>CAVZTP010000001.1:0-599104 GCA_963778345.1 uncultured Acidobacteriaceae bacterium
ATTCGGGCCAGGATATCTCTCAGCAACATCTGCTTGCGGGTGTAAGAGCCCGCAATCAAGAGGATCAGCGGGATGGTTCCGTAGGAGACTTGCAGGGCTTGATTGGTAGGCAATTAATCTCCTTTCAGTTTGTCTCAGGAGAGCTATTCGCCGCGAATCGAAATGGGTGCTTCCGGATAATCTTCTTCGCCAACGCCGTAGCGGGCGTGCCCGCGGCGATGCCGGTTTGCACCGGGCCATTCCACTCGCAAATCCTGACAAACTTCGTCGAGCATGGCAACCGTGCCCGCGCGCTGTTCCATCGCAAAAGCGGTCACCAGCAGGTTGTCACAAAGTAAGTTGATGAGGCGAGGAATGCCGCGCGCTCGCTTATAAACTTCTTCCAGCACTTCCGGCGAGAAAATCTTCTGATTGGGCATGCCCGCGCGGGCCAGCCTCGTTTCGATATAGGCCACGCACTCTTCAGGGGTAAGAGGGTTTAGGGAACAGCGAAGGACGATGCGCTGCTTCAATTGCCGAAGATTCGGAGCATCCAGTTTACGGTCGAGCTCCGGCTGGCCCGCCAAAATGATCTGCAGCAGCTTGCCTTGACGATTTTCCAGATTGCCTAGCAGCCGGATTTCCTCAAGAACATCCCACTCGAGGTTGTGAGCTTCGTCAACAATCAGCACACAGGTGCGGCCACGCTCCGCCTGCTGAATCAGCAGCGAATTGAGCGCAAATAACACCTCAGTCTTTGACTTTCGATCGCATTGCAGATTGAAATCGAACGCCATCATCTCGAAAAACTGGTCGGGAGTAAGGCGGGAATTGAAGATGAACGCGAATTCCACCCGCTGAGAGTCGAGATAATCTCTCAGACACTCCAACATCGTGGTTTTGCCGGTCCCCACCTCACCGCTGAGGACGATAAACCCTTTTCGGCTTCGAACGCCGTAAATCAGATTGGCCAGAGCCTCTTCATGCTGCGGACTGCGGTAGAGAAACTCCGGATCCGGGCTGATATTGAACGGGTTTTCCGAAAATCCGAAATACGCGTTATATATCGCGCTATGCATGATTTGTCATGGAGGTAGAAGACGCCGGAAAGGAAGCGTTTACCGGAAGGTAGATGCGTTCGACTCCCATCATACTGCAATATCGGCACTTCTGGCTTCCAGAATTAGCGTGCGTCGCAGGGCTGTAGTCAGTAAGTACTATTACCTTTGGCGTTGTTGCAACGCGATCATCCAACTCGTAACGCCGTCATCGGATCGATCTGAGTGGCCCGCTTTGCCGGGACATAACACGAAAGCAAAGCCACAACCAAAAACAACACGGAAACCCAGGCAAAGATAATCGGATCCGTAGCGCTGACTTCGAAGAGTAAATTCTTCAAAGCACGAGTGAGTACATATGCATTGGCGACACCAATTGCTGTTCCCATCGCACTCAAGACGAGCCCTTGAATTATGATGGGACGCAAAATCTGAATGGATTGCGCGCCCAGAGCTCGCCGGATTCCCAATTCCTGAGTGCGCTGCGAAACCGAATACGCGATCGTTCCGTAAATTCCGATAACAGCCAGCAGGAGCGCCACGCCGGCAAATGAATCGAGTAGCAGCATTGTGGTCCTTCGCTGCCCAAGGCTCGCGTCAAGTACGATTTCCATGGTCTTGACCTCTGAAACAGATTGATCGGGATCAATGGCCTGTACCTGTGAACGGATGCTGTTCGTAAATTGTAAAGGATCATCGGGCGTGCGAATCGTTAGGTAGGCGCTCTGTGGAGGGTGAACTGCACACGGCACGTAGAATTCCGGAACAGCAGGCGAGGCCGGCCCTCCTTCGTGCACATCCGCCGTAACGCCGACGATCTGCAGCGAGCCAACTTTCTTGTCATATCCCTCGCTAAAATGGCGGCCGACTGGATTTGGTCCGTTTGGGTAATCCGGCCAAAGACGACGTGCCAGCGTCTCGTTGACGATCACGACCGGGGGAGAGCCGATGCTGTTATCGCGTGTTGTGAATTCGCGTCCACGCCGCAGCGGGATTCGTAGTGTTCGAAAATAACCGGGTGTGACGCTCTCGATCACCGCCAACACGGGATCATTTGGATCCGGTGCAGGCCGGCCTTCAATCTGAGTAATGTTCGTTCGAATCCAGACAGTCGTAGGAAGCGACATGGCGGCCATGGCGTCTTGTACGCCCGGAAGAGCGGCAGTGCGCTCCACTAAATCTCGAAAGAATGTCGCCTTCTTCTGTTCCGTGTCATATTGTGCAGGCGGCAGAGAAATCTTCATCGTGAGCAGATGGGCCGGGTCGAATCCAGGATTTACGCTCTCGAGCCGGGCTACGCTCCGCATCAGGAGCGCGGCGCCGATCAGTAGGACAATCGATAGGGCAATTTGGCCGACCACTAAGATGCCGCGAGTGTCTATTCGGAAGCCTCCTCGATACACAGATCCGCTCCGGCCTGCGGCAGCACCTGTTTCGCGCAGCTCGTTTGCGAGATCCGGTCGCGACAATCGAAGCGATGGGATTAGGCCGAATAGAATGCCACTGAGAACACACAGCGCCAACCGTAAATGCGAGCACTGTTCCATCCAGCCGGATCTCCGCCGCGCCCGGCAAATAAAGCGCGTTTGGCGAATGCGAGCCGAAAATCGCTGCGTTTTTCATGACTCTCAACCCGGCTTCTGCAAGCAGGACACCCAGCGCCCCACCGCTGAGTGCCAGTACAATACTCTCGACCAGCAATTGACGAATCAGACGAATGCGAGCTGCTCCAATTGCCATTCGTACTGCGAATTCCTGAGAGCGGGTCGTCGAGCGCGCAAGTAGCAGACTGGCAATGTTTGCGCAGGCGATCAGAAGCACAAAACCGACCGCTCCGAAAAGCATCCAGAACATCAGACGCACATTTTTCACGAGGCGGTCCTTCAGCCACATGACCCGCATTTCGCCCGGGTCGAGGCCATGATAGTCGCGGAGATATTGACGATCGAGCACTCCGATCTCGGCTCGCGCCTGCTCCAAACTGACGTCCGGTTTCAAGCGGCCAAATCCCTCGCACGAGCGAAAGATCCCAGTATCGAGGCGGAAGGGCGGACCATTGCGAAGGTTTAGTGAACCATAGATCCAGCCCGGAAAATGGAAATTCAAAGCCGGGCGTCAGCACGCCGACGATCGTGTAGGCCCGCGCGTCCAGCGTTGCGATTCTGCCGACGACAGACGTGTCGCCGCTTAAAGCGCCGCTTCCAAAGGCTGGCGCTGATCATCACCACCGGTGGACCATTGACCGCGTCTTCTTCGGGCAAAAAACTGCGGCCCAGAAGTGGCGGAATTCCCAGAATCTCCAAAAAATTCGCAGATACGCGCGCGCCCTTCAGTGCTTCCGGCTGACCCTGGCCGGAGAGGGTCATACTCTCCAGGTTTGCGCCGAAAGCGCCCACCGCCGCGAACGATTGAGCCTTCCCATCTGTTCGAGACGAGTCAACTGGAATTGCACGTCGAACTGGTCCTTTCGCGGATGATCGACTGTGAGGTACACAAGGCGATCCGGCGCTCGATAGGCAAGCGGCTTAAGCAACACCGCCCGGATCATCGAAAATATGGCCGTGTTTCCGCCGATACCAATCGCGAGGGTCAGAATTGCAGTCAAAGTAAAGGCCAAATTCCTGCACATCGTTCGCAAGGAACGGCGTATGTCATTCCATGTGCTCTCCAGAAAAGCCACACTGTTCACGCCGAATACCCCTTTTTGGCTAAATCGCTTTACTATTCGAGCTGAAGCCTCACCCATCCCGGCAACGAAGATGGTTGACCACCAACGAAAACCACACGGCGAGTTTTGGGGAAGGGCAGACCGTCGCGAATTGCTCTGACCCATGGCAGGGATCGCGCGCAGGACCTTGCGGTAGGCTTCCTGCTCTGTATCGAGGAACCCGGCTTTGGAGAGGAATCCACCTCCCCATCCCAGGCAAAGCAGGCACGATGAGGTGGAACTCACGGCGGAAGCCAGTTCGGTCCGCAGATGTTCGACGGTATCTGTGAAGCCCGCTCAGACCCGTGATTTCCGCATAACGCGAATGCAGATCGAGCTGGGCCGCGGCATATTGATTCGCCGCGTCGATCACCATCTTCGAATCAGGGACAGATCGCCAGCCCAAGGCCCGCGTCAATTCCGGGTTCTTGAAAAATGCGCGCTCATCCCAATCGCCCGTGAAGGACGTGCCTGGGATCGCCATTTCCGCAAAGACGGGAGTCGCATCGGAGATGCGCTGGGGAGGGACGCTGCCTCGGCCCGCAACCTTCCAGGCAAGCTGCGGCTTGCCGCCCTGCCGAGTATCTAGCGAGGCAACCCGAGTCACATAGATTTTGAAAGCAGCAGCGGGGACAGGCTGGCTATCGGCAACAGCCATGATCCTGATCTGGGACGCGCCGGAGGCCGACTTCCGCTGTTTCTCCAACGCGCCGAGGCAGGCGATCGCCTTCGAGAGAGGCGGCGACGCGGTCCATGGTGCTGGAAGACCAGCGTGAGAATACAAAACCCGTGCGAAGAGCGCCCTTGACTGCGGAGGCAGGCAGATACGCGCCTCGATAATTCGAGGCAAATGTCGGAATAAATAGCGACTCGGAAGGCGCGGAGTTCCAAATCGCCGTCGATTCCGGGTGTTCAAACGGAATTCGCCGTTGAGAAAGGTTTTGCGCGAAACCGCCCCAGGATGCGAAGTCAAGTTTGGTCGCTTTGCGCAATTGAGTCAGATAGCCTTCAAGCCGCGGCCCGCGCGCAAGCAGCTTGAAAATGCGAGCCTGGTCGAGAACATTGACCTGGTCCTTCCAGACCATGTAATCGATAGGCGAAAGCTCCTGCCCATCTCCCACCAGGAGCGGAGTGAAAGCCGTGACCCTATAGTTCATCGCTAGAACCCTTGCTCATCTCGTGCTGTTCGGGATCGGAATCCACGCTGGGCGGGCTTACGCTTCGATGTCCGTTTTCGGGTTCCGGTTCATCGCAGAGACGCTCCTCTAGTGCGGCTTCTTCGGAAGGCGTTTCGACGGGTTCCGTGTCGGGAGGCAAACCCATGGCCGGCAGCTTCAGCGTCAGTGCAAAACCAGATCGGTAAACGGGATGAGCGAAACCTTGAGGAGCAACGTCCACTGCCGCTCCGACTGGCTCTTGTGCCGCGGCAATCACGGAGCCCTCGGCGACCATACGTATGAGCTTTTTTTCCCCGCCGGAACCGGACTGGCTTTCCACTCTGCCGCCGCGAATGATAAGCCGATAATCGCCGCCGCTCCAATCAACGGAATCGGTACTAGCGGGCGAGTACAGCGACAACATCCAATACGATGAGGCCTCGGCATTCGAACCGGCGGATCCATTTCGATAGTTTGCGAGTCGCGCTAATTTCGGCATCCCCAGGTTCGGCCAGCTACCCTGCTGGAAGATCGGCGCCTCTGTTTGCCCCCATCCGCTGCTCCGGCGTCCCCCAAATCCGCTATCGGCAAGCAGACGAAAGGCCGCCTGAATACGAGGATTCCAAGTGGATTCCGCAGTCGAATCGCTAAATTGAGCGAGACACCAAAGACCGGAACCGGGTTCAAATTCGACGCAAGCGAACGAGTCCACCTTTGCGGCACAGCGCGAAACACAATCGACCGCGGCCGCGCTACGCACAACCATCCGAAAAGGACTGGAACTCGGCCGGTCCCGCCGCAGCAGGCACCCGCTTTCAGGATCCGGTAGCCATTGATCGGCGAGGACTCGCTGCCCCGTGAGAATCGATTCAACGATCGCCGAGAGGAACAAAGCGCACCGCATTCCAGCGCATCTTACTCAGAAACACAGGCGTAGGGCTGGTCACCAACGCAGCCGGAGGCGGCCAAATCGTGGAAGGCGGCGGAGCAAACAGGGTTTCGCTCTGATAGGGAAACAGCGAGCTGAAGAGGACAGCCGGCGTTGCGGCGCGTGCTGTGGCATCCAGCCAAGATTCCAGCAGATCCAACTGGCGCATCGCGAGCGTGACGGCCGAATAGAGCCTGTCGCTGCGATACAGCACATCGATCCGATCATGCGCGCCATCTCCCGGACCGGATCGCCATGGTCCCGCGGGCCGCAAGCGGATGAGGACGGCAGGCTTCATTACTTACGCTAGCTTCTCGGCAAAATCGTCGCCGCTCGCCAGTTGCTGCAGCGCGGCCAGATCCGAACCGGAAAGAAGAGATGTCTCGCCCGCGCCTTTTGCGTAGTAATCTTTGCCGCGCCATGTCAGGTTGAGGCCGCTGAAAGCGACGCGGCCATTTCCCCTGCTGCCGCCGCCGCCCAGTGCATCGTCTTCGAGAAGGCGCAGCCCTCCACCACTCGCGCGAGCAGCGGTTTGTCTTCTGGGCACAAGATATCCAGGATCATCCGGAATCGGAAGCGGGCACCCGCCGGTACGCGCTCCAAGGTCCTGGGATTCGCCTGTGAAGTGATGCGGTCCACCGCATTCTCGCTCTTCACTTCCGTCAGTTCGTCATCCAGGTTCTCGCGCATTTGTGAAGTGATGCTGTCGATCAGAAGCGGAGCATCATACACGGTAAGCCGTGCCGGCGTAGCTGTTGCGCCCTCGATTGCATCTCCCGTAACTTTTTCAGCGCGTCCGGGATTTCGGCCAAAGAGAATGCAAACTTCGTCATCCGGCCGGTCACTGTGATGAATGCGAACTTCTTGACCCCGGCGCTTTGATAGGTACACCAGTTCGCCCGGCACCGCTAACCCGAGTGTTTGCTCCAAAAGCGAGCGGAGTCTTCCACGCAGCGAGCTACCCGGAATGTACGGAATTCCGAAGGCGTCTTTTACGACCGGATTATCCGCGCCCCCGATCTCTAGCGACCCTTTGCCGGCCCCGATATGGAGCCCCGTCTGGCAAACAATCTCCCCTTCCAGAATCAGCTTGCCGAGAAACGTTAATTCAGTGTCCGCGGTATGAGAACTCATGTCGTAACTTGTCCTGTCGATTACTCGTTGTAAGCAATAATGGCTTCAAACAAATCGCGGAATCGCTCATATCCGCGGATATCGTTCTTGCGGGTGACCTGCAGAAGGAGCCGCTCGAGCGCGTCCAGGCTCCGCAGCGAATGCCGCGCGATAGTGTAAGCCAAGCGTGCTCTTACCATCACAAACTCGTGTTGCCGCTCCCCTTCCGGAGCGCGAGTGGCGCGGCGCACTGCGTTATAAAGTCGCCGTAACTGGCTCCTCGTTCCGGAATCCATGTCGCGCATGCGGCTCACCACTACGTGCGCTTGATTATCCAGATACAAGCTGTCGGAAATCAGTTTCTCCAGCTCGATTTCCGGTGGCCCTTCACCACGCCTGTCCCCCGGCCCGCGCGGACCGCCTCCGCCGCGCTGTTCGCGTCCCCGTTCCCCGGAGCGATCGCCGCCCCGTCCTTCGTTTCCGCCCCGATCATTGCTTCGGGGGCCTCCACCGCCGCCCTGGCGATTCTCCCGAGGTGGCCGATTTTCACTGCTGCGACGCTCTTCGGTCTTCTTTTCTTCTGTTTCAGGCATATCTATTCCTTCCTCCGGGAGAATTTACGTCAGACCTTACGCCCGCTGCCAACCGCGCCCACTCTAGACCGATTCGACCCGAGGGCCGCAATTTTTGGGCGTTGGTACGCTTCCCGATCAGGCTGGCGATTACAGCATTTCGCACATTGTTCAATTCTTTGCCTCGCGCCTGCGGGATCACTCGCGAAAGTCGCATATAGGTGCGCCACGGTTTGTCTATCCGAGCCGATTTTCGCCGCAGGACGCGGGCGGAAAATGCTTCGCGGTATACCGATGCCAAATCGTTGATGTAATCGCGGCGAATATCCGAAGTCGCGCACCAATCTGCATCAGGCTCGTTTTTAGTTCTTCGGCGTCGGTCAACCGCTTCCATTCCAAGCTGCGGCCGAAGACCTGAAGCATTCCCGGTTCGCTTGCCTTTGCTTGCTGGAGCTGCGCAGCGGCATCTCTGAAGACGAACGCTAAGCCGGTCTGAGCTTCAGGTGCGATCGCGAGCGCCATGCTAATCGTTTTCCCCTCTAAACCGGGGAGAGATTGCAAGTGTTGCTCAGCAAATTTTTCGAAGAGGCGCTGTAGTTCGCGGGCCAGCATGAGCAGCGCATCCCAGGTACCCAGGACCGCAAAGTCATCGCCTCCGCGATAAAGAAGGGTGATTTTTCGCCAGAAATCCGGCATCGTGCACAAGACCGAGAGTTCTCCGGCAAAAAATTCCTTTACTAAGACAGACAAATGAATGTGCTCTTCAATGCTCCCAACGCGCCTCAATTGCAAATCGAACTGGTCGAGATCTCCAATCAGTACGCCCCAGCGGGAAGCGCCATCCGCTCGTTCGGCCAATTCAGAGGGCGAAGCCGGATGGCCGGCATCGTTCATGGCAAACCGGCGCGGGAAACTGGATGCCGTCCTCGTCCGGTCCTGATTGGTCCCGCAGCGCCCACGAATATTGGCCTTCGTCCCATGTCAGGTGGGCTGGGCTCTTACTATCCCATCCGATTTTGGAAGCGGACGCCAGCTTCTCCGCGAAACGAAGAGAAATAACTTTGATCGGTCGATGTGGAGGGAACGGCAAACGGCGCGAACAACTGCTGCATTTCGGCATGGCCGCCCAGGGGTGCCGACGTCTTTGCAAGCAGAGCGTCATCCAGCCGCTTGCGGGCGACCGGCCAAGCGCCAAGGTTTTCCGTGGTAGCCCAAATCAGCCGCAACGTGCTGCCGGAGAGTTGGGCCACATCAGCGGCCACGTTCTCCAAAAGCTGATTTGCGCGAGGCACATCTTCTTCGGCCAGAACCAAAAGAAACTGTTCGGCAGTGCTGGAGCCGAGCAGCATTCGCGATAGCTTAAGCTCGGCGAGCAGCGCTCTCGGTAGAACTTCGCAAAACAGGCTGAGCCACGCGCACCGGCCCATGAGAATGCCCGTCTCGTCATCGAAGTGCTCGGGAGATTGCCAGCCGAGAAACTCTTCGGCCCCGAGCAGTTGAGCTTGCAGAAAAACTTGCAGCGACATGACAGAAGGTCTAGCGGCCCCAAAACCAGCGGGCTAAGCGCGTTCGCGAGAACGCTCTCAGGCTAACACAGCGACCGGCAATCGGTTCACCCTCATCCGCCTCAATTCTATTCTGTAAACATGATCGTTCTAATCACAGGAGCAACCGCCGGTTTTGGGAGGGCCACTGCACACAGATTCGCCGGCGACGGTGCGAAAATTATCGGCACCGGCCGGCGAAAGAATCGGCTGGACGAGTTGAAGCAGGAGCTCGGAAATAAATTCCTGCCGCTGTCCTTTGATGTAGGCAAACGGGATCAGGTCGAGCAAGCGATCGGCAGTCTACCCAAAGAATTTGCCGAAGTAGACGTTCTAGTCAATAATGCCGGCGGGGCGCTCGGACTCGATCCCGCGCAAAACGCCAATCTCGACGACTGGGACGAGATGATCGATGCCAATATCAAGGGACTGGTGTACTGCACGCGGCTTCTGCTCCCAGGAATGGTCCAGCGGAATCGAGGTCACATCATCAATCTCGGGTCAGTCGCCGGCGAATGGCCCTATCCTGGCGGAAACGTCTACGGCGCCGCCAAGGCGTTCGTTCATCAGTTCAGCAACAATCTGCGCGCCGATTTGTTGGGCACGGCGGTTCGTGTAACCGACATACAACCCGGATTATGCGGCGGAACCGAATTTTCCGAAGTCCGTTTCAAAGGCGACAAGAAGAAGGCCGAGGCTGTGTACGAAGGCACGCAGCCAATCATGCCGGAGGATGTCGCCGACGCAATTCACTGGGTTGCTACACGTCCGGCTCACGTAAACATCAACGCCGTTCAAATGATGCCCGTGTGTCAGGCTTACGGACCGCTCGCCGTCAAAAGGAATAAGTAGCTCAAATTCCGCGTTGCGGACGATAGCCGGGCCGCGCCCGCACTTTGTATTTCTTCATGGCGTCGGGCGTAAGCTCGACGCGTATCTTACGGAATCCCTCGTTCGGGTTCGGTTGAGGATAATAGGTGACTGTATAGCTGTTTCCCAGGTCTTCGCGAATCGACTCGAACGCTTCCACCTGTTTCTGCCAGGTTTTGGCGAAATAGCTTTTGCCGCCGGTGTTCGTTGAAATGCGTTTGAAGATCGTGCTCGAGATCGGGTCCTTGTTCACCTCGGAAGTGGAGATGACGTAAATCGGAATTCCTTCGTCCTCGGCGATCGCCCGTACATCGTCGGGCGCCACCATGCTGGCATTGTCAGGTCCGTTTGAGAACACGATCACCACTTTACGGCCTGGAACTTTTGCCGCGTCCCGCAACGTGAGCAACAAGCAGTTATAGAGAGCGGAATCGTCACCGGCCACGGCTCTCCGCAACCCGGCGATTGCGGAAGTGCGGTCCCGATTCAGTGCGACCGCCCGATTCAGATTACGGCTGTAAGTGTAGACGGCAATGGAATCGGCGCGATCCAGTCCGCGAATAAAATCCGCGATCGCATCCGAGGCGTACACGAATCCTCGATACATATAGTTGCTCGTATCAAATAACACGAATACGTTCGTGCCGGCCGAATCGGAACGCAGATCGATCACGTGCGGATCGGGCGGGATGCCATTTGGACCCGCTGCCGCCGCCGATGCTACATGCAAGGGTTTTGTTTCCCCGTTATCGAGCACCTGTAACGGCGCGTGATTACCCTCCGTAAACGTCGCTATCTTTTGGGGAATCTCGTCCTCGAAAATTTTCAAGTCCTTCGGCTTGAGCCCATTCACATATTTTCCCTTCTGGTCGGTCACGCTGAAGCTCAACACCACCATGTCCACCTTGACGTGGAACGTTGTCTGTTTGGTCCTGAGCTCGTATCCAGAAAACGGCGGTCAAACCGATGACAACTATGGCGCTAAGGAAGCGAAGAAATGTCTTCACGGAATGCCTTTCTAGTTCTCCGATATGCGTTCAGAACTGCCCTGCCGGCTGTGTTGCCTCACGTTATCCGCCACAGTGTGCAGGGAACGAAGCAACTGCCGGCCAATCTTCCAGGTGTGTAGCAAAAATGTTTTCGATGGTGGAACGGTTCCACTCCGGAACATAGGAATCGAGCTGATCCGCTGGCACACCGGTTTCATCCGCCAGCGCCGCATAGTAGAGATTGTTCGATTCCCAGGTTTCGGCCAGTATGCGGCTCGAGTAGCCCATGAGCGCGGGGAAAGTACGCAGATACAAAAGTCCGGGGTGATAAGAATGCGTAAGCGTCGGTTTCGGAGTTCCAAAAGCTCGCGAGATTGCTTCCGGCGTCAAATCCGGATCGTTTCCGGAACTCATCTCCGCGATTTCGGAAGAAGCTATATCGGGCGACACGTTCTTTAGCGCCGGATCGTCGGCAAGCGCGTAAAGCACGGAAGGAGGAATTTCCGCCGCGGCCCGCGAAAAATGCCCCGCATGCAGTTGATCTTCCAGCCACTGCACTTTTGCCGGGCTCTCGAATCGGCGATAGGCGTCGATCACCGCTGGGCTCAACGGATGAATCCAAGGCAGAGGCGGCAATCAGCGTCTTTCCTCGCTCAATGTGCAGTGAAACCCAGCGGAGCTGCTCTTGTTTTATATTCCTCCATCGGGTCACGGTCACATCGACAATCATCTGCGGCACTAAATCCGACCAGATCAGAGCTTGCTCGCGTTTCGGGGTCAGGAAATTTTGTTCCGCTTCGGCAATGGCGTACGGAAGCGAGATTAAGGAACCCATCAATCGTCCTCCGGCGCTTGCCGGCCATCCGCTTCCGGCAACTTCTGTGGCGCGCCATTCAGCCGGAGCGCTCTCCGGCCCGATAAAGTCATGACTGCGGACAAACAGAGGATTCGCATACATCAGTTGGGCGCCGGCCGGTGCGTAATAGCTGTACAGCAGGCCAACCAGGGAATCGCGGAGAAAGGGAGCGAGCGCTTCGCGAGGGTCCTTCTTATCGGTATTCTTCAGCAGCTTGTCGACGTTGAGCTTGCGCTCTTGATCGATGTGCCGCTCGCTCCAGAAGCCCATCGCAAAGGAGTTTTTTTCGTCGGAGGAAAGTGAGCCGCGCAGCGACTCTGTTTCCTCCAGGCGCGACATCTGCTCATTGATGTTCTTAACCGCTTTTGGATCTATACTTCCCTTCCCGCTGCGATCGGCAAGCAGAAATAGGGTATCGAGAGGAATCAGACGTTGAGCGTCGAAGCCGCGCAAGAAATTCTCGGCGGGCGAAGGCAGGCCTGAGGAATCGGGATTTCGTATTTTGCCCACCAAAAGCTGCACCAGCGCCTCTTGCTGCGATTCGCTTGGATCGGCGTGTGAAGCCGCCAACAACAAATTCACACCGGAGCGGCCGGCATCGAAAATATCCGATTCTTGCTTGGCGTGCGTGAACGGGGCAATCAGCTTGGCAAATGATGCGTCTTGTTCGGCCGGTGTTATCGCGCCCTGCAGCACCAGAATGCGCCATAAATCGACCAGCGATTGCAGCGTGCCGGCCGCGTCGGATTTGATCAGGTTGTCCCGCGTCCCCGAGATCGCCGGAAAGATATCCAGATAATGCTCCATCGACGTTTCACTCAACGTAGGCGCGTCGGCGAACAGAATGTACTGCGTGCCGTAAGCCCGGTACGCATTCACGAGACGGGCGGCGAGATGAGGCGACATCGGTTTCGCTCGCCCGCGGTCGATATCATTCAGCGCCAGAAAGATCTTCAGAGGTTCATTCTCGACAGTTTTCCGGCTCAACGCGAATAGCGCCTCCACGACATCGTCGCCGTTGCGCCACGTGGCCGCTGAACGAGTAAGCTTGCCGTCGTACTTGCCGTGCGGATGGTGGATGAAGAGCGTGCGCCACACTTCGAGATCGCCGGGAATATGCGGCTGGCCGTTTGCATCAATTCGAAGCGAGGTGGTCAGCAGCATCAGCTCCGTGCTGGACCGGAAGACCGGACGAGCCGGTCCGGGGCTCGTGATCTTGCCCCGCAAAGCATCATATAAGCGCTTCATCCGGTCTGGCTGCGTCAAATAAGCCGCTGTGGAGCCGTTAATCCGGGACAGCGCGTCGAAATAGCTGGCCAGCCAACCGTCGTCCGTCGAGACGAGCTTTTCAAAGAAAGCTCCGGGATTTCCAGGTGAGGCGCCTACCAGAGAGGCCCATGTCTTTGGAGATCCGGGCACCACGGCCGCGCCGTTCCGAATCTGGAACATGCTGCCGTAGAAATCCAGTACGTGTGCGTAAATCTTCAGTTTGGCTGGAGGCGCTTGCTTCCGCAGTGCTTCGGCGGTGGCGTGATCCAGATGCGAAAGGCCCAGATACAAACGGCACAGCGAAGGATCAGAAAGAAAGGCATCAATGAAGTCCGATTGCCCCGAGCGGGAAAGCGCGGCCAGCCAATACTCGGCGTTATATAGCACTGGAACGGGTGTAGGCGCGTAAGGAAGCTCGAAACGATGATTCGCACGCAGATCTTGTTCCAGTTGTGTCAGCGGAAATCCAGAATCGACTGTCAGGAATGCCCGCGTGGCATTGACGGTTTCGAGGACAATGTCGCCTCCGCACGAGCCTCGCATCCGGTATCCGAGGGTTTTGAGAAGGGCTCCGGTTTCTTCGCTATCGCAACTGGCGATGACGATTTTCCTGTCTTTACCGGCCATCGCCTGCAGTTCGCGGGCCTGCCCTACATAGCGCATAACGAGCCGCAAATATTCGGTGGGCTGAAGAACTTCGTTGCCGGATGCTTCGTAACCGTTCGTGACCACATTGCGCGCCAGCGCGGGTAGCAATTCCTCGGGCGCCAGATCGGGCGTGAGGGCAGCCATTCTGGCGAATGATGATAATGGTCCAGGAATCAGTACGGTCGAGAAGGTCGCCGCAGTTTGTCCCTTTGCCGGCTCTGCGAAATCGTTCCCGCCTGCCGCGCGATAACGGTCGAGATCTGCCGTCAGATCGGAGCTTCTGCCTTCCATGAAATCAAGCAAAACCACTTGCCTGAGAGCTAATTTCTTCTTGGCTGAATCGTTTTCTTCGGCAGCCCATTTTAGGTAGGCATCGCGTCGGCCTGAGTCGGCATGGCGATCCAGAAATTCGGCGAGCACCTCGGCCGCGGAAGTCATTGCCCGGTGTTCCCGCCTCTTGCTGCAGCAACGATTTCGCTCCCGCCAAGTCGCCGGCCGATTCGCGTTGCATGACCTCATTTCTAAGATCTGCAATGGATGCCGCCAAGAGCGGCCACGACGAGCCGGCCGCTGTCAAACCTAATGCCAGCAGAGAGATGAACCCCCTCCGGACGGGATCGGCTACCCGGGAATGAAGAGTCACGGCAGTATGCCCCCAACTAGGTTATTTACTCTACCACTTATATTCGAGGTAGTTGTTGGCGGTTTGTAAACTTGCATACTGCAAGCGGCGAGGAGAGATTTGGCTCCTTAGTCTCGCACTCTGATCTTGGTGTCCTCTCTTCAAGCGAACTGGGCCATTTTTGACGTTTCCGCAAACTGGCGGGTTGCGCTCCGCAAAGCAAAACCGTACGTCATTGTCGCAGTACTTTCCGGACTGTTTCTCTTCCCTTTTGTCCGCGTATTGACGGCAACGCCCGACGAGGGCACGTATCTGTATGGCGCTCAAAGAGCGGCTGAAGGCGCTATTCCAGGTCGCGATTTTGTAGAGCTGCATCCTCCGGGCGCGTTCTACTGGCTGGCGATGTTTTTCAAGATCTTCGGGACCAGCATGGTCACGGCTCGAACTGTGCTCCTTCTCACTGGAGTGGGCATAGGTCTTCTCGTGTTCCACCTCTCACGCCGAATCGGCGCCTCTGGGATCTTCGCCACCATCTTTATCGTGACCACTTCGATTCCGTTAATGGTGATGAACAGCCCCCATTACGACACCAATCTGTTCGGTCTCTTGGCGTTCGCCGTTTTCCTCTCCGCTCAAGCCCGCCTCGATTCCCCATCTCGGTTACGTGCCGCGGACTCTCCGTCTGCCGCGTCCCGAGCAGTGCTCTCTGGCCCGTGGACGCCTGAGCTTTTGCTGTTTGCAGCCGGCATTTTGACTGGCCTCGTGAGCTGCTTCATTCAGCAGAAAGGCATGTATTTCGCGGCAGCCTTCGGGCTCTCGTTGATTATTCTTCATCGGAAGAACCGTTTCCGTCTCGCTGCAATTCTGTCTGCGGGTTATTGTTGCCCGGTCGCAATCGAGCTACTGCTCTACGCCCGCGCAAAGGCGTTGCCCGATCTGATTTACGCAAATCTGATCTTGCCGCTCTCAACCTATAACGACTTCAACGCGGTCCCGTACGGATTCCCGCTCTGGCAGGCATGGGTACCAAAATGGCTTGCTCTCGCGCGCGCGAGTTCCTCCTCCGCAGTCACTATCGCCGAGAGTTCGGCGCTGGTCCTCCCCTGGATATTCATCCTGCTTCTTCCGCTGCTTCCGATTCTCGGTTACTTCTGCCGGGTGCAAGCTTTCCGGCGCGAGTTATTGCCCTATTGGCTGACAGCCTATGCAGTTTGGTTATCGGAATCCCACCGACTCGATATGGGCCATCTCAAGAATGCCTGCGTCATCCTCGTTATTTTGTTTTTCGCAATTTGCGAGACACACTCAAAGGCCTATCTGAGGCATCTGGCGGTGGCGATTACGGGTTGCGTGATACTGATCGCCGTAGCAAACCTGATCGGAGCCGTTAGCCGCGAAAACCTTGATTCACACGCGCCGCGGAACGTTGGTGGCACGGCAGAGAAGATAAGGCGCTCGAGTTCCTGCTCACGCACACGCAGCCCGGCGAAAATGTTTTCGTTTATCCCTATCACGCCATGTACTATTTCCTTGCGGACGTCCGCAATCCCACCCGGTTTAGCGCTCTGATGTACGACCCAAGCACGAATTTTCTCTTCCGCGAAGCCGTTCGCGATGTCGACTCAAAGAAAGTGCGGTATGTCCTCTGGGACACCGTTTTTGCGGGCGAGAATCTGCGGTCCGTTTTTCCTGCCTACCATCCGCCAGCGCCGGACAAACTCATCATGGAGCCGTATCTGCAGACGCATTACCGCCAGATCGGATTTGAGAACGGTTTTCGAATTCTGGAACGCAGGCAGCAATAAGTGCAGGCTCCGGATAGCGTTGCCTCCCACGTAAGTGCTCGGATTCGATTCCCAGTCTTTCGGTGCGTCCCGTACATCGTCCTGGCCGTAGTCGCGACAGTCTACCTATACCCTTTTTTGCGAGTTCTGACAGCGACTCTCGATGATGGGGTCTTTTTATACGGAGCGTACGCGGTGACCCATGGAGCGATCCCGTTCCGCGACTTCGTGGAACCGCAGGGACCGGGCTCCTTTTACTGGCTGGCCGGATTCTTCAAATTATTCGGCCCCGGCTGATCACGGCGCGAATTCTGCTCCTGCTGACCGGCGTGGCGACGGTTCTGCTTCTCTTTCACCTGGCTCGGCGCGTTGAGCGACTCGGCCTCTTTCCAGCGGTTTTCGTCTTGATCACCTCGATTCCGATCATGGTGATGAACAGTCCTCACTACGACAGCAATATGTTTGGGCTGATCGCATTCGCGTTCTTCTTGTCGGCGACTTGATCGGCTCTCATCCCAGCCACGGAAAACCATGGGCAGCCTACTTTTCCTCTCCGGCCTTATGGCGGGAGTGACCACTAGCTTTATCCAGCAGAAAGGGTGCTTTCTCGTGATCTCTTTCGCGCTCGCGCTGCTGATACTGCACCGCGAAAATTGGATACGGCCCAGCTTAATCGTTTGTAGTGGCTATTTCTCAGTGCTGCTGATTGAATTGTCGTCGTATGCGGCTGCGAAGGCAATTCCAGATCTGATCTATGCCAACTTCATCTGGCCCTTAAAAAACTACAACAGCCTGAACTCATCTCCATACGGCTTTGCGTTTTTTCAGCACATGTGGCCTCAGTGGTTCGCCGCATTGCGTCTTCAATGTCCTCTTCCCATCGCTTATGCCGGAAGCTTTGTCCTAAGCGTGCCCTATCTCTTGGTGTTGGCTGTTCCTCTGCTGCTTCCAGTCATGGCCTGGTGCTGGCACAGGGACGCGTTTTCTCGCGAGCTGCTTCCTTATTGGCTGACAGGCTATGCGCTCTGGCTTTCCGAACTGCAGCGCCTCGATATTGGGCATCTGCGGAATGGGTCGATTATCCTGGTTCTTCTTTTTTTCGCTCTTTGCGAGCGACATCGCCGAGCGTATCCTAAGCACGTCGCCTTTGGGATTATCGCCTGCCTTTTACTGAACGGAATGGTGAATGTGGCGGCTGCAGCCATGGCGAGAGTACCTATCCACAGCCGCAAAGGAACGCTCTACAGCTATAAAAAGACGCCGCTTTGGAGTTTCTGCTTCGCCACACCGAGCGTGGAGAGAACGTTTTCGTGTACCCATACCGGCCCATCTACTATTTCCTGGCTGACGTCCGGAATCCGACTCGCTTCAGCTATTTGCAATACCATTTCGACAGTGATGCGCAGTTCCTGGAAGCGATTCGTGATTTGGAAAGAAAGAACGTACGGTACGCTCTTTGGGACACAATTTTCGCGGGCGAGAATATGACACGTGAATTCCCCGCCTATCGCCAGCCGCCCCGCGAGCGACTCATCATGGAGCCATATCTCGAATCTCACTATCGCCAGATTGGATTCGAGAACGGTTTCCGAATTCTGGAACGAAAGTAATGAGGCATTAACTCCGCAAGCGAAATCGGCGCCATTCCTCATCGAACAGCTACTCACGTGCGCGGCTCTGTGGTGAGGATTATCGAAATCCGTCCTGGTACATCAATCCCGGCACGAATGAATGGCTGGCATACGGCTGTTTATCACCCTTTCCCCAGGTCCAGTACATACCCACGTAGGCGTAGGTCGCGCTATGTAGAACACTATAGGCCGAATATAATGCCGCGCCTGCCTATTGGAATCAGCATATCGGTACAAGAAGCGAGTGGATGTCTATGGATTGCTGCATTCGGAAACCAGACATCATTGAGTGTTTACGGGTTCGACATATCATGGAAGGTCTATGTCGCCGGCGAGACGAAATCCCGACGCGCTGCGGGCGATCGGCTGGGGTGGATTGATCGGCGGAGTTCTTGATATCTCGGATGCGCTGTTATTTTATGGCATTCGTGGGGTGCCTCCCGAGCGATTGCTGCAGGGGATTGCGAGAGGGGTGCTGGGCGCACGTGCGGCGCAAGGCGGTTGGGCGACGGCTATGCTCGGGCTCGGCCTGCATTTTGTGATCGCGTTTACGGCGGCGGCGGTTTATTATGCGGCGAGCAGGCACTTACGAATGCTGCGGGAGCGACCGGTTGTGAGCGGGTTGCTGTATGGTGTTGCTGTCTTCCTGTTTATGAACATGCTTGTGGTGCCGCTTTCGGCGATTCATCGCAGCCCCACGGTGCTGTTCGCGTTTAATATCGTGAGCGCAAACGCCGTGCTGGCATTGATGCTGTTTATCGGCTTGCCGATCGCGATTGCGCTGAATCGATTTGCGAGTGCACTTGAAAAAAGAGAGCCGCGAATTTAAAGCTCGCGGCTCTGAACTAGTTTTGACTATCTATTGCTAAGAATTGATTACCTGTGTCCGCCACCACCGTGGAATCCGCCGGCGATACCGCCATGGAACCCACCGGCAACGCCGCCGTGGAACCCTCGCGCGTAGGCATGTACGCCGCCGGCGTGTGGGTAGTATCCGTGTCCATAGAAGCGATGACCGTAATAGCCGTGATAGAGCGGAGCCGCGTAAACAAAACCCGGTGAGTAGAAGCCCCAGCCAAACGGACTATAGAGGAAGCCGCTGCCGGGCAGGAAGGCGTACTCAGCCCAGAATGGATCCCAATACCAACCGGGGCCATACCAGCCGCCATAGACTTCCACATTACGTGCAACCGCGACATTCGCTTCCGCCTGTGCCTCGCTGCGAGCTTTGCTCCAGACATACAGCGGATCAGTTTCCGCAACCTGCTTGTCGAAACCGTGCGACTTCAACTTCCCGCTGTTGAGCACGATCTGGTCGCCTTTGTCGATCGTCTTCACGCTCGATGCCTCGAGTACTTTAGCTTTTCCGTCGAGCACTCTTACGAGTTGTTGATTGGCGTCGAACTCGTAAAGCCCGCGTTTTTCAACCTGAGTCGTCGCACCATTCATGTTGACCTGCATCAGAGTCCCTTTAATAAGATCTGTCACTTCGACCATGGCCGATCCGTGGACCACTTGCAGCTGCAGGTTCGCTAGCCCGAGCGACTGCATTGCCACCTCGCTGTTGTGGCCAATGCGCAGAAATGCGCCTGGCGTCAGCAGCACTTCGACAAAGCCGGCCTGCGTCTGAATCGTCTGATTGGGCTGCGCGACGGTATAGCCGGCGGTGCCTGCGCCGAGCGGCTGGCCATTGAGTAGAGCCTGACCCTCGATGTAGTTAATCGTGCCGGGCACGCCCTGCTTTTGTGCGGAAGCCTGGTCGTATGTGGCGGTATTCGGCGCGGGCCGGTAAGGAACTGTGGGGGACATGCTTGCTTGGGCCAAGCCCAACGTTGCCGTGACGAGCAAAACGGTCGTGAGTTTTAGGCTGCCCTTGATTTGTCCTTTCATTTCTTTCTCCTGCTGTTTAGACGCGTGGAAGTAATAACAGGTCGCAGCCTCGGAATAAAAAGTTGTTCAGAGTCTATGATTTACGGTGCTTTTCAACCGTCCTGGTGCTTTTCGGCTACCCGGAAGAAATTAGGATGTTGTCCACTGCGCGAGATGCCGTTGGCTAAACTCCTATTGTTCCGTCGCGGCGAAAACTCAGGCATCCTGGTGGCGCGGGCCATCGTTTTTCGTGGCCTGCGAAGTTCGGGCATCCTAACGAATTCACCGCGACAGGCCACTAGGCTAGGAGGCGAGAACCGCGATGTTCGCAAGGTATGTCTTTTTACTGGCGCTGCCGGTCGCGCTCATGGCTCAGTCCGTGCCTCCCGCGCTGGAGTCTCCTCCCGCGCGACCGCCGCAGGTGGGTCCACACGGCGAGAAGCTCGTTGGCATGCCGAAGTTTCATGATCCAGCGCCTTATGACATTGACGAGCACGCGGGCTACAAACAGATCTTCGACGGTAAGAGTTTCACAGGATGGGACGCCGATCCCAGCATCTGGCGCGTCGAAGGCGGGGTCATGGTGGGTGAGACGCTGGAGGGCAAGCCAAAGGGCAACAACTACATCGTCTATCGCGGCGACAAAACGCGCGACTTCGACTTGAAGCTGCAGATGAAGATCGAAAAAGGCGGGGGTGGCGGCATTCAGTACCGAAGCGTTACCGGCGTACCCTGGACGCGACCGCCGCCGCCCGGCCAGCCGCCGTATGACCTGAAATTTATGATGACCGGCCCGCAGGCAGACTTCTGGTTCCCGGTCAGTGCACGGGCCGCGTCTTACACAGGCCAGTGGTACTCAGAAAACACGATGCAGGGCATCCTCGCGTATCGCGGCCAAGTAACGCAGGCGTTGCCCGGCCAGACCAATCGCCTGGTTGCCAATATCGGCGATAAACAGGCGCTAGGTGGTTATGTGAAGGTCAACGAATGGAACGATTACGAGATCATTGCGCGCGGCGGCGTGATGATGCACATCATGAACGGCCAGCTGATGGCTATCTTCATCGATCCTACGAAAAATTCCTGGCGCAGACGCATTTTGAATCAAGAGATTAGGGCATCTGCCGCAGCATGTTTGCAAGGAATTTTCCGTTCTGCACATTTGCAGGGGCGGCCGCGTTTGGGTGTGGGGCGAGCGGGCAAAGCGCTAGGGGGGATTTCGTGCAGCGGCTGAGCTTCATTGGAAGAAACGGGTGCGGGATCTTGAGTGGAGGGAACGGCCGGTTGCAGGGTGACGTAGAAGCCGAGTTTAGTGAGCCGCTCGAGGAGACGATTCACGACCTTTGGCTTGTTCTTTCGATCGAAATAATCGCCGCCCAACTCGCGGTAATCCTCGCTGCGGCTTAGCATGGTGTAGGCGATCAACAATAGCTGATGGGCCAGAGCGAAGATCGCCTGATTGTGTCCCAGCTTGCCGCGCTGGCGCCTGTAGAGCGCCGATAAATACGTGTTCTTGCTATGACTGGCGCCCCAAGCCGCCTGACAGAGGACGCGGCGTAAGTAGGGATTCGCCTTGCGCGTTCTTCCATTCAGGCGCTTGCCTCCGCTCTCGCGGTTTCCCGGACAGATGCCCGCCCAACTGGCGGCATGCCGGGCATCGGGAAACACATTCATATCCGGCCCGAGTTCGGCCAAAATCGTCCAGCTCGTGATCCGATCCACGCCGGGAATCGTCAGCAGCCGCCGGATGTGTTCCTGGTACGGCTGCATACGCCGCTCGATCTCGCTTTCGATGCGGGCGATCTGCGCTTCCAAAGACTCCAAATGGCCGAGCGCTTCCCGCAGCATCCAACGCTGATGTTCGGTGAAGCTGCCTTCCAGCGCCAGCTCCAACTGCTGCTTCTTGCCGCGCAAAGTGCCGCGCGCATAATCGGCCATCCACCCGGCGTCGCGTTTACCTTCCGCCACCGCCTCCAACATGCGCCGGCCGGACACGCCGAACAGGTCGGTAGCTACGCTTGACACCTTGATGTTGCCGGCTTCGCACAGCTGTGTGATGCGATTCTTTACCCGGTTCACTTCTTCCAGCAAGTGCACTCGTGAGCGAGTCAGGTCCCGCAGCTCGCGTATCTCGCGGGAGGGCACGAAACTCCCCTGTAAATCCTGATTCTCCAGATAGCGCGCCAGGCGCTGGCTATCGATCCGATCGGTCTTGCGCCCCGCCAGCGCTTTGACGTGTTGCGGATTCACCAGCACCAAACGGGGAATCTCCCCTTCCAACACGTTCCACACTGCGCGCCAATACTGCCCGGTCGATTCCATCACCACTTCCGACACTTGATAGCGTTTCAACCAACCCCGCAAGCGGCGCAGATCCCGCGAAAAAGTGCGGAACTCCCGCTCTAGCGGTTTTACTTCTCTCTGCCCTTGCGGCGGCAGTACGTGCACCGTCACGCTCTTCTTGTGCACGTCGATCCCGCAACAACGGCGATACGATGTTTGCATTGGCACCTCCGCCACCGGAACGAAGGACACCGGGTAATCCGCAAACGACAATCCTACTCGTGTTCATCCGCCGGTGGCGGAGACGACATTCCATGATCCCGAGCAACGTGTCCTGGCCATATTGACAAGCGGGCTTATTGAGCTCCAACCGTACTCCGGCCTCATATTCGTTGGGTGGCTTCTCCTAGCTTCTCTCTTCCTTTTTTCATCCCTCATGATGCCGGCCCGCAGGGCCGCCATTCTTGTTGACAATAAAGACTCTGCCAATAACCAGCCGGGGCTCATCGGCTTCGAGATCGAAAGCCAGCCGTGCAAGATCTCTGTGCGTGATATCTGGCTGCGGAGCTTCGACTAGTGCCGACGCTGTTCCGGTAGACTTGGGAATCGCGGGGGATATATGTCGAATTCATCACAGCAGCAATTTGGACATAACAATAAACTGGATGTCCTGATAGTTGAAAATGACCCCGCCTCGGCCCACTTGACGGTGGAAGCATTCCGAATGGCGGGACTCGACCAAGGCGTGATATGCATGCCCGACGGAGACGAAGCGCTGGCATACCTTCGACGCGAAGAAAAGTTCGCGGACAAACCGCTTCCCGATTTGATTTGTCTGGACTTACATTTGCCGAAAAAATCAGGGCTACAGGTATTGGCGGAATTGAAAAGCGACGCAAAGCTCCAGTTGACTCCGGTTATTGTGGTGTCCGGGTCTGATAACCCTAAAGAGGTTCGTGAGGCTTACGAGTTGCACGCCAGTTGTTTTATCCGAAAACCTGACGATCTTGATCAGTTCCTAAAATTCGTGGCAGTATGTTTCGAATTTTGGGGAATGGTGGTAACTCTTCCACCTAAACCGGAACTACTCGCAGCATCGAGGCAGAGGGCTAATTCGGCAACTCGTGACAGGAGCCGCAATCAACCGTCGCCTTCTTGATTCGATGACAATTCACGCACGCCAGATTGTTTCATGCCCGTTTCGAATGTTCCCGTTCCTGCTAGGCTGATTTTCAGTATGAGCAGCCCCATCGCAAGCGCCGACGAGCAACTTCGATTTCCGGTCGGCCGGTATCGGCCGCCAAAGCCGATTCACACGGAGAATCGAGAGGCATGGATCGGCGAGATCGAGGCATTACCGCGGAATTTGCGGCATGCTATCGCGGGATTGAATGACGCGCAGCTGGATACGCCATACCGGCCGGGCGGCTGGACGCTGCGGCAAGTAGTGCATCATTACCCGGACAGCCACTTGAACAGCTACACGAGATTTCGACTCGCATTAACCGAGAACTTGCCGACGATCAAGCCTTACGAGGAAGCGGCATGGGCGGAACTGATTGACGCGAAAACTGCGCCTGTCGAGCTTTCGCTGGCATTGCTCGAGGGGCTTCACGCGCGGTGGAGCATCCTGCTTCGATCACTTTCCGATGAGGAGTACGCACGGACGTTTAAGCATCCAGAGTTAGGAGAAATTCGTCTCGATTGGACGCTGGGTCTGTATGCCTGGCACAGCCGCCACCACGTTGCGCATATTACACAGGCACGTGAGCGCGCGCGATGGTGATTTTCTAGCGCGGCAGTGTCCAGGCGAAAATGTTGCTCCCGGCCATTGTGAGCAGGTATTGACGGCCGTCGAGTTCGTAGGTTGTCGGCCCGGTCTGCATGCGGGCACCGAGATACACGTGCCATAATGTCTTCCCGGTCGCTGGATCCAGAGCCATTGCGTTATCGGAATTGTCGGCTGTGAACAGCAGATTTCCTGCCGTCGTCAGAATACCGGCGCTGCCTTCGCCGTCCCCTATTTCATGCTGCCAGCGAACTTTTCCTGTCTGATAGTCGAGCGCCTCCAAGACTGAGTTCGCCCAGAGATTCCGGTCGCGGCCAGCCCAGCCTTCCGGCTTCCCCTCGGCGGTCATATAGAAAATGCTCCACAAGCGCCGTGCGCTCACGTAAAAGAGCTTCGTGTCCGGATCGAAGCTCGGCGCGAGCCAATTGGTTGCACCATCGGACCCGGGCGAGACGAGTGTGCCGTCGGGCCTGGGTTCCTTCTCCGGATTCGGAATCGGTTCTCCTCGCGAATCGATACCTTTCGCCCAATCCGTCGCGATGAAAGGGGCAGTTAGAATGTGCTCGCCTGTGGTGCGGTCGAGCACGAAGAAGTAGCCGTTCCGGCTGGCCTGCCCCAATAGCCTCCGGTGCACGCCCTGATACTCGTCATCGAAAACTACTGGTGTCTGAACTGCGTCCCAATCGTGCGTGTCGTGAGGAGAAGGTTGGAAATGCCAGTTCAGTTTTCCCGTATCGGGATTTAAGGAAACAATAGAGCAGGTATAAAGATCGTCGCCTTTGCGAACCTGGCCGTTTAGCACCGGATTGGGGTTGCCGATTCCCCAGTAAAGCTGGTTTAGTTCCGGGTCGTACGTTCCCGTCATCCAAGTCATGCCGCCGCCGTGGCTGATCGCATCTGTTCCCTGAGGCCAAGTCTCGGAACCCGGTTCCCCTGGCTTCGGCTCCGTGTTCCACTTCCATTCCACTTTGCCCGTCTGCGGCTCCACTGACTCGAGAAAACCTGGGATATCGGTGACATCGCCCGAGACCCCGACGATCACATGATTGCGAATTACAAGCGGAGCCATGGTGGAAAAATATCCAAGCTTCGGATCAGCGAGCTCGATGTTCCAGCGAACCGATCCATCCTTCGCGTTCAGGCTGATCAAGTGGCAATCCGGCGTTTCGAAAAAAAGTGAGTCTCCATACATCCCCACGCCCCGGTTGCCAATGTGGTCGCCCGTGGACTCGCGGTAGTAATGCCAGAGGATGCGTCCAGTTCGCGCGTCCGCGGCCCAGACGTTATCGGGCGTCGTGAAATATAAATTGCCATTCACCTGCAGCGGAGTTGATTTGATTCCCACGGATTGCGCTTGCAGAACCCACGCCAGCGTGAGCTTGTCCACGTTCTGCTGATTGATCTGGGACAGACTGCTGTAGCGGCGGCCGGAATAATCACCATTGAACGTGGGCCAAGCGCTCGAGAGCGGTCTCAGCAGGGCTTGCGGGTTTAGTCCCTCGTCCGCAGCGAAACAGGCGAGTGCCATGGAGCAAACGAGCATCGTTGTGGAAACAGACTTGGTCATGTGTTATTTCAGAGTCTCCAGATACGCGAACAGGTTGTGGATATCGGCGTCCGTATATTTGCTCATCAGGGCTCGATGCGCTTCAAGAGGATCGTGAATCTGAACGGTCACGTCATTGATGGGCCAGGAGCGATACCAACCGTCCTGACAAAGAAGCTCGATGTCGAATTCATCGTCGTGCATCACTTTGCCCTCGAAACGTGTGCCGTCCTTCAGCGTGACCACTGCGGTTTTCATTGAATTCCTGCCCCCGGGGTACACAATATGCTGCTGCAGGTCGATCGGCGAGTATTTCTTTGCGACTCCCGCTAAATCTCCGGTGGCGGAATGGCATTGCGAGCAGCCTCCCGCGCCCTCGAAATACGCTTTGCCTGCGTGGGCATTCCCCGTTAGCAGTTTGGCCAACGGATAATCTCCCGGGACATGGGCGCTGTGAAGGGCGGCCGTTGCCTGATGATGGAGAAAGGCGACGATATCTGAAATCTGGTCATCTTTCATCGTCGAGAAGCTGGGCATTCCCTTGTCTGGCCGCCCGTTTCGAATCACCGGAGCCAGCAAGTTCCCGTGGTCATCGTGACTCACAATGGCCGACCGAACCAGATCGGGCGCACGCGAGCCCGTAGCATCGTCGCCGTGGCAGAAACCGCAACTCGATTTGAATAACGCACGACCGCGCTCAACTGCAGACGGGTCCTCGGTTGGCTGCTGCCGTTGCTGAGGCGTGGGCTGATGTCCCTGTCCAGGGATCAGCAATGGAAAACAAAGGAATGCAGTGGCGAAATGCAACACCAGGAGTGAAACCCGCATGAAAACCTAGTATTTCAAAGACGCCTAAACCGTGAAGATTTCTACAGCCTTTTGGAGTGAAGTTATCGGGTCGCGAACCGGCGTATATTCGTGGGCCACGACGCCCTGAAACCCGAGATCGGCGATCGCTTTCGCGACGAAGTGATAATTCAGTTCTTGCGTTTGATCAATCTCGTGCCGCCCCGGATTGCCGCCGGTATGGAAATGAGCAATGTACTGGATGTTATCGCGTACTGTGCGGACGATATCGCCCTCCATGATCTGCATGTGATAGATGTCATACAGCAATTTAATTCTCGGCGAGTTTACCCGTTTCATTACCGCTACGCCGAATGCTGTGTGATCGCACATGTAATCCGGGTGATTCACTTTACTGTTCAGAAGTTCCATGCAGATATTTACGCCTTTGTCCTCAGCGTGGGCCTTGACGTTGTTCAGGAAAGCAACGCAGTTGTCGGCGCCCTGTTCATCCGGCATTCCGCGCCGGCTGCCTGAAAGTGTAATGACGTTGGGACAACCGGCCACCGCAGCGCGGTCAATTGCCTCGCCGATGGATTTTTGCAGCCGGTCGTGATTCGCCTTATCGTTAATGCCACCTTTGATCGTTCCGCCGTAAGGGCTAGGAACCATGGTGGGCACAAGTCCGTGTTTCTTCAGCGTCGGCCAGTCATCCGGGCCGATCAGATCAAAGCCGTAAATACCGGCACGCGCGGCTTCCCGGCACATATCGTCCAGTGTCATTTCGCGGCCACGGAAGACGCCTTTTGTAACGCTCTGCTTGAGGCGCCCCTTGGTTGGCGCGCCGGAAGACTGTCCCGAGAACCGAAGCGGTAGCGCGCCCGCCAAAGCCGGAATAAAGGTTCGTCGTGTGATTGCCACTTGTAATCGCATTTTATGCGAGTTCTCTTGAGGAATCTGTCGGGCACAGTCTCGGCAACGAGGTCCGGTTTTGCCCGCGTTAGGATCGGAAGATCAAGGCATCAGGGCGCCCTCGGTAAGGCACACTCTGGGTGGGCGGTTTTCGGGATATCCGCGACGACAACATCCCCGAGAAACGCTTACGAAAATGAAGTCCTACGATCCGGCTTTCCTTCTCCCGGTAGGAAAGATTTTTCACCGTGGCCCGAACTGTATGCCGCGTCCGAGGATAACAATGTAGGAAACGCCGAGCACGGCAGCGGCGATCCACCAGGCTGGCTGCCGGCATACAAACAACGTGTATTCTGCTGGTTTAACCGGGAGTAACTTGTCCGCCCATATCAAGCCCGAAGACCCGCCAAACGCCGCGGGTGCCGTCGAGGCAAGCAAGAGCTTCAGCCCGAGCGGGTCGAGAACGCCCGCAGCGCAACTGAACAGGCACGCAGCACAATAGGGTAGCCGGCCTACGACGTTGTAGGCCCGTCGATCTGAGCAAAAGGACTTAACCGCAATCGCGAGAAGGCGGGTGATTGCGACATACAGCGCGGCGCCAACAATCGTCATGGCAATACGAAGTGCCGCCTGATGCGGCAATCCACGGATCACCTCTTGCCAATCTCCGAAGCCGAGGACTCCTGAGAAAAGAAAGTAGCCCGCTCCTGGAAGGAGATTCAATGCCGCCAATATCCAGAGGAAGTAGCGGCGATTCGCGCGACGGCCGGCAGCCCGCGAAAGCAGCAGACAGATCGCCCCGGCAAAGAGATTAACCAGCGTTCCACCGGCTTCGACCCACCGGTCCGGATGCAAACTTGAAAGGTGGTTGCTGGTAAGCTCCGTGGGGACATCGCCTCGTAGCAAAGCGATCAGGCCATGCCCAACACCTTCATGCAGTAGCGTCG
This sequence comes from uncultured Acidobacteriaceae bacterium, assembly GCA_963778345.1. Taxonomy (GTDB): domain Bacteria; phylum Acidobacteriota; class Terriglobia; order Bryobacterales; family Bryobacteraceae; genus Bog-105. The sequence continues at coordinate 27,860 of CAVZTP010000001.1, forward strand.
CCGCCGCAGAAGCGAGCACAGCCATGCTGATAATTGTTGTCTTGCTGTGCCGCTCCGACACTGGAACTCAATGTATCGCGAAGGTGACGCGCGATCCGGAACTAGTCGATTCTTCCAATGCCAACCCTAACTCCGCCCCAATCGCACCGGCCGGTCTGCACTACCAAGCCAGCTTGCAAAAAGTCGCGTATTCTGGAGATTCACGGTGTTTGATTTTCTAGAGGTCCATATGACCGCTTCCCGTCCGCTTTTCTTCTTATTGCTGATTCCGGCCCTGGCTGTGAGCCAAGCAACCACCAACTCGGCCACCACGGGTCCCCAGCCCACCGCCCCACTCAAAGTAACCACCCGATTAGTTCAAGTTAATGTTCTGGTCCATGATCATCACGGAAATCCGATTTCAGATCTGACGAAAGCAGATTTCGAACTTACCGACAACGGAAAGCCCCAGCCGATTGCGCTGTTCTCCGTGGATGTCTTGAATCCGTCCAATGGGACATTGCCGGGGCTGGCAAAAGTGCCACAACCTGTAATGCCGCGTAATGTGGTTAATCGCCCCGAGCGGCAGGCGAACACGCCGACCAGTGTGACTGTCTTGCTGCTGGACATGTACAACACGAAACTGACGGACCAGATGTATGCGCGCCGGCAACTGATAAAATTTCTGCGACAGATCCGGCCGGAGGATCGCATTGCCGTTTATCTCCTGAACGGAAGCGGCTTCAGCGTTGTCCACGATTTCACGAATAACGGTGAAACACTGCTGGCTGCCTTGGCAAAAGTAGTGCCCGGCTTCAGCCATGAACTCGATGGGTCTGATCCTGATCCATCGAACACCGGCAACGACGACATGGACACTTTTTTGGATGCATCGAACACCGTCATGTCGAATTTCTACACGCGCAATCGTGTTCTTAACACCTGCACGGCTTTCAAGACTCTGGCGGATCATCTGGCCGGCTTGCCGGGCCGAAAGAATGTGGTCTGGGTTTCCGGCGGATTTCCAATTGCGTTCGGCTATGGCGACTCTGAGGATCCCACGGATCAATCGACGATTAATCGCGGAGCCGCCGCAAACGACCGCGAACTGTTTGCCGATTACATCGAAGCCGCGAGTCAGGCCATGAACACGGCCAATGTGGCTGTTTATCCGGTGGACGCTCGCGGGCTTTTGGGGCTGCCGATGGCGGATGCGAGCAAGTCGATCAAGGTCAATCCACGGACTCATCAGATTCCGCGCTCGATGATGACGGTCGATCACAGGAACATGGACACCATGTCCTATATGGCGGACTTGACGGGCGGGCGAGCGTTCTACAACACGAATGACATTCAAGGGGCGATTCGAAAGGCGATCGATGATTCGAATGTCACCTATACCCTCGGCTATTATTTGCCGGAAGAGAATTGGGATAACCGATTCCACAGGCTGAAGATCAAAGTGAAACGGTCCGGCGCCACCGTCAGAACAAAAAAAGGCTATCTTGCGCAGGCACAGTCCGCTCCCACTCCGGGCAAACTCGAACAGGCCCTTCGCGAAGCGGTTTGGAGTCCGCTGGATTCGACTTCGATTGGCCTCAACGCAAGTATTGATCCTAGTCCCGCATTACCGAATGCGAGCCGGCTGGTGTTTTGGATAGATCCTACCGAGATTCAGTTCAACCAGCAGAACGATAAATTCGCGGGATCCATCGACGTAGTACTCGTGCAGCAAACCAAGCGCGGCAAGCTGATAGCCAACGTCAAGAAGACCTTAAATATTACCGCGACATCCGAGCAATTCGCGGCGCTCAGGACAAAAGGGCTGCGCGCAGGCGAGGACTTGGCGTTGAATCCGAATACGGATGCGGTCCGGATTGTGGTCATGGATCGAGGCAGCGGTTCGACTGGTTCAGTGACGATTCCCGTCTCCGCGCAGGACAAGAGTTCAGCCGCAGTACCGGCCGCCGGCGGCGCTGCGAGCGATGCACGATCCATTCCAAACGAATGGCGCCAAAACGCCTCCACAGTTTTAGAACTTTTCGTTGAAAAAACGAGTACTCGTAGTATTCCATCAGGGTGTTCCTAACACGTTGATTCCAATCTTTTTTCTTGCACTCCGCCGTTCTATTCTGCTACAGTGTATTGCAGATTTTCCGATGCTAGCTGGTTGTATTCCTGCGAGCCCCGCTGACGCCGGGAGCGCGAGTCGCTTTTCGTCTTTCAGCGAGGGTCAACGGGCATTCACTCGCATCAAATAACAGGAGATTAGTAGTGAGAGAAAAAGGTGTAGTTAAATGGTTTAACGCCGCAAAAGGCTATGGATTTATCCAACGCTCGAACGGCGATGATGTGTTCGTGCACTTTTCAGCTATCCAAATGGGTGGTTATCGGACGCTAGAAGAGGGTGCGGAGGTGGAGTTCGAGGTCAAGCGTGGTCCGAAGGGCTTGCAGGCCGAGAACGTAGCTCGTCCGTAAGTACAAACCAGCGTAAATCCAAGGCCGCCGGTCGCAGATTGGGCTCGGCGGCCTTTCTGTTTTCAAAGCCGTCAATTCTTCTCTCATTCATGTTGTCGGTAACATCTCCCACTGCCGTTCGCGGCATCGGCAAATTTCTTACTGATTCCGGATACGACGCCGACCACATGGGGCAGGGAATGGGCCTCAGCGAAGGTCTGTATGCGAATTTGGACAACTTGCAGCCTTTGTTGCAGCGAACCGAAGGAGATGCCCTTCTTGCCGTGCTCGCACGGCTGTTTTTTGTGGCTTGGCCTGTGGACGTTGAGTTGTGCCGGCGCGTGATTCCGGAACGAACTCTTTCGGATTGCGTTGAGACCGGGCTCTTAAGCGTAGCGGGAAACAACTTCGAATCGCACGGCGCTTTGTTGCCTTTTCCAAATCTGATTTGCGCTTCCGACGCGTCTCGATTGCGGGGCATGAGTCCAGACCTGGTGATAGGTCCAAGCGCAACCACTCATCTCATTGCGAGGCTTGCTGTTCCAGGCGTTGCGGAGTCGACTCTCGACATTGGAACTGGGAGCGGGGTTTTGGCCCTGCATGCGGCAGCGTACAGCAAGCAAGTGACGGGCACGGATATCAACGAAAGAAGCCTCGTCTTCGCAAAATACAATGCAGCTTTGAATGGCATCTCCCAGGTCGAGTTTGTTTGCGGTGATGCTTTCATACCGGTCCAGGGCCGGAGGTTTTCGCGAGTCATTGCGAATCCACCTTTCTTTCTGAGTCCCGCCAAGAAATTTACCTATTCGGACAGTCCGCTGGAACTAGATGGATTTTCGCGAAAGCTTGCCAAGGAAGCTCCGCAGTATCTGGAAGACGGCGGGTTTTTCCAAATGATCTGCGAATGGGTCCAGATAGAAGGCGAGCGATGGGAACAGCGTTTGAACGAGTGGTTTCAGGGTGCCGGATGCGATGTCTTGATCTTGCAAGGCCCACGATTAAGCCCGATCGATTACGCGGAGAAGCGATTCAAGGAAGCTCAGGTGCTGCTGCCCTATCGGCCCGAATCGTTTTTTGACGAACGGATCGATTATTTCAAAAAACAGAAGGTAGAAACCATTCTTGGTGGCGTGATTACCATGCGAAAGCGTTCCGGGAGCAATTGGTTTTCCCTGCTAACAGCAGATCCAGTCTCAACGCGCGGTGGCGAAGCGGTGCGGGAGCGTTTCGACACAATCACCTTCGCGGGAAGTCATTCGAACGAAAACTTGATGGAATGCAGATTTCGTTTGGCTGACGATGTCGTCATGGAGCAGCGGAGTGGCTTCGGTGCAGCGGGCTGGCAAACTACCTCGCGGGAGTTGGCGAAAACGGCCGGATTCCAAGATCGTTTGCGCCTGGATGCAGCGGTGGCCCAGTTCATTGAACTTTTTGACGGCCGGCATGCCCTCTGTGAAATTGCGCAGCGTGTCTCCCAAACACTTCAGCTTCCCCCGGAGGAAGCAGCGCAGCGATGCATGCAACTGGCCCGCCGGCTACTGCAAAGCAGTTTTGTTCACCCGGTGTGAGTTTCCGGCCACGCTAAAAGTAGTACATGCACTATCGCAAACTGGGCACGACGGAAGCTGAGGTCAGCGAGATTGGGTTTGGCGCATGGGGTATCGGCGGCAAGCAATGGAAGGGCGGCCAAGATGACGAATCAATACGGGCGCTGAAGCGTTCCTTCGAACTGGGAGTGAACTTCGTCGATACGGCGCTCGCGTACGGCGAGGGACACAGCGAGCAGCTTGTGGGCCGCGCTGTCAGGAGCGGATTTCGCAACGTTTATGTAGCGACAAAGATTCCTCCGAAAAACGGCATTTGGCCTGCTTGTGCTTCGACGCCCATATCGGAGGTCTTCCCATATAACTACATCGTTCAGTGCACGGAACAGAGTTTGAAAAATCTCGAAGTGGAGCAGATCTATCTTCAGCAGTTCCACGTCTGGACAGATTCCTGGGTCAATACCGAAGAATGGCGGCGCGCAATTGAAGATTTGCGGCGTAGCGGGAAGGTCCGGTATTTCGGCATTTCGATTTCCGAGCACGATCCGGATTCGGCCTTGGAAGCGGTGAAGACGGGGACGATTACGGCAGTTCAGGTCATTTACAACATCTTCGATCAGACAGCGGAAAAGAGTCTATTCCCCTTGTGCCAAAAGATGAAGGTCGGCGTTCTCGCGCGAGTTCCGCTGGACGAAGGCGGCCTAACTGGAGCAATTACCGAGAACACCGAATTCGAGCCTGGTGAGTTTCGCGAATCGTATTTTCGCGGTGATCGCAAGCGCCAAGTGGTGGAACGCGTGGAGGCGCTGAAGCGCGATTTGGCGGGCGTGCCAGGAACATTGCCCGAAATTGCATTGCGGTTCTGCCTCTCGCACCGCGCGGTCACGACAGTGATTCCGGGGATGCGCCGGGTAGCGACGGTGGAAAGCAGTTGCCGCGCGGCCTCGGCCGGAATGCTGGATGAGAAAACGCTTGCCATTCTGAAGCGGCACCAGTGGAATCAGAAATTTTTACGAGTAGCAAATGCGGATCGCGATCATTTCGGATATTCACGATAATCTCTGGAACCTGGCGGGCACGGTCGATTTTATTCAGAACAGCGCCGATGTGCTGATCTGCTGCGGCGATCTCTGTTCGCCCTTTGTCATCGATGAATTAGCTAAGTTTCCACGGGGACGTTCACATCGTGTTTGGCAATAATGATGCGGATCTATATCGCATAACGGCCAAGGCGTTCAAGACAGGAAATTGTCATTTACATGGCGAGTTGTTTCAAGCCACGCTCGAGGGCAAACGCTTTGCAGTGAATCATTTCGACTATATTGCGAGGCCCATGGCGAAATCGGGCGACTACGATGTCGTCTGCTTCGGCCATAATCATGAATTCGAAATCTCGCGAACTGGCCAATGTTTGCTGATCAACCCGGGGCCGATCATGGGCGCAAAGTTCTCGAGCGGCAAGTGGGAACCCGCGAATTCTAGTTTCGTGATCTATGACACGGCTTCAGACCAGACGCAGACTTACTATTCGGAGGTTGTTCGCAAAACTACGACGAGTGCAGGGGAGCCGACAATTCGCGAATGAAGGATTGCAGTCGCGCTGGCAGATCGGTCACGCCGGCATTTGCCTCGATGCATTTCACAATGGCGCTGCCGACGACGACGCCGTCGGCGATGCGCGCGACCTCGGCTACTTGTTCCGGGGTGCTTATGCCGAATCCGACTGCCAGCGGAAGATCCGTGAGTTGGCGCATGCGATTTGCCAGAGGGGCGGCTGCATCGGAAAGCGATTCCCGCTCGCCTGTGACGCCGGTTCGGGAAACAAGATAAACAAAACCCGAGGAGTGTTCGGCCACCAGACGAAGACGCCGTTCGGTGCTGGTGGGGGCGGCCAGGAATACCGTATCAAGACCTTGTTCGCGCAAGCGGCGTACCGGATCTTCGGCTTCTTCCACGCATAGATCGGTTAGCAAGACTCCATCCATACCCGCTTCGGACGGCATCTCCCGCGAGGCGATCGAAACCATATCGCAGCAGTGGATTCAAGTAGCTGAACAGCAATAGAGGAATCTGCGACTCGCGCCGGATCTCACGAACGATATCGAGCAGCTTGGGAATGGTGGTTCCAGCCTGAAGCGCGCGACTGGAGGCGCGCTGGATGACCGGTCCGTCGGCAATCGGATCGGAAAAAGGGACGCCCAATTCAATCAGATCCGCGCCACCGCGTTCGAGCGCCAGGACCAACGATGCCGTTTGGGCAGGATTTGGATCGCCGCAAGTCAAATAAGCGATGAACGCTTTGCGGCTTTCGGTCTTGCAGGTTTGGAACAGGTGGCCGATGCGAGTTGAAGTCTGAACGGGCATTCAACCATCCAGCTCCGGCATGTTTTCGCGATAAATGTCAATATCTTTGTCACCCCGGCCGGATACGTTGACAATATAGATCGCTTTCGGCTCCGAAGGCGCGCGGCGAATGGCCTCGGCGATAGCGTGCGAGGATTCGAGCGCTGGAATAATGCCTTCCAGGCGCGCCAGCATTTTCGCCGCGGCGAGGGCATCGGCATCGCTGATGGACACATATTCGGCGCGGTTTTGATCGTGCAGCCAGGCGTGTTCGGGGCCAATGAGCGCATAATCGAGCCCGGCAGAGACCGAATGCGTCAGCCCGACTTGCCCTTCTTCGTCTTGCAGCAAGTAGCTGAATGCGCCGTGCAACACTCCCGGCGAACCGCCGCTGAAACGTGCCGCATGTTCACCGAGCCTCAATCCTCTGCCCCCGGCTTCGATGCCGATAAGACGGACCGCGGTATCGCGAACGAATGGATAAAAAATTCCGATCGCATTGCTGCCGCCGCCCACGCATGCCAGGACAGAATCCGGAAGCCGGCCGATCTGTTCCGAACGCCTGGGAACGGGCTTCTTCTCCAATTACCCGATGGAAGTCGCGCACCATGAGTGGATATGGATGAGGACCGAGCGCAGAGCCGAGGAGGTAGTGCGTGTCCGAAACGTTCGTCACCCAATCGCGCAGAGCTTCGCTGATAGCGTCCTTGAGAGTCCGGCTGCCGTTGGTCACGCCGACGACGTTCGCGCCGAGCAAGCGCATGCGGAAGACATTCAGGCGCTGCCGGCGCATATCCTCTTCGCCCATGTAGACGACGCATTCCATGCCGAACAGAGCGCATACGGTCGCGGTAGCTACGCCGTGCTGACCCGCGCCCGTTTCGGCGATAATGCGCCGCTTGCCCATACGTCGCGCGAGCAGAATTTGTCCCAGGCAGTTGTTGATTTTGTGCGCGCCCGTGTGGAGGAGATCTTCGCGTTTGAGCCAGATTTGAGCGCCGCCGAGTTCCGCACTCAATCGTTGCGCGAAGAACAGCGGAGTGGGACGGCCTGCGTAATTGTGCAGCAGCGAACTTAATTCGGCGTGAAAAGCGGGATCGTTGCGCGCTTCCGAATAGGCCCGCTCGATTTCCTCGAGCGGCGACATCAGGACCTCGGGAACATAGCGTCCCCCGTACGGGCCAAAATGCCCCAATGCGTCGGGTACCGCGATGGAACTCATAATTTCTTCTCCTGGGGAGCTTTGTTCGCCTTGCCCGGATTTTCGGCGCGCCGGTGAATCCATTCCCATGGCCGCAAGAGCCGCATGAACGAAATCGCGAACAAGCTGGTGGTCCTTCTTGCCCGGACTGCACTCCAAACGTGAGCACGCGTCCACGCCCCAGGGCAGGGCAGTCTCGATCGCCTCCGCAACATTGCCCGCGTCTAGACCCCCGGCGATAATTGCCCGATACGGAAATTTCGCGGCAAGATTCCAGTCAAATGTTCTGCCGGAACCGCCGTAGGAAAGTGTAACTGTATCCAGAAGGTAAGCTTCGATGCTTCCCTCCTCATTAGGTCTTTGATCGGGGGCAATCGCTTTCCAGATCCGGTATCCATTCAGCGACTGCAATGCGCTCACCTCGCCATGGAGTTGCAGAACATCGAGCGGCACTTGTTCAGCGGTCTTGGTTAATTCGTCCGAGATGGCATTTACAAATACGCCCACTCTCAAGAACTCTCCCGAAACCGCGTTTACAATTTCTTTCGCGCGGGCCGGCGTGATGTGCCGAGGGCTTTTTGAATAGAAATTGAAACCAAGCGCATTTGCTCCGGCATCGAGCGCCGTCTGGGCGTCTTGTTCATTCGTGATGCCGCAGATCTTGATCAAAAACCGAAGATCGGTAGCGGCTGTCATGGCGTTTTCTCGAGTAGAGTTCGCAACGCGGCTGCTGGATTGTGAGCGCGCATGAGCGATTCTCCAACCAGGAACGCTTCAAATCCGGCCCCACGCAGACACGTCGATGTCGGAGCGCGAATGAATGCCGCTCTCACTCACCCGGATCGCGTTACTCGGAAGCAGGTAGCTCAATCGAAGTGAGGTGTCGAGCGAAACCTCGAACGTTTCGAGATCGCGGTTGTTCACTCCAATGATCTCGGCGCCGGAATCCACGGCCTTTTCGATTTCCTCGTGATTGTGAACCTCCACCAGTGCCGCAAGACCGAGCGATGCCGCTAACTCACGAAAGCTTTGCAACTCATCCACGCTCGAGGATAGCCGGCAATGAGCAGAATGGCATCGGCCCCGTGAGCGGCTGCTTCGAAGATCTGGATTCGATCGATCGTGAAATCCTTGCGCAGCACCGGAATAGCGACCGCGGCGCGCGCCGCTTCCAAATCCTGCAACGTGCCTTGAAAATATTGCTTGTCGGTGAGGACCGAAAGGCACGCCGCTCCGCCCTCTTCGTAGGCATGCGCGAGAAATGCCGGATGAAAGTCCGGCTGCAAAACTCCTTTACTGGGGGAAGCTTTTTTGATTTCGGCAATAATGGCCGGTTCAGATCGCCGCAGCGCCTGCGCAAAGCCGCGAGGTGGGGACTTCCGTTCATGGGCCTGCTGCTCCAAAATGGCTGCTCGCGTGTGCAGATCAGCGACTTCCTGCTTTTTGTGCTGAACGATTTCGGCAAGAATACCGGATGGAGCGCGGACGACCATGGCGGGCTTCGGAACCCTCATCGTAACAGGTTGAAGATAGCCGGGCGTGTTGATTCACTGCTCTAAGAAAGCGTATTCTGACGTAAGTGAGACAATCTCTTCTGGTACTTTCAATTGGCATCGGCCTGGCCGCTTCCGCGATTGTTCTTGATCAGCGCCGAACAGCCAGGAGCGGACGAGCCCCGCTATACGACGACGGCCAAATGTTAAGGCCGGCCAATTATCGCGAGTGGATCTGGCTGAGCTCCGGCCTGGGCATGTCTTACAATCCGCGTAGCGCTTCAGGGGACAATGCGAATCCACCCTTCGACAATGTTTTCGTAAATCGTTCTGCGTATCGATCGTTCCTGAAGGACCGGAACTTGGCCCGATAAAACCATACTTGTTTTGGAAGGACGTTCCTCGGTGAATAAAGGCTCGATTAACCAGAGCGGCCATTTCCAGGGCGAACTGAATGAGGTGGAGGTACACGTCAAAGACGAAGCCCGATTTTCCGGCAAATGGGCGTTTTTCGCTTTCGACCGATCCGCGAAAACCGCATCGGTGATCCCGAAAACGGCTTCCTGCTACTCATGCCACGAGCAGCATGGAGTGGTGGATACAACCTTCGTCCAGTTTTATCCCACGCTGCTTGAAATCGCCAAGCAGAAGGGCACCTTGCGCGGACTCAATCCGTAACTCTCTTCAGCACCTGCTCAAACACGTCCGCATCGACGTTCCCGCCGCTGAGCACAACGCCGAGCCCGCTTGATTGCGCAGTTTTTCTTTCTCCTGCATTAAGCCGGCAAGAGCCGCGGCCCCGGCGCCTTCCGCCACGTTGTGCGTGTCCTGAAATAATGCGAGCATTGCGCCGCGCGATCTCGTCTTCGCTCACTTTCACAATCCGTTCCACGCCGTTCAGAATCAGCTGCAGCGCCTCTTCATTCGGCTCCCGGCAGGCAAGCCCGTCGGCCAAAAAGGTTTCGGCAGGGTGGCTCACAGGCTTTTTCTCGCGATAAGAAAGAGCATAGGAAGGCGATTTTGCAGCGACCACGCCAATGATGCGCATCTTGCGATTGAGTGCGGCGCGAGCAGCCATCATGCCGCAGATGGATGAGCCCAGGCCGATGGAGACGTACACGGTATCCAGTTCAGGTGCGCCGCGCAAGAATTCCAGCGCGTAAGTTCCCGTTCCATGAACCAGCAGTTCATGAAACGAGGGCACGCGATGATAACCGTTTTGAGCCGACAGTTGCTCGGCAAATTCGCTTGCCGCTTGAAAATCCTGGCCGTGCTCTATAAGCTCCGCGCCTAATGCGCTCATCGCGCGGTTCTTCTCGCGGCTGTTGCCGAACGGAACAACGATTGTTGACTTGAGGCTGTACCGGTTGGCGGCGAATGCGACGGCCTGACCATGATTGCCCCGGGTAGCGGCCACGACGCCTTTCACCTCCGGATGTGCCTGCACGAGCCAATCCATATAGACCAGGGCGCCACGGATCTTGAAGGCGCCCACAGGGCGAGTGATTTTCGTGCTTCACCCAAACTTCGGTGCCGGCGCGGGCGTTCAACAACGGCCAAGTGTATTGCGGTGTAGGCGGCATCGCTTTGCCGATGAGCGCGGCTGCACGCGCCAGTGAATCAAGTGAGGGCAGTTGCAAGTTATAGCCTCAACTTTTTTTCGTAGAGATCCGGCAGGTCATTTTCGATCAGCACTACGTCGGCGGAGCCGAGGTTTGCATCCATCCAGATCTGAGCGGCATTAAAATCAGCGCATGGGACGATGGTTCCATTCGGATTAAAGCTCGCATAAGCCGCTGTTAACGCTTTAATTCGTTCGGGCAAAACCGGCAAAAGAATATCGGCGTATTTGGCTGCGAGTTCCCCGATCTTTCGATGCTCCTCGTCATGAGCCGGCCCAAGTTCCACCATGCCGGGAGTAACCAGCACGCGGCGTCCGGCCTTCGTATTCAGCGCGTCCAGCAAGCGCAGCCCCGAAGCGAAACCAACCGGATTCGAGTTGTAGGCGTCGTCGATCAGGCGGGCGCCACCAGGCCCATTCTTTACTTCGAGACGATGAGTGATTTGCGGGGCGGAGTTAGCGCGACGATTGCGTCCTCAGGTGATACGCCCAGAGCACAGGCGGCCGCAAAAGAGAGGGCCATATTTGAAATGTGGTGCTCGCCGTAGAGAGGCGCTCGCAAGGTGTATGGTGTTCCCCGCCAATGAACGCAGCTTGAATGCCGTTCTCTGTTTGCGTGGCGGAACCGATCCGCAGAGCGCAGTCTTCCTCCGTGCCCACGACGATCGTTTTTTCGTTATAACGGCGACGAAAGTCCTTGGCGTATTCGAATTCCAGAACCTGCTCCGCCAAGATGACGGTTCCGTTCTTTTCCGCGACTGCCTCGGCAAGCTCGAATTTGGTGCGCGCCACGGTATCCAGAGTCTTGAAGCGCTCATAGTGTGCCATGCCGATGGCTGTGATTACGGCCACATCGGGCGGGGCCAATCGACACAATCTCTCAATCGATCCCGGCCCGTAAGCGCCCATCTCGCAGACGAAAAAGCGGTGGTGAGCCGCCAGGCGCTCGCGGACCACTCTTGCGATGCCCATCGGTGTATTCACGCTTCCTGGCGTGATCAGCGTGGGGGCCTGCATCTCCAGAATGTGCCCGAGCAGATGCTTTGTCGAGGTCTTGCCGTACGAGCCGGTAATGCCGACAATCGTTGGCTTCAACGACAGCAGCTTTTGGTGCGCTTCAGACCAGAAGCGCTTCTGAACAGCAGTTTCGTTTGGCATTAAAACCAAATTTCCCGCCAACAGACCGAAAGGGACGAATTGGATGGCAATGATCCATACGATTACAGGGCTTGACGATAGGCAGATCGCAAGCGCAACGGCTATCGACAAACAGCGAAGCCGCGATGTAGATTCTCTTTGCCCGGTCGGTCATCGCCAGCGGCTTTTTGCCGGCGAATCGTGGATCCTTTTCGACGAGCGCAACGAGCAGGAGAACGATCGCCGCCAGAATGGCGGCCAGCCGCCCGGAAAATCCGCCGAACATTTGGGCCAGACCAATGACGAAAATGCCGAGAGTCGCACGTTTATCGAAGGAACGCTGCGCCACGAGCCAGCGAATAAAGCGAAGAGAATCGTATTCTTCCTGCTGATAAATGTGGAGATACGTCAGCAATCTACGGGCAGCGAAGAGCAGGAAAACGATTAAGACGAGAAAGTTCATCGATTGATGAGATCCAGGAATTTACGAATTTGCAGGACGACCTGGTGGCGGCCTTCCGACAGCACGCTCAGGTGGCCAAAACCGTTTAACAACACCAACTCCGAACCGGGGATAAGATTCTTGAATCGCTGGCCGATCTCCGGTGGCGTCTCGGTGTCGGCGGTTCCGTAAATCAACAGAGTCGGACAGCGGACGGCCTTCGCTACATCCGTTAAATCTTCAGCTGACGACACGCGTCAGAATCGGACGCAACGCTCCCGCCGAGCGATAATCGCTGCTTCCCAGCCGCTGGCGCAAACGGTTGAGCAGAGGGCCTTCACGAAGGAAAATCCGAGCTGTTTTGAACACACGCTTGCGCAGGCCGATGCGCATTCGATCCGCCAGACTGCGTCGGCGTTGCAAGCCCGCCGAAGCGATCAGCACCATGCCCGAGATCAGTTCCGGATGTCTGGCCGCTATCTGAAGCCCCACGCGTCCGCCGAAGCTGTGCCCAATCCAGATGAAGCGGTCGTATTTCAGTGTGCGAATCCAGTTCGCGACGAGATCCGCATATTCCGCCGTGCCCCACGTATCGGGAGGTTTGGACGATTGGCCGAAACCTGGAAAATCGATAAGCGACGATCCCGCAAACGCCTTGAGACTTTCGGCCAGGGGGACGAGTTCCGCAGCCGATTGTCCCCAGCCATGTCCCCAAACAAGGTGCAAGCCGGCCGATGTTTGGCTGCTTATTTCAGTAACGGCGAATCTAGTATCGCTGCCGGCGATGTTCTCCAAGTGCATTTCGCTATGAATGGTAGAGTGGACAATTCAACGGGATGCCGGAAGGTGTCTGGTGAGTATTCAGTCGATTCAATTTGTCCACTATGAAAACGCGAGTGGCTGTCTTTTTCGGCGGCCGTTCCCCGGAACATGACGTCAGCATTGTCACGGGTCTCCAGGCTATGGAGGCTCTCGACCAGGACCGATTCAGCTCCTTTCCAGTCTACGTTGCCACGGATGGGAAATGGTTTATCGGCGACGCGCTGCGCAGCCGCAATAACTACATTCCTCGCGAATCCACGCTGAAAACTCTGGAGGCCGTCACCCTCGATTTGTGGCCCAACATCGATGGTCGCGGCCGGCTTTTGCCAGTCAAACCGGGAGGCCTGTTCGCTAAGCCCAAACCTGTTGAGTTCGATGTAGCTCTGCTTGCGTTTCATGGGTTGTTTGGCGAAGACGGCCGAATGCAAGGGCTATTTGAAATTGCCAATGTGCCGTACACAGGTATGAGACCGCTGGCTTCGAACGTTCTCATGGACAAAGCCGCCACCAAGCGCGTGCTCGCTGATACGGGAATTGCTCTACTGCCCTATTCAATTGTTTCGAGACCCGAGGGAGGCTTGCTGCCCAGCGCGCAGCAAGCGGAGCAGCAATTGGCCGGATTGAATTTCCCTCTCATCGTTAAGCCGATGCATCTCGGCTCCAGCATCGGTGTCGCCCGCGCGGCGACTCTCGACGAACTGCGCGGCGCATTATCCGTGATCTTCCGGTTGGATACGGACGCGATTATCGAGCCTTTCGTAGAGAACCTGGTGGAGTATAACCTCGCCGTCCGAAGCGGGAACAACGATATCCAAACCTCCGCCATTGAGCGCCCAAAAGCCGAGAAAGATCTCCTGGATTTCAAGGCGAAGTATCTGTCTGGCGGATCCAGCAAATCCGGCTCAAAGCAGCCTGGGACGTTGAGCCAAGGGCTGTTGTCTCTCACCCGGGAACTGAATCCCAGTCTTGACGCGGATTTTGCCGCGCGCATTCACCAATGGGCCAAAACGTGTTTTTCGGTAGTCTATGGAACGGGCGCGCCGCGCATCGATTTTCTTTGCAATGCAAAGAGCGGCGAACTCTGGCTCAACGAAGTAAATCCTTGCCCGGGCTCATTCGGCTACTACTTGTGGGAAGCCGGTCCTCAGCCCATTCTCTTTTCCGAACTTCTGTCGTTGCTTATTGATGAAGCGTTTCGCGGCGCAACGAAGCATTCAACTGCCGCCGGACCCAACACACCAGGATGCCCGCTTGTTTTCGCGATCCTGAATCCGCTAGTCGGATTCATCCAATACTTCGATGGCCGAAAGATTTGCGTAATTGACTACGGGAATAAAACGGAAAAGCAGGGTGCCTTGGGCATTCGGCTGCAGCCCATGGAAGCTTTTGATCAGTTGGCGATGCGAGCCGGCCTCGCTGAACATGTCGAAATTCTTCAGTAAGCGTCGTACCGTTGCAGTAGACGTCGAATATCCGGTTCCCTGCGCCGCCGCCTCCCTGGCTCTTTGGTCCCCAATATGTCTCGGCGAAGTGGAGGGTCACCGAATAACGGCCTGTGGCGACCGGAATCGCGTAAGAAAAGTTTCCGTAGCGCTCTCTTTCGTAGACTTGTGGATCATCCGGACCCACGACGGTTCCGAAACGCGCAATGGTTCTCCCGCCTAGAAAAAAATTGTCAGGGGACCACACACCGCCCGTGCGGTCCGTCAGTGTGTTTTCTTGCGTCACAATTCGAATGGGTCTGAGATGGTGTGGAATTCCGGGCACGATTTCAATCGCGTTCAGCAGCGGCAAGTCGGTCAGTCTGGATGTCGCTAGATGAAGGTAGCCATCGCTTGCGGGCTGAACATCCTTGAAAACTCTTACGTCGGCGGTATTCGGGCCGGCTTCGTTGATGATGTCGAAATTTCTCAAAGCCGGTTCGCCATTCAGCAAAACATTGAAAACGCGAACGTTCTCGCCCCCCTCCATTGCCGGTCCTAGACTGTAGTTGGTATCGGCGAAATACAACCTCATCTCGTAAACACCTGGCTTAAGCGGTATCCGATAGGAAAACTCGCCCGATCGCGCGGCACGGAATAAAAAAGAATCGCTCGTGCGGTAGATAGGTTGTGAACCCAAATCCACGGCCGTTCCGCCCGAGAAGAACGCATCCGCGCCCCACAAATTGCCCTGTTTGTCGCGATAGCCGGAACCCGAATGCCCGCAGAGGATGCGAAGGCCATTCTCCGGCGACATTGTGCCGAGTGGGGCCGATATGTCGGATGCACGCGTCGCGGCAAGGCGGGATTTTCTGTTTAGCGATACAAAGGCCAGAAGAGCTAAGGCCACCACCAGCAAAACAGACAAAGAGGCGAAGACCGCCCAGGTGAAGCGGCGTGGCTGCGGGGCCGCTTCCGGGGCTGATTGGTTTCCATGCTGGTTGCTGCGCGAGTTCTGGAGTAAGATTCTCGCTTTCAGCCTCCTTATCGACGCAGACGAATTCCGGTAAGTAGTGACCATTTTGAATGACAATTTGGACGGGCTGGTTCGCGCCTTCGCCGGCATAGAAATCCTTTAGCTTCTTTCGAAGCCGATGCATCTCGACACGTACTATCGCATCCGTGCTTTGGTCAAAATCGGAGGGACGTCCGAACACGTCCGTGGCAATACTGTATTCCTTAATCGAATTCGTTTCGCCGCGAAAAAACCGTTGGCACAAGTAGCGCAGCAGAACGGCGAGCCGGGGATTCTTGGCAAAAGTAGCGGAGTCCAATACAACCCGCAAAGCCCGTTGCTGGTGCTCTTTGCTGGAGGCAGGTTGCACGTCGTTCGCTGGCAATTTGCGAGTATAGCACCGCAATCACCTCCGCCGCGCTACGGTTAAAAATGTTAATTCCATTCCCGGTACGTGCCTCAAAAGAGGCTGCTTGTTGCGTTTACTTAACCGGAGAACGGCGCCACGTTAACCGTGCGTAACCTAGCCTTTATCGATGCGAATCGCGCATACTTTCAGAAAGTTCCAAGGGGTAGCAGGGTGACTTCCGCCTCGTCCGATCGCCTGTCGTCGGTACTCTGTTCTCCTTGGCTGAAAGCGATTATTCCAGGAGGGTGAACCGTATGCACCGTGGGACTCAGTTCTCGTCCGATTCAAGACAGCCCGCCATTTTTGGGCGGCTTCGTTCGGGAGCCACTCGGCTTCTGATCGGGTGTCTGTTCTTGTTGGCTTTTTCGTTGGTGGCCTCAGCACAAACAGGAACAATGGTCGGAACGGTAACCGATCCTTCCGGCGCCGTGGTTCCGAATGTCGCGATTACGGTGACCAACACGGATACGAATCAGTCCCGCAAAGATCACCAGCAATGCCCAGGGTCAATTCGTTGCGCCCGACCTCCAGATCGGACACTACACGCTGCGCGCCGAAGCGCCTGGTTTCAAAGCGTTCGAGCAGAAAGATATCACCCTGAACGTCGGCGACCGCCGCGCTGGTCGACTCAAGTTGGAGGTCGGTCAGAACGCAGGAAAGCGTCACGGTGGAGGCGACAGCGGTTGCGGTCCAGACGGAATCCGGCGAAGGCAGCGATGTGATCACCGGCCAGGAGGTATCGCAACTGGCGACTAACGGCCGGAGCATCTACGGGCTGCCACGTGCTGACGCCGGGGCTTCGAGTAACATGGCGGATTTTAATCGTCCGACCTCCAGTTGGCGGGGACGCAACGGTGAGCTTCAACGGACTGCGGCAGAACCACAATCTCTATCTGGTGGACGGCGGCGAAGCTGATGATCGCGGCGGTGCCGGTGGCATCGACATCATGCCCTCCATCGATTCGATCGCCGAGTTCCGGGCGCTAACTTCGAACTACAGTGCCGAATATCGGCCTTTCCTCCGGCCGGACGATGACCATGGTCATCAAGTCAGGAACGAAAGATTTTCACGCGTCCGCCTGGGAATTCAATCGCAACGACGCTCTGGATGCCGCCAATGCCTACTTCAATAATGCGAACGGCGTAGCAAGCCGCCCGAACTTGCGCTTCAATACTTATGGATTCAACGTCGGCGGTCCGGTGTTCATTCCCAAGGTCTACAACAAGGACCGCGACAAGACATTTTTCTTCTACAACATGGAATGGCGCAAGCTGATCCAGGGCGGGTAACGTCAACCGACCGTTCCGCTTACCAGCGAATATGGCGGCAATTTCCGGAACACCATCAATCTCACTGTCGCCAACCGCATGCGCAGCTTGCGCCCAACATTGCCCTGCAGAACAATCTCACAAGCGCCACCGGCCTGTAGCTTCGGCGCGCACGTTCCCTGGAACAAGATTCCCGCATCTCTATTAATCCGAACGCAGCAGGCGCTCTTGCAGGCCGGAATTTTTCCAGCGCCAAACGATGCGGACAGCCAATTCGTCGGTGGCAATAAGCTTCCCACCGAATTTCCGCGAAGAGATCGTTCGCATCGACCATCGGTTTTCGGACAAGTTCTCGGATCTTCGGACATTGGGTGGAAGAGGCCGATCAGCCAGATCGTATGGCACCTCCCAATGGACCGGCGATAATGTGCCTACGATCGGAGACGTATTCGGCAATCCCTCCTACCATGGCGTGATTCACGCAACATACTCGATCAGCCCTACACTCCTAAATGAGATTGCGTTCAACTACAACGGGAACCGAATCAGATCTCAGCCAGTCGGGCATCTACAAGCGGCCCAGCGCCTGAACATTCCCGAGCTTTTTCCCGGCAATAACCTGAACCGTATTCCGCAGATCAATTTAGCGGCTCAACCGGCACACAATATGACGTAGGAAGCTGGCCATGGAACAACAAAGCGGATGATTATCAGGTCCGAGACGACCTTTCCTGGATGCAGGGCAACGCACCAATTCAAGTTCGGCGCAAGCTGGGCACTCTATAAGAAAGTTCAGGATCTGTTCGGGCGACACTCAGGGCGCGTTTCAACTTCAATGGCCAGTACACAGGCAACGACTTTGCCGATTTTCTGCTTGGGACTACCGAACTCCTACACGGAACTAGCGGTTCAGGACACAGGTCACTGGGATAACGTTTCATGGGCTGCTTACTTCCAGGACAACTGGAAAGTTACACCCCGGCTGACATTGAACCTCGGGCTGCGCTGGGATGGAATTCCACACACATATGAGGAGAACAATCGGCAGTCGAACTTTCTTCCTGGGCTCTGTACAATCCGGCGAATGCGGCCCTTCTTTGCGGATGGCAGACGGTAACACGCATTCTCACCGACGCAGTCCCGGACTCGGCACGAGCCCGAATCCAATCCTGAATGGCTACAACTTTTACCTGAACGGCATCGGCATCGCAGGGCCAGAACGGAATTCCCACGGGCCTCGTAAAGAATCATTGGGCTCAATTTCGGTCCGCGGATCGGTTTTGCCTATGATCTGACGGGATCCAGTAAGACCGTTGTTCGGGGTGGTTTCGGCATCATGTACGAGCGCATCCAGGGAAATGATGTTTACAATGCCGGGCCCGAATATTCCGTTCAGCGCCGAGCGTCACGTTCAACAACGTCTCTCTCTCGAATCCAAGCCTCAGCCTGCTCAGTCGGGTACGACGTTCAGACGGCGCCAATTAGCGTCGGCAGCATTACCGGCCTTGCTTATACGGATTACAAGAGTCCTGCCAGCTATCAGTACAGCGTGGGAGTTCAGCAGCAGCTATGCGCAGAATCGGTGCTGAACAGTAGCCTACGTCGGAAATCAGAATCGGCACCAGAACGACTATCGGGAAACCGATCTCCCGTCGCCCAGTGTTCTACCGCAGCTGATCGCGGGAACACGGTCTGTCCCTACAACCTGCAGGTTCCGTATCTTGGATTCAACTCCATCAAGCTTTCCGAAAACGCCGAAAACTCACACTACAACGGGCTGCAGAGTGAGCATGAATGCGAGGATTCAGGAAGAGCTTGACACTGCAGGTCGCATACACTCTCTCCCGTTCCATTGATCCGGGCGCTAGCAGTTCGGCGGAGACCTCTATACCGTTTCGGATCCTTATAATCGCGCTTACGACAACGGGCCCGGCGGGCGCGATCGTACGCACATCGCGAATCATCAACTTCATTTACGAGATTCCGTTTTTCGAAAGCTCGCAGAACCATCGTGAAATCAGCGCTGGGCGGCTGGGAGCTGTCCGGGATCGTGACGATGGAATCGGGGCTACCACTCAATATTACCTTGGGCGGTTCGCAGGGGAGCAATGGCATCGCGAACGCGACGAACCGGCCGAACATTAACGGCAGCATCAGCTATCCCACAGAACGCGTGGCCGAGTTGTTCAACACGTCCGTGTTCTCCACTCCCGCTCTTGGCCATGGGGCAATCTCACCAAGGGGGCGGTTCGCGGGCCCGGGCCGCGACAACTGGAATCTCTCGCTCTTCAAGAGCTTTCGTGTTTAGCGAAAATCGCGGCAGCCGGTTTGAATTGCGCGTCGAAAGCTTCAACACTTGCAATCACACGGAATTCAACGGCGTCAGGAGCCAGCTTCTACGCAGCAGTAACTTCGGGACCAAGTCACTTCCGCTTGGGATCCGCGCGTGTTCCAACTCGGCGCAAAGCTGATATTCTGAGTCCGGCATGGGAACACCCGCATAGTCGGCTTTTCACCACAGGAGCTGTATGCGTGGAGACGCTCACGTACAGTTCCGCGAGCCTCGGGGTGCAATTCCCCGGGGCTACTTAACAACACGGTAATTCCCAGACAGAGTAGCAGAAGTGAATAAGCTTCTAGCGGGTAGGATAGCTACAGGTACTTTGTCGTGGGTGATGGCAACTCGTTGGGCCGCACCGGATAGTGCAGTTATTCGGCGTCCGCTTAGTAGGCGTCAATGCGGAGAACGGATCAAGAGCCAAATGAGCCGTGAGATCCTGCAGCAATTCGATGAGGCTGGAATCGGGATCGCCTCCGGAACTTACGAGGTTGTCGGCATGCCTCCGATTAAGGTGCAGATGTTATCCGCGAGCGGCGAGTCAGCGCCGGATGGCGGCGAAACCCGCTGCGCAATCCTCAACGGCCTGAGGACGAATTGGAATTGCCAATTCGCTGGTAATCGAAATACGTGTCGTCTTCCTGGGAGGAGCGGCCGAAGAGATGCAGCACTTTGGCTTGAGAGTGCATGGAGAAATGGGTGATTTGCCAGATGCCGCCGCCCACGGGCGATTTTTCCAGCTCAAAGCGCGTACCCGGTTCGACTTCCGCCAGAAATCCTTCGATCGATACGGGATGAATCACGTGAGCCGTAACTTTCACCCAGTTATACGTCTTCTGGTCGATCCAGAGTTCGCCCTCCATACCCGGTAGGACCTGCGTTTCCATATTGGGAGGGTTGTAGCCGGGCCGCGGAGTCGCTTTCAGCATCCACACCGTGAAGCCTCGCAGCTTTCCCTGACCGATATAACGTAAAATTGAATGCTTTCGTAAGCTGCTGCATCATCAGGTTGTCGCGCGTACGATCTTTTTCGAATTTTTCAATTCGCTTTCGCCGGTCATCAGGAGATTCGGAGTGGCGTTGAGCGGCAGCTTGCTGCTGCTTCTTCATCTCTTCCGCTTCCTGGGCCGGTGAGAGAGGTTTTCCGTTTACTGCCAAGAGGCGCTGGTACGGGGTCCCCTCAATCATCGTGACTTGATAAGTTTTCGATCCGTTCTCGGTGCGATCCCGCTCTTTCCAATTGAAGTCGGGAGCGGCTTTGAAATCCTCCTGATTTGCGACGACCGATTTCTGAATGATGTTCTGAACGTCAGGTTCGCCGAGCCCCGATAGCCAACCCAAAGGGTATGGTGAAAAGGAGCACAACGCCGGCCCGGCTGTCGCTTGATCAACTGAGATCCTCCGTAACTATTAGACGTGCCAGTGACGTAATTTGGAACTATTGTTCTCGGATGAGAGAAGATAGACACGATGAGATTCATTGCGGGCTTCATCCTGGCGATCGTTTTGATGCCGATCGTCATCTACTGCTATTTCCGATTTGGATATGCGCCGGTGGCAACCGCGTCATCGCCGATTCCTTTCGAAAGGAAGCTGGCGCATATGGGGCTGAACGCGCGCATCGACAAGGAAGCTCCGAAGACCGCGCCATTTCAGGCCACCGATGCGGACCTGCAGAACGCGGCGCATCTATATCGGGAGCATTGCGCTCCTTGCCACGGAATCATGGACGCGCCGAAGACCGCCACCGCGAAGGGCATGTATCCGCCGCCTCCACAGCTTTTGCATGGCAAAGGGGTGACTGACGATCCGCCGGGCGAGACTTACTGGAAGGTGGCGAACGGCATCCGGCTTACGGGAATGCCCGCATATAAAGGATCGCTTACGGATCGCGAGATGTGGCAGATCAGCTTGATGCTGGCCGGGGCGGATAAGCTCCAACCTGATGTGCAGACCGTCTTGAAGCAGCCGCTGCACAACGATGAACCGGTTTGAACTCGCACTTTAACGAGTGATGCTGTTTTCGCCGTTCCGGGCGTCTAGTTCTCGGTATGCCTGAATTCAGCGACTTCTCTCCCGCTCGTTGGCCCGTGCTGCGTCAACTGAAAAACGGCGATGTATTGGGGCTCGGCGACTCCGCCGCATCGAACCGCACTGAAACTCTCGCAGCGAGAACGAAGCAAGCGGATAAGGTAGTGGGCTCGGTCTGTCCCTATTGTGCGGTGGGTTGCGGACAGCTCGTTTATGTCAAAGACGAGAAGATCATCGACATCGAGGGCGACCCGGCATCGCCAATATCCCATGGTTGCCTGTGCCCAAAAGGCGCTGCGACATTTCAACTGGTGACAGGTTCGCACCGGGTCAGCGATGTTCTATATCGACGCCCGTATGGAACCGAGTGGGAGAAGATACCGCTCGAGCAGGCGATGGACATGGTGGCTGCGCGTATCAAGAAAACGCGCGATGCGCACTGGGAAGACCACGACGAAAAAGGCCATCCTCTGCGGCGCACGATGGCAATTGCGCATCTTGGCGGCGCGACCTTGGACAACGAAGAGAACTACCTGATCAAAAAACTGTTCACCGGATTGGGGATTGTCCAGATAGAAAATCAGGCCCGTATTTGACACTCCTCCACGGTTCCCAGTTTGGGAACCTCGTTTGGCCGAGGCGGTGCGACCACGTTCCCAGGCGACCTGGTGAACTCCGACGTCATCGTCATCGAAGGCTCGAATATGGCCGAGTGTCACCCGGTGGCTTTTCGCTGGGTGATGCAAGCGCGCGAACGCGGCGCGACGATTATTCACGTGGACCCGCGCTTCACGCGGACCAGCGCAGTCGCGAACATTCACGTTCCGATCCGCGCCGGATCGGACATCGTATTCCTGGGCGGGATCATCCGCTACATTCTCGAGAAAGATCGCTATTTCCACGATTACGTCGTCAACTACACCAACGCGACTGCGATCATCAACGACGATTTCAAGGATACGGAAGATCTGGACGGCCTGTTTAGCGGCTGGGAGAAAAAGAAAGGGCAATACAATTCCAAGTCCTGGATGTATAAGGGTGTGGATCCGGAGCCTGCGGGAGGCCAGCGTGAATCAGAGGCCGGCAAAAAGGGTGACCCGATTCAAAAACAGCCGATCCAAGCGGAGCACACGGACCCGACGCTGCAAAATCCTCGATGCGTTTTTCAGATTCTCAAGCGGCACTATTCGCGCTACACGCCCGAGATGGTGGAGGAGACGTGCGGAATCCCTCAGCACCTCTTTTTGAAAGTTGCCGAGACACTCTGCAAGAATTCGGGCCGGGAGAGAACCGGCGCATTTGTCTATGCAGTCGGTTGGACCCAACACTCCGTGGGTGTGCAATACATCAGGAGCGCCGCGATCATTCAATTGTTGCTAGGCAATATGGGCCGCCCGGGCGGAGGAATCATGGCGCTGCGCGGGCACGCCTCAATTCAGGGTTCAACGGATATTCCCACCTTATATAACCTGCTGCCCGGCTATCTTCCAATGCCGAAGGCGAAGCATGACAAAGATCTGAAGACGTATCTGCATCTGAACCAGTCACCCTCCGGCTGGTGGGGAGAATTCAGCAAATACTTTGTTTCACTGATGAAGGCGTGGTTCGGTGAGAACGCAACCAAAGCGAACGATTGGTGCTACAACTATCTTCCGACGCTGACTGGCGACCACTCGCACATGAACACCGTGGTGGACATGGTGGACGGATTAGTAAAGGGCTATTTCGTCATGGGCGAGAACCCGGTCGTCGGATCGATGAATGGGGCGCTCCAGCGCAAGGGGCTCCGGGAATTGGAATGGCTGGTTGTGCGCGATTTTCAGGTCACGGAAACCGCGGATTTCTGGCGCGAGGCTCCGGAGATTGAGCGAGGCGAAGTGAAGCCTCAGCGAGATCGGAACAGAGGTGTTCTTCTTCCCGGCCGCCGCGCACACGGAAAAAGATGGCAGCTTCACCAATACGCAGCGCCTGCTGCAGTGGCATCACAAAGCGGTAGAGCCGAAAGGAGATTCGCGAAGCGAGTTGGATTTTGTGTTCAAAATTGGGCAGCGGCTCAAGATGCTTTATGCAGGCGAATACGATCAGCCGCGAAACTGGCCGATTCGCGATCTCACTTGGGATTATCCGACTCAAGGTCCGTTAAATGAGCCCAGTGCGGAAGCGGTGCTGCATGAGGTGAATGGGTACACACTCTGCGGATCGCAAGCCGGTGGAGGGATTCACGTCATTAAAAGACGATGGCTCTACCGCCTGCGGCTGCTGGATCTATTCGGGGGCTTTTCGCGACGGGAAAAACATGACCGCCCGTCGCAAGCCGCATTGGGAACAGAATTGGGTAGCGCCGGAGTGGGCTTGGGCTTGGCCGCACAATCGCGCGTGTCTTGTACAACCGGGCCTCCGCGGATACGGAAGGCAGGCCTTGGTCGGAACGCAAGAAATTGGTCTGGTGGGATGAGAACAAACAGAAATGGATGGGGCACGATACGCCCGATTTCATTGTCCAGCGGCCACCCTCCTATCGGCCTTCCAAGGATGCTCGGGGGAAAGACACGATATCCGGAATCGACCCCTTTGTCATGCAATCGGACGGGAAAGGATGGATTTATGTAGCGGCGGGTTTACAAGACGGCCCGTTGCCCACGCATTATGAGCCCGAGGAATCGGTGATGAAGAATCCGCTGTACGGGCAGCAGTGCAATCCGGAACGAATGGAGTGGAGAACGAAAAGACAATCCATATCATCAGCCATACGGTGATCCGAGGTTCCCCTACCTGATAACGACCTATCGTCTGACGGAACATCACACTGCCGGAGGAATGAGCCGCTGGCTATCCTGGCTTTCCGAATTACAGCCTGAGATGTTTTGTGAAGTTTCGCCGGAATTGGCGGCGGAGCGTGGCCTGAAAAACGGCGGGTGGGCGACGATTCGCACGATGCGAGGTGAAATTGAGGCCCGCGTGCTCGTAACCGAGCGCATCAGGCCGCTCAAAGTGAAAGGTCGTGTAATCCACCAGATTGGATTACCGTATCACTGGTCGAGTAAAGGCCTGGTGCGCGGCGATGCGGCGAACGATCTCATCGGGTTCGTCGCCGATCCGAACGTTTCGATTCAGGAATCGAAGGCGCTCACCGGCATGATTGAAGCGGGGCGCAAGAGCAAAGGGCGACGGCACATAACGAGCGGACGACTGGTCAAGAAACTTCCATCGAGGGAAGAGGAACGCGATTTGCCACAGGCCCGGCACAAGCCTGAAACCAAACATGGATACAAAGCCTTCGAAAGCAAGGAAGGGAACGTGTAGCAGTGGCGGGCGAAAAGGGATTCTTCACGGACACAACGCTCTGTATCGGATGCAAGGCATGTGAAGTCGCTTGCAAACAATGGAACCAATTGCCGGATGACGGATTCCTGTTTTCCGGGATGTCATACGACAACACCGTCCACCTCGGCGGTTCGACCTGGCGTCACGTTGCCTTCATCGAGCGCCCGGTCGCCACTCATCCGCAAGACGATGGCGCGTTTTCGTGGTTGTTCTCATCGGATGTTTGCAAGCATTGTGCGCGCGCCGGGTGCTTGGAGAGTTGCCCGACGGGTGCGATCATGCGCACCGAATTCGGATCCGTCTACGTGCAGCCGGATGTTTGTAACGGCTGCGGCTACTGCATCGTAAATTGCCCCTTCGGAGTGATTGACCGGCGCGAGGAAGACGGAAGAGCATGGAAATGCACCTTGTGTTATGACCGGCTTCGGGAAGACATGCAGCCCGCGTGCGCCAAAGCTTGTCCTACCGAATCGATCCAGTTCGGCGATCTGAGTCAACTTCGGCGGCACGCAGCGGAGCGCGTCGAAGAATTGCACGAGCGCGGTGTCGCCGATGCGTATCTTTACGGGGTTGATAAAGAGAACCAGCCGGGAACGGAAGGATTGAATGCCTTCTTTCTCCTGCTCGACAAGCCGGAGCTATATAACCTTCCGCCCGATCCCGTGGTTCCTACCAAGAAGGTGGGTGCCGCATGGACATCGATGGCAGTGAGCGCCGCGGCGATGGCGCTGATCGCACTCGGGGCTGCGTTGTTCGGCGGAAGAGATGAAAGCGCATGATCGCTCGATATAAGAAATCGGTTGAACCGGTTTACACGGACGGGCGCGACATCGATCTGGATGTAGCCGTTCTTTCGGGTGAAGCAGCGAATCAGGAATCGTCGGGCTCTAGCGATCGGCACATCAAAAGCATGGCCCAAACCTGGCAAAGAGTGCCAGGTCGCCTACCTGACGACCCCACCTATTATGACCGTCCCTTACTGAACGAGCCCATTTGGGAGTGGGCCATACCGCTTTACTACTATGTAGGCGGCCTGAGCGGCGCTTCGCTCGTGCTGGGCGCAGCAGTACAGGCACTCGGATCGAAGAAGACACAGGACTCTGATCCCGCGCTGCCGGCAAATCGGGTTCACAGGCGCTTGCGTTAGCGGCGCGCTTCTGACTTACGATTTGGGGCGGCCTTGGCGCTTCTTCAACATGCTGCGAGTGTTCCGCCCGACATCGCCGATGAACATGGGGGCGTGGATTCTCTCCGGTGCAGGCGGTGCCTCGATGGTGGCCATTTTACTGCGGAAAAGAGGCGGCGTTCTGGGAAGGATCGGGAATCTATGCGGTCTCGCAGCCGGCGTTTTCGGTTTAGGTCTTGCAACGTATGCGGGCGTATTACTGGCTAATACCGCCGTTCCTTTGTGGCAGGAATCGCGGCGAGTGTTGCCGATTCTGTTTGGCTCGTCGGCGATGGCAAGCGTGGGATCGGCATGCGAGATATTTGTCGACGATGCCGGGCAACGACGGATCGTGCGCGCCTTTGGCACGATTGGCCAACTAGTAGAACTGACAGCGAGTGTGGCGATGGAACGCCAGGCATCCGTAGTTCCTCGCGTCGGCCGGCCGCTGAAGCGTGGCTTGAGCGGCGCAATGTGGAGAACGGCGGCGGTTCTCACTGCAAGCAGTGTCATTGTTAGTCTGCTCCCCAACCGATCGCGCAGAAAAAGATATGCGGCGGGCGTGCTCGGTACGCTCGGCTCGGTGCTCATGCGTTTTGCCGTGGAGCATGCGGGCGTCGTTTCAGCCCGAGATGCGCGCGCGTCCTTCCATCAGCAGCGGGCCGGTCACGGCGCGGCCGAAGTCGGCGACAGCGCCGCGGCAATTCGATAAACACTCACGCGAAACATTCCTTCATAGGAATGAGTCCCAAAATCGCACCAAAGGAATTCAGAGGTTAGCTGCTGATGCGCAGGTAAGCGGGGCCACGTAGCATGCCCCAGTACTTTTCGCGGAGTGCAAATACGTTTGCAAGATTCACCATTCTTGCAATCGTCACTGCACTTGTCGGCATTTGCTGGCTCGGTTATTTAATCGTACGTTCGCCTTACGAGATGATGCAGAACGTTCCGCGCGAACAACCCGTACCGTTCAGTCACGAGCATCACGTAGGCGGATTGGGCATTGACTGCCGGTACTGCCACACCACAGTCGAAAATTCATCATTCGCAAACATTCCGGCGACGAAAATCTGCATGAATTGCCACTCGCAGATGTGGGCCACAAGTCCGATGCTTGAGCCCGTGCGCGAAAGTTATCGAACCGGAAAGTCAATCGAATGGACGCGGGTGCATGATCTGCCGGAGTTCGTCTACTTCGATCACAGTATTCATGTGCATCACGGTATCGGCTGCTCGACATGCCACGGGCGCGTGGATAAGATGCCGCTGATGTGGCAGGCGGCCCCCTTGACCATGGAGTGGTGTCTCGATTGCCATCGTCATCCTGAGCGGTACGTGCGCCCGCGCGATCAGGTCTTTTCGATGGAGTACACACCGCCTCCGGATCAGATCGCACTCGGAAAGCGACTGGTTCGTGAATATCACATTCAGAGCCTCACAAGCTGCTCGACCTGTCACCGGTGAAAGAGATGCGGCGTCACGATCTGGTTCCGATAGAAGCGCTCATGCAAAGCGGAAAATCCAGACTGTGGCGCACGCCGGAGGAGTTTCAGGGACACAGCGAAGAAATCGAGCAGGAGCAGTTTTCCGAAGAGGGCATCGAGTTTTCCGGAGCCAGCAGGCGGCGTTTTCTTTCACTGATGGCCGGTTCGATGGCTCTCGCCGGACTTACCGGGTGCACGCGGCAGCCGGAAGAGAGCATCATGCCCTATGTCGATCCGCCGGAAAACGTGGTGCCGGGCAGGCCGAAGTATTACGCGACGGCAGCGCCGGTGAACGGGATCGCGGAAGGCGTGATTGTCGAAAGCCATACGGGGCGCCCGACCAAAGTGGAGGGGAATCCGGATCATCCCGCCAGTCTTGGAGCGACCAGCGTGCACTCGCAGGCCTGTCTGATGGATTTGTACGATCCGGATCGCGCTCGCGAAATCATTCATCTAGGGCTGCCTCAGGATTGGGATTCTTTTCAGGACGCATGGCGTCAAGCTATCGCTCCGATTCAAGAGCGCCAAGGCGCGGGCTTCCGCATTCTGACCGAAACGGTTGTTTCGCCCACCTTGGGAGCGCAGCTCCAGGCGGTGCTCAAGAAATTTCCAGCGGCGAAGTGGCATCAGTTCGATCCGGCGGGACCGCACTCGGCGCGTACTGCGGCCCAAATGGTCTTCGGAAAGCCGGTGCATACGTATTACAAGCTCGATACCGCCGATATCGTGGTTTCGCTCGATGCGGATTTTCTGGCCTGCGGCCGTGGATCCACCCGCTATGCCCGCGATTTTGCGCTCCGCCGCCGGCAAGGCGACCGGCTGGACATGAATCGCCTCTACGCCATCGAGAGCACGCTGACCGCGACCGGAGGAAAAGCCGATCACCGGCTGGCCTTGCGCTACGCCGAGGTGGAAGAATTTGCGCGGGCATTAGCTGCAGCGTCTTGGCGTCGGAGGCACGGTGCAGGGCGGGAACGCGTACCAGTTCTGGGTGAGCCGCATCGCGCGCGACCTCCAGGCACACAAAGGAGCATGCGCGATTATTCCGGGCGAACATCAATCCCCGGCCGTCCATGCGCTCGCTCATGCGATGAACACCGCGCTCGGAAACAACGGAAAGACGGTTATCTACACCGATCCCGTGGAAGTGCAGCCAATCGATCAGATCGAATCCTTGCGCGAGCTTTCGCGCGATATGAACGGCGGCAATGTCGATGTGCTGCTAATCTTGGGCGGCAATCCGGTTTACAACGCTCCCGTCGACTTCAATTTCACGACCGGAATCGACAAAGTAAAGACATCCATCCACGCCGCAATTCAGTTCAACGAGACATCGCTGAAAACGACATGGCATATTCCGGAGCCGCATTTTCTGGAGGACTGGGGTGATGCGCGATCGCTCGATGGAACCGTCAGCATCATTCAGCCGTTGATTCAACCCCTATACGCCGGCTCGCGTTCGCACCTTCAGATTCTTGATGCCATCTTGCAGTTTCCGGGGCGCTCGTCTTATGAAATCGTGCGTGGGTACTGGCGCGCCCGGAGCGGAGCGGCCGATTTCGAAACCTGGTGGCGGAAATCAGTGCATGACGGGCTGATTGCGAATTCGGCCCTGCCCGCCCTCGCGGTGACGGCGAATAACAATTTCGGCGCGCCGCCGCCCTCCGCCTCCAATGCCATCGAAATCGTTTTCCGGCCAGACGTGTACATGTACGACGGCCGATACGCGAATAATGTCTGGTTGCAGGAACTGCCGCATCCCATGACCAAACTAACCTGGGATAACGCGATCTTTATCAGCCCGAAAACGGCGAAGCGGCTCCAATTCGATAATCAGCAGCACGTCAAGTTGACCTATCGCGACCGCAGTGTGCAAGGTTCCGTTTGGATTCTGCCGGGCCACCCCGATGAATCGATCACCGTCGATCTCGGCTGGGGCCGATGGCATTCCGGGCGGGCCGGCAATGGCGCGGGTTTTAACGCCTACGCGTTACGCACTTCGAATGCGCTATGGACCGGAAGCGGCGTAGAACTTCAGAAACTGGACACGCCCTATCCGCTCGCGACCACGCAATTGAATCAGTCCATGGAACACCGCGACGTCGTCATTCGAAACACGCTCGACGGATACAAGCAAAATCCGGACTTCGCGCAACAGACCGAGCACGAGCCGCCCGGCAATCTCACACTTTATCCACAATGGAATTACACGGGCTACGGATGGGGCATGTCCATCGATCTGACGGCCTGCGTCAATTGCCAGGCTTGCGTAGTCGCCTGCCAGGCTGAAAACAACATCGCCGTGGTCGGCAAAGAGCAGGTGCTCGCGCGCCGAGCCATGCATTGGCTCAGGATTGATGTCTACTACGAAGGCGATATCAGCTACCCGACCGCTTATTACTGCCCAACTCCATGCATGCAGTGCGAAAACGCGCCATGCGAACTGGTATGTCCCGTTCAGGCCACCAATCACAGCAGCGAGGGGTTGAACGACATGATCTACAACCGCTGCATCGGGACGCGCTACTGCTCCAATAACTGTCCTTGGAAAGTGCGCCGTTTCAATTTCATGCTGTTTCAGGACTGGAATACCGAGACCTGGAAAATGCAGCGCAATCCGGACGTGAGCGTGCGCAGCCGCGGAGTGATGGAAAAGTGCAGCTATTGCGTGCAGCGCATTCGGGAAGCCGAAATCAGGTCTGAAAACGAGGGGCGCTACGTTCGCGACGGCGAGATTCAGACCGCCTGCATGCAAGCTTGCCCGACCCAGGCAATCGTATTCGGCGACAAGAACAACCCGAATAATCGCGTCTCCAAGCTGAAGGCCGAGAAACTGAACTACGCCATGTATGCAGAGTTGAACACGCGTCCGCGGACCACCTATCTGGCCGAGCTTCGCAATCAGAATCCGGAGTTTCAGAGTGCCTGAGCTGATCGCACTGGAAGAACGGCAACGTCATTCGGCTCGGCCGCTGGATCCCAATAACGATTTGGAGGTGGTCGCGCCGAGCACCACCTTTGAGACCGTCAGCGAGCAGATCAGTTCCATCGTGCTCACTCGAAAAACGCCGCTCTTCTGGTGGTGCGTTTTTGGATTTGGCGTGTTCTTGTTCGTCGTGTTCGGAATCACGATCACTTATCTGCTCGCGAAGGGCATCGGCATCTGGGGGGTCGAAATTCCGGTTGCCTGGGGATTCGCCATCACGAATTTCGTCTGGTGGATTGGAATCGGTCACGCGGGCACGTTGATTTCCGCCTTTTTGCTGCTGATGAACCAGGGTTGGCGCAATTCCATCAACCGGTTCGCGGAAGCCATGACCATTTTCGCCGTCATGTGCGCCGGAATGTTCCCCCTGTTTCACTTGGGCCGCGCTTGGATTTTTTACTGGATTCTCCCGTACCCCAATACCATGACCGCGCAGCCGAACTTCCGCAGTCCGCTAGTGTGGGACGTCTTCGCGGTCTCGACATACTTTACGATCTCGGTTTTGTTCTGGTACATCGGGATGATTCCCGATCTTGCTACGCTGCGTGATCGCGCGCCGGGCCACTTCCAGAAAGGCTTTTATGGCGTGCTCTCGTTCGGCTGGCGGGGATCTTCACATCATTGGAAGCTGCACAAGACGGCATGCCTGCTGCTTGCCGGGATCGCCACGCCTCTTGTGCTTTCAGTACATACAGTAGTCAGCTTCGATTTCACGATCGCTATTTTACCCGGTTGGCACTCGACAATTTTTCCGCCGTATTTCGTGGCGGGAGCGATCTATTCCGGCTTCGCGATGGTGCTCGCACTGGGTCTGCCGCTCCGAAAGGTCTACGGCCTGCACAAGCTCATCACGGTGCGGCATTTGAACAACTGCGGAAAACTCATGCTGACGACAGGGCTCTTTCTCGCCTACACATACTTGATTGAACCCTTCACCGCCTGGTATGGCGGCAACGATTTTGAGATGTACACGGTTCACAATCGCGCCGTCGGACCGCATGCATGGAGTTATTGGCTGGTCATTCTGCTGAACGTGATCATCCCGCAAGCATTGTGGTTTTATAAAGTCCGCACTCGACCCATCCCGCTGTTCACGGTTTCGATGGTGGTGCTGGTCGGCATGTGGGTGGAACGGTTCATGATCATCGTGACTGCGCTGGACCGCGATTTTCTGCCTTCATCCTGGTCCAATTTCGTCGCCACGTTCTGGGATAACTCGATGTTTTGGGGCTCGATAGGCATGTTTCTCGTTTTGTTCATGCTGTTCGTGCGCTTCCTACCGATGATTCCCATGTCGGAAGTGCGGGAACTGTTGCCCTTCTCGAGACCTGGTGGAGGAGTCGAGAAATGAGCGACGCAGAGACCTACGGCATGGTCGCCGAGTTCGATGATCCCACCGCTCTGCTGGAAGCGGCGCACCAAATAAAAAAAGAAGGCTATCGAAAGCTCGAAGCATATTCGCCCTATTCGATCAGAGATCTCGAGGAAATTATTCCTGGCCGGAACCTGGTCCCACCCATCGTTTTGATCGGCGGATTGATCGGCGCTGCAACCGCTTGGAGCATGGAATACTACATCGCCGCGATCGACTATCCCATCAATGTCGGCGGCCGCCCCCTGTATAGCTGGCCGATGTTCATCCCCATATTGTTCGAACTGACGGTGTTGTTTGCCGGCGTGTTCGCGTTCTTTGGCACGCTCGCGTTGTGCGGCTTTCCGCGGCCGCATTTCCCCTTGTTCAATTTGCCTCAGTTCAGTCAGGCATCGAGCAGCCGCTTCTTCCTTTGCATCGAGAAAAGCGACCCCCTTTACGATTCCGATCTGACGGCAAGCTTTCTCCGCAGCCTCAATCCAATAGGAGTTTGGGAAGTTGAGGACACTTAACTCCATCGCGATGCTCGCACCGCTTCTCTTGTTTACGGTTTCCTGCCGTCAAGATATGCAGGATCAGCCGAAGTATAAGCCGCTCGGCGCAAACAACTTTTTCGCCGACGGACGAGATGCGCGGCCAATTCCGGCTGGTACCATTGCGCGCGATGAGTTGAACGACGCGGACTCTTTTCACACCGGCGAGGCGAATGGCGCATTTCTCGACACCATCCCAATAAAGATAGATTCGAACCTGCTCCATCGCGGGCAAGATCGCTTCGACATCTATTGCAGCCCTTGCCATGGGCGAACCGGGGATGGCAATGGAATGGTTGCTCAGCGCGGCGTTAAGATTCCGGCGGATTTTCACACTGACCGTTTGCGCGAAGTGCCGCCCGGTTACATCTATCAGGTCATCAAAAACGGCTATGGAGCTATGGGCGATTACGGAGATCAGATTCCCGTAAACGATCGCTGGGCCATTGTCGCCTATGTAAGGGCTTTGCAACTCAGCAGGAACGCTACTTTGAGCGACGTACCCCCTGACCAGCGTGATCAGTTGAGCGGCGGAAATCAGCCGCAGCCGGGAGCTCCGCGATGACAGCCGCTTCCCCCTTCAACGCATCCCCCGAACTGGAGCACGATCTCCGGCGGGTGTTCACGCTCGCGCTTGGGGCCGGAATCCTTCTCGGTGTCATCGGCATTATCGGTGGCCTCTACAGCCCCGGCGATTTCTTTCATTCCTATTTGATGGGTTATCTGTTTTGGCTGGGATTGACCCTCGGCTCCATGGGCATCGTCATGTTGCAGTACCTCACTGCCGGAGCTTGGGGAATCATAACCCGCCGTACCCTCGAATCGGCCAGCCGGACTCTTCCCCTGTGCGCGCTTCTGTTCATCCCCGTCGCGATCGGCATGCCTTGGCTTTACGACTGGGCGCATTCCGATCTGGTCAAAAACGAATACGTCCTGCGGCATCGCCACATATACATGAATCCGTCGATGTTCATCGGGCGAGCGATCCTTTACTTCGTGGTTTGGGGAATCCTTATGTATTTCCTGAACAAGTGGTCCCTCGAGCAGGACGAGAAAGGCGGATTTGAAAAGCAGCTGGCCCGCCTGAGCGCTCCCGGATTGCTCATCTATGTTTTCACAATCACGTTCGCCACTGTCGATTGGGCGGAATCTCTCGAAAATAACTGGTTCTCGACGATTTGGGGATTCCTGTTCGTGGCGCGGGAAGGCTTGGCTTCATTCGCTTTCGTGATTATTGTGATGGCGCTGCTTTCGCGAAGAGAGCCGCTCGCCAGCAGATTCAAACCGGCGCATCTGCACGATTTGGGCAAATTGCTGCTCGTCTTCGTGATGTTGTGGGCCTATTTTGAGTTTTCGCAATTGGTCGTCATCTGGTCCGGTAATTTGACCGACGAAATCCCGTGGTACCTGCACCGGTTTGCCACATCGTGGGGCTGGCTCGGAGTGATGCTTATCGTGCTTGAGTTCATCGTGCCGTTTTTGATGTTGCTCTCCCGTCCCCTTAAGCGCAGCGTCATCGGGTTGTGTTGCGTGGTCGGCATCATCATCTTCATGCGCTGGGTCGATCTGATGTGGATCGTCATGCCGCAGTATTATCAGCGCGGTTTCCGGCTGACGTGGATGAATTTGGTGGTGCCCGCGTCTATCGGGTGCCTCTGGATCGCAGTATTTGTGTGGCAGCTCAAGCAGCGCCCGTTACTCCCCTTGCAGGCGCCGAATCTTGAAAGGGCATTGCAGCATGGCGAATAGAAATATGGGGAACGATCCGCACGGCCCCGTTCTTCGAAACGAGGGAATCGACTTTGAGCCGTCCGACTTCGATGCCCGGCCCACATTCATCACAGGCGTATCGCTGCTGATCGGAGTGTGGGTCGTTATTGCGCTGGTCTATGTCGTTTTCGCTTACCTGGCGCACGAACGCGCCATAAACAGTCCCCCTCCGCTGCCGGTTCAGGCGCATGGCAATCCCATGCCACCCTACCCGAGGTTGCAGCCCTCCCCCCGCAAGGATTTGAAGACACTCCGCGCGCGCGAAGACTGGGAACTGAATCATTACTTCTGGGCCGACCAAGCGAAAGGAAGGGTTGCCATTCCGATAGAGCGTGCGATGGATATTCTGGCAACGCGCGGAATTCCACCTCAAAAACAGCCCTCGAACCTGGTGTTATCTCAACCCGAGGCCGGTACGCGCCAAACCGGCTTCGAAGGAAAAGTCGCGCCGGAGCCACAATGACGTTTTTCCAGACAGCAACGAAATCGGTGCTCTGCCTTCCCCTCGTGCTGGCACTGTCTTCGTGCGGACTGCAAGCGGCAGACCGTCCCAATCTGCCTCCCAACCTGAACGGCATCGGAATCGAACAAAACCTGAACGCACAAATTCCGCTCGACACCGTTTTCCGCGACGAGAATGGCGCCTCGGTTCCCTTGCGAACTTTCTTCCGAGAAAAACCAGTGCTGCTGATGCCGGTTTACTATCGCTGTCCGATGCTCTGCAGCCAGATCTTAAGCGGCGTGGTGGCGGGTCTACGGCCTCTATCGCTCAAGCCCGGTCGC
This sequence comes from uncultured Acidobacteriaceae bacterium, assembly GCA_963778345.1. Classification (GTDB taxonomy): domain Bacteria; phylum Acidobacteriota; class Terriglobia; order Bryobacterales; family Bryobacteraceae; genus Bog-105. Next base: position 62,799 of record CAVZTP010000001.1, read on the forward strand.
GATTTCGAAGTGGTTGCCATCAGTTTCGATCCATCGGACACACCCGCCGAGGCGATGTTGAAGCGCACTCATTATTCCCGCAGTTACTCGAGGAGAGCCGGCATTAACGGTTGGCATTTTCTCGTGGGCAGCCAAGCCGCGATCAGCGCCGTGATGCAAGCCATTGGATTTCACTATCGTTGGGATCCCGTTAACAAAATGTTTATCCATGCCAGCGGAGTGATGGTCGCCACTCCCGAAGGACGCGTTGCACGCTACCTATACGGTGTCGAGTATGAGCCCAAGGATCTCAAACTGTCGCTCGTCGAGGCTTCTCACAATCGCATCGGTTCGGCGGTGGACCGCATACTGCTGTTCTGCTACCACTACGATCCCGAAACCGGGAAGTATGGCGCTGTCGTTCTCGGTTCTTTGAGGATCGGAGCAGTTTTCACCTTAATCGCGATGGCTGCGGGAATGTTCTTCCTTTGGCGGCATGATCTCCGAAAACACCGGAATCTGTTGAAGGAAGTTGCGCGCCCATGATCACGAATTTTCGGTTGTGGCCCGAATCGGCGTCCTCCGTGGCGGGACAGGTAGATCTCTTCTTCATAATCATGCTCGTCATCTGCACCGCCGTGTCCGTCGGCATTGCAGCGTTTTTGATTACCTTTGCAATTCGGTATCATCGCAAGTCGGAAAACGAGCTGGGAAATCAGAATCGCTATAACATTCCGGCCGAAGCGGCGTGGACCATCATTCCGTTTATTTTGTTCCTCGGCTTCTATGGATGGGGCGCGAAATTGTACTTCCGAATCGAGCGGCCACCGGATAACGCGATCAACATGTACGTGGTCGGGAAGCAATGGATGTGGAAAATACAACATCCGGAGGGTCAGCGCGAAATTGATGAGCTGCACATCCCTGTGGGCAGGCCCGTAAAGCTTACGATGACCTCTGAGGACGTGATCCATAGCTTTTTTGTGCCCGCGTTTCGGACTAAGCAGGACGTATTGCCGGGCCGCTACACCATAACTTGGTTCGAAGCGACAAAGCCCGGTAAATACCACCTGTTCTGTTCTCAATATTGCGGCACGAAGCATTCGGGAATGATTGGTTGGGTGTACGCGATGAGCCCCGGAGATTATCAGACTTGGCTCACTCAAGGCGCGGCGGAAGGATCGCTTGCCTCCACAGGGGAGAAATACTTTCATCAGTTCGGTTGCGCCAATTGCCATCACTTCGCCAGCCAGGGCCGTTGTCCCGATCTGCGAAATCTATACATGCGGCCGGTTCTGCTGAAAACCGGGCAGACGATCGTTGCCGACGATTCCTATATTCGAGAAAAATTGCACGATCCCGACGCTCAGGTGCCGTGGGGATTTTCTGCTGGCGTGATGCCCAATTTCACCGGCGTCGTGTCGGAGGAACAAATACTCGCTCTGATCTCGTATATCAAAGCTCTTGGGCCGCAGCCTGGGACGCAGGAGCCGTCCAGCTCCGGCACGGCTCCTACGGAATACGGAACACAAAAGGGAATTGGCGGCCCGGGCGCCACATCGAATGCGGGATCCCAGGTGGAGAAGCGCTGAAATGATCCAAGCCGTTGCGCCAACAATTGAAAAAAATTACCTGAACGAAAAGCAGGGACTCCTTTCCTGGCTCCTGACGACAGATCACAAGCGGATCGGAATCCTTTACACGTTTTCAATTACTGCATTTTTCTTTCTAGGCGGTTTCTTCGCTCTCATGATGCGGCTGGAATTGCTTTCGCCCCGCAACTGGCTGGTCAGCACCGAAACGTACAACAAGCTGTTTACCATGCACGGAATCATAATGGTCTGGTTCTTCCTGATCCCGTCGATTCCGAATACATTGGGCAATTTCCTCATTCCCATGATGGTGGGCGCTAAAGATCTGGCCTTCCCTAAATTAAACTTACTAAGTTGGTATGTCTTCATGCTCGGAGGAACCGTTACGGTTTTCGCTCTGTTCCGGGGCGGCGTGGACACGGGCTGGACATTCTACACTCCGTTCAGCACAACTTACTCCACGACTTACGTTGTTGCGGCAGCGATGGGCATCTTCATTTCCGGATTTTCGTCCATCATGACCGGCCTAAACTTCATTGCTACCGTCCATCGCATGCGTGCTCCGGGCCTGACCTGGTTCAAGCTCCCCATTTTTATTTGGTCGATGTATGCGAATAGTCTGGTCCTTGTCCTCAATACGCCGGTGCTCGCGATCACATTAGTAATGGTCGCCGTGGAACGCATATTTCAGGTTGGGATTTTCGATCCCGCGCTGGGCGGCGATCCCGTTCTTTTCCAGCATCTTTTCTGGTTCTACTCGCATCCCGCTGTTTACACTATGGTGCTCCCCGGAATGGCCGTGGTCAGCGAAATCATTCCCGTGTTCTCGCGCAAGCCGCTATTCGGCTACAAAGCCGTCGCCTTTAGCAGCATCGCGATCGCCGTGCTTGGCTTCCTGGTTTGGGGGCACCACATGTTCGTGGCCGGAGAATCGGTATACTCCGCGCTCGCTTTCTCGTTTCTTAGCTATTGCGTCGCCGTTCCTTCTGCCATCAAAGTGTTCAACTGGACCGCAACCATGTACAAAGGAGCCGTCTCGTGGGACACGCCCATGCTGTATGCGATCGGATTCATCGGCTTATTCACGATCGGCGGCATGACCGGGCTATTTCTCGCCGCCTTGGGGCTCGATGTTCATGTGCATGACACTTACTTTGTAATCGCGCATTTTCATTACATTATGGTCGGCGGCACGGTGATGGCGTTCCTTGGTGGCGTGCATTACTGGTGGCCGAAAGTCAGCGGCAAGATGTATCCCGAAGGGCTTGCCAGGCTTTCCGCTCTGATCGTGTTTATCGGCTTCAACCTGACGTTCTTCCCGCAGTTTGTCTTGGGCTTCCTGGGAATGCCGCGGCGCTATGCTGCCTACCCGGAAGAATTTCAAATGTTACACGTGCTCTCAACCGCGGGTGCGAGCATTTTAGGCGTGGGCTATGTCTTGCCGCTTTGTTACTTAATATGGGCTTGGTTTTACGGCAGAGAAGCCGCGCCGAATCCTTGGCGCGCAACGGGCCTCGAGTGGCAAACTTCCTCGCCGCCGCCCGTACATAACTTTGAAGTAACTCCCGTTGTCACAGCCAAACAGCCATATGACTATGAGGCGATGAAGGAGGAACTGCAACTTGTCTGAAGCAGCCGCCACCCTCGCCTGCCGCGAGCAGTTCGCGACGCCCTTGCAGCAGCGTGAAACCGCAAGCATCGGCATGTGGCTCTTCCTGGCCAGCGAGGTCATGATGTTCGGCGCGCTGTTCACCGCCTACACCGTCTATCGTGCCAGTCACCCGCAGGCCTTCGATTTGGGAAGCGCCGATATGAACATCCTGCTCGGGTCGATCAATACCGCAATCCTGCTGACCAGCAGCCTGATGCTGGCATTTGCCGAGCACAGCGCGCAAGCTGGGAACCGGCGCCTCCTTGGCCTTTTTTTGCTCCTCACGATGCTGATCGGACTGGTATTTCTCGGGATCAAATTCACCGAATACTATCAGCACTATCAGGAGCACAAGGCGCCCGGCGTCTGGTTTAACGATTCGAGCCGGTTTGCGAGCAGCGTAGAGATGTTTTTCGTCTTCTACTACATCATGACCGGGCTGCACGCAGTCCACATGATCATCGGGTTAGGGATTCTTTCCGTGCTGCTATTCCGCACTTTCATCGGAACCATGAGTGCCGAGTACCATACGCCGATCAATTTCGGCGGCCTGTACTGGCATTTCGTCGATATCGTCTGGATTTTCCTGTACGCGATCTTCTATCTTCCGGGGTTGCACAAATGAACGAGCCCGCGCTTTCCCGCAAGAAATATATATTCGCCTGGCTCGGCTTGCTCGGTCTGACGCTGCTGAACACGCTGATCGCCTTTGTGAACCTTGGCGGCTGGAGCACAATCATCGCCGTAGGAATCGCTGTCATCATGGCTGCGGTGGTCGCGGGTTTTCTGATGCACGCTTTCTACGAAGCCAACATAATCCGCATCATCGTGTCCGGCGCCGTAATCTGGTTCCTCATTTTGATTTCTTTGACGCTCGGCGATTACATGACTCGCGGATGGCTCCCATTTCCAGGCAAGTAAGCAGATAGCCTGAACTCCTACCTGATGAAACGCAAACTGCCGAAACTTGGGAAACTCATCGAGCCTTACTCTGTTGCACACGGAAGAAACTTTCGCCTGAAGCATTTTGATCCGGCCGACCGGCAAGGGTTGGATCTGAAGGAAGAGGCGGATGAGTTCTTACAGCAAAGTATCTCCCGCCTCAGCGATATGCAGCAGAAATTGTACGCTCAAGATCGTTGGGCTCTGCTGCTGATTCTGGAGGGAATGGACGCGGCCGGAAAAGATAGCGCAATCCGTCACGTCATGTCCGGAGTGAATCCGGAAGGTTGTCAGGTCTATTCTTTTAAAGAGCCTTCGGCGGAGGATCTAAGTCACGATTTCTTATGGCGCACTTCGAAATGCCTTCCGCAAAGAGGACATATAGGCATTTTCAATCGCTCATATTACGAGGAAGTGCTGGTTGTTCGTGTTCACCCGCAGTTTCTCGATGAGCAGCGCATCCCGCGCCAGTTCGTGACTAAGAAGATCTGGAAGCGACGCTTTGAAGATATCAATGCATTCGAAACTTATCTAAGCCGAAACGGCGTGCTCGTCCGTAAGTTCTTTCTGAACATCTCACGCCAGGAGCAGAGGGAGCGCTTTCTCAGCAGGCTCGACGAGCCGGAGAAGAATTGGAAGTTTTCCGAAGCTGATGTTCGAGAGCGCGAACATTGGGACGACTACATGACAGCTTACGAAGACATGATCCGGCATACGGCATCGCCGGATGTTCCCTGGTACATTGTTCCCGCCGATCATAAGTGGTTTGCCCGAATGGTGGTTGCATCGGTCATTATTGATACGCTGAATGACCTGCATCTCGCATTCCCCACGGTGACTGGCGAAAAGCGCAAGGAAATCGATTCCGCGCGCAAATTACTGCTGGATGAAAAATCATGACAGGATTATGGAAAGGAGGTTTAAGAAAATGCGGTTTGGACGCTGTCAGTTACGGGGATTGCAAGGGGCGGTGCTGGTGTTCATCTTCGCCCAATGCGCGAATGCCGATCTGCTGAAGTTTGACATTGCCGGGACGTATGCTACGCCGAGCGGAACCTACCCGCTTGCCGCGCCACAGTTTCAAATCGATTTCGATCTTTCATCCGACCCGGGAAATATCTCTGGCTTTGAGCCTGTAACGCTTTACACCACCGCTGTCTACACCAATAACGGCATAAGCACGCCTCCGGTCGCGAATACTTATCTGCAGTTCTACTCAGCCTCTGATGGCGGCGGTCTATACATCTTTCTTCCGATATCGGCACAGCTGCCGTATGGCTTGGCCGTCGATTTTGAATTCGGAAGTGTCCCGCAGATTTATTCGAATACGGTTGCGGCTCCCCATTTCTCTCCGGGTACTGTGGATCTGGATTTGGCGAGAGACCGATATGCTGATCAAGGTGCAGGCTATCCGATGTCGAGCATCTCGAATGCGGTTCTGACGATTACCCCGACCTCGGTGCCGGAACCGTCTTCGTTCTTTCTTTTGAGCGCCGGCATTGTTTTTACTGTCTGGCGAGTTCGTAAACGCGTTGGCGTGTAATCCTCGGCTATGGGGGACCCTTTGCGCTCTTCCGGCAGCCACCACGTGCGATCCTACTGTCCCTTACCCGCTCTCAATTTGTCGAGCACTATTTTTGCTTCTTCCTTCTTGCCGGCGGCCGAAAGTGTTTGTCCCAGAAGGTAGATCGCCGCGTGATTATTCGGATCTATGAGCAGAGCACGCCGCAGGATCCCTTCCGCATTTTCGAAATTGTGTTGCTTAAAATAGCATCTGCCCAGCAAAATATAGGGTCCGCTGAAATCCGGATTTAACCACACTGCTCTCTGGAGATGGGGTATCGCCACTTCCCAATTCTGCTTGCGCGTGTAGGCATCCCCCAGGCGATACCAGGCCATGGCAAAACTCGCATTGTTTGCTAGTTCCTTTTCCAAATCGGCGATGCCCTCGTCCAGGCGTCCTCGGGAAATCTCCACTTCCCCCAGCACGAAGTGAGCTTCCGGAATTTTCGCGTCTAAGGCCAACGCGCTGTTTGCCTCTTTGACCGCCTGTTCCTCATATTCCTTTTTCATCATCATTTGCGCGGCCACAAGGTGAGCCGCCGCCGAATCCGCCTTCAATTGAAAGAGCCGGGCAAAAGCCGCCTCCGATTGGTCCAGCTGTCCCGCTTGCAGATACGCATACCCGAGCATGTAATTCGCCTCGTTTACGTTTGAGACCTTTTCGAGCCAGGGGATCGCCTTAGGGGCCTGAGAGAGCATGAAATAGCTCTGGCCAATAAACAGCACCGACTCCTTGTATTCAGGCGACCGTGGGTCCTCACTTTTTACTGCTTCTTCAAGCGCCGCAACCGCATCGGCATATTTTTGCTGCTTGTACAAATCGATTCCCCTCTGGTGGGCCTGGCTTGAGATGCTCGTCAGAACGAGCACCGCCGCGATGAGAGGCGACATACCGAAAGTATAATGACGCTGTCCGGCGTCGCGCGTCGCTCGCGTTGTCCGGTCGGGGCTACGAACCGGTCCCGCGCTGTCGAATCGCCGATTGGGGCAGATCGCCCGCTTTGACGACCCGAATGAAATGATCGGTAAACCTCAGCCCGGGATGTAATTGGACATAAGGCATGTGACAGCCTATGCAATCGCCGTGTTGGCGCTCATCCGTGTGGGATCGTTGACCGTCGTGGCACGAATGGCACTCCTCGTTATAGAAATCGGGAGCATTGCGTCGCGCGTCCTGGTGCGCCGGATGACAGGTGGTGCAGGCCAGCTTACCGCTGGTAAAGCAGCGGCTCTTCATCAGTCGTAATGGCTGAAAGCGAACATTTTCGAGCTGCGCATCGTCCAAGGGCGCCTTCACGCGATGACAATTGCCGCAGAATCTGACTTGCTCCGCGGGTTGCAATTTGCCCGGATTCGACGGCTTGCCATTGCCTCGCGCGTGTTCGTCGGCGCCCAGATGGCAGCGTCGGCACTGCACGCCCGGCACCACCGGCTCCAGATCGCGAGTAATCGCGGTTGAGTGGCATCCGATACAGTTTTGCAAATCCTGCCGGTTGAGCTTTACCCCGAGAGCGCTCTCCGCATTCGCCGAGGGTCCCGCATTTTGACCTATAGTGACGCCGTATTGATGCAGTTGAGGAAAATAGCTCACGCGCGATTCGCGGCGGATCGCGCTCCCTTCAACCAGTGGAGTCTGTCCTTGCGCACCCGCCCCCAACACCCATCTGATGACCCCGTCTGCGCGCTCCGCTCCACGAAACGCGGTCACTACCACGCCATTTTCTTCCGAGCGATAAGTAAACATAAACCCGTCAGCCGATTCGCGCAACGGCTGATTGGGAACGTTCTCAGCAAAAGCGCTTCCGGAAGCCGGGACCATGGCATGCGCCATTCGAGTTCCGGCGTGCAGCCTGGTTTCGGCAGGATGGCAGCTGGAGCACTCGGCAGTAGCGGGTGCGCTTTTGAGAGCCGCTGAACATGCAACCGCCAGCAGCGCCACCGTCCACTTCATGAATGCTCAATCCTACTACAGTCGACCAGGACTGCAGACCGGTTGCCGAGTGTTATGGATCATACTCTTGTAGCCGCTCCATCCACCTAAAGTTGGAGGTTCGATAACTTTAGCAGTGCAAAAACGGGGTGAATGGATTACACTAGCACCCAGGTGTGAGTTGTAGTACCCGGGTCTAGTACCGCCCGGGCAGATTTCGTGAAGTTCTGCTTCCAAGGAGAAGGTATGGTCAGCTTACGTAAAGGGTTTTTCTACTTCGTTCTCGCTTCTGCTCTATTGATTTTTTTCGGGGGCTACGCAGTCGCCCAACAGGTTTTTGGCAGCATTATCGGCACCGTAACGGATCCTAGCGGGTCTGCCGTCAACAACGCCAAGGTCACAATCACCGACGTGACGAAGGGCACATCCTTCGATGTGACGACCAATGATGCCGGACAGTACACAAAAGGCCAGCTCATTCCCGATGTTTACAAAGTCGCGATAGAGGCTCCCGGCTTTCAGAAGGTTGTATCGAACGAATTAACGGTGCAAGTCGACCAAGCCACGCAATTCAATGCTGCGTTGACGGTCGGTAACGTCAGCCAGGAAGTAGAAGTGACAGCCGCCGCGCCACTGCTTCAGACGGACCGCGCCGACGTCGCCCAGACCTTTAGTTCTGAGCAGCTATCGGAGCTTCCAACCATCGGGCATAACCTCCAATCTATGGAGCTTTTAAATCCCGGAACGGCAAGGCTGGGATGGCAGCATGCCTCCGATGAAGATCCGCAGGGCAGTGTCCAAATGGTTGTCAACGGGCAATTGTTCGACAGCACGGGCTACTACTTGGATGGAACGATTAACCAGGACCCCATTCTGGGCATCATCGTCGTAAACCCCACTTTCGATTCGGTCAATGAAGTCAAGCAGGCCAATCAGGATTACGATGCAGAATTCGGCTACACGTCAGCGGGTGTGCTTACGTACTCCACCAAATCGGGTACCAATTCCTTCCACGGAGACGCATTCGAATATCTTCTGATCAATACTCCCGGATTCCAGGACTTCGGCCGGAATCCCTTTAGCGAGAACACGCTGCTCTCGCCCGGAGCCTATACTCCGACGACTCGCGTGAATCAGTTCGGTGGCTCGATCGGCGGGAAAATAATCAAAGATAAGCTATTCTTCTTCGGCGATGCGCAATTAACCCGTAAGTCAGTTGGCGGCTCGCTGTTGACGAGCGTTCCTAGCCTGTTAAATCGCAATGGGAATTTCAGCGACTGGCTGGCGGTGAATCCGAACACCGTAATCTATCAGCCGAATACAGGAAACCCGGACGGAACCGGGCGCATTCCTTATCCGAATAATACGATTCCAACCAATCAGTTGAGTACGCAAGCGCAAAATCTTCTCCAATACTTCCCTCTTCCAAACACGGTGGGCACTCGAGTGAACGGACTCGCTGCTCCTTACAACAATTACGAAAACAGTGGAGCGCTAACGGTCGACGGCAACCAGTGGAACACTCGTTGGGACTATTACGGGAACGAGAAGAACACGTTCTTCGGCCGCTATAGCTACGCAACGTTCACGGAGCAGGCTCCCGGAGTTTTCGGCGAGGAAGCGGGCGGTCAGGCATTTAATAACGCACACTATGCCGGTAACTCATCGGCCTTCAATGAGAGCATCGCGGCGGGCTGGACACACACGGCGAGCGCGACGCTCATTAATGAGTTCCGGTTCGGCTATATGCGCTATCACGTTACAGACGTCCCGAACGGCTATGGTACAAATCCTGCCACGCAAGCGGGAATACCCGGATTAAACCTCGACAAGACCTACACCTCCGGGCTTCCATTTTTTGACATCCAGGATCCTAATGCCGAAACCAGCCTAGGGTATGCACTGGGCAACAACACTCAGTGCAATTGCCCCCTGGATCAATTGGAGCGCCAGTACCAGTTTGTAGACAACATCAGCAAGGTCCACGGAAATCACAGCTTCAAATTCGGCGCCGATATTCGGTACGCCCTGAACTTGCGCGTGCCTAGCGATAATCATCGCGCCGGACAGCTCTTCTTCAATAACAGCTATACAGGAATTGTGCCAACGGCGGGTGCCGGGGTGCAAGACGGCCTGGCAATGGCCAACTTCATGTTAGGCGCTGTCACTAGCTTCAATCGTTATGTGAGCACGAGCACCAATGCTCAAGAACGGCAGAAGCGTCTGTTCTGGTACGGCCAGGATGAGTGGCGGCCTACTCAGAAACTTACTTTCACTTACGGCGTGCGGTGGGAAATGGTGTTTCCAGAAACTGTAAATGGTCCTCAAAATGGCGCTGAGTTGAATGTGAACACAGGCTATATGGACGTGTTCGGCTACGGCTTGATCGGAGCCATGGATACCAAGTCGATGAACTGGCATGAATTCGCTCCGCGTGTTAGCCTTGCCTACCAAGTGACCCCAAAAACCGTAATTCGCACTGGTTATGGCTGGAGTTACAGCCTGGGAACATTTGGCAACAATTTCGGGCACAACGTTACACAAAATCCGCCCGTTCTGGTCAACCAAACACTTGGTCAAAGCCAAAGTACCGCGGCGGGAGGATGTCCGACGAATTTCTGCGACGTGTTTCTGCTCTCACAAGGTCCTCCGGCCAACAACAATGCCCAGTTCACTCCTGGTCCGGACGGAACCTTCAAGTGGCAGGGAACGTCCGTCGGCGCTTTCACGCGTCCCGGAATTCTGACCATGCCAACGGTTTACGCTTACAATTTCACCGTGCAGCGGCAGATCACGAATAAGATGGTAATTTCCGGAGGTTATGTGGGCAACTCCGGCCGCCATATGATTCTAGGCACGGATGAGAACATCAACATCAACCAGCAATTCTTCATTCCGGGCGCTCCTTCCGCAGTACAAAATACTGCCTACCCGTTTGATGGCGTTCTTGGCTCCAGATACAACTACGGTTGGACACAGGGTGTGAACGACTTCTGCAACTGCGCGAACAGCCAATACAATTCCTTCCAGGCCCTTTTCAAAGTAAATGCGGCCGCGGGATACACTCTTCAGGGCAACTACACGTATCAAGTTGTAAAAGCAGATGGATACGGCGGCAATGAGGTGTATGCGTTCCTCTACGATCGTCCGCTAGGCTACGGCACTAATCCCAACATGCCGCACAATCAGCTAACCCTGGCGCAAAACTACAATATCCCATTCGGTCATGGCCGTAAGTATGGCGCAAATTCCAACAAATTTGTGGATGCAGTTCTGGGTGGTTGGAATATTAGCGGTATTACTACTTACTATTCCGGTTTTCCGTTCATGCCAACTCTAGAGAACTACGGATCGAATATTCAGCCCTACACCGGTCCAAACAATCGGCCGAATGTCGGGACGGGCAGCCCGTATGCCGCTACACAAAACAGAAACCAATGGATCGTAGGACTTGCCAGTGGGGCGTATACCGTACCGGCATCCAACACTTTCGGCAACTATCCGATCAACACACTGATCGGGCCGAAGTTTATCAACCAGGACACCTCTTTAATGAAGACCTTCGCCATTACGGAGCGGTTTAAATTCACCTTGCGAGCGGACTCGACGAACACGTTCAACCACACGAATCTCGGCAGCCCAAATGCCGACATCCAAAGTGGCAGCGTTGGTCAGATTACTGGAACGGCTGCGGGCGGCAATTATAACCTGCGCCAGATTCAATTTTCGGGCACAATCAACTTCTAAACCCGAGAACTTCAAACCGCGGAGGCCGGAGGGAAACTCTTCCGGCCTTTTCCGTCAGTTGGTAGCGATGCTAAAATGCTTGCATGCCAGCAAGCAAGCACTTGAAGGTTCTTTCCGTCCGACTCCCTGAATCAGAAGTACGCCGCTTCAAAAGCCTGGCCGCCAGCCGGGGAATCAGTGTACAAGATGCTGTGCACCAAGCCCTGGAAGCATGGGAACGATCAGTCCCCCCAGCACGCTTAGCTTCTTTGGACGAATTACAAGGATCATTGGCTGACGCCGACTTCGATCTTGAGCAATACAAACGCGAAGAGCGGGAACTTGAGTTCGAAAAAGAGCGGCGTTGGCTGTAAATGGATGTTTTCGTCCTCGATTCATGGTCCATCCTGGCCTGGCTCAAGCGTGAGCAACCCGCGGCGCAGCGTGTGCGAATTCTCCTCGAATCCGCCGAACATCGGCGCACCAAGCTCATAATGAACATCATGAATCTTGGAGAGGTGCTCTATGTTTCCGCCAAAAGAAAGGATTTGACGTATGCGGAACGGACCGTCACTAATCTGAGAGCACGGATTGGTATTGTGCCCGCCACCGATGACCTTGTAATGTACGCCGCCACGCTTAAAGCCCGGCATCGAATCTCTTATGCCGACGGATTCGCAGCTGCTACGGCCATGCTCCGCGATGCGCCTCTGTTAACCGGCGACCCGGAATTGCGTCGAATGTCGCAACATGAGAAGGCGCTTAAGCTCGAATGGATCGGCGGCTGAATATCACGCAAGCCCCTTGCCTTCTATAACCGTCACAACCCGATTCGCCTTCACACCCGGAATCTTGTCCACCTGCCCGCTAGGCCAGTGAATCTCCAAATCTGCTTTCACCGCTTTCTTCAATCCAAAATGTACTCGCAAATCGCTCTGCGAAATATAGCTGCCGCCGCTACGGACCTCATCCATCTGCTGGTGCTCACCTTCCGGTTTGCAATAGACGCGCGCCCCAATTCCTGACCTGTTCGATTTGGTCCCCACGGTCTTCACCTTCAGCCAGTTGTTCTTAAGGGTGCTGTCGCAACGCAGTAACTGCGGCACATCATTGACGCAGTTCACCGCTACATCCAAATCGCCGTCGTTATCGAAATCGCCGATGGCGCAACCCCGGCCCGGCACGGTCTCCAGAATCCCTGGCCCCGCATCCAAAGACACGTCCTCAAACTTCCCGTTCCCCAGATTGTGGTACAAAACCTTTCGCTCCCGGTAGCCAGACTCACTCGCCTTTTCCCGAACCTCCGGATACACGTGGCCGTTGCACGTCAAAATATCCGGCCATCCGTCGTTATCGAAATCCAGAAAACACGCGCCCCAGCCGAGAAATCGAGTGTTCCGGCCTAACCCCGCCTGAAAGGTCACATCTTCGAAATTATCGTTTCCCAGATTTCGATAGAGACTCGATGTATCTCCCGCAAAATTCGTCTTGACGATATCGAGCCTTCCGGTTCCGAACACATCCGCCGCCGACACGCCCATACCCGCCTGCGTTTTTCCATCTGCCCCGAACGCAACCCCGGATTCCAAAGCCATGTCCGTGAACGTTCCATCACGATTGTTCTTGAAAAAAGCCGAAGGCGCTGAATCGTCAGCGACGTAGATATCGGGCCACCCATCGTTGTCGAAATCACCCGCCAGCACTCCCAGCCCATAGGTCCCTTGCTTCTTCAAAATGCCCGCTTTTTCCGATACGTCGGCGAATGTACCGTCGCCGTTGTTGTGGAAAAGAATGTCCTTGCCGCCCTGCAATCCAGGCGGACCGCAAGCGACAATCAGTCCTTCATACAAACACGGTCCACTTTCCGGTAAAGGCGCGGTTTTTGGGTCGAAATCGATGTAGTTAGCGACGTACAGGTCCAGGTGTCCATCGCGGTCGTAATCGAGAAACGCGCATCCCGTATTCCACCGCTTCAGGCCTGTCGTGGTTCTGGTCGTAACGCCCGCCTGCCCCGCCACATCCGTAAACGTCCCGTTTCCATTGTTCCGCCACAACGCGCAATCGCCCCAGTAGCTCACAAATAGATCGACATGTCCGTCGTTGTTGTAATCGCCGGCGCAAACGCCTTGTCCCCACCCGGTCCGTGCCACCCCCGCTTTCAGCGTCACATCCGTAAACGTTCCATCCCGGTTGTTTTTATAAAGTCGGCTAACCGGCTCTGAGCCTTTGGGAAACGTCGTCTCGAATCGAGTGCCGTTCACAAAGAAAAGGTCGAGCCAACCGTCGTCATCGTAGTCGATGAACGCAACGCCGCACCCGGTGGTCTCGAGCAGATACTTATTCTTGCTCTCCGCGCCGAAGATCGTCTTTGCGTGTAGCCCAGCTTCACGCGCGACATTCACGAACTGCACGCCGAGCGGCACTGCCTTCAGTAATTGATCGAACGAGAATACGGGTACGCTTGCACACAGCGACTGGATGAACGATCTTCGCGAGACCATGAGCCTACCGTGGCGCGTTCGCTAGTGGCTTCGGAAACGTGCCGCCGCGCATTCCTTGTTCCAGCGTGTTCGCCAGTTGCGCGTCCTTTTCACGATCCAGTCGCGCGCCAGTAGCAAATGCCTCTTCGCTTCCTTGCTTGTCGCCCTTAATGCGAAGGATTTGCCCAAGCGTATTATAAGGACCCGGAGTGCTCGGATCGAGACGGCTCGCCTCTTTCAACTCTGGAATAGCGCCATCCAGATCCCCGGTCTGTTTCAGCGCAATCCCGAGCATGTAGTGCGCTTCGGCATACTCCGGCCGCACTGCAATGGCTGCCCTCATCTCCGCGATCATGGCGGCGAAATCGCCGATCTGCCAGTCGGCAATTCCCAGGGAATAGTGGGCCTCCGCTAAAGACGGGTCCAGCCGGATCGCTTCCTGGTACTCCGCCTTCGCCGCATCCAATTGATCCTTCATTTTAAGCGCGATGCCCAAGTCGTAATGCGCCGCCGGAGATTTCGGATCCACGGCAATCGCCTGCCTGTACGCCTTTTCGGCTCCATCGAAATCTCCCGTTTTGAGATTGGCATAGCCGATATTCATAAACGCCGAAGTGTCTGAGGGATTATGTTCCAGCACTTTGCGGGATTCCTCAATCGCGCGGACGGGTTGTCGGGTTTCCACCAGCAGGTAAGCATATTCATCTCGCAAGGCATCGTTCGTCGGTTGCAAATCGAGCGCATGTTGATACGCGTCGGCAGCGCCCGGCAGATCGCCCGTAGTTTTCAAAGCAGTTCCTAGCCGGTATTGATAATCGAAAACGCCCGGCGCGAGTTTCACAGCCTCCTTCAGTTCCGGCAGCCCTTGATCGGAACGATCGGTCAGAAAGAACGCGACTCCGAGGTGATAGTGTGCGGCCGCGTACGTCTTGTCCAACGAGAGGGCCTTCTGGAAATGAGGAATGGCTTCGTTGGGTTCCTGCAAAACTGCAAAAAGGAACCCAATCCGGTCTTCCGATTCGGCCGATGCCGGAGTTGCTTCAGCCGCTTTGGAAAGCGCATCGGCTGCGCCGGATTTATCTCCTTGCCGTATCAGTTGCTCGGCGCGGTCCGCCCATTCCATTGGCGTATCGGCGCTCAGCGATAACGCGGCCAGGCAGACCGCTCCTACGATACGAACAGCTCTCAATCACCGCCATTATAATTTGGATTCAACTAACGGTCCGCACCATGTGGTCCGGACAAGCAAGCTGGGTTTCTTTCAGTAATCGTTGAGGGAGATCCAAGCCGTGCTTCGCCAGGAAAGGAACAATCGAATAGAACCGTTCCTGCAAATGCCTGTGCGGATAGATCAGATTCAGCAAGTACTCCGAATCCTTGCCCGCGTCGCTGGTCCCGCCGCATCGTCTCGCGGGCGGTTTTTTGAGTCAGCTTCTCAATCTGGTACAGAATCTTGGCCGTGCTTTTCCTTGCCGCCGCATTCAGGGTGGGATCCAGACCGGTCAGCCGGCCTTGCAATTTCTCGAGTGAGTGGGATGTCGCCGATCGAAGCTGCGCGAACTCCTTCTATCAAATCGCGCCGGCACGAGTTTCGCGGCCATCCGGCTCTTCACGCTTCTCGTGGTGGTCCAGAAGATCCGAAACGTGGAGATCGTAACGCTTCAGCAGCTTTGTGGCACGCGAATCGAGCAGCGTGAAGCTATTTCGCGGAAAAGCAACCGGCATTCGGCCCAGCAGTCGTTCGTAAAGAACTTGGCTCTGAGCAAGATATGCGATTTCAGCCGGGCCGCCGATGTAACTGACCGTGGGCAGCAGGTAATCCTGCATCACCGGTCGAAGCAGCGCGTTAGGCGAGATCCGATCCGCGGCCGCTCGCAAATCAGCCGCTTTGAAAGAACGATCTCTGGCAGTGAAGCGGCCTTCTTTCCAACGGATGGGAAGACGTTTGCCATCCGACAGCAAAAACAACAACGAGGCATCATCGTCCACATACACCTGCGTGTGATAACCGGCCGCGGTCAGATCGGAATCCCGCTGCCGCAAAGCCGATTTCAGCTCGGGAACGGCATCAATCACGCCGCTCAGGAAAGGCGCGGCGATTTGCACGGATTTCAGGCGCTAGCGGATCAATATACAGCAGACCCAAATCCTTGAGAATGTCCTGCAAAAAGGAGCGGAAAGCAGATCCGAATGTCGTTCCCGCCCGATAGGATGCCTCCACTCGTTCGACGACCGCATCCGCGAACGGCAAATTGCCCAGGGCCTGGCGCAGCTCCGAAACCGGTATTTCCGCGAATCGGACTTCCCCAACCGGACCGCCATTGGTCACCGTGCTGGTCACCCCGACCTTCTTCGGCGCAGCCTCTTCATTGAAGAACCCAGGCGTGATCCACCTCTGCCAAATCGTGGTCTTCGGTCGCAAGCCAAAAAACAGGAACCGCCGGAATTCCTTGCCCGCTCAAGTGCTCGGCAAGTTTGACCGCCGTGAGAGCCTTAAAGACCGTGTAGGCCGGTCCGGAGAAAAGTCCCACTTGTTGGCCGGTTACAACCGCCACCGTGCCAGGTTCGGCTAATTTGGAGAGTGTGGCCGAATCGACCATTCTGCTTTCTCAGCGCGGAGACCAGACTTGCGCGGCGCGAATCGGGATAATCAATCTGCTTTGACGAGCGGCAGAGCGCGTCGCCATCCCCGAAATAGGGGCCGTAGAAATGTTTTACTCTATCGAAATCATACAGATAATCGGCGAAGAGCTTGCTGGTGCCGGGAATAGACGTTTGGCGGACACAGGAAGACTCCATGGTTCAATGCGCTCTTACCAGATGAGAATACAGAGATGAAAGTTACGAAAGTTTCATGGTCGCATTAGAGAATGTAGATAGCCCATGGATGAACAAGAATTCCGCAACCGCGCGGATGCCGCGTTAACCTCTCTTTACAAAAAGCTATCGCTAGCTTCGGAGCGCTACGATTTCGAGCCGGACTTCAATTCGGGCGCGCTCGCAATCGAATTTGAAGAACCGAAAGGGAAGTTCGTTATAAGTCCCAACACGCCGGTTCGCCAGATCTGGGTTTCCGCGCACTCCAAGAGTTTTAAGCTGGATTGGAATACTCAGAAACAGGCCTTCGTCCTTCCGGAGACCGGTCAGACACTCGATGAACTGATTGGTTCGGCTATCGCAGAGCAGATCGGCGAAGAGGTGGCGCTGTAGCCCGTGCCTGGCGTTTACATTTCTTACCCGTTTTGTAATCAGAAGTGCAGCTTCTGTAATTTCGCCTCGGGCGTCTATTCGTTCGAAACGCAGGTGCGCTACGGCGATGCCCTGTTGAATGAGATCAGATCTCATTCCTGGGATTGGCTGCCGGAAACAGTGTATTTCGGCGGTGGCACTCCAAGCCTGATGCCGCTGGAATTGCTGCGCGATTTGATGAATGCAATTCCGGGAAAACAGCTCATGGAAATTACGCTCGAGTGCGCTCCTGGAAGCATCACTTCAGAAGCGGCCGCGGCCTGGAGGAACGCTGGCGTCAACCGCGTCAGTCTGGGTGTGCAGTCCTTCGTGCTTGCCGAACTTCGCAAAACCGGGACGCCGGCACAACGCCGAAATAGTTCAGCAAGATGTCGATCTGTTGCGCCAATTCGGCATTCAAAACATCAACATCGATCTGATCGCCGGATTGCCCAGCCAGACAATGCAATCGTGGGAAGAATCTCTCGATTGGATCGCGCGCCTCAACCCGCCGCACGCCTCCGTCTACATCTTTGAAATAGACGAAGACAGCAGACTGGGAAAGGAAGTGCTGCTCGGCGGCGTTCGCTATGGAGCCGCTGCCCTTCCCAATGAAGATCTCACCGCGCGAACTGTACGAGAGAGCGGTCGAGCGGCTCGCTGAAATGGGCCTGCTCCGCTACGAAATTTCGAACTTCGCGCGAGACGGCTCGCAATCGAGGCACAATCTCAAATACTGGCAGCTTGAGCCGTACGTCGGTTTCGGTTTGGATGCGCATTCGTTTGACGGGCGCCGAAGATGGAATAACCCAGATAATCTCGAAACCTACTTTGCGACTCGTGAAGCCGGATTTGCTGCCTGCGCCACGAGTTCTCAACCAGCGATCGTTCCGAAGAGCATTTCTTTGTCGGTCTGCGGTTGATGCGCGGCATCGAACCGACTCGCCGAAGAGTGGTCGCGATTTGCCGGGCCGGTTGAGAAATGGATTCACGAGGGCATGCTCGAACGCGATGGCAATCGACTGCGCCTCTCGAATCGCGGCGTTCTTGTTTCTAACGAAATCTTTCAGGAGTTTGTGCATGTCTGACCAGCACTACATCGATCTTCGGAGCGACACGGTTACCAAACCGAATGACAAAATGCGCGCGGCCATGGCGAACGCCGAGGTCGGCGACGATGTCTACGGCGAAGATCCGACCGTGAACCGTGCTCGAAAAACGAGCGGCGGAGATCTTCGGCAAGGATGCCGCGCTTTTTGTCCCCACGGGAACAATGGGCAACACCATCGCGGTGAAAATGCATACGCGTCACGGGGAGGAAGTGATTTGCGAGGCTCGCTCGCATGTTCTCGATTGGGAACTGTCGATGATGGCATGGTTCTCAGGCTGCCAGGTACGCGCAATTGCAACGGAAGACGGCGTTCTTACCTGGAAGGAAATCGAAAGTAATCTGCGGCCGAAGACTCCTCACAATGCGCCCACAACTTTGATTTCGCTCGAAAACACACACAACATGGCGGGTGGGACTGTTTATCCGCTCGAAACGATCGATGAGATCTGCGTAAAAGCGCATGCTCGGGGGCTGAAAGTTCACATCGATGGCGCTCGAATTTTCAATGCATCGGCGGCGACCCGCACTCCTGTTGCGCGAATCGCACGCGAGGCGGATTCCGTCATGTTCTGCTTGTCCAAGGGATTGGGCGCGCCGGTTGGCTCCATGCTGGTTGGCAATTCGGAAGCCATTGAGCAAGCCCGGCTGTATCGAAAGCGCCTGGGCGGCGGCATGCGGCAAGCCGGCGTTCTTGCGGCGGCAGGGCTGATCGCGCTCGAAGAATCGCCCGCGCGGCTGGTCGAGGATCATCGGAACGCGCGCTATCTGGCGGAGCGGCTTGCCGAAACGCCCGGAATTAAGCTGGATCTGTCTCGCGTGCAGACGAACATTGTCATCTTCGATATCGCCGGGCTTGGCGATCTCGCCTGCCGAATTAAGCAAGAGCTTGAAAGCGCGCGGCGTACTGGCGAATGGCGTGGGCGCAACGCAGATGCGGATGGTCACTCACGTGGACGTTGGACGCGACGAGTGTGAGCGCGCAGCCGGCATTTTGTGCGAATTGGCAGCGAAGAAGCAATGCGCCGTAACGGCGTTGGTTTGATACTATTCTTCGGTGCTCATTCTCTCGGCCGTTCTGGCTATTTTCGTCTACGGTTTGATTGCGCCTATGCTGGGCGCGCTTCTTCCGACCTATTTGCTGACACCCGGGCAGGAAGGCAATCTGGCGATGGCATATGCCATCGGTTTGGTAATTGCTTCTCTATCGGCAGGGCCCTTTATCGATATTAAAGGCAACAAGGCGGCACTCGTTTCCGGCTTGGCGCTGGTTGTCGCTTCCTTATTCGGGGCTCCCAATGCGGGCGGATTTGGCGGGCTGCTGATCGTGTATTTGATCATGGGACTGGGCGGCGGCATCGTGGTGACCGGCGCGAACGCGCTCGTCGGAGCCATCGAACCCGGCAGACGCGGTTCGGCGCTGAATTTCCTCAACCTGTTTTTCGGTTTGGGAGGAATCGTAACAACTTGGGCTGCAAGTTATCTCTTGGGACCCGTCGCGCTTTGCTACTCCATCGCAACTCTCACCGCCATCGCGCTGATTATCAACGTATCCACTAAGATGCCTTCTCCCTCGGGCGAAGCGAGTTTCCGGCTAAACGAAGTGCCCGCCTTCTTTCCAGGCCCACTCTTATTCTGCTCTCGTTTTTTCTATTCCTGTATGTCGCCTGCGAGGTGGGCGTTTGGAATTGGCTGAAGAAATATCTGATCAGCATTAACTTCGATGCGAAGGCCGCGGGCGGCATCGTCAGCTATGGGTTTGCGTTCGGGATTCTTGTAGGACGGGTGGTCGTGTCGAGACTACTGGTGCGAATTCCCGCTCTCACCGTCACCATGGTTTCAGCGATTTTGATGGCGATTACCACGTTTGCCATGCTGCATCTCCAATCTCAAACGGGTGTTGCCATCGCGGTTTTCTGCACCGGTCTTTCCATGGCCCCTGTCTTTCCAACCACCCTCGCGATGACACAGGACGCCTTCCCCAGAGGAACCGCCACTGCACTGGGAATCGTGATTACGTGTGGTTGGCTCGGACTGGTCGTCAGCTCGCCCATTATCGGCTTCGGTCAGCGCGGGTAGCACACTCGGACGCGCCTTGCTTCTTATACCGTTCTTCGCGCTCGTGATGGTTTTGGTCAATCTAGTACTAAGGCCAGTGTTGCGACGGCCATTGACTGTCTAGCGTTTGCCCGAAGTCTGGGTTACACTCTTAGAAATCGCGGCCGATGTGGCCCAAGGAGGCGTTCGTGGCATTCTGTCCAAATTGCGGAGCGCAGGTAACGGGTAGTTTTTGCCCGAATTGCGGAACCCAGGTAACAGGCGCGCCTGGACCGGGTGGCGGGCGCAGGAAACGCGGCGGGCTATGCGGCAGCGCCTCCTCCACCGCTCGGTGCTCAAGCAGGACTGTCGGACAATGGCGCGAGCGCCCTTTGCTACACGCCTTTTTTCATTGGCCTTGTCTGCGATGTAATATTTCTGGTGGCTGCCCCCTACAATCGCAACCGGACCGTACGTTTCAACGCGTTTCAGTCGCTCTTTCTGCACGCGGCCTTGTTCGTGTTTTGGATCGTCGTGCACCTGATAATGGGAATGTTCGCGCTCGCCACCCACGGGTTCGGATTCTTATTCGCCGCTGGATTATACCCGCTGTTGTGGCTTTGCATTCTCGTGCTCTTTATCGTTTTGATGTACAAGTCTTACAACAACCAAAAAGTCAAGCTGCCGTTTATCGGCGACCTCGCGGAAAAACAGGCGTAAACCGACTTCGTCGGACAAGCCGTCCGATACTAGTGCAAGTGAGACATTGTTGTATCCTGGCGCTCGCCATCAGCGTTGGGGCCTGCGCCGAAGACATTACCCCCCATATCGGAACCATCGAGATTTATGGCGCTCGCAAGGTTTCGGTTCAGAAAATCAAGTCCGCGATAGGCGTCAAGGAAGGCGATCCTCCTCCTTCTCGCGACGATGTGGAAGACCGGATTGACAAGGTTCCCGGTGTGCTCGCCTCCCGAGTGGAGGCGGCCTGCTGCAACCAGGGCAACATGATCCTCTATGTAGGCGTGGAGGAGAGAGATGCGCCGCATTTCGAATTTCACTCCGCGCCCACTGGGCAATATCGCACTGCCGGTCGAACTAACCGGCAACTACCATACATTCCTGGATACGGTTGAGGAAAGCATTCGCGCGCACAATGCCGACGAAGATCTTACGAACGGCTACTCGTTGATGGCGGATCCCGAATGCAGGCAGCTTCAGCAATCCTTCATTCCCTTTGTCGAGCACGATCTTTCGCTGATCGATCGCGTACTACGCGAATCCGCGGATAGCGAGCAGCGTACGATCGCGGCCTACGTTCTGCAGTACGGTCCGCGCGGCCCTCGCACTTCGAAGACCATAGTGGATGCGCTCCAGTACGCGTTGCAGGACCAGGAAGATTCGGTTCGCGAAAATGCTATCCGGTCGCTGGGAGCGGTCGCCATTGGAGCGACGCTCCATCCGGACCAGCAAATCCGCATTGAGCCGACCTGGTTCATCGAGTTGATGAACTCAGTGGTCTGGTCGGATCGCCACAATGCGAGCCTGGCGCTCGTCAACCTGACCGAGAAGCGCGACCCGGAAACCTTGGCACTGCTGCGCGAACGGGCTCTGCCTTCAGTAATCGAGATGGCGCGCTGGCACGATCTGAAACATGCGCTCCCCGCGTTTATACTTGCGGGAAGACTCGCCGGACTCGATGAAAAGCAGATTCAAGCTGCCTGGGTGAGCGGTGATCGCGAACCGGTTTTACGACAGGCAATGAATCCAAAAAAGAAGCTCCGCAACGAGGCCAAGCCGTTGGATTAGTAACCGTCTGGTTCTTTCGCGCCATTTGGCGTGGAAAGGGGCAACAAAACGGTCGCGGCAGCCTCATGCTCAGCGTGATATTCCGGATCGCTCAACGGGAGGTCGCACGTGCAGCAATCACTGCATCTGTGACATCGATGGCAGAGATGATTCTCGCAAGCGTCTTTCGTGCAGAAGACGCAGATATCGCGCGATCCCTCGCCGCAGATGGAACAGGTAAATGACGCTACTTCCATCAGTCCTTCTTCGAACTTTTGCTTGAGTTGGTCACGGGTTCCCTGCTGATCATACCGCGGCAACGCTGTGCCTCCTGATCCGCGATCTTAAAATTCTGATCGAGACTGTTGGCCAGATCCTTAATATAATCGCGAAATCTTTCGCGGCTGTTGAAGTTGTGGGCAATCAGTAAGCTCAAATGATCGGCGGTAGGACGATCGGCATACTTCTGAGCGCCCTGTTCCACCGAAAGAGAGGTCACTTCCAGAGCCTCCAAGCGAAAGTAAACATCGAGCGCCAGCGGCAGGCTCTCGGTTTTTTGGGAAAGCAGACGCGAAGTCACAATCACGTCATTAAGCTGTCGTTGTGCGGTCTGCCATTGCAGGATGTAAGTACTCGGGGCGCCCTTTTTGTCGTACCACTGTTGCGGATTAAGCTGCGCGAGTACTGCCTGGAGTTGTTCGTTATCCTTCGCCAGATTCGCCAGAATCTGCCGGACGTCCCAAGGTGTTTCCAACCCCGTCTGGGCCGGAGGTGTCTGTGTCACCGATTGCTGTGGGGCGATCGGCGGTGGAGGTGGGACGAGCCGCTGCGATTGTTGACACCAGCCCGCGGTACGGCATAGGACCACTACGGCTAATAGTGCTGCGAGCCGCGATCGAATCAGAAGCATCCGCCTTCATTTTACCGGCGAAAGAGTAAATCGTTTATCGAGCCAGCCATTGCTGCAGAACAGGCGGCTTTGTCACAGCTAAAAATTTGTTGCCTTCGATGGGGTCGTTATTATGACTCGTGCCATGGCCGAATGTGATGGCGGACAGAATCTTCACGGTGTATCGATACAGCGAGCCGCGATCGACTCGCCGCGATATTGGTTGATCCTTTTGCACCAGGATGGCATCGACCGCTCTCACCAGAACGGGTTCATTCCGCGGCAAAAGCGTATGCTGAACGGCCACTTCGCCTTCGATAACATCAATACGGACCGTGTCGTCTTCATCCACTGCCAGCGCAATGGTGGCCGGCTCATGGGTGCTGACAATTGCGACCGGGCAAAAAACGCGCTGCAGTTGTTGTCCCACGGTCGGATGCAGATGGATTTTGACGCGTCCCGCTAACACATCCAGGAGATCTCCGGCAGTGGCGGCATTTTGCCGGAACACCACCCGCGAGTTGCCGAATACGTCGAAGCTGCTTCCTCCAGCCACTTCGAAATGCGCGTATCCGTCCGCGCCCGTCGTGATCACGTCTTGAATCGGAACGCGTTCCCCGCTGCTCAAGGCCCAAGGCCGATCGTCCCGAAGCCGCGAAACCTGACCGCTCACCGCAGTGGCCTTTGCCGCATACACTTGCTCCGCCGGCCAGTCCACTGCAGTGTTCTGCGCGTAGATCATCCACACGGCAGCGAGCGAGATCAATGTTGCACGCCAAAGTGTCCGCACACGAGCCTCGCGGTCCAGTCTTCATTGTTCCACAAGCGGCGGAGCGTTTAGTTCCCAAACCGGCGCCAGAAGCGGATCCAAGCCAACACATGGCTCCGTCTCGTCGTCCAGGTCAAAAATATAGCTTCAAGGCGAGCTGAATCTGCCGCGCCGGAAACGTTGACGTGAATACCCCAAAGCCGGAGCTGTTGGAGGTCAGCGTGCTCGGCGGTGAAAAATTCGTTTTGTTCAACAGATTGAATGCCTCAGCACGGAATTGCAAATATCTGGATTCCGACCAGAGATTGAAATTCTTGTGAAGCCCGAAATCCAGCTCGTAAAACGACGGCCCCCGAGCTATATTTCGACCGGCATTGCCGAAGGGCTGCGTGTAAACAGGGTTGCTGAATGCCGCCGCGTTCAAATAATTGATCGGATTTCCACTATTGAGGTAGAGCGAAGCCCCGGTCAGATTCGGTGTAGGCGTTACGAGCGGGCTGACGCTTCCCTGAGTCGTCGGGCTGTAAGTGACATTGAAAGGCAACCCGGAAGTCGCTGTATTGATGAGGTCCACACCCCAGCCGCCGGCCACGAGATCGAGCGCCGCATTATGGGGATCGAAATGGCGTCCTTTGCCGAACGGAACGTCGTAGAGGACAGACAGAGTCTCGTTAAACGGCTGATCGTAGCTGGAAACAGCTTTGTTGGCGGCAATGTTGTAATAATTCACGCGCGAATTGTCGCCGTCATAGTTTTCTAAATGGCCAGGTGCATTGTCAATGGATTTCGACCACGTGAACGAATTAATAAAGTAGAGCCCGAGTGAGTAGCGCTTCTCAAGTTTCGTTTGTAGCGCGTTGTAGGTACTGAAGCCACCGTTCCAGGATTGTTCGATGGTCGTGAAATTCGGGATGGGCCGGCGCGCATTCACTGAAAGGTTCTGGCCAAGCAAATTCGGGAAGGCCTGATTCGCATCGGCAAGAATTGTGAGACCCACACCATGGTTGCCGACGTAGGCGATATCCAGCAGCAGGTTATGCGCTAGTTCTTGTTGCACATCGAAATTCCAGCTCTCCACATAGCCGGGACGGTAATTTTGCGGGATGTACCGCACCTCACTGAGTGCCGTACTAAAAGCTGCCGGTGTTGCAAAGTTCGGCGGGAATCCTTGTGCCGTGGTCCGAAAACAGCTGTTTGCAGCCGCACTCACCGAAGTGCAAATACCTTGCGACGGAACCTGATCGACGGCGGCGTCCACAATGTTTGGACCGTTATAGGCCAGCAGGTTTTCACCGCCTAGACGATTGAACTCTGCATACGAGATTCCGTATCCGCTATGGATCACGGTTTTGGGGCTGATCTGCCACGCCAAGCCTAAACGCGGTGCCCAGTTGTTGGGATCGGGGTGTACCAGCGCCCGATTATACAGACTGCCATTGCTAGCGAAATTCAGGCTATCGGTTAGAAGATTGAAGTTTGAGAGCTTGTTGTCGCGCTCATATTGCGGCGTCGCAAACTCGTAACGGACTCCCAAATTGAAGGTGAGCTTATCGCTCATCTTGAAGTCATCCTGTACATAGGCGAAGTACATGCGCTGCCGCAAGTGAGCAACCGGATTATTGTCGAGTTCGTAATGGCTCGGCGCACCGAAAATGAAGTCTGCCAAGCTATAAACCTGCTGTTGAACGCCGCTCAGACCAGCAGTCGATCCGGCATCGCTGAAGAATCCAGTGAAGTTTTCTGTCCCATATTGCGGGTGAAAGTCACTGACCGCGGTATCGATTAACTGGTATTCGAAACCGAATTTCAGGCTATGGCGGCCCACGATCTTGGTGAAGTTCACTTTCGGGTCGGCCACGAACGGGTCTTGATATTGCGGGTTGCTGCTCAATCTTCCAAGCTGCGACAGGCCACCGCTCAAGCCGACCGTGAAAAGTCCGCCGGCAAGAGAAGAGTCCGCCGGTTGGTTGGGAATTGTCAGGCCTGTTGTCGAAGCCCCAAGAGTAACCGGCGTTTTACCGCCCCGCGTGTAGCTTATTCCTAACCGCGCCTCGAGCACGGAATTTGGATTGACCGTCCACGTGCCTCCAATCACCGCCTGCTTGTTGTAGATATAAACGTTCCCGTTGGAATTGCCGCCATCAATTCCGGGGATTGCAGCAGGGCTGAATATGTTTGTGTTGTTTTGGCTGTAACGCGCAAATAACGACAGTTTCTGGCTGACGAAATAGTCATAACGGAAATCACCTTTGTTGTTATCGGTGGTGTCCGCGGGCGCTGACTCGTAATTGTTTGAGTTCCCGGGCAGATTCGGAGCAGGTAAAGCGGCCAGCACCGTTGTAGCCAGCGGTGTGAACATCGCGGCCGGAATTACATTGCCTGAAATGGCCTGATTCGTCAATGGATTCCTCAAAGAGACGTTATAGGCGCTGAAATTTCCCTCCGTTTCAGCAGCGGTTGGCAAGGTCGCGAAGAGCACAGCGTGGTAAACGCGGCGAAAACCCTCGTAATCTCCGAAGAAAAACATCTTGTCTTTTAGGACCGGGCCCCCGAATGCGGCTCCAAACTGGTTCTGATTGAACGGCAACGTGCTCCCCGCAACCGGCTTAAAAAATCCAACCGCATTAAAATCCGTATTGCGGACAAACTCCCAAAGCTCACCGTGAAACTGGTTCGTGCCGCTTCTGATGTTGGCATTGACCACTGCGCCAGGCATGCGCCCGAATTCCGCGCTGTAATTGTTCGTTTCCACCTTGAACTCGGTCAATGCGTCGGGATTCGGCTGAATCACCTGATTTGAGAATCCTTGATTACTCGTGCCATAAGCATTGTTGTCGATTCCATCGAGCAGGAAATTGTTGTACTCGCTCCGCAGTCCGTTGATGTTGAACGACGCATCCCGGCTCGAGTCCGTCTGATTTTCGAGCGGTGACTTTGCTACTCCGGGCGCCAGTAACGTCAGGTCCGCATACGAACGTCCGTTCAGCGGAAGATCGACGATCTCCTTCGGGTTGATGACCTGCCCGCGCGAGCTGTTATCCGTCTCCAGCAGCGTAGCCGCATCAGTTACGGTGACATTCTGCGAGGTCTGTCCGATTTGTAGGCCGATATCGACACGCTGGCGCGCATTCACGGTCAAGTCAAAAGGTTCGGTCGTAGCTGTTTGGAAACCCGGCGATTCAACCCGGACTATGTAGGTGCCAAGCCGCACGTTGACAAATTCGTAATCGCCATTCTGGTCTGTCTTGCTTTGCAAGACGACACCCGTTTTAGTGTTCTCCAATTTCACCTGGGCGTTGGCAACTGTCCCGCCACTCGGATCATGTACGCTGCCCAGAACTGTCCCGGATTCAAACTGTCCGAAGCTCAAAACGGCGCAGCCGGCCAACACGAAGACCGATCTGAAAATCTGGCGGACACCGGTGAGAAACCGCATGGGTCATCCTCCTACGCGAAAGCATTGCAAGCGTTTGCTCCCAATCATGCAAACGTGTGCGTAGTTTAACCCAAGGCCGTTTTCGTATCAACTCAATTAAATTACTTCTCAGTTAAATTCTTGCTGATGCGATTCCGAATTCAATTTCTTGCTGTACTCAGCGCGCTGCCGTGCCTGGATTTTTTCCGCCAGCGCAAGCTCCTTCGAAGCCTCCGCGGTTTGGCCGAGCTTCCGCAGCGCCGTCCCCAGCGCGTAATGAGCCTGGACATAATCGGCGTCCAACTCAACCGCCTTCCGCAGAGGCGCGACCGCTTCCTTCGGGTGATCGAGCGCAAGCTCTGCTTTGCCAAGCCCGAAAAACGCTTCCTTGTAATTGGGATTTCCGAGAGTCGCGGCCCGGAAATGAGGCGCGGCTGCGGCAGCGCCGTTTTGCTTCAACAGAACCTCTCCCAGCAGGCAATTAGAAACCGGATCGTCGGGATAATTCTTCAGTTCGGCCTCAAACTCCGCCGCCGCCAGATCGACTTTCCCTTCCTTCCAATAAACCTGGCCGAGTCCGGAATGCACTCCCGGAAAACGCGGATTGGCTTTGCGAGCAGCCTCAAACTCGCTTCGCGCGTCGTCATCGCGCGAGAGCTTGTCATACGCCATGCCCATCATGACGTGAGCCTCGGGTGAGTTCGGGTCCACGGCCATGATCTGCGCGAAAACATTGGTCGCTCCTTGGTAGTTCGCCGCGCGCAGGTAAGCCTTGCCGAGCATGTCGAGAGTGGGGAGATCGGACGGGTTCAGCTTACTCGCCCGTTCGAGATATTCCGCCGATTCCGGATAGCGATCGAGAGCAAACAGCGTGAGACCGGCCAGATCGAGCGTTTGAAAATCAGCCGATTTCGAGGTGAGCTGCTTCAAAAGCGGCCATGCCTGCTGGTAATGCTGCTCGCGGAAATAGGCAATGGCGAGATTTTTTGTGGTGGCCAAATCGCCGGGCGCGATCTTGAGCGCCTGCTCATAGAAGGGAATGGCTTCCGCCTGTTTGCCTTGGCGGGCCAGCGAAATCGCCAGATCGTTTAGGATCTCGATGGATCTTGGCTCAATCGCCAATGCGTCGCGAAACGATTTCTCGGCAGCGGCATTTTCGCCACGCTGCAGCGCTTGAGAGCCTTCAACCAGCAATGATTGAAGATTCTTGTTCTGCGCATTCAAGGCGCCCGTGCAGGCCAGAAAGAGAAAAAGGCACGCCGCGCATAGCGACGTGCCTCGAATGGAAAACTGCTCGACCAAATCTAAAAATACAACTTCAGGCCGAGCTGTATTATGCGTGGATTGTGTGATGCCGGTCAGCTTGCCGTACGTGGAGGGCGTATCGACATTCAGACCCAATCCATTAAAATTCGTGTGATTGAAAGCATTGAAAAACTCGCCACGAAATTGCAAACTGGCGCGCTCGCCAAATTTGAAATTTCGAATGCCGGCCATGTCCCAGTTTTCGATGCCGGGCGATAGAATAATGCCGCGTCCCGCAGTCCCGAAATGGCCGATCGCATCCGTGAACGCATTCGTATTGAAATACTCGAACCGAGTTCCCGGGCCGGTTACACTCTGTCCTAGGACAAAGTCCGCGCGCGGAGGCACGGTGCTGGGATCGATTCCGATTCCGCCAGGATAGACGTTTGGTGTCCCCGCGGCGTAGTCGAACGAGTTGAACGGATCGTTGCTCTGCCTGATCGTCTGCGATTGTCCGGAGTCGAGCGTAGTAACGCCGGACCACTCCCATCCGCCGAGGACGTGCCCAATTACGCCCTTCTGATCCTTAAAGAAAGGTAGATCATACACATAGTTCGCAATGAACACATGCGGTGTGTTGAGAGTAGGCGGACCGTAGTCCAGATGGGAATTGTAGGTGTCCGCAATGGACGTTGCACGATCGCCCGGATTGGTGGCCAGGTTCTTCGACCAGGTATAGGAAATTCCCAGCGTCAGGCCATTCGAGACGCGTCTATTCAGCGAAACCTGCAACGAATTGTAGTTGCTTATGAATATCGGATCTCTCGACGTGATGGTGCCATAACCGAGATATGGCCGGAGCGCGTTTAGCGCCACGGTTGGATTCGCTAGGCGAGTTGCCACAGGAACTTGGTTTAGGTCAATATCTCCGAGCAGATGCCTTCCCAAAGTAGCAACGTAGGCCACTTGAAGGACGGTGTTGGTGTGTATCTGCTGTTCGACGGAAAAATTATAGTCCTGGTATGAGGGAACCTTGAAGGTAGGATTCCCCGTCACTGTCAAATTGAACGGGTTTAGCCGTGTGGTTGCCGCTCCTGCTGTCGGATTGTCGAAGGTAGTGTTAGGGATATTCACTTGCTGCACGCGAGGAGGATCATTGAAAGCATTCTGTTCCCAAATGCCGTTTAAGCTTCGGTCATAGTAAACGCCATAGCCCCCTCGGACAGCCGTTTTCCCGTTGCCGAGAACATCCCATGCAAATCCGAATCGAGGTCCGAAGTTATTGTTTGAATTCGGATTGACGATCGATCCGAAAGGTGAGCATGCCGCGTTAGAGACGAGTTTCTGAGCATTGGCGCATGCCGTGCCGGCCGGAAAGATCAGCCCGTTCACATAATTTGTCGGGGTCAGAGCCTGTCCTGCGACAAAGTTTCCACCAGAAAGCGTGCCGGCCCCGTTGATAAGGGGAACCGCCGCAGCGTTGAACAGAGCCGGATCGAAATTTACAAGCGTATTATTCGCATCCGCGGGCGCTGGGAAGTAGCTGTATCGCAATCCGAAGTTCAGCGTGAACCGGGGCGTTACTTTCCAGTCATCCTGGACATAGCCTTCAATATTGAGATAGTTCAGATTGGGAATCGTGTCGGGGCTCGATTGTGAAAACGAGGATGCGTTACCAAGCAGGAAATTCGCGAACGCCGGATTCCCAAACAGCGTTCCAAAAGAGAAACCGCCCGGCCCAACGGGGCCGTTTTCCGTTTTTCGCATCCATTGAACGGTAATTCCCGCGCGGACGGTATGGTTCCCGATCACCTTGGAGAAGTTGTCATAGAAATTCTTATCGATGTTGCGCTCGAAGTAAGGGGCGGAGGGAGCAAAAACAGAATTGATTCCCGTGATGCTTACTGTGGGAACGCGGCCATATGGGTCGGTGAATGGGAGACCGGTACCGACGGCCGAAAAGAATGCCGGAGAGTTCGTAATTCCGGTTAAATTGCTATTAATGGCTCCCCATGAGTAATTAAAGGCAGCCTCATTGACAACAGTCGGCGATATCGCCCAACTCATGTTGGCAACTACGTTCTTGCCCGGGGCATTTGTCGCGGTCGAGAAAACGCCTGGCAGAGCGTTCGGGGATGCAAACAGGCCCAGGGGCTCGGTCGTCGGAACCACATCCTGCATGAAGCGACCGAAAATATGGATCTTGTCGGTGATGTTTTGGTCGAGCCGAACCAAGTCTTGGCGATAGTTCTGCTTCGCCACGGTGTTGTTGATGAATTGCGTTCCGTTCCCGGCGTTGGCCGGGAACTTCGAGTAAATATTGCTGATGTAAGCGACTGCCCTCTTGCTGAAACATGACGGACTGATCTGCGATGTATTAGTAGCCGCGTTGTAGGTAACGCAATTTGCAGGCGCGAGGCCCGGGTTCACTACCCCCGTGAATGTCCCCGCCAACTGGGCTGTCGTAGGAACTACTGCCGTATTGGTACTTGGATTTCCCGTCTTGCGCCACTCTTCGGACCAGAAGAAGAAGGTCTTCGATTCGCTCTTTTTGTAAAGCTTGGGAACAAAGAGCGGGCCGCCTATTGTGAACCCGAAGTCGTTGTAGCGCAATGGCGGTTTCTTGGCTCCCACCAAGTTGCTGAAGAACGAATTCGCGTCGAGGATATCGTTTCGCACGAACTCGTAAGCATCGCCGTGGAATTGGCTCGTTCCGGACTTTGTACCTACGAGCACCTGGCCACCGCCACTCCGACCGTATTGCGCGTCGTAATTGCTGCGGCCCAGCGTGAACTCCTGAATCGCGTCAATGCTTGGCACGTTGAGCAGTGTCCCGTTGGAAC
This sequence comes from uncultured Acidobacteriaceae bacterium, assembly GCA_963778345.1. Lineage (GTDB taxonomy): Bacteria > Acidobacteriota > Terriglobia > Bryobacterales > Bryobacteraceae > Bog-105. The sequence continues at coordinate 93,981 of CAVZTP010000001.1, forward strand.
CGCTGTCGTTGATGTCAGCGCCGTCCACAGTCCAATTGTTCGCCGTGGGCCGCGCTCCGTTGACCGAGATGGTGGTCGCATTGTTCAGACCGAATCCTACGATGTCAGGCAACTGACTAGTAACGCCTGGCTGAAGCGTGACAAGCTGTTCGAAATTCCGGTTGTTGAGTTGCAGCTCCCGAACCTGGGTCCCCGTGATGGTCGCTGCCTGCGCTGCGCTCGTCGTTTGAACCGGCACAGCGGTCTCGGTCACGTTCACTGTTTCAGTAACCTGTCCCGGCTGCAGTTGCACGTCCAGCGTGCGCTTCTCGGCCACGTGGATAATCACATTGCTCGCGGAGTAACTTCGAAATCCGGCGTTCTTCACAGTGACCGTGTACGTGCCCGCCGGCAGATTCGTAACCGTGAAATTGCCGCTGCCGTCCGCAGTGACAGTTCTGACATCGGTGTTCGTGTCATTGCTGTGAACCAGGACCGAAGCGCCGGGAACGACCGCGCCGGTAGCATCGGTCACCGAGCCGACCAGCGTGCCATAGATTTCCTGCGCAATCGCGAGCGACCCTCCGAGCAAAATTAAAAGTGCTGCAACACTCAACCTGAGCGTTCTCATCGAGTACAACCTCCTAGTGGATAAAACATCGTGAGGGTACACTTATCCGATATTTCGCGCGGAGTTCGAGCCGGCGAAACACCACGACCATGCCGATGCCGAAACAGGCGTGGCACTGACTACCCTCTTCCCAAAGCAACTTTTGGCGAATTCACGCCGCTGAAAGGATGTTAACTCATTATTTATCAATGCGCAATAGGGAATTAGCTTGGACGCCAGATCAGACTGTGCAACGGTTTTGGCAATTCCCGGGGTTTGTCGGGTGAATAGGCGTGTGATCCTTGATCCATCGCGAAGGAAGGATGGTTTATTGGTTCTAGATCGGGTTTCAGCGACGAAGGTGCACTTGCGAGAGCCGGCGAAGCACTTGCCGAGGGTCGATCTTTTGGCCTGCATTCGGCAACAGTTTTTTGCGTGGCACTTGTAATCGTTTCGTTGCAAAATAGATCAGTTGCGATTCGGGAGGTTACGTTGGCTACTGTCTGCAAGTGCGCATCAGCGGTCTGTCTGATCTTTCTTGTGGCGTCGCGCATGTCTTTCGCTCAGAACACCACCGGCACTATCGTCGGAACGGTTACGGATCCATCGGGCGCCGCCATCAGCGCAGCCGATGTTACAGTGACAAACATTGATACTCAGGTGCAGCACAAGATCGCGACTGATAGCTCAGGCAATTACGTCGCCGCATTACTGCCGGTTGGCAAGTATAGCATCGCGGTAGAGGCCAAGGGCTTCAAAAAAGAAGTGCGGCAAGGGATTGTACTTAACGTTAACGATAAGCTGACCATCAACCTTGTGATGCAGGTCGGACAAACTTCTCAAATCTTAAATGTCGAGGCTTCGCCCATCCAGGTCCAGTTACAGCAGGGATCTGAACAGAGCACAACCATCACCGGTACCCAAATTCGCGAGCTTGCATTAGTGACCCGCAATTACGAACAGCTCATAAGTCTGATGCCGGGCGTCACCTCGGCCTCCGTCGACCAGCTGTACGTCGGCACCTCTCTTCCTTCCGGCCAAACAGCCACCATTCCGTTTTCCATTAACGGAACTCGCAACTCCATGAGCGCCTACCTTGTTGATGGCGCCGATATTGTGGATCGCGGCTCAAACCAGACGCTGGTCAATACGCCTAGCATCGATTCCATTGCCGAATTCAAAGTGCAGCGGACAGGCTATTCGGCGGATCTGGGCCGGGCCGCGGGCGGCCAAGTCACCGTAGTCACGAAATCAGGCGCGAACGAGTTTCATGGTGATGCATTCGAATTCGTCCGTAATAGCGATTTTGCGGCCAATAACTTCTATACCAACGCAACCACTACTGCCGCAAATTTGGTGAATGGCAAGGCGCCCGTGGCCGCACTGCACTACAACAATTTCGGCGAAACCTTAGGCGGTCCGGTTTGGATTCCCAAAGTTTATAACGGCAAAAACAAGACATTCTTCTTCTTTTCGCAGGAGTTTCGCCGTGTCATCACTTACTCGAGCGGAACAGCCGTGCTACCCACTGCGGCGGAGCTCAATGGCACGTTTCCGCATCAGGTCTGCATTCAATACAGCGGTACTGCGTGCGCGGCAACTTCGAACCAGATCAGCAACATCGATCCTGTGGCTCAGCAGTATATAAAGGACATTTTCTCTCGAATGCCGCTTCCCACCACAACGAACAGTGAAACTACCCTTTTCCGGAATCAATACTTCTTCGAGCAGGAACTCTACAAACTGGACCAGAATTTCGGAGACAAGCTCCACATTTCCGCCCGCTATCTTCGCGACCAGATCCCCACCGTTGAGCCTCAGGGACTTTTTACGGGAGTTCCTGTCCCAAACGCGGTTGCAACCAGCACCAATGCTCCGGGACGCAACTGGGCGGTCCACGCAAGTTCATCCTTCACGCCGACGCTGCTAAACGAAGCGGGTTGGGATTTCACATATGGTGCGCTGATAAGTAACCCGATCGGGCTTCTTAACTCGATTTATTCCCCGGATATCAAAGCTACTCTGCCGTTTCCGGTAACCTTGACTCAGGTGCCGAACCTCGCCTTTTCCGGTGGGACGTCCGTAACTACATTTGGGCAATATCGCGATTACAACCGAAATCACAACATCTTTGACAATGTGACCAAAATTATTGGTAGTCACACCACCAAGTTCGGCGTCAGCTACAACCATTATCAAAAGACCGAGAATGCAGGGAATGGGAATCAGGGGACCTTCACCATGACTCCCGCCAGCGTGCCTGCCGGTGCCCTCACTTACGAACAGTCCTGGGCGAACTTTCTGTTGGGAAATGTCGCTACATTCACCCAGGCTTCCGAGGACATAACGCCTGATATTCGGGTTCAGCAGTGGGAGTTTTACGGCCAGGACGACTGGCGCATAAAGCCGAATCTCACTTTGAATTTTGGTGTGCGCTATTCGAATTTCCGCCAGCCCATCGACGCCAAAAAGGAGATGACTAACTTCGATCCGGCGCTCTTCAACCGGACTGCCGCACCGCAATTCACCTCCACTGGGCTGCTCGCGGCCGGAACGCCGAATCCCTACATAAACGGCATCATCATCAATAATCAGAACTCGCCCTATGGCGCCGCCGTCTCGTCGCAGGATAACGGGAACGTCGGTCCGCGCATTGGATTCGCTTGGGATCCCTTCGGCACCGGCAAAACCGCCATTCGCGGAGGCTACGGCATCTTCTTCGATGACACGCTGTATGGCATCTATGAGCAGAATATCTTTGGCGAATCCTCCATTCGTAATCTCCGCGAACATCTCCAACACAACTCTGGATAACCCGGCCGGGGGAACGGCGACCGTTAGCAACTCGCCGAAAGTGTTACATGTCACGTCAGTCAAGTTCCAAACGCCCTACACGCAATCGTGGAGCTTTGAAATTCAACGCCAGCTCACCAACACTTCGCAACTGAACATTGCCTATGTGGGCAACAAGGGCACGCATCTCTTAGGCGAAGTGGATCTGAATAGTGTGTATCCGGGCCTTGCCTGGAGCTCCGGGTTGGTCTCGCCTACAACGACATTTACTTCCGCCAACGAGACACTTCTAAATATCATTCGGCCCTACCCGGGTTATAACGCGATCAACGCGCTTGAGACGTGGTTCAACTCGAATTACAACTCATTGCAAGTCTACGCAAAAAAGCAGCTCACGGGAGACTCGCTAGTTACGGCCTCTTACACTTGGTCTAGAAACCTTACTGACAATCAGACTGACCGCTCCACCGCCGCCCAGAATCTCTATAACTTCAACTCGGGCGAGTATGGTCGCGCGCAGTATGACCGTACGCACGTCTTCAGCGCAAACATTGTCTACACTCTTCCGTTCTTCAAAGATCAAAAGGGCTGGGTCGGCCACGCCCTCGGCGGTTGGGAGCTCTCCGCTATCGCTAGTTACTACACCGGTCTACCGTACACTGTCACCACGAGCGGAACGGATCCCGCCGGTTTGGGCATTATCGGTTCCAGCGCGGCCAGTCTTCGGCCGGATGTCGTGTCGTCAAACGCATGCCCGACCGGGAATCCGAATGACTTCAACCATACTCGTTACGAGTGGTTCAATCTCGCCTGCTTCGCGAATGTTCCGGCTGGCGTGCATCGTCCCGGAGATGCCGGCCGTGGCATCGTCAACGGACCAGGTTACGAAGGCTGGAACGTCTCAGCCTCAAAGAACCTTACCTGGGGCCCAGAGCAGCGATTCCGCTTCCAATTACGCGGCGAGGCGTCAAATCTTCTCAATCACGCGAATCCGAGCACGTTGGGTTTAACCGCCACAACCACTTCGACCTTTGCCACCATAACCGGCTACCGCGATCCGCGTATCATCCAACTTGGGGCGAAGTTTTACTTCTAAATTCGGCAGTGGCGCCGCTTCGGCGAGCCAAATCCGCCAAACAACTCTGTCTTGCCGCGGCCTGCGTCTTCTGAACTTGGGAAATCTCCCTTGTCTTGACATTGTCGGGCAGAGTGTTTTATCCTGAGTGCAATAAAAAGAGAAACGTGCCGTCCCGTACCACTCGCAGCGAAAAGCTTGATCTCCGACTCACCCGCGAGGCCAAACTAACCTTGCAAACGGCCGCAGCGGCGTCGCGCCGGTCTGTCAGTGACTTCGTCCTCGAGAGCGCACTTGCGAGAGCCGACGAAACACTTACCGATCGTCGATCTTTTGGCCTGGATTCGGCGCGATGGAACGCATTCCTGACGGCCCTCGATGCGCCTCCGCGCCGGTTGCCCCGTTTAAAGCGTCTCCTGAGAGAACCCGGATTTTTTGATGCTGAGCCGCATCGGTGACCTCTGTCCCCCATATTGAAAAACTGCGAGCTGACCACAACGTCCAGAACTTCGATTGCGGCCGGGAGCAACTGAATCGATACTTGGTGCGTTATGCCTGGCAGAATCAGCAGGCCGGCGCTTCTCAAACATACGTTGGAATTGCCGGTGATGAGATCGTCGGGTTTTACACTCTTGCCGTCGGCCAGGTAACCTACGACAAAGCCCCGAGCCGCCTGACCAAGGGTCTCGCAAAACATCCGGTACCAATTATGCTGTTGGCGCGCATGGGAGTGGATCGACGCCGGCACGGCCAGGGTATCGGCAAATCACTGCTGAAAGATGCCTTGCTGCGCACCTTGCAGGCCGCCGATATTGCCGGAATTCGTGCTTTTGCGGTTCATGCAAAGGACGAAACTGCCAGGAGGTTTTATGAGCATTTCGATTTCATGGCCTCGCCAGTTGATCCGATGCATCTGTTCGTGCTGCTAAAGGATGTGCGCCGGATTATCTCGGGCGGCTGAAAGGCCTTGCCCGCGACGCCGGCGACCCCTCAACCCATGCGCTTCGGAAACGCTTCGGTCTTCACAATCCCCGAGCCTTCTCGAATGGTGACCAGCCGATCCACCGTTAGATTCGCCAACCGCTCAGTTCCGCCATTCGGCCAACGAATATCCAGGTCCACCTTCTGTGCGGCGCCCAGTCCAAAGTGCAGCCGCAGATCGTTAGCGGAATAGAAGCTCGCCTGGCTTAAGACTTCCTGGACCTGCAGCTTACCCCCATAATGCGCTGTCACACGCGCTCCGATCGCGCTGCGGTTTGATTTGGTTCCAATCAGCTTCACCTTGATCCAGTGGTTGTTCCCGCTGACATCATTGCGCAATAACGAGGGCGGCTCGTTCAGGTTCATCACCAGAATGTCCATATCGCCATCGTTGTCGAAGTCTCCGAAGGCGCAGCCGCGGCTCGCATGAACTGCCGCGATCCCCGGCCCGGCTTGGTCGAGCAGTTCCTCGAACTTGCCGTTTTTCAGATTGCGGAAAACAATGCGCGGACTCTTGAACGGATAGTTTGGCAGCGTCTTCTCAATCTCAGGGTAAACACTTCCCGTAACCCAAAAAAGATCCGGATAGCCATCGTTATCGGGATCGAATATTCCGGCTCCCCAGCTGATGAAGCGAGTTTCAACACCCAGCCCGGCCGAATTCGTCACATCCTCAAAACTGCCTTTGCCGTCGTTCCGGTAAAGGACAGCCGTATCGTCGGCGAAATGGGTCTTGAGAATATCGAGACTGCCATCCAGGTTGTAGTCCCCAATGCCCAGACCCATGCCGGCCTGCTCCATGCCGTCCTCATTTAAGGCAACACCGCTCTCCAGGCCAACATCGGTGAATGTGCCGTCGTGGTTATTCTTGAAAAGAAAGCTGGGAGTAGAGTCGCAGGCGACGTAAATATCGGGCCACCCATCGTTATCGAAATCCGCTGCCACGGTCGTCATGCAGTAGCTGCCCTTAGCTTTCGACACCCCCGACTGAGTGCTCACATCCTTGAAGGTCCCATCGCCGTTGTTGTGGTACAGCGATACCGCGCCGGGAGGCAGGCCGCGAGGACCGCAATTGACCGGAATGCCTTTCCAGTTGCAATAGCCGCTCTCGCCCGGCTTCGGTATTTTGTTGATGTCGAACTCGAGGTAGTTTGCAACGAAAAGATCCAGTTTGCCATCCCGGTCGTAATCGACGAACGTGCATCCGGAACCCCAAAGGTTTCCGGCGTGCAAAAGGCCGGCCTTCTCAGTCACATCGGTGAATGTGCCGTCGCCGTTGTTCTTGTAGAGCACGTTCTGACCGAAGTAGGTGACGAACAGATCGTCAAAACCATCGTTGTTGTAGTCACCGACAGCCACTGCCGAAGCCCACCCGGAGCGACCCAGCCCTGTCTTATCGGTTATGTCGGTGAACGTGCCGTCGCGATTATTGTGATAGAGCCGGTTCGTCGCGCCTTCCGGAGTATTCTCCAGGCGGACACCGCTTAATAGGAAGATATCGAGCCAGCCGTCGTTATCGTAGTCAAAGAAAGCGCAACCGCAGCCGACCGTCTCGATGATGTAGGTCTTGTGATCGGGCGCGCCGTAGATCAGCGGAGCATTTAGACCCGCCTTCGACGCAACATCGGTGAAGCAGGCATTGAACGGCAGGCCCGAGAATTTCCCGCGCGGCTGCGCTTTCACTCCGCGCGAAGAGACGCCTTGCGCGAACGCGCCGATTACCGGGGCGCCCATGAGGCCCAGCATGGTTCGCCGGGTCAGCCGTCCGTACTTCATCGAATTTGCAGTTTAGCAGTGAGGGTTCGAAGCAGCGGCAAGGGACGGGTATGCTGCCGTTTCCAGGCCCAGCCCGAAACCGTATTCAGCCGCACGAAGCAGGTTCCTCAAAAGCGCCAAGGCCGCGGATGCGCGCGCCCGAGGCAGGGAAAGAACCCCGCCGTTCTTTGCGGAGCGCGCTTGATACTGCGGCCGTTTTGCGCGCGTTCCTTAATAGCCGCTACACGGCTTATTTGTTACTGGTATTCGGCGCTGGATTCCTGAGCCAAGGTGTGAAGACTACTCCCGCTCCCCCTGCGCTGGAGCATTCGGCGTGTCCGGGGCCCTGAGCGCATCCCCACCAGTTCTCGGTGGCATCAACCATACCGGTACCGAGGTTGTCAACGCCCAGAGTTTCCCCGAGCAGATTATTCAAATGGATGTACACGAGCGCGGGTGTATTGGTTACGATGTCCTCAGCCTCATGCTCGATGAGATTCTCCGAGATAATGGTGCCGGTGATGGGTGAGCCTCCCATTCCGCTATTCACGTTAATTCCCGTCGGGCCGGGCGTCGCGGTGTCGAAGAGGTCGGTGCCGTTGCCGGAGATGTGATTGCCCACGATCACGTTGTCACTGAGATCGTCGGCAGGTAACCCGAACAAGGGGCCGACGTGGCTGTGAAAGGCTACGCCGCCAATGCCGTTATTCAAAAGTTCGTTGTTGATGATGACGTTGCCCGAAACGATACCGATTCCGGTCCCGTCGGCGAAGATGCCGACCCCGGCGCCTGCTCCCGGAACCTGATACCCGTTGTGGATCGACTGGTTGCCGGAAATCGTGTTGTGAACGACGCCGTTATGTGCCGCCGTTGAACCCGGCCCTGGCGCGTGCGATGCGAGAACAATTCCGCAATCGAACGGATTGTCTCTCGATATATTTCCTGTGACGAAATTGTCGTAGGTTTTGCCGGTATCGTCGCTGAGTAGGATGCCGCCGGCGTTATTCTCCACAATGTTGTCGGCGATGATCGAATGATTCACCCCACTGAAATGGATGCCTTCTCCGCAGTCAAAACCTTCGTCGGTCTCGAAGGGCCCCTGGTTGACGCAGGTTGTTGTGTTTATGTCAAGGTTGATATCGTTCTGGCGCACGTGGTTGCCCCAGATCGTGACGTCTGAAGCGTTGGTTACAAGAATCCCCTCGAAATTCGCATTCTCCACCGTGAACCCTTTCACAACCACGCCGGCAAGTCCCGGATTGTCGAGGCCATCCACGTAAACGCCATTGGATAAACCCGTGGCGTCAATAACAGTTTTTTCACGGTCCGCGCCTAGCAAGGAGAGGGGCTTGCCAATAATCACGTACTCCTTGTAAGTGCCTTCTGCGACCCGGATAACATCGTTAGGCGAAGCTGCCGAAACCGCGTCCGTGATCTTCGCCAGACAGCCTCCCGTACCACCCGGATTTACACAGATCGTAGCGGTTTGTGCTGGTTCGCACATCAGCGGGACCAGCGCTGCGCAAAATGTAACAAGGGATGCAGTGCGGGTTTTGTGCAAGTTCTTCGACTTGAGCATAGGTTCTCCTTTCTTTTGTTAGAGAAGTCCTACACCATCACAACCCGAGAATCTCTGTCAATTGATTCGGGTACTGTTTTGGTACTACTAAGGCTTATCGGAGAATTTTCACTTACCCGGCCTTCGCAACCGCCGCGCCCTGGAAGGTTCTGGAGATCAACTCCTGCGCTTCTTTCTGAAGCCGGCGCAGATGCTCTTGCCCGAGGAAGCTTTCGGCATAAATCTTATACACATTCTCCGTGCCCGATGGCCGTGCCGCAAACCATCCGTTCTTCGTCACCACTTTCAACCCGCCCAGCGCCGCTCCATTTCCCGGCGCAGTGGTCAGCATAGCCTCAATTGGCTCGCCAGCTAATTCTTTCGCGGACACTTGTTCCGGAGATAGCTTTTGCAGGATCGCTTTTTCGTCTGGCGAGGCCGGGGCATCGATCCGCTCGTACACCGGATCGCCGAATTTCTGGGTTAGCTCCCGGTATCGTTCCCCTGGGTCTTTGTTCGTTTTGGCCGTGATTTCGGCAGAGAGCAGGCCCATAATTAAACCATCTTTATCCGTGCTCCAGGCCGAACCATCTCTCCTTAGAAAGGAAGCCCCAGCACTCTCCTCCCCGCCGAAACCAAGCGAACCATCGAGCAGGCCATCCACAAACCACTTGAAACCGACCGGCACCTCCACCAACCGGCGCTTTAGATCACCCGCCACGCGATCGATCATGCTGCTGCTGACCAGCGTCTTGCCCACGCCCGCGTCCGCCTTCCACTGCGGACGGTTGCGGTAGAGATAGTCGATCGAGACTGCCAGATAGTGGTTCGGGTTCATAAGTCCCGCGCTCGGCGTCACAATCCCATGCCGGTCGTGGTCGGTGTCGCAAGCAAAGGCGACATCGAACTTGTCCTTCAGCGCGATCAGGCCGGCCATGGCATAGGGGGAAGAGCAATCCATGCGAATTTTTCCGTCCCAATCCACGCTCATGAACCGGAATGTTTGATCGACTCCCGTGTTGACCACGGTCAGCTTTAGGCAATACCGCTCGCCAATGCGCGGCCAATACGCGACACCAGCGCCCCCTAGCGGATCGACACCCAGGTTGAGACCGGCCGCCGCGACCGCTTCCAGATCCACCACCGATCCCAGATCGTTGACATAGTTCGAAACATAATCGTAGCGACGTGTGGTATCCGCTTTCAGTGCTCTTTCATAGGGCACGCGAGCGATGTCTTTCAATTTTGCACGCAGCAGATCGTTGGCATGATTTTCAATCCACTTAGTAGCGCTGGTATCCGCGGGGCCTCCTGAGGGTGGATTGTATTTGAAGCCGCCATCTTCCGGTGGATTGTGTGAGGGCGTGATAACGATGCCATCCGCAAAGGCATCTTTACGGCCGCGATTATAAGTAAGAATCGCGTGTGAGAGTGACGGCGTAGGCGTGTAGCCGCCATCCTGATCGATGAAAACCGTCACTCCGTTTGCAGCCAAAACCTCCAGCGCGGTGACGAGCGCTGGTTCCGATAGCGCGTGTGTATCCATGCCCAGGAACAAAGGACCCGTGGTGCCCTGGTGCGCGCGGTAGCGGCAAATCGCTTGCGTTATGGCGAGAATGTGATCTTCATTGAACGAAGCGTGAAACGACGAGCCCCGGTGTCCGGAAGTTCCGAACGCAACCCGCTGCGTGGTCTCGGCCACGTCGGGTTTGAGCGCATAATAGCTCGTAATCAGCCGCGGAATGTTGACTAGCTGTCCGGGATCGGCGGGTTTTCCCGCGCGGGCATCGATGGCCATATGGCTCCTATGTTATTCCCCCGGGGGGCGGGCTTGAGCCCGCGCGGGCACTTCAGTCCCGCAATACCGTTTGGCAAAAACCGCGCAAACGCGAGAAAAACCGGGATGTAGGAGTTGAGCACGCTCGACCCTTTCTTCCGCCTTCAGTCGCTCGAATGGCGCCTGCCGATCTTCGCCAAAATCGCCTCCGCATCATAAACACACCCGCCCCAAATCCCGCCGCTCACCTGCTGCAGCGCCGCCCAAAGCCGCGTATCTTGCGGCAGCGCCGGGTCGGCCCGAAGATCGGATCTCGAAGTCCGCAGCAGCAAACGCCGGTGCCCCTCTTCCGGATCAAACGCCTCGCCGGCTTCGCCCACGAAATTGACGTGCCCTTCCAGCTTGTTCCGGTCGACTACAATCTCCAGAATGTCGCCATCGCGCAGTTTCCCGATCGGCCCGCCCGCCAGAGCTTCCGGTGAGACATGCCCGATGCACGCCCCGGTGGAAACGCCGCTGAATCGCGCATCCGTGATCACTGCGACATGCTTTCCAAAAGGCAAATGCTTCAGCGCCGAAGTGATTTGATACGTCTCCTCCATGCCCGCGCCCATCGGCCCCCGGCAAATCAGCACCATCACATCGCCCTCTTTCACGGATCTGTTCTTGATGGCGGCGATGGCATCGTGCTCGGTGAGAAAAACCCGCGCTGGCCCGCGCATCCGGTACACGCCATCCGCATCCACTACCGACGGATCGATCGACGTGCTCTTCACCACCGATCCCTCCGGCGCCAGATTTCCGTGCGGAAAGCAAATCGTGGAAGTGAATCCGCGCGACCGCGCCGCATCCGGAGAAAGAATCACATCGTTCGCATCCACGCCGTCTAGCTCGAGCAATCGGGAGCGAAATCTTGCCCGCCGTTCCGACGCTTCCCACCAGTCGAGCACCGCATCCACCGGTCTCGCCCGAAGCCGTCAGTGCTTTCGTATTCAGCAGTCCCGCACGTCGCAAATGCAGCATCACTTCCGGAACGCCGCCCGCCAGGAACACTTCCACGGTGGGATGATTGCGCGGCCCATTCGGCAGCGCATCCACCAGACGCGGAACGCTGCGGTTAATGCGATTCCAATCCGCTACCGTGGGCCGCGGCAAGCCCGCCGAGTGCGCGATAGCCGGAATATGCAGCAGCAGATTCGTGGAGCCCGCCGAAAGCCGCATACACGACCATGGCATTCTCGAGCGCGCTTTGCGTAAGGATGTCCCGGCTGCGAACGCCCAGTTCGCCCAAACGTAGAACCGCTCGGGCCGTGCGGCGCGCCATATCCAGCCAGACCGGCTCGCCCGAAGGAGCCAGCGCAGCGTGCGGTACCGTCAGACCCAGCGCTTCTCCCACTACTTGCGATGTCGCGGCGGTGCCCAGGAACTGGCAGCCTCCACCCGGCGAGGCACAGGCGCGGCAACCCGCCAGCGCCGCTTCTTCCAGCGAGATCTTCTGGTGTGCGAATCGCGCCCCGATAGTTTGCACTTTACCCGCATCTTCGCCATGCTCGGGCATCAGCGTCACGCCGCCCGGCACCAGCGCGCACGGCAGATCCGGCGTCCCCGCGAGCGCCATCATCATCGCGGGCAGACCCTTGTCGCAAGTCGCGATCCCGATGACCCCGTTGCGCGTCGGCAATGAGCGGATCAGCCGCCTGAGCACGATCGAGGCGTCATTCCGGTAGGGCAGGGAATCGAACATCCCCGGCGTGCCTTGCGTGCGCCCATCGCACGGATCGGTGCATGCCCCCGCGAAAGGAATAGCTCCCCGCGCCTTCAACTCGCGAGCGGCTTCCGCCACCAGCAAACCCACTTCCCAGTGCCCGGTGTGATAGCCCAGCGCGATGGGTGTTCCATCCGGTGCCCGCACGCCGCCATGCGTGCTCAGAATCAGTACCTGTTTTCCGCCCAGCGCTTCCGGCGCCCAACCCATTCCCGCGTTCTGGCTCAAACCGAACAAGTCCCCGGAAGCTCGTTCCAGCAGCATTTCCGCCGTGAGAGGCAGCGCGCCTTGCGGACCCGGCGCATGGGTTCGCACCTCAAAAATGCCCGCATCCCCGGAATCGACAATACGTCTTCCAATCCATGCGAGAATTTTACGTGTCCGAACGCCGCCTTGTCGCCATCTACCCCGGTTCTTTCGACCCGCTCACCAACGGACATCTCGATCTCATCTCGCGCGGTAGCCGCCTGGCCGATCACCTCATCGTAGCCATCCTCAGCAACACCCAAAAGCAGCCCCTCTTCACCACAGTCGAGCGCATCGAAATGATTCGCGAAGCGGCCGGCAACTTCCAGAACGTCGAGGTCGATTCTTTTGAAGGCCTGTTGATCGATTACGCCGCGCGTCGCCAGGCCAATGCCATTCTGCGTGGTATCCGGGCCATCTCCGATTATGAGACCGAGCTGCAAATGGCGCTCATCAACCGCCGCATGCGCCCGGAAACGGAAACAATTTTCCTGATGGCAAGCGAAGAATATTCCTTCATCAGCTCCAGAATGATCAAGGAAATCATCACCCTCAGCGGCGACGTATCGAGCTTCGTCCCGCAAACCGTAGCCGACCGCCTCCGAACCAAATTCCGCCGGTAGCGCGGGCACTCCTGCCTCGCCGTGAGCCGGACTTCGTACACCGCACTGGCGCACCAGATTTTCGACAGACGTAACACCTGCCTAGATGTAATCAACGATGTGGACGTTCAGGCCAGGCGTAGATTCCTTTGGAGACTTCGTGATATTAGGCGCATCAGCTGATCAGCAGCGAGTGCTACCGAAGCATACGTCCGGCCTTTATCATCGCTGAACTCGACCTCGTACACCCCAGGCGCAAGATTGGGCTCGACAGTGCGGTGCCCATCTGGCCTCGCTGCAATCGGAAGCGACAGCTCGCTCAGACCGAGGGCGATTCACCTCAGGCGAGAATAATAGGCGGCGGTCAGTCTTCCGCCTTTTTTTCCAGTCCCCTCCCAGCCCATTTCTGAGACTTACTCCCGCCTTTTCCCACGAATAGTCTGATGGACTCCCGAAAATCACCGCCAGAGATTAACGGGAAACGTGACCTCTTGGAGTACGTAGTTCTAAATCTCGATCGCGGCTCAACCATAGCGACGCGCGTCCGTGTGGCAGGCACCAGCGCGGCCAGACGCAGAGGTCTGCTAGGCGTAGCCGGGCTGCTAGACGAGTCGGGAATCTGGATTGCCCCCTGCGAAGCCATTCACACCTTCGGCATGCGAATGCCGCTCGACGTGCTATTTCTCGACCCCAAGCTAAGAGTACGTAAGCTGTCCTCGCACTTGGCCCCCAGCCGCATCCGCATTTGCCTCGCTGCCTCCTCAGTCCTGGAGGTAGCTCAAGGTGCAATCTCCCGCTCTAGAACAGAAGTAGGCGACCGCCTCTCCTTCAGTTCGGCTCAAGACAGTAACAAGGAACAATGAGCGGCCGATGAGTTTTGTGCTATCCATGCCCACGATTCTGAAGCTCGTCCTGTTATCCATGGTGCTCGCCGCCGGCATTTACGACGTTCGCTTTAGGAAAATTCCGAATTGGCTCAATCTGAGTGGAATCGTGCTCGGCCTCGGCCTGAATATACTGCTGTTCAAAGGACACGGCCTTACAGCAGCAGCATTAGGATTGATCTGCGCGCTCGCAGTTTATCTCCCCTTATACCTGATTCGCGGAATGGGCGCGGGCGATGTAAAGCTGATGGCTGCCGTCGGCGCGATCGCGGGACCCCAGAACTGGATCTGGATCTTCGTCGCCACCGCGCTTGCAGGCGGAATTATATCCCTCGTTGTCATTGCGGTGAAGAAGCGATGGTCTCGGACCTTCTCCAATCTCGGAGTAATCCTCCCCGAGCTTCTGCGCTTCCGCCTTCCTTCGAATAGCGAGCCGCGCCTCGACATCAGGCATGCCGATGCCTTGCGGCTTCCTCATGCCGTCTCGATAGCGGTGGGATCGTTGGCCTTCTTGTCGTTCGCGGCGTCCTGATGAACAGCACCCTAGGACTATCCTCGTGCGAATACCTCTAATGAAACGTAACGACACAACCGATAGAGAGCGTAGACGGTACTTACTAGTGATTTCCGGGAACGAAACAGAACCGCGCGCGTAAGCAAGCGGTATTGAAGGTAAACAAGATTGGTGCAGGCGACATTAACGCAGCCATGGGAAGTGACGAACACGAGAAGTAACTCGTGGTGCGTCCACCTTCTGCCTTCACTTACCGATCTGGCCTTTCTTTTGCCAGTGTTTCTCCTCTTTGGAATTCTTCCTGGATCGAGAACCTTGTTCCGCGACGGCGACACCGGATGGCATATCCGCACGGGCGAATGGATTCTTCAACATCACACCGTTCCGAAAGTCGATTTGTTTTCGTTCACGAAGCCCGATCAGCCCTGGTTCGCTTGGGAATGGGGATGGGACGCCTTGTTTGCGGGTATTCATCAGGTTTGGGGCCTGGCCGGAGTCGCGTTTGTCAATCTGCTGCTCCTGGCTATGGTTTCCGCGCTTCTGTTTCGCCTGATTCGGCGTGTTTCGGACAACGATGTCTTGGCGCTCGGTTTCACCATGCTCGCGATGTGTGGTTCAGTCATCCATTGGCTGGCCCGGCCACATCTGTTTTCCTGGCTTTTCCTGCTGATCTTCCTGCATGTGATCGTGTCCGCTGAAAAGGGCCATTTCAAAGGTCTTTACTGGTTACCGTTCGTCACCGTGATTTGGACGAACGTTCATGGTTCCTTCTTTGTCGGTATCGCGCTGTTGATTACGGTGGCGGCCGGCGAGGCGCTTCAGGTGGCGTTCGAGGCAGGTGGTACTTGGACGGCGACCTACAGGCGTTCGCGTCCATACTTGGTGTGCGCGGCGGCTTGTGGTTTAGCCACCCTGGCGAACCCGTATGGATGGCGGTTGCATCAGCACGTCGCCGCCTATCTGGGTAACTCGAAGTTACTCGATAATATCCAGGAATACCAATCGATCAGCTTTCACCACGGGTCAATCTTCTTTGAGTCCATGTTGTTGCTGGGGATAGCTTCGGCGCTTTGGTGTTTCCAGAACCGCAAGTTCCCGGGAGCGCTCTTATTGCTCGTGTGGAGTCATTTGGCCTTGATCTCTGGCCGGAACATACCACTTTTTCTGCTTGTTGCCGGTCCTTACGCCGCGTGCATGCTCCAGGATTTCCTGCGGCGTCTCATGTCGGTCCGCTGGGCCTCCACGGCAGGTCTCGCATTGTCCGAAATTGCGCGTGAACTGCAACCGATAGAACGTATCGAGCGCTGGCACCTGGTATCTGCGGCGGCGCTTCTGTTTGTAGTCTGTTCGTTCTCGCTGAAAAAACCCGGTTTTGAGGGCGAATTTGAGCCCAAGAGCTTCCCGATCGAAGCTCTCCCTGCACTGAAAACGGCGAACGCTTCCCGTGTATTCACCTCCGATCAATGGGGCGACTATCTGATTTATCGCCTCTATCCTCAACAGAAGGTTTTCATGGATGGAAGGACCGATTTCTACGGCGATGCGTTTGTAACCAAGTATCAGCACATCTTCAGTGCCCGATACGATTGGGAATCCGATCTGAAACAGTTTGGCGTTGACGCGGTAATGGTCAAGCCCGACGCGCCGCTCGCGACTGCTTTGAAGGAATCTTCCAACTGGCAGTTGCTTTTCGATGACGGTTCGGTGATTGTTTTCCGCGCCGCTCAATATCCCGGTAAGAGGCTCGAAAGACCTCAGTCAAATATCGGACTCTCACCCGTTTCTCTGAGCGGGGAAATGAAACTTGGGATATCGACCAGGTCCCAGGTAAGTGGAAGCTAAGTGGATTTAGAAATTCAGGAAAGGAGAAAGTTATGATCAATTCGGTTATAAAGACGTTCTGGCAGGAAGAGGACGGCCAAGATTTGGTTGAGTATTCCTTGCTGCTTGCGTTCATCGCTTTAGCTGCGGTCGCGCTCTTGCAGAATGCCGGCTCCAGTATCAAGACGCTGTGGCAAGACATCAGTAATGCTCTGACCAGTGCAACTACTGCCGCCTCATCGTAGATGGTGGCGGAAGCGATCTCGAGAGCCGCGGAAAAATCCAAAACGATTCCCCGCCGGCTCTCCGGATCGCCTGGTTTCCAAAAGTTTCTAACAGTTAACCGCAGTTCGATAGCGGCTCGGCCGGGTTTCGGTCGAAACGCTATCAATCTGTCTTCAGAAAGTTATCCGGGATTTTTATGAACCGACGTCTCATTGGCGTATTTGCATTCGCGCTTGTCGTAGCGAGTCTTACTAGCTTCGCTGTCTACAGGGTCATCGTTTTACAGATGAAAAGCCCTGCGCGCTCAGTTGCGACGAATAAGCTTATTGTCGCCGCGCGCGACCTTCAATTGGGCGAACTGATCCACGATGGCGACCTGAAAGAGGTCGCTTGGGGCGGCCCTATCCCGGACCACGTCCTCAAAAGCAAGCAGGACATTGTCGGCCGCGGCGTCGTCGCCACGATCTACGACAGTGAACCGGTCCTCGACGGAAGATTAGCCCCGCGGGGAGCAGGCGCCGGCCTTGCCGCGACTATTCCGGTCGGAATGCGAGCGGTTGCGCTCCGCGTCAATGAAGTCGTTGGTCTGGCGGGCTTCGTTTTGCCGGGCATGCGCGTGGATGTGCTCGTGGCTGGAACTGTGGACCAAGGCCGCGAATTGTGCCGCACAGTCCTGCAGAATATCGAAGTCCTATCCGCCGGACAGAAAATCGAGAAGAACATAGAGGGCAAGCCCGAATCCGCTCAAGTCGTCAATCTGCTGGTGACGCCCGACCAGGCCGAGATTCTTGACTTGGCCAGCGATCAGACCAAGGTCCAACTCGTTTTGCGGAATCCGATTGACACCAAGGAAGAGACCACGAAGGGCGCTTCTTTGGCCAGCTTATTCGGGGCGGATATGAAAGTGCCCATCGCGCCTAGAACGATGTCGCAGATGGTGGCGCCGCGCCTGGTCGCTCCCGCGCCGGTGCACAAAGAACCGGAGACTACCACCGTGGAAGTCTTCAGCGGAGTGAAAAGAAGTGAGCAGAGTTTTGCTGTTCCGCAGGGGAGTAAGTAAGTGAAGATTCTAGCGTCTGCTTTGTTTGCCGCTGCTTTGATGATGGCTCAGGAGCCCGGTCACACCGCCCGTTGCCGCGGCCATAACGGCAAAACTGTCGAATCCCGCGGCCAATCACGCCCAGGAGGGTGTGACCGCGACGGATTCCGTCCATTGACGCCTCTCAATTGCGAGTGACAGTCAGTAAATCGATCATCCTGGAACATCCCCAAGGCATTCGCCGCATCTCCATCTCTAATGGCGACATAGCCGAGGCCGTGGCGGTCAGTTCCACGGAGGTTCTGCTCAATGGCAAAATGCCGGGAGACACCACACTGATTTTGTGGGATCCCAAAGGCAATCGATCGACCTTCGAAGTTCACTCTCTTCCCAGCAGCGTCAATGTCGATGCCGTTCGCGGCGAACTGCTCAAGGAAGTTGGTCCCAACGTCTCATTAACCCTCGAAGGCGATTACGTCTTTCTAAGAGGCACGGTGGACGATTCCATCATGGCCGACCGCGCCGCGAAAATCGCCGCAACAGTGGGCAAGGTCATCAATTTACTGCGAGTTTCGGTTCCTGCAGGCGATCCGCAAGTCCTTCTCAAAGTCCGTTTTGCGACCGTAAGCCGGTCCGCTGCGCAGCAGATCGGCGTGAACATCTTCAGCATCTCGCAAAAAGGAATCGGGAACGTCACCACGGGCCAGTTTGGACAGAATCCGGTCCTGGCGACTGGAAATGCGCAGGTGAATTTCTCCGATCTCCTTAACATCTTCTATTTTCGTCCGGACCTGAATCTCGGCACCTTCATTCAAGCGCTCGAGGCGAAAAGTCTGGTTCAAATTCTCGCGGAGCCGAACCTCTTGACCGCGAGCGGTCGCCCGGCAAGCTTCTTGGCTGGCGGCGAATTTCCATTCCCGACCATCCAGGGCGGCGCTGCCGGCGTAGGGCAGATCACCGTGCAGTTTAAGGAATTCGGTATCCGTCTCCAGTTCCTGCCCGTAATCACCCCTAGAGGCACGATTCGCCTGGTCGTCACTCCCGAAGTCAGCTCGCTCGATTACTCGAACGGCCTCACGGTCAATGGCTTTACTGTTCCCGGATTGGCCACGCGCCGCGTTCAAACTGAGGTCGAGCTGGAAAATGGGCAGAGCTTTGTCATCGCCGGCTTACTTAATAATCAGGTGACGGAGCAATTCAACAAAATACCGGGTATCGGCGACATACCGGTCTTGGGGAAGCTGTTCCAGTCCCGCTCCTTAACGAAGAACGATGACGAGCTGATGGTGCTGGTAACGCCCGAGCTAGTCGCTCCCATTCCCGCGGGTGTCAAGCCGCCCGAAATCAAAATGCCTCTGCCGTTCATGAAAGGGGCTCCCACGAGCCGCACCGATGAATCCTAGTGGAGCCGCTTGTGGCGGTACCGAAAGTGGATTCCCTGCCGGTCGAGGAAGTGAAGAGTCTGGAGCAGGCCAACGGAGCCGCTCCGCCATCGAACCCCGATTCCGGCTCAAAACCAGCCATGCCGCCACCGCAGGTTTCGCAGCCCACGCCGCCGCCGGCCGCTCCGCCTGCCACCGGGAGTTCTAACCATTGATCCACCGCTCGCGTAGGCTCTAACAGACTCAGCCCGCTGCGAAGCAAGCAAATTACTATGACCTCTGCCAAGTTGTTAGTGCATATTCAGGACGAAGAACTGCGACGGGAAGTTGTCGGCTTACTGCGGCAGCCTGAGAGTCAAATTCTCTTTCGACGTGCATGATTCCGATTGGACCAGCCTTCTCGAGCGTATCGGGAACGCAAAGCCCGAAGTGCTGCTGCTCGAACTCTCCGCGGTGCCGTCCGAGCTGAATATTGCAATGCGTCAATTGCGATATCACGCGCCTCGCCTGAAGGTGGTCGCCCTCCACTCCAACTCCGATTCGCAAATGATTTTGTCGGCCATGCGGGCGGGAACAAACGAGTTCTTGCATCCGCCGTTCAAGGATACTCTCCGGCCGGCGCTCACGCGAATTCTGAATACTACCGAATCCGAAGTGGCGCCCGCGACTCGGGGGAAACTGATCGGATTTCTTTCGGCAAAAGGTGGATGCGGCGCCACAACGCTCGCTTGTCACCTGAGCTCCGAGATTCAAAACCTCACCCGGAAAAATACCTTACTGGCTGATTTGGACTTAACCTCCGGTCTAGTCGGTTTTCTCATGAAGACGCCGAGTTCTTACTCGATTCTCGACGCCATCAAAAATCTTTCGAGACTCGATGAGAGCTTATGGAAAGCACTCGTCGTCGAGCACCGGCCTGGCTTGGCCGTCATACCGGCTCCGGCGTCTTACTCGCGCTGGGATCATCCGGATGAGGATCGACTGCGGCAAGTCCTGCAGTTCATGAGGACACAGCACGATTGGATCATTCTGGATCTGGGTCGAAGCCTGAACTCCATTGCCACCGCCGTTCTGGACGAGATTGACCAGTTGTTCCTGGTATCCACGCTCGAAGTGGTCGCCTTGCACGGCCTCAAATCGATCGTGCACGGCCTTTTCGAACACGGCGAGAAATTGCAATTCGTGCTGAACCGTACTCCCAAGATGATGGACATCAGCACTCAGGAACTGGAAAAAATTCTGGGCCGTTCTCTCTATGCGGCGCTCCCGAACGATTACATGGGACTGTACCAGTCGTATTCGAGCGGTAATCTTCTCGACTCGAATACTCGCCTGGCACAGCACTTCGCGTTGTTGGCGTCAAAGATTGCCGGTGTCCAGCCCGTCAAATCCAAGAAGAAATTCGCATTATTTGGCTAAGAGGTCATCATGGTTGCAACAGACCCACTTCGAAACGAGACGCGGCCGCCCGAACCAAGCCGCCTGAGCGGGCCGGGGCGCGATCCGGCCTCGCTTCACTATCAGGAGCTGAAGTTTTCGATTCACCGGAAACTGCTTGATCGCATCAATCTGGAAGCTGTCTACTCAATGCCGGGCGAGCGCGTCCGGCAGGAGATCCGGCCTTCCGTAGCCAAGCTGGTCGGCGAGGAAAAGACGCCTCTCAGTTTGGGTGAAAAAGACCGGCTGATCGAAGAGGTCCTCGATGAGGTATTTGGTCTCGGGCCACTCGAACCGCTGCTGCGCGACCATACGATTTCCGACATCCTGGTGACCACTCCCCGCCTCATCTATATAGAGCGAGGCGGAAAACTCGAAAGAACCCCGATCGAGTTCAAGGACGACGCGCACCTGATGAGAATCATCGAGCGAGTCGTCTCGCGAGTGGGCCGGCGTATTGATGAATCGTCGCCCATGGTCGATGCCCGCCTTCCCGACGGATCGCGCGTGAATGCCGTGATTCCGCCCCTCGCGGTGGACGGCCCGCTGCTCTCTATCCGCCGTTTTGGCGCCGATCCGCTCCAGCCCGCGGACCTGCTGCGCAATCTTTCGCTGACCGAAGGAATGCTGGAACTCGTGAAAGGCTGCGTCAAGGCGCGCCTCAACATCATCATCTCGGGCGGTACCGGCGCCGGAAAAACCACCTTTCTGAACATGCTGTCCGGCTTTATTCCGGCGAACGAACGCATTGTCACCATCGAAGATGCCGCCGAACTGCAGCTTCGCCAGACTCACGTCGCACGGCTCGAAACCCGGCCGGCCAATATCGAGGGCAAGGGCGCGGTGGTCCAGCGTCATCTTCTTATCAATGCTCTCCGTATGAGGCCCGATCGGATCATCCTCGGTGAGGTTCGCGGCGAAGAAGCTCTCGACATGCTTCAGGCCATGAACACCGGTCACGATGGTTCGCTGACTACTATTCACGCCAACAGCCCGCGCGATGCAATAAGCCGCATGGAAGTGATGATCGGCATGGCAAGTTCCAACCTCAATGTGCGCTCCATTCGCCAGCAGGTTGCCTCGGCCATCGATCTGTTCATTCAGTGCTCCCGTTTATCGGATGGCACACGCAAAGTGACTTACATCACCGAGTGTTTAGGAATGGAGGGTGAACTGGTAACGACTCAGGACATCTTCGTTTTTGAGCGCGTGGGCCTATCGAGCGAAGGGCGCGTTACCGGCCGGTTCAAACCCACTGGCGTCCGTCCGAAATTCAGCGAACGTCTCAAGGCGGCGGGCATTGAACTTCCGCCGCAACTCTTCCAAAACGTGGCCGAGGTCAGATAGGCCCAATGCTGATTGCTGTCGCTCTGTTCGTTGTCGTTTTCGCGACAATCCTGGTGTGCGTCGGACTGGGGCAGTCCTACTTCAGGTCGAAGCAGAAGCAGCAGATCCGCTCGATGTTACAGAAGGCGGAGGCCACTCCGGCCGAGCAGCGCTCGGAGTTTCTTCGCCCCGCCGAAAAAGAAGACAAACTCGGCGAATTTCTTGCCCGCTTCCGGTTTATGGACCGGCTGGATACGATTCTCGCCCAATCCGGAAAGAACTGGACCGGCGCCAAGCTCATTTCCATTTCCTGTCTCACCTGCCTCGCTGGCGCGGTACTCGGTCTGAAGCTGCGGGTTCTTCCTCCTCAGATCGGCTCTTGCCTGTGCGGCGCGCTCGGAGCTTTCGTGCCCCTTCTGCTTGTGCTGCGCAAGCGAGCCAAGACCCTGGCCGCCTTCGAAGAGCAGTTTCCGGAAGCTCTTGATTTTCTTTCCAGATCCATGCGCGCGGGTCACGGATTTTCGGTCGCCCTGGAGATGTTGGGCACCGATTCGCCCGAACCTCTCGGTCCGGCGTTCCGGCGCATTTCGAACGATTTGCAATTGGGCTCGTCGCTCGATGCGTCACTCTCCAAACTCATGGTTCAGATTCCGCTCATCGACGTTCGCTTCTTTGTTTCCTCCGTGCTTCTGCAGCAGGAAACGGGCGGCAACTTAGGCGAGATCCTCAGCAAACTGGCGCATATTATCCGAGAGCGTTTTCGCTTACGAGGCCAAGTGAAGGCCGCGAGCGCTCATGGCCGCATCACCGGCATGGTCCTCACATTCATGCCCATTGCCGTGGCCGGATTCATGATGTTTACAAGTCCGGAGTATCTGCGGCAGCTCATAACCGACAAGATGGGCAGGGAAATGGTCTATGGCGCGATTATCGCTCAAGTGATCGGGTATTTCATCATCAAGAAAATCGTCAACATTAAGGTCTGAACATGAGCATCCTGTTTCCTGTTGTTCTATTTTTCCTTGTTCTCGCCATGGTCTGTGTCTTTGGATATCTTCACTATGTGAAGCCTTCCAGAATGCTCGACCAGTTGACGAACAGCACGTCAGATACTGTCGTCACGCTCAACATCAAAAAGCAGAAGGCAGATTTTTCGTTTGCCGGATTACTGGAGCCGATCGGCAATTTGATGCCGGTTTCGCCCAAGGATGCGCTGGCTGCCAGACATGAACTGATTGCGGCCGGATTTCGCTCCGGTTCGGCGGTCGCGGTGTTCTCCGGGATCAAAATTGTCCTGGTGCTCGCTCTCGTCGTGCTGGGCCTCATGTTCCGGAACAAAGTTCAAAACCCTCTTCTGCACCTGATTCTGCCGGTCGCCGGGGGAGGGATCGGCTATTTGCTTCCAGGTTTAGGTCTCGGGCGGATGGTCAAGCGCCGTCACGAACAGATTCGAATGTCTTTGCCGGATGTACTGGATCTTTTGGTGATCTGTACCGAAGCAGGATGCGGGCTTGATCAGGCGATCGTAAACGTAAGCCGCGAATTGAAGACCGTCCATCCCGCGGTTGCCGAAGAATTGTCGTTCGTGAACATGGAAATTATGGCAGGAAAAAGCCGTGCGGACGCGCTTCGAAATTTCGGCCGGCGCACCGGAGAAGACGAGGTCAAGAAGCTTGTCGCCATTCTGGTTCAAACCGACAAATTTGGAACCAGCGTCGCCGAGGCGCTCAGGACCCAGTCGGACTTTTTGCGGATACGTCGCCGTCAGGAAGCGGAAGAGCGCGCCGGAAAAGTGGGCGTCAAGCTGGTGTTTCCCATCTTTTTCTGTTGTCTGCCGTCCCTCATGATTGTGACGGCGGGTCCGGGCATGCTTCAGTTGTTCAATAATCTGTTCCCGGCCATGCACAACATAAATTAATCCATTTCAAGGCTAATGAGCCTCGCGCCATCTGCCGATGTGAACCTATATCAGTCGTGCGAAAAAAATCCCGGCTGAGGCACTTCTTCATAAGCCAGAGTATTCGAAAAGGAGAAAGCAATGAACGATATGACCGTGCAGGCGCTCGTCTGGATTGCAGCCGGAAGCTGCTTGCTGTTTTATTTGAAGCGCAGACGCAAACGTAAAGTGCTGCCCACCGACTGAGTTTGCCGTGGCTGAAGCCGATCTACTTCAGCGGCAACTGATACGAGAACAGAATGCCGATGGCGGTTGGGGATATGCCCACCTCAGCTCGTGGACCGAACCTACCGCCCTCGCACTGCTTGCTTTGGAAGCTTATGGCATCAAAGGAAGCCAATACGAGCGCGGATGTGCATGGCTGGGTCGATCTCAACGGCCCGATGGAGGTTGGGCTCCCAATCCTGCCGTGCAGACTAGCACCTGGGTAACCAGCTTGGCGGCTCTTGCGCTCTCAGACCTTGATCCTTACCGGGCTAAGCGGGATACCGCGCAGGAATGGCTCATTCGTCAGATGAGGCCGGAAACCAGCTCATTGGAACGGCTAATCCGCCGCTTGCGGGAATCGGACCCGCAGTTCCAGCCAGGCGGTGGTTCGCCGTGGTTCCCTGGAACAGCGCCCTGGGTGATTCCGACCGCCCTTTCCATCTTCACGTTTTCCCAAGCCAAGTCCTCAAACCAACAAAAATTCAAAGACCGGATACACGCCGCCCAGCAATACTTGCTTTCCCGGCGCTGTAAAGACGGCGGCTGGAATCACGGAGGCTCCCGCTACCGAAGTGAAGACGCCACCTCCTACCCCGAAACGACAGGTCTGGCGCTGCTCGCGCTGTCGGGAGTGCCGGCTTCAGAACTAACCGCTGCTCTGCTACTCGCAGAGCGTTTCTGGCAATCCCTGGGGTCCACAGGAGGCTCTGTAGAGGGCGAAACGTGGTTGCAACTGGCGCTCACCAAACACGGTCGAACGGTTCCGCCTATTGCCAGTTCCCCTTGTCGCACGACCCGAGACGTCTGCCTCCGGCTGCTGGCATTAGCACCCGCTAATACGAACAAGCTGATGCTCCTTTGATATTCGAATGCAGACCATGAACCGCCGACATTTCTTCTTTGGATGTTTCGCGTTTGCTGTTGCGTGTTCGCGAGTCGCTCCTCCTCAAGCGCATCGCGTCTCGATCGTGCGCGCAAAATCTTACTCGTTGGATTTGGAATCGCGGGTGCGCGGGATTCTCATCGAACACGGGGTTGCGATAGCAGGCAAAAGAGTTCTTCTCAAGCCCAATCTGGTCGAGTTTAGCCATCAGGCGCCTATCAATACGCATCCGGCATTTGTGGCTGCGGTCGCCGAAGCATTCCGGTCCCTCGGCGCCGCCGAGGTGAGAGTGGCCGAAGGCCCGGGCCACCGGCGCATGACTCTCGATCTGGCGTCTGCCGCCGGATATTTCAGCGCCATCCGGAGCTTCGAAAGTACATTCACGGATCTGAATCTCGACGACGTGACGCGCGTGCCCCTCGCGAATCCATTCTCTTCGCTCTCCGAGCTTTACCTGCCCAACAGCGCTCTCCGCTGCGACTTGCTGGTGTCTTTACCGAAGATGAAAACCCATCACTGGACGGGCGCGACGCTCTCCATGAAAAACCTGTTCGGCGTGGTGCCCGGCGCGGTGTACGGTTGGCCGAAGAACCCGCTGCATTGGGCTGGGATAGACGAATGTGTCGCCGATCTTCACTATCTATTCCCGCGTCAATTCTGCTTGGTGGACGGTATAGAAGCGATGGAAGGGAACGGCCCCATTCTGGGCACTTCCACGCGTGCCGGTGTCATTGTAGCGGGTGCGCACCCGCCGAGTGTGGACGCAACCTGCTGCCGCCTCATGCAGATCGACCCGGAAAAAATTAGGTATTTACGGCTGGTTGCGCGCCGTTCTCACTGGGATTCCACGTCCATCCAGCAAATCGGCGAGACAGTGGTTTCGGCCCGAAGACGATTTGCGCTTCTCTCGGACTTGGAACACCTGCGGCTCGACTCCTGACGAACCCCGCGCAAAACGGCCGCAGTGTCGATCAAGTTGCATCCGCGGTCTCTGCGCTAAATGAACATCTCCTCGTCGGAAGTGGCATGGTCCACCGTGGGTCGGCTGCCGCGGCCTAAGTACGACAGCGCTGTCCGAATTCCGGCAAAGATGCCGTAGATCTCCCGAACGGGACGCACCACGCCGGTTTGCACCACCGTAACGGTTTCTTGAACGCGCGTCATGGTATCGTCCAGCACCATTTCCGCGCGTTCCATCTGCACCTTCGCCCGCGTCGTCGCATCAGTGAGTAATTCATCCACCTTCCCAAGCTGCTGTTTGGTCACGTCTAGAATCGCGCTGCTCGTTGTGCCGATCTTCTCGACATGCTTCTCCACGCGTTCCACCGTGCGTCGCGATATTCCCAAAATTCCTTCTATTTCGGGAATCATCGGCGTCAGCTTGCTTTGGAGCGAACGGGCCACCAGAAACAATCCCAGAAGCATTGCTGCCTGAATAAGCATCGCGATCGCCGCGATTCCGACGAAGATAGTAAGGAGCGTTTGCTGGTCCATAGCAGGGCGTTATCTCGATGGAATCGAGATCGCACTAAATTTTGTCTGCGTTTGGGCCGCTCGTAGTGCCTGATCCTGCCGCCGCCGATTTGACGTCGCTCACGGCGTCCCGATAAGCCTGCTTACCCGCTTCCACCGCCGCACTGAGAGTGTCTTTTTGGCGATTTACCGTGGACCGTCCCTTTTCGTAAAGATCCGCAGCCGATTGCTTCAGGTCGTCCGTCCTTTGACGGACGTATTCCGTGCCTTCTTGTGCGCGGTTCTTCAGAAAATCCGCGCCCTCTCCGGCTTTGTCGGCGATCAGTTGGCGCGTTTCATCGCCTGCCCTGGGCGCCCAAAGTATGCCAGCGGCAACACCGATACCAAGTCCTAACAAAAAGTAGCCGAAGCCGCTTCTTTCCTCCATTTGAATCTCCTTAGGGGTGAGGCTCTATAGGCCCGTTACTAGCAGTTTACATCTTGTAGAGCGTGGTACAGTAGCAAACGTTTCAGTAAGATGGCCGCGACCAGAAAGCCAAAAAAGCTCGATGCGGAGGGCCTCTGGAATTATGCGTTGCGCGCTCTGGGCCAACGCGCTCACTCCGCGAACGAACTCAAGTCGAAGCTGGTTCGCCGAGCGGGGAATCCTGAGGATGTAACAGCCGCCATGGCTAAGCTTCGGGAATATGGCTTCGCGGACGATACGAAGTTTTCCGAGGCATTTGCGGCGTCGCGATTGCAGAACCAGGGTTTTGGACGTTTTCGCGTCCTGCGCGAGCTGCGCTCCAAGAGAGTAGCCTCCAGCATTGCCGAAACCGTCGTAGGCAAGACTTTCGCCAACACAGATGAGCTGGACCTGATTCAAAAATATCTGGATCGCAAATATCGCGGCAAGAACTTGGCGGAATTTTTCAAAGAAGAGAAGAACTTAGCCAACGCCTATCGTCGGCTCCGGACAGCCGGGTTCAGCAGCAGCGGTTCTTTGGCCGTGCTGAATCGCCATGCGCGAGGTCTGGAACTCTGGGAGGAACCCGAGGAGGAATAACGGTACTTCAAAACTTGACGCGCGGAGCGTTCTTCTCTTTTTCCGGTGTTTTGAAATAGCCATCGTCGCGATGGAAGCCGAATATCGCGGCGGCGACGTTCTTCGGAAATAGCTCAATATCGGTGTTGTACTTCGTAATCGCGCCGTTGTAATCCCGCCGGTCCACGGCAATCTGGTTTTCTTCCCGCGCCAGCTCATCTTGCAGCGTCACGGAAATCTCCCGCTTGTGAGCGAGCAATAATCGCGGAATGGCATCGTCCAGCCGCGCATTCGCGTCCATTTCCTCCTCTCTGCCGCGGGAGTTCAAGAGTGCGAGACGGGCATTCTGAACTGCCGTTGCAATCGGGTCTTCTGGTTCGTTCGCTGGTCTTCGGATGCTCGCCAAGAGAGCTAGTACACTATCTGCGCGCTCCTTCATGTCGCTGTCAACTTGTTCCCAGCGCGCGTCGATTTCGTTTTTCTCCGTCTTGATTTCGCCGCGCAGATCCAGCAGTTGACTCCCGAAAATCAGGACCGCCACCACAAGAACTCCCAGCAGAATAAGAGCGCCTTTCATGATCCGTGGCTTCCGCCGGGCAGCGCGCTTCTCCCCGTCCCCGCCGGTTCGATGACCATGCCGATCTGCTCTTCTACGGCCAGCCGGTCGAGACGGCGCAATGCGGGAAACATCCAGGCCCAGGCCGCCACAATCAATATGGTCCCGATGCCGCCGGCCACGACCGCCGCTACCGGACCCAGCCACTGGGCCGTGATTCCCGATTCGAACTGCCCCACTTCATTCGAAGCGCCGATAAAGACCATGTTCACCGCGCTGACCCGCCCTCGCATCCGATCGGGAGTCGCAAGCTGAATCATCGTGTGGCGGACGATCACGCTTACCGTGTCCGCTGCGCCTGAAAGCAGCAGCATAGCTAGTGACAGTACAAGATTGTGCGACAGCCCAAAAACCA
The DNA here is from genome assembly GCA_963778345.1 of uncultured Acidobacteriaceae bacterium. GTDB lineage: Bacteria > Acidobacteriota > Terriglobia > Bryobacterales > Bryobacteraceae > Bog-105. Next base: position 122,265 of record CAVZTP010000001.1, read on the forward strand.
CAGTGAACACTCCGAACCCGAAAACACACCACAGCATAGTCGCGCCTGCGCGGCGGCGCAATGGCCAATGCGCAACGGCAATCGCCATCAGGACAGCGCCCACGCCAGGTGCGCTGCGCAGGATGCCGAGACCGGTTGCGCCGATTCTCAGGATCTCGCGCGCGTACACGGGCAGCAACGCCACCGCGCCGCCCAGCAATACCGCGAACAGATCCAGCGAGATGGCCCCCAGAATCAGCTTCTTCCGCCAGATGTACTTCAGGCCCTCCAGGACCACGCCGGTCGAATCCGCCGCTTGCGCCCGTTCGGAGACTTGCAGCCGGATCCGGCTCAGGCACACCAACGCGCTGAAATATGCGCCTGCCGAGCAAGCGTACACAGGAACGGGACTGCCGGTCAGTCCATAAAGAATGCCCCCGAACATCGGCCCCGCGATGGTTGCAGTTTGAAAGATAGAGGAACTCCAGGCCACCGCATTCGGAAAGTCTTGCTGCGTTACCAACAGAGGAACAAAGGCCTGACTCGCGGGCGTGTTAAATGCTCGCACCGTTCCATTGAGCAGCAGAACCGCATAGATCGGATAGGCAGCAGTAAGTCCGCGACCGCTGAGCGCGAGCAGAAGCAACGAGCACACTGAAAACCCGCCATAACAGGCTTGCAGGATGCGCCATCGTGAAACCCGGTCGGCCGTGTGCCCGGCGATCAGAAATAAGCAAACGCCTGGCAGAAATTGGGCCAGCCCAACCAACCCAAGATCGAGCGGCCGATGCGTCAACTCATATACTTGCCAGCCGACGGCCACCGATTGCATCTCCGACGAGATGGTCGTCAGAAATCGCGCCAGCAGGTAATAGCGGAAGTTCGGATATCCGAAAGCGGCGCGGGAGGACCGCTCAGACGGCTTCGCGTGCATTCGTTCTGCCAGTGTCCCATGCTTTCATGGCGGGCGAAGTAGAGTAGACTTCTTTTAGAGGAACGAACACATGTCAGCAGACGGCTTCGATCGCCGCGATTTTCTAAGACGTACGGGCAGTATCGGAGCAGGGGCCGTGCTCGCGACCAAAGCGTTCGCCAAGGCTACCAATAAGATGAATCCGTCGCGAGTGATCGGGGCAAACGATCGCATCAACATCGCGGTCATTGGATGCGGCGGCCGCGGAAGCTCCGATGCGAGATCCTTCGCTAAATTCGCGGAAGATAACAACAACGCCTGTCAGATTCTTGCCGTTTGCGACGTTTACGAAAAGCGCAAACGCACACAGGCGGAGATGTACAAGGCCAAGAGTTCGCTGGATTATCGCGAGGTGCTCGCGATGCCCGATGTCGATGCCGTGGTTGTGGCCACTCCCGACCACTGGCATGCAAAGATCGCCCTCGAGGCCATGGACCAGGGCAAAGACGTTTACCTCGAGAAGCCGATGTGCCACACGATCAAGGAAGTGAAACAACTGGTCGATACTGTTCGCGAGTCGAAACGCGTCTTGCAGGTCGGTTCTCAAACCACCTCGGCCGATCAGTGGTGGAAGGCCAAGAAGGCGATTGCCGACGGCATGATCGGAAAGATGATCATGAGCCAGGGATCGTATCATCGCAATTCCATCGAAGGCGAGTGGAACTACCCCATCGATCCGAACGCCGGACCGGATGGCAAGGGCGACGATTTCATCGACTGGAAAACCTGGTTGGGGCCTGCTCCGTCTCGTTCCTGGGATGCCGATCGATTCTTCCGGTTCAGAAAGTACTGGGACTATTCAGGCGGCATCGCAACTGACTTGTTCTTCCACGTCGTGGCTCCCATGAACATCTGTTGGGACAAGCCGCAGTACCCGGCGAAAGTCATGGCTTCCGGCGGTAAATACGCGTTCATCAATGATCGCGAGGTTCCCGACACCTTTCATCTGCTCGCGGAATACCCGGAAGGGCACTCGCTCGTGCTCAGTTCATCCATGGCGAACTCGCAGCACATACCAGGCTTGATCCGCGGGCACGAAGGGACCATCATCATGGTGGAACATGGGATGTTCGAGCGTCCCACTCCGAATATCACTGTTCGTCCGGAACTGGTCCGTGTCGAGGGCCAGCAGGGCCGTCATCCTTTCCCGGATTACAAGTTCGGTGCCGATGAGATCAAAATTCCGGTCGAGCAGACGGACATGATGCAGGCGCATATCGGCAACTTCCTGCAGTGCATGCGCACTCGCGAGAAGCCGCACCTGGATGTGGAAACGGCCGCGCACGCGCAGATCCTGATCAATCTTTCCGTCGAGTCATACCGCGACGGCCGCGTGAAGTATTGGGACGAGAAGAACTGGAAAGCCGTCGATAAGCCGCTGAAAGCTTAGCTCCGGCTCCCGGTCGCGCCCGCGAAGCTCCGCACGCAACGGCGCACGCGCTGAACGCAACGACCAAAGGGTTCGCGAGTTCCCCCTGTTGGATGGCACGGAAATCCGTGCCCTTTGCGCTCACGGTCTCGGCTCGGAGGGCGTGCCGTGAGCGAACTGCATCAGCGGTTCGAAGCGTCGGTCGTGTCGGGACTGTCGGTCACGGCGCGCCGGCTGCTTTGAAGGCCACCATTTGGGCTTGGTAGCTGCCCGCCGCTGAAAGCGTGAAGGTCGCCGCCACAGATCCGGCCGCGCTCTGCGTCAAATCTTCTGTCAGCATCGGATTATCGGACCCGTTGTTCACTGCTTCGCGGTGAGTAAACCCGGTTCCGGCGCTGATCGTATCAGTACCTGAATCCTGAGTAGCGACGCCGAAAATGAGATCGCCGTCGGCGGTAGTCGTCGCATTGGTGCTGGTTACGCCGTCAGTGTTCGTGCCGCCGTTCAAGTTAATATTCTGCGCCGTTACGTCGACCGGATTGGTCGTGGCGACGCCGGAGTATTCCTGGATCTCCAGCCGCCGATAGCCGGCCGATGGATTCAAGGTGACGGTGACGGTGTCGGCTCCTCCTTTGATATTGGCTGCATAATAGATTGCCAACGCCTGGAAGGTAGTGGTGTTGTTGCTGGTAGTGGCCAGGACATACTTATTGCCCTGCGAATCCGACACGCCGGCCTGAGCGCTGCCGCTGGTATCCCAGGAGACTGCCACTACAATCAGATCACCGGCACCGGTGTTGCCGGGAAATGCCGTTGAGGCTGTTGTTGCAGAGCCGTCGTTCGCGGAGGAAGCCCCTTGCACATAAGCAATGGGCCCCGACGATGAGACAGTGTTGTTGATCGTAAGTGTCAAGGCGGCGGTTCCAGTGCCACCGGTGTTCGTGGCGCTCAGAGTCACGTTGGACGTGCCGGCTGCAGTGGGCGTACCCGAGATTAAGCCCGAACTAGTGTTGACACTGAGGCCTGGCGGCAAGCCGGTGGCGTTGAAGCTGGTGGGGCCGTTCGTCGCCGTGATCTGATACTTGAAAGCGGTTCCCACTGTCCCCGTGGCAGTGTTGGAACTGTTGATCACTGGAGCAGCCGGCGCGGCAACGGTTCCGGCTGGTTTGAAGGCCACCATTTGGGCTTGATAGCTGCCCGCCGCTGAAAGCGTGAAGGTCGCCGCCACAGATCCGGCCGCGCTCTGCGTCAAATCTTCTGTCAGCATCGGATTATCGGACCCGTTGTTCACTGCTTCGCGGTGAGTAAACCCGGTTCCGGCGCTGAGCGTATCAGTACCTGAATCCTGAGTAGCGACGCCGAAAATGAGATCGCCGTCGGCGGTAGTCGTCGCATTGGTGCTGGTTACGCCGTCAGTGTTCGTGCCGCCGTTCAAGTTAATATTCTGCGCCGTTACGTCGACCGGATTGGTCGTGGCGACGCCGGAGTATTCCTGGATCTCCAGCCGCCGATAGCCGGCCGATGGATTCAAGGTGACGGTGACGGTGTCGGCTCCTCCTTTGATATTGGCTGCATAATAGATTGCCAACGCCTGGAAGGTAGTGGTGTTGTTGCTGGTAGTGGCCAGGACATACTTATTGCCCTGCGAATCCGACACGCCGGCCTGAGCGCTGCCGCTGGTATCCCAGGAGACTGCCACTACAATCAGATCACCGGCACCGGTGTTGCCGGGAAATCCCGTTGAGGCTGTTGTTGCAGAGCCGTCGTTCGCGGAGGAAGCCCCTTGCACATAAGCAATGGGCCCCGACGATGAGACAGTGTTGTTGATCGTAAGTGTCAAGGCGGCGGTTCCAGTGCCACCGGTGTTCGTGGCGCTCAGAGTCACGTTGGACGTGCCGGCTGCAGTGGGCGTACCCGAGATTAAGCCCGAACTAGTGTTGACACTGAGGCCTGGCGGCAAGCCGGTGGCGTTGAAGCTGGTGGGGCCGTTCGTCGCCGTGATCTGATACCGGAAAGCGGTGTTGACGGTTCCTGTCGCGCTCGAAGCGCTGGTGATGACCGGCGCGGCCGGGGCCGAATTGATTGTGAGCGTCAAGGCGGCGGTTCCGGTACCGCTGGCGTTGGTGGCGCTCAAGCTCACGTTGGATGTCCCGGCGGCGGTGGGCGTGCCGGAAATCAGGCCCGAGGCAGTGTTAACGGTGAGGCCTGCCGGCAAGCCGGTAGCATTGAAGCTAGTAGGGCTGTTGGTGGCCGTGATCTGGTAGCGGAGAGCCGTTCCCACTGTGCCGGTCGTTGTCCCCGCACTGGTAATTTGAGGGACTGAGCCTGTGGTGGTAAAGAATTCGTTCATATCCGGAGCGCTTGCCGCAGCTCCCGGAAACACCGAAACACCCAATTTTTCGAGAACCAAGCGCAGCGTGCTTTGGTGTTGGTACACGGTGGTCGTGCTTTGCTTGTAGCCTTGCTTGACACCGGCCCCAAAAACGGCCCATTCGATGTTTCCTCCACCATAGGTGTTGTCGCTGCCTGATTCATCCCAGACGAAGATCAAAAGCGTGTCTTGGTAGAAAGTGGGACTGTCGAACAACGGCCCTATATTGGTCTGCAGCCACTGATCCGCCTGTGAAAGCGAACAATCGTGCGCATCGTCGCACATGTTGGGCACAACAAAGGAAAAACTTGGCAATTGGTTGTTGTTCAAGTCGGTGGCGAATTGCGTGAACGGAACGAGGTTTTTCACCTGAGTGGAATCGTTCTGCACGTCGGTCAGGTACGGGAGGATGCAGTGGTGAACGGCATATTCTCCGGTATCGCCGCCGGTATAGCCGACCGACGGAATGCTCTCGCAATAACCTTTCCAGGTGAGACCGGCCGCGAGAAGTTCGCGGACTACATTATCCACGGAGACCGGGAAGGTGGAAGGCAGCTTTGAATCGTCATTGGTGAGGATTTGCCCGGTGGTGAGTTCGAAATAATTTCCGATGGAGGGATGGGTATTGGCGTAGTAAAGTGTCCCAAGCGCCCCCCGCGTATCAATCATGTTAGTCATGTAGGGCATGTTGCCCGAGTTATAGGCGTCGGCAAAGTTGGTGTTTTCGTCGATGACCACCACGACGTGTTTGACTGATCCTGACTGGGCCAGTGCTGGTCGCGCAACAAGAACCAGCAGTAGGCCCAACAGACCGTACTGAAATTTCATTCGCTTTGCCCGTGCAAACGACAATCCGTGTATTCTGTTCGACACTGTATCTCCAAAATCACTGAGTTTTTCGGTGTGATTGGGACTGGGTTACAGTCCTCGGCCTCGATCGCAAGTTGCGACCCCAAGCATGCCATTCAATAAATTAATAGAACTATATGAAGTATGAATGGTGATGGTATCACCCAGCAGACTGACCGTCAACGAGTAGAAGCACCCAGAGCCACGTTTGAAGGACTTAATTAGTTCTAGGAAGTATGGTACTTTGGCATCGGTTCAAGGCGTACAAGTGGACCAGCCGGTCTGCGAAGTAAAAGGCGAGACTACGGCACAGGCAAAAGGTTGTGGGGGGATTTGCGGAGCTGGATACTTAGTATTCACCGGCTCCAAGGCTGTATCCGCCGCAGCGTCCCAAGTATTGTTGGTCGAGGTTACCGGACCGCACCCTCCGCCGTTCCAATACGAGTTATAGTTTGACCGTGACAGTACTGCAGTCGCGATGTTATTGGATATAGTCACTGGTCCGCACGCTGCGCTATATTGCTTCCAGACGTAGATCGCCGTATTGCCGCCGCCGGCGACGGGGGTCCGATTGAGGACCCGATTGCTATCGATCACTTGTTTGGTTCCGTCGGCAATCCCGATGCCGCATTGACCCGTGTCGACCAACGTGTTGTTGAGGAACTGGGCGCCATTAGCCGTATCGTCGGCGATCAATCCGCAGCCTGAATCGCTGTGACCTCCCTGGATGTAACTGTCACGCACGGTGAAGCTGCTGGTTTGTCCAAAGTTAATTGAATCCTCCTGGTTTTCCGGATAGAGGTATTTGGTGGTATCGGGGCTGGACAGCGCATAGTTGTTTTTCAACAAGACGTTCTGGACGCCGTAGTAGGCCTGGAAATTCTGTCCCCGGCTCTGCGTATCAGCCGGCTGTGATGGATCGGAATCAATCGGATTGAGCAGGAAATTGCCGATCACGGTAACGGTATTTACATGGGTGACTTCAATATTGCTTTCTCCGTAGGCAATTACATTCCCTTGGATCGTGAGGTTGCTGGTTCCATCGGCATAAATTCCGTCGTGGTTATCGCAGCAGTTTCGGTTTGTGGAACTAGTCATCTCCGGATGGATGTAGCTGTCATACACATTGATATAACTGCCCCCGCTAAGGTTGATGCCGTTGCCGCCACAAGGCCCGATTTCAGAGTTCTTGATGGTGATGTTGCTGGAATTGGTGACGGTGACGCAATCGCCGAACGTGGAGGTGATCTTCAGACCGCTGATGACCGTACCGTTTTGCCCGTTCAAGGAGAGGGGCCCGGATGGAGTCAGACCGGCTGAGGAGTTGGTGACGGTCAGGGCCAATGTCGCGGTACCTGTGCCGCTGGCGTTGGTGGCGCTTAACGTTATTGAAGGGCTGCCCGCAGCGGTGGGAGTGCCGGAAATGAGTCCCGTGCCAGTATTGATGGAAAGCCCGGCCGGCAGGTCCGGGGCGCTAAAACTGGTGGGACTGTTGGTGGCGGTGATCTGGTAGTTGAAGGCACTCCCTACCTGTCCGGTAGCTGAGGCCGAACTCGTGATCACCGGCGGCGCGAGCGTTCCCCCAGCGGCGGCCGGCCGGAAGGCCACCATTTGAGCTTGATAGCTCCCGGCGGTCGAGAAGGTGAAGGTGGCCGCAGCAGGCCCCGCGCTCGTTTGGATCAGGTCTTCCGTCTCCATTGGATCGACCCCGCCATCGTCGGCCACGACCCGCTGTGTAAATTGGCTTCCCGCAGTGACGGTCGTATTATTTCCCGAATCACCCATGACGGCGCCAACGATGAGGTCTCCGCTGGCGGTGGTCACGGTGGCGCCGCTGGTCACGCCGTTGGCCGCCGAGGTGCCGGTCGTGTCGATATTTTGGGCGGTCACATCGACTGGATTACTTGCCACTCCGGCATATTCCTGAATGTTCACCCGCAAATACGAAGCAGAAGCGGTGAGGCGAAGGGTCACCTTATCCGCTCCCCCTTTGATGTTGGCCGCGTAGAAGATGGCGAGTCCCTGTTGAAGCGCGGTGTTGTTGCCCGTGGTGGCTAAAGAATAGATATTTCCCTGGGAATCCGACACGTTTGGCTGAGCTCCGCCGCTGGTATCCCAGGAGACGGCCGCCACGATCAGATTGTTCGCCCGCGTATTGGTTGCGAAGGACACCGGAAGATGCGACAAGTACGCGTTATTCGTAGCCGAAGCTCCTTGAATATATGCAATAGAGCTTCCGGAGGCTAAGGCGGCGGTAGTTACTCCTAGAAAAAGCAAAACCAACGACACTCGGGAAATTCTGCCAAACACACGGGATCCAAAAATCATGGAATAACCTTTCGGCGCAAGTCAGCGACTATACTGTTGGTTCCGCCCACACGCAAAGTCGCTCCGGTGTCGGACAAATATCGGCGTGAACCTTCAATAGCTGGCTAAACACAAATGAGCATATTAGCATTGCCAATAAAATTGTCAACACAATATAGCTAAATAAAAAAGGAGGATTTGGGCAAGGCAAGTGGATCTTCGGCTTCGCGAAGCGGGGTGTCAGATCGGGCGCGAAGCGTCGAAGCTCTCTTGAGCCGAATCGGTTCCTCGGATGCGCTGCTTTTATGGGGCGAGTTCTGATCCGCGAAGGGGTTTTCCGAGCATTCTGCATTCTGCATTACCCCAAAGTTTGGGATTTCGTGTCGCGATACTGTTGAGCATTTCACATTCATCCCAAGAGTTTGGGATTTCGTGCCGCGATATTGTTCGAAGAATGGCTCGGCCCGCCTCTGGGCAGCATTTGTATTGGCTGGCGAATGTTGGTGCCGAAAGTGCTCAAGGTGCATCAAATCCCCCGTCAGACAGAGATGGGCTGCGAAACCAACGGGAATGGCGGCTGCCAGACGGCTGAGTCACGGAAGACCCCTATGAACCTGGAACGCCGAACACACACCCGCACCAATCTACGCGTCCCCATCTTTCTCCTTCCAAAAGACCGCACCATTCCAATTCGAACGTACACAGAAAACATCGGCATTGACGGTTTCTTTTGTTCTACTGAATATCTCTTTTCACCTGGTGACCGCGTTAGATTCCTGTTGTTCTTGCCTCCAGCCGCGACAGAACCGCAATCTACAGTTGGGTTCTGCGTTCAAGGCGAAGCAGAAGTAACCCGAGTCAGTATTGGGGCGATGCACGAGGGTTACGGCGTGGGATGCGGACTAAGGGCCTACAAAGTGGTTCCTGATCTCGACGTGCTTTCCGCCGACGAAGAGGTGGTCAACATTCTCCAGTCGAACTGGTTCTAGGGCAACGGAAAGAACTGGAACCCGCCCGGCAAAGTTGTCTTACTTCTTCGGGATTCCCACGGCCGCAGCGAATCGCCGGAATCTGCTCTTGATCCGCACAATTTTGGTTTGGCCCTCGTCTTGCTTACAAGCCGATTGTTAACAAATGTGAAATGGTTTTGCAACAAGTGTTACCGGTTCAGAGTGACGCGAATGTTAAGTAACAGCGAGATCAAACAGCACGTGGTTCCGTGTAAGGGACTATGGCGGGCGGCAAATTCTGTCGCTTCGGGCAAGGGCTGATATGTACCTAAAGCACTTTGGTCTAGAGAAAAACCCGTTCTCGTTAACGCCGGATCCGCGGTTTCTATTCTTAACCGGCAATCATCGAGAGGCGCTCGCGGCGCTTTTCTTCGCCGTCACTGAGCGTAAGGGATTTATGGTCATGACTGGCGATGCAGGAACGGGAAAGACCACGCTGGTCAGAAAACTCCTTTCTACTCCGCTGACGTGCGCGCAGTTCAGTGTCATCGTCAATCCAGCGCTGACGCGCTCCGAGTTGCTGGAATCTGTTTTGATGGATTTCGGCGAAGCCGAGGTTCCCTCAAGCAAGGCCGTCCGCCTCTCGCTCTTGAAAAAGTTCCTTTTTCGCGCGCACGGACAGGGAAAGACATCGGTGCTCGTCATAGACGAAGCCCATTTACTCACGGGGGAGTTGGTCGACGAAGTACGCCTGCTATCGAACTTTGAGACATCCGAGCACAAGCTTTTGCAGATCATCCTGGTTGGCCAAAACGAGTTGAATACGCTTCTGGCCCTGGAGTCGCTGCGACAAGTGAAGCAACGGGTGGCAGTACGTGTGCACATCGATCCGCTGGCGGAGATCGAGGTAAAGCGCTATCTCCAAACACGCTGGAGTCGCGCCTGCACGCAAGACGCGCTTCCGTTTTCAGAGGATGCCATTCAATTCATCGCTCGCTGCTCGGGAGGGATTCCTAGAGTCATTAACGTAATTTGTGATGCCGCGCTGGTGAATGCGTACGGAACTGGCGCAAGGGCTATTGGAGTCCCTCAAATCAGCGAAGTGCTTGAAGATCTGAGTATTGCCGCGGGTAATCAATTCTTAGTGCCGCCACAATCGTTTGCACCGACTTTCTCGATGTCGATGGCTCACAGCGTCGGTCCGGTTTTGGAGAGGACATGAGGACAGACCTTAGCAGACAACCAAAGGGCGCGTCCGCCGCCGCGATTCGAAACCAGATCGACAAAATACTAACAAGCGAGAGTTTTGCGGGTTCGCGCAAACTCAGTCAATTGTTGGCATTCCTCGTGGACCAGGCAATTGAAGGCCACGACCTTAATGAGTACTCGATCGCAGTGGACGTATTTCAAAAGGACGACAGCTTCGATCCCCGTATCGATCCTCTTGTGCGCGTGCATACGAGCCGGCTGCGAAGTAAGCTAAACCAGTATCGGGCGACTGCCGGACTGCACGATCCAATCGAAATCGAGCTGCCGCCCAGGACGTACGTGCCCCGGATTCGAGTACGAGCGCGGCCGATGCGGCCCAAGGCGCCGGAGCCGGTGAACGTCGCCCGAAATATCGTGGTCCGCTCATTCCGGTGTCTCAGTTCAGAAGAGCCCGATGAGTATTTTTGCGAGGGCCTGGTTGAGGAAATCATCCACGCCATGACGAAAATAAGGCATCTGCGGGTATTCCCGATCGAGACTGTTCGGGGCTCTCGGAATGCAGGCCTAAACTTTCGCGAACTGTCAGAGAAACTGGGGGTCGAGGCTGTTCTTGACGGGAACGTGCGAAAACGGCTCCACAAGTTGCGAGTGGCGGCTCATCTCACGAACGCAGCCGACGGATCCGTAACCTGGTCAGAGATGTATGAGCACGATATTGCCGAGGACTTTGCCACTCAGGTGTTTGCTATCCAAGAGCAGATTGCACATTCGATAGTGAACGCATTGTGGCTGGGGAGTGACTTAGCGGCACCCGGGCAGCCGGCGCTCGCGCCCGCGGACGATCTACAGCGCATCACCTGTACATCGCAAGATGTATCAATATCCGAAACGCGGGCCGAATGGGCTTAGACAAGTGCGAACAGCAGCCTGATGAGGTAAGGACCTGTGAGCTGCGCGTCTAAGCCGAATGAACCACTGCATTGTTCGAAGTAAGAGTGCAATTCAAGCATTAAGCCCTCGAATCGCTGATCTTTTGAAACAGACCGGGCAAGCGGAGGACGTCACGCTCACGCCTGAATACTTCCTGGAAAGAAACGCACTCCTTTGTGCTCCCTTACTAGTGCTGATTTGCAAAGGCGAGCAAATTGCCGATCGAATCCGGCGTTAGAACGATCAACTTCGTGGGCGGCTGTTCCGGACTATTGGGACGCTCTTGCACGCCGCAGCCTTGCGCCTACTATTTATTCGAGAAAAGAAGCGCATTGAGCATGGTTCGGGAATTCATTGCTCCTCGATTCTTTAGGAATTCAATGCTGAGCCGGATAGCTCGAGAAGGTCAGCGAGTTCCGCAGCAATTGCAGGGCATAGAATCAATCACGGCGCCTGGCGATTCGTGAGATGGTCTGAGCGATTGCGCGAGCAATTTCTCCCTGTATAGCCACGGCGTTATCGAGGCGGCACTCGTAAATTTCCGACCACATCACCGAACCGTCAAACACGTTCGTCAGCTGAACAGAAACTCGGAGCCGTTCCCCGGTTTTGCGCAGCTTGCCGACGAGCACAGCGTTCAATTTAAATTCCTCGCCGTCCACGGCAACGGTCGTCTTCTCCTGATCAGCGAGGGGAATCTCAGCGATTCGTAATCCCGCCCGGCTCCGCATAGTTTTAAACAGCTCGTTCGTGAGCCCTTCGCAAAAGAGTTCATCCTCGGGATCTGAGCTCAGACTAAGAAACCGGCGAAATCCTAAGCACGATATCGCCTCTTTTGTCGCGGAAGATCGCGGTCGTCTGTCTCGCGCTCTTAATCGAGTTCGCCTGGCATATTTTCCCCGCAATGATTCAATTTCAATAGCATCACCTATGCCGGCAGTATCTTGATACTTTTCCAATGCGTCTGGAGGCCTACGTGCCTGTACACTTACCGGAACGTCAATAGGCTCGTCGAGGCTTTCGTTCATTCCACCTTCGGTTTGCAGCTTATTCACCGGCTACTCTCGATATACTGGCTTCCATCGCAATAGCGGGGGCCAAAAGGATGAACTTCGATAAATGAAACATCGACCAGATTGCTTGTCTGGCGCCGTAGATCAGCATTTTCACCGGGATCTCTTATTCGAGCGGCTTTCGTCACTCAAAACAACGAGGCTTGGATCGACGCAGACGATGCACGGAATTGCAAAAGTAACATTATGCATTCTGTTTTTCACAAACCTGTGTCCGTCCGCAACACATTTAGTTTCAAGTCCTCTTGTTATAGAGGGACAAAGAGATGTCGTAATCAGCAATGTTCAGATCACTTCAACCACTGGAAACTGTATCACGGTGGCGAAGTCAACCAATATCACCATAGAGAACTCCGAGATTGGACCTTGCGGAACAGCCGGTGGAACCAGCCGCGGGAATGGCATCGAGTTGATCGGCAGCAACGGTGTATATATCTACGACAACTACATTCACGTCGAAACAGCCACAAGCAGATGTTGTGATCGTCATGATGGGATATTTGGACAAGATGGCAATCAAAATGTTGCGATTCAAGGCAATGTAATCGCTTATGGAGAATCAAACATTGAATTCACGGGCGGAAACTCCTCAATAATTGTCAATGGGAATTTCTTGCTAAATCCCCGCGGGCCTCAACCGCGAGGCCAAAACTTTCAATGCTGGGGAAAAGATCCAGACCACCTCTGCAGCGCAGTGATAATACAAAACAATTACGCCTTAGCCAGTCTAGATACCACGAGGTATCTCTACGCTGAAAATCAGGAAGACAGCATTAACTTCGGACTGACGAATGGGGCAATTGTGCAAAACAACTATGTTACTGGAGGACACAGCCACAGCGGCTGCGGGTTGATTGCCGATAACCGTGCCAACAGTATCCGATTCGAGAGGAATTTGCTTCTGAATACCGGCCAATGCGGTATCGGTATAGCGGATGGGATCAATCAACTAGTAACCGATAATAAGATTTACAATAGTACTCCCGTGCCGCGAGCGGGGAACACGGCTATATATGTCTGGAAACAGTACGGCAGTCCATGCGGACCGACTGTGATCTCAAGTAACATCGCGGATATGATTCTCGTAAATGGACGTCACAACGCTTATTGGGATGGTGGCGGTTGCGGCGCAGACTTATCAAATAACAAATTTAATGCGGCGGCAGGCCCTCTCTTAACACCAGCGATCAACGTATTTCCAACTCCGCTGATACCGCCTCAACCGAAAAAATGTATTGCAACTTCGCCTTACACGACCAATACGACAGCTACGAGTGGATTGCCGCTTTGTTCGGAATCCACGGTCGGTCAATCTCAAAATCACTGAGCGCTGAAATTGACTCCGGTTACGTTAGCGCTGTTGACGATCACTGATTGACTGGCTGGGGTGAACGTGTGGCCCGACTTGCCAGGTGTCACCGTATAGGTCCCGCCGTTCAGGTTGCTGAAACCGTAGTTGCCATTCGCGTCCGCAGTTACAGTCTGGATGCCTGCAGGTGCGAGCGCAACCAACTGAATCACCCAATCATCAACCTCAGGAGCTGTTCCGGTCGTGGCGTTCCATGAGCCGGTGGTAGCTGCCGTCCTATCTTCCGTCAGGTTGGCCCATCCAGGACCTCCTGTCAAACTCGGGTCGCCGGCCGCGGTAGCAGTCGTGTACCCCGTTCCATTTCCAGTTGAACCATACGACTCATTCGAATCCCAGCCCGTGGCAAGCAACTTTGCATTTGCCACCGTGGTGGTGAGATTGGCCGTTGTCGGCGCGCCATTCTTCGAAACCTTTCCGCTTCCGACTGCCGTTGCATTGACGGGATTGACAGGATCGACGCCCGAGTATTCCATGGCAACCGCGTAGATGGGATGCGTGGAACTGCCCGCCAGTTTTACCGTTATGGTTAGGATCGTGCCGCCCTTGATGTTCTTCGCAACGAACACTTGTCCCCAGCGGTCGGTCGGATTTGGGGATACGCCCCATTGCGTGGGACCCAGGACGGAGGTGTAGGTGTTGCTGCCTCCGGACTGGTTATCGGTGATGCTGGAGACTTTATTGCCCCCGGATTTTGTGAAGACAAGGATCGCGTGCCCTGCCGCGGACGCGGCGCTGAACGAGACCGTCGTGGAGCTAGTTCCGGTTGCGCTCGAGCCATGAGCGCTTTGCACTTGCACCGGAACGGATCCGGCGAGCGCTACCGAGCTCCCGCTGCCGGTCGAGGCCGGACTGATCGTGCCCTGGATCGAGTAAGTCTGACCGGCCAATGCTGACAAAGTGAAGTTCTGCGTTGTAGTGGCGTTGGCGGTGACCGTTACGCTTTGTGTGGAGCTCTGGTAGCCGGTCGCGCTCGCGGTAACACTGACTGCTCCCACCGGGACGTTCGAAAGTGTGTAAGTGCCGTTGCTGGCGCTGGTCGTCGAACCGCCACTATAGGAGACCGTAGCGCCCGAGATGGCAGTTCCGCCCGAGTTCGTCACCGTACCGGATATGGTTCCCGCTGCAGCCGTTAGCGTGAAATTCTGTGTAGCGGTGGTATTCGCCGTCACCGTTACGCTTTGTATGGAGCTTTGGTAGCCGGTCGCGCTCGCGGTAACACTGACTGCTCCCACCGGGACATTCGAAAGTGTGTAAGTGCCGTTGCTGGCGCTGGTCGTCGAACCACCGCTATAGGAGACCGTAGCGCCCGAGATGGCAGTTCCGCCCGAGTTCGTCACTGTACCGGATATAGTTCCCGTTAATGTTATGGTGAAGTTGACTCCGAGACGTTGCTCATTAAACTACGGATTGATTGCGGGCGAGAAGATAGAGGCCGACTTGGTCGGAGTGACAGTGTAAACTCCGTTGCTTACGCATTGAACGCGTAATTGCCGTTCGCATCGCAGTTACTGTTTGCGAAAGCGGCGTGAGCGCACTAATTGAATGGCCAGTCCGCAACAGCTTGCGCGGAGGTCGTGGTAGCGCCAGTTTCGGGATAGCCGCGGTATTGTCCTCGGTAGGTTAGGCCAACACTACCTCCGGTGAGGCTGTTCTGACGGCCGCGGCATTGGTCGTGTAACAGCCCATTGCTGGTCGAGATGTAGGAATCATTGGAATCCCAACCGTGGCAACTAATTTTGTATTGCCGATGGTGGTGGTGAGATTGCCGGTTGCCGGAGCACATTGCTTGTGACCGTTCGATTGCAGAGGCAGTCGCGTTGATCGGGTTGACTGGATCAACACCGGAATACTCCAGCGCGGCCAAATATATCGTGCGCGTCGAAGCTACGGGGCACTTAACGGTGATAGTGAGTTTGGTCCCTCCAGGTATGTTCTTGGCAACGAAGACCTGCGCATAGCGAT
Source organism: uncultured Acidobacteriaceae bacterium (assembly GCA_963778345.1). Classification (GTDB taxonomy): domain Bacteria; phylum Acidobacteriota; class Terriglobia; order Bryobacterales; family Bryobacteraceae; genus Bog-105. Next base: position 137,606 of record CAVZTP010000001.1, read on the forward strand.
CAGTCGGGTTCGGGGTGACTCCCCACTGGGTTGGCCCGAGCACAGAGGTGTAGGTATTCGTTCCACCTGCCTGATTGTCGGTGACGCTTGAGACCGTAGTGCCGCCGAAACGCGCAAACAGAACGATCGTGTCTCCCGGTGTGGCGGCCGCCGCGAACGAGACCGTAGCAGAGCTGAACCCGTTTGCAGCCGATCCGCGAGCAGTCTGTACTAACACCGGAACAGCCCCAGTTAATGCCAGCGACGTGCCGTTTGCGCTGGACGCCGGACTGATGGAGCCGGATATGGAGTAAGTCTGAGGTATCAGCAGCAGCGTAAAATTCTGTGTCGTGCTGGCATTGGCGGCGACCGTCACGCTTTGGACAGAGTTCTGGTATCCAGCCGCACTCGCTGTGACGGTGAATGTGCCCACCTGGACATTCGAAAATGCATAACTGCCGTTGGTGGCAGTCGTAGTGGAACCACCGCTATAGGAGACAGTGACGCCCGAAATGGGACTGCCGGCTGAGTTCGTGACGTACCGGATATGGTTCCCGCTGCAGCCGTTAGCGTGAAGTTTTGTGTCGCGGTGGTATTGGCCGTGACCGTTACACTTTGTATGGAGCTCTGGTAGCCGGTCGCGCTCGCGGTAACACTGACTGCTCCCACCGGGACATTCGAAAGTGTGTAAGTGCCGTTGCTGGCGCTGGTCGTCGAACCACCGCTATAGGAGACCGTAGCGCCCGAGAGGGCGGTCCCGCCCGAGTTCGTCACCGTGCCGGATATTGACCCGGTTACTGTCGCCACGGTGAAGTTGACTCCTGCGACATTCCCTCCATTGATCGTTACGGATTGACTAGCTGGGGTGAAGGTAGAGGCCGACTTGCTGGGAGTGACCGTATAGGAACCGTTGCTTACATTATTGAAAGTGAAATTTCCATTCCCGTCCGCTGTAGCGGTCTGGGCACCCCCGGGCGCGGGCGCGAGCGCGACCAACTGGACGGCCCATTCATCAACTTCCGGTGCTGAGCTGGTTGTGGCCTGCCAAGTTCCCGGGCCGGCCGCAGTACTATCCTCGGTCAGGTTGGCCCATCCTGGACCTCCTGTGAGACTGGGGGCGCCGGCTGAGGTATCGGTCGTGTACCCTGTGCCACTCCCGGTTGAAGCATAGGACTCATTCGAGTCCCAGCTCGTTGCCACCAATTTAGCGTTCGCCACTGTGGTGGTGAGATTGCCCGTCGTCGGGGCACCATTCGTCGAAACCTTGCCCGTTCCAACTGCGGTTGCATTGACTGTGTTAACGGGATCTACGCCCGAGTATTCCAGAGCGGCCAGATAGATAGGATGCGTCGAGCCCCCGGCTAGATTGACCGTTATCGTTAAAACACTACTGCCCGTGATGTTCTTGGCGATGAAGACCTGTGCCCAGCGGTCTGTCGGGTTGGGCGAGACGCCCCACTGCGTGGGACCCAGCACCGAGGCGTAGGTGTTGCTGCCTCCCACTTGGTTGTCGCCGATGCTCGACACAGAGGGACCGCCGAAGCGGGCGAACACAACAATCGTGCTCCCTGCCCTAGATGCGGATCCGAACGACACAGTAGCGGAACTGTTGCCGCTCCCGCTCGAGCCGTGAGCACTCTGTAGCAATGCCGGGGCGGGCGCGCTCAATGTGACCGTCGTTCCGCTGCCGCTCGATGCCGGGCTGATGGTGCCCGAAATCGAGTAAGTCTGGCCTCCCGCATTGGGTAACGTGAAGTCTACCGTTGTCGTGGTGTTAACCGTGACACTCACGTTCGCTTGTGTCGAATTCTGGTAGCCGGCCGCACTCGCCGTTACGTTGTATGTACCCACAGGTACGTTCGAGAGTGCATAAGTACCGTTGCTAGCGGTGGTAGTCGAACCACCACCATATGAAACAGCCGCCCCAGCGATCACCGCACCCGAAGAATTGAGAACGATTCCTGAAATGGCGCCCGTCGCTGTCGATGTGAGGGTGAGATTCGCGGTTGTGGTTGCTCCGGAATTGACGCTGACGTTTTGTGTGCTGGCGGTCGAATAGCCGCTTGCCCAAGCCGTGACCGTGTAGGATCCAACAAGAACGCCCGCGAAGGTGTAGTTACCGTTGGAGTTCGTCGTGGTAGAGCCGTCACGGTACGAAACCGTCGCCCCTGAAATCGCTTGACCGGACGGATCCGTTACCTTTCCTGAAATCGAACCGGGCTGCTGCGTGGATAGGAAATACTTACTAAATTCGGGATACCCGGTCCAGGCGTTCACGGTCTTGGCCGTTGAGGAATAGCCATTTGCCTGGGCGGTAATGGTGAAAAGCTGAGGCGTGGGCACGCTCAGACTAAAGTTGCCGTTAGAATCGGTGGATTTAGAGGCACCGGTAGTCGAGGCTGTAGCCCCGGAAATCGCATTGCACGTGGAGACGTCCCTAACGACTCCGGATATTGTCCCGGCGCCGCTGGGATTCGAGCCCGTGCTATGCCACTGGAGCGTGAACTGGTTCTTGGAATCGGAGAGATACGCGTTCAGTGTTGGCGAGTATGTGCTCACCGAGATCGTATTTTGTGACGGGCTGAACTTTAGTATCCTGAGATAGCCGTCACCGCCATTCGTCATCTCCTGGTAGTCCGACAACATCTGATTGACGATGTTCCCGTTGACACCCAGATCAGTGCGGGTACCTACTCCTTCCGCGGTCGAATCGGTCCACGCGAAATGCCCGCTCAAGACGATACTGATGTTACTGTGCTGGCTAATGAATTTTGTCCATAAGCCGTCACCATTGTTGTCGGCGCCCACGTTATACGTCTGTGCATTGATCTGATCGCAAAGCGATACCAGACTGCTGTCGATGTAAACATTCGCGTGGGTGACAACGATGACTTCGGCGGAAGGATAGGCGGCGAGCACAGAATTTGCCCACGCCAGCGCGGAGTCCCGCGGATAAAATTCCAGCATCAAGAACAAGTAGGTTTTGCCGTTAATGGTCAAAATTCCATAAAAGTTTTCGTTGCTTCCGGCTGGGTATTGGCCTTTGTACCATGAATAGTTTTTATATCGGGAAGGACCAAAATACGTGTTGAAATTGGTTGTTTCTGAAGTGCGCCCGCTGGCATCGTCGCTATTAGAATAATCGTGATTACCAATGGCCAATAGGTAGGGGATATTGGCATTCTCGAGTAGTTTAACGGAGGTATCTGCATTTTGATACTCCCAAGCATTGGTGGCGGTGTTGACAATATCTCCGAGGCCTAAGACCATCTGGACATTCAGGGTTGAAGCGTTATTCACAATCCACTGGGTCTGTGCGGTAAAGGTCTGTGGATACGATTCCGAATAGTATTGCGTATCCGGCAGGGCAATAATTGTGAAATCGCTGCTCTGAGACTGGGCGCACTGGGGCAAGACCGCCAAGCTAAGGAGCGCGGCGATCACAAATGTCGCGGTCCTCGACCTCAGCACGCTGAGGACTTGACTATTATTCAACTCGGTGCAAGCCGTATCGAGCGGATCCTGCACGAGCGGGACATCGCAAACACCTATGCCGGAACCATTTGACAACAACATAGACAAACTCCGTCTCAAGAATCATTTGGCGGCCAATGTAAGCCCGAAATCATAGAGAGCTGTCGCACTTACGGGTTGAAGGAGGGGAGCTTCATTTTGAAAAAAACAGTTAGCTTACTTTAGATCAAGACTGCAACGGTTGCAAGTGTTATTCGCGCCAGAAGTATCTTGGTTATAAACAGCTGATCTGATGACCGGGACACGTTAGGTCAGCAACACTTGCTGGCCGGTTTTTAGAAGCGCTCTCGAGGGTGCTCTCAACAGTCCACGGTTATTAGCACGAGAGAACAGCACTGTAAGAGCGCGTTGGTCGCGCACAATCAGCGGATGCTGCATAAGTTCACGCATACTCGGGCGCTCCGGTTTTAGGAATTTCCACCGGACCGCGTAATCCCGCTCCTGCTCGAACACAAATCGAGGAGCGTACTCCAGGTCTTCCAGCGTGCGCAGATATTCGATTGTCGCGTCCGTTCCGATTAAATCCGGATGGACCTCGATCAGGAGGTACGGGTCGTATAGATCCAGGACCCGCCGCATCCCCTTGATGATTTCGATTTCATAGCCTTCTACATCCATGCGGATCAGGTCCACGGAGCCGGGCGAGGCGTTGGAGAGAAAATCGTCCAGTGTGGAAACAGGCACCATGCAGGTTCGCGAAGAAGGCGTTGGCAGAAGGGAATGCCAATTTGATCGGGCGGACAGATACATGGGCAGGGTACCGTTGCGATCGGCAATTGCAAGATGATGAATCTCAATGTTTGTTCGTCTGATTATTCTGGACATTGTGTCGCAACTGCTCGACATTTTGGACGACAGGCTCAATGGCGATCACCTTGCCCGCGGGTCCAACCAGGCGCAGATTCGAGCAGAGCGTAATACCCAATGTTGCTTCCGACATCGACGACCGTCATGCCCGGTTTCAAATGCTGCTGGAGCAAGAGGGTGGCCAGCGGCTCATGAATGCGATGAACCGCGAGTTCACGCGAGACGCCCTCGTCAACCCGTAAGACCGTCATGTGGCTGCCGAGCACATCGAAGCAATGACGGTGGCGTTTGTGATACCAATGCCACACTGACCACTCATAAGCACGAAGAAACGGCTTTAGCGCCTGGAAATAGGAACTCCCAAACAACCGCCAGGAATCCATCGTGGCGATGAACTCGAAACACATGTCTGATGCGCCTACCAACCTGCACTAGATAACCTCCGGATTTGAGCAGAATAAATTTGAAACCGCAATGCTCACGGTCGACGGCTCGGTTAGCTGTTGCAGGCTTACCAGATTCGAAGGCCGCGCCCAAAGAGCGCATGGGCAGCCGAGGATGCCGAAACAAGTGGCGGAACCATCATCAGCCGAACACTCGCGGCTATCGAGCCTCGGCGCGCAGTCTGGGCCCATTGGCGGCCGTAGAGCCGCGAAGCTTCCGGCAGCATCGGTATGTGCATGAATTTGCCCCGTTGATAGAGGTTGTCAATGCCAAAGAGCGCGGATTGCCGCCAGTCGCCAGGAAGCGGGAGCGGGTTTCCGGCGAACTTACGGTAGAAATCAGAAACTATTGCAAGATACGTTGCAAGGCCGCTCCAAATTCCACCTAAATCGGCGGCATTGCGCAGCTCGTCGAAATCCACCATGCCCCGGTAGATCAGCTTTCCTGTATTCAAAATGTCGCAAATCCGGATGTGTAAGTGGCGGTACATCCGCATCAGCGCTGCCGCTATGATCCGTTCCTCGGCCGCCGGAACCAGGAACGTGTAGCCATTCACGGCGAGCGGGCGGGCGCGCTCGACGAAACGCCGCGCGACCGATACCTGTTCCCCTACTTGCCCGAGTCTCCGGATGTGTGCTTCGAAGTGCGTTTTCACACCCGGAACAATATAGGTCTGCTTGTTAGCCAAGCGGTCGCCCAAGGTACGCGGCTTCCTCCGCGCGTGGAATTTTTCCATCAGAACGCTTTCGACCAGTTTGTGCTTTGCATCGGTGTACACGTCCGCGTCGTCGCCGAAGTCCGGCCAGTGATCGAGCGATTTGATCACAATCAGCGGAGGCCCCAGATCGGCGCAGGCTCGACAGATGCTGTCGAGGACGGGCAAGACCTCGTCAATTCGCGCATGTTCGGCCTGTACGGCAGGCCTGATCCAAGCGAGCACGCGATCCGGCACCGAACCCGCGGGGAAGTTCAGCAGAGGCTCGAACGCGCGCAGAGTTATATGGTGGGACTCGGCCACTTCCAGCAATTCCGGCCACTGGTCATCTTTCAGCTCGCATAAGTAGGACCGTCCGGCATCAGCCCCTGGAGCGAGCGTAAGCAGGAGGAGTGAGTTGATGTGATCTGCTGTTGTTTTCATACTTGACTTGCCACGGGACGGCTGTACATGGATTGGGCTGGGCGGTGTCGCGCTGCGATGGCGGCTCGATAGACATCCATCAACATGGCGTAATTGCGAGTTGCTGTGTACTGGGCCTCGTACCTGGCTCGTGCCGCTTGGCCCATGGCAGCCATCATTTCGGGATGGTCCCATGCCCAAGCCATCTTGTCGGCAAGGCCGGCAATATCGCCAGGCTGAAAGGACAGGCCCGTTTGACCATCGTCGACAATTTCTCCGATCGATCCCAGGGCGGACGCAATCACCGGAACCCCGCAGGCGTATGCCTCGGCAACGGCGATGCCGAATGTCTCGTAACATTCGCTGGGCATCACCAGAAAACGCGCGCCCTTTAGCAGGGCCGTGGCCTCTTGCCTTTCCAGCCAGCCACGGAACTGGAGTGAAGAAAGGCCTTCGGAATCGGCTCGAGCTTGCAAAGCTGTCCGCAGCGGACCATCCCCGATGACGATCAATGGCATCCGTCCGCGAAGCTGTTTGAAAGCCGACAAAAGCGTGGCCACGCCTTTCTCCTCGGATAGTCTGCCCAGATAAACGGCATAATCTCCGGCTTCAGTCCGACAGCCAGGGTCCGGATAAACAAAATTCGGCTTAATTAAAATTTTTTCCGCCGGCAGACCCGCTGCGACGAACTGATCGCGGGCAAAATTGCTGAGCGCGATATAGCGATCAATACACGTTGTCCAGGTGCCAAACCAACGGTGGGCCAACAGCATCAATGCCACGGTTGCCGTTGCCGGGCGTGAGCCGTGATAACAGGCGTGACGAACGCCTCGCCAGATCCCGCGGTCCACGCACTCGCGACAGACATGCGAATCGCGCACAAAATTCGCGGATGAGCAAAACAGACGGTAATTGTGCAGCGTCTGGACGACGGGGACTTCGGCCTCGCGGCACGCCCAATAAATCGAGGGCGAAATCTGCACGAACGTATTGTGGACGTGCACCAGGTCAAATCGTTCGCGTCCAAGCAGGGCACGGAAATCGTGATGGGAGCCGCTCGCCCACAGGGTCGATTTGGCTGTGGCGATCTTGCCGAGCACGGTCAACTGATGCAATTCGTCGTTACTACGGCAGTACTCCACAACTTCGTGGCCTTCGCGCCGGAGCAGATCGCGCTCGAGTTCGAAAACAACGTCTTCCCCGCCGCGGTGTTGATAGTAGTTATGAGCCAGGAGGATCTTCACAAATGTATCTTTCTAACTCGAATGCAGGGCCTTAAGCACGCCCGAATTGCAGGCATATCGAACCTTTTCGCGGTTTGTGACGTAAGCTAAAAGCTTTTCCAGATCACCCCACAGGTGTAAACTGTCCAGTTCCCAAGAGTGCCCGTATAAGTGCCAGATTCCGCCTTGTTGCAGAACGCGATCGAATAAGTACTTGCCAAGCTCGACCCAGTTATCTTGTTTGTGGAGTTTTGTGCAGTAAGAGTACAAGCTTCCGAATGCCATTCGCCTCGTGAGATTCCGTATGTAACCCATTGCTCGAGTAGGAAACGCCTGAATCGTGGTCGGCATTTCATAGTGACGAAAGGTTTCGCTCGTGGCAAGAATCCTGGTGGTACGCGCTCCGTGGTAACCCGCCTCGCGCACGCATGCCAGAGTGTGGCGATCAAATCTGCCTTTTGGATAACAAAACATAGTTACCGGCTCGCCCAGCGCATTCTCCAAAGCCGCTTTGGACCCAAACACTTCGTTCCTCAATCTATGCGGTTCAATGTGAGCTAAGGGAGAATGCGAAAGCGTGTGAGCTCCTATTTCAAAGCCGGCGCGATGAAGCGAACGAATGCCGGCCGCCTGTACGGTAGGTCTGCCTTCGCGGTTATGCATAGGAATATAAAACGTCCCGCGCAAGTTATACCGATTCAGTATCTCGGCCAAGCGAAAATCAGCCGGATGTCCATCGTCCCAGCTTGTTGTCACAACCACGCGAGGCGTGTTTAGACCCATGCATTCACCGCATAAGCAACTGGATGGACTGGCGCTTTTTCCCGTGTCATGTGCAATATCTTTAATGAAAAGCCAACGATGAAGTACAGCGGTACGGCATAATGCGAGAACTCCAAAGCCGGTTGGACCATTGATAAGACGAAAGCAAGAACGTAGAACACCAGCAGCCAAAGGATCAGGTCATGAGCTTTTGCGCTTTGCCTGGTTTTAAGCGCTCCCAAAAATCGCTTAAGCAGAAGTATTTGAAAGAGGAGCCATATGGCAAGCCCGGAAAGCCCCAAACGTCCAAAAACTCCCATGGCTGCGTTGTGCGGCTGCCGCACCGGTATTCCCGCCTCTGTTTCAAAATCGATGAGCGGCTGTCCGAATCCCTGACCAACTAGCAAGGTAGTGGGGTTGGAGGTGGTGCTGGTCCACACTTGCTGAAGCCAATCGATCCGGTCTTCATCTTGTGCGAGCCGGCTGTTCGAATTGTCTAGAGAGAGGACGCTGAGCGCATATTGGCGCAAGAAGTCCCCATTGATCTCGCCCACGCGACCGTGAAGGGTAATGCCAAAAAGTGAAATGACAAGCAGCAGGACGACCATGGCAAGGATCCCGCTCCCAAGCATCCGTAAGGAGCGCTGCAGCCTACGCCTCTCGCCCAGTACTAGTAAGAGGACAAGAATGACGAGGATACCGACATACATGGATCGATTCTGCTGAACTGCCAGCCCGCAGAGCTGGGCGGCAGCCATAGCCCACAATATCCAGCGAGACCATCCCGTGGTGTAGTCGGCCAGCCAGGCAAAGAATAGCGCCCCGGCCACAAGATACATGCCAACATGTTGATATTGGCCGAACAGGGCAATCGGCTGGAAGACGCCTGTCATCGGAGATATAGCTTGCAAACTCTCACTTAAGGGCAAAGTAAAGGAATAGAGTAAGTTCAACGTGAATATGACAATCAGGCATTGAACAAACCTCCTGACGCCGCTCTCTTCGCTTGCCCAGAGATATCCGGCGGCCAGAAACACGGTTTCAAAGTACAGCGAGGCATCGCGAAGCGCGTACAGTCCGAAGCGAGGGATATCTACCACCAGATGTAGGACAGAAAACACCAACAGCAACATAAGGCAGCGCACGATCGGATCACGCAGCGCTCTGCGCAGTTGACTAAAGCCCTGCTTGCGGATGGCGAGTACCAGACCTACTAACATCATTAATTCGCCGATTAGGAGAGGCGCTCCGGCGATGCGGCCAACGACCAGGTTTTCGAAGCCGTAATTGAGGACAATAAAACCGGTTAGGCTGATTGCCATCAGCGCCTGCCATAAGGTCAGCGGCGCGCGAATGAACCACTGGACGGCGAGTAAGGCCACGCCCACAGCCATGGCGATCAGGACCACCCAGGTGTAAGCGACAAAGGCCATTCCGGCTAGAATGCAGGCGAGCCCGAAAATAACCGTGCTGCCGTGGAGAGACCGGTTTTCGGAAATTGAGTTATAAGAATTCATTGCGCTACCGGAGCGCTCGTTTCTTGCGCGCAAGTATGTGCGCCGGTTTCGGGGGCTCGCGACAACATGAAGACGGCCATCCCCAGGGCCAGCAGACTGGAAACCAAGATGCCGGCAATCGCCCCGCTGACGCCGTAAGCACTGGTCGCGGGAATGCCGACACACAGGCCGGCGAGGCTGGCAATAAAGAAGGTCAGGCAAACCGTTGAGGGTTTCTGCAGGGCCCGCAATGCGCTGACCGGACCAACAATTGCGCCGCTGACGATTGACGCTAGAGCCAGCCATGGCAAATAGCTGGTCGTATCGTCGTACCGCCCTGTGTACAGGAAAGCGATCAGCGGACCGCGAAAGAGCAGGATGACGGTCCAGTACAGCACTGCGCCAGCCGTGAACAGCAATGCTACACTCGCCGCCTGACGTTTCGCTCCCGCCAAACCTTCGGCATGAGCCACCTGCGCGGTATGCGGCAATACCAGGAGCGACAAAGCCGCGCACGATTGTGTAACCGGCATGGCGAGATTGAGCAGCGCCTTGAGAGTTCCTGTTGCCGCCAGGCCTGAAAAGCTGCCTACAATCGTGTACCACAGGTTCCAGGAAATCCAAATGAACAGCGAACTTCCCAAGGCCCAACGTCCGTAGCGCCAATGCTCATTAGTAACCGCCCATTTGCGTTCGGGGCTACCGGCCTTTAGGGCAGGACGGACATAAATCAGCAGCAGCATCGAGGTGGCCAGAGCCGCGACGCCCATGTCCAGGAAGGCAGTGAATACGGAGAGAAAGCCTGCATAGTTGAGAAGCCACAGTCCCGAGAAGAGGAAGATGCCATACAATCCAGCTCCTCCCGCCGCGATGTTAGAGCGGTATTCCAGATACAGTGCCCGGCGAGTGAAAGCGAAGAGCAACACGAATGGTGTCGCAATGCCGACGCCGACGAACGAAAGCGCTAATTCGCCGGATTGGCGAGCGAGGTAAACTCCAATGGCAGCCACTATCAATATGCCCAGGCACGCAATGCCGCTCACTGCTTGTAGCCCCAGCAACTCACCCAGATACCTTTGCAGCGAACCTCTGTATTTTGACCCTCCAAAGACGCTTAATGGCTCCAGAACGATTGCCTGGTGCAACATCGATAACAGCGAGAACATTGAAAATGCCAGCGCATATGCGCCGTAACCCGCTGGGCGAAGGTAGCGAGCCAATTGAATCCCCAGCACAAAGTGGGAGCCCGAAATAAGACTCTGGTCGACGACGGCGAATAACGCGCGCGAGGCCCATTTGCGCCCTTGAGACCACCGCGCCCTTACCTGCTCGGGAAGCGGGATAGTGATTGATGAAGTCATGCGCGCTTTAACTGCCGGAGTGAAATGGGTGCTTCGGAAGGGGCTAACAATTCCCCGGCGATTGGCTCAAACCAGGCCGCCATCCTGCTAATAACCAGCGAGAGCACTTGTTCGAGACAACCTACGAACTCGCCGTCATTTCTGACGACATAGGTCTCCGGCAGACGGGCGGCGAGCCGTCGATACGCCAGAAGCTGTCGGCGGAGCTCTTCACGGGGAAGCTCGTGTTTGCGCCCTAGGATGATGTCTTCATCGGCATCTAAGACAATGCCCAGAAAGTGCTTGGGAACAGGCAACAAGCGCAGTAAGAGGTCTGAATACCAGGAGGGTCCGCGATACCGATACCGTTTTGCATCGACGGCTACGTCATGAAGATAGCGGTCCCACGCGATGAGCGAACAGCCACGGAGCTGGTTCCGGGTTAACGTTCGATGATCAAGGAAAAAGTCAATGAACGCGCCGGTAAGTTTCATCATCGACAGTGCCGGCCCGTGCATCGAAGCATCGTGCGGCAACTTAAATTTGTGCGGTTCCTTGGGGATTCTGCTGCTGACGAACTGAGGCCGCCAGCAGGCGGTTCGTTGATGATCAAAGAACGGGCCAAGCGCACCGACTGCGGCCGAGGCAACCGAGGACTTCCCCACGCCATCGGGGCCGAATATTGCCAAAAAAAGGCCGCGCGGGCAGCGCAGGAGAGCACCGGTGGCGGCGGTGAGCGGCATCGGGACAGCAATGCTTTGCAGTTTTCCCTCGCCGCAGTGGGCGAAAATAACGGAGACTTCATCTCCCACCTGCCGTGCACTGATGGCGCGATAACCACGCGAACCTAACACTTCGGCGGCGGCCCTGGTCTGAGCCAGATCGGGATTTTCAAAATCGAGCTTCCAATGCCTTGCCGGAAATGGAATGCCAGTCCGCCTATGCGAACAGGCTCCGACTGAGCGCAGCTCGTCGATCATATTAAGCGTAGAATCGTTGAGGCGTGACTTTGTCTGGATCATTTTTATCGGAGTACAGACTTATTAGGGATGGGAGCCACCTTCAGCTATCCCACCAACACTTCACGATCGGGCCGGACGCCGTCGCAATCAAACGGAAACCGAAGCCATTGGAGCAGCAGTAAGAGGAGATAGGCGGGGTTAAAAATTACGTAGCGCCTCCACAACCGTCCCGGTTCGCGCGACAACCGGTATACCCATTCCAGTCCGCGATCCTGCATCCACGGCGGGGCCTGGGGCAGCGTGCCCGCGATAAATGGAAAAGCCGCGCCGATGGCCAGCACGGGCATACTTAGTAAATTGCGCATTTCGTACGCAAAGATTTCCTGCCGTGGGCATCCGAGGCCGGCCAATAGTAAGCGCGCTCCGGAGGCATGCACGCGCTCCACTAATTGGTCCCGCTCTTCTGCTGTGAGTGACCGGAATCGTGACGGCTCCGCGCCTGCGATCTGTAGTCGCGGATAGCGCCGGCCGAGCGCCTCGCCAAGCTTGTGGAGCACGTCCCCGGTGCTTCCGTATAAGTAAACCGCGAGCCCTTGTTCGGCCGCATTCGCCAGCACTTGCAGCGTGAGCTTTGGGCCGTACACCCGGTCTCGCAGCGCCGTTTTGTACAACCAGTTCAGCGCCCAACGCACGGGCTGTCCATCCGGAACGACCAAATCGCAGCTGTTCAGCCGATATCGGTGTTTTGCGTCGAGCAGGCCAGTCATAGTGCCATGGACAGCCAAGGCGGAAACCGCATACGGCCGCCCTTCCCGCGCTGCGCGCGTGATCTCTTCCGCCGCGACACCGTAATCGACGGCATCAATCAAGACCCCCAGGATGGCGTGTTTTCGATTCGTATTCATGCGTGCGCCACCGGTACAAGGGTCGACCAACGAGAGGCGTTATTTTCGTAAATCTCACGTAAGATGGCCGGCACATCGTAAGTGAGGCTCCAGTCCGGATAATGAGATTGAAATCTCGAGATATCGCTGATCCACCAGATGTGGTCGCCTTGCCGGTTATCGTCGAAGTATTGCCACTTGAGCTTTCTTCTGGTAATTTCTTCGGACATGGCGATGGCTTCCAGCATGGAGCAGTTGCTATACCGCCCGCCTCCAATGTTGTAAATTTCCCCGGAACGCGGCTTGTGGAAGAAATGCTCAAAAGCACTGACCAAGTCGGCGGAATGAATGTTATCTCGAACCTGCTTTCCCTTGTAACCAAATACGCGGTACGGCATTCCGGTTGCACAGCATTTCATCAAATACGACAAAAAGCCGTGCAGTTCGGCTCCCGAGTGTGACGGGCCAGTAAGGCAGCCGCCACGGAAGCAGGCAGTTTTCATCCCGAAATATCGACCGTATTCCTGCACCATGACGTCGGCGGCTGCCTTCGACGCCCCGAAGATGCTGTGCATAGTCGAATCGATCGACATGGCTTCGCTAATGCCGTTGTGGAAACGATGGCTCGGGTCAATCTCCCAGCGCAATTCTTGTTCGATAAGAGGCAAGGAGTTTGGCGTGTCGCCATATACTTTGTTGGTCGAAGTGAAGATAAAGACGGCCTCGGGGCAGAATTGGCGTGTAGCCTCCAGCATGACCAGAGTTCCCAGGGCGTTGATCCCAAAATCCGTAAATGGTTCCCGGGCAGCCCAGTCATGGGATGGCTGGGCTGCCGTGTGTATGACAAGGCAAATGTCGGAACCGTAGTGTTGAAATAACTTGAAGATTGCTTCGCGATCGCGGATGTCGATCGTTTCGTGACGGTAGTTTGAGATCTCGCGCTGCAGATGATCGCGCATCCATTCGGTCGAAGCCTCCGTTCCGAAAAAGTGGGCGCGCATGTTGTTGTCTATGCCTACTACGTCATGACCTTGCGCGGCGAACCATTTTGTTGTCTCCGATCCGATTAGACCTGCCGAGCCCGTGACCAGGACTACGCTCATTTCGCTTGTTCTCCTTTTCGTTGATCAGATTTTGACGGCAGATGGACGCGTCTCGGGAACCGATAAGCGGCCCAATAATGGGAGCTAGTATCTTGTCTAGCGGCCTTCGCCCTTAATTACTGCTGGAATAGTTCGGAGGAGGATTTTTAGATCCATCAGGAAATTCCAATTCCGGATGTATTTCAGATCCAAGGCCATATTCTGCTCGAAGGAGGGATCCATGCGAGCCATAATTTGCCATAGCCCGGTCAGCCCTGGAGTTACTCTCAGACGTAATCGGTGATCCAACCCATACTGGCTATAGTCGTCGAGCGGATGCGGCCGCGGGCCTACCAGGCTCATCTCGCCACGCAGGACGTTCAACAACTGGGGCAACTCGTCGAGACTGTATTTTCGCAGCCATCTTCCGATTCGCGTTATTCGAGGATCATCGCTGATTTTGAAGGTGGGTCCGACGCGCTGATTGAGAGCGCGTAATTTCTCTTTAACCGCTTCGGCGTCAACGTTCATTGTCCGGAATTTAAAGCACCTGAATCTGACGCCTTTTTTCCCGACACGCCACGAGGTATACAGGGCCGGTCCCGACGAATCGAGTCGAATGAGAACGGCAATCACAACGAGCAGCGGCGATAATATGATTAATCCAAATAATGCGCCCGCAATATCTAACATCCGTTTCAGAAAGAGTCCCATTTTCGGAATAGGCTCAAAACGAATTACCATTACCGGTAAGTCGCCGACACATTGCCAGGATGTGGCATGCCGGCAGAGATCCGGTAGCAACTTCACATCGACGCTGCATTGCTGGGCTTCGTCAGCCAGGCGCTGGATCAACTCAGGATCCAGATTAGCCGCGATAAACACGTCATCGATAAATTCGGAGCGAATGATTTTCGAAAACTGGCCGATCGGTCCCAGCACGTCCGGGTCGCTAGAGCTACCATGATCATCCAGGAAACCCTGCACCGTGTAACCGAGGAGGGCATGCGCTTTCAGATAACCAGCCAGGCGCCTACCGGTATCGCCTGCGCCTATGATCAACGTCCGGCGCAAGCTATTCCCAGGTGTAACTCGTGAAACCGATAACTTAGAATGCAGTATTCGCCAGATCGCCATACCTGTAAGATCCAAGACAGCCATCGCTACGACAAGCAACCAGTACAGCCTGTTCACGTTCAGGGACAAGAGGAGCGCTGTAAACAGAACCGTTGATAGCGCTACCGGTTTGGTAATCGCAAGCAACGAAAATCCGTGTAGCGTTTTTCTCCGGTCATAAAGCTCCATGCTTGCGCACGCGAGCACGGTGAGGCCGGCATACGCGAGCAATCCACCCAAATGGTGCAGAAGGCTACTGCCTGGCACCCATGCGGTCCGGGCATTCAGGACGCGGCCAGCGCTGAGCTTTGCTCCGAAAAAGAGAAAAAGACAAACACCGTTCATCAAAACTACGGCGGCGTCACAGATTATGCCGGGAAATCTTTCGCCAGATTGAACGCTCCACTTCGCTTGTGCCCAGCCCAAGGGAGCAATTGAGGGAAAGCATGGACGCAATTCGGGCGCGGCCTGTACCCTTGAAGCGGCGGTTGCCATAATCTGATCCTTCCGATGTAAATTAATGCCGAAGAAAGTGAGGGCCGGTTGAATGTAAATCAATAAGTCGGCCAGGAACGCGCCTGGCGACGCATTGAGCGAGACATGTTTCGTGATTGGCCGGCGGTAGAAGGTGGAAGAGTTAAACTAGAGCCATTTTTCTATTGCCTCCGGAATGGGTGAGGCATAGTCATTGAGGATTGCACCAAATAACTTCACGCCCGAGGCGGCGAGTTCTCCCGTAAGCCGAGAAGCCGAATCCCGGCGTATTGAGCCGGCGCGCAGGACCAGCAACATTCCATCAGCCGCTTGTCCCAGTACGAGCGGATCGTTGCAGAGGCTGACAGCGGGCGCGTCGATCAAGACAAATTCAAAGGAGGAACGCAGTTCGGCAATGCGATCGCGCATTCTGTCGGATTGAACCAAATAGTCAACCTCTTCAGCCGAGGCCGATCCCGCGGTCAGAAGCCACAACTCGCTTCCGGGCAGCTTCGATACCACGTTGCTGATTTTCAACGTAGGGTCGCTAATAAGATCCACGAATCCACGATGGTTGGGAACTCCCATCTGCGCGTGTAGAGCAGGCGAGCGCAGGTTCGCGTCGACGAGGCATACGGAAGCTTCGGTGCTGGCCGCCAACAAGTCGCCGCTGTGGGCGCATACCCAACTACAACCGCTACCGGGCTGAAGCCCGGTAAACACCACAACGTTGGATCCGCCCGGTTTGGAGGCGCGATATAGCCGGTTTGCTACTTTTTCGATCTCAGTCCGCGAACGGCCCTGTATTGGTAGAAGAGGGCGCCGGGGCCGCGTATGCACTTCCAGCGCGGGCGCCCTTCCAGGCGAGCCGTTCTCTTGGGCGACACGATCGAACCATTCAGAGTATTTGCTCATAAGCTCGCCTTTGACCCAAACCGGCAGTGTCTTCGGCCTCTCCCATCGGGAGCGCGGCAATAACTGGAATCTCAAGATATCTCTGAACTTCATCGGGAGTTCGGAAAGAGTTGTCCAGGTATTCGGAAACGAAACCTGTTCCCGCGCCGAGCACCAGCGCGAAGAAAATCGCTCCCACAGCAATACCCGTTGGCGCGTGCGTGGGGAGCACAGGAAAGCTGGGTAACTGTGCCATGGAGACATTTAGAATTTGGTTTTGATCAAGGACGTCGCTGATGCGGGCCTCTTCACGCTTCCGAAGATAAAGCTGGTAGGTCTCTTCTAACGCCCTGGCCGTACTTAGCCATTGTCCCTGTTGTATGCCGCCCTCGCTTAACATGCGGGCTCGCTCTGTATACTGGGCCGAGTACTTGCCTATAGACGCTGCTCTTGCGTGGAGCGAAGTCAATTCGGTGCGCGCCTTCACCAGCTCCGCTCTCATCCACTCGTAAGTCGGGTCGCGATCCGTCGTTCGGTCGGTGACGGGTGCGCTCTCAGCCGCCGTTATCGCGGCTTGGGTTTGCGCAATCTGCTGCTCTACTTCCTGCACGTTCCGGTGCGTTGGCTGAAATTTCTGCAGCAGGTCGGTCCGTTTGAGTTCGAGCTGCAGTAACGTATTCTTTAGTTGGACCATTAAATCAGGGTTGTCCCCCGTTCGCACCGCGGTTGTCATTCGATCGGGCGTAGAGCGCAATTGGGCTTCGAGGCTTGCGATGCGCTTTTCCGTTTCCGCAATGGCTGTGTATGTTTGCTGCAATGCAAACTTTTGGTCCGCAAGTTTTTGCACCGTGAGGCTTAGCTCTTCCGGACCTGCGAACACCTCTGATTTCCGCGCAGCTTCGGTTAACTTCGCCTGCACTTCCGATAGTTTCGAGCGTGTGCGCTCAGCCTGCTGGTCAAAGAACTGGAACTGTCCGCGAGGCCGGCTCACTTCCAGATGCTTCTCAAGATAAAATTTCGAGAGCGCGGTCAACACTGCTGTACTCAGCCGTCCGTCCTTTGAACGGTAGCTGACCGTGATGATGTTGTTCTTTTTTGGAAGAGTGATGGTGACCGCGCTGGCCAAATGCCGAGTGGCTGTCGCCGTCCGGAGTTCTTCGGATCTTGGGAATGGGCTGCTAAAGAGACCAAACCCGAAGGGAGGCTTGGTCTTATTCTGCAATCCTGTCGCCAGAACTACCTTCCGTAACACGTCATCATTTCTAATTAGCTCTACTTCGGAGTTCAACTCCTCTTCGCTAACATCCCGTGGGGCGGCTGCGGGGACCTGATCGGCGGCCATGAGCGGATCAAGGCGCTCTCGACTCACCAGGATCTTCATTACCGACTCGTAATCCGGCGGTGCATAAAAAGCGACGAGCCCTCCGGTCAGAGCCGTGACTGCGAAGACAGACAACATGCGCCGCCGCCATCGGAAACCGATGGCCACATAGTCCCTTATGCCGGGTGCACGCAGCGGGATGCTACTACCGGCGATTGTCAGACTTGCATTTTCCACTTGCAACTCCCCTTAAAACATGCCCGGAGTCATATAGGTGCTTAACCCATAGGTCGGCAAGAAAGGCTTGATTTTTGAAATTCGGTTCTGCGGCACGAATAGCATGTCGCCTGGGCGCAGGTCGACGTCCTCTTCGTACCGCCCTTTGTAGACTGCTTTCATGTCCAGTAATTTTGTCTCTACCCAGTCGTCCGAGACCCGCCGGAAAAGCAGAACTTGCGAATCCTTGGCCTTGTCTGTCATGCCTCCCGCGATAGCCAACGCCTCGCTAACCCGAGTCCCAGCCCGGAGGTCGTATTTCCCTGGATGTCCCACCTGTCCGCTGGCGGTGAAGTGCGGTTTGTCGAACTCCTTAAGAAGTACAGTAATCTCGGGGTCGTGCAGGATCTTGCTGTAGGCGGCGCTGATCGCTTCTCGCAACTCGGGAACAGTCTTGCCTTGAACGTATGTGTCCCCGGCATCGCGCAGCGTGATGTAGCCATCGGGCTGCACTGAGACGGTCTGATTGTACTCGGCTGTCGGAGAAAATGAAAGATCGATGACATCTCCTGCCTCGACCTGATAACGCGGTTGCCGTGTCTGGAAGTGCGGCTTAGCGCCTGTCGTACCCGGATTTGTTCCGCGGACAGCCACTCCCTGGTCAGGTCCCGCCGGTACAATCGCTTCTTGTCCCAACAAGGTCGAGCACGCCAAAACTAAAATAATTCTTGCCGTCATGTTTACGCTCCAGAGCACACGATGCTGTCGCTTTGGCCCGGTTTGCCTACGCAAATGCTGTTCCAGGCTGGTGACGTTTCACCAACGTTGCGGCCCGCCGCCGACCCGTACGGTTCAACCCATTCCCGATCGATCTCGACAGCGATGGATCGCCGAAGAAGAGTAAGAGACGCAATGAGTCGATATTTATCCTTTAGGGCCAGGATCACGCCTTGCGCGCCGACTAGCGGGCCCGAAACAACCTGTACGCGCTCACCGATACTTACGAACGGACACGGCTCACTGCAAAAAGGAGAATTAGCAATTACCCGAATCGAGGCGATTTCCGCGCTGTCAACGGACACTGGTTCCTTTCCGACGCCAACCACATGAAGCACGCCGGAAAGCATCAAGATGGGAAGCCGGTTATTTTTGTCGAAGCGGCTAAAAACGTAGCCAGGAAATAGCGGCAGCTCCACGGTTCTTATGCGACCGGAAGATCGCAGCGAACGGCGGAAAGTGGGTAAGAACTCTTCATAGCCTTGATTTCGCAGTGCTTTGGCGGTGATATGTTCCCGATTTGACTTGACCCGCACGGCAAACCATTCTCGCTCCTCCGAACCAGACACCGTCTCCGGGCATTCGCCGCCGATACGCTTTGGTTTTAGTTGTCGCACTACCTTCATTTCTAGCCGAAACTTGCGCAGGCTACCGCCCTTTTCCCTGCAAAAGGCGGACTTATAAAAGCGATACACACTTATAGCTACTTACAATTACTGCCCTTTAATCCACTCCTAAGGCACTCTCATGCGATCGGATTGCCTACACTATCGAAGCAGATCAATAATAGCCGTTGATGCTGTAAAGATTAAGGCTACTAAGAACTTTCCTTAGGGCCAAGTGTAATCACGTAAGGTAACGTTACAGTACTGTTACTCCTGTGTTAAAAGCGCGTAAGCGTGAAGGTTCGACTTAGGGCGCAAAGTAGCCAGAGATATCCAATACTAGTTGGGTGGAGTTCGATCCAAACGCATCAATCGAGCCATTCCGGGTTGGCACAAGGGCCATATTCGAGGTAATAGCTCCATCGAAAGCATTCAAAGTGGAAACGAACGGCTGGGGCTGGCCATTTGGCCACAGTGTCAGGTAAAGCAGCGGGCCGGCGGGAACAACGGTCGCGTTGAACACAAAGGCCTGCGCCGTGGATGGAATGTTGCAAACAGACTGGACAACGTTGATAGCGAGCACGCCATTCAGTTGACCTGAGGACGAGCGAGTGTCCAGAGCACGACACGGATTTACCGGATATAGGGAAAGGCCATTTGAAGGCGGGCCGAAGTATCCGTCGATATCAATGATTATGTCGCTCGGATCGGTCACGTACATCGAAATGCTTCCATTAGTTCCCGCAGGCACGATGGCGGCATTCGCGGTTACGACCCCGGTCGGGGCATTCAGGGTCGAAACAAGCGGCTGGGACTGTCCGGTGGACCAGGTGGTTAGATAACCGAGAGTAGCTTGGGGTACTGCTGTGATGTTCATCGAGTACGCCTGCGCCGCGGGCGGAACGCTGCAGCCACTCGAGAGTACGGGGAAGGGGCGGGTCTCCCCGCCAATCAGCGACGGTCCTCCGAGGGGCGGCCCTCCGAACCGCGTGTCGGCAACGCGACAAGGGGCGAGCGGATAGAATGCCAGCGCCGAGGCGGTTCCTGCCGGCACAAAGTAACCGTCGATATCCAAAATCAATTGCGTCGCATCAGTGGCGAAGACGCGCACTGCTCCGCTCGCTCCAGCCGTCACAATAGCGGCATTCGCTTTGACTCGCCCATCGGAATTCAGGGTCGAGACAAACGGCTGCGCTTGGCCGGAGGGCCAGATAGTCAGGTAATTGAGTTTTGAGTCAGGTATAACCGTAACATTCAATGAATATGCAGCCGCATTCCCAGGAATGCCGCAAGAGCTATTGGGAATCGCGAAATCCCGTGACGCGCCAGCGCTCATTTCGGGGGCGCCGAATGGGCCGGCCGGATTGCGGGTATCGGCAATTCGGCAGGGCGCCGTGGGGATAAACGCCAGTGCTTTTGTGTTCGCGAACAAATCACTCAGATCGGTAGCGTTGGCACTGTCACCAAGCTTGACCGATAGGCCGAAAATCTCTTCCATCGTCAGAAGTGTCGAGCTATGCGTGTAGTGCACGCTGTTGGAATAGCCGCTCTTCGCGAATGGAGAGACAACAATCATCCCTATCGGCCCATCGCTGTTGTTTTCGCCTTCGTCCCAGGTGATGAAGATCGCGCCTCCGTTTTGGTATGCGGTCGAATTCATGATTTTCGGAATCTGAGTTGAGAGCCACGAATCGCCTGCACTTACGTCGCAATCATGCATATCGTCGCAGAGATTGGGGGTAATGAAGTTGTAATTAGCGACCTGATTATTTTGTAAATCGGTAGCGAGCTGGGTATACGGACGGACGTGTGCTATGCAAGTGGGGGAATTGGAGTTGTTATTGTTTGTTAGATCGGTAAAGTAGACAAACGGGTCGTGTCGAACGGCATAGTCGTTCACATCGCTTAGAGGACACGCCGTGCCGGGAATGTCTTCTTCATACGCTTTCCACGTTTTGCCCGCAAGTGTAAGTTGAGTCACGAGGTGCTCGGCTGTGGTCAGTTGGTGGCTAGACGGATCTCCGTCGTCCGTGATTCCAAAGTTGCTTCCTGCCTCGAGCCAGAGGTAGTTCGGAAGGCTTGGATGCAGGCCAGGGGGATCGTAGTACTGTTCGGCATGGGAAGCGATTGGCAGCAATTGGCCGTTGATGTACGGGGCAGATGGATTCCCGATGATACTGGACCAGTTGTGATTTTCCATGAGAATAATGAAAACTGTTTGGACCTGTGAGAGTCCGTTCGCGAACATTGATGACGTGGCAATTGCCCAGGCCAGAACCAGACGAGTTATCCTTTTCTTACTCAGAACTACCTCCTTGTAAACATTAAGCCCAGCCGGACGGCTAAAGTCCAAGACTTTGGGACTATTTGCCACAATTCGGCCTTCGCGCCTAAAGGCATCATGGTGCGAGTTCTCGCGCTTGAGCCCGTCTAGGGCCGGCCCCGGAACTCGAACACAATAGTGTGATCGGCGGAAACGGCGGTACCCCGCAAGATAGCGGGTTCGAAAATCCATTGTTTGGCGGCAGCGACAGCAGCCCCAGTTAGTAAACTGCTTATTTTCTTGCCATTCTGAAGCCAGTGAGCCTCGGTCACATGCCCTGACCGGTCGATGCTCACTTGCACTTGGATTTCTAAGTCGTCGTAGTTGATCGCCAGCCCGGAAAATTTCGTGTTCGGCAGGATCTTGTGTATCGGCCGCGGCGGAATGTAGATACTCGTTGCGCTCGGATCGGGAGTTGACCTCGACGCGGGTGTAATCGTTGATTTTAGTGGCGGAGTATGAAGAGAACCCGCACGGAGTGCTTGCGCTGCCTCTGCCGTTTTCCGATCCATTGGCGCTGCGGGTTCACTTCCGGATTGCACAACGTTGGCGTTTTGATGTATTTCAGTCCTTGGCGGACTGTAATTGGTCCCATGGTCAGGGATCTTTGCCGTAAGTTGAACCGGAACCGGTAGCGCGGGCGCGAGGAGCAGGGACAGTAGCCGAGACGCCGGGTTCTTTTCAATTTCCAAGGGTATGTCAGGCGGAGCCGTCCTTTCTCGAAAGCTGCTCAGGGCCGGAGGCGTTCGAAACGGGACAGGACTGGCCACTTTGAGCACGGGGGTTTTGGACGCACGATGGTCCGGTTCTTCGACGGAGGGCGTCCTTGCTAAGGGCGCCTGGTTCGCACGTTGCAGCGGTAGCTGAGTGGGTAAGGAGCTGTTGGTGGTAATTCTCGAATCTACGCGGCTGGCATTCACCCCAGGCGTTAAGACGCGCACCCATTCCGCTAACGAACGTGTGTTATCCAGGTAGATCTCGAGCCGAAACTGCACGTCGCCGCTGCTAGGGAAATAGGTGAGCTTGCCAGAGCGCAATTGCGCGTTGTCTATGTTCACCTCCCGGTAGAGCGGGCCGTCGGTAATTGAGAGCTTCGCGCTCTTTGCGTTCACTAATTCGGGGGCACTCCGATTCCAGCTCAAATCAAGCTGTCCGTCAGGAGTAAGAATCACTTGAAGTCCAACTCCAGCCTTGGGCGTATACTCTGTAACACTTTGAAGATGCGACTGTAATGCTGGTAAGGCGAAGTACGCGGCCACGCCGACGGCGACAATTAGCAGAAGCGCCAAAACGACAGTCACGAAATACAGGTAGGGGGCCCGTTCGCCAGATTCGTTTGTTGGCCCGCCTTTTTCGTTTACTCGTCCTAGAAGGCGTTCCAGCCCTTTTGGCCGAGTCCTGGAAGCCGGTGGACCGGCCAGATTGCAGAGCGGTTCTCGCAGAACTGTGTTGTTCGGCAAGTTTTCCTGATTGCAACTGGCAGAGAAGAGCATTCTCGGTGCCAGTGTCAATAATGATCTCCCGATGCGCAATTCTGCCGTTCTGCCCCGCTTTAGTTTCAGCGAGTGCTACAAAGGGGACTTCAAGATCGCTGGCATCACTCTGCAAGCGACCCTCTTGCCAGAAAAAGAATCCGGCCATGCAGATGCCCATATCGAAGGGCCTGATGATCAGGAAGATAGAATCGGGATCGCGCATGTGTTGCCCGATCAATTCCTGGTCCTGCGGAGTGAGACAGAGACCCTCCCGGATATGGCTCCGGAAATAACCCACCAACGACAAACCAGTCTCTGTTCTGGAGTTGTTCAGCGCTTGTACCAGATTGTGCGCATCCGCCGGAGCAGAGTTGTAGAGCGGCCCTTCGGACCGCACGAATTCAGCGTTTGTAACGATGATCGACCCGTCCTCAGTCCGCGCGGGTGGCTTGCCCCAAAGGATACCGCCTATTTCTGAGGGTCGCTTAGCCTTGAAGGACTGTAGTGCGCGAGCAGATAGGGTCTGCATCGGCGTCGGATGCATGTATATTCGAGTGCTGCGAAGCGGATGTTGCCAGCAGGCGTAATGATCAATGCCTACCGGAACCAACGGCCTTCCAGTCTCAGCCTCCCTGTACGTCATGGTGGGTCGCAGGAGCAATCTTGTACCCAAACGAGCTAGCCTGAGTGCAAATGCGCGGCGGACCAATAGTCCAGTCAACGAGGCCAAGGCATTTGTCTAGCGCTAGGCCAGTATGGTCAGCGCGATTTAGGCGAAGCAATCGTCTGCACGGCAGCTGCCAACGACCAATTCGGAATGCAACCTAGACTCGACGCGTGTCATCGCGGGAGTAGACTTCAGTCGGGCCCGTACTAGACGTCGTAGGGCGTTGTTTTGGGAAAAGCGTCGGGTGTGCGAGCGTCTGCCACCCGTCTATAACTTCCAAGAAAAACAGATCTTATCCGCCTGATCGAGCGCCAATGTCGAAAGCACCACAGTACTAGTAGTCACGATACTGGTTCCTGTTACAAATATATAGTATAGTGCTAGGTCTAACGACCATTCTGACCTAATTCTTGGCACAACTTCCCGAAGGGCGGTTGGATGTCCGCTCGTGTCGTCGCAACCGAGGAAGGTGTGTGGGAATATGCGCATTTATTTGTCATCTGGCTGCCCAGATTTTTCCGCCCTCCTCGACCGAGATCAACGTATCACAATATTCAAAGGAGAATCGGGAGCCCCGGTTCCCGAAGCAGACCTGTACATATGGGATTATTTACCTGGCGTTGACCTGCAATCTGATTTGTTGGGCAGACAAAGCGCACAGCATTTAGTACTAGCCGACCCAAAACATTTGGACTCGCTTTCACACGTGCAGAATTCGGCATGCATCCTCTTGAAACCCGTCAATCCTTTGACATTGCGGGCCTTTGCAGAGCTTACAAGCAAGGCATGCGAGTTGCATCAACAAGCGCACGCGGCGAATACACTGCGGCTGGACAGAGATGCCTTACTGCAATATGTTCTTGAGGTCAATCTGAAGCTACAGGAATACGATCAGGAGCGAAACAATTTCCTCGCTCGTGCCCTGCATGATTTTCGAGCCCCGTTGACCGCATTGCAAGGCTATTGTGGGCTGCTCGTCGAGGGGAAATTAGGGTTCGTGAGTTCCACGCAGCGAGAGCTGCTAGACCGTATGGGTCGCAGTACAAAGCGATTGGCGCGCTTGGCGGGGGGGTCCCTGGAGCTGCTTTTGCAAGGACGCTTTGATAATCGGCCGAAGCGCGTTCCGGGGGACATCGAAGAGACCATAAGCGGGGCACTTCACGACGTCTATCCTTTCGTTCAGGACAAGGGAATAGAGCTCAATGTCGACGTGAAGCCGCCCGATGGCACGCTTTTGTTCGAAGCGGAACAGCTTCAGCAGGTCTTGGTCAATCTACTTGAGAACTCGTGTAAATTTACATCGAAAAACGGCACGATTGAGATTCGCGGCTACTCCACTTGTCAAAACTCGGAGGCCGGTAGGCAGGATCTGTGTTCAGACGGACAAGCACGAGCGCCGGACTGGTATCGAGTGGATATCAGGGACTCCGGTCCGGGGGTCCGTCCGCATCTGAAAGAAAAGATCTTTGAGCAATATGCTTCTTATGCTGGTGCGAACGACCGTTCCGGAGGTGGTTTGGGACTGGCGATTTGCAGAGCAATTATTACTTCTCACCTCGGAACGATTTGGGCCACTCCTAGTCAGGAAGGGGGCCGATTCTCCTTTGTGCTCCCTTTAGCCCACGCGGAGATGGCTTCTCACGGACATGACCTGACCGAGAGGGCCTTGAACTCGAGAACGCCAAACGGAATTGAGGAGTGCATATGAGCACGATTCTCGTTGCCGAAGATGACCCTGACGTGAGGAACTATCTCGGACGCGCCCTAAATTGCCAAGGATATGAAGTCGAATTTGCTCAGAACGGTGAAGAGGTGGTTGGGTGCCTCGAAAGAGATAACGCGAACATCTCCCTTCTGTTGCTCGATTTGATCATGCCCTACAAAGACGGATTCGAAACGCTGAAGGAAGTTCATCGCCGGTGGCTGGGGTTGCCTGTGATTACGATTTCGGGATCGTGCACTCCAGCGAATGTGGCAACTGTGCTCAAGGGCGGGGCCCTCGATTTTTTGCCAAAGCCCGTAGTGCACGAGGATCTGATGCGAGCCGTTCAATCCGCGCTGCACAACTCGCGCCCGCTTCCGAGCTCTGTGCCAAACGAAGCGAGAACACCTGCTTTAGCCTGCTTCACTCCGTTTGCTGGCAGTTGGTCTAACAGGATCGAATCGTCATTGAAGCAAATAGGCGCATCCGATGTTCCAGTTTTGTTGCGGGGAGAGACTGGAGTCGGGAAAGAGGTGCTTGCGCGGACCCTTCATGATCAATCCAAACGAGCCGGGCGCCCGTTTTTGAAGCTGAATTGTGCCGCCCTTCCTTCGGAATTAGTGGAAAGTGAACTGTTCGGTTACGAACGGGGCGCGTTTACGGGAGCTTTCAAGAACACGCCAGGTAAGTTCGAAATGGCGAACAATGGCACGATCCTGCTCGATGAAATCGGCGATATGGATTTCAAGCTGCAGGCAAAGCTGCTGCAGGTTCTGCAGGATCGCGAATTTCTTAGGCTCGGGGCGAAAGAGACTTGCCGCGTCGACGTGCGCATCATGGCAGCGACTCACTGTGACATTGAGAAAGCCATCACAGAGGGACGTTTTCGCGAGGACCTGTATTATCGGTTGAACATCATTGAAGTTCATGTGCCTCCACTTAGAGAACGCAGGGACGAAATTATTTCACTTGCGGAGCTCTTCCTGAAAAAACATTCGATTGCGACTGCGCCTGAACTTCCCGCGCGTTTGGGGCAAGCGCTACTCGAACACGATTGGCCCGGAAATATACGGGAGCTGGAGAACGTGATTCGGAAATTTCTTGTGTTTAGATGTGCAGACATAATTGCCGCGGAACTCATGCGAAAAACGAGAGGTGCGGTAACGGCGATACGACAAAGCCTGCCGGTTGCCGCGACCGAAGCTCCACCCGGTTCTGTTATGTGCAACAACTCGGAAGCCGGCACAAGGCGCAATGTCCCCGAGCCGGTTGAGAAGAACGGGGAACAACCTTTTCAGTTGCAGTCCCTGAATTACATGCACGCCTCGCCTTGCATCACGGTACGCGAGCACACAAGGGAGTCCCTTTCCGCAAGCCCGGCCAGTGCGAATCCGTCCTTTAATGGCTTGCCGCGGAGCTTGTCGATTTTGGCGGAAGTAGATCACGCTCGCAAAAGGGCGGAGATAGAAGCGATCATTGCAGCATTAAATTCAACGCTCTGGAACCGAAAGCAAGCTGCCAAACAGCTCAAGATAGATTACAAGGCGCTGTTGTACAAAATGAAGAAGTTGGGGATCGGCGAAAAGGCGCCCAATGGCGAAGTTATGCAAGCGGATGCTAGCTGATCGATATGCGATTAAATGTGTAGTGCGGCACAAATAGTAACGGGTATCACTGGCACGTCGTCGTTACCATGAGGAGTGGGAAAGCGATGCGCGTGGCGCGACCCGTAATTCTGAGTGTCGATTAGCAAGCAATGCTGGAGGCGTGCGCGGGCGCGGGGCGGCGCACCGTGGAACAAATGCGCATTGTGCTGTTGGCCGCGGCCGGATGTCAGGATCGGCAGATCGCGACAAAGTTGAAGATCACACCTGAAAAAGCGGCGCGCTGGAGAATCCGTTTTCTGGATGGTGGCTTGGCAGCTCTGGACAAAGACGCCCCGCGGCCAGGAAGAACCCCAGTCATCACGCCGGCGACGGTGCGGGAAGTGATCCGGAAAACCACCCGGATTCAGCCTCTGGACCGCACTCAACTGGTCCTCCGCTGATTCTCGAAAAGGTCAAGCGTGCCTGCAAAGTGCTGGATAATCGTTAATCTGAATGCCGCACTATGCTAGGATCTGGCGTGCACGAGCTTTGGCCATGCGGCGAATATGCTCTAACTCAGTAAAGTGCTCCAGCTCAGATTCCTGCTCGGGAGTCAACCGATCCTGCTTGGCCAGCTCCAGCAATTCCAGTGCACGCCCAGCGCGGCAGGCAATGGCTGAAAATCAACAACCGCCTGCGGCGTTGTACCAGAAGCGAAAAAGTCGATGATCTCTGTATAAATGGGATTGCTTGACACGACTCAATTACTATCATCCGACAAACTGCAGAAACTGGCAAATTTCCGGATTCCGTTCGCACCTGGAAGTCCATGAACCGGTGATTCAAAACGCCTGCTCCCAAGCACAGCGCCGCCGTTGACGGGGATTGGACCGCGAAATCCGGCACGTCTGCCTGCAAGCGAGACGGTTCTTCCAGAAAATCGACCATGTCACCCCGCGGTCCCGTGTACGCCCCGATACGCGCAGACCCGTCGGCGCTCCGGCTAGTTCGGCCCGGCCTCTGCATCGGGCTGGATTCCTGCGTCCGTTCCACCGCTCAAATAAATCGTCGATCTTCTGTCCGGAATCCGCGCTGCCAGTCCCTTCTCTTTGAGTGGCTTTGAAAAATCAAAGTAAGCCTTATAAGAACCTATGCATTCCAACAACCTCCTCACACTCGATCCGCCCAACCAGGTTGGACAACATCCGTCCGCCATTGCCGACGAACTGCCGTTGACGGTCCGGCAGGCGGCGCTCTTCCTTGGAGTCAGCCCACAAACGGTGTATCTTTGGGTTGAGCGAAAACAGATTCCCCACCTCCGCGTGATGGGCCGCAACATCCGTTTCTTGAAATCGGAGCTCGCACCCTTCCGCGCAACTTTCCGATATGAGGTGGGCTATGGCAAGACCTAGCAAGCACGATGGTGCCGTATACAAACGCAACGATGGAAAGATTCTGTGGATCACGTACCGCGAATCGAAACGGGACGCGCATCCGAGAATCGACCTTTACCGAAGACTGGCAGGAAGCGCAACGCAAGCTCCGCGAGCGACTCCAGGCCAGAGACGACAAGTTTCTTGAGATCGTCCGGAAGGGAGAGCAACTTCAATTTTCCAATTGGGTGGACTTTTTCTTGGAAAACTATTCCCAGCCGCCCCTCCGCGCCGAAAAGACGCACGAGGTCAATTTGCGCGCCCCATCGCACTTGAAAAAAGCCTTTGGGTCACAGAACATAGGCGAGATTTCGGCGGACGACGTCGAGTTTTATCTGCGCCGGCGTTTGCAGGATCGAGTGCGCTACAAAACCGGTTCCGGCTTTCTCTACCGCGGGAAGCTGAAGCCAGCCACAGTGCATCAAGAGCTGCGGGTTTTGCGCCGCATGCTCAACGTCGCCGTCCGAAAGAAGCTGCTGCCCTCCAACCCGTGTGCTGGAGTGGAGTTCCCGGTTGCCGTTAAGGGACTCTTCCGCCCGCATTACATGAGTTGGTCCGAGCAGCAGCAGATCGAGTTCCATGCACCGGCGTTTCTACGGAACATCATCGACATCATCACCGAGACCGGGCTTCGGATCTATAAAGAGCTGATGCCGATGAAAAAGGATCAGGTGGATCTGGAAATGCTTTCGTATGGATCCCGGATTCGAAAACCCCGACCGGCATTGCGGAGGTTCTGTTGACCGAACTTGCAGCACGGGCTTTTCGGATCAGCTGCGGTTGTTCCCGAGCGATAAGAATTCGAGCGGGCATCAGAAGACTCTCAAAACGGTTTGGGAAGCCAGCTTGCGAAGAGCCGGCATCCCGTACTTCCGCATTTACGATCTCCGTTCTACCTACGCCACCAGCTCAGCGCCGGGCGGCGTTGCGGATGAATGGGTGATTCAGTTACTGCGGCAGACCGATGCGAAGGTGTTCAAGAAATACTCACAGATGAAATTGCAGATGAAACGGGAGGCATTACAGAAACTGAACCGGTTCGCGAATGAGGGTGGCCGAAGTTATGACACGGGCAGACTCAACTGAGGGGTTTTGTCACGGTTTTGACACGGTCAGGCCTGTTTTCGGGTATTTTTCTCCTCGTCGCGGCGTGCGGCGAGTCCAGAAGTGATTTAGAATCAAGAAGGCTTACTGATGTCGGGGCGTAGCGCAGCCTGGTAGCGCACCTGCCTTGGGCGCAGGGGGTCGGGCGTTCAAATCGCCCCGCCCCGACCAATGTTAAACACGGCGGCGCAGGTCGCCAATAATCAAAGACATTATGCCCCAGAACGATTCGAGCCCGAACCTCAGCGGGAAGACTGCACTCATCACCGGCGCGAGCAAGGGGCTCGGGAAAGCCATGGCGGTATCTCTTAGCCAGGCAGGCGCGTCGATTGCTCTCGTTTCGCGCGATGCCGGAAAACTGAATGCTGTCCGAGATGAGATCGCAAGCTCCGGCGCGAAAGCGAAAGTCTTCGTTGCCGATGTCACTGACGAGCAGGGCATCGGACGGCTGCGAGATGAGGTTTCAGAACAGCTCGGCAACGTACAGATCCTTATCAATAACGCTGGCATCAATATCCGAAAGAACCTGATCGAGTTTTCGCTTTCGGAATGGCGCAGCGTCCTCGATACGAATCTTACGAGCGTTTTCCTGATGTGCCGGGCCTTCGTCCCCGCAATGAAGGGCACAGGCTATGGCCGCATTCTCAATATGACTTCGATCATGAGTCACGTTTCGTTGCCCGCGCGGAGCGCTTATTCCGCGAGCAAAGCGGCTCTGCTCGGTCTAATCCGCGCCCTGGCGCTCGAACTCGCGGCGGACGGCATTACGGTCAACGGCATCAGCCCCGGCCCGTTCGGGACCGAAATGAATACGGCCATCATGCAGAATCCGGAAGCGAATGCCCAGTTCCTCGCAAATGTGCCGCTAGGCCGCTGGGGCAAGGTCGAAGAAATCGGGGAGCTCGCTTGCTATCTCTGCTCGGAAGCGGCCGGCTTTATCACGGGAACGGATATCCTGATCGATGGCGGCTGGTGCGCCCGCTGATGATGACACGGCGAGATGCCAATTGGCTTGTTTTTCGCGCCACCGCCGTAGCCGGCGCTTCCGAATTCTTCGCCACATGGCTCCATGCCGCTCAGGCCCAGCATCACCATTCATCCGCGCCGCCGGAACCCGATCGCTGGACCGGCTATCAACCCCAATTCTTCTCTCCCGAAGAGTTTGAAATCCTGGACACCTTTACAGCAATCCTTATCCCGAGCGACGATACGCCAGGCGCTCGCGAAGCGCATGTCGCCGTATTCACGGATTTCGTCGTTAACGCGGCAGCCGAGTACGCTCCACAGACGCAGGAGCAATGGCGCGCCGCGATGGACTACCTTCGCGCGCAGAAATTCTCCCAGCTTGCGCCAGACGAGCAGCACGCCTTCATGGAACAGATCTCCGAACCGGAGCGCGACCGCTCCAAGCAGCATCCCGGTTTCGCGACTTATCGCCTCATTAAGGACATGACTGTGCACGCGTTCTATACTTCGCGCGTGGGGCTCATCGATGTTCTCGAATATAAGGGGTTGGCTTATCTGACCGAGTTTCCAGGCTGCAATCATCCCGAGCACCACAAGGTCTGAACCGATGGAGAAGTACGACATTGCCATCGTCGGGTCCGGCGCTTGTGGAGGATGGGCCTGCATGGCACTGGCCGAAAGCGGGTTTAAAGTCATCCTGCTCGAAGCCGGTTCGCAAATCGATACCTACAAAGAGTTCAAACATCGCTGGCCTTACGAGCTGCCTTTCCGCGGCGCGGGCCAACCCGGATTCCTCAGAAAGTATTTCAGAGGGGCAACGGAGTACAACTACCGGATCATGATCGATGATCGCGAAAACCCGTACACCACGGACCCCGACAAACCTTTCCGGTGGAGCCGGTCGCGCGTTTTAGGCGGACGCACCCTGCACTGGTCACGGGCCTCCGATCGCTTTTCCGATTTTGAGTTCAAAGCGGCTTCGCGCGACGGCTACGGCGAGAACTGGCCCATTGCTTATCGCGACATCGCTCCTTACTACGACCGCGTGGAGCGCTTCATCGGAGTGAGCGCCGCTGCGGCCGATCTCCCTCAATTTCCCGATGGCGTCTTTCTGCCTCCGATGCCGCTGAACTGCTCGGAAACCATGTTCGCAGCCGCCGCCAAGAAAATCGGCTTCCCCGCGACTCCGCGGCGCGTCGCGCAGCTCACTCGCATGTGGAACAATCGGCCGCCTTGCCATTACTGCGGCAACTGCGTGAACGGCTGCGATGTCGGCGCGATGTTCAATACCGTGATATCCACGCTGCCGCCCGCGCTGAAGACCGGCAATGTCACTCTGCGTTGCGACTCCGTGGTCAGCCATGTGCTCATGGATCACGAGAACCGGGCAAGCGGAGTTCGCTACATCGAGCGCTACACCAGTCAGCCCGTTGAGATCGGCGCTCGCATGGTCGTACTCGCTGGTTCCGCGCTGGAGAATACTCGCCTCCTCCTGAATTCCCGCAATGGCGGGCTCGCCAACAGCAGCGGCGTCCTGGGCCATTATCTGATGGATCAAGTCAGCGGCGCTGGCGTTAGCGGCTTCTTGCCCAGCTTGAAAAACACAGCGATCCGAAACGACGACGGCAAAGCGGGCGGACTATACATCCCCAATTTTTCGAACATCGGAGCCCGGCCGTCGTCCGGGAATTTTATCCGCGGCTATGCCATGAGCGCTTCCGGCGGCGCTGCCCAGTTCCCTGCCTTCGCGCCCGCCCTGCCCGGCTTCGGATCAGAATACAAAAAACAGGTGAAATCGCTCTATCCGGCTCATGCGCGCGTCTGGCTCTCCGGCGGCGAAATGCTGGCCCGCAAGGAGAACTTTGTCGAACTGGACCCCGTGGTCCGCGATAAATGGGGCATTCCTGTTCTAAGAATTCACTGCACGCACTGCGACAACGACCGCAAGCTCTACCAGGACTTCTTCGCTCACGCCCAAGAACTGTTCCGCGCGGCGGGCGGTGAAATCGTCGACGCCAAGCCGTTCCTGGCCGTTCCGGGCAGCCTCATTCACGAAGTGGGCACGTGCCGTATGGGTTCCGATCCCAAAACCAGCGTGCTCAACTCTTTTTGCCAAACACACGATGTTCCAAACCTGTTCGTATTCGGCGGCGGTTGCTTCGTCACGACCGGCGACAAGCATCCCACGCTCACCATGATGGCTCTGACAGCACGAGGATGCGACCACCTGATTGGGATGGCCCGCCGAGGTGACGCCTGATGGATCCCGCGACCGAACTGACTTTCACGCCCGAATTTGAAAAACGAGTCTACCGCCGCGTCACGCGCCGCCTGATCCCCTTTCTCTTTCTGTGTTACATCTTTGCCTATGTCGATCGGGTGAACGTCGGCTTCGCCAAGCTTCAGATGCAGCAGGATCTTGGCATCAGCGATGCCGTGTATGGCGCCGGGGCCGGCATTTTCTTTATCGGCTATTTCTTTTTCGAAGTGCCCTGCAACATCGCGCTGCAGAAGATCGGAGCGAAATACTGGCTGGGACCGATCATGATCGTGTGGGGCATCGTCTCCGGCTGCACGATGCTGGTCAAAACGGAGGCTCAGTTCTACACGGTCCGTTTTCTTCTGGGCGTAGTGGAATCCGGCTTCTTCCCTGGCGTCATTCTCTATCTAACGTTTTGGTACACCAGCAAGCACCGCGCCAAGATGGTCGCTGCCTTCATGACGGCCATTCCGCTCTCTGGCGTAATCGGCGGCCCGATTTCAGGATGGCTCCTTGACAAGATGACATCGGTTGGCGGCCTGCGCGGCTGGCAATGGCTTTTCTTGGTTGAAGCCGCGCCTTCCCTCGTGATTGGCTTCATCACCATGTTCTTTCTGCAAGATGCGCCCCACAAAGCAAAGTGGCTGTCAGATGACGAAAAATCGCTTCTTCTGCATCGACTCCATCAAGACGACCTACTGAAAAAATCAAATTCACCGGGTCACCACAATCTGGCGCATGCCTTTCGCAGCACCAAAGTCTGGCTGCTCTGCCTCGTCTATTTCGGCGTGGTCATGGGCAATTACGGCATCAGTTTCTGGCTGCCGCAGATTGTGAAAGAAACACTCACAAAAGATCCTTTTTATATCGGCCTGCTGACAACCATTCCGTGGGCTGCCGCCGCGGTGGCCATGTTGCTGGTTGGGCATCACTCCGATGCGACGGGCGAGCGCCGCTGGCACGTTGCGCTTTCAGCAATCGCCGGCGCGGTCGGACTTGCCATATCCGCGATTCCGGGTATATCGGGCGTACTTGGACTCGCCGCACTCACGTTCGCCACCGCTGGAATTATCGCCGCGTCTTCGACGTTCTGGTCGCTGCCCACGGCCTATCTTTCCGGAACCGCTGCTTCGGCCGGAATCGCCTGGATCAATTCGGTGGGCAATCTTGGCGGATATTTCAGTCCTTTTCTGGTCGGCAAAATACGCGATGTGACGCAGAGTACAACCCTCGCCCTGCTGATGTTATCGCTCTGCTGTGTTGGATCGGCCGCCATCACTCTGCCGTTTTTCCGCCGGCGCCCTCAGCCCGCGGCCGAAGTCCAATTAAAAGCAACCTCATGAACCGCCGCACATTTCTCCGCACTACGTCCGCGAGTTCTTTTATACTTCCGCTTATGGCCGAATCTCGACCCGGCAACACGCCGCCGCACAAGCTGGGAATCGCCAGCACTTCCTACATGACCGCGTGGCGGCCGCAGGATACGCTTGAATTTCTCGAACACTGCCACTCTCTCGGCGCGGCGGGGATTCAAGCAGCCATTCATGGCGATCCCGCGACTCTGCGCGCCCGTGCGGACGAGTTCGGCATGTACATCGAAGCCATGGTCCCGTTGCCGCACGGGGATGACACCTCCGCCTTTGAACAAAGTCTCAAGACCGCTGCTGCTGTGGGTGCAGTCGCGGTGCGTTCCGCCTGCCTGGGCACACGGCGTTATGAAACTTTCGATTCGCTGGATAAATGGCGCGAGTTCGTGTCCCGGAGCCACAAATCCCTCGAAGCTGCGCTGCCCATTCTCGATCGGTACAAGATCCCGCTCGGCCTGGAAAACCACAAAGACTGGACGGCGGACGAGATGCTCGCTCTTCTACAAAAGCATTCGAGCGAATACCTGGGCTCCTGCCTCGATTTCGGCAACAACATCTCGCTTTTGGACGATCCCATGTACGTCGTCGAAAAGCTTGCTCCCTATGCGGTGAGCACTCATCTCAAAGACATGAGCGTCGAGCCCTACGAGGATGGGTTTCTGCTTTCAGAAGTCCTGCTGGGCGATGGCTTTCTGGACCTGAAGCGTATCGTCTCCATGATCCGCGAGCACCGGCCCAACACCCGATTCTCGCTCGAAATGATCACGCGCGACCCGTTGAAGGTACCCTGCATGACGGATCATTACTGGGTGACATTTCCAGATCGCAACGGCATTTATCTCGCCCGAACCTTTAGGCTCGTCGAAAAAAACCGGGCGCGGCGGCCGCTTCCACTAGTTTCACAGCTTTCTCACGAAGAACAGATTCACACCGAGGAAGCCGACGTAGTCGCCTGCTTGCACTACGCCGACGAGCACCTGTTGTGAGCGGGCGCGATCGAAATTCAATCTGAAGGCGTTGACACTTCCGACTCTGCGCCAGCGTTTCCGTTGGAAGAAAGGCGCGATGATTGTCGAAAGTTGTGAGCGCTTTGGATTGCCGCGTCTACTCGGAATCGAGCGGTCCTGCGGACCCATCGGGCGAAAGCCTCTACGTTGGCTCACTTGATCAGGGCGCGAACGTGTTTGCGTTGAATCCGAAGCAACTCGACCGCTTCCGCGACCGTTTCACGGTCGCCGGAGCGAAGGATGGTCGGCGAGATGCCTATGTGTTGGCTGCGTCGATGCGAACGGATTTACCAGCTTTTCGACAGCTACACGCGCCAAATGCCTTGACGGTTCCGCATTCGCGAACTCTCACGAACACTGGAGGCCATTACCCGTGACCAACGCCGCTGGAGCAATCAGCTATACGATCTTCTCGTTCGCTACTTTCCAGCCGTGCTTCGTTTATATCCAGCGGCTGACGACCAGTGGGTATGGGATCTACTGGCGATGGCTGCGCTTCCCGCAGAGGCGGCGAGGTTGTCGGAGGAAGAAATCGCTCGCGTGTTGAATGCGACCGTACGCGCCATGCTTTCCTTGCCTGGTTGGGCATTCAGACAGCAACCACGCTTCTGGCCGAAGCCGGTCGTTTGCTTGCCGCCAGAGATTGTGCCGGGCTGCGCTCTTATTCCGGTGTTGCGCCTGTGACCAAGCAAAGCGGGAAAACAAAGCGCGTTCAGATGCGCAATGGTTGCAATCAGCACGTACAGCGAAGGAGATAAACGTCCGACAGGTTCTACGTGCGACAGAAGACTGGACAATCGTCGAATGTTTCGAACCTGCATCGAACCTGTGCCCTATTGCGGACGGCTGCGGTTTACAAGTCATCCTAAAGGATGCTTTGGAAGCCTATTTCAGGTTTCTGGATCAGTATTCTTTAGCCGATGTGGTTCGCCGCAAAACTCTTCTCGTCCAACCACTCGGGTTGAGGACTGCTTAAGACGCCGGTGACGCCGTGGATCGGATTCAGTCCTTTGCGCCTGCTGGGATGCCTTCGCGCAATTTCTTCGCTCATTTTTGTAAACACATCCGACTACACAAGATCTACTTTCCCCTGCGTGCTCATAATATGAATGCGCAATTCTTTATCTCGTTATTGACTGAGAGGATACTTATGCGAACTCGTCATTCGTCACAAGGCGTATGAGGAAAAACCGCCGCGCAAGCAGTTCACTGATCCTTACCTTCGCGACACTGGCCGGGGCGGCCAAATGCCGAGGACAGAGTTTATTTGAGCTTCCGGGCAGCTCTCTTGCCGCCTGCACAATTCTCGCCAGTTCGAAGAACGAACACGCAGCGGACTTGACTCTGAAGCCGGGCGCCTATCGGGTAGCCGGAGGAACCGTGTACGTCGGAATCGAGGCTGAACCGCCGGACCATCCAGAGATACAGTACTACGATGCAAAGACGCGGCGGATCGGAACGCTCGAACGCATCTCGGGCCAGGAATACCGAAGCGATAGCTCCCCTAAGTTGACGTTCATTTTAGATTCGCCGATTTCTCCAATTGCGGAGAAGCGATTTGTGATTGACACGGGTCCCGGTCGTATAGGCGCCTCGCTGTGGCACGCGCCTGGAGCCGAGCGATCCTCGACAATCATCTTAATTCACGGCGCCGATGAGGAGACGCGCGCGATGGGGTTTATCATTCCGTACTTCGTTTCGCACGGACTCAATGTGATCACCTATGACCAGCGTGGCACCGGCGAGTCCACTGGAAACTGGCGATATACCAGTCCCGATTCCAAGGCCGATGACGTCCTCGCGATGCTCCACAGAATCAAAACCGATCCGGCGGTGGACGCGCATCGCATCGGTGTTTGGGGATTCAGCAATGGCGGTTGGGTGGCGCCTATTGTTGCAACGCGTTTTCCGCTCGCGTTCATGATTTTGAAGAGTGCGCCAAGTGAAAGCATCGCGGAAAATGTTCTGTACGAAGTTGGGCAGGTCTTGCGCGAACACGGCCGCTTCACCCAGGAACAGACGTCTCGTGCGCTCGCCTTTGAACGAACGATGCTTCTCGCATTGCAGACGAACTCGAACTGGAGTGCGGCGGCCGAAGCGTTGAGCGTGGCAGAGAAGCAGCCCTGGTTCCCATATATGCGAATTCCCGCGGGAATGACCACTCCGCCGCCGCCAGCGATGCTGGCGGCTTTGCAAGCTGCTCTCATCTATGATCCGACCCCAACGTTGGAGCGCGTTCGTACACCCACGCTCGCATTGTTCGGGGCTCTCGACAGAAACCTCGATTCGGCGGACAGCGCTGCGCGATTTCGCAAGGCACTCAGTCGAGCTGGCCTGAAGGATCTGACAATCGTGACCTTCCCGGGAGCTGGGCACACATTGGTAAAGTCGACAACCGGGTACGAAGACGATCCTTCGTTGCCTGAGCGGACGGTCGAGGGATATCCGGAAGTTATGGTCAGCTGGCTCGATGCTCGGGGGTTCACGAAATAGCTGTATTTCTCAATTGAACTCCCAGCCATTGTGGCGACAGCAATTACAGGTAGGTTGCGAAGTCCGACGCAGAAGCGCGACAGCGTGAGGCAAGACCCGCTGTAACGGCCCAGTGTTTACCACGGATAGTCAGTGAGCTTCCCTGAGGGTGCGTGGATCGGAACCAGCGGCCAGTCTGAACACGCACCCGCTAGGATGCGGTAGGATTGCCACGAGATGGCCATGCCGATCCGAATCCCGATCGCCACAGGCATTCCCGCCATATTCCTGACGTCAGTAATAACCTCGCCGCACAGATTCCAACGCCGGACCTGCAGAACAGGTCGATGGTCCGGCGCGAGATGATGCCTTCAATCCGCGCTACCTCACGCTGATGGGCCCGCGCTCTCGTGCTCTGCGGGAACTGGAGCAGCAGGTGATGAAGCGCGAAGCGGAGATGCGCGATGTGTCCTGTTCGCACCAAATCGTCACTGAACTCCGATGCTCATGGGGAGCACAGTGGACACGGATCGCATCGACGCCCGGTTAGACGATCTGCGCGCGAGCCTCGCGCATCCCGAGCTGGAAAAGAGAGCGCGCGAACAGGATGCGGATGGAAGCTGGGGTCGATGTTATGACGCATGGTTCTTTCGGCTCGACGCGTCTTATGACGGACACTTTTCCCGCGATCAGGGCGGGAACATATCCCACTGCTCGATCGCGTGAATTTCCCCCAGAAACTCGCCCAGTACGTCAAGTCGATTCCTGTCTCCGATGTGGCTCACTCGAATGCATAGATCATTTGTAACGGCCTACCGTTTACTATCCGCAAGGAATTCGGGCGGACGCCGGCTGGGCGGCTTCAAGTCAAATCGGCGAAACGGGCAATTTCGATCCACGACTTTCTCCCGACGGGCGCTTCCTGGCGGTTTCGTCTGAAAGAATCTCGACACAGAGCAGTGGCGGCTTCGTAAGGATTTGCTCATCAGGTCTTTGGCGAGTGACGATCACGTCAGGAACCCGAAAGCAGGTTGGTTTCAATTGAAATCGCCACTCTGGCCACGCACCCATTCCTGTCTTGCGGAACCTGGTGAAAAAAGCAATTAAATTGGCTTGAATTCTATTGTGATCCCATTCCCCAAATTACGTTCCTCCACCACGCCGTCAACGTAGTCCCGATCCGGGCGGTACACGGTTTTCAGATATTCGTCTACTGAAGTCGGCGTGCTGGCTGCCATATATGGTCAGTATGGCATCGAAACGGCTTATCGAGGCTTATTGTGGCGAAACAATGCGAATTCCAAGATCGCGAAGCTGCCTGTCCGGAACCGTCGAAGGCGCTTCGCACATGAGGTCGGTACCCTTCGCGGTTTTCGGAAACGGAATTACTTCGCGGATGGACTGCTCGCCCGCGAGGATCATAACCAGACGGTCGAGACCGAGCGCGATGCCGCCGTGCGGAGGCGCGCCATATTCAAGCGCTTCGAGGAGAAAACCAAATCGCCGCTTAGCTTCCTCTTCACTAAACCCGAGAGCCGAAAAAACTTTCGATTGCACGTCGCGTCGATGAATACGAATCGAACCCGATCCCAGTTCGACTCCGTTCAGCACTAAATCGTAGGATTTGGCGCGGCAGTGGGCGGGATCGCTCGTCAGCTTATCCAGGTCTTCGTCGTGAACGGAAGTGAATGGGTGATGCGCGGCATTCCAGCGATTGTCTTCCGCATCCCATTCGAACATCGGGAAATCGACCACCCACAAAAATTTCAAAACCTCCGGGTCGAGCAGCTTGTGGCGCTCATTGTATTTCTGTGCGATCTGGAGGCGAAGTTGCCCGCAAGCCTGCAGCGCCGTCTGCTCCGGCAAAGCACCCTTCTTCTCGCCAGCCCAGCCGGCCAGTATCAGCAGATCCTGTTCTCCCGGTTTGACGCGATCCCGCACCTGTGAAATCGGTCCGGCAAAATCCCGCTCTAAGCGCTTGATATCGTCGTAAACGCGAAGCCCGCGCTCCTGTCCCAGCGCTTTGATTTCATCCCGCTCTTTCCGGCTTAAGTTCCCGACATTCGGAACGTGTATCGCGACTAGCGGCAATCCCTCGATGCTGAGATTCGATCCGGCGAAAAGATCTTCGACGCAATGAAACGCCGGAATGCGCAAGTCTGGCTTATCGCTTCCATAAGAGCGCATGGCTTCCGCATAACTGATCCGCGGGATGTGCTGCTCGATTGGTTTTTCGGCAGCTTCGCCGACTTTCGAAATCAATGGCTCGATCACTTGAAAGATCTGCTCTTCCTGCGGGAAGGACATCTCCAGATCGATTTGCGTGAACTCGGGTTGGCGATCGGCACGCAAATCTTCATCGCGGAAACACCGCACGATCTGGAAATACCGGTCGTAGCCGCCGACCATCAATAGCTGTTTGAAAATCTGCGGAGATTGGGGCAGCGCATAGAACGTTCCGGGTTGCACACGGCTGGGCACGAGATAGTCCCGCGCGCCCTCGGGCGTTGAGCGCGTCATAAAAGGGGTTTCGATTTCCAGAAAGCCTTGCGCGTAAAGAGCCTCGCGCACGGCGAAGCTGATTTTCGAGCGCATGATGATGTTGCGCTGCATGCTCGGGCGGCGCAGATCCACATATCGATACTTCAGCCGGACGTCCTCTTTGACATCGACATGATCTTCAAGGGGAAACGGCGGCGTACGCGATTCGTTCAGTATCCAGATCTTCTCGACTGCCACTTCCACTTCCCCCGTGGAAATGTTTGAGTTCACTGTTTCGGGTGTCCGCAAGCACACTTTCCCTTGCGCGGCTATAACGAATTCGGCGCTCAATTCCTCGGCGCGCGTGTGAGCCTCTGCATTCTTGCTCTCATCGAAAACGAGCTGAGTAATACCATCGCGATCCCGAAGATGCACGAAAAGCACCCCACCCAAATCGCGCCGGCGATGCACCCAACCCATGAGAACGGCCGTCCGGCCGGCATCGGTTGCGCGCAATTCTCCGCAACTGTGAGTTCGTCGCAACTCGCCCAAAAAATCCAATTTCACTTCAGCCATTTTGATTCGTTCTGTCTGTTCCGCGCCGCTATGGAACGCATCCGAAGCGCTCGAGGAGCGCCTGCCGCGTGAGCGTCTCCTGTTGTCCCGACGCCATATCCTTCAGTGCGTAGGATTGCGTAACGATCTCGTTGTCACCCACAATGAGCGTGTGGCGCGCCCCTAGCTTGTTAGCAAGCTCCAACATCCGCTTCAGTTTCCGCTCGGTTCCCAATTCAACCGAGCAACCCCGGCTTCGAATCTCGCCCGCGAGCACCGCGCAATGGCGCAGCGCCGGATCCCCCATCGGAGCAATGTATAAATCGAGCGCGGGGAGCCCAACTGTTTTTCCTTCTTCCACGGTCATGACCAGCCGGTCTTCGCCGATCGAGAACCCGATCCCTGGGGCGGCAACTTTCGATCCAAGGCTCTCCGCCAGGCCATCGTACCGGCCGCCGCCGAGAATTGCGTTTTGCGCGCCCAACGCGCCATGCGTGATTTCAAAGGTGGTTCTCGCGTAGTAATCGAGGCCACGAACCAGACGCGGCTTTACGGTGTACGCGATATGACGGTCGTCCAGAAACTCGCGAACCCGCCGGAAATGCTCGCCGTCTTCTTCGTTCAGGTAATCGAGAATGGAGGGAAGCCGATCGATGATGGGCTGATCCTGCGGCACCTTGCAATCCAGGACGCGCAGCGGGTTGGTTTCGGCGCGTCTCCGGCAGTCCTCGCACATTTGCGGCGCAACTTCCCTCAACTCCGCGCGCAGAGCATCGTTGTACTTTGCTCGCGACTGCTTCGATCCAACGGAGTTAATGAGAAGTTCGAAACCGTCAATGCCAAGTTCTCGAAGAATCGCGACCACCAGTTCAATCACCTCCGCATCGATGGCGGGTGAATCCGAACCGATCGCTTCCGCGCCGATTTGGTAGAACTGCCGGTAGCGGCCTTTCTGCGGACGTTCCCGGCGGAACATCGGGCCCACGTAGTAGAGCTTCTGCACGCCCGGCCGCTGATCGAGCCGGTGTTCAATATAGGCGCGCAAAACCGAGGCTGTGTTTTCAGGACGCAATGTCAGAGAAGCGCCGTCGCGATCCTCAAACGTATACATCTCCTTGCCGACGATGTCCGTCTCTTCACCGACACTGCGAGAGAAAAGGGCCGTTTCTTCCAAAATTGGCGTCCGAATTTCGTGATAATTGAAGCGGGCGAAAATGCGCCGCGCTGCCGCCTCTACCCGGTTCCAGACAGCGCTCTCAGGAGGCAGAATATCGCGCATCCCCTTGACGCTGTGAATCGATGTGCCGCTGTGAATCGATGTGCCCATGTGAATCGATGTGCCGCTCTGATTCAACGCTGCTCTTCCTTATAAATCGCAGTGAGTTGGACGTAGTTGTCGCAATTTTTCCGGAACCGCGCTTGTTCTTCCAGCGTTACCTCGCGGCGCACCTTAGCTGGAGTTCCCATCACGAGCATATTCGGGGGGACTTCCATGCGCTCCGGAACCAGGGCGCCTGCAGCGATCACCGCGCCAGGGCCGATTTTTGCTCCGTTCAACACGATGGCTCCAATCCCGATCAGCACGTTATCTCCCACCTCGCAGCCGTGAAGCACCGCGCGGTGACCGACCGTGACACGATTGCCAATGAGACACGGATACAATTCATGATCGACATGCAGCACGCTATTGTCCTGAACACTGGTCTCGCTGCCAACACGAATGCTATTCACGTCACCGCGGATGGAAACATTCAACCAGACGCTGGAACGTTCGCCTACGACAACATCGCCAACGATTTGCGCGCTGAAATCGATATAGGCGGAATCGGCGATGCGCGGCAGCACTCCGCGATAGGGTCGAATCATGAAGGATAACGATGAAGCGCAGATCGCGTTTGCTATCGACTAAAGCTTCGTTTTAGACATCGTAGCAAGCGGCGGAACAAAATTCGGGCAACGTGTACCACTAAACATGGCTCTGTCCTGACGAAGCCCCCTTGAGCATGATGAGTGATACTCTCGTTGCAAAGCGGCCCGCATACAGACGAGTACCAGAAAGAGTGATAAAAATGCCACACCGAAATCGCTTCCGGATCGGGATCATAGTTGTGAGTGGATGCCTGTTCTCCGCTCTGGCAAATGCTCGGCAGGAGAATACGCTGACTCCGCAAGAAAGGGCCGATGGCTGGCAGCTACTGTTCGACGGCAAGGACTTGAACGGCTGGCACTCCTATCTGGAACAAAGCCCCGGGAAGGACTGGTCCGTTCAGGATGGCGCCATCATGCTGAAAAAGAGTAACAGCGATCCTGCGAAAGACTACGCGGATCTGGTAACTAACGGCGAGTTTGCAAACTTTGATCTCAAATTACAGTGGAAAGCGAAGCCCTGTATTGATAGCGGCGTTATGTTTTATGTTCAGGAGTCCCCGAAGTATAAACAAACCTATGACACGGGACTTGAAATGCAAATTGCCGACCTGTCCTGCACAGTCCCCGATAGTCGCGAGATATTGCGCCGCTCCGGCGATCTCTATGGCCTCATCTCCACAAAGGTCAACACGGTGAAGGACGCTGGCGAATGGAATCAATTTGAAATCGTTGCAAACCAGGGACAGCTTCAGCTAATCCAGAATGGGCAGGCGATTTCCACGCAATTGTGGGAC
Source organism: uncultured Acidobacteriaceae bacterium (assembly GCA_963778345.1). Classification (GTDB taxonomy): domain Bacteria; phylum Acidobacteriota; class Terriglobia; order Bryobacterales; family Bryobacteraceae; genus Bog-105. Next base: position 180,700 of record CAVZTP010000001.1, read on the forward strand.
GCTGCCTGGCGCGAGCTGGTGGCCCACAGTAAGTTCGCTAAGTGGCCCGATTTCGGAACCTTCCGTAATGGGCATATCTCTCTGCAAGGGACCGAAAACAAGGGCGACTCTGAAATCAAGGTCTACTTTCGCAATATCAAAATCAAATTGTTGTAAGCTGACCGAGCACTCGAATCAGAGGACATCAGGCATTCTGCGATTGCTCCTGCACTACCTCGTCTGTAACCACTGTGAAGTTCTTCAGCTTAGTGTTTCCAAAGGATGTGGTGATGGCGACATCAGCGGCATCTCGCCCCACCGCTACCAGGACGCGTCCAATTCGGGCTTCATTGTGTCTGGCATCGAATGTCCACCAGCGATCTTCAAGGTACGCTTCGAACCAGGCGCTGAAGTCCATTGGATAAGGCGCGACGGGAACACCGATATCGCCCAGGTAACCGGTTGCATAACGCGCCGGTATGTTCAGTGCACGGCAAAAAGCAATCGCGAGGTGCTGAAAATCACGACACACGCCCAGCCGCTCCGTGTAGGCGTCGAGGGCGGATTTTGTGGAACGAGCGAAATTGTAACCAAAGGTGATTTTTTCGTGGACCCAATTGCAGATGGCTTGTACGCGTTGCCAACCGGGCGGAACCTGCCCGAAAAGCTCCACTGCGGTATTCGAAAGCAGGTCCACCTCGCAATAACGGCTGCCCAGAAGATAGCGCAAAGTTTCCGCAGGCAAATCCTCGACGGGAAGCTCGCGAGCATCAGGGTTCTGGGCGTCCAGCTTGCCTGAATCCTGAATGAGAGTTGAATTCCAAAGCCGGATCGTGCCCGGCTGAGCAACAAACCGGCCGCAATGATTGCCGAAGCTGTCGAAGTACCAATCGATTTCAACGTGCGGATCCAATCTCAGCAAATCGGGTTCGCGGAGATCGTGCGAGCGCGAGGGGTGCACGTTGAGCATTGCGATAATCGGAACTCGTGCCGGAACTTCGAAGGTGATGTCGTAACCGAGGCGGATCAACATAAGTGTCAGCGAGTGCAAAGTCGCGGCGTATTGCCGCATGCTAACGGGGCGACAGAACGAACTGGGGTTGCATCAGTACGTAAGGACAGTTTAGCCGAGCCCCGAATCGTTGATGCCCCGCCGGTCGGGTATTGCAACAATGAACAAGAGATAGCGCCGGCGCAGGAGAGACATGACGTACTGTTTGGGCATTGTGACAAACGAAGGACTGGTGATGGCATCGGATTCGCGATCGAATGCCGGTTATGACCAGGTGAATGTTTGCCGCAAGATGCGCACGTTCGTGCAGCCGGGGGAGCGGGTTTTCGTGATTCTGGCCAGCGGCAGCTTATCCATCAGCCAATCGGTTCTTACCCTTTTGCGGAGCGATTTCGACGCCGGTAACGGCCTGGCGAAAGCCGAATCTCTGTATCAAGCCGCCCGGATAGCGGGCGATTGCGTGCGTCGTGTCTCCGACATTGACCGGGCGGCGTTGGAGCGGGATCAATATTCGTTCAACGTTCATCTGCTGCTGGGCGGTCAAGTGAAAAATGCCGAACCTCCGGGGCTGTATTTGATTTACCCGCAGGGCAATCCTCTGCGCGCGACCGAAGATTCACCATATCTGCAGCTTGGCGAGTGCAAATATGGAAGGCCAATTCTGGATCGCGGTGTGGATTGCAATACTTCGCTGGAAGTCGCCGCGAAATATGCCTTGCTGTCTTTTGACGCCACAATGCGCTCGAACGTCACGGTGGGACCGCCTATTGAACTCTTGCTGTACCGGAAAGACAGTTTCGAGCTAGCCTGTTACAGGCGTTTCTCGGCGTCGGACCAGGAGCTGAGCTCGATTCATGCATCGTGGGAACAATCCTTGCGGCGAGCTGTGGAGCAGCTTCCGACGATCCAGTTCCGAAGCCCTCCTCCCGATATTTCGGCGTGAGCGTTATACTCTTTTTACCGGTCCGGTCCTATTCCAAGTCAGAAGAGTTTCCGGTTGAGCACAGGCTCGGAATATGGCGACAACTTCACAATCCGCGGAGCTTTCGACCGGGGAAACCTTGTCCGATTACGAGATCAACACGGCCTATGACGAGATGTTCCGGTCGCCCGGCCGTCCGCGCCCTCAATACCGGCCGCTTCACGCTCGGTTACTGAACCTGCCCGCCGATGAACTGCTGCGCAGCAAGCAAGAGGCGGACCTCTCGTTTTTCAACCAGGGGATCACGTTTGCGGTTTACGGACGGAGCGAGGGGACGGAGCGAATTTTTCCGCACGATTTGATTCCGCGCATTATCTCCAGTTCCGAATGGGAGACGATTGAGCGCGGATTGACCCAACGAATTACAGCGCTCAATCTGTTCCTGAAGGACATTTATCATGAGCGCCGGATCGTGAAAGACGGCGTCATTCCGGGCGAGATGGTCTATACCTGCAAGCACTTTCGCAGGCAAATGCGCGGGGTAAGAGTTCCACGCGATGTCTACGTCAGCGTTTGCGGAACGGACCTGATTCGAATGCCCGATGGCAACTTCGTGGTTCTGGAAGATAATCTGCGCGTTCCGAGCGGCGTTTCTTACATGCTGACCAGCCGCAAGGTCATGAAACAGATCTTTCCGCAATTATTTCGCAAATATGGCGTGCGCCCCATTGAGCAGTACAGCCAGGTTTTGCTTTCCACGCTGCGGTCGCTGGTTCCCGAAGGCCGGTCGAATCCGACCATTGTGCTGTTGACGCCGGGAGTCTACAACTCGGCCTACTTTGAGCACACGTATCTAGCGCGTCAGATGGGCATCGAATTGGTGGAAGGACGAGATCTGATCGTGCACGACAACATCGTGTATATGCGAACCACTTCGGGCTTGCAGCGCGTTGATGTTATTTACCGCCGCGTGGACGACGATTTTCTGGATCCACTGGCATTCCGTCCGGATTCGTCTCTCGGAGCGGCCGGAATATTCAATGCGTACCGTGCCGGAAATGTAGCGCTCGCGAACGCGCTTGGAACAGGAGTAGCGGACGACAAGGCTATCTATGCCTACGTGCCGGATATCATCCGGTATTATCTCGGCGGAGAACCGATCCTGAACAATGTCGAAACGTTTCTGATGACCGACGATGCCCAGAGGCAGCACGTTTGCGGCAACCTCGAAAAATATGTCGTCAAGGCAGTTGGCGAATCAGGAGGATATGGCATGCTCATCGGACCGCACAGTACGGCGCAGCAGCGGGACGAGTTTCGGGCCCGGATCAACGAAGACCCAAGAAATTTCATCGCACAGCCGACGCTTGCCCTATCTACTGCTCCTTGCTTCACCGAAGATGGCCGGATCGAACCCAGGCACGTGGATTTGCGGCCCTATGTCCTTTTCGGGGAAAAAGTGACGATCGTTCCGGGGGGCCTGACGCGCGTGGCCTTAAGAAAAGGTTCGCTGGTAGTGAACTCATCGCAAGGCGGAGGCTCAAAAGACACTTGGGTATTGCAGAACTGAATTGGTAAGAATCAATGCTCTCGCGGGTAGCCGACAGCCTGTATTGGATGAGCCGCTATTTCGAGCGTGCGGACCACTGCGCTCGCGTTCTGGAAGCAAACTACAATCTGATGTTGAATCCGTCAAAACCGTCGAGAGAACAGAGATGGAATCGGATCACCGCGGCGCTCGGCGCTGGTGTGGAGACCGCCGGAACAGATCCGCAAATGAGCGTCAATAAGCTGATCAGCGAGTCGCGGAAACGTTTTTCAATTGTGGCGTGCCTGGCCGGCGCGCGCGAGAATGCCAGCCAGGTTCGCGAGCAGATCAGTTCGGAAATGTGGGAGCGGTTGAATCAGCTTTACCATGAAATGACCCAATCGAGCATTCGCATGGAGTTCGATTCGGAGCCGCTTCGGTTGATGGCGGCTTTTCGCGAAGGCGCTTACAAGTTTCAGGGCGTCACCGAGGCGACAATCAGCCACGACGAGGGCTGGCACTTTATCCAACTCGGTAAGTACATGGAACGAGCTTGCGCCGTTTCGGCGCTGGTTGGCGCTCATTTCTCCGAGGCCGCCGGTGCGGATCATCTTGACTGGGTGAACCTGCTGACGAGTTGCTCCGCCTTCGAATCGTACTGCAGGGTTTATACGGCTGACCTTCAGGCAGACCGGGTCGCCGAGTTCCTTCTGTTGAATCCCGAACTGCCCTACTCTGTGCGCCATTCGGCGGAGCAAATGGAAGCGGCACTTCGCGCGGTTGCGAATATGACAGCGGCGCGCAATACCTCAACCATCGATCGCATTATCGGCAAGTTGCGTTCGTCGTTAGCGTACGTGCAGATCGATGAAATTATGTCCCGCGACCTTCATCCCTATTTAGGCGCCGTAATCGAGCAGTGCCGCCGCTTGCATACCGCCGTTTATGAGGTCTATATAGATTACCCGATTGAATCTGCTTTTGAGGCCTAATGTTTTACGCCGTGCGTCATTTCACGAGATTTCGCTATAGCCGCTCCGTCTCACAGAGCGTGATGGAGGTGCGAATGCACCCCCGAAGCGAACACATGCAGCGCTGCTTTACTTTCCAGCTCTCAGTAAGTCCCCGCGCGCGCATATTCTCGTACGGAGATCATATCGGCAACATCGTCCACCACTTCGATATTCCCGCGCCTCACAAGCACCTTACGATCATTGCCGACGCGCTTGTGGACGTTGACAAGCCGGAGCCACTGCCCGAAACATTGGGAGCGGGAGCGTGGGACGAATTGGACCGGATGATTGAACGGGAAGACTATTGGGATATGCTGAGGCCTAGCCATTTCGCCCGCACTTCGCCGGAATTGGAAGAACTGGCCCGCGAGTTTGGCGTCGAAAAGCGCGACGGATTGGATCCTCTCGGAGTGTTGCGAAGTATCAATCTGAAATTGTTCGATGGGTTTGCGTATGTCAAAGAAAGTACGTCGGTGGATTCGCCGATCGAAGACGCCCTTCGATCGCGGCAAGGTGTGTGCCAGGATTTTGCGCACATCATGATCTCGCTCGTCCGGAATCTGCGCATTCCCTGCCGTTACGTGAGCGGGTATCTTCACCATGATTCGTGGCATCCCGACCGGTCAGCGGATGGGGCAACACACGCCTGGGTAGAAGCGTTGCTGCCGGAAGTGGGATGGATCGGCTTCGATCCAACGAACAACCTCATTGCTGAAGGAAGGCACATACGAACTGCGATCGGCAGAGATTACGCGGATGTGCCGCCGACTCAGGGAACGATGAAAGGATCGTGCGAGAGTGAATTACAAGTACGCGTGCGAGTCACTCCCTCCGAGGCCATTCTGGCTCCCGATCAAGAATTCGCTTCCGATGAGGAGTGGTCCAGTTTTCTCGAGAAGGATCAGTTAAGCGAAACGCTTGCCGCACAACAGCAACAACAGCAATAATTACAAGAACTCAATGCCGGCCGGAAGCGCCATACAGACGAATGGCTGGGGCGTTGATCTGAACTACAAGGACGCACTCGGAGGATGGCGCCAGACGCCGTCCGAAACAGTCCAAGCCGTTCTTGCCGCGATGGAGGCCCATCCGGAGACTCTTGCGCCGGGCCGGGACGACTCGGTTTTCGTCATACACACTGGCGACCAACAAGAATTTCCCAGCGGCGGGGAAGTCTATCTTGAAACCGGCGAAACAGTTGCTTTCGAATCGCGCTTGCCGGTCGATATCCCGGCCGGATATCACCAGTTGCTGCTTGAGGGCGCAGAGCAGCCCAGCCGGTTGATCGTCAGCCCGGGAAAGTGTTGGCTGCCGGAACACTTGCGCACGTGGGGATGGGCTGTCCAGCTATACGCCGCGCGGTCTCGCGCAAGTTGGGGGATCGGCGATTTTGGTGACCTGGAGCGGCTTGCGTGCTGGTCCGCTGAATCGCTTGGGGCCGGCATGATGCTGGTCAATCCCTTGAGCGCGGCAGCTCCTAAAACGTCCCAGGAGGCAAGCCCGTATTTTCCATCGTCGCGGCGCTTCTTCAATCCGCTTTGGATACGGGTGGAGTGGGTGGAGGGTGCATCGAGCGAAACAATCCCGCAGCTTGAGGGGATCGCGCGTGCTGCGGAAGAGCTGAACAACCATCGCCTGATTGATCGCGATAAGGTTTTCGAATTAAAAATGCGCGCTCTTGAGTTGCTGTGGCTTCAGTTCGCGGGCGACACTTCGTTTGAAGAGTTTTGCAAAGTACAGGGATCGGACCTCGAAAGGTTCGGGGCCTTCTGTGCTCTTGCCGAACATTACAAGAGCGGTTGGCACAGTTGGCCGGAACAATACCAACATCCGGCCGGCAGCGCGGTCGCGCAGTTTGCGCTACAAAACCGGAACCGGATTCGATTTTTTAAGTGGCTGCAATGGCTGCTGGATAAGCAGCTCGAACGGTGTGCTTCAAAGATTCCTTTGATGCAGGATCTGCCGATTGGCGTCGATCCGGACGGAGCAGATGCCTGGGCTTGGCAGGATTTTTTTGCTGAAGACGCGAGCGTGGGCGCGCCTCCGGACGAGTTCAACACCCAGGGTCAGAACTGGGGCCTTCCTCCGTTCGTACCGCATAAGCTTCGTGCCGCAGGTTATGAGCCATTCATCCAGACCATTCGAGCAGCATTCCGGCATGGCGGCGGCTTGCGAATTGATCATGTCATGGGGTTGTTTCGCCTCTTTTGGATTCCCAGAGGAATGCCCGCCGCCCAAGGCGCTTATGTTCGATATAACCCTGACGAACTCCTGGCGATTCTCGCCCTAGAGAGCCAACGGGCCCGGGCGTATGTCGTCGGCGAAGATTTGGGAACCGTGGAGGAGGGTGCGCGCGAGAAACTGGCGGAACATCGAGTCATGTCGTACCGGCTTCTGTGGTTCGAGAAAGATGCTCCACAGACGTATCCACGCGAAGCATTGGCTGCGGTGACCACCCACGATTTGCCCACGGTTGCTGGATTGTGGACAGGATCCGATCTTCAGAAGCAGCGCGAATTGGATCTAAAGCCGAATGAAGAGGCCACAACCGAAATGTGTGACCGCCTCACGTCGATGGCTGAGCTCGACGCACAAGCGCCGGTGGAGCAAGCCATTTTCGGCGCTTATCGCTTACTCGCCCGCGCGCCATCGAGGATTTTGACTGCCCCGCTCGACGATGCGGCGGCTGTTGAGGAACGCCCGAACATGCCGGCAACCAGGGCCGATCAGCATCCCAACTGGTCTATCGCGCTTCCCATTCCGCTGGAGGAACTGATGGAGCGCGAACTTCCGAGGCGCATTGCGGCGGCGCTCGCTCGGGATTCAGCTACTCATACCGCAACGCGATAGCAGGATCGATCCGTGAAGCACGCCAGGCCGGTCCGTATGCCGCAATCAAGCCGATGGCGCTCATAATAAGGACAGCGCCGCTCAACACGATGGGGTCCATGGCATGTAGTCCAAAGAGCCGGCTTTCAATAAGCCGCGTCACGAAAACCGAGATGATAAGCCCGGCTGTGAGTCCGATCAGGATAATCACGATCGTTTCCCGCAGAATCATGCCAACCACATTTCTAGCCTCCGCGCCAACCGCCATCCGGATGCCGATTTCACTGGTGCGCTGCGAGACTCCATAGGCGAGGACTCCGTAAATTCCAATCGCCGCGAGGACCAGCGCGAGAGCGCCGAAGATGCTGGTGAGATTCGCGATAAGCCGATCCTGCGCTACGCGCTCGCCTACCAATTCGCCGAGCGATTCAGCGCTCAGAATAGGAAGATTGATATCCACCTCTCGAACGACGCGGCGTAGCGCATTCAGCATAAGATTGGGAGCGGCCGCGGTTCGGATTTCAAAATTCACGCCTGGCGGAATTTCGAGACCATCCTGTTCGGCAGCGACGAAGAAACGCGGCGGCACATCGCCGCGCAGAGCGTGGTCACGGGAGTCTTTTGCAACGCCTACCACTTCAAATGCCACGCCCTTATCGCCATACTGATCCGTGACGTGCTTACCCAGAGGGTTGCGATTCGCGAAGAATAACTTGGCAAACGCTTCATTGATAACGCAGACTAGCAAGCCTCCACGCCGGTCACGTTCATTAATCTCCCTACCCAGCAGTAGTGGTATTCCAAGCGCCGAAAAGTAGTCGGGCCCGATCTGGTCGAAGCGCGAACCGCGATCCTTGCCGCCTTTTGGCGTGTAACCCTCCACCAGGATCTGATCGCCCGATTCCGATCCGCTAAACAGGCCATTTTCCGAAAACGTTGCCCGGCGCACGCCCGGCGTATTGCGGAATTTGTCGAGAAGCTGCCGATAGAGGGCGAGGAGCCGCTCGTCTTTGTAGCCGGCCGTTACGCCATCGACAGAAATCAGCAGAAGCCTGTCACGTGAATATCCGAGATCTACTTTTTCGAGATTTAGAAAAGTTCGCAAGAAGAGGCCTGCGCCCACTAGCAGAACCAGCGAAAGGGCAACCTGGGCCATGACGAAGAGCTTCCCTAATCGCAGCCGGCTGAGCGAAGCGGTAACTCCTCGGCTGCCCTCACGCAAAGTGGAATTGATGTCGGTCTTGGCGGCGCGGATGGCAGGCGCCAAGCCGAAAATGAACGTAGTGAAGATCGCGATTGCCGCGGTGAACAAAAGCACGCGAGAATCGAGACTCGGATTAAGTTGCACGGGATTGTTCGGATTCGAAGCCATGCGCAGCAACAACGGAGCTGCCATACGGGCGACCAACAAACCGCCGAGCGCACCGAGCACAGACAGAAGGAGGCTTTCAGTCAGAAGTTGGCGGATAACTCGAACCTTGTTTGCGCCCAGCGCCAGTCGAACAGTTATTTCGCGACGGCGCGAATTCGCCCTTGCCAGCAAAAGGTTGGTGAGATTAGCGCAACAGATGAGCAAAACAGCGCCTACTGCCGCGAAAACCACGAACAGCGGTTCGGTAAAGCGTTCGCGCACATCCGAAGCGCCTGTCCCGGCCGGCCTCAGCCGCAATTTCTGATCCATGAACCTCTTCTTGGTGGGCCCGGAGAGGGACTGATAACTGACGGCGAGATTGCGCTTGAAAATGGAATTCGCCTGGGCTTGCGCCTGGCTGATCGTGACACCAGGTTTTAGGCGACCGAAAACATGAAGCCACATCAACTTTTCCAGCGGATTCGGAAGCGGGTGCAGCCAATCGCGTCCGGGCTTGATTTGCAGTTCCATGCTGAGCGGAGCCCAAGCGTCGGGTCGTTGTCCCACTGTCTCGCCAAAGAACGAGGGCGGGGTGACTCCGATGATGGTGAACGCGGTTCGCTGGATGGTAATGGTTTTCCCGAGCGCTGCTGGATCGCGTCCGAAACGCCGCGACCAGAACTCGTCGCTAATGACGATATCCGCAGCGTTTCCCAACTGGCTATCCACGCTGGCATCGAAGAAGCGGCCCGCCTCGGGCTCAACACCCAAAGTGGAGAAATAGCCGCCGGACACCAGTTTTCCGTGTACCTCTTCCGAATCACTCGTTCCGAGGCGAATCTGCCATCGCGAAAGGCTGCTTTCGACGGCAAGAAGACCGCCGAATAAATCTGCGCTTTGCTGCAGCTCCTGAAATTCGGGATAAGACAACAACCCGCGCTCACCGGTTTGAGATCCCATGGAAACGCCGGCCGCCGACGGGTTAGTGAGCATAACCAACTGTTCAGCGTTGCGAACAGGCAGGGCCTTGATCAGGCAACTGTTCAGCAAACTGAAGATGGCGGTGTTTGCTCCAATGCCTAGAGCGAGAGATACTACCGCGACGAAAAAGAAGCCCGGCGTTCGCGTCAGTGTTCGCCATCCGTGGAACAGATCTTGCAGAAGCAGCATTCCTTACCTCAAAGGCCAGTTCAACGGCACGAGAGTCGCCAAAGACGTTAGTCTGTAAGCTCTTGAAGTCCTGAAGCTGCCAACCGCCAGGTAATCTTGGGCGTGTTCACAAATGGGAAAGACGGCCGCGGTTCTGCGATCCTGAAATACATCCGCAATCCGGTTTCACAGTCAATGGCGTTTAGCTCCAGTACGTATGGGTCGTACGTACGCATTGCCCTTGCACCGCCCTTCTAACGCAATCGAAGATTTGGATACTGTCGCTCCTGGTTACAAATCTACGTTTCGCCGCCGCACAGGCCGGCTTACTGGCCATTACCGCCGTGCTGGCCACGTGTGCCGGAAGAGCGGAATCGTCCGGAATCATCGAAGGAATTGTGAGCGGGGTGCCCAGTTCGGTTGCCGTCCCGCACGCGATTGTCGAATTGGGAGGCCCGGGAGAAGAACATCATCAATTTGCTGCGGACACGAATGGCGCATTCGCATTCGCAAAGCTTGGACCTGGCGACTATCTTTTGCGTGTTTCAGGGCAGGGCTTTCAGACGATCGAATCGACCATTCACCTGGATGATGCCGAAAAGAAGGAATTGCGGGTCACGCTGGTCGCAGAGGGCCCGCGAAGAGTGGATGTTGTTACCGTTCAGGCAACTTCAGATAGCAGCGGATCAGGCGAAGAGGGCCAGTTCACGCTCAACAGGCAAGAAGTTCAAAATCTCGCGACAGTCATCGGAGATGATCCGCTAAGAGCTGTTCAAGCTATGCCGGGCGTGACCTCGAATGATGATTTCGAGGCGCGGTTCTCTCTGCGTGGGGCTGACTTCTCGCGCATCGGAGTCTACCTCGACGGCGTACTTCTTCACAATCCCATTCATCGATTAGAAGGTACGGATCTCTCCGGTTCGGCGGGTATCTTCAACACCAGTCTGGTCGGACAGATCAGCCTTTATGGCGGCGTCTATGAGGAGCAATTCGCCGATAGCTCGGCCGCCGCTTTAGAAGTTTCCATGCGCGACGGCAGCCGGGACAAGTATCACTTTCGAATGAACGCCAATCTGTCCGGGGCCGGCGTAGCGATGGAGGGACCGGTCAACGGCAGATGCTCGTGGATTGGCGCGTTCCGCAAAACTTACATTCAGTATTTGCTCGCGCAGGCGCTCACCGATCCGTCCATGGCCTTCGGTTTGCAGGATGGCCAGGGGCGGCTGAACTGCCAGGTAACGCAAGCCAGTACGTTGACTCTAGACCTGATAGACAGCAGTACGGGTCTGAACCGGACGGGCATCAGGAATCAGCTCGGGGCCAATTCGCTCCTGCTCGTGGATCAACGCGCGCAAGTAGCAAACCTCGGCTGGACCTACGCTCCCAATGACAAGCTTGTGCTGACAAATCATCTGGCTTGGATGAGCGATTCATTCGGCGAGCAAAATGCTTCTTTGGCGCCGATGGGTCGAGGATCTTACGGTGAATGGTCTGAAAATGCAAAGCTGCTGTGGATGTGGAACGGGCACGACGCGCTACAAGCCGGGGTCACAGTACGAAGCAAGCACGGGGCCGGTTTCACGGAGGAATACAACAGGGTAGAGAATTTTCAGTTGGTGGATCAATACGCCGGCAAGGATCTGTTGACAGGCGGCTACCTGAATCAGTCCTGGACCAACTGGAAAGGTCGAGTCCACTTCAACGCGAGCGGGCGCTGGGATCACGATTCACTGGATGGCATGACAGCATTTTCTCCTCAGGCCGGCATCAGTTTGGGTCTGACACATTCTCTGAAGCTGTCGGTCGGGTGGGCGGAGTACGCTCAATTCCCGGATGTCGCTCAACTTGGGTCCGATCTCGGCGGCCCGCGATTATCACCCATGCGTTCAACGCACGGAACCGCTGGAGTGGAATACAGTTTCGGCAACAACACGCGGCTTCGTTTCGAGGTTTACAAGCGATGGGATCGCAGCTTGCTGTACCAGCCGTTCCTTGATCCGAGAATGATTAACGGAATCATGTTTCTGCCTCCACGCGATCCTTTGTATGAGAATTCACTTGCCGGCTACTCGCGAGGATTCGACGTCTATGTACAGCGAACTTTGACGAAGCACATGAGCGGCTGGGCATCTTACGCATACGGCCATGCGCGAATGAGTGACAGCGTTACGGGGAACTCGTTCCCGTCGGATTGGGATCAGCGGCACACCATAAATACCTACCTGAGTTACGCACTGCGGCCCAGCTTGAACCTAAGTGCGCGCTGGAGTTATGGAAGCGGTTTTCCGGTCCCCGGATTCCTGACTATGGCTAACGGCAATTTCTATTTGACGAACCAGCGAAACACGTTCCGGCTGGCGCCTTATGCCCGGCTTGACTTCCGCGTCAACAAAACGTGGACACACGAGACCTGGAAGACGACACTCTTTGCCGAAGTCCTGAACGCGACGAACAGAACCAACTGCCGCTTCGGAAGTCTTGATGGATATAGCACTAACACAGGGTTGGCGTACGTCTCAGTGGATCAAATGTTTCCAGTGCTGCCCTCCGTGGGAATTGTTTGGGAACGCTAACTTCCGCTTACATTTTGCATAGCGGTCGCCACCTTCGATGCGGGCTCCCGGCCTAGCGCGGCGCAGATTGTCCGGCCGGCGGCAACCAATTTCTCGAGATCGACCCCGGTTTCTATGCCCATTCCGTTCAACATGTACACGACATCTTCGGTTGCGACATTGCCCGTCGCTCCGGCCGCGTACGGACAGCCGCCGAGCCCGGCCACCGAACTATCGATCGCGCAGATGCCGGTTTGCAACGAGGCTAAGATATTGGCCAGAGCCTGACCCCACGTGTCATGAAAGTGCACTGCCAGCCCCCTGATGGGCACGTGCGGCGGCAACCGCCTCAATCATTTTTTGGGTTTTCAGAGGGGTGCCAATCCCGATTGTGTCGCCGAGCGAGATTTCACAGCAACCCATTTCCCAAAGCGCTTTCGAAACGCGCGCGACGCTCGATAGGGGAATTTTGCCCTCATAAGGGCATCCCAAGACACACGAAACATAGCCCCGCACGGAAACGTTTCGTTCCAACGCCGCCTCAGCCACCGGCCGCAGACGCTCCAGGCTCTCACTGATGGAACAGTTCGTGTTATGCCGCGAGAACGATTCCGAGGCCGCCGCGAAAACAGCAATCTGCTCGACGCCGGCCGCGATAGCCGCTTCCAATCCCTTCACGTTTGGAACGAGCACCGGATAAGCCACGCCCGGCTCGCGGCGGATGCGCTTCAGCACCTCGGCGGTTTCCGCCATCTGCGGGACCCACTTCGCCGATACGAAACTTCCGCATTCTATGGTCTTCAGCCCGGCTCCAGCCAGTAATTCGATCAGGGTGACTTTAGCCGCAACGGAAACAGGCGCCGGTTCGTTTTGCAGACCGTCGCGAGGTCCAACTTCGATTAGCCGAACGGAGTGGGGATAAACCACTATCAGGACTATTCCTCTTTGGTCCAGTCCTTCTTGTATTTTGGCTTAGCGCGGAATTCTCGGTCATCGAGAATACGCGCGGGCGGTGGGCTGCCGACGCGCTTTCTGGCGACGGCTTTCACTCGGGTCGTTTTGTCGAACTTAGTCCGATTCACGCCCGAACGCTTCTTCGGCATGGCGACCGCTATCGGACCCGGTTTTCCGTCGCCCGTGTTTCAATGGCAGGATCTACTTCGCCGGCCGTGAGCACATTGTAGGCGATTTTCGAGCGCGAGCGAAGAAAACGCCAAACATCCTGCGCCGCCTGTGCTTGTTCGACCTGAAATTGAACAGCTAAATTTCGGGTCGCGTCGTCACCCGAGACCTGACTGACCGCCGAGAGCGCCTCGTAAAGAGCGCATATGCCCTCGTGAATCGAGTAGGCAGCAACCAAGTCTTGTAATGTCTGTTCCTCAGCAATGTGAACAGACTGGGCTAACTTTGGAGCCGACTGAAAAATACTCTGATGCTTTTCCGCCAGATTCTCCGATCCGAACCTTCAGCTGTTCAGAACGCATCCGGGCTCGGTCGGCCTGTGACGCAAAGATCCCTTGCACTTCATCGTCATCACCCTGGCGGGAAAACGCCCGCAGCTGGTTTTCGCAGTTGTTTTCCGCTGCCTGGACCTCTTCCAGGTAGGAGCGGACCACGTCACCGTCACCCAACGTTAAGCCGCCATTCGCTGGGAGCCGTTTGGCCACAATCCAAGCTCGATGAATTCGCTTTCAAAACGCGCTTGTTCTCTCGGATCTGCTGAGGGCCGAATGCGACGGCAGCACTCGCGGAGCGCTTCTTCTAAGGGCCGGGAAAGAGCTTCTTCGCCGAGAACCGTCTCCACGAGTTCACGAGCAGCTTTCCGGGCCGCACTCGAAGATTTGGCGAACATCATCGCTTCGTAGCGTTCGTTTATGATTTGAGCTTGCCGGTTCATGCACACCTCAGATGTTTTGATGCACCGAAGGGGAATTTTGGTGCATTTGAGCAGGAGAATGGTACTTTACTGCATCGCCGAGGCCGGCAGTTTCCGGTGAGCCGCTTCCTCGAGCAACTCACGTACTTCTCTGTCGGTGGTTTGTGAGAAGTCTTCGTACCAGGTACCTACCGCCCCAAACGGGTACGGGGTCGCCAAACAGATGACTTCATCCACTTCTCTGCGAAATTCTTCGCAGGTTTGTTGCGCTGCCACGGGAACAGCTACAACAATGCGCCGGGCGCCCTGCGGCCGCAAAGCTCTGCTCGCGGCGAGCATGGAGGCGCCCGTGGCGAGCCCATCATCCACCAGTACGGCCGTGCAATCGCGAACCGGAATAGCCGGGCGGCCCTCGCGGTAGATCTTCTCCCGGCGTTCTAACTCACGCTGCTCCCGTGCGGTAATCTGCTGAATCAGTTCATCTGAAACGCGCAAATACCGGATGAGGTCCTCGTTCAGAACCCGAACTCCGCCGCTGGCAATCGCCCCGATGGCTAATTCTTCCTCGCCCGGCATGCCAAGTTTCCGAACCAGAAAGACGTCCAAATCAGCTTGCAGCGTCACGGCTACCTCAAAGCCGACCGGTACGCCGCCGCGCGGAAGAGCCAGGACAACACACTGGGAGTCGCCAACGGCCGATTTTACGCGTTCGGCCAAGCGCCCCCCGGCATCGGTGCGATTTTGGAACAACGCCATAGGCCTCTAAGGACTCGCCTGGAAAGCTCGTGAGATTTCTGTTATGTGCGGCGACAGCCCGCCTACTTCATTCCAGGTCTGACGGAGCAGGTCTCGACTATACATCAGGTGTCTTCGATCTGGCGTGAACACCTCGAGCGTTATCGTGCCGTCATATCCACATCTCTGTAAGGCCTTGACCGTTGCTGGAAGATCGACTGTTCCGGTTCCCAAGGGAAGGTGCAGGTCCGCATGCCCGCCTTTGTTGTCGTGCACATGCACATGCCGGAGCCGGTCCCCGTACGCTTCCAGAATCTCACCGGCCGTGTTGTGCGGAACTTGCAGGTTTGCATGCCCTATGTCGAGATGCAAACCGAGTTCCGGCATCTGGTCCAGCAATTCGCCCAATTGCGGCGCGGAGTTGTAATCTCCCGGCAAATTCTCAATCATCAGCCCTACACCGAAGCGGCGTGATTCGGGCAATAGCTCGCTCAACGATTCCAGATTCCTCTCGATGTAGAAGCTCCGGCTATGCCACGGGGTGTGCCGGTCCGGATGAATGTTCATCCACTTCGCCCCAATCTCGGCGAACTGTCTCAGACACCGGCGCAGCTCGGCAACGGCCGCCTGGCGGATCTCCGGAATCGCGCTGGCCATCGGAAGATACCAGGCCGTGTGACCCACCACCTGCATGTGGTTGCGATCTAATTTCGCCCGAATTGCCCGCGAGTTTATCCTCCAGGACGCGGCCGCCGGAGGCTCCAACGTCAAATCTATGAATTCCATGCCGGCATCTGCCATCCAGGCGATCTCCTCGAAGACATCACGCTCCGGGTGATTCATCGTGCCGATCAGCACTCTTTCATCTCCTTTTCTTCATTTTGGCGCGAATCCCAGGTCAGTCCCCTCCAACAGAGGAGTAAACCACGGTCTGGTATCGAGCAAGGCCGCACGATGCCGCACTTGGTCCAGCCCCTCGGCCCCCGGGCGGGGGCTGCTTACTCCGAGCTCCTGCCACAACCACGACGGCAACTCTTTGGCCCGATTCGGGCATAACCAGCCGAACACGACCAACACCCCCGCTAATAGCGGCGCGTCCGCACCCAACCGGTTCAAAAGCCGCTGCCAGTTTATTTCGGGACCGATTCCATAGAGCAGGTTGAGAGCGTCCGGCCAGTCCGAACGATCGCGCTGGAAAACGTAAAGCTTGCTCCACAGCGCCTCTTCCGGTGCCAGAAGGCGGAAACACTCCCCGCCTGCTTCCACCAAGGGACCTTCCAGCCAGCTGTCCTCAACCTTCGCACGCTGATTGGCCATGGCCCAGATCAGGTCCACGATCACGTCGCCTCGGTAGCTTCGATAAATCCATTTCCGGTCATAGGCCTGTTTTTCGTAATAATCTTCCAGGCCGAGTTCCGTCAGAATGCGGATCATCCCTTCGCGGTCGCGCTCTCGAAGGTAGACGTCAAGGTCTTTCGTGTTCCGCCACTGCCCTGCGTAGGTCATCGCCGCCAATCCGCCCCCGATGGCGAAAGGTATTCCGCGATGCCTGGCTTCCGCCATCACGCTCTTATAGATCGTCCACTCTTCCCGCGCGAAACGCTGGGGCCAATCAGCGCAACAGGCTACTCGTTGCTCTACGGTTTGGAATGGCATAGCTGCGGTCACTTGGCGCCTTACGATGTGGGATGTCCCACAGACGACTTCTGTTTCCCATCCCATTCACCCTCTCGAACGCCTTAGTCCGCAGGGTAATGCCCCATAAGCGTTAACTTAAGGACCGAGAGAGGAATTTCAGCGTTTTTACTTGTCCGATAACCGGACTTCAAAGCCACTGAGCCAAACGTTCCAAAAGTTCGTAAATACTGCGCCGTTGATCAGGCCTAAACCGTAAAAGGCAAGTTTGCGACAACGCAGGCAAGCGCAAAGTGCGGGTATGTTCGGAGGGCACGCGATAGGGGAAACGAGGCCGCCTGTAGAATAAACTTCCAAAGTGCGCTCTCGCCTCGCACGCTGCATTCGGAATCACGATGTCTTCAGCTACTTCGTGCTGACTTTCGCAATCTCTTGGATGTGCGCGCTTTTCGTGGCTGCGCCTCAGCTTATGCGCCACGCACCTTTGTCCAAGATGACCGGTATTGTCATGTTTCCGGCCATGCTTGTTGGCCCCAGTGTGACGGGCGTCATTCTGGCGAGGGTCGTCGATGGGAAGAGCGGAATACCGGATCTCACACACCGAATATTTGGACTACGTATTCCGCATGGGTGGTATGCAGCACTTCTAATTCCCCCGACGTTGATTCTGGCCCTTCTCTTCTGCTTGGAACGATTCGTGTCCCCGGATTATGCTCCCAACTGGTTTCTGATCGGCATCTTCTTTGGTGTTCCCGCAGGACTAATAGAGGAGATCGGCTGGACAGGCTATGTGTTCCCCAAAATGCATTTGCGGAGCAATGCGTTGGCCGCGAGTATCGTTTTGGGCGTGCTTTGGGGCACCTGGCATTTACCTGTTGTGAATTACCTAGGGACCGCCTCGCCGCATGGCCGCTACTGGCTTTCTTTTTTCCTCGTCTTCACCTTCGCCATGACGGCGATGCGAGTGCTGATCTGCTGGATGTACAACAACACGACAAGCGTATTGCTGGCGCAAGTTATGCATGTAAGCTCCACAGGATCTCTCGTGGTCTTCAGTGCTCCCCGTGTAACCGCTGCGCAAGAGGTGATGTGGTATGGAGTCTACGGAGCCTTGCTATGGCTGATAGTCGGAGTCGTCGTCCGACTTTACGGCAAGGATTTGATAGACCGGTCCAAATAGGTCCACTGTGGTCCGGAAGGGTACAGGAAGGGTCCAAAACTCGGGCTCCGGCGGCTTAGCAAACGCTACGCCGTTAGGGCGGATCTTTTTGTGACGCCTGTTTTACTCGATCGAAAAGTCAGCCAGTGCTTTCTTTCGAAGTTGGATGCAGGGCGCCGAGAACGCCAGGAGTTCCCCTGCATCTACAACTCTGCACCTGTTCCTATGAAGTTAAGCCTTGCTTGGCGGGCGCCTGCGAATCGCAGTGGTTTCATCCCGCCCCTTGGTGCCAGTCACAAAGATGTCGCGTGATTCCGGCGGATCTTGAGAAAGAATGTTCGGGATTGGTCCTGCTCATCTCACATTCCGCGATGGTCATCTCTCCCCTTATTGCACGACCACCTGGACGCGTGCGAGATTCTGCACATTGGTCCAGAACTCGGAGACGCCGTTGCGTTGAGCAGTTGCGCGTAACGTCACCTCATAGACTCCCGGTTTGGGGAAAGTTACGGTGCGCCTGACTTTAACCACCGACTGCGGCGTCGGTAACACCGCTGGCGTTTCGTATGTGACCGGGCTGCCCCCCAGATACCAGTCGTACTGCACGACTTTTCCCGTCTTCGGGGGTGCCTCGATCTTGCCCGTGAGAGCTACTGCCTGGTTAATGCCGACGGATGCATGATCCGTACCATTGACCGTGAGCGTGACAACCGGTTGGATGCCGCCGCGCTCAACCGGGTTCGCGGGTAAGCTGACTTGATTGTGCTCATCGACCGAGTACCGCGTCGAGGAAAACGGAGGCACTCCCTTCTCTACCCAGTTCGTCAAATCGACGAGTGCTTGAAGCCAGATGCCGCCGAAACCAACCGTGAAGCCGTTGTCGTCTCCTTTAATCTCGAAAAGATCCCCATGATTCGCATTGTCGTTGTAGTAGATCCGAACCATCTGATCTGCCCGGGCAGACCCAACCGTCTTTACGATCTGTGAATGGTAGAACGATGCTGTATACGGAAACGAGCGATTATCCAGCAGGTTCTCCATGATAATCGTCTTGAACTTAATCTTTCCGGTCTCCAGGGTCCCGCCTTGAGTTGAAAGAGAGTTCAACTTCCAGCCTGGAACTGAGCGCTGCGGATATTTGGGCGTACCGTCGGTATTTAGATACTGCTTGTAGGCCGGATTGCCGTTCGTCACGATGTCATGACGCGGATAAAAGCACAAGGCCAGGAGAAACCGATTGTTGATCCGGATCTTGCCGCCTACGGTCAAGGCCTTGAGCATCGCCGGGTCATTCGGCCCTTTGAGCGTGAGAGTCGCGCCGTTCAGGTCACCATTGAGGCTGCCGCCGGACGAGCCTACTGTGCGCGTCTTTTCATCAGCCGCGTACACGTAAAATTGCAGCCCATCGCTGCCCATCGAGCCCATCTTGGGGACGGTCGCAGGGTCGAAACTGATGCTGACCGGCGCACTCTGCCCATCGCGATTGACGGCTGTGATCGTGGCAAAGCCGTCAACCTTCGCCGCCGATAGAAAGCTCGGTGGGTTTGCCCCCTCATACCCGGGTTTGGACCAGAAATCGTCCTCATAGGTCGGATCGATGGTGCCTAGACTCCCGGCTGTGTAAAAGGGGAGCGGGAAGTAGAACGTCCCCGTGTCTTGCATTGCCCTGGGAGCAAAGCCGGCGTTCAGAAACTCGTCCAAGATCGCGTGCTGCTCTGGGCTAAGGCCGTCATAGATATTCTTGGTGCTTCCGGCCTTCACTGCTTCGACAATCAACGCCCGCTGAGCTGGCGGAACGGCCATCATGAACAGCGAATCCCACATGAACGAATGCATGCTGAGCCCATCCGTAGCCAGGGAGGTCGGCATTGCGCCGTCCCATACTCCCGTTGTGCTTTCAACAGCCCCCATCGTCTGAATTGATCCACCACTGATGCCGTAAACATAGCCATATATCCGGGCGGTGTTTCCGTAGAGCTTGTTGGCATACGCTTTTGCGAGCTTTGAAGCTGCCGCATCCACCCGGTATCCCACGTTGGGACTGCCGGGGCTTACGTTCACCAGATATCCTCCATGAGTAAACTCGAAGGTCGGATCACCGGTGAAGCTTTGGCTCAGCGGCAGAGGGTACACGGCATCGAAGAACCGGTTGTGCCAAAATCGCCTCGCAGGAAATAGCCACTTCACGCCGTGACGGACAGTGGTAGGGCTGCTACCCACACCCGGAGGCAACGTCGCCTGAGTCTGTGTCGGATTGAAGTGACCGTCGACCTCCGTGTACGGGATCTGCTGTCCCGTGCCCTTCACCGTCAGCGTCGCCTGACTCACCTTATCAATGACGAAGTTCTTTTCGTTGAAGCCCGGATCTTCGCATGTTGCATCGATCAGGATCTGAGGCGCTACACCCAGAACCGGCTTGCCCACGCTCGGGCACACGGCAGCTATCGCCGGCAAAGCCGAAATCAGAGCAACAACAAACCATCGGCCTGCGACGCTGAACCAGCCGGTCCTCCGGACGGTTCGCCAAGATCCGGCGGTGCCATCAGGACAGAGTAAGCCACCCAAAAGTTGAGGAAACATTGCTCGACTTTCGGTCATTAGAGAGATTATACTTGGCAGTTTCTGCCAGTGTCAACACAACCGGCCTAGCATGACTACTTCTGTCTCCTTATGGTATGCTTCTCGGGACGGTATGAGAGGGTCAACCAATGCGGCGGTCTCGGTTCCAGCGCGTGCGGCCATCCCGGACGTGAAGACGCGCAAGCAGCAACTAGTGCGCGAAATCATCTGGGACGCCGCGACGAGCCTCTTCGCCGAAAAAGGCTACCACGAAACTACTGTCGATGAGATTGCCCAGGCCGCCGGTGTGTCCCCACGCTCCTGCTTTCGCTACTTCGCAAATAAGAGCGACATCATGGCTTACAGCCTGGTGTCCTTCGCCGAGCAGATCATCGCGGCCATTGACGCGTGTCCCAAAACTTGGACCATGCGCGAGGTTTTTCGAAGGATGATGTTGCAAGTCGTAGAGGATGCCGTAAAGCATCCGCGACCCCGGAGAGTTTTCGAAATCCTCAAGAGGTGGCCTGAAGCCGCCGCTGCGCAGTCAACCCGAATGGCAGATGCCCAAGCGATGGTCAGTGGAGCCTTTGAGAGGCGAATTCCTAAGAGCCGCACTTCTAGCCTCGCGGCGGCCGTGCTCGGAGGACTAGCCATTCAGATGACGGGCGTGGCGATCCGCTGGTGCATAGAAAGAAAGCAGTCCGATGTCGAGGCTGCCGTGAACGAGACCCTAGCGACGTTTGGGCAGTTGTTCTCCGCTTAGTGTGGCGCCGAGGGTACGAAGGCAACGCATTCTGACTTCTAGGAGCAACGCTATTTCGGCGAATACGATAGCTAGGCGCCGTGGGGCCTCTTTTCCAGCGTGTACGCTGGCGCAAGTTAATGGTTTGGGTCAATAGTCAATTTCGAACCACGTCCATGGCTTCTGGGCGGGCGAGGACGCCATGTTTTCTTCGCAGAATCTTCAGACCTTCATTGCTGGAGTAACTAGCCACGATCCTCGCAAGTTGTCGGCGTGCCTGCGAAGAAACATGGATCCCTCAGCTTAATGCAGTGCCTACAAATATATAGAGATCTCATCACGTGGGCTCATTCGAACAGTATCCGCGTCTACGCCGCACTTGCTCCCATGGTCGCGGACGATCCCTCGGGCGGCAATATAGCCCAGCACAACGCTCTGCAGATTGCAGGCACTTCACTTGGTTATGACCAGATGTACCTAATGGCATATCGAAGTGCAGTTGCCCAGTCAGGAGTCGATGAAAGTTCGGCGTATCTCGCATCCTACTCCGCATCAGAAATTCTTCGGTGCCCTCGGCCAAGTCAGCCTGGGTATTCCCGGCCAAGCTCCGTACAGTACGATCACACCACTTATAAACAATCCCGGGCGTCGGTGATAACGGTACTCACGTGTAGTGGATAGATCCGCTGTGGTCACAAAGGGTTTACGGACTTTCCGGGCCGTGGCTGAAAAACCCGGCTTATCGCCGAATGAAAGGGCGGCAGCCTCTCCGGCCAATTGTCCGCACAACTGCCAGCATAGGGCTTTGACGCTCCCTGCATCTCGCAGCCGTGATGAAGGTTGCCACGCGACATTTGCGGTCGCCTGAGTTTCGGATAGCGTGACGACATAAGATGGTGATGTCTCGCGGGAATCGTCCCGAGTCGAACCCAAGTGGATCGAACTGGATACGACTAAGGGCAATTTGGGAGGGATCGCATGCGAAATCCGTTACCCGATCTCGGCGAATGGCCGGAACTGGATTGGGAGCAATGGAAAGGAACTGCGGACACCCTGCACATGTTCATGCAGATTGTGGGCAAGACGCGGCTCGCTCTGACACCTATTCAAAACCACTGGTGGAACACTACGTTCTATCTCACGGCGCGCGGGCTTACAACATCGGCGATGCCGACCGAGGGCGGAATCCTGCTTGACATCGAATTCGATTTCCTATCCCATGAAGTGATCTGCCGTACAAGCCGCGCGGAAATCGGCAGAATCGCGCTCCGGCCCATTTCGGTGGCTCAGTTTTTTGACGAGTTCTTCAAGACGCTTACGTCGCTTGGGGTATCCGTCAGAATCGATCCGATGCCGGTTGAAATAATGAACCCCATCCGTTGCGATCTCGACACAGTTCATTGCAGCTACGACGAGGATTCCGTCAGGCGCTTCTACCACGCCTTGCGGATCGCGGACACACTGTTCAAACGCTTCTCCACAAATTTCTACGGCAAGATCAGTCCCGTTCATTTCTTCTGGGGATCATTCGATCTGGCTGTGACGCGATTCAACGGCAAGAGAGCGCCGGCGCGGCCCGGCGCCGATTCGATCCAGGCCGAAGCCTATTCCCATGAGGTGATCAGCGCCGGTTTCTGGCCGGGCAACGGCGGATATGGTCGCGCCGCGTTTTATTGCTACGCGGCGCCTGTGCCCGAGGGCCTTGATAAGGCTGCGATTTCGGGTAAAGGCAGGTTCAGCACCAAGCTGGGTGAATTTATTTTGGATTACGATGACGCTCGATTGGCATCCGATCCCGTTGACACGGTGCTCGAATTTCTCGAGGGAACCTATTCCGCAGCTGCGAATGCAGCCCAGTGGGACCGGCAAAACCTGGATCGCACCGATGCCGTTGCACTGGCCGTGCGTCTCAAAAACCGCCAGCAGAGCGCTGGTCGCTAGCCGCCAATCGACGAAAAACGAGCCGATTTAGGTCTGGGTTCGTCGCCCTCGAAATATCTCTGCCCGCCTCGTGGCCAGTTAAACGCTTAGCGTTAATCGGAAGTGATCGGGCGCCGAAAGGTTTGGGCGTGAGGGAGCGTGGATCGCATTCAACAAGACAGTCGTGCTTCGGTATCGCATCCAGCTGGAAGCCAAGCATCTGATGAGGAATGATCGGGAAACAGCAGTTTCCGTGGTCGCAGGTCAGGTTAGGTCACGATCCCATCCATCCTTAACGTGCTGCTGCCGTTCAGTGTCTCAAATTCCGACTTACGGTCCAGTGAAAGAAAGGCCCGCGAAATTTTTCCCGATTGCGCCATAGCTACGCCGAACCGGCGGGCGACTGCTCGGATTGATGATTACATTGTGAGGACGGCGCGGAATCGGGTCTTGCCTTCCGCAACGCGCTCGTAGGCCCTCGCAGCTTCGGCCAATGGGTAAGTTTCAATTATCGGTTTAACTTTTCCTTGGGCTACGTAATCCAGGGCTTCGTAGAGATATTCGGGGCCATTTTGCTGGCTGCCGATGATTTTGATGCGCTTGAAGAGCAACTCGATCACCGAAACTGAAAGCGGTTCCGCGTCGGCGCCCATAACGATGAACCGTCCGTCCGGGCGCAGACCCTGAATGCTGTCCACCATCGCTTTCGTCGAATTGGTAGTACTGAGGATGATGTCAGCGCCGCCGACGTCGGTCAGGCTCTTTCCGTCGCGGACGATTTCATCCGCACCGAACTCGCGAATCATCTTGTCCTTATCCGGGGAACGCGAAATTGCGATGGTCTCGAAACCCGCAGCCTTCGCGTATTGAACAGCCAAGTGCCCAAGCCCACCGATGCCGAGCACGGCCACCCGCTCGTGCGGCTGCGGGTCGGCCCAGCGGAGTCCGCTGTAGACGGTATAGCCGGCGCAGAAGATCGGGGCTGCTTGGTCGTAAGAAACATTGTCGGGAATCAGGTACGTAGCGTGCGCGTTCATCAGCATGTACTCGGCGTGCCCCCCTTGTGCGTCGGCCCCGGTACCCTTCAGATAGGGGCAGAACATCCTGCGGCCACGCTGACACCATTCGCATCGTCCGCACGTAGACTGAATCCACGCCGAGCCCACGCGGTCGCCAGCCTTACGTCCGGTGACGTCTGGAGCCACAGCGATGATTTCGCCGACCGGCTCGTGGCCGAGGATTCGGGGAAATTGTCCGGGAAGGTGTCCGAGCGTTTGGTGGACATCGGTGTAGCAGATGCCGCTGGCGTGCATCTTCACCAGTACTTGACCTGATCCCGGTTCGGGCTGAGGAACATCTTTAACCTGCCAGGAACTGCTTACGGCGGGTACAACTGCGGCTTTCATCGGACACACCCTCCTAGCGCGATTGGATGCGAGCGCCCTTGCGGTTGATGCATCATTGCGGATGCTGGGATTGCCCCGATCGCCTGCTTAAACATAAGGATGGTGTTGAAAAACTCTCGGCGTTTTTCCGAGCGGAGTTGCACGCACATGACAAGCGGAGTTTTTCAACAGCATCCCTGGTTTGCACGATCTACGTTATACGATCTAATTTCGATATTGTTCTACGTTAAACCGGTGCACCAGTGCCCAATCGTCCGATCACCAAAGCTGCAACACCCCATATCCTCTACGCACTGCTCTTTGTATACGCCGGCATTGCGGGCACGTACGAAGTTGTCAATTCGGTCTCGACGACCATTGGCAATTTCAATCTCCGCGACCAAGTACAAGCGCCTTTTCAAGTCTATGGAAATTTGATCGAGAGCGCGGAAACGGCCGCCGTTCATGCCGGTGTTGTAAAGGGCGACACCGTGCTTGCCATCAATCAGTTGCCCTTTACCGGCCAAGCCCTTTGGCAGCGCATTCGCTGGTACTCCCGCCCGGGTGACACCGTCACTGTTACCGCTCGAAAACAAAACGGGACTACACTCACCGCGACGATCGCTCTCGAGGGATATCCGAAAGGCTGGTCAGTGGAGGACCCCCCAGTCAGGACTACGCTGCCAGACCATATCTTTGTCCTGATCGTTGCGCTCGTAGTTCCTCTTTTCTGCGTGGCGCTGGGCGTTTGGGTCGCGTTTGCCCGACCCTTCGATCCCAATGCCTGGTTCATCCTGATTCTTCTGACCTTTCCGCAAGCGTTCAATCCCGGGGCATTTCGCTGGTGGATTCCGGCTTGGCTGCCGCTTCGGTTGTTCTGGCATCTCTTCATTTACTTCTTAGTCCCGCCCGCTTTGTTTCTTCTTGGCTTGCTTTTTCCAGAGCGATCACGGCTCGATAAACGACTTCCTTGGCTGAAGTGGCTGGTTATCGCATTGACCGGAGCGAGCGTGCTAGCTGCCTTCACTTCGGAATACAACGTTTGGTATGACATTTCTCTGCTGTCGCGCGTCGATGCTATCGACCGATTCTTGAACCCGGTCTTCGTGTGGTCGAGCATTTTCTACATTGCACTGTACTGGGTTCTGCTGCTCGACAAGTTGCGAACCGCTTCTTCGCCGGACGCTCGACGCCGCCTTCAAGTCTTGCTGGCGGGCTCCGTTGTGGGCCTCGGCAGCATTCTTCTCATCTGGGGATTGTTGCCCTACTTGGGAATCGCCGACCCGAACGACAGCCGATGGCTCCTTTTCCTCTCGATCGTCCTAATGCTCTTCTTTCCGCTAACGCTCGCCTATGTCGTGATCGTCCAGCGCGCCATGGACGTGAGCATCCTCTTGCGCATGGGCAGCAAATACGTGCTGGCCAGTACTACGGTGAAAGTCTTCCGGATTGTCGGTATCGCGGCTCTTATCTGGTTCATCGCGGTTCCTCTTTTCAGCCATCATCACGACCCGCTGACAACCGCCTTCTGGAGCGCCGTACTCCTGCTGTTCGGCTTCCTGTTCCTCAAGAAGAGATCGCCCACCGACCTGATGCAGCAGTGGATTGATCGAAAGTTCTTTCGCGAAGCATACGATGCCGAAGTGACACTGAGCCAACTCGCCAAAACTGCGCAAACGATTTCAGAACCAGCAGAATTGATCCGGACGGTTTCGAACCGGATCGCCGACGTCCTGCATATCGACCAGCTCACGGTTTTGTTGCGCAGCAACGGCCGGTTTACACCTGCTTACGCCATTGGGCCGGAGCTTGTTACGCCATTACGCATGCTCGACCATGCCCGCTCATCGAAACCGATCTTCAATAGCGCGAATGATGGCCGGGCGCCGAACCCCGATTCACCCGAATTGCTGCTTCCATTGTCTGGACGCACGCAATTGCTCGGAGCCATGGCACTCGGCCCAAAACGCTCCGAAGCGCCTTACACTCCATCCGATTTGCGCCTGCTCGAATCGGTGGGCGTGCAAACTGGCTTAGGACTCGAACTCAGCGAAACGGCGGCCTCGTTAGCGCAGGCGGCAATCGAGCGCGCCAGTGCCGCACGCGAAATGGAGATCGCCCACGAGGTCCAGGAACGCTTATTCCCACAGCAATTCCCCGTCATCCCCGGCGTCACTCTGGCCGGCACGTGTCGTACCGTCTTCGGCGTCGGCGGCGATTATTACGATGCCTTTGATACCGGCGATGGTCGCCTCGGCCTCGCGATTGGCGACGTCTCAGGCAAAGGTATCTCGGCTGCCTTGCTGATGTCCAGCCTGCGTGCCTGTTTGCGCACCCTGACGCTCAATGCTTCCGGCGATCTTACAACGCTCATGCGCAACATGAATCACCTCATTTATGAAGCGTCCGCCGTTAATCGCTACGCCACGTTTTTTTTCGCGATCTATAATCCTGGCACTTGCCGCCTGCAGTATGTGAACGCCGGACACAACGCTCCCGCGCTGATCCGCCCCTCGCCAGACGGCGGCTATCAACACCTGCGCCTCGAAACTGGCGGCCCAGTGGTCGGCTTGCTTCCTGACGCCTGCTACGAAGAGGATTCGCTCCTGCTTCACTCCGGCGACCTGCTTCTCGCCTATACGGACGGCATCAGCGAAGCCATGACCGCCGCTGACGAAGAATGGGGTGAAGAGGCCATGATCCTTGCTGCCCAGTACGCAGCCAGCGAAACTGCAGAGGACATCGTTAAGGCCATCTTCGAAGCCGCTGATGCCTTCACCGGAAAAGCCCCCCAGCACGATGATATGACCGTGCTGGTGATGAAATGTTTGTGCATTGCTTGAATGCGAAGCAGAACTTGTTGGAGACATCTCCTCTGATGATCGGCAAAGTGCATTAATTCGCTCGTACTCGCCTGAGCCAATCCACTAAGTAGGGCGCAACATTGCTTTCGATCTTACGAAACTCGTCATGCGTGAGCGGCAGTCTATGCCATCTTTCCAGAGCATCCTTCGGGAGGTTGTCTGGAGTGGCTGCATCGCTTCCGTAGAGAACTCGGTTCGTACCGATCTGGCGAATTCGCCTGACGATTAGGCCGGCTCTGTCCTCCCACATGCCAGATATTGCAATACCACAAGCATCAAAGTAAACATTCTTCATCCGAGGATCTTTTCGCTCGATTGCTTCTACGAACACTGACAGCGCTTCATCGATTGTTGGATCATCATAACCTCCGCCGCCGGCCAGATGCGCGATTTGCACGATTACATCCGGAGCCTCAGGCAGAAGTTGCTCTAGAAAAACGCGCGCTTCCTTTGCTCCATAGGGCCGATGGTGGTCAATGTTCGGGTGCATGTGTACCGTGATTGCCATGTGATGCTGATTCGCGGCGCGGAACACCTGGCGCACCTTGGCTAGATGTTCGGGATTATCGAGATCGACATCTGAGTTACCGAAGTGCAGCTTGAGTCCTGTGCGCAGGTTTTGGTCTTTCGCGCAGCGTGCGATCTCTTCGAGTGCATATGGCCTGAGCGGATTTACGCTGCAAAACCCAAGCAACTGATCAGAGTACTTCGCAACTTGCGCGCTCGTCCAATCGTTCTCGGCCATAACGTGCGCGTACTCATTGGGAACCGATGACTTGTTTGGATTCGAGAAGCTATATGCAACCGAGAGTACAACCGCGTCCCGGATTCCGGCCGCGTCGAGTTGCGCAATTAAAAACTCTGCATCGATGCCCTTCGGTCCTGGAGAGGATCTCGCACCTGCTTCGGGGCTGTATAAGTGCTGGTGATAGTCGATGATCTCGGCGAACGAAATCGAGGAGGCGAGCATGCCAAACGTAGTGATGATCGCAAACCATTGCTTTATTGAGGAGCCATTCGACAAACGCGTTATCCCCCAGCTAGCTTACCGAATCAACGGCGGTTACGTACTGCCACCGGGAGCTTCGGGCCGGGGGACGACACCGTGCCGCTATGATATGACGCGCATAAACATAAGGTTTACGGTCGGCGGAAAAAAGTCGGCTTTTCGGCTGTGATCCTTCGCTTCGGCGAAGCCATTTACCTCCGTAACCGAACGGACAATAACTAAACGGACGCTTGCTAATAGCTCACCTAGGGAGTATAATTCGGTCGCTCTCGGATTGCAGGAGCAGAGCATGACGAGTTCGGAAACAAGCAGCAGTACGAAGAGCAGGCTCGCTGAGCCCCCGGCGCATCGGATCCGGCTTCCTGGCTTTCTGATTGAAAAGGAAATCGGGCTTGGAGACGTAATCAAGCGAACCACCTACGCCATGGGCATCAAACCCTGCGCAGGCTGCGAGAAGCGCGCTGCGGCGCTGAACCGCTGGGCGCGCTTCTCACGTTAACGAACACGCATTTTAGGAAAGGAGCGAAACCAATGGACGAGCCACACACCGCCGCCGGGCAGGAGCAGACGCCTCCGGCTGTCGCGGCAATCAGTGCTCCTGTGATCGAACGCGCGCGGGTTACCCCGTCCCCCTCGCAACCGTGCCCGGCCTGCGGCGCCGCTCCCGGCGGGCCAGGCATTCTGCTAGCGTCCGGTACCGCGACCGCTTCGTACGTTTACGCCATCGGCAGGATTGGGCCTCGTTTCCCCCTCGCCTCGATTGAGAAGGAGTTCGCGCAAGTGACCGGGCGAGCGGATGCCGCAGGGCTGACTGACCGGCAAGCTGTGCAAAAGGTCCTGTCGCAGCGGCCGAATCGCTATCTTGCGCGACAGCTGTGCTGGGTGATGACCATAGAGGGCTTGGAAAACTATATCCTGCTGCCGCGGGATCCAGTCGATCTCGATCTGCTGATTGAAACCGTGAGGCCCACGCCGACTCCCCTCGATCTTGATGTCGCGATCGGCGTGAAGGGGCCCGCAGCCGCGCCGGACCTGTGCAACGGGCTTATGGTTCCTATCCTGTTCTTTGATCAACTGTACTCCTTCGATCGCGATTCACTGATCAAGAGCATCCCGCGCCCCGAGCAAATGCAACCCGAGCTGTTCACGGCAGCCGCGGGAGAGTTGTTTGACCGTATCATGCAGATGGCCGACAACGCCGGCGCGACCGACAACCACCGTGCATTGAACTATCTGGCCGTCCGCTATCCCGCCATTTACGCCAAGGCGGCCGAAAGCTTTGCCGCGAATTCATCCTTGACTGCCCTGAGTGTCGCTGCTTCCTCGCTAAGCGGCGCGCGCAAAATCTTGGATGTGATCTTTTCTTTCACCAACCGCAGCACCGACGTGACGGAAAAGTTCTTCTGCCGCGTGGACGTGACCGATGAATTTCCGTTTCTGGTCACAAAGCTGTCGCCGTACTACGACCGCTAACTCTATCCGCATAGCAGGTCACTGAAATGCGTTTGCCGGGATTCGACGCTGCGGGCTCTCTTTACAGAATGACGAGCCATTACGCAATGGCCGTAACGGACGGGAACGCCACTGCAACTATTGCCATCCCACGGGTGGCTGCAGCGCCTCTTCTTCCCGGCCAGCCCCTCCCCGCAGCTCCCATTGGCCCTTTCCCTAACCCGGACGAGCCGGAACCAAACAGGTAAGCGGAAGCTGCTGTTGATAAGCCGCTTATTCAAGGGAACGACACCTGCGGTTTCTTTCCCTTGAAAACCCTTTCTTCCCTTCCGGGCTCTCGGACAGTGGAGTTACTATTCCGGCAGAGGGCTGGTGCATGGGGCTCATCACTGAGCGATATGAGGAAGAGATTGCCGGAGTACTGTCTTGCTACGACCGGGTGATCATTCAAGGAACCCTGCCCATCTTCTGTTACGCCGAGGGCATGACCAGGTACCTGCACGCTCGCAGCATTCGGATCTTCGATTTCGCGGCATTCGCTAAGCCACTCACCGATGCCATCAAAGCCAACGCCGAGGCACTGGCGGCCCAGAACGGTTTGCAGATCGACTACATCCGTAAGAAGAACTTCCGCAAAGAAGAGCGCATCCAGGAGATTCTGCGCAAACGCGGCACCGAACCCGGCTTGGTATGGATCTTCTCCGCTCTCGAGCCCTGTACCACCTATCAGCCCTGGTTCAACAAACAGAGCAAACAAGCGTACTTGCGTCCCGACGATGGCAAGTGTCTGCATTACTACTTCTACTTCATCGACCCAGAGCTGGGGCTGTGCTACGTGCGCGTACCGACCTGGTGTCCGTTCCGCCTGCAGTTCTACTGCAATGGACACAACTGGCTGGCGCGGCAACTCGAGCGGCGCGGGATCGGCTATCGGCTCCTGGACAATGCCTTCGTCGCCCTCGATGATTTTCCAAAAGCTCAGCAATTGGCCGATGCTTGGGAGGCCGGGCGGCTGCACCGCAAGCTGGACGAGTTTGCTCAGCGCTACTGTCCCATCCTGAAGCAGATCGAGGAGTCCTATCACTGGAGTCTGGAAACAGCAGAATATGCCACAGATATCGTGTTTCGGCGGCAAGCCGATCTGCAGGCCATTGACGGTCAACTCATTCGCACCGCCATTCACACCGTCAAGCCGGACGACATTGCGACTTTTTTGGGCAAGAAGCTAAACGGCAATTACCAGGACGAAATGGGCAATCGCTACAATGTGCGCCTGGAAGGCACGCGCGTCAGGCACTCGATGGGAATGGCTTCCATCAAAATGTATGACAAGTTCGGGCAGATTCTGCGTATTGAAACCACCACCAAGGACGTTACCTTTTTCAGGCACTACCGCGAGGTAGAACAACGCAACGGAGAAGCGGTGATGAAGTTTGCGCCGATGAAGAAAACCATCTACAGTCTGGCTCCGCTACGCGAATTGTTGGCCGCTTCCAACCGACGTTATCTGGAGTTTCTGTCGGCCATTGATAATCCCAGCAGCGGCTTCGGCAAGCTGAATAAGATCAGCCGCACGGTGCACGACGAGGCGCGTTCCTATCGCGGCTTCAACTTCTTCGATCAGGAGGACGAAACACTTTTCCTCGCATTAGCCCGCGGCGAGTTCACCATCAGCGGCCTCCAGAACAAAACTCTGCGCCGCTGGCTACCGCAGTACAACAGTGGACAGCTCTCCAGAATCCTCCGCAGACTCCGCACTCACGGCCTTATCAAGAAGGCAGCTCACTGCTACAAGTACTACTTAACCGCGCTCGGAAAACACGTCATCGCACTCGGTCTCAAGCTCAAGCAACTCGTGATCATCCCTGAACTCGCCACTTCGCCCGCGCACTGATTCCATTTCCTGCCATTTTCGGCAAGAATCTAACGATGTAGGTACTAACGTGCTGTGCCAACCATGCGCGCTAAACCAGAGCGGCGAGTGCGCACAGTATTGCGTTCATTGCCCGACCCCATTCCCGAGTCCACAATGCTGGGTATCCTTTACGCCGTGCGCTCCCGGGGACTGCTGCCCGTCAGGGCAGAGCCCCTGTTATGTGCCTGGTAAGACCCAATCCTGCTGCCTGCCAGGCTACTCATGCTGTGATCCCGAGACAGGCTTTTGCTGCCCGCCCTTGGAGACCTGTTGCAATCCGGCAGCAGGCTTCTGCTGCAAATCGGGGCAAACACCTTGTTGCAGTACCGAAAAAAATCTCTGCTGCCCGCCGGGGCAAATTTGTTGTGATCCGGGAAACCTCTGCACCGATGTGAGCAGTGACCTCTCGAACTGTGGTGTTTGCGGCAAGGTCTGTCCCCCTGGACCCCCTAACTCAACCCGTACCTGTATCAATGGAGAGTGTGGATGGGCATGTAACTCTGGCTACTTTCAGTGTGGAAATGCATGTTGTCCATCTGGGTACGGTTGTTGTAACAGCGTCTGTACACCCCTAAATTCGGCCGCCAACTGTGGCGCCTGCGGCAAGGTCTGTCCCACTGGACCCCCTAACTCAACCCGTACCTGTGTCAATGGAGAGTGTGGATGGGCATGTAATTCTGGCTATACTCAGTGTCGAAATGCATGTTGTACATCTGGGTACGGTTGCTGTAACGGCGTCTGTACACCCCTAAATACGACCGCCAACTGTGGCGCTTGCGGCAAGGCCTGTCCCCCTGCACCCGCCAACTCAACCCTTACCTGTACCAATGGAGAGTGTCGATGGGCATGTAACTCCGGCTACACTCAGTGTGGAAATGCGTGCTGTTCCCCTGTTAGTCAATGCCCCGGCGGAGCAGGATGCATGTGCATACCCGGAGGCTGCAACACCGGCCTCACCTGCACAGGGCCATCAGGCTCGCCACCATCAACCTGTGTTACTTGCGGCGGCTATAGCGACCAGTGTTGCGACAAAGGGACCTCATGCAATAGGGGCCTAACGTGTCAGTACTCGCCATCGCAAAACTCCTATACATGCCTTCCCTAGGAAGGGTCCCGAAGAGCAGGTAACCGGAGTGCGCCTGGCAGGATTCAGTGCTGAAAGTGCCCTTTACCGAACCAGCGTCCATTACAAGATGGCCGTAAGGGATGCGATCCCGTCCGCAACCACTGGCTTTCCCCGTCCGGCGGCAGGGTGTGTTCTTCTTTCTGGCCAGTCCCTCCCTGCGGCTCCCATTGGCCCTTTTCCCAACGTGCTGTGCCAGCCGTGCGCCCTAGACCAAAACCATAACTGCACACAGTACTGCGTTCATTGTCCGGATCCGGTTCCAGATGACCGTTGTTGGACATCCACCACATCCTGCGCTCCCGGTGAGTGCTGCCCGTCGGGACAAGCTCCCTGTTATGTGACTGGGAAAAAGCAATCCTGCTGTCTACCGGAGTACTCATGCTGCAATCCCGAGGCAAGCTTCTGCTGTCCGCCGGATACGTCATGCTGCGACCCGCATTGCTGCTCTCCGGGCACTGATTGTTGTTTCGGCAGTTGCGTAGTTCTCAGCATGGACCCGCAGAACTGCGGAAGCTGCCGTAATGCCTGCAGCCCGGGCCTGACTTGTGTCAGCGGCCAATGCGTCTGCTCCATTTTGGACGACCCCGAGAGCTGTGGTCCCGGAGGAAGAACCAGCAATTCGAACTACTTCTTTGATAACAACTGCCAGCCCATTACGGGTCTGACTGTTTCTTTGACAGCCTCGGAAGAAATCGTCTCGACTAATGGCTTCACGCTGCAACTGAACGCCTATAGCCAGCACGGCGTGGACTCGGCTCAGCAATACGTGTTCTCCGTTCAGGGGAACTCGATAAAGGGACAAATCGCCAACTGGCAGAGCACTTCGGTCGCAATCGTGTGTGATGCCGTCGACGTTGCTCAGACTTCGGTGGCGAACGGAATACCAGAGAGTTATTCATTGAAAATTACTCTTCAATATGAAGGGAACAGTGTGAGCGGAGCGCTGTTCGAAGTGCTTTCCTCCGGCCTGCCTGTGGGAACTCCTCAAACGTTTCTTGTGAGTCAGGCCGGCTGTCACTGTAGTGATATGCAAAAATGCCCTCCCTCACAGCCAGGAGAATTCTGCTGCACCGGTTATCAGTCATCGGCCGATCTATCTCCGATCACGGCATTTCAGGTTAACGTCGTCGGCCCCGGCAGTGGAGCATCAACAACCTTTACATCGGGAAAAGGAGACATACAATACTCGGTTTCGACCGGCGCCTTGATCCCTCTAAGCAGTCCGCCATTGTGCGTCGAAACCTCTCCATGCACGGCGGAGACCTCCAACGCCTCATACGGGCAATTGAGCGGCTGCCCGGGACAATTCTTGACACAGAGTTTTAGTCCGCAGGGTAATGCCCCATAAGGGTTAACTTAAGGACCGAGAGGAATTTTCAGCGTTTTTACTTGTCCGATAAGCCGACTTAAGAAGGATTGAGATGAGGTTGATAAGCGTTGCGCCGTCACAGGGGATCAATGCGCTCATAAACGTTCCGATGGGCCATGTAGAGCGACCTAGACGCTGTAGCGCAATGAGGAGCTCAGATGAGCTGATCATTTGGACGCAGGTGCGACCCGCCGGGGCGGGCTAGTTCTCTTCACATTCTCTAAAGAGGGAGATCGCTTTTGCAGGTCAAGCTTATCGAGCTCTGGCATACGGCCATGCTGTGCATAACAGTTGCGGAACTCCTTCGGGGACATATGTCGTGCGGCTCGAAACTTGCGATTGAAGTTTGACAAGTTGGAAAATCCCGCATCTGATGCAATGAGGCTGATTGGGCGGTCGGTCTCCACCAGCCACATGCAAGCGCGTCCGATGCGTAGCCTTCCCAAATATTCTGTGAGGTTCTCCCTGAGATGCCGGAGGAAGAGTCGATGCAGCGATCGCTCGGATAAATTTCCGACTTCGCAA
This sequence comes from uncultured Acidobacteriaceae bacterium, assembly GCA_963778345.1. Classification (GTDB taxonomy): domain Bacteria; phylum Acidobacteriota; class Terriglobia; order Bryobacterales; family Bryobacteraceae; genus Bog-105. The sequence goes on from CAVZTP010000001.1 coordinate 215,306, forward strand.
ACGTCACGCATCCGAATGTGCTGGTCGAAACGCTTGTGCAGGAAATCTAAAATCCTGTTCAGCTGAGCGGATTCATCCGCTGTAATGGGCGCCGATTTCTGCGGTGTTGCAAGAGCACTAGCGTCCAGTTCTGACAATTCGGTGAGCACGTCGAGTGCGGTCCGAAGGCGTTCACGCGAGGAGTCCGACAGCAACCCGGGAAGACGCGATTCCATCCGCTCGCCGGCCTGTGACGGAAAGCTCAGTCCGCCCACAGCACGCTTCAGCAATTCGCGAAGAGATGAATATTCGGGGCACGCATCCGCCAGTTGCAAGGCCCATGATTCGGTGAACCATAACACGATTGCGACGTGCGGGCGTGAATCATCAATGGCCTTCGTCGATGCCCACGTGTGTGGCATCTCCGATGGCACTAGAACTAGGTCGTGGGAATCATAGGCGCCGATATGATCTGCAATGAATCGCAGTCCGCGGCTATTCAGAGTCAAAGTGAGTTCGCATTCCGGATGGTGATGCCACTCGAACGGAATTTCTGGGATCTGCCGATTAAAAACCCGGATGGAACAGCCCTTGGGAATCGATACGTGTTCGAGTTGAGGTCTCATGGGTTGTTTACGGCTAATTCGGTTTCAGACATTAGCCGGCGCCGGATTGTCCGAATAGTACCATTTCTTGGCCTATCTGCGCTATTCACAGGCCTGCTGACTACCTAAGATCAGTTCATGCGGTGCAAATGAGCCCGCAAATTCCTACAGCGTGAATCGACCGCAGCGCCGCCCGCGACCGCTTCGGCTTTCAGGCTCTTCAGAAACCATTAAGGAGTACAAGAACTATGCCGTTCCAGGTTGAGAATTTGCCCGAAGCGATTCGGGAAACCAAGAAGAAGCTGCGGCAGGATCTGCCCGCATACAAAAGCATTTTCCAGGAAGTCGAGAACGAGGTGCGCCGCAAGGTCGACCAAATCGTTAAAGAGCGCAAAGCAGGCGAGGCAGTCATTCCCGTTTTGCAATACGCCGACATTGCTGGCGGTTCAGTGGCTCCGGAGATGATTTCCAAGATCAAGGAGAGAGGCGCATGCGTCATACGTCAGACCTTCCCGACTGAACAAGCTCGTGCCTGGGACGATGAGTTAGGGCGATATGTCGAAGACAATGATCTGTATCAGAAGCTCGTGAACGCGGCCGAAGACAAGTACTTCGGAACGCTCGCGGCCGCCAAGCCCCAGATCTATGGAGTCTATTGGTCGCGTCCACAGGTGGAAGCGAGACAGGCGGAGTCCCTCACCCGGGTGCGAACCTTCCTGAACCGCCTGTGGTTGGCGGAAAGCGAAGGACGCCGTCATTTCGATCCAGACCAGACGCCCGTCTATGCAGATCGCATTCGCAGGAGGCCACCCGGATCCAGTTCGCTTGGACTTTCTCCCCATGTGGACGGTGGTTCAGTCGAGCGGTGGCTGGAGCCGAATTTCCGGAACGTGTATAGGCACGTGTTCTCTGGCGATTGGCGCAATTACAACGCATTCGATGCGGCATGGAGACCCGATGCGCAGGAATTTCCTTCGCCTGCCGTGTGCTCGATGTTCCGAACATTTCAAGGCTGGACAGCGCTGACCAAACAAGGCCAGGGTGACGGCACGCTCCAATTGATACCGATCACAAACGGTATGGTCTACATGCTTTTGCGCGCGTTACAACATGATGTTCCGGAAGACGAGCTGTGCGGCGCGAAACCGGGACGTGCTCTTTCGGTTCAGCCTGAATGGCATTCTCTTTTGCTTGAGGCGCTAACGTCCATTCCTGTCATGCAACCAGGTGACACTGTGTTCTGGCACTCAGATGTGGTGCACGCGGTGGAAAACGAGCACAAAGGATCCGGTTACAGCAACGTGATGTACATTGCCGCGACAGTTGGTTGTGCAAAGAATACAGCTTACCTTTTGAAACAGGCTCCTGCATTCCTCGCCGGCAAAACTCCACCTGATTTCGCACCCGACGACTTCGAAGTTGATTTTCGCGGGCGAGCGACAGAGGCCGATCTCACCCTGCTGGGTAGAAGTCAGATGGGTTTGTCACCGGTAGCTTCGGACACCGAAGCCACTCGCAAAGAATTGGCCACTGCTACGACCTAGTTTTCTTTTTCATGGAGCGGGGCGCAAGCCTCGTTCTATGATCTTCGAGGAGCGACTTCGTGCAGATCAAGCTTCCCAATTCCGATCGCCAGGTCACAAGTTACTCACTTAGCCACAAAGAGGCGCGTGAGGTGATCCGGGGCGACGCACCACAGAGCAGAGTAGTCTATTCTGCTGCCCACATCGTCTGCGATCCACTGGCAGACATCTCTCCTGTCGATAGCACCTGCTTGGATTGGGAAGCTACGATGACCTTTCGTCACCATCTGTGGTCACTTGGGCTCCAGATCGCAGAAGCGATGGATACCGCGCAGCGAGGATCGGGGCTCGATTGGAAATCCGCAAAGGATCTCATTCAACGGTCGCTGAAAGAAGCTCGTTCGGTCGGTGGTGGTATTGCTTGTGGAGCAGGTACCGAACAACTTTCCGCTTCGAACGCCGCATTGCATGCGGTCCGATCTGCGTATTTGGAGCAATGCGAATTTGTTGAGTCGCACGGTGGCCAAATCATCTTAATGGCAAGCCGCGCGCTGGCTCGTTGTGCGCGTGGGCCGGACGATTATCGCCAAGTCTACGGAGCGGTCCTGACCCAGACTTCCCGCCCGGTGATCCTGCATTGGTTGGGCGAAGCTTTTGACCCCACCCTTGCCGGCTACTGGGGAGCCGCCGATATCTCCGAAGCGATGCAGGTCTGCCTCAGCATCATTGAGGAATATTGCTACGGCCCGGCCGGAGATGTCGCGCACTGGCGGCAGGAGTTGGACGGCACTCTGCCGAGAGCAGGTGTCGAGGCGCCGCCGTTGCCGGAGGGTGCAAGCTCCCAACACACGTCGGAGCGCAAGTGAATGGCAGAGTCGACTTCATCCAGACCCACGGCCATTGTGACCGGTGCAATGCGCGGAATAGGGCGTCAGTGTGCGATCGCACTTGCCAAACTCGGATTCAATATCGCTGCGAATGATTTGCCTGAACATAATCAATTATCCGAAGTGCTTGTTGACGAGATGGCCAAGCTGGGCGTCGAAAGCCTCTTTTTCGGCTGCGAGATTGGAGACATCGATCAGCACGCGTCCTTCCTGGACGCAGCAATCTCCCGTTGGGGAAGAATCGATTGCTTAGTGAACAACGCGGGTGTGGGTGTTATGAAACGAGGCGACCTGCTCGAAGTGACCGGCGAGAGTTTCGACCGCTGCGTTCGGGTGAATACGAAAGCCGTATTCTTTTTGAGCCAAGCTGTTGCACGCAGGATGCTCGAGCAAGGCGAGATATCGAGTCAGCACCGCAGCATCATCAACATCACGTCCAGCAATGCCGTAGCAGTTTCGGTCAGTCGAGGAGAGTATTGCGTTTCCAAGTGCGCCTCCAGCATGACAACCCGGTTGTTTGCTGTCAGGCTTGCAGAGGAAGGCATCGGCGTTTACGAAGTACGCCCCGGAATTATCGAGACGGAGATGACCCGGCCAGTGAAAGACAAGTACGATGCCGTGATCGCAGATAGTGTGCCGGCCAAGCGCTGGGGATTTCCGGGTGACGTTGCAGCGACGGTCTGCTCGATGGCGGAAGGTCGGTTGAGATACACGGTGGGACAGGCGATCACCGTCGATGGCGGTTTAACGATTCCGCGATTCTAACGAGGGCGTTTGAGGAAGAAATGGAAGCTGCAATTGTTTTTTCGCGCCAGGAACAGTTTGGAGCTGTGTCTGCCGAGATTACTTTAGACCGTCCTGACAAGGGCAACGCACTCACGAGACAGATGCTGGAGCAGTTGGACTTAATCGTGTCTCAGATTGCGGCAGATCGTGACATCAGAGTGGTAGTGCTTCGGGGGCGCGGACGATTTTTCTGCACGGGAGGAGATATAGAAGCCTGGTCCGCGCTGTCACCTCTCGAGATGGAACGCGATTGGATTCTGTACGGCATTCAAGTGTTCGAGCGTCTAGCTGCGCTGCCGCAACCGGTGATAGCTGTGATTTCAGGACATGCTCTGGGAGGCGGACTGGAACTGGCTTTGTCGGCAGATCTTCGCATCGCAACGAAGGCAGTGAAGTTCGGATCGCCCGAAGTAACCCTCGGCATGATTTCAGGCTGGATGGGTATTCGACGCTTGGCGGAGACGATCGGAGTGAGCCGCGCTCGTCATCTTACTTTGCTAGGGTCGCCAATCGCGGCGAATGTCGCACTCGAGTGGGGATTGATTACGGGGCTAGCGGATGACGCGGATGATCTCGAACGCCAGCTAAATGGATGGCTGGAACGCTTGTGCTCGAATGCTCCCGCCGCGATGGCGCTTACAAAGGGAATCCTAGCATCCGTGCACACCGACTTGCGATCCCATCACGCCAGCGCGGCGGGGCAGGCTCTCTCTACAGAGGATTGCAAGGAAGGCGTGCGGGCGTTTCGGGAAAAGCGCAAACCCGTTTTCCGAAACAGGTAAGTAAGCCATGAGCACAACATTCTTAAACGCGCGGGATGCGGCAGCACTGGTTCGCGACGGAGATACGGTTGCAATTAGCGGCAACGGAGCGGGGATGGTTTCGGCCGAGTCTATCTTTGCCGCCTTGGAACAGCGCTTTCTGGATACCAGACACCCGAGTGATTTGACTCTGGTCCACTCGCTTGGTTTAGGCGATCGCGATTCACTTGGGACAAATCGGTTCGCTCACGAAGGCATGCTGCGCAAAGTGATCGCTGCACACTTCACTTGGTCTCCGCGAATCCAGCAACTCATCCGTGACGAGAAGATCGAAGCATACTGCTTTCCCGGCGGCGTCGTTCAGCAGCTCTTACGCGAAATCGGAGCCGGCCGTCCCGGATTGTTCACCCATTCCGGACTTGGGACATTCGTCGATCCACGGCAAGACGGAGGCCGATGCAACGAGCGCAGCCGCGAAGAACTGGTCGAGCTGATGCGCATCGACGGTAAGGAAATTCTCCGCTATAAGCCTTTCAAAGTGGATATCGCTATCATCCGCGGAACTTATGCCGATACGCGAGGCAACATCAGTCCCGAGGAAGAGCCGATCGATATGGACATCCACACAGTTGCATTGGCTGCTCACAACAGCGGCGGGCGTGTGCTTGCCCAAGTGCGGCAGGTAGTGGAAGCCGGTGATTTGAGTCCGCGCAGCGTGCGCATTCCCGGCATCATGGTTGACGCTATCGTCGAGGATCCACGACAGGAGCAGTTCTACAAGCTGGCTTATGACTCGAGTATCTCCGGCGCGAGGCGCGCCCACATGGGCCGCATGACTGCTTCCGTTCCTGACAAGCTGGAACGCAGAATCATCGCTCGTCGTGCTGCACTCGAGCTGCGCAATGGAGCTTCGCTTAATTTCGGTTTCGGAATCCCAGGCGGTATCTTCGGGGTTATTGCGGAGCAGGGCTCCTCGGACGAACTCTGGATGAGCGTGGAACAGGGCGTTCACAACGGGAGAATGCTCGACGACCGGCTCTTTGGCGCCGCGCGTAATCCCGAGGTCATCATTCCATCTATCGAACAGTTCGATTACTACAGCGGCGGGGGCATCGACATCACATTTCTGGGGATGGGTGAAGCGGACCGTAATGGAAACGTGAACGTCTCACACCTTGCAGGAAACCTGATCGGCCCTGGCGGTTTCATGGAAATCGCTCAGAATGCGAAGAAGGTGGTGTTCTGCGGAACATTCGATGCCCAAGGGTCCAAAGTGTCGTGGTCGCACGGAACGTTGACCGTGGCTCAAGCCGGGAAGGTTCACAAATTTGTGGAGCGAGTGGAACGAATCACGTTTTCCGGTGACTTCGCCAGAAAACACGGACAGGAGGTCCTTTACGTGACCGAAAGGGCGGTATTCCGGCTTTCGTCGGAAGGACTCCAATTGATCGAGATCGCGCCAGGTATGGAGATCGAGCGGGACATCGTACCCTTTATGGATTTCCGGCCTTTGATCTCAGCCGTTGGAAGCATGCCGGTGAGCGTTTTCGAATAGATCCCGCCTAAGCCTTCTGTTCCTGCCAGATTTTCTCGGCTGCTCTCAATGCCAGCGCACCGATGGTAGACGTTGGATTCACTGCTGCCGAAGTTGCAAATGAACTTCCGTCAACGATGTACAGGTTCGGCACGTCGTGCGCTCTATGCGAAGCGTTAACCACCGATCTGCGCGGGTTGGCTCCCATGCGCGCTGTTCCCATCAAGTGATAGGCGGGTGTGACATTGCCACTGTCCAGGATTTCAACCGCCCCGGCCGCATCTAAGGCTTGGCGCGCCATCTTACTGCCGTGCTCAAGCATTCGCAAGCTGTTCTCGTTGTAGCTATACACAACGCGCGGCGCGGCGATTCCACTTGTATCTTTTAGGTTCGGATCGATCTCGACGCGGTTGCGCTCCTCCGGCATATCCTCACCCATGACAGTAACGCGGATCAGGTGCGGAAACCGCCGGCGCATGGCCTTGTGATGATCCTCTCCCCAGGCAACAGGATGGTTTGAGAAGCTGCCCCACGCCTGATGGAGCGGACCGAAGGAGCGCTCGAGAAGCAACGTGTATCCGCGAACGAAGCCTCGGCTCATATCCGTTTCATAGAACTGCTGGCTCATCGCTGGAATGCCGAACGGGCCCAAATGCCCGTCCATCGGCGCTTCGAAGACGCCTTCCAACGTCCGGAACGGGTGCGTCATGAAGTCCTTGCCAACCAGCCCAGTGGAATTTGCTAATCCCTGTGGAAAGAGATTCGACTTTGAATTCAACAGTAGACGGGGAGTTCCGATTCCGTTGCAGGACACAATGATGACTCGGGCTCCTTGCTCATGCAGATTGCCCTGACGATCGTAGTAGATGGCAGACTTGGCTCTGCCGCGCGCGTCCACAGTGATTTCCCGCACCCGGGACCAAGGCTGCAGGACAGCCCCTTTTGCGATGGCCTTACGCCAATGCGTGACGTCCGTTGACGCCTTTGATCCGATTGGGCAACCGAACATGCACTTGCCGTGCAATTGACACGCAGGACGGTTATTGTAATCGCGCGAAATGATCGCGTTGTCCGAGGGCCACCAGTGCCAGCCCAGTTTGTCAAACCCTTTGCCAATCGTCGCGCCCAAAACACCGATCGGCAACACGGGCGTCGGACGGGGAGAGCGCGGTGGATTCGCAGGATCTCCGTTCAAACCGGCTACGCCCCAATCGCGGTCGTTTTGCTCGTAATAGGGTTTCAGCTCTTCGTAGTCGATGGGCCAATCGTCCGCAACGCCATCGAGCGAATGAACTCTGAAATCCGATGGGTGGAAGCGCGGGAAATGTCCTGCCCAGTGATGGGTACTACCTCCGACCGCGTTAAACATCAATATTTGAGGCGGGTTAGCGCCAGTCTCGCCGACTGGATAATCTTCCCAGCCCCGTCGGATGTTCGGACTGAAATTGAAGGCTCCGCGACGAAGTTGCGTCTCCCAATCTGGGCGATCAGAAGGATAGTCGCTGGGCTTAATCCAGCCGCCTTGCTCAAGACACATCACTTTGGCGCCCAGCTCCGTTAGCCGCTTTGTGAGTACCGCACCGGCCGCGCCGGAGCCGATGACCAGAATGTCAACATCGTTATTGGCCACGATTACACATCCCTATACAGCTTCGGCATTTTTCGAACATTCGCTACCAGTGAGTCGTCGAAGGGGGCGAGATGCGGTCCCATGTGATCGGTCGGATAGTTTTCGTAAGCGATAAGCTTCCAGATTGCGGGCTGCTCATAATAGGATTCGTATACATAGGCCCGCAGGCGGTCAAAAACGTCTCCCGTTGAATTCTCCATTTCCTTCAACACCGCAATTTGCTCCTGCTTCTGCAGGTCTCGGAACGATCGCTGAAACGCACGTTGGCTGAACGCATCCGCCACGGTCAACGCCTTCGCCACGTCCTCGGCCACGTCCTTATCCTGTTGCATCAGCCTTTCGAGATATGCAAGTCCGCCCGCTTCAGTTGCCGATGGCATCCTGTCTGAGGCTGGAATGATCAGGTCCATGGCCGTTTTCAAATTGGTTCGAGTCTCCTGCGCGAGAGCCTGAGCCGCTGGCTGAATGGCGGTGATCAATCTCGGCGTGACCGCACTGGCCGCCAAGAATACCCGGCGTGTTGGCTTCATATGTTTCGACACGGTATCACAAGCTTGTGAGCAGAACGGATCACCGTTCTTGGGCAGACCTTGCGCGTGCACAACCGCGGCACGCTGCCCGGCACTGCTGGCTGGCGACCAGGGAGATGGGTTCGCGCGAGAATTCAAGCTGGTTGGTAACAGCATGAATGAGCTCGCAGCCGTTCGACTTCGCTGCGGCAAAGGTTTTCGTGCGACGATCTCTTGCTGGTTTCGCCCCCGGTCAGCCAACTCGATGGCTGCCATGCTAGCCTGCGGTTCCATGCGTATTCTCCTATCCCTGGGCGTGTGTGGCTCACTCCCACCTGAGATCGAGTCTAAAGTTCCGAAAGCGCTCAGGATGCTCGCCAATCGTCAAAAAGCGATACTATTCGGTCAAGTTCTTGTCGTAATACGTTGCGTTCGGAACCCATTCCCGAAGGCTTGCGCAAAAAGCTCATACCGGCAGTAGAGGGGCCGGAAACTCTGTCCAAATGAGGTATTAAGAAGGGGGAATAAGTATCTGCTATCTGCGATTGATGCCACGAAGGACATCGGCAGAATCAGAGCTGCCCTGATTGGCCGCGAGTCGCCATGTGTTTACCGATCTTGCGCTCAGTTGCTGGAAGACCGGCTTACTGGAAAGTTAGCACTTGGGCCGCGCAAACAGATCAACGGCGCCCATTCAGCTCTTAAGCTAACACTTATGGAGTAATGCCCTCACATCCGCCTTATCGAAACCGCTGTGAGAGTCGATAAGGGAAAAGCGGGTCACCGCAGTTGAACTGCCAAAACCATGAGTAATGTGCCTCTTGTAACGGCCTCCTTGGGTCCGCTGGCGAGCAATCTCCAGAACCGGGCGCAAGATTTGCTTACTCGAGCGATAGCGTTCGGCGGCCCTCTGCTGCATCAGTGTGAAGAATTACTGGGGCGGAACGCAATTATAGCGATTGCAGCGGCTGTGATTGCAGGGTTTTTTGTGTTCGGTTGCCTGATTTTGGTCCGTATTCGGGTACGCCGGCAAACCCGGGCCGTTCGCGCCGAACTCGCGGAGCAGGCCGCTCTCACACAGGCAGCCGAAGCCGCCAACTCAGCAAAGGCAGAGTTTCTAGCGAGCATGAGCCATGAGATTCGCACGCCTATGAACGCGATCATCGGCTTTACAGATCTGGCCTTAAAAACGGACCTTGATCCCGAGCTACGCGAATACCTTGATACCGTCCGGACTTCGGCCGATTGGCTCATGCAAATTGTGTCCGATGTCCTCGAGTTCTCCCGCATTGAGGCCGGCCGGCTGCAGCTCGACAACGTACAGTTCTCGATTGCCGAATGCGTCCGTTCGGCAATAAAAATCGTCGAGCCGGAAGCCTCGGCCAAAAAACTTATCACGGCGTGCAAGATAGATCCGCAGTTGCCCAAACTGGTGTGCGGAGATCCGACCCGCCTGCGTCACGTGATTTTTAATCTGCTGAACAATGCCGTCAAGTTCACGACCTCGGGAAGCGTGATCCTCTCCGCCGAATTGGAATCCACGACCGCGGAAGCCGTCCTTGTCCGGGTGTCGGTAACCGATACAGGCGTTGGCGTCCCCGCCTCCAAACGGCCATTTCTCTTTGAACCGTTCCGGCTTGCGGATTCGTCCGCAACTGGCAAACCCAGTTCGACCGGTCTTGGACTAGCCATTTCCAGTAAGCTCGTCAAACTGATGGGTGGAAAGATCGATTTTCAGAGCCAGCTGGGTGCGGGAAGCGCTTTTGAGTTTACAGCTTGGCTCCAGAAAGTGCAGAACTCGGAGGCCCGCGAGGAGGTTGCCGGTCCCCCGTCGGCCCTGTGCGCGAAGCAATTGAGCGTGCTTGTAGCCGAAGATAATGCCGTCAATCAGCGACTGGTGACGAAACTTTTGGAGTCCGCCGGTCACAAGGTTGCGTGCGTGGCGAACGGCAACGAAGCCGTGCGTCTGTTTACGACCACTCCTTTCGATCTCATCCTGATGGACATGCAAATGCCCGACATGGACGGCCTGGAAGCTACACAAGCGATTCGGGCGGCGGAATCGAAGGGTTCGCGCATTCCGATATATGCGCTCACCGCTCATACATTGCCGGGTGATCGGGAGAGATGCTTTGCCGTCGGGATGGACGGTTTCATTTCGAAGCCGATCGCGGTTGACGAAGTCCTTCAGCTCGCGAACCGAATTGCCTCGGGTGATTCACCGCAACAGGTCACTAGTTTCAAAGACAAGACCGAAAATGATGACCCCATAATCGCGGGTGGCGCAGGCCATCGTTCTTTGTGGCCTGCGGAAGTTCCGGTCGGCAATAACGCTTCTGATGAGAGCCAACTTCCGCAGCCCCAAACTCCTGAACTCAATTCCAATTCGCAGCCAACCCCAACTGATGACGTGCGCAGGCTGGCGCTGTGGTTAACTCCAGGTACCCTGGCGAGCCATCAGTCCGAGATCAAGCCGCTTCCCTCCTTATTTAAGCCTGGATTTCAGCCAGACCCGAAAGAGGACGCAGATCTTGCGCCCGTGACCCCCACTGTTCCGAAATTAGAAATTGGCTTCGAATTTTCGCAGCTCCAGCTCGCTGAGCACAACGAAAATCGCGAGGGGGAAATCCGATGTCTGTCTCCGATTTCCAGCCCACCGCAGCTCGATGTCGTGCGGTTACAAGATGATTCTGCACCGGTGCTTACGGAAACGACACAGCCGCAGATACAACAACGGCCATTGCCGGCGGCGCAAAATAACGATCCCGCGCCGCATCGCTGCTCGGGATCCCTTTGAGCAAGCGCGCCAATCGCTGTCGAAATCCCGCTTCGACATTCGGCTGATTCACAGCGATGGAGATCCAAGCGAGCGCAACTTGATTTAACGAAAGGATGTATGAACAACATGGAAACAGCCGGCGTAAACGGGACGGTTCCGAACGGAGCGGGCGGCGCGGTCGTCCATCTGATTCTTCAGGGGAAAGGTGGTATTGGAAAAAGCGTGGTCGCAGGCTGGCTCGTGGAGTACCTGCGCAATCAAGGCAAGGATGTGCATTGCATTGACGGCGATCCAGTCAATCGTTCCCTTGCTCAGTACAAGGCCTTAAATGCGGAAAAGCTCGATTTGGTAAACGAAGAGGGGCTGATCGTCAGGCTTCGCTACGATGCCTTGCTGGAGAGGTTCGCCACCGAGAACGGCGTCTTTGTGGTCGACAGCGGCGCTACGGCATTCTTGCCCTTGTGGAGTTACATCGTTGAGACCGAAGTAATTCGAGTGCTCCACGAGACAGGCCGCAAATTGTACGTTCATTGCGTCGTAAGCGGCGGCGAAATGCTGAGCGACAGCCTCCTTGGTTTCGACACATTGGCCAGAAGCACGCCGGATCAGGAACATGGTCGTCTGGATCAACGAGTATTTCGGCCCTGTCGCGCGCGAAGGCAAGACCTTCGATCAGATGAACGTGTTCCAGAAGCACTCTGACAAGGTTCTGGGATCGGTTGGGATTCCGCAAAGAAGTTCGGATACCTTTGGCGCCAGCGTCCTGTTAATGCGCGAGAAAAAGCTAACGTTTGCAGAGGCGCTTCAGTCAGACCAGTTTATGCTTGCGCAAAAGTCACGGCTCCACATCGTCCGCCGCGATCTTTTTGAGCAGCTCGATAAGCTGGGCCTGAATTAGGGGATTTCCCGCTATTGAGGTACTCGCGCAAAACGGTCGCCATGTCAAGCGCGCCACCCAAACGCTTAGCGGATTCCTCTCCTGTCTGGTGGCGTGCATCCGCGCCCTTTGCGTTTCAAAGATCGAGTCGTCCTTTGTAAGCCAAATCCTTGAGTCTGAATTTTTTGTTGATGGTCATCGATCCGAACCGGGTAGCGAATAAAACCTCTTTGTCGGCAGCATCGATAGGTGCGGTGCGAGGAAAAAACACATGAATTGCGCCGCTAGCGGCATCGAGTTTCACATCCTCGGCGGCAATAGCCGCTTTTCCGCGCGGCATCAATTTCGAAGTGCTCATCAAGCCTTCTAACATCTCTTCAGGGTCTTGAGGATCGACACCGTTGTTTTCGCCGCTTCGCGATTGAGTCTCCAGATGACCTGCCCCCCGATATCTTCCCGCCGGAACTAACCCGATTACAGTCACGATGTAATCTTTCTGGAATTGTTCCACGGTGTAAGTGGGTTCGCCCGGCATCCGCGCCAGAGCTTGCCTCACCGGCCCTGCGCTGTCCCAGCGCACAATAACGGAAAGCGAAGGAACGCCCCCCCGATTGTTCCGGCCGATCCCGCCATCCCACCTTCCATCGCTAACTCCCCGAGACCCAGCCATTCCCGCCTGAGCTGGTCCTGGCAATGGGGCCGCGGGAGCAGGTTCCGGTATGTCCGTGTTCTCAAACGACGCGCTCGCACGCTGCGCCCAGGGGGAATCCTCAAGAACGCGCTGTGCGTCTTCCGTGGTCCACGCCGCGTAATCCTTGGTCCACGGCAGGTTTGCGCAAAGCAGTACACCCGGCAAAACCAATGAGATTACAAAATGGGCCGCGGAACGTTGTCGACTGCTCATGAGCCCAGTATGACGTCAGATGCCCAACTCGCGTTTCGCCGCGGCGAACTGTGCGGCTGCGTGTTCCAGTTCTTCCGGCGTGTGCGCGGCGGAGACTTGCACGCGAATCCGAGCTTTCCCCTGCGGCACCACCGGATAAGAAAATCCGATGACGTAAATACCTTTTCGAAGCAGCACATCCGCCAGTCGTGTCGCCAGCGCGGCCTCTCCCAGCATCACCGGGACTATGGGATGTTCGCCTGGCAAGATCTGAAAGCCCTTCGATACCATGCGTTCGCGAAAGAGTTTCGTGTTTGAGAACAGGCGCTCTCGCAGCTCTGAAGTTTGCGTGAGCAGTTCCAGAACCTTAATCGATGCCGCGACAATCGGCGGCGCGACCGAATTGGAAAACAAATAAGGGCGCGATCGCTGCCGGAGCAAATCGATAATTTCTTTCCTCCCGCTCGTATACCCGCCGCTTGCGCCTCCCAACGCCTTGCCGAGAGTTCCCGTCAAGATATCCACTCGGCCCATCACGTTGTGGTGTTCGTGCGTGCCCCGTCCGGATTTGCCCAGGAAGCCGACCGCATGCGAATCATCCACCATCACCATCGCTTTATATTTCTCCGCCAGTTCGCAGATGCCCGGAAGATTTGCGACATAGCCATCCATCGAAAAAACGCCGTCTGTTGCAATGAGACGATTGCGTGCGCCGGCCGCTTCTCTCAGCTTCGCTTCCAGATCGTCCATATCGCCGTTTTTGTAACGGTAACGGGCTGCCTTCGAAAGCCGGACGCCATCGATAATGCTGGCGTGATTCAATTCATCCGAGATAATCGCGTCTTCTTGCTCTAAGAGCGTTTCGAACAAACCCCCATTCGCGTCGAAGCAGGAGCTGTAGAGGATCGTGTCTTCGGTGCCCAGAAATTCGCTGATTCGCGCTTCCAGCTTCTTATGAATGGATTGGGTGCCGCAGATAAACCGCACGCTTGCCAGGCCGTAGCCCCACTCATCCAAAGCTTTCCGCGCGGCGTCCACTACAGCCGGATGATTCGCGAGCCCCAGGTAATTGTTGGCGCAGAGATTCAGAACGGAATTGCCGCCGCTCACCTGCACCTCGGCCCGCTGCGGACTCTCGATCAGACGCTCGCGCTTGAACAGCCCGGCTTTCTCAATGTCGTGGATCTTCTCTGTCAGATAAGGTTGAACGCTTCCGTACATTTCAATTTCGTTTTCGCCTCAACATTCCTTCACGTTCACCGCCAGACCGGCCAACGCTGTCTCCTTATAGCGCGATTGCATATCCAGGCCCGTCTGGTACATAGTACGAATCACCTGGTCGAGCGAAACTTTGTGTCCGCCCGATTCCTGCATCGCCATTCGGCACGCATTAATAGCTTTCACCGCTCCGATTGCGTTGCGCTCGATGCAGGGAATCTGCACCAGTCCCCCGATGGGATCGCAAGTCATCCCCAGATGGTGCTCCATGCCGATCTCCGCCGCATGCTCGATCTCATCGTTCGGTGCGCCCAAAGCGCCCGCCAGCCCGGCAGCGGCCATGGAGCAAGCCACACCTACCTCGCCTTGACAGCCCACCTCCGCACCCGATATCGAAGCGTTCTCTTTATATAGGATGCCGATCGCGCCCGCCGTGAGCAGGTATTGCAGCAATCCTTCGTCCGAGGCTTCCGGAATAAATCGGCGATAGTAGCGGCCAACCGCTGGAATTAACCCAGCGGCGCCGTTGGTCGGCGCGGTGACCACTCTGCCGCCCGCCGCGTTTTCCTCGTTCACCGCCATGGCGAATACGTTGACCCAATCCATCGCGCGCAAAGGATCGTCTGCAACCTGGGCCTGAATTCTCTGGAACAGGCGCGGCGCTCTCCGCCGCACATTCAAACCGCCGGGCAAAATTCCTTCGGTCGCCAATCCCCGTTCGATGCAGACGTCCATCACGGACCAGATGCGGGCAATATAAGCGCGCACTTCCGGTTCGCTTCGAAGAGCGGTCTCATTCTCCAGCATGAGCTGCCAAATCGGCAGGCGTTTATTTTCGGCTTCGGCTAGCAGTTCCGCCGCATTCGAGAATGGATGCGGCACCGGCAGGTCGGGTGCATGTTCCGGAGCCGGTTCGCCTTCCTTCGAAATGAACCCGCCGCCGATGGAATAATAAACTCCGCTCGCCAGTAAATCGCCCCGCCTGTCGAAGGCCGAGAAACGCATTCCATTCGGGTGTGCTGGCAGCACCTGGTCCACATGGAACAGAAGATCGCGCGATTCCTCGAAGTGCACTGGGCGCATTCCCAGCACGCGCAGCGTACTGGACTCGCGGATGGTCTGCAGAAGGGAATCGATTTGAGATGGATCGACTTCCGCCGGTTTCTCTCCGGAGAGCCCGAGGAGCACCGCCCGATCTGTCCCATGCCCGTGTCCTGTGAGCGCAAGCGATCCGTACAATTCCGCTAAAACGCGCGCGACACGGTCGAGTCCAGCGCTTTCTTCCAACTCAGTCACGAACTGGCGCGCCGCTCGCATCGGACCGACCGTGTGCGAGCTCGATGGGCCAATGCCGATCTTGAAGAGATCGAAAATGCTCGTCTTCATGCATCAGTCCAATCGAGAATCACCTTGCCCGATTTCCCGGAACGCATCACCTCAAATCCCTTCTCGAACTCCCGGTACGAAAATCGATGCGTGATTACAGGCGTTATATCGAGCCCCGATTCGAGCATGACCGTCATCTTGTACCACGTCTCGTACATCTCCCGGCCGTAGATTCCCTTAATCGTCAACATATTGAAGATCACCTGCCGCCAGTCAATGGGCATTTCCTTAGCTGGAATGCCGAGCATGGCAATCTTCGCGCCGTGGCTCATATTTCCGATCATTTCGTGAAAAGCAGCCGGGTTGCCTGACATCTCCAGTCCAACGTCGAAACCTTCCTGCATACCAAGCTGCTTTTGCACGTCGGAGATCGAAGTTTCCGTCGGATTCACCGCCAGCGTCGCGCCCATTTTCCGCGCCAGTTCAAGCCGGTACGGATTGAGATCCGTGACCACGACGTATCTTGCGCCGGCATGCCTCACCACCGGAATCGCCATCAGCCCGATAGGCCCCGCCCCCGTAATCAAAACATCCTCGCCCAACACGGGAAACGAAAGCGCCGTATGAACGGCGTTTCCAAACGGATCGAAGATGGCCGCTACTTCGCGATTAATGCCGGGATTGTGACGCCAGATGTTACCCATCGGCAGCGCGACGTATTCGGCGAATGCTCCCGGTCGGTTTACTCCCACTCCTTGCGTGTGGGCGCACAAGTGACGGCGTCCGGCGAGGCAATTCCGGCACCGTCCGCAAACCACATGTCCCTCTCCGCTTACGACCTCACCTGGATGAAAATCGTTGACGTTTGATCCTACTTCGATAATCTCGCCTTCGAATTCATGCCCGATCGCCATGGGAACCGGAATGGTGGATCGGGCCCACTCGTCCCATTCATAAATGTGCAGATCCGTTCCGCAGATCCCGGTACGTGCAACACGAATCAGAACATCATTGATTCCAATGCTCGGCTCCGGTATGTTTTCCAGCCACAACCCAGGCGCGCTACGGCTCTTGACGAGTGCCTTCACCAGCGGCCCCGAAGCCAATCATCTGATCGCATCCACTTGTATGGTAAATCGGAAGAGGCTGGTGAGGCCGGATGATGGAAGAGCTGTTATGAAAAGATTCGCCTTTGTTCTGCTGCTATCTCACGGGACGCTCGTCCTTGCGCAAACCGCAAAACCAGCTCCGGCGCTCAAGAGTGCCCTGCTGCAACAACTGCGCACGACGCATAACCAGAAAGGCAACTGGTTCGTACCCGTCAGCGTCGCAGTAGCCGGACTTACACCTGAGCAAGCCAAATGGAAAGATCGAAGCGGCAATCATTCCATCCTGGAATTGGCGAATCATCTCATCTTTTGGGACCAGCGTTCCCTGGCGAAGTTGGAGGGCATCCAACAGCCGCCGTTCGATGGCAACAACGATGAGACGTTCCAATCTCCGCGCTCCTGGGATGCCACGGTGCGGAAACTCGATGCCGTTTTGACGGATTGGGAAAGGCGGTTGAAGCAGCGGATGAGGCCAAATTGATCAAGTGGTACCCAGCCGTTTCAGATCTCGAAAGCCATAACGCATATCACATCGGGCAGATGATTTACATACGCAGACTCCAAGGTTCTTGGAATCCTGAGAACGGCCTCCATTGAAAGTTCGTGCCATTCATCGGGCCTTGCAGAGCCTATACGAAAATCCGCGCACGCCCCCGCTCGTACGTACTATGCCTTTCAGTTTTGCTGGCTGCAAAACCGTGACCTGCAGGAAGCGATTGTCACGAAAGTGCTCAATCACCCATCAAATGGTGGGCCAGCTAGTGGCAAACTGAACGAAAACTCATGAAAGCAATCACGATTGTTCCCGGCAAGCCAAACTCGGCGTCCGTACAAGAAGTCCCGGAGCCCTCTTCCGGTGACGGCAGCATAGTGGTTCGCGCGCTGGAACTTGGGATATGTGGCACCGATTTTGAACTCATTTCCGCCGACTACGGCTGGCCTCCGCCCGGAAGCGATCATCTGATTCTCGGGCACGAATCGTTGGGGCGCGTGGAAGAAGCGCCTAAAGGCAGCGGGTTCGCAAAAGACGATCTGGTTGTCGGAGTCGTTCGCAGGCCCGATCCCGTTCCCTGTGTCGCGTGCGCCGTCGGGCAGTGGGATATGTGCCGCAACGGAAAGTACACAGAACGGGGCATCAAGGAGCGGAATGGGTTTGGTTCGGAATATTGGCGTATTGAGCCCGATTTCGCGGTGCGCCTCGACCCCAGCCTGAACGGCCTGGGAGTCTTGATGGAGCCCGCGAGTATTCTGGCCAAGGCCTGGGACCACATTACGCGAATTGGCGAGCGCGCGGAATGGAAACCCAAAACGCTGCTGATTACGGGCGCTGGACCGATCGGCCTGCTGGGGGCTCTCATGGGCGCGCAACGGGGTCTCCAGGTGCACGTTTTGGATCGCGTGCGGGAAGGCCCGAAGCCGCAATTGGTTCACGACTTGAACGCGACTTATCACACCGGACAAATCAAAGACATCGGCTTCCGTCCCGATATCGTCATCGAGTGCACTGGCGTTGCTTCAGTGATCGTCGAAGCCATGGAACAGTTGGGAAATGACGGTATTCTGTGCCTGGCCGGGGTGTCCTCGCACGGCCAGCAGATCAGCATCGATATCGGAACCATAAATCGAAACATGGTACTCGAAAACAGCGTGATTTTCGGATCTGTGAACGCTAACCTCACCCATTACCGGATGGCGGAAGAAGCACTTCTAAAAGCGGATCGGAGCTGGATCTCGCGTCTGATTTCCCGCAAAGAGCCCCTCGCGAATTGGCAGCAAGCCCTGCAGCGGCGGCCGGATGACATCAAGGTTGTCATCGAATTTGCCGCCACTTAGTAAGCGCATCCAGCAGGCGTTTCCGCCTGCCATCTCGACATCAAATGACTCTGCTTATCGAAGACTACGCTCTTATTGGAAACAACGCCACCACGGCGCTGGTGGGCCGCAATGGCTCCATCGACTGGCTCTGCTTTCCGCGCTTTGACTCTCCGGCATGCTTCGCCTCGCTTCTGGGTTCGAGCCAGAACGGCCGTTGGGCGATTTCGACCAAGTCAGAGCATCCCGAAGTGAAGCGCCGCTATCGGCCAGGCACGCTGGTTCTCGAAACCGAGTTCACAACTCCGGAGGGAACTGTGGTTCTGGTCGACTGCATGGACCGCCGCGGCGAGCACCAGGACATCATCAGAGTTGTCCGCGGCATTCGCGGGCGCGTGCCCATGCAAATGGAATTAGTGGTGCGATTCGAGTACGGCACTGAGGTCCCGTGGGTCAGCCGCCTGCCCGATGAGCGGCTCCAGGGAATCGCAGGACCCGATCGCGTTGTCATTGCCACCCCGGTGCCTCTGCGCGGAGAAGATCAAACGACTCGGGCCGATTTCGATGTCTCCGAAGGCCAGGAAGTGCCATTCACGTTGACCTATTCCACTTCTTTCAGCTCCCCGCCGCATCCCTTCGATGCCTTGCGCGCCCTGCAAAACATCACCCATGCCTGGGAGAAGTGGTCGAGTAAGCACAAGCCCCAAGGGCCCGATGCGGACGCCGTACTTCGCTCCATCATTACCTTGAAAGCGCTGACGCACCACAAAACGGGAGGAATTGTGGCGGCCGGTACCACCTCTTTGCCGGAAGACATCGGCGGAGTTCGCAACTGGGATTACCGGTACTGCTGGTTGCGCGATTCTACGCTTACTCTTTATGCACTGATGGAAACTGGCTTCACCGACGAGGCAGGCGCGTGGCAAAATTGGTTGCTCAACGCCATCGCCGGTAATCCCGATCAGATGCAAATCATGTATGGAGTCGCGGGGGAACGGCGCTTGACTGAGTTCGAGCTCCCGGATCTTCAGGGCTATGAAGGCTCAAAGCCTGTTCGAATCGGGAATGCCGCTTCCGAACAACTGCAGCTCGATGTCTACGGTGAGGTCTTGGACTCCTTCTACCAAGCTCGTCGCAAAGGATTGCGTCAACCCCAAGTAGCTTGGGATCTGCAGAAAGCGCTTGTGGCGCACCTGGAGAAGATTTGGCCTCAACCGGACGACGGCATTTGGGAAGTGCGCGGCGGCCGAAAACATTTCGTCCACTCGAAAGTGATGGCCTGGGTCGCTGTCGATCGCGCTGTCCGCACCATGGAGGAGTTCGGAGAGGAAGGCCCGCTGGAGCGTTGGAAGAAACTGCGTTCTGAAATACACGACGAGGTCTGCCGTTTAGGGTTCAGTAATCATTTGGGATCTTTCGTTCAATATTATGGCGCTCAGGAATTGGATGCGAGCGCCTTGATGCTGCCGTTGGTAGGCTTCCTTCCGGCCGGCGATCCTCGCATCCGCGGAACCGTGGCCGCCATCGAGAAACATCTCATGAACGATGGATTTGTCGCGCGCTATAACCCCGCCAGCTCGGTCGATGGACTGGAAGGCGGCGAAGGAGTTTTTCTGGCCTGCAGTTTCTGGATGGTCGACAACTATGTGCTCCAGCACCGGATGGAAGATGCCCGCAAGTTGTTCGACCGTCTGCTCGCCTTACGCAACGATGTGGGGCTCTTGTCGGAGGAATACGATGCCAGAGAGCACCGTCAGCTTGGAAATTTTCCTCAGGCGTTCTCGCATCTGGCGCTAGTGAATAGCGCACATAATCTGAGCATCGCCGAATGTCCCGCAAAGCATCGCTCGAACAACTAGAATTGCTCCCCGACCGGCGAGCGAGTTCAAACGCCTATATCTTCGTTCCATAGCGCCGGATTCGTAGCGATAAACTGGCGCATCAGTTGGATGCATTGCGGGTCCTGGATTACATCCACCTGAATGCCTTGCGAACGCAAATAATCTTCAGCTCCAAAGAATGTTTGATTCTCGCCGACCACCACTCGAGGAATTTTGTATAGTGTAATCGCTCCGCTGCACATGGGACATGGCGAGAGAGTCGTGTAGATGGTACAGCGACCATACACCGACGCTGGGAGCCGGCCTGCATTCTCCAGGCAATCCATTTCGCCATGCAAGATCGCACTAGCTTTTTGGATCCGGCGATTGTGCCCGCGTCCGATGATGCTGCCGTCGCAAACGAGTACGGAACCGATGGGAATGCCGCCTTCGTCCAGCCCCTGGCGCGCTTCTTCGAGGGCCGCTTCGAGAAAGGGGTCGCTGGCCGGCATCATCCCATCGTGCGGCCGCACGATTTGTAAATGTCGGCCATGTACTGCATATCGCGAAGGCCTTCTTCGCCATTGCTCTTGGGCTCCGTGTTTTCGAAAACACATTGAGCGAAGTAGTCGGCCTCCCGAACGAACTGAGATGGATCTTTGGCCGGATCGGGCTCTTCGATGGCCGGCTGGCCTTGAATTTGCGCTTTCAATGTCTGGCCTTGATAGCCGAATGCAGACTCCACGCGAAGCGTGCCCTTCGATCCGTGCACTATAAAGTAGCCATTCATCTGACCGCCATAGGTGGTGTTACAGCTTACCAGGATGCCAGATGGAAACTTCATGGTCCAGGAGACGTTCTCCTCCACTTCGTTGAAGCGGCCGTCTTTGTCGATGACCGAACAGTAGGCTTCGAGATGAGCGGGTTCCTCGCCGGTGAGGTAGCGGCAGGCGTTAAGCGAATAGATGCCCACATCCATAAGCGGCCCGCCGCCGGCCAGCTTGCGGTTCAATCGCCATTCGCCGGCGTGCTCATTGAAGCCGTTCGCGCTTTCAATTGCCTGAACTGTTCCCAGTTGCCCATCACGAATCATTTGTATGGCTCGAAGATTTGTCGGCTCATATTGGCAGCGATAGCCGATCATGAGTTTCTTATTGGCGGCTTTGCATTTGTCCACCATGGCCTGGCTGTCTCGTACGCTGGTGGCCATCGGCTTCTCGCAAAGAACATGTTTTCCGGCGTTGGCGGCGCGGATGGTGTACTCGAAATGCATGCTGTTGGGGAGAGCGATATAAACCGCATCGATATCGCTGTTGTTCGCGATCTCGTCATAGTTTTCGTAGCTGTAAATATTCTTGACGGGCACATTGTATTCGGCGGCCATCTTTTCAGCTTTGTCGCGATGGCCGCTGACGAGAGCCGTAACCTGCGAGTTCTGGGACATTTTACAGGCTGGCATGAAGTGGCCCATGGAAATACGCCCCAGGCCAACGATGCAATAGCGGAGCTTACGCCCTTGATCCTGGCCTTGGGAGCCCGTTACGAAGGAAGATAGCGTTGCCGCCGCCCCAAGTGTTTGCGCAAACGTTCTTCGGGTGATGTTCATGAGCGATTTTTTCTCCTGTGGACACGATATCGCGAGTCGTGGTCGGAGCTCGCGCTAGTGCATCGGTTTGTCTATCAGGGGCTCTTTCTCCAGATCCAACCGCCCAGCGCGATGAGACCGGCCGCCGCAAGCCCGATTGGTTTCCGATTCAAATCAGCCCAATTCTGGAGACTGAAATTCTTTGCCCGGCCCGTAAACGCGCCGTGTGCCGCATAGTCGCCGGAAACTGGTTCGAAGAGATTGTCGGGACGGTGGGGCGCCACTGGTTCGGAGGTCTGCTGCGCCTCGTATCCGTTCCGGCCAAGATACCGATCGGCAAGGCCCGGCGCCACATCTTGTCCGTAGATCGCTTTGACGGTTGGTCCGCCCACGAAGATTTCGCGGCGTCTGTTGTGTGCGGCGAAGTAAATGGCTCGCGCCGCGACTTCGGGCTCGTAAATCGGTGGAACCGGTTGGGGATGGCGTGGCAGGCGCGTACGACACCAGCTGAATTGAGGGGTATTCGTCGCCGGCAGATGAACGACTGTGACGTGAACGTGACTCCTATTGTGAATAAGCTCGCATCGCAAGGAGTCGGTGAATCCCACAATGGCGTGTTTCGCTCCGCAGTACGGCGACTGTAACGGAATGGAACGGTAAGCCAATGCAGAGCCGACCTGCACAATCGTGCCCATGTCTCGCGGGAGCATGCGTTTTAGGGCTGCCATGGTCCCATAAACACAGCCCAAATACGTTACTTCGGTGGCGCGTTTAAACTCGGCCGGCTGAATTTCAGAGAGCGGCGCGAAGATAGTGACCATCGCGTTATTCACCCACACCGTGATCGGCCCGAATTCCTTCTCAACGCGCGCGGCCGCCTCTTCCATTTCCTGCGGGTTGGCCACGTCGCTGGATAGAGCGAGCGCCCGCCCTCCATAATGTTCGACCTCTTGCCGGGCCGATTCGAGGCGCTCCTTGCCGCGAGCGATGAGCCCCATGTGAGCTTTTCGCTTCGCAAACTCGCGTACCACCGCGCGACCCACGCCCGCTGACGCGCCCGTAACGACAACCACCTCGCCTTCCTTGTTCAGCACACTGTCCCCCACTCCGGGGATGCCGCGCCCGCCCAAGCGTTACGCGTGAAGTGAAGTCAAGCCGCCTTCGCCTTCGCGGCGCGGGCCCGTTTAAGCGGTGTTAGCAGCGATAGAACGATCTGCTCGTAGAGGTAATTGCCGCGGCCGTTCCGGAATTTTCCGGCAAATTCCAGGAGGTTCCCGGCCGAGTAGCACTCCATAATCGCCGGATGGATGTAGTATTTCTTGCAGGTGGCGGGCTTATTGCCCAGTTTGCACGCAACCTCTTTCACAACTTCCACTAGAGCCGATTTTGTTATCGAATCGTCGGAGGGCGCAAACTTTTCGAGCAGAAAGCTGGC
Source organism: uncultured Acidobacteriaceae bacterium (assembly GCA_963778345.1). GTDB lineage: Bacteria > Acidobacteriota > Terriglobia > Bryobacterales > Bryobacteraceae > Bog-105. Next base: position 238,364 of record CAVZTP010000001.1, read on the forward strand.
GGCGAGGCAGGTTCCACCCCAGGTTCGGAAATCCTTGGCCGTGAAATCGCCTCCGCTGATCTCCCTCAGATATTCGTTCACATCTCCGGACTCGATCGTCTGCGGCTGACCCTCTTCGTCCAGGTAGCCAAATAAGCGCTGCCAGGGAGATCTTTGCATTTCCGGAGAATGCGTGCTAGGCGAGGAGCCTCAAGCGTGACTTCATGGCGTTGCGCGCTCTTGCCGCGAAAACGAAATTTCAGAACGTCTCCTAGTATTTGAACGTGCTGGTTGCGAAGCGTGGTAAGTCCGAAAGATCCGTTTTCTTCCGCGTATTCTTCATTTCCGATACGAATGTATGTAGTTTCGAGCAGCTTAACCACCGCTGCCAAAACTTTTCTCTTCGGAAGACCGCGCCGGGCTAAATCGCGGCCAACAATGCGCCGGATGCGCGGCAGCGCTTTGCCGAAAGCGCGCATCCGATCAAACTTCACTAGATCGCGCATTTCGCGATATTTAGGGTGGTAACGATACTGTTTGCGGCCTCGCGCGTCACGGCCAACAGCCTGGATATGGCTATTCGCGTCCGGACTGATCCAAACCGAGGTCCAGGCGGGAGGGATCACCAGTGAACGAATACGGCCGAGGGTTTCCTCATCTTTAATTGGCCGATCATCAGGGACCGATATATACAAATCCCTGGCCCGCAGGGTCGCCTCCGAATACCCGGCCCTTTCGGGAATAACATATCGGAGGCCGGCTTTATGCGCGGACTTCACCTCGTCGGAAACTTGCGAAACAATGTTGGTCGGACGTTGCCATCTCTTGTATGTGACGCGCTTTCCCGCCGAAACACTACTCTGACGCAATGACTGAGGCGGTAATCTTCGACATAGACGGCACGCTTCTGGATTCCGTGGACTTGCACGCGGAGGCTTGGCAGGAGGCATTTCGAGAGTTCGGACATGAAATCGCCTTTGAAAAGATCCGCAGCCAGATTGGTAAAGGCGGCGATCAGTTGCTGCCGGTGTTTCTGACGCCGCAAGAGCTGAAGGAAAAAGGCAAGGCTCTCCAGGATTTCCGCGGCTCTCTTTTCAAAGAGAAGTATCTGCCCGGAGTGAAGCCTTTCCCGGGGGTGAGAGAACTATTTGAGAAGGTAAAGGGCAACGGGCAAAAGCTGGCGCTGGCCTCCTCCGCGAAGGGAGATGAGCTGAAGGAGCTGGAACGGATCGCAAATATCGAGGATCTGGTTGAAGTTGAAACCTCGTCCGCTGATGCCAAGCGTTCCAAACCTCATCCCGATATCTTTGAGGCTGCGCTTGAGCGTTTGGGCGGTAAGATACCGGCGGGAGCATGTCGTGGTGGTGGGCGACAGCCCTTATGATGCCGAGGCGGCGCAAAAGGCCGGACTTCGCACTGTCGGAGTGCGGTGCGGCGGTTTTCCGGAGACCGATCTACGCCAGGCCGGCTGTATCGCTATTTTTGACGGGCCCAGCGACTTGCTGAGGAAATACGAGGAATCGCCGCTGGCGGCGCGGGCAGGCCAAGCGTAGTACCGCTCAGTAGGCTTGTGGGCCAAGCCTGGTGCAAACGGCCATAATCGAAAAGGTAAAGAACAGCGTGTCGTTGTTCCAGAACACAAAGGCCGTGACAAGGCACAAAAGCGCTAGCTTGGACCGGGGGTCCAGGTACCAATCAAACATCAGCGGTAAGTAATATAGTGGCAGATTTGGATTCCGAATATCACATGCAATGAACAGCCCGGACAGTCATCCCGCTGAATCGGAATCCGCTTTCTTTTCGTCGGAAGAATCATCGGAATCGCCGGAAATCACTCCTGCCAGATCTTTGATCGCTTGTGGGATGTCTCCGTAATCGCCGGAGGTGATATCCGCGCCAAGTTCAGCCGCCGCCGAGACGACAGTGATGATCTCCTGGACGGTTTTCAAGTGCCCCAGTGAGTTCTTCGCCTGAACAGTTACGTTTGTGATCCGATTCAAATCGCTTTCAATTGCTTGTAGAGTGTCTTCAATAGCAATGGCCTCGAAGCGGTCATGGATGTCCTCGAGCTGTTGAATCTCTCCTTCCAGCCGAACTCGATCCTGCAACGAGAGATCGCCGAAGTGTTGGGTTCGATAGGCGTCTACGGTGTCGGCCATTTGCGAAAAGAGGTTCGCTAATTCTCGAGCTTGATCGGCAGTATTGGACATGACCGTGTTCTTCTACCTCGAATCTAGAAACCGTTTTGCAGCGTGGGAACCAACCCTTGCAAACGAGCAGTGTAGGGCTGAAGCGCCATGCTGATCTCTTTCGATTTCAGATGGTGAACATTCAATGCCAGTTGGTGATGCCCCTCGCGAATCTGCCCCAGCGCGCGAACGTAAGCGTCGGCGATCGTTTTTCGGCGGTTCAACTGGTTCAACTCTTCCGTGTAGGAGCGGTTCAAGAGCAAGATCATGGCAGTATTGCCTGTATCGCCCACATTCTGATATTGGGCCGTGAGGCTCTGTTGCTCTTCCCGAAGCAAGCTCATATAATCTTTCGAGACCACGTCCTCCAGGGCTTGCGTCACTGACTCGATGGCGGGATCGGCCTCGCGCAGCAATTTAAGGAGCTGAGTCCGCTGGTACCGTTCGGTTAACAGTTGCGTGACAAGCGCGGCCAACTTTCCTACCGAATCTGCTTGGGTTGTATTGAACTTCGCCGCAAATCCAGCGTTTTCCCCGGCCTTTTGGCTCGTACTGCTCACGGCGGAGGTATTGAAGGACGCGAGCTCCTGCATCGCTCGGAAATACGCGCTGAGGATATCCGACGCCTGGATGAGCGCATCGCCTTGCATTCGAAAGGGTGCACACACAGGATTTTCACTTGAAGATTCAGCTGTCACCGGTGCTCTTGGCCGGCATGAAGATAGGGCTGATGGGTGCGGCGTCTGCGTGGCGGCGTACGCACGAGCCGTCTATATCGCGAAAAATATCGGGGCTTTGCAGCAACACCCGTTCGGCGCTGCGAGCAAACTCGCTAACGCCCGACGGCGAAGTACAACTCAGCGGGAAGCCCACAAGAATGAAAAAAAATAAACATAAACACCGGCGGTCTTCTGGCCTGTGCTTGCCGGGAATTCGTTTCATCCGCTTGATATTGGAAAGTACCAGATCGCCCGAGGACCGCGCAATAAGCCGGAACGCCTGTTTGCTTGAAACTTACGAAATTTGCCCAGGTCTAATTTGCAGGGGTTGGAGAACCCGAAAAATGAAAAAAACTTTACTGGCGTTTTCTTTAAGCGTGGCGTTGCTCACGCCTGTGTATGCCAGCGCCCAGGACCATGATCGAGATCGTGACGAGCATCACGATCGAGACCACGACCGGCGCTACTATGACAGAGACCACAGAGATTACCACGAGTGGAACGAGCACGAAGACAGAGCTTGGCGTATCTATTGGGAGCGCGAGCATCGGCCTTATATCGATTGGGATCGGGCCAGCGAGGGGCAGCGTCAGGCTTATTGGAACTGGCGCCACCATCATTCCGATGCCGAGCTCCGAATTGATATTCGCTGAACCGCGATTGTTGCTATGCCTGCGCCGCTAAAGCGCCGCCAACTTCTGCTTTAATTCGGCGTAAGTATCTTCCAATGCTTCCGGGATGATTCGCGTTTCACCGACGCTGGTCATGAAATTTGCGTCGCCTTTCCAACGCGGCAGGATGTGCAAGTGGATGTGCTGCTCGAATCCGGCGCCTGCCGCTTCACCCAGATTCATGCCGAGGTTCAGGCCGTCGGGATGATACACCTCTTCGAGCACTCGCTCAGCCTTGCGAGCCAGGCGCATCATTTCGGCGGTCGTCGCCTCATTCGTCGCCGATAACCTCGCGACGTGCTCATAAGGCGCGATCATGAGATGACCGCTGGTGTAAGGATAGCGATTCAGGAGCATGAAGCTTTTTTCTCCCCGGTACAAAACGAGATCCCGCTCGTCGGAATCGGAGCTGGCTGCATCGCAGAAAATGCACGCTACCTTTTCCTTTTTCTCTCGCATGTAAGTGGAGCGCCAGGGCGTCCACAGATGTCTCATTTTCAGAAGGGAATCAGGATCCGCTGTTGCCGCGATCAGTGGCCGTGACAACGGGCTCGTGTTCCGGTGCAACAGCTGACGGAGTGCCGCGACTGGCCTGATTTACTAGATCCCGCAGTTCCTTGCTCGGCTTGAAATAGGGAATACGTTTGGAGGGTACCTCGACACGAGAACCTGTCTTCGGGTTGCGGCCTACGCGCGGTTGCCGCTGGCGCGTGCGGAAACTCCCAAATCCGCGAATCTCAATCTTTTCTCCTTTGTGGAGGCTGTTCACAATGGCGTCGAAGATGGTTTCCACAATGGTTTCCGAATCCTTGCGGGTCATCTCCACAACTTTTGACACTTCCTCGATCAGCTCAGCCTTCGTCATACTTACTGTTTCCTTCTTATTTATGCTCGTTCTTTTCTTGTGATTTATGCTGCTTCATCGCGTCTCCGACGCTTGAAGTGGCGACGGCCGCCTGCCGCCTGTAATCCTGGAGGCGGTTCCGCTCATCGTCCTCTGTAACAGCCCGGAGACTCAGTCCGATTCGCTTCTGAGCCTCGTTCATTTTCACGATTTTAAAATCCAATTCCGTCCCGAGCGGCAATGCCGGCTCTTCCGGCGCGCCACGTCTGGGCTGGGCTCGTTTACCCGTATCCCCTGGAATCTCGGTGCGATGGCACAGGCCTTCCACTCCCGGCGCAAGTTCAACGAACACGCCGAAGGCGGCAGCTCGGGACACACGTCCTCTCACCACATCTCCCAACTGGTGAGCGCGGAAAAAAGTCTCCCAAGCGTCCGGCTGAAGCTGCTTCATTCCCAAGGACAAGCGGCGATTCGGCGCATCGATATTGAGAATGACCGCCTGGACAATCTGGCCCTTCTTGACCACTTCCGAAGGATGCTTCACGTGCGCCGTCCAGGACATATCGGAGACATGGACGAGACCGTCAACCCCTTCTTCAATTTCAACGAATGCTCCAAAATCCGCGATCTTGCGCACGCGTCCTTCCACCACCGAACCGATGCTGTACCGGTCGGCAACGGTAGTCCACGGATCGGCCTCCAGCTGCTTGATCCCTAGTGAGATCCGCCGCTCTTTTGGCTTAAGGTCGAGAACCACCGCTTCCACTTGATCGCCGGCCTTCACCACTTTGGCCGGATGTTTCATGCGCCGGCTCCACGTCATCTCGGAGATGTGGATCAGACCCTCGACTCCCGGCTCGAGTTCGACAAAGGCGCCGTAATCCGTCACGCTGACGATCCGGCCAATAACGCGGCTCTGAGGTGGATAATGCGCTTCGATATTCAACCAGGGATCGGGATGCATTTGCTTCAGGCCGAGTGAAATACGTTCCTTCTCGCGGTCGAATTTCAAAACCTTGACCGTGAGTTGATCGCCTACTTGCACGATGGCTGAAGGATGAGTCACGTTGCCGTAGCTCAGATCGCTTACATGCAGCAGGCCGTCTATGCCGCCCAGATCGACGAAAGCTCCATAATCGGTCAAGTTTTTCACGACGCCCGTGATTTCCGCGCCTTCATAAATGTGTGCGAGAGCCTCTGATTTGCGGGCCACCAGCTCATCTTCCAAAAGCACTCTGTGCGAAACAACGGCATTCCCGCGGCGGCGATTCAGTTTTAGGATTCGAACCTGAAGTTCGCGCCCTACATACGGGTCGAGATTATGTATCGGGCGCAATTCGATTTGTGAACTGGGCAGAAAAGCGACGATCCCAATATCGACGGCGAGTCCGCCTTTGATCTTACTCAATACTCGTCCGGTCACGGCCGCCCCGCTGGCCGCTGCTTTTTCGAGTTCGTCCCAAACATGAATGCGATGCGCCTTCTCGTAGGAGAGCAAGATGTAACCTTCCACTTGCTCTCCGGTGCGATCAAACATTACATCAATCACGTCACCGGGCTTCACCGGGGGTTTTCCTTCGACGATCGGAAATTGCGAAGCGGGAACAAGCCCTTCGCTCTTCCTCCCGATATCGACAATCACCTCTTTTTCCGACACGCTGAGCACATGGCCGTGCAAAATTTCGCGCTGATTCGTCGCAAATTGGCTGCTGTAATCGTCCAGGAACGCTTGATAGTCATCGCTGTCAACTGTTCCAGGCAGCTCGACAAATTCGTCAGTTGGACCGGCCATGTGTCGTTTATCCTAAGTTGTCAGCTCCCATAGCGGCGAGAGCATTAAAAACTGAGCCGCTGTCGAGAGCCAAAGATCTGAACATCTCCAGGATACCGAACGTGGGCGTCAACTTGTTGATAGTTCAGTACTTCAGAACTATAGCGGAGCCTTCCGGCGATGTCAACCCGATGCCGGACAACGTTCCTAAGAGAACTGCCGGTGAAAAATATATTCTGCTCTGGCCGTTGCTGAAAAACGTTTACCCTGAACCTAATCCTATATACTGAAGGTGCTGGAGCGCGCATGCTGCCCCGGTAGCCTGGAGAAACCCATGATTGAAGGACTGTTGCAACCGACCCATCTGCTGATTATTTTGGTGGTTGCGCTGTTTATTTTCGGTCCGAAAAAATTGCCTGAACTCGGTCAGGGACTTGGAAAGGGCATTCGTTCCTTTCGGGACAGTATGAAGGCTGCCACCGAGGAACCCGAAAAAATCGAAACTCCCCCCAATCCGTCCGAGACGCTCGAAGTAATCGTGTCCGCGTATCGCTTAATTTGAGCGAGCGGGAGACATCCCGCTGTTGTCTGCCAGGAATCCCCACCTTTTCTTTCTTTCGCAGCCCGGCAGGGCCTCAATTAAGGTGTGTTCCAACTCCCGAATCGAGTCCGATGAAAAGGTTTCTTCTTTTTCGCGATGCAACCTGAAATTTTTTCACCCGCAGGAAAGATTTGCTCCAAGAATCATACCCGACCAAGGCTTAGGAAGTAGTACGTAACGCGCCGTCCGAAAGCACTGATTCGACTTGTGCTTCCGCAGTCCCCATGCGAGCGTCTCGTAAGCTGGCTACTTTCATGGCACCCAAACTGCCTACAATACGCCGTAGTTAACGGCAGCTAGTTTGCCGAAGGTGATCGCAAGAGGTCATCGACGACTCTCTCACTCGCCAGTTTTGGGTGGGAAGAACATATGAAAAACCTAGGAGCGGTGGAGCTAAATGACAACAGAAGAATATGGCAAGGCATACCAGCGCGGATTCAACCTTACAGTGCGTTTTTTAGTGTCGCGAGGTCTTTCCTACGACGCCGCGCTGGACACGGCACAAGCAGCTTGGGCTAAGGGATGGGAGCGGAGAGAACAACTGCGGGATCCGAACCTGGTTCTTACGTGGACAAATAGCATCGCGCTTAACATTCATCGGACTTTTTTGAGACGCGAACCGCAAACACAGACGTTGCCTGAAATCCAAGCGCCGCCTCGAATGAATGTCGCGGCCATTGACGTAAAACGCATCCTGAACGACTGCAAGCCAAACGATCGGGTAGTGCTGGAGGGACATTACATCGAAGGCTACAAAGTTCAGGAGATTGCCCGTCAGCACGGGTGGTCCGAAACAGCCGTACGTATTCGATTATTGCGAGCGCGCCGGAGTGTGGAACGCCGGCTCAGCCGTCCCAAGCACGCCCGGCTGCGCAACCTCGCGGAAAAGACAAAGAAAGCGCTTGCCAGTGCGCTGGAACTGCCGGCCTTCGATGCACATGTGGCGTAGGCAAACATGTAAATAGAGTCCACTCACGCGCCCGCCGGTGAGTTTTCACGATAGAAGCCACCTATCGCGACACACCGGAAAGCGTGAGATAGCGTGGCGGTTCTCGTAGCCGCAATCCCAGCTCTTGAGCATTGGTTCGAGCGGGAGCGGCTCTCCTCAGGGACTGCCACGCTGCCCTTTGGGCTATCTATTTCAGCGGGAAAAGTCTACAAAAGTTCCGCAGTACTGAAAAAAAATGGAATTTCCTGTGCTGCGGTCGCAGGCGCATCGGAACCGTGAACTACATTCCGCTCGATATTTTCGGCAAAGCGCTTGCGGATAGTTCCTTCGGCGGCATGAGCCGGGTTAGTTGCGCCCATCAATTCCCGCCATTTTGTGACGCCGTTTTCGCGTTCCAGGACCAGCACCACCACCGGGCCTTCACTCATAAACTCCACCAACCCCGAAAAGAACGGCCGTTCCCGGTGAACGGAGTAAAAAGCCTCAGCTTCCCTCTTCTCAATGCGAATCATCTTCATTCCAACCGTGCGAAACCCGTTCTGCTGAATCATTGTCAGAATTTCACCCGTTTGGCCTTTCGCCACCGCATCGGGTTTGATGATCCCGAAAGTGCGTTCCAAAGCCATTTAAGAATTTGTCCCTCCTCCCATACGGAACCGCGCGCCTAAGCTAGCGGTTGTAAACCGTAACTGCGACTAAATGCTATTTATGAGCGACGCCAAGCGCCTGCTGGATCTTCTCGCCCATGACCGCCGGCGATGGGCACACGATAATTCCAGCTTCGGCCATGGCGGCCAGCTTGTCTTCCGCTTTGCCGGATCCTCCGGAAATAATCGCCCCCGCGTGTCCCATTCGTCTTCCGGGAGGGGCAGTCTGGCCCGCTATGAAGCCCACCACAGGCTTCTTTACATGCGCCTTCACGTAGGCAGCGGCGGCCTCCTCCGCGCTGCCTCCAATTTCACCAATCATGATGATGGCGTGCGTATCCGGATCTTCGTTAAACATCCGTATGGCATCGGTGAAACTGGTGCCGATGATTGGATCGCCGCCGATTCCGATGGCTGTGGACTGGCCTATCCCAAGCTTCGTCAACTGCCCGACCGCTTCATACGTCAACGTTCCCGATCGTGAAACAATACCGACGTGCCCCGGCCTGTGTATGTGCCCCGGCATAATGCCGATTTTGCATTTACCCGGTGTAATCACTCCAGGACAATTGGGCCCGATCAGCCGCGTTGAGGGCCTGGTCTTCAAATAAGACCACACACGAACCATATCGTTGACTGGAATGCCTTCCGTGATGCAGACCACGAGCGGCAGACCGGCATCAGCCGCTTCCATGATGGCGTCCGCTGCGAACGGCGGCGGAACGAAAATGACGGAGGCGTTTGCGCCCGTGGCATTCACCGCCTGCTCAACTGTATTAAACACCGGCCTGTCCAGATGCTTTTGGCCGCCTTTGCCGGGCGTGGTTCCGCCGGCCACCTTGGTTCCATAATTGATCGCCTGTTCGGCGTGGAATGTGCCTTCCCGGCCCGTGAAGCCTTGGAAAAGAACCTTTGTGTTTTCGTCGATCAGCACGCTCATTGCGCCAGCCTCACCACCTTCTCCGCGGCATCTTTCATTCCGTCGGCCACCGTGAAATTGAAACCGGATTCCGTCAGAACTTTCCTGCCAAGCTCCACGTTCGTCCCTTCCATGCGGATCACGACGGGAATTTTGATGCCGAGCTCCCGAGCCGCGGAAACTACTCCGTTAGCCAGCGTGTCGCACCGCAGGATACCGCCGAAAATATTGATGAGAACAGCTTTGACACTGGGGTCCGACAACAGAATGCGAAACGCATTCTTCACTTGTTCCGCGTTCGCGCCGCCTCCGACGTCCAGAAAATTTGCCGGTTGGCCGCCGGCGTACTTGATAATGTCCATGGTGGCCATGGCTAGGCCCGCGCCGTTCACCATGCAGGCAATATTGCCTTCCAGCTTGATGTAATTTAAGCCAAACCGCGAGGCCTCCACTTCCAGAGGATCTTCCTCATTGAGATCCCGCAACTCGAGCAAGTCTTTATGCCGATAAAGCGCGTTATCGTCGATATTGATCTTCGCGTCCAGGGCATAAACTTTGCCGTCCTTCGTCAAAATGAAAGGATTGATCTCGGCCAGCGAGCCATCCATTGCGTCGTATGCTTTCGAGAGCGCGACCATGGCATTCGCGGCCGCGTTCGCGCTGGTCGCCGGAATATCCATGCCATACGCAAGCTTGCGAGCTTGAAACGGTTGCAGAGGACGGCCTGGCATCAATCGCTCTCGAAGAATCAGCTCCGGCGTATTGGCAGCCACCTCTTCTATTTCCATACCGCCTGCTTTCGAAGCCATGAATACGTTCTCTCCGATAGCGCGATCAAGCACAATGCCCAGATAGAGTTCGCGCTCAATGGGCAATGTTTCTTCGATCAACAACCGCTGCACGAGCCGGCCTTCGGGGCCGGTCTGATGAGTGACCAGCGTCATTCCGATCATTCTTTTGGCGATCTCGGCCGCTTCGGCGGAATTTTTTGCAATCTTCACGCCGCCGCCTTTCCCGCGGCCTCCAGCATGAATTTGCGCCTTCACGACAACGCTGCCTCCGATGCTCTTGGCGGCCGCTTCCGCTTCCTCAACCGTGTAAGCCACTTCGCCGCGCGGGACAGGAACATCGTACTTGGCAAGAATCGCCTTCGCCTGATACTCGTGGATTTTCATAGATGAATCCGGTGCCCCAATACACCGGTTATCGGGCCTCTAAGGCCAATCGCTAGTGTATCTCGGGAGGCGAAAAAAGGGCCCGATTCAGTGCTATTTCACAGCACTTGCACGCCGCGAGGCCAAAAGTCCGGCAATGGCTCTGCATTCGTCTGCCAGTTCCCTAAATTCCGCCGGATCCAGCGATTGATATCCGTCCGACAACGCGCGTTCGGGCGCGGGGTGCACTTCCACAATGAGTCCCGAAGCACCAGCCGCAATGGATGCCAAAGCCATGGGCAACACCTTGTCGCGCTTGCCGGTTCCGTGACTCGGATCGACAATGATCGGCAGGTGGCTGAGGCTCTGAACGGCTGGAACGACGCTAAGATCGAGCGTATTGCGGGTATGATCGGCGAACGTCCGAACTCCGCGCTCGCACAGAATCACGTTGTAATTTCCTTCCGAAAGAATGTACTCGGCCGCCATGAGAAATTCTTCGAGCGTCGATGACATTCCGCGCTTCAAGAGAATTGGTCTGCGCGAACGGCCAGCCCGCCGCAAAAGCGAAAAATTCTGCATGTTGCGCGCCCCAATTTGAACGCAATCGGCATAAGCTTCGACCAGATCGAATGTCTCTACATCAATCACTTCCGTTACGACCCCAAGGCCCGTTTCTTCACGCGCGTCCGCGAGATATCGGAGTCCTTCTTCGCCCAGGCCTTGGAAACTGTAGGGCGAGGTGCGCGGTTTATAAGCGCCGCCGCGCAGCAGTTCGCCGCCCGCTGCTTTAACTGCCCGGGCCGATTCCAGGATTTGTTCGCGGCTTTCGACAGAGCAAGGCCCCCCGCAGAGAACCATGTCTTCCCCGCCGACAGGAACTCCGTTCACGACCACCACCGTGTTCTCTCTTTTAGTCTCACGGCTGACTAATTTGTACGGCTTTGAGACGCGAATAGCTTCCGCAACGCCGGGCAAGCTTTCAAACTCGGCCGCGTCAATTGGCCCACTGTTGCCGGTAATGCCGATCGCAGTCCGTTGCTCGCCGGGAATAATGTGCGGCTTGAAACCCAGTATTTCGATCCGTTCACAAACCCGGGCGATCTCCGCCGGGCCGGCCTGGGCCTTCATCACTACCAGCACTGTTAATCCCTCTAGCCTTCTAGGTTATCGGAACCATGGGCGTTATCATGCCGCGATCCCGAATATCGAGTGGTTCACAATAGACGTTTATACGCATGAGCGGTCGTGTATCTTATTTGGTCAGCGCTGCGGTGATGGAATGAGTAGCTCAGATATGTACCATCTTCCGTTCCGGAATTTTGTTCACCTCACCCAGCAGGAGGCCTACGATTTAATGCGCCGCATGCTCTCCGGCGAAATGAGCACCGAAGGCATTGCGGAAGTGCTCAACTTTCTGCGCCGGAAAGGCGAAACGATTCCGGAACTGGTTGGATTTGCGAGCGCCATTCGCGAGATGAGTGAGCCAGTTGACCTGGATCAATCCGACCAGCCCGTTCTCGACACGTGCGGCACGGGCGGAGACAGCACCGGCTCCTTCAATGTCTCGACAGCCACCGCCTTTGTGGTCGCCGGGACGGGGTTGCGCGTCGCCAAGCACGGCAACCGGCGCATCTCTAGCCAGTGCGGCAGCGCCGATGTGCTGGAAGCACTCGGTGTTCCGGTGAGTCTCTCTGCGCAACAGGTGATCGAATGCATTCTTCAGACGGGAATCGGATTTCTGTACGCACCCCTGCTCCATCCCGCCGTCAAGCACGCCCAGGAAGCTCGTCTACTGTTGAAAGGCCGGACCATCTTCAACATGCTTGGCCCGCTGACCAATCCGGTGCACGCGCGAATACAACTGATTGGCGCGTTCTCTGTGCGGGCGGCAGAGATGCTGGCCCAGGCTTCGGCCCGGCTCGGGATTGAGCGAGCTTTCGTTGTACACGGCGCGGATGGCTTGGACGAAGTTACCACTACTGCCCACAGCATAGTGTTCCAGGTAGAGGATGGACGCGTTCAGAAGGGTAGGTGGTCCCCCGCCGATTTTGGGGTTCCTCAAGCATCTATCGAGGATTTGAAAGGCGGCGATCCGGAGATGAATGCCGGAATTGTTCGCTCCATTCTCGAAGGAGACTCCGGCCCGCGGCGCGATCTGGTAATCGTAAACGCGGCTGCGGCGCTCCTGGTTGCCCAACGATCCCACGATTTAAAAACGGCCGTCGCGATGGCCAGTGAATCGATCGATAGCCGTGCCGCACTCCTTAAACTGAATCAGCTGATCGAATTCACGCAACAATTCAAAGATGAAGTCGTTTGAGATTCGCGAGTTCGGCTTGGACAATCTCTCGCTGGTGGAAGGAGATATTCCGCGCCCCGGTCCAGGACAGGTGCTGGTAAAAACAGCCGCCGCATCTCTGAATTACCGCGACTACATGGTGGTGAGCGGTCTCTATAATCCAAGACTCAAACGTCCCATGACCCCGCTGTCCGACTGCGCGGGAGTTGTTGAGGAAATCGGCTCGGGTGTCACCCGGTTCAAGACAGGCGATCGCGTGGCAGCCTGCTTCATGCAGAAATGGATCGACGGTCCCGTCACGCGTGAGAAAGCGGCTTCCGCGCTGGGCGGCGCAATCGAGGGTGTGCTTCGCGAGTTTGTACTGTTTTCCGAAGATGGCCTGGTCTCCGCCCCGGCTCCCCTCTCGGACGAAGAGGTGGCCACACTGCCCTGTGCTGCTCTGACTGCCTGGCATGCATTATTTGAAGATCATCCCGCGCTTCCAGGAGAAACGGTCCTGCTGCAGGGCACCGGTGGAGTGTCGATTTTTGCGCTCCAGTTCGCCCGAGTGGCCGGTCTGCGGACGATTATTACTTCCAGTAGTGACGAAAAACTTCAGCGCGCCAAGGCACTCGGTGCAAGCGAAACGATCAACTACAAAACGACGCCCAATTGGGAAGAAGAAGCTCGAATACTGACTCAAGGGCAAGGACTTGACCGCGTAATCGAAGTAGGCGGTAGCGATACGCTGCCCCGGTCTCTAAAGGCTGTTCGGATGGAGGGGATGATTAGCGTGATCGGCGCTTTGACTGGGGCAGATCCCACCGTAACTCCCGTCCCTATCCTGATGAACAGCATTCGCGTGCAGGGCGTTTTTGTAGGATCGCGCGCGATGTTCGAGCGAATGAACCGCGCAATTGAATTTCACCGGATCAAGCCCGTGATCGACAAAGTTTTTCCCTGGCTTGAAGCGGCCAAGGCGCTGCATTACATGGAGAGTCGGCGGCATTTCGGCAAGATCTGCCTGAAATTCTAATCACTACCCCATCTCGTCATTCGAACGGCGTATCCTCTTCGCCCGTATCCGCCGCGAGATTTTCAAATTTCGTGTACCGGTTGAGGAAGGCCAGCTTCACCCGGCCCGTGGGACCATTGCGCTGTTTAGAGAGGATCAGCTCGGCGACGCCTTTCAAACTCTCTTTGTCAGGCCGGTAAACCTCTTCGCGAAAGATAAAGGCCACCAGATCCGCATCCTGCTCGATCGATCCCGATTCACGAAGATCGCTGAGCATCGGACGGTGATCGCCTGTTCGCGTTTCAGGTGCGCGGCTCAGCTGCGACAACACAAGAAACGGCACTCGCAGTTCCTTCGACATCAGCTTAAAACCGCGCGAAAGCGAGCTGATCTCCTGAACGCGGTTTTCAAACCGGCCGCGGCCCTGCATTAATTGCAGGTAATCGACGACGACCAGCCCGAGGTCCTGCTCCGCTTGCAATCTTCGCAGCTTGGAGTGAATGTCCATCAGATTCGTGCCCGCGGTGTCGTCAAGAAACAGCGGGGCCTCCACCATTCGATACATTGCATCCTGCAACGAGCGCCGTTCGTCCGCATTCAGGTAACCGGCGCGAAACCGCTGCTGATCCACGCGTGCCGCGGCGCAAAGCATGCGCGTGAGCAGAGACTCCTTCGACATTTCGAGTGAGAACACAGCCACAGCTTTCGGACTTTTTGGATTGCTCGCGACGTGCTGGGCGATATTCAAGGCGAGGGCGGTTTTACCCATGGCTGGCCGCGCAGCCAGAATAAATAACTCGCCCTCCCGAAGACCGCCGGTCATCTCATCGAACTTCAAGAAGCCCGTACTGATGCCTTTAATGCGCTTGCTTGTATCGAGGAATGCGTTAATCCCGCCCTCGTACTCAGTGATGATCTGAGCCGGATTGGAAAGCGAGTTCCTGGATTGAACGTCGCTCAGCTTCATGAACGCGTCTTCGACAGCGCCCAGGATCTGCTTCGGATCCTCATCGCCGCCATAGCAGCGGTTGATCGTATCCTGTGACACCGTAATGATGCGCCGCAGAAGCGCCTTTTCCTTGACAATCGATACGTAGCTATCGATGTTGTAAAGCTGCGGCAATCCGTCGTCGAGCGAAACCAGGTAGCTCAGGCCATCCACCGATTGAAGCTGGCCTTGCTTCATCAGTTCGTTCGCCAGCGTCACCCGGTCTATTTTTTCCCCGCGTTCATGCAGGTCCATCATGCGCAGGAAAATGCGCTTGTGTTTTTCCAGGCTGAAGTCTTCGGGGCCAAGCGTCCCGGCCACCTGCAGGAACGCATTATCGCTGCTCATGATGGCTCCGAGCACGAAACGTTCCGCGTCCAGGTTGTCAGGCAGCGGATGATCGAGACTGAGATCACGTACAGCCATACAGGAGACTCGATTACGTTAGCTGCGAATGTGCGGAATGTTCAAGGCGAAATCCCCCAAATTCTTCTGGAAGCTTTCTGGCGCCGAAAACTGCCAAGCAATGCCAGCGTATAAAAAAGTTCCGAAAACATTCCCACAGGGCTTTTCACAGGTTCTTCCATATCATTTTCGCCTAAAAATGTTTTTACTTGCAATCTGCTGAAATCCCTTGCATTGCTATACTCAGGTTTAATGATTTTGAGCGCGCTTGGCTATCATCGTCACCACCATCAGGTGGGTTAAGGCGAGTCTGCGTTCAATCTTGTAAATCGAAATTGCAATGGGCCCGCTGAACCGGCGGGCCTTTTCATTGGTAGGCATGAGATGACCGAACTTCTCGATTTTGATAAACAACAAGGCGGCTTGATTACCGCTGTCGTGCAGGACGCGAGTACACAACGTGTGCTTATGGTGGGCTACATGAATCGCGACGCGCTGGAGAAAACAATGGCGACAGGGCACGTGACGTTTTTCAGCCGGTCGCGCCAGAAGCTCTGGACAAAGGGTGAGAGCTCCGGGCATTTTCTCGTTCTGAAATCAATCGCGACCGATTGCGATGGCGATGCGCTGTTGGTGAAAGCGGAGTCGCTCGGTCCCGGCGTTTGCCATAACGGATACGAGAGCTGTTTCTATCGAACCTGGAAGGAAGGTCAGTGGCTGGAAACTGACCGGAAGGTCTACGATCCCGATGCTGTCTACGGTGCCAAGCAATGAGGTTGAAGCTCGGAATCCCGAAAGGAAGTCTCGAGAGCGCCACCATCGACCTGTTTCGTCGCGCGGGATTCAATATTACGACAAGCAGCCGCAGTTATTTTCCGGCGATTGACGATCCGGAGATCGAATGCATGTTGATTCGCGCTCAGGAAATGGCTCGGTACGTGGAAGATGGCGTGCTCGACGCCGGCTTGACCGGTCGCGACTGGGTGGAAGAGAACGAAGCTCAGGTGGAAACCGTGGCCGACCTGATCTACGCCAAGCAGAGTTTCGGGAAAGTGCGTTGGGTCCTCGCTGCTCCCGAAGCGTCGCCCTATCGCAAGGTCGAGGATCTTCAAGGCAAAGTAATTGCCACAGAGCTTGTCGGCGCTACCAAACGTTATCTAGCCGGTAAGGGTGTGCAAGCGAAAGTGGAGTTTAGCTGGGGCGCTACGGAGGTAAAACCGCCGGAGCTTGCCGATGCCATCGTGGAAGTCACCGAGACAGGCTCCTCTTTGCGCGCTAACAAACTGCGGATTCTCGAAACCGTTCTCGAATCGAACACGCAGCTCATTGCCAATCGCGAGTCCTGGACGGACGAATGGAAACGCCGCAAACTCGAAGACATCAAAATGCTGCTGGAGGGAGCGATTAACGCTCTTGGAAAAGTCGGCTTGATGCTGAATGTGCGCCGGGCCGATCTCTCCGCTGTTCTCGCGGCTCTTCCCGCCCTGAAGAACCCGACCATTTCCCAGCTCAGCGATGACGAATGGGTCGCGGTGAATACCATCATCGAAGAAGCAACGGTCCGGCACATTATTCCGCGGCTCAAAGAAGCAGGTGCCCAAGGCATCGTCGAATATCCGTTGAACAAGATCGTGATGTAGGCGATGATTCGCATTATCGATTTTCGTCATGCCGGCGCGGACTCGATGAACCGCTGCTTACAAGCGAACCTGGAATACGAGAATGTTGTCAGGCCCATTATCGAAGCCATTCGGTCCGAAGGCGAGACCGCGTTGCTTCGTTACGCCCGGCAACTCGACGGACTCGGTGACTTGCCGCTCCGCGTCACTGAAGACGAGCTCTCGTGCGCCGCTCGCGAAATTTCCCCGGAAGTTCGCGACGCCGCCCGGATCGCGATCGAGAACATTCGGCAATTCGCGAAGGCTCAATTGCCCGCCGATCATTTCGAAGAATTTTCACCGGGTCGGAAACTGGGCTGGATCGTGCGGCCGCTGCAGGCTGTCGGTTGCTACGTCCCCTCGGGACGTTATCCCTTACCCTCAACCCTGCTGATGACTGCGGTCCTTGCGCAGGTTGCTGGTGTCAGCCGCATTTGCGTGACTTCTCCCAAGCCTTCCATCGAAATCTTAGGTTGTGCTCACATGCTGGGCATCCGTGAGGTGTTCCGTGTCGGCGGCGCCCAGGCGATTGCCGCAATGGCCTTTGGAACGCCGAGTATTCATCGCGTGGATCGTATCGTCGGGCCGGGAAACGCGTACGTCGCCGCTGCGAAAAAATTGCTTGCAGGCGAGGTGGGCATCGATTTCATCGCCGGACCGACCGAAATTTTGATCCTTGCCGCCGAGGGAGACGCGAAGGTGATTGCCGCCGACATGCTTGCCCAAGCCGAGCACGACGTCGAGGCCCGGGCCATTCTGTTGACTTCTTCCGAATCGCTTGCGAAAGCAGTATCTGAAGAATTAGAATGCCAACTCGAAACCTTGCCGACTAGCGGTGTAGCTCGCCAATCCATCGAAAGCGCCAGTTTCATTGCGCTGGTTCCTAATATGGAAGTTGGGGTCGTACTGTCGAATATGTATGCTCCGGAGCATCTGAGTCTTCACGATCCATCGTTGCTTCCGATGATCAACAATGCAGGAACCGTATTTCTCGGTCCGAACTCGCCCGAATCGGCGGGCGACTATGCCGCGGGTCCGAGTCACGTGCTGCCCACCGGCGGGGCGGCCCGGCTGCGAGGCGGCCTCTCGGCGGCCGACTTCGTGAAGATAATCGCAATTCAGCAGCTCTCGCCCTCGGCGCTTGATGAGCTTGCTCCCACAATAAAAACCCTCGCAAGGGCGGAAGGTCTGGAGGCGCACGCACGCGCCGTGGAGGTTCGTTCTGTCAGCTAATACTGCAGTCGAGATGAATACCGAATCCGAGCCGCGAGTGCTCAAACCTCGCGAAGCCGTTTTGCGAATGGACGCATACCATCCGCCGACCGGTGGCCGGCGAAATAAGCTGCGGCTCGATTTCAATGAGAACACCGTCGGAGCGCCGCCCCACGTGATCGATTTCATTAAGCGCTATCTCACAGCGGCAGATCTCAGTATCTATCCCGAGTACGATCACGCACTCGAAGATTTGTCGCGCCACTTCGCAGTCTCAGTCGACGAATTGACCCTCACAAATGGCACTGACGAAGCCATTCAGTTAGTAGTGAATACTTTCGTGGACGATCGCGACGAAGTGCTGATTTTGCGCCCGTCCTATGCCATGTACCGGTTTTATTGCCAGCTCGCCAACGCCGGTGTTGCCGAACTGGAGTATCGGACCGGGACGCTGGCCTTTCCCGATGAGGAACTTCTCGATCGAATTGGGCCCGAGACTCGCGCGATTTTCATCAGCAATCCAAACAATCCAACAGGCACAGGGACCGATACCCGCGCCATCGAGCAGATACTCGCGAAAGCCGTGAACGCAGCGGTTCTCGTGGACGAAGCTTATTACGAATTCAGCGGCGTCACCGTGCTGCCGTTGATCAACAAGCATCCGAACCTTTTCGTCAGCCGGACCTTCTCGAAAATCTATGGAATGGCTGCCATGCGCTGCGGCTGTCTCTTTTCACAGGCGGGGAATATCGGTTTTCTGCGGAAGGCACAGTCACCCTACAGCGTCAACTCCGTTGCGGCCATGGCGGCCCGGATTGCTGTTCAAGATCAAAGCTTTGTTGAAGAATATGTTCTCGAAGTCTTGACTGCCCGGGAACTGCTGTATGTCGGTCTGGAGCGCTTGAAAATTCCCTACATCAAAAGCCAGGCCAATTTCGTGTTGTTCCAGGCCGGCGAAAGAGCAATCGAAATCAGAGATGAGTTGCGGAATCGCGGCGTGCTGGTCCGGGATAGGAGCTACGAGCTGCCAGGGTGCGTCCGCGTTACGGTTGGCACGAGAGATCAGATTCAGCGCTTCTTGGACGAGTTGGAGCAGATTTGGTGATTGCGGCGTCAGCTCCGGACGTCATCGTATTCGATATGGATGGCGTGCTGGTGGAAGTGATGGAATCTTATCGCGAAGCCATAAGGGAAACCGTTCGGCATTTCACCGGTCAAGTCTCGTGTCGCACAACGAAATACAGGATTTCAAGAACGCCGGCGGCTGGAATAACGATTGGCTGCTATCGCATCGTCTGATTGCCGATCGTGGGAAAACTGTCGCGTATGCCGAAGTGGTTGAGTACTTCAACCGGATTTTTATGGGTGAAAACGGCGATGGCCTAATCCGTCGCGAGAAGTGGATGCCCAGCCACGGTTTACTGGAACGGCTCGGCCGGCGCGCGGTTCTCGCGATATTTACAGGCCGCGCGAAGTATGAAGCCGACCTGACCTTACAGCGTTATGCCGGCGGCATCCGCTTTCACCCGCTCATTACCGATGAGTGCGTCGCCAATCCAAAACCAGCCCCGGATGGTCTGCAATTGATTCAGAATCAGTATCCGGAGAAGACAATTTGGTACCTGGGTGACACCGTGGACGATGCTCGGAGCGCGCAATCCGCCGGAGTTCCGTTCATTGGTGTTTCCACTCCCCACAATCCTCGACACGATGAAATATCAGGCATCCTGCGTGGGTTTGGGGCCTTTGCGGTGCTGCAAAATATCAACGAGCTGGAAGCGCTCGTCAACGGAGCGGCACGGCGCGAGCCATGAGGGAAGCCGCCGTCGAGCGCAATACGAAAGAAACGCAGATCGTGGCCTTTCTCCGTATCGAGGGTAGTGGATCCTACAAGATCTCAACCGGCATCCGATTTCTCGATCATATGTTGGAGTTGTTCAGCAAACACGGCGGCTTCGACCTGGAATTGACCGCTCGCGGCGACCTGGATGTCGATCAGCATCACACAGTAGAGGACTCCGGGATCGTATTGGGAGATCTTTTCACTCAAGCCCTAGGCGATCGCCGCGGCATCAATCGCGCCGGGTATTTTGTGCAATCCATGGACGAATCGCTAGCCGTGGTGGCGGTGGATTTGGGTGGCCGTCCCACGCTCGTTTATGACCAGCAAGTGAATGTGGTTCATGTCGGCGATTTGCAGACCGAGCTTCTCGAAGATTTTTTCGGTGGCTTTACGAATCACGCAGGCGCTAACCTGCACGTCAAGGTGTTCTACGGACGATCGAACCATCACAAAATCGAAGCCATTTTCAAATGCTTCGCCCGCGCCATGCGCTACGCGTGCTCCACCGATGAACGATTAAAAGATCAATTGCCGTCCACGAAGGGTTTATTGTGACCACCATCGTCGATTACGGTGCGGGAAACTTGCGCTCTGTTCAAAACACGCTCGATGAATTGGGCGCCGGCTATGAAGTCACTAACCGGCCCGAAATTGTCCAGGCAGCGCGCAAAATCATCCTTCCCGGAGTAGGTCATTTCGGCCAAATGATGCGCGCGATCGATCGAGTTGCAATTGCGTCAACCGGTCCTTGATCGTATCCATGCGGGCGTGCCTTTTCTGGGAATTTGTATCGGCCTCCAATGCCTGTTTGACGCCAGTGAGGAATCGCCTGCCAGCAGAGGACTGGGCATTTTCCCTGGCTCAATCAAACGTTTTGCCGGAGACGCGCGCATTCCGCACATGGGCTGGAACTCGCTTTCCCCCGTGAAGCCCTGTCATCTCCTGAAGGGCCTTCCGGAGGGCACATTTACCTATTTCGCCCACAGTTATTACGCGCCGCTCTTAGATGCGACCGCGGCCACCTGCACCTACATTCATCCGTACTCCGCGATTCTTGAGCAAGAGAACATCTTTGCGGTGCAGTTCCACCCGGAAAAGTCAGGATCGGTCGGCCTGCGCGTCATGAAAAACTTCCTCGACGTCTGATGTTGGCCAAGAGAATCATTCCTTGTCTCGATGTGACCGGCGGCCGCGTGGTCAAGGGCATCAACTTTCTGGATCTGCGCGACGCAGGTGATCCGGTCGAGCTCGCCGGGCGCTATAACGAGCAAGGCGCGGACGAGCTGGTTTTTCTAGACATCACCGCATCCAGCGACGCCCGTGAAATTATGGCCGATCTGGTCGCCCGGACGGCGCGCAAAGTTTTCATTCCGCTCACGGTGGGTGGCGGCATCCGCAGCGTCGCGGATGCGCGCAAGATCATTCTCGCGGGCGCCGACAAGGTAAGCGTAAATACCGCTGCTGTGCACCGGCCCGAGCTGATTCGCGAGCTCAGCCTCGAGTTCGGGGCACAAGCGGTCGTTCTTGCCATTGATGCCCGTCGCTCAGGCAAGGGAAAGTGGAATGTCTACACCAAAGGTGGACGGCACGACGAAGGCATCGATGCCGTGGAATGGGCGGAACGCGGCGAAACCCTGGGAGCGGGCGAAATTCTGCTGACATCCATGGATACCGATGGTGTGCAGACCGGCTTTGATTGCGATTTGACGAAGGCTGTGGTAAATGCCACCACCATCCCCGTGATCGCTTCGGGCGGCGCAGGCAAGCCCGAAGACTTTGTCACCGTCTTGACCCAAGGTCATGCCGATGCCGCGCTGGCCGCATCCATTTTTCATTACGGAAAGTACACCGTAAGCGATTTGAAACAAGCTCTCGCAAACGCAGGCGTCCCTGTAAGGCCGGCCTCGTGATCATCCCTTGCATCGATCTGATGGACGGCAAAGTCGTTCAACTCGTCCAAGGCCGCGAGAAAGTCCTGGAAGGGAAATCGCCTGAGGAGATGCTAGCCCTGTTCTCGGGCTTCCCACAGATTCAGGTGATCGATCTGGATGCGGCGATGGATAAAGGCTCGAATGGCACGATCCTCGAATTTCTAGCAGGTCATGCTACCGTGCGCGCAGGCGGCGGGGTCCGAACCATTGAGCGCGCTCGGGAGTTGATCCGGCAGGGTGCCTACAAGCTGATTGTAGGAACAGCGGCATTTTCCGCCAATGGTCCGAATGTCGAGTTCTTAAGGGCGCTGGGTGACGAGATTGGTCCGGAGCGCCTCACCGTTGCCCTCGACAGCCGAAAAGGGCGAATCGTAGTGAAGGGTTGGCAAGAATCCACCAGCTGGAAGGCGGTTGACGTAATCGCCCAAGTGGAGCCTTATTGCTCCGGTTTTTTGTGCACTTACGTGGATAAGGAAGGCATGATGCAGGGAACCGACCTGTCATGGTTTCAAAGCTTGCGGAACAGCACCAATAAAGAGTTGATCGCGGCGGGCGGCATTACGACCCTTGATGATGTGAGGGCGTTGATGGCAATGAATGATCCATTGCGCCATCGGAATGTCCATTTACACCGGTCGCCTCAACCTTGCCGATCTTCGCGCCCTGAACGCCGTAACCGCCGCAACCTCTTGAGCGCCGGCTTCTTTGGAGACCCGCACAGCGCGGAGTTTGCTACCTTCTCGCGTGCGCGTACATCTAATCTGCAGATCATTCCACGAGGCGTATCCACACAATGAAAATGAACCCTGTGCGGTGGGCTACATTTTGCGGCTCACTTATTCTCACAACTGCTCTGGTCGCCTATGCTGCGGCTCCGCTCTTCGATTACTCCGACATAAAAGATGTCATCACCGGGACAGCCGCATTCGACAGTTATAAAACGGAGAAGCCCGGCCTCTTCCGGAAAATTACTGTTGCGGATCTTCCCCAGCCGTTTGCGACGGAATCCGCCGGAAATCCCGCCGAAAGACGTGCCAAGGCCGGCAGACATGTGGCCGCAAGCGCCCGCAGGTTTCAAAGTTGAATTGTATGCCAATGAAGGAATGCAGGAGCCGCGCGAGATCCGGACTGCGCCGAACGGCGATCTGTTTGTCGCCGATAGTCACGGAAGACAGATCGACATTTTTCGCGGCATCACCAAAGACGGCAAGCCCGAGCAGAGGTCGGTTTTCGCTTCCTCTGGGCTGAGGCAGCCGTTTGGGATTGCTTTTTATCCGCTAGGCAAAAATCCGCAATGGGTCTACGTCGGCAACACGGATTCCGTTGTGCGTTTTCCCTATCACAATGGCGATTTGAAGGCTACCGGAGATCCTCAGGTCATCGTGCCCCACCTTCCGGCCGGCGGCGGCCATTGGACGCGAGATCTCGCTTTCTCTCCGGACGGTACAAAGTTGTTTGTTGCTGTCGGCTCCGCCTCGAACGTGGATGATCCCGATACTCATCCCACCGAATTCCACCGCGCGAACATCCTCGAGTTCACTCCTGACGGCAAGTTCGTGAAGGTTTACGCTTCGGGCATTCGCAATCCGGTCGGCATCGCTGTAAATCCGACAACCGGCCAGTTGTGGTGTTCCGTGAATGAACGCGATCGCCTCGGCGATAATCTCGTTCCCGATTACATCACTTCAGTGAAGGAAGACGGTTTTTACGGCTGGCCCTGGTATTACATGGGCGATCATCAAGACCCGCGGCTCGAAGGCAAGCATCCCGAGCTGAAGGACAAGGTGACTGTTCCGGACGTTCTGCTGCAGCCGCACAATGCATCGCTCGAATTGACCTTCTACGAAGGCAATCAGTTCCCGAAGCAGTACAAAGGCGATATATTCGCGGCCGAACACGGATCGTGGAATAAGTCGGTCCGGGCCGGATACGAGGTAATCCGAGTTCCCCTGAACGACGGCAAATCGAACGGTGTCTACGAAGATTTTCTGACCGGTTTTGTCACGCCCGATGGCGATGCCTGGGGCCGGCCGGTAGGCGTTGCGGTAGCGCCCGATGGCTCGCTAATGGTCTCCGACGACGTCTCGAAATCCATTTGGCGCGTCGTGTACACAGGAAAGTAAGATCCAGGAATGAGATCCTACGGTCTGTGTCCACGGTGGATGTTGACTTGCATGCAAGAGTAGCTCGCATTTCTCAAATACACGAGAAAATCGGCCTCTTCGGCCTGTTCAGCTTACTCGCGGCATTTACGCTGTCCACCCTGGATGGCGGAGAAATCGCTCCGCGTATCATCTGCGCTCTTACGCTGCTTTTCGCCGCGTGCTATCTCGCATTCCCCTTAGAACAGCAATTCGCGCTTAATCTTCCAGTTGTTTGCCTCCTCCTGATGGCATGCTTCGGAGTCGCGCAAACCCTTTGGTCGCACCAGAAGATTGTCTATAACGGCTGGAGCGGCGTCTTGTTTTGGCTTACTGCGGCCATCATTACAGCACTGGCGGCACAAATCTTCCGCGGCCGCCAGGCGGCTTCCGCTTTCCGGCGATGGTTCGTGCTTTTCGGCGGGGCCGTATGCGTGCTGGATCTGCTCGAGCAGGCCTCTCACACGAGCAAGTACTTCTGGCTGATCCAAAGTAAGTACCAGGCGGTCAGCGGACCCTTCGCCTATTGGAACAACTTCGCGCAATTTGTCGAACTGGTGCTTCCGCTCACGCTTTGGCTCGGCGTAGGACGGCAAAGGCCTGTTCTTTCCTACGTTCTTCTTGCCGCAGTGCAGTTCGGAGCCGTAATCGCTTCCGGTTCGCGAGCCGGTAGCGTCCTCGCGCTAATCGAAGTCATCGCCGTCCTCGCCATCGCCTGGCGTCGTCAACAGAGCCGGGGTTTTCTCATCGCCTCCTTATCCGTTGTGCTCCTCTGTCTCGTTTTCGTGTACGCCGCAGGCTTTCAGAAACTCGATGAGAAGCTGCGGCAACGTGACCTGCTCGCCGTTCGTCGAGATATCAATAAGTCCTCTATCGCCATGATTCGCGAACGCCCTCTCACAGGTTGGGGACTCGAAACATATGTTCCTGTCTATCGCATGTTCGCCCTTTATGACGACGGCGCCTGGGTGAACCGGGCTCACAACGATTGGCTTCAATGGACTGCCGAAGGCGGAATCTTTTTCTCCGGTTTGATGCTGGCAGTTCTCATCTGGAGCATCCGGCCCGCCATTCGTTCGGTATGGGGCATCGGTGTTCTTGCTGTTTGCGTCCACGCCGCAGTGGATTATCCCTTTGCCCGGTTTGGCGTGTGCGGTTGGTATTTTGCCCTCATCGGAATGCTGGCTGCGGCGCGGCACGAGCATCGGAATGGGATACGTCGAGCAAGCCGCCATGTGCGAATGTCAGAGTATGGAAGGCCGGCTGCTTAAAGCGACTCTGATTACCGCGGCCACCGTCATGGGCCATGTTCTCGTCCAGGGGCAAACGCGAACGGCTCGCCGCGCCTCTGCTTCCTTCGACCTCGATTTCAACGCTCCCCGAGAAATTAAGACAGTTACTCCTGTTTCTGGTCTGAAATCCATTCGCGTCGTCAGCTGGAACATTGATCGCGGGAGAGCAACTCAGCCTGGTCGCATCGGAACTCGAGCACAACCCTCCCGATCTGTGCCTTCTTCAGGAGGTGGATTGGAACACGGCCCGCGCGGGCAATTTGGACGTCGGTTCCGAACTCGCGAAGCGCCTTCGCCTCAACATGTCCTATGCGATTGAGTTTGAGGAACTGAGTCAGGAACGCGGACACCCCGCCTATATCGGGCAAGCGACTCTCACGCGTCTGCCCATTCAGAAATCGAGAGTCCTGCGATTCCGAAATCAATCCGGCTTTTGGAAGCCCCACAGTTGGATTCCTTCTTCTTGCCGCTCATGCAGCGGAGACTCGGAAGCCGCATCGCTCTGGTAACCGAGCTTGAACTGGCGGGTCATTTGCTGCTCGTGTACAACGTGCATTTCGAGAGTCGAAGCATGGGCCACATTCAATCGGAGCAACTGGACGAAGTCTTGGCGGATCTGAAGCGTTATCCGCCCGAGACGCCCGTCATCCTCGGCGGCGATCTGAACACCAAATATTTCCCCTCCATCTTTCTCCACAAGCTCCAGCGTGAGGGGTTCCAAAGCGCCACCGGCCAGCGCATCGAACGCACTCATGCCATCGCCATGGCGCTGGATTGGATTTTTGTGAAAGGTCCGGTAAGAATCGAAGACGGAAAAGTTCGTCGCGATTTTCGAGGCTCGGACCATTACCCGATCTATGCCGAGCTAGTAGCGCGTTGACTGGGGCTGAAAACACTGTTCGCTGACATCCATTCCCGTCTTCTGTCTCCTGTCTCCTGTCTTCTGTCTCCTGTCTTCTGTCTCCTGTCTCCTGTCTTCTGTCTCCTGTCTTCTGTCTCCTGTCTCCTGTCTCCTGTCTCCTGTCTCCTGTCTCCTGACTCCTGACTCCTGACTCCTGCAGTGAACCCTTGGAGTGAGACAGCAAGTTAAGGGGGTAGCGGCCGTTCAATGAAAAGGCATTGCACGGCTGGGTTGATGTTCTCCATTCTGAAAATGTCTGGGCGGAGGATAGACATCTGAGGTCTCCTGTCAAGCCCTAGCGGGTGCAATTTTGCTGAAGCCTGCGACTTTTTTCCACTCGAGTTCCACAACTGCAGTCGTGAGTTGCGGACTCGTCCGGCGCGCTGCCAAGGCTCGTTGGTAGACGGCCTCGTCGTACGGCTTGCGATCCTTCCAGCAACGGAAAAGGATACGAATCCACTTGAAGGCGAGTGAGCGGATCGCTGTATTCCGTCGCTTTCCTTTTGCACGCTGCTGCTCATAATACTCGCGCGCCCAGTCTGAGTACCCGATCGAATGGAGTGCCCACTCGTGAAATGTTTGGCGTAGGAACTTCGGGCATGCCCAGCGCCAGTGCACCCAATGTTGCTTGCCGCTGCTTGCGACAACGGGAGCGATGCCGCTGTATCGCTGGAGCTCGGCGGCGCTTTGATATCGTTCACGCTGGCTTCCCAGCGCAGCAATCAGTCTCGGCGCCATAGCCGGACCGGCACCCGGAAGAGATTTGACCAGCGCGTAATCGGGGTGCACTCGGGCAAGCTCGTCGATCTTCTTGTCGTAAGTAGCAATCGTCACCAGAAGTTGCTTCAGGAGACCTGCCCACGCGACGGTCGCGACGCTGGACGATGTGATGACTGCGTCGTCGGTGGTCGCCGGAACCGCCTGGCGAACCTGTTCTAGCCGATCCTTAATCCGCTCCGGATCACGACTAATGTGATCAATGAAGAACCGCTCGATCGTCGCCGGCCTGGCCCGCTGAAGCTTCTCGAGGCTCGGCCAACGTTCCAGGAATTCCGCTGCGATGTTGGAACCAATCTCGTCGAACCAGTCGAGCACTTGAGGAAAGTACATCTTCAGATGAGCCATAAGCCGGTTCGAATACCGAGTTTTCTCATGCACGAACTTTCGCCGTTCTTCGACCAGGAACTGCAACGTCCGTGTTTCCAGCGTGTCGGGGTTGAACCGGCGCAGTTTGTCGCGGTGTAGCAGGAGGATGTCCAGGAGGAGCCTGGCGTCGCTCGGATCATTCTTCGCTCCAGAAGGCCGAAAACTCTTGCGGTAATTCACCAGTATTGTCGGGTGAACGGGATAGATCACGAAGTGATCGTACTTTGTCAGCATGAATACCAGCGACCCTCGAGATTGTTCGAGAGCCACGGCGATAGGCTGTCCGCTGAACCGCATCCGAAGTTCAGCGGCCCACATGTCGATCGCCTCCGGTGTGTGTTCGATGGCTCCGGTCTCCACCTTCGATGTTCCAGTTTGCATCGCCCAGGCATGCGTTTGGTCGGCCCAGTCGATCGCGACCATGGCGGCAAATTCTGTCGTCATAAAATCCTCCCTAGGTGTTGAGATAGGCAGGCGGGCTTTGCTTCGGCGAAAGCCTTATAGTAGAGTCTTTTCAGCACACTTCTAGACGACATCTGAGTATTCGTTTTGGAAGCAAAGCGCACCCCCGCGGCTCGGAGCTCTATCCTCGGACATCCTGTGTCGGGCAACGCGATTCGTAGCCGCGGGGTGTCTGCGCTGTCTAACTTGTCACACTTCACAGCAGAGAACAACCGCTCAATTTTGCAAATTAGAAATGCACCAGCCGCTCGGAGTTCTATCCTTGGACATCCCGTGTCTGGCTCTGCGATTCGTAGCGGTGGGGCACCTGCCGCTCTCGCGCCAACGCACGGCTCGGCACGCATAACGGCGGGATTTCCACAACGCGCGGCCGCGACGACTGTGAAAAATCCTTTTCTTAACATCTCTCCCCCTGAGCCACTATAAGGCAACGCAGAGATGCGACCCGAGCGTCGATCCAGATGCCGGAATGGCTGGGGCGGTGCAATCCGCCCCGATATAGCAGAGCGATTCTGGCCCAAGAGCGATAAATCTCGGGGTTTCAGGGGCAGCGCCCCTGATCAATGAAGCCGAGTTCCTCGGAAGGTGTGAAAAGATCACTTTGCGGCCAGTTTTGGCGCTTTCTCGGCAGACCCCCAATGTATCCCCTCTGCCCAGCGATCGCTTATAGCGCGTTCTAAGCGCGAAATTTTTTCGGCTCGAGCGGAGCATGCTCGGTTGGCTGATTTTTTCACAGCTTCTCATGATGCGCCTTTCTCAAACTCAGCCGGCGTGCAATAGCCCAGAGCCGAATGCAGTCGTTGCTGGTTATAAACGACATCCAGGAACTCGCTAATGCTGCGCCGCGCCTCCTCGAAATCCCGGTATTCATTGCGATAGACCTCGTCGTACTTCAGCGTCTTCATGAACGACTCGCAAGCGGCATTGTCGTACGGATTGCCTTTGCGGCTCATGCTGATGGTGATCTCGTGGTCCTTCAGAAGCTCCGTGTAGCTGCCTGAGGCATACTGAACGCCGCGATCGGAATGGTGCACCAGGCCGGGTGCCGGCCGCCTGGCAAACAATGCCATGCGCAAAGCGGAGACAGCCAACTCGGCTTCCAAAGTTCTTCCGAGCGCCCATCCGATGATGCGGCGCGAGTAAGCGTCCAGCATGACCGACAGATATACAAACTCCTCACGCAATCGTATGTAGGTGATATCGGCCACCCACAACTGGTTGACGGCAGTGAGTTCCATGCCGCCCGCCAGATTCGGATAGATCGGCAGATCATGACGCGAATCTGTAGTGCTGACGAACGCGCGGCGGCGCACGCACAGCAGGTTGTCTTCACGCATCATCCGCAATACGCGCTTGTGATTGACACCGAAATTGCGCCGCAGCAGCTCCGCGGTAATGCGCCGATAGCCATAGCTCGGCGACTCCAGCGCAATCTTCTGCATTTCGTCCCGCACTTCCATCTCGACTGGAATACCTTGACGCGGCAGCCGCCAGCGATAGAATCCAGCCCGGTTCAGCCCGGTCATGGCGCACAAGGCAGTCACGGCTTTGCCTTCTTTCGCGGCGCCACGGATTTCTTCAAACATACATCCGCGCCATTGACGACGGCTGGCGGGTGATAATCCTTGAAATGCTGTAAGGCTTTTTTTAAAAAATCATTCTCCATCGTGAGCTGGCCGATCTTGCGCTCCAACTCGGCGATGCGCCGGGCGTCATCCAGCGCCGGCAGGTCGGCCCCCCGCCGACCAATACCCGGAAACGCCGCTTCGCCTTTCGCCCGCCATTCACCGCGCCATCGCTCCAGCAGCTTCGGACTCAACTGATACTTGCGGGCGATCTCCGTCGTGGTCGATCCCGCATCCAAGGCACGCATCGCCGTGATCTTCAACTCGCGGCTGTATACAGCTCGGGACAAATCCATTCCTCTCTCCGTTCAATGTATTTGTTCCCTTAACTCGCTGTCTCATCTTTGGGGTTCACTCCATCCTGACTCCTGTCTCCTGTCTCCTGTCTCCCGTCTCCTGTCTCCTGTCTCCTGTCTCCTGTCTCCTGTCTCCTGTCTCCTGTCTTCCCGCCATCCCATTTTTTCGCTAAGCTGGAATTCCGCCACGCGATTCGAGCGAACATGAAATCCCGGCCATCACTTCCCGCTGCCGTAGCAATATGCGGTCTGGTAGTCTTTACCATCTGGATTACCTGGCGCGCGAAGAGCTTAGAATCTCGCTCGCAAATGTCAGGCCCCCCGGTGGCCATGCTGCACAAGCCCGCGCCGGATTTCCGATTGCCCGCTCTGGATGGCCGTACGATTTCGCTCGCCGATTATCGCGGCAAAAAGGTAGTGGTGAGCTTTTGGGCGAGTTGGTGCGCGCCGTGCCGTTTGGAGCTGCCCGTCTTGCGCTCGTTTTTCGACAAAACCTACCGGCGCGACGGTAATTTCGAAATACTCTCCATCAACTTGGACGAAGATCGCGAAGCCGCCGAAGCTGCGGCCGAGCAGATCAAGCTCCCCTTTCCCGTGCTTTTGGATCCCGGTCAAAAGATCGCGAACGCGTTTGGAGTTCAGGGCATCCCGGCTCTCTTCGTGATCGGCCAAACCGGAAAAGTGGATTACGGCGCTGTCGGATTTAACACAGGTTTGGAGATGATTCTAGCGGGGCAGCTCGGCATCGATCCGAAAATTCTCACGCCCGGAGGCTTCCATGGCAACGCCGGCCATTGAATTCCATGATGTGACGAAGGTCTACCAGCGCCGCTTCAGCAGCGAGCGGATCGCCGCGCTCACCAATATTTCCTTCGAGGCTGCGACCGGCGAAGTGTGCGCATTCTTAGGCCCAAACGGAGCGGGGAAGACCACCAGTATCAGCATTCTCATGGGTTTTCTTTTTGCCGATTCCGGTGAGGTGCGCGTGCTGGGCTATGAGCCCGGCGACGTGCGAGCCAAAGAGCAGATCGGATTTCTGCCCGAGAATTTCGCGTTCTACAAATACATGAACGCCGAGGAATTGCTGCGCCTCCATTGGGCGCTTACCGGCAAGGGTGGACCCCTCGTGGATGGGCTGATCGCGCGCTTGCTCATCAAGGTGAAGCTGCAAGGCTACGAGCAGTTGAAGATCGGCAGGTATTCCCGGGGCATGCTGCAGCGCCTCGGTATCGCGCAGGCCCTGCTGGGCGATCCTCAATTGCTGATTCTCGATGAGCCCACTTCCGGCCTCGATCCGGCCGGTCGCAAAGAAGTTCTGGATCTGCTCGCCACGCTGAAATCGGAAGGCAAGACCGTTTTCCTGAGTTCGCACATTCTGCCCGAAGTGGAACAGATTTGCGATCGCGTGGTGATTATCGATCAAGGCCACCTCGTGCGTAGCGGACAGATGGGCGAGCTGCTCGGAAGCGGCAATCGCATTGAGTTTACGGTGGACCATCTGAACGGCGAAGCAGAGGCCATGGCGCGAGAGCGCGGCGCTGTGATTGAACACGGGCCGCATGTTACGCGCATCGTGATGGATGCCGCGATGAAACGCGAGATGGCGGATCTGCTGTGGAACGCCGGGTGCGATATCGTCAGCATGAATCCCGTGAAAAGCACGCTGGAAGAACTTTTTCTCAAGCTGGTCGGCGATTACGAGAGGACTGCATGAAGATTCGGGCCATTGCGCTGAATACATTCGGAAGCTTGCTCCGCAACAAACTGATCGTTCTGTTCTTGGCGGGTTTCGTTTGCGTGGTGCTGCTGATGATGACTCCCATACTGGCGGCGAGATCGATGGGAAGCGCCATGGGCGCGGGGCAGGCGCAAGGCATGGTGCTCGGCATGGTCAGCGCCATCATGTCGATGGTCAGCGGCTTCGGCAGCTTGCTGGCCGCCTGGGCCGCGGCGGACGTGGTTTCGAGCGAAATGAAATCGGGAACCATTCTGGCCGTGATGTCCCGCCCCGTGCGCCGCTGGGAGTTCTTGCTGGGCAAGTATCTTGGCGTCCAGTTGTTGATGCTGGTGTATGTGCTCGGGATGTTTGGCCTCAGCTATCTGCTCGCCTGGATTGGGGGAGAAAAGATTCAATCCACGGCCTGGGTGCTCTTCGTCTACCCGATGGTGCGGTACGCGATTTATAGCGCCATCGCCATGGTGCTGGTGACCATGATGCATCCGGTGGTCGCCTTCGCCATCGTTTTGGTGATTTCCGTCGGTGCATCCATTCTCTCGCCATTAGCCGGAATGAGAACCTTGATGCCGGAATGGCTGCGAGCGGGATTCTACGCACCGCTGCCATCCACCGATCTGCTGTCGGAAACGCGTTTTCTCGCCGTCACTCAATCGACGCTGCATTCGACGCCCTGGACCCATCACCTGACTGCATTGGCCTACGGCTTGGATTACGCGCTCGTTTGTTTCTTGCTAGCCATCTGGTCATTTCGGAAACGAAGCTTGGCGCGGGTTTGAGAAGCCCCTTCTCTTTGACTCGGCCGCCCGGCGCTTTCGTACACAAGCTTCCTATTGACAGGGCTGTACTAGCAGTTATAATACAGCTGTAACTGTTCGGCATGCGAACTCCTGACATAAGGATCCCGTGATCCCTTTCCGTCTGACCTTCCAGCCGGGCATCTCGCTCTACGAGCAGGTCGTATATGCCGCAAAGCGCGCTGTGGTGGCCGGACAGCTTAGGCCCGGCGACCCGTTTCCCTCCGTCCGCGCGCTCGGCAAAGCGCTGAAAATCAACCCGAATACCGCGCACAAAGTGATCACGCAGCTCATTGCGGAAGGCATCCTCGAAGTGCGCGTTGGCTTGGGAACGGTGGTGGCCCAAACCCCTGTTTCCACGGCTGCCGAGCGCTCCCGCCTCCTCAAAGGCGAATTGGAACAACTGGTGGTCCAGGCAAAAAAACTGGGCCTGGAAATAGAAGACGTTCAGCGCGCCCTCGCCGAACATTGGCGGCGTCTGGGAGCGGCGAAAGGAGAGAAGGAGCAATGGATGCGATCCGCACCCAAGGCCTGACCAAAAAATTCCGCCGTGTGATGGCCGTAAATGGCGTGACCTTGACCGTTCCCGAAGGCTGCATCTACGCACTTGTCGGAACCAACGGAGCCGGCAAAACGACGCTGATCAAAACACTCATGAATATCCTGGAACCCACTAGCGGGCGCGCGGAAGTGCTCGGCTGGAATTCCAGGAGACTCTCCGGGCAAGCCTTCACCAAAATCGGGTACGTCTCGGAGAATCAGGAGCTGCCCGAATGGATGACAGTGGAATACTTTCTGCGCTATTGCAAAGGCTTCTATCCGGCCTGGGACGATGCGCTCGCAGCGGATATGGTGCGGCAGTTTGGATTGCCGCTGGATCGCAAACTCCGCCATCTGTCCCGCGGCATGCGCATGAAAGCGGCACTTGCCTCCTCGCTCGCCTACAGGCCGAAACTGATCGTGCTCGATGAACCCTTCAGCGGGCTCGATGCTTTGGTGCGCGACGAGCTGATCGAAACTCTTCTGGAGCATGCGGCCGAAGCAACGGTGCTCATTTCCTCGCACGACCTGAGCGAAATCGAGAGCTTCGCCAGCCACATTGGTTATCTGGATAATGGGCATCTGCATTTCTCGGAGGAGATGACGACCCTGAGCAGCCGTTTTCGCGAGATCGAGATCACGCTCGCTTCGGCTGAACCGTTGCCGCGTCCATGGCCCAAAGATTGGCTCGAAGCGCAATCTTCGGCCGCCGTGGTGCGTTTTGTCGAGAGCCAATTCGATCCCGAGCGAACGCCGGAGCGCATCAAACAGGCCTTTCCCAGCGCACGAGATGTTGCCATTCGTTCCATCCCGCTGCGGCAGATCTTCGTGACACTGGCGAAAACTCATCGCGCCAGTGTCGCTGCTTAAAGGCCTGTTATGCGGCAAACGGAACACATCTTTCGCAAGGACTTCAGGCGCTTGTGGCCTCTGGCCGCAGCTGTGTGCGTATGTTGGGCTGCATGCGGCGCCTTCACTGTGCTTGCCTCGAGCAATTTGAGTATTGAGAAGCGGCAGATGCCGATTGGGATGCAGAGGCTCGCGACTATTTTGCTTCCGCTCGCGTGCTGGTTTCTGATCGCCAACGTCGTGTATGAAGAGCCCTTAGTCGGCGACAAGCAGTTCTGGCTGACCAGACCCTATTCGCGCATCAGCCTGCTTGCGTCCAAGCTGCTGTTTCTTGGTTTATTCATCAACGTACCGTTGTTTCTCTGTGATTGCTATACGCTCACCGCGCTTGGATATCCGGTCATCGGCAACATTGGTTGGCTGCTGTTGCGCCAGATCCTCGTCAGCGTCTGGCTCGTTTGGCCGGCATTCGGGATCGCAACCCTGACAAGCGGGTTCGCGCAGCTCGGGGCCGCGGCCCTGTGGCTGGGGCTCGGAGCGCTATTTTGCAGTTGGTTGAGCGGTTTCGGCCATCGGCCGCCGATAGCGGATTTCGTCAACGACTCTGTTCACCGAGCTCTCTTGCTCGCCGTTTTGTTCGCAATAATTCCCTGGCAGTATAGGAAGCGCAAGACCAAAGCCGGCCGGATTACCCTCGCTCTGCTGATCCTTGCGGCGTTCCTGCCGCTTATACCCAGCGTGACCGCGTTCGAGTTGCAGCGGATATGGAGTCAGCCTGCTATCGATCCCGCACAGATCGGAATCTCGCTGGACAGAACTCGATCGGCAGGCAGTGAAAGCGGAGATAACAATCCCGGCGCCGTTATCGTCTCGCTCCCGATGCGCGTCGACGGACTGCCCCAATCGACAGAGCTGAAATGTGACGCAGGCGAGGTGCAAGCGAGCGGAATCGTTGGCGCCGTGGAGTGCGATTGCCCGTATGGCGACGAAGCTTGCTGGCTGAGGATGCGCCTTCCGCAAACCGCCTTCAGGCAGATCGCTTTGCAGCCCGTCGATTTGCGGGTCTCCTTGTTCCTCACCCTGGCCCGCGAACGAGAGATAGCGCGCGTTTCCGCTCGCCGGCAAAATTTTGATATACCTTCGATCGGAAACTGCCGTCACATACTTCTGGATAAGGTCCCATCTGCGATCAACGACAGCCAGGGATTCGAATGCCTCACCGCGCTTCGCGGTCCTGTGGCCTACGAATGGGAAATCCGCCAAAACGGCGAGAAAAAATGGGCCGGCAGCATCCCCGGCAGCAGTCCGGAGTTGCCTTCTCCGATTACTGCCGGGTTGAGCCCCGTTGAAAAATGGTGGCTGCCCCTCAGTGGACAGGAGCAGACTGCTGCAGGCGAGAAGCTGACCTTTCCAAGATGGTTCTGGCAACACCCCGATTCGGAACTCGTCTTCATCAACCCGGAAGCTCTGGCCCACTTCCGGCGCAAACTCGATGTGCCGAACGTTCGGCTCGCCGATTATCCGTGGAGAGCAGGTTCACAATGAGGCAGACTCTACATATCTTCAGAAAAGACCTGTCGCGGCTCGGCATTTACGTGGGTGCCATGCTGCTTTTGTGGATCGCGTTTGCCTGGGCTAAGACGCATAGTGGATCGGGGGATTCGACGCGTCCGAGCCTGTTCGCTGCTGTGGACACGTTCGTGCCGCTCCTTCTGCCTCTGACGATCTGGTTCCTGATGGTTCACGATATCCAGGAAGAGCCGCTTCCCGGTGACCGTCAATTCTGGATCACGCGCCCTTATAACCGCTGGAGCCTGCTTGCATCGAAAATTCTTTTTGTGCTGCTCTGCGTCAATTTGCCGCTGCTCGTTTCCGATCTTTGCATCATCGGCGCCCACGGGCTGCCGCTGCTCCCAAATATCCGCGCCGTGCTCTTGCGCCAGATTTTCGTAAGCACGTGGCTGATTGTGCCGCTCTTCACGTTGGCCGCCGTTACGGATACGCTGCCGCGCTGCGCGCTCTTGATCCTTCTCGATTCTTGCCGGGATCCTGTTTGAGGGCTTCCTCTTTAGCCGGCATCCTCTGAATAATCCGCCGACACCTGCAATAGCTCTGGTTCTTTTCGCCGCCTTGTTGGCTTTCCTGGCATTCGTGGTGGTTTGGCAGTATAACAAGCGGCACACGAGAACCAACCGCGTGGTATGCACGGCGGCGATGGTGATCATCGGCTGGCCTCTGCTTGGATTTTCCTCCCTCGGCCCAGCGCTGCGGAACAGAGAAGCCAAGGGACCGGCGCCGGACCTTGCATTCCTCCCACACAAATTGGAACTGCTTGGAATTCCCGGCGCAGATACTCTGGTTCTGCGAATTCCAATACAAGTCACTCATTTGCCTGTGAACGCGGTCCTCTCCGCGGATGGCCATTTGACCGTCTGGGCGGGGGATCGCGAATTGTGGGAAACGGACATCGATTCCGATCTTTCGCACAACCTGATCGCCTCGCGCAATGGCCAAGTCTCGTATTTTAGAGCGCGGATCAAAACCGGCGTTCTGAAA
This sequence comes from uncultured Acidobacteriaceae bacterium, assembly GCA_963778345.1. GTDB lineage: Bacteria > Acidobacteriota > Terriglobia > Bryobacterales > Bryobacteraceae > Bog-105. The sequence continues at coordinate 274,480 of CAVZTP010000001.1, forward strand.
AAGATTGCGGCCCAGCCCGTAACCCTACATTTTGACGTCAGGGCGACGCTGCTTCATGGCGAACTGCTCGGCGCCGCTTCCGTGGGCGTCGCGGATTTCTATCTCTCCGGCATCGGGCACTGCCAATCCAGCCCGTGGATGCTGCGAATGACCGGCGCGCCAAAGACGCCCTATCCGGATCAAGCCAGCTTCGAATGCGCAACCGTCGCTCATGCGAATTACCAGAATTTCTACACAGTGGAACAAAACGGATTCGAAAGCGACATTCAGGGCGAAGGCGCGGTAGGGGCATTCGTAGGCGGTTTCGTAAGGAGCGGGTTGAGCAGCGGGCTTCCAGTTTCCGCCGGCTTAAATCCGGTGGAGACGTGGACCCTGCACATCATGCTGCCTCCCGGTCTGGAAAATCGTCAAGCCGCCAAGATCGTCTTCCGCCGGGCGGGGGAGTATTCGCGATTCAATCGTATGATCACCGCCGCGAATGTGCAGTTCCCGTCGGGCCTATAACCGATTCCGGTTTCCCCAATTGGCATTCCTCATGCACCGCCCGCACGGCGCGTTCCAGGCCGTCCAAACGAACCACAATGCGGATGGTAATTTCGCTCGATCCTTGCGCGATCGCAATAATATTGATTTTTTCCCGGGAAATGGCCGTAAAAACGCGGCCTGCCAGACCCGGTGTGCCGCGCATCCCTTCTCCGACAACGGCCAAGAGACCAACATTCTCGTCCACCTCGATGGGTTTCAGATAGCCGTGCGCTAGCTCGATGGAAAGATTCGCCGAAAGCGCTTCGAGCGCGGAATCCACATCGCGATCAACAAAGATGTTACGTTGACACCGGCGACTGAGCCTGTCGCTTATCCTGTGAGAGGGTTAAATTGTGTTCCGCAAGAGGAAGACTGTTGCCGAGACTTGTTGGCGCTAGGAACGGAGGCCGCAAGGAGCCTCTGGGCTGTTTTGATTGATGTGACGTATGTATTCTTTGTGAAGGACGGAGCGTGTTCAGAGGGTACTTGAAGTCTTACTGGAACGGGTGAACCGCCGCGGACTAGCGCGGAACGTGCATAGGTAGGGGTGTCGCGCCCAGTCATACAGATTTGCGTATCGTTTCGGACGAGTGGGGGAATTAATTTTTGAGGGCAATAGCCGAGGGAAACCTACAGCTGGATCATCTGAACCCCGCAGTGAGCACAGTTTACCGGCAGCAAAGCTGGTCGGCGAATCATCCACTTTTGGCGGCTACGTGATTGGATGGGCCATAGTGCCGTGCGCCGGAAGTTGCGGAAGGCATTGAGCATATCGCGGCAACCCATCCACTCTTCCTCTGCCGGTTACCGAAAATTAGGCATATGTTGGCGCAAGATCTTCGCTACAGTTTTAGAGCACTTCGCCTAAATCCGGGCTTCACCGCCGTAGCGGTTCTCTCGCTGGCGCTGGGCATCGGCGCCAATAGCGCAATCTTCAGTTTCATCGACGCGATCTTTATCGTTCATTGCCGGTCCAAAGCCCGCAGTCACTGGTGGTCATGAGCTGGCATATTAAGGGCCGCCCAGCTGTTCCACATGGCGGCAGTTGGGGTTTTTATTCGGATTCAGTGGCGGGTTTCACCGGCCCAACTTTTCCGTTCGAAGTCTTTGAGCGCCTGCGCGCCAACAGTTCGGCCTGCTCTGTTGTTTTTGCCTACTCCACTTTTGCGGCTTCATCCCATACGTTGATAATTCGTGGACAGGGTGTTCTTGTCGACGGTGAATATGTTTCAGGAGACTTTTTCCGCGGGCTCGGGGTAACTCCAGCTGTCGGTCGTTTGATTGATTCGACTGATGACCGTGCAACGGCTCCCGCTGTTGCGGTGATCAGCTTCGCGCTTTGGCAAAGGCGCTTCGGAGGAGGGGTCGATGTCATTGGTCAGCCGATTACCATCGATAATGTTGACTTCACGATTGTGGGCGTCACGCGTCCCGGGTTCTACGGCCCTGGGTTTTCTTATGTTGGGTCGGCACCGGATATTTATTTTCCGATGAACACGAGCGTATTGCTCGATCAAGGATCGCTCGCAGCCGCTCGAAACCCGAGATACTCTGACAGAAACTTTTATTGGGTCGAGATCATGGGCCGGTTGCTTCCCGGAGTGACGATTTCAAAAGCTCAGGCTGAGCTGGGTCCTAGGTTTCAACATTTCCTTGAGGCTACGCCACTCGATAAAAGGGAACGCGCCGACCCCCCTGCCTTGCTTCTCGAGGAGGGCGCTAGAGGGCAGGAACAGCTACGACTCCAATATGCGAAGCCTCTTGACGTGCTGGCATATCTGGTTGGACTAATCCTCGCAATCGCGTGCGCTAACGTCGCTAGTCTCCTGCTTGCCCGGGCCGCCGCTCGGCGGCGTGAAATAGCCGTGCGGCTCAGTATGGGCGCGGGCCGCCTAAGGCTCATCCGGCAGCTCTTGACCGAAAGCACAGTTCTGGCCCTTTTGGGGGGAGCGATGGGAATTCTAGTCGCGTTTTGGGGTATCCGACTGCTTACCTTCCTTTTGGCAAACGGACGCGACAATTTCACCCTACACGCAGAACTTAATTGGCATGTGCTTTGCGTAACAATTGCGCTTTCGTTACTGACTGGACTGCTATTTGGTCTTGCTCCAGCTATCCGAGCCACGCAGGTGGATGTCGTGCCAGCGCTTAAGGATTCTCGTGTTGGGGAACCCATGACCGCGGTGCAACATTCATTCTTCCGAATTAATATAGGCCAGTTGCTTATCACCGCCCAAATCGCGATCTCATTACTTCTTTTGATTGCTGCGGCCCTGTTTGTTCGCACATTGGCGAATCTGCACTCGGTCGATCTCGGATTCAGTCGCGAACGAGTGCTCCTCTTTACGTTGAACGCACGGCAAAGCGGTTTGAAAGGAGCTGCGCTCACGCGTTTTTATAGTGATCTTCAAACGCGCTTTTCAGCCATTGCCGGCGTGCGCGCCGTAAGTCTTTCGAATTTCGCGATGCTTTCCGGCTCATTTATGCCGGCTGGCATTACCATTCCTGGAGCACCGCAGGAAAAGAAGCCGATGACGATCGCAGCGTCCGTTGGGCATTCCTTTTTTACGACTATGCAAATTCCGGTGCTACTCGGGCGCGAGCTGGAAGAACAGGACATGGTTGCCGCTCGCCCGGTGGCCGTGGTCAATGAGGCATTCGCGAAGGCTTACTTCGGTGCCGCCAATCCCCTTGGTCGACATTTTGAGCTTCGTATCCTTGGCGGAGCGCCGAGCAATATTGAGATTATTGGGGTCTCGAGAAACTCGCGGGACGTCTCTTTAAAACGAGATATCTTCCCAGCTGTCTACGTCCCTTTCAGCCGCAATCCTCGACCCGCAATGGTGTACGAGGTCCGTACAGGCGGCGATCCCCGCGGGGTTGTCAATGCCGTGCAACATATCGTTCGGCAAATGGATGCACGTATTCCGATTTCAGGCATTAAGACGCAGGCAGCCCTGATCGATGAAGCTGGCAATCAGGAGCGCACACTGGCGACGTTGTGTACATGCTTCGCCGTGTTGGCTCTGATGATTGCCTGTGTCGGCGTTTACGGAACCGTGGCGTACACCGTCGCGCGGCGTGTGCATGAGATTGGTGTTCGGATCGCCCTCGGGGCAGAACGACAGCAGGTTATCTGGACTGTGTTGCGCGAAATCTGCCTGTTGTGTCTTGCGGGTATAGGGATAGGAGTGCCAGTCGCATACGCCGCTTCGGGACTCGTTCAATCGCTCCTTTTTGATATTAAGGCAAACGATCCAGTTTCGATTTTTCTGGGAACGGGAATTCTTGGGGTCTGTGTACTCGCTGCAGCTTACGGGCCTGCAAGGCGCGCTTCAAATATCGAACCAGCCGTTGCGCTGCGAGAGGCTTAAATCCGGTGGAGACGTGGACCCTGCATGTCACGCTGCCTCCCGGTCTGGAAAATCGTCAAGCCGCCAAGATCGTCTTCCGCCGGGCGGGGGAGTATTCGCGATTCAATCGTATGATCACCGCCGCGAATGTGCAGTTCCCGTCGGGCCTATAACCGATTCCGGCTTACCCAATTGGCATTCCTCATGCACCGCCCGCACCGCGCGCTCCAGGCCATCCAAACGAACCACAATGCCGATCGTAATTTCACTCGATCCCTGCGCGATCGCAATGATATTGATTTTTTCCCGGGAAATGGCCGTAAAAACGCGGCCTGCCAGACCCGGTGTGCCGCGCATCCCTTCTCCGACAACGGCCAAGAGACCAACATTCTCGTCCACCTCGATGGGTTTCAGATAGCCGTGCGCTAGCTCAATGGAAAGATTCGCCGAAAGCGCTTCGAGCGCGGCATCGACATCGTGTTTGCGAATCAGAAAGCAGAAGGTCTGGCGGTAACTGGAACTTGTAAAAACGAGAATTTCCACGTTCGCCAAGGCAAGCGCATCTAGCGAGCGCGCCATCAGCCGGGTGCCGCTCAGGACTGCATTGGCCGGCTCCATGGAGACCAGCGCCACGTTCGACATGGAAGTTACCGCGCGTACGCCTCTAGGCTCGTCAAAGTGGGACACGATTTTCGTGCCGGGCTTGTGCGGTGCAAAGCTGTTTTTGCTCCACACCGGAATTTGCTTCTCCACCAGCGGAGCCAGCGTCCGGGGATGCAGAACCTTGGCCCCGTTGTATGCGAGTTCGGCCGCCTCCGCATAGGTGACCTGGTCGAGCACAGCGACCTCGGACACCAGACGGGGATCGGCCGACATGATGCCGTCCACATCGGTCCAGATCCAGAGTTCCTCGGCATCCAGGCTGGCGGCAAGAATGGAAGCGGAGAAATCGGAACCGCCGCGTCCCAGCGTCGTGGGATGCCCATCGACGGTGGCGCCATTGAACCCGGTTACCACGGGAATTATTCCCCGTTCGATAACAGGCTGCAGAACCTCAGCGCATTTCGCCCGTGTTCGCTCCATCTGGGGTGACGCGTTGCCGAACACCGCGTCGGTAACGATCACGTCACTTCCATTTACCGCCTGTGCCGGGATGCCGGTCGACTCCAGATATTCGGCCATCAGAATGGAGGAGAGCCGTTCGCCCATCGCGATCGCTTCATCGACGGAGCGCGGAGGCCGTTCCCCGAGCATGAGCACGCCCTGGGCGATGCGCTGAAATTCCGAGATCAGCGACTGCACCGCCTGGCGCGCGCGAGCACAGAAATTCGCGTCCCCTAGTAGGTTTTCGCAGGCTTGAGTGTGGCGGTCGAGCAGCTTGCGCAAATTGGCGTCTACCGCGGCGCGATCACCCAGTTCGGCGTGACCTAGGGTTTCGAGCAGCAGGTCCGTCACCTTCGACATCGCCGACACCACCACCACGACAGGCCGATTTTTCTGCTGCCCGGAGATGATTTCCGCAGCCGCCTGCATACGTTCGGCGCTGCCCATGCTGGTACCGCCGAATTTCATTACCAGCAAATTGCTCATGAGCCAAATTCCGGACTTGCGGCCCTGCCCTGAAATGTGTAATTATTCATAGTAGTGAATAAAAATTCACAGGAGGGACTCTAGAGTGGCCGCGCCTGTCTACCAGCCAGCATCCCACGTCGGCACGCCAAATCTCCGGCACGACCTGGATCTTTCGACCGAACAACTGAACGGCTTGTTGGAATTGACTCAGCAGGTGAAGCAATCGCGCCAGCGTTACGCGTCGGCGCTGAAGGGCCGCTACTTGAGCCTTCTGTTTGAGAAGCCATCCTTGCGCACCCGGATGACGTTCGAGCTTGCCATCAAACAGCTCGGCGGCGATTGCGTCACGCAGACGGGAATGATTGGCGATCGGGAGCCGCTAAAAGATGTAGCGCGAAACCTCGCGCGATGGACGGACGCGATCGTGGCCCGCACATTCGAGCAGGAGACCATTGAGGAGCTGGCGCGCTGGTCCGGTCTGCCGGTCATCAATGCTCTGAGCGACCTGTATCACCCGTGCCAGGCCTTGGCGGACATGTTCACGTTGAAGGAGCATTTCGGGCGCGTGCGCGGCTTGAAACTCGCCTACGTGGGAGACGGCAACAACGTGGCGCATTCGCTGCTGTTGTGTTGTGCGCGATTGGGAATTCATTGCGCCGTAGCCACTCCCCAGGGCTATGAGCCGAGTGCGAAAATTGTCGACCAGGCTCGCGATCTCGCGAAGGAATCCGCCGTCGAAATCGAAATCACGAACGATCCGGTTGCGGCTGTCAAGTCGGCGAATGCGGTCTACACAGATGTTTGGGCGAGCATGGGGCAGGAGTCCGAAGCGAAGGAACGCAACAATATATTCGCGGCTTACCAGGTGAACGAAGCTTTGCTGGCGCAGTCGCGCAAGGACGCCCTGTTCATGCATTGCCTGCCCGCCAAGCGCGGTCTGGAAGTAACGGACGCAGTAATGGAATCGGCGCAGTCCGTGGCCTTCGATCAAGCAGAAAACCGGCTGCACGTCCAAAAAGCTCTGCTGCTCACGCTGCTGCAATAACCAGCGTTCGAAACGATTATTCCACCCTTGCCAACGCGCGCGGTTGCGTTCTGAACCGCGACCGTGAGAGGGAGCCTTTCTGTAGAGAATTAATAATTCAATGACTAAAGTGACTGCGAAGAAAGTGGCGCTTGCCTATTCGGGCGGGCTGGACACCTCCATCATCATTCCCTGGCTGAAGGAGCATTACGGCTGCGAAATCGTCGCGGTTTGCGGCGATATCGGCCAGGGCGGCGAAGAGCTCGACGGTCTGAAAGAGAAGGCACTGAAGACTGGAGCGAGCGAAGTTTACGTCGAGGACATGCGCGAGGAGTTTGTCAGCGATTATCTGTGGAAACTCGTCCGATCAGGTGCTGTTTACGAGCACAAATATCTGCTCGGAACCTCCATTGCGCGGCCCCTTTTGGCGAAACGCCAGGCCGAAGTCGCATTGAAGACAGGTTGCGACGCGCTGGCGCACGGCTGCACGGGCAAAGGAAACGATCAGGTCCGTTTCGAGCTGACGTACAAGGCCATTGCTCCGCATCTCCCCGTCATTGCTCCTTGGCGCGAATGGGACATCGTCTCGCGCGAGGACGCCATTGAATACGCGAAGAAGCACAATGTCCCGATTGCTCAATCGACCACCAAAATCTATAGCCGCGACCGGAATATCTGGCACATTTCCCACGAAGGCGGTGAATTGGAGGATCCCGCCAATGCCGCGCCGGATGGCATCTGGATGCTGTCGAAGAGTCCCGCCGAAGCTCCCGCAAAGCCGGCTGACGTAACGATCGGATTTGCCGAGCGGCGTGCCTGTTTCGTTAAACGGCCAGCACCAGCTTAGCGGAGTGGCATTGCTCGACGAGTTGAATAAGATCGGCGGCGAACACGGCATCGGACGAATCGATCTGGTGGAAAACCGTTTTGTGGGCATGAAATCGAGGGGCTGCTATGAAACACCGGGCGGAGCGATTCTCATGGCGGCAATTCGCGAGCTCGAAGCTCTAACCCTCGATAGAACCACCTTGCATTACAAGCAAAAGCTAGCGCTCGATTATGGCGAAATGGTATACAACGGGCTTTGGTTTACGCCTCTTCGTGAATCGCTCGATGCATTCTTTGCAAAGGTCTCCGAGCCCGTAACAGGCGAGATCACGATGCGCCTCTACAAGGGAAACCTCGAACCAGTCAGCCGAAAGAGCCCGAATTCTTTATACAGCCTGGACATTGCCAGTTTCACCATGGGCGCCGGCTATGACCAGAAGGACGCCTTTGGCTTCATCAATCTGATCGGGTTGCCCATTAAGGTACGGGCGGCTCTCAAAAAGTAAAGCAATGAAGCTTTGGGGCGGAAGATTCGAGAGCGGGCCCTCCCAGGTCTTCGAGCAGTTTTCCGCATCCCTGCAGTTCGACCGAAAACTCATTTTTGCCGACATTCAAGGTTCACAAGCTTTTGCGCGAGCGCTCGCCAAGCAAGGAATCTTGACTGCTGAGGAATGCGAGCGTCTCGTCAATGCCTTCGCCGAGATTGAGAACGAAGCGCAAGATCCGAAATATTTCGAAGGCGCGGATGACGAAGACGTGCATACGTTCGTCATCCGAAAGCTGAAGGAAAAAGTCGGGGCGCTTTCCGGCAAGATTCACACCGGGCGCAGCCGCAATGAGCAGGTCTCGCTAGATGTGCGGTTGTACTTGCGCTCGGCAGTGGATACCCTCGCCGAGCAACTCACCTCGCTATTGGGTGTGCTGCTCGCTTTGGCATGGCAGTACCCAACAGCCGTAATCCCAGGCTACACGCATCTCCGGCGTGCGCAGGCCGTCCTCTGGCCCCACTATTTGCTCGCGTATTTCGAAATGTTCGCCCGGGATTTCGAACGCCTGGAACAGGCGCGCGCGCGAGTCAATATCATGCCTTTAGGTTCAGGCGCGCTCGCTGGAAGCGGGTTCCCATTCGATAGGGAAGCGATCGCGGATGACCTGCGCTTTCCGGACATCACCCGAAACAGCATGGATGTCTCCGGTGACCGTGACTTCGCGTTGGATTTCCTATACGCGTGCAGTCTCATCGTGCTGCACCTCAGCCGGCTCGCCGAAGATTGGATCCTCTACTCCAGCGAGGAATTCAACTGGATGACCTTAGGCGATGGTGTGACTAGCGGATCAAGCCTCATGCCTCAAAAGAAGAACCCGGATTCGCTCGAATTGATCCGCGGCAAATCGGGGCGCGTTTTTGGCGATCTCACCTCGCTCTTCGTCACGATGAAGGGATTGCCTATGACCTACAACAGAGACATGCAGGAGGACAAAGAGCCGCTGTTCGATGCGTTTCAGCAAACATCGGCATCCCTTGCGATGGCGCGCACAGTTGCCGAATCCGTGAAACTCGATCCCGCTAAGCCTCTCGCCGCGGCCGAAGAAAGCTGGGTAGTCGCTACGGATTTAGCAGAGGAACTGGCGCGGAATGGTGTCGCGTTTCATCGGGCGCATCAGATCGTGGGGCAACTTGTCCTGGAAAGCGTCAAAACCGGCAAAAAGCCTTCCGATTGGACCGGCGCTGCTCTGGCCGCATTCGCTCCTGAGTTCAAACCGGAACTGGCGCGGTTGTTGAAACCGGCGGAAGGAATGAAAGCGCGAGAATTACCGGGCGGAACCGGACCACGCGCCGTCACCGCTGCCCTGGAGCAGGCGGTCCGGCGGCTAGGCGAAATGCGGGAACATCTCCATAGGACATGAACAAGAGCTTTCGCCAGGGTCAGATTCTCAAGATCGTCCGCAATAAGGAGATCTACACGCAAGAGGAACTGGCGCGCGAACTGGGTCAGGTGGGCATCCAGGCCACCCAAGTGACTTTATCGCGAGACATGCGCGAGCTGGGACTTGTGAAAACAGCCGAAGGATATCGTCCGCTGCCTGTCGAGAGTAACGGCGCTCGTTTAGCGGATGTGGCGAATGAATATCTTCTCGATATTCAAGTAGCGCAGAATTTGGTCGTGCTCCGAACCTCGCCAGGAAACGCCAGCCCGCTCGCGGTTGCCATCGACAAAGCGGAGCTCGATGATGTGGTGGGAACCGTCGCCGGAGACGATACCGTATTGGTCATCGCGACAGACACCGAAAGCGCGGACAGATTCCGCCGGCGAATGCTCGAATTGATCTCTGGCTAGCATTAGAGATACTCGGAAAGAGGAGTTTGAATTATGCGCCTTACAACAGTAAATAGGTCCCTTGCGCTTGCCGTTTTACTTCTCGGCGGCGCTCTGGTCTTCACGGCGCGCGAAATTACGGATTTCTCTTTCGTGGATACCGGCGGCCATCTTCACACTCGCGCGGAATGGATCGGCAAGCGCGCTGAGGTGCTCTTGTTTTTGGAGACTGACTGTCCGCTGAGCAATAGCTACGTTCCGGAGCTAAATCGTATCCACGACACGTATGCATCGCGCGGAGTTGTCTTCTATGCCGTGCAAGGCGACGCAACCGTAGCTGATGAAGCCGTGCGGAAGCATGTAAAAGACTTTGGCTACTCCTTTCCGTATTTGTTTGATCCTCAGGAAACTCTAGCCTCGCTCACAGGTGCTACGGTAACGCCGGAAGCTGCGGTACTTTCCCCGGATGGCGGCCTGCTTTATCTTGGTCGGATCGACAATAAGCTTGAAGATTGGGGCAAGCAGCGCGTGCAGGTGACGGAGTTTGATTTGCGTGATGCGCTCGATGCCGTCCTTGCGGGCAAGCCCGTATCGCATGCGCGTACGAAAGCGCTGGGTTGCGCGATCACGCGAAAGGACTGAAGAGCACGAAAGAATGCGGCTTTTATTATTTTGTTGTACTTTGATTGCTGGAATCGCGGGAACGCTTGCCGCTGGGACAGTGCCCACCTTCGACAAAGACATTGCCCCGATTCTTTACCAAAACTGCGCTACCTGCCATCGTCCCGGCGAGGTGGCTCCGTTCTCGTTACTGAGTTACGAAGATGCCGCAAAACGCGCCGCATTAATTGCGTCCGTGACCAAAGCGCGTGTAATGCCGCCGTGGAAGCCCGAGCCGGGCTATGGAGATTTCAAGGATGCTCGCCGGCTCACGGATGAGCAAATCGCATTAATTCAGAAATGGGCCGTAAATCATGCTCCCGAAGGTAACGGCCCGAAACCTGCTCCGCCGGCATTTACTAATGGCTGGCAGATCGGACCGCCGGACAAGGTCGTTACTGTTCCGGCGAAGTTTTCCGTGCCTGCGGATGGGCCGGATCAATATCGTTGCTTCGTCATTCCCCTGAATCTGGATAGAGACGTGTACGTTAGCGCGATGGAATTCCGGCCGGATGACCGGCGCGTAGTACATCACGCAATTGTTTTCATGGATCCAACACACCAGGGACGTAAACTGGCCGAAGGATCGGCTGATGGAAGTTATTCCTGCTTTGGAAGCCCGGGCTTTGCGGCTGGAATGCTCGGCGGTTGGGCTCCCGGATTTATTCCGGCAAAGCCGGTTGCGGGTTATTCGACGCCTCTCCGGAAGGACACAGATCTTGTCATTCAGGTCCACTATCATCCTTCTGGGAAACCAGAACACGATCAGTCCTCTTTGGGCCTCTTTTTTGGCGATCCGCCGACACGCGGCCGCACCGCGATAATCATCAGCAACGACAATATCGATATCCCGCCGGGTGATTCGCATTTTGTAGTCAAAGCCGAGTTGACCACGCCATCCGATGCGGAGTTAGTTCGCATTACGCCGCATGCGCACTATCTCTGCAAGGACATGAAGATTGATGCGCACCTCCCGAACGGTTCCGTAACGCCGCTGATCTGGATTAAAGACTGGGATTTCAATTGGCAGAATGCTTACACCTATCAAAATCCGATCGCGCTTCCAAAAGGCGCCCGGATTGAGATGGAGTACACATACGACAACTCGGAACACAACCCGCGCAATCCGGCACATCCGCCCGTGAGAGTTACCTATGGCGAGCAGACGACCGATGAAATGGGGCTTGGCGTTTCTTACGTTTTCGTTGCCGACGCCGCAAGATGCGGCGAGATTTCGACGGGCGATCTACTTCGCCAAGCGCGCTCAGGCCCAGTAATCGAATATCATCGAGCGCATTAGCCGGTGGCGCTACGCAAAACTGAGCCAGTAGAGCTTGGCTGAAGTGACCCAGGCCGGGAACGGCGCAAAACGATACTCGCAACCTGGAATGTTCTCTATCATGACCACATGCACCTTCGTTCTGGTCTTGTCCTGGTCCTGTTGACTGTTGCGCAGCTTGCCGCGAACGCTCAAACACAATACACGCGCCGAGCAGGAGCAGTGTCGGAACTTGACCTGGCAGCGAAGCGTGAGGTGCTCGATCTGAATATGTATTCGTAGTGTGCCCGCGATGGAACACTACGATCCGGCCAGACTCAAAGACTTGTGGCAGTACCCGCTCAAATCGCCAGACAGCCAGACTGAATTTTTTCGCAAGATCTTTGCCGCAAAAGCTTTCCAGGAGAAGGTCGCCAAATTCTTTGCTGCCGAAGGGGCTGTTGCTGTGCTTGAACCGTACGGTTCTGGCGGCGTGCTGCACGATGATACGAACGCGTCTCTGGGCTGGTTTGTTTATCGACCGGAGCGCAGGCAGACCATTCCCGAAGAGGTCATCGCGAACGAAGCCTGGGACCGGATGAACCGCCTGCTCGACCATAAGGTGCCCGTCAGCGTAAGGATTAACATTGCAACGGAGTTTGGTGACAAAGACACCCAAGGCTACGATACGATCGCCGAGATTCCGGGAACCGATCCCGAGCTAAAGGACGAGGTTGTCATGGTCGGCGGACATCTTGATAGCTGGATCGCGGGAACGGGCGCAACCGACAACGGTGCCGGAGCCATCGCTGCCATGGAAGCCATGCGCATCCTGAACACGCTGCACGTGAAGCCCCGCCGCACGATTCGCATTGCTCTCTGGTCGGGTGAAGAGGAGGGCCTCTTTGGCTCGACTGGCTACGTCTCCAATCATTACGCAAGCTTTCATTATTCGGGTGCAAAGGAGGATCAGGATGTGCCGCTGTTTCTGCGGCCTATGACCGCGCCACCGACCCTCAAGCCGGAAGCTGCTAAGCTCGACGCCTATTACAACATGGACAATGGCACAGGTAAGTTGCTGGGTATTTATACCGAGGGTAATGAAGGCGCGGCGGCCATTTTCTCGCAGTGGATGAAACCCATAGAAGACCTTGGAATGAGCACGATCACTGAGCGCAACACCGGTGACAGCGATCATGTGCCCTTCCAGCAGGCCGGGATTTCAGGTTTCCAGTTCGTTCAGGATCCGCGCGACTATGATAGCCGCACCCACCACTCGAACCTCGATACATACGAACACCTGAGCGAGCCTGACCTGAAGCAGGCCGCCGTCGTCGAGGCAATCTTCCTCTACAACACGGCCATGCGCGATGAAATGCTGCCGCGGCCGAGGCTGCCGTTCAACGGAAACGACAAGCCGCTCGAGGGCTTATATCCGGATGCGGCGAAGTGATTTGAGTTAATTTGAATTCAGGAGACAGGAGACAGGAGACAGCAGGATCTTCTGACTTTGAATTCAGGAGACAGGAGACAGCCGGATCCTTCCGACTCCTGACTGCTGGCTTCCGACTCCTGACTGCTGGCTTCCGACTCCTGACTGCTGGCTTCCGACTCCTGACTGCTGGCTTCCGACTCCTGACTGCTGGCTTCCGACTCCTGACTGCTGGCTTCCGACTCCTGACTGCTGGCTTCCGACTCCTGACTGCTGGCTTCCGACTCCTGACTGCTGGCTTCCGACTCCTGACTGCTGACTTCCGACTCCTGACTGCTGGCTTCTGACTCCTGACTCCTGACTGCTGACTCCTGACTTCTGGTTTCTGACTCCTTAGTGATGATGCCTGTGGTCGTGGGCCTCGCCCGCAACCATCTGGCACCCGTTATCGGACATAACGCACGGCGCGTGCTCAAATTGAATGGTCGTGTGATAGATGCCGAAACCGCACAGCACCTCGTTGATTCGCTTGAGAATCCCTTCGCTCGAGGAAGGCGGCATATCTTCGATCAACACATGGGAACTGAGGGCGTGCGTGTTGGACCCGAGGCTCCAGATGTGAAGATCGTGCACGTCCAACACTCCGTCAATTTCCGCCATTGCATTCGTAACATGATCGAGCTTGAGTCCCCGTGGCAGCCCTTCCAGAAGGATGTTGAGCGACTCACGGATGATATCCCAGGCAGTGTAGATGATCAGCAGGCCCAGAGCAATGGAAAGAACAGGATCGATATACGTCCAACCGGTAAAGCGAATAGCGATAGCGCCAATGATAATCGCCACAGCTCCTAGTGCATCGCCCAGCATGTGAATGAAAGCCGCGCGAATATTGATGTCGCCCTTCTGGCCGTGATGAAGCGCCAGCATGATGGCGCCATTCAAAATCAGCGCGGCAGCGGCCACCCACATCATGATCTGCTCATTGACGGCCTGTGGGTGAACGATTCTGCCGATTGCTTCCCAAAAGATGAAAAGCGATATAACGATCAACGTGGAGGCGTTGAGAAAAGCCGTGATGACTCCCGCGCGCTGGTATCCATAGGTCTTGGATTGATTAGCCGGCTTCCCTTGCAGATACAACCCGATTGCGGCCAGCAGCAGAGCTAAAGCATCGGTGAAATTGTGTCCGGCGTCGGAAAGCAGCGCCAAGCTGTGGGATCGGAATCCTGCGTAGATCTCGAATACGGTGAACGCGAGTGTAGCAACTAGCGATAGCCGGAGAATCCAGCCCGTAGCGTGCGTATGGTGGTGATGAGCCAAACCGCCGAAGCCTCTGATTTCAATTTACGACAAGGCAACGGCCGGGATCTTCTGACTCCTGACTGCTGGCTTCTGACTCCTGACTGCTGGCTTCTGACTCCTGACTGCTGGCTTCTGACTCCTGACTGCTGGCTTCTGACTCCTGACTGCTGGCTTCTGACTCCTGACTGCTGGCTTCTGACTCCTGACTGCTGGGAGATAAATCATTGCGGAGGTTTCTCGCCGGGACGATAGAGAGAAGGCACTTTTTTCTTCTGCTGATCTTCCTCCGCCTGCGCTGAAGATTTCTTCCGATCTCCACTTCTTTGGAGGGCATCATTGCCTCTCGGGCCTTCTGCTCCTTCGCATCTTCTGCGGTCAGTTCCGTACTCCGCTTCTTCGAATCCTCTAGAGAGAGTTCCCGGCTATCGCTGGTCGTGTCAATGGCGGACTGTAAGACAAATTTGTAGCGGTCGAGATCTTTCGGATTGCTGTCCTGAACCTTATTCAATTTATCGAGGAACTCTTTTTCAGCATTTACCACCGCCACCATTCCTTTATCGAGGGGGCGATTGCGGCGGAGCGCGTCGTCGGAAACGGAATCAATGGCCTCGATGATTTTGCTGTAGTCCTCCAAGGTGTTATGGATGAAAATACTGCGGCCGGGCTTCTCTTTTGAAAGATATTGCTCCAGCAGGTCCAGCCTTTGCTTAGCGAAATGAACGTACAGGGCAAGGCGGTCATTCGGATCTTGCGCTTCGCGAACCTGCTCCACCTCGTTCGCTGTGAGAAAATCGCGGTCTTCTTGAGCGAGCAAGAGCGATGCGGCGCAGAGAGGAATTAAAGCCAGGAAGCCGGATTTCATTTCTGCATTACTCCATCCAAAAGCTTATCGTGGATCTCCTCGAGCTTCCGCTGGGTGTATTCCGCCCAGCCGCGCCGTTGGATCTCGATGTCATCCAGCAGGCCCTGCATACGCCGCTGCAGGTAGGCTACCTTCAATTCGGCTTTCTTATAAAACCTCGCTTTGTGTGCCACAGCCAAAGACGAGACACATTCATTGAGGGCGTTGGTCATGTCCTCCAATTGCGCATCGCCTTTCTGGATCTCCCCTTGATTGTAGAAATCGCGCGCGCTGTCGAACGCAGTGTCGGCAAACGCCAGGGCTTTCTCGGAGCGCCTCGCCGGATCGTGCTCTGCGCGCAATTCCGTGATAAAGGATTGCGCCCTCATGGGAAGCCAACCCGCCAGCAGTAGAAAGCCGGCTGCGCTCAATCTAGTCAACGTGGTCATCGATTCGCCTCCTTTTCGAGAATCCTGCTCCGTTGCCGGGCGATGAATTCCTGATCCGGATACTTGCCTTCACTGAGCTGCAGAAATCGCTGGTAATTCGCCAGAGCCGGTTTTACCTGGCGTAGCTTATCAAGCACAATAGCCCGGAAGTAGAAATTGCCCGCTGTTTCTGCATTCAGACTATGTATCTTATCGAGAGCCGCGAGAGCTTGGGGATATAGTTCTGCTAGTACGAAGGCCGCGGCTGCCTCGTTCCAGGCCTCCACCGAATCCGGCTTCAATTGGGCAGCCGCCACAAACTGGTTAGCTGCCGCCGGATACTCATGCTTATCCCGATGAATCCGGCCAATCGCCATTCGCAAATCGTAGTCGTTGGGGTTGGCGGCCAGGGCCTTCTCCAGGATCGGCGCGGCGAGGTCCGGCTGATTATTCTTCAGGTAAGCAGTGGCAAGAGCTAGGCTGTTCGCAGGTGTGGGCGAGAGCGCGACCGCGGCTTGGAACTGCGAAACGGCGTCCGCCGGCCGGTTCGTCTGCAGGTAGAGACGGCCCAGTTCTTCGCGTGCGCCCGGATTTTCGGGAAATTCCTTCAGCAAGGCAATCGCGTCTTCCGGGCGGTTCGCCTTCACAAACCCTTCGCTTAGTTCCAGGAGAAAAGATTTCAGGCTCGGATCGAGAGCAGCCGCCTGGCGGTAATGGGGCGAAGCTTCCTCCAGCTTGCCCTGCCGTTCGAGCGCTTGACCCAGGCCCAACTCGGCCGCCCCGAGCTTTGGATCCAGCTTAAGAGCGTCGCTATAGGCCTCCACCGCTCCCGCAAAATCTCCGGTCGCCAGCAGGCTGTCGCCGAGATAGCGTTTCGGCCTGGGCTGGTCGGGCTTCTGCTGCGACGCCTCGCGCAGAAGAGAAATCGCATCGCTGGGCCGGTGATCGCGCACATAGAGCATGCCGAGATTGAGCTCCGCTGGATACAAACCAGGCTTGAGCGCCAGCGCCTGTTTGTAGTGCTCCGCAGCCCGATCGTCTTGTTTCAGTGCGGTTTCAGCCAGCGCGAGGTTAAATAGAGCGGAATAATCCTTGGGGTCTGCGGCGGCGAGCTTCGCGAAAATCTGCTCGGCTTGCTGATAATCCTGATGATCGAGAGCCTGCAGTCCGGCCGCTTGCGGGTCCAACTGTCCGGCACTCGACAGTAGCGCCGAGAGAAGCAGCAGGGCGAACAAAATCCACACCCCTTGACAAATCATTGTAGCTGGAAAAAACGAGCCCGGCCGCTAGGCCCAAAACTTAGAGGCCAGTTACATGCGTTTTCTTTTATCTTTCGTCGCTGCCACAGCCTCTCTATGCAAATGCGTCATGTTGATTCCTTCCAGTGCGAGAGCGATGAATCCGATGACGATCAGCGGAATCGTTACCACCGCCCAGAGAATCAGCGAAAAACGCTTGGCATGTCCGGTGGCCAATCCGAACATGATGAGCGTATGGGCCGTCACCCACTGGAACGAACCGAGATTGCCCGGAGCTTGCGGCACGATGCTGCTCAGCCGCAGCAGAACCATCATCACGAAAGAGGCCGTCCATGGCACGGCGAGACCGTTGGCCCGGACCAGCATATAGATGGGCAACATTTGCGCGAGCAGATACCCGCCGCTAATCGCAAAGGCGAAGTACAGATAGCGCGAGTGGCCGACCAGGTGAAGATCGTCGATCAGCGTGTTGAACCAGCGCGGCCAGGACATCCCGAAGAAAAAATCGATGGATTGCTTTTTGGCGTACATCGCATAACCGAGAATGGCCGCGCAGATCACGATCATAATGCCGAGAAGGTAACCGCCATCCAAAAGGGCGCGCGGCAAGCGGCCCATGTGGAGGCAAAAGAAAAAGCAACACATCAGCCAGATGCCGTCGAAAATGCGTTCGATGAGCGCCGAAGCGAACGTGACCGAGAGTGGAATCTCGCTCGATTTTGAGAGCAGGAAGCAGCGAATCAGTTCGCCGGCGCGCAACGGAACTACTTCATTCGCAAACAGCCCTACGTAGATCGCTTCGACTGTGTGGGCAAACCGTACCGGCTCGATTGGCGTGAGAAGGATTTTCCAGCGCCAGCCGTGCAGCAAGTAAACGAAAACGTCGCACAAAATCGCAAACGCGACCCAGCGCCAATGCATGTGCTGGATCTCGCCCCAGATGTGGCCCAGGCCTGCCCCGTTCAGCACCCAAGCCATACAAATCAGGGAAATCACGTTCGTGATGCCGATAATGGCCCACGACCTGTACTTCCTTGCGCGCTCAATCGGCGGCACTAGCGCGATTTGGGTGCTCAAAGCACCCCCATCATAGCCCGGTGACGACACTACCACGAATCCTGCTTAGGTTTTCATCCTCGTCATGAAGTAGAATCCGGCGAGTGAAAAAATGATGTCCGGGGACCAGGCTGCCATCGCGGCGGGCAACTGATTCAGATCTCCAATCTGCTCAAACAGAGTCCCGATGGTCCAGTAAGCGATCGCAATCGCGAAACTGATGCCCACGCCGGTCATCGCGCCCCGGTTTCCCGCAACGAATGCGAACGGTACGCTGACAATCGCCATGATCAATGCAAATAAAGGAACCGCGAATTTCTTGTAATACTGTACGCGAAGAGGAGTCGTATCGAGACCGCTGGCTTGCAACTCCCGGATGTAAAGCCCAAGCTCCTGGAAGTTCATTTCCTTGTACTCTTTCTCTTCTTTTACAAACCAGGAGGGGTGTTCGGTGAGTTCAGGAAAAGCGGTGAGGCCGTGCAGCTGCCGGTATGTGGAAGAATTTCCTCCGACAATTCCGTTCTGAAAAATCCATGTCCCCGCTTTGCGATCCCACCACGCGCGATCCGCCGAGATCTGGCGCTCGACCTCAAACGTCGCGGGGTTCAGCTCGTACACATTGACCTTGGACATGATTTTCTGGTTCGGTTCCAGATAGCGGTAATTGTAAATTCGCGACCCTTGCCCGTATACCCATTGCCGGTCCTGACGAAGATACGTCGCCACCGGCTTCTTCTTGATCTCCGCCCGAAGTTTTTCCTGCCGGCGGTTCGCTTCCGGAATGTAGTAATGGTCGAAGGCGAATAGCAGACCGCTGATCAGAAAACTGACCACCAGAACCGGCAGCGCCAGGCGATGAACGCTAACTCCACCCGCCTTGAAGGCCGTTACTTCGTTGTATTTCGTCAGTACACCGAAGCAAATCAGAGAGGCAACCAGAACTCCTATGGGAGTCAGATCGTAGATGAGTTTTGGAGCCAGGTTCCAAAGATAATCGATCATCATCGACATGCTGATGTCGTTCTTGATCATGTCGCCCAGAAGCTCAAAAAACGTAAATACTTCAATGAGAGCCACCAGCGCAAACAGCAGCACGCCAAGGTAGAAGACAAATCCGTTTAGCACGTAACCGTCGATGAGCAGCGGCCAGAAGCCGAACCGCCGGCCGGCTTGAGGCGAGCCGCTCTCGACCGGCCGAACTGATCTGAGCGCCGCGAGCGATTTTCCCGCCCATTCCGCGGAGCCATGCGATGAAATCCCGATCGCCCGGTTTTTCGAGACGCGAAACTAGGGCGATCCCGGCGATGGAAAAAACTGCGTCCGGCGTCCACACCGCAACTGGAACGGAAAGGCTTCCTTTGCGCGCCAGTCCAATCAGCGTAATGAACCCTAAGTAGTACAGGAACGCCAGCAAAACGGTAAGAATGAACGCCGCCGATTTGCCGCCTTTGCGCGATGAGACGCCTAGCGGAATGCCTACCAGCCCGAGCAGAACGCACGCCAGCGGAAGCGCGAACCGCTGGTGCAGTTCGATAGCTGCCTCAACGTGTTCGTCATGCGAAAGATCGTGACGCCGGTAAACGCGTTTGTAGAGCGGACCGGTATCCATCTCCTGCACGGTCTTATTGAGTTGAAGCTCCTCTTGCTTCTGCGCCTGAAGTGCTTCGATCTGAGACGGAGCGGCGGTAGTGACCACCTTCCCATCCTTATCGCGTTCGCTGCTCCGAACGTTCCGCATGTCGAGAATGATTCGATTGTTGGCCGCGTCAGCGTGCGGAATCGCCTCTTCGGCGACGATAATTCGCGGCCCTTCTCCTCGATTCTTACCTTCCTGCTGCAGTTGATCGGGAGGCGTAATGTCCGCCATGAATACTTGATGCCAAAGAATCTGCGTTCCGGCAGTGCTTACGTTGCCGACATAGAGAACTGTGTTCGGGAACTCCTCATCGAAGATGCGGGATTCGATGGCTCCCGTGAGCTGTGCGGCGGCAAAATTGCGCGCTACTTTCGATTCCAGGTGCAAAGACAGCGGCGTGAGCCATAGGGACGCAATCGCTGTTACTACGAGAGCCAGGAAAGAGAACAACAGTACCGGCCGCGCAATGGTTTTGCTCGATATGCCTGCCGCGCGCATGGCGACGATTTCGCTGTCCGCGCACATGCGGCTCAGGCCAATCAGAATTCCCACCAAGACTCCTAGCGGGAGGGCGAACGGCAGCGTGGAAGGCAGTGCGTAAAGCACGAGTCGGGCAACCACCGGTGCCGGCGCGGAGGTCTTCACAAGCAGTACCGAAAGCCGTTCAATGGTTCTCAAGAAGAGAACAAAAATGAACAGTAGCGTGCCAAGAGCCGCGCTGGTAAAAACTTCGCGAAAAATAGCCCTGCTCAGAATGCGCATGAAAACTACTTTTGTGCCACCAGCGGCGGTGGCGGAACAATCGGCGGCTTGCCTTGCTCGTATTCGGCATGTCCGAGATCGATGCTGTCGAACAGCAGCGCGGGGCAAATCACCGAGGAAGTCGTCGCATCGGAAGGCGACTCTGAGAAATTGAAGCTGGACCCGTTGTTGACGTAATTCAAAACATAAGGATGGTCCGACGCCGCATCCACGTCGCGCAGATCCCTGGCGCTGAACTCCTTGAACCGGACGCCACGCACAAGTTCTTCATGCCCATCGAGGTACAGTCGATATGCGAGAAGCGCCGGGTTGAGCGTTCGTGAATATCCGCTGCTCTGAAACTGGCGCGCCATGCTCTGCAGTTCCTGAAACGCCGCAGTGGACGGAAAATCGAGTCGGCGAATGATCATGCCATACTTCAGGCCGGAAGATTTTATTCTTTCGAGAAGCCGGCTTCTGAGCTGCGATTCCGGAACCGTTTGCTCCGCGCGTACGAAAAGATTGCCGATAGCGGCTTGCTGTTGCCCAAAATTGCCCGGCAGACGTCCATGTCCATTCGAGACATTGAAATTTGCGCACGGGCGCGCGGCTGAGCAAAAATGCCTTCAAAACGCCCTTGTCGACCAGCGTCACACGTTCAGCCGGCACACCCTGATCGTCTACCTGATAGTGCCCTGCCAGCGTCGTGCCATGGAATTGCTCCTCCAGAGGGTCATCGAGAATGGTCAACCAATCGGGCGCTACTTTTGAGCCGAAACGCGGAGACCAGACACTCTCCACCGTCATCTCCGGGCCGCCGCCGCGCCGATGCTGCTGCTCCTGATCCGGTAAAGCGACCGGCTTCCGTTTCAGTGAAATGGCATCGGTGAGTGACCTGCGCAATCATCTCAGGCGCGGCCTCCTGCTCAAAGAGCACCGGACCGGTGTAGTCTTCCGCGAGAGGCGCTTTGATCAGGGCGTCCGTTTCCTTCGCCACGCCTTCAACCGCTTCGGTGAGCCGATCTTCCTTCGGCATGTCGGAAGGTCGCAGGAAGGTAATGAACTTGTGATTCCAGACGCGAGTACCGTCTGCTGCGATGCCGGTACAAAGGATTTGAATTTCACTCATGTCCTGCGGTATACGAACCACGGACCCCTCGCTATTCACCAGACGATATGTCGATCCGATGGCGCGCATGCGAATACTAGACTCCGCAATGCCGGGATGCGAAGCGAATATCGCGGATAATCGGCGAACTACGTCTTCCCAATGCTTCTGATCAAAGCTGAGGGACGAAATCGGTTGCACGATCTGAACAGGTTTGGCAGCCGCGAAATCGGGTGTTTTGTCGGGATCGCCTATCTCGCGCAAGGCGGCGCGCTTGCGGGCGATCTGATCGGCCGCCGCTTTGTAAAGCCCGTCAGTCGAAAGCCATAGGTCGTTCCGAATTACCTGATAGTCATCGTCGATCGGGAACAATCCGGTTTGAGGATTACCGGCATTAACAAAATTCGTATTGTCGAACGCGTAGTCACCGACGCGGACCTGAACTCGCGGGTTTCTCAGGTGAATTCGCGAAGCGGAGGTGAGGCCGCCGAGACTGGCCGACAGATGAATCTGTTCCGAGTCGCTGCTGCTGTACTCGATAAAATACGGCTTATCGAGAGTGTTGATCTGAAGCGTTTTAGAGCGGGCCAGCTCATCGGCCATGGCCCTCAATTGCGAATCGGCGCGAATTTCATTCGAGACATCCGCGGCCCAAAGAAACCACGAGCCACCGAGCAATAAAAGCGTGGCGCCGATTCCGGCGCGACAGGAGTTGCCCGCATCATTCACCCTCCGGACGCGGCAGCAGTGGCAGCTTCTGTTGAGAATTCTGTTTCTTCTGAGTCTCGATCTCGGAGACCAGTATCGCGGGTGAAATCGCTGAAACGGGAATACTGCCGGACTCGGCGCCGCAGTAGCCATTGAAAATCTCCGGGCGGTCAGACGTGGCGATGATCTTCTGAAAGCTCGCCAGCGGAGTGCCGACAATATCCACTCCTCGAATCAACTCATCCGGGCGGCCGTCCGGAAAAACTCTGTAAACGACCAAAGGCACTACCGTGAACGCCTGCAGGCCGCGGCGCCCCGTGGTTGTGTATCCGCTCGACACCTCTTCGAAATACAAACCGTAAGGCTTCTCTTGACGCTTGATCTCCTCAATCAGCTTGGCCCGCAGCGCCGCATTGGAGAGCTGTTTGGTCGATTCTACGATCAGATTCGATTGCCGCGAGACAACCTCGTACCCGGGCTGGCGTCTTCCGTGGCCGTTCGAAGTCTTGAAATCTCCAACCGGCGAACGCGACAGCAAGAAAGTCTTCAAAACACCGCCTTCGACAACGGTCACAGGGCGCGCGCTCACGCCTTCATCGTCGAACTCGTAGTAGCCAATCAGGTCCGATCCGTTATAAGTCTTCCGGGTGGGATCGAATTTCACGCTAATAAAACTGGGGAGCACTTGCTGGCCCAGCATCTTAGTGAAGGTCTGACCTTCTTCTACGTCTTTTTGCCGGTTCCCTTCGATCCGGTGGCCAAAGATCTCGTGAAAGAACACCGCGGATGCTCGCCCGGAAAGAATCGCGGGGCAGAAGATCGGTTCCGCGGGCGGAGCATCGACCAGAGCATCGAGTTTCGCTGCCACATCCCGTACCTTCGCCTGGACTGCCTTGTCGGCCGGCAGATGCGCCGGATCAGAAGCCTCAATCGTCGCCACGCTTTGCAGATCCATGCCATCCGGGGCGAGAGTGAGGCCGTTTATCTCGATTCTGAAAAGATTCCTGCCGAACTGGATCTCCGATCCTTCGGTGTTGACGAATGTCCTGATCTCATGTTGGGCGGTGAAACTAACTTCAGAGCCAAGAATCTTGGGATGCTTTTTAAATTCCGCCGACCACAGGCGCAGCTTCTGCGCCCAGGCGTTCATGTCATAAGGATAGGTTTCGGGCAAGCGCGAAAACGTGTGAGCTGTTTCGAGCGAGAAATCCGCGTCTTGGTCCTTTTGCTCCGCGAGGAGTTGTTCGTCGGTTCTTAACTGGAGTAAGCGTCGCGAGGCCAACCGGTAGACATTCTCGGATTGCGACCACAAAGCGCGGCGAATCTGGTTTGGATCGTCGCTCAGGCTCAACGGCGTGAGCGTGGTGAAGCGAATTGGCGAGTTCTTATAAGGATGATAGTTGTCGAATTGCGGAGACCCGACGCGGATTGTCGTATCCAAACCGCGGGCGTGGTTATGAAGGTTGTCAACCAGCGCTCCCAGAGTGGCCGAAGCGGAATCGGTTTCCTCGTCCGTAACCTCGTATGCCATATAGTACGGCGGCGGGTCCGCATGAGTCTTCAGAACTCCAAATTCACGGTTCAACTCTCCAGTCAGGATCGAGATGAGAGAGGGGGACGATAGTCCGGGTGCACTGCGGGAGCCCGCCAGAGCGGAGGCGGCGAGCGCAACAGACAAGAGCGCCAGCCCATTCAGACAAACAGCGCGCAGCGGAGACCGCCCGGAGGCCTTACCGCACTTCGCGCCCCGGGAGGATTTTCGGAGCAAATTCAAGGATAACAATGGCGCGGGGCCTCCGAATTCTCCCCTGAAGCCGCATGGACCTGTTACCCTGTGTCATTCACCGACAGAGCCGGTATCAGTACCGTGTCCACGCAGCATTGCCACCCGAGATGATCCTAGCTAGCATGGGTACCCGTTTGAAACGGGTCATTGCAGGCAAGGAACGGGCGCGAGTATGATCACGAGTGCCAGGGACGGCGGCAGCTAAGGCCGGATGAGCAATGGAGCTATCAAGCCCGGTAGCTAGCATGGTTCCGAGTTTCGTGCTCAATGCAGTGGTGACGTTCGTGGGCTATTTTCTGGCTCGCGGCGATCCCGATTAGGAGAGTGCCCGATTTGTGCGACTCGGGCCGTCGTCTGCTGGCGCAAAGGAGTTGACGATGGCGAGAAAGCACAACAAGAAGAAGAGTGCCGTCAAGACTAGCAATGCCGTGCTGCCGGTGATGCGGCCCGAGGCAGCTGGGATTGATATCGGAGCGACGGAGATTTTCGTAGCTGTGCCAACGGATCGAGCCGCTCAGAATGTGCGCTCATTTCCGACGTTCACCCAAGACCTTTATGCCTTAGCGGAGTGGCTGAAGCAATGCGGCATCAAGACTGTGGCGATGGAATCGACTGGTGTTTACTGGATTCCCTTGTTTCAGATTTTGGAGGCGAGCGGCTTTGAAGTTTGTCTGGTGAATGCCAGACACGTAAAGAACGTGCCCGGCCGGCGGACCGACGTTTCCGATTGTCAGTGGTTGCAGTTCTTGCATTCGGTCGGACTCCTTCGCGCATCCTATCGGCCCGACCAGGAAGTCTGTGCTGTGCGGTCTTTGTTGCGACACCGGGAAAGTCTCGTGCAAATGGCCGCGACTCACGTCAACCATATGCAGAAGGCGCTAGACCAGATGAATCTGCAACTGCATCACGTCATCAGCGACATCGTGGGGCAAACCGGTTTGGCGATTGTCGATGCCATACTGGCAGGACAGCGCGATCCTTCTATGCTGGCTAGGTTGCGCAACGACCGTATCAAAGCTTCGGAAGAGGTGATTGCCAAATCACTGGTGGGCGACTACCGGCACGAGCATTTGTTCACTCTTCGACAGTCGCTCGCCGCGTATCGCAGTTACCAGAAGCTGATTGAAGACTGTGACCGCGAGATCCGGCAAAACCTCGAAGACTTTAAACCACCGGAGCAATTGGAACCGCCCGAAGGCAGAACCCCGAGACCCACATCAAGAAAACCATCTCCTGACGGAATTTTGAAGTCAGAGCTACAACGAGTATTCGGAGTCGATCTCGCGAAAATCCCTGGCATCCGGACCGGCATTGCTCAGACTTTATTTGGCGAAATAGGGCCTGATTTCACGAAGTTTCGCAGCGCTTCGGCGTTCGCTTCCTGGATGGGCCTCTGTCCTGACAACGACATTAGTGGAGGTAAAGTATTGTGGGTCGGCACCCGCAAGGTCAACTGCCGGGCAGCTACTGCCCTCCGCATGGCGGCGCAGTCTCTCCATCACAGCAAGAGCGCGCTGGGTGATTTTTATCGACGGATGCGAGCAAAACTCGGCGCTCCCAAAGCCATCACTGCTGCCGCCCACAAATTAGCCCGGATTATCTTCCACCTGATCACTTCCCGTCAGGAATTTGATGAAAGCCGCTTTGCCGCTGATCAACTGCGTTATCACAAGCGCCAGGAAGGAAAGCTACGCGCCAAGGCGAAAGCGCTCGGATTCCAACTCGTCCCACTGGAACTGGCGGGATGAGTTCCTTAGGAGCCTGGCAGCCAAGCGATGCTTGGTCAACACCGGCAAGCAACTTCGCGGTTCTTGCCAAGCCATCGCGCAGTGCGTTGCCGGGCTGTTGCTTAGAAGAAGCCAGCGTGTTTGGGCCGTTCTCGGATGCATTGGAGCGATTTTTTTCGCCTCTACTTCGCTCGCCGGGCGGTGGTGCGACGAGGCATTCGATTCCATCTGGGAATCCCTCTCAGTCGAATTGGCGCCGAATGCCCCGCCGTACTCATTAATCCACTTGCTGGCTGAAAAAAGTGTGCATTTCGTGTTGTTCGGTACTTTGGGCATGCTGCTGTGGAAGATCGTTCCGAATCGGGCCGGCAAAATTTGGCGCATTCTTCTGAGCGGAGCCGTGATCGGAAGCTGCAGCGAACTCCTTCAGAGCTACTTCCCTCGACGAGACCCTATGATAAAAGACGTGATATTAAACGTGGCCGGAACTGCGATTGGCATTCTTGCCGGCTTCGTGGTTTCACGATTGCACATTCTCCCCCGCGACCGTTCGGAACAACCTAGGTGCATGTCGCGATGAAAACTTATGCCTCGAAGTGGCGTGGGCCATCTTACTTATGGTCGATTCCCAAGGATTCGAAACAAGCTTAATAAATTCAATCGAGAAGATAAAAAAACTCGGTTGGCAGCCGGCACTCACATCCACGCGGTCGACCAGATAGAGCATCGCGTGGTCCGGGAGGCGCTCAAGAAACTAAGTATCTCCGGAGGCCTGGAGATCACTTCAATCGCTGACATTCCGTCTCGCGGAACTGGTCTGGGGTCCTCAAGTTCCTTTGCGGTTGGCCTACTGCTCGCCCTCACGCTTATCAGTCGAGATATATCTCGCCGGGCGATCTTGCCGAGGAAGGCTGCACCGTCGAAATCGATCTTTGTGGAGAACGGATCGGACAGGGGTTGGAAGCTGCTCTGAGAGCAAATCCTACTGCGCCCGAAGCCCAGGCGGCCACTCAGCTCCTGCGGGCTGCGGGCGTTTCGAAATAGGCCCCGGCTGAATATCCGGTATAGGGCCGTCCTTGGAGATCTGGGCGAGGGCATCTGGCAACAGATATTCCTGAGCATTAGCTTATTGCGAGCAAAAAAATGGTCTTGACAAAGGGTCCACATTCGAGCCGCTAGTTTCAACGGCGCTCTTTCGGTCGAATGAGATCGGGGTAAGATCCAAATGGCCGGCTGCTGCTCGCTGATCGAGGCGAGATCCACACCGACCGCACGGAAGTAGATCTTGGGATCAGCTCGAATCATGGCATGATCTTGGATTTGGACCTAGATCGTGTCTCTCCGTCCGCCGATGACGGTCTCCTCAGGGGATTGATCCGCGAAGACAGGCGTCATGTGACATACCGAGGGTCGATTGGGGCGCGGCGGCCCAAGGTTACGGTACAGTCCTGACCGGGGCTCGCTGAGATTGCGGCGGGTGTAGAGACTGCTGAACGAGGTATCACAACGGGTGGTGCAATGATTCATCGCCAGAGCCGTCGATGGCTGATTTATGCAGGGCCGCGAACTTCGTGAGTGATACGGAGTGCTTTGGAGCCAGAAATGCCAGCGATGAGTGCTTTCTGTTGTCAAAGCTGACAGCCTGCTAAATTCCGTCGGGATGAATGGTCGGAACAGGTTCATAACAGCCTTACCAGATCGCGTTTGCGTAGTGTTCACGGATGCGCCGGTCCGAAGTGATCAAAGGCGCTTCATTGCGGGCTATCGCGTTTGCAACAATTAACCGGTCCGCCGGTTCCCGCGTCCATTTCACGGGAATCGCATGGTCAACAATCACCGCCATCGGCAACTGACAAACTCCCAATCCGATCCGCTGCGCGAGATGAGCCAAAATCTCGTTCGCCCCGCGAGCAAGCTTGCCGGCTTCCTGTAGCATTTCCAGCTCGAGGAGGACCACCGCCGAAATCAGCAAATCGCTGCTTTCGATCAATCGGACAGCGGGCGCCGGGATGCTTTTCGTCCTCCCCGCGGCAAGCCATATCACCGCATTGGTATCCAGATAGGAGATCAACGCTTATCCCATTTGCGGTTCCACTCCGCATTCGCCTGTTTTGAAATTTCCTTGAGAGCCTTCTCGATATCTGCCGGATTGACTCCTTTGAGAAGGGGATCTGGAGCCAGTCGAGCCATTTTGGAGGGCGCATCCTGAACGGCGAGCCGCAGATTTCGCCCTTTGTGAACGATCTCAATCAACTCCCCTTCTAGGGCTCGATCCGCAAGCGAGAAGAGATTCTTGCGAAATTCAGTAGTTGAGACCTTCACCTCCATAACTGTACCATAGCTAAGTACATAGCGTACCCGGTCAGCGTACGTGTTGGGGCTTAACGGGTGAGAAAATGCACTGGCGGCGATACAGTCGGCTTTGCCTTTCCTCCGCCCCATGGCAGTGCCGCCCATGGGGGGCCTGCTTTCTCGCCAGCTGTTCCTGAACCGACGAGTGTCGTGCTCCTCGGCATTGCCGTTATTACCCCCGAAAACCTCGTTATTACCTCAAAAACCTGCATTATTACCTCTCAGGAAGCTCGTTCTCTCTCGCAAGCATAGTAATCCACCTCCCAAGCGTTAGACCTGAAAATCCGGACTAACTTATTGAAAACACAGGCTAAGAATGAGAACCATAAGTGTGATCGCCTGCGCTCTTTTTTATAAGAGGTAATAACTGAACCGCGCGAGAGCTTAAACGCGTCGCAATCTGAGCGACCCACGATCCGCGGTATAGCGCAAAATGGGGCCGCCGCGGCCGATCGAGCCTCGGTAGCTTACGTGTCGGTGTTCTTCAGCCATGAGGCCGGTGAGGAGACCGGAATCCACGTCGGGGGAGACACGCTCGAGGTCAAGATCGAGAGTCATGCCATGTGTCGAACTGACGCCCAGCTCTACGTCCGTGCGGTCCGTCCGGAACTCACCTCGATCCGCCAGGAGGAGCCGGTCGATGCGGATGCTTCCCCGGTCGGCATCGACGTTTAAAGCGCCATTGAAACTCGTCATGTGCACCTCAGTTCGGTCGGTATGGATCCGCAAACGGCCGAGTAGATCACCGATCTCGATTTCGGAGCGGTCGTCGTTAAGCGCTAAGTCCACGTTGCGTGGAACTTTGATCTCATAGTGGACCAGCGGAACGGGATCGCGGCCGTCCCAAAGCCAGCGGCCGTCAGACAGGCGATCGCCGAAGTCGGTTTGGATGAAGACACTGTCGGGTGTTGCATCGAAGCGAATCTGTGTGCGGCGCACGCTCTCTTCCGGATCGAGGCTTTCGGGCCGCGCTTGAATCGTGGCGACGACTTCGACTTCATGTCGATCCCAAGGCAGAATGCGGGCGGTGCCACGCTCCGAGCGGAGTTCGACCCGCCCGCTTGCGGCGAGCGGGACGGTACGCCGGAATTCTTTCGAAGGCGCAGCGCTGCTGAGGGCTGCCATTATCACCAAACATGCGAGTGAAAGTGAAGCGGTTCGGAACATGGATCTCCTCCCAAGCGATCCTACGCAGCAAACCGGTCTTTTGTTCACAAAAACGCCTGGGCTTCCTTCAAGTTTGATACTGTTACGGCCATGAAGCAGACAAGTCACACTCAATTCAATCCTCTGGTCTCCTCCGTTTTGTTTGCCGCGATGTTGGCCATCCTGGCGGGACCGGCACACGCCGATCAAAGACAGCGCGCCGATGCCGGCATGGCCGCTCTCCAGAACTTTTACAACACCTCGACAGGTTTATTCCACCTACCCGGCGGCTGGTGGCAATCCGCCAACGCCCTTGAAACAACTATCGATTTCTCCGCTCGCGCTAACACAACGCTCTATACGTCAGATATCGCGACAACATTCAATAAGAACAAGGCCGGCAATTTCCTTAACAACTACTACGACGACGAAGGTTGGTGGGCACTGACCTGGATCAAAGCCTACGACTTGACGGGAAACAGCGATTATCTGAACGCCGCAAAAATCATCTTCACCGATATGACGGGCGGCTGGGATTCGACCTGCAGCGGCGGCATCTGGTGGTCAAAGGCCCGCACCTATAAGAACGCCATCGCGAACGAACTCTTTCTCACGGTGGGAGCGCGCCTTCACAACCGAACGCCCGGCGATGGCGGCCTCGGCAGCTATCTGGATTGGGCCGAGCGTGAGTGGAACTGGTTTGCGGCAAGCGGCATGATCAACTCTTCCAATCTGATCAACGATGGTCTCACTTCGTCATGCCGGAACAACGGCGAAACCACTTGGACCTACAACCAGGGCGTGATTCTCGGGGGCTTGACCGATCTCTATAAAGCTACCTGGGATGCGTCACTGCTGAGCGAGGCCCAAACCATTGCCACGGCGGCCATCACTAGCAGTCTTCTCGTGAACTCCGATGGTATTCTTGTCGAACCCTGCCAAACCTCCAACTGCGGCAACGACGCACCTCAATTCAAGGGCATTTTCGCTAAGAACCTCTATTATTTGTTTACGGCAGACCAAGACGCGTCGTATCACAAATTCCTGCTCACCAATGCCGATTCCATCTGGGCCCACGATCGCGACAATCTCAACCAGTTTGGCCTCCACTGGACCGGACCGTTCGACACTGCCGATGGCTCCCGTCAAAGCGCTGCCGAAGATGCCATAAATGGCGTTCTCCCTCCGACCAGCTACGCACCTGTAAACGCACCAAGCAGCTCGACATTTGCCGTTGTGGCCCAAGTGACGGGTACTTATCGACTCACATTCCATTTCAATGCCACCAGCGGCACGGCTAGTCGCACCATCCTGGTGAACTCGGCGCCGATCGCCACGGACTTCAGCTTTTCCGGTACCGGATCCTATCCAAATTGGGCAACCGAAACGCTCGAAGTCAGCCTCGCGGCAGGGCAGAACCAGATCGAAGTCGCCCGGATCACCGAAAACGGCAACAGGAACGCTCTTTCGCTCTATAGCATTGACCTTGCGCCGGCCGGTCTCGCATTCGACCGGTTTGAGGCTGAAGATGCCGCCAGCAATGTTGGCGTCGAAAGTACAAACGCGGGATTCACAGGCAGTGGCTATCGCTGCTGCTGGAACAGCGACGGCCAATACGTCACGTTCTCGGCGGAAGTAAAGCATCCGGGGGCGGTTCAGCTTTTCTTTCATTACGCAACGGGCGCCGGAAACGCCAGTCGCGAGATCTTTGTCAACGGCATCCCGGTCAGCACCAACTTGACGTTCCCTAACACCGGCGCCTGGACCAACTGGAGCTTCGTACCCATCAACGCGAATCTTCAGGAGGGTTTAAATAGCATTACGGTCATTTACGACGCGAGTTCGGGAAGCACGAATTTTTTGAATCTAGACAATGTCCAAATTTTGTATTGATGGATAAATTCCTAGGAAATCAGGTACTTTGGTATTGGAGGAATGGCCGAGTGGTTGAAGGCGGCGGTCTTGAAAACCGTTAACGTCGGAAGGCGTTCGGGGGTTCGAATCCCTCTTCCTCCGCCAAGGCATTCTTTCCCATTCAGTTAGGCCCCGGAGACGACATTGCTGGACGTTGCTCATGACGACATTGAGGTTCAGCATCAAGCAACTGCGTTCCGAGGACTCTGAGATTGCAGCTTATCGCGATCTGCGCGTCCAACTCTGGCCAGATTGCAAAGAGAATTGCGATCGGGAGATCGGGGAGATCTTTGCCGATCCTGCTCGCTGGGCGGTGTTCGTCGCCTTGCTCGAAAACCGAACGGCCGGAGGTTTCCTTGAAATCAGGCTTCGTGACTGTGCCGAAGGCGCAAGCAGCTCGCCCGTTGCCTACATTGAGGGTTGGTTTGTTGCAGTTGAATACAGAAGGCGCGGCCTAGGTAAGGCGCTCGTGAAAGCAGCCGAGAATTGGGCAGTCGCCCAGGGCTGTAGCGAAATCGGTTCGGATACGCAACCGGATAACAGCCTAAGCATAGCGGCGCACGAACGGCTGGGTTACAAAGAAGTGGAACGGCTGGTCTGTTTTCTGAAGCAACTTAGTTGAGAGCACCAATGGGGAGCATTCGGAGCGGATTGGGCACGCTTTCACTCAGCAAACGCTCCCGCAAGATCATGAGACTTTGCAGACCTGTCAGAATCTGCTCAATTTTTACTTCCAGGTTCCACTCGCCATCGAGCCCCGAGCAAGTCACGATTTCGCCTAGGAACAGAGCGTCTTCATACTGGACACTGACGGCTGTTGAGACCGCTACCGGCTCACCTGCGCAGAGCGTAAGCCGCTTACCACGCACGCCACTGAAAGTACAGGGCACGCTGCGCTTTTGTCCGTCTGCCGGGCCGGTTGCGACCTGAATCACAGCATGATTCGGATGATCGGAGGAAGAAGCGTTCACACCCAACTAATCGGCTGGACCCGATCTGAGCATGAGGGGAAATTCAGAATCTCGAAGCGATAAAGGCCCAGAGCGACGCGCCGATCGCTACCGGCAATAAAAGCTCAATCCATGTCCGAAGAGATCCGAATCGAGGCTGTTTACTAGGCGCCGGGCTCTCTTGCGCCTGCCGCGAACGAAGCGTATCGGCTAACCGGCATTGGATGTCGCTGGGCTGCCCCTGCAATGCGCGCACCAGTTCCTCCCGGCCGCGCTTATCCGCGATAAGAATGGTCGCGGAATTCATGCCGCGGGTGGATTCTTGAAGTTTGCGCTTCAAGAAACCAGGTATTTCTTCCAGCGAGCGATAGACAAGCGTCTCGCTGCCTCTCGCTATAAAAATGGTTGAGCTTCGTGCTGTCAGCAGCGCCATAACTGAACTCTATGATCCCAAAGCCCGAAGCCGCGGACTGGAAACCACGCCGATTTCATTTCCC
This sequence comes from uncultured Acidobacteriaceae bacterium, assembly GCA_963778345.1. GTDB lineage: Bacteria > Acidobacteriota > Terriglobia > Bryobacterales > Bryobacteraceae > Bog-105. The sequence goes on from CAVZTP010000001.1 coordinate 306,901, forward strand.
GCATTGTCGAGCGTCACTTGTATAAAGCCGAGAGCAGCCTTCGAAAGAGACTTGTCCCTTCGATAGATGAGCCCGACGCGCCGAATCATCGCCTCGGGCCCAAGCGACACACATCCTAATTTATTTGCCGCTACTTCCTCGCGGCAATGCGAAGCGGCCAGAAAGGAAATGCCAAGATTGGCCATAACGAACCGCTTGATCATCTCCGTTGAATCGAGCTCCATCGAGACATTCAACTCATCGTGAACCGAATCGAACCAAACATTCAGCCGCGCCCGCGTGGTGCCCGTTTTCGGCAGTAGTAGCTGCTCGCCCAAAAGGTCACGCGGCAAGACTCGCTCGTAAGATGCGAGCCGGTGCCCGGCTGGAACAAGCAATTTGATCTCATCCGAATAAATTTTCGCTACTTGCAGTCTTTTTTCCTGGACCGGTAGCTGTGTGATTCCGAAGTCGGCTAGATTATCGAGGACGGCCTGGACGACTCGCGTTCCATAAGACCGATCCACAAGCAACTGAACGTTCGGAAACTGTTTCTTGAACTCCGCAAATACGCCGGGAAGAACGTAGATGCAAGTAGCCTCGTTGGCCGCGATCAGCAGCTCGCCTCGCGGAACTTTCTCCAATTCGTTAATCGCATCTTGCGCGCGGCGGCGGAGAGCCAAAATCTGCTCCGCATGTTCAGCGAAAATCCGCCCGGCTACCGTAAGAGAAATTTTAGTGCCCAGCCGTTCAAACAAGGTAGTGTTTAGTTCCTGCTCCAACTGCCGTACTTGCGCGCTGATAGCGGGCTGCGTTCGGTAACAGGTTTGGGCAGCCTTCGAGAAGCTCTTGAGTCGTACGATCTCAAGAAACGTGTGGAGCTGATCGAGATCCATGTGGCGGTAAGCCGACGTGGGCGCACTTCAATGCTGGAAGCTCGCTTGAAATCAGATTAGCAGCAGCAGGAAGAGTGAAATGCCCCTGTATCACGCAGCGATTATTCAATTGACCTTCTTGAGCTTCTTCGACCCAGGCGGAAGTTCGAAAATTTTCGCCGGCAACTCCTGGTTCGCTTGTACGCTGGTTGCAAACAACTGGTACGTTTTGTATCCATTTCTTTCCCGTTCAATGGAATACGGCCACATGATTCCGCCACCGGCGTCGTGGTACTTATCAAACTCAGTCACCTCGTCATTGCGGTATTTGGTATCCGGGTCCAGCCAGGTATACGTTTCGCGGACCGGAAGCATCGTGTTGTGATCGAAATAGACGCGAATCGTGCGATCTTTGGTATCCGTGATATCGACGATTTCGACGTGCGCGCTCAAGATCACCTCGCTTCCGACGTAATCGTACTGCATGCCGGGCTCGTTGTAGCGCACCCTCAGCAGATAGAGAATATCGTTTTCGGTAATTCTGCTATACCGATCCCAGGTCTCGTCATCGATGGGGCGAGCCCCTCGAAAGGTAATGTCCCAGCCCTGATCTTCCAGAAAGAGAAACGAATAGTCTTGTTTCTTACCAAGCACCTCCCGCTCGCGGACCGCAAGTCCTTTGGCGGGTTTTTCGGGTAGATATTCCGTGTAGATCTTTGCGACGTCGAGTCCGCTCAACTGGTCATGGAAAAAGGAATAAACCCGTCCGCTTGCGACGTGATTTTGCATGTGCAGGAAGCGATCGCCTCCAAGCCCCGCGATGGCTCGATCGACAATATCCTTACCCTTGTGGTCGGGTGCCTGGACCTGATTGGCCGGCGTCTGAGGAACGACCATTGCCGCGCCGGCGAGCAGCAACGCAGCCATGATAATAATTTTCGAACTCATAAAGCCGAAATCACCGCTTCGCCTCTTGCTTGGAAACGGTCGGGATCGTCACATCCAGCCGCTTCACCGGCATTTTGAGGATCGATAGCGGCTGCGCGAAACCGCGCTCGTTTCCTACGGCGACAATCGTTAGCTTTGCGGGCAAGAGATATTGGTTGGCGACACGCAGCACGTCGCTCTTCATCACTGCAGCAATCCCCTTTTCATAGATGGCAAGAAAGTCCTCCGGATAACCAAAATACTCGTAGGTCATGATACGGGCGAGCGTGCTGGATGGCCGCTCGAAAGCAAATACCAGGCTGTTTAGCGCGCCCTCTTTCGCCGTTCGCAGTTCCTCGTCGGTCACCTCAGCGGTCCTCAGTTTTTCAAGCTGGCTTAAGATGGCTTGAACCGTCGCCGTGGTCTGTTCCGTCTTCGTGCTGCACGAAATACGAAAAATGCCAGGATGATCAAAATCGGCATCCCATCCCGCATTCACCTCGTACGCATATCCGAGCCGACTCCGAACCTCGCGCAGCAAGCGGCTACTGAAACCTCCTCCCAGAACATCCGCCGCTACAGACAGCGCTGCGAAATCTTTGTCGCGATACTCGCCTCCCAGCTCACCCATCTCGATGAAGGTTTGCTCGATATCTGGCTTTTGGACGAAGAACACCCCAGGGCGCGCCGCAGCATCGACGGCGGGAAAGGGAGGTACACGAAGCTGGTCTGAGGACCAGGAGCCGAACAAAGATTCGAGTTTCCGCCTCATTACGTCTGTCGTGAAATCGCCATTAACAGACATCAGAATGTTCGCTGGGAAAAAGTAACGCGTGTGGAAGGCGAGAAGGTCCGTACGCGTAACGGCGTCGATGGTGGCGTACTCTTCCATGCCGCCATAAGGCGTATCCGGACCATAAACAAGCCCGAAATAATTCTCTGCTTGCAATGCCTGCCGCCTCGTCGTTCCGTCGCGAGATGGCGCTTTTTAGTTGCGTTTTGGCCAATTCGATTTTGTCTTCGCGGAAGGCCGGAGAAGTTACCACGTCATGAAATATTCGCAGCACGTCATCCACGTTCTCTTTGAGGCAGTGAAAGCGGGCCGTGCCGCTCGATTCCCCAATATCGGTTTCCACCGACGCGGCCATCGATTCCAGCTCCTCGTCGATCTGGTCGCCGGAGAGGCGAGCCGTGCCACCGCTGCGGAGTGTGATGCCCGCCAGCGTCGCTAATCCGCGCTTGTTGGCCGGATCGAACAGATTGCCGGTGCGAATGAGCATCGTGCCGCGAATCACCGGAAGCTCGTGATCTTCGAGCAGGAAAATCTTCAGTCCATTCGGAAGCGTGAATACGGCTGGTTTGGGAATTTTAATCGCAGCAAGCGGAGGAAATTTCAGCTCACTGGGCGATGGCAGAGGCGCCGCGCTGCGCACGACCACGGGGTCTTGGGTTTGTCCGAATGAGACGGCCACCAAGATAAGAGCCGGCAGAATTATCCGCGCAGCATTGGACACTATTGGCCTCCGGGCTTGCTTCCGGTCATTAGCCGGACAATGGTCCGCGACTCAGGCGTGAAATATGTCCGCGCAATTCGCAAAACATCATCCGCGGTGACTTTGTCATATTGATCCAGCTCCGTAAAAAGCCTGCGCCAGTCTCCATACGCCCAGTAATAGGCATTCAGGTCAGCCGCGAGATCGGCATTGTCGTCCAATCGATTGATGAGATCGGCGCGCAGTTTTGTTTTCACTCGCTTCAGCGCGGCGTTGTCGATTTTTTGAGTCTTCAGTCGATCGACGATTGCGGATAAGCTCCTCTCGCATTCCTCAAGGCTCTTGCCCTGATTCGGAACAACGTACAGCAGGAACAGGTTCGGATACTTGCTGCCTGGAAAGGCCGATTCGGCACCCGCATCCAGAGCTAGTTGTTTGTCGCGCACAAGCTCCTTGTAGAGCAAGCCGGTCCGCCCGGTGGAGAGAATCTCGGTGACTACATCAAAGACCGAGTCGTCCGGCGAGCGCTCGTCCGGACGCTTATAGCCGATAAGCTCAACCGGCTGCGACGATGAAATCACATCCGATTTGCGTTCTCCCGGTTGCGGCGGCTCGACGGTATGAACAGACGGCGGATTCGGTCCGCGCGGAATGATCGAGAAGTAACGCTCGGCGAGCGTTCGCGCCTGCTTCGGATCGACATCGCCGACAATAGCAATCGAGAGATTCGAAGGAACGTAATATTTTCTGTAGAAATCCAGCGCGTCCCGCAGGCGGAAACTTTCAATATCGCTTCCCCAACCGACGGGCGGATTGTGATACGGATGAGCCTCGAAAGCCGCGGCGCTCATGGCCTCCGACATTTGGCCTTGCGGATTCGATTCCACGGACATGCGCCGCTCCTCCCGAACGACATCGCGCTCTTTGTAGAATTCCCGGAAGACGGGACTGTAAAAGCGTTCCGATTCGAGAAGAAACCAAAGCTCAATCCGGTTCGAAGGAAGCTTGTAAAAGAACGAAGTTGAATCTACCGTGGTCTGGGCGTTCAGACCTTCCCCGCCGTTCTCTTCGATGATCTCTGTATAGAGGTTGGGGGCGACGTAGTCTTCTGCTTTGTCGATTTCTTTGCGCAATTGCAGTTGAAGCTGCTGAATGTTTTTCGGCTCGGCCCAGGGTCCTTTGCTCTGCTCCTCCTGCAGCGCATCGTAGGTCTTCTCAATTTCTTGCATCGCGGATTTTTCGAGCGGCCAATTCAAGCTGCCGATGTTCTGGGTGCCCTTGAATGCCATGTGCTCGAACATGTGGGCCAAGCCGGTCTTGCCGCCAGGGTCGTCCACCGCGCCCACGTTGGCATAAGAGTTGAACGCGACCACCGGCGCTTCATGCCGCTCGACAACGATAAAATGCAGACCGTTCGAAAGGGTGAATTCTGTTACTTTCTTTTCGAAATCGTGCAGTGATTGCGCATCGGTCAAGGTCGGCGCGGCGAATGCGTATAGGACAAGCGCAAACAGGGCGGGGAAGACAGCCTTACGCGCAGGCAATCGACTGCACCCAGAGGCTCTCGGGATCGGCTTCGGCATCGGTCGGTGCGTGTATGGAACCGACGCGCTGCCGCAGCGGCCCACCCTCGCGTCCGTTCAGGCTGGCCTGGATCTCGGCAAGCACGGCCAGCGCTACCTGCTGCGGACCATCTGCGCCGATGTCCAGCCCCATGGGACCATGCAATCCCGGAATTGCGGCTGCGGAATCGATGCCGGCGTCCGCCACAAGCTGCAAAGTCCGTTTTCTCGGCCCGAGGATGCCGAGATAACGCAGCTGCCTGGACGAAAGCTCCTGCAAATTTGCAAGATCCTGGCTATAGCTGTGACTCATCAGAACAGCAACCGTCCACGGATCGGTTTCCACTCGGGATTCGCCTGCCGGGCGTACCTGCACTTCGTCGGCCGCCGGAAATTTCTCACGTCTCGCATAGTGCGCTCGCCCGTCGAAAACGGAAACCTGCCATCCAAGATATTTCGCCAATGTAGTCAGAGGAACCGCGTCATCTCCCGCGCCGAAAACCAGCAGACGTATGGCGGGCGTTAGCGTTTCGACAAACAATTCCACGCCGTCTTCCAGGCGAACATTGCGTGAACTCTGTTCCGCCTGCGCCGATCTCGCCTGAGCCTCCATCGCCCTCGCAAGTTCCGCATTGGTAACGTTATGGCTGATCTCGCCACGCACACCGATCATCAGGTGCTGGCCGGCTAAATTCGACGGGGCGATCGCATGCGCGACAACCGCCGGAATGCGTTCCGATCTCACGTTGCGTATGAGATCTAAAACCGCGGCGCGCCCTGGCTCCAGGCGTTCCAGCAGAACATGAATAATGCCATTACAGCCGAGCCCATATGTAGCAGCAATCTCGCCGTCCGGAGTAGTATCGTAGCGCCGGATAATCGGACCGGATTCTGTTAGCCACCAAGCTTTCTTGACCAGATCCTCTTCCAGGCAGCCCCCGCTTACCGAACCCTCGCGCTCTCCGCCGCGAGTCAGCAACAATCGTGCTCCAGGTAAACGATAAGACGATCCTTGCGTCTTAACAACCGTCGAGAGCACTGCCGGTTCGCCGGCAGGCTCCGCTTTTGCCCAGAGTCGAAGAATCTGTTCCAGCTCTTTCATGCCTGACCCGCGCCTTCCCTCAGCTTAGCCGAACTCTGACGGAAGCGCGGTGGCTCTTCACCGCCCAGTTACGGGCGCAAGGCGATAATCGCTCGTGCCTGTCCGGTCGATGAACGTGAAAGAGCCGTTATCGCCGAGGCCGTCGACATGCAAGTACTTCCACATTTCGATGCCATACGCGCGGTCTGCGTTTTTCGGGTGCGAGTCGATCTCATCCGGCGGGCCATACACGATATATATGTGACCGCGATCGGTCCGCCAGCCGGCTGTGCCCGATGCTGTCTGAAAACGACGATTGGCATAGGCGATCCGACGGTAATGCTCTTCCTTGAATTCGTTCTCGGGCGTGCCTGGCGTCGGATCGCGACGCTCCCAAAATTGCTCGACGAAGTGTTGCCGTTCTTGGTCCGTCGTCAAACGTTCAAACGCAGCCTTCTCTTCATCCGAAATGATGTAGACCACATCCTCGTTGAGCCACTTCTGCCAGGGACTATCGACCTGGTTGCTGCTCTGCTGGACGGTGGGGCTCGCGTTCGGATTCACATGCCAAGCCGCCAACACAACGGCGCTGGTGGCCATCAAAACCAAGGCGGCGAGTAGCGGGCGCCCAGATCCCGCTAGGACCTTTCGGATAGAGCAGACGCCTTACACGTCTCATCAGGTTTCCTCCTGTTGCGGCCACGGCCGTTACGCGCGCGGGCCATTGTTGTTCGAGTCGATTCTGTTCGAGTGCGGTGAGCGCCACGGCATAGCCGTGCACGTCCCCCCTCAAGGCCACCACCATGTCGTCGCAGCAGTTTTCCCGCTCAGCGCGGATTACGCGCGAGATCCACCATACGGCCGGATGATAGAAAAGCAAACCCTCGATGAGTCGCTGGCAAACGTTCATTAAGTAATCTGAGCGGCTGATGTGCGCCAGCTCATGCAGCAGAATTGCCTCTACCTGATCAGGCGGCAAGCCGGCCAGAAAACCGAGCGGGACCAGGATCACCGGACGAAAATGGCCAAGCACTACCGGCGTGTCGGCGAGCAGCGATTCGAGCAGCTCCACAGGTCGCGAGACTTTCAGCTCGAGGGCCACGCGTGTGACGAAGCCCTGCCAGGCATCCGGCGCTGCGCAGATCCCCCGCTGTCGCAGCTTATATAAGGACAACCAACCCGCGGCATACCGCAGGTAAAAAAGGCAGACGCCAATCAGCCAGAGAGGAGCAAGCCACGGAATGAGAGCGGTGAAATCCGGAAAGCGGGTGTTGTCGTTGTTCAGGTCGACCAAGGCTCCCCATGCCGGCAGCGTCGCTTTAATCAGCGTTCGCGGGCCGCTGTCAGTCTCCGGCAGAAAATGATTGAAAGTGACAACAAAGCTCGCGAGCATCGCGAGCAATGCGACGCATCCGGCCGCGTATCGAATCCGCGGTGAACGAACGAACACGAGTAATGTTGCGAGGGCCGCCGCAATGAGCATGCCTTCCCACAGCGAGTGGAACAGCGTCCAGCCCAGCGCTTTCGAAACCGGTGTTCCGACTGTTAGTTCAAGCAGACTCATTTCGCCCCTTTCGCATATTCGTCCAGCAGTTTGCGCAGTTCGGCCAGCTCCGATCTGGTTGTCCTCTTTGCCGAAAGAGCGCCCATCAGCAGTGCCTTGGCCGAACCGCTAAATGCACGCTCGAGCAGGTGGCCGGCTAGTTGCCGCTGGGTCCACTCACGCGGACGCGCCGCTTCGTAAACATGCGCGCGTTGCTCCTCATCCCGACGAAGCAGTCCCTTGTCCGCCATGATCTGCATGAATTTCAAGATGGTGCTGTACTGCGCTGTACGGCGCTGGCTGATAACTTCGTAGACCTGCCGGACTGTGGCCGGACCAGTGCTCCACAGGACCGTCAATATTTCAAGCTCGGCATCGGTTGGTCTAGGTAGAGGGGCCTCGGCTGACATCTAGGAAAACTTTACTAGTAACAGCTTCCTATGTCAAGTACTTTTTTGGGGCGCCTCGCCGGACTTCAATATACAGGATCTACTTCACCATCGAGTCGAGTAGCACAACAAATTGGCCGGGAGCATTGACACGGCAGTCAACGAGGAAACGATTTCCATCTTGCGTGTCGAAGGGGTAGAGCCAAGGAGCATTCAAGCCGGTGGTTCCCGCCGGCATAGTTTGCGGACAGGCGCGGAATAGCCTTACCTGCTGGGGAACGATGCGGGTAGAACGCAAATTCGAAAGATCGACGCTGTAGATGAAATTGTCGGCACCCAGGAAGAATATTTCGCGGCCATCTCTGCGCCACACCGGGAAGTCTCCCCCGTCGATGGAGATTTGAATCTTGCCAGGTCCAGCCGGGCCTTCAGTAAACGGGCGGATATAGATTTCCGATCGTCCACTTTCATCAGAGGAATAGGCGAGCCATTTGGTATCCGGCGAAAAACGCGCTTCATTTTCATCAAAAGGTGTCGCTAAATACGGGAAGCTATGAAAGTCGTGCGTGGAGGCAACCAGAATGTCATGGGTCCCGAACGCCATCCAGTTGCCATCCCGCGACCAATCAGCAGGATCGGATGGAAACGGCGTAGGATATTCTTCCGCGTCCGGTTCCATTGATTTCTTGATGTAGGTGACGAGTTTCGCGGCCCCTTTTCGATCTGAGGAGAACAGAATCTGTTTGCCGTCGGGCGACCAAACCTCGTTCCAATCGTTCGCGGGATTCGTTATTAGCGGCGCAACGATTCCGCGCGTCAGTTCGCGGACCCAAAGATCGCGATTTCCATCGCGTGCATCGGGGCGGTCAAAAGCTAAATGATCGCCATCGGGCGAGAGCCTCGGCTGGCTGAGTTCTCCCTCAATGGGAAGCGTTTCTAGAAGCTGACCTCGCCGGTCAAACCATTGCAGGTGTGTATATGTCGCACCCGGAGGACGAGCGAGGATCCAGCGGCCATCGCTTGATGCGCTGAAAAAAGCCAATGTGCTCGGCGCTTCGAAGGCAATTCGATCCAGAACGGTCTTAGGTTCACCAATAAGCCGTACAGTATCGGTATCGAGCGGCTGCACGACAAGGGCTCCATCCTTGAAATAGAGAAGCCGCCCCATTTCTTTGTGAGCGGGCGGCAGATAGAGCGCGTTCGCATCCATTCGTGTGACACGCTTACGTTCCGGACCATCGATAGATCCCAAATAGAGGGCATTGTTTTCGCGCCTGGCACAGCGAGCGAGGAAGAGAAATCGCCGGCCATCCGGAAGAAACTGTGGGCTTCGATGCGAGTTTTCGGTCAAGGATGAATCGAGGCGTGTGACTTGCGTGGGAGTGCCGCCGGAACTGCGAAGAAGGTAGAGCGGCTCGCGGTTGGATGGGCGGAATACGATATCACCTTTCGATCCCCAACTGCCTTGCTGAAAACTCGGCAAATCGGCGATGGTTTGGACCGGTCCGCCTTCGGGCCTGATTTTTTTCAGCCGGCCAGCGGCGAAGAACGCGATCCACTGATTATCGGGCGACCACATCGGCGCACTGGCATTTTCCGTACCAGGCAAGGGGTGTGACTTCGAAGCATTTAGGGCGCGCGCGAAGAGCCATTTTCCTCCGTTTTCGTCCTGGCCGGCAAACGCGAGATAACGGCCATCCGGCGAGATCACCGGCATTTGGTCGCCTGCTTCGCTCATCATGAAAGGAAACTGAGCGGGGGTGGCTGCCACTCTGCCTTTCGTGGTCAGCCAAAGAATAGCGATTGCAATTGCAGCGAATGCGCAGGCGGCTGCCAGAAACCAGGGCCAGCCGCAGCTTGGAGGAAAGCGTTTTCGCGGCGGGCTGGACAGTGCCGGCCCATTCCAGCTCCGCTCTTACATCAGATGCCGCCTGCCAGCGCTCGTTTGGATCCGCTGCGAGGCATCGGTCGATGATGTGCGCCAATTCGCGGGGCAAGCCTTGCAACGGGAGCGAGTGATCTCGGCCGGGACGCTTGCCAACCGCCATCTCGTACAACACCAGTCCGAGCGCATAGATGTCGGTCCGCGCGTCGACTGTACCGCCTTCGCGCTGTTCCGGCGCCATGTATGCCGGCGTGCCGATCACCATCTGAGAGGCGGTAAGAGTTTCATCTGTTGCCGATAGGGCCAGGCCGAAATCGAGTACCTTAATCCCGCTTTTGGAGACCATGATGTTGCCCGGCTTCAAATCGCGGTGAACGATTCCGCGCGCGTGGGCCGCAGCTAGAGCGTCGGCGATCTGAATCCCGTACCGGATGGTCTGCTCGAGGGGAAGCGGGCCTTTCTTCAAGCGATCCGCAAGGCTACTGCCGGGGATCAGTTCCAGGACCAAATAGTTGGGACCGACGTCATATAAAGTGCAGATGTGCGGATGATTCAGCGACGAAATGGCGCGTGCCTCTCGCTCAAACCGGGCGCTGAAATGCTGGGGAACGACTTTGATGGCAACCGCTCGGTCGAGGCGCGTGTCGGTGGCGCGGTAGACTTGCCCCATCCCGCCTGCTCCCAAGGATTGCTCTACCCGGTAGGGGCCCAGTTGGGAGCCGGCGGCTATCGGGATTTCCGGGGAGCTTTCAAGAAGAGCGGACAGCGGCTGATCCAGTATGTTGCCGCTACGACCTTGCTCGAGGAGGCATTCAACTTCTTGACGTAAATCGGAAGGAACCCCGGCAAGCACGCCGGCTCCGTTCGCTTGAGCAGCATGATACAGTTCCTCGATTTGCCGCCAGCGTTCGGGAGTCATGAATGCGCAGAGTTTCCATCATATTTGTCTCTCCGAGAGGACGCAACTGTTAACGATTCGTGCTTTGCCTGGTCTGATCCGTATTCATGGCAACCATGGGAAGGTTTCGCCGTTCGGCCAAGCCTCGATGAATGAGATCGACGTCTTCAGGGGCGAATTCCAAGGGCTTCTTCTGCATACGGTAGATATCGTCGGAGCGCCATTTTGCTTTCATGACGCCCTGCTCAGAATGTCTGGGGATGCCTTCGAGAATGTGCGTGATCTCGTGAACCAGGACGTGCGCCAATACGATCTCAAGCATGGATCTACTGAAGGCATCCGAAATCCGGTCGTAGAATACCTGGATGTGCACGCCTTCGTAGGGCAGGGCGTAGGCGAACGCGCCTGGTCTCAAGGATGACGGCGTCTGTTCGGTAAGTTTTACTACGATTGCTTCGGTGGGGCACTTGCGGGACCATGGCTGCCACTCAATGGAGACACTGATTTGATTGAACATACCGGAAGCGAGAATCTTGGCTCGTTCGACCGTAATCCCCGGCGCCTTGCCGCTCGAAAGACAAACCGTTACTCTATTCCCGCCTGTGGCGGGCTCGGACCCGCAATAGGCCAATGAGCTTGATAGCAACATCATCGTCGTCAGTGCAGCAATCTTCATCGTTTCCTCCTGTCCGGTCGCTCCAAAGGCGCAAACGGAAGGCGGAAACTTGAACGCTAGCCAAAAACTTTTTTGTGAGGGACCGCCGCGCGGGTATAATCTTTCTGGCCAAGCTGATGCAGGACACCGAAAGCTCTGAGACTACTCAGCTTTTGCGAGCTTGGGCGGGCGGTGACCAAGCCGCGCTTGAACAGCTGACGCCGCGCGTCTACAAGGAGCTGCGGCGGATTGCCGGCCGCTGCATGCAAAACGAGCGCCCGGGGCGAACGATTCAAACCACGGCTTTGGTTCATGAAGCCTATCTGAAATTGATCGACGTGGCGAATGTGGACTGGCAACACCGTGCCCACTTCTTTGCGATATCGGCTCAGGTGATGCGGCGCATTTTGCTTGATCGCGCGCGACGGCGCGTAGCGGGAAAACGCGGCGGCGCGATGCCAAAAGTGAATCTCAATGACCTGGAGGACGTGGGGTCCGCTCGTGCTCGTGAGCTGGTCGCATTGGATGACGCGTTGAATGCTCTTGCGCACTTTGATGCCCGCAAAGCACGGATCATTGAGCTGCGGTTCTTCGGCGGTCTGAGCGTGGAAGAAACGGCCGAAGTTGAAAAGGTATCGCCGGATACCGTGCTGCGCGATTGGAGATTAGCGCGTGCTTGGCTGTTGGCGGAACTTTCGGGGCGCCTGAACGCTAAACGGGGGCCAGATCCTCCTGTGCCAGGCGCACGGTGATCACCATGCGGCCGGCGTCGTCCAACCGTATGGGAAACGTTTCGAGGCCGCACTCTCCCATTAACGCTTCCCCGCAAGTCAGATCGAATTTCCAGGAATGGAGAGGACAGATCAGCGTCGTGCCACCCAGCAGGCCGTCAGCGAGCGGGCCTCCTTTATGCGGGCATTGTGCTTGAACCGCGAATAACCGGCCGCTTCTGGCGCGAAAGACCGCCACGCGCTTCGCGCCAACCGAAAACGTCCGCCCTTCGCCGAGCGGCAGCGCGGTCACCGGACCTAAAACGAATTCAACGGCGGTCTCGGTCATTGAATCACCGCGAGCAGCGAATTGAATTGATTTGGTGTAGCGGGCATGTACGCTTCTTTCCAGGGATCACGATACGCCGCGATAGATTTTTGCAGTTCTTCGTCTAGCCGCGCCACGATTCCTTCGCTGTCTTCCACCACCACGGCGCGTATTTTCTCGATGCCGATGCGTTGAACAAACCCATAAGTGCGCTCGAGATATTTGGCGTTTTCGCGATAATACTGCACAAAACGTCCCATGTATTTGATGACATCGGCATGGTTGTCCACCACGCAGAGTATGTCTCCTTTGCGAACGTGAGCACCGGCCGCGCCGCCGACGTAGATCTCCCATTTGCCGCCCTCAACTGCAACCGCGCCGAGATCCTTCACCATGGCTTCCGAACAGTTTCGGGGACAGCCGGCGGTGGCCAGCTTTAGTTTTCCGGGGCTATCGATCCCTTGGAAATGCCGTTCAATCTCAATCGCAAGCCCAGTGCTGTCGCCAATGCCGAAGCGGCAGAAATCTGTTCCCACACAGCTTTTGCAGGTACGGTAACGCTTGCCGTAAGCATGGCCGGAAGGCATGTCGAGATCGCGCCATACGCTTGGAAGATCTTCTTTCCTGACGCCTAGAAGATCGATCCGCTGGCCCCCGGTCAGCTTCACCATCGGCACGTTGTATTTGTCGGCCACGTCCGCAATTCGCCGTAATTGGTCGGGGTTAGTCACGCCGCCCGGAATCTGAGGGATGACGGAAAAGGTTCCATCCTTTTGAATGTTGGCGTGCACGCGGTCATTGATAAATCGGGCGTCTCGCTCGTCTTCGTACTCACTCGCCCAAATCGTATTGAGAAGCGAGGCCAGACCTGGTTTGCTGGCTGCATCTTCCTTGCCGCCCGCCAAAGCGCTGAATACGGCCGACACGGATTTCAGTTGCAGTTCCCGGCAGGCCCGGATGAGCTCGGGCTTCGTCATGGGCACACCGGGGACGTAGTAATGTACGGACGGATCTTCTTCGACTTGCCCTCCGCAAGCCCATTCGACCAGCTCGGAGACCATGTTCTTGCAGGAACCACAGCCCGTTCCGGCTCGAGTCGCCTCCATAACGGCCTTAGCGCTGCGTCTACCGCTCTTGACGCAACTGAGGATGGCTCCTTTGCTGACGCCATTGCAATTGCATACCTGCGCATCCGCCGGCAATTCCTCGAACGTGACCTGCTTCGCGGGCGCGCCGATATCGAATAGCAGAGTCAGTCGTTCATCGGGCAGCGGAGTGCCCCGATCGAAGGCTTGAATCAGATACGCAGCCTTGCCGATGTCGCCTAAAAGAATGCCGCCCACAAGCCGGCCATCGCGAATAATCAGCTTCTTATACGTTCCCTTCCTCGGCTCGGTAAACTGCACGATTTCATCGCGTTCATCTTCAGGCTCGGTGGCGCCCAAAGAAGCCATCTCTATGCCCATCACCTTCAATTTGGTCGCAACTTTTGAACCGTGATAGGCAGCCTCGAGATTGCGCCCGGTGATGTGATCCGCGAGGACCTTGGCTTGCTCCCATAGAGGAGAGACCAGTCCGTAAACGCGGCCGCGATGCTGCGCGCATTCGCCGACCACATAAATATCCGGATCGTCAATCGATCGCATCTGGTTATCGACTACAATGGCCCGTTCTACGGTCAGCCCGCAGCGAACGCCGATTTCCGCGTTCGGAGTGATTCCGGTGGCGATCACCACCATTTCGTAATCCAGCGTTTCTCCGTCGTCGAATACGAGACCGGTCACCCGGTCCGGACCGAGCACGCGAGACGTGTTTTTGTTGAGATAAACTCCGATGCCAAGCTTTTCGATGCTGGTCTTCAAAATTGCGCCCGCCGGCGCGTCGAGCTGTTGGCCCATCAGATAGGGGCCGCGGTGAATCACGTCGACGGCGACTCCGAAATTTTGCAGACCTCGCGCCGCCTCGAGCCCAAGCAGGCCGCCGCCGATGACAGCGACACGCCCGCGCCCCTCGGCGTACTCGGCAATCTCGCGGCAGTCGTCTAGTGTGCGAAAGACAAACACGCCCGGTTTATATTGACCGCTCGGGAGAGCGAGCCCCTCAATCGGAGGAATATAAGAGCGGCTCCCGGTAGCAATGATCAGCTTGTCGTAGGGCTCGATTGTGCCGTCGCATCCGAGGACGCATTTCGATCTTCGAAGAATCGAATCGGCAAGCACGCCCAGATGGAGAGTAATTCCGTTTTCCCTGTACCATTCCAACGGATTCAGGAAAATTTCGCTTGGTTGCTGGCTCCCATTCAGCACGTTTGAGAGCAGAATGCGATTGTAGTTGCCGTAGGGCTCATCGCCGAACATGGTGATTTCGAATTGCTCGGCCCCGCCCCGCCCCAGGATCTCTTCGACCGCGCGCGCGCCGGCCATGCCATTGCCGACTACGACGAGATTCTTTCTTTTCTGCATAATCAGAACTCCATGAATCCGATATCGAGCAGCACTTCCCCGCTCATTCCCGACGGAGCCGCGATCAACACCTGCAGAAGAGTTTCCGGATGCAGATCCTCTACGACCGCGAGCGAAATGTGGACGGCGTTTTTGGCACCCACTGGGAAATAGCGCATCGGCAAGCCGTTGCGGTTCACGACCAGATAGATCAGTTCGGCCGTTGGATTTCCCGCGCGGAAATAAATGAGCTGGGAACGTTTATCCGAAGGAACTTTGTAGGCGATCTCCGGCTCGAATGGAACCGGAGCTCCGAGCCCAGTACCTCGAAATGGGAAGACTCCTTGAATAAATCTGGGCTTTTCTAACACGAGCCTCCCTTCTCAATGCGCGCCGCGCAAACCTTGAATTCAGGCATACGGGATGTGGGATCCAAAGCGGGATTTGTCAGCAGATTCGCGCGCCCTTTACCGGAAAAATGAAAAGGCACGAACAACGTGTCCAGGCGAATGCCGGCGGTGAGTTGCGCCATCAGGGTTGCGGTGCCTCTCCGCGTCGTCAAAAGAACCGGATCGCCATTGGCAATCCCATAAATGCGAGCCGTCGAGGGATGTACCTGAACAAAAGCTCGTGGCGCGGATTCCATCAATTTGGGGATGCGCCGGGTTTGCGTTCCCGATTGATAATGCGCCATCACGCGGCCCGTGGTCAGATACAGCGGGAATTGCTGATCGGGCTGCTCCATGGCGCCGCAATACTCCACAGGATGGAAGCGGGCGCGTCCGTCCGGAGTGGCAAAGCGCTCCAGGAAAACGCGAGGCGTGCCGGGATGCTCTTCACTGGGGCAGGGCCAAAACACGCCCTCCTCGCCTTGAATGCGTTCGTAAGTGATGCCCGAATAATCGGCCGTTCCTCCCGCGGACGCGCGGCGCAATTCCGAGAACACGGCCCGAGCGTTCGGATGGAAATTTAGCGCCGCAGCCCAATCGTTCGGCGATCGCGGCAATGATCTGTATGTCGGTTCGAACACCAGGCGGCGGGTCGGTAGCGGGTCGCCTGTAAAGGACACGTCCCTCCAGATTTGTCATGGTGCCTTCTTCTTCGGCCCATTGAGCGGACGGAAGAACAACATCGGCTCGTTCGGCGGTTTCGGAGAGAAAGAAATCCGAGACCACCAGAAAATCCAGCGCATCAAGCCGTTCGTCAACGTGCTGTGCTCTTGGCGCGGAAACGCTCAAATTGGAGCCGAAAACAAAGAGTGCCCGAACGCCTTTTTCGGTGCCCAACCGGTCGAGCATCTCGTATGCCGAGCAGCCTGGTCCAGGAAGGTCCTGTTCCGCAATGCCCCAGATGCGAGCGATGTGAGCGCGGTGCTCAGGATTGTCGATTTTGCGATATCCGGGCAGTTGATCGGCCTTCTGGCCATGCTCGCGGCCACCCTGTCCATTGCCTTGTCCGGTGAGGCAACCATAACCGCAATACGGCTTGCCGGCTTTTCCGAGCGCAAGAGCGAGATTGATGAACGCGAGCACGTTTGACACGCCAGTACTTTGCTGCTCCGGCCCTCGCGCGGTGAGGATCATCGCGGTCTTTGCTTCTCCCAGGAGTCGCGCGGCCAGCATCAGTTGTCGTTCCGGTATTCCGGTAATGCGCTCTACGCGATCGGGCCAATAAGAGGAAACCAAGTGCCGCACGCGCTCGAAGCCTGTCGTCCGGTTCGCAATAAACTCCTCGTCGATGTAGCCCTGCCTGATCGCGATGTTCAGCAGTCCATTCGCTAACGCCGCGTCGGTTCCGGGCGTGATCTGGAGGTGAAGATCGGCTGACTCCGCGGTAGGCGTCGCGCGCGGATCGACAACGATAAGAGATCCGCCCTTGCGGGCTTGAGCCTCGAAGTACTGCATAACGGGAGGCATGGTCTCGGCGGCGTTGCTGCCAATAAGAAGAATGGTTTCAGCGTGCGGGATATCGGCTAGCGGAAACGGAAGACCGCGATCCATTCCGAATGCTTTAATGGAAGCAGCCGCGGCCGACGACATGCAAAAGCGGCCGTTGTAATCGATTTGGGATGTGCGCAATGCGACCCGCGCGAATTTGCCCAATAAATAGGCTTTTTCATTCGTCAAGCCGCCGCCGCCGAAAACGCCTACTGCATCGCGGCCGAATTCTTCCTGAATTCGTTGGACCTCGGACGCAATCCGATCCAGAACTTTTTCCCACGAAGCCGGATGAAGTTGGCCATGTTTTGCATCCCGCATAAGCGGCGTACGCAGACGGTCCGGGCTTTGCAGCAGTTCCGTACACGTCCAACCTTTCTGACACAGGCCGCCTTGATTCGTAGGAAAATTTCGCGGCGCCACGGTGAGCCCGTCGCCACTGGGCGCGAGCGTCATTCCGCATTGCAGAGCGCAGTACGGGCAATGAGTCTCACAGACGGCTTCGACGATTGCGCGGCTAAGCGCGGGCTGCATACACCTCGGCGGGTTCCTCGCAGTTCGCGGATCAATCCTGCACGTGACGCCGCAGCCGCGGGCCATGTATTTATCCAGACATTTTTCAAATACAACAGGGTTGCCGCACCGGCCAGCATGGCGGCTGCCACAATGGCGAAACCGATTCCAAAGCTGCCGGTCATTTGTTTCACCGACCCCGAGAATCGACGGCAGCAGAAACCCTCCGAACCCCCGCCGCCCCCACAATGCCGGTCATAATGCCGACGCGATCCGGAAATCTCTGCGGCACCAACTGAAACACCGATCCATTGCCCATTCCGAGCATTCCCATTCCAACGGCAAGCGCCGCTAAGGCCAAGAATGCGGATGGAAGCGTGGCGACCACGCCCAAACACAGGCACGCGCCTGTCAAGAGCAACTGCAGCAAGCGATGACCGCCTAAACGATCCGCCAAGACTCCACCTACAGGCCGCAAAAAGCTTCCAAACAGGACAACTACGGTGGTGAAATCTCCCGATTGAACTTTGGTGAGGTGATACTGATCGTGAAAGAAGATCGAGAGGTAACTCGATAAGCCAAGAAATCCGCCAAATGTCAGGCAATAAATGAAGCAGAACCAACCTGTATCCGGCGTCTTGAGCAAGTTAGCGTATTCGCGCCATTTCTTCACCGTTCGCGGAACCGGCGCATCTTTGGCGAGCAGGAAGAAAGTCAACCAGACAATCGCCACCGGAATGATGGCTAGCCCGAATACCGAACGCCATCCGATTGCCTGAGCGATGCGAGGCGCGAACAAGGTTGCCAACAAAGTTCCGGAATTTCCGGCGCCTGCGATCCCCATTGCGAGGCCCTGATGCTGGGGCGGGTACCAGCCGCTTGCCAATGGCAACGCAGCGGCGAAGCTAGCGCCGGCCACGCCCAGCAGAAGTCCGACGGCAAGGAAACCGCTGAAACTATCCGCGAATCGCCAACCCAGCAACAGCGGAATGCTTGTCATTCCGAGGCCGATGAGCCCGGTTGTCCGGCCGCCATATCGTTCCGTCATCCAGCCCAGAATCGGGCGGAAGAAGCATCCGCCAAGTGGCGGAATCGCGGTCAACAGTCCCTTCTGTGAAGCCGAAAGTTTGAAAGCCTCGCCAATGAAAGGTCCGAGCGGGCCTAGAATGACCCACACCATAAAGCTCACATCGAAATAGAGGAACGCCGACAGCAGCGTCGGCGGATGACCAGCTCTTCGAAAATCCCGGAAGGACATTTGTCGCGCCTCTCGCAAAGGAAATTTGAAATGCTTCGCTGGACAGTGCGAAGGGAGGCTGACGTGGGCAGGCCAGACATACCGCAAGGTATGCCTGTAATCAAAGCTTAGCGTAAGACATCGCTCGAATCAAGCAGGTAACGCTGCAATAGGCCGCGCATGCGGGATATAAAAAAATTCGATGGCAATCGAAGCGTAAGCAATCTACACTGAGGTTTCTCGCCTCGTCTGCTCAGCTCCGAGTCGGAGCGCTTCTCCAACCAAACCAAAATGAGTTTTATTCGACAAAAACTACTAATATCTGTGTTTGCGGCGACAGCGCTTTTGGGTCAACAGTCAAATGATTTGCCGCTCCCAAACCAGCGGCCGTCAGACTATTTGAATGAGCACCTTCCGCCATGGTTGCATCTCAGCGGCGAGTTCCGCATGCGATTCGAACAATCCGGAAGCAGCGGCTTCAATAATCCCGAAGACGATTACCTCCTCACGCGGACTCGCTTTAATCTCTCCATTCAACCGCTGAGCTGGCTGAAATTTTTTGGCCAGACTCAGGACTCCCGAGCTTTCTTTCAAAACGTTCCGCACCCCGCGCCGCCGTATCAGGACACCTGGGACATCCGCCAGGCCTATATCGAAATCGGAGATGCCGAAAAAGGTCCGATTGCAATTACAGCCGGACGGCAAGAGATCAACTTAGGCGATCAACGTCTGGTGGGCAGCCTGGATTGGACCAATACCGCGCGCAGCTTTGATGCGGTTCGGCTATCGTTGCGCCATGCCGGTTACCGGCTCGATGCATTTGCATCTTCTGTTGTAGACCAGCATGATCAGGAACTGAATCATCACACAGAAGGCAACGATCTGCACGGCTTGTATGGAGGTTTGGAATCGCTCGTTCCTGGCGCAACCATCGAGCCGTATCTGTTGTGGAGGCTTGCGCCGCTCACGCTTTCACCGATTACCGAACATGGAGGCCGCGGCAAACTGGACGAGAAGACAGCGGGAGTTCGATGGACAGGCAAGTTGCCGCTTGGATTCGACTACAACATCGAGATGGCGAAACAGTTCGGCTCTTTGGGGCAGGATGGCATCGACGCCTGGGCCGGACATTGGCTGATGGGGAAGAAGTTTACGTCCGCGAAATGGCAGCCGCGCTGGATTCTTGAATACAACTACGCTTCCGGCGATTCGAATCCGACCGATGGCACGCGCGGCACCTTCGACCAGCTTTATCCAACGGGTCACTTGAAGTATGGACTTACAGACCAGGTTGGTTGGCGCAATATCCACGATGCCCATACGGGAGTGGAAATCAAGGCGACCAGGAAGCTCGCGCTTAGCGGCGGCTTCCACGATTATTGGCTGGCAAGCGCCAGAGATGGTTTATACAATGCGGCCGGGACTTTAGTAAGCCGCTCTCCGAACGGCACAGCTGGACGGCACGTTGGAGAAGAGCTGGAAATATATGGCACTTACAACGCGACTAAGGCCATTCAATTCGGTATCGGCTATGGGCACTTATTCACAGGCGAATTTCTGAACCGCACCACGCGCGGGCACGACTATAACTATCCGTACACGATGCTGACCTGGCTGCTTTGATCAAGGGGTGGAGGGCGGCGGCACGCGACGCTTGGTGGCCTGCTCAAAAGCGTATGCAAGCGCGAGAAGCTTAGGCTCACTACAGGACATGCCGGTAAAGGCTACGCCGAACGGTTGCGGCTTGGGATTGAAGCCGGATGGAAAGGGCTGTTGCTGCGGCGCATTCGGGACCATGGCGAACGGCACAATGACGGTCGG
This sequence comes from uncultured Acidobacteriaceae bacterium, assembly GCA_963778345.1. Lineage (GTDB taxonomy): Bacteria > Acidobacteriota > Terriglobia > Bryobacterales > Bryobacteraceae > Bog-105. The sequence goes on from CAVZTP010000001.1 coordinate 327,175, forward strand.
ATAACCCGGTTTGGCCGCAATGGCCGCTCCATTTGCGCCGGGAAACAGAAGGGCATCAAGGTTGTTCGACTTCATGGCTTCATCGATACCATGCGTTCCGGCGAGATCGATATCCTTGGCACGGTCTGATTCATAACGCCCGCGATCCGCTTGAACGTCCATTTCATCCGAGATATCGAGCTGCGATTGACCGTACCGGATTGCGCCCGCGTTGATGTGAGTGATGTTCCACTCGCGAAGTTCAGTCAGCGTTTTCACGGGCGCCGCTGCGCCGAGCGTGCTCAGCCATTTGTTGAAATCGCGCTTCATGCCAAATTTCAAAACCACCGAGCAATTTGCATCTTTTCCTTTCACATTGTTCAGTCCCGCACACTGTCCCCAGGACAAAAAGCTTTTGTCGCGATCTTGGGTCACGATGGACGGGATATCGGCGGGATCGACGATGATCGCGCCTTGCTGCTTGAGAATGTCTATTGCATCGGTCATCGCGCGCGCCTCTTCAGGATTCAAACCTCCCCTGAAACGGCCACCGGCTCCGGCGGGACCCCCACGTCTACTCGGGGTCTCGCCAGTTACAGGAGCGGCTGCGGTTGCTGTTCCGGCCGGTGCTTCGGAGCCCGTGCGCTGGGGGGGCGCACCAGGCGGATTGATCTGATCGTAAAAGAATGCGCGCGGAATGCCGATGCGCGCGCCTTTCAAGGCATCCGTTTTCAAGAAAGGAGTATAGTCGCGGTTCGGGGGCGGCGTGCAAGTCTTCGTGGCGGGATCGTTCGGATCGGGCTCCGGACTCTCGAGCGCGCCCAGCAGAATCGCTGTGTCCGTCACGGTTCTGGCCATCGGCCCGGCCGTGTCCTGGTCGGCGGTAATTGGAATCACGCCGTAACGGCTGATGCGGCCAACAGTGGGTTTCACGGCGGCGAGCATGTTCTGATTCGCAGGACTCAGGATAGATCCCGAGGTTTCACTCCCTACATTCGCGACCCAGAAATTTGCCGTCGTGCCTGCCCCGGAGCTGGAGCCGCCGGTCTGTAGAGCGGGGCGGCCATCATCCGTGGCTTCGCGGGGATCGCGCCGTGGATCGTAGGGATTATAGGCAAAGCCTCGAATCGCGTTGTAATCGCCGGGCATCGGCATCGGAAAACCGGCCACCCAGTTCGCGAGTTCCGAAAGCGTTGTTTTCGCGATGATGACCGCTCCCGCATCACGCAAATTCTTGACTAGTGTCGCGTCGTAAGGCGGCAGAAAGCCATCGAAGGCAAGCGCGCCCCCGGTAGTCACGATGTCATGAGTGAGAATGTTGTCCTTGAGGGCGATCGGGATTCCGTGCAGTGGACCGCGCACTCTGCCTTGCTTGCGTTCCTGGTCCCTTTCCTCGGCTTCCTTGATTGCGTTCGGGTTTACCGTCATCACCGCATGGAGCTGATCCTCATACATCCCGATCCGGGCAAGATACTGCAACACGAGCTCGCGCGAAGTAATACGACCTTGCTCCATGGCTGAGCGCATCTCCGGAATGGTTGCTTCCACAACTTGGAACGGCGGGGGTGGGGGCTTGGCGATCGCGTGCTTTTTCGACGCGTAGGCCGATCCATGCAGAACAAACGCGAGCACCGCGAGGGATAGGGATTGTTGCGATTTCATCTGAATCATTTTATGTGGATACGGTTCCGAAACATCAATGGGCTGGAGTTGTCCAACTTTTGGAGGGACCCTTATATATGCGCCGACTGGTGATTGTTATAGGCGCGGTGATCGCGGTGATTGTGGTTATAGGGCTTATTGCTCTGGCCACCATCGACGTAAACAAGTATCGGCCGAACATTCAGGCCCAGCTATCGAAACGATTGAACCGGCCGGTGACCCTTGGACCGCTGAGCGTCAAGCTACTGCCGTTTTCCATTCGAGTGACCGATTTCACGATTGGGGAGCCTGCCGGATTTGCCGCGAATGTTCCCTTTGCGAAAGCAGCAGAGGTGTCTGCCAGCGTCGGCCTGTTCTCTCTGGTCGGCGGCCACCCTGACATCAAATCATTGACCCTGGACCATCCCCAGATCGAGTTAATGCGAAATACTCAGGGCGTCTGGAACTTCTCGAACCTGGGCGCAGGCAATCAGTCCGCCGCAAACGGTAATTCAGATACAGAAAGCGGATTAACGTTAAAAATGCTCAAGGTAATCGACGGGCAGGTCGCGATAAGCGACGAACTGAAGGCAAAGCCCAGAGCTGTTTACAATCACATCGACGCCGAACTTTCCGATTTTGCACCCGGCCGGCAGTTTGGGCTCGATCTGAAAATGCACTTTCCCGGTCAAGCGAAACAGCTGTTAGCGCTCAACGGAAAGGGAGGCCCCCTTCAAACAAATACGGCAGCTATACCGTTCACGGGCCATTTATCGTTGCAGGAGATTACACTCGCGGGCATAAATAGTCTCGCGGGGAATCCTATTCCCGCGAATACCGACGCTACTGTCACTGGAGATGCCGATCTGGCTTCACAGAATCAAACCGTTTCGTGCAAGGGAAATATGAAATTCGATAACGCTACGGTTCGAGGCGCGAAGCTAGCCTACCCGGTCGAGCTTCAGTATGATCTCGGTTTCGATCTCACGCAAGAAACGCTTCAGGTGCGCTCCGGGTCCGTCAAAGCGGGTCCTACGCTGCTGTCTCTCTCTGGGAGCATGAATGAAAAAATGCAACCTTCCACCGTCGATTTAAGGTTGACTACGAACAATGCTTCGATCACAGAGATAAGCAAGCTCGCCAGCGTATTCGGCGTTGCGTTCGATCCAGGCGATCAAGTCAAGGGAACGATCAGCGCGGATCTTGCCGCAAAAGGGCAAGTCAGTGCTCCTCAATTGTCCGGCACTCTTTCCGCAAGCACGCTGCAAGCTCAGGAATTTGTCTTGAGCAACGTACACGCCAATTGCAATATGAGCGGAGGCGTCGTCGCACTGTCGCCTGTTACGGCCGATGCCTATGGAGGCAAAGTGGACGGAGCGATCACGGTCGATACGAAACCGGTTCATCCGCTGTGCGCGGCGAAAGTAAAGCTGGCAGGCCTGGATACAAACGGTCTCCTCAGCGCTGCCACGTCAGTAAAAAACACGTTGTATGGCAGCTTGGCGGCCGACACGAACCTTACGTTCGCCGTGGACGCGAGTTCCAATCTCGCCCGTACGTTGAACGGAACCTTGGATTTCAATGTGACCAATGGACAGCTCAAGAACGTCAATCTGCTGAATGAACTTTCCCGGATTGGAAAGTTCGTGGGCCGCACGCCCGCACAATCCGCATCGGGAACAGCTCTCAAACGATTCTCCGGAACGTTTCAGATCACTAACGGCACGGCTGTGACAAACAATCTGGTCGGCGTTTTGGATGAGGGTTCTCTTTCAGGCAGCGGATCGCTGAACCTTGCCAACGAAGGGATTGACATGCATGTGACGGCTGTTCTCGCGGCCGCAGCGAGCCAGAGCGTCGGCGGCTCAGGCGTGGGTGGATTCTTGAACACAGCCCTCGCTAACAAGAATGGTGAATTAGTGTTGCCCGTCCTGGTGACTGGAACAGCGGAGCATCCGGTCATATCGCCGGACGTTCAGGCGCTCGCAAAAATGAAGCTAAACAATCTTCTTCCTACTTCGGGCGACCCAACCAAGTTGACCAGCGGCCTGATTGGTTCCGTTGTAGGAAAGCAGGGTGCTGGTGGAGTTCTGGGAGGGATATTGGGCGGCGCTAAAGGCCAGCAGAACCAACAGCAGCAGAATCAGAATCCCCTCAATTCGATACTGAATCAGTTTGGGAAGAAAAAGAAATAAGCGAACTTTAGATAACGCCTGCTGAGATAGTTAAGAATTCCGTTCGGTCACGAGGTCGACAATCGACTGCAGCGCGTGCTGGGCGCGGGATTCGGCAAATTCGCCAATGATCGTGCGTGCCTTGGCGGTGAACGCGTGGGCACGCTCGTAGGCGCGAGGGACGGCGGAATGCTGTTCCAGAATACTGAGGATGCGCATGAACGGCACCTGTTCGTAACTGGCATCGCTAATGACTGTTTCCACGGCGCTGCGTTCTTCCGTCGATGCCGTTTCGAGAGCGTAGATCATGGGCAGTGTCACCTTGCCTTCGCGCAAGTCGTTTCCGGACGGCTTTCCTAAAATCCTCTCGGTGGAAGTAAAGTCGAGAATATCGTCCACCAGTTGAAACGCCATTCCCAGGTTCCAGGCGAACTCGCCTAATTTGGATTCTGTTGCTTCATCCGCGCCTCCCGCCGTGGCTCCCAGGCAGGCACACGCAGAGAACAGGCTGGCGGTCTTCCGGTCTACCAACTCCATGTAATCGGCTTCGCTGATGTCACTGCGGTAAAGCCGGTCGAATTGAAGCAATTCCCCCTCTACCATCATTTGCGTAAGCGAAATGAGAACGTCGAGAATATGGAAATTGCGCTCCCGCAAAGCAATCTGAAAAGCCTGCATGTAGAGCCAATCGCCGGCCAAAACCGAAATATGATTTCCCCAGACCACATTCGTGGACGGGCGTCCACGGCGTGTTTTGGCAACGTCGATTACATCGTCGTGAACCAGCGTCGCGGTATGAATCATTTCGACGACAGCCGCCAAGCGCCGCGCGCAATCAGTTGACGGCCCAAAAAGGCGATTGCAGAGCAAGAGCAGCGCCGGCCGGAGGCGTTTCCCGCCGCCCGCCTGCAGATACTGATTGATCGTGGTGATCGCTTCAACCGAAGCCACCGATTCCACGCTGATCTCGCGTTCTACTTCCTGCAAATCCGACTCGACAAGCTCAAAGGCTTCCCGGGCGCTGATCGAATGCCGGAGTTTGCTGAACATGCCTCCTCAGTGTAGCTGGAAGATTCGTTCGAAGTTAGCCGTCGTTTGGGCCGCCAGCTCTTCAACCGTAACGCCCCGTACATCTGCAATGACTTGCGCCGTGTGGGCTATAAAAGCTGGCTCGTTCCGTTTGCCACGGTGCGGTACGGGCGCGAGATAAGGCGAATCCGTTTCCAGAAGGAGCCGCTCCGGCGGCACGATCCGGGCGGCTTCGCGAATAGCCGAAGCTTTCGGAAAGGTAGTCACGCCGCCGAAGGCAAGATAAAAACCGGCATCCAGGCATTCGCGCGCTTGCGTCTCGTTGCCGGTGAAGCAGTGCATTACGCAGGGCAGACCTGTAGACGCCCAGTGGGTACGCAAAACTTCCATAGTGTCAGCCCAGGCATCGCGAGTATGGATGATCACCGGCAATTTGCTTTTCGCCGCGAGCTCGAGCTGCCGAATGAATACAGGCATCTGTGTCTCTTTCGGAACTCCCCAATGGTAATCGAGGCCAATCTCCCCAAGCCCCACCACTCTCGGGTGATTGAGCAAACGCTCCAGATCATCGAAAGTCTTTGCCTCTGCTTTGGGGGCGTCGTTGGGATGGATGCCGGCCGTGGCGAAAACGAACGGGTACTTGTCGGCTAAGCGGACCGCTGCTTCCAGATCGGGAGGACCGTCGCCCGTACCGATCGAGAGCATGTATTTCAACCCCGTCTCGCGCGCTCGTTCGATCACCGCCTCGCGGTCGTCTTTGAACTGCTCGTCATCGAGATGACAGTGAGAATCGACCAAGTCCACAATACTTCAGGCGAGGCTATTTCAGGCGGGCGCCGACAGGCACATCCTCAGCGAATCCCGCCAGCACGGGCTGGCCGCCTTCTAAACTTGCCGCCACGATCATGCCTTGCGACGTCAAGCCGCGGAGTTTTCGCGGCTGAAGATTCGCCACAATCACCACTTTCCGGCCGACGATTTCCTCAGGCTTATATTTCAGCGCAATGCCGGCAACAATAGTGCGGGGCTCGGCTTCTCCGATGTCCACTTTCAGGTGCAAGAGCTTGTCTGCGCCCGCGACGCTCTCGGCAGATTTCACTTCACCCACGCGAAGATCGACTTTGGCGAAATCGTCGATAGATATCAGATTGTCTGTGGCCGGCGCTTGAGGTTCGTTGGGGCCAGCGCCAGGGGCTGCGACAGATACCGGCGTTTCCGGTTTCTTGCCGAGTAAAGCGTCCTGCCTCTCCTTCTCCAGGACTTCCAGTTGCTCCATCTTCGCAATGGCTGTCTTCGCGTCAATCCTGGGAAATACCGCTTCCGGCTGATGGGTGCGCTGTTTCGGTTTGAGATTGCCCCACGCAAGGTCTTCCGTTCGGATTTCGTCGAGCGCAACCGGCATCCCGAGTTGCGACCAGATCTTCGTCATCGAGGTCGGCATGACTGGATAAAGCCAGATGCAGACGAATACCAGGCTTTCGGCAGCCGTGTAGATGGCGGAGGCGAGCTCTTGGGCCGCTACGGCATCGGATTCACGCTGCTTCGCCAGTTTCCACGGAGCCCGCTCGACAATGAACTTGTCTATTTGCGATACGAATGCCTGGACCGCCTCAAGACCGCGCGTGAAATCGAATTGAGTGAACGATGCAGTTACGGAGTCCGTCGTCTGCATAGCACGCTCCATAATGGCGGGATCTCCTGCACCCGGTGGGATTCGTCCGTTGAAATATTGGTGCACCATCGCCAGGGTGCGGCTCGCCAGGTTGCCGATCCCGTTGGCGAGATCGGCATTGTAGCGATCGATCAACGCATCATAGCTGAAGTTACCGTCTTGCCCGAATGGAATCTCGCGCCACAAAAAATAGCGCAACGCGTCGGCTCCGGCGAGCTCGCTGCCATTGCCCAACACACGCGTGATCGGTCCTGGACGAACAACGTTCCCGCGCGATTTGCTCATTTTGCTTTCCTGGAAGAGCAGCCAGCCATGGGCGAACACCTGCTTCGGAAGAGGCAGCTCGCCGGCCATCAGAAATGCCGGCCAATAGATCGCGTGGAAACGGAGAATGTCCTTGCCGATCAGGTGGAGATCCGCCGGCCATAAACCCTGGCCTTGCACGGCGCTCATATAAGAGATGAGCGCATCGAACCAGACGTAGAAGACGTGCTTACCCTCCACGGGAACCGGGATGCCCCAATTGATCGTCGTCCGCGTGATGGACAGGTCGTTAAGACCCTGCTTGACAAAAGCAATGAGCTCGTTCCGGCGCGTTTCAGGCTGAATAAAGTCGGGTTTGCGGTCGTAGAGATCGAGAAGCCTGCCTTGGAACGCCGACAGTTTGAAAAAGTAGTTCTCCTCGGTCACGGTTTCCGTTAACCGGCCGCAATCCGGACAGGGATCGCCTGGTTTTGCCTCGGCAATGTAGAGTTCATCGTGAAAGCAGTATTGCCCCGTATACGAGCCTTTGTAGATATACCCGTTTTTTTCGCACCGCTCGAACAAATCGCGTACTACGCCAAAATGCTTCGGGTCGGAAGTGCGAATGAAGTGGTCGTATGAGATCCCTAGCCGCTGCCATTGCTCAACAAAGTCGTTTGCAATTGCGGTCGCATAGTCCTCGGGGCTTTTGCCGATGGCCCTGGCGGCGCGCTCCACATTCTGGCCGTGTTCATCCGAGCCGGTCGTCAACACGACCGGGTCATAGCCGCGCTGTTTCTTAAAGCGCTTGATCAGGTCGGCGGTGAATGTACAGTACGCAGTCCCGATATGTGGCGCGGCGTTGACATAGTAAATCGGTGTTGTGAGGTAATACTTGCCTTTGCTCATTGGTCTCGTCATGGATTCAAGCGGCTGCGAAACGCCTCGTTAGCCTCGGCCATTACAGTGCGGAGCGGCACTCCTTGGGCGATCGCAGCCTTTCGGCAGTCCTCGTATTCCGGAGCGAAACTCCCCAATTCGGTGTGCTTAACCCGTATCTTTCCGTACGACGTTTCCACTTCCGTCGTTTCGCGCACCAGCACTCTGCGCTGCGCCTGCATAATCCGAAGGCCAAGCGTGGTGGTCTCCGCAAAGATAATCGAAGCGAGTTGATCTGCGAGTTTCGGCTCGGCGATTACGGAAAGCAGAGTGGCCGGCCGATTCTTCTTCATGAAAATAGGCGTAAGCGTCACGTCGAGCGCCCCTGCTTCAAACAGGCGTTCCATCGCGTAGCCCAGAATCTGCGGCGTCGAATCGTCGATATTAGCCTCGAGCACGGTAACCGCCGTTGCTTCCGAGGCATCCGGGCGTTCGCCGATGAGAACGCGCAGCACGTTTGCCTGGTTTGGGAAATCCTTATCTCCGGCGCCGAAGCCTTGCGAGAGAACACGCACGGGCGGAACGCCTCCGAAATCGGTCGCGAGCGTGCTGACGAGAGCAGCTCCAGTCGGGGTCGTGAGCTCGGCGACAGGACCCGAAGAATAGATCGGCCTGTCTCTTAAAAGGCGTGCGGTCGCAGGCGCGGGAACCGGGAGGACACCATGTTCCGTATTAACGGTGCCGCTCCCGACGTTAATGGGCGAGCTGCGAATATCCGTTGCTCTGAGAAGGTCGAGCGCAACACAAGCACCGACAATATCGCAAATGGAATCGACCGCGCCGACCTCGTGGAAATGAACTTTCTCCAGGGGAATGCCGTGCGTTTCGGCTTCCGCTTCGCCCAGGCGATGAAAAACGGCCAGGGCATTCTTCTGGCTTACTTGGGATAGATTCCCGGAAAGAATAATTTTCTCGATGTGTGGTAAGTGCCGGGGTTTCTTCTGCTCGAAGCCGTTAACTGAGAATTTCGAGGCCGCTATTCCGTTGCGTTTCGTTTTTTCCAAACGGAAGGAAGCTTCCAGATTTAGGCTTTCCAGCGCATCCTGAACGGCGGGCCAATCCGCGCCGGCATCAACGAGCGCACCCACTGCCATGTCGCCGCTAATGCCGGAAAATGCGTCGAAGTAGCAGAGTTTCATGAATTTAGCTATAGCCAACTCCAGTTTACAAGCGTGCTGAGATTTGCAGCGCTTCATGGCGGGTGGAGGCAACCAATGAAATACCAATCAAATATCACTTGTATTCCGCAAGTGATATGGATAAGATCGAATGTGCCTGGAAAGCCGAAGTCAAAAAGCCGTTCCGGCTGCCCGGTGAGTATCTCCCTCGATCGCTTTGGAGATCGCTGGTCGCTGTTGATCGTTCGCGATTTGATGGTACGCGGGTTTCGGACATTCAAGGAGTTCCAGGAATCGGGCGAAGGAATTGCCACGAACATCTTGGCGGATCGGCTGCGGAAGCTTGAAATGTCGGGAATCATCGCCGCCGAGACGGAGGAAACAGACCGGCGAAAGGTGAATTACCGTCTTACCGAGAAGGGAATTGATCTTGCGCCGGTGCTCTTGGAATTGCTGATTTGGGGAGCGAAGCACGAGGAAACAGGTGCGCTTTGCGGCCTCGTTGCGAAAATGGCGAAGGACCGCAAAGAAATTCTCGCCGAAGTCCGGCGGCGGTGGCGGGAACGGGATTCGACTCCGCTTGCTGCCCCAGTTCGCAGAGAATGGCGTTGGTCGTATTTCAAGAAAACATAAGGAAACGAGGAGCAAGGGATGAGTAAGGTACGAGTATTGGTTGGGACACGAAAAGGGGCGTTCGTTCTGACATCGGACGGAAAACGGGAACGGTGGGACGTCAGTGGCCCCCATTTCGGAGGCTGGGAGATGTACCACATCAAAGGATCGCCGGTGGATCCGAATCGGTTGTATGCGTCGCAAACCAGCGGCTGGTTCGGGCAGCTGATACAGCGCTCAAATGACGGCGGCAAGACATGGGAGCCGGTGGGTAACCAGTTCGCCTATGATGGCGTCCCCGGCACTCACCAGTGGTATGACGGCACGCCGCATCCATGGGAGTTTAAGCGCGTCTGGCATCTCGAACCCTCGCTCACCGATCCGGACACAGTCTACGCCGGTATTGAAGATGCCGCTTTGTTTCGCTCCACCGACGGCGCAAAAACATGGCAGGAACTCTCTGGATTGCGCGGTCACGGCTCAGGACCGCGTTGGCAACCTGGCGCCGGAGGGATGTGCCTGCATTCCATACTTCTCGATCCGAGCGATCCCCAGCGAATTTTCATCGCCATCTCGGCGGCGGGCGCATTTCGCACCGATGACGGCGGCAAGACCTGGAAGCCTATCAACCGGGGATTGAAGTCCCAATACATTCCCGACCCGAATGCAGAGGTCGGACACTGCGTTCACCACATCGCGCATCACCGGTCGCGTCCAAACGTGCTATTCATGCAGAAGCATTGGGATGTCATGCGCAGCGACGATGCGGGCGACTCCTGGAAAGAGGTTAATGGCAATCTCCCCAGCGATACCGGGGCGGAGGACGGCCACCGAGCCTTCGGTTTTGTCATCGATGTGAATACTAACGAACCCGAGACAATCTATGTGGTTCCGATCAAGAGCGACTCCGAGCACTTTCCGCACAATGGCGCCCTGCGCGTCTTATCGCAGCCGTACAGGCGGAAATGAATGGGAGCCTCTCACGAAAGGCTTGCCGCAAAGCAACTGCTACGTCAATGTCCTGCGTGACGCGATGGCCGTTGATTCGCTTGACGCATGCGGCGTGTACTTCGGCACCACAGGCGGACAAGTGTATGCGTCCGCCGATGCGGGCGACAACTGGGTTCCTATCGTTCGCGATCTGCCGGCGGTACTGTCCGTTGAGGTCCAGACCCTGCAATGATCCGAGTCGTGCTTCCAGCACACCTCCGGAATTTGGCGGGCGTCGATGGCGAGGTGAAGCTGGAAATCGAAGGGCCGGTCACGCAGCGCTCGGTGCTCGACGCCCTTGAAAATCGCTACCCAATGCTGCGCGGTACCATTCGCGATTACGCAACCCAACAGCGGCGGCCCTTCGTGAGATTCTTCGCCTGCGCACAGGATCTATCTCACGAATCGCCGGACGCTCCTCTGCCCGATGACGTGGAGAAGGGGACCGAACCCTTTTCTGATCGTGGGAGCCATCGCTGGGGGCTGAAAGCGCGATACCGATCCCGTGCGTCAAACGAGAATTTCGCCTGTGTGGACAGTGTCATACCCCGCAACTGCCTGAAGTTTCCGGCGCAATTGAGCGCGGTTTAACACGTCGAGCACGGCCTTGCCGGCGGGAAGTTCGAGTGACGGTTTGGGGAATACTAAATCGAAGCGCTCAACCGCGAGTGGCACGAAATGCAGCCCAAAACACAGAGCCGCCGATCGAGACGCAATGCAGCAATCAGCCATTCCCGTCGAAACTGCGCTCGCAGCCGCCAGATGACCCGCCGCGCTGGAGTGGTAACCTTTGATCCGCTCAGGCTGAATACCGGCTTCGCGCAGACCGTTATCCAGCAGATCTCTGCTCCCGGAGCCCTTTTCACGGTTCATCAAGCCGGACGCCCTTGCCGCCGAGGTCTGGCAATAGACCGGATGCCCTTTGGATTACCACGCTGTAGCACCAGGCCCTGTTCCCAGACTGCAAAAGTCACCACTCGGACCGATCCTTTCGAAAACACACGCTGAATGATAGGAACGTTGTAGTCTCCCGTGGTCCGGTCGAAAAGATGAGAACCGGCGGCGTGCACTTTTCCTTGCTTCAGCCATTGCAGCGAGGTTCGGCTTGAGCAAGGGACACTGACAATTTCAATTCCGTAAGAGGCCAGGATCTCATTCAGCAGCGAAAGAGCGGGGTCACATCCTGCAATCAAGAGGCGCTTACCGCTTTCGGATGAATCGGCAGCAACCGGCTTGATGGACACGTTGAGCCGCGCTCCTGATTCGACGATTCCATCAACTGTGGGCAAAAACGCAGAGGGGAACGAAACTGGACTGGCGATGAGCCGTTGGTTCACCTGGCAAAGCCGTACCGGCTGTCCTTCGTTCACTTTCTGATTGACGGACAACAACTGTGCCCTGATCGGCTTACTCGATTGCTCTCCTTCGATCGAGAAAATTTCCTCGACTGTAAGGTCGAGAGTAGATGCCAGGCGGAGCGATACTGCCGTGTTTGGAACAAAACTGCCGTCTTCGATCGCGTAGATCGTCTGGCGGCTGACCCCGGCGCGACGAGCGAGATCGGCAGCGGAAAATCCGCGCGCTTTTCGAATTTCCTGAAGGCGGCACGAACCGGCATGGTTGGTCCTTTATACTTTACATAGTCTATTAAACAAGACGAACCATGCGGCAATACACATCCTGCATTCCGGTTCTTGGATTTCTCTTTCTTCTCGCGTCCGAATCGCTCTTGCGGGCTCAGGTATCCGCCGATCGTCTCCGGAACCGTTACGGACCAGTCGGGCGCGGTTGTCTCCGGAGCGCTCGTAACAGCTCGGAATGAAGATACGGGGTCACTCCGCAAGGCCGTCACCGACAATGGGGGCCGGTATCAAATTCCGGCGCTACCGGTTGGGCACTACGAATTACGAGCCAATAAATCGGGATTTGCCGAAGAAATTCGCACGGGAATTGATCTACTCGTCGGCGAGGAAGCCCGTGTCGACCTGAGTTTACGCTTGGGAACGTCGAGCCAGCGAGTCACAGTGAAAGGAGACGCTCCAATAGTGAGTGTCACAACGACCGATATCTCAGGGCTCGTTCGTGAACAGCAGGTAAAAGGGCTACCGCTCAATGGCCGGAGCTACGACGAGCTTCTCACCTTGAATCCAGGAGTGGTGAACTTCACTTGGGAGAAGACTGGCGGCATAGGCGTTTCCAATTCCACCACCGGCAACAATTTTGCGGTTTCGGGAAACCGCCCCCAGCAGAATATTTTTCTGCTGAATGGAGTTGAATTCACGGGCGCGGCTGAGAACAACATGCAGCCGGGCGGCGCCGGCCAGGAGTTGCTTGGCGTGGATGCGGTCCGGGAATTCAATGTGCTCCGCGATTCTTACAGCGCGGAATACGGTAAGCGTCCGGGCGCCCAGGTTTTAATCGTCACGCAATCCGGAACGAATCAGTTACACGGATCTCTATTTGAGTTCTTGCGAAATGATACCGTGGACGCTCGCAATTTTTTCGACGGCGCATCGGCTCCCGGGTTCGAACGCAACCAGTTCGGAGCTTCGCTTAGCGGGCCAATCAGTAGGGACAAAACGTTTCTCTTTGGAAACTATGAGGAACTTCGCCAGCACCTCCACCAGACCGGCGTGGACCTTGTCCCGGACGTCAACGCGCGAAATGGATTTCTACCTTGCACGCTAGTGAGCCCGGCGCCGAAGCCATGCCCGGCGTCCGGACTCGCGTTCGTGGGTGTTTCGCCGCTGATCTCGGCATGGCCGTTACCGAGTCCCGGTGCTCCGGACTTCGGCGGAATCTCCGAAGCCTTCAATAACCCGCTGCAAACCATTCGAGATGACTTCGGAACAACGCGGCTCGATCATATTTTCTCCGCGACTGATTCCTTGAATGCGGCCTACACGATGGATGACAGCGCTGATTTCACCCCGACCAGCACCAATCTTTACAGCACCGATGTGGAGAGCCTTCGTGAGCAAGTCGCAAGCCTGGAGGAGACGCACGTTTTTTCCCCTATGCTCCTCAACACCACCCGGTTCGGTTACTCGCGAGCCGGTTATTTCTTCACCGGGGAACCTACTCCGAATACACCGGCCGCTGCTCTTCCCGGTTTCTTGACCGGCGATCCGGTCGGGGCCATCGTCGTCGGTGGCAGTGCGGCATCGAATCCGACCGCCCAACTGAGCTTAGCGGGAAGCAACAACGGAAGTAATCTGCGTGTCGCGCGAAATCTCTTCACGTATGAAGATCGTGTTTCTGTGACAAGGGGGCGCCACCAATTTAACTTCGGCGCGTGGTTTCAAAGGTTCCAATCGAATGAGAACTTGGCGCTCAGTCAATATGGGCAGGCAACCTTCACTAGCCTGCAAACGCTCCTGCTGGGGACCGCAAGTAGTCTTCTCTACGATCCGTCTCCGACTGCTATGGGCTGGAGATCTCTGTTCGGCGCTTTCTACGCCGAAGATGCCATTCGACTGGGACACAGCGTGATGTTGTCTCTCGGCTTCCGCGATGAATTCACTACGGGCTGGAACGAGGTCCGCGGCCGGGCATCGAACTACATGTATCCGAATGGCGTTATTTCAACTCAACCCAGCATTGGAAACTCCGTCTTCACTCGCAATAACGGAAAGTTTCTGCCACAGCCAAGAGTCGGAATCGCCTGGAGTCCATTCAGCAACACGGGCAGAACGGTCATCCGCGCGGGGTTCGGCATGTACAACGATCTTCAGGACGCACTGGGCTACCGCACCGACCAAAACGCGCCCTTCAACCCGACCTATAGTCTTCCTAATGCTTCCATTTCCCACCTTCCGCTCTCGCCCACAGCACCGACACCGGCGACCGCGCGTTTGGTTCCCGGAGGAGTTCAGCCTGATCTCCGCACTCCGACGTTGATCTCTTGGTCCATTCGCATCCAACAGGAACTGACGGCGAACACCGCTCTCAGCGTTGGCTATGTGGGATCACATGGATATCACGAACTGCTCGGCATCGATGCGAATGAGCCCTTCCCTGTTATATGTCCGGCATCCCCTTGCCCGGCCACTTATCCCAACAATTTTCCAGCCCTTCTGGCAAATACGCCCGTTCCCGCCGGAACGTATTACGTTCCTACCGCGATAAGAGCTAATCCAGCGCTTGCGAATACGTGGACATATTTTTCGGAGGGTGATAGCTCATACAATGCGCTGCAGTTGGACGTCAATCGTCGCTTCAGCAACGGCGTATCCTTACGCGGAGTCTACACCTGGTCCAAGACGATCGATGATGGAGATTCCTTGAACGCTACTACTTCGGGAGGCGAGCCGGCCCTTGCTTCGAATCCGTTCGATCTCCGCGCAGACCGGGGTCTTGCGAATTTTGACATCAGGAATGTAGGTGTGATCAGTGCGGTTTACGCTCTTCCTTTCGGGCATGGACAGCGCTTGCTCGCCAATACCAGCGGCTTGAGTAATGGGCTCGCAAGCGGCTGGACACTTAACTCGATTGTCACGCTCCAGGGCGGATTCCCGTTTACGCCCCAGCTCAGTTACAATCCATCGAATAATGGCGACACACGAAATCCGGTGCGCCCATTCATCAATCCGGCTTTTAGCGGTCCGCTGATTTTGGGCAGCCCGAATCAGTGGTTTAATCCCGCCGCATTCCTCGCGCCTCCGAACGGCGGTGGATTTTACGGAAATCTGGGGAGAGATACTTTGATCGGTCCGAGCCTTGCAACATGGGACTTTTCTTTGTTAAAAGATACGCCCATTCGCGAAAGATTCAATTTGCAGTTTCGCGCCGAGTTATTCAACCTGCTGAACAGGCCCAATTTCAACACGCCCAATGCGGTCGTCTTCACTCCAGCAGGAGTTTCGCCCACAGCGGGCGTGATCACAAGTACATCCACCACATCACGTCAGATTCAGTTTGGATTGAAGTTGCTTTGGTGATCCGCTTACCCCAGTATTCTCCTTTTATTCGCCTATAATGTTGGTGTGCCGTCCCGCACTTCGGATGCTTACGTTGAGCTGCATGCGCGCTCTGCGTTTTCGTTCTTAGAGGGGCATCACTTCCGGAAGATTTGGCGTCGCGATGTGCGGAACTGGGCCAGAGCGCCATGGCCATCACAGATGCGCATGGAGTGTACGGCGCTCCGCGTTTTCATTTAGCAGCCAAGAAATTAAAAATTCGAGCGCTCATCGGCGCCGAGGTCAATGCTTCTGAAAGATGCCGCTACACGGTGCTCGCGGAAACCAGACGGGGCTATCAAAACCTGTGCCACCTGATTACGCGCACCAAGTTTCGCGATGACAAACCCGGTAAGCCGGAGAGTCCATTCGCTACGCCGGAAGACTTTGCCGAATATGCCAGCGGATTGGTTTTCCTGACGGGGGGCGAGGAAGGACCTTTGGCGCAGGTCTACCGAGAATTTCAAGGCCCGGAAGCCGCCTTCGAAGCACGCCGAAGATTGGAGTTGCTGACTGGCTTATTCGGCGCGAGAAACGTCTTCGTCGAAGTGCAGCGGCATTTTCGTCGCGACCAGGAAGCGCGAAATCAAGCTTTGATTGAGCTGGCGGAAAGCATGAAGCTGCCGCTGCTTGCGACAAACGCGGTTTCGTATGCAACCGAAGATCGCCGCCCACTGCAGGACATTCTCACTTGCGTTCAAAACAAGACAACCATTGCCGAAGCCGGGACCTTGCTCAATTTCAACTCAGAGCGGCATCTGAAAACTTCCGCGGAGATGCAGGCGCTGTTTGCGGATCTGCCGCATGCCTTTGCGAATACCGCGGAGTTGGCGAACCGCCTCGATTTCACGCTTGAGAATCTCGGCTATCAGTTTCCGCGCTACCCGGTCCCGCCTGGCGAAACCGAGATGTCTTACCTGCGCCAGTTAGCCGATGCCGGAGCGCGCCGCCGCTATCAGCCATATTCCGAAGCCGCCCAGCGCCAGGTGGAGCGGGAACTTGCTTTGATTGAAAAGCTAAGTCTTCCAGGCTATTTCCTGATTGTTTGGGACATCGTCGATTTCTGCCGGAAGCAAAACATTCTCGTGCAGGGTCGCGGCTCGGCGGCGAACAGCGCGGTGTGCTATTCGCTCGGCATCACCGCCGTGGACCCTGTGGGGATGGACTTGCTCTTTGAGCGCTTTCTTTCGGAAGAACGCGGCGAGATGCCGGATATCGATCTGGATCTGCCCAGCGGAGATCAGCGCGAACGCGCTATTCAGTACGTCTACGGCCACTATGGAAAACTGGGCGCCGCGATGACCGCGAATGTCATCACTTACCGCGGACGCTCGGCTGTGCGGGATGTGGGAAAGGCGCTCGGCTACGTGGAGAATGAAATTGCGCGCCTCGCAAGCCAGATCAATACCTTTGAGTGGAGAGATCCAAAAGATACTCTCGAACGCCGTTTTCGCGACCAGGGATTCGATCTGAATGATCCGCGCACTCTTGAATTTTTCTCGCTGACCGGCCAGATTCTCGAACTCCCGCGGCACCTGGGGCAGCACTCGGGAGGCATGGTCGTCTGTCAGGGGCAGCTCGATTGCATTGTTCCCTTAGAGCCGGCAAGCATGCCCGGGCGCGTCGTTGTGCAGTGGGACAAAGATGATTGCGCAGACCTCGGAATTATCAAAGTCGATTTGCTGGGATTGGGAATGATGGCCGTGCTCGAAGACAGTATCCACATCATTCGCGACAAGTACGGCCAAGAAGTCGATTTGGCGCATTTGCCGGAAGATGATCCAGACGTTTACCTCTGTCTTCAGAAGGCAGATACGATCGGCCTGTTTCAGGTCGAAAGCCGCGCGCAGATGTCGTGCCTGCCGCGCATGAAGCCGGCAAAGTTTTATGACATTGTTGTGCAAGTAGCCATCATCCGGCCGGGCCCGATTGTCGGGCAGATGCTGCATCCTTATTTGAAGCGCCGGCAAGGTTTGGAGGAACCAGTTTGCCTGCATCCGTCGCTGGAACCTGTATTGAAACGAACGCTGGGCGTTCCGCTGTTTCAGGAACAACTGATCAAAATTGCGATGATTGCGGCCGGCTTCACCGGTGGGCAAGCGGAAGAATTGCGGCGCGCATTCGGCTTCAAGCGTTCCGAAAAGCGCATGCGTGAAGTGGAAGTGAAGCTGCGCGCGGGCAATTCCGCGGATCTCAGAGACTCGTATCGACGCGGGAGCATTGATGTTCGCTGGAGTAGCTTCGATCGTCGCGGGCTTGGTGGTTGGAAATCTGCCTGCTCTAGCGGCGGCCGGCACTAACATCCAGGCCGCTCTTTCGAGCGCGAGCAACCGGGCAACGGCGCATTCCGGGCGAGTCAGAGCCCGCGATCTGCTCATTGTGTCCGAAGTCTCTCTCGCCGTAGTTCTGGCTCTCGGAGCGAGTCTGCTGATCAAGAGCTTCTTGAGGTTAACGAGCGTTGACCCTGGCTTCTCCCGAGATCACGTCGTAATGGCATTGATCGTTTTAGTGGACAGAAATTATCCCGACCTTCCCTCGCGCGCCTCTTTCATGCACAAGCTGATCGAGGAACTTAAAACCACTCCGGGCGTTGTTTCCGCGGGGGTGGTGGATGGCACACCGCTTTCGGGTAATATTAGCGGATCATACGTTCAGGTGGACGGCAAATCATCCGCCGAGCGCGGCGAAAACCGGCCGGAAGCTGAGATTTTCTCGGCCAGTCCGGATTATCCGTCGACAATGGGCATCCGCCTCCTGCGCGGTCGATACCTGAATGAACACGATTCGGCGACGCACAATCCGGTAGCGGTCATCAACAGGGCAGCCGCGGAGGCGTTCTGGCCCAATCGCGATGCATTGGGCAAGCGCATCAGTTTCGAAACAGGCAAGGGTAAGCCCGTTGAGCGGGCCGTTGTCGGAGTTGTCGCGGATACTCGCGACGCGAGCATCGATCAGCCGCTGCGCCCGGCACTCTACGTTCCGATGGAACAGGGGATTGGATCGCCGCAAATGCTGGTGATGCGAGTGAGCAGCGGCGTATCCAGCAGGACGAGTGCCCTAGCCGTCCGCCATGCGGTTGCCGCCCTCGATAAGAATCAGCCCGTGTTTCTTGTGACGTCGATGGAAGATCTCTACAACAATTCGATCGCTGAACGCCGTTTCCCCACGTTCATTCTGACGGCGCTCGGATTCTTCGCGCTGGGACTGGCGGCATTGGGTGTGTACGGAATCATCTCCTACTCCACCACGCAACGCACGCGCGAAATTGGAATACGATCGGCGTTGGGAGCGAAACGAATGCAAATTGTGTGGCTGGTGCTCAGCCGCGGCATGTTTCTCAGTGTTGCCGGAATTGGGATCGGTTTGACAGCCGGATTACTGGTGACGCGATTTCTTTCGAGTTTTCTCTATAAGGTCGCGCCGAATGATTTTTCAACGATCGCGACGGTGGTGCTGATCCTGATGAGCGTTTCGCTATTGGCGGGATTGCTGCCGTCGTATCGGGCAGTACGGGTGGACCCGATGAACGCTTTGCGGCATGAGTAGATGTTGCCGAGCGCGAATCCGTTAATTAGGCGAGAATTTTATGGTTCACGTTTCCTGCTACGTCGGTCAACCGAAAATGGCGGCCCTGGAATTTGTAAGTCAGACGCGTGTGATCGATGCCCAGGCAATTCAGAACCGTGGCCTGAATATCGTGGACCGGCACGGAATCGGAAAGGATGTTGTATGAGAAGTCGTCCGTTTCGCCCAGGGTCAGACCGCGCTTCATGCCGCCGCCCGCGAACCACATCGTAAAGCAGCGGGGATGATGATCGCGGCCGTAATTCTCTTTGGTGAGATGGCCTTGGCAGTATACGGTACGGCCGAATTCGCCACCCCAGATGACGAGCGTGTCGTCGAGAAGGCCGCGCTGCTTCAGGTCCATTACGAGCGCCGCCGATGCCTGATCCGTTCCCTGGCATTGCAAGGCTAGATCACGTGGCAGGTCGTTGTGTTGGTCCCAGCCGCGATGGTAGAGCTGGATGAATCGGACCCCGCGTTCCGCCAGCCGCCGCGCCATGAGGCAATTCGCGGCGTAGGTTCCGGGCTTCTTCGAATCCGGACCATACAGCTCGAAGGTGCTTTCCGGCTCTTTGGAAAGATCGGTCAGCTCCGGTACCGACGACTGCATGCGATAAGCCATCTCATATTGCGAGATGCGCGCAGCCACTTCGGGGTCGCCGTAAGCTTGCTCGGTGATGTGATTGAGCTCGGCGAGGCTATCGAGCATGGAACGCCGCGTCTCAGCATCGATTCCGTCCGGATTCGCCAGAAAGAGTACCGGATCGCCCGAGGCGCGGAACCGCACGCCCTGGTACTTCGATGGCAGAAAGCCGCTCGACCATAAGCGCGTGAACAGCGGCTGATCCCGATTGAGGGCGTTGGCCTGCGAGAGCAGAACTACGAACGCAGGCAGATTCTGGTTCTCGCTCCCGAGACCATACGTAACCCAGGAGCCCATGCTGGGGCGGCCGGGCTGCATAAAACCCGTTTGAATAAACGTGATTGCAGGATCGTGATTGATGGCGTCGGTATTCACGGTTTTGATAAGCGTGATTTCGTCGACGATTTTTGCCGTATGCGGAAGCAACTCGCTGATCCATGTGCCATTCGCACCTGCGCGATGGAACTGGAATATGGAGGGAGCGACCGGCAGCGAATTTTGGCCGGACGTCATTCCGGTGATGCGTTGCCCCTGACGCACGGAATCCGGCAACTCCGTACCGGCAAGCTCTCTTAATTTCGGCTTGTAATCGAAGAGGTCGATCTGCGAAGGAGCGCCGGATTGATGAAGATAAATGACGCGTTTCGCTTTCGGCGCGAAATGCGGCAGATCGGGAAGGCCGCCAAAGGCCGCGGCGTTCTTAGGCGGGGGTGCTTCAGCAAAGAGTTTCGGTTCGAGCAGGGAAGCCAGCGCCATTATGCCGATTCCCCGGCTGCCCCGGCCGAATAGTTGACGCCGCGTCAAGCTCAACTCGCGTTCACGTATCGGGTTCATCTTCCACTTCAATTCTTGGTGATGGTCTCATCCATGTTGAGAATCGTGCTGGCAACCAGCGTCCAGGCGGCCAGCTCGGCTGCATCATATTTCGGATTCCGCTTCGATTCGCCGACCGAGAGCAGCTTTTCCGCCTCGCTCCTTTCGGTATCGTAGTGAACGATTTGCTTCTTGTATAGCTTTTCCAAAATTGCGAATTCCTCCGGGGTGGGATCGCGATCGGTCGCCAGGCGGAATGCGTAACGAATGCGGTCCGTCTCAGTAGAACCGGCCTCGCGGAGATCCCGCTCGGCGAATGCGCGGGAAGCTTCGACGTAGGTCGGGTCGTTCATCAAAACCAGCGCCTGAAGAGGCGTATTCGTAACGCCGCGCCGCGCGGTGCATTTCTCGCGATCCGGCGCATCGAACGTATTCAAAGAAGGGTAGGGAACTGTGCGCTTCCAGAAGGTGTACATGCTCCGGCGGTACAAATCCGGGCCATGGCTCTGCTCGTAGGTTTGCGCGGAGAAATCGCCGCCAAAGGCCATTTCTTCCCACAAGCCTTTCGGTTGATACGGGCGCACGCTCGGACCACCGATGCGATCGTTCAGCAAGCCGCTGATGGAAAGCGCGTTGTCGCGCACCATCTCGGCGGGCAGCCGGAAACGCGGTCCCCGCGCCAACAGCCGATTCTCCGGATCTTTTTCGAGCAGCTCCGGGGTGACCTTCGAAGATTGACGATAAGCGGCTGAAGTGACGATGAGCCGCTGCATCGCCTTGACATCCCAGTTCGTCCGAACGAACTCCGTAGCGAGCCAATCGAGCAGTTCCGGATTGCTGGGAGGGTCGCCCTGCGATCCAAAATCTTCGCTGGTTTTGACAATTCCGATACCGAAATACATCTGCCAGAAATGATTCACGGCGACACGGGCGGTAAGAGGATTACCTGGATCGACCAGCCACTTCGCGAGGGCTAAACGATTTCGCGGCGCGTTGGCCTGCAGAGGCGGAAGCACCGCCGGCGTATTCGGCTCGACCTTTTCGCCTCGGTTCCGGTAGTCACCTCGCATGAGAATGAAGGTCTCGCGCGGCTTTTCCATCTCACCCATAACCATGGTCGAGGGGATCTCGCGATTCAGTTGATCCAGGCCTTTGTTGAGCGAAGAATAATCGACACCCAGTTGCTTTTCCGCGGGATTCCCGGCCTCTTTCAGAAAGTAATCGCGAAGCCATTTCTTTTGATCCTCGGAGCGCTGCTCCCTCGCGATCTGAAGCACTTTGTGAATCGGCTCGAGCAGCCCTAGCTCATATGCTTCGCTCGCATACAGCCGCCGATCATAAAGACGCAGTTCGGCGAGCTGGCCTTTAAACGGCGTGCCCCATTCTTTGTTGCCAATCTGCAGCTCACCGCTATCGAATGATGCTGGCGCCACTTGCTCGAATCCAGCGTTCGTCTTTACGCTGCGGCCATTCATGTAAATCTGAATGCCCTTTGCTTTGCCGGATCCGTCATACGAAACGGCAAGATGATTCCAATCATGCAGCGCTACGCCTTCGTTAGATTTGACCTCAATCGCTGAATCAGGACTCTCGCGAAGCCGCACGATTACATTGCAATTGTTTTTAGCGCAATAATCGAGCGCGACCTCATATCCAGGGCCCGTCTTCGGCGTCTTCTCATACCGCTGAAGGACTTCCATGCCGGATGGACCTTCCGGCTTAATCCACATTGCGATGCTGAACGGTTTGTTCGTGGCGAACGCGCCGGCGCGTCCGAACGAAACCTGGGGCTCTTCTTCAAAATCCGCGGCGTTGCCGGTGCGACCCTGAGTGAACGTAAGTTTTCCGGCGACTACTTTGGCGTCGAGATCCTGCTGCACGCGATTGGCGAAAGAATCGTCTAAATCGTATTCGGCAACCAAGCCGGAGGTTAGATCAGAAATTGGCATCTCGCGCTGGTGCTGCTCCCAAGCCGCTTCCGCCGTTGCAATTTCGTTGTCTTTCGACTTAATGGCCGCCAACAGCAGGGCTTTCATTTCGGCCTGCTTTGGATTCGGCAACTGTAGAAATGGGACGGCATTACCCTTCTTCCCATCGAGGCCCTCTTCCGGCACGCTGTTAAAGAAAGCGCCGAAGCTATAGAAATCTTTTTGCCGGAACGGGTCATATTTGTGGTCGTGACAGCGCGCGCAGCCGAGCGTAACGCCAAGCCAGGTGGTGGAGGTGGCTTCAATGCGATCGACAATGTACTCGTTTTGATATTCCTCGGGTATCGCGCCGCCTTCGAAATTGATCATGTGGTTGCGATTGAAGCCGGTGGCGATCACCTGAGCCTGAGTAGGATGCGGTAGAAGATCGCCAGCGATCTGCTCGATTGTGAATTGGTCGTAAGGCATGTTGCGATTGAAAGCCTGGATCACCCAATCGCGCCAGGGCCACATCTCGCGGGCGCTATCGATGTGATAGCCATGCGTGTCGGCGTAACGCGCGAAATCGAGCCACTGCATGGTCATGCGCTCGCCGTAATGCGGCGAGGTGAGCAGCCGGTTCACAACCTTTTCGTAAGCCTGCGGAGAGTCGTCCGCCAGGAATGCGTTTAGTTCGGCGGGCGTGGGCGGCAATCCAGTCAGATCGAAACTGACGCGCCGCAGCAAAGTGGTTTTGTCCGCTTCCGGCGAGGGATGGAGACCTTCTTTTTCAAGTTTCGGGAGGACGAACCGATCGACTGGCGTTCGAATCCAATTCTGGTCGTGAACCGCAGGCAATTCGGGCCGCTTCGGCGGCACGAAGGCCCAATGCATCTCCCATTTGGCGCCTGAGTCAATCCAATTCTTGATGATTTCAATTTGGGCGGCGGTCAGCTTGCGGCCGGAATACGTCGGAGGCATGCGCATCGCCTCATTCGGGTTGCTGATCCGCAGATACATCTTGCTATGCGCCGAATCTCCGGGAACAATCACGCCTTCCTTGCCGAAAGCTCCTTCTTTGGTATCGAAATGCAGGCCGGCCATGCGGTGCTTTTCGTCAGGGCCATGGCAGGTGAAGCAGATATCGGAAAGGATCGGCCGCACTTGGCGATCAAAATCCACAGCAGGGGCCAGCCGCTTGCAAATTGTGAACGGCGCCCAAAGCCAACGGGGTGAAAAAAAAGAGCCAGTTTCGCATTAGCCGGCGGAGGAGTGGAACTCCAGCCAATGCATTGAGTATATAGCTGGAGTTGGCCGGGGTAGACGATTGGTGAGAAAGGATCCAAAATCTTTGTACCAGTCGCCTTCGGGCGCCTCAGGAGCAGTGATGACCCAATCCTGCAAACGACCAAGATCGTGAAGGCTAATGTGCCGCTCAGCTACCCGGGCCAGAAGATGCTGCCAGATCAGCGGCGGAAGCCTAGAGAATTGAATCTTCGGCAAGCGCTTCTGCCCCGAAGACCGCGCGGATCAGATCCTTGCCGGCCTCGGCTTTGTGCTCAGGGTCGGACTCAGACATAAACCGGTGATACGTCGCCTTGAGATTTTTCTTCGCCTCCGCTTCCGCCTCTATGCCACGTTGGGCAAGCTCTATCAAGGCGCGGCTCATGGTCAGGTGCCGCTCCTTGGCTACGCGCCGGACTGAGATGGCTAGTTGCGCGGGAATGGTCACGCTTTGACGTACCGACGAGGCTTCCCTGGTACGAGGCCTGGCTTTTTTTCTCATACCTCTATTCTACGGTGCACCACTGTGGTGCGCCCGGCCGTGGAGAACGTGCGCCTCACGTAGGCAAATACCGCAACCAGAATTTTCGCTAAACGTTCTTTTCTTGACAAGGCATTATTACGCGATACGATACTACGTGAGACGTAATAAACGTGTCTGACCCAACCATTCTCGTACTGGCTAGTTTGGCCGATGGCGACAAGCACGGTTACGCGATGATGGAAGACATTCAGCGTTTCGCCGGTGTCCGGTTAGGTCCGGGAACGCTGTATGGAGCAATTACACGCCTTGAAGAGCGCAGGTGGATTCGTCCCGTAGGGTGTGATGACCGGCGGCAGCGCTACACGATCACGTCCGCAGGCCGGAAGTACCTGACGGTGCAATTGCAACAGCTGGATCGGGTGGTCAAGACCGCATCGAGAAGGCTGAAGCACGCGTGAAGCGCTTGATCCAGCTCGTCGGCCGCCTCTACCGCTATCTCCGGATCGGCCAGCTACAAATGACGCCGTAGCTAATTACGTGCACGCCTTGGTAGGGCAGTCGACGAGCCGGTCTTCCTTAGTTCAGATCATCTTCACCTTCAAGTTGTACGAACCTGAGCTGGCGAAGATCCCGCTTAAAAGACGTCGTGTATCGTATGAAGAAGGATATTACTGTTTGGCAAGCTACACGGCGCTCGGATAAACTCTCCCCCGCATTCTGCATCCAGTTCATTTACAAGGATCTCGTCCTCGCACAGCGGGTTACTCAGGAGTTGGCGGCGAGGTTCATTACTAGCAACCTCGAAAGTAATGTACTTGACCAGAAAGCTGGCGTGGGGGGTGTGACCATCCAAATGCTCGATCCGGGAAGCCCCTGTCCAAGCGCCCGTTCAGCCCAAGGTTTTCAACGATAGTGACAGCAGGCATTGCCGCAGGACTTGCGCTGGGTGTGCTCCTCATCCTGGTCGGCCGATTCACTAAGCCAGCACCATTCATCGAAAGATAGATTGCCTCAGCCGCAAGAGAGCCCTTCGAAGAGATCAGGCGATGGGACGCGTTCGGGCCGCGGTCCCCAGGCGAGACGGAAGACTTCTTGATGCAATGTCAGGTGAATGCTGCGCTCCTCAAAGAAGAGGTGCCCTAAACCAGGCAATTGCGTTTTGTACTCGAGGACTGCCTCGCGTTTGAGATCAGCGAAACGCGACGTGTCGATCAGGAAATCTGTGCCAAAGGCGTCAGCGTAATTCGTATCATGGGGCATTCGCCAGGGCAGGTGCGGCGGCTGCCACAACAGCCTGGACACGCTCCAAGGTGATGCCACACCGGTACAGCAGCGTGTATCAGCGGCAGCCGGGATAGAGTCCGAAACGAACCTACTGATGGCTACATGATCCGTGTGGCCATTGGCGCCGTGCGGGTCGAAGGTGACGACCACCTGAGGCCTCACCTGCCTGAGAACGCGCACTAAGTGATTTCTTACTTCGTCGGGCAGGGCCAAATGCAACTTCTGATCTTCATACGGCAATAAGAAGACATCGTCTTTACCGAGTCCGAGGACGCGGATGGAAGCCCTGAGTTCTGCTTCACGATATTGCGGCAGTTCCGAGATGGTGCATAGATCGGCGGTATTGCCGCGCTCACCTCGAGTTGCACAGAGGACACACACGCGGACACCCTGACTCGCGTACTTGGCCATAGTGCCTGCGAAAAAGCTCTCGTCGTCCGGATGGGCTCCGCAAATCAGCAAACAGTTCATGCACTAGCAGGTTACTGAATGGTTGCGGAGTCAATGCGTACCGTTGTTAATGGACCGGGGGGAGGTGCTGTAGCGCCATCTCGCGATCTTTGCGGGCGTCTTCGTTGGCCGGGTCGAGGGCGAGAGCTTTGTCGAATTGCGCGAGCGCCTCGGAATACTTGCCGCTTCGTGCCAACAATTCGCCGAACTGATCTTGCATTCTTGCGCTGTCCGGGAAAGCCGAAGCGACTTGCCGGAAGTTTTCAATCGCCTGATCGAAGCGGCCCGATCGCGCCAGAGCGTTCGCCAGGTCGTAGCGCGCATTGATGTATTTCGGATCGGCACGCAATGAAAGCCAAAATTGATCGGTCGCTTCGACCGAGCGGCCGAGAGCCTGTAGCGCCGAACCGAGCATATCGTGGGCTTCCGGCCGGGCAGGATCGATTCGTACCGCCGCTTGAAGCATGGTCACCGCACTTTGCATATCCAGCCGCGACATCAACAACGCTCCCAGGTTCAAGTGAGCCGAGAAATCGTTGGGGTATTTTTCGAGGCGGTGATGCATGAGCGCTTCCTGCACTTGGCGGCGATGATCGCCTCGACCGCGCGGAAGGACCTGCAGCCAGAGATGGCCCATTTCATCCGTGGCGAGATTTCCCGCACGAACGCGGCGCGGAGGATTATTCGGATTGCGCGGATTTGCGGCGGAATTGTCGTAGTGATAACGCATCGAAATGACTGAACCTTTTGGCAGGAAGACCGGCTCTCGATACCGGTAAACGGCTTGCCAGTTGAGATCCCAATCGGGAATGCGGATCAGCCATTCGCGAGAGCCATCAGGAAGCGTTGCGTAGGCTTCGAGCAATTTTCCGAGGTAATGCGCGTGCGGATAGACGGCGAGGACATCGGCATCCACGGGCATCCGGAAATCGTCGGAGACCAAGAAATCTCGATTGTCGGCCGGGATGTTCAGCGCGCCATCGTGCTCGAGTTGAATCAGAATGGGGAACACGGTAGGCGGTTTATCCGTGAAATACAGTGCCACCGTGGGGGTGACGCGCTCCGGTTTGCCGGTGGGTTGCAGATGCGTGTTGAGAACGAGCAGGTTGCCGGGGTCAAGCCGCCAAGACATCCCTTCCGGCTCGGAATAGGGTACGGTTCCAGGCTTCCAAAACAGGAAATGGCTGTCTGGGTCGAACGGATTGCGATCGATGGTGAGATCCATTCCGGGGAACCCGGCTCCGGGATTTGCCTCGAGACGCCGCGTTGATCCCGTGCGGTCGATCAGGAGATTGGCGTGATGAATGTTGCGGGGCCCCTCAATACCGCTGGGCCGAATTTCGATGGCACGCACGTAGCGAGTGGTTTTGATCTCCGGTTTCAGGATGAAATTCCAGAACACATCCGGACCCGAGGCCGGCATAATGAACGGGCGTTCGGCTTTAAGAATGAGGTCAGGCGCGCCAAGTTGCCAACCATCGGCGAACACAGGTGCGGGCGGGCTTTCGGAGACGGGACCTCGAGGTGCGCCCACACCGACCCAATCCGAAATCGTGCGGATCTGTTCATCAGTGAGCCGGCGCTCCTCCTGAAAATCGCCGTAACCGGGCTGGGGCGGCCACGGCGGCATGTAGCGGGTTCGCGTCAGAGCCGCAATTTGACGGGCATGACTCTTTACGTCTTGATAGGTGAGCAGCGGAAACGGGCCGATACCGCCCGTGTGATGGCAGGGCGCGCAATTTTGATAAATGATGGGCGCGATATCGTGGCTGAAGGTTGGGCTGGATCGTTGTGCAAGCGTCGGTATGAGTCCCGACGCGGCAGCCAGAGTGGCCGCGCCACAAACATTCATTCGGTGTCGGCGAGAGAACATCCGATGGCTGGCGTTTCGGGCTGAGCAACGGCTTTGCCCGCAAGCACGGCGGCGATCGCGTCTTCCAAATCGTGGGTCCGCGGCGCAGGCCGCGATTTTCCAACGCCCACCTCTCTCTCTGCCGCGAGGCAGATTCCACAGACTCCGAGCCAAAGCGCAATACTTCGATACATCCAACTGCTAAAAGATGAAATTGAGACCGCCACGAATCGCACGAGGAGCTTGCACAATGAGAAGGGTCTGACCGTCGCCCGAATCAAACGGCAGGTAGCCTTGAGCGAGAAGATTCCGAAGGTCGGCGGTCAACTCCAGGCGTCCTGGCATGCCAAATAAAGAAGGCAGCGGTTGACGAACTTCGACGTTTAAGCCAGGAGCGACATAGGCGTTTTGAGTTGTAAACACATGGCGCGGAATGACAGCCCCCGTATCCACCCATCCGTAACTCGCCAGAAACCTGGTGCCGGAACCGGGAATTTGGGCCCTCAAGTTAGCGGAAGCGACGTTGTGAGTTTTTTCGTCTAGAAATTTTTCTTGCGCTCCCCAGTTCTCCGGCAGCTCGGTGGAATTGGCGGTAAATCCCCCCATCCGGCCATAGGCGAGCGAAAGATCCAGCGCGTCATTTACTCGCTGGTTCACGGAAGCGAGAAATCCCTGACGCTGATAATTTCCGATGTTGTAAGTAGATGTCTCGGAAGTGCCATCGGAGAGCAGGTCTCCCGCGTCCAGCCCGGAGACATTGCCGGCGACATTGATGCGCCCGTTCGATACGGCTTCGTGAAAAGCGCTCACGGCATATGTGCGCGATCCGGACGTGCGCTGGTAACCGATCTCGTAATTCTGTGTGCGCTGCAACTCGAGGCGACTGTCGCGGTTCGAAAGCTGGGGCATTCGCGCCAGCGTGTTCACGGTATCGATGAGATCGTCATGATGTGCGTCCAAATCCTCCGCCTGGTATTGCTGATGAGCAGAAAGCTCATCGGGACGTCCACCATCGCTGTAGGCGAGAATCAGTTGTCCGGCCTTGCCTGCATCTACAGTCATACGGGCAAAGGGACTGATTCGGCTAGTGTGCTGCAAATAATCCACCGATTCGCCGGTCATGCCGTATTCGAGATGAACACCGTCCATGGGATCCGTCACCTCATACAGACTGAGCGACATGGTTCGAATAGAAGGAGCGCTGCCTAGACCCGCGCCAGAGGCGGCGCTCTGAGCGCCTGGTACTTCCGGGCCCATTCTGCCAAGCTGGGAAACTGTGAGAGTCACCTCAGGAGGTTCACCAAACCCGCCGTTTGCGCTCCGGCTGTAAATAGCGCATATTCCCATCGCGGCGGGGCCCAATCCCGAATTCTGGCCAAAAGTGCCGCCAAGTTGCACCTGGTTCTTTCCCATGACATTGGTGGAGAGGGCGAAACCAGTGCCCAAATCGCCTTGGGGCGAATCGAAATCGATCAGTCCGCCGTCTCCACCGGAGAGAGAAAGCATGGCGTGGGTACCGGAGAAGATACGAGGACGCATTTGCGAACTGGAAGATTCCGCCACTTCAACCGGCAAGAAGCGCGTGATGGGCCGTGTAGCAGGGGAGGAGCGGAGGACCCACTTCCAATCGTTCGTCATTGCGCCGGTGGGAAGGGTGTAGCTCAGTTCGACGCTGCTGAACAGCGTCGCGAGATGGATCTGAAGAACACTATCGAGGCCGGCTTTCACAGCGATCTTGTCGCGCGAAGCAGGAAGAAAGGTGGCTAGCGAAACCCGAACTGAATAGAGGTCGGCGGGAAGACTGGCAAAGGCGAAGCGGCCGTCGATGGCGGTAGTGGTTTTGGCGATAAACCGTTCGTACTTATTGAAAAGCTGGACCGTTGCGCCCAATTGCGGAGTGCCGCCGCTATCCACCACGGAGCCAAGAAGATTGCCGGTGACGGGAAGCGACAGATCAGACGCGCGGCTGGGACTCAGAGGAACGAGGAGTCCAGCGACGGCCAAAAGCGGAAGCACACCTCTTACCAGTGGTGCTCTTTGCACTCTGTGTTCCTGGACTGCCCTACCGAACTGTTCGCTCCCAGAACCTGGGTTCAAGATCACCTTTCGCGACCTCGGGTGCAACCACCCGATATTCTACGATGTTACCGTAAATTGCGCCGTGGGAGTAAGGCTCTGGTTCCTGAGCTTGTCGGTCACCTTGAGCTTGAGCGTGTACTTGCCCGGGGGAAGGCTCTTCAGCGGCAGCTTTTTCTCCACGGTCACGAGAAACGCGGACGAATTGGGGATGGCGGTAAGATCCTCGGTCTGGCTCAACACCGTTTGATTGGTGGCGTTGACGACATCATATTCGACGGTTCCTTCCGGTTTTTTCGTCTTCTCGTCCATACCGAAGTTGTAGAACTCGGTGTAAATGCCCATGGTCTCGTCTTGCTTGAACGTGTCGCCCACGCGCGGGCGGACCTTTGAACTGCGAATCACAAAGGGACCCGCGCCAATGCTCTTGGTGGGAACGCGCTCCAGCTGATCGGCCAGGATTACACTACTCGAGCCGAGTTGATCCTCGTCGTAGTGCGGCACATTGAGAGCCATTTCAAAGCTATTCATCGTGTTGCCTACGGTGTCCTTGGCCACTATGTTCAGACGATAAGTTCCGGGAGCGAGCGGAATGGTTTTCGAATAGATTTGGGACCCGCTCATTGCCTGTTGGAGCATCTCGGCCGGAACTTGCGCGGTGACGGTATCCTCGAACCAGTTCACGGGCCTGCGCGTCAGCGAAGTGATTCGCCCATAGAGGTTGATGGTTGCTTTCGCCACTTTGTCCTTGGTGGCGTAGTTAAGATCGTTGTTCTTGAAAAGCAGCGTGAGACTGGTGAGAACGGTGGCATCGGTGACACGGATGTAATCGGCCCGCACTTGCATGGGCAGCGTGTTGTAACGGATGCTCGAGTTGACGGCCGCTTCCAGATCCTTGAATTTGATGACCGGCGCTTTCTGCAGGTTGGCGTATTGCTCAAGACGCGTAAATTCGTTCATGCTTTCGGGAAGCGGTTGATCGCCGGTGCCCAGGTGCGTTCCGTCAGTCCGCTGGAAGCGTTGTGTCTTGTCGGACATGCCCATCTGTTCAGACAGCGTTAAGCCGGCGCCCGGAACGTACAACAAAGCATCCTTTTCTTCAGGATCGAGGCTGATGTGGTACTCGCCGCTCATTGTGGTATCGACGAACTCGATATTGACGTTGGTGCCGACGCCATCTATGTAGCGGTACCGCCAATCTTCGAACGGATATGTGGACGTTTCGCCGCCGCCTTCCTCGATAGGCCGCTCATAGCTGCCGCCGGAGGGGTGGGAATCTATCTCATCCGGAGGGCCGTACTTGATGTAGATCATGCCGCGATCGGTTTTCCAGCCCGGTATACCGGAGGCATAGTGATCGTTGGCGTAGGCGATGCGGCGATAGTGCTCTTCCTTGTACTCGTTTTCCTCGGTATCGGGAGTTGGATCGCGTCGGAGCCAAAATTGCTCTACGAACTGCTGACGCTCTTCGTCGGTCTTCAGGCGCTTGAAAGCGGTCTTCTCCTCGTCCGTGATGATATAAACGACATCCTCGTTCAGCCACTTTTTCCAAGGTCCGGCAAGCTCTCTCTCCAGTTCCTTTTGCTTTTTGGCTATCTGCTTCTTAGTCAGGGGTTTGGCGACGGTTTCGCTGGCAGAACTGCTGGAGCTCTGGGTCTTCTCTTGTTGAGCTGCCATGGTCCCACAGAAGAGAGCCGCTGTGGAGATGCCGACGAGAAAACGCAAACGGTAGGCGGGAAAAGACTTCATACTAGGATAACCACCTTGGTAGGCTATGGGGGCTATATACATTCAGTCTAAGTGTGTTTCTATTCAGCGTCAACGCCCCGGACGTATTAGACGAACTCCCGGTTGCGTAAATGGCATCGGCTACCGCTCCCTGACCGTCGCGGCTCACGTCCCGCCTTTTCGAAAGCTACGGGATTCGGTAGAAGCCCTCCCAAAATAAAGAAGCGGCGCGAAAGCAGCTATCAACTTCTGCAAATTATTGTATTGATTTGAGCGAGATAGATAGTTGTTGCGAATGGTCTGCCACGTGCTGTCACACTGTATCCTAATGGAATCGGGTCCGTGGCCCGAGGCATATATGCCACGGCCGAAGACGTTGTGTGAGCGAATCTAGAAATCAATTCGCTGGAACTCTGCTGCTGATCGGCACTGTGGCGGCCGTCATTGCGGCGTTCCTCAGCTTCGAACACCTGCGCTCGTACCCTCTGCATGACGATGGCGTAACTTGGGTAGACCACAAGACGAGCGATGGACGGAACCAGGTGCTGGCCGGGTACATTGCTCCCGGCGGTCCCGGAGAAAAAGCCCGCATCCGGCTGGGCGATCAACTGATTCGAATCCAAGGCTTTCCCATCGAGAAATCGCTGGACGTTCCGCAGGCGCTCTGGCAAATTCCACTCCTCGGACAGACGCGCTATACGCTACGGCGCGATGGGATCGAGTTCCAGAAAGACAATATTTTTATTCAGGCCGCGCCGCGCGACTCAGCGGTTTATTATCAATACGCAGTCGGGTTCGCGTACCTGGCGATCGGTCTTTTCGTTTACTTTCGGCGGACCAGCGCCGCCAAATCGCTGCATTTTTTCCTGCTCTGCCTGGCGTCTTTTGCCGCGGCTTGCTTCCATTATTCAGGCAAGCTGAACACCTTCGATGAGGCGATGTACTGGGGGAATCTGGCCGGAAACCTGATTGCGCCCGCCATCTTTCTTCACTTCTGCCTCTCATTTCATTACTGCCCGCGATTCCTGCGCAAGCGCGGCGCCGCGATTCTGCTGTATGTTCCTTCGGCCATCCTGCTGGTTATCCTTGCCGCGTCCGCGGAGGGTCTATTCAAGTTCTCCACGCCGATGCTAGAAGTTCGATGGCTGTTGGACCGCGCGACGCTGGGCTTTTCGATGCTGCTGTATTTCATTGGGGCCGCGGCGCTGGGCGTCGATTTTGCCCACGCGGAAGATCCGATTATTCGCCGGCAATTGAAATACCTCCGGAACGGAGCCCTGGTGGGCCTCACGCCGTTCGCTCTGCTGTACGCCGTCCCATATATCGCGGGCGCGGTCCCCACTCACATCATGAACCTCAGCGTTCTTTCGATGGGGCTCATTCCGTTGACTTGGGCATACGCGATCACGCGCTACCGGCTGATGGATGTCGATATCATTTTCCAGCAGGGTTATGTCTACACGCTCGCCACGCTGGCGGTGATCGGCACATTTTATGGGTTGATCTTTCTGACTTTCAATACGCGAACAATTACACCACCGGCGTTCGTGGTGCTGATTTCTATCGCGACATTCGTGTTTCAGCCAATCCGGCGCTGGATTCAGGAGCAACTGGACCGGTGGGTGTTTTATCGCGACCGATACGATTCGCGGCTCACTTTAATTGAGTTCGCTCGCGATCTTAGCTCGGAAACAGATCAGAATGCGATGCTCGCCAAAGTGTCCGACCGGCTGTTGAGAACGCTTTCGATTCAGCAGATCGGATTCTTTCTCATGGACGAAGGATCCCGGCGATTTGAACTGCATTCGATAACGCAAAAGTCCGGACGGCCGCCGAAAGCCTTGCCTCAATCGCTCGACCTGCGCTTTTTGGGAGAATCGGCTGACAAGCCTTATCTGTTTTTCGAACGCCCGAAGCACTTGCGGGATATCGTGTCGCAGCAATGGCCGCAGACCGTTCGAGACACGATCGAGGAGCTTGATTTTACTTACTACGTGGCGTGCAAGTCGCGCGGCAAAACGATTGCGTTCTTTGGAGTCAGCCGGACAACGGAAGGCGATTTCCTATCGAGCGACGATATCGAACTGCTGGTAACGCTATCGAATTACGTCGCGATCGCTATCGAGAATTCAAGGCTTTACAGCTCGCTCCAGCGTAAAGCGGATGAATACGAACGCCTGAAGGAATTCAGCGAGAACATTGTCGAATCTATTAATGTGGGCATTCTCGCGGCGGGCTTGGACGACCGCGTTGAAAGCTGGAACAATCAGATTGAGAAGCTGACAGGCATCCCGCGCGAGGAGGCGATCGGGAGGACGCTGGCAGAACTCTTCCCGTCCGAACTTCGCGAAAAATTCGATGATGTCCGGGGACGCGACGGAATTCACAACGTGTACAAAATGACGCTGCGACCGCGCGTTGCGGGTAGTGAAAATGGAAATTCGCGGAACGGCCACGGCGGGCTGGAGTTCGCGAAAAACGGGAATGATCATCCTCGAGAATCGATTGTCAATCTTGCTATTGCCCCGTTAGTCTCGAAAGATCTGCAGCGGATTGGCCGGCTGATTATTTTCGACGACATCACCGATCGCGATGAGCTGGAGCGCAGGCTGATGCAAGCCGACAAACTCAGCTCCATCGGTCTGCTGGCAGCGGGCGTCGCGCATGAAGTCAATACGCCGCTGGCTGTTATTTCAACGTACGCGCAGATGCTTGCCAAGCAGGTTTCGGGCGACGATCAAAAATCGAAGCTGCTGGAAAAAATAGCGAAGCAGACGTTCCGTGCGAGTGAGATCGTCAATTCGCTGCTCAACTTCTCGCGCACTTCGCCGACTGACTTCGTGGAAGTGGATCTCAATCGCGTAATTCGCGAGACGGCGACATTGGTGGAGCATCAGTTTCAAAGAGCTGGCGTGAGCACGCGCCTGAACCTGGCGGAGGACCTGCCCGCGGTGCGCGGCAATGGAGGGAAGCTCCAACAAGTGTTTCTCAACCTGTTCATCAACGCTCGGGATGCGATGTCCGGCGGGGGCGCGCTCACCGTTCGCACCTGGGCGGAAAACGGTTTCGCGCATATAGAAATCGCCGATACCGGTCAAGGCATTCCCTCGGAGCATCTGGCGCGAATCTACGACCCGTTCTTCACCACCAAAGGTCCGAAGAAAGGGACCGGCTTAGGGCTTTCGATTACGTACGGCATTGTGCAGGAGCACAACGGTATTATCGAAGTGGAGAGCACGGTCGATCGCGGCACGCGCTTCAGGCTGGAGTTTCCGGGCGTAGGCGCACGGTCCCTTCGCTCTCGCGAGACCAAACGCGAAGCACTTCCCGCTTGAACCGCTTAGTTCCCTCTCCTTCGTTTTTCCGCTGCTATGTCTGATACAACCACTGTTGTGGGATTTACCAAGCAAGACCTGCCCGCCGACCGGTTGAGTCCTCCAGAGCGCCGGCGCATTCTGGTTGTCGATGATGAAATCGATATCCGGGAGAGTCTTGAACTGTTGCTCACTGGCGAGAACTATTCCGTGGAGTTGGCCGAGAATGCCGCGTCGGGGCTGCAGAAGTTCGAATCGGGTTCCTATGATCTTGTGCTACTCGATTTGATGATGCCGGACCGCTCCGGTATGGAAGTTCTGGCCGATATTCGAGAGCGCGACAAGGAAACGCCGGTTTTCATGCTGACCGCCTACGGTTCGGTTGAAGTGGCAGTGCGCGCATTGAAATCCGGCGCAAACGATTATTTTGCCAAGCCCTGGGATAACGAGAAGCTGCTCATAGAAATCGACCGGATGATTGCAAAAGGTCATCTGGAGCGTGAGAATACTCAACTGAAGCGCGCCCTGAAGCAGCGCTACGCATTCCCAAATATTGTCGGAAAGAGCGACCGCATGTTGCGCCTGCTGGACCAGGTTGCGCAGGTGGCCCCGAGCCGCGCAACCATTCTGATTACCGGCGAGACAGGAACAGGCAAGGAGCTCATTGCGAAAGCGATTCACGCGCATTCGGCCCGGGCGGATCAGATTTTCGTTCCCGTCAACAGCGGATCTCTTCCCACCGACCTGCTCGAATCGATTTTGTTCGGCCACGTAAAAGGTTCGTTTACCAGTGCGATTGCGAATCGCAAAGGATTGTTCGAGTCCGCGAACCGCGGAACTATTTTCTTCGACGAGATTGGCAATATCAGCCCCGAAATACAAGTAAAGCTGTTGCGCGTGCTGCAGGACAAGGAATTCATGCCGTTGGGCTCGAACGAGACCGTACGGGTGGATGTCCGGATTGTCGCCGCCACCAATGCCGATCTCCGGAAGCTGGTGGAAGACGGAAGATTCCGCGAAGATCTTTACTACCGGCTAAATGTTATTAATCTGAATCTGCCTCCCCTGCGCGAACGGAAGGAAGATATTCCGCTGCTGGTGGATCATTTCTTCACGCGTTATTCCCGCGAGAATGAAAAATTCCTGAACATCGATGGGCGTTCCGTGCTGACTTTCGAACCTGAAGCGATGCAGATCCTTTTGGAGCACGCCTGGCCCGGCAATGTGCGCGAGCTGGAAAATGCAGTCGAAAGATCGGTGGTTCTAACAACTAGTTCGCTAGTGCCGGCGCATGTGCTGCCGGATCATCTGCAGCAGGCGAGCGGCATGCGCATTTCGCGCGACAACAATGGGATGCTGGCTCCCGATGCCTCCCTGTTTGAAATGGTGGCGGATTTTGAACGCCGAAAGATTATTGAAGCGCTGGAATTGGTGAATTACAGTCAGACTGAAGCAGCAGAATCGCTTCGGATTCCGTTATCCACTTTGAACCAGAAGATCAAGCGGTTGAATATTGATGTGAAGCGGCGACCGTCGGCGTGACGCTCGCGTTGTAAGCGTTTTTGAGGCTTCGAAGGCTCGTGCGTTTACTTTGGAGTCGCTGACGCGTGCGCGATTCCTAAATTTTGTTCGAGGGCATTGAGTCGCTCTGAACTGCCTGACGTATAGAGATACGCGGCAATGTCAAGCGCCTCCGCTGGCCGTACATTCAGATTTGGCATTACGGTTCCGGGCCTGAACTGTGTGGGGTTCGTGATCCAGGCGACGGCATTTGAAGGCACATTCACAAGCCCGCCGGCAATATATTGCCGCTCAGCGAACCCCGTAAGTGGCGGCCCAACGCGACCACGGCCCAGCCCTGGAACCGTGTGACAGCTTGCGCAGCCATAGGTCTGAATCAATTCGATCCCCCGCTTCGCGTTCCCATGATTCTTGAGCTGCGCGAAGCCGTAATCGTTCTGGGATGGCCAATTCAACAACTGATCATCAACACTCACGTCTTCCGCGGCAGTCAATCGCTTGTAATCGGTCGGAGATAGAAAGGTCATACGACGAAGAAAAGCGATGATGCCCCATAAATCTGTCTCGCTGAGGCGCGGCGCAAATCCGGGCATACCGCTTAGCTTGAGCCCGTGAGAAATGATCCAAAACAACTCGGAATCATCCCATTTGTTGCTCGCCGTCATTAGAGGTGGCGGCTTGGGGTCGATGCCACGCCCTATTTGTTCGTTCGCCTGACCGGGCGCGCCGTGACACGGCTGACAATTTTTTCGGTACAGCACGAATCCGCGTTTGAGAAGGGATCGGTCACGAAGGTTTGGCGGGTGCATTCCCCGGCTCCGTATCTGGACTGCCCGAGTTCTGCCGGCCTGCAGCATCCACCGTACCGGCTTCACGTGCGGCTCATCGGCCGCAATATTGTACGTTCCAGATTCCATGAACAGTACTCCGCCGAGTAACTGGAGAACAATGACACCAGCAATCGCTGAAAGAGCCGTTTTGATTTGACTGCGATTCATTGCAAGGTGTAAAGATAGGCGGCGATATCGCGAGCCTGCCGTTCGGTCACGCCGAGATCGGGCATCGCTGTGTTGGGATCAAGCTCCTGCGGCTTTGAAACCCAGCGGAAAAGATTCTGTGGCGTGTTCACTAACAAACCCGCAATGTAATAACGAGATCCGAAGCCTTGAAGCGATGGGCCGATACTTCCGTTCGCTTCCGCCACTCCCGGGATTACATGGCAAGAGCCACAACCATACGCGTAAATCAAATGCTCGCCGACTTTGACATCACCGCCCGTCACCTGCTGTCCTAACTCGATCTCTCCACGCCGGCTACAAGCAAGGAGAGTGACAGCGAATAGAACCAAAGCGCAGGAGGTGATTCGCACCTCTTTTATGCTAAAACCTCTTTGGAAGCATTTGAACGTTTCTGACCACACAATTGCGACGAAGTGGCTGTATCGGAAAAGTAACCTGCATCTCCTACAACCTGATCGGTCAAGTTGATCCTGCCCGCTGCGCCCGCATCGGCCGGCGTGCCCGGTCCAGGGACAGGCTTCGGCGCGCAAGGCTTAGACTGAGGCCATGGGGAAACTTCCTGTCGCGGGAGAAGTTGCGCCAGAATTCGAGTTGCCGGACTCGACGGGAGCGCCGCGGCGATTATCGGAGTTGGTTTCGGAAGGGTCGGTGGTGCTACTCTTCTATCGCGGTAATTGGTGACCCTTCTGCCTCCGCCAGTTGGCGGACTACCGCGAGCACTATCAAGAAATCCGCGCGGCGGGTGCGACGGTGATAGCTGTCTCGGTGGATGCGCCGGAAAAATCGGAGGCCTTGCGACTCGACCTGCGTTTGCCTTTTCCGATTTTGTGCGATACGGAGCGGCGAACCATCCAGGAATTGGACATCTATAACGCACGGGAAAAGGGCGGTATTGCCAAGCCTGCGATGTTTGTCATTGATCCTGAGCGCGTCGTGCGCTACGCTGCGGTGGACGCCGTTGCCACACGAGTACCGGCATCGGAAATTGTCCGCGTGCTGCAAACGACAACTGAAGCGCAGCCGCTTCGCCGCAGAGTTCACATCCCGCTATTCGCCCACTGGTTTCGCGCGATTCGTAATGGCATTCGAGGCTGACGGATGCTGGGTCGTCGTGAAATTTAGAACAGCGGCGGCAAGTTGTGGTTAGGTATATCGGAATCTCAGAATCCTAAGAACCAATGAGAACACGCCCGAGTACTTCGCGATCGCTTACGAAGGCCTTGGCCAGCGGGATCGAGCCTTGCAGTGGTTCGAAAAGGCTTATGCGGAACGTTCCATGAACGGCTGGCTGCTCCCCGACCCGCGGCTCGAGAACATTCGAACGGATCCGCGATTCAAAAACATCCTACGGCGCATGGGCTTGCTCCACTAGGTCAGCGCATCGGGGTGATTTGGCCGAATCGCTTAGATCGCAAAAATACAGCAAAGGACCAGCGACGCACGGGTGTTCATTGCTTCGACTCCGGAAATTCCGAGATGCTCAAGATGTTCCCGTCCGGATCCTTAAACCACGCGACCCTTGCGCCAGTTGGCGTGGTCCAGATGCCCTGTGCGTCCTGTTTCAGATAGTCGTAGCGTTCGAAACGGGTTCCAGCTTGTTCCAAATCCCTTACGGCGGCGCTGGCGTCTGGAACTTGCCAACCTAGGACTGTGCCCGGAAGCGGTGGAAGCTTCTCAGCCATTCCCAGGCGTAGCATGATGCCATTGGCATCGAATACCAATGCATACGGAGGCTCTTCGCTCACTAAGCGCAGGCCGAGTGTATCACGATAGAATTCTTTCGCGCGAGCTACATTCACGATGCTGACAAAGCCGATGATGTTGTACTTGCCGAGCCGGGAGTGCATGGGATTATTATGAGCCGAGGCACGATCATGTTCTCAGTTGATCCGCTTCTCGTGTCCAGCCCATTCTTTCTCGCGCAGGATAAACTTCTGGACCTTCCCAGTTGAGGTCTTCGGCAACTCTCTGAATTCCACCGCTGCCGGGCATTTATAATGCGCCATGTGCTCGCGACAGAACGCGATAATTTCCTGCTCTGTGGCTGTCTGGCCTGGCTTTAACGCTACGAAGGCCTTGGGTCGCTCGCCCCAGTGCTGGTCGGGAACGGCGATGACGGCACACTCCAGCACAGCCGGGTGCTTGGCGATTGTTTGCTCGACTTCGATTGTCGAAATGTTCTCGCCACCGGAAATAATAATGTCTTTCTTTCGATCGCGCAGCTCGATGTAACCGTCGGGATGCCAAACGCCCAGATCTCCAGAGTGAAACCAGCCGCCATGGAAGGCCGTTGCGGTCGCTTCCGGATCGTTATAGTAGCCCTTCATCACAATGTTGCCGCGCATGACAACCTCGCCAATCGTCCGGCCATCCCGCGGCACGTCGGTCATGGAATCGTCTACGACCCGAACCAGGTCGGCGGTCACCTGGCCTTGCCCCTGGCGCGCAAGCAAACGCGCTTGTTCCTCCGCGGACCTGTTATCCCACTCGCGGTGCCAGGCGCAGCTCGTTATCGGCGCATACGTTTCCGTCAGGCCGTAGGCGTGGATGGGATGGAAGTTGCGTGCTTTGAGCTGCGCGAGCAGCGTGGGCGAGGGAGGAGCGCCGGCAATATATACAGTCACCGGCCGCTCGAGCTGCCGGGCAGCCGGGTGATTCATAAGTGTGATCTGCACGGTAGGAGCGCCGCCGTAGTGTGTCACGCCCTGCTCCTCGAAGAGTTGCCACATCTGTGCAGCGTCAACGCGCCGCAAGCACACGTGCGTTCCGGCAACGGCCGTTACGGCCCAAGGGAAGCACCATCCATTGCAGTGAAACATGGGCACGGACCACAAATAAACCGTATCGCTGTTCATACCGGCCTCAATCACCTGGCTCAGCGCATTGAGGTATACACCGCGGTACGTATACATGACGCCCTTCGGCCGGCCGGTCGTGCCGGAGCTGTAATTGATGCTGATCGTCTCTTCTTCGTCTTCGAGCCAGCTCGCCACCGGGCTGGGCACACCGCCAGCGAGAAAGTCCTCGTATGGATCGCCGGGCTCTCCCGTGTCGGCAATACGGACACGCTTAATTTCCGACGGCTCCAGGGCGGCGAGCAACGCGTCGCATTCAGTCCCAGCAAAAAGCCAGCGCGCGCCGCAGTGCTCGAGGATGTATCCGATTTCCGCACTATTCAGCCGGGTATTGATCGCCACCAGAATGCCGCCTGCGGCCGGTACGGCGAAGTGCGCCTCAAGAATGGCCGGAGTGTTTGGGCATAAGAAAGCAACGCGGTCGTGCTTTCGGAGTCCATCAGATCGCAGGCGGCTGGCCAGGCGATTGACACGTTCTTCGAACTCGCGATAGGTATAGCGTCTGTCGCCATGCACTACTGCGGTTTTGTCCGGATAGATAGCGGCGCTGCGGCGCAGAAAGCTCACCGGCGTCAGATGCGTTCGGTAGACCTTGACTTGTTGCACAATCAGGCCTCATTCAATATAGGCCAAGGTTCCTATGATCTCCTAAGGTTCCAGCGTGCGCGCAAGTTCAAGCCAACCGGCGTCTTTCCAGTGGGTGCCTGCGGACAACGTGGTGCGAGCGAATAACCAAAGCCAAATGCGCTCATGATCGAGGCCAAGCAATTCTGCGAATTGGCAGATTGTCTTCTCCGGATTAGCACGCAGCCTCGCGCAAGAATTCAACAGGTGTTGTGTTGCATCGTACGCGGGGTCGCCCACAAACGGTTTCGGGTCTATGACGAGCCACGGCTCCCGCTGTGCACGAAGCACGTTCCCTGCGTGCAAGTCAGTTGCCAGGAGCACGTCGCCAGGCGCACTTTCCGACAGCTTCTCGAAAAGGCGTAAACCCTCAAGGATCAGACCTGGATCCGGCCAATGGGCGCGTTGAGCTAGTGTTTCGGCGCTCCAATATGCCGCCATTGCGGATAAAGGACGAAAGAAATGAGGCGCTAAAGGTGGACGCCATAGGCGATGCAATAGTGCCGCGATTACAACATCCTGCTCGGCTTCTGGAATCTCACGCAAAGCCGTACCCGGTTCACAGCGCTCCAGAAGCATCGCGCC
This sequence comes from uncultured Acidobacteriaceae bacterium, assembly GCA_963778345.1. Lineage (GTDB taxonomy): Bacteria > Acidobacteriota > Terriglobia > Bryobacterales > Bryobacteraceae > Bog-105. The sequence continues at coordinate 368,533 of CAVZTP010000001.1, forward strand.
CAGATGATCGTCGGCCTTGAGCAATCGTACTGTTGCATCCCCATCCCAGAAGCGCAGCCCTTCGATCTCGTGCTCTCCCTCCATGTGTGGCATGCCGAGCTTCAATACCGCAGCGGTTCGGTTCGGTAGTCTCACTCCTGCCACCCAAGCGCAACTATTTCCGGCGTTCTCGAATGGATCCTCGAGAGTTAGGGACCATCGTTGCTGGAGCTCAACTAGAACATCAGGGAGACGATTGAGCCACTTCAAACCATCTGCATTTTCTTGGCACGCCTCGGCCAATCGAGTAGGGATTCTTACCGCCATCTTTTCGATCTTTTAGCGTTTGAATAACGACCGAGAGCGAAGGATAGCAAAAGAATACCCAGACATCATGTCGCGCCAGCGAACCGCAGATCGCTAGCCAACCCTTAGGGCTGAAGCGCCAGCGTGGCTTTCCCGGCGGGACCTGCATATATCAGTTCGATCGAGCGGATGCTCTTGGTCTTGCCCCGATATTGAAAGAAAATGAGCCCTGCCTGCGGAAGCACTCGGTCTCCTTCCGGTAGCGACGATTCTTGCAGGTATTGAGCCATCGCGCGCTGCAATTCTATGGGGACGTGGACCGGCGCAGGCATAGCGCCAGGATCGCTCTGGCCACCAGCACTAATGCCGGTCTTCGATTTTGATTTCGACTCGGCTGACTCCGGCGGTATCCATTGGGGATCTTTCAAAGAGCTGACCACCAAACCATACGGCTGACTGGACAAGAGCGTTTTCTTACCGTTGAGGCGGAGAGAAAAATCATCAACGGACAGTGTGGTCCGCATGCCCGGGGCACCAAAGAGGCCGGTCTCAACCACCACATAGTCATCCGTGGAAAGTGGCCCTTCCGGCCTTGGAACAGCGTGTCCCATAAACTCGGCGGCAACTGTCAGGGGGCCTGCCTGAGCCTGGGCCTGATAATCCCGTGGAGTGGCTCTCGGCGGCATACCTTTCGCTTCCGTGACTTGGCTAGACTTTCTTTCGGTATTTTGCCCGTGTGCACATAGGCAAAAGGCCGCAATCGAAATGACGGAGATCGATACCTGCGAAAAGTGCATTTTAAATTCACAAGCTAGCATAAGGAAAACCGCGATCTTACCCGTGGTCGCCGCCGCGCATTCCTGATTTCTGGTAGCGAGCGCGATAAGCTAACCAGTTGCCCCAAAACCAAAAACGATACTCTTCCTACTCTTGGTATTCGTGGCTTTCAATCCTGGCTCTGAGCGCATTATTCGTTCCCGTTGCGGCCAGGGCGGCCGACTGGCTCACTTTCGCTCATGACCCGCAGCGTACCGGGTGGGCGATCGAAGAGTCGGCCCTGAACTCGAAGACCATCTCGAACCTGACTTTGCTCTGGAAAGCGAAAGTCGAGAACGAGTCCTACAGCTTATCCGCGTTGACGGCACCGGTGGCTGCGGAGAAGATCTCGACAGTGAAGGGCCTTAAGAACGTGGTGTATGTTGCGGGCATTTCAGGCACGGTCTTTGCGCTCGATGCCGAAACGGGAGAGATTGTGTGGACATACACAATCAAGAACTTCGTCGAATCGAAGAAGAACGTTTACGTTTATCAGGGCACTTTCCTCTGCCCGAACGGAATCACAGCGACACCCGTTATCGACAAAAGCAGCCAGACGCTGTATGTACTGGGGCCTGACGGTATGCTGTACGGCCTCGATCTGGGAAGTGGGAGAGTCCGATACGGCCCCATTCAATTTGTGGCGCCCTTCTCTAAGAGCTGGAGTCTGAGTTTGGTAGACGGGAAGGTTTATACGACGCTTTCTCAGGGCTGCGGCAACGGGCTCTCCGGCTTTTACTCGATTGATGTGCGTGATCCCCACCGGCCCGTGATTGAACAAGGTTTACTATCGAACACAAATACAGCCGGAATTTGGGGCAGAGCTGGGCCAGTTATTGGGACTAATGGCCGCATTTACGGCGGGACCGGGGACGGCAGCTTCGATGCTGGAGCAGGAGACTACTCGAACACGGTCATCGCCGCGTCATCAGACAGCCTAAAAGTAGTCGATTATTACTTACCGCCGAACTGGTCGTACTTGAACAAGAAAGATTTCGACCTGGGGTCCGCCAGCCCGGTATTTTTTGGTTGGCGAGATCACTACCTTCTGGCACATGGCGCGAAAGAGGCAGTGGTCTATCTCATGGATGCCGATTCGCTTGGATCAAGGGACCATCAGACTGCGCTCTATACATCACCTCGGTTGGGAAATGATGCCGCGGAATGCTGCTCGGGCCTGGGGATCTGGGGCGGACTGTCGACGGCTCGCGATGTGGATGGACAGACCTGGCTTTATGTGCCGATGGGTGGGCCTCCCGCCTCAAATGGGCCTAGATTTCCAGCAATAATTGGCGACACGAGGAAGGGGAGCATCATGGCATTCAGAGTAGTTGCCGATTCACGCGCACCGAATCCCGTGCTTGAGCCAGCGTGGATTTCGGGTGGATTCGCATCGCCTGAACCAGTCGTGATCGCGAGCGATCTTGTGCTTGCGCTTTTCAACGGAGAGAATCCTGTTCAAAAAGGCGGCGAGAAGGGCAGACTAAAGAATACGCGTCCGGCGGTGCTGAAGGCCCTCGACGCACGGACCGGGCGAGAACTCTATAACAGCGGTACAAGCATCAGTTCCTGGGTACATTTCACTGGACTGGCGGTGGCGGCGGGAAAGATCTTCTTGGTTGACCATGATTCGAACGTGTACTGCTTTGGGCTGCAATCCGAGAAGCGGGAGTGATCGGCTATTTAGCGGCCACGGTCTGATCCGAGGTTTTCATTTAGTCGGGAGGCGCGCGACTTTCGGCTTCGTTCTTCCAGCGAAAGCACGGCATAGGACGTGGCTGCATCACTCATAAAGCGGCCTATGTTTGTTGATAGGTCTCGCTGCTTGTTCAGTGAATAGGCGAGCCAGCGACCCTCCGTCTTATCCTGATTCTGACTCAACCAAGTCAAGCCGCGCTGCAGCTGCGGCTGGTCCTCCGGAATACCAGCTTCCTGCAGCACGAAGGTAACAAGACCCGTCGCCAAGCCATCGCTCTTGGTCTCGAGTGGTGTGTTGTCCCGGCGCTTCCAATCGCCAACAAAGGACGAAAGACTGAACCCCCCATCTGCTTGTTGCTTACGCATCGCTGCTTCAACAATCGCTTTCTGTTGTGGACTGGTCAGGAGACCCCGAAGTTTCGTGGATGCCCAAAGCAGCATCACGCGATTGATCAGCACCTGCGAGTTTTGTTTGCGCAGCAAATAATCGCGCAACAAGTTCACTCCATTCTGCGAATCGGCAGCGACCCCGGCCGCGAGCGCGGCTAGGGTTGCGCCATAATACTGTGAGTCGCCTTCCCACGGAGCATTGTGAAATTGCAGCCAATCCCAGGCTCCGGATGTTTCTCCGTCGGTCAACTGTTGGGCCCACATGTTATCCAGCGCCATGCGGGCATCCGCCGTCGATGATTCCGTCCACACTAGAATCAGAGCGTTCAAGATAGATTCTGTCCCGCGCGATTCTGCCGTTTTTGGCGTGCCGCGCTGTGCGTCCGGATAGAACGGTTCCACCTCTTTCCACATGCGAACCCGCTTGGTCACGTTCTCGATGAGTCTGCGCTCAATCGGTGAGGCAGCCTGTTCGCCAAGACTACGCCGCAGCGCCGGCTGTACCAAGGCATACGGCAATACGGTGTGACAGGAAACGCAGAACGTCTGATGATCGCGCGCAGCCACGGGCCAACCCATCCACCACGTCATCCGTCCGTCCAGATAAGTGCGCGCTGCCTTGGCGTTCCATGGAGCGGCATCCTGGCCCATCAGGGCGGTGGCCGCTACCAAAGCGAACAGGCCTATCGCGAGAGGTTTAATCAATTTCAATCATAGTAACGAATCGACGCACTGGAATTGGGAATTACGCCCAGACCGCAGCAGTGCGGTAATCTCCTACCAGAGGACTCCGCACGTGAAAGCTCTGGTTCTTTCGTTTTTGGCAGCAAATCTCGTTTTCGCACAGACACAAACGCCACCGCTTAGACCGCCCCAGCTGCCTCCGGACATAGTTGAGCAACAGCCCGATAACGCGAAACAGCAAGCGCAGCTAGCCAAAGACGAGAAGACTCTTAAAGACTGGGCGAATCTGGGCCGTTACCGCGAGGAGAACGCGAACTTGGCTCCGCCCGCCGCAGCGGAGAATCGAGTGGTCTTTATGGGGGATTCGATCACTGACGGCTGGGGAAGGACCCGCGGCACATTCTTTCCTGGGAAACCGTTTGTGAACCGCGGCATTAGCGGGCAAACCACACCTCAAATGCTGGTGCGCTTTCGTCCCGACGTCATTAACTTGAGAGCCAAAGCAGTTGTCATTCTGGCGGGAACTAATGACATCGCCGGCAATACAGGCCCCGAAACTCTGGAAGAGATCGAGGGGAATTTGGCGTCCATGGCTCAACTCGCGCAAGCAAACAATATCCGCGTCGTGCTCGCTTCGATCACGCCGGTCTGCGATTACATCAAGCCTCAGACAGAGCGCCGGCCGCCGGAGAAAATTGTCACGCTGAATGCGTGGATCAAAGATTATTGCGGCAAGAATGGCTTTGTTTACCTCGACTACTATTCCGCCATGCTCGATGAAAACAAGATGCTGAAAAGGGATTTGACCTTCGATGGACTTCATCCGAACGAAGCCGGCTACGAGGTGATGGGCCCACTTGCCTTGCAAGCCATACAAGCCGCATTTGCGCATCCTGCAAGAGCAAGTCACGGTACGATGTGAGGATGCTTTTGCCGGAAACGCGTAGTGCGCTCCCTGCCGAAGATAAGAATTGAGTGTCCACCTTCACGGCAGAGGCGCGAATCGCTGAAAGGTTAACGCGCAGACCTTTCCTGTTGGCGCTGCCGTTGCTCTTCGGGATCACGATTCTTGTGAGCGCCTGCTTGCTTTTTGTGGTTCAGCCGCTCGTTTCAAAGCTGATTCTGCCGTGGTTCGGCGGATCCGCGGCGGTTTGGATCACGTGCATGCTTTTTTTTCAGTTCGGCCTCTTACTGGGATATTGCTATGCTCACGAGCTGACAACGCACTTTCACCCGAAAAAGCAGGCGATTCTACACGTGTTTTTGCTGCTCGCCGGAATTGCGGCTCTGCCCATTCTCCCGAATGCGATGTGGCAATCGAAGCCGGGTGAAGACCCTACCTGGCGAGTCTTCGCGGCTCTTGCTACATCGGTCGGGCTGCCCTACGTGCTCTTGTCCTCCACCAGTCCCTTGCTGCAAAGCTGGTACGCGAGAGCCAGCAATGGCGCCCTGCCGTATCGTTATTTCGCGCTCTCAAACGCCGGTTCCTTGGTAGCGCTTCTTTCTTATCCCCTGTTCATTGAGCCGTATTTAACAGGCCATCAACAGGCGTGGATCTGGTCGGGCGCTTTTGCCGTGTTCGCGGTTGTTTGCGCCTGTACAGCGATTTTTGCAATTCAACGGGACACACTGCGGTCCGAGCCCAAGAATGCCGTACAAGCGGCAGCGCTCTCTAAAGTGGATATTCTTCTCTGGATTCTACTCGCCGCTTGCGCATCCACTTTGCTTCTGGCTGTCACAAATTTGCTTACTCAGAACATAGCGCCGATGCCGCTCCTTTGGGTGCTTCCGCTGAGCGTTTATCTTTTGACGTTCATCCTCTGCTTTGAGAGCGACCGCTGGTACAAGCGAATTATCTTTCTGCCACTGGTTCTTCCTGCCCTCGGCTGCCTGGTAGCCGTGATGGGCCCATTCCAGGATCAGTCGGTTCCGTCGAAGTCCCGCTTCTCTCCGGCGCGCTGTTTGTCTGCTGCATGGCCTGCCACGGAGAACTTGCTCGAATGAAACCCGTACCGGCGAAGCTGACCACTTTTTATCTCTGCCTCTCGGCGGGCGGTGCTCTCGGAGGATTATTCGTCGCCGTACTTGCGCCGCATTTATTTCCGGCTAATTTCGAAAATCCGATTGCGTTCGTGGGCTGCGCAATGCTGCTCCTCCTGGTCTTGTGGCGCGAGCGGCGAAGGCAGAAAACAAACCGGCTCGCATTTCCTCTCTGGATGGCAGGCCTCGCGTGCACAGTGATGCTGGCCGGGTACGTTTGCCAGGAGACGCTGCAAGATGTGCGCTCGGCCAGCTTCGTCGCGCGCAATTTCTACGGAACACTTCACGTCTACGACGAAGCAGATCAGGGCCACCGCATTCGTCAACTGATGCATGGCACCATCACGCACGGCATTCAGTTCCTCAGCCCAACTCTGCGGCACATGGCAACCACGTATTATTCACGAGATTCGGGGATCGGCCTCACCTGGCGGGCTCTCGAAACTTCAGGACCTCTGCGCATGGGCGTAGTGGGCCTCGGCACCGGAACTCTTGCCGCGTACGGCCGCGCCGGAGACACGCTGCGGTTTTACGATATTAATCCGCTGGTTGTGCAGATTGCCCGGGACCGCTTCAAATATCTTTCCGATTGCCCGGCGCATGTTGATATCGTGCTCGGCGATGCTCGGCTGTCGCTAGCACGGGAGCCTAGCCAGCAATTCGACATTTTAGTCATTGACGCGTTCTCGGGCGATGCGATACCCGTTCATCTCCTTACTCGGGAAGCATTCCGCATTTACTGGCGTCATCTGAAGCCCGATGGAGTGCTGGCCGTCCACATCTCAAATCGCTACCTAAACCTTGCGCCGGTGGTGATGTTGGCCGCCAAAGAGTCCGGTAAACCTGTCTGGCGACGTCGAAAGCGCCGACGATGATTCGCGAAGGAGATTTTCAGCTCCAGTTATGTGCTGGTTAGCAGCCGTCCCGATTTCTTCAACAATCCTATTTTGAAAGGGCAACTCTCCAAAATCGCCGTGCCGCCGCAATGCGCGCCCTGGACCGACGACTACAGCAATTTATGGCAGGTGCTCAGCTCTTAGAAATCAGTGATTGTTGTTGGGCAGAATATCGTTTGCCGGTTCGTAGGTGCTGCTGTTCAGATACTCGTAGTCGTTCCAGCCGGTAGTTTCGTGCGCTGCCGATGCGTTTGCGATCTCCATCCGAAGCGCATCGTACATTACGCCCTGGGTCCGGTTCACATTAAACGTGAGGACGTTATCGGCGCCCGGAGGGTTGAGCTGATTCGTATTCCATTGGAAGACTACCCATTGGTATGTGCCGGAAAATCCGCTGCGCACTCCCGCGTCGGCATTCTTAAGATTAAAACCATGCCAGACCAGCGGATTTCCGTTCAACGAAACGGTCACGCTGGCTTCCGTGGCAGCGAGTCCGACTGACAACAGAACGTACTGGCCTTGCGCCTGTTGCTGCGCCGTCGTCGTGAAGTGTACTTGCCAATTGGGAACGGTTGCCGTTGCGCACGATCCTACATAGCTTGGACAGACATATTTATAGCCATCCGTCGTGTCATCGGAGGAATTGTAGATACCCGCGTACAAACCTGGATTGAAATTCTGCCACTGCACATAGTTCCATTTACTAAGATCGTTCGTCGCGGGAGTGGATCCGACCGGGGTTGCATAATAAACCACCGCACCATGGTTAGTCGCGAAATCCGCCCAGTAGTTCCAATTTCCCCAATATTCGCGGTCGTCTTGGACGGAATTACCGAGACGCAACGTGTATTCGTCCACATAGTTAGGATCGAGATCGACAGGGTTCTTGATTTGTCCGTGCAGGAATTCGTGCGCGGATCGGTCTGGCGTTCCGATAGTCCAGATTGGAGGCGCGGAGCCGAAGTTTTCCGGCGTAAATTTCAACTGGAGAAAGGTGGGATGATTCGCGCCAACATTTAAATTATCTACTCGCAATTCGCCCCATTCGCCTAACACGTAGGCCGAAAGCCGGTAGGTTCCTGGAACCACTTTGCCGAGTACGATACTGCCGAAGGGGTCGGTACTTGCCCAGTATTGACGCCCAGCATGAGAGTACTGAAAGTTAGTCTCGTTATCGCTTAATACAGCCCAGGATTGGTTGGGCGTGAGCGATCCGCCGCCATGAATAAACGCCACAAAATTGCCGCGAGCGCTGGAGATCACGTAGCCGTTCTGCAAAAGAACGGAGTCGCTGTCGTAAAGAGAATCGACGAAATTCGCCGAAGCGAGCGCTTCGCGATACAGCGACGACGCAGTTTGGTGGGTGGCATCGAACTGATTGAAGTGGAGATAGAACGGGCCATAGAGCCGGTGCATGGGCGCGTCGGCGGCCACGGGGAAAGTAATCTGATTGTCGAGGTGGTTGGAATACGCTTCCATGATCAATAGATTGTTAGTAAAAATAAGATCCTGCTTGGTCGGACCGCCTGTCAGCGATTCCCGGCTGGGGACCACCATCCAAGCGGCCATCGTTGAGCCATAAACGCCTTGCGCTTTGTGTAGGTACTCGTAACTCGAATAGTCGTACTTGGTATAAAATTCGCGGCGATACCCGTTTGGCAAAGGCAACCCATGCAGATCCACTGTCGCATCCTGCACCTGACGTCCGGGATCCGTAGTTCCGGAGACGCTCGGATCAGGTAAAGGCACTGCGGTTGCGCCTAGATTGCTCAAGCCGGTATTCACTGAATAGGTGTTTGTGAACTCAGTCAGATCCCCGCGAAAAACCCACTGGATCTGGCCGATGCTTCCGGCAATATCCCCGGGACCGTGATCTAAAACAAAGTAAATGTGAATGCCTGGATCGTTTGCGAACAGAATGTAGTGCTGTGACCAGGTAAACGCATTACCCGAACTCGCCGGCCACGTAATCCACCAATCAATATAATTGGCGTTCGAATCCAAGGAGTAGTTCGCGCTCGGATTGGTATTAGTAGATCCAGGTCCCACATTGTCCATATAAAAGCCCTTGGGGCCAAGATGGTCTCTGTTGGTCTGATCTATCAGATCCTGGTTCGGGAAGGCCGACCAGTGAATGCTGAAGATGCGCCCGTCGCTTGGAATCCAATCCACTGTGACTACGCCATTGCTGATCTTCCAGTCCGTCGTGCTGCTGGTGTCGATTGTAATGCGCCGCGTTTGCCGAGCCTAAGGCCGCCACCAGCGTTGCCAGGGCAAATAGCAGATCGAACCGCCGCAGAGATGAATGCATCCGTTCCTCCGGGAACTTAGATTCGCTCTACGGCTGAATCGCTACAGATGAAACTCTTGCCCGATCTCTTGCAGACACACTCGATCGGGCGTGGAGCCGGCAGCAGGCCAGAATGCGCTCGATGGGCTCGGTTCGAGGCTCCCTGCCCAACTGAAATGTCTGATGGTGAACAGGCAACACGAATTCAGCTCCGGCATGATTTGCCATGGCCCAAGCCTGCTCCGGATTGCAATGGACGCGGATCCATGGATCGTACGCGCCGATCGGCATAATGGCCAAGTGAACCGGCTTCGACGATCGAAGCTGGCGGAACGAGTCGGTATATGCCGTGTCTCCGCCAAACACGAGCCGGTAGGGACCGACTTCCACCAGATATCCGTTGAATCCCCGATATAAGTCACTGCGCATACGAGCGCCCCAGTGCAAAACTTCGAACGCTCTCACTTTTGCCGCGCCGGCCTGAACGCTTTCATTCCAGCGCAACTCATGCACATTCGCGTAGCGGTGGACGCGCAGCAGGTCAGACGTGCGGGAGGCTGTAATAACACGCGTTTGACGATTTTCGAGCCCGCGCAGGCTGGGCAGATCGAAATGATCCATATGCGCGTGCGAGAGCAAAAGCAGATCGATGGGCGGAAGCTCCGCGATTTCCGCCGCAACGTCCACAAGCCGTTTGATGCCCACGGTTAACGGTCCAAGATTGATTCCGACCCGAGGACTGAAAACAGGATCCGTAAGAATTGTAAAGCCGTCCAGCTTCAACAATATGGTGCTGTGCCCCAGCCACGCGGCATGCATGCCGCGGTCCGGCCAGGTCTTCGGATTCGGTCGAAGCGGAGCGGGAAGCGTTTCGCGCTTATATTCCTTGGAGAGTTCACGGAAAAAAGCAGGAGCGGCTTTCCGCAAGAAATTGGCCGTCTCCGGAAACCGCATCACGCGGCCAGAAAAGGTTGCGGCGCTACTCACATTGCGCGGACGCCTGTGATAGGCGGAATGAGATCTCACAAGAGTTGGATGCGGAAAAGGCCTCTAGGGGCACTGTAACATTGCGACGAACAATGGCTCCGCCGGCAGAGATGCCGTGTTCTGGTTATTCTTCGCGCAATGCAATCAGCGAGGCCACATTTGTTGCGCGCCGTGCCGGGATGTATGTGGAGAAAAGAGCCACTCCGGTAAGCACGAGAGCGACCGCCGAGAACGTGAGAGGATCACTTGCCTTCATGCCATATAGCAAACTGGCGAGCAATCGAGTCAGTCCGAACGTGAATTCCTTTGACCTGCTCCGGCCGGTCGCTGGTGCTGAGGTTCAATCCTGGCCCGGAGAAATCACATCCGGCAGCCTCTGCGTTTGGTGCGCAAGAGCCCGACCTTATCGGCGAGGAGGGACTATTTCCCTTGACACCACCCATCATTTGTTCTATTATTCAGAACTAATGACCTCCTCGCGCGATTTTCTCGGCGAGTTTGAGCAGATCGTTCTGCTTGCTCTCCTACGTCTGGGCGATGACGCGTATGGCGTTCCCGTCCGGCAGGAAATTGAGAAGAGGACCAAGCGGTCGATCTCCGTGGGCGCCCTCTACAGCACACTGGATCGACTGGAAGAAAAAGGTTATATCACCTCGCGTTTTTCCGATTCGCGCCCCGAACGCGGTGGCCGTTCCCGACGTTATTTCAAAGTGCACGCCTCGGGTCTGCGCGCTTTGGAACGCACGCGCGTGGCGCTCGCCTCGATGTGGGAGGGTCTCGACCTAAACAAAGTCTGAGGCAAATCGCATGCAACGACGACCTCCGTTTCTGGCGCTCCTTCTCCTCCGCCTTTTGCTCTCGCGTGCATCGTACGAGGCGATCGCGGGCGATCTCTGCGAAGAATTCCAAGATCCGAATCATTCCTCGCGCTGGTTTTGGCGTCAGGCGATGAGTACGCTCCGTTTGCGTTGGCGTCCCACCCCGGATTGGGTGGCTATCCGGCCAACCTCCGTCCGCGCTAACCCGTTCGATATTACGATCCGCGATTTCAAATACGCGTTTCGGATGTTGTGGAAGACGCCCGGTTTTACAATCGTCGCAATCGGAGCGATTGCGTTGGGGATTGGCGCCAACACGGGCATATTCACTTTTTTGAATGCTCTCGCGCTCCGGCCTCTACCGGTTCGCGATGCCGCGAACATCGTCAGCGTCTATCAATCTCTTGAAGGCCTGAAAAAGCGCGGTATCCACGGATCTGAATCGCTCTTTTCTTACCCGGAATACGAAAATTACCGCGACGGGACGCAATCTTTAAACGGCCTCACCGCCTACGTGCCTTTTCTCGAAGCCACCCTCACGGGCCCTCAATCCGGACTCTTGCATGGAGAGATTGTCGCCTGTAACTACTTCGATGTCCTAGGTCGCAAACCTCGTTTTGGCCGCGGTTTCTCCGAAGCGAATTGTCGTTCAACTGGCGACAGCGCGGTTGTGGTCTTGAGCGACTCCTTGTGGAGATCAAGATTCAGCGCCAATCCCGCTATTGTGGGCCAGAGCATCACACTGAGCCGTCATCCATTCACCGTGGTCGGAATCGCACCGCCCGGTTTTGCAGGAGCCTTCATGGTGGCCGCGGACTTCTGGGCTCCCATAGCCGCGCAACCGGCTCTGATGCCGCAGCTCGATTGGCACGATGCCAATATGAGTTGGCTCTGCCTGCTTGGGCATCTAAAGCCTGGCGTTTCCGTTAGCGCGACCCGGGCTGATCTGCAATTGATTGCTCAGCGGATGGACAAGCTCCAGCCCGGACGCAAAACAACACTCAGCGTGGATATCGCCAGCCTATTCTCGGAACCGATCAGGAGAAAGCAATTGCTGACTGCCGGTACGGTTGTTCTGATCGGTGTCAGTCTTGTCCTGCTCATCGCTTGCGCAAATGTCGCCAATCTTCTGCTCGCGCGCGCCGCTCACCGCCAGCGAGAGATTGCAGTTCGCCTATCCATCGGAGCAAGCCGCGGAAGAATCATCCGTCAATTACTCGCCGAGGGCCTTCTGATCTCGCTTGCAGGAGGACTCCTCGGAACCCTTGCTGCTCATGCCGCATTTCGTACTTTGTATAACTGGTTTCTGGCCAACCTGCCGCGCCAGATCCCGCCCCTTGCCGATAAATTTGTCTCTCGACTGGCACCTCTGGGCCTACGCCGTTTCGTTGTCCGCGGTTACCGGGGTTGTTTTCGGTTTGCTTCCCGCCTTCGAATCCACCAAAGTGGACCTCGCCTCCGGGATGAAGGAAGAATCGCATCTCTCCGGCAAGCGATCTCGCTACTTCCTGCGAAGCGTTTTGATGGGGGGCCAAGTGACAGTTTGTCTCATTCTTCTTGTCGCTGCCGGCTTCCTCAGTCGCGGGTTAATTGCTGCTCAGAACATGGATCCGGGATTCACGACCGGGAACGTAGTCACGGCCAGCATCGATCTTCGGCGCGATGACTATGCCGAAGCGAAAGCTGTCGTTTTCTACGATCAGCTTCTCAGCCGTCTCGAGGCAAACAGCGCAGTTACCTCCGTCACTCTGGCGCGTGTTGTTCCGCTCGCTGGAGGCCGAATCGGCGACATGCCCCAAATTGAAGGCCATTCAAAGCTCATGGAGGTGAGCCTGAATGAAGTGTCGCCTTCGTTTTTCCGCATGCTTGGCATTCCCGATCGTGCACGGCCGCGGCTTCTCCGAATTTGAGAATGATGAGACCCATGCAGTCGTCATTGTTTCGCAAGCAACAGCCCAGCGGCTCTGGCCGGATGCTAATCCCCTCGGTAAATGGATTCGCTTCGGAAACGGCGCCTCGGAAGTAATCGGGGTAGCGAAGGACGTCTATACCACCGATCTCACGAAGCAGAACGTTCCTTTTCTTTATCGTCCGCGGCAGCGCAATCAGGTAAACATGTCCGTATTAGTTCGCGGAATGGATGTTACCGCTCTGAAGCGCATCTTGCGATCGGAAATCCGGTCCCTGGATCCCAAGCTCTACTTCGAAATAAACACGCTTGACGAATGGCGTCATTATTGGTCCTTGCCCGGTAGAGTGCTGACAATTCTGGCTACTGTTCTCGGGTTGGTAGCACTGCTCCTCGCCTGTAGCGGCGTATACGGTGTAGTAAATTACGATGTTACTCGTCGCATACAGCGAAATTGGCGTGCGCGTGACGCTGGGAGCCAAACCGGTGGACGTTCTTCGTCTGCTCGCGCTGCAATGCCTCAGGCCCGTTTTGATCGGGTGCCTGTTTGGACTTTGCGCCGCCGCCGCAGTCACAAAAGTGATGGTTGCTCTCCTATTCGGAATCAGTCCGCTCGACCCCCTCACTTTTGGCGCAATGGCCGCTCTGCTCGTATTTGCCGCTGCGCTGGCCGCCTATTCACCCGCCAAACGCGCAGTTCGCGTCGACCCAATCTCGGCTTTGCGGTACGAATAGCCTAGTGAATTTCCGGCTCCGGCGTTTCGGCCTTGCGGTTCAGAAAATCGAAGTCGCAACCTTCGTTTGCCTGCATCACTCGTTCCAGATATAAAGCGCCATAGCCGCGTTCATACTTGGGCGCAGGTTTCACCCACTCAGCCCGCCGCCGCGCCAATTCATTCTCGGAAACCATCAGGTCGAGGCGGCGATTCTGCAAGTCAAGCGAGATCACGTCTCCATCGCGCACGAATGCCAGAGGTCCGCCCACATAACTTTCAGGCGCGACGTGAAGCACGCACGTGCCATAAGCGGTCCCGCTCATGCGCGCGTCGGAAATGCGAACCATGTCCCGAATACCGCGTTTCAGCAGCTTTGTCGGGATCGGAATCATACCCCATTCCGGCATCCCCGGACCACCTAACGGACCCGCATTTTGCAAAACCAGCACGGAATCCTCGGTAACGTCCAGGTCTTCCCTGTCGATCCGCGCTTCCAGATCGTTGTAATTCTTGAAAACTACCGCGGGTCCTTTGTGCTGCAGAAGCCGCGGACTCGCCGCAGAAGTTTTGATCACCGCGCCATCCGGCGCCAGGCTGCCGAACAGAATAACCGTTCCGCCCGTCGCCGCCAAGGGATGTTCGCGAGGCCGGATCACGTCCGTGTTCAGCGCCCGCGCGCCCTCAATGTTTTCTCCAAGGCTGCGGCCGTTAGCCGTCAATGCCTCCAGATGCAACTGGTCGCGCATTTCCGCCATGACGGCCCTCAAGCCGCCCGCGTAATAAAAATCTTCCATCAGGAATGCACCCGAGGGCCGGATATTCGCCAGCACGGGAACTCGTTCCGAAATTTTTTCGAACAGCGGCAGCTCCAACTTCAGGCCACAGCGCCCGGCTAATGCCACCAGGTGAATGATTGCGTTCGTCGAACCACCGATCGCCATGTCCACGGCAATCGCGTTCTCGAACGCCTGCCTGCTCAGAATCTGTTGCGGCCGCAGATCCTCCCACACCATCTCCACGACGCGCTTCCCGCAACTGACCGCCAGCCGCGGATGATTGGAGTCCGCTGCCGGTATGGACGATGCGCCCGGCAATGTCATTCCAAGCGCCTCGGATAGCGCCGTCATCGTCGAGGCCGTGCCCATGGTCATGCAGAAGCCCGGCGATCGCGCGATGCCGTCCTCCATCGAATTCCATTCTTCATCCGTAATGGTTCCCGCGCATCGCTCCGCCCAAAACTTCCGCAAATCCGTGCCGCTTCCCAGCGTTTGACCGTTCCAGTTGCCGCGCAACATCGGCCCGCCCGGCATGTAAATCGCTGGAATGTTCGCGCTGATGGCGCCCATCAGCAGCCCGGGCGTCGTTTTGTCGCACCCGCCTAGCAGAACCGCCCCATCTACGGGCAAGCTGCGCAAAGCCTCTTCCGTATCCATCGCCAGCAGATTGCGATAAAGCATCGGGCTCGGCTTCATATAGGTCTCGGTGATGGAGAATGCGGGAATCTCCACCGGAAAACCTCCCGCTTCCCACACGCCGCGCTTCACCGCCTCCGCTCGTTCGCGCAAATGATAATTACACGGATTGATCTCGCTCCACGTATTCACGATGGCAATCACGGGTTTGCCGACAAAATCCTCGCGTTGGTATCCCACCTGCTTCATGCGTGACCGGTGACTAAAGCCCAGCATGTCGGAAGTGCCGAACCATCGATAGCTGCGAAGCTGCTCCGGCTTAATCTTTTTCTCCATGCGATTCAACTTGATTATGCCCCGAGCGGTTGTCCAGGCCCGCGAATCACAAGCGCGAGAGAGCCGGCCATCAGCGTGCAAGCCAGTCAGACACCATAGCCCGGCATTGAAGTGTCCTGTGGCCGTTCTCAGATATCCAAATAGAAACGGTCCCAGAAAGCCGCCTAAGTTACCGAACGAATTGATCAACCCGATGGCGACCGCGGCTGCGGATTTGCCGAGAAACCCAGTAGGCAGAGTCCAGAAAACAGGCAAATACGCCAGCGAAGCAGCCCCGGCCAGGCAGAAGAACGCAATTGCCAGCGCGAGATGGTCGCCCGAAAGTATCGCGAGCGAAAGCCCGATGCCGTTCAGGAACATCGGGAGCGCAGTGTGCCACCGGCGTTCTCCCGAACGCGCCGCCGAAAAGCCATTCAGCAGAATTCCTCCAATCGCGAATAGATAGGGGAGTATAGTCACCGTCGTCCGCGCCGTCACGGACATGCTCGTCATGTTCTCGGTGATCGAAGGGAAGAAAAAGATCAATCCCTGGTTTCCGCTCACGATCAGGAAATAGATCGCAATCAGCAGCAGGGTTTGGGGCTGACGAAGAGCATCCTTCACGCTCACTCGCCGTTGAGCGATTTTCCGGAGTTCTTCGGCTTTCAGATTTCCGGTGAGCCAGTTTTTCTCCTCATCGGAGAGCCAGCGCGCCTGTTCCGGACGGTCCGTCAGGAAAAATAAAGTGACGATGCCGAGAATCACGGAAGGAAACCCTTCCAGGATGAAGAGCCATCTCCATCCGGCCAGCCCCTGCCAGTGAACGGCTTCCATGATCCAGCGCGAAAGCGGCAGCCCGATCACGAGCGCGATCGGCTGCGTGATCATGAAATATGCTTTCGCCCGCGCCCGATCTTCAAAACGGAACCAGTGCGACAGATAAACGATGACGCCCGGAAAAAATCCTGCCTCGGCCGCACCCAGCGCGAAACGTACCGCGTAGAATTGGCGCGTTTCGTTGAAATGGCCAAACAGGGGAGTGCCCACAAATCCTGTAAGCGCCGCGATGAAACCCCACGAAATCATGATGCGCGCCAGCCACTTTCGCGCACTCCAGCGTTCCACGATCAGCGTGCCCGGCACCTCGAGCAGAAAATACCCGACAAAGAAAATGCCCGCGCCGAAGCCGATAACTGCATCCGTGAAATGCAAATCGCCTTGCATCTGCAGCTTTGCGACACTCAAGTTTGCGCGATCGACATACGCGAGCAAATAGACCAGCATCAAAAAGGGCAGCAGCCGGCGCGTCACCCGGCTTCGGGTTCGAGCGCCGATATCGAGCTGAGAGGCCGGCGTGTCTCTTCCCGCGATGCGCACCTGAAAATGTTATCGCGAGGCCATATTTTTGGAACTTTCGATGATCGGCGCGCCAATACACTCTGAAAGCAGTGCAGTGCGGGATTTAGAAACCGAGAGCGACAACGAACTACTCCGCCTTTCCGCCCGCGGTGATGAATCTGCATTCGCCACTCTGTACCGCCGCCATCAAGGACCGATTTTCCGGTTTGCTTTACACATGTCCGGGGACAGAGAAATGGCCGAAGAAGTCACGCAAGAGGTTTTCCTGACTCTCATACGGGAACCCAGAGCAGTACCGCTCCGAACGTGGGCCGCTTCAGGCGTTCCTGATCGGAGTGGCGCGCAACAAGGTTCGCCGGTTGTGCGCGCGGCAGAAATTTTCGGATCATCAGCTAGACGATGCCGATCAGGCGAGCGCGATTTTTGCCGCGTCTATCGATCCGTTTGAAAGATGTTCAAAGGAACACGAGATGCGCGCGCTGCAGATCGCGATTCTGACCCTGCCGCCGCGCTACCGGGAAGTCATCGTACTCTGCGATTTGGAGGAAGTACCTTATGCCGAGGCCGCACGTCTGCTCGATTGCGTCGTCGGCACCGTTCGTTCGAGATTGCATCGGGCGCGCGGTATTCTTGGCGCGAAATTGCGAAAGCATGAGAGGTGTTCGATATGAATGAGCCGGATGAAATCAAGAATCGATTGCGGGACTTAGCCGACTCAGTTCCGCGGCGAGCCGGCGCGGATTCGGAACAGCGCCTTTTGTCTGCTTTCCGTGCTCATCACCGCCGCCGCAAATCACGCCGCACTTATATTGCGCAAGCCGCTGGATTGATGATTGTGGGAGTCGGGTTGTACTTCGCGCTCGCCCGGCACTCTGGTTCTCGGGCTGACGGAGCGGCGTCGATTCATTCCAGCAACATAGTGGGATCACAGAACGGAGACAGCCGAGATTCTGCCCGGCTTCGTTGCCCTTCCCTATGCTCAAAGCGGCGTTCCGATGGGCGAAGCAGTTATTATGCGTGTTCAACTCGCGCCTTCCGATTTCAAAGTTCTCGGCGTTTCGGCGCCTCCAGGAGCTGAAACGGCAGCGGATCGGCGCGGACGTACTTATCGGGCAGGATGGCCTTGCCCGCGCAGTGCGTTTTCTTCCGTGAAGGTATCGTTCGCAAGTTGATTGTCTGAGAAAAAGGAGTTTCCAATGATGTACAAATCGGTTCTGATTTCCCTCTTCTGCGCCGGATGCGCATTCGCCCAAATAGAGACCCAAACGGCAAAAAGCTGGCTGTTCAAGTGGGAGGTCCGGTCGAATTCGGGGCTGGTAATTTCTTCTACGCAGCCTTTGGGCGATTCGGTTCCGCCCATCGCCGGCGCTCCGTACTCCGCTCAATCCACTACCCAGCGGATACAGACGCTATCCGATGGAAATCACATCCAGCAGACCACTTCTTCCACTGTTTATCGCGACAGTCAAGGTAGAGTCCGTACTGAGCGAGTGCTTTCCGAACTCACGCCTCCTGGCGCAGATGCGCGGCATTTGATCACCGTTGACGATCCGGTGGCAGGCTACAATTTCACGCTCGATCCGAACACGAAGACCGCCTTCCGGTTTGTTTCTGGCAAAAATCCATTGCTCGCGGCCGCACGGACCAAGTTTGAAACAGCTATTTCGGCTGGGCCCGGTGGCGACATTCAGGTGATGCGAAAAGCAGCCGCGCCGATTGGCGGGCAGGTGGCCATCGCGGAGCCAAATTCGACGGAAGCGCAAACTCAGCTCGGTGCGCAGACCATAGAAGGTGTGCTGGCTCAAGGTACCCGAATCACTCGCACCATCCCCGCCGGTACAATCGGAAACGATCAGCCCATCGTCATCACCACGGAAACCTGGTTTTCACCAGATCTGAAGGTGCTCGTGATGAGCAAGAGCGACGATCCACGAATTGGAGAGACCACTTACAAGCTCACCAATATCCAGCGCGCGGAGCCTTCGCCTGCTCTCTTCCAGATTCCTTCCGATTACACCATTAAAGAAGGCCCCGGGCCGGTGAAGACTTTTTTTGCAGGCAAACCCGAGGACGAGGATCAATTGCATTGACTCTGGCCTGCGTCACCCAAATTTCAACATCCGCCCTTCTCCGGCGCGCAAATTTACGGAACGATTTTTCTGTCCAGGCATTGCCACCTGAAAGCTGTAGTCTTTTGCGGCGTGAAACGTAGCAGCGCGGACCCTGCCCTCGTGCCACGTCACATCCACCGTGAGCCCACCTCGGGCGCGCAGTCCCGTTACGTCGCCGTCCTTCCAGGCAGCCGGAAGCGCGGGAAGAAGTTCCACTTCTCCCTCCCGGCTCTGAACCAGCATCTCCGCGATACCGGCAGTCGCTCCGAAATTGCCGTCAATTTGAAAAATACCCGGAGGGTGCAAATCGAAAAGGTTCGGCCAGGTCGATTTCGTAAACAGAACCCGCAGGCTCTCATCCGCCTTATCGCCTTCGTGAAACGTCGCCCATAGACACACTACCCAGGCGCGGCTCCATCCCGTTCCGCCGCCTCCATTCGCAAGCCGCCGCTCCAGCGAAACCCGCGCGGCACGATAAAGATCCGGTCTCGATGCGTCAATTTCATGTGCCGGATAGATCGCAAAGAGATGTGACAAGTGCCGGTGACCCGGTTCCACCTCCTCGTAATCCTTCCGCCACTCCTGCAGTTGCCCAAATCGCCCGATCTGCAGCGGCAGCAGCTTGGTCAAGGCGTTTGAAAGCCGTTCGCGCAGATCTTTATCCGTGTTGCAGAATCTCGCTCGGCTCTGATCACGCTACGAAGAGCGCGGTCGTGATTTCAATGTCCATCGTCGGCGATACATCCAGCGATGCGCGCTGGTGATCTGGCGTGTAGTACCGATTTTCCGGTGATAAAGACGGCCCGCTTACCAGGTGCCCGGTCCCATCGTCGAACAAGTTATTCAGCACATAGAGCGCTGCGTCCCGCAGAATGGGATAGGCTTGGTCCCGCAGATAGGCTTCATCGCGCGAGAATTCATAATGCTGCCAAAGCGATAAGCTCAGCCAGGCCGCGCCGAACGGCCAAATACCGGAAGGAACCCCATCAATCGCTTCGGTATCGCCCCAGACATCGGTATTATGATGCGCAACGAATCCCGACGTGCCATACATCTCTTGTGCGGTCCGCTCCCCGTTGGGCTGCATGATCCGGAGCAGATTGTAAAGGCCGCCGACGGTTTCAGCGAGATTGCAGGTTTCCGCCGGCCAATAATTCATCTCCGTGTTGATGTTGATGGTGTACTTGCTGCCCCAGGACGGATTCAGCTTGTCATTCCATTTGCCTTGCAGATTTGCCGCCAGTGAATTCTCGCGGCTGCTCGATTCCAGCAGATAGCGCCCATAGGCGAAATACAAACTGGCCAGCGCGCTATCGTCGCCGCCTTGTTTCGCCTGTTCGAGTAGTTGATCGGTCGGCGTCTTCGCCCAGCCTGCCGCGCTATCGCCGATCGTGAGCGAAACGCGCGTTGCGAGTTTTCGAAAGTCTTCGCGGTGCCGCGCGACAAGGTCCGCATAGGGCTTCGCGGCCGCCTGTTGTAATTGCCGCCGGCATTGCGCATCCGGATCCGGCGCACGGACATCTGTCGCTGCCGTAAAAATCAGAGTGGCTTCGGTTGCATCCTTCACCCGCAGCTTCGTCCGGTCCATCGGCCGCTGTTTCGCCATCGGAAATGATTCGTACCGCGCCTGTGAAGGCAGCCCCGGTCTTTGGCTCTTGCGCATAATTGCTGACGTCCGGCGGCAGCGCCGTCCCACGCAGCACCACCGTATCCGGACCAAAGGAGGCATCTACCGAAGAATTCGCATCCGCCTCGCGCGTCAGCCCTACGCTGAATGACAATCCGTGGGCCCGGCTCGATTTCAGATGCAGAACAATCGCTCCGTCCGGATACGATGCGAACGCCTCACGCGTGTATCGCGTCCCGTTCAAATCGTAGGTGATCGCAATCACGCCGTCATATAAATCCAGCGAGCGGCGATAATTCGTGGCTTGCGAAGTATCCCCGCCCTCGAAAGTCACTAGTAAATCGCCGAACGGTTCATAAGGAGGCTGGCGCGGCGGAACGGCGAGCATGGTTTTCGCGGCCATCGCTTGCGCTTCCATTACTTTGCCTTGAAGCAGCAATTGACGAATAACAGGAACGCTTGCTCGCGCTTCCGGATTCACGCGATCCATTCTCTTTCCCGCGTAAATCGTCTCTTCGTTCAACTGCAAATGTTCGGTGTCGATTCCGCCGAACACCATCGCCGCAAGCCGTCCGTTACCGATCGGAAGCGCCTCGCTCCACTCTTTCGCGGGCGCCGTGTACCAAAGCGTGGGCGATTGTGCGGTCCAACTCGGCATCGAGCTAGCGAAAGCGAGTAACAAAAGAAAACAATGGCGCATTCCAAACCGAAGTGTATCGTGAGCGCTATCGCCGCCACCAGCAACGCGCAAGTTGCCAGCAGCAGCGCCGGCGGCATGACAACCACCCCGTATTTCAAAAACCTCCACGCGCTCACATGTTCCCCTTCGCGGCGCAGCGCAATCAGCCAAAGAATGGTGGCGAGCGAACCCGTCACCGAGAGATTCGGTCCCAGATCCACTCCCACCACAAGCTGTATTGCGCAAAAAAGCTGCCACGTGGTCGCCTTGAACCGCGCTGCCTGCAAACAATCCAACCGGAAGGTTGTTTCCAATATTGGAGAGCATGGCAACTCCGAACGCGGCAGCAAGTCCTGCCGTGACCGGCGGCCAAGTCTCGATAGCCTGCAACATATTCCGCGCATCCGCCGCGGCTCCCACCGTGTTCAGGCCTTCGACGATGACGAATAGCCCCGCCACCATCGGCAAAATGCCCCAGGAGATGTGCCGGACCACCGCCACAAGCGCGTCCTGACGCGTGAGAAGAACCACGGCCAGCACCGCCAGCGCAGCAACAAAGGTCGGTAACCCGAGATCCTTGCCGAAAGCCGATGCCGTCAGCAGGACCACCGCGGTACCTGCGATTCCCCACGCAACCAACAAGCCTGACGAGGACAGCAGCGGATACTCTAAGATCCATTTCCATCTCGCCGCGCAGTTCATGCCGCACTAGGAACCGCAACAGCGCGTAAGTAACCGCAATCGCAGCTACCGATGGCAGCGCGAAAAACCGGAGCCAATCCATCAGTGGCGGCATGCTCTTGCCGAAAACCACCAGGTTCGCCGGATTTGAAATCGGCAGAACAAAACTAGCCGCGTTCGCAATGAACGCGCAAATGAAAAGATAAGGCAGAGTTGCGGTACGCGCTTTTTTCACCGCCGCGTAAACAGCAGGCGTCAATACAACCGCGGTCGCGTCATTCGATAGAAGCGTAGTGACGGCGATGCCGACTCCGTAGATCAGCGCGAACAACCGGACTTGCGATCCCTTCGACGCCGCGACCGCATGCCACGCCAACCAGTCGAACAATCCCTGCCGGCGAGCAAGCTCGGCGAGCACCATCATTCCCGCAAGGAACAGGTACACATCGGTTCCGCGCTGCGCAGCGAGCAGCGCCTGGTGACGGCGACAAATAGCCGAAGCGCGACCAGCAGTCCCGCTCCCGACGCACGCCCACAATGCCTCCGTCCAGCCTCTCGGTCGAATCAGGATTGCCAAAATCGTAAGAACCGCAATGATCCAAACGCCGGCTGGGTTCATTCAAGACCATAAGTAACGTTAGTGTGCCGTTTTGGAGTCTTCATTACATCCGTATTCCACATGATATATTTCAGCCGGAACGCCCTTATGCAAATCCGAAGAGTTGCTGCTATTCCGATATTGGCGGGCTTGGCGATGCTCACCGCATTGCATGCCCAAACCATGAAAGCCCCGGATATCACAAAGGATCCGACTCTCTACGTCGTTCCTTACGCGCATCTGGACACGCAATGGCGCTGGGAATTTCCGCAAACCATCAGCGAGTATCTGCTGAAAACCATGCGGGTCAACTTCGATTACATCGACAAATATCCTCATTACGTCTTCAACTGGACAGGCGCAAATCGCTACCGCCTGATGAAAGAATATTTTCCCGGACGATTACGCCAAGATCAAACAGTACGTTGCCGCCGGACGCTGGTATCCGGCCGGCTCCTCGATGGAGGAAGGCGACGTCAATTTGCCGAGCGCTGAAGGCATCATTCGCCAGGTCCTCTACGGCAATACCTACTTCCGCAACGAGTTCGGCAAAGCCAGCGCAGAGTACATGCTTCCCGATTGCTTCGGTTTTCCGGCATCGCTGCCCAGCATTCTCGCTCACGCCGGAGTAAAGGGATTCTCTACTCAGAAACTCAGTTCGGGATGGCAGCCCGCTCCCAAAGTCGGCGGTCCGAACTCGCCGGAAGAAACGCCCGAAGGCATTCCTTTTAACGTGGGCCTCTGGATCGGTCCCGATGGCAAAGACGCGTCATCGCCGCGCTGAATCCGGGCTCTTACGGAAGCAATGTTTACACCGATCTCAGCAAGACACCTCCGCCGCCCCCACCTCCTCCGCAACTCACCGCCGAGGAGCGCGCGCGCCTCACGCCGCAGCAATTGCGATTTATGCAGCAGCCACGGCAGCTCGAACAGGATTGGCCCAAGCGAATCGATCTCGATGGCAAAGTGACCGGAGTCTTTGCCGATTATCACTATGTCGGCACCGGCGACACGGGCGGCGCAACGCAGGAATCGACCGTCAAACTACTCGAAGCCATCGTGACCAAGAGCGAAACCGTTCTCCCGTCTCCACCCAGGTTCGGCCGGCGACAGGCGCAGGAAACGCCCCCTCCTCCCAGCGGCCCGCCGGTTTTGGTCGGCGATGGCCCGGTGCACGTTATCGAATCGGCCTCCGATCAGATGTTCAAAGACATCACTCCGGAGATGACCTCGCGAATGCCGCAGTACAAAGGCGATCTCGAACTGATCAACCACTCCGCCGGTTCGCTCACGTCGGAGGCCTATCACAAGCGCTGGATCACGAAAAACGAATTGCTCGGCGATGCCGCCGAGAAAGCCTCCGTCGCGGCGCAGTGGATGGGCGGCCGGTCTTATCCGCTGGAACGCCTCAATAACGCCTGGACGTTGGTCATGGGCGGACATTTCCACGACACGGCTGCCGGCACTGCCACGCCCAGAGCCTATGAGTTCGCCTGGAACGATGACATCATCGCGTTGAACCAGTTCGCAGGCGTTCTGACCGATGCCACCGAAGCAGTTGCTTCCGGCATGAATACGCAGACGAAAGGCACCTCCCTCGTGGTTTACAATCCGCTGAACATCGCTCGCGAGGACGTTGTGGAAGCCGACCATCGCACCGCCGAGCGGCTACAAGGGCGTTCGCGTCTACGGGCCTGACGGTAGAGAAGCGCCCTCGCAACTGGAAGGCGATAAAGTCGTGTTCCTCGCGAAGGCTCCTCCTGTCGGATACGCCGTTTATGACGTACAGCCTGCGACCAATGCTGCTCAAATCCACTCTGCAAGTCACCAATTCGTCCCTCGAAAACGCCCGTTACCGCGTCAAGCTCGACCAGAACGGCGATGTCTCCAGCATTTTCGATAAGAGCCTGAATAAGGAACTGCTCTCCGCTCCCATCCGCCTCGCGATCTCGACCGATCGCCCGCAACAATGGCCCGCCTGGAACATGGATTTCAGCGACGAGCAAGCCGCTCCGCGCGCTTACGTCAGCGGCCCCGCTCAGATCCGCATCAAGGAGAACGGTCCCGCTCGCGTTGCTCTCGAAGTCACGCGCGAAACCGAAGATTCCAAGTTCGTCCAGACCATCAGTCTCTCCGCAGGCGACGCCGGCAATCGCGTCGAATTCGGCAACGTGATCGATTGGAAAGATCTTGCCGCGAATCTAAAAGCCGTCTTCCCATTAACCGCATCTAACGAAAACGCGACCTATAACTGGGACATCGGCACCATTCAGCGGCCAACGGAAAACGAGCGTCAGTTCGAAGTCGCCTCGCATCGTTGGATTG
Source organism: uncultured Acidobacteriaceae bacterium (assembly GCA_963778345.1). GTDB lineage: Bacteria > Acidobacteriota > Terriglobia > Bryobacterales > Bryobacteraceae > Bog-105. The sequence continues at coordinate 393,169 of CAVZTP010000001.1, forward strand.
ACCTTACTGATAAAAGCGGCGAATTCGGCGTCACCATTCTCACCGATTGCAAGAATGGCTCCGACAAGCCGAATGACAATACGATTCGTCTGACCTTGATGCGCTCGCCCGGTCTGCAGCCGTCAACCAATGGCCGCCCGCCGGGCTATAGCGATCAGGCCAACCAGGACTGGGGCCATCACGAATTCGCATTCGGTCTCGCGGGACACGCGGGTGATTGGCGTCAGGCTCAAACCGACTGGCAGGCTTACCGCCTCAACGATCCGCTCATCGCTTTCGAAAGCGCGAAGCACGCCGGCTCACTGGGAAAGAGTTTCTCCCTCATCCACCTGAGCAATCCGCGCATTCGTGTGCTGGCGCTCAAGAAAGCAGAGGCGGATGACGAGGTAATCCTGCGCATGGTCGAGATGGACGGCAACCCCGCGCAGAACGTAAGAGTCGCATTTGCAGGCCCCATCGCTGCGGCTCGCGAAGTGAACGGTCAGGAGCAGCCCATCGGGCCCGCTTCCGTGACGAGCGGCGAATTGGTTACATCCTTCAGCCCTTACCAGCCGCGCACATTCGCATTGCGCCTGGGCTCAGCTCCTGCGAAGCTCGCGCCGGTGCAATCGCAGCCGGTCACACTGAATTACGATCTCGCGGTTGCCAGTAACGACGACACGAAGACCGAAGGCGGCGGATTCGACGGACGAGGCAATGCCATTCCGGCCGAGATGTTGCCTTCCGAAATCAATTATCGCGGCGTGCGATTCAACCTCGCGGCTGCCAAAACCGGCGTGCCTGACGCAGTCATTGCGAAAGGTCAGCAGATCGCCCTGCCCGAAGGCCATTACAATCGCGTTTACATCCTTGCCGCGTCCGCCGATGGCGATCAAACCGCCACTTTCAAAGCCGGCAACAGGGCGGTCGATCTGAACATAGAGGATTGGGGCGGCTTCGTCGGTCAATGGGACACGCGGATTTGGAAAAATGAACCGGCGCGCGATTGGGCCATCTCAGCCCATCATGCTGTATGGCCACCACCGCCAAACTGGCCCAAACAGTGGTCGCCGCGCTATCCCGACGATTACGTCGGTCTCCAACCCGGATACGTAAAGCCCGCCGACCTCGGCTGGTATGACTCGCATCACCACACCGTCGATGGCCTGAATGAACCCTATCAATATTCGTACTTGTTCGCTTATTCGATCGATCTGCCGGCAAACACGAAAACCTTGTCCTTGCCGGACAACAATAAGATACGCATTCTGGCTGTCTCCGTCGCGGAAGAGAATCCGGATATAAAGCCCGTACAGCCGCTGTATGACACTCTGAACCGCACCGAACCAGCTTCCAGGGAGCAACGCGCCTCTCGGTAGCAGCAACGTAGAGCAGGTCTCTTGGCCTGCAATCTCCCCTAGCTGTACAGCGTTACTCTTCCCACCGAAAGAACAGCGCTGCTAACGGCGGCAGATCAATCGTGATGGAGTAATTCCGCCCGTGTAGCGGAATCGGCACCGTTTCAACTCCTCCGAAATTGCCTCTGCCGGTACCGCCGTAGACCTTCGCATCCGAGTTGAAGATCTCTTTCCAGAAGCCCTTCCGCGGCACGCCGGTCCGGTAACTATCTCGCGGAACTGGACTGAAATTACAGACAATCGCGATGAGCTCGTCCGCGGAGCCGCCCTTCCGAATAAAGCTCAAAACGTTTTTCTCGGCATCGTGAACGTCGATCCACTCAAAACTGGACGGGCTGTGTTCACCAATGTGCAGCGCAGGTTCGGTTCGATAGAGCTGGTTCAGGTCACCCACCAGTAATCGCAAAGCGGCGTGCGGCGCGGAATTCAGAAGCTCCCACTGCAGGCTACCGTCGTGATGCCACTCGGACCACTGGCCAAATTCATCTCCCATGAACAGCAGCTTCTTGCCGGGCTGGCCGTGCATATACGAAAACAGCAACCGCAGGTTCGCGAACTTCCGCCAGTCATCGCCGGGCATCTTTCCGAGCAGCGATCCTTTGCCGTATACGACTTCATCGTGCGAAAGGGACAGCACGAAATTCTCATTGAAAGCGTAGACTGTCCGAAAAGTCAGCTCATGGTGGTGGAATTTCCGGAACAGCGGATCCTGGGACATGTATTGCAACGTGTCATGCATCCAGCCCATGTCCCACTTCAACCCAAATCCCAATCCGCCCAGGTACGCCGGTTTTGAAACCATTGGCCAGGCGGTGGATTCCTCGGCGATCATTTGCACGTCAGGGTGCGCGCGATAAACGTCTTCATTTAGCCGGCGCAGGAATGAAATAGCTTCCAGGTTTTCGCGTCCGCCAAATTGATTTGGAATCCATTGCCCTTCAGGGCGCGAATAGTCGAGGTACAGCATGGAGGCGACCGCATCCACTCGAAGCCCGTCAGCATGATATTTGTCGAACCAGAACATCGCGCTACTCAGCAGAAAGCTGCGGACTTCGTTTCGGCTGTAATCGAAGATGAAACTATTCCAATCCGGATGCACGCCGCGGCGCGGGTCCGCCGGTTCATATTCGTGAGCGCCATCGAAAAATCCCAGGCTATGCGGGTCCTGAGGAAAGTGCGAGGGTACCCAATCGAGAATAACGCCGATTCCGTTTTGGTGGAACTCGTCGATGAGCCGCATAAAATCCTGCGGCGTACCGTAGCGGCTCGTGGGCGCAAAAAAGCCAGTGGTCTGATATCCCCACGATCCGAAGAACGGATGCTCCATCACCGGAAGAAATTCGACATGAGTGAAGCCCATTTCCTTCACGTAGGGGACGAGTTGATCGGCAAGCTCTTGGTAGGAAAGCCAGCGATTGCCTTGCTCGGGCACTCGACGCCAGGAGCCGAGGTGAACTTCATAAATCGATATCGGCGCCTCCAGGTTGTTTGCCGCCCGCCGGCTTTCCATCCACTCGCCGTCACCCCATTCATAGGCCAGGTCCCAGACGATGGAAGCATACTGTGGCGGCGTCTCGTGTAAGAAGCCAAATGGGTCGGCCTTGTCAACGCTATATTGCCCATCTTTTGATTCGACAAAATACTTGTACCTGGTTCCCGCATGCACACCGGGCACGAGATCTTGCCAGATACCGCCGCCCGCCGGCGATAACGACGTGACGTTCCTTTGCCACTGATTGAAGTTGCCGACAACAGATACGGAACGCGCGTTCGGCGCCCAGACTGCAAATTGGGTTCCGCCCCGGTCGCTCGCAACATGCGCACCCAGCACATCGGCCAGTTTGACGTTTGTGCCCTCCTGAAACAGATAAATGTCGTTCTCGTTGAGGAACCGGGTCGGATTTGGCATGCCGTGCGGTTTAGCTTATGAGACTCAGAATTCCTCGAAGCGGAATCCTGACCCAATCCGGCCGGTTGTTCAGCTCATACGCCACTTCGTACAGAGCTTTCTGCAGAAGGAAGGCATCGAATAGAACACGCCGCTGCTCGAGATCGGCGGGTACAAACGGCGACGCGTTTGCCGCGCCAAAATATCCATTCAAGTAAATGGCGCTAACCCAAGCAGTCCAGAAGTCGGCCCAGGACTCAGTCGTGCTGTCGGGCCTGAAGGCGGCGCCGGGTACTTGCCCGAACAGGGCTGCGTAAGCGGCGTATTGGAACGATCGAATCATGCCGGCCACATCGCGCATCGCCAGGCCCTTCGCGCGGCGTTGGCTCAGAGGTCGTGCCGGTTCTCCTTCAAAGTCGATAATCATGAAATCGCTTCCCGTGTAGAGCACTTGTCCAAGATGGAAATCTCCATGGAAACGAATGCGAACGGCGGCCGTGGTCTGATCGCGCAACTGCGAGAAGCGCTCCATAACGCGATGTTCCAAATGGAGAACTTTCTGCGCCTTCTCTGCGGCCGTATCCTCGAGTACCGCCTGTTTGCGCCGCAGCAGTTCGAATGCAATATCGGCTTGACTCAGCATGTCTTCATAGAGCTGTTCTCCATCCTCTTGCGCGAATGGCTCGGGTGCAAAATCAGGGCCGCCGTTCGGATCTGCGAGCGCCGCATGCATCTGAGCGGTACGCACACCGAGCAGGTGTGCCGAATCTGCATATCCTCCCAGGAGATCGCGAACTTCGCTCGGCAGTTCTCGCGTCGTCAAATCCATCGGATGATCGGCACTTCAGAGCAGGTGTCGGTTCCTTGCGAGAGAGCGCTCGCTCAAAAAAGTCGCTCAGTGCTTCCCAGCGTATATTTCCAGGCGTCGCCTTGGTTGCGCACGAATTCCTGCAGAATGCCCGCGGCGCAAACTTCGCCGTTTTCCCTCGCGCGATATTCGAACGTCCCCAGCACGGCTGGCGTGTTCTTGAAGCTATGTTCAGTTAGAAACACCCCGATCTCGACATCGGGATTGATGCCCGGCTCAAGCTTTCGAAAGACCTTGAGGATAAATCGATCGCCGTAGATGATGGACGTATTGCTCTGTTCAGCCTTCGACACCGCACTTTCGATCTCCAGATCAGCGGCTCGCGCGCTTATCGTTGAATGCGCTTGTTGGTGACGCGATCAGCCTGCCGTCCTGCCCCTGGAACGTTGTTCCACACGCAATCGCCTTCAGGAGGGACGCGCGGAATTCGGCGTCGGAGAATGCGTCGTACACATTGCCCTCGCGGCCCTCGCCGGTTCTATACGTCGCGATCAAAGCATCGCTGTTGCTTGGACTTTGCCCGCGCGTGCCATCGCCGAAAGCAATCAAACCCACTGCAAGCACGTACTCATCCGCATCGCCATCGGCAAACTGAACGCGGCTGACAAGTATGTATTGATCTGAATTGCCAATGGCCAGCACATCCCGAATTTCCACACTCTGAATCGTTCGTGCTTTTGATCTATACCAGCGCCGGGTGGCGATGAACTCCGGCAGCAGCTGCGCCAATTGCGAAAGGGTCGCCCCGGCGAACGGCTTGTCCCACGTATCGATATTTAAGACTGGAAGCACGCTCTCACAGGAAGTATTCAAAATCGGTTTCGACGCGTAATCGCCGGCGAATGCGGAATATGTGCGCGGGGATGCTTTGCGGATCTAGTTCCACGTAGTTCCTTCGACCCGGTCCACACATATCGTGCACCGGTTAGCAAATCGTTCGCCTGATAAGGCCGATCCTCGTCCAGACCTAATTTGTCTAGCGGCAGATCGACGAATCCCGATTGCCTGTGATGCGGGTCCAGATTGACCACTACGACGATGAGGTTCGAGCCATCTGCCGACCGCTTGCTGTAACAGATCAACTGTTCGTTGTCCACGGAATGAAAATCCAGCAGCCAATCGCTTTGTAATGCGGGATTGTCGCGGCGAATTCGATTCACAAGTGAAATCAGTTCCCGTAAGCTGTCCGGCCGATTTAGTTCCCAATCGCGAATCTGATATTTCTCGGAATCCAGATACTCTTCACTGCCGGGCCTTACCGGGCGACTCTCCATCAGCTCGAACGCCGGCCCATAGATCCCATAATTCGCTCCGAGAGTTGCCGCCAGCAGAAATCGAATCATGAATGCCGCGCGGGTTCCCAATTGAAGAAAGTCGGTGAGAATATCGGGTGTGTTGGGCCATTGGTTAGCGCGGAAAAATTCGCGCACCGGCGTCTGTGTCAGCTCGGTCAGGTAAGTCGTCAGCTCGTATTTCGCATTTCGCCACGGAAAATACGTATACGATTGGCTGAAGCCGAGCTTCGCCAGCCGGTACATAATTTTCGGTCGCGTAAAGGCTTCGGAAAGAAACAGAACTTCCGGCCAATCGCGCTTTATCTCAGTAATGCACCACTCCCAAAACGGAAACGCCTTCGTATGAGGGTTGTCGACGCGGAAGATCCGAACGCCCTGCTCAATCCAGAAACAAAAACACTTTTTAGTTCCTGCCAGAGCTCAAACCACTTGGGCGTCTCAAAATCGAACGGGTAAATGTCTTGGTATTTCTTGGGCGGATTCTCGGCGTACTGGATGGTTCCGTCGGGCCGTTTGCGGAACCACTCTTCGTGCGCCTTCACGTAAGGGTGATCGGGAGAAACCTGAAACGCAATATCCAACGCAAGCTGCATGCCGAGTTCCGAAGCCCTTTGAACCAGATGCCGGAACTCCTCCAGCGTGCCCAATTGCGGATGCACGGCTTTATGTCCGCCTTCCGCCGAGCCGATTGCCCACGGACTGCCCACATCGCCGGGTTCCGGGGTGGTCGAGTTATTGCGGCCCTTGCGAAACACTCTACCGATCGGATGCACAGGCGGTAGATACACAACGTCGAAACCCATATCCGCGACGTAAGGGAGACGCGACTCGCAATCGCGCAAGAGTCCCATGCTGGCCTGCCTCCGGAGCAGTCGACCTGGGAAAGAGTTCGTACCAGGAGCTGAATCGCGCCCGAACCGGATCCACCACGACCTCGAGCTCGCGCTCGAATTGCGTCAGCAAACCGGCGATCCGGATGTTTGCGCATCGTCTCATCCAGATCCGGATCGATCGAGCTATTCCTTCGTTCTGCACGGATCGCTGCTTCCGCGCAGCAGCGCCGCTCGCTCGCGCAACCATCCGGCATCGCCTCCCTTAGCGCGATCCGCTGCAGCGGCGATAATTTCAGCCCCAATCAGGTAATCGAGAGGCATATCCGAGTTGGCTTGAATGCGTTTCAGCAGGTCGCGGCGCCAGGTTTCCCAATGATCCACCCAGGCCTGAATCGTATAGCGGTACCGGCCCAGATCGGAAACCGTGAACTCGCCAAACCATCGATCGTTCACGAGCGCTGTCATCCGCTGCTCCTGCCACGATTCCGCTTTGCAATGCCGGAACAAGAGCACAGCGGACATCGCATCGTGCCCGTCCGTGAAAATATCCGCCTCCACTCGCACCAAGTCGCCAACCGTGCGCTTCGCAGGGAATCTGCCCGCATCGATTTCCGGCGAAACACCTTCTATAACGACTCTTTTACGTCCATCCTGTTGGGGCATGGGAGAGCGACTTTCAACCTTATCTTCAAGGGCTGTAGATTGCTGTACGGCCATCCTGCAATGGGACAAAGCGCAGGCCAAGGAGGTTACGCCTGAGCTTTAGCAGACTGCTTCGAGTCCTCCATGAGCTTTCGATACAGATGGATGGTTTGATCCGCAATGGCCGCCCAACTGAATTTCTCTTCCACACGCTTACGGCCAGCCTTGCCGAATTTCTCGCACTTTCCGGGATCCGCCAGAAGTTCTGAAACCTTTGCTCCGAGATCCCTGGCGAATTGGTCGGGATTCGTCGGGAAACCCGTTCTGGGGTTCTGATCGAAGGGAACGAGAAAACCCGTAGCGCCGTCGACGACCACCTCTTTGATTCCCCCGGTTGCACTGGCTACCACGGGAGCGCCGCACGCCATCGCTTCCAGATTGATAATCCCGAACGGCTCGTAGACGGACGGGCAGCAGAATACGCGCGCGTTGCTGTAGAGTTGGATCACTTCGCGTTTCGATACCATTTTTTCGATCCAGATGACTCGCGGATTTTTCGTTCGTGCTTTTGCGACCTTCTCCCGCATCTCCGCCGCAATTTCTGGCGTGTCCGGAGCGCCTGCGCAAAGCACCACTTGCGTATTCGCCGGCATGTACTGAATGGCATCCACCAGATTGGTTACGCCTTTCTGCCGCGTAATTCTCCCAACAAACAATACGTATGGCGACTGAGGATCGATGCCATATGCTCGCAAGAGCTGTCGTGTCGTTCGTGCGCTGATATTCGTTTAAATCGATTCCGTTATAGATGACGTGTATGCGCTCGGGTGGCAATGGATACACGCGCAAGTATGTCTTCTTTGGTGCCGTTTGAAACCGCTATCACGGCGTCTGCATCGAGAATGGCGGTGCGTTCCATCCACGAACTCATCGCATATCCGCTCCCGAGCTGTTCCGATTTCCAAGCGCGCAGAGGCTCCAGGCTATGCGTCGTCAAGACGAAGGGAATCTTGTACAGCTTCTTGGCCAGGAATCCCGCCATGGACACGTACCAGGTGTGCGTATGGACAACATCGATTCCGCTCAACGCCTTCACCTGAGTGAGATTGAGGGTGAATGCTTCCAGAGCGCCTTTGAATTTCTCCATTGTGCCCTTCGTGATCTCGTCCCAAGGTTCATTTCCGCGGACGCGCAGATTTCCTTCATCGGAATGCTGGTCGCCCCAACAGTGCACTTCCACTTCGATTTTCTTCGCCAGCTCGCGGCTCAGGTAATCCACATGCACTCCTGCGCCGCCGTAAACATGAGGCGGATATTCGCGTGTAAAAAGCCCGACTCGCATGGGTTGATCTAGCCTGGGGTGATCTGGCACGTGCATCCTCCGCGATCATAGTATCCCTGACGAGCTGTTTCACTTAAACCAATAGGGCGTTTGCCGGGCCCAGCTGGTCTTGGGGTAACGGCTGTGAAGCAAATGGAATGCTGCTTCTACCGAATGCGCGGAATTCGAATCCGGACAGCCAAAACGCGAGCTCTTTACGGCCAGAGCGAGGGTTTCCGGGTTCCGCGGATCATCAGGATGAGATTTTGCCCATGCGACGGCAATGGAGGAAAGAAACTCAGGACCACTTCCGGCTTTTTCTAGCGCTTCCTCCTGTGTCTCGAATTTTTGCTTTTCTTCGGCAGGGAGGAATTCCGCAACCGGCTGCGATCGGATCGATTGCATCCCGTAATAGCGAAATTGGTCTGTTGGCTCTCCGGTTGATGGGTTGACGGCACACCACCAGTTGTCACGGAAATCGTCGATCCTGCCGTCTGGAGTCTGGCGTTGAATACCGGCGCGGACCCAGGGCTGCAGTTCCGGATGATGAAGAAGGAAATAGGCGGCTTCGAATGTCTGCTGCGCATGATTCGGCGCGTTCAAATAGGGTTGCAAACCCGTTGAATAGGACGATTTGAGCACGGTTAGTTCGCGAGCAAATTCGGCCGCGCTGTCGTTCTCGACGACGGCCCGGACCCAGCCGGATTGTGCCAGCTCGGTCCTGAGCGGAGCGGCGAGACTCCTATTCCCGATGGCGCGCAGCCAAAGACCGAGCGGCAGCGAGTTGTTGAAAACGCTGGTCGCGTCCGCGTCGAAAGTGGATAACGGTTTCGAGTACTGTTTGTCAGCACTTGCTAACGCAGAGCTGTCGTAGTCATACGTCACCGAAGCCATCGTTCGAGGCGCGTAGGCGATAAATTCTTCAAAGTTGCGGGCGACCTTCATGCGCTCGGCGCGGAAGGCATTTACAGTGGAAGTGCCGGAAACACCGCCGTGATTCAGAAGGCCGTCCAGCATTTGGGCCGCTTGACCTTTCTTGCCCGCTTCGATCAGAAGGCGCGCGGCTTCGAAGCGGGCCGTGAAATAAGCGGGCGAATTTCGAGGCACTCCGAGTGCCGCATCGACGAGTTCGCTGGCGGATTCCGGCTTTCCTCCGGTTGAAAACAATACTGCGATGAGCCAGGGCAGAGAATGTGTGCTTCGCCACCGTTCTTCGGGATTCGGAGCTTGCCGGCGGCCTTGATTTTCGAGCGCATAGATCCAGGCGGTCAGATCGTCTTGCGCAACAACTGCCTGGAGCCGCTTCGCTTGCAAGTCGAACTCTGTTTTGAACTCCTCCTGCGTCAAGGGCCTGTTGGTGGGACGAACACTTTCGAGACTGTCATACAGAAACGTGTAGTCGTTAAGGTCGTGTCCTAGATCGTCCGCATCCGGTTTCATTAGCCTTTTAGCAAACGCCAGCAATTGAGCGGACGGGTCCAGACGCGCCAGAGCGTAATCAAGCAGCGAACGCGCTTGCCTGTGAATGCCGGCCTCTTGCGGGTCTGCGAGTATGCCCTTCAATTGGTCTCGTGCAGCAGCGTAGTTATCTTGCCGCAGATAGGTTCGCGCGATCAGATAGGGCGCAATCATGTGCCAGGGCGACGCATGGTCATCCCCGATCTTCCGGAAGGCGGCGCGAGCCTCATCGAACATGCCGGAATAAAATTCCGCGGCCGCGATCTGATACGCGCGATCGGCACGGATCCTCTCGCTGCTTCCAGGCTGCGCCTCATCCGGCATGGCGGATGACTCGCCGCAGTTGGCAAATACCTTATCCTGAGAATCCAGCCAATCGCGCACTTCCGCGCTGAAGGCTCCGGCATTCTGAATCAGTTCCCGCAACGTTCGAATCGCCGTAAGGAAGGCGTCCGCCCCGCAGCTCGGATACATCATGAAGTAGCTTCCGCGCCGGTAGAGATCGAGAGTCAGGTCCCTTGTCCCCGGAACCTGTTTGCGCGCCGCGAGCCATTCGGTCAAGGCTTTCTCAGTGTCCGATCGCCGAAAACGATCAAGATCGGACACCGAAGCGATTTGCGCACTGGTGAGAGGCACGCCGCTCATGAGGCGATAGGCCATCGCCAGATACCGGCGTTCATAGGAGGGCTGCAGGATTCCCAGATCTCCCGAAAAGAATGCGCGTTCATTATCCGGACTCTTGGAGCGCGTGAAGACGGCTTCCGGGAAGAATGGCCCGCAACTGGAGAGGTCGGCGGGATGCGCCAGCAGCAAAAGCAATATGCCAAGCGCGCCGGCCTGCCGAATGATTTTCAGAACCATTGCCTGCTCGCCTGCAAAACTGCGCGATATTTTGTTTCCGTCCAACCCCGCCGGGTAAAAACGAAAACTCGCCGCCCCCGCGGAACGGAAATAGAGAACTCATCGGTGGAGATTCCGATGCTGGAGTTGCACAAGGGTTCGCGAAGCTGCTCGTTCGTTGTGTGTGGGTCTATGCCCATGCGGAAGAACATCGGAACTGCTTCAACCACTGGAAGGCCGCGAATCCAATCGTCTCCTTGGCACCAGGAGACAAGAGATGTCATTTCAAGCGCGATCTTCTTCGGACAGCTTTGCCGCAGTTCCGTCATCAGTTCGCGATAATAGGCGTGCTCGGAGGCGCGGGCATCGAAGTCGATTTGAAGTGCGCGGATGGGATCCCTGGTTGACCCACGGGTTGCCACGCGAGCGATTTCCAAGGCGACGTTTCTTGCCGGCGGACGCTCGCCATTTGCGGTCTCAATCCGCACAACAGCGATTACAGGAGTTGCCGGCGGGATGTAAAGCGGTTGCATGCGCGGCCTGCAGCGCAGCGATGCGTCAGTAATTGTGATGGTCTCGGCCAGGTAGGCGACTCCCGTGGCGCTTGGGATGATAAAGGATAGATTTTCCGGGCGTTCCCACGCCCACAAGACGAGATGCGGGAAGCCGGTCAGCGGATCAGCGGAACGCCGGCAGGAGCTGAAAAAAATGATCGCGATGAGCGATAGCGAACCCACGATGCGCCGCACGCAGAGATTAGTTTAGCGGTTTCATGACTCCCGATAGCGAGTATCTTTGGACCACTGAAGAGAATGCCGCCGGCGCGAATAGCTCTGTTTCTCTTGCTGAAGGAGCGAAGCTGTTGCGCGGCTTTGCAGTCGCCGACGTTCCGAATCTCATGAATCTCGTGACTGAGATTGCTGGACGCGCTCCGTTCCGCCATCTGTCTACGCCGGGCGGCCGTCCCATGTCTGTGGCGATGACGAATTGCGGGCCGCTAGGCTGGGTAAGCGATCGGCGCGGCTACCGTTATGATCCGACCGACCCGGCAACCGGTCAGCCCTGGCCGGCAATGCCGGAGATCTTCCAAAATGTCGCTCGGTGTGCAGCAGCTGAGGCAGGATTTCCTGATTTTGCGCCCGATGCATGCTTAATCAATCGGTACAAGCCCGGCGCTCGTATGTCGCTGCATCAGGATAAGGATGAACGGGATTTCACTCAACCGATCGTTTCGGTTTCCTTGGGATTGCCTGCCGTGTTTCTTTTCGGCGGCTTCGAGCGAAGCGATAAACCCAAGAAAATTCGTATCGAGAGCGGCGACATCGTCGTCTGGGGCGGTCCGGCACGGCTAACCTTTCATGGAATCGAACCCCTTGAGGATGGCATCCATCCTGTGAGCGGAAATTATCGCTTCAATCTGACGTTTCGAAGGGCGCTGTAGGCTTGCTGCTGGGTTTCGCTCTCCTGCTTTTCTTGACGGATCCCAAGGAGGTCCAGTCCCTTTTACAGCGGGGGCTCGTGGCTTTGCAGCAGGGACAACTGCCGGAGGCGCGCGATGCCTTGGAACAGGCGGCAAAAGCTGATCCGAAAAACGCATATGTCTGGAGTTCGCTTGCCGAAACATATTTCCGGTTAAAGCAGCCCGACAAAGCTTCAGCCGCTGCTGAAACGGCTGAAAAAATCGCGAACCATAATCCTGTCATTGATCGCGCGCTGGCGATGTACTACTCCGAGGCGGGGCAATTTGGCCGGGCCGCGCAATTGGAGGAGCGTGTCTGGCAGCCCGTCAAAACGGACCCGCGCATCGCTTTTGAATTCGCGCAGGCGCTCATGCGGTCTCAAGATTTTACGCGCGCGGCCGATGTGGTGAGCGGCGCGCTCGATGCGCACCCGGACGATGCGCAGCTTACACTGGCGCTCGGAGTTGCGCGATATGGGCAGCGGCGCTTTGAGGATGCCATCATGGCTTTTCTGAAAGTGATCCAGGTCGATCCGCAGGTTTCGCAACCCTACGAGTTCCTCGGGCGCATTCTGGATCAGGCGGGAAGGCACTTGCCTGAAATTACGAAAGACTACGAAGAATGGGCGGCGCGAGATCCGAACAATGCCCAGGCGAAACTCTTGCTCGCGAAGGCGCTGCTGGCGAGTGATCGCCGGAATCCCAGAGCGGAGGCGCTACTGCGGGAATCGATCGCGCTCGATGCAAACGATTGGGAAGCGCATTACGAACTCGGCGTCCTACTGGAAGAACAGCACGATTACCAGGCTGCAGCGGCCGAGTTGACGCACAGCACTGAGCTGGATCCGAAACAGGCTATGCCGCACTATCATCTCGCGCGCGTTTATGACCGGTTGGGGGATTCAGAGCGCGCGAAAGCAGAACGCCAGATCCATGAACGGCTCGCTGGTCAGAGTAAGTAGAGCAAGCAGACAACACCGCGCCATTAACGGTTTCTCATCCTTTATCGGACTTAGCGCCCGGCACTCTGCTCCGGAGCAGACTGATTTGCCCGGTATGGTGTGATTCGTGTTCGCAAACATGGAACCATTTGCAGAGATTGTTGGTGGGCCCCCAGACCCAAGTCTTGTCGACCGTCATGAGCCAACCGTCGTCGCGCTTGCGGAACTCGGCAAGCGTTCTCTCGCGGACTTCGTGCAAACGGTCAAGATAATAGTTCAGGTTATGTCCCTTGATGGCCTTGCGTGCGGGCTCCCCGAGTTCCATGGCTACGTCCCACTCCTGAAATTTCCCGGTTTTCTGGAGATCCTGCAACCGAATCCGCTCGAAAGTATTTAACTGATAGAGCCTCTCAGTTGCCGCGAGATGAAGAAGCAACGCGCCGATGCGATTGGCTTTACTGTCGAGCAGAAAATCCAGTTGATCTTGTGCCAGGCCCTGCACCGACCGAAGTACGGCGCCACGCATCCACATCATTTCCGAAACCAAAGTGCCGATTTGCGGAGAGTAGCCCGGTCTTGGACCAAGTACGTTCTCATCCGCCTGCGCAGGCCACGCAATCGGTGCAGAGACAAGCGCGGAAGCCGCTGCTGCTCGGAAAAAATTTCTACGGCTTGGTCCGGATAAGTTGAAGTTCCTGGCAAATTGCATAGCTGTTTCGAAACCCATTCTATTCGACGATATGGACTTGATGACCAGCACAAAACGCCGCGCTGTAGTTCGCCCAAGCGAAGTAGTCGCGCAGCACCTGTCTCAGCGCAGCATCGTCGGTTCGCCATGAGTCATTCGTATCGAAGCGCGACAATCGGATCTACTCGCGCGGCCTTCAATGCGGGCCTCCAACACGCGAGCAATGCCATTATCGAGAGAGCCGCGGCTACTCCCAGGAAGGTCGGCGGATCGTTCGGCTTCACTTGATACAGCAAGTTGACCATCAGCCGAGTCAGTCCTACGGCCGCCATCAATCCGATTACGACTCCCGTCAGCGTCAGCGCCATTCCGTGCAGGATTACCATACCAATAACTTCCCGGCGTTGAGCGCCCAGCGCCATGCGTATGCCGATCTCATGTGTGCGTCGCGCGACCGAATACGCGATTACGCCATAAATTCCAATCAACGCAAGCACTAGCGCGGCTCCGGCAATCGAGCTCAGCAGAAACAAATTGAAATTTGCGTTTGGCTGCGGCAAGCGCCTCTTCAGGACTCATCCCACGTTCGATATTGTCCTTTGTCTCGTGCTCGATATATTCCTGGATCTCCTCCTCGAGAAAATCAGGCCAACGCCTGCCGCAAAGGCCGCACTTCATGACCCGCTCTCCTGCTGCCCCGGCCTGAGGATGCGCCCGATGGCGCGCGCGATCTTATCCCATTTAGTTGTTTCGATCTCGAGTTGCGCGCGCCCCTTGGCCGTCAATCAGTAATACTTCGCCCTGCGATTATGTTCCGATGTGCCTTCCGCCACTGATATCCAACCTCTCTTAATCAGCCGGTGCAGGGCCGGATAGAGGGAGCCTTGTTCGACCTGAAGCACATCCTCGGAATTCATCTCGATTGATTTCGCGATCGCTTGACCGTGAGCAGGCGCCAGCAGCAGGGTGCGCAAAATGAGCAGGTCGAGAGTGCCTTGGAGCAGTTCGGTGCGGTCGCTCCCGGTCATCCGGGTAGACATTCTACAGGAAGTATACGACTGCTCAGGTAGAGAGTCAAGGTGAGCCTGCCTGACCTGCGCGAATTCCGTGAAGCCGAGCTCGCTCGATGGCTCTACGCTAGTTAATCGGCCGCCACGCGCGGCGATCACGGGCAAGCAGTTCGTCCGCGCAATCCGGTCCCTCGCTGCCGGCGGCATAGTTGGGAAAGTGCTCGGGAGGCGTCGACGCCCACTGGTCGAGAACGGGCTGCACAACGCGCCATCCCGCCTCAATGTTGTCGGCCCTTTGGAAAAGCGTCGCGTCTCCGATCATCACGTCATAGATCAGCGTCTCGTACCCAGTTTCCGGAGCAGTGCCGAAATAATCCTGATACTTGAAATCCATCCGCACTTCTCCAACCCTCATCGCTGGGCCGGGAATCTTGGCCCCGAACTCGAATGCGATTCCTTCATCGGGTTGAATTCTAAGCAGTAGCCAATTCGGTGTGGGAGTCTCCACTTGCGTGTTTCGCAAAAGAGCGGCCGGCGGCTCCTTGAAGCGGATCGCGATTTGCGTTTTCCTTCGGGTCATCCGTTTTCCTGTGCGAATGTAGAAGGGCACGCCGGCCCACCGCCAGTTCTCAATCATGAGTTTCAGCGCCGCGTAAGTTTCCACTCTTGAATCGCTCGATACGTCCGGCTCTTCACGATATGCGGACACGAGCTTGCCGTCAACTGTACCGTGATCGTATTGGCCTCGCACGGTTGTGCAGCGCACCTCTTCGGGCGTGCAAACCCTGATTGCTTCGATGGCTTTCGCTTTTTCCGATCGGACCGCATCGGCGCCGAATGAGTTCGGGGCTTCCATCGCCGTCATCGCGACAAGTTGGAAGACGTGGTTAGGAATCATATCCCGAAGTGCCCCCACTGTCTCATAGAAACGCCCTCGCTTCTCAACCCCAACCGTTTCCGCTACCGTGATTTGAACGTGGTCGATGCGGTCCCGGTTCCAGATCGGCTCGAAAAGCCCGTTCGCGAAACGGAACATCATGATGTTCTGCACGGTCTCTTTTCCAAGGAAGTGATCGATGCGATAGATCTGACTTTCGGTGAGAACACCGAGAATTTTTTTGTTCAGGGCTTTTGCGGATGCCAGGTCATGACCGAAGGGCTTTTCGATGACGACCCGGCGCCAAGAGCCGTCGGTCTCGCGGCCGAGGTTGCTATTGCCGAGATGTTCAATCACCGTCGCAAAGAATCGATCGGCAACGGCCAGGTAGAAAAGATAATTGCCCCGGCACCCGCGTTGGGCATCGGCCTCGCTCAATTTTGACTTCAAATTTTCGTACGTCGACGGTTGTGTCAAATCTCCCTGCAGATACGACATGCGGCTCGCCAGCCCGTTCCAAACATCCTGGTTAAATGCGGCGCCCTCCCCCCCGCCATTGACGAACTGCCTCGTCATCTCCGCTAACGATTGCTGCCATGTGGTGTCGCTCTCTTGCGCTAAATCCACGCCCGTAATTGCGAACTCTTCAGGCAGGAGTTTCGCGCACGCTAAGTTATAAAGCGCGGGTACGACGAGTCTCTTTGTCAAATCGCCGGCAGCACCGAAAATGACCATTGCACAGGGTCCGGCAGGTTTAGCTCCGCTTGCTCTGTCGTGTGGCATTGATCCTATTCTCGCCTGTGGTCCACTATTTTCGTTCAGGTGTAGAGCTTTGATTGCTCTATTTCTTCGCGAAGCGCAAGCGGCCGATGAATATCGACCGCGATAAGACCCGCGAGCGAAATAATCGGAACAACAAGAGCTCTGAGCTGGAAGAGGCCGTCACCAAGTGCGCCAACGAAAGCGCCTACTACGTACATAGTCCACATTAAAGCAAGCCAAGATGCTACCTGAAATGGTTTCTGCTGGGTAGAATTCGCCAGGATGGAAGCCACCGAGCCATCCGGGCTTCGTAACTGATCAAATGTCAAGGTAAGAAATTTTGCGAACTCCTCCGCTAATTTGACTAAAGTTCCAGTCACAAACCCCGTGTGGACGGTGAGAGAACTGAAGTGAGTGAGCGCCGCGTTCTGAACCCCCATGGCAATTGCAAGCAGAGCAGTGTAAACGAAGGCAGGGCCAAGCGCGTTTCCAGCACCGCGCTCGTTCGCTGCGCAGACGGGAATTAAGAATCCGATTTCAAACAGAAAAGCGACCGATGCAATCCGGCGGATGCGTTCTCGGGCACCAAACTCAATTAGCAAACGGCAGAATAAGAGTCCAATCACATAAGCGATCACTGGGCACAGTCGCCGCAGTGTTTCGGACCAATTATGAGCGAACGCTTCAATACCGATCGCGACGCTATTTCCGCTCATATTGGCGGTATAAATGTGAGTCAACGAGATGAAACCCACGGCATCGACGAAGCCCGCGATCCCGGTGAGAAAACCTGCGACGCCTAGCTGAGTTTTATTTCGCATGCTCTTAATAAAATGACGCTTTATGCCTCAAAATCTGGACGGCTTCAGGCTCTACTTGGCCGAGGGATTCACAATAGGACTAAGACAAAGCATGAGCATCGCCGAACAGCTTGCATTTTTATTCATATTGGGACTACCGATCGCCTCGATCGTTTGGACCGTCACGCATGAGGAGGTTTTTCGAGAGCCTAGGGATTGGTGCAAGGATCGCAGCGAGCGTTGCGATCGCTTGTTTAAGCGCAAGTTTTTTTATCTATTCACTTGCGAATACTGTTTCAGTCACTATGTCGTTATTGCTTTTCTATTTCTCACCCGTTTCAAGCTGCTCTTTATGGACTGGCGCGGGTATTTGATCGGAGGCTTTGCTCTGGTCTGGGTGGCCAATGTGTATATGAATGTCTACTCTCATGTGCGACTTGATATTAAGCGGGAGCGCGTTGAGATTGCGACGCACGAGAAGAGTCTGGAAAACAATGAATCCAACAACAAGGCGGATGCGGCCAAGCAGTAATCTCTTCCGCTGGCGGCTGGAAAAGTTCAAGGATTGCGAGAGCTGCCCAACAATGTACGTTGATCTTCGGGCGTCAGTTCATCATACAGGTCCGTGAATACAGCATTGGTCCAACCGAAGCCGGCCTGGTTGGCGCTGTATCCGTAATGAATATTCTGGCTGACGTTCGATCCGCCATTCACCACGTCGTATTTTTCAACGATGTACCCCTGCCGCAGGAACTCGCGGCGCACTAGCGAAAGGAATTTCATCGAAATCCGTTCGGCGTCGTTGTTATAGCCGTACCGGCGCAGCCCCTCCACGGCAATCATTTGCAGCGGTGCCCAGCCGAATGGTGAATCCCACTGGTTGCCGCTGACGTAGGTGCTGGTTTGCAATCCGCCAAGGCGCTCAAAAAGTGACAGGTTCTTCTCAACCCGAGCGGCCTGGTCCTTGGTTGCGAAACCTGCCCATAAAGGATAGAACGTTGTCAAGAACGGATACTGCCGCACGCGCTTGTTGACGAAATTATAGTCATAGTACAGTCCATCTTTCTGGTCCCACATCAGCGCGTTTACTCGCTGCGCGCGGTCCTGCGCCTTCTTGCGCCATGTGCTCGCCTCGGAATCTCGTCCTAGAGTCTGCAGAATGTCCGCTGTCTGCGTCTCCATCAGGTAGAGCAGGGAATTGAGGCAGACGGGATTGTAGTGAATGATATCGATGTTGAACGGGCCGAAGCGGTTCGATGGATCGAAGCCGGATTCGCGCATGGAGCGATCGCCTTTATAGAACAGCATCGTGAGCTGATCCGTTGTGCGGTCATAATACTGCTTCACATCGTAAGCGGTGATTGTGTGCGTCTTGAAATATTCCTTGACCAGTTCGTAATGGGTTCTTCCCTGGGCATCGCGCTCCGCCGAAACCACCTCCGGCGCGGGTCCTTCGCCCATATCGAAGTAGCGCGACAATCCGGTTTCCGGCGTCAAATGAGGCTCGCTCGCCCAGACGGCATAATATTTTTCGATCGCTGGTACAGCATCCGCCAGCCATTTCTTGTCATGTGTTTTCTTGTAGACGCCGAGTATCATTTGCGTCAGAAATGGAGGTTGCGAGCGACTTAGGTAATAGGTGCGATTGGCGTTTAATACTTTGCCGTAATTCTCCACTTGATACAGAAAGTTATCCGCCATATCCCTGGCGAGATCCAATTCAGCGTCGCGAAGCAACCCGACCTGAATGAAATAACTATCCCAGCCGTACATCTCATTAAAACGGCCGCCAGGGACCACATAAGGCCGAGGCAGATATAGCAGCCCTTGCTCTTTGAGGGAGTCCAGATCTTCCGGCAATTGCTCGATATCGATGGTTTTGAAACCCGCTGCGGGCATTTCTCTACGTAGCCCCTCTTCTATCAGCTGAAGATCCGCGCCGCGGGGCACATATACGGGCCAGTGCCCATCGGCGCCCGGATGGAATTTGGGATCTACGGCCGCCGTCGCCAGATCCTTGTTCGAACGAGTCAATACAGCCCAAGTCTGCTTGACGTACTCGAGTATCGATGGAGTGGAGGTCTGCGGCCCGTGTGTCTGCGCATCCAGCCCCGCAATGAGCAGGACCAGCGAAGAGGCCACGGCAAGACGATGCGCATTGCGTTTGCCTTGCGTGGATATAGGGCTTGCTTTAGGCTGCGGCATGAATTACATTTACCAGACGAACCTGACGGTCTTGTTTTGAAACCCGGCCCCATTGGGAAATAGGAGATGGAGCTTTCCTCCACTTATCTCAGCTCCCTGCGCTGAAACATGAGAACGGTTCAGGCGGATGGGAAGATCATAGACCGATCCGGCCGGGGCCTCGAATGTGATTGCCGCCTGTCTCCCTGAGAACTCCTCATTCACTGCTTTGAGTTGACTCGTTCTCGCTCCCTCATCCGCTAGCACAGCCGGAATCGTGATTTCAACCGGCTTCAGCGGCAGCGCCAGTGTGTGTACGGCCGCCGGTTGACCCTCGCACGCTGCACGCGGGGAGACCTGGCTCACTAGGCAAATTACTTCAGGCCGGCCCGTTCGAGCACGCACGATCAGCTGTCCGGCGCTCCGCTCAAATTCGAGGTCGAATTTCATCGAGCCCAGCGCGATATTCCGCAGCCGCGCACGATCCCAGTCTCCGGGTAGCTCGGGAGCTATCCGGAGCGTATGATCGATTGCATCCCAATCCAGACCGAACAGACCTCGAAGCATCGGCGCAATCACCATGGCCGACGACCACATCTGGTGCGAGCTGCTCCGGCCCAGAGGCTGAAAAAACTCACCTGAGAGCAGTTCCGTCACCGAACCGAGATCTTGAGCCCACGTTAGGTCGGCGTTCTGCATCAAATGCGCGTAGCCGGAAAGCGTCCGGCCGGCGCGGTATTCCGCCAACGACACCCATCCGGTGAACAGCGGCCAAATGGAGCCTTGGTGATAGCTGATCGGGTCATAGAATGACGTGCCCTCGCTGATGTCGCGCGCGCCCCAATCGGTCGAGAACTCGGGCGACGCCCAGCGGGTAAGCATCGGCCCGGCGTGCTGGAGCGCCATCGTTCCGTCCCACCACGCGACCGCCGGATAAATGCTTGCCGTGCTATCTAACGATCCGTCCGGGTTGCGGCTGAACGCGTAAAACTCTTTTCCTGCTTCGTAATACTCTGCTTCGATTTTTCCGCGAATTTCTTGCGCCTTTTTACGCGCTCCGCTCGCAAGCTCTTTATCGTTCATCAGCTCCGCGAGGTGCGACATGGAGTCCGCCGACTGCTGATCGAGAGCAGCGAGATAGATCTCCTGGTGCGGCATGCCCTGTGGCCACGATTCCACCCACCCCGTACCCTGGCTGTTATTGAAAATTCCGTCCGCTGATTCGTGCGTGCGCGTAAATTCGTAAGCTTTCCTTACGGCTTCCCAATTCCGGCTCAGGTACCCCGTGTCGCCGCTCGAGCGGACATAATCCCAAACCGCCATCACGAGCAGCGGAGAAGCATCCGCCGATGCGTAGAAATACGGGGTCGATTTCCAATCCAGCGCGTCCGCCGATTGCGAAAACTCATGCATGATTTTGCCGTCCGACCTCTGTCGTCGAATCAGAAAATCGAGCGCCCGCCTTGTGAGAGCGAAATCGCCATAGCTGTTGATGGCATACGTGGTCCACAAGGTATCGCGGCCGAAAAACCACGCATAACCAGGGCGGGCCGAGTCAGCCGATTCGTAGTACCCGGCTACCATGCCGATCTCGTCGCGATATTTTACCTGCATCTGGTCCACACTGATTTCCGCCCATTGCAAGGCTTCATTGACGCGCCGGTCCGGCGTCTCCGCCACCACTCGTGTATCGAAGAAATGTGAATAATAGTCGCGCGTCTGGGCATATAGCGCGCCGGCGGCAGAATTGATTTCTGCGGCTTGCGAATACGGCGATGTGCCGCTTGCCATAGCCATAATGAGCGGGAAAACCGAATTTTGGTCCCGTTTGGGATCGTAGGAAAGCTTCAATTCGAGCGGATACGTCTGTGGATGTTCCTGGTAGGGAACCATGATTCCGGGACGCGTGTGCGGCATGGCCACGATCGCCGAAAATTGGGGATTGTCTGTATGCAACAAATACAGGCCGCTGTCGCCCTGCGCTATCCATTCGCCATTCGGACGGCCAAAATTGGGAGCAGGCCACATGCGCAGCATCTCGGGAGTAAATGCGAACGTCACATCCAGCGGACGAATAGATTCGATCTCGAAATAGACCAACGCCCCGGCAAGAGGCGCACCTGCTCCTCGTGGTGCAAACATGTGCTGCCGGATCGTAAACGCGGCATGCGAATAGGTGATGATCGTCTCAGCCGGAGTGACGCGGATCTCTGCTGCAAGTGCGTTGACGTCAATCGGAACAGCGTAGTTCGCCAGTTCCGCCCGGATACTGAAATTGCTCAAGATCTTTACCGGCCACTGCCAAATTTCGAATTTGCCGTTTTGACGTCCGAACAGACCGCCGTACTCGCCAGCCACCGTCCAGGGTTTCGAAGGCACGCACGGCGAGACGATCTGAAGCCCGCTTGCTGCTCTCGAAAAGTCCGCTAGCGGAGTGAGTTCCGCCGCCATCGCGTACGTCCCAAGCGCCACCGCCCCAATGCCTTAACCGCAACACTCGCTTCGCGACATTTCATCGTAGTCTGCAGTTTACAGGTGCTTCTTCGAGCAATTTGCGACTCCGGAAGACCCTCACGAATGCCACCCTTGGTTCGTCTAAATATATGGAGGTTGAAGCGCGATGACACCAAACGAACCAATTAACACGAATGTAGGAACGGCTGCTGTCAACCGCCTGCAAGGCGTAAGGGCAGCCAGCACGATTTGCCTGCTTGCTGGAATTTGGTTTTTTGTGTCTCCTTGGGTATACGGCGCATACACGAACGGGAATGCCTGGAATTCCTGGATCGTGGGAGCGGCCATGTTTATCATCGGTTGCGTCAGGGTTTCGCGGCCCGCCTATTCGGTCGCACTGAGCTGGTGGAACATGGTTCTCGGCATCTGGGCCTTCTGCTCACCTTGGATTTACGGCTACACCGGCAACACGGGGCGGTTCATCAACAGCTTGTGTGTCGGCGTCGTCGTATTTGTACTTGCGATTGTGAGCGCCAGACTCGCGAGTCGGAGTTCCGCGATATCCGTAAGGAGCTAAGCCGGAACATAGAACAAAACGGGATTGGCGGTCGAAAGAACATCAATCCCGCTTTGCTTCCGGTACACGAGCCGCGCGCGCCTAAGTAGGCGGCTCTATTGTTCGCCGTTAATTGCGATTTGGAGAAGTTCCGTCGCGTCGACGATTATCGTGTTTCCCCAAATCGACTGATTTCCCCAGATGGATTGGTTCCCCCATATTGACTGATTTCCCCAAATGGACTGGTCCATTGCCACAATTTGGGGTCCCCACACAACCTGAGGCCCGCTGATCGGTCCACTTCCTACTAGGAACTGACCCGCGCAAATAGAAGAGAAATCGCAAACGATTTTCGCCGTACCGGTACTCGATGCGGGTCCTGGATTGTAAATGGCGACGGGTGAGTGCGCACTGCCCACGAATTGCGCGTTGTCCAAAAGAGCCGCCTGAATATCCAGATAACCGGCTCCAATCGTGAACATATCGTACTCGCTCGTGTAGCTCTGGTTCGTCATTGGATCGTATGCCGTGCTGGTTTGTGGAAAGGTCTTGTAAGCGGTCCTCATGAGCTTGGCCTTGATCTGATCGGGAGTCAGACCGGGATGGGCCTGAAGCAGAAGCGCCGCTGCTCCGCTCACGACGGGCGCAGCCATGCTAGTTCCGCTGAGCGTGAAATAGGAAGTCGATAGAGTCCCTTGGCTCGTCGCCTCGAAATAACTGATCGGAACGGTATTTTGCGGATACAGAGTCTGCAGGACGCCGTTTGGCGACATCAGCGAAACCACCAGATTTCCCGGTGCGACGAGATCAGGCTTTACGACGTGATCGATCTGCGTGGGCCCCTTCGAGCTGTAACTCGCAATCAGATCGTCGCTCCTCCTAGGGGTGCCCATCGATTTCATCGCTCCCACAGTGATTACATACGGGTCATTTCCCGGGGCGGTTATCGTTCCATAGCCGTTGTTGCCGGCCGAGTTGTCGCGGCCGTCGTTTCCGGCGGCGACCACAACCACGATTCCTGCTCTCCATGCAGCCTCGACGGCCATGCAAAGAGGATCCATCATGTAGCTTTCATAAACCGGCCGCCCCACCGAAAGATTGATCACGCCGATGTTGTAAACCGGTTTCAGCCAGATGGCGACTGCGATTGCGGTTATCACCGACATATCGCTTCCTTCGCCGGTCGCATCCAGTGCTTGCAGATCCACGAGGCTCGACTGCGGAGCAATGCCCGTAAAACTGCGAATGCAGATTGAGCAATTCGAATCGGTTCCATTTCCTGCCAGGATTCCGGCGACGTGCTCCCCGTGGCCGTAACCATCGGTTGTATCGCCGCCGGCAACAAAACTCTCCCGGTAGACGATACGGCTGCTGCCGTAACCTTGCAGGTCATCATGCTCCGAAATGCCGCTGTCGATCACTGCGATTCCAATGCCGGACCCGTTAAAACCGAGTTGCCAGGCGAAAGGCGCGTTAACGGCCGCCGCCGTATTGTCCAGCAGCAGATGTACCTTCCGGTTTGGGGAAATGAACGCTACATCAGGGTCGGAGGCGAGGGACGCTAAATTTCCGGCGGGCATGGAGTAAGCTCCGCCGTTGATCAGCCGCAACTCTGATTTCAAAAAGCCACCCCGGCTAGTTACCTTTAAGTGGTGCGCGGCGGTGGGGGGTTGCTTAAACTGAACAATCACATCGACCATCGCACTGGAATCTTTATTTTCAAGATCGTGCGAGATCTTGGCGTGCTGGGCTTCCACGACGCCGCAGAAGAAAATCAGCATCGTAATCCTAAAAACTAAATGCCTCATTTTGGCACTCCCGAAAAATGCCGCGCCTGAATCAGACTCGTTCAAAGAGGGCACTTGTATAGATGTATTGCACGAATAATCGAGTGGTTTGGAATCGTCCTCTCATGCTGAGCAGATGAGAGTAAAGAGATATGCTGCCGGAGGCGGCCTATTCGACGAAAAAGAGTTGACGATTGCTAATGGAGTTTAATAAATTATAGGCTAAACGAAGTTAATTCTCCTAGGGAATTTTCAGTATCGTCAGGAATTTTTCGCATATCGCCAAAAGTGCCACGCAAATGCAAGGCAACAGCATTCCTTCTGTTTTGTTGGGCGGCTGCTGCTCTCTCTGAAGGCAATGCCAACGTAGGCCTTGATCCGGCTAAAGCAATCACGCAATTCCATCGGGACATCTGGAACACCGATGATGGCCTTCCTCAAAACACCGTTCCCGCTATTGCGAAAGCGAGTAACGGCTATCTTTGGTTCGGAACAGAACTGGGTCTCGTTCGTTTCGATGGCGTGCGGTTCACCGTTTTCGATAAGAGCAACACGCCAGAGCTGAAAAGCAATATAGTCGACGCTCTGTTGGAAGACCGGGCGGGAGATCTCTGGATCGGCACGATCGGGGGCGGCCTTACCCGGATGAGCAAGGGCAAGTTCACCACTCTGACGAAGAAAAATGGGCTATCGAGCGATTTCGTCCAATCGCTTCTCCAGGATTCGGCGGGAGATCTGTGGATCGGAACGGATGGCGGTGGTCTGAATCGCCTCCACAATGGGCGCTTCACACTTTACAAAACCGAAAATGGACTTCCCAGCAATGAAGTATTTGCGCTTGCGGAATCGGATGGCGTTCTTTGGATCGGTACGCACGACGGGTTAAGTCAATTTTCGGCAGGCACTTTTCATAACTACAATCTCTCAAATGGACTTCCGAATGCCTACGTGCGATGTCTCCATATTGCATCGAATGGCACACTCTGGATTGGAACAAATGGCGGCGGTTTAGGCCGGTTTCGAGACGGGAAATTTCGCTGGTTCGGCAAGAAAGACGGACTCTGGAGCAATGAAATAGCCTCCATAAACGAAGACGGAAGAGGGAGCCTCTGGATCGGAACGTTTGGCGGTGGCCTGACTCGTAAGGCGGGGATGATTTTCAGTGCCTATACCAGCAGGGATGGCCTGCCAACCAACGATGTCCGGTCGATTTATCCGGACCGCGACGGAAGTCTTTGGATCGGGACGGGCGGCGGTGGATTAATACGGCTCTTCGACGGACAACTGTTCACATCCTTTGGAACGCGGGAGGGTCTCTCCAATGCCGTCACTTTGCCGGTTATCGAAGATCACGAAGGTAGCATCTGGGTCGGAACACATGGCGGAGGGGTGAATCGATTTCGCGACGGAAAATTTACTGCCTTGACCGTCGGAAATGGATTACCGGACAACGTCGTGTTTACGATTTGTGAAGACCAACATCAATCGCTGTGGATTGGTACTCGCAAAGGACTAACCCAGCTTAAGAATAAGAAGCGCACCACTTATACGATGAGAGATGGTCTTCCGAGCGATATCGTAGATACTATTTACGCCGATCATGAAGATAATCTTTGGATAGGAACTCGCGCCGGATTAAGTAAGTTCAGAGATGGAAACTTTCACACTTACAGTACGAAAGACGGCATGTCAAGTAACATCGTCCAGGCGATTTATGAAGATCGCCGCCGTAACCTATGGATCGGAACAGCCGGCGGCCTCAATCGGTACAAAGACGGACAATTTGAGGTTTTTGACTCAGCTCGAGGATTATCAAACAGCGTTGTCTTATCCCTCCACGAGGATACTGATGGAGCGCTCTGGATTGGAACGGACGGTGGAGGATTGAATCGCCTGAAATCCGGGAGATTCACGTCCTACACGACGAAAGATGGCCTGCTTGATGATGCCGTGTTCCAAATTCTGGAGGACAACGCAGGCAATTTGTGGATGAGCAGTAATAAGGGTGTTTTCCGTGCGAGCATACAGGCGCTGAATGACTTCGCGGAAAAGAAAATCGCGCGGATCACAACAATTTCTTACGGAACGCCGGACGGAATGAGCACAACGGAATGCAATGGCGGGTTTCAACCGGCGGGCTGGAAAGCTCATGATGGCAGGCTTTGGTTCCCCACTATGAAGGGAATCGTAGTTGTGGACCCCAGAAATATACAAACCGCCGAGCCGCCGCTGCCGGTCGCCGTCGAACAAGCGTTCATTGACGGGCGTGAAGTCGACGCCGGAGCCGGTGTTCGCGCTTCTCCGGGGAGAGGAGAACTTGAAATTCATTATTCGGCTCCGACGTTTCAGTCGGCGCACAAGACGATTTTCAAATACAAACTCGATAACTTCGATCGGGACTGGAATGAAGCCGGCAATCGGCGCATAGCGTATTACACGAACATACCGCCAGGCCGATATCAATTCCGGGTAATTGCAAGCAGCGGCGATGGCGTATGGAGCGCGCCCGGAGCTTACCTCGACATCTCTCTCGAACCGCACTTCTATCAAACTTTCTGGTTTTACGCCCTGTGCTTTGCAGCTCTCGCTGGTCTGGTCATTGGAGGTCATCTTTCACACGTTCAGCACTTACGCCAAAGGGAAGCTATTTTAGAACGCCGCGTAACTGAACGAACTGCCGAGTTGCGCAACGAAATTGCCGAACGTGAACGAGCCGAGTTGGAACTGGTGAAAGCCAAGGAAGATGCCGAGCGGGCAAGCCGCGTAAAGAGCGAGTTTCTCGCCAACATGAGCCATGAGATCCGGACCCCGATGAACGGCATAATCGGAATGACCGAACTCGCGCTGGCCGACGATTTGAATCCGGAGCAGCATCAATATCTGGAAATCGTCAAGAGCTCCGCCGATGCCCTTTTGACTGTAATTAATGACATCCTCGATTTTTCGAAGGTGGAAGCGGGAAAGCTGCAACTGGATTCCATCGACTTCAATGTTCGCGAAATGCTAGGATCAACGGCCAGGGCAGTTGGCTTCACCGCCGATCAGAAAGGTTTGGAGCTCGTCTGCGATGTGGATCCCAGTGTGCCGGAGGTCGTCCATGCCGATCCGGTCCGGCTTCGCCAGGTGATCCTGAACCTGCTGAGTAATGCAATTAAGTTCACCGAAAAGGGTGAAGTTGTCTTGCGCGTTACTCGCGAACCCGGTGATTCGTGCGCCCTTCTGCATTTTGTGGTTCGCGACACCGGAATTGGAATCCATCGAGAAAAACTGAAACTCATCTTCGATGCCTTCTCGCAGGCGGATAGCTCCACAACCAGAGAGTTCGGTGGCACGGGTTTAGGTCTGGCCATCTCCTCGCGCTTGGTGCAAATGATGGGTGGCCAGATTTGGGCTGACAGCGAACTTCATCGTGGCAGCGAGTTTCATTTCACCGTAAAGGCCGGAATCGCCGAGATGCAAGACAGTTCTAGTCCGGTTGAAAGCTCGGCCGCTGGAGAGCGAAGCCCGGAAACCTTGACGAGTCTCGGAGTCAGAGCGCTAAATGTTTTGCTAGCGGAAGATAACCCGGCAAATCGGATGGTGGCGCGTCTCACGCTCGAGCGGGCGGGCATGCGCATTCATGAAGCTGGGAATGGACGGGAGGCCGTCGATGCGGTTCTCCGGAATCATTTTGATCTCGTCCTCATGGATTGCAGGATGCCCGTAATGGATGGATATGCTGCGTCGAAGGAGATCAGGAGCCTTCCCGGACCTGTCAGCCGGATGCCGATCATCGCCTTGACGGCCAGCGCATTTAAAGAAGATCGGGAAAGAGCGAACGAGGCGGGCATGAATGACTTTGTCTCAAAGCCGTTTCAGGGCCGGGAGTTGATTGAAAAATGCATCGCCTGGGCTAATGTCAATGAGAGTGCCGCGACGCCCGAGAAGCAAGACCTTGAAAAGTATCCTCCCGAATTCTTGAAGGACTTAATGGAGATTTTTATGGAAACTGCGCCTCCGGTTTTCCAAAAGCTCACGATTTCTCTTCAGCAGGGAGCTTGGGAGGACGCCAGAAACTGCGCCCACTGGTTGCAAGGAGGTGCATTGCGTGCGCTCGATCCAGCGCTGCAGAAACGGCTGGAAGAGATTGAGAGCGTATGCGCGTCTGCGTCGCCCTTCATCCCGCCTGCTGATGTCGAGCGCCTGAAAGCCCTGTTTCAATCGGCGTGCTCGAATGCCGAAGACTGGCTCCTCGAACCGCAGTCCCTGGCTCTCGCGTAAATACTGCCCTCTGATGGTTAGGTGTTCAAAGCACCCGAAAGATTCCTTGATTCAGCCCGTCGGCGATTCGGCGGGTCAGCGAAATCGGATCGGCATTGTCATCGCAAATCGCCTCGACAGCTCCCTCTTCAAACCGCGCATAAAAATGTCTCGCCCTCGATGTAGGAAAGCGGTGCGGGAAGCAATGGCAACAACTCCTTCGCTATGGCCGTCTTGCCCGCTCCAATTGGACCCGATAGGAAGATCACGCTCACGCCGCCAGTCTCGCATGACGGGCAAAAAGCTCTACTCGCCGCCCGGCCAGTACCTGATCAACCTTAAGGCTTCAGAGCTGGAGCTTCCGGATTTCCTGCGTGCCGGGCGCGGTCCACATCTAGCGCAAGCTGGCGCGCAATCTTCGCCGCCACATCGGCACTCGCCCCACGAAATTTCGCTCCTAGGCTCTCCTGCGTTGTCGACCACAAAACGTCTCCGTCCCGGTTGCAGAGCCGGACAGCCGCATAAGCTTCGTGTTTGCGCTCCTTAATATGGTGGGAGTCGTTTTCACCGACCGACAGTCCGCCGTATATGCCGCCGCTCTTCGAATACGTGCTGTTACCCGATCCCGATTTCCCGCCATTCTGGCGCGAACTGGCGCTTTCATCCGAATCGAATGTATCGGTGAATGCGTGATCGTCGGCAGCTCCCTTGAGAACAGCGTCTGCCCGATCCGGATTATCCGTAAGAATGAAGAGCTTCGTTGAATCGAGGCCCGCAATGATCAGCTCGCGAAGAGCATCCGCCTGAAGGCCACCCGTCAGTTGCGCCACATAGATACGCTTCACTTCCAGAAGCGTTTCGGCGCCTGCCGGCGCCCCAGTCTTTTGCGCGTACAGACTGCTTGCGAGCAAGAGCGCAAAGAGCGCAAAGGGCGCGGATCGGCGCCGCCAGACCGGAAAGGAACTCGTATGCCCTTCGGTCGGTGCGCTTGATTCCAAGGCCGTTTTGCGCGAGTTTCTTAATACCAGGGCAGGGAAGAACGCCAACCGGAACCGCCTCATCCCTTCCCTGCGATTCTTGCTTCTTCATCCTGATATTCCACCCGTTGTCCGGTCTTTGCCTCCAGAGCAACCAACGTCAACCGCACATCGTTTTTGTCTACCCGGAATACCATGGCTTGCTGGCGGCCCTCGTCATCTTGGAACCCGACTGTCAAAAAATGCTCGCGCTTCTTCGCCAGCATGAAAAGCGGAGAAATAACCACGGCCGCAAGATACCTTCTATCCACTTTTTGTCCATATTCGAGCAGGTCGATTCGTTGATAGGGAACCTTTACCTGCGTGTGCTTCGAAACGAAAACGAAATAAACCTCGTCCGTGACCTTGATTTCGCCGGAGTTGTTCTGTGGAATGTCCGGCCGGGTCCCGCCAATGTATTCGGCCCGGCTTCCGGAACGTGCTGCCATGGCGGTCAGCGCACAAACGGAAACAATAACAACTAAAACAGGAGCGCGCATAAGATTCCGAGAAATGTCCCGGAAGAAAAGTGCGCGTCAGCCGCTAAAACTCTCGTCTCTTTGCAGCCTTCAGGCCCAGATCTTTTCCACCGCTTCGCCTTTTTTGCACAGCTCGCACGACGCGGAGTCTTTGTAATAAGTCGCGTCCATCTTGGCTAAATAGAAAATCGGCAAATTGCCGAAATCCAGAATGGTGGGGTTCGGTTGATAAACAGCCACCGCAATTCCGACTACGTGGCCGCCTTTCGCTTCCACCAATGCCCGCAGAGCCGTCAGCCTTCTGCCAGAACGGAGAATGTCGTCCACCAGCAGGATTTTTTCCCCCTGTTCAGGTTCGACAAACTGCCGGAATTTCATCGGACTCGAATCCGTGTCCTGCTCCGCCCAGTACACTTGGTGAGCCCGCAATGCCTCGCAAACTCCGTACGCAACCGGCAGCCCTCCGGTTGTCGGCGAAACGATGGAGAGTTCCTTGATCATGGCCCGAATCTCATGGTCCCCTCGCAACCGCCGGCTCAAACCGACGCTCAGGATCTTGGCCCATTGATAGTAGCGGAACGCGAGCGCCACCTGAAGGTTTTCGTTCGCGTGCATTCCGGTCGGATATTCAAAATGCCCTTCGCGCAGCGCCCCCGTCTGGCGCAGCATCGCGATGACTTCCTCATTCGTGGGAATTAAATGCATACGTCGTTAATGCGCGCCTCGGCCGGCTAACACGTGCGGAATGGTTTTTAAAATGATCGACCAGTCCAGCTTTAATGACCAGTTCTCTATGTAGGAAATATCCATGCGCATCCAGGCGTTGAAGTCGATGCGATCGCGCCCGGCAACCGCCCACAGGCACGTCAGCCCGGGGCGCATGCGCAGGCGGCGCCTCTGCCAGCGTTCGTACCGGTCCACTTCTTCCGGCAGAGGTGGACGCGGACCCACAATCGACATGTCGCCTCGCAGAACGTTGTATAACTGCGGCAGCTCATCGATGGAAAACTTGCGCAGCCATCGTCCTACCGTTGTCACGCGGGGATCGTGAGCCAGCTTGAATGCGACGCTCCGTTCGCTGAGATGTTGCAGTTGCGGCTTTAAATCATCCGCGTTTTCTATCATCGACCGGAACTTATACAGAGTGAAGCGCCTGCCATTCAGCCCGCAGCGGGCTTGACGAAAGATCACCGGACCCGGCGAAGTGAGTTTTATCAGCGCAGTAACCAGAAGAATCAAAGGAAACAGAATCACCAGCGCCGCGGCGGAAACCACCACATCGAAAAAGCGCTTCAGCAGCAGCCGCAAATCGTCCAGCGGCGCGGCTGAGAACGTCAGCAGCGGCGCATTTCCAACCCGGTCCAGCGTGATGTCGCTGTTCACGTGCGGGAAGAAATCGATGGCCACCCGCGTTCGTACGCCTTCTTCATCGCATTGCAGGAAGACCTCTTCTAAACCCGCCAATCTGCTGCTGTCGACGTCGAAGATCACCTCGTCCACAATCTGTTCGGCCAGCAGCGTCGGCAATTCCCGCGCGCAGTTTTCTTCACGGATCGTCGCGGCTACTTCTAATCCGGAACGGCGAACCGTGGCACAATTGCCGCGCCAGAGACGACGCCTTGTCTTCATCGCCGACAATCACCAAATGATAGGGAGTGCCGAAACCGCGTTGAAACGCGCCCACCAGATAGGGCGAAGACCATCGGAAAAGCGCCAACAGCAGTGAATCGTAAATAAAGAAGAGGAACAGGAAACTGCGGCTCAAGGGCGGATCGAGGCGCAGCAGATATTGAAAAACCACGATCAGGATCGTGCCCGCCACCGATTGGCGCACAACGTTCATCAGCAGGCGTTTCGGATTCGTGGAATCCAGGTATTCGTAAACGCGCTGCAACGATCCCAATGCAATCCAAACCGCCGCGCAAAATACAACCAGGAGAATATGCGTCCGCAGCCGTAGGAAGAACAGCCGTTCCAGAGTCAAACTCACGCGCGTGAAATACGCGGCTTCAAACGCAGCGATCGTGAGCAGGGCGTCTGCCGCCGCAAATAACAACCGAATCTTTTTTCGATGATGAGCAAACACGGAACGAACTCAGAGTATCAGGCGCGGCTGTTCTTGTTCATTGCATGCAGCCCCGCGGTAGCCTGAAGCGCTTGGTCCAGATCCGCTTTCAGATCGCCGGCGTCTTCGATGCCCACCGCCACTCGAACCAGGTTTTCGCGAATTCCCATGCGCGCGCGCATCTTCGGGGAAACATTCCGGTGAGAGGCAATCAACGGGTAGAGCAGCAGCGTGTGGACATCTCCGAGAGAGCTTCCGGGAACAACCAGCTTGAGCTGGTCCATGAAATCCAGCACTGAGGTCTTGTCGGCGTCTCTGATCTCGAAACTAAGAATCGCGCCGAAGAGGTCCCTCGTAAACTGTTGCTGAATTGTGCCCGCGTCCGGATGCTTCGCGTCCGAGCAATAGTAAACACGCTCCACGCACGAGTGGGTCGCGAGCCACTCGGCCAGAACTCTCGCATTTTGGCATTGCCGTTCGAACCGCAGCGCCAGCGTTTTGATGCCGCGCATGGTCAGATAGCTCTCGAACGGACCCAGCACAGGCCCTACGATGCGCGACAGCGACCGGATCGTCTCATAATGCTGTTCATCGCTGACTACAATCCCGCCTAATACGTCGCCGTGGCCCGCCAGGTATTTTGTCGCGCTATGGATCACCATGTGCGCGCCCAAATCCAGAGGCCGCATCAGCATGGGAGTGGCGAACGTATTGTCTACAATCAGCGCCGTCCCCGCCTTCCGCGCCAGGTCCGCGATTTTCGGGATGTTCGCAACC
The DNA here is from genome assembly GCA_963778345.1 of uncultured Acidobacteriaceae bacterium. GTDB lineage: Bacteria > Acidobacteriota > Terriglobia > Bryobacterales > Bryobacteraceae > Bog-105. The sequence goes on from CAVZTP010000001.1 coordinate 425,805, forward strand.
CGCAACAGCGGATTCGAAATACTCTCGATGAACAGGCATCCCGGCTGCACCTCGGCAATGGTTTTTTCCAGCCCTTCCAGATCGCAAACGTCAACATACTTTACGTTCACGTCAAAAGGTCCCAGCACCTGATCGAGCAGCCCGATCGTCGCTCCGTAAATCGAGTGCGACGCGATGATGCTGTGCGGCCGGTCCGTCAAAGCCGCCTGAAACGCAATTTGGACTGCCGCCATTCCCGAGGCCGTGGCAAGTGACCCGTAACCGTGCTCCAGGCGTTGTGGTCAGCTCTTCCAGAGCATCGTTGGTCGGGCTGCCGTATCGCGAATAGCTGAATCCCTCTTCTTCATTCCCGAATACGCGATCCAGCGTCGCCGCCGAATCGTAAAAAAACGTCGTAGCCAAATGTATGGGTGTGGTGGAGGGAATCGGAACGCCTTTTCGCCGCTTGCGGTCTCCCGCGTGTACAACTTCAGATTCAAATTTCATTTCCGTTTCCATCGGACACCATCTTTCGTGTCCTCGAGAACAATGCCTTTCTCTTGCAGCAGCGCCCGAATTTCATCCGACCGCTTAAAGTCTCGCGCCTTCTTCGCCGTGGCGCGCTCCTCGATATACGCTTCGATTTCCGAATCCGTCGGCGACAGCTGCTCTGCCTTCCCTGCCAGCGCCCCGCCGGCTTCACTCGGCTTCAAAATGTCGAACACTCTATCGAAAACTTCCAGGACGCGCGCCGCATCCCATCGGTTTTCCTCCTGAAATCGATTCTCATCGATGGCCGTATTCATCGCACGAACATACTCGAACACCGCCGCCAGCGCTTCCGCCGTGTTGAGATCGTCGTCCATGCCCTCTTCGATTTGCCGTATGGCTTCCCGCGATCGCTCGCTCAATTCTTCATTGCTTCCAGCGGGAAACTTCGTCGAGGTTAACCGCAGTTCGAAATCCCGCAGGCGCTCAATCGTCTTGGTCGCGGCCTTCAAACCTTCGAAAGTGAAGTTCAATTTCTTCCGGTACGGCACTGAGGCCAGCAGGTACCGGATCGCCTCGGGCCGATATCCCATATCCAGAAGATCGCGAAGCGTATAGAAGTTGCCCAAAGACTTCGACATCTTCTGCCATTCGATCTGCAGGTGCTCCGAATGCAGCCAAAAGCGTGAAAATGGCTTCCCCGTAATCGCTTCTGATTGAGCGATCTCATTCTCATGGTGCGGGAAGATCAGGTCTACGCCGCCCGCGTGAATATCCAGCGTCTCGCCCAGATAACTCATCGCCATGGCGGAGCATTCGATATGCCAGCCCGGACGGCCTTCGCCGAACGGAGCTTCCCAGGAAGGCTCGTGGTCCTTACGCCCTTTCCACAAGACGAAATCGCGGGCATCGGCCTTTTCGTATTCATCCACGTCGACCCGGGCTCCGCTGCGGATACCGCTGAAATCGTTGTGCGAGAGCTTGCCGTAATCCGGGAACGAAGCAATACGGAAGTAAGTAGACCCGTCGCTCGTATAAGTGCAGCCTTTCCCGGCCAGCCGCTCAATCGCCGCTAGCATCACCCCGATGTGTTTGGTAGCTGGAACCACGTGCTCCGGCTGCTCCAGACGAAGCGCCGCGGCGTCTTCGAAAAACGCCTTCGTAAAGCGCGCCGTGTAATCTTCGATTGACTTATTCTCTTTGGCCGCGTTCAAGATAATCTTGTCGTCCACGTCCGTCACGTTCATCACGTGCTTCAGTTGATAACCGCGATACCGCAGCCATCGCCGCAGAATGTCCTGAAAAGTGAACGTCCGGAAATTGCCGATGTGGACGAAATTGTAGACCGTCGGGCCCGCACGTGTACATCCGGACCGTGTTGCCTTCGAGTGGGTGAAAGACTTCCAACTCTTGCGTAAGAGTGTTGTAGAAACGAAGCGCCATCCAGGGGAATCAGCTTCAATCGTAACAAGCGGCCGCTAAAAGGCCTCTACGAAGATCGCGATCTCGATGACGTTTCGAAATACATTGCCGGAGGCTACATTGATGCCCCCGTCCGCGCATTGAACTTCGGCGGATTCCTCTCATCACCGAAACTCCACGCCGACAGATACGCGAGCTTCAAAATCTTCTCCATCTTCTGATAATTAATCTTGTCCGCTGTATCGGTCGTCTGGTGATAGTCCGGGTGAAAGCCGGTAAACCACCAGATCGCCGGAATCCCGTGAAGAACGAAGGGGAACTGGTCGCTCCTGAAAAAGATATTAAGCGATGCTTCCCGATCCCATTTGTAGTTGAGATGCAAGCCAACATCTTGGTTGGCCTGCTCCACGGTCTTTCGATAATCCGGAGTGTAATTCGTACCGATCAGGTTCAGTTCGTTTGAGGTATCCGGCGCAATATCGATCACTCCGTTCGTTTGCGCGCTGGGGGTTTCATTCCGGCCAATCATGTCGAAGTTAATCATCGCCCGCGTAGTATCCAGTGGCCGCAGCGGATGCTGGACGTAGTAATATGATCCGAGCAAACCGCGTTCTTCCGCCGCGAACACAATAAACAGGATGGACCGCTTTGGCTTCACTGGGTTCGTCGCGAACGCGTGCGCCAGCTCCACGACACCAACCGTTCCCGAACCGTTATCGTCCGCGCCATGCCATATTTGGCTGCCGCTCGCGCCGTTATGGTCGAAATGACCGCTAATGATCACGGTCTCGCCTTTCAATCGAGAATCGCTACCCTCCAGCAGGCCGGCTACGTTATAGCTTTGGCCGCGCTTCGCTTCCGAATTGGCCAGGTGCAGAGTTGCCGTTGTCTCGGGTATATCCCGCGAAACAATCGTGAGGTCCTCGTCGATCTTGCTCTGCAGTTGGGCTGGCGTGGTTCCCAAGGGAGAGATGAGCATTTCGGCTGCTTTATCTGAAATCACCATGCTCGGAATGTGAAGCTCATCGCCGGCAATCGCTTCGGGTGCGATCCGGGCGCGCTGCTCCGGGCTGGTGACTTTCGCCATCCGCTCTTGATTCGAAACATGTTTGCGATTTGGCTCGGCCACAATCAACACGCCTGCCGCTCCGTGCGCCTGCGCGTTCAGCACCTTGACGCGAGTTGTCGCGTACCGGGTATTGCCCAGCCCGTTGAAAATCGATTTTGCGTTTGTTTCCTGCGGCTCATGATCGAAGACAAGAACGATCTTGCCCTTGGCATCGATATTCTTGTAATCGTCATATCCCAACTCGGGTGCTGTAATGCCAAACCCGGCAAATACGACCGCTCCGGAAATATCCACATTCTGGAAATATTGGCCGTAAGCTTCGGGAAACCGGAGCGTCTGTTCCTTGCCGTTGTGGCGGATCTTCAAATACCCGGCGTGAAGATCCGGCCGGTATTCCCACAGCGGCACGGGCTGCAAATAGTTACCGCCCGCAATCGGCTCCAGCCCAGCCTTGGCGAATTCCGATTCAATCCACTGAGTCGCCACCTCCGAGCCTCGTGTCATCGACATCCGCCCCTCCAGCGGGTCGGAGGCGAGAAAAGTAAGATTCGCCCGCAGATCGCTGGCGCGGATCGCAGCCAAACCCCTCTGTTCATCACCGGGAATGCTGGCTGCCCCTAGAATCCACCCACAGGCCAACAAGGCGCCGGCACTGCCAACCACTCGCTTAATTCCCATAGCCGCGATTCTAACGCCTGCTCTCTTGGGAAATGCCGGCCTCCCCAGTTTTGTGACCGCGACCGGAAGTTCGTTTGGCAAAAATGCTGTAAATGGCTGTAAAATAAAGATGTGGAACAACGTTGTACCTGCGGAGCCGTCCTTTCCGAGGATGCCCGTTTCTGCCACAAATGCGGCAAACCTCAATACGAGGAGGATATCGCCCGGCTAAGCGCCTTAGAATGGGCAGGCACGCCGGCTCCGGCTCCGCCGCACCCCTCCGGCTCATCGCGTCCCGGTCCGGGGATCTCTTTCAAGAACAGCCGGGCGGTCCTGGTTAGCCTGGGCGTTGCAATCGGGGCCTTGGTTTGCGTTGTAGCTCTGGGGTTATTCTTGCCGCCCCTGGTTCCGATCTTTCTCTGCGCGGCTGGTTTTGTAGCCGTGCGGCTCTACCGGGGCCAATCCGCCGAAGCGCTTTCGACCGCCGCCGGAGCCCGGCTTGGCTGGATGACCGGCCTTTGGCTGTTCCTGGTGGTGTTCCTGGTCTGTGGAATCTCGGCTCTCTATGTCTCGAGTCCCGAAGGCTGGCAACAAGTCCGGGCTGCCTGGGATCAGTTACCCAAGTCCACGAAATTGCCGGACAGCCAGCACGACTTCCTGATGCAAATTCTAATCGGGCTTCCGTTTTCTTTTTTCCTGTTAACTCTGCTGCCCGGGTTGGGTGGCATTTTGGGCGCGAAGATGTCGGCCCGAAGGCGTCCTTCCTAGACCTCCGCCAGTCTGAATGAGTAAACCGATTGTCACGCTCACCGTCAACCCCGCGGTTGACCGGATCGTAACGGTGGACCGGCTCGTGTTTGAAGACCGGGCCTACATCCTTTCGACCACCGAGGCTGCGGGAGGGCGCGGCATTAACGCGGCACGCGTGCTGACGAGTTTCGGCGCGAATGCCGCCGCGGTTACAACGGCGGGCGGCGACGCGGGCCGTACATTCGAAGAACAGCTTCAGCACGACACGTTTACGAAGGAGATCGTAAAGATCCGGAACAACATCCGGATCAATCTAACTATTTCGGACCAGCAGGGCCTTTCCGTCAAGCTGAACGAAGTGGGACCTTCGCTTTCACCAGGGGAGCAGAACCGTCTGGCCAAAGCCGTTGAAAAGCAGCAGCCCGGCGTCTCCTGGCTGATGCTTTGCGGGAGTCTTCCTCCTGGCATGGATGAGCATTTCTACACCAATCTGATTCGGCTCGCGAAAAAACACAAAGTAGAGACGCTGCTGGATACGGACGGCGATCCGCTGCTGCACGGCCTCGAAGGCGGCCCGACAATCGTCAAACCCAATCAGTCAGAAGCGGAGCGGCTGCTGAATACGGCCCTGATTACACGGTCACAATTGATCGATGCGGTGCAGCGCATCAAAGCATTGGGCCCTGAATCCGTGGTGCTGTCGCTGGGCAGTCGGGGCGTGATTGCGGCCACCTCCACCGAAGGCGTTCTCGAGGTTATTCCACCGCACGTAAAAGCGCTTTGTCCCATTGGCGCGGGCGATGCCATGTCAGCCGCGATCGTCTGGGCATTGGATAGCGGGAAATCTTTCAGCGACGCTCTGCGCTGGGGTGTGGCGGCTGGAACGGCTTCCGCGAAGCTTCCCGGAATCACATTAGCCAACATGGAACAGACAAAGGAAATTTATCCGCACACGCAGGTCACAAGAATCGTGACGTAGTTCCGCTAGTCGTATTTTTCATAGATGATCTGCCGCCGGTCCAGGCCTCGCTGCTTCAGTTCCTTTCGCACATCGTCCACCATTTCCTTGAGTCCGCAGACATAAACATCGATCATATTCAGATCGTCCGGCATGCGAAGCGCGAGAGCTTCATCTAAATGTGCCTGGACGCGTCCGGTGCGGCCTTTCCAGGATTCGGTTGGACGCGTAATGGTGGGCATAAACCGGAAGTTCTCGTATTGCGCAGCCAGCCTCTCCAACTCCTCCCGATAGAGTAAACCTTGTTCGTGGCGGACTCCGAACAGCAACGTGATGTGAGGCTGCGTTTTCGGCAGATGATCGAGCAGCATGGAACGAAACGGGGCGATCCCCGTACCGGTCGCGACAAATACCGCGCGATGGCCCGGATGCCGCAGCGTGAAGTACCCGAGCGGTTCATTCATGTCCACTTCATCGCCCGGCTTGAGATCGAAGAGGATGTTCGATACGATCCCTTCGGGAACGCGATTGAGGCAGAGTTCGAACCGGTTCCCGCCGCGCGGCGAGGCGATGGAGTAAGCTCGGGTGATCTCTTTCCCGCCAACCGGCTCGATCACTGAGACAAACTGACCCGGAGTAAATGCGAAATTGTTGACACCCGGGACTTCGAACTCGAAGTGATGGACCTCGGGCGCCAGCTCTTTCCACCCCAGTAATTTAGCCTTTAGCGTAAGTGACTCCCTTATAAAATGATGCTCGACGCGCGCTCCTGGACTCCGGTGTCCGGCACCATGTGGCGAAGTAAATCCAAATACATGCGGCCCCGCGGACGTCCGTTCTGATTCTGCTGCCCAATCCGGTGCAGAAAAACGAGCACCGCCAGGATCTCCGAATTGCGAACCGGACTCAAAGCCTCGCGTTCGGCCCTCAACTTTTGGTATTCGATTAAGGACTCGGCAAACCCGCGCTGAATCGAGGCCGCAATACTATTTTCCGCCCTGGTTTCGTATACCAGCCCGGATTCGAGGGTTCGGTGAGTCTGGATCAGGGCCTCCAAAGCCGCGATCGCATCCGCATCCATAGCCCCCGCAGTTTTCAGCGCGGCCTGCAGGAGGGAGTAAACACAAAACAGCAATAATTCTTCATGCGTCCGGAGGAATTCTTCGGAGACGTGGACATCCGGATTCGGAATCCGATCGTCCGGAGGGGGCACCGGTTTTTCGTGTTCGTGTCCTTCCTGCAGATATTCACATTCGAGCGGACAGGAGAGCGAAACCTCGCGTTCGCTGCCGCAACAGACGGTACAAATGTCGCCTTGCACAGCCGGGCAAGCACGCCTCGCTCTTCGTTTCCCGCAAATCTTGCACAAAACCGGTTCAGGCATTCGCTACCGTATTATCTGATTAGAGCCGATGAAGAGAATCGATTTGTACATCAAAGTGACCGTGGATCTGGATGAGGAAGAGAAGCCGGAGCGCGTGGCGAACGAGATCTGCCGCCAGATTGAAAAGATCTACTTTGTTCGGCGAGCCGAGCTATCCAACACTGTCGCTCGCGATTGATTACGGCAGCAATTCTCGATACACCCGCATGAAATAGGCATCGGTCATGCCCGCGATGTAGTCGCACACTACGCGATAAACCGGCATGCGGTCGAGATTTTCGCGGTATCCGGGCGAAACGCGATCCGGGTGCTCGACAAAGAAATTGAACAGCTCACCCATCTTCTCGACTGCCGAGGTCCGGTCGTCGACCAATTGCGGATACGAGTAGACCCGATCGATAAGCAAGCCCTTCATTCGTTTGTTGGTCTCGGCTGCGTCGGGCGTAAGCTGTGCGAGCCGATGGCCGAGCGCACGCACATCGCCCACGTTCTGAACACCGGCAGTTTCCGCGGCAGCAACCGTGCCGTGTACCAGGCCGCCAACGAGGATATTCATCAACTGCCTCTCGATTTCCCAGAAGCGAATGCGGTCGGAAGCTCCGGGGAACTGCGTGTTCATCTGCTCCGCAAGATCCGCAAAGCCCGGAATGGTCTCTTCCATTTCCTCCATGGAAATCAACCCGATCGAGAAGGCGTCGTCGATATCCGCCGTCGTGTAGGCAATCTCGTCGGCCAAATCGACAAGCTGCGCCTCCAGTGGAGGCCGTTCGCCAGGAAGAAACTCCTGCAGATCCGGCTCGGCATCCTTGCTTATTTCCCGCGAATGCTTGACGATTCCTTCGCGAACTTCGAAGGTGAGGTTCAATCCGTCGAACCGGGCATATCTCTGCTCTAGAAGATCGACAATGCGCAGAGCGTGCCGGTTGTGTTCGAAGGAGCTGCCGAACCGGCGCATCTGCCGGTCCAATTCTTTTTCCGCCACGTGAGCAAATGGGGGGTGGCCGAGATCGTGAGCCAGAGCCAGCGTCTCGGTGTATTCTTCATTGAGGTCAAGCGCAAGTGCGACGGTGCGCGCCACCTGCGAGACTTCAATAGTGTGAGTGAGCCGGTTTCGGAAGTGATCGCAAAGTCCGGCGGCGAACACCTGGGTTTTGCCTTCGAGGCGGCGAAATGCTCGCGAATGAATTACGCGGTCGCGGTCGCGCTGGAAATCGTTCCTGTACGGATGTGGCGGCTCAGGAAACCTGCGTCCGCGCAGGTCTGGCGGGTCAAGGCGTAATCGGCCCAGCATTCTTGGGCGAACTACTTCGTCAGCTGAGCGGAGAGTTGATCTGCGGCTCGGGTCACTGCGGGATCTGGATTTGAAGTTTTCAGCGACTGAAGGATTTTGGCGGCTTGCTGCGGGTTCGCGGTAGCATCCAGATGCGCAAGAAGCACTTGGGCCTGGCCCTTGGAAATCAGATCGGCCGGCTTGTCGATCAGGCCGCGAAGCAAGGATCGCGCTTCCGTTATCCGGTTTTCACCGGCATACAGCTGGGCTAAAGCGATTTTGGCCAGTGGGGCGCACTCGCTGCTCGAATCCGCTACTTGGCGAAGATCGGATTCCGCCCCTTTCGAGTCTCCATTTTGCGCTTTCAGGGTACCCAGATAATATTCAGCGTATAATCCCTGGCGCGTGCCGCCGTCTTTGGAGACAACCGTCTCGAGCGCTTTGATGGAAGCCTGCGTCTTTGCGGCCTGGGTTGGGAACGTCTTAACGCCTGCCGGACTTGGCGGCCCCACAGGAGCTTCCAGCACGTCGAAAGCGGTTTGCAGATCCTGCTGCCGGACTGAGTTTCTGTAAGCTGAATACCAGATTGCTCCGCCCGCAATGGCTAGAATAACAGCCGCTGCCACAACTGATCGGATGACTTTTTCTCGGTGCGAGACAGCGTAGCCGACAACGTCCGAAACTACGTCCGTAAAACGGTCGTGTTGCAGCTGCTCCTTTAATTCATGGCGCGTCAAAACGTACTACTGCCTTTCCAATTACTTAGGTGAGCATCTAGTAGATTAGCACATTCGTGCTACCGGCCTTAGGAAAGCCGCGCTCCGGGTTCTTAGCTTTTGAGGTCGGCTAAATCGCGCTTTATTGCAAATTTCACCAGTCCGGCGACGTCGTGGATGTCCAGTTTGCGCATCAAGCTAGATCGATAAGTGTCCACCGTTTTCGGGCTGAGAGCGAGCCGCGCGGCAATTTCCTTGGCACGAATGCCTTCCACCAGCAGAGAGAAGACCTGAAATTCCCGGCTGCTTAGAGACTCGATCGGGTCCTCGCCTTCGTTTCGTCCAGCGCCATCGCCGAACAGCGACATCACCTCAATCTGCGGCGAGACATAGATGCCGCCCTGGGTGAACTGGCCGAGCGCTTCCGCCATTTGCTCCGAGGTGGAGCTTTTCAGAAAGAAGCCGCAGGCTCCCGTCCGGAGCACTTCGAGCACTGTTTTCCGATCTTTACGGACAGAGAAGACTGCGCAGCGGGTGGGGATGCCCAGATCTCGCACGCGACGGATGACCTCCGTTGCGGCCAAATCCGACAGGCCTAAATCCAGTAGCGCGATGGCCGGCTGTAGCCTCTGAATCTCGGCTAAGGCCGCCGCCGCCGTACCTACCTGGGCAACCACTCGGAAGCCGGGAAGGGAATTGCACAGGGCAGCCAAGCCCTCGCGAACCAGGGTTAACTCGTCCGCGATGATAACTTCGAAGGGACGCGCTTCGGGAAGCGGAAACGGGACCGGCTGCGGAGCAATGCTGGACATGGGTTGCAAAAATGTAGAAGTAGACACTCTTGCTGATACAGTGCTGCTCCCCGAGCACTTATCTCCAGAGAAATAGGAAATGACCGCATAGCCCCTGCTCCCCTACCCTAGCCGGTGACGGCTCGCCGCTGGTCAGATTTAAGCGAAGCTGCGGACTGCTTCCGCCTCGTCGTCGAAGACTTCGAAGACGGTATAGAGCTTTGTAATCTGCAGCAAATCCTTTACGCGCTTGGAAAGCCCCACCAGCTTCAGATGGCCGCCATTATTGGTGACGGTGGTAAATCCGGAAACCATTTCCCCTATTCCGGAGCTATCAATGTAGGAGACCTCACCTAGATTCAGCAGCAGCTTTTTATTTCCTTTCGCTACCAGATCCCGTATGATGTCGCGGAATTGGCTTGCGCCCTCGCCGAGAGTAATTCGTCCGGCCGCATCAATCACAGTCACATCGCCAACCTGTCGCGACGTCAATTTAACACTCATTCTGCCTCCTTCGTGGATCAGATACCAAAAACTAAACCTAAGATTTCACTAAATGCTTGATCAGACGAACTTCAGTGCCTCCGCCGGGTCGGGGATGCAAATCGAACTCGTCCATAAAGGCGCGTACCAGCAAAAGTCCGCGACCGGATTGGCGCAGCAAATTTTCAGGGGCCAGCGGATCTGGTAAGGAGTTCAAATCGAACCCTTCGCCTTCGTCGCCTACCGTAACCACGAGACCATCCTGCGAAGGCTCAATATCCAAGTGAACCTTTTTGTGTTTGCTGTAGCGGTTGCCGTGCACCACTGCATTCACCGCGCATTCCCGGACGGCCATGCCAATTTGCTGCTGTTCGTCTTCCTCGAAGCCGACCCGGCCCGCCTCCTGAATTACCATAGCCTCTGCCTTATCCACGTTTTCTAAGGTCGATTCGAGAAGTACCCGGATTTTTTCCATGTTGCCGCTTCTGCGCCAAGACATAGTTACTCGGAGCGCAGGCGGCAATATTCGCCGCCCGTGACACCGACGTAACGATAAACCAGGGAATCGCCGGCAGTCAACAATAGACTATACCAACCAGTACTAGGTGCGTCGAGGCGGGCCGCACTACTCGTAGTGCTGCGAACCAGGCCAAGGCGCTCATGGCGCTCATCGACCGGACCCTGATTTTAAGGAGCTGCTCGCCCCCGAGAGTAAGCAGGTCCTCGAAGCTATGGAGACTCATCTCATTGAGCGCATCCAGGCATTCTTCGCTGGAAACGTTTGTGAAGCGATCACGGGAGAATGGAGCGAGGGAGTTTCTCGTGGACAATGCTGACACCGTTTTGTTCATCCGTGAGTTCCTAGATGCCTGCGTGCGGGCGGATCCGGATAAATTTGCGGACTATTTCTGTGAGGACGCGACTTGGTGGAATTCGCCGTGGCCACCAGTCAGGGGCCGAGCGGCAATTCGGGAGACCCTTCGCATCGGGGCTGAACGTATGACTGCTTTACCTTGGCAAATACGCCACATCATAGCCGCCGGCGATGTCGTTATGACTGAACGCGTGGACCACTTCCAGTTCGCGGACAAGCGCATTAGGGTGCCCTGTATGGGCATTTTTGAGCTGCGAAACGGGAAGATCGCCGCATGGCGCGATTATTGGGATCTCAGAGCGTTCGAGGCTCAGCTTCACGGGGCAGATCCGGACGTGATTTGGTCGCTCAGTGCTGGATGACCAGCGCAACCGTTCGCACCGCCTCAGAATTCGGGGTGAGCCTGAGCAGGAGTCGCCTGCGATATATCGTGCCAGGGATCCGCCGCCGGGCCCATGTTTAGCGGGCTTGCGCGTTTCCAGGCACGCCGCGCGGCCGCGCCGGACAATTCGGCTTTTTGCTGGCTCGAATCCGGCGGAGATTTGAATTCCTTACTCAGCGGGTCCGGTTGCCCGAAGAATGATTTTCCCGCGCTGTAGGCGAGGGAAATCGGGTTTGATCGCGCGATATCATTGCCTACGGCATCCAACGCCTGCACGATTCGCATTCGCGGGCGCGGTTCAGCGGGCCTGTCGAATACCGGCGCAGCCATCCGCGGATTCCGGCAATCATTTAGTCGAAGAGCGGCAATCTTGCCATCTGTTGCTGCGAAAACGCCTTTCTCTTCCGACGACGCCGCGGGGCTGCGTTGTACCAGGGAACCTGCATCCACACACCCCGTAAACCACAGGTCATTCACGACCTTGGCCCGCTCATTATCGATCTCCGGATCGGTGGCATGCGTCACGCGCATGTTTCGAACCGCATAGGCGATATCTTCAGTCGCCGCCCCGACCCAGGCTTCTGAGTCGCCTTCTTTCCATATCCGAATGTGGTGCCGCTTAGAGAAAGTGTCGAGGCTTTTCTGATAGGCAACATCGGGTGCCATCCCGTTCAACATCAAAGTTGCCATGGGAGCCATGCTGTAACCCATTCTCTGCACCAGGCAGTGGTACATGCGGTAGAAGGCCAGAGGCGAATGGCGTTGTTCGCCGTTCCACCCGGCGGCGGTGAAGGCCCTGTCGATCTGATCGCGGCTCCCGAGCAGCAGGATATTGAGCAAATCCGAAGGATGATCGCGTCCCTGATCGGTTTCCTCGCGGGGCAGGCTGTCAAGCAGATGGCGCATCCCGGCGAGTTGCGCGGGCGGCAGGGGCGTGATCGCGTTTGACGCCGCGCTTACGTCAGCGAAAGCCGCGCCGGTGGTGACTTCAAGAATCATCTCGGTCCCGGCCGGGAAGTAAATCTCGGGATCGGGAGACCGGGCGATCAAAAACTTGACGCCGATCACCGGAACCGCGATTTCCGGATCGATTAGCAAAGCCGATATGGCGAACGAGACGGGAGAAGAAAGATTTGCAGTGGGATAAATTCCGCCGATTGTTCCGTTGCCGCTCACGCGCTCTTTCGCCGTCTCCACCTCCAGCACGCGAGCTTTTATCCGAAAAGTCCTTCCGTCCGCCAGTTCTATGGAATCAAAGCTATATTTCATGGTCGCCGTGCGGTGCTTCAGTCCCAATCCCAAGCGGTCCACGCTCTCAATCACGCCTGAAATCGTGGCACCTTGCGGGATAGTGAGCCGGCCCTGTTCAAACACTGGCGCGATGATCGTAGCTCTAATCAGGTCGCCAGGATGCGAGAAGCGAGAGCCCGTTGCGCAAGAAAGGCGCACCTCTAAATTCGCGCCGGCCGGCAATACGGCAGACATCGAGGTGGGGACGAGACCAAACGGGGCAGCCGAAACCAACAGAATGGCGGCCTTGTTCCCAAGGTACCTTCGAACTCGATACGTCCGCGCCAACACTCCAGCCAATCCCGTCTCCCCAGACTCGTGAGCTTTAAAAGATCTGTTCTGCTGTATGCAATTAGATTGGGTTCCAGCATACAACACAAGGCCCAGCGGTACCGAGCGTAGGCCGGCAGGAGGGTACTCCTTGCAGCGGGGGAGTTGTTGTTAGGATTGGTTTGGCTCTGGCCATTTGGTTATTTTAAAGAGCGAGTGAGGAAAATTGGATCCGAACCGTGCCGAGCTAACCGGAAGTAGTAGCTCGAGACAAACTACCGGTATCATCGGCCTCGACGATGTACTTGGCGGCGGATTGCCCTCCAATCGGCTCTATGTCGTAGAAGGCGAGCCCGGCAGCGGCAAGACTACCCTGGCGTTGCAATTTTTGCGTGAGGGCGTACGTTTAGGCCAGCGGACCCTTTACATTACGCTTTCTGAAACTCTTGAGGAGTTGAGCGACGTTGCGGCCTCGCACGGCTGGACGCTGGACGGCATCAATCTGATTGGACTCAATACGCTATCGGAGCGGCTTGAGGAGGAGGCGAACTATACCGTCTACCATCCTTCGGACGTGGAATTGGGCGAGACAGTCAAACGCATTCGTGCGGAAATTGAGCGGCTAAACCCCGAACGGATGGCGCTGGATTCGGTTTCGGAACTGAAGATCCTTTCTCAGACGGGTGCGCGATACAGACGCGAAATACTCGGGCTGAAGCAGTTTTTCGCCGGCAAAAAGTGTACCGTTCTGGTGCTGGACGATCGCACCGCACGAGAAGGCGAACAGCAGTTGCAGAGCATCGCTCATGGGGTGGTCCGACTGGAACGCGAGGGTCGCGAGTACGGGACTACGAAACGACAAATCCATATCGTGAAGATGCGGGGGGTGTCTTTTCAGGACGGCAGGCACGATTTCGTCGTACGTACCGGGGGCCTCGAACTCTATCCGCGGTTGACCACCAACAGCGCACCGCGTACCACACCGGACGGACTTGCCGAGAGCGGGAGTTCACAACTGGATGCGCTATTGGGAGGTGGGCTGGATCGCGGATCCAGCACCCTTCTCTTGGGGCCCTCCGGGTGCGGAAAAACGACCTTGTGCTCGCACTATTTGTTGACGGCTCTAAAACGAGGTGAACAGGTCGGCTGTTATCTGTTCGAAGAGAGTCGCGAAACTTTTCTTCGCCGCTCGGCGGGATTCGGCATGGATTTCGAGCCGTATTTCAGGTCGGGGAAATTAGAACTCGTGGAAATCGACATCGCCGAATTATCCCCTGGCGAGTTTTCAGCGCGGGTGCGGCGAGTAGTTGAGCAGAACGATGCGCACTTTGTTGTCATCGACAGCCTTAACGGTTATCTCAATGGCATGCCCAGTGAACGATTCCTCCTGATCCACATGCACGAACTGCTAGCGTACCTGGGACAAAAGGGTGTAGTGACCCTCCTGACAATCGCGCAGCACGGAATGCTGGGGAGTTCGATGCTGACGCCAATTGACGCCAGCTTCCTAGCAGATACTGTGATACTCCTACGTTTTTTTGAAGCAGCAGGGATGGTACGCCAGGCAATTTCGGTCGTTAAGAAGCGTCGAGGTGCACACGAGCGAACACTACGTGAGTTTAAGATCGGGCCCACGGGAATGCAGGTGGGAGAAGTACTTCAGGATTTCGAAGGCGTTCTTACCGGCGTTCCCCGATACCGTGGCAAGAACGCCCGGTTGCTCGGCGATCAAGAAGACTCCTAGATGTTCCGGCGAAGCGCGCTCGAAATGCGGGTTCTCGTCCTTACGCCAACCGGTCGGGATGCAGCACTCCTGGCGGCGACTTTAGCCGCATTGCAAATCGAAACCGCGATTTCAATCGATTCCGCGACTTTACTTCGCATGCTCGATGAAGGCGCAGGTTCTGCGATTATTGCCGAGGAGGCGCTTACGCCGAACCTCATTCAAGGTCTCAGTGCGTGGCTAAACGCACAACCACCTTGGTCGGACACGCCTTTTATTGTTTTAACCTCCGGCGGGCGAGCTACGCGCGAAAGCCACTTCAGAGCACAGGAACTCCAAGACTTGGGGAACTTCACCCTCATCGAACGGCCGGTGCGTCCGGAGACGGTACAGAGTTCCGTTCGATCCGCTTTGCGCGCGCGCATGCGGCAATACGAGATTCGTAGCCGGCAAGAAGCATTGATTCAGGCCAATGCGGATCTGGAGCAGTATGCACATTCCGCGAGTCACGATCTCAAAGAGCCAATCCGAAGTATCGGTATTTATAGCGATCTTCTAGCGAGAAGCTATGGAAGTCTACTCGATGAAAGAGGATGGAAATTTCTCACCTTCATTCAATCCAGTACAAAACGAATGGAGGCATTGCTTAGCGACCTTCTCTCGTATGCGCATGCGTCCAGCATTTCGGAGGACGCGGTTGAACCAGTTCAGGCGGCGTGCGCGCTTGAAGCGGCGCTTCAGAGTTTAGCCGGATCGATTCGCGAAAGCGATGCTCAAATTTCGGTAGGAGAGATGCCTGTTGTCAGAATGCATGAGAGTCATCTCTCGCAAGTATTTCAGAATTTGATAGGCAATGCTATTAAGTACCGAAAAGAAAATGAGCGGCCGCTGATTCAGGTGTCTGCTAGAGGAGCAGACGGTCAATGGATTTTCATTGTTGCCGATAACGGAATTGGGGTGCCACCTGCTTACAAGGAGACCATTTTCGGCGTATTTAAGCGGCTGCACCCGAACACCAAATATTCGGGCACCGGTATGGGACTGGCAATATGCAAACGGATCATCGAGCGATACGGGGGACGTATCTGGGTCGAGTCAGAGCTAGAGCACGGGTCCCAGTTTTTCTTTACGCTTCGAAGCTGAACGAGCGGCTATTCCCGCGACTACCCGGCAAAGCCCAAGGGCTCCTCCTAATACGAGAAGCCCTCATTGAGATCGATCCGCTTTAGAAGTGGAACGAAAGGCCACCGAATGGCTCAGCCATGTGCGCGATTGATCCAGTGTTTAGCGCAGTTACGCCAAAATCCGGAGCCTGGAACACATGTCCGCGATAGCCTAGGCGCAAACTCACGCGTCTGCTGACCGCGATATCCGCGCCCGCGCTGTAGACGAAATCAGGCGTTGCGAATGTGTTGCCGTTGACGCTGTTAAACGAAAAACTTCCAGTCGGCGTGAAGAGCAATGCACCCGCGCCCGCACTGACAAACGGCGTCAAGCGACGGCCAACGTTGCCGAAGCGATACACATAAGAAGCTGTCGCTTCGTTTAGATTCGCGGGAACTCCCAGCGTCCCCGTAAGAGTTGTCGATGGAACCAGCGAGCTGAATTGCTGATCGAACCGGCTGTAGCCGTAATTTAATTCAAGCCCCTGATGATGCGTGAAAAAGTACCGATAGGTGAATAACACACCGGGGGAATTCGTGCTCGATTGGTTTATACCGTTGCCGTTTGTATTCTGTTGAAATACTCCAAAGGCGGAGACCGTAACATCGCTGTGACCACCTTCCTGGGCATAAGCACCCGTGACCAATAGCCCCAAAGACACTACACCTGCGAAAATTCTAAATCTCATTGATTACCCTTCCAAAGCTTGTAAGTTAGCGACATCATCTTCCAAAAATAGAAGCGTCGCTGTTTTAGTAGTTAACGAGCGCTCGTTACTACAAGTGCTTGGATACAGCAACGGCCTTGGAGGTTGCATTTGTTGAGAAAAGCTTACAGATCTTAATCAAACAGAATTTATATAGAACGTTTGCATTATCAAACGTTTAAATCGATTATTGATGAAACCTCAAAACGTTACACTGAAAGCGTGCTGGTCACCATCTCTTCTCCGCCGGAGCGGCCGAAATGGCTTAGGGCCCCCGCCCCGGTTGGCGAAAACTATCGCGAGCTGAAAGAGCTGGTGACGCGCCTCTCACTCCACACCGTTTGCGAGAGCGCCGCGTGTCCGAATGTTGGCGAGTGCTGGAATCGCCGCACCGCGACATTTATGATTTTGGGCAACGTTTGTACGCGGCGCTGTGGTTTCTGCGCGGTGCAGAAAGGTGCGCCGCTCGCGGTCGATTACGACGAACCACGGCGCGTTGCCGAAGCTTGCGACGCGCTCGGATTGCGTTATGCGGTCATCACCAGCGTGAATCGCGACGACCGGAAAGACGGCGGCGCGGAATTGTTCGCCCTGACTATCGAGGCGATTCGACAGCGCCTTCCGGGCTGCAAGGTGGAAGTGCTGGTGCCCGATTTTCAAGGTTCACATGAAGCGATGGACATGGTGATGAATGCGCACCCGGACGTATTGAACCACAATACGGAGACCGTACCGCGGTTATATCGTCAGGTCCGATTGGGAGCGCGATACGAGCGTTCACTCGACATGTTGCGCTACGCCAAGCAGATTCGACCGCATATCCCCACAAAGTCCGGTCTCATGCTCGGGTTGGGCGAGACCGAATCCGAGGTTCTCCAGGTCATGCGCGACTTACACGATCATCACGTCGACATACTCACCTTGGGACAATATTTACGCCCGTCGCAAAAGCACTTACCGATTCTGCGCTACACTCCCCAGCAGGAATTCGATGTTTATAAGCAGGCCGGGCGCGAGATGGGTTTTGCGCATGTAGAGGCAGGGCCGCTGGTACGAAGTTCGTATCACGCGGATGCTTCACAAGAGAGTGCACAGGGCGTTTTGCTGCCCGTTGTGCGCGGTCTTGCTTCGACGACGGCGGCTATTCACTCCTGCACTCACTGAATCGGAAGCGTTAATCGTGCCTCGCATCCGGGGCCGTTCGCGGCGTTTCGCAGAACCAAAGATCCATTGTGCGCTTCCGTGATCTGACGGCTCAGAACCAGACCGATTCCCGATCCACCGCGCTTGGTCGTGAAAAAAGGAACGAAGAGATTCGCGGTATTGGAGAGACCGGGACCTTCGTCGCGCACGATGATCTCGACATTGGTTGTTGTGCGCTCGTGCCGGACAAAAACCCGGCCGCCTGTTTCTTGCGCTGCATCCACTGCGTTGCGGATCAAATTGATCAATACCTGCTCCAGTTGATCGGCATCGCCTTGAATAGTTAGCGGCGGACACTCTTCGAAAAAAACCTGCATGCGTGTTTCGAGACTAGTCACACGGCGCAAAAGCGCGCTGATCTCGACCGGCCCAAATTTCGGCGGAGGCAGTTTCGCCAGGCGCGCATAAGAACTCATGAAGCGGCTCAGAGATTCCGAGCGTGTTGCGATCACGTTGAGGCCGCGCGCCATGTCGTCCGTCCAATCTTCCGGCCGCGGATCGCTCTTGACAAGATTTTCCAGGCTCTGCGCGATGGATTTGATCGGTGTCAGAGAATTGTTCAACTCATGGCCGAGCACGCGCACCAGGCGCTGCCAAGCCTGCAATTCTTCTTCGCGCAGCGGCCGTGTCAAATCGGTGAGTACAAGCAATTGATGCGGCACTCCGCCTTCGCGAAACTGGCTGCGGCGTACACCCCAGCGTCCGGTCCCTCCTGGAAACGTCCGCTGAATGGTCTGTTCCGATTCGCCGATCAGATACTCGGCAAGTCCCAGCGAGGTTGCATCGCGCGCCAGCAGACGCTCCGCGGGTTGCGCCAGAAGCCGTTCGCCCGCCCGGTTCACGAGCCTCAACGTCTGCTGCGGATCGAAAGCGAAGGCGGCTACTTCAATCTCTTCCATCACCTTGCGCAAAAGCGCGGTTGCTTCCAATGCGCCCAGCCGCTGATCGCGCAATGTGGCCGCCATGGCGTTTACCTGCTGCATCACTTCGCCCATCGGTTCCTGAGGATTTTCCACTCTCGCGCGAATGGAATAGTCCCCCTCGCGCATCGCTTCGAGGAGATTTGCAAGTGTGCGCAGCGGCCCGGCAACTCGCCCGCGAGCCGCCGAAGCAAACGCGACCCAGCACAGGACGATCAGCAGATCGAGCGTCCATTGCTCTCTTCCCGAGTAGCCGCCCGTGGCGAGAAGAATGATACAGACAACAATGCCCGGCAGGCCCGCCGCAAGGGCCAACAGCAGAACCCGAGCGTCATGGCTCAGCGCGAATCTGCCGTGCCCGATTTTCATGTGGCGGGCCTGAAGCCGGCTCTTACAGCCCGAAGCGTTGTAAACGGCGATATAGCGCACTTCGACTCAGTCCTAGAGCGCTGGCTGCATGGCTCACGTTTCCGCCGTAGCGCGCCAAAGCTTTCTTGATGAGAAACTCCTCCACCTCTTCGAGACTCATGTCCTCAAGGCGCGGAGTCGCGGCAGTGCCCGCCCGCAACGCAAGATCGCTAGCCTTGATCGCGTTGTCCTGTGCCATCAAGACTGCGCGTTCCACGACGTGGTTCAATTCGCGTACGTTGCCTTGCCAGGGGTGATCGTACATCGCTTGCAGAGCGTTGTGGTCGAATCCGGTAATGCTCTTGCGGTAACGCCGCGCGTGCACTCCCAAAAAATGATTCGCCAACGGAGGAATATCTTCCTTTCTCTCTCTCAAAGGCGGTATATCAATCTCGATCGTGTTCAAGCGAAACAAAAGATCCTGACGAAAGCGGCCGCTCTGCACCTCCTCCGTAAGATTTGCGTTAGTCGCCGAAATGACCCGCACGTCCACACGCTTCGTCTTCGAAGAGCCGACGCGCTCCATCTCGCCGACTTCCAAAACCCGCAGCAGTTTCGCTTGCAGATTCATGGGAACGTTCGCGATCTCGTCCAAGAACAAAGTCCCAGTATCGGCCAGCTCAAAACGCCCGACGCGGTCCATCTTCGCATCGGTGAATGCGCCTTTGACGTGGCCGAACAGTTCGCTTTCGAAAACGCCTTCGGCAAGTCCGCCCGCATTGACTGTGACCATGGGTTTGCCGGAGCGGCTGGAGATTGCGTAAAGTGTTCGCGCTACGACTTCTTTTCCGCTTCCCGGCTCGCCGGTGATCAGCACGTTCGCATCGGACGGCCCGACTCGCGAGATCAGGTCGAGAACGGGGCGCATGCTCGGCGCCTCCGCAATCATAGTCGGCAAATTATCGCCGCGCAAAAGCTGATTCTCGGCCTCCAGCCGCTGGCCCCGGCGAATCGCTTCACTCAATTCCAGTTGGGTGCGAACGATGGAGGAGAGTCGCTCGTTTTCCCAGGGCTTCTGGATAAAGTCGCGAGCGCCGCGACGCATTGCTTCGACCGCCAGATCCACACTGCCCCAAGCGGTCATCACGATCACCGGAAGCATGGAATCGACGCTCTGGATTTTGCCCAGCAGTTCCAGCCCTTCCTGGCCCGAGGTGGTGTCGCGAGTGTAATTCAGATCGATGATCGCAACATCGTAATCGCGGTTCTCGATCATTTGCAGCGCCTGTTGTGGCGATTCGGCCGACTCGATTTTGAATCCTTCGCGCTTCAGCAAAAGCCGCAACGCTTCGAGCACATCGGGCTGATCGTCGGCGATCAGAATGCGCATTTGCGACGGCACAATTTTCATATCAATGCAAAAAGCGGGCTCGAGTTCGGCACGGGTTGAAGCCCGTCCTCCGCCTCAATTTTTGGTTATCCAGCCGTCCTCAATGTAAATGATCCGGTTCCCGTATTCGGCGTTCTTCTCGTTGTGCGTGACTTGAACGATCGTCGTGCCCTGATCATTGAGCTTCTTGAACAGCTCCATGATCTCTTTTCCCTGGCTGGAATGCAGGTTTCCGGTGGGTTCGTCGGCCAGAATCAATTTCGGACTGGCGATCATGGAACGTGCGATCGCGACCAACTGTTGCTGGCCGCCGGAAAGCTGATTCGGATATAGATCTTTCTTGCCGACCATGTTGAAACGGTCGAGCGCATCGCAAACGATGCTCTGACGCTCCGACTTCTTAATGTTTCGGTAAGAAAGAGGAATATCGAGATTCTCGTAAACCGTGAGGGAATCCAGCAGATGATAGCTCTGAAATACGAATCCGATGTATTTCTTGTAAAGCTCCGATCGATCCTTCTTGTTCAGCTTGTGGATAGGAGTTTCGAGAAAGTGATACTCACCGGTCCAGGCGCTATCGTGCATTCCGAGCAGATGCAGGAGAGTGGATTTTCCCGCTCCGGAAGGGCCCATGATGGAGATGAACTCGCCTTCCTTGATATCGATGTTGATACGCCGGAGAACGTAAGTCTTAGTAGGACCGTGTTCGAAGAATTTTTCTATGTTGCGAAGAGAAATCATTGAAAAACCGGAACGAGCATGCCTCGCTCTACTTATTCATAGCGTAAAGCAGAGATCGATCGATACGTGCCGCGCAAGGCTGGAATCAGCGAAGCGGCGCACCGCGATGGCGACAATGATGGCCGTGTCAATCCCAAGACGAGGGACAGAATGGCTATCAAGGCGAAGACAGGCATCGCCTTCAGGGTTCGCGCAGCGAACCGCAAATCAGACCAGATTGGGGACATATGCTCAGCCCGTTAGTCGCGAGTGAAGGGAACCCGCGGAGGCTGCGGAAAGGCGATTGAGGGCGGATGAAAAGGTTCTATAATCGTGATCCGCTTATGCGGCACAACCGTAAAAACCGCAACGCGGCGCGCGCTCGAGTACAGTGCTATTCCGCACAGCAATGCACCAACGGCGATCAAATCAACATGCCTGCCAATCATACGGGAACTTCCATGTTTTCCTCCACCACGCGTCCGTCGAACAGGTGGATCGACCGGTCGGCATAACGCGCATAGCGGGGATCGTGAGTAACCATGCAGATGGTCGCGCCCCCGCGATGCAGTTCGCGCAGCAGATCCATCACTTGCTCGCCGTTTTGCGAATCGAGGTTCCCGGTGGGCTCGTCCGCCAGCAGAATGGAGGGATCGCCGGCCAAAGCCCGAGCCACCGCGACGCGCTGCTGCTGACCTCCGGAGAGCTGCGAAGGATAGTGCTTAATGCGGTGCGACATGCCAACGCGCTCCAGCGCTTCGTGAACCTTCTTCTTGCGCTCGCCGGAGCCCATGCCGCGATACGTCAGCGGCAATTCGACGTTCTCGTAAACATTCAGGTCGCCAATTAGGTTGAAAGCCTGAAAAATGAATCCGATCTCGCGATTGCGGATCCGGGCCCGCTCGGAGAGCTTCAAGCTCTGCACCGGCTTGCCGTTGAGAATATACGTTCCCGAGCTGGGCGAATCGAGCAGCCCGAGGATGGCAAGCAACGTCGACTTCCCGCAGCCGGATGGCCCCGAGATCGAGACGTATTCGCCTCGCTGAATATCGATGTGAATTCCCGCCAAGGCGTGTGTTTCCACCTCATCGGTGACGAACACCTTTGTAACGCCTTCAAGATGGATCAACGGCTCGGATGCAGTCATTCTGATTAAACTCTCCCTTGGTCTCCGCTCCCTGACGGTCGCGGTTCAGTTTTCCGGTTCAGTAGATTAATACGCGCCAGAAGCATTATTGGTTCAGACGGATTCGCTGGTACGCATCGTATTGCGACATATCGGACAGGATCACCCGATCGCCCACCTTCAGGCCATCTAGTACTTCGATAGTGCTTACGGAGGCGCGACCAAGCTTTACATTGACGCGGTTCGCGCCCTTGCCGTCCGGATCGATCTTGAAAAGGCCGATGGTCGTATCCGGCTCGCCGGAGACGGGCCGATCCACATAAACAACGTCGGACAAGCGCTCAATTTCGATGGTGCCATCGACGCTCAATTCGGGGCGCGCGCCTTGCGGCATGGGCCCGAGCAGCGCGACGTCCACTCCCACGGTTCCATTCTGGGCCTGCGGATCTATTCGAACAACGCGTCCGGGAATCAGTCCATTGCGGGTGTCGATCGAGGCATCCAACCCGACCCGGACATCTTTCATCTGTGTTTCGGCAATCTGCAACAAGGCTTTCAACTTCGTCGGATCGGCAACCTTCGCCAGAATGGTGCTCGGCGGTACGCGCTGGCCGACCTCCACGTCCACTTCCTGCAGTTGACCATCGATGGGCGACCGGATCGTCAACTGATCCACCTGCCTCTTCTTCTCCTCGTAATTGGCTCGAGAGCTTTCCACTGCCACCTCCTGCGCCTGGATCTGCGCCTTGATCGTTTCGTCCGCCATCGCCAGGCGTTGTCTCTGAAGCGCCACTCGGTTTTGCAGTTGATTCGCCTGGTCAACCGACAGCTTGGATTCGAGATCGCTCTTGAGGTTCAGGCGCGTTAATTCCAGGTCGCGATCAGCGGTGAGTTTCGCCTGTGTGGCTTGGGATTCCAGCTCGGCCAAAGTCGCTTTCTGATCCAACTTGTCGCTTTCCAGCTTCACCTTCAAATTCGCCAGATTCGCCTCATCCTGTTTCAGCGTCCATTCGGCTGTTGAGGCCGCAAGTTCCACATCCGGATTGCTCAACACCATAATCACTTCGCCCTTTTTGACGGGATCGATGCCTGCGCGCCGATCAATCTCCACGACGCGCGAATCCACGGACGAGTTGATCCAATAGATCACCTCCGGCTTCAAAGCGCCCAAGCCGCGCACCTGCCGCTCCATGGGACCGCGCTTGACTGTACCGGGCCACAAACCGCTCATATCCACTGAAGGGGCAGCGGGTTTTAGACGCGCGAGAGCGACTGTGGTGCCGCCGATTACAATTATCGCCAGTGCGATCAGGACGATGCGCTTGATCAACCTGCGCCGAGCGACTTCTTTGCCGCGAGGGACATCCATTGCCATGGGATTACCATCCTGTGAATTGCATTTCAACGACCAGCCATTGGCAGTTGGCTAACCCGCTGATTCCACGCGAATAGTAGCAGATTTTGAATCAAGCCGGTGTCCGGTTTTGGGACTTGATCGTTGGATTGCGAAACGAAAGTTTACAGCGTTTCTTCGGGAACATTGCCCTAGATCCATTCGTAAACCTTCGGCATGCGGCTTCAGCTCAGGATGGCTATCCGCAGCCTCCGCCACACGCCGGCATTTGCGCTCCTCGCCCTTGCCATTCTCACCCTGGGCATCGGCGCCACCACCGCCATGTTCAGCATCACGCGAACCGTGCTGCTGAAACCACTGGCTTACCGCGATCCGGAGCGCCTGGTCACCATTACCTTTCGCGTTCCGCAGTTCTCAAAATACCTCTCCACGATCCCCATCAATGCCCAGCATTATTTCCTCTTTCGGGACCAATCCCGCACCATCGAGAAAATCGGCGTGCTCAGGCCGGATTCCAGCATTCTCACGGGTTCGGGTGCTGCTCGCCAAGTGGGTGGGTTGCTCGTCTCCCCCGATTTTTTCCACGTCTTGGGAGTCAATCCATCCCTAGGCCGGGGATTTGCAAAGGACGAGGACCAACCGGGGCGCGACAGCGTGGTCGTGATCAGCGACCGAATGTGGCGGCAAAATTTCGATGCTCGCAGCGATGTTCTCGGGCAGAAAATCCGGCTCGACGGACGCCCCTTTCAGGTGGTGGGCGTCATGCCGGCTGCGTTCCCCAGTCCGCGGGGACGCCAGCTTTCCGAAATCGAGCAGCTACCCGAACACGTTGAATATTGGCGGCCCCTCGTGTTCAGCAAAGATGATCTGGCAAGCCCGCTCGGCAATGAAAACTACATTCCGGTCGCGCGTCTCAAGCCCAGTGCAACGCCCGCCCAGGCGCTCGGTGACGTCACGGCTCTCGAAAAAATCATTTCAAAGCGCTACCCGGAACCAGTCGAGTTCGATCCAGTCGTTCGCCCATTGCAGCAAGCCATGGCGCGCGAGGTGCGGCTGCCGTTGCTTATCCTCATGGCCGCCGTGTGCGCGGTCATGCTGATTGTCTGCATCAATCTCATGAACCTGATGACCGTCAGGGCGGTCGCGCAACGCCGTGAGTGGGCCATTCGTCTGGCGGTCGGCGCAGGCCTACGTAACCTGCTTGGCGGAGCCGTGCTCGAAAGCCTGCTCCTCTCCGGCGCGGGAGCCATTTTCGGATCGCTTCTGACCCTCTGGTTTCTGCAACTGGTGCGGTTGAAAGCGCCCATCGATCTTCCGCGAATCGATGAACTCGTCCTCGATCCGGCCGCTCTCGCGTTCGCCCTCGGCTTGTCCGTGGCAAGCGCCCTTTTATTTGGTTTGTGGCCGGCATGGCGCGCCGCCCAAATCGATCCGCAA
The DNA here is from genome assembly GCA_963778345.1 of uncultured Acidobacteriaceae bacterium. Taxonomy (GTDB): domain Bacteria; phylum Acidobacteriota; class Terriglobia; order Bryobacterales; family Bryobacteraceae; genus Bog-105. The sequence continues at coordinate 450,680 of CAVZTP010000001.1, forward strand.
GAGGCGCTGCAGTCCTCCGGCCGAACGGCAACGGAAGGGCGGAAGAATCGCTGGGCAGGCCAAACACTGGTGACGGCGGAAGTCGCTCTCAGCACCGTCCTGCTGCTTTCAGCCGGTTTGCTGCTTCGCAGCTTCGTCGCCGTACTCGGAGTTAACCCCGGCCTCGATATCCATCGCCTACTGACTGTTCGCATCAACTTGCCGCCGGATAAATATCGGGAGCAGATGCGGATGTTCTCTTTCTACCAGCGCCTGCGCCGGCAGGTCAGCGCGATGCCGGGCGTGCAATCGGCCGGCTATGTTTCGGATCTGCCTGTGACCGGAGAAAACAACAATAATCCCGCGACTGCGGCGGACCGTCCCATACCACCTGTTACGCAGTGGCCGATGACGAACTATCGTTACGCGAGCACCGATTACTTCAGGACCGCCGGGATACCGCTGAAAGAGGGCCGGGTCTTTGAGGAGCGCGATGGGGCAGCTCGCGAAGCCGTGATTAGCGCTAATCTCGGCGTCTCAACTCTGGCCGGGTGAAAGCGCACTGGGCCGGCCGCTCAAAATCTACGGCAATCGCCAGTTGTTAACGGTCGTCGGCGTCGTCGGCGCTGTCCACGCCGGCTCCCTGACGGACGCTCCCACAATGATGATTTATTTTCCGGATTGGCAGCGCACGCGAGTCCGCTATGTCGCTGATTGTTCGGACGGCCAACGAACCGGAGAACTTGTCTGCGGCCATCCGCCGCGCAATCTTCGGGCTCGAGCCGGAAGCTGCCATCCCTCACATCGAGACCATGCGCGAAGTGGTTGGAGATTCACTTTCGCAGAAGCGGTTCCAGTTGGTGCTGCTGATCGGCTTCGCCGCCGTCGCACTGGTCCTCGCGAGTTTGGGTATTTACGGCGTATTGGCGTTCACTACGGGACGTCGCACTTCGGAGATCGGCGTTCGCATGGCGCTGGGGGCTGTTCCAAAGCAAATCCTTACTATGAGCCTGCGAAGCGGCATGACCCCGGTTCTGGCAGGCATGGTCCTGGGTCTTCTGGCGGCTGCGGGATCGGCGCGAATCATCCAGAGTCTGCTGTTTCGCGTGCAAGCGCTCGATCCTCTGGTGTACACCGGCACATGCGCAGTCCTCATCCTTGCCGCGACGCTGGCGTGCTTCTTCCCGGCTCGCCGCGCGTCCCGATTGAATCCAATCGAGGCCCTTCGTCACCAGTGAAATTTTCCGTGTCATGATCTTGGAGCGCGCGATGCATTCGGAGAAAATATCAGGGTCGTTGTTTATGGCGAAGGGATGACATCTGCTCGGGTGGCCCTCCGGCTGGGCAGGCTGCCTCTTAATCCGAGCCATGTCACCGTCGCTGCTGCCGCAACACCGGCGCCCATCGCAATCACGCACGCGATCCTATTTCGCATCCGTCGTGCGCGGCGTTGATGCTGTAAAAACGTGCTCCGAAACGCTGCCGATGCCTACCACGTGCAGCAGAATCGGTTGCATAATATGTGCTCGGGCCGCCAATCTGAATTGCCATGGCGCATGGAGCGGACCTTGTCTGCGAAACACGTATTGGAACCCTGCGTGCGCAATCACCTGTAGGCGTTGCGTCATCCGTGTCCGAAGCTCTCGCCGTTGTTGCACTTTTTGTAGCAAGCGGTCGGTATTTTGTCCCTCGCGCAGCGGTCGCATTAATATGTTTGCGGCGGCTGCCGCATCTTGAATCGCCAGATTGATCCCGACACCAAAAACGGGCGACATCGCATGAGCCGCGTCTCCTATGCACAAGAGGCCGGGTCGATGCCAGCGCTTGAGCCGGTTGATCTGTACCGATAACAGCTTTACTTGGTCCCAACTCTGTAACTCTTCTACGCGGTCGACTAGAAAGGGCGCAATCTGGGAGATGTCTTCTCGGAACGGCGCCAGCCCCTTCTGCTTGATTTGCTCGAAGCTATTCTTCGGAATAATGAAAGCTGCCTGAAAATAATCGTTCCGGTTGATCAAGACCAGCATTTTCCCGAAATCAATGTTTCCCAACACCTGCACCCGGTCATCTTTCCGCCGGCTGATCCGGAACCAAAGCACGTCAATCGGAACGCCAAGCTCACACACCTGCAAGTGCCCTGCCGCTCGCATAATTGAATGACGTCCATCGCATGCGATGACAAGATCTGCTTCTATTTGCTCCGTTCCTCTTGGAGTTCGGACCATCACTCCTCGAACTCGCCCATCCTCGTACACGACATCCACTGCTTCATGCTCCATGCGCAGGTCGAAATTTTGATATTCTTCCCCTGTTCCGACAAAAAGTTGAGGAAGTCCCATTGCGGCATGATCGCGGCAAAGCGGCAGTGCGTGTGAAGGCTCTCAAAGTTCGCCACCTCGGACGCGAAATCTCCGAACTTGACTCCCACTGAAGTCACTTTCTGGTGCGGCAGTTTGAGGAACTCTTCGAGCAAACCTAGCTCGAACAGCAGTTCGAGAGTTGATGGATGGACCGTGTCACCGCGGAAGTCGCGGAAGAAATCCCGGTGCTTTTCGAGTATGGTGACCGCTACGCCTGCGCGCGCCAGCAGATAACCCAGCATCACGCCCGCCGGACCGCCGCCGACCACGCAACATCTGCAGTGAACCGATTCTGCTCTCATACCGCCTCCTCAGATGGAATCTTATCAATACTGACTGACTCGTCAGTCATTCCTTGTTAGCTGCAGTTTATTATCAACTCGTATGCGCCGGAAATCTAGTTCAGGTACACGAGCCTCCCGGACTGCGAAAAAGCGGACCGCGGCCACGGCGGAGCGCCATCAAGCCATTGTCAAGGCGGCCCTTGAGGAGTTCACAAAACAGGGCTTTGCCGCCGCGCGCATGGAGGATATTGCCCGCCGTGCCGGCGTCGCCAAGGGAACGATCTATCTTCGGTTCAAAGATAAAGAAGCCCTATTCGAAGCGATTATTCGCGAAGAGATCTCGCCGCTTGTGAATGCCGCCGCAACAGCCCTCGAACCAGGCGAATCGATCCGCGCCTTTCTGGATCGGACAGTTATGCCGCTGTTCCACGATCCGGGTCGCTCACGCCGAACTGCTGTCCTGCGGGTGCTGATCGCGGAAGCCGCTCGCTTCCCCAAACTGGCGGAACTCTATTTCCGTGGCATCGTCGCCCCTGGCCTTAAAGCATTTAGCCGGCTCGCCCGGCATGCGTTCAAAAAGGGGGAGCTATCAAATATCGCGCCGGTGCGCTATCCCCAGCTGCTCCTCGCTCCCGCAATTGTGGGTCTTTTGTGGTCCGGCTTGTTCGATCGTTTTCATCCCCTGGATGTAGAGGCTATGCTGTGTGCGCACTTCGACCAGCTATTCCCGCCCAACAAGCGGCGGCGAACGCCGCCAACGCGAACACCGCCGAAATAAATTTGCAACACTAATTTCTATGCGTTTCCGGATGCAGTCTCGAACTGGCTTTCTTTTTCTCGCGCTGTTTGTTTCTCTCGTAGGCGTGGCCGCCGCTTTAACTCAGGCTACGAGCGGGCGACAGCGCGGCGGCGGTTCCGCGCCTCGAATTCGAGAAATACACATTGCCGAATGGTCTGCAGATCATTCTGCATGTGGATCGCAAGCTGCCGATGGTGAACGTGAACTGCTGGTATCACGTCGGCTCGAAGAATGAGCGGGCCGGCCGTACCGGTTTCGCGCACTTATTCGAGCACATGATGTTCGAAGGTTCGAAAGACGCCAATACGAAATACTTCAGCTTCATCGAAAAAGCAGGCGCGAACCTGTTTGAAGGCGGTGTGAACGGAACCACCAATGAGGACCGGACCAACTATTTTGAAACCGTCCCCTCCGCGAGTTTGGAATATCGTACTATGGCTGGAGTCCGACCGCCTGGCAACCCTTGCCGATGTATTAACTGCGACGAAGCTCAATAACGAGCGTGACATCGTCAAGAATGAACGCAGGCAGGGCGTTGAAAACCAGCCTTATGGCCGCGCATTCGTTTTGCTGAATGAGACAGTGTTCCCTTCGGGTCATCCCTACGCCCATTCCGTGATCGGAAGTCACGAGGATTTAACGGCTGCGAGCGTGGATGACGTAAAGGATTTCTTCCACACTTATTACACGCCGAACAATCTTTCACTGGCGATCACGGGCGATTTCGATGTCGCCTGAAACAAAGCGCCTGATTGAAAAATACTTCGGTCCGATTCCGCCCGGTCCCGCGCTGGACCGCCCCAAACATTGGATCCCAACTTTAAGCGGTGAAAAGGTCGTGGACATCAAGGATCATGTTCCCCAGGAGCGTACTTATTTCGCTTGGCCAACTCCAGCCTTTTTCGAGCCGGGCGATGCCGAACTGGATCTCGCTTCTCTGATCCTGACAGACGGCTTATCGTCACGGCTGAAAAAATCGCTGGTTTATGATCAGCAGCTCTGCTCGAACGTCATTTCAGCGCAAGATTCCAGAGAGATCTCGGGCGCATTTCTGATATGGGCGACGGCGAGACCTGGCGCTTCGATGCCGCGAGTTGAGGAGACGGCTTTCCCAAGAGATCGGCCGCTTGGCAAAAGACGGTCCCACAACCGCGGAGTTGAACCGCGCGAAGGCGAAATGGGAGCTTCAATACGTCACGGGACTCGAGCGCATCGGCGGTTTTGGCGGTCAGGCGGATTTGCTGAATCAGTACAACACATTTCTGGGAGATCCGGGCAAGTTTGCAGCCGACGTGCAGCGCCACCGCGCCGATAACAGTGGACGAACTGCGGAGAGGCAACCGCTAAATGGCTGGACACCCGGAATCGCGTTCTCTTGCGCTTTCATCCTGAGAATTCAATGGCGGAAACGAATGCGAAGCTCGATCGTTCCAAAGCGCCGGAGTTGGGCGCCGATCGTCCTTTTCATGCGCCCAGCGTGAAGACGGCAAAGCTCGACAACGGAATGGCCTTGTTCGTGGTCGAGCGCAAGGATCTTCCCAAAGTCGCCGTTAGCTTCGCCACGCGCGCCGGAAGCGTGGATGATCCACCCGGGCAGGAGGGCCTGGCGAGCTTGGGTCTCGAAGCGATAAAGCGCGGAACCAAGATCGAAGAAGGCGCTCGAAATCGACGATGCATTGGGCGATCTCGGAACCAGCATACAGAGTTCCGCCGACCGGGAATACTCCGCGCTGCACGTCGAAGTGATCGAGAGCAATTTGAGTCCGGCCCTTTCAGTTCTCGCCGACATGGCGAGAAATCCGAGTTTTCCGCCAGACGAGGTGGATCGCGAGAAAAAGAAACGTTTGGATGCCTTGGCTCAAGCCGAAAATAGTCCGAACGCGATTGGCCAACGCCTTTCCGCTGTGCTGGCGTTTGGACGCGATCACGTGTATGGGCATCCCGTGCAAGGATTCCGTTCGTCTGTGGAGAAGATCGGACCCGAAGACTTGGCTCGTTTCCACAAGACTTACTGGAAACCCGGAAGTTCGGCGCTGATTTTTTCGGGAGACATCTCGCTCGAAAATGCAGTCGCTTTGAGTAACCAATATTTCGGCTCTTGGTCCGGGGGAGCGGCGCCGCCGGTGACCATTCCACCTCCTCATCCGGTCGGTCCAGGCAAGGTGTTTCTGGTGAATCGCTCTGATGCCGCCCAAACTTACGTGGAAGAGATTCTGCCGGGCCCCACTCATCAGGCCGCGGATTACTATCCTTTCCGGCTTGCCGATACAGTTTGGGGCGGCGCGGCAGGGGCTCGCCTGGGCATGAACATCCGCGAGGATAAGGGATATTCGTACGGCGTGTTCTCGTTTCCTCAGTTCTACTCCAAATATGGACTTTGGGTAGCCAGCGGCGGAGTCCAAACGAATAAGAGCAAGGAATCGGTGGTCGAATTCCAGAAGGAACTGCACTTCATTGCTGGAGAGAAGCCCATAACGGAGAGTGAACTCGCCGTGGCCAAAGCCAATCGCGTCCGGGGCTATGCGCAACAGTTTGAATCCCTCGATCGTGTTTCGGGCGAAGTTGCTCAATTATGGGCGCTCGGGCTTCCCATGTCCGAGTTGCAGCGTGAACCGGACGAGTTGCAAAAGGCAACGCTGGCGAGCGTGAATGCGGCGGCCGAGAAATACGCGACCCCCAGCCGCGCCACGCTTTTATTGGTAGGCGATCTGTCGAAGATCGAACCCGGCGTGCGTGAGCTGAATCTGGGCGACGTCGTGCTGATCGATACCGAAGGTCGGCCGGTTACTAGATGATCCCGGGCCGGCGGCAGCTGTGATCTCTAACGCTATTTGTTCACGAACTACTTCGTAAGAGTCTGTCTCTCTATGGTGTCAAGTTGTTTTTACTAGAAACAATTAACGCCAAAAACGGCTCTCCATTAACAGATATATAACGACGGCCCCGCGAAATTAAGCAGCGCATACGGCCATGTTTGGCGTATAGGGTCCCGAGCGTCGAATAGCGCTTATTTGAACAGGGACCAGCTTGCATCTGCCTGAATAAACTCGCTCGCGGCCATTCTAAAGATTGATTGCTGAGGAGAGCTGGCATGAAAATCGCGCAAGTTGCGCCCTTCTATGAGAGTGTCCCGCCCAAGCTTTACGGTGGTACGGAACGAGTAGTTTCCTATTTGACCGAAGAGTTTGTCCGGCAAGGGCATGACGTGACACTTTTCGCAAGCGGGGATTCGCGAACTGCCGCCAAATTGCGCCCCATCTCGAGTCGTGCTCTGCGCTTGGAAGGCGGTAATATCATCGATCCTCTCGCACACCACGTGCGAATGATCGAGGTGGTAGCCCGCGAAGCGGATGATTTCGATGTAGTGCATTTCCACATCGATTACCTTCACTTTCCGGTGAGTCGCCGGCAGAATATTCCAGCAGTAACGACGCTTCACGGCCGCCTGGATATTCCGGATCTGGTTCCGATCTATCGGGAATTCACCGAGATGAAGCTGGTGTCGATTTCGAACTCCCAGCGCGCGCCCATGCCCTGGGCGAACTGGGTTGCCACAGTGCATCACGGCCTGCCGGAGACGCTATACAAAGCTCAGACTGCGCCAGGAAAATATCTCGCCTTTCTGGGCCGCATTTCGCCTGAAAAACGCGTCGATCGAGCGGTCGAGATTGCCCGGCATGTGGGCATGCCAATCAAGATCGCAGCGAAAATAGACGCCGTCGATAGAGAGTATTTCGATCTGAAGATTCGCAAATTATTCGACGATCCGCTGGTGGAGTACGTTGGCGAAATCGGCGATCGAGACAAGCCGGATTTTCTGGGCAACGCTTACGCGGTTCTGTTTCCTATCGATTGGCCGGAACCGTTCGGGCTCGTTATGATCGAGTCCATGGCCTGCGGCACTCCGGTGATTGCCTTTCGCATGGGCTCAGTCGAGGAAATTTTGGATGAGGGCACAACCGGCTACTTGGTGGATAATCTGGAAGAAGCCGTAAAGGCCGTTCACCGCGTGAGCTCGTTAGACCGGAAAATCTGCCGTCAAGTTTTCGAGGAACGCTTCAGCGCGCGGCGAATGTGCCTGGATTATCTCGATGTCTATAAACGCCTCGGCTTCCGGATGCCCGCGCAAGCGAACCCCCGGCTGCTGGTGAAGGACTTCCGTTGGCGGTATAGATATAGGCTGGGAGATCGTTACTGCCGATGCCGGTCAAGGAAGTCCCAGACACGGATGTAATTGAAGTTGGAAACCAATTCTACATTCGCGCTCAGTCGTCCCTGGCGGACACCCGTACTCTGGTCCTTCTGCATAACGATACGTTTGCTGTCTTCGATCGATACGGAGATATTCAAACCGTAGGTTCCTTGCAGCAGGGCGTTTTTTACCAGGAGACGCGTCATCTTTCCCGGCTTGAACTTCGCATCTCCGGTTTACGGCCTCTTCTGTTGAGTTCTACCGTTCGTGACGACAATGTTTTGATCGCGGTCGATTTAACGAACCCGGACATGCAGCTTGCGTCCGGTGAATCGCTCGCTCGCGGCACGCTGCATATCTATCGAACGAAATTGCTTGCCGATGGTGGTTGTTTCGATAAAATCGGCGTTCACAACTTCGGCCAGAAGCCCGTGGATGTGGAGTTATGCTTCGCTTTTTCGGCCGATTTCGCCGATATTTTCGAAGTGCGCGGTCAGAAGCGGGAGCGGCGAGGAACGCTTCTGCAGCCGGAGGTTGGACGCTCCAGCGTCACGCTCGCCTACGAAGGTTTGGACCACGTGCTGCGCCGCACGCGCCTCGAATGCTCGCCTCTCCCTTGTAGCGTCCGGACCGGGGAGATCTCCGTTCCCATCCATCTGGAGCCGCATGACGATACCTTTTTTTGGTTCAACATTGTTTGCGAGCGCAACGGCTCAAGCCCAACCGCTGCCGGATTATGACGAAGCGCTCCTTCGAATCAACAACGAACATCGGTCCTCTCCGCTCGCCGATGTGGATATTTACACGTCCAACGAGCAATTCAACGACTGGGTAAATCGCTCCCGGGCCGACCTGCAGATGATGATCGCCTCCACTCCCTTCGGCCCCTATCCGTACGCGGGAGTGCCCTGGTTCAGCACCGTGTTCGGCCGCGACGGCATTATTACAGCGCTGGAATTTCTGTGGCTTGCCCCTTCCGTGGCCAAAGGCGTGCTCTCCTATCTTTCCGCTACGCAGTCGCTAAGCCATGATCCGAGCCGGGACGCCGAACCCGGGAAGATCCTCCACGAGATGCGGAAAGGAGAAATGGCGGAGCTTCGGGAAGTGCCCTTTGGCCGGTATTACGGGAGCGTGGATGCCACTCCGCTCTTCGTGCTGCTCGCCGCGGCGTATTACGAACGAACCGCCGATCTCGAATTCATCCGCGGCATTTGGCGCAATATCGAGATGGCGCTCGAGTGGGTCGATCAATTCGGCGACATCGATGGAGACGGGTTCGTGGAGTACGCGCGGCATACCGAGACAGGTCTTCTGCAGCAAGGCTGGAAAGATTCGCAGGACTCCGTGTTCCACGGCGACGGCGCTTTGGCGAAGGGGCCCATTGCCTTGTGCGAAGTGCAGTCATACGTCTATGCCGCGAAATCTCGAATCGCCATTGCCGCGGACGACTTGGGCCTTCATGCGAAGGGCAAGGCCCTGCGCGCGCAAGCGCTGGAACTTCGAAAGCGATTTGAGACGGCGTTTTGGTCCGATGAGCTTTCGACGTTCGCGATGGCGCTGGATGGCGACAAGCGTCCGTGCCGGGTCCGCAGCTCGAACGCGGGACATTGCCTCTTTTCAGGCATCGCCTCACTCGCTCAGAGCCGGCGTACGGTGGAAACGCTGCTCTCGCCAGGGCTTTTTTCAGGCTGGGGCGTTCGCACGATCTCAACCGGCGAAAAACGCTACAACCCGATGTCCTATCACAACGGATCGGTTTGGCCCCATGACAACGCTCTCATCGCTTTCGGAGCGCTTGGTTTGCGCGAGAAAGATCTGGCATTGCGCATCATGTCCGGATTGCTGGATCTGTCGATTTTTGTCGAACTGAACCGTTTGCCTGAGCTGATTTGCGGCTTTCCTCGCCGTCCGGGAAAGGCCCCGACACTGTATCCGGTGGCTTGCGCGCCGCAAGCCTGGGCGGCCGGCGCCGTTTTTCTTGTGCTTCAGTCCTGTTTAGGACTTTCGATTTGCGCGAAAGAATCGGCCATCTATCTTCATCGCGCCGCGCTTCCCGAGGCGATCCCGCAGGTTCGAGTTCGCAATCTGCAGATCGGCAACGCCTATGTGGATCTAAGTTTTGAGCGCCGCGGCGAGACAGTCGGAGTGGATATTTTGCGGCGCACAGGCGAGATAGAAGTTGTCGATGTGAAATGAATACGGGCGGCTATAACGCGCACAAGGGGCGCCACTTGGCCTCGGTGCTCCATATTCTCGTCAGATGCGGCGCTGCTTCCAACTGCCGCGCGCGAAGACGACAAGACTGATGACAGTCATAACCGTGTTCGCGACGGGGATCGCGGTGAACACACCGTTGACGCCGAGCGACGTGCGATTCGCCAGGAGCCAAGCGACCGGTATTTCGCAGAGCCAGAAGCTGACGATGTTGATCATCGTCGGGGTGACGGTATCGCCGGCGCCGTTGAACGCCTGCACCATCACCATGCCAAATGCATAGGTCAAGTTCCCATAGCCGATGATTCGCAGGCAATCGGCGGCCAGACGCGAGACGACCGGGTCGGCTGAAAAAAACGACACGATGGTGTGAGGCGCGAAGATCAACGCAAGGGCGATGGCCACAAGATAGATAGCGTTATACCCGGCCGTCACATAAACGGCGTGCTGGGCGCGCTCCGGTTTTTTCGCGCCGAGATTCTGGCCCACCATCGTGGCCGCGGCCCCGCTCATCCCCCAAGAGGGAAGAATGATGAACATGAAGATGCGGATGCCGATGGTATAGCCTGCGACCGCCAGGCTGCCGAATGTGCTGATGATCCGAACGAGCACAATCCAACTGGTGTGTGCGATGAGAAATTGCAGCACGCCTGTGGACGATACGCGCGCTAGCGACCCGATCACTGGCGGGACGATTCGAAAATGCCGGGCCGTGAGGCGCACACGCGTATGTCCGTTGGTCAACAACCAAAATTGGTACAGCACACCGCAGGAGCGGCCGGTAAGCGTGGCGAGGGCGGCGCCGGTGACGCCAAGTTTCGGGAACGGCCCCAGCCCAAATATGAAACATGGATCGAGAACCAGGTTGATGAGGTTCGAAACCCACAATACGCGCATGGCCACGGAGGCATCGCCGGCGCCACGAAAGATCGCGTTGTTTAAGAACAGCAGCATGACCACGGCTGTCCCGCCAAATACGATTTCGGTGTAGCGATGACCGCCGAGGATGAGCATTTTGTCAGCCCCCATGAGATCCAGCAATTGACGGGCGAAGATCATGCCCGGAATGCCCATGGCGAGCGCGACACCGACACCCAAAAAGATAGATTGCATGGCGGCGGTTGCTGCGCCCTCGGGGTCTTTCTCGCCGGTTCGGCGGGCCACCATGGCCGTGGTCGAAAAGCTGACGCCTAGCGCAACCGAAAAAACAAGCGCGAGCATGGATTCGGTAAGCCCCACGGTCGCGATGGCGTTCGCTCCCAGCCGCGACACCCAAAGCGTATCCACCAAAGCGAACAGCGACTCCATAAACATCTCGAGCACCATGGGAATCGCGAGCAGGAACACGGCGCGGCTGATTGAGCCTTGTGTGAAGTCCTGGTGCGTGCCTTTAATTGCTTCGGCAATGGTCCGCCAGACGCCTGCTTGCGGTGTGGGGGTAAACTCCGCTTGTGCCGAAGATTGTATTTCCATAACCAGCTCCATTTCGCGCGATGAGAGCGCGATGTTACTAACCCGTCAAAAAATTTGGAAGATTTACGGGATCAGGATGACCACGGCTTCCGGATAAAGACGCGTGGAGTCGATCCGCGGATCTTTGGCTGTGGTCTTGTTGATACCCATAGGCGTTGATCGGGGCTGGTGCCCGAATAAAGCTACTATAGCCGCGTTCAATCGGGAAAGCAAGCGCTAGATCGCGCTACATCGCGACTACGCATCACTCAAACGAAATTCCCTTCTTCTCTTTGCCCAATGCAGCAGCTAACGCAGTGATGGCGAAAACTGCTCCGGCCGTCAGCGCCATCGCGGTTGCGTAACTCATATGTTCCGCGAAAACTGCTTCCAAATATCCCACTGAGCTTGCAACCAGTACGCCGCACTGATATGCGAATCCAGGCATGAATCCGCGCACATCGTTGGGCGAGAGTTCACTCAGATGTGCTGGGATCACGCCCCACGCGCCCTGTACGAAGAACTGCATCAGAAACGCTCCTGCCACCAGCAGGCCCACATTGGGCGCGTAAGCCCACAGAGGCGTCAGCACGATTGCGAGAATCAGTGAGATGACGATGGCTCGCCTGCGGCCGGTTCGATCGGAAAATAGCCCCACCGACATGCCGCCGATGAGAGCGCCCACCATCGAAATGGCCGAGATGGCGGAGCGTTCATTGGTCCCGAATTTCCAGAAGCGCTGCAGGAACGTGGGGTACATGTCCTGCGTCCCATGCGATGCCAGGTTCATGCCGGTCATGAGCAGAACCAAATAGAGAAATAGCTTCCAATGCCGCCGGATGCTGACCCCCAACCCGCTCCAGCTTTCCTGCTTCGATTTTTCCCACACCTCCGATTCCTTCACGCGGAATCGAACAAATAGAGCCAGCAGAGCCGGCAATCCGCCCAGGAAGAACATCGGCCGCCAGCCCCACTTCTCGAACAGGAACAGATAGCACAGCGCCGCCAGCAAGTTGCCGAGCGCATAACCCTGTTGGAGCACGCCGGAGAGCAAGCCGCGCCAGCGTGCCGGAACCTTCTCCATGGCGAGCGATGCTCCGACGCCCCACTCGCCTCCCATGCCAATGCCGAACAGCGCGCGCAGGATCAGGAAGGTTGTGAAGTTCGGCGCGAATCCCGTGGCCACTTCCACGATCGAATAAAAAATCAGGTCGATCATCAACGGCAAACGGCGCCCGTAACGATCCGCCATCAGACCGAAAATGAACGCGCCGATCGGGCGGAACGCCAGTGTTAGCGTAAGCGACAACGCAACGTCTTTATCGGCCTGGTGAAACTCCCGGCCAATAGCCGTGAGGCAGAAAACAACCAGGAAGAAATCGAAAGCATCGAGCGTCCAGCCGAGAAAGCCCGCCAGCAAAGCGTACCAGTGATCGCTCGAGGTCGCCACCGCTTCAGTTCTTGAAGACATTCAGCGCTAGGAGGCGTTCGGTTCCCAGAGCGTTTCGGACGCGCCCAACACCTGGTTCACCCAGCGGCTCCAGACAAACAGGGCGTCACTGAGGCGATTCAGGTAGCGCAAGGCTTCGCCGGGCACATTTTGTTCTCTTGACAGCGCCACCAGCAATCTTTCCCCCCTGCGGCAAACAGTCCGGCACACGTGCAGTTCCGCGTCCAGGCGGCTTCCCCCCGGCAATACAAAGGAGCGCAGCGGTTGCAGCTCTTCATTGGCGGAATCGATCTCTCGCTCCAATTGCTCGATATCGGTGTCCGTCACCCGCGGCTGTTTTGGGTGCACGTCTTCGGGCAGGGTCGCGAGTATTGAGCCCAGATTGAAAAGCTCGTGCTGCACCCGTCTCAGAATGGCTACAAAACCAGCCAGCCGTTCAATTCGGATTGACAGTTCGGCAGCCGTGGAGCGCGCTAGCCCGATAAACGCATTCAACTCGTCCACCGTGCCGTAGCAATCGATCCTGAGATCGTCCTTTGAAACCCGTTGGCCGCCCACCAGACGGGTCTGGCCGGCATCGCCGGAGCGCGTATAAATACGGTTGAGAGCGATGCGAGGTTCGTTGAATGTTTGATCGTCCACGTTATCTGGATTGTCCTACGTTTTATAATCTGGACAGCATAGGTATGGACATTCCCATTCGTGTGCTCGTGGCCAAACCTGGTCTCGACGGACACGACCGCGGCGCGAAGATCATAGCACGCGCTCTTCGCGACGCCGGAATGGAAGTGATCTATACCGGCCTCCGGCAAACGCCGGAAATGATTGTGAATGCAGCTCTCCAGGAAGACGTTCAAGTGATTGGGTTGTCCATCCTATCCGGCGCGCATAATGCCATTGTGCCGCGCGTTATGGAGTTGCTGCGCGAAAAGGAGATGAGCGATGTGCTGGTCGTCGTCGGTGGAATTATCCCCGACCAGGACGCGGCGGAACTCAAGAAATTGGGAGTCGCCGAAGTTTTCCAGCCCGGCGCCTCGCTTGAGAGGATCATCGAATTTATTCGCGCTTCGGCAAAACAAATCGCCTGAGCTGAATCCAGGGAAAAAAGATCCGTGCAACTCCAAATCTTGCAAAGAGGGGGGCACGGGCAGAAAAGGAATTTCATGCAAGAAAGACTGAACATCGCCGTGTTCGTCGATTACGACAATATCGAAATTGGCGTCAAATCGACCCTGCGGCGTGAATTCGACGTGTCGGTGGCGCTCAGTGCGTTAAAAGAGCGCGGGGACATCGTCGCAAAATTCGCTTACGCGAACTGGGGGCGCCAGGAAGGCGCGACCAGGCAAATGGCCGAGAACGCCGTGCAAATGGTGCAGCGGATACCCTCACCGCGCGGCGATAAGAATGGTGCGGACATCAATCTGGCGCTCGACGCGCTCGAGATGGCCTTCACTCATGCGCATGTGAATGCGTTCGCCATTGTCAGCGGGGACAGCGATTTTATTCCGCTCGTCAACAAGCTGAAGGAATACGGCAAAACGGTATTCGTGCTGGGCGGAAAGGCTTTCACCAGCACCATCCTGCAGCAGAATTGTCACGAGTTCGTGAGCTATGAGTCCCTGCTGGAAGACGGCGATCGCATTGTGCCGCAGCCCATGCCGGAGCGCCGCGACCGCATCGATCGAGGCGAACGCCCGGAACGCGGCGAGCGGCCGGAGCGCAAAGATAGGAAAGACCGCGGCCAGCGTCCTGCTCCGCTTGAACTCTCTCAGGCCATGCCCTTGGTCGAGCGCGCATTGCAAGTGCTGGAGCGGCGCGCCGTCCAGCCCCAGCTCGGTCTGTTGAAAAGCACCATGCTGCAACTGGATGCAGCTTTTAGCGAACGTGCCTATGGGGCCGGGAGCTTTTCGGATTTCGTCGAGAAGCTGAAAAAGGCGGAGTTTATCAACGTCAGCGGTTCCGGTGGCCGCTATATCATCGAGCGCCGGGGCGGTCACGTCCCCGAAAAGGCTGCGCCGAGACCGGAAGAAGCCTTGCCGGGCTTGCGCGACGTTCTCGAAACGCATCGCATGGAACTCGAAGAAGGGGCGACGGCCGAGGAGCTAGAGCAGTGGATGCAAGCCGAACATCCCGACTTTAATCTTCAAAGATTCGGATTTCAATCTTTTTCGGAATTCTTGAATTACGCGCAGGATAAAACCGTGGTGCGAACCGAGCCTGACGAAGAGCGTGGACTCATCGTCCACCTGGGCGCCGAGTTCTATCCTCCGGCTCTTCCCGAACCGGCTCCGGAGCCCGTTATCGAGGAAGAGGAATATGAGCCTCAGCCGATTGTCGAAGGCCAACCCACCATTTTCGAGCCGAATCCGCCGCCTCCCAAACCGAAGAAAGCCACGCCTCGGAAGCGAACAGCAGGTGGTTCGGGCGGTCCACGCCGTCCGCGTAAACGGAAACCCGAGTGAAGAAAGTTTTCCATTTCGATTCACCCCGCGAAAGATATCAATGCGATGCCGCCATCGTGTGGTGTTTCGATAACCGTTTCGACCTGGCCTTTCGGAAATTTCTAAAACGGATCGGAGTGGTGAACTCCGATCCGATCAAGATCGCCGGAGGAGCGAAGTGTCTGGCTTCCTCGAACGGCAAAGCCGAGCGCGATTTTATCTTGGATCAGATCCGCATCTCGATGCGATTGCATGACACCAAACGGGTGATCCTAATGGTTCATTCGGATTGCGGCGCTTATGGTGGCTTGGCAGCTTTCGGCGGCGACGCCCTCGCCGAGGCCGAGCATCACAAACGAGAATTGAAACTGGCGGCGGCAAATCTCTGGGATGCTATTCCGCAGCTCAGCATTAGCGCTTATTTTGCGGATTTTGAAGGCATTTGGGAGGCCGACTTGAGCAGCGCCGAGACGAAACGCGCGCGCGCCTGATCAACCCAGCCATTTTTTCAGGAGCGCCTGTGGCTCGCTCTTCAGGTCAACCGGCTCCGTCGCGGTTTCTCCATCCGGTCCGATGAATGCGGCCACGATGCCTTCCGGTGTGGGACGCAGCTCCAGTCTCCGCTCTTTCGCTTCGAGACGAAGAGTGTTGTCGAGCCATGCCATGTAGATTTTGGTGCGAAGCCGGTGTCCCTCAACGGCTGCATCGTCAAATAGCTTCTTCGTGTACGACGAGTTTTTCAACTTCTCAGCCCATGGAGCGGCCGCCAGCGTGAGAGCGCGATCTTGCTCTCGCCGCCGGTGCTCGGCGGGGTCGCGTTCCTCGCGGGACTCCAGGCTCTTCAGCGAATTCTCTAAATTGTCCAGAAAACCCATTACTCATTATTTGACAACGGCCGTTTGGGAAAATGATGCTCGTGATCCCACTCCTGGACGTTTACAAAGTCGAGAATGCCGATGCGATCCTGACGCCCGCTTTATTAATCTACCCTGAACTGGTAGACGCAAACATCGAAGCCACCATCAGGATGTCCGGAAACGATCCGAATCGCTGGCGCCCGCACCTGAAAACAGCGAAGATACCCTTCGTGATTGCGCAGTTGATCAGTCACGGTATTCGAAATTTCAAGTGCTCCACAACGTTGGAACTGTTAACCGCCTGCGAGGCCGGTGCAGCCGATGTTCTGGTGGCGTTTTCTCTCATGGGCGCGAACGCCCGCCGCGTGGTCGAGATTGCGGAGCAGTTTCCCGCAACTTACATTTCGGTTCTCGTCGAGGCTTCGGGGCAGGCGGCCCCCTGGCGCAACACCCGCATCGGCGTCTATATAGATGTGAATCCGGGAATGGACCGGACCGGGATCAATCAGGATCGCATTGCCGATATTCTCGAATTGGCAAAGGATCTGGGCAGGCAATTCCGTGGTCTTCATTATTACGACGGCCACATGTCGGGCATACCTCCTGAAGAGCGCGAGGCGCGCACGCACGAAGGTTACGATCATCTTCTCGAAATTGTGAAAGTGTTCGAAGGCGCGCAGGTCGATGTCGGTGAAGTCATCACTTCCGGAACGCCGGCAGCGCCTTTTGCGATCTCGTATTCCGGATTTCACAAGGCTCGATTCATTCATCGCATTTCCCCGGGAACGGTGGTTTACAACGATTCGACCAGCGTCGGACAGCTTCCCGGATTCGGTTATCAGCCCGCCGCGCTTGTCCTCTCTACCGTAATTAGCCGTCCCACCTCGCACTCCATAACCTGCGATGCGGGGCACAAGAGCGTTTCCGCGGATGCCGGTGTTCCCACATGCCTGGTCGTGGGACACGAAAATTTGAAGCCTCTGAAGCCGAGCGAAGAGCATCTGCCGATCGAAAGCATTTCGGAACAAGAGCCGCCCTCCCTCGGTGACAAACTCTATCTGGTTCCGCGACACGTTTGTCCAACAGTGAACAATTTTGATGAGGCTCTTATTATTCTGGACGGACGGGTTTGCGGCGTGGAACGCGTGGCCGCTCGGGGGCACGAGAACCCGCTTGCTTTGCTGACCTCCACGCGCCGGTTTCCCGATGCTGCTCTCAAGCCTTGTTGAGACCTCGCGCCGCATTGCCGGCACCACAAAACGGCTGGAAAAAACCGATCTTCTCGCCGCGCTTTTGAAACAGCTTCATCCCGACGAGATAGAAACCGCCGTCGCCTTTCTGTCAGGGACAACGCGGCAGGGGCGGACCGGTATTGGTTATGCCACGGTTCGAAATGCAGCGCGCGAGCCGGCCGAAAACACCAGCCTCGAAATCCTTGAGACCGATGGCGCCCTGCAGGAAATCGCGGAAGTGAAAGGCCCCGGCTCGGAGACACGCCGGCGCGATATCTTAGGCCGCCTATTCGGTCGCGCCACCCGCCAAGAGCAGCAGTTTCTGACCGGACTTCTGATGGGCGAACTCCGGCAAGGCGCGCTGGAAGGCATTATGTTGGACGCGCTGGCGAAGGCTTCCGGTATTTCTTCCACTCGCATCCGGCGCGCCGCCATGATGGCCGGAAGCGCAGCCGCCGTCGCCCGTCCCGTAATGGAGCGTGGCGAAGCGGGACTCGATCAGTTCGATATCCGGCTATTTCGCCCCATTCAGCCCATGTTGGCTCAGACCGCGGAAGATGTTTCCGAAGCGCTCGCCGACCTGGGCGAAGCCGCGCTCGAGTATAAATTCGATGGCGCGCGCGTGCAGGTGCACAAATCGGGAGATGACGTCATCGTCTACTCCCGCCAGTTGAACGACGTTACGGCGGCAGTGCCGGAAGTGGTCGAATCGGTTCGATCTCTTCCGGCCCGCGATCTGATTTTGGATGGCGAGGTATTGAGTCTCGATCGCACGGGTCGGCCCCAGCCGTTTCAGGTCACCATGCGCAGATTCGGACGCAAGCTGGACGTGGAGCGCATGCGAGCCGAGCTGCCGATGTCTCCGTTCTGGTTTGATCTGATCTATTTGAACGGCGGTTCGCTCGTCGATGAGCCCCAGTCACGGCGTTTCGGCGAGCTGCGCAATCTCGCCCCGCCGGACATGCTGGTACCGCACTTGATTACCGGCAACAGTGAAAGCGCGGAAGATTTTGTGCACGACGCCTTGCAGCACGGGCACGAAGGAGTAATGGCGAAATCTCTGCTAGCCGGATATGCGGCCGGCGCGCGTGGCCAGAGTTGGCTCAAAATCAAGAAGCCGCGCACGCTCGATCTGGTGATTCTCGCCGCTGAGTGGGGAAACGGACGGCGTCAGGGATGGCTCAGCAATCTCCACCTGGGCGCGCGCGATACGCACAAGGGCGGCTTTGCCATGCTGGGAAAAACATTTAAAGGTCTCACCGACGAGATGCTGGCCTGGCAGACCCAGGAATTCCTCAAACTCGAGATTGCTCGCGATCACTACACCGTGTATGTGGAACCCAAGCTAGTGGTTGAGATTGCCTTCAACGAAATCCAAGTGAGCCCGCGATATGAGAGCGGTCTGGCGCTGCGTTTCGCCCGAGTGAAGCGCTATCGGCCCGACAAATCAGCCGCCCAATCCGACACGTTTGAGACGGTTCAAAAACTCGCCGGCATCTCCGAAAGCGGACACTGATTTTCAGACCACCTGCGCGGCATGCATTTTGATCCGATGGTCGCGCTCCGAGCGGAAATAATTCGTCTCCAAAAAATTTCTGGCGCCGGTCTGAATCCCGCAAGTTGTTGCGCGCATCTCAGCAACTGTCAGTATGCAGCCCTCTGTAATACTTCGATACGGACTCAGCATCTTGTTGCTCGCATCTGCGGCAACTGGGGCGGAGCTAAAGGAGCAAACGGCCAAGGCATGGGACGCATACATTCAGACCGTCAATGCCCGTAATCAAGAACGGCTCGCTGCCGGTCATCAATTTCTTTGGACTGATGAACTGGCGGATCGTAGACATCGCGTTCAAGGGGGTGAAATCGTCGTTGCTCCCATGACCCCGCACAACCCGCGGCGAGTCCCTTCCGGCCTCATTCATCACTGGATTGGCGCGGCCTTTCTCTCAAACACCAAACTTGGCGACGTTCTCTCTGTCGTCCGCGATTACGACCGCTACAAAGAGTACTACCATCCGGCCGTAATCGATTCAAAACGCCTCCGTCAAAACGGCTCCGAAGATCGGTTTTCTATGGTTCTTATGAACAAGGCGTTCCTTCTGAAGACCGCCCTCGACAGCGAGTACGCGTCCTCCTTTGTTCAGGTGGATAGCCGGCGCTGGTACAGCGTCGCCTACACCACTCGTTTGCAAGAAATCGAAGATTACGAGCGGCCCGCGGAACACAAACTTCCGCCGGACGAAGGGAGCGGATACATCTGGCGGCTTTACAGCATTACCAGATTCGAAGAACGCGATGGCGGCGTGTACGTCGAGATCGAAGCGATAGCGTTGAGCCGCGATATTCCGGGGTCGGTGCGTTGGCTGGTCGATCCGATTGTCCGGCGCGTGTCGAAGAATTCACTGGTCACGTCCCTTCGCCAGACTCAAGATGCCGTTACCGGCACGGTTGCCTCGACATTTTCGCCGCTGGCCTTGCCTGCAACGCGAAGCATCAGTTCATTGCGTTGACGCGAACTCAGGCAGCGCTTTTCGGTCCTCTAATCTTGCTGCCGCAAACAGCCCAACCTTCTTGAGCAAGCGCGTGAGTTCAACACGCTCGCTCGGCGTCAACACGGCCATCGTCTCCTCCATATCGAGTGCGTGTTGCCGGAAGGCGCCCTCGATCAGCAGCCTACCCGCCTCCGTCAATTGAACCAGCCGGGCGCGCTGATCTTCTGGATGAGGTGTTCTGCGAACCAGCTTCCTTGATTCCAGCCGGTCTATGGCCGTCGTAATGGAACCGCTCGTCAGCAAAATTCTTTTGCCGATCACATTCACCGGCTGAGGGCCTTTATGGAACAGCGCCTCCAGCACCGCGAAATCCGATAAGCCCAGGCCCAGCCCGGAAATGCTGTTCATCGCATTCTGTTCCAAGGCCCGCGCTGCTTTCCACAGAACCAGCCACACATGTGTCGCGCTCGCGTCATGAATCTTTTTGGCTGTTCGCGGCATCTATCTTGATATCAAGATAATATTCTGGCACAATCGAGTCGGAAAAAGGAGACCCCATTGAAAACAACCTACAAAATCGATCCAGCGCATTCGAGCGCCAATTTCGTTGTCCGCCACATGATGATCACTAATGTCCGCGGTGGCTTTAGCAATGTTCAAGGTGTCATAGAATACGATCCCGATCGTCCAACCGAATCCCGCATTGACGTCACTATTGACGCCGGCAAAATCAGTACACTGGACGAACAGCGCGACGCCCATCTGAAGAGCCAGGATTTTCTGCACGTCGAGCAATACCCCACCATCACTTTCAAGAGCAAGAAAATAGCGCCGGCGGGAGATGGCGAATGGAAAATCACCGGCGACCTGACGATCCACGGGGTGAGCAAAGAAGTCGTATTAAACGCTGAAGGTCCCACGCCGGAACGCAAAGACCCTTTTGGAAATACCAGAATAGGCGCATCCGCTTCCACGAAAATCAAGCGCAGCGATTTCGGCTTGACATACAATGCGGCCCTCGAAACAGGCGGAATCCTGATCGGCGACGATCTCAAGATTGAACTGGAGGTCTCAGCCATCAAGTCGCAATCGGCAGCCGCGGCCTAAACGGCTCTAACAAACAGGAGGAATTATGTCGTTACGTCCCATCAAACAAATCATTCAGACCAAGCCCACTATCGAAGGCGCAGGGGTGAAACTGCAGCGCGCCTTTGGATTCGGAAAAACCAAGGAGTTCGATCCTTTCCTGCTGCTGGACGACTTTCGCAACGACAACCCGGAAGATTATTTGGCTGGATTCCCCTGGCATCCGCATCGCGGGATTGAGACGATCACTTACGTGCTCGCTGGCTCAGTCGAGCACGGCGACAGCTTGGGCAACAAGGGAAAAATGACCGCCGGCGATGTGCAGTGGATGACCGCCGGCAGCGGCATCCTGCACCAGGAGATGCCAAAGGGAGACGCCCAGGGCCGCATGCATGGTTTCCAGTTATGGGCCAACCTGCCGTCGTCCTTAAAGATGACCGCGCCCCGCTATCAGGACATTCCCTCGGCCGCGATCCCCGAAGTCACCGACGACGATGGCGCCCAGGTTCGCGTGATCTGCGGCGAGTTCTGGGGCAAGAAGGGAGCCGTGGAAGGCGTCGCCGCCGATCCCAGTTATCTCGACATTTCTGTCCCGCCCGGCCGGCGGAAGCGGCTCAAAGTCGAGGTCACGCGCAACGCTTTTGCCTATGTGTTTGCGGGTTCCGGCGCCTTTCGCGACGCCTCCGATCCGCGCCCGGTGCTAACTGACCAGCTCGCTCAACCCGAAGCAAAGCCCGTCTACGACGTCCAAAATCATTCGCTCGTGCTATTCGATCGTGGCGATGAAATCACCGTGCAGGCCGGACCCGACGGAATTCGCTTCCTGCTGGTATCGGGCAAACCGATCGAGGAGCCGGTGGCGTGGTACGGTCCCATTGTGATGAACACCCAGGAGCAGCTAACCCAAGCCATGACCGATCTGCGCGACGGCACATTTATCAAGCAACGCTAAGTCGCGTTTACTGCATCGCGTGAGCCGAACCGGCCTCTGCCCGTGGCAGCCGTTTCAAAACCATAGCATCGAACGGGCAACCCCGCGGATTGCTGAACGAGATTCTCCCAGGTGCCAAGGCCGCACTCACGCGATGACCGGTCAGCAAATCTTTACTCGGTATGAAATCGTGTGGTTTAAAGCGTAGCTTTGCCGCGAATAAACCATAACCTTGCCGGAGAAGCCGCAGGAACTTCTTTGTTTCCATTCGGCGTTTCCGGGATCGTCCGAACTGGATAAAGCCTAATGTTGCCGGAAGTGCAAATCGTAAGGGTAATCGTGCCGGGGGGCGCGTCTCCGTCACGAGGCGTCCGCCTGCGCGTCGGCCACCTCCAATCCGCTGGCCTTTGTAGGATCGGCAAACACCGCGCCGTTAGGCACGGGTAATCGCGTGAATGGGTTTCGCGCCGGGGCCAATGGGTCGGAGCTCTGTACGAGTCGCGCATCATCCGGCAAATTGCAACCCCATCAGCTACTTCACGGCACTAATCTGCCGTCGATGACTGATTTGGCGATCTATCACGCGTGGACGAAGACAGCCGCCCGAAAACAATTCCGGAAGCCATTTCTTTCGAGGGCCGCAGCCGTCCGCGACCGGCTCACATTTGCACCTCGTCGTTTCTGATGGACTTGACGTTCAGTCATTACTTGTTTACTCTAGGCATGTTGGATCTTCCCTTATGCAAAATAGCAAAGACTCATCGCGCGATCTGTTCCCCGGCGCGCTGGAAATGATGATCCTCGAATCGCTCCGCCGTCAGCCTGCCCACGGATATGCGCTGGTTCAGCACATCCAGCAGCGCTCCAAGAACCTCCTTCAGGTGGAAGAGGGCTCGGTGTATCCAGCGCTGCAACGGCTGCTAAAGGGAAAGCTCGCCAGGGCCGAGTGGAGGGTCTCATCCTCGACCAACCGGCGCGTGCGTATCTACGAGATCACTCGAGCCGGTCTAAAGCACCTCGAGCGCGAGATTTCAAGTTTCGACCGCATGCTGGCCGGCATCCAGATGGTACTCGGGCCCACGAAGGACGCCGCGAAGCCTTAGGAGGTTACGTACGATGAACTGGCTAGCGAGAATTTTCCGTCGCCGACAACTTCGTGACGAGTTTGCCGAGGAACTCCATGAGCACGTCGAAGAGAAAATTGAGCAGCTGATGCGTCTTGAGAATCTTCCTCGTGCCGAAGCTCGACAAGCGGCCCTTCGTGCGATAGGGAACCTGACCCTTCTCGAGGAACAGAGCCGCGAGATTTGGCAGTGGCCCAGGCTTGAGTCGGTCCTTACCGACTTGAGATTCGCATTTCGCCGATTGAGACAGTCGCCGGGCTTCTCCGGTACCGTGCTCCTTACGCTCGCCATCGGCATTGGCGCCAACACTGCGGTTTTCAGTGTCGTCAGCAGCGTCCTGCTGAAGCCGCTTCCCTATCCTGATGGCGACCAACTTATCTCACTATGGCTCAACGCTCCCGGCGCGGCGGGTCTAGCAAGCTTCCAAAAGGGCCTGCCGCTCTCTGCCTCAATGTACTTCACGTTCAGCGAGAAAAACCGGACCTTTCAATCGCTGGGAACATGGGGCGCGCAGAAGGCCAACGTTACCGGAGTAGCGCGGCCTGAGGAAGTGAATATCGTCCTCGTCACCGACGGAGTTCTCGAAACGCTCCGAGTTCCGCCGGTTGCTGGCCGAGAGCTGACCGCCGTCGATCAGATCCCCAACGGTCCAAAGAACGTCATGCTCAGCTACGGATACTGGCAGCGGCGCTTCGGCGGTGATCGTTCTGTCATCGGCCGCAGCATCATCATCGATTCGCAAGTGCGCGCGATAGTCGGTGTCATGCCGCGCGGCTTCCGCATCGTCGACCACGACTTCGATGTCTTAGTGCCGTTCGCGTTCGAGCGCGAGAAGCAGACACTGGCCGGTTTCGGACTGCGGGGAATCGGACGCCTCAGGCCCGGGGTGACTATCGGAGAGGCGAACGCCGACATTGCGCGCTTGATCCCAGTCTGGATGGACTCATTCTCCAACGGCCCCGGATTCGATTCGCACTGGTACCGCAAATGGAGGATCACACCGGATTTTCATTCTCTGAAGGAGGAGGTTGTTGGGAATGTGACCGGTGTTCTTTGGGTCGTGATGGGCACGATCGGGATGGTACTGTTGATCGCTTGCCTAAACGTAGCGAATCTTCTGCTGGTTCGCGCCGAGGCGCGCCAGGTTGAGCTCTCAATCCGGGCGGCGCTGGGTGCCGGACGCGGCAGGATCGCGCGTGAACTGCTTTTCGAGAGTGCGCTGCTCGGACTCGCCGGTGGGACTTTGGGGATCGGAGTTGCTACTGCAGCCCTGCGCTTCCTTGTTTCGATCGGTCCAGCGACTCTGCCGCGGCTCAATGAAATTTCGCTTGACGCAGACTCGCTCTTTTTCACAGTGATTCTTTCGATCGTGTCGGGGCTGTTCTTCGGCTCCATTCCTGCCTGGAAGTACTCCCGGAGTCAGGCCAATGTGAGTCTTGGCGCTACACGCGGCGTGAGTGCGAACCGCGAACGCAACCGGTCCCGCAGTATTCTGGTTGTCGCCCAGGTCGCCATAGCACTTGTGCTCCTAATCTGCGCCGCGCTGATGATTCGAACCTTCCAGGAGCTTCGGATGGTCGATCCGGGATTTACGGATGCGCCGAGTTTGCAGACCCTACACGTCGCGATTCCAGAGACTTCCATTGCCGATCCGCGGATGGTCACCCGGGTCGAGAACAACATTGCAGATAAACTCGCTTCCATTCCAGGCGTGACCGCGACCGGTTTCGCCCAAATCGTGCCGCTGGAGGAAGGCGGGCACGGCTGGAGTGGCATTATTGCGGAAGGAAAGACCTATGCCGGCGATCCTCCGATGCGGTTCTACAACTATGTCTCGCCGGGCTATTTTCAAACTCTCGGCACGCGAATGATCGCAGGACGCGATTTCGCCTGGAATGAGATCTACGACCTTCGGCCAGAGGTGATCGTGTCAGAAAACCTTGCCCGGGAAGAATGGGGCAGCGCCGCAGCAGCCATCGGCAAACGCATTCAGCAAGGCCCAGGTCTGCTTTTGTACCAGGTTATCGGCGTAGCGCAGGATGTGCGCCAGAATGGCGTCGATCAAAGGCCGCCAGCAATTATATACTGGCCCGTTTTGACCGTCGGTCCCTGGCAGTACCCGCCGCGCTCGGTGACATTCGCAGTGCGCAGCAGTCGCGCAGGAACACGGGCTTTCCTCGACGAAGTACAGCAGGCCGTTTGGCAAGTCAATGCTGACCTACCGGTGGCATCCCCACGCACCATGCAGGAGATCTACTCAAAGTCGCTGGCACGCACCTCCTTCACGCTCGTGATGTTGGGAATTGCCGGCGCAATGGCACTGGCCCTCGGCATCATTGGCATTTACGGCGTGATCTCCTATGCGGTATCACAGCGTACGCGCGAAATCGGCATTCGCATGTCGCTCGGCGCCCAGAAGCGCGAATTGCGGTTGATGTTCGTGCGCTCTGCTTTGGCTCTTACGGGGATTGGCGTGATCATCGGTCTCGGGGCTGCTGCCGCCCTCGTCCATTTGATGAGAACGCTCCTGTTTGGTGTGAGCCCATTCGATCCATTGAGCTTCGCCGTCGTGCCGCTCATTCTGGTTGTGGCCGCGGCGCTTGCAAGCTTTCTGCCGGCCTCTCGCGCCACCGCTGTCAATCCGGTAGAAGCACTGAAAGCGGAGTGACCGTGGCGGCCAGTCAAGGCTGGACAGGTCGCCCGAAAATAGGCTACAAGTCAGTTGACCAGAGCAGCCTAAAGCACCGATCCACGGTTCTGTAGAATTTTGGAGTATTAGTTCCTCTAAACACTGTTAGGCCCGCCAGCGGCTACTCCGAGTGGATCGTCCGGCACTTCGACAAAGGCCCTCAAAACCTACCGGAACACAGCAACCAGCCAAAATGCAGCGTTACGAGACATTGCCCATCTGTTACGACTCGCCCGTTTAGACATTGAAAACCCATAGCTTCTCGGCCGGCCGCCAGCCGCTCACTTGAAACGGCTCTATCGAACCTGTTCCGGTATCCACTTCCTCTCCCGTCGAGCCAGTTCTGCCCGAGCAAATCGCAGTACAGATCTAGCGTTTTCCGCCGAAGTGGGAGAACGACGTTTCAAAGGGCAGTTTGTGCAAACACCACGAAACAGTCTGATCGAAATCGGCTTGAATATTCTCCATGGGGCCGGGACGATCCACATGACGGTGCCATACCCAAATCGAGACTATGGCACATGGCCTTGGACGCTTTCATCGATCAAGCCGGTCCGCTCGTGGAGTTTGACTTGCATCTGTCGATCTCGAAAAACAAGGCGCATCTGATAGTCGTTGATGTTGCCAACGGTGTCGTAATCGAGCACAAGCGTATGGTCGTCTTCCCAAGCGCCACTCACGGCCACATCCGAGCGGCCATAGCCGTCGATCGAAAGCATTGATGTCGCGGGCGGGCGCATATTGTGGCTATGCGACACCCGACGTATGCCGTCAAAACCAACAGGTCGCGTTTCACTCCGGCCGTCCACCGTCCCCAGTGACAGAGTGGGAAGCGCACCAGAGAAGCTGAGCGAAAGCCGCTTGAGCCCAAGGCCATTCTCGTTCAACAAGTAGACCTTCCCGGAGATCAAGCTCGCGAGTGGGGGCAACGGCTCCGCTGGATGAGGCAGCGGGGGGTTCACAACTGCAAGAGACGCTGCAGCCAGGCGAGCATCGCCGCGCGAGTTCGGCGGCAGCCGACCGTCGGATTTGAGCGCCGGGAAAAGTAGCCCGCCGATCTCGGCAGGCTCGAACCCGCCCCCCGTCATGACAACGACCATGTTCTTTTCGGGGATGACCCATATCCGCTGACCGCCGCGGCCCTGTGCTTCAAATACGGAGCCGAGATTCGCGAATATCGCTGGTCGCCGATTTTGGTAAACCCAGAACCCGTAGCCGTATTCCGGCGCTCGCGAGTGGGGTTGCGCCGCCGCGCGCAAATAATTTGCCGGCACTATCTGCCTGCCTTCCCACATCCCCCAGTGGAGCCACAGATATCCGATTCTTGCCATATCGCGCGGCCGCAGGTGAAGATCGCCCCAGCCATCGGAGACCCCATCTGGATCGGAGGGCCACGAGGCATCACGAATGCCGAGAGGCGCGAACAGCTTCTCCTGCGCAAACGCAAACGCGTTACGGCCCGTAACTTTGGAGATGATACCGGAGAGCACGTGCATGCCGCCGCTACAGTACACCCATGTACTGCCTGGGTTGCTTGCCATGGGTAAATTCAGCACGAAAGGGACCCAGTGGTCACTTGCTCGCATTTGATTCAGCGTCAGTTCGCCGTGATCGAAATGGCAATCCAGGCCTGAACGCATCGTCAGAAGATCGTCGATTGTCAGGCGTTCCTTGCGAGTGTCGCGGTAAGACACAGGGCGGTCGGAGAACACCGAGAGCACGCGTTGCTCAACCCCGGCTAGTCTTCCTTCACCAATCGCGACGCCAATCAGCGTTGACGTGATACTCTTCGTTGCCGATGCCATGTCATGTTGCTCCCCTTCTTTGAACGGGAAGAAATACGTGTCGAGAATCAGGTAGCCATTGCGCTCAATGAGTAGGCTGTGGATGGGGATATTACGTTCCCGGATCGTGTTCAATGCGTTCGCCAGTACCTCCGAATCGAATCCTTGTGATTCAGGAGGCGACATGCGCCACGAATGTGTCGGCCAGTAGCTCTCCGCGCTGCGCGCGCGCACAGTGAGAACTAGGGCCACGGCGAGCAAGCCTGTTAAAGCCGGAAATCGGCGCCTTACATCATTACCTGTAGGGCCGGTTCTATTTGCCATGCGTCTGAAAGCCTTTCGAGTTTTATCGGTGGCAGTTGGTCAGCTGACATAGCTGTGGTTCGATGCCGATATTGTCATTGAGCGCAAATCTAAGCTTATGGCGAGATGACGCTGCGTCAGCTGAATGGACACGTGACGTCGCAGAAAATCGAAGCTGTTGAGGCTCTTGAATACGGGGACTACGTCGTGACGGTCGCGCGAGTATGCGTTGGAACGAGCGGTTTCAATTAGGATGAACGCTTGAATGAATTCTCTGAAAGAGGGCCAGAACCGCCCCAAGCCGACGTGATCGCCGGCGAATTTGTCACTGAAACATTCGACTACGACGATGGACGGCAGGTCACGGTGTACGTCCCGCCAGTTGCCCCCGAGGCGATCGTGTTTGCCGGTGACGGTCAGATGATCTCTCAATGGGGAAGGTTTCTTGAAGCAGCGGATGTGCCCTCGACCATGATCGTTGGCGTGCACCGCGTGACCGACGAGACGCTGCGGCTCCACGAGTATTCACCCAAATTCGATCCGGAACGATTCGCCGCACACGAACGATTTTTCGTTGAGGACGCAGGCGCGTGGGCGCGATCGCGTTTCGGCGTAACGCTGCCCTCAGAGCGTACGGCCGTGTTTGGTGTTTCGGCAGGTGGAGAACTCGCGCTTGCACTTGGGCTTCGACATCCCGAGTTCTACGGCGCGATCTTCTCAGCGTCGCCCGGCGCGGGGTACCGGCCGCCTGACGTAATGCCGAGTCGATTGCCGCGCACGTACCTGGTGGCCGGCACGCTGGAACCTTTCTTCCTTGACAACGCGGCTCGGTGGGCGGCCGCGTTGCGCGATGCAACTGCAGATGTCGTAATGAGCGAGAGGGCCGCGGGACACGACGACGAGATGTGGCGACGAGAGTTTCCGTTGATGATCCGATGGGCCTTGGGCCGGAGCTCGGTACGCACCTGAGCATTTAAGGAATAGGTAGTCGCAAGGCGTTTAGGGAACGGTGATCGGCTTACCGACCACTGCTCGGCGGATCCCATTGCGGAAGCAGTGGGCGGCAACCGGCGGCCATTCATGTTGCAAATGAAACTGAAATAAACCATAACCTTGCCGATCGGCAAAGTTATGGTTTAAGTCACAAATCGGCCGCGAACAGATCCACCATTACCGGCGTCTCGCGATCAGACAAATTCACAATCACCAGAACCTCCCGCATACAAGGATCAGGCAGCAAACGCGAGACCTGGCCATAGTCCCTATTCCAGCCGCGATGGCCGGTGATGGGAAAAGATTGCGGCACTGGCTGAAGCTGCAACGGCAGGGCGACAGGTCGGCGAGCCGTCAGACGAACACCAGGCTCTTCTAAAGCCCATCCTCCAGAGTCGCCACTTTGAGAAATCCAACCGCCTGCGCCAGTTCCTTATATATGTCTGCGAACGCGCGCTTCAGGATCCCTCTAGCCATATCCACGAACAGGAGATCGGCCACGCGATTTTCAGCCGGGCCGCCTAATACGACACCAACCTGCCCAAACTTGCCGGATTCGCATTCGTTAGCGCGCGGAAATACCGCGCAGCCGCGGGACGAAAAACGACCCAGGCAACCACGGCACAGAACAAACAGTGAATGGCGAATTCAGGAAATGCGTGAAAAGCGCTCAGGACGACGTGAAATGCCATCCAAACGAGCCCAAGCCAGCGCGCCCAGTTGTCGCCTCGCAGCATAAATGTTCCGCTGAGAATCGCCAAACACTCGACGAGTTCCACCCAAACGTCGTCGTAATGAAACACGTCCCTCGCCAGGAACTCTTTCAAGTGGAAAACAAAGCCGATTATGCCCACCGCGATATACACGCATCCGAGAATCGTCACGGACAAAGGCCGTTTGTTCCCATTCATGGCAGCATCTCCAGCACCGCTTCGTTAGGCTCCAGTTCCTCCGCGTGCGGCGGCACGGTCGCCCCAGCCTCCAGGAGCGCCCGAATCGTCCCGACGAAATCGCCCGTGTCCCGATGCCAGCCGTTTCCGGACCCATACACCGCCCATGCGAGCGCAGTTCCCGCGTACTCGCGTGATTTCAATTCCAGCGCCGGATGGAACCGCAATATCTCGCGCGTCATCTCTGCATTGCCGTTGAACCCTGCCCAGTGCAGTGCGGTCGCTCCCATCTCTCCCGGAGTATCGACCGGCCAACCAGCCTCCAGCATCAAACGAACTGCCTTTGTGTTGTTATTCTGCGCGGCGTTGGGCAGCTTTCGCTGCTCCGTCTCGGACAGCATCCTCGCGGCCTCCGGATTCTTCGAGAGAAATTCGTGAAACACCGCTTCGTCGCCGAGTTCGCAGGCAAGCGCCAGCTTCAGGTCCTCCGGCGTCCGCTCCAGAAGCAACTGGAAAACCTCCTCGTGGCCGAAATCGCGCGCCACCGAATGGGCGGTCCGGTGCGCTCCCAGCTTCCAGATGTAAATCGTGCCGCCCGCGCGCGGATCCTGCTTGGGAAACCACTCCTCCGATACGCTCATCCGGATACAGGCTGGATCGCTGTCCAGATGCTGCCGCACGAGATCTGTATCGCCCAGTGCCGCCGCCATTAAGATGTCCGTTCGGCATCCGCGTGACACGAGATAACGAGCTACATCCTGCCGGTCTTTCCGATAGTGCCGCTTCTGCTCGACGCGCAGCATATACTGAGCCGGCGTCGATTCGTGATCCACATCGCGCGCGTCAATCTCGGCGTCGTTCTCTAAAAGGAACTCCGCAACCTCGACTGTGGAGGCGAAGTGCAGCGGCGTCTGCCCGTCTCCGCCTCTTGCGTGCACGATCCCCGGACCCGCCGCCACCAGCTTTCTCAGCTCGGGCATCATCCCCAGCCGCGCAGCCGAGTGCGCATCCAATGTCGCGCCGCGTTCCATCAGAAATTCGGCCAGGCTAGGATCGCAATCGTCCAGCACGCCGAATCCGCCCGCCCACCAATTGGTTCGCTTCCGGATGTCGGCGCCCGCGCGCAGTAGCACATCGATTGTGGCCCGATCGCTCCGCTGTACTGCCGCAAACAACGCGTGTTCGCCGAAGCCCCCTTGTAAACCATCATTCGGCAGTGGATCGTCGATCTTCGTCCGCAGCTCCGGATATCGCTCGAGCACCTCGCCGGCCCGCGTTGCGTCGCTCGCGTACACTGCCGCCTTCAACTCCTCGGCCGGACTGCGCCCCAGCGCCTCAACGTGTGACTTCAGCTTCGCCCATGTCGAGAAACCGTACTCATTAGCCAGCGTATGTTGCGCGTCCGCCAGTTTGCCCTGCCGCATGCCGCGCAGCAGTTCTTTGGCTTGCTTCTTTAGATATTCGAGATTCGGTTTTTGAGGTAATTCACGAGACATATGCTCCTCCTTCTGTGGCCCGATGTCCGCTATCACGGGCAGAAGAGAAGTCAATGCTCGGTCTTAGAAACTCATTCAGGCGGGATCTTCCCTTTCCGCGGACGGGATGCAACCTGAATTGCAGCCACAAATATAACAAAATGCATTCTGAAGCGACGAGATTCCAGCAGCCTCGATTCTTTCTAACCGATTTAAACCGCATTCCATTTTTGCGAAACGAACCCAAACCAGTTCGTTCGGCAATTTCCCGTTTCCCCCCCCCGCCCCAACCCGTTCCTACGAAAAATTCCTGGCGCAGACGCATTTTGAATCAAGAGATTAGGGCATCTGCCGCAGCATGTTTGCAAGGAATTTTCCGTTCTGCACGTTTGCAGGGGCGGCCGCGTTTGGGTGTGGGGCGAGCGGGCAAAGCGCTAGGGGGGATTTCGCGCAGCGGCTGAGCTTCATTGGAAGAAACGGGTGCGGGATCTTGAGTGGAGGGAACGGCCGGTTGCAGGGTGACGTAGAAGCCGAGTTTAGTGAGCCGCTCGAGGAGACGATTCACGACCTTTGGCTTGTTCTTTCGATCGAAATAATCGCCGCCCAACTCGCGGTAATCCTCGCTGCGGCTTAGCATGGTGTAGGCGATCAACAATAGCTGATGGGCCAGAGCGAAGATCGCCTGATTGTGTCCCAGCTTGCCGCGCTGGCGCCTGTAGAGCGCCGATAAATACGTGTTCTTGCTATGACTGGCGCCCCAAGCCGCCTGACAGAGGACGCGGCGTAAGTAGGGATTCGCCTTGCGCGTTCTTCCATTCAGGCGCTTGCCTCCGCTCTCGCGGTTTCCCGGACAGATGCCCGCCCAACTGGCGGCATGCCGGGCATCGGGAAACACATTCATATCCGGCCCGAGTTCGGCCAAAATCGTCCAGCTCGTGATCCGATCCACGCCGGGAATCGTCAGCAGCCGCCGGATGTGTTCCTGGTACGGCTGCATACGCCGCTCGATCTCGCTTTCGATGCGGGCGCTCTGCGCTTCCAAAGACTCCAAATGGCCGAGCGCTTCCCGCAGCATCCAACGCTGATGTTCGGTGAAGCTGCCTTCCAGCGCCAGCTCCAACTGCTGCTTCTTGCCGCGCAAAGTGCCGCGCGCATAATCGGCCATCCACCCGGCGTCGCGTTTACCTTCCGCCACCGCCTCCAACATGCGCCGGCCGGACACGCCGAACAGGTCGGTAGCTACGCTTGACACCTTGATGTTGCCGGCTTCGCACCGCTGTGTGATGCGATTCTTTACCCGGTTCACTTCTTCCAGCAAGTGCACTCGTGAGCGAGTCAGGTCCCGCAGCTCGCGTATCTCGCGGGAGGGCACGAAACTCCCCTGTAAATCCTGATTCTCCAGATAGCGCGCCAGGCGCTGGCTATCGATCCGATCGGTCTTGCGCCCCGCCAGCGCTTTGACGTGTTGCGGATTCACCAGCACCAAACGGGGAATCTCCCCTTCCAACACGTTCCACACTGCGCGCCAATACTGCCCGGTCGATTCCATCACCACTTCCGACACTTGATAGCGTTTCAACCAACCCCGCAAGCGGCGCAGATCCCGCGAAAAAGTGCGGAACTCCCGCTCTAGCGGTTTTACTTCTCTCTGCCCTTGCGGCGGCAGTACGTGCACCGTCACGCTCTTCTTGTGCACGTCGATCCCGCAACAACGGCGATACGATGTTTGCATTGGCACCTCCGCCACCGGAACGAAGGACACCGGGTAATCGAAACGACAATCCTACTCGTGTTCATCCGCCGGTGGCGGAGACGACATTCCATGATCCCGAGCAACGTGTCCTGGCCATATTGACAAGCGGGCTTATTGAGCTCCAACCGTACTCCGGCCTCATATTCGTTGGGTGGCTTCTCCTAGCTTCTCTCTTCCTTTTTTCATCCCTCATGATGCCGGCCCGCAGGGCCGCCATTCTTGTTGACAAATCCTGAAAATTTTCCATCTCCCGCAAAATCAGCGGCTTGCTCTCTTCCCACCCTGCCCGGCCGAACTTCCCGCGCCACACTCATACCCGAAAAGCGCAATGGAAGATCAACTCATCGAACCGGAGCCGGCCCAGGAAGTTCCTCGGAATCGCGGCGGCGGCCCGTCCACTCCGGAGGGCAAGGCGCGCTCCAGCATGAATCGCCTCACCCACGGCTGCCGCTCCGAAAAAACCGTGCTGCCCGAAGAAAAGGGCGAAGAATTCGACGCCCTGCTGCAGGACTGGCTGGCTCACTACCACCCCGGCTCCCCCGCCTCCCTAACCCGGACGAGCCGGAACCAAACAGGTAAGCGGAAGCTGCTGTTGATAAGCCGCTTATTCAAGGGAACGACACCTGCGGTTTCTTTCCCTTGAAAACCCTTTCTTCCCTTCCGGGCTCTCGGACAGTGGAGTTACTATTCCGGCAGAGGGCTGGTGCATGGGGCTCATCACTGAGCGATATGAGGAAGAGATTGCCGGAGTACTGTCTTGCTACGACCGGGTGATCATTCAAGGAACCCTGCCCATCTTCTGTTACGCCGAGGGCATGACCAGGTACCTGCACGCTCGCAGCATTCGGATCTTCGATTTCGCGGCATTCGCTAAGCCACTCACCGATGCCATCAAAGCCAACGCCGAGGCACTGGCGGCCCAGAACGGTTTGCAGATCGACTACATCCGTAAGAAGAACTTCCGCAAAGAAGAGCGCATCCAGGAGATTCTGCGCAAACGCGGCACCGAACCCGGCTTGGTATGGATCTTCTCCGCTCTCGAGCCCTGTACCACCTATCAGCCCTGGTTCAACAAACAGAGCAAACAAGCGTACTTGCGTCCCGACGATGGCAAGTGTCTGCATTACTACTTCTACTTCATCGACCCAGAGCTGGGGCTGTGCTACGTGCGCGTACCGACCTGGTGTCCGTTCCGCCTGCAGTTCTACTGCAATGGACACAACTGGCTGGCGCGGCAACTCGAGCGGCGCGGGATCGGCTATCGGCTCCTGGACAATGCCTTCGTCGCCCTCGATGATTTTCCAAAAGCTCAGCAATTGGCCGATGCTTGGGAGGCCGGGCGGCTGCACCGCAAGCTGGACGAGTTTGCTCAGCGCTACTGTCCCATCCTGAAGCAGATCGAGGAGTCCTATCACTGGAGTCTGGAAACAGCAGAATATGCCACAGATATCGTGTTTCGGCGGCAAGCCGATCTGCAGGCCATCTACGGTCAACTCATTCGCACCGCCATTCACACCGTCAAGCCGGACGACATTGCGACTTTTTTGGGCAAGAAGCTAAACGGCAATTACCAGGACGAAATGGGCAATCGCTACAATGTGCGCCTGGAAGGCACGCGCGTCAGGCACTCGATGGGAATGGCTTCCATCAAAATGTATGACAAGTTCGGGCAGATTCTGCGTATTGAAACCACCACCAAGGACGTTACCTTTTTCAGGCACTACCGCGAGGTAGAACAACGCAACGGAGAAGCGGTGATGAAGTTTGCGCCGATGAAGAAAACCATCTACAGTCTGGCTCCGCTACGCGAATTGTTGGCCGCTTCCAACCGACGTTATCTGGAGTTTCTGTCGGCCATTGATAATCCCAGCAGCGGCTTCGGCAAGCTGAATAAGATCAGCCGCACGGTGCACGACGAGGCGCGTTCCTATCGCGGCTTCAACTTCTTCGATCAGGAGGACGAAACACTTTTCCTCGCATTAGCCCGCGGCGAGTTCACCATCAGCGGCCTCCAGAACAAAACTCTGCGCCGCTGGCTACCGCAGTACAACAGTGGACAGCTCTCCAGAATCCTCCGCAGACTCCGCACTCACGGCCTTATCAAGAAGGCAGCTCACTGCTACAAGTACTACTTAACCGCGCTCGGAAAACACGTCATCGCACTCGGTCTCAAGCTCAAGCAACTCGTGATCATCCCTGAACTCGCCACTTCGCCCGCGCACTGATTCCATTTCCTGCCATTTTCGGCAAGAATCTAACGATGTAGGTACTCACGCTCATCCAGCAGACCGTCCGCGCCCAGTGGTTACTCCGCCGTGCCGAGAAGCAATTGGAAGATATCGAGTTCCATCTCCCCACCAACGCCTTCGATTGGAATGACTGGCACCATCAGGCCTTCGAAAAGTTCTCTCGTTATAAAGTCACCCGCGAGCGCTCCTTTCTGCGTTTCTTCAAAGAGCTGGAATCCTATTTTGGCCGGGTGGTGCGGGATTCCCAATCCGAAGAGAAAGCCCGCGCCCGGCTCGCCGCTCTGGAAATACAATGGCTCACGAAAAAGGAGGAAAAGCTGCTCGCCGATTCTAAAGTCGTGCAATACGTGGAAGTGAAGCTAACCGCCGCCGGATGCCAGACCTCCTACTATCCCACCAACGAGCAACTCGTTCAGGCGGTCGCCCAGCGCGAAGAGCGGCCCTTATTCCTGAAGCGCTGGATTCACTTCCCCGACGGGATTCCCGCCGAATACGATTGGACCAACCCCAATGAATTGCAACAAACCATCGACATCACGGGCACTCAGACCATGACCTACGCGCGCTGGCTTCAGGCCATCGAAGAGGAGAAAGCCACCGGCCACGTCGGCCCCCTAAAAAGCCGATTCATCTAAACTCATCTGCTTTCACGTGGCGCTTGCCGCTCCTGTGGAGCAGGCGTTTCCGCCTGCGCACTTACTCAATCTCAAACAAAATCCGTGCCTCGCCCAAATGAATTTCGTCCCCGGACCGCAACTGAACGCCCGCGCCTTGGACCCTTTGGCGTCTCCAGCCGCCGGCCCTCTCTGAACAGGCTTGTGCCGCGCTGGCTCATGGAATCATACAGCCGGAATTTTCCGCTTTCCGCATCGAAGCGAATATACGCGTGCTCGCGCGAGACGCGTGGTTTCGGTTTCAGCGAAAGCGATATCGTTGCGGCGGCGAAGGCCGTCCCGATCTCCGACGACTTCTTTGAGGCGGCCGATGTTGACGCGGTCCGAACCGATGCTGTACTCGGTGGGATCAGCCTGACCGCGAACCACCGTGAGCCTGGCATTCGGTCGAGCCGTGCCGATAGGTTTGGCGGAAACCTGAGCGGCAGCGGGCTGCTTGGTATTCGAGTATTCAATTTGAAATGGCGAGACCTCGGAAGCGGCGCCCGCGTCTTCAACGACTGAAACACTGACCTGAAAACCGGAGGGTACCGGACAGCCCGCTTCATCCAGAAGCGCTCGCAGGTCCTGCTCTAATTCGTCATCTTGAGCGAACGCGCCTTCTAGAAAAGTTTGCTGGCCGGCATTCTGCGCCGCGATGCGCACCGCAACGCGTGTCGTAAGGAAATACTTTTTTGCCTTGACCCTTCGGCTGTATGTTGTCGCGGAAATCCGCCAGAATATCGCGCCGGATTTCAAGCAGCTCCGAACTCTGTGGCGCTCGCGAGACTCTGGACGACCACGTCTTGACCTTGTTGCCGATCCAGGAGTCGAGTTGTTCGAGTGATTTCATAGGATGCCCAGTTCGCGTGCCGCTGCCACGATCTCGCCTGCGATCGGCGCCGCGGCGGTGCCTCCATATTGACCGTTCTCTACCAGCACGGCGAACGCGATCTGCTTGCCGGTTTTAGCGCCATAAGGCGCGAAGCCGATAAACCATGCGTGCGAGGGCGCTTTCGCAAGCTCCGCCGTGCCGGTTTTGCCGGCGATCGGTATGGAGGACGCATTCAGGACCCGGCCTGTTCCCGAGATCACGACCTGCCGCATATATCCGGCGATCTGATTCGCGAGCGATGCCGGCAGCAGGGATTTGCGGCGGGTGCGATCGGGCATTGGTTTCATCGATGATCCATCGGCCTTCCGGCGCGTTGCCGCCGTTCGCGATGGTGGCGGCTACGCGAGCCATCTGAAATGGAGACGCGACCACTTGGCCTTGTCCGTAAGAAGCCTGTGGAAGAAACTGCTGCAGTTTTTGAGGCGTGTTCGGCTGAGCGACGGAAATGCCAAGCTTCGCGGCCGTGTCGTAGAGCATTGCCGCTCCAACTCGATTTGCGCCGAGCTGAGCAAAGTAGGCGTTGCACGAGACGATGATGCCTTTTTGAATATCGACTGAGCCGTGCGGCTGCGTATCTTTGATGTCGTCGCGGATCTCGCGTTTCCAGACGAAATTTCCGACCCGCCCATCCGGCAGGCGGATGCAATCGTAATGCTGTTGGGCGAGAGCGGGGTCCTTCCGCAGAGCGGCAATCGTGGTGACGATTTTGAAGGCCGATCCGGGAGGATAAAGCCCGAAGCGAGCGCGATCGAGCAGATCGGCATCCGGCAACGGAGTTTGAGCGTTCGTCTTCAGAAGTGCAAACTCGGCCTGGGAAGGCCACGGATAACTGACGGCCGCCAGCGTGTCGCCGGTGGAAGGCTCCATGATCACGACCGCGCCTTTCTGTTTGCCAAGCTTTGCCAGATCGCGGCTCAGAGATCGCGGATACGCGCATCTGAAGGGCGGCATCGATGGACATGTGGACGTCGCGAGGACGTTCGAGGATCTGCTTGACCGCGGGATTATCGGGTTCATAGCGATGCCGTACCAGAGGAATCAATGCTCTGTAATCGCGCTTGAGACGCGCGGTGACTTGGCCCGTTTGAGGATCGTAGCTCTCTTCCAATTCGGCGACATCGTCATAGCCTTGTAGGCGAATGCGCGATGCGTTTTCCTGGAACGCCGTATTCGTTGCGCCTTGCTTCAGCCGGGAACGAACATCGCCTAGAAGATAAAACAGCGGCGCGCCGAGCGGATACTGGCGGCGATCCTGACTTGGATGTGGTCTGATCGAGCGCGACACCCAGCTTCTGGTAATCGGCGCGATGCGCTTCAATCTGCGACCAGTCGCTGGTCGCCAGGGGAAGGCCCTTGCGGTCGAAGATAGTGCCTTTGGGCAGATCGCGCGCTACATCGAGCAGGCGCGGATTGTACTGATAGCGCCGGACGCCGTCGGCTTGCATCACGAGCGTGGGGCGAACGAGTATGTCGTCTGCTTTCGCGGCTTGTACCCAGGAAAAGCGCGCAAGCACGACCACGAAAATGAGCGCGAGGCATGCCGCGAGTGCCCGCGTGCCGCCTGCGAAATTGAGCTGCTGATCGCCTTCCCGCGCTCTGCTCGAAACGGAAAGAATGATCGCAAACAGAACGAAGTTCGCGACCATGGAGGTTTTGCCATAGCTGAGAAACGGCGATACGACTCCGGATAGCGGAATCAATCCGAGCAGGCCGCCGGTAATCAACAGCAACTGAAAAGCAGTGATGAGAGTGAGGCCGATGACGAGGAAGAAAGAATATGTGCCGGGAGCACGGCGTGCGATGCGCAGACTGCGGTAAATCAAAATGCCGTAGAGCGCATAGAGCGCAAGAATGCCGAGCAGGCCGGCCTGTTCGCCGAAAGCGGAGACGATCGAGATCGGTATGCGCGGCCGGCATGGTTTGCGGATCGCCTAGGCCGAGACCGGTTCCTGTTGCTCCGCCAGTGGAAAGGGACCAGAGCGAATCCGCTAACTGGTCGCCGCCGTGAACGCGATTGTTCCAGGGAGACATCCACATCTCGACACGCTGGCGCACCGTATGCGGATATCCGGTGAGCGTATCCGATCGCAAACGCGAGGATGATGGAAGCGAGTCCTGCCGATGCGAGGAGAACACGATTTCGCGCGATGCTGTACATGGCGAGGAAAAGACATCCGATCACCAGAGCCGGTCCGAGATCGCTCAACCAGAAGAAGAGCGCAATCGAAAGCGCAACGCCGGCCAATACGGGCAGAACATAATCGAGCCGGGGAATGCTCAGGCGCGCAGCCGTTGTGGGCAGCGGGCCATTGCCGCTGTTTCAGATGGCGGAGTGCGTCCCAGTTCTGCGCGAAATATCCGGCCAGAAAGAAGACAATCAGTATGCGAATGATTTCGACAGGCTGAAAGAAGAATAGGTTTACCTTGGCGTCGCTGGTTCCGGGTCCGCTGCCGAAAAGGCCGAGCGCAAGAGCCAGCAGGAAAGCAGCCAGCAAAGGCACGTAGCTCAGCTTCCGAAAGTGGCGTTCATAATCCGGAATGCTGAATACGATCAGCGCGACGCATCCGGCGATCACGCCTTCCGCGAAATCCGTGAACAGCAGGGCATCGCGAAGCGGATCGCGCAGGCTGATCATCAGCATCAAGCCGATGCCGCACAAGGCCAGCATGACAGGCAGCAGCAGTTTGTCTCCGGCGAATCCGCGGACTCGCCAGACGACATGCACCAGATAAAAAGCTACAAAGAATAAGAGCGATCCACAGCACGAGTTTGCGCCGATAATCGTTCGCGTTGCGAACTCTCAGATGCGGCTTCAGCTCCGTAAATTCGGCGGAAGTGAAAAGTCTGGTTCCGGTTCGTAGCCGGGCCAGCGCGCCGACATTGCTGAACGGAATGCCGTGACGCTTAACCTCGTAAATGCGATTCGCGGCGGCGTCTTGATCCGAAGGCGTCGGAAGCATCCCGAGATAGGGGATCAACTGTTGAGCGGACGTGAGCTCGTTCAGATTGAGCGTCTGCTTCTCTTCATCCGCAAGGCCGGTTGCCTTTGCCTCGCAAACCAGACCACAGTCCGGTCGCAACCAGGATGGAGGCGGCGAGAAGCCAGATCGAATTCGGTCGTCCGCGAAGCAGCGCGCGCCCGCAGATCGGCGGCTCGGCGCTCTTCCGTGCGGGCGGCGAGTTCAGCTCTCGAGACCTTCATTGTGAGACGGTGCTCGCCTGCAATCTGAGTGAGGCGCGCTTCCACTTTTTGCTCGCCCTGAAATGCTTGCAGCCGGTTCCGCGCGGCATCGCCGAAGAGCCCGGCCTGTTGATAGAGATCCTGAGCGTGAATGTAGTCCTGTCTCGCTCTGATCCAAGTAGTCGCGTTCTTCTCCGGGCATGACAGTCAGTCCGCGGGATTGCCGCCACATGCGATCGGCGCGGCGGCGGTAACCATCGGCCAGTTGAGCCGTTTCCCGGTTCCCGATGGGATGCCCGTTACGCGCGGCTTGGTTCAGCGCATCCTCGGCGCGTTGGAGGTCATTCAGGTCATAGATGTAAAGGTTAGCTAGCCCCAGATAAGGATCGGGCGAATGTTTGAGCAGCTCGGCGGCTTCGTCGAATTTGTTTATTGCCGTATTCAATCGCTTCTGGCGAGCTGCGCCTCGAAGCGGGCCGGCCTCGATGCGGTCGATGTGGCCTTCGCAGAGCCGCAAGCGCCCTTTGATGCCGCTATCATCGGGAGCAAGCTGCAGCGCGCGGGCAAGCTCGTTGCGAGCTTGCACCCATTGTGGCTCGTATACAGATGGCGCATCGCTGTTTCGATATTCGGCGATGGTTTCGTCGGCGGTCGGAAACCAGGCGGTTCTTCAGGGCACGTTCGGCTCCCCACAAGAACAGCGGCACATGCGTTCGCTTGTCAAGAGCTTCGTATCGCGTCCAGGCTTGATCCAGATTTGTCATGCGCTCGGTCTGTAAATCGGTCTTTAGCTGCCCGGCATCGTTCCAGAACCTCAACTGGATGAAGATGTATGAACCGACCACCAGACCGGCGATCGCAACAACCGCCAGGCCGGCCGAGGAGCCGGTTATTGCTTCGCCGTTTCGCGACCGGGCTGAAGGCCGGGAGTGGGGCGTGCCGGTGATTTGGTCGCGGCGAAGTGCGGACCGTTGCGTCACTGTCAACTGTTTCGAGCGGTTTCAGAACTTCGGCCTTTACATCTTGTCCTTTTTGCAGGCGGCTTAGATCGTCGTTCGCCTCCATCGGAGTCTGATAGCGTTGCGCCGGGTCGCGCGCGAGCATTTTGAAGATGATGCGCTGCAACTGCTCCGGACAGGACGATGGCAGAGGGGCGGGCGGATCGGTGGACCGGATGCGGCGCTCGAGACGCTCTTTGCTTGGTTCGGCGAAGGGCAGCCTGTTCGCGATCATCTGATAGAGGAGGACGCCCACCGACCATAGGTCCGAATGGGTATCCATGTTCTGTGTTTCCAGGCGCTCCGGCGAACAGTAGGCCGTGCTCGCGAAAATATTCATCGTGTATTTGCGGGTGTGAGACAGCGCCTTGGCGATGCCGAAATCCAGCACCTTCACCTGGTTCTGCTGGTTGATACGAATATTGCGCGGTTTCAGATCGCCGTGTACGACGCCCGAGAACCGCCGATCCGCAATGGTGGTTGTGAAGGAGCGGAGATTCTCGAGCATCTCGCAGAGTTCTCTGGCCACGTGG
This sequence comes from uncultured Acidobacteriaceae bacterium, assembly GCA_963778345.1. Classification (GTDB taxonomy): domain Bacteria; phylum Acidobacteriota; class Terriglobia; order Bryobacterales; family Bryobacteraceae; genus Bog-105. The sequence goes on from CAVZTP010000001.1 coordinate 491,970, forward strand.
ATAGCGAATCCAGGATTTACGGCGCCGCGCGCCAGGATGGCTGAAAGGTCTTCTCCCGCGATGAATTCCATGTCGATGAACAGATCGCCGGAAATCTCGCCATACTCGTGGACAGTGACGACGCGCCTGTCTACGCCGCTGAGGCGCTTTTGCAACTCGGCTCCCAAGCGCTCGGCATCCAGGATGTCCTGATCTTCCGATTCCGGCCCTTTGTAGACGATTTTGAGCGCGATGTCGCGAGCCGATTGCGTATCGCGCGCGAGGAAGACTTCGCCCATGGCTCCTCGCCCGATGAGCCGAATGATTTGATACCGGCCGTAGCGGTCACCTGGGTTCACGGCTTGCCTTCCTGAAGCGGAACGATGCGAAAGTTCGGGCGCCGATCCGGACTGCCGCGCGAAAAGAAGTAATTCCGCTGCATCATCGGTTCATCGGCGGCGGGAAGCCAAATTGCCTCCGCCCCGTTGCCCGCGAAAACGTTTGCCGACCACAGAAGGCCGAAGGCTGGAGCGGATGAAGAGTCCGGGCCGCAACCCGCTCGGCTGAGACCCATTGTCGCGCAGAAGGTTGTTTTCTATTGCCGGCGCGGCTGCATCGCTGACCACAATGCCGGCGCCGGCATTGTTATGAATGTCGCAAGCGAAGATTGCGCCGCGCGAGTTGCCATCGAACTCCACGCCCTGCTCCGCGAGCGTCCGCAATCTCGTTTCGGGAGAGGATCACGTCGCTATCCCTGATGCGCACGCCCACAGCAGCCGCCCCGAATCTGGAATCCTTCAAGGCGAGCTTTTTGAATGCCATCGGCGATGACGGACCCTCGAATGATTGCCTGGTGCTCACGCTGAGAGATCAACTCGACACCTTCTCTTAACGTCACGGCCTCTGTCATATGTTCCGGGAGCAACGGAGACGACATCGCCGGGCCGGGCATGTTCGAGCGATTCCGGAGATCGTTGCCGGCGCAGTCACAGCAGAAGCGGGAGCTGGCGTGATTCGCGGATGCCAGGAATGTTTGCAACTCGCGAACAGATCGCCGCGCCGAGTACCGCTCCATAGAACATGTAAGCAGGCGCCTCTGCGATACCAGGCGGTAGGGGAGGCAGGTCAATCGCTCAGTTATCTCTCCCGTGTCCGCTCCGCCGAAGGAAGAGGCGAACGCGTCGCCTTCCACCAGAACAGCGGATACATTGTCTTTGCCGACCTCGTTTGCCGCCGCAATCAAGGCGCGGAGCGTGGACTGGCGGTCGCCGGCATGCGCTTCGACAATCTTCAAAATGTCCTGCGACGAAATTGCATCGCTCAGGCCGTCGCTGCAGAGCAGCAGAGCGCTGTCGGACTCGAATGGAAAATGAAGAATTTCGATGAACTCCTCGCTATCAGGAGTTTGCTCTTCGGAGCCGATATCGCGGTATACCTCGTTGCGACGAGGATGCTGCATGGCTTCCGCTTCGGTCAACTCACCGCTATCTTCGCGTTCGCCCACAGGCGAATGATCGTGAGTCACTTTCTCAATCAGGCCGCGCTTGATTCGATAGAGACGTGTATCGCCTACATGCCCCACGGTGACAAGCCCGTCTTGAATGATGGCAGCGGTCGCCACACAGGCCATGCCATTCCATTCGGGCCGTTCCTGGGCAGCTTCGTAGATGGCGTTATTGGCTAAAGTGATGGCTTCGCGCAGCCGCTGTTCGGCGCTGCCGGTCTGGCGCTCAAGTCGAGTCTTCAAGGACTCCACCGCGATATCCGCCGCGTGCTCACCGGCTTCATGACCGCCCATGCCGTCCACGACCAGAAAGAAGCCGCGCGCATCGTCGCAGTACACGCGGTCTTCATTGTTCGGCCGTACGAAGCCTTGATCGCTGGAGCCAGCCGAAACATAATGCGGAATAGCCGACGGCATCTGTTACGCCTTTTTTGTGAAAAGGGCTGCGCAAAGCGCGAATACGAGCAGTAAAACGAGGAACACGTATCGGGCTGTATGCAGGTGGGTCATCGCTGCCTGACGGCCTTGAAGTCGATGAACAGAACGCCGGCCAATCCGATCCGGGCCTTGTCAGGCAGCGGAATTTCGATGTTTTTGTCTATGTCTTCGCCGTCGGCCTTCTGAATACTAGCGGGCACGGCCTTGCCGTCCACGCGTTGTGCCCAAGCTGCTTAGATCTTTTATGAAGAACTGACCGGTGGCAGGATCGCGGCGAATCTGAACATGTTCGCGAGAGACATCCTTCTTGGCCCTCAATTTCAGATCGACCCAGTGGCCGGCGGATCCTCGGCCGATTTTGATCAGGTCCTTCGTCATTTGATAGGTGTGAGCTCCGGTTTCATCTTCGTAATCCAGGTCGGCAAATACGATGCCCGCTGCCCGGTGCGTTTCGAGATTGCCGGTTCGCTGTGTCGCGGTCGTGACGGTTTGGCCGTCGCTTCGCCGTTTGCTGACACGCTCCGTCAACGTGCCAATCCGATCGTCCGGTTCAGGAGTCAAAGGAAAGCTGGAATGGATGACTAGCGGATTCTCCCGCGCGTCATCGTCGGTGTTTTCGTGGAACTGAACGCTCCATTCATCCAGGAGTTCGTAGCGTTTAATTCGCTTCTTCGCTCCGACAGGCAACTTTAAACGCGGCTGAGCGGCTTTATTCAACGCGGAAAGCTTTTCGCTCAGGGCCGTAACGGCTTCCTCGCGCATACGCTGCTCGATGGGACGAAGCCTCTCGAGATCATCGCCGTAGAGATAAATATCGTAGACGCTGGGAACGAGATTGCTGTAGTAGGTCGGGAAGATTCCCGCCTCCATCTCTTCGAGAATGAAGCCGATGATCTGTTCAGGAGTTATCGCGAGTGTGTCGTGCTGGGGCATCCGGGCACCTGATCTTAGTAGATCGCATAAGCCGTTTGACGAATGCCGGCCGAGCTATTGAGGAACTCGCGCAAAACGGCGGCAGTATCGAGCGCGCCCTGCAAAGAACAGCGGGTTCCTTTCCCTGTCTCGGGCGCGCATCCGCGGCCTTTGCGCTTCTACGGGTGCTCTTTCGCGCCTTCCTGACTCTTGACGAACTCCAGGATGTCGAAGCGCTTGACTTCGCGATCGGGAAAGAAACTGTTGATGGCGTCTTGCTCATCGTCGAAAATTTGGAAGACAGTGGTGAGCTTGGTGAGAATGAGAAGTTCGGCGCTACGCTTGGAAAGGTGAAGCAGTTTCATCGCTCCGCCAGCATCTTCGAACGTGGAGTGGGCGACCACCAGATAGCCTAAACCGGAACTGTCGATGAACTCGACCCCCTTCAGGTTGAGGATGGCATTTCTTTTCTTCTCTTCGACCAGCTGGGCAATTTTCCGGCGTAGATCTGTTGCCTCAGGACTGAGAACAAGCCGTCCGGACAGATCGAGGATCACAACTCCTTCGACTTCGCGTTGATGCACCTCGAGATGCATATAGTCCTCTCAAATATAGCGTGGTAGCGACTGTATCCGAATTCGCAGAAAAAATTTCGACACTCCTGTCGATTTCGCCCGGTCTTATTCGATACACGTATGAAGCCCCATTCCGCCGCATGAGACCGCGCGAAACGCCGGCTTCGAAACCAAGCATCTATACGGAGAGCCCAAGAAGGAGAAAAAAGATATGGAAACAAAACCTACACACGAACAGGCACAACTTCACCTGCAAATTTATGAGATGCGCCGGGAGGCCCGGCTGCGGCAGGCACGCGACTGGTTTTTTCAGAATTATTTCCCGGATAGTCTGGAGGACTCTATGCGAATTGCGCCGCCAGGAACGGAACCAGGCGCTTTCGTCATGATGGTATTCGGTTATTGGGACCAGGCCTGCGCGTTCCTCAATTATGGCCTGCTTCATGAAGACCTGTTCTTTGAGACCAACGGCGAGTTTTTCGGGGTATGGGAGCGCGTGAAACCCACCATCCAGGAGGCTCGGCAGCGATTTGCGAATCCGCAGTTCCTTGCGCATCTGGAAAACGCCGCAAAGCGCTACGAAACTTGGATCGAAGCCCGCTCACCTGGTCACATCGCGGCCATGCGCGAATTTATGAAACAGATGCGCCCTCAGCCCGGAAATGCCAAAGCTGCTGATCAGAGCCGGCGCAGCGCCTCTGTATAAGGCGGCCGGGCCACACCGCGCTCCGTGATGATAGCTGTCACGTACCGGTTCGGAGTAACATCGAATGCGGGATTTGCAACCTTGATGCCTTCCGGGGCGACGTGAACGCCTTGGACATGGGTTACCTCGTTTGCCGCGCGTTCTTCGATGGGGATTTCGTCGCCCGAGGCGAGCGTCAAATCCAGTGTGGAGAGGGGCGCAGCAACGTAAAAAGGGACCTGATTTTCTTTCGCCAGAACAGCCACGCCATAGGTTCCTACTTTATTGGCGACATCCCCATTTGCCGCAATCCGGTCTGCGCCGACGATGACACAACCGATCCGGCCACTCTTCAAAAAGTGGCCGGCCATGTTGTCGGTAATGAGAGTGGTCTCGATTCCGTCGCGCTGCAGTTCCCAGGCGGTAAGGCGGGCCCCTTGTAGGAAGGGCCTCGTTTCGTCAGCGTAGACATCAATCTTCTTGCCCATCCGCACTGCAGCACGAACGACTCCGAGCGCCGTACCGAATCCAGCCGTAGCCAGGGCTCCGGCGTTGCAATGCGTCAGAACAGTTTTTCCGTCCGGAACCAGGCTGGCGCCGTTCCTGCCGATGGCCTCATTGATGGCAATGTCTTCTTCTCGAATGTTCTTGGCTTCGGCTACCAGCCGCGACCTGATTACGTCAATGTCCTCTGTCCGGATGGATTTGTAGACCTTCTTCATGCGGTCGAGAGCCCAAAACAGATTCACCGCCGTCGGGCGCGTCCTGGCAAGCGTGTCGCAAATCACCGGCATGTCGGCGTCGAGATGATTCGATTGAAGCGCGCCCAGAGCAACCCCCATCGCCGCCGCCACACCGATGGCCGGCGCGCCTCGGATCACCATGTTCCGGATGGCATCGGCTACTTCGATGTAGTTCCGGCACGTGACGAAAGCAGTTTCGCGCGGAAGGCGCGTCTGATCGATCATAATGACGCCTTCCGAGGTCCATTCAATGGTTTCGAATGCGGTTTGAGTTAAAACAGCAGTGGAATTCATTCAGATTATGCGTGTTTGGAAACAGCAAAAGCGATTACAAAGGCGGCGTTATAGCAGGCGTGCATGACTGTGCCGGGAATTGTCGAGTTGGTGCGAACGCGCACCCAGCCCAGAACAGCACCGACAAGCGAGACAGCCACCGCGTATTGCCAGGTCCAGGCGTATTCCGGGGCGTGGAGCGCGCCGAAGAATGCTGCCGTAATCAGAACCCCCGCGATAACGCCGAGCGTTCGCGATAACAATGGCTGAATAAACCCTCGGAAAAAAAGCTCCTCGAACAGGGGGGCAAGGGTCACTGCCATGACGCCAAATAAGGCAAGATAGAGCGGGGAATCCGCGAGCTTATCTATGGGCGAAGAAATTTTCGGGGTATGTACCAACGATGCCAGTCCTGAAATGCAAAATGCAAGAAGGACTCCGCCGACGCCAATCATCCAAATATTGAAATTACTCCGCCGCCAGCCCAGCGAGCTGAACACAGGTTTGTCATAGCGGAATGCGAACACCATTCGGAAAGCGATATACAGAGCAACATACAAAACAACATTGCTTGCTAGAAGCAGCACGGGTGACTCGGTGGGCAGTTCGCCGTGAAAAGCCAGCAAGGCTGGAATGGCCGACAGAATGAGAATTGCAAACGTCAGCCCGAGAATTAGCGCAACATCCGTATAACCCCAGAACGGTTCGCGGGCGGGCCGGCCAGTTGGAGGAGCTTCGATAATGGGCTCGACAGGCGGTTCGACCGGAGCTGGTTCAACGGGCGAAATGTCAGCTTCTTCAGGCAGCATTTTCCGCCTTCATTATCTTCCGTAGAGCTTCCCCAGTGTGACTGCGCCGGTTCTCCGCCACCTCTTCGGGCGTACCGATAGCCACGATCTCGCCACCTTTTTCTCCGCCTTCCGGGCCGAGATCGATGATGTAGTCCGCGCTCTTAATTACGTCCAGGTGATGCTCAATCACGACGACGGTGTTGCCCAAATCCACAAGCCGCTGCAAGACATCCAGCAAGTGGCGTACGTCCTCGAAATGCAGTCCAGTTGTTGGCTCATCGAGCAAATAGAACGTACGCCCCGTCTGCCGTTTGCTGAGCTCCTTTGCCAGTTTGATGCGCTGCGCCTCGCCACCGGAGAGGGTGGTTGAAGATTGGCCCAGATGAATGTAGCCGAGGCCCACGTCAGCCAAGGTCTTCAGCTTCGCGTGCACCTGCGGAATATTGGTCAATTGCTCCAGCGCTTCATCGACCGTCGATTCCAGCAGGTCGGCGATGCTCTTCCCTTTGTACTTGACCTGCAGTGTTTCCAAATTGTAGCGGCGTCCCCGGCACACATCGCATGTGACGTAGACATCCGGCAGGAAGTTCATCTCAATGCGCTTAAGACCGTCGCCCTGGCATGCCTCGCACCGGCCACCCTTCACGTTGAAGCTGAACCGTCCTGCTTTGTATCCGCGCTCGCGCGATTCCGGCAGCATCGCGTAAATCTCGCGGATCGGCGTGAACACGCCCGTGTACGTCGCCGGATTTGAACGGGGCGTGCGGCCGATGGGTGACTGATCGATCTCGATCACTTTATCAATGTGTTCAAGCCCGAGAATGGAATCGTGCGCACCTGGATTCTCACTCGATCCGTAGACTTCCTTCGCTAAAGCACGGTAGAGGATGTCGTGGATCAGCGTCGATTTGCCGCTTCCGGAAACGCCCGTGACCACCGTCAGGGTTGCAAGTGGAAAGTGAACATCCAGCTTCTTCAGGTTGTGTTCGGATGCGCCTTTTATTTCGAGTTTCAATCCGTTGCCTGCCCTGCGGATGAGCGGCGAAGGAATAGAGACATGCCCCGACAGATATTCTCCGGTAAGAGATTGGGGCGCCTGCATGATCTGTGCCGGAGTACCTTGCGCGATCAGGTTTCCCCCCAGGCGGCCCGCGCGCGGACCGAGGTCGATTACATAATCGGCCCGTTCAATCGTCTCGGCATCATGCTCCACGACCAGGACGGTGTTGCCCAAGTCGCGCAAATGGTGGAGTGTATCGAGCAGCCGGCCATTATCGCGCGGATGCAGGCCGATGGAGGGTTCATCGAGCACATACAGAACACCGCGAAGCTTCGAGCCAATCTGCGTGGCGAGCCGTATGCGCTGCGCTTCACCTCCGGAGAGCGTGGCGGACGACCGCTCCAGGCTCAAGTAATCCAGCCCCACTGCGCACAGGAATTCGAGCCGGTTCCAAACCTCTTCCACTACCCGGCCAACGACCTTTAACTCCCGTTCGTTGAACCGCCAACCCTTGACCAGAGGCAAAGCGCGAGAAATCGGTAAGGCTGTGAAATCCGCTATCGAAATGTCCTTGACCTGAACGGCAAGGCTGGCCGGCTTCAGCCGCCTCCCCTGGCAATCGGGACAGGTGGTCGGCGACATGTATTCCATGAGCCATTCCCGATATCCTTCGCTGGCCCGACTGTAGCTCTCATCGAGAGTTTTCATAATCCCGGGAAAATGAGCGTTGCCATATAAAAGCAGATTGCGCGTTTTTTTCGGCAGATCTTCGAATGGGATCGAGAGGTCGATCCCATGGCTCTCCGCGGCTTCAGTCAAGCTCGAAGTCATGTAAGAGGAACTGGAGCCGGGACCGAGTGCCCCATCGAGCAGAGGCTTTGAAGGATCGCAGATGACCTTTACTGGATCGAACGCCCACGTACTCCCGATGCCATTGCACGTTTCGCAGGCTCCATAGGGGCTGTTGAAGGAAAAGGAACGCGGCTCCAGTTGAGGGATGCTGGTGCCGTCATTTGGGCAAGCCAATTTTTCCGAGTACAATCTCTCGGGGCCGCCGATCACCGCGATGATCACCAGACCGTCCGCCCATTTCAGGGCCGTTTGGATAGAGTTTTCCAGGCGCTGCTCGATACCGGATTTCACGACGAGCCGATCGATGACGACCTCGATCGTGTGATTCTTGCGCTTGTCGAGCTTCACCGGCTCATCGAGCGTTCGGAGTTCGCCATCGATGCGAGCGCGGAAACCCGCTTTCGCGATCGCCTCCATCTCCTTCTTGTATTCGCCTTTGCGGCCGCGCGCGATGGGGGCCAGGACCATAACGCGCGAATCCCGGTGTTGCGCGAATACTTGCTCCAGGATTTGCGAAGGGGATTGCCGGGCGATCTCCGCACCGCAAATGGGGCAATGCGGCACGCCGACGGACGAGAAAAGCAGGCGCAGATAATCGTAAATCTCGGTTACTGTGCCAACTGTCGATCGCGGGCTCCGGGAAGTCGTCTTTTGTTCGATCGAAATGGCGGGGCTTAGGCCATCGATCGAATCTACTTCCGGCCGCTCCATCTGATCCACAAACTGGCGCGCATACGGCGAGAGCGTCTCAACGTACCGACGCTGCCCTTCGGCATAGATGGTGTCAAAGGCGAGCGAACTCTTCCCCGAACCGCTCAAGCCCGTAATGACGGTGAACGTGTTTCGCGGGATTTCGACACTGATGTTCTTAAGGTTGTGCTGGCGTGCGCCATGCACCGAAATGCGATTCAGCATGTAGACGCGCTAATTCCTATTGTCAGGCAAGACGGAATTGATCCCGACGCCTGAAACTCGATTCGGCCCGGTGGGCATCCAGGCGGAGGACTGCCGCTAGAAGCTACGATCTGCTTTAAGAATACCCACAAAACAGATCCAAGATGAATTGCTGGTGACCGATAAAGGCTTCGATAGATTTCAGCGACGCGCCGATTTCTTTCGATGACCAAAGCCCAATTGGTATTGCACATGCAGCGTCGATAGTAGCGATTGCTGGCGGCACACCTGCAATTCTTGCTACAAGTCACCTGAATCAGGAAAGGAACACACAATGAGCAAATCGAAAGAAAGAGAGGACACGATGAAGGCGATCGCCGCGAAGATAGTCGGGCCTCGCGATGGCCGGGCGGGATTCCTGGGAAGCATCGGGGTCCGGTTCATGATCGACGGCGACGAGGCACGCGGAGGGTTCTCGCTCGTCGAACACCCGATGTCGCCACGCGCGCTGGCTGCTCCGCTGCACCGACACACGCGCGAAGACGAGTACAGCTACGTCCTGGAAGGCCGCGTTGGCGCGCTCCTGGGGGAAGAAGTGCTGATTGCCAGTCCCGGCGATCTGGTTTTTAAGCCCCGGCGCCAATGGCACACTTTCTGGAACGCTGGCGATGAGCCGGCACGGATCCTGGAGATCATTTCCCCAGCCGGTTTCGAGCAGTTCTTCGTCGAGCTCATGGACCTGAGAGGAGTCATGCAAGCCGATTCGCAGACGCTGGCCGACCTCTGCGCCCGCTATGGTCTCGAGATGGACCCCGGGAGCGTGCCGGATCTGGTCGAGCGCTTCCGTGTCCGCTTCCCCGGCGAGCAGATGTCAGACGAAATTTATGGCTCCGGTCGAGGAGAAGCGCAGTGGCATACGGGACGGACGGCCTGATCCGTCGGACAAATTGGATTTAATTACGATCGCGGTAAGTCGTCTCAGCATGTGGCACTTCTCTGGATCAACCGCTTGCTCAGTCGCTCACGCCGGGTCGAGTGTGAGCGACTGAGCGACACACATCTTCATTCACTTGCCCGGAATCGTGATAGAAACCACGCGCGTTTGGAAGCCCAATTCGCGCTCGCGTGCGGGTTGAGGCACTTCCAGCCGTCGGTCTCCGCTGATGTTGCCCTGCCATACCTGTGCCAGATAGCACGCGTTCTCATGGCACTGAAAGACCAGCTTGGCGGATTGTTTGGAAGCTCCAGGCGCACTCTCTGGGATTGCGTGCAGAAATGCGCCAGCCGACGTGTCTTCCACACCTCGGACAAAGAGGATTCCTGGCGTGTCGCTGTACGTTAGGCGATAGCTACCGGCCGCTAAGGTGGTGCCCTGCACTGTGAAGGCGAAGGGAACTTTGGCTTGGATCGGCTGGCTCGATTGCGCATAGGCGGTCGAGATCATCGCCAATCCGGAAAGAATTATCGTCGAGAACATTTTAGCCATGGGATTTCTCCTTGAAAGTAGGTTGTCTCTCTTGCTGTTTGTCCTTTGCAGCTTTTCCATTACTGTTTCTCCTTTTCGTATAGGTTTGTTTGTTGGTCCGCACTTCTTTGCGAACTCACGAGACGTCGAACGCGTGGTTGCCGCTCTGGACACCATGTTGGATGAAAATCCGTATTCCCGACTAGTAAAAATGCGCCAAACTGAGGCGCTCCAGTCTTGCAAACGTCAACAGTCCAATCAGCCGGTGACGAAAAGCGAGCCCGAGAGTTCGCCTCTGTACCGAACAGATGCAATGCGCGAAACTGCTGCGAACTCTGAATTTTCAATAGCGCACTGCCTCAAAGGGACATTGGTGTGCGTTTTGAGGCACAGGCAGTGTCGCACGCCGCGCCGGCAGAGATGTCGGCTCACTTCGTGCGCTGTTTGGAAAAAGCGGTGCTAGGTAACACGGAGATTGCAGATGCACACAATTCAGACTGCAACACCTGACCCGCGTCTGGCGCCATTCGTTCTTTGCTTTGCGCAGCGAGAGATTTCTGCGGACGCTTCGCCGCTAGCTCAAACCGGTCTGGCCCAGCTCGAACACATTCTGGCGTTTTATCTGCAAGGCCGGGCAACGATGCACTCTTACTCAGGAACTATCGCTGTTCTTCCTCGCATCCACTTCGTTGGTGCACACACGCGCTCTCCAGGTTGGGCTTACTTCACCGGAGCCGTCTCGGCCTTTGGAATTTTTCTCAAGCCATTTGCTTCGTGGCAGTTGTTTCGCATACCGCCGGCCGAGTTTGCCGGCCAGGACTTCCAGGCCCAGGACGTGTTCGGGCCCTGGATCAATGAACTCTGGCTCAGGCTCGCCGAGTGCAAAAGCTTTCGTGAGCGCATCCAGGCGGCAACTGAGGCGCTGTTGCCCTTTGCCGAGTATGCGAGCTCTCTGACGACGATAATGAAAGCTGCGCAGAAGCTTTTCGAAAGCCATTTCAGCACGCGAATTCAACAGCTGGCGCGTGAGTCGTGCATGAGCGTTCGAACCTACGAACGAAAGTTTGTCGGCGAGATGGGCATATCACCGAAGGTTTTTGCCAGGGTGCGACGCTTTCAAATTGCTCTCCATCAGAAGCGCGTGCTAGGAAGCAGGTGGGTCGACGTCGCGCACGATTTGGGGTATTTCGATCAGATGCACATGGTGAAAGAGTTTCGAGTATTTGGAGGCGAGCCCCCAAGCGCGCTCGTGGAGAACTGCGGTGATCACCAACCCTGGTCCATCGGCGTACCACGGTCGCTAAGCCACGTGACGAGTAGGGAGATTTCGAATCGCTCGTCAATCGTGCGGGAGAACTCGCTTTCTTGACATGCTCGAATTCCCGCTTCGGTTCCGTCGAGTCTTTAACATTGTTGGCAAATCCAAAACTGGCTCACCACCTTCTTGTCGGTCATTCGGAGGCAATCTCCCCTGAGTTAGAAAACGCTTATGTGCATGCTGTACATCCAGTAAGATAGCTGGACGGACATGATACTGAAAATATGGCCAAGAATTTTAAAGACCTGTCCGAGCCCGAAATCCTGGCTTTGGCGATCTCTCTAGAAGAAGAAGATGGCCGGATTTACGGCGAGTTTGCCGAAGGAGTGCGGGAGAATTATCCTGTTACGGCCAACCTGCTCGAGGAGATGCAGCAGGAGGAATCAGAGCACCGCGCGAGTCTCATAGAACTGTACCGATCCCGATTCGGAGAGCACATTCCACTCATCAGACGGCAGGACGTGAAGGGTTTCGTTTCGCGTCCGGCACTTTGGCTGATTCATCCGATTGGCCCTGGAGCGGTGCGCAGCGCTATCGAATCGATGGAATCCGAGACTCGAAGGTTCTATGAGCTCGCGCTTCAGAAGACGACGGATGTGTCCACGAGAAAACTGCTCGGCGACTTGGCCGAGGCAGAAGCCAAACACACCGCCGCAGCAGACCTGATTGAAAAGCAGCAACTGACGCCTGAGGTCCGCAAAGGCGAGGACGAAGCCCACCGCCGCATGTTCGTGCTTCAATTCGTGCAACCAGGCTTGGCCGGGTTGATGGACGGATCGGTTTCCACCCTGGCTCCACTGTTCGCAGCGGCTTTCGCTACCCATAACACGTCGGATGCATTCCGTGTCGGGCTCGCCGCTTCGGTCGGCGCCGGAATCTCCATGGCATTTGCGGAGGCCCTTTCCGATGATGGGTCTCTTACGGGCCGGGGACGCCCCGTGATCCGAGGCACTGTAACTGGCCTTATGACGACAGTGGGCGGAATCGGCCACACGTTGCCGTACCTGATTTCCGATTTCCGAGTCGCGACCACTGTGGCGGTCTTGGTGGTCGCGGTTGAACTTGCGGCGATCAGTTGGGTGCGCCAGCACTATATGGAAACTCCTCTATTCCGCGCGACCCTGCAAGTGGTGCTTGGCGGAGTACTTGTTTTCATTGCCGGTATTTTGATTGGAAAATCCTGAGCGAACGCAAGGATGAAAGAAGCCAAGCGCCATAATGTTGCTCGGGGAGAAGACACAAATGGCTACCGCAGGCTTACTGGAATACGCCGACGCCGATTCGGAAGTTCGCGCAATTTATGACGACATCATGATGACGCGCAAGACGGATTCCGTTAACAATTTCTGGAAAGCGCTGGGCAGAAATCCCGCTGTGCTTCGCAGGACTTGGGAGAGGCTCAAGGAGGTCATGGCTCCGGGTATCCTGGACGCGCTGACTAAGGAATTGCTTTATCTTGCGGTGAGCGCCACCAATCAATGCCCATACTGCCTGGCATCTCATTCCGCCTCGGCGCGGACGAAGGGCATGACTGACGAGATGCTGGGAGAGCTGATGGCGGTGGTGGGCATGGCCAATCAAACCAATGCGCTTGCGGCGGGCTATCAGGTTGAAATCGACCAACAGTTCAAGACATCGTCAAATACCTAGCCTCCAGCCATGGCAAAAAGCGCCGGTAGAGCCTACGTGTTTGTGCGGTGGATTGGTTCGAATCCCAGCCGCCTGGGAGATGTCGCGTGGGCGTTCGAATACAATGATCGGCTCGGCAGATTCTTTTGCTTTTATTGCGGTGCGACGGAATCTCGCGCCACCTCGCCCCATCGTTCTTCTCTTTTTTGGCATGAGAAGTGCTTGACGGTGCCGGAGCTCGTAAAGGCAATGTCGAACCAAGGTTCGGAGCGGCCTGGGTACGATGAGGTCAAGGTTTTTGAAGTCGCTCGGGCGGATCCCGAGCTTGCGTTGCAGGTGGTTGCGCAGCGTTCCGTTCTGCCGGATGAGATCGCGCTTCGAGCCGACTCCGTAGAAGATGCTCGCGACGTTCTTATCAAGTATGGCGCTCGGGGTGTGCCCGATTCCAAGGGCTTCAGCGCGCCTTTTCTTTGGTACAACATGCTTCCTGGACGCAGCGTCCCGCTTCGAAAGCTGGCGGTCCACTTGTTTCAACTCCGCATTTCCGGGGAAGGGAATCTTCCTTTCTCCGCCGCGGAAATTGAAGATCACGCGCGTCATGTGGCGGAAAGCGACAAGGAAGTTTTGAACGTCGGCGAATGTCTGGTGTGCCGCAGCGGATCCGCGTACATCGTGGGTTTGAACCTGGCCGTGGATGCAGCGCTTTCGGTTCGTGCCGGACGCTCCATCGCCGAAAGACTCGAGCAAGCCATCCGCAACGGGAGCCCGCAAATCCGCCATGTCTTCGTTCGCGTCGACGCCTATGATCCAGCGGACTGACTGCAAAAAAGTTTTTCGAAACTCTTGCATCCCTACTAATCGTGTAGTAGAGTAGACCACAAGAGTAGGTTATGCCTGAAAACCGCGTGAGCCGCTTTGAACTTCAATTACTGGAGAAGCTATGGGAAATGGGGCCGTGCTCGGTACGCGAGATCCAGGAGAGCCTACCGGAGGAAGACCGGCCGGCATACACAACCGTGCAGACGATGATTTATCGTTTGGAGGAAAAAGGCGCGGTCCGCCGGGTGAAAAAAATAGGCAATGCGCATGTGTTTGAAGCCGTGTTGACCCGCAAGGTCGTCCATCGCCGTTTGATCAGCGATTTGCTCAGTCTTTTCGGTGGCTCGGCGGCTCCCGTGATGTCGCATCTCATTGAAACCGGCAAGTTGACGCTCGCGGACGTCAAGCAACTCGAAAAGACGCTCGCTGCCACGGAGAATAAGCGATGATCGCGCTTCTTTCCCGCCACCTTTTAGAATCGACCTTGTTTTGCCTGCTGCTGGGCGGTCTGGCGTGTTGTTTGCGGCGTCACGGCGCGGCGGCGCGGCATTCCGTCTGGTTGATCGGCCTTTCGAAGTTTTTCATTCCGACGGTGCTGCTTGCCTTAACCGGCGCTCGGATCGCTTTCCTCATTCCGGCTGCATCGTGGGTCTCGGCTTTAACCGGCAAATTGTCCGTTGTGTTCGCTGCGTTGTTTCGTATTTTTCCATCGAGTATCGACGCAGGCGATGCCACTGCCGTATCCTCCGGTTTCGTCGCAATCTGGGCGACCGGAGCGATGGTAATGTTTGTTGCCTGGTTCAGACGATTGCGGCAAGGCCACCTTTGTTTGACGGTTCCGACGAATGACGATCTGAAAGCACTCGAACAGGCCAAGAACGTGCTTGGCATTCGCTCGCCCATTCGATTACGGTGCTCAGATGAAGCCAGGGAACCCAGTTTGCTTGGCTTTCTTCATTCAACTATTACGATTCCGGCAGGCCTATCCGAACAGCTGACTCCTTCTGAGTTTGAGGCTGTACTGTTACATGAGCTTGCGCACGCCCGGCGCCGCGACAATCTTTCGGCCGCATTTATACACTGCCTGGTCTGTATTTTCTGGTTTCACCCGCTCCTCTGGCTGGTGGAAAAACTCTTAGTGGCCGAGCGCGAGCGCGCCTGCGATGAGATGGTGATTCGTTGCGGAACAGCACCGCAGGTTTACATTGCCGGCATTCTGAAAGTCTGCAGATTTCATCTTTTCGAATACGTCGCCGGAGTCAGCCCCGGCGTGAGTCACATGACGCGGTCTGACTTGAAGAATCGGCTCGATCTGATTCTTGCTTGCCATTTGTACCGGCCGATTCCCACCGTTTCTCGTCTACTGCTGGCGAGTTTCGGCATTTTCATGACTGTACTGCCCATTGCGGGCGGTTATTGCCGGCAGTGTCTTTCGAGCGGTCAGGACTCTGCCAGAGGCGCAGGCGCGCAACTGGTAATTCATCTACGAGACGCGTCCGCGCGGAATGACTTACGGATTTGTGCACCCACAGGTTCGAAACCAGCGCGGGGTAGCCCCCTTTCTTCCTGCGGCAACTAGAACCTCACCCATTACCAGCAACGATACGCATCGCACTGGGGATATCTCTGCTTATACGACAACCCTTTATCTAAAGGAGAAAAAATGAAAACACTCATCACGGCTTTCCTGCTTACCGGTTCGA
This sequence comes from uncultured Acidobacteriaceae bacterium, assembly GCA_963778345.1. GTDB lineage: Bacteria > Acidobacteriota > Terriglobia > Bryobacterales > Bryobacteraceae > Bog-105. Next base: position 507,550 of record CAVZTP010000001.1, read on the forward strand.
TTCTGGGGAGCACAGCGGAAGGTCAATCGATCATCCGCAAATCGCCCGAACTGGTATTTTCAATTCCAGGTCAGGGCGCCAGACTACTGAGCCAATACCGCGGTAAAGTAGTCGCCCTTGAATTTATTCTTACTACTTGCCCGCATTGCCAAGCCGCATCGAAGGTCATGTCGCGGCTTCAGGAACGCTATGGCCCTCAGGGACTGCAGGCGCTCGCTGTGGCGGTGAATCCAGACGCCGATTTGCTGGTCGAGAACTTCTCGAAAGATTACCAAGTTGGTTATCCGGTTGGCTCGGCTCCCATCGAGCAGATGATGGCCTTCATGGGGTTTACGGGAAGGCCCGTTGTACCGCAGCTCGTGCTCATCGACCGGAACGGCAACATTCATTACCAGACTCCCCGCGAAGGCGATCCCTCCTCCATGAAGGAAGAAGTCATCAGTCAACGAATTGAAGAGTTGCTGAAAATCGGAATGTCTTCCAAGACGCGGCATTCTCCGGGCGGCACGGTTTCGATATTCACGCTGAGGAGTGGCGGCGCAGGGAGGCGCCAGATCTCGTAAGACTGTTCCTTAATGCGCTGCCTGCGGGCGTCCCTGCCCCGGCCTCGGCCGCCGCATCACAAACGGAAGCGGAGTCAGGATCAGAACAATCAGCGACATCACCCAGAAGCTGTTCTTAAAACTTAGTGCTCCGGCTTGCGCCTGCACACTTTGATAGGCCATCGCCATGGCTTTCTTGCCGGCCGTAACGGCATCGTATCCTTGCGAAAGAAATAAAGCCTTCAAACCGTTCAGAAATTGACTGAAATTGTGATCGCCATAGCTCGTGTGCGCCGTCAGCGTTTCTTGATGCGTCTGGTTCTGCCTCGCGAGAAATGTGCCTAATAGAGACGTGCCGATACTGCCGCCCAGATTGCGCGCGAAATTCGAGAGTCCCGATACTTGATTGTTCTTCTCGCGCGGCACGCCAATGTAGTTCAACGTGCTGATCGGGATAAAAATGAAGGCCATCGGCAACACCTGGATGATGCGCAGGAACACAATCGTCCCGAAATCGATCCCGGGATAGATCGTGGTCATCATGTGCAGTGTGATGCCCATTCCGAGGAATCCCATCGCCACAAGCAGGCGCGGATCGATTTTTGTTCCGGTCAGGCGTCCCGCGATCGGCATCATCAGCATGAGCGCGAATCCGCCGGGGGATAACGCCATTCCCGCGCGCTCCGCCGTATATCCGAGACTCGTCTGAAGGAATTGCGGGATCAGAACCGTGGACCCGAACAGCACAATGCCCAGTACAAAGGAGAAAAATACGGCCGTTCCGAAATTCCGGTTCTTTAACAGACGAACATCCACGATTGGATCTTCGTTGAACCACTCCCATAAGAAGAACGCGACCAGCGTCGGCACTCCGATGCTGAACGTCGCGGTGATGAGAGGCGACCCAAACCAGCCGTCTTCCTGCCCTTTATCGAGCACAAATTGGAAGCAGGCTACGCCGATCACAATCAGCGCGAGCCCGATATAGTCGATTTTGATCCCGGAGTCCTTCTCTTCTTCCAGCCACGGCGGATCTTCAACGAACCGCTGTGTCAAAAACAGTGAGACCAGGCCAACCGGCAGATTGATGAAAAAGATCCAATGCCAACTGAGGTTGTCGGTAATCCATCCGCCGAGTGTGGGACCGATTGCGGGAGCAACCACCACCGCCATCCCGTACATCGAAAATGCCATGCCGCGCTTTTCGACAGGAAACGTGTCGGCGAGGATCGCCTGTTCGGAGGGCTGCAGGCCGCCGCCGCCAACGCCTTGCAACACTCGCGCGATGATCAGCATCGGGAGACTAGTCGAAAAGCCGCAGATTACCGAGCACGCCGTAAATAGGGTCACGCAGATCATGTAGAAACGCTTGCGTCCGATAATCGTGGAAAGCCAACCCGAAACGGGAAGGATGATCGCGCTTGAGACCAGATAGCTGGTGAGCACCCAGGTGGCTTCCTCGTACGTCGCGCCCAGCGAGCCTGCAATGTGCGGCAAGGAAACGTTGGCAATCGAGGAGTCCAGCACCTCCATGAACGTCGCGATCGTTACCGTGAACGCAACAATCCAGGGGTTGTGCGACGGCTTCCAGTTGTGATGAGAGAGTTGTGAAGCCAAGAGCGGCTAGCCTCCCACACGCACGTCCGGTTCTACGGACATGCCAGGGCGCAGACGGTCGAGATTCGCCTGGTTCGGCTTGAAGCGAATCCGTACCGGAATGCGCTGCACAACCTTCACATAGTTTCCGGTGGCGTTCTCGGGAGGCAGAACGCTCGCCATCGAACCGGTGGACCCGCCGACGTCTTGCACATAGCCTTCGAAATCTTTCTTAAGCGCATCCACGTGAATGGTTACCGATTGCCGCGGCTGAATATTTCGAAGCTGTGTCTCCTTGAAATTCGCGGTCACCCAAACGTCGCCGATTTGCGCAATCTCCATGAGTTGCTGGCCGGCCGAAATGTGCTCTCCGATTTCCGCCGAGCGCTTCATGACAATGCCCGCGACCGGAGCTGTAATCTTCGTATAGCTGAGCTTCAATTGCGCTTGCTCCAACTGCGATTGCGCGCTCTGTGCGCTGGCTTGGTTCGACGCCACGTTGGCGCGCCGAATCGCGATTTGCTGCGGCGCGGTTCGACGGTACTGGGCCAGCCGGCTTTCGGCTTCCGCCAACTGCGCGCGCCTCTGATCTACTGTTTGGGCCGAAGATTGCAGACTGGCTTGATTCGCCTCTACGGTTGCCGATTGCGCCTTGGAGGCCGCGACGATCTGATCGTATTCCTGCTCCGAGACCTCTTCCTTGGCGATCAGCATTTTGTAGCGCGTCAGGTCCGCTTGTGCCCTGGCATTGTTCGCTTCCGATTCCGCGAGCTTGGCCTTCGCCGCCTCCTGATCCCGTTCCGCCGCCGACAACGCTGCCCGCGCATTTGCCACATCCGCCTCTCCGGTCGTAATGTTAGTCGTATTTTCCACTTCCGTAATTGGAACGTTCGGCTGCTGCGCAATTACCATACTGCGTGCCTGCGCGAGTTGGGCCAAAGCCTGATCAAGACTGACCTGATAATCGCGGGGATCAAGATCGACAAGCGGGTCGCCGGCTTTCACTATTTGGTTGTCATCCACGTAAACATGGGTTATGGTTCCGTCGATTCGTGAGCTGATCGGGTTCAGGTGCGCGTCAACCTGGGCGTCATCGGTCGATTCAAACTGACGCGCATGGAGCCAGTACAACAATCCGGCAGCGCCGATGACCAGCAGAACGCTAAAAAAGATCAGAAAGGCCTTGCCCCGCCCGCGAGTGAGCGAACGCTTTTCAAGCTGGCGTTCTGTGATTTGCCCTTTGTTCAAAGACTCCTCGGATACGGATGCGACGGCCGCTTCATTCGACGTTGGTTCAACTTTTCCTGGCACGGCAGTAGCCTCTTCTGTCTCAGTATTCATGGCTGGTTCCGATTAAACAGGTCCGGCAGATCGGCTTCCGCTTCGCCTGTGGCTCTGGCCAGCGATAACTTGGCCAAGTTAAAAGAAAAAAGGCTGGAGATGTAGTCGCTCTCCGCGCCTGCAACTTGCTCCTGCGCCTGTACTACTTCGACCGTAGTCGCTACGCCGGCGTTGAATCGGTCTCGAGCCTCCGTAAGCGTTTCGTTCGCGTAATCGCGATTGCTCGCGGCGAGCCGAACCTGACCTCTGGCGGTATCCAGCTCAATCAATGCGTTTCTGACGTCCTGCTCCACTCTGCCGCGCTGGTCGGCAAGTTCGGAACGCCGCTGCCTCACGGTCGCTTCCGCTTCCTGGATATCGGCCTTGATGCGGCCGCCTTCCCAGACTGGAACACTTACAGAGCCGACGGCGGAGAACACGCCGTGCGTCGAAGCGGGGTTGGCGCCGATTACCCCGTAATCTCCGCTGAGCGATGCGGAGGGCAGTCGTTCGGCATGCGCGGCCGACAAAGTCATCTCAGCCTGCTGAAGTTGCGCTTGCGCCGCTTTCAAATCGCAGCGGTGCTCGAATGCGTGTTGAATCGTAGTCGTGGTGTCCGGCGTGGTCATGTCGGAAGCGCCTAATACGTCGGCCAAAATCAGATCCCGATCGAGCGGCAGCCCAATCAACCGCGCCAAGGCAATCTTCTGCTTGCGAAGATCCCCTTCGAGCGAACTCAATCTCTGCTGCTGTGTTTGCAATTCCACCAGGCTGCGCGTTACATCGATCCGCGCATTCGTTCCCGCTTCCTTCCGTATCACGGCCTGGTTGTAGACCGCCTGCGCGTTGTTCACCTGTGCCTGCTGTGACTGAACGCGGCTGGCAGCGGCGAGCGTCTGCAGGTACGTGCCACCCACTGCCAGAACCACGATTTCGCGAGCGTCTTTTGCGGACAACATCGACGCCCGCTCGCTCTCTTTTGAAGCCTTCCAGTTCCGCCGCTGAACAAGATCGAATATCGACTGGTTCAGATTGCCTTGTAGCTGGGAATATTCGAAAGGTCCCACCACGGTCGGGATGGAAAGTCCGGAACCCGGAGGCGCCTTGAACTGAAACCCGTACGCCGCCAAGTCAATCTGCGTCACAGTCTCGCCTGCGCTTACCGAGATATTCGGAAGGAGAACGCTCAGCGCCTGAATTCGCCCGGCCCGAGCCGCGCTCAATGAATTATCCGCCGAGATGGCCCCGAGATTGGTCGCAAGACCTCGCTTCACTGCATCATTGAGCGTAAGCGTTAGTGGGCCATTGGGAATGCCCATCGTCGGGATACTCCCTTGATAACTTCCAGTTACCTGAATCGAGCTGCTGGTTGCGGCGGCGCCTGTTCCTCCCGACGTACTCTGTTGTGCTTCCGCAGAGCCCGCCTGGTTGCCGCGGCCGGAGAGGGGTAATGCAGCAGCCCGGCTGGGGCCGCTGGCGCCCGGACCCGGCGGAGCCTGCCCCCCTGCTGGCGGACAAAGAAAAGATGCTGACCAACACAAGGCGCAACCCGTTACTGTAAATCGCCTAACAGCCGTTCGTTTCATGAGATGTTCTGTTCGATGTGACAATCCCGCGCTCCCGAACGAAACAATACATACATAGATGTATCACATTGCATGCATGCGTGTATATAATTTAAGAGGATGAAGGGCGAGGCCGTCCCCAACAAGCATCAACAGAAGACTGAAATCATGCGGCGCAAGCTGCTGAAGTCGGCCCGGCGCGTTTTTGCCCGGGACGGCTTTGAAGCCGCCCGTATTGAGGAAATCGCAACGGACGCCGGCCACACGCGAGGAGCCTTCTACGCGCATTTCAACAGCAAAGAGGATTTATTTTTCGCTTTGCTCGAGCAGCAAGCTTATGAGCATCTCGCGAAAATTCAGCGCCTGCTGCGTAACTGTCATACCCCGGAAGATCAGATACGGGCTCTTCGCGATTACTACACTGGGCGTGTCAGCGACCGGCAATGGTCCATGCTGATGCTTGAATTCAAGCTGTTTGCGGTGCGCCATCCGCGGCTGCGCGCCAATCTTGCGCGAGTTCACCGCCGCATTCGCACTTCGATTAAGTTGGAGGTCAAAGGTCTTCTGCTTCCGAGCCTGAATTGCGATTGGGCATCCGAAGATGCAAGAAGGATCGCATTGGAAGGCGCATTACACGGCCTTGTTCTGGAACACGCTTACGACCCGCAAACGATCTCGCAAAATCAGTTGACACTGATCCTGCGCCAGATGTTCGACATGTTCGCCGGGATATCAACCGATCGGTAGGCTCATTGCGCAATAGCCGCCGCTGGCATTCACCCAGTTCCGCTGAATCAGGTAGTTCCTTCCGCCTAGCGTCACGTTATATTTTGCTCCGTCCGAAAGCGTGGATTCCGCGCCGAAGGTCCAAGCGCATTTGTCCGCGTTCTCCTCGCCGCGCTGGTCATACCACGCATTAAGATCCGGATCTGTTACGGACTCCTCCAGTTCGTGTGCAATGATGGATGCCATTCCGTCGGCGCCCGCATTGCCGTTGGGCGAAATCGTCTGTGCCTCGCAAGCCGATGGACAGCGATCCGGATCTCCGATGAACGCATATTTGATATCGGTTCCATTGATAGTTCCACTGGTGTGCCAACCGCAATACTGCGTGCAGAAGCCGCTGGTTTCGTTCACATCCGCCGAGGTGAGGACGAAATACACGCCATTCGAGTCCAGAGGAAGACCATTCGAAATAGCCGTTGACACGATTGCTTCAACTGCGCTATCGCTCAGGGCCGTTTTTTGCGAATAATCATCCATTATCGAACCTTGGTACGCTACCGAACCAGAAACTTTTTGTCCACTCCCGTTGTAATATGTTGTGTTGATCTTGAAGTACGGCGATCCGCCGATTGTCATTGCCAGATCCGGCAGAATAGAAGTCGCGCTGTTGCCTGACCAATTGCCATACCAAATGTAATAAACGTGGACCGTGCCCAGCAAGACCGGCCCGCCATGATAATTGATCCCATTGCCGGTTCTTCTGGCGGACGGCTCAACGCCAATATGATCGCTCTGGTTGCCGGGCTTCAGCCTCGTACCGATGCCTCGACCGGTCGGCGTTAAGTCTCGGTCTCCCTCCTGCTGCGCGTATGACGTACAGGTCGCCACAAACATTGAACAACACGCGAACAAGATCGCCTGCTTTCGCTGTAATCCCATTGAATTTCGCTCCTACTGTTCGAGAAATTGCCTAGAAGGCGCTTTTGAGGATTATAACCGGAAAGGAGTAGTCAATTGTGTAAATTCTTACAAAGTAGCAGCGCCTGCCCGAATGGCTGATGTGCAGTCGGCTCAGCCGAAGCACACTGAACTCATGAGCACACAAACAACGGAACTGAGCGGCCTTTCAGAGGCAATGGTCCATCTCGTGGAGAAAACGGCAACCGGAGTTGTCGCACTGAAAGCGGCTCCTTACCGGGTAGTCAGCGGGGTGAGCCTGCGGGAAGATCTCATTGCAATGGCCGACCATGCTCTGCGCCGCCAGGATCGCGTGCCGGTCCAAACCACCGATGGGGCGCAAGGCGTCGCAACCATCCTCGGCCGCGATCCAGGCGTAGATGTCGCGTTCTTGAAAGTAGAGGATCTCAAACTGAGGCCGCTCGCTCCTAAAGATCCCGGCACTTTGAAAGCTGGAAGTCTGGCTGCCGTCGTGGGTCTGACCATCGACGCTGGTCCGTCGGCCAGTCTCGGAATTCTCGGCGCAGTCGGCCCTTCTCACCGAACGTGGCGCGGCGGTACGCTGGATCACTTTTTGCGGCTCGACGTAAACGTTTATCCATCCCAGTCGGGCGCCGCCGTCGTGGATACGGAAGGGGAGCTCATCGGGATGGCGACTCCCGGATTGCTACGCCACTCGGCGGTAGCCGTTCCGGTCGCGACTCTAAATCGGATCGCTGAAGAGCTGCTGCAACAAGGGCGCATTCGCCAGGGTTATCTCGGAGTTGGCTTGCAATCTGTGGCCATTCCAGGCTCTCTTCGTGAAAAGAGCGGCACCAGCCAGGAATCGGGTCTCATCGTACTCAGTGTGGAACCAGAATCGCCCGCCGATCGCGCGGGAGTCCAACTTGGCGACATCCTGATCTCTCTCGATGACAATCCGCTCGGCGATATCGACGAGTTGCAAGCGGCCCTGAGAGGAGATGCGGTGGGCAAGACAGTCTCTGCCGTGCTGGTTCGAGGCGGCAAACGCGTCCCGGCGCAGATTATCATCTCTGAAAAAAGCAGAAAGGCGAACTAACATGCCAATTCCGGTACCGGGGCGGGTTGCAGAGGCGCTTCGAAGATCGACGGTGCGGGTTTATTGTGGCCGCGGTAAGCAGGAAGGCGGCCACGAGGGCGGCGGCTCGGGCGTGGTTCTTGCGGGCGATCGCGTGATCACGAACGCGCACGTTCTCCGGGGCGAGCGCGTATCGGTTGAATCGTGGGAGGGGCGAGTTACCCCTGCGTCGTTGCTTCAGGTCAATCGCCGGCGTGATTTGGCGCTGCTTTCCGTTCCTGGCCTCGACGCGCCGGGAGCAGTACTCGGCGATTCAGACCGCCTTCAGTCGGGCACTCCCGTTTTTGCCGTGGGGAATCCGCTCGGTTTCAGCGGCGCAGTCTCGAGCGGAATCATCCATTCGCTGGGCCCCGCGCACCCCATCAGCTCCTTGCCGTGGATTCAGGCTGATGTTCGCCTCGCGCCCGGCAATTCCGGCGGACCGCTGGCGGATTTTCTGGGACAAGTCATCGGAATCAATACCATGATTGTGGCGGGGACTGCGGGGGCTGGATTGGCGCTCGCCATCCCTAGCCGCGCCATTCAGTCCTTCCTCGCGATGAAGGGTTCACCGCCAAGTCTGGGCGTGGTCGTCCGGCCGGTCCGGTTGCGAAAAGGCGAGATCGGAATGATGATTCTCGAAATTGTGGCGGGCGGCAGCGCGGAAACAGCGTCGCTGATGCCCGGTGACATCTTGATCGGCTCAAACGGATTTCGGTTCCGCCAGATCGAAGATTTACAATCGGCAATCGATCAAGGTTCCGGCTCCCTAATCCAGTTGGATTTCTATCGCGCGGGGCAAGAGACCATCAGGCACGTAGCTGTCCAACTTGTGCCGGATCGGATTTTGAACGCCGCTTGATCCGGGTTGTTATCCTCGCCGATACACTGCTGCATGCGCGAACTCTGGCTGATCTGCTTGCCGATGACGACCGCTTTGAAGTAGCGGATGCGCGGCCGTTTTCGAGCGCTTCCGCATCTCCCACCGCTACCCTGGCGGATGTCGTCGTAGCGGGCCGCCTCTCGCCCGAGCGGATGCCCCGCGGCGGACCGCCGCTGATCATGTTGACGGACGGACCCGCGGACGAGGGCGCTTTCACCGGGGAAATTCGTGCCTGGCTGCCGTTGAACGCACCGCCAGCGGAAATTGCGGCGGCGATCGTTGCAGCCGCTAACGATTTAACCGCCCTCACTCAAGATCAGGTCAGGCGCTGGTTCCGGAACTTACAAATTCGGGACGAACAAAATACCTTTTTCGAAGCTCTCACGCCTCGCGAACTGCAGGTATTGGGCATGTTAGCCGATGGTCTCGGCAACAAGGAAATTGCCGGGCAGCTCGGCATTTCCGAGCACACTTCCAAATTCCACGTCGCACAGATTCTGGCGAAGCTGGGCGCAGGCAGCCGGACGGAGGCAGTCATGATTGGAATCCGCCGTGGGCTTGTACCTATTTAGGCTTGCCGATGCGTGGGATCTCGGCCGAATTGCAACCTCGGGCGGCAGCGCAGAGTGGCGCATCCTGGCGATAATGCGCGATCCGGAACGTTCATATAAAAAAATTTCTATCTTCCGATGTCAACCGTGCCGCTACGGCTCCGACCATCGAGTGAAGGCGGTTGCTGGGCTTCGAGTTTACCGAGACTCAACGACGTTCAGCAGCCGCCGGCTACAAAACAAAATAGGAGTGAAAGAAATGAAATACATCTTGTTGATGTCCGGCACGAAAGCAGGCGTGAATATGTACCATGCCTGGTCGCAAAAAGACCGTGAGGCGCATATGTCGGTCCTCAGGGACATTACAAAGGAACTAACCGAATGCGGTGAGTTTGTGGCTACGCAGGGATTATCCGATCCGCATGAAGCCAAAGTTGTGCGTGGTGAACAGGGTGGGTTTCCAATTACCGACGGCGTTTTCCCCGAGTCGAAGGAATTTCTCGTGGGTTACTGGATCGTCGATGTCGATACTCCGGAGCGCGCTTATGCGATCGCCGGAAGGATCTCGGCGGCGCCAGGGCCGGGAGGAGTGCCCACGAACATGCCGATCGAAGTTCGACGGTTCGCAGACGCAGGAAAAAAATAATGACAACCAGAATGTCGAAAACGGGCAGAGTGCTCCGACTGCATTATGAAGAGCGCAGCAAGACGGGTAAATGAAAGGAGCAGAGCAAGTGAAATACATCCTCATGATGAACACAATGAAGCTGGGTTGCGAAGGATTTCCCAGTTGGCCCAAAAAGGACATTCAGGCCCATATCGCGTACATGAAGCAGTTGAATCGCGAACTTCGTGAGGCCGGTGAGCTGATAGGCGCTGAGGGTCTAACCTTTCCGGAGCAGGCCAAGCTGGTACGAGCGGGCAAGGATGGCATGCCGATCACGGATGGCGTGTTCCCTGAATCCAAAGAGTTTCTGGCCGGATTCTGGATTGTGGATGTAGATGCGCCCAAGCGAGCCTATGCGATTGCCGCTCGGGCCTCGGCAGCACCGGGGCTGGGTGGGACGCCTATGAACATGCCCATTGAAGTGCGCCCAATGATGAGCGGACCGCCCGACGAATTCGTCGTATAAGCTCTGCCCGACGAATTCGTCGTATAAGCTCTGATAGATGTCTGGATCGTTGGATGCGCGCCATGAGCGCCTGCTGCGGGAACTTACGCCGCAGGTTCTCGGTGCAGTCATCAGGCGCTTTCACGACTTCGCCGGCGCCGAAGACGCCGTTCAGGAGGCATTAATCGCAGCATCGATTCAGTGGCCGTCGGACGGTGTTCCTGACAATCCGCGCGGCTGGCTCATTCAGGTCGCCTGCCGGCGCATGACCGACCACGTGCGCAGCGAGGCCGCGCGGCGACGACGCGAAACGATAGTAGCTACAGGGCCCGAGTATGTAACCCCTGAGTTGAAAATCGGGGATGACAAGCAGGAGGATGATACACTCACTCTCCTTTTTATGTGCTGTCATCCCTCGCTAACGCCGTCATCGGCGATTGCCCTGACACTGCGCGCGGTTGCGGGCTTGACAAATGCTGAAATCGCGCACGCCTTCCTCGTCCCTGAGGTCACGATGGCGCAGCGCATCAGCCGGGCTAAGAAGACCATTAAAGCTTCGGGTGTGGCATTTCGATTGCCGACCAGCCAGGAGCGCGCGGAACGATTGCGCGCAGTGTTGCACGTCCTCTACCTGATATTCAACGAAGGATACACGAGCAGCATCGGCCCCCACCTGCAACGGCCCGAGTTAGCGAGAGAGGCAATTCGGCTGACGCGCTTGGTTCATGCTTTGCTTCCGGACGACACTGAGGTTGCCGGACTGCTCGCGCTGATGCTGTTGACCGATGCGCGCCGTGCCGCACGAACCGGACCGTATGGTGATCTGGTGCCGCTCACAATGCAGGACCGAGCGCTGTGGGATCGGAGCGAAATCACGCAGGGTGTCGCGCTCCTCACGGCAACACTAGCAAAGGGATCGATTGGTCCGTACCAGATTCCAGGCTGCGATTGCGGCTGTGCATGACGAAGCGGCCCGGTATGAGGACACGGACTGGCCGCAGATTCTCGCGCTGTATGAACTTTTCGAACGTTTTTCCGAGAATCCTATGGTGACGCTCAATCGCGCTGTTGCGCTGGCTATGGTGCACGGTCCGTCTGCTGGGCTGAAGCTTCTTGATTCGCTGGATGCCGATAGGAGATTAAAAAGGAAACTACCGTCTGGACGCGGTTCGCGCTCATCTGCTGGAAATGGCAGGAAACCATAAGGCCGCCATAACGCACTACCAAAGCGCAGCGAGCCGGACCACCAGCCTTCCCGAACGGAATTACCTATTCACCCAAGCCGCCCGGCTTGCAGAGAGCACCGTGGCCCGTCTCGCCGCGGCGGTGAGTGAGGAGAAGGCGCACCGGGAAAAGCTGAGCCGCGAACTCGAAATTGCGCGCGAAGTTCAACAGCGGCTTTTCCCGCAGGAATTACCGCGGGTTCCCGGAATAGACTGCTACGGTGCGTGCCGGCCGGCGCTTATGGTAGGTGGGGACTACTACGATTTTGTGTTGCGGGCGGATGCGGAGCGCTTCGGCGTCGCCATTGGCGATGTCGCTGGGAAAGGGATTTCGGCAGCGCTCACGATGGCGAGCCTCCAGGCTTCGCTCAGGGCGGAAGCGCTGCGCGGCGGAGATGACGCAGGCGAGATCGTAAGCAAAGTCAACAGCTTGCTGTGCGATGCCACGACTGCGAATCGGTACGCTACGCTTTTCTATGGTCAATTCGACGCAACGGCAAGTACTCTGACATACGTAAATGCAGGACACAATGCACCTGTCGTTTTGAAACAGTCAAACGGTTCAGGTGAGATAGTGCGTCTGGAAACGGGTGGCACAGTCATAGGCCTGGCGAGCCAATTCACGTATCAACAAGCGCGAATCAAGCTCGACAGAGGCGATCTTCTGGTGGCGTTCACCGATGGGATCACCGAGGCAATGAATACGGCGGAAGAGGAATGGGGAGAAGAAAGCCTCATCCGAACCATTCGGTCATGTCGGGAGCTGACGGCCAGGCAGACCGTTGCGCGCATTATGGAGGCTGCTGACGCCTTCGCAGCGGGCGCCGAACAGCACGACGATATGACCATAATTGCGCTTCGTCTCATGTAGGTGCCTGTTCCTGCCGCCCTATGCTCGAAGAAGCATTTCAGGGATAGCGCGCCCTCGTAGCACACGAATCGCGTGAATGATCGGACATCGCGTTTGAACTCCTTTAAACCATCGGTCCCGGCCAAGAAATTAGGGAATAAACCAGCCCGAAGCGCCATCCAACGTGTAGTATCCTTAGGCTGAAATCTGGAATCAGGAGAGATAAAGGAATATGTTCGCCCCGTTGCGATGCTCGCTTCTCTTAGGCGGTTTTGTTCTCCTTGCGGCCGGTAGTGCATGGGCCCAGACCACCACGATTGAGGGCGACGTCAAGGATCCGAATGGTCAGCCGATGAAAGGAGCCGTCATCGTGCTCGACCGAACCGATATCAAAGGACATTACCAGGTCAAGTCGGATAAAAAAGGCCACTGGCTCTACACCGGCCTGCCGTTTGGAAAGTACGATATCTCCTGCATGGTCGATGGCAAGGTTGTCGATAAAGAGAGCGGCGTTCAATCGAAATACGGCGACTCGACAGTTGTCAATTTTGACCTGAAGCAAGTGCAGCAGCAACAGCAGGCAACGGCTCAGGCCAACTCCAGCGGTCAACTCACTGAGCAGCAGCAGCGCAGCATGAGTAAGGAACAGAAAGAGCAGTACGAAGCCACGCTGAAGAAGAACGCCGAGGTCATTAAGAAAAACAAAGCGCTAAACGATGCATACAATGCCGGCAAGGACGCGCTGACAAAGGCACAGGCGGATACCGATAAAACCGCCAAGGCGACCGATTTCCAGGCTGCGATTGACGGTTTCAAGAAAGCCGGTGAAATCGACGATAAACAGGAAGCCATTTGGGCCGGGCTTGGTGACTCTTACTACGGACTCGGTCAAACGCAAACGGGCGATGACAGAACCAAATCGTTCGATGCGGCGCTGGATGCTTATAAGAAGGTCTTGACCATCAATCCGAACGAAGCCGCAATTTACAACCAGATCGGCAACATCTACGGCGCCGAGAAGAAGATTCCTGAGGCGACCGAAGCTCTGACAAAGGCCGCCCAGCTCGATCCGAACATGGCAGCCAAGGCCTATTTCAATATGGGGGCGAACCTTGTAAATGGCGGCCAACCTGCCCAGGCAGCTGATTTCTTTAAGAAGGCGACCGATACCGATCCGAACTATGCGGAAGCCTGGTACCAATACGGAAGCCTGCTCATGATGAACGGCAAGGTAGACCCAAAGACCGGGCAACAGAGCTATCCGCCTGACACCGCTCCCGCGCTGAAGAAGTACCTGGAGCTGCAACCGAGCGGTCCTCATGCGCAGGAAGCCACTGCGATGTTGCAGGCCATGGGCGAGACCGTTCAGACTAAGGTTAACGTTCCTGGCGCAAAACCAAAAAGAAAAAGCAGTAAGCTGGAGTTGCGGGCAGGCGCGCTCCTGACAAGTGCGCTTGACTGGGCGATGCCTTCTGATGTTTCGCGCACTCCTTGAACTAATAATCACGATCATCATTGCGATGGCGGCTCGAGCTATACTCACGAGCGTCATGCGGGGCATCGGAAATGCGGGGCGGGGATCGTTTGGAGGCGGAGTTTCGAACAATGCTCCGGATCCGGGGCCTCCCAGATCGGCCCCAACTCCTCAGCCCACCGGCGAGCTTCATAAGGATCCGGTTTGCGGAACGTACGTGGCTGAATCCACGACATTCCGCAGGCAAGTTTCAGGCCAGACCTTTTACTACTGTTCGGATGCGTGCCGCGAGAAGCACGCGCTCGTGGCCCGCTAAATCAGCCCATCCACTGTGGGTTCTTGATCGTGCCGTCAAAGACGGTGCTGATCTTGAACTTCTCGTATTGTCCGTGCATCGCCGCCTCGCGCGTCTTATCCAGAATCGCGATTACCTCGGCTTCCGTCATGGGCCGGAACGTGCGCGCGGCTTCGAACGCCTGATCCAGAATCTTCATGCTGTCGCAACCGGTGATGACGACTGAGGTCGGCAGGTTCAAGGCGTAGTGGAGACACTCGATGGGACTGACAGTCTTGCTCTGTAAAATGATGCCGCTGCCCATCGGCTTCATTCCGAGCACGCCAATCCCTTGCTCCACCAGCTTTGGGACCACATTATTCGCGAAACTCCGGAAGTGAGCGTCCATTGGATTCAGGGGCATCTGGCAGGAATCGAAGTGGAAGTTGTGCTGCTTAGCCACATCCAACATCCGCTCATGAACGAGGGGATCCTTGTGCCCGGTAAATCCGATGTAGCGGATCTTGCCGGCTTGTTTCGCCGCCATAACAGCTTCGAGCGCGCCGCCTTCCGCGAAGAACCGGTCGGGATCGTCCAGACGAATGTTCTCGTGATACTGGATCAGATCGATGTGATCGGTTTGCAGGCGCTGCAGCGATTCATCGATCTGCTGGGCCGCCGCATTCTTGGTTCGGCCGTCGAACTTGGTCATGAGAAATGCCTTTTGACGGTAACCGTCCCGAAGCGCCTTTCCCATGCGCACCTCGCACATGCCGTTGGAGTAATCCCAGCAATTGTCGAGAAAAATGATTCCGCGGTCGAGCGCGGATCGAACAATGCGAATGGCTTCGTCCTCGCTCGGTCTACCAATGTGCGCGCCGCCGAGGCCGATTGCTGAAACCCGCTCACCCGTGCTGCCGAGCTTGCGATAGATCATCCCGTTGGATTGAGCCGTTTCTCCCGACTGTCCGCGAGCCAACGTTGCCAGGCCTGCGGCGCCGATCAGATTGAGAGCTTGTCTGCGATCCATATTCGATTGGTTACCATAACTGAGATCCTCATGAAACGCCGAACATTTCTATATTCCGCTAGCGCCGCCGCTGCTGTTGCGGGTCTCGCGAAAGGCCAACGAACGGGCGGAGACTCGGCGCCTCTGGTAAACCTGCCGCCTGCGATTTCGGCGCTGAAGAGCCGGCGCGATGAAGCCAAGCCCATTACGACTGCGGAGCGGCGCGATCGGCTGGAGCGCGCGCGGCAGTTGATGCATCAGAATAAGCTCGACGCGGTATGCATGATCGGCGGGACCTCGCTCGCTTACTTCACGGGCATTCGATGGGGGAACAGCGAACGCCTGTTTGCCTTTGTTGTGCCGGCGAAAGGGAATCCTTTTTATGTAAGCCCGGCCTTTGAAGAGGATCGCGCCCGCGAACAGATCGCTCAGGCGCCAGATGGAGATTCGTGCCGCGTGTTGACCTGGCAAGAGGATGAGGATCCTTATGCTTTAGTCGCCAAAGGGCTGCGTGAAGCCGGCGCCAGCACGGGAATCATTGGCATCGAGGAGCGGACGACATTCGTGTTTTCGGACGGCATTGGCAGAGCGAACTCGGGCGCGCGTCTTGTGAGCGCGACGGCGGTGACAGCGGGCTGCCGCATGATTAAGAGCCCGGCGGAACTGGCCTTAATGCGGTTGGCCGCCGAGGTTTCACTCGCCGCCTACGAAGCTGCCTGGAAGAGCTTAGAACCAGGCATGACGCAGAACCAATTCGGCGCGCTCGTGGCGGCCGCGCACAGGCAGCTCGGATTTTCCGGCGAAGCCAGTATTCAGGCAGGAGAGTACTCCGCACTGCCACATGGTTCAAGAACTCCACAGACCCTGCGGGAAGGGACCGTTTTGCTGATGGATGGCGGTTGCAGCGTAGAGGGATATGCCTCAGACATCAGCCGCACGTTTGTGATCGGTAAAGCGGGTGACAAGTTGAAACGGGTCTTTGATATTGTCCACCAAGCGCAGACTACTGCGGTCAAAACGGCGCGCCCAGGACTTCCGGCAGGCGAGGTGGATGCCGCCGCTCGTAAGGTGATCGCGGATGCAGGTTACGGTCCAGGATACAAATACTTCACGCACCGCGTTGGCCATGGGATGGGCATGGACGGACATGAATGGCCGTATCTGGTAAAAGGCAACGCGCTGCCGCTTCAGCCGGACATGACGTTCAGTGATGAACCCGGCATTTACATTCGCGGCGAGTTCGGCGTCCGCCTCGAAGACGATATGCACATTACCGAAGAGGGCGCCGAATTATTCACACCGCAAAGCCCGTCTCCCGAACAACCGTTCGCAAAAGCTTGAACGTTACGCTGCTACAACGGAATTAATGAACTGGACTGCAGTTGGAGCAGTGCTGATGGCGTTGGCTGTCGGAATGGGCGCGTTCGGCGCGCACGGACTCCGAAACAGGCTGGACGCTTATTCGATGTCCGTTTATGAGAAGGCGGTTTTCTATCACTTCATTCACGCTCTCGCGATTCTGTTGGTTGCCCTGCTCGCTCGCACGAGCGTCATTACGGTTGCCGGCCAGGCGCGTGTCGGTTGGCTGTTACTGATCGGCATTATCATCTTTTCCGGGAGCCTCTATGCTCTTGCCGTCACCGGCGTGCGGATACTGGGTGCGATTACTCCGATCGGCGGATTGGCCTTCATTATTGGCTGGCTCTGGCTTGCCTTCGAAGCGCTGCGCGTCCAGCGGAGTTAGCCCTGATCTCGATGAGAGTCCGCATGCCGAGTCCATCCGGGAGTTCGTAGCGGCAGAGCACGTTGGCCGTCGCTTTGTGATTCTTCGCTTCGGCAAGCTCGGCTTCCACATCCGGACCCTTATACAGCACGAGACGCGCTCCATCGTTCAGTGCGTTCTGAAAAAGATCGAGAATGCGAGAGATGGGCGCTACTGCACGAGCTGTAATTACCTCAACCTTTTGACAGGCCGGCGCCTCTTCTGCCCGCCGGTGCGCGACATGCACGTTCGTGAGTTCCAAAGACTCTACGACGGAATCGACAAACCGCGCTTTTTTCTGAATTGACTCGGCGAGAGTAAAGCGCACTTCGGGCAATATTACGGCAAGCGGAATGCCCGGGAATCCCGCTCCGGTTCCTACATCGAGGATCCGTTTGGCATTTTGAAAATGAGCCCAGGGAGCAACAGAATCGTAGACGTGTTTGATGGCCGCTTCGCTCGGACTAGTGATGCGCGTCAGATTCATGTATTCGTTTGCTGACGCGATCAAATGCAGATGCCGGGCCGATTTTTCGATCAGCCGGTCACGATGAGGGAGGTCTGGCGGCAGCACCCGCGCAAGTTCTTCCTCGAACTGCACATTCACATGATTGCATTAACAGTGAATAAGGCCGGCTGTACGCGAAGATGAAAAGGAATGTTAACTGCTGGAATTGTGGGGCTTCC
Source organism: uncultured Acidobacteriaceae bacterium (assembly GCA_963778345.1). Taxonomy (GTDB): domain Bacteria; phylum Acidobacteriota; class Terriglobia; order Bryobacterales; family Bryobacteraceae; genus Bog-105. Next base: position 525,159 of record CAVZTP010000001.1, read on the forward strand.
AAATGTCGGAAAAAGCACCCTGTTCAACGCCGTCACTCAAACACGCAAAGCGATGGCGGCGAATTATCGATTTTGCACCATTGAACCCAACACAGGCGTCGTCACCGTTCCCGATGAACGGCTGGAAGTGTTGGCAAAAATGAGCGCGTCTCAGAAGATCGTGCCGGCCGTTTTTGAATTTGTGGATATTGCGGGACTCGTGAAAGGCGCGAGTCAGGGCGAAGGGCTTGGAAACCAATTCTTGGGCCATATTCGCGAAGTGGATGCGATCATTCAGGTCGTCCGATGCTTTGAAAACGCGAACATCGAACACGTAATGGATACCGTGGACCCGGTCCGCGATATCGAAATAGTCAATACGGAACTCGTTCTTGCGGATCTGGAATCCGTTGAGAAAAGAAAAGCGAAGCAGCAGAAAGCGGCCAAGAGCGGCGATAAGAAAGCCGTTAGCCGAAGTGGAGTTGCTGGAGAAACTGGAAGGACATCTGAACTCCGGAAAAACAGTCGTGACTCTGGACCTGACTCCTGAAGAGAAGGCTGTGGTGAAGGGTTTCTTTCTTCTTACCGCGAAACCGACTCTGTTCGCGTGCAATGTGGCCGAAGAAGATCTCGCGGCCGCCGATTCAAACAAGTACGTCCGGCAAGTGCGCGCGTATGTCGAGGAACATCACGACACGAGCGCTGTAACTGTTTCGGCGGAAATCGAATCCGAGCTGGTGACGATTTCTCCGGAAGAGCGAGCCGAGTATCTGGCGGGCCTGGGCGTGACCGACACGGGGGCAAGCAATCTGATCCGCGAAGCCTACCATCTGCTCGGATTACGCACCTATCTCACGACCGGCGAGAAAGAGACACGCGCCTGGACCATTCACGCCGGCGACAAAGCGCCCCAAGCGGCCGGAGTAATTCACTCCGATTTCGAGAAAGCGTTTATATCAGCCGAATGCGTTTCCTACGACGATTTAGTGGCTGCCGGTTCCTTCGCACGCGCCAGAGAGCTTGGCAAGCTTCGTACGGAAGGCAAAGAGTACGTCGTGCAGGATGGCGATGTGATCGAATTCAAGACTTACGTCTGAGCAGTTGCTTCAGGGCGTCTCTTGATGGAAGAGTTCACTGCGGTTGATTCTTTCGCCTCGGAACATCACCTGCGAAATCCGTTCCGTGTTGGAAATATCTTGAAGAGGATCGCCTTCGAGCAGAACCAGCGTGGCGTCGCGGCCTTTCTGGATGGAGCCGATGCGATCCTCGGCTCGAAGCACTTTCGCGGCATTGAACGTGGCAGCCTCCAGCGCGACAGCCGGGGGAATCCCAGCCTTTACCCAGAGTTCCAATTCGTGCTGAACCGTCGGCCCGTGAATGATCAGCATGTTGCCTGCGTCGCTACCGGCGATCAGCAGCACGCCGGCTTTATAAGCGGCTATTAAATTTTCGTTCGGCCGTTCGAGAAAGTCCTTGAATTTCTCTGCAGGTTGCGGCTTCTGCTTCTGAAGCATGGCCCGGGTGGACGCCAAAAGATCGGCTGGCCCGACTTGCTGAACCATTGTCCGGTTCAAAGGCTCGGGATTGCCGGTACTCATATCGACGAGCGCCTCGAAAATGCTCAGAGTCGGATCGTACGCGATCCCTTTCTGCTTCATCTCAGCGAACGTTGCGGCAGGTATCAGATCGACCATGGAACCGTGCTCGACGCTGTTGGTTCCGGCATCGACAGCATCCTTCACGTCCTTTGAGCTGCCGGTGTGAGTTGCCGAAGGGAGATTCTCTTTGATTGCTTCCGAGATGATTGCATCGTAAATGCCGGTATCGAGGCGGTTAAACAGGCTCCATTGTGAGCTACCCGCTTCCAGCACGGCTTTAATGCAATCCACTCCGGCCTTCTTCAGATCGTCAACTTGCCGGCGCGCTTCGTCCGCGGATTTAGGCAGCCGAACGAACTGCGCTTTCGCGGTTGCCTTGCATCGACTGGCGGAAAATACTTCAGCAACTCAGTAGGATGTCCGCCTTCGGCCGTGAAGAGCGGACCGCATGCGAATAACTCCGCCCCAAGATACTCGCCCGAGTTAATGGTTTTGCGCAGCTTGATTGACTCATCCAGAAAATCGCCCGTGCTTCGGACAGCGGTGATCCCGCTATAGAGATAGGCGGCAAGCCTGCGCTTACCGGCGTTCGGGTCCGCATATTTCGAAGTATCCTGATATACGCCGCCTGGCGCGCCAAAGTGCACGTGCATATCGATCAAGCCCGGGAATCAGAGTTTTTCCGGCGGCGTCAATTACTTCGGCATTGAGCGATTTGGTGTCGGCGGGAGGCGTACTGAAAACTTCGTCGATTTTGCCGTTCTTCACGAGCACCGAACCGTTCGAAATCATCGTGCCGTTTCCCACAAAAATCTTCGCGTTCTGGAAGAGAACGGAGCGATTCCGCATCATATTGCGGGTCAGAATCTTCGATTTCTCAATGTTTTGTTTTGTCTGGGCCTGATAGATGCCCATGACGACGAACGGCGCGAGAACAGCCAGGATCCAAAGTTTCGCGCTGTTCTTTATCTTTTCTTCTTTTTCCCAGCGAAAGAGCTTCGTGCCGACGACGAGCGCCACGCAAAGCGTAAGGAGAAGGGCGATTACTGAGACAATGTTCGCCGCGAGCTTTTCGCGTTGAATGATCATCGATTGGATGCCCTGGTAGAGATACGTGGCCGGCATGAATTGGGCGATGATCTGGACCCAGACCGGCATGATGCTGGTTGGGAAAGTGGCTCCGCTCAAAAACAGCATCGGCAGATACAGAATCTGCGTGACGATTCCCGCTTCCTGCGCCGAGTTCACGACAGAGGCAATAATCATTCCCATCGACCGGAACGCCACGACCCCAATGCCGACGAAAATTGCGATTGAAAGAAGGTTCCCCGGCAGAGGCATGTGATAAATGGTGTGCGCGAATAAAAAAAACAGGAAAGCCGCGGGCATGAATACAACCAGTCCGGAAACGAGCGATGCGACAAGGATGGGCGCGGGCCCGACCGGCGCGACTTTGAAACGCCGCAGCACATTCGTCTCACGATCCTGGACGGCGCGCATGCCAGCCCCGAAAAATCCGTTGCTAAGCACGCCGATGATCAGTACCATGGCGATCACCTGCGCCATGGCAGCCGGGCTCTGCGAGCCGTCGAACAACTGCGCGAACAGGAAAAAAAAGACGAGCGGAAACATGTAGCTGAAAAAGAGAACCGAGCGGTCGCGCCCCATCAACCGCAGATTGCTTCTGATTTGCGCAATATAGGGTTTCATTCGCGAAGTTTTTTTCCAGTCAGTTCGATGAACACGTCTTCGAGAGTTGGACGTTTCATGTGGATGTCCACCAGACGAAGATTCTCCTGGTCGATCCATTTGACCAGTTCGACGATCAAAGCCGCAGGCGATTCGCTCTGCATCGCCAGGGTTCGATTGTCATCTCGTGTCGTGTATTTTTCGTGACTGAGAAGCTCCGGCAGCCTGTCGAAAGGCATCTTGTCATTCGTTGTGACTTCCACGAGCGTGTGTCCCAGCACGCGCTGTTGAATCTCGCGAGGACTGCCCAGTTCGATGATTTTTCCGGCATCGATAATAGCCACTCGATCACAGAGGCGCTCTGCTTCTTCGATGTAGTGGGTCGTGATAAGGATGGACCGGCGATTCTCTTTCAATTCCTGGATTACGCCGTGGATCTCATGTCGAACTTGCGGGTCGAGGCCTGTGGTCGGTTCATCCAGGAATAGCAGAGTCGGCTCGTTCAAGAGAGCGAGCGCCAAGGCAACGCGTTGTTTTTGTCCGCCGGAGAGCGATTTATAAAACGCATCCTTCTTGTCCCAGAGTTGAAGCCGCTTCAGTAACTTGTCGCGATCGCTATGGCGCGTATAGAAGGCGTCGAAGAGTTCGAGCGCTTCATGGACTTTCATCTTGTCCGGTAGATTTGTCGCTTGCAGGCAAACGCCGATCCGGTTCTTGATTTCTTTGGTCTGGACAGCGGGATCGAAGCCAAGCACGGAAACTTTCCCGCTGGTCCGAGGCCGTAAGTCCTTCGAGAATTTCAATTGTGGTCGTCTTTCCGGCTCCGTTCGGGCCGAGAAGTCCGAATACTTCGCCGGTGCCCACTTCGAGATCGATGCCGCGAACAGCTTCGACATCTCCATACGCCTTATGAAGATCCTGGACGAAAACTGCAGGCGAATCGGTCATGTTCTAGATCAGTATGCACGATCTCAAGAAAGTGCGGCGCGGGGAAGCGGTTCGCCGCGGATGAGATCTTCGATAGGTTTCGCGCGCTCTAGCCAGATGCACTTCGCTGCCGTCCACGAGCAACTCGCAAGGCCGCGGACGCGAGTTGTAGTTCGACGAGAGTACAAATCCGTAAGCTCCGGCGGTGCGGATTGCAAGCAGATCGCCGGACTGGACTACCGGCATCTCGCGGCCCCGAGCGAAGAAATCACCGGTTTCACAAACTGGGCCGACAATGTCGGCTTTGAAGACTTCGGAGCCCGCCGCTTGCTTCACGGGAACAATTTCGTGGTGAGCCTGATAAAGCGCGGGGCGTATGAGATCGTTCATGGCCGCGTCGACCACAACAAATTTTTTCTGCCCGTTCTGCTTCACAAGAAGCACACGGGTTAATAGGATTCCCGCTTCGGCGACAATGGAACGGCCTGGTTCCAGCATGAGCGTGAGATCCAGCGGCTGGATCTTCGGCAGCAGATTGTCGATGAGTGTGCTTGCCGGCAGCAGATCGCTCACCTGACCGGTAGGGGACGCCGAGACCGCCCCCGAGATCGAGATAGCGAATTGCAAGGCCGTTCGCTCTCAATCGCTGAACCAAACCGAGCGTCTTGTCGGCGGCCTCAAGAAGGGGCCCGATGTCGAGAAGTTGCGAGCCGATGTGACAACTGACGCCTTCCGGCCGGATTCCCGGCAGCCGCGCGGCTGCGCAATAAATCGCTTCGGCGGAACTGATATCGATGCCGAACTTGTGTTCGCGAAGGCCAGTGGATATATATGGATGGGTGATCGCATCGACATCCGGATTGACGCGAATCGCAATCGAAGCGGTTTTCCCGAGCGAAATAGCTGATTCCGTGAAAGCAATTCGATCTCTGCTTCGGACTCGCAATTGAAGCTGTGAATTCCCTTCTGCAGCGCGAAGCGGATATCATCTTCCGTTTTGCCCACTCCGGAGAAAACAACCGACGCAGCATCGCCGCCCGCTGAAAGAACCCGGTATAGTTCGCCTCCCGAGACAATGTCAAACCCCGCTCCTTCGCGAGCCAGAGCGGCTAGAACCGACAAATTGGAATTTGCCTTTACTGAATAGCAAATACGATGCGGGATCGAGACCAGCGCATCTTCGTAAGCATGAAACCGGGTGAGTATCGCGCGGCGGGAATAGACGTAAGCGGGGGTGCCATGCGCTTCGGCGACGCCCAATAGATCGATTCCTTCGCAAGCGAGCGATCCTGCTCGATAAGAGAATTCGTCCCGTGTGGTCATCTACGGATGAAGAACCCTCAGCGCAATGACGGTTTGATCGTCGGTCAGCGGTGTTGCGCCTCGGAATGCATCGAGATCCTCGAATATCGCGTTCACAATTTCCTGCGGAGTCTTCGCGCAATTGGCGACCAGGAGCTTCTCAAGGCGCTCACGTCCGTACTCGTCGCCGTCGGACAACTGGTCTTCGACTCCATCTGAGTAGAGGAGGAACAGGTCATCTGGTTGAGCGACGATTTTGACTTGATCGTATTCCTGTTCTTCGAGCAATCCGATAGGCACTCCTTCCGCTCGGGACTCCATGATCTGTCCGTTGCGGCACAGCATGGGCGGAAGAGTTCCGGCGCTTGCGACGGTGAAGGTGAGCGTGCGCGAGTCCCACAAGACGAGCGAGAGCGTGGCATATTGGGCATCGACCTTCCGCTCCAACAGCGCTTCATTCAGTAACTTCATGAGTTTCGCCGGGCTATGGCGGCGGGGTGCGAGAATTCGCAATAATCCCGAGAGCAGCGCGCCGAACAAAGCCGCTGCCGCTCCCTTGCCGCTCACATCTCCGAATGCAATCAGCGAGTATTCATCGCTGTGTTCGAAAAAGTCGTATAGATCGCCGCTGATTTCGCGCGCGGGGCGGCTCTTGATGCTGACCTGCAGCCCGATTAAGTCCGAAATCGTTCTCGGAAGCAATACGGACTGAAGCTTGTAGGCGGCTCTCAGATCCTCTTCCATGCGCTGCTCCCGCTGCGCGAGCTCTTCATAGAGGCGGGCGTTTTCCACCGAAGTCGCGATCTGGGGAGCCAGCAACGAAAGGGCGCGAACGTGATCGTCCGTGAAAAAGCTCAAGCGGGCGCTTTCGAGATCCATCACTCCAATGACGCGGTCGCGAAGAATCAGCGGGACGGCAACTTCCGAGCGGATGTCGGTGTGCGATGCAACATAGCGAGGATCCTGCGTGACGTCCGCCACACGAATTGGCTGGCGAGATTCCGCGGCTGCGCCCGTGATGCCTTGACCGAATCCCATGTTGTCCACCGTGGTCTTCTCGTCGTAGCGTTGGCTGAAACGGCATCGCAGCAGTCTCCGCTGTTCATCGATAAGGAAGATGCTAAAGGCATCGAAATTGATGAGCGCGCGAACGGTAAGGGCAATCTTTGTGAGCAGCTCATCGATCTCGAGAATGGAACTGAACTCCTGAGAGAGGTGCGCCAGGACGCGCAGCATGCGGTTCTGCCGTTCAACGCGCCGGTAGAGTTTCGCATTGTCGATCGCAATGCCTACGCGGCTCGCAATCAGCGCCAACAAGGCGCGATCCTGCTCTGAAAATGCATTCAGGCGCGTGGACTGCAGATCGATTATGCCCACCAGTTTGCCGCGAATCAGCATGGGGACGGCAAGCTCGGCGCGTACTGCATCCAGTGCGTTCAAATACCGCTGATCGGTGCGTACATCACGGACAAGGATCGGCTGCCGGGTCGCGGCTGCCGAACCGGTAATGCCTTCGTTGAGGTGAATGGATAGGCTCTTCGCGACCTCGTCCCGATGACCGATGGAATAACGCATCCGAAGGCTCCGAGTGCGTTCGTTATAGAGCAGGATCGCGAAAAGCTCGTACGGGATGACATCCTTCACGATTTCGGCAACGTTCGCAAGAAGGCGGTCCAGATCGAGCGTTTCGGCGGTAACGCTGCTGACTTCGAGCAGAAAATCGAGAAGCTCGGCCCGCTCGCGGAAGCGAACCTCGGTTTTGCGAGGAGTAGCCACTAATAACGACCCGCCGAAATTGCCGGTTCCGCAGTGCCAGGCGATTGCAGCTCTCGAAGAATATTTACGCCGGAACTTGTACCGATACGATTTGCGCCGGCCGCGACCATCTGCCGCAGCGCGTCGAGTGTGCGGATGCCGCCCGAAGCTTTTACGCCGACTGTTTCGCCCACCGTGTGGCGCATGAGCTTAACATCGTTGACGCTTGCGCCGCCGATGGAGAATCCGGTGGACGTTTTCACAAAATCCGCCCCAGCTTCGGCGGCAAGCCGGCACGCGGCAATCTTCTCCTCGTCCGTCAGAAGACAGGTTTCGAGAATTACCTTCAAAATTGCGCCGGAGCTTGTGAACGAGAGTCGGAGAGATCGGCGATTTCTTTGCTTACAACTGGAAAATCCCGCGAGCGGAGCGCGCCGATGTTCTGTACCATATCGAGCTCTTTCGCTCCCTCGGCAATCGCAAGCTCGGCTTCCGCCAGCTTTGTGCGCGGTTCGTTTGCTCCGAGCGGAAATCCGATGAACGGTGCATACAGGCACGGTTGACCCGGCCAGAGCCTCGGCTGCGAATCGAACCCAATAGGGGTTAATGCAGACGGAAGCGAAGTGGAACTGGCGGGCTTCCTCGCACAAACGAGCCACATCCTGCGCAGCCGCTTCCGGTTTCAGCAGTGTGTGATCGATGAGCGCGGCTATAACTGCCGGGCTTTTCAAATTTTCGTCAGGAGTCACGGGCCTTCGAAGAATCGGGCAGGCGAGATTCGGGTGAGCGAACCACCCGCTCGTCAAGAATATCACGGGAGATCAGCCCGGGCTCGATTCCGGCTAGTGGAACTTGGCGCAAAATTTTCTTGGATTGAACCGGAAAAACCACTCGCTCATCTGTTATATAGGCACCTAGCATGCGAGACGGCAGGCCACAAGAGGGTTCTTCCCAACCCCAAGTGCAACTCCCCACAGACCTTCTTGTGGCCCTCGCTAATTTGAGGCGAACCGTCTGCGGTGCCATAATCGGTGCCCATCGACTCTGGTTGTTCCAGAGTAAATTGGAATAGCCACATGGACCCCGCCGATATTCTGACTTTGCCTGGCGCGGCTTGGGAGGCGGAGTATTTGGAAGACACCTCTCTTCGCCGCCTCACGCTCGAATTTTATGATCGGGAGCACGCCGCAATTGCGCGCTATTTATCGTTTCTCGGCGTTGATGTTGAAACCGCGCGAGAGATTGTGCAAGAAACGTTTCTGAAGCTGCACGAGCACCTTCTGAAAGGGGGCGAGCAGCACAATTTACGAGCTTGGCTGTACCGGGTTGCGCACAATCTGGCCCGGAACGCTCAAGCGGCGTTTTCAGCGAGTAAGACCGACTCGCTTCCGGATGTGAGCACGGCCCGTGATTTCCGGGCCAGCATGCCTTCGGCGGAAGAACGAACTGCTGGCCGCCGAACGCGCGAAACGGCTCCGCGAGGCCGTCCGCCAGTTGAGCTTTTCGCAGAGGGAATGCCTGGTGTTGAGGGCGCAGGGATTTAAGTATCGGGAGATAGCCGATGTTCTCAGCCTTTCCGTCTCGACGGTAGGAGAAAACGTTCAACGTGGGCTCGAAAAATTGAAGGAGCTTCTATGAAGGAGCACTGGGTATTTCATGCGGGATGCTTCCCGCACCGATCGATTCGGCGCAGGCAGCCACTTGAGTAGCGATCTGCTCATAAGGGCAATAGATGACGAACTCTCCGGAGCCGAAACCGTATCTGTGGAATCGCACCTGGCGCAATGCGAGGGCTGTCGCCAGAAGCACCAGGAATTGCGTGTTGCATCGCTGAAATTTGAAGGAATGATCGCTGGAGTAGCAGTCCAGTTGCCAGGCGGCCGCGATCAATTGATTGACCAGCTTGAAAAATGCGAGCACGAAAGGCTCTCTCGAACTCCGCGCGACGTTGCGCGGCGTTTTGGGTGGGGAATGGCAATCGCCGCAACGCTGGCGATCGGCGTTTTGTTTATACCAAAGCGAGAAAATTCCGTAAAGTCCGGATCCGCAAATATTGTTGAATCGCAAGCGGCATTCGAAGTGGACGGCGAAAGCTTTGTGGCTTTGCCGTATTCGAATCCGGCCCTGCCCATGAATTCTTCGCATATTGTCCAAATGCAAGTTCCGGTGTCATCGCTAACGGATGCGGGAATCGTGTTTGAGCCGATCGCGAATGAGGTATTGCGTCCGGATGACTCCGTGCTTGCCGACGTTCTGCTGGGCATGGATGGCCAGCCGCTTGGTGTCCACGTGTTGGGAATGCAATAAGGACGGCGTGACGATTTGGGAGGGTTGCAAGGAGGAGAAAAGAGGATGAAAAGCACTACATTGGCACTGATCGCGGTGCTAGCTTCCTGTGCTGCGGTTTACGCGCAGATAGGCGGACCACCCCACGGAGCGCCAGGACTGCACGGTGAATTTGGTCCAGGCGGTTTCGGGTTCGGAATGCATCCTGGAAAGGTCGTCACCGGGGCGCCTTATTCGGCGACTGCCACTAACGTGTTTACCGAGAGTCTTGCCGGAGGCAACACGATCAACCGGACAACTACAGCCCAGGTTGCGCGCGACAGTTCGGGCCGCACCTTTGAGCAACAAACCATTTCGAGCGGTCCTCTGGGTCAAAACGGGCCCGCTACAATCACCTTCCTCTTCGACCCTGTAGGCGGCTACAGCTACGTCTTGAATCCGAATACGAAGATCGCCACGCGGCGCGCCATCAAGACGTCCCCCGCCGGATCCACTTCTCAACTTCGGGGAAACGCCGCCCTCGGCGCCCCGCGTTTACGGCCCGGCGGCGGACCGATGGCGGCCAACCGGGTTGAAACGGACCTCGGCACGCAGGTAATGAATGGAGTTACTGTACAGGGTAAGAGCATCACCCGCACGATTCCTGCCGGGGCGATTGGCAACGCACAACCTATCGTCTCAACAAGCGAGGCTTGGTATTCGCAAGATCTTCAAGTTCCCGTGTATGGAAAGTACAGTGATCCGCGAGGCGGGCAATCGGTTTATTCGCTGACGAACATCCAGCGTTCCGAACCCGCGGCATCGCTGTTCCAAGTCCCCTCGGATTACACGATTCAAGATGCTCCCAGCGGCCGCGGGCCGCGTGGAGGTCGAGGTTGGGGTCCGCCGCCTCAGCACTGAAAAGTTACTCAGCGAAGCTGTAGTAAGATCCTCTTGACGTAAGCGTCAGGAGGATCTTTTTTTGTCTCTGCATACGCGGCTGATCGCTCTCTGAAGACAAGGCTCTGCCATGCGCGTAGCTGCGATCTATGACATACACGCGAACTTACCCGCGCTCGAAGCTGTGCTCGAAGATGTTCATCGAGCAAAAGTAGACCACGTAGTAATCGGCGGCGACGTGCTTCCCGGTCCGATGCCCACTGAAACGATCGAATGTTTACTGGATCTGGACATTCCAACGCAGTTCATTCGAGGCAATGGCGACCGGGAGGTGCTTGCCCAAATCAGAGGCACGGAAACAGGAGCCGTCCCGGAGCAGTTTCGAGCTGTCATACGCTGGACGGCGCAGCAGCTTTCTCCTGAATACGAGCAATTATTAGCCAGTTGGCCTAAAACACTTCGTGTCCTGATTCCCCCATTCGGCGAGGTGCTGTTTTGCCATGCTACGCCGCGAAGCGACACGGAGATATTTACCCGCCTCACGCCAGAAGACCGCCTCTCGCCGATCTTTCAAGGGCTGGACGTTCGTGTCATCGTCTGCGGTCATACCCACATGCAGTTCGATCGAAAGATCGGAAGCGTTCGGGTCTTGAACGCTGGCAGTGTCGGAATGCCGTTTGGGGAACCAGGCGCGTATTGGTTGTTGCTTGGACCTGGCATGGAGCTTCGGCATACGCCGTATGATTTGGCCAAGGCCGCTGATCGCATTCGAGCCACGAAGTATCCACAAGCTGTGGAATTTGCGGCTCGCAATATCCTGCGACCGCCGGGTGAGCGAGAAATGCTGGATTTATTTACCCGGACTACTGCAGAACCACAGGCTGAGTGAAAGCTCCATTCCCCGCCGAGTCCCAGGCTGCGAAGCGGACCCATTTTTTCCGGTTGCATCGAACGGAATCTGAAACTTATGATTCCCGAATGCCGCCATATCGCGTTGTCGAGATGATTTGAGTATGGGCCGTAGTTCCGTCTCCCCATACAAGCTCGACGAAATCAAGCGGGAACGTCCACTCTACTTCGGCCGTGTAGGTGCGATGAGCGACCGGAGCCTTCCACGCTTGAGTTTGGAATCAACACTTCCCCGCTGGTGACGAAAAACTCGCCGGCCCGCATCGCTTTAAGAAGACTGCTCCAACCTTCATCGAAATCTGGCACGCGATCCAGCTTCACATAATTCACGAGCAATTCGGGATATGTCTCATCGTCCGGATATTTCATATACGTGTCGCCCTCCGCGATCATGTATTTCGGAGGCGCCCAGTTGTTCATGTCATTTAGTAAGCCCAGGCAGCGCTCTTCGCACAATCGCTTCTGCGACTGATCCACTGGTAGCGATTGATACGAGCCGCCGAGAAAACGATCGCTCAAGAAATGTTCTTTGTTGCGAACCGCATCGGGATATCCCGCCGATCCTTTTGTTCGCGGATGCGTTTGCCACATGTAACCGTTCTCCTTCTGCAATAAGTCCAATTCGTCTTTCGCAGAGCTCGAGTGATAGACCTCTCCATATTCCGGGTCCTGTTCTTCGAACGTCTGTCCCGCGCCAGGCGCATGTGACCAAAAGAGCGGATGCGGAAATACGAACATGTAATGGCCGCCGAGATTCGCATCCGGCTCCTCGCCTGGAATCAGAAGAAAGTTCCGATCGGAAAACCGCTGGCATCCTTCAAAGTAGACTTTCTGCTCTTTGAAACGAATCGGTCCGGGATCGTTGGGATGCGAATCGCTATGAAAATCGGCCAGGATCACCATGTTAATTCCCAGGCCGCGGAACACCTGCAGCCACGAAGGCTGTAAATCAATGGTTCCGGCGTCGCTGAGCTGCTCATTAAAGTGCATATGAAAATGGCTGACCAGCACCTTATATCCAGCCAGCGGCTTGTACTGATCTTCGTGCGTAAATGCGATTACCGATCGCTGGGTTGCTTGGCCATCGGATGCGCCCAGGTAAAAATAAACCGGCATGTGCTGCCATGTTCCCGGTGGAGCATTGTACAGGGCAAAGTTGTTCAAGTCGTGCCGCGATTCCTGGGAACGGCGCTGCCAGACGGCATCCGAAACGCCGTATGGCCGGTAGCCTTCTTCGCGATCCGCCTGCCGCGCTCCCAGCGTGAAGGAGTTCATTGCTGTCCTTGCGGTAATAAACAAAGCCCGAGATTCGTTTCTATTTCTCTTGCGAAGAAGAATTTGTGCGGAGGCGGAAAAACTGCCAAAGATCCTCCGCCGATTTCCGCAATCAACAAGCCGATTGCGCGCTTTCACCGCAACTGGATCACGATTGATCGCCCCTCCAAACTCATATTGCTGCCAATTTCGAGCCGTATCCTCCCAGACAAACGCGAATCTTCGCCGATCCCGAAGCCTTTCAATCCGGAAATATATTTGTACGCGACCGAGGGTTCCTCTGTCTTCGCGATCGCCTCTTGACGCAGCAGGTTGGTCCCGCGATAAATCGTATATTGCAGATCTCCGGAAAAAATTCCTAGTTCGAGCCCCGGAAAGGTGATCTGCAAGCGTGCTCCGTCGGTCTTCACGCGGCAACTGTTGACGCGGTAAGTTGCCCATGCGCGGCGAATCTCTTCCGGTTTTCTCGGCAGATCCATATTCGTTCCGGGATTGCCTGGAATCTCGAGCGGCGCATCCCAAAAGGCGTTCCATTTTTCGTGCTCGATCAGCTCCGGTGTTAACGGAATCTTTAGCGCTCGCAACGGCGCTAATTGTTGTTCCGACATTCGCCGCTTGCCGCTCGTCACCTGAAATTCCGGTGACAGATCGCGGCCCAAAATGACCCAGCCGCCCTGATTTCGCCGCACAGCCATTTCGTGAATCAGCGGCTGATTCTCGCTCACGGTAAAAACCACTCGCAACTGATCGTTGTTTTCTCCCCGCCATTCGACTTTCAGGTCCGATCCCGCAACTGCCGCGGCCAAGCCCTCTATCGGTTTATAGGAACTCAGATCGCAACGGAGATCTTGCCCGATCGCGGCAGTCGAATAAAGCAGCGCAAACATCGCGCAGCAACAGATCTTCATAACGCCTCCGGCTCTAACTTCATCGCTGTAGGAGCTGGCGATCGATCATCCAATCCTTCAAGCGATCGGGCCAGGTAGCAACCGGGAGCGCGGATTCGCGCATGGCAAATCCATGTTTTCCACTCGCATAAATGTGCATCTCGGAAGAGACACCTTGTTTTTCCAAGGCGAGGTACAGATTGACAGTATTCACGACATGCGACGGATCGTCATCCGCGCAAACCAGGAAAGCGGGAGGCGCGTTCTTCGGCACAGTCATCTGCCTCCGGCGCTGCCCCCGGATAAACCAGGACATCGAAATCGGGCCTGGAACTCACCCGATCGATGGGATCGGCGGCGGTTGGATTGCCGGCGTCGAAGCGGTTTCTATCAAAGCGGCCAATTCACCGCCGGCCGAAAAGCCCATAAAACCGATCCGCTTCGAATCCAAACCCCATTCGTTTGCGTGAGACCTAACCATTCTTACGGCGCGGGCGGTATCGGCAAATTCATCTCCCATCACCGTGTAATGCGACCCTTTAGCCTTGGCCAGCCGGTACTTCAAAACGAAAGCGGCGATGCCATTCTTGTTCAACCAATCAGCGATCTGCCAGCCTTCTTTTTCGATCACCAGTTGCGAGTGTCCGCCACCCGGCGCAACCACCACGGCCATTCCGTTCTTCCTGTCACTGGGCGGAAGAAAAACAAAAATGGATGGATAGTGGACCACCGAGAAGCTCTTCGGCAGTTTTGAATTACTTGAAGCTTGTGAGACCTCAGGCGCGGTTTCGCCCTCCGAGCCCGGGGCGCCATTCGGCCAAAGCCGTATCTCTTGTCCGGTGTGCGTTTCCTCTGGAGTCTGCCCGTCAAGCAGGAATGTGGAGAACAATAAGCTGCAGATGAATCGGGATCTCATGGCAATGGCCGGTTACCTACACCGCCCAACTATAATCCCGAGTCATATGCTCTCCTGGTTCCTTATCTAAGAGACGCATCAATTCAAGCCGCAGAGCGTCGACCAAGGCCCGCCAGCTCGCGTCGATCACATTGTTCGAGATACCCACGGTCGCCCAACTTTTCCGATGATCGGTCCACTCAACTAAAACGCGAACCTTCGATTCGGTGCCTCCCTTGCCATCCAACACACGAACTTTATAATCCGTAAGCCGGACGCTGGTGATGGCCGGGTAAACCGACGCGAGGCACTGCCGTAAGCAGATATCCAGCGCATGCACCGGGCCTTCTCCGATAGCAGTGTGCGAATGAACCGAGTCGTCAACCCGCATCGTCACCCCAGCGGTGGTAACGGTATCATCATTTCCGCGAAGTTTCGAGGCGCTGCCGCTTTCCAGTCGCGTGGTTACTTCGTAGCTCACGACATCAAACGGATGAAACTCGGGATGGGCCGCCTCGCGCACAAGCAGTTCGAAGGTACCCTCAGCCGTTTCGAAATCGTAACCTTCGTGCTCCATGACCTTGATGCGCTGAAGCAACTCGCGGCGAGCAGTGTCCGTTAGAAGTTCGTCTTTGAATCCAAGCTGCTTGAGCTTGTACGAAACGTTGCCGCGCCCTGACAAATCGCTCAACAGAACACGTTGTCGATTGCCTACCATTTCAGGCTTGATGTGCTCGTACGTCGCCGAATCCTTTAAGACCGCGCTGACATGAACTCCGCCTTTATGGGCGAACGCGCTACTGCCGACGAAGGGTTGCTCGCGGCGCACCGGCAGGTTCGCCAGTTCAGCCACAAACCGCGCCACCGCTGCCAGGTTCTTAAGGTTTTCGCGGCCGATCGTGCTATGCCCAAGCTTCAATTCCAGATTGGCCAGAATCGAGCAAAGGTTTGCATTACCGCACCGCTCGCCGTATCCGTTGATGCATCCCTGAACGTGCGTGGCGCCCGCCTCGACTGCAGCCAGCGTATTGGCCACCGCAACTTCGCAATCGTTGTGGCAATGGATGCCGAGGACTCCATCGAAACCGCTGCGGACCTGCTGAACAATTTCAACCAGTCGCGCGGGCAAGGTGCCGCCGTTTGTATCGCACAGGCAAAGCACGTCGGCCCCAGCTTTTTTCGCGGCCTCCAGGGTTCGCAAGGCGAAAGCCGGATTTGCGTTGTAGCCATCGAAGAAATGTTCGGCGTCATAAACCACCTCCCGGCCGTGAGCTTTGAGATAGGAAACCGTATCCGAGATCAATCTGAGATTCTCTTCCTCCGTGATGCCCAAAGCCCGCTGAACATGAAAATCCCAGGACTTTCCAAAGATGGAGACGGCGGGAGTCTCCGCATTGAGCAGGGCGGCCACATTCGCATCCTTCTCTACAGGGTTCTTCGCAAAGCGGGTCGCGCCAAAGGCGGTGAGCTTTGCGTGTTTGAAGGCCAAGCCCTTGGCGCGTCGAAAAAACTCTTCGTCTTTGGGATTCGAGCCGGGCCAACCGCCTTCGATGTAATCGATGCCGAGGTCATCCAATTTCTCGGCAATGGTCAGCTTGTCTGCTACCGAGAACCCGACGGACTCGCCTTGAGTGCCGTCGCGGAGCGTGGTGTCGAACGTGAAGATCTTCATAAAAGTACTTTCTATTCCTTCTGTACGGTCCCAGCCGCATTCTTCAAAAGCAAAAGGCCACCGGTTGGTTTCCCCGCCGGTGGCCTCAAAATCTATCCATGCAAGAGGTCTCAGGCGGGGCCGGTAATGGCCACGCTAATGAGAATTCCGCCCTGGAGAAGGAGGGACATAAGACTTAAGATCTAAATCGCATTATAGGACAATTTGATCCACGTCCGCAAAGAACACAACCCTTGGTGTTGCGTGTCTTTTCCGATATCCAGGTGGAAAACATGAGGTCGCACGACTAGCCAAGAGCTTTACACGCGATCACGTTCAGCGATAGATCGTGGATGACCCGTGTGAACGCGCTGAGCACGGAAGAAACAAGCGTGATTATCGGACCAAAGACATGGCGCAGGTAGCTCTGTACACCGTGAACTCGCAAATGCGACCGAAAGCTCGTCAGAGTTGTATAGCGGCCTCTTGGCCTGCAAAACTCTCTATTCTTGTGCGGAGATCTGCTGATCCGTCTTCGCGCCAGGCACTGATTTTCAGGCGCCGGCAAACCCAGCACAGATCTTCTCGACGTATGCGGTCCGGTCAACGGGGTACAGGAACCGCCGCAAACCGCGCATCGCTTTCCGGGTTGCGGCCGCTCGGATTCAATAGACTTCTTCGC
This sequence comes from uncultured Acidobacteriaceae bacterium, assembly GCA_963778345.1. GTDB lineage: Bacteria > Acidobacteriota > Terriglobia > Bryobacterales > Bryobacteraceae > Bog-105. The sequence goes on from CAVZTP010000001.1 coordinate 541,873, forward strand.
CAGCGCCAAAATCTCCGGCGAGACAATGGGCTCCGCGAGTTCTTTCTTTTTCATTCTTGTCTTCACTATAGAATAAATCGGCTCGATGCCGCCTTACTGTAGAATCTATTTCCTGTCAGAAGTCTTCCTGCGAACCGGAACCGCCTCTTTTCCAGCCTTCACTCGTGTGACGCGTTCTCTCGATGCTCGCGCTTCGGAAATTGGGCTCCATTTCGCGGTGCTGGTATGATTCCTCGGTTTGTTCGCCGAAGTGCCGCAAACCAAGACTCCATAATGACTTTTGCCTCACGCGGTTTGCATCCTCATCCCAGGAGTTAACTCAAATTAATGCTAAAGACAGCTTTCTTGTTCCCCGGCCAGGGTTCCCAGTACCCCGGCATGGGAAAACTCTTGGGTGAGGATTTTTCGGAGGCGCGGCGCGCTTTCGAGGAAGCGGACGACGCTCTCGGTTTTCCCCTCTCCCGGCTTTGCTTCGAAGGCCCGGAGGAAGAACTCAAGAAAACCGAGAATACCCAGCCCGCGCTGCTTGCGGTCTCGATTGCGGCTTATCGCGTCTTAAAGGCGCGGGGCTACCGGCCCGATATTGTCGCGGGCCACAGCTTGGGCGAATATTCGGCGCTGGTCGTCGGCCGGCTCGCTCGATTTTGGCGACGCGCTTCGTTTGGTGAAAAAGCGAGGCCGGTACATGCAGGAAGCGGTCCCGCAAGGCGTCGGCGCTATGGCCGCCATTTTGAAACTGCCGGAAGAAAAACTGGAATCCGTTCTCCAGGACGCGGCGCAAGGTGAAATTGTCAGCGCGGCAAATCTCAATTCGCCCGGCCAGGTAGTGATCGCCGGCAACGCGAAGGCCGTGGAGCGCGCCATGGAACTGGCAATCGCCGCCGGGGCAAAACGCGCTATTTCCTTGCCGGTCAGTGCACCCTTCCATTGCCCCCTAATGCGGCCGGCGCAAGAACACTTACGGCCTGATCTGGATGCAATTACCTTTGGCCATCTTCAGATTCCTCTCATCAATAATTGGCAAGCCCGCAAGGTAATCACGGGCGCGGAAGCCCGCGAGGGCCTTTATCAACAGATCCCCAATCCCGTGCGCTGGACCGATTCCGTCCGTGAATTAGTTCGCGAAGGTACAAAGCGCTTCATCGAAGTTGGGGCTGGATCCGTACTGGTCGGCTTATGCCGAAGCATCAATCCGGCTCTGACCGGCGCGAAATTCGGGGAACCCGCCGATCTCGAAAAGGTCCAGGCCACACTCGCATAGCTTGGCCATTCCCGACCGGCGCTACCCGCAACTCTTGAGAGTCGCAGCGGAGTTATCCTACTTCTTTGCTTGACACAAACTCTCACCTTCGGCAGACTAGGGCATTGGTAGAACCCATTTGGACCCGCGCAACAAAATCATGCAAATGAGGGGTTTGAGGTTATTGTGAAATTCTCCGCTGTTCTGATCATGTCGCTCGCAAGCATCACCGCGCTCGCCCAGCAGCCGCAAACGCAGGCGCCGAGTTCGCAGGATAATAGCCAGGGCGCTTTCAGCCCGGTGAGTCTGGCGAGCGAATTCTTCGAACACGATTTCTTCAACTTTTACGCGTTCGCAGACGGAGCGTACGATACCTACGCCCCCTTACAGAATGGTCACTCGAACAATGGCGCATTTGGATGGGATGCGGGAGGCGGTGTAAACGGAGTCCATACCTTCCGCGACGCTAGCCTGTCGCTCAGTTATCGGGGAGATTACAGAGATTATAAGAGTTCGTTTTTCGGGAGCGGCACGTGACCAAAACCTCTCGCTCGCCTATAGCAAGAGGTTAGGCAGAAGGTGGACGTTTGGCGTTAAGCACGAGCGCCGGCATTATCTTCTACGGCGGCACCTTCTTCAGCGTTGAGCCCACCCTAACAGGTATTATTCCCACCAATCCTTTCACTTCGGAAACAAAATTCCTGAGTTCTGGTTTAAGTCTCTCGTACCAACAAACCCGCCGGCTCAGCTATTCTTTCAGCGGCTCGTTCTTTCTCCAAAGGTATAACTATGCCGGCGCCATTGGAACCACGGGCGGGTCGGGCTCCGGATCGGCATTCTATCGAATTACCTCCCGGACAACAGTCGGCGGCACCTACTCCCATTCTTATTTCGTGTACCAGGCCAATGCCGGTCAAGCCCAGATAGATACTATCGCCGCCACGCTTTCGCATCAATTCCATTCGCATTGGAGCGTTTCGCTATCCGGCGGCGTAACCAGAAGCAGCGTGTCGGGAACCGCCTTTGTACCCGTCACATTGATGCTCCCGAACGGCCAGACCGTCGGCGGATATACAGGTTGGCAAGTACAACACGGTTTCGGATTTCCCTTCTTTCTCGGGTACGGTCTCTCACGGCTATCACCGGTCCCAGTTTTCCGTCTCAGCCGGTCAAGGCATCGTAGCCGGAAACGGCTATTTTCTAGCCTCTAAGAGCCAGTACCTTAACGGAGTGTATTCTTACAGCTTTCGACGATCGAATATTAGCGCGGGAGGCGGCTATTTCCGGCTCAGCAGCGTCGCGAATACCGTATCCAGCACTTACTCCAGCAGCTCTTTGAGTGTCAATTATGGAGTCAGCCTGATGCGCTACTTAGGAGCGAATTTCCGATACGACTATGTGCATTACGGAAATTTGAATCCGTATACGGGAGTCTCGGATAACCGGCTCTCGTTCGGCTTTAGCTTCAGTTCCAAGAGCATACCGCTCACCCTCTATTAGCCGAGCCTATTGCACTCGCTCGCTCGTCAGCGCTTCATGCAATCGCTCAGCGAAATTTTCGCCTGATTCCGTCTCGAGCCTTCGCCGGCTGACCGGCAGCGACAGTTCTATTTCGTGAACCAGGCGCAACAAACTCTTGATATTCGATTCAGTTAGCTTCGCTCCTCCCGGTACATCCGTTAGCGGCAGATAATGGCTATCGACGCCAAAGTCGATACGGAGATCCTCCTGCTCCAGCGCCGGTCGGCTCGGTGCCATTATGGAATTCCGGTCCGAAGCAAAAGAGCGCGACCCGGGCGGGCGCCAGTTCCCAATCGCCATCGAATTGCCACAAATCCCACCAGGTTTCGATCCGGTATGCAACATCGTCGCCTTGATAATCCCGCAGCATTCCAGCCAGTTCCGTGGCATCGACGGGCCCGTTCACGGGACGCTCCAATAACGGAGGTTCCGTAGTATCGATCGCGTGGATCGAAACAATCGACTGCGGCTGTTCCCGTTGTGAGAAAGGAAAGAGCTTCAGAAGTTTTTCGAAATGCGCCAGGCGGTTTGCCCGGCTGTGGCGATCCAGCCAGATCGACAGGAATAATTGATCCGTCACGCCTTCATTATCAGGCGCTCGCCTCCTCTAACGGACTCAGGCTCAGAACAAATTCTATTTGCAATGTTTCAAACCCATAAATTGTTGAGATACTGAAAGAATGATTACAGACCTCGTGCAAATCAAGCGTTACGGGGAAAAACAGCGCGAGGAAAATCAACGTTTTCGCCTGTGGATGAAGCGTCACAACTTCGTCGAGAAGCGCTTCAAGGCAATCGCCCAGGAGTCGAGGAATCCATCGATTGCACTGAGTGCGGAAACTGTTGCCGTGTTGCGACCACGCAAATCAACGAACGCGATACGGAGCGCCTGGCCCGGTATTTGGGCGTGCCCGTATCCGATTTCTTGCGGGACTATACGGTCGAAAATCCCGAAGAAGGGCGAATTCTCAAACGCGACCGGAACGGGTGCGTATTTCTCAACGGCAATCTCTGCTCCGTATACGATGCGCGGCCCCAGACCTGTCAATTGTTTCCGCATCTCGTCAAAGGCAACGGTTCTCTATTGAGCCGTATGTGGCACATGCCCGACCGTGCCGTCTATTGTCCGATCGTGTTTAACACTCTCGAACAGTTCAAGGCAGAAACAGGATTCAAAAAGTGACTGTCGTTGTAACCTTGCTGCTGCTCATTCTAGTCGCCTCTGTCGCGTTTTCCGCCTATCAGCTCTCGGAGGCGAAACGCTGGCGCGAAGCGGCCCAGGAGGCGCGTCAGTCAACCGAACGGAACGCAGCGGAACTGGAAGTCGCCCGTCGTCTCGCCTATGAGAAAGAGTCGGAGGCGCAGAAGACACGTGAAATCGCGGACGTGCAGCTGAAGCTTCTGACGCAGACTCAGCAGCAAGTGGAAGAGAAGTTTCGAGCCCTCGCTTCGGAAGCTCTTCAGAACAACAGCCAGCTTTTCCTTGATCGAAGTCACGATCAGATTCAGCACTTAGTTCAACCGGTGAGCGAGTCCCTTCACCGTTTCGAGGAGCAGGTCCAAGCCATCGAGCGGTCGCGAGTAGGGGCCTATGCCGATATCACCGCGCAGGTACAAGCGTTGACTCAGTTGCAAGAGCGCGTTCGACAATCGACCGAGCAGCTCAAAACCGCCTTACGATCCCCGATTCAACGTGGCCGGTGGGGCGAAATGCAGTTGCGCCGTGTAGTCGAGCTGGCGGGCATGCTCGAATACTGCGATTTTGCCGAGCAAAAGACTCTGTTTGGCGAGACCAATCAGCGCCCCGACCTCATTGTTCGACTGCCCAACCAATGCCAGGTCGTCGTGGACGCCAAAGTCTCGCTCGAAGCCTATCTTCGCGCTGTGGAAGCGCAGGATGACGCGGAGCGCCTGCGGAATCTTGCCGACCACGCCCGGCAAGTAAGGACGCACGTGAAGTCGCTCGGCGAAAAGGCGTATTGGGATCGCCTCGCCTGTTCGCCGGAATTCGTAGTGGCCTTCCTTCCGCTCGAATCGCTATTTAGCGCGGCCTTGGATCACGACCCGGCGCTTCTCGATTTTGGAGTCGAGCGGCGAGTGCTGATCGCGACGCCGGTTACGCTCATCAGTTTGTTGCTCACGGTCGCCCATGGCTGGCGTCAGCAAGTCTTGGCGGAAAACATAGACAAAATCCGCGAAACCGGCTTGGAGTTGTACGGCCGCCTATTGAAGATGAGCGATCATTTCACAAAGCTGGGCGATGCGATAGAAAAGACCGTCGAAACCTACAACCAGACGGTGGGCTCGCTGGAACGGAACGTGTTGACCTCCGCGCGCCGGTTCAAAGAGCTGCGCCCCGCCAACGCCGATCAGCTTGAGGAAGTGGCGATCATCGACGCAACTCCGCGCCGCCTGGACGGCTCAAAATGGCCAGTCCTCGAAGCCGCCAAACACGGCTGACGGCGGAGATGGTCACAGCGGAGTTTATTCCTTTCTGGGCGGTGAAAACTGCGGCCCCAGCCCCGAATAAACAGATCCTACATTAGATACCAAACTCTTGTCTTAATCTGTTGCTTTCACTAGAACTGTGGCATTCTCATGTTCGTGGAGAACCTGCTATTGGATGTGCGCTATGCCCTTCGCGTGCTACGCAAATCTCCCGCGTTCATGGTCGTAGCTGTAGTCACTCTGATGCTGGGCATTGGCGCGAACATCGTCGTCTTGGGGGTGCTGAATGCCGTCCTGCTTCGCCCGCTCGATGTAAGAGATCCGCAGAGCTTATATCAGATTCGCCACAAGCAGTGGATGATCGGAAAGCTGCTGACTACTTCATATCCCGCGTTTGAGGACTTTCGGCAGCGCAATACGACCTTCAGCGGGATGGCTGCGATTTATGGATATTCCCATGCCACGCTGTACTGGCGCAACGCAGTGAGGAATGTCTCCGGCGATGTAGTCACCGGGAATTATTTCGATCTGCTGGGAGTACAGCCGCAGGTTGGGCGGTTCTTTCACGCGGCGGACGAACATGGCCAGGATTCGGCGCCTTATGTCGTGCTGAGCGATGGTCTCTGGCGAAGCGCTTTTCAAGCCGATCGGGGCATAGTTGGAACAACTGTGCAACTCAACAAGCATCCCTTTACCGTGGTTGGCGTGGCGCCCGCGCAATTCCACGGCATGGAGCGCTTCGCATGGCCCGAGTACTGGATACCAATGGTCAACGAAGGAGAGGTGGAGCGTGGGAATTACTTACGTAGCCGGACTTCGGTAGCCGTTACCGTGATTGGCCGTCTTCAGCCGGGCATCACACCCGGACGGGCGACAGAAAATCTGAATGCGATCGCGGCCGAACTAGGAAAGGAGTACCCCGAGACCGACGACGGACAGCCGCTGCGGCTGATCCATCCGGGACTGTTCGGCGATGAAGGTGAAGTGATCCGCGGATTTCTTTATGGCGTAACCGTGCTGGGACTGCTGGTCCTCGCGGCGGCATGCGCGAATCTCGCAACTCTGTTCGCTTCGCGAGTGGCCGATCGGGGCCGCGAACTGGCAATCCGTGTTGCTCTTGGATCAAGCCGGCGACGGCTGGCGAGGCAATTACTGACAGAAGCGCTGCTGGTCTCCCTGATGGGCGGAGCAATGGGATTGGTGACTGCGGACCTGCTTCTGGCCGTGCTGAATCGGTGGCCGCCGGCCGCAGAGGTGCATTTGGTGGCAAATGTGGACGCGCGTGTGTACCTGGCGGGTTTGGCATTGACGCTGGGAAGTGCAGTCTTATTTGGGATGTTTCCGGCGCGGCGGGCGTGGCAGAGCAGTCCGTTGCAAATGATGAAGAATGGGCCGGCCGGCGGAATACACCGCCGGTTCGCCCTGCGTGACCTGTTGTTAGGCGCGCAAATTGCCATCTGCACCCTCTTGGTAACAGCCGCTCTGGTGGCGGTGCGCGGCATGGAACGCGCACTCCACACGCCTCTGGGCTTCCGGCCATACGGCGCGATCTTGGCAGAGTTGGACCTGAGCCAAATCGGTTGGTCAGACGATGTTGCGATCGAGAAGGCGAGGGCGATGATTGAGGCGGTGCAGACCCTCTCCGGTGTGAGGGCCGCCGGAACGGTGAACCGCACGCCTTTTACCGGCGGGTTGCACGGGATTCCGATCTTCCGGCCGGGAACGACACAGCTCAAGCTGAAGAATTCTGTGCTCGCGGCATATGCATTTCAGATGTCCCCGGGATACCTGGAGGCTGCTGGTACGCGTCTACTGCGCGGGCGGGATGTCTCTTGGCATGACACTGCTAAGACGCCTCATGTGGCGATCGTAAACCAAACCTTCGCGCGGAAGATGTGGGGCGAAATGCCTGCGATCGGACAGCATTTTATTGTGTCGGGCAACTTGACAGAAGTAGTTGGTATGGCCGAGGACGGTAAATACCACGATCTGGAAGAGTCGCCGCAGCCTGTCATATATCTGCCCTTGTCCCAAACCCAGCCGGGCGAAACGGTTTTCGTCGTGCGGTCGCGGCGGCCTCCGAACGAGATGGTGGCGCCTCTCGAACGCGCACTACACAGCATCGAGCCCAATGTGCCGATGACCGTACAGAGTTGGCCCGATGCACTGGCCTCTGAACTGTTCCCCGCGCGCGTCGCTACATTCGCCCTAAGCGTCATGGGCCTGCTGGCGGCGATGCTCGCGGTAACAGGCATTTTCGGTATGGCTGCCTACACCGTAAGTAAACGCATGAAGGAGTTGGGCCTCCGCATGGCATTGGGTGCGCGCAAAACCCATGTCATGACCGCTGCGCTGGGGCGGCCGATGGCGCTGCTCGGCGTTGGATCGCTGTTAGGTCTGCTGGTGGGATTCTCCGCAAGCCGCTTGCTCGGTCAAATCGTGTATCAAGCGAATCCGAGCGATCCGGCGGTGATCGCCGGCGCGGTACTGACCATGGCTCTCCTAGGCATAGCAGCCTCCGCCATTCCAGCACGGAGAGCGTTTAATGTCGATCCATCCAAGCTCATGCGCGAAGAGTAGGACCGCTCGAATCGGAAAAAATTCAGTCACAACTCACGAAAAAAAAGCCAATACCAAAAAAATCAACAAATTACCGCCTTCCGATGCCCAGCGCCCAGACGCCACGCCTATCCTCGAATCGAAAGCAATCTCCGGGTTAAGGGATTTCACCTCATATATGTCATCAGCGAAGCAAGTCGAGGCCAACCGCGCCAACGCTCTTCTGTCCTCGGGTCCTACCTCGTCGCAAGGCAAGGCCAAAGTAGCGCACAACGCACTGAAAACCGGTCTCACCGGCCGTACCGTCCTCCTGCCATCGGATGACGTAGCCGCTTACCAGGCCCACACCGAGCGCACCTTCAAGCTCTGGTCACCGGAAGCCGACGAAGAAAAACGCCTCACTCAATCCCTTGCCGATACGCTCTGGCGTCTCGAACGCGTTCCGTCGCTTGAAGCCGGTATCTACGCCATCGGCCGCCGCGAATTTGCCGCGCAATTTGCTGACGAAGAAGACGAATCGGTTCGCAAAGCGATGATCGAGGCCCAGATTTTCCTGTCCTATCGCCGCGATCTGAATAATCTCTCGGTTCAGGAAGCGCGCCTCCGTCGTGTGTATGAAAAAGAGGAAGCCGAGCTGAAGCGACTGATCGCCGAACGCCAGCAAGCCGGAAAGGACCGTCAGGAACGCGAGAATCGTCGCTGGAGTGTTGCCATCGAGAATTACAAGACTGCCAAACACTACGACTTGCCCTTCGATCCCGCCGAAATTGGGTTTGAATTTTCAACCGAGGAAATCGCGGCTCGTCACGAAAAACAGCACATGGAAGCCGTCATCCGCGGCGCTCGCTATTACGAGTACAAGTCGAAAGGGTACATCAAGACCCCCGAAAAGAAAGCCGCCTGAGCTGTGGGGCAGACGATCGCCTTTCGTCGTCTGCCTGAGCGTTCCCTAGGGATCGGGCATGCCCGATCCGCACGGAATCAGTTATTCAGCCTTTCGGTGATCGTCACCGGGTTTGCAAGGCGGAAGGACATTCGCGTTTCGGTCGGCAAGACCGCTGGTTTGCCGTGCGTTAACAGGACTGCCCCGGTCCCGGCGGCGCCGCCCGCTCCAGCGCCGATGGCCGCGCCCTTTCCGCCCCCGGCCATCGCCCCGATAATGGCTCCCAAAGCAGCGCCTCCGGCAATTTTCGCGGCATCTTCCCCGGTATTGGAAGAGCCTCGTCTGATAAACGAATTCGTCTCGATCTTAACCCGTTGACCGTCAGTCGTATTGATCTCAGTCAACGCGAGGGTCAGCCCCGAAACGCCTTCCATTCGGCCTGCTTTTTCGGCGTTTATGATCTTGCCCAGGACCTTGGAACCTCTGTCCGCAATGATAAAGCCATCCATGATGATGGGGCTTTCCAGTGTTCCGCGAAAGGTGTCTCCCGTGTAGTTGTGCTCTGTGGAGAGGGTCTCTCCCAGCCGTACGGCGAGATTGGTCCCGGCCGGCAGCGTGACCACGTTCGGCTGGCGTACGGGAGCTGCGGAGGCCTGCGCTTCCTGTTGCATTACCGGCGGCTCAGGGTCAGCCGCGGGAGGTGCGTCATTCACCGCTGGTGGTGGAGCGCTCGTCGGCAGATTTGCGGACGGCAGATTTGCAGCAGCCTGATTCTGTGGAATCTGATTCTGTGCAATCTCGATAGGATCGTGATTCGGCTCGTATTTTGAGGTGTCAATCTTGCTCGGAATGGACACGATGTTTGGTGGAGCGGCAGGCTTGTGTTTCTTCGAGCTCACCTTGCGAACAGGCTCGCTGGTTTGACTGGCCTGGGTTTGACTGGCCTGGCTGGTTTCCGGCGGCGGATCGGCCTCCTGGGGTGAGGGATCGTGCGCCGCGACCGGAAGCGCAGTATCGGTAATGGTAAGCGGTTGCGCGGGAAGCATCGCCTGCGAAACCGGATGAGGATGCACAAGGTCACTCACCCTCACATAGATAAGTGCGCTGCCGAGTGCAACGACAACGCCCGCGACGAAGGCTCCTACGACTTTAATCACGTTAGACGGCTCCACGCTGTATCCCCACTATATGTGAAAACGTGGGATTTCTAACCCGCGTTTCGCCCCTGACAGTTAAAATAAGGTCATTCAGGTACTTTCGACAGATCTCTGCGCCGCCTGGCAACTATGACGGATCGCTACATCTTTGATTTTCCTGCCGGTTACAGCATAGGACGGGTGTGCGTCCGCCCAGCCACCGTGCTGGCCCCCATGGCGGGCGTCACCGATACCGTTTTCCGCCGTTTGATTCGCAATCAGGGCGGATGCGGGCTGCTGATGACGGAGTTCACCAGTTCGCACGGCGTAGTGAGCACGCAATACGCCAAAAAGCCCAACCGGAACTTCCGCTACCTCTATTTCGAGGCAGAAGAGCATCCGATCAGTTGCCAGCTATTCGGTTCCGATCCGGCCGTGATGGCCGAAGCCGCTAAAGTTTGCGAAGACCGCGGCTTTGACATCGTTGACATCAACTTTGGCTGCCCGGTTAACAAGGTCGTGAAATGCAACGGCGGGTCGGGGTTGCTGCGCGATCTGCCGCTGGTCGAAACCATTCTTCGGAAGGTTCGTTCGGCAATTTCGATTCCTCTCACCTGCAAATTTCGCGCTGGCTGGAACGATCAGGAGCTGGTTGGGGTTCAAATGGCGAGACTCGCCGAAGACTGCGGCTTGGCCGCGGTTGCGCTCCATCCGCGAACGCGCGAGCAGGGCTATAGTGGCCGTGCCGATTGGTCTCGGATCGCTGAAATAAAGGCCGCCGTCAAAATCCCGGTCATCGGGAATGGCGATATTGCCACGCCTGAGGACGCGATCCGGATGTATCGGGAAACTCACTGCGATGCCCTCATGATCGGGCGCACGGCCTCTTACAATCCGTGGATTTTCCGCCAGATCGACGAGTATTTGCGAACCGGTTCCTACACCGTTCCTCCGGACCACGACCGATACCAGATGATGAAGACTTATTACGTGATGCTGCAGGAGCACGGTGAAGCGGATGCTATCGGAAAGATGAAGCAGTTCGCGACTTACTTCACCCATGGCGTGCGGAACGGCTCCAAGCTTCGAACGGAGATCTATCGCAGCCAGGAAGTCGGCCGAATTCTGGATACTGTGGATGCGTTCTTCACCGAACAGTTGGCTGAAGTCGCTTGAAACACGTCCAGTTGATCACGGATGGCGCTTGCCTCGGCAATCCGGGAAAGGGCGGTTGGGCGTGCATACTTCGATTCGGCGAATATAAGCGCGAGCTGTTCGGCTGCGAACCGCACACAACAAACAACCGTATGGAGTTGACGGCGGCCATCGAGGGAATGAAACGCCTGAAGGAGAGTTGTTCGGTCGAGATTATCACCGACTCCGAATATCTGAAGAACGGCATTACCACCTGGATTCAGGGCTGGAAACGCAAGGGTTGGGTGAAAGCGGACAAAAAGCCGGTTCTCAATAAAGATCTTTGGATGACATTGGATGACTTGGTGAGCGCTCATGAGACGCGGTGGAAGTGGACGAAGGGTCATGCCTCTCACGAGGACAATAACCGCTGCGACGAGCTAGCCAGCCGGGCTGCGGCGGAGCAGATCTCGAGTGAGAGAGTTCCAGGCAAGCTGGCCTAATGGCGGAGCAACGTATCTGCCTGTTTGGGGGCACGTTCGATCCGATTCACGCCGCCCACTTGCGAATTGCGGAAGAAGCTATGAAGCGGCTGGAGTTGAATCGAGTGGTATTCATTCCCGCCGCCAATCCGCCGCATAAACCCAAAGCCGGATTGACCCCTTACGAGCATCGTTTCCGGATGGTGGAACTGGCTTGCGTGCCGTATCCAGCGTTTTCAGCTTCGCGCCTCGAAGCGGGAAAAGAGCGGAGTTACACGGTCAATACCGTCGAGCGCTTCCGGCGCGAGCTAGGACCGGGTGACCGCCTCTTCTTCTTAATCGGATCCGATGCTTTCAACGAGCTGGAGACTTGGAAGCGATGGCAGGAGCTGGTCACGCTGACGGAGTTCATCGTCGTATCCCGTCCCGGAGGTCAGTATCACGTTCCGGAAGGCGCGAGAATTCATCGACTGGATGGCCTGCAGCTTCCGGTCTCCAGTTCCACCATCCGGGAGCGTTTGGCTGCCGGAGAACCCACGCCCGAGCTGGCGCCCGAGATCCGCGAATATATCGAAAATCACGGCCTTTACGGGGCCAGGAAAAAGAAGGCTAACGCTTCGCCGTCACGCAGTACTGATCGAAAGCTTCCGTCAGGAGCTTAGCGATCTCGGGCGCCTGACGCGCTTCGATCTGGTGGCGGTGCAGCATAAAAACCGGCTTTCCGTCGCGAAAAAGCGCCATGGACGGCGATGATGGCGGAACTCCTGGCAAGAGTTCACGAACCCGGGCCACTGCCTCTAAATCCGCTCCGGCGAAGACGGTCGCCGTCGCCTCCGGCCGCGTTTGATGGGCCAGCGCCATTCCCACCGCGGGACGAGCCTTCCCGGCCGCGCAGCCGCAAACGGAATTGATCACCATCAAAACCGTGCCGCTTTGAGGGCCCAAGGCCCGATTCACTTCTTCCGGCGTCCGCGTCTCGCGAACGCCGTATTGCGTCAGATCTTGCCGCATCGCGGCAATGAGTTGTTCAGGATATTGCATGAATCTCCAATACTTAAGAACCGGCCCTGGCGGTCTGAACCTTCGGGGTCGCCAGATAACCGACTATCGCATCCTTGCGCACTTCATTCACCACGATTTCATCCGGCTGATGCGCTTTCAATGTATAGAACTGAATCGGTTCGTTGATGTTGCGGTCCTTCTTCTCCACGGTCTTGTCGTCCGCGGTGATCGTGATGGTGAATTTGTTGTGCTTCGGGTCGGCCTTCTTCAAATCGATCATGACATCGGCAACCCGGGACGGCTTCTTGGATTTCGTAATCGTGAACTCGGCATAGTTTCGTTCGCCTAATTCTTTCAGAGCCTCGAGCTCCTTGCCGTTCGTCGCAATCAGGCTGGCGTGGCTGTCCAATTCGCCGGTCGCGCGCTTCAAATTCGCGATGGTTTGCTCCAATTGGCTCTTCGTGTTTTGTACGTCGGTTTTGACAGTACCAACGTCAGTCGAGACACTCGCGAGCTGAGTCGTCGCCGTATCGGCGGTCTGCTTTACAGCGTTGATAGCTTCCTGTTGAGCGGCTTGTTCAGTCGCAACCTTGGATTGCAGCATTTCAACCCGCTTCTGCGCATCGACCTTGGCTTGGCCCACAGCCATTTGCGCCGCCCGGCGGGATTGCGCCAAATCGGCTTGCAAGGTTTCTACTCGCCGGGATGCGCGCTGCACTTCTTCCGATGAGTCGATACGCATCTTCTCTATCGCGTTGTTGAACTGAGCACTCAGCTTCTCCATATCGTTCCTGCTGTCAGCCCGGAGATGATCGAGTTGAACGAACAGAAAGATATTCGATGCCACTAGAAGCACTAAAATGCCGACAAGTACCGGGGTCTTCCAGTTCGGCGCGGAGGGCGGCGGGATGATATATGTCGGCTGTTGTGGTGTACTACTCATAGTCTTTTTTCCTCGAAGGAGTTCGGGACACGCCTAAGACACAAATGTCCTGTGTCGATGGCTCACTAGACGCGCCTCTTATCTATTATGTTTCAATCTCGCTTGAATGTCTTGCCGGCAGGGGCGGGAACAAAGTCCAGAACCTCCTGGCGAGGCGCGCCGGGATCAAAGCAGCGGCGGCAGCGAGCCTCATAGGAACCCCCGGCTCCTACCAGGATAAGCTCGTCGGATTCGACCAGGCGCTGCGTGTGTTTGGCCGGAGCATCCGCAGCGCATGCAGATAGCAAGTGTCTTGGTTATCGATTCGGCCATCGCCAGCAGGTCGGGCATGGGCGGGAATGGCCTGCCCAGGAAATCGGTGTCAAGGCCGGCAACGATCACCTGCTTTCCGCTATCCGCAAGCTGATTGGCGATTTCCAGGAGATCCGGCCCGAAAAAGTTCGATTCGTCGATGCCCACTACCTGCGTTCTCCAATCCAGTTTGGACATGATGTCCCGCGCGCAATTCACCGGTTCCGATCGCATCCGCGCATCCGCGTGAGTTACGATTTCGTCCTCCGAATACCGATCGTCAATGGATGGCTTGAAGACCTGAACGCGTTTCCGGGCGATGGTCGCGCGGCGGAGTCGCCGGATGAGCTCTTCGCTTTTCCCGGAGAACATCGGTCCGCAAATCGCTTCAATCCATCCCGAGTTAGGGATTACGATGTCCAATCCTAGACGCTCTCACGCTTGCGGTTCACGCGGATTGCCATTTGGTCCTGCGTCGGAGTGCCATCGCATTCCACCGCGATCACCGTCGCAATCGGATTCGGAGAGGTTGCCGGCAGACCTGTAAAACGGACCCGCCATTGCTCCTGCTCAAATTTGACGGGCTGGCCGGTGGTGTACATCTTCGCCGAAAGGACTTTTTGCTGCAAGCCGCCGACGGCCAGAGTATCGCCCGGCCAAAAGTACGCATGAATGAACAGCGTGTTCCCCTGCCGAGTAAACAGCGCGAATTCGGACCGCTTCACTACACAGGGATCCGACTTATGAATCAGATCCGAATGCTTATCCATCCACTTGCCGACATTGGTGAGTATTTCAATCGAGGGCTCAGGGATGGAGCCGTCCGCCATCGGCCCAATATTCAGCAGATAATTGCCCTGATCGCGAGCGCACGTCAGGAGATTGCGCACAACGGTCTTGGGCGATTTCCAATTGTCGTCAGCGCGCTGAAACCCCCAACTGTCGTTCATCGTCATGCAGGCCTCCCAGGGAACGGCACAAGCCTGTATGCGCTGCTCGGGCGTAATGAAATCTTCTGGAATTCCTGCGCGATTGTTGATCAAGATGTCAGGCTGCTTCTCGCGGACCATCTTGTTCATCTTTTCCGACTCCCAGCCTTCCGGAGTCAACGGCCAGTTGACGTCATACCAGAGAACATCGACCTTACCGTAATTGGAGCAGAGCTCGTTGACCTGACCGTGAATATAGTCCACAAAACGGCGGCGCGCGGCTTCGTCGGTTTTGCAGCGCGCGCCATCGGGATGATGCCAATCCATCAGCGAATAATAGAAGCCGAAGCGCATACCCTCGGCCTTCGCCGCTTCAATATATTCGGCTACCAGGTCGCGTCCGGCAGCTTGTTTAGGAGCGCAATAATTCGTCAGCTTCGTATCGAAGAGACAGAACCCCTCATGGTGCTTGGTGGTCATTACCATGTATTTCTGTCCAGCCGCCTTGGCGAGCTTTGCCCAAGCGCGCGCGGCATGCGGCTTCGGGTTGAATCGCTTTGCGAGCTGCTGGTATTCAGCGACCGGAATGCCTTCCTGCTCCATGGCCCACTCATGCCGGCCGAGCACACTGTAAAGACCGAAATGGATGAACATTCCAAATCGAGCTTCATGCCACCACTGCATGCGACGGTCGCGATCTTCCACCGTCGACGTAGTCGGTCGCTGTTTCAGTGGGACACGGTCCTGTGGTCTGTGCTCGCGCCTCTAGCGGCAGAAGTGCTGCTGTCGCACCCGCGGCCTGAAGCAATCCTCGTCTGGAAAGAGATCGATTTTTCATATCTTTAACGGTAAACACTTTTTTACCACTTCCGCAAACAGCCGCCCGGATAAGCTGGACAAGAGAGGGCGGGCAGCTTGTTTTCAAAGAGGTTGATAAAGCCGGAATTGTTGGATCACGCTGAACCTTCGGAGGCGCGACTCAATTTAGCGGACCTCGTCCGCATCAACCGCCTCTTCGGCGGGCATTCGGTCATTCGCAAAAGTCTCGCCCAGATCGCCAACCCGGACGAGAGCTTCACGTTGCTCGATATCGGCGCGGCATCCGGTGACTCCGCCAAGCTGATACGAGAACTTTATCCCGCTGCTTCGGTTACGAATTTAGACTGCAATTGGGTCAATCTTAGCTCGGCGCCCATGCCGAAGGTGATTGCGAATGCTTTTGATCTCCCCTTCTTGACCGGAAGCTTCGACTATGTGCTCTCGAGCCTTTTCTTGCATCATTTCCAGGACGAACAGGTGGTTGAGCTTCTGCGCAGCTTTTATTCCTTGGCGCGCCGGGCGCTGGTGATCTGCGACTTGGAACGGCATGTAGTCCCATACCTGTTCCTGCGAGCGACGAAACCAATTTTGAGATGGCGTCGAATCACCGTACACGATGGATTGATTTCGGTGCGGGCCTCGTTCCGCGCACGCGAGCTGCTGGATCTGTCGAAAGCGGCCGGCATTCGAAGCGCCAGCGTAAAGTCGCACCATCCGGCGTTCCGGCTTTCTCTGGTAGCCGCGAAGTAGCAGCTCGCGATTCGAGATAGAGAGTCCGGTGGGCACTCGGAGGAAGATACCCACCGGAGGCGCACGGCAGCAGTTGCAGAGGTGCGCCGACCTGCTGGCGGTCTTGCCGCGTAAGGGAGATGGAACCGCCAACCGGCTAATCATTAAAGCTAGCTATCACATAATCGAACGTCGTAACTAGTGAACTTACTATATATGATTCGCCTCCTGATTTCTTACCGCGCTATGCCAGATTACCTGTGCCGGTGTTCCGATCACCACGAAAAAGCCAACACTTCCCAGGACAAGGAAAAGGCACGCAATCGCGAAGGGCGCAAAAAAAGAATGGGTTTGGCCCAGCACAAACCCACTCAGGTACCCCGCAGCGACTCCAGCAAAGTTGCCGAGGCAGTTTTCAAATCCAGTCCATTTCCCGGCCGCTTCAGCCCCCGACAATCTTTGGGTGAGGGCCCAATGATTTGAGGAGAAAGCGCCCATCGATACGCTTGCAAGGAGGATCAGAATGTTGAAGGCAAGATTTTGCTGAACAACGACCGCGGGCAGCATAAAGATGCAACACCCGAGCAGGCCTGAAGAAACGATTACCTGGCGTACCCGGCCGGGCTCGCGGCCGCGCCGGATCAGCGCATCGGCCAGCAATCCGAAGAACATGGAAGAAGCCGCAATCGCCCAAAACGGAAGCGACGCGAAGATGGCCAGCCGATCCCGGGAATAGTGGCGGACGGTTTCGAAATAATAAGGGAGCCAGCTCAGCAGAAAATACCAGCCGTAGTTGCCGCCAAACAGGCCCAACGCGGTTCCCCAAAAGGGGCGTTTGGTTACAAGCTCGCGGTAGCTTGGCGACCAGGCCGAAATTTTCGTTAAGCGCCTGGCGGCGAGTCTTGGGGCGACAAAGCACCACGGTATGAGCCAAAGAAAACTGGCGATGGCGATGACGATGAACATGCCGCGCCACGTGTATCGATTGAGCAGCTTGACTCCGAGCAGGACGCCCAAGAGCAGGCCCCAGTTTGCAACCTACGTCGATCAACGCGTTTGCCGTTCCACGGAGCGATTCAGGGAATACGGTGGCGAGAATTTTCGAATAAGAAGGATACGCGACGGCTTCGCCCGCTCCGAGAACCAGGCGCAAACAGAGGATGGCGGAAAACGAACTCACCAGACCCGTGAGACCGGTTGCCGCGGACCAGAGCAGGAATCCGACAGCATAGACCCAGTTCACGTTCCAGCGATCAATCGCTTTTCCGGCCACCAGCTGGAAAAAGGCATAGCTGGCAAAAAAGCTTCCGAGCAATATGCCTAGATTATTTTGGTTGAAGTGCAGTTCCGATTCGATGCTTTTGGCGGCGACGCCTAAGTTGCCTCGGTCCGCGTAGTTGATGCAAACGGAAATCACGAGCAAACCCAAGCGCCACCCAATGCAGAGGTTTGGGTTTGGGCGTCGCGACTTCCACCGTTCGCAACTGTATCAGAGTTAATGCAAATAAAAGAGGCTCAGATCGCGGGAGCCGGGCGCGTTCGAGCAAAGCCGTATCGAGATACCGCCGTTCGAGCATTGCAAGCTGCTCAGCGGTCATTTTGCCTCGGTAGGGTTTTAATTCGCGGTCGAGGGCTTCGCGCATGGCCAACAGATCGTCGTCGGTTTGCAGCATGCGAACCGTGGCCACAATTTTGTCTTCCATTGCGGTCAGCCGCCGCTCCAAGACCTCCAGATCGCGGACGTGACGTTCTGCTTCGGACGCAAGCGCTTCGAGCGATGCGGCAATTTCCTGAAGCGGATCCGCGCCGTTTTGGCGCAGCGCTTCCGGCAACTTTTAAGAGATGAGCGCGGATTTCATCGGCAGCGAACGGCGCCTCCGCGCCGGGCGATGCCTTGCTCGTTTCTGATCGGCAGTTTTTGGGCAGCTTCCAAAACGGCCTGAGCGCAGTAAGCCAGGCTGTTTACAAGACGGCGTTTGGATTTGCGACTGCGCCACTTCTCGAACGCGTCGTCAATGCCCTTTAGCACCGCTTCCAGAGGAACGCCGGCGTTCTTCCAACTCTCGATGAGCGCCCAATCCAGAGGCGACAACAAAAATAGACCGGTTCCCCGCGCGCGCTGAAAACGTTCCTCGATTTCCGTGAAGTAATTGAAGTAATTGCGCGGCCAGTCAGCGTCATCCGGCTGATTCGCCGGAAGCGCGTCATTCATGCGGTTAGTAGTCCGGCCGGACACCGCCAGCCGCAATCCTCTCTACGCGGCCGGCATCGGAACGCACCAGAAGAAAACCATTTTCATCGAGACCCGCCGTCACGCCTTTTGCGCCGTTGTCTTCAATGATGACTCGCCGGTTCATGGCGTAGCTCGAGGCGGAAGTGAACGCTCGCAAAATGCTTTCGGGGCCGCCTGCCTCGAGCATGGAGCAAAATGAATCGACCGCTTCGAGAAGGCTTACGATGATTGCTTCACGGGATTGCATGCGGCCGCCGCTCTCAATGAGCAGGGACGTTGCCGGTGTGCGCAGATTTGAGGAGAGCGAACGCTGATTGACGTTGATTCCGATGCCCGCGACGATGCAAGTATCTACTAGATGGGTGAGAATGCCGGCGACTTTCCGCTCATTGATGAGCACGTCATTCGGCCAGCGCAAATCGCACGCGACGGAGGTGCATTTCTGGATCGCTTCCGCTGTGGCCAAGCCGAGCAGCAAACTGGCAATGGGAAGGCTGGCCGCGCGAATCGGCAGCCGCAGCAGAATGGAGCAGTAGATTCCCAGTTCCGCTTGGGAAATCCATGACCGGCCTAATCGTCCGATGCCGGCGGTTTGTTCGTCGGCCAAAACCACCGTCGCGTGCGGAGCGCCGGCGGTAGCTAGGCGAGCGCCTTCCGTCATAGTTGAGCCGATGCTTTTGAAATAGTGGAGTTGATTGTGCGGGCGAACAGTGCGGAGCATCTCGATATCGAGCGGCATCAGGTCCGCTCCAGTTCCAGACGGAAGCTGATGTCAACAGCCGTTGCGGAGTGAGTAATTGCGCCGCACGAGATAAAGTCCGGACCAGCTTCGGCGTAAGCTCGAATGTTTTCTAAATTAATGCCGCCCGATAGCTCGACCGTGGCCCGCCCGTTGATGTAAGCGATCCAGTGCGCCGCCTCTTCAGGCGAAAGGTTGTCGAGCAATACGTGTCGAGCGCCCGCCGAAAGAGCTTCGTCCAATTCCGCGCGTGATCGCAGTTCTATCTCAATGGGTCCGGAAAATTTCGCGGCGTTTTCCAGAGCCGTGCGAACGCCCCCGGCGGCGGTGATGTGGTTATTTTTGATCAGGACAGCATCGAACAGGCCGCGGCGATGATTGGTCGCGCCCCCCGCAGCGGTAGCCATTTTCTCGAGCAGGCGGAGACCGGGAGTGGTTTTGCGCGTATCAAGGACGCGCGTCTTGGTGCCCGCCACTGCATCGACATACTTGCGCGCAAGAGTGGCGACCCCACTGAGGCGCTGCAAGAAGTTAAGCGCAACGCGCTCGCATTCTAGCAATGTGTGAGCAGCGCCGATTACTGTCGCGATGATTGCGCCATTGGCGATCCCGTCGCCGCTTCGCGCCAACAATTCGACATTGGCGCCGCCGCGGACTTCATAAATCAGCGGCAGCAACTCTATTCCGGCCAGGACGAGTTCCTGTTTCGCCATGAAGCTGCCCGCGCGCCTGGAGATCCGAGGGAACCGTGAGCTGCGAAGTAACATCGCCGGACCCAATGTCCTCCGCTAACGCACGTTCGACGGCATTGCGGATTTCCGGATGACGAACGTCAAACATTTGCTACTCGAGGCCTTCGAGCAGATCGTTGTTTTTCCTCAGTTGATCTTCATAATCGGCCAATTTGGCGCGCAGCTCATCGACCACTTTTTGCGGGGCGCGTGCAAGAAATGTCGGATCGTTCAACTGTCGCTTAGAATTTTCAATTGCTTTCTTCAGCCTTGCGATCTTCCTTCATTATTCGCGCCCGGGCTTCCGGACTCAAAGAGCCATTTTGAGCAGCTGTGGAGTGAATCTGGAGATCGAAATCGGGTGTGGAACGAATGAGGCCCGCCTGATCCGCGATAGCTCCAAGGCGTTGTTCGATGTTCAGTTTGGCGAGCGCATTGATTGCGGCAACGTCTGGATCGTCGAAACCTTTCGTCCGGAGAAACAGCGTTGCCTGCAGCACAGATTTCGGATCCAGCTTGTGATCGGCGCGAAGCTCACGCGCGGCAACTACGATTTGCCGAAGCTTACCAAAATCCTGGGCCCGGGTTTGCGAGACAAATCTCTCATTAAATTCCGGGTAATGGGCGAGTGAAATCGACTTCGGGCGCTCGCCGATGGATGACGCAGCGAGGCGCTGCCAAAGCTCCTCGGTTATGAACGGCATGAAAGGATGCAGCAGGCGCAGCATCGATTCGTAAACAGCTAGAGCTTCCGTCCAGTGATCGTCCTGTCCTGAATTCTCCCGGAAGCGAAGCTTCTTGATTTCGAGATACCAGTCGCAGAATTCATGCCACACGAAATCCCAGAGCGCTTGCCCTGCTTCATGGTAGCGATGCTTTTGCAAACTTTCATTGACCGTTTTTGCGCAAACGTTCAGACGATCTCTGATCCATGCGTCTTCTGTTGAAACGCTGGAAGCGGCTCGGTCTCGCTGCCAGGTCGTGACGCCAGAGCGCTCCATATTCATAAAGAGCAGACGCGATGCATTCCAAAGCTTATTTGCGAATGCCCGCGCCGCTTCGATGCGGTCCGGTTTGAGAGCGATATCAGCGCCCGTTGCGGCAGATATCAACAGCGCAATGCGAAGAGCATCGGTGCCGAACTGGTCGATAATTTCGAGAGGATCAATTACGTTACCCTTCGTCTTGGACATTTTCTGGCGCTCGGGGTCGCGTACTAAGCCGTGCATGTGCACTTCGCGGAAAGGCACGTCACCCGTGCACTCCAGGCCCAGCATGATCATTCTGGAGACCCAGAAGAAGAGAATATCGAAGCCGGTGATCAGCAGCGAAGTCGGATAGAAGGTGCGGAAGTCCTCGGTATCGTCGGGCCAACCCAGCGTCGAAAATGGCCATAAGCCGGAGCTGAACCAGGTATCGAGAACGTCCGGATCCTGCTCGATTTCGGTAGAACGGCAATGCGGGCAGGTGGCGGGTATTTCACGCGAAACCGTGATCTCTCCGCATTTCTTGCAATGCCACGCTGGAATGCGATGGCCCCACCAAAGTTGCCGTGAGATACACCAATCGCGAATGTTTTCCATCCACTGGAAGAACACCGGTTCGCGATCATCAGGAACGAATCGAATTCGCCCGCTTCTCACCGCTTCCATCGCTTTAGCGGCCAGCGGCTTCGTCCGTAGAAACCACTGATTAGAGACGAGTGGTTCAACGATGGTCTTGCACCGATCACATTTGCTGACATTGACCATGTACGGTTCGGTCTTGACCAGCTGGCCGGATTCTTCCAGGGCGGCAACCATCCGCTTTCTTGCTTCAAACCGATCGAGCCCGGAGTAATTTCCGGCGGCGGCTGTCATTCTGGCGTCTTCGCCGATCACCTTAATAAAAGGAAGTCCATGCCGCTTGCCGGCTTCGAAATCATTCGGATCGTGAGCCGGCGTTACCTTGACGACACCGGTGCCGAAAGTGGGATCGGCCATCGGGTCAGGAATGATTGGAATCTCACGATTCATAAGGGGAAGAATGGCGGTCTTGCCGTGCAGATGCTTGTAACGGCTGTCGTCCGGATGAACGATCAGGGCCGTATCGCCGAGCATGGTTTCCGGACGGGTCGTCGCGACGATCAAGCCTTCATCGGTGTTTGGGACGCGATACAAAATGTGCCACAGGTGACCCTCGACAGCTTCGTGAGTTGTTTCTAAATCGGAAATGGCGGTCTGGCAGCGAGGGCACCAGTTGACCATGTACTCGCCACGATAAACGAGACCGTTTTCCCACAGGCGAACGAAGGTTTCGCGGACAGCACGCGAGAGACCCGGATCCATGGTGAAGCGCTCACGCGACCAATCGACGCTTTCGCCTACACGGCGCATCTGCGCGACAATGCGACCGCCATATTCCTCTTTCCACTGCCAAACACGGCGCTCGAATTCTTCGCGGCCCAACTGGCGGCGATCAAGGCCTTCCGCAGCTAACTGGCGTTCCACAACCATTTGCGTGGCAATTCCAGCATGATCGGTTCCGGGCAGCCAAAGTGTATTCTCGCCGCGCATCCGGTGCCAGCGAATAGCGACATCGATAATGGTGTGTTCGAGCATGTGCCCGATGTGAAGCGACCCTGTAACGTTCGGCGGTGGGATAACAAGGGAGAACATAGTGCCGCGTTGCGCTTGCTTCGCGTCCACGTGATAGATCGCCGAATCGACCCACCATTGTGCCCAGTGCGGCTCAAAGCGCTGCGGCTCGTAGACTTTTTCGAGTTGCATGGAAATCTCAGCGTAGCATCCGAAACGGCCTTTTCGGCGGCAGGGGACAAGCCTTCCCGCGAGGCCAATATTTTAGGAAATCAGGCAATTGACCGGAGGAAACGGGCTTGTGCTTTAATGGGTGTGGCCCACTTTGCACGAGTTGGAGCCGCGCATCGTGCAATGCGGAGCGTAATGCTCCTCAGTAGCTCAACGGTAGAGCATTCGGCTGTTAACCGAAGGGTTGTAGGTTCGAATCCTACCTGAGGAGCCAAACTAAATTATTGAAGCACAATCCCTTTCTGCTCGATATGGTTCTTGGCCTCGTCCTGTTCTGTACGAACTTTTGTACGAACTTTCGCCAATTCGGCCCGGTCCACCTTGAGCTTCCGCCGTTCCTCGGCTAGGTTTGCCTTCTCTTCGAGGTAACGCGCCAGGCGCTCGCCGTCAGCCTTGGATGTCCCGCTCGTCGGTGGATGTGGTATCGCTTAAACATGCTGTTCGTCCTGTGGCCGCTGATCTCCTTCGTGCGTTTTTCGGAGGTCCCCGCCCGGATCATGTTGCGGACGGCTGTGCGCCGCAAATCGTGAATCAGCGGCGCAGGGAGACCGGTGTTCCTGCGCATGAAGCTGCGGCGAGCGGACACGAATGTGGCAGATTGGCAACCTGAGACTGTGCAAGCCAATACAATGGGCTCCGAATGGCACTTCCAGAAAGCCAGCCAATTCCGGATTGGGTCGAGTTGGGCGCGATGCCCAATCGGGGTCTGGACCTCACTGGCCTGCGATTGCCCGTCCAGTCAATAGGTAACGACCTCCTGGATGGCATAACGACCATCACCCCGTCAGTTAGGTACGTCTCCTTTTACTCCTGGATGGTTCTCAGCTATTTGAAAGCTCGCCAACCGGACCATTGGAGTTCATTCCGATCCTTTGCGGAACCAGTCGAAACTGCGGTCGCGATTGGGAACATACTTCGGGATCGACAGGTGACAGGTGTCGTTGGCGCGAGGGGCGCGGCGCGCATCGTCGATGAGCATACGGATCCAGCTCCGTTGACCGCGCTCGTTGAACAGTCCGCTGCAAACATTTACTTCAACCCTTGTCAGCAGCTCCGGTTCTTGCTGGCCCCAACGCTCCAGGTGCCTGGATTGAGTACCGAGCGCGGTAAGCCGCTTGCTGAGTTTATTCGCGGAATCGTTAATACGACAAGCCTTGGAGCCCGGTTTTCATCGGGAGAAGTCATTGAAGAAGCGAACCTGTCAGACCTCCAGGAGTTTGGTAGCACCACCTACCTTGCCGACATGACGGAGCAGGAGACAGACCTGCTCATAGACGGTATCATTCCGAATGCGCCGAGCAGAAATGAGGAGGTCCGGAGGGTCGGAACGTATGGGGCCGTGCTTGGGGTGGCGGATATACTCGGCCGAGTACCAACTGAGGATGACTTCTTTGACGAAGTGCATAAGCGGAATCGATCACTTCCGAACGCGCTCCACGGGGCGCTGAACGGCTGGCTCAAGTACCTGACCAGGGACGCTATCGCGGTTGGCCACGAGTACCTCTTGCAGGAACTGATCGGCAGTCTATTCCTGTTGTCGAAATCTCGATCCACGGTTCCGAGCGCTGAAGTCGTCGGCCATCTTCTCCAAGATACGCAGACACAAAACGACGCGTTGGACTTGTACGGCCTCCGCCGCACCGGAGAGAACGCCTGCGATATCAGCTTCGAGGAGTTGTATAACCGCATCGATGCGCACACGGCCGGAGACCGGATAACCGAGCAAGGCATTAACCGATGGAGTGGACCAATGTCGGAGCTCGCGCTCATCAGCTCAATTCAGGCTTCTTCCACGAGAGCGTTGGTTTTACTCCCAGCGATCTGGTGCTTGGCAGCAATCCGCGCATCATCCTGGCCTGACCCGATCAACAAACCCTTCGAGGGGCGCAGCGGGATCGGATGGAACGCTATAGGCATTCACGAGGTGATCAATCCTGCCGTGAAGAGGTTTATCGGCGAGCGCTGGAAACTGGACCAGGTGATGTCCGAACTGGCTTTGCGGACGAGCGATCAGCACCTGCGAGTAAGCTGGTCGCGCATGGCGGTCGACATTGGGCATGATGTTGCGCTGCTGACAACAGAAGCGGACCGATGGCAAAGCAGACCCGAAGCTAAGCACGTTCAAGATTACCGGGCGGGTCGAAGTGCGTCGCGGCTCTATCAGGTTGTGAGTTGGCTTCAGCAGCTAGGTCTGGTCACTAAGGCGGGGCTCACACCTCGCGGCAAGAACGTCTATAAGCGCGCGGTCACGGTATCGAAAGCCGAGGTGAAGGTTGAAGCCGCGTGACTTTTGCCGAGAACCAGGATACGAAAAGGCACTGCTAATCACGTATGATTTCGACGCGCTCTTCTTTGAGCGCGTGGTGCTGCCGGACTTGTGGATAGGAGGCTCGACAGACGTCCAAGTGAGTCAGGCGTTGCCGCGGTGGGTCGGCCAAGTGCGTCAGTTGGGACAACGGTACCAGCTCACTTGTGCAAGCGTGAGTGGTGCATTTCATCCAAAGATTATCGTCCGAGCCGGTGCCGCCGGTGCCGCCGTGTGGATCGGATCAGGCAATCTTACGTACGGAGGCTGGGGCTGCAATCTCGAAGTCGGCACAGCGTGGCGGGTCGGACCTTTTCTTCTGGATCATGGGGTGTGGCTGCGCTCAGTCTTAAGTGAAATCGGAGCATGGTTGCCGAAAGCTACCGACCCTGGTGTTCACGCGCGGATTCTCGGTTGCGCGTGGTTGAATGCGGACGAAGAGGCCACCCCGCCACCGGTCCTCATTACTAAGCCAAACCGGCCAATTGGCGAGCAGCTACTCGATCGATGGAAAGGCCGTCGTTTTGATAAAGCAATTATCGTTACTGGATCGAGTGACGACCGAGGCGCGGTACTGGAGTGGCTTCACGACCAATTCGGCGTCTCGCAGGCCACTGTGCTTCTCGACCCCTCCATGGTCTCATTCGATCAGGCCAAGCTTGCAGGCCTGCCGATCGCTGTCGAGATGGTAAAGCCAAGGGAGGCCCGCACCGTTCATGCGAAGCTCTGTTGGCTCGAAGGACCGGACGGATGCGCTGCAGTGATGGGGTCACCCAATTGCTCCTCGGCTGCCTGGCTGGTTCCTACTGCACGAGGCGGCAACATCGAGGCAGTTTCCGTTTACGACAATCCGTCCAGGGCCGATTTTGACAGGATCCTTGCTCGTGTTGCGCCCAGCGAGACCGAGCCTGCCAACCTTGTCCATGCGCCCGAGTCAGTCGTAAACAAGCTGCAATCTTCCAGACCATATGCCGTCGCAGAGGTTTCTTGGGAACGGCTGATGGGTGAACTTAGGGTCGTCTTTGCGACGGCGATCCCAAACGGCGCAGCCGTCGCTGTGGAACTCTCCGGCGACCGCGCAATGTGCCAACGCCACGGGAATGGCCAAGTCTGGTCAGGAAGCCTGGCTCCGGGGTTGCTTCGTGGTCAGGGAACGCTATTCGGGACGGTCACTATTACGCTCGTGGGCGGTGAAGGGCTATCTCAACAGCAGATCTGGATTAACGATCTCGCTGAGCTTCGAACGTCGGCCAGAGGGCGCGGAATCGGAGAAGGCATCAAGAACTTGGGCCGTTGGCACCCAACCAGCGAGCATCAGAAAATTACCACCGAACTCCAGCGGATAGGGATTGCACTTCTGACGGATAACTCCCTGTTCCCGGATCCTTTGCCCAAGCACGCCAACCCTGAGAAGGAAAAGAGTGCAGAAGGCCCTCCAGGCGATGCGCCTGCTGTCGATCCCGAGCAGCTAATTCGATCCATCAGCATACAGAATCAGGGCATAGAACAAGTCCATGGCTCGCACGGACTGAACGGGATCACTTTGACCGGCGTGCTGCGGGCGCTATTTGATTTTGGGGACGAGGAATTCGAGACAGGTGCCACGGAAGATCCGAACGATCCGGGAGGCGGCCAGCCCTCAGGAACGCATCCTCCCCAAAAGCCGCCAACACCGCCGCCCCCTCCTCTTCCGCCCGAACGCGCGAGAGCGAGGCTGCGTAAAGACATGGATCAGTTCGTGCGGAAACTGGCAGAGAAAGAGTTCTCTTCAAACTGCACCGTCACACAACTCGTTCAGGCTGTCGCGTACCCGTTGGCTGTGATCGCAAATGGTACACGTGGCGGATGGATCGAAGCGACGTCCGGCCAAGACTGGACTACGCGGGTCTTCGACACGTCGTTCTGCGCCCCATATTCAGATGGCGCAGTCGGCCTCATAGATGCCGTCCGGCGGCGTTGTGAGGCCAGCGGCGAACTGCATGCCTTTCGAGCAATCGTTGGCGATGGCACGTTGTGGGCGGCGATGTTGGCTGGCGTTTCGAAAACCGCATGGACCGGAGTTAATAGTGGAATCAAGAAGGCTTTTGGGCTTCGGAGGGTCTTGCTATCCCAGGAGCTCCTGGCATCGGCAGACGCAGGCCGGATGGGCAGCCTGCTAACGAACATCGAACGACAGGCCGGGCTTTCATCAGTCCTGTGCCTGGCAACTGACGCCACGGCCATCCTGACAGACGTCGAGCGGCATATGGTCTTGCACTGGGATGATCTGATGGCACATCAAATGTCCTGCAAGCCGGCGCACCATCCCGGAGACGCTCTTTTCCACCCGAAGGGCGGGTGGGGCTTCGTCATGGACCAGACTGGGAGTAGCGACGAGACAAAGATCCGCGTGTACCGACAGAACCGAGCTGGGGAGGCGAAGGTCCAGTTTGGCTTTTACTTAGACGTGACGCGGGCTGCAGAAGCCGACGCTAAACTCTCAAGTTGGCTCAAGCGGCTCAGCCGCTTTGCAGATCCATATCCGGGACATTAACAGCAAATACCTCCTGACCCTGTTCGGCGCTGGCCGATTTCGACCCGGCAATAGGCTCACCGCGGCTGTCGAATCGTTTTGGGCGGACGAAATCTTGCCTGTCTCGGACGGCCCATCGAGCTCTTTGAAAGCCGAATATCAAGTCGGGATTTCGCGCTTTCGAAATTCGCCCGAGGGGTCAACAGGACAGAGAAATAGGTGCGGTCGGGCTTCTCCGAACGCCTGTTCGTAACAGTATTCTTCTCGAGGAGGAAAAGTAAATCATTGAATTGAAGCGCCCTTTTGCTCTTTCGAGCCGTCGGGGCGTTCTTCCGCCGCACCAACTTTTGTACGAACTTTCTCCAGCTCAGCCCGTTCCGCCTCAAGCCTTCGCCGCTCTTCGGCTAGTTTTGCTTTCTCGTCGAGATACCGCGCCAAGCGCTCCCCGTCCGCCTGGATGTCCCGCTCGTCCGTAATGTCGTATCGCTTAAACATGCTGTTCGTCTTGTGGCCGCTGATCTCCATCGCGCGTTTTTCCGAGATCCCCGCCCGGATCATGTTGCGGACGGCCGTGCGCCGCAAATCGTGAATGAGCAGTGCAGGGATACCGGCGCGTTCCCGCGCCTTTTTCCATGCCGTTTTCACTTCTGTGATGCCGTGTCCTTTCCAGGAAACAATGAACAGACATTTCGGATCGCGTGCGGAAAAGGCCAGTTCGAACCAGGCTCGCAGTTCGCCGTAGAGCGGCGCATTGCGCGCCTTTTTCCCCTTCGTCTGTTTCTTCTCCAGCCGGATCAGGTTGGCGTCCCAATCGACCTGGTCCCAGCGCAGTTTGAGGATCTCACCGCGGCGCATACCAAGGTGGTAGCCGATAACGAGAATGAGTTTTTGATGATCAGGCAATTCATCGCGCAGCCGCACGTACTGCTCATGCTCGAGGAATCCTTCGCGCACGTTCTCATCCTCGTCCAACATCAGATCTCCGATCTCCGGAGCGACATAAACGAGCGGCGGAAGTTCCTTTAGCCCGAGTGTGTAGCTGCGGCGCAAAGCTTCCAACCACCGGTTAATCGTTGCATTTGCATAATCGGCGGCCTGCTTCTGATCAATGAACGCTCTAATTACCTTCGTGGTTAGCGCAGAAGCTTTGATTTTTCCAAATGCCGGCTCGAGGTGGAGACGGACATAGCCATCCGCCTGTTTGTAGCTATGTCGGCTCTGCCGTTTTTGATCTTCCAGGTACAGGTGCAGAAGATCATTGACAGTGGCATCCGTCGAGGTGACTTGTCGGTCATCGATCTCCTTGCGACGCTTGTTCAACAGTCGGATGGCATCGTTCTTATTCGTCGATTTAGAAGATTCGAAACGTTCCTGCCCTTCGCCCGGTACCGAATACCTGATCCACCAAACCTTGCCACGCAGATAAGGTTTGGCGGTCCCGCGTTCGCCTTTCGCCATGCACAGATTTTACACTCCTTCGCGGGGTGCTCGGTCGATATAACGATCCAGATCCCGACGGTCGAAGCGCAGTTTGCCGTCGATACGAGTGCAGGGAACGTCGACACCGGCCTTGTGCCGCAACGCGTGTTCGGACATCCCCAAATACTCGGCTGCTTGATGGACGTCGAGTAGCCGCTGCCGCATGCCGGCCATTCGTTCGAGCCTTAAAGCAACCGCATCGGCAATGGCCTCGATCATGGCGTCGCCGGCGCTTTTGTCTGGCCGCCTTGGTTCGCTAGGCAGGGCAACCAGACTCATGGCTTTTGCCCTCGGACACTTCCGCGCTCATCATTTTGTTGTGGGCTGACACCGAGGAACACCGCGCCTTTCCGAACCTTGAACGCGATATCATCAGCGAGTGCCGACGCGGCTTTTGCGACGCCAGAATCGGCAGCGAGGGGGAGGCGCTTGGAATTCATACCCTCTTGTACGACTTGCTTTGATTTTGTGCAAAAAAATCGACGCTCGAGCGTTGAGGTCGACATTGCACGTCATGAATAGATAAAAGCAGATCCACATCGGCGGTCCAGTTTCTTTGACTTACGTTCGGAAAGAAGGTACAAGACTTTCGATGACGAGATTCGTTCCAGTTTTTGTTTCTTCCGGTCTGCGGTCTCGCCGGATCGCATTATCCAACGGCAGGTCTCGGCGAACCGCGCCGACAAGTGGACCCTCATTTGAATTGGCCTACCAGGCTCGAGTTGCGATCGATCGCATTCGGTTCGCAATTCGGCAAGGAGAAACCGTCGCTCCAGAGCACCCCGTTCTCGTGGGGACGAGAATGCAATTGCTGGATGCGTTAGACCGGCTGGAGAGTGCCGAACGGCACTTTCAAGAACACTTCCGCGGAAAGCTGTTTTCGACCGAACGGTCCCATTCATGACTGAGTGTCGGAGTGTGACGGCAGGAATCAACAACGGCATGTCTTCGAGATCCCCGCACCACATCCGTCGATGTCATTTAATCGCTGATGGCGTTTGCTGCGATGGAACGAAGCGGTTGTATTCGGTGCTGTTCTCAAATTTCAGAAATTGTTCTAGCTCGTGATTCGGCTGCGCTGGACACATCCTGGGCCAGAACCATGGATTCGATGCTGCGAAAATCGGCTGCGGTGTTAACGCGCCTCCTGAGGAGGCGCAGAGCTTTCTTGCGCTCGGCACGTGCGCGGTCAACGGCTTCGCCCCTAATTCTTAAAAGTGGTGGGCAAAAGTGCTCCTCAAGCGGTTCCGCGTGAGCACCGAGGTTGGTTGGCAAAAGTGCTTCCAAGCCGGTTTGGCATAGAACCGCAATTTTCTCATTGCATCCAAGGCGTGGTTCGGAGCTTAGGACGTTTGCCTCCGGAGCAGAAGGTCGCTGGTTCGACTCCAGCCGGGCGCGCCAACTAACTCGAATCGAAGGAGTTCTGTCATTCTCACTCACCCTTGATCGTTTGCTTGTGGCAAACGGCCTAGTCATCACATCGACATCCCTCACCGTGTGTGAATTCGCACCCGAGTGGGTTTCCTGGAGGAACCTGGGCGTTCGTGACGTGAGCAGGAGGTGCCGACTAGAGATCCGGGAAACTCCGATCCCTTAATTAGGAACAGTTCGGTCGCCACTTTCCTGGCGTATCGATAGCGTTGACTCTATTGCACGTCTAACTGCCTTCTCCGAAGGCACAGGCGAGTGGCCGAAATGTTGCATCAGCCGATTGATCTTCGTGAACTCGTATATCTGGATGTGATTCTGCAGCAACACGAAAAACTCAGGGGTATGCCAGTCGCGCTTCTTGCCTGACATCAACGTGATCCAGTATTCGAGATAAGGGGCAAGCTCTTCAATGCGTATGAGTTTGGCTTCGATAAATGCGGAAAGCCTGACAAACATATCCAAGAAACGATCAAAGCAATCTCTGATCAGCGCTTCATTCTTGGAATAGCCATTTGCGTCTCGATGCGGCAGCAGTGCCGACGACAGCAAAGGTTCATTGATTCTTATGGCGACGAACTTTGTGCCCCCTTCGGCTGGGAAGTACAGCACTCGATCATTCCAATCAAGCATTGTCATGGCGAGCTGGATCTTTGGCTCCGCCTCGAAATCCTTGATCTGCGAAGCAATGAACTCTCGACGTTTCCATTTCTGCGCTAGCCGGTATTGATACAGACCGATTGCAAAAACCACGATTCCGCCGAGAATCTTCGCCCATTCTGTAATTAGTTTCAAGTCCACCTGGTTCCGCATCGCATTTAGATTACCGAGGTTTATCGAGCGTGTTTGGAAAGCGTCTTCCCGTCCAGCGGTATCTTCAGTAGAATCGCGGCTTCATCTTCCCGCTTCTACACATGTGAGATAGGGCACTTGCAGCAAAAAAGCGGACGAGGACCCAGGTACTAAATGTCATCTTGTTAGGACAAACGCCTTACACACGAGATCGACCTCTTGCTCCAATCCGGGGACCGTCGGTTGAGCGGACCTAAAGTCGGTACGGTTTACTGCGGACACCCGGCGTCAATCCAGTCGGCGATCTGATTGATTTGTTCCTGCGTAAAGGGAGTCCCACCCTCGGGCATTCGCGGGAACTCCCCGGTTTGGGGATCAAACAGACCCTTTCCTTGCAACGAAAGGATTATGTTCGATGAGCTCGATTTTCCTTTTACGAGGATCGGAATGGGGGCGCCGGTATTCAGATCAGTCACCCCGGGCACATTACCGTTGACGAACTGGTCGTATGTAAGTTGGTTCCAAAACGCGTCGTGAGGAGCGTTTTGGACCTTTCCGATATCGCTATTGTCGGTCAGAACCTTGGTTATAAATGCTTGCACTTCAGCGAATGACTTTAGAGCCATAGCTTTTCTCCTTAACGGTTGTTGATTGTTGCACCCGGTTGTTTCTTCGTCGACTGGTGAACTGTTGATGATTTCAGCAGATCCTGTAATGCTCGGAATGATCTATCAAACAGTAGGTTTGGCACATTCGGGGGCGACGCGTGATCGTTCAAAGACCAGAGAAAGTCCGTTCTTTTACCGACTCTGTCGTGGCACGCCATGCAGCCCTTAGTAACGTCACCTTGCTCAAATGTCTCCATTGTTGCGTTCGCGAAACTGGTGGTCGCTCCGGCAGTTCCCGGGAATGTGTTAGCCGGTGTCCCATCCTGGTCAGGCGGAACCGGGCCTTGGACCGGGGCGCCCTCGGGCGGCAACGGCCACTGCGTCATAACCAACGCGTAAAACTGCCAGACCGAGTTTTGCGCTTTCAACGCTTGCTGATATCTCGCGTTCGTATCCTGTGTTCTTGAGTCGATGGATTTTAGGCGAGAAACGTTGAAAGGTGGCGGGACTTGGGGCGGCAGCGGATCTATAGGAAAAGGATTTTTGTTAGGCATTGGGGTGCCGGTGCCATCGTTGAACATGAATTGTGGTAGAGCGCCGGGAAGTTGTGGTGGGACATTGTCGATCTGTTCAAAGGTTGTCCATATCCATTGGGGTCGGGATGGCGTCTTCTGAACGATATGCAATCCCACCAATCCAACAGTTACTTCCGAACAAGACCCATTAGCCGGGTCGAGGACCAATGCGGTTCGTCGATAATAGCGCTCTGGATGCACCACGTCTTTCATTTCAATCCAGGCAGACTTGAGATCGATCGCGCCGTTATCAAACGTCACTGCTGGCGCGTTTGGCGGCAGATTCTTGCGTAGGTACAACTTCTTCGTAAGAATCTGGTCGAATTCGGCTTTGTTGAAGCTGGTCAGATAACGGACGTAAGTGCGGTTTTGTGCAATCAGAGGGCCTGTCAAATTCCCGAACCCCGCCTGGCCGATATCGCTGAACTTCGAGAATGATGCAAGCACTAGGTCACCGAACTTCGTGTTTGCCAAGCACGCGTTGTGTGTACCGCTGTCATAGATGTCCCAGGGAGCAGGATTCGCGCCCGGGGTATTAAAGATCTCCCACAGGGATTTGTACGTCTCGAACACTCGGGCTCGCCATTGACTATGTTCAATGTCTGTTAGAGAACCAACCGTGAGACTCGTATCGGCGCTGCCGCGCTCTCCGTTCGCATTTGGCCATACCATGGCGATAAATGATCGCCACGAGAAGTCATCAAAGAAGTTTATCGGATTGCCACCGAATCCTGGTGGAATGCACACATCTGTAGGAATCTGCGGAGACGAGATGTTTGCCGCTGGCTGTGCAGGACACTGCGCATCACACGGCAGTGCCAGAAGAAACAGGAAGGGGATCAAAACCAGCAGCAACCTATTCGTCGGACATTTAGCCATAACGCCTCCTCGCGATGTCTTCTAGGCCACGACAATACCTAAACCTTGGCTACAGCGCGCCACGATTCGCGCTGCAATCGGAGGCATAATATATACCACGTTCGGTATGGGCAATGAAACACACAAAACACCCGGAAAGAGATTCAGCGTATATGTCAAGTTGAGCGGCCGCCGCTTTAGCGTGCAGCACCATCCAACAGATTTTTCCGTGCTCGCTCCAGCTGGATCGGTATCCTCTGAACTGTCGAATCGCTCGATTCTGGGCCAAGCAACTCCTCTTGCTCGCAATGTAACCCGGGTTTCTACGCGCGCTCCGAGCGAGCGAGACATCGCCATGGCAAGAATGCGAGAGGTCGCCATAGCTCACCATATCTATCGGATAAAAGGAGCTAACGAAGAGATAACGGTGGATGACAGAATACTCGTACGTTTGCGCCACAAGCGGCCACCGAGTATCGAGCGCATAGCGGCCGATTTTCGCCTGACGCCTGTAGACCGTATGGGTGAGACATTCGTGCTTCGTGTTACCGACGCTACCGGCCAGAACCCATTGAAAACCGCGAATGCGATCGCTTCGCGGACGGGAGTCGCGTCCGCGTCTCCCCATATCCTTTTGCGAGTGCACCGTCACGGCTCGTTCAACCCTGAACCATTCCCACTTTTCTCTAACCAGTGGTACTTGAGTACGGCGAACAACAGCGGCGCAGATTTGGATCCACAAGCATCAATATCTGTACGCAGGGCTTGGGATATTACGACGGGGATCCGGATGTTGTAATCGCGATTATCGACGATGGATTTGATCTTGATCATCCCGTATTTGCAGGTAAGTCCATTCACCCGGCAAAACGCGATTTCGCATCAGACCCGCCCGGCGTAGATCCACTGCCGAGCGGTAGTGATTACCACGGCACGTGCGTGGCTAGCATTGCTACTGCTGGTACAAACGGACAAATGTTGGGCGTGGCACCGGGATGCACCTTTTTGCCAATTCGAATTCCTCTCAGTTCCGTCTCCATGACGTCACAACTGGACCTGATCCAGGTGTTTCGATACGTGTCGCTTTACGCGGATGTGGCTAATTGCAGTTTTGGTACACCGCCTGGCCAAGTGGATTTCTTAGACCCGGGCTTTCGAGAAGAGCTTACAACGCTCACGGAGAGAGGAGGCCGTCTTGGGAAGGGGTTGGTCTTAATCTTCTCTGCTGGTGACGATGACGCACCAACGCATCTCGATCCTTCTGAAAACGTCAACGGATTGAAATACGTTCAGCCAGGCACTCCGGTAAATGGTTTAGTTATTATCCCGCCGGGAGTTGAAATATTCTCTGGGTATTCAATGACGCCGGGCGTCATCGTTGTGGCGGCTGTTTCATCACTGACTCGCAAAGCTGGCTACTCTGGCTGGGGACCTCATATCACCATCGCGGCTCCATCCAGCAATATGCATCCAATCGTCAAATACATTCAGGAAGGGCAGCACGATGACGTTCGTAATCAGTTCATCGCGGACTATCGCGGCCTCGATCAGGTTGCCGCGATCAATCAATCAGACCATGGGGCTCGCTTTAGGCCGATAGACGAAAACAGTGATTACACAAATGAATTTGGAGGAACCAGCGGCGCCGCACCGCTGGTCGCGGGTACCGCCGGCTTGATGTTATCCGTTAACCCAAATCTCTCTGCTGCTGATGTGTACGAGATACTCATTGAAACCGCAGATACTACCGTTGATATGACGCTGGACCTGCCGAACGATCCGAATTTACAAGGCATGGATGGCAAGTTTGTAGAGAATCGTTCTGCCTGGTTCGGCTATGGGAGAGTAAACACACTTGCCGCTGTCGAGCGCGCGCGCATTATGGGGAGTTCAGCAAATGGGCATGTATGATGATCGCCGGCACGAGCACGGCCCGCTCGGATAGAATGTGTTGCCGAGGAAATTTCCAGACAGGAGGATCAGTGAACCCCTTTATTCCACAATTTAACCGCTCCTGCGGTGTCGGTTATTTATGCCCGGAATCGCTTCTTGGAGGATGGCATGGCGACATACAGCAGCTTTAGTGCGCCCGGAAGCAACGGCGACTTCGCTGGAGATGAAACGCTCGCCGGAAAATGGACAGACCACATGGCCACTGTCTTTGATACCTCGATAGCCTCCGTGTCGGCTTACCTCGTTCACCACGGCGGTGGAACGTGCCAGTTCTACAATCCGGTTTCGAATGGCCGTCCGGAGCCAGATCTCCCGACTTCAGCTACCGACATACCATGGAACGGCTTCCCGAAAAAGCACGGCGCAGCAGGTCCAGGGCAACCGCCCGACTATGCTGGCGCAGAGGCGCCTGTCACCGCCGGGACGAACCGCGACCAGGACGAGTATCTTGAATGGTTCGTCAACAGGAAGGGCGGCAAGATCATATCGATCCACTTCACTTGCGAAGCTTACGACTACTTCCAGTTTCTCGCGCAGACTGCTCCCAATAAGGTGCTTGATCTGTATCAGAGCTACATCAATCCCGAAGTGCAATTGGCC
The DNA here is from genome assembly GCA_963778345.1 of uncultured Acidobacteriaceae bacterium. Lineage (GTDB taxonomy): Bacteria > Acidobacteriota > Terriglobia > Bryobacterales > Bryobacteraceae > Bog-105. Next base: position 577,609 of record CAVZTP010000001.1, read on the forward strand.
GACCTGTTCCCGGATGGCCCGAATAAGCCCTATGACTACTTGAACAAATGGAACACAGAGCTAGGAGCCATGCACCTGACCCATCCGGCAAATAATCTTTTTGCTGAGGTCTATCTCGCGGCTACAGCTACGGTTCGGCGTTCGCAGCACGGGTCCGAAATCACCAAATCGATCCCTCTGATCCGCTGCGCTCAATACGGGGACGACGCCCGGAACAGCGATCCGGCGATCGGCGCCGCTGTGAACGGTTTGGCGCGCGACGGTCGACATGTGACACTGGAAAATCCGGTTGGACTTTATATGGCGAGTTTCAATGGCGCGGGACTTACAATCAACGGCCAACCGGCGGATGGCTTCTTTAAGACCGTACGAGGCGAGTTTCCAATGGCACTTCGGGCCGTTTACGAGCTGCCGCCGGAGTTGGCTAACCAGGGCCTAACCGTCTCGGACGTCAAGATCGGCGGAAAAGCTATTGAGTTTGGTGGTCAGCTCGCCGAGCGGATAACGATGCACATCGCGGGTGTCGCTAGCGTCACGACGGACATACACAACACGCCGGTTCCGACCTGTGGTGGCGTACCCCAGGTCAAGTTGGCGACGCACGCTGCAGCTCGCTTTGCCGCGGCTCTGTCTCTGGCTGCTCGCAAGTAGAGCACCCGTTCTAGAGGATCGCACCGATGCGCGCCAACATGCGTAAAGCCGCGACTCTTGGAGTCGACGAGGGTCTCCTGGACGTCGATGACATTCAGGGCAATATCCTCGCTGGCTTCAATAAGGACCATCAGTTGCTAATTGCGCTGTCGATCCGAGAGATTTCTGCCGCGAAAGCATGGCTCGCACGCGTGGCCCCGTACATCAGCAGTCTGTCCGAAGTGGGCCAGTTCAACCGTCTGTTCCGGGCAAAGCGCCGGCGGCTTGGGCACGATCCGACAGGCCTGATCGCGACATGGCTGAGCATCGCCTTTTCTTACGGCGCGGTTGTAAAACTCACATCGAGTTCGGATGCGGATTCAATACCCAGCGAGGCATTCAGGCAGGGGCTGCCCGCTCGGGCAGCAAGCCTGGGGGACGTACCTGCAGCTGAGGGTGAGGGTGTCAGCGATCGCTGGGTGGTTGGTGCAGATGCGCACGTTCCGGACATCCTGCTGATAATTGCGAGTGACGATCCCACACAGTTGGAGCGGGTGGCAAGCCAGCTGTGCCCCGGCATGGGCGACCTCACGGGCTCTCCAGACGTGGTCTGGCGAGAACTCGGTCAGACCCGGACAGACCTTCCAGGACATGAGCACTTTGGGTTCAAGGACGGCATTTCACAGCCTGCGCCGCGTGGCCTTATCTCCAGGCTGCCGGATATTTACTTATCTGAGCGCCTGCTCGTCGATTCGCCCGAAGGCGACATTTCGTTCGCAAGTCCTGGAGCACCGCTGGTTTGGCCAGGGGAGTTCGTTTTCGGATATCCATCGAATAATCCGAAGGACGGAGCCGCCGTGCCCCCGCAGCCACTGCCGGCGTGGATTCGAAACGGATCGCTACTCGTATTCCGCAGGCTTCGACAGGACGTCGCGGCATTCCATGGATTCCTTCGTTCCGCCGCTGCTGCGCTCGCCGCAACTCCAGACTTTCCCGACATGAACCCACAAAGGCTGGGTGCGATGCTAGTCGGTCGTTGGCCAAGTGGGGCTCCGATCGCTCGCTCGGCTAAACAGGATGATCTGGCTCTCGCCAAGGACCCAAATGCAGTGAACGACTTTCTCTTCACCGAGGATACTGACGTACCACAATTCAAGCCAGGACGTGGGACCACCAGTTCATTCCCGCGAGCTACTGCGGACCCGTTGGGTTTCGTTTGCCCGCACGCCGCCCATATCCGTAAGGTCAATCCTAGAGACCAGGATACCGACAAGGGCGATGCGTTCGACACACTGACGAGGCGCGTTTTAAGGCGGGGCATCCCGTTCGGTCCACCGCTGCCCGCGCCCCCGGGCGGGCAGCTTCCCGCAGACGACGGGATCGAACGCGGCCTCCACTTCCTCTGTTATCAAACATCGATCGAAGAACAATTCGAGCTGCTACAGATCGATTGGGCCAATACCACAAGTAATCCCAAGCCTTTCGGCCATGATTTCGTGATCGGCCAACCTGCAGGGGGAGGGCGCGAGGTGCAGTTGTTAACCGCAGCAGGGGGAATCCGGAACATCCACACCGATCGCGTCTTCGTGAAGATGACCGGTGGCGGATACTTCTTTGCTCCGTCGATCAGCGCCGTGAGCCAGTTCTTAGCCCGGCTATAAATGCAATCGGTGCGGACGGCGTCGATAGCTCGGCTGAACCCGTCTACCTAAGCTAATCGGACGCGCACCTTGAGACAGAATGTTTCAAGCCCTCGTTCCTTGGAACGCGAGTCACAGCTACCGGTACAGCTGAAACGTTTCACGCTCTAAAAGATACGGAGCGAACTAGTTTTCGTCAACTTACTTTTCGTCCAGGATACTTTGCTCCACAGTTCGACGAGGTCGCAAAGCTGATGTGCGTTCTCTCAGGCAGATGCCGGAATTGCAATCGACACCAGATTTTGATGTCGCCTGCCGTCTGATCTAAACTGTGCTATGCATCTTCCAATAATCTGTCAGGTCTGCACGGGCCGGCAGATTCAGGATAGGAGGTTACGATGCCGGAAAAGAGACTTCCCGTTGGTGACATCGCGCTTTCGCTTGAAAATAGCGGCCTCACACCTGAGCAGCAATTGGAGCTAGGCCTTGCCGTGGATCAAAAGAGCACCCTGATCGTTTCGCGCGATGCGGACGCATTTTCGTTGGCTTCGGCAGTCGACCTGGGTCAAATTACACACTTGTTTGTGCGCAACGCAAGCGGCAGCTTAGAGGGAGTCCTCGATATCGAATGGACAAAGAACCAGGGCCGCGTGCACCTAAACCGTCCGGACATCACTTCATTTCATGAATTGACCGAGGCTCTCTTCCAGAACAAAGCTCAATACTCTAGATCATTTGGGCACGAATGGTTGAATACTGTCTCCTACGGCCGGCCACCGCTCGTCGTCTGCCATCAGAAGGGGCACAACTTGCATCTGGCGCCCCAGGATCCTTGCGGGCAGCCGTAGCATGGGCGAACTGCTCAAAGAACTGAAGATTGGCAGCCTCCATTGGAAGGGCGTGCTGCTGGAAGGAATGTGCCCGTCTCTGGTTTACACCTTTGGCCTGATTTTCTGCCTGAAAGGTCCGGAAGCAATCACATCCGTGCTCTCTGAGGCGTCCCATCGCTTTGCGACTTTTGCCGCAAAATCGACCACGCTGCTGGCAGCTAATCTTCTCGGCGCGTTCTTGCTATATGCACTTAGTTCAGTGACTGTCCAGATCCATCGCCGCATACCTATACCGGGTGTTTACGAATTGATGCTTAAATGGTCAGTCTGGAGACGAGCGCGAGCAGAAAAAAAAGATGGAGGGCGCTTTGGCAGATTGACGTAGCGCTATGGCTGAATTCTGGCTTCAACCACGATCCGTTTGTCATTCAACTTGTACTGGATGCTGAAGGCAATCCCGACGAGAGCCAAACCATTGCTCAAAGCGCGACACTCCGAAGATCCATCGTCGCGGGAGATGCCGACTGGTCTCGCGCATCAAAGGGCGCATTTCAGACATTCAAAAAACTGCACATTCTCGCCGCACGGCGCCATCAAGTGAAAACGTGCGCGAGAGAACTTGCGAAATCACAAAGGCGCAGCGACGCCCAAAACTGGACGGAAGCCGAACGACGTCTAGCCGCAACGGCTCCCTCTGACGCGTTGATCGCTGAACTTGATTTGTGGCGCGATTTGCAAAGGGATTTCGTCGGGGTTCAGCGTCGGCTTAAAGCTTTCGACAATTACAAGATTTACGATTACTATCGCAGATGCGCCCGAGAACGGGCGAGTTTGCCCAACACGGTATGGATGGAACCTACAAAACTTGGCAATATTTTTGCCGCGCTCGAAGATTACGCGTCGGACAGGTACGGCATGGACACGGCGCAGCTTTGGTCGCGAATCGAAGTCGTCGTACCTAGAGCCCAACGCGAGCAGATTGGGAACTATCAGTTGACTTTGGGCTCGCTGCTAAACACGAATATTGCTCTTCTCGCCCTTGCGGTTTCAGCGGTAGTTATTGGTATCCGCGCGAAGGATTGGCGAGAGGGTGTCTTTGCTTTGTGTACTCTCGTAGCCGCATATACCTGTAAGTCCGCCGCGTTGTATGCGGCTTCGGGTATGCGTGAGAAGATCGAGGCCGCCGTGGACGGGAACATCCTCCGATGGTTGCGTTCGGTAGGTGTCGTTCCGGTTGATGCAGCGGCACGCCTCATGGCACTGAAACAGTTAGGTGTGTTCTTCAACGGCGGTACGGCGCTTCCAGACGAGTTCAAGTTCGTCGCCCTCGCAGAGCCCGGTTTCGAAGATAAGAAGAAGGACAAGGAATAGATGCGACGCGCGATTTTGATAGCACGATTGACATCTGAATGGAGACTGAAATCTTTTATCAGTGTTAATGAAACGTAAGCCAGAACTGCCCATAGACATACGGTACGCAAACGATGCACCGGTGCAGCGCCAGTAACCGCCGACGACTGCTCTACGAATGCTCGACTGATTTGAAATGGCTTAAACTGTGACCAGTTCGTTCATTAACTTTTGACCGTCTGGTACTCCCCAGCCGGTCACAGCATCAAATCCAGGGCCAGCACTGTAGCCCTTCCCCGGCTCGGGATTGGAAGCGTTGTTACCCGAGGTGATATCTCTCGATCCGACCTTGCCAATAGGCTGCCCGTTGGTTCCCTTCTGATACAGGAGCGGGGTTAAGAAGCGATGCTGCTTGCCGATGGGCAAGTTTTGGTTGATACGCGCCACGAGCGCCGCCCATAAAGGTGCGGAGGCGCTTGTCCCACCATTGGGATGCGATTTACCAGAAAAAGTCAGATCATACAGTGGGTCGCCGGCAAGAGCGGAAACATCAGGGGTAACCCGTCCGTCGATGCTACCGGAATTAATTGATGCAATCTGGACGTTTTGCCATGAAGGCCGGTCGAACATCATGCTCACCCCACCACCACTAGCACCACCCCCGTGCTTAGTCCGTCGACCGGGCGATTCCCACCAGGTTACTTCTCTCACATTTGCGCCGGAAGAAATCAGCATCGTTCCGCCGATGGCGAGCGAATACGGGCTAGAACTTGGGAAATCCACATGACCTTTGCCATCTTCGAGTTGATCGCCAGAGCCGTCATCTCCGGACGATACGCATACCGTGATGCCCAAGAGACGGGCCACATTAAGGCGGTCGTTGATAGCGCTTATGGCGTTATCCGACCATCCACTGTCCTCCTCCGCCAAGCCCCAGCTGATCGAAAGAACTGTCGGATTTGCAGCGACGACCTTATCGAGAAGATTCACCCACCCGCCCTGATCGAAAGCGGAGAAGTAAACGGAAATTTGGGCTGCAGGGCACAATCCGGCGACGACCTGCACGTCGAGCATAACCTCGACGCTTGAATCGAGCTCATCCTTGCGTTGCATTGGAGGAAGTGCAAGAATCTGCTCAAGAGTGTACGCTGGAGCGTCCACAGAAATCGCTTGTATGTTCGGCAACGGCAGATGGAATTTAGCGCAGTAAGCAGCAAGATCCTCGGCAAAATAGCCGCCGCCAAATTCAGCGATGGCGATTGTTTGGCCTTCGCCTGCTCCCGGCGGAAAGTTGTAGCGCTGTTCGAGATCCGAAGGCCCTAATGGGCTTAATGCCGCTGTAGCTGCGAGAGAGCGAGAAGAACGCGCCTTTCGACGCGCCATCTCGCGCTCGTCGATGCCGAACACACCGGTAATCAGTCCCTTTAACTCAATGGGTATTTGGAGGGTTCCTTGCCTCCCGCGGTACTCGTCCTGGGTTGGAGAGCGCATCATTGCCCATGAGGGTTTGAACGCCGCCTCGATCGCCGCGGCAGTTCCAATAACTCGCATGCTACGTGCGCTGAGGTTGACATCTTGCACCTTCAAGCCGAACTTTTTCAGAATTTTGGCCACTTTGTCCGCATTCTCTTGGCTGGCACCGAATTGTGCTTCCAATTCTACGGGCGTCAGACTGCGCCCGAGAAATTCCGAGGGGCCTGGGAGCTTGGGGCCCGCCAGTCCTATGGTCAGGTCGATTACTTCTTTTGGGTTGACCTCTCCAATGCGAGTGGCTAGAGGGTCTTTGGGCCTCCTGCTCCCGCGCAAAGCAACATGGGTCTTATCAGCCATTGCAAGCCTCTGAAGTTAATAAGGGTAATCCTGAACTGTACTGCTAAGCGTGAAAAGTAACCTGTCTGATGAACGCCTCGCCGTCGAGCGATATAGAGGCGCAGACGCACGGGTCATGATGACATCCCTCGCACCTCGAGAATTCCCTTGCTTAGAAACCAGGCCGCAGTTGAAACAACGCTCTCTCGCGGAATCTGAGTTGACCACGAGGTAAGAAGCGATTCCAAGTTGCCCCCTTGCTGTACAACCTCAAGCAGTCGCGTTACGTGAATTCCAGCGAGAAACGCGACCGGTCGGTCAAGATTTGGATGCGAGAGCGCGAGGCACGACTGAATTTCGTCATCAGCTATGCAGGATGTTTCGATGAAACGAGTTGCTTTCGAGACGTACACTTTGGTGCGGCCGACACCTTCCGTCGGGAAATAGTCCACGGAAACAGACGGAGCAACGGATGGGGACGTGTTCACGACGGACCTTGCCTTCCAGAAATCGCATTCTGCGAATCTTCTGACTTCGCCGTAAAACGCCGATGCCCATGAGGCATGCTGCGCTGTACACTCTATCTGACGGTCAACATAGTAAGCTGCGCAGAGGTCATAGCGCTCTGGTCTGCGTATTATCGTATGCACCACGGTTGCAGCGGCAATACCGCTGTGCATAGCTCTCTCCACGCCGCTGGCAGATAACGGATCGAGACAGAACAGCGCCTCACCGGCCTTGATGAACCGTGTTCCAATCGGATCGGTCGAGGTATACATCGAAGCATCACATACGCCGACCTTGCCGACTACCGGCAAACTGGAAATTTGCCTGAAAAGCCCGGCATCGAAGAGAGAAGAGCGCCAGATCGCCTCGATGCCTTGCCATCGCATTCCGCGGAAGGCCTTGCCATCAAGGAATACCATCGCGCTAAAGAGGCCGCCGCGGATTGGAGCTCCCCAGCACCAACCCTGCGGAATTGCCTCAACGCAGGTTTCTAGTAACTCGCGATCCGATGCAACATAACCGCAAACGGTGAGCGTCGGGGCGGAGGTCCTGGTTCGCTTCCCAGGGAGAAATCCATTTCGACCGGCGGCGTCGACGAGGAAGTCTGTGGTGATTGCGTATTTTCCGTCAGCCCTCGCGAGGTCCAAATGCCAACGTGATTCGAGCTGTTCTGTCGAGACGATCCGCGCCCCATCAAACACGATGACGCCCGCCGCCCTTGCAGCGTCAAGCAGCACGGAATCGAACCGGCTGCGGTCGACGGTCAAGCCCTGATCGGGTCGAATGAAGGCAATCGTTTCTGCCTCTGGCTTCGCCCAGCGGATGCAGGCCGTTTGGACTCGTAACGAGCAGCTCTCGAAATCACTCTCTCTAAGACCCAAGGTCCGTAGCGCTGTCCAAACGCCTGGACTCAGAGATTCGCCGACCTGCGGACGTGGAAATACCTTTTTCTCGACCAAACAGGTCGCGTGGCCGAACTGGGCAAGACGAATGGCGGTTGACGTCCCCGCTGGGCCGCCGCCGATAACACAAGCGTCAAAACGTGTCGTCTGCGCTGGCATGGGGCATTTCAGTTTCGCCGAACCATTCGGGCCGCAGTTTGAGCATTCGATCGTAAGCCTGGAGGCAGTAATAGAGCCAGCCACGAATGTAAGTACAAGCCGTCCGGCCGTTGGCGATCACCTCATGATGACACCCGCCGGAGCATAGATATCGCGCCCAGCAATCTCGGCACGGCGTTTGATTGTGAACATGCCGCTCGGCGAGCCATCGATTCTGGCTCGCTGGATCGATCCCGCGAAGAAGATCGCCCATCTGTCCCTGCCGGTCTCCGACAAAGCGATGGCACGCGGAAAGTTCGCCCGAAGCGGATACTCCTAGATATCCGGCACCCGCTCCGCACGGATAGGGACGGTGCGTGCCCCTGTGAATCTCGTGAAGAGCGTTGACGATATTCATGAACGCGTAGCGCTCTCCACGCAGAGTCCTCTTTTCGAATTCCAGGCCACAAGCAACCATCGCTTCGAGCAGCAGCATCAGGTCGCCCTCGCTCATCTCTCCCCGGCCCGAAGGCGATCGGAGAACGGGCGAAAAACCGACGGAGTGGAATCTCATCGCCAGGAAGTAATCGAGCGCGCCTTTAAGGTCGTAATTCCCAGGACACACCGTCGCGCGGACGGAAACCTGCATCTTTCGCTGCAAGGCGAGCAGCGGGAGCGCGCGTTGCATAATGCGGTCGAAGCTGCCCGCGCCGTTCTTGAACGGCCTCTGCCGGTCGTGATGCTCACGAACACCGTCAAGGCTGATAGTGACAGCAAACCCAAACTCCTCGAAGAATTCCGCGTCCGATTCCGTCAACAGGGTCCCGTTCGTGGTGATCGAGAATCGAATATCGATGCCGTGATCCTTACAGGTCGATGATGCATAGTGCGTTGCTGCTCGAATCACATCCCGGTTGGCGAGCGGCTCTCCACCCAGAAAGGCTAAATTGACCCGGCTACCTGTTTTTTTCGATCGGATCATGAGGTCAATTGCCTGATGAGCGGTTGACAAATCCATGTTCTTCGCTGGACCGCCAAATTCCCCCTGACTGGCATAACAGTAACTGCAGCCGAGATTGCATTTCTGCGCCACCGCCAGGGATAACGCGTGCACTGGCGGCGATTGCAACAGCGCATCGTCAATGAAGTCGCGTGAGGCAAGACCGATGCTGGCGAGCAAGCTCTCGACCTCAGCTTCACCGCCGGCGAACGCTCGCTCGAGGCGATCGATAAGCGCCGGCTCCACATCATAGACCCGACTTCCATCCACGATGAAAACGAGCCCGTGGTCTCCCAGATTTAACCAGTGCGCGTGACGTGATCGCGGCCGGGACGCGGCAGCCAAATACTCGCCCCAACGGGCTCCCCCGATCGCGTCCTGGCAAGCTCCCGACTTAGCAGACATTAGGGTCTGATTCCTCAGCGTCATTTCCCTTGATCTGGAAGCGCAGCATCTCTTGCCATTTTGTGAACAGCTCCAGGTAGGTCAGCAGGCGACTGTCCTTGCGGTCATCGAGGATGTAATTCCCAGTGCGATCGCGGGACATCCAGTTATCGCCCCGGCTCACCCCTTCCGGACTGGGTTCTACGTTCACATAGTCGGGCCGCGAGGCAGGCCAGTAATAACAGGCGCACTCGCGATAGTCGTGCTGCCAAGGAGAACACAAACCTTGCGTAAGTTCACCAGGTTGGAGCAAATCGGGCGCCGGCGCGATCGAGTCCCCGTCGAACATGTGGCGGACCGTCAGCGCAACCTCAAGCATCGGAGTATTTTTGTCGGGAATGTCCTGCTGCTTTTCCGATTCCTCCATCGTGAAGTGGCACCTCACGGTTTTGCCCTGGTGTTGCATGACAAAGGCCAGATTGTTGGACCATTCCATGGTTACAACGGCGGGATCTCCCGAGGTGGAAGGAAGAGAGCCGCTGTCTCCACCGGGAATGACTGGGCCCGAAATCCGGGCGAGCACATCCTTGCCGTCGATCTTGAGCAGACGGTGGTGAAGCAAGTCTTTATACTGCGGGTCTTCGGTGCCGACCACATAGTTATCCCATTCGAGGAGGACGATTCCGATGAAGGCCCGCCGCCAGAAAGCTTTGAAGTCGTATTCGAGGCCGGGAAAACAGTTCGAGATCGCCGCCGATGGCAGCGAACTCGGCGGATTACCTTTGGCTCTGTAGCGGAGCTGGTCTATCTTTTCACTGCCCTTAATTTTCTGCGCCGTCTTATTGCTGGGATTTACGTTCATGGATTCGATCTCTCTTCACTTGGCGGCCTTGAGTACCTTGTCAATCTGTCGGCGCGTCAGAGCGAGCGTGCGGCTATCGGCACCACGGAGCATCGGCGGCATCTTGCGGCGTCCTTTGTCAGATAAATCGCCCACCTCCTCGGGGCGTCTGAGGACGTCAGAAAACCAAGGAGCGGAACCGCTGAGCAGGGCACCATAAACCCGCTCGTGCAAAGCCCGCACTGCGAGATTGTCGACCATGGACGCGGCCATCACGGGCGCATAGAAGCGACCGAAGTCGTTTGTATCCTGTGTGACCAACGTATGCGCGATGTTTACGCGTCCATGAATAACGTTTCCGTTCATCACAGCCGTATTCATGAGCCGGACTGTTTCCAGTGCCCTTCGGAGAATCTCGGCTGCTTGTTGCTGCAGGCTGGGCCCGACGTCGACCTCGGGTCCCAAGATGAGCTGCTCCAATTCATCGGCTACGGTGCGGACCGGTTCGGAGTCAGGCGCGAACGCGGGCATGCAGGAGCTGATCCAGGCCCTCGCCGAGAGCTTCGAACCGCTCTTTAAAGTCAGCTCGACCGACACGGGGCCGTCACAAACGTCATCGAAGTATCCCTGGCTGTGGCCGAGCACGGTTCCATCGCTTGGCACATCTTCCGCACCTTCGTAGATGTCACTGGGGTTGGTTGTAGTACGTGGGCTTGAGGAACGAAATCCGAACCAAGCGCCCTTGGAGGGATCGTAAACGATACGAGAAGGATCGTCCTTGAACAAGGGATCGTCATCCTTCGACGGCAACCCGGTCTTGGGATCGAATCCTTTTAAACTGGAACCATAAACTTTACCTTCGGCTGGCGTGAACCGAAGCCTGATTTCTGGATGCTCGGATGCCGGCTTGATATACCTGACGTGCCCGAACGGGATGTTGGCATCCTGCTTGAAATTCTTGCACTCCCCGAGCAGCGGTTTGAGAGCGTGATCGTTGAACCATCCGGTCCCAGCGATGACTTTGTCGTTCTGATCGCCCGTTTGGCGGAAAGCCTTCATGTTTGCGACGTCTACTTTCCACCTGATCGCGTCCGGTGCCAGTCCCTCGGTCGCAAGAACATCCAGGGTCACCGGTTCAAGTTCATCCTCGGACGTTCTCGCGAACAACTCCAGAAAGGGAGCGACCGGCCGGATCCCATGTTCGTCCTTGAAGCAGATTCGCTTGGGAGTGTAGACTCGCGCCACATGGCCTGAGTCAGGATCGATCTCCAGCGTCTCTCTGGGGCAGATGCGGCGGAATCCGAGCGGGTCATCATCGGCGACCTCAAGCTCGTAGGACTCCAATGGGACGGGTGATGAACCAAATCTACCAATGGCCATCGGTGGCAGAATTCGAAGTTCGAGTATGGGCATTCGGAATCAACCTTTCGGGTTCAGACACTTTGTGTAGGCCGTGAATCGGCGTAAGTTTCCGCTGATCGACTGAATAGAACTTGAGACCTGCGAGTCTGCTTCTTTCAAGGCGCGCAGATAGGCTCCATGTTTCTGGCCGTCATACTGCAATTCATCCATGAGTTCCCGCGAGGTCTCGAGCAGATCGAGGTGGACATTCCATTTATCGACACCGTCGACCGGAAGCCTCATCGTATACGGCATCTGAAATGGAGGGCCGGCGAACTGACTTGACCCGGGTGAGAGCGGAGTCTGCATCAGAATTTCAGTAAGAGCGCGCAAGTTGTACATCTCTCCGAAGGTCGAATGAATCAGAAGACCGCGCGGCGTAAACTGGCTGTTTTCGGAAAGATTGCTCGGGTACTCGAATGAATGAAGCAGGTTGACGAGCAGCAAACGATAGCGCAGATTTAGCAAGTGCGCCCACTTCATAGCCTCCTGATGGGTGATGATTGTGGATTCGTGCTCGTGAGCTATCGAGCCGTTTTGATCGACTACGACTGGATTGATTGCCACATCGCGCGTGGGCGACCAGCTTCCATCATGAGGAAACTCTCGGAAAATACGCAAAAATCGCGCAAAGTGGGAAGGCGCAGAATCATCTGCGGTTGGGTTTGCCTCGCCTTGCGTCGCGACCTGATCCAGCGCGTTCAACACGTCAGTACGGGCAGTTACAGGTAATATCAGTAGATTCGGCGTCTGTGGCATCGCGCCACCCATTGCGCTGCCGCGTGCCCCGGCCTGATACCCTCGCCCCCACTCGTCCCAATTGGCCTGAAATGGAAACGTCTCTTCACGGAATGCTGAATCCGGAATAAGCTCTGAGTCTTTGAACAGCAACTCCAATCGCGAATACAGAGCACCGACCCGGTGCACAGTGCCATTGCCTGCGCCCTGTAGGGCGAGAGTTAGGATCTCATTGGCCTCCGGCCCTGTAAATATGTCAGGGGCAGGGGACTCACTGTACACAAATTTTGCAAGCGATTGCCTAGTTAGCGGCTCCAAGCGGAACGGGAACGGGTAGAACTCCGAGTCCCATGGATAGTCTTCGCGTTCCAGACTAAGTGGGCCGCCGACGCACCGCAATATGTTCTGGATTGTCATCAGGTGCCCCATCTCTTCTTTTGCGATCCCAAGAATAATTTCCCGCCACTGCGCAACTTCCGTCTGATGGGAAGTCGACACGCCGCTGCCGCCCAGGGAATGCGCAGCGTATAGATATTCGATCATCAACGCGTGTTCGATCGAGGCAGCTACCTGCAGAAGCAGAATTGCGTACTGCCTCGGATTGAATTCGGAGGGAACAATTTGCCGATCCGCAAATGCGTCCGCAATGCCCTTTGCCGCAATATGGTGCGGCGGTGACCCGCCAAGCAAGGCACCGAGGTGGCGCCGTATTCTGGAACGCATCACAAGAACGCTTTCCTCCTTCACGAGAATGAGCGCGAATATACAGTGTTCGACCTTATCACAAATACTTCCGCAGTGTGCACAATTGACATACCGCTTAAAAGAAAAAAGCAGCCGACGTGTTGACTCCAGCTTTTCACGCGCGGCGGGATTCCATTTCAGGTAAGCGGCAGAGCTGCAACACTGCCTCCCACGAGAACCTGTCCGCATTGTGACGCCATCCGTCCTGTTTCCACAAAAATCAGAGTGAAACATGCTGAAATAGGAGCTTTAGGGCTGCTGACCATTTGGCTCTGGAGCAGAAGGTCGCTGGTCATTCTAGTCCAGCGGGGCGCGCCAAATCACTCAAACCGGAAAGACTTGGGTCATTTTGCCACCCCTGGATTGTTTGTCTGCGGCAAATAGCCTAGCCAACCTCATTTCATTAATGATGTCGCGCTGACGGTCTGGCCACCGGCTCGTTGCGCGCAAGTAAACACATGGCCGTCAACGCAGCGTAATGAAACTCATTTCCGATTAACGTGCCCCCATCGCCCTAATCCTTAGACCCCCGCACTGCGTCGCATTGAAATAGCCAGCGCTTGTTCCCTGAAGTGACTTCGCCAGCGCCTTCGCCAGATCCTTGGCATCTTCTTCGGTGCACTCCGGCGCGAGTTTGTCGGGGTTCATGATTGAGGCGATGGAAGGCCCAAGGTACTTATCCGGCAGTCCAAAGGAATGGCCGAGCTCGTGAGCGAAGACGGTAACGAGGTCGAAGGCACCCGGTTCCGTCTTGCGCGAAAGCGAATAGCTAAATTTGTGGTCGGCTGCGTTAATCAGCACCGTCCTGCCTTCGATTTGCGATTTAGCCAGGTAGTCGGCGTCGCTCCGGGAAAAATCGCCGCCTCGCGCGAACGACAACCGCACGATGAGATTGGCATTGTCCTGGCAGGCAATCTTGATTACCTGCGGAGCCACTAATAACATGAAATGTTCCGACCTTGAAACACTCTTTGCAAGAAACGCGTTTACTTCCGGTCCCAGCTCTTTCCGGTATTTGAGTAAACCGCTCGTCCATACCGTCAGTGCCGTCTGCATCGCACCACGACTATCGAGCTCCGGGCCATCCGATTGCGGCGGCAGCCGCTCAACGAAAAGCGCAAATCCGCGACTGAATACCGTGTTGGGCATCGCGGGTTCCAGGCTCCAGTTAACCGCCACTTGGAACGGCTCCAGGCAGAAACCGGGCAATGAGGTGGCCTGCTGCGCAAGCGAGCTTGGACAGACTTGTTGCCGTGCAATGGCCGACACGCCCGTTTTTGCGCCGACGATCAACCCTCGTGTGCTTGGCAGAGCTACCTGAAGCTTGTCTCCTCGCAACTTCACGCCCGTGCCATACGTTGAGCTATCATCGGTTGCCGAATACACCCTAAACAGTGACTGGCGTTGTTCGTTGCAGGGCAGCAGGCCTGCGGAGGGTGGGTTCACGTTGTGAGGCTGGCAGTTGTCGTCGAAAACAACGGATCGTATCTGGTCCCATTTGATAAAGGTTGGAGAACCGGCCTGGCACCCTGTCGCTATCTGGACACCCTCGGATGAGATCGCCGCAATATGCCCGTAGAGGAGATCGGAGGTGCCGACGATGACGTCCGCCGAACCCGAAGGAGGAATAGCAAGGAAAACGGCAACTATGGCCATCACGTTACGGGGCGGTTTCGAGCGTGCGCACAGCATCTTTTGAGATCCTCTTTACCAATGGAATGCGGGCAGTGGCATCGTTTACCGGCTTGAATACGATCACATAGTTCGCGTCGATTGTCAGAAGCCTCAGTTTCTGCCCGATGTCGATATCCGGCATATCCTTGATTTCAGCCGCCATCACCCGCGGGAGCGTGCACGTCTGCTCCACCCGATCCGCATCGGCCTGCTGCGTTCCAGCCACCCGGGCAATCAAATAGGTGCTGATCGTCGAGAGAAAAATGACGACGTAAGTAAGCGGCAACTCGAAACGCTGCGAGCGAGTCAGCAATCGTCCACTGCTCACCAGGAGAATCCACCCTGAAGCGATCACATACGGGATACTCACGTATGGCCTGGAAAGCGCAACACCGATGCCGCGATACACAATATGGGTCGCCGGAAGCGAAAGGAACTGATATTGCACGTTGAATCGCGCGTAGTAGGCCTCGGTAGATGCCAGACCCGCGAGCGTCACGAGGAGCGCGATCAAAGCGATCTGATCCTTCAGGGGACCGATCAGACTTTCTCCCGGTTTTTTCGGTTCTTTGCTTTCGGAGTCGGGCCGAAGCATCCAGCTAGTCTAACCCAGTGAGTTGTTCATAAGCCCATCAAACTCCAATCAAGCAGCAGCGATTCGAAAACGCTCATCGAGTCCCGAACGTCACTCACCCACCCACCCGGCGCCCACTTCACCCGGTATCCACTGAGCTCGTAGGCAACGATATTGTATTGAACGCTCTTGTCGCAAACGTCCGCTTGGGGGATTACGAGACTTCCTGCGGCAGATGCAGACAGATGGCTGAACAACAGGCAAAATATCCCGAAAAGGTCAACGCGTGGAACCTCCAGTGACACATACTCGACGCGACAAGAGTACATGCAAAGTCTGCTTCTAAAACCGATTTTTGCGACCGAAAGTAGGCTAGATGAGGAGGGTATCCGTTTCATTTCGGGTTGCGCAACAGCGCCTGAAGTTGCCGAGCACATTCCGTCGGGCCTCGTCTTCATCCACCTTCCAAATCGAGGCCAAGACCGTTAGAACTTGCCTTACGTCCACTGGTCGGGCCACACGGTTTTGGATTTGGACAAATGGCCCGTCGGTCTCGGTGATGACGCGGTCAGGAGCCATCTTGGCCATGAGTGATCTGCCCCGAGGAGAAACTGCCATAGCAGGATTGACTGAGAAATAAAGTCCACCTCGACTCGCGGCCTCTAACTCGCTGGGCTTCCCGGTGAACCAGTGGAGTATGACAGAGCCCGGAAAGGAATCACCAACGGCGGCGATGACGTCATTGGCTGCCCTTCGAGAGTGAACAGTTATTATCTTACCCCCGTCCTCTGCGCACCATTCCAGGATCGAGGCAAAAACTTTCCTCTGGATCTCACGATCTTTCGCATCGGAGGTGACGTAGTCGAGGCCGACTTCGCCGATGTATCGTGTTCTGCCGAGTAGGGAACGAAAGAGGGCGAGTTCCCCTCCGTGCGTGCAAACGAGCTCTGGATGTAGACCGAGGGCCGTGCGCACGTATCTGGAGCTTTCGGCGAGGCGTTGGCTATGTTCAAAAACGGACGGAGCGTTAGTCACTGCGATTGTATATACGTGTTGCCGTTCGGCTTCCTCCAACACCTGCCGTGGGTTTTCAAAGAGATCGATATGGCAATGCGCGTCAACCAGGGCATCCGCGGTGCTCATGGTCATCTACCTGTCCCCGGACAGGAATTGAGAAAACGTTCGATTTCCTGCATGCCAGAGTCGAACACGCGGAGAGCCCCATTAATGTCATCCGGGGCGATCGGGCCAGAGTTTTGAATCTCTGCGGCACGTTCAAAGCGGGTCATCGGTTTCAATCTCGATATCGCCATCTCGAAGGCCCGCTTATCGGCTCTTGCCGCAGAAGATAGCGTGATGCCGCGGGCCAATATATCCACTTGCCTGGATTCGTCATCGAGATTTGCCGCGTGCAGAGCCGCACGACGGATGATGCACGGAACGCAGTATCCGCAATGACCTACAGGGAGTTTAAGATAACGGCCGGCAACCGGGTGAGCACAAGACATCGTTTGGTGGATGCCGATGCGAAGCAAGGCGGGGTTCTTTACATCCCGAAGCATCTCGCCTTTCGTAACGAAACGATAAGGAAGTTCTATCGTCGTTGAGATCCCCAATATCTCCAGCAACCTTCGGTAGAGCGCGATCGTGTGTGGATGAGTGGTCCGCGTACTGTGGCTCCCTCCGCGACCGAACGTGAGCGGTACGTTCAGCGATATCAAGCCGTTT
The DNA here is from genome assembly GCA_963778345.1 of uncultured Acidobacteriaceae bacterium. Lineage (GTDB taxonomy): Bacteria > Acidobacteriota > Terriglobia > Bryobacterales > Bryobacteraceae > Bog-105. Next base: position 594,499 of record CAVZTP010000001.1, read on the forward strand.
TCTGGCACGATCAGCCGTGGATCGCCCGGCAGCGCGCTCGCCACGAGGCTCCCGAGCGCAAGAAACAAGATAGAACGAGATCTCATAGTCGATTCGCCCACGTGGTCAGCATGTATGAGCGGCGGCAAGACGTGAAACCAGAGGGGTAGAAGTTGCGCCGCGTGTTCAGGCACGAGCGTGTTAAACGCTGCCTCCTGATCGCGCTTCGTACTGTAATGGCCCACGAGGGCGACACGTTCGCCCGTGCTTAGAATATCTATCGCGCCGACGTATGAGTCGAGTCCTCCAGAGAACAGGCAGACGCTGCTCACGGGCTCCGCAGTCTTTTCAGATCGCTTTGCGTATTCGACCGACGCGGAGGGTCGGAAACGTATCTGCCAAACGTCGCCCGTGAGAAAGGAGGCTAGTTCAACGAGCGTATCACGCGCGCCCTCCCACAGATCGGGCTCGGAAACAGGCAAATAAAGAATCAACTCGCGCGTCCATTGGTCCTGTATGTAGCTGCGCGACACCCGGAGGTCGGTCGCGAAGATGACCGTGGCAATATTTAATAAATCGATCGTTGCGGGGAGCGGAGCGAGTCCGGCTCTGAGGACCTTGTCCACTAGACCGGATGCGACCTCGAAGGGGCTTCCGGACTTGTCGATCGCGATCGGGAGGCGCGGTTCATCCTTCGGAATCTCCGGTGTGAACTCGTCGGCCGGTCCGATCTGGGCGTAAACATGCCACGGCATTCAGTCATGCTCCGAGCAACTCGTAAGCCTGCTCGTACACCTCGCGTGTGAAACGTTGGCCTTCGGCTCCCCTCCAGTCCATCCCGAGCACGTCTCGGGCCGCGAGATTTAATTGGACGAGGTCCCGCACGTAAACCTTGACGTCGCGCTCAAGGCGGACCGCCCGATCCGCCGAAACGGAGTGCTCCTCGATCTTCTTACTCAGATCTAAGAGCCAACGCTGGTAGATGTAGGAGCACACCGAGCGCTGGATGACATCCCGCACACCGTCCGCGTCCATCGCGTTCAAACGATCGAGTCCACCGTCGATCACGCCGTAGCGCTCGAAGACGTCCGTCAGCGTCTCATTCGTGGCCCGCCTGGCCGTGGCGTCGTCGTCCGTGGTGCCTGCGGGCGCAAGGGCGTTCAAGATTATGGCGAGCGCGGTTTCGATACTTCGGCCGACGACCTCGACGCCTAGAGACCGGGCCGCCTCGGTAAAGCCGCGTGTCGCGGCGTCCGCGAAAAAGCCGCCAAGACGGCCTGTCGCCGCCCGTCCGCCTGTCGCCGCGGCGGCGGCTCGTCTCGAACCACCCTTCGCCCGCACATACCGCCGCGCGGCGCGTCCCATCCGACCGCCCTCGGTGCCGCCCTTCGCGACGCTCGACATCGCTATACGCGCCGACGTCCACGGCCCCCTTACCGCGCCCACCCCCGGCGGAATAGGGGCAGGAGTTGGGGTGGTCCCCGCCGACGTCGCAGCTGGCGCTGGTGTCGTCGCCGACACGCCGGGATCTGCCGCCGCTCCGCCGTCGGGACCGCCTGCGGCACCTTCTTCCCCGGGACCCGGCGCTGCGGAGCTGCCGCCGAGAGCGAAGGGAGGTAGAAGCGGGGTTTTGTCACGTGGACCGCCGTGCGTCTTCGATGTGCCCATCTTAGTTCTGAATGCGGAGTGCGCGGGGAGCCGCGGCCCTGGCGAGTTCTTTGTTGACCGTGCTTTGTGTCCACTTCTTCAACACCTCATCTGCTACGGATTCAAGCTCTGTACCCCGTGTAAGCAGGCGCAGCTTCGATGCGGCCCAGATCGGGAGGTTCGCCTCAGGTAGGCTTTGAAGAAGAAGAATGAATTGAGACCGAAGCTCGACGCGCTTCTCGGACCACTCAAATATGCGGCTGAAGGCCGAGTTCGGATCTCCGAGGTCCTCCTCTTGGCGCACGCGCGTGGCAAGCCCCTCAAAGACCGCGATCACGTCCGCGCCGCTCAACTTCTCACCTTCCGTCAGGGCTGCCAGACGCACCGCCTCGCTTTCGTGAAGCAACCTGTTCAGGACGTGCCGAGCCGGTACGCTCATCCGCTGAGTATCTACCCCGAGGATTCCGAGCCGGTCGCGCGAAAAGAAGAAATACGGCCGGAGATCCTCGGTCGCAAGTGGAGGTTCGAGCCGGAGCCACTCATGCGTCCATTCGTCCGATATCCAGAGCGCGAACTGGGTCGGGAGCGGCCCATGCTGCGATTGAGACGGCTCTCTCTTATTTTTTCCCATGCTCGCCGCCGTCTCGTCGGCGGCAGTCTCGCCCTCGGCATTAGCCATCCGCTCCAGCCGGGCAAGTTGTTGCGGCCTTCCCTCCTGCCCCGCCTGCACCTCGGCGAGTTGCCTGAAAAATTCGGTCTTGAAGTATTCAAGGAGCATGAGTTTTGCAAGAACCCGCTGCTTGAGGTCGACCCTTCGTGAGTGCGCCATCTTCAGCCGGAGAAGAAGGGTATTCAGAAATCGCTTACACTGTCGCGGGTTCCCGTTCATGATCGTACCGAGAAGCGGCGCGAACCTCTCTGCCATCAGGAGGCGCTCTTTAAGCGGCTCTGGCATATTCGGAAATACCTCCAGCGCGATGCGCAAATTGAAGCTCGCGCTCGTGAGCGCGGAGGGTTCGGCTGTCGTCAACATCTCGCAGGCGCGTTTCAGATCATCCCCTTCAAGACCTGGCGAGAGGCTCGCAAAGAGAAGGCTGATGTAGGTTTCGACCTCGGCGGGACCGAGTGACGGAATACGAATCGGGAATTGGATCAGCTTCTCAAGGTAGTCTCTACCTACTTCACGGCGATCACCGGGCAATTCTGGGAATCTGCGTCTGACCGCGTATTTTACGAGATCCTCGTCGGCGCCGATGATGAACGCGGTGCCCTTCACAAACAGGAAAAGCTTGATGGCCTCGAGCGTGGGGATGATCGTTTCCGGCGAGCAGCGATCGAGGTCGTCGATGATGATGACCAGCGTGTGAATGTCCGACTCGTTCAGGAGCTTTTCGAAATCGTGTCGGAACTCGCGGATGCTTCGGCGAGCCTCGTGCTCCTGCTCCTCCTTCTTCTCGTCGCTCAGGTATTCTTTGAGATCCTCGCGCTTGATCTCCTTGGCCTTATCGATCAGTTCTTTCGTCGCGGAAGCTAGATCCGCGCCGCCGCTTGCGCCCAGTGTCGCCGTCCACGGCTCGCCACCAAAGAACGCCGCGGCCCCTAACTTGCCGATGCCTCCGACCACCTTGAACCAGTTCACGCGCCTGAGAAGCTTCTTGGCGAGCTTCTTGGTCTGCTCGGAGGCTTTACTGATGAAGGTCTTATGTTCCAGCAGTTGCTCGAGAACACTTGCCATAAGCGCGGTCTTTGCCCCTTCGTAGCCCTCAAACACCCAGCCGTTGAACTGGAGCACAACCACGCCGTCCTTCTTTTCGAGCTCGGAGCGGATCATGCCAATGAGGCTCGATTTCCCGCTGCCCCAGTCACCGAAGACCCCGATCGTCGTCGGCAGGAGATCCCGGTTTTCGATGATGGACACGACGGCCGCCTGCAGATGGGAAAATCCCAACAGATCTTTATCGGACTCGTTGTCAGACCACATGCACTCTCCAAAATGGACCCGTTCGGCGGATTAACCTCGAAGATTAGCAGAGAGCGGAGGGCAGTGTCGAAGTTGTCATCGACGGGAGCGGTGCCGCTAGCGGCACAGGCCCCGCGCCGACTCGAGTCACCGGGGATTAGGCGCACCGACATCGCCTGCATATGCAATGTTCAGAGCAAACGTATCGGCAGGTAGACTCGCAGATCCTCGGGATCGAAGAAGCTGTGCCTGAGGTTAGGAGCCTTAAAGCTCAGCACGACGACGTACGATGCGTACCGCTCTCTCATGACGCCGGGACGGCATTTCATGGGAGCGATGTTGTGCCTGATGGCTTCCGGACTCGCTCGGCTGGCAGAGTTCTTCGTCACCAACGGGACGGCAGGAGTGAGCTAAAGAGATCGGTTATGGCGTTGAAAACAACATCTGTACCACGGAACCTGGGGACCCGAGTGACCTGGCTCGGGTTGGAGTTCGAAGATCTCATCGCCATCCTGATTATTGCCGCGCTGGCCAACATCTTCGGACGTTTTTTCCATGGTGAGCTTTTCGGGATCCCGCTCAATATTTTTCTGCAGTATGTGGTCCCCGTGTTAGCCATTCCCGGTTTGATGGTGTTCAAGTATGGAAAGCCGCGCGGATACTTGCTGGATTTTGCGCAGTACCACGTGCGCCCACACGTGTATTGCGCACTTGAAAAAGATCCGGATCAGCGCTTCGACTACTTGAAAGGAGACGAACTTTGCCCTTGACGCTGAAGAAATGGGAGCAGTCGCTCCATGCACCGCCGATGTGCGGCTTGCTGCCTGTTCGTGACTTGCTGGATAACGTGCTGATCAGAACCTCGGGGGCTTTTGTTGCCGGCTTTGAAGCGGCGGGCGTCCCTTCGTTCTTTTATGAGGATGAAGCCCGGAACACCACGAAGGAAACGCAGGAGGCGCTGATCCGTTCACTGCCCGAGCGATCCATGCGTCTGCAAGTCCGCTATGAAGTGACAGAAGG
>CAVZTP010000002.1:0-1505205 GCA_963778345.1 uncultured Acidobacteriaceae bacterium
ATAAGGGCAAAACTCGCGTCACCCAACAGACGCGGCCGTCCGCCGTAACGGGAGGATCAGCACATTGACACTCAGCCCGTCTAACCGGCCTCGTCCGCGCCTTAGGGCGGGATTGCTCCCCAGAGAATTTACGTCGATCGTGCTGATCGGCTTGGCGGCGTTTCTTGCCGCAAGCAGCTCCGGCGGTGCCGCGACCGGGTTCAGCACGCTGCACAGCTTCACCGGCGGCGGCGACGGCGCTCTGCCTACTGCCGCCCTGATCTTCGACGCCTCCGGCGCGCTCTACGGCACGGCAACAGCGGGCGGCAATTCGGATTGCCAAATTAGTCCAAGCTCCCGGTTGCGGTACCGTGTTCAAGCTGACTTCGCCTACACGCTTGGGGCGGCACCTGGACCGAAAGCGTGTTATACAGATTTTGCTCTCGGAAGACACCGGAGCACTTCGGCGCTAATCCGGATGCCCCCCGATCCTCGACATGTCCGGGATGCTCTACGGCACGACGGGCAGCGGCGGAAATCCGAGCTGTCAGGTGCTCGGATCTTCCGGTTATCAAAGCGGTTGCGGCACCGTCTTCAAACTGACCCCGCCCGCCATGCAAGGCGGCGCCTGGACCGAAACAACGCTGTACGACTTCGGCGCCGGCGCCGGCACTGAACCATCAGGCAAACTGATCTTTGACGCCTCCGGCGCGATCTACGGCACGACATATGAGGGCGGCTCCGGCAATTGCTCCCCCTACGCCGGCTGCGGCACAGTATTCAAGCTGATCCCGCCCGCGACTTCGGGCGGCGCTTGGACCGAAAGCACGCTGTACAGCTTCAACGGCGGCAGCGACGGACATTTTCCTTATGCTGGCGTAATCTTCGACGCCTCCGGCGCGCTCTACGGCACGACAGTTGGGGGTGGTAACACCAACGATGGCACAGTGTTCAAGCTGACCCCGCCCGCGACTTCGGGCGGCGCTTGGAGTGAGAGCGTGCTTTACAGTTTTAGCGGCGGCATCCACGGCGCTAATCCCTATGCCGAGCTAATCTTCGACGCCTCTGGCGCGTTCTACGGCACGACTCAGAGTGGCGGCACCGGCAATGACGGTACCGTGTTCAAACTTATCCCGCCGACGATTTCGCCTGCGCCTGGACCGAGAGCGTGCTGTACGGCTTTTGCCCGCAGGGCGGCGATTGCAACTCCGTCGGCAGCGACGGCAATGGTCCGATCGGCGGGCTGATCTTCGATGCCTCCGGCGCGCTTTACGGGACGACATGGTTTGGCGGCAATTTGGGCGGCGACAACGGCACCGTATTCAAGTTGACCCCGCCCGCCACACCGGGTCGCGCCTGGACCGAAACGCAGCTGTACGGCTTCGGCCACAACGGCTCCGGCGCTAGTCCTCAGGGCAGTCTGATCTTCGACGCCTCCGGCGCGCTCTACGGCACGACGTTTGTGGGCGGCCTTCAGGGCTGCGGAGGTGCCGATCGAAGCTGCGGCACCGTGTTCGAGTTATCGGGGGTGGGGGTGCCGTTGAGCAAAAACCCGCAGACCGCGGATTTCGACGATGCTGGCAGGTCCGACATTTTGTTGCAGAACACCGACGGCGCGGCCGACATCTGGGAAATGAACGGTACCAAGGTGATCGCGAAGGGCAGCCCCGGCAATCCGGGCGGCGTGGCGGGCGATCGGGGCCGGCTATTTCTGGGGCAGTCCTCTGATTGCCGTTACATCTTGTGGCAGAATTCGAACGGCGCCGTCCAAATCTGGCAGATGAACGGGTGGAAGAAGGTCGGCGGCGGCGCGGTCGGCAACCCTGGAACCGCCTGGGGCACGGCCATCGGCACCGGCGATTTCAACGGCGACAGCAAGTCCGACATTCTGGTTTCAGAACAGCAACGGGCGCCGTGGCGATCTGGGAGATGACCGGGACCAAGGTCACGGCCAGCGCCACGATCGGCAACCCGGGGAACCACCTGGACCATGTGATTGGCAGCGGCGATTTCAACGGCGACGGCTATTCCCGGCATGCTGCTGCAGAACCGCAACGGCGCGGTCGCGGTCTGGGAGATGAAGGGGTCCAAAGTGATCGGCAGCGCCACGATTCGGCAACCCTGGGGAACGGCTGCTGGCACGCGATCGGCACCGGCGACTTCACCGCGACGGCTTTACTCTGGACACCTCCTGCCGAACGCGCCAACGGTGCGGCCTTCGCGATCTGGGAGATGAACAGGGAGCTCAAACGGATCGGCGGCGGCTACCGTCGGCAACCTCGGCAACGGCCTGGGCACGCAATCGGCGGCCGGCGACTTTAACGGCGACGGCTCATTCCGACCATCCTGCTCCAGAAACGGCAAACGGCGCCGTCGAGATCCTGGGCAGATGAACGAGCACCAGGCGATCGCCAGCGGCAGCCCCGGCAACCCCGGGCCGAAAGCGGGCACGCCATCGGCGAGTAAGGGGGAGGGCGCGCCGGCCGCACCTGCCGCTCGATCTCAGGTGAAGCAGATCGCTAGTTTGCGGAGCCAGAAATTCGCAATATACCTAAAGAGATGTCATTGCCAGCCCCCGGGTCGGCGCGATGCGCCGCCCGAGGACAGGCTCCGCGAAGCAATCTGGTGACGTATGTCGCTGATGCTGCACGACATTCGCTTCGTCCCCCTGCGGGCTCCTCGCAATGACAGAATGGAAAAATTGACGTCGAACTTCTGATGCAGGACGCTGGCCCATGGCCGACCCCGCAAGCTCGAAGGGGAAACGAGCGAGCGTGACGCCGCAACTTCCGAGCCGTGCTGGGGCTCAGCTTGGCGATGCGGGCCTGCATTTCGGGGCCTGGCCAGTCTTCGGAGAGCCATGCGGGCAGCGGGTCGCCGCAGCGGCTGACCGGCAGCGCTTCGTCGTCGTCCGAGGCCGCCGGCGAACAGCTGCAGCGCGTGCGGCATCTCGTAGAGAATCCGCAGCGTGCTAAATATCCGTTCACGAAATGCAGTTCACCCAGGCTCTTTCGATTCTTTGGTTCAAGCGAAAGCGCGTCCAGAAGACAACGTTTCGCCTGCTGCCACTCGGCGCGAGGGATGGCGGCGCTGGACGCCTGGCGAAACCGTGTGATTAAACCTCCGGCGGAATTGACCAGGTTGCGATTCAGTGTTTTCTCAATTTCCGGGGTATTTAAAAACTGGCGCTCCAGGCTGCTCTTATTCTTGAGAGATTGATAAAGCATCCAGTCTCGAGCGAGCACTCCAGGATCGGACTGAATGTAGTCCTTAGGCGCTGCAATGGCATGACTGAGGCGCTTCGCCTGAAAATAATAAGTCGCGGGAATGAGCAAAAGCACGCCTGCCAGGAGTCCGGCGAGCAGCGCAATCGCCAGGGTGCCGCGCGAAACATGCTTCCTGGCCGGCGTTTTTTGCGGAACCGGCTTCGGCCGGACAACAGTGGTCTGAATGGAAATCCGCCTGGGCGCGGTTTGCGCGGCAAGAAACGCCTGGAGATCGCTCTCGAATTCAGCCGCGGAACGATAGCGCTTCTTGATATCGGCGGCCAGGCCTTTGAGCACGATCGCTTTGAGGCGCGGCGGACAGTTCGCGGGCAATACGAATGCTGCTTTGCGCGATTGGATCAGCCGCTCGAGTTCGCGCGTGTCAGACGCCTGAAAGGGAGGAACGCCCGCCACCATTTCATACAGGGTCACCGCGAGGGCCCACAAATCAGAGTGCACATCCACCTGCGAATTGCGCAGGCGCTCCGGAGAACAGTAGCTGGGGCTGCCGAGCTGATGCTGCGTCAGGTCATGCCCCGCACGGATCAACTTGGCGATGCCGAAGTCAAGCAGGCGCAATTCGTCATGCGCACCGACCTGAATATTTGATGGCTTGATATCGCCATGGACGACAGCGGTCTTCTGCTGGGGCGTAGATAAGTAACCGTGCAGAGTTCTAAGCTGGCTGCAGATTTCAGCAGCGAGGCGAGCTGCGCGCCGGGCCTCGATGGCGCGCTCGGCGCGCAAGATTTCAGCAATCGTACGGCCCGGAAAATACTGCATCGCGACGAAGAAGCAGCCGGCGAGCTCGCCTGTCTCATAGATTTCGAGGACACGCTTGTCGCGGCCGTGCAGTTTGCGCTGCAATTCCGCGCCCCGCCGCTCGGCTTCAATCGCAAGCCGGTTTGATTCGCTCGCCGATCTTTCGATGATCTTTAAAACGACGCGCCGGTTCAGATCGGGATGGTACGCCAGATACACATCGGCCATGCCCCGCCCGAGCCGTTCGAGCAGCTCGTATTTGCCAAAGGTCTGTTCGACAGCGGGGCTACTCTCGCGCTCCAGGGTTATTGGCGAATCGATCATCAGCGAATCCACTCCCTCAATTCTGCCGAAATTTTTAGAATTGCCGCTGCTCTATTTTGGCAGGCGATCGCTAGCAGAAGTCCCAGGAGCAGGCCGGCGATTAGAAACAGAGTGCTGCGGCGCCGGAAGAAAGGCCCGCGGCGGGCGAGACGCACCCGGGTGACGGCATGACGCAATTGCGAGGCAGCCGGGATTTCCGTTGAAAAACTCCGGGCCGGCGAAGAAGATCACTGAGATGTTATCGGACCCGCTGCGCGTGTTCGCAGCCGACACCAGCCGCTCGGCGGCCGATTGCGCTTCGCCGCCGTGCTGCCGCAGCAACGCCGCAATCTCGGCCGACGTCAGGGCATCGCTGAGGCCGTCGCTGCAGAGCAGGAACGCGTCGCCGGGGGAATAGGCAATCGTGCTGGTTTCGACGAAATCGCTTTCGTCCGCGTTTCGTTTTCTCAAGCCGACATCGCGCAGCACCTGGTGGCGGGCGGGGTGACGCATGGCCGCGGATTCTTCGAGGAGTCCCCGATCTTCGTCCATACCTACCGGCGAATGATCGGATGTGAGTTTCCGCAGTTTGCCTGCCGAGTAAATGTAAAGGCGGGAATCCCCCACGTGTCCCCAGGCGACGGATTGCGCATCGAGGAGAACGAGCGTAAGCACACAAGCCATGCCGCGCCATTCGGAGTTGCCTTCAGCGAGAGTAAAGATCCGGTTATTCGCCTCGGTGATGACGCGCCGGATATCGGCCTGCGGATCAGCCGTCCGTTGTTCCAGACCATCGCGAATCGCGTTGCGCGCCGTTTCAGCGGCAATCTCGCCGGCGGCGTGTCCACCCATGCCGTCCACGACGAGAAACACGCCGCTCTGAGGGTCAGCAAACAACCGGTCTTCGTTGAGAGCTCGCGAGCGCCCAGGGTGCGTGGCGGATCCGGCGCGGAGCGATAACGGGCTTTTCAGATTAACAGTCATGGCGCCACGCTTTCCAGGCGAAGACGAGGGTAAAGAGAACGAATGCAAGAAGGAACGGCACGTGGGCGTAATAGAGGAATGTCATGCCCGCACTTCGAAGGCAATGGTAAGCACTTCGCCGACACCAATACGCGCACTGTCCGGCAGCATGTCTTCGGCGCCTTTCGGCCAGGCGCTTGCCATTCACCCAAGTGCCATTGGTGCTGCTGTCTGTGATTGTGAAAAGGCCGGTTGCCGGATTTCTACGGATAATGAGGTGCTCACGCGAGATCTCGGTATTAGCTTGCAGGGCTAGATCGACCGACTGCTCGTTCGCCGCCCCGGCCCACGCTCACCTGATTTGTCGTCATCAAGAATGTTTGGGGACCGGTCTCGTCTTCGAAATGCAAGGCGGCGTAAACGGCGGGGGCAGAACTTGTCAGGCGGGTGGAATGCGCGCCGGTGCGTTGCGTGACTGAAGGCTCGCGGCCGATCAAAGTAGTTTTGGTCCCGCGGAAACCGGGAGTCTCGGTCTCGCTTAATTCCGAATGAATCTCCACGTCCCCGGAAGGCACTTCAGGATCGGGCAAAAACTCGATATCCCATTCGTGGCAGGCGATCCGGTATTCTTTCGCGGGCTGGGTTCGCTTGCGAAATCCGGAATTCCCTGGCGCACGATTTAGCTCGCTGACGCGGGCGCGCAGGGCACGCCGGGCATCATCGGCGACCAGCGGGAGAACACCTCGCAATTTGGCGTAGTCAGCCGGATTCAGAAAAACGGTAAAAAAGCAGGGGAGCAGGACGGCGTAGGCCATTTCAAACCGGCCCAGCTCCATATTTCGGACGAGTTCGCCCGCCACGATTTTTCCGCTAAGCTGCAACTCGCTCCGGGTTGGGTTCTGGGCTTCGGGCATGCACAAACCGTTTTGCAGAAATCGTACCTCAAATCGGTCGAGAATGGGCCGGACCGAGTTCCGCTCGCCGGTTGCCAACCCGCTTCACAGTCGTTTTTTCGAAAAATTGGAGAGACTTGACAGCGTTGTTAGACTGATGACTTAGAGGCCAGCGAGGCTGATTTTTGGTGTACGATACGGAATTAAGCACATACCGTATGATTGGGCGCGAAGACATCGATCCACTTGCTCCGCAGCGGGAAGCGGCGATCTTTTACGGGCTCTTTCTGCGTGGGCATTCGGCCGACGACCTGCGCCGTGATATCGATGTTCCGCGCCCTCTTCTCAACAAATGGCTGCACCCGCGCCGTTACGAGGAAGGCTTTCGAGACTCGCTGCGCCAGATGTACACCTATCGGAAAAAGGTCTTAGCTATCTTCGACGAACTGGTCTTGAAGGAAAAGCACCGGCTGCGTGTGAACTAGCTTGCTGGCTGCAGGCGGAAGTCTGCTCTGCTAGTAAGAACACAAGACTCCAGAGATTACCGGATGTTGCGATTTTCTTCTCACCGCGGGTGAGAATTTTTGCTCTTTCCTTCGACCTACACACAAGCGGCTGGCAAGAGAGGCCGAAAATCAGGGTGGAAAAGCACATGCAAAAGAATGGGTGCAAAATTGCATGCGGGTCATGCTATGATTCGAAGACTCAGAACACGCCACACCTGCCATGCACGTGTCAGTACTGGTAACTCCTCGCTGATATGCGACGGCGATTTTGTGGTACCGTTGATGAACCTTTTAGAAAAGTGCTACGTCTAAACGGAAGACTCGGCTGCTTCGAACCTACTTTTTAAGATGAGCGAGCTGGTCAGTATTAAGGAGAAAGATAATGACGAAGAATGAGATGAACAACTTCAAGAAGATCCTGCAAACAAAACAGGACGAGTTGGAACGGATCGTGCGAAATCGCGACGCGATTGCCATCGAGAAGAGCGCCGACGCGCTGGACGAGGTGCAGCACGCTTCCGAGCGGGAACTCGCAATTCGCAATTTAGACCGGGAGTCCAACTTGCTTCGTAACGTTCGCTCAGCCCTTCGCCGGATTGACGACGGATCCTTTGGCGTCTGCCTGCATTGCGAAGAGGAGATCAGCCCGAAGCGATTGGCAGCTGTACCGTGGGCTCCTTACTGCATTCAATGTCAGGAACAAGCCGACAAGCATCAGGCCGACGGCGAAGAAATGTTCGACGACATGCTGGTGAATGCTGCTTAGCATACTGATCGACTTACCTCGGGCCGCCCGCGCTTCCTAAGCAGTAAATAGCGATTTGCGCCGCGGCCCGATTTAGAATTGCCGCCCCACTTTCCTACTCATCTTTACCAGTCCGGTAACTTTCTTTCCGCCTACTTCGCCTCCGTCATAAGCCAGGAAGAGCTGCGTGAGAAAGCTATACCCAATTCTATTTACTTTTACCGCCTTGCTATGCCAGGGTGCTAGCCAGGCGCCTCGGCGCCGCCCGCCAAGCCGACCGAGCACATTCTCGGAACGATCACTTCGCTCGATGCCGTAACGCACAGCGCTGTAGTTAAGGATGACAAGTCAGGCGCGGAACAAACGGTGCTGCTGGCAGATACCAAGACACTTCTCAAGGTGGCTCCGGGCGCCAAGGATTTGAAGAGCGCAAGTCGCATCACGGCTGATGAGCTGGCGGTGGGAGACCGCGTAGATGTTCGTGGATTTAAGTCGGCGGAAGATCCGGCTAAAATTGCGGCGCGCAGCGTTGTTCTGATGTCGGGGCGGGATTTGCAGGCTGCGCACGCCGCGCAAGAAGCTGAATGGCAGCACAGCACCGCCGGCGTGATCACCGAAGTGGACGCGGCGAAGGGGACGGTCACTATAAATGAGCGTTTGCCCGCGGGTTTGAAACCGGCGGTGATTCAGACTACGCCGCAAACCGAGTTCACGCGCTACTCTCCAGAAAATCCGAACACGCCGTCGCCATCCCAAATGACCCAGCTCCAGGTAGGCGACCACGTTCGAGTAATTGGAGAAACGGGCGCTGATGGATCGACGATCACGGCACGCAAATTCTATTCGGGAGCGTTTCGTATTTTGAATGGCACGATTGTTTCGATTTCGCCGGGCGGTAAAGATTCGCGATTCGCGATCTGGCGACAAAGAAGCCGGTGGCGGTCATGCTGAATGAGAGCGCCGCTATTCACAAACTGCCGCCCGAGATGGCCGCTCGACTGGCCCAGCGCGCAGGGGCAGGGGCTGGAGCGCGCGCGGGAAGCCCGCCGCAAGTCTTGGAATCCGAGGACAAACGCCGGGGTTCGGAAGATCCCGGCAATGCACGGCGGCGGAAGCGCAGATATTTCAGCAATGATCGAACGCTTACCCAAGATCTCGCTTGCAGATTTGAAGCCTGGCGACGCGGTGATAATTTCCGGCGTGCTGGACGGAGCGGGCGGCGCTCAGTTGCTGGCAACCAATGTGATTGCCGGTGTGGAACCGATTTTACAGGCGGCTCCCGCCGGCCGGCAGCGATCCGGCGGCGGCGACTCCGCCGGCGGCGATTGGGGTTTGGGCGAGATGTCGGCGCCCCAGTAGCTGCTCCTGCAGCTCACTAAATTTTCAGTGGAGAGGGAATGATTCTTAGAGGTATACGTGTCTTTTGGCCGCCGTATTCGGAGTGGCGCTTTTGGGAGCCCAGGCGCCAGCGCAGTCCGGGTCCGGCACTGCGCAGCCATCTTCGCAACGCACTATCCCGGCCGGCAACAGCACCGTCAGAGGAACAGTTAAGGACGCGAGCGGCGCCGTGGTTCCGGGAGCAAAGGTCACACTGACCGACGCGAACGATGCTACCCGTACCGTGACTTCGTCCGGCGACGGCGCATATGTTTTTCACGGAATTGCGCCGGGCACTTACAGCGTATCCGCCACCTTCGCCGGGTTGCAGCAGCAAACACCCTTAGCGATCAGCCTTGCGTCTGGCCAATCAACTACGCGCCAACTGACCATGGCGGTGCAAACGCAAAAGCAGGAAGTGACGGTGACGGATACACGACGAATACGGTCAGCACGGAGCCCTCAAATAACGCGAGCGCACTGGTCTTGAAACAGGAAGATCTTGACGCGTTACCCGATGATCCGGACGATTTGCAGGCAGATCTGCCGGCGCTGGCGGGACCGTCGGCCGGGCCGGGAGGGAATCAGATCTTCATCGATGGATTTACCGGCGGCCGCCTGCCGCCTAAAGCTTCGATTCGGGAGATCCGGATCAATTCGAATCCGTTTTCAGCGGAATTCGACAAGCTCGGATACGGCAGAATACAGATCTTTACAAAGCCGGGTTCGGACAAGTTTCATGGCCAGGGCTACTACAACATCAGCGACGACGTCTGGAATTCGCGAAATCCTTTTCTGTCGTACAACCCGCCATTTCGCACGCAGCTCTTCGGGGGAAATGTCAGCGGTCCGATCACAAGAAGGCCAGCTTCTTCGTGGATGTTGAACGGCGTAAGATCGATGACAACGGAATCATTACTGCCAGCGTGCCGACCTCTGATTTCCTTCGCAGCCAGTCTTACCAGACTTATTACTCGACGCCGCAGCGCCGCACAACGGTTAGTCCGCGGGTGGATCTAGCAGCTGAACTCGAACAACACTTTGAGCTTCCGGTACGAGTATCTTGACAACAATCACATGCTGACAAATATCGGCGGATTCAGCCTGCCCAGCACCACGATAGGCGGAGTTCATTTTCCCGAGCAACGGATACGGCCAGGAAACCACAGAACAATCAGCACAGATCGTCGAAACGTCCGTCATCAGCGTGCAAGTCGTCAATGAAACGCATTTTGAATTTGACCGGACGAAACAGACTACGAGTGAGCTCAGAGCACGACGCCCGAGTTGAACGTTGCGACAGTCCTTCCTTTCCGGCGGGTCGGGCTATAGCTCCATCCGAACGGTCAACTCGCAGGGCTACGCGGGAGTTATGACCTGCAGAATTATTACGAATTGCAGAACTACACGACTGCTCACCTGGGGCGCTCATACGACCAAGTTCGGTTTCCGGATCGAGAACAACGCTGCTGGACGATCTCAGTCCGCTGGATTTTAACGGCTCGTATTCGTTTCTGGGAGGCAATTCCGGTGCTGACCTCGATTCTGCCACGGGCAATGATCACTGCATCGACCGAGCAGCTATCTTCAGATCAGCTTGTGCAATGGAGTCCGAGCGCGATTACCGCATGGGCTACGGTCCTTCGAAGTTCAGCATAACGCGAGGCAATCCATATATCGGTTTCAATCAGATGGATTTCGGACCGTTTGTGCAGGATGACTGGCGGGTCAAACCGAATTTCACTCTGAGTCTGGGACTGCGATGGGAAGCGCAGAACAATATCAACGACAAAAGCGATTGGGCTCCTCGAATCGGCTTCGCCTGGTCGCCTGGAAGGAAGGGACCCGGAGGGCGTGCCGAAGACCGTCATTCGTGGAGGTTGGGGAATGTTCTACGACCGGTTTGCAATCACGAATGTGGAACAGGCGTACCGTTCCAATCGGCGCCAGTCAGACCTACACAGTGAATAACCCGACTTTTTACAATGCGGCGTTCATCAGCCAGTGGCATTCCACCTCTCAGCAGTTTGACCGCGCAGACGCAGCAGCAATATCTGATCGACCAGCAATCTGAAGGCGCCGTGACTGCTGCAGACGGTTATCGGCATGGATCGGCAGCTGCTGTCGCACACCACGCTATCGCGTCAATTTCATGAATTCGCGCGGGTATCCACGAACTGCTGACGAATGACATCAATGCGCCGATTCCGACCAGTGGAGCGCTGCCGCCTGGCGTTCGAATTCAATTCCGGGCGACGGGTTCGGAAACGTTTCAGTCCGGGATCGTCCGGCCATTTGGAAACATCGGCGACATTTACGATTACCAGTCGACGGGATGTTCAAACAGATGCAGGCGCTCGTCAGCGTGAACTCGACGGTTGGGAAGTTCGTCACGCTTTTCGGCCGGTACGCTTACACGCAAGCGCATAGCGATACGGACGGGATCACGACGATGCCGTCCAATCCGTACAATATCGCTCAGGACTGGGGGCGGTCGTCGCTCGATTTCCACCACACTCTTTTCATGGGTGGTTCTATTGCAGCGCCTTGGGGTCTGAGGCTTCTCGCCGTTCATAGTGCTTCATAGCGGCATTCCGTTTAACATCACAACCGGGACTGACCTTTACCTGCAGGGGGCGAGGTCGCCAACCGCGCGTCCCGAAGTTTCGTCGTGCCATTCGCCGGCGGCGAGTTCAATTCGATTCTTCGGGTTATACGTCAATCCTGATCCGGTAGTCGGCGCGGTACCTCAAATGATTGGCCGCAACTACGGAACTGGGCCGGGGTTTATCGGACTGAATCTTCGGTTGAGCAAGACCTGGGGCTTCGGCACGACGAAGTTCGAAGGGCCGAGCGGCGGCGCCCGTGCGGGAGGCGGCGGCGGTGGCCGTGGCGGCCGGGGCGGAGGGTTCGGCGGACCGGAGGCGGCAGAGGTTTTGGCGGCGAGGGAAGCGAGCACCGGTACAATGTGACGCTCTCGCGTGAATGCGAGAAACATCCTCAATCACGAAAACCTGAACACGCCGAACGGCGCACTGACGTCACCGTACTTCTTCCAATCAACCGGCATCACGGGCGGCTTCGGGGCGGAGGCGACGGCCAGCAATCAACGACGTATCGATCTTCAGTTGCGATTTTCGTTCTAAGGCTTCGGGCGGCAGCGTGACAGCGCGAAGTGTGTTACGAATGAAGCGCTGGCTATGAAACGACAACTCGGACCGATTTTGCTCCTGGCGGCAGCGATGCTTCCAAGCTGCGTCCTTCGCCGCGGATTGGAAACAGCTTTTCGACGGCAAGGACCTGACCGGCTGGAAGCATGTCGGCCCGGGCGGCATGACTGTGGAAGACGGAGTGATCCGAACACATGGCGGCATGGGGCTGCTTTATTGGGACGGGCGGCAAGGTGGGGAATTGCGTGATTCGCGTTGTTTACAAGATGCGCGATGTCAACGACAACTCGGGCGTTTTCATCCGGATTCCGGAACAGGCCGACCGAGCCATGGATGCCGGTGAACAAAGGCTACGAAGTACAGATCGACAATCATCCGGAATCGCGGCGGCGAGGACGAGTATCACGTCACGGGCACTCTGTACTCGTTGACAAAGCCGCTCGCGAAGCCGGGCAAGCCGGGTCCTGAGTGGAACACGATGGAGATCACGCTGGATGGTCCGCGAACGATAGTGACCGTGAACGGCCAGAAGGTGACCGACTACACGGAGGGCGAGCCAGTCCCGCCGAAGAAGCTGAGGTTTGAGCCGGACCGCGGCCGCCGCCCCGACCAGGGCTACTTCGGTCTCCAGAACCACAGCGACAACGACATCGTCTTCTTCAAAGAAGTAGCGATCAAGCCGCTGAAGTCAGGCTCTCGAGCGAATAGTTGCGACGCCACCCATAGCGGACATCACCAAAGAAGCTCGTCCGAGTCTGAGCGGGGCATGGGCCTATTCCCGGCCCTGGCCGCGAACATGCTGAAGATGGTCGGGGTTGGTCCGTTTCTGACCATTCCGATCATTCTCGTCCACCATGAATGGGCCGCAGGCGCTGCTCGGGTGGGTGCTCGGCGCGATTCTCGCTGTGCGACGGGCTGGTGTGGGCAGAACTCGGAGCCGCTATGCCCGGTACGGGCGGCTCTTATGAGTACCTGCAGCAAGGCTTCGGACCCCAATCCTTGGGCCGCCTGATGGGATTTTTGTTTCTCTGGCAAGTAATGCTTGTGTCGCCGTTGACGGCCGCTTCGGGGGCGGTCGGTTTTGCTGACTACGCGCGCTACCTTTTTCCCGCGCTGAGCGGAGCCGGAGCAGATGTGCTGGCGATTGCAGTTTGCTTCGCGTCGACCTGGCTTCTGTACCGCAACATCCGGTCGATCGGCAGAATATCGACCGTCTTCTGGTCGGCTTGGTGCTGGCTATGGGCGTAGTGATCTGGGGCGGCGTGTCGCACTTTCAGCCGCAAGCGGCCTTTGCTTTTCCGCCGGGCGCCTTTCGTCTTTCGCCAGTCTTTTTTGTCGGGCTTAGGGGCAGGGACGCTGATCAGCATGTATGACTACAGCGGCTACTTCACTGTCTGTCTGATCGGAGGCGAGATCGAGAATCCTCGACCACACATTCCGCGCGCTGTTTTGCTGTCGATCGGCATTCTGGCAGTCCTGTATATGGCAATGAGCTTGTCTGTCATCGGCGTGATACCCTGGCAAGAAGCTGCGCAATCTCAGGCGGTTGTTTCCGACTTATGGAGCGGCTCTATGGCAGACGAGCGGCTGCTTGTCATGACGGTGCTGATTCTTTGGGTCGCATTTGCCTCTGTGTTTTGCGTATTGCTTGGTTACACGCGCGTGCCTTACGCGGCGGCGGCCGAGGGACGTTTCTTTTCGGCTTTCGCGCGCGTGCATAACACGAAGCATTTTCCGGCGTTTTCGGTGGTCTTCATGGGCGTGTCTCGGCGATCGCTTGCTTATTCACGCTCGAGCAACTGATCAAGGAGCTGATTATCGTGCAGATTCTCACGCAATTCGCGGCACAGTGCGTGGCGGTTGTGCTGATTCGCGAGCGCCGGAAAGAAATCGCGCGCCCGTTTTCGATGCCGCTGTATCCCCTGCCCGTGATTCTTGCGCTGCTTGGGTGGCTGTACATTCTAGTTACGAGCGAATGGGTGTATGTGGTGGCCGGCTTGATATTGCTTGCTCTCGGCGTGATTGCATACTTATGGCGGGCGCGCGGTTTAGAGGAGTGGCCCTGGGCCGCACGATTGGCCGCGAATGAACAGTAAACGCGCGGTTCTATGGCTGGTCGTTCTCGTCCTCGCGGCGGGAGTGGCTTTCTTTGTCTACCTGGGGCGGCGTTCGCCGGCCGCGGCTCCGGCGCCGAACGCAGCCGTCTCCAACAAGCCAATAACCGGGTCTACGCCTGCCGGCCCTGCGACCGAGCCGACGAACGTATACGCGCACAACTTACTGCTGCGCAAAGGGCCGGACTTTCGGATTTATGTACGGTGGCTGCGCGGGCAATTAGTTCGCTCCAAGAAGAATGTGGATCCAACGTTCGATGACACTGAGTCCTTTTTTCTCGATATCAAGACTGGGGTTTTGCGAGCTAACATCGGCGACATTTGCAACTATCTCAATAAGGACACCGCATCAGGTTCGCCGCTAAAAAACATCAAGATTTCCGGCGACGGGGAGCAGGTTACGATCTCCGGGACGCTGCACAAGATTATCCCGCATACCGATCGAGATTAGCGGGACGCTCAGCGTGGCGCCATCGAACGGCATCCAATTGCGAGTGACAAAAATAGACGTTCTGAAATTGCCCGTGAAAGGTTTGCTGGGCAAATTTCACGTGCAGCTTTCCGATCTGTTCCAAGGAGGAGGCGTGCCCGGCATTACGGTGACCGGAAATACCATTCTCTTTGACACGCAGCAACTGCTTCCGCCGCCGCACATCCGGGGAACGCTGACGATGGTGCGCATTAAGAATCCGGATTTGGAAGAGATCTACGGCGAAGCCAAACAAGACGTAGAAAAAGTGGAGCAGTGGCGAAATTTCCTGCGACTGAGCGGCGGCACCATCGATTTTGGCAAGCTGACCATGCATCATGTGGATCTCATCATGATTGATATTTCGAAGGATGCATGGTTCGATCTGGATTTAGCGAACTACCAGACTCAGCTGGTGAATGGATACACGCATATGACCCCGCAGGCCGGCTTGCAGATCTTCATGCCCGACATGCGCGACGTGCCGCCGAGCAAAGCGAATAAGAATATAAGCATCCAATGGATGAAGGACCGCAATTTGCCGCCGCCGGCTAACGTTACGTCAAAATAAGAGCATGAGCGCTGTCACCGAACGCCTGAGTTTAGAGCAGTTCCGTAAGACCTACGGCGAGGATGTGAAGCCCTATTACGAATATTGGGATGGCGAGGCAATTCAGAAAGCAATGCCTACCAAATTGCATGCACTGCTACAGAAAATCCTGACTACGGTTCTAGAAGAACTGGGCTTGTATTCTTACCCTGAGCTCACGTTGCGCATCGATCCGAATTGGGAGCCGGTGCCAGACGTGGCGGCGACATTGAAGAATTTCGATGGGCCTTACCCTACGGCAGCAGTCGATGTGGTAGTCGAAGTTCTTTCTCCGCCGGATGCATTTATCCTGCTTGAAGAGAAATGCGAACGGTACGCGGCCATGGGGGTCACCGACATTCTGGTGTTCGATCCAGTAGATCGCAAGGCCTGGAGCTGGGATCGAACAATGAAGAGCCTGATTCGCGTTTCTGAGGCAAATCTTCCACTGCGCTCAAACGGCTCGAAGATAGATCTGGCGGATCTTTGGCGCCGCTTCGATTCGCGCCTTAACTAGGCGATATGTAATTGCTTTTCCATATCTTCGAGCGCGATTCCCTTGGTCTCGGGAAATATAAAAAGCACAACAAAGAATTGCGCCACCATCATGACGGCGAAAAATACGAATGGTGCACCGCGGGAATGACTGGCGATTACCGGAAACGTCCAGGAAATGATCGCATTCATGAACCAGTGAGTAAAGCTGCCGAGGCTTTGTCCTTTAGCGCGCACACGGTTGGGAAGACCTCGCTTAAGAAGACCCAGATCACTGCTCCTTGCGAGAACGAAAAGAAGGCGATAAATCCCACCAGCAGCCAGACCAGCAGGTCGCCGTGGGTATTGCTGATGAATACAGCCCCACACCCGCAAGGCAAATCGCGCAGCCAACGGAGCCGATCAGCAGAAGGTCCTGCGTCCCAGCCTTGTCGATGATCGACATCGCGATAATCACGAAAATCAGGTTGGTAAACCCAATCAAGACCGCTTGCAGGTCGCCCGATAACTTTGCTGAAGCCGGCACGCGCAAAAATATCGTTCAGATAGTAGAGGATGGCGTTGATGCCGGAAAGCTGGTTGAATGCGGCAAGTGCAATCGGCAAGGAAAATGGGAAAGCGAATTTCCTTTGAAAGAGCCGCTCCTCACCGCTGCGCCGGTCGGCTTCGATCGATCGGACAATATCCTGCAACTCACCCTCGACGTTCTCTTCGCCGATTTCGACCAGCACGGAACGCGCTTCTTCGATACGCGACATTTTGGCGAGCCAGCGCGGGCTTCTCGGAATTGTGAAGAGCATCACGAAAAAGAAGAGTGCGGGGATTCCGGAGACGCCCAGCATCCAGCGCCACTCGGCCGGGCCGAAATTCGCGCGCCCGATCAGGTAATTTGAGAAATAAGCGACGCAGAATGCCAGCGACCACATTGAACTGAAAGAAGCCAACCAGGCGGCCGCGCAGCCTCGCCGGCGAAATTTCGGCAATATACATCGGCCCCAAGACCGAAGATCCGCCAATCGCCAGTCCGCCGATGAAACGGAAGAAGACCAGCGAATACCAGTCCCAGGCAAACGCGCAGCCGAGAGCCGAGATCAGATACATCACCGCCAGGATGCGCAGGCTGTCGCGCCGGCCGATATCGGTCGCCCGGAAAACCGGCAGTCAAGGCGCCGATCACGGTCCCGACCAGCGCAATCGCAACGGTCAGGCCCAGACTCGATGGTGTTAAGTGAAACGCGTTGGTGAGGCCGGCGGTGGTGCCCGCGATCACGGCCGTATCGAAACCAAATAGTAATCCGCCGAGCGCCGCAACAACCGTGCTCTTGAGCAGCGATCCAGTCATGCGGAGGCCCTGCCGGCCGCGCGTCTTCGCCAGCACCAGTGAACCTAAGATGCCGGCGCGCCCCGCCAATTGCGGCGGTTGTATGAAATGTTCGAGGCCAGCGCCCATCATGCTGGGGTGCTGAACGTAGCCGTTCAGCAGTTGGTCGAGTTCTCTGCGAATCATTGGAAAAATATGCGTCTGCTGCATCACGCCGCCTCCGAGCAGTATACGTTGCGGCGAGAGCGTGACGGCAAGGTTGATCAAGCGCGTAGGCAATATATTGGGCTTCGAGAGCCCATGCCGGATGATCGGGCGGCAGGGTCATGGCAAGCGCGCCCCAGCGAGCCTGAATGGCGGGACCGCAGGCCAAGCCCTTCAAAGCAATCGCCATGATAGGGGCAGCCGCCCGGATAAGGATCGCGCACCAAATCATGCGGGAGCCGCAGGTGTCCCATCTCGGGTGAACCAGACCATGCGCAATTTGCCATTAACCATCGCGCCGCCTCCGATGCCTGTGCCGATCGTGATGTAAATGGCATCCGTCAAGCCACGCGCCGCACCCCATTGCGCCTCGCCGAGCAGCGCCGCGTTCACATCGGTGTCGAATGCGACAGGCACGCCCAAAGCGCGTTCTACCGTTCCGGCGAGATCGAAATTTTGCCAACCGGCTTTCGGGGTCGAAGTAATGTGGCCGTAGGCGGGAGAGCCGGGATCGCAGATCGACAGGACCGAATGAGCCAATGCCAATGGCCTCAAGCGCGCACTCTCGCATCTTGAAAAAAGCGGATCACCTCCCGCAGCGTAACGTCAGGCGAGGAAGTGGGAAACTGAGCCGGTTCGAGATCGGACGGTCCGCTGCCAATGCCGCAAATGAACTTCGTGCCACCTGCTTCAATCCCGCCGAACATGCTCTAGAGTATATGCAAGCGGCGGTCAGACCGTCGGCGCTGGTTACAGCTTTCAATTCGCTGCAGGGTCTTACCGACAGCTCCTGGCCCGAAATCGATGCGTGCTTGCTCGATGCGGCAAACCGACAACCTCAATGCGTTTCAAATCGGTGGTTCCGATCCCCGCGGCTTCCGCCAGTTTCAAGCGAATTATCGCCGCGAATGAAACGGCGACTGGCCGCGATCGGCTTGACGTCGTAGCTCATCACGGCCATGCCGACAGCGTCCACGCAAACCGGATTCGTGCCGGCGATGATCACGCCAGGAGACATCTTCTCGAGGCCCTTGAGCCAGGGGCCTTCGCCGCCGCGCACGGTTTCCACGCCATCGACAATCGCCAGATCGACGGGCCGGATGCCGACCTGATCGACCAGAATGCGCGGCACGCGGTAACCGGGATCGCGCGGCGAATCGGGATGCAACTCCGCATCGACACCGGCAGGAGCCTTCGTGGTGCCCGCGTGCAGCACGTCGCCGCGCTCCTTGGTCGGATGCTCGTTGCCGCTCGGTCCGCAGTCGCTGCCGTATAAGCGAACAAGGCGTGTCGCCGAAGTTGTTTTTCATCGACATGGTGACGCCCGCGATCCAGTGATTCTTCAGTTTTGCGAGCGAGACGTAGGTGTCGCATTCGGTGAACGCCGGGTTGAGGTGATACGCCGGATACATGTAGCCGCCCCACGGCACTTTCAAGCGCACATACTGCTTATAATTGCCGAGATTCTGAACGTTTTCCCACTCGACTTTCGTGCCGAGATTGTTGATCGCATTCACGTCGATGCCGTAGCGCGCCCACAGGCTCAAATCCTGCGACGCGCGGGAAAAAAGCTTTCGATGATTCTGTACCCGGCGCGCGCCCGCTTTGGCGAACAGGTGACCACATTGGCCACCGTTTCGCCGTTGGTCCGGTAGGGGAGATCAGGCGTAAGCGGAAAATTCTTCGGATTACCGGTAAGGTTCAATTTGATAGCGACGGTTTTGCCGCGCACCAGTGCGGTCGATCCCGCCGATCTGCTGGAAGGCGTCAGAGAGCTTCGGCTGAAAGCTCGCGTAATCGCGGCAGCGCACAATGGCGACACTCGCGGCCGGGGCCGGCGTGGCGAAAGCATTTCCAAGTTTCGGTAAAGCAAGCGCAGCGGCGGCGCTTGCTCCGGTAGCCAAAACTTCACGGCGCGTGTAAGTAGAAGAACAGGCTCTTCGCATGATGGCGTCCTCTCTCTTACTGTCGCACGTTTGCGCTCCGCTCTTGGGCCAGTAATTTCCGTTTGCGCTCGAGTCCCCAGCGATAGCCGCCGAGCTGCCCATCGCCTCGCAATACACGATGACAGGGAACCACCAGCGCTACCGGATTCGTGGCGCAAGCATGTCCTACGGCGCGCGCGGCACCGGGCTTACCGATCGCCTCAGCCACTTCGGCATAGGACCGTACGCTGCCCGCTGGTATTGTTTGCAGAAACTGCCACACCCTTCTTTGAAATGCGGTACCGCGCACATCCAGCGGCAGACCGAGATCTGTTCGATCCCCCGCTAAGTAGCGGTTCAAAGCTTCCATCCATAAATGAAACTGTTCGGGAAGAGGCTTGCTCAACCGGACAAGCTTCGCCGCTCCGAATTCCCTTTGCAGAGTTTCGGTCAGGCCTTTTTCCGAATCGCCAAGCTGTACGAAACACAATCCGCGATCGGTCGCGGCGATCATCAACAAGCCGAGCACCGTTTGCTCCGTCGCATACGAGATTTCCAGGTTTTGTCCACGCTGGCGATAACTGGAGGGCGTCATGCCGAGATGTGTATCCACCCGCTCATACAAACCCCGAGTGGATCCGAATCCCGCCTGGTACAGCGCTTCAGTCAC
Organism: uncultured Acidobacteriaceae bacterium; assembly: GCA_963778345.1. Taxonomy (GTDB): domain Bacteria; phylum Acidobacteriota; class Terriglobia; order Bryobacterales; family Bryobacteraceae; genus Bog-105. Next base: position 19,752 of record CAVZTP010000002.1, read on the forward strand.
CGGTTTATTGCTGCGTAATTCACTCTTGAATGCTTCCATACGGCACGCCTCGACATATTGCTTAGGAGTTAAACCAACGGCAGCCTTGAACCTCCGCTGCAGATGAAATGGACTCAAACCCGCGCGTTCCGCGAGCTGATCGAGCCGCAAAGATTCGCCCGTGCTGCTTCGCTCCTGAATATAGGAGCAAAGCTCCGCAACCCAGTTGTTCTCGGCTTCTTTGTGTTTGGCTTCCACAGTTCGATATTAGTTCCAATATCCAGGCGTGAGCTATCCGTTTCTTGCGGCGGAGTTCCGATATCATCAAAATCGACGTGAATCTACCTTCCCTCACCCGCCGCAACCTTTGCAAACTGTTGGCGACTGGCGCGTCGCTTCCTTTGCGGGCTGCCGGCCATCAACACCACATGTTTCTCGCGCTGAATAGCGTATTGCTTTCCAATCGCGTTGCTTGGCCGGAGTTTCCGCACATCGCCGCTCAAGCCGGGTTCCCCGGAACTGACATTATGCTGAAACCCGCCATGCAGGCGGGCGCGGATGCCACCAATCAATTGCTGAATCAACTCAATCTCCTGCCCGCGGCTATCGATTTTCCGGTGGAGTTCCGTAAAGACGAAGCAACGTTCCAGGCGGGCCTGACGGCATTGCCGAAACAGGCCGAATTCGCGGCCGCCATCAACTGCCCGCGCATGGTGACCTACATCATGTCTTCGAGCAACACGCCCAAAGCTGAACTCCGCCAGCTCTATAAACAACGCTTTACGCAATGTGCCGCAGTGCTGGCGAAATCCGGCGTCCGGCTTGGCCTCGAATTCCTCGGACCGCTGCAATTTCGGAAACTGTTCAAGTACGAGTTCATCTGGCGCATGAACGAGATGCTGGAGCTCGCTAAAGAATGCGGCCCAAATGTAGGACTGCTGCTCGATGCCTGGCATTGGCATCTCTCGGGCGCGACTACCGCCGACATCATACATGCCGGGCGCGAACGGATCGTACATGTTCACTTCGACGATGCGCCCAATCTGCCCCCCGATCAGATCAAGGACGATCACCGCTTGCTGCCCGGCGAAGGCGTGATCAACTTGACCGGTTTCCTGCAGGCGCTGGAAAAAATCGGCTACACGGCGCGCTGAGCGTCGAAGTGTTCGGGCGGTTGAAGGATGTGCCGCCGTTGCAAGCAGCGAAAATGGGCTACGAAGCCTCCCTGGACGTCTTCAAGAAAGCCGGCGTGCCTGAGGGTTGAATCTTACAACAGAGCCGCGACCAACAGGGACGGCGGATTTCGGAACAACGACCGCTTCTCGGGCTGTTCGTCAAACACGGTATCGGCCATCAAGCGACGCGGGAGACACGTGCTCGTGCTCGATGCAGCTTTTCGAAATCTGCCGCGGCTGCGACGGCTGTTTCCACCACGCGCACCAGATTATCCAGCCGCCGCGAATCCATCGATCTTGTCCGTGTATCGCCAAGCTTCGCTGGATCGAGCGAGCGGCGCAACACGCCAAGCGACTCATCGTAGGTCTTCAGCGGCACCGGAAACGGGTGCCCATCTTTTCCGCCGTGCGCAAACGAAAAGCGGGCGGGATCCGAGAAGCGGCTGGGCGCGCCATGAATCACTTCTGCCACCAGCGCGAGCGACTGCAGCGTGCGCGGCCCTGAGTTTTCGACCAGCAGCAGCGAGGCGAAATCCCGCAGCTGCCGCTCGTAGCTGACCGCCAGCACCGCGCCCAGACGTTTCAGATCCACATCTTCGCGCGAACGTCGTGATGCCGCGGCATCGTAAGCTGTTCTCAGCTCGCGCAAGCGTCTCTCGGGCGTGCGTCGCGGCAATCTCAAGCAGCGCCTCCTGCGCGCCGCGCGCCCGTCGATCCACCAGGTTCAGGATCGTTCCTTCATTCTCGCCCACAATGCCGGTGTGCGGCTCGCAGGTGAAATCGCGCACGGACGCCGAATGCCAGTGATACCGCCGCGCAAGCCCTGTCGCCGCGTTCATGCCCTGCTGCACCACCGCCCACTCGCCGAGGCCGTCACAACGAACGAGTGCAGATAGATCTGAAATCCGTCGCCAATCGCGTTGTTATCGATTTTTGCAGTGAGCCGGCTGGCTGCGGACCAGCGCGTCCCATCCAGATCCGTTCCGCTCGCGCCACCGCCAGCAATTCGTCCGGCGTTTGCCGCGACTGCTTTCCGCGGCCGCCGCAAAAATAAATGCCCAGTTCATGCGCCCGCGGATTCAAGCCCCGTTTCAGCGCGCCGATCACGGAAGTCGTAATGCCGGAAGAATGCCAGTCCATGCCCATCACGCAGCCGAGCGCCTGAAACCAGAACGGATCGCTGAGCCGCGAGAGAAATCGCCCGCCCCGTAAGATGCACGATGCTTTCGACAATCGCGGTGCCAAGCTTCTCCATGCGCTCGGCAAGCCATGGCGGAACTCGGCCGCCGTGCAGCGGCAAATCGGCAAAGCCGGAGCGTTTCATCGCTCCTGTCGAGCATAATGCCGCGCCGCGAACGATCACCGGGCTATGCTGTGACTGCATGGATCCGCAAGCCGAATACACGGCGCGCCGCGACCGCTTCCGGCGCAGAAGAAAGCCTTCTGCAGAAGCACTTTAATTCGATCGGAAACTGGCGGCTCGTTGTCGGAATAGCCGCGGCACGTGCTCGCCTGGTTCGTTTTCGCGCGCAAGATCACTGACGCCCTGGAGCTTGTTGATTCCGCTCTCAGCCTTTCATGCCCTGGTGATCTGGCATCAGCGGGTCACTCGCCAGCGCGCGAGGGCCAATCGCGCCGCGCGATTACTATCAGCGCGGTCTTGCTGCGCTTGGAAGACAAGTGGATCCGGCACGGACTCACCGGCGAGCGCCACCGCAATCCTGCACACATCTATGCGGAAGATCTGGACGTATTCGGCAAGGGCAGTCTATTCGAGTTGATCGCGATTACTCGGACCGCCCGGCGAGGATATGCTAGCCGATTGGCTGCTCGCAGCCGGCCAGCCGCGCCAGAAGTATTCGCACGCCAGCAAGCGGTCGGCCGAATTGCGTTCCAACCTTGCGTTGCGGGAAGATATTGCCCTGCTCTCGGAAGATGTGCGGCCCGGACGTAAGAGTGAAATCGCTGGGCGCTGGGGTGCGGCCCCCGCCATTCACGTTCCCGGCTTTCCTGCGCCCGGTCGCGTTTGTTCTGGCGTGGCTGGTATCGCCGCGATCGTCGGCGTCTTCGGCCATTTCTTCCCTTGTGGCCTCTGCTCCTCATCCTGCTTTGCGACTTTCGCTCTGATCTTCGCCTTCCGAACAAAGTAAGGCAAGGTGCTCGAGAATGTGGAAGCCTCCGGCCGCGATCTCAAGGTCTTCTCCGCCATCACTGCATATCTTGAAAAGCAAGAGTTCTCGTCGCCCCGTCTCAGCCAATTGCTCGCCGAGTTCGAGAGTTAACGGACGCCCGCCTCGAAACGCATCTCCAACTCGGACGCCTGGTCGACTGGCTCGATTCGAGCGATCACATCTCGTTCGCAACTCGTCCACTGATCTTGTGGAACGAGCAACTCGCCATCTCATTCGAGAACTGGCGTCGCGCTTCCGGGCCGCACATCGGCAAGCTGGGTACAGGCGGTCGCCGAGTTTGAAGCGCCTTTCTTCGTTGGCCGCGCTCGCCTTCGAACGCCCGGATTGGACCGCTCCCACTGCTTCTAGAGTCTCCGAAGCGCACGTTTGAAGCAGACCGGATTGCGCCACCCGCTGCTCCCGCCGCCAGTGCGTACCGAATGACGTGTCCTTAGAAGACACGCAGCGCATGTTGATTGTCAGTGGCTCCAATATGTCCGGTAAAAGCACGTTGTTACGAGCTATCGGGTTGAACAGCGTGCTGGCCTGGGCAGGCGCTCCCGTTGCCGCGTCGTCGCTTCGCATCTCTGTGCTGCAAATCGGCGCTTCCATTCGCATCAATGATTCGTTGCAAGATCACCGCTCCCGATTCTTCGCCGAAATCAGCCGAAATCCGTCAGATCGTAGACTTCACAAAGGAGGGGAGCCCGGTGCTTTTCTTGATTGATGAGCTGTTGAGCGGTACCAATTCCCACGACCGCCGCATCGGTGCGGCCGCGATCGTTCGGGAACTGCTGCAATTCGAATGCCATCGGTTTGATCACCACGCATGATCTCGCGCTCGCCAATATCAGCGAAGATTTAACCTCCGCTATCGCTAACGTCCATTTCGAAGATCAAATGCAAGGCAGCCAAATGTAGTTCGACTATAAGCTGAAACCCGGCGTGGTTACCCGCAGCAATGCCATCGAACTGATGCGGGCTGTCGGGTTGGAGGTTTGAACTCGCTATGAGACATTCAGCGGCGAGTGATCGGCAGTGGACCAAACGGGCTCGCAGCGGCCATCGTCTTGGCGCAAGCGGGACTCGATGTCGAAGTCTTTGAAGCCGCTCCCGAGTGGGGCGGGGCGGCGCGTACTGGCGAATTGACGTTGCCTGGATTCCTGAACGATCTCGGGTCGGCCGTCCACCCGATGGCGGTCAGCTCGCCATTCTTCTCTTCCCTGCCGCTCCATCAGTTCGGCTTGCGATGGACAATCCGCCCGCCGCGCTGGCTCATCCGTTAGACGACGGAACCGCTGTCACGCTGGAGCGCGATGTCCATGCGACTGCCGCGCAAATGGGATCTGACGGCCCTGCCTACACAAAACTGTTCGAACCGCTCGTTGAGAACTGGCGCGCGTTAATTGCAGAAACTTTGCGTCCCATCACGATTCCCCAGCCATCCGCTGCTGCTCGCAAAATTCGGCCTTCGCGCGGGCCAGCCTGCAAGTCTGCTGCTCAAAACGCTGTTCCGCGGCTTCGAGCCAAGGCGCTGATTGCGGGCTCCTGCGCACACTCGTGCCTCAAACTCACCTCATTAATGAGCGCGTCGTTCGGGATGATCATCGGAGGCTCGGGACACGCAGTCGGCTGGCCCGTTCCCGAAGGCGGATCGCAACAGATCTCAAATGCACTGGCGAAATACTTCTTGTCGCTGGGCGGCCGCATCCGCACAAACTCTCGCATAGGCCGGCTCGAGAACTTGGCTCGCCCGACTTGACGCTGTGTGATGTCACCCCGCGCCAGTTCCTGCCCTGACCGGAGACAAACTGCGACCGTCATTTCGAAATCTGCTGCGGCAATATCGCTATGGCCCCGGCGTATTCAAGATGGATTGGGCATTGCGCGAGCCGATACCCTGGAAAGCCAACGAGTGCCTGCCGGGCGCATGACCGTGCATCTCGGCGGAACACTCGACGAAATCACCGCCTCCGAGGCCGCGCCTGGCAGGGAAAGCCGCCGGATAAACCTTCGTACTGCTCGCCCAACCGAGCCTGTTCGATCACTCCCGGGCGCCCTGCCGGAAAGCACACCGCCTGGGCCTATTGCCACGTACCGAACGGATGGACCGGATCCGCAGTCCCGCAAATCGAAAATCAAATCGAGCGATTCGCTCCCGGCTTCCGCGATTGCGTGCTCTCCCGCGCCGCCCATACGCGCCTGAAATGCAGAGCTGGGACGAAAATCTCGTAGGCGGCGATATCAACGGTGGCTATCTCGGATCAGGCCAGTTTTTCTTTCGGCCCACTTGGCGCCGCTCCGGAACTCCTCTGCGCGGAGTCTATTTTTGTTCGTCATCCACACCGCCGGGAGGCTCCGTACACGGCATGTGCGGCTATTGGGCCGCCCGCCGGGCGTTGCGTTCGATTAGATCAACCTAGTGGTTCGGCTCTTCGCGTACACAAACCATCTTCATCTCGATTGCCGCCCTTTTCCGTCTCGACGTGGCTCGAAATGGTGAGTTCCTGTTTGTCGTCAGAAAGCTCCCACCGGTCGGTGATCAACTCGTCCAGCCCTTTGGCATTCTTCATGCTCGTCCGAACCACCAACACCGCACCATCCCAATAGCATTTACTCTGGGCATCCCGTCCGTTAATCACGTTGTTGGTGATCGAGCCATCGGTAAAGTACGTCACGTCGTTCGTCGTGGTCTTCTCGCCATTGGTCTGAATCGTATGAACGTTCAACGTCGGCCCGTGCTGGTCGACATTTCGTATGACAATGTCGGGCATCGGGAACCCATGAAATCCTGCGTTCTTTTACCATGCGCCATCGGCCCGTGAAATCGGTCTTGGGCAACTCTCCAGGCACGGGAGGTTTTTGCGCCAGCGCAAGACCGGAAAACAAAATCGACAGAAAAAGAAAAGGCGCAAAAGATGCATGAATATCCTTGAACGTGAGTCACTTTCATCATAGTGGGGCGCCCCGCCGGTTCATCCTTTATTGTTCCGATCACTATCACTTCCCGCTCCCAACCGGTCACAAATTCCCGGTTGCGAAGTATCGAATGTCTGCGCGAAAGTTTGCGACAGACGCCGCTTCTCTCTGAAGCAATCCGAACCTGCTCAATCGAAAGGATCTATTGCGGGTCCACGACCCTCGCATATGTAGATGGATTCCTTTACGGCACGCTGGATCCCCGGATCATGCGGCGAATCGGCTTCCCTTGGTCGCCGGAATTGGTCGCACGCACCCTGGCCAGCACTGGCGCCACCCTTTTAGCAACGCGAGCCGCGCTCGAAAATGGCTTCGGCGGCAACCTCGCCGGCGGTACGCATCACGCTTTCCGAAACGAAGGCGCTGGCTTCTGCGTGTTCAACGATTTCGCCGTCTCCCTCGAATGGGCCCGATCCGAACGCGCCATCCAACGGGCAGCCGTCATTGATCTCGACGTACACCAGGGCGATGGCACGGCCGCGATCTTCGCGAACGATCCCGGCGTCTTCACTTTGTCACTTCACGGCGCGCGCAATTTCCCGTTCCGCAAACAACAAAGCACGCTCGATGTGGAGTTAGAAGATTTCATCGAAGATCAAAAATATTTGGCCGCGCTGGAGCCCGCGCTCGAGCAAGTTTGGCAGTTCCAGCCTGAACTGATATTCTTCCAGGCCGGTGTCGATACGCTGAACACTGACCGGCTCGGCAGACTTCGCCTGACTAGAGGAGGGCTAAAGGCGCGCGACCAGCGTGTATTTTACGGCGCCAAACGCTTGGACATCCCGGTCGTTGTCACGATTGGCGGCGGATATTCCGATCCCATCGAAGAAACCGTTGAAGCAAACGCGCAAACCTTCCGGACCGCCGCCGAGATCCTTCAATAGCCAAGATCGGCTCCCGAGCCATAAGTGAACAACTTGAAAATCAGCCGGTTCGATGCGTCCTCGTACCCGATGCAGTGGAACGATCCTTTACCCGGCACGCCGAATCGCAGGTCAGTTAAATCCAAACGCGTGCCATGTTTATTCTCATTGTTCACCGGCTGAATCGACCAGACGGGAAATCTTGCGAAATACAAAAAGTAACGAAACGGTTCCTGGCGCCGCGCGATTTCCAAAACTTCAGAGGCGGGCGGCTTGTAATATACTCCCGCCGTTTCCGGATCCCATTGTCCGAACGAGTTCGCCGGGCTGATTCGGTAAGTAGCGTTCGTTTCCACTACCGCTGTCCAACGCGCGGGATTGAATGCGCTCGGAAATGCCGAATATTGTAGAGCCTGTCCACCTTCGTACAGGCGGGCTTGCAACTCCGCAATCACCCGGCCCCGCAGCGCGAATCTCCCAAGATCGAACAGGCATACGAATGCCAGTGCGAAGACAGCGATGGGCCGGCCCACAGGTCCGCTGCGACCGCCGATTTCGCCGCTCACCAGTTTTGAAAGTAAGGGCCAAACGGCGGCAAGCAACAGAACCAGCAGGATCCATCCGTCGAACAGATTGTTGATGTCCAGATGAAACCAGCGGGAAGAGAACGGCAGCAGCAGACGAATACCGTAAGTATTGGTCCAATCAAACAGCAAATGGCTCGCAACACCGATTACGCAAAGTGCAAACGCTCGCAGCCATGGCAGCCTTTCGCGAAACACAAGAGCAATCACCAGCATGCTCAGCGCCGCCATGAACGGCAAACCGAGCAGCGAATGTGTATAACCCCGGTGCACTTCCAAATAGCGGAACGCGCCCTGCGAGGCCGCAATAATGTCGCAATCGGGCGCATTCGCGGAAAGTACCAACAGCCAGACAGCTCGCGGGCAGAAACGATCGAGCCCCGCGCGGGAGAGCGCCAGGCCCGTGAGCGAATGCGTAATGTTGTCCATCTAGGGGAGGCGCCAACTCAGGCGTAGGCAGGCATCGCGAGCGAACGTTCGCGTTTGAGATACGCGGCCGGAACTAACAACGTCAGCGCGTTTGGCACAACTTCGATCTTAGCAGGCAGTTTGCCGGCCAGTTCTCCATCGATCTGCACAAAGATATCCGCGTTCTCCGGCTGTAAACACGTCACGGACCGTCCTGCGCACGAACGTGCAGCCCCGGATACGATGCGCCTGCTTCACCGCAACTCCCAGCAGGTACGCCAGATAACGGGCGCTTACGGTTCCCCGAAAAAGCACGATCTCAAAATCATCGCGCAGCAACGACGCGCCGCGCGCAATTTCTAAGTCGCCGCCATAATTGCGCACTCTGCTCATCAGCGCGAAACTTGCTCTGTAGGGCCGGCCGTCTATCGAGGAGTTCAAATTCGCGCAACGGGCGAAAGACTTGCGAGAATCCGCCAACGTAGTAGGCTAACTTCCCGGCGGCCGCTTTCAAATCCAAGTTCAAGCGGTACACAATCTCGGCATCCAGGCCTACCCCTGCCATGCACACGAAGGACCGCGCGGTTTCACCTGTGCTCACAAGCGAGCCGACCGAAATGCGGCAGGGTTGCAAGCTTGAGAGATCCGCAGCCGCTCTCTCGATACTGATCGGCAGCTCGCATTTCCCGCGCCAGCACGTTCGCCGTGCCGCCAGGAAAAATCGCCAGCGGAACCGCCGCTTCCCAGCATTCCGTTAACGACTTCGTTGATCGTTCCATCGCCGCCTGCCGCGATGATCAGGTCGCAGCCCGCTCTCAATCTGCTGGCGCGCCAGAGTCGCCGGCGGTACCCGGGCGCGTTGGTCGCGATCGCGGTCGCCTGCAATGCCCTGTTTCGCTAAGATGTCGGTGGTACGTTGAAGCGGTGCAGGTGGCGTGACAAGCCCCGGGCCACGGGATTGTAAATAATGGCTGCGCGTCGCGCGCTGAACGATTCCAAGTCCACATTATAGGTTCAGAATGAAAGAGTCGCCCCAAAAGCGCGCGGAAGAGCTGCGCGAAGCAGCTGGAACATCACGAATACCTCTACTACGTTCTCGATCAGCCCGAGATCACCGATGCTGAATACGACGGCTCGATGCGCGAGCTGCGCGGATCTCGAAGACGCACATCCGGAGCTGCGCACGCCCGATTCGCCGACCCAGCGCGTGGGCGGCCAACCTCGCGAAGGGTTCGTCAAGGTCCCGCACAGCTCGCCGATGCTCAGCCTGGATAACGCGCTCAATGAAGCAGGAACTGCGCGATTTCGATGCGCGCGTTCGGACATTGCTGAAAGTCGGATGCGTACGAATACGTGGCGGAGTTGAAGCTCGACGGCCTTTCGATGGCCGCGCATTACGACGACGAGCCGCTTCGAGCAGGCGCTTACCCGCGGCGACGGGCGCGTCGGCGAAGAGGTCACCGAAAACGCCCGCACCATCCGCTCTTTGCCGCTTCGCGTCCGCGAAGAATCGCTCTGTCCGGCGAAGCCCTTCGAAGTTCGCGGCGAAGTTGTCATGCAGCGGCGATCTTTCGAACGCTTGAACGAGGAGCGCGAGCAGGCCGGCTTGCCGCGCTTCGCGAATCCGCGCAATGCGGCGGCCGGGCGCGCTTCCGCGCGCTCGATCCGTCCGTAACGGCAGCGCGCCAATTGGATTACTTCACCTATTTCCTGCTGCGGGATGGCCGTCCTCTGCTCCCAAGCCATTGGGCAGAATCTCGAAGCGCTGCATGCGGCCGGCTTTAAGGTGAATCCGCTACCGCCGGAAATGCGCCGACCTCGACGAGTTGCTCGCATTTCATTCACGAATGGGAAGACAAAGCGCGATTCCCTGCCCTACGAAATCGACGGCGTGGTGGCGAAAGTCGATTCCGTCGAGCAGCAGGAAGCTTCTTGGCTGGACCGCGAAAGCGCCGCGCTGGGCGATTGCATTCAAATATCCCGCCCGGCAAGCGACAACGCGTGCTCGAAAAAATCGAAGTGCAGGTCGGCCGGACTCGGCACGTTGACACCAGTCGCGCATCTTGAAGCCGGTGAGCCTAGGCGGCGTGACGGTATCGCGCGCCACGCTGCACAACGAAGACGAAATCGCGCGGCTGGGCGTCGAGATCGGCGACACGGTGCTGGTGGAGCGCAGCGGCGACGTGATCCCGAAAATCGTGCGCGTTGTCGAGCAGGGCGCGCATCGCCGCAAGTTCCAGATGCCGTCCGCAGTGTCCGGTATGCGGCGGGCACGTGGTTCGGGCAGAAGGCGAGAGCGCGAGCCGCTGCGTCAATACGAATTGCCCGGCGCGGCTGCGCGAATCGCTGCTCCACTTCGCTTCACGCGGCGTGATGGATATCGACGGCATGGGCGACGCGCTTGGTCGATCAACTGCTCAGCCGGGGCCTGGTGCAGAACATCGCCGATCTCTACAGCCTGACGTGGATCAATTGCTCGAGCTGGAGCGGATGGGCAAGAAGTCCGCTTCAAAGATCATCCAGAACATCGATCGAGTCGCGCTCCAGCCGCTCGCGCGCGTGCTCAACGGCCTCGGCATTCCGTTTGTCGGCGAGCGGACGGCGCAAATGCTGGCCTCGACACTTCGGCAGCCTGGATGCGATCGCCGCGCGCAACACCGGAGAACCTTGCAGGAAGTCGGCGAGGTGGGCCCGAAGGTGGCCGAATCGATCCGGCAATTCTTCGGTGAGTAGCGCAACCGTGAGCTGATGGAACGGCTGCGCGCGGCCGGGCCTGCAATTCACCGGTCCGAAAGCAGAGCGAAAAGCCGAAGGCCCGCTCACGCGGACTGACATTCGTGCTCACCGGCACGTTGCCGACGCTGAAGCGCGAAGAAGCCAAAGAAAAGATCGAAGCGGCGGGCGGCAAAGTGGCGGGTTCGGTCAGCGCCAAAACAAGTTACGTCGTAGCGGGCGAAGAAGCGGGCTCGAAGCTGGATAAGGCTCGCGACGCTGAAGATGCCGATTCTCGATGAGGCGGGGCTGTTCGCTATTCTAGGCTCGGAGAAGTAGACTGCATCTCTGGCACGACATCGTTCACATTCTGCTTTCCTGGGGTCCATACGGGCTTCTCCTCCTTTCAGCTTTAGATTCTCTGGGGCTGCCGATCATCGGCGGCGTGGATGCACTCCTGATCGCGATCGCGACGGACGACCCGAATAAAGCATATTTCGCCGCCGGATGCGCGGTGCATTGGCTCGACTGTGGGTAGTTTGATCCTGTTCAGCATCGCGCGCAAGGGAGGCGAGGTGCTGCTGGCGAAACACGTTTCCGGCAGAACAGGAGCGCGTCTGCATCTCCGGTTTCAACGCTACGGACTGGTCACAGTTTTTATTCCGGCGATTTCGCCGCTTCCTTTGCCTATGAAGATTCCGGTGTTCTGCGCGGGCGCTCTCAACGTGCGCATCGGCTATTTTCTTTTCATCGTGCTGGTCGCCCGGATCGATTCGCTACGCAGCCCTGGCATATCTCGGGAAGGCGTATGGGCACTTTACGGCGCAGTATCTTCTGAAGCATGGCATTTCGATGGGTGTAATTGCGCTGTCCCTGGGCGTGGTGGTGGCCGTGAGCCTGCGTCTTTATCAGCGCCACAAGGTGCAAGTAGGCGAAGCGGAGTAGCGAACGCGTTTGTATAGTATGGGAAGCATGCCACGCACTTCCCGCCGCGCTTTCGTCGCCCAGTCCGCCGCGATTTCTTACTGCTGCGCGCTCTGCATTTGCCTTCGAATCTCTCCGCGCCAGCAATCTCGGCGTTCAGCTTTATAGCGTCCGGAACATCATCGGCAAGAATCCAACGGCGGTTCTGCAGGCCATCCAAAGAATTGGCTACACAGAGGTCGAAGCAATCTACGCGACGCTCAACGAGATCTGGCCCGCGTTGAAGCAGACCAGTTTGCAGCCGGTAAGCGTACACATCGACGAAGCCATCTTCAGCAAAGGCGGCGGCGAGCTCGATTCCGCTTTGGCGGATGTGAAGCAGCGCGGCTTCCAATACGCGGTTGTTCCGTACATTCCGGTGAATGAGCGGGGCGGCGTCGATATGTTCAAACGGCTCGCCGAGACGTTGAACCGAGCGGGGGAAAAAGCGCAAGCACATGGACTTCACCTCTGTTATCACAATCATGCGTTCGAATACAAACCGCTCGACGGCGGCCAGATGGGCCTGGAGATTCTGATGGACAACACGCAGAAAAGTATCGTCTCGCTGGAGCTCGATATTTTCTGGGCGTCGGTGGCCGGCCACGATCCGGTCGAACTGCTTAAGAAATATTCAGGCCGGGTCGCATTGCTTCATCTGAAGGACAAAGCGCGCGATTTCACCAAGGCGCAATATGACGAGAACGTTCCGAAGGACACGTTCAAAGAAGTGGGCAGTGGGTCGATCGATATCCCCTCGGTACTGAAGGCGGCAGACACGGCCGGGGTGCAGCATTATTTCGTGGAACAGGACCAGACACCCGGCGATCCACTGGCCAGCCTGCGCAAGAGCTACGAATACCTGTCAGCTCACTTCAACGCCTAAGGCACTGGATGCAGCTAGCCGGCATCTGGCAGGACGTTTGGAACAACTTCGAGCACGTCGCCATCGCGTTCCTGTTGACGGCGACCCTGGGCTGGCAGAGTGAGAAAGAAACCCACAGCTCGGGCGTACGCACTTTTCCGATCGTCGGAATGGCGAGCTGCGGATTTCTCCTGCTGCTTGGGACTCAACCGAGTAGCGCCGACCAGTCGCGCTTGCTACAAGGCTTGATTACCGGTATCGGCTTCATCGGCGGCGGCGCAATTTTAAAAGAAGGAGCCAGCGTGAAGGGCACGGCCACTGCGGCGAGCGTTTGGAACGCTGGTGTGATCGGCGCTGCTGTGGCGATGAATCACTATGGTATTGCGATCACGCTTGCCGGGCTCAATCTGTTTACGCTACGCGCGCTGCTGCCTTTGAAAAACCGGATGGACCGGAACAGTCCGCCGGCTCCTTAGGAGTTTGTGGAAAATTGCCGGTAACCGCTCCCTCTCTGGTCGCGGCTCAGAATGGGCGTCCTTAGCTCAGGGCGAAGGGGTGTTCGAGCGACGGGCTTTGCGGGGTAAACAATTTCGCTCCTCCTTCCGTGAGGTACATATCGTCTTCGAGGCGCATGCCGAATTCGCCGCGGAAGTAAATTCCGGGCTCATCACTGAACGTCATATTGGGCTGTAAGGGAAGCGTGTTGCCCTTGACCAGGTAAGGCCACTCGTGGCCGTCCATGCCGATACCGTGGCCGACGCGATGCGTGAAGTAGTTGTAGTCGGGACCGAAGCCTGCGTCAGAGATCACTTTGCGGGCGGCGGCATCCACCGCCTGGCATTCGACGCCGGGCCGAGCCGCCGCGAGGGCAGCCTGCTGCGCGCGATGCACGATATCGAAGACCTGCCTCATTTTATCCGTCGGTTTGCCGAGCACAAAGGTTCGGGTGATATCGGAGTTGTAGCCTTCGACCAGGCAACCGTCATCGATCATGACGATCTGTGTTTTCGCGGATGGTCTGCGGAGTGGACGATCCGTGCGGGAGCGCGCTGTATTGGCCCACTTCCACACTGGCTTCGCCACGGAAGCCGACGCGAGCATAGGCGGCGGCGATGAGGCGCTCGGCATCGTCCTGGGTCATGCCGGGCTGCAGAGCGTGATAAACGGCTTCATACACTTTGAGGGTGGCGTTATTGGCGAGCTGCATGAGTGCGAGTTCGTGAGCGCTCTTGATCATGCGGCACCGGCGGTGACCGGCGTGGCGGAGGTGAGATGCAGGCCGGGCGCGGCTTTGGCGATTCCATCGCTGAAGACAAACGGCGTTCGTTCTTCGACTCCGAGGACTCCGGTGGCCGCGCCGAGGGAGCGCAGCCCGGCGGCCACTTGCCGGTACGGGCTTTCGATCCTCCTGCCAGGTGAGAACTGCCGCATCTTCAAGCGGCCCCTTGTTCAATCTGCTCGCGGGCGCGATCTTCTTCAAACGCCGGACACACGCAAAAGGCTTTGCCCTTTGGCCGGAATGACACAGGCAAAAAGCCGCTCGCTGTTGCCCCAGCGCATGCCGGTGAAGTAGGAAAGCGAGGCGCCGCCAGCCAGAAAAATAGCGTCGATACGGTGAGCGCTCATCAATTGCTGCGCGCGCTCGATTCGTCCGCGGCGCTCGTCGACCGTGATTGGTTTAGCGTCCGCCCGCATGGAGGAGAGCGCCATGATCGAGGGAGGAAGCGGGGCCGATTCTGACGCGCTTCCGCGGCCGCGAAGCAAACCGACGGCAGTTCCGGCGGTCAGGATTTTAAGAGTAGAGCGGCGAGAGATGGGCATGGACAATTGACGGCTAGCGGGCAGCCGCGGTAGCTCCCCGCCAGTTGGTTTGCAGCCATCGTTCGAAACTCGTCAAGCGCGAATACTCTGCCTTGAGCGCTGTGATATCCACGTGGTAGCCAACCTTCTCGAACCATTTGTACATGGTGGCGAAATCTGCTCCCACCTGCTTTTCAAAGGCGTCCCAAGGCACTTGCTGGTAGCGCACTTCGCGGCCACTGGCGCGGGTGAAGGCTGCGGCGAGTTCGGACATGGAGAGTTCGTCTCCAGCCAGATCCAGCGCGCGCCCTTGCCATTTGCCGGTATGCTCGAAGGCCAGCGCGACAAACGCGCCGATATCGTCTACTGCAATCATCTGCAACCGCGTCTCCGGAGCGAGGGGCTGAGCGAGTGTTCCTGCTTCGATTCCCTGCCGCATACTCAACCAGTTCTCCATGAAGAATACGGGCCGCAGAATGGTGTATGCCAAACCTGTGCCGCGCAGGTGTTCTTCGATCCGGAACTTGCTATCGAAATGCGGGATGCCAGTGTTCTGATCCGCGCTGCCGACCGAGCTATAGACAAATTGGCTCACCCGGGAGCGCTTAGCGGCATCGACCAGATTGATCCCCTGGCGTACTTCGCCTTCGACGTCCTCCATGCCCTGCACAGAATAGACGCCGTAGACTCCATCGAGCGCTTGCGTCAGCGACTCGGGATTATCCAGATCGGCACGCACTACTTCTGTGCCGTGTCCTACGAGTCCGCGGGCTTTCGGGCTGTTCGGATCGCGCGTGAGTGCGCGCACCGGAAAACCTTTCTGCTGCAGGTGGCGGATGGCGGCCCCGCCTTGGCGGCCAGTGGCGCCGGTTACTAGAATCAATCGCTTTTTGTTATCGGCCATTTGTCCTCTTTTCTAGTAGAGCAGCAATGGTCCGCTCCCTTTGGTCGCGGCTCTGTTGTTCACGCTCCCTTTGGTCGCGGCTCTGTTTTTCACGCTCCCTCTGGTCGCGGCTCTGTTTCACGCTCCCTCTGGTCGCGGCTCTGTTGTTCACGCTCCCTTTGGTCGCGGCTCTGTTTCACGCTTCCTCTGGTCGCGGCTCTGTTTCGCGCTTCCTTTGGTTGCGGCTCCGATCAGGCGGCGGCTTGAGCTTGTTTTAGGGACTGGCGGTAGAGTTTGGCGGCTCGGACACCGTGGAGATAGGCTTTGACGTCGTCGAGTGAAAAATCGAAGCCATGGTCGGCGGGGTCCCAGGATTGGCCGTCGTGTTTAGCGGTGGTGTAGAGCATGGCGGCGTCTTCAAGCTGCTGTTTTTCTTCGGTGATGCGGTCGTCCTGGAGCTGGCGGAGTTCAGCGAGATCTTTTTCGCGGTGGCGGCGCAGGCGGCTTTCCTGGATGTGGAGATTGCGGAGTTGTTTCTCGTATTGGAGGAAGGTGTCGAGCTCGGGGATGCCTTGTTCGCGGCCGCGTTTGAAGATGGCCATTTCGAGGACGGGGATGCGGAGGAGACGCCAGTCGGCGTCAGCGATGGATTGGACGAGGACGGATTCGCGCTCGGTGGCGGGGTTGAATTCCTTTATGTATTGCTCGACGTGATGCTGGTAGCGGGCCGGATCGTCGGAGGAGAGGAGGACGGTGCGGCCGGTGAGAGCGGTCGAGACGGCGTTGGCGGAAGAGCGGGCTTTGCCTTCCGGGGTGCGCGGACCGGTAGAGAATTGGGCGTTGGCGCGATTGGCGGCGAGCTGGGCTTCAGAGATTTCGACAGGCTCGGAGGCGGTGAGCCGGGCTTCTTTGCGGGCGAGTTTCTGGGCACGGCGCTCGGCGGCGCGGCGGATGGAGCGTGGGGTCATGGTGGTTTCGGGCTGAGGGTAGCAGGGGGTTGTTTTGCAGCCGGAGGCGGGGAACGAATAAAACGTTTGGGATGAGAGAGAAGAAAAATGTTGAACGGGCGTGACCGTTCTTTTTTTCTAACGTATTTATGTGATAGGCTCAGCTCTCAAGGAGGTCCCTTGAAACAGCTCAAATTCGTTGCAGGTTGCGCCGTCTGCTTCGTCCTCGGCGCGTTTGTACCCTTACGGAGAATCCACGCGCAAGCGGAAGCTCCGAAGCAGACCTATTACATGATTTCCTTCATGAAAACGAAACCAGGTCAAGATCCGATCAAAATGGAACAAGATCTCTGGAAGCCGATTCAGGCCAGTCGTGTGGCGGACGGGGCGATCGATTCATGGACCATTATGCAGCCCGTGTTCTTCGGCCCTCACCCTTACGATTACCTTACCGTTGAAACGTCCACGAGCATGGAGAAGCTGACGAGCACCAACTATGTCCCCGCAATGAAAAAGGCCTGGGGTACGGACCAGGGTAAGTACAACGCAAACTTTGAGCGGACTATGAATGCGCGGGACCAAGTTGGCAACGAGCTTTGGGTATCAGTGGACGGAGTGTCCAGGCGGGTTGAATAGGGCGCAGGACAACTGAGCTCACATCTGAGTGCTCCGGTCGCTTCGCTTACGGCTCTGAAGGTGCTATCGGAGCTCACGACCGCTATCGAAATCGCCGGAATAGATTTATAGGCGCAACGGCCTCATGGGAATCCGCTTCTTTGGATATTGCACAGGTATGGTAAAGTTCCTATGTAATGACAAAGGGAAGCGCGCCTGAGCTAAAACGATCCGAAGTGCTGCAGGGGACGCTCGACCTGATGGTGCTGAAAACGCTCGAAACGATGGGGCCGCTTCACGGCTATGGGATCGCACGACGGATCGAGCAACTTAGCGAGGACGTTCTACAGCTGAACGAGGGAACGGTTTACACGTCGCTGCTGCGATTACAGCAGCGAGGCTGGATCTCCGCAGCCTGGGGCACGTCCGAAAATAACCGCAAAGCGAAATTCTATTCGATCACGAAAGCCGGACGTAAGCGGCTTGTCGAAGAAGCGGAAAACTGGGACCGCATCTCCGGGGTGATTGGCCGGGTACTGAAATCAGCTCCGCAGAGGTGATGCGATGTTGCGGGAATTGCTATCACGGCTCGGGGCATCGCTCAAAGGCGGCCATTTCGAAAGCGATATCAGCGAGGAACTGGAAACACACGCCGCTCTGCTCAAAGACCGTCTTGAGCGCCAGGGCATGAGTCCGGCGGAGGCCCGCTATGCCGCGCTACGCCAGCTGGGAGGGATCACTCGAGTGAAGGAGAATCTGCATGAGCGCCGCACGCTCCCGCTGCTAGAAACTTTCTTGCGCGACGCGAGCTACGCCGTGCGCCAACTTCGTAAGTCGCCCGCGTTCACATTGGCCGCGGTTGCCACCCTGGCGCTCGGAGTCGGGGCAAACACAGCTATTTTCAGCCTGGTCAAAGCCGTTTTGCTGAGTCCCCTGCCCTACAAAGACCCCAACCGCCTGGTGATGGTCTGGGAGAAGAATGTGCATCGCGGCTGGCCGCATAACATTGTCTCGGCAGCCAATTTTCTAGACTGGCGCGAACAGAATCATGTGTTCGCGGATATGGCGGCCTTCAAAAGCCGCGCGTTTGCCTTAACCGGCAGCGGAGATGCGCTCGAAATCAACGCGGAGCAGGTTACTCCGAATCTGTTTTCAGTTTTAGGGGTACCGCCGCTCTATGGCCGTAGTTTTCTTCCGGAAGAAGGCAAGCCCAACAGCGCCCGTGTTGTCGTGGTTGGCAACGGACTTTGGCGCAGCCGCTACGGAAGCGATCCGACGCTCATCGGCAAACAGATCCTATTGGATGACCAGAGTTACACGGTGATTGGCATTATGCCGGCCGGCTTTTCCGATGCCTATGTGGCGCATGGACTACTGAATGCCCAGGTCTGGATCTCCGGGCTGGACCTCTCCAATCCTGACCACGCCGACCACGGATTCGTCGCGATGGCGCGGCTGAAACCCGGTGTGACTATTCAACAGGCGCAAAACGCAATGGATGTTATCTCCGACCGTATTCAGCGCCAATACCCGGAGGATAAAGACTGGACGACGCTGGTCATCGGCATGCACGACGACATCGTGGTGCAAGCGCGGCCGGCACTGGTGATCCTGATGATCGCGGTGGCGCTGGTTCTTTTGATTGCCTGTGTAAATCTCGCGAATCTGCTGCTCCGCACGCGGGGCCACCCGGATTCGGGAAATGGCTCTGCGCAGCGCACTCGGCGCGAGCCGGACGAGACTGGTCCGGCAATTGATCACGGAAAGTTTACTGCTGTCGCTGTTAGGCGCCGGTCTGGGATTGCTGGTTGCCTTCGGAGCGATCAAAGGACTGGTGGGTCTGGCCCCCGCGGACACATTTGGAATCAATAAGGCCGGGCTGAATCTTCCAGTGCTCGGTTACACGCTGGCGATAGCGGTTCTCACCGGGTTGCTTTTCGGCCTGCTACCCGGGCTTGGCTTATCCAAACCTAACCTGGACGAAGCTCTCAAAGAAGGCGGCCGGAGCAAAGGCGAAAGCTCTTCCGCCAAAGCCCTCCGCAAAATTCTCGTTTCCACAGAATTTGCGTTGTCTCTCGCGCTAGTCATTGGCTCGGTGTTGATGATTAAGACGATCTTCTTGCTGCGCGAAATTAACCCCGGGTTTAATCCACGGCACGTGATCACCATGCAGGTGTTCTTAGATAGCCCGCAATACAAGCAGCCCGGGTCGCACGTACCGATTCTTCAAGAATCTACTTGAGCGTCTCCAATCGTTGCCGGGCGTCGAATACGCGAGCGTCTCGCGCGGCATTCCTTTCGAAGGCTGGAGCGGCAACAGTTTCGTCACGCCGGAGAATCCTCATCCTCCGGTGAGCGAGCTGCCGGATGCAAACGCCATTATGGCCGGCCCTGAATATTTTCGCGTCATGGGTATTTCGCTCCTTGAAGGGCGAGGCTTCGCGGACTCGGACACAGAGGGGACATTGCCCGTGGCCATTGTGAACGAAGAACTCGCTCGTGAAAACTGGCCGCACCAGAACCCGATCGGCAAGCGCCTTAAGATGTATGGCGATGGATACCCGTGGCTCACAGTTGTGGGAGTCGCGGGAAACGTCCGAACGCAGGTCTGGACATTCGATTCTTCCCGGAAATTTATATGCCTTACGCGCAGTATTCTTCGTGGCACGAGCGTCCGTTCAACCTGGTACTCCGTACGTTCGGACAACCGTTGTCGATCGTTCCTGGTGTCCGCCGCACCGTTGCTGAACTCGATAAAAATCTTCCGATTTCGGATGTGCGTACCATGGACAAGGTCGCGGACGAAACATACTCGCTCAAGAACTTCGTCACCATGCTGCTGGCCAGTTTTGGAGGATTGGCGCTCTCTCTGGCTGCCGTGGGGATTTACGGCCTGATGGCTTATTCGGTCGCGCAACGTACGCAGGAAATCGGCGTTCGCATGGCACTAGGGGCGGGAAAGAGGGACATTCTCCGCAGTGTGATCGGTCAGGGACTGGCGATCGCCTTTGCCGGAAGCGTCGTTGGTCTGGCAGCCGCCTTCGCGCTGACGCGGCTATTGTCCAGCCAGCTTTACGGCGTTACGGCAACGGATCCCGTTACGTTCGCGGTCACGCCGGTCCTGCTTTGGGCGGTGGCCTTCTTCGCGACCTACATTCCCGCGCGGCGCGCCGCGCGAGTGGACCCGCTAACTGCGCTGCGATACGAATGAGTCATGGCGTTTTGAAGCGTTCGGGGTGTGTTACGCGAAGACTCACCGGCTTCGCGTTCCCATACGGACCAAGCCGACAACGCACAACAGAGCACCAAGGCTTCCGGCAAGAATAGACGCTAGGAAAAGGGGCGGCCCTCCGGGGTCCCGGCCAATGCCTAAAATCCCTGATAAACCGAGATAGGCGCCAGCAGCGACCAGGAGAGGAAGACCAAGCCAAACAATCGGATCAACGCGGGTTCGATAGATACTGTGTTCACCCTCGCCGAAGCGGCCATGTTCCAGGAATTCGTCTCGCTCTTCGGGAGTGTGCATCCTTTGTTTCCCGGCTCAGGCCAGCATAACACTCCGGGCGCCCACATTCGGCGGCCAATTCACTGGCTTGGCAAAGCGCTTCCTTTTGGTCGCGGCTCTGTCTGGCTTACGAATAGTCGCTAACGTTCTCCCTGCGACGGGCTCGTGATCTGTGTCCCGGTAGCCAGACGGCGCCGTCTCCGAAAAGACGCTTGCTGCGCGCGCGGCTCAGAAGCGGAGCCACGACCTTTGTTCCCCGGGCTCAGGCCAGCATCGCCCATACTTAGCGGCCGATTCACTAGCGTGGCCAACTGCTCCCTCGCGGTCGCGGCTCTGTCTGGCTATACGAATAGCCGCTACGGTTCTCCCTGTGACGGGCTAGTGATCTGTGTTCCGGTAGCCGGACGGTGTCGTCGCGGAAAACACGCTTGCTGCGCGGCTCAGAAACGGAGCCACGACCTTTGTTTCCGGTTCAGGCCAGCATAACGTTCCGGGCGCACACATTCGGCGGCCAATTCACTGGCGTGGCAAACCGCTTCCTTTTGGTCGCGGCCCTGTCTGGCTTACAAATAGTCGCTAACGTTCTCCCTGCGACGGGCTCGTGATCTGTGTCCCGGTCGCCGGACGGTGTCGTCGCGGAAAAGACGCTTGCTGCGCTCGCGGCTCAGAAACGGAGCCACGACCTTTGTTTCCGGTTCAGGCCAGCATAACGTTCCGGGCGCCCACACTCAGCGGCCAATTCACTAGCGTGGCAAACCGCTCCCTCGCGGTCGCGGCTCTGTCTGGCTTACAAATAGTCGCTAACGTTCTCCCTGCGAACGGGCTAGTGATCTGTGTCCCGGTAGCCGGACGGTGTCATCTCCGAAAAGACGCTTGCTGCGCGCGCGGCTCAGAAGCGGAGCCACGCGTGCGACGAGAAGTAACTACTCCTGCCGCAGCACGAGAATGGGATCGATTCGGGCCGCTCGAAAGGATGGCAACCAGCACGCAACAGCGGCAACCGACAAAAGCAGAACCACAGACGCCCCGAGCGTAATTGGATCGCCCGGGAGCAACTTCGTAAAGCAATTTGGACAATAATCGCGAGGCAACCAAAGCAGCGGCCAAGCCCAACAGAGTTCCGGCGCCAGCGAGCGCCAAACCCTGACGGAGTACAAAAAGCTGTACCTCCGCCGGCCTCGCGCCGAGTGCCATGCGGACTCGCGATCTCGTTTGTGCGTTGCATAACGAGCTGATGCAAGAGCCCGTAAATACCGGTGGCACAAAAGAAACAAAGCGGCAAAGGCAAAACAGCCGATCAGGAGGGTATCAAAGCGCCGTTCACTGGTCTGCTCGCCGAGTTCCTCGTCAACTGTCGAAATCTTAAACTTCGCCACTGTTTTGTCCAATGCCTGAATTGGGCTCACGGACTAAGGCGGCGAGGCGCGCCGGGTCACCAGTGGTACGAACAATCACGTCCATCATGTTGTCTTCGCCTTGCCGGTGAGGAAGAAAAACCTGCGGTGCAATAGGCCGTTCAATTCCCTGGCGCCGCATGTCACCGGCGACCCCGACGACCGTCAGCCAGGGATCGGAAGGTTTGAAACGGAATCGTTTTCCGATCGGATCTTCATTCGGCCAATAGGTTCGGACCATGGCCTGATTCACGATCGCAACCGGGAGAGAGCCGCGGCGATCGCCACTCGAGAAGACACGGCCTTTCAGCAAGGGAACGCCTGCCGTGCGAAAGTAAGAACCGGTAATCAGGTCCTCGCAAGGGCCTGGATGTTGGAGCGGACTTCCTTCAATTTGAACGGAATCTTCGGGATCAGTTCTCAGGAAGCCGGAAACGGCCGCCGCTGAGCGCACGCCGGGCAGCGATTCAGCGCGCTCAATTGCCTGCTCGAAATAGCTTGCCTGCTGTTCAATCGTCTTTCCCACGTGGAGATCGATGCGCATGACCAGCAGGTGATCCGGGCGAAACCCGAGCTTAGTGGCGCGAACACGCAGGAAGCTGTGGATCAATAATCCTGCGGAGCTTATCAAAAGTAATGCGAGCGCGAATTCCCCAGTGATCAGGAAGTTTCGCATGCGGTGTGCCGGGACGGAGGTCCATTGGCGGGCGCCCAGCTGGGTCCGGCTGCTGCTAAGGACGGGCCAGAGACTTGCGAACAGCGCTGTGAAAATAGTGATGCCGGTAGTGAATAGAATCACCTCCCAATCGAGCCTCGTTTCGGAAAGGCGTGGAATATCGGCCGGGCCATATCGTGTGATCGCTTTTGAGATGGCAGCGGCTACCAACAAACCGAGCAGACCGCCGCAGCTCGCGAGCACCAGGGTTTCTGTGACAAGCTGCGCGGCAAGTCTGATGCGCTTTGCGCCAAGCGCCTGGCGGACGCTAAACTCGCGCGCACGCGCAGACCCTCGTGCGAGTAACAGACCAGCGGTATTGACGCACGCAATCAGGAGCATTACAAGAACGGAACCAAAGAGCAACCACAGAGAGAGTTGATACTGGCCTGTGGCGACATCTTTCAGCGGCACGACAAACGCGCGTTCCGGTAAGTGGCTGGCGGGATAGTCGGATGCTATGCGGCTCTGAATTGTGCTGATATCCTGCTGGGCTTGTATTCGACTAACACCTGATTTCAGCTTTCCGAGCACAAACCACCACGCGTTCGACCGGGGCGCTTTCGCGTCGCGCGTTGCCCAATATGGATGGGCTGTAATCGGTTCCCAGACTCTTGTATCAGCGAACGGGAAACGAAATTCGGGCGGCATGACGCCAATTACCCGATAGTTTCTGCCATCCATCACAAGGCTCGCGCCGATAGCTTCTTTCAGTCCGGCGAATTGCCGTTGCCACAATGAGTAGCTGAGGACGACCACTCGCTCGGCCCGTTTTTCTTCGTCTGCAGTAAAGGTGCGGCCGAGTATCGGAGAAACGCCGAGAACCGACCAGAAATTTGCAGGAACGCGGGCAGAACGCATTCGTTCCGGGGGTCCATCGGTTCCAAGTAGAAAGGTCTGGGGGGCGAAGACCGTCAACTCCTCGAAGCTGCGATTTTGATTCTTCCAGTCCGCAAAGTTCAGGAGCGATGTGCGGCCCTCATGGAGTTCACGGGCAGGGTCGTCGGCAAACACCATGGCGAGACGGCCAGGATCCCGGTAGGGCAGCGGGCGCAGAAGAACCGCGCGAATCACGCTGAAGATAGCGGAATTGGCGCCGATGCCGAGAGCCAGCATCAAGATGACCATGGCGCTAAACCCAGGTCTCTTGTGCAATTGGCGAACCGCCAGGCGAAAATCAATTCTCAGGTGATCGAACCACATCCAATGCCGGCGTTCGTAGCGTGTCTCTTCAAGGGCCGTGATGTTGCCGAAGGCTCGCCGGGCTGCTGCGTCGGGATCGGCGCACTTGCCTCTATCGCGCATAGCATCGGCCTCGTGCGCCAGATGCGAAGCAATTTCCTGTTTGAAATCCTCTGGAGAACGCCGTTTCTTTCGGAACATGTCATGCCTCTGATTCTTCCGGGCCGAGAACGCGGCTCATCGCCCGGGCTATCTTTCTCCACTGACTTGTCTTGTTTGTCAGCTGGCCCCGGCCCCTGGCAGTGAGCGTATAAAAGCGCGCCTTCCGATTGTTTTCAGAGATGCCCCATTTAGCACTGAGTAAGCCCTTTTCTTCGAGCCGCTGCAAGGCCAGGTAAAGAGAGCCGTGGTCGACCAGAAACACGTCTTCCGATTGCTGTTGGATGAGCCGCGCAATACCCTGCCCGTGCTGTGCTCCGAGCACGAGAGTTCGGAGAATGAGCAGGTCGAGAGTTCCTTGTAGCAGGTTGGTCCGGTCTTCTTCTTTTCGTGGAGGCATCCGACATGAGCATAGAACGGGTTGGGGTCGGATGTCAACAGGAATCGGAGGCAGCCAGATTAGCTCCGCTTCCTCTGGTCCCGGCTCTGTCCGAGTCTTTCTTGGCCGCTTCCTTTGTCGCGGCTCTGTCTGGCTTGGTTGAAAAACGCTCTCCTTTGGTCGCGGCTCTGTTGGCGTAGATTTTTTCACGCTCGCTTTGGTCGCGGCTCTGTCTGGCGGGTACGCTTTCAGTTCTACCGACAAGTGTTTTATAGTTGAAAGCGATTGACGAACCTGCCAAATCTGCTGACGTTGGTGCGGATTTTTCTTGTACCGCTGTTGGTGGCGGCGCTCGTGCAGCACAACCTGGACGTACATTGGAACGGCAAGCTCATCATTGCAAATGACTTTTTCGCACTGCTTGTATTTTTGGCGGCGGCTTTAACGGATCTGCTCGACGGGTATCTCGCGCGGCGCTGGAAACAGGTGACAACGGTAGGCACGCTGCTCGATCCGGTAGCGGACAAGCTGCTGATCTCGGCGGCGCTCATTTCGCTCGTAGAAATCCGTCTGCTGCCGAGCTGGTTGGTGATTTTGATTATCAGCCGGGAATTTGCGGTATCCGGGCTACGCAGTATTGCGGCGGCCGAAGGATTCACAGTTAAGGCGGGGGAGCTTGGCAAGTCGAAGATGATTTTCCAGGTGATCGGCGTGACGCTGGTGATGATGTCGATTCGCTGGTCGGCGCTTCGACCGTACGCGCTCGCGTCGATGTGGGCCGTGGTGCTGTTTGGTTTGGCTTCGGCGGTGGATTATTTCCGGAAGTTCTGGCGGAAGGTCGACACGAGCATCAAGCTGCGGCGGCGCAATGAGCTTATTGCGTTGGAGCGTCAAAAGAGGCGTCTGCAACGAGGGTCGCGGACTGAGCCGAAGGTTCAGCGGACGCCGGAAGTATCTGAAACGGCTGCGAAGGCAGCGTCAGCCCGGCACTCTGGTTGAGCACCTGGTAGCGATTCTTGGTGAACAGCACGGTGCGGGTCTGGCCGTGCGGCCCGAGGGCGCCGAGGGATTTTCCATTGAACACCACCTCGACTCCACCGGCGTTGGCTGTCTTCACGCGGGCTGTGCGGCGGCCTTCGAGAGTTTTGGTCTGGTCGCGCTGCAATATGCCGTCGAACGATTCCTTTCCATCGGCGATGATCGAGAGCCAGGCAGGTTCGGTAGCGGACAGCTCAAGAGTAAAGCCGGAGGAGCGGGTGGAGGGTACGTTCTGCGCGGGAGCATTCTGCCCGAGAAATGGGAGGTTGAAACGGGGGCTTTCCAGGAACGCGTAAAAAGCGCTGCAGCCGACCAGAACGGCGGCAAAAGAGGAAAGCGCATAGAGCAATTTATTCGTGCGCTTGCGGCCGACGCGCAAGGCGGCCACTTTCGGGGCGGTTGCAGAAGCACCTTCGCCGGGGATCAGCGGAGCCGGAATGCGTTCCACGGCTGCGTTTACGGCGGACTCTATTCCGGCGTAATCGATGCCCAGGAACGCCGCTATCTGGCGCACAAAGCTTCGGTAAAGGAAGGCCGAACTGATGCGCGTGACATCGTCCTGTTCAATGGCTTCTAACGAACGCACCGGGATTCGGGTGCTCAAATTGACATCTTCGAGCGAACGGCCCTGGGCCTCGCGGGTTTGACGGAGTCTCTGTCCGACGGACTGCATAAATACCTGACAGTTCTTGGTTGGAATTGTACGGCTATAATACTACAGTCCCAGCCGTCCAGTAGCACTCCAGCCCATTAGATATTTTAATCACAACACCAGCTTCTAATATCCGTATGTTCTCTCGTCTTCTCCTCTCTTTGCTTTTAACGCTGGGCAGCTGCGCGGCCGCAACTCCGGCCATAAAATTCAATGGCAGGCAGGCGCTCGAGTATGCGCGGCGCGCCACTTCGTTTGGCGAACGGTCGGCCGGATCCGCGGCGCTGGAACAGACGCGGGAATGGATTGTTTCGGAATTGAAGCCGGTGGGCGGCGGGTTGACGCTCGACAGCTTTACGGGACACACACCGTCGGGACCGATTCCGATGGTGAATATCATTCTGAAATTTCCGGGCACGTCGGGCAAGAGCGTGGTGGTGGCAGGACATTACGACACGAAGCGTATTCCGATGGTGCACTTTGTCGGGGCGAACGATGGCGGCTCTTCAACAGGCTTTTTGATTGAGTTTGCGAAAGCAGCGGCGGCGATGAAACACCCGGACGATTTGTATGTGGTTTTTTTCGATGGCGAAGAAGCGCTTGGCGAATGGACCGACACGGATAG
The DNA here is from genome assembly GCA_963778345.1 of uncultured Acidobacteriaceae bacterium. GTDB lineage: Bacteria > Acidobacteriota > Terriglobia > Bryobacterales > Bryobacteraceae > Bog-105. Next base: position 46,345 of record CAVZTP010000002.1, read on the forward strand.
CCGTTATGGCAGCCGGGAACTTGCCGGGAAGTGGGCGTCGGACGGGACACTGGCGCGCATCAAAGCATTTATCAACATTGACATGATCGGCGATAAAAATCTGGACTTATCGAATGACGCTAACTCGTCGGCAGCATTGCGGGCGCAGGTGAACAGGATCGCGGAGCGGTTAGGAGATGCGAAATATTTGCGCAGCGATGAAGGCGCGGTGGACGACGATCATAAGCCGTTTGGCGATGCGGGCGTGAACGTGATCGATTTGATTGATTTGGATTACGGGCCGAGTGGTTCGTATTGGCATACGGGCGCGGACACGGTGGACAAGTTGAGTGCGCGGAGTTTTCAGGTGGTGGGCGATATTACGGTCGAGTTGGTAAAGGAGTTGGAGGAAGGGTCCTAATTCATTTGCGCTTTGGCCACATTCGCCGCTGGTTTGAATTGGGAGTCGAAGACGGATTTAAGGGCTTGGACGGATATTTGACCGTTGTAGCGCTGGCCGTTGATGAACAGGGTGGGTGTGCCTTCAACTCCGGCGTGGTCACCATCCTGGACATCGCGGAGGACCGCTTCGCTCACGGCTGTGGAATCGAGATCGGCGGCGAAGCGCTTCATGTCGAGACCGGACTGGCGGGCATAGGCGAAGATGTTGTCGCGCGAGAGTTCGTCGTGGTGGGCGAACATGGTGCTGTACATAGGCCAGAATTTACCCTGCATCTGGGCGGCAACGGCGGCAGTAGCGGCCAAGTGCGCTTGCGAATGCGTGTCGAGCGGGTATTCCTTAAAGATCAGACGCACCTGTGTGGGATTAGCCTTGAGCAGCGCATCGAGTTCAGGAGTGGCGACGGCGCAGTATGGGCATTGAAAATCGGAAAACTCGACCAGCGTTATAGGTGCGTTCGCCGGTCCGGTGGAAGGCGCGCCGGCGGTGGGGATTGCGACGGGGTCATCGAGTAGTTTTTGCGGCTGTTGATCGGGGAGATGTCCCCACTTGGAGTTGGAGGCGGCGGCGATCGCTTCCTGTTCGGTTTTGCCATGGGCGACGGCATCGACGACGGCGGCAGCCATACCGGTGCTGTAGGAACAGCTTGGGTCGACGACTCGGCACTCCGCCAGTTTCATGCCACAGCCGCAGGAGCAGCCCTGTTCGCGCAGAACTTTCAAGGCGAGCTGCCGCTGCGTTGCGGTTAAGTGGGTGAGATCGACGCCGGGAAGAGATGAGGCGGTTTTCCAATCCTGCGCGAGCAAGAGTGCCGCGGCTGCGAAAATGATACCGGCGCAGTGGACGAAAGGTCTCATCACTTCATTGTAAGGTGGGATCGGCTACCGGCTGCCTGCGGCGGGTCAGCTTTGGCAAACGCGGCGATGTCTTCGTTCAAGCGTTCTTTGTGAGTGAACACGAGGCCGTGGGCGGCGGCGGGGTAGATGCGAAGTTCACTGCCGGGAATGGCTCGGGCGGTGCGGGCGGCGGTGGCCTCAAGCGGGGCGGAGACGTCGGTGTCGCCGTGGATGAGCAGGGTCGGCATGGTGAAGGCGGGCATGTCGGGGCGAAAATCGGTCTGGTTGTTGGCACGGTAGGTTTCGAGCATGGCAAATCCAATGCAAAGCAATTACCTGGGAGCTAATGGCATCGGGTAAGCGGCTGCTACTGATTCGAGGCGCCGGGGTCCTCGCCGATATTGACGAATTTGTGTATTGTATTTGCGCGGCAGTTTGCAGACAAGGTCAGGCGGATAAGGCCGGGAGCATGGGGAGCTGGCGTATGCGCTGACCGGTGGCGGCGAAGAGGGCGGCTCCGATGGATGGGGCGGTGGCTGTGATGGGAGATTCGCCCGCGCCGGAAGAAGGGACGCCGCGGTTATCGATCAGGAGAACTTCGATTTCCGGCACGTCGCTGAAGCGGGGCACGCGATATGCGGAGAGGCGGCCGTTCAGGATACGTTTCTGATCGAAGGTAAGTTGCTCGAAGAGCGCGCCGCCGATGCCCTGAATGATGGCGCCTTCGACCTGGTTCGAGAGGATATCGGGGTTGATGACGGCGCCCGCGTCGAAGGCGGCGACCATGCGCCTGAGGTGGACTTGGACGCCCTCGACGTGCAACTCGGTGAAGAGGGCGAGGTGGCCGCCCTTTTCGATATTGCAGGCGAGGCCGTACCCGACGCCATTGCCATTTTTGTGTTTGCCCCAGCCGAAGCGCTCGGCAGCGCGGGTGAGGACGGCGAGGAGGCGCGGATTTTCGATGTTGCGCAGGCGGAGTTCGAGTGGATCGATACGCAGAGCGGCGGCAATTTCGTTGAGATGAGTCTCGCGAGCGAACGTGTTGCCGACGGCGGCAAGCGAGCGATACGAGCCTTGGCGGAGCGGGGATTCCGATTCGTGAAAGGCGGCCTGGAGGTTCGGGATGAGGTAGGGAGGAGGGAGCGAGGCGGCCCCGCCGTTATAGTTGTGAAAATCCCAGGCAAGGAGTTTCCCGTCGGCGTTTACGCCGCTGCGGACTTCCATCACGGCAGCGGGGCGGCAATAGGACTGGGTAAATTCGTCGTGGCGCGACCAGGCGAGACGCACGGGCTGTTGCGTGCCGCGGGCGAGACGGGCGGCTTCGAGTTCGCATTCGGCGTCGTGTTTGCCGCCGTAACCGGAGCCGGTATCAGAAACAACGATGCGGACGTTTTCTTCTGGTAGGTTGAAGGCCTTGGCAATCTCGGCACGTACAACGAACGGGGCTTGGGTGCCGCAGCGCACAGTGATGCGATCGCCTTGCCAGTGGGCGACGGCAGTGCGGGTTTCGAGCGGCACATGAGCGATATAGGCAATCTGATATTGCGATTCGAAGCGATGGGGGGCGGCGGCCATTCCCGCAGAGAGTGAGCCTTTCCCTAGAAGGGCAGGGTAGCGGCTCGACTGGTCGGGATCTGGGGGTTTGGCTTTCGCTTTGAGATCGCGAAATAGGTGTTCGGGATCGCCGAGCTCGGCATTGTTCCAGCGGGCTTCGATGAGCGATGCGGCGGTTGCAGCCTGTTCCGGAGTGGACGCGGTGACTCCAAGAAAATCGCTTTCATGGATGACGCGCACTGCGGGGAGATGTTCGGCTTTCGAAGCATCGTAAGACAGGAGATGGCAACGATGATTCGGGGGGTGGATTACAACGCCATGAAGGAGGGTATCGAGGAAGAGGTCGGACGAATAGCGAAGCGATCCGGAGACCATGGCAGGACCGTTTACGTTGGGCAGCGGTGTACCGCAAATTTGCCAATCGGTGGGTGAGGTGGGAGAGCCACCGACTGTGACAGCGTTAGCGAAGAGCGGACTTCGGGCAAGATCGCGATAGGAATACACGCGGCCGTTTTGGGAATGCACTTCGCCGTTGCTGACGGCGAGTTTGGATGCATCGGAACGCCACTCCTCAGCGGCGCAGCGGCACAGCAACTCGCGGATTGCGGCGCAGGCCTGACGGATGACGGGTACGGTTTGCGGCGTAGTCAGACTGCCCCAGGTTCCACCATCGTCCGGAACAAGAGCGGTATCGCCCATTACCAGGCGAACACGCGCAGGCTCGAGACGCAACTCTTCCGCAGCGACTTGCGTCAGGGTGGTGCGAATGCCTTGGCCGCATTCGATTTTTCCGGTGAGCACTGTTATCGTGCCATCGTCTGCGATGTGCAGTCGGGATGAGAGGAGAGGATGATCCGCGGTATCGGCCGCGGCAGTTCGACGGGTGAAAAGAAAAAGAGCGCCCGCGCCGAGTTGTTGGAGTACACTGCGGCGCGAGACTTGAACAACGATGGCAGAGGATTCAGGCATGGTCCCCGCTTTCGGACGCCGCCTCGCGAACCGCTTTGATGATTCGCAAATAGGTTCCGCAGCGGCAAACATTTCCATTGAGTTCCGTGCGGATTTGTTCCGTGGTTGGCTGCGGAATCCTATGCAGCAGGGCGACAGTGGACATGACCATGCCAGGCGTGCAGAAGCCACACTGGAACGCGGAGTGAGCGAGAAACGCCTCCTGAACTCGATGGAGCTTTGCATCGCCAGCGAGACCTTCAATGGTTGTGACCGGTTGCGCGGCTATCGCACTCATGGGAGTGATGCAGGAGCGCACCGCGTGACCGTCGAGCAAAACGGTGCAGGCGCCACATTCGCCTTCGCCGCAGCCAGGTTTGGCTCCGGTGAGATGCAACTGGTCGCGCAGAACGGAGAGGAGCGGGGTTGTACGATCGGCCCTGATCGAATGATCTTTGCCGTTTACGTTCAGCGTGAAGGTTTCCATAGCAGCCCTGCTCTAGAGACGATAGTACCGAAAAAGATCCGCTCTTTAGCCGCCTGCGCATCTGTTGCGCGATTTAACCGGGCTTTGCTACACTCGCTTCAGATTTTTCGATGCTGGTTGGTAGTTGCACCGTGAGCCCACTTGAGCAAGGAGGGCTCCGTCCTTCTGTGGGTGAGCGAGCATTCCCATCTTGCATCATTCAACAGGAGATGTAATCAGTGAGAGAAAAAGGTGTAGTGAAGTGGTTTAACGCCGCGAAGGGCTACGGCTTCATTCAGCGCTCAAACGGCGACGATGTGTTTGTGCATTTCTCAGCGATTCAGATGAACGGTTATCGATCGCTCGAGGAGGGCTCCGAAGTTGAATTTGAGGTCACGCGCGGGCCGAAAGGTCTGCAAGCGGAAAATGTAAACCTACCGTAATAAACCAACCAGCTCAGATCTGGCCGCCGTGGTATAAATTACCCCGGCGGTCTTTCTATTTCAAAATGCATTACCGGCGGCTTGGCACTTCAGAAAACGAGATCAGCGAAATTGGTTTTGGGGCGTGGGGGATTGGCGGGCTGCAATGGCAAGGCGGCCGGGATGATGAGTCGATTCGAGCGCTGAAGCGCGCATTCGAACTTGGGGTCGACTTCGTCGACACAGCACTGGCATACGGAGACGGTTATAGCGAGCGACTAGTGGGGCACGTGCTGCGGGAAACGTTCCATAGAGTCTATGTAGCGACCAAAGTACCGCCGAAGAACCGCATCTGGCCGGCGACAGCTGCGATGCCGCTGGATGAGGTTTTTCCACGGGACTATGTGATTCAGTCGACGGAGGAGAGCCTGCGCAATCTGAAGGTCGAGCAGATTTATTTGCAGCAGTTCCACGTCTGGACCGATGCCTGGATCGATAACGACGAGTGGCGGCGAGCGGTGGAGGATCTGCGGGCGAGCGGGAAGGTGCGGTTTTTTGGAGTCTCGGTCACGGAGCACGATCCGAATTCGGCGCTGGAGGCGGTGCGCAGCGGCGTGTTCAATTCCGTGCAGGTGATTTACAACATTTTCGACCAGAGCGCGGAAGAAAAACTGTTTCCGTTGTGTGTGCAGAAGAAAGTCGGCGTGATCGCGCGGGTTCCGCTGGACGAGGGCGGCCTGACGGGGACGATTACGGAAGACACGCACTTCGAGCCGGGGGAGTTTCGGGATTCGTATTTCCGGGGCGATCGGAAGCAGCAGGTTGTGGAGCACGTGAAAGCGCTGGAGCGCGATTTGGGGAATGTGCCGGGCAGTTTGCCGGAGATCGCACTGCGGTTTTGCTTATCGAATAAGACGGTGACATCGGTGATTCCGGGGATGCGTCGGATAAAGACGGTGGAGAGCAGCTGCCGGGCGAGCTCGGCCGGGATGCTGGATGCGCGGACGCTGGCGATTTTGAAACGGCACGAGTGGCGGCGGAATTTTTATGAGTAGCGAGAAGAATAAGATAATCGGCCACAGATGAACACGGATCAAAGAGATATGCGATTCAAGCTGGGCCGATTGTTCACCAGACGCGGCAGGCGTGGGCGCTGACCATCGGTTGCCCGGCCTTGCAGCCGAACGCCTCTGCGAATTGGGTGAGATTTGCCACTACTCCGTTGACGCGGTATTCGAGGGGAGAGTGGGGATTCGTGATTGCCATCATGCGCTTGAATTCAGGTCGCTCGTCCCCGCAGGCCCATTGCGCCATGCCGACGAAAAAGCGCTGATCGGGCGTCAGATTGTCGACCGGCTCGAGTTTCTGGCCTTCGGTTGAGTGCTTCCAGGCGATATAGGCGAGCAAGGTGCCGCCTAGATCGGCAACGTCTTCGCCGAGAGTAAGACTGCTGTTGATGTGGATGTCATCGACGATCACGTATTTCGCATATTGATTGCGGACACAGGATACGCGCTCTTCGAAAGCTTTGGCGTCGGCGGCAGTCCACCAGTCGCGGAGATTGCCTTGCGCGTCGAATTGGCGCCCTTCATCGTCGAAGCCGTGAGTTAATTCATGTCCCATGGTCGAGCCGGTGTTGCCGAAATTGGGCGCAGCATCGGAATTGGGATCGAAGAGCGGCGGCTGTAAGACACCGGCAGGGAAATTGATGTCATTGGTCTGGGCGTCGTAATAGGCGTTGACGGTCGGCGGGGTCATGAACCATTCCGACCGGTCGACGGGGTGGCCGATTTTTTGAAGGCGGCGATTCATCTCATACTCGTCGGCGCTGGTCGCGTTCGCCTGAAAGCTGTTCGGCGTTATGTTGACGGAGCTGTAATCGCGCCATTTGCCTGGATATCCGACTTTGTTCACGATGGCGTGGAGTTTCTCGAGCGCCTGCTGTTTGGTGGCGTCGCTCATCCAGGACAGGTGCTTGAGATCGTTACCCATTTCGGCTTCGATCTGCTGGATCATGCGCTGAGCGTCGGCTTTGGTTTGGGGGGCGAAGGTTTTGGCTACGAAGACCTGGCCGAGAGCATCGCCTAACTGATCGTCGACCAGGCGGGTGCACTTCTTCCACCGGGCGGGCAATTCTTTCGCGCCTGCCAGATATTGGCTGTAGAACGCAAAATTTTCGTGAACAAAAGGCGAGGAAAGCAGGTGGGCCTGCTCGTGAACCAAATGCCAGCGCAGGTAGGCGCGCCAATCGGCCAGTTTGTGGGTTGTTAACTGCGCGTTCATGGCTTGGAAAAACTTGGGCTCCTCGACGTTAAGCGTTTCAAAGGAGGGCGCCCGGAGGCCTTTCAGATAGGAATCCCAATCGAACGCCGGCGTGAGGTGCAGCAAATCATCGCGCCGCAGCTTGTGCTTGAGATTGTAGGGATCTCGTTTTTGGATACGCGTCAGGGAAGCTTGCGCCAGAGCGGTTTCAATCGCGAGAACGGTTTTGGCATCGGCCTGCGCGTCAGAGCTCGACTCGCCAAGGAGCGTCAGCATATGCGTGATGTGTTCGGTGTATCGCTGACGGATCTCGGCCGATTTAGCGTCCGTTTTCGTATAGTAATCGCGATCAGGCAAACCTAAGCCGCCGGAACCCGCTTCGGCGATTTCTTGCGACGAATTGTCGAAATCGGGGACGGAATCAAAGTTGAATAATACGTCGCCGCCCGCGTTCTGGCGATGGCTGTCGGCCACATAGGAGGCAAGATCGTCGACCGACTTCAATGCTGCAATGCGGGCGAGCATGGGTTCGAGCGGTTTCGCGCCGGCGCGTTCGATCGCTGATTCATCCATGCATGCGTGGAAGTAATCCCCGATTTTCTGTTCACTGGCGGTGCGCGACGGGCCGCCTTGGGAAGCCGTCTGCAAAATGCCCCAAAGGAAGCGCTGGTTGTCGTCGGTCAACTTGGCGTAGACATTCCAGGCAGCCTGGTCAGGTGGAATTGGATTTTGCTTGTTCCAGCTGCCGCAGGCATATTGGTAAAAGTTGACGCAGGGATCGGCGGACTTATCCATGAAGCTGGGCTCTAGGCTCGGTGTCCTGGGCAAGGAGATAAGCGGGGTTTGCTGGGCAAGAACGGGCGGCAGGAGAGATCCAGCAAAAAGGAGCAGGCGGGCAAGGCGCATGAAACAAGACTAAACGCTTTCGCGGATCCAGGCCAAGAAATCCTCGCTGCCGGTAGTAATGGGAACGGCAATGATCTCGGGCAGGTCGTAGCTGTGGAGTTTTCCGAGCGCGTCGGACAGCGCGGCGAAACGATCTTCGATGGTTTTGATCAACAGCAAGTGCTCGGATGCGGTTTGGACTTTACCTTCCCAGCGAAAGACGCTTTGCATGGCGGGCAGGATGTTGACGCAGGCGGCTAAGCGGCGTTCGACGAGCGTATACGCGATTCGCGAGGCTTCTTCCTGGCTCGCGCAGGAGCAAAAAACTATCAGTGTTTGCGTCATTTTTTTCGCTAGACCTCTAGACCTTTAGATAGAACAAGACTATAAAAGAATGTAAGGACTCTCATGCCCGACATGCTACGTCAGTATTTACGACCTCTGGCCGCACTCGCCGCGCTGGTTGGCTTAGCCGCTTACGCCACGATTATGCTGCGCGGCCCGCAAGGTATCAAAGCGTGGAACGAAAAGCGCCAGGAAATCCAGTCGCTCGAAGAGCAGAACGCCAATTTGCAGCGGGACATCAATGCCAAGAAAGAGCGCATCGAGAAGCTGAAGACGGATCCGGCAACCCAGGAACTGGAACTGGAGAAGCTTGGGTTAGTCCACAAAGACGATACGCAGTTCAAGATCGCGAATCAGCATCCAGCGGGGGCGAGTGACGCTCCAGGCTCGAAGCGATAACCGAGCTGGCAACGTGTTGCTTCGGTAAACGCTCCCTAACGATCGCGGCTCCGAACTTGTCATAGCGCATCGCAGATAGACGACTAATTCAGGAACCGTGCGTGGCAGAGATTCCCAGCTTTCTTTCGGCAAAGGCGGAGCGTAGTGCGACAGCGATTTCGGCCGTTGTAGCTGTATCGGCCAGCAGGACGCGATGCGGCAACCAAAATGCATCGTTCACGCATTGCTCGGCAACGGGACACGGCAGTACGCGGCATCCACCCTTTTGATAGAGCTCGTTTTGATACAGGGTGTGTGGATAAAACGGGGTACAGGGCACGCCGGCTTTCATCAGGGTTTGGCAGATGCGGCGGCGGGATTCCTGGTTTTTGCAGCGTGCGGTAAGCAGATAGAACGAGTTTTGGGTGGTTCCGGGCAGTTCGGTCTGCCACGCGATTTCGGGGAGATCGCCGAGGAGACTTTTCAATAGGGCCGCATTGCGCGTTCGCGTAACGATTTGGGCGGGCAGGCGCTCGAATTGCGCCAGTAAAACGGCGGCCTGGAGGCCGGTGAGGCGGAAGTTCGTGCCCAGATTAGGGTGCTCGTAGAACGAGTGACCCGGGATGCGGCCACAGTTGGCAACCGAGCGGGCCCGCGCTGCGAAATCGGGATCGGACGTGACGAGAGCGCCGCCTTCACCTGAACTCAAAATTTTCCCGTTCTGAAAACTAAAAGACCCGACCAAGCCGAAGCTACCGGCGCGCTTGCCCTGCCACTCCGATCCTTGTGCATGGGCTGCATCTTCGAGCAGTAGCAGATTGTTTTCGCGGCAGATCTCCTGCAGGCGCGCGATATCGCACATCACGCCCCCAAAATGTACCGCCATAACGGCCTTGGTCCGCGGAGAAATCGCTTTGCAGACCTGCTCGGGATCGATATTGAGAGAATGTGGATCGATATCGACGAAAACGGGGAGAGCGCCGACACGAGAGACCGCGGTCGCGGTGGAAACGAATGAAATTGCGGGAACAATTACCTCGTCTTCTGGGCCGACGTTAAGAACTGTCAACGCAAGCTCGAGCGAGACGGTGCCGTTAAAGGTGCTGATTGCGAACCCGGAGTGCTGATAGCTCGCGAATTTTTCTTCAAATTCAGTGACAAACGGATGAAAATCCACCCCAGTGCGGGCTGGCGAGGACCTGGCGAAGCAATTCGGCTTCGCGTTCGCCGGCCTGGGGCCAGGAAGGTATGTGCATGAACTATTTTCCAGTTTAGACAACCGGCGGAAATGAAAAGCTCATGCCAAAATTGGGGTGCATGTCGGTTTACGAAGAGCGCCGCGACGATCTTGAGAAATACGAATTTATGATGGGCCGGGAACGCGGCAGGCTCGCGGTAACTTTGGATTGCATCACGGATGCGCTGGTGCTGGTGGGGCAGCATGGGGTTTACTGCCAAAGCGTCCGGCAACTCGGCAAGCCTGCCATGGACATTCAGCTCATTAGTAAGAGCCTGACCGACGCAAAAGAGCTGATTACGAGCGTTCTTGAAACGGGCGGCGCGGAGACGAAAAGCCAGCAAGGTTAGAACGGCGGCCTTGCGCAATTATTATTTCTGCGTGAGTTCCTTGAGCCTGGCTTGCGCCTCGGTGTAGCCAGGTTTCAGCTGAATCGCCCTCCGAAGCATCTGAATGGCGGCGTCGCGGGCTCCCATCTTTTGATCTACGATACCGAGGAAATAATACGGATTGGCGTCGGAAGGGTTTCGCTTGATGGCAGCCGCCAACTGCTCGACCGCCTTGTCCCACTTTCCTTGTTCGAAGAGGACCATGGCCAAGTTACAGCGGGCTACGTTGTCATTTGGCGCAAGAGAGATGATTCTGTGAAAACGGTGCGCGGCAGCATCCAAATTGCCCAGCCGGACATCGGCCGCGCCAAGATTGGTTAAGGCGCGAAGGTCGTCCGGCTGCAAAGCAAGTGCGCGCGCAAACCTAGATGCTTGCTTCATAGAACCGTCCGGACTGTAAGTACACAATTCCCAGATTGCACATCGCCGTTTCGTCTGTTGGGTCGAGCGAGAGCGCGTGCTCGAAGTTGAATTTGGCTTGATTTAGAAGTCCGGCTTGCAGATATATGGTTCCAAGCCCGTTGATCGCTCGCTCGTAGTCCGGCTTTAGGGTAAGCGCGTGCTGGGTCAAAAGGAATGCAGTACGCAAATCGCCAGCGTCTTGAAGGGCAGAGCCGAGGTTGTAAAGGAGCACCGGACTGTTGGGGTCGGCTTTAAGAGACGAGGAATAAAGAGAAATATCGTTGTGCCAATCGAGAACGCGCGAATTGAGCCGCCATGCGCCCCAGGCAATCCACACGAGGAGGAGCGGTACGCAGATGAATTTCATCTTTGGCTGGGAATTCCAAGCGAAACTGAGAATCGCGAGCGCAAACCCGAGAGACGCCAGATATGTGTACCGCTCCGCCATTCCCTGATAGATGAAGAAAAGTCCGCAGTACGGAAGCAAGGCGATTCCCATCCAAGCGATCCCGGCGGCGGCTTCCGGCAGCTTGCGACGCAAGAGGAAAGCTAAGATGCCCAGACAGATTAGGATGCCGAGAGCGAGAACTGCCGAGAGTGCGGAGTAATGCGCAGGCTTGTCGGTGGAACGTTCCACGCTCATGTGAATTGGCAGAAGCATCCATTGGACGTACTTTCCCAAGGTCAAGCCGACCGGAAGCGGGGATGAAAAGTGAGCAGGGCTAGAGATGTGAAAACTGCTTCGAAGAAAGAAATAGGCGATTGCGATACCCGCTCCGAGGGCAAAGAGGAGTCCGCACGAGCGGGAGAACAATTTGCTTTTCGAAAATGCCACGAGTAGGGTGAACGGCAGAATGAGCAGGCCTGCTTCATGCGAGAGGAGCGCCAATACGAAACCAAGGCAATATCCGAGCGCTGCAATTCGCGAGCCGGAGCGGAGACAGTCCTCGGCAAAGAGAAGACTCAAGAGAGTAAAAAGAGCGGATAGGCAATAAGTGCGGCCGGAGATCCAGGCGACGGCTTCCGAATTAATCGGGAGAATCAGCCAGACAAGGACTACTGCCGCCGCCCGCAGTGCGGGAACGCTCAGCCTTTTCAGAAGCAGAAAGGCGAGGAACCCGTTTATCCAGTGCAAAAGCAAGTTCGTCAGATGAAAGCCAAGCGGTTTCAGCCCGAAGAGAGCTCGATCCAGCGCGAGACTTAACCAGAAAAGCGGCCGGTAAAATGATCCGGCAGGTCCGCCGAGGTAATCAGTGCCGAAGGGGACGCCACGCTCGAAGTAGTGGCTGAAAAGAGAACTCCACGACAGGAGAGCGGGATTATTCAGGACATGATTCAGATCATCATAGACGAAGCCGGCGTTGAACACGTGCCTGTATAAGAACAGCACAGAGCATGCGCTCAGCAGCAAAAAGATTCTGGAGGGGTGACGGTTGAGAAGTTGTTTTAGCAAATCCGCTCCTTTACAGTCGCGGCTCTTCTACGGAATCCAACACTAGAGATTCTGTAGGAAGGGGTTGTGTTCTTTTTCGCGGGCCAGAGTGGTTTGCGGCCCGTGTCCCGGAATGACTACGGCTTCATCCGGCAAGTCCAGCAATTTGGTTTTGATGGATTTGAGGATTTGTCGGCCATCGCCGCCGGGTAAATCGGTGCGGCCGATGGAATCCCGGAATAGCGTGTCGCCTGCAACTAATTTGTTCTCGGCGGGAATCCAGAGACACTGGCTGCCGGGGGTGTGTCCAGGCGTTTCGAGAACGTGAAATTCGGCGCTCCCTAAAGACAGGACGTCGCCCTCGGCGGAGGCATGATCGACCTCGGTGCGCGCGGGAGTTTCCGACGCCGAGCCAGCGGGCCTGCACGTCGAGCATGTCGAGCAACAGCTTGTCTTTGTCATTCAGGTAAACCGGCGCGCCTGAAAGCTCGCGCAAATGCGCGGCTCCGGCGACGTGATCGATATGCGCGTGCGTAATCACGATGGCCTTCACTTTTGAGTCGATGCTGGTCGAGGACGGCCGTGATATCCGAGACATCGTCGCCCGGATCGACGACAATGGCTTCGCGCGTAGTTTCGTCTCCGAAGATGGAGCAGTTGCACTGCAGGAGTCCCACCGGCAAAATAACGTGGATCATACGCTCGCTTTCATGGTAGACGCAGTTTGTCGCGGTATTGCGGCGGCAGGCGCGTGGGACGCCATTCGCGGTTGAGCCAGATGTGCCGGGTGTTTCCTTCGGCCAGCAGCCGCTCGGGATCGAGTGAACGAATGCGATAGGGAACTTCGACGATGCGGTCGTTAGCCTTGCTGATGCTCGTCTCGACGCCAATTTCCTGGTCGTAGCGGGCTGGGTACAGATAGCGGCAGTTCGCCTCGATGACCGACAGATACAAACCTTCGGAGTGTTCGAGTTCTTTATAATGCAGTCCAGTGAGCGCACCAGGTCGCTGCGTCCTACCTCCATCCACACCAGGTAATTAGCGTAATAGACGACGCCCATCTGGTCGGTCTCCGCGTAGCGCACGCGGAACCGGCTCTCATGCTTCACTCGACGCTGCCCCTCCTCAGGAATCAACCTCTTCTGTGACTATAGCGAGCAGCGGGAGGGGGGTTCATTCGATATCTCAATGCAGTCATCGGATCAACGCGTAAAGCCCGGGTGACGGGCGGCAGAACAGCGATCAGCGCAACGGCTGCGAGTACCGCAATCACCGTAACGAAGGCTGCGGGATCAGTGTGCTCATTCCTGGAACCAGAAATAACGCGAGTGGCTGCATCGCGAAGAAGGAGAGTCCGACCGGCGAAGACGCCGCTGCCGATCAAGATGACGCTATGCCTGCCGACGAGCCGCGCAATATCGGACGGTTTTGCGCCGAGCGCCATACGAAGGCCAATTTCACGAGTGCGGCGCGATACCGAGTACAAAAGCACTCCGTAGAGGCCAATCGCCGTCAGCATGAGTCCAAGGATTCCCACAATTCCGAGCATTGCTGCGGCGCGCGGCTTCGGCAGCAATGCCAGCCCCAAGGCGCGGCTCATGGGTTTCGTTTCGATAGCCGCTGTCGAATCCAGACTCGCCAGCCAACACATCGGTTATGGGCTTTACGTAACGCGCCGGCGAAGCGGTGCGGATAAGGAAGTGCAAATCGGCCGGTTCACTGTAAGCAAAATACGGTTCATATACGGCGAGCCGCTGCTTCTCGCTCAACGTGAAGTATTTGCTGTCTTTGGCGACCGCGACGACGAGTTTGTCCTTTTCGTTCGGAAAGTCAAGCCCAATCGTGCGGCCCACCGGATTCACGTTCCCGAAGACCGCACGGGCAAAACTCTCACTAATGATAACGACCGGCAGCGCGCCTTTTCGGTCTGCTGAAGTAAACTCACGGCCACGGAGGATTGGAATGCCAAGGGTGCGAAAGTAGTCGGGACCGACATTGTTGCACTGGTACTCTACGTGGACGCCGGTAGACGAGACGTTCGTCCTAACGCTTGTTCCGATCACACAATTGCCGTTCAGCGGGACACGCTGGGCGATGGCAACCGATTCCACGCCGGGCAAGGCGCGCAAACGCTCCAGCGCCGAACGCGCCAACGCCATCTGCTTACTTTGGTCGGGCTCTTGGTATTTGTCCGGCACGAGCCGCATATATGCCCAGACGGTGTGGTGAACGTCGAAACCCGGATTCATGGAGGCAGCGCGGAGCAGATTGTGCACGAAGAGAGAAGCGGCTGACAGCAACACGATCGACACGGCAAGTTGGCCGGCGACCAGCACACTCCGCACATTCAGGCGCCCTAGTCTGGTGGCTCCTGCTTGAGCGTTTGGCTTACGTCCCTGCGGGCCGCTTTGAGCGCCGGAAGCAGACCGCACAGCAGCGCGCTCGCGAGCACGACGCACAGCGAGTAAGACAAGAATCGCCAGTCCGCGAAATCACAAAATGCATCGGAGCGGGTACCGGCAGGGTAAGGTTGTTCAGCCACCTGGCGCAGGCAAGGTTGAATGATTAGACCGGCGAACGAACCGAGCAGTGAAAGCAACAAGCTTTCCGCGAGCAGGTGGCGGACGATCCGCCGACGGCTTGCGCGAAGCGACAGGCGGATGGCGAGCTCATGGGAGCGGCTGGAAGCGCGCGCCAACAATAAGCTCGCGACGTTGCTGCAAGCGATCAGCAGAACCAAGCCGACGACCGTCATCAGCATCGCGAAAAACGCCGTAACCGCGCCCGGTATCAGCTGGTTAGAACGTCGAAACCGGTCACACCCATGACTCGTACCTGCTTGGCTCGCTTCCAGATATCCTTGGGATGCAAGCGGTCGAGCTGATCGAAAACGGTTCGCAAGCGGGCGCGCGCAACGGCAAGGGTCATTCCGCGGGGCAGGCGCGCATATAACTGCACCAGCTCATCGTCATGCACAACGGGCAGGTAAACGTCGGGGGCGATACCGAAGCCCGCCACGGAACGATGATTTGGCGGAAGCACGCCTACCACGGCGTAAAGCCGGCCATCCAGAATGATTTTCCGCCCGAGGATCGCCGGGTCTGCAGAAAATTTGCCGCGCCACACCCGGTAGGCGAGCACGGCGGTATCCGTTTCACGAGGGGCGATGCCGCGGCCAAGAAGAAAAGGAACGCCCAAGGTGGCGAAGAAATCGTCCGTGACCACTCCTGGCATAGAAGCGGCTGGTCCGGTCGCCGGCTCGCCAGTTGACCTCGCGCTCGACGTTGATTCCCGCAGTGCCGTCAAAAATATGGAATCCCGAAGAAGTTTACAGTCGATAACGGTCGAGCCGCTGTTGCCGCCTTCCCAAATGGTAATCAGCGAAGCGCTGTCGCGGCAGGATGGTTGGCTAAACAGGAAGCTGGTCGTTAAATTGAAGATTGTGATGTTTGCTCCGACACCCAGCGCAAGGCAGAAAATGGCGGTCGCCGCGAACCCAGGATGCGCCGGAACGCGCGAGCAGCATAGCGCAAGTCGGAGAACAGGTCCTCCAGCCACCGCATCTGCCAGGCACTGGAGGTGTCTTCCGCCGCTTTCAGTCGGGAACCGAATTCGCGCCTTGCTTGAGCAAGGGCTTTGGAGCGCGTAAGGCCGCTCTCGATGAGCTCGTCCGCACGACTCTCGATGTGAAACTGGATCTCATCGGCAAGCTGAGAATGGAACCGCGCTTGCATGGCCAGCCAACAAATCCGACGCCAAAGTTCCTTCAAGAATTGCATGATGCGCTGTCCTTACGCGGTCTTCATGACAAGCTGGATGGCAGTTACCAGCTTGCTAAATTCGGAGCTTTCGGCGGCGAGTTGCTGCTGCCCCGCCCTGGTCAGTTCATAAAAGCGTGCCTTGCGATTCGTTTCCGACGTTCCCCACCGGGCGCGTAGCCAGCCCTTGACCAGCATGCGGTTCAAAGCAGGATATAACGAACCTTCCTCGACTTCGAGGACGTCGGCAGAGCATTGCTTGATACGCCGCGCGATGGCATATCCGTGCAGCGGGCCGCCCGCGAGCGTTCGCAAGATAAGCATGTAAAGGGTGCCGGGCAAGAGCTGCGGCGAATCCTCGGGCATCGTTACTCTTCCCTGTCAGACTATATATAGCCCCGACAGGGAACGAAAGTCAATAATTTTGTTCGCAAGCATTCGGGCTTCCCTTGCTAGCATTTGGACATGCGTGTGAAGGTGTTGTTTTTCGGGGTGCTGAAGGATTGGTAGGATCCGCCGAAGACACCCCGGAAATTGCGCCGGGGTCGACGCTTGAAAGCGTGTTTCAGAGTTACGCTCAACGGTTTGCAACCTTGCGGGGGAAGCGACCGTCGATTCTATTTGCGAGGAATCAGGAGTTTTCCAAACCGGAACCATGTTGTGTGAGAACGATGAGATAGCGTTTTTGCCTCCGGTGAGCGGGGGTTCGGACCGGAACGATATATTCGCGATTACGCGCCAGCCGATTGACTCCCGAGAGATTGCCCGCAAAATGCAGCGGCCGGAAGATGGCGCGTGCGTGATTTTCGAAGGAATCGTGCGCAACAACACGAACGGGCGCGCCACCTCGTTCCTTGAATACAACGCGTACGAAGAGCTGGCGTTGAAGCAGATGATGCGGATCGGCAGCGAGATCCTGCGCGCGTATTCGATCGGGTGCATCGGTATGGTTCACCGTTTGGGGCGGCTCGAAATAGGGGAAGCGAGCGTTTCGATTGTGGTCACTGCCCCGCACCGTAAAGCGGCTTTCGCGGCGGCGCTCGAAGGGATCGATCGCCTCAAACGGGAAGTACCCATCTGGAAGAAGGAGTTTTTCGAGGACGGAGAAGAGTGGGTTGAAGGGGAATGGGGCCCGGAGCTGCTCAGCGCCACGGTTGAACATGCGGACAGGTAGCCTTCGCGGTGTGCGGCTAGCGCTGCCGCTTTTGGCCTGCGCAGTGCTGCAGGCGCAATTCCGGCCCGCTTATCCAGTGCCTCAAGCACCGCCCCCGCTTGAGCCATTACCGCAGAAGGCACCGGGTGAATCACCCACGTTCGCAATCAAAGTGAACCTGGTGCGGCTGCTCGTTACGGTGCGTGACTCGCACGGTGGACTGGTGGCAAATCTTGCCAAAGAAGATTTTGTTGTAGAGGACAGCGGCGTGGCGCAGAGGATCGCCGTTTTCGAGCAAAACACCTCATATCCGTTATCGGTAGCGGTGTTGATGGATACAAGCGCGAGCGTGCAAAATGATCTGCACTACGAAGCGGATTCCGTATTGAATTTTATTCCAGCGCTGCTGGGGGCAGGCAATCCCGAAGATACTTTTGCGCTTGTTTACGTTCAACTGGAGGACGAATCTGGAGGCGGATTTTTCGCGCAGTAAGAAGCGGGCGGAGCGGGTGTTGCACGGATTGCGCGGAGAAGGTGGAACGTCACTTTATGACGCGGTGTACCTGGCTAGCGACGCTCTGACCGGGCGCGAAGGGCGGCACGTTCTGGTGCTTGTAACCGACGGAGGCGATACAACCAGCTATAAGCATTACAATGATGCGCTGGCGGCTGCGCAACGGGCAGATGCCGTGATGTATCCAATAGTAGTGATTCCGATCGAAGGCGATGCGGGCCGCAACACAGGCGGCGAACACGCACTGGCTACGCTTGCCTCGTCTACTGGCGGGCGCATTTTCTATCCGCAGGTTTCGACCGTTTAAACCAGGCGTTCGCCGAAATCATCCGGGAATTGCGCACGCAGTATATGTTGGGCTTTTATCCGCAAGACGTGCGGGAAGTGGCGCGCAGCTATCATCCAGTTACCGTACGAGTGAAAGGCTCATCGTTGCGCGTAACAGCGCGTAGCGGATATTATGAGCCGTGAACAGAGAGTGAAATTGGCTCGCTGACGATCGCGGTTCTGTGGTGTGTTGAACTGGAAGTATGAGAGAGTTTCTGGATGCGGCGATCGAAATTGCGCCGAAGCGGGGCAAATCCTGTTTGGCCATCGCGGCGTTGCTTTGAGTTAAAGGGCGATTACGACTTGGTAACTGCGGCGGATCGCGCCAGCGAACAATTGATCGTAAAACGTCTGCGTGAGCGATTTCCGCAGCACGGAATTGTGGCGGAAGAAGGCGGACGGGCCGAAATGCAGGCGGAAAAACGCTGGTATGTGGATCCGCTGGACGGCACAACTAATTTCGCACACGGCTTCCCGATGTGGAACGTGACACTGGCGCTGGCGGATAAAGGCGAAGTGATCGCCGGGGTGGTTTACGATCCGCTGAATCGCGAGCTGTTTGCCGCCGAGCGGGGCGCGGGGGCCCGACTGAATGGCGCGCCAATTCGTGTGAGCAAGGCATCACTCTTGGATGCGCTGCTCTCGACCGGCTTTCCGAGCCGCAAACGCCACCAGAACGTAAACATTCATTTCTATTACCAACTGGCGATGCTCAGCCACGGAGTGCGGCGTGGCGGTTCGGCGGCGCTCGATCTGGCGTATACGGCTTGCGGGCGTTTAGAAGCGTTCTGGGAATTCGGGCTGAATCCCTGGGATATGGCGGCGGGAACACTGCTGGTGGAAGAAGCAGGCGGCAAAGTGGCCGGCATGCAGGGTGAAGCGTACGCTGTGAACGGCCGCTATTAGTCGCCGATAATGGCCTGATCCATCAGGAACTGCTGGACCTGTTTGCCGAAATTTTCGCGGGCGAGTACCGGCATGAAATGCCTGGGCTTCCGGCGGCGGAATGGGAGCTGCGCCGTGGCTGAGGTTCCGGCTGTTCCGTTGACGCTGGAAGGCTCGTACGCGCTGCACCAGATGTTTCGATTCGGCGCGCGGAATGGCGTAAGTTGCCGGCGACGCGCAAAGACGAGATCGGCGCCGGCCGTCGAGCTTTTGACGCGGCTCGAAGCGGGGTCGACCGAAGCCGGGGCAACCCATGGTCATCCGAATCAATCGGCGCTTTACTCGCAGATCGGACATAAGGGCGACATGCTGCTGCTGCATTTTCGCGACACGCTGGAAGATGTGCATCGCGCGGAACTGTCGCTCGCGGCGCTTGAAATGTCCGAATTTCTCGACACTACCCATTCTTACTTTCAGTTACTGAGCTGGGATTGTACGAATCGAGCGCGAAAACTTACAGACAGATGACTGACGTGGGCTGGAGCCGCATTCGGCGGAGTGGAACGCCGCAATTGCGGAAGTCACCGCGCGCCAGCAAACGGCCATGGCGTCGCGCCTCTATCCGCAAATTCCCCCCGCCCGATATCTGTGTTTTTACCCGATGGACCGTAAGCGGGCGAGAGAAGAAACTGGTATACCGTGCCCATGGCGGAGCGCCAGCGCATGATGCACGAGCACGGGATGATTGGGAGGCGGTATGCCGATTGCGTTCGCCAGATCATTACCGGGTCGATCGGGTTCGATGACTGGGAGTGGGGCGTCGACCTGTTTTCGGACGATCCCCTCGTATTCAAAAAGCTGATCTACGAGATGCGTTTCGATGAAGTGAGCGCGGTTTATGCGCTCTTCGGACATTCTATTTGGGCATTCGAACGCCCGCGGCAAACCTCGGCAAATTGCTTGCTTCCGAGCTTTCGTAAGGGTGGCCCGACAATGGTCCAAATCATTGAGAATGGTACGCTTATTATTCGTAAATGCGTACTGTCGACCTGATCCACCGTAAGCGGGATGGCGAGGAACTATCGCCTGAGGAAATCCAATTTCTTGTTGATGGATATACCCGGACCAAAATTCCCGAATTACCAGATTTCCGCGTTCCTGATGGCTGTATTTTCTTCGGGGATGACAGACCGCGAAGTCAGCGTACTCACGGAAGCGATGATGAATTCCGGCTCGGTTGTGGATTTGTCTTCGATACCGGGTATAAAAGTCGATAAGCACTCGACAGGCGGGGTGGGCGACAAAACCAGCCTGATTGCGTCGCCGATAGCGGCTGCGGCAGGTGTGGTCGTTCCTATGATTTCCGGACGGGCGCTGGGACATACAGGCGGAACCCTCGACAAGCTAGAATCCATTCCCGGCTTTCGCACCGATCTCACTCTGGACGAGTTTCGTTCAGGTTGCGCTGTGTACCACGCTGCTTATATTTTCGGGTCTTATTATTCGAAGTTTGTCGAATCTCCGCGCAACGAGCGCGGGTTTCGATCAGAAGCACGTCGCCCTGTTTTCCATCGATCCTCACGTCCTTGGTTATGACAGCAAGAAGGTCTGGCTGCTTCAACAAGAACTGCTGAACGGCGTCCGAACCATACCTGGGGTTAAGGGTGTTGCTCTCGCGTACAGGGCTCTGATGCGGGGTATTGGGCTTGGCAACTCAATTGTCTTTCCAGGACAAAGAGGCGGGGTTATCAATAAGAGCGTCAATTCGGTCAGTCCGGAGTACTTCGATGTGATGGGAATTCGTTTTCTGGCGGGTAGGAATTTCGCGCCGTCCGATACCTTTGAGCAAGGAAAGCTGAACAAGACCATTGTCAACGCGGCTTTTGTGCGCAAATTTCTAAACGGCCGCAACGCCCTCGGTGAAAGGTTTGCTACTGGTCAGCGTTTTCTAAATCCCGAGTTTGAAATCATCGGCGTAGTCAACGACACGAAATATCGCTCATTGCGCGAGATTCCTCCGCCCATCTTCTACACGTACGATTTTGGGCCTCACTCCTACCCGGATACGTTCATCCTGGGAGGCACGGCCCTGTCGTCATTCATGAGCACATGGGTTCGAGGCATCCTCTATGGAGTACAGCCGGTCGATGTCGCAACAGATGCGATTGCAATGTTGCTGCTTATCGCAATCGGGATTGGCGGGGCGGCCGTGCCAGTATTTCGCGCTATTCGCGTCAACCCCTCATTCACATTGCATCAGGAATAGCGTGAACTTATTGTCTGGCTGAAGCCGAGGTTCGGATTCGATATTGAAATCTTTCCAGGCTCCTCTCGGACAACTGGAGCCTACAATCGAGGATTGAACTTCAGGTTTCATCCGTTGCGGTTTTCGTTTCTTGCCCGGCAGCCGATCCATTTTCCGCCGGGAAAATCCGCTAACCTGTTGCGCGGCGCCTTCGGTGTGATCTTTCGGCGCATCGCCTGTATCCCGCAATGCAGTGGAGCGGCGACTTGTGAGTTGCGGGCTTCCTGCGCGTACGCCCGGTTCTTCGAGCCGTCGGCATTGACGGGCGGCCCGAGCGGGCTTGCCGATTGGCCGCGGCCATTTGTGTTTCGAGCCATGCACCTGGATGGCAGGACGGTGAAACCGGATGAACCGTTTTCGTTTGATTTGAACTTGTTCGATACGTCTAGCCCTGCCGTGGCTTACTTGGTTCTGACATTCGTGCAACTGGGACATGACGGTTTAGGGCCGGGGCGCGGTCGCGCTGATTTAGTAGACGTGACGCAGCTTGCCGAGAAGGGACAGGCGCGGCGCGGATTTATGATTGCAGTTCGTCTTGCCTACAAACGACAGAGCTTCCGGTGACGCTGAGCCTCACGCCTGGAACCGAGCCCGTGGACCGTGTTCGCGTGCAGTTCGTGACCCCCACGGAATTGAAGGCCGGGCATCAATTGGCGGAGCGGCCGGAATTCGGCGTGCTGGCCGCGCGGGTTCGCGACCGGCTGAGCACATTGAAGAGCCTTTACGACGATGGCCCGCTTACGATTGATTTCCGCGGATTCGCTGAACGGGCAGGACGCGTGCGTATGACGAGATGCGAGATCGAGCGGGTGGATGTGATGCGGCGGAGCAGCCGGACCGGGCAGGTTCATCCGATTGGCGGGTTTATCGGCGTGGCGGAGTACGAGGGTGAACTGGCGGAGTTTGTGCCTTTTTTGCGGGCGGCGAAATGGACCGGAGTGGGACGGCAGACGGTTTGGGGAAAGGGAGAGATCGCGCCGGAGGTAATGAGCTAGGACGTCATGACGCCCTGAGTTCCAACAAGCAATCGATTCTTGTTCAACAGATCGACTTCATGAAGAATCATATCCATGACAATTTCATCCCCGACTTTGGTGTTGATCATCATGTGATACAAGTCGCGTTGCGGCCAAACCTTTCCGTGATATTTCTTGATGAAAGCGGCGCGCTCCCGATCAATCGTTTCGATAAGCTGTTCTGCATCGCTCCGGCTCTTGCCCAGTTTGCGAAGCCGGCGAAGTTTTTCCTCAAAAGGTGCGTGAAGAAAGACCGCGATCGTGTCTTCCCTGTCCCTTAGATACCAGGGAGCACCGCGGCCTACTATCACGCAATTGCCTTTTTTTGCGATATCCAACACGACTTTCTCGAAAAGCTGCGCCAGATGATCGGCATCCAGCAATTCAAGACCGCTCCCCGTGAAGCTGTCTTCATAACTGCCGCGCATAAAGATTTTTGCCAGTCGATAGAATGTCGGATCGAGCCGTTCCTCGCGATCTTCCACTGATTTGATATCGCATTTCAGGCGACGCGCAATTTCACATGTGATCTCACGGTCCCACAGCGACCAGCCCAGCCGGTCTGAAAGCGTCTTCGCGATTGCGCCCGCTCCTGACCCGTATTCGCGCTCGATTGCGATAATTCTGATCACTTGACAAATCCGTTGGTCCTATTTTATGCCGATTGTGTCATGGTTGGCTTCAGCACGGCAAAGGAGCGGTTTCGTACCCTGTGAACAGGAGCCGAATCGTGAACCGAAGAGAATTTAATCGTTTGAGCGCCGTGACTGCCGCGCTCAGCTTCACCGCGCGCGCCGGTTTTGGCGAGACCTTTGACTATCCCTGGAAGTTGGGGGTCATCACCGACGAGGTAGATTTCGATCTTAGCCGCGTGCTCAGCAGCTTCATTCCGAAATATCAGCTTCATTGGGCGGAAATCCGCGAGCTGACGCTGGACGGGAAAAGGGAATACGTCTATCGGAGCGCCACGCCGGAACAACTGAAGCAGATTAGGAAGCAGCTTGACGACGCGGGCGTCAAGTTGTCGATCCTGGACACAGCTATCTACAAAATAAGGCTGCCCGGCACGACGCCTTTAGGCAAGAACGCCAGCGACCTAAACCCCGGTCAAGGAGATTACGACCGGCAAATGGAGGACCTAAAACGCGGCGCAGAGGCGGCCCATGTACTGGGTACCGATCGCCTTCGGATCTTCACGTTTAATCGGGTGGCGAACCCCGACGCGATTTTCGACCGGATCGTAGAAGATCTTCATAAGGCGCTCGCCGTCGCCAAGCAGCAAGAAGTAACTCTGGTGGTCGAGAACGAACAGAGTTGCAACATTGCCACGGGCACGGAAAGCGCCAAGCTTTTGAGAGCGATTTCCGAGCGGCGGCTGATGCTTAACTGGGATCCCGGCAACTGCGATGAAGCCGGAGAGCAGCCTTATCCCAAGGGATGGGATCAGTTCGACCATTCGCGAATCGGCCACGTTCACTTGAAGGATTTCGCCGGAGGCTCCTGGAAGCCGATCGGCAAGGGCAATATCGATTTCGTGGGCCAATTCCAGGCGTTGAAAGCAATGAAGTACTCGCGGACCATGTCTCTTGAAACGCATTATAGAAACGCGCAGAACGATCGGTATACATCGAGCGAGGAATCGATGGATGGCCTGGTGAGCGTTTTGAAAAAGGTCTGATCGCGTTACCTTTCAAGAGCCTCTATGCGGTTCTCGATTACACGCTGCGAATCGAAATCGGAAAGCTTCAAAAAACCGGCAACCGCCATTTCCATTGCCCGACGAGGCATGAGCCCAATCAGCTCGGAGTTCTCGATCTCGACGTCATGCTCAGCCGCCAGGCGTACGACTTCCGCGTAAACCACGTGTAAGGAAGTTTTTTCAAAATCCGTAATATTTATCGAGACTTGAACCAAACCACGAGAGGCAAGCGGCAGACCGAGCGCTTTCACCGCCGGGAAGCCTCCACTACTTGCGCGGATGCGCTTGGCGATTGACTTGGCAAGATCTAAATCGGCCGTTCTGAGGTTCACATTGAAAGCGATGAGAAATTTTCGAGCGCCCACGATCACCGCGCCCGCCGTGGGATGAAGCTGCGGACCCCCAAGATCGGGGCGCCTGGATTTATCCGTCTCGACCGCTTCGCGCAAATTTCGAAACTGCCCGCGGCGCACATTTTCCAACCTGATCCGGTCGGGACGAAGAGCGGCTGCTTCGTAGAAATAGACAGGTATCCCTAGCTCGTTCCAAATGCGGCTTCCCGCCAGCCGCGCAATTGCGACACAATCCTCCAGAGAGACGCCTCCAAGAGGAACGAACGGCAAGACGTCTAAGGCTCCGAGGCGCGGATGAACGCCCTGATGCTGGTTCAGGTCAATCAATTCGGCGGCTTTGGCAGTCGCTCGTATCGCGCTTTCGACCACCGAGGAGGGGCGGCCCGCAAAGGTGATGACGGTTCGATTGTGGTCCGGGTCGCTGGTTCGATGCAGCACGACCGAACCTGGCACGGATGCGATCGCCGATTCCAAGGCGTCTACACGCGCCGGGTCGCGGCCTTCTGAAAAATTAGGAACGCACTCGATGAGATGGGGTGTCAGTGGGCGTCGCCTTCCAACGTGTTCTGTTTAAGACAACATTACCTTGACGCAGGGCCATATCTACGTGATTGATGCCGAATTGGCGCGGCACTTCGCGATAATCGGAAACGTTCAGAATCAAAATATCCGCCTGTTTTCCACATTCCAGACTACCCGTAAGGTGAGCACATCCGGCTGCATGCGCTGCATTGATGGTTGCCGCCGCAAGCGCTTCTTCCGTAGTGAGTCCGAGACGTACAACACCTAGAGCAACCGACATCTGCATGCTGAATGTTGCCGCTGACGACGACTCATACCCACTGGACAACGCGATCGCTCCTCCGGCTTCCGCAAGCTGCCGGACCGAAACATCCGTCGGCCCTTCGAAGACATCCTTTCCGGTTGCAAAGACGGCAATTGCCGAAGCATTCGAGAGGACAAAGCATTCCGCCGAGCTGAGATGCGGCGAACAGCAAACGGTTCGTGGCTTTAAACGAGATAACACTTCCGCCAAAGCCTCACTGGAGCCCCCGCCCCAGAGAAGCTTAATCCCAATATTTGCCTGTTGAGCGGCAGCGAGCAAAGACGGGTTGAAGACCCGCTCAGAGTCGTTTGCTAACTCCAAAAAGTGAATGAGCTTTCGCCGTGTCAGCGTTTCCAACGTTTCGGACAAATCACCGCGTGTGGCGGAGTCCTGACCCGAGCGCTCGGTTACTCGCCATGTACGTATCATCCGGACCGGATTACTTCCGATCTGAGCGAGCTTCCGGAGTACGGAGATATCGGAATGAAAATCGCGCCCGCCGGCGCTGCCTTTCACGTCCGCTGATAAAGTTCCATGTTGCAGGCAAGACCGCATTAAAGCTAGGCTGTCTTCGTAGAAATCGGTGATCTTCTTCTGTTTATGCTGAAAATTCTCCGGACTGACACCCACGCTTGCGTCGACGAAGCCGGGCATAATCACTCTGCCGTTAGCAGGAATCTCAAGAGCCGCGCGCGCTTCTTTTAGATTTTCAATTCGCCGCGTTGTTCCGATCGCGGCAATAGTTCCGTCACGTATCAGGACGGAGCCATCCTCAATAATTCCAAGATCGTTTAATGCTGCACCCCGGCGGACGCCGCTGGGACCTCGCAGAGTTAACACCTGTTTTGCCCCGCGAAGCAGGAGGGTCTGTGCCACAAAGCTTGTGCTGAAGTAGTGTGTCCTATTTTAAGCCATTAACAACTTCGTGTGTCAATTGTGGATCTTTCCTTTTTCCGCCTATGCAAGAAAATCCGGCTTCAACTCGCGTCGGGTGCTGAAGCCGGACAGTTCGAGCCGTTCTCGAATTCGTTACCTTAGCTGACGTAGCAGAACCTGGCTGCTAATGGCAGTGCTGATCGTGGCACTGTGTGTTCTGGCAATGCTGGTGATCGCCTTGCCGGCATTTCAAGCAAGGACACTGCATTGCTGTGCACTGCTGCTGTTTACATTGCTGGTCCTGGCACTTTGTATTCTGGCAATGTTGATGATCGCCCTGCTGGCATTTTGAACACTGGCACTGGCATTGAGTTTGCGGCGGGCAGTGCACCATTGCCGCACCTTCGTGCCAGTAGGGAGCGATCGCGTTGGTATCGACTGCAAACAGGCTCACCGTGGGACCGGTTGCGGAAAAGCTAACCGCCCAGATATTAAACAGTACTCTCGTAACTACCGTTCTAAGTCTGGTAGTTATAGAACTTACTCGTAGCAGCAAGATGAGTACTGGTTTTTTGGAGGCATTCGTTTGATGTTCCGGTAGTCCCGGGCGCAACGGCAGCACGGGCTGGGTGCGATCCAGCGCCTGCACTTGACTCTTCTCATCGACGCACAACACCATCGCGCGGTCCGGCGGATTCAGATACAGACCGACGATATCGCGCACCTTTTCTACAAAAAAAGGATCTGCCGATAACTTGAAGGATTCGGTGCGATGGGGCTGGAGAGCAAACGCTCGCCAGATCCGCGACACCGCAGTTTGTGACAAGCCCAACTCACGGGCCAAGCCGCGTGTGCTCCAATGCGTGCCCTCTGCCGGTCGTGTTTCCAGCGTTCGTGTGATCGCGCCTTCCACCTGCTCGTCGGTGATCCGGCGAGGCGCTCCCGGACGTGGCTGATCGGCCAAGCCTTCCAGCCGCTTCCGGCGAAATCGCTCCCGCCACTTACCCACCGTGTGCACGTCCAGCCCCAACTGCCGAGCCACCTCTTGGTTCTTCTTGCCCTCTGCGCAATTCAATACAATGCGTGACTAGAGTCTAAGAGCCGCCACGAATCTCGTGCTCACTGAAATGCCTGCCGATGCAGTTTGCGCAAGCAACGCGTGGAAGGACCTGTAGTCCTGCCAAAAGGCATAAACCGTGACCGCAATCGCGATTCCCGCCAAAACGCGCCAGGCGACTTCGCGTGGCGTATTGGGGAGCCCTGGTAAGCCAGCAATCAACCCGATTAAAAATCCGCCCGCCAAGCCGCCCACATGAGCCGCGATATCGATACCGAAACCTGGCAGAAAACTGAACAGCAGCGCATAGATGGCCCAGCGGCCATAAAACGTTCGGACAGCTTGCGCTAACGGATCCGATCGGCGGCGCAAACCCATGGCGAGCATGATGCCGATGAGACCAAAGCACGCCGCCGATGCGCCCAGCGAGGGAGAGCCCGGCTTCCAAAGCAGGCTCAATAGAAATCCGGTGAACGTAGAAAAAATATACGCGACAATCAGGCGGTTGGTCCCATAAAACTGCTCTACCTCTCCGACAAGATCAAACAGCACCCAGGAGTTCATCGCGATATGCAGAAACCCTCCGTGTAGAAAACCCGCAGTGATCAGCCGCCAATACTGGCCCGCGTAAATAAGCGGAGCGAACTTCGCTCCCACGTAAACCACCGTCTGAATCTTCAGATCTTCGGGTGAACCGCCGAACACCCGGTAATTCACGATGAGTTCGATCAGAAAGAACATCACGTTGATAACCAGGACAATGATGCTGGTCAGATTCGCTCGAGGCAGCAGAGAAGCGGCGAGCTGAGTGCTCCGCATATCCACTGCTCGCGGACCGAGTTGTACGTTGCAATAAGGACAGACCCGGTCGCTGATGGTGATGAAGGCCCGGCAGTTTGGGCACATGCGGCGCTTTTCCACCGCTTCATTGTAGCCGCCGGGAACTCGATGCCTTGATAGAATCGAGAAAATTCCGATGAGCAAGACTGAGCAGGAACATCGCGAAGACATCATTCGCGTTTGCCGCCTGATTTACGAAAAGGGCTGGGTCGCGATGAACGACGGCAACGTGAGTATCCGGCTGGATCATAGCCGCATCCTCTGCACTCCCACGGCGGTCAGCAAGGGCTTGGTGGAGGCAAACGATCTCATCGTCTGCGACATGGCTGGAAACAAAGTCGAAGGGAGCCGCGCGCGCACGAGTGAAATCGCAATGCACATCACCATCTACTCGCTGCGGCCTGATGTGCAATCCGTGGTTCATGCGCATCCGCCGGTCGCAACCGGATTTGCAACGGCCGGCCGGGCGCTGGATAAGGCCCTGCTGCCGGAAGTCATTATCCAGCTGGGCGCGGTACCGTTAGCTGCGTACGGCCTGCCCGGAACGCCGGCGCTGACTGACGGCATGCTCCCTTATATCCCGCACTACGACGCGCTGCTTCTTGAAAATCACGGCTGCACCTGCTATGGCCGCGATGTCTGGGAAGCGTTCTTCCGAATGGAAATGGTAGAGCATTTCGCGCGAATCACTTTTGTTGCCGAGATGCTGGGGGGAGCCCGCCCGTTGCCACGTGAAGAAGTGGAGAAGTTATTTGCCGCAAGAGCAAGATATAACGTGACTTCTAATGCCAAGATGGAACCTGGAATGCCCCTCGTAGCAGAGGATCGACTCCAGACTCAAAGCTGACAATCCGCGCCAATCCATTAGCATTTTTTATAATTTTATTCTCTTGCATAAAAATCGCTTCTACGATAACTTTGTATGCATATAGCAACTGCTGTGACCTGACCGGGTCAGGCGAGTGTCTATATCGCGACCGATTCACGCGGTTGTAGAGGTGATCTGAGCGGGTTTCCCGCTTGGAGTAGGCGAAAGGAATCGGGGGCCACTGGTGGGAATACCGGCCAGCCAAGTGGCCCTTTTCATTTCAGGAAGCTGGCCTGCGGTCAGCTGATATCCGTAGCGAAAGTTCTCTTTAAACGGCCATGTCGTCGAATCTCCTATCAGGCGCAAAGATCCTACTGAACTGTTTAAGTCAGGAAAATGTAGAGTGCATCTTTGGCTATCCCGGCGGCGTGACGCTGCCTCTTTATGACGCGCTATATGACTGTCCGATTCGGCATGTGCTGGTTCGTCATGAGCAGAATGCCGCGTTTGCCGCGCAGGGATACGCGCGCGCTACCGGGAAGGTGGGAGTCTGTTGCGCAACATCGGGACCGGGCGCCACAAATCTTGTCACGGGTTTAGTAGACGCCATGATGGATTCGATTCCTCTGGTGGCGTTAACGGGCCAGGTTTCCACGAAGTTGATGGGCAGCGACGCGTTCCAGGAGGCGGATACTTTCGGAATCACGCGTTCTGCCACAAAACACAACTTTCTTGTGAAGAACATCAATGATCTGCCGCAGATCATTCACGAGGCTTTTTACATCGCGGCATCGGGCCGGCCGGGACCGGTGCTCGTGGACGTCACGAAAGACGTTTTCCAGGGCCAGGCGCATTACACGCGAGTCACGGAAATTCACCTGCCGGGTTACAAGGTATTTAGTGAAGGACATAGCGGACAAATCCGGCGAGCCGCCCAGATGATTTGGGAGGCGGAGCGCCCGTTTGTCTACGCCGGTGGGGGAATTATCGCGGCGAACGCAAATCGCGAATTGCGAGAATTTGTTGAAGCCAGCGACGCACCCGCTGTTTGCACTCTCATGGGGCTCGGTGCATTGCCCGCCGACCATCCGAATTTCATCAGCCTGCCCGGAATGCACGGCAGCTATGCCGCCAACATGGGAATGTCGCATGCTGACCTGATTATTGCCCTGGGCGTGCGTTTTGACGATCGGGTAACAGGACGGTTATCAGCATTCGCGCCCCACGCGAAAATCATTCACGTCGACATCGACCCTGCCGAAATCGGGAAGAATCGCCACGCCGACCTGCCGGTGGTGGGAGACGTGAAGCGAGTGCTGCCGAAGTTGACAGGCGAGCTGAACGAGCTTGCTGCGGGCATGAAAAACAAGAACGCCGCAGCCCGGCAGAACTGGTGGAAACAGATTCGCGATTGGAAGGAGGAACATCCGCTTTGCGCTGAAACTTCGGATAAGGAGATTAAGCCGCAACATCTGATGGCGGAGATCGATTCCCTCTCGGGTGGACGCGCGATTGTCGCCAGCGACGTGGGCCAGCATCAGATGTGGGCAGCGCAGTTGATTCGGTTCAACGAGCCGCGTCTGTGGATCAACTCGGGCGGGCTGGGATCGATGGGATTCGGACTGCCGGCCGCAATCGGCGCACAATTCGCCCGGCCCGACAAACTGGTATTTGCCATCGTCGGGGACGGCGGATTCCAGATGTCCATTCCCGAACTGGCAACCATCGCGAATCACGCACTGCCGATCAAGATCATCGTCATGAACAACGGTTATCTCGGCATGGTCCGGCAATGGCAGGAGCTTTTCTACAACAACAGGCTGAGCCAGGTGGAACTCAGTTCGTTTCCCGACGTAGAGAAACTCGCCGGCGCGTACGGATTCAAGGGCCGGACAGTGGAAGCGGTGGACGAAATGCCGAAAGCGCTTCGGGATGCGATAGCCGAACCGGGGCCCTATCTGCTGAACGTAAAAGTATCGCCATTCGAGAACGTGTTTCCTATGGTTCCCGCTGGAGGAGCGATTAACGAAATGGTTCTGCGGCCGCCGCAGCCGGTGGAAGTGTAGTTGGACGCGTGCTGACGGAGTGAATAAGTGCAACAGATCATTTCTCTTCTGATGGAAAACAAGCCCGGAGCCCTGATGCGCGTAACCGGCTTGCTGAGCCAGCGCGGCTACAACATTGAAAGCCTCACGGTCGCTCGAACCACGGACGCGACTCTTTCGCGCATGACAATTACCGTGGATGTGGAACCGAACATTCGAGCGCAAGTGATCAAGCAAATGAACAAGCTGATCAATGTTCTTCAAGCGACCGACGTAACGGCCGGGCCCGCAGTGAATCGGGAATTAGTTCTGGTTCGCGTCCGCGCAAACCAGCAGAATCGGACCGCGGTTTTAAAGGAAGCGGAAATTTTTCAGGCGCGAGTGGTGGATTCCACGGTCGAAGCATTCGCTTTGGAAGCGACCGGCGATCCGGAGAAGCTGGACGAATTCATCGACGTGATGAGCAGCTACGGCGATATCGAGGTGACCAGATCGGGAATCGTTTCCATGTCGCTTGATAATAAGAGACTGCGACTATCTCCTCCGATTCCGCGCGGAGCCGCACCCGAAGAGGCCCTGGAACTCCAGGAAGCTGACTGAGGCTTGTGCTGGTCCGCGTTCTAACTTAAACAAGGAATACTCATGGCAAAGCGTTACTACGAAAAAGACGGGAGTCTTGACCCGTTGCAGGGAAAGACGATTGCGATTATCGGATATGGAAGCCAGGGACACGCGCACGCGCTGAATCTGCGGGATTCGGGACTAAACGTGGTCGTCGGACTTCATGCCGGAAGTAAGAGCAAATCTAAAGCAGAAGCAGCGGGTCTGCAAGTTCTAAGCGTGGCTGACGCGGCAAAATCCGCCGACGTGGTCATGATCCTGTTGCCCGATCACGTGCAGGGCGATGTTTATCGTAAGGAAATAGCTCCGCACATGTCCAAAGGTAAAACCATGATGTTTGCTCACGGCTTCAATATTCACTTCAACGAAATCCAGCCGCCTTCGAACATCGATGTTTCCATGATTGCGCCGAAGGCGCCCGGGCACCGCGTCCGCGAATTGTTTACCGAGGGCGTCGGAGTTCCTGCTCTGGTGGCAATTGCGCAGGATGCATCGGGCCGCGCGCTTCCAAATGCTTTGGCATACGCATACGCGCTTGGTTGTCTGAAGGCCGGTGTCATTGAGACGACCTTCAAAGAGGAAACGGAAAGCGATCTGTTCGGAGAACAATCAGTGCTTTGCGGCGGGATGAGCGAGTTAATCCGAGCCGGCTTTGAAACGCTGATCGAAGCTGGTTACGCGCCGGAGATCGCTTATTTCGAATGCCTTCACGAGCTGAAGCTGATCGTCGACCTGATCTACGAGGGTGGCTTGAGCTACATGCGGTATTCGGTTTCAGATACGGCTGAATACGGGGACTACACGCGGGGCCCGCGCATTGTGACTGAAAATACGCGCGCGGAGATGAAGAAGATTTTGGGCGAGATCCAAAGCGGCGAATTCGCCAAGGCGTGGCTGGCGGAAAATCGCACGGGTCGTCGGAAATTCTTGGCGATGCGCGAGGAAGCAAAGGATCAGCCCATCGAGCGAGTCGGCGCGGAACTCCGATCCATGATGACTTTCCTGAAGAAGCGTAAAGAAGCCGGCATCCCCGAAGAAGCCGCAGTCGGCGTTTAGCTGCGTTCAGTGCTCAGCCGGCCAAATCCACCTTCTCGTAAATGTCTCGAACCTGCAGCTCGACGCTGAGAGATTGCAAGGGGATCGCGGCTGCAGGACTCGTGTACTCGGTCAAAAGCCATCGCTGGTCCGGCTGGCGAATCCATTGCTCCACATGGGCCTCGTCCTGCCCAACCGTCAGATACTCCATCAGAGACGACAGTGTCCGGTAATTTTCGAATTTCTGCCCACGATCATAATTCTTGGTGGATTCGGACA
Organism: uncultured Acidobacteriaceae bacterium; assembly: GCA_963778345.1. Lineage (GTDB taxonomy): Bacteria > Acidobacteriota > Terriglobia > Bryobacterales > Bryobacteraceae > Bog-105. The sequence goes on from CAVZTP010000002.1 coordinate 78,737, forward strand.
GCACCTCGACTATGAGGCTGGGATTCAACAGCGTATCGGCGTGTTCGTCCGCGTATTTCTCCTCGCCACAAGCAACCATGACGTCCGGATATGTGTACAAACCGGCTGCGCTAACTTTCAAACGCAGATCGGTTGAATATACGTTGCACGGACGTTGCCTAAGCGTCTGACTGAGCTCTCTGACTAAATTCGTGACGATGAGCACGTGTCTCGTGCTGGCGCCTGCCATCGCGAAAATTTCTCCGCGGAAGTATTCGCTTTTTGTCTCGGCTTTACGCTCCCTTTCCAGGTAGTCCTCGGAAGTTATGCGGCTGCTCGGCAGTGTCGCCATTCTCTTATCCTACAGATCGATCCGCTTCTCCTTATTCCTGCTCAGATACCAACAGGGACTATCTCCTAAATGAGGGAACAGAGAATGAACGCATGTCTCGTCTTCCGGATCGTCGAACAGAAACTCGGTCTTGTGATCTTTCTGGGGAACAGCGTAATAGGGCTGCACGGTCACAGTTCCGAATGGCTGGCGATTAACGGCCACTCGGTATCGAAGCACAAGATAGTCGGCGGCATAAATCACCGCGATCGACAAAACGGAGATCATCACTATCCGTTGGACTATCCTGGCGATTATCTCGCGCCCAGTGCGAACGCGTTTGGAACGTCTTGAGTTCGCGGCAATCGGTTGGCTCGCATCAGCCATTTGGAATTGACGATGCCAGATCGGGCGAATGGAGGTGAATAATGCCCCGGCGCAGCCCAATGGTGACAGCATGCGTCCGATCTTTCGCCCCGAGCTTGCTCAAAATGCTTTGCACGTGCGCTTTCACCGTACCTGGCGCGGTGCCGAGTACATCGCCGACCTCTTTGTTGCCGTACCCCCGGGCGACCAAGCCCAGCACCTCCACCTCGCGCGGAGTGAGCGCAACTTCCGGGAAGAAGCCGCTCAGTTGCTCTGAAACTTCGAAAGGTATGAAGCGCTTTCCGCCATGGACAACCCGAATCGCCCGAATCATCTCCGTGTACACCATTTCCTTTAGCAGATAGCCCCGCACTCCGGCTTCGAGCGCACGGTAAATGTCTTGATCGCCATCGTATGAGGTCAGGACAATAATTCGAGCGGCCGGAAACTCAGCGCGTAGCCGGCGGGTAGCCTCGATGCCATCCGCATCCGGCAAGCGTAAATCCATCAGCATTACATCGGGCCTGTGTTCGCGATACAGACGCAGACCGCTGTCCGCTGTATTGGCTTCGGCGACCAGTTGAAACTGTGGATCGGTCGACAAAATGGCGGCGATGCCCTTTCGCACGACATCATGGTCATCGACCGAAATAATTCGGATAGGCTGTGCGGAGTCCAAGGCTACCTTACTTTAACTGATGCTCTACAGAAGCATCGACGTTACCATCCAGCCCTAGGTAATGCGGAATCGACAGGCGGACAGCCACTTTAGTACCCCGACCAGGCAAGCTGCTCACCTGTAGATCCGCGCCTATTTCTCGCGCACGCTCCCGAATGCCCAGGAGCCCAAAGTGTCCAACTCGCTCGTCCTCGGAGCCGGCAAACCCGATTCCGTCGTCCTGAATCGCAAGCTGAAGCTGTTTCCCTTCCACGCTTAAATCGATTTCCAGCCGGTTCGCATTGGCGTGCTCGAGTGTATTGGCGATCGCTTCCTGGGAAATTCGCAAGAGCTGGTACTCTAACTCGGGACGATTCAGCGAAACAGGCTGCAGTCTGGACACCAGGGAAATGGGTCTTCGTCCAACCGCCTGACGCGCGAGATTTCCGAGCTTCTCCGAAAAATCGGAGGGCTGTGTTTCGGTGGTCCTCAAACCCCAGAGAGACTGGCGAGCATCTCTCGAACAACGAGCCGCATCAGCAATGATGTCAGCCAAAACTCCTTTTTCCTTTGAACCTGGCAGCCTCGTCCAAAGCGCTTGCATTTGCATGGTCACTCCGGATAAACCCTGCAGTAGAGTATCGTGCAATTCACGCGCGATGCGGCTACGCTCCGCTAGAACGAGATCGAATCTCTCTTTCAACTGGCGGACGCGCATTCGATACCCGGCGGCGCTGGCGAGCGCAAGCGCGAGCGCGATAACCGGGAAAAACCATACGTGCTGATAGAACCGGGGTTCGATGATGAAATTCAGCGATGCCGGAACGTCACTCCAAATTCCATCCGCGTTGCGCGCCATAACTTGAAATCGAAAATGACCGGGGGGAAGGTTTGTAAAGAACGCCTCCCGTCTTACTCCCGCGTCAGTCCACGCCTTTTCATATCCTTCGAGCATGTAGCGAAACGCTACTTTTTCCGGAGACACGAAACTCAAGCCGGCATAGCGGATTTCGATATTCTTCTGGTCAGGCTTGAGATCGATGCTCGCGTGGGCATCGACCCGTTCTCCATTGATGAGGATGGATGTGATTTGAATAGGAGGGGCGACGCGGTTGCTGACCAGATGATTGGGATCGACCACCACCAAGCCATTAGTTGTGGAAAACCAAAGTCGTCCATCGTGGGTGCGATATGCCGCCGGCTGAACACCGGCTTGGCACTCAAACCGAAGCTGGCCGGTACTGAAAGGAATGCTCGTGAGCGAACTAATCTTCCCGTCCGCGAAATCCTCCAAGTCTTTTTGGCTGACCCGGAAGATGCCCTTACTCGACGCGAGCCAAAAATTTGCGCTGTCATCCCTCAGGATGCTGTAAATACGGTTGTCGTAAAGACCATCTTTCACTCTGACGTGAGTCAATAGGCCGTTCTTCCATCTCAGAAGTCCCGAGCCCATGGTGCCCATCCAGGCGGTGTGCCGGACGTGATCTAGAAAATAGCAGTCCACGGAGCGGATCACATCGAGAGGGTAACTCGTGAAAGAACGATCGGCCATCGAATAGAAATCCGCCGTATCGGTACTCACGAAGAGCCGCCCGATGGGGCCGCCGCCAAGAGCAAGGACACCATTCGGTTTGGAAGTCTTATCGAAGCTCACGCCTTTGAACCTGTTTCCTTCAAAGCGATCCAAACCTTGGTCCGAGCCTACCCATAAGGTTCCATCCCCATCCACGAATAGGGCGCGGATTACAGACCCTGAGAGTCCGTTATTTCGGGTGAAAGTCGCGATTACTTTGCCGTCCCTGAAGCGATTCAATCCCTTGTTTGTACCGACCCAGAGATCCCCCGTCCTGTCGAGCTCCAAGCTCAGAATTGTATTCGCAAGCAGACCATTGCTGGTTGTCACAGTGCGCAAATGGCCACCGTCGAAACAGTTCAATCCCCGGCCAAGCGTTCCAACCCAGAGACGATTTCTTCCATCCTCGAGAACCGGACCCGCATCGTTGCTCAGCATGCCCTCGTTCGTCGTATAGGGAGTAACCTTGCCATCCGTAAACTGATCGAGCCCGTCTTTCGTTCCAGCCCACAGGCTGCCTTCCCGATCGATGTAAAGCGACAAGACCAAACTATGAGATAACCCGTCGCGCGTTCGATACGTGCTCACCTCTCCGTTGCGAAGCCGGCTTACGCCATCGTTGGTTCCGATCCATAGGCTTCCATCGGGGCCCTCGGCAAGAGAGGAAACCGCATCGTCGGGTAAACCATCCCGACGTTGAAACAGCTTTGACGTTCCGTTGCCGATCTGTATCAAGCCCGAATCGGTTCCCACCCAAACACTTCCGTCTTTTGCGCAGGCGAGCGCTGTGACATTCCGCTTGGTCGCAATTTGCGAGTCCGAATACGCCTCGAATCGAGGCCCGTTGGACCGGCTTAAGCCGAAATCGAGCCCAGCTACCCAACGCGTGCCGTTCGGGGCTTCACAAGTGGAGCGTATCTGGTTAGAAGGCAAACCATTCGAAGTGGTGAACACCCGAAATCTGTCTCCATCCCAGCGCGCCAAGCCATCCTTTGTGCACACCCAGATCTGCCCCTTGGAATCCGAAGAAAGACAAAATACAGTGTTGCTGGGAAGGCCCTCGTGCGTCGTGTACCGGCTGACTCTGCCGTCCAAAGCAATTCTGGCGACGCCGCCTCCGACCGATCCCGCCCACAGATTGCCGCTTCGGTCTTCCGCCAAGGCATTGATCAGACTTCGTTGAAAGACCGTATCCTCAGCATCTCCAAATTCCCGAAAGCGCATGCCATCGAACCGGATGAGACTATCCTGCGTACCGAGCCATAAAAAACCGTCGCGTGTCTGAAGAATGGAATAGATGGTGGGCTGGAAAAGACCTTCTTCTTGACCCCAGATGCGATGAGCATATTGAGTTAAGGTTTTACTCGCATCAAGCGCAAAACAGGGAAGGGCAAGAATCATTGCCGTGAGCGTCGCGGTAGCGAACTGGGAAAAAACGGCCAGCTTCTTCGGCCGGATGGAAGTGGATACCACTGTGGAAATAGGGTGCACCGCAGAACACCTGTATTTTCAAGTATATCGAGGAAGCACGTTAGCGGATATACAGTCTCCGGGCGCGCTGGCCGATAGTGTATGTGAGCGGTAACTCACTACCTATGTTCTCCATTCTAGGGATCTTGGCTGTCATTGGCGCGGTCGTGGGCGGGTACCTCATGGAGCACGGCAACATGACTGTCCTGCTTCAGCCTGCGGAACTGATCATTATTGGAGGCGCGGGATTGGGCACCCTGCTGATCGCTCAACCGTTGCCAGTCATCATTCGCATAGTGAAAGGCGTGATCGGGGTTCTCTCTACGGGGAAGTATTCCAAAGCGGTTTACCTGGATACGTTAAAAATGCTGAATGATCTGTTCATGCAAGCGCGCAAGGGAGGGATGGCCAGCATAGAAAAAGATATTGAGGAGCCGGAGAACAGTGAGCTCTTGAAAAAGCATCCCGTTCTGCTCAAGAATCATCACGCGCTTTATTTTGTCTGCGACACACTGCGGATGGCTATCACCGGCACAGTTTCTCACTTCGATCTGGAACAAATGATGGACCTGGATATCGAGGTACATCACAAAGAGGTAAGCAAGCCGGTAGCCGCCCTCTCTCACGTCGCCGATTCGCTGCCTGGATTGGGGATCGTTGCTGCGGTCCTTGGAGTGGTGATCACGATGGGTTCCTTAGGTGGGCCGCCCGCCGAGATCGGCCACAAAGTCGCGGCCGCGCTGGTGGGCACTTTTCTTGGCATTCTCATCTGCTACGGTTTCCTTTCGCCGCTTTCTGTGAACATGGGGCACGCAAATGAGGCTGAGTCTCAGTATTATCACTGCTTGAAAACTGGTCTAATCGCTTTCGTTCGAGGCGCTCCTCCGATCCTTGCCGTCGAATTCTCACGGCGCTCGATTCCGGCGGAAGTCCGCCCAACCTTCCAGGAAATGGAAACGTCAGTTCGAACGAAGAGCGAAGTTCCGGTCGCGGCATAAAATCATGCCCGCGACACAAGCTCCAATCATCGTTATTAAAAAGAAGGCCAATCATGGTGGCCATCACGGAGGCGCCTGGAAGGTAGCCTACGCCGATTTTGTTACCGCCATGATGGCCCTCTTTATCGTCCTTTGGCTTATGAACACCAGCCAGGAAGTGAAGGACGACATTTCGGGATACTTTCGCGATCCGAAGGGCTTTGCAGCTCAAAAAGGAAATCCAAACAAAGGTTCGAATACAAGTCTTTCTGTTTCAAAGGCAAACATGGATCTTTTGAAAGGAAAACTGGAAAAGGATCTAAAGCAGAAGCCTGAGTTTTCAAACTTAAAGGATTACGTGAAGATGACCGTTACCAGCGAGGGTCTTCGCATCGAACTGCTCGAAAATGACAAAGGCATGTTTTTCGCGAACGGCAAGCCGACGCCGACCCAAAGAGGAAAGGATCTCCTGGAAGAGCTCGCCAAGCAGTTGGCGGGTCTCAGTAGCCCCATTCTTATCGAAGGACATACAGATTCCAAGCCCTACGAAGGGGCTGAGTACTCAAATTGGGAACTGTCAGCCGATCGTGCAAATGCAGCGCGTCGAATCATGGAAACCAGCGCATTACGGCCTCATCAGGTCGCGCAAGTCCGCGGGTTCGCCGATAACCAACTCAGGCTCCCCGATAAACCCCAAGACTCATCGAACCGGCGAGTCTCTATCATCGTGCAATATCCGCAAGGCGCACCCGCCGAAACGGCCAAATCTCAGACTAAGGCGAAACCTGCCACCCCAGCAAAACACTGAAACTGAGCCGCGCATGCAGTAAGCGGTTCTCGTTGCTACCTCATACCTTCAGGTAATTGCTCAACTGAGGAAGATCAGGCGATCTCTCCAGTGTTCCTTCTCCAATCTGCTGCCGCCATAAGGCATAGTAGAGGCCCATTTCAGCGACTAGTTCGGAATGGCTCCCCTCTTCTACAATGCTCCCCCTTTCGAGCACGTAGATCCGGTCCGCATGCATGACGGTAGACAGCCGGTGCGCAATCAGAATTGTCAGTACATCGGATCGTTGTCCTACCGCGCGAATTGTGCGAGTAATCTCTTCTTCGGTGATGGAATCAAGCGAGGAGGTAGCTTCGTCGAACACCAGCAATCGAGGTCTTCGAAGCAACGCTCTGGCAATCGACAATCTCTGTTTCTCGCCGCCTGACACCTTCACGCCGCCCTCCCCGATCAATGTGTCAAGCCCTTTATCGGCGCGCGCAAGCAAGGAGTCCGCCGCTGCCCGGTGCAACACTTCAAGACATTCAGCATCTGTCGCATCGGGGCGTACGAAAAGGAGATTCTCGCGAATCGTTCCGGAAAAGAGCTGGGTATCCTGCGTAACGAAACCGATTTGAGCGCGCAACTCGTCCGGATCGATCTCCTCCGCGTCTAAACCGTTATACCGGATCGAGCCCTCCAGCGGCTTATACAGACCCACCAAGAGCTTCACTAGCGTTGTCTTCCCTGCCCCGGAAGGTCCGACGAACGCGACGGTTTCACCGCGCGAGAGTTGGAAGGTTACATCACGCAAGGCGGGCCGATTCGAAGTGCGGTGTTGAAATGTCACTCCTTCAAAATCGAGCGACTCCAAACTTCGCAAGAGAACCGGATCCGCCGGCTTGGGTTCCGGCGGGATCGCAAGAATTTCCTCGAAGTTATTCAGGGAGGCCTCGGTTTCACGATAGATGTTGATGATGTTACCCAGCTCCTGTAGCGGCCCGAAGACAAAGAAGGAATAAATGAATAACGAGAAGAATTGCCCAACGGTGATGCGCTGCGTAAAGATGAGATAAAGCATTAAGAACAAGATGCTCGTACGCAGAAGGTTTACCGCCGTGCCTTGCAAAAAGCTCAGGCTGCGAAGGTATCGCACCTTCTTGAGTTCTAGTTTCAGAATTTTGTCGGTCGTCGCATTGAGGCGATCCACTTCTTGGCGCGCCAGCCCCAGCGTCTTCACCAGTTCTATATTGCGCAGCGATTCCGTGGTTGCTCCGGCGAGAGCTGTCGTTTCCCGAACAATCGTCTTCTGAATCAGCTTCACTTTCCGGCTCAGCACCGAACTGATACCGCCCAACAGAGGAACCGTGAGCAGGAACGCGGGCGCGATGACCCAATCGACCCGCAAAGCATACACGGTCACAAAGACCACGCCCACCGTCGCCGTGAACAGGATGTTGACAAAGGCCGTGATAAACCGCTCAACATCGGTTCGGACCTTCTGCAGCTTGCCGAGCGTTTCTCCGCTCCTCTGATCCTCGAAAACAGCGTAAGGCAACGAAAGTGATCGCTCGACTCCATCGGCATACAATTGGGCTCCCGTCCGCTGGGTAACGACATTGACGTAATAGTCCTGGAAGTTCTTGGCAACACGGGACACAAACGCGACCCCAACCGCCGCCCCCAACAGCAGACTCACGCCACGGATAAACTGCGACGTCGTGTATTGATGGAATTTCGTCGCGTAGTTATCGATGATGTAGCGAAAAATCAGCGGATCCAGCAGGGAAAAGACCTGGTTCACGGCCGCCAGAGCCAGCGCCAGAATCACTAGCGGCCAATACCTCTTGAGGTATCCAATCAGTAGAGCCATAACGCCTCAGTCGTATCAGAATACGTGATTTGATGCGTTGAGTGGACGCGAAGACCCAATTAACCGTTTAGCGCAAACCCAACTCAAAACGCGAGCTTCAAACTGAGCTGTATATTGCGAGGCGGATAAGCAGCCGAAATCGTGCCAAACGAGCTGGCATTCGTGGTAACGGTGTTCGGAGCCTGGAAATTCACCACGTTCGGTGCGTTAAAGAAGTCGCCTTGAAATTTCAGATCCATGCGCTCTGTCAGGAGAAAGTGTTTCGCAAGCGAGAGGTCATAGCTCTTCAAACCAGGGCCTTCGATGATCCCGGTACCGGAGTTGCCGTATCGATTGAGGGGCGCGGTCTGAAAGGCGAGTACATTGAACCACTCGGCGGGGCCGGGATTGCTCACTGTCACAGGTCCGCCAATATAATCCGCCCGTCGCGTTGTGGGGGCAACGTTTCCAGTAATCGTGTAATACTGCCCTGTCTGCAGTCGAATGACGCCACTCACTTGCCAGCCGCCGGCAACGCCGTGCACCAAAGCATTCTGATTGCGCAACATGGGCAACTGCCAGACAAACGTTCCGGTAAACGCGTGGCGGCGGTCGAAAGTTGTGGGGCCGTAGTTGAAATGGCGGTTCTGCCAGTCCTCGATATTGTCACCTTCCCCACTGGAATCACCCAGGGACTTCGACCAAGTGTAGCCGGCAGTCGCGATCACGCTGCCGGCGCGCTTCGACGCATAGATTTCAAGAGCATTGTAGTTCGAAGTCGAGTCGCTTTCGTATTGCTGAAGCGTGCTGTAGCCGAGGTACGGCACAAACTGGTTCGTAAGCGAGGGACTCAATGCGAGCCGGGTGAGATCGGGGAAGTTGATGTTTGGTTCGCGCAGCAGATGACGGCCCAAATTGCCTACATACGAGGTTTCCAGCAGGATTGCCTGGGGAAGCTGGCGCTGGATACTGAGGCTGTACTGGTATGTTGTCGTGTACTTCAGGTTTGGATTGATCGCGCTGATCGCTCCGAGCGGGGCAGTGCCTGGCGCCCCGCCACTCGGATTCGAAAGATTTCCGTTGTCGTATTCGGAAATCTGCAGAAATGGTGGCAGATTCAATTGCGAGAACGTAAGATTGCCTTCCGGACGGTCATAAAAAATTCCGAAGCCTCCGCGAACGACCGTCTTCTGGTCAGCCGCGTACGCAAACCCAAAACGGGGCGCAAACAGGTTGGCGGAATTGTAGAGCCCCCGCGGAGCTCCTGCCGGTATCTGCTGGAAGAATGCGCTCGTCGAGCCGGGGACACGTCCCTGATCGCTCACCGGCACGCCGCTCCCCGCGCGAATGAGCCCGTCGTAGGGATTCCCGGAGCCCGGCACGACATTGTTGTTCGTGACCGTAACGGCTTGCGAGGGGTTGTAGAGCGCGGGAACAAAATTTCCCATGTTGTTCGCCATCGTGTACATGGGTTCCATGAACTGATAGCGCATGCCCAATTCCAGGCTCAGCTTTGAATTGACTTTCCAACTGTCCTGAATAAATGCCTCGGGCTGCGTAAAGCGGAAGAAACCCACCGGATCGGCGCTGGCTTCCGTGTAGCTCTTGAAATTTCCAAGCAGCGCGTCGGCTAGTGCATTGCCGGTTGTATTCGGATTCCCGCTGACTGTGAACGACACGTTGCCCGTGTAAAACGGGCGGCCATTCTGGTCCACTCGATCTCGGATCACAATCGCTCCCGCCTTAATCAAGTGATTGCCGAGGGTAACGGAGAGCGTATCGGAAAACTGTATATCGGTCGATGGAGACATCAACGCGAAATTTGGCCCCTGGAAATTCGCGTAATTGGTGATGGAAACCATCGGGATGCCGTTGTCATACTCGCCACCCGCGTAGAGTTGTGGGAATTGGAACCCGTACGTGCTTCGCTCCCAAGTGTTGCCGTAGGGCGGAATATGCTGAGAGGCCCAACTCGCGTTCGCGCGAACCTCATTCACAATGTGCGGCGTGGGCAGCCAGGTCTCGGCGATCAGAAAGCTTTCGCCGGGACGCATCCTCAAGGTAGGCGTGGTGGGAAGGTTCGAGCTGGAGAAAGTGCCGAACGGATCGATCAACTGGTTATAATCCTGAATCCAGCGTCCGTAAATCGAATTCTTCTCGTTGAGGTTGTAATCGAGCCGGATGAGGTCTTCGCGAAAATTAAGTGGATTTGACGGCGCGAGGGTGAGATTATTTGCTACCGGAGAGTTATTGAAAAATTGGGCCTGTTGCTCCATTAAGCGGTAGACGTTTGCAATCGCTTTGCCATCGGGCGTAATCAGCGAAGAGATATTGTTCCCGGGAATCGGGTTCTTTGTGCCAGGGTAAAAGAGCTGCGGCTGTCCCGCGAAATTCCCGCTCAAGAGAGCCGTCGTGGGCACCGTCTGACGCGTCGGCGTAGCCTGTTGCCGCAGCCGCTTCCATTCTTCCCCGGCAAAGAAGAACAACTTATTCTTGATAATCGGGCCTCCCACGGCGTATCCGAAATCGTTGAATCTGAGTTCGGTCTTGGAGGCAGCGAAGAAGTTTCTCGCGTCGAGAAGATCGTTGCGAAAATACTCGAAGGCCGCGCCGTGAAATTCGTTGGTTCCGTTCTTGGTCACGATATTGAAGGCGGGACCTGACATGCGCCCGTACTCGGCGGAAAAGTTCGAGGTCTCGATTTTCACTTCCTGAATGAACTCCGAGCTGACGTTGTTCATCAGGCTGCCGTTGCTCCCGGCCACCAGGTTAAAAGCTCCGTCCACAGTCAGATTGCTCGTATCGGATCGATTCCCGTTGATCGTCTGATTGGTTGCCGAAAGACCCGTAGTAACGGCAAATTGATCCGGGTTTGTCACCACTGCCCCTGGAACCAGTGTCATGAGCTGGACGTAATTCCGGCCATTCAGCGCCAGGTTCGCAACCTGCTTGGTTTCAATGACTCGGGCCAGTTCGCCGGAAGTAGTGTTGATCGTCTCGCCGGCAACAGCCGTCACTTCAACCGACTCGGAAACATTCCCGAGTTCAAGTTTAAAGTCTACGGTAAGCCTCGCATCGGCAACAATCTGAAGGCCCGTGCGCTGCTGCGGCCGAAAACCCTTTTGATTGATCTCAACCGAGTAGTTGCCGATCGGCAAGTCTGTGGCCGTGTAAAACCCGCTATTATCGGTGGTCACATTTCGGGTCACCTGAGTGTCGACGTTGCGGATCGTGACCGTGGCTCCGGGAATAACCGCGCCGCCCGGGTCGGTGACCGTACCGGAAATTCGCCCGAAGCTGGTTTGAGCCAAAGCCGGAACGGCGAATGCAAACAGAAATCCGGCAAGCGTAAGCGCGGCAAAGCGAAACAACTTCAACATGGAATCTCCCCTTAAGCCCGAGATGCTACCTATACTATCGCTTCAAATTGCGTGGTCGGCCGCGATGTTCTGCCCGCTCCAGACCTGTTGTGATGTCCAAGGTTTCGCCAGGCCGCTCCAGAACGGATCAGCGCTCGGCAGCCCAAGCGGAACCAAAGCGGTTGCGCACAGATATAAACTTCCCGTTGAAATGTAAGGCTCGCCGATTGATGGCTGATGTCCGCAAAATCCAACTGTCAACCAGCCCGCCGCGTCAAATGTTCCAGGGGCTTCAATCATTCGCCGGATCACTGCGGTCAGCGCACAGCGAACTTGCTCCGGCGCGACATGCTCGGGCAATTGTTTGCGCAGCGCCATGGTCGCAAGCAGGTGGAATGCTCCGAACCGGTACGCCAGGGATCGGCCAATGGCGGGGAATGCGCCATCGGGGCCAATCAGGCGTTCCTGAATTGCGGCATAGCGTTTGGCCCGCGCGGTAATCGCGGGCTGAAAAGACTTCCACGAATCCGAAAACTTGGATACCGTCTCGACAACTTCCAGCAGCATGGGGTGAATGACAAAGCTGTTGTAGTAATCCCAATGAAACTGCGGACCATCACCGTAAATACCGTCGCCTTTGTACCATTCTTCATGCTGTCGAACGGCATAGTCGACGCGCATCGGATCCCATTGCTCGCCAAAGCGCGCTAGAAAAGCCTCCACCGTGGCGCTAAAAAGCAGCCAGTTATTGAATCCCGGACGAATTACACGCGTCGAACGAAGAGCTTCAATCAGCTGAAGCTTCGTGGCGCGATCCAGTTGGTTCCACAACTCGTTGGGAGCGCGCAAAACTGCCAGCGCGAGAAATGCGGCATCCACCACGGGCTGCAAGCCGTGAGTAAAGTTCATATAGTCCGGAGAGGCCGGATCTACGGCAGCAGCTATAGCTTGCCGCGCAAGGTTCACGTAACGCCCCCTCAGGTCTTCTTCGCGACCGCTGCTGGGAGTTTCCAGCCACGGCGCAATCCCCGCCAAGAGACGTCCCAGTGCCTCCAGATACGTGTATTGCTTGCGATCGAGAGCATTTCCATGCGGCGCTTCCACCGGCATGGTCGCCTTTAGTTTTCTTTGGCTGAGCGCTGAAAGCACCGGATCGGCGAGACGAGTCAGTACGCGAATCCAATACTCGCGATCCGATTCCCGCCCTTCCGCACCCGCTGTTTGTAAGGACGTCACACCGATTCCGGTTGTCGTCAGGAAATTTCTGCGCGAGAAGTCCAACTTCGAATGTTCGCGTCGAACCGCTAAGCCCGAAGCCCGGCGATAAATTGATCCAGCCGGTCGAGGCCGCGCTCCAATTCGGTCATCGAAGTTGCGTAGGAAATGCGAACGTGTTCGTTGGTGCCGAACGCCTCGCCAGGCACTACTGCGACATGAGCCTGCGAAAGCAACTCACTGGAGAATTCGAGCGAATTCCTGACACGCCCGCTCCGATAGGCGATGCTGATATTCGGATAAGCGTAAAACGCGCCCTTCGGTGTTGCAATCGAAACGCCCGAAATTTCTCGCAGCCGCTTAACTACAAAGTCGCGCCGGCGCCGGTATTCGGCCAGCATTTCCGGAACCGATTCTTGCGGTCCGCGCATCGCCTCGATGGCGGCTTTTTGGGCAATGGAAGTCGGGTTCGACGTGCTATGACTCTGCAGCTTCATCATCGCGTTGATAATGGGCGCAGGAGCCAAAGCGAATCCGATGCGCCAGCCCGTCATGGAGTAAGTCTTCGAAAGCGAACCGGCCACAACAACCGTATCCTTAGCGTTCGGCACTGCGGCAATCGAGAAGGGTTGCCCCTCATAGACGAAATGACAATAGCATTCGTCGGTCATCAGAAAGATATCGCGCTTTGACGTGACCGCAAAAATATCGCGGAACTCTTGTTTGGAAAGAACCGCGCCGCTGGGATTGGAAGGCGAGTTAATAATCACTAGCTTGGTTCTTGGGGTGATGTGCCGCTCAATCATTGCGGCCGTCACCTCAAACCCGTTGTTTTCGTCCGTCTCTACAAAGACGCAAACGCCGCCCGCATAATTCACGACATCCTTGTACGTGACCCAGTACGGAACCGGAATGATGACCTCGTCGCCCGGATTGATCAGCGCCTGAATGAGGTTGAATATCGCATGCTTCCCGCCCACCGTGACCATGCACTCGGCGGGAGAGTAGTTGGTGCCAAAATCGAGCCGGTGCCGATCGCAAATCGCCTGCCGCAGCTCCGGCGTACCGCCCGCGTTCGTGTACTTCGTGAAATTGGCGGCAATGGCATCCACCGCAGCCTGTTTGATGTTGGATGGCGTCGGGAAATCGGGCTCACCGGCTCCGAAGTCAACCACGTCCACACCCTCGCGCCGCAGTTTATCGGCATCGGCGGAAACCTTCAGCGTCGAGGAGACGCTGATCGTTGAAATACGTTCGGCAATTTCAGCAGTAGCTTGCATAAGGGTTAATCTTCAGTTTAATGGCATCGCTTTGCGGAAGTGGCAGGTGCGCCGTGTATGGCAAACTTGAGACGTGTCAAACAGACCCGGTAGCGTTGGCAGCGCCATCCTGTGGATGTTCATTCTGTCATTGCTTTTATTTTGGCTTCCCGTCATCGGTCCTTTGATCGCGGGATTCGTCGGCGGCCGAAAGGCGGGAGGCCTGGGCAACGCAATCCTGGCGGTTTTTTTGCCTGGCATCGTGTTCGGTCTGATTTTGTTCTTTCTGGCTTCGATTCTGACTGGCTTTCCGCCGCTCGGGTTTATCGCGGGGGCAGGCGGTATTGTGCTGGCCTTTGCTCATATCGGTCCACTGCTGCTAGGCGCCATTGTTGGCGCTGTACTCTGAGACCCTCACTTTGTCATTTGAGGTTGGGAACTTTTCTCGAAATGCGCGTTCATCAGCGTCCAAGTCGCCGGATCGAGCACTACGGATGCAGGCTCGCGATCGGACGGAATCTCAAACCTCTGTTGCTTTTTCCCTAGCTCAATTCTGGTGATTTCCATGTCCGGCTTGTCGCCGTGCGACACGCCGATTTCGAGCGGCAATCGGTACGCATCCCCCGGTTGCGTTTGCGCAAGCTCGATTTCGATCCGTTTTGCAGCGGCGTTGAAGCGCCATTCGCCGTCAATTACCGGTGACCCCGGACGTTTCAGCCATTGATCGAAGAACCATGTGAGATCCTGGCCGGCGGCGTCCTCCATCACTCCACGAAAATCGCCAGTCGACGCATTGCTGTCGCGGTAAAGCCGGTAGTAATCGCGAATGCCCGCCCAGAACCGGTCCGTACCCATGACGCCTCGCAGCATGTGAAGTGTCCAGGCGCCTTTTTGATACACAATCTGATTCAGAATCTTGTTCATATCCGAGAGATTCTGGTGAACAACGGCCACGCCGGGATTGCGCTTCTCAGCAGCGAATACGCCATCACGGCTGCGCTTGAGACCCTCCACAAAGGCATCTCTGCCCTCGTAGTGCTCGGTGCAAAGCAGCGCAAAATATGTGGCGAATCCTTCGCTGAGCCACACATCGTCCCAGTCTTTCTCCGTAACGGAATCGCCGAACCACTGGTGCGCGATTTCATGTGCAACCAGATTACGGCCCGGTCGATTGCCGACCGATCTTTCGCCGTAAAAGATCGCGGTCGCATTCTCCATGCCGCCGTTCATCCCCGCGGCTTCCACATCGGCGAGCTTTTCGTAAGGATAGGGCCCGATGTGATCGACATAGAACTCCATCGCCTCGCGCGTAGCGTCATCGAACATGACGATCCCAGCGGCGCGGTCTCGAGGATAGGTCCACGTCAGAAGCGGGATGCCTTCCACTGCCCCGATGTTTCGATGCGCAAATTGAGCCACGCCGATCGTATTCAGCCACGATGCAATCGGAACAGACTGTTTCCAATGCGTGGTGCGGCGGCCGTCGCCCAGATCCGTCTCCTCCTCGAGCAAGCCATTCGCAACCACTTGATACTTTGCCGGAGCCGTAACAATGAATTCGCTCGTTGCTTTATCGTATGGATGGTCCAGAGTCGGAAGCCACTGCCGCGCTTTATCCGGCCAATCAGTGGCGAAAAAAGTGCGCTCGCCATATTTGTTCGCGCCGATTCGCAGACCGGCTCCCGGTATGCCGTGATACAAGACGGAAAATTCCCGGCGATCTCCCCGGTGCGGAGGGATCGGCAACAGAATATGCAGATGATTCGACTCGTGCCGGTATCGAACAGGGACACCGTTGGACACTATCTCCGAAACCGTCATCCCTTTTCCATTCGAAAGCGAAGTCAAATCCAGCGAGAATTCCGTAACGCCATCGTCCAGGAATCGCACTTCCACGGTCGCTTCGCCCTGAATTTCATCGGTGTCATCGCTGAGTGTCACACGAAAGGTGTAGTGGAGCACGTCGATACGAGTCTGCCGGGGATACGTGTCGCCACGGAGCGGAGCGTACACCAAAATGCCCGCGCACAGCGCGCGTGCGAACAGGCCGAATACGCGGATCTGCATGCTCGCAAGTTTACGATGCTTCACTTACGTATTCGAATAAGTCGCGAACCGCCTCGATCACGGCGTCCGGCCGTTCCAACTGAATCCAGTGACCGCAGTCCTCGACGTGGATATGCCGGCCTCGTTCGCTCTGCCGAACCCACGCATCGCGTTCGGCCAACTCGCGCTCTGTCGAAATCGAAGCGGAAAGAACCGTCAGTGGAATGTTTGGAGCGACTGGCATTTGCAGCGCCGCCTCCGCACTGTTCGGCAAACATTCCAGGTACGCGGCCATCGCTTGAAAAGATCGGGGACGGCTCCAGTGTGCCCGTATCATGGGCCAGAGTTCGGGCGGAAGCTTTTGAACTTCGCCAACCAGCCGCTCCATCAATTGTGAGCCCTGGCCGCCCGCCGTGCGCGCCATGAGCTTCGGAAAGCGTCTGCCTCCCGAAACAAGCACGGCCAGAGCAGCTCTCACGATGCCGAAGCGTGCGAGCCATGCGCCGCGCCGCGAAAGATGAACCCCTCGCTGCAACCGCTTGCGTTCCGGGGAGTCACAGCTCGCCCAGTGTTCACACGAAACTGGATCCACAAGCACCAGTCCGCTCACTTGATCCGGTTTTAGATGGGCATACGCTCGAATCAGGAGACCGCCAAAAGAGTGTCCCACCAGAATGTAAGGCGGCGGCAACTTGGCGCGAGACAGAATCTCACTCAGTTCAGAAACCATCTGCTCGACCGTCCTTGCGGTGGAGCAACGTTGGCTCCAGCCCAATCCCGCGCGATCATAGCTGCAGACGTGTGCGAACTCCGCGATTCGCGGCTGCACTAGCCCCCAGCTCACCGAGCTGGCTGCAATGCCCGACTCGAGCACTACGATCGAGGTTCCCGCTGCCCTGCTCGTTGAGGTGCAGAAGTCCCCCGCTTGAGCGGAGTAAGCGCCCCGGCGGACGGAATTGCCGCGCGTCCCGATAAGCGCCGAACACCTCATACAGAGCGCCCGCCGCGAACAAAATCGCAACAGCAAGTAAAGCAATCACACAGAAATGTGATTCAGTCGGCCACCATCACCTCGCCGGCCAAGATCGGGCGCGTCCGCGGCAAAACACCAAATTTTGCAAGCATTCCGACTATCCCGAGTACAGCCACAAACGCGATCAGCTTCCAGATATCCGACGCGTGGCTCCGCGGAAGCGCCTTCCATAGAACGAAAAGCACAGCTTGGGCGATCGCTACGGCCCAAAGCGTGCCGTAGAAATAACGCCGCTCTATCCCCTCGCCTTTCGTGGAAGCCCCTACTCTGGGAAGCTTTCCGAACAGACCAAGACTCACGATCGCAATAAAGACCGGAAGGTAGCCGTAGAAATAAATCTGCTTCAGATACCATTTGCGCGATGCCACCGCGACACATAACCCGGTCAAATTCAAAACCGCGAAATTGAGAAGAGCGTTCCAGGCGAACGTGTAGCAGACACGGCGATAAAGCGGATTGGGCCGGTCCTCGCAAAAACGCAGAATGTACGGGCGCGGTTCTACGCCCGGAAGCTGCCCGGTCAGCCCCGCCATGCCCGTAGCTGCAAGCACGAACAGCAGCCAAATCACGTTGTTGACGCTCGCGCCATGTGCGAAAAGATCGAACGTAAGAGGTCCGGGCGCAAGAAAGAACACCCAAATCCAGATGGGCCAATGCGCTAAGCGGTAAATGGGTTTGTTCCATTCGCGAATCTTGCGTTGGCTTGCGTATTCAACCTTGATCGCGTAATGCATCCTTAGACCAGATCGTACTATGGGTGCCTTTGTTATCCAAAGCAGCCGGTCTCCTGCAAATATTTTGAGTCGTTTAAGCGGCGGTTTGCGTAATTAGCTGCTGAGGGCAGACGAAACGGATTGGTTGCGGCGATTCCAACACCGGCGGCTTCAGCGGAACGCGATACCGGTCTGCCGTCGTTTGCGCAAGCCGTGGAACAGCATAAAGCGATGGTTTACAGCATCGCGTGGCATTTCCTCCATGACCGGGGTTTAGCCGAAGAACTCGCGCAAGACGTCTTCCTGGAACTGCACCGGCATTGGGAATCGATGAAGTCACCGGCCCATATTTTATTTTGGCTCCGAAAAGTAACTAGCCGCCGGTCCATTGACATCGTGCGAAAGCGAAAGATCCGGCCCGAAAGAAGTTTGGAGGAAATGGGAGAGCCAACCGTGCTGGAGCGCATGCACGATTCCTTTCTTTCCTCTTATCTCGAGCGCATGGTTGCCTCGCTTCCGGAAAACCAGCGGATTGTCATTGTGCTTCGCTATCAGGAGGCAATGGAAATCGAGGAGATCGCCGAGGCTCTCAACATGAAGATTGCAACAGTAAAAACGCAAATTTCCCGGGCGCTCGAATTATTGCGCGCAAAGACCGCGCATCGACTGGGACAAGGAATCCGGTAAGAAATGACACCATTTGAGGAACAACTTCGGCAGGCCATGGCGCCGCGTGAGCCATCGAAAGATTTCGCCGCGCGCGTGCTGGCAAAGAGCCGTGATCCGGAAAGGAAATCGAAACTTCGTAGATATCGGCGGTGGATCGAACGCGTGCGCCTGTGGCGGCTCATCCCCGTGCTGGCGGCTTTCGTGGTCATGACGGGCGGAGTGGTGTATCGCGAGCACGAACGCGCAATCCGGGGAGAACAGGCAAAGCAGAAACTATTGATCGCGATGCAAATAGCCGGTTCAAAGCTGAGAGTAGCCCGGGACCATGTAATTAATTTCGAAACGAACGGAGGTACGGAGCAATGAAGCGAAACCTGTTGGCGATAGCGATACTGGGGGTTTTTGCTTTCCCCGCTTGGTCCGCGGAAGATCATCAGGATACCCGTAAATCTGGACCGCCTTGCGGCGCGCGCGACTGAATCGGTAGACGTGACGCTCGATGCCTCAATGCTTCAGCTTGCCAGCGGATTTCTCTCGAAGGACGATCCGGACCAGGTGAAGGTGAAAAAGATCGTATCCAAGCTGAAAGGAGTGTACGTTCGCAGCTTCGAGTTTGACAAAGAAGGGCAATACTCTATCAACGATGTCGAATCCATTCGATCGCAATTGAAACCACCCATGTGGGCGCGCATCGTCGACGTGCGATCCAACAAGGGTGAGAACACTGAAGTTTACATGAAAAAGGATGGCGATCAGGTGGCGGGTCTCGTAGTGATCGATGCCGAACCCAAGGAACTGACCGTAGTGCATATCGATGGTTCAATCAATCCGGAAGAATTGAGCGAGCTGGGCGGACACATGGGCATTCCGCGAATGGATCGAGGCGGCTCTGGCAAGAAATACAAGGACCGAACCGGCAAAGATAAAGATGACGACATGGAGCAATGATCGATGCGACAACTTCTTGCTGCGATCGCACTTCTGCTTCTGACGCCTCTTCTGACACCGGCGAACGAATTCGATTGGCTCGTGCGCGAGTTCGCGCGCGAAAGCGGAGCCAAACAGACGCACATCCCTTTCTTTGGATTAGCTCGCTTTGTGGTTGCCGTGGGGCATCCCGCGGGAGCGAGCCAGCTCAATCTGGCGCTCTTCGAACATGCAAATTTCGACCCGCCCCGGTTCAGCGAGTTAACGGATTCCATGGTCGGCGCAGCCTGGAAGCCGATCATTCGCGTGCGATCCACACGCGGCGAATCAACCAACATCTATGCGCAGCAAGGATCAGCGAGAATTACGGCTGCTGATAACTTCGCTGGATGTCGGGCGAAGCGACTTTTGTGCAACTGAAGATCAAACCGGAAGTCCTGATCCGGTTTGTGGATGAACACCGGAACAAGCGCCGGGACTGAACCGCGCGCGTGGGCAAAGCGGTCGTTAACCGGTTTCCCCTGGAAATCTTCTCCTCGCGCCATGAGTCTATGAATGCGGACTGCATTCTATAGATTTTCAGCACAGGAGGACGACCGTGAAGTCGTGGAAGATGTGGGCGGCTCTGGCGGGATGTTTTTGCGCGCAATTGTCACTGGCGCAAATCCCGCCATCCAGCGATGCTGCAAACGTAAACGTCCGCTCTCGATTGCCGTTGCATACCAGTGGGCAATGGATTGTCGATCGGAGCGGGAATCGATTTAAACTGAATAGCGTTTCCTGGTATGGCGCTGAAGAACAGGATTTTGTGGTAGCCGGGCTCGAACGGCAAAACATTCACGTCATCGCTCAACGAATTCGAACCATGGGCTTCAACTCCGTCCGGTTGCTCTGGTCAAACCAGATGTACGAATCGAATCCGGTCGTGCCGAATAGCGCGGTGGAGGCGAATCCACAGTTCCGCGGTAAGCACGCGATGGAGGTTTTCGACGCTACCGTAAATGCTCTTGCGCAAGAGGGCATCTTAATCATTCTGGACAACCACATGAGCAACGCCGACTGGTGTTGCAGCGCTTCAGACGGCAATACGCTTTGGTACAACGCGGATTATCCGGAGTCGAAATGGATCGCTGATTGGAAAGGAATGGTGCGCCGGTATCAGAACGTACCGGAGGTAATTGGCACGGACCTGCGAAATGAGCCGCGCAGTCAATGCGACTTGGGGAGGGAATCCCGCTACCGATTGGCACGCCGCTGCCGAGCGTGGCGGCAACGCTGTACTCAGCGTCAATCCGGAGCTGCTGATTTTTGTGGAAGGCATCAGCTATGCAGGGGATTTAACCGGTGTGGCACAGCTTCCCGTAAAGCTCAACGTGCCGAACCGGCTTGTCTACTCCGCTCATGATTATTCAAATTACCAGGGTGATCAAAGCGAGAGCGCAATATTCCAGGCGCTAGATAAGTCGTGGGGCTACATTGCAACTCCAGGCCAGTCGTACACGGCGCCGATATGGATTGGTGAGTTTGGAACCTGCCATGATTCACAAACCTGCATGGTCAATTCCACACCCGGAACCGGCGGTTTTTGGTTCCAATCGTTGCGGGACTATCTGGATCAACACGATTTTGACTGGAGCTATTGGGCGCTCAACGGCACCCAAGCGAAAGGTACGAGCCGCACGTTTGGTTACGAGGAGACGTATGGGGTGCTGGATCCTTATTGGAATGCGCCTGCCCTGCCCAGCGCCTTGAACCCCACTCCGACGACAAATCTCGTGGCGCAATTGCAGACGATTATGGATCCGACGCAAGGCCCGGGAGTAACCGCGAATCACAGCCCCCGAATTTTGCTGACAACCACCGTACCGGGAACTCTCATCGCGAGCGGAGCCACAGTAACGCTCAGCGCCGATGCATTTGTACGTGGCGGAGCCGTTGCCCTGGTTGATTTCTACGCGAATGGTAGCCTTATCGGTTCCACCGCTACGAGTCCTTACACTTTTGCTTGGCAGAATGTACCCGCCGGAATTTATCAAATCACCGCACTGGCAACCAGTCAGGGCGGAATGCAGGCGAGCACAATTGGTTCGGATCATCTTATTTCTTTTGCATACGGCGCTCCCGCGGCAGGCAGCAGTATCGCCATTGATTTCGGCAACTACAACGTGACACCAATGGCTAGCACGGAAACAGCTGGTGTCGTTTCGCAGCAGGACTGGAATGGAGCCTACGGAAACTCCGGAGTCTTTTCGAAGCTGCTCGACAACCGTGGAGTCGCCACAGACGCCGAAGTTACTTGGGCCGCGTCTAATATGTATTACACGAACATACCTGATCAGCCAGGAAACTTCCGCATGATGAAGGGCTATCTTGACAACACCAATACGTCTTTCACCTCTGTTCAGGTAACTGGAATTCCAAGCATTTACAGCAAGTACGACGTCTATGTTTATTTTGACGGAGGAAACGGATCCACAACGCGAAGTGCAAACTACAGACTTGTTACGTCCGGATCGGGGAGCAGGATGCGCGGACTCCAATGGTGTGATTGTGAGCGGAACAGACGCGGCGAATACGGACTTCTCGGGCACTTTTAAACTCGCGACAGCCGGATCTGCTGGAAATTACATTCTCTTTCCGGATTGCTCGGGAGATAACTTTACCATTCTCGCGATTCATGGCACATCGACTGACACGACAAGTCCGCAATATCGGGCTCCAGTGAACGGAATTCAGATCGTCTCTCATTAGACATATTGCGCTCGAGGCGCGCGAGCTTGCCACCAGGTTCCGGCAAACGTCGCCAGAATAATCAGCGCGCCTCCTAGCGATCGCGAAGTGACTCGGCTGTTCACCGTGAATCATCCAAGTCCAAACTGGATTGAATACCGGTTCAAGCAGCAATAGTGTGGCCGCTTCCAAGCCGGGTACGTACTTGATGGAGCGCGTCAGAAGTATGTACGCCAGCCCGATCTGAAACACGCCCAAATACAACAACACCGATACGTCAGCTACCGAAACGTGCCGGACGGGCAATGCCATAGGCAAAGTGAGCGCGAAAGCTATGAAGTTACCGATTGCGACGATGGTGGTGGGCGATTCTGCCTGGGCGGATCGCTTTCCAACCCAGCGCAAGCCTGTGAGGGTGAGAGCCCAACTGAGGCCCGTACAGGCTCCAAGCGCATTTCCCACGCTCGGATTGGGAGCGGTGGCTGCAAGGCGTTGGGATCCGAAAAGCAACAACGAAGCGCCGGCCGCGACGGCTGAAATTACAAAGAGGTCAACGCGGCGGATGGGCTCATGAAGTACGAGCGGCCCAAGCAGCAATAGGTACAGGGGCGCAGTGGATTGCAGAAAGATTGCGTTCGCGGAGGTCGTGAGCTTGGTCGCCAGCACGAAGAGCACGAGCGTGGCCGCATATGTGAAGCCGACGAGCCATGTTCTCGGCTTCAACCCGCGTCGCGCCTCCGGCAAGAAAACAATCAGAGTCAGCGCTGCTATTCCGGATCGAAAACAAGCGATTTGCCAGCTCGTCAACGAACAAGCTTTGATCGCCGCGCCTCCAGTGGAAAATAAAAACGCCGCCGCAAAGAGCAGCAATCGATTCAGCGTTTTGGAGTTCGCAGGAGGAATTCTACTTCACTCCCGAAAATTCGGCCGACCCGACCCGCACCACTGTGCTGGTCCCTCGCGGAGTGGCGCCTCGCGATTGCACCCGCGCTTCCTGCTCGGCTTTTTCGGCTTGCGGCGCAACCTCTGTCCAAGCGCCGTAGACCCGATTGTCGTATGCCGCGATCCAGGTGTAGTCACCTAGAAACGGCGCTTGGCCTTCAAACGAATTGTCAGTCCAGGAATAGTTCTTGAAGGTTCGTCCGCCATCGGTCGAGCGGGCAATTGTCATTCGCGTCTTGCGGTTTAGCGGATCGTCGCGACGATCGTAGAACTGGACATACACGTTGCCCGTAACGGGATCAACCGTCATCCATTGATAGAACTGATCGTTACCATCGTGCAGCGGATCATCGTTCACACGCACAGGTTCAGACCAGTGACGCCCATGATCGGAGGAGAAAGCCAGAAACACATCGATATCTCCGTTCCGGTAATCGCTCCAGGCAAGGTAGAGATTACCTCCTTTATTGCCGCGATTCTCAACCGCGATCTGCGCGAACCCCTCGACGCGCGAAACACCGGGCACCTCGCCGAAATAAGGAGGGCCTGTTTCAATTACGGCTCTGGGCCGGCGAAACGTGGTTCCGCCGTCTCCGGATTCAGTCAGCATAATGCTGTTGCCGTCATTCCAGATCCCGTATATCGTACCGTCCGGAGCAATCGCGGCAACGAACCCTCCGAGCGACCCATTATCGTCTCGCGGCAGACCCGAATGAACGCTGATTTGAAGCGCTGGCGACCAGGTGACGCCTGCATCCGTGGAGCGCGAAAACAGCATCACGGATTTATCTATTTGCCACTCTACCCATCCGACGTAGAGGTCCCCTGCGTAGCGGCTATTCGGCCCATTATCGGCGAAAATGCGGGGCTCGTCTTCAAACTGAAGACCCGGTTCGTGGCCGGTAAGAAACGCCTTCACAGCCGAAGCCTGCTTCTCCCAGGTCTTGCCGCCATCGGGCGAGCGGCGAACGAAAATTCCATTCCGTCCGGCATTGTGGGCCCAATAGTCCGTTGTCCCAAGGTGATCGAACGCGAGATAGCAGAGATAGGCGTTCCCTTTATTGTCGAAGGTTGTGGATACATCGCCGGCAACACGCCAATCCGTTGGTTTGGTGCCCTTCGCAACCGTAAACGTTCGACCCGCATCGGTCGAATAGGCTGCCGCGGCAGTGGTTTGATAAACCACCACAATCTGCCTTGGATTCTTCGGATTGATCGCAATACCCGGCTCGCTTGGCGTTCCAGGTGGTGAAGAGACGTTTACGACGGATGCACCGGGGGCGCGCGGCAAACGAGATTGACCGAAAAGACCAGGGGCCAACATGATCGCGGCCGCGACTCTGCTGCTCGGCGGGAAGCTTCTGGAGATCATCGCTCCTCATTCTCTCGAACATCTTCTGCTTCTCCCCAATTCACTGCTAGACTTGTCTCTGAAACCTGAACGCGAGTCTCTTAATGCCTCACGCCGACTTGCCCCGGACGCTGGGCGCTCTGCGCACCAGCCGATTCTTCGATCACCTTCAACCGGATCGAACTCTCAAGGAAGAACTCCGATCGAATCTCATCTGTAAATTGGATCGCGGCGAAACGCTGTTTCCCGGAGTAATGGGGTTCGAAGACACAGTGATTCCCCAAGTAGTGAACGCGATACTCTCGCGACACAACTTCATTCTTTTGGGTCTGCGCGGTCAAGCCAAAACCCGGTTGGCGCGCATGCTGACTCGTCTTCTCGATCCGCGAATGCCTTACATCGCGGGCTGCGAAATTCGCGACAACCCTCTCCGGCCGATTTGCAGGCAGTGCCGCGACAAGATCGCCTCGATGGGCGACGACACTCCCATCGCCTGGCTCTCCGCGGAGGAGCGCTACATCGAAAAGCTTGCCACCCCCGACGTAACCATCGCGGATATGATCGGCGATATCGATCCCATCAAGGCGGCGCGCACCGGCCAGGACATCTCAAACGAATTAACCATCCATTATGGCCTCGTGCCCCGCGCCAATCGAGGATTATTTGTCATCAACGAACTGCCTGATCTGGCGGGAAAGGTGCAGGTCGGACTGTTCAACATCATGCAGGAAGGCGACGTCCAAATCAAAGGCTATCCCGTTCGCCTGCCCCTCGATGTCATGTTGGTCTTCACGGCCAATCCGGAAGATTACACGGCTCGCGGCAAAATCATCACGCCTCTCAAAGACCGCATCGGCAGTGAAATTCGAACACATTATCCGATGACCATTTCGCAGGGGATGGACATCACGAAGCAGGAGGCGTGGACACGCCGGCGGTCGCCTGTTCAGACCGAAATTCCGCCCTACATTCATGAAGTGGTCGAACAGATCGCCTTCCTTGCGCGCGAAGATAAGCGCGTTGACAAACGTTCCGGTGTCTCGCAGCGATTGCCGATCACGGTGCTCGAAAACGTGGTATCGAACTCCGAACGCCGCGCTCTCAAATCAAAAGAAACCTCCAGCGTGCCGCGCATTCTCGATCTCTATGCCGCGCTACCGTCCATGACGGGCAAGTTGGAACTGGAATATGAAGGAGAACTGAAGGGTGGCGATGCGGTCGCCCGCGAACTGGTCCGCAGCGCCGTCGGGAAAGTCTACAATTCCTATTTCGACGGCGCAAATCTCAGGCAGGTTGTCCAGTGGTTTGAACTGGGCGGCTCCCTTCGTCTCGACGAGAACATGCCTGCTCACGAAATGGTCCAGCAGCTCAACCGCATTCAAGATCTGCTTCAATTCACCAAGAAGCTGGGGCTGACCGAAAACGAAAGCGACGCCATGCGCGCGTCCGCCGGAGAATTTATCCTGGAAGGTCTCTACGCGCACAAGCGCATCAGCCGCAACGAAGAGCTTGAGTTCGTTGCCGGTGAACGGAGTGCTCGCGACGAACGCGGCCGTGAAGAGCGCGAAGACCCGCGCCGCTCCTTCGATCCTCGCCGTGGAAGCAGTGGTTCCGGAGGCGGCCGGCGTAATTTGAACTGATCCGGACGCGCGCCAGATGAGAAGGATCTCCTATACAAAGTTTTCCGAGGAGGATCTCGGAATCGACATGGAGGATCTTCTTCGCGCGCTCTCCGACTACTTCCTTCAAAGCGGTTATCAGGATCCCTATCTTCAGTTCTCCGAAATGAACCAGCACACGCTGGAGGAACTGAAGGAGGCCATCGAGCGGGCGCTCGAAAGCGGCGATCTTTTCAGCCCGGAGCAACTCGAACAAATGCGCGAGCGCCTGCAGCAAATGTCGGCCCAGCAGCGCGACCAGTTGATCGAGCGCTTGATGAACAAGCTCGAACAGGCGGGTTACATCAATATGGATGGTCCGCCTCCTGAAGCTCCTTCGGCTCCCGGCTCCGAAGGCGGTCCGGAAACTCAGATGCGCTTTGAAGTGACCGACAAGGCCATCGATTTTCTGGGATTCAAGACACTCAAAGACCTTCTCGGCTCTCTTGGAAAATCGAGTTTCGGCGCTCACGACACTCGCGACCTGGCCACCGGCATCGATGCCAGCGGCGGCGCTAAGAGCTACGAATTTGGCGACACGCTGAATCTGGACGTGAGCGCGACGCTCTTCTCCGCGATGCAGCGGGAAGGACTGAAGCTTCCTCTGAATCTGGAGTACTCCGATTTGTACGTTCACCAGTCGGAATATCAAAGCTCCTGCGCCACGGTGCTGATGCTCGATTGCAGTCACAGCATGATCCTTTACGGCGAAGATCGCTTCACCCCCGCCAAGAAAGTCGCTCTCGCCCTATCGCATCTCATCCGAACGCAATATCCCGGCGATTCCCTGCGCTGCGTGCTCTTCCATGACTCCGCCGAAGAGATGCGCCTCTCCGAGCTCGCCCGCGTTCAAGTCGGTCCCTACTACACCAACACGCGCGATGGTCTCATCCTGGCGCAAAAGCTTCTGGCGCAAGAGAAGAAGGACATGAAGCAGATCGTCATGATCACCGACGGCAAGCCTTCGGCGCTCACGTTGGAAGATGGCCGCATTTACAAGAATGCGTTCGGTCTCGATCCGCTGGTAATCAGTCAGACGCTTGAGGAAGTAGCGCGCTGTAAGAAGCGCGGCATACTGATCAACACCTTCATGCTCGCCAGCGATTACGGGCTTGTGCAGTTTGTCCAGAAAGTAACCCAGATGTGCAGCGGGAAAGCATATTTCACCACCCCCTACACGCTCGGAAATTATCTGCTGATGGACTACATGAACCGCAAAACGCGCACGATTCACTGACAACTTAGCCGGGAACTCCTCGCGCGCCATCATCGGTGTCTGTTCGTAGTGAATGGAGCTACAGCGGACATGTTCGATCAAACATTCGTCGATGGAACACAAAAAACCAGGAAACCGGCGCACTGTAGCTTTCTCCATAGCGCTGCAGATCTTGGCGCTCTGCGTTCTTATTCTCATTCCACTCGTCTACACAGAAGGCCTTCCAACCGCCCAATTGAAGAATTTACTCGATTGCGCCTTCGCCGCCGCAATCCAGTCCACACGACGCCGCCTGCTCAAAGGGCGCAACCAAAGCAGATGTTTCATCCGCTCAATGCGAAACTGCTCATTGCGCCGGTTGTAATTCCGAAGCGCATAAATCCCTGTAGAAGAAGCGACACCAGCGCCCGACATTGTTGGCGTTGTGGGCATCCCGGACTCCGGCAACGCCAATGCAATTCCATTCGGCACTCCAATAGCCTCCGCACCAGGACCGCCGCCCGCGCCTCCTCCCCAGGCGAAACCGAAGACATCCACTGCTCCCACCCCGGTCGGCGGTAATGTTGCCGAAGCCAATCTGATCCGTCGCGTCCAACCTGTTTATCCTCCGTTAGCGAAGTCGGCGCGCATACAAGGGACGGTGGAATTCACCGCGGTCATCAGCAAAGAAGGCAATATCGAGCATTTGCAACTTGTCCGGGGTCATCCATGCTGGTGAATGCCGCCCGAGACGCCGTGCTGCAGTGGAAATACAGGCCAACTTTGTTAAATGGTCAGCCGGTAGAAGTAATCACTGACATCATCGTGAATTTCACGCTGACGCAGTAGTATTCCGCTTAGGCGTTATAGCACTGAGCGAACGCATCTCTGAATTTCGACATCTCTTCGGGAGTGCCCACGGACACTCGTATCCAGTTCGGCCAAATCGGCCATGCCCGGCCGATATACACTTTGCGCTGCGCCATGTCCTTGAAGAACTCTTTTCCGGAGCGCTTCACGTTGATCATGAAACAGTTCGTTTCCGAAGGAATGAATTCAACGTTCTTCTTCGGCAGCCAGTTACACGTTTCTTCTCGCGTGTCGGTCAAGAACTTCTTTCGTTCCGCCACCAGGTTCTTCACCTTCAGGCTGGCATCGGCGCCGAACATGGCGGTGATCGGCATCGCTCCCGCGCTCCACTGCGAAACCTTCTGCAGCAAGTCGGGCCGGGCGATCGCCGCGCCCGCGCGCAATCCGGCCATTCCGTACAACTTCGAGAATGTCCGTAGAATTACCACGTCCTTATCATTCGCCGCCATGTCCGTGCACGGAACGGCACTCTTGGAAAAGTGGATGTAAGCTTCATCAATCATTACGACCGAACCCGCAGGCTTGTTCGCAACCAGGTATTCAATATCGGCGCGGCTCGTAACGGTGCCGGTCGGATTGTTCGGATTACATACGTAGAACAACCCTCCGTTCGGCGCTGCGGCGAGCATCGCTTTCACATCGTGATCGTAGGTTCCTTTTTTCAGCGGCACGTTCACCACGCTTGCGCCAATGTACTTGGCAGCCATTTCCCCGGCTTCGTAGCCCGGATCGGCTTTCACGAACGGCCGGTCTTTTGAGCAAAACGCGAGCACTGCCTGGTGCAGAGGCGCGCTCGATCCTGCAAATATTTGCAGATAACTTTCACCACCCCTACCGCTATATTTCACGCCTAGAGTTTGGCCCATGGTTTCGCCCAGCGTATCGGTCGCCTCATACATGTAGCGGCCGCCCTGCTTCACCACGTTGTAGATTGCCTCGACAGCTTCCGGGCAGGGGCCAAGCGGATTTTCATTCGCGTTGATCTTCACGCCGTCGGCCGGTATGCGCTGCAGTCTTGACATCTGCGCCAGAGCCGGTTCGTTATAGAACGGCAGGGTGGCGCCAGCCGTCAAAATCGTGGCGAATCGCCCAAAGCTGCGCCGGGAAAATCCTCTACTCAAGACGTCAGCCTTCTGTTCGGCAGACAATGTGCGAGCCATAGGTCACCTCCTTAAAGGTTCACTTTGAATTGTAATGCAAGTTCGCCTGTAACCTAAGTACGTTGTTCTTGAGTCCATAATTCGATGCGCGTAAAGATCCTTGCAGTCACAGGTGTCCTCCTGATGTCGCCGGTTTACGCGGCGCTTGCTCTGCCAATTACATCCGTCAATCAACTTGTGGTTTTCGGCGATAGCTTGTCCGATGCAGGAAATGCTTCTATCGCTACCTTGGGCGTCTTTCCCGGACCGAACTATGCAACGCGAAACGTTCCGGGAGTGCCGTTCCCGGTGGGATATTTCACTGATGGACCGAACACAAATCCCGGAACCGCCAGCCCATCCGGATTGTGGATCGACCAGTTCGCCGCCAAAGCAGGTCTTGCCGACCCGCAACCCTTCCTGGCCCCGACCGCTGGGACGAACTTCGCCGTAGGGACCGCGCAAACAGGATCGGCCAACCCGCAGGACGTTTCAAATCAGGTTCTCGCGTTTGCCGCCACACATCCCACGGGCGTTCCATCCAACGCGCTTTATACAATCTGGGCGGGATCGAACGACATTCTGAACGGAAACACTTCGCTGCCAGCTGTGAACAAGGCCGCCGACGATCTGTACCAAAACATTCTGTCGTTGGCGGCGGGCGGGGCCAAATATTTCCTCTGGATCGACTTGGCCCCGCTCGGCGATACGCCCCTGGGAAGAGCCGCGGGCGCGCAGACCTCTGCCGCATTGAACGCAGCTTCGGTTGCGTTTAACGCCGAATGGGCAGCCGATATCTCAAAGCTACAGGGCCAGGGAATCGATGTCGTCGGGGTGGATGTCTATACGCTGTTCAATCAAATCACGAGCACGCCGGGGTCATACGGCTTCACGAATGTGACCGGTCCGGCGCAGGGTTTGTCCGGCGCGAATCCCAACAATTATCTATTCTGGGATGACGAACACCCCACCACGGCCGCCGATGCCCTGATTGCGAATCTTGCCTACAACGATCTGGTGGCTACTCCAGAGCCGATGAGCATCGGGCTCGCGCTCATCGGCCTGTTCGGTCTCATCGCGACACGCAAACTGCGCCGCAAGGGCCAGTTCTCCTAAAATCGATAAATCGCCGCCAGCGGCGCGCCCTGCGGCATTTTTGCGTTCGGCACAACGAAAATCTTTCCCGCGTGCAGAATCGTCTGAACGACGGCATCGTTGAGCAGGTCCTCGTCGTCAGATTTGCCGGTCTCACGTCCCTTGACCGTGTGTGTCGATTCGTCGAACGCCCCGGTGGTCTCGAGCGAGTCCGATACCAGAAGCGTAAGCACTCTGCCCTCGTGAGCCGCGAGAACAATTTCCTTCAGGCGATTCGACGCGCCTCCGCCGACTTTGTGATCGTACTCGGCAAGCGCCTCGTCCGCTTTTCTTTCGTAACATCTCCGCATTGCATCGATGGCCCTGGCGTGCATTTCACCCGATTTGAGACCGTTCGGTGCGCCTTCCACCGATTCGTCCACCAGGCGCGGATATTTGTTCACGGACCGGTAGAGGGCAACCTCATAATCGACTGCCGCAAGAATCACTGGCTCTGTTTTGCCTCGCAGTACCTCGTTCAAGCCATGATCGATCTGCCCGAAAAAATGAGCCAGATATTGGTCCTTGGTTTCACGATCGGAGCTGGTCGTAAACATGACTCCTTTCGAACCTCCTTGCGAAGGACCCGGAGCCGCCCGGTTATCGGTGATGTGGTCCGGTTTCGACGTGTTCATGTAAGCGTCGTAGCTCGTTGCTATACCAGGTGGAAACGGGATTTCCTCCGATGTTCTGGCCGTGCATCGGAGAAGTCGAACGTCGTTCTGGCTCAGGGCGAGAATATAGAATTCTCTGTCGCGGGTCAGCTCAGGCAACAGCGGCCTGATGTAGAAGCGCGGCCCGATCACGGCCCGGCTCCTTACCGCCTCATCCAACGAGGTGATGCGGAAGACGTCCCGGGAGCGAAAAACGGCAAGGGATTTTCCCTGCGGTGGCTCGCCTTGCGTGACCGCGTCCCAATCCGAAACTGTTTCGAGAAGCTCCCGCCCGTCGGCCCCGTACTGCTGAAGCTTCGGCTCAACGCTCCGGATGGTTTTCTTCCATTCCAATGCATTCGTCTTCGCGTTTTGGTTCGCCGATCCGCGATTCAGCGCGATGTACACGCTCAAGCAAGGACCTTGAGATCCCAAAATTGTCTTCAGGTCTTTTGCGCTCTGGAATTCGGCTATTTCAGCCTTCAACGTATCCATACGCTTAGGAGACAAACGACGACAGATGCGCGTTACTAGAGTGTTTCAGCTCTCAACCCCGACAATTCGATGACCCGATTGTCGCCACCCTGATCGCGGAGCCGAATCCTAATAGAGTCTCGCGGCATCAGTTCCGGAAATCGTTCGCCCCATTCGATAAGTACAAGAGCGGGTTGGTCAAATAAATCTTCCAAACCGAGACGACGCACTTCTTCCGCAGTTTCCAACCGGTACAGATCTACGTGAAACACCTTGACGGGATTGCCGTATTCGTGAATTAAGGTGAACGTCGGACTCGATACATCGTCCGCACTAGCTGCGTGGCGGCCTTCCACAATACCTTTGGTCAGCGTCGTTTTACCCGCGCCCAAGTCCCCGGTGAGCAGCACCACTCCGCGATCCGGCAGCAATGCCGCCAGGTGCCGCCCCACAATCCGGGTCTCCTCGTCTGAATGGGTTTCAAACCGGAGGGCGGAGTTCATTCATCGCCTCGGGAAGAAACTCCAGTAAATCCAAAGCCAACGTCGCTTGTTCGCCCCAATGCCGCGCCGCCAGTTCCCCGCTCCGGCCGTGAAGCCAGACCGCCGCAATCGCAGCCCGCTTCCAATCGTTTGGATGCTGGGCCATCATTCCGGCGATCATGCCGGTAAGGATGTCGCCCGTGCCGCCAGTCGCCATGGCGGGACAGCCGGTCGGATTCACCCAGCTTTCCCCGTCAGGAAAGGCGATGATCGTGCGGTCTCCTTTGAGAACAACCGCCGCGCCGCTCTCCACGGCCAGTTCTTGCGCCTGGCCGAGCCGGTCGGCCTGAATCTCCTTGATTGTTTTGCCGGTCAGACGGCTCATCTCACCCGGATGCGGAGTCAGAATTCGAACCTTGTTCGTATTCGGGAGGCTACCCGCGAGCGCGTTCAAGGCGTCCGCGTCCACCACAGCCGGCGTGTTTGCTTCATCATAGAGGCGTTTTACCAAACGAACTGTCTCGTCCTCAGTGCCCAGACCCGGACCGATCGCGACCACGGTCATCTTCTTTAGAAGCTCCAGAATGTGGTCCGCGTCTGCGAAACGAAGCCGACCGGTCTCGGTTTCGCCAAGCGGCTCGGTCATCAGTTCCGGGCGGACCGCAGCCACGGTCGGAAGCGCGCTTTTCGGAACGGCGACCGTGACTAGCCCTGCCCCGCTGCGATACGAACCCAATCCGGTCATGGCTGGAGCCCCGCTTTTACCAAACGAACCCCCGACTACCAGAACGTGACCGTACATACCTTTGTTCGAATCA
The DNA here is from genome assembly GCA_963778345.1 of uncultured Acidobacteriaceae bacterium. Taxonomy (GTDB): domain Bacteria; phylum Acidobacteriota; class Terriglobia; order Bryobacterales; family Bryobacteraceae; genus Bog-105. The sequence goes on from CAVZTP010000002.1 coordinate 111,376, forward strand.
GGTGGACGTGGAGCGAACAAATGGCGAATATCGCTGGGCGTGGTTAGGTTGAGCTTAAAATTTGGGTTCGTTTCGTAGAGTTCAAGAGGGCTGCCGATCGGAACGACGGTGAGTTGTCCCACGTTTTCGTACTCCGGTGAGAGGCATTGGCTTCGTTTCGCAGCCGTGAACGTGACCGTGTAATCGGCGCGAACGAATTCACCGGTTGGGTTCGTTTCGTCGGTAGGCAAGCCGGACGGGATATCGACCGCGACTTTCTTGGCCAAGGGGAAACGGCGATTGATCAGTCGAATGGCTACGAGGGGCTGTCCTTTCGCGGGGCCTTCGAGGCCGATTCCGAGGACAGCATCGACGACCACAGTGGCTAGATTGGCTTCGTTCGGTAATTCGCGCAGCACACGGACAGCCGCATACGTCGAGCATGCGCCGGTTCGCCAGCGCATCACCGCTGAGAGTCTCGGGATCGAACAGCTCGACAACGATGAGATGCGAGCAAAGCTTCCGGGTAAAGAGCTGCCGGGCCACGACGAATCCGTCGCCGCCGTTGTTGCCTTTTCCGCAAATCACTACGACGCGTTGGTTCGCCAGCGGAGCAAAAGTCTCGCGCAGAAAATCGACCACACGGCTGCCGGCGTTCTCCATAAGGATGAGGCCCGGAACGCCGCGCTCAATCGTCAGCCGGTCGACTTCGCGCATCTCAGCGGCGGTAAGAATCTTCACGTCGAGGGCACCTCACGCGCCAAAAGCAGAGTCATATCGTCGTGCAGTTCGGGCGTTCCGGTCCATCGGCGAACTGTTTCCAAAACGATCTGAATAATTTCGTGATCGTCGCGGTTTGCGTGCTTGTGAATGAGGTCGATCATTCGCTCCTCGCCAAACATCTCTCCGTACTCGTTTTCAGGTTCGGTGATTCCATCCGTATAGCAAACCAGGAGATCGTTAGAGGTCATCGCAAGGCAGCTCTCGTCGTACTCAGAGAAGGGGAATGCACCGACTACAGTACCATTCGAATCCAGCGGCACGACATCTCCGTTGCGGAATAACAACGGGGACAGATGGCCGGCATTGGTGTATGTCAACGTGCGTGTTTTCTCATCGAAGAGGGCAAAGAAGAAAGTCGCGTATTTTTCCGGCGCGGTATGAGCAAAGATTTGTTTATTGAGCTGGCGTACCAACGCGGCGGCATCTAATTCGAGAACACCGCTGCACTCATCCGGGCGGCTCGGCTGGTAAGCAGTAATCTGTGCCCGAAGAGCAGCTTGTAGGGTCGCCATGAGGAGGGCTGCCGAAATTCCCTTCCCCGCCACGTCCCCGATTGCGAACGCGAGCTTGCCTTTCACGATTTCCTGGTAATCGTAATAATCGCCAGACACCATGCGGGCCGGATCGCACCGAACGGTCAGCTTCAATCCACAAGTGGGAGGGGCCTCTTTCGGATAGAGCTGGCCTTGCACTTCGCGAGCGATTTCAATTTCGGTTTGCAGGCGCTCCTTTTCCTTTTCGACCGCCAGCAGGCGCTCCAGATTCCCAGTCATCTGATTGAATGACTGCGAAAGCTCCCCGAGCTGATCGCTATCATGCACCGGAATGCGGTGAGTGAAATCCCCGTAGATGACGCGGCGCGTGCCTTCGTAGAGCTGATTCACTGCGCGCGTAATGCGGCGCGACAAAGAGATGCCGATTAAGACGGCGACTAGTTCGACCACCAGAAACAGGATGGCGATTGCGATGACGACATCGAACAAGACGCCGCGAAGTACTTCCGAACGGGAGAAGAAGGTACTCAACACGGCGGAAGGCCGCGAGTAGACCCACAACACGCCTTCGTACGTTTTACCCGGCGTGTCGAGATGGTAATGCGGAACAGTGGCGGGCCATCCGACCGGGATGTCGAACCGGCTCATCGGCGGAGGAATTCGAGCGGTACGGCGGCCTGGAGTTGAGGGAGACGTGTCGGTGAATGTGAAGTTAAAATCCGGCTTCTTATTGGAGGTATTCCGCCGAATGATCGCCAGGGACCCGGCGGTCGCGGGCGGCTCTCTGTGCTCGCGTTTTTCCGGCGTCTCGAAGAGTGAGATGACGCCTAAATGCGGAACAAGATTCTCGACTAAGTCATTGGACAGAGGAGCGAGCGCCGTAATTTCTTCGTTGTTCGCTGTGTAGTGTGACCACCCATAGAAGTGGCCGTGCAGAACCAGCAATCCGCCGGCGTTCTTCCAACCGGGAGGCACGTCAAGGGGCGGCGCGTTCGGCGGGTATTGGAATGCGCCCGATTCGTCTTTAATATAGAATTCCATGCCGGGGAGCGTCTGGCTGAATGCCTTCGCAACTTCCGGCGCCGCATACCGGCGCTGATCCGCCGGCATTCGGCGGAGGGCTTCAACGGCGCTGTTGACGGAATCGAGCCGGCGATCCAAAGCGGAACTTGCCAGGTAGATAGCCAATTCATTCATCAGCGCCCAAGAGCCGAGGCCTACCAGCACGAACAGAAGAAGAATGGGCAACACGCCGATGAGCCCGTACACAAGGAGCAGCCGGTTGCGCAGGCTCCAGAGCGAGTGCTGCCTGACCCAACGAAATGCACGGATAAAGATGATAATGGCCGGCGGAATCAGCGCGAGAAAGCACAGCACCGTCAGCACGCCATGTCCGGTGAAATAAAAGATGGAATAGAGCGCGAGTGTGATCAGGAAGTCGATTCCCGATTTGCCGAGGAGTTTTACCGCCTGGCGAAGTCGCGACATCACTTGAGATTATCGCGTGACGACTCCGGTGGGCAGACGCAAGAGCGTATGAACGTCGCAGCTTTGGAGGACGCGTTCTTCTGCAACAGACCTTCGTAGGGATCGCCTTTGACCTCGGCATCGAGCTTGGCCGGTCTTGAATCTTGTTCTGCGCGCTTTGCGAAAGATGGTCCGGAGCATACCCGTTCCTTGCCGAGAATCTCAGGCATCATTCAAATTGTGTCTGGCAGCCGTGGTTTTGGAGGAGTGCGACGGAAGCTGCGTCGCGATCCGGATACCGGGTCGCGCACGCGCTTAAACTCGTCACCTATCTGCGTGACAGAATAGACGAGAATGAAGCGCTCGCGCGCGATTCAGCTTACTCTCGTTACGTCCGTGGCATCTTTTCTGATCGGCTGTGAGAACCGGCCGACTCGGTACTGCGTTGATGAAAGCCAAAATGTGACGGACGACAAGAATTGCGAAGACGCCAATCCGCGCGGCGCTCCCTATCATCTTTATCATTGGTATTACGGAGGCTCCCGCGGCCCTGTTTCGAACGGTACACATCTGAGCGGCGGGTCTACTGTGGCGCCGAGCGGTGGTTTTGTTTCGCCATCGGCAGCATCGGAGGGCGCGAGCGAACGCGGAGTTTTTGGCGGCGCCGGGGAGGCGGCTTCGGCAGGTCACGGCGGAGAGGGTGGGGGCGAATGATACGGATTGTTTTGCAGCCGCGCCCGAACTGGCAGAAACGCGTTGAAGACGTCGGTCTGGTTTATCACACAGTCAACGGTGTGCCGTACTGGGATGAATCGGCCTGCTACAAGTTTTCTGCGTTGGAAGTGGACATCCTCGAAGCTGCCACAGAAGAGCTTCAGCGGCTCTGTCTGGAGGCCGGGCAGTTCATTCTGGATAGCGATCGTTTGGCTGACCTTTGCATTCCGGCGACGGCGAAGCAAGCGATCCGGGACGCCTGGGAATCCGAGCCACCCTCTATCTACGGACGCTTCGATCTGGCCTACGACGGTAGCGGACCCCCGAAGCTTCTTGAATACAATGCCAACACCCCAACCGGCTTACTCGAAGCCTCGGTGGTGCAGTGGGACTGGCGGCGCGAAGTTTTCCCCGCAACCGATCAGTTCAATTCCATTCACGAGAAGCTTATTGACAAGTGGAGCGAACTGAAGCGCTATCTGCGGTCGGACACTCTTCACTGCACGTGCATGCCGAACGACGAAGATCTAATGACTGTTACTTACTTGCGAGACACGGCGCAGCAGGCGGGCATCCGGACAAAGCATTTGTTTGTGCGTGACATCGGCTGGCGGGAGGAAGATCGAACGTTCCGCGATTTGGAAGAGCGCGAGATCAAGAGCATCTTTGCACTCTATCCTTGGGAATGGCTCCTTGAAGATTCGGGCGATAGGATCCTCGCGACCCGCCACGACATGGATTGGATTGAACCGATCTGGAAGATGCTGTGGTCCAATAAGGCACTGCTCGCGATTTTGTGGGAACGATTTCCGGAACATCCGAACCTTCTGCCTGCATATCTCGATGGGCCGAGAGACATGAAGCGCTTCGTGCGTAAGCCGCTGCTATCGCGCGAGGGCGCCAACATCACGGTGCACTGCGATGGGCGCCAGATATCGACGGAGGGCCCTTACGGTGATGGACCGTTCGTCTATCAAGAGTTAGCGCCCGGTTGGAATCCCGATGTGGAGACTCCGGTACTTGGCAGCTGGTATATCACGGACCGCGGCGCTGCGGGAATTGGCATTCGTGAAAGCAAAGGCATCACCGGCAATATCAGCAGATTTGTGCCGCACTATTTTGAGTAGCAAGTCGGTAGAGGAGCGTTCGAGCGCCTGTCTCCTCGGCTGCCGCAACAGAAAGAAATCTTTTTGATGGAATTAGTACTCACGAGCCTGCACTATCTTTAGAGCCGCCAGAAACAGCACTGCCGAAAGTATTAGCGATATTCCCATGGCAGTCCACGGCAAGACGTGAGTGACAAGAGGAGAGGCATCGCCCATAAAGCGAAAGACGCTGGCGGAGGCCGGCAATCGGAGCCGGTTAAACCCCCACCATGCAAGCCCGACGACGAAAAAACCTCCGAAGATGTGCCAGGTTTCTTCCAGGAAGCTTGCCAACAAAACCGAGACGAAGTAAATACAGGCGGTGCAGACGATAGCAGCCAAAATGGATTGGAACAAGTTCCATAGCGTCGAATTGGCTCGTACCAACGGAACTAGACTCCAAGCGGAACCAATCACGATCGCATTTATGCCAGATATTTCCAAGAGACCACAGCCAGCCCTCACTGCAACCAGCCGAAAACGACTAACCGGTAACGAAAGCGTGAAATACGTTGACCCATGAAGTCCCTTGGTCATTTGAAAACCGGGTTGTGTTCTAACGCCGGCGCCGGCCAGATAAACTGCCGCGAAAACCGAGAAGAACGATAGCCAAGCCATCATTCCGCGCGCATCCTCCGTTGACCTTACGACGGCTGAACGAAAGGCGAGCCCGGCCAGCGTTAAGACCACTACGTATAGAAGCCGCCACCTTGTTTCGAGCCACGCTTTCATCCAAAGCATTCAGTTGCCCCTCACATGTTCGAGGAAGATCTCTTTCAAGGTCACGGGATATTCTTCGACCGATGCGCCAGGTATAGACCGGGCCTGCTGCATAAGCTTTTCCACATTCCTGCTCGCCAATATGGAAATGGATCGGCCTTCGTGGCGGATATGCTCTACTCCCTCTGACCAACGAATCGGGATGCGGAGGTCTTCTTCCAGGACGATATGCAGCCGCCGATACCTGGCCTTGAGATCGTCGAGAGAATCTCTGACGACCACTCTTCCGTGATCGATGATTGAGACTTGATCCGCAATCTGCTCGATTTCCGTTAATTGATGTGACGAGAAGAAAATGGTGGCGCCCTCAGATGCCGCAGTCGCGACCAACTCGCGGAGGACATCTTCCACTGCAGCGGGATCGAGGCCCTCCGTGGGCTCATCCAGGATCAAAAGCTCCGCGCCACGCGACATCGCAAGCAGCAGCATCAGCTTCGAGCGCATTCCTTTTGAGAGGTCCGGAATTTTTTTATTCAGCGGTAAATCAAACATCTCCAGATAGCGTTGTTCGAGATCGGCACGCCACCTGGAGAAGAACGGGCGCGTAAACCGAATGACCTGACTAACGGTCATGTAAGGGTACAATTCCTTCTCCTCAGTGACGTAGCCGATGCGCCGGCGGGCCTTGACGAGAGCAGTGCTATCTGAAACCGGTTGATCAAACAATTTTGCTGTTCCACCATTCGCTTTCAGCATTCCCATTAAGAGTTTGATCGTGGTGGTCTTACCGGCGCCATTGCGTCCGAGAAAACCAAAAATGCTTCCCTTAGGAACCTTGAGATCAAGTCCATTCAACACGATCTGATCTTTAAAAGACTTTCGAAGACCGATTGTTTCAATCAGGAATTCAGTCATTGACGCTTTCTGAAATGTTGGAGGAGCGGAACAGGGCCAGTTCGTTCTCCAGCAGTCTTCTTATCTCGTCCTCGCTGAGGTGGAGCGCCGCCAGCCGCTCGACGGCCGATTGCAGAATGGCCCGAGCCTTTCGCATAACCCTAATGCGGGAGCCCATCGATTCACCGACGAAAGCTCCTAAACCATGCTTGAGTTCTATGACACCCTCGTGCTCCAGTTCCCGGTAGGATCGAGCCACGGTGTTAGGGTTCATAACAAGTTCCTCGGCCAACTTTCGAATCGTAGGCAACTGGTCACCAGCCCGCAGCTCTCCAGTCTCGATAGCATGCTTTAACTGCTCCATCAGCTGAAGGTACAGCGGGATTCCGGAGGAGTGATTCAGGCGAAGAAGCAAGATTGGTGTACTAGATACTTAATACACTAAACACTGTGGGCCAACTTGTCAAGTGGCAGATGCAACTTATGCAAAAGATACCGGCCCCGGAACACGACCGTCCCAGCTTAACTCTCCCAGACATCTAGGTGTATGATATCTGCATGCCGCGCGAGAAGCTCCAAGGCGCCCTCGACCTGCTCGTTCTTAAGACGCTCGCCCGAGGCTTGACCCACGGCTATGGGATAACCTGCGCCATTCTGAACGCATCTCAGAACCAGCTTCGTGTCGAAGAAGGTTCTCTTTACCCCGCCCTGCGCCGGTTGGAATCCGAGGGTCTTATCAAAGCCAAATGGAAGGCCTCGGAGAACAATCGCCGCGCGCGTTATTACGAACTCACCCGCACTGGCCGCAAACGCCTTCAGCAAATCGAAGACGAGTGGCGCGCCCATACCGCCGTGATTGAAAGCTTTCTTGCATTTGAGGAGTGAGGCTAGCAATGCTGCGCCGATTTCTGAATGTCTTTCGCTCCCGCCGCCTTGAAGCCGAGATCCGCGAAGAGATCGAGTTTCATCGCACGCAATCGAGCGGCTCATTTGGCAATGCAGGTCTCGTCGCCGAGCGCATGCGCGACGCCAGCACCATCGCCTGGCTCGAAGCAGGCTTGCAGGACATCCGCTACGGTTTCCGCCAGCTGCTGAAATCCCCGGTATTGCTGGCCGTGGCGGTCCTCTCATTAGCGCTCGGTATAGGCGCGAACACCGCGATTTTCACGTTGATTAACGCAGTCATGCTGCAGCTGCTGCCCGTCCGTGATGCGGCCAGCCTGGTGCTGTTCAATGACGAGATCTCGGAGGGTACCAGCAATGGCGACCTGATCGGCGACGCAGTGTCGTATCCGTTCTATCAATATCTAGTTGCCCACAACGATTCTTTCCAGAATCTCTGTGCTTTTCGGAAAGGCGAGGACAAGGTCATTATGCACATCGCCGGCGAGCCCGATACGCGGGTCGGCTACGCTTCGGTCCACCTCGTCTCCGGCAGCTATTTCGATGTGCTCGGTGTACATGCCGCCGCCGGCCGCCTGCTTCGCGATTCCGATGACACGCCCAGCGCCGCACCGGTCGCCGTTATGACGTATGGTCTCTGGAAGAACCGTTTTCATCTCGATCCCGGCATTCTAGGCAAGACCGCCGTATTCAACGGCACTGCTTTTACCATCGCCGGTGTCGCGGACGCGTCGTTCTTTGGCGAGCGGATTCGAAAGTCTCCCGATTTTTGGGTTCCGCTCTCGTTTCAGCCGCAGATCATGACCGGCGAACCGCCGCTGCGGAACGCCATGGATTACTACTGGCTGAACTGCATGGGCCGCCTCAAACCCGGCGTCACGATCAAACTTGCGCAATCCGGAGTAAATGCTCAGCTTCACTCGTTTTATCTCGATCAAGCGGGTTCACGTCCAACGGCTGACACGCGCCACAAAATCGAACAGGTTCAAATCATCTTGAAACCGGGCGGCGGCGGTATTTCCGGTCTTCGTTATCTCTACTCGAAACCGTTACGAGTGCTCATGGTCGTGGTAGCCCTCGTTTTATTGATCGCCTGCGCTAACCTCGCCACGTTGTTGCTCGCGCGAGCGTCGGCCCGGCGTCAGGAATTCGTATGCCGGCTTGCTTTGGGCGCGGCCCGTTCACGCGTGCTCCGGCAGGTTCTTACTGAAAGCATCCTCCTCGCGCTCCTTGGTGGCCTGGCAGGCGCGGTTCTTGCCTGGTGGTCGGTCAAAGCCCTGGTTTTACTGCTGCATTTCAGTTCGGTAGTGAAAGTTAAACCCGATCCCGCCGTACTCCTATTTACGCTTGTGCTTTCCGTTCTGACCGGAATTTTGTTTGGCATCGTTCCCGGCTGGAAGTTCAGTCGTCTCGATCTGCGCCCCGGCAACGCAGCGCCCGTGAGTTGGCGCAGACGCCGGTTTGGCAGTACGCAAGCGCTCATCACGCTGCAGATCGCGCTCTCGCTTTGCCTATTGATTGCCGCCGGTCTGCTCACGCATAGCCTTCTGGCGCTGGAAGAGCAGGAGGTCGGCTTCACGCGCAATCACATTTTGCTGATCCGCACTGATGCGCATCTCGCCGGTTATCAGCCGTCAGAGTACGCGACCCTATATCGCGACATCGACGACCGCATACGTGACCTTCCCGGTGTGCAATCCGCGGCAATTACGCGCTTTTCTCCCGCCAGCGGCTATAACTCATCCGGTAACTTCTCGATTCAGGGCTATCATGCGGCCGCCGGCAAAGAGATGCGTGTTTGGGATCTGGCCGTTGGGCCGCGCTTCTTTGAAACCCTCAAAATCCCGCTTTTGATTGGCCGCACCATTGACGAACGCGACAGTGCTGCATCCAAACCGGTGGCATTGGTGAATCAGACATTTGTCAACCAATACCTTTCCGGCACGAATCCGCTTGGCCAGAACATGGAACACGGCGCGCCATTCAGAGCGCCCGGTTCGGAAATCGTCGGCGTGGTGGGTAATTCCAAGTTTTTCGATTTGCGTGAAAACCCTAAGCCGATGGTCTTTTATCCCATCTCCCAAAAACCGATCCCTAGTTTCGAGCTCGTCCTGCGTACGGCTGCCGATCCGAATAACATTGCCGGTGAAGTTCGCAGTCTCCTGAAGCAAATCAACAGCCGGCTCCCAATGTTGGAGCAGCACACGCTCAATGATCAGATCGAAAATTCACTTCAACAGCAGAAGCTGATCACGAGCCTGTGCAGCATCTTCGGCCTGCTCGCATTGTTGCTTGCCTCCATAGGCATTTACGGAACACTCGCTTATTCCGTTGCGGGCCGCACAGCCGAAATCGGGACCCGTATGGCGATCGGCGCCCGCAAATCTCACGTCATCTCGCTGGTGCTCCGTGATCTCGTCTTCGTCCTGATCGCCGGCCTGCTCCTCGGATTGCCATTTGCGTTCGGCGCCACGCACTGGCTCGAAAGCTTTCTATTCGGCGTGAGGCCGCTCGATCCGCTGGCCCTCTCCGCTTCCGTTCTGCTGATCGCCGGAATTGCTCTGCTTGCCGGCTTTCTGCCCGCGCGCCGCGCCGCTAAAATCGACCCGATGCGCGCCTTGCGCCACGAATAGCGCTTCCGCCGTGTGACACGCTCTAATTCATCGTAGCCGCGGGTTTTCCCGGCGTAGACTCCGTGCGCACGGTCGGATATTTGATCCCGAGCTGATCGAGATAAGTCGGATACTTGCTTGGGTCGTAATAGTATTTCTTCATCTCGGGGCGATACTGTTCCATGATCTTCTGATTCAGCCATAGGGCAGGCTGATCCTGGGGCCGCATCAACGGCGTGTACTTCATGTCTTTGGTCTGGACATTTCGATAGAAATCCCAGGCCTGCTGGATAAGTTCAGGATGAAGCAGCAAATCCACCATCGTCATGGCTTGCACTTTCGCACCGGCGACAATGCCTTTGTGCGCGATCGGAGTAGCCATCGAAATTCCGTTTGCCCAGTTGTGTCCGGGAAGATTCGGAATATTCGATGGATAGCGAAGCGTCACGGTGGGCACGTTCCAGGAAATGTCTCCGATATCGTCCGAACCGCCTCCCATTTTTCGTTCTTCCGGGATCGGTCCCTTCAGTTCATCCAGCTTGGTTGCCAGCCCTTTTTGCGGCACGCCTAATTCTTTCTGCAGAGCCTTGGCCAACGTTTGATCCGCATCGCTCCACTCGGGAAGACCCACTTTCTTGATGTTTTCGTACATCGTCTCGGCGACCGTCTTATTGAAGTAAGGCGGCCATGCCGACCCGAGCACGCGCTCCGTGAAGGTCGTATTCGTCATCAATGTCGCGCCCTGGGCCATCTTGTCTCCGATCTCCCACATCTGTTTAATGTGCGGATAATCCGTCTCGCGGAAGTAATACCAAACTGACGCATTGGGCGGAACGACGTTCGGCTGATCGCCGCCATTCGAGATCACGTAATGAGACCGCTGCTGGAGCCTCAGATGTTCGCGCCGGAAGTTCCAGCCGACATCCATCAGCTCGACGGCATCCAGCGCGCTGCGCCCTCGCCAGGGAGCCGCCGCGGCATGCGCGCTCTCCCCTTGAAACTGGTATTCGACCGACACGAGGCCATTCTGTGCGCCACTGCCCCAGGAAACGCCCAGATTGTCGGCAACGTGCGCAAAAAGCACAATGTCGACATCTTTGAACAATCCGGCGCGAACGTAATAGGCTTTCGCTCCCACCAGTTCTTCCGCAACACCAGGCCAGACTTTAATGGTGCCCTTCAAGTGTTCGCGTTCCATGAGCTTCTTTACCGCGATCGCCGCAACTATGTTCAAGGGCTCGCCTGAATTATGGCCTTCTCCGTGGCCGGGAGCGCCAGCCACAATCGGATCGTGATAAGCGACACCGGGCTTTTGAGACGCCTGCGGAATGCAGTCAATGTCGGAACCGAGCGCAATCACCGGCTTGCCCTCGCCCCAGGTCGCCATCCAGGCAGTGGGAATGCCGGCGACGCCGTGCTCCACTTTGAAACCATCGTTCTCCAAAATGCCGGAGAGGTACTTCGAAGTCTCGACTTCCTGAAAGCCCAGCTCACCGAAACTGAAGACCATGTCGTTCATGACCTGGGCCTGCTTCTTCATCCCGTCGATCTGGCCGGCTAGATCCGCCTTCAGCGCCGCCTCGCGCTGCGCGTCAGCCGCAGCCAGCGGAAGAGCCAGGCTGCATACAAGCACGAGGGTGGACGGAGAGCTGAATTTTCGCGTAAAGAATGCCCTTCGAATCATATGAAGGGCTAGTATATGACAGCGCGAATTCGCGGGATGCTGGACGCCCTAGAGAAGGTGAGCGTCTTGCGCTTTAGAAAATTAGCGAAGCCTAGGCTAATTAGCTGTTGTGGTGCTTTTGTCCCTTGTGCCGTTTGACTTTGTGCGGTTTGTGATTGGAACTCGGGGTCGAAACGCTGGCGCCGGCAGGCGCAACGGCCCCGCCAATAATCAACATCGAAAGAAGTGCAAAGGAAAGTTTCATCTGAGGAAGCTCAGGAATCTAGTGCCCTGCGGACGAGAAATATTGCAAGATGATTCGTGTATCTCAATCTCGGGACCATCGGCGGAAATAAACATCGTTTCGGGGGAGGTTGGCAAAATGCGGTACAAGCTTGGCCACTGTTGGCGCTTTGCTATTTGCGTCGGTCGCGTTCGCGCTTAGAAGTGCATCGGGCCAACACATCTCAGGCTGGGGTTACGTCAATCCGACGTCGCTCTACAGCCAACCCCGGAACGGCCAGCTTGTGGCCCGGTTTACATTCTGATCTCGCATGCGTATCCTAATCGCTTCAACGCTGGTGCTGTTTTGCTCTAACGCTTGTGCATTTGCCGCCGAATATGCCGTTGGCGCCGACCTGTCTTTTTTGAAGCAGGCCGAGGATCGGGGAACGGTGTTCAGGGAGGACGGACAACCGAAACCGGGACTGCAGATCTTCAAGGATCACGGCTATAACTGGATCCGGCTTCGATTGTTTCACACCCCCACTGGGCTTCCGAATAACCTCGAATACACAATCGCGTCCGCCACCGCAGCGAGAAAGCTTGGTTTCAGATTTCTGCTTGATTACCACTATTCAGACACCTGGGCCGATCCTGGCAAGCAGTTCATTCCCAAAGCCTGGTCGGGAAAAACACACGCCGAGCTGGTGCAAGCTGTCTTTGAGTACACGCGCGACACGATATCTGCATTCGAACGCGCCGGCGTCCTGCCGGACATGGTGCAGGTCGGCAACGAAGTGACGAACGGCATGTTGTGGCCGGATGGCCGGCTTCCAGCAAATTGGGACAACTTTGCCGAATTGATAAAAGCCGGTATCGCGGGCGTGGAAGCCGGCAAGGGGAATCATCCGCGCCCGCGCATCATGATCCACATTGAAAAGAGCGGCGACCCCATGAAGACGAAGGCATTCTTTGACAAGCTGAATTCGTATCACGTGAACTTCGACGTGATGGGGCAGTCTTACTATCCCTGGTGGCACGGCAGCCTGAATGATCTTCGCGAAACCCTGATGCTTATGGCGAATGAGTATCACAAGGACATCATCGTGGTCGAAGCAGCCTACAACTGGAAGCCAGGCGAGTACCGGAATAAGCTAGCGCCCTTCCCGGAAACTCCGGAAGGTCAGAAAGAATTCCTCGATGAATTGAACCGGGTAGTTCAGGCCACGCCCTTCGGCCTGGGTAAGGGTGTCTTTTGGTGGGAGCCTGCTGTTGCCGGCGAGCTGAATCGCCGTGGTTTCTTTGACGACAACGGTAACGCGCTGCCGGTGATGACTGTATTTGATAAGTATACTCGGCATTGAGCTTACCGCTGGCTATTACTAACAATTCGTTATAGGAGCTGAAAATATGAAATCCAACAGACGCCACTTCGTACGGACACTTGGAACGAGTTCGGCTGGAATCGCGCTGGGCTCGACGGCCGTAACCGCGAGCCCGCATATGGGCGCGGAAAAGCAGGATAAGCAGAGCTTGTTTATAGGCGAGAACATTGCGGTAACTCAGACCGAATACGGCAAGGTCAGAGGCTACGTTCTGCGTGGAATTTATCACTTCCTGGGGATGCCGTACGGGGCCGATACGTCAGGCGCAAACCGGTTCATGCCGCCGCAGAAAGCGAAGCCCTGGGCGGATGTGTATCCGGCGGTCTGGTGGGGCAATTCGGCGGCGCAAAACATGGAGAACCGGTACGCGCGGCCATTGTCTTCGTTTCGGGACCATTGGAACTATGGCGACGTAAATGAGGATTGTCTACGCATCAACGTGCAGACGCCCGCAATCAACGATGGGAAGAGGCGGCCTGTGCTGTTCTGGATTCACGGTGGCGGCTTCTCGAGCGGAAACGCGATCGAGCAGGACGGATACAACGGCGAGAATTTTGCGCGTTTTAATGATGCGGTGTTTTGTTCCATCAATCACCGGCTGGGGCCGCTGGGTTTCTGCGATCTGGCCGGCGTAGGCGGAGAAAAGTTTGCCGATTCCGGGAACGTTGGCATGCTGGACATTGTGGCCGCGCTCGAATGGGTCCGCGACAACATCGCCAATTTTGGCGGAGATCCCGGCAACATCACGATCATCGGGCAGTCGGGCGGTGGCGCGAAAGTTTGCACGCTGACGGCCATGCCTTGTGCGAAAGGACTGTTCCACAAAGCGGTTGTGCTCAGCGGGGCCATGCGTAAGGCCGGCGACAAAACCCATTCCGAAGAGCTTGGGGCCGCGGTCGTCAAGGAAGCAGGGTTGACCGGGAATGATCTGTCGAAATTACAGGCGATGCCGTGGAAGGAGTTCTATGCCATTGCCACTCGCGCGCAGCAGGCGATGGCGAAGAACGCGGGGCCCGGCGGGGGATTGATGCGTGGATTTGCGCCGGTGGTGGATGGCAAAACTTTGCCGCAGCATCCCTACGACCCGGTTGCGGCGCCGACTGCAGCCGACGTGCCGATGATTATCAGTTCGGTGGAGAACGAAGCGGGTTTGGGCGATGCATCGATGCAATCGATGACGCTCGAGCAGGTTGTCGAAAGAGTGAGGGTGAGAGCAGGTTTCGGCGGCGGTCTCGGCGACAAAGCAAAGGATGTGGTGGAAGCCTACGCAAAGGCGTTCCCGGGACGCAAGCCGGTCGAGATCTGGTCGCTGGTGAGCAGCAACCGCCAGAGCGTGGTGGCGCTGGCGGATGCAAAATCGAAACAACCCGCGCCGGTGTTTGTCGATTGGTTCACCTGGCAACCACCTTTATTCGATGGCCACATGGGCGCCTTCCACACGCTCGACATTTGCTTCTGGTTCTACAACACCGATTTGATGCTGACCCACACCGGCGGCGGCGCGCGGCCGAGAGCGCTGTCGGCCAAGATGGCGCGGACGCTGTTGCAGTTTATGAAGACGGGCAATGCCAATGGAGGCGGGCTTCCTCACTGGCCGAAGTACTCCTCCGAGCGGGGCGAAACGATGGTTCTGGACGATACCTCCGAAGCGAAGAATGACCCGGACCGTGAGGCAAGAAAGGCGCTGCCTGAGTTGACCTGATTGAGCGATGACGTCCATTCGTCTGAAAGCGTCTATCGTCGCGCTCGTTTTGGCCGCCTCGATTGCAGACCTCGCAGCGCAGGTGCCGGCGCACCCGGTTCCGCGTATCGTTCAGCAGGGCGGACGTTACGCCTTGATAGTCGATGGCGCGCCTTATCTCATGCTGGGCGCGCAGTCGAATAACTCGAGCGACTGGCCTGCCACCCTGCCTGCGGTGTGGCCCGCTATCGAATACCTGCATGCCAACACACTCGAGATACCGATCTATTGGGAGCAGTTCGAGCCGAAGCCCGGCCAGTTCGACTACTCGCAGGTGGACCTGATGCTCGCCCAGGCACGGCAGCACGATGTGCACCTGGTCGTGTGATGGTTCGGAACCTGGAAGAACGGCAGCCAGCACTAAATGCCGGAGTGGATGAAGCTCGATCCGAAGCGCTACTTCCATGTGATCAATAAGGAAGGCGAGTACGTCGATTCGCCATCGCCTTTTTATGCGGCTTCGTGTGACTCGGGTTGGTGCATGCCGCGATTAGATGGTAGGACGAATCCCTGAAATCCATGCGGGAGACACGGATCAGATGCGTCCTCCTGAGGCCAAGCGCGATGCAGTCAACAATCGTACGACAGCAGCAAGCAGGAGTAGCCCTGCGATCCAAGGAAACCACGCGCCATAACGATTGAAGACCGTCGGGTCGTGACTCAGCGGCACGTTCACCAGCAGCGACGCGAAGCCTCCCTTGTTGGTTCTTACCTCGCCGAGGATGCGGCCGCGATCGTTCGTTACTGTGAGGAATCCATTCTTCGCAGCGTGCGCGATCGCATATCCGCCTTCGACGCCCCGCATGATGGCGATGTGCCCGTGCCAAGTACGGTCTACGTCAAAGTCCCAGGCAGGATCGAGGAGCAGGTCAACGCCGGCGCGTCCATAGTCGAGCGCTGGGTGAATGAAGTCCATGTCTTTACAAATCGCAACACCGATCGGGACTGGCGGTTTCGACAGCAGGGCGAGCGACGTCCCCGGTGTCAGCCTCGACTCAAACGGCGGCAGCATATGCTGCTTGTGGTACGTGGTGATGGGCTGATCCGGCGTATAGATGCGCGCCTCATTAAAAGAATCTCGCGCGACCACATGCACCACACCGATGACGAGAGTCGCGCCTGTGCGGTCGGCCACCGACTGCAGAACGGGGTCCACGTTCTTCGTCCCGCTGTCGAGCAGCAGGCCTGTCTTCTCGGGCATCAGAACGATCTTCGCCCCTTGGCGGCCGAGCTTCTCAGCCTGCTCGGCATAACTCTTGATCAGCTCCTGCATTTCGCGGCCGCCCTCGGCGAACTCCATCGTATCCGTATCCAGCAGCGCCACCTTGATATTCTGCTGCGAGTTCGGCGCCGCCAGCCGCATTGCGCCGAACACAACGGCCCCGAGGAGAACAGCCAACGCCGAGCCCACCACAGGCGCTGCTTGCAAGAGCCTCCTGCGCCGCAGATACAGCCCGCTGGCAACTGCCGACGGAAACAGTAACAGCAGGAAGGTGATGCCCCACGGGCCAGTCAGAGAGGCGACTTGCAGAATGGGCAGAAAGCGCTCTTGCGTATAAGCCAAACTGCCGGCTGTGCCGTTTGCTGGCGCAAAGCTGGCCAGATATTCGCAGACTGTCCAGAACGCGGGCAGCGCGATCACAGCGCTGAAGACTGCCCCACGATGGAGGAGACCACGGAACAGAAGGACACCCACGGCGAAGAGCAGCGAGGCGACTGAAAACGGAATCAACCATGCCGTCACCGGGGCATGCAGCACAAAATGGAGGTAGTACAGCATCGTGAGACTGCCCAGAAGCATGGAGAGTGCCGCGCCTCCAGCCGCGACTAGCCACGAGGCGGTCTCTGCAGCCAGCACCAGAACCGGAATCGGCGCGACCCACATGAAGGGCCACAGCGGGTTCATGCCGTTTCCAACGAGCAACAGCGTTCCCGTGGAAAGGATAGCTAGCGTTGCAACGAATGCAGGACGTTTATCGACGAAGGCCATCAAGGTATCTCCTGAAGGAACGCTGGTGAAGCAAACGGAACTCCTTGTCAGTCTGGGCCGCACGGCCAGCCAGATAGAGCACGATGAGTCCATGCGAAAGCGCGCTTAGCTCGAAGGCAATCTCAACAGGATCGTCAGGTCGCAATTCGCCGGCGCGCATTGCCTCATCAAGAATGTCTACGGTCAAATTGAACGTCGGTGAGCGCCCCGCCTTGAAGTCCTTTGGATAGACCCGTGCTCCCTCACGAGGCACAAGAAACATGAGCTGGTAAAGGTTCGGGAACTGTAGCGCGGCGTTTAGAAAGAGGGTCGCCACCTGCATCAGCCGGTGCTCCACGTTCCCCCTTAGCTGAAGTGTCCGGACCCGGGCCGCCAGCTCTTGAAAGCCCTCGTCGGCAACGGCATTCAGCAGGCTGGCGCGATCCGCATAGTGGCGATAGATCGCCATCGGCGTAATGCCGACCCGTTCCGCCACGGGACGCATCGCGACTGCCGCAATGCCTTCCCGATCAAGAAGCTTTCGCGCGGCCCTGAGGATAGAAGCGGCTTTGCTTGTCTTAGGCAAAGGCTCGGTTGATCGGTTCATAAGTCTACGGTGTATACTTGCCTTAGTGTACACTGTAGACTCTGTTTGCGAGCGCCGATCCCCAGCTCTTCGGGAGTCCCTTACTCAAAACTCAATCCAGGAGTGGGATTTTTTACAGGCATTCCGTTTGGCGTTGACAGTCTTCCAAAGCATATTCTGGCAGCGCTGAATGAGTAGAATTCGCCCATTCCAACCTGTTTGCACCGACTTTATTCAGTCAGAACGGCCATTCAAAACCGTAAAGGAGATGTGGATGCAGCTTAAGGATTTTCTATTGGAACAGTTGGAGCGTGAAGTCGCGACCAGCCGAAAGATTTTGGAGCGCGTACCGGAGGGACAGAATAGTTGGAAGCCGCACGAGCGCTCGATGGAACTGGGATACCTGGCCGCCCTCGTGGCGACGATGCCGGGATGGCCTGCCTTCATGATCTCGAAGGATGAGATTGACATCGGCGGCGCAGAGCAAAACTTGCGCACGTCCCCGGTGGAATCGCGAGCGGAACTGCTGCGGCTGCTCGATGACGGGCTGGCCCAGTCGCGAGACGCCTTCCATGACACAACGGAAGAGCACTTACAGCGCACCTGGCGAATGAAGATGGGCGAACAGGTTATGGCCGAAGGGCCGCGCTATAAGATGATCGCCGACGGCGCCCTCAGTCACATGGCGCACCATCGAGGACAACTCTCTGTTTACCTGCGGCTCATTGAATCGAAGATCCCGGCGATGTACGGGCCGAGCGCGGACGAATGGCACTAGGTTTCCAATCGCTGCGGGTAACTGCTCGACGCCGTGAATTCTGGTTAGGAATCTGCGCACGTTCTTCGAAAGCCTGCTGTGAATAAAAAGCCCTCGCCAGTTCATTTTTCCGGAGTAATCGCTGTTCGCGGCATCAATCCGTTTGTTCCGGTCCCTAAGGCGATAGCGAACCGCCTGAGGAAAAACTGGCGCAAGCCGCTTCCGGTCCTGGTTCGCATCAACGGCCAGCCCGAAAAACCTTGGCAAATAAACATGATGCCGGCGGGCGGCGGCAGCTTTTATCTGTATCTTCACGAAGTCGTGCGCAAGGCATCGGGAACCAAACCGGGCGATACCGTCGACGTCGAGCTCTCATTCGATCAGTTGTATCGAAGCGGCCCTTCTCATCCGATGCCTCGCTGGTTCAGGGCGGCCCTTGCGGCAACTCCGGACGCCAAGCGCGCCTGGGCCGCCCTCCCCCCAGTCGAAAGAAGGAAATTCTTCGGTACTTCGCGACCTTGAAATCGCCGGAAGCCAAGGAACGCAACTTGAAGCGGGCAATTGAAGCACTGTCCGGGTGTGAAGTGCGATTTTTGGCTCGAGTGTGGCAAGGGGGGCAATAGCCTGGACTAGCGTACGCGGCAAACAGACAACTAAGTAACGTAAGGAGATTCTGCTATGGTCTTGGGCCACTACGGGCTCGCTCTCGGTGCGAAACGGTTGGCACCTCGGGTCTCACTCGGGTGGCTCGTTCTGGCCGCGCAGTTTGCAGATCTGCTATGGCCGATCCTAGCCGATCCTACTCTTGACAGGAGTTGAGTCAGTGCAAATTATCAACAATCGGCATGCACTCCTGCGCCTCACTTTTGTCAGATATCCAATCACACATAGCTTAGTCGTAGAAGCGCTATTCGGCGCGTTTTTTGGCAGATCTGCTTTGGTGGCGGACGAAAGACGTTCCAGGCGCTGTCACGTGCGGGCTGCTTGTCAGTGATCACGCGGGACCTGTCTTCTACAAGGCAGGCCGATGTATGAAATTATTGGCGTGTTAGAGCAAAAATACGGCTGGCCCGTTACCTATGAAGATCCGCCGTTTGAGCACATAACGGATCTAAGGGGTGTTACGCATAAAGCCTACAAAGCTGCGCACCCCGATTCTCACGATCGTGCCTTGGTCTTACGCAGCCGCGATTATTGGGATCTCCGGATTAGCACCGGACTTGAGCCCAGGTCCCATCGACTTGTCCGAAGCACGATCCGCATTCGCTCACTTGGCTTACGAAGAGGCTGAGCGGGATTCCGCTCTTGCGACGTGGACTGCATTGCAATTACATTACTGGGCAAATTACCTTCGCGCCATCAGGGCAGGCCAAGCCGATTATGACCGTGTTGCTGAAGGCCTTCTGCTTAAGGCCGCAGGCCTGGATTATCCGAATCCCACGAAGATCGATGCTTTACGTTCTTTCTACCGCGACGAGTCCGCAAAACCGTCTGATCGAGTCGTCCCTGCAGCAAAGATCGTGGCCGTGCCACCCGAGGAAGCAGCCCGGAGAATCATTGCTCCTCCCACTAAATTCTCGGGTGCGCTAGAAGCCGGCCATTCGGCCACTCCGGTCCCCGTCGAAATTCTTATTGGGATAGACGGACATGTTTGGACAGCCACGGTCAAAGATGCTCCTTCGACTTGGATTTCGACTGCAGCTCAGAGATTTGCCGAGAATCTGACGTTCCAACCCCTTCGCGTGGCGGGCGAGGCAATGTGCATCAAAACGAGCGCGAAAATCCTAGTAAACGACAGGGGCCAGCTCATCGAAGTAGCCCTCAATAACTGAGTGTGAGCTATTTTCTCTCGTTATCGATCCAGCCTGCGCATAGGGCTGACCAGCATTTCCACCATACTCACTTTTTATCTCGAGCGTTGTTGAAACCGTCACGGCGGGGCAGCACGAAGGTTACAGAGCGAGTGCGACATGCCGGACCGTTAGGGGCGTAGTAGCCACATCCAACCCGAAAACCTCCGTTAAGAAGCTCGGCTTCGCTGCCAGTCCCGTGTGGATGTACGATAGAGTAGCTAATATCACTACATTTGCGGAGACGAACATGGAAAAGGCAGTTTCGGCTGCGGACGCCAATCGTCGGTTCTCGGAGCTACTGCGAACCGTAAAGAAGGGTCGCAGTGTCATCGTGACGAGTCACGGTAAGCCCGTGGCCAAAATCACGCCCGTTGTAATGTTTTGTACGGACTCTAAGCTGCCTCAAATACCGCCGGTTGCATCCTGGATCTCATCCGCTTCACGGATCCGCTCCGCATTCTGGAGCTGAATCCGAGCGAAGTCAACCGGCTGCAATGGACCATCGAATGCGTGGTGAGGCGTTCGGTGGATGTGGTGGATCTGCTGAAAAGAAGGCGGCGTATTCCCCGGCCGACCAACGACTCGACCATCGCGCCAAGTGTCCGGTTCAACGCCGAAGCCTCCGATGCTTCCACACTCGTCGATTTCGTCGGCGAAGATCGTCCCGGCCTGCTGTACGATCTGGCCTCGGCGATCAGCGAATGCGGTTGCAACATCGAGGTGGTCATGATCGATACGGAAGCGCACAAGGCCATCGACGTGTTTTATGTAACGCGGAATGGCGGGAAACTGAACGCGGCTACCGAAGAACGGCTGAGTGCGGATTTACTTCGCGCCGCGGCGCATCCCTGGTAGCCACCATCAAAAGCCTCAGGCATCGAAGTGCCGCGCGCGCCATCGTTTTGTGTGGCCTGCGCTTCCTCATTCCGCGGTCTTTCAGATTGAGTGTAGACTGACAACGGTAGAGTGACCCGATGCTGTCTTCAAGAACGGTAGCTATCTTCGCCTGCGTACTTGGCAGCGCATCGCGGCCCGTGCTCGCACAATCGGCAAATCCTGTTCCGCAACACACCGGAGCCCCTGCGCGCTACGTGGGATCCCAGGCTTGCCAATCATGCCATCCGCGGATCTACGGTCGCTGGAGACAAACTCGCATGGCCAACGTCGTGCGCGATCCCAAACAATATCCCGATGCCATTCTGCCAGACTTATCGAAGCCTGACCCGCTGGTCACGTTCAATAAAGAGGACATCGCTTTCGTCTACGGAAGCAAATGGAAACAGCGCTATTTCAAGAAAGTCGGCGACGACTATTTCGTTCTGCCCGCGCAGTGGGACATAACCAATCAGGTGTGGCGACCGTACTTCGTTAAGAATGGAACGGACTGGTGGGCTCCTCTTTATCCGCCTGACAACAGGAAGCGGCCGACCGGCCCACTCTGTGACGGCTGCCACTCGGTCAACTACAACATCCAGAACAAGACGGTGACGGAATGGAACGTTGGTTGCGAGAAGTGCCATGGGCCAGGCAGCGATCACGTGGCTCATCCGTCGCGTGCCAACATTGTCAATCCTGCCCGTCTCGATTCTGTTCAGGCGAACGATACCTGTATCCAGTGCCACTCACAAGGGCAATCCCTGCACAACCCGATTGCAGGCAGATATTATGACTGGCCCGTGGGTTTCCACGTTGGCGAGAAGCTGCAGGATCACTGGAAACTCGAAGAGCACAAACTGGGCGAGACGACCTTCACCCATTTCGCCGACGGCGCCGCGCATAAGAACCGCATGCAAGGGAACGACTTTGTCCAGAGCGTGATGTACACCCGCGGCGTGAAGTGCTCCAGTTGCCATGATGTTCACGGAACGGATAACAACGCGCTGCTGATTAAGCCGGCAAACGTCATATGCCTGGAATGCCATGGACCTGGTTCGCCCAACGGTCCCCACGTAACCACCATCGAACAACACACCCACCACAAGGCCGGAAGTTCGGGCGGCGAGTGTGTCGCTTGCCACATGCCTCGGATCGAACAAACTATCGCCAACGTAAATGTCCGCAGTCACACTTTTCGATTCAGCAGCCCTTCCATGACTGACAAGTACAAGATTCCCAACCCGTGCACCGATTGCCATAAAGACAAATCCACGGCTTGGGCCATTCAGGAATTGAAAACCTGGTCGTATGTCTCGCCCTGGCGGGTAGAAGAATGATCGGCCGAGCATTGCGTTCGCCGCTCTACCTCTACGATGTACAACATGAATCGCGTCGGCTCGATGCCATTGCTGTGGCGCGGGCCATCGTTTTGTGTGGCCTGCGGTTCCTCATTCCGCGATCTTTCAGATTGAGTGTAGACTGACAACGGTAGAGTGACCCGATGCTGTCTTCAAGAACGCTAGCTATCTTCGCCTGCGTACTTGGCAGCGCATCGCGGCCCGTGCTCGCACAATCGGCAAATCCTGTTCCGCAACATGCCGTTCGCTACCGTCACTCTTACCGGCTCCGATGGACAATCAAAAAGAACCACCAAATGACGGCTCGTATTCCTTCTAAGGATTGAAAGTCGCCACTAGGCAGCAGCAACTTACGGTTCAAGAGAATTCCTGACCGGTTTTGAGCATGGAATCCGCTAACAACGCATCTGCTCTTGTTCTGAAAGGAAAAGCTTTGGATGCACTGGCGGATGATCCGGAAGATCTCGCGGCCGATTTGCAAGCTCTCGCGGGGCCGGCGGCTGAGCCCGGCCGCAGGGAACTCCGTAACGACCAGTCATCGGTACAACCTGGCTG
Source organism: uncultured Acidobacteriaceae bacterium (assembly GCA_963778345.1). Lineage (GTDB taxonomy): Bacteria > Acidobacteriota > Terriglobia > Bryobacterales > Bryobacteraceae > Bog-105. The sequence continues at coordinate 134,052 of CAVZTP010000002.1, forward strand.
TCTCGCTTTCCATGCGTAACATTCTCAACCACAACAATCCGGGTCCGATCATCGGAAACATTACTTCGCCACTGTTTGGTAGGCCAGCCGGGACGATTCCGGGAATTTTGTACGCTAAGCCTCGCTGAATTAGTTTTGTATTGCGTGTGATCCAGGGCGATCCGGAAAATTCGACGAGTAATCAGAAGCCGTTGCCGACCAGACGCAACTCCTGTTTTAAACGCGTCGGATAACGGCTACGTCAATCGGAGATTTTGCTTCCAGAAGTGTTTTCCTCCATCACTCGACGCGCTTCCACAATTGGTTGAAATGGAAGTCCTGCCGATTTGGTGCCGATTTGGATTTTTTGGAGTGCTGTCTGCGTCTTGTTGTGCTAATTCGCGGATGGCCTTTCGACGCTGTCGATGACCAAAACCTCCACTGGCCCCTTTGTCGGCACAAGTTTAAGGCCGAGCCGTTCCCGGACCGCGTCGAAAACGGTCGGGCCAGCCGACTTCGGGAGTCCCGGTTCGGTATCTATGAAGGCAGGTAGCCGCGACGTTGATTCGTCGTGCGAAAACGAAAGGTGGATATCGAATTTTCCCGAGATCCCGGTTTGATCAATTACAGGGCGATCCATGACTAGATTGAGCAACTGGCAAAACTCTGGCAGTGTGACGCTCTCCGCATCGATCGACGCGGGGTTTCGCGCTGAAATCAGATCGTCGCAATACCTTTGGCCGCCAGCCGGCGGCGCCTGCGGCAGCGACTCAACTTTGATGCAGCTTCCTTCTTGAAAGGGCGTCAGTTTCGGGCCGCCCTTCGCCACAACGAGAGCGTATACTGTCCCATCTTTGGTTCCGCGATGAATCTTCAGCTTGAACCGATCTTCCAGAAGTGCCTGCAGCATTGGCCCCTGCGTCATTTCCAGAGTGGGCTTGCCCTCCGCCACTGCATCAATCTTGTACCCCTCGGAACGAACCCATTCGGGGCCTCCTTGGATGGGCACGATTCGGAAAGGGTTCCGATGGCCGCCTGCGTACTTGACATACGCACGCTGAATTAGCCCCAAATTGTTTTGATCCGTCAGATAGTCGCAACCGGCATCCAGCCTTCCGGGGGACACACGTCCCACTCTAATCTCCATCCCGCCTTCTACCTTACAGGGCTTGATCGAGGCCACTTCAAACTGCGGCGCGGCCGCTGAGGATGATCGGCTTTGGACGGCGGCGGCAGGACTCACTTCGAGCGCAACTCCGATCAGCACGGGAATAACGACGGCCGCAGCTCCCACACTCACCAGCAGAAGTTTCTTGGGACGATTCAAGCTCTGCCCAATGCTGTTGCTCAGAATCGCTTCCACTCTTCGCCTAAGATCTGAGCCGGTTACGCCCGCCACGCACAGCACGCGCGATTCTACGAAGAATCTGCAGACTCGCAATATCGCCTCCGCGTAGTCGGACGGCTCGCCCCCAAGGCTGAGAGCTCGCTCATCACATGCTCTCTCTCGTTCTTCCAATAACCGAGCACCAATCCACCACACCAGCGGGTGAAACCAGAAGATAGCCTCGACTGTCATGTGAATCAGTGCGCATAGGTTGTCGCGCCGGTAAATATGGCACAACTCGTGCGCGAGTACCGCCTCGAGCTGAGGCCGCGTCAAATGTTGGAAAATTCCTAGCGGGAGCATCACGACCGGCCGGAAAAATCCAACCACTCCGGGTTCCGCGATGCTCGGTGAGAAACGAACTTCGACTGGTGCCGGAATGTCGGCGGGAACGCTTGATCTCACCGCTGATCGGATGCGGCGCCAATCGCGAAGACGAATGAATGCAACCGCTGCAAAGCCGCATATCCATATGCATAATGTGACTATCAGCATCCAATCTGTTCCAACGGGATGGGAAAAAACGAACTCGTTACGAATGGAAATCGGCTCTGTTATTTGGGCGACCGGGACGGATGTGATCCGCATGGCGATTATCTTTGGGATCGGCGTCCACTGCAATTGCCTTCCTAAACTCGTCAATATTGAGAATGGGAACAGGAATTTGCATGACGCGCTGAACCATAGAGCATACCGGACCTGCGCCCTGTTTTTGCGGCAAGCGAGCGTCAACAGCCACGCTCCGAGGGTAAATAACGTGGATTGCCAGAGATGAGCCGCTAATGCCGACATCATCTCGATTCACCCCTTACGGCCTTTCGCCGGTTTGCGACCATTTTTTCCAGTTCTCTAACATCCTGGAGTGTGATTTTCCCGGCTTCGGCTAACTGGGCCATCATGGGGAGCGCCCGCCCTCCAAAGAAGCTCAGAATTTCATCGAGCAAGCGATGGCGCGTCACATCGCGCGCCACGGCCGGTTCAAACAGATGGGCATTGCCGATTTTGCGGATGCGGCGGACTGCCTTCTTACCTTCAAGACGATAAACCGTGGTTTGAATCGTGGTGTAGGCTGGACGGGGCTCAGGGAATCCTTCCTGAATTTCTCGAATGGATGCGTTTCCGCGTCCCCATAGGATCTCCAGAATCTGCAGTTCCAGCCTCGTTAATCGGGGTGGCCTCATTTCATCCAACTATTTTGTAGTGATGCTACTACAATATAGTTTCTCGTGTCAAGCCTGGCTGTCGCCGACAACCGTCGGTTAGAGTTGCAGACGCGGTTCACTTTCTAATCCCGGACAACGCGCGCCTTCCAGAGAACCCATCGTTACTCCTAAACTTTTAGTTGACAGATCCCTTCCTCCGCTGTAAACTCCTAATTGTTTAGGACAATACAAATGCCTCGCCGAAAAAGCTCCGACCAGCTCGCTCACCCCACTCGAACTCGAAATTATGACCGTCTTATGGGAGACCGGAGCCGCCAACGTCCAATCCGTGCAGGCCCGTCTCACCACCCGCAATCTCGCCTACACTACGGTGCAAACGATGCTCAACGTCCTCGAACGCAAGGGCAAGGTCAAACGGCGCCTTAAAGATCGTGCCTATTTCTACCAGCCTATCGTTAGCCGTGCAAACGCAACCTCGCAAGCAGTGGGTGAAATGCTTGATCGTTTCTTCGGCGGTTCAGCCGACAGCCTCGTCCTCAACCTGGTTGAAACCCGCAAACTAACCCCGGAGAAACTCACGCAAATCCAAAAACTCCTGGCCCCGGAAAAGAAGGATAGATAAACATGGAAACAATCAGCTGCTATGTCCTCACATTCCTACTCAACTCGCTCTGGCAAATCCCCGTCATCGCTTGTGTAGCGGCTCTTGCAGCTTGGCTGCTGCGCCATGGCCCCGCCAGCCATCGACATGCTGTTTGGGTAGTAGCCCTGATCGCATCCGTCGCATTGCCGATTGTCAGCACCAGCACGGTCACTTCGCAACGCACCACCTCAATCGCCTTCACCGTGCCCGCGCCGCCCCAGTGGGGCCAGCCTCCACCTTCGCGAAACGCTACCCCAACAGTATCTTCACCAGGCCCACTCAGCCGGACCATTGCGTATAAACAAACCACCGCTACCGCCGTGGCCCTCGCTTATCTCCTGTTTCTCTCATTCTGCTTCGCTAAACTCCTCCGAGCCCTCATCCGCACGGCGATAATCCGTCGCGGCAGTACGATCGCGACCCAGCCTCCTGTCGTCCGCCGAGTATGGGCGCGTTGCGCCGAATCATTCGACCTTTCTGACATACAGTTACTAACTTCTGCGCGTATCTTGACCCCCGCCGCTGCGGGTTTCTTGCGCAAGGTTATCATTCTTCCCGAAACCCTCCTTCCTTCAACCAATGAAGAGGAATTAACCACGGCAATCGGCCATGAAATGGCCCATGTCGCCCGTCATGATTTCGCCTTGAACGTTCTTTACCAGTTGCTCTTTCTTCCCATTTTCTTCAATCCCGCTTCCTGGCTCATATTGCGGAGCATCGAAGAAACTCGGGAAATGGCATGCGACGAATTCGTCACCAACCTAGTGCAGGATCCTTGCGTCTACGCTCGTTCATTGGTAAGTTTTGCGGCGGCGGCGATCAATGCCGTGCCTAAACCCAGCTACCTGCTGGGCGTCTTCGACGGCAATATTCTGGAACGCCGCGTCCATCGCCTTCTGCATCGTCCAGCCGTCAACCTAAAACGCGCCCGCATACGCCTCGCGGCATCGCTCTCCGCTTTGGTGTTATGCAGCATCATTGCCTCCGGAATCGCCGTCAAAGCGCACGCGCAGAACAGTGCCGATGTGGCGTCGAAAGTCAAAGCCCTCGAGCCGCTCATGCAGCAGTTGAATGAGAATCGGGACGATCCTCAACTGCTCAACCAGGCACAGCAGCAACTCGCCGAAATACTGGCGATCGATCCGGCCAATCAGCAAGGCTTAAACGGGATGTTGAACCTTTCGCTTTGGACTAACAAGCCCCGCGAGGCCCGTGAGTGGGCCCGCAAAATTGTCGCCGCCTATCCAAAAGAAAAAACAGCTTACTATTCACTTGCGGTTACCGATTGGGCTGTCGCGTTTCCCGCGATCAAGTCCGCACGAAACGCCGCCGGCCTCCGACCCAGTCAACCATTTCTCCCCGACTCTTCTAGCCGTGCCACGCTGCGCGATCAGTATGGCCCGACCATCGACGAAGGAATTCGAATGCTGGGAAGCGCCATCAAAATCGACTCTAACTACTCCGACGCCATGGCATACATGAGTCTGCTCTATCGCCTGAAAGCCGATATGGCCGAAAACATCGCAGGCTCCACAGCCAACCTAAAAGAGGCCGAAGAATGGGCCAAGAAGTCACTCGCCGCCAAGCCGGGGGATCATCGCAACTTCTCACCCCTGGCGCCTCCTCTGCCTCCGCCGCCGCCCCCCCGCCACCGCCCAATCAATAAGCGGCGGCTTTGAATCAGGAAAATCGTGCAACCTGGGAGCTCGGTTACAAAACGTATCAACAGGACGGGTGACAGGGGTGCGGTGCCAAATGTTACCGATCACTCCGGTACATTCTGTTACCCCTCACCCCGGTCCGAACAAAATCCGGTTTGATGACAGAGATCTGAGGCGCTCAAACCCGGACTCACCGGATGTAGCCGTTGCTATGCCGGCTTGAACGCCCGAACCGGATTTACCCGCGAGGATTCTCCTCATGCAGAACGCGATTGATGAGGTGACCACCGAAATCTGGAATTTCGTCTCGCTGATCCTGCTGCTCGGAATTCTAGCGACGATCCTGTCGGCGGCCGGCATCTACGGCGCTGTTTCGTTCGCCGTGAACCAGAGTACGCGCGAATTTGGCATTCGTGCCGCGCTGGGCGCCCGGCCTCTCGATATCATTCGCTCCGTGTACTTCTCAGGAGGTGGCCCGGTGTTCCACGGGCTTGCGGTTGGTTTGTGGCTCTCTGTTGCAACGGCTGCAGCTCTTAGCAAGACGCTCGACACCGGCCCTCTGCGCATCGATAGCAGGGATCCGCTTCTGTATCTTGCTGCTGTTTTGTTAATGGCCGCGGCGGCAATGACGGCCATGTTTCTTCCGGCTCGACGGGGCGCGCATGCGGACCCGATCGAGGCCCTAAGATACGACTAAGGATGTAGCTGCTATCCCTACTCGCACGCTCGCGTTTCCTGCGCCTAGAGACTCTACGGATTAAAACGCTGCTGCTGGGGTAAACTGGCGTATCGTGAACTGGAAGGACAACTCACGCATGCGATATTTCTCGTGCATAGCCTTGCTGTGCGTGCCCTCGCTTTTGACCGCGCAAACAGCCGCGGATCTCGTTGCCAAGAATCTCGAAGCGCGCGGCGGCATTCAGCAGATCAAAGCGATAAAAAATCTACGAATGACAGGCAAAGCGCAATTTGGCAGTTTCGTCGCACAAGTGAGCCGCATTGCCATGGCGCCCAACCTGGTCCGGGACGCATTTACTATACAGGGCATGTCGCAGGTGACGGCCTACGACGGGTCGACCGGCTGGCGCGTTTCGCCGTTCGAAGGCCGCAAAGATCCCGAGTTGATGGGTGACGAAGAACTACGCGACATCGTTGAGGAAGCCGATTTCTACGGCCCGCTTGTGGACTACAGCACGAAAGACAATCGCGTCGAATATCTCGGCCACGACACCGTCGACGGTGATGATGCCTATCGGCTGAAAGTCACGCTCGCGAACGGCGACATTGTCTACTACTACCTTGACCCAGACACGTATCTTGAAATTCGCACCGAAAGAATGGAGTTCGTCCGGGGCGGCGTCAGCGAGACCGTCACGAATCTCGGTTCATATAAGAAGGTCAACGGTGTTTACTTTCCATTCTCAATGGAGGCAGGCAATTCGCAGCAGGATCCTAACTCTTACGCCAAAATTACCTTCGACAAAATCGAGGCCAACGTTCCTATTGATCCCGCGGAATTCAAAATGCACGCTCCGAATCCCGTTCCTGCAAACGGGAGTGAGCGGGGAAAGGTGAACAACTAACGTGCTGACTCGCTCGTTGCGGACGCTCCTCTGCATCGCGCCTCTGGTGATGGCGCAGGCCCAAACGCCCGTTCGTTTCGATGCCGGAACTATCTCCGGCCTCCAGGCGCGCAACATCGGCTCGGCGGAAATGAGCGGTCGCATCGCCGCCGTCGCTGCCGTGAATCAAGACGGGCGGCTGACCGTCTTTGCTGGATCGGCCAGCGGAGGTGTGTGGAAATCCATCAATGGCGGCAGCACGTTCAAGCCTGTCTTTGATCTGCCGGACGTGCAATCCATCGGTGCCGTCACCATCGATTTGCATAATCCAAAAAATGTTTGGGTGGGGACGGGCGAGAGTTGGATGCGCAATAGCGTTTCTATAGGCAACGGCATCTACAAATCTACCGACGGCGGCGAGAACTGGAACAATAGCGGCCTTAAAGGTTCCGAGCACATTGCGAAAATCCTTGTTGACCCAGCCGATAGCGACATTGTTTATGCGTGTGCGACCGGCCATGCATGGGACGACAACACCGAAGGCGGCGTATACAAGACCACCGATGGCGGGAAGACCTGGCGCAAAGTTCTGGCCGGCGCAAATCAATCGACCGGCTGCGCCATGTTGAGCATGGCTGCCAAAGAACCGAAAACGCTCTATGCATCTATGTGGGATTTCCGCAGACAAGCTTGGACATTTCGTTCTGGCGGTCCCGGCAGCGGTCTCTTCAAGTCCATCGATGCCGGAGAGCATTGGATTGAGTTCACTCCCACCAACGCGACGGGCTTTCCGGAAAAACCATACGGACGCATCGCCGTGCAGGTCGCGCCTTCGAATCCGGAAGTTGTCTACGCGATGGTCGAATCAAAGAAAAGTGCTCTGTTCCGTTCGGGCGATGGCGGTCATAACTGGCAGAAACTCGATGCCAGCCAGTTCATGGTCTGGCGTCCGTTCTATTTCGCGAACCTCATTGTCGATCCCAAAGACGAAAACAAAGTGTTTAAGGTTGATTTTGCGTTGCTGCTGAGCGTCAATGGCGGCAAGAGCTTCGGCCAGATTGCCGGCTCAGCGCACGGCGACTTTCACGACGTCTGGATCGACCCGGCGAACTCCAATACGATGTTCGCCTGCGACGACGGCGGGCTCTGGCATAGCCTTGATGGGGGTACGCGTTGGGAACACATGATGAACCTGCCGGTTTCGCAGTTCTATCACGTGAGCGTGGACATGGGGGAACCGTATCAGGTCTACGGTGGCCTGCAGGACAACAGTTCCTGGGTCGGTGATTCGTCGTTCCCCGGGGGCGTCACCAACGCTCGTTGGACCAACATGTACGGCGGGGACGGCTTCTGGATGTGGCCTGACCCTTCAGATCCTAATTACCTGTATGCCGAAGCTCAAGGCGGTGAAATCGGCCGCGTCAATCGATGGACGCACGAGATCCGTTCCGTTAAACCCTACGCCCAATATGGCGAAAAGAAACTGCGCTTCAACTGGAACACGCCCATTCAAGTAAGTCCGAATGATAGGAACACGCTCTACATCGGTGCGCAGTTCCTCTTTCGTTCACGCGACCACGGCCAGTCCTGGCAACGAATCTCGCCCGATCTGACAACGAACGACCCCGAGAAGCAGAAGCAGGAAGAATCGGGCGGCGTTACCGTTGACAATTCCTCTGCGGAAATGAACACTACCGTCTACGCGATATCCGAATCGCCGAAGAATGCCCAACTCATTTGGGTCGGCACCGATGACGGCAACGTGCAAGTAACTCAGGATGGCGGGAAGAATTGGACGAACGTTTCAGCCAACGTTCACGGCCTCGGTAAGACTCGGTGGGTCTCAGATGTGGAGGCAAGCCGCTATTCCGAATCCACTGCCTACGCCACGTTCGATCAGCATATGACCGGCGATATGTCGCCGCATCTCTTTAAGACCACTGACTACGGCAAGACCTGGACCGCACTCGCCCCCGAAGCATCTGGGGTACGCGGGTACGCGCATGTCATTAAGGAAGATATAGTGGATCCGAATCTCCTGTACCTCGGTACCGAATTCGGGTTGTGGGTAAGCGTAGATGGCGGCGACCGATGGGCGCAGTACAAAGGAGCGCATTTTCCCGCAGTCGCGGTTCGCGACCTTGTCGTGCATCCGCGCACTTCGGATCTCGTCCTTGCCACACATGGCCGTGGTATCTGGATTATCGACGATATCTCTCCCTGGCGCTCTCTCACGCCGCAAGTCATGGCTTCAAACGCCGCTTTCCTTCCAACTGCCGCAGCACCGCAATGGATGGAAACCAGCGGCGGTTGGGCGGAAGGAGATAACTCGTTCAAAGGCCCAAGTCGCCCGACGGACGCAGAAATCCCTTACTACCAACGCACGCGCCACATTTTTGGGGATCTCAAAATCGAAATCCTGAATGACAAAGGCGCCGTCGTTGACACCGTAGTCACCAGTAAGCATCGAGGCGTTAATCGCGCCACCTGGTCCATGCATCTCAAACCGCCGCACGTTCCTCCCGCGGCGAGCGCTCTTTTCGGCGCTGCCATTGGCCCTCGTGTCGTGCCGGGTGTTTACACGGTGAGGATGACGAAAGGCGACCAAGTGTACACAACCGAGTTAAACGTCATTCTCGATCCGCGCGCTACCTACGCGGTAGAAGATCGCAAGGCGCAGTTCGAACTCGTGAGCCGGCTGGGCGATTTGCTCAACCATATGAGCTGGGGCGTCGACGCAATCATCTCCGTTCGCGACCAGTCTCTCGCCAGTGCCGCCAAATTGCCGGCGAATGATCCGGTCCGCAAGCAGGCAGAGCGCTTCGCCGCGGATGCCGACCAGATTCGCGTCAAAATTGTCGCTACCAAGGAAGGCGGGATGATCACGGGCGAAGAGCGCCTGCGTGAGTTTCTCGGAACGCTGTATGGTGATGTGAATCAATACGACGGCCGTCCCACCGATTCGCAAGTAGCTCGTACGGACGTGCTCGCGCACGAACTCGACGATGTTATCCGGGAGTTCAGCTCTCTAACGGACAAGGAACTCACGCCCCTGAACCACATGTTAGAAGCCAAGCAACTTGCCGCTATTCATGTGATCTCCGAAGAAGATTGGCGCAAAGCCAACTTGACTGGCGGTGGCGGCGGAGCATCGCCACGTACCGACCAGCTTCGTGCCCTTACGGCGATGAGGTGGGGACCGATGCTCTAGCGGCACGTGAGATCCCCGTTTGCTATGCCTGCTTGCACGCCCGACGCCGCAGCCGGTGCGCTTGGCTGATCGAGATCGACAACTTTTCCCCCATCTCCCGCAGCGTGATACTCGAGCGAAGAATTTCGAGCGGCTGAGGCGTCTGCCACCAGTTCATCATTCGAGCCCGTCTGCCGAGCAGTTTCCTGCGGTTCTCGAACACCGCAATGAGCTCAACATTATGTCGCCGCGCAAACTCACGCGCGCTCAATTTATCCAGGTCTTCGATACGCTCCTTCCAAAACTCCGCCACGTCGAGGTGATAGTTGAAACGCAACCGGGATCGTAATCGCTTTAATGTGGTTCGTCCCGCCGGAAGGTCGAACAGCACGCCGTCATGCCTTGTGCAGTTGGCTTCCCAGTAGTCTACGAGAGGTTGCGTTGCAATCAGGCGCGGAAGACCCCCCGAATAGTTTCTTAAGCGGGTTACCGGCGAACCCCAAAGCAAATCAAAACCGTGCTTGGTGGTGCGTACATCGCGCACATACCAGAGGCTGCCTTCCACGTCTCGAACTTCGCCGAGAATCGGGTACTTGCGTTTCATAGTGCTCCTAACGGCGCGCCGCCCGCCGGTCCAAAATCGCTTGATTTTTCGTACACACTTCGCAATCGCATCCGCCGCGCTCTTTCGGTCGCGGTAAATTGCCCACTCCGCCCGCGGTCGGTCCCAGATGGCCATCGGCGCGATTCTTCTCCAGCTCAATCGTCTCCAGCCACTTATCCACCGTCATGCGCTGAATTCCCGCCCCGCCATACTGCCGCTTCTGCGGATCATCCGCCGTCCAGTAATACTCCTCCGGTATGCCGTTCACGAAATTGAAGCGCCGGTAGACCAGTTCCGGAGCGGGCCACATGCGCTTGCCCCGCTCGATCAATTCCTCGTTGGAGGGAACCTGGAGCGTGACCGTTTTTCCGTCTTTCACCGTCACTTCCACCCACTGCTCCAGCGTCACAATCTTGCGCTGTTTCTTGGGGCTGTCCTGCCCTCGAAAAAAGGCTTCGGGTGCTTTTGCCGTCTGCGCCTTTTCCGGACCTTGGCGCGATTTTCTTTCCCTGTCCTCGACAATCGCGTCAAACTTCTTTCGCAAATTCTCCAACGTGAACTCCTCCCGGATCCGGTCCTTTCGCAAGCCTCGCAGCATGTTGAAAAACCGGGCAAACGACCGCTCGGCCGTCGTCTTGTAGCGCAGAAACAACTCCAGCTTCTTGTGTTGTTCCAAGCTCCAATCCAGCGGCTCGATCGCGGCTAGTTTGGTTTCCAAATCGAGGTAATTCCGCTCCGCGCGCCGCAGCAGCCAATCGTTCAGAATCACTCGCCCCAGCAGCGATTCCCCGGCCTGATCCTCCATCTCGAACTCGGCCCGCCAGCCCGCGTTCAATCGATCGAAGTCCTCCTGCTTTTCATCCCCCACCAGCAGTTGTTTCGATCGGCCGCCATGTGTCAAGGCATTGAGGCGCGGCGGGCGATTGGGATCCTTCTCGGCCATGCTTTTCGCCCAAGTATGGCCACGCAGCCGTGCTCTTAGGCCGCCCAAAAAGCGTCTAAGTATCTGTTTCTAAAGGAGAAGAAATATTTTTGTCGACGGTGACCCACTTGCAAAATGATCGGAACATAGGCGGGCAGGGGTGTTGACAGAAGGAGATTGGCTGTGAGCTACTGCAACTGGCGTGAAGTGGGGGGGAGTTTGCGTGAAGAAGCAGAAACTGCGCACGCCGCGGCAGCGCCGCTGCCGGCGTGGGTTGTTTTCAGGAAGAAGACGGAAACTAACCAGTGAGTTTCAGCAGTTGATCGACGGTGAGGGCGAGCACGCCGAACATCAGATGCGCCATGATCTTGCTGGCTCCGCGCACCCGGATGAAGCGCGCCCCGAACTGGTCTTTCAAGCGGCTGTACACACGCTCGACCATAGTGCGTAACTGAAAACGCTGCTCCTCGGCGGGTGTGAACGGGAGCCGTTTCCGGTCGCAGCGAGCGGGCGTTTTACGTCTTTTGTCATAGTGCCGCAAGCTGTCCTGCCGGCGTTTGGGGATGGGGACCGCGGCGCCGTTGGGCGCAATCAGCGGAACATGCCCGAGAGTTCTAGTGTGAGCGTCGATGTGGTAGGCATCGTAGGCGGCATCCATCAGGTCATACAAGTAAGTCACGCGTTGCGAAGTCAACGTGATCAATGGAACGGCCACTTGCGAATCATGTACGCAGGCTCCGGTGAGCAGGGCCGTAATCGGGATCTGTCCATCGGCCACATCCAGATGTAATTTGTAACCGCGCCAGTATTGTTGATGGCCTTTGCTGCTCTTCTTCACGCCCAAGCTGCAGTGGCGCGGCAAGCCGGCCATCATCTCGGGCACCGCCATGCGGCGCTGCTCTTCGATGCGGCTGCGCGGCGAGCGTGGCGTGCTGCGCTTCGGTTTGGGACCCATTTTATAATGCTTTCGCGCCGGTTTTGGGGGAGGGTTTTCTGGAAAACGTTCGCGAGCTTCAATCGCGCTCGAATCACGTGCTATGTGTCCAATCAGCCGGTCCTTCTGCGTCTCGCGAATCACTGCTTCGTGCAGGCGTTGTGGCAGTTCGGTTGCTGCGAATTCGGCGAAGGCACGTGAGAATGTCGATTCATGCGGGATCATCTGCACGCTATTCCAGCCGCATAGACAGCGCAATTGCCGGTCCTTGCGCAGACGTTCGATCATCTGCCGCGTCGTCTCCAGACCATAAATCGCTTTCGCCAGGAACGCCGCAGCGAGCGCCTGTCGATCTTTCGACGGGCGCCCTCGCCAGCCACGCTGCGGCGCGATCCAGCGCGTCAAAGAAAGCATGCTCAGCACCGCCACCAGCAGGCGTGCGTTCCCGGATAAGGATCCTAACTCCGACTCCAAACGGTCAAACAACACGGTCTGCAAAACGTGTGAAAACTGCAGCAATCGTTCGCGTGGGGTACTCTGCATCTGAGGGCTTGTCCTTGTTTTTTGTTTGTCTGGAAAACAACAGAGTACAAGGCTATGGCCCTCCTTTCAAACATTTCTTATCGATTTTGTTCCAGAAACTCCCAACCTTCTCACGCGCCCTTCCTTAATTTTGCAAGCGGCTCCGGTGACCCACTTGCAAAATGATCGGAACATAGGCGGGCAGGGTGTTGACAGAAGGAGATTGGCTGTGAGCTACTGCAACTGGCGTGAAGTGGGGGGGAGTTTGCGTGAAGAAGCAGAAACTGCGCACGCCGCGGCAGCGCCGCTGCCGGCGTGGGTTGTTTTCAGGAAGAAGACGGAAACTAACCAGTGAGTTTCAGCAGTTGATCGACGGTGAGGGCGAGCACGCCGAACATCAGATGCGCCATGATCTTGCTGGCTCCGCGCACCCGGATGAAGCGCGCCCCGAACTGGTCTTTCAAGCGGCTGTACACACGCTCGACCATAGTGCGTAACTGAAAACGCTGCTCCTCGGCGGGTGTGAACGGGAGCCGTTTCCGGTCGCAGCGAGCGGGCGTTTTACGTCTTTTGTCATAGTGCCGCAAGCTGTCCTGCCGGCGTTTGGGGATGGGGACCGCGGCGCCGTTGGGCGCAATCAGCGGAACATGCCCGAGAGTTCTAGTGTGAGCGTCGATGTGGTAGGCATCGTAGGCGGCATCCATCAGGTCATACAAGTAAGTCACGCGTTGCGAAGTCAACGTGATCAATGGAACGGCCACTTGCGAATCATGTACGCAGGCTCCGGTGAGCAGGGCCGTAATCGGGATCTGTCCATCGGCCACATCCAGATGTAATTTGTAACCGCGCCAGTATTGTTGATGGCCTTTGCTGCTCTTCTTCACGCCCAAGCTGCAGTGGCGCGGCAAGCCGGCCATCATCTCGGGCACCGCCATGCGGCGCTGCTCTTCGATGCGGCTGCGCGGCGAGCGTGGCGTGCTGCGCTTCGGTTTGGGACCCATTTTATAATGCTTTCGCGCCGGTTTTGGGGGAGGGTTTTCTGGAAAACGTTCGCGAGCTTCAATCGCGCTCGAATCACGTGCTATGTGTCCAATCAGCCGGTCCTTCTGCGTCTCGCGAATCACTGCTTCGTGCAGGCGTTGTGGCAGTTCGGTTGCTGCGAATTCGGCGAAGGCACGTGAGAATGTCGATTCATGCGGGATCATCTGCACGCTATTCCAGCCGCATAGACAGCGCAATTGCCGGTCCTTGCGCAGACGTTCGATCATCTGCCGCGTCGTCTCCAGACCATAAATCGCTTTCGCCAGGAACGCCGCAGCGAGCGCCTGTCGATCTTTCGACGGGCGCCCTCGCCAGCCACGCTGCGGCGCGATCCAGCGCGTCAAAGAAAGCATGCTCAGCACCGCCACCAGCAGGCGTGCGTTCCCGGATAAGGATCCTAACTCCGACTCCAAACGGTCAAACAACACGGTCTGCAAAACGTGTGAAAACTGCAGCAATCGTTCGCGTGGGGTACTCTGCATCTGAGGGCTTGTCCTTGTTTTTTGTTTGTCTGGAAAACAACAGAGTACAAGGCTATGGCCCTCCTTTCAAACATTTCTTATCGATTTTGTTCCAGAAACTCCCAACCTTCTCACGCGCCCTTCCTTAATTTTGCAAGCGGCTCCGGTGATCACCCGCAGGGCGGCCCTCAGCCCGCGCCGGTCTTCAGTTCAGCCCGCATGGACCTCAATCCCGCTCTTCTCCACAATTCCGTTTGGCAAAAACCGCCCAACGGCAAGAAAACACTCGCCCTACCGTTTTCTTGTGGTATCGTATGCGGCACGGCTATCTACTGAATGTTTCCGAATAAACCGCAAATCGCGGATCTGACTTCGCCGGAGGCGATCCAGTCTGCAATCGACAAGCTCCAACTGACACCGCGCCCGCTCATCATTCTGCTCGGCAATTTCGACGAGCATCTGAATCCGCAAGTCCGTTCCATCTGCAGTCGTATCATCGCCCCTATAGCCATCGATCCCGGAGCGCTCATTCTCGATGACGGAAGCGGCTCGGGATGTGCGGCTCTGATGGGAGAAGCGGCGGCGGAGCAGGACCAGATGCCGTCTCTCCTCGGCCTCATTTCCAACGAAGCGGCCGAATCTGCTCTGGACAGTAATCACGGATTGTTTCTGCGTCTTCCGAAAGAATGGTCCTATTCGGCGAAGTACACTTTTCAAATTGCCGACCAGCTTACGAAACAGGGAACCACCGAAGCGCAACCCGTCTCCGCTGTGCTCTTCGGCGGAGGCGATGCGGAAAAAAAAGCCATCGTTCGGTGCGCGCGGCGAAGCTGGCCTGTCGTGGTCATCCAGGGAACGGGAGGACTCGCCGATCAAATTCTGGATGTATCCGCTCCCTGCAACGGCGCCGCGCCTCCCGCTCTCGATCCCGACCTGCGCGAAATCGTGGATACCGCGACGCTGTTTCGCTTCCGCCTCGATGGCAACTTCGAGGACCTGCGGCGAATTTTGCTCGGTCGTGTCGATCTCCGCAAAGATGCGCTTGCCGACACCCTAAACGAAGCCTGGGCTATATACGATCAACTGGATGAGGCTGCGAACGGTAAGCAGACCGCCTTTCGGCGAGTGGAATGGACCATTCTCGGACTCGCGGTCGCGGCCACTTTCTTCGCAATTCTGCAGTCGGGAAAATCGGTCCCGCACTGGTTTACCGTTCCGGCGCATTCAGCCGGAGTGCATTGGTTCGTTCTGATTATTCCCATCACGGCCTCGGTAATTGCCGCGTACAACAGTCATTTCCGCGAAGGATACAAATGGATTCTTTTGCGCGGAGCCGCCGAAGCGGTCAAGCGGGAGATCTTCCGCTTCCGTACACGAGCCGGCCCCTACAGCGACGAGCAATGCATTCAAAACTCACGTGAATCAAAGCTCGCGGCCAAGATCAAAGACATTACCTCCGCTCTCGAACAAAGCGAGGTGAATAAAACAAATATCGACGCGAAGGTGAAAAGCGACCCGGCTCGCCTGCAATTTCTTGCGCCGGAAGAGTACCGCCAAACGCGAATTGAAGACCAGGTAAATTATTTTGTCGGCAAAACTCGCAAATTGTCGAAAAAGCTTAGATTCCTGCAGGTCAGCGTTTATGTTGCGGGCGCAACAGGCACTTTATTGGCTGCTATTAATTTCGACGTTTGGGTCGCGCTTGCGACTTCCATCGTGACAGCGCTCACGACCAAGCTGCAGGCCGATCAGGTGGAGAATTCGCTCATGAAGTACAACCAGGCGCTCACCAGTTTGCGCAACGTGGACATATGGTGGAAGGCCTTGTCGAAATGGGAGAAGGGGCGTCGCACGAATATCGACTTGCTTGTGGATCAAGCGGAAAAAGCCTTGGAGGGTGAAACAGCGGGATGGATTCAACAGATGCAATCGGCTCTCGATAAGCTCACCGAAAAGGAGCAGCCGGCTTCGGGCGGACAACAACATTCCACAACTGGTACTCATGGACTTTCCGCGGGAGCAGGCGCCTGAAACGTTTTCGTTCCAGCCGGGGTCACCTAAGCAGAACCGGCTGCGATGTCACCTACGGCAACCGCGGAATTGTCGAGGCATGAGCGTGCGACTGGGCAGGGGCATCGCATCCTGCGCCGCTGGTCGATCATCGCTCTGATCGCATTCCTAAGTCTGATAACCGCGTACGTCATCTTTCTGGCCGTCGATTGGCCGTTTACGCAGGACGCGGTCGTCGGTGTTTTGCAAGAACGATTCGCCAGATCCGTTACCGTCGATCATTTTCAGCGAACGTATTTTCCTCCCGGCTGTATCGTCGAAGGAATCAAATTTCTTCACCGCAAGCATAAGGAGAAAGCTCCGCTAATCACGGTCCAAAAACTTGTCATTGAGGGAAGCTATTCGGGGATGCTGCGAATCCGCAAGCGCATTCCGTTCGTGAGAGTTGTCGGACTTCACGTTACAGTACCCCCGAACTCGCACAATGGCGAGCCGAACCCTGTGATGCCGCTGACACACGGACGCCCGGATTCCGTCTCCTCCGTCATCGTTGGCACGGCGATAGCGGATGGAGCCGTTCTCGATTTTCTGCCGAATCCTCCCGGCAAGAAGAATTTTCGCTTGGTGATCGACATGCTGAGGCTCGACAACATCGGCAACGATAAGCCGATCTCTTATCGCGTCAGATTTCCGAACACCACCCCGCCTGGCCTGATCGAATCGAACGGAGTGTTTGGCCCCTGGAAGCCGGACAATCCGGGCAGCACGCCCGCCCAAGGTTCTTACCAATACCGCGACGCAAACCTGGCCGTGTTTTCCGGAATCAGCGGCACGCTCTCGTCTACCGGCACGTTTAAGGGCACGCTAGCGCGGCTGAACGCTGCAGGAACCGCCGAAGTCCCCAGTTTCCAGGTGAAGGACACAAGCCACATCAGGCGTTTGACCGCTCAGTTCACTGCGGCGGTGAACGCCACAAACGGCGATACCGAATTGAATCAGGTAATCGCCCATTTCGATCGCACAACCGTGCTGGTTCGGGGAGCTGTAACTTCTCAAAGCGGACAAAACGGCAAGACCGCATCGCTTGATCTGTTTATGCGAGAGGGGCGAATTGAAGATGTTCTCGACCTGTTCATCTCCGCCAGACAGTCTCCCATGACCGGGCGCGTCGCCCTTCGCGCTCATTTGGATCTACCGCCGCCGCCCGGAGATTTCGTAAAAAGACTAAAGCTGACCGGCGATTTTGGAGTTGGTTCCGCTCGCTTCACGGATCGCCAGACGGAACAAAGCATCAGCAGATTGAGTGAAAGCGCGGAAAAAAAGAAAGCACCGCCGGAGAACCCCGAGACTGTGCTTTCCAATCTGAAAGGGCACGCAGTTCTGAGCGAGGGAACTGGCAAATCTTTCAAATCTTTCGTTCGATGTGCCGGGCGCGACTGCATCGATGCACGGAACATACAATCTGGTGAACTATCAGGTCAGATCTTCACGGCATCCTAAGAACCAACGGCAAGCCGGCCGATGCGACTACCGGCTTCAAATCGTTCCTGCTCAAAGCCCTCAACCCGTTCTTCAAGAGACAAGGCAAGGCGAAGCTTGTCCCGATTAAAATCACCGGACGCTACGGTCACACCAATATCGGTCTCGACCTCAGAGCAGAACCGCGACCGTGAGCGAGCGCAATTCAACCCGGAATCAGATAACCCGAGACTTCGTTCTTATCAATCTTGTTAACGGTTAGCTTGAAAGACCGGCCGGGATTCTTTCCATCGATTGAAACCGTTTCATCCACTTTCAGGCGGTTCTTGTTGATCCGATGCCCATAGGCCAAAACGCTCAGATCAACTGAGTCATTGCGGATCACCTTCCACACTCCCACACTGACCGGCCCCACTCGGTGGAAACGTCGCGAGCGCGTGAGGCTAAAAGGGATTTCTGCCCCTGAGACCGGAGTAATCGTGGTGTTAGCCGGCGCTGTTAGCTTAGCTGGCGCCGTTACAGGAACAGCCGGTGCGGCAGAAGCGCTGAGTAACCTTGGCGCTGGATATCGTCTGAACCAGCAGTGAATGATCCCGCTCACAGAGCAGGAAAAAGACAGCTGCCGCGCAGAACACCGCCACGGCCGCGGCAAGGTACACCATACTGCGAGATTCCGATGGCCGGGAGAAATGTGGATGGATCGAACCGAGCGTCTGGTACCTTGCTGTTCCCATATCACGATATGGACTCCAATTTCTAGTAATCGTAACAGGAAGCGTTCAGAGAATCTCCCAACGTTTCGCTTGCTCGGAACGTCTAAAGCGCGAAAACGAGGTATATGGCGTGGGAGATCGGATTGCCGCTCCAATTCCCCCTTAGTTTGCCGGAAAATCCGACGGACTTACAGCTTGCGGAAGGTTGCAAGCGCGGGAACGTGCGCGCCTACGAGCGGTCTGTATGAGCTGCACGGAGCCCGAATGAAGAGCTTGGCGTTTCACCTCGTGGGCAGCCGCGCGGATGCGGAAGACGTGGTCCAGGAGGCGTTTCTGAAAGTTTTCAGGGGAGTCTCGGGTTTTGCGGGGCAGTCCTCGCTTTCCACCTGGATTTATCGGATTCTGATCAACTGCTGTTACGACTCCATGCGGAAGCAGCAGCGCCTGGCGGAAACACCTGCGGCCAGGGAGTTCTCGTCCGAAACCAAGTTGCCGCTCAAGATCGCTCTGCAAACTGCATTGGCGAAATTAAACGAGCGGCAGCGGATTGTGTTCTTGATGTTTGAAGTGGAGGGTCTCAAGCACTCCGAAATCGCAGGAATCTTGGAGGTTCCCGAGGGCACCTCGAGAAGTTGGCTGTTTGAAGCGAAGCGCGAGCTGAAGCGGATGCTGATGGAGTCGAGCACATGAAGTTTGAATGCGGTGATCTGGAGCGGGCGCTTGCCATGCCGGAGCTCATGCCCGAAGCTCGCGAACATCTCAAGCACTGCACCGCTTGCCGGCGCGAGTACCGCGTCTGGAATGACATCTCGACCGCCGCGAAGGAGTTGCATGAACAATGGGAAAGCCCCGAGTTATGGCCAAATATTCGAAAAACTCTGGAGGCGGAACCGAGAGCCAAATCTCAACCGGTTTGGTGGAAGGAATGGAAGGCCTGGGCAGTGGCAGCCTGTGTCATTGCGGCGGCCGGTCTGCTGCTGATTTGGAATTTGCAGCGAAACGCCTCCCCTGCCCCGGCGCCTGATGGGACGCAGATCGCTCCCCTGGCGACCAATCGCGATTTCCTGACCGAGCAGGCGCTCCGAGAGGTAGAGAGCACGGAGGCCGCGTATCGGCGCTCCATCGACAAGCTTTCTCAACTGGCCGAACCGGACCTCAAGAATCCCGTGTCGGCGATCGCCGTGAATTACAAGGAGAAGCTGCTGATGCTCGATTCGGCAATCTCGGAGACTCGCACAAATCTGGAACACAATCGCTTCAACATGCGGTTGCAGACAGACCTGGCGGATTTTTACCGCGAAAAGCAGCGCACGTTAAAGGAGCTACTCACCCGTGATCAAAAGAATTAGCCCGTTTTTGCTGGTTGTGGCGCTGGCTTCGAGCGGATTGGCCAGGGAAGAGTACACGCGCACCTTCGATAAGACTCTAACTCTGCGCCCGGGCGAAAAGCTGTATCTGGAGCACCGGCTCGGTGACATCACGATCAGAACGCACTCGCAGCCCGAAGTAGTCATTCATGCCGAGATAAAGGTATCGGCCTCGGATTCCAATCAGGCGCAGGACGTTCGCCGATCGGATCGACATTCTTGTCGAGCCATCGTCAACGCAGCTTGCCATTCGAACGCGCTACCCGAATACGCCAGAGTCGTTTCTCGGGATTCACAACGTGTCTTATTACGTCCGGTACGACATAACAATACCCGACACGACGCCCCTGGAGGTGCGGAACTCATTTGGAGCTGTATCGGTGGCCGGGTTGAAAGCCAATAGCGATATCACGACCTCGCATGGAACTCTCGAATTTCGCGATGGCCGCGGCGTCCAGCGGCTTGAAAATTCATTCTCCGGAGTGAAGGTTACCAACAATGCGGGCGATGTGGCCGTGGAAACAAATAACGGACCCGTTGAAGTTTCAGACGTAAATGGCGCATTAAATGTGCGCGATCGCTTTTCCAATGTCACTGCGTCGGGCGTTTCGAAAGGAGTGACCGTTCTCAATAGCAACGGAACGGTTCAGGTAACGGATTCCGGCGGTATGGGCAATATCAGGAACTCTTTCGGAAATGTGACGGTACAAGATTACAAAGGCGATTTGACGGTCAATAACGGAAACGGCAAGGTGGAAGCAACTCTGGTGGAAGGCAGCGCCGAGCTGAACACTACTTTCGGCGAGGTTCACTTTCAGGACATTCGCCGGCAACTCAGCATTCGAGCGAACAACTCGAGGATCTACGGCAGCAAAGTGGGCGGTCCGCTCACTATTCAGAACTCTTTCGGTCCGGTAACGGTGAGTGACGTTCAGGGCAGCGTAAAAGTGCAATCCGGAAACAGCGGCGTATCGCTAACCAGAATTCGGGGTGAGGCGAACGTGAGAACCAGTTTCGCGATGGTGCAGGCTTCGGATATCGGCGGATCGTTGTTTGTCGAAAATTCCAACGGCGGAGTGAAAGCGACCAACACGCATGGCGCGCAGGTCACTACCAGTTTCGCGGCGGTTTTGCTCGAAGGAGTGGCGGGACCGGTAACTGTGGAAGATCAGAACGGCGCAGTGGACGCGGCCAACTCAATTCGGGGAGCTTGTGAGCCGATCCTGATTCGAACTTCGTTCTCCACGCTTCGTGTTCGCTTGCAGGGCGATGCCAGCTATCGGGTGGCTGCGCGTACGTCCTTTGGAAAAATTCGCACCGATTTCCCGCTCAACGTCTCGGGATCCATCTCGAACGATGGCGTGAATGGCGTTATTGGCGGCGGCCATTGTGAGATGAGATTGACGAACAACAACGGCAGCATCGAAATCTTAAAGGCCGGATCTTAAGGCAATTTTCGGGATATGGGTGTCCAATAACGAACACTCCACGACTTAGGGATTCTGCCTAAGTCTATGAAAGCTTACAGAGCCTCGGAGGGTCTATGATGGCAACACGGTTGCACCAGGAGGTTCAGGCATCTCGAAATGGTTTTAGAAGCTCCGAGACAAACGAAAATCGAAGCCCGTAAAGTGCTCGTCGTCGATGATCAATCTGATGTGCGGGAAGCACTCCGGCTGTTGCTGAAGGGAGCCGGCTACCTGACCGAGACAGCCGAATCGCCGAATGATGCGCTTGCCGCGGCTGCCTACGGCGACCACGATTTGATCATCGTGGATATGAATTACACCTGGGACACAACTTCCGGCGAGGAAGGCTTGAGGCTGCTGGACCGGTTTCGCGCTCAGCGGCTTCGTGTTCCAATCATTGCGATGACGGGCTGGAGCACGATTGAGCTGGCTGTCGAGGCCATGCATCGCGGAGCTTGCGATTTCATTCCGAAGCCATGGGATAACCGGCACTTTCTTTCCGTCGTGGAAAAGCATCTGACCGCCAAACCGGAAGAGCGGTTGCCGATCGACGCCGAACTCGCCATCGCAAGAAAAGTGCAGCGGAAACTGCTGCCCGAGCCGCATTTCAGCGCTTATGGGCTCGAATGCGAATGCGCCTCCCTGCCGTGCGCGGATATCAGCGGCGATCTTTACGACTTCTTTGAGATCGATCCCGGAACCATGGCATTCGTCCTGGGAGATGTTTGCGGAAAGGGAATTGGCGCTGCTCTGCTCGTGGCGAATTTGCAGGCGACGATTCGTGGACAAGAGGAACTTGCGCGCCATCCGTCCAAACTGATGGACCGGGTGAACCGGCTGTTCTTTCAATTCACCAGGCCGGAACACTTCGCAACGCTTGTTCTTTGGTGTTTACGAGGCGAGCGCCCAGGCCATTCGCTATGTGAACTGCGGGCATCCTTCTCCGGTTCTGATCAGGGCCGACGGCGGTCTGGAACTGCTGGATGCCACGGCCACGGTCTTGGGAGCATTTCAGGATCGCGGATTTGAGGAGCGCCAGGCATCGCTTTCGCCGGGCGACCGGTTGGTCATTTTTTCGGATGGTTTTTCCGAAGCGCGAATGGATGAGGAAAATGAGGATTGGGCGGTGCAGACCATTCGCGCAATGAGCCGCAAGTATTCCAAAGGTTTGGCCGGCGCGCTTGCTTCGGCTGCCACCGCGAATGATCAGCAAGCCGACGACGTAACAATCATGGACATCCGCCTAACGTAGTTCGTTACGGCTGTGATATGGTGCGGTTGGCATGACCACCAACCAGGATTTCTCGCGCCGCTCGTTTGTTGCGTTTCTTGCCGCGACTCCGCTGGCGCTAGCCGCGCCGAACTGCTAAGAACATTCCCATCGGCCTGGAACTCTACTCGGTCCGGCACGAGCTTGCAAAGGACCTGCCGGGCACCCTCCAGGGCGTAGCGAAGATGGGATACGAATGCGTGGAGTTTTTCGCTCCGTATTACGAGTGGACTCCTGAGTACGCCAAGCAGGTACGCAAGCAACTCGATGACCTCGGCATCCATTGCTACTCCACGCATAACGACCGGAAAAATTTGACAGCGGATGGACTGCCAAAGGCCATC
Source organism: uncultured Acidobacteriaceae bacterium (assembly GCA_963778345.1). Classification (GTDB taxonomy): domain Bacteria; phylum Acidobacteriota; class Terriglobia; order Bryobacterales; family Bryobacteraceae; genus Bog-105. Next base: position 156,773 of record CAVZTP010000002.1, read on the forward strand.
GAGCTGAACAAGATTTTGGGAACGCGGTATATCGTGCTTGCCAGTCCAGGAAAGATGACCACGTTTGGACGATTGGAAGGGCGTCGCCGACACTCTGAACAAGGCGAACGCCACGATGGAGCACGACGGCCTGCATGCCGGATATCACAATCACGATGCGGAGTGGAAGCCGGTGGACGGGCAGAAGCCGATTGAAATTATCGCGGCGAATACCGACAAGAGCATCATGCTGCAACTCGACGTCGGAACCTGTGTCGCTACCGGGAACGACCCCGTAGCGTGGGTCGAAAGCAATCCGGGGCGCATCCGCTCACTTCATCTGAAGGATTGGTCGCCGGACAAGGGCTACCACGTCCTGTTTGGCGAAGGCGTGGTGCCCTGGAAAAAATTATTCGCGGCGGCGGAGAGCAAAGGCGGCGTGGAATATTACCTGATCGAGCAGGAAGGCAGCGAGTATCCCGAGATGGAAACCGTGGACCGGTGCCTTGTGTCGTATCGCAATATGCGGCCGGCAGCTTGACCTCCACTATTTCCCTGACCAGCAAGCCGTCCGCTTTTGAAGAAACGCGGAAATGCCCTCCTGCGCGTCCCCAGCCAGTGCGTTCACAGTCATTACCTCTTTTGCATATCGGTAGGCCGCGGGCTGGTCAAGATCGATCTGAGTGTAGTAAGCCTGTTTCCCAATGCTCAATGTCATGGGACTGGCTTCGGAGATCCTCGCTCCGAGCTTGCGCGTCGCCGAAGTCAATTCTCCGACTGATGCAACGCTGTTGATGAGACCCCACTCCGCTGCTGTGCGCGCATCAATCGATTCACCGGTCAAAAGCATGTGAAGCGCGCGCTTGCGGCCGATAGCGCGGCTGAGCGCAACCATGGGGGTCGTGCAGAAAAGGCCAATGCGAACTCCGGGCGTAGCAAACGAGGCTTCTTCGGAAGCAATTGCCAGATCGCAGGTGGCCACCAGTTGACACCCAGCCGCGGTCGCAATCCCTTGAACTTCCGCAATGACCGGCTGGGGGATGGATTGAATTTTCAGCATGAGATCCGCGCACACATCGAAGATTCGGCGATAGTCGCCGGCATCGCGATCCACCAGTTCGGAAAGGTCATGCCCCGAACTGTACACTTTGCCCGAGCTTGCCAGAATCACGGCTCGAACCGACCGATTCTGTCCCAAATCCGTCAGGCAATCGATCAGCTCCAGCATCAATCGAGCGACAGCGCGTTACGGCGATGAGGCCGATTCAGGGTGATCACAGCCAGCGGTTCTTCAAATTCCAGCAAAAGGTTCTGGTAAGCCATTGTAGCTCCTCAGCTGCTCTTTCAGTTTGAGCCATGCCGGAGAATGGCATTGTGAGTCTGCAAAAGAACGAGCGCATCCGGGTTCTCATCACGGGCGGAACATTCGACAAGGAGTACGACGAAATTAGCGGGCGGCTCTTTTTCAAGGATTCTCATCTACCGGAGATGCTGGCGCTCGGCCGCTGCAAGCTGGATCTCGAGATCCGAACGTTGATGATGATCGATAGTCTCGAAATGACCGATGCTGACCGGGCATTATGTCGAGCAGTGCCGCGCGATTCCGGAAACTCGCATCGTGATTACGCACGGCACGGATACAATCGCCGTCACCGCAAGAATACTCTCGCAGATGGTGGACAAAACAATCGTTCTGACCGGCGCAATGATTCCATACAAATTCGGCAGCTCCGATGGCTATTTAATTTAGGAAGCGCGCTCGCGTTTGTTCAGACACTTCCGCCTGGAGTCTATGTCGCAATGAACGGCCGATGCTTTCGGCTCAACGGGTCAGAAAGAACCGGCAGACCGGCATCTTCGAAGAGGAGGAATAGGAATGCCGGCTGATTGGGACGCAGTAGTGATTGGCGCCGGCGCGGCCGGTCTTGCGGCATTTCGAGATCTGCACTGTAGCCGGGCTGAAGGTCTTGTGCGTTGAAGCGCGAAACCGGATCGGCGGTCGAATCGCAACCGTTCATGATCCGTTTTCTCCAGTTCCGATTGAACTGGGAGCAGAGTTCGTGCACGGGCGTTCACCGGAAATCTGGAACATCATACGCGGCGCGGGCCTTACCGCCTACGATGTCGCGGATCGGGCCATCCATATTCAGAAAGGAAAGCCTAAGAACCGCGACGATGCGTGGCAGCTTGTCGACCGCGTGATGAACGACATGCAAAAAGCCGCCTCGAAAGGCAAGGATCGGAGCTTCGCGGATTTTATCGAGCATTCATCGCATCCGGAAGAAGCCAAGCGCCTGGCAGCATCCTATGTGGAAGGCTTCAATGCGGCTCGTAAGGAAGTGGTGGGCATTGCTTCGCTCGCCGAAGATGCCCGCGCATCGGACGCCATCGATGGAGATCATTCGTTTCGCATTCTGAATGGATATGATTCCGTGCCGTTGCACCTAGCGCGGGGAATGAATTCGGATAGCGGTAGGCTGCGCTTGAATTCTGCCGTGGAGCGAATTGACTGGAAACCCGGGAAGGCTACTATTCATTTGCGCCGCGGCCCTGTTTCCCATGATTCGGATGCGCCAACTGAGAGCGTGCATACGCGCAGCGTCGTTCTCACTGTGCCTCTTGGCGTCTTGCAGGCTGAAGCCGGCGCGCCCGCTTCCATCCGCTTCCATCCCGAGCTCGACGATCTGCGGCACGCGGCCAGCCAGTTGCGATTCGGCCAGGTAATCCGGGTTGTGTTCCGATTCCGCGAGGCGTTTTGGGAAAAGAATGCTGAGCTAGCCAATGCGGGATTCTTGTTGTCTCCGGAAAAACATTTTCCGACGTGGTGGACAACCCTGCCGGTGCGTGCCCCTGTGCTCACAGGCTGGAGTGCAGGCCCGCACGCCGACGGTCTGCTCGGCCAACCGCAACAAAGCGTCATTTCCCATGCGCTTTCGGATTTGGCTCGCATCACCGGTTCAACCGTCGGCCAACTCAATAGTTTGCTGGAAGCTGTCCACTGTCACGCCTGGCACGACGACTTGCTGGCAAGAGGAGCGTACAGCTATGTCCCTGCAGGCGCGCTGCCGGCGCGGAGAACTCTGGCCAAGCCAATCGCAAATACTCTGTTTTTCGCGGGCGAAGCGACGGACCTAAATGGCCATAGCGCCACAGTTCACGGCGCAATCGCGTCAGGACGCAGGGCCGCACGCCAGATTATCGATGCCAGGAGAAAGTAATTGCCGGGCTCGGCGCTATGCCGAAGCCTGGGCCTTCGCAGCAGGACCTTTAGGCGTATTGCGCGCGAATGACAAAACGCGGCGCGGGTGTACGTCGATAATCGGCCGCGTACGTAGCGGCCTCTCCTGCAGGATCAGCTCACTGGCCTGAACTAGCGGCTCAGCGTGAAAGCAGCGTTGGAACATCGAGTCGTGCAGCACGTTGCAAATTGCCGCCAGGCTCATACCCTGGTGATGAGCCATCCAGCAGCGGACCAGTTCGTACTTGCGCGGCAGAGTCGCTCGGCCGGAAGAGCCCGTGAAGTCCGCCGATTCGTAAAACCCGTATTCGCCAAGCCAATTTTTTGCGGCCATGGCTCGGAGATTTTCTACTGCCCCGGCGGGATCGATCATCAACGCGAGGCAGCTCGAGTAGGGTGACACGACCAGCGAGCCTGCTCGCGCGACATTCAGCGCCAGGCCGGGAACGCCAAAGGCGGCGTACTGATAGTTCCCTTCCTCGTCGGTCTTGCTGTAGGCCGCTTCGGAAATTCCCCACGGAACACCGTGGCTTCGTGCGTAGGCTTGCTGTGCGCGGTTACGGCAGATCGGGCCGTGCGATCCAGAAGTGTATTGGGATGAGACTTCATCCAGATCACCGGCATCAAGTACTCGAACATCGTGCCAGTCCAGGAAATCAGAACCACTTCTCTTTCGCAGACCGTGTGCTGGCGTCCAAGGCGAAACCAGGTGTCCTGAATTGCTTCGCCCTTCGCTATCGCGGTAAAAGTCGCCGTGCGAGACTCCGAAGCCAGCAGATCGTAGCAGGACTTGCTGAGTTCTTGCGTCTTGACGTCATATCCCACAGACAATAACCTGCGCCTGTGATCCACCAGCATCTCGAAATCCATCTCCCTGATCAGCCGGTCCGATGCATCGGCAAGCGCCTGCAGCCGCGACGCGAGCAGGGTCAGCCGTTCGCGGCATGCCGGGAGTTTTTCTCGAAGGTTGGAAATCAGCGCGTGCGTTTCCAAAGATAAGCCTGGCGTACTCGAAACCGCGGCAAGCTTTCGTTCCAGTTCCTGGTAGTACGCGGGGGCATTCCCCGGCGTGAGCGCTTTTTTCGGCAGAATGGAGTCGCTGGCCGGCAGCTTGTGCAGTTCCTCGAATTCCGGTAAGTGCCACGGAAGAAAATTAGCGGCTTCGGCGCGTAAAGCTTCCACGCGCGCGGCGAACTCAGCACGCCAGGAAACATGTTGCCTGGGATCAGGCTGACTTGAAACCGAAGGGGTGTCGTCCTGAATTCGGAGAAGCCGCGGAAGCCACTCGGCGGGATCGCGAAGCTTGAAAACGCGCGCGTAATCATGTGCGTGCGGGTGTTTTGCAACCAGCCGGCAGTGATCGGCGATGCCGCTTAGAGCGTTCTGGCGGATAACAGGTTCACGAAGCAATTCCAGACAGCCTTGCTTGAGGCTCCACAGCGACGCAACGAGATTGCCGCTATCCACGCTGGAAATGAACAACGGATTCAGAGGCTCGCGAGTGAGATTGTCATACCAATTGACAAAATGGCCAAAGAAGCGGGGAAGCTTCAAGGCGGATTCGAGAGTCCGCTCCGTTTGCGTCACGAACTCCGATAGCGTCACATATCCGAGTTCGAGGGCGGCTTGGCGGGCGCTAAACAGAAATCCGAGGTTTGTGGGAGAGATGCGCTCGGCTAAGCGGTACGGCGCCACTTGCAGGTTATCGGGAATAAGCCAGTGGTTCTTTTCCGTGCTGAATTCAGCGAAGTATCGCCATGTCCGGAGCGCCAAATCGCGTAAGAACCTGCGCTCTTTCTCGGTGAGCTCCGCATCCTGGCCGTGGGGCGACCGATTCACCCAACTCGATATGAGCTTGGCGCAGCACCAAGCGGCAATGAACGGTAAAGCGTAAGGTAGAGCCTGCGGTCTTAACAGCAAGGCCAGGCCCAGGCAAATCGCCACTGCAGGAATCCAATCGAGATAAATGTCAACCGGGGTGCGCTTCCTCAGGCCTAATTCGGCTTCAGTTGCCGTCTCCCATTCCAGAAGCCGAACGTGAGTGATGGTGCTGCGAATCATCGTGCGGATGATTGCGTCCAGCGCTACCAGCGTCTGATGAGCCAGGAACGAGATATTGAGAAGGATACTGATGTGCGATGTCGCAAAGTCCACGAACCCTTCTCGGGCGACTTGCCATTTACGGCTGCCAGCGGCGCGCGCCAGCGAGAACAGCAGCCGAAAATAAATGGGCAAAAAGAGCAGCGCCAAGGTGACCGCAGTCCAGAATCCAGGACCTCCGGGCAAGAAGAACCAGCCCGCGACCAGCAGCAGAAAGGTCGCCGGCTCAATCAAGCTGCGCCGGAGATTGTCCACAATCTTCCACTTCGAAACCAGAGAAATCGGATTTGGCACAAGCCGCCGCGATTCGTCCGGTACGCGACTGAACACCCATCGCGCAATCTGCCAATCGCCCCGCAGCCAACGATGCCGCCTGCGATTATATGCGCTGTAATGCGATGGATAATCGTCGATCACTTCGATATCGGACACCAATCCCGCTCGTCCGTAAGCGCCTTCGATCAGATCGTGACTGAGAAGCGCATTGCGCGGGAATCTATGCTCCAGAACTTGTCGAAGCGCATCGACATCGTAAATGCCCTTCCCCGTGAAAATTCCTTCGCCATAAAGATCTTGATAAACGTCTGATATAGCGCGCGAGTAAATATCAAAGCCGGTTTCACCGGAATAAATCTTCGCCAGACGGGAGCGAGTCGCCGAGTGCACGCTGATGCCAACGCGCGGCTGAAGAATGGCGTATCCTTCCGTGACAATGTTGAGTTCAGGATCGACGAGCGGCCGGTTGAGCGGATGCGCCATGGCGCCGATAAGCCGTTGAGCAGAACCGCGAGGCAATTGCGTGTCGGAATCGAGTGTAAGAACGTACCGGATCTTCGGCAGCTTAGTCATGTCGCCGGTCTTTACCGGAAAGGGATCATACACTTTCCGCAACAATTGGTTGAGATCGAGCAGCTTTCCGCGTTTCCGCTCCCATCCCATCCAGGCGCCTTCCCGCGGATTGTAGATTCTGTGCCGGTGGAACAGATAAAACCCGCCGAACGGCTCCTTCGCGTATTTGCGATTCAATTCATCAATCAGGCGAATGGCAAGATCGATGCGCTCGTCATGTTCGCCTACCGGCTCGGCTGTATCGGGAAGATCCGTCAGCAGGGCATAAAAAATGTTGGGGTCGCGATTGACCAGGTATCGGACCTCGAGATCGTCTACCAACTGCCGGATCTGCCGTTCGTTGATGAGCAGGGTGGGAATTGCAACGATGGTCGCGCAATTGGGGTCCACTGCGCTGGCGAATTCCAGCTTGGGCAACGGCCGAGGCTCCAGAATTGTTGTCACAAAATAGTTCATCAATTCGACGGCTGCCTGAGTTGCCGGCAGAACCAGGAGGAGCGCGCTCAAGATGAGCCCAAATCCTTCATGGGTGCGCACCAGACTCATCAGCAGCGCGACTACGGTGACGAGCGTGACGAACTCCACGCCGATGATGTAGACTTCATCGGGAAATCGTCGAAACAGATGTTCGACACTACCGCCCAAGGAGGGCCGATAACCGATCTTGTTCAGCAACTCTTTGGACCCGGTCTCATCGATGAGGTAGTACCCGACATGCCGCAGGCGATCACGGAGCGCTTCCGGCGCCGAGCGCCCGATCTTCGCGTCTTCCGCCATCTGCACCGAAAGGCGAGCGAGCTCGATCTCGCTCACATCGGAATGCGCGGCGATTCTCTCGATCGCTTGCCTGTAGACGTCGCGGCTCTCGTACTCCATCCGAGAGTAAACGCCGGCAGGATCAAGGCACAGAGTCCGATGAACAACAGAGAGCTGCTCGAGATTTTCTTTCCAGTCGATCTCGCCAATCAATCGCAGGCCGCCAATGATCCGATCAAGCTGGAACGACGGAGCCTCGATTCCTTTTGCACGGAACGCGTCTAGCGCCTTAAACCCGCGCTCAACGAGATTTTGCAGCAGTACGAGCTTCAGTGCCGGAAGCATCCCCCATAATTCGGACAAGCGAAGTGGTTCGACGTCTTGGATCACTTCCACAAAGAAAGCGAAGATGGGTTCTGTCAGGCGATTGCCGGTTGTCTCCAGCAGAGACTGGGCGAACACAATGCATCGTGGGATCGAGTCATGACTAGCCGTGCGCACCGCCGGCAACTTCGCCAAAGTCTTGGTGGCGTCCTCGAGATCGTGCACCTCCGTCCGTACGAGGCGGGCGCTATCGTAAAGCAGCTTGAGATCCTCCGAAGGCTCGCCGGACCTCAATCGGTAGAGTTCGCGTTCCAAATTCAGGAAGCGCTTCGCTGCCTTGTGGAACATTGCGCGGGGCTTGCTGGAGCGACGGCCCGCGATCCACGCACAGGAGCGTGCCGCCCGCGTGGCGGCCTCGCGCAGCGCATTCTCTTCGCGGTTGTCCACGTTGAGGCTCTGCGCTTGTGGCGTCTCGACTTTCAACTGCGTGGAAGGTTCAGGCATCAGGAATGAGCAATCTATCTATAGCTTGACGCTTGCAGTTCGAACATCTCAGCGTAATTTCCTCCGTGCGCCATCAAACGGTCGTGGCTGCCCTCCTCGGAGATGGAGCCGTTTTCAAGAACAATGATGCGTTCGGCCATGCGAACAGTTGAGAATCGGTGCGATATAAACAGGGCCATTTTCCCCTCGGTGAGCTCGTTGAAACGCTTGAATACCTCATACTCCGCGCGGGCATCCAGGGCGGCCGTCGGTTCGTCGAGGATGAGGACTTGGGCATCTCTTAAATAGGCGCGAGCCAGCGCCAGTTTTTGCCATTCACCGCCGGACAGATCGACTCCCCCCTCAAAGCGGCGCCCCAACATCTGACTATACCGGCGAGGCAGCCGCTCAATGACTCCGTCCGCAAGACTCTTCTCGCGCCGCGGAGCGAATCTTTTCGGTATCGGAAATGAACTCGACACGTCCGACCGCGATATTTTCACAAGCGGTCATTTCATAGCGCATGAAATCCTGGAAAATCACGCCAATTTCTTTGCAGAGATCCTCAATGTCATATTCCCGCAGATCGACCCCATCCAGCAGGATACGGCCCTCTGTAGGATCATACAGGCGCGTCATCAATTTGACGATCGTGGTCTTTCCTTGCCCGTTTTGACCGATGAGGGCGACACGTTCGCCTGGTTCCAGGCGGAAATTCAGATGATAGAGAACCTTGCGTTCGGTTCCTGGATAGACAAACGAGACGTCATGAAACTCAAAACCTTTCGTAATGGGCCGCGGAGCCGGCAAGGCGTTCGGCTTCGATGTAACAGAAGGCTTCATCTCAAAGAATGCGAGCAGATCGGTCAAAAACAGAGCTTGATCGGCAATGCTCGAAAGAGTCGAGAAAATCTGGGAGATGTTGTTCGAGGCGTTCAGAATCGATTGCGTCAGAAAGGTGAACGTTCCTATGGTGAGTGCGCGGGTTGCGGTTTTGTAAATCACCCAGACATACGCGCCATAGTAGCCGCCGGTGCTGAGCATGGAAAGAGCCGACACGGCCCATAAGCGCCGCCGGAAAAGCCCCAGGTTCTCATCGAAAATCTGATTTGACAACGCAATGAACCGGCTTGTTAAGAAATTGCTCAGGCCGAAAAGTTTCAGCTCTTTTGCCGCCTCTTTGCTGCCGCCCACCTGGCGCAAGTAATCGAGCTGGCGCTTTGCGGGCGTTTGGCGAAAATTCTTGGCGTAGTTTAGAAAAGCAAAGTGGCTTTCGCCGAGGAACGCCGGAATAAGGCACGCGATCAGCAGAAGCAGCAGCCAGGGCGAGTAATACAGGATGGCGGCGGACAGCGAAAGAGTGGTCACGACTTGCTGGAATAGTCGCCCGATCGACTGAATCATTCCCAACCGGTCGGTCGCCTGCACGCGAGCGCGTTCCAGACTGTCGTAAAAAACCGGATCTTCGTAAGCCTGTAAATCGAGCTGGGACGCGTGTCGCATCACCTCGATGCTGACGTGCCTTGTATAACGGTCCGCCAGCACCGCATCGTAATAATCAATCAGACGCCCAGCGACGTTGCCGGCGACGGCGAGCGCGAACTCGATACCGGCGAGCCACCACAGCGCCCCAGCCGACGACGCCAAAGTTTGTTTCCCATAAAAAATGGCAGTGACCAGGTCAACGATCCGCTTATTGACATAGAAGGTGCTAACCGGAATCACCGACGCGACGACCCGAAAAATCAGGCCCAGCACCACCACGTAGGGGCCGGAATCCCACACAATACGCAAGACTGGCGGGACATTTTTCAGTGCCTGCAGGCGCTCGCGCCAGGCCGAGAGAAATGCCTGATGTTTTTCTTCTGTCACCGGAATCAATGCTGGCTGTGAGAGCCACTGGCACAGCGGGAGCGACGCAATTGCTTGCGTTTAGGATCTCGTTAGTAGACCCAATAACGTGTACTAGCGTTACTTACGAGCACGCAACGCGTTGAAGCGCTGGAGCTTAGCTTACTTCAATGCCGCCGCTGCTCTTGTTTATAGCCGGCGGGGACGCTGAATTTTGAATCGTCCACCGATCCGGGGGCGAAATTTCCCGTTTCCGTTTCCATCTGAATCAGCGGCGCATTGGGATCACTATTCCCGCCGCGGCCCATCATCGGAGTCATGGGAGAAGAGACTCCGCTGACGCTTGTATCCGTGAGCACCGAATAGCCATCCAGTTTTTGAGCTTCACGCATGGCCGCGCCAATTCCTCCTCCGGCCGCGCCTAGCGTCGGAGACCATCCGGCAAACGCATAAGCAAACTTTTCAGATAATCGTTTGGCATACTCGACAACTTCTCGAGTGGAAGAATCGACGGACACTAGCCAGGCATTCACTTTGACAACCATCTGCCCCTGGGCGTTGGCCGACTTGGCGGTAAGCGTCACGAGAGTTTCGGTCGCAGTCTGCCCTCCGATGGTTCGTGTCTGCCCGGTTTTTTCCACCTTCACATCGAAATCGATATCGCCGCTTTGCCCTTTGTTCATGCGTTGCTGCATTTTGTCCATCTGCTGCCGCATCTCATCGAACGTCTCGACCGTATAGGTGTGCTTTTCGTTATTGATGTTGGTGATGGTGCCTGCGTCGAGATCGTAGATAGTGGAAAACGTATCGCCGATGCGCGCCATCTTCGGGCCCTTTATATAGGTTGTGAAGTTCTGGTCCTGGAAGGCATTTTTCAAGCTGCCGCCGCCGATCCGGCCCAGGATCGGGTTGCTTGCCATGCGCTGAATGGCATCCCGCAAGGTTCCTCCCGTGAATTTCATCGATTGCGTGTAGGTAACGTCGGCGAGCAGGTACGTTGCCGCCAGAGCGCCCAGAACCGCGGCGCGCAGAGATCTTCTCATGTTTTTTCCTCCGAGCTTAAGAATGGTAGCAGTTATGGTTCCACAATGCAGAGGCCAGCTTACGGCACGACTGCGTGGGCTTTGCGAAATTACACAAGTCTTACAAAAGAAAGCGCAAATCCCTGGTACGTTCGGATTGACGGATGCAAAATCAGGAAAGCAAGGTCATCAGCACTATCTCCGATAACGAGCGACTCAACTGGACGACTACGATCGTCATGACGCTCTTTCATGTTGGGGCTATCGCCGCGCTTTTCATGTTTAGCTGGAAGGTTTTGGCGGCCTCGATCTTTCTTTATTGGATGTCAACGGGACTTGGCATCAGCATGGGCTATCATCGGCTTCTCACGCACCGGTCCTACAAGGTCCCTTTAGCGCTGGAATACTTTTTCGCTGTGTGCGGGGTCTTGACGCTCGAAGGCGGACCCATTTTTTGGGTTGCCACGCATCGAATTCATCATCAGAAATCGGATCAGCACGGCGATCCACACTCGCCGCGCGACGGGGCGTGGTGGGCGCACGTCGGCTGGCTTCTCTTCGGCGAGGCCAAGCACAACAACACGCGTTTGATGTCGAAGTATGCGCCAGATCTGGCGAAGCATCGCTTTTACGTTTGGCTGAACAATTATCATTGGGTTCCGCTGGTCGCTCTCTCGGGTATCCTCTTTGCCTTGGGCGGTCTTCCCTTGCTGCTCTGGGGCATCTGCTTCCGGGTCGTTTTCGGACTGCACGCCACATGGCTGGTGAATTCGGCCACGCACATGTGGGGACGCCGCCGCTATGCGACTCGCGACGATTCCCGCAACAACTGGTGGGTTGCCTTACTCACTTTTGGCGAAGGATGGCACAACAACCATCACGCGTATCCGACCTCGGCCCGCCATGGCTTGGCGTGGTATGAATTCGATCCTTCCTGGCTGTTGATCAAAATACTTAAGTTGTTTCGCGTTGCGCGATCTATTCACGTGGCAAGGATAGAGAGCACGTTAGTCAAGGAAAAAGCGGCTTAGTTCTTAAAACCGCTCTCTCACGGTCGCGGCTCAGCCCGAGCTTTATAGATGATCTGGAATCGAAAGGGCTGCTAGAACGGCGACCGCACGAGTCTGACCGCAGTAAGCCCCTCCAGGTAATCTGAAGTCATGGTTGTGGCGGGCAGGCGAAAATCCATCGCCTTCTTTATTTCGCTCGGGGCCGGCCTCATTCTCGTTACTCTCCTGCTTTATGTCGGTTGGGTTTTGCTCAACTGGCGTACGGGAATCCTGCTGTTCTTCGGCATTCTGCTGCTGGCGATGATCATCGCCGGGGTGGTGTTGAATACTATTTTTCTCGTCCGGGAAATCAGGCGGAATGAACAACACGACGCATTTATTAACGCTGTCACACATGAGCTGAAAACTCCCGTCGCTTCGATCCGGCTTTATCTCGAGACGCTGCTGTCACGGAACATCGAAGAAGGCAAGCGGCGGGAGTTTTACAAAACCATGCTCGATGACAGCAATCGCTTACTGGGGACGATTGAGCAGGTACTTCGCACTGGACGAGTAGGCCCTTCGAACCGCATCGTGAATTCCTCGCCTGTCGATCTGAACGGCATCGTGGAGGAATGTCTTGGGCGCGCCCGCACGCTTTACAATCTGGAACCGGACTCGCTGCGGTATCGTGAGAATTCTGCGATCAGGGTGATGGGCGATCCGGACGAGCTGCGAGCGGCAGTTTCGAACCTCATAGACAACGCCATAAAATATTCGGGCAGCAATGTGAAAATCATCGTGGGAGCTGAAAAAGAAGGCGAGAAATACGTCACTGTTCGCGTGCAAGATCACGGCGTGGGAATCGCAAAATCGGAGTTGAAGCGGATTTTTAAGCGGTTCTATCGAGTTCCCGGCCCGACGGCTACGCGGCTCAAAGGAACCGGGCTGGGGCTATACATTGTGCGCTCCGTAGCGAAGAGACATGGCGGCCGGGCATGGGCCGAAAGCGAGGGTCCCGGCCGCGGCAGCACATTTTTGCTCCAACTCCCCATTGCGCGATGAATAGAGTTCTGGTGGTGGAGGATGAGCAGCACCTGGCCGACGGTCTGCGCTTTAATCTCGAAGCCGAGGGATACGAGGTGCAAGTTGTCGAGACGGGAGAAGAGGCCCTGGAACAGGTCGGCTCGAACGGTTTCGACGTTCTGGTGCTGGATGTCATGCTGCCGGGCAAGGATGGCTTTACCGTCATTTCCGATTTGCGCAAAACGGGGCACTTCATCCCCACTCTTATGCTGACGGCCCGCGGTCATCCCGATGACGTCTTGCGGGGCTTCGCCGCGGGTGCGGACGACTACCTTGCTAAACCATTCGAGCTGGCAATTCTGATTGCCAGAATTCGCGGCCTGCTTCGCCGCCGGGACTGGCTGCAGCGTTCGGCGGCTCATACCCCGTCCGCAATTGAAAAGCAGGACCGATTCAAATTCGGAAAGGATCTGGACAAGGTGGTGGATTTCGACAGTCTGGAACTTTGCGTTCGGGATCAGGTTTTTCGCCTTACGCTCATGGAGGCGAACGTGCTGCGTTATTTAATCCAGCATGAAGGCAAACCGGTTTCGCGCAAAGCGATGCTGGGCGAGGTCTGGAGTCTTAATGAGAACACGGACACGCGGCCCATCGATAATTTCATTGTCCGTTTGCGGCGCTACATCGAGGACGATGCTACTCATCCGCGGCATCTGCTCACGGTTCGCGGCGTTGGATACCGATTTGTGGCAGTGCCAAAGGACTGAAGGCGAGCGGCGCTATAATCTCATAAATTAAGTTTTACAACGCGCTTATAACTTGCGCAGTTCAGTACGGGGCATGCATACGGGGTGATGCGTAAACCAGCACAAGAAGACGCGACGGGAACCGCTCTTCCGGATGTAAGCCGTCTGCTCCGAGCCTGGAGCGACGGTGACCGCCGCGCGCTGGATGCTCTGACGCCCATAGTTTACGACGAGCTGCGCCGATTGGCGCGGCGCTACTTGCAAGGACGAGCGGGCGGGCCACAGTCTGCAAACAACGGCTCTGGTCAATGAGGCCTACGTGCGATTGGTGGATTACAAGCGGATGCAATGGCAGGATCGCGCGCACTTTTTCGCCGTGTCGGGCCAGTTGATGCGGCGTATTCTGGTGGACCATGCGCGCCGTCACAACCTAAAGCGCGGCGGCGGCGTGCAGCATGTTTCTTTGGACGAAGTATCGGTTGTCGGCAGCGAGCGGGCCGCGGATCTGGTCGCGCTCGATGGAGCCTTGGATGCGCTGGCGCAACTCGATCCGCGCAAGGCGCAGATCGTCGAGCTGCGCTTCTTTGGCGGCCTTAGTGTTCCGGAAACGGCGGAAGTGCTCAAGCTGTCCCCTATCACCGTGATGCGCGATTGGCGCAGCGCCAAGGCCTGGCTTTACCGCGAGATGACTCCTGAGGTTCTACGTGAATCGTGAGCGATGGGAACAAGTGGACAACCTGTTCCACTCCGTGTTGCGGTACCCGCCCGGCCAGCGCGAGACGTTTCTGCGGCAGGCCTGTCATGGCGACGAGGAGTTGGAACGCGAGGTCCGATCTCTGTTGAGTTCAGATCGAGAGGCTGCTAGTTTTCTGGACAATCCTGCTATGGAGATGGCCGCATGGACAGTTGAGGCCACGCGGGCGAGCTCGCTGATTGGAAGCACCATCTCGCATTACCGGGTTATCGAAAAGCTCGGGGGCGGCGGAATGGGTGTGGTGTATAAAGCCGAGGACACGCGCCTGAACCGCTTGGTCGCGCTTAAGTTTCTGCCGGACGAAATGGCTCGGGACCCCGACGCTCTAGCTCGTTTTCAACGTGAAGCGCGAGCTGCTTCCGCCCTGAATCACCCGAACATCTGCACTATTTACGACATCGGCGAGCAGGACGGGCGCGCGTTCATCGTCATGGAGTATCTGGATGGCGCAACGCTGAAGCACCGCATCGCCGGCGCTCGCGTGGAAATGGAAACGCTGCTGCCGCTCGCGATTGAGATCGCCGATGCGCTGGATGCCGCCCATTCCAAAGGCATCGTCCATCGCGACATTAAGCCTGCAAATATTTTCGTGACCGAGCGAGAACATGCCAAGATTCTCGATTTTGGCTTGGCTCAGTTGATCGAGCCGCTGACTACCGACGAGCCTCTCACCCGATCGGGCATGGCGATGGGTACTCCGGGCTACATGTCTCCGGAACAGGCGCTAGGAAAAGCGTTGGACGAGCGGACCGATCTGTATTCGTTTGGACTGGTGCTCTCTGAAATGGCTACAGGAAGCGGTTCGGCGACTCGGGCCAGTTTGAATCGTACACTGCCCGAGTTGTCTCGGATCATATCCAAATGCATCGAGAACGAGCTTGAGTTGCGTTATCAACACGCTTCGGAGGTTCGCGCCGATCTGCAGCGACTAAAACGCGATACGGATTCGGGCCAGCCGATCGCAATTGCGATGCGCAGCCGAAGGAAAGCTTGGCGGCTCGCACTGACGGGCATTGGCCTCGTCTGTCTGGCCATCGTGCTCTATCTGCTCACGCGCCCGCTGCCGCCGCCGCGCGTATCGAGTTACGTTCAGATCAGTAACGATGGCCAAGGAAAAGGACCCGCTGAGGGTGCCCTAGTAACGGACGGGTCACGTCTCTATTTTGGAGAAGGCTCGGGCATGGCGAGTGCAATTGCCCAGATTTCCACACAGGGCGGAGAAACAGCTTTGCTACCGGAAGCACCAGTCGGAGAACCCTTGGTCCAGGACATTTCGCCAAGTCGCTCCGAACTCTTGGTATCTAATTACATGGGGTTTGGACAGCAATTTGGATGGCCGCTATGGGTGCTGCCGGTACCAGCGGGGGCGCCTCGTCGCATTGGCAATCTTTTGGCGACGTGCGCCGCCTGGTCTCCCGACGGGCGAGAGATCGCCTACGTTGTCAATCGCGACCTGTATCGAGCCAAGCTGGACGGAAGCGAGCGAAGGAAGATTGCCACTTTGCCTGGAACGGCATATTGGCTACGCTGGTCCCCTGACGGAAATCGGCTGCGACTGACTCTCGGCAACCCGCTTTCCCGTGTTGGTGCAGTCGCGATTTGGGAGGTCTCCGCAGATGGAACAAGCTCTCATTCTTTGCTAGCGGAATGGAACCAGCCGCCGGCCGCGTGCTGCGGTAACTGGACGCCCAACGGCAAATATTTCGTGTTCCAGGCCACTCGTCGTGGCAAAACGGAGATTTGGGCGACGCGCGAGCGAACCGGACTGTTGGACTCATTCCGGAAAGTGGATCGAGAACCAGTGCAACTGACTGCCGGTCAATTGAGCTCAATGATGCCTGTGGTCAGCCCCGACGAGAAGAAGCTTTACGTCGTGGGTCAGCAACTGCGAGGCGAACTTACGCAGTACGATTCCAAGTCTCGCCAGTGGGTGTCCTACCTCTCGGGAATTTCGGCGGAGTTCGTGAATTTTTCACGCGACGGGCAGTGGATCGCTTATGTGACCATCCCCGAGGGCGCTTTATGGCGCAGCAGAATTGATGGCACCGACCGCCTTCAACTTACCAGTCCTCCCATGCAAGTCATCGCGCCAAGCTGGTCTCCGGACGGCAAACGAATTGTCTTCCAGGTCACGACGTCAGGCAAGCCTTGGAGGATCTACTTAGTTTCTGCGGACGGCGGCACGCCTGAGCCGCTGTTCGCGGAGGATCGGAATCAAAGTCTCGCCAGTTGGTCATCGGACGGGAACTCTATCGTTTTCGGCTATGTCCCAGGGCCCGAAACTGCACAGGGTATTAAGGTCGTGAGCCTGGCAACTCACCAACTGAGACAACTGCCCGGCTCGGAAGGGTTTCTCAATCCCGCGTGGTCGCCCGACGGCCGGTACATCGCGGCTCGTACATCAGATCATCAAGCTATCATGCTGTTCGATCTGCGGACCAAACACTGGTCGGAACTGGTCAGGCGCGAACTCAACTGGTTCGACTGGTCGAGAGACGGCGGGCACGTCTTCTTCGAACAGCACGGGGCTAAACACGCCGTAATGCGTGTCGATGTAAAGAGCCATAAAATAGATGAGGTAGTTAGCCTGCAGAATGTGAAGCGAGCCGGACTTGATGGAAGCTTCTGGTTCGGCCTTGCTCCGGACGATTCACCTATAGTGCTGCACGACACCGGCACGCAGGAGATCTACGCGCTCGATTGGAAAGAGCCATAGACCTCCTGAACACTGACCGGCAGCGCTGCGTCTCAGCGATCCTGGCCACGCGGGGTTGCTAGAAAAGCATGAAATTCACCGCTGCTTGTCTGCGCAACTCCCGTGATCTCGCCCTCGGAATTGATAGAAATCGCTTCCTGCAGAGATAACCCTGGGTTCGCGGCAATCAGATTGTTGAGGTCCGTTATCAAGCCGTCCTCCCATACGACTGCGCGTAGGTTAAAGTTCGCGTCTATCGATGCGCCCACAATCTCGCCCGCGTCGTTAACGCCGAGAGCGAGGCTTGCATAATCGCCGTCCAGCGTACCGAGGTCGATCATACCCGTTTTACGGGTCCAGAGAAACCCGTGAAAGCTTGTGTTGTTGGTCAGCTCCGAATGGCCCACTACCTGCCCTTCGTTATTGAGCGCGCAAGCGTGGTTGCCTGCGAGTCCTCCTGAGCCGCCGAGATTGCCGAGATCGTGTACCGAACCGTCTTTTTCCCAGAGCAGGGCGTGATCCTCCGAAAGATAGTAGCCAGTATTCGGGTTGAGCGCTGCGCAAGTACCTGAAGCGCCGGCGATCTGGCCTTTGTCATTGATCCAGGCAGCAACTCCGTATGAGTCGCCAGGAAACGTAGGCAGTTCGTGAACCTTGCCGCTTTTCCAGGTGACAGGCTTAAACTGCGAGACGGGGCAGCCCGCGTCCTGCGTATTGCTCTCCGCATACCCGACCGCCTGGCCATGATCGTTGATCATCTGTGCGCCTCCATTAGCGCCTCCCAGCGTCGGGAGCGGAGCCATCACACCGTTTTGCCACAGAAAAGGCAGGCAGGTAACACCTGAATCGGGAAGCCCCATTGCCTTGAAGCCGCAAAAGTCTTCGCTGTTCGGATCCAAAGTTTCGGCTTGCCCTACGACCTGATCCTTAGCATTAACGCCAATCGCCTGACTGTTAAGTCCTCCTAGTCCAGGCGTGGCGATGTCTCCCACCAGATGCTTGTACCAGAGGGCTGCATGCCATGTGCCGTCTGATAGGTTCGCCGCTCCGACGGCCAAGCCATTATTGTTCAACGCAAGCGCCTGGCTATAGGTTCCGCCTGGCAATGGACCCAGATCGATAACGTTGTAGCGAACATGCTGTGATTTCTGTTCCTTCGTCGCGGACTGGTTCTGCGCGAAGATTTGGGTTGGGATTGCGAGCGCAGCGAATAGCGCTGCTCCGGCAATCCGCATCAATGTTGTGGCTTTCATATTGCCTCCTCATTAAGGAAGGCGCAAAGAGCAGGACGAAACTATCATCAGGGCCGCGGTAGATTTAATAAGTGGCTATCAATGATCGGATGAAATCGACATTGGTTGTCCCCTGCTGAAAAGTTTCCATGCCGGCAAGCCCTTCGCAGTATCCGTTCCAGCTGTTGTAAATCATGCCTCGACGGCCGAACGTTCGCGTCATATCGAGCAAGGCGGATCGCCAGGCGCCGTCGTATCCCCACTTGTGCAATCCCGGGCCGGTGAAGAGTTTGCTTCCGTCGTAGCCCGGAGTCACGTCCTGCAAGAAAGGCACTCCTGAGGCTTGCCACCGGCGAGAGAAATCTTGCTTCCACGCAATTTTGAAGCACTCATTCACCGGTGCGTTTATACCATCGATCCAGCCTTCGGGTGAGTAGGAATCAATTCCTAGAATCGAGTTTCGGTTGTATAGAAAAGGCCCGGTCGCATCGGGATCCGGCTTAAACTTCGCCCCATAAGTACTGTGGACAGGACCGGCCACGTTGCAGCCATAAGTAGAATTCGGATCGCGCGCAATCGGGTCAATAAAGAACCCGACCGACGTACACGCGTTCCGTCTGCACGTGTCTTGATAAATCTGATTCGCGACCTTATCAAATGCATCCGCGAATTTCTGATCATCGTTTGGCCCTAGAGAATCGGAGGAAGCCTGGACGATAGCCACTGCACGCCGCTTCACGCCGTTCTTGTCATATACGAGAGCCCAATGATCTCTCCAGGCGGGATTGCGGGGATTAACGACATAACGATCCAGTAAGTCCTCCACTTGACTGATCAGGCCAGGCGCGAGTTGGCCAGGCGTGCGGGGGTCCTGAGAAGTCGGAAAATCCGTTCGAAAATTCCATTCGTAATCGAAGCGGCTTTCGATGGAAGGGATGATCTGCAGAGAAGTTTGCGCCACGACATCGAAGAGTTCGTCCTTCGCCGCCGGAGAAAGTTGGGTGTTTGCAGAACCGTACCATCCGATGCGGCACTGCTGTCGGCCATCGGGTTGAATACTGCAGCGAGGTATTGGCGTCTGGCAGGAACTCCCCGACTGCAGCCCGCAGCATTGCCGGGGAATGTAAGGACAGGCGACGGTACATGGCAATCCCGCTTCTCCCCAGGTCGACATAGTCAGCGTATTGAACCCCAACCGAGCTACGGATTGTATGGCTTTGAGACGGTTCGCCGGTTGCGTCCAATCGAGGAGGGTCTGATCAACGGGCCAGGCGGTCGCGCATCCGGCGGTTATGTTTCCTGGGAGGGCCGGGCAAATGTTCTCCGGTAAGTTCTTGCCGTCGAGTTGCTCGCCCGCGAAGAACAGAATCGCTTTGATGGGTTGGTTATCGAGGCCAGGACTAGCCAATGCACCGCGTTTTGAACAGCCGCTGAAAAGAGTCGCTGTGGTAGCGAGTACGTAGAGGAGCACTTGCTTTTTGATGGTCATGAAGGGTGCGACGGGGAGTTCCATACGCGGATTCCCCGGCACGGCGCAGTATACACCCAGCCGCGGTGGGCGGGAAAATGCGCCTGTTACCTGGCTGTACTACGCGGACGTTGGCGATACGATTTGGCGTCTTTGTGTCACAGCGTGTTCAAGAAGGCAATCAAATCCTTCTTCTCGTCCTCAGTGAAGCCGATGTTGAACCGCTTATCGTAGAATTCCAAGACGTCGCTCAGCGATTTCGCGGAGCCATTGTGGAAGTAAGGAGCACGGCTTGCGAGCCCCCGCAGAATCGGGCCCTTCACTTTGCCGATATCTTTCCACAATCCCGTGATCAGCGCGCGTCCTGGATCAGTAGTCGTCTTGATCTCAAACGTTGTCTTGTTCTGCAGAGTAAACACCGGAAGGTATTGGACGTCCAGCGGACTGTCCGTATCGCTTACGCCAATATTTAGAGGAACCGGCAGGGAGTGATTGCCTACATTCAAAGCATCATGACAGGTTCCACAAGTGCCCTGAATCGAAGGGAGATTCAAATCGTCATTTAGTCCGGCGACGCCAGTGATACTTATTGGTTTCGAATTGAAGAGACTCTGGCCGCGCACGATACGAGCTCGCACACCGTTCCTTTCCGAATATTCAGTCGCCCATGCATCGAAAAGGCCGAAGATCACCGGTGTAAATGCCATCCCAAGCGGGTTTCCGCCTAGAGGATCATTGATGCCAACGAAGAAAGCCTGCCTGGTCTGCGTGCCGAGCGCTACGGGGCCGCCTGTAGCTCCCTTCGCATCCAGCGCACCGGCGCGGTGGTCAAATGCCTGCGCGGTTGCCAGCTGCATCTCGAACTCCACGATCGCCTGCTGCTGTTCGGGCGTCAAGGGAGTGGCGGCTTGAGCGTGAATATTGGTTGCGTCCACGGTTTGTTGGGCCAGATCCGCGAGCAAGTCAGCCGGATTTGTGGCATAAGTGATCTTTTGAGTGCCGGTTTGGGGAGCCGACTCGCGACCGTCCCACATCACGGCGCTCGAGAACCGCAGATTTGTGGAGGGCAAAGGGCGGCGATACATTGACAGTGTCCCTATATCACCGCAGCCATAAGGATTCGACACGCTCAAGACGTTGAACTCCGCTGTGTCGGGAACCGCCAGCGCGACTCGGATCAGACCCCTATTGAGCAGGAGACTATACGCTTTGCGGCGGGCTTGTAGCGTGGATGTATCAATATTGTGGTCGCAGTCGGAACCGTCATTCGTTCGGAAAATCGGATCCATGCCCTGAGTGGTCTCGAAGCGGAGCTTTAACTCGTCCGGAGAGATGGTCCAACCCTGAGCGGGCCGGTGGCACGACCCGCAACTTCGTCCATTCGTGCCCAAAGACTGGAAAAACGGTCCGCTCAGATCGATGGCCTTGGCGTTGACGTTGTAAGTCTCTAAGATACCGGCAGCATTGGGAAAAGGAAATAGATTCGGCAAAGACTGTCCGCATGCAGGCCACGCGATGACCAGGCTTATTGCTATTGCGCAGACCTTTGCACCGAACATTGACATGGAATTTCCCTCCGTTGTACTGGCCGGCTCCTTCCGAGGCGACCTCTAATGAATGAAGCGAGATTCCAACGAAAAATTGGCGGAAAAAATTCTGCTGGTTTATATGAGCTTTAGCGATGCGCCATTAAGAGTTGGCTGCAGACAAAGGCGTTGTCGGGAAGCTTGGCGTCCCAAGAGCGCCAGAGGTCCAGACGGCGCGCATCCATGTCCTCCGCTTTAGCAGTTTCGCCGGTGCGGAGGTACAGGCGGGCCAGGGCCTCATAAAGACGCGACAGCCGCGGCGCATCTCTGAGGTCAGCAAACGCCTCCGGGATGGTGGCGCTCACTTTGGCGAGCAATTGCTCGTAGGTCTCGATGGCGCGATGTGGGTCCTCCTGCTCAGCGTAGTACTCCGCGAGGGCGTCGAAGGCCAAGTAAACACCACCGTCGAGTGTGACTCGTTCAGCGGGATAGTCTTTTGCATCCGCGAAAATGGCGAAGGCGGCATCGATGCGCTGCTTGGCCTCGGTGCTTCGGTGAAGGCGGCTCAACGCATAGGAAGAGTCTGCCAGCAGTTTCGCCCGACTGCGGCGTGCCGTCAGACTATTAGGGATCTCGCGGAGCCGACGGATGCTCAGGTCATAGACAGCGAGCGCTCGCGATGGATCGCGGTGGCGCAGGATGTCGGCCAAATAATTCCCGACGTTTGCTTCGCGTACGCGGCTGGTGGCGTCGTTCGGATCTTTGAGCGCCTCCGCTTCGGTCAAGTCGAATGCCTTCTGAAGCGGCTCGATCGCTTCCGCGAGCCGCCCCAGATTCACACTGCCGTCCTCGCCCAGAATGAGACCCTGCCGCAGCAGAACTGCGTATTCCTCAAACATACGCCGGGTTTCACTGGGATAAACCGCTTGCTCCACGATCCGTCGCGCTTCGACGATGGTCCGAAGCGCTGCTTCCAGATTGCCCTGATACCGCAGCGCACTTGCCAATACACTCAGGCCTTGAGCGACCCGGGACGAATCCGACTGATCCAACCTGGCGAGATCTACCGATCGCCGGGCATAGGGGACAGCTTTCGCGTACAAGTGCATGTTCAGACAGGCCAGGGCGATGTTGGTATAAATTCCTGTGGCCTCGAACAACTCAGACTTGCGGGCGCCGCCGTCACTCTCAAGTGCGTGCATGCGCCTGGCGGCGTTTTGTGCGTAGATTTGCGCGTCGGCATTTCTATGTGCCTCTTGCGCGAGGATCATACGAGCCTCCGCGATGGCGGCTGAACGGAGCAGGGCCGACCGGTCCCGCGGGCGCGACGCGAGCACCGAATCGATGAGTTCGTCCGCTTTTTTCAGACTGCCCTCCGCCTTTGCCGGATTGCCCAGGTTCAATTCGGTAGGGACGCCTTGAATAAGGGCAACGCGCCAATAACCTTGGCCAAGCTCCCGGTTGAGATCGAGGTCCCCACGGGCGTCGGCCGCGAGTCCCTCCAGGTATTCGAGTGAAGCGGAAACCAAGCTCTGCCTGGCCTGAATCGAGCCGGGCAGATCGCGGATTGTCTTGTCCAGATCGAAGATCTTGTTCGAGAGTTGCCGTAGTTGCCCGAAACGCCGTTCCGCAATCGCCCGCTCGCGATTCGCTATGTACAGACCTGTCGCCAGACTCGCGATCACCAGCGTGGCGGCGCTGGCAGGCACCCAATACCGCCGCAGCAACTTTCGCGTTCGATACCAGGCATTGCCGGAACGCGCCGCGACTGGTCTCGATTCGAGAAAAGCGCGGACATCGTTGCCAAACGCCTCGACGGAAGCGTACCGTTCCTCTGGCTCACAACGGAGCGCTTTACGCAAAATGTAATCGATGTCGGTGGGAACGTCCGGGTTCAGCCGGCTAGCCGCTGGAACCTCTTGCAGGCCGGGTTCATTTGGCGAGCGACCCGCCAGTAATTTGTACAAAACCGCCCCGAGGGAATAGATATCCGTGGCTGTGGTCTGAACAGCCCGGCTGAATTGTTCCGGGCTGGCATAGCTCGGCGTGAGTAGGCGCTCGATCGTTTGGGTGGTGTCCCCCGTCTCATCCAGTAATTTCGCAATTCCAAAATCCATGATTTTCGGCTGGGCCGAACCATCGACAAAAATGTTGGAAGGCTTCAGGTCGCGGTGAATGATCAGATGTCGGTGTGCGTGCGAGACTCCTTCGCACACACGCAGGAATAGAACCAAGCGATCCCGGAATGAAATTTGGGCGCTATAGATATCGATAGGCACCCCGTCCACATATTCCATGACCAGATACGGCCGGCCCTCCTCGGTATGCCCCGCATCGATCACGTGGACGATCGATGGGTGATTCAGCGATGCCAGAAGCTGGCGCTCCTTCAGAAAACGGTCGCGCCATCCGGATCGGCCGCCTTCCGCAGTCAGAAGCTTCACGGCCACTTTCTGTTGAATTTCGCCGTCGGTGCGCTCCCCCAAATAGACGCTGCCCATACCGCCTCTGCCGAGTAAGCGGACCAGCCGATAGGGTCCACAATAACCGGCCTCCTGACCTGCCGCGGAATGTAACATCTCACCAGCGGCACCGGCAATACAAGCGGTAAAATGCTGGTCGTTCAAGGAATCATAATTCAGCAGGGATTCTACTTCCAAGCGAATTTCCGGGGTGAGCGGCCGCTCGTTCAAGACTCGGTTGCGTTCATCCGGCGTGAGATCAGCCAGCTCATGGAACAGGATGCGCAGCTCGTCGTCCATTTTGCAATTCCGGAACGGGTTTCATTATAGTGCAAATTCTGGTATTCAAAGAGTACGCTGATGAGCGTGACACCTGAGACCGGTCAACTGCTGGAGAGATTCCGTAAAGGCGATCAATCCGTGCTCAATGAGCTGGTAGCGGTGCTATACGATGAACTGCACCGGATCGCGTCGCGACACTTACGAGGAGAACGAACCTCTCACACGCTCCAGACCACTGCGCTCGTGCATGAAGCGTATTTGAAATTGCTTGGGAATTCGCAGCGCACATTCGCGGATCGAGAGCATTTTCTCGCTATCGCGTCACGTGTCATGCGTCAGGTCTTAGTGGATTATGCGCGATCCCGGTCCACCAAGAAACGTTCTCGGGATGTGAACGCTGAATGGACAGCGCAAATTGAGGTGCAGGACGGGTCGGATAAGGAACTGATCGCGCTTCTCGATTTGGATATCGCACTTGACGCGCTAGCTCGCGAAGACCAGTCTTTGGCCCGATTAATGGAACTGCGATATTTCGGAGGAATGACGGCGGAAGAAACAGCCGCCGTCCTCGGTCAATCCGTGCATGTCGTTCGGCATGAGCTGCGGCTGGCCCAAGCCTGGCTGCGCCGGAACCTCGCACGTTAACCTGGTGTCGTTACTTTGGGTGCGCTGATTGGTGGCAGCCGACGAATTGTTGCATAAACGGGATACCGTTGAAAAACTCTGCCCGTTTCCGGGTTGCTCGTCATTCCTCCGCGGCCACACAACGAAAGCGGCTTTCATCGAAACTGCAGAGCCAACCATTTCGGGTCGTCAGGTGACGGCTTTTCGGGTGTCGAATGCCTGAAAACGGAAGGTACAGCTCGCACCCGACTAACGCCGCTTCAGCAGTCGGGGTGGGTTTGCTGTCCCAGAACTGATTCATATCGGTAACCACCGAATACTAGTTCCTTCGCCTTGACAATAAGTGATTACTTATATAAGCTAATACTTATGGTAGGGCTCGATGCCGCCTTCTCTGCTTTGGCGGATCCGACACGTCGGGCGATTCTCGCGCGCCTCGCCAAGGGAGAGGCGACTGTCCTGGAACTGGCGGAGCCGTTCAAAATGACGCAGCCGGCAATCTCGCAACACCTGAAGGTACTCGAAGACGCGGGACTCGTCATCCATCGTGTCGAAGGCGCCAAGCGTCCCCGTCGTCTCGCCAAGGCCGGTATCGATGCCCTGGATCAATGGCTTGCCATGCTGCGAAAAGCGCTCAACAAAAACTACGACCGGCTGGACGAGGTCTTGGCCGGCATGGAACAACAGAAGAAAGGAAACATTCGATGAGCAAAATGACGCTGAAGACCGAAGGCGATACACACGTGGTTGTGACAAGGCGCTTCGCTGCGCCTCCAGCGGCCGTGTACCGCGCCCACACGGATCCGAATCTAATCCAGAAATGGTTGCTTGGTCCCGAAGGTTGGACCATGCCCGTCTGCATTAATGAGCCGAGACCAGGCGGCAAGATTCGGTACGAGTGGACCAATGGCAAAGGCGGTGGATTCTATCTAACCGGCGAATACCTTGAACTCGAGCCCCACAGCCGTATTGTTCACGTGGAGCGGATGCACTTACCCGATCCTACGCCCGACAACCACATTGAAACCAGATTCGATGCGGACGGCACAGGCACGTTGATGACCATGCGAATGACCTTGCCCGATGCTCAGACGCGAGCGGCTATGCTTGCGAGCGGAATGGAACATGGAATGGAAGCGAGTTACGCCCGGTTGGAAGGAATGCTCTAGGCCTCGCTCAGGTTCTGATCGTCAGCGGAGCTAAGGCCGCCGCTAATAACTGACTTTTCTACAATTCTGAAACAGTATTACTTGGGCTGCCTGGGTCACGCATCGTATCTGCTCGGCGATAAGGCCAGTTCGGCGGAGGCGGAAGGATCACCGCTTACGAGCCAGCCGGAATTGGATGCTCTGGGGATTCCATTTCAGGAATCGATCAATCGTCTGCTGAGCGTCGGACCGCCGTTGTTCATTGTCGTAAAGAACCGCCAGCTCAGCATAGGCCTGCATGAGAGAAGGATCGAGATCAGTAGCACGAAGCAGTTGTTGCTCGGCCTGCTGAAAATTTCCGGATCGCGTCAGCGCGATGCCGTAATTCATCGCAAATGTAGCGCTTTGCGGAACCGCCTCCACAGCCCAGCGGCTCAGCGCGACCGCTTTTTCCGGAGCGCTGGTTTGCAAATAGACGGCTTCCAGGTTAGAGAGAACGTCCGGGTCATTCGCCTGCTGCGAAGCGGGTAGAGTTTCGAGCAGCGTCATGCTGTCCTTCACCATCCAGGGCAGATGCTGTTCGGAACCGGTCTCCAGCTCGGCGAGAGCCAAATCTCGCTGACGATATTGCGGCACCGGTTCACGCCAGGCGATCAGTCGGTCGGGACCGGTGTATGGCGTCTTCGCATCGGCATTCGGGCGGCGAATCCGGTGATCGGTGACCGCAACATGAGCAATGTTAGTGGGCCGTGTGGGCATGTGGCAGGTGACGCATTCGCTCTGGTTTGCCGGATGAGCAGTCTTGGACAAAATGAGATGGCACGATCTGCAGATCTCGCGGATCTGGCGCGGGCGATCTGATATTTGACCGTGCGGATCGTGGCACGTGCCGCACCAAAGCTTTTCCCCGCTGGATCGGGCGCATTTGCTCTCGGCAAGTTCTTCTGCCTGAGTGACCGCCGGACTCCCCTGCCCCGCCCGCTTCAAAATATAAGTGACAAGAGTCTGTTCGAGCGCCTCACCCGGACGGAAGTCCTGAAGCGTTTTCCCAAGGTTTACGATCCGCGTCTCGCCTTCCAGATGGCACTGTTCGCAAATACTGTCCCGCACTGCGCCTGAAAGCTTGGCCGGATTGACGATATTGTGCGCGGAGGGATGCCGCACATGGTCTTCTGCCGGTCCATGGCAACGGCCACAAGAAATGGGCATCACTGTGGAATTTGCCAGACGCCTGCGGTCGGCATCCGAAAATCTGGTTGGCCCAGCGTGACAGAAGAGGCAATTTTCAGTAATCGGTCGATCGAAATCAATCAGCTGCAGATCCTCATAACCGGGCGAAACGTCCCACCCGTGTCCCTCGTACCATGACGCCGGAGACTGCAACAAATAATTACCGATCTGCACCACGAAAGATCGTCCTCTCCGGCCAGCGCCGATTTGGTAGGCGATGGGATACTCAGCCGTGAAACCCCGCTCGGAAAGGCCATGAATTAACCGGTCGCTGCGATATTCGATGGTGAGGACGCTTCCCGATGACGTATACACGATGCGACCGGGCGGAAGAGGATCGGGAGCGCCAATCGATCTTCCCATAGGCGAAGCCACGAAGCGGGAGGTTTCTCGGGGATGACAGCCGGCACAAATCGGCGCAGTCTGCGCGGAATTACCGAAAAGAGCAGCACACAGGGCGAATAGCAGAGGCTTCACCATTCGCGATGGATTCCGGTCATAGGTCGAAGTATATGGCTCACCTTCACCGCGCGGTAGAACTGGTACATGGAACAACGAAGACTTGGCCGCTCGGGTCTGAACGTTTCGGCACTCGGCCTCGGCTGCATGAGCATCGGTATCGCTGACGTTTACACCAGCAGCGTGCAAGACGACGATGCGGCCGTAGCTCTGATTCACCGCGCCCTCGATCTCGGCATAACTCTTCTCGACACCGCCGATATTTACGGCGTTTCGGAAATCCAAGTAGGCAAAGCTCTCAAGGGGCGGCGTCAAGGCGTCATTCTGGCCACGAAGTTTGGCTTTGTGTCTGAGGGGGTCGGAAGCGAATCTGTTCTCAATGGTAGTCCCGCTTATGTCCGCCGCGCATGCGATGCCTCGCTCGAACGCCTCGGTGTCGAGTCTATTGACCTTTACTACCTGCATCGCGTAGATTCGGCCGTGCCCATTGAGGAGACAGTCGGCGCGATGGCAGATCTGGTACGGCTAGGAAAGGTTCGGCATCTGGGACTCTCCGAGGCCTCGCCGGCAACTCTGCGACGCGCACATGCCGTACATCCGATTGCGGCCGTGCAGAACGAGTATTCGCTATGGACGCGCGAACCCGAGGAGGCCCTCGTCCCCGTGCTGCGCGAACTGGGCATCGCGCTCGTGGCTTACAGTCCTTTGGGCCGCGGCTTTCTGGCTGGGCGAATTCGGAGCCTGGACGATCTCGCGCCGGATGACTGGCGCCGCCACAATCCCCGTTTTCAGGGCGAGAACTTTGCAAAGAATCTGGCAACAGCGGATCACGTGCGTCAGCTTGCCAGCGAAAAAGATTGCACGCCGGCGCAACTGGCATTGGCTTGGCTGTTAACCAAGCCTGACGTCATTCCCATTCCCGGCACAAGCAGTATGGCGCGGCTGGAAGAAAACGTCCGAGCTATCGACGTGCGCCTGACGGAACACGACATCGCGCGAATCGAACAAGTTCTGCCCAAAGGATCGGCGGCAGGTACTCGATACGACCCTGCAATGCTCGAGCTGGTCGACCGATAGCCATTCAGCCAATCTCCACCAGGTCCGACGCCACGCGCTTGAGTTGCCCACATGCCGCGAAAATGTCGCGTCCGCGCGGCTTCCTGATGAAGCAGGGCACGGCTCTGCGAACTATGGATTGAAAGCTCTCCACTCGTTCCGCATCGGGCGTGTCGAACGGAATTCCGGGACCGGGATTGAGCGCAATCAGGTTCACCTTGCAATTCAGGTGGGCCAACAAACGCACAACACGCTTCGCATCGGCATCCGAATCATTCACGCCCTTCAGAAGCACGTATTCAAAGGTAAGCTTCTCCCAGGGCCGCAGCGGATACTCGCGACAAGCATTCATCAGGTCCGATAAATGGTATTTCCGCGTGATCGGCATCAGCTGCCGCCGCTGCTCCTCTGTCGATGCGTTGAGCGAAATCGCCAACTTCGGCCGCACCTCGGCACGCCCGAGTTCTTTCATTCCTGGAACGATTCCAGAAGTAGAAACAGTGATGCGCTTTTGTGACATGCCGATACCGTTCTTGCCGGTGAGGAGCCGGGTGGCCTTGAGCACCTGGTCCAGGTTGAGCAACGGCTCGCCCATCCCCATCATCACCACATTCAGGCGCGAATCGGCCGGTTTAATCCGTTCTCCCGCGCAACATAGAGCACCTGGCCTACGATCTCGCCCGCCGTCAGATTCCGCTCCAGTCCCATCAAGGCGGTCAGGCAGAACTTACAATCCACCGGGCAACCGACCTGGCTCGAAATGCAGACAGTATCCCGGCCTTCTTCTGGCATCAGTACCGCTTCCACCGTTCGGTTGTCTTCCAAACGGAGCAGGTAACGCCGCGTTCCGTCGACCGAATCGAAGCGCCTCTCGGCCACGAGAAAGCCTAGGGAGCTTCTGGCAAGTAGCTCATTTCTAAGCACTTGTGGTAAGGTTGAAATTTCCGACAAATTCGCCACTTGTTTCCTATACAGCGCGTCATATATTTGTCGGGCGCGAAAAGTGGGCTGCTGCGGGCCGAGCAGTTTTTCAAGGTCGGAAAGTTCCATTCCGAGTAGCGTCTGGCCCCCAACTGATTGCAGCATCAAGTTTTAGTGTATCGTCGTACACTTTGAAAGGCACCCCCATAGATGGTTTTTGCAGCCCCTCATGTCCGCGAAATCGACCGGGCGATACTCCCGAACGGGATCCGTATCGTTACTGAAGCAATGCCATATGTTCGCTCCGTGTCTCTTGGAGTTTGGATCGGAAGTGGATCGAGAGTTGAGCGCGGTCCTGAAAACGGTATTTCTCATTTCATCGAACACATGGTGTTCAAGGGCACGAAAAACAGGTCCGCCGAGGACATCGCGCGTTCGGTCGATTCGGTCGGCGGCGGCCTTGACGCCTTCACCAGCAAGGAACTGGTTAGCTTCAATACCAAGGTTCTGGACGAACACTTGCCTATCGCGCTGGATATCCTCGCTGATTTGGTTCTGAATCCCGTTTTCCGGGAATCGGATATCGAAAAAGAAAAAGGCGTGATCCTCGAGGAAATCAAGATGGAAGCGGACCAGCCCGAATTCGTGTTGCACGAAACCTTCATCAGTAATTTTTGGAAAGGCCATGGCCTGGGCAAGCCGATCCTGGGAACAAAAGAGACCGTGAGAAAGTTCGGGCAGGAGATGCTTTTCGATTACTACAGGCGCATTTACAGCCCTAAGAATATCCTCATCACCGCAGCGGGCAGTC
Source organism: uncultured Acidobacteriaceae bacterium (assembly GCA_963778345.1). Lineage (GTDB taxonomy): Bacteria > Acidobacteriota > Terriglobia > Bryobacterales > Bryobacteraceae > Bog-105. The sequence goes on from CAVZTP010000002.1 coordinate 186,804, forward strand.
TGGAACACGATCGAATTGTGAGTCTAGTGCGAGACAAGTTCGCGATACTAACCGAGCAGGGCGCGTTGCCGGCGGATTCCATTCCTAAAACGAACGCGCCCATCATTCTGAAGAAAAAGGAGTCTCTCGAACAGGTACACATTGCTCTGGGCGTCCCTGCCTATCCCCTGGCGCATGAACTTCGTTTTCCTCTGTACGTCCTGAACACCGTTCTAGGAGGCGGTATGAGTTCGCGGCTGTTCCAGAATATACGCGAAAAACAAGGGCTGGCGTACGCCGTATACTCCGAGCTGAATCTGTTCAGCGACACGGGCTGCTTTACCGTTTACGCCGGCACAGGCGTGGAGACCGCGAGCCAGGTAGTTAGGTCCGTCATTCAGGAATTTCGGCAGCTCAAGAACGAGCTGATTGGGGAAGAGGAGCTTCGCCGCGCCAAGGACCACCTCAAGGGATCGCTCATGCTGAGCTTGGAATCGACCTCAAGCCGCATGTCAAATCTAGCCCGCCAGGAATTGTACTTCGACCGCTTCATGTCGCCCGATGAGATGCTCGAAAATATCGAAACAGTAACGCGCCAGGAAGTACAGAACATCGCCCAGGAATTCTTCACAACCGAAAACATAGCCCTAGCGATGCTGGGTCGTATCGGCGGAATTGAATTTACCCGAGATGATCTTGTCTGCTGATTTTGTCGAGTTCGCCGAGCTTCCCTTCCAGATATTCGAGCGAGCGCCGCAGTAAATCACGGTATTTCGGATTAGTTGCCGACGCGAGATCCTGAAGGACCCGTGTTCGCGACAGCTCGATGCCCTCGCGTTCGCGTTCCAACCGGATTTGCTCGGCGCTGGCCTGCGCTTTCGCCAACCGTGAATTGCGCGTTTCAGCGGCCTCTATCTGGGACTCAACGGCCTTACTCTCCCAGCCGCGTGCCATACCACTAGCTTGCCACAATTTCTCGAGATCCCAAAAACTCAGCCGTGATAGACTACGTAGCCGTTTAGGGAGTGGGCGGCTGAAGGCTTACACGACTGAATGCCGCTGCGAAAACGGGTGCCACGATTCTGGCGAGGGGTTGCCGCTAGTCTGATCACGGTGTTCGGAATCGCGCTGCACGCGCAGATCCCCGCCCGCGTTGCGCAACGAGTCTCCGATACGGAATTCCGGACTCTTCCTAATACCGCAGCGCCCTTTGCTCGGACGCAGAGCGACACGGGGCGCCTTCCAGGTAGCGCGCCGATGCGGCGGATTCTGCTGATGCTCACTCCCAGTAGCGATCAAGAAGCTAGTTTGAAGAGGCTGCTGAACTCCCAAAATGATCCCGCGTCACCGGATTATCAGCGGTGGTTAACGCCAGAGCAGTACGGCGAGCGGTTCGGGCCGGCGGATGCCGATGTGCAGCAAGTCTCCCTCTGGCTAGTGCAGAACGGCTTCCAAGTAGATCAGATCGCCGCGGGACGGCAGTGGCTCGAATTCTCCGGCACGGCGAGTCAGGTCGAATCAGCCTTTCATACCGAGATGCACCAGTACCGCGTGAACGGAAGGCAATACACCGGCAATGCAACCGACATTTCCCTGCCCCAGGCGCTAGCTCCAGTGGTTGGAGGCGTGGTTTCGCTGAGCAATTACGAGAAACAGCCGATGCAGAGCGGTGCTACGCTGGTCAGCCTCGGCAACAGTGGCTCGCTGGCTCCCTTGGGCTCGTTCAAGGTCGGTCCGTCGGGGTCCGTCAGCGTCGATCCGACCTACACTTTGATTTCGCCCGGCGGCACCTATCATTTCCTCAGCCCGGGCGATTTCCAGAACATCTATAACATCGCCCCTCTGTTGAAGGACGGCACGGGTGGGACCGGAGTCTCAGTGGCGATCGTCGGTCGAACTGACATTCGCCTCTCCGATGTGCAAGTGTTTCGTCAGATTTTTGGCCTACCGCCCAACGACCCTCAGGTCATCACGAACGGAGCCGACCCTGGCTATACCGGAGACGAACTGGAAGCGCATTTGGACGTGCAGTGGGCCGGGGCGGCCGCACCTCACGCCACGATCGACTATGTCGCATCGGCCACGACTGCGGCCACCGACGGGGTGGATCTCTCTGCGGCCTACATCATCGACCACCGCATCGCGCCGATCATGAGCACGAGCTACGGCTTGTGCGAAGCCCTACTCGGTCCGGCGGGCAATGCGTTTTACGAGGCCTTATGGCGGCAGGCAGCGGCGGAGGGCATGACGGTTTTTGTCAGCTCCGGCGACAGCGGGGCCGCCGGCTGTGATCCCACCAGTGGCTTTAGTCCCGCGCAACATGGACGCATGGTCAATGGCCTGGCATCGACACCATACAACGTTGCGGTGGGCGGCACGGAATTCAACGAAAACGGCAACGATGCCGCATACTGGGCGACGCAGAACAACCCGGACCAGTCTTCCGCATTCGGTTACATTCCCGAGATGGCATGGAACGAAAGCTGCGATCCGACCCAGGACCCGAAAAAGTGCGGCAATAGCGAATATCGGCTGGTAGCGGGGGGCGGGGGCCCCAGTAACTGCGCGTACGCGACCTCGGGCGACCCGTCGCAGATTACCTGTAGTGGCGGATATGAGAAGCCCTCCTGGCAGGCCGGACCGAGCGTGCCTGACGACGGCGTGCGCGATCTGCCCGATGTTTCGCTAGCCGCCGCCAGCGGGCATGACGGATACCTGGTCTGCATTGAGGGCGAATGCCAGAGCACAACCGCGAATGGCCAGACCGTGCTGACGAATGCGGTGGTAGTGGGAGGGACTTCCGCTTCTTCACCGGCAATGGCCGGCATGATGGCGCTGGTGGAGCAGCAGCGCGGGACCTTTCTTGGATTGGTCAACTATAATCTGTACCAACTCGCGGCCGCGCAGCAAAGCGCGCAGTGCGACGCTTCCATTTTGACTAGCCCCCTGCAACCGAACAACTGCGTGTTCAACGACATCACCACAGGCAACAACAGCGTTCCTGGCGTCATTGGCTTCGATGCGGCCGCCGGCTACGATATGGCGACCGGTTTGGGATCTGTAAACGCCGCGAATTTGGTGACGCAATGGCCCACCGCGAAGAAGCTGGAAACACAAACTACTCTACGGGCTTTAACCCGAAAGACGCAGCACGGGCAGCCGATTACTCTGTCCGGGCGCGTGCGAGCGGATCACTGGTCGGGAGTTCCCTCTGGAGACGTTGCGCTGGATGCCGGAAAATATAGATATGCCTCTGGGTCCATCCCGCTCACCGCAGGCGCTTTTTCGGCCGTGGTGTCTGATCTGCCAGGCGGGAAATACGCACTCCGTGCGCACTACAACGGCGACGCGATGTTCAGCGGCAGCGACTCCGATGTGGTCGCGATGGAAATCATGCCCGAACCTAGCACGGTGTCGGTGCAGCCATACAACCTGAACCTGGTGGAGTATTGGGTACCGACGCAAGGCGGCGTGTTCTATGGCACGTCCATAAGTCTGGCGATTACTGTGAAAGGGCTGTCGGGCATGGGTGCGGCAACGGGCACGGTGACGGTCCTGGATGGGGGCGCTACGCTAGAAACAGCGCCGATCGCCGGCGGCAGCGCATGGGTTCCCCTGGATCCGCTGCTGAGCGCTTCTTTGGAGGTGGGCACGCACAACTTCAGCGTTCAATACTCCGGCGACAACAGTTTCAACGCCTCAGCGACCGCACAACCGGTTGCAGTTACCATCATAAAGGCGTTTCCGAACTTCGTCCGGATTATCGGCGATGTGACCAACCTGCCGGTCGGCACGCCAGAGCAGTTGCATCTTGTCGTCCTGGCGCCCGGAACGGCGGTGCCCTCGGGCACTGTGCAAGTATTTGACAATGACGTTGCCATCACGGCGCCGATTACGCTCGACGCAACCGTGCCAAAGGGCGCTTATCAGGCAGCTTATACGGGAAGTTTTGGTCCCGGTACGCACTCGCTCCGCGTCTCTTATTCGGGTGACAGCCGGTACAACGCTGTCGCTGTGCCTTCCTTCCGCACACCGCAGTTTACTGTGAGCGTGGCGGCGGTCACGGGGGCGCCGGCGCAGGTACAGCTCGCGCAGGCATCGAGTTCTATCGTGGTGGGTCAGTCACAAACGTACGCGGTAACGGTTGTGCCGGCGGCGTCCGGCGGTGCTACGCCCGGTGGAACGGTATCGCTGATCGGCCAATTTGGGTATATCGCTGCGGCGCCAGTGACGCTCGTCAACGGTCGCGCCACACTGACGGTGCCGTGGTCCGGGTACCTGGGCGCTGGAGCCAATCAGCTTGTGGCCCAGTACTCAGGGGATTCCACCTACGCGCCGAACATCAGCGCTGAGATGTGGACGATCGTGCTGCCGGCTACTCCGGCGATCACGCTGAGCGCGGAAGCATCCCTGCTTTCACCAAGGACGACCAGCAGGCTTACGGTTGACGTCCTCCCGACTCTCACCGACCCAAAACTTACGCTGCCTTATGGGCTGGTCCAGTTCTACGACTCCGTGAATGGCGCGCCGCCGCTGGCGCTGGGCTTGGCGCAATCCCTGCAAGCGGGCAATGGAAACTACACCACGTTTATCCTGGCGACCACTCTGCCGCGGGGCACGAACGTGATTACAGCCCAATACCTGGGCAGCCCCAACGGGCAGTGGGGAGCGTTAACGGCCATTCCAGTAACAGTGCTGGTCACAAAAGGTGGCGTGGCGAATCTATCTGGGACTCAAGGGCCTTACTAGCTCGCCACAATTTCTCGAGGGCTGACCTACCCGGCGAGAATGTGCTCCAGGTTCCGCAGATTGTGCTGCTCGCCTAAAACGATCAGAAAGTCGCCCGGATCGATCTTCATTTCAGGAAGAGGATTGAACAGCATCTCGCCGCCTGGTTTTCGAATCGCGAGGATGATAACGCCTAATTCACGCCGCGCCAGAAGCTCTCCCACAGGCTTTGACGCGAACTCCACCCCGGCTGCCACCTGGAGCTGCTCCATCATGATCTTGATGCCCACCCCGCCTGTCACGAACTGCAGAAACTCCACCACGTGCGGCCGGATCAGCGCCTGCGCGAGCCGGTGCCCCGCCATGGTATAGGGCGCAAAGACCGTATCTGCCCCGGCTCGCCGCAGCTTTTCTTCAGCTTCTTCCTCGGAAGCTCGCGTAACTACGGTTAGCTTCGTGTTCAGAGTTTTGGCGGAAAGGATGATAAACAAATTTTCGGCATCGGAAGGCAGCGCGGCAATGAGCCCGCGCGCTCGCAGCACGCCCGCTTCGCGAAGGCTGTCGTCCCTTGTGGCATCCGCCACTACCGCCACCATTCCGGCATGAATTGCGCGCTCTACCCGCTGCTCACTTCGATCGACGATCAGAAACGGCGCCTTCGCACGCTGCAGCTCATAAGATGCGTTCCGACCCACACGTCCGAATCCGCAAACAATAAAATGATCATGCATTTGCGTAATCATACGTTTCTTTCTCCGTTTGCCAAAGCGGTCCTGCAGTTCCAGTTCGATAATTGTCTGAGTCATGGCGCCCACGGCGAAAAACATCGCGCTGACGCCGAACAGGATGAGGAAAGAATTAAAAATTCGCCCCTCCCGGCTCAACGGCCGGATCTCCTCGTATCCCACCGTGGTAATCGTGATCAGCGTCATATAAAACGCGTCAAATAGCGAATAGTCTTCAATGACCCGGAAACCGATCGTCCCAATGCAAAGAGTGATACCGAGAAGTCCCGCGATGATAACGGCGCGACGGACCAGGCGGCGATCCATGGAGGTATCCAGTATAAAATTCAAGCACCCGTGCCAACTGTGAGAAGTCAGGATGCAGCGCTCATGGACGAGCTTCGCCGGGTGAGGGCGATTATGCCGATCACGCGATTGCACACAAGATGCGGGGCTTTGCTTTCACGTTAGTCGGATGTCAAGATGACCCAAAAGAATGCGCGTGCTCACGCGAGTACAATCCTCACAATTGTGCTCGGCATAGGCTACTGCACACCGGCGTTTTCGGCCGAGATTTCGGTGAACCCGAAGGACATGCCAGCGATCGGCCATGTCGATACACGGTTCCAGGCCTACAACATTGAAATGTTAGAAGTCACTGGCGGCCGCTTCTGGAAGCCATACAAAAATTTGCGCTCAGCGGCGCAAAAGACGTCGGATGCCGGGAAATCCGCCTCCACTCCCGCGGGGATGGATCCAAACCTATACGAATACCGCTCGCCCACTAACCTTACCAACGCTCGATTACGGAAACTCGCCAGAGCTCTCGGGCCGACCTATGTGCGCGTCAGCGGAACCTGGGCCAACACAACTTATTTCCAAGATGCCGATGGCCCAGCACCTACCTCTCCGCTGAAGGGCTTCAATGGGGTGCTTACACGTGAGCAATGGAAAGGCGTGCTCGATTTCGCGCATGCCGTGAATGCGGAGATTATCACTTCGTTCGCAATCAGCCCGGGCACTCGCAATGCGGAAGGCGTGTGGACGCCACAGCAAGCCGGGGCACTTCTTTCATACACGAAGTCGGTGGGCGGCAGGATCGCCGCGGCCGAATTTATGAACGAGCCGAACGTAGCCGTGATTGGCGGAGCACCGCGAGGGTACAGTGCCGATGACTACGCGCGAGACGTCGCCGTCTTTCGTCCGTTCCTAAAGCGGACCTCCCCCGATACTCTTTTCCTCGGACCCGGCTCGGTTGCTGAAACGCGCACGACCGTCGTCCCCCCAAATATGGGAATGCTTCGTTCGGAAGATCTGCTGAAAGCCACCGGACCGGTCTACGACGTCTTCGACTATCATCTCTACCCAGCCGTTTCTGAGCGCTGCGCCAGCATGAGTCCGGGAAGAGGAACAACAGCCGCTGCTGCTCTTTCAGACGAATGGCTTGCCCGCCCCGACGAGATCAGCACGTTCTACGCAAACCTGCGAGACCGCTACGAACCCGGTAAGCCCATCTGGATTACGGAAACGGCCGATGCCGGATGCGGTGGAAACCCCTGGGCCTCCACTTTTCTGGACACGTTCCGCTACCTCGATGAGCACGGCCGCCTGGCAAAACGGGGCGTTCGTGTGGTTGCTCACAACACACTGGCCGCGAGCGACTATGCCCTCTTGGACGAGAAGACCTTTGCTCCCCGACCTAACTATTGGGCAGCCCTGCTGTGGCACAAACTTATGGGCCGCACAGTGCTGAAGCCCGCCCCAGCCGTCGCTCTTCATGTGTACGCACATTGTTTAAGCGATGTGCCCGGCGGCGTAGCCGTTCTTGCTATCAACAACGATCAAACTGCTTCGAAGATGCTCGCTCTTTCCGTTGCCTCCTATCGCTTTACGCTGACCGCGCCCCATCTGGAAGACCCTCGCGTGGATCTGAACGGACAGGAACTGAAGCTGGGCGCTGACGATTCCATCCCAGACCTCGTGGGTGTCCCGACGCCTGCCGGACCAGTCACCTTGCCTCCCGCCAGCATCACGTTTCTAGCAGTTCGTGAAGCGCGCAATGGCAGTTGCAAGTGAGGTTAGACCCACGTTAGATCCGCCCTGGCTCATTACCTCGCTCCGCTGCAAAGGAAAAGCGGCTGTTATTCTGGTTTGTACAGCGACCGCGTTTCCGCCGTTTTCTTCATGTCGAAGTTGCGTTACACGACCCCGCACGGAATTACTGTCACTCGATCCGGCTCTAGGGTTCCTTACGCGCGCGGCTTGGGCCATCTGTTGAAGCAGCTCGATTCGAAGCGTGGCGTCTATCTTTCGTCCGGCTATGAGTATCCTGAGCGCTATTCGCGCTGGGACGTTGCCAGCATCGCGCCGCCGATTGAAATTATCGGCCGCGGCCGCAGCTTGCACTTCCTGTCCCTGAACGCCCGGGGGAAAGTGCTGCTAGGTATTCTGGCCGATCTTCTTCGAGATCATCAACACTGGCAATCTTTTGAATCAACCGAAACCGCGCTCACCGGCGAGTTAAAACCTCTCGCGGATCGCTTTCCCGAAGAAGAGCGGAGCAAGCAGCCGTCGCCGTTCTCCATCCTGCGAACGCTGGTCCAGGAATTTCGCCACCCGGACGATTCCCGCCTGATGCTGGTAGGCGCTTTCGGCTACGATCTGCTTCTCCAGTTCGATCCCATTCGTCTGCGTCTTCCGCGCGAAAGTCAGAAAGACTTGCACCTGTTCCTCTGCGATGAGATCTACTTCATGGATCGCAAGAAGGAAATTATCGAGCGATTCCAATACGATTTCGCCGCGGGCGATCTCACCACCGCCAGTCTAAGCCGCAGCTCGCCGCTTATTCCGAAAGTGCGCTCGTCCGCGAAGCACGCCGAAATCGAATCCGACCATACTTCCGAAGAGTACATGGCGAAGGTGGAAACCGTTCGAGAGGGCATGCGCCAGGGCAACTATTACGAAGTGATTCTGCGCCAGACCTTTAGCGCGCCGTTCGATAATAGCCCGTCCGAGTTGTTCCAGCGCATCCAAACTTCCAGTCCGAGCCCGTACGAATTTATCCTGCAAATGGGTGACGAGCAGCTTATCGGTGCGTCACCGGAAATGTTCGTGCGAGTCGAGGGTGAGCGCATAGAGACTTGCCCGATTTCCGGCACGGCGCGCCGCTCGGGCGACCCCTTACGTGATGCCGAAAGCATCCGGGAGCTGCTGAATTCCACCAAAGAAGAGTCGGAGTTGACGATGTGCACCGACGTTGACCGCAATGACAAGTCGCGCGTCTGCGTTCCGGGCTCAGTCCGCGTGATCGGCCGCCGCCTAATCGAATCGTACGCCGGTCTTTTTCATACCGTCGATCACGTGAAGGGCACTCTGATGGACGGCTTCGATTCGTTCGATGCTTTCCTCACTCACATGTGGGCGGTCACGATCATTGGCGCTCCCAAAAAAGCCGCGGCGCAAGCGATTGAAGATCTTGAAAAGGATGCCCGCGGCTGGTATGGCGGCGCAATCGGGATGCTGAGCCTCAACGGCGACATCAACACGGGGATCACCATACGAAGCGTTCATTTGAAGAACGGAATCGCTCGCTACGCGGCCGGCGCCACGTTGCTCTACGATTCGGACCCGCGCTCGGAAGATGAGGAATGTCGCCTGAAAGCGACTGCCTTTTTCCGCGCGCTTTATCCTGCCATTGCTTCCGGTCCCGAACCTTACCGCATGCGCCGGGTTGGTGAAGGCGTTCGTCTTCTGCTCGTCGATAATGACGATTGCTTCATCCACACACTGGCCAATTATGCCCGTCAAACCGGGGCGACGGTCTCTACGTTCCGTTCCAATGTCGCGCTTGAGGAGATCGACGCGAGCCGGCCGGATATCGTTTTGATTTCGCCCGGTCCTGCGCGCCCCATCGATTTCGGCGTCCCCCTTCTCGTTCAGGAACTTGCCAAACGCGGTATCCCAACTTTCGGCGTATGCCTCGGGTTGCAGGGAATTGTCGAGGCTTTCGGAGGTCAACTCGAAGTGTTGGGTTACCCGATGCACGGCAAGGGTTCGCTTGTCTCGCATCACGGCCGGGGCGTATTTCATAACTTACCTTCGCCATTCCGGGTCGGGCGCTATCACTCACTGTATGCAAACCGCGAGACTTTTCCAGCATGCCTCGAGATCACGGCCGAATCCGAAGATGGCATTGTGATGGGGCTTCGCCATCGCACCCTGCCGATTGAAGCCGTTCAGTTCCATCCCGAATCCATTCTCACGCTCGAACGCGAATCCGGCCTGCGCCTCATCGAAAATATGATCGAGGCCTATGCTCACGCCGCGGCCGCCGTCGAGCGTAGTTAACCACTTGTCCGAAAATCCACGCGTTGCGGTCATCGGCGGCGGCCTGGCCGGTCTTGCCAGTGCTGTCGCACTCGCGTCCGCTGAACAGACCGTAACGCTGTTCGAAGCGCGCTCGTTTCTCGGCGGCCGCGCCACCTCCTATCCACTCAACACAGCGGACGAAGATAGCCCCACTATCGACAACTGCCAGCACGTCCTACTCCGGTGCTGCAAGAATTTAATCGATTTCTACAAACGCCTGGGCGTTCTGGAACGCATCCAGTTTTATCGCGAGTTTTATTGGATCGAGCCAGGCGGCCGCATATCCGTAATGCGCCGCGGTGTCCTTCCCGCTCCGCTGCACTTTACAGAATCTTTCGCGCGCCTGCGATTTCTCTCTATTTCAGACAAGATGAGCGTCGCAAGCGGCCTCCTCTCCGTACGCTACGAATACGGCACGCGAACCGATCTCGATCGCATCACGATGCTCGAATGGCTGCGCGAAAAAAAGCAAAGCCCGCGAGCCATTGAGCGTTTTTGGCGCCAGGTGCTGGTCAGCGCCATCAATGAAGATTTGGATCGCATGGCGGCGGCCCACGGTCTGCAAGTCTTCTATCTCGGCTTTCTCTTGCGGGCCGATTCCTACGAAATGGGAGTTCCGGCAGTACCTTTAGGCGACCTCTATTCCGAGCAAGCCTGGTCGCAGTATCCGCAGGTGAACATCGTCCATCGCGCTCCGGTTCAAGGGGTTCGGATCGAGAATGGCCGCGTAATCGGTCTGATCGTGAACGGCGAGTGCATCACGGCTGAGGCTTATGTCTTGGCGGTGCCTTTCGAACGAATCGCTACGTTAGCGCCCGGCCTGCCAATCGACACGTCGGAATTCAGCCACTCTCCCATCACGGGTATTCATCTGTGGTTTGATCGTCGCGTGACCGATTTACCCCATGCCACGCTGCTCGATCGAACCATCCAATGGATGTTCAACAAGCACGAGGGCCGGCAAATACAAGTAGTAGTCAGCGCCTCGCGTGCACTGACCGACATGCCCCGCGCCGAGGTGATCGATCTTGCGCTGAAGGAGTTAAAAGAGTTTTTTCCGAAAGTCCAGCGACGCGAAACTCGAGCGCGCTCACGTAGTAAAGGAAATTCGCGCCACGTTCTCCGCCGCACCCGCTCTCGAAGGCAAGAGACCGCCAGGTGTTACGGCGATTCCGAACCTCTTCCTAGCCGGCGACTGGACGCGCTCCGGCTGGCCCGCCACTATGGAAGGCGCGGTACGTAGCGGGTATCTCGCGGCCGAAGCGGTCATGAAATACTTCGGCGATTCCTGGCGCTTTTTGCTGCCCGATGCGAGATCATAGAGGAGGTTGCGCAATGAATAAACCCTATCACCTCATGACTCCCGCGGAACGGACGGTCGCACGGATCGCTCAGAATCGCGCTATTTCTGAAAGAACTGGTGAGACTAAGCCTCAGGTGCCTCCGAGGCAATCGACCGGCGACCAGATCCGGATGACCCCGGAAGAACGGGCGAAACTCGGAACCGTGATTCGGAAGGTACAGTCCTAGATAGACTTCCGCTTCATTATTGACAGATCCTCATTGACAAAACGCTCCTATTACGGTTATCGTTTAGGAGCACGTAAATTCCTTTCTGTCATTTGAACTCACTCGGCACGGCCCACCTTTTACGGTAAGCAGTTCTCGATTCCCTCAATTGATCTGTTAGGTTTTTGTAGCAAAAAAGAAAGAAAGAGAAAACCGATGAAAGAAACTGGAACCGTAAAGTGGTTCAACGCTTCGAAGGGATTTGGATTCATTGCGCGAGAGAATGGCGAAGATGTATTCGTCCATTTCTCCGCGATCGAATCGTCTGGCTATCGAAGCCTTGACGAAGGGGCCCGCGTCTCCTTTGTTGTCAAGAACGGACCCAAAGGGCTCCAAGCCGAACAAGTAGCCCTGGCCTAACAAGCAGGATTTTCAGGAAGAGTGCAGGGCGGAAGTCTTTCGGTCTGCACTCTTCGCTATTTGGCGGGTGTTTTCCTTTCACTTTTTGCGTCAACTCAGATCGCGAGCGCACCGGAAGCCGATGTTTGTCGTGGCGCTGTCTGGAGTGTTCGCTGTTCGGGCAGCAACGCGATAGCGATTGCAATAGGAAGCGTGGCATAAGTAGGAGCCTCCTCGCCTGGATTTCACTTGCCCATTTCGAGGACCGACGGGATTCTTGCGCGTGGCCAGAAGATGGTAATCGGGCGAAAACCAATCGGACCACCATTCCCACACGTTCCCGGTAATGACCTGAAATCCAAAGCTGTTCGGAGGAAACGTGTCCACCGGCGCGTGCGCGGAGTAGCCGTCTTCGCCGCTGTCAAAATCGGGAAACTCGCCTTGCCAGACATTGCATAGGTGACGGCCATCTGGCGCGCCGTAATATTTCGGCCGTTCACTTTGATCGACTTCGCGGCGCTCATCGGCAATTCAAAGCCAATTTTTTCGCAAGCCCTTCTCCGAGAAGAAAGAAAGTGACTCGGGCACTAAATTGACAGTGCGTGAACCACTTCTGCTGCCGCTGGCGGCTTTGGCTTCAGGAATTCTGGTCGCCCACTTTGTTTTCTTTACCTTAGGCGATCTGGTTCTTCCGGCTTCGATCGGTGTTCTGGCCGTTGCCGCTGTGGCTTTTTTCCCCAGTACATACCGCATCCGTCTCGCTGCGGCATGCGCCGCGATTTTCGTGATGGGGATTGCCTCTCAAATTGTCCATCGCCAGGGTCGATCGCCACGCTTGAATGCCGATGATGCCGAAATCGTTCTGCTCTCGGGATGCGTAATCAATCCGCCGGTTTTCTCTCCCAATCGCGAACAATTCACGCTGCAATTAGCTCCTAAGGCTGCGGCTCGCATTTCGGTCGCGTTGAAGGGAGAGCAAAAGCTGCAAATCGAATATGGGCGAGCAAGTGGAAGTCGCGGCGAAAATTCGTTCCCCACGAAACTTTCAAAATCCCGATTCGTTCGATTACGTCGGCTACCTGGCAAGTCAGCATATTTACTGGACCGGTACAGTATCGAGCTTGGGCGATGTTCGCGTCCTGAATGCACGCTGCGGAACACGCGCGCTAGGTTGGCTGTACGCCGTACGAACTTGGGCGCTGGAACGTCTGACGCTTCTCTATCCTGACGATCCGCACACGTCCGCGCTTTTGCAAGCGACGCTGATCGGCGAGACGAGCGGAGTGGAAAGACGCTGGACAAACGATTTCCGCGTGACGGGCACCTATCATGCGCTGGTCATCTCCGGCCAGCACGTCTCCGTATTGGCGCTGACTTTGCTGCTTATTCTTCGAGTGCTGCAATTCAGGCGGGTTCCGGCGCTCGGAGTGGCGACGATTGCAAGCTGGCTGTACGCATTTATTTCGGGCTTCAGTTCGCCAGTCGTTCGCGCGGCGGGCGGCTTCACGCTGTTTCTTCTTGCCAGCTATTTTTTCCGGAAGACACGGATTCTGAACATACTCGCGGTCGTGGGGCTTCTCTACCTGACGTTCGATCCGGACGAACTGTTCGATCCCAGCTTTCAGCTCTCTTTTCTCTCTGCCGCGGCAATCGCAGCTTTTGCGATTCCGGTGATGGAACGGATCACGGAGCCGCTCCGGGCGGCCGTGAAGCGATTTGACCAAGTCGCCTATGACCCGCAGGTGGAAACCAGAGCAGCACAGTGGCGCACGGAACTGCGGCTGACTGTCGAAACGCTGCGCTTGTGGACCGGTCTCCGTGAAGCTTGGGTTCGGCAAGTCGTCTGGCGAAGCGTATTGCTCAGTGCCTTCATTCTGGAAGCTGTGATCGTTTCGGCTTGCGTCCAGTTTGGGCTGGCGCTGCCGATGATCAGTTATTTCCACCGGCTGTCGATCACGGGGCTTTCAGCGAATATCTTCGTAATTCCGCTTTTATCGCTCGTGGTTCCATTAGGTTTCGCCTCCATTCTAACCGGCTGGCGGCTGCTCGCCCTACTCACCAAAACGCTGCTGTATTGGGCGGAACTAGTGGCAAGTTGGCATGTGCGTTTTGAACCGGCGTGGCGCATGGCCGCTCTTCCGCTCTGGATCTCGATCGCGTTTGGCCTCTCATTGATCATTCTGGCGATTTGTATCCGCCATAGCCGCCGCTGGAAGTTTCCCGCACTTGCCTGCTCGCTCACCCTGTTTGGAATTATCTGCTGGCAGCCCTGGAAACCGGACATCCGGCCGCGTATGCTGGAGCTTACGGCCATCGATGTCAGCCAGGGCGATAGCCTGCTCCTGGTCTTCCCGGACGGCCAAACCATGCTGGTGGACGCGGGAGGATTTCCCGGCGCAGAGCGGATGGCGCGAAAACCGCAGATCGACATGGGCGAAGACGTAGTGTCTCCGTATCTGTGGAGCCGACGCATCCGGCATCTCGATTATGCGGTGCTCACGCACGGACATTCGGATCACATGGGCGGCTTGGGCGCGATTCTGGACAATTTCCATCCTCGCGGACTATGGATAGGCGCCGAACCGGAAAGCGCCGAGTGGAAGAAGATTCAGCAAACCGCCCGGGCGGATGGAATTCCAATCCTGGCGCTGAATCGCGCCTCGCCGCCGCTGAATATCGGCGGAGCGAAAATCCGGGTGCTCGCGCCGTCCGTCGATTACGTTCCCGGCGATAACGCCGGCAACAATGACTCATTGGTTCTGGAAGTGAAGTATGGCCACAGGAGCATTCTTCTGACTGGCGATGCCGAGCGGCCGGTGGAAGACGACATGGTCAGCAGCGGTGAACTGCAGCCCGTCACGCTCCTGAAGGTGGGACATCACGGCAGCAAAACCTCCTCATCGGAGGAATTCCTGGAACAGGTAAACCCGCGTTTCGCATTCATTTCCGATGGCTACAAGAATCAGTTCCATCACCCTCATCCCGACGTGCTCGCGCGGCTGGCCGAACACCACTCCGCAGTTTTCCGTACCGACCAACAAGGCCTGGTCACCTTCAGAACAGATGGAGACAAGGTGGAGATCGAGACATTCCGTTGACGCTCGCCGAAGCATAGAATGAGAACGGAGGTGAATTGATGGAAAGTGAAAACACCGTCAACGCAATTGGCTGGTTCGTCAGCGGAGCCGTTTTAGGTGCCGCCGCCGCACTTCTGCTGGCGCCCGAATCGGGGGTCCGCACACGGCGCAAATTAGCGAAGCAGGCGGACCGCGGCAAAAGAACAATTCTCGAGTCCGGTCAGGAGCTCTTTGACCGAGGACGCGAACTTTATGAACGCGGACGCGAAATCGCCGAAGATGCAGCGGAGATGTTTGAACGCGGACGCCGCATTGCCGAGAAGGAGATCAACGAGCGCATCTAACCACTTCCCGCGCGCATCGAACGAAAGACGCTTATGCCTGCAGTTGCCACCCCGCCGATTCAAGTTACTCCATTTGCAAACGAGCCGTACACGGATTTCAATCAACCCGATAAGGCGAAAGAGATGCGCGCGGCTCTCTCTAAAGTCCGTTCCGAGTTTGGGAAGGAATACGATCTACTGATTGCCGGGCAGCGGCGGCGAGCCCAGGCAAAGCTTGAATCCTTGAATCCTTCGAGTCCCTCGGAGATTATCGCGATTCATCAGAAAGGATCGGAGCAGGACGCGCGCGATGCCGTGGAACGCGCCTACGAATACTTCCCTGTGTGGTCCGAGGTTCCGATGGAGGAGCGCGCCGCTCTTCTATTCCGGGCTGCCGAAATCTTGCGCGAGCGGAAATACGAGTTCGATGCCTGGCTGGTGTTTGAGGCCGGCAAGACCTGGGCTGAAGCGGAAGCCGATGTTTCCGAAGCGATCGACTTCTGCGAATACTACGCCCGTCAAGCCGTAAAGCTGGCACACCCGGCTCCTATCGTTCAGCTTTCAGGCGAACGCGATGAGATGGTATATCTGCCTCTCGGCGTCGGCATCGTCATTCCACCGTGGAATTTTCCACTTGCCATTCTGGTCGGCATGACCACGGCGGCGCTCGTGACGGGCAACACGGTGGTCATCAAACCATCTAGCGATACGCCGACGATTGCTGCGAAATTCACCGAGGTGCTGCTCGAAGCAGGATTTCCCGCCAAGAGCTTCTCTCTGCTGACAGGTAGCGGCGGCGCGATTGGCGACGTACTAGTCTCGCACCCGAAGACCCGCTTCATTTCCTTCACCGGATCGCGAGATGTCGGGCTGCATATTAATGAACTCGCCGCCAAGACGCCGAAAGACCAACTCTGGATTAAACGCGTAATTGCCGAAATGGGTGGCAAGGACGCGATTATTGTGGATCGCGAAGCAGATATCGATGAAGCTGTTTTGGGTGTTCTGTATTCGGCGTTCGGCTACCAGGGGCAAAAGTGTTCCGCCTGCTCGCGGGCCATTGTCGATGAAGCGGTCTATGACGAGTTTCTGGACAAGCTGAAGACGAAGGTGGATCAGCTCACGATCGGACCTTCGGATGATTTCAGTAACTACATGGGTCCGGTAATCAGCGCTCGCGCAAAGGAAATGATTCTTCAGTACATCGAGACCGGCAAGCGGGAAGGACGGTTGATCGCAGGCGGCGACGCCGCGCAAGGCGACGGATATTTCATCAAGCCGACTGTAATTGCTGATGTCAACTCAGAGGCCAAGATCTTTCAGGAAGAGATCTTCGGTCCCGTTTTGGCGGTTACGAAGGCCAGGGATTTCGATGACGCGCTTCAGCTCGCTAACGATTCCGAATACGGTCTTACGGGGGCGGTGTTCACCACGAATGCAAGCAAGGCCGAGAAGGCAAAACGGCAGTTCTTCGTAGGGAACCTGTATATCAACCGGAAGTGCACGGGCGCAATGGTGGGCGCGCACCCCTTCGGCGGGTTTAATATGTCGGGAACGGACTCGAAAGCGGGCGGCCCGGATTATCTGCTGCAGTTTGTGCAAGCGAAGTCGATCGCGGAGAAGATCAGCTAACCGGGCGAGCTATACTCGTGAGTGCCCCGAATCGAAGGGGACCAACTAGTCACAACTCTAGGGTCGATCACGATCGACGCGACAAAAGGGAACCGCAAGGTTCCCTTTTCTTGAATCTTCGAAGGCCAATCGTCAGGGGAAATGGGTCTCCTGGTTCCATGAGCTCAAGGCTGAGTCGCCGATGAAAAGGTTAAGTCGCAGTCGAGGGATGCGCTGCGCGATGTGCACTGGCCGAATGCGACCACAGCGTAAGGCCGCTGAAAATTGTCAGAACGACTGCCACGATCGCGTGGAACATCGCTCGCGGATCGAGTAGGTTACCGATACTCACGCCGAAGCTCAACGCAAGCGGCACCCAACAAGCCGTTCCGACCAGAGTGATCGCGGCCACGTTTTGTCCTCAGGCCTTCCCGCCCGAACGATATTCAGCGCTCCCAGCAGCCCGGCTGCCAAGGCAGATCCGAGAGACCATATGAAAATCCCGCTCATCGGTTGCGTCCACATAATTGTGCCCGCGGTGTGGCCGGCGGCTCCGACCACCAGCAGCCACCCGAAAATACGATCAATCCGCTTCATCATTGTGATTCTCCTCTAGGGTCGTTCTCCGTTTTTGCTAATTACGATCCGGCCACGCGACTCACCCAAAAAATTCGCTCATTCACTCCGCCCGGTTTCCCGCTCCACCTGGTTGCGAAACAGCCCAAGCATTCCTTCCCACGCTTCGGGCCCATCAAAAACTCTGCGAAGCGCCTCAGCATCGGAGGATGCTTTGTGCTCATTTATTCGCCCTGTTCCACCTTTTTCTTGAAGGCGGCCAGCGCTTCTGTCCAGAATTGATCGAAGTAGGCTCGCAATGAACTGAACCCTTCGGGGTTGAGCTGATAACCGGCGTGTTCCGCAGCTTCTATGCGTAGCAAGCCTGGCGCGTTCCAGTACACGAAGATGCTGTGAGATGGCCGGGCGGGTGATCGAGAAACCCTCCGCCAATTTACCAACCGGTAAAGCTCCTTTTCGAAGGCGTTCGACAATCATCCTGCGTGTCGCATCACCTAGAGCATCAAGCTGGGCAGATTGGTAAGTACTCACTTACGGTAAGCATCTCCTGCCGCCACCGAAATGAGTCCTTGAGTATTCGCTTGACTAAATTCGGTCCCATGTCTACAATGTAGACATTCATGGCAGAGCTACTGGGTACTTTTGAGCAGGCTGTCTTGCTCGCAATCTGGAAGCCGGCGGAGGAAGCCTATGGACGCGCTATTCTTCGGGGCGTTCAGCTCGCTCTGGACCGGGAAGTCGCCGCGGGGGCGGTCTACGCTACCCTGGATCGGCTGGAGCAAAAGGGCCTGATTTCTTCGCGCTTGGGCGAAGGCACCGCGGTTCGTGGCGGCCGGGCGCGACGCTATTACCGGGTTAGCCCGATCGGGATGAAGGCTCTCAAAGAATCGAGGGCCGCGCTAGAGCAGATGTGGCGGTCGGCAAATTGGCCGCTGGAGTCAAAGGCATGAGTCCTGACGCGCCGCCGCGATGGCTGGAACGGATGCTGCTGCTTTTCCTTTCCGACCGTGACCGCGAAACAATTTCCGGCGATCTGCTCGAGGAATATCGGGAAGAGCGGTTGCCGGGCTTAGGCCCCATTTGGGCGAATGTCTGGTATTTGCGCCAATCGATCAGCTTTGCGTCCATTCAGATCAAGGGAGGACCGCACGTGAAACAGTTATTAATGCTGATGTGCGTATTCACCGCGGCCGCTGCCGTTTGGCTGGCCGTCATGGAGAACATTTTGAAGCACAACGGGTATGCGGCGCGAACGGCGATTGCTGCGTGCATTGCGCTCCAGGGCCTGAGTACAATGCTTTTCTCCATGCTTGGCGGTCGCGCGATTTTCCGCGCCCTCGTCATAGCTGGCGGTGCGGGCGTCGGATTGCTGGGAGCCCTGGTGATTCGAAGAGTTCTGCAGGCTCAGCATTTCGAAGGATATGCGCTGGTCATCGCTCTGGCGCTGATAGTGCAAGGGGTATTGACGCTTGTGGTCCTGCTTCAGGCACATAGCGGTAAAACGGCGTAGCCAAGGATGGGAGAACGCTCGCCCGGATTCAATTTCGCGAGGAGAACCTATGCTAAAGCGTAGTTTTGAAAGCGAAGGAACACGAGCCTTGACTCGGATCGAAATCACGTCCGACTGGTGGACGACAAGCTTTTTCGCAGCGTTCGTCTGACGCCCTCGACCACAGCGCCATAAACGAGATGCGAAGCGAATTCGGCGGCTTCGGCAGCAGGGGCCTTCCCGACGATGGGCTCAGAAAGTCCGAGTGCCGGTACGATTATCACGTGCGCACCCAACCAGATTGCCGCCCCAAAAGGCAATCCCCAGCCAAGACGCTGAGAGTCGCGAAACTCGGCGAGCACCCCGTACAGCGCCCCCATTGTCGTGCCAAATGCGTAATGCACCACGCTACCAGCCGTCACCTTCTGGGCGGCAGTCAACCGATGATGAAAAATCGCCTTTGAAATGGCAGAAGCGGCTTTTACCGTGGAATCTTCACTAGCCGGCTGGGAGTGGCTTTCGGCATGCGGGAAAAGAGAGTGAAACTCACTCATTGCGACCGATGCAACTAGGCCTCCGAACGCACCTGCGATAAGAGCTTTCCAAGGACTTGGCTGCGGTGCATTCAATTGTAGTTCAACTTGCATGCTCGACTTCCAAACCTTCAGTCGTTCTGACGATTCAGCTAATTTTATCGTCGGGCCACCTCGCCGCGTGGCTCGCTATTCGGTCCTCAAGGCCCGCGGCGGATCGATGGAGGCGGGTGCCGCGCGGGAATGGCTCCCGCAAGAGATTCAGCCGTCGCCAAGCCGTAAAGCCCTACTGTCGCGAGCAGCAGAGCGAGAGCGCCGAACAACGTCCTCAATCGCGCCACCGTACGCTCTTCGGTAAAGCGGTCCGCAATCTGCTGATCGAAGGTCTGAAACTTCACCACGGTCAGATTCGGATTGATGTTTGCGAGCGTTCGTTGCGCAATCGCTATGAGCATTTACTCAAAAGGACGGCAGTGAGGAACTGTTCGCTTGTGGTTTGCGACGTCGCAAGAACGGAAAAGTTGTCTCCCATGGCAAGATAGAGAACACCTATGCCGAAGATCACCGTACGAATCGACCCGTCCGCTTGTATTCTCGCCGCAAACTGTGTTGGCATTGAACCGAAGTTGTTTCAGATCGGCGGGGAGTCTCACGTCGAGCTGACTGATGCGAGCGGCATGATGCAGGGAACCGAATACACATTCGACGCCATCGATGCGGAGTTGGAGATGATTGAGGAGGCTGTGGGCTCCTGTCCAACCCAGGCTATTAGCATGCAATTGGCGATTTGATTCCTGAACGTGTGTCAAGACACCTGTGGAACGGATTGGTCCGAAAACCTGAAACAGTGCACTGAGGATGGTCAAAATCGCAAAGTCTTGTTATCAGGAGATCCAACTGCTCGTCATTGTTTTCGTCTATGAAGCCGTGCAGCCCCAGCATGCGCGGGCGTTTGGTTTGTTCCGTCCGCCCGCGTCGTACCGGTCGATAGCCGCATTCTTCCCGAGCCATACAGTTCTTAAGTTCTGTTCAGTATTCTTTGGTCGTGCAGCGGCATTCTGGCCCATTTGCACCACCGCCGGTGGACAAGAGCCGTCACCGGGTCCCTTGAGCGATGAATTTTCAATAGCTTAGTTTTGGCAAATCATTTGCATCCCAAGATGAACGTTGGAGGAGAAATGAAAATTAAATTACTTGCATTATTACTGCTGGCCGGAAGCTCTGTATTTGCCGGAACTCGAGTTTTCTTCGGTGTTGGAGTGGGCGGACCTGCTTACGGCTACTATGCTGCGCCGCCTCCCCCAGCGCCGGTCGTAGCATATGCGCCGCCAAGTCCCGGCCCCGGTTATGCGTGGGTGGGCGGATACTATTATCCCGTTGGTCCGCGCTGGTATTGGCGCGCGGGTTACTGGGCGCCGCGGCCCTATGTGGGGGCATATTGGGTAGGGCCGCGCTATTACGGTCATCGTTACTATCGCGGCTATTGGCGCCGATAGAACCGATCGAAGCGTGCCAGAATGCGGGGTGGATGCGCCAATCCACCCCGTTTTTGTTAGTTGTTAACGCTAGGGCATGCTCACCGCGTCTTCTCCACGGAACTCAACAAACGAGTTACTAAAAGGAGACATGCCCATGCGAGTAAAACACAAGCTGTTGGTCCTTGCCGCAGCAACAATCACGGCCGCTTCGCTAATTGCCGGCGGCTTCTCGGTTGAAATTGCCAAACCCTCCGCGAATCCGGAGGCGCAGGCGAAACACGCGGTTCTCGTGGTCAGAGGATATGGGTGCAGCACGCCGGAAAAGATCGCCATCACGGCAATGGCGGAAGGTTTAGTCAATGGAAAACGTGAAACCATTCCGCTCAAACTGATTCCGCTGTCGGCGCAAGGCACGTATGCTTTGACACGGCAGTGGCCCAGTGAAGGAAAGTGGGTAGTCACCCTGGTTGGATCGAACCCGAGCTTTAGCTGGCACCCAAGTGCGATTGTGCAAGTAGACGGAGAATCGGTGCGGTGGGCCAACGTGACCCGCTTCTCCCACGCGCCTGCCCAAGCCGATGTGGAAGCCGCCTTGAACATCTCGCAACAGAGTGCGAGCACGGTCGCATCAAAGTTCTGAGAGTTCAAGAACGGAGTACGCTCAGATCACGTGCTGATCTCAACCGCTGCCGAGCTGCATTTCGAAGAAGCCGCGCTGGTCCGCGCCGCACAAGGCGGGGACCGCTCGGCTTTTGGGCATCTTTACGAGCAGTATGCGCACATGGTGCATGGAGTCCTTTTATCGCATGTCTCCTATGCCGACGCCGAGGACTTGGTGCAGGATGTTTTCGTGCGCGCCCTGGAGCGGTTAAGTTCCTTGCGCAACCCGGCAGCGTTTGGGGGGTGGCTTGCTGCGATTGCGCGGCGCGCCGCGACTGATATGCACCGGAAGCGCAAAGTGTTCACCGATACGAAGGATCGGTCTGGCGGGACCCCTCCGGACCGCGAAGCGTTTGGAATACTAGCCGCAGTGCACAGTTTGCCGGAGGCATATCGCGAAACGCTGGTTTTGAGACTGGTAGAAGAGATGACAGGGCCCGAGATTGCGAGGCGCACCGGACTGACACCAGAGTCTGTGCGGGTGAACCTCTGCCGGGGAATGAAGTTGTTGCGCGAGGCTCTAGGAGGCTCATCGAAATATGAATGAAGAGTATTTGTGGGATCGCACTGGTGAACCAGATCCGGAGATCGCGCGTCTGGAAGGGCTGTTGGCCCCTCTGCGATACCGGTCGGAAGCGGCGCGCGGCGATTTCAGAGCTCCAGGGGGCGCGCGAGTCGGCAAGCCGTGGTGGCTGGCAACAGCAGCGGCAGCGGCCTTGGCGATCACGTTCTCGCTCAGTTTCTATGAGCAGGCTCACCGGCTGCAAAATAGCTCGATGTGGAAAATATTCGGGACCGGCGGAATGCCGCGAGTCGTGCGGAACGGCGAGGCTATTGAAACAGATGGCTCGACCGCACGGCTCGAATCCGATTTCGTCGGTGAAGTACAGGTCGATCCGCACTCGCGGTTGCGTGTGACCGAGAGCACGAAAGATCGACAGCGGCTGGACTTGGAACACGGAACCATTCACGCGCTGATCTGGGCGCCTCCGAGACAATTCGTAGTGGACACGCCGTCATCGACGACCATTGACCTCGGGTGCCGGTACACGCTTCAAGTCGCGGCGGATGGTTCGGGTTCTCTGAACGTGGAAACCGGATGGGTGGCGTTCCAGTGGCGCAACATCGAGTCGTTTATTCCGGCAGGGGCGGCTTGTTCGACGAGACCGGGCCGAGGCCCGGGAACTCCCTACTTCAAAGACGCGCCCGCTGATTTGCGTATG
Organism: uncultured Acidobacteriaceae bacterium; assembly: GCA_963778345.1. Taxonomy (GTDB): domain Bacteria; phylum Acidobacteriota; class Terriglobia; order Bryobacterales; family Bryobacteraceae; genus Bog-105. Next base: position 209,482 of record CAVZTP010000002.1, read on the forward strand.
GCGGTGAGCCGCTTTGACGGTGGTGACGCGAAGGCGCTGGACCTCATAATCTCCGACGCCCGCCCTCGGGACGCGCTTACTCTTTGGCATCTGCTCTCGCGCACGCGCGGAGAGGACAGAGGCAAGGTATTCGAGCGGTTTTCAGATCTGGTTAAGCTATCGCCTAGCGTTACGAAACAGAAAGTAATTGACAGCGATCCAGCAGCATTGGATGCCGCCTGGAATGCCCTAAATCTTGGTGATACGGGCTGGTGGCGGGAGTGGAAGCGGAAATGGTGACCTATTTGGACGCGCGAGCGAGTCGAACTTCAGGAGGAACCCATGTCCGATAAAAAGAAATGCGCTCATCCAGCGTGCAGATGCCAAGCGAGGGAAGACAGCGATTATTGCAGCACCTATTGCGAAGGAGCAGGAAAAACTCCCGAAATCCAGTGTAATTGCGGACATCCCGCCTGCTCTTCGACCGCAAAAGCTTGAACGAACTCCGAGCCCGGGCGAGAAGTTACCCCGATGTTCGTTCGCACTGATGTGTATTCCGCTCGTTAGTTATACACATCAGTGCGCGGGCCATCTCACATACCCTGTTCAGGGGTCGCTACTGACTCCGGGCTTAAGAAAGCGGAACCATTTTCCACTTCTGATTATCGCCACCCCAACAGCCCCATTGCTGTATGGGAACGCCATTGGCTGTGGCGGCCGGTCCTCCGGTTACATCGAGGCATTTGCCGCTCCCTTGCGCGACGATGTTGTAGAATCCGTCACTCGTCGGGGTCAAGGTCCAATGTTGGGCCGGGGCATTAAGATACGGCCACTGAATTATAAGGCCCCCGTCATTGAGCGAGCTCCACGCGACGCTGAGAGACATACCGCTGTTTAGAGATATGATTTCGAAGGAGCCATCTCCCACCGGAATGAGCTGCCAAAGCTGGTTTGCGCTTCCCTGACAAGACCATTGTTGGACCTGAGCTAGTTCGATTTGGGATTTTCCGCGCACATCGAGGCATTCGCCGCTTGATTTGGCGATGATTTGCACCGAACCGACAACGCCGGAAGACGCAGAAAGACTCGACAAGTAATTATTCCAAGTCGCTTGCGCAGCGGACGCAAAGTTTTCAAGCTGCGAATAATCGTCTGCCCAGGTCGTGTACATCAGACCTAGTACGCCTGGAATCCCGCTCGCCTGAGCCAATTCGGACTGAGCCGCCGAAGAGCCATCGCCGCTGTCGTAATACCCGGCAATGATCTGCTGGTGCGCGACCGGCTGCGAAGGATTGGCCCCGGAGAACCAATTGAGCGAGTTGGTTAAATTCCCGAGATTCCAATTCAGTACTGTGACATTTGCAGGCAAGCCGCTCCACGATCCTGAAATGTCCCCCTCAACGTAGTAATAGTTGTTTACCGCATTGTGATACGGATCGAACATGTCGTTCCAAACATAGAGCGGCGAACTTGGCATGGCGGATTGATAAGCCGAGAGTGACTGGCCGGTGCTCCAGGCCAACAATTGGCCCGGCGTCATGTTCTTTGCCTTACATGTCAAACACGAATTCATCTGCCGGATTTCGTCATAGCTCAAAAGGACGGATCCTCCCTGCGGCAAAACGCCTGCCAGCGCTTGAGCGTTCTGTTTTACCCAGTTCAAAACACCTGGCTCGGTAAAACACATGTTCACGCTCAGTACACCCGGCACAGGAAATACGTCGTACGAATCAATTGCCACCACTTGGCCCGGCGAAAGATGTGTTCCCGCAGGCAATGTCACGGCGGGAGGAGTGTGATAGGTATCGGTGAACGGCGTCAGCGCTGTCATCTGGGGATCGCTGATGTAGTTGTAATCCGTCCCCTCCTGAAAAACCATCGTGGGGTTATTAGGATCATAAACCCGTAGCGGAGTGCCAGCACGTCCGCGAGTGACATAGACCAAATCGGTCTCCTCGATCTGAATATCATCGAACCACAACGTGCCGGAGTTGCCGCCCCAAACCCCGAGATACATGGAAGCTTGTGTGGTGTCCTGGCTGTTGAAGGTGTAGTCAAGCTCGGTCCAATCCTGAGTGCCGTACGCATTAATTGTCGGATTGAGCCGCACAATGCTGAAGTTTGCGGCATCGAAAACTGCGAGCATGGAGTAGCCCTGGAAATTCTGCGATTTGTAGAACAGGCGCACATGATACTGGCGCCATGGCTGGAGAGAAAAATTTTGCTTTAGCCGCGCATTCGCCGGTGCATTGTTGATCACCGCAGACGCGAAACCTGTGTGAGCGACGCTCGTATCCACACCGACGCCCGGGTCGCCAATTGAGAACCAGTCCACTTGCCCTGATTCGAAACCGGGATTCGCCAGGCCTGGAAAGCTGTTCAGGACTTGAAGTCTTTTGCCGGAAGGATCAACCTGAAAGTGGGTTCCCACCACACGCTGCGCCTCGGCCCAGGACGGATTGTTCTCCAACACGTCATTGGAATAGCCAAATGGGGCAGCCGTCACCATCACTTGCATTCCTTTTGATTTGGCGTAGTTTAACGCCTGCTGAAAATATGCTGTATTGCTCGCGGGCCAAAAGGAGGAATTAATGAACTCCGAATTCACGTCCCAAAAAGCGACGCCGGTATACCCGGCTGCCGCAGCGCGGTCAATGAGCGCCTCGCTCGAGGCCAAGCCTTGGGGACTGGTGACCAAACTATGGTGCCAGTACCAAAGTTGCGGTTTCGGTCCCTGCGCGGCCAGTGGGAGAGCTAAAACTGCCAAAAACATCGCGAATAAAGCAGATCTGGTCAACTCGTCCTCCGGTTATTTTGTATTTTCATAAATTTTGCCTATTCCATAAACAATCTAAATGGTACTAACGTACCAAGTATTTATCACAGTTGAGCTAGGCCGCGAGAGCTCTCGCGGGAATACGCGCCAGAAAACCAAGCTTTGGCAGGGAGTTTCTTAGGGCGGCGAACGCTAATCGGTCAGGCTGCCTCAACCGGCCAGCGAAGTTGATTCAGAGCAATCGGTCAGATCGCCGCGCTCGCAAATGAACTGTGAAATCGATCCAGAACCAGTTCGGCGGATGACAACGCAGTGTGGCTGGTGAAGTCTCGCATTTCTTTGATCTGGTGCCATCCAAATCGAGGTCGTCTCACGGATTTTCCAGCCTGGATTGAGTTCATCGCCACTTCTCAGTGCACGTCGGCTTACGCTCAAAGCGCGCAACACAAGCTGCCTCAGGTATTAGTACCGGTGCGCCATGTGCGCACGGATCGTCTAACACGTTGGAGGTCAAAGGATGTATTTAAAAGGGATTCTCATTGGCTTGTGTTGCGGGGCGATCTGCTGCGTGCCCATGCTCGCCCAAGCTGGCGGTTCGAACGGCGATCAGAAATTCGTAGACATGGCTGCGCAAACGGACATGTTGGAAGCCCATCTGGGTCAGATGGCGGCGGACCAAGCGGCATCTCAGGCGGTGAAGGATTATGCCCAAATGCTGGTGACCGATCACACAAACGATTACCAGCAGCTCAGCGCGGCCGCGGCAAAGGCCGGAGCCACGGTGCCTAAAGGCCTCGATGCGCCAAGAGACAAGATGGTGGCGCCCTTCGAGAAATTAAAAGGCGCAGCATTCGATCACCGTTTCGCTCACGAAATGATAGTTGGGCACACGAAAGCAATCGCTGAATACAAACACCAAGCACAGGACGGCACGAGCGCTGATATCAAAGCTTATGCAAGCCAGGCGCTGCCAACGCTCGAGAAGCATCTGCACGAAGCCGAGAGTCTTCAGAAGTCCAAGAAATAAATAACAGCCTAAACTCAGCACCCAGCCTGACGGTCACGGTTCTGTTCACGCGGATTAGCGCGCGCTGGCTGAAAATTTCTTCGACACGCTCGAAACGTAAGTGCCCCAGTTGGCTTTCGCGGAAGCCGCAAAGCTTTGGAGTTGCGAATAGTCCTCGTTCCAGGTTGTGTACATCAGGCCCATGACGTGCGGTATCCCCGCGGCTTGGGCCAATTCCTCCCGCGCCGCGCGCGCGCCATCGTGCGTCTCCGGGTCGTAGTAGCCCGCAATAATCTGCGGATGCGGCACGGGTTGGCGGCTATCCAGTCCTGAAAACCAAGTGAGGGAATTCTTGAGATCACCGAGATTCCAGTTCATTACCGTCATGGTAGAGGGCAAACCCTTCCATGAGCCTGAGAGATCGCCTTCGACATAGTAGTAGTTTTCGTGCGCGTTATGGTAAGGATCGAACATGTCGCTCCAGATGTATAAGGGCGATCCAGGCGCGACCAAGTTGTAAATCCGGATGGACTGTTGCACGCTCCACGCCAGCAGTTGCCCCGCGCTCATGTTCTTCGCCCGGCAGCTCCCGCATGAGTTCATCTGCCGGATTTCATCGTAAGCGAGGAGAAGCCCACCGTCGGTAGGGAGAACGTGCTTGATCGCATGGCCGTTCCGGGCTTGCCATTTCAAAACCCAAGGCTCCGTCATGCACATCGAGATGCCGTTCGTAGCCGGTATAGGGAAAGCAGCATAGAAATCCATCGCGATTGTTTGACCCGGCGACAGATGCGATCCGGCAGGCAGAGTGACCGGCCCGGGATCATGATAATTGTCGCTGAACGGAGTGCGCGTCGAAATCATCCGGGGATCCGCAATGTAGTTGTAATCGACACCCTCGCGATATACCGTCGCTGGATGATCGGGATCGTAAACTTTCAACGGCGTACCCGGGCGGCGCGTGACATACACCAGCGCGGTTTCTTCTATCTGGATGTCGTCGAACCATAGAATCCCGGAACTGCCGCCCCAGACACCGAGATAGAGATTGCCTTCCGTGCTGTTCTGGCTATTGAATGTGAAATCGACTTGCGTCCAATCGTGCGTGCCGGAAGCCTTGAAATAAGCATTCAGACGAACCTTATCGAAGCTCGCCGAGTCGAACACTGAGAGCATGGCCGATCCCTTGAAATTCGAGGACTTGTAAAAGAGCCGGAGATGATATTGCCGCCAAGGCTTGAGCGGGAATTTCTGGCGAAAACGGGCATTCGCCGGAGCATCTACGATTACGGCCGATGTCTTGCCGCTGTGCGCGACCGTGTTGATGCCAATACCGCGGTCATTCGTATCGAACCAGGCAGTCTTTCCTTGCTCAAAGCCGGAATTCACCAATCCGGGAAAACTGTTTTTCAAAACCAGCCGGTGTCCCGACCCATCGACCTGAAACTGCGCGCCGATGATGCGCTCCGCTTCGGCAAGATTCGGATTGTATTGCAGAGCCTCATTCGAGTAGCCGAAGGGTGTTATGGCAGCCAGCACCTTCATGTGCTTTTTCGTTGCGTGCTTCATCACTTCGTGCAGCCGGTCTTCGTTTTCCCAAGGCCAGAAGTCATCGGACATGAAGTTGATTCCGCTATCCCAGATGGCCACGCCTTTATAGCCTGCGGCTGCGGCCTTATCGATCAGGGCTTCGCTGGATTCGACGGCATCTTCGCTATTCAGATAGCAATGATGCAAGTACCAGAGTTCAGGCTCGGCGGGAACTGCGGGCACAGGCGCTTCTGCGAGAGGGGCGGAAAAGATAAATGACGGGGCGGAGAACAACAATGCAAATCGAACAAGGAAGCGAGCATTCATCTCTGACGATCTTATCGTCGGGAGAGCCGGCCGCCTTCACGCTCCCGGATTCTGCTATTACCTAGGTTGTCAGTTTAGGAGGATGGATGCGCTGGTCTTGGAGAATCGGAAGAATCGCCGGAATCGACGTGAATGTTCATGCGACTTTTTTTCTGCTGATTCTCTGGGTGGTCATCCTGCACTGGCTTGCAGGACGTTCCGTCGAGGCGGTTATCAGCGGCGTTGTTTTCATTGTCGCGCTGTTCGCGTGCGTGGTCCTGCATGAGTTTGGTCACGCGTTAACTGCGAGGCATTACGGCATTCCCACCAAAGACATCACGCTGCTGCCGATTGGCGGTGTTTCGCGATTCGAACGCATGCCGGACAAACCGTGGCAAGAGTTCTGGGTCTCCATCGCCGGACCCTGCGTCAATGGCGGAATTGCATTAGCCATCTATCTGGCGCTTTTTCTGACGAACGGCTTCAAACCGGTCAGTGGATTGAGCATGACCGGCGGACCGTTCCTGGAGCGCATGCTGGTCGCGAATCTCATCCTCGCCATATTCAATTTGATCCCGGCATTTCCCATGGATGGCGGCCGGATATTGCGTGCCTTGCTGGCCACGCGCATGGATCACGTCAGGGCGACCCACACCGCCGCCGCAGTAGGGCAAGCGCTCGCTTTGGTTTTTGGGTTAATCGGCCTCTTCCGTGACCCCTTTTTGCTCTTTATTGCATTTTTTGTTTGGATCGGCGCCGCTCACGAGGCCCAATCCGTGCAGATCAAAGATGCCTTTTCCGGCATTCCGATCCGCGCCGCGATGCAAACCAAATTCAGCACGCTCAGCACGAATAACACTCTCGGCGATGCGGTAAAAGCGATTCTTGACGGATCGCAGCATGATTTTCCAGTGATGTGGGGCGACCGGGTACTAGGAATTTTGACACGAGCGAACGTCTTGTCCGGACTGTCCGAAACCGGACCAGAGCAACTGGTCACAAACGTTATGGAACGTGAATTCGACACCGCCGAGCCGAACGAGATGCTGGAAGGAGTGCTGAACCGGCTGGCGTTATCGAAGACCCGAGTTATGCCCGTGCTTCAGGATGGAAATTTGGTCGGTTTGGTCACCGCGGAGAATCTGGGCGAATACCTGATGGTTCAGAATGCGCTTCATCGGCGCCGCATTGGCGCAGCAGCCGGCAAATAAGAGCTTGCCGTTACCGAGCTATTGGGAAACCGCTACACTCATCTCATTCGCTGAGTTGTCACATTCGCAACTCCGCCGGGGATTCACAACCGCTCTGCCGGTCGAACGCGCCAACATAAAGTCAGCCAAGAGGTTCCGCTTCGTTCTATATTCGAGCTCCGCGAGGCGAATTTCATCTGCCGCGACGGCGAGCGCGATGTTGTCGGCGTGCATCATCGAAACCAGTAAGTGCCAAAAATCGACCTTCGATGCAAATCGCCGCCAAGCTTCCCGATACGCCGCATGGAGCTGACGGAATTCTTCCTTCTCTTTTGCGGATCGCATAGTTCCTTAGACGGAAGCAGCTCCAAATTAGATCCGTGATCTTGTCCAAAAGATGTAATTTGATGCTGAATGGCAATCGGCGGCAGACAGCGGTTATGCGGCAAAGTGTGACAACGTTTAATATCGCTGCACGATGACTTCGCGGAATCCCGTGCCCCGAAGCGCATCGCGCGTGGACGAGAGATCTCCAGCGTCCCGAATGGGACCAATCAGAACGCGATAGATCTTGGAATTACCGGGCTTCGGCACGGCGTGCGCCCGGAACCCCTTCTTATGCAGCACATCCGCAACTGCCTCCGCTTCGTCCCGCCCCGTCGCTGCCACCTGCAAGAATTCCTGACCGCTCTGGGGCAGAAAGCTTTCCGCGGGCGCTGGCCCGGCCGTTTCCGGCGGCGGCGCTGTTACTTTTCCTGCTGTCTTGCGCTGTGGCGAGCCCAGAGGCGGTTCTTCGGATTGCGCGGCAGTGGAACTCTGGTCGGGCGGGCTCCCCGTTTCAGGGGCAACGGAATGCGTTTCACCGCCGGTCCCACTGGGAGCCCCGGTTGGAGCCGCGGATGATGGGGATTCCTGAGTTGCGGCCGTCGAGACCGGATGCTTCGCGAGCGAGCCTCGCCCCACCATATAGCCACCCGTGAAGGCGATACCCAACAGAATCGCCACCACAAAAAAAATCCCAAGGAGCTGTTTGTTCCCGAGCAGAATCTCCGTCTCGTCTTCGCTTGACCGCAACATTTCTAATTGAAATTGTACTGAAGATTTGAGTCGGGGATAACGAAAATTCGACGCGTTACCCTACATATAAGTTATGCGTTTTCGCGATATCTTTGTGCCCGCCGCGGGTTGGTGCGCGTTAGCGGCCGCTGCGCTGCTCATCCACGAACCTGGAATGGGCGCTGGCGGAGGCTTCGACGTTCTCCGTGCGGCTATGAATCCGCCTGCGAAACTGAATGTTCTTCCCGGGATGCCGCCGGTCCTGGATCCCAATAATCTCTACTCCGCAGACGCGCCGGGCATGTTGAGCCCCACGGTCAAGAATTTCCCGCCCCGGGTTTATGTGCCGAACTCCAAGAGCGACACTGTAGATATTATCGATCCGGCCACTTACAAGATCATCGGCCACTTTGCCCTGCCAAAGCACTCGAGAGGCCTTCTGGAACCACAACACGTGGTTCCTTCCTGGGATCTGAAAAAGCTCTGGGTCGCGCAGGATCTTGGCGATCAATTGACCATGATCGATCCCGCAACGGGAAAAGAAGGCGAGACTATTCATGTCGACGATCCCTACAACATGTATTACACGCCTGACGGCAAGTACGCCATTGTGATGGCAGAGCGCATGAAGCGCATCGATTTTCGGGATGCCCAAACCATGCAGATCGTCAACAAAGTTCCGGTCAACTGCGATGGCGTGAACCACGCCGACTTTTCGCCGGATGGCCGCTACATGCTGGCTACCTGCGAGTTTTCGAGCGAGATGATCAAAGTGGACGTAGCCTCGCAGAAGGTGCTCGGTCATTTGAGGCTCGAACCGAAAGGAATGCCTCAGGACTGCAGAATCTCGCCGGACGGTAAGGTATTCTATGTTGCCAATATGGATTCCGATGGAGTTCACATTATTGACGGCGATTCGTTCAAGCAAATTGGGTTCATGAAAACCGGCAAAGGAGCGCATGGCCTTTATTTCAGCCGCGACTCGAAGTACTTATATGTTTCGAACCGAGGTGAAGGCTCGATAACATTGATTGACACAGCCACCCGTCACATTGTGAATAAATGGAAGATTCCGGGAGGCGGAAGCCCGGATATGGGCGGCGTCTCCAGCGATGGAAAGTCGCTGTGGCTCTCCGGGCGTTACAACAGCGAGGTGTACGTGTTCGATACGTCGAACGGGAGTTTGCGGGCACGAATCAAGGTCGGCGAAGGACCGCATGGATTATGCGTGTATCCTCAACCGGGCCGGTATTCGCTCGGACATACGGGAAACTTGCGCTAGGGAAACGAGTCGAAAAAACAAGTGTCCATTTCAGCACCTGAACCATGGCTGCGGGGGCCGATTCCGGATGTTCATCCGTTGATCATGCCCGTGTTCTTCAGTTTTGCAATGGTGCGCGAGGACCTCGCGAAACACACCGCCGGTCTGACCAGAGAGCAGATCTGGCGGAGAGTTGACGGCGCTTCGCTTGGCTTTCATCTGATACACCTTGCGGGCAGCGTGGACCGGCTTACTACGTATCTGGTTGGCGATCAAATCAGTGAAGAACAAATCAGGATTATGCGGCAGGAGTCTGAACCGGGAGACGCCGAGTTGTCATCCTTGTTAAATCTTGTGGATGACAGACTTCGTGCCTCTGAAGAACAGTTGCGCCGTATCGATCCTACGAAACCATACGAAACGCGGATGGTGGGCCGGAAAAGGCTCCCGACGACGGTAATCGGCCTGATCGTTCACATCGCGGAACATACCCAGCGCCACTTGGGACAAGCCATCACGACGTGTAAAATTCTGCGGCAAGCGGGCTGATGCCGGATTTCACCCGGCTCCTGCGGAGCAACCGAAACTACCGTTATACCTGGGCGGGGCAGATCGTCAGCGAAGCGGGCGATCATTTCAACAATGTCGCCGTGTTGAGCCTGGCGGTCGCTGAAACGCACAGCGGCGCGGTAATTGCCGGGCTGATGCTGTCTCGCGCAATTCCAGCAGTCCTCGCAGGGCCGCTTGCCGGAGTGCTGCTCGATCGTTTCGATCGCCAGCACATCATGATCGCAAGCGATCTGGTTCGGGGAGTTATTGCTCTCGGCTTCATTCTTGCGATTGCCTACAAACAAACCTGGCTCCTGTATCTGCTCAGCGCACTGCTAATGCTGGCATCGCCATTTTTCACCGGCGGGCGGTCCGCGATTTTGCCGTCGATTGCGACCGAAAGTGAGCTGCACACGGCGAATTCGCTGACGCAAACCACAGGCTGGATGACGCTCGCGGTGGGCGCCTTCTTTGGAGGAACCACCGTTGCCAAATTCGGATATCAGCTGGCGTTCGTGTTCAATTCGTTTTCCTTTTTCTTCTCGGCTTTCTGTATCGGGAATCTGCGTTCCGTGCGCGGGCACTTCCGGGCGGAGAATCGTAGTCTGAACGAGACGAAGGTCGCCCGCCCCTGGCACGAGTACCGCGAAGGGCTTGGCTACATGGCTGGCAGTCCGCTCATCCTGGGGATCGGTTTAATCGCGGTGGGATGGGCAAGCGGCGGAGGGGCGGCGCAAGTCCTCTTCACCTTGTTCAGCGAGATGGTATTCAAGCGCGGAGCCGAAGGGCTTGGCCAATTATGGGGAACGGCAGGCATTGGGCTGCTTATCGGCGGCATTATCGGAAACCGGTTGGGTAAGACGATTAGCTTCGAAGCTTATAAGAAGACGGTATTCTTCTGCTATCTGCTCCACGGCAGCGCGTATATCGTGTTCAGCCAGATGCCGAACTGGGGAGGCGCTCTCTTTTTCATGGGACTCTCGCGCGCGACTGTGGCGGTCAGCTCAGTGCTGAACTGGTCGAACTTGTTGAAACACGTGGACGACCGCTACCGCGGGCGCGTTTTCTCCACCATCGAAACTATGAACTGGTCGACCATGATGCTATCTATGATGGGGGCCGGCGTTGCATCGCAGTATTTCAGCATTCGCGCCATCGGGGCCGCTTCGGGGCTGCTGAGTTCCTCTACCGCGATTTTCTGGGGATGGGCAAACTGGACGGGGAAGCTTCCCGAGCCGGCAGTTACGGCAGTCGATAGAAGTGGTGGAAATCCATGGCGATCCGACGACCTAAAGCAGGGTCATATCGCTGACTTTTATCGTGTTTCCTTGGATCTCCCCCGTGACGACGACTTTCAGATTGTCTTTGCCGGGAGTGTCCTTTAGCAGCAGCCGGGCTTTCTTGTTGCCTTCCTCGTCAAGCTGATAGAACTTGTTGTCGCCCGTGATCAGGCCATATGCGGCTCTATCGTAGTTCTTCATCAGCGAACAGCTCCGGTTCCGCTCCAGAGTTTTCTCGCGGCCATTGCGTACCATGGCTTTTGTGCAATTCCAATCGGCGATGACGCCTTGAATTTCGGCCGCTGGCAGGGTCACAGCGCTACAGCAGAAGAGCAGAGCAAGCATGCGTATTCTTCGCAATCCCGTTCTCCACGACTCGCTTCCGTGCAGCGGTCGATAATCGAAATAATCAGGAACTTTAGTATCCACCAGTAAATCCAAGGATTTGACAACCTGTGAGAGGAAAATGTTGCGAGCAGTACGCAGGAAACTCCGCTAAACGTCCGCTAAACTTGGGCTACGCGAGCGAGTGATCGGCAGATGGTTCAAGTGCGTTGGACAGCAAACAATTAAAGGATGAAGACGAAAGGGTCATGCCAGACGTTCAAGAGCAACAACGGGAAGGTCAGGGTCAGGAACAGGGGAACGCGAATAGCGATCAACAAGAGACCTCTAGAGATTCGGAAAAGAAACGAGTCCACGGCGTAAGAAAAAAATTCGATTTATTGCTCTGGCCCTCCTTGTGGTGGCTGCAATTGTCGCGATTCCGGTCTATGCGTATTACTCGGTTCGCGAATCCACCGATGATGCCCAGGTTGATGGACACGTGATCCCCGTCAGCCCAAGAATCGCAGGGACGATCATCGAAGTGCTGGTAAACGATAATGAGCCGGTGAAAGCCGGACAGGAATTGGTCCGGCTCGATCCGGCGGATTATCAAGTCGCTTTGCAGCAGGCGGAAGCCCAGTTGAGCAGCTCGCAGGCGAGCACGATCGAATCGCAGCAGAACGTACCGATCACAACGATCAATACGACCAGCCAGGTCAGCACCAGCAGTACGCAGGTAGACCAAGCCCTTGCCGGGGTCGCCGTGGCTCAGCAAGGCGTCAATTCAGCGCGGGCGCGGCTGAACTCCGCAAGCGCCTCTGTTACTCAGACGGGAGGCAAACTATGTGAAGGCGCAAAAAGACCTCGCCCGGCTGAAGGATCTCGTGGAGAAGGACGAAATCTCCCGGCAGGATTACGACGCCGCCGTCGCAGCTGCCGATGCGAACGCGGCGGAGGTAGAATCCGCCAAAGCCGATGCTGTGGAGGCGCAGCACAATTTGGACCAGGCTGGTGCGCAGTTGGCAGAAGCTAGGGCGAAGCTCGCCACGGCCCAAGTGCAAAGACGACAAAGCGAAGAGGTTCGGGCGGGACAACAAGCGGTTAGCGAGGCTCGGTACAAGCAAGCACAAGCGCAGATGAAGCAGAGGCAAGCGGATCTGGCACAGGCGAGACTCAATCTTGGTTACACCACGATTCGGGCTTCGGTTGACGGTATAGTCACTCGCAAATCTGCCGAACCCGGGATGCAAGTTTCGCCGGGACAGCAGATCATGGCGATAATCCCGCTAAGTGATATCTGGGTCACCGCTAATTTCAAGGAAACTCAGCTGAAGAAGATGCGTATCGGCCAAAAAGTCGAGATCGAATCGGACACTTACGGCAGCAGCCGCAAATATATCGGCCACATCGATAGCATCGCGGCGGCTTCTGGAGCGAAGTTCAGTCTTCTGCCACCGGAAAACGCAACCGGCAATTATGTGAAAGTCGTCCAGCGCGTACCCGTGAAAATTCTGCTCGAGCCGGACCAAAATCGCGATCATCTTCTTCTGCCTGGCATGTCGGTGACACCCACAGTGCTCCTGAATAGTGGCACAAATAACGCTTCCTAACCATTTCGATGGCAGATAACGCGGCTCAGGCGCAGCCGCAGTGGCGGCCGCGGTTCAATCCTTGGCTCATCGCGCTCACCGTGACGCTGGCAAGCTTCATGGAGGTGCTCGATACAAGCATCGCTAACGTGGCTCTTCCGCACATTGCCGGCGGCATGTCGGCAACCGAAGATGAGGCCACTTGGGTGCTCACGTCATACCTAGTTTCAAACGCAATTGTTCTGCCTCTGAGCGGATGGTTTTCATTCTTAATAGGCCGCAAGCACTTTTACATGACTTGCGTTGCACTTTTTACGCTGAGTTCTTTTCTTTGCGGTATTGCGCCGACGCTCGGACTGCTCGTATTCTTCAGGGTTCTTCAGGGTATCGGTGGAGGAGGTCTGCAGCCCAGTGAACAAGCGATTCTGGCGGACACATTTCTTCCGCAGCAGCGCGGCATGGCTTTCGCCATCTACGGGGTTGCCGTTGTTACCGCTCCCGCCATCGGACCTACGTTGGGTGGATGGATCACAGACAATTTCAGTTGGCGCTGGATCTTTTTCATCAACATCCCGGTGGGCATAGTTTCACTCTTTTTGACCAGCTTCATGCTCGAGGATCCTCCCTATTTCGTCAAAGAGCGAATGCAAAGGCTCAAGTCGAAGCTTCGCGTCGATTATTGGGGCATTATCTTCATCGCTCTTGGACTCGGGTTCCTTCAGATCCTGCTCGATAAAGGCGAGCGGGACGATTGGTGGGCATCGGGATTTATCAGGACATGTACCCTGCTTTCGTTTGCCGGCCTGGCCTTGGCTACTTACTGGGAGCTGACACATAAAGATCCGGTCGTCGATCTCAGTCTTTTGAAGGACCGCAATTTTGGCGTTTCTGCGTTCCTGATGTTCATGGTCGGCGTTGTACTGCTCGGCAGTACCGTGTTGATCCCGCAGTATCTGCAACTGGTAATGGGCTACTCCGCCACCCAAGCCGGGCTGGCTATATCACCAGGAGGGCTGCTCGTGATGTTCATGTTGCCGCTGGTCGGGTTCCTGTTGAGCAAAGTGGAAGCGCGGTGGATGATTGGTATTGGACTGGTTATCACTTCACTCGCGCTGATCCATATGACGAACTTTGACATATACATGGATTTCAAATACGCAGTCTATGCACGCTGCGCGCAAGCGGCCGGACTCGCATTCTTATTCGTGCCCATCAACACCGCAGCGTACGCATTTGTCCCTCCCAATAAGAACAACGCCGCCTCCGGGCTGATTAATCTGGCGAGAAATGTTGGCGGGAGTTTGGGAATCTCTGTCGTTACAACCATCCTGGCTCGCCGCTCCCAATTTCACCAGCAACGGCTGACTGAGAATACAACGCTTTTGAACAGCCATTTCAACGATGCGATTCGTTCGGCTTCTCACGTTTTTGTGACCGGAAATCCGGGGAACAGCCCTTACGCGCTGGTGATGCAAATGGTCCAGCGCCAAGCAGCAATGCTCTCGTATATTGATTGCTTCTGGTTGTTAGGCGTCTCGTTCGGGATTCTGATTCCGCTTGTGTTTTTCATGAAGAGGACAAAACCCGGACGCGCCGCTATGGCGCATTAGGCCACCACTCCTGGAGCCTGATTGCCCGCCTCTTTAGCGAAACCTCCAGGCTGACTGGAAGGCTGAAATAAAAAGTAGAGCCTACCCCGTCGCGCGATTCGGCCCACATCCGGCCTCCATGCCGCTCCACGATTCGGCGCGCGATCGATAGGCCCATTCCGGTACCTTGAACATCGCGCGTATCCAGGCGCTGAAACAAACCGAAAATCCGCTCGGAGAATCGCGGATCGAATCCCCGGCCGTTATCGGCAACCGAAAAGGTCCAGTGAGTGGAATCGCGCTTCGCATCGACCCGAATCAGCGGCGGCTCGTCGCGCCGGTACTTGATCGCATTTGAAATCAGGTTCTGGAGGACTTGCTCAAACTGCAGCTTATCCACCGCCAGCGCCGGCAATGAGCCATGATGAATTTGCGCTTCGCTTTCGCGGATGGAAGCTTGCAAACTGATTTCAGCTTCTTCCAGGAGCTTCTCGAACGGGACAGGCAAGAGAGTTTGACCGCTCTTACGCAGCCGGGCAAGAGCCAGAAGGCCGTTAATCAGATCAGTCATCCGACGAGAAGAGGCGACGATATATCCAATGAACTCATCGGCATCCTCATCGAGCCGCCCTTTGTATCGCGATTCAAGCAACTGCGTGAAACTTGTGATGGTTCGCAAGGGCTCCTGCAGGTCGTGGCTGGCGACATAGGCAAATTGCTGCAGTTCCTCATTGGCTTGTTTGAGATCCTGGGTGCGCTCATCTACGCGCCCTTCCAAATCCCGATTCAGGCGCTGGTAATCCAGCACCGCCTTATCACGCTCATGTATGTAGGACAGTAATGCGCTATAGATCCAAACCATTAGGCCGATCATTGCGAGCGCACCGAGAATGAAGAATCCGAATGCCGAATAATTGAGTTTTCGTTGGTTACTCAAGTACCCCGATTGCTGGGACCCTAGTTTCACCTGGAGGCTTCCGGCTGCCAACCGAATGGCGTTCATGGTGCTTTCCGAGCCGCCGGACTTCTCCAGATCGAACGCAGCCGCAAAACCGGCCGTTTTCTGCGTACTAAGAATTTGATTGGCCTGATCGAATCTTTGTCTTACACGCGATGTTAGATCGGCAACTTGCGCCCGCACGTCGCCGGGCTCGTCGTTCGCATAACGCAGACAGGCATCAATCTGCGCCTGCAGCGACGACTCCGCTTGCCGCAGCGGAAGTTGGTAACGCTCGTCTCCGGTAAGAAGGAATCCTCGTTCGCCGGACTCTATATCGTCGGCAAGAGACCGAAGCTGGCCGATGCTCGACGAAAGATTCTGAATGCGGAGCAGGCCGATCTCTGTACGCTCCGTCAGCAACGTGACAGCATAAAAAACTACACTGAACGCTAGCGGAAGACAACAAAGCAGAGCCAACCGGCGCCTCGCATTCGTGTGCGCTGGCATAGTCATTGGAAAGTTCGCCCATGCGATGGCAAATCATGTATGAAGGGATTCGTTGTTCCGTTCGCAATCCTTCTACCTGCTTGGATTGCCACATAGTCCGATTGGTTTCAGACCTCGGCGGAGTTGGCCCTGTACGCCGATTCGAGGCGGGGGTCTTGAGAGGCTCGAATGCGAGTCAACGCCTTTCGATGCAAGCGGACCAGCAAGGATCGCTCAAAATCGTAACAGGGTAGACACTTCGGGAAGGCGAATTCCGAGCGGCACACTTCGGCGAGCGCCTCGGGCACGTTTCCCAAGGTAAGCCAATAAGCGGCTTTAGCACGATGCATGAACCAAGCGGGGCAGAGGGTCTCAATTTCAACTTCGTGAAATTTGTTTCTGGAACTCTCGAGATCCTCACCGAAAATTGCATCAAAGCAGGCAGAGTTCGCAAGCGCCAGGTTTCTCGATCTCGGCTCGCAAGCATCGCTCAATTCAACGGCGCGCTCGTTCCACGCCGCCGTGGTTGCAAGATCTCCACAGTCCATGGCCCATGAGGCGATCGTCTGGGCGTATAAGAACATCGCGTCGGGCCGGCCTTGCGCGGCAGCCAATCTTTCGATGAGGGAACGCGGATAGTCACGCGGCCTTACCCCCCTAAGTTGGAATTGAGCAACGAGATGATAGAGCAGAATTTCGTCCGCTTCAGTTCCTCGTAACAGCAAAAGAAAAAGTCTCGCGTCGTTTCGTACCCGCGCCTTGGCATCGTTTGGGACGAGCCCTAAAAGGAATATGAAAAAACTGATTTGCGTCATCGCGCATAGAAAACTGCTGGAGAAACTATCGGCAGATGTGCAGGGCAGAAGTAAACCCGAGATCATTCCGGTCAAAAGCGTGGCGGCGGGTCCGCCGGCAACAACGATCAGCATTCGACTGCGCCAGCGACTCGCGTCTCTTGGGACAGCAGAGACGGATCCGGAGAACAAACGGCGCGGCGAAAAATGAAAGGACCATCTTCCGTGGAGACGTCCAGCGCGGAACGGTCCCAAAGAGAAACCCAGCAACTCGAAATTCATAGCAAGCGCAGGCAGGAGATGACCCGCCTCATGCAGCACGATCGCGGTCCCAAGGGCACAAAGGAGCGTCGCCCATCCCCGCACGTCGTGAAGCGGCATCCTACGAACCGGAGCTTGCGCCCAAGCCGGACCGCACAATTCAATGAAAATGCCAAGCACCAGCGCGAGGAACAGCAGAGCCGCTGAATGTAAGGCCTTCTGATCTGTTTCCAGTCGCGCTGGCAAAGATGGCACGGACGGATTAACAAGCTGGGAAGGGGCTCCGTCCATTCCAATAGTATGGTCCGAAAAGCCGTGCGCCGCGTAGACGGTAACGTACTAAGGGATGCGCAAGGTTACTCCCCGTACGGCCTATGATGGCAAGGTGAACCGTTTCCTTTTTGCCGTTCCACTTCTGGCGGTCCATCTCCTCGCGCAGCAATCTCCGATTCCGCCCAAATTGCGCCTGCCGGGGAGTGTGCGCCCCGTTCACTATTCGGCCAGCATCCGACTGGTTCCGGGAGAAGATCAGTTCACCGGCTTTATCGAAGTCGAACTGCAGATATTGCAGCCGGTCTCGACAATATGGCTGAACGCGCGATCACTCGATATTCGCGCAGCCAGCCTGAGGACGGGCGATGTACAGCTTCCGGTCAAAGTAGAACCCGGGGCAGAGGATTTCATGGGTTTTACGGTAACCGGTAATCTTCCCGCAGGCCCAGCAACGCTGACCATCAGCTACACGGGCGAAATCAGCCGCGTGCTGACCGACGGCGCCTTTCAGCAGAAACAAGGAGACGATTGGTACGTCTTCACCAAGTTTGAGCCGGTTACCGCGCGCCGGGTGTTTCCCTGCTTCGACGAACCCTCCTACAAGGTGCCTTGGCAATTGACTCTGCATGTTCCCAGAGACCTGAAGGCTTTCTCGAATACGGCGATTCTTTCCGAGCAGAACGAGGCGGACGAGAAGAAAGCGGTCCGGTTCAAGGAAACGAAGCCGCTGCCGTCGTATCTGGTCGCTTTCGCTGTTGGACCTTTCGACACTGTTCCGACAGAACCGGTGGGCAAGAAACCGGCGGCCCAGCCGCATTATCGTGCCGCACGGCCGGGGAGGCGAAGCAGAGTATGCGGCTTCTGTTACTCCCAAGCTCATCGAAATGCTCGAGACTTATTTCGGCACGCCGTATCCGTACGAGAAGCTCGATCAAGTTGTAGTTCCCCTGACCACGGCTTGGGGCGCCATGGAAAACGCGGGTTTGATTGCATACGGCGATTTTCTGCTCTCGCCCAGACAAGATTCCGAGTTGCGGCGCCGCGGCCGTGCCGATGCCATGGAACATGAGATGTCTCACCAATGGTTTGGCGATCTGGTGACAACAGCCTGGTGGGATGACATCTGGTTGAATGAGGCATTCGCGAGCTGGCTCTCGGACAAGCTGCTAAATGAATGGAAACCGGAATGGAACATTAAGGCCGACGCCGCCCGATCCATCGCGATCATGCGCGCGGACAGTTTGACAACTGCGCGCAAAATCCGGCAGCCCATTGAAGCGCCCGGCGATATTGGGAACGCATTCGACGGGATCACTTACGGGAAGGGCGAAGCAGTCATTGGAATGTTCGAGAACTATGTGGGTCCGGACAAATTTCAGCGGGCCGTTCGGCTTTATTTGTCGCAACATGCCTGGGGCAACGCGACCTCGGCTGATCTTTTAGGTGCGATCGATAAGATTGCCGGTCCTGGAAATGGCGCCGCGTTTTCCACTTTCTTGAATCAGGTTGGTTTTCCTCTCATTAAAGTGAACCTGGTTTGCAAAACCTTTTTGGACGGAGCGATCGGACCGAATATGCCGTCGGTTCGGTTGGAGCAGGACCGCTTTCGTCCTGCTGGATCGCAGGGAGCGAGCGATTCTAGGTGGCATGTACCAGTCTGCGCGGATTGGGCTGATTCGCAAGGGAAGCATCACGGATGCATGCTGCTGTCAATGGGAACGGACGCCTTCCCGCTCAAAAGTTGTCCGACGTGGTTCTTTGCGGACGCGAATGCAGCTGGTTATTATGCCGTGTCCTACGAACCGCCGCTGCCGGTCGACAAGGCGCTCTCGAACTTGAGTGCCGCGGAAAGCGCCGCTGCTCTCCGCAATATTCAGCTTCTCTTTTCATCAGGTGTGGGCGAACCGGAGCAAGAGCTGAAGTTCATCGCGGAGTTCGGGCGCAGTTCAGATCCGGGCCTGGCACGACAAGCCGCAACCAGCGTCGCCGGATTGAGCGATCTGGTTCCCGAGGATTTGAAGACTCAATATGCTCAGCTCATTCGATCTCTCTACGATGCGAAAGCCCGGGAACTGGGCTGGAAGCCAAAGCCCGGCGAATCCGAGGAAGTTCGACGCCTTCGCTTGGAGATTCTCCCGCTGGTCGCCACTCGCGGAGGGGACGCCGAATTGCAGGCTGAAGCAGCAAGGTTGACGCGCGAATGGCTAAAAGATCATCATTCGCTGGACCCCGACATGGTTGCGCCGGTGCTAGCTACCGCCGCTTGGAATGGCGATCGCGCCTTCTTTGATCAACTGGTGGACGAAATCAAGAAAACCAAGGTGCAGCAGGAGCGGCTGTGGATGATTTCCGGCTTGCGTGGATTCCAAGATCCGGCAATCAGACGCGCGGCACTCGATCTCCTATTCGGGAGCGGTATCGATCCAAGAGAGCTGCAAGGTCTTCTTCAGAATCCGCCCCAGGAAGGGCGCGAGATCGTTTGGAATTTTGTGAAGCAGAATTTCGATCGCCTCAATTCGACTCTGCCCGGTGCACGAGGCATCCCATTCGGAGCAACGCTCCCGCTTTCGGCGTCAGGCTTTTGCGATGCGGAGCATCAGGCGGAGGTGGAGAGCTTCTTTGAACCGCGCATCGCGAGTCTGCCGGGCGGCGCCCGGAATTTGGCAAATACGCTCGAGCGCATTCGCCTCTGCACTGCCCGCGCGGCCGTCGTGCAGCCCGCGATTACAAATTTCCTGAAGAGCGCAAAGGTTGCGGATGCGCGCTCCGAAATAGGGGAAGGGATCCGTAGCGGGTTGTGGCGCGCGCGAGACAACACGGCCATTTTGCGCAGCTTCCGTGAGAGCTTACCATCAAACTAGAGATGGCCATTCAGACTCTCTTCGGCTCCGTTCCCACCGAACCCGATCTACTGGACCGGTTGAAGGCCGGCATACAAAAGACCCGTTCCGGATTGGTAGACCGCATCGAGGATGTTATATCCGGCAAGAAGGAGATCGATGCCAACCTGCTGGAAGAACTCGAATACACACTAATTACTGCGGACTTGGGCGTACGCACAGTGGACGACATCCTCGAAACGATCCGGCAGCGCGCGGAGCGGAGCATGCTTGGCGATGCGGCAGCAATCAGAAACCTGATTCGCGAACAACTGTTTGAGGTCCTTCGAGCATCGGAAACTCCCATCCGGGTAGTCAGCACTCCTCCGGCTGTGGTGATGGTGGTGGGAGTGAACGGCTCGGGAAAGACAACCACCATCGGCAAGCTGGCGCAGCGCTTTTTGGGTGAAGGTCGCAAGGTTTTGTTGTGCGCTGCAGACACGTTCCGGGCTGCCGCTATTGAGCAACTGGAGGTGTGGGCGCAACGAGCGGGCGTTGAGATGGTCAGGCAGAAGACTGGAGCAGACCCCAGCGCGGTGGTGTTCGATGCTCTTCAGGCAGCCAAAGCGCGCGGCGTGGATTACGTGATCGTGGACACGGCCGGGCGCCTGCACACGAAAGAAAACTTAATGGCGGAGTTGGAGAAGATGCGCAGAACCTGCCAGCGCGTGATTCCCGGTTCTCCGCATGAGGTCTGGTTGGTGCTGGACGCGACCACGGGCCAAAATGGCCTGGAGCAGGCGCGAAAGTTCACGGAATCGGCGGGCACGACAGGAATCATTTTGACCAAGCTGGATGGCACCGCAAAAGGCGGCGTTGTGGTGGCGATTGCCCGCGAACTAAATCTGCCGATTCGTTTTATCGGCGTCGGCGAGAAGATCGACGATCTTTTACCGTTTGAACCGGACAAATTCGTAGAATCCCTGTTCGATTAGCCGTGATGCCAGGCTACATGCAGGAAGCGCTCCAACTGGCTGAGCAGGGGCGCGGTCTTACGAGTCCGAATCCGACCGTGGGCGCTGTCGTGGTGCGCGATGGCCTGGTGGTTGGCCGAGGTTTTCACACCTGGGCGGGCAAAGATCACGCGGAAATTGTCGCGCTGCGAGAGGCCGGGGGAAGCGCGCGCGGCGCCACATTGTATGTCACTCTGGAGCCGTGTTCGCATTATGGCCGAACACCTCCCTGCACCGACGCCATTTTGGAAGCGGGCATTGTGCGGGTCGTTGCGGCAATGCAGGATCCGAACCCTGAAGTAAGCGGTCAAGGTTTTGAGCGGCTTCGCAAGGCTGGCCTCGATGTGACGATCGATGAGGAACATACCTCCGAGAGCGAACGGCTGAACGAAGCATTCATTCATTTCATGAAGACGGGCCAGCCGCTAGTGACTATCAAGGCGGCGTTGACTTTGGATGGCAAGATCGCGGCTCCCCAGGACAACGTGGGATGGATCACCAGCGATATTGCGAGAGCGGACGTTCAACTTGTTCGTCATTTCTCCGATGCGATTCTGACGGGTCTCGGCACCGTTCTTGAAGACGATTGCCTGCTTACGGATCGTTCGGGGCGCGAGCGCAGCCGGCCACTCTTACGCGCAGTGCTCGATTCGCAACTTCGTATTCCCCTCGAATCGAAAATGATCAAGAGCGCAAAGGGCGATGTTCTGGTGGTCGGAACGTCGGCAGCTCCTGTTAAGCGCCGCAAAGCGCTCGAAGACGCAGGAATCCAAGTATTAATTGCGGACGGACAGGGCGGGCGTACCGATCCGCGCAAGCTGATTGACTATCTGGCCCAACAGCGTTATCTGTCGCTGATGGTGGAGGCCGGCAGCAAGGTGAACTGGACGATGCTGGATACGCAGATCGCAGATAAAATTCTTTTCTACTATGCGCCGAAGATCCTCGGTGGGTTGAAAAGCCTTCCCGTCGCAGGCGGCGCCGGGCGGATGCGGCGCGCCGACGCGATGTTGCTCGAGCGGGTCAAACTGCATCCGATCTCGAAAGATGAGTTCGCGGTTGAAGCGTACGTGGTGAAGAGCTGATGTTCACCGGAATTATTGAAGAACTGGGCCATGTGATCGATGTGAAACAGAAGACGACGGGAGCGCGGCTTACGATCCGCTACTCGTCTCTTTTGAGCGACGCCGCGGTGGGGGCGAGCATTGCAGTGAACGGGGCCTGCGTAACGGCTGTGGAATTGAGCTCGGATCGATTTTCGGCTGATCTGGCTCCTGAAACTTTGAAACGGACCAATCTGGGGGATTTGCGCCCGGGTTCGGTGGTGAATCTCGAGAGACCTCTGCGCGCCAACGGACGGCTGGATGGTCACTTCGTGCTAGGGCACGTGGATGGCGTTGGCGAAATCGTCTCGATCGAAGCGCTCGGCAGCGATAATTGGTGGCTCCGCATCCGTGTGCCGAACGAACTCAGCCGATATATCGTGAGCAAGGGCTCAGTTGCTGTGGACGGGATCAGCCTGACGGTGGCTGAAATTGAAGGCGATCTGATTAGTTTTACGATCATTCCGCATACCTACGAGCAGACCACGCTGCACGCATACAAAGCGGGTTCGAGAGTGAACATCGAAGCGGATATCCTCGCAAAACACCTTGACAAGTTGACATCCCTTGTGAAGCCATAATTGGGCTCGCTCACGCTCGAGGCTCTGCTGAGCAATCGGCCACCATTTAGTGGTAGGCTATATTGCACCAACGATGGTTGCCAGTGAGAAGTTAGTCTGGATATTTGTATCGCTTGGGATACCGTTGGCGAGCGGGCAAACCACTGCTACCGTTACCTGTTCAGATGGCAACTCTACCGTTACAGTCACATCGCCCCCAGCTCCCTTTGCCCGTTGTGGGACCGAAGGCGGGAGTGTAAACGCATCGGGCGGACCGGGTGGCAGCCCTACTCAGTTCACGTATAATGCCAGTGTCACAGGCGGAATCAAAGGTCCCGTCAAAGCCCAGCGCGTGACCGCATCGGTCACCTGGTCTTTCCAACTCGTCTTGTCTGGGCCACCCCGGCCCGGCTATGTAACAGTGATATCAACCGCGTTCAACTACGGGTACGGATATGCAGGTGCAGAAAGTTCCTGGGCTCTGACTGGCCTTCCAGGTCTGGACGATACGAGCATCAACCATACGTTCCCGATCACTCTGGAAGGAGGCATTTTCACCGGTAGCATAACTGGAGACGCCAATAACTCCGATCAGGACGCGCCAAGCTTTCAGGCCGGAGTCTCGGTACAGCTCTCCTTCTACGAGGCGGATGGGATCACGCCAGTCCCCGCGGCATGGCAATCACCTGGTCTAACATTCGTTCCGGTAACGCCCTGCCGAATCCTCGACACTAGAAATTCAACCGAAGCTTTCGGAGGTTCCACGCTTGCCGCCGGCGAGACTCGCGCTTGGGCGATTCCCAACGGGCCCTGCGGTATCCCGAGCTCAGCCGCTGCCTATTCTCTCAACACAACCGTAGTGCCAAAGGGCACGCTCAATTACCTAACGCTCTGGCCTTCCGATCAACCGCAGCCCAATGTCTCAACACTCAATTCGTTAGACGGCCGTATCAAAGCCTCCGCAGCGATTGTGCCGGCTTCAGCAGGTGGAATTAAGTCCATCAGCGCTTACGTCACCGACCCAACCGACGTCATCCTGGATATCGACGGTTATTTCGCGCCTGCCACATCGACGGGTTTAGTGTTTCATCCCGTGACTCCGTGCAGGTTATGGGATACCAGGAGCCCAGGCGACGGTCCGCTCGAGCCAAGCCTGCATCGCTCGTTCGCCGTAGCGGGGAATTGCGGGGTTCCAGCTGCCACGGGCGCAAGCACCGATCCTCAAGCCTATTCCCTTAACATTACCGCCATCCCGTGGGGACCGCAGCTCGGATACTTAACCATGTTTCCCGCTGGCAGCCCGCTCCCGCTCGTATCTACACTGAATGCGCCGACCGGAACCATTACTGCCAACGCGGCGATCGTCCCGGCAGGGCTCGGGGGAGCCATTTCCGCATTCAGCACCGACACGGCGGATCTCGTTCTCGATCTAAACGGGTATTTCTCAACTCCGGACACGACAGGAACCGGACTCTTCTTCTACCCGGTCACGCCATCCAGGGTGCTCGACACTCGGTCGTCGAGCGGAGTATTTAACGGCACACTCAACGTGGACGTTCTTGGAGCAGATACCGCGGTGCCAGCCGGGGCGCAGACGTATGTGCTAAATGCTACCGTTGTTCCGGTCGGAAGCTTAGGCTGGTTGAGTCTCTGGCCCGCCGGTGTCTCCATGCCGCTGGTCTCAACGCTGAATGCCATGGACGGATGGATCACGTCGAACTTGGCCATCGTGCCCGCCGGCGCGAATGGCTTCGTCAACGCTTTCGCCTCTAACAATACCGACCTAATCCTCGATCTCTTCGGGTATTTTCGCTAGAGCCGAAATCATACTCCAACCGGCTCGAGCTCCGTTACCAGCGGCAACTCAATCTCCACCAACAGCCCCGGTTTGGCATTCCGTGCACTGATCGTGCCTTGATGAACGGATACCGCCCGCTGCGCAATCGATAGCCCTAGCCCCACTCCGCCGCTGTTCCGATTCCGATCCGCCTCCACGCGAAAGAAAGGCTTGAAGAGATTCGGCAAGCTCCCCTCAGGCACTCCCGGACCATAGTCGCGAATGGAGATTACGGCTCCTTCCGGTCTGCGCTCCAGTTTCACCTCCACGGGGCTCGATGCGGGCGCGTAGCGAATTGCATTGCGAAGTACATTTTCTATCGCCCTCCGCAAAAGCTCGCGGTCGCCGCGCACCACGACCGGCTCACCCGCCGAAAGATCCAGCCGGCAATTGTGCGCATCGGATTCCATCGCGCTATCTTCCACCACATCCTCTAGCAATCCCTGCAATGAAATCTGCTCAATATTGCGGCTATTCGGATCGCTTTCGGCTCGCGTCACCTGCAGCAGCTCGGAAACCAGGCTCGTCAGCCGGTCGATCTCCTTCTGAATCCGATCAAGGGACCTCGCCCGGTCAGGGCTAGTGCGCGCCAGTTCCACTGCGAACTTCAATCTGGCCAGAGGCGAGCGAAGTTCGTGCGAGACGTCTTGCAACAGGCGGCGTTCCGCGGTGAGAAGCGTCTCGATGCGATCCGCCATTACGTTGAACGCGAGCGCCAGCTTACCGAATTCGTCATGCCGCTTCGTGCCCGCTCGAACCGCCAAATCGCCGCGCCCGAATCGTTCCACAGTCTGTTTCAACGCGCGCAGCGGCGAGGCCATTTGAACTGCCAGAATGTAGCAAAAGACGATCGTCGCCACACCCATCCACAAATAGTAGGGAATCGGGCTCCACGGCCCCACTGGTCCCGGGCCATCGATCACAAGCCGATATTGCCCGTCTCGAGAAGGCCAGGCAATCGTCATCCGGCTCTCCGTGCCCGGACTCCAATGCGGGCCGACGTTGCGAAGTTCTTCGCTTCGATTCTTCCCGGTTACCAGGTCCACGCCATTGTGATCCACCAGAGCGTGCGAGCCCGGGAAAAAGCTGTCGAGCCGCGCGAAATACTCCTGAAGGGCTGCCTTGCCGCCGTTCTCATAAGCATGGCGAGCTTCGCTCACCTGGAGCGATAACGAGCGGGAGAAGAAATCGTGCCGGCCCGGTCCCGACCTGTTCCGAAATTGATTGGTGATCGACGATCCCGCCAGGCACACGATCAGCGTCGCCAGAAACCACAACAGAATCTTGACGAAGATGGATCTCATGCCGGCTGCTCTTCCTTCATCGTCGCTCCGTCGCCGGCGGCAAAAAGGTATCCCACTCCCCGAACCGTGCGAATGAGCGTACGCCCGCGCTCAAGCTTTTTCCTCAAGTGGCTCACATGCACGTCGAGCGCGCGCTCTAGCGGATTTGCCTGCCGGTTATAAAGGAACCTCGTCAGGTCGTCGCGCGAAACTACGCGTCCTGCAGACCTCACCAGAAATTCCAGAATGTCGTACTCGATGGAGGTGACGTCCACCGGAGATCCGTCGCGAACCACTTCTCGCGTGCCGGAATTCAGCCGCACGCCATTAGCTTCGAACAGCTCCGGCTTTAGCGCCGATCCCTTTCCCACGCGCCGGAGTACGGCATGTATGCGAGCCAAAAGTTCGTCCGGACTAAAAGGCTTGGGCAGGTAGTCGTCAGCGCCGGCGTTCAAGCCCGTGATCCTGTCGCCGTGCTCGGTTCGCGCTGTCAGCATGATTACCGGCACCGCGCTGCGGCGGCGAATCTGCGCCAAGACTTCGAAGCCGTTTATTCTCGGCAGCATGACGTCCAGAATCACCAGGTCGAAATTGCCTTCGAGCGCCCGATCCAAACCTTCCGCTCCATCGTGCGCCAGCGAGAGCGTGATGCCTTGCCCGACGAAAAATTCCTCCATGAGTGCGGAAAGTTCCGCATCGTCTTCGATCAAAAGAATAGATAAGGGGTTCAAGAAAAGAACAGCCGCTCACCGGCCCTGACGAAACTATAGCGCGAGCTGCCCCTGATACTGCATCTCTTTCAAATCGAACTTTCTCTTCAACTCCATCTGTCCCATTTTCATCCTGAATTCCACTTGCCCATCCGTCAACGTTATCGGCGATGTTGCTCGGGTGAAGTGAAAGAAATAGACATCGGAGTTTCCGATTTTCCTATAGCTGGAGTCGTTCGCCGGAAGTGGCGCTTTTCCGCGAATCATTAGAAAAGCCTGACGGGCGAGATCCTTTGGATCCGAACCTGGCTCTGGTGCGGGCAATCCGGCCACGGCGATCACGTAATTCGCTCTGGGCGTATTGGCGGCCTGGATCTGTGCATCGGTCGGCTGGTTTCCCTCGGATCTCAGCTTTAGAACCGCGAGTCTCACAGGTGTTGCACTGGCCCAGATAATCGTAAGCTCCGGCTGTGGCACTGGCGCCCCCGCCGGCCCGCTCACTTGCGAGGGCGATTGTGTATTGGACATGGTATGGAGCCCGTTCGGATCGGCTGGCCCCGCGCTGCCCGCATTTCCCGCCACCGTCATGTTCGTCCCACTGGTTGTGTTCGACGGATTTCCAAGCGAAGCGGAAGGAGCCGGCGCACCGTTCGAACCGGGCTCAATCACCATGACTCCGGGCCTACCGAACGCAGGCATGGGAACTCGTTTGGCCCACGGCGAATCGGCCATGACTGCCTGAGCGTCTTTTAAAGTCCAGTTCTTGAAGTCCTTGTGCCAAACACCCGTTGCCGGACCAGCCAGCAGCGCGGCGCCACAGGCAAAAACGAGAAGGAGACTGCCCCGCCGGGATCGCATTGAGTCCTCCATTAGTAATGACTGGAATCTAATAGAAGATGTAACACAATCCGTGTGGCGCGCGAGCCACACTTCCTTGAAACTGATGCGGGCAACGGCAATTCGCACCCAAAACTGACTTTCTTCTTGAAGAAGGTGTAATGTCAACAAGAAGGTACCATCATGATTGCGCAAACGAGACGTTCTTTCCTCCTCGCGGTAGGTGGAGGCGCTCCGTTGATTCTGGGCACTACTAATAAATCCGGATCCGCCAAGCCGATCTTGGGGTCTGGCGCCCACGCGTTCGAGGTTACGCACGACTGGGGTGAATTGCCAAGACAGATCAGCTACGGCAACACGCATGGTGTATGTCAGGACTCGAACGGGCGCATTTACATTCATCACACAGTCAATGCCGCCAGTGAAAGCAGCGATTCAATGGTCGTATTCGACGAAAACGGCCGATTTGTTAAGAGTTGGGGAAAAGAATTTAAGGGCGGCGCGCATGGCCTTCACATTCGGAAAGAAGGTAGCACTGAATTCCTCTATCTCTGTGACACGAAGCGAGGGCTCGTCGTGAAGACCACGTTGAATGGCGAAGAAGTGTTCACGATCGGCTACCCGGTTGAGTCGTCGGCGTATGCACCCAATTCAGACGGCACGAAGAAGAAGTACAGCCCGACCAACCTGGCAATCGCACCCAACGGCGATCTCTACGTCGGCGATGGTTATGGCTCCAGCTACGTCAACGTCTACAACAACGACGGCAAGTATCTACGGACGTTCGGAAGTCCTGGCAGCGGTCCTGGCCAGTTGAACTGTCCACACGGGATCATTCTCGACGATCGCAAGCCGGGTCCGCTGCTTATGATCGCTGACCGTGCTAACCACCGCATTCAAACCTTCACCCTTGCCGGCGAGCACATCGCCTTCATCGAAGGGACGAACCTGCCTTGCTACTTCGCCTTCAATAAGTCGGGAGAAATGGTTGTGCCGGACCTGGGCGCGCGAGTCACGCTAATGGACAGCGACAATCGGGTGATCGAACATCTGGGCGACGATTCAGGCTCCCACGACTGGGAGAAGGTTCGCAAACTGGACCGCACGGCATTTCAACCGGGTAAGTTCGTCTGTCCTCATGGGGCCTGTTTCGATCACGACGGGAACATTTTCGTAGTCGAGTGGGTCGAGATTGGCAGAGTCAGCAAGCTCCGCCGCGTTTGAATGGGCTCATGGACGGCGACCAAAACTGTTTCTCGCAGAACCGGCTCGTCTTTATTCGCGAAAGAAGTGCGTCCCATTTTTGCGGATCGCTGTTACGGGTGCCACGGTCCGGAAACACAGCAGAACGGGTTGCGTCTCGATTCGCTTGTCCACATTCTAAAGGCCAGTAATTACGGCCCGGTCATCAAGGCGCAAACCCTGAAGCCGATGGGCGATGGTTCACTCCTGGCAAACGGCACGAATCCACAAGCCGACACTTACGTTATGGAAGCCGCGACACATGCTGCAGATATCACCGCGATCCGCCTGGAAGTTCTTCCTGATGCAGGCCTTCCGCGCGGCGACCCGGGACGTGATCCTGCAGGAAATTTCTTCCTGAGCGATTTCAAAGTCGAAATGGCGCCCGCCTCGAATCCGACAGCTTTTTCACTCGCATTTCCTTCCGTAGCTGTCGATCGGCAAATCGTGCCGACATCAGCTTATTCCCTCACGTCGAAATCGATCCAGCCATTCCACTGGCCGCCCGACGTTTCTTGCCAATCCGACCAGACCTGATTGTCGTAACCGGTCCCGAACAGTTGCACACGGCCATCCAGCGTGTTACCGACTGACAACCGATCAATTCCAGAGCCGCCAAGGTCAGTCCAGTTGCCCGTGAAATCTCCACCGGCACTTTCTTGCGCGATGGTCCACACATCTTGCTCGCCTCTATACCGGCCCCGGTTGTCGCCGTCCCTATCTTGGTCATGCTCACCCACAGCGATTCCAAACAACACCAGTTTTCCGTCGTTGTTCTGCCCGACCACAAAGCCCGGTCGCAGGCGCTTCCCGTATATCTCGGACCAGCCATGCCACGCGCCCTCCAGAGTCGTCTGCCAGTCGTGCCACACAGTTCCGTTTGCATCAATCCCGAATACTTCCACGCGCCCATCCAGATTCTTGGCAACTGCCAGCCGTGGGTTGAGTTCTTTTCCTGTCAAATCGGAGTTGTTCCAGCCGGCCCACAGGCCGGAGTTCGTCTGCCGGTTATGCCACACGTCACCGCGTTTATCCACGCCAAATAGCTCCAAGTCACCGGTGGGGTTCTGTTCGACCACAAAGCCCGGTTCAATATTTGCTCCGCTCAGGTCGGACCAACCGGACCAGCCGACTCCCGGCGCGCTTTGACTGTTGCTCCATACGTCTCCGTTGGTTCCAATCCCGAAAACATCCAGGCTGCCATCCGCATTTGCCGCAGCCGCCAAACTCCTGATGCCGCTTCCACCTAGATCTGACCAGCCGCTCCAAGCGCCGCCCGGAGTCAATTGCCGTGTGTGATAAACATCGCCCATAAGGCTCGGGATGAAGATCTCCAAAGTATTGTCCAGATTTTTCATAACCGCGATACCGCCGGCTGAAGCAGCCGCTCCGGGCAACGCTTGCCAACCCGTCCAATTCATAGGGTTGCTGCGGGGTAAGGTCGCGTTTTTTTGCGAGTTGTACCAAATGACGCCGTCGGCCCGCGTGCTGAAGATCTCCAAAGCGCCATCCTGATTGATCTGTATGGGCCCTGCATAAAGGCCGGCGGAGCGAATTTTCACCAGTGCGGCTGTGCTGGCTTGTACGTCCAGCCTGCATTGGCCGTTGCTGCTCGGTTCGAGCGGCGTCCATTGCCCGGCCCACCGCGAATCATTGCTGATTGGCGCGCTGCCAAGAGTCGCTGTCATCAGCCCGGCATTACCGGGTTGGCCATCGCTGAGGATCATCGATGAGCAACTCACCGCCCGAGAGTTCTTCGAGCGAACTGTAGCATCCACCGCCGTCCCGCCACCGGGCCCTTGCGTCTTGTTGATGATTGTGACGGTCACATCCGCCGCGTCCCCGACCGCGTACGCGGTCAGATTGACTCCGTTCGGATTGGAAATAGTGACTGGTTGCACATAGCCATGACCGCCCAAATCAAAAGCCTTGATGCCATAACCCTTCGGAGCGGTTTGATAATCCCCGCAAACGGTGACGCACGGATTTGGATTGGGAACAATCGTATCGGTGTAGATCCACTGTTTGTTGTGAAAATTTACCCCCGCCGCATTGTGCTCGGCCCACCAATGCATGTAATCGAGAGTCCATAGCCCCGAAGCGAATGCATTGCTCGCTCCTGGAACGCCGGTAAGATAGTCATTAGATTCAGTGAGCCGGAAGGGCACCCCCTGCGCCACCGCGGGTGCGAGGTTATTTGCGTAAAGCCAGGGATAAGGCGTGAAGGTCGTCGTCCCGCTCGTCCCGGCGACCTGCGTACCTATCGCCGTGTCCGTCACCCAATCAGGCGACAACATATTAGCGATCGCCTGCTGGCTGGTGGTGCTGCCCGGAGATCCCCCGACATAATAATGCTGCGTTGCGTCCGTGAGAAGCGGCGCATTGTTTCCGTTGAGTGCGCTCCTCTCGTCATCGGCGAATTGTTGTGTCCAGGACACCCCGGCGGCGGCGCTAGGCGTGTAAGTGAGCGTGCTGTATGCGCCCGTCTCAGGCCCCGCAAACACCGCTGCGGGCACGGATCCAAGTATTGCGTTCGCGAAATCTCGCCAATCGGCGAGGAACGACGGGTATGCCGATCCAGGCACGCCGGGCACGGTCTCATAGATCAATGGATCCACTGTGTGATACGAGTGAAAATCCGGTTCATTTCCGATCGCGAAGCTTTGCAGGTTGTTTTTGTAGTTGGCCCAAATATATTCGGCGGCGGCGACATCGTCTGCTACGAGGTTTGGGATGGAGTTAGCGGAGGGATTGAGCAGGCGCACCGAGTAGATTACCTTCAGGCCGGCGGCTTCCGCGAATTGAAACAAATTGTCTATGGAGGCGTAGCCGTCTGAACTCGTACCGACGGGTATCTCGGTGTCCACCGATCCTCCTCCGATTCGGAGATTCTTGATGCCGAGGTTCTGAAACAACGTGACCAATTGTGTATTCGAAGGGCTGAAGAGATAACCTGATGCGCCCGCGTTACCGGAGTTTTGGGTTCCCCTTTCAAAGCTCAGTCCGCTGAAGTCGGCAGGGATGGCGTAGCCGTGAAGCTCAGGGTCGACTGTGACCCTCACCGGCGCTTGTGCCCAAACCGCCGCGATCAAAGGCCAATGGAAAGCCGCCACATAAATGATTCGTCGAGTTAGCATCATCGTGTTTTAATCCGTTCATCCGAAGACTTGAAACCTGTTTTCCGGCTGTCCTGGAATCTCTGAATAAATCGCAAAGAGTCCGCCGGCGAAGCGTTCCCCCGGAGGCGCACCGCTTGATGCCGTCGTCACATATAGCGTTTTCAAGTCACTACCTCCGAACGTGCAGCTCGTGATGTTAGTAGTCGGCATCTCAATCACGCGATCAATGCTCCCATTCGGCGCAATGCGCAAGACGCATCCGCCTGAGAAACGGCAATTCCAGAGGTAACCTTCTCTATCCACCGTAGATCCGTCTGGGACTCCCCGATCAAATCCACATAAAAATAGCCGCTCTCCGCTGATACTCCCAGTTGTTTTGTCGTAGTCATAGACGTAAATTTCGTTTACCAACGTATCAGCGAAATAAAAGAGCTTCCCATCCGGACTCCACGCCAAGGTGTTGGAAATGCCGATGTCTCGCTTCCATTCGGTCACCGCGCCATCAGCGGCTATGCGGTAAAGGATGCCATCTGTGCCGCCAGCTTCGGCTGAAGTGCCGTCGGGCCTGACATTATTCCGCATGGAGCCGACCCACAGCGAGCCGCGGGGATCGGCGCGCCCATCGTTCAAACGTACGGCCGGCCACCCGTTCAGGTGAAAGCCGTACTCTCGACGTTCATCGGTATCTGGCCGCCACAGAATCACACGCGAGCCCAATGCGACCGCCCACGTATCATCGCGGTCGGTAAGCACAAGCGCGGTAACGGGCTCCTCGAAAAACCAAGATCTGACAGTACGCGTATCAGGGTCGAAGCGATGGACAAGAAAACGATTTATGTCAGTCCAATAGAGCGCCTGCTCGGTTGCGTGCCACACCGGAGCCTCTCCACATCGATCGCCTGTCGGGGCCACACAAATCGGTTCGCCAATGATCGTCGGCATTGCTATTGGTACATGTGAGCGCGCTTCGCGCTGATCTGGGAGAATTCAGTCCCGGTTTATTTCACGGCAAGTCCAGCCTTGAGACCGCCGTCCACAACATAATCTCCCCCTGTACAGAAACTTGCTCGATCGGAAGCGAGAAATGCCGCGAACTCGGCGACCTCTTCCGCCGTACCGATGCGACCGAGTGGATGGGCTTCTCCGAAACGTTTGAAAACTTGGTCGACCGGCAGTTCCGGCGAGAAAGTGCGCGCTGCCAGCTCGAGCATCGGCGTAGCAACAGAACCGGGGCTGATTGAATTGACGCGAATTCCGTCAGCCGCATAATCGAGTGCCAGCGCACGCGTCAAGCTTTGAATTGCTCCCTTTGAGGTTGCGTATGCCGCAACGCCGCGCTGGCAAGCGTAACCCTGCACTGAAGCGAGATTGACGATCGCTCCCCCTCCCCTTTTTCGCATCTCCGGTATTCCGAAGTGCGCGAACAGGAAAATGCTCGTTACATTCACGCGCAAGCAGCGGTCCCAGGTCTCGAGGTCGGTTTCGGTTACCGTGCCGTAGGGATGAACAGCAGCAGCATTGACGATGATGTCTAGACCGCCGAAATCAGAAACCACAGCGGTCACTGCCGCCTGTACCTCATCTGAAACAGATACATCACATTTGCGGACCCCGATAGTCACGCTTTCATCGTCGGCTTCGCTTGCGAGAATCCGGTTGGCATCAGGATCGATGCCGCAGCAAAGGACGTGCGCACCTGCCTGGGCGAAGCGCTTTGCAACTGCTTTGCCGATGCCGGTTGTACCCGTCACTAACGCAACTTTATTTTCGAACTCCATTCCAGAGTCCAAACCTCCGCATCCTACTCATCCATCTGATCCTGCTATTGACTCGTAAAGATGGCCAGGTTGGGATGGAGACCAGATTTTGTTGATCTCCTCAAGCGAATAGCCTTTCGTTTCCGGCACACAGATCAGGACGAAGATGAAGTTGATCGCTGCCATTCCTGATAGCGAGGAAAAAAGTGCCGTGGCTGCCGAGATATTTCTGAATAACGGGGAAGAACTGATTCGCCACGTAAGCAAAAATCCAAATTGCGGTTGTAGCAATCGACATCGCTGCTCCTCGAACCTTCGTTGGAAAAATCTCAGATATGATCACCCAGCAAACGGCTCCGTTTCCCACTGCGTGGCCTGCGACGAAAGCCATGATGCCAACGAGGACACCGATCCCGGGCTCTTTCGTCAGGTACAGGCAGCCTACCGCTGAGAGCGCGAGTGTTTGAGCAGCAGTGCCGAACAGGATGAGTGTCCTGCGGCCGGTTCGGTCGACAAGCCAAATGGCCACTATCGTCAATATCAGATTAACGGCCCCGACCAAAACCGATTGGAAGAAAGCGTCAGAAGCATTTTGACCTGCGCTCTTGAACACTTCAGGCAAGAAGGAAAGCAAGGCTGTGATACCGCTGGTTTGAGAAAGGGCCGCAAGAAGAAAACCGACCAGTAGCGCCCGCCGGGAGGGTCCCGCAAAAAGCTCTGTCAAACCCCCTTCCTCCTTCGCTAGAGACTTCCTGATTTCTTGGGCTTCGTTTGCACCCGCTTTTTGGCCGTTTATCATCGCGAGTACGTTCGCCGCCTGATCTCGCCGACCCACTTTCATCAGCCAGCGCGGACTTTCCTGCGAAAACGCAATCGCGAGCCCGAATACGAAAGCGGGTATGGCTCCCGCAGCGAACATCCATCGCCAGCCGTGCTCGATGTTCCAAGTCTCGCTGCCGGACCTTTGAATGAGCATGTTGACGTACACTGCGGCCAGAATACCTGCCACAATGCCGAGCTGGTAAAGGACCACGAGTCGCCCTCGCACAATTGCAGGCGCGATTTCAGCAATGTACATGGGAGCGACTATCGAGGCGCCACCGATCCCAATGCCTCCGATAATGCGCCAGACAACGTAAGATGTGAAGCTCCACGCCGCCCACACACCGAAAGAAGAAACCGCAAAACAGGCAGCGCAGCCGTACAAAGTCGCTTTTAAGCCGAATCGATCTGCTAGAGGTCCTGTAATCGCCGAGCCAAGCAAACATCCCACGAGCGCACAGCCGGCTGCCCAACCAATCGCGACAGGCGCGAGCCCATAGTACTTGGCCAAGTCGCCAATGGCGCCGCTAATCACGATGTTGTCGTAGCCAAACAGAAAACCCGCAAGGGTGGAAACCGCCGCGGAAAGAAGGAGCACCGCTCGCCAATTTGAACTACGCTCTGATTCCGCGGAGATAATAGGTGTAACAGAACTCTTCACGCGCGAGCCTTATTGTAGTCCAAGAGAAGTGAAATGCGAACCTTCTTTCCCCAAACAAACAGGGGAATCCATTTGTGGTTCTTACTGGCTCTGCTGCCGGTTGTTGCCGCAGATGGCCAAGGCCGGTCGATTTGGCAGATCGGAAGAGTTCGATGAATCTCCCGTGGAGTTTTTTCGCGGCGCAAAGGATTCAGTTACCTTCCAGGTTGGAAAGAGCGATTCCGCGGATTGGCCTGGACGGCAAAGAACCGGTCCTTCTTACCGAATTCTGTTCTCGCTGGAATCGCCATCAGGATCCTACTCGCTAAGAATTGCTACGCTGATCGACCGCCCTCGCATTCCGGCCCTGAGAATTGAGGTGAACGGTCACGCGGGCATGTTTTATCTTCATCCAAAGCTCAGTTACTCGCGTAGCGACTTCACCTATGCTTTCGATCCTCACGAATCCCAGAGTGAAATAAAAACTGAGATTCCCTTATCGTTTTTGAAGCAGGGCGAGAACGTCATATCGATAACCTGCGTTGATGATCCGCCCACACCTTCCGGAGAGAAAGAAATTGGCGGTATTAGCTACGACGCTATTTCGCTTGAGCAGGATGATTCGAAGAAGTCAAAGCCTGCCGGAAGGATCAGCGTGGACATAGAGCCAACTATCTTCTATCGCCAGGCACAGGGCAGGTTGAGCGAAGTCGTCGATTCATTCATACGTTTTTCGAAGTCTTGGCGGGCCGGTACGGCCGATCTCGAAGTCGCTGGCAACCACTATCAAGCGTATTTTCCCGCCGGTGAATTTGGCGAACAGCGCGTCTCGTTTGCAGTCCCCGAATGGAGCGGAACAGTTCAGGGAAATATTCGCGTGAGCGGCGAATCGAAACGCGTCATTCCTATCACTCTGACCGCCCAACGAAAATGGACTCTCTTTGTGGTTCCGCACACTCACCTCGACATCGGCTACACCGATTATCAGGGCAAGGTGGCTGAAGTGCAGCCCAGAGTCTTAAGCCAAGCTGCTGATCTTATTCATCAACATCCTGGCTTCCGTTTTTCCATGGATGGCTCATGGAACCTCCAGCAATTACTGGAGACGCGCCCGGAGGCAAAGCGAGCCGAAATCCTGGAGCTGATTCGTAAAGGGAAAATGGCGATGCCCGCGCAGTATTGTAATCTGCTCACGGCCTATGCATCGTTAGAAACGTTATACCGATCTCTTTATGAATCGAAAGAACTGGCTCGCCGCAGCAATCTGCCATTCGAATACGCAAACATAACAGACGTTCCAACGTACTCCGGCAGCTATCCATCCGTCCTTGCCGCAAGCGGAGTGAAATATTGGGTCGCAGCATCAAATAACGATCGCGCACCCATTTTTTTCTACGATCATTGGAACGAAAAGTCACCGTTCTGGTGGCAAGGCCCTGACGGGAAGAAAGTCCTTTTCTGGTACTCACGACACTATGAGCAAGTGCAGACCTTATTTGGTTTGCCGCCCAACCTGAATGCTGTCCGCGAGTCGCTGCCTATCTTCTTGCAGGCATATTCGAAACCGACCTATAAGCCTGACGCGGTGCTGCTCTACGGTACGCAGGTGGAGAATACGGATCTATTTCCATCTACTGCGACTTTTGCGGACGATTGGAACAAGCTTTACGCTTTTCCAACTTTGAAGTACGCGACTTTTCCCGATTTCTTTCGCTACATAGCTGAGCACTACGCGACGGATCTTCCCACGTTCAACGGCGACGGCGGCGGATACTGGGAGGACGGTATCGCAAGTGACGCCTATTTCGAGGCCGAAGATCGCGAGAATCAGAACCGGGCGCTTTCTGCCGAAGTTCTTTCCACGGTTACTCATTCGATTGACGCCAATTTGAATCCGCCCCAGGACTCATTAAAAGACATCTGGCGGAACATTATCCTTTTCGCGGAGCACACCTGGCTTTCTTACAATTCGGTCTCACAGCCGGATCACGATGAATCGATTAAGCAGCTGCGAGTAAAAGATAGTCGAGCCGATGAGGCCGCTCTCAAGATCGAGGATGTTATGAACCGGTCTATGAGCCAACTCGCGGACCAGATCCATATACCGGCGAATACGTTGGTCGTGTTCAACTCTCTGAATTGGCGGCGCGATGTAGTCGTTGAGACCGATCTTTTGGAGCATCCTCAGCTAGTCGATTTAGCGACGCACCAGCCGGTTCCACTTGAGGTTCTCTATCACAAAGAAAAGTTTCTTCGCGTTCGCTTTCTGGCTAAAGATTTACCCTCAGTGGGATACAAGTGCTTCAGC
Source organism: uncultured Acidobacteriaceae bacterium (assembly GCA_963778345.1). Lineage (GTDB taxonomy): Bacteria > Acidobacteriota > Terriglobia > Bryobacterales > Bryobacteraceae > Bog-105. The sequence goes on from CAVZTP010000002.1 coordinate 246,724, forward strand.
ATCAGCTATGGCAAGGAAGGCCCTCCTGAGACTCAGCGATCCATGGAGCAAGTCATCGAGAATCCGTTCTACCGGATCAAGATCGACGAAGCAAGCGGCGCGCTTACGAGCATTTACGACAAGCTCTTACAGCGCGAGATTGTGGATGCGAATAGTCCGTACAAATTCGGCCAGTATCTTTACGTAACGGGTGGCGATGGCGACACACAGATGATTAATCCGTTTCCAGCCCTCCCGCCCGGCGAGCTCAAGGTACACGCGGCATCTCAGGGCAAATTCTTGGGGGTAGAGCAGATGCCGTGGGGGCAGTCGCTTCGCATGTCTGCTTCCACTGTCAACACTCCTGAAATCGAGACCGAGATCCTGCTGTTCAACGATCAAAAAAAGATCGAGTTTCGCTATCGTGTGCATAAACAGTACACGAACGACAAAGAAGGTGTCTACTTTGCGTTCCCGGTCAGTGTGTCTACTCCGAATTTCAGCTTTTCTACACAACAGGGGTGGGTTGACCCCGCTCACGATCTGATGAAAGGCGGGAGCTTGGAATGGTTCAATGTGCAGCAATGGATGGCCGTTCACGACAGCAATCTTGCTGTAGGCATCGTGCCTTTGGATGCCTCTCTGGCAAGCTTCGGCGACATTAACCGCGGCAAGTGGCCGGGTGAGTTTGCGCCTAGGACCGGAACAATCTTTTCATATGTCATGAATAACTACTGGCATACCAACTATCGGGCCGGCCAAGAAGGAAATTTTACTTTTCGGTATGCCTTGACCAGTGGGCCGCAACTCGATGGAGGTTCGCTTACCCGTCTCGGCCTGGATGAGATGCGGCCCGCCGAGTTGGATTACGTAGTTGGGCAAGACAAGGTCGGCAACCCATCTCGGCCCTTGCCGGCGGAAGGTCAAAGCTTCCTGAAAACGGCTAGCCAGGATGTCGCTTTGATCACCTGGAAGCTGGCTGAAGACGGGAATGGGATGATTTTGCGTCTTCAAGAGACAGCAGGTAAACCGGCCGCTACCGCACTTGACTTCTCTCATGCCCGCATCAAATCAGCGCAGCTTTGCTCCGGAGTCGAAGACGATTTACAGAACCTGCCGGTCCAAGACAATAGAATTCCACTCTCCCTGAAGCCATTCGAGGTAGTTACAATCCGAGTCGTCACCGCGGAGTAAACGAGTGAAAAGGAAGACGAATGTCGGACGGTTCACGTGATGCGCGGGTGGTCGATTTAGTTCCCGGCAGGTATGATGTTGCTGTGGACCAGCCCGGGTGAGCTTCGTCACATCAGTTCTGCTTATTTTTTGTCTCAGTATGTCAATGGCCGCCCAGACATCTCAAGCGGTGTTGGGGCGGGTTGTAACCAATCGCGCTCCTCTGCGGCGAAATGCGTTTGACTCATTGCCGTTGGGAGCTATCGAGCCGAAAGGCTGGCTCCGCCGCCAGTTGGAAATTCAAGCTGCCGGTCTTACCGGGCATCTTGGCGAATTTTGGAGCGATGTCGGACCGAATAGCGGCTGGCTCGGCGGTACCGGAGAATCTTGGGAGCGCGGACCGTATTATCTCGACGGTCTGCTGCCCCTCGCTTATGAGCTAAACGACGCCACCCTAATTCGTAAGGCAAAGCAGTGGGTCGATTGGACCCTCGATCATCAGCAAACAGATGGTCAAATCGGGCCGGCGACTAACAACGACTGGTGGCCGCGTATGGTCATGCTGAAGGTTCTGACTCAGTACCAGGAAGCAACGGGTGATCGGCGCGTGGTTCCTGTGATGCGGAAATATTTTGCTTACGAGTTTCGTGAGCTACCGAAGCGTCCCCTTAGGGACTGGGGCAAGTACCGGTGGCAGGATAACGTTTATTCGGTGCTTTGGCTCTACAACCGTACCGGTGATCGCACTCTACTGGAATTGGCGAAACTTCTGCACCAGCAAGGATACGATTGGGAAGCTCAGTTTGCGGAGTTTAGATACACCTCCAAGCAGACGCGTGAGACGCTCGGCTTGACGCCGCATGCCATGCCTACTGAAGCCGCCATGCAGACTCACGGCGTGAATAACGCTATGGCATTGAAGGCGGCCCCCATCTGGTGGCTCATTAGTGGCGATCCGCGCGATCGGCAGGAAATTCGCCATCAACTGGAGATGCTGGACCGATATCATGGTCTGCCGAACGGAATGTTTAGCGGCGACGAGCACTTCGCCGGGCGGGATCCCTCGCAAGGAATCGAACTGTGCGCCGTAGTGGAAACAATGTTCTCATTCGAAGAGGCGTTCGCCATTTTGGGTGATCCGCGTATCGCCGACCGGCTTGAGAAGGTCGCGTTCAATGCCTTACCAGGTACACTCTCCAACGATATCTGGTCCCATCAGTACGATCAGCAACCGAACCAGATTGCGTGTACGCGGGCCCACCGCCAATGGTCCACGAATGGGCCAGATTCGAACCTGTTCGGTCTACAGCCAAACTTCGGCTGCTGCACCGCGAACCTGCATCAGGGCTGGCCCAAATTTGTTTCCAGTCTCTGGATGGCTACGCCGGATGGCGGTATAGTAACCACGGCTTACGCGCCGAATCGCGTCCACACGAAGTTGGGCGGTGAGGAAGTTTCGATAGACGAACAAACAGATTATCCGTTCCGTGACAACGTAGATTTCATCATTCACACTTCGCGTTCAGTGACTTTTCCACTCGTTATCCGTGTTTCGGTTTGGGCAAATAGTGCAACGGTCAGCGTGAACGGCAAATCGTTGCAGATTTCACCCTCAGGCTGCAATATCGAATTCACGGAGAGGAACACAAGGCAACGGCCATGTAATCCGGAGAAAGCATTCTACTCCCTAAAACGCTCCTGGAACAATGGGGACCGCGTAGCCCTCGCCTTCTCGGCGACTTCGCAAGTAACCCATTGGTTTCACGATTCGGCAGTATTTGAACGTGGACCTCTCGTGTTTTCGCTTCCGTTAGCTGGAGAATGGACCGAGCTGAAAAAATACGCAGAGAAATCGGCAGATTGGCAGATCACTCCCACTGCGAACTGGAATTATGCCGTTGAGCTTGGAGACTGCGATGTAAAGGTCCTGAATCTTCCCATCGGCAATGTACCTTTTGACGTTAATAAGCCGCCTGTTGTTTTGGAAATCAACGCTCGCCGCGATCCTGGGTGGAGCATCGAGGAGAACTCTGCCGCGCCAGTCCCGTTAAGTCCTGTAATTTCCGCGGAACCGTTGGAAAAATTGAGACTGGTTCCCTATGGCGCCGCCAAACTGCGGATCAGTGCCTTCCCTTATCTCAATGAGAAATCGCATTGCGCGGCTTCGAGTCCGCCAGCTAAGCGCGCCACGCTTGCGCGTTAAGCCATTGGATTGCGATTTGACCTGGGAAGATCACGCCTAGAGAACGTACATGCTCCGATCGTCTCGAAGACATGATATTTCTTCGATGGACTTCGGAATTACTGTAGCCTTCTGGCTTGATATTCGAATTTCGCAATGACCACTGGAGGGAGCTCAAGATGTGGGAGGACGTCGGCCAGCAACTTGCGGCCATCTTAAAAGGGCAGTTGTTTGCTTGTCTGTTTAAGACACCCAGCTACAAGATCCTATTGCAAAAGGCCGGATTCAAAGAGCCCTTCGAACAATACACTAAAAATTATCCACCTCCGTTCCCGGATGCGTACAGCGGGTATTGCAGTACGTATGCGGCATTGATCAAGAGCCAAGTGCAGCAGCGTAATTGCCTGGTTGACGACGAGACTTTGCAGGCCGAGATCATCAAGGGACCCGCGAATTTGTATCGTGTAGTAAATTCACGGGACGCGATGCCGGAACAAACCGATCTTCGCCGAGGAACGGCTGACATCGGAGATTGGTGGTTCAATGAGGAGCTCCTAGAGAGCTGTCGCGAACGGTGCCGTGCGTTAGAGGAGGAAAAAAAACGCAATCCGCTGCTGACCGATATGACGCCGGACCGTTGTCTGAGAACGCTTTTGCGCCGAAAGCTGGCGATCTCGATTAATTGGAATGCAATCGGGGCGATTCGACAGCTTAAACTCGCTGGAAACGAATCCATCCCTGTGATTACCGGAGTGGGAATCGGGATGCGAGCCTACTCGGCGGATGCAGACTCAAAGAAATATACAAGCAAATTTCTTCCAGCGGCAAAGCAGACCCTGGTTGGAGGCGGCGAGCGGCAGGTGTGGATACCATGGACACCTCAAAAACATATTCAGTTGTGGACGCCTCCAGGCGGATTCGGCCCGAACGCAAAACTGTAAACAGCTAGTATGTCCGGCGACTTGCTGAAAGAACTTGACTGCGTCGCGAGCGGAAGACGGCGCAAAGACAGATTTCCGATGTGGATCTTATTGGATGCCGACGGAGCCGCGAACTGACTCGATCAGCTTGGCGGGATCGTAGCCGACTCCGTTCTTCACCACGTACTTAATTTTCTTTACGTCCGAAATGCGTGTCGCTGGATTGCCATCCACCACGATCAAGTCTGCCTGATTGCCTCGCTCTATAGAACCCAGACGATCGGTCCGGCCCAGATAGACCGCACCGTTGTGCGTGTAAATGCGAATCGCCTCCTCAGGTTTAAAGCCGGCATCGACCAGCAATTCCAGATTGCGCTGGTCGCCGAAACCGGGCAATGCGCCGCCGTTGCCTGTGGGATCGCAACCCGCAATCAGCAATCCGCCGGCGGCCACAAAATCCCGCTCGAAGTCCATCTCCTTCTTGAGCCAGGCCACCGTATGCGCCTTGGGGTTCGCTGCCGCGCGCTTTTTGGCAGCCCGATATGCCTCCACCGCGTGGGGTGACATAACCTCCAGCATGCGTTGATCTAGCGGCGCCCGGTCCGGAATAGATGCTTCAAATACCGATAATGTCGAGGTGATCGCAACTTTGTGGTCCACCAAAGTATGAATCAACGCCTGCACTTCAGGCGACTTCACATCGAGTTTGTCCATTTCATCCGCCATGTCCTCAGCTTCGGGGCACACGTTCGGCATCTTGCCCTTCGTGAATTCCGAATCGACAAGAAGACCATGCTCCAAGTCATCGATCCCCAGTTCCGCCGCTTCGGTGAACCCTACTGTACAGAGATGGCCCGTTATTTTCATCCCATGCTGATGGACAGCCTGAATCGCGGCCGCTAGTGCGTCATGTGAAATGTGCGTGTATGCCTTAAACGAAGTTACACCGGCGTAAGTCCAGTAATCGACGAGCTTGCGTGCCTGCTCTGGAGTGTTAATTAGCGGCATCTGAATAAAAATTAGCGGCTTCTGAATCGAATAACCGCCAAAACCCTCGATATAAGGCCCGGTCACATCCATAAATGGCCCAGGCATCAAACCTTTATCGATCAGGTCTTTTATGTTGAGATCTGTATAGGGTTCAAGTGACCCTCCCGTGCGCATTGCGGTCACACCGGAGGCCAGGTATAACCGCGGAGCGCTGAGAGCCTGCTCTGTATACAGCAGCGGGATGCCGCCGGACGGGTAAAACAGATGTTCATGCATCCCAATGAGTCCCGGAAGGAGGGTATAGCCGGTCAGATCCATCGAGCGTTGACATTCCGAATTGATTTTCGTGGTCGCGAAATTCCCGACGGCTTGGATCGTACCGTGATGCAGCACAACGGTCTGGTCGTCGCGAGCGGGCGCTCCGGTCCCGTCAATTACGCGAACGTGCAACAGTGCGATCCACGCCTCATCAAAGCTGACAAACTGCTTTGTCCCAGGAGCAAGGCGGTTCTGGGCTGGAAGGTTCGGCGCGAGGCCCGAGACCAGCAATACCATCAAAAGGAATTGACGACTCAAAATTCTCATATTTTAGCAATATGGAAAAGGAATGACTGTGAGTTCCGGGCTGAGTCGCTTTTGAATAGAAAACAGTGCGGGCTGCGCTTATGATTTCTCCGACTGCCGTTCAGGAACATTTTTTATGTGCGTGGCGATATACCACTGGTTCCCGAATACATCCTTCACGCTGGCGGTGCGATCGCCGTAAGGTTGATCCTTCGGTTCGCCAGTAGATTCAGCACCGGCGGCCATGGCGCGTAGATACGTGGCATCAACGTCGGGAACGTACAGGTAAAACATGCTCGACATCGGCTGATAGGGCCCATGGGCCTCACCCATTTCCATAATCGAATCGCCGATTTTGACGGAAGCGTGCATGATCACACCATCCGGCGAGGCATACTTTGCAACCTCTTCCGCGCCGAAGGCATGCTTCAGGAAATTAATGACCGGCTCCGCTCGGATAGGATGCAGGTACGGTGTCACGGTATTCAAGCCCTGGGGCTTGTCTCCTTCCCCTTTATAGGTTGCGATATACCAGTGATTTCCAGATTGGTCCCTCACGCTCGCACTCCGTTCTCCGTAGGATTGATCTGCGGGTGCCTGGATAGAAACGCCACCAGCGCCGACTGCCCGCTGATACACGGCATCGGCATTCTCCACATAGATGTGGAGAGCTGCGGGATTCTTTGGACCGCTCCACGACAGTCCCGGACCGCCTCCGCCGATCATCAATTTGGAATCGCCGATGCGTAGTTGACAGTGAATGCCACCCGCGGAGCCAATGGTGCGGAACGTTTCTCCAGCGTCAAACACGTGCTTCACGAAATCGATCAGGCCCGCTGCATCGTCGGCGACCAGATATGGCGTGACAGTGTGGAACCCTTCAGGGATGAAGCTGGATGCAGTTGTTTTTGGTTCAGCTATAGTGCTCATGGATGCTTTCCTTTCTAAATCAGATTTGAGGCGTGCTTTGAAATTTTCGCGCGGGAGATAGCGCAGATCTTCGGCGATGCGCAACAACATAGCCAAATTAGGCTCCAGCTTTTCCGCCTGGGGCGACGATTCGGCCTCGCGTTGACCAAGCACCAGTTGTATTGCTTGATCGAGTTGGTCGACCTGAGAGCGCTTAGACATGTGCACTCTCCATCTGGGTTCGCAAATGCTTCAAGGCGCGGAATTGGAGCTGTTTCACGGCTCCTTCACTCCTCCCAAGCTGCTGCGCGATTTCCCGAATGCTCTTTTCTTCGATGAAACGTTGCAGGATGACCCGCCGCTGGTCGGTGGGAAGCTGGTTTACCAACTGCGACAAACGAGCGCGAGTTTCAACTGTTTCGAGATCTGGCCCCGCGCTGGGATCAGGGACATCATTCGGGTCGCGGAGTTGGCGTGTAGTGCGTTGCGCGCCCACAGAGCGCTTGATTTGATCCGCTACGGCGTTCGCGGCAATTTTGATTAGCCAGGCTGCGAATGAGACGCCACGAAATTCATAGTTCCCCAAGTTCGCGAGAGCGTTATGAAAAACATGGGATGTCAGGTCCTCGGCCGCTTCCCGGTCTCGTACCCGACGCGCGATAAACGCATAAACCCGTTCAAAGTGCATTTCATAGAGGTCGCTAAATCGAGTCAGATCCAGTTGTGCGGCTTCGACCAGACGATGCTCGTCTGCGGCCGCAGGGGAAACACTCCCTTCCGGTCTTCTGGCTGCCATTGCTCCTCTAACTGTATAAACTGGAACAACGCTGAAAGGTTATGGGGCGATAAAAATGTTTTCGCTCTATGATAGTTCGATGTTTAAACTGGATATGAAGAGCGGGATTTTACGGCGTGCAAAGCCCCTTATTTTGGCATCGGCTTTCGTTGCGGCAACACATTTGGATTCGCAAATCGCGCAACGGCCTGTGAACGGCAAGCGCTATGCGCGACTGGCCATTCGGAACGCGATTGTTGAGGACGGAAATGGTACGCCGGCTTCGGGTCCGAAAGATATTCTCATCGAGAATAACCGGATTGTTGCGGTTGTGCCGATCGATCCCGTTGCTCTTCAGAATGGCCGCGGCAAGCGTCTGCCGGCGGATGTCGAGATTGACGCGACCGGGAAGTATGTCTTACCAGGGCTGATCGATGCACATGCGCATACGCAAGACGAGCGCGGCGGCATTCCGCAGCCGCTCGATTATGAATTGAAGATTTGGTTATCGTGCGGGATCACTACGATTCGCGACGTGGGCAGCGACACGAAGAAAACCCTGGCGTTACGCGCGAAGAGCGCTGCCGGAGAAGTCGTCGCGCCGCGCATCTTGGTTTATCCGATGTTCTCCGCGCAGCCACCGGTGCCTACGAATCCGGAGCAGGCCCGTGCCCGGATTCGCGAATACAAGGAAATGGGCGCGGATGGAGTCAAATTCCTCGGCATTCAACGGGATGTCATGGAAGCGGCAGAAGATGAAGCGCACAAGCTCAATTTGCCGGTAGCGCACCACGTCGGGGTAGAAGAAACGAACGCCTGGGACGATATTCGGTTCGGAACTCGCAGCATTGAGCACTGGTACGGCATACCCGACGCAGCCATTCCCGACGGCGTTCAAAATTTTCCGCCCACATACAACTACAATAACGAAACCGATCGCTTCCGCTACGCCGGGCATCTCTGGCGAGAAGCCGATCCGAAGCGCTTGCAGGAAGTGCTCGCGGCCATGGTGAAAGCGAACGTCGCCTGGGTTCCCACGCTAGATATCTATGAGGCCAGCCGCGATCTGCAACGCGCGCAGACGCAACCGTGGTTCAACGAATATCTGCATCCGACGCTCGAAGAATACTTCCGCCCCAACCCGAAAAATCACGGATCGTATTTCCTCGGCTGGACCTCAAACGATGAGGTCTTCTGGAAAGAAAATTACCGTATCTGGGAAGCGGCCCTGCGCGATTTTGAGCGCATGGGCGGACTGATCGGGGCAGGCGACGACGCGGGATTCATCTATCAAATTTACGGCTTCGGGCTGTTACGAGAACTCGAATTGCATGAGGAAGCCGGTTTCCATCCCATCAAGGTGATTCAGCACGTCACTGGCAATAACGCCAAGATTCTGGGGATGGAGGGAAAAATCGGCGGCATTCGTCCGGGCTATTTGGCCGATTTGATCGTGGTCAATGGCAATCCGCTTGAAAACATGAAGGTGCTCTATCCAACGGGTGTGGAAGCTGTCAAAGACGGGAAGCAGGTTCACACGGGCGGGGTGGAATGGACCATTAAAGACGGGTACTGCTACCACGCTCCGACGCTTGCAGCCGAGGTTCGCGAAATAGTTGCGAAAGCGAAGGCGAACTCGCGGGGTTCAGCCCAATAACTTAGGGTATTGTCACCGGGTGAGTGAATGCGGTCATCTGCTTGCTTTCGGACTCTCGCACGACCAGTCTTATCGTGTACGCTCCTGGCTTTACCTTGAACTCCCAGCGCAACGTGATTCCGGAACTTGCTTGAGCGAGCGCCTGAAAACGTGTAGATCGCCGCGCGGTCTGTAGGGGGCAATCCGCGCCGGAAGTGTTGAACAACCGCAGCTTGTGCAGCCGCCATATCGGCAAAACGCACGTTTAGGTCATCGAAGAGATAGATCACAAATCGTTCCGGGCTCGCGTTTGTGGGCTTAGAATGCGGAGGGGCGGCACCGGCCGGTCGCATTTCGAAAGTTGAGCCGGCGGGTTCCGAATTTGGTGGGTTCGTATCGGCTTCGGGTTCCCGCAAACTGCTGCCGTGCTTCACGAGTGAAAAACTGACAATCGTCTGCCGCTTTCGTTTATCGAATAACTCAAAATCGTCCTTCGTCAGATTTCCAATCGCGCGCCCATGCGAATCTCGCACGACTACTGGGACCAGGACGAGATTGGTTTGAGTCTGGAAAGACGCCGGATTCTGCGCCATTGCGGGCGAGCAGAGGAACACCAGACAAGTGGCTCCGAAGATAAGCGCGGCCTTCACGTTAATCGCCCGGTTTGAAAGCGCGACAATGGAGTTGTGAAGGGGCATGCGCCGCACTGGATCAGTTTGCTCGTGCTTACTCTTATCACGCCCGTTATCATGCTCGCCAATGGTACTCAGGCGACCGTTATCGACAGCGGATCGACAAATCGCGTCGGGATGCGCGTCACTGTCGATGAGGAAGGGCACGCTAGGGTGGACGTGCGCGGAAGCGAACCGCGGCGCATCAAATTGAGCGAATCTCTCTGTAAGCAATTGCTGCAGGACCTGAAAGGCGCAGGGCCGCTGAGCGATCTTCGGACGCGACACTGTATGAAGAGCGTCTCATTCGGCTCCTCGTTGTACGTGGAAGCGAACGGCGAACGCTCGCCGGACTTGAACTGCCCTGGGCAGCTCGATCAGCGAGCGGATGCGCTGCAGAAAAGCGCGAAAGAGATCCTGAAAGCCGCTCAAGAAGCGGCAGGCGTGCAGCCCGGAAGAAGGTTCAGTGCGCCCGGGCCGCCATATCCGCCGAGATAGGGGTCGGCCTGCTCATCTCCTTCTCCCGCTGCTCCAGTTCTTCTTTCATCTTTAGCCGCGGTACCCCCTCGGTCCACCATTTCGGGGCCGGTTTGTCCATTAAATAGTAATCAAAGAATTCTTTCATACGGACTGTGTAGTCCTTCATGTCCTCTGGCCGAATCAGACCGTGGTTCTCGCCTTTATATTCGAGCATCACCACAGGCTTCCCGAGCCGTCGCAACGTGTTGAAGTACTCGATTCCCTGCGTGTGATCCACTGCCCCATCTTTGTCATCGCAGAGAATCAGCAGCGGGGTATGGACATTCGTTGCATGGTAGACGGGTGAATTACGCTGATATGCTTCCAAATTGTCCCAATATCCTCCCGCAAAACGGCCCTGGCTGCTTTCGAAAATAGGCTGATTTGCCGAGCCGGTGTTCCAATACACGGAACTGTACATGCTGATCATGTCGGTAAGCGGGGCACCGGCAATAGCCGCGCGAAAAACCTTCGTCTGCGTCACGCCGAAAGCCGTTTGATAGCCGCCCCACGAATGACCATGCAGGGCCACTCGCGCCGGGTCAACAATACCGGTTGCCTCCGCTGACCTCAATGCAGCCAGAATGCAGGCGATGGATGACGTCCCTGGATCATTCACTTTATAAGTGATGTCCGGCGTCAACACCGCGTAACCGTTGCTGGTGTAGTAGCCGACGCTGAAGCCGCTGAAGCCTGGCTGCGGATACGAGTTCGCGGATTGCGACAGTTTCTCGTAAATGAAGACGACCGTCGGGTACTTCTTCCCAGGTTCGTAATTAGCCGGCAAATAAAGCGCACCCTGGAGTTTTTCACCTTTCGGATTGTTGTATTCGACAAGCTTGGAGCCTTTTGTCCAGAGGAAATTTTTCTGCTGCGGATTGGCATCAGTGACTTTCTTGCCGTTATCGAGAGAAGCTCCCGACGCATAGAAATCCGGATATTCTTGCGTCGTTTCGCGGCTGTAGAGATACACGTCGGCATTCTTGGCTTTGACCAGATTGGCGTACGCGGCGTCATCCCAATGCAGCATTCGAATACCCGGCTTTTCCGGCTCGATTACACCAATGCCGCCCTTCTTGGTCCATTCGCCGTAGGCCCGCACATACAAAGGTCTTGTAAGATCGAAGCCTTTGTCGTCGGGATTGAGACGCCAGATGGATTCGTAGCGAATCTTGTCGGTCTTCCCATTGCCCGTGAGATTCACTGCTACGCCCCCGTTTGCGGGGACTTTCCAGATGTCCCAGTTGTCCGAAAGCAAAACGTATTCTCCGTCCTTCGACCAGCCGATGCTGCGCGTGGGCGGTTTCACGACATTGTGATCGTCTTCCGTGTTGTAGAAAACGGCTGGAATCTGCTTCGTCAGATTGTGCGTCTCGCCGTCGCCAAGATCGTAGCTGAAGAATGCTCCATCGTTGTAGTAAAGAATGTGAGTGCCATCCGGCGACGGCGGCCCTAAATACCAGCGGACTTTTCGAAGCGCCAGTTTCCGCTCGCCGGTTTTGAGATCGACGCGATAAAGGTCCTGATAACGCCTGCCGTCCAGATTGCTTTCGAGTTCGTATTCACGAATGTCCACGCCAAGGGCATATTTGTGTTCCGGCGCAGCGGAAACCTCGCGCAACGCCGGATCGGCCAGGCGCAAGAACTTATTCCCAACCGGATCCCAAGCGCAGAGAAAGCTGAAATTCTTGTCCCTGTTTTCCTGAACCTGCTGCATAGGTTGAAGCCTCGCATCTCTCCAGTGCCAGATGACCAAATCGGGACGGTCTGGCGTCTCGTCGCCGGCTTTTTCCTTCGGCGCGCCTTCTTTTGCATTCGGCGCACCGGCGTCGTCGGCATCGGCGGTCTTTGCATCGGATGCAGGCTCCTTCGCTTCCCCGCCCTTCTTTTCTTTCGGTTTCAGATCGTGAATTCCGAAAGTGACTAGAGATAGGTCTGCCATCCAAGCAGGTTTGCGCTCGGGGCTAATGCTCATTGCGGCTGGAAAGCTCTTATCCTTCGTTGGATCGTAGACAAACTTTTCCGGCGCGGACGATCCCGAAAATCCTTTGAACGCCACCAGCGCGTAGAGCTTGTCTTCCCAGCGTTTATCCTCGAGGCCCCGCACGGCTGCGAGGCCATCGCCTTTCTCGGTCCAAAGGCCAGCCATTTGGAATCGTCCGAGAAGGCAATGTCACGCGGCGGACCCATGGGCGGCGGCGCTCCCGGATTAGCATACGGATTCGGACGCGCCACCTCGCCGATCGGGAAGCGCTGTTCCTTCCCGTCCGGCACATACGTGAGCACCACTTCGGCGTCCCCATCGTTCGGCACCAGCTTATAGGCGAACCACTGCCCGTCATTCGAAACGATGGGAGTCTGAATCCGTTTCCAGGCGAGGACATCGGGCAATTTCAGGGCGGTCTGCTCGGCCGCCATCGACACAGAAAAGCAGGCTGCGGACAAAGCGAGACTTACAAACAGGAACATCCGGGAACGCATGAAGCGGATGCTACCATAAACCGGCGTAGAAACTGGGTCATGGAAACAGGTTTAAGAAACCGGGTTGCATTGGTCGCCGGATCGAGCCAGGGTCTTGGGCGCGCCACAGCCGTTGCCTTCGCCTCCGAAGGCGCGCATGTTGCGATTTGCGCCAGGAATTCGCAAGCGCTCGATCATGTCGCGGTAGATCTCCGGCGCCGCTTCGGCGTGGAGGTTCATGCCGAATCGGTCGACGTGCGCGACAGCGCTGCACTGGAACAGTTCGCAAAAAACGTTCAGGGCGTGTTTGGCCGTCTCGATGTTTGCGTCGCGAATGCGGGCGGCCCGCCGGCAAAGGAGTTTCTCGAAACGACCGACCAGGATTGGGATGAGGCCTTTTCGTTGAATCTGCGGAGCGCTGTGGGATTGGCGCGAGCAGTGATTCCGCATATGCAGCGGAAGCGCTGGGGTCGCATTATCACGATCAGTTCCATTACGGTCCGGCAACCCCAACCGCAACTGATCCTTTCCAACGCAGTGCGCGCCGGTATTCTGGGTCTGGTTCGCAGCCTTGCGAACGATTTCGGCAAGGATGGCATCACAGTGAATAATGTGGGCCCGGGCTATACCGCAACCGACCGGCTCAAGGAGCTTTCGGCGCGGCGTGCTTCGGCAACCGGTGCGACCGAAAAGCAAATTCAGCAGGCTTGGATCGATCAGATTCCGGTAGGCCGGCTTGGGCAGCCCGAAGAAGTGGCCGACGCGATCGTGTGGTTGGCATCGGAACGCGCATCGTTTATTACCGGGCAGACGATTCTAGTGGATGGCGGGATGTATCGGGGACTTTAATGGAGATAGGAGAAAACCCATGAGTGAATCAGCACAAGCAGTCAACGTGAGCCAGAACGAAGTGAAGCATGTCCGCTGGAACGAAGTCCCGAGCGAGGCGGTGAACCCGCTGTTCGATCGTCAAATGGTAGTCGGCGACCAGGTGATGGTGGCGCGGCTCCATCTCAAAGAGGGTTGCGTAGTTCCCATGCACAGCCACTTCAACGAGCAGATCACGCATGTGCAGTCGGGCGCGATGCGGTTCACCATCGATGGCAAGGAGATCACGGTCCGGGCGGGCGAGTTCTTGTGCATTCCGCCGAATGTGCCGCACATGGCAGTGGTTCTGGAAGAGACAGTGGATATCGACATCTTCACGCCTCCGCGCCAGGATTGGATCGATAAAACGGATTCATACTTGAGGAAGTGATGCACCGACTCTGCACGCTCGTCAGCGTTGGCGTGCTTTTGCCGCTGTTCCTGCTGGCAGCCGATGAATATCAAATTGACGCAGGAAAGCTCTCCGATCTAATGCATTGGAGGCAGGGCGAAGTGATTGCGGAAATCGGAGCGGGCGAGGGGCAGATGTCCTTCTTCGCTGCTGCTCGCGTAGGACCGGCGGGCCACGTATATACGACCGAGCTTGACGACAAAAAGCTGGCTCATCTCAAGGAAGAAGTGAATAAGCGGCATCTCGATAACGTGACCGTCATCAAGGCCGACCCGATTGGGACGAATCTGCCCGATGATTGCTGCGAGGCGATTTTCATGCGCCGCGTCTATCACCATTTCACTGATCCCGCGCGGACCGATGCTGCCATTTACCGTGATCTCAAGCCCGGGGGCTTGCTTGCGGTAATCGACTTTGCTCCACGCGCGGGACTGCCGCCTGTTCCGAACGCCCCCAAGAATCACGGCGGGCACGGCGTGCCATCCGACGTGCTCATTCGCGAACTCCAATCCGCCGGCTTTGAGATCGCCGCTCAGCCCAAGAATTGGCCAGATGACGGAGATTACTGCGTGATTGCGCGCAAACCTGCGACATCTCAGCAGTAAACGAATGCAGGCGACCTATTCTCTCGCCAGGCGTCTGGGGCTTGTCAGCGCTACTGCCCTTGTGGTTTCCAACATGGTCGGTACAGGCATATTCACAACAACTGGGTTCCTTGCCGGAGACCTCGGCACGCCATTTCTCGTGTTGCTCAGTTGGGTCATTGGCGCGGGTTGCGCATTGCTTGGCGCAATCTGTTATTCCGAACTCGCTATCAACTTTCCCACTTCCGGCGGCGAGTATGTCTACCTGAGCCGCGCATACGGCAAGACATGGGGTTTCCTGACGGGATGGGTATCCCTCCTGGCTGGTTTTTCCGCGCCCATCGCCGCCGCAGCACTGGCGTTTGCGAGCTACGTGGTATTTTTGCTCCCGAACTGGCGGCATGCGCCCTCGCCAGGAATCGCACTCCAGTTCGGACCCGAGCAGCTTATTGCGTGCGCGCTCGTTGCGTTTTTTTCGTTGCTGAATTTTTTCGGTGTCAGGCGCATCGCCGTATTGCAAAATGTGCTTACGGCCTTCAAGATTGCGCTGCTATTGGCCTTCGTTTTCGGCGGGTTGCTGCTGGGCAACGGCGATTGGCACAATTTTTCGCAGGCGGCGGTTCGCTGGACCGCGACCCCGGTTTGGCGCCAGCTTGCAGTAAGCTTATTTTGGATTTACGTCGCCTATAGCGGCTGGAACGCCGCGGTCTATGTGGCCGAAGAAATCGAGGAACCACGGCGAACATTGAGCCGGACCCTGGCTCTCGGCACCGGGATCGTGGCGATCCTTTATCTTGCTCTCAATACCCTCTTTATCTATTCCACGCCTCTCGAATCCATGAAGGGCATCATGGCCGTAGGAGCTCTGGCTGCCTCACACCTGTTCGGATCGCGAATCGCCGGCGTGTTCAGCGCGCTTATGGCTTGCGCTCTGCTTTCGACGGTGAATGCAATGACCATCGCGGGCCCGCGAGTCTATTACGCCATGGCTCGAGACAACCAGTTTTTCTCGTTCGCGGCGAACGTTCACCCGCGTTGGCGCACCCCGGTGAACTCCATTGTTGTCCAGGCAATATGCACGATCCTATTGGTCTTTACTCCGTTTCCGCAGTTGGTTGTTTACATCGGTTTCACTCTCAACCTGTTTGCGGTGATGTCAGTCGCCTCTCTGTTCTTATTCAGACGCCGGCCAGCTTGGCAGCGCCTCCGGAGCGTCAGTTTCGCGTACCCGCTTATCCCGTGCCTCTTCGTGATCGTGGGCGTTTGGATGATCATCGAAGGGATCATGCAAAAGCCGCTTATATCGATGTTTGCGGTGCTCACTCTCGTTGCTGGGGGCGTTCTGTATAAGCTGCGCGGAGATCGTTCCGACGGAGACATGGGTGTTGGCGTTCAGCGTACGACACGAGTCGAGCCCCCCTTGGCGAATGAGCACACTTGATCCCAGAGCGCCGTTGCCATACCGGAATTACCTTTGCGAGGTCTTGATTTCGGATGCTATGTTCTTACGCTTTACCAGGAGATCGTAGTGGCCATATGCAATGAGAAAAGGCTCGAGATGCTTCCATCCCACTCCGCTGTCGTCCGATTTCCAACTCCGCCAGCGCTCTTCTAGCGGAGTGAACTCCGAGCGAACATACTGCGCAAGCGGACCTACGTAGACATCCTGCCCCGCGCTAAGTCGCTCCACCGACTCCGGGTTATACACCACACAACCTGTATCATGTCGCTCGAGTTCGTTTAACATCGCCCTCTGCTGGTCCGCGTTAAAAAATGCTGGCCAGTCGTTCATTGTGAGCGTGGTGGGAGACTCTTGGTGCGTCCAAAAATAGAGACTGTATAATCCCGGCATGGAAAAGAAAGAACTACACCGCTGATTCACTTCCGAAGTGAGCCATTGATAGAGATGCGCGTCGGAGGGCTCGACGTGGATGCGGTCCGCTCCTGGTAGTTCGAGCGGCACGAGAGTCGAATACAAGTGTTCGGCCCGTATCAGCTCTCCAACGTAAAGCCCCAGCAATAAAAGAGTCGCGACAGCGAGGCTCGGACGCCAAAAGACCCTCGGTGCAAATTGTCCGCACATAATCGCCGTATCGTACAAACAGACTCCGATCACTATCACAAGGGGTACCATCGAAAAAATCGACTGAGATCCGGAGACGGGAAAGGCATAAAGAGTAGTCAGGATGGCGTAAAAACATACAACGCCCCGCGCAAAACGTGTATCTCTTGCCCCGGATGGCTCGATCAGAACAAGCCAGGCAAAGGGAGCGAGAACCATCGTAGTGTGTAGCCCGACAACGGCGGGATCAACCGGTGAGGCCAATCTCCAAATGCCGAAGATCGCAAACATTGCCTTGAGCGCAGGTATCAGGTACCTCGGCCGCCGGAGGAAAGCCCAAATATAAGCGAGCCCCGATGCGGCCGCGCTCCAAGCCACCGCTCTCAAGCGGAACTCGCTTGGCCGAAACCAGTGCTGGGTAAAGTTCTTGTGCTGGAGTATGGTCACAAAAAGGAATGCTCGAATGCTTGTCCCGTGCATCCAGAACGGGACAACGATTGCCGCCCACGCGACCAAGAAAGCCGCGCCTAGAACCACCATCCATTTACGGACGTCGATCGCGACCGAGTCGCGCGTAACCTGGAACGCGACGCACAGACCACCTATTAACGACAGCGCCACAAAGCAGAAATAATGTAGGGCCCATGGGAGATAGAAAAGAGAATGCATGATCGTTGCGATACAGACGATGCTGATACCTCCAACCAGAACAAAAAGAGTAATTTCGCCAGCGCTTATCAGAAGTGCCAGCAATAGCGCCAGTGACGCGTAAATACCGATGTTAATTTTCGTCTGCGTGAGCGCTCCTAGCAGCAATCCGAAGGCAATGACCTGACCAATGCTGATGCGGCTCGATATGTGACAAGCCACTAGTAGAAGGCCCGCCACGAGCGCCATACAGACCTCTTCAGGGTGGCCCGGTTCCCAAGCAAAAAAGCGCAGGACTTTCGCAACGATAAACAGCGTTAATCCGGAAACAAGTAGAGATCGGGTGATGCGGTAAGCCGAAGCCGCCATGAGACCGGCCGATATCAGCCAGAGCGCTAGAACAGAAAATCGCACGGACTCATGCGAGAGCTGTACTCCCGTACCTGTGTAGAAGATCCATTGGACCAAATAGTAAAAAGGCCCGTACAGCGTGTAAATCTGGTCGTAAAGCGGTTTGCCGCGAAGCAAGGCATGGATGGTGATCATGAGGTAGCCCTCGTCGTCCCACCAGCTGAAGCCTGTAAACGCCTTGAAGTAGGTCGTAAACCCCACAATTGACAGCAATGCAATAATCAGGGCGAGCCGTATCTTCCAACCGTTAAAGCGCGGAGCCGGTTTCTGTTCAGTGGCGCTGCCGAAAGTGGATTGAAAAGGAGTGACCATTCAGCGTTTTGTGACCAGGAAATTGATCGTACAACACAGATTGGCAGATCTAGCAGTTATAAGGGGCAAGCGTCGCGTACTATTATCCATCGTTCTAGACAGCCGGTTCCAGCTGCTATAGCGATTCCTTGTGGTGAGTGTTACGATCAATGGACTATTCAGGACTTACAAAACTGGAGCGACAGAAAATCGGAATGAACGATAAAGAAAAGAAAGCACTCCGACTCACAATTTCCGCTCTCGTGATTGCGATTGTGTCTTTCGGCGCTGGTGCCGTCGGCGTGCTGGAATATCTGAGCCTGCCGTCTGAACACATGTGGACCGGGCACGCGTTTCCACCCGCTAAATTCGTGGGTACGAGCCTGAAAAATGGTTTTGAAAACATGGTTTATAACCGGAACCTCTGGGAGGACGAGACTTGGCTGGGTGTTCCGGTACTCAAATATCCTTCGGACCTTCTGGTCTACGAGGAACTGATTTATGAACTCAAACCAGACGTTATTCTGGATATCGGCACATTCCGAGGCGGAAGCGCGTTGTATTATGCCTCCATCTTAGATCTCATTGGCAAGCCGTCCGGACGAGTAATCAGCGTGGACATCATGCGTTTTCCACCGCTGCCGCAACATCCGAGAATTACCTACCTGCTCGGGTCGTCAACTTCCGAGGCAATCCTCAAGCAAATCAAGGAGTCGATTCGGCCCGGGGAAAGAGTAATGGCCTTCCTGGATTCCGACCACCGTAAAGAACATGTGCTGAATGAAATTCGGGCGTACAGTCAGATTGTCACGAAGGGCAGCTATCTGATCGTGGAGGATTCGAATGTTAATGGACACCCAGTTTTGCAAAGCTTCGGCCCCGGTCCGATGGAAGCGATCCACGAATTTCTTAAGGAGAACTCCGGGTTCCAGATCGACAAATCACGGGAAAAATTCCTGCTTACTGTGGCGCCAGACGGATTCCTGCGCAAGCTGTGAATGCCTTTGGCGAGCAGCCGCCGGCTACCAACTTTTCCGGGCGGACGAAGCGCCCGCCCGATTTTCCAATCAGCTTCTTACTGACCGGCTTTAGCAGTTTCGGCCGGCTTCGGCGTGACATGCACAGCGGCCATGCGCTTCGGTCTCCAAAAATCGGGCGCCACTTTCACCATGTCTTCCGGAACATTGCTGAATTCCGGCACCATTCTCATCAGCATGGTCTCGCTCGTAATTTCGTCTTCGGCAATCGCCTTTCCCCAAGTCAGATAGGCCTCCTGTCCCATGAGTTCAGGGAGTTTCGGCATGGAATCGAAAGCTGCGAGCGAAGGCTGAAGAGTGGTCACGTAGTAAGTGACGCCAGGCGATCCGGCGACGACTTCGGAAACAAAAAACGCCCATTTGCTATCTTTTTCAAGCGCCTTTTTTACCTCTTTCACGCGCTCTTCAAAATCGGCTTCACGGCCGTTCCGAACTCTAACCTGAATCGTGCGTAACCAACGCGCCTCCCCGATAAGCTTGTTATACGCATCCGCATCGCTGGGAGCATTCACGCTGAGATCCCAGCGGCGGCGGCGGATTTCCGAACGCGAACTGAGGATTGTGCTGTTGAAATCGGCCATCATCTTTGGAACACCGCCCGGGCCGTAGGCTTCCTTAATCGCGTTCATGAATGCCGTATTGCCCGAATCAATGGCAGCATAATCTTGCCGCTGGCTCACGAATTGCACAGTGTTGTTTTCCCCGTACTCCACTTCGGTCGCGGTCCAGAAGTCACCCTTTGCTTTCCGATTCGCGTCGGCAACCTTTCGATTGATGGCGTCGAAATCGGCTCGTTTCTCAGGCCGGACTTTGACGATGAATACATCAAGATATTGGCTGCCCGTCATTTGCGAATGCGCGAGCGGACTCGCAAGCAGGGCGAGGGACAGAGTTACAAATACTCGTTTCATACTATCTCCTTGTTGGTAGCAACAGTACTCCAAACGCGGCTATTTTGCAAGCGAAATGTTGCAGATTTCGCGATACAATTGCGCCCATTGATCGCGAACGGGTTCCCAGTGGTAGCGTTTTACTTCCTCCAGGCCGCCCCTGGTCATGTGTTCCACGAGTGCTTCGTCTTCCAGCAGACGCATGGAGCAAGCCGCTAGAGCTTCGTGATCGTTGATATCAACCAGCAGCGCCGATTCGCCATCTTTCGCGATGTAAGGAATGCCGCCAGCTTTGGTCGCTACGACCGGCAACCCCGAGGCGAAGCATTCGAGCAACGAGCCCGGCATGCAGTCGATATTCGGGCTGGTCAGATAGATGTCCGCCATGTCGTACAGCTCCGGAATTTTGTCATGCGGCACGCGGCCGATGAAGCGCGTATTGCGAAGCTTCAATTCCTGGGCCAGTTTTTCGAGAGCCGGGCGGCAACAACCATCGTGGGCAATTGTGAGACTCGCATCCGGGTACCGCGATTGGATGATGGCGAAAGCACGCAAAATGCAATCCACGTTGTATAGCGGTTCGAGGATGCGGTTGGTGAGGAAGATAGGACGCAACTTACTCCGCTTGCGATAACGGAATCGATCGGCATCGATCACGTTGAAGATCGATCGCGCCTGAACACCGTGCTTGCCGAAGACATCGACCAGAAACCCGGAGGGAGTGACCACCCGATCGGCCAAGCCAATTGTGGGTTTTGCCGTGCGCCATTCGGTAATGTGTTGTTCCGCCTGCCCATCGCGGTAATTAAGGATGAGCTTCTTGCGATGAAAACGCCCGATCAGAAGGGCCGGTATCGTCCAAAGCGTGTAGGAGGAAAGCCCCGCTGAGAAGATGTGCAGGATGTCGTGCTTTCGAGCTTCCCAGACCAGCCGGGTCGTGTACTGGACGAAGGTGGCCAGCGTGCGAAGGTACGGAACCTTTCGGATCCACAAGAATGGTTTCGGCGGGCGGGGATTGATGGGGAAGAAGGTCATCCGAAGCCCCGGGACACTGCTCAAAATCGACATCAGGCGCGTGGCCTGCACGGCTTGCCCGCCCAAAATATCGAGCGACGGTCCGATCAGCAGGACGCGAATCGGCCTTGAGCTTGGCTCTGGAGCGTGATCCATGCCGGCTTCGGAATTGCTGAATTTCGGCGGGACGCTAGGCGACGACACGGTCCCAATCAATCGCTTTCGGTGTCAAATCTCTTGCCGATTCGAGCATGCGCAGACAGCCGATGGTTGACCGCGCGCCATCGCGCACCGTCACCGACGGCTCTCTTCCTTCGCGCAGATCGCGCACGTATTCTTCTATCTGAGCGGCGTAGCCTTTTTCGGCAAACATGCGCTTCTGGGTCCGGCGAACTCCGCCCGCAATCGTGAGGCGCTTGAAATCCTCAGTTTGCATTCCGAGACCCTGCACATAGGCTTCGACGCGCTCACCGCCCGAAGTGCGGCTCCCGACCGTGCAGTAAGTCAAGTTCCCCACCGAGCCGTCTGCAAAGCGAAAGCACGCCACCATGTTGTTTTCGCCGATGGGATCGTGTTTGCCGGTCGGCAGCGAATAGGCCGAAACGCTCACTGGTTCGGAATCGAGCAGCCAGTACATCAGGTCGACAAAGTGGCACGCTTCGCCCAGAATCGCGCCTCCCATTGCAGGGTCGGCCATCCAGTAAGAGCCGGAAATGCCCGGCGAGTTGATGCGGCACTGGAGCACCGCGGGCGAACTGCGCTTCGATAAATGCGTTTTGAGCGGCTTGTAAAAAGGTGCAAAGCGCCGGTTGAATCCGACGGTCAAGTGACAGCCAGTTTCCTGGGCGGCGTGTACCAAATCCCGGCACTCCATTTCGGTGAGCGCCATCGGTTTTTCGACGAAAACGTGCTTACCGGCCCGCAGCGCTTCAATCGCCTGAGCCGCGTGATACTGGTTGCGGCTGGTGATGAATACCAGGCCTATTTCGGGGTCGTCCAGGATCTGCTTATAGTCCGTGGTGCAGTAAGCGGCACCGAAGCGCTTGCCGTAACTCTTACCGCGCACGCTGCTGGTGGAGTGAACGGCCCGAAGCATCACGCCGGGGAGCTTCTGCAGATTCGGAAGATGCGCCCATCGCGCCAGGTTCCCTGCTCCGATGAGCGCAACGGCAATCGTGCCTGCAGCCTTCTTTTCCGTTTGAATCGCCACCGTGCGCCGAGGCTGAAAAGTTGCCGCAACGGAAGGGTCGTCCGTCGTCTGATATTGCAGCAACACAGCCAGGCTGTTCGAATTGGGCTGCATGATGGTCTCGTAGGCTTTCGGACCCTCGCTCAAAGGAAAACGATGTGTAATCAGCGGATCGAGCCGGACGTCGCCGCGCCCAACCAAACGCAGGAACTCCTCCATGTTGCGGTTTTCGGTCCAGCGGATGTAGGAAAAAGGATAATCGCGGCCCTGTTTTTCATAAGCGGGATCATAGCTCCCAGGACCGTAAGCCCGCGACATGAAGAGTTGAATCTCTTTCAGGTACATGTCGTTCCAGGGGAAATTCATCTCCACTGCCCCGAGCACAACGATGCGGCCACGGTCGCGGCAGATATCGAGCGCCAGTTTGCAAGGCACTGAACTCTTCGATGCGGCTGCTATGATCACCGTATCCGCGCCTCTGCCGTTCGTGACCGCCGCAACGGATTCTTTCAGCGAACCGCCCGCGAAGATCGGTTCCTGCACTCCGAGGCTCCGCGCCAGTTCCACACGTTCGTTCTTAAGGTCGGTCGCAATGACGACTGCGCCTTGCAGCTGGGCCAGTTGAGCGACCAACTGACCGACAAGGCCGAGACCGATGACGGCGACGCGATCACCTAGGCCGATGCCCGCGATACGAACGGCGTTCATGGCGATACTGCCGAGGGTCGCGAAACAGGCGTGATCAAAACCAACGTTATCCGGCACTCGCGCCACCAGATTCCGGCCGGTGATGATCGTTTCCGCGTGCCCTGTCCCCTCGCCTCCATAGGCGACGCGATCGCCCGGCTCAAGATCGGAAACTGTGGAATGTTTCTCGACCAGAATTCCCGCCCCGGAATACCCTAGCGCTGCGTATTCGGAGAACTTGGCTCGAACTTCGCGAAGCGTTGAGGCCGGCCCGTTCACTTTCATGACGTCCAGAACCTTGCGGATATGCGAGGGATTATCCGCAACCTCCTTCAGCAGGCCTTCCTGATGAATGCTTGCCGTTTCCGTGCCGCTGCTGATGAGCGAGAAGACGGGTCGAATCAGCACGTGGTGCGGAGTCGCCAGCGGGTCCGGCACTTCGTCCACAACGATGTCCTTGATGCCTTTGCGGAGTACCTGTTGCATTCGCTCTTCTATTTTCTCTATTTCAGTGAGTGCTTCGGGGGTAAAAGTGCAACGGAAGGAGAAATCCTAGATTAGTGGACCGCCGGCGAATTTGAAGTAGTCGCCACTTTTCGTCGATGGAAAATAGGAGAGCGCATGCAGATCCATTACGACGCTCCGGCGGACGTCACTAAATATATCGATCGACACCGGGATATTTCTCTCGACAGCTACTCCCATCGGTTCGAGAGCTATCTCCGGCCGATCCGAAGCTTCAAGGAGATCACGCCGGAGATCGAAATTCTCGAAATTGGCACTGGCCCAGGTTGGTTCCCCATCCTGTGCAAATTGCGCGGGCTACGCTGCAAAGGTCTTGAGATCAGCCCTCAGTTGATCCAGATGGCGAAGGAGACGGGCCGACAGCATGGCATCGAACCGGACATAGAACTGGGAAATCTGGAAGATTATAGTCTTCCCGACAACTTCTACGACGTCGTGATTGCGTCCTCAGTTTTCGAGCACGTAGAGGACTGGCGTACCGGGATTCATAAGGTTTACAGGACCTTGAAGCCGGGCGGCGTCATGTATTTCGAATCCACTAACAAGTTCAGCTTCACTTCAGGCGAGTACGGCCGCATTCCGCTGTATGGCTGGATGCCGAACTCGTGGCGCTACGCCATTCGCAAAAAGATCCATGGCGAAGACATCATGAAACTGGGAATCGACTTCCACCAGTTCACACATGGCTGCCTTCGCAAAGAGTTCAAACGCGCAGGTTTCAGTCGCGTGCTCGATCGCGTGGAAGTGGCGCAGGAAGAGTTCGTCAGCAGCGGATTCCGGCGCGTAGTGGTCCGCTGGTCGAAACGCATTCCGGCAGCGAAAACTCTAGCCTTGACTTTCGCGGAAGCGACTCGTTTTGTTTGCATCAAGTAAGCCGCACCCGAGTTTCCCGATCATAGCCTTCCCCTCCACACAATGTTTCGAATCGCGTCTACCACCACTGAGGCTGAATGGCCGAATCCACCACTAAATAATCAAGGCGACGGCGCGATGGACTAAGTTCGAGTCCCAATTGCGTGCGGATTGCCTGAACAATTGACTGCGGTTCTGACGGGTCCCACTTCAGATTAAAATCGAAGCGATCAGTGAGATCCGTTTCATCAACGATTGTTTTCCGGACTGTCCGCTCTGCAGTCTTTATAACAAAGGATAATGGCACGGAAACTGCCGTAACGTCTCCATCCTTACCCCAGTGGCTCGAAGCCCTCGAAGTCGCCACATGTAGGTTCGGTTGTATGCCTGCGCGGCGCTGCAGCACATACACATCGGTTTCCCTAGACTCTCTGTGCAACTTGAGGTGAAAAGCCCCTTCCAACGTTCGACGCAGGAGAGCGATACGTTCCGTCTCGGTGAGGTTTGGCGCAGCCAGCGCGACATCGTATCGGTCGGACGTGGTCGGTGCCGGAACAACGATCTGGGTTTCCGGCACCCCATATGCATCGGAAAGAAGTCTTAAGAGCGAGACGCCCCAACTATTCCAAGTCTTTCCTGCCGTTCCGCTAACCGCGCCTGGCGAGAATCCGGTAGCATCAACAGGGCCTGCGAGCCGCAACATCGTGTTAAACAAAGGCTCCGGTAGTGCCTGGAGCTTGGCTGTGGGGCCGCATCCATCGTGTAAACGATCACTTTGCCGGCCATCAAATTCTCAATGAGTTCTCCCGTAAGATCCGAGGCATTACCAATCCCCCGAATCAAGCCTTTGGCATCTACCAGGACGGTAGTCGGACGGCCAGCTATCTTATAGGCGTTGAATGTCTCGTCTCTGGAATCCACTCCAATCCAGCCCGAAGTCGGGTAGTCCTTCAGAAAGCGTTGAACAAGCCCTGGTTCTTCATCAGTGATTGATATAAAGCGTACCGGCTTATTCCGGAATTGCTGTTGCAATCTGTTCAGGTGTGAAATCTGGTCACGACAACCTGTGCACCATGTTGCCCAAAACTCCAGCACAACCACATTTCCCTTCAGGTCTTCCCAATTCACCCTTGCATCCGAAGAAGCCTGCAACAGCTGGGTTAGCTTGAGCGGCGGCGCCGGCCCACCAACTCTAAGATCGCCGGCATTGCAAAAGCTTGTAAGCGCCAAGACGGCCAGAAATGTTCTCATCGAGACCTTCAACAACTACGACGATTACGTGCCCTGGACGTGTGAGGAAACTTCTGTGATTGCGATTTTAAATAACCCGTATCGAATCCTCGTTAGTCAATTTTCGCGCCGCGGCGCCGCCGGTTTGTGGCGTTTCGCAGCGAGCCAATGGTTCCCACTCAGATTCTCGCTCTCATCGATTTCCCAACACCATCCGTCCACCGGTGATTCTCAGCCACTTCCGTCATTCGCCCAGCCGTTCCCAACCGATATGCTCCAGCACCGGCTCGAATAGATCCGGGTGCAGAATTTCGGCAAAAATCCGCAGCGATTCGACCAGCCGCGGCCCGGGGCGGTTCATAAACTGATTGCCATCGCAAATAAACACCTGCCCCTCTCGAACCGCTCTCAGGCCCGCCCATTCCGGGCGGTCCACAAGCCAGTGAGCCTCGGATCGCGTGCGGCTGAGATCAAAACCGCAGGGTAGAGCGACAATAACGTCGGGATCCGTTACAATCAGCTCCTGCCAAGTCATCCACGGCGAGTGTTGACCCGCCAGGCCAAACAGATTCCTTCCACCCGCCATTTCGATCAGCTCGGGAACCCAATTTCCGCCCGCCATCAAGGGTTCCAGCCATTCCAGCGCGGCCATGGCCGGCCGCATCTCTGCCGTTTTCGCGCGGCTCTCGATTGCTTTCATCCGCGCCTGGAGCGAGTCGATGAGCGCATCTCCGGCTTCGGAACAGCCGCAGGCAGACGCCACCCGCGCAATATCGCTCCAGAGATCCGCGAGAGCATACGGTTCCAGCGCGATGACACGAGTCTCGGTCGCGATCTCCTTCCGAACAGCGCGCTCCACATCTTCCAAACTGACCGCGCAAACCTTGCATTGTGTTTGGGTAATGATGTGTGTCGGACGAAGCCGTCTCACCAGCTCGGAATCGACCTCGTACGCGCTGAGCGCGGAGGCGACGCGCTCCTTCACCAATCGGTCGATTTCCGCGCTCGATCCTGTAACCGGAATCGCGGGTCTGGTGCAGACGGGCAAGGCGGCAACACTCGGAGGGTAATCGCATTCGTGTGATCTGCCAACCTGGAACAATTCGAGACCCAGGGCGTGAACGATTTCCGTGGCACTCGAGATCAGAGGCAGCAGTCGGAGTTCCTGCACAGACCTAATATAAGTTGGTCGCAAAGAAAAACCGGCTCGCGCCGGCTTCTTTTCAAAATCAAAATGTGAAGTGCTCAGGGAATGGGTCGGGTGGGCTGTGCTGTTGGGCTATAGAAGAAGTTATAGGTTGGAGTGTCTCATGCTGCGGGGTTCGGGTGCGGAGCGACCGCTTTTCCCTGAGCTAAATTTCACTATTCAGCGGTTGTGAAGCAACCGACGTGCCAAAGCAAAATTTCTTCAGTTTCAGATGTTTACGGAGGTAATTGTTTTCTTGCGGCAGCGCACTTTTTACCAACACGGCAAGAACGGGGTGGTGAACTTTCAAGGCGTACAGCGCCTACGCCAGAACTTACGGCCGGCTCGGGACGGATGCGGGAATGGACGAGGAGCGCGACACACGGCCGCTCAACGCTTCCTGGACAGTGACGTGGTTTGTCTCTAGTGTGGCGCCGAGTGTCTGATCGAGCGCTACACGAGCGTTGCTATAGGCGACCAGGGAGGCTACCTCACTGGATTGAGCAGTTGCCAAATCGCGCTGCTGTTGGACAACATTGAAGGTGGTGGAGGCTCCCAGCGAGAACTTCTTCTGCTCCGCCTCCAATAGTTGCTGTTCCAGTATCCGATTTCTCACCGCGGCCTGATATCGAACGCGGGCCTGCTGCAGGCCGACGACCTGGTTGGAGACATCTACGGCCACCTGATTCATGCTTCTTCGATTTTCCAGCTCAGTTTGCCGCAGTCCAAGCTGCTCGATCGCGAAATCTGCCTGCGCCTGCCGGTTCCGCAGGGTGGGGGCGATAAACCCTCCGGCGCGTTCGGTGGGAAAATTACGGCGGAATACTTGGCCCAGGGCGTTTCCAACGCCACCAAGAAAATAGGGATCTGGAAACTCGCATATGCTGCCGGCAGGCCCAACACCCGATGGGCACGCGCCAAATCCGGGCGGCAACGGCGAGTTCGCAAATTGCCGAAGCTGGCTGGCTGGAAATACAAAAGGCTTTGACGTCCCGGACAGTCCCTGATTTGTGGCGCCAGCCAGGACCGCTAACTGGGGCAGCACACCGTTTTCCGTGCCTAAAGCGGAAATTCGGGCGTTGCTGAGATTGATCTTGTCGGCAGCGATATCGGTTCGGTTGTTTTGAGCCGCGGTAATCAAGTCTTTGAGCGGCGGCAGATCGTCTTTTTCCGGAACCTCGATATGATCGAGCGGAACGATGCGCGCTTCGGCAAGCAGTGGATCGGCGATGCCATTCCGGCTCAATACGCTCTTAAGTTGTACCTCCTGCTGGGCCAGGTTGGTCTGCGAAATGACGAGGTCCTGCTGCGAGGAAGCAACCTGCGCCTCCGCCGTCGTGACGTCGAGCGGAGCCATGGTGCCAATCTCGACCTGTTTCTTATTGTTTTCGTAAAACTGTTGGGCCACGCTGAGGGCGCTCTGTTTCGCTTTAATGTCCTCGTAATCGGCGACTAATCCGTAGTAGAGATTCAAAACATTCGCAACGACGCCGATGACTTCCCCTTTGAAGTTCAGGTCGTCCAGCTTGAGAGTGGCCTTGGCAACTGTGATGTTCCGGCTGTTCATCGCGACACCGAACCCTTGCAACAGATTGTGTTGAAATGCAAGCTGCAGTGTCACGCCATTTTCAGGATTCAGAACATCGCTGGGCGCGTTTTCATTCAAGTAAGAGTCGCTGTAGCTTAGTTTGACCTGACCGCCGGAGATCATTCCCTGCGTGATGGATTCGCTGTAGTTCCGCGTATTTTCAATCAGGTTGTACACACCCGACTGTGTAAGGTTTGGGAAGAGCACTGATTTATGCGAATACGCCTGAACATCCTGGAAAACCGGATCCAGAGCGGGCGTGACTGGCCCGATTTGCGATATCGTTGCGCCGGTGCTGGTACCCGCTGAATTGCCGCCCGCCGTGCTGACACCCGCCGCCGCCTGACTTCCTGCAACGCCCTCGCCGCTGGCAACGGATCCCGCCTGCGAGGTGCCGCTAGGAACACCCGGCAGCGCGCCGCCGGCTTCGAAACGCTGAAGCTGTGAAGCATCGATTAACGGTGTATAACGGGCGGACTCAACATCAATGTTGTTCTCCAGAGCTAAAGCGATCGCATCCTGCGCGGTGAGGTACAGGTTACCTGTCCTCACCAGATCGCGGAGCCGCAGGGAATTCGATAATCGAACAGGCGGTATGGTGGAGGCTCGATAAGAGCGAAGAAGGACAGAGCCACCCGGCTTTTCCGGCGCAATATTTTGCTGTTGTGCCTGCTGTTGCGCCCAGGAAACCGGGTTCACGCAGACAAGACAGAGCGCGGCGGCAACGCACTTTCGGGTAACGTCGAAAGGAATGGCGCGAACGGATTTCACTGTCTTGCCTCGCTGGCGGGAAGATTCGCCGGCAACACCGATTGTCGGGCGACACGTCCGGACATCGCTTCATCGAATGAGATGTGATTGACTTCGAGAGTGGTTCCTATCGCCTGATCAAAAGCAATCTGCGCATGGCTGTAGTTGGCAAGCGCTTGTGTTTCGGCGCTTTCAGAGGAGGCCAATGTCTGCTGATCCTGAACTACCTGAAACACAGTGGACGCTCCGAGAGTATATTTCTTCTTGTCGGCATCGAGCGTCTGCTGCTGCAGAATTCGCGCCTTTACGGCGGAATCATACCGCACGCGGGCTTGCCTCAAGCCGATTACGGCGTTCTGCACGTCCACCCGAACCTGGTTTACCTGTTTCTGTAAGCCAAGCTCGGCTTGCCTTAGCTCAAGCGCACTGGTGGCGTAATCGGATTGCGCGATGCGGTTTCGTAGCGGAATGTTTAAAGACAGGCCCGCGGAGTAACTCGGGAAATTGCGGCGGAAGATCTGGCCAATCAAATTCCCGTAATCCTCCAATAAGGTAAGGATCGGCGGTGAGGACGCCCGGCACAAGATAGTTCGAGCTGCCGGTGAGGCCATTGTTCGTCAGCTCGGCAAATACCTGCAGAGTTGGTTTTAGCCCGTTCTTGATGGCCTGCCAGATTGATCTTGTCGCTATCGATATTGATCCGGTCTTGGAGGACTTCGATGCGGCGGCCGAGGGCTTCCTTTGACGAGATCGTCGACTGGCCTGGACTCGTCTTTTTCCGGTACCTTGAAAAGTATCGAGCGGGACGATGTGAACTTCGGCTAAAGTCGGACTGGCTACGCCGTTCTTGCTTAACGCATTCTTCAGGACGGTCTCCTGCTGAAGCAAATTGGTCTGCGAGATCAGCAGATCCTGTTGGCTGGAATATACCTGCGCTTCGGCGCGCGTCACTTCAATAGGCGCCAGCGTGCCAATCTGAACCTGCTTCTTGTTGTCCTCGAACAGCGCCTGTGCGGTTGCGAGCTCGTCCTTTCTCGCCTTCAGATCGTCATTGAAACTGACGAGATCCCAGTAGAGGTTCAGGACTGAAGAGACAGTAGCAATGAGCTGCTGCTTGAACGTCAGGTCGGAGATCTTCTCGTTGTTCTTTGAGACGCGAATGTTGCGGCCAAGCACGGGACGGCCGAAACCCTGCAGGAGATTCTGCGAAACTTGCAGATCCAAACTGCCCTGTGTGAATGGATTCAAATTATAACGAGCGCTGTTGTATTTGAATCTCTGGCGTTGCGAAGGTTAGCTGAAAGTAGGTTCCAAAATCGGTGTATTTGGGAAGCCTGCGCCTGATATGTGCGCGTGTCTGGACAGCGAGCCGTCGTGCCGCTCAAGACCGTATTGCTCTGTGGGCTGGTGTTGTGCGCGAAATTGGCGTACAGGAAAACGGCTCGGGATCGAAGGTTGGGATCGTCGGACCTGAGCTGGGTGAGAACTCCGCTCGAGCTTGCGGGCGCCGCTCCAGCCGCGGTCGCGTTCAGGCTGACGCCGGTGAGGCTAACGCTCTGCGGTCCCGCGGAAACCGGCACGCCAACGCTGCGCAGCAGGCCGCCGCCTTCGGCGCGCTGCGTCACTTCTCTGTTGAGCAGCGGCCCATAGCGCTGGATTTCAATATCTAGATTATTTTCGAGCGCGAGTGCAATCACGTCTTGCGCGCTTAGGTACAAATTGCCGGCGCGAATCAGCGATTCCAGGCGATTCGAGTTCGCCAGATTGGCGGGCGGGATGTAGCGCTGCTGATACGGCCGCGTAAGCCAGCCCCAGCCGCCTTTCGGAGGGTCGATCCTGACAGCGTTTTGCGCGGAACGCGGAAGCAACAATCAAAAGCGAACTGCACAGCAAACACAGAGGTGCTTTGAATCGTGTCATTAAACTCGTTTAGAACCCTCACGTAACAGCCACACCGGCCCGGCGGTTTTCCAAAGTAACTCCCCGCCAGCCCGCTGTGCGCTTTAGAAGCCTTAGCCCGTCTCAGAAGAGAACGACATGTACCCGAGACAGGTTCCCTGAATCCTTTCCGTGACTTTTCATCGTAGCGCAGCAAACAAGGCTTTCCCTTCAGGTGCGAGAAGAGTATTTTGCCGAGGCCGAACCCACCTATCAGGCACGATGGATTCCACTGGACACCGCAACGCCTAACTCGCTCATTTCTATGCTGTACTGCCGTACTCGGTCAGAGCGCTTCGAAAGCGAGCGTGTCCGATTTTGGGATGGTGCGTTCGGATTTCAACAGAAGTGTAACGTGTATACGCTACGAGCTTTCAACAACGGAAGGCTTGTTATGCTTTCGGCTGTGATGGCTGCTTCGATCATGGATTTGTTTGAGGAGACCGGCGCTTATCTGCGAGGCCATTTTCGGCTCACCAGCGGTCTTCATAGCGCCGAGTATCTGCAGTGCGCCAAAGTTCTCGCGTTTCCTGCGTACGCCGAACGCCTGGGGCGCGACTTGGCCGAGCGCATCAAAAGTTTGGTGGCATGGCGGCTCGGCGGATGTGGTGGTCGCGCCGGCGTTGGGCGGCATAATCATTGGCCACGAGGTCGCGCGGGCATTCGGCGTCCGGTTCTTGTTCACGGAACGCGATGGCGCTTCAAAAGAGATGACGCTACGCAGGGGTTTTGAGGTAGCACCTGGCGAACGCGCCGTGGTGGTGGAAGACGTGATCACTACCGGCGGCAGTACGAAAGAAGTGATTGAACTGCTGAAACGCCGCGGTGCGATTGTTCTGGCCGCGGGGTCCATTATCGACCGAAGCGGCGGGCAAGCTGATCTCGGAGTTCCGCGCGTCGCGCTGGAGACGATGCATCCGCTCACCTATCAGCCCGATGAATGCCCGCTCTGTAAAGAAGGGAAACCCGTCGTCAAACCGGGTTCACGGCCTGTCTGAGGAGATCGCCAACACATCCCGATGCGTAGACTGCGCTTCGAGGTTGCCTATGACGGCACGGATTTCAATGGCTGGCAAGTTCAACCCGGCTTGCCCACCATTCAAGGCATTCTGGAAGAAACGATCGGCAGCATAGAAGGGAAGCTCGTCCATGTAGCGGGTTCGGGACGCACCGATGCGGGCGTACACGCCTACGCGCA
The DNA here is from genome assembly GCA_963778345.1 of uncultured Acidobacteriaceae bacterium. Lineage (GTDB taxonomy): Bacteria > Acidobacteriota > Terriglobia > Bryobacterales > Bryobacteraceae > Bog-105. Next base: position 278,861 of record CAVZTP010000002.1, read on the forward strand.
AGTGGCCGCGGTCACCATCGAGAATCCGATTCCCGCCGATAACTTCAGGCGCGCCGTGAACCGCCTCTTGCCTCGATCGATTCGTATCAATCACGTGAGCGAAGTTGCATTGTGCTTCCATCCGCGATTCGATGCGCGCCGCAAAACGTACGAGTATCGGATTTTTCGCGAAGAAGTTTGCCCGCCCTTTGATCAGCGCTTCGTTTACCACCATCCGTATCCTCTCGATGAAGCAGCGATGGCCCAAGCGGCTCCCTTGCTCGAAGGCGAACATGATTTCACGGCCTTTGCCGCGGCGGATGAAAAGGATGCCAGCAAGCCATCGCGAGTGCGGACCATCTTCCGCTCGACTCTCGCCAGAAATGAGACGACGCTTGTGTATCGCGTAACCGGTTCGGGGTTCTTGAAGCACATGGTTCGCAATATCGTGGGCGTTCTGCTGGAGGTGGGCAAGAGAAATTTGAGGCAGGAAGACGTACTGGCGCGTCTCGCCCCAGGTTGCCGGATCAAACCCGGTCCAGCGGCTCCCGCGAGCGGATTGTTCCTGATCTCGGTGGAGTATGACTAACTCACCCGCAAAGCCACAATCGGATCCACGCGGCTTGCCCCACGCGCGGGCAGATAACAAGCAACCAGCGCGACCGTAACAAGCACCAGCGCCGCTGCCGCGATACTGATCGGATCCGTCGCGCTTACGCCGTATAACAAGCGCGAGAGCACTCTGCCGATCAGAAGCGAAGCCCCGAGCCCGAGCACAAGCCCAGTGCCCACGAGCATCATTCCTTGCCGGAGAATTAATCGCAAAACGCTTGCCCGCGCGGCACCCAACGCGATCCGCACACCGATTTCGCGCGTCCGCCGGTTCACCGAATACGCCATAATTCCGTACAATCCAATGCTCGCCAAAGCGAGCGCCAGCAATCCGAAAATACCCAAAAGCTGAACGCCCGTTTTTGCCATAAACAGCCCCTGTTCGATAATCGTGGCGCCCGTCCGCACCTCGCTCACCACCACTGACGGCGCAACCGCGTGTACCGCGCGCTCTACCGGCGTCAGCATCGGCTCCGCATCGCCCTTGGTTCGAACGTAGAAACTCATTCCATCCCCGAAGTTCTGCCGGAGCGGAAGATACACGCAAGGCTGCGGCGCCTCGCCGATCGTTTGATAATTCGCCGTTTTTGCGATTCCAACAATCTGCCGATAGAAGTGTTCGCCGGGCGCTTGGACGCGCTTTCCCAAAGCGTCTCTGTTAGGCCAGTATTTTTGCGCCAAAGTTTCGTTGATCACGGCCACGGGAAGCGAACCATCCTGATCGCTCTCGGTAAACTCCCGGCCTCTCAGGATCGGAACCCCTGCCGTCGCGAAATAATCGAAATCCACCGTATTCATCACCGTTGTGATGCTGTCGGATTTTCTGCGCCTCTCCTGTCCTTCAATCACCAGCCCGCTTTGCACTCTGCCCCAGAGCGGCAAATTGGAGGCCCAGGAAACCGAAGCTATTCCCGGTAATGTTTCCACCCGGGCGCGTACCTGCCGGTAGAATTCTTTGGTTTGGGATTGACTGTAGCCTGCCTGCCCGGAGCCGTCATTAAGAGCGCCAGCTTCTTGGTTTCGAATCCCGGATCGATTTGATACGCGCGCTCCATACTGCGCAAAAAGAGCGCGGCCGTCATCAGCGCGATGAAAGAAAACGCTACCTGCGCTACCAGAAGTGCGTTGCCGAATGTGACGCTTCGCCGGCTGCGGCCCGCCGTTCGCGTTTCCTCCTTCAGCGCTTCCACTACTTCATCTCGCGAAGCTCGAATCGCGGGAACCATTCCGAACACGAAACCGGTCACGAGCGATACTGCCAGCGCGTACCAAAAAACAGTGCTATCCATTTTCAGAGCGGCCAGATTTGCCATCTTGTCCGGCGCCCGGAACGACCAGAGGGCCTGACAACCCTCATAGCCAACCCCAATCCCCAGCACTCCGCTCAAGAGCCCAAGCAACACACTCTCTGTCAGGAGTTGGCGAATCAGCCGTGCTCTGCTTGCTCCGATCGCTAAACGAACCGCAATCTCCTGTTTTCTTGCCGCTGCGCGCGCTAGCAGTAAATTCGCCACATTCGAGCACGCGATTAACAATACGAGCCCGACAATCACCAGCAGAACCGCGCCCGCCAAAACCATCGGCGTCCGGCTCATCGTCCCGTAGGTATCTCCGAAAATCACATCCGCAACGGGTTCGGCTAACAGACTCTGGCCCTCATTGATGTTTGGATACGCTCTTTCGAGCGCGGCTGCGGCCGTCGCAAGGTTTGCCTGGGCTTGTTCGCGATTGACGCCAGGTTTGAGCCGCGCCACGCCATGAAAGGCCGCATGCCCGTGATCGTCCAGCGCCCTGCTCATTGCCGGTCCGCCTGCTTGCTCGGCCATTGTGGCGGGAAGCCAGACGTCCGGCCCGAATATCGCGTTCACTCCAATAAATCCTTTGGGCGCGACGCCAATCACCGTGAAAACCACGTTGTTCATCCGCAGCGTTCGGCCGAGGATATCCGGCGCGCCGCCCAATCGCATTTGCCATGTTCCGTAGTTGATTACCGCGACGGGGTGACCGCCCGGCGTGCTGTCCTCCTCCGGAAGAAAGAAGCGACCTAGCGCAGGCTTTAGCCCCAGCGTGTCGAAATAGTTTCGCGTGACCAGCTCGGCGAAAAGCCGGTCCGGTGTGCCGCTATTCATCCAGGTAATCGCTGCCGGATACGTATATCCCGCAAACCAGCCGAATGATTTATTCTGGGCCTGCAGATCTTTCAGGTTGAGATAAGAGAGGGGAAGCAAGCGGGCCGAGCGGTGCGGATCCTTCGTTTCGACCGCGGATACCGCCATCAGTGTCGATGGCTTCTTTACCGGCAATGGATTCAGGATGAGCGTGTTGATAACAGTGAACACTGTAGTGTTCGCGCCGATGCCCAGCCCGAGTGTCACAACGACAAAGAATGTGAAGGCCGGATTGAGGCGCAGAGTTCGAAGCGCGTACCGCACATCGCGCAATATGTCCGCGAAAAAGTGGCCTGGGCTCACCGTCTCACCCGGAACCGGTTCGAGCGCCGGAACCTGATCGCTCCCGCGAAGCTGTGCCGCAAGAAGGTGCGTATCGGCCAGCTCGCGCACGGCTGCCTCATACGCTTCCGCCTCGTTCATTCCTTGGGTCAGCAATTCCCGGTAGCGGTCTTCGAGATGCTGGCTGAGTTCCTCCACGATGCCCGCTTCCCGAGCCGGCTTGATCCGGTACTGTTCCAGGCGCTCTTGAACGGTCTTCTTCCAATCAGGCATGTTCAATCCCCGTAATCAAATTGATTGCTGTCACAAAATCCTGCCAGCTCTTTCGCTGCGCGGCCAATACTTTTTGGCCCTCGGGCGTGAGGCTGTAATAGCGTCGCCTTCGTTGCTCCGCCTTTTCGACCCATCTCCCCACAATCCAACCTTGCCTTTCCAGCCGGTATAGCAGCGGATAAAGCGATGTCACATGAAACCGGAGGGCCCCGGCGGAGCGGGCCTCGATCAATTTGGAAATATCGTATCCGTGGCGCGCCTGGTCTTCGAGCAGAGCCAAGACCAGCAATTCGGCGCTGCCCTTTTTCCATTCCCGGTCATGTGCTTGGTTTCCCATATATCGTAATTCCATATATAGGGCACTCGCACATAATACGTCAACCCTTCTGGGTTCGTTCGGCAAAAAAGCACCTCAAGGCCGGGGTTCGTTTGGCAAAAATGGGTTCGTCTCGCAAAATGGCTACATGAGGGCGATTGTCGTCGGGAGCGGACCCAACGGATTGGCTGCCGCGATCGTCCTTGCCCAGGCTGGGATCGAGGTCGAAGTCCGTGAGGCGGCATCCATTCCTGGCGGTGCAGCTCGTTCCGGCGAACTGACCCTCCCCGGCTTCATCCACGACCTGGGTTCGGCTGTTCATCCGATGGCGCTGGGTTCGCCATTCTTCTCCAAACTTTCGCTCGAGCGGCACGGGCTGAAGTGGATTCACCCTCCCGCTCCGCTGGCTCATCCGCTCGACGACGGAACGGCGGCGATGCTGGAACGCGATCTCGGCTCGACGGCTGCACAATTCGGGTCCGATGCCGAGAGCTATCGCAAGCTCTTTGGACCGATCTCGCGGCAGTGGGACACGTTCGCCTGGGAAGTGTTGCGCCCCTTGCGGTTCCCTCATCACCCGTTTCTGCTGGCCCGGTTCGGACTGCACGGCATCCAGCCGGCCACGGTTCTGGCCAAGGGTTCGTTTCGTAATCCGCGCCCTCGGGCTCTGTTTGCCGGCCTCGCCGCTCACGCCATTCTGAAACTGGAATCGCCGCTTACCGGAGCATTCGGTCTGATCTTCGGCGCGATGGGTCACGCCCTCGGCTGGCCCATCCCGCAAGGCGGTGCCCAGCAGATCACCAATGCCCTGATCGGCGTTCTGGGTTCGTTTGGTGGCCGGATCGTAACCGGTTCGGAAGTTCGATCACTTGAGGAATTGAGCTCGCCGGATCTGGTCCTGTGCGATGTGACTCCCCGCCAATTCATCGCCCTCGCCGGTTCGCGCCTTCCCGGTGGGTTCCGCAGAACTCTAGAGCGTTATCGCTACGGTCCCGGAGTTTTCAAAGTGGATTGGGCTCTTCGTGAGCCGATTCCCTGGAGCGCCAAGGACTGCCTGCGGGCCGCCACCGTTCATTTGGGAGGAACGCTTGAGGAAATTGCGGCCTCCGAGCGCTGCGCCTGGAGCAATCCTTCGGACAAGCCTTTCATTCTTTTGTCCCAACCCACTTTGTTCGATCCGACCCGCGCTCCGGAGGGCAAACACATCGCCTGGGCCTACTGCCACGTCCCGAACGGCTGGACCGGTTCCATGCTGGAGCAGATCGAGGCGCAGATTGAGCGTTTCGCGCCGGGCTTTCGGGAATGCATCCTCGCCCGCGCTGTTCACAACCCGGCGCAGATGCAGGCCTGGAACCCAAACCTGGTGGGCGGCGACATTAATGGAGGCTCAGCGGATCTGAAGCAGTTCGTTCTGCGCCCGACTTGGAGGCGCTACGGTACGCCGCTAAAAGGTGTCTACCTTTGCTCGTCGTCGACTCCACCGGGAGGCGGCGTACACGGAATGTGCGGCTATTGGGCGGCGCGATGGGCGCTCGATTGGCTGGGAAAGAGACGTTAGCCGACCTTTTCCTTCGTACAGACAAGCTTCAGATTCGCCTCGCCTTTCGAAGTCGTGATATGGCTCGTGTTTGTAAGCGTCTCTCCATCTTCCGAAAGCTCCCAACGATCTTCGATCAATTCCGTCTCGCCGTTCGCCAACTTCAGATCGGTTCGAATCATCAATGCAGGGCCATCCCAGAAGGCCTTACTGGTGGCGTCGTGCCCATTGATCACGTTCGACGATTCTGAGCCATCGGTGAAATAACTGACATCGGCCGTCGTGGTGTTCTTACCAGTCGTCTGAACCGTGTGGACGTTCATTGTGATTCCGCGCTGTTCTACGATTCGAACAACGATGTCCGGCATCGCCGCCCGTCCGAAATCGCTCTTGTCTCTCACCATGCGCCAACGTCCAGAGAAGTTGGTGTGGGTGGGCGGCGCGTTCTGCCCAAGTGCGAATAAGGGCAGGAGCAATGCGAAGGCTGCGGCGAGTCTCACTTTTTCAAAGCTATCAAGACGATCAACACAACTAGCGCGATAGCCAACACGGCCAGGATCAGAAAGAAGACGATCAGCTTGTTCTTTGGGACTGCCGTGGGCTGTGCGGGCGCTTTCGGGAGCGCCGGTGCAGACGGAATCTTTACTCCCTTCAGAGCGCCTGGAATGGCCGGAGCTGCCGGCGCCACCGGAGAAGGAGAGGGCTCGTGGGCTTTCATGACCATCGAATATTCGCTCGGCCCTTTGGGTACCGCAGGCATGGGAGGAGGCTGTGGACGTTGCGGAGCTGCGGTGGAAACGAAAGGATCGTCGGCGCTCTTGTTCGTCGGCTGCCGGGGAGGCGACGGTTCCTGAATGGGCGGCGGGGAATTCGCCGATCCGAAGATGCGCGTGTACTCACCCATCTTCTGAGCCGATAGGCTAGGAGCGGAAGGGGCTTCGGGCGGCCGCTCAAAAAAATCTCGAGGATCGGACTCGCGGCGACCTGCTTCCGGCACGCTTCCCAACCGGGGCTTAGCGGCTTCGGCATCGCTGCTCATGGCCGAAAACAACCTCGTGAACTCACCCGGTACTGGTGTATTGGGGCGCTGAACAAATCCGGTTTTGGAAGGACGATCCTGGTTGCGCTGCGGCTCGGGAGCTGGCTTATTTGAAGAAGCCGGCAAAGGCTCCTGAAAGTAACGTGCAAATGCATCTGAACTGGGTTGCGTTGGCTTCTGCTTGGTCGGGTGCGGCACCGGCTTCGGAGGCGTGACCGCCTGGAACATTCGCGTGAACTCACCCGGTTCCAGCGGCGCTGGTTCTGGAGGCGCAGCTTCGACCTTTGCTGGTGCACCACTCACCGGTTTAACCACCGTCTCCGTGCCCGGCTGTGCGATAGGCCCTGGCTTCGCTTCTTCGCCATCCGTGCTTGGGTCGTCTGCTTCGCACTGCAGCCACTCGCGAAGCAAAAGACACTGAGGCGCAGTTTGTGTCACGACATAGTAGAAGCCGTCTGCCTCTGTAACATCGAGCACCATTTTGCGAGCCTTGGGCGAGCGCAGCAATGCCGCCGAGAGCAATCCCAGCAGCGAACTCTGCCGCTGCGGGTCGTCGGTCAATGAAATGCGGTGCACGAAGACCGGGCGGCCGGCGGCATCCTGGGCCCGAAACGTTTGTATGGGTCCCGGCAGAATCTGTTCTGCTTGCTGATACTTGCCCCCGAGAAACTCGAGTGCTTCCATAAAAGATTGTCTTTCTAATTCTTACACCGGCAATACGCGGTTGCCTCTATGATAGAGAATCGGGAAAAGCCATAAGTCGTGAAAAATCTGTCGCGGATTGTCTGGGCCGAAGGCATGTATTTAGGGCCGCATCATTTTCAGGCCCAGAGCCGGTATTTCGAAGACGCAATCCATTTTGCCGCTGAGTGCCTCTGGTTCGCTCCCTATGGGCTCGTGGGATATGAGCTGAGCACGGAGGCGCTGCGGAACGGGACGCTGCTGCTTTCGCACGCGCGTGGAATTTTCGATGACGGACTGCCGTTCGATATGCCTTCGTCCGATCCGTTGCCGGAGCCGCGCCAGATCGAGCAGGCGTTCCCGCCCACCTCGGATTCCCTTCTCGCCTACCTCGCCGTTCCGGTGCGCAAGATTCTGGGCGGCAACACCACTTTAGATCCGATGGCGGGAAATGGAACGCGCTTTATCGCGGAAGAGCATCCGGTATCGGACGAAATCACGGGAGGCGATGAAAAACCCGTGCGCTTTGGCCGAAAAAACATCCGTTTTTTGTTTGAAGGCGAGAAAAGAGACGGATGGCAGGTTCTGCCGCTCGCGCGTATCCGGCGGGATGGCGCCGGGCACTTTATCTTTGACGAGCGATTTATTCCTCCTGTGGTCCGTTTCAGTGCCAGCGAGACATTGATGGCGATGACGCGCCGCCTCATCGAAATACTGACCCAGAAAAACTCGAACTTCACGGGTGTAACGAGCGGCTATGACCGGCAGCAAAGCGGCATGTCCGCGCAGCAGATTGCGACATTCTGGTTTCTTCACGCGGTGAACAGCGCGCTGGCTACGCTCAGACATCTGTATCTTTCCAAGCGCGGTCATCCCGAGGAACTCTACGCGGAGATGCTACGGCTCGGAGGCGCTTTGTGCACGTTCGGTCTGAATTCGTCGCCGGCGAATCTTCCGCTGTACGATCATCTGGATCTGCAGGCTTGTTTCGAGAGGCTCGACGATCACATCCGGGAGCATCTAGAACTTCTGGTTCCAACGAACTGCTATCGCGTCAAGCTGGAAGAAGCGGAGCGTTACTTCTGGGAAGCCGATCTTACCGACCAGCGATTCTTCGGATTATCTAAATGGTTCTTCTCGATCCATTCCAGCATTGGCGAGGCGGAGTTGATTACCGGGACTCCGGCCTTAGTCAAGATCTGCTCGGCACGTTTTGTTCCGGAGCTGGTGAAAAGAGCGTTGCCGGGCCTCCGCCTGACGCACGTCTCCAATCCACCGGCGGCGCTGTCGCCGCGAATCACCAATCAATACTTCTCGATCAATCGCACTGGACCTTGTTGGGATCATTTAATGGAGACCCGGCGCGTAGGGATTTACGTACCCGGCGATATCGCGCAGCCTGAATTGGAGCTTCTCGTGCTGCTCGAATCCTGACATCTTTTCATGGCTAACACACTCTCAACCGTTACACCGCCTGCCGGGGCGGAGCTCCCCAAACGTTCCGATAATCTGCCTCTCCTGTTTCAGGAGGTTCTGACGGTCGTGGTGCGCTTGCGGGCAAACAGGCAGCGGGTTGCCGATGCCAACAGTTTTCGCGATCAGATTCGCAACGCTCTGAAGCTGGCGGAACAAGAAGGACTGCGGCGAGGCTACACATCGGAGGACCTTCGCGTGGCAGTTTTTGCGGTGGTCGCGTTTCTCGACGAATCGATTCTCAATTTGCAGAATTCTATGTTCGCGGACTGGCCGCGCAAGCCGCTGCAGCTTGAAATGTTCGGAGTTCAGATCGCGGGCGAGATCTTTTTCCGCAACGTGGACCGGCTGTTGGCAAGGCAAGACTCCGACATCCTGGCGGATTTGCTTGAACTGCATCAATTGTGTCTGCTGCTTGGCTTCCGCGGGCGGTATGGAGCGAGCGGCAGCGCCGAGATCCGGTCCATGCTGGGGCAGATCGACGAAAAGATCCGGCGCATCCGTGTCGCACCCGCAACGCACAACCCTGGCAGATCGCGCCGGAAAGGGCCGTGCCGCTGGGTGACAGGTGGCTCCCGATTTTACGATGGGTCGCAATCGGATGCGTCGTGCTGGCTCTCATTTTGTTTGGCGTCTTTAAGTTTTCGCTCTCCTCGTCAGCGGATGAGTTGCATGCGACCGCCTCGGGAGCGGCATTGTAGGACGTCGCGATGAAATCCTCCCGCTGGCTTTGGATCGCCATCGCAATCCTGATCGTCTGGCTCGTCCTCACGTGGTTTCTTGGCGAATGGATCGGGCTGAAACCGCCTCCGCTTTATTACTTGAGAGCGGGGCTATGGATCATCGGCATCGCTGGATTCGTTGGTTATTTGCTGTTACGTCCCAAATCCGAGGCTGACAGTACGCAAGCCCGAGGACGGCCCAGGAACTGAAATCGATTACAACTTCGCGGAAGCCGCGAAGCGACTGAAAGCGGCGAGGGGAATCAAGCAACTCGGCAGCCTTCCGGCCATATTCCTCATCGGCGACGCCGGATCCGCAAAGACAAGCCTCATCGCGAAATCCGGGCTCGAACCCGAGTTGCTCGCCGGCCACGCCTATCAGGATTACGTCGTAGCTCCGACACGCACGGTCAATCTCTGGTTTGCCCGGAACACTTTATTTATCGATCCGGCGGGCAACGTCATCTCCGATAGCGGCACACGGAAAAAACTGTTCAAGAAATTCCTTCCCGTGCGGCTCAATGCCATTTTGGCGGCGAAGTCTCCGGCCTCTCGCGCGGTGGTGTTCACGGTGGATTGCGACACGTTTCTCCAATCCGGCGGGGCGGAGGCGCTGGCGGCCAAAGCTCGCGAGTTTCATTCGATTCTGGGTGAGCTATCTCGGGAACTCGGCTCCGGCTTTCCCGTTTACGTGCTGTTTACGAAAGCCGACAAGATCGCTTATTTCCAGGATTTCGTCGAGACCTTCACGGAGAGCGAAGCGTCGGAAATCTTTGGCGTGACGCTCCCGATGTACAGAGATCAAAGGGAGGGCGTATACGCCGAGCAGCAGATGCGACGGCTCACCGACGCGTTTCAGCAGCTCTACTATTCGCTTTGCGATAAGCGGCCTGCCTATCTGGCGCGCGAGCATGATGCGGCCAAGCTGCCGAATGTCTATGAATTCCCGCGCGAGTTTGCAAAGCTGCGGCCGCTTCTGGTTCAGTTCTTGATCGACCTGGGACGTCCGAGCCAGTTAGGGGTTAGTCCGTTTCTGCGTGGATTTTATTTTACAGGCGTTCGCCCGGTCACCGTTACCGACCTTGCTCCGGCCGCTGCCCACGCGCCAGTGGCTGCCGAGCAGCCCTATGATGCCGGGGCAACACGAATCTTCAATCCCCGCGCATCAGGCGCTGGACTGGCCGGCGATGACGCCACAAGAACCCGGCACGCGAAAGCTTCCACAGTGGGTCTTCCTCACGCATCTTTTTTCGGACGTGATCTTGTCGGATCGGCCGGCCACCACCGTTGCGCAGAGCAACGTGAAGGTCAATCTTGCGCGGCGCGTGTTGCTGATTGCCGCCTCCGCACTGGCGCTTTTGATGGCGGTGTGGTGGATTGTTTCCTACAGCAACAATCGCGCCCTGATTCACGATGCGGCTGAAGCGTCGCAGGAAGCGCCATCGGCTAATCTTCCCTCAGGGCAGCTTGCCTCACTCGAATCGTTACAGCGCCTCACGCGAATAAAGAATACGCTCGCAAAGATCGAGGATTACAAGGAACACGGCGCGCCGCTGAGTTACGGCGGGTTTCTTTACGCAGGAAATTCGATTCGCGAACCGCTCCGCACTACATATTACGCGCTATTCCGAAAGCTTCTGCTTGCTCCGACGCAAGATACGCTGGTTTCCATCTGCGCGAAACCGGAGGTTTACGGGGACAAGATATCGCTACGTTTACGACAGCTTGAAAGCGTACCTGATCACGACGGATCATCACGAAAAGAGCACGCCCGAATTCCTGACTCCCGCGCTGTTGCTCCACTGGCAGCAGAATCAGCAGGCGACAGGCGATCAAGAGAATCTTGCGCGACAGAATTTCGATTTTTATGCCGCCAATTTGGCGAACGACAACCCTTATCCGCGGCACGCAACGACCGGACACGAACGCGGTAGTAACAGCGCAAGAATATTTGAGGAAATTCGGCCAGCAAGAGACCATCTATCAGGGCATGTTGGATGCGGCGGGAAAGGGGCGGAAACCGATCGTATTTAACGACGATTATCCCGGGTCTCAGGAGACGGTCAGAAACAGGTATCCCGTGCCCGCGGCATTCAGCAAGGCCGGATACGATAATTTCGTCAAGCAGTCGCAGCATCCGGAGCAGTATTTCAATGGCGAGGATTGGGTGCTTGGAGAAAGAGTCGATACGCCACAACAAGGCGCGACACTGAAGCAATTTCTCACGACGCGATATAACCAGGATTTTGTGAAGACGTGGCAAGCGTACCTGAATGCGACATCAATCGTTGGTTATCAAAGCGTTCCGGACGCGGCAGGCAAGCTGGATAAGATGAGCAGCCCGCCTTTTCCGTTGCTTCAGGTATTATGTGTCGCGTCTGAGAATACAAAGGATGTCCCGCAATCCTTTCAGCCCGTCCAGTTCGTGACGCCTCCCGGTTGCTTGCAGAAACCAGTGGGAGCGAACAACAGCGCCTATATGAACAGCTTGATCGCTCTTAAGAGCGCGCTGCAAACGGTCGGTCCCATCGGGAATGCGGACCCGAACAATGTAGCGGCCGCGAATAACGCTGCTACACAAGCCGAAAATGCAGTTAGCCAGTTAGCACTCAATTTCACCAGCGATCCCGCGGACCCGAAGTCGAGTGTGGGATCGAAGACAGCCCAGATTCTGCGGGACCCGATCGCCCGCGTACAACCACTTTTGAAGGGCGCGGGGGCCGGGCCAATCAATCAAGCGGCTGGAGGCATGTGCGGCCAAATTGCGCCGATGCTGAGCAAATATCCGTTCAGCCCGAAATCGACGACCGATGCGACGCTGCAAGAGGTGAGTCAATTTCTGAAACCGCAAGAAGGGCAGCTCTGGCAGCTTTACAACGGAAGTTTAAAGCAACTGCTGATTCCCGGCCCGAACGGCGACTATGTACCGGCATCGGGCCAGCAGCTTAGCGTATCCCAATCATTCCTCCGCTTTTTCAATCGTGCAATGCATATGTCCGACACGCTGTATCACGGGAGCGGACAACCGAATCTCGCGTTTTCCATGCAGGCTTTACAAACGCCTGGCGTGGAACATGTCACGCTAACGGTCGACGGCGGCACGCTCAGCACTGATTTCCGAGGCGGTGCAGCTTCGCAGAGCTTTGGTTGGCCGGGCTCAAATCCAGGATTTGAGCTCGAAGTAACATTCAGCGGCGGTTCAAAGTTTGACGTGGCGAAAACGGGGCTTTGGGCAATCTGGCACGTGATCGATGCCGCCGAGAACCCCCAGGTTGTAAATGGTCAGATCCAGCTAGAGCTGGCGCAAAGGACGTCTCTCGGAATCGCCACCATCGGCGGTCATCCGGCAGTGGTTAGATTTCTGGTAAACGCGCAAGGATCTCAAATATTTCGGCCGGGGTACTTCAGCGGTTTGGGCTGCGTGGGTAGAGCCGTTCAATAGCTCAGTATTCCGCAACGACTACTGCGAGTTCGTCGGTCATGTCGCTGCCCCAGTGATAGCGCCCGAGCTTCAGGTCGCGCTCTTGAGGTTCCATGGGTGAAACGTGATCTACATCTGAGCCGCGGTAGTTTTCGAACTTGAAGAAATACGATTTCTGGCGAACCAGATACCGATACTCGCCACGAAGCGACACCAACAAGGGAAGCGGTTGGCCGTTCCAATATCCCTGTGCGCGCCAGGCTTCGTCGATTAAGTAATTGGGCAGTGCATAAAGCGAGCGGGTGATGGAGAGTACTTGTCCGCCCACGGCAATCGATTGGTGACCCGGAAATAGCTCGATCGGCAAGGCTGGGGGGAACGATGAGACACGGGTCCGCCGGTCCCACATCTTTCAGCTCCGCGCGGCATGGAATGACAACCTTGGGAGGCGAAAGTATCTTGCGCGGCAGTTTCAAATCGACGGCCTGCTGGTAAAGGCTATCCCCATTCGAGCCGCGCAGAGCAAGACCGTATTTGCCCTGTAACTCCGCGAGAGTGGCGCGATCTTGCTCGATTGCAGCAGCGCGAGCTTTCAATTGGTTCTCCGGAACGTTTTGCGACGGACGCTTGCTGGGTTACGGCGCCATGACCAGGAGTTTAAACGAGCCTGGTACCATTTTCGGCCTGGGACGCGGTGCTTCAGCGCGTGGCTGCAGGCGCCGGACCGAAATCTGCGTCGGAAAGATAGATCTTGTGCGTCTTCGTATCCAGGGCCATAGTGCGCGCGCCCCGACTGGTCTTCGCATTCTCCACCACGCTGTACTTATCGGGTGAATCTTCTTTGACGACGGTCAGCGTCGCGTCTCCGCCATTTGACGCGAAGGCAAGTTTTGTTCCGGGATCAAAGCCGGCGGCATCTGTTCCCGCGCCGGTTGGAACGGTGGTGATTACTTTGCCGGAATCGGCATCGACTACAGCCATGACTTTGTTTTCGCAAACGGGAAATAGCCGCCTGCTGCTGGTATCGATCGCTAGTCCGGAGGGCGAATCGCATTGCGGACCCAGAGGCCAGCGGTTCTTCACTTCGAGTGTCTTCGGATCCAGGCGCACCAATTCACTCGTGTCTTCGATGTTGGCGTAGACATTTCCCTTGCCGTCGGTGGCTGGGAACTCAGGCTTGCCGCCGAGAGGTATTGTACCGGCGACAGTACCGGTTTCGGCATCGATCGCAGTCGCGTCTTTGCTGCGGCCATTGAACGCGAAAACGCGTTTGCTGAAGGGATCGTAAAGAATGCCGTCCGGATTCGTTCCAGTTTTTACGGTCGAGATAACATCCAGACTCTTCAGGTCGAAGATCGTGACCTGATTGTCGCGGCCGTCACTCACAAAGCCGCGGTGCAAATCGTCTGCGATAGCAATTCCGTGAACTCCGTTGGTGTTTGGAATTTTCCCGACGATCGCATTTGTATCCAGATCCAGAACCTCCACCTCGGTCGCGTGCGAAACATAGAGCCGTCTGTTTGCTGAATCGGCGTACAGATAATCCCATCCGCCCTCTCCCGGAATGGGGATCGTCTTCACGAGTTTGTAAGAGGTTGCCGCGAGAAGCGCAGATGCGAGCAGTGCGCCTGCGATGGAGCTGCGAATATGTTTCATATTTCTTGAGATTGGCCCGATTTTATCACCGATGGTAAGCTGGCCACAGACTTACAACGTCCTTTGCACTCGTTTGCCGGGCTTGCGGCAAGCCTTGTAAAGGCAACTCACTCTATGGACTTTGAATTTACAGCGGAGCAGATACAGCTCCGAAGGTCGGTTCGCGACTTTGCGGAGGCAGAGATTGCGCCGCACGTTCTCGAGTGGGACGAGAACCAGATTTTTCCACTGGAGGTGATCAAAAAAGCCGGTCAACTCGGAATGATGGGTGCGATCTTCCCGGAGGAACTGGGCGGAGCGGGGCTGGGCTACATCGATTACGCAATTATCATCGAGGAATTGGCTCGCGTGGATCCAAGCGTGGCGCTGATTGTCGCCGCGCACAATTCGCTTTGCAGCAATCATATTTTTACTGCCGGCAACGAGGAACAACGAAAGAAATACATCCCCAAGCTGGCTACAGGCGAGTGGATTGGCTGCTGGTCACTGACCGAGCCCGAGGCGGGATCGGATGCGGCGGGGACGCGCTCCATTGCGAGCTTGAAAAACGGTGAATGGGTTCTCAACGGCGGCAAGACCTTCACCACGAATGCGCAGTATGCTGATGTCTGCGTGGCTATGGCGGTGACCGACCGTTCGGCTTCGCAGCACGGCATTTCCGCGTTCATCCTGGAGAAGGAAACACCAGGCTTCAAGGTAGGGAAGAAAGAGAACAAACTCGGAATGCGGGCAAGCGCTACAGGAGAGGTTCTGTTCACGGATTGCCGCTTACCGCAGACACAGCTCTTGGGCAAGCAGGGCGAAGGTTTTGTGGACAGCTTGCGCATTCTCGACGGGGGCCGAATTTCGATTGCGGCATTGGCCGTCGGAACGGCGCAAGGAGCTTTCGACGCGGCGCTGAAATACTCCAAGCATCGAAAGCAGTTTGGGCGGCCGATTTCAGAGTTTCAAGCGATTCAGGACAAGCTTTCTAATATGGCGACTTCCATTGAAGCCGCACGCTGGCTGACCTATTGCGCGGGAGACCGGAAAGATCGGGGCAAGCGCGTTACCAAGGAATCCGCGATGGCGAAGTTATTTGCATCGGAAATGGCCGTCACCGTCGCCGATCAGGCTCTGCAAATTCACGGCGGGTACGGTTTTATTAAAGACTACCCAGTGGAAAAGTTTTATCGTGACGTGAAGCTTTGCACAATCGGCGAGGGCACCAGCGAGATCCAGCGCCTGGTTATCGCACGCCAGTTGCTGAAAGAGTAACTTGGCCGAATTAGAAACAGGGGAACTGCAGAAACGAATTCTGGCGGGGGACTTGCGCGCGCTTGCCCGCGCCGCAAGCCTGGTGGAAGGACAGACGCCAGCCGGACGCGATCTCATTGCGGCGCTGTTTCCGCGGACAGGCCGCACGATGACGGTCGGCATTACGGGACCCCCGGGGGCGGGAAAAAGCACTCTTGCCGATCAACTAACGAAAACACTACGTCGCGAGGGAAAAACGGTGGGCATTATTGCCGTGGATCCTAGCAGCCCTTATTCGCAAGGCTCGATTTTAGGCGATCGTATTCGCATGCAGGACCACCATGCCGATCCTGGAGTCTTCATACGATCCATGGCGAGCAGAGGAAACCTCGGCGGACTGGCGCGTGGCACGTTGGAAATGGCTTTGCTGCTGGATGCCGCCGGGCGCGATGTGGTCCTAATCGAAACGGTGGGCGTTGGACAGGACGAAGTAGAAGTTGCGAAGCTGGCGGACATTGTCGTGCTGGTGCTGGTGCCGGGATTGGGAGATGACGTGCAAGCGATCAAGGCCGGTATCATGGAAATCGCAGACGTTTTCGTAATCAACAAAGCGGATTTACCGGGCGCAGATCGTTTGGAGCAGGAAATACGGGCCGTGCAAAGCTTCGCGACGGCACCGGAGCGGTCAAACGCCGCGCCAGTTCGGCGTGTTGTGTCGACGGACGGGAGCGGATTTGACGAATTGTTGGAGACCATCCGCACGGTGTTTGCAGGCCGTCGACAAAAGAGCACGCGTGGAGAGATCTGGGCGTTTCGGCTTCGAGAAATGCTGCGTGACGGATTACTGGAGCAACTGCCAACCCGCGAACTGGAAAGACACGCTGATCTCGTGGCAACGAAACAGGAAGATCCATATATG
Organism: uncultured Acidobacteriaceae bacterium; assembly: GCA_963778345.1. GTDB lineage: Bacteria > Acidobacteriota > Terriglobia > Bryobacterales > Bryobacteraceae > Bog-105. The sequence goes on from CAVZTP010000002.1 coordinate 295,175, forward strand.
GCTCTGGAGGCTTTGCGCGCGGGCCTTATTCAGAGGCGAGAGGCGGTTGGACATGAGCATCGAGATTGACCATCTCGGCATTGCGGTTCGCAATCTGAGCGAAGGGCTTCGATTCTATCAAGACCTGCTTGGAATGGCGGCGAGTGAGCGAGAGGTGGTGGAGGCCGAGCGAGTGAACGTGGCGATGCTCCCCGCGGGGGATGAGCCACAGGCGCCGAGGATCGAGCTTCTGGAGGCCACCGATACAGAATCCACGATTGCGAAGTTCATTGAAAGGAAAGGCCCCGGTCTGCATCACATTGCGTTGCGCGTCCCGGACCTGCGGTCGACAGTGGAACGTTTGAGAAGCGAAGGCGCACGCCTGATCAATGAACCGCGGCGGGGCGCGGGAGGACACACTTACGTGTTCGTTCATCCGCAATCTACGGGCGGCGTGCTGCTGGAATTAATTCAGAAATAGCGACTAAGGAGTCACAAGGATTTGGAAAAAAAGGTGAGCATCGGGATCATTGGCGGCAGCGGGCTTTATTCGATGCCGGGTTTCGAAGCGCACGAGGAAATTTCTCTCACGACGCCGTTCGGGCCAGCCTCCGATCCGTATGTTGTCGGCCGGTTGGAAGGCAAAGAGGTGGCTTTTTTGGCGCGGCACGGACGAGGGCATCGCACTTCGCCATCGGAACTGAACTTCCGGGCAAATATATACGGAATGAAGATGCTGGGAGTGGAACGGATTCTGTCTCTGAGCGCCGTGGGCTCACTGAAGAAAGAACATGCTCCTCTCGATTTCGTGATTCCCGATCAGTTTTTCGATCGGACTCGCGGTCGCATATCTACGTTCTTCGGCGAAGGAATTGTGGCGCATATCAGCTTTGCAGATCCTGTGTGTCCTCAGCTTGCGGGTCTCGTTCATCATTCCGCCGACCAGGTGGGGATCAACAGCAAAGCGGGAGGAACTTATCTCTGCATGGAGGGTCCGGCGTTCTCAACGCGGGCGGAGTCCAATTTGTATCGAAGCTGGGGGATGGACGTTATTGGGATGACCAATCTCACCGAAGCGAAGCTGGCGCGAGAAGCGGAGATCTGCTACGTGACGATCGCGATGGTTACCGATTATGATTGCTGGCATGAGGAACACGACGCGGTCACGGTGGATGAAATTATCCAGAATCTGGTGAAGAACGCTGAAAATGCTTGCAAGCTGGTGCGGCACGTCGTCGGTACGCTGCCGGCAACACGAACTTGCAAATGCGGGTCGGCATTGAAGCACGCCATCATTACGGATCGCGCAGCGATTCCGCAGCCGGCGAAAGACAAATTGAGGTTGTTAATTGGCAAGTATACCGGCGACTGAACTGGCCCGGGAAATCCTCGACGATTGCCTGAAATACGGAACGTGGTCGAACCGCACCCTGGACGCGCTGATTGAGCGTGCGTTGGACGAGGACGATGAATTCGTCGCGAGAGCTGCAACGCGCGCGCTCTTTCTGCATCATTATTGAACGCCTGGGAGATCTGTTTGAGCCCTTGCTGTGCGAGGTCTATGCGAAGTTATTTGCCCATGTCATTTCTCGGGCGCTTCCCGAATATAAAGCGGCCGAACTGCTGGTTCGGTATGGACGAATCAGGCAAATGCGCCGGTTTCCGGGCGGTGAAGTGCAGCGCGTCTTTGTACTGTCGCGAGTGACTCTAGGGGCCGATGTGGCGGTGACGAGCGTGGCGCTGGCAGCCGCGAAGGATCGCTTTCCAGGTGCAGAAATCTGTCTCGTGGGACCCACCAAAAATGCCGAGATGTTCGGAGCTGACCCGGGCGTTGTTCCCATTACCCTCACCTACGGGCGCGCCAGCCTCCTGCGGGAACGCCTGCTGGCCGCGGCGGAATTGCAAGTTGCAGTGGATGAGTTAGGCGCTATTGTCATCGATCCCGATTCCCGGTTGACGCAATTGGGATTGATCCCGATCTGCGATGACTCGCGCTACTTCTTCTTCGAGAGCCGCGCGTTCGGCGGGGACTCAGATGCAAATCTTTCGAATTTGACGGCGGAATGGCTGACCGGTATTTTCGATGTGGACCCCGCTCGGCCTTATGTCGCGCCGGCTCAGCGGGAGAAAATTGCCGAGATCACCATCAGTTGGGGAGTGGGCGACAACGCCGATAAGCGCATCGACGATCCTTTCGAATTCGAAGTGACTTCCGCTTTGTTGCGCCTTGGGCGTCCAGTGCTGTTGGATCGGGGCGCCGGCGGAGAAGAGGCAGCGAGGATCGATGCTCTTGTGGAACGGCTGGGCGCGCCTGCTCTTTTGCATGTGCACGACGGCAGTTACGCTTCGTTTGCAAGTCATATTAAGCAGAGCAGCCTGTATGTGGGTTATGACTCAGCAGGACAGCATGTCGCCGCAGCGGCGAGAGTACCGTTGGTTTCCGTGTTCACAGGACATCCATGCGAACGCATGTTGGCTCGATGGAGGCCTACGGGGCCTCGATGCCAGGTTGTGGAAGTGAGTGCCGGCAATCGCTCGACGGCTCTCGATCGTACCTTGCGGGCTATTGCGGAGGTTGCGTAGGGGGCGGAGGAGGAGGAGCGGTGGGCAGCTGCCAAGGACTAGAACCGGAGCTGGGTTTGGACTGCGCAGTCTTGCCTGGCGTCGGGGCGGAGGGGGCGGACACGGTCTTTGACGATTCCGGGGCAGCATTGGCCGGCTGTTCCTCGGTTTTGCTGGAAGGCAACGGCGGGAGATCAGCAGGAGTATCCGCGGCGCCGTAGACAATGCCCGATTCAACGCCAAATTTCCGGTAGTTACGGAATTCCAATTCATTCTTCGTTTTGTCGCGGCCGGCAGTCATATACAATTTTGCCGCCATGGGGACAATGTAAGATTGGCCGCTGATATCGGCTTGATCGTAGTCAAGGATTTCAGTGGTTTCACTCACCGGGAAGCTCTTCGGAATATTGACGGCTATGAATTTGATGCGGGCCACTTCACCAGTGTTCTCGTCGGCATAGATGAGCCCTTTATAGGCAGTGATAATTCTCTGCTCGTCGGGCCGGCCGAGCTCGTAAGTGATTGACCAGCTCGAATGTCCGCTATCGATGAAATAATTAAAAACCGCCATCCGCCTGCCGCGCAAGGTTCCCCAATGATCCCATGCAAATTCTGCTTCGCTGCTCGGCTCGAAAATCTCGCGCATAAGACTGCCGAATTCGCCGGTGGAAATGGCGCCACCCTGGATATTAGCGCGCTCCATACTTGTGTTGTTCTGGTAATGGCCGTTTACAGAATAGACCTCGTACTTCTCTTGCCCTTCGCTGTAACTGAGCTTGGCAAGTATGGTGCCAATACTGCGGTAATGATCCGACGCGTTGGGATCGATGTATTGCCGCGTTGCTTCCACACAGATGAAATTGGGCAGGTTTTGCGTGTACGTCATGGCGTACTGCTTGATGCGATCGAGGATCTCTTTTTGGCGAACTGAATTAGGCGGCGGAATGGGAGGGGCTTTGGATGCCAGAGTGATGGTTGCCGGACCCGCATTCAGAGTGTTGTCCGGGGCTGTTGCAGGCGAGTAGGTTGCGTCGTGAGTAGGCGGCTTTAGGGCTGCTGTCTGGTCACGCAATTCCTGAAGCGCCTGGACGGTCTTCGGCCCGGCTTTCTGCGCCTCCAAATCGAGGATGGTCTTGTCGGTCAGCCGCTCTGTTAGGTGGACTTTCTTAATATAATCCGCGATTTTCTTGTCGCTATCGTGCCCTAACGCCAATTCAGAGCGAACAAATTCGGCGAGTTGCTCAACGTTCATTTCCATCTGGGCTTGCAAGACCAGACCGAAACAGAAGAAAACAAGGCTGGCCTGCGCATACCTCAGGCCCGTGCGGAACTTCATATTTACCATGATGACGCAGTGCGGGCGCCGGAGGTTGCGCCACTCTCAATTCAGAGCTTCTGCTCTTTGTCGAGCTGAACTGTTATGGTTCCGATCGGAAACCCCAGTTGAACCCTGAATTGAATTGGCAAGCGGTCAGCATCATCTGTTAACCACATAAACAAGCGCCCTTTTCGCTTGTAGAGCACATTGTCGAACAGGAAGGCTTCGTATCGGATGGTCTGATATTTCTTGCCCTCGATGCTGACGCTTTCTCGTGCTTGGGCTTCAATACGGCCCTGAACTATCTTCTTGCCATCCGTTATCGGGAGAGTAATGGATTTTCCAGGCTCAAGGTTTAGCTCCCGAAGTGCCGCAAGCGCGCCCAGAATTTCATACGTACAAGGAGCGACGTCGAGCTGTTTCGTCACACTCGAGTTCTTGACCAGATCCCGTTCCTCGTAGTTCACCCGACGGGGAGTGTTCTGGAAAGTCATCTGCGTGATCGTGTGACGTTTTCCTTCTTGCGCGTCGAACAGCGAGTTTACGGGACAGAATTTCTCGTTGCTTACTGCTTTGTATGTGTCTAGGACTTTGTAGAGGCGGGTCACCATCCCTTCGCTTTGCAAATTCAGATTGGTTTGCCAATGGTCCGGGGCAGAGCGAGAAATTTCTACGCTTGCTGACCCTGCGGTGATAAGCCGCCACTCCACGCGATAAGAGAGCTTCTCGGGAAAAGGGAATTTCGCGTCTTTTTCCGCTTGCTCGGCCGGGGCGAATACGGTCGAGCCGAGCAGCAAAATACAACCAGCGCACACCGAGCGCGGAAGGGGTCGGGATAGAGACATCAATATTTGAGGACGTTAGTGCGCCAAAATGGAAGTACAATTCAAGTCTGGCAGACGCGCCCTCAAAGAACAACGATCAACACTGACGGATCTACTTACGAGACGAGAGTTCATCTAGCGTGTGGATGAAGGTTTCTGCTGCGGCCGGCACGGACGGACTTCCGTTCAGAATTTCCTTGTTCGTGATGGCCGAGCCATAGAGCTCGCGGTTCGAGTCTTTGTCTTCCGTCACCGCTGCGCCGCCGAGATCCAGCCCGCCAAAAACACCTCGCGAACGCGAATAAGTCAGGATTTCGGCGTGCATTTCAGCATCGGTCATGGCGGAAGAATCGCGCCCCACCGGGCCTGCGGCAGCCGAAGCTTCCCCGCCTACTTGGAATTTGCTGCTAAGCAGGTGTTGCATGCCATTTTCGTTCATTACCAACATCAACACGTCGGTTTCCGCTCCTCCTACGAGCAACCCAAACTTACCTCCGGAAATCCTCAGAGATCCAGGGGCGCTCCAGCCGGATCCGCTCGATTTGCGGCAGGAAAAGAAGCCTTTGCCGTATTCGCCGCCCACGATGAAACCGCCCTTCTTCAGGTTCGGAATCACCACGACGCAAGTTGCTTTGTTCAGCAAATCCCGCGGGACTCCTTTGTCCGATGCGCTCGCCATCGCGTTTAGATCCGCGGTCGCGGCCTGGAGCCTCTCGGCTGCGTTATTCTCTGCTGCCAAGGCCGAAACGGCTAAGCCCGCAGTCAATAATGTTCCTAATAAGATTTTCATGAACACTCCTCCCGTGAGACCCGAATGCTTTTATCCGGAAAATTACTCACAATAAATAAGACGTTGGTTGCCGCGGAGGTGAGACAGAGAATCCGAACTGCGCCGGAGCATCGGCGAGCATTCGGTCCTGAAGGTGTTACGTTTCAGCAAGAGTTTCCATTTTGGCGTGTCTAAATGGGATGTGTGCACGGATTTCGCGGATTGATTTTTGTGAGAGCCGTAGATGATTTCTGGATTTTCAATGAGTTACCGTGACTTGCACCAACGGAACCGTAGGTGCTTCCTATTCCGGTATCGAAAGCGAAAGCGTGAAGGAGATCAGCTCAATGGACGACAAGGCGACGACGGGAAGCGGAAAATGTCAGTGCTGTGGATGCAATTTTTTCGAGGCAACCGCAGACGCAAGAGCGCTCGGCCTTGAGCAAGAATTCCGAGCCGGCATCTATACCTGCTGTCAAATCGACCGGTGGGCCGATGAACAGTGGCATGCATGGTTTGAAATTGCCGTTGCGGAGAACGCCGCTTTAAAACTCGAAGTACAGGCGTACGTTACTAGTGCGGCGCGCGTACTACGCCCCAATTCCTGACTGCGGGGTAGTGGGCAGCGGCGCCAAGACCCAGAACCAGGCTGGAGCTTGGCATCTCGCCCCTTCTAAGAAGTATTCTGGATCGAGCATCTACTCGATCCCGATATGCCGTTCAAAGACCTCGCGTACGCGGCGCGCACTCTGCGAAACAGCCCTGTTTTTGCCGTAACAGCTGCGGTCACGCTTGCGCTGGGCGTGGGCGCGAGCACGGCAATCTTCAGTGTCACCAACGCCGTGTTGCTGCGGCCTCTTCCCTATGCCCACCCTGACCGGCTGGTCGTCGCATGTGGCGATATGAGAAAGCGCAATGTAAAGGATTTTCCGTTTTCGAACGCTGATTTTTTCGACTTGCGCAACGGGACCAAGACCATGTTCGAAGATTTTGCGGGCGTGTTCACGGGCCGCGGAAGTTTACCGAGAGAAGACGGCACTCCGGAGGAAGTTCGTTTCGCGACGGTCACGCCAAACTTTTTCCGGATGCTCGGCGGCCGGGTTGCGTTCGGTCGCGATTTCGTAAATGCAGACGGGCAGCCGCAGCCGCCGCAACCGCAAGTGGGCGGCGCGCCGGCGACACAGGTTCCGCAGCGATTGCCCATGATCGCGATCTTGAGTTACGAATATTTCCAACGGCGTTACGGCGGAGACCAGTCCATCATCGGGCGCCCGATCGCAACCGCGGGAGGTGGTGGGCCCGTCGTGGTGGGCGTGCTTGCGCCGGGTTTCACCCTGCTGTTTCCACCCAGCGCCAATGTCGAAGAGGCGCCAGACGTCTGGACCGCTGCCCGTCTAGCCTACGATAACGCTCAGCGAAACAACGTCTCGCTTCACGTAATCGGCAGATTGAAAGATGGCGTCACGCTGGATCGTGCTCAGGCCGCTGCGGAAACCGTTGCCGCCGAACTGCGGCGAAATTTTCCGGTTCACAACACCTCGGGATTTTTCATCCGGCTGGAACCCATGCGCAGGCACCTGGTCGCCGAGGTCCGGCCCGCCATTCTCGCGCTGATGGGCGCAGTGATTTTTTTGCTGCTCATTGCGTGCTCTAATGTGGCAAATCTCATGCTGGTGCGCATGTCGATGCGCGGACGCGAACTCGCAATACGCACCTCGTTGGGTGGAAGCTGGTGGAGACTCGTGCTCCAGACGCTTACAGAATCTCTGCTTCTCGCGGGCATCGGATCGCTGCTCGGACTTGGACTCGCATGGCTGGGTATCCATGAACTGCTCGTGATCGCACCCGCCAATCTGCCGCGCCTTCAATCCATCAAGATCGACCTGCCCGTGCTTGCCTTCGCTGGAATCATCGGCGTGGCAGCGGCGGCAATCTTCGGGGTTGCTCCGGCCTTACATGCTGCAAGGCCAGACGTGATGCACGTACTTCGCGGGAGCAGCCGCACGGCTGGTCTGGCAGGCGGCGGGCTGTTGCGCAATGTTGTGGTGATTGCGGAAGTCGCGCTCTGTTTTGTGCTGCTGGTCGGATCTGGCTTGATGTTTCGCAGTTTTCTCGCTTTGCAGCGCGTTAATCCGGGCTATGATACCCGCGATCTTCTGACGTTCCAGTTGCTCGGACTGCAAGGCACTAAGCCCGAGCAGCGGGCCGCGTCTATGCGTGAAATTCACGACCGCTTGCGCGCTCTTCCCGGTGTACAAAGCGTGACGGCCGCCACTCCATTTCCGCTTACCGGCAACTTCAATCCAATTCGCTGGGGTACGGCCGAAGCTCTGACGGATCCAAGCAAGTTCCAAGCCGTGGACCCTCAAATCGTTCTCCCCGGCTACTTTGAAGCGGTCCGCACGCCACTGATCGCTGGCCGCACGTTTACTGAAACGGACAATTCGCCAGATCGAAACTTCGTGGTGATTGACCAATTCCTGGCGTCCAAGGCGTTCCCCACTGAATCCGCAGTCGGAAAACGAATTCTGATTCGCATCCGCACACCCGAGCCGCAATGGGTCGAAATCATCGGCGTGGTCGCACATCAGCGCACCACTTCGTTAGCCGAGCCAGGGCGGGAGGAGATATTCTTTACGGACGGCTTTCTCGGGCACGGCGTCGCCTCGCGATGGGCAGTCCGGACGGCCGGAAATCCTGCCAGGTACGCGGAAGAGGTCCGGAAAGAGATTGCGAAAATCAACCCGCATCTCTTGATTGCTCGCATGCAACCGATGGAAGCGTGGGTGGAGCAGGCGCGAGCGGGTACTCGTTTTTCGCTTTTGCTGATTGGGCTGTTTGCGGTGATCGCGGCGCTGCTGGCGGGTGTCGGGCTTTACGGCGTATTGTCTACCGTTGTACGGCAGCGCACCGGAGAGATCGGCGTCCGCATGGCTCTGGGTGCGCCGCCCGCTAACATCTTTAACCTTGTTGTCGGCAGCGGACTTCGCCTCAGCGCCGTAGGCATCGCAATTGGGATTGCCGCCGCTCTGGCTCTCACGCGCATGATGATGAGCATGTTGGTGGATGTGAAAGCCGCAGATCCGCTGACGTTTTGCACCATGATCGTGCTGTTTTTTGTAATCGCCGCGGTGGCGTCGTGGCTGCCTGCGCGCCGTGCCGCGCGTCTCGATCCAACCGAGGCTTTGCGCGAGGCGTAAGCACCTGACACGCATACAAAAATCGAGGAGCACATGTTCCATACAGAAATAGAAGCTACAAATCATTGCAATATCCGTTGCCTCCACTGTCCTCATGAGGCCATTAGCCGGCCTCGCGGACAGATGCAATGGCAAACATACGAAACCATCGTTCGAAAGATCCGAGCTTATGTAAGGGGCGAGAGGTTTTCTCTTTCGTTTTCCGGAATGGGAGAGCCACTGCTCAATCCGCTGATTTACCGCTTCATAAAATATGTATCCGCCGACGCGGTGACATCCTTTGCTTCGAACGGCGCCGCATTGACCGAACAGAACATTCGGAAACTGATCGACGCAGGATTAGACGTCATCTACCTGAGCTTCAATGGCGATGAACCTGACGTGTACTTCAAAATGATGGGCGGCCTCTCGTTCGACCGAGTTCTTGGGAATCTGAGAAATGCGGTGCAACTGTCGAAGGGATCCCGGCTCAAGATTAAAGCCAACGTGAGCATTACGAAAGCCAATCAAGATCGGATCTCACACATTGGCAAAATGCTCGAAGAGGAGGGCGTGACGCCAATCACCTACTCGTTATGTCACAGCCGCGGCGGCAATCTGCACGACCCTTCCGTCTGTGATACCCCGCCGATGCCGGCTGAAAGCTGGAGCTGCGACGTTATGAAGAACACGCTGTTTCTGGATTGGAGAGGCAAAGCATTCATCTGCGATCACGATATACATGGCGAGCATACTTTAGGCGATCTAATGACGGATTCGCTGGAAAGCGTGTTAGAGCGTCGCCAGAAACTACTGGATGAAGGCCTTTCATTTCGGATATGCAAGGAATGCAACGACATCATGAGGATAGGCCATTCACCTGTGTTGGCGAGCGGAGCCGGTGGAATTTTCCGTGATTGGATTTATGATCTGTACAAAGAAACGGACGATCCGCTTTCAAACGCTACCGTTGCGTTCAAATGGATCTACAAAATTTACGAGAAGGAAAACCGCCTGGATCGGCTGGTCAACCGGCTATTGGAAAAATAGAGGGGGAATTAGCGGAGGTGCGTCGAAGCAAGCTCTGGCAAATACTGAATACAGTGAAACGGGTCAAGAAACGAATCGCCCGACTGGCTGACCAAGCCCACCTACTATTGAACTTCTAATTGCTTTAACATGGAGTGACATGCGCGGTTCTTCTCGAGCTGCAGTTGTGTTGTTTTCATTGGTGCTGCTTTTTGCCAGCGCACAATGCATGGTCGCATGCGCTATCGCGCCGTGCCACTCGGCTTCCGCGGCTAATCTACCGCCGTGCCATAAACATCGTGCTCCGGGGAACCACTCTCCATCGAACTGCTCTCCTCTCTTGATGATCGCGAGCATTGGTCATTTAGGGGGTGCGGATCTGGCTCATCCTTGCTTCCCGGCAGCGCCTAACGCTCTGTTCGCGATTCCTTCCTTCAACTTGCGGCCGATGGGTCCCGAAACTGTTTCTCAACGCTCAGCCTCGCCACCTCGCGCCCCCTCCATCCTCCGCATTTGATATCTCCGATCACTCCTGTATTTTGCTGTCTTGATTTGGATAGGAGATGTCGTGTCCCCGAGCTATCTACTCAGAACTCTCTTGCTGTCCGGGCTTGTCTGCGGCCCGTTTACCGCCTCTTCGCGAGCGCAAGATGACATGAACATGGTCGAGATGAATGCGGCAAGCATGTTCCTGATGAAGAGTATGTCCGGTACCGCCGTGAACCCAGTCGCTTGGCCCATGCCCATGCTGATGAAACCGCTGGGCGCCTGGAACACGATGTATATGGCGCAAGCATTCATCGACGATACGCAGCAGTCGGGCCCGCGCGGCGGAGATAAATTCTATTCGCCCAACTGGTTCATGGCGGATGCTGAACATCGCTTGGGAGAAGAGGGCGCATTCCAGGTTCAGCTCATGCTCAGCCTGGACCCGGTTACCATCACAGACCGGCGCTATCCGCTTTTATTTCAGACCGGCGAAACCGCTTTTGGAAAACCGATTGTCGATGGGCAGCACCCGCACGACTTCATCATGGCGCTTGGTTTCCACTACGCGCAGTCCGTCGGCAACGACACAACCTTGGAATTTTATTTCGCACCTGTTGGTGATCCGGCGCTCGGCCCCATTGCCTACCCGCATCGCGCGTCGGCAATGGAATTGCCACAGGCCACGATTTCGCACCACTGGCAAGACTCTACTCACATTGCCAACGACGTTATTACAGTTGGAGTCGCTTACAAAAGATTGAAGGTGGAAGCAAGCGGGTTTTACGGTTCGGAACCTGACGAGTTTCGGTGGGACATCGACTCGGGCCCTATCAATTCCTGGTCAACGCGGCTGTGGTATTTTCCTGGGAAAAACTGGACGGCCCAGCTTTCCGTGGGACATTTGACACACCCGGAGGCATTGGAGCCCGGCGATCAGACGCGAACCACGGCATCGGTCGAATATTCGAAGCCCATGCCAGAGGGAAGCTGGTCATCAAGCTTGATTTGGGGCCGGGATCATAGCACCTACACGAAGCGCAATCTGAATTCATATACCGTTGAATCGGTGTTGCCCGTTCACCGCAAGAACTTCATTACGGGGCGAATGGAACTGGTCGATAAAGATGAATTGTTTGACGGCGAAGCTGATATTCAGCAACGGCTCGACGCGCTGTATGGCAGCACGTTTCGCATCGGAGCGTACACCATCGGATTCACGCACGACGTCGATCTATTCCGCAAGGTAGAAACCGGAATTGGAGCCAACTTCGAGGCCTATTCGCTACCCGGCGCGATTAAGCCGTACTACGGCCATCATCCGATCGGTGGCAATGTGTTCCTTCGGGTTCGATTGAAGCCTCGCTCGTAGCAGGTCTCCGATCCCAGTTCCGTTTTGGTCCTTCCCATAAGGGCATTTCTGGATTAGATGGGCGCGCATCGCGCTGCACCTTCGTTAAGTAAGTAATCAAATTTCGGAGGTCTCCATGTTCCAAAGAGTGCACAAGATTACCGTAGCCATAGGGGCTGGACTATTCCTGGCCGCCGGTTTTGCCGCAGCTACGCCGACTACTAATTTCACAACAGCTTACAGCACCTGGAGTTCGGCTTCATACATAACTGGAAGCCCCGTAGACCTTAATATGTCGATCTCTTCAAGCGGGTATAGTACCCCAGCAGGCGACGCTGTAGGGGGTTTCGACTTCACGGGTATGGATAACGGCGCGCCTTATTTGAAATCGCTTCTTATCTCGTCAACCCTGAACGGGCACAGTTTCAATAACGAAGTACTTCAGGGGGGACCGGATCCCGGCGCGTACATCAACGTCAGCACTCCAGCCGCTGGAGAAAATGCGGTGCTGTTATACCTCACAACCACGTCGAGCACCCCAATCATCGCAACGCTATCGGACGGCGAGCATTTCACGTTCAACACGTCAAATGGTGTTGTGGGTGTGTTTGGATTCGCGTCGTCGTCGCCGATGACGTGGATGACATTCTCGACCAGCCCCGGATCACAAGTGCTGATCGCGGATCTGCAATTTGGAACAAGTTCCCTGCCGCAGGATCAAGGCGGCGAGGCTCCAACGCCTGAGGCCGCAACCGCGGCGTTGGTCGGCGGCGGAATTCTGACGCTTTTTGGATCCCGGCGCAAGCTGGTTCGCAAATTAACGCTTCAAGAACAGTAATCCCTGCAAGCACTCCTCCCCCGTACTCAATGGGACCGCCGGTGCGGTCCCTTTTTTTGTGTGATGAGCTCGGGGCGGCCAGCATGTTACTTTGGTGGCTGAATTTACATGGCGTGGTTCACGCGACAAAAGCCATCTCTCGAAGGCGAACCGGCGAAAGAAGGCGAGAAAAGCGTCCGCACTGAAGGATTGTGGCAGAAGTGCGAGGCATGCGGACAAATCATCTGGCGCAAAGCCGTCGAAGACAATCTGCAGGTTTGTCCAAAATGCGGCCATCACTTCCGAATTGGAGCAGCGGAGCGATTGCAACAGCTTTTGGACGAGGGCGTTTACACGACGTACGATGCCGATTTGCACTCGTCCGATCCGTTGCAATTTGTGGATTCGAAGCCGTATTCGCAGCGCCTTCGAGAAATGCGCAATGCGACCCAACTTTCGGATGCGGTAATCTGCGCGAGCGGCTTACTGGCGGGCCGCCCCGTGCAAATCTGCGCGCTGGAACTGAAATTCATCGGCGGAAGTATGGGCGCGGTGGTGGGTGAAAAAATCACGCGTGCCATCGAGCGCTGTTTGAAGGAAAAAAGCGCCCTGATTATCGTATCCGCGTCCGGGGGCGCCCGCATGCAAGAAGGCGCAATCAGCCTTATGCAATTGGCTAAGCTTTCGGCCGCACTAATGAAGTTGGATGAAGCTCGCCTTCCTTACATCAGCGTATTGACCGATCCGACCACCGGGGGTGTGACGGCCAGCTTTGCGATGTTGGGAGATTTGAACGTCGCCGAACCCGGCGCGCTCATCGGATTTGCAGGTCCGCGCGTGATTGAGCAGACCATCCGTCAAAAACTGCCGGAAGGTTTTCAGCGGAGTGAGTTCTTGCTGGATCATGGATTCCTGGACGCCGTTGTGAAGCGCACGGAGATGAAAAACTATATCGCGAATGCGCTCGAGTTCTTTACGGCGTAAGCAGTCTGCTGAGATGAAGGCCGCCCCGCGAGGGAAAATAGGCAAGAATGCTGCAACTCAGCGGAGCCGGTAAACGGTTCGGGCACAAGCTACTTTTCGACGATCTCGATTGGCTCATCACGCCCAAGGAACGGGCCGGACTGGTTGGCGGAAACGGTACTGGAAAATCGACGTTGCTGAAGATCATCGCTGGCCTGGAATCGCTGGACTACGGATCAATTTCCGCGATGAAAGGCATTCGTATCGGCTACTTGCCGCAGGACGGCCTGCGAGTCATCGGACGAAGCGTGTTTGCCGAATGCATGGGTGTTTTCGCCGATGTCAAGGACCTGGAGCAGGAACTGGAAACTCTAACCGGCAAAATGAGCGATCTAGATCCTGCAAGCGAGGAATATGAGCAAGTGGCCGATCGGTTTCAGCGAGCAGACAGCCGAGTTTCGGGCCCGAGATGGATATGCAATAGAAGCTCAGGTGGGCGCGGTGCTCTCGGGCCTGGGATTTCGCAAGGAGGACTGGTATCGTCAAACCGACGAATTCTCCGGCGGATGGCAAATGCGGATCGCGCTTGCCAAACTCCTGCTTCAAAAGCCCAACCTGCTGCTGCTGGATGAACCGACGAACCATTTGGATCTAGAAGCTCGAAACTGGCTTGAGGAGTACCTCACAGATTACGAGTTCGCTTATGTGCTCATCTCGCATGACCGGTATTTCCTGGACGTCACGGTCAGCAAAATCGTCGAGATCTGGAATAAGAAGGTTCATTTTTACACTGGCGGTTTTGAAAAATACAAGCAGCAAAAGACTGAGCGCTTAACGCAATTGGAAGCCGCATATAAAAATCAGCAGGATAAGATTCAGCAGTTAGAAGCGTTCATTAACCGGTTTCGTTATCAAGCGACCAAAGCGAAACAGGTGCAAAGCCGGATTAAAGAGCTGGAAAAGATCGAACGGATTGAATTGCCTCCCGAAGAAAAGACAATTCATTTTTCGTTTCCGCAGCCGAAAGCGAGTGGGCGAATTGTTGCGCAATTCAAGAACGTATCAAAAAGTTACGGCAGCAAACAGGTGTTCAGCGGTGTGGGTTTCACCATAGAACGTGGAGATCGCATCGCTCTGGTCGGGGTGAACGGCGCGGGGAAATCGACGCTGATCAAACTATTGGCTGGAACGGAACCGCTGAGTTCAGGCGAGTACACGCTTGGCCACAATGTAGAGCCGGACTATTTTGCGCAGGATCAATATCGGGAACTCGACCCAAGCGCACGGATACTCGATGACCTGGGCGGGATCGCGCCGCGCACGACTCAGACCGAGTTGCGCAGCCTGCTGGGGTGCTTTCTGTTCAGCGAAGACGATGTGTTCAAGCGAATCGAGGTACTCTCGGGCGGAGAGCGCAATCGATACGCACTAGCTCGCATGCTGCTGCATCCCTCCAACTTCCTCTTGCTGGATGAGCCGACGAATCACTTGGACATGCGCGCGAAGGACGTCCTGCTGGAAGCGTTGGAGAAATTTACGGGCACGATCGTGTTTGTCTCCCATGATCGCTACTTCATTGAGCACTTGGCGAATCGGGTGTTCGAAGTAGGCGACGGAGAGCTTCGCGTATTTCCCGGCGATTTTGCCGACTATCTCTGGCGAAAGGAAGGCGGCGCGGAGAAAACGCCAACTTTAGATGACGGGCTCATCGGCGTACCCCCGGCGCAGCCGATCGCGATGCCGCCTCCCGCAGCGGCGAAACGGATCAATCCGATCAAGCTGAAGCAAATGCAGGACGAAGCCAAGGATTTGGAAACCCGCATCGCGGAGCTCGAATCACAAATCCAGCAATCGGAGCTGGCGTTTTCGGATTTTGTGGGCCCGGACGAAGCCATGCGGCTATCGAACGTTCTGATGGAACAGCGCGCGGAATTAGAAGCGGCCATGGCTCAGTGGGAGAAAGTCACCGAACAGATTGCCGCCACCGCGTAGTACCGCATAACTCCGATGGCTTGAAATCCGAATGCAAACCAGCCGTCTATAAGGAAGCACCTTGAAAGCTGTCCGTTGGGCTGCGGCTCCGGCAGGCAAGGCTCCCGCCGTGGTACACACAAGTGTAGCGACAGTTTCTGAGCTTACACTCCGAAATAAGGGAAAAATAGATGAAAAGAGCGGTTCCCATAACCGAGGTTCTTGACTCGAACGAGCTGTTGGCAGCGCTGATCGCGTTCAAGAAAGGTGACTTCTCCGTGCGCCTTCCCGTGAACCAGGTTGGGCTGGCAGGTAAGATCACCGACAGTTTGAATGAGATTTTCGAATTGAACGAGAACATGGCGGCGGAGTTGGCGCGCGTCAGCACGGCGGTAGGAAAAGAAGGAAAGATCGGTCAACGTGCCGTTGCAGCAGGCGCGGGTGGGTGGAAGTCGTGCGTGGAATCGGTAAACAGTCTTATCACCGACCTGGTTCAGCCCACAACAGAAATTGCCCGTGTCATCGGGACTGTCGCCCAGGGAGACCTGTCTCAGAAAATGTCCCTCGAAGTCGAGGGACGGCCCTTAAAGGGCGAGTTCGTCCGTACGGCACGCGTTGTCAACACGATGGTAGACCAGCTCAACTCGTTCGCCTCTGAGGTCACTCGTGTGGCGCGAGAGGTGGGAACGGAGGGAAAGCTGGGCGGTCAAGCCGTCGTCACGGGCGTAGCAGGAACCTGGAAGGACCTCACGGATTCCGTGAACTCGATGGCCTCCAATTTGACCAATCAGGTGCGCAACATCGCGGAAGTGACTACTGCGGTGGCCAAGGGCGACCTTTCCCGTAAGATCACCGTGAACGTGCAAGGGGAGATCCTCGAACTGAAGGACACGATCAACACGATGGTCGACCAGCTGAGTTCCTTCGCCTCCGAAGTGACGCGCGTGGCTCGCGAAGTTGGCACCGACGGCAAGTTGGGCGGAGAGGCCGTCGTTAAAGGAGTCGGCGGCGTTTGGAAGGACCTGACGGATTCCGTGAATTCGATGGGCGGCAATTTGACGGCGCAAGTCCGCAACATCGCCGAAGTAACCACGGCGGTTGCCAATGGTGACCTTTCGCGCAAGATCACTGTGGACGTGCGCGGCGAAATTCTGGAACTGAAGAACACGATCAACACCATGGTCGATCAGCTCAATGCCTTCGCCTCCGAGGTAACGCGCGTAGCCCGCGAAGTTGGGACAGACGGCAAGCTCGGGGGGCAAGCGGAAGTTCGGGGTGTTGCCGGTACATGGAAAGATTTGACGGAATCGGTCAATCTGATGGCAGGTAACCTCACCGCGCAGGTGCGCAATATCGCCGAGGTGACGACGGCAGTAGCAAACGGCGATCTCTCCCGGAAGATCACGGTGGACGTGCGGGGCGAAATTTTGGAACTGAAGAACACCATTAACACGATGGTGGATCAGCTCAGCTCCTTTGCCTCAGAAGTCACGCGCGTCGCTCGCGAGGTCGGCACGGAAGGGGAACTCGGCGGCCAGGCAGACGTGAAAGGCGTAGGCGGCGTGTGGAAGGACCTCACGGATTCCGTGAATTCCATGGCGTCCAACCTTACCAATCAGGTTCGCAATATCGCTGAAGTGACGACTGCCGTCGCCAAAGGCGATCTCTCGCGCACGATTACGGTCGAAGTTCGCGGCGAAATTCTGGAACTGAAGAACACCATCAACACGATGGTGGATCAGCTCAGCTCCTTCGCCTCAGAAGTAACCCGTGTCGCCCGTGAAGTCGGAACAGAAGGAAAGCTGGGCGGTCAGGCGGATGTGAAGGGCGTTGCGGGTACCTGGCGTGACCTCACCGAATCCGTCAACTCGATGGCTGGCAACTTAACCGCGCAGGTTCGAAATATCGCGGAAGTTACGACTGCAGTTGCGAAAGGCGACCTGTCGCGCAAGATCACGGTCGATGTTCGCGGCGAAATTCTGGAACTGAAGAACACGATCAACACCATGGTGGATCAGCTCAGCTCCTTTGCGTCCGAAGTGACGCGTGTGGCTCGCGAGGTCGGCACGGAAGGAAAACTAGGAGGTCAGGCTGACGTGAAGGGGGTCGCTGGTACCTGGCGCGATCTGACCGAATCGGTTAACTTCATGGGCTCAAACCTTACGAACCAGGTGCGCAATATCGCTGAGGTAACGACAGCCGTTGCGAAGGGCGATTTGTCGCGCAAGATCACGGTGGATGCCCGCGGCGAGATTCTGGAATTGAAGAACACGATCAACACCATGGTCGACCAGCTCAGCTCGTTCGGGTCAGAGGTGACGCGCGTGGCTCGCGAAGTGGGTACCGAAGGAAAGCTCGGCGGTCAGGCCGACGTGCGCGGAGTGGCGGGCACCTGGAAGGACCTCACGGATTCGGTCAACTCCATGGCTTCGAACCTCACCAATCAGGTGCGCAACATCGCCGGCGTGACCACAGCCGTAGCCAAAGGCGACCTCACGACCAAAATCACGGTGGATGCCCGCGGCGAAATTCTGGAATTGAAGAACACGATCAACACCATGGTGGACCAGCTCAGCTCGTTCGGGTCTGAGGTAACACGCGTGGCGCGCGAGGTGGGAACGGAAGGAAAGCTCGGCGGTCAGGCCGACGTTCGCGGAGTGGCGGGCACCTGGAAAGATCTCACCGAATCGGTGAACTCCATGGCTTCAAACCTGACAGCCCAGGTTCGAAACATCGCTGATGTCACTACCGCTGTTGCGAAGGGCGATCTTTCACGGAAGATTACGGTAGATGCGCGAGGCGAGATTCTTACGTTAAAGGACACCATCAACACGATGGTGGATCAGCTCAGCTCGTTTGCCTCGGAAGTGACACGTGTTGCGCGCGAAGTCGGCACCGAGGGCAAACTCGGCGGTCAGGCGGATGTGTATGGTGTCGCTGGAACCTGGAAGGATTTGACAGAATCGGTCAACTCCATGGCTTCCAACCTGACGAATCAGGTGCGCAATATCGCGCAGGTGACCACTGCGGTTGCCATGGGAGATCTGTCACGCAAAATTACTGTGGACGTGCGCGGCGAAATTCTGGAGCTGAAAAACACCATCAACACCATGGTGGATCAGCTCAACTCGTTCGCCAGCGAAGTCACGCGGGTCGCACGCGAGGTGGGCACGGAAGGCAAACTCGGCGGCCAAGCCGAAGTCCGTGGAGTCGCGGGAACCTGGAAGGATCTAACGGACAACGTGAATCTTATGGCCGCAAACCTGACTACTCAGGTGCGAGGTATCGCCAAAGTAGTCACGGCCGTTGCCAATGGCGATCTTGAACGCAAACTGGTGCTCGAGACAAAAGGTGAAATTGCCGAACTTGCCGACACCATCAATGCAATGATCGATACGTTAGCTACGTTCGCCGATCAGGTGACCACCGTAGCTCGAGAAGTAGGCATCGAAGGAAAGCTTGGTGGTCAGGCTCGCGTGCCCGGCGCAGCCGGAACCTGGCGCGACCTCACCGATAACGTCAACCAACTAGCTGCCAATCTGACAACCCAAGTGCGCGCTATCGCGGAGGTAGCGACTGCGGTCACCAAAGGAGATCTCACGCGATCGATCGCAGTTCAGGCGGAGGGGGAAGTCGCGGCCCTCAAGGACAACATCAATCAGATGATCGGAAATCTTGCGGAGACGACGCGCAAGAACACCGACCAGGACTGGCTGAAGACTAACATCGCGAAATTCACGCGAATGGTTCAAGGCCAGCGCGATCTGTTCACTGTCGCCCAACTGCTCTTGTCGGAATTGACGCCGCTAGTCAGCGCCCAGCGGGGGACTTTCTATATTGCCGATACGGTGGACGGAGAAGACCAGCTTAAGTTCATGGCCGGCTATGCATATGACGATAGCGATAACATTCCGCTCCAGTTCAAATTCGGGCATGGGCTGGTGGGGCAGTGCGCGAGAGAAAAACAGCGCATTCTGATCCGGGATGTTCCGCAGGATTATATTCACATCAGTTCGAGTCTGGGCTCGGCAACACCCGTCAGCATCGTTGTTCTTCCTGTTCTTTTCGAACGCGAAGTAAAAGCCGTCGTGGAACTAGCATCGTTCCAGCAGCTTTCCGATATTCATCTGGCGTTTCTCGATCAGCTTACGGAGAGCATGGGAATCGTGCTGAACACGATCGCCGCCACCATGCAGACCGAGCAGCTATTGCAACAAAGCCAAGCCCTCGCCGAAGAGCTTCAGAAGACGAACGCACAACTGCAGGAAAAGGCGCAATTGCTCGCCGATCAAAACACGGAAGTCGAAGCGAAGAATCGCGAGATCGAGCAGGCAAAGCAGGCGCTCGAAGAGAAGGCCGAGCAACTCGCGCTGACATCGAAGTACAAAAGCGAGTTTCTCGCCAATATGTCGCACGAGCTTCGTACGCCGTTGAACAACCTGCTGATCCTTGCACGCGTGCTCGCGGACAACACGGAAAACAACCTGAACGCCAAACAGGTGAAATTCGCAGAGACAATCCACTCGTCGGGAACCGACTTGCTGGCGCTCATTAACGACATTCTGGACCTTTCGAAGATCGAATCGGGCAAGATGGACGTCGAAGTCGGGAATATCCATTTCGCCGAGCTTCAGGATTACTGCACACGCACATTTCGTCACGTGGCAGATGGAAAGGGACTGGAGTTCGGAATCGATATCGACGCGCAGTTGGCGTCGGAAGTCATCCGGACGGATGCTAAGCGGCTGCAGCAAGTGCTGAAGAACCTGCTTTCGAACGCGCTGAAGTTCACACAACACGGTTCGGTACGGTTTCGTATTGAGCGGGTCAATTCCGGCTGGAGTCCCGCCCATAGCGTGCTCAGCAGGGCCAAGAGCGTCGTGGCATTCTCCGTCACGGACACGGGAATCGGTATCGCGCCGGAAAAACAGAGAATCATTTTCGAAGCGTTTCAGCAGGCCGATGGAACAACGAGCCGCAAGTACGGCGGCACTGGCCTTGGTCTTTCGATCAGCCGTGAGTTGGCGCGATTGCTGGGAGGCGAAATTCGGCTGCAGAGCAATCTTGGCCGTGGAAGCACCTTCACTCTCTACCTGCCTCAGGCTTACATTTCGTCGGCGTCCAAACTGGAGACCATCGATACCGCTTCCATTCCAAAGACTGCCGAAACAGGCACCGCCTCTGAAGTGGATATCCTGCTGCCTTCGCCGGCATCCGTCCGGGTGGACGATCTTGTCTTGGATGACGACCGAGATCTGATCAACCGCGGAGACCGAGTGCTACTTATCGTGGAGGATGACGTTACCTTCGCCCGGATTCTGATGGACCTAGCGCACGATAATGGCCTGAAGACTCTGGTATCGCTGCGCGGTATCTCCGCCATGTCGCTCGCTCGCGAGTTTCAACCCGGCGCGATCACTTT
The DNA here is from genome assembly GCA_963778345.1 of uncultured Acidobacteriaceae bacterium. GTDB lineage: Bacteria > Acidobacteriota > Terriglobia > Bryobacterales > Bryobacteraceae > Bog-105. The sequence continues at coordinate 315,845 of CAVZTP010000002.1, forward strand.
AGACGTCCGACTTCCAGATTCTAGCGGATGGACTCTCCTCGACCGGCTAAAGCATGATCCGGCGACCGCGCACATACCCGTTCACGTGGTTTCGGGACACGAGGACCACCGGCGCGGATTTGCGCTCGGCGCCATGAGTTGCCTGCAGAAGGGGCTTTCACCGGAAGCCCTCCACGAGGCGTTTAAGATCATTCGACACTCGATCGAGCCCCGACAAAAAAAACTGCTGGTCGTCACCGATAACGATGTCCGGAAGAACGACATCCATCATCTGCTCGGGGGCGCCGATGTCGAAATCCTTGACGCGGCGATGCCCGCGGAAGCAATGGAAATTGTCGAGAAGGAGTATCTCGACGCCATAGTTCTCGATTGGGTGCTCCCCGACAGAGGCGGCATTGACTTTATTGAGGCAGTGCAATCGAAGCTATCGCCTCGTGTACCGCCCGTCGCCGTACTCGGAACGCGCAAGATTTCCGAGGATCAGGTGGCAGAGGTTCACAAGTGCGCCCGCGGCAGCGCCGTACGATACGCGCCCTGCATTGAACAGCTATTGGACGAAGCGGTTCACCTTCTGCACCGGGACGAACGGATTCTATCGGAAGAGCAAAGGCGAATCCTGGCAGAGGTACGCGAGACAGACCCACGGCTCGCCGGCCGCAAAGTTCTTGTGATCGATGACGATTTACGGAACATCTTTGCTCTCACTAGCGTGCTCGAGCAGCGCGACATGAAAGTGCTTCATGCCGAAAATGGGCGAGCAGGCATCGAACTGCTCCGAAACAACAAAGACACCGATGTTGTTCTGCTGGATATTATGATGCCGGAGATGGACGGATATGAAACCAGCCGGGCCATTCGCCAAATTCCGGAATTCAAGACACTCCCGATCATTGCCCTGACCGCCAAAGCGATGAAGGGCGACCGTGAGAAATGCTTGTTGGCCGGTGCATCGGACTATATCACGAAACCCGTAGATCTAGATCATTTGTTCTCCGTAATGCGAGTGTGGATGACTCGCGATACGGATGTACGGTTCGAACACGGTGATCTTTCCATGCCGACCTGGCTCGCCGAACACGATTTCGCCATCGAGGACGATCGCAATCTGATTGAGACTGGCGACCGGGTGCTTCTCGTTGTGGAAGACGACATCACGTTCGCCCGCATCCTAGTCGATCTTGCACATAAGCGCGGGCTGAAGGCACTCGTCGCTCTACGGGGCAGTACGGGTATCAACATGGCCCGCGAATTCCGGCCGGGGGCTATATCGCTGGATGTCAGGTTGCCTGACATGAATGGCTGGACGGTGCTCGACTATCTGAAGCACGATCCCGCAACCCGTCACATACCCGTACACGTCATCTCAGGGCACGAGAACAACCGGAGGGGATTCGCGTTAGGCGCAATGAGCTGCATAGGAAAAGCGCCGGAGACAGGCGCTCTAGACGATGTCTTTGGCGTGATTCAACACTCTATGGAGGCCCGGACAAAGAAGCTTTTGTTGGTGACCGATATTCACCGGCTGCGGCAGGAAATAAAGAGTTACATCGGCGCGCCGGACGTCGAGTTCATTGATGCATCATCCGCCAACGAACTACTGCAGGTGATAACGAGCGAGTATCTGGATGGCATTATTCTCGATTGGGTGACATCGGAACGGCTGGGCGTCGAATTCATCGAAGAAGCACAGGCCCGGCTTGCTCCTTTCGTTCCGCCCTTCTTGATATTCGGCAGCCGCAAGCTAAACCAAACGCAGGCGGCCGAACTACACCGTTTGTGCCGGTTTAGCCTCGTACGATATGCACCGTCATTAGAGCGCCTACTCGATGAGAGCGTATTGCTGCTGCATAGGCCGGAGGGCGTGCTTTCCGAAAAGCAACAGCAAGTTCTCGCGGCCTCGCGGCAGAACGACCCTATCCTCGTTGGGCGGAAGGTGCTGGTAATAGACGATGACCTGCGCAATATTTTCGCTCTAACCAGCGTTTTGGAACAACACGACTTGACAGTTTTTCATGCCGAGGACGGACGAAGCGGCATCGAAGTTCTCCGGAAGAATCCGGACATCGACATCGTTCTGATGGACATCATGATGCCCGGAATGGATGGGTATGAAACAACACGAACAATCCGCAGCCGGCCTGAATTTCGGGCACTCCCCATCATTGCCTTGACGGCTAAGGCGATGAAAGGAGACCGTGAAAAATGCTTGCAGGCGGGTGCTTCGGATTATATTGCTAAGCCGGTCGACCTCGATCAACTTTTTTCGGTAATGCGAGTATGGCTTGCGCGCGTTCTAGAGCACGTTCACGGAGTCGCCGATCCCGCAGGTGATTGATATCAGACAGAGTACCCGATGAATTCAGACGCTCTCACGGAATTGGGCCCGCCGCTGGTAGGCGCCAAAGCCCCGGGAGGAGTGAAGCTTCTCCTCGTTGACGATGATCGCGACAACCTACTGGCCTTGCAAGCTGTGCTCGAGCCTCTGAAGCAGGAACTCATGCTGGCGTCCTCGGGCATCGATGCGCTCCGGCTTTGTCTCGAACATGACTTCGCGGCGATCCTTCTGGACGTGCGCATGCCCGAAATGGACGGATTCGAGACTGCGGAACTCATCCGGACACGGAAACGCTCCCGCCACACGCCAATTCTCTTTGTGACCGGCTATCGAAGCGATGAGCAGCTGTTTCGCGGTTACGATCTCGGCGCGGTGGATTTTCTATTCAAGCCGATCGTTCCGGAGGTGCTTCAAAGCAAAGTAGCGGTTTTTATTGAACTGAGCCGCAACGAGCAACTGTTGCGCCAGCAAACGCAGGCGTTAGCGCGTACCGAACAGAAGTTCCGTGCGGTACTGGAAGCGGCGCCGGACGCCATGGTCATTACGGATCAGGATGGGTCAATTCGTCTTGCGAATTCGAGGACCGATTCACTGTTCGGCTATCCTCGAGAACAACTCATCGATCAAAACATCACTTCCCTTATTCCCGACTGGAGGTCACCGGATCCGCAGAACGCGGAGAGTCCTCCGAATTTGGCGCCGGTCGAAACACGTTTAAGCGCAGTGCACCGGAATGGATCGATTTTTCCTGTTGAAATCACCAGAAGCCCCTTTGAAAGCGAGGAAGGATCGCTGATTACAACTGCCATCCGAGACGCGACCGAACAGGTTCAGGCTGAGGAGCGGATTCGGCGAATCAACGTCGAGCTCGAAAAACGTGTGCAGGAAAGAACCGCTGACCTTACCCGATCTAACGAAGCGCTGCGCCAATTTGCCTGGGCGGCAAGCCATGATTTACAAGAAGCGACTCGCATGATTCTTTCCTATTCGCAATGGATCGACAAGTCAGCCGGCGCGACGCTCGACGCGGAAAATCTGGAAAGGCTGAAGTGCGTTCAGGAAAACGGAGTGCGCCTGCAAACGATGCTTGCGGCCCTGCGCCAGTATATTTTCATTAGCGAATCCGGCGACCAGAACTGGACAACACTAGACTGCAACGCTGTTGTGCAGAAGGCCCTGACCTACCTGAAAGGAATGATCGCCGAATACGAGGCATCCGTAATTTGTGAACCGCTGCCGACGATTGAATCAGTAGAAATCCTCCTCTTGCAGCTTTTTCAAAATCTCATCAGCAATGCCATCAAGTATAGGTCTGCTGAATCTCCGCAGGTCCAAGTTTCAGCAATGCCGGATAACGAGGCCTGGATCTTCTCTGTTGAGGATAACGGTATAGGAATCGCGCCCGAGTACCAGGAATACATTTTTGGAGTTTTCAAACGCTTGCACGACCGGCAGTTCTCCGGAACGGGCATTGGTCTGGCGATCTGCAAGGCCGCAGTGGAACGCCTGGGTGGAAGTATTTGGGTGGAATCGATTCCTGGCCACGGATCCGCCTTTCGCTTCTCACTTCCAAACAGGAGGCGTACGTGAGTCCGCGTATCCGCCGAATTCTGTTGATCGAAGACAACCCCGGCGACGTGCGACTAATCAGGGAGTGCCTGCAAGAGCGCGGCATCAAATATCAGCTGACTCACTGCAATAACGTTGATGCCGCGCTTCGCATCGTGAATAGTTATGGGGTCGAAGACGCTGAAGTCCCGGATCTAATGCTGTTGGATTACAACCTACCCCGTGGCGATGCTTGCTCGGTCCTCCAGGCTGCCCGTGAAAATCCCGCTCTGGCGCATATGCGAAGGGCTGTCGTGACATCGTCCGTGGCGCCCAGAGATCGGAAGGAGGCACTTGAATCCGGGGCGGATTCATTCATTCACAAACCGGCTGATTTGGACGGGTTTCTCAATGAGGTTGGCGGAAAAATCGCCCAACTTCTTGAACGCGAGTGAGCGCGTATCGAAGCGGGCACCGCCTAATCCGGCGGCGCTTGCGTGTCGCTAGGCCGCTTTTTCTGAACCTCATCCCAGCGGTGAACCAGCTGCCTCCATTGATCGAAGGTGAGCACGCTGCGCAACTGAACACTCATCTCCAGAAACACGCGATTCGCATTGGCGCGGGCCGTTGCGAGACGCTCAATGACCGGCTTCGCGGCTTCCGTGTTTACGTCCTGATCGTTCAGCATGTCTTCCAGATCTTGTTCCGCCTTCTGCGCATTATTGCGGGCGTCCAGCAAACGATCCCGATAAGAACGCACAATTTGGCGAATTTTCTGGTTCTGTTCAGACGTGAGGCCGAGATCGTTCTTGACAGGGCTGTTCCACCAGGGAAAGCTGGCTCGGTTTTGCGCGAACGCCGGTGCCGCCAATCCCAAACACAGCAGCAGACTGCAAATATGTTGAAATCTCATTCGTCAAACAGCTCTTGAAGCGGGGCAGTGGGCTGAGGCTCGGCATCTTGAGCCATGCTGCTGACCTCTTGCGCAAGCTGCGCATCCGAGACTTTATCCATCATCTGCTGCCGATGGTTCTCCTCATACAGGAGCAAACCGCCGCCTATAGCCAAAATTGTTGCCGCAGCGGAGACCCAACGCCGAATTTCGAATTGTGACCACCAGTGAACCGGCTGCGTAAGCCTCGCATAAATCCGCCGGCGTTGCGCGGCAAGGAAATCGAAGCCGACGTTCCCGGGAGATTCGGCTGCCTCGATAGCGCGGCGACTCGCCTGCATGTTGGACAGACGCTCCTGGCAAACGGCACATCCATGAATGTGGCCATCGTCCGGACCCAAATCATACAAATGCGCGATCAGTTGCTCATCCGTCCAATGCCCTGACAGTTTGGACTCGATGTTCATGTTATTCTCCGCGCGCCTCCTTCTTTGGGCGCATATAAATCTTGCAACTCTTCCCTCATCTTCGCTATAGCACGGAATAAGTGCGCCTTTACAGTACCGACGTCCAGCTTTAGTACGTCGGCAATGTCTTCCAGTGCCATGGCATCGTAATGGCGGAGCGAAAAAACTGTCCGCTGCCGCTTCGATAGCCTCGCCAGCGCTGCTTCCAGTCTTTGCTGGATTTGCTTGGCGAATAGCTGACGCTCAGCATCCGGGTCAAGACCGGGAGTCATTTCCAAGATGACTTCCTCATCCTCAGCCGAAGGACGCCGCCGCCAGATTTTCCATGACTGGGAACGCAGGCGATCAAGACAAGTATTCACAGCGATTCTGGTCACCCACTTCCCGGGGTTGTCCAGTTCTGTTGCCTCGCTCTTGCCCTTAATCAGCGCCCTATATGCTTTGAGGAAGACGTCTTGTGTCGCAGAATCTGCTTCGTCGGCATCCTGCAGCAATCTGCGGCAGAGCAAGAAGATACGCCTCTGCTCAGAGGCCATCCAGCTACTAAAATCCCGCAGATCCGCGCCGACGTGGACTTCTCGCTCGAGCTGGTCCGCCATCGCGCCCATCATAGGCCATTAACTGTTCAATCAGTTAAACGGCGCTCGAGAGAAAAAGTTTACAGGGGCGGCCCTAGTCCCGATCTTTCCTGTGGCGAACGCGCGAGACGAAACCCATTATGTCCGGTTGAAATTCGCGGGCCAGCGCCGTTGCGAAATAGCTGCTGTAGGTAAAACCGCTGCGCTGGAGACCGTCGGCGAAGGTGTTGTTCTTACGGTAGAACGCCAAGCTCATCATTCCGGATCCAAAAGCTCCGGCAATCGGCGCAAGCTCGGGACGGCGGTTCCCTTCCTCATCTTTCACCACTAGAACACTGGAAAATGCGGCCCGGGTTCGATTCCAAAAGCCATGCTCCGGAACGGGACGCGCGCGCGGATCTTCACGATTCAGATAGCCGACCAACATTTCGCCTGCATTCTGGCCTATTCGGCGGGCGTAGAAAGCTTCAAACCTGTGGCCGAATTCACCCATGTCCTCGTTCCGGACGTGTTGTGGGTTTCGAAGCTGCCCAAAACCAGCTACGAAGGCCCCGTGAAGAATTGTCGAAGGCGCAATCAGATGCTGCGCATACAAACAGGTCCTCTGATGGAAAGTGAGATCCTTTGCTCCCTGTAGTTCCAGCGGTTTGCAAGGGGATTCGGTGGAGGGTTGAGCTTGAGACGGGATTTGAGACGGCTTGAGCCAGGAGAGGACTGCCGAGCGCGACGGAGGCGATCAGCACACAGAGCGCGGAGTGAACTGCCAAAATAACTCCAAAGTACCTAAATCTTATTACCCGCGACGGGTAATTGGCAATAAGTATAGCGACGGTGTGGAAAAGATACAACACTGGACCATGAAAAAAGTACTCAATTTTTCTGCCCAGAGTTAGCGAGAGTACAGATAAGCATCGAACGCGGGCAACTCGCAAGTGCCGGAAGTCCTGGTTTCATCGATTTCGTTCGAACCCGAGGTTGCGCGAAGCCACTTGACGGATGGTTGGCCGAGACGCGGCTGGCATTGGAGTGGAAGATCGAAAGTGAAGTCCTCGTCAACTCGGGAGACATCTAGGCGGGGCGCGTTCGCAGCACCGGCCAGCGCAAGTTTCGGAATTCCAGTCCCATAGATCCAGGTATCGAAAAACAGCGCCAGGGTTTTGTCCGGTTGTCCGGACGGGACAAACTCACTGGCGATTTTGCGGAAATCTTCATTCGTGAGAGGTTTAGTCGCGAAATCCTGAAGCAGTCGAAGCTGCATTTTGTTGAAGGCATCCTCTCCCAACCGCTGCCGCAGCATATGCAGCACCCAGGTACCCTTTTCGTAGATGATGGTGTGCCAGGCTTCTGAACTGACGGAGTCAATTAAACGCTGGCCGAAATCCAGAGGGCCGGCCTGATCCAGGCATTTTCCGTTGTGATCTTTGATTAAATCATCGCGATAGCGGTCCAGAACAGCATCCACCGCCGCCAGGCCGTGCGTTTTCTCCAGATACTGCAGCGCCGAGTAGTTGGCCATCGCCTCAATCAGCCAAGTGGTGCGGTAGTCGGCCGGAATGACGATATTTCCCCACCATTGATGAGCCACTTCGTGCGCCAAGAGCATGGCCGAGAAAAAGGTATCTAATTGTTCGCCACGCAGCAGCGCTGGCCGCTCTTCCAAACGCATATAAGAAATTGTTGAAAGATAGACCAAACCCGGGAAACCCTGTCCAAAATAGCCTGGAATCGGCGAAACTGACAGGCTGTGAATCGGCAGCTTGGTCCAGCGCTGAGTATAGTAATCGAGAAGGTTTTCGGTTTGGTTCGCGATCTCGGCCAGCCCCTCAGTGTCTGACTTGTTGGCGTAACATTCGACACGGTACAAGCCGTGATCATCCGACGTGGAATCATAATCGCCCAGGTTAAAACCCGCAAGGCCCTCCCGCACTTGAGTTTTGCGATGAACGGTGCGAATGCCAGCCGATACCGCGTCACTGATCAAATCGCCGGTGGAAACCAGCCGCAATTGCTCCGGACAGTGGAACGTCAGGTCGAACGTGGTGAGCATCGGTCCGATATATGGGTACCAAATGTTACGCTCGTCGACGAAATACGACCCGTTTCTGGTTTGCCGGATGACCGATCCAGCGTAGCGAACGTCGACGTTATATTGCTTACCGGCTTCGAATGGGGTATCGGAAACGAGCAGAAAGGTTCCGCTTTTCCTTGGGTCGGCCGAAAGCATGGAATCGGGCTGAAAGACTTCAACGGGCTTGCCGTCCAGCGTTGCGCCGGCGACTCTCAACCTGTCGGACAAGCCAAACAAGACCACTCGTCCGTCGGTCGCGTTCGGAACCAAGTGAAACGCGGCTGTGACAGTCATGCTGAGATCCGGGCGAATGTCCGCCTCCAGCCGATAATCGCTGATCGGCGAGGGTAACGGGGTATAGGCCGGAGCGCGCCGGGGGCGGAAAGAGGTCCAAAGCTGGAATTTTTGACCTCCGTTGCTTTCTGGGACAGCAGCACCGACCGAGACGGGCTCAAACTCGGCGGGATCGTACATGACATCGAAAGGCCCGAGGTCGCGCCCGCCGATGACGCCGTAGAAAAACCCTTTCGCCGGCTGGTGATTATCCAGAAGGGCTTGGACAACGCGGATACTGATACCTGCGCTAATAGCGCGAACAGTGTTGTTCAGAACCGGACCGAGTTGGGTCGCGAGTTCGGGTGCCTTGTGAACGGGTTTATCGTGAAGCTGCGCGAGCACTTCATCGACGGTGCTGTCTGAAAACAGGAATACAGCGGAAGTGAAATGCTCGTCCAGGTTAGGTGTCTTGGCAAACGAAGCTAGAGAGGCCCGTTCGCTCCGGCGGGGAGGGAGAACCAAAATTTCCGCATCACCCGCCTCTACGCCTTCGGTTGTAAAGACAGCGGCGATGCAGCGGCCGCCCACCGGCTGAACAAAAGACAGAACTCCTTCGGTGAGGTAGATATTGATATCGCCGCGAGCCAACTGAACGTCGCGGACTCGGTAGGTTTGCTCCGAATCGACTGAAAGTTGCCCTAGGGCGCTCGCAATGCGCGCCGCAGTTGCCTCATTGGCCGCCCGCAACGTGCCGAGCAGAATCAGAGCACAGCAGACAACTCGAAGTGACGTCACGGGTACTACGGTTACTTGATCTCCGGGCTATTCGCGGTGGCTGGATCCTGGCCCCAGTTTTCGCGTTTGATGCCTGTCTGATCAGAGTAGAAGGTGCGGCGGCCTGTGCTGCCAAACGCTTTCGGGACTGCGGTGATAGAGTAACCAGTTCCCGTAGCGGCAAGGGTGAAATTATAGCCGCCTGAGGTACCGCTCGCGAGGCTGCCAGGAATCAGACCAGCCGCAGCCGGACCTTCTGCGGCGCCGGCGGTTGTCGGAGGACCAAGTTGCGCGAGTGACGTAGCAAACTGTCCGAACTGCGACTGGTACTGAACCTCCGCCTGATTAATAGTCTGGAGCTCGGCAATCGCGCTCATCTCTTGCGCGTGCATCCTGGACTTACTCATCTGCGGAAGAGCTATCGAAAGGATGATCAGGATGATAGCAATGACAATGAGCAGTTCGATCAGCGAGAAGCCACGCTGACGGGTTCGGCGTTCGTGCGCACTCAACAACATACGTTTCACATGATACGACGTGGCGACCCAGCCGAACGTTGTCTCAGATGAAAAGATAGTAGGGCCTTAGGAGTTTTTTACCAATGCGTCAATAGATCGAAGGTGTTGCCAAAGCCCGGGTAAAAGATTGAGACGCAAGGCGTTGGGTCCGTCAGAAAGCGCGCGTTCCGGCGCTTCGTGGACTTCCACGAACACTCCCGCTATACCAACGGCCGTCGCTGCGCGTGCAAGAGGCGCGATGAATTCCGGCTGACCTCCCGAAGCGTTACCAGAAGCGCCGGGAAGCTGGACACTATGGGTGGCGTCGAAAACCACGGGATACCCAGTGGCCGCCATGATACGCAGGCCGCGCATATCTACGACCAGGTTGTTGTATCCAAAAGACGATCCGCGTTCAGTTAGGACGACCTTGTTATTTCCAGTGCTGGCGACTTTTTCCGCGGCATGCGCGATGTCTGCTGGGGAGACGAATTGCCCCTTTTTGATATTTACGGCGCGACCGGTCTTCCCCGCTTCGACAAGGAGGTCGGTCTGGCGGCAGAGGAAAGCCGGGATCTGGAGGATGTCGGCAGCTTCGGCGGCCACCTGAGCCTGAGCAGGTTCGTGGATATCAGTTAGGACCGGAATTCCCAGTTTTCGGACTTCACCCAAGATCCTGACACCTTCCTTGAGACCGGGACCGCGATAGGACTTAACGCTACTGCGATTTGCCTTGTCAAAAGAGGCTTTGAAGACGAACGCGCCAACCGTTTTGCGAATCGTATTCGCTAAATGCAGGACGTGCTCTTCACTTTCGATGACGCAAGGGCCGGCAATGAGGGCGAGAGGCCCCTGATTGGAAAATGTCACTTGGCCGGAAGGCTCGCCGGCTGTGACAGTCATCGTGCGTGCGAATACGCAGGCGATGGCGAACGTTCCTCTAAAGGAAGCGACCTATTTTCCTTGTGCTGGAGCGCGGCACGCAGGAAAGCAGTAAACAGCGGATGCGGTTCGAGCGGCTTCGATTTGAACTCCGGATGGAACTGACAGCCGAGATACCACGGGTGATCGGGCACTTCACAAATTTCTACATAAACGCCATCCGGCGTTTGTCCGGTCAGTCGCATACCATGCTGGCAGAGAACGTCTTGAAATTCGCGGTTGAACTCATAGCGATGACGGTGACGCTCAGAGATTTCGGCAGCACCGTACGCCTGCTCCGCAAAGCTGCCGGGCGATAGCTGGCACGAGTATGCACCCAAGCGCATCGTACCGCCTAGTTCGTCAACTCCCTTTAACTCGCGCAACTTAAAAATCACGCGAAAGGGGGTGACTGGATTGAATTCGGTGGAGTCTGCATCGACAAGGCCACAGACATTCCGGGCAAATTCGATAACCATGGTCTGCATGCCCAAACAAATACCGAAATACGGAATCTTCTCTTCGCGGGCGCAGCGGATGGCATTCAACATTCCAGTGATACCTCGCTTGCCAAAGCCCCCAGGAACAAGAATGCCATCAAACCGGCGCAGATAGCTGCGGCACTCCGGCCACTCCATACGGTCCGCCTCAATCCACTCAATCTCGACACGGGCCTGATGGGCGATTCCGGCATGCAGCAGAGCCTCTTTGAGGCTCTTGTAGGAATCTTCGTATTCAACGTATTTGCCGACCAGTCCGATGCTGACTTCGCGCGTGGGATTGTTCAGACGGTGCAGCATTTCAATCCAGCGTGAGAGGTTGCGCGGACCGGATGGAGCGTTCAGCATGCGAAGGATGCTTTCATCAACGCCTTGTTCGGCGAAAACCATGGGAATTTCGTAAACCGAATGGACGTCTTTGGCAGTGACGACGCTACTGACATCGACATCGCAAAAGAGCGCGATCTTCTCTTTCACTTCCGTGGGCAACTGACGCTCCGACCGGCAAAGCAAAATATCCGGTTGAATTCCGATGGCGCGGAGTTCCTTCACGCTGTGCTGTGTCGGTTTCGTCTTCAGCTCCTGAGCGGCAGCAATCCAGGGCACGAGCGTGAGATGGACGAAGAGCGTGTTCTCGCGTCCTTCTTCATGCCGCATCTGGCGAATGGCCTCAATAAAGGGAAGCGACTCGATGTCACCGACGGTGCCGCCGATCTCTACGATGGCGATATCGACATCAGCCGCAACTTTGCGACATGCGGCTTTAATCTCATTGGTGACGTGGGGAATGACTTGAACAGTCTTTCCGAGGTAATCGCCCCTGCGTTCGCGGGTGATGATGTTTTCATAAATGCGGCCAGAGGTCAGGTTGTTGCTTTGGGTCAGAGCCGCATGGGTGAAGCGTTCATAGTGGCCGAGATCGAGATCCGTTTCGGCGCCGTCATCCGTGACGAAAACCTCCCCGTGCTGGAACGGGCTCATGGTACCCGGATCGACGTTCAGGTACGGATCGAATTTTTGTAATGTGACGCGCAGCCCGCGACTTTCGAGAAGGCACCCGATCGATGCCGCCGCGATTCCCTTCCCCAACGATGAAACAACACCGCCTGTGATGAAAATGTACTTAGGCATGGGCTCCTAAACGTCTGTGTTTTTGTTTCTTCAGCCAAATCCGAAAGAGTCCGCTGTCACCCCGAACAGTTGGTTGACGCGCTCTAAATCATCCGGCGTATCAACCCCAAGGGATTCATATTCGGTTTCGACCACACGAATTCGATAGCCATTCTCAAGCGCGCGCAGTTGTTCCAAGCGTTCGGACTGTTCCAGGGGACCAATTCTCAGCTCGGGATAGCTTAATAGAAAATCGCGGCGATAGACGTAAAGCCCGATGTGCTTTGCGTAGAGCGGCAATTCAGCGCGACCGTCGCGTTCATATGGGATGGGACAACGGGAGAAATAGATAGCATCGCCCAAAAGGTTGGTGACCACTTTGACGACATTGGGGTTCACGATATCAGTGGGATCGACGATCCGTTTTTTGAGAGTCCCCATCGAGACTGATTCATCGCCCTGCACGGAAAGAATTGCGGCATCGATAGCTTCCGGGTCGATCAGCGGTTCGTCTCCCTGGATATTGACATAGAGAGAAGCCGTTTCGGAGGAAGCAATTTCGGCGATACGATCCGTGCCTGAAGGGTGATCGGCGCGTGTCATGCGCACTCGACCGTGAAAGCGTCGTACGGCGGCCGCAATACGCTCATCATCGGTGGCGACCAGGACGTCGTTCAGATACCGCGCCATCTGGGCCCGTTCCCAGACATGCTGAAGCATGGGCTTGCCAGCGAGTTCAGCGAGAGCTTTTCCGGGGAATCGAGAAGAGGCAAATCGGGCAGGGATAACACCCAGGATCCGCGTCCGCACATCCGAGTGTATCACGCAAATTTCAGTTCGAATGAAGCAGCGCGCTACACAACTTCGCGGACTTTGTCCTTCAGAACCGTCTCGATAATTTTTCCAGCGTTTTTGTCGCCCCGCGCCAGCGCTTCGGCAAAATGAATCGCCTGCTCCGTCTTTACCTTGCCCGGCATCGGCGGTTCGTTCGGGTCCACCACCGCTTCCACCAGCGCCGGTCCTGGATAATTCAGAGCTTTTCGCAGGACAGATTCCGCGTCCTCTGCTCTATCGAGCAGAAAACCGCCCACTCCGCAGGCTTTTGCGACACCGACAAAATCTATCGGTTCCAGATCGATTCCGAACTCGGGATTGGCATCAAGCACCATCTGTTCCCATTTAATCTGGCCCAGAACATTGTTCTTGATCACGATCACTTTAACATTCAGCCTGTATTTCGCAAGCGTCGCTAGCTCCGCCATTAGCATCGACAGCCCGCCATCACCGATAATGCAGATCACCTGCCGGCCTGGATAGGCGATTGCGGCTCCGATGCTGTACGGCACGCCATTTGCCATGGTTGCCAGCGATCCAGAGAGCGAGAACATCATATCGCCGCGAATGTCGATGTATCGTGCGGCCCAGGTCGCGATCGTACCGCTGTCGGAGGTGACAATTGCGTCGTCGTTCAACAGTTTGTTCAGGTGATACGTGACAACCTGTGGCTTCATCGGCGAATCGGTGCGCGTGCCGCGCTCCTCCATGAGCTTCACCCAGGTCTCCATCCGTTTTTGGGATTTTTTGAGGAAGTCATGGTTCTTTTTCTTATTAACCAGAGGAAGCAGATCGTTTAATGCCGCTTTACAATCCGCCGCAAGGCCCACGTCGACTGGATGGCGCAATCCGATGCGGGCGGGATCCACGTCGATCTGCACACATTTCGCTTGACCCGGCTTGGGCAGGAATTCCATATACGGAAAATTGCTTCCGGCTATGATCAGTGTGTCGCACTCCTCCATTGCATCCTGCGAGGGAGCCGTTCCCAGCAGTCCCAGGCCGCCCAGAGTGTAAGGATTCCGGTCGGGAACTACGGCTTTTCCCAGCAGCGGCTTAACTATCGGCGCGCCGAGCTTTTCCGCCAGCGCAAGCACTTCGTTCTTCGCCCCAAGACAACCCGCACCGGCTAGAATTACAACCTTGTCTCCTTTGTTGATGATCTCGGCTGCTTGTTTCAGCGCTTCTTGGGGCGGGTGCGGGTATACCGGCGCATAGATTCCGCCGCTGTGTTTTTTGATATTCGCGTTCGAACGGTGATCGTCGGAAATTTTCATTTCCTGAATGTCCTTCGGGATCGTGATGTGGGCGACCGAGCGCCGCGACAGGGCGGTCTTGACGGCCTCGTCCAGCACGTTGACCAGGTGCGCCGGCCCCATAATACGTTCGTTGTAAACCGCCACATCCATATACAGCTTGTCCAGATCCACGTCCTGTTGATAATGGGTTCCAATCAGGTCGTGGAAGGTGTGGCCTGTGATAGCGAGCACTGGCTGGCCGTCACATTTGGCATCGTAAAGACCGTTCAGCAAGTGAATCCCACCTGGACCGGAAGTGGCAACACACACGCCGATCCGGCCTGTAAATTTTGCGTGGGCGCACGCCGCAAAGGCCGCCGCCTCTTCATGTCGAACCTGAACGAAACGGATTTTGTCTTGGTGCTTCCGCAAACCTTCAAAAATCCCGTCAACTCCATCTCCTGGAAAGCCGAAGATTGTGTTGACCCCCCAATCCGCAAGCCGTTCCATCAAAAGGTCCGAAAGGGTTCTTCCCATTGGCATATCTGTTTGACTCAGCAAGAGTCAGATCTTTTCGGTAAAAAAAACCCGTGGTCAACTTTACGCGCCCTGGTGCCCGATCTCGACCACGAAATACACTGCCGGAGCGTCGCTCACGTTCTTCAATCCGTGCTCTTCGTTCGAGTTGATATAAATTACGGACCCTGGTCCCACCCTGCTGGTCTGGCCGGCGATCGTGCTCTCCACCGTGCCTTCCTTGATCATCAGAATCTCCTCGTTGACATGATGATGTGGAGGATGCGGCATCTCTCCGGGCGGCAAGGTACTGATGTGCATGGCGATCGGGCAGCCCGTCTGGGTCTTTCCATTGAAGACGGAACGGGTTTGCATGTGGTTTTTCGGGTTCGTCTTGGCCGCCAAGCTGGCGAACGGGTAAGACTTCGAAGACAACACCGGAACATCCGCCGTAGCGGGCGCGACAAGCAGAGCCGGCAAAAGAAAGCTCAGGTCTCTACGTGAGCAGTTCACAACTCCTCCTTCGGGCGCTGATCACACCTGGTCAGCGCCCTGCAAGCTCAGCGCTTTCCAGTCGGCATTCTAACTTTATCGGGAATTGCCTCGTGCGGCCGCTTGTTCAATCACTCTACTCTCTTCAAAGACCATTCTTCTCACCGCTTCGAGAAATCCTTCAAGATTAGGCGGTTTGGTAACGTATTTTTGCGCTCCTAGCGCCAGAGATTCCTTCTTGTCGACGGCCCGCGAAGACGAGCTGAACATGACCACGGGAATTGATCGAAGAGACTCGTCGGCCTTCAGGTCTTTCAGCAATTCCATACCATCCTTTTTGGGTAGATTCACGTCGAGAAGGATCAAATCGGGCCGGGGCGCGTTGCGGTACAGCCCGGAATGCTGCAGAAACTCGATTGCCTGTTCCCCGTCCGCCGCCCGATGGAGTTCCACATCCTGCTTTATCTCTTTGACCGCAATCTCGAGCAGAAAGAATGCTGCATCGTCGTCATCAACGTATAAAAGGACGAGTGCCGCCATGGTGTCTGCTCAATAGACGAGCCGGAGATGAAAGTCATTAGCCTACGGGTTGCTGGTATTTTTGCGGCGCTTCTTTCCAGCGGCTTCTTCTATCATGTAGGTTCGAGCGTCAAGCTCTTCCGCATAGCTCGGGCGCTCAACTCCGGTCTTCATGAAAGTGTCTGTCATCATTCCCGCCGCCGGCCTGGGGACGCGCATGGGACGCAGCTCGCCGGAAAAAGCGGGTATCAGCCGCAAGCAATTCATGCTGCTGAATAACTCGCCGATTCTCATCCATACGATTCGCAAGTTCGTGAGTTCTCCCCCGGTTGGGGAGATTGTCGTCGCCTTACGCGAGGAGGATCTGGCCTGGGCTCAAGAACTCTTCGACAATCAGGGCTTCGGCAAGACCGTGCGGGCCGTCAATGGCGGCGAAAGCCGGCAGCAATCGGTGGAAAACGCGCTTGCGACCATCGGCGATGATACCCAACTCGTCGCGGTCCATGACGCCGTCCGCCCTTTTATCGAAAAGGAAGTGATCGAGAAGGTTATCCGAGAGGCAACGGAAACAGGCGCTGCGATCGTGGGAATCGTTCCCGTCGACACAGTCAAGCAGGTTCACCGCAATAAGGTGCGGTCCACTCTGCCGCGTGAGCGGTTGATTCTTACGCAGACTCCGCAGGTTTTCAGGCTCGATCTCCTGCGACAGGCATTCGAAAAAGCTCGCCAGGATCTCTTTATCGGCACCGACGAGTCGTCACTTGTCGAGCGGCTTGAGCAGGTGGAAGTTTCAGTGGTGCTCGGCACGGACCGAAACATCAAAATCACGAAGCCCAGCGACATGGATCTGGCTCGGCTCTACCTCACACTGGAGAGTTCCGGTCTCGATCTTTCTTGAGCATGGCCGAGATCATGTCGCCGATCTTCCGCAGTCGGCCAGGGTTGGGATACTCACCGGATCGAGCCCGGGCGGCCATTGATTCTCGGAGGAGTGCCGATCCCGTCCGATTTCGGACTTGCCGGACATTCGGACGCCGATGTCCTCTTCCACGCAGTAACGGATGCCGTTCTAGGAGCTGTGGCTTTGGGCGACATCGGTGTGCACTTTCCGGACACCGCGCCGGAATGGAAAGGCGCGGCTAGCCTGCAATTTCTGAAGCACGCGATCCAGCTAGCAGCGCAGCGCGGATATGAGTTGGTGAATGTCGATTCCACGATAATTTTGGAGCGGCCGAAACTGAAGGATTTTCGCGGGCGCATCCGTGAAAGCTTGGCTCAAGCGGTTGCTCTGAGCGTCGAACAGGTCAGCGTGAAATTCAAGACGGCGGAGAACGTGGGCCCGTGGGAGAAGGCCGCTCCTGCGAAGCGCAAGCTGTGGTTCTGCTATGTATCTCCGCCTAGCGCGCTATTTGATCGCGGCAACCGCGCTTACAGGGGCATATTACTGTGCCCGCTTCGCCCGCGCCGCGTTTCTGTTTCAGCGGGACACGGCGGATTCGGTTGCGGCTGCGGTCCGTCTCGTTCCATACAACTCGGAGTACGTTGCTCATTTCGCAGCCTGGCAGCCCGAGCATAGGCTCGCCTTGTTCCATCGCGCCGTGGAGCTGAATCCGTTTGACTACGCAACGTGGATTCAGCTTGGCCTGGCGGCGGAGATTCAGCAACGCGACCTCGCTTCGAGCCGAGCGTTATTACCTGCGCGCGGCTGAGGTCAATCACATGTTCTTGCCGAAATGGACACTCACGAACTTCTACTTCCGCCGGCAGAATAAGAACGAGTTCTTCCGCTGGGCGAAGGCAACGCTCGGTATTACACCGCTCTCTGCCAATCCGGTATTCGCCCAGATGTGGCTTCTGAGTGCGAATCCGCAGGAGATTGCCGGGGCAATTCCGGATCGCGCCGGCGTTCTGCTCGAATACTCCAATTTTCTGGCAAATAAGAATCAATTCGCAGCTTTACCTCCGATCGTGAGCCGCATTGTTGCGCTAGCGAAAGGGCACGATCCCGCGCAGTATGGACGCGACGACCACATCGCCCCTATCGAAGACCGTCTTCTAGCCGCTGGCGATTTAGAGCCGGCCATGCGGATCTGGAAGAGTATGAAAGAGGGCGGCTGGATTCATTTTGCGAT
The DNA here is from genome assembly GCA_963778345.1 of uncultured Acidobacteriaceae bacterium. Classification (GTDB taxonomy): domain Bacteria; phylum Acidobacteriota; class Terriglobia; order Bryobacterales; family Bryobacteraceae; genus Bog-105. The sequence goes on from CAVZTP010000002.1 coordinate 333,542, forward strand.
TCCCACGCCCCAGCGTCCTTTGACTGACGGCGATTTTCAGAGCCCGCCTTTCCAGCATGGCTTCGATTGGATTCCCATCAGCTCCACAGGTATTACTATTGACCAATCGACCCAACAAAAGATGCTGCGCGTCACGTTTTCAGGTGATGAGCCCGAGAATACGACACTCATGCGGCAATACGTTCCTCTCGATTCCAGCCATTCTTATCGGCTTACATGGCAAGCCAATGCTGAAGGAATCGACATTCCCAGCGGCCTAGCTTGGCATATCTCCCCCGTTTCAGGAGGTAGCCGAACTAACATCGCATCGGGTGATCTTCTGACCCCAAATTCTGGAAATTGGGATTTCAAAATCCCTGATACGGCCGATGTGTATGTTTTGAGCTTGGATTACTCCCGGCCTAAAGGTAGCCTCCGCGCGAATGGGTCAATTGCTGTAAGATCAGTAGCGTTGACCCAAAATTAGGTTCGACATGCATAACGATAGGCGATTGGACTTGGTCCGCGGGAATAGCTTGGCTGCTAATTCTCCAGAGAAAGGTGGTTGTGCCTTGTCGACGTGCCCCGTTTGCCGCAGCAAAGATGTACGCCGGTCTCATAAGAAGCCGGCGCATGACTTTGTCAAGCGTTGGCGCGGCCTGAAGCGTTATCGTTGCCGCGACTGCAGAAAGACTTTCTATCGGCCTCTGTTGCCAACTGAGGTACCGCTGAAGAGACGTTCCAGACGCAAGCACCGCGCCCTGTTTTCACGATGGAACGAGCTGTTTCGAAATAGGAATCTGCGCCGTGCGATAGAAGTCGTTCTCTTTGTCAGCTTGCTGGTGGTCTTCTATATCGCGCTGAAAATGTTTACAGCTTTTTCTTGAGTTGCCGAGGCCGTTGACACTCCGGAACCAGAAAATCGTTGTCTGCGGGGCGGGAGGTTTTATTGGCGGCCACCTTGTAAAAGCCCTTCTGCGGGAAGGAGCGTCCTTCGTGCGCGCTGTAGATCTCAAATCACGTGATCAATGGCAGCAGACCTCTTCCGACGCCGAAACATTCCTTCTGGATTTGAGAGAAAAATCCGCCTGCGATAAGGCCGTGAAAGGCATGGACGTGGTCTTCAACCTTGCGGCCGACATGGGCGGCATGGGATTTATTGAAAACAATAAGGCGCTGTGCATGATCAACGTTCTGATCAATACACACTTGCTGCTTGCATCGCGCGACGCCGGCGCTCAACGACTTTTTTATGCTTCTTCCGCCTGCGTCTATAACATCGGGAAACAAAGCGAACCGCAGCTCCCGGCGCTCAAGGAGGAAGACGCCTATCCGGCCCTGCCTGAGGATGGTTACGGCTGGGAGAAGCTTTTTAGCGAGCGGATGTGCCGCCATTTTGAGGAAGATTTCGGACTAAAATGCCGCGTTGCTCGCTACCACAATGTTTACGGCCCTTTTGGGGCCTATCACGGTGGACGCGAGAAAGCTCCTGCCGCTCTCTGTCGAAAAGTGATCGAGGCGAAGTCCTCGGGCAGGCGTGATATTGAGATCTGGGGCGATGGGAAGCAAACGCGGAGCTTTATGTATATCGACGATTGCCTGAAGGGCACTCGCATGATCCTGGAGAGCGACATCCGCGAGCCGGTGAATCTCGGAAGCGGCGAAGTCGTCACCGTTGACCAATTGGTTGATATCGTTGAGGAACTCGCCGGGGTGAAACTGAAGCGGACCTACAGACTCGATGCGCCCAAAGGTGTGAGGGGCCGAAACAGTGATAATACGAAAATCCGGGAATCCCTAGGATGGGAACCGTCCGTTCGCCTGAAGGACGGCATGGCCAAGACCTACGAATGGATTGAAAGCTGCATGCTTGCTGCGGACCGGTAGCCGTTCTACTTCGCTGCTGCCATGGAGTATTCTTCGTAAGAGCCGGCGAAATCTTCAATCTGTCCGTTCTCAAAATGCCAGATCCGGGTTGCCACTTCATCCACCAGGTCTTCATCGTGCGTGACTAGCAGAACGGTGCCCTCGAATTTTTGAAGAGCGATATTCAACGCATTGATCGACTCCAGATCCAAATGGTTTGTCGGCTCGTCGAATACCAGAAAGTTGGGCTTCTGCAGCATGAGCTTGCAAAAGATAAGGCGTGCCGCTTCTCCGCCGGATAAAGCTTCGGTGGGTTTCAGACCTTCCTCGCCGCGAAAAAGCATCTGGCCCAGCAATCCGCGAATCTCTTCTTTTGCGGCTTGCGGATCCCAGTCGTGCAACCACTCTTCAACCGTGGTTCCGTTGCGAATCGAGCTCCGGTGATCCTGGGCGAAATAGCCCACCTGCACTTCATGTCCCCACGTGACGAGGCCAGAATCAAGGCCCACGTCCGAATCGTCCACTCCGGGCGCATTGGCCATTAAGGCTTTCAGAAGTGTGGTTTTTCCAGCACCGTTGCGGCCCATCAGAGCCACTTTTGCGCCGCGCGGTATGGACGCGGAAAAATCTTTTATAACCTGCAGGCCATCGTAGCTCCGGTTGACAGCCTTGAACTCGAGCGCGTGCCGGCCCGAAGGGCGTTTCATCTCGAAACGGATGAAAGGACGCTGAATATTCGATCGAGCTAATTCCGTGGTCTGAAGACGTTCCACTTCTTTCTTGCGGGAAGTCACCTGGCTCGCGCGAGTGCCCGCCGAGAACCGGGCGATAAATTCGTTCAACTGCGCGATCTTCTTCTCGCGCTGCGCGTTCTCCGCTTCAATGCGCGTTCGGATCTGCATCTTCTGCAGAACCATATCGTCATATCCGCCGGGATAGGTGATGATCGTCTGGTAATCGATGTCAGCGGTATGAGTGGACACGCTGTTCAGGAAATGCCGGTCGTGAGAGATCACAATCAGAATCCCGTCATAGTGCGTTAAAAAGTTCTGCAACCAGTGGATTGATTCCAGATCGAGGTAATTCGTCGGCTCATCCAACAGCAGCGCTTGGGGATGCCCAAACAGAGCCTGCGCCAAGAGGATTCGAACCTTCTGGCCGCCCTGAAGCTCGCCCATCCTCCGTTCGTGATATGGCTCGGGGATATCCAGCCCATCCAACAGAACAGCGGCGTCGCTTTCCGCTGTATAGCCGTCTTCCTCGGAAACTACGCCCTCCAGTTCGCCCAGCCGCATGCCGTCTTCGTCCGTTAGGTCCGATTTGGAGTAAAGAGCCTCACGTTCCTCCAGCGCCTTCCACAGCGGCATGTTGCCCATGATTACGGTATCGATCACGCGATACTGATCGAAAGCAAACTGGTCCTGACGCAGGACTCCGATCTTCTTCGGCCGTACAACGGTTCCCTTTTGAGGTTCCAAATCGCCGGAAAGCAAATTCATAAAGGTCGATTTTCCTGCGCCGTTCGGTCCGGTGAGGCCGTATCGCCGGCCAGGCAGGAAAGTCGTGGCGACGTCCTCAAACAGGATCTTGCCGCCGTAACGCATGCTGACATTACTGACTGAAATCATGGGAGAAAAACAGGAGGGAAGACTCTATTTTACCGCATGAGGCACAGGAGACCGCAGGACGCTCTGACTTACAAACAACGCATCGGCCCACATAAGCCGCCCGGTGTTCATCTTGATGCTCAAGTCATACAGATTATCCAGGCGGTAGCCGAAGCGATCGAGAAACACGAGTCACATCATGCAACAGAGGTTGCCCTTCGTACACTTCGACGAGATGGACCTCTGCATAGATCAGCGAGATACCGCCCGCGGCAAGCATTCCGCTGGCGCCCTTCAAAACCTGTAACTCAGAGCCTTGGACATCGAGTTTCAGGACATCCACATGTTGCACACACTGCTCGGCGCAAAGTCGGTCTAGAGTGATGCGTGGACTACTTCCGTCGCCGCGCAAAGCTCCGCTTCGCGATGGGTAAGCCATCGCGCATGCGCCCGCGAGGCGGGAAGGAGAGAACTTGTATCCGGCGAACGGTTCAGATGCAGGATTTGCGTTCCGTTGGAGTCGGTGAAAGCCAAGTTGAACGCCGTCATCAGAGAGGATCGCTCCGCAACTCGCGGGATAAAACCCGAAACGAGTCCGGATGCGGCTCTAAGGCGAAAATCCGAGCGAGAGGAAAGAGCTGGCGATAAATCTTTGCCGTCCTGCCGACACCCGCGCCGGCATCAATAATAACCTCGGCCTCGCGTCCTAGTTTTTCCTTCTGCTCCTCGAAGCCGGCATTCCTGAGTGGAACGAGGTCATAGCCCAAAGATCGCACAACTCTCCGGCCGATCCGCTTGAGAGTCATGCTGGGTATGGTCTCACGCCACGCCGGCTTCAACCGGGTGAGTTGAAGCGAAAGCAGTCAGACGGTCAATTTTAGGCTGACTTTGCGTTCCTTGCGGCGAACTGTCCAGCCAACCAACAGCAACCCGCCGCAGACGAACAACGCAGATGCCGGCTCCGGGGTAGAGACCGTACTGACTTCAACCACGAGGTCGTTGAAGTCGAAGAAATCGGTGGACGAATTTTGTGGGCCGGCATTCACGCATGGACTGTTAAACCCCGTGAAGCTGCCCTGACACGCATCGCTCGTCTTGGCCCCGATTAGGTAGTTGCTGCCGTCGCTCGAGAAAATGGCGAAATGCTGCATGCTGTCAGCCGGCATGATGCCTGTAGCGAAATTCTTGCTGGTATCGGAGTAGAACGTGTAATGCGTCTCATTCGCGGATCCGGCGCCATCAATCTCCTCCGCGAAAAAACCGTAGAGCTGCCCAAACGCAAGCGGCGTGACGGGCGTCGCAGTCTTGCCGACTGGGTCGGTGGAACTAAACAGAAGGTATGAATTCAAAATCGCTCCCGATGCGTCCGTTATGTAGTAACCGAACACCGCGATGCCGCTGCTGCCGCCTTTCTGGCCAGTAATCGCTCCTTCCAACGTAAAGGTCTGTTGAATCCCGGAACTCGATAAGGTCAGGTCGGACGGCGCGCTGCCACCGCTGCTGTAATAGGGCATGTATCCGGGGGTCGTCTGAAGCGCGCATTGCGAACTGCCCACCACGCACCAGCCTATGTTCGCTTGCGCCCCATCTCCGGAGTTATTGTTCCAGTAGTACGGCCCGACTGGCTTCCCGTTAGGATTTGCGTAGAGCGAGTTCGGATCCCAACTGGTGGGCGTGCCGCCGTTCACCCAGTCCGCATTGGCGACCATCGCGCAGCAGGCGGAAAGTAAGACAACTGCCACTGCTTTGCGAAGCATACGCAACATTCAGCGCTTTTCCTCCGAGAAATGAGACACGAACTCCGCACTCTAGAAGCGACTTTGGCAAAGCGGTTTCAATATATCGCCGAGCTAAACCGGCAGTCCGGTACTAGTACGAGGATATCAGCTTCCACCGGACGCAGTTGCTGCGGATTTTCGAACGGCCGCTCGCTCTCTCTTCGTAGTCGGCGATCCCAGTCTGTCCGCATACACTCGCGTGAACACGGCGCCGAAAAAGAAGATCTGAGCCGAATAGTAAACCCATACCACCAAAGCGACCAGCGATCCGGCAGCGCCGTAGGTTGAGCCGACGCCCGCAGTGCCGAGATAAAGACTAAGAAGCGCCTTCCCGATATCGAAAAGAATCGCCGTCGCAAGCGCCCCGACAGTCACATCCCGCCAGTCAATCGGAACGTCCGGAACAAACTTGAAGATCAGTCCGAACAAGATCGTGACGGCGACCAAAGAGACGAGAAAATTTGCAATCTCGCCAAGAACAGCGAAATGCAGGGGCACGAAACCGATAAAGAACTTTTCCACGATGGTGAAACCGGTGCTCAATAGAAGGGAAATCATGAGCAGAAAGCCGAGAGCAAGCACCATTCCGAAGGAAACCAGTCTTTGGCTCACCATTTCGCGCCATCCCGAAGAGTCCTTGGGCGGCGCGTCCCATATTTTGTTGAGGGATGCTCGCAATTCTACGAATATGCCCGAAGCGCCAAACAACAACGTGACTAGCGCTATGACGGTGGCGACGATGCCGCTGCGAGTATGGTGAGCATTCGCGATGAGCATTTGAAGCGTCTGCGCGCTGGAGGGGCCCGCCAGCCGTCTCCACTTGTTGTAGAACGTCGCTGTTCGGCGGTGGACTTGGTGAACACGAGCCCACATATTGCGATCACGAGAATCAGCAGCGGCGCCATGGACAAGAGCGAATAATACGCAAGCGCCGCTCCCAAGCGAGGCGCGTCATGAGCATTCCATTTTGAAGCCGCGGATTTAAAGAGATCCCTCAGCGCTCTCCACGTCATCGTTGCTCCCGGTTGATAGACCCCGACAGCCAGACAGGTGAGACACCTGTAACAGAGCAAACGGAAGCGGCATCCACGAAGTGGTTACACCTGGCAGATGAGAGTAAACAGAGCGGGCCCATTTACGGTATCTTCCGATTCAGATTCGCGCAACCGGTAAAGATGAACAGATTTTGCTTCCGCGGCCGTTTAGCGATTCTCTTCGTTTCTCTTGTATTAGGTAACATTACTGCCGCGCGCGGGCAGAACTTCAACGGTAAAACAGTTGTTTCCATCCAATACGAACCCGCCAACCAGCCTGTGGACGTCGCAGGACCTGCACGATATGCAGCTTGTTCAAATCGGCCAGCCGCTGAATCCCGCGCAGGTGGCGGCAACTATCGACCGCCTTTTCGCAAGCGGCCTTTTCGATGATATTCAAGTTGACGCGGAGCCGAGCGGGAGCGACGTAGCGCTGCGGTTCATCACACGCGCGCGACGATTTATCGGGCACGTTGGGGCGCAAGGGAAGATCAGTGACCCTCCCAGCCGCGCCGTGATCATCAGCGACGCGCAGTTAAATCTGGGAGAGCCGTTCGATGAAGAAAGCCTGGAGACCGCCAGAAAAACCATCGAACAGGAAATGCGTGACAACGGGCTGTATCAGGCGACCGTAGGCACAGCTACCATTGAAGACCCAGATACTCATCAGGTCACCATCCGATTTATCGTCGAAGCTGGAAAGCGCGCGAAATACGAGATGCCGGTCATCAAAGGCGATACAAAGCTTTCGAATGACACGATTGTTCGGGCAACTGGTTGGCGCATTCCGCTCATTCACTGGTGGCGGCAAGTTACGGATGGAGAGACCGACAAGGGAGTTGAGGGCATCCGGAAAAAATACGCCAAGATAGGCCGCCTGACCGCCTCGGTCGACTTGACATCGCTCGATTACGACGCAGAGTAAGAGACGCGTGAAGCCAAATCTCGATATCGATGCCGGGCCAATGATCGAAATTAAAGCTGTTGAAGCGAAGGTCTCAAAAGGAAAACTTCGGAAATATGTCCCTGTTTACGACGAAGGTTCGGTGGATAACGATCTGCTTACCGAAGGCGCCCGGAACCTGCATGATTATTTTCAATCGAGAGGTTATCCCGACGTAGACGTTACTTTCAAACGCGAGCAGGTCAAGAACGACGTGGAAACAATTAATTATTACATTGCGACTGGTCCTCGCCGAAAACTCGTGAACGTCGAAATTACCGGCAATACTTACTTCACCGTCGATAGCCTTCGCGAAAGGATGTTTCTGCGGCCGAACTCGCTTCTATTGAGATATGGACGGTATAGCGAAACCTTCCGCAAGGATGACGAAAACGCGATCGAAAATTTGTATCAGGCGAACGGCTTTCGCGAAGTAAAGGTCACTTCAGTGGTCCAGACAAACTACAAGGGAAAGCCCAACGACATCGCGGTCACTTTTCACATCAATCAGGGGAAGCAATGGCTTGTAAATAATCTGGAGATTCAAGGCGCTAATCGGCTCGATCTGAGTCCTATTCGCAACCGGCTCACTTCTGCCGTAGGGCAGCCATTTGCCGAAGTGAACGTCGCGAGTGACCGGAACATGATTCTCGATTACTACTATTCGCACGGTTTTCCGTCTGCGACATTCAGTTACGCCGTCACGAACGGAGCGAGTCCTGAAACGATCGACCTGGCGTATCGCATTACAGAAGGCCCGCGCGAATTTGTGCGCGGGGTCATTATCTCCGGCCTGTATCGCACAAAACCATCTTTGGTTCAGAAAAGAATCGATATCCAAGAGGGCGAACCGGTTTCCATGGTGAAAGTGAATGACATCGCGCGCCGGCTTACCGATCTGGGAATTTTCGCGAATATCAATACTGCCCTCCAGGACCGCGATGGAACGAATCTGTATAAGTATGTTCTTTACGATTTCGATGAAGCCGCGCGGTATACGTTCAACGTGGGGCTGGGCCTGGAAGTTGGGCAGTTTGGTGGAACTACGACGAATGTCGCGAACGCCGGAGGCGCCAAGGGTGTTTCGCCTATCGTTTCGTTTAACGTGAACCGCTTGAATTTTATGGGACGCGGGCAAACGATATCGCTGCAGACCCGCTATTCCACGCTGGAGCAGCGTGAATCGCTAAACTACATCGTTCCCCACTTTCTCGGCTCGTCCAATCGTACGGTGACGTTCTCGATACTGTACGACACAACTCAAGATGTTCAGACGTTCTCATCCGACGCGAGGAGGCTTCGGTTCAGACCTCGCAACGCTTTAATCGGGCATCCACGCTGCTCGTCCGGTTTGCATACCGGCGAGTCAGTAGCGGCAATATAGCGATTCCTTCGCTGCTTATCCCGGCGCTGCTGCAGCCTGTCCGCCTCGGGATGTTGTCGGCGAGCTATATCCAGGACCACCGGGATAATCCATCCGATGCACATCGCGGATTTTGGAATACTGTGGACGGCGGAATTGCTGGAAACTTCTTTGGTTCTCAGCGAAACTTCTACCGAGTCTTGGCCCGCAATGCGACTTATACCTCGATCGGAAGAAATCTGGTATTTGCTCGCCAGACACAGATTGGCGCGATTATTCCGTTCAATAGTCCGGCGGGTATTTCCTCATTCGATGCTATTCCGCTTCCGGAGCGATTCTTTGGCGGAGGCGGAGTTTCCATGCGTGGATTCGGCGATAACCAGGCAGGGCCGCGCGACATCGCTACGACAACAGAACTGCCGGGAGCCCCCATCTAGCTGTGGTCCGCCAACCGCATCGGGCGGGCCAGTCCCTTCGACCGCGTGTGCAACAGGTTTTCCGATCGGTGGCAACGGTCTGTTCTTTAATACATTCGAACTTCGCTTCCCACTGCTGGGCCCAAACATCAGCGGCGTGGTGTTCCACGATATGGGGAATATTTATACAAATTTTAGCGATATCTCATTGCGATATCACCAGAGCAGCTTGCAGAACTTCAATTATGCAGTTCAGGCTGCCGGTTTCGGTATCCGATATAAGACTCCGCTGGGCCCGGTGAGGGTTGATCTTGCTTACGCGCTCAACCCGCCGCGATACCAGGGTTTCAGCACGAGTCGAAACCATACAGCAGGTGATTCAGAACTGCAGTAACACAAACGTCGGAACCGCCGCCTGCCCCGTGGGTCCACAACGTCTCGGACATGTGCAGTTCTTTTTCTCAATCGGGCAGGCGTTCTAATGCGGTGCCGCTTTCCCATTCTGGTTTTCCTTGCCGCGGGTTTGGCTTCCGCCGTAATTATCGACCGCATTGCGATTATCATCGGAAACTCGATCATTAAGGATAGTGACATTGATCGTGACATTCGCGTCACAAGCTTTCAGAACAATATCCCTCTCGATCTGAGCAATGCGGCACGGAAACAAGCTGCGAATCGCTTGATCGATCAAATCTTCATCCGCCGCGAAATCGAGATCGGCGATTATCCAACGGCGACGTTACAAGATGCCGACCGGCAACTGGACAAGTTAAAGAAGTACAGATTCAAAACCGACGCCGCGTACCGGCAAGCGCTGCGCCGCTACGGTCTTACCGAACTGGAAATCCGTACTCAGTTGCAATGGCAACTGACGGTTTTGCGATTTATCGAAATACGATTCAAGCCGGCCGTATTGGTGACGGAGGATGACATCGCCAAATATTATCGAGAGCATGCGGCCTCCCTTCGCCGCGAAAATCCGGGCAAATCTTCTCTAGATGATCTGAGCGACCAGATTCGCGACACGCTACAGGCCGAGCGGACGAACCAACAGTTCTTTGCCTGGCTCGACGATCAAAGAAAAGAAAGCAAGATCCAATATCGTGAGGAGAATCTCGCGTGACGCCTCGGAAGAAAAAGATCCTGATAACAATCGGGGCATCATTGCTCGGACTGATCGTAGTACTGGTCATCGCGTCGATTCTTATTCTCCAGAGCGCTTGGTTTGCAAACTTTGTCCGCGAGAAGATCATTGCGACCGTTGAAGAGTCTACCGGCGGAACAGTAGAGTTGGCATCCTTTCAATTCGACTGGAGCCATTTGACGGTCCGAATACGCAATTTTATTCTGCACGGGACCGAGCCCAAAGGAGCCGACCCGCTCGTGCGCGTCCCACTCCTGACGCTCCGGTTGAAACTGTTCGCTGGCCTAAAAAAAGCCGTCGATCTTCAATATTTGGGTATTCAACAGCCCGAGGTAGACGTCATTGTTTTCCCGGATGGCAAGACGAATATCCCTCAGCCCAAAATTCAAAAACAACCCAGCCAAACTTCCGGACTGCAAACCGTCGTGGATCTCGCGGTGGGTCAATTCGACATTCAAAATGGGTTACTCGAATTCTCTCAGCAAAAGACAGCCTTTAGCGCTCGTGGAGAAAATCTGCGCGTTTTGTTGAATTACAACGTTGTAAACCCGAGTTACCAGGGAAACCTGTCGATCGATCCGCTGCTGCTGACCTCCAGTACGCAGTCTCCATTGAACGTACATGTCAATCTTCCCGTCACTATCGAAAAGGATGCTGTGAAGATTGAGAACGCAAGACTGAATACTGATCGTTCGCAGATTGTACTGAATGGCTCCATTCAAAACATGAACGCGCCTCAGATAGCGGCGCGACTGAACGCGAATATCTCTCTTCCGGAGATACAGCACAGTTTCGATTTGCCGATTGATCCGAACGCCAAAGGAGTTCCAAACACGCTAAATGCCGAGGCTGCGGTGAGCGTAGACGAGAAGAACAACATCATCAATGTGCAGACAGCGCATATCGGACTTGGTAGCACTACGTTCCAGGCATCTGGCGCTATTGACCCATCGAAGAACAGCTCAATTCAGTTCAATATGAATCTGGCGCTTGGCCAACTGTCGCGATTGACGAAAGTTACGAGCGTACAGCCGAGCGGCGCTCTGTTGGCAAATGGAAGGGCAACCCTAGACGCGCATAACAACTATGCCGTGAACGGCACGTTGAATTCGCGTGACCTGTCCATTCGCAGCGGAACGACGCATGTCTCCGGCGTTAGCCTCTATTCTCCGTTTCACGCCGATCCTTATCTGATCAGCCTGGATGGCCTAAAGCTTTCCGTAGTTGGCGGAAGCTTAGCGGCGAAAATCTTTGTCGAGAAGATGCAACAACTCAGCGTGGAAGGCAACCTGCGCAATTTTTCGCTTCCGGTGCTGGCTAGCAGCTTCACGGGGAAACAATTGGGTTATGACGGTACGCTCGACGGCTCCATCAGAGCGGCAGGCAATCTAAAAGCGAAGGGCACGACCGGCTATTCAGCGCAAGCGAGACTTAACATTGTTCCCGGCCGTCGAGGAGTTCCAATTAGCGGACATCTCTACGCCAACTACTTAGGAGCAAGCGACACCGTAGATTTGGGTTCGTCCTACGTAGACCTGCCTAACTCGCGTCTGGATTTGTCCGGTTCTTTGAACAAACGCGTCGATGCTCGCCTTGTGTCCCATAATTTGAACGACTTTCTCCCGGCCATGAACTTTGCGTCATCAAAACCGCAATCATCATTGCCGGTAACTCTTCAAGGTGGCGCCGCAAATGTTCAGGCGCAAATCACGGGAGATCTTTCAGCGCCCCATATCGCAGCTCATGCTTCAATCAACCGGTTTGCGGTCGAGGGGCGCTCGTTCGATCAGTTTGCCGTGGATCTCGCCGCCTCCCCTTCGAGCGCCAGTATCCAAAACGGAACACTGAGCCGGAATACGATGCAGGCGACCTTTGACGGATCAATCGGGCTACACAAATGGAGTCCTTTACCCCGCTCGCCCGTGGTTGCGAATGCTGCCGTACGCAACGGAGATGTCGCGGACCTGCTCAGTCTTGTCGGGGAGAGCTCGATTTCGGCCACTGGAAACCTGAGCGCGGACGTGCATGTTCATGGAACGTACGGGGACCCGCTCGGCAGTGCCACTCTGCAAGTGATCAATGGCAGCGCATACGACCAACCGTTCCAGCGGCTATATGCAAACGTAGCTTTGTCCGACCAGTTAGTAACTCTATCGAATCTCGAGCTGGATGCGGCGGGAGGACGCGTGAATGTGAACGGTACCTTCCGCCATCCTCAAGATAGTTTCACCGTCGGGCAAGCTCAATTCCACATCGCAACTACGAATGTTCAACTCGCGAATATCAAACCACTACAAGGTCAGGCAGGCGGTATAGCGGGAGCGATCCAACTCACGGCCGATGCCGCCGCGAGTGTACGGAAAGTCAATGATCAGTCCGAGGTGACTGTCTCCAACATTCGCGCCGATCTTTCGGCTCGCGGTTTGCGGGTTGAAAACCAGAGCGCCGGGGACCTGACCGCAACCGCGCGTACGGCAAACGGAACCGTCAACTACAATCTGACTTCCAATTTCGCGGGTTCGAATATCGGGATAAATGGGCACACGCAATTGGTGAAGGATTATCCAACTACCGCCGATGCTTCTATCCAGAATCTCTCAATTGAGAAGGCTTTGGCAATCGCGGGAGAATCTTCAATTCCAGCGCGCGGCGATCTCTCCGCAAACGCTCACGTTGCGGGTACCTTGCAGGCGCCAAATGCCGACCTCGCGTTTACGCTCTCTCGCGCGAATGTCTATCAGGAACCCATCAGTCGTTTGCAAGGCGCCGTCCAATACTCCAACGCATCGGTTAACATTCCATCGATTCGGTTGGAAGTGCCTGCCGGTAGCTTGACTCTGAGTGGCTCTTTCTCGCATCCGGCAAACAATTTCAATGCGGGCGCCGTGACCCTGAAGGTGGACAGCAGCGACATCCAGTTGTCAAGAATCGAACATGTACGGACGGAGAAGCCGGGATTTGCAGGAGTTTTGCGGGTAGCCGCAAACGTCTCCGCCGAGTTGAGAGAGCGGAACGGCACCCGCACGGCGCTAGTGTCAAACTTGAATGCGAATGTGTCAGCGACGGCATTAAGTCTCGATAAGCGGAACCTCGGGGGTGCGAATTTCACGGCGAGCACAACCGGAAGCAATCTGAACTTCCAATTCGATTCCAATCTCGCCAGCAGCCAAATTCACGCTTCGGGCAATTCACAGTTGCGCGGCGATTATCCGGTTCGCGCAAGCCTCACGTTCGCGAACATCCGATATTCGAATATCGCTCCCTTCCTTTCCACCGAACCCGAGACGCAGCCTAATTTCGACGCTCTTGTTGAGGGACAGGTCTCAGTGGATGGCCCGATCCTGAACACGGATGCCCTGAATGCGCGGCTTCAACTTACCAGGCTAGAAGCTCAAACCGTTCCCCACATGTCCTCCACTGGCGCGCCGCCACGCAGAACCGTTGTTCTTAACAATCAAGGGCCAATCATTCTCGCGCTCAACCACTCCGTGGTGACTGTTCAGCAGTTTCGGATAACAGGACCCGGTACCTCGATGAATGCTTCAGGCGGGATGAATCTCAAAAATGCAAAGGCTCCGCTCGGTTTGAATCTCGACGCTAATTTGAATCTCGGCGTGCTTCAGGATATCGATCGAGACTTTTACTCTTCGGGAACTGTCGGTTTAAACGCGACTGTTCACGGCAGTTTTTCCGATCCTTTGGTGAATGGGCGTGTGCAACTAACAAATGCAAACGTGGAATACACCGAATCACCCAACGGCATATCGAACGCAAACGGCGTAATTCTCCTGCAAGGGAGAAGCGCAACTATTCAAAACCTTACAGGAGAAAGCGGCGGCGGAAAAATTGCTGTCTCCGGGTTCGTTGGCTATACAGGCGCGGTCCTGAACTACAATCTCCGCGCGGCCGCGACTAATGTCCGCGTGCGCTATTCCGGAGTGAGCGTCAATTCGGACGCAGCCATCACTCTCACCGGGAGCGCAGTCCGTTCCTTACTCAGCGGAAAAGTGACTGTCACGCGCATCGCATATGGGTCTTCGGGAGACGTAGGATCCATTCTGTCTTCAGCATCTACACCGCCTTCTACACCCTCCGCGCCGTCCGGATTCCTGGCCGGAATGCGCCTGGATATTCGCATTCTCACGGACCCCGATCTTCGGGCAGTCACAACCTACGCGAACCGGCTGAATATCGAAGCCAATCTCGCGGTTCGCGGCACCGCAGTCAATCCGGGAATGGTGGGGCGTGCCACCGTCACTGATGGTCAATTGGTATTCTTCGGCAACACATACACCGTCCAGACCGGTACCGTCAATTTCTACAACCCGAATTCCATTCAGCCGGTTCTGAATGTCTCGCTCGAAACAATCGCGCAAGATGTGGACGTAGTGCTCGGGGTCACGGGGCCGATGAACGACTTGAAGCTAAGTTACCGCTCCGATCCGCCGTTGACGTTTGAGCAAATTGCGCAACTATTGGCGACCAATACAACACCCGCCGATCCGACAATCGCAGCACATCAACCCGCACCGCCCTCGCAATCGCTTTCGCAAATGGGTGCCTCAGCTGTACTCGGCCAAGCCGTGGCCAATCCCCTTGCTAGCCGGGTACAGCGCGTGTTCGGCATCACGCAATTCAAAATCGATCCTTCTTTCCAGGGAAGCGGAGGGCAGCCAAGCGCCCGTGTCACACTTCAGCAGAAGATAGCGAGTAACATCACATTCACTTACATTACGGATGTCACTCAGACCAACTCTGAGATTATAAGGGTGGAATGGGCATTTACTCCCAAATTTTCCGCGGTAGCTTTACGTGATTTCAACGGGAATGTCAGCCTGGAATTCTTCTACAAATTCAAGAAACGGTAGCATAACGAGTGAATATTGTCATTTTCGGATTGTCTATCAGTTCCGCTTGGGGCAATGGGCACGCAACGCTGCTCCGCGGGCTCTTCCGTGCCCTGCACTCTCACGGACACACCATTCACTTTTTCGAGCGCGACACACCGTATTATGCTGCAAACCGGGATGCCCCGTCGCTGCCCTTCGCGGAGCTGCACCTTTACTCCGATTGGGCTCAAAACCTGGACATCGCCAGAACGCTCCTTTCGAAGGCGGATGTCGGCATGGTCACCTCGTATTGCCCTGACGGCGTTCCCGCCTCGGAGTTGGTGCTTTCAGCGGGTCTGGCGCGGACCGTGTTCTATGACTTGGATACGCCCGTTACTTTGAGCCGATTGGAAAAGGGTGAAGCCATTCCTTATTTGCCCCCCACCGGTTTGAGCGATTTTGACCTGGTTTTCAGTTACACCGGAGGCGCCGCGCTTGGCCAACTTCGTGACCGGCTCGGAGCGCGCTGCGTCGCAACATTATATGGATGGGTGGATGCGGAAGCTTACTACCGGGTGGAGGTGAGCGATAAGTTTGCTGCCGATCTGTCCTATTTGGGGACATTTTCGTCAGACCGCCAGGAAGCCTTAGAGCAGCTTTTGATAGAACCGGCGCGACGCTTACGGGATCGCAGCTTCATCGTTGGCGGAGCAATGTATCCGAATACCCAAAACTGGCCGGCCAACATCCGCCACCACGACCATGTTTCGCCGGGCGAGCATCGCTCGTTTTATTCCTCGTCGCCCGTGACGTTAAATGTGACGCGCGCTTCCATGGCTGCGATGGGGTATTGCCCTTCCGGACGGCTTTTTGAAGCCGCGGCATGCGGAACGGCTGTGCTGAGCGATTGGTGGTTGGGATTAGATACATTCTTTGATCCGGGCGAAGAAATCTTGATCGCCTCTTGTACGGCCGATACCCTCTCCGTTATTGCAAGCGACCGCGCTCTTCTGGAACGCGTTGGCTTACGCGCAAAGCAGCGGACGCTCGATTGTCATACGGCCGAGATCCGCGCACGGCGTTTTATGGATCTGCTGGAAACGCCCCGCGATGCCAGCGGCGAGACGCAAGTCGCGTCGCTTGCCTCAAAAGGAGTATAGGATGTGGGGAATTATTCCGGCCGCAGGTATTGGAAGCCGTATTCAACCTCTCGCGTTTTCTAAAGAACTGTTGCCGGTCGGCAGTTATGTCACTGATGGAAGGGAACGCCCGAGAGCCGTCAGCGAATACCTGATCGAAAGAATGGTGAGCGCCGGGGTCGACAAGATTTGCTTCGTGATTTCGCCGGGCAAGTCGGACATCATGGATTACTTCGGCGGGCACGTCCTTTCGGCAACCATCTTCTACGCGATTCAGCCGCATCCCGCCGGGCTCTGCGACGCTGTTTTCCGGGCCGCTCCGCTCATTTCTCCGCAGGAAGACGTCTGCATCGGACTCCCTGACACGATCTGGTTTCCGGAAACTGCGCTCTGTAATCTCCCGAAACGAAGTCTCGCTCTGCTACTGTTCCCCGTCCAGCATCCCGAGCGCTTCGATGCCGTGGTCACAAACGATCGCGACGAAGTGCTGGAAGTGCGAGTGAAGAGCTCGCAAATCGCGACGAACTGGGTTTGGGGCGCGCTTCGTATGCCTGGCTTCATCCTGAACGAATTGCGTGAACTCTGGACGGAGCGGCAGGATGAATACCTGGGCACGCTGATTAACGAGTATTTGGCTCGAGGAGGGCACGCCTTCGGCATGAGAGTTGGCGAGTCGTATGTTGATGTGGGAACCCTCAATGGATATCGGGAGGCATTGCGGCTCCTGGATTCCCACGTTCCCGTCGAAATCAACCGCGATTGAAGCTGCAAGTTATACGCGATCTCGCAGTCCTGACCAAAATCGATGCCGAGTGGTCGTCGTTCACGCGCTCGCTTACCGGCCTGACGCCGTTTCAATTTCCCGTCTGGCTGCTTACATGGTGGCGCTATTTCGGAAGTGGCGAATTGCGCGTCATTGTTTTTCAAGAGAACGGAGCTATTGCGGGGATTGTGCCTTGTTTCTTGCACGAATGGCAAGGCGCACGACAGATGACGCTGATCGGCTCTGGCATCTCCGATTATCTCGAGCCGGCAATCAGTCTGGAACTTACTGGCGAAGTGACGAATGAGCTGCGCTGTTATCTGGAGTCGGCGTCGGATTGGGACGTTTGTAACTGGCAGGACCTATCATTCGAGACGCCGCTGAGAAAGTTATCGAGCTGTAAGCTCGAAGCAAAAGCGGTGGAAGAAACAGAATGCCGGCAACTGCACCTCCGGGGAGAATTCGCGGAATATTGGAAGGCCCGTCCTGCCAGCCTGCGCCAGAATGTACGCCGCGGTCGGGCAAAAGCGGAGTCGATGGCGATCCTCCGATTCGTCGTTACATCCGAAGCTAACCCTGAGTTGTTGGACGGGCTGATTCGATTGCATGGCGCCCGGTGGCAGGCACATGGAGAGCCGGGAACTATTGCAGCGAACCGTTCTGCTGATTTCCTCGTGGACATCGCTCGTCAGTTTGCAGCGCGTGACATGCTTCGGATCTTTGCTTTGCTTTTTGATGAGCACATAGCAGCGGTGATTCTCGCATTCTGCTACGCGAACACAATTTTCAACTATGTCACGGCATTCGATCCCGAATTTGAACATCTTGGCGTTGGGCGAACACTATTATTTGAGGCGATCCGCCATTCTTTCGAAAACGGCTATGATGCTTGGGACTTTCTTCGGGGTAATGAGGCTTACAAGTCCTGGTGGGGAGCTGAGGCCGTTCCAAAGTGCCGGTTGATCATTACGCGGCGATAGTTCTGTATAGATTTATGTAATCGCGGATCATTCGTTCAGAATCGAAGCGAATCTCAGCCGTCCGACGGCAAGCCCTAGGTGAAATCTCGCTGATCCGACAAACGGTTTCGGTCATTTCGTCTTCGGAATCCACGACGAATCCCGTTTCCCCATGGTCAATGATTTCCGGCAACGCCCCGGAACGATAGGCAATCACAGGCGTGCCCGATGCGAAGGCTTCCATCGCCACAAGTGAACTCGTTTCCGCAACCAGACTGGGAACAAGAAGACATCGGGCTTCCGAGAGCAGCGTGATCTTCTGATCCAGCCCCACTGAACCGGCATAGCATCTCTTTCCGTCCAGCAGGGGTTGAACGCGATCGGCGAAGTAGATCTCGTGATCGCGAAACGGGTGCACGGGGCCTGCGATAATCATGGGCATATCGACTCGATGGGCAATGCGAAGAGCGGCATCAACGCCTTTCTCAGGACAGATACGCCCTAGCCACAGCAAAAAGCTTTTTTCGCCGGCACTTGGGTGGAAATTATCTAAATTGACTCCGTTCATCACAACGGGAATCCGAGTCTTCAGTGGCGCAGAATCCGCCTGTGTCTCGGAAACACAATTCAAATGGAGCTCCGGGGTCTCAAAGATACTATGTGCGTACCATTCGACTGGAAGGTGCAGAGTAGCAAGTTTTGGTGCGGATTTGGAAGGTATGTACGCGTGAAAATCCAGCCCATGAAAGTGGATCACGTCGAAGACATATCGAGCAAGCGCCTCATTGATGGCCTTGCGATGGGCCTCTTGTGCGGATTTGCGAACGTCCTCGGTAATCACGCCGTCAATGACCGGAGTCTCGATGAGCTCCCCATGGATTCGTGAACCGGCTGCAGCAATTACGACAGACCGATTCCCGGTCTTCACGAGACCTTGCTCGACAAGATAGAGAATCTGTTCGGCGCCACCTCCGGAATCGGAACTAACTGGCAGCAGAGGATACCCGACGCTAAGAATTGTCAAGAAGATCTATTCTGAAACTTACCGGACGACCGCGGTCTCGTTAGTTTCGGTTTTTGCGACTTCAACGGCGAATACGTACGTGGGACCGAACATGTTAGACCGGAAAATGATCCACTTCCGATCGGGAGTGAAGCTGACGTTCGGCTCCAGACGATATTTATGTTTCGACATATTCACTAAGCGTTCGGATTCGAAAACTCCTGGCCGGACAAATTCCTTGTTGTCGATTCCAGTGTCCTTGATCACCTTAGGGTGGAATAAATAGATCCACTCTCCGTCGGGCGCGTGTGCCACCTGTCCCGGATCACCACCATCACCACAGAACAGGGCGCCATCGTTGGTTACATTGAAGTGGATGGACCATTCATTGCGCTGCAAGTGATACCAGGTTCGTTCGCCTGTGTCGACCTTGTAACCCGCAACCCAGAAATCTTCGCCTTTCGGCGTCTGCAAGTCGTACCAGATCGTTTTTCCGTCTGGCGCCCAGAACTCATGACCGGCAATTTCCATTTCCATGGTTCTTTTGTGGATCAGAGTATTTTGTGTTCCATCGGTCCGGATGGTCCAGATGCGATCCACCTTTTGCCATGGACCTTCATGGCAGTACATGAGGAGACTCGGATCCGTTGGAGAGAACAGAAGGTGATTGAGCCAATCAGTACTGTGCAAGAGGATCTTCTTTTCCCCGGTTTGCACGTTGATAGTGAACAAAACTCTCGGAAGGTGAGCCGCCAGCGTGCGCTCCATCATCTCTCCCTTATTGCGAGGCTGATCGAGAGGATGAGTTTGCTGCGATCGGGTGCCGCCATAATCCTCGCCGGCATTGCCTTCAATATAAGTTCCCGCGGCGAGAGTTTCGTCAGCGTTCACGGTGGCGATGCTACCGCGAGGCGGAAGGATGGCGATCTTTCGTGTGGCTCCTGTATCTACATTCGTCGAGTAGAGCGCGCGTTCGGAGGCCGCGGGAATTTGATTACTGGCGAGAGCTGGTGGAGAACCCTCGAACTTGATGTAATAGACATTCTGCGTCTTATGACCGGCCACGATAATCTGAACCCTGCCCTGCACGACTGGCCTGGTTTTGAAAGTTTTCAGATCCAGAACGGAAATGCCATCGCGTCTGCTATAGACCATCTCCTTACCGTCCGACGTGTATGCGTTGTCGTTGAAATAGAGGCTGGCGCTGTCGGGCTCATCGCTGACGCGAACGACTCGGTGTCCCGTATCGGGATCGATCCAGGTTTTGGGGGGCGGAGTGTTGGGCGGGGAGCCGTCGCCAGTTGATTGTCCACTAGCGACTGCGACCGCAAGAACTGCCGGCGCCAATAAAAACGTTGCCGATTTATTGCGGAAACTCATGACATTGTTACCTTTCTTTGGCGAGAATGTGATCCCGAAAGTTACCTGTTATAGATTGTTTGCGCCTCACTGTCCAGACAAAATATCCATGAATCTGAACCGTTTTCTTCTTCGGATTGTGACCCTGTTGCTTGTGCTTACCTTTATGGCGGCCGCGTTTGTTGCACCCGGAAGTACTGAGCACAACGGAATGTACGAGCAGTTCGTCAATCCGTCCGGCAGTGCGCGCATTATGATGCGCTGGTGGTGGTTCGGTCCCGCCGTGACTAAACCCGAGATCGAGCGCGAACTGCGAGTCATGAGATCCGCGGGAATCGGCGGTGTCGAGATTCAGCCCGTTTATCCACTGGAGTTGGACGATCCTCAGGCACACTTTCGTAATCTCCCATATCTCTCGAACGAGTTTTTGGACGATCTTGGATTCACATCGCGAACCGCGAAGCAGTTGGGAATGCGCGTCGACGTGACCCTCGGAAGCGGCTGGCCGTATGGCGGCCCCGACACGCCCGTGACCGAGGCTGCTGGTCGACTACGGGTGGATCGCATCTCTGTTCCTGCGGACGAGCAATCGCTGCCGGTTCCCGCAATGGAGAACGGAGAGAAGCTGATCGCGGTATTCCTTGCCAGGGGCGATGCGCGGAGCTTCTCGTCCGAAGGTATTCAACGACTGACCATCATTGAACAGGGACGAGTCCGCATTCCATCCGGATTAAGCGGATCACACACGATGCTGTTTTTCATATCGAGCCGTACCGGCCAGCAGGTAAAGCGGGCCGGTGTAGGCGCGGAGGGTTTCGTTCTGGATCACTACGACAAGGCTGCAGTGGAACATCACTTGCTTGCCGTAGGGAACCGCTTGATGCAAGGCTTCGGCTCAAATCCGCCTTACGCGGTCTTCAGCGACAGCCTCGAAGTGTTTGGCTCCGATTGGAGCAGCGACTTCTTAAGTGAGTTTCAAAAGCGGCGCGGCTACGATGTGTTGCCCTATTTGCCCGCTCTCGTGGGAGACATGGGCGAGCAAACACGCGCCATTCGGCACGATTGGGGAAAGACCTTAACGGAGCTTGCCGACGAGCACTACTTAACGCCGATTCGCGAATGGGCCCACGCGCACCACACACTGTTCCGGTCGCAAACATACGGCGAGCCCCCGGTAATTCTTTCTAGCAACGCCCTGGTGGATCTGCCGGAAGGCGAAATGGGACCGCGCTGGCGAGGCTTCAGCGCAGCCAGATGGGCGTCATCCGCAAGCCATCTTTATGGCCGGCCTGTCACTTCAACCGAGACCTGGACCTGGCTGCACTCTCCCGCTTTTCGCGCGACACCGCTGGATATGAAAGCGGAGGCGGATCTTCACTTCATCGAAGGCATTAATCAGCTCATTGGGCACGGCTGGCCGTACTCTCCGGAATCGGCGGGCGAACCGGGTTGGCGTTTTTATGCCTCGGCTGCGTTTAACGATCACAACCCCTGGTTTCAAGTGATGCCTGAAATTACAAAGTATTTGCAGAGAATCAGCTATCTGCTGCGGCAAGGCGCGCCTGCGAATGATGTAGCGATCTATCTGCCCACCGACGATGCCTGGGCGGATTTCATGCTGGGGAAAACATCGGTTGATCGATCCATGGATGTCATTCTCGGCTCTGCGCTAATTCCGCAGGTATTGAACGCGGGCTACAATTTCGATTTCATAGATGATCGGGCGATAGCGGCGCGAGGCGTATCTTACCGGATTTTGATTGTGCCTGGCGTGGAGCGCATCCCGCTGGCGACACTAGAGAAACTGAAAGCCTATGTTCAGAAGGGCGGGATCGTGGTCGCCACGCGGAGACTACCATCGCTTGCGCCAGGTTTGATGGAAGAGAAAACCGATACGCCTCACATTGCTCGGCTTTCTCATGAATTGTTTGAAACATCGCCTAAGAGCGGGCGGTTCGTACGGGACGAGCAGAGTCTCGGAAGTACGCTGAATGAGATGCTGTCGCCCGATTTTTCAGCAGGCGAGGCGACTCCGGTAATCGGATTTATTCATCGCAAACTGGATTCCGGCGAGCTCTATTTTGTTGCAAATACCTCAAATGAGGCAGTGGATACAGAAGCGCACGTCCGCGTCGCGGGATTGGAAGGCGAATGGTGGAATCCGTTTACGGGCGAGACAACTTCGGCAGATTGTCGCCTAAACGGGAACGCGACCACCATTCCGCTACGACTGGCCCCGTATGAATCGAGAGTAATTGTTTTTCGGAAAGGCACGGCAGCTAGGCACAGCTCCGGAGCGGCGCAAACCGCGAATTCGCAGATCATGGATATCAGCTCCAATTGGAGCGTGACGTTCTCCGGACTTCACAAAACGGTTCAAATGACCAAGCTCACGTCTTGGACCGACGATCCGGTGACGCAGTTTTACTCTGGCCAGGCTGCTTATGAGAAAACGATCGCTGTTCCAGAGAGTCTTATAAAACCAGGAACGAAGCTTCTCATCGACTTCGGGCCCGGGGAAACTATTCAGCCGGATAATAGGGGCGGACCTGGGATGCGAGCGCTGCTTGAGAGTCCGGTTCGTGAATCCGCGCTGGTCTACGTCAATGGTGAGAAGGCGGGAGCGGTATGGCATCCGCCTTACGAGTTGGATGTTACACAGTTTCTGCGCCCCGGGCAGAATCGACTGCGAATTGTGGTTGCGAATCTGGCGATCAACGAAATGGCGGGCCGCGCTCTGCCGAATTACAGGCTCCTGAACCTACGCTATGGTGAACGCTTCACGCCTCAAGGATTTGAAAATTTGAAATTCCTGCCCGCTGGAATTTTGGGCCAAGTTCATCTGGTTGCCAGGTGATACGATCACTAGCGTTTGATGGATAAAAGAACCTTCCTCCGCCTGTTCTCGACTTCTTTAGCTGGCTTTTTCATCAGGTCTCGCTCCGTGCTGCGAGCGAGAGAGAGGCTGACTAACTGGGCGGGCAACATCGTTTATGGAACGGAGCGTCTGCAGGAGGCTGCATCCGTTGAACAGACACAATCGATTCTGCGATCGGAGAACAGATTGAAGGTGCTCGGTACTCGACACTGTTTCAACTCCATCGCTGACAGCCGTTACAATTTTCTGTCGCTGAAGTCGATGCGCGAGATTAAGCTCAATGTCGACTCTCGCGCAGTAACCGTCGAGGCCGGCGTGACATATGGCCAACTCGGCCCGTATCTGGATACCAAGGGATTCGCGTTGCACAACCTGGCTTCGCTCCCGCACATCTCGGTCGCCGGCGCTTGCAGCACGGCCACGCACGGATCCGGCGAGAAAAACCGTAATCTCGCCTCGGCGGTGTCCGCTCTGGAATTAGTTACGGCGGCCGGCGAAGTCTCAAAACTCTCTCGTAAGTCGGATAACGAAGCCTTCCAGGCGGCCGTGGTCGGACTTGGCGCGCTCGGCGTGATTACCCGGATCACTCTCGACATTCAGCCCACGTACATGATGCGGCAGTACGTGTATGAGGACCTCCCGCTTGCGGAAATAAAGAACCACTTCGACGAAATTCAAGCGAGCGGATACAGCGTGAGTTTGTTTACCGATTGGCAGAAGCAGCGTATCAATGAAGTCTGGATCAAGAGCCGCATCGGCGAGAGCCACACCTTCGCGGCACCTCAGGAGTTCTTTGGCGCCAAGCTGGCTACCCGCAATCTCCATCCAATCGCCGCGCTTTCCGCCGAAAATTGCACCCAACAAATGGGCGTGCCGGGCCCATGGTACGACAGGCTGCCTCACTTCCGAATGGGTTTTACCCCGAGCGCCGGGAAAGAACTTCAGTCGGAATACCTGCTGCCCCGGCGCCACGCCGTCGAGGCGATCCTTGCGGTCGAGCGCCTGCGCGACCAGGTGACTCCACACCTGCTGATCTCAGAAATTCGCACCATCGAAGCTGATGACCTGTGGATGAGCACTTGCTACAAGCAGCCCAGCGTGGCCATTCATTTCACATGGAAACAGGACTGGCCGGCAGTTAAACAAGTGCTGCCCGTCATTGAGAAGGAATTATCTCCCTTCCAACCTCGGCCCCATTGGGGCAAGCTGTTCACCATGCCGCCGTCCGTACTTAGAACGCGATATGAAAAGTTCGATGACTTCATCAAATTAGCATCGCAGTACGATCCGAAAGGTAAGTTCCGCAACGCTTTCTTGAACGCAAATCTCTTCGCGAGCTGATGGCCGGTTCAACCGCCAGCTACTTTTAGCGGAACGAAAAAGTGAAAGGCGCTGCCATGGTTGAACTCGCTCTCCACCCAGATTTGCCCGCCCATCAGATTGACAAGGCGGGTAGAAATCGCCAACCCAAGCCCGCTGCCGCCGAAATTTCGAGTGCTGGAAGCGTCACTCTGGGAGAAGGCTTCGAAAATCACCTGCAGCCGGTCCGCCGGGATTCCAATTCCGCTATCTGTCACCACGAAATGCAATCTCCTGGAGTCGGCCTGTTGCGAGTCGATTCCGGCAGATAACACAACGCCGCCCCGGAGCGTAAATTTCAGAGCGTTTCCAACCAGGTTCACCAGCACCTGTTGCAGCCGAAGAGAATCTCCAAAAAACAGCGCCGGCACGTCCGAATCTATCTGCAGATCGAAGCCCAGGTTTTTTGTGCGAGCAACTGGGCCAAAAAGCCTCAATAAATCCGCCAACAGACGGTGTAAATCGAATTCCACGCATTCAAGAATCAACTTTCCGGCTTCGATTTTCGATAGATCCAGTATTTCGTTGATGAGCTTCAATAACGTACTCGCGGAATCGTTCACAATCTGAAGATAGTCGCGCTGTTCTTCACTCAATTCCGTGCCGAGCAGAAGTTCGGTCATGCCCATCAGACCGTGCATAGGCGTACGGATTTCATGACTCATGTTGGCGAGGAATTCGCTCTTGGAATGATTTGCCGCTTCGGCCAGTTGTTTCGCTCTGCTCAGTTCCTCGGTAAGCAGATTTCGTTCCGTCACGTCTTCAACCATGCCAATACCGTACAAAGGGTCGCCGCTGTGATTGCGAATAACGGATCCGGCTAAGTTGACCCACACGGTGCGACCATCCTTAGTCAATAATCGCTTTTCAATTCTGAAACTGGGAATCACTCCAGCGAAAACCTGATTTGTGAGTTCGAGCTCGATATTGACGTCCTCAGGGTATGTGACGTCAGAGAATGTTCGCTCCTTTAGTTCCTGTTCCGAGTATCCGAGAAGAGAGCAGAGCGCGGTATTGGCTTTGAGAATTTTGCCGTCGAGGCCGATTACCGAGATTCCGAACGGAGCTTCCTCGAAAATGATTCTGAACGGGTTCTTACTTGCCAGGAATGGATCTCCGGCTCGCACATCACCCGAAGCCTCATCCAGTGCATCATCGAAAATGTTTGAACTTGCTGCTCGATTTCCAGCGCTTTGCGCGATCTTCCAAGGCATTTTCTCAACACCCAGTTCAAGCCGACCTGAGTTCTGACGAGGTTGTCAAGCGTGCGGTCCCAAATGCTGGCCATTACCGCCCTACAGGAAAACTAAGCCGGAAGCCGGATCACTGTAAGGTCCAGGAACTTACCGGGGCTGCGGTTAATTTACGCGGCGCCGTTCGCTACGCTTTGCGGCGGAGGAGCATGTTTTGCCGTAGCAGCATTACGGAGCGTGTCCGGCGAAGGAATCGTCAACATGCGCCGCGACAGCTTCAATAATCCCCTGCGCTCCAGTTGATTCAGGGTTGTAGAGGTCGTCTCGCGTGTAGCACCGATTAGGTCCGCCAATTCGAGCTGGGTGATCGGCACCTGGTATCCCTGACCGTTCTCAACCGGCTTCATCAGCGCCGAAAGTTCCGCGAGGTAATGAAGGATCCGGTACTCGACGTCGTGCAGACAGAGCAACTCGACCTTTTCAGCGAGCGCAAGCCGGCGGTCAAGTAAATAACTGATGATCCCCGAGGCCAGCTCCGGACTTACGGAAATCGTCCGCGCAAGTACGTCGCGAGGAATGCGATAGACGCTGGCAGAAGTCAACACTTCGGCCTCTCCAGTATAGCTCTGCTGATCCTGCGCCAAAGCTTCCTCCCCGACTAAGTGACCAGGCCCGCGAATCGTCAGGATGATTCGGCCGCCCACCTTGTTGGTCCGCGTTAACTTGACCAGTCCATCTTCAAGGAAATACAGCGAATCGGCCAATTGACCTTGGGAGAACAGTGAAGTGGAGCGGCGAAGTGCACTGAGCCGGCTCACTTCCGGCGCGCTTAACAGCACGCCGCGTACCGCTGACGCGAGAGGATTCACAATGCTCCGTTTCGATGTTTTCTAATTATATGCAGTTGTACACTCGATGCCCAGGAAAAAGTGCTAGGAGATAAAAAATTTATCACAAAGCGATTAACTTGCGCAACCTGGATTACGTATAGTACGAGCAAAGGATGCGCCGGATTCGAAGGCGGAAGCTAAGTTTTCGCTTCCCACGGAGTCGCGGATTTGGCTCACGGAGCAGATGAAGGCATCGAGCGCAACAGTGACTTCGGCCTTGTTTGTCTCGAGAATACTTATCCAAAGGTCTGGAGAGCTTAACCCCAAGCGGGTCATATCGAGCAGGCCTGGGCCGAAGACTTTGGCGAGAAGATCTCTGTTTTGTGATCTGAGCGTTACGCAAAGCGCAGTCGAAACAAGCTGCGGCAGGTGGGATGTGAAAGCGAGCACGAAATCATGTTCGGAAGCCGGCATTTCCAAAAGCTTCGCCCCAATTCTCTTCAGCCATTCGCGGAAGCCCTCATAGGAAGAATTCTCCGCAGTTGGGGTGAGCACGTAGGGCCGGCCCTGAAACAGGTCCGCATCCGCTGACTCTGCGCCTCGTTGTTCTTTTCCTGCTAGCGGATGACCACCAAGGAAGCAACCAGCGGAAAACGATTCAGACGCCTTCCGGACAATAGCTGCCTTAGTACTTCCCGCATCGGTCACAAGGGTTCCGGGCCGTACAAGAGGCCCGAGCGTCTCGATCGTGGCAAGAATCCGGTCGACGGGTTGCGCCAGGTAAATCAAATCGGCAGTTGCAGCCTGCTCAAGAGTCGCAGTCCGGGAAATCGCTCCCACTTTTAATCCTGCTTCGAGGGCCGCTGGAGAGCTGATGCCAATCAACTCTCCGGCGAAACCGGCCTTACGAAGAGCCAAGCCGAACGACGCGCCGATCAGCCCGACACCGACGATAGCGACGGTCTCCATTTCCAAACTTTTATGCTGTCCGACCGATGGCGCCAGCGACCCCGCGGACCTGCTGCATCATTTCAGCGAACTGATCGGGACGAAGGGTTTGCGCGCCATCGCTCAGGGCGCGATCCGGCTCGGGATGTACTTCCACAAGAAGGCCATCGGCGCCGGCAGCAACTGCCGCACGCGCCATAGGCAGAACGTAATCCCGTTTTCCGGTGCCATGCGAAGGATCGGCCACCACGGGTAGGTGGGTGAGACGCTTCAAAACCGGAATCGCTGCGATGTCCATGGTGTTGCGCGTACTAGTTTCGAAAGTCCGAATGCCGCGCTCGCATAAGATCACTTCATAATTGCCGCCAGACATTACGTATTCGGCTGAGAGCAGCAGTTCCTCAATGGTGGCCGCGATTCCGCGTTTCACCAGAATAGGTTTCCGGACCTTTCCCAATTCCCGCAGCAGATTGAAATTTTGCATGTTCCGCGCGCCCACTTGCAATATGTCAGCGTATTCGAGCAACACGGGGATTTGAACCTGATCCATTACTTCACTGACGACCAGTAGCCGGTGTCGGTCAGCGGCAATACGCAACATCCGCAGACCTTCTTCACCGAGACCCTGGAAACTATAAGGCGAGCTGCGCGGCTTGAATGCTCCGCCGCGGATCACCTGGGCGCCTGCGGAGGCCACAATCTCAGCCGACTGCTCGATCTGATCTTCGGTCTCGATACTGCAAGGTCCGCCCATCGACACGATCTTGCAACCGCCAATCTCGACGCCGCCGATCCGGATTGCCGTGCCCGCGGGCTTGAAGTGACGGCTGGCGAGCTTGTACGGCGAGACAATTCGGTGGCATTCCTTGACGCCTTCCATAACCTCGAGCGCGGCGGGATCGAAGTCATCGATGGGGCCAACTCCTCCGAGAAGCGTGTGCCGGACCCCCGTGGAACGATGCACTGTGAAACCCATTTCCACCAGGCGATTGATAACCCTTTCGGTTTGCTCTTCGGTAGCGCCTTCCTGCATGACAACCAGCATGGTTCGTTATCCGGCCTCTCGTTCAATGATCTTCAGCTTCTGTACGTTTCTCATCTCGTCTATGATGCGCTCGAAGATGCGTTTGACAGCATCGGGCGGAAGCGGTCCGCGGTTGTGGCCGAGCACGTTCGCGAACACTTGATCTTCGCGCTTCGGCTCGTAAATTGCCATCCGAAGCTCCTGTTTAATCCGGCCGATCTCCTCGACGACGGCCGTGCGCTGGTTTAGGAGTTCCAGAAGCTGGAGGTCCAGCTCATCGATGCGCACGCGACAGCGCGTGAGGTCATCGCCAGTTGACATGCACCTCCGTAGTTTAGCGCCCATGTGGAAAACTCGCGGATTTTGCGAACCGCTCATCGCCGGGCTTAGCTGCTTATGAACAGGGTTCGGCAAAACAGTCTGAAACATCTCGAACTTTAGCGCTATCGAATACGAGGAGAATTGTACATGCGTTCAGGCCTTCAGGTGTTAACTATATTTGCTTTTGCCTTTCTGGAGTGCCCGCCGGCCGCGCTCGGACAAGCGCTATCAACGGCCGATGGGGTTACGCCCGCCTACACGCGAATCCAAGATGTGTTGGCCTCGGCGCCGGAAACTCCGGATTGCAGTCATCCGGCGTTCGGTCCGCATATCACGCAAGCGCTGGATAACGAACTCGGAAAATACGTCTTTGTATTCAATATTCACGTGACGCCGGATAACGACAGATGCGTGGCGTTCGACCGGCAACGGCTCGAGATCAAGACAGAGGGCAATTCCAGCACGCCGGATTATTTGAAAGGATTCCTGAACGACACGGTCACGTTCCGGTGGAAGTTCAAGCTTCCTGCCGGATTTCAGCCCTCCAGCAGCTTTACCCACATTCACCAAATCAAGGCTTACGACGGGGATGACGGCGCGCCGCTTGTGACGTTCACACCGCGCCTGGGAAACCCCAGCACGCTGCAACTCATCCATATCGATTCGAAGGGAGTGACGACATATCTTACAAGCACGCCCTTAGCTCCTTTCATTGGAACCTGGGTTGAAGGTTACGAAAGAATCACCTACAGTTCCACGGGACAATACTCAATCGTGATCCGAAGACTCTCCGATGGAGCGACGCTTTTCTCATATGCTAATTCCAATCTGGACCTGTGGCGAAACGGGACAACAGTCGTAAGGCCGAAATGGGGCATTTACCGGAGCCTCGACCATCCCGATCAACTTCGCGATGAACAGGTACGCTATGACCGTTTCTGTTTGGCGAAAGGGACGGACGATTGCCTTAGTGATCAGACGCTCCCCGATTTTTCCATTTCGGCCGGCACTGGCAATGGAACAGTGCTTCCAGGCGGCACGGCAATGTACGGCATTAGTGTCGGTGCGCTCCGTGGCTTCGGCCAGGATGTAGGTTTAGGCGTGACGGGCTTGCCCGCAGCCGCCAGCGTGGCTTTCGCGCCGAGTATCATTGCAGGCGGCACAGGCGCCTCATCGCTCAACATCTCCACGTCAAACATGAGTCCGCCGGGGAGTTACACCTTGGTCATTTCCGGCATGAGCGGCATTCTTTCACACGTCGCGACAGCATCCCTGGTGGTGCAAGGAGTGCCCGGAGATGTAAACGGAGACGGCGTTGTGGATTGCGCGGACCTGTCGCTCGTGCGCGCGGCCTTCGGCACGCGGGTGAATCAAGCCGGATACAATCCCAGAGCGGATTTCAACGGCGATGGCGTGGTGGATATTCAGGACTTGGCGTTCGATGCTCGCCAGTTGCAAAGCGGTACGGTATGTCAATGATCATGCGAGGGGAGCTCATCAACGTGCAAAAACATTTGATCTTTGCAGCCGGCCTGATGCTAATTGGGGTTACGGCCGCGTTTGCCACTCCTGTGGTGACGGTACAGCCGGGCGCGTTAGGGTCGGGCCAAACCTTTACTGCGAGCATTAGCATCTCGGGCGTGGCGGATTTGTATGCATTCCAATTTGATCTTTTGTTCTCGCCTCAAGTGCTCGCCGCCACGTCTGTCACCGAAGGAGGCTTTCTCGCAACGGGCGGCGCCACCTTCTTCATTCCCGGTACGATCGATAATTCCGCCGGGACAATCTCCTTCACTGCGGATTCGCTGCTCGGCAACGGCGGGGCCTCGGGCAGCGGAGTGCTGGCAAACGTGACATTTCGTGGAATCGGCCAGGGCGCCTCACAAATCGCGCTGTTGAACGTACAATTTCTCGATTCAACCCTATCGCAAATCGTGGTCACGACAGTGAATGGCCAGAGTCCGCAAATCACTCCGGAGCCGCGCTCATTCCTGTTGGGTTTCTCCGGGCTCGCTATGCTGCTTCTTGGCTCGTTGCGGAACATGCTGAGTGTGCGGCGCTGAGTGGCGCATCGACTGTCAGCGGGTCGCCCGGCGGGAGTGAGATCACGACGCGGGTCAGAGAAAATGGTCGAGATTGCCCCCATGAGCGCGGAACATTGGCAGGCCGTTCGGCGCATCTACATCGAGGGCATTGCGACTGGAAACGCCACGTTCGAGAAATCGGCCCCCGATTGGAACCAATGGGACGAGGTGCACCTTAGATCCTGCAGATTTGTTGCACTCTCCGATGGCCAAGTGATTGGATGGGCTGCTCTGAGCCCTGTTTCGCGAAGACGAGTCTATGCGGGTGTGGCCGAAGTCAGCGTCTATGTGTCAGAAATGGCGCGCAAGAAAGGCGTCGGGTCCGCTCTGCTTTCGGCTTTGGTCAAGACTTCCGAGCAGGAAGGTATCTGGACGTTGCAGGCCGGGATCTTCCCACAAAATGACGCCAGCATTAGACTCCACAAGCGAGGCGGATTTCGGATTGTCGGTATCCGCGAGCGGCTCGGCTATATGGATGGACGCTGGCGCGATGTGGTTCTGATGGAGCGAAGAAGGTCGGACGATCCGGAGATTGAGATTGAGACGTGATATCCTGCGCCTGCCATGCTAATCAGAGAACTACTGCTGCCGGAATACGATCAAGAGATTACCAGCACGCGTAAGCTGCTGGAGTGCGTGCCGGATGACAAGCTAGGCTGGAAGCCGCACGAAAAATCGATGTCGCTCGGACGGCTTGCCGGTCACATCGCCGAAATACCTAACTGGGCTGCCAGAACAATCCAGACCGAATCATTCGAAATCATGCCGGGCAGGACGCCCTATGTGGGGAGTTCGAGAGCAGACTTGCTTCAAACCTTAGAAAAGTACGCCGCCGAAGGACGACAGGCAATCGCCGGCGCAAGTGACGAGGATTTCTCAAAACCGTGGACGCTGAAGTTCGCCGGGAAGACAGTTTTTTCCTTGCCGAGATCCGCCGTACTTCGCAGCATGGCCATGAGCCACTTGGTCCATCATCGTGGGCAGCTGAGCGTTTATTTAAGGCTCCTCGATGTCCCGATTCCCGGAATGTACGGGCCCTCGGCTGATGAATCCGGCAGGTTAGCTAAATAAGAGTACGTATTCATGCCAAACACGCCCAAAAGAAGAAGATTCCTGAGGTCGTCTTTAGGCGGAGTGGCGGCACTGTTCGGCGGCGCACCCATCACTCAGGCGCAGACGAACGAAGCGGGAAATCCGGCTAACGCACTAATACCGCCTTATGCGCGAGCTCAGAACTACCGCACTTTAAAGCAATCGAGTTACGACCGCACGGGAGGCAATCGAGACAGTTGGCGCATCGCGCCTGGGGAGAAGCGGGACATTTTCGAGTCGGCTGGGCCAGGCATCATCACTCACATTTGGTTTACGATCAGCGCGCAAGGCCAGCATCATTTGAAGGAACTGGTTCTGCGGATGTATTGGGACGAAAATTCGAAACCGAGCGTTGAAACGCCCGTTGGAGACTTTTTTGGACTGAACCTCGGCGATTATTTCCTGTATCAATCCGCTTTCCTCAACTGCTCTTCCGTGAAAGCCCTGAATTGTTATTTCGCGATGCCGTTCCGACGGTCCGCGCGGATGACTATCACGAACGAGGGCGAGAAACCCGTTGGGGCCTTCTACTCGAATATCGATTACCAGCTTGCCTCCGCGTTTCCCGAACAGGCCTGCTATTTTCACGCGCAGTACCGGCAGGCGACTCCGAACCAGGCGGTCTCATTCCCTGCTGGCCAACCCGAAATAAATCTCGACGGACGCCGGAATTACGTTTTTGTCGAAAGCCGCGGCAAAGGTCACGTCATGGGCGTGACCTTAGGAGTACTGCAGAACACCGATGCCTGGTTCGGCGAAGGCGATGAAATGGTGTTTATCGACGACGAAACGAAGCCCGCAATCAACGGGACCGGAACGGAGGATTATTTCTGCGGCGCCTGGGACTTCGGAGGGCGCGATGGTGCCATGCCGTTCGCGAACTTGTATAACGGCGCGCCTTACATCGCGCTGGCGGAGCGCACCGGCGGAAGGTACTGCCTTTACCGCTGGCACGCGGATAACCCGATCGCATTTTCAAGCTCAGTCAAACACACGATTGAACATGGCCATGCAAACGACCGCGGCGATTGCTTCTATTCGGTCGCGTATTGGTACCAGTCTGAGCCGTTCACCGAATTTCCACCGCTGCCTCCCGTCGCCACGCGAATTCCCGCGCTGAAGATTCTGTGAACACGGCTGAATGCCGGGAACTGCCTCTCAGTGACCTACATTTTGCTGCGCAGCGCCTGTGTGAACTGCGCCTCGTCGGACTTTCCGCCGCGCGTCTAGGTGCAATACCGTCGCCGCCGCATCGTACATGACCGTATCGTTGTCGTCCCAAAGTAAAGGGACGACCGAACTGAGCAAGGCAGGATCCCCGCGCTTCGCTATCGCATCGACGACTGCGTCTCGAACGCGCCATTTCTTATCCAAGCACGCTTTCGCCAGCGCTTGGGTGGTCATCGGATCCGGATCTGTTGCCAGTTTCTCGGCGGCTGCGGCCCGAACCGGGGAATCGCCATCGTGAGTAACCGTCTTCCACGCCTGGTAGGACATGCTGCCGAACGGTACAAAACCTATACCCGTTTCAAATGCCAGTGCTTCTAAGCTCTTACGATCTTTGAGAGTGTTCAACTCCGACTGCATCAGACCCGCGGTGCCTTTGCGTTCGCCGGTTAGCAAAGCATAGTAAACGTCGTACGCGGCAGGGTCTTTCATAAGATAGAGCGCATTGGCGGCGGCGATGACCACTTTTACATCCTTATCGTTGAGGGCCTCCTTTAATTTGGCGCGCGCGCGCGTAGCTCGCATTTGGCCGAGCGAATTCGCCGCTTCCGCTCGGACATCTGCGTTCTGATCCGTAAGACTTTTTTCCGCCATCTGCTGGGCTCTTTCGCTTTCCGGGAGCAGTCGCAAGGCGTGTACTCCTTTCGCGCGCTTATCTGAACTCTGACTCGTAACCCCGTTTTCGAGTATCGACCACGCGTTATCCATCGGGACTGGATCTGTTGTCGCCCCAATTGGAGCAGCAAACATTAATAAAATTGCCAGCATAGAGTCGCCTTCATTCTCGCAGGAACTACGGTCTGGCTGAGCCGGCTCTCAGCAAATGAAAGTTGAAGATCGTACCAGAACTCGGGTTACCAGCGGATCCTTAGGTCTCGTCTGCTGAACGTCGATTTTCGCGTCGTTATTGGCCGCTCTAGGACGGCAGCCCCCGGAGCTGGGCCATCTAACAATGGCTTAAGACGCGCGAGAGCCTCCCGATAAAATTCTGAAAAACGGCAACTGGGGGTGCGAACACGACGCCGGTGTTCCGCCCACAGCAGAGCAGCGGCAATGGAGGACAGCACAGAAGCATTTTGCCACTCTTGCTTTGTTTTGTAAAGTACTATGCGCGACCTCATCGCCGAGAGAATTTCTTTAAGGAAAGAACACTACGTTCACGAGGGACTACTTGCCCTTCGATAAGGTACTTTCCGCTCAAAAAGTACCGATCTGGATGGATTCTCTTCGTGACACCGCAGACTGCCCTCGATTTTTCGCCGCTGTCGACTTTGGTCGGAAACTCTTCCGCGATGCGGCAAGTTCACCGCCTGGTCTCGCGTATTGGGAAGTCACGATTCCCCGTATTAATTCTCGGTGAGACTGGGACCGGGAAGGAAGTAGCCGCCCGCGCGATCCACAACATGGAAGGGCGTGGGCCTTTTGTAGTAATCGATTGCTCGTCGCTGGTTGGACCGCTGATGGAAAGCGAGCTCTTCGGCTATGCGAAAGGCGCTTTCACGGGCGCGCACAACCAGAAGCTCGGTCTTTTGGATGCCGCCAATGGCGGCACTGCATTCTTCGACGAGATCGGCGAACTGCCGCTTGATCTGCAGATGAAGCTGCTTCGCGTCTTGCAGGAAAAGGAGTTTCGCGCGATCGGCGGGCTTTCCCAGCGCAGCTCGAATTTTCGCGTGATTGCCGCCACCAACCGCGATCTGGCGGCTGAGGTGGAAGCGAAACGTTTCCGCCAAGACCTCTACTACCGGCTAAACGTCATGCGCTTGCGGCTGCCGCCTTTACGCGAGCGTCGGGACGATGTCCCCGTGCTGATTTCACATTTTCTTCAGCTTCACGGAAATGGCCACAAGCTGACCGACGAGGTTATGGAAGCGTTGAAGCAGTACGATTGGCCAGGTAATATCCGCGAGCTGGAACATACGGTTCAGCAAATGGTCGCAATGAACTCCGGTCCCTGGATCGCGCCTGGGGATCTTCCTTCCACGGTTGCGCATCGCTCATTTGAGCGCACCTTCGATGGTGGAGGTTCTGAAACGCCATCCCGCGGCGGCGCCCCCTGCGCCCAAATGCCGGGCCAGAACGTGATGCCGCTTGCCGAAGTGGAAAAGCGCGCGATTCTGGACGCGCTGGAATATACTCGCGGCGATCGCACCGTCGCCGCCGCCATGCTCGGAATCGGGCGAACTACCCTATATCGCAAGCTGAAAGAGTACGGGCTGTAAGATTAGGTCGTGCGGATCGCGCTCGACGCCACTTACAGCGTGGATCCGCATCCCTCGGGTATTGCGATCTATTCGCGCGAATTACTGACAGGTCTCGCGCACACCTATCCCCAAGACGAGTTCCTGCACTGCTACCGGCTGAAGCAGTTCCGTAATGCCCTGCACAATTCAGCTCCCAATGTCCGTCGCCGCCTGCTCCTCCCCTCGGTACCCGCTTTTCGAGCGGATATATTTCACGCGCTGAATCAACGGGTAGACCGCCGGCCAGCCAAAGCAGTCATTTCCACATTCCACGATCTCTTCGTATTGACGGGAGACTACTCGTCGCCCGAGTTTCGCGCCAGATTCAGCCAACAGGCGCGAAACGCCGCCCGCAATTCGGACCTCATCATTGCGGTCTCTGAGTTTACGGCCAATCAAGTGAGTACCTTGCTCGGATTCGACCCTTCGCGAATTCGCGTAGTGCCTCACGGCGTCCACTTCCCTGCCTCCGCGCGCGCAAAACGGGAAAAACTGATTCTCTTCGTGGGCGCCCTCCAAATCCGAAAAAATATCGTCCGCCTGGTCGAGGCCTTCGAACGCCTTCCCCAAGAGTGGATGCTTGTCATCGCCGGAGCCGCCAACGGCTACGGAGCACGTAGCGTCCTGGACAGAATCGAAAAAAGTCCGAATCGCGATCGCATTCAGGTAACCGGATACGTGGATCGCCCGGATTTAGAACAGCTCTATTCGCGGGCTTCCATCTTTGCGTTTCCGTCGCTTGATGAAGGATTTGGGATTCCCGTGCTGGAAGCCATGGCCCATGGCATACCCGTCATAACCTCAAACTGTTCTGCGCTAGCAGAAGTCGCCCACGACGCCGCGCTGCTTGTAGACCCGTTGGAAACGGACGAATTGACTAAATCGCTCAAAGAACTAATTGAAAACCCCGCGCTGAGATCGAAACTAATTTCTGTGGGGCTTTCACGCGCAAGCTCGTTCACCTGGGAGCGAACTGCTCGTTTAACGCACAACGTCTATGAGGAATTCTGAACCGCGCACGCGAACAGGCGCGGGGCCCAGACTACTTCGATTCTTCTTCGACCGAGATCTTTAAAGCCCGCAAGAATTTCTGGTCTTGTGTGGTCAAACGAATTTTCCCTGCGTGCTCACGGGAAACATGCGGCTCGGATTCGTGTTCTCCGTGATCGGTGTCAGAGTCTCCATCTTCTTCACGTTTGTTGAAGCCAATGGTCGCTTCTAACACCAGGAAAACATCGTAGCCGGCGCGTTTAATTTCGCCGATCGCGCCCGCAATGCGGTCTGAATCGGAGAGCGACTCGTTGATGGCGTTGCCCAGCTCCTGCATCAGATCCTTCAGTCTGTCGTCCAAATTAATCCCTTTCCCGGGCATCTTCAGGTTATCACCCGATCTGGCGATTCCGAAGGCGCGGCAACGACTGCTCCAGCATGAACAGTACCCTCGGAGTACTAGTGGAAGCAAACCGGCCGCAGTCCCACTAATTTGACGCACGAGAGCCTAGGATTTACTCGTTCTATCAGACACAGGCTAGGAATAGCTGTTTCACCTGCGTACAAATCTCAGGTGCCCAACAGCTTATCCGGCGTGATCGGTAAGTCGCGAATTCGAATTCCTGTCGCGTGATAAACCGCGTTAGCAATTGCCGCAGCCACCCCCGTGATCCCAATCTCGCCAATACCGCGGCACCCCACGGAATTGAAATTGAAGTCCGGTTCATCAATCCAGCTCACATCAATATCCGGGACATCCGCATGCACCGGTACCAGGTACCCCGCCAGATCGGCGTTCACGGGTTGCCCATGCTCACGGTCGTAGATCAACTCTTCCAGTAATGCATGTCCAATTCCGAACACGATGCCGCCGATAAATTGACTGCGCGCCGTCTTGGCGCTCAGAATGCGTCCGCAATCGAACACGCTGACAACTCGAGAAACGCGCACGCGCCCGATTTCTTCTCTCACACGCACCTCCACGAAATGCGCGCCAAATGACTGGAATGAGTATTGATCGTTGTGCCCGAAAACCGGCGTCGTGTTGCCTTCCGCTTCAAGGGCGCGCTTCCCGCCCAGGCTCAGCAGGTCTCCATAGCCGATGCTCCGTGCTGGATCTGATCGATGCGCCAACCGGCCGTTCTGAAACAAGAACTCACTTTCCCGCCCCTCAGCTCCGGTGAATCCGTCCGCCGTTTTCGCGGCGATTCTTAGAAGCTCCCGTTTTATTTCTTTGCAAGCGTCGGTCGTGGCGGGAGCCGTACTGGCGGTCAGATTCGAACCGCCCGCCACGGCGCAGGGCGCGTAATTCGAATCGCCAAGTTCCACCCTCACTTGGTCCACGGGCAACCCGAGTTCATCGCCGGCGGTAATTGCCAGCATTGTGTACATGCCTGTTCCCACATCGCTGCCGGCTGTAGAAACCACAGCACGCACGCCCTCTGCTTCACGCTCAAGACGCACTGTAACCGTCGCGCCCATGCGATAACCCGGATAGGTGGCTGTCGCCATTCCCCAACCAAGCAACGTATTGCCGTCCCGCATGGATCGCGGTGCGGAATTTCGCGCGCTCCAACCGAAACGCTCCGCCCCGCGCGCATAGCACTCCAGCAGATGCTTGTTCGAAAACGGCGTCCCATTTTGAAGATTCACTTCCGCGTGATTGCGCCGCCGCAGTTCAACGGGATCCATTCCCAGCTTGTAAGCCAGTTCGTCCATCGCACTTTCCAGCGCGTACTGCCCCGGAGTTTCTCCTGGTGCTCGCATCCAGGACGGCTTCATAACGTTCAACCGAACCGCTTCATGCACTGTCTTGTAATTCGGAACCTCATAGAGCATCCGCGACGTTACGCTTGCGAACTCGATGAATTCATCCTTGAGCGACGTGTGCGTTGTGACGTGATGACGCATGGCCGTAAGGGTACCGTCGTGCTTTGAGCCAATTTCGAAGCGTTGCACCGTCTCCGAGCGGTGTCCGACATCCGTCAGTACCTGCGTCCGGCTCAACACTACCTTCACTGGTCGTTTGAGTTTCTTGGATGCAACCGCCGCCAGCAGGACGTGCGGCCCAGTAAGCGCCTTGGATCCAAACATGCCGCCCGTAAATGGGCAGATCACTCGTATCTTTTCCGGGGGAAGTTGAAAAGCAGCCGCGAGCACCGTACGATCGCCCATCATCCATTGGGTCGAGTTGTAAATCGTCAGCCCACCGTCGGACCAGGAGGCTATGGCTGCATGCGGCTCCATCGCGCAGGAATGTTCATTCGGCGTCGAATATGTTTCATCCAGCCGTACTTCAGCCGCTGCAAGCGCACGCGCCGCGTCGCCGCGCTCCACCGACAGCGGCTCGCCCAAAGATTCTTCCGGTTTGTAGCTGGTCTCGCGTGCGTCCTCCAGATCCACCGCAAACCGCCCGGGTTCATATTCAATCTTGAGCAGCGATGCCGCATGACTCGCTTGCTCGACGCTCTCAGCCACCACCACGGCGACGTACTGCCCGGTATGCAGAATC
This sequence comes from uncultured Acidobacteriaceae bacterium, assembly GCA_963778345.1. Classification (GTDB taxonomy): domain Bacteria; phylum Acidobacteriota; class Terriglobia; order Bryobacterales; family Bryobacteraceae; genus Bog-105. Next base: position 372,425 of record CAVZTP010000002.1, read on the forward strand.
TGATCGTCCGACAGCGGCGGCCTGTCCTCCGCGGCCGATCCTCCGGCCATCAGTGAGTTGGGCATTTGCCCGAAAGCATCGCAGTTCTTATGCGTCAAAACCAGCAGCACTCCAGGGGCGCGCTCGGCTTCATCGACACACATATTTCGAATTCGACCGCCCGCCACCGGGCTGCCTATCAGCACTGCGTGGGTCATGTCGCCGAGCACCATTTCCGCCGCGTACTGCGCCACGCCGGTCACCTTCTTGCGCCCATCCACGCGATTGACGGGCGTGCCGATCAATGTTGTCGCCATTTTGCTCCTTTACCACGGCATTTCCGGAACTGAACCGCGCACGTAAGTAAGCGGTTGTAAACCATTAACTGGGACTCCACACTAGCCTGTCTACGCCCGCCTCAACAGTTCTTCCAGAGCGAGCACAAGCGTCCGCTTAGCCAGCTCTATTTTGAACGCGTTGTGGCGGTGCGGTTTGGCGCTGGCCAAAGCGGCTTCGGCGGCCGCACGGAATGTCTCGCGTACTGCTGGCTTGTTCTCGAGCGCAGTCTCGGCCTCACGGGATCGCCAGGGTATCGTCGCCACTCCGCCCAGCCCCACTCTGGCCTGCACGATTCTCTCGCCATCCATCTCCAACGCCACCGCCGCCGAAGCTAAAGCGAATTCGTAACTTGCCCGGTCGCGCACTTTCAAATAATGCGAATGCCGCGCCATCTCCAGCTTCGGCAAGTGAACGTGTGTAATCAGTTCACCGCGCGCCAGCACCGTCTCTCGCTCGGGCGTTTCTCCCGGAAGAAGGTAAAACTGCTCCAGAGGAATCATGCGCTTCGATCCGTCGCGTTGTTGTGTTTGGATCACAGCATCCAGAATCATGAGCGCCACGCACATGTCCGATGGATGGGTGGCAATGCAGTGCTCGCTCGTTCCCAGCACCGCGTGACCTCGATTGAAACCCGTAATGGCGTCACACCCCGAGCCGGGCTGCCGCTTGTTACACTTCGCATTCACGTCTCGAAAATATGAGCACCGCGTGCGCTGCATCAGATTCCCAGCCGTGCTGGCCATATTCCGCAATTGCCCCGAAGCTCCTGCCAGCAGAGCCTCCGAGAGTACCGGCAAGCGCTCACGAATCTGACGATCGCCCGCCAGATCGCTGTTCCGGACATTCGCCCCGATCGTAATACCGTTTGCATGCGCATCAATAGAAGAGAACGGGAGACGATTGATGTCCACCAGTTCCACCGGGGTCATCACGTCCAGCTTCATCAGGTCGATCAAGGTAGTCCCGCCGGCGAAGAACACAGCGCGCTCTTCCGTAGCGACCGCTTGAACCGCTGCCTCTGCGCTTTCTGCCTCGAGAAAGGAAAACGGATGCATCGCTAGCGCCCTCCCCGTCCCGTTTTCTGCACATCGCGGATTGCCTCCACAATGTTCGGGTACGCCCCGCAGCGGCAAATATTTCCGCTCATCCGTTCGCGAATCTCTTCCGCCGAAAGCTCCCCGGCTGACGGAGGGTTCGCCACATCAAGCGTGGCGTGGCTCGGTACTACTCCCGACGCTTCCCGGAGCATGGCCACTGCCGACATGATCTGCCCGGGCGTGCAGTAGCCGCATTGGAAGGCATCGCACTCCATAAAAGCGGATTGCATCGGGTGAAGTTGCTCGCCGCTCGACAGCCCTTCTATGGTCGTAATTTCGTCCCGCTGATGCGCAATTGCGAGCGACAGACACGCCAGTGTTCGTCGCCCGTTCACATGTACGGTGCACGCCCCGCACTGGCCGTGATCGCAGCCTTTCTTGCTCCCGGTGAGTCCCAATTGCTCGCGCAAGGCGTCGAGTAGAGTTGTGCGCGGATCTATCTGCAGCGCTCGTGCTTTTCCGTTAATTCGGAGTTGCACCCGAACACTGGATTCATCCAAGCGTTTGTTGGTTCGGTTAAGAACGGTGGTCTCGCCCATGACCGCAGTATATGCAACCGGTTTAACCGGAAAAATCGTTACAAAGCACTAGCGGCGACTGTTCGCGTGCTCACAGGATATGAATAAGCTATTCACGGCTGCGCCGATCACTCCGGAGCTTGTCCAGCCGGGCGCTCATCTCTCTCACTCTCTCCGGATATCTGGACGCTAAGTCATTTTTTTCCCCGGGATCGTTCGCCAGATCGTAGAGTTGCGGTTGCGGATCGTTGCCTAACTCCGTGTTAGTGGCCTTATTTATTTTCGGAAAATTGCTTGGCTGGATCAACTTCCACTGGCCATCTACCAAAGAGCGGACGTCGGCATCTTCCACGAGTTGCTGCCTGCCGGTTTTCGATTTACCTAGTAGCGCGGGCAATTCATCCAGGCTGTCCGGAGCGGCGGCTTCAGGAAGCTTTTGCCCGTTCAATGCCGCGAATGAACTAAGTAAGTCGATTTGGCCGATCAGCGCGTTCGATACCGAATCCGGTTTCACATGCCCCGGCCAACGGACAATGAATGGCACGCGTGTCCCTCCATCAAAATTGCTGTATTTCCCGCCTCGAAAAGGTCCCGCAGGCTTATGGCTGCCTAGTTTTGCGACAGCTTGGTCTTGGTAACCGTCATCGAGCACCGGTCCGTTGTCACTCGAGAAGATTACGAGCGTGTCGTTGGTCAATCCTTGGCGATCGAGAGCTGCGAGAATCTGGCCTACCGACCAATCCAGCTCGGCGATCGCATCGCCGCGCGGCCCCATAGGCGTTTTACCCACAAAACGTGGATTGGGCAATCGGGGAACGTGGATATCGTGAACTGCATAATACAGGAAGAACGGCTCCGACCTGTGTTGCTCAAGGAAGGCGATCGCTTTCTGCGACAACACATCCACAATCTTCTCGTCCACCCACAGGGCCGACTTACCCCCGGTCATATAACCGATGCGGCTCACCCCGTTGACAATCGCCTGATCGTGACCATGACTGGGTTTCACTCTGAGAAGCTCCGGATCGCTTTTCCCGGTTTGTTCCCCGGAAAAAGGTTCTTTGTAACTCACCCGGATCGGGTCTTTCGGGTCCAGGTTCACCACGTGATGGTTTTCCACAAATACACAGGGCACGCGGTCCAGTGTGGCCGGAATAATAAAACAATAATCAAACCCGATCTCGAGCGGTCCCGGCCTGATTTCTCCGTTCCAATCGATATTCCCGTCTCCCAGACCCAGATGCCACTTTCCCACCACACCTGTGCGGTATCCGTCCTTTTGGAGCATCGAGGGAAGAGTGACGCGCCCGGGCTTAATGATTAAGGCTGCGTCTCCTGGAAGGATGCCGGTGCCCTTCTGCCGCCACGCATACTCGCCGGTGAGCAATGCATAGCGCGAGGGTGTGCAGGTGGCTGACGCTGAATGGGCGTTTGTAAAAAGAAGGCCTCCGCTCGCAATCCTGTCGATGTTCGGGGTTTTAACGCGTGTAGCGCCATAACAACTCACATCGCCGTATCCGACGTCGTCGGCATAGATCATCACGATGTTTGGTCTACGGCCTGTAGCTGACAACCCAAGTTGACCGGAAACCAGTGAGGCTGCCGCAGCTCCGCCGCTTTGCTTGAGAAACTCTCTTCTCTTCATGACCCGCTCGATGCCGGCCCGATCAGAATTCAAAATAAAAGCTTCAATGCGAATTGCACAATGCGCATGTTGTTTGCGAGAGAAGTGATCGTGCCGCCCTGCGCCAGATCTACACGGTTATTCGGTTGGCCGAACTCAGGATGATTGAAGGCATTGAAAAATTCCGACCGGAATTGGAATTCGCTCCCTTCTCTCAGCTTCGAAATCGGAAACTCTTTAAAGATGCTGATGTCAAAGTTCACCTGTCCCGGTCCCTCCAGAATGTCTCTTCCGGCATTCCCAAACTGATAAAACGGAGCGGCCGTAAATGCGGTCTTGTCAAACCAGTCGCTAATCGAGCGCTCCCCTGAGGGCAGATTCCCATTTCCAACGCGATTGGGCCGATTATCCCCTGTGTTCGCCGAACTGAATCCTAATTCCGGAGTAAACGGGAGCCCGCTGCGGATCGTCGTAATCCCGTTCACCTGCCAGTTTCCAAGCACTGCATCCAGCACTGAATTCGTGATCTGGAAGCGTTGTCCCTTGCCAACGGGCAAAGCGTATAGATAGCTTCCGTTGAACATGTTGCGCACATCGTCTGTCGCGAGGGCTCGCTCCATCTTTACGTCCTCGGCGTTACGCAGCTGTAAATCGCCAATCAGTTGTTCGCCTCCGTCGTCAATCGCCTTGCTGTATGTATATGACAGAAGCAGCGACAATCCGTTCGCAAAGCGTCGTTCCAGTCTGGTCTCCAGGGCGTTGTAATCGGAATCGCCCATGGGTGTTGTAAGCGTGATGTTGCCGAATCCCTGAATGGGCCGCCGGCTCGCGACTGCAGCGCCTCCGGGCAGAGCACTATTCACGTTATAACTGACGGGAAGTTCAAATCCCGACGTGCCCACATAATTTGCTTCGAGAATGAATCTCCCGAGCTGCTGTTGGGCTCCAAAGCTCCAGTGATAGACGTAAGCCTGCTTGAAATTCGTGGACCATGCCGCGAGTGAGGCACTCGCGAGGTTAAAATTGGTACCCACGGTGTTGGCGGGAATCCCGCTGTTCAGATTGATAATGGGCGTAACCTGATTTGTCGGAAACGTAACGTCTTGATAGAAGGGCGGGTTGGCCGTAAGCCGAGAGCTTGCTCCAATTTCCGGATCGTCGGCGAAGAACTGTCCAAAGCCGCCCCGCAAAACCGTCTTAGGCGTCAGTTGGTATGCGAATCCAAAGCGAGGTGCAATGTTGTTAGTATCCGTCGCCAACAACGCTCGGCCATTTACTCCATTCGGTAGCATTGCCACGTCGGAAGCAGGAATACCAGGTAGGTAAGCTGAGTTCGGGTAAATGAACCGCGGCGGGTTCACCAGAAAGTTACCCTGCTGATTCTTGCGCTCCACTGGCTGAGTCCAAAGCTCGTATCGCGCGCCGAAATTTAGCGTCAGCTTGTCAGTCGCCTTCCAATCGTCCTGGATGTAAGCGCCAATGTACTTATAGCGCAAGTCGCCAGAGATCGTGTTACTCAACTCTGCGTTGCTAGGAAGGCCAACCAGGAAGTCTGCGAGCCCCGAACCCGTACCCGTCGGTGCTTGTAAATTTTCCGTGAAAGTGCCGTTGAAAGTATAATCGGAGCGCGCTGCGGACGAAATGTAGAACCAGCTCCTGACCCAGCGGTAGTCTCCGCCCACTGAGAGCGAATGTTTGCCGCGCACCCAGGAAACATGATCCTCCACCGTCGCTGTCTCGGAAATCTTATCGTTCGGCAGGAACGTCGCTTCGCCTAATCCCGCAAACCCGGATATCGTGAACTCTGGAAGGCCGGTCACTCCAGGGAGTTCCGGAACGCCCTGGATCCCAAATTGAGAATCTATATAGCTCGTGTCGAACGGTGTCAAATTGTCGTGCACCCGGTTGTATCCCAGTCGAAATTCGTTCACTACTGCCGGGCCAAAAATATGCGTTTCGCCTAGCGCGGCGCCGTACGCCGTATCCGAATGGTTCGCTGTTTGAAAATTAGTGCTGCCTACCAGCGGCGGCGCGAACGGTCCTGGGTTTACCGCGGTATCTGGCGCATAGCTGAACCGTCCGAAAAGCTGATCCTTTTCAGATACCGTATAATCCGATCGCATATCGAATCGGCGCACCCGCGTTGTTTCAGTCGGACTCACAACATAGTTATTGATTGTGCCTGGCAGCGTTGGCAGTGGTTCTAACGCCAGCAGTTTTTCCGCCACTGGACTGATATCGATCGCCGGAATCGTATCATTCGCGAATAGCGTTCGGACGTAGCCCGACCCGTTAGGATTCGCTTTAGTTGAATTCGGGTCGTAAATCGGCGCAATTCCCGTGAAGTTCCCGTTCTTCATTGCCTGGGTTGGCACTGTGAGTACCTGGGTGTTGCCGATGTCCTGCTGGGTCTGTTCTAGGCTGCCGAACAAAAACCATCTGTTTCGCTTTAAGGGGCCGCCCAGGGTACCGCCAAACTGGTTCTGTCGAAACGGCGGCTTCTTCAATCCCGGTGAGAGGAAAAAGCTGCGCGCGTCGAAAACATTGTTGCGCAGAAACTCGTACGCGTCTCCGTGAAGCCGGTTGGTCCCCGACTTGATGGTCGCGTTCACTACCGCGCCCGCCGAATAACCGTATTGCGCGGAAAAATTGTTTGTTTCCACGCGAAATTCCTGCAATGCGTCAACGGACGGCTGAATGACAACAGGAGAGCTGCTTTGTTGGTCTACGATTTTTTCGTTGTTATCTACCCCATCAAGCATAAAGTTGTTCAATTGTGAACGAACTCCATTCGCGTTGAATGAGCCGCCGAGCGTGGTCCGGTCACCCGGTTTCGGGGGATGTACTCCAATTGACAATTGCGCCAGTTGCAAGAAGTTGCGGCCGTTTAGCGGCAGACCCTCTATTTGTTTTGTATCGACGAGTTGTCCTATAGCAGCCGTGGACGCATCAAGCGGAGGCGCTGTCGCATTCACGACAATCGACTGTTTGGTCGCGCCAACCTGGAGAGCGAAGTCGAATCGCGCAACCTGACTCACTGTAAGCTCAATGCCGGTCCGGGTCACTGTCTCGAATCCAGGTTTCTCGACGGTGAGGTTGTAAGTGCCCGGGTTCAAAACTGGAAACAAATAGTTACCGCTTGCGTTCGATACTGTTTTTTGACTAACCCCGGTCGTCAAATTCGAAACCTCGACGCTCGCGCCGTCAACTACCGCCCCGCTTGCGTCTGTGATGATTCCGGTAATCTGAGCCGTAGGCTGCTGGCCCCAAAGAAAAGCTGCGGAGAACAGGCTTGAAAACAGCGAGATCGCAACAGAGCGTCTGAGTCTCATAGGTCATCCTGAAGATCGGAATGCGACAACTATAAGTCAGAAATGAAGACCTGTCAACGCGTACGAACGCCGGGCAATTCTTGCCTTTCACCCGGCCGCCTCGCTGACAACCAATTTGGGATATATTTGAAGGCGCACGGACCCGGACTTCTGAGTCTCTCGGCGCGTTATGAAAATCCTGAAGCGGCTGTATATTTCCGCGATACTTTTAACGGCTTTGCATTGCTACGGACGGCAAACCACGACCGGCACCATTAGCGGCAGGATACTCGATACTTCCGGCGCGGTGATCTCGAAGATTGACGTAAAGCTTCGAAATACCGCGACAGGCGAGATGCGTGACAGCATCTCCGGCGATTCTGGAGACTATTTGTTTGCGGATGTGCCAACCGGGACATATCAGGTCGAGGTGGAAGCCCCTGGTTTCAAACGAACGGTTCGCGGACCGCTGACGCTCGATGTGAATCAAAATGCGCGCCTCGACTTAACGCTGCAGGTCGGCTCGGTAAACGAGGTGGTTGAGGTGAAGGCCGACGCGCCGCTTGTGGACACGCGGGATGTTCAACTCGGTGCGACAGTCGACAGCACGCGAATTCAAGAACTGCCGCTCAATGGCAGGAACATCTATGACCTCGTGGAACTGACCCCTGGAACGGCCAACGTCAGCACGTCTTTGACGGGATCAAACGACGCCAACAACATGAATGTGAATGGGAATCGTATCCGCGAGAACAACTTCTTCCTGGATGGGGCATTCAACAACTCGCTCTTCAGAAACGGCGGGAACATGGCGCCAAATCCGGACGCTATTGACGAATTTCATCTCATCACCAGTAATTTCGATGCCGAATACGGCCGTCTGCCCGGCTCCGTGATGAACGTTGTCACGAAATCAGGATCTAACAGCTTTCACGGAACCCTGTTCGATTTCCTGCGGAATGATTCTCTCAATGCAAGAAATTTTTTTCAGAGTGGGGTCAATCCGCTGAAACGAAATCAATTTGGGGGAACCGTGGGCGGGCCCATCCGCCGCAATCGAACATTCTTTTTCATCTCCTATCAGGGGCTACGGCTTCGAACCGATACCTTTGAAAACGGTATTCTCGTGCCTACGCTGGCGCAGCGCCAAGGCAATTTCTCAGCGCTTCCATCCTCGAAGTGGCCCATCGATCCACGCACCGGAAGACAGTTTGCCGATGGAATTATTCCAGCATCCCGTCTCGATCCTGTGGCTACGCAAATTCTGAACCAATTGGTGCCGTTACCAAACAACTCTTCAGGAACCTACAGCGATTCTGAACCTGCTCCCATCAACGATGACCAGGGAATGGCCAGGGCTGATCACCAGATCACCGACACCAACAAACTTTCCGGTACGGTGTTTATCGACCGCTCCAATGGCATAACGCCCTTTGGAGGAATTAGTAACATCGCAAACTACGGCACTACGGATACCATCTACAAACAGGAAAACGTTATTCTGAGCGATGTCTGGACTGCCTCTCCCACAATCGTGAACGAAGCTCACGTCAGCTACACGCGGAATTACTATGCGACGGTTACGCCGATTCACACAAGCTGGTCCGATTTTGGAAGCCAGATTTCGTTGGGGGCAACACCGCCCCGACCGCCGCAGATCACCGTCACCGGATATTGGTCCGGGGGAACTTATGGTGATGATACACAGCCTCAGATTACGTATGGCGGAACGGATGTTTTGACCTGGATTCGCGGAGGTCACAGCATTAAAGCCGGCGGTTCGTTCTTGTGGAATCATTTTCGCGAAACGGGGAACTGGCTCGGCGCCGGCCAAACGACTTTCACCGGCGCCTATACCAAGAACGCGGAAGCAGATTTCGAGTTGGGGGAAGCAGCCACATTCCGCCAGAACAGCGGTCTGAATCGTAATTTCAAAGGCACAAGCACGGGATTGTTTCTTCAGGATGATTGGAAGGTTCTTCCGCGTCTGACCTTGAATCTCGGATTCCGTTGGGAACTGAATACTCCTTACACTAGTGCCGGAAACGCACTGGGCACGTTTGAAGCCGGAAAGGAATCGCAGCGGTTTCCCACGGCGCCTTTAGGAATGTTGTTCCCCGGCGATCCAAACATACCGGATGGAATTGCTCCGACGATCTGGACGAATTTCGCGCCGCGTGTGGGAGCTGCCTGGGATGTATTCGGCAACGGAAAGACGGCGGTTCGCGCCGGCTATGGAATCTTCTATGCGGCCAGCATGATAAACCTTACTTCCAACTTGCAAAATCAGCCATTCATTCTGGACTTGACAATTTTCGGAACATCTAATCTTGTGAATCCCTGGGCTTCGCAGGGAGGCAGTCCGTTTCCTTATACGCTGAACCCGAGTAATCCGAGATTTGTTTTGCCCGCCACGGCGAACTACCTCGGCGAAGGCTCAGGGACGCCGTATGTGCAGCAATACAATTTCACGGTCCAGCGACAGATCGGCCCGTCTATGAGCCTGCAAGTCGGATATGTCGGAAATGTCTCTCACGATTTATATGTCCAGCGCGACGCCAACACACCCACGTATATCCCCGGCGCGTCCACCGCTTCTAACCTCAACACGAGGCGGCCTTACTTGCCGGGCATCTATGGCGCGATTTATGAATTGGAGACCGCAGGCAATGCCTCTTACAATTCCTTGCAAGCAACTTTAACTCGCAGGCTGTCCCACGGGTTTTCTTTACTCGCGAATTACACCTGGTCCAAGTCCATCGACACGCTGTCAGATGATCCGACAAGCATCTCGACAGTGGGTTTTGTGAACTCGAACAATTTCGCCCTGGATCGAGCCGTTTCGAGCTTCAATGTGCCGCAGGTGTTCTCTATGTCATGGGTTTGGCAGGTCCCGCCGTTTAAGCGCTGGGGCATAGTAGGCCGCGAAATTTTTGGCGGTTGGGAACTCGATGGCCTCATGACCGCCCGCGCTGGTCTGCCTTTGAATATCACTTCGGGAACCGACACCAATCTGGACGGGAATACGAATGACCGTCCAAATCTGGTTGGCAATCCTGTTTTCGGTAGCAGCCGCCCGACCTCACAATTGGTTTCAGAGTTCTTCAACACGGCTGCCTTTGCCTCGTTGCCGGCAGGTCAACTCTATGGCTCGGCGGGCAGAAATCTCATCGTAGGTCCTTCAGCGATAGATTGGGATGTTTCTGCATTCAAATCTTTCCCGGTAACTGAACATCAAGCGGTACAGTTTCGTACGGATTTTTTCAATATTTTCAACAACGTGAATTTCAGCAACCCTAACACTACATTTACTAGCGCTAACTTCGGCAAAATTACTGCTGCCGGATCGCCGCGCATTCTTCAGTTTGCATTGAAGTACATTTTTTAACAATGATAAACCGGCGGGAACTACTCGGCGGCAGCGCCGCGATTCTGTCGTCTCCCCGTTTTGATAGCCCACCAGCAACGCGTCCGAACATACTGCATATCATGTCTGACCAGCAGCAATGGGCGACTGTTGCTGATCGCTCAGAGTGCAATACGCCCAACCTCAACCGACTTGCAAGCGAGGGCCTACTTTTCGAACGGTCGTATACACCATGCGCTGTTTGCTGCCCCGCTCGTGCGATGATCCTGTCGGGCGCCTTCCACTGGCACAACGGCGTTTTCAATCAGGTTCATTCGGCGCCTTCCGTTCACCGTGATATGTACCCGGAGGTTGTGCTGTATTCGCAGTGTTTACGCGACGCGGGTTATCGCCTTGGTTATGTAGGAAAGTGGCATGCCTCCTGGGTTCGCGGCCCGCTCGAGTTCGGCTTTCATGAAGTGGCCGATGCCGCCTCTTATCGCGACGCAGCTCGAGATAACACCAAGAGTTCAATCCAAGTGCCGCGTCCTAAAGAGAAGCTACGCAGGACCGTGACCCGGATGATGCAATGGCCCGGATCCGAACCGTTTCCTATGTGGGGTTACACAGAAGGCCCGGACGAAGCAGCACCAGAACATTACCGAACAGACTGTGCGATCCAAATGTTAAGAAGTTTTACCCAAAGCACTAAGCCATGGCACATGGAGGTGCATTACATTCAGCCGCACGACCCCTATTTCCCGATGAAGAAATTTCTTCTCAAGTACGATGCCGGACACATTGCCACGCCCAAGAGTTTCAACGACGATTTTCACAATAAACCCGGCATGCACCGCCGTGAATCACAGACCTGGGGGCATGTCACAGAGGCGGACGTTCGAGCCAGCCGCGCATGTTATTACGCCTATACAGAACAACTCGATGCGCAAATTGGGCGGCTGCTTCAGGCGCTCGATGAATCCGGGCAGGCGGCGAACACCATCGTAGTCTTCACCTCCGATCATGGCGATATGGTGGGCGCTCATCGTATGTGGATCAAGGGCTGGATTCCCTACGAGGAGTGCTATCGCATTCCGTTAATTATTCGGTGGCCCGGTCACGTGCAACCCGGCCGGCATGACTCTTCCCTCGTACAAACGCACGACCTGGCACATACATATATTGATGTGACCGGTGCTGCTGCATTGCCGTTCGCAGACGGTAAATCCTTGCTGCCGCTTCTCGAAAATTCAAATCACGCCGATTGGCCGGACCGCATTCTTTGCGCGTATTATGGGGGCGAGTTTCTTTATACCCAACGTATTGCGATAACCAATCGGTACAAATATGTATTCAACGGGTTCGATTTTGACGAGATGTACGATCTCGATGAAGACCCGGATGAAATGCGCAACATTGCCGATGACGCCCAACACAGCAAAGAGGCCGGTATCATGCGTGAGCATTTGTACCAGATGATGGCTCAGTTCCATGATCCGTATGCTGCGAGCGGACCTCCGGTTCACGGCGGCCAGCCGCCCGATAGATACGGCGCAACCCGATATCTGGCAAGAAGCTGAATGCAAGGAAAACCTCGGACGCGAGCAATTTACCTCCGGAGATAACACCATGCGAGTTCCCGTATTCATAGCCCCTCTGATCTTGATTCCTATTTCGTCACTCGGGCAGACGAACCAATCGTCAGCCAATTATCAGATTTATGCGGGAAGTACTCATGCACATACCGCTTACACTTGGTCTCACGGTGATCAATATGCGAAGAATGGCTGTTCCGGAATACTCGTTTATGCCTTGAGCCCTTCCTCGAACCTTGTCTTTACCTGGTCAGACGGGTACGTCAAGAGCAAAACCGGTTGCGCCGGCATTTTTGTTATCAACGGAGTCCAGTATCCGAGTCCGAGCGCGACTCTGAAACCTGATTGGCAGAAATACCAGGGCCCGCCGTCCGAGCATTTCTCGTTAGCCAAGGCCGATGGGTATGACTTTTACGTCACGACCGATCACTCTCAGGAAGCCACCCTTCAGGCCCCGAGTGAGGCATGGGCGACCACCAAGCAAGAGGCTGCCCAGAGCTCTGACGATAACTTCGTGGGTATCGCTGGTTTTGAATATTCTGAAAACGACGGTCCCGGCGGAACTGGCCATATCAACGTGATCAACAGCTCAGGGATTTTGAATGCGTTGGCTCCCGGAATTGACCTTCCCTATTTCTATAACTGGCTCAAGAGTGCTCCGGCGAATGGCGATGGTCCGATTGTCGTCAGCTTCAACCACCCTGGTCCCGACCAGTACAACAATTGGGCCTATCGCGACCCCCAAGTGACGAACATTATCACGCTGCTTGAAGTCATCAACTCCAATAACAAAATTCACTATGAAGGGTTTGTAAACGCTCTCGATAAGGGCTGGAAGGTCTCGCCCGTTTGCGGCAACGATAATCATGGACTCGGAGGCATTGGACGTAATACCTCACGGACCTTTGTTTTGGCCGAGAGCAAATCCAAACCCGCTATCCTGCAGGGCATGCGACAACGCCGCACCTACGCATCGCTTGATAAGAACATTCAATGCAGGTACACGGTAAACGGGCAGATTATGGGATCGACGCTTAACCAGCCTGGGGAATTTGCGTTCGATATCTCGATCAATGATCCGGACACCGATAACCCTAAGGACAAGATTACGAAAATCGACATTGTCAGGGATGGCGGCACGGTAGTACAGACCTATAGCCCCACTCCCGGCTACTCCGTCCACTGGAGTCCCACAATTAACGACTCCACCAGCAGATATTTTTTTGTCAGAATTTGGAATGCCGGCGGCGGCGATGCGCCTGAACCTGATCCGGCTAAACCAGTGGCGTGGCTTGCTCCTGTTTGGACTGGTAGATAGGATAACGACTCATCACATAAAACTCGGAGGTTAACAAATGAGACGCATTTTGCTCTTACTGCCTTTCATGGCCGCCCTATGTTTTGGTCAGCTGGCCACGGTCGAGGGTGAGATTCACGATCCATCAAATGCTGTCGTTCCGGGAGCGCAAGTCAAGGTTATAAATGCCAAGACAGGGGTGGCCACCACATCCTTAAGCAATGCCACTGGGTTTTACTCAATCCCAGGATTGATTCCTGGCGCATACTCGGTAGAAGCAAGAGTTCAGGGCTTCGAAACAGCCGTTCAACACAACCTTACACTCGATGTAAACCAGATAGCTCGCGTTGACTTTACATTGAAGACCGGAACGGTTTCCCAGACGGTTGATGTCTCCGCCACAGCGGCACCTTTGACGACCGACAGTTCGAGTGTTGGTCAAGTGATCAGCAATAAGACCGTCGTCGAACTGCCGTTGAACGGCAGAAATTATCTTCAGCTTGCCCAATTGACCGCGGGCGTTTCTCCATCTACGGGAAGCCGGAATACTTCACAAGGCTCATTCACGGCTCTAGGGCAACAGGTCTACCAAACAAATATTCTAGTCGACGGTCTAGATAACAGCACGCGTGCCTCGGGAGGCGAGTTGGGCTACCAGGCCCAGGCGGTTACTCCTTCTATCGACGCAGTGGAGCAATTCGAAGTGGTTACTAACAATAATTCAGCGGAATACGGAGTCCGCATGGGAGCAACCATCATTGTAGAGACTAAATCCGGCACGAATGAACTACATGGCTCGCTGTATGAGTTCCTGCGTAATGGAGACCTGGATGCTACGAGTTTCTTCTCCGTCGGCCAAAAAAACCCGCCTATCATCAACACCAATTCGGCGGCGCCCTGGGCGGCCCTATTCTCAAAAGCAAGCTTTTCTTCTTTGGCAGCTTCGAGGCTACCCGCATCGATGCTGGGACCACGAGCATAGCGACGCGTTCCGACGATCGCGGAGCGGACCGGAAATTTTGCAGGCCGTAGTGTGATTTACGATCCGGCAACAACGGCGCTTGTCAAAGGCCTAGACGTTCGGACGGCGTTCCCGAATAACCAGATACCAGCCGGCCGTTTTGATCCGATTGCCGTTAAAGTCATCAATCTGTACCCGCTCCCGAATTTGCCTGGTATTTCCAATAATTATTATTTTTCCGCACCAGGGACGGCCAACACGAACGAATATGACGACCGTGTTGATTACGACTTCAGCTCTAGCCAACGCTTTTTCCTTCGTTACAGCCGTAGGGACTTCAATCAGCTTCAACCCGGCTCGTTACCATTACCCGCAGCCGGTGGCACCTGGGAAACGGTGGGCTTAGATTCGAATAGCTTTTCAGGTAATTGGGACTCTATCCTGTCTCCATCCGCAACGAACGAGCTACGGATTGGGTATTCAAGAATGAACAGCCTGATTGGTGTCCCAGACACGGTAAACTACAACTCCCAGTTAGGAATACAGGGCATACCACCCGGACTCGGCGCTGCGAATGATACCGGCCTGACACTATTCTCGCCTAGTAACTATGCACAGGTCGGCACACAAAATTTTTGGCCTAACACCAATAACCTCGGTATCATCCAGATCTCCGATACCTTTTCAAAGGTGCAGCGGACTCACACGATGAAGTTCGGTGTCGAGCTTCTCCGAGAATACAATTTCCGCATTGCATCGCGGTACGCGAGAGGCAATATGACGTTCAATGGATCGTTTACGCAAGATCCGAATAATCGTGGGACTACAGGCGATTCGATGGCAGACTTCTTACTGGGCGACGCCAGCGGCGGAACTATCGGAAATGAAAATGGCGAATCGATGTTGACGCATAACTACTCGGCTTTTTTCCAGGATGACTGGCGCGTTACACCCCGGCTCACGCTCAATCTTGGACTGCGCTGGGATCGTTTCGGTCCTCCAAGTTTTCACAGCATCTACGCTAGCCGTTTCCAGTTCCAGTACGGTTCGCAGGCTTACCAGGTCGTGGCGCCTCAGAACAAGAGCGACTGCGGTTGCGTTGAGAACAATAGCAACTTCTCGCCTCGGATCGGGTTCGCTTTTCAAGCCACACCGAAGACGGTGATTCGCTCCGGATTCGGCACATATTATGGGGAGCCGAGTTATGAAAACGAAGATGGCGCCCGCTTCTTCAATCAGCCTCCTAATTTCACCGAGATCAGTTTCCCGACAGACAAGCTTTTTTCGCCTGCCTTAATCGTGTCGCAAGGATTTCCTGCAGGTCTTCTGCCGACAACTGTCATCCGGCAGAATGTTTCCGTCAGTACGGCTCAACCGGCGAAAGCAAACCAGTACAGTATGGAGTGGTTCTTCGACCTTCAACAGGAGCTTCCCGGCCACATCGTTTTCACCGCCTCTTATCTCGGCGAGGGCGTCCGGCAACTCGCTTTTGTCCAGAACATAAATACGCCATTCACACCTGGACCCGGGACTCTCCAGAATCGCCGTCCGTGGCCGTTTTTCAGCTCCATCACACAATACCCTGCAGGCGCCAACTCCAACTACAATGGCCTGACGCTAAAAGCCGGCAAGCGATACTCCAACGGCCTCGAGTTCCTGGGTTCTTATACCTGGTCCCACGACCTAGATAACGGTAACGGATTGCTCAACGACAATACCTCTCCCATTCGAGACCCGTACAACCTTTCCCTTGACTACGGCAATAGCGCTTATGACCTGCGGCAGGTATTCGTGGGAAGCTTTCACTTACGATCTGCCGTTCGGAAAAGAGCGCCATTGGCTGCGTTCCGAGTGGCCCATTGGATTGGTTCTTCGGGCGGATGGCAAGCTGGCGGGATTCTCACCCTGCAAACCGGACAATACTTCACTCCTACTCTTTCGGTGGACCTGACAAATACAGGAACAACCAATTTTCCAAACGCCGTCTCCGATCCGAATCTGCCATCAAATCAGAGGAGCCTCCGCGAGTGGTTCAATCCTGCCGCCTTTCTCTTGCCTCAACAATATGTATACGGCAACGCCGGACGCGGAATCGTTGAAGGTCCCCCGCTTAAGAAACATGGATCTCAAGATCGGAAAAAATTTCTACTTGCGCGAGCGCTATCGATTTGAATTTCGAGCAGAAATGTTCAACTTTACGAACACGCCCCATTTCGCGCTTCCAAACGCAACCGTCAACTCTCCTCAAGAAGGGACGATCAACTCAACGGTTGGGAATCCGCGACTGATTCAGGGTGCTTTGAAGTTTGTCTTTTAGCGGTCACTGTATTTCACCCAGATCGGGCTCGACCATGCCATATTGCGGTCGTTTTGAATGATCCGGACGTAATACCAACTTTGTCCCGGCGCAGCCGAGGTATCGGAGTATTCGAATTCCGCTGTTTGGGCGTTGGGCTGGGCCTGGTAGACGAATTTCCCATCCTTGATGATTTGGGCACTCTGAATGACGCTGGTCCCTAGTACTTTCACATGCAGAACAGGGGCTGCGGAAGCTTCGAAGGAATCACCCATCAGCCATTCACGTCCTTGGCGGTCGCGCGCACGAAAATCGAGCACAATATTGTCGGTCGCTCCGTAAGCGTGCCGTTTGCGCATACTCTCAACAATGTCTCGCCGGGCAGTTGACGGCGTATAGATCATGGTGTAGGAGCTGTGCGTCGAAACATGATCGGAGCTGGATTCCATTCCGAGCTTGTAGCCCTTGGCCAGGGCGTTCCAAAAGAAGCCTAAGGGGCGGTAGGGCCCGTGCGTGTCGACGTGATAGTCGGTCGATTCGGCTCGCGGGGCGCCCTCATATTCGTAATTCGCGTGATAGCCCTGATAGATTTCGACCAGCGGCTCCACTTCGGGATCGTTGTCGCGGTAATCGCTCCCCTGATCGGTGGCGAGGGAATGCAGCATGCAGACTCCGCGATTCTGTTTTAAGTAGGGATAGAGAATCGGTCCGGTGTTCACAGTGCCATGCTGCTCTTCGCTAGAAATCGGCAACACGCGCACGCCCCGCTGGGCGAACACAACATTGCGATGGCCATTCGGATAAGGCACGCTCCGCTCGTACCCAAACAAAGGAGTGTAGCCGCCCGGAATGTGGAACAGGTCGATCGCTTTTTCGGTGCGCCACCAAGTGTATTCTTCGCCTCCGGCGTTGTGATCGGAGACGATGCCCGTGTCCATGCGGGCCGCATCCAGCATGTAGCGGAAGTAGTCTTCCAGCGAGCCGTCACCGGCGCCATCAGGAGATATCTCCGTGTGCCGGTGAAAGTCGCCGCGAACAATCCGAAGTTCGCCAGCCGGCGTTGATATGCGATACGCGCGTGCGCGTTGAACATCTACATCCTCATGTGGATGGATAGAAGCCGCGTTCGCGGGCGGTTCAGAAAAGGCCTTCAGCGTTGACGCCGCGTTGGAAAGGTGGTCCTCCACTCGCGCGAATTCAATCTCATTGAGGCGGCGACCTGCAGCCGGTCCCGCTGCTGGGAAAAGCCGATTGTCGTTGGTCCAGACCGCCCATGCTCCTGCCGCAGAGGGGAAAAGCTGGAAAGGGCCGTCGGGCCGGGTGCTCGAATTCGGGAGGGGCGAAGCAGGACGCCAGCGATCCCCTTCAAAAGCAGTCAGAAACATGTCCCAGCGGCCATTATTGGCCCAGAAATCGGTACGATTCATGGCTGTGGAGGTACGCGCACGAAGCGCCATCCAAATGCGTCCCGCACCATCGCAAGCCAACTTCGGACCTTCCACGTAACGGTCGTAGCGGGGTGGCATGGCGGCCTTGGGATCAGCAACCGGCTCCATCCATTTGCCGTTGTCGAGCACCGCGACGCGAGGCCGGCGATCGGCGTACAGCGTAGTGCCGCGCCACGTGGCGTCACGAGCGTAATCCTTCCCCCAATTCGATTCCGATTCGTCCCAAGCCAACCAAACCCGGTCGCTGCCGTCCACCGCAAGCGAGGCGTGAGCTTGAAAGCGCGGCGATTTCGTGACCTGCTCAATCGGCCCGAGCGTGTCGTCCGCGCCAATCCGCCGCAAGAAGATATCGTAGTTACCGGTGCGATAGCTGTCCCAGGCGACATACAGATTGCCCTGCGAATCGGCGGCCGCATCCGGCATCCACGCACTGGCACCGCTGATTTCCTGGGGCGCGGTCCAACTATCTCCCGCTAGCTTGCTCCACATTACATGTGATTGGCCCGCTTGATGTCCCACCCAGATCAAGTGAAGGTTGCCGGCTCGATCCCGAATCAGTTTGTGAAAGAAATTCGGCCCACCTCCGTTAGTCAGCTTGCGCGGAGCGCTCCAGCTCCGGCCATCATTGATGCGCGCGGTCAGATCCCAAGCTTCGCCGTCGCGTTGCGACCACACGACCCAGATTCGTCCGCGCGAGTCTTCGGCAATGGCCGTCCGAAAGAGGTCTTGCCCAGACTCTGTTAAGGGTTCAGCCGCCGACCAGCCCGAGGGCGTGTAATGCGCGACTAGTACGCGGTCTCCTCCGCCTTCGTACACTTGCCATGCGGCCCAGGCGGTATCGTCGGAGACAGCGACTATGGATGGATAATCGTGCTCCGCGGTCACGTTCTGCCGGGTTGCGGGAGATACTCGCCCAGGAGCGGGTACAGCTTGCGCTGTCACATCGCCGTTCTCGAATTGCAAAACCCGACCGCCCGTCAAATCGCTCAGACGGAACGTATAAGTGGCACGGTGCGTTTGAACGCGCACCTCGGCCGTGGCGGGTGCATCCACCACCGCCGATATCGCCTTTGGCACAATGTTCCGGTTTGGTCCTGGCGTGGATATCGGGCGCGGGTGGTCAGGCTGGTCTTCCATGTTCGCGAACACGGTTCGGACCGTCCACGAATTTTGCCCTGGCACTCCGTCCTCGCCAAAAAAACGCCAGGGAATGAGTTCTGTGACTCGACCTTCGCTCAACGACAAGGCGCCGGAGTAGTCGGTTTCTCGCTCCTGCAACTCGCCGAAACCGATGCGGAAAGCGGTAGCCGCGGCGGGCAGAGCAGCAGTTGTGCGCGGAGCAGGCGTTTGCCCGACGCCCCAGCGGAACACCACGACGATGAAGCCTACTGCGGCGAATAGTGTCAGCGACTTCATATCAGCCCTTGTGGATCCGGCGAACCGACCAGCGACAGTGTATCAAGCATGCTGTCCCACAGCAATTGAAAACGGCGCCCGTCATAGAGGTGGCGTGGGGGGCTCATAGCCGGTCAGTCCCTCACTGGCACGGGCCGGATTATATCCGGGATTGGGGCTCGGCATGGCGGCATCTACAGACCGGCGCCAATCAGCTAACAGCCGGTACAGCCGGCTTGCTCGCGCCGGTTCGCGATGAACCAAGTTTCGCCGCTCGCCGGGATCGTCAGTCAGGTGAAACAGTTCTCGACGCCCATCCTCATAGAACTCGATCAGCTTCCACTCTGCGAGCCGGACTGCGCCTGAGGGTTTGCCGCCCTGGTCGCTGTAATGCGGGTAATGCCAGAAGAGCGGGCGTTCCGGGAGTTTTTCGCCTTGCAAGGCGGGACGAATCGAAATTCCATCCACTGAGCCAGCCGGCACGCCGGCGGCTTCACAAAAGGTCGGGAAAAAGTCGATGCTGGAGACGGGATCGTTGACGACCGCGCCAGGGCGCGTAACTCCGGGCCAGCGAATCATCAGCGGCTCGCGAATGCCGCCCTCGTAGAGATGGCCTTTGCCCGCGCGGAACGGCGCGTTGTTGGTGATGGGTTTGGGCCTAGTCGCCTGAAATCGCACGCCTCCATTGTCAGAAAAGAACACCACCACCGTATGCTGAGCTTGACCGGAGTCCTCTAGCGCTTGCAGCAATTGTCCGACGGAATCATCGGCGCTCTCGACCATTGCGCAGTAGATCGAGTCGACATCGCCGGTATTTCGCTTGCGATATTTTTCAATGGCAGGCTCGCGAGCCTGAAGCGGCAGGTGCACCGTGAAGTGCGCCTGATATAAGAAGAACGGCCGCGATGAATTCTCGCCGATGAAGCGCGCTCCCTCGAGTGTGAGCCGCTGGGTGAGAAATTCGCCGGGCTCCAGCTTCAGACCGGGCAGCTCCAGGGGTCCGAAATAGGTAGGCGTGCTGCCTTTGGCGGTTCCACCAATATTGATATCGAAACCCTGGTCCGTGGGCAGGAAGCCCGAGCCACCGAGGTGCCACTTACCGATCGCAGCGCTTCGATAACCGCGCCCGTGAAGAGCCTCCGCAATCGTTGTTTCGCTGAGAGGCAGCTCCTGATGGAAAGGCGGAGTCAACAGCTTTGCGTACGGCCACTGTTTGCGGCCGGGAATCCAGTCGGTGAGGTGCAGGCGCGCCGGATATTTTCCTGTAAGGATACTTGCGCGGGTGGGCGAACACACAGGGCACGCGGCATAAGCGTTGATGAACCGGGTGCTTTCCAAAGCGAAGCGATTTAAGTTCGGGGTGTCTATGAAGGTGTTTCCGTAAGGGCCCGCGTCGTGCCAGCCCATATCGTCTAAGAGGATGAAAAGGAAATTCGGCTGAACCGACTGCAATTTGCCGGTCGCGCGAGCAGCACACGTAAGGGCGGCTGCTTGCACACTCGAGGCAGCGAGAAACTGGCGGCGTGTTACATGAGCGCTCATTCAGGCCCATCTTAATGGAACATCATCAGGCGGCTTTTTCGGCTGCTTTGAGGTGATTCAAGGGAGCAAGACCCGGATCGTTGCGGTGTTCGAGTTCCATGTTCAGCAAAGTTTGGTGGTCAGTCTTAGCTTGAGCGAGCAAAATGTCCCATTCGTGCCGATCCTGTTTGCGTTTTTCGGCGGATTGCCGACGCGCTTCGGCGGCTTCTTTGTGCTGCTGCGAAACGAAGCCAATCTCGGCTCTTCTCTTTTCGGCTCTTAGCTTTTGCAGTTCGTTAAGGGCTTTATGGAACGCGCGGTTGTGAGTGGTTTGATAGCGCAAGTATAAGGATAGGCGCTTGTCGTCGATTCCGTTTTCACCGAAGCATTCGTTTTGGAGGCGAAGGGCCCGTTGCGCGAGCCAATAGGATTGCGCCATTTCTTTTACCAGCAGTTCTTCGGTCGGGGCCGCTGGCTGGTGTTCTTCGAGCAAGGCTTGCAAGAGGGCCTCGAAAGCGGCGGGGCATTCGCCGGGGATGATTGTTTCGCCTGAGGCTAGACCGTGTTTGAGCGAATTACGAGACGAAGCCAATTTGCCGGTAAAACTGCGCGGACCGGTTGAGAATTGGGCGTTGGCGCGATTGATTTCGGCACGGGAAGGTGGTGCTTCCGCTCCTTCACAGCCGCGGTTCTGTTCGGCACAGTCGTGGCGCTGTTCGGCACAGTCGTGGCCGTATTCGGGCGAAATGGGTGGGTTGGGGCGTTGTTCTCGGTCGATAAATGCTTGGACGCGCTGCCGTGCCGCGTTTGCTTCGGCAATCAATTCGGGAGAGAATTCCTCTTCGAGCGAAAGTTCCTGTCCGAGGGCTGCGAGGCGTTTTGTCTCCGCTTTTTTGGCTTTGCGCTCGGCGGCGCGGCGCTCGGTGCGAGCTTGTCTAGGCGTCATAAAAGGATACTCCTGCTCAAAGCGTGATTCAGGGGCAGACGAGTCGCTGCAATCTTGGATTGCAAGCTGTTGAAGGGAAGGAGCGAAGAAAATTTTTGCGAATTGTGAATGGCTGGCGACTACAGCCACGACGAGTCTGAACGCACTCCGGCGCGGGTAATGGAGGACATTTCTTCGCCTGCCCTGCATCCCGATGGCGTGACCATTTTATTTCTGCGGCCGGATCGCGAGCTGTGGACCGGCTCGTTGAAGGGTGGCCCGGCCCACGAATTCTGGTGGCAAGCGCCCGGGCGCTCCTTGATTTCGGGCGAAGTTCTCGACTGACGGGGCGAAAGTTGCAGTTATTGATGGCGCGGACCTATGGATCGTGTTGGGTCGAGGCGAACTGCTTCGCGAATCTTTCTGGTCGCTCACGAATCCCCAACTGCAGGGCGTAATCGAGCAATGATTGGCGTGTGGTCCGACGGTTTCTCCATCGCTCGGGGCGCCTTATCGATCTCGCAGCTCTCCAATCGCGGCACCAATCCCGGCGAGAGCAAAAGGTGGTCAATCCGAATGCCACGGTTGTATTCAAATGCCTTTCGGAAGTAGTCCCAAAACGTGAATTGGCCGGCCTCGCCCGGATGTAGAGAACGAAACGCGTCAGTATAGCCTAGCCCGAGAAAGGCACGATAGCGGGCCCGCGGCTCAGGCTGAAACAGCGCGTCATGCATCCAGGAGGAAGGTTTGTGGCAGTCGATGTCCTCTGGAATGACATTAAAGTCGCCGCCTACCAAGGTGGGCATCTCGCTTTTTAGCCACATCTGCAATTGCCCGAGCAGCCGATCCATCCACGCCAGCTTGTAAAAAAACTTATCGCTACCAGGCGGGTTCCCATTGGGCGCGTAAATATTGACAACGCGAATGCCGCTAATCACAGTTTCCAGGAAGCGTGCATGACTGTCTGCCTCATCGCCAACCAGCGTTGTCGAAACAATCTCAATCGGGGAACGAGACAGAATCGCCACGCCGTTATAGGTCTTTTGGGTAACCGCCGCGCTTTGATACCCCAGCTGGCCAAATAACCCTGCGGGAAACTCCGCCGCTTTGAGTTCCTGCAGCAGCAGAATATCCGGATTGTGTGCAGCGAGCCACCTTCTTACATGCTCCGCACGCGCGCGAATCGAATTCACATTCCAACTGGCAATGACCATAGGCCCTGTTTCGAACTAAATCATCTCTCAATTCAGGGGAAGAGCGGTGTTCGCGACCTGCTTGGAGGGCGCGAAATCGCTGCAGCCCTTCAACGAATAGCATGACCAGTAAGAGATTTCGCTGTGCGCGGCTGCGTCAGCGAACGCCGAAGAATGATGTCAAGCTGATAGGTATAGAATGGCGCGGCAGGAGCGCATGCACGGGTCCTCTGCACTGGGACGGACGCCCGAACTCGGAGGGCGCTATCGGACGTTGTTGGAAATCAACAACGCGATTGCGAGCAGTTTAAAGCGCGATGAATTGATGCATGCCATCTGCGAAGCATTAAGGCCAGCCCTGCCCTTCGACCGAGCGGCGCTCAATATTTACGAGCCGGAGACGGACCTGCTTCGTTTACTGGCGCTGGAGACCGGGCACGAATCGCAGTTTGTGGTGGGTTCTACGCTAGATCGCCGGGACAGTGCTTCCGGCTGGGTGTTCGATAATCAGCGGCCGCTTCTGCGTCATAATCTCCTGGAAGAAGCGCAGTATGAGGCAGAACGGCTGGCGGCCGAAGAGGGCATCCGCTCTTTGTGCATCGTCCCCCTGTCCTTTCACGCAAAGCGCCTCGGCACATTGATCGTTTTAAGCAAGAGCACCGGCCAGTATACGGAGACCGATGCAGACTTCCTGCACGATGTCGCCAAGCAGGTCGCGCTGTCCATCGAGAACATGCAATCGTATGAAAAAATAGCTGCGCTGAATGCGCAGGTCCAGCTGATACTCGATTCGGCGGCGGAAGGCATTTTTGGCTGCGAATCCGATGGCACCTGCACTTTCTGCAATGACGCGGCGGCGGAGCTGCTTGGTTACCAGAATCCGGCCGAATTGCTCGGGCAGAACATGCATGCAACCGAGCACCATTCCCGGGCGGATGGCCGCCCGTACCCGCTGGAGGAGTGCCCGATCTACCGCGGTCTTCAAACTAATCAAGGCGTGCATCGCGACGACGAAGTCTTCTGGCGAAGCGATGGCACGAGCTTTCCCGTCGAGTATTGGTCTCACCCGTTAATCCGGCAAGACAAAACCGTAGGCGCCGTCGTTACTTTCGTTGACATCACCGAACGAAAGCGGGCCGAAGAAGAGCTGCGCAAGAGTGAAGAGTTTAAGGGGCGGCTGGTCGACTGCAACCAGGATTGCATTAAGGTACTGGACGTGGAGGGCCGGCTGCTTTCGATGAATGAAGCCGGGATGCGGGCGCTCGAAATTTGCGACTTTAACGCAGTCGCGCACAGCTCCTGGATTGAGTTTTGGGAAGCCGACGATCGGGAGGCGGCGTGGACGGCGGTGAAGGCGGCGCGGGAAGGCGGTCTGGGCCGTTTCACAGGATATTTTGCGACAGCGGTAACAAAACGTCCGAAATGGTGGGACGTCGCCATCACTCCAATCCGGGACGCAGACGGCAAACCGGAACGGCTGTTGGCAGTGTCACGCGATATCACCGAACATAAACGAAACGAACAGGCATTGCGCGAAGCCAACTTGCGGGTGGCGCGGAGTGAGGAGCGGTCGCGCAGCCTTCTGGAAATCAACAACGCCATTATCAGCAGCCTCACTGAAGAAGCGCTGCTGCGATCCATCGCCAATGCTCTGCGGCGTGTGGTCGCCTTTGATGTATCCGCTCTCACGTTATATCTTCCGGAACGGAACACGTTCCGTTTCCTTGCTGTCGAGGGCAGCATCGGCTCATTTAAGGTGGGGCAGGAGATCCAACACGAGGACACGAGCGTCGGATGGGTATTCGATCACCGGCAGCCGTCGCTGCGCCGCGATCTCGAAAAAGAGCAGCAGTATTCGAACGAACGACTCCTTGCCGCTGAGGGGATGCGCTCTCATTGCGTGGTCCCGCTTATGGCTCGCGGCTCCTGTATTGGAACACTGAACGTGGCCAGCACGAAGGCTGATCAGTACTCCGGGGAAGATGCGGATTTTCTGCGCGAAGTGGCCGCTCAGGTGAGCCTGGCTGTGGAGAACATGAAGGCTTATGAAGACATCCAGACACTCAAAAGGAAACTAGAAGCGGAAAATGTCTATCTTCAGCAAGAGATCCGCACCGAGCACAACTTCGAAGAGATCGTTGGTTGCAGTCCCGCCCTGCTGGAGGTGTTGCAAAAAGTAGAAATGGTGGCGCCTACCGATGCGACGGTGTTGCTCAGCGGTGAGACCGGCACAGGCAAGGAACTGATTGCGCGTGCTATTCACGCCCGCAGTTCTCGGAAAGCAAGGGCGATGGTGACGGTGAATTGTGGCGCGATACCTTCGAGCTTGGTTGAGAGCGAACTATTTGGTCACGTGAAAGGCGCTTTCACCGGCGCTCTCGAACGCGCCATAGGACGTTTCGAGCTGGCCGACGGGAGCACGCTCTTTCTGGACGAAGTGGGCGAGCTGCCGCTGGACATGCAAGTGAAGCTACTCCGCGTTCTGCAGGAACGCGAGTTCCAGCCGGTTGGCAGCAGCCGAACGGTTCGCGTGGACGTTCGGATCATTGCCGCCGGCAATCGAGATCTTGAAGGCGCGGTGAGGGCCGGGACCTTTCGCGCTGATCTTTTCTACCGTCTGAATGTGCTCCCTATGCGCGTGCCACCGTTGCGGGAGCGCCGCGCCGATATTCCCCAACTCGTCATGTTTTTTCTTGGTCGCTGCTCCAAGAGGTTGGCGAAGAAAATTACTGCTGTTTCTGACGAGACGATGGACCTCCTGATCCACTATGACTGGCCTGGAAATATCCGGGAATTGCAGAATATCATCGAACGTGGAGTCGTGCTCTCGCGAGGGCCGGTGTTTGCGCTCGACCGGGATGTCTTCCGCATGCCGGCGGGACCCGGTACGTCCGATGTGGTATTGGAAGGGCACAGCGCGCCCGGGTCCACTCCGCCGGTCCACAGTATGCCATCTGAACGAGGCGGGGAGCCGCCTCTTCGACTCGCAGACGCAGAAAGACAGCATATCCTCGCCGTACTGAAGCGCACCGGTTGGGTCATCGAGGGACCGAAGGGCGCGGCAAGAATCCTCGGTTTGCATCCCAATACTCTTCGCGGCCGGGTGAAGCGTTTAGGCATCGATCGAATTCGCCACTAAATCTCGCGGCCCCGGCAACATTCCACCAAGCGTTGTCGGCCGGCCACCACATTTCGTAGGCTGCCGCCATAAGGTCTTTTGCCGCGGGCGAGATAAGCTCCAGCAGTTTACGGGTTTGCCTCTGTTCGTTTCTGTGGCACGCCGCGTGCTGTTTCACTGCCGTTCCGGAGAACCTTCCAGTGCCGCACGGCAGAATTGATGGGAAAAATTGGTTGCAGTCCGTCAGCCGGGGCTATGGAAGCCACGTTGAAACCGAAGAAAGCCAGATTCGGGTCGGTCGGGTGGGGAGCAAATTACTCACAGTGGTGACAAGCGCAGGGCAAGTGATGCTGAAAATATCTTGGATCTCGGCGCCGGGCCAGGGAACGTTGCGACTCGCGGGGCGTTTAGGTGGAGAGTGGGTCGGGGAGCTCAAGAAAGCATGCGAGTTGGCGCGTGCCGAGCAGGGACATGTGGCTCTCGATTTTAGCGATGTCCTGTTTGTCGATCGTGCAGGGGCGGCGCTCGTCCGCAGTCTCGTAGCGGAAGGGCTCTCCCTGATGAACTGTTCTCCATTTATCACAGAACAATTAAAGCAACCATCACCGGAAAAGTAGGGAGGAAGCGGCGATTTCTGAATGAGCCGGCCCACTCAGGCGAGCCGGACAAGCGATGCAAGCCGAGCCGTGTTTTCAGGGGGAGTCAGCGGAAAGTGGAACAACATGGAGAAGATTTTAATACTTAGTGAGAACAAAACGGCCAGCGGTTTTCTGGGCATGATCCTGCAAAAGGAGCATTTCCTTCCGCTTCTGGCTAACAGTCGGGAAACAGTCTTACAAAACATCCGCACGATGCAGCCGGACGCCTTGATGATCGACCTGCCTCTGGCCGGAATCGGCGCCGTGGAACTGTGCGTGGAACTGGAGGGATTGAGTAGCAACAAGCCCATCATCATTCTGGGCGAGAGTGGTGAGGAACTGGACAAGGTGCTGGCTTTGGAAGCGGGCGCCGACGATTATGTCGTCAAGCCAGTTGCCCCACGGGAACTCGTCGCACGTTTACACGCGCTGTTACGCCGTCGCAGAGCCAATCAAAACACTGTGATTCGCTTTGGAAATGTAGAAGTGGACCGAGAGCGCCGAACGGTACTGTGCCGGGGTCAAGAAGTTAATATGACTCCCTGCGAGTATAAGCTTCTGCTTTTTTTTCTCAGCAACGTGGACCTCGCGCTCACACGTCAGACTCTACTGCAGTCAGTGTGGGGCTACAGCGAGGACGCGAGCAGCCGCACGTTGGATGCCCATGTGAGTAAACTGCGGAACAAATGTGAGCCCGATCCCACTACGCCGCGACACTTTGTAACAATTCACGGAGTTGGTTATCGCTTCGTGATGTAAACGCCGGGAGTCAGGAGTCAGGAGTCAGGAGTCAGGAGTCAGGAGTCAGGAGTCAGGAGTCAGGAGTCAGAAGATCCTGTCTCCTGTCTCCTGAATGGCGCCGCTCCGCATCGATCAGAAGTACAATCGGACGCCGACTTGAATAATGCGCGTGTAGTTTGTGCCCGATACTCCGCCGCCCGAGCCTAGGGCCAGCGCGTTGTATTGGCCGCCGATGACGCCAAAATTGGCGGGATCCTGGAGGTTGACGGCCGGGTCTCCCCATTCCATGTGATTCAGGAGATTGAAAGCCTGGCCGTAGATTTGCAGTCCCGCGCGCTCCGTGAAGGTGATCTGTTTCGTCAATCCGAGATCGAGATTCCAGCGTTGCTGGCCGCGCAATGTTCCGCCTCCACCGCAACGTCCGTCGATGCCGACCAGGTTGGGGCGGAAGTTGTTGAACACTGCGGCGGGATTGCCGAACATGTTTACACCTGCTCCTCCGTTTGCCGGATCGCTATTCACGCCGATTCCGCTGCTGCCATTCACGCCAAAAACAGGCGAATTGCTGTAGCCCATACCGCTAAGCGGGACAGCATTGCAACCGTCCGTATCGCCGCTGATCCCGGTGCCCCATTCCTGGCCAGAGCCGGTGGAGACCTGGAGCGGGAGGCCGCTGCCGTAGGAGAAGATGGGCGAAATCGTCCAGCCGCCGATGACTTCGTTGACTGCGTTATGGCTACTGGCCCACTTCCGGCCTTTTCCAAACGGCAAGGTGTAGGAAGCGAGCAGATTGAAGGTGAATTTGCGATCCCAATATTGCGGCCCGTAATCGACGGCAGGATTCCAGGGGTCGTTGGTGCTGGCGAAGGTGTAGGCCTGGTTCAGCCCGGTGATGCCCAGGGCGTGCCCGTAAGTGAAATTCCCACTGAAGGTCAGGTTTGGGGAACGCTTGGTCAGCGATACGGTTCCGGCGTTGTAATTGGACCACCCAAGCGCAGTCGTGGCATAGCAGTACTCGGTGCATTGACCCGCGTCGATCGGCGTCGAGGGCCCAAAAGAGTAGCTGCCGTCGAGATCGGCCCACATGCTGCCGACCGACTGCGTGGTGATGTTGCTCGACTCCTGGTCAGCTACTGCGGCCGTACAATTGGCGTAACCCTTGCAATAACTGCTGCCCTTCAAAGCCGCCTCGAAGAATGGCTGGGGCGTGATGGCTTTGTTACCGCTGAGGGCGAAGTATAGATTGTCGTAAGCGTTCGCAAAGCTCTGGCCATTCATTTTCAACATCCAGGGCACATCGCTGAACTCGACTCCCAGATAGATATTCCTGGCATAAACACCGACGTAACCGAGTTCGAGAAGCCAGCCATCCTTGAATTGCCGCTGGATGCTGATGTCCACAGACTGCGACATGCTGGGCCGGAAATTGCCATCGAGAGTTTCCAGAAGAGCAGACGAAGGAGCATTGACCGTAGGCACAACGGGGGTGGTCAGATTTTGGGAAATGGCCGGAAGAGGCGAGACGAGTCCATCGGTTCCGATTCGAAATGCAGTTGCAGGATTCGAGCCCTGCGATTTCGTACAGGAGCCGTTTGTAAGCGGATCAGAGCAAGTAACGGGCTGCAGGAAGCCATCGCCCAGCACCGGTGTCGATACCAGGTCGATACCCAAATTACGAGAGTAGAAACGGCCGTAACCGCCACGAATGACGGTGGCTTTATCGCCCAGAAGCTTGCCGAGCCAGCCGCCCTTCACGTCGGGACTCCAGGCGAAGGAAACACGAGGACTGACGGCGCCATAGAAGGCCTTGTAAGGCCACTTCAAGCCACTGACTGCTCCGATGGGACTGAAACCGAGGGTGGGGTTATACACCGTACCGGCTTCTGCCGCGCCGAGCGTGCTGTTCAGATAGCTCGACATGTAAATCGGCTGGTTCGTGGCAGCATCGACCATGATGTCCTGAGTGCCATTGGCATCCCGCGGAGGATACTGAAGCTGGTAATTCAAACCGTAGGTCAGAGTGAAATTCGGTTTTATCTTCCAGGTATCGTTGAGAAAGACGCTAAAGGTCCGATCATAGACGCTGGAGTGAACAGGAGTTCCGAGCGGATTGAGAGAAAGGCTGGCCCCCGTACGCGTGGCGACTACGGTTGCGGACGATTCCAGTCCGAGCACGTCTGCATAGAGCGAGTTCCAGCTTCCGATTTCACCCTTGGTCAAGCAGTTGGCGGTGAGGCCGCCACCACAGGCGATGGGCTGGTAATTGGAATTCATCAGAAGTCCCGAGCTGCTGACCTGATAGATCAACTGCGTCAAACCACCGACGACGTTGTCATAACGATCGAAGCGCCAATG
Source organism: uncultured Acidobacteriaceae bacterium (assembly GCA_963778345.1). Lineage (GTDB taxonomy): Bacteria > Acidobacteriota > Terriglobia > Bryobacterales > Bryobacteraceae > Bog-105. The sequence goes on from CAVZTP010000002.1 coordinate 402,122, forward strand.
CTGATGGAACAGCTCTCCACCAAACTGGATCAGGTGTGTGCCTTTGAGGAGGCTTATTGTGTCGCGGTAATCGAAATCATGGCCGTCCCAGAGGCGCGGACGCGCATCCTGAGTATCGATGTTCAGTGGAACAAGAGCGGTGTTGTGATTGGCATCACCGTTGATGGCGACCGGCGCTCCCAAACCAGGATATTGCGGAATGCCGGCGCCCGCGCGAAGCCATTGCCACTGATTCCGCAAGTAGCTGAAATTGAATTCGTTAGTTAGGGTGGGCGAAAGCGTTGCCGTCAGGCCCGCTACGAAATAGCGGGGCTGATTAATAGTGGTGGAGGCGCTGGCCGGCTGTCCTAACGTGTCTCCCTTCAATAAACCACCGATGTCCACCTGTTGCGTGGTTGGATTGGGTTGGCGGAAATACCGGTAACTCGAAAAGAACCGCCAGTTGGAACCGAAATCGTGATCCAGACGACCGACACCGAAATCATTGGTGAGAGGATAAGAGAGCAGCCCGATGTAGCCGCAGGTATTGAGGCCGTGATCGCCAAAATTCATGGTGTTGCAGGCCGGCATGTACTTGTTCCAGATCTGGTTGATGACGGGATTCAGACCGATGCCGCGTGGATCACACATCTGCCCGCCGTTGGGGCCACAGGCGGTCGAGTTCGCGAGGTTATAGGAAACGATGTTTCCGTTGGCGTCACGCTCGCGGATGATTCCTTGCCGCAAGGTGGCGGATGGCACGAGAGAAGTGAACGGCCCGGAGCGCGGGTAGCGCTCGCCTTCATAGTTAACGTAGAAATAGGTCTTTCCGCCAAGAAAACTGGGCGCCAGAGGTCCGCCGAGCGCGCCGCCGAAGCGGTTGTAGTGGCCTTTGGGCTTGGCAATTCCATTGAAATTGTTGCTCCAGTCATTGGAGTTCAGCCAGTCAGCCTGGAAGAAGTCGTAAGCTGCGCCGTGGAACTGGTTGGTTCCGCGCTTTGTGGTGATCATCACCTGGCCGCCCTGGGACAGTGAGAAATCGGGCGTCTGGTTATTCGTATTGACGCGGAATTCCTCGACGCTTTCGGCGGGCGTCGGCACCACGCCTGAGCCGTTGTGCGCAATATAAGTTGCGTTGTCGCCATCCAGGTCGCTGGTGTTGTTTCCGCCATCCAGCAGAAACGTGTTCTGGTCGGCCAGATTACCGGCGATGTTGCCGCTGGTGGTGTTTCCTTCGGCGCCATTCATGGTAGGAGCAGCAGTGGGCTGGAAGAAAACGAGCGAGGTGGCGTCGCGATTGATTGTGGGCAGCTGGAGAATGGCCGCACCTCCGATGGAGCTGCCCATTGTGGCGTTCTCGGTCTGGAGCTCGCCACCGAGGACTTCTTTCACCTCAACGGTTTCGCTCATGGCGCCGACCTCGAGGGTCACATTTACGGTGAGATTCGTTCCCGTTGCAACCTGCTGGCCAGTGACGATGCTCTTGCGGAAGCCCGTTTTTGTCACGACCAGGTCATAGGTCCCGACGTTCAGATTTTGGAAGACGTAAATGCCGACTGAGTTAGTGTGGGCGGTGAGGACGGTGTTTGTGGCCCTGTCGGTCAGGGTCACGATGGCGTCGGGGACGGGTGCACCGGTGGGATCGATTACTGTACCGGTGACATTGCCGTTGGTAGCCGTGGTTTGCCCCAGGAGCAGCATCGCTGAGGTAGAAAGAAATACAACAGCGCGAACGCAACGGAACAGGGTTTTCATTTACCCCTCCTTCGATAATTCAATTGCGGCGACGAAGGCGACCTAGGCAGAAGTATATGGCGGATAACGGCCTAAGGTCAACAAAATATTGGAGGGGCCAGACCGGTCTAACGCAAAGCTTACGAGTCCGAAGAATAACTAGACGGTTGGGCGGCTTATTGCCGTTTGTGGCATGCCTGCCCAGGAGGCACAGACGACAAGAAATGATCGTCTGCGCTACGATTTGTTGTTGCAGTGATCAACCTAAAACCGGATGTGATTTGCTATGGGCATATGAAAATCGCCGGTTTGCTGATCAGCCTCCCGCTTTTCGCAGCGACATTGGGGGGGCAAACGCCTGTTAGTGTCCGGATCCTGCTGGGCCTGACCGATCAGGAATCGGCACCATGGGATGGCTCACTCCAAGTCCGGGGTGGGGCCCTTAGTTCGATCGACCCGTGGCGCTTTGACGATACGGATTCTATTTCAGGTTCAACCTGGCACGCGAGCACTCACCCGGTACGTCTGTTCGGCGGGGGAACGCAGTTCAATGGACAGCCGATTCGGGAGGTCGTGGCGAATGGAATTATTGCGAATCTTTCCGCGGCGTCGGAGACTACGGCCCTGAGCATCACTACCGCCCTAGGCAACTTCGAAGTGAGCTTGAGCGAGATTCCGTACGGCACGAGCATTCGGAAATTGAATGGACGCGTGTTTGTGGATCGCGTCCCGCCCACTTCGCGCCTCACCCAGACACCCGATGAAGAGGACTTTCCTTCCGCGGCAACGGACCGGCAGGGCAACGTTTGGATTGCGTACCTGACGTTCCACCACAATCCGGATCATAATCGCCTTCGCGCGCCTGTTCAGCAACCGCTGACCGATTTCGCGCCGCTAAAATCCGCTACAGGCGGAGATCAAGTTTTTGCACGCCGCTACTCAGGTGGTAGGTGGGGCGAAGCAGTTGCGATCACAGCGCCGGGCGGCGATCTCTACCGGACCTCTGTAGCTATTGACGGAGAAGGCCGCGTGTGGGTTTTCTGGTCGGCTAACACCAATGGAAATTTCGACGTGTTTGCACGCAGTATCGAAGAGGGGAAGCCAGGGCGACAGATCCAGATCTCACACGAACCTGGCTCGGATGTCGAAGCCGTCTCGACGGCGGACTCGCATGGCAAGGTTTGGGTGGCCTGGCAAGGGTGGCGAAACGGCCGGGCAGCGATTTTTGCCGCCGTACAAAACGGCGGGCGTTTCAGCGCGCCGATTGCGGTCTCGAATTCCTCAGGAAATGAATGGAATCCGGCGATTGCGGCAGACAAGCGCGGCGACGTGACGATTGCCTGGGATTCCTACCGCGCCGGAAATTATGACGTTTACATGAGGACTGCTTCTACTCCCCATTCGTGGGCCACAGAAAAGGCAGTTGCCGCGAGCGCGGGGTACGAAGCCTACCCGTCTATCGCGTATGACAATTCGGGGCGGCTATGGATTGCCTATGAAGAGGGCGGCAGCCATTGGGGCAAAGATTTTGGCGCTTATGACACGGAGGGCGTTTCGGTTTATCAGGGCCGCGTAATTCGGGTTCGCGGATTCGAGCCTGGCGGGCGGGCCATCGAGCTCGCGAGCGATGTAGGGACCGTTCTGCCCGGAATACCGAGTTTGCGCTCGGAGGAAATTGGCGTACAGAATGAGAATGCCTCTCTGGATCCGGATCCCGCGCTGTCCAAGGCCCGCGTTCCCAACCGGCCGGCAGCAAATCAAAAGAATCCCAAAAACACAAGCCCACGGCTGCTGATAGACGATTCGGGCCGCATCTGGCTTGCGTTCCGAAGCGCTCATCCTATTTGGTGGGCGCCCATCGGCACGGCTTGGACCGAATATGTAGTTTCGTTCGACGGTACCCAGTGGACGCGCCCCATTTTCTTAAACCACAGCGACAATCTGCTCGATAATCGTCCGGCGCTGGCATCCGTGAAGGCTGGGCAGTTATTGGCGATTGGTTCGTCTGATGGGCGCCGCCAGTTTTGGCCGGTGCGGCTCAGCGATCGCGGCGGGAATCAGCAGGCCGCTCGGGCGGAGGACCCCTATGAGAACGATTTGTTTGCAAACGAGATCGTCCTCGGCCCGGCTGCTCAAAGCCCGGCGGTTGTGCCGGCGCGCGAGGAAAGGCGAGGCGGTCCGGCCGATCAGGTCGAGGTAAGCGCGATCAGAAGATTGCGTGAATACCGGATGCCATCGACAGGGCTGCGAATCGTTCGCGGAGAGTTTCATCGTCACAGTGAAATCTCGATGGATGGCGGGTTCGACGGCTCTATCTTCGATCAATGGCGCTATATTCTGGACGCGGGCGCGCTGGACTGGGTGGGATGCTGCGATCACGACAACGGCGGAGGCCGTGAATATACATGGTGGTTGATCCAGAAACTCACCGACATTTATTACTCGCCGGGTAAGTTTTCGCCCATGTTTAATTACGAACGAAGCGTTGCGTATCCCGAGGGACACCGGAACGTTATCTTCGCGCAGCGCGGCATTCGGCCCTTACCGCGGCTTCCTATTTCGTCAGCGGACGCTCCTGGTCACGCGCCCGATACGCAGATGCTATACGCGTACTTGAAATTCTTCGGCGGCATTGTAGGTTCGCACACCAGCGGAACGAACATGGGTACCGATTGGCGCGATAACGATGGTTCCGTAGAACCGGTGGTTGAGATCTACCAAGGCGACCGCCAGAATTATGAGATGCCCGATGCACCGCGGTCTAACTCCGCGAAGGATTCGATTGGCGGGTGGCGCCCGAAGGGCTTTATCAATCTGGCGCTGGCGAAAGGTTACCAACTCGGATTCGAAGCCAGCTCGGATCATGTGTCGACTCACCTGAGCTACAGCAACGTGTTCGTGAAAGATGTAACTCGCGATTCGGTGCTTGACGGTTTAAGAAAGCGCCACGTCTACGGCGCCACCGACAATATACTGGCGGACGTGCACAGCGGAAGTCACATGATGGGAGACGTGTTCTCCTCATCTTCGCGTCCGTCGCTGCAAGTGAAACTGACTGGGAGCTCAAAGTTCGCGAAAGTCTACGTAATTAAGGACAGCAATTACGTCTATTCGACCGCGCCGAACTCTCCCGATGTCTCATTCTCGTGGACAGATTACACAGCGCAACCAGGCAAGACGAGCTACTATTATGTGCGCGGCGAGCAGGACAATGGCGAGATCGTCTGGGTTTCGCCGATGTGGATCACATACTCGGGCCAGTAGGATCGTATCGATTGACGTGAGGTAATCTGATCTGTGATTCAAACGCCAAGAAACCCGCGAAACATGTCACCTGTGTAGAGCCCGCCGATGGACGAGGAGCGCAAGGAACGAATCCGCTATTACGCGTTCGCCGCGTTCGTTGGCGTCCTTTTGCTGCTCAACTGGCTGGGCCTGTTTAGAACTGTCTTTGGCATCGACACGGCGATCTTTATTACGCTGCTGGCGGGCTATAAGACCTTCTACAACTCGATTTCAGCGCTGATGGAGAAGAGAATCTCCGCCGACATCGCGCTCTGTGTTGCCGTCATTGCGGCGCTGGCGGTGGGTCAGTATCTGGCGGCAGCGGAGGCTATGTTCATCGTGCTCGTCGGGGAAGGACTGGAATCCTATGCCGCCGGACGGACGGCGGTAGCGATTCAGCGCTTCGTTGAACAGTTACCGAGGCGCGCGCGAATTCTTCGCAACGGGGCGGAGGAAGAAATCGACGCCGAATCGCTGGTTCCGGGCGATACGATGATCGTGCGCGCCAGGGAGCGGATTCCCGGAGACGGAATTGTCCGGCAAGGTTTCTCCTCAGTGGATGAAAGCTCTGTTACCGGAGAGCCCCTGCCGCGCGATAAACAATGCGGTGACGAGGTATTCTCCGGCACTTTGAACGGCGATGGACTGCTGCATGTATCCGTTTCACGCGCCGGGGGCGACACTACACTGGCACGCGTGATCCGCCTGGTGGAAGAAGCCCAGCAGAGGCGGGCCCCCGTGGAACGCTTAGCGGACCGGGTGGCGAAATATTTTCTGCCGGCTTTGCTGTTAAGCGGCGCCTTGACGTTTTACTTCACGCATGACTGGCTGAGGACGGTATCGGTGCTCATCGTGGCTTGCCCGTGCGCACTGATCCTTGCCACGCCAACTGCTATGGTCGCGGCCATCGGCGGCCTGGCGCGTCGCGGCATTCTGGTGCGCGGCGCCGCGGCATTGCAGCGTGCCGCAAAAGTGGATACAGTTGCTTTCGACAAGACCGGCACTGTAACTCTAGGGCAGTTCGAAATCATCAAGGTAATTGCCTCCAATCGCACGGACGATGAAGTTCTGGCGCTCGCGGCGTTAGCGGAAAGCGCTTCCGAGCACACGCTTGCTCGAGTCATCGTGGCGGAGGCGCTGCGGCGAAAATTGGTTTTGCCTACAGTTGAGAGCGCCCGCGTGCTGCCTGGCCGCGGTGCTGAGTGCAGGCTGGGAGATCGCGTCATTCGCGCCGGTAACGCGGATTTCCTCGCCGCATCGGGCGTCGAAAACATAGGGCCGATCCTCGACGAAGCGGACCGTTTGGGCGCCACCCCGGTGCTGGTATCAGAGGGAGGCGCGCTGGCCGGCGGAATCCTTTTGCGAGATCGTTTGCGCGAAGGCGTTCGCGAGGCCACGGCCGGACTGACTCGCCTTGGAATTACGAATCAGTTGATGCTTACGGGTGACCGGCGAAGAGCCGCCGAGGTCATGGCCCGAGAAGCCGGAATCCCGAGCGTGGATGCGGAACTGCTGCCCGACGAAAAGGCTGACCGCGTTCGTCAACTGGAATCTCAGAAACGAACGGTCGCCATGATTGGGGATGGCATCAACGACGCGCCCGCACTGGCCAACGCCAAAGTGGGTATCGCTGTCCGAGGCGCCGCCGATATTGCCGCGGAAGCCGCGGACGTCGTCTACATGCCGCACTCGCTCGAGGAACTTCCTAGATTTTTCGAAGTCAGCCGGAAAGCGCTGGCCACGGCATGGCAAAACATAATCGTCTTCGCGGGAATCGTCAACCTGGCTGCGGTAGTGTGCGCCGCAAGCGGCATCATCGGACCGATCGGCGCAGCGCTTACTCATCAGCTCTCCTCGTTTCTGGTGATGATGAATTCACTGCGGCTTCTGCGAGTGGCGCCGGCACGCTCGCGAATTCCGGCGCTCATCGCGCGCACTCCCATTCCACAAGCCTGGGATCGTCTGCGGAACGTGATTGGCAAAATCGATCTCTCCGGCTCCGCGCTGTGGCTCTATCGACGCCGCCATCAGTCGATCCGGCCCGCGATACTCGCCTGTGCCGGTCTCTTGCTGTTTAGCGGGATTTATATCATTCGGCCTGACGAGATGGGAATCGTGCTGCGCTACGGGCGCAAAGTGCAGCCTTACAGCGGACCGGGGCTGCATTACAAATGGCCTTGGCCGGTAGACCGGTTAACGCGCATTAAGGTTCATCAGGTTCGCGTGATTGAAGTAGGATTCCGTTCGAATGCTTCCACGCCGGATACCGAACCCGCTGCTTATGAATGGAACGCGCAACACCGCTCCCGCAGATTCCAACGCAAAGCGGAAGAGGCTTTAATGTTGACGGGCGATCAGAACATGATTGAGCTGAATGCGACCGTACATTACGATCTGCTCCGGCCGGACGAATTTCTATTTCGTCAATTGGATGGCGAGGCGACGGTGCGGGCCGCGACAGAATCCACGATTCAATTGATTACGACGACTACACCGCTCGATGAGATCCTCACCACCGGAAGGCGTGCCGTCGAAGTCAGGGCGGCAAGGGATCTGCAGCGGCGGCTGGACAAATACGATACCGGAGTTCGGGTACTCAGTTTTCGATTGCAGGATGTTCACCCCTCACTCGAAGTGGTGGACGCTTTTCGGGAGGTCTCGGGGGCATATGAGGAGAAAAACCGGCTGATCAACGAGGCCGAGGCATATCGCAATGAACAGATCGCGCTAGCGAGGGGCAAGGCGAAAGCGCGGCTTGCGGAGGCCGATGCGTACAGTACGGCGCGAAGGAATCGCGCAGACGGCGATGCAAACCGCTTTGATCAGCGAGAGGCTGCGTTTCGATCCGCACCCGGTCCTACGGAGCTGCGGTTGTATCTGGAGGCCATGGAGCAAGTTCTGCCCGGTAAGAAAAAATTGATTCTGGACCATACGAAGTCAGCCCGGCGGCTGTTCCTGCTGGAAGATGGCGTGGAGGTCGCAGGTCCCGGAGCAAATCCCGTTTTCATCTCTCCCGATCAGATGAAGCCACGGGAGGAGCCATAAATTCATGGAACGTTATAAAAAACATATTTACATTGCCTGTTTCTGCGGCGCGCTTATCATCCTGTATCTCGCCTTTTATTCGGTGAAGGAAACGGAATTCGCGCTGATCACACAATTCGGCCGGCCAGTGGCCACGATTAGCAATCCAGGCTTACACGTAAAGTGGCCGTTTCAATCGGCGACTTACTTTGACAGGCGATTGCGGATCTATAATCCGAGGCCTTCCGAGTTTCTAACGCGCGACAAGAAGAACATCGTGATCGACAACTATGTCGCATGGAAGATACAGGACCCGATTCGCTTCATTCAAACGGTGGGCGACCCGGTATCGGCTGAAATGCGTCTCCACGATATTGTGTGGTCCGGTCTCTCGGCGGCGCTGGGCACGCATGATCTCGATTCGCTCGTCTCGCCGACGCCTGTAACCGTCGAAACCGGAGAACTGCTGGACCATCTCACTGCGCTGACCGAGCGGGCCGCGTTACAGCAATACGGGATTAGCGTGGTGGATGTCCGGATTCAGCGCATCAACCTTCCCGAGCAGAATAAGCAGAGCGTGTATGCGCGCATGAGGGCTGAGCGAGAACGCATCGCCCGGCAATATCGGGCGGAAGGCGAGGAGCAGGCTCTCAGTATTCGAGCAGATGCGGACCGCCAGAGAGAAGAAATTCTCTCGATTGCATACCGGGAAGCGGAGAAAATTCGCGGCGCGGGAGATGCGGAATCGACGCGCATTTACGGCCAAGCGTACTCAAAAAACCCGCGGCTCTATAAGCTGCTGCGAACGCTGGAGGCGTATAAGAAGGTGCTGGACGACAAGACGACAGCCATCCTGAGCTCGGATTCCGAGCTGCTCCAGATCCTTACCAGAGGAGAGGCCGCAGCGCGGTGAGTTCCACTTTCATCGATCGGTTGCCGGTTAAGCGCGAGCACGAGCGCTGGCTGCAAATTCCACGTTCCAAATGGACAAAGCGCAAAGGCATTGCGGGCGGCCTGGCGCTGCTCTGGCTCGCCTCGGGCATTTACGTTGTGCGACCCGATCAGCAGGCGGTGGTCACGCGCTTCGGCGCGATCGCCAGCCCGCGCGTCTACCCAGGCATCCACTATGCACTTCCCTTCCCGATCGATCGTGTATTCAAGGTGAAAGTGAATCAATTGCAGCGGCTCATCATCGGCGGTGACGTCGCGGACGGCGTCCTTGGCCGCTCTCAGCCGATTACGTCTCAATTTCTCACGGGCGACCAGAACATCATCAATATGAGAGTTGCGGTTCAGTACTTCGTTGCGGTTCCCACGGATTATCTTTTCCGGTCCGTGAATGTTATCAAAGCGGTCGGCTCGGTGGCGCAAGCCGAAGTGGCGCGCCGCATCGCCCGCCGGAATGTGGATGCAGTGTTGACTACTGAAAAGATCGCAATCCAAGATGAGGTACTGCGAAGCGCGCAGCAGCGCCTGAACGAATATTCCGCTGGAGTGAAACTGTCGAGTGTCAGCATCGAAACCGTAACTCCGCCGGCTGAAGTGGCCGATGCTTTTCGGGATGTCGCGAGCGCGCGGGCCGACACCGCACGCATTGTCGAGGAAGCGCAGGGTTACGCAAGCGATCTCGTTCCGAAGGCGCGGGGCGAAGCACAGCAGACGCTCGAGGCAGCGGAAGCGTACAGGCAGTCCAAAGTAAACGAATCGATTGGCGACGCGGCGCGATTCACCGATGTGGCCACGGAATATGCGAAAGCCCCTCAGGTCACCGCCGGCCGTCTCTATACAGAAGCCATGGAGCAGATTCTGCCGAAAATCCGCAAGCTCATTATCGATGCAAACGGAAACGTGGATCTTTCCATCATTCGCAAAGGCGAGGCGCCTCCGAAGCCATGAGCAGGGACCAGTTCGCAAAGCTGATCACGATTGTCCTCATGCTGGGAGCCATTGTGTTCTTCGCCGCGCGAAAATCGGCGCCGCAGCTGCATGTACAGCGAAAGCGTGCACCGCAGGATACGATTTATGCCATGCTGGATGCCGCGCGCGCCGGTGATCCCAGCGCGTATTTATCGCAGTACACAGGACAGATGAAAGCGAGCCTCAGACAAGTTGAGCTTGAAAAGGGCACGAAGGCTTTCGGCGAATATCTGCGAAATTCCAGCGCGGAGATGAAAGGAGTCGCAGTGAATGAGCCGGCAGCTTTGTCCGAACGGGAGGCACAGATCCGGGTGGAGTACGTGTATCAGGATCGGAATGAGGCTCAGTTAGCATATCTCGAGAAAGTATCCGGCGAGTGGAAGATTGCACGCGTCGATAGTACGGAACGCGTCAAGACTTTAGTACCTTACGGAACGCCGGTTCAATGAGAACAGGTTACAACTCATTGTGATTTTTTCAGCTCGTCCGATAATCCCGTGATGCCTTTGCGGCGATAAATTTCAGCTAGTTTTTGCTGCTCGGGCGAAGTTAACAAAGCCCGCCGGAGCACCGGATCGCTGGTGGCTTCGTCGATGTCGCTTCTGCTCGGAATCCACAACTTCCCGTCTGCAAACTCGACGTCATTTACAAACGCCATCAGCGCGTCAATCATCATCGGCTGCCCGGTGGGCCGGGAGAATCGCAAAGTGCCGGATTCGGTCATCGTGCCGGTTTGCACCGGACCCAGTTGCATTGCGGCCGGCACCGAGCCCGCCACGAAATCCCTGCCCCGCTCGTCGCGAACAATCCAGCCCATGTCCAAGCTGCGTACCGTTTTTTGGGACAGGTTCTTCAGCTCCACATGCGGCGCCCGCACTTCATTGCCGAAAACGTGCGCCCCGCCGCCCATGGGTTGTACCGGCGAACTCGCAAAGGCGACCGCTCCGACGCTCACAGCCTGCTCTCTTCGGGCGATTGTCCGCGGATCGCGCAACAGTTCCAGTCCCAATTGCTGCGGGGTGAAGTCCTGCAGTCCGAAATTCAGCTCTTCGCGCAATTCCGCCAATCTGCCCGGTTTGCAGAAGAGTGGCCATGTAGCGCCGGTCACGCCTGGCTTCCAGTTCGTAAACAATCAAGGCCCGGCGTGAACCAAGCTTATCCGGTCCATAAGCCGACAAATCGCTGAACAGCGCGCAATCGAGCGATACCTGCACGAGCGCCCCTTCCGCCTTCGCTTGGGTGAACGGCCTGCAGCAATTCCATATCGATGCGTACCGGAAACACTTCACCGGGCTGGATTTCCATGCTCGGCACGGTTACGGAGCCTCTGCCGGAAGGAGTGAGATCCTGCGCTTCTACGCGCAGCGTCAATCCCGAAAGCGCCTTGTTTCCGGTATTGCGCAGCAGCAGGGACGCATGCAGATCCACGGCCATGGATGTACCTCGCGGCCGCGCGGTGGTGCCGCCGAGACTCGAGGAAACCAGCAGCACGGGCGAATCGCGCGGCAGTTCCACCGCCAGCCAGGAACCGCTATCGGCTTGCTGAGCCAGTGCGCAAAAGCCCAAACCGAGCAACAGCGCGCCGGCCCGGCCGAATCGTTTGCAGTTACTGGCCATACACCTTAGTGATGGTCACTTGGCCCGTATCTTCGTCTACATACCGCGCGGCGACCGCCGAAGTGCCCGACAGCGACATGACCGCCGAAGGCGGATGCAAGATGGTGAGGGTCGCGTTTTCGGTTCGCACCGTAATTCCATCCGGGGTGGTACGCAGTACAGTACCCGTAACCGGCGGCCGTTCCCAGCCGACTGCGCGTCGCAGCGTGGACAGGAGGTTTTCGGTCTCTTCCTTCGGAATATGCGTTAACCATCCGGCCACGAACAGCACGGCCATGCCAGCGGCGAACGCGCTACGCCACAGGACACCATGGCCATGGCTTACCTTATCCACGCATCGCGCGGCCGCCACACCGACTGCGATGTTGCCGAGCATCTCCCGCTCGAGCCGCGCCCAATCGGCAATGGCTTCAAAACCGGTCAGCGTCTCGCTTTTCGCTTCGCGCCGCAATTCGGTCTTCGCCGAGCGAAACAGCATCACATGCTGCTCGCAATCCGCACAGCGCCTGACATGGCGTCCTACGCGCCAGCGAACAGTCCATCGCAAATCGCCGCTCGAATAGAGCGCGAGAGTTCCCAAGCTCGGATGTAGCCCGACGCCCTGTTCGGCTGTCATGATGGTTTCCTCGATTCGAGATACCGTTTGAACTTGATCCGCGCGTTGGCGATGTGAGACCGCACCGTGGCCATGGAGCAGTTCATTTGGGCAGCCACCTGATCGGCCGGCATGTCCTCTACATCGCGCAGCAGAAGCGCCATGCGTTCGCGCTCCGTCAAGGTCTTGAGCCCGCCGTCAAGGTGCAATTTTCGTTCGCCTCGAAGCAGCATCTGCTCGGGACTCTCCAGACCCGACGAGCGCGTTTCGGCCAAGTCGCTGACATCGGTGAAAGCAAGCTTCTTTCTGCGCCGCAAATAATCTATGGCGGTGTTGGCCGCGATGCGCGATACCCAATGCGCGGCCTTATCCAGATCCTTTAACTGACCCTGCCGCTGAAGAGCTTTGATGAAAGTCTCCTGGGTCAAATCTTGGGCGTCATCGACATTCCCGACAATGCGATAGATGAGGAGAAAGACACGGCGCAGGTTCTGCTGGACGAACTGCGCTTGCACTCCGGATTCGGCTTGCAGCTGGGAATCCGAAACGGGCGGCAGAGGCTCGCTCAAAGTGTCCTCCAAAGAATCAGGGCGCTGGAGCACGCCAGCCGATTCCATCCTCCATCCCGAATTGGTCCTTGGCCACTGCATCCCCTACAAAGGAATGACGAGAACCGCCGGGAAACGTGCAGGGCGCCCCAGCAATCAAAGATACCTCAGGATCGGAGAACATCTTTAAACATCGATATCGGTTAAGGCTATCGAAATCAAAGATATCTTAAGTATATGAGACCTGTGGCCGTCATCGGCATCGGGAAAACCGCGTTTGGTACCTTCCCGGACCGCGATCTTCGTTCCCTCGCCGTGGAAGCCATTAGCCATGCACTGGGGGATTCGAACCTCGCCCCAGCGGCAGTCGAGGCCTTCTACCTGGGTAATTTTGCCGGGCCGTCCTTTGTGGGCCAGAATCATCTCGCACCTTACATCGGCGCAGCCGCCGGGTTCGAAGGCATTCCCTGCACGCGTTTCGAGGATGCATGCGCTTCTAGCGGTTCGGCTTTCTTCCACGCCTGGCAAAGTGTCGCGGCGGGCATTTACGACGTTGTGGTGGCCGCAGGCGTGGAGAAAATGACCTCTCAGGCGACGCCGCGCGTGACGGAAATCCTCGCGGGGGCGGGTGACATGGCCGGTGAGGGACGTGCCGGAGCAACCTTTCCGGCTCTCTTCGCCATGATTGCTCGCCGGCATATGTACCAGTACGGTACTACGCGCGAGCAGTTGGCCGCCGTAGCGGTAAAGAATCACGCCAATGGGGCAAAGAATCCGCAGGCGCACATGCGAAAAGTCATCACTTTGGAGCAGGCGCTGGCGGGCAAGCCGGTTGCCGAGCCGCTCACAGTGTATGACTGCTCTCTGATCAGCGACGGAGCTGCCGCGGTGGTCATCGTCCCGGTTTACAAGGCGCATCGCTATACGTCACGCTTCGCCCGGGTCCTGAGCGTCGCCCAAACCTCAGATCACGTCGCTCTGGATACAAAAGCCGACATCACGCTGTTTCCGGCGGTAAGATCGGCTGGCCAAAAGGCGTATGAGATGGCTGGTATCGCGCCGCGCGAAATCGAGGTGGCCGAGTTGCACGATTGTTTCACTATCGCCGAGATTGTCGCCAGCGAAGATCTGGGTTTCACCGCAAAGGGCGATGGCGGCCCATTTGCCGCGGCTGGTTGCTCAGCCATCAACGGCCGGCTGCCCATCAACACCAGCGGAGGATTGAAATCGAAAGGACATCCGGTGGGAGCGACCGGCGTTGGTCAAATCTGCGATATCGTCATGCAGTTGCGCGGCGATGCCGGGGAACGCCAGGTGGCGCGCCATCGGATCGGCTTAACGCAAAACCTGGGCGGCTCGGGTGCTACGTGCGTCGTGAGCATTCTGGAGGCCGCGTAGATGGCATGCATCGGATTCGCGAGACGGCGTCGTTTACACCGAGACCATTGTCCATTCGCCGCCGGAGCAGTACGCCGCGGATGCGCCGTATCAACTTGCGATCATCGATCTCGATGGCGGGGGGCGGCTGACGGTTCGCGTGTTGGGCAAGGAGCCGGAGCGAACGGGCGCATATTGGCGATCGCGTCATGTTCGTTGAAGAACGAAATGGCGTGGCTTATTACCGTAAGAGCGATGTGGAAGGAGCCGGCGAATCGCTAGGAGTTTGTAGACCGGACAAGTAGCAATGACCGGCCGTCAGTGTCAAATGCAGAGAGAGCTAGGATCGGCATATACTGTCACACAGGTCCACTCATATGAACGCGCGGAAGGCAGTGATTGTCCTCGGCCTGCTCTGTCCGGTTTTTCTGTTCGCGCAAATAGGCTCTCCGCTCGTATCGCAAGCGGGCGAAGCCGGGACCGAACAGAAATGCCTCTTACAAGGACGAGTCATAAATTCGGTAACTGAAGAGCCCGTGAAAAAAGCCTCGGTTCGCCTCTCTCGCCGCGGAGCAGGCGGGCCCGCAAAGCTATTCGGCAACATCGGAGGCGCGACGGCACGTTTCGTTTCGCGGAACTCGAACCGGGCGACTACATGCTTTCCGGGCAACACTCCGGCTTCCTGGATACGCAATACCGCGCCAGAGACAGGTGGCAATCCGGCACAATCCTGACATTCCGGCCTAACCAGCAGATGACCGATGTGAACCTGGCACTGATTCCTCAAGCCGTGGTTTCGGGAAAAATCATGGACCAGGATGGCGATCCGCTCAACGGAGCCAGAGTTGGACTGCTTCAGGAGCAGTGGGTACGCGGCAAACAACGCTATTACTCCACATCTACGCAAACCGCGCCCACCAACGACCGTGGCGAATACCGAATCGCAAATCTATCTCCCGGTAAGTACTATCTTTATGTGCAGAAGACCTACTTCGGCCCGGATCCCGTAAACCAGGCTGCGGCTTCCGGTAAGCCAGATATTCGTCCGGTCGGAACGTTTTACCCTCAAGCAGCCAATATCTCGGAGGCCGCGCCACTGGAACTGAAAGCCGGTCAGGATTTGTCAGGTATGGACATTCGCCTCCGCAGTGCACCTACCTACCACATTCGCGGCAAGATCGCAGGTCCAATGCCGCAAGATGAATCAGCGAGATTGACGGTGCTCGCATCACCTCGCGATGAAGAGATTTCTTACTTGGGCGGCTCGCAATCGACTGTCGATTCAAAGGGAACTTTCGACTTGCCTGGCGTTATTCCAGACAAATACACAGTGACGCTGATTCGACTATCGCCAGAGTCTCCGGTCCGCGGATTAAGTCGTCAAGCCGTGGATGTCGGATCAGCGGATGTAGACGATGTGGTATTGACCATCGTTCCCTCACTGACGGTCCGCGGTCAAATTCGCATCGAAGGAAATCTCCCGCCGGGGGCGAGTCCGCCGGCACTGACGAATGCGCGAGTAAGCCTGGGGGTGGTTGGAAGAATGTTCGCGCCAGGCATGCCTCCTCATGCAACGGCTGCGGATGGCAGTTTCATTATTGAAAACGTTTTTCCCGCGAAATATTATCTGCGGACATACGCTCCAGCCGGAACCTATGTCAAATCCGTTCGCTTCGAGGAGCAAGAGCTTCTGGGGAAAGAACTTGATCTCTCTCAGGGCAGCGCCGGTGAGTTGGAAGTTGTACTGCGCTACGGACCAGCCGAGGTTGACGGCACCGTCCAAGCCGGCGGCCTTAATACTTCCGTTGCCCGAGCGAGTCCACCGCCCTATGCAACCGTCGTGTTGGTTCCCAAAATGAATCCCGAGACCTTTAGCATGCGGTACAGCAATACGAATCAGGATGGCGACTTCTCTGTGAAACAGGTGCCGCCAGGTGTTTACCGCGCTTACGCTTTCGAAGATATGAAAGTTGACGAATTGCAGAATCCGGATATTCTGCGGGAACTGGGGAGTAGAGGCGTGGAACTCGATCTGCGAGAGAACGACAAGAAACAGCTTCAGCTCACAATGATTCCGGCCGAAGAAATGAAACAGATTCTTGCCCGTCTGAATATCGGTTCTAACTGACAGATGTAACTTTATGTTGAAAGCGTGCAAGACGGTTTCCATTTTGACGCTGTTGTACCCAGCCTTTCTCTTCGCGCAAATCGGTTCAGGATCTCAAATCTCTCAGCCGGCTGCGCCTGCCAGCACTTCACCCGAGCAGAGATGCACCTTGCAAGGTCGCGTCACGAACTCTCTCACGGGCGAGCCGGTGAAGAAAGCCACAGTTCGCCTGGCGCCTCGGAGAGTCAGCGGCGCTGTCATTAGCGCTGGAGGGAGCAACGGACTTCAGGGTTATGCGGCAACGTCTGAGGCGGATGGCAGCTTTCGCTTCGAGAATCTCGACCCCGGTGAGTACACGCTCTCCGGCCGACGCGCGGGTTTCCTGAATACAAATTATGGCGCAAAAAGTCCGCTACAGCCCGGCACCACGCTTGCCCTTCGCCCGGGCCAGCAGATGGACGAACATCAGTCTCACGCTCATTCCGCAAGGAGTAATCTCCGGAAAGGTGCTCGACAACGATGGCGACCCTGTGGAGAACGCCAGAATTCAGATACTCGCGCAGACCTGGATGCGGGGCAAGCAGCGCTACGTGACACGTAACGGGGGCGGGACGAACGATCTTGGCGAGTATCGAGTTGCGAACGTTTCGCCCGGGAAGTATTACCTCTATGCCGAAAAGATGAGCTACGGACCGCCTTCGAATGACATTCCAGCGAGCTCCCGGCAAGCCCGACATCAGGCCGATTCGCACGTTTTATCCGGAAGCAGTGAACATCGAAAGCGCAACGCCCATTGAAATCAAGGCCGGTCAGGATCTCTCAGGTATCGATATCCGCCTTCACAATTCGCAGACCTATCACGTCCGCGGAAAAGTCGCCGGAAACTTGCCCGACGGCGATGTCGAGCGCGCCAACGTCTCCCTCACTCCCAGAAACGATGAATTCTCCTTTCCTGGATTCAATGGAGGGACCAACATCAACAAGAAAGACCAAAGCTTCGATATTGCCGGTGTTGCCCCAGGTTCCTACAATCTCGAACTGGTTACGATGGGCCGGGGCATGCGTACTTTCTCCCGTCAGCCGCTCGATGTCGGTGCAGCGGACATCAATGACGTAGTGCTTACCGTGATTCCTCCGGGTTCGCTTCACGGACAGATTCACATTGAGGGAACACCTCAAGCAGGTACGGATGCGGCAAACATGGCCAGCATTCATGTAAACATTTATCCGGCGGAAAACGGAGCCCGTTCGGCGGGAACGGGAACGCATCCACGAAAGCCGACGGTTCATTCATCGATCGACGACGTCTCCCCCGGCAAGTACTACATCAATGCAAATGCGCCTTCCGGAACCTATCTCAAATCGGTTCGCTTCGGGTCCCAGGAGATTCTCGGAAAGGAGCTGGATGTCAGCCAAAACGTTTCGGGCGAATTGGATCATAGTTTTCCGTTACGGCGCAGCCGAGGTCGATGGAACTGTGCAAGCCGCCCAAAGCGCGACGTAGCTCCAGCAACTCTTCTGACGGCCAGACCGCACCGGCTCCTAGTGCTTCAGTCGTGCTGGTTCCGGAGGTGTTGAACGCCGATGGATCGGGCATGCGCTTCAGCAGCACAAATCAGAACGGTACGTTCTCACTGCAGCAATTGCCGCCCGGTCAATACCGCGCCTACGCCTTTGAAGAGATGAACAGCGGACAGCTCCAGAATCCGGAGGTTCTCAAGCAGCTTGAAAGCCGGGGCACGGAAGTGGAGGTGAAAGAGAACGATAAGAAGCAGATTCAACTTCCATTGATTTCAGCGGACGATCTGCAGCAAATTCTCGCTAAGCTGGGCATCGAATCCCAGTAAGATCAGATTGCGGCTGCGGTGTAAATGAGATTTTTTTCAGAAGCCGGATGCGGACGCAGGTACATCGCGCCGTCGAACCGCGCGGCACGGCACAATGATGGTGAGCGCGGCCGCTGCCCATAGCAACGGAGCCGCCGGTTCGAAATGCGGCAGCAGAAATCGCAGATAGCAGAGCCACCCGAGTGTAATTGCTCCGCAGAGAATCGCGGCTCCCCAACGGCCCATGCACGTGCTCTGCACGCAAACCGCGAAGGGGACCGCGACCACCAGATCAATCGCGTAGTGCTCGCCGAGTCCCAGCGTCGCGAGCGCGATGACAAGCGCAAACACCGCTGCCCCAAATACCGCCCCTCGGTTGTATCGAGGCATGTTCCATAAAGCAAGCAGCGCCCAAGCGAAGTGAAGCGAGGGCATGCTGTTTGCAGGCGCGGCATGTATCGGCGTGATGATGGCCAATCCGGGCGTCCAATGCGGTCCGTACGCGAAGTTCGGTCCGAACACATATTCAGGACCAACCGCCGGAACGACACGATAGAGCAGCGGGGCTTCCAACCCGGCGAGTCCAAACACCATCACCGGGAAAATGGGAAAGCTTTCTCGCTGTTTCAATTGAGCTGCAATCACGATGATCAGCATCAATGGCAGCGCCTGATACGCCGTGGCGCACATATCGCGCAGCACCGGCGCGGCATGAAACCAGCGCCTGATGAGAACGCTCGCCTGCCCTCCGAATCGGTCGTCCAGTTTATAAAGGTACAAATCATAGACGCCTGTCTGCAGGCTCGCGACCCTGCCCAGCACAATGGCAGTGATCGCGGCGAATACCGGGAGTACCGCCGCGGTCATGAGGTGATCGATCTCCTCGGGATCGCGGAGAGCTTTCCAGCTCATCAGAAGTATGCCCGCCAGCCCGGCGAATGCGAGAGCGTCTTCCGGTGCGGCGCCTAAGAAGCTCCCGAAATGCCCGCCGAGCAAACGGTAAATTTCAGCGAGCGCGAGCGCCGCAAAGCCCAAAAATGCCCATCCCTCGAATGCTGGCGGAAATGCGGCCAGAACGATCAGAACACCCGCCGCCGCGAACACAAAGAATGCATTTTGGGCAAGATCGAAAAGACGGAAAGCGCTAAGAAGAAAGAGGAGGACTGCCGAAACGATGATTGCTCGCCATCGAGGATTTGCCAACCGCATCCGTCGTTATGTCGTTCCCATCCGTAGCAGGATAGCCGAACTATTGAACCGCGTATTACTTCACAAACTGCAATCTCTTCAAATCTGGAGCGGGCAGCGGCTCGTTAAACTGCGCCTGCCCGAATGTCTCCTTCACTTGTCCGTCCACCAATGCCACGCCAAATGGTGGATCGACAAACGGAAATGCCTTTCGAAGCTTGGCGGTCTCGAGACTCGTCGAAGCTTTCAAATGGGTATCGTGCAGAAAATCGGCAGCAAATTGCGGGTCGTGAGTTGGAATCGCGACAATTTTTGTATCATTCCAATTCAGCTTCGACATGAATTTAGCCGCAGCGTCGCAATGAGAGCACTCCGGGTCGTAGAAGAACAGGAATACATTGCCTTGCGTTAGGTTCTGCGCTTTGCCGTCCACAATGACTGGATTGGGCACCTGCACATTGCGCCGAACGGCCGCATTCACGCCGAAACTCACACCAGCCAAAACCACCAGCGAAACAAATGCTATCGCCGCGCCTCGAAAAACTCTAACGCGCGGAGACCAGGCGAACGCGGCTAATCCGAGCAGCAGCATGACTCCGTCACTAATGAAAAAGCCTGGCCCGACGCTCCGTTTAATGAGGGGAAAACAACTGCACTCGTGACCCACCAGAGTGCGGTAATAATAGGCTACCCAGCCAATAAAGAAGATCATCAAAGCCGAGCCGAGCAACCCGCCCCAGCGCCGGAACCTCGGAACGAAAAGCAAAAACGCCGCGAACAGCTCCAGGGTTCCGAGAACTGCAGCGCCCAAATAACCCAAGCCCGCCGGCACCTGGGCCTGTTCCAGCAACTCCCCAGTCTGGAAAGGACTCAGCACTTTCCATCCGCCGGAAACGAGAAAAACGAGGCCCAGCAGAATCGCCGAGATCGTCGCGATCCTTGCGCTTCCCGGCCGCGACAGTCAGACTCGACTCGCCCGGCGCGGTTCCAATCACTGCCTGTTCCATAACTCTTTAATTGTATTGTCAGATATTAGACTTTGCTACAACCGCCTCGATTTGTATTACACGGATGATCGAACGATCTAGTACCTACAGAACCTATGCATGAGATCCGCGTCACCGTGCCGCAAGGCCGCGGGAAAGATGTCGCCGAACTCGCGTTGCAGACTGGGATAAAAGAAGTCGCGCTTTATCCGGTGTTCGCGTACGGTCCGAATTGCACGAAGGAGACCATCAGTGCGCAAACATCCACTCCCAAGGCCAAGAAGTTCGCTGATACGGTACTTGCCTCATCGTGGTTCGATCCCGCGCAGTGCACCGTCAGCTCCCGTGAGCTGCGCGCCATCGTGACGGACGCGCATCCTTACGAAATCACACGGCCCATGCTCGAGCCGCCCATCAACGTTTTCGAGGACCTGTGGCAACTTAATCACGTCACGGTCAGCTATATCGCGCGGGCGCTGTCTGGCGCGATCCTTCTGGCTTACGGCATGCTCGAAAACAATCCGATCACGATCGTCGTCGCGGCCTTGTTTCTTCCTTTTCTGTCACAGACGCTTGCGCTGAGCTTCGGAACCTGGGCTGGAGACTTTCACCTCGCCTTGCAAGGCCTCAAAGCCCTGGGAGTAAGCATCGTCGCTTCCGTTTTCGCGGGCGCCATGGTCACTCTGTTGCATGGGCCGCCCATGCTTTTTCACAACTTCCTGCCTCCCCTTCCCAGCTTTGGAGTCTCCGTCGTGATCGGAATCACGGCGGGCATCATAACCGCCGACGATGCGGGCCGGCGCTATCTCATCGGGGTGGCAGCGGCTGTCCAGTACGGCATCTTTCCCGTCTGGTTCGGTTTTTGCCTGGTGAAAGGCTTTCCCGATGCAAGCATCACCCGGGAACGCCTCATCACTTTCGCGATCAACGTCGGCGCAATCACCCTGTTCGCCCTGATCGGGTATTTGCTGCTGGACATCAAACGTAAGGATGTACGCGCGTTCATACGCCATCGCGGCGCATCGTAGGAACGCAGCTCTCAGGCAAGCATCAGCGCCCGCCATGCGATTTCAACCTCTCCGCAACGCTTCAATTGGATCGATGAGTGTCGCTCGCGCCGCCGGAAGATATGCCGCCCCAATCGCGCATATCAGGAACAGAACGGGCGCGAAAATGAAAGTGATCGGATCGGTGGTCGTTATTTGATAGACCAGGCTTGACATCGCTCGGGTAAGCGCAAAAGAAAGACCTAACCCAATCGCAATGCCGATTAACGCCAGCCGAAATCCCTGGCCTATCACGAGCAGCAGCACATTTTTCCGGTCCGCGCCCAGAGCCATGCGAACGCCCAATTCGGCCGTCCGTTGTCCCACGGAATAACTGACCACTCCGTACAACCCGACCACCGCAAGAAGCAACGCGCAACCCGCGAAAATTCCCAGCAAGATCATCATCAGGCGCGGTTGCGATCTCGCCGCCGACAACACTTCGTCCATACTTTGCACCGCCGTCACCGGCTGGTCCTGATCCAGCTTACGAACTTCGTACCGGATTGCATTCACGATGGAATGCGGATCGCCAGCCGTCCGAATCACCAGGTTCAGCGAAGGCCAGGGCAGTTGTGTGAACGGAACAAATACTTCCGGACGCGGTTCACTGGCAAGACCTACATTTCGCACATCGCCGTTCACGCCCACAATCTCAACCAGCCCCGGTTTGCCGCCTAGGACAAGATGCTTGCCCAATACGTTCTGGCCGCGAAAAAAACGCTTAGCGAACGTTGCATTCACCATCGCCACCGCCGGGCTCTCAGCCGTATCATGCGGGGAAAACTCCCGGCCGGCAATCATCGGAATGGCCATCGTCCGAAGGTAAGAATCCATCACCATTTGAAGCGGAAAGACCGGGCGTTGGGCCAAGGGCACGTTCGGCTCGCCCTTCCGCGAGAATGGGCGCGTAACGAAGGGCGTTCGCCGGCAGCGCGGAAGCCATAGTGGCCGACACAACTCCCGGAAGCGCGCGCACTCGGCTCAACAATTCCTGAAAGAACCGGGTCATCTGAACTCCGCTGGAGTATTTCACCCGAGGAAGAGAAATGCTCATCGTCATCACTCGGTGCGGTTCGAAGCCTAGCGATTGCGTTTGCAGTCGAATGAAGCTGCGGATCAGCAGCCCCGAGCCCACCAGCAACGTGATCGAGAGCGCGAGTTGTCCGACCACCAGCGCCGACCGAGCGACTATTTCTCTGCCGGCTCCCCATGCTGCCGCGCCCTTCGGCCCGCAACACTCCGGCTATTGGCGTCTTGGAAATCTGAGAAGCCGGCGTCAATCCGAAGAAGATGCCGCAAAGGACAGAAATTCCGAGGGTAAACAACAGCACCGTCGAATCGAGCCCATCCTGCATCTCTATCGCGCGAGGCAGGATATTCCGCGCAGTGATTCCAATGCCCTGCACCGCCGCTTGCGCCAAAAATATTCCGGCAATGCCGCCTGCCAGCGCCAATGCAACGCTCTCGATCAAAAGCTGCACGATGACATCGCCTCGCGAGGCCCCCAACGCGGAGCGCACCGCGAATTCCTTCTTCCGCCCGAGAGAACGCGCAATCACCAGTCCCGCAACGTTTGCGCAGCTGATTAAGAGCACCAGGCTCACGGCTCCCCAAAGCACAAATAAAGTTGGCCGCAAACTCCCGATCAATTGCTCCTGCAACGGCGAAAGCAGTATCGTGTTTCGCGGGTCCGCATCCGCGTATTGCCCCGACTCATGCGCGAATCTCTGTTGAAGGGCATCCATCTGGGACTGTTCCGCACTCAGTGACACCTGGGGGCCCAGACGTGCCACGGCGTTGAGATAGCCGGTTCCCCTCCGCGCTTGCTCCGGTGTGATCAGGCTGATCCGGTCTATTTGCGGCGCCCAAATGTCGATTTGATTTCCGATGAATCCAAACTCGAACGCGCGCGGCAGCACTCCCAGGATTGTGTAAATCTTGGCATTCAGCGTGACCGGTAAGCCTACGATATCGGCGCGCCGGCCGAACCGGCGTGACCACAAGCCATCGCTGATCAGGACCGCCGGTCTTCCTCCCGGCAAATCATCTTCAGGCTGGAAACTTCTACCGAACTGAGGACGCACACCCAGCACTTCGAAAAAATTCCAGCTCACGCGGGCCGCCGTCAGTTGCTCTGCCTCGCCCGGTTTGCTGATGTTGAGCACGTCGGAACTAAATGCCGCCATTCCCGCAAAGCCGCGGCTGTCCTGCTGTAGCTCTTGGTAGTGCGGGTAGGAAAACGGGCCGGGAACGTTTGGCTGGTTTTTTGGGACTTCGCTCACCAGGACCAGACTCTTCGGATCCTTGAAAGGCAATGGCCGGAAGAGAAGCGAGTTGATCAAACTAAAGATCGCCGTATTCGCCCCAATACCGAGCGCCAGCGTGAAGACCGAAATTGCGACAAACCCCGGTTCTTTTCTCAAAACCCGAAACGTCGGGCGGATATGGTGCGAGATCGTGATGGGCATGATCTACCTGGAGGCGGCCCGCCGCAGTGTCCGGACCCGAAACGTCTCGTTCGGGGACTGAATAGCGGCGTATTGCTGGTGCGGGCGCTACCCGGCTGGATTTCCTGTTTTTACATCGACTTTCAGAGTCTATTCTACGGGTGATCCGCGTGCGCTTGATAACGGAGTTTTTTCGGCGCTCTGGGGGTGACTCAATGCTCTCATTTTGGTTGCGGTGACTTTCGTGCTGATCAGCGCCTCGATGTTGGCCTGTTTCATTGCCGCCCGCCGGGCATCCTCGGTGGATTCGATGATCTGCTATGTCGCATTTTTACTATCCCTGTGATCCGCCGTGAGACTAACATGGCCTGGAAATGACCGAAAGCAAGCCGAGGCCGGATCTATCGGCCATGCGGAAGAGCATTGCCATCGAACGTTGGTTCTTTACCGCCGTCGCATGCTCGATGATTGTCGTAGCCATGGCGGGATTCCTCCCCTCCCTCGTGAATACCGCTGGGCGGCGCGCTCCGCTTTCACCTCTTGCCGCGGCACATGGGATTGTATTTTGCATCTGGCTTGGTATTTTTCTTGTCCAAGCCAGGCTAATTGCGAATAGGCACATCGCGATTCACAGGCGCGTTGGCATTGTTGCGGGTTTGGTCGCCGCGGTTATGGTTCCGCTTGGGTATGAAACCTGTATCTCGATGGTCCGGCGCGGATTCGATCTGAGCGGTGATCTGAAAGCTGAGCACGACCCGGCGTATGAAGTCGTATTTCCCCTGGGCGATTTGTTCCTGTTTGCCGTGCTGGTCACGGCCGCGATTGCTTGTCGCAGCCGACCAAATATGCATAAACGTCTGATACTGTTTGCCAATATTGCATTGATGCCGGCTCCACTTGCTCACCTGATCGGCCACGTACCGCGGCTCGCCGCGATGCCAGGAGGAATCATAGGAATTCCTATTGCACTCTTCCTTGTGGCTGCCGTTGCAAGAGAATTCTTGATGCTAAGAAGAGTTCATCCACTGACGTGGGGAATTGCTGCCGGCATGTTCCTATCCGGGCCGCTTCGAGCCGGAGTTGTTGGTCCAAGCGCAGCGTGGCACAGCATTGTGAATTGGCTCGCACGATAGGAACAAGGCGACTCGCTTCGCCAAGCGACTCGCTTCGCCAGTACACCGGGTCTGACCTTTTGTAGTAGACTGTCGCTCACAGCGCGATGCACGTTATTCGCCTCGCTAGTCCCGCTCCGCCGCTTCGGGAATACGTCCGGTTCTACGCCCATCGAGAGGTCCGGATCGGCCAAGCCTCCGTCGTGCATCCCGTGCCTGCCCGCGCTTTTCCCTTACTCGAGTTCGTTTTCGGCGATCACTTCCAGGTCCTGCATCCCAACCAGCGCGTGGTGGAAATAAGCCCTCGCACGGTCGTCGTCGGCTTGCAAACACACTGCCGCTCTCGGCTTCAATTTCAAGGCACGGTCGAATGTTTCGTGATCTTATTTCAACCGACGGGACTGAACCGGTTATTCTCAACTCCGATGCACGAACTGACCGATCACGCTTTTGAGGGCCACTCTGTCCTTGGCGCTGTTGTCTCGCAGCTCGAAGAAGTTCTCGGTGACAGTAAGAATTTTGGCGACCGCGTCCGCATTGCCGATCAGTTCTTATTTCGTCATTCTCACAAAGCGCGGGCTTTTGAACGGATTTCGGCCGCAGCAGCCCAGATTGTTCGCTCCTCCGGGAATGCGCGTATCGCCGTTCTCGCACACGATGCCGGGTTAAGTGTACGCCAATTCGAGCGCTGTTTCTGGCAACAGGTCGGCGTGCCCCCCAAGCTATATGCGCGAATCGTAAGATTCGAAGCGGCTCTCGACGGAAAGGCTCGCTCGCCTACCAAGTCCTGGACGGACGTGGCACACGATATTGGATATTACGATCAGATGCACATGGTGCACGACTTCGAGAGCTTTACGGGCGGCACGCCGACTGAGATGCTCACGGAGGTTGAGGCGCTCTTCCGAGAACAGCTTGAGGCAATTCGATCAGGCAGGCGCTCCGCTGAGGCCCGAGACGATCTGGAGCTAATACTCTGATTTTCTGACTGCTTACCGGCTTCGGCATGCATCTGCGAATCTTTGGAACAGCTTCAACTGTTCCGGGTACCGGCGTACCTGGTCCTCGGGGTGCCACTGCACGGCGACAACGAACTTTTTGTCGGGCCGCTCCAGCCCCTCGACGGTTGCGTCCTGCGAATCCCGCGCGGAAACGCGCAAACCAGGGCCAATCTCTTTCGCCACCTGGTGATGGCGTGAGTTGACCTGCCAGGTTGTCGTTCCTGCGATATCGGCCAGCAAGCTTCCGGGCTCAATGACGACTTCGTGCGCTGGAACAGCCTTGTCCGGCGTGTCCGGATCGTGCCGCTGTACGGAAGAAACGTGTTGAATCAGTGTTCCGCCATGATAAACATTCAGAATTTGCAGCCCTCGGCAAATCGCCAGGATCGGCAGGTCGGTTCCGATCGCCTGGTCAATAATTTCAAGTTCCACTTCATCCCGTTCGTCATCCGGTTCGTCCGTTTCCGGTTGCGGCGATTCGCCATAGCGTCGAGGATTGACGTCGGTCCCTCCGATGAGCAGTAGCCCGGCAAAATCGTTAAGCGAGATGGAGCCAGATGTCAGGACGGGAACAGGCTCCAAGTCCGGCGGCGCGCGCTGCGTCCTCGTATGCAGCCAGTTTGCTCGCGTGACGGTAAGGAATCAGCACACGTTTCGTCAAAGCTAAACCCTCCTTGGTGCTAACAAGACTGCGCATCGCCGCCAACGCAAGTCCGATACCATGATTTGCGTGCGGTCACTTTCATTCAGTCTATTGATTTTCTTTGCCTGCTGCGCGTTCCCCGCCGAACACCCCAATTGGGACGATCTCCGCAAGCAAATTGAAAGTACTTTGCACGTTCCTCAGCCCCTTCCCAGCCTCGAATCCAAATCTTATGGACAGTTTTCGCCGGCTCCCGGCGTTGCCGCCGACCGCGTCTCTTATGCAACCGATTACACGCTTCGAGTTCCGGCTATCGTCTATCATCCCGCCGGCGCGACAATCACAAAGCATCCCGCCCTCGTCGTCGTAAACGGGCATGGCGGCGACAAGTCGTCCTGGTATGCGTATTGGGCCGGCATTCTCTACGCGCGAGCCGGCGCCGTGGTCCTCACCTACGATCCCATCGGAGAATACGAGCGCAATAAGGAGCGCGAATCCGCGACCGGTCAGCACGACCAGTTCATTCCGCCCGACGATATGGCCAGGCGCATGGGCGGTTTGATGGTTACCGATGTGATGCAGGCGGCCCATTATCTTTCCGAGCGCACCGATGTCGATCCGAAACGCATCGCGGTGCTGGGCTATTCGATGGGCTCGTTCATCAGCTCACTCGCCTGCGCGGTCGATACCCAGGTGCACGCGTGCGTGCTCGTCGGCGGCGGCGATCTCGACGGTCCCGGCGGTTATTGGGATTCCAGCGGCAAAAAGATGTGTCAGGCGATCCCTTATCAGTCGCTGAAATTCCTGGGTGACCGCGGCGCCATTATCTATGCCTTGCACGCCAAGCGCGGACCAACGCTCGTATGGAATGGCTCAGCGGATCGCACCGTTGATATACCGAATCACGGTCAGGACTTCTTCGAAGACCTGCGAAAGCGCACTATCGCAGAGCTCGGCAGTTCCAAAGACGTTTTCGATTTCGGCTTCACGCCCGAAGGCGGACACCGGCCTTACTTCGTGACGAAACCGGTTGCGCTTTGGCTGGAGGATAAGCTCAAATTCCCGAACTGGACCAGGAAAGAAGTTCAGGCTATGCCCGAGACCCGCATTCTCGATTGGGCCGAACAAGAACCACTTGACCACGCCCAAGAGCTTGTTAAATGAGCAAGGGGAAGGCGGCACGCTGGCCCTAGGCAATGATATTCCGGTGGTTCCGCGTGACGAACTGCATGCCGTCCCGGAAGCTGTTTGGGATTCCCAGCAAGACCGCTATATCTACGAAACCTGGGTAGATCGAGCCAAAACCGCCATCGCTTCCGGCGCGCCGTAATCGGCTATTCTTCGCGCAAGGCCTCAATAGGCTGCACTCGGACTGCGCGCCGAACGGGCAGCCATGTTGCCGCAAATCCCGCTATACCTAATGCCGCGAGAACCGCCAACCAGGTGAGCGCATCATACGCCCGCACTCCAAAAAGCTGATTCCGCACCACGATTCCCGCCACCACGAGCGCCCGCGACACCGATTACAAGTCCCGCTGCCATGACGAATGCGCCCTGAACGGCAATCATTCGAACCACGTCCCGCCACGCCGCGCCAAGCGCTATGCGGATGCCAATCTCGCGCCGTCGAAGCTCCACCAGATGAGCTAGCGATCCGTACAGCCCGAATGCCGCCAGCACGAGTCCAACTACCGCAAAGCCGTTGAGAAGGAATGCAATGAACCGCCGCAGTCTCACCGATTTGGCGATCCGCTCGCTCATCGTCGCCACATCGAATAGTGCGACGTTTCTATCGAGCCTGCTGACTTCGTTTCGTACCGCGGATGTGATGTCCTCGTCGTTCTTCATGCGCACAACCAGATACATGGAGGAGCTCAGCTCTTCCGGATCGGGCCAATAAATTTCCGGCTGATGCGGTCCGCCAAGCTGGCTGTTTTCGACGTTTCCGACCACGCCGATCACGCGCGAGGGCTTATCCCGTTCACCGCCGATTCCCACCGGTTTTCCGAGCGGGTCTTCATTTGGGAAAAAGGCCCGCGCGAACTCTTCATCGATGATGACGGCTCGTTCCCGCCGATCCTTTGCAGTGAACGTTCGGCCTTCCAAAACCGGGATTTTCATCGTCTCGAAGTAACCGGGCATCGCCGTCCTGCCTTGCGCTTTCGGCTGATTGGCAGGTTCCGGCCGTCCCGGGAAATAGACGTTCAGCGTCAATACGCCGCTCGGATTGAAGGGCGGCGATGTAGAAGCGGCAACCGACTGAACGCCCGGCAATGCGGCCACCCGCTCCTGCAGTTGCTGGAAGAAACGCAGGTTCGCGTCTTCGGTCCGGTACTGCTTTCTGGGGAGGGCAACCGTTCCGCTCCAGACACGCTCGGGCGAGAATCCCGGCGCTAACATCCATCAGTTTGATAAAGCTGCGGCTCAGGAGAGTTGCGGAGAAGACCAGCGTCACCGCCACCGCAATCTGCCCGGCCACCAGCACGTAACGCCAGCCGCTCGCTCGTGTGGCTGTGCGGGTTGCTCCGGATTTGAGCGCCTGTTCCAGCGGCAGTCTTGCACTGAGAATGGCAGGCAAGAGTCCCGCTGCAAGCGTGCTCGCAAGCGCCAGCCCGATCGCAAAAAGTACGATCCACGCCCCGATTCGAGCACTCTGAGCCACCGGGCCGTAGCGGTCCGATAAATCAACCGCCCACGTCCGCCAGCAGAATTCCGACGCCGCAACCCGCGAAAACCAGTAGCGCGGTTTCCGTCAGAATCTGGCGAATAATTCGATATCTGGCTGCGCCCAGCGCTGACCGTATCGCCAGTTCGCTGCTCCGTGCGGTAGTCCGGATCAGCAACAATCCGCCCACGTTCGAGCAGGCAATCAGCAGGACGCACAGCACCGCCCCGAAAGCCAGTAACAGCCAAACACGAATTGTTTTCGTCTGTTCCTCAACCAGCGGCTGCATCGTAAAATGCCAGCCGGCGCTCTCGGGATAGAACGATGGGTATCGCTGAGCGAGATGATGACTGATCGCCGCGAGTGTTGCGTTCGCCCGTTCCGCGCTAATGCCGGGCGCCAGACGTGCGATCATCTGCAGCCATTTCTCGGACTCTGCCCATTTCGCTCCACTCAACCGGTTTCCTTGCGATCGGAATCCAGAGTTGAGTAGCCGGGTAAGGGAAATGAAATTCGCGCGGCATTACCCCGGCAATTCTGTACGGTTCGCCATCGAGCTGAATCGTGCGGCCCAAAACGTCGGGGTCGGAATCGAACGCGCTGCGCCAAAGGGCATCGCTCAGCAATGCGACTTTCGGAGCGCCATAGCGATCATCCTCGTCCGTGATCAGGCGTCCGAGCCTCGGCTTCACCCCGAGAACTCGGAACAGGCTTGCCGAAGCATTCACCGGGTCTACATGCCGTGCGGCTCCCGCGCCCGTCAGTGTCAGATCATTGAAGTAATAAATGCCGGTTTCGCTAAAGAGCTCCGAGTGGCTCCTGAGTTCCCCGTAATCGACCGACGACACCCCGGTCAAGGAGAGCTGCGATTTCGGAAAAGAATTGTGAAGGAAAACGATCCGATCCGCGTCTCGATAAGGAAGCGGTTTCAGCAAAGCCTCGTACAGCACGCTGAAAACTGCGGTCGAGGCGCCGATTCCGAGCGCAAGGACAACAATAACGCTGATGGCGAATCCCGGCTGTCTCCTGACTTGCCGCCACGCAAAGCGGAGATCGCTCGCGAAACCCGAGCCAAGCGGAGCCATCGTCACAAGATGTCGCAATTTCGATGCCGCGCGTAAATCCCTGCTGCTCAAGGAATTCATTAAAGCTCTCACGCTCGAACCCGAGACGTTATGTTCGAATGCGAACACTGCATGATACTCTTTAGCTTCCTCTCTGAGATGTGCGCTGCGCCGGGAACGTTTGGATATGCCTGATCGAAAGCTGCAAATAGTGCCCATCGGAGGCCTCGGCGAGTTCGGCATGAACTCAATGGCTCTTCGATATGGCGACGACATCATCGTGGTCGATGCGGGCATGATGTTCCCGGAATCCGAGCTTCTGGGCGTCGATATCGTCACTCCCGATTTCACCTATCTGGAGCAGCACGCCGGCATGGTTCGTGGCCTGATCCTCACGCATGGGCACGAGGACCACATCGGAGGCGTTCCGTTCCTGCTTTCGCTGTTGAACATTCCCGTCTACGGTACGGAATTTACCCTCTCGCTCGTGGAGCGCCGGCTTGAGGAACACGAACTGCTCGAAGAAGCCAATCTCAACAGCGTCAAACCGGGAGACCGGATCACTCTCGGGCCCTTCGAGATCGAATTTATTCGCGTTACTCACTCCATAGTGAGCGCGGTCGCGCTAGCCATCACCACGCCGCTGGGCGTCATCATTCACACCGGCGATTTCAAAGTAGATCCCACCCCCACCGATAACGAGCTGTTCGACCTGCACACGCTCGCCGCCTACGGAAAAAAGGGCGTGT
The DNA here is from genome assembly GCA_963778345.1 of uncultured Acidobacteriaceae bacterium. Classification (GTDB taxonomy): domain Bacteria; phylum Acidobacteriota; class Terriglobia; order Bryobacterales; family Bryobacteraceae; genus Bog-105. Next base: position 433,035 of record CAVZTP010000002.1, read on the forward strand.
TGCTGCTCCTTTCCGATTCCACAAACGTCGATCGTCCCGGCTACACGGAAAGTGAGCGCGCCGTTCGGCCACGTTTCGAAGAACTATTTGCGCGATCGGAGCGGCGTCTCATCGTTTCCTGCTTCAGCAGCTCGATTCATCGACTGCAACAGATTCTCGACTTCGCGAACGAAAACGGGCGAAGCGTCGCGTTCCTCGGCCGCAGCATGTTGAATGTTACTGAGATTGCGCACGGCCTCGGCTTGCTGTCGATTCCGGATTCGATCCTGCTGCGTCCGCAGGACATCATGCAGACGGCTCCGGAGAAGGTGGTCGTCGTGGTTTCGGGCACGCAAGGCGAGCCGATGTCGGCGCTGTCACGCGTGGCCGTCGATAATCACAAGCATCTTTATTTGCAGCCGGGCGACAAGGTGGTGCTCAGCTCGCGCATCATTCCCGGAAATGAGAAGGCGATTTACCGGATGATGAATCACATCGCGCGCCGAGGCGCAGATCTCGTCTATGGCACGATGAAGCCGCCGGTCCACGTCTCCGGGCACGCGAGCGAAGAAGAGCTGAAGCTCATCCTGAACCTGGTTCGCCCCCGATATTTCATACCGATTCACGGTGAATACCGCCAGCTATCGCGCCACGCCGCTCTGGCGCAGCATCTCCGCTTCGCGGGCCTTGAAGACACGTTCATCCTCGAAACCGGCGACACGCTCGAAATTGATGAAGTAGGCGCGCGGCGCGGCGAAAAAATCACCGTGGGGCGCGTCTGCATCGATTCAGGTTCGCTCGACGATGTCGTGGAAGACATCATCATCCGCGACCGTCGCCATCTCTCGGAAGACGGTTTCGTGCTTCCCATCATCGCCATCAACAAACACACCGGCAAGAGCGAAGGCCTTCCTGAAATTGTGAGTCGCGGATTCGTTGCCGGCGACGGCGCCGGCATCTTGCAGGAAGCTCGCTCCGTGGTTTCGAAAACTCTCGAAACCTCTACCGCCGAAGAACGCGGCGATTGGGGTGTAATGCAGGAAAAGATTCGCACGGATCTCAAGCGTTTTCTCGGCAAACAGACCCAGCGCCGTCCGCTTATCATGCCGGTAATCCTTGAAGTCTGAAACTCTTTCCCTCATCCGCTATACAATAGATTCCGTACTTAACTCTGTGGAGGGTCGTATGAAAAAGCTTGTCTTTGCTTCTATTCTTGCCGGTTCGCTTTGCTCATTCGCTGCGTTTGCGGATGACCTGTCGGGCTATGTTTCGGAATCCATGTGCGGTGCAAAGCACCACAGCCCGAGCGCGGCAAACACGCAGTGCATTAACAAGTGCCTAAAGGGCGGCTCGGATCCCGTCCTGGTCAGCAATGGCAAGGTAATGAAATTCGACGCGGATTCAAAAGAAAAAGCGCGCGCCTTTGCCGGAGACAATGTGAAGATCGACGGATCCGTAGATGGAGACGTGGTAAAAATCAACTCAATCGATAAGGCCCAATAAGAATCTTCAAAATTAGTGCTCGAACTCCAGGTCCAGCTTCCCGGCTGGACCTCGGTAGAGCACTGCCAGGTTCTTGAGCTTGTGTTTCCCATCCAACGGGAAATACAAAAAACCTTCGACCGGTTGAACCGATTCTTTTTCAGGAAGCTCTTTCGCCTTTAGGATTTCGAGGAGCTTTGCGTTGCCTTGGCTCTTCGGATCCATCTTCGAGCTAATAGCGGTGATCTTGGGGTTGCCCGGTGAAGAGCCTCCGCCCATAATTCCGCCGAAACCGACGGTAGAGGATGTCTTCTTTACTTTGGTTCCGTCCGCCGAATTCGTAACCACCAGAGCGCCCTGCCCGGCAACTTCGGACGGATCGAACGGTTTTGAGCGCTCTCCATCGTCGTGGGCCAGCAGGATGAAATCATCCGGGCTTACCTGAATCGGCTTGTCGGTCTTCGGTATTACTCGTACTTCCAGCAGGGCGATGCCCTTGCCGGGATCGGCCCCAAGTTTCTGCGTCACCTCTTCTTCGGGTATAGTAATCGTCGCAATAAGATCTATCTGTTCATTGCTGGCACTCGTATTGGGTGAAACGACTTTCTTGGCGCCAAACACCGAAAGCGCAGTCAGGAGCGCGATTCCGGAAACAACAATAAAAAACCGCATCGAGGATCTGCTTTGAAAATAGCATCTTTCAACGGGTGAGAAGATAACGGGTGGTGACCGCGAGGGAAGCTTTTGAAGGAAATTCCGAAATCGAAGTTAGATCGGCATTGCCCGGTTGGATCTGCCTCTGCGTAGCTCCGGAATTGGAGTTGAAACAAAAAGTCGTACAGTTTTTTCGATCTCAAATGTCCGACTTATCCGGCGACCTTGGCGAGAGGTTATCGTTGGCGCTCGATGAATTGCTTGGTAACGCAATTGAACACGGTTCCAAGGTCGAGCCTCAGAGAGGGATCGAGCTTACATACATTCGAACTGGTCGCATGGTCCTGGTTCAACTCAGGGATGCAGGCTCCGGTTTTTCGTTGAATGCGGTTCCTCATGCGGCTGTGAACAATCCTCCGGAAGATCCTCTCCGGCATACCGAATACAGGTCGCAATTGGGGATGCGACCGGGCGGCTTCGGAATTTTGCTGGTGAAGCAAATCGCCGATGACCTGATCTATAACGAGCGCGGCAATGAGGTCGTGCTTGTGAAATACCTTTGATGGTCTTTCTACTGCTGATCGCGGCGGCTTTCGCGGCGGGCGCGATCAACTCAGTCGCCGGAGGAGGCAGCTTTCTCACCTTTCCCTCTCTGGTGTTCGCCGGCGTTCCGGCCGTTATGGCAAACGCCTCGAATACAGTCGCTCTGTTTCCCGGTTCTATTGCGAGCGCCATGTCGTACCGAAGCGATATTCGCCGAACCGGCGAAGGGCGGATCAAGTCCTGGTGGATTATCAGTCTCATCGGCGGCGCCATTGGCGCCGCGCTGCTGCTGTTCACGTCGGACAAAACGTTCCGTCAGGTTGCGCCTTGGCTGCTCCTATTCGCAACTCTGTTATTTGCGTTTGGAAAGCAAGTCAGCGTGGCATTTCGCGGAAAACTCCATTCGAGCCAGGCGTTTGATGCTCGCCTTGCTGTTTCCAATCGCGGTTTACGGAGGTTACTTCGGAGGAGGCATCGGAATTATGATTCTGGCCGCTTTCCGGCTGTACGGCCTTACCGATATTCACGGAATGAATGGCATCAAGACGATCCTCTCCGGTTCGCTCAACGCGATCGCGGCAATCATTTTCATTTCGGCGCATCAGGTTTACTGGCGTCCCACTCTCGCCATGATGGTTGCGGGGATTGCTCGGCGGATATGCCGGACCGGTGATCGCGCGCAAGATGAAGCCGGAAGTCGATTCGCGCGATTGTGATCGTAGTCGGAGTTCTGATGACCGCCTACTTCTTCCACATCTCGCCGAAATAGGTTTACAACACGGGCCCGATTTTCCAGGGGGCGAATTCGTGATGCCCTAACTTCTCCGCGTGCGTCTCTTTCGCCGGAAGCAACGCGCAGGAGCATGTCGAAGATCTCTCGCCCGACTTCTTCGACCGTTGCCGACCCATCCGCAATCCTGCCGGCATTGATGTCCATGTTGCCCATCATCCGCCGATAAGTGTTCGAGTTGCTTGCAATCTTCAGAACGGGAATGCTGGGAAATCCGATGGCGCTTCCCCGCCCTGTCGTAAACGCGATCAGGTTTACGCCGCCGGCAGCCAATCCCGTGATGGAGACTGGATCGTAACCCGGCGTGTTCATGAACACGAAAGCCCGGCGTAGTGATGCGCTCGGCGTAATCGACCACATCTTCGAGAGTTGAGGTGCCGGCCTTGGCCACCGCGCCCAGTGATTTCTCGACAATGTTGGTCAGACCGCCTTCCTTGTTGCCCGGCGAGGGATTGTCATTAAAGCTGCCGCCGAACTGCCGCAGATACGCTTTGTAGGATTCAATGCAGTCCAGGAGCTTGCGTGCAATTTCACGATTGCGGGCTCGCCGGACGAGCAGATGCTCCGCTCCGAAAATCTCCGTGGTTTCCGCCAGCACCACCGTTCCGCCTTGCTCCACGATCAGATCGCAGCAGAAGCCAAGCGCCGGATTAGCGGTAATTCCGGAGAACGAATCCGAACCTCCGCAGTTCAAGCCCAACACGATTTTGGAAGCAGGCACTTCCGACCGCTTCTCGGATGCCGCGCGATCAATAAAATTCTTGACCTGTTTGCGGGCCGCCTCGACCGCGCCAAGCGTTCCTCCAGATTCCTGCAAAGTCAAACCTTGCAGAGCGGCCGGCGCTCGTACCGCATTCCCGTTAGCGTGGCCCAGATAATGACTGATCTGGTTCACCTCGCAGCCGAGGCCGAGAATCAGAGCCGCGGAGACATTCGGATGATCCAGCACGCCCTCCAGCGTTCGTCGCAGTTGATCCGTATCGGGTCCCAGTGCTTGACCGCAGCCTTCGCCATGAGGAAACGCCACCACGCCATCCACATTCTCCGGCAGCGCTTCAGAAGCAAAGCTCCTGGGCGATCAGTTCGGAAGTGTAAGCGGCGCAATTGCTCGCCGCGACGATGGCGATGTAATTTCTGGTACCAACCCGCCCGTCTGCACGCCGGTAGCCCAGAAATGTTGCCGAAGCCGACCGTTTTTTCGGCGCGAACAGGAGCTTCGGCAATGGAAATTTCGGTGTTATGAGCTTCTTCCAATCCGAGATTGTGCACGTGAACGTGCTCACCAGGTTCGATATTTTTTGTCGCGAAGCCGATCACGTTGCCATACCGGTAAACAGGCTCTCCTGACGAAATCGCGCGGACCGCTATCTTGTGTCCGGCCGGAATAGCCGTTTTGGCGACGAGTGTGCATCTCGTCCATTTCAATCTGCTGCCCTGCCGCGATCGGAACAAGCGCAACAGCAACGTTATCGAGAGGATGCAACAAAATGACGGAATTGTGAATGCCCCGCGGATTGTGAATTTCGTACAGCATGCCTGACACTCCCACTGTACGCTGACCACGAAACCATCTCCACGGATCTATCCTCTTAATGGAGAATGCCCAAAATTCCCATTGCAACCTACCGGCTTCAGTTGCATGCGGATTTTGGCTTTGACGCCGCCGCCGGAATCGCGGATTATCTGCATGAACTGGGCATTTCGCACGTGTACTGCTCGCCCTATTTGCAGGCCGCGCCGGGCAGCAAACACGGCTACGATGTCGTGGATCATCACAAGCTCAACGAGGAACTGGGCGGTAGTGAAGCTCATGGCCGTTTCTCATTGCGGTTGGGAGCGTGCGATTTGGGCCAGGTATTGGATATTGTTCCCAATCATATGGCCATCAGCGGCCGGCGAAACCGCTATTGGTGGGACGTGCTGGAAAACGGGCCGGCAAGCCGCTATGCCTTCTACTTCGATATCGACTGGCACCCTCAAGAAGAGAGACTGCGAAACAAACTGCTGGTTCCGATTCTCGGCGACCACTATGGCCGGGCTTTGACACGCGGCGACATCCAGATTCAGCGGCGGGGCGGAGAGTTCTACGTAAAGCATTTCGAAAACGAGTTGCCGTTGGCTCCCAGGTCGCTTCCGGCGGTACTTTCAACAGCGGCTTCGCGAAGCGGCTCAGATTATTTGGCGTTCCTGGCCGACTCACTTGCGGCACTCCCAAAGCCCACCGAGACGGATTATGCAAGCCTGACGCAGAGGCATCGCGATAAAGAGGTCATTCGTGGGTTGCTGGAGAGACTCTTCACGGATGTGCCATTCATCGCCGAGTCCGTGGATGCAGTGCTGGGCAGAAGTAAATAAAGATCGCAATAAATTGGATGACCTGCTAGAGCAGCAGAGCTATCGGCTGGCGTTCTGGCGAACGGCTGAACAGGACCTCGGATACAGGCGCTTCTTCGATATCAACACACTGGTCGGATTACGCATGGAGAACGCGAAAGTTTTCGCGGATACGCACGCTTTGATTCTGAAATGGCTGCGGGAAGGCGTTCTCGACGGAATCAGAATCGATCATCCGGATGGATTGCGCGATCCCCGAAAGTATTTCGAACGTCTGCGAGAGGAAGCTCCGGGAGTGTGGATCTTGGCTGAGAAGATCCTCGAGCCCGGGGAGCGACTGCCACCCGAGTGGCCGATTGACGGCACCACGGGCTATAACTACATGAATCAAGCCGGCGGTCTGTTCGTGGATTCCGAAAACGAGGAACAGTTCACGAAGATCTACACCGATTTTACCGGCGAATCAGTGGATTATCAGGCTGTGTGCCGCGATAAGAAGCATCGCGTGTTGCGTGACCTACTGGGCAGCGACGTCAACCGGCTAACGAGTCTGTTCGCCGAGATCTGCGAATGTCACCGCGACCGCCGCGACTATACGCGTCACGATGCAATTCGCGCGATTCGCGAAGTAGTTGCGTGTTTTCCGGTTTACCGCACGTATGTCGTCCCGGAGCGGAATGAATTGACGGACGCCGACGAGCGTTATGTCAATGCGGCTATCGAGGCCTCGAAAAACAATCGGCCTGAGATCGATCCGGACCTGTTCGATTTTATGCGAGACCTGCTACTGTTGCGGGTGCGCGGCGCAATGGAATCCGAGTTCGTCATGCGTTTCCAGCAATTCACCGGTCCGGCGATGGCCAAGGGGGTGGAAGACACGGTCTTTTATAACTTCAACCGGCTCGTTTCGCTGAACGAGGTGGGCGGCGATCCTGGAATATTTGGCATCTCTCCGGAGGAGTACCACAGCTACTGCATGGAGATTCAGCAAGCTCATCCGTACACCATGCTTGCGTCCTCCACGCACGACACCAAACGGAGCGAAGATGTGCGGGCGCGTATCAGCTTGATTTCAGAGATTCCGGCGAAGTGGAGAGCAGCAATCGAGAGATGGCAAGCGATGAACATCCGGCACAAGAAAGATGGAATGCCTGACCCAAACACAGAGTATTTCCTCTACCAGACCATGTTGGGAGCGTGGCCGATTGGGACTGACCGGCTATGGCCCTATATGGAAAAATCGTGCCGCGAAGCGAAACAGCAGACATCCTGGCTTTCGCCGAATAAACAGTTCGAAGAAGCCACTCGCCAATTCATCGAGGCTTTGTATCAGAGTGAGGAGTTTCTCAATAACTTCGAAGTTTTCGCCCGAGATCTTATTCAGCCGGGCAGGATCAATTCGCTCTCACAAGTGCTTCTGAAACTCACATCGCCGGGCATTCCCGACATCTATCAAGGGACGGAGATCTGGGATCTCAGTCTGGTGGATCCCGACAACCGCCGACCGGTGGATTATGAGTTGAGGCGGCGTCTTTTATCTGAATTGCCGAATCTGGCCGTTGAAGATGTCTGGAAGCGAATTGATGAAGGACTGCCAAAATTGTGGACCATTCATCATGCGTTGGGCGTAAGACGGGAGCGTGCTGGTTCCTTCGAGGCGCAAGGCGCCTACACTCCTTTATATGCGGAAGGCGAATGCGCAAACCACCTGGTGGCGTATATGCGAGGCGAAGACGTGCTCGTTATGACGCCCCGCTTGGTTCTCAAACTGGCCGGGAGATGGGGTGACACTTCGCTCCATGTGCCCTGTGGCCCGTGGCGCGATCGGCTCACCGGTTCGGTTTCAGAAGGCGGCAAGGTGCGAGTCGGCGAAATCTTCAAGAGGTTTCCGGTGGCGCTGCTCACCAAGGAATAACCATGCACACGTTTGAAGTTTGGGCTCCCGCCGCGCGCAGTATTGAAGTGAAGATCGGAGAAGAGGCGCACGCGATGCAGGCTTGCGAGCGTGGCTGGTGGAGGGCCAGAGTCGAAGATGCCGGGCCTGGCACCGACTATGCTTTTCTGATCGACGGCGGCGATGCTGTTCCGGATCCCCGCTCGCCTTCGCAGCCGTATGGCATACATGGCCCGTCACGGCTCGTTGATCATGCAGCATTCACATGGACCGATCAAAACTGGCAAGCAAAGCCACTGTCAAGCGCGATTATTTATGAGTTGCATGTAGGAACTTTTACTCGGCAAGGTACGTTCCAGAGCACGATAGAGCGGCTGGATTATCTGGTGGATCTTGGGATCACGCATGTGGAACTGATGCCCGTAAATGAGTTTTCGGGTCCGTGGGGATGGGGATACGACGGCGTTGATTTGTATGCTCCGCATCATGCCTATGGCTCGCCGGATGATTTGAAGCAGCTCGTGAATGCGTGCCACTCAAAAGGCCTGGCAATACTGCTCGATGTGGTTTACAACCACTTTGGTCCTATCGGCAATTACCTGAACCGGTTCGGGCCTTATTTTACGGGGGCGTATCATACACCGTGGGGCGCGGCGGTAAATCTCGATCACAAAGGCAGCTACGAGGTACGCAGATACTTTTCCGATAACGCGCTAATGTGGCTCAGAGATTATCATTTCGATGGGCTGCGCCTGGATGCTGTACATGCGTTCATCGATCACTCGGCGCTCCATTTTCTCGAGCATCTTTCGCGCGAAGTGGACGCGCTGTGTTCGCAGATGGGCAAGTATCTAGTCTTGATCGCGGAAAGCGACCTGAACGATCCGCGCGTGGTGACCAGCCGCGAAGCCAATGGTTACGGAATGGACGCTCAATGGAGCGATGACTTTCATCATGCTCTGCACGCAGTACTGACAGGCGAGAGAGGCGGATATTACGAAGATTTCGGCTCGCTCTCGCAATTGGTGAAGGCGCTTCAGCACGTGTTCATTTATGACGGCATTTATTCGCCCCACCGGGAGCGGTTACATGGCCGGCCGGCAGTGGGGCTTTCCGGCCATCATTTTCTCGGCTACGCTCAGAATCACGATCAGATCGGCAACCGAGCGCAAGGCGAGCGGCTCTGCCACCTGGTGAGCCTCGGGCGTCAGAAAATCGCAGCGGCGCTGGTTTTCACATCACCCTTCATTCCCATGCTCTTTCAGGGTGAAGAATTCGGAGCCTCATCGCCATTCCAATACTTTTCCCAGCATGAAGATCCCGAGCTTGGCGAGAAGGTGTCGGAAGGCCGAAAAAACGAATTTGAAGCTTTTGGGTGGAATCCGGAAGCGGTTCCCGATCCGCAAGACGCGGCGACATTCGAGCGCTCGAAGGTGCGTTGGGAAGAAATCAACGAGGAGCCTCACGTCTCGCTGCGTGATTGGCATAAGAAGTTAATCGCGCTTCGCCGCTCGACTTCCACCTTGACCGACGGACGCACGGACCGTGTGGAAGTGAGTTATGACGAACGCGCCGAGTGGCTGGTGATGAAGCGCCGGGAAATCGAAATCGTCTGCAATCTCGGCGCGGATCGCCAGGCCATTCCGATCAGCCGAGTGCCCGGACAAGTAATGTGCTCGGAAAATGACTTCCAACTCCGTCCCGGAGCGATCGAACTGGCGCAAGACTCGGTAGCGATTCTCTTGCCCAGGAGCGCTCCGGTTAACGCACGAACATCTCAGCCAGAACCCGTCCTGACGACCCGCTGGGCGTCTGCACATCGAGCATAGTCGCCAGAGTGGGCGCGATATCGTTAGGCTGAATTGTTTGATCGTAGCGGCCCGGCTTGATTCCCGGTCCCATGAAAAGCACCGGTACGTGCCGGTCATAGGAGTATGGCGAAAAATGCGTCGTGCCGCCCGTACCTGGCAGATAGCCGGGTTCAAGCACCAGGGCGAGATCGCCGCTCCGCGCCGGATAGTAACCATTCATTTCCGCACGCGCTATGAAATCTCCGGCGATTCCGTTTTCGAGTTGTCCCCGGGTATAGACACGTGCCACGTGAGTGTGCGGAAGGGCGAGAATTGCTTCCTTCGCAACGCGACAGATCTCGTCTTCCGCTACGGGCTTCCCGTCTGGAGTCTTTGCATTTTCGAGCGCCTCACGATTCAAGTAGAGACTTGTCTCGCCAGCCCCCGGAATCAGCCAGTTTGCTTTCCCAAACGTCCGATTCAAGGCCGATACAACCGCGCCCCCCAGGTCGGCGGCCACATAGCCTCCGGGCATTCTGTTCACCTTGTCGCGAGCAGGCGTGGCCGCAACGCCGTGGTCCGCCGAGAGCACGATAACCGCGTTGTTCATTCCAACTTTTTGATCGATCAGCCGAAACAGCTTCGCAAGCAGTTGGTCTGTGCGAATCGCCATGTCGCGGACTTCGGGCGAATCGGGACCAGCCCGATGGCCGACGTAATCGTTCGAAGAGAAAGAGACGGTCAACAGATCGGTAGCGCCGCTTTGACCCAGGTGTCCCCCGGTGATTGCATCTTCAGCGAACTGTTCGATCAATTCATTGCCCCACGGGCTCGCGGGCAATTTGCTATAAGGCGCGCCGCTTCCAGGAGCAACGTGAAAATCCCAATCCGGAAAATCTTTCCACTTTTGATCCACGTACTTTGCCGGCAGCTTTTGTTCGTTGAACCCCTTCGCCCAGGCCGGGAGTTCTTTCATGTAGAACGTGCTGCTGACGAAATTGCCGGTTACGTCGTCGAACCAGTAAGCACCGGCCGCGCGATGGCCCGAGGGAAGGATTGCACCGCGTGCCTTAATGGAAATTCCGACGACCTTCGATTCGGGATGTGCATCGCGTAACTCGTCGCCCAATGTGCTGACGAGCAATCTGCGCGGCGAGGCTGGATCGGAATCCGTACACTTTGGGCCCTCTGGTTCTTCGCGCCCTCCCACGGTTTTTTCATTCCAATCACACACGCTGGTGACTATCTTGCCCTGGTCGCGGTCATACCAGGCATTGCCCACGATGCCGCTCACTGCGGGCATTGCACCCGACATGAAGATGCTGTGACCCACCGCGGTAACGGTGGGAACCTGGGCGTAGAAGGCGTTCGTGAAATCTGCGCCTTGCGTCATCAGTTGATTCAGGCCGCCGTGATACTCGTTTCGAAATCGAGTCAGGTAATCATATCGGAATTGATCGATGATGATTCCAACCACCAGCTTGGGTTTCGGTGACGCAGCCGGCGAAATACCGGTTGCGAATAGGCCGAGCAGCGTTGGTGCGATCAGGGCGAGACATCGAGCGAACATCGGCCTCAGGGTACCAGAGAAGAAAAGGGGTTCTTCACGCTCTGTTGGTCTTCGAAATAACGACCGGAATACGGGGCAGGCTTATCAGCCTAAAATCTATCAATTGACTTTCAATTGAAGTGTCTGCGCGAGCTTGCGCTGTTGCCGATCAAAGCTGTAGAGGTAATCGGCATTCAGCTCAAGAGCGGCGGCGATATGCAACACGTCTGCCGTACGTGTCCCGAGGCGCGCGGTCGTTCGGCGGGAGATCTGCTGGGCGCGTTGGAAGGCTTCCTCGGGCAAACGAGTGAGTTGGAAAATACCTTGGCTTAAATCCTTCTCGAAATCACGTAATGAAGACTTCGCCTGGGCGGCCGAAATTTCTTTTCGAAAAACGCGCAGCTCCAAAGCATTGATGGCTTCTAATTCAGTGAACGTCGACAACAGGTGAATGTTTTTCGACGCCTGAATGATGCGGGCCGCTGCGACAGAGTTGGCATCGGGGCTATACAAGGAAATCAGAAAACTGGTGTCCACGTAGATTTTCAATACCGGCTCCGATCTTCCGCGATGAGGTCCGCACCCGTAACAGAAAGAAGCTTGTCACCATAGGTAGCGCGCAACCGCTTGAGGAAATCCGGGAACTCAGCCGGCGATTTCCCGTGCTCGGGGGTCAGGCGGGCAATAACACGGCGGCGATTCGTAATCTGAATCTCCTCGCCCTGACGCAGCAGGCGCTCGATCTTCTTGAAGTCATAGCGCAGGTCGCGGATAGACGCCTTCATCATGTGATACATTTTAGCATCACATTGAAAATCCGGCACGGACACGCTTCAAGCTAACGCTTGTCGGGCCAAATCCCGACGTACTCCAGACGGAGTAGGGTTGTGGTTATCCTCACAACACCTTGCCCCTCTCCGATAAGCGTGTTATCACCTTACGCTCTCGCGTCGCTTCACCGGCCTGCTGAAGGTTATTTAAGCAAAGGAAAACTCATAAGTAGTTCCGCACGATATGAAACTCACTGCCTCACTTCTTATATGTGGTCTGCTCGGCTCTTCGGGAGCTTGGGCGCAAACATCTAAGCTATCGCCGGACCTTGCGGGGATAGACCCCCACGCGAATGTTAAGGTGATCATCCAGTGGAAGTCCCTTCCACAGCAGCCAGCGCAGCCATCGCTGTTGGGCCTGGTCGGCGACCTGGTTGGTGATCTGCTCGGAACAGTCCTTGGCCTGATTAACGCAACAGTTACCACCGTTACCGGATCATCGCTAAACAATTTGGCGAAAGATCCGAACGTTGTGTACATCACCCCGGACCGCCCTGTTCGCGGGAAACTGGACTACACCACGGCTGCGGTAAACGCCAGTGCGGCATGGAGCGCCGGCTTGACCGGAGCCGGAGTTGGAGTCGCGGTGATCGATAGCGGCATAAACAAAGTTCCAGATCTAAGCTTGCTGGCGGGGCTCGGCACGCGCGTTGTTTATTCGCAGGATTTCGTCGGGGGCAACGGCCAGGATGCTTATGGCCACGGAACGCACGTGGCAGGTATCATCGCTTCGAACGGAACCAGTTCCAGTTGCCTGAACTGCACGCGCACATTCCGCGGAATCGCCCCGGGAGCCAATGTGCTCGATTTTCGCGTTCTTGACGAAAATGGTCAGGGGTCCGATAGCAGCGTGATCGCGGCCATCGAGCAAGCAATTGCTCTCAAGAACACCTACAACATACGCGTGATTAATTTATCTCTCGGGGGACCTATCATCGAAAGTTACGCGCAAGATCCGCTCTGCCAGGGCCGTGGAAGCCGCCTGGAAGGCCGGAATTGTCGTGGTGGTTGCGGCGGGTAACGAAGGCCGGGACAACTCTGTCGGTAACCAGGGATACGGCACGATCACCTCGCCCGGAAACGATCCGTACGTCATCACCGTGGGCGCAATGAAGGCCATGGGCACATATACCCGCACCGATGATTTGATCGCCAGCTACAGCTCAAAAGGGCCAACGGGAATTGATCACATTGTGAAACCGGATATCGTTGCGCCAGGAAACCAGGTAGTGTCGTTGCTGGCTCGTGGATCGACGCTTCAGACGCTTTATCCAGGCAATGACGTGCAGAATTCTTATTACCAATCGCAAGGGTTGTTGTCTCAGCCCACGGGCGTATCGAACAGTTACTTTATTCTCAACGGTACGAGCATGGCCACTCCGGTTGTGAGCGGCGCCGCGGCGGATCTGCTTCAGGCTAACCCGAGGCTGACGCCAGATCAGGTGAAGGTGCTCCTCATGCAGACCGCTTACAAGACATTCCCTAATTCCAGCACGGTGGTGGATTCTGCTAGTGGTCAAACGTATGTGGACTATTACGATATTTTTACCGTCGGCGCTGGATATCTCGATTTGCAGGCGGCATTGAAGTCGATCAAGCAAGTGCCTAGCTCTGGGAACGCTCTGTCTCCCGTGGCAAACTACAACAGCGCCACCGGAGATGTGACGCTCAGCTATGATCCCTCTTCCGTGTGGACGAATCAGGCCATGTGGGGGAACCGCGCGATCTGGGGTGCTTCCTCCGTGTGGAGTTCGTCAGTTCTCAGTGGCGATCAAGCAATCTGGGGTGCGCAGGCGATCTGGGGCGCCTCGAATGTTTCGAACAACCAAGCCATCTGGGGCGCGCGAGCGATCTGGGGAGCACAGGCCATTTGGGGTGCGCAAGCGATTTGGGGCGCGAGCGATCCGAAGTGCCGAAAGCATTGCCGTCAACGGCGATAAATAAGCATAAAGAACTCAGCCGGGTTCGGAAGCTGTTTCGGGCGGAATCTCCTTGTAGGTGACGCCCGGAACTTTGGAAAACAGATTCGGGATTGAAGGGGACGTCCTCGTACGTGATGTATTCGTACGTGTACGTCCCCTCCGGAGTTTGCCACGACAACTTAACCGGTACATGCGTTTCTGATCTGACGACCAGCGTGGCGCTTCCATGCGCTGTTTGTAATTGGTACGCATCGGTTGGCTTCCCATTAATAATCGGACCGGCGATTCTTCGAGCCGCGGCTTTCTCGAAAAAATTCAATTCGTCACCGAATTCCAGTCGATCCAATTCAGGCAGCCTATGTTTTGGATCGAAGGGTAGCACGACGGGCAAGTGAAGATCGTTGGGACCGCCCTGATCGATCGCATGAGTGCCTTTCTTGTCGATCAGGTTGACGCTGTAGGCATCGGGTTCAGCAATGATCGTGATTTTCTCCATCCGCTGCCGGGCATCCGGCGGATTCTCCATTCGAGCGTAGTGCGGGCCGGCGCGATAAATGGTCCTGGGCAGCGCGGGGAAGGAACCCTGCTTAATTCCCGGACCCATGAGTCGCACGACCATTTTGGTCATCATCGCGGGCGGCGGCTGGTGTTGCGGAGTCTGCGACGGAATGAGCGGACACAAGCCGAGTAGGCTGATTGCGCCTGTAACAAATTTGATCGTGAAGGTCCGCATGAATGCCCGTTGATGGGATTAGCAAGCCCGGGAATAGTTTCCGGCGGCCAAAGATGCGTTAGGATTAATGTTTTCGATAGTGAACACGGTTCTAGAGCTTCGAGCTCTTAGCAAATATTACCCTACGCACCGGGCTGTGAATGAGATTTCGATTTCTATTGAGCAAGGCGAATTCTTTTCACTCGTTGGACCCTCCGGATGCGGAAAAACCACGACTCTGCGGCTGATAGCAGGATTTGAAGAGCCAACGTCGGGTGACATTTTATTGAACGGCCGTTCGGTTTCCGGGTTGCCGCCGTATCGGCGCGACGTGAGCACTGTTTTTCAAAATTACGCGCTGTTTCCCCACCTCACCGTCGCTCAGAATGTCGCATTTGGTTTGGAGCGCCGGCAGGTGGATAATTTCACAATCGCGCACAAAGTCAGCCAGATACTGGCGCTGGTTCAGCTTTCCGGCAAGGAATCGCGATTGCCAGGTCAAATTTCCGGAGGCGAAAAACAGCGCGTGGCTCTGGCGCGTTCACTGGTACTGGAGCCGAAAGTTCTGCTGCTGGATGAACCGCTTTCGGCGCTCGATCCCAAATTGCGGAAGCAGATGCGGAACGAACTCAAGAATCTGCAACGGCGCGTAGGAATCGCCTTCCTCTTCATCACGCACGATCAGGAAGAAGCGCTGTCGCTGTCGGATCGGATGGCGGTAATGAACCAGGGAGTATTAGAGCAGATTGGCGGCGCGCGTGATCTGTATCAGCAGCCGAAATCGCGGTTTGTCGCGGAGTTTCTGGGGCTGGTGAACTGGGTGAACGGCGCAGGAGTCCGGCCTGAGGCTGTTCGCGTGTCGAGGGAACGTCCAAATGAGACAATGCGTTCGCTTCCCGCCGTGGTGCAAGGTTCAACGTTCCTAGGAAATTGTATCCATTTGCAGACGCGCCTCCCCGATGGCGCGCATTGTACGGCGGAACTGAGCGGAGATGAGTGTCGATTTGAACCTGGAGACGCAGTACACGTCTGGTGGCGCGCCTCCGACGAACTTCGCTCGTTTCAAAGCGCATAGAAAAATGCGCCGCTTGCGCCTGCTTTTTCTGGCGCCCAGCGCGGCCGTAATGGCGCTGCTCTTCTTTGCTCCACTACTGATTGTTTTGGCTTACAGTCTGCTCACCCGCGGCGCATATGGTGGAGTCATGCGTCCGTGGAGCTTGGAAAGCTACGGTCGAGTGTTCGACCCGCTCTACGGGCAAATTTTGTGGAGATCGGCATGGATCGCAGCGATATCGACTCTTTTTTGCCTGGTGCTTGGTTTTCCGATGGCGTTTTATATTGCGCAGTCCAGCCGCAAGACTCTTCTGTTGAACCTCGTGATGCTGCCGTTTTGGACCAGCTTTCTGATTCGCACCTACGCGTGGATGTTTCTGTTGCGCGATACCGGGCTCATCAACGTGACCCTGCAGGGACTGCATCTGATCAGTCAGCCCTTGCCTCTACTGTTTAACAACGGAGCGGTAATCCTCGGATTGGTTTACGGATACTTGCCGTTCATGGTTCTTCCGCTTTACGCCACCATCGAGAAATTGGACCCGGCATTACTGGACGCGGCGGAAGATCTGGGGGCCTCGCCGTGGGTGGCGATTTGGCGCGTGGTGGTTCCCCTGAGCAAGCCCGGGATAATTGCGGGTTGTGTTCTGGTCTTCATTCCCTGCCTGGGCGCCTATCTCACACCGGATCTAATGGGCGGCGGAAAAACCGTGATGGTAGGCAATTTGGTTCAGAATCAATTCACGACAGCGCGCGATTGGCCTTTTGGCGCGGCCGTCTCGCTGCTGCTCATGCTATTGGTGCTGCTCGTCACCCTATGGCTCCGCCGACAAAGCGAGGAGCTCCTATGAGACGCTTTCTCGCCGTATATGCGGCAGCCGTTTACCTGTTTCTCTACGTACCTTTGGCGGTACTGGGCGTTTTCAGTTTCAACTCCTCGAAAATCGCCGATCTGGCGTGGATTCACATGGGATTGGTACGGCCGCGTCTTTCATAACGAGGCTCTGCTGGAAGCGACCATGAACAGTTTGACCATTGCCGTGGTCGCGACACTTGTATCCACGATTCTGGGCACGCTCGCCGGATACGCCATCTGGAAGAGGCGAGCACCGCTCCTGAGCAATTCGTTATATCTCTCCTTGGTAACACCTGAAATCGTAACTGGCGTCTCGCTATTGGCGTTTTATGAGTGGACTTTTCGATTTCTCCGCGTGCAGTTGGGGATGCACACGGTCATTCTGGCGCATATTTCGTTCTCGTTGGTGTATGTCGTAATCGTGATATTGGCGCGGCTGCGAACGTTCGATGCTTCCCTGGAAGAAGCCGCGCTTGACCTCGGTGCAACGGAATGGCAGGTCTTCCGCCATATCACGGTTCCGATGCTGCTGCCCGGAATTCTGGCCGCTGCCCTGCTCTGCTTTACGGTTTCATTCGATGATTACGTGATCACGAGTCTGGTGGCGGGCGTGAATTCTGAGACGCTGCCCATGATGATTTACGCCATGGCCAGGAAAGGCGTCAGTCCGGAAGTGAATGCGCTCTCCCTGATGATCACGGTGGGCTTGGGCGGTTTCATTCTTCTCGCCGGGCGTTTGGAGCAAAGCCGGCAGTCGGAGCAAGTGAATTGAACCGCCGCGCTTTTTTGATATCCGCAGCCGGGGGCGCCATCGCCTGCGGGTCCCGCGCGCGCCGGCGGCTGAACGTGTACAACTGGGACAACTATGTCGCCGCAACCACGATTCCGGATTTCGAGCGCGAGTTCAAATGCACGGTCCGGTACGCCACGTACGGCAGTGCGGAAGAAATGCTGGCGAAAGTGATCGGCGGCAACTCGGGCTGGGATGTCGTCTTTCCCTCGAATAGTTTCGTGCAGCCAATGCGCGATCTCGGACTGCTGGAGCGGCTCGATCATCGCAGGCTCTCCCATCTCGGCAATCTCGATCTTCGATTCCAGTCTCCGGAATGGGACGTGGACCTTGATTGGTGCCTGCCCTACATGCACAGCAGCACGGGCATTCTCTATTCGAAAAGCGTGTCACGGACCCCGCGCGCCTGGGCCGATTTGTGGACCGATTCCTATCAGCATCGAGTGACAATGCTTGACGATTCAGCGGAAGTGTTTGGCGCTTGCCTGAAGCGTTTGGGCAGTTCCATCAATTGCGGTGATCAGCGCGAACTGAAATCGGCGCGCGACCTGGCGATCCGGCAAAAGCCGTTGCTGCGCGCTTATTTGAATGAGGAAGTGCGGGACCAGGTAGTCGCGGGAGATGTTCTTGCCGCACAGATGTGGGCGCAGGTATCGCAGGTGGCAATGGACAATTCCGCCAATCTGGCATTCTCATTCCCTGCAGAGGGATTTGCGCTCTATGCCGATAATGCTTCCATTCTGCGCGAGAGCAAGCATAAAGAAATGGCGTACGAATTTTTGAATTACCTGCTCGAAGCAAAAGTGGCCGCGGCAATTGCAACCGAAGTGCGAGGCGCGACGGCAAATGCGGCAGCCCGAAAACTGCTTATGCCATCGCTCCGCGACAATCCAGTTCTCTATCCGGATGCGGAAGTGCTGCGGCGCGGTGAGTGGTTCAAAGCGTTGCCCGGACCCGTACAGCGTCTGCGCGACCGTTACTGGACTGAAATCAAGTCAGCCTAAGATCTCAGGTCTGGTGCGTTGCGCGCAAGAGTTCGCGCGCTCGTTGGACATCGGCAAGCGCTTGTTCCGGGCTGTTCGCGAGAGCCGTCAAATGACCCATCTTGCGCCCTGGACGAGGTGTCAGCTTGCCGTAAAGATGAAGCTTCACGTCGGGAGTGGCAAGAGCCGCGCTCCAGTCCGGATCGGCATTCTCCCAAAGATCTCCGAGCAAGTTCGCCATCGCCGCAGGTCTGAACTGCGTCACGTCGCCAAGCGGCAGCAGGCAAACAGTGCGAAGTTGCTGCTCGAACTGGCTGGTCAGATTCGCATCAAACGTGAAGTGCCCCGAATTGTGTGGGCGGGGCGCAAGCTCGTTAATGAGCAAGCGGCCATCCTTGCCAACGAAGAACTCCACACAGAGGACGCCAACCACTTCCAGCTTTTCCAGCACAGCTCTGGCTATCTCCACAGCCTCGCGGGTGACCGATTCCGGCACGCGCGCCGGAGCAATCGACAAATCGAGAATGCCGTTGACGTGGCGATTTTCTATTGCTCCGTAGTGCACGAATTCTCCATCGGCGGTTCGGGCCGCAACCACCGAAATCTCGCAATCGAAAGTCAATCAGCGTCTCAAGCACGGCTTCGCGTTCACCTACCGCTCGCCACGCTGCAGCGAAGTCCGAGCAATTGGTGATCCGGAACTGTCCTTTGCCGTCATATCCGAAATCCGCCGTTTTAAGGATCGCTGGCAACCCGAGTTCCTTCGCGGCTCCCGCCAGATCTTCAAGATTTGTCACGCGCCGGAATGGCGTCACCGGAAGACCGGCTTGCGAAAGAAACATTTTTTCCCGCAGCCGATGCTGAGTCGTATGCAAAACATGACCGCTGGGCCGAACGGGTGCGCACGCGGCGGCGGCGGCGGCGGTTTGCGTCGGCACGTTCTCAAATTCGAATGTCACCACGGAAACGGCGCTGGCGAATTCGCAAACGGCATCCAAGTCCTCGTAAGGAGCGTTGATCTCGAGGTCCGCCACTTGTCCCGTCGGAGTGTCTTCGTCCGGCGAAAGCGTGTGAACGCGATAGCCCATGCGCCGCGCCGCGATCGCGAACATACGGCCCAATTGTCCGCTCCCCAGTACGCCCACTGCGCTGCCGGGCAAAACTGGCTCACGCGAACTGTTACGGCGCACTCAACTGGTCCTGCAATACCGACTCGGTTTGTTCGCGCCGCCACGTCTCGAGCCGCGTCCGGATCTCCGGGTACTTGTTGCCCAGAATGCCGCCGCCAACAGCGCCGCATTCGTTGCGCCGGCATTTCCAATCGCCAGCGTTCCGACCGGGACACCTGCAGGCATCTGAACAATCGAAAGCAGTGAATCGACGCCGTTCAAGATGCTGCTCTTGATCGGCACTCCCAAAACCGGCAGCGTAGTATGGGCGGCAACCATGCCTGGCAAATGCGCTGCCCCGCCCGCTGCGGCGATAATCACTTCCAGGCCCCGTTCCGCTGCGGTCTTCGCGTATTGGGACATCAGATCCGGCGTGCGATGCGCGGAAACGATACGGCATTCATGAACAATGCCGAGCCGCTTCAGCGCCTCGCTCGTACGCTGCATCGTTTCCCAATCCGATTTGCTGCCCATGATCAGACCCACAAGCGGCTTATCTGGCGCAGCAGAGGCGTTCATCAATTCGAGCTATTCCTTAACCGCTCCGACACCTTCTCCAAGTATTGCCGCGTGTTCAGCCATTTCTGGTCCTTGCCCACCAGCAGCGCCAAATCTTTGGTCATGAAACCCGCTTCCACCGCGCCGACGGTCGCTTTCTCCAGCTTATCCGCGAAAGCCAGTACTTCTGGAGTATTGTCGAATCGGCCGCGATAGCGTAACGCCTCGCTCCAGGCGAAGATCGACGCGATCGGGTTGGTCGAAGTCTCTTTACCTTTCTGGTGCTCGCGGAAATGCCGCGTCACAGTGCCGTGCGCCGCCTCTGTTTCTACCGTCTTGCCGTCCGGCGTAATCAGTACGGAAGTCATGAGGCCAAGAGAGCCGAAACCTTGCGCCACCATGTCCGATTGCACATCGCCGTCGTAGTTCTTGCATGCCCAGACGAATCCGCCTTCCGATTTCAACGCAAATGCCACCACGTCGTCGATCAAGCGATGCTCATAGGCAATCTGGGCCGCCTCATATTTGGCCTTGAACTCATTGTCGTAGACCGACTGGAAAAGGTCTTTGAACCGTCCGTCATATTTCTTGAGAATGGTGTTTTTCGTGGAGTGATAAACGGGAAGCCCGCGCGAAAGTCCGTAGTTGAAGCAAGCGCGCGCGAAGCCGGTGATGGATTCGTCCAAGTTGTACATTCCCAGCGCGATACCGCCGCTTTGGAATTCGAAGACGTCGTATTCAGTGGCCGCGCCGCCGTTCTTGGGCGTGAACGTTAAGCGAAGTTTGCCTGGTTCCTTCACTACGATATCGGTTGCGCGGTACTGGTCGCCGAACGCATGGCGGCCCACGATGATCGGCTTTGTCCAGCCCGGCACATAGCGCGGAACGTTGCGGCAAATAATGGGTTCGCGGAAAATCGTGCCGTCGAGAATATTGCGAATAGTCCCGTTCGGCGATTTCCACATATGCTTCAGGTTGAACTCTTTCACCCGCGCCTCGTCAGGCGTAATCGTCGCGCATTTGACACCCACGCCATATTTCTTGATCGCGTTCGCGGCATCCACCGTCACCTGATCGTCGGTTGCGTCGCGATGCTCGATGGATAGATCGAAATATTTCAAATCGACGGCCAGATGCGGCAGAATGAGCAATTCCTTGATGTGTCGCCCAAATCACGCGCGTCATTTCATCGCCGTCAAGCTCCACCAGCGGAGTCTTTACTTGAATCTTTGTCATAGGATCGCGGTACAGAGTTATTACACCAAAGCGCTCGATCTCGATGGCGCGAACATACGCCGGAACGCACCACACGAGCAATGGCATTCGTCAGCGCCTCCCAACCGATAGCCACTAGGCGGTCCAATCATCAATGTGGCCTGAGCCTATGCGCGCCTTCAGTCTCGCCTCTTCCGATTCTCGTAAAACAAGAAGAAGTACACTGAGACTGTTGGCTTCGGGAAAATCAAATCGGCGCTTCAGACCCGCAAGCCGCTTAGCGTGAAAGACTACCTCGCGGCATGTGCTGTTGGCCTCTGTCCTCTATTTCCCGGTGCAGTATGCGCTCATGGTGCTCGACCCGATTCGGCTGTGAGTAGACGGGCCAGATTCCTGCTGCCTTCCTGTTTTGCCTTCGCATTTTTTTTAACCGCTTGTGTTGATCCCGCAAGTAAACTGCCTCACTACGATAAAGTTCCGGCCTTCACGATGACCGATTCCGAAGGCCACACCTTCAACAGCGCCGAACTTCTCGGCAAGGTTTGGATTGCCGACTTCATCTATACAAACTGTCCGGCGGAGTGTCCTCGAATGACCTCGCAAATGCACGCCATTCAGCGGGAAACTGAAAAGGACGTCCGGCTTGTGTCCATCTCCGTGGATCCGCAACGCGATACTCCTCCCGTGCTGAACGAATTTGCGCACCGATTTGGCGGTCCAACCAAGCAGTGGATCTTCTTAACCGGATCACCCGCGACCGTTCACCTGGTCGCTTATCAGACCTTCCATGTCGGCGACGTGATCGGAAAAATTGAGCACAGCACGAAGTTTGTAGTCGTCGACAAAACGGGCGAAATCCGAGGATATTATTCGAGCTTCGACCAGGACGACCTCTCAAAGATGCTCACCGACGTCGCGGCCCTGCGAAACGCGCGCTCGTGACGGCACTCGCTTTCATCGGGATTCACGATCTGCCTCTCGTGAACGCAACTCTCAACGGGACAGCCGCCGTGCTGCTCATCATCGGCTACATCCTTATCAAGCAATATAAAGTGCGCGCACACAATCAGGTAATGCTGGCGGCATTTGTCGTGTCGTGCATTTTTCTAATCTCTTATCTCGTCTATCACTACAACGTAGGATCGGTGAAATTCGACAAGCCCGGCTGGGTCCGCACCGTTTACCTATGGATTCTTGCGACGCACACCATTCTTGCCGCTGCCGTTCCGGTACTGGCCATCATTACTTTGAGACGCGCGCTGAAGCGCCGTTTCGAAAGACACCGCGCGATCGCGAGATGGACCTTCCCTATCTGGCTCTATGTCAGCGTCACAGGGGTCATTGTTTATGTCCTCCTCTATCAAGTCCGGCCGCGGCTCTAGTAATTTTGGAGCAATGACAAAGCAAGCCAGGCTGGGATGCCGGAATTGTACGAGGCGCGCCATGCGTTCGTCTGGCAACTCGGCGAAGGCCTCATCAAACTCCTCGATCCTAAGCCCGGCGAATGCATTCTGGATCTTGGCTGCGGGACGGGTCAACTGACCAGAAAAATCGCGGATTCCGGGGCTGAAGTGGTGGGGCTTGACGTCTCGCCCGAGATGATCGGCCAGGCACGGCAAAACTTTCCGGAATTGCGCTTTGTTCTGGAAGACGCTGCGGCCATGCCATTCGAAAATGAATTTGATGCCGTCTTTTCAAATGCGGCCCTGCATTGGATGCTCGATTTTTCCGGAGTGGCAAAGGCAGTCTCGAAGGCTCTGAGAAAGGGCGGCCGGTTTGTCGCGGAACTTGGAGGGAAAGGGAACATTCAGGAAATCGAACGCACGATAGAAGCTATAGCGCGGCGGCGCCTCGGAGATGCCTTGCCCGAAAGGCGTACGCTATATCCTTCCGTGGGTGAATATTCCAGTATTCTCGAAGCTCAGGGTTTAGAGGTTCGTTCGGCGGTCTTGTTTGATCGCCCAACGCCATTAGAAGGGCCGGAGGGAATGGCGAATTGGATTCGTCAGTTTAAATCGTACTGTTTCGAGCCTCTTCCTGCAGTTCAAAGACAACGAGGCCCTGGAGGAAACGGTTGAGGCACTGCGCCCAGCTCCTATTTCGGACGGAACTTGGTTCGCAGACTATCGGCGTCTGCGTTTTATAGCTTTAAAAGTGTAGGGGCGAGGCACTCCGTGCGCGCATGCTCCGCCCCCCAGCACTATTAGGCTGTTTTCGCCGCCGCTTGCGCGTTAACGGAAGCTTCAGCAATTTGGTTCAGCTTCTCGTCCGCCGCGGCTTCTTCATTCAAGGTCTGCTGCAGCAGGTTTGCTGCTTGTGTCAATCCCAGCCGTCGCGCAAACGAGCGCGCCGTTCCGTACCCTGAGATCTCGTAGTGCTCCACTCGTTGCGCTGCTGCAATGAGCGCCGCATCTTTGATGGTCGAGTCGCCGCGCGCCTTGATCATCTCTTCGCCCTCGGCAATCAGGCCTTTCATCGCTTCGCAGGTCTCCCGTTTAGGTTCGATATTGATCTCGCGGAAGATCGTTTCCAGACGCGAGACATGTCCCTGGGTCTCGCTTAAGTGTTGCTCAAAGGCGCGTTTTAGCTGTGCTGAACGTCGATGCTTCAGCCATCTTGGGCAGCGCCTTCGTGAGCCGGTTCTCTGCGTCATATAGATCTTCGATCTGACTGACAAAAAGATCCTTGAACGAATTCAGTTCGGTTGTGGTGAACAGTGGCATGGTTCTTCCTCATCTGCCTGCTCCTCGTGAGCAGGCTCAGCAATGGGACTCTGCCGGTTAGCTGACGTTTCGGACCAATGACCCGTGTCATGCGCAAAGGCCGAGAAACGTGTTCTCGCAAGGAACTGCTGAAAAAGAAACCAGTTCTGTGATAGAAAGTCTAATTACGGAACGGCAGCAAGTAATTTTCCGCAGTGTAGTTTTGCACCATGCAGACCGGAGGTTGAGCAATGGCGAATCTTTCCAAGACAACGAGAGATCACGAAGAAATCCGCAGATGGGCCGAGGAACGGGGAGGTAAACCCTCCCACGTGAAGAACACCGGCTCGGCTGGGGACATAGGGATCCTGCGAATCGACTTCCCCGGTTATAGCGGGGAAGGCAGCCTTGAACCGATTACGTGGGATCAGTTCTTCGAAAAGTTTGACGAGCGCGATCTGTCGTTGGTGTATCAGGAGGAAACGGCGGCCGGCGAACGGAGCAACTTCAACAAGATCGTCAGCGCCGAAACGGCCCAAGAGGCCGGAACCGGCCAGCGCGGGTTCCGCAAAGAAATCACGAACACCGAGGAAGACCACGAAGGCTGCGAAACAACCCGGCAAAAAACAAGCCAATTAAGAAGAGCACTGCCAGAACTTCGGCCAAAAAAGCTTCGGCTAAGAAGGCCGCCTCCAAACGATCTACGGGAAAAAAGGTCGCGGCCAAGAAGACCGGCGAAGAAGGCTACTGGGAAGAAGACCGCAACGAAGAAGGCTGCAGGAAAGAAAACTTCGGCCAAGAAAGCTGGCCTGCGACGTCGCTGACGTGACCGGAGCGGGCCAAAGCCTTTTGACCTCATTTAGACTAGCTCATGAGAATGAGTTACGGGCTCCGAGAACAAAGAAGTTTTCATTTGTACCGTTCCGTGATTACAGCTGCCGCAATTGTCGTTGCGCTCGTCATCGCAGCGTTCTTGTACTGGAACAGACCGCTCCCCAAAGTTCCCAAACAGGTCCGGCTTCTCCCGAAGCGAAAGCCTACGTTCAGAAATCTCGAATTGAGCGACGTAACAATGAAGGCGACGGAAAACTTCATGAAGCAGCAGGTGGTGGAGATCGAGGGCAAGATTCGCAACAACGGCCCGCGATCCTTGCAATCCGTGGACATATACTGCTTGTTCTATAGCATTGACGGGCGGGAGATCCATCGTGAGAAATTACCGATCGTGCAGGCCAAGGGTTCTCCTTTGAAGCCAGCCGAGACGCGGCCGTTTCGTCTGCCCTTTGACAATTTGCCGGATGCCTGGAATCACGCAGTACCCGGGATGGTCATTGCGCAGATCACATTCGCAAAGTGATTTTCGGCCCAACGGTCGTTATCAACGATGAAAATTCTCCTAGCCGACGATGACGAAGACCAGCTTTCGCTTCGTGGCATGCTGCTGCGGCGCAGTGGTTTTGAAACCATTGAGGCAACCGACCTGCCTTCGGCTATCCGACTCGCCAGCGCGGAAAAGCCGGAATGCGCCGTGGTCGATCTGCGGTTTCCCACGGACGAAATTGGTTTTGAACTAGTGCGCGAGCTGAAGAAGCTCGATTCGTCGATGCACGTTTTTCTTCTCACCGGGGGAGACCCGACGCCGATGGGCGAAGCGTCACGAGAAAGATCTTATAGAGGAAGTTGTCGTAAAGGGCTCGTCGTCCGCTCATCTCATTCAGATGTTGAAAGCGGTTCAGACGGCAAGCCGTGCTTGATCTGGCGGCGCCTTTGATGGTGAGGATCTGCGTCTGAAGTTTGACCGACGGTTTCGGAGTTCAGCTTCCTGGATGGTACTCGCGCTCGGTGTGTCCCTTCAGGTCGGACCGGTAAAAGTAGACCTGCCGCAAGTCGCCCGTGCTGTATCGCTTCGCTTCATCGTTGAAGTGAGGGGATGCCGGATGGCCGCTCTCGCCGCCCGCTGTGACCGCCCGGGCGCGAATCTTAGTCGCCGAATTCAACCACGGCGACGAAGCTGTTTCCGCTGGTGCCGTACCATTTCTTTGTCCCGCGGGTACGGCCGCGCTCCAAATGAGGCGAGCGAACCCCACACCGAAGACGTGAAGCCGACAGGGATGCTCGGCTTTGCGTCGTTGAATGGCTGTACGATGTCGCCTGTGAGGCGCTGGAATCGATTGATCTCACCCCAGGGCGTTTTCCAAGTGCCAAAATCGGCGTCGAGTCTGTCGGACGCCGCGGAAAGCGACTGCAGCAACTGTTCCCCTGGCACTCTGCCCGCAATGTAGTCTTCAGCGGAAATTCCGGCCTTTTTGGCATTACCGAACACCCTGCGTCGAATCTCCTCGCCCCAGAACACCGCGAGCGACGTGGGGACGGACGTCACTGCCCAACGGAGATCCCAAGCGCGCAGAAGTTCGATTTGCGCAGCCAATTTAGTTTTCAATGGATTGTCCGCTGGCGCGTCGTCCCAAGCCTTGATCAGAGGCGGGAATGGTCTTTTCAAACCAAGGAAGATAGCTGTCGTAAGCCGCTGCGATCAGCGATTCCAGCGTGAAGTCCTTTTTATTCTGCAAGACGCGAATCGCGTGCAGTCCACGCGCGGATTCGGTTCCGGTTTCGACATAAGCCGGATAATCTTCCTTTCTTGGGCTGCTTCGGGCCAGCCGCGGACCACGGCCAGTTATTGCTGTTGTACAGCCAACCGCTCTTGGGATTCAGTAAATGCGGTGTCTCGTCGATCGAAAGAAGTCCGTGCCATTCGGTCGCGGGATTGCTGCCATCCACCGGCTTGGTCCAGTCGAAGCTGGTATCACGCCTGGGAATGAAGTTGCCATGGAAGTAAGCGATATCCCCGTCAGCATCCGCAAAGATTGTGTTGTTGGACGAGTTCGCCTTGAGTTCCATCGTCTGCAGGTACGATTTGTAATCCTTCGCTTTCGTGCGCGTGTAGGACTGGATCAGCGCCTTTATGGGTTCCTGCATCAACCGGATGCTTACCCATTTGCCGTTCTCCTCGCGAATGACCGGCCCGTGATGCGTTCGGTAAACGGTGAATTTCTTTTCCGCCATGCCGTGATCGGTCTTGTACGGGACGACGATCTCTGTCGCGGTGACGGGGCGCTCCTCATTTCCGTATTTGTAGTAGAAGCGGCCGTCCTTCTTTTCGATCGTTTCCAGATATTCGTCCACGGCATCCACGCCGCTCGAAGTGTGCATCCAGCCGGCGCGGTCATTAAATCCCTGATAAATGAAGAACTGGCCCCAGGTCACGGCGCCGTAAGCATCCAGCCCTTCGTCGCTCACCATCTGCAGTTCAGACCGGAAGAAGAAGGAGGTGTGCGGATTGATCAGCAGCAGGGCGTGATGCGCGACGGTATTTGAGGGCGCGATGGCCATGCCGTTCGATCCGGTGGGCTCCGCGCGCCGGCTCTCGCCTTCGGAAGAGCATCCGGGTCTGCGGACGTTTGCGGTACAACGCCTGACTCTCGGTACTCTGACCATAGAACGCCTGCAGCTCCTTTAAATTCACGCGCTCGATGTCGCCGCCGATGCTGCCCTCGGTGAAGCTAAGGGCCATCCAGGGCTCAAATCGCTGGATGACCTTCGGCTTCACTTCAGGATGTTTATAGAGGTAGTAGTTCAAGCCATCGGCGAAGGCATTCATGAGAGTCTTCAGCCAGGCCGGGCTTGCTGCGTATTGCTTCTTCATCGAATCGGGATCGATGAAGAGTTTCATCCGCAGGTCCTGGTAGATTTTGGACTCACCCTCGGCCTCGGCCAAGCGGCCCATTGCGTTGACGTAATTCGTTTCCACGCGATTAAAGTCGTCTTCGGCTTGAGCGTAGATCATGCCGAAAACCGCGTCGGCATCCGTTTTTCCGTAGACGTGCGCGATGCCCCAGTCGTCCCGAATGATGGTGACATTCCGGGCCTCTTGCTGCCAGCGCGCGGCTTCTGCCTCGCTGGGTACTTGGAAAGTGAAAGAGGCGAAGGCAGCCGCGAAGAAGAGAGAAAATGTCCTAAGCGCAGAATTTTGTTGAGTGATGCTTATTCATTATTCGACGGCTGCCGCGCTGATAGCCATAAAGCTGTTGATCTCATCCGCGGTGTCGCCTCCATTCGTTAACTGCATCATAAAGACTCCGACTAGATCCTTCTCCGGATCTACCCACTCGTAGGTGCGAAACGCGCCGCCTTTCACGAAGCTCCCAATGGAGTTGTATCGAAACATTCCTTCCGCGTTCCGCACGACTTCGTATCCGTATCCATGGCCCACGCCGGGAACCCAACCCGCTTTAAGGTCGCCGGTATGCGAAGTGGTCATCAGAGTGACGGCTGCGCTCGACAACACGCGCCGCCCGTCGAGAGTGCCTTTATTACGCATCATCATATTGAAGCGGAAGATATCCGCCGCGGTACTTACCAGGCCGCCCGCGGGCATCGGAATCCTGGGGCCATGCTGCGAGCTTAACTGCGCGGGAGAGCGTTTCAAACCACCGTCCGATAAGGTGTAGAGAGTTGCCAGACGATCGATCTTTTCGTCCGGCACAAAGAAGTAGGTATCCTGCATGCCTAAGCGGCTCGAAGATGCGCTGGCGCAGGAACACGTCATAAGGTTGCTTCGAGACGATCTCGATAATGCGCCCGAGAACGTCATATCCCACGTTGCTGTAGTTCCAATTAGTACCCGGTTCGAATAACAACTGCGTTTTGGCCCCGAGCGCCGCCAGCTCCGCGAGCGTTGTCGGCTCTGCTCCGCCGCGCAGGTTCAAATTGCCCTGCAGCCCGGACGTGTGTGCCATCAGGTCCTCGATGTTGATGGGCCGTGAAGAGGGCACGCCCGCGCAGCCGTAACCGGAACGCCCTCCGCAGCCGCTTACTTTGATGCCTTTGTATTCCGGCAAATATTTTTCGACAGGATCGATCACCGAAATCCGGCCCTCGTCCACCAGCACCATGATGCCGGCGCAAGTGATCGGCTTGGTAAGAGAAGCAATGCGAAACATGGAATCCTTGCGCATGGGCTTCTTGCTTTCGACATCCTGGTAGCCGATCGCCTCAAAGCTGGCCACTTTGCCATGGCGGGCAACAATGGTCACGGTGCCGGCAGTTTGGTTGGCGTCCACATACTCTTTCATGCGGATGGAAATCGCAGCCAGGCGCTGCGCGTTCATCCCGGCGGATTCGGGATCAGATTTGCTGACATCCAGACGGTCAGCGCCGAAAGACAAGAAACAACATCCAAACAAGAGGAGGCAGGAACGCAGAAAATTCACAGTCTTACAGCGTATCGCAGATGGCGCACGCCATCGCCTTTCGTGGCCTACGAAATTTGTCGGATAGCGCGGGCCATCGTTTTGCGACCTTGCGAAAGTTGTCTACGCGAGCGCCAGATTCAGATTCTCGATAGCTTCGTCGATCTCGGCTGTGTTCTTGTAGCCCACCGTCACGGCATTGACACCGGCGTTCTTGAAAGCGAATCTCATCGCAGCCTTGCGGTCCTCACGGTTCGTGAACCTGCCCTCGCCGACCAGCTTCATGCTGATCACGCCCATTCCTTCTTTGCGGACCTGCTTCACATGCGTGACGACCTCGCTCACATTTCCGGGTCCCGTGGTATCGTACTCCTCCGCATCCATGGCCGCGCCCTTGTGATTCATCCGGATCATCGCGATTTCGAGCCACTTGTTTCCCGGGACCTGGCGCAACGCCGGGAGCCCGTGCACCGATGCGCCGTGTGCGATCACAGCCTTTTTCGCCTGAGCTTCCAGAATTCCGTCCTGCCACCGAAGGCTGTCGGTTGGCCAGGAAGCAACGTGCTGCCAGTGCAGCAGCACGATATCGAAGTATTCGGTGTTGGCAAGTTTGCGCAGCTCGTCGATCTTCTGCTGCGGATCGCCGCCTTCCCGCGTGGTGACTTTCGTCATGAGCCGATAGCTATCGCGCGGAATGCCGTTCAGCGCCACGCCGAGCATCTTGTGCATGCCGGCGTATGACTCAGCGGTCTCGAAGAAACGAATGCCGTGGTCATAGGCATAGCGCACCAGGTTCGTAAACTGGTCCTGCCCCAGTTCGCGCTGTACGCGCCCGCTGAAGCTTCCGGTGCCAAACGCGAGCCGCGTCACTTTGACATCGGATTTTCCGAGCGTTACCCAATCGGTCGCTGTCCGCGAGCTTGCTTTCAACGGCAGGTTTTCGGTGCCGGCGAGCGCGGCCGCGGCAAGTCCGGTCTTCAGGAAATCACGTCTGGAGCAGTGAGCCATTCGTTTCCCTCCACTGGGCGGATCTTATCACGAATTTATTAAGTGAATGCCGTGAAACAGGCCGCCTGATATCTAATTCTTGCTCAAGCCTGTGACGGTCGCGTCGGTGTTGTGCGCAAAGCGAATCCCGTATACGCCGTCAGTCGATTTGAGTTTTCCCGGAGTCACTAAAGCGCTTTTATCGTAGGTTGCCACGACGGTCCCGTTGATCGCGCATTTGACCTGGTTGTCCGTCACGGAAAGAGCGATCTCCTGAGTCACGGGTTCGCCCACCGCAGGCGCCTTGTTCACGGCCGGGTTCGCCTCGCCACGCCTGCCGTTCATCTGAAACGGCTCGGGACCGAATCCGCGCACGATGAAGTTCCCGTTGCCATACGCGGCGCAGTACAGATAGCTTTGCTGCGCGAGTTCCCAGATCGTTGCCGGCTATGAAAATGCCATAGGGATGTGGATGCGTGTTCAAATTCATGTACTTCGGCTCTCTGAACGTGGCTTTGACAGTGTAGTTGCCCGTCGCCCGGTTAGCCGGATTCCAATACGTCACAGCCGGACCCGTCGTAACGTGTAGGGCATCGCCTTCTTGCGTGAGCTTCGCATTGTTGAGCGTTTGCCCCGCCTTCTCCTCGTTGGCGTCGATCTTTCCAGTCCATCCGGGAACGGAGATACCGCCCTTTTCGACCGCACGGGAAGCACCTTCCTGTTCTTGCGCGATCAGAAAACCAGAATTGAGAACCACGAGAGCGGCCGCAAATGCGGCACCCGGAACAAGACGCATGGGTGTCCTTTCATCGAGACAGTTGGCACCCACAATTATATGGATCACCACGTGACCGTTTCTGTCCGGAAGACCGCAGCGCTAACGGATTCGGGTGCTTCCTGAAGTCGACAACTCTGTAAAACAAATCTATTGCTCACGTTTGCACGCTTGTGTTACGATGCCGCCACAACTGCTAATAGCATCAGAGTGGAGAACTTAAAATGACAAATCCTCAACAGCACGCCGGATTTCGTCTACAAAGTCTGGCGAATTGCCGGAATTACTCGCACTCTTAGCGGGAACTGCCTCGCGCAGATCGATACAGGATCAATCGTCGGCACGGTTCGCGATTCAAGCGGCGCAGCCATTCCTAAAACCACGGTAACGCTCACAAATAAGGCGACTGCCCAAGTCCAGAACACGACAACCAACGATGCCGGCGAGTACCAATTCAACGCCCTCCATCCGGGATCGTATTCGGTGAAGGCCGTGGCCGCTGGATTTAGCGCGCAAGAGGTCGGCGATGTCCAAATCGACGTCCAATCGCGCCCCTCCATCGATTTCACCTTGCAAGTGGGGAGCGTCACGCAAACTCTCGAGGTGCAGTCCGTGGCCCCGCTACTCCAAACGCAGACTGCGGATGTGGGAGGAGTGGTGCAGCAGCAGCAGATCAGGGATCTGCCGTTGAATGGCCGCCGCTACGCGGATCTGGCCCTGCTGGAGCCAGGAATTTTCAAGGACCCGACGGTTGCGAACGCCGCTCCGGACCGGTTCAGCTCCAACGGCAATCTGGAAACCCAAAACTATTTTTCGCTCGACGGAGTCGACAATAATTCCGGGTCGACGAACCTGCAGGAAGGGTCCGTGCAAACCGTGCAGCCGCCGCCTGATGCCCTACAGGAATTTCGCGTGCAGACGCGAACCTATTCGGCCGAATTTGGCACTTCCGCCGGCGCCGTAATCAACGCAACGATAAAGAGCGGATCCAACCAATTTCATGGCGATCTGTGGGAGTTCCTGCGCAACAACGATCTCGATGCCAATCGATTCATCAACAACGCGAACGGAACCCCGCGCGGCCACTTCAGTCAAAATCAGTTTGGCGGCACCTTGGGAGGTCCGATCATCAAAGACAAGACGTTTTTCTTCGTTGACTCGCAGGGCTTCATCAGCCGAAAGGCCACAACAACACTGTCGACCGTGCCGACGCCGCTAATGAAAATCGGAAATTTTACGGAGTTAGTGCAACCGAAAGCCACGCTCTCAAATTCGCCCGTTGCAGGTCAAAGCGGATGTATTTCCGGTAATATCATTGCGACCTCCTGCCTCGATCCGGCAGGCGTGAAGCTCCTTAATCTCTACCCGAACCCGAACATTCCCGCAGCCGTCGCGCGCCAAGGCCTGCCCGGCAGTTGGACAGGCGCAAGCAATTATCAATTCGTTTATTCAGTTCCGAACAACACGTATTCCTACGACGTTCGTGTTGACCATACGCTCAATGCGAATAACAGAATCTTTGGCCGCTTTAGTGACTATTCGGTCAATCGACAGGATCCGCCTTGGACCGCGAATCCCCTCGCCGGCAATGGAAATTTTGCAACGCAGTATTACATCCGAGGCAAGTCTGTCGCTCTTTCGTGGACTGACGTTCTGTCGCCTTCGCTTCTGAACGAACTCCGAGGGGGCTTTAGCCGCGACAACGCTCATAGCGATCCGATCGGCGTCCAGCTCGGGACATCCGCCGCCCCTACTTATGGCTTGAACGGAATACCGGCGGGTCCTTTCGATGCCGGCCTTCCACCCATCAACATTACCGGCCTGCAGCGCTTAGGCACCGCGCCTTGGCGGCCGCAGGTACAGATTGCGCAAGTATGGCAATTGCTGGATACCCTGAGTTGGCTGAAGGGTGACCACAGCTTCAAATTCGGGTATGAGTTCCGCCATGAAAGCGACAATTTTCTCGATGCTCAATCGCTCCAGGGTCAAATTACCGCAAGCGGCATTTACAGCGGCAACGTGGGCTTAGGCGTCCCCGAT
The DNA here is from genome assembly GCA_963778345.1 of uncultured Acidobacteriaceae bacterium. Lineage (GTDB taxonomy): Bacteria > Acidobacteriota > Terriglobia > Bryobacterales > Bryobacteraceae > Bog-105. The sequence goes on from CAVZTP010000002.1 coordinate 465,834, forward strand.
TTTCTGTTGGGCGATGTCAGCACTGCCTCGTTCACAACTCCTTCGGTGGTCCACAACTACAAATACGGAAATAGTTTTTGGGGACAAGATAGTTGGCGTGTGCGCAAGAACCTGACTGTTACCTATGGCGTTCGGTATGAATTGTTCTCCCCGCTGCTGAATCATCAGAACGCTTTCGCGAATTTCACTCCCGCAAATGGCGGCGGATTTGTAGATGCTACGGGCGGGAGCTGGTACCAACGCGCGCTGGTGCATCCGGACAAGAACGACTGGGCCCCGCGATTTGGATTCAGCTATCAGCCCATGAATCGGCTAGTGCTTCGCGGTGGCTATGGCATCTTTTATCAGCACGACGTAAGAATTGGATCGGAGAGCGTATTGGGTGAGAATCCTCCTTTCTTCTTCGACGAGTCGCTTTCGCAAGGCGTGGGCAGCACAACCCCCGCATTTATTCTGAGCAACGGTTTTCCAGCCAGCCAGTTCAGCCCATCCGCTGTGAGTCTTCCCAAATTGCAAATTCGGGCTCAGGATCCAAACGAGCGCACTCCGTATGTTGAGCAAGTCAGCTTCGGCCCTGAAATCGAATTTTCCCAAAGCACAGTGCTCGACATCGATTACGTAGGAAATTTTGGCCGCAAGGAGGACCGGCTGAGGAACGCGAATCAGGGCATTATTTTGGGATACAACGCGCCGGGATCGCCGATCGTGACGTTCCCCTATCCAAACCTGAACACCACCAACATCCCCGCGAGCGGAAGCCATGCCTTCCTCGAACTAGCCACGAACGATGGGAATACAAACTACAACGGCCTGCTTGTGTCTCTGAAGAAACGCTTTTCGAAAGGCATTGCGTATGGCCTCAGCTATACCTTCAGCAAGAACTTTTCGGATTTCGTGGATAACCTGACGGGCGGTTCCACTCCGGCTTACGCGTACAACTACAGCCTGGAGCGAAGCTTCTCTCCCTTTGACGAGACGCACCGCTTTGCCGGCAACGTGCTCTATAGCCTGCCGGTCGGTCAGGGCGGAATGGTCCTCAATAATAACGGAACCCTCAGTCGAATGATAGGCGGCTGGCAAGTCAATAGCATCATCACTCTGCAGACGGGACTGCCCTTCACCGTGACCGCGCCGGATGAAAGTGACACGGGCTCGTTGGGTCATGCCAGCCGCGGAAACTGCATCGGCAATCCGTACACGGGGGCAACCACCAACCCATCGTCGCTTTTCGGAGCAAATGCGCCGGGTTTCTTCTTGAATCCGGCCGCGTTTGCCATTCCGTCTTTCGGCACATTCGGCACCTGCTCTCCGCGCGGATTCCACGGACCTGGTCTTGAGAATGTCGATCTCAGTCTGTTCAAGACCTTCGCCTTGACGGAACGATGGAGATTGCAATTCCGAAGCGAATTCTTCAATTCGTTCAATCACGCCAACTTCCCAAATCCAAATGCGAACCTTGCGGCGTCTGCGATCGGATCTTTCGGCAAGATCACGGGGGATACCATCACGGATCCGAGGGAAATTCAGTTTGCGCTAAAACTATATTTCTGATGACTTCTAAACTGCTGAATCCGAGCCGGAAGCGTAAGCGCCCGCAATTTGGACCGGTTCTTCTTTGGCCGCTTCTTGGTTGCGTAGCTGCTTGCGCCTTCGCACAGACGCCTTATTCCACTAAAATTCAGCCCACGCCGATCGCGCAGGAGATCCCGATCAACAGAGGATCGACCGCGCTTTGGCAGAGCCTGAAGAAACTTCACACACGGGCCAGCCTGATCATGGTCACCGCGCATCCGGACGACGAAGACGGCGGCATGCTCGCGTACGAATCGCGCGGCATGGGCGCGCATGTCACTCTCTTGACCCTGAATCGGGGCGAAGGCGGCGCAAACGTGATGTCGCCGGATTATTTCGACGCACTGGGTCTGGTGCGCACCATGGAATTGCTCAGCGCCGACCGGTACTACGGCGTCGATCAGTATTGGACCCGCGTCGTGGACTACGGATTCTCTAAAACGAAAGCCGAATCCATCAGTAAATGGACTCACGACCGCGTCCTGTACGACGTGGTCCGTGTGGTGCGGATGACCCGGCCCCTGGTGATCACTTCGGTATTTGTAGGCGGCCCGAGCGATGGCCATGGTAACCATCAGACGGCCGGCGCCATGGCCCAGGAAGTCTTCAAAGCCGCGGGAGATCCAAATGTTTTCCCGGATCAGATCAAGGCAGGACTGAGGCCTTGGACGCCAGTGAAGGATTATGCGCGAGCGCCCTTCTCCCGTCGAGGAGGTGGCGGCACTCTGCCGGTGAATGTCGAGATTCCGGAGGGAACTTACGATCCAGTACTCGGAATGTCATACGTTCAGATTTCGCGTGAAGGACTCGGATTCCAGAAGTCGCAAAACGGCGGAAGTGCGATTCCCAAAGCCGGGCAGCTTCTAAGCGCGTATCACCGGTTCGGATCGAATGTCGAAGCGTCCGATAAGGAAAAGAGCTTCTTCGATGGAATCGATATCTCGCTCGGAGGCATTGCCACGCTCGCGCGCAGTGGCGATGCCGAGTTCCTTCGAAGCGGACTCGCCAAGATCAATGCCGCCGTGGAGGACGCTATCGGCAAATTTTCGGCGGCGGAACCCGAAAAGACCGCCCCTGCGCTAGCCGGCGGCTTGAAAGAAACTATCGCGCTCCTCGATCAACTGGAAAAAAGCAATCTTTCCGACGAATCGAAGTTCGATGTTCGGCATGAGCTGGAAATCAAGCGAGTTCAGTTCAACAATGCGCTGGCCGAGGCGCTGGGGTTGTCCTTGGCGGCCACAGTGGCGCCCGCCACCGAACCGAATCCGCTGATGGTCATGTTCATGGGTGACCCCGAAACCTTCCGAACAGCGATTCCCGGCCAGAAGTTCGGAGTAAGCGTTCATGTCGTGAATCAGAGCCCCGTGCCCGTGAAGCTGCAAAGGACCAGTGTCGAATCGTATTTGCAAAAGGAGCCCTGGGAAGTAACGCCCGGAACGCCGGCTGCGGCAACTGAGATCGCAAACGATCAGCCCGTCGAAACAAGATTTATCGTAAACGTTCCGGAGAATCCCACTTATACGCGTCCCTATTTCACCCGCCCCGATATCGAGCAATCTTATTACGACATCAATGATGAGCGTTTCCTGAATCAGCCCTTGGCCCCCTATCCGCTCGCAGCTTGGGCGGAGTTCAGCTATGATGGCGCCCCGATTCGTATGGGTCAGTACGTGCAGTCGGTGAAACGCATTACCGGACAAGGAACGGTATTCGAGCCGCTGGTGGTTGCTCCCGCCGTCGGCATTGCCATTTCGCCCCGTATGGGAATTGTGCCGCTTACGGAAAAATCGTTCCCGGTGACCGCCGTTGTGCACAGCAACGTGAAGGGACCGGCGAAAGGAAGCGTTCGCCTGGAATTGCCGGAAGGCTGGAGATCGCACCCCGAATCGGGCGATTTTGCCACTTCCGATGACGGTCAGGATCAATCCATCACCTTTCAAATAACGCCCGGCGAATTGAGCGAGAAGCCTTACAAGATTACCGCCGTCGCGGAGTACGGCGGGCACAAGTACACGGAAGGATACGAGACCACCGGCTATTCGGGACTCCGGCCTTACTTTCTGTACCGGCCTGCGACCTATAAATTGTCGGGGGTCGATGTCAAAGTAGCTCCCGATCTGAAGGTCGGCTACATCATGGGTACCGGCGATGATGTTCCTTCGTCGCTCGAACATCTGGGCATTCGCGTCACTTTCCTCGGACCCGCGGATGTCGCCACCGGCGATCTCAGCAAATATGACGCGATTCTGCTCGGTGTTCGGGCGTACGCCGATCGCGACGATCTAAAGACTTACAATGGCCGCATTCTCGACTACGTGAAAAATGGCGGAGTAGTGATTGTTCAGTACAACACTCCCGAATACGACCACAACTATGGGCCGTATCCTTACACGATGACATCGAACCCCGAAGAAGTGACGGACGAGGCATCGAAAGTAAATATCCTGGCTCCTTCGAATCCGTTGTTCAACTGGCCCAACAAAATCACGGAAGCCGATTTCTCAGGCTGGGTCGAGGAACGCGGTTCCAAATGGATGAAATCGTGGGATGCTCATTACCAGGCGCTTCTGGAAACTCACGATCAAGGACAGGAGCCGCAAAAGGGCGGCTTGCTCTACGCGAAATACGGCAAGGGAGTATATATTTACAACGCCTATGCGTTTTATCGCGAGTTGCCGGAAGGAGTACCTGGCGCCTACCGCCTGTTCGCCAACATGATCAGCCTGCCGAAAAATCCGGAGCGCTGATTGAGATCCTCCAATTCCCGCATTCGATACTTTGAGTAATCTTCGCATTCCAGACAAACAATCGATCGGAGGTATCGGCATTAGCAAAACCAGCTATGCCGAAGTTGTCCAATTGTGCGCGCAATGGTGCGCCGAACGAAGTACGACAGCTAGACCTTTATCCGCGCGATACGTCTGCATCACTTCAGTACATGGCGTGATGACCGCCCAAGGCGATCCGGAATTCGCCAAAATCCTGAACGAAGCGGATGTGGTAACTCCCGATGGCATGCCGATCGTTTGGGCATTGCGGTCCTTCGGATGCAAAAGTCAACAGCGCGTCTACGGGCCGACGCTGATGCTCGAAATCTGCCGCAGCGCCGCGGAACACGGCCGGCGCATTTTTCTTTATGGCAACCAGGAAGAGAGCCTGAGGAGTTTGACGGAAAAACTCCGCGCGCGCTTCCCTACCCTGCTGATCGCTGGCGCTTACGCGCCACCTTTTCGTCCTCTCACCACGCAGGAAGACCAGCGTGTGCAAAGGCAAATTCGCGATTCTGACGCGGACCTTGTCTTTGTCGGGATTAGCACGCCGAAGCAAGAGAAATGGATGTACGAACATCTTCTGTGCTTTCCCGGCGTGACACTGGTAGGCGTCGGGGCAGCTTTCGATTTCCATTCTGGACGAAAAAGGCAAGCACCCGAATGGATGCAGCGAAATGGGCTCGAGTGGCTCTTCCGGTTGGCATCGGAACCAGCCCGGCTGTGGAGGCGCTATCTCCTGGTGACCCCCAGGTTCTTGCCATTATGGGCCAAGCAGAAGATCCGTTCTCTGCGATCTGCACCTACCGGGTTCGACGGCGGGAACCCAGAACGCCTCCAGCGATGAAGCCGGCCCATCAAAAACAGGGATGCCGGCTCGCATCGTCATTCCTGTCGATTACAGCGGGCTACCGTTATCTGTGAAGAAGTTTATTTACCCGCTGGATATCTATGGAGCTGGGGACCGACGACATTTGAGAAGTTGTAATTTCCGCGCCGATCCGCGTCGATGGTCCAAAACATCGCGCCAATCATGCCCGGATATCCGCCGGGTTTGCGCAGCTTGTACGCAGTTCCAGCCGGAGCCCTGCCGCTGATGATGTAGTCCATCGCTTGGCTGACGATTGATGGGCGTCGTGTCTCCGGTGAGAAAGCCCACCGCAACTTTATCGGGCGGCATCGGTGGAAAGAACTGTTTGGGGTCGCCTCCCACAGGAAAGCCGTGCAGCAGGAGTTCCGTCATCGCGGCGTGATAGTCTACCGGGCCAGGCTGATAGATTTCGCCATCCAGGCCTTCGAGCGGCGGCGTGTTGTAATCCTGCACGTCCATGAAAGAAAGTATGTCGCGCACTGCATACGTTATGGGCAAGTAAGATCCGAATTGACCGCCGTAACTCGGGTAACCGGCGGGGATCTGCGTCCCTTCGGGTACCAGGCTGATCATAAAACGGGGACCGAATTTTTCGCGCAGTTGGCGCAGGGCCGAGATGAGGTTTACGATGGAGGGCGTCGTGGGATGCTTGAAATCCGTATCTCGGGGTTCGATCGAGAGCGACGGGCTCTCGAAGTCGATATCGATCCCATCGAATCCGTACTCAGTGACGATGCTGGCGACAGAGGAGACGTAGTTCGGAACGCGCTTCGGATCCGCGAGCGTGAAATGCTGTCCGCCGCCGCCGAGGGAGATCATGACCTTCTTGCCTTGGGTCTTCAGGTAGGCAATATCGGCTTTGAACTGTCCGGTATCGAGCCCGGCAGGTGTGTGGAACTGCATTGTGCCTTCGGGTGCATTCTTATCCGGCGTAGCGAAGGCCACGATGATGACGTCCCACTGCGGCGAGACCTCGCGTAACGGGAAAGTGGAACCCGCTGCGCCGTAGCCGGCCCAATAGCCGATGAGCTGATGGCCATTCGGCGCGCTGTTCATCGGAATCGCTGCGACAGTAGGCGTGGGTGCCGGCGTAGTGCCGCCTCCACTCGGACGTCCGCCGCGTGTCGGGCATGGCTTGGAAGATTCGGTGAGCGCCTGCGTGTCTGGAAAGCTATAGGCGCTGCCGAGATCTTCAGAGGCGCCGGTATACCAAGGCAGCAGGGCTACATTCTGCAGATGATAAATCGTGCCACCTGCAGGAGCGTCAAAGGCCTTCGATGCGGGAATATTATTTTTTGGGTTCGTATCCGTGGGTTCAAGAAGAAAGTAGGTGGAGCCAACACCTGTTCCGCCGCAGCCGCCTCCCGGATGCACGAGAGCGGGGCGCATCCAACTGGGGAACGTGTTTCCCGGAACTTTGATGTTGCGGCCGTGGATCAAGGATCGTGCAGCGGATCGTTCATAAACTCCCCGAGCTGCTGAGTCAGAGGTTGCACATCGTCATCTTCGACGACAGCGGGTGCGGCATAGAGATACGAGCCAAGCACGAAAGAGTTTCCGGTGGCGGAGTCAACTCCGTGCGTTCCCCAAGAGCAGCAGACCGTTGCGTCGCCGAGTGCATAGTAAGTAGTGTTGTGCGTCATCGCGACGACGAGTTTGCCTTCCTGTTTGGGGAGCTGCTTGAAGAGTTCTCTTTGCAGAAACTCGAGGTCGACCACGGCGAAAGAGCCGCCGGAGTTCTTCGAAGTGAGGATGTAGCCATAACCCACGGGAACCGCGATTCGTAGAGCCTTCACCTCGGGGTTGCCGAGCAGCGTATGCCATCGGTCCGCTTTGGGAAAAGTGGCGCGCAGCATGGCGTCGGCATACTGCGTTGTACCGCCAGTGGGAAAAGCGAATTTCGAGAAGACGGGTGAGCGGAGGAGGCGCGGCACGTCCGGGGCTGCGTCCATCAGGAACGGGCTTCCACCGGCTTTCTTCGCCTCAAAAGAGAGCGTGATCGGAACAAGCACCGTGGGAATGACGCGTGACAGCTTCCTGTGCCGGATCCCGGCCGGCGAGAGTGTAGGAGCTCTGACCGATCATTCGTTGGAATGTAGGCACGGTGCCTTGCGCGTTCACAGAGCGTAGCGGCAGAACAAGGAGGAAGAGCAGACCGATGGATTTCATTCGCATATTCGGGTTTACGAGAGTTCTTGAGGCTGAACCATTGTCGGATAGGAACGGTCGTGCGCAATCGCAACCGATTCGGATCGCGAAATTCCGCGTCACAAAATCTTTCAACTTGCATCCAGGAAGACAGGACAGGGTTGGCCTCGCAACACACACATCTGCGGCGGCTGCAACGAAATAAAGCCGCGAATGTAACACAGGGAAGTTGTTCGTCCGCACCCAGCCAATCTCTGCCCGTTCCAGGAAAGAGATCATCATGCACAGTTCCACAAACAAGCGAACCCGTGTTGTGTTCGCACTCGCCGTCCTCGGCATCGCTACGGCTGCCCTCGCACCTGCCCAGGAATTTCGCGCCACGTTAACCGGTACCGTGACCGACCCCACGGGCGCCGTGGTCCCGAATGCCACGGTTCTGGCGGTCAACAACGATACGCAGCAGAAGTACACCGTCACCACGACCGGAAAGGGCGACTACTTCATTCCTTATATGCTCCCCGGCACCTATACGGTGACCGTGACCGCACCCGGATTTCAGAAGCAGGTGCAGGCGAATGTCGTCCTACAGGCGGCGAAATCCTTCGGTCAGAATTTCAAGCTCCAGATGGGCGCTACGAGCCAAACTGTGGAGGTCACGTCCGCTCCGCCGCTGATTGAAACTGCCAACGGTTCGGGTGGAACCATTCTGACAGGGCGCGAGTTGGAAAACGTACCGTTGAACGGCCGCCAGGTTTACACCCTACTTGGAACCACGCCAGGTTCGCAGTTTGCGCAGACGCAGTTTGGCGCCAACGGCTTTTCAGGAAATCGAGGCTGGGACGTCAATAATAACTACACGCTCGGCGGCGGAGTCATTAACTACCAGCAGTTCACGTTGAATGGCACCAACATGACCATACAGGAGGGCGGCGGATCGCAAGGCGAAGGGACTTGGGAGATCGCGCCCAATATCGATGCCCTCCAGGAAGTCAACGTCATGACCACCACCTACGATGCGCGCTACGGTCGGACCGGCGGCGGAACCGTCAACATGGTCATGAAATCCGGAAGTAACGCTTTTCACGGCGATGCGTACGATTACCTCGAGAACGGCCACCTCAATGCCAACAATTTTGAAAACAATGTCACCGGTATCCCTAAGTCCATGATTCACCAGAACCAGTTCGGCGGCACAATCGGCGGTCCAATTAAGAAGGACAAGATTTTCTTTTTCGGAAGTTTCGAAGGCTATCGCGAGTCGATTCCGTTCACAACTGTTGCGAGCACTGTCCCGTCGTATTTGCAACCCACTGCCAACGGGGTGAACTTTAATAACACAGCCCAAAGCGGCCGAACCTATCAGGTCTACGATCCTCTAACCACTGTCTGCCTCTCTCCCGGCGGAACGCTTGGCAATTGCTCCAATAACAATTACGGCCGGACGATGTTTCCGAATAACACCATACCGGTCAGCCGCATCAGTCCAGCCGGCGCGGCCATTTTGAAGCTCTATCCGGCGCCGAACAGCGGCGGCGCGGCATTTGGCAGCAACTTCGTGATCAACACTCCTGACGTCTACGACTATAACCAGCCGATGGTTCGCGTAGACTATGACACCAGCGACAAGACCCGTTGGTACAGTCTGTTTGCTTTCCAGCATGGCACGGAAGACCGCAATACCAACGGCTTCTCTGGCGTGGCCGAGCAGTGCAACTGCGCGCACATGCGTCAGAACCTCACGGCCAGCCAGGATATGACCCACATTTTCTCCCCCACTCTACTTGCCGATTTCAAATTGTCGTTTATCCGCTTCGTGGAAAACTCAACCGACGGGAACCTGAAGGCTGCCCAGCCCGCCAGCGCGATCGGTCTCAACATGCCTGTGATTCCCACCCGGCCGATTGCCGATCTGCCTGAAATCACCATGTCAGGGAATGGCGGATTTACGGGCTTGGTCGGCAACAGCATTTCGGATTGGGTGTACAACAACTTTTATTTCGATAACGACTGGACAAAAACCATCGGGAATCATACCATCCACTTCGGCGGAGAGCTGGCCGAGTATACCCAAGCCAACCCAAATTCGGTCGGCCACCCGAACGGCGTCTTTACCTTTAAGTCTTCCTACACGCAATACAACCCAAAGCAGGCCAATAAATGCCCCGATTGCTCCAGCTCGGTTCAGGACGGATTCGACGTGGCGGATCTGCTGCTCGGTTACCCGGACAGCGGCTCCGTCGACTATAACTACACGTTGTTTCGACTACACTCCCGCCTGGGCGGTTTATGCTCAGGACGATTGGAAAGTAACTCGCCACCTGACACTAAATATCGGACTCCGCTATGACGTGCAAGTCGGCACCAGGGAGCATCATAACTACCTGAATCGCGGCATATGCATGACGTGCATCAATCCCATCACCAACACCCCGTCAGTTTCAGGCCAACGTTAACAATCCGGCAAACATTGCCGCATGGACCGCTGCCGGCATCGATCCGAATTCTCTGAAAGTTGCCTACGGCGGCCTCGAATTTCCGGGTGTAGACGGCCAGCCGAGAAACGCGTACAACACCGATTTTTCAAACATCGAGCCGAGATTCGGCTTCGCTTATAGCATCAATCCCAAAACCGTGATTCGAGGCGGATACGGTATCGAGTATGCAGTCGGCCTGGAAGGCGGCAACGACTACGGAGCCAACCCAGAACACCGGATACGTGACTACTCAATCAGATGGCGTCACGCCCACCAATTACTTCGCCAGCGGCAATCCGTATCCAAACGGCGTCGCTGTTCCAACCGGCAACACGCTTGGCTTGCTGACGAACCTCGGCAATCAGCTGGCGGTCGATTTTCCGCAACGCAGAATTCCCCGGTCGCAGATCTTCTCTTTCGGCTTCCAGCGCGAGCTGCCCGGGCACATAGTTCTGGATGCGAGATACGTCGGCAATTACACGGACCGCTTGCGCAACGGCACTGCCGGTCAGCAGCGGTGGCACGGTTTGGCTAAATGGCACCATGCCGCTTTCGCAATATCAGCTGGCGCTCGCCAATTCCAATTACTTCAGCAAACAAGTGCCGAATCCCTATTACGGCGTCGAGCCGATCACGTCCAGCAGAGGGCAGAATCCGACCATCAACGCCGAAGCGCTAATGACGCCCTACTCCGATTTCAATCTGATTGGCCAGTCCGACGATCCTCTTGGCAAAGAGCGGTACAACGCCCTGGAGGTAAAGGTCAACAAGCAGTTATCACAAGGCCTGAGCTTCCAGGTTTCCTATACGTATTCGAAGACCATGGAGAGGAACGGCTATATTAACGGCTGGCCGTATCAGGATGCGCATCTTCTCTATCAACTGGTTCCTACTGATCGCACGCACGTATTTACGATGACCTCCGAGTACGCTCTCCCCGTAGGCCACGGAAAGAAGTTCATGGCTCACGGCGTGCTCGGGCAAGTCGTCAATGATTGGAATGTCAACTGGGTGACCGCTGTTCAGACCGGTTTCCCGCTGGGCATCAGCCAAGGCAACGACTATCAGTGCGGCCATCCGTACAGTCCCGACGGCGGACCCACCAACACGGATTACCTTTACAACAATTACAATTACCAATACAACGGCAAGACCTCTCCCACAGGTTGCTGGATTACAAACTCGACGATCTCGCCGTATTTCCTGAACTATCTTCCGCAGCGCATCGGCCAAGTGCGCGCGCCATCGGTTCCCAATCTCGATGTATCGGTAATGAAGAATTTCGCAATCTGGGAATCCGTGAAGGTGCAATTCCGCGCCGATGCGCTCAACATAACCAATACCGACCTCCGTCAGGCAGTTCAAACCGATCCCACGAAGGGGCCGGCGGTATACCAGGGCGGCGTGTGGAACGGCTTCGGAACCGTGAACGATCAGCAGTACAATTTCCCGCGGATTATCCAGCTTTCGCTGAAGGTTTTCTTCTGATGACCCCTAATGCACGTCCAAAGACATGTTCACGACTTCAAACTGAAATCGCTCCGGAGGCAAAGAAGAAATCGGGCTTGGCGTCATGTTGAGCCAGGTCCGATACGCTGTCTGCGCAACAGAATTGTTCAGATAAAACAGAAACTGATCGGAACAATACCGGATGGGAGGCAGTCGCCGGAAGGCCAGCCTCAGCCCAACCGCTTTCTCTAACTGAACGCCTTTCGTCTTGATCGCTTTATCTTCCAGGAGAGTGACGAAGCTGCTCCGGCCCGCGTGCGGCCAAAGATCGCTTCGCAGCAGATTGCGCAATTCGGTCCGCGTGCCGAACGTGATTTCGCATTGGCGAATCCACTCGACCACCGCATCGCCCCAATTCCAATGGCTCAGCAGGCCCATGTATTGATCCACCAGATTCAGCGCCAGATCCATCTTTCGACGTTCCACCACCTCATCGTCGGCCAACTGATCGCCCGCAACGGTGGGAACCATGTCCTCCTGCTCGATGATCTCGGCGGCAATGCCCATCATCTTGTCGATCCGCTTCACTTCCGGCACCGTCTTCACCAGAAGCGGAGGCAATTCGTGGGTCTTGTCGCCCGCTACTTCAACGAACTTGCGATCACCAACAATGTCCATAACCTAACCTCAGTGGTCTTATCGACAACCAGGTCGAATGAATTCTTTTAGCTCCCGATTATAGAGACGCTCGCTCCAACTTACAAGTTGCTACCCGTACCGTTTTAGTACTTCTGACAAAATCTTCATGAAATGTTTTTTATGGAGCCCATTTTTTGGCAGCAACTGCACTTGAGTGCTAACGCCGTAACGCTGGAAATCCCACGTTATGCTAAATACGTATGCACTTCATGGGCCGAATCTTCAGCGGCCTTTGCGTATCTCTAGCAGCTCTTCCCCATTCTGTGCGCTACTGTGCCTTCCTGCTCCCAAGGCGCGCGCGCCGGATTGCCGTGCGAACTCAGCTTCGACTGGCAAAATAGCGAGCTTCCGGAGAGTGCCTCTCCCTACAAAGACGAACTGATTGAACGTTGAATTCCGCTCGCCGCGCGCAACCACCTACCTCATGCACGCGTTCTGGGACGGCGGTCAGACTCTCCGAGTCCGATTCACTCCCACCGAACCCGGCGCATGGACGTATCACGTCACCAGTTCCATCAAGCGCTACGACAATCAGGAAGCCACCTTCAACGCCGGCGAAAGCAGCGTCCCCGGTTTCGTAAGCGTCGCCAACCTTCGCCACTGGTGGACGCCAAACAAGCAGCCGCACCTGTGGCTTGCGGCTTCGGTGGACTTCTTCGGAGGCGACCAATCCGGATTTGAGGCTTGGCTCGATGCGCGTAAACATGACGGCTTCACGCACGTCCGCGGTCCGCTGCTCACGCTTCGCAGCTCATTGAAGCCGTTGACGGCCGATTCGCAGCCGAATCAGGCCTATTTCTCCGCGCTCGATGACCGGCTCCTTGCCGCCGATACGCGCGGTCTTACTCTCGATCTGCTATTGGCTGACGATGACTTCGTCCGCTCCGGCCAACTGAACGAGTATCAGCAGCGAGCTCCATTGATCCGTTATCTGATCGCCCGCTACGGAGGATTGAACGTCACTTGGCAGGGCATCGAGCATTTCGAAGACATCCCCGGATCGCGTGCCTTGCTGAAGGATTTGGGTTCGATTTTGCAGCAGTATGATGGGTTTCAGCATCCGCGTTCAACTGACGCCCGCGTCTCCTCGTCGCCTCTCCTGCCCGACGGCTGGATGAACTACCTGATTGAAGCTTCGCCACACCCCGAGCTTGGGGCCGTCGAACACCAGTTCACGCAGCAGCCGGAAATTCATGTCATCACGGCAACCGACCCGGACACTTTCCGCCACGAACTGTGGAACTGCACCACGAACGGCGAGTACCCGAGCGTCTCGTACGACTCTTTGCGAAACGAAGCCAATCTGAAAGCCGTTCAGACCTGGTTCAAAATTGTATCGGATACACGACATTGGGAGCTCGAGCCGTTTTTCGATGTGGACGGCGCGCGCGCAGTCGGACTCGCGGAAGTCGGCTATCTTGCGTACGCGCAGAACCCCGGGATTGTGGAAATTACCGTCGACAAACATAAATACAATCCGGTCTGGATCAACCCGGCCACCGGCGAGGAGCTTCCGCTTGAAAGACTATCGGGGCGAAGTGTTCAGCCGCCAGACGCCCGACAACTCCCACGATTGGATTCTGCGATTCGAGCGCGAGGGTCATAAAGAAGCCATGCTTCGTTCGGTGCGCTTCGAATCCATTGATCCCCCTGTCCAGGAAGTTGAAAGCGATACTTCGAAAGTCCCGTTCGATATCGTTGATCCCCCTGGGGATGTAATCAACGCACGCATCCCGACGCCCTTCAAAGTCAAGGTGACTCGGGCGAATCGAGCCAGTCGGACAATGCAGTACGTCTGGTGGGGTGAAGTCGTCCCCGGAACGGAAGGAGCGCGGGTGCTCGGAGTGGGTTCGTTTGGTAATTTCACCCTTCCCGAAGGATCTGACGAAGGAACCGGGTTCCACCCTGAACCTGCGGCTGCTCGCCATCAACGCAAACGGCAAAGCGTACGAACTGGATAAGGTCTACCGGCTCGCTCCGTGACCATTCTGGCTCTCGACACTACGTCTGAGTTTGGCAGTTTGGCAGTCCGGTCGAACGGTGAAACCGTGGCGGAGCTTGCGATTCACTCACCCGAAGGCTTTGCCCATCTAATCTTTCAATCGCGATCGAAGAGGTTTTCCGGCGGGCGGGGGTTCGTTTGGCAGAAATCGATTGTTTCGCTGCCGCTTGCGGACCAGGATCGTTTACCGGCGTTCGAATCGGACTATCGGCAGTAAAGGGCCTTGCTGAGGCGACCGGCAAGCCAGCCGTCGGCGTCTCGAATCTGAGGGCGATGAGTTCGTTTGGTAATTTGCCCCTACGAGCCGTGGTTCTCGATGCTCGCCGGGGCGAAGTCTACGCCGCGGTCTACAACTCCGATCTGCAGCCGGTCGTCCCGGAGGCGGTTCTGAAATTCTCCGCGTGGCTTGAAAGCTTGCACGAACCGGCCTATGAGTTTATCGGCTCGGTGAATTTAGAGGGCACTCGGTTCGCCGCCATGCCGCATCTTGAAGCGCCTCGCAGCTTAGCTGCGGCCGTCGCTTATTGTGCCGAACGAAGCCAATGGCTTGATCCCGCGGCTTTAGATGCCAACTATGTCAGGCGCTCGGACGCGGAGCTGTTCTGGAAAGACAATTAGCGGGCGAAAATAGTCCGGGCCTGGTCTAAGGCAAACCAGCTTAAGAAGCCGTTGGCCATAACCAGGGAAATGAAATAGTACGCAATTCCCTGCCTCGGTTCGGCTGGAAAGTCGCGCTTCCATATGCGGTATCCGGCTCCGATCGCGACGAACAGAAACAGGTACTCATGCAGCATCAGCCACAAAACCACGCTCACCAACAGCACGGCCAGCCTGCCTTGCATTCCCAGAGCTTTCATCGCCGATGCGCCATCGAAGATGAAAACGGGGATGAGATTCAAGAGGTTCATCCAGCCGGCAAATTGCGCCAATGCCAGCCACACTCTCTGGCCGGTCGATAGAAAAATTCCGTAGGCAATCAGGCCGGATAGGAATCCGAAGAGCGGTCCGGCTAAAGAGATCTGAGCGCGAACACTGGGGTCCACGCTAGGAGCATTCCATTTGACGTAGGCTCCGAAACCGGGCAGAAACATCGGCAGCTCGGCACTGAACCCAAAACGCCGGACCATCACATAGTGACCCATCTCGTGCAGTAACACGGACCCGGTGAGCCCCACGGCAAACCACCAACCGAAGAGGCTCCAGTACATGCCTAGGAACAGCAGAATGCTGATCAGGAACTTGCCCTTGGTGAGCAGCACCAGCGCTACGGTCTTGTACTTCGCAATTGCCGCGATACCAACGCCCACTGGACCGAGCCGCTTTGTCCAGCTCGCCTTGTGCGCTGGAGGTGAGATCCTGTCGTCCAGCCGTTGAATTTCCCGCAATATGCCTCGGTTCGATGGGGCGAGTCGGCTGGGGAGAAGATTCAGAGCCGCAGCCCAGTGTTCCCGGGCGGCCTGCAGATGACCAAGAGCCGTCAACTGCCGGGCTCTGGTGGCCAGATCTTCCGGTGATGTAAATGCTGCCAAACTTTAGTTTAAGGTAGGTTTAATTGTCGACCGCTTCGTCGCTCAGATCGGGAAGATCATCAGTGAACTGAGAAGCGAGGAAAACCGAGGCGATCGATTCAATTCCTTCTTTGTCATCCTCATCGAACCGATTCAGGACAGCGCTGTCGATGTCCAGGACTCCTTGCAGCTTGCCCCAGTTCAGCAAAGGAACCACGATTTCCGAGCGCGAAGCGGGATCGCAGACGATGTGGCCCGCAAACTTGCTGACGTCGGGAACCACTATCGTTTTGCGTTGCGCGGCAGCCGTGCCGCAGACGCCTTGGCCGAAGCGGATCCGTGCGCACGCAGGCTTGCCCTGAAATGGTCCTACGACCAGCTCTTTTCCTTCAGGTATGTAGAACCCGACCCAATTTACGTCCGGCAATTGCTGGAACAGGAGGGCCGCCGTATTGGACGCGTTGGCAATGAAATTAGTCTCATTTCCGAGCAACTCCTGCAACTCGTTGCAGATTTGCTGATAAAGCGCGTATTTTGAGGCGGCGGGTTCAACGTGTGTGAGGGAATGCATTTGATGAATTAGTGTATCTCGAATGGGATAGGTCTCGCTTAAAAAATGGGATAAGGCTCAATCACCCGTTCGATTTTTTTCGCCGATACGGATTGGCAATATAGCCTTTGGCTTCCTCCGCCGCCTCCGATTTCGGCGCGGTTTTCATGGTTTCCCGATATGCTCCAATCGCTTGCCGGTGATCGCCTTGCAAATCGTACACCTGTCCCAGTCTCAGCCAAGCCAGGACCGCAGTACTCAAGTCAAGCTCATCGGCTTTTTTTGTCGCTTGCTTTAGATCCGCGAGCGCAGGATCCAAATCGCCATACCAGAACAGCAAATTACCTTTTAAATAGTGGATCTTTTCCGGCGCTAAATTTGCGTAACCCGGCGCCCCGGAGCGCCGCAAGTTGTCAATCTCAGCCAGAACCTGCAAGGCCGCTTTCTTGTCCCCGAGATCGCTATACATTTGCACCTGCTCAAATCGGAATAGATAATTCCGTAGGGAAGGTTCGCGCGAGGTCCTGCAACAGCGGAACGGCTTTTTCCGGGCAATGTTCTCGACGGTAAATGGCGGCGAGCAGCACTTCGGCATCATACCGATCGAGAACGCCCTTGAGCCGCCACCAGTTGAAGCTCCCGGATTCCGCCTTCTTTATCGCCGTGAAAACCGCCGATCGACCCAATCGCCCGCAGATAGAACGGGAGAGAAGCGACGACATACTTATCGAGACCCAAAATCAGATGGGCATCGACGAAATTCGGATCGATCTTTAGGATCTGCTGGTTGGCTTTGCGGGCAGCGGTCGCTTCGCGCAGCGAATCCAGCCATGCCTTTTCCACCAGGAAAAGGTAATTCGAGCGAAGCCCATGCGTCACTCCGAGCGCGTGCAACATGCGAACGTCGTTCGGATCCTTCTGCAATGCAGCCCCGGCAAGCTTTAGCGCGGTATCGATACAATCCGTGAAACGTTGCTTGTCTTGCGCCGAGATTTCCATCTTCGGCCGGCGCAGGAAGGGATTGTTTCCAGTTACGAGTTGGCTCTCGAGAGCGCCATCGCGAAACATCTCGCGGTAGAGAATGCCTTCGGCCAAATGATTGTATTGGTCGGGATCCTGGGGATGCTCCTTGATCTGCTGCTCGAAATACGCAATC
Source organism: uncultured Acidobacteriaceae bacterium (assembly GCA_963778345.1). Lineage (GTDB taxonomy): Bacteria > Acidobacteriota > Terriglobia > Bryobacterales > Bryobacteraceae > Bog-105. The sequence continues at coordinate 483,031 of CAVZTP010000002.1, forward strand.
GCCCCATCGAAGTCGTTGTTGTAGAAAGCAACAAAACCCGGATTGCTCCCCGGATCCTCCAGTTTCATCGGCGCGTGAGCCGCGCTGCAAACAGAACTAATCAGGAGAGCAAGACTCACGCATGTTATGGATCTGCTCAATCGCATGAAAGCTTACTTCGCATTCTTATTTCGGTTATTTGCAGTCATCGTGCCATTCAACTTTGCGTTCTCGATTGCCATCGACGTGTTTCGCACGAACCCTATATATTTCGTGCGCAATACGGCTGAACCCGCAAAGGCCGTTCGAAATTCCTCTTCCGTAAGCGCGGCGCACCGCTCAAGAAAAGGTGCGAATTCCTTCGGCGCAAACCGGGAGTCGGCAGTTTCCGGCGCACGATTATTCCACGGGCACACATCTTGGCAGATGTCGCAGCCAAAGAGATGATTCCCGATTTTTTGTGAAATCTTCTCCGTGAACGTTCCGCGCTTTTCAATCGTCAAGTAAGAGATGCACGCGCGGGCATCCAATGTCCACGTTCCATCGTCTGCCGGGACAATCGCTTCGGTTGGACATGCATCGATACAGCGGCGGCAGGTACCGCAGCGGTCGGGCGGCGGTGAATCAGGAGCTAACGGTATGGATAGCAGCAGTTCGCCCAGAAAAAACCAGGACCCTTGCTCCTGATTGATGAGGCAAGTGTTCTTCCCGATCCACCCGAGCCCCGCGATCCGGGCATAGGAACGTTCCAGCAGCGGCGCGGTATCGACGCAGATCTTCCAATGGAACGGTTCCCGGTGCAGTTCCTGTATTCGCCCGACAAGCTGCCGCAGATCCTCACGCATGACATCGTGATAGTCGGCGCCCCAGGCATATCTGGAAATCCAGCCGCGCTTCGGATCTTCCATTGCAACTGATTTCGGGTAAGGCGTGTTGTAGAGTTTCCCTACGCAGACGATGCTTTTCGCTTCTGGAAGCAAGTTGCGCGGATCGTGCGCGCACGTCGCCCCGCCGATCGGTTAGATAAGTCATTTCACCGGCCATGCCTGACTCCCGCCAAGCTCTCAAAGCGCTCGAAATCCTCTATAGGGAGTGCGGGTGCAACACCTGTCAGCTCGAAACCGCATGCCTGAGCCAACTCTTTAACTGTTTGTGCGGTAAGAGTCAAAATTCTCGCCCTGGTACCCTCTATCTTTATTCTGACGACTGCTCTTCTTGAACTTCAGAACGTATTTGTGCAGCGCGGTTCGCGATTGGCTCTGAACGGTTTGAGCCTGACGATTCCGGCCGGCGCTCATGTGGCCATTCTGGGACCGAACGGCAGCGGGAAATCCACGCTCATCAAGCTCATTGCCCGGGAGTGCTACCCGCTGGCCAGGCCAGAAACGAAATTGCGAATTCTCGGCCAGGAGAATTGGAACATCTTTGAACTGCGATCGCACCTGGGAATCGTCAGCAACGATTTAATGGCGCAGTGCACGCGCGACATTACCGGCCGCGAGCTTGTGTTGTCGGGCTTCTTCGGTTCGGTCGGCATCTGGCCCAACCACCACGTTTTGCCCGAAATGCAAGCAGCGGCTCACGCCGCCATGGCGCGTCTCGATGCCGAGCATCTGGCGAATCGATGGCTGGATGAACTCTCTTCCGGCGAAGCGCGGCGGCTGCTCATTGCGCGGGCTTTGATTCACAATCCGTCGGCGCTGTTGCTGGATGAGCCGACAACGAGTCTCGACTTGGCTGCGTTACACGAAATCCGGGAGCATCTGCGAGCACTCGCAAATAGCGGGGTCGCGTTGCTGCTCGTGACGCATCATTTAGAAGACATTATTCCCGAGATCGATCGCGTCGTACTGCTGCGGCAGGGCCGTGTTTTCGCCGATGGGCCAAGGGCTGAGGTTCTGACTTCGGCTTGTCTTTCTGACCTTTTTGGAATGACTGTCGCGGTGAGTCAAAGTAATGGCTTTTATCACGCCTGGTAATTTGCGGCCCGGGCTAGGAGGCTGACGGCGAGCTCCGTGAATTGCAGGAATTCGAAGTGCACGATTTTCGTGTACACTAAAATCGTGGTAAATGTAACTCTTTCCGCGAACGAAACTCTTATTAAACGAGCCCGGTTACGGGCTGCGAAAGAAAAACGCACGCTCAACGCGGCGTTTCGCGAATGGCTCGAACGTTACGCGGGCTCCGAGATGGACCGCAATGAATATTCCGCGTTGATGAAGCAGCTCCGCGGTGTCAAGACCGTGCGACGTTTTTCCAGAGGTGAATTAAACGAACGATGAACCGCCAGCGGGGCAGATCGTTTCTGGACACAAACATCTTCGTTTACACGTTCGACACCTCGGCGCCGGTTAAGCGCGCGAAGGCTCAGGCCCTCGTCGCGGCAGCGCTCGAGGAAAGGTCCAGTATCATCAGCTATCAGGTGGTGCAGGAATTTCTCAACGTTGCGACTCGGAAATTCTCTCGCCCTATGTCAGTTTCCGAAGCTCACATGTATCTGGTTCGAGTGTTGATTCCGCTTTGCGAAATCTACCCGGACGCATCCTTATACTCCAGCGCCCTCTCGACATCCGCCGAGGCGGGCATCTCGTTCTACGATGCTTTGATTCTCAATTCTGCTTCGGTCAGTGGGTGCGCAACACTGCTCAGTGAAGATTTCCAGCACGGACGGCGGCTCGGCGGCGTTGAGATTCGGAATCCCTTCCTATAACAATTTGGCCCCGATTCAATGCGAGCGAGGCTTTAATTTGAAAACACAGGAGCACCGGAATTACGCCGATTGCCGGCCAAATCGGCCAGTTCTGGGAGCAGCCGTTCGATTGTTCCGTGTAAGTGGTCGAAGGTTTCAGAAGCCAGGGAAAGATCTCCTTGACGTCCAATGAGCTCCAGTCGCCGAGCGGCATCCACGGCGGGTTTCGCGAGGAAGTTGCTCAGCGAGCCTTTCAGTGCATGACTGAGATCGGCAATATCCGCTGCGTTTTGCAATTCAACTGCGGAGCGGAGGGCGGCAAGATCGTTTGGAAGGTCGGCCAGGAATAAGGAAGCCATACTTCCCAGGAGCTGGGCGTCGCCCTCCACTTGCTCGAGCACTTCTTCCCTGTCGATCATCGGGGCACTTTCTTGTTGCTCCCGAACAGAAACGGCCTCTCGTGTAACGAACGGCACGGCAGCCTCAATAGCCTGTAACACGCTTTTGATTTTGATCGGTTTCGATACGTAGCCGTCCATTCCAGCCTGCAAGCATTTTTCCCGGTCGCCGCTCATGGCATGCGCGGTCATCGCGATGATTGGAATGTGCTTGCCCGTACCCTGCTCTTTGGCGCGGATAGCCGCTGTCGCTTCCAGTCCTCCCATTTCGGGCATTTGTACGTCCATGAGGATGAGATCGAAGATCTGGCCTTCGAGTGCTGAAAGCGCCTCCCGTCCATTATTGGCGATCACGACAGAATGGCCGTGTTTTCCAAGCAGGGTTACGGCGACTTCCTGATTGACGCGATTGTCTTCGGCAAGCAATATTCGCAAGGATTCACCGGGTTCGCGGAGGCCGGTTTGAGCGGCCGTCGGGCGCGGGTCCATTTTCCGCTTCGGTCCGACCCAGGATGGAATTAATGGTATCTTTCAATTCTTTCTGTCCCAGAGGTTTAGTCAAATAAGCAGCCACGCCCAGCTCGCGGCAACGGACTGCATCCTCGCGCCGCGCGGCCGAACTCAGCATCATGAGCTTGGCATCGGCCATCCCTGGATGCTTTCGAATTCTTTCGCACAGGGTAAAGCCGTCTACTTCTGGCATGCACACGTCGATGAGGATCAATCTAAACTGGTCATTCAGTTCGCCGGCGCGCTGCACAGCCCGCATTGCGGCTTCGCCTCCATCGACGGCGAGTCGGCCGCATGCCCCATCTGGCGAGAATTTTCTCCAGAATCGTGCGGTTCGTGAGATTGTCATCCACAACCAGAACCGCCAGCCCCTCGAGATGGTGAACTTCATGTTCTATTTGCTGGACCGCGGTCGAAGCTTCGAGTCCGAAGCTGGCACGTGAAGTGAAACGTACTCCCTTCGCCCACAGTGCTTTCCACCCACAATATCCCGCCCATCATTGAAACGAGTTGGCGCGAAATTGTAAGTCCAAGGCCGGTTCCGCCATACTTACGCGTTGTCGAACCATCCGCCTGAGTAAAGGCTTGGAAAATTTGGGCCTGCTTTTCGGGGGGAATGCCAATTCCGGTATCTCTGACGCTGAAGTGGACGACAATTCGACCGTTCTCCCGGGACTCTTCGGTAGCCGAAACCACCACTTCGCCCTGTTCGGTGAATTTGATGGCGTTTCCCACGAGATTCAGTATGATCTGACGCAAGCGCGAGGGATCGCCTACCAGAAAGTCCGGAAGACCGTCATCGATGCTGTAGGCGAGCTCAAGCCGTTTCTGATCGGCACGAATGCTCAGCGAGGTCAGGGTTTCCCAAATGCTTTCGCGCAGATCAAACTGAACATTCTCCAAATCCAGCTTTCCCGCCTCGATTTTGGAGAAATCCAAAATATCGTTGATTACCGTAAGGAGAGCTTCAGCCGACGATCTGACGGTCGTCAGATAACCGCGCTGTTCCTGGGTCAGGTCCGTCTCGAGCACTAATTCCGTCATGCCGAGGACGCCGTTCATCGGCGTGCGAATCTCATGACTCATGTTGGCGAGAAACTCGCTCTTCGTGCGGCTTGCTTCCTCGGCTTTGTCCTTCGCGGTACTGAGCTCCGCATTGACACGTAGAAGCGGGCCCGTGATGGCCCGCCGAATCGTGAAATTTACCAGCGCCGCGGCGATGATCAACGTGATTCCGAATACCGAACAGAGCAACCTGCCGCTGCCGTTCAGACTGCGTCTCTACGTAACTCAGCTGTTGATGCAGATCTGTCGAGAACTGGTCGGTGAGTGCCCTGAAAACGGGAGTTGATAGTCGCGATTTCAGCCGCCAAGTGCCGCATCGCCTGCTGCGTCTCGGGCGTCAGACTGGCTGGGTTCGCGAGCGCCGTTCCATAAGTCCTTTGCGCTTCGGCGAGAAACTGCTCGAGAGATAACGGCCAGGCTTTTCGCTTCCTCCGAACGCTGCTTGGAAAGCCCCTTGATGGCGGCAACCGCTTTCAAATCGCGAGGCGGCTTTAAGACCTTCTTCGCCGGCCTGCTCCAGCTCGGATTTGTCCTGAACGACCAGAGCTTCGCTGAAATCCTTAAGCAGCGCGATGGAAATGCCGCGTCGGCCTTTTGTACTTTGTTGAGACGGCGGGGAACAGAGCTTCCGAGGTCGTCCGCAAAATCCGTTCTCCATCCAATCCCTGGATCTGCCCGAGAGCTACGGAAACAACGAAACCCAGCACGAAAATTCCGATGCTCAGCCAGATCTTCGTGGTGATGCTTGCGCGTCTGATGCTCATTTTGGACCTTATTGCTGAGCTGCATAGCGAGCTTGTAACCCGGAGCTCCCGGGCCAATTCCGTCAATTGACATCACGGTTACTGACGAATCAACATCGCGGGCGCGTATCACCCCGAGCGCGCCGGGAGTGTTTCTGACAAACGCTCGAACGGCGCCGGGAGTCGGCACCATCCGGGGCGGGGATACCGATTTGCCTTGGAAATTCATCATCAGGAAATATCGTTTGAAATCGCCTTCCGACATTCCGCAGATCTCTTTCAAAAGCGTGCGTGTCTCGGGACGTTCGGTGGGAAGGCTCACGGCAATTACCTTCGTGCCGTCGGGCCAAGTATCTTTTGCGCCGAGAAAGATGCTCCGCAGATCGCGGGAAGTGAGCTGTCAGAGCCGGGATGCGCTTTGTTGACGATTACGGCCAGATCGTTTGCAGCTTCGGCGCGACTTTCCTGAAAAGTTACGAACAGCAGAGCCGTAACAGGCAAGAGTAAAGAAGTCCGTGCCAGCATCTGTCTCTTCAGAAAGTAAACGCGAGCTGTGCATCAAGACCGTTGCCGGGCTTCGTACTCCGCTGATCTAAGCGGTTGTACTGCAATTTGAAAGCGGCGTAATCGGAGAAGTCCCATCGGATGCCAACCGAGGGCCCCATGTATCGCCCTGTGTAGATGTTTATCGGATCGTTGGCAGGTGAATTTACGTACTGGTAGCGGAAGATAGGGCCGCCAAGCGCCGAATTTTCGAGACAACTGGGTATAAGCGAGGGGAGTGTTGAAAGTGCGACCGCCGTTTTCAATGCGGTTACTCAAAAGCACGCCTTCGTTCATGAACTCCCAGGTTGGCGTCATGTAAACTGCGTAAAGGCTGCCAATCGTTTGGTCGGCTGGCGCAATGCCGGGCGGAATAATGCGGTCGCGATAATAAGATCCTCCCACCTGCAGGCCTCTCAGCCATTCCGGCGCGATATAAGCGGCCAAATTGTAAGCCTTGTGATTCCTATCTGAATAGAAATTCTGAACTGGTTCCGGAGCGAGATTGCTGGAAGCCCGGCCGTTGCCGATCTCGGCAACCCAGTGCAATCCAAGCCGGTCCGTTCCTGGCACCAGGCCGGTCAAACTTACGCCGACACTGTGGACCGGCAGCATGCCGCCGCTGTCTTCAAAGAAGTACATGAAAGGACGCCCGGTTGCGGTCTGAAACCAGGTCCCGTGATGAAATGCCGTGCTGTAGTAGCCGATGGAGGTGTGATAGCGGCCGAAACTCGCTTCGAAGTATTTATTGGCTTTGTAGGAGAGCAAGTAGCGTTCAATGTCGATGCTCAGCACATTGGTCGCATCGGCACCAAACACAATTTCCGACATGAAGCTGAGTTTTTTCGATAGCTGCGACGAGGTCATCAGATCGAATTCGCCCATCTGAAAAGTGCGTGTGTGGCGGGACGCCGAGCGGAAAGATCAGCGGATTGGCATCCGTTCCCACTCCGAAATTGAAATCGAAATATCCTCGGATTTTTAGCGTCGGGCCGCCTCCGGGCAGTTCCACCATGTGGGCGTGCGGATCCGAATCCGCCGATGCATCCGCCTCAGAGGGGGATTGTGCCATGGGAGCCGCAGGATTAGGGGCTGGGGCCGAGGCAACCGCGACTGTACTGGATTCCTCGGTTGACGAAGCGGCAGCCGGTCCGCTGGCTGTCGTCACCGGCTGCCCGGTTTGCTGCGCCAGTTTCTCTTCCAACTCCTTAATGCGCGATTCGTCCGCAGCCAGCCGAATCAATAGCTTTTCTAATGTTTGATTTAGATCTCCGGCCGGAGCAGATTGAGTGCCGGGTTGTTGTTGCGCATTGGCGCTTATCAATGCTGATAGCATTCCAATGCAGAGCAGACTGGTGGTATGCAACGGGCGCATAAGCCTAAGATTGACGTTGGAGTTAGGGCTGTTTTTTCTCTGAATAGCGTTGAAAGAGTTAGCCAGAATGTCTCAGAGCACCTCAAAAGGCGCAGATCATGCCCCGGCACGAACTCGCAAATTGCGGGGAGAGGACTCGTATCTTGCCATTATTCTTCGCTCCAGCCAGATTTAACCTGAAATTTAACTTGTAATCTGGACAAAACGGGTGCATACTTTCTCCCGAAGAGTAGCGTTCGCCAGCTGCTCCGGAGGAAACCGTGGACCTCTGGCCACTGGGCGTTTACGTCGCCCTGGTCGCGATACTTGTGACAGCCATGTTAGGCCTGTCCTATGTGTTAGGCCAGCACCACCGTGAGCACTCCACCGACTTCCCTTACGAATCGGGAATTCTTTCAGAAGGTTCCGCGCGAGTTCGTCTTTCCGCGAAATTCTATCTCGTCGCGATGTTCTTCGTAATCTTCGATCTCGAGGCAATTTTCATATTTGCTTGGGCCGTGGCCGTCCGGGAAACCGGATGGACCGGCTACGCCGAGGTTTGTATATTCATCTTTGTTTTGCTGGCGGCACTTGGCTATCTCTGGCGTGTCGGCGCTTTGGAGTGGGGTTCGGGACGGTTCAAACGGCTTAAATAGAGGAGCTTCAGAAAATGCGCTGGTCGGTGAGCAGCGTCGATACTCCGCAGCAGGCCAATGGGTCTTCGAGTGGGCCTCTGGAAACCGAAGTTCGCCGCAGTCTTGTCCTGTCAAAGCTCGAAGACCTGATTGCCTGGGGCCGCAAGAATTCCATTTGGCCGTTCCATTTCGGACTCTCCTGCTGCTTCGTGGAAATGGCCACTAGCATCACGAGCAAATACGACGTCTCTCGATTCGGCGCGGAAGTCATCCGCGGGACACCACGAGAAGCCGACCTGATGGTGGTTGCCGGAACCTGTTTCATCAAGATGGCGCCCGTCATTCGCCGGCTCTACGAACAGATGATGGAGCCGCGATGGGTGATTTCGATGGGTTCCTGCGCGAACTCCGGAGGCATGTACGACATCTACAGCGTGGTCCAAGGCGTGGACAAATTTCTCCCAGTCGATGTCTACGTGCCCGGCTGCCCTCCGCGTCCGGATGCCTTTCTCGAAGGGATTCTGCTCCTGCGCGATGCGGTGGGTAACGAAAAACGGCCGCTCAGCTGGGTAGTAGGTTCGCAAGGGGTTGAGAAGTCGCAGAAGCCATCCATGCGCGATCGAAAGCACGACGATCGCCAGTTACTGACGGTGCTTAGAACGCCCGATCACGTATAGAAATTTATATGCCAACCGCTCTTATCGCCGATCCGGAATTAGAGCAGGAAATCGGCGTCCCCGCGACGCCTGGGACCAGCCTCGACGGCATTCCCACCTTTTGGCTGCGACCAAGTGAGATTCACGAAACCGTGCGCCAGCTTCGGGACGTGGTTCCGCAGCCGTTCAAAATGCTGTATGACCTCACCGCGATCGATGAGCGCGGCCGCAAGCACAGAAACGGTCAACCCGCCGCCGATTTCACGGTTGTTTATCATCTCTTCTCGTATGAGCGCAATCAGTACGTCCGGCTGAAGGTTCCTTTAAGCGGTGACCGGCCCACCCTGCCTTCAATCGTTGACATCTGTCCCGCCGCGGACTGGTATGAGCGCGAAGTGTGGGACATGTTCGGAATCGTCTTCGAGGGGCATCCGCACCTATTGCGCATTCTGATGCCGCGCTCCTGGCAAGGGCATCCGCTCAGAAAAGATCATCCCGCGCGCGCCACGGAAATGGGCCCGTTTCGCCTGCCTGACGAAAAGTTGGACGCCGAACAAGAGGCGTTACGGTTCCGTCCCGAAGAATGGGGCATGGACCGGGGTCGCGAAGATACCGATTTTCTCTTCCTGAACGTCGGCCCGCAGCATCCGGGCACGCACGGCGTTCTTCGAATCGTGCTCGAACTGGATGGCGAGGAGATTGTGAACGCCGTGCCCGATATCGGCTTCCATCACCGCGGTGCGGAAAAGATGGGCGAGCGGCAGACCTGGCACACCTACATCCCGTACACGGATCGCGTCGATTATCTCGGCGGCGTGATGAACAATCTCGCCTATTTGACTGCCTTCGAGAAACTCGCCGGCATCACGGTGCCGCCGCGAGGGCAGATGATCCGCGTGATGATGTGCGAGCTGTTTCGCATCATCAGTCACCTGGTCTGGTACGGCACGTTCGCTCAGGACGTCGGCCAGATGTCGCCCGTCTTCTACACCTTCAACGACCGCGAGATGGCTTTCGGAATTGTGGAAGCCATTTGCGGGGCGCGCATGCATCCGAACTGGTTTCGCATCGGGGGCGTGGCGCAGGATTTGCCGGAGGGATGGGACCGGCTGTTCCGCGCTTTTCTCGATCATCTGCCGCCGCGTCTTGATGAATACGATCGCACCGTGATCCGCAACCGCCTGTTCCAAGCGCGAACGAAAGGCGTGGGCGGCTGCACCATCGATGAGGCCATCGAGTGGGGCATGACCGGACCAAATCTACGGGCGACCGGATTCGAATGGGATTTCCGGAAGAAGCAGCCCTATTCGTGTTACGAACAGCTTGATTTCGATATTCCGACCGGAAAGACCGGCGATTGTTATGACCGCGCAATCGTGCATGTGGAGGAGATGCGGCAAAGCCTCCGGATCATCCGGCAATGCGTCGACAATATGCCGGGCGGTCCATGCAATGCCGAGCATCCGTTGACAACTCCTCCGCCGAAGGCGCGCACGATGCACGATATCGAAACGCTGATTAATCATTTCCTCGGCGTAAGCTGGGGACCCGTCGCGCCCCCCGGCGAAGCGCTGGGAGCAATCGAAGCCACAAAGGGCAATAACGGTTATTACCTGGTGAGCGATGGCGGCACCGGGTCTTACCGCACGCGAATCCGGGCGCCTTCGTTCGCGCACATGCAGATGCTGCCGCTGCTCGTTCGCGGGCTGATGATTCCGGATCTGCTCGCCATTCTGGGAAGTCTGGATTACGTGTTGGCGGACATCGACCGCTAAAGAAACGATGCGACAAGAAAGGAATTAAGGAGAAACCGCTTGTTAACGGCTGAAGAGAGAAAGGAAATCGACGAGGAGCTTCACCACTATCCCAATAACCAGGCCGTCTGCATCGACGCGATGCTGATTGTGCAGCGGCACCGGGGATGGGTATCGGACGAAGCCATTCGAGATCTCGCCGAGTTGCTGGGTATGTCGAGCGCCGACCTGGACGGCGTCGCCAGCTTCTATAACCTCATCCGCCGCAAACCGGTGGGACGACACGTGGCCCTGATCTGCGACAGCGTCAGCTGCTGGATCATGGGTTGCGAACGGGTGCGTGATCAGTTGTGCACTAGATTGGGCACGACGCTCGGCGGATCCACGGCCGACGGGCGCTTTACTCTGTTGCCCATTGTTTGTCTGGGAGCCTGCGATCACGCACCCGTAATGATGATTGACGGAGACCTACATACCAATGTAGACCAGAGCGGAATCGACAACATTTTGGAGGCTTATGAGTAGCCAGGCCGCCGACCGGCCGCTCACCAGCAAACTTCGTCCGGACCGGCAAGCGGTGGACCTAGCCGCATACGAACAAGCCGGAGGCTATCAAGGATTACGCAAAGCGCTGCAACTCCAGCCGAAAGAAATAACGGAGCTGGTGAAGCGCTCGGATTTGCGCGGCCGCGGAGGAGCGGGTTTTCCCACCGGAATGAAATGGAGCTTCGTTCCCATGGGCGCGGACGCTCCCAAACCGAAATACCTGGTGGCGAATGCCGATGAAATGGAGCCCGGGACCTTCAAGGACCGGGTGCTTATGGAAGGCGATCCTCATCAGCTCATCGAAGGAATGGCCGTTTCGGCTTACGCCATCCAAGCCAATATTGGATATATTTTTCTCCGTGGAGAATATCGCCTTTCGGCACAGCGCCTGAGCGCCGCGATCGTAGAAGCGAAAGAGCGCGGTTATCTGGGGCGTAACATTCTTGGATCCGGCTACGATTTTGAACTCTTATCTGCATGTCAGCGCCGGTCGCTATATCTGCGGCGAAGAAACCGCTCTGCTGAACGCCCTTGAGGGCAAGCGGGCGCATCCGCGTACCAAGCCGCCGTTCCCGCAGGTTTCGGGATTATGGGGGAAGCCGACCATCGTGCAAAACGTCGAGACCCTCTGCAATGTTCATCACATCGTGAACAACGGCCCCGACTGGTTTCGCGGCTTGAGCCGCACTGCGGATGCCGGCACCAAACTTTACGGAGTGAGCGGAAAGGTCAACCGCCCCGGACTTTGGGAACTGCCCATGGGCACGACCATGCGAGAGATCGTTGAGGACCACGCCGGCGGCATGCTCGACGGGCTTCGCTTTCGCGGAATTCTTCCCGGCGGAGCATCGACGGATTTTCTCGTCGAAGAACATCTGGACACGCCGATGGACTATACCCACGTACAGAAAGCCGGCAGCCGTCTGGGTACGGGCACTATGGTGGTGCTGGACGACCAGACCTGTCCCGTGGGGATGGTTTGGAACCTCGAACATTTCTTCGCTCAGGAATCATGCGGCTGGTGTACTCCGTGTTGGAGCGGCTTGGCATGGACTGAAAAAATTTTGCTGAGTATGGAACAAGGAAAGGGTGAAAAAAAAGATCTCGATACTTTGAATTTTCAAACCAGATTTCTCGCTCCCGGCAATACATTCTGCGCGTTTGCTCCCGGAGCGGTTGAACCGCTACAGAGCGCTTTGAAATATTTCAATGACGACTTTCAACGTCATGTGGATGAAAAGCGCTGCCCGTGGAGATAACCGTGGCGGCTATTTACGTCGAAAACGAGCTTCGCGAAGCCGATAGCGCGCAAAACCTGCTGCAAGTGCTTCTTTCGCTCGGCTACGATCTGCCTTATTTTTGCTGGCACGCCGCGCTCGGATCGGTGGGCGCCTGCCGTCAATGCGCCGTGAAGCAGTTCCGGAACGAGCAAGATACGTCCGGCAAAATCATCATGGCCTGTATGACTCCGGCCGCCGAGGGCACGCGCGTTTCCATCAAAGATCCGGAAGCAGCGGAGTTTCGCGCCGCGGTAATTCAGGGTTTGATGCAGAACCATCCGCACGATTGCCCAGTCTGCGATGAGGGCGGCGAGTGTCATCTGCAGGATATGACGGTGATGACCGGTCACTGCTCGCGTCATTACAGCTTCGGGAAACGCACGTTTCGCAATCAATATCTGGGGCCCTTCATCAATCACGAGATGAACCGGTGCATCCAGTGCCAGCGTTGCGTGCGCTATTACCGCGATTACGCCGGCGGCCACGATCTGAATGCCTTTCGGCTTCGCGACACCGTGTATTTCGGCCGCTTCGAGGATGGCGTGCTTGAAAACGAGTTCAGCGGAAACCTGGTGGAGATTTGTCCCACTGGTGTTTTCACGGACGCTACTTTGAAGCAGCATTACACCAGAAAATGGGACCTGCAGATGGCTCCCTCAGTCTGCGTTCATTGCGCGGCCGGTTGCAACACCAGCATAGGCGAGCGTTATGGCGCGCTGCGCAGAGTCGCAAATCGTTTTAATCACGAAGTAAATGGCTATTTTCTTTGCGATCGCGGACGCTTCGGCTATGAGTTCGTCAACAGCAAGGAGCGTATTCGCGAATGTTTGGTGGATGGCGAGCCGGCTGACGCAACGAATGCTGTTTCTCGCCTTCACTCGCTGATCAAAGACGGAAACTCAATCGGCATCGGATCACCGAGAGCATCACTCGAGAGCAACTTCGCTCTTCGTCAGCTTGTGGGGCCGGACCATTTTTATGCCGGTATTGCGGATGACGAGTGGGCCGTTACTCTCGCAGCGCTCGATGCCCTCAAAAATGGGCCGGCGCGCTCGCCTTCCCTCGATGAAATCGAGCATTGTGACGCCGTTCTCGTGCTGGGAGAGGACGTCACGAATGTTCTTCCGTTGATGGCTTTGCGTTTGCGCCAATCCGTCCGCCAGCAACCGATTCGGAAGGCGGATGATTGGAAGATCCCGCTGTGGCTCGATCATGCCGTACGCGGACTTAGTTCAGGACGAGAAAGGTCCGCTATTCATCGCCGCGCCTTCGCCACGAGACTCGACGATGTCGCGACCGATTTGTTGCGTGCCGCGCCGGACGATTTGGCCCGGCTCGGTTTTGCCGTTGCCCATGCGATTGATGAGAACGCTCCGGCGGTCGCGGATCTTTCCAGCGAAATGAGCACGCTCGCGAATAAAATCGCCGCCGCGCTAACCTCCGCGAAATCGCCACTGATCGTTTCTGGGACCGGTTGCCGCAGCACTGCAATTATCGAAGCGGCGGCCCAGGTTGCCTGGGCTTTGTGCAAGACCGGAAAACAGGCCCGGCTAAGCTTTTGCTTTCCCGAATGCAACAGTGTCGGACTCGCCCTCATGGGAGCTCGCCCGCTGTCGGAAGCTTTTCAATCCGCGCGAGACGGACAAGCTGAAACCGTCATCATTCTCGAAAACGATCTCTATCGGCGAGCTGCCAACGAAGACGTCACTGCGTTTCTCGACACCGCGCGGAATCTTGTCGTACTGGATCATTTAAAAAACGGCACAACCGCCAAGGCCGGTATCGTATTGCCCGCCGCTTCTTACGCCGAAACCGACGGAACGCTTGTAAACCATGAATTACGTGCCCAGCGCTTTTTCCAGGCGTTTGTTCCCGGTGGTGACGTGCAAGCCAGTTGGAGATGGTTGGCTGATGCCTCTGTCCCCAATGCGTCCAACGGGAACCGCAAATGGCAGTCGCTTGATGAAATCGTAACCGCGCTGGCAAGCGAACTCCCGGTTCTCGCCGGCATTCAACACGCCGCGCCTTCGCGAAAAGAATTTGGGAAAGTGCCCCGCGAACCGCAGCGCTACAGCGGCCGCACATCCATGTTGGCGAACATTTCAGTTCACGAACCAAAGCCGCCGGAAGACCCGGATTCCGCTTTGGCATTTTCCATGGAATCCGGCCTGCAGTCTCCCCCGCCCTCGCTCAATCCGTTCTTTTGGTCGCCGGGATGGAATTCCATTCAGTCGGTGAACAAGTATCAGGATCAAGTTGGGGGGCCCTTGCGAGGCGGCGATCCCGGCGTTCGCTTGATCGAGCCTAGGGTCCAGGACGGATGGAGCTACTTCTCGCACCTGCCTCCCGCTTTCAGGCCCGATGCGGAGCAGTGGCTTTTCATGCCTTCGTACCATATCTTCGGATCGGAAGAATTGAGCCTCCACGCTCCGGGAATTGCGGAGCTGGCGCCGAATCCGTACATTGCCCTGAACCCCACGGATGCTGGGTTGTTTGGGCTGAAATCGGGTGAACGGATCAAAGCGAACATTGGCAGTTCGTCATACGAACTCCAGGTATCCGTGCGAGCCGATGTTCCTCGCGGCACCGCGCTGGTTCCGGTGGGCCTCTCTCCGATTGGTGGTGTCAGCCTGCCTGCCCAGGCCAAACTCGCGCCCGCCGCTGCAGCGGTTCAAGGAGCGGAGAAATGATGAATCTCTACCCGCTCGTGATTATCGCCGTGGTCTTATTCATCGTGTTGAATCTGGCTGCCGGTCTCGTTTGGGTGGAGCGCCGCTTGCTTGCGCTTTGGCAGGATCGCTACGGACCAAACCGCGTCGGACCATTTGGGCTGCTACAACCGCTGGCGGATTCCGTAAAGCTCTTCTTCAAGGAAGATTGGATTCCGCCCTTCGCCGATAAGCCGGTTTTCGTTCTGGCGCCCGCAATCATCGTGGCCACCGCCCTCCTCTCCTTCGCGGTGATCCCGCTGGCGCCCGGCTTTGTGGTCGCCGATCTCAACATCGGGCTTCTTTTCCTGTTGGCTATGTCTTCGCTCGGCGTGTATAGCATCGTCCTTGCCGGATGGGCTTCCAACAACAAGTATTCGCTGCTCGGCGGCATTCGAGCCTCCGCCCAAATGCTCAGCTATGAAGTCTTCATGGGTCTGTCCATGCTCGGCGTTGTAGTCATCTCCGGCTCGTTCCGCCTTACCGATATAGTCGAAGCGCAGCGCAAGCTCTGGTTCGTCATTCCGCAGTTTGCTGGATTTGTGCTTTTTCTGATTGCAGGTGTCGCGGAAGCGCGCCGCTTGCCTTTCGATCTGGCCGAAGCGGAAAGCGAGCTGATTGCCGGCTTTCACTCTGAGTATTCGGGCATGAAGTTCGGAATGTTTTTCGTCGGCGAATACATCGGCGTGACGCTCATCTCGGCCGCTATTTCGCTTCTTTATTTCGGCGGCTGGTTGGGACCCTTTCTGCCCGCCCCGGTATGGTTCGCCATTAAGACTCTGGCATTCATTTGTCTGTTTATTCTGTTACGCGCCGCCTTGCCCAGACCTCGCTTCGATCAGTTGATGGGTTGGGGCTGGAAATTCATGCTTCCGCTTGCGCTGGTGAATCTGTTGGTAACGGGAGCCGTGGTGCTCGCTTTGAGGTGATGCGGAGAGATTAACAATGTTCAGCCTATTGCGTAGCTTGTGGGAGGTGTTCCGCCATGGATTTGCCCCGCGGCTCACTGTCCAGTATCCGGAAGAAAAGCCGTATTTGACTCCGCGTTATCGCGGCCGAATCATCCTAACTCGCGATCCGGATGGTGGCGAGCGTTGCGTCGCCTGCAACCTGTGCGCGGTCGCCTGCCCCGTGGATTGCATTTCGCTGCAAGCCACTGAAGACGAGCATGGCCGCCGTTACCCCGATTTCTTCCGCATCAATTTTTCGCGATGCATTTTCTGCGGATATTGCGAAGAGGCGTGCCCGACTTACGCCATCCAGTTGACGCCCGATTTCGAAATGGGCGAATACAACCGCCAAAATCTCGTGTACGAAAAGAAGGATCTGCTCGTGAATGGCCCCGGGAAATATCCCGATTACAATTTCTGGCGAATCGCGGGAGTCGCCATCGGTGGGAAAGATAAAGGCCAATCCGAAAATGAAGACGCCCCCGTGGATCTTCATAGTCTGCTGCCCTGAAAGAGAGATATGCTGATCGCCTTTTATTTAGCCGCTGCGGTTGCGATTCTTGCGACCACCATCGCAATCACTAGAAATAATGCCGTTCATGCGCTGCTTTATCTGATCGTCTCCCTGCTTGCTGTCGCGGTCATCTTCTACGTGATTGGCGCGCCTTTTCTCGCCGCACTCGAGCTGATCATTTACGCAGGCGCAATCATGGTGCTTTTTTTGTTCGTGGTGATGATGCTCAACGTGGGAGAGCTGCACGCAACAGAAGTGGAAACCGAATGGCTCAAGCCTGGCCTATGGGCTTGGCCTTCCGCTCTCGCTACGCTTTTGATCGCGGAGTTGGCCTATGTATCGTTTCATGCGGCGCGTCCATACGGGACCCATGCATGTGGTGACGCCAAAAGAAATTGGCATCTCCTTGTTTGGGCCTTACGCGATCGCCGTGGAACTCGCGTCCCTGCTCTTAATGTCCGGGTTGGTGGGCGCTTATCACTTGGGAAGACGTTCTTACAAAGAGGAGGAGCAATCCGGTGCCGGTACCGATGGAAGACGTGTTGTATCTGGCAGTGATGTTGTTCGCGCTGGGTCTGATCGGACTTCTCACGCGGCGTAATCTCATTTTCACGTTGCTGTCGGTCGAGGTCATGCTCAACGCCAGCGGGCTCGCGTTTGTAGCCGGAAGTTATCAATGGGGACGGCCGGACGGCCAGATCATGTTCCTGTTCATTTTGGCGATGGCGGCGGCTGAGGTCTCGGTCGGCCTCGCGCTCTTGCTGCAATTCCATCGGAAACAACCAACGCTCGATTCGAATTCAGCGAGCAACATGAGAGGCTGATATGGCTTCCCTTCTCTGGCTAATCCCGGCCTTCCCATTCGCGAGCGCCGCGATCCTGGCCCTTTTTGGATCGCGCCTCTCTCGCCGCATCGCCGCTTTCCTTGGCACGGCTTCTGTCGGATTATCCGCCATCATAGCCATTTCCATTGCCGTCGATTTCCTTCGTTCCGCGCCCTCTGGTAACGCCTGGACCCAGCATCTGTGGACTTGGATCAGCGTGGGGGCGTTTCGTCCTGAGATCGCCTTCTATTTCGATCCCGTGGCGCTCGTGATGGTCGTGGTCATCGCTTTCGTCGGCTTTTTGATTCACCTGTACTCGGTCGGGTACATGCACGACGACGAAGGATTCTCCCGCTTCTTTGCCTACATGAATCTGTTTGTGGCATCCATGCTCACCCTGGTGCTCGCAAACAATCTGCTGCTGCTGTATCTGGGCTGGGAAGGAGTGGGCTTGTGCAGTTTCCTGCTCATCGGTTTTTGGTATCGCGATCCGGCCAATGTGCGAGCCGCCAACAAGGCTTTTCTCGTAACGCGCGTCGGCGATACCGCATTTGCTATCGGTCTGTTCCTGCTTGCAACTCAGTTGCAGACTCTGGATATTCAGGAAGTCATGCGGCGTGCTACAGCGCAGTGGCCGGTGGGCAGCGGTATTGCAATTGCCGCCGCGGCTCTCTTACTCGGCGGCGCGGTGGGCAAGTCGGCGCAATTGCCGTTACAGACCTGGTTACCCGATGCGATGGCGGGCCCGACGCCTACCAGCGCGCTCATTCATGCCGCGACTATGGTCACTGCGGGAGTTTATCTCATCGCGCGCACGAATGCGCTCTTCATCCTCGCCCCGCCAGTGCAAGCCGCCGTGGCCCTCATTGGCGCAGGCACCATGTTGCTCGCAGCCTTTAGCGCCATTGCCCAGCGCGATATCAAACGCGTCCTCGCCTATTCCACCATGAGCCAGATCGGATACATGTTCCTGGCTCTCGGCCTGGGAGCCTGGTCAGCCGCCATCTTCCATTTCATGACGCATGCCTTCTTCAAAGCGCTGCTGTTCCTTGCCGCCGGAGTAGTTATTCAAGCGCTGCATCACGAACAAGACATGTTCCACATGGGAGGCCTGCGAACCCGTTTGCCGATTGCATTCTGGTCATTCGTTATTGGCGGTTCGGCATTGGCGGGTCTGCCGCTCTTCACGGCCGGTTTCTTCAGCAAAGATCTGATTCTCTGGCAAGCGTGGGCAGGACCGAACGGCAATGGCTGGTTTTGGACCGCCGGCCTTCTCGGCGCAATGCTCACTTCGTTCTACACGTTCCGACTGATCCTCTTAGTTTTCTACGGCCCGCAGAAGCTCCCCGTCTCGCATAAGCCGGGCCTCGTAATGGCAATCCCGCTGGTTACGCTTTGCGTGCTGTCGGTGATTGGAGGCTGGGTGGACACGCCTCCCGATTTCGGCGGTGTGCCGGCGCTTTCGAACTTCCTGAATAGCGTCCTGCCGCCGCTCGACGTAGTTCACAGCACGCCGATCACGGAATTCATTACCGCCATCTGCGCCAGTGCATCGTTCCTTATCGGCCTCGGCTTCGCATGCATCCTCTACGGGCCCTGGCGAGTGGTCAAACCTCGCGAAGACCTTCTGCTGCGGCTCTGGTATTCCGGCTGGGCTGTCGATTGGTTATACGACAGGCTATTCGTTATGCCCTTTCAGTTCCTCGTCGCATAAAACTTCCACGGATTGGATCGACTATATCTACACTGGCATCGCAAAGCTGGCTGACTTTGGCTCTAGCGCGCTCCGCACGTCTCAGAATGGGCGCGTCCGCTGGTACGCCACGGGGGTTGCGGCGGGTTTTGTCGTGCTGTTTGCGGTTGCACTTTTCTTTCATTGATACGCGAGAACTGACATGATCCTGCTTTGGCTCATCCTCATTCCGCTAATCGGCGGCATTCTTTCGTTGCTGACTCCGGCGAGACACGCCCTGCTTTCCCGTTGGATTGCGCTCGTCGCCACCAGCGCGGGCCTTATCCTTACCGCAATCATCTGGGCTGAAGCCGCTCCCTCTCATTGGTGGTACGAACTCGACCACGCCTGGATTCCGCAGTTCGGCATCCGATTCCATCTCGCCATCGACGGCCTCAGTCTCGCGCTGCTCTTGCTGACGTTCTTTCTTGGCCTGATGGCCGTTCTTGCATCCTGGACTGAGATTCAGGAGCGCGTCGGCTTCTTCCACTTCAATCTGCTCTGGGTATTGGCTGGAATTACCGGCGTCTTTCTCAGCATCGATTTCTTCCTGTTCTACCTGTTTTGGGAGTTGATGCTGGTCCCCATGTATTTCCTGATCGGAATCTGGGGACATGGCCGGAAAGTTTATGCCGCCATCAAATTTTTCCTGTTCACTCAAATCAGCGGACTGCTGATGTTGGCCGCCATTATCACGTTGGCCATTCTGCATCAGCGCCAAAGCGGAGCCTTCACGTTCGATTACGAGTCGCTGCTCGGAATGCCTCTCGCGCCCGCCACCGCTCGCCTGTTGATGTTGGGCTTCTTTGCGGCTTTCGCCGTGAAACTTCCGGCTGTTCCGGTTCATACCTGGCTGCCCGATGCGCATACCGAAGCGCCGACCGCCGGCAGCGTGATCTTGGCGGGTCTGCTGCTTAAAAACGGGAGCATACGGGATGATCCGGTTCATTCTTCCACTCTTCCCCGGTCCGGTGCGCGACTTTGCTCCGGCCATGATGACGCTCGGGGTGATCGGCATCCTTTATGGAGCGTTCATGGCGGTCACGCAGAAGGATTTGAAGCGCCTGGTCGCCTATACCAGCGTTAGCCACATGGGTTTTGTCCTTATCGGGATATTTGCCGGAAATCAAACCGCTCTCACCGGCGCATTCGTGACGATGATTAGCCACGGCATCAGTACAGGCGCCTTCTTCATCCTTGCCGGCGCTCTGCAACACCGCATGCACACGCGCGAGATTGCGCGTATGGGCGGATTATGGGAAACCATGCCGGCCCTAAGCGGCGCTGGCCTCTTCTTCGTAATGGCCTCTGCCGGGCTCCCGGGTCTTGGCGATTTCGTGGGCGAATTTCTCGTGCTGTTCGGCGCTTACCAAGCCAACATCGGCATCACTGCCGTCGCGGCCCTCGGGAATTATCGCCGCAACACTTTACGGATTGAGGATCACTGCCAACGTCCTCCAGGGACCGAACCGCCACAACTGGAGTCTTCCCGATCTGGTTCCTCGCGAATGGGTCATTGTTGGCGCTATGATGGCCGGTCTTTTATGGCTGGGCCTGTATCCGCGGCCTTTCATCCGAGTATTCCAATCCATTTCGCAGAACCAGGTACAAACCATTGCGTCTGTTCGGCCGGTCGGGAGGTAAATCATGATAGACAACCCTGCTATTTCCGCCTCGCTCCCGTTACTAATTCTCGCCGCCACTTCGGTCGTCGTGATGATCGCTATCTCCATCAAGCGCAATCATCGGGCCGCAGCGGTCATCTGCATGGCCGGAATCGTACTTTCTTTCCTGAGTCTCTGGATCGCGGCTTCAGCCACTCCCATCCAAATAGGCTTGCTTTTGATCATCGATCGATACGCCTTGGTTTACATGGGCTTGGTGCTTGCGGCCAGCGCTGCCGTCGTTCTGCTCGCCTTTCCTTATCTTGAAAGCCGCCCGGAGCACAAAGAAGAGTTCTATCTTCTGCTGCTCCTTGCCGCCGTCGGCTCCATGGTCCTCGCGGCCAGCAGCCACATGGCTTCCTTCTTCTTGGGCCTGGAGCTTCTCGGAATTTCGCTTTACGCACTCATCTCCTACCCCCGCATAGAGCCTCTTCCACTGGAAGCGGGAATTAAGTATCTGATTCTCGCTGCGTCCTCTTCCGCCTTTCTGCTTTTTGGTCTCGCCCTGATCTACATAGCCGAAGGGACCATGCAGTTCAGCCAAATGAACCGGCCTCCCGCAAGCGGAACAGGCCTCGCTTATCTCGCCGGAACGGTGCTGGTGCTCACCGGAGTCGGGTTCAAGCTCGCCGTGGTCCCGTTCCATCTCTGGACGCCCGACGTGTACCAGGGCGCACCGCTTCCTGTCACGGCCTTCGTAGCGACCGTGTCAAAGGGCGGAGTTTTCGCCTTCCTGTTGCGCTGGCTACAGGTAGGCGGAGGCGTAAACCAGCCGCTCGTCACGGTGCTTGAAGTGATTGCCATCGCGTCCATGCTGGTAGGAAACCTGCTGGCGCTCCGGCAAACCAACATCAAGCGGCTTCTTGCCTATTCGTCTATTGCGCACATGGGCTATTTTCTGGTTGCCGTGATCGCCGGGGGCGCGGTGGGAAGCGCCGCCGCAACATATTATTTGGCGGCTTATATCGTAACGATTCTTGGAGCTTTCGGCTCCCTGGTTGCCCTCAGCACCGGAACGCGCGAAACCGAGACGTTCGAAGATATCCGGGGGCTATTCTGGCGCAGGCCCGTGCTTTCTTCCATGTTTACCGCGATGATCCTGTCGCTTGCGGGCATACCCCTGACCGCCGGCTTTCTGGGGAAGTTTTACGTCCTCACTGCGGGCGCTTCGGTTTCGGCCTGGACGCTCGTGATTGTGCTCATCGTCAGCAGTACCATCGGCCTGGTGTACTATCTCCGCATCATCGTCGCTATGTTTACTGAGCCGGATTCCCTGGCTGTTAGCGGTCAATACGAGGGATTCCGGATATCGTCCGGAGTTGCGCTAGCTGCCTTGACAGCGGCCCTGTTTGTGCTCGGCGTGTATCCTGGGCCGCTGTGGAACACGATCAGCGCTGCCGCTGCTGGCCTGGGATCCGGCGGTATTCTCAGCCAACCGTAGCGGCCGTCCGGCTAATGGCAAAGGTCGCCGGCGATGTAATGCTCCAGGTGCTGGATGGCCTCGTCCTGTGACGTGACAATCCAATTCACCAGGTCTCCGATCGAGAGAACTCCCGCAACCAGTTCCTGCGAGTTAACCACTGGCAAGATGACGAAAGTGATTTTCCGTCATTACTCGCATGGCTTCCTCCACCGAGTCGTCGCATCGGATTGTGATGGGGGATGGCAGTCATAATCTCCCGAATGAAAGTGTCTTTGGAAGATCTTCCTTGCAAAATCACTTTGCGCGCATAATCCCGCTCGGAGACGATGCCGACCAGGCGGCCCTCATCGACGACCAACAGGGCGCCTACGCGCCTGTCGGCCATCATCTCAATTGCGGAATAAACAGAAGCGTCGGAAGGCAATGAAAATACGTGACTTCCTTTTTGCCGAAGCAACATCGAAATGCGGTCCAGAACTTTCATAGTTCCTCCAGGTAGCCAAACCACTCCTTATGGCCGACCGGAGCCACATCCACGGGTGAAAGCCGCTAAGCTTTCTGTGACATCGGCACGGAACTTACTTACTCTCAAAAGCGTCATGCGCCTTACTGCGGCTACTTCAGGCACACATCCACTTTGCGAGCAGTATACGCCTAGTCGTAATCGGATTCAATAGGTAATTGCGACGTTTTGTACCATCGACAAACTCGCCTGTTTAGGTTTGCGTCAAGCGTGAGCTTCCATCGAGGAAATCTGGAATTTTTCCGCATCTGCGCGTTTCAGCTCCAGGCCTAAGCCCGGGCGCGAAAGATCGGGTTTGAGTTTCCCGTTCACGGGCTGAATTGCGCCATCGAAAATCATCTTCTCGATACGCGCATGATCGTGGAAATACTCCACGTTCATCGCCTTCACCAGAGCACAGCAGAGTGTTGCATGAACCGATGGGGATGTGTGCGCGGAGAGCGGATAATGGTAAACTTCGCACACCTCTCCGATCTTCAGGAAATTCGTCACCCCGCCGCATCTCGTCACATCCGCTTGCAATACGTCAATCGCTTCAGCTTCGATCAGCAGCCGGGCGTCGTCCAACACGTAACAATACTCGCCCGCAGCGATGTTCATGATAGGCGGCGCGTGCTCAACCAGCATATGAAGCCCGATGCGGTCGTCGGACGTCACCGGCTCCTCGAACCACGTGACACCGAGATCGCCAAACTGCTGGGCTTTGTGCAGAGCCTGCTTGCGCGAATAGGCGCCGTTTGCATCGACGTAGAGTTCGGCGCGCCCGTTCAGTGCTTTCTGAACAGCCGTGACTCGCTCCACGTCTTTATCGGGCTGTCTGCCGATTTTCATCTTGACAGCGCGAAGGCCTTGCCCA
The DNA here is from genome assembly GCA_963778345.1 of uncultured Acidobacteriaceae bacterium. GTDB lineage: Bacteria > Acidobacteriota > Terriglobia > Bryobacterales > Bryobacteraceae > Bog-105. Next base: position 506,377 of record CAVZTP010000002.1, read on the forward strand.
GCCCAGCCAGTGAGTTGATCGACAAGCTGCTTCTCTGTATACGAAGTGAATCCGCCGCTGCCATAGGCGGGAATTTCATCTCTCATTTTCCCGAGCAGATTCAAGAGAGGACGCTGAAGCAGCCGGGCTTTCAAATCCCACAGACACGTATCGATCGCCGAGATTGCGCTCGATACCAATCCTGGCCGGCCCCAATTCCGGACCTGAATATCCATCGCGGAATGAATGGATGGGATATCGAACGAATTTCGGCCGAGCACTACTTTTTCGATGAGCTGTTTCGCCACGCCCGCCGCAGCTTCGTTCGCGTATGAAAATCCCAAGCCGGTTTCACTTCCGGCAGTTAGCTCCACGAGAACGACGGTAGTGGAATCCCACTCGGCGGTTCCATCCGATTCGATTTGCTGATCGGTAGGTATTCGAAGACTGGTGATTTTGCCGGACGCGATTTTAGGGCTTGAAGAGTCCACAATTTGAGACCAGCGCGGAGGTCAAAGCGTAACGCGGCAAGTAACTCTTTCAGTGGCCTGGCGGCGCAACAGTTCGTCTCCGCGAACGTCTACGCTATGGTGCCCTGGATCAGAGATGCCGCTGCTTCTGTCGACGAACACATCAAAGATGGGCGGTTCCAGCGGTCGCTCGCGCTCGTCACCGCAGCTTCCAGTTTCATTAGCGGCCTGGAAGTTTCATACGAGCACTACAAAGGAAGCTATAGCAATCTGATCATGTACAGCCCCGTGGTTTTGAGCGGGGTTGTCACCGCGGCTGGTATCTCCGGTTTCTTCAGCAGGCGTGCGGCGCAGGGATTCTTGCGGTGGAGCTCCGCTGTGACTCTCGCCGACGGAGTAACGGGATTTTATTTTCACATTCGCGGGATTCAGCGCAAGCCGGGAGGTTGGCGATTGCCGCTGACGAACGTGATTATGGGGCCGCCGATTTTTGCGCCGTTATTATTTGGCACGGCCGCCTATCTCGGGTTGATGGCTTCTTACTTGAGACGCGAGGAAGACAGCAAACTGGGGCTTCGCCTGATCGGGAACCGGGCGGCGAAAACTACACAGGCTGGCGGCGTGAACTGAACGAGGGCCGATTCCAGAAGCACCTTGCCGGTGTGACGGCGGCGTGGACCGTATTCTCCGGTGTCGAAGCCTGGTATTCGCACTACAAGAGCAGGTTCAAGATCTGGGCGCAATGGACGCCGGTGATCTTAGCTCCGATTCAATTTGGCGCGTGCGTGGGCGCGATATTCAGCCCGCGAGTGGCACGCAGGCTCTTGCCTGCTACTTCCGCGCTGGCGCTGGTGGATGGGACGGTTGGCTTCGCATACCACGCTCGAGGGATTGTCCGGCGGCCCGGTGGAACAAAGACGTGGCTCTACAACATCCTGTACGGTCCTCCTATCTTTGCGCCGCTTCTGTTTGCTGCCTGCGGCGCGCTCGGCATTCTGGCGAGCCTGCTGCGGAGAGAAGGTCATGATTGAGAACGAGCTGGATTCCGAACGTGCAGTGGTCGATCCGAATACCGGGCATCCTAAAGCGCCCGTGAAGCAGCCGGGATATTATCCCGGATACAGCACACTGAGCCAGCGGAATTTCTGGGATGCGGCAACCCGGCAGGAAGTAGAGAACCGCGTTTACAATGTTCCTCCGATCCGGTTTTTCACGCCCGAGGAACTGCCGGTGATGGCAGCGGTGTGCGACCGGATTTTGCCGCAAGACGATCGCCTGCCTGAGTTCAGAATTCGCATTGTCAACTATATTGACGAGCGGCTGTTCAAGAACAAGATCGCAGGATATCGCTACGAGGATATGCCGGATGATCGCGAGGCTCATCGTCTGGGGCTCAAGGCGATCGACGAGACGGCATATGCGATGCATGGAAAGCCTTTTCTCGATTTGGATCCGCTGCAGCAGGATTTCGTTCTGAAAGCGATTCATGACGGGAAGAAACTGGCCGCGCAGGATATATGGAAACGCATGTCTATTGAGCGCTACTGGCATCTGCTCGTGGGAGACTGCGTGACTGCCTACTACGCGCATCCATGGGCGTGGGACGAGATCGGGTATGGAGGCCCCGCGTACCCGAGAGCCTACACGCGGTTGGAAGGCGGCCTGCCCGAACCGTGGGAAGAGGATGAGAAGCGGTACGAGTGGGTTGCGCCTCAAACTTCGATCTCGGATCTTTTCGAAGAAACGGGCGCGGGAAGCGAGACAACGCATCAGGGGCAGGGAGGAACGCATTGAAATTTCCGTTGCTCGGCGCCTTTGAATCGCCTCACGACGGAAAGAAAATCCTTGGCCCGATGCAGCGCATTTCGCCGGAGATGCGCCGTTTCCGCGATTATGAAGCCGTCGATTACTGCGTTGTAGGTGTCGGATCGGCGGGCGGTGTGTTGCTGCAACGCTTATCGAAAGCTGGTTTCAAGGTGGTCGGATTGGAAGCTGGGCCGTTTTGGGACACGGAACGCGATTGGGTGAGTGACGAGAAGGGATCGGAAAAACTCTATTGGAACGATCTGCGGATTACCGGCGGCAAGGATCCGTTAACGCTAGGGGAGAATAACAGCGGAAAAGGCGTTGGCGGAGGGTCTGTTCACTGGGCTGCTTTCGCGCCGCGATTTCATCCGTCGGATTTTCGCGTTTATACCGAAGACGGCGTGGGCGCGGATTGGCCCATCTCCTACGACGATCTGCACCCGTATTACGAACTGCTGGAACGAGAGATTCCGGTGGCTGGGCCCGCTTATTTTCCATGGGGCCATCCGCATGGATATCCTTATGGTCCGCATCCGCTCGGCGGCTATCGGCGGCGTTCTGGTGAGCGGCTGCACGAAGCTGGGTATCCGTGTTTGCGCCGGCGGCCCGGTCGCGATTCTTTCGGGCTCGCGCGGAAATCGGCCGCATTGCATTTACCGCGGCTTTTGCATTCAGGGCTGCAAAGTGGGTGCGAAGGCCAGCACCCTGATCACGCATGTTCCCGAAGCGCTTCGTTACGGCGCAGAAATTCGCGACCGATCTATGGCATTTCGCATCTCGATGCGCGACAAAGATCACGTGAATGGAGTGTTGTATTACGACGAGAACGGAGCGGAACATTTCCAGCGCGCGAAGGCGGTTATTGTCTCGGGATACGCAATCGAAACGCCACGGCTGCTGCTGAACTCCGCGTGTCCGGGCCATGAAAACGGATTAGCAAATTCCAGCGGAACCGTAGGGCGGTATTTGATGGCGCAAGCCGGGAACATCATCCTCGGACGGTTCGAAAATTTGATTCGGATGTACAAGGCTCCTCCGGCGCATGCCATGAGTGAGGAATTCTATGAAACCGATCCGAAGAGAGGATTCGCGAGAGGCTTTGCCATCCAGACCGTAGCGCCGCTGCCGATTGCGTTCGCCAAGCAAATGATGGTTGCCAAAGGCGCATGGGGATGGGGCATGCGGCGGATATTGATGGACTACAATCATTGGGCGACGCTCGGTGTTCTCGGGGAAATTCTCCCCTGGCCGGAGAATCGCGTGCAGCTTGCCCAAGAGAAAGATCAGTTCGGCATTCCCGTGGCGAAGGTGACGTTCACTCTTCACGAGAATGACAAGAAGATGATCGAATTCGGAAAGAGAACGGTAATGGATGTCATGCGGGCAGCCGGCGCTGAAGACGTGGTTCAGGAATCGCGCTATGCCCACCTGGTGGGCGCGGCACGCATGGGGAGCAATCCGGCGTCTTCCGTGGTCGATAAATTCGGACGCACCCACGACGTGGCGAACCTGTTCGTTTGCGATGGCAGCATTCTGCCAACTCAAGGTTCGGCGAATCCAGGGCTTACGATTCAATCTCTGGCAGCTCGAACAGCCGATTACCTCATTTCTCAAGGCGAAAAGATCTTCAGCTCCGATGAGCGGGACATGACGCCGCCGCCCATCCGGAAGCGGCTTGCGGTGGAAGATTCGTTTACCAAGGGAGTGCCCCGGCTGTTCACGTAGAGAAGTTCGCCGCATCCATTCCGGCATACTGGAGATATCCCTTAGGCGCGCCAACAGGCCGCCGAAGTTCTGAATGAAAATCATTGTTTCTATCAAGCAGGTTGCGGCGCGCGATTCCGCGTTGCGTGTGGACAGTCAGGGCAAATGGCTGGACGACTCCGATCTGACCTATGAGATGAATGAGCCGGACGCGTACGCGCTCGAAGAGGCGCTGCAGTTGAAGGAGAAGTTGGGCGGAGAGGTGGTGGTTCTGTGCGCCGGTCCGCAGCGTGCCACCCAAACCATCCGTGAAGCGTTGGCCAAAGGCGCAGATCGGGCCATTCACGTAGAGATCGATTCGGGTGGCGTTCTGGACGCGCTCACAACCGCTCATCTGCTTGCGAAAGCCGTGGAACCGGAGCGGCCCGATTTCATTCTTACCGGTCTTCAATCCGACGACTTGGGCTATGGGCAGACGGGCGTGGTGCTCGCCGAATTGCTGGGATTTGCTCACGCGACGATCGTGATGGAAGTGGAACCGCAAGGCAACCTGGTGCGTGTTAAGCGCGAGCTGGAGGATGGATGGTTTCAAAATGTGCTGCTGCCTCTTCCGGTGGTTTTGACCATTCAATCGGGCATCAAGAAACTTCGTTATGCGACGTTAATGGGAATCAAGAAAGCGAAAAGTAAGGAAGTGAAGACTCTTTCCGCCGCTCAATTAGGAGTTGATTTGAAGACGGCAACGGACATTCTGCGTGTCTATCTGCCGCAGCGGAGCAAACAGACGCAAATCTTTTCGGGTGAGGCGCGGCAGGCGGCACACCAACTGGTGGAAAAGCTGAAGTTCGAGGCTCGCGTGATATGAGCGTGCTCGTGGTTTTGGAACAGCGCGGCGGGAAGTGGAATCGCATGTCATTCGAGGCTCTTGCAGCCGGGCAGAAGATTGGCGAATCCCTCGGAGTTCCGGTACAAGCGGCGGTTCTAGGAGCTGATACTGGTGGCTTGGCGAAGGAAGCTTCGGGTTACAACGTCGCCAAGGTTTTTGTATTGGATCACGCGCTGCTTGCGGAGTACACGCCGGATGGTTATACGGCCGCGCTTGAACAACTGATCAAATCTGCGCAGCCCCGGACGGTCGTATTCCCGCACACCTATCAGGTGCGCGATTACGCACCCAAGCTTGCCACGCGTTTCGGCAAACCCCTGGTCAGCGATGTAGTGGACGTCAAGGCCGAAGCGGGCAATATCGAATTTGTCCGGCAACTCTTTCAAGGGAAACTAAGCGCAGATATCCGTGTTGCCGAGGCGCCCCAGTTTATTTCGATTCAAGGCGGCGCATTTCGAACCGCCGAGCCGGCGAACGCTAGCGGCAGCATCGAATCATTTAATGTGCAACTCGATGCGTCTCAGATTCGGAGCAAACCGGAAGCCCCATTCCGGGAAGCGCAGCGGTCCGTCGATCTTGGAGCAGCGGACATGATTGTCTCAGTAGGCCGGGGAATCAAAGAGAAGGAGAATCTCGGAGTAGTGCAGGCACTGGCGGACGCGCTGGGGGCCGAACTGGCGGCCTCGCGGCCTATTTGCGACAACGGATGGTTGCCTATGGAACGGCAGGTGGGAAGCTCCGGCCAGACCGTCTCGCCGAAGGTGTATTTCGCGGTTGGTATTTCGGGAGCAATCCAGCACCTTATCGGGATGAAGGGTTCTAAAACCGTAGTCGCGATCAACAAGGACGAAAACGCACCCATTTTCGAAACGGCCGATTATGGCGTGGTAGGCGACCTTTTTGAAGTTGTGCCCGCGCTGGTGGAAGAGATCAAGAAGGCGAAAGCATAAAGTTCGATGAACAGAAGCATCAGCCGCCGGAGCCGCGCGGGCGGTCCACTCGCTTGCATAGTTCTGGTTTCAGTGCTCGCAAGCTGTAACAAGCCTGTTTCCTCAAATGTTGCCGCTACCGTGAACGGCCGGGCAGTCAGCTATGCGGAACTGGATCGCGCGATTGCCGCGCAGTTTCCGAATGCGGCGGCGCTGAAGACGAACACGGATCAAGCCACTGGAGTGCGGCTGGAAGCGCTTCGAACATTGATCGACAACGAGATTTTTCTGCAGCGCGCTGAGAAAGAGGGACTGCTGGCGTCCGATGCGGACGTGGACGCGAAAGTCAACGAGCTGAAAGCGCCGTACACCCAGGAAGAATTTCAAAAAATGCTCCAACAGCGCAAGATGAGTCTGGCGGATTTGAAAGCGCAAATCCGGCGCGAGCTGAGCGTGCAGAAATTATTCAATAAGGAAATCGGCTCGCATATTTCTATTTCCGATGCCGAAGTGACGGCATTCTACAACGCGAAATAAGCCCAGTTTCAACTTGCCGGAGAACAAGGTGCGTCTGGCACAGATCCTGGTGACTCCGAATCCGGATCCGAACATCAACAATCTCAAGAACGACAAGGCGCAAAACGATCAGCAGGCGAAAAACAAAATACAGATGCTCGATCTGCGCATTAAGCAGGGCGAGGATTTCGCCACTCTCGCGCAAGCTTACTCGGAAGATGCCGCTTCCGCGCCGAATGGTGGAGATTTGGGGTTCGTGCCGGAATCGGCGCTGGACAAGGCCAACCCGGAGCTTCGAAAGAGCATTCTGGATATGACCCCCGGGCAGGTCTCGCCCGTGATACACACGCCGGAAGGTTATCGAATCATTAAGCTGATTTCGAAGTATCCCGCGGGTCAGCGGCAGTTAAGCGATCCGCGCGTTCAGGAAGAGATTCGTCAGGAATTGTTCCAGGGGAAAGAACAGGTTCTGCGCTCCGCTTTTTACGAAGTCGCCCGCAGTGAAGCCCGAGTCGTTAACTATTACGCACAATCGGTGCTGGCGAGCAGAGACACCAAATAGACTCGGATCGAGCGGCGGAACCAATCCCGCGGAGCCCGTTGCTCTTAGGAATGATCGCCGGTTCACTGCCCGGTCTTGCCTTGCTTCCGAATCTGTTCCATGTACTCTTTGACGTATTGCTGATCCGCCAAGGGAATTTCGTCGCGATTGATCTCTCCGCCTAAATCGGAGTGGCGGCCCAGGCGCTGCGAATATGCAGTCTTCAGTTGCTGCTTGCCGGACGTGGTTTCGACGGTCATTTCCCCGGTTACGCTGGCAGATCGTTTCCGATGATCTCGGCCAGTTTGCCCATGGCCTGAAGCTGCTGGGCTTCTTTGACGTCTTTATCCCCATCCTGACGGCCGATTCCCGAATGCGCGTCAGAACCCTTTTCGGGAGAGGAATCGGAATTGCGCCCTTGCGAGGCCTGCGCCTTCTCTGTAGTCTGACCCTGCGCCTGGGCTTCAGAACTCTGCTCCTGGCTGGCTTGCTGGTTACGGGCGTTCTGCTGTTGACCCTGTTGGTCCTTGGCGGCGGAAGCCTGATCTCCGCTCTTCTGATCCTGGCTCGGGCGCTCATTGTCCTGCTGCGATTTCTGCGAATTCGCGTTCGGGCGCATTTTCGCCATCAAGCTGGAAAGCGCATCCTTCATTTTGTCGATCAGGCCCGAAGAACCCTGTTGCCCGGTTGCGGTTTGTTCCTTCGTGCTCGACGCCTGTTGAGAACTGGGTTGATTCCCGGATGACTCTTCTGTTTTGTCGCCCGCCGCCTGCGAGTTATTCCCAGGTGTTCCGTCGCGGTTCTCCGATTTTCCGCCCTGCTGGTTATCATTCCCGGCGAGGTCCGATTTCTGAGTGGGGCGATCGGCGGCGCTGGTTCCATCCGGTTTACCCGCTTTCAGGTCTTGCGGCTGAAGCGACTCGCCCGGATCGCCGCTCGGCTGAGGCTCGGCGGATTGGAGATCGCGCGAGCCTGGATCGCTGCTCCTGAAATCCGGAGAGTGGGCATTGTCGGCGGACAACGAGCTTCGAATGCGCTCAAAAACTGAACCGAGTTCAATCGGCACCAGGGATCGTTCCAAGCTCAAACTGTTAGTGACCAGATATCGTACGGCGAACAATCCAAATGCCGCGGCAGCAACTGCGCCAGTCAATGCCCAAGCCCGTTGTCCTCGGAACGGAAACGCCTGGCCGGGGCTGGCCGCGGCGGCGATCTGCTCGGCGCGCTCAATTTGAAAACGCGCAGCGGCATCGTCACGTTCTGGGGCGTCGAACGAAAGAAACCACGCTGTCGAAAGAGAATCGCTGAGTTGAAGCTGGTGATCGAGGAGTTGCGCGACGCGATATTGCGTCAACATTCGTGCTTTGATTCTCAGACACGCCAGAGCGACACCGGCTACCGCCAGCAGCGCCAGCCAGTACCAGTTCAGAATCTGGGTGCCGAGCAGGAGCATCAAAATGCTTCCGCCAAATACCAAAGCAAGCGCGAGAGCGAGTTGCTCAACGGCAATTACGATAAATCTTCGCCGACACGCTGAGCGGATAACCGCCTCGACGCGGGGTGCGCGAGACATTCTTGAAAACGGGCAATCCTCTCCGTGCCCAGCTTGATTATCCCATGCGATGCACGGCTTTGAAATTCGCCGTTTCAGCGGGTCCGGTTGGGGTCGCGATCCAGCCGCGTTTTCCAAGGCAAAAGAGCTCGCAACGTGAATAGGTTCATCAGCGACAGAATAATCGCGATGCCGAAGTGATTCATCGCCACGGCAGCGCCGATGACGCCGGCATTCCAAATGCTGGCTGCCGTTGCCGTGCCACGCACACTCGCGCCCTCCTTGAGAATTGCCCCGCCCCCGACGAAGCCGATGCCCGTGATCATGCCCTGGAGCACGCGCGACTGGGCCGCGGCGTCAGGCTGCGATCCCAGAATCAGCAAGTAACCGCAACTCGCCATACCGACGATGGGGAACGTGCGCAGCCCGGTGGTGTGCTCTTCGCGCTCCCGGTCCCAACCAATGATCGCCGTTAACACGTAAGCGATTAGTATCCGTTCGAAGCCTTGCAGGATATCGTGCCAATTGCCTAGCCAATTCACTTCCGGTAATTTTACTCTGTTCCGTTACGATAAAAACGTTCATGTTGCGCTTTGAAACGGCGGGAGAATCGCACGGAGAGTGCCTGGTGGCGACCCTTACCGGTCTGCCTGCTGGAATTCCGGTCTGCGTCGATTACGTAAACCGGCAGCTTTGGCGACGCCAGCAGGGCTACGGTCGCGGCGGACGCATGAAGATTGAGACGGACCGGGCGCGGATTGTTTCGGGTGTGCGGCACTCGCAGACCATTGGGTCGCCGATCGCTATCGTCATTGAAAATAAGGATTGGAAAAACTGGACCGGCACTCTGCCGGTGGAATCCAAAGACGCCGAGGATGGCAAGCAGAAACCAGTTCACCGGCCGCGCCCGGGCCATGCCGATCTGGCGGGCGCGGTCAAATACAATTTCAACGAAGCCCGGTACGTGCTGGAGAGGGCGAGCGCGCGGGAGACTACGGCACGGGTGGCCGTTGGAGCTTTTGCAAAGACATTTCTGAAGCAATTTGGCATCGAGGTTTTGAGCCACGTTGTAGGCGTCGGTCCGGTGCGGCTGGAGCGGGCCGTTGCGTGGCAGGAAATTGTTGCGCTGAGCGAGCGGGATGAAGTGCTGCTCGGCTGCGTGGACGAGAGCGTGGAAAGCCGCATGAAGGAGGCGGTAGATCACGCTTACCGCACCGGAGACACGGTGGGCGGCATCTTTGAAGTAGTGGCCCACGGACTTCCGATCGGTCTTGGGTCGCACATCGCGTGGGATACCCGCCTGGATGGCCGCCTGGCGCAAGCGATCGTATCGATTCAGGCCGTGAAAGGCGCCGAGATTGGATTTGCGGAGGAGGGCGCGCAATCCTACGGCTCTACGCGTCCAGGACACGATCCGCTATGACAAGCCCGCGCGGGAATTTCAAAGAGGTTCGAATCGAGCCGGCGGTTTAGAAGGCGGAATCACGAACGGACAGGACGTGGTGGTTCGCGGATTTCTGAAGCCGATCTCGACTTTGCGGCGTCCGCTTGAATCCGTGGATCTACCGACGCGCGAGCCAGCGCTCGCCGCTTATGAGCGCAGCGATGTTGCTGTTGTTCCGGCGGCCGGCGTGATTGGCGAGGCCATGGTGGCGCTGGTTTTGGCGCAGGCTTTTTTGGAGAAATTTGGAGGCGACTCGTTGGGAGAAACCAGGCGAAATTACGAAGGATATGTCGCCCAGGTGAAGAGTTATTAGCTGATGGTTCGAAAAATTTTGAAATACGGCGAGCCGGTGCTCGAACAGGTCGCCGATCCGGTTATCGAATTCGATACTCCCGAATTGCGAGAAGTGGTCGCAGACATGTGGGAGACGATGTACGGGGCGAAGGGCGTCGGCCTTGCCGCTCCGCAAATCGGCTTGAGCAAACGCATTTCGGTGATCGACACCTCGGTGGGAGAGGACGAAACGAAAAAGATCGTCATCATCAATCCGGAGATCACGTTGACGGAAGGAAAGCAGGTGGGCGAAGAGGGCTGCCTGAGTATTCCGGGATTTCGCGAGCCAGTCTCCCGAGCGAACAAAGTCGCCGTACGGGCGCGCAATGAAAAAGGCGAAACCATTGAGATCGAGGGGGAGGAGTTGCTGGCCCGAGCGCTGCTGCATGAAATCGACCATCTCAATGGAATTCTGTTTATAAACCACCTGAGCACGCTCAAACGGGACATCATCCGGCGCAAAATCAAAAAGCTGCAGAAGTCCGGCGAGTGGGATTAGGAGAGTCCAATATTTCCGGGCATGCGCGTCGTATTTCTTGGAACGCCTGAGTTCGCGGTCCCATCCCTGGAGGCGCTCGTGTCGGGCGGGCATGAAGTAGTCGCGGTGTTCACACAGCCGGATCGACCGAAAGGACGCGGCAATCAGATGGCGGAATCTGCCGTGAAGGTCGCGGCCTCCGCTCTCGGATTGACAGTTTTCCAGCCCGAACGGATCCGCCGCCCGGAGAATGTGGAGCAGCTCAGAAGTCTTGCGGCCGATTTGATGGTGGTGGTCGGGTACGGGCAAATCATTCCTCAAAGCATCATCGATCTGCCGCCGCATGGCATCTCTGAATGTCCATGCTTCGTTGCTGCCGAAGTATCGCGGAGCGGCTCCGATCCAGTGGGCTATTGCGAACGGCGAGACGGTGACCGGCGTGACAATCATGCAGATCGATGCAGGTCTCGATACCGGAGACATGCTGCTGAAACGTTCCGTCGAGATTCAGCCGGAAGAGACTGCTCCGCAACTGAGCGCGCGGCTGGCGCGTCTCGGTTCAGAGCTCTTGCTGACGGCAATCGAGGCAATAAAGGATGGAAGCATCCGTCGCGAAAAGCAGAACGATGCGGAGGCCAGTTACGCACCGATTCTGAAAAAAGAGGACGGACGTATCGATTGGACGAGGCGGGCGGATGAGATATATAACCGGCTGCGCGGATTTACGCCCTGGCCGGGCGCATACACGAGCTTTCGAGGGCAGCAGTTAAATCTGTTGCGCGCGAAACCGGCCGAAGTTTCTAACTCTGCCTTCCGGCGCTTTGGCTGCCGATAACCGGCGATTGTATGCAGGCTGCGGAAATGGGACCGCACTGGAGCTGCTGGAAGTGCAGCTTTCGGGCAAGAAGCCGATGGCTGCAGACTGCCTTCCTGAATGGATACAAACCTTCTGAAAACGAGAGATTAGGAGATCCGAGTTGAACCTTCCCCTTGGATATCGGTACGCGGCGACATTCGCGGGTATTCGCAAAGAGAAGAAAGACGATGTTGCGCTGATTGTGCCCGACGAACCCGCTTCCGCGGCGGCTGTCTTTACTCGCAACGTGGTGGAGGCTGCGCCTGTGCGGCTTGCGCGTAAACACTTGAAATCATCGAAAGGCAGAGCAGCTGCAATCCTTATTAATGCGGGGAATGCGAATTGCGCAACGCGGACGGGCGATAAGGTCGCTCTGGCATCATGCCAGGCTGTCGCAAAGGCGCTCAAGAGAAAAACGGAACAAGTGTTGCCCGCATCCACTGGAGTTATCGGAGTGGAACTGCCGCCGAAGCTTCTTACCGACGCCGTGCCGAAGCTGGTCTCCAGCCTTTCCGCTCACGCGTTTGATGCCGTGGCGCAGGCAATTTTGACTACCGACACGCGCATGAAACGCGCGTCCGAAGAGCTTCGATTTCGCAAGGGAACCGTTCGGGTCGCCGGCATGACGAAGGGATCGGGCATGATCCATCCGAATATGGCGACGACCTTGGGATTCGTTCTGACGGATGCGGCTGTCAGCGCAAGCAATCTCCGCGGAATGCTGGTTACAGCAACGGAGCGCACTTACAATTGCCTGAGCGTAGATGGCGACATGTCAACGAACGACATGGTCGCGTTGTTGGCGAACGGGGCGGCGCGAGTGGAACCTGACGCAAAAGAGCGCGAGGCCCTGGGTGAAGCGATCGGGTCGGTAATGGAAAGCCTCGCTAAGCAGATTGCCGCCGATGGCGAGGGTGCACAAAAGTTAATCCTTGTGGATGCAGCGGGTTTCAAGACCGTCGAAGATGCGCGCAAAATTGCGCGCACGATTGCGAACTCCCCGTTAGTAAAGACTGCGATTGCCGGCAGCGATCCCAATTGGGGGCGGATTCTGGGCGCGGCGGGCTACTCGGGAATTCTTTTCGACCCGAGCCGAATCGATATCTATGTGCAGGACGTGCCTGTTTGCCGCTCCGGGCTGGCGGCTGATTTCGACGAGATGAAGCTCAAGCAGAAGCTCGATGCGTCTGAGGTTTCGATTCGAATTGTGCTCGGGGCCGGGGAAAAGGCGAGGCGCGCTTCTTTACGTGCGATCTTACCGAGGGTTACGTCCAGATCAATGGCAGCTATCGGACATAGAACCAAGTTGTGGAAGAAAGCGTATGCGTGGCGGTCCCTTCCGGTCGCGGTTCTGTTGACGCTGTCGCATCCATGCCGGTCCGGCTGACGATCCGCGCGCACGGATTGGCTACGTTGCGGCTGCGCTGACTGCGGGTAATGCCGCGGATGCGATGACTCCTTTCGACAAATCGTTTGAAAATTACGAAAAGTTGAGCAGCTATTTCCAAGCGTTGACGAGCTCATTTCACATAGCAAACGGAATTGATGTGACCGATGAGCAAGACACGGCGACGGAGGCCAAGCTGACAGTGAACTGGACTCTGACGCTGACCGATTTCGGGACTGGACAGCAGCGAACGACGCAACGAAGACGTAAACATCCGGCTCCAGTTGAAACAAGGAAAGTGGAAGATTGTAGATTTCTCCCCGATCTCGCTGTTCAATCCACTGCAGAAGCCGACTTCAAAATAGATTCGAAGTGGTCGGCTTACGGTTTTAGGCGGCTTTTCGGCTCTTGATTTCGGCGATGGCGGCGGAGCAGCCGCTCTTTTGGAGGTCCCAGTAGGCGATTTTCTGCCGGATTTGCTGCATTGAAATTTCGAAGCCAAATTCGGCCGGGTCGAAGGGTTTGCCTTCGCTTTGCGCTTCCTGATAGAGCTTCATGGCGGTATGGATTTCGTGAGCCGTTTTTTGCGCGCGCTTGGTTTGCAGGTCTTTGAGCTCGGCGATATCTTTTTCGCGCTGCTTGCGCAGGCGGCCTTCCTGAATGCTGAGATTGTTCAGCTGGCGCTGGTAGGTGAGGAAAACTTGCGCTTCGATCAGGGCGCTTTGGACGGCGGGATTTTCTTCCTGGGCGAATTTTCCGGCGAATTCGAGGCGGCCGACGGCGTAGATGCCCATTTCGAGCGCCGGAATGCGGAGCAGACGCCATTCGGTATCGGCGACGGACTGCACGAGGTTGTGCTCGGCATCGGTTTGGGGCTGGTATTCGTTGAAGAAGCGCACGACATGACGGTCGTAAGCGGCGGCATCGTCGCCGGGCAGCAGGACGGTGCGGCCGGTGAGTCCGGTTTTGACGGCGTTGAGGCAGGATTTGGCCTTGCCTTCCGGGGATTTTGGCCCCGAACTATTTTGGGCATTGGCGCGATTCGCTTTGATCTGAGCTTCTGAAGACATGTGAGTGGGAATGATCTCCACTGTTTTTTTAGAGGGCGCGGAGAGCGATGAGTGGTTCTGTGGTTGGAAGCGGGTTCGATGAGAAGTAGGCGGCTCGGATGTAAAGCCTTGAAATTGCGGGAAAAGAGTGGGTTTTGAACGCCGTCTGACGTAATAATTATTTTGGGATTTGTTGTGACCGGGAAAGCGGTTCAGTGGGCGTTCCGGGCGAGGGAGTAGTTTCCTGTACGCCCACATCTCTCAGAATCACGGGAGATTCGTCCGGGTCAAGCGTGAATGAAATCCCCGCAAGGGCTGCAGACGACAAAAAAGATCGTCTGCGCCACTCGATACGGGCCGGCCAGAGTGCATCACAGGAATCCGAATCCTGGCGGTCCTGAAATTTTGCCAGAGTGGAAGATGGAGATGCGATGGGAGTTTACAGATTCAAGGCAAAAATTGAAGCAGGTGATGGCGGAGGAGCGTATGTGCTGTTCCCGTACGATGTCGAACAGGAATTCGGCACGAAAGGCAGGGTGCCTGTAAAAGCGTCGTTCGATGGCGTTGCTTACACGGGCTCGCTTATTAAGTATGGCAATCCGCAGCATATGCTGCCCATGTTGAAAGCGATACGCGAGCGAACCGGTAAAGCTCCGGGCGATACAGTCGAGGTCGAGCTTTGGAAAGACGATGCGCCGCGAACTCTCAAAGTACCGGCTGAATTCAAAGAAGCAATGAGGAAGAGCGGAGTAACTTCTGTTTTCGAGCACCTCAGTTACACGCACCGTAAGGAGTACTGCCGGTGGATTGCTGAAGCCAAAAAGGAGGAAACCCGCAAGCGCAGATTGGAGAAAGCCGTTGAGATGCTAAAGACAGGCGTACGCACTCCGGGTTAGCGCAGCACATGCTCTGAGGAGGGGAATTGGCGATACGATTGAAGGCTGGTGACCGGCGGCAGATAGCGTGAGATGCACTCCTTTATATTGCGCGGTTGTCATGGCTGGGTTCGCGGCGGCCGGGCTCACGGGATTTCAGAGGAAACCGCTAAATGCGGGGGCTCTCCGTAGCTTTGAAATCGTCCCTTTAGAAACTGTTTCAGAGACCTCCTCTAACGCCAGCATCGGGGACCTTAACGGCGATGGATTTCCGGACATCGTTTTGGTCAAAGGACGTCATTGGCAGGTGACAAGCCGGATTTTTTTCGGAGATGGCAAAGGACATTTCGCGGCTGGGCCAGCGCTCCCGAGCAAAGCAATCAAGAGCTACTCGGCATCTTTGGCGGACATGACCAATAGCGGTCACCTGGATATGGTGCTGAGCAACGATGCCCCGGATCCGAAGTTGGTCCTTCTGAACGACGGCCGCGGGAACTTCACCATTGGCGCTACATATGGTGACCCCATGTGGCCGACCAGAAACGCAGCTGTTGCGGATATGAACGGCGACGGCTACCCGGATATTGCGGTCGCAAACAGGGGCGTGACTTCTTATGTGTGCCTCAATGACGGGAGGCTTCATTTCGACTGTCGTCCATTGCAGGACAGCCCTAGTGCAGCGACGGTGGCTATTGCCGATATCAACGGCGATGGCGCCAACGATGTGATTTACGCCTGCCGGGATTCGTGCCAGAGTCAAGTGTATTTCAACGACGGCAAAGGCAGCTTCCACAGCAAAAAACCCTGGGGACCTCCGAAATCATCTACGCGCGCCATGGCCGTCGCAGACTTTAACGGCGATGGTCATCCGGATATCGCCGCTTGTCATGAGCAGCTTGGTTGCTTTGTGTACCTAAACGACGGGACAGGCAACTTCGTCAGCGGTATTAAATTCCAGGAACCGCGAGCGCTTCCGTATTCCATGATTGCTGCCGACCTGAATGGCGACCACCGGCCAGAAGTACTTGTCGGCTATGTCAACGCTCCGGGAGTGATTTATTTCAATGACGGGACGGGAGAAAAATATCGGGCTGTGCCATTCGGAGACGGAAAGGGGGCGATCTATGGCATGGCAGCAGGCGATCTGAATGGCGATGGTTGGCCGGATGTTGTGGTGGCGCGATCCGGCGCACCGTGCTTCGTGATGTTCAACCGCCCAGCCAAGAAATGAGCGGCGCGTTATCGTCGCAGACCTACGGGCTCACTGATACAAAGACATCTGTATAATTAGAAGTCTAAGTATGCCAAAGCCCGATTCCCTCCAAGGTTCACTCGATCTTCTCGTGTTGAAGATTCTTTCGCGCCGTCCCCGGCTGCATGGCTACGCGATCATGTCAGCGATTCAAGATATGTCGGGCGAGGTGCTTCGCGCCGAGGAGGGTTCGCTATACCCGGCGTTGCATCGGATGGAGGACGCCGGATGGATTCGCGCTGAATGGATCACGAAAGACACAGGGAGGCGGGCACGGCTGTATCAACTGACGGCGGCGGGAAAGAAGCAGCTCGCGGCCGAAGAATCGCGCTGGCAGGCGGTTACCTCGGCTGTAAATCGCGTTCTAAGGATGGCCTGATATGTCGTTCTGGTCGCGCATTGCAAACCTGGCTCGCGGCGATGGTTTGAACCGCGAGATTGACGAAGAGATGGATTCGCATATCGATGAGGCCATCGAGCAGGGGAGGGATCCGGCGGACGTGCGGAGGGCATTTGGCTCCCGGCTGCGGAGGCGCGAAGAAAGCCGCGATGTCAGACTGATTCCGTGGCTTGATTCAATGCGCGCCGATCTTATTTTTGGCGTGCGGCAGCTTAAGAAGAAAAAGATCATTTCCGCGGCAGCGATCCTTTCGCTCGGCTTGGCCATCGGGGCGTGCACTTCGGCATTCCGGCTCATTGATGCACTGCTGCTGCGGCCTATGCCCGTGGCCGAACCCGATCGCCTGTATGTCATGGCTTCCCGCGGAATGGGCCCCGATGGCACCTTCAGAACAACCGAGAGCAACGAATATCCGCAGTTCCGCCTGATGCGTGCCGCAGTGAAGGACCAAGCCGAATTATCGGCAGTCTCCTATGGCGAGCGCGTCGATGTGACCTATAAGTCTGACCAGGAGATGGAGAAAGCGCAGCTCCAATACGTTTCGGGGTGGATGTTCAGTTCGTTCGGACTCAAGCCGGCTCTGGGCAGGCTGTTTACCGAGAGTGACGATTTGAGGCCGCGCGCGCATCCTTACGCGGTTCTCTCTTATAACTATTGGGTGCGTCGCTTCGGGCAAGATCCGAAAGTCCTCGGGCGCACATTTCGCATGGGAAACGATGTCTATCAGATCGTCGGTGTCGGTCCGGAGCGCTTCACCGGTACAGAACCCGGTACTTTCACCGACATTTTCATTCCCACGATGATGCATGCCGGCGTCACGCACGACGACCGGAGCTGGTTCCGGACATTCGTGCTGCTCAAGGCGGGCGTCGCTCCCGAAATTGTTCGCGACCGATTACAGGCGGTGTTTAACGCGGTCCAACACGAGAGAGCGAAGGGGTTTACCGGCTGGCCGCAACGACGCTTGAAGAACTTCCTCAATCAAGCGATTGTGGTCGAGCCCGCTTCCGCCGGCATCTCCGAGATGCAGAAGGTCAACGGCCGCGCACTAGCGGCTCTTTCCGTGCTGGTCGGGCTGGTATTGCTTATCGCTTGCGCAAATGTTGCCAATCTGATGACGGCGCACGCAGCGGCCCGGGTGCGCGAGATGGCGCTGCGGGTCTCGATCGGGGCGGGGCGATGGCGTTTGGTGCAGCTTGTCCTGGTGGAAAGCGCGATCCTGGCGTTTCTCGCGGCTGCAACCGGCGTGGCATTCGCATGGTGGTCCGCGCCGTTCGTGGTAGGCCGAATCAATCCGCCCGACAATCCCGCACGACTGTCTCTTTCGGCGGACTGGCGGGTAATTGGATTCGGCTTGCTGCTCACTGTCGGCGTCACCTTTCTGTTCGGCTTGGGGCCAGCGCTGCGCGCCTCGCGAGTAATGCCTGCGAGCGCGTTAAAGGGCGGAGAAGACCCACACTCACGGCGCCGCTTGATGCACGGACTGATTGCCGTACAGGTCGCGTTCTGTTTTCTGGTGCTTTTCATCGCTGGCCTTTTTGTAACTACATTCGATCGGCTATCGAATCAATCGACCGGCTTTTCGGCGGAACGTCTTCTCACGCTTGATACAGTTGCGCGACCGATGCAGCCGACGGTTCTTTGGTACCAGGTAGCCGAACATTTGCGAACACTGCCGGGCATCGAGAGTGTCGCGGCGGCCGGGTGGCCTCTGTTGAGCGGCATCGGGGCGAATGGCTTTGTTGCGGTCAATGGAGGGCAGCCGCATGAGATTCTCGCCTACTTTCTGAACGTTTCGCCGGGATGGCTGGAAACGATGAGGATTCCGCTTGTGGATGGCAGAGACTTTCGCCTGAGCGATACGTATCCAACCGGCACAAACGTGGGTGTCGCGATTGTCAACGAGGCTTTCGCGAAAGAATATTTTCAGGGTGAGAACCCGGTTGGAAAGCTTTTCGACAGAGGCCGCACCCGGCTCGAGATTGTGGGTTTGGTCCGCGATTCCCGCTATCGCAACATGCGCGAGCCGATCACGCCGACAGCCTATGTTCCGCTTCGCCTTGGCGACCCGAAGGAGGCATTGAGCGAAGCAACGTTTCTAGTTCGCACGACCAGCGCGAATCCGCTGGCGATGGCGTCCACACTGCGCCAGGAAGTGGCGCGGGCGCGGCCCGGATTCCGAGTTAGTAATATCCGCACACAGAAGGAGATCAACCAATCGCAAACGGTCCGGGAGCGGCTGCTGGCGATGCTGGCTCTGTTCTTCGCGATCGTCGCGCTCTTGCTCGCCGGTGTCGGATTGTATGGCGTACTTGACTATTCCGTGCTGCAAAGGCGGCGCGAGATCGGTATTCGCATGGCAATCGGCGCGCAAGCGGGCGTGGTTGCCCGATTGGTGACTAGGGATGTCTTTTCGATGGTGCTGATAGGCGCGGTCGCAGGCCTCGGGATCGGGATGGCGTCGGCGCGATCCATCGAGGCGCTGCTGTATCAAGTGAAAGCTACCGACCCGAGTATGCTGGCGCTGCCATCGCTTGCGATTGTTGCGGCGGCTTTATTGGCGGCGGTTCCGGCGGTACTGCGCGCGGTGCGGATCGATCCGGTTACGACGCTTCGTGCCGAATAGGGGTGGACGGGCCCGTTTTCGATCGGGCGGGGTTTCAGGCGATTCAGTTGGCGGACACAGACGGAAATTCTGGGACGCTGGCCGATCTAACATGGACGCCACGGTTTGGCCGCCAGGCCAGACCATGCTCGGCATTACTCGGCACGCAGCGCGTCTGCCGGCGAAATCAAGCTCGCCCGGAGCGCTGGAATTAAGGATGCGACGAACGCGGACAAGCCGAGTGACGCGACAGCAACTACCATAACGAGGGGATCATAGGGATTCAGCCCATAAAGCTGCGTGCCGAGTACCCGTCCCGCCGTGAATGCAAGCGGCAGCCCGAGTAACAATCCAACCAGAATCAGCCCGAATGCGCCTTTGAGTATCAGCGCAATTACGTCGCCGCCAGCCGCCCCAAGCGCCATACGCACGCCGATTTCGCCCGTGCGCCGCCCAGCGTTGTAAGCGGTAACGCCGTAAAGCCCGATCGAAGCTAAGATGAGCGAAAGCATTCCAAAAAACGAGGTCAGCCGGGCAATCAGCCGCTGCTGCTTGAATTGCAGCGACACTTGCTGTTTCAGGGTACGAATGGAAGCGATGGGGAGATTGGGATCAACCGAAGCCATCGCTTGGCGTAAGCGCGCTTCCGACAAGCTTGCTCCCGGTTTGGTGAAAATGACAATGTCCTGCATGAAGTGCGAGCCAGGTGAGACCTCGGTCGATGGTGTCTTTGGCGGGAAGTCGTGCTGCGATTCAGGGACAAAGAAGAACGGGCCAACCGGTTTGTCGAGATTGAAAGCCATAAAGCGGGCATCTTTAGCGACACCCACGATTTCATATTGGCGCGATGTTCCCATTTCAAAACGCCCGAAATGTTTTCCGATCGGATCTTCGTTTTTGAAAAATTTCCTGGCAAACGCTTCATTAATGACTGCAACGTGTCGCGAAGTCGCGGTATCCTGCTCGGTGATGCCGCGCCCTCTTACGATGGGGTTACCGAGGGCGTCAAAAAATCCTGCCGTGACTCGATCCCAAAAAGTCAGAATGTCATCGTTGGCTCCGGGTGCAGGACGCCCCTCCACCCAGACGCCCGAACCCCAACCGCCTCCGCTCAGCGGTGAGTAGTTGCACAGAGCCGCGGAAGACACGCCGGGAACTCCCAGGATTGCATCCTGGATGCGGTGGTAGAGCGGCGTAAGTTGCCCCCCTCCGTAGCCGGCGAACTTTGGGTTCATGTTCAGAACGATTCGGCGGTCCGGCTCGAATCCGAAGTCTTGATGCTCCAATCTATGTAATGCGGAGGTGAGTAGCCCTGCCGCTGAAAGCAGAACGAGCGAAAGCGCGGCCTGGAACACTACAAGCGTTTTCCTCAAAGGTGAGCCGGTTTGAACCGTGGAGCGGCCGGCTCCTCGGAGCGCCTCGATCGGATCGACTCGTGTCGCCATCCACGCCGGAGCAATGCCGAAAGCAATTCCAGTCACAACCGAGACGGCGGAGGCGAAAATCAGAACTGGCACAGAGGGTGAGGCATTTATCGGCACGCCGGCCAGCCCGTTGGCTTTCGGGAAGGCGAAATGCAAAATCACGCTCGTACCGGCAAATGCGACCGCCAGACCCGCCACTCCGCCCAGAAGCGAAAGCAAAATGCTCTCTGTCAGGGCTTGCCTGACAAGGCGCTGCGCTCGCGCCCCCAAGGCGATACTTAACGAGATTTGCCGGCGGCGCTCGATGCCGCGAACCAGCATAAGATTCGCGACGTTGGCGCAGACGATAAGCAGCACAAATGTCGAAGCCATCATCAATATTCGGAGCCAGTGCTCGTATTCCTCGCGCATTCGGCTCATGCCGGCGCCTCCTGGCTTCAGGAACAGAGTTTGTTGAGGAAATTTCGCGCGATCATTCCCACTCATATCCGTCCAGTGCGATCGTAGCCACTGCTTAAGCTCCACTCGCATTTCAGCCTCGATGGATGCTGCCGCCACGCCGGGCCGGATGCGGCCGATTAACTGCAGCCAGTGATTGCTGGGCGTGTACAGATCGGAATCGCGCTCCACAAACGGTTCAGTGTTCAGAGGGAGATAGAAATCCGGCGGATCGCTCCGCAGTGTGTCGCCAAAGAAACCCGGCGGAGCGACCCCCACCACCGTAAATGTCTTGTCATTGAGATCGAAAACGCTGCCGATAACAGAGGGAGCGGATCCATACCTTTGCTGCCATAGGCGATAGCTCATTACAGCGACAGGCGGGGCGCTCGGTCGATCATCGTTCGCAGTAAGCGCGCGTCCCGCATAGGCAGTGATACCGAACATCGTAAAGTAATTGCCCGAGACAAACTCGCCCGGAAAGCTTTCAGCAGGCTCGATACTGCTCGCGCGCCGGACTCCAAACAATGGATTTATAGAGGAAAATGCCGCGAGTTCCGCGAAGCCTTTCGTGTTGTCGCGAAAGTGCCGGTACAACTCGTACGAGACGAGCGAAAACTCGTTCTGCTGGCTGTACCCGCCCAGGTAACAGCAGCGCGATTCTTTCCCGAGGCGATACAATTCGTCCGGATTCGCCACCGCCAGCGGCTTTAACAACACGGCATAAACCAAAGTAAAAATGGACGTGGTTGCGCCGATGCCCAATGCCAGCGTCAAGACCGTTGCGATAGTGAACGCAGGTGCATTTCGCAAGCGCCGCAGAGTGTACCGCAGATCTTGTATCAGCGCTTCTAACAAGGGCATCCCACGCTGATCCCGATAATCTTCTTTGATCGCTTCCACCGCTCCAAATTTGAGTACCGCCAGACGACGCGCTTCCGCGGGTGATAAGCCCGAGCGAATGTTCTCCGCAGTTTGGAGAGCCAGATGCGCTTCAATCTCCTCCTGCAGGCGATCTTCGTTCTGCCGCCGTTTTGTCAAGGCGATTATGCGCTGGAGGTACCTTCTGAAAGCTCTCATTGAAAGTCCTCCGCTTTTGCCGCAAAGAAACGTCCGATGATGGCCGCTGTCTTCTCCCAGTCCCGGACCTCGGCCTGCAATTGCTTGCGTCCTTCCCGCGTCAGCTTATAGAACCGTGCCCGCCGGTTGTTCTCCGAAGCGCCCCAATCGGACGCTATCGAACCCTCCTGCTCCATCTTCAGCAGGACAGGGTAGAGCGTGCCTTGATTGACACTGAGAAGATCGCCGCTGATCTGCTCAATGCGCCGCGCGATGCCGTAGCCGTGCAACGGCCCAAGCACATTCAGTGTTTTCAGCACCATTAAGGCCAGCGTGCCTTGCTGTATATCCGTCTTTACCCTCATTCGGCCTGTTGGTTCCCCACAGAAAGAGCATAGCGCAATTCTGTTGGAAAGCCGATCTCAGCAACGGCAGACAAGTTCGCTTATCGAAAACTGGGAATGCGACCAAACATTTGTCCGGATCAGTTCCACGGCCGCCCCAACAAGTTCGAAGCGTTAAGACGCTTGGTCCCTGATCAGCGCCGGATTGACCAGCTCTCGGAGTTCCTCATAATTTCCCCTCGTTATGAGCTGAAAATCAATTGGCACGCTCGCGTATTTTGTTAGCTGCTCGAGCACGGTGGCGGAAGGAGCGCGTGTTGCGGCAACCCACAGCCGTCCGCCCAGGACACGGAAGGGGACGACGCTGAAACGGTTTTGAATATGGACGGGCAGGCTCCGGAGCACGCGAACATTGACCTGCGACACATCGATGTAGGCGAACGGCAGGCCGGAGTGCAGACTCATCGCCTGGCAAAGCTCCTGCTCGGAAAGAATGCCGCTGGAAAGAAGAAATTCGGACAAATCCGTTTCCGGCGGCTTTCGGCTTCGGAGCCATTCCATCTTTTCTTCCGAAACGTATCCGGAAGCGATGAGCACATCAGTCAAGTCTCTCCGATCGGAATCGAGCGAGCATGGAACCGGATAGGCGTGCTCGGTTTTCAGCCATACCAGCGGGCGGCGCTCGGCCCGCGCATGCGCGTAGCGCCAAACCGCGCCGAAGGATGCGCAACAGTTGATGAAATTCGCGTGCAGCGAACGGAGCACGACACCGGATGCCAGCGTAAACCCGAAAATGCGTCCGACGCAAAAGGTACGAAGTGCGAGCCGGAAGCATTGCAACAGCAGAGTATTCCAGCACAGCGCGACGACTGCCGGATTTGAAACCGCGAAGGTCCAGGGGCGATGCTTGGCCGTGCTGAGGAACCAATCTATTAATCCCGCCGTGAAGAGAAGATTCGTCAGAAAGCTCAGAGGATTAGCGATTAGGCCTTTGCGGTCGCGCCAAAACCAATAGCGGATTCGCCAGGGTCCGCGCCACCCATCGCGTTCCCAACTCTGTAGCGCGATGCCTGTCACCCAGCGCGTTCGCTGGCGTATCGCGGAACGAATTTTCCTGGGGAAATATTCGCGCGTGGCGATGAATCCTCTTTTGCCCGAGGCGAGCGGCACAAAAAACTGCGAGTGGCCGGCGCGGTGAATGTAAACGCCGATCTCGTAATCTTCCGTCAGACTGGCCGGATCGAAGACCCGGTTGCCCCGTTCCTCGGCCAGGCGCTCCAGGATTTCGCGGCCGAATCCGGTTCCGACTCCATTCGAGGGAACGAAGGAACGGCTGAACTGCCGGGCGGGCATGTCAATGGTCTGAAATTCAGCGAATTCGTCGCAATAGACGGCGTGTGTGACCTCGTGAAGAGGCGTGGGCAGCGGAACCACAGGCACCTGCACCATGGCGTGATTCCGGCGAGCCGTGTTGATGATTGAAAAGGCGTCGGGATGGATGAGGTCTTCCGCATCGTGCAGCACGACGGTGTCAAAGCGGACGGTTTCCCGTTTTTCATACGACAGCATGCCTTGGTAAATCCAATTCAGGCAGTCTGCCTTTGAGGTGGGTCCGGCATGCGGGCAGGTTGCCAGATGGACGTTCGAAAAATCCGCAGTTAATTCGGCGATGGCTTTGAGAGTCGGTTCGTCGTTGGGGTAAACACCGAGAAAAAAATGGAAGTTGCGATACCGAATCGCAGAGAGGTTGTGGCGCACCATTCTTCCGATTACTCCCGCTTCCTGCCAGCAGGGAACGAAAACCGCGATCATCCCTTCGTCCTGCTGGATATCGGCTGTGCAATCGAAGGCTTGCTTGCGGCGAACCCGGGCCCAAATGCAGATCAGCAGCGGGACGAAGTCATCCAATCCGCTCAGGAGAAGCAAGCCCGCGAGACAACCCAGAATAAGCGGCCAGAGAGTAGAGAACGCGAGCACCACACCAAACACTTCGGAGGCGCAAGTGGGGTGAGGTGTGAAAAGCACTCCGTGTTCTCGACAAAAAAGTGCCTTCTCGATCGCACGAGTCGCAGGAATTTCTTAGATTTTCACGGCCCGGCTTGCACTTCTCCATTTGACCGAAACACTCACAGAACGGTCTGAATTGACGTCATTCAATCAGCTCGTTCAAGACCTTATTGGCGGAACTGTACGTCGCAATACATTTACTCAATGGGAATTAGAGTTGTTGCTTGACCTGCAAACTTGCAAGGTCCGGAAGTCATCCAGGCCTGATCTGCTGCGGAGATACTTGAGAGCCGTGCAGCTACAGTTTGCCACGGAGGGAACCGGCCCCTTGCGCCTATCGGTTTTTATGGAACGGGAGTTCCAGCAGAGAACCGCGTTGCAGGTTTCCGCTCAGGCGGCGAGAGCGTTTGGAGCGCACGTCAATAGCGCTGCCGGATAATACCGAATCGAGCTGGGCTATTCTCTATTTAGAACTAGGAGATTAAGCCATGGCGAGCACGACGAGCGGGCCTGCCCCGAAAGCCGAACGGAAGGTCTTTTGTGTCAAGCTACACAAAGAATTGCCAGGGCTGGACGAGGTTCCTTTCGATGGCCACCCTTTAGGCCAGCGCATCTACGAAAATGTCTCGAAAGAAGCCTGGAGGATGTGGGTGGAACAGATGAAGATGATTATGAACGAATATCGTCTGAATCTAGGCACTCCGGAAGCTCAGGAATTCCTGTTGAAGCAGATGGAAGAGTACTTCTTCGGAGAAGGCGCTGCTCATCCGCCGGGGTATGTCGCTCCCGGGCACTGATGCGAGTGTAACTTTGCACGATTCATCTTCCTGCTTCGTCCTAAGAGCTTGAACCTCAAAGTTATACTGATTGCCCTGTTCGCGTGCGCGTGCTGGGCGGCGGATCCGGTGGCCGCGCGACTGGCGCGAGAGGCCCACAAAGCGCAGGAAGCGGGCCAGTTGGTCAGGGCGTACTTGCTGTATGCGGAAGCGGCGGCGCGCGATCCCCAAAATCCTACGTATCGGGCAAACCGGGATAGCCTAGCTTCCGCCGCGAACCTGCTCACAAAGGCGGACGTGCAGACTGCAGATGTATCGGCGGATGTCAAAGCCGCCGAAAGCGCGCGAGATACCGCCGAAGCACCCATAGAGCTGGCCTCGAAAAGCGATTGGGCGCGCGATATAGATTTACAACCGGTTCCGAAACTTCAGCCTTCGCCTTCTCTTGCCTCTTTCGATACTCGGGGGGACGAGAAGTCCTTATTTCAGCAGGTCGCGGGCGTCTACGGAATTCGTCCCATTATTGACGATCAACTGGAGCCGCAGTCTGGAATTCGGTTCAGCATCAGCAACGTGGATTTTCACACGGCAATGGAGGCGCTGACGGCGGTCACTCACACCTTCATGTTTCCGATCTCACAGCACGACATCTATGTCGCGCGAGACACGGTGCAGAAACGACTCGATTTAGAGCCGCACGTTTTGCTGAGCTTTCCGCTTCCGAACGCACTCACTCAGAACGACCTGGTCGAAGCCGCCAACGCAGTGCGACAAACAATCCATGTCCATGCGATTGGATGGGACAGCGCGAATCGCCTCGTGATGGTTCGTGATCGGGCGAGCCGCGCGCGAATTGCCGAATCGCTTCTCGAAGCGATATTGCTGCCGCGCGCGCAAGTGTCGCTGGAAATCCAGTTTCTGACGATGGATTCCGATCGCAGTTATCACTACGGCACGTCGCTTCAAACCGCGTTCCAGCTTTTCGATTTGGGTCATCTCGGCGGGTTCCAGACGATTCTGCCGGCCCTTTCGAATGCCATGAACTATCTCTCTTTCGGCGGCGGCGCGACCCTATTCGGCTTCGGGTTAGCGGACGCTACGATTTTTGCTACTTATTCGAAATCGTTCAGCCAAAATCTTTATGATGCGACGTTTGTAGTTGCGGATGGCCAGACCGCCGAGGTACACATCGGCGATAAGTATCCGATTCCGCAGACGCTCTACACGGGTTTTCAGCAGAGCGCCTCCTCGATATACAACCCGATCGGTACGGTGACGCTGGAGGATTTGGGAGTGCTTCTTAAGGTGACGCCGCGTATTTCGGGCGAGGGTAGTGTGGGTTTAGACCTGGAAGCGGATTTTAAAGCTCTTGGCACACAGAGCATCGACTCGGTGCCGGAGGTTTCAGAACGGCAGTTCAAAGGCAACATAATGCTTCGTGAAGGGGAATGGGCCGTGCTTGCCGGTTTAGATGAAAATACCCAGAGCCTTAGCACGAACGGGCTGGCAGGTATTGCCCAAATACCGGGCCTGAACCAAATTCTCAGCGAGAAAACGAGGGATACGAGAGCGAGCAAGACGCTTATTGTGCTGAAGCCGACGATTACCAGGCTTCCGATGTCCTGGTATATCAGCCCGCAGTTCCTGCTTGGACCGGAACTTGGCGACCGGGTAGTTATTTAAACGCCACCTCCTGCTATCTTCTCTACGTATGTCAACCATGCGCGAGGAGATCCGGCAGCAACCGGGTGCGATTGAGCGTACGCTAAACGCCGAATGGCGCCGCGCAGAAAAGCTGCGTCGTCATTTTGAGCGGAATCCAGTACGACTGATTGTTCTCGCCGCGAGAGGGACCTCCGATAATGCCGCTCAGTTCGGCCGCTACCTGCTCGAGATCTCGACGGGGATTCCGGTTTCCTTAGCCGCGCCATCTGTCACCACGTTGTACCGATCGCGAATCGATCTGAAGGATGCGGTGGTGGTGGCCATCTCTCAATCCGGAGAATCAACCGACACGAATCTTGTTCTGGAACAGGCGAAATCAGCGGGGGCATTCACGATTGGAATTACCAACGAGCGCGAAAGCAGCCTGAGCGGATTAGCCGATGAGACTTTTCTGGTTCGCGCAGGAAAAGAGAAGAGCGTCGCCGCCACCAAGACTTACACGGGCCAACTGACCTGCTTCTATTTGCTGGCGCATGCGCTGGGCGGCCGTATCCATTTAGCAGATCTGCAGCGCGTGCCGGATTGGACTGCCGCCGCGCTGGACCTGGAAGACGAGATTCGAACGCGTGCCGAACGTTACTGCTTCATGCGGCATGCGGTGTGCGTCGGCCGCGGATTGAATTACGCCAACTCTTTCGAATTTGCGCTTAAGTTGATGGAGACGTGCTACGTGGTTGCCGAGCGATTTTCGTCCGCGGATTTGCTGCACGGGCCGATCGCGATGCTCGAGGCGTCATTTCCGGCGTTTGTTTTTTGCCCATCGGGAGTGACATGGAAGCCGACTTGCGAACTTCTCGAAAAACTGGACTCGATTCGGGCGGAGATGCTTTTGATAACTGACCATAGCAACAGGGACGCGGCTGCTTCACGCGGCAGGACTCGCGAATTCCTGACAATTCCCGCCGCGCTCTCAAGGAAAAGCGCGACGCCGGAAGAACTTTATACTCCGATTCCGTACATTGTTCCGGCGCAGCTTTTTGCGGCCAGTTTGGCGGAGGTGAAACGGCTCGATCCGGATCGTCCGCGAACGTTGAGCAAGGTTACACAGACCTTGTAAATGGCGGCTCCGAGGAATCAGTTCTACTTGCGCGCGCCGCGGGTAGTGCCTTTCAGGGCGGATTGCCGGCGCTTCGCACTCTTTCGCTTGGGCTTACTGATCTTAAAAGTTCCACTGCCGAGATACTCAGCTTCGTAGACCTTATCCTTCTGTTTAATGTTGGGCGACATCGCGTGCGCGGTCTTGCCGCCTGTGTTTTGCTTCTCTTCTGCCATAGATATAGATTTCAGTTTAGCGAAGCGCCTCCCTAGGGATGGGCGAGGGCAGATCGAAGATCGGCCCGTTGGAGGCCCGGATCGAATGTCGCCCTTTGGCTCCCAGATCAGAGCTAGAGAATCGCAGGGCCTGCCAGGAACGTCTAATAGAGCAGAGAGGTTCCGGGATGAGTGATTCGGGTTGCTTGCCGAGGCGCTCACAGTTCTCGTCATTCCTGTTCTAATCTAAAGATGAAGGTGGGAGTTTGGACGCAGACACTGCGGTCTGGGCGAGTTCGTTGACGAAGATTTACCGCTCCGGGAGAGCGGAGGTCACTGTATTCAAGAATCTTTCCCTTCGAGTGTCCCGCGGTGAGAGACTGGCGATCATTGGAGAATCGGGCGCGGGCAAGTCGACCTTATTGCACCTGCTGGGCGGTCTCGACAGACCATCAGCGGGCAAAATTTTTTTCGAAAACCGCGATATTGCCGCCTTGCGCGACACAGAACTGGCCGATTTCCGCAATCGCGAGATTGGGTTCGTTTGGCAGAATCCGTCCCTTTTGCCCGAATTTACCGCCCTCGAGAATGTCATGATGCCCCTGCTGATTCGGGGCGTTCCTCCGAGCGAGGCCTCACAAATTGCCGGCGCAGGATTAGAAGAAGTTGGCTTGAAGAGCCGGGCTTGGCACCGGGCAGGCGAATTATCGGGCGGCGAACAACAGCGCGTGGCGCTGGCTCGAGCCCTGGCAGGCCGGCCGAAGGTGTTGCTTGCAGACGAACCCACCGGCAGCGTGGATTTTCGGACCGGCGACGCAATCATGAACCTGCTCAGCGAATTGCATACGTCTCACGGTTTGACCTCCGTGCTGGTGACACACAACGTTTCATTCGCCGCTCGCTGCGATCGAGTTTTAGAGTTAAAGAAAGGCTCCTTGCATACTCCATCGGCTATGGAATTGCAGGAAGCCGGAGTAGTAAAAGACGCAACCCGTCTAGACGGTGGCACTTATGTTTGAACGATATACCGAGAAAGCTCGCCGCGTTATCTTTTTCGCGCGTTATGAAGCGAGCCAGTTCGGAAGTCCTTATATAGAGACCGAACACTTATTGTTGGGTCTGTTGCGCGAGGACAAGGCGCTTGCCAATCGCTTCCTGCGGTCCCATGCCGCGATTGAATCGATTCGCAAGCAGATTGAAGCACACACGACCGTTCGTGAGAAGGTGTCTACCTCGGTGGATCTTCCGCTCAGTCACGAATGCAAACGTGTTTTGGCGTATGGCGCGGAGGAAGCCGAACGCCTCAGCCACAAGCACATAGGCACGGAACACCTGTTGCTTGGGCTCTTGCGAGAAGAGAAGAGCTTTGCGGCGGAGATTCTTCACGAGAGAGGACTGCGGCTTTCGGCAGTGCGCGAGGAAATTGCGCGGTCCGCATCGGAAAAAACCTCGGCCAGCAGACCGAAAGAGAGTTCGCTGCTTGCCGAATTCAGCCGCGATCTGACACAAGCCGC
This sequence comes from uncultured Acidobacteriaceae bacterium, assembly GCA_963778345.1. Classification (GTDB taxonomy): domain Bacteria; phylum Acidobacteriota; class Terriglobia; order Bryobacterales; family Bryobacteraceae; genus Bog-105. The sequence goes on from CAVZTP010000002.1 coordinate 535,977, forward strand.
AGTGGATGGGATGCTTGACCCTCTGATTGGCCGCGATTCCGAAGTGGATCGAGTGGTTCAGATTCTCTGCCGCCGGACCAAGAATAATCCGGTCCTGATCGGCGAGCCAGGCGTCGGGAAGACGGCCATTGTGGAAGGTCTGGCGCAACGCATTGCCGACGGGGACGTTCCGTCCTTCCTTTCGGACAAGCGCATTCTGGCTCTCGACCTGTCATTGATTGTCGCGGGCACGAAGTACCGCGGACAATTCGAAGAGCGTTTGAAAACCATCATGAAAGAACTGATGGAGAACCAGAACGCCATCATCTTTATAGACGAGTTGCATACGCTTGTGGGCGCCGGTTCGGCGGAGGGTTCGCTCGATGCCGCCAACATCCTGAAGCCGGCACTTTCGCGCGGCGAAATCCAGTGCATTGGTGCGACAACGCCCGCCGAATATCGGAAATCGATTGAAAAAGACCGGTCACTCGAAAGGCGCTTTCAAGCCGTCAAGGTACCGCCGCCTGCCGAGAACGATGCGATTCGCATTCTGTTCGGAATCAAGGAACGGTACGAGAAATTCCACGCGGTCGCTTACACGGACGAGGCGATCGAATCGGCGGTTTACACTTCGACACGCTTCATACCGGACCGCTTTTTGCCGGATAAGGCCATCGATCTCATTGACGAGGCAGGGGCACGGGTGAAACTCCGGCAGACGACTTTGCCGACCGAAGTGGCGGATATTCAGAAGCGAATCAAGTTCATCGTGCACCGCATGGAGAACGCCATCGCGAACCACGAGTTCGAAAAGGCGCGCTTCTACTCCGATGAGGAGCGGAAAGAGCGGGAAAATCTGCGGCAGCTGCGGGAGAAATATAATCTCGACGATACTTCCACAGGCGTCGTTTCCAAGGACGACATCGAAGATGTGGTCGCGCGCTGGACGGGCGTGCCGATGACCGCAATTAAGGAGGAGGAGATCAATAAGCTCCTCCGCATCGAGGAGGAACTGCACAAGCGGGTCATCAGCCAGGAAAAGGCGATTTCCGCGTTGTCGCGCGCTATCCGCCGTTCACGCGCCGGTTTGAAATCTCCGAAGCGTCCGGCGGGTTCGTTCCTGTTCCTTGGGCCTACGGGCGTCGGCAAGACCGAAGTCGCGAGGGCGCTGGCGGAGTTCCTTTTCGGCAGCGAGAAATCTCTTATTCGCTTCGATATGTCGGAGTTCATGGAGAAACATTCGATCTCAAAATTGATCGGCTCGCCTCCGGGCTACGTCGGGTACGAAGAGGGCGGACAATTAACCGAGCGAGTGAAGCGCGCGCCCTATTCCATCATCTTGTTGGACGAAATCGAAAAGGCGCATCCGGATATCTACAACATCCTGTTGCAGGTCTTCGAGGATGGCCAGTTGACGGATGGACTCGGCAATACGGTCGATTTCAAGAACACGATCATCATCATGACGTCGAACCTGGGTGCGCGATTCCTTGATAAGCGCGGCCAGATCGGCTTCTCCGCTCCCTCCACGACGGGGCTTCCTCAGAAGGTAGAAGATCAGGTGATGGGCGAAGTAAAGCGCGCCTTCAATCCTGAGTTCCTCAATCGGCTGGACGAAGTGATTCTGTTCACATCGCTGGTGGATGAGGATCTGATCAAGATCATCGGCCTGCTGGTGGAACAGATCAACACGAATCTGATGACCAAGCAGATCAAGATTCGCCTTGACCCCGAAGCAGCGAAATACATTCTGGATAAGACCTGCGGAGACCGAAGCTATGGCGCGAGGCCATTACGCCGGGCGCTGCAGAAATATATTGAGGATCCGCTCTCGGAAGCACTGATACAAGGATCACTTCCCCGGCCCGCGGAACTGGAAGTTTACCTCGGCGACAATGGCATTTACTGCCGGCAGATCGGTGAACTCGAGGGTCAGCCTGTCGCCGCCGGGGATGTGGAAGTCGCGCCGTCGCCTGGGACGCCTTTGTACATGTTCAGCGTCTAAGCAGAATTCTGATTTGCGAAAAGCGAGGCTGCGAGGTCTCGCTTTTTTTTGGCCATTCTCATCGCCTGATCAATGCTTGTAATTTCGGAGGGACAGGGATGGTTTTTGAGACGCTACGACCATGTTGGTCAACGGGACCGGCACATGGCATTAATGGGAGCCGATCTCGTCATCCAAGCGCGCTAACTAGCATGGGTACCCGTTTGAAACGGGTCATTGCAGGCAAGGAACGGGCGCGAGTATGATCACGAGTGCCAGGGACGGCGGCAGCTAAGGCCGGATGAGCAATGGAGCTATCAAGCCCGGTAGCTAGCATGGTTCCGAGTTTCGTGCTCAATGCAGTGGTGACGTTCGTGGGCTATTTTCTGGCTCGCGGCGATCCCGATTAGGAGAGTGCCCGATTTGTGCGACTCGGGCCGTCGTCTGCTGGCGCAAAGGAGTTGACGATGGCGAGAAAGCACAACAAGAAGAAGAGTGCCGTCAAGACTAGCAATGCCGTGCTGCCGGTGATGCGGCCCGAGGCAGCTGGGATTGATATCGGAGCGACGGAGATTTTCGTAGCTGTGCCAACGGATCGAGCCGCTCAGAATGTGCGCTCATTTCCGACGTTCACCCAAGACCTTTATGCCTTAGCGGAGTGGCTGAAGCAATGCGGCATCAAGACTGTGGCGATGGAATCGACTGGTGTTTACTGGATTCCCTTGTTTCAGATTTTGGAGGCGAGCGGCTTTGAAGTTTGTCTGGTGAATGCCAGACACGTAAAGAACGTGCCCGGCCGGCGGACCGACGTTTCCGATTGTCAGTGGTTGCAGTTCTTGCATTCGGTCGGACTCCTTCGCGCATCCTATCGGCCCGACCAGGAAGTCTGTGCTGTGCGGTCTTTGTTGCGACACCGGGAAAGTCTCGTGCAAATGGCCGCGACTCACGTCAACCATATGCAGAAGGCGCTAGACCAGATGAATCTGCAACTGCATCACGTCATCAGCGACATCGTGGGGCAAACCGGTTTGGCGATTGTCGATGCCATACTGGCAGGACAGCGCGATCCTTCTATGCTGGCTAGGTTGCGCAACGACCGTATCAAAGCTTCGGAAGAGGTGATTGCCAAATCACTGGTGGGCGACTACCGGCACGAGCATTTGTTCACTCTTCGACAGTCGCTCGCCGCGTATCGCAGTTACCAGAAGCTGATTGAAGACTGTGACCGCGAGATCCGGCAAAACCTCGAAGACTTTAAACCACCGGAGCAATTGGAACCGCCCGAAGGCAGAACCCCGAGACCCACATCAAGAAAACCATCTCCTGACGGAATTTTGAAGTCAGAGCTACAACGAGTATTCGGAGTCGATCTCGCGAAAATCCCTGGCATCCGGACCGGCATTGCTCAGACTTTATTTGGCGAAATAGGGCCTGATTTCACGAAGTTTCGCAGCGCTTCGGCGTTCGCTTCCTGGATGGGCCTCTGTCCTGACAACGACATTAGTGGAGGTAAAGTATTGTGGGTCGGCACCCGCAAGGTCAACTGCCGGGCAGCTACTGCCCTCCGCATGGCGGCGCAGTCTCTCCATCACAGCAAGAGCGCGCTGGGTGATTTTTATCGACGGATGCGAGCAAAACTCGGCGCTCCCAAAGCCATCACTGCTGCCGCCCACAAATTAGCCCGGATTATCTTCCACCTGATCACTTCCCGTCAGGAATTTGATGAAAGCCGCTTTGCCGCTGATCAACTGCGTTATCACAAGCGCCAGGAAGGAAAGCTACGCGCCAAGGCGAAAGCGCTCGGATTCCAACTCGTCCCACTGGAACTGGCGGGATGAGTTCCTTAGGAGACATAATGTCGATGTCCCTTGATTCCGCGCGCGACTTACTTTCGGCAGCGGAGAATGTAACGGTTCTCACGGGGGCCGGCATTTCGGCCGAGAGCGGTGTGCCTACCTTCCGGGGAGCGGCCGGACTGTGGAGACAGTTTCGGCCGGAAGATTTGGCGACTCCAGACGCATTTTCGCGCGATCCGAAGCTCGTTTGGGAATGGTATGACTGGCGGCGCGGTCTGATTGCCGGAGTGCGGCCGAATGCCGGCCACACCGCGCTTTCCAAGCTTGAGCGGCTTATACCCGGATTCACATTGATCACTCAAAACGTGGACGGCTTACACCAGCGAGCCGGCGCCGCATCCGTATTGGAAATTCATGGCAGCATCTGGAAATTGCGTTGTACCGCGTGCGGGCGCGAATGGCACAACGAAAGCGTTCCATTGTCGATTCCACCCCGGTGCGATTGTGGAGCCTTGGCGCGACCGGGCGTAGTCTGGTTCGGTGAGAATCTGCCGCCGGAGATCTGGCGAGCGGCTGAACAAGCAACCACCTCATGCGACGTATTTCTTGTGGTCGGAACGTCAGCAATGGTTTATCCGGCGGCCGGCCTCGTTGGCTTAGCCCGGTCCGGAGGCGCCAAGATTATCGAAGTGAATCTGGAGCCTACGCCGGTATCGCGTGTTGTTGATTGTGTGCTGACCGGTCCGGCGGGCGAGGTCCTCCCCAAATTAGCGGACTCTCTAGAAGAACACGCCAGCCGCTCCGTCAGAAATAGAAGCAATCCGCTTAGGGCCGGCTATGAGGCTCCTGCGAAGGGTGCGCAGAGACGTAGCCATTGAGGAGCTGCCGGTTCCGAGGATTGCAGTTCACGTAATAGCCTGCTTGCATTCGGGAATCGTAAATCGAACTGCCCGATTTATGATCCACGCACGCACTTTCAATTGCGCGAAGAATCTGTTCCCGGTTCGCTCTTTTGAAGTAAGGCCTGACTCGCCGCAGGCCGTCACGGGAAGGGTCTTGCTTCATCGGTAGAAAGACTTCAAAATTGGTCCGTCTGTCGGCGATTCCACGCTGGCATTCGAGTGGAACATGTCGCGAGAGTCAGAGAAAGAACAGCTACCAGAACCGCGGATAGTAGTCGTATCGGAGTCCTCAAGATTCGCTTCGATCCCCTGCATTCATGATGGCATCAGGCGGCGTTGCCCCCGATTGCCGTTAATTGCCCGGCAAAGCTGTGCGCTACGATTCCGATATGGCGAACCAGGCGAGCGATGTTTTTGAAGTACAGTGCCCGTGTTGCGGATCAACGCTTCAGGTTGATCCGGAGACGCAGGTAGTCATCCATTACCGGGAACCGGGAAAAAAAGCCGCTGATTGAAGATCTGCATACCGCGGTTCAGCAGCTCAAAGGCGAGGCCGATCGCCGCAATGACGTGTTTCAAAAGAGCTTCGCTTCCCATCTCAGCGGCGAAAAAGTGCGTGAAAAGAAGTTCGAAGAGCTGCTGAAGCAGGCCAAGGAAGATAAATCAGGTACCCCGCCCAAGCGGGCATTCGATCTGGACTAATAGGCGCGAGCTAACGGCCGAGTTGGTGAGAGAAATCGCCGCGCGCCAAACGTTGCACAAAATCCAAATCGCCATCCAGGAAATCAAGTTCCGGCAGAGCAGTGCAGGGCTGTCCAGAGAATCTGCTCGAACACCTTCGCGCGAGGCTCTCCGGTAAACTCCAGCAACCGAAAAAAATAACAGGTGGACTCTGCTGCCGTTCGAGTACGAATGCTCGTACCGCGCCAGCTCAGTTCCGATTTTGGCATCGATCTGAAGCTCTTCGCGAAGCTCCCGCACCAATGCTTCCTGCGGGGTTTCACCGTGTTCGACCTTGCCGCCCGGAAATTCCCATTTGAAGGGATGACGGTCTCCTCGCCGGCGCTGCCCGATCAATACTTGTCCCTCGCGGTAAATGATGCCCGCCGAAACGAGCAGAGGTATTCGGCTCTTCAATTTCGATTGCTTCGGGCTGGACGCGAATTGTGCCAGGATCGTGTACCACGAACTATGCGGTCACGGCGTTTGTCGCGATCAATTGCCGCAGTACGTATGGCAGGATTCCGCCGTTTCGATAGTACTCCGCTTCTTGCGGCGTATCGATGCGCGCTTTCACCTGAAATTCGATCTTTTCGCCGCCGGGTTTAGTAGCTCTGACTTGCACCGAGGAGGCGGAGGACGCAAGCGCCGCGGGCACACCCAGCACGTCGAAGCATTCTTCACCAGTGAGGCCAAGCGAACCGTGGCTCTCGCCTTCGAGAAACTGCAGCGGCAGTACGCCCATCTGCACAAGATTCGATCTGTGAATTCGCTCGAAACTTTCCGCGATCACCGCGCGGACGCCCAACAGCAGCGTCCCTTTCGCTGCCCAGTCGCGCGACGAGCCCGAACCGTACTCTTTACCTGCCAGCACAACCAGAGGAACGCCGTTCGCCTTGTACTTAACGGAGGCATCGTAGATGAACATCTGCTCGCCGTCCGGCATGTGGCGGGTCCAACCGCCTTCCGTTCCCGGCGCCATCTGGTTCCTGAGGCGGATATTCGCGAATGTCCCTCGCACCATCACTTCGTGGTTGCCGCGACGGGAGCCATAGCTGTTGAAATCAGCCGGCTTCACGCCCAGGCTGATGAGATACTTTCCCGCCGGGCTGTCCACCGGAATCGAGCCGGCAGGCGAAATGTGGTCAGTCGTGACTGAGTCTCCCAGGACCGCCAATGCTCGTAATCCGGTTAGATCCTGGACAAACGTGAGGGGATCTACCAGTTTTTCAAAGTAAGGCGGCTGCTTGATGTAGGTGGATGTATCGCTCCAATCGAAAATACTGCCGCTCGGCACCTTTAGCGCATTCCAACTCCGATCTCCAGCGAAGACTTCGGAGTACTCTTTGCGGAAGAACTCCGTGCGGGCGGAGTGTTTCACAACAGCTTCCACTTCCTCAGCCGATGGCCAAATATCGCGAAGATGCACCTGCTTGCCGTGAGTGTCTTTGCCCAGAGGCTCTTTCGTGATATCGATGTCTACGCGGCCGGCAATCGCGTAAGCCACGACCAGGGGCGGTGACGCGAGATAGTTTGAACGAACCAGTGAATTCACACGGCCTTCGAAATTGCGGTTCCCGCTCAGAACCGCCGCGACATTCAGCTTATTTTCCGTGACCGCGGATGCTACGTTCTCCGGAAGAGGGCCGCTGTTTCCAATGCACGTCGTGCAACCGTAACCAACCAGATGAAAATTTAGCTTCTCCAGGTACGGCATCAAGCCGGCGTCGTTCAAGTAATCGAAGACCACTTTCGAGCCGGGCGCAAGCGAGGTCTTCACCCACGATTTGGCGGTCAGGCCTTTCTCTACCGCTTTCTTTGCGAGCAGACCCGCCGCAATCATCACCGAGGGATTGGAAGTATTCGTACAACTCGTGATGGCGGCAATCACGACTGCGCCGTCGTGAATCTTCTCTTTGTGGTTATTGACATGCAATTCAGCGGTTTTCGGCGAACCGCCCAAAGACGACAGAAAGTTGGCCTTTACGTCAGGCAGATCAATCCGGTCTTGCGGACGCTTGGGACCCGCCAGCGATGGAACTACCTTCGCCAGATCGAGCGAAAGAGTATCCGAGTATGTTGGCTCGGGCGAATCAGAAGTAAGGAATAACCCCTGTTCCTTGGCATATGCTTCAATCAGCGTGATGTGCTCCGCGGACCGATTCGTCAGCCTCAGATAGTCCAGAGTTACTGAATCAATGGGAAACAGGCCGATGGTAGCGCCATATTCAGGCGCCATGTTGCTGATAGTCGCCCGATCCGCAACCGACAGCGCGCTCACACCCGGACCATAAAATTCGACAAACTTACCCACGACGCCTTTCTTTCGCAGCATCTGCGTAACAGTGAGCACTAAATCGGTGGCGGTGGCTCCTTCCGGCAGCTTGCCGCTCAGTTTAAAGCCGACTACCTGGGGGAGAAGCATCGAAATAGGCTGGCCGAGCATGCACGCCTCCGCCTCAATTCCGCCGACACCCCAACCGACAACGCCGACGCCATTAATCATGGTGGTGTGCGAATCGGTACCCATCAAGGTGTCGGGATAGGCTTGCAGAACGCCTTTGGAAGAATCGCTGAATACGACGCTGGCGAGGTATTCCAGATTTACTTGATGAACGATGCCCGTATCTGGCGGCACAACCCGGAAATTTCCAAACGCATTCTGCCCCCAGCGGAGAAATGCGTAGCGCTCCTGGTTGCGGGAAAACTCGAGTACGGCGTTCTGTTGAAACGCGGCCGCGGAACCGAACGCGTCTACCTGAACCGAGTGGTCGATCACCAGGTCCGCGGGAATCAAAGGATTTGCGAGTTCGGGATTCGCGCCGAGTTTTTTCAGCGCATCGCGCATCGCTGCCAAATCGACGACGCACGGAACGCCCGTGAAATCCTGCAACAGAATGCGCGCTGGACGAAATTGTATCTCCTGCGCGGCGCTCTTCGGATCCCATTTGGCGACATATTCGATGTCCGCGGCCTTGACGGTGCGGTCATCTTCGAATCGGAGGAGATTTTCGAGCAGAATTTTGATCGAGTACGGAATTCGGGAGGTCTTAATATGCGCGCTTTTCTCCAAAGCATCGAGGCGAAAAATCTGATAGTTGCTGTTATTGACGCGCAGCTCCGCCGCAGCTCCGAACGAATTCTTGCTGGCCATTTGTTAACTAGTTTAGAACTACGCCAGTTTGAGACTTTGGTCAATATAAGCCATTCCAATAGCCGCTAAAATTTGCAGCCAAGTTGATCGCCGTCATTGCGCCAACCAACAACATCATCACTCCGAAGCATCTGATCATTGTCCGAACTGTTGGCGAAACAGGCCTGCTGCTCCGGCTCCCCATGAAGTGTAGCCAGCCAACCGGTCGAACAGTGGCAAAAAATCCACTTGATAAAAAGCCAAAGTCCCACAGGCACAAGACCAGCGTGGTCCCCTTGTGGGGTGCGAACTTGGTTGCCAGGAACGTTAGGCCGACCAGAGCGGCCATCCCGGAGAGGGTGATCCAATTTCGAGGTTCGATGTGATGCTGATTCATTTGCCGCCGCATAATTGTATCGTGCCTAGGCGTTCAAGCAAAGACCACGACTTCATGACCGTTGGGCGCAATGCGGTCGAGCAGATCATCGGCGAGAAGTTGAGCGGAGAACCGTTGGACGATCCAAACGCGGGCAAGAATCCGGCTGCTGTAGCGCGGCTTATGAAAAGTCAAACTGATACACTACCGCATTTGCGAATACCCGACTCAGCAATACTTACCGATGATACGGTAACTACATGTACTGCGGCTGCTCAATACCTAGAACACTGAGGGTGTCGAGCAACTGATTCCGAACGTACTGTGTCAACCAAAGCAGAACCGTACGTTTCTCCAGGTCTTCCTCTGAAATAACTGCGTGCTCGTGATAAAAATTGTTGAAGCTTTGAGCGAGCTGGAACGCATACTTTGCGACGTGCGCCGGTTCGCCGGACCCGATCGCGCGCTCTACGACGCTGTCCATTTTGGATGCGAGCAGCAGGAGTTGCCAGAGGCTCTCTATTTCGAAGCAGCGGCGCAGCACGTCTTCGTTCAAGACTTGCGCGAAGTCCGGCAGCTCCCCTCCCCGATCCACAAATTTGCGTAAGATGTTCCCGGCTCGAACCGCCGCATACTGCACGTAGGGACCGGTTTCGCCCTCGAAACTCAACGCCTCGTGAAAATCGAACGCGATCACCGAATTCCGTGTGAATTTCAACATGAAGTACCGCAGCGCGCCCACCGCGATCTGCTGCGCCACCTGTTGCCGTTCGCGCGGATCTGCCTCGGGATGCCGGTCTTCCACTTCGGCCAAAGCGGTTTCGATGAGCTTGTCAATCAAATCATCCGCCTTAACGCCAAGCCCCTTACGGCCCGACACCTCCACATAAGCCCGCCGCTGGTCTTCCTCTGAGAGTTGAAGGCCGAGTTCCACGCAGGTTCGCGGGGAGAGAGCAACCATCTCATAAGAGAAGTGAACCGATGCTTCGGCCTGCTGGTCGAAATCCAAAGCGCGCAAACCCGCTACAACCACGTCCTGCAGATAAGATTGCCGGGAGTCAATCACATTGAATACTTTCGCTGCCCGCCCGAACGCCGGATTATCGCTGCTGCTTGGCTCGTCCGTCGTCACCCAGACCTGGTGGCCGTCGGGATAACGAGACCACGGCCGGTAATAGAAATCCTTCCCAAGCAACCCGAATTTCCAAAGCTGGTAAGCGATATCTTTGCCGACGTATGTGACCGTGCCATTCGACCGTACAATTACTTTGCTGTCGTCTTCCGTCTGTTCTTCCGCAGACTCACTCGAGCTTCCCGAGCGCCGGAAGGCGGACGAAGGCATCACCCAACAACCCTTATTCTTTCCTTGTTCTTCAAAATAGATTGCGCCGCGGAGCTTAAGCAGTTCGAAGGCGGTTACCCAAAACTTCAAGTGAAGTATTTCGCTTTCTCGTGGAAGTACATCATATTGAATGCCTAATCGAAACATCGTGCGTAAATGAGCATTTACCATAGCGTCCGCTACGAGGTGACCGATTTCGCCGAGCTCGCCTTCCCCGGATTCGATGGCATGCAGCGTCTCTCCGCGCCATTGCACGGCTGCCGGATCTTCTTTGTAGTAGGCCGAAATGCGGGCATACAGGTCCCAGCACAGGTAATCAAACCGTACGCTTGGATCGTCGGATAAGGCCTGCACTTCGGCCACGCGTTTCTTTTCCAGATAATGAAACCCGGCCACTACATCTGCCACTTGAACGCCGGTATTATCGATATAGTTTTGGACCTCGACAAGGTATTCCCGACGCCGCAACATCCTGACGAACGTATCGCCCAAGACGGCGTTCCGAAGGTGACCTATGTGAGCCGCTTTGTTTGGGTTGATGTTTGTGTGCTCAACGATTACTTTATCCCTTGCGGGAGCGGATTGAGAGGACAGACGAGGTCCTTGCAGGAGCGATTCGGCAAAAGCTCCCCGATCTAACCTGACGTTGATATAGCCGTTGCCGGCAATTTCGAAGGATAAGACCCCTTTCACTCTCGCAAGCCCTCGCGCAAGTTCCTCGGCAATTTGTCTGGGCGGCTTTTTGAGCTGCCGGGCCAACTGGAATGCCACTGGTACGGCCAGTTCGCCGAACGAACTCTGTTTCGGTTGCTCAAGTAACACTTTGAATTTCAGATCGAACTTCGCAGCGAGTTGCTCCTCGAAAGCAGCAGACAGTTTTTCTTCGATATCCTGAAACACTAGTTCCCAGTATGCCGGACGCCTTGACCGGTCGAAATGACGCCGAATCGTACAATTGAGGTGTGCCGAAAGTGACGTTCTTGCCAGAGAACAAGACGGTTGAATTCGAAGACGGCAAATTACCCTATGAGGATCACGGCAAGCCTGGTTCTATTTTGGATGTCGCACTGAACTTTGGCGTTCATTTAGACCATGCCTGCGGTGGAAGCTGCGCCTGCACCACCTGTCACGTCATTGTTGTGGAAGGAGAAAAGAATCTTTCCGAGGCGGAAGACGACGAACTGGACCGGCTGGATATGGCTGCCGGATTGACTCTTCGCTCTCGTCTCGGCTGCCAGGCCGTCGTAACCGGGGACATAAAAGTCGAAATTCCTGCCTGGAACCGCAACTACATCAGCGAAGGCGGAAGCTCTACCTTATAGTTCGACTTATTAGCTTCGTGTATTCTGCATTGGCCTGCTTGAGGACTGGTATGTCCTGGTCGGCATCCTTCCAGAGCGCGAGGAAATCCTGATAAGCGTTTTTGGCCTTGGCCATGTCGCCGGAGACAACGTATGCTCTGCCTAGTTGTAGGTGCGCCAGCGCGCCGATAGGATCGGCGTAAACGATGCCGCGATGATCGAGAACTTTTTGAAATTCCGCCGCGGCCTCTTGCCCCCGCCCCGCTGCGAGGTACGCCTCGCCGCGTACATAGGCAGGATAGAGGCCGCCGAATTTGGCAAAGAATGCTGTGCCCGGCAGCGCGAAGTCGTAAGGGAGCGCCTTTTGCAATCGCTCGACCGCATCCAACGGCGCTTGATGCGCGAGCGCGGACAGGGCGCCTAGCGTGGGAAGATACTCGAATTGCACCGGGGTATCTTCCGGGAAGCGTTTCTCAAGATCGGCGGCGAGCCGCTGAGATCCGGCAGAATCGCCTGAGAGCGCCAGCGCAAAGGCCGCGGCGTATTCCACATCCCGGTCTTTTGCGAGTTGGAGCGCTGCCCGAGCGCGCTCTTTTGCCGCCGCCGCATTGCCGAAATGCGCTTCGCACACGGCCTCCGCGGCCTCGTAACGCGCGGCTCCTTCGCGACTGCCGTCCTGCTGCGCCATGGCGACCGCACGCCCCCACATATTCCGCGCCTGCCGCATTCGTCCCGAACGGGCGAGCACCATGGCCTGATTGTGCGACATCCAGTCTTCCACATGCTCTCCGCGAGCGCGCGCGATTTCGCGCTCCATTCCCGGCTGGTCGCCTTTAAAGAATGCCAGGTAATAACGAGTGATCAGCATTTCGGGGATTTCCAGTTTGTGCTCCGCCGCCCGCTTCAACATCTCCGCGGCCTCCGCGAACCGATCCAGGAAAACATAATGTAGGGCAACAGTGTACGGGAACGGGTTGTCCGGATTCAGCCGAAGGGCATCTTGCCCGGCTTGAATTCCCTTTTCATATTGGCCCGTGCCCTGCGCGCCCCAGCCGCCCAAAACGGCAACCGGACTCCAATCGCGGGGATACATCTGCACCCACGATTCGAGGTTCTGCAGCTCTCTTGGCAAGTTTCCCGTGACCTGCCGGTCGTAGAGAAAAAGGATCCAGCGCCTTTCCCGGTCGCTGACACGATCGCGAAGCTCATAGGCTTTGCGGGTGTACTCGACGGAGAGATCCGTTTGGCCCATGTTCCAGTACACGATCGACAAATCACCGTACGCCATAGCGAATTGCGGGTCGATGGCGATTGCACGCTGAAAGTGAGGGATCGTGGCAGGTCCGCCACGCGCGAAAAGAGCGGTGCGCCCGGCACTATACGCCTTCAGAGCTTCGAGAGACGGCGTAGTTGCTTGCTCCAGTGGCGTCGAGTGTTCCTGGACACTGGCTAGCGACTCGCCGAGCCGGGTCCTGATTTGAATCGCAATTCGGCTCAGCGCCTTCAAGACCTCTTCTTTCCCTCCTACCTGCGCCTGCTCCTGGGCGAGCACGTCTCCCGTGTCGCAGTTCCGAGCGCGCAACCACAACACGTACTGCCTTCCGAGGCCTGCAATCGAGCCTTCCAGAACCGCAGTACCGCCGGTGCGCTGGCAGATCTCCCGTGCGATATCCGATGTAAGCCGCGTCTCGACCGGCCGGTTCATGAGATGCAGGGCCTGTTTGATGCTGTCGTCGGATAAGAGCCTAAGGAACGGGGACTGCTCTAATTGAACGGCCAAACCCTGGCGAAGCGTTTGATCGAACAACGCGTCGCCGGTCTTATTCTCGAAATCCCCCAGAACAATGGTGTCCTTCGCCGTTAGTTTCGGAGCATGGTGAAGATAGAGGTATGCCGCGCCGGACACCGCCAGGATTGCTGCGGCGCCGGCCGCAATGTGCATCATGCGTCTCGGCAGGGCGGCCCGTGCTAATTCCCGCTGCAACTCGGCAGCCGATTGCCACCTTCGTCCAGGATTTTCTTCGAGACAGCGGTTTACGATTTTTTCCAGTTTTCGCGGGCGGATGCGCCTTCGCTGAGTACCGATTCGTCCGCCGGTCAACATCTCATACAGAAGACAGCCGAACGAGTAAATATCGGTGCGCGCATCGGCCGGTTTGCCTTCCCTCTGCTCCGGCGCCATGTAGCCGGGCGTGCCCATCGCCATGTGGCTGGAAGTGATCGTTTCGTCCGTACCCGATTTCGCCAGTCCGAAATCCAGAACCTTAATCCCGGATCTCGCGATCATGATGTTGCCCGGCTTCAGATCGCGATGAACGATGCCCTTGCCGTGCGCCTCCACCAGTGCAGCCAGAATTTGGGAGGCGCGGCCTAAGCGCGTGTCTACGGCTCGAAAAACCTCGCCCATTCCGCCTTCGCCCAGCTTGCTTTCGATCCGGTACGGCCCCAGACACGCGCCCGGAGCCAATCCGGTGAGGGTCAAATCTCCTAGAAGTTCCGGCGCGTTCTGGAGGGCAGGCCGATCCAGAAACTCGCCGTTAGTGTGTTGCGCGAGAAGCGACTCTATTTCGTGGCGCAGTTCTGAATCTGTCTGCTCCAACAGTGCCGCCCGCTGGGCGCCGCTTGTCCCGCGAGCCGCATGATAGAGCTCTTCAATTTGCCGGAAACGCTGCGGGGTCATATCTGCACTACGGGGTTCCTTATTGTACGGCTTTTGAGAAACACGTGCAAAACGGGCACGGGCCACTTTGAATCGCGCACAACGCCCGCAACCGGCTGTGCGCTCGCCGCTCCGCTTCGCGAGATGCCAATCGCAGGTCTGCGTGCAGCGCCGACGTTCCGCATCATAGGTGCGCGCAATCTAGCGCTCACTACAGCTTGGCGTATTCCACCTTGGCTTGCTTGAGAATCGGCGATGGAAAGAGCAGACGAAAATCAGGTCGCAGAGGCCATACAAGGGCGAATCTCGGCGTTTACGCACGCTAAACAAAACCGTCGAGGCAAGGGGATGACGAGCCACGATGCCTATTGTCCGCCGCTGCGAATGGCCGCTTGGTCCATGGCAGGCTTCAGGACGACGGCGGTAAATGCGATTGCAACGCCGAGAATCGTAAGGAACAGTGCCAAGAGCGTGTGGAACTCGGCTACTAGCGCCGCCATGACGAATGCGAACAGCCCGTTCGCCAGCCCCAGCGCGCGAAGCCACGGAGCCGCCGCTTGCGCGTACTTGTGAAGGCTTTGCCGGTCCATTTCGCCCCAAAGCAGAAGTGCGGCGGATATTACCGTTTGAATCATACAGCAGGCTGTTACAAGAAGGAGCAGAATGAGACTCCATCTTCCAGTTGTCGCATTTCTGAACCGCCAAGCTAAATACACGAGAACTGCGCACCGGATACATACTTTGATGTGCAGAAACGTCCAGAACCGATAAGGCCTGGATTCAGCCGAACCGAGGACCTTCAACAGGAGACCGTGCGATTTCTTCTGGGCAGACCCGGCGGGATGTTCGCTGAAATCGACGCTTACTAGTTCCCGCTCCAACTCGGCAGCAGATTGCCAGCGGCGTTCAGGATTCTCCTCGAGACAGCGGTTTACGATCTTTTCCAGCCTGCGCGAGAGGATGCCCTTCCGCTGGGACCCGATTCGTCCGCCGGTCAACATCTCATAGAGAAGACAGCCGAACGAGTAAATATCTGTACGTGCATCGGCCGGTTTGCCTTCCCTCTGTTCCGGCGCCATGTAGCCGGGCGTGCCCATAACCATGCGGCTGGCCGTAACCGTTTCGTCCGTGCCCGATTTCGCCAGTCCGAAATCCAGAACCTTAATCCCGGACCTCGCGATCATGATGTTGCCCGGCTTGAGATCGCGATGAACGATGCCCTTACCGTGCGCCTCCGCCAGTGCAGCCGCAATTTGCGAGGCATAGAGGATCGCCGTCTTCAGTGGGAGACGTCCGTTTTTCAGCCGGGCCGCTATGGTCTCGCCCTCCACCAGTTCCATGACGATGTAGTTCGGCCCCACGTCGTGGAGCGTGCAGATATGCGCGTGATTGAGGGATGAGATCGCGCGTCCTTCGCGCTCGAACAGCGAACTAAACCGCTCTTGAGCGATCTTGATGGCGACAGCGCGGCCTAATCGCGTGTCTACGGCTCGAAAAACCTGGCCCATTCCACCTTCGCCAAGCTTGCTTTCGATGCGGTAGGGCCCCAGGCACACTCCCGCGGCCAACCCGGTTACCGTCAAATCTCCCAGAAGTTCCGGAGCGTTCCGGAGGGCAGGGCGATCCAGAAACTCGCCGTTAGTGTGTTGCGCGAGAAGCGACTCTATTTCGTGGCGCAGTTCGGGATCTGTCCCGGCCAGCAGTGCGGCGCGCTCTTCGGCGGTTGCTTCGAGGGCCGCATGATAGAGCTCCTCAATTTGCTGGAACAGTTCCGGGCTCATGGCTGCGCTACTGACCCGTTCAGCACCCTCATATCGCGTTCACCGCAGCTTAACGTATTCCGTCTTAGCTTGCTGAAGAATCGGGAGGTCGGGGTCGGCGTCCTTCCAGAGGGTGAGGAAGTCCTGATACGCCTTCCTAGCTTTCGCGGTGTCGCCCGCGAGCGCAAAGCCGCGCGCCATTCCGAGATAGGAGAGCGAATAAAACTGTCCCCAATATGGATAGCGCCAGGTGCTGGCCCAATTGGCGCCCTTGTGATCCACGATTTTCTGGAACTCAGCCGCTGCCTCCGCACCTTTATGGAGGCGCAAATAAGCCAAAGCACGCAAGTACACGGCGTCAAAGTAAGCGCGCTCGTAGGGCGACGCGGATGCCAGCAGTTCCACGCTCCTGGCCGGTTGATCGCGACTGAGCGCGATCGCTGCTCGAATTTCGGGTAGCTGTACAGCATTCCAGATGGTTCCGTTTGGAAAACGCTTCGAAGTCTCCGCAGCGAGCTCTTCCGCGCGCTCCGCATCCCCGCACAACGCCAGCGCCAAGGCCGGACCCCCCAGGCGGCGCACGGAGTGGCAATTGCCTGATAACGCGTCGGCACGTGCATCGGCTTCTTCGAAATCGGAGGCGGCGTTCCGAAGGCCACGGCGCAGCGCTGTCTCCACCGCTCGCTGGTACAACTTATGCGATTCACGACGCTGGCCGTGGACATTCCGGTCCGCCGCCTGCAATCCAAAGCTGATGTACTCCTCGGGCTCGCCTGCGAACCATTGCATCTCCCTGGCGGCAGCCGCCCGATCGTCTTCAACGTAGGCCATTTCGAGGAAACGCTGGTGAATCCTCGCTCCGCCGAGCCCCTGCTTCCGCAGTTTTTGCGCCAATTGTTTGGCCTCTGGAAGACGATCCAAGCAGATATAGGCATCCAACTGACGACGATAAGGAGGGTCGACGTTGGCCTGCAACCGAGACGCTTCCTGGCCTTCCTGCAAGGCCTCTTCATATTGCCCCAGGTCTATATAGGCGGTGCTCAAGTTGTTATGGGAACCCCAGTATTGGGGATAGTTGTGGATGCCTAACTGATAGGCTTCAATCGCTTTGTCCGACTCGCCAACGGCAACGTAGTAGTATGGCGCGATCTCGTCCCGCTCGTACTCGGAAACGCGGTCGATCAAGCGAAAGGCCTGTTTCAGATATTCCCGACTACGCGCAGTGTCCCCCGCAACGTCGTACGCCATGCCAGTGTAGTAATAAGCCATCGCGAAGTTCGGATCGAGGGCGTTGGCGCGCTCAAAGAACGGGACCGCGGCTATAGATTGGCCCCGAGCCATCCTGTCATGACCTTCGGTGTAGCTCTGAAGAGCCTCGAGAGAGGGAGTAGTGGCCATTTCCAGCGGGCGATTCCGCTGCTGGATCGAGTTGAGCGATTCTCCAAGCTTGCGGCGCATCGTTGCCGCGGCGGTTCCCGTGGCATGCAACACGTGCTCTTTGTCTTCGGCCTGGATCTGGGCGCGGGCAAGCGTTGCGCCATCTTGGCACGTAATTGCCTGCAGCGTGATGACGTAGCTTTTTCCGAAGCTGGCGATCGTGCCGTCCATAGTCGCCCCGGCGCCCTCGCGCACGCAGATTTCGTGCGCGATTTGATTCGTGATGCGTGCGCCCGGCGGAATACTCATCAGACGAAGATCGCGCTGCATCTGCTCGTCATCCGTTACTTTGAGAAACGGCGATTGTTCCAGTTGGATGACCAGGCCCTGGCGAAGCGTGCCGTCGAAAACAGGATCGCCCGTGTTGTTGTTAAAGTCGGCGAGCACGATAGTGTCCTTGCCGGTGAGTTTCGGGGCACGACGAAAATAGAGGTACCCGGTGGCGGCGAGGAACACCAGCATGGCCGCGGCGGCAAGCATCCGCTTTCCGCGGCTGCTGGCGGCGTTAACGCCTGCCAGTTCCCGCTCCAGCTCGGCAGCGGATTGCCAGCGGCGGCTAGGGTCTTCTTCCAGACATCGGCGTACGATCCTTTCGAGTTTTCGTGACGGGATGCGCCTCCGCTGAGACGTGATTCGGGCGCCAGTCGACATTTCGTAAAGCACACAACCGAACGAATAAATGTCGGAACGGGCGTCGGCCGGTTTGCCCTCTCTTTGCTCCGGCGACACGTATGCCGGAGTGCCCATCAGCATGTGGCTACCCGTGACCGTTTCATCCTGGCCCGATTTCGCCAGTCCGAAATCAAGAACCTTAAGCCCGGATTTCGCGATCATGATGTTCGCCGGTTTGAGATCGCGGTGAACGATGCCCTTGCCGTGCGCTTCGGCCAGTGCAGCCGCAATCTGGATACCGTAATGGCGCACCATTTCAACCGGCATTGGGCCCCGTGTCAGCCGCTGGGCGATCGTTTGGCCATCGACTAATTCCATGACAAGATAGTTCGGCCCAACATCGTAGACGGTGCAGATGTGGGGGTGATTGAGCGACGAAATCGCGAGCCCTTCGCGCTCGAAAAGGGAACTAAACCGCTCCTGACTGATCTTGACGGCGACCGGGCGGCCTAAGCGTGTGTCTACTGCCCGAAAGACTTCGCCCATTCCGCCTTCGCCGAGCTTGCTTTCGATACGGTAGGGCCCCAGGCAAGCGCCCATAGCTAATGCGGAGCGGGTCGAATCCCCCAACAGTTCTGGGGCGTTCTCTATGGCGGGCCGATTCAGAAACTCGCCGCCGGTGGGCTCTGCGAGGAGCGACTCTATCTCGCGCCGTAAATCGGGATCGCTTTGGGCGAGCAATGCCGCTCGCTCTTCGGCGGTCGCTTCCCGGGCCGCATGATAGAGCTCTTCAATTTGCCGGAAACGGTCCGGCGTCATGGTTGTGATGCTGATGGTGTCCCTATTGTATGGCTTAATTCCCGCAACAGCCAGGCTTTGGCGAAATCCCAGTCGCGCCTGACGGTGCGCGGTGAGATCTTCAGGGCGGCAACGATTTCCTCTTCGGTTAAGCCGCCGAAATATCGCAATTCGACCACCTGGGCCTGGCGCGGAGCCACTTCCGAGAACGCTGTCAAAGCTTCGTCCAGAGCGAGGATGGATCGGTCGGTGGCCGGTGACAGGACGGCCGTTTGCTCGATGTTCATTTCGGGCGCTTTGCCGCCGCGCTTGTGTGAACCCCGGGCGCGAGCCGCGTCCACCAGGATGCGCCGCATCATCTGTGCCGCCACGGCAAAAAATTGCGCGCGCGCCTGCCATTCAACATGGGTCACGTCCACCAGGCGGAGGTAGACCTCATGGATCAGTGCGGTGGCCTGGAGGGTGTTGCCTTCGCCTTCGTTCTTCATATACCGGCGGGCCATCCGGCGCAATTCGGGATAGACGTGCTCCGCCAGTTGGCCCAGCGCAGCTTCGTCACCGCTGCCCCAAGCTTTCAATAGATGCGTGATTTCCGCAGAGCGTGCCTCGATGAATAGCCCGTTCTCCCCATGGGCACAAAAAATATACCAAAAGAATGTGGCCGCTTTTGCCCCCCGCTTCCGCCTGTAGAGGCGGGAGGAGAACAAAGTCTCACCATGATCTTCTCCAGAAAACAGGAGACACAAATGAAACACCTAGCAACTATGGCACTGATGCTCAATCTCGGTGTCGCAGGCCTCTACGCACATGAGAGGCCCGTAAACATGACGTTTTCGGGAACCGAGGGGGGCAGCGCGATCGATCTAAACGTCCAGGATCCACAAACCGGCGACAAACATACCGGCGAATTCACTTTCGCCGGGAACGGTACCCTGGGCTCATTTACCTTTCGTAATGTTGAGGCAAACGGAGACTTCCCGCAGCAGTCCAGCAGTTGCGCGGCAAATCACCTTTACATTCAAACCCTGGCCGGCGCGGGCGTATTTCGCTTCGAGGACGGAAGTCTATTGAAGGTCAATCTCACAAATGGATTCGATTGCATCGATTTCGTGGCTATGGACGCCCACTGTACCAGGATTTTTCAAATCACTGGCGGAACCGGTCGTTTCAAGAATGCGTCCGGTACGCTTACATTGACCGAGACGCCGGTGCCGGTAATGTTCGATGCCTCTGGCATGCCCGTCTTTTTTACCGCCACGGGCGAGTTTACCGGAACGATTTCGGGAGTGGCCAAAGGAGAGCAAGACCAAGACGAGCAGCAATAGGGAGAGGCATCTCCGACCTCGGATAGTAGATGTCGAAGATACTCGGCACACCCAAAAAAAGGCCGCGCCTTTTTCGAGGCGCGGCAAAATGACGCGGAGGAGCGTCTGGAGCTCCCTGACAACAGAAGAATGGTTGGCAAGGATGCGGACCAAGGTACAACATTTATGAATTCAGGTCCAGTTTTTCCATCTATCGGCAGTACCGAACCTACTAAGTAGGAGTAACATTACTGGCCATCTGCTTTACCCGTCACCGCGGTCGAAATACGCTACCGCCTGAGCGCTGCCATTGTGGCAGATAGCTCAAAAATTTGTCGCTAAGATCGGCGCCCAGATCGGCGCGCACGTGAACCACCTGCTGATCCTGTTCCACCTGAATGGCATCATAAAGCCGCAACAAATCCTGCTGGTTATCCTTCGTGGAAAGGCGCGCGAATCCAATACCCCCTCGCAGGGCATCATGCACGCGCTGAGCGCCCTGCGTGGAAATGCAGGCTATGTTCATCAACAGATGCAGACCACTGTCTACACCTATTCCCGTGCTCGTTGCCTGAATATAACCGGCGATGTTCGAGAGCGCAGATCCGAAATCAGATCGCATTGGCACTTCCACGAATGGAAGGCCGCCCCGGCTAACTGCCCAAATCTGGTCGGTTTTCGGCAACCCTACAAGCCGTTCTTGTAACTCCTCGGGCACTTCTCCGTCGCCCTTCGCATCGAGATCGATCACGCTATGCAAGGACTCAGCCGACCCCGCAATCGCAACTGCCTTAGTCAAGAACGCGACGGAAGTTTTTGGATCGCCGAGCAGCGTGTATTTCTGATACTTGCTTCGCGCCGCGCCCAGTGAAGCCATTTTTTTCTCTACCTCGGCGGGTTTGAATCGGCCCAGCATCATGAATATCGGTTGCTTTCCATTCCAGGCCACCAGGAGATTCGATATGTCCTTCCGTGGATCCAAACCGATGCGTTCGGTTGACTCGTTTAACAGCGGAAAGTCGAGTTCTTTTTCATGGCGCTGATACAGCGGAGTGGTCTTAATCTTGTCTATATCCAGTCCGGCAAGCACTTTTGTATCAGGAGGGATCAGCGGCCGGAACGCCGATTGAACCGCAACTCCATTGATAGGGTGCTTGGTACAGCCGGTCGCTGCGATTATGCCGGCCAACGCCAGTGAAACCGAAAAGTAACGCACTAGAAATCTCGCTTTTGAAAAACGTATACCGCACCGGAGAGCACGACGATGCCGAACACCGCCGACGTCCAGAGCGGCGTGAGCCAATCGGCTTCCCGATCGAACACGATAATCTGTTTCATGGCGTTTGCCAAGTCATACACCTTCGGAACAATCCAGTAGAGCGCCATCCATAACTGACGCGACCACTCGGAACTGAGCACCTTGACGACAAATTGATGTTGGGCAAGGATCGTGCTGATCAGCATCAGCGCAACCGAGACCATCACGGATAGTGCCGCGCTTTCCGAGATGACTCCGATCAGGACAACAACACAAAGGAGTACGGCAAAGATAAACAGACTCCATGGAATGGCGAGCAGAAAGCGCTTCTCCCAGATCTCTGTTTTGAGTCCAATCACCAGCCAGATGCTTCCAATCAGGTAAACATGGTTCGCGGCAACTACCAAGAGATTGCCCGCATAACGGCCCAGCAGCAACATGGGGCGGGTCACCGGCTTCGAAAGAAGCAAGGAGATCCGGCCCGCCTCCAGTACGCTCGGAATTAAGCCGGAAGACGCGAATATCGCAAGAAAAGTGCCCCAGACGTAAAGAAAGACCGAAACCCAGGAGTAAGAGGCGATCACAAAATGATGAATATCGATCCGGCGCGAGGTGGATTCAATGCCCATGAATGAGACCGCACCCTGCACAAGATCAATTTTCAAGATAAACAGAAAAAGAAGGATCAAAAGCGTAGACAAGCCGAACAGTCCCCAGAATAACCACCGCGCCCGCGCTTCTTGAAACGTGTCGCGGATCAGTGCCGCAAAGACGTTCAGATAGGAAACTTGGCTGCCTTGGCTCAAGCGGCTTTCTCGCTTTCAGTCGCGCGGATAAACACGTCTTCCAGCGTCGTTGTGGACGCGGCCACGCTCTCAACCAAACCTCCGGCGGACCGTATTTCATCGATCACCCGGTTGGCCTCTTCCCGCGACGTCACTTGCACGGTGATGTAGTCCGCATTGCGCGCAATCGCAGCGCCGAGCTTGCGGATTCCCGCTAAAGCTGGCTCGGGTACGGCGGCCGCCGTGAGTTGGTAGCCTCGGCCGGCCACCAGGGAACTGATTTTCCCGTCTAAGACTAGCCTGCCCTTGTGCAGAATCGCAACGTACTCGCAGAAGAGTTCCACTTCAGCCAATAAATGCGAGTTAATGAATACCGTCACGCCAGTTCCCGTGAGCCGGTTGAGGATCTCACGTATGTCGCGTCTGCCCACGGGATCCACACCATCGGTCGGTTCGTCCAGAATTAAAAGTCTCGGCCTATGAATCAAGGCTTGCGCGAGACCAAGTCTCTGCAACATCCCCTTCGAGTATTTCTTGAGACGGACGTCTCCCCAATCCTTGAGGCCCACCAGGTCAAGCATCTCAGGAATACGCCTCTTCCGTTCTTGAGCGTTCAGCCCGGAAAGCGCGGCGTAAAAATCCAGCATTCCGCTACCGGTGAGATAAATCGGGAAACGATGGTTCTCCGGCAAGTACCCGATCGGCCTCCGAGCTTCGGGATCGCGCGCGTCTCGCCCGAACAGCGCCGCCGAGCCACTGGTCGGGATTCACGGCCGAGAGCAACATTTTGACGAAAGTTGTCTTCCCAGCTCCATTCGGACCTAGCAATCCGAATTTCACGCCCACCGGCACACGCAGCGTCAGATCGGACACCGCCCTGATCTCACGTCCCCGAAATCTCGTTCGGTAGACCTTGTGAAGACCGGTCGCCTCAATAGCGTGATCCGTATCCATGTAAATCTAGGATACGAGTCAATTGCATCTGAAGTTCCGGAGCTGAATGCGATTCCGCCAGCCATTAGTCCTTGTCTTCATTGCTGCGTCGATGTTTGCGCAGACGCCCGGTCCATCTCCGCAAGACCAGACGCCTGCCAACGTTCAATCGCCGCCGCCACTCAAAACCACGGTTACAGTAAATGGGACACTTTCGAGCGAAACACCGGCATCCATTGCGGTGATGGGTCAAGAACAGATTCAGGAGACGCCCGGGTTGAATCTCGACGACCGGCTTCGTCAACTCCCTGGATTCAGTTTGTTCCGCCGCTCCTCTAGTATCGTCGCGAATCCGACCACGCAAGGAGTCTCGCTGCGCGCCACCGGTTCCTCCGGCGCCAGCAGGACTCTGGTGCTTTGGGACAGCGTACCGATTAACGACCCGTTCGGCGGCTGGGTGTATTGGACGCGCATCGATCCGAATTTTATCGATCGGGTCGAAGTGGAACGCGGCGCATCCACGAGCATTTTTGGAGATCGGGCGATGGGAGGAACCGTTTCGCTCTTTTCACCGCCAGAAGAGCACGAGCATCTGTTCGCCGATTATATGGCGGGCAATGAGGGCACTCAGGATGTCTCGGCAGCTTATTCAAATCTGTGGGGCCGCTGGGGATTTACGGTTCACTCGCGCGCCTTTACAACTGACGGATATTACATCACGCCGGAACCCGTCCGCGGCCGAGTGGACAACAAGGCCAACGTGCGCTTTGCGACTGGCGATGTACATCTCGATTACCTGGGAGCAACGAACCGGTTATCACTCCATGTCGACGTTCTCGCCGAAGAGCGGCACAACGGCACTGAGCTCACCCATAACTCAACTGGACTTGGAACCATTGGCGCTAATTATGCGCATTCCTGGACCAATGACCAGGTCTCGGTGGTCGGCTTTCACACGCAGGCGCAATTCCACAGCACGTTTTCGAGCGTCTCCGCGAATCGAAACTCCGAGACACTTACATCTCGACAGACAGTTCCGGAAGAAGATGTTGGCGGAGCTGCCTACTGGCAGCATCACGGTCAAACGCGCCTCTTCAAATGGAACACTGTCGTGGGCGGCGACGCGGACCGCATCCATGGCGTCAGTTATGACTACTCCTACACCACACGTACGCTTACGCCGGGCGGAGGCACGCTTCTCGAACACGGCCTGTTCGCTCAAGCAGATCTTAACCTCGGTCCGGTCCGATTCTTTGCCGGCATCCGTCATCAGTTTACCGGCCAGCACGGAGAAACCTTTGTCAGTCCGAACGGCGGAGTGGCGATAGGCGCGAAACAATTTCGCTTCCGCGCTTCCGGCTATCGCAGTTTCCGCGCTCCCACTTTGAATGAGCTCTATCGCAATTTCCGCGTTGGCAACGCCCTGACCCTCGCAAACCCCGCCCTGGTACCCGAGGGGCTGACCGGAGTAGAGGCCGGAGTGGACTGGCTGGGCGAAGCGTCGCGTGTGTCACTGACCTTGTTCCACAACAATCTCAACGATCTGATCGACAACGCGACTCTCAGCACCTCGCAAAGTCTCATACTCCGGCAACGGGCCAACTTTCCCACCGCGCTTTCGCGTGGATTGGAAACGAACGCGATTCATCGCTGGACCCATTGGACCGCGGAAGCCGGTTATTTGTATGCGGACGCACGGCTCTCAACGGGGCAGCGGATTCCGGAAGTGCCCAAGCAACAAGGCACAGCACAATTGACGCTAAACGCCAAAAAGACGCTCATATCGGGCGGAATACGGGCTTTCGGCTTGGTGTTCGATGACGATCTGAATCAGTTCAAGCTGCCCGGCTACGCTGCTCTCGAATTCAGCGCCCAGCAACGTTTAACCAAAAAGCTTTCCGCGGTCTTCGCTGTCCAGAATTTGCTCAATCGGACTTACTTAGTTGCCTTAACGCCCTCGCCGAATACCGGCGAGCCTAGGATCTGGCGCATCGGTCTCCGGTGGAGCGGCTCTCTCCATTAACGCCCGGCTACGGCGCAGAGTAGCAAGGCTTTGCGCAATAGCCGGCGTTATCGCATCACTTCGTACCCCAACTTGACCACTCCGCTGGAGTACGATTTACAGTTCGTTAAACGCAACCTCATCTCCGGAAAAGCCGGCGGAAACAGCGGCTTTCCCTGGCCCAGCAAAATCGGCTGCACGGCCAATGCAATCTCGTCCACCAGCTTTTCCCTCAGAAAGAAGTGAATCAGCTCCGCTCCACCTGAAAGCCAGATATCCTTGCCGGACGTTCTTCGAAGATCTTCAATAAAGCTTCCCGCGTCCTCCGAAACAAACTGCACGCCGCCTTCTCCACGGCCGGATTTCGTCCGTGAAAACACGTAATTCGTCATTCCCGCGTAAGAAGGCGAACCGAAGGCGGCCATCATGTCGTGCGTTTTGCGCCCGATCAGCACCGTATCAACAGACTTGAAGAAGTCGCCGAGACCGTAATCCTGATCCGACAAAATCCAATCGAATCCACCGTCCCGACGCGCAATGTAGTTATCCAGGCTGCTGGCCACGGAGAGCTTGATGCGGCGCATTGAGAGATTATGTCAGGATCATCTGCCTTTGAAGGGCCGCGCGAGTTCGCGCGCTGTCCCTCGGAAAAATGGGCCTCCGAAAATACCAACGGCCAGTATGCCCCCGAACAGCGCCATGGCCTCGTAGCTTTCACGCCCCTGACGTTGCCAGTACACATCACTCAAGTTCAGCCAAAGGGCGAACTCATCCAGCGTGAGCGCGGCGGCTACGCCATAAAGCATCGACGTCAGTTGGCCTACCCACTGCCAGGAGGTCGCCGATCCCGTTCCGATCTCGACCAGCCAGGAATAACCGACCAGAAGCAGTAGCAGAATACCCCAGACCATGTGATGGATGTGCCTGCCGTGCATCGATACGTTGTGAAAAGGACCGATGTTGTTGTGGATGGCTATCGTGATCCCGCGGACCACCGCTGCGGCAGTAAAGAAACCAACGGATGCAAGGAACAGGCGCTCACGCCGGCTCTCGGCCAAACGCTCTCTGTAGACGGACCGCAAACGCGTGCGCGAAACAAGTAACGCGAGAATCGCTAGGATCCCCGCTATAATCAACGGACCAATCCAAAAACTTCGGTGCATCCAGGGCATCGGTTGTCATTTTAGTGCTCGGCGGCTTCGCATATAACTTGCACTAGCGCCTCGACCGTTTGGACGCGGGCCTCGGCCGTTACCCTCAGCCCGTGTTTGCGAACCGTTTCCGATGTGATCGGCCCGATGGTGGCGATCTTCACACGACGAATACGCTCGGCTCCAATCAGGCTGACGAGATTGTCCACGGCAGAAGAGCTCGCAAAGGTTACCCACTCCGGATAGGGCGCCTGAAAGACCGCATCAGCCTGGGCGGCAGCTTCCGGGGGAATCACGTTTCGATACGCCTCCACGACATCTACGTGCGCGCCGCGCTCGTGAAGCGCCGCCGGTACTACATCCCGTGTAATGGCTGCGCTGGGGATTAGAATCCGGCTGCCTGCCAGGTTTTCACTCGTTAGTGCTGCCACCAACGACTCCGCAACATACGCTTCCGGAACTAAGTCAACCACAAACCCTCTCGCCCGAGCAGCATCCCGAGTCGCTCTGCCGATGGTTGCCACGCGAGCTCTGCACTCCTGCGCCGCGTGTCGTAATACCGCGCTGAATGCCGAGACGGCGTTCGCGCTCGTGAAGACAATCCAGTCGTATTCGTTCGAGCGTTCCACTGCCCGATGTAGCGGCTCCGGATCGAGCGGCGGTCCAATCGCGATCACCGGCAGCAGAATCGGTTCGGCTCCATGCTTCTTCAAGAGCATCGCCAGTTCGTCCGCCTGGTGTGCCGCACGAGTTACTACAACTCGCATTACTTGCTCTCGGCCAAAATGCGGTCCGCACCACGGGCCAAAAGATCTTCTGCGATACTCCGGCCCAAGTCTTCGGGTCGATTGCGCGATCCAACACGCGCTGCCTTCAAATGCTGACGTCCGTCTGGAGAAATTACAACCGCTATCGCTTCCAGGTTCTTATCGATCACACGCGCAAATGCTCCCACCGGAAGCTGGCAACCCCCGCCTAACGCCGCTAGCGTCGCCCGCTCACATCTCACCGCCTGGGCAGTAGGCTCGTCATTTAATTGCGCGCACAAGTCGCGAACCGGATCGTTCTCCCGTGTCTCGATGGCAAGTGCGCCTTGACCGGCGGCCGGGCAGATTTCATCCCAAGAAAAAATATAAGCAATCTCCCGCTCCAGCTCCAGCCGCCTGAGTCCCGCCGCGGCAAGAACAATCGCATCGTATTGTCCTTCCTTCTGTTTTCGAATGCGAGTGTCCACATTGCCCCGGATTTCGTGAATATCTATATCTGCTCGCAAAAGGCGAAGCTGCGCGGCGCGCCGGCCTGAACTGGTGCCCACGCGCGAACCCGGCCCAAGTTGGTCCAGCGGCCGGCCGATCAGGGCATCGCGCGGATCTTCGCGCGGCGGCATGGCGGCGATCGTCAACCCGCACGTCGTCTCGGTCGGAAGATCCTTCAAGCTGTGAACCGCGAGATCGATGCTTCCGGCGAGCAGTGCTTCTTCAATTTCCTTCGTAAATAAACCCTTGCCGCCGGTCTGAACCAAGGAAGCGGTCTGCAGATGATCGCCCGTGGTCTTAATGATCTTGATTCGACTTGTAATGCCGAAATCCAATAGGCATGAGGCGACGTGCCGCGCTTGCCACAATGCCAGTTGAGAACCTCGCGACCCGATGGTCAGAGACTTGACTTCGGCCGCGCCGATTGCCATCTCGTTCAGCGCTCGCGCAAGCGGAAGATGCGTCGAACAGCGCTGATCAGCTCGCCTTCGCGAGTGCTTTCGCCCGCCGCTTGTGCTGCCGCATGACGCCTCATTTCGGAAATCGGTCCGTGCGCGATCTTGTTAATGATGCCCCGAGTGAGGCCGTCGAGCGCCTGTTCCTGCTCTATCGTCAAAGGACCGAGGCGGCCCCGATAGCGCTCCACGGTTTCTCGCCGAATCGCTTCCAACTGTTCCTGGAGACTTAAAATTGTTGGCGTTACATCGCGCTCCCGCAGGCGGGCTTCGAGCCGCGTGACCTCCTCGGTTACGATATTCTCGGCCTGTTCGGCAACTTCGCGCCGCGTCTGCAGATTGCGCTCGGCCAGCCGCTGAAGGTCGTCGATATCGTAGAGAAACGCATGCTCGACGCTGTTCACCTGCGGGTCAATGTTTCTCGGAACGGCGATATCGACCAGGAACATGGGTTGGTTTTTCCTGGTATCGATGGCGTGCCGAACCGATTCGGCAGTAAGCACGTAACCAGGCGCGGCGGAAGAAGTAATCACGATATCGACTTCGTTTAGTCGCTGCGGGAACGTGTCATAGGCAACCACCTCGCCTCGAAAAACTTCGGCAAGTTCGCGGGCCCGCTCGGGAGTTCGGTTCGTAATTAAAATCTCGGTCGCGCCGGCTCGCAGCAGGTGCCGCGCGGCGCCTTCCGACATCTTCCCGGCACCGATAATCAGGACACGCTTCTTGTTGAGAGAGCCGAAAATCTCGCGCGCCAGTTCGACCGCTGCATAGCTGACCGAAACGGCGCTTTGGCCGATTTCAGTCTCTGCGCGAATGCGTTTGGCTACGTTGAAGGCCCTCGTCAGAACCGCATCCAACAGCGTGCCGATGGTTCCCTGATCGCGAGCCTGCGCGTACGCCTGCTTCAATTGCCCGAGAATCTGCGGCTCGCCGACAATCATCGAATCGAGGCTTGAGGCCACCCGAAACAAGTGCCGGATCGTGTCCTTTTGTTCGAAGAAGTACAAGTGCGGCCGGATCGCCTCAAACGTCAGACCGTCGCGTCCGGTCACGATCTCTTCGAGCAGCGAATCGATCGGAAGATCGTCAGCGAGCGCAGCGGTCATCTCCACACGATTACAAGTCGAGAGAATTAGCGCCTCTTTTGCCCCTCGAGCCTGCATGTGAAGGAGGGCTGCGGGGATATCTTCCATTCGGAACGCAAGCCTTTCCCGAAGTTCCACCGGGGCCGTGCGATGATTGATGCCCGCCAGCGCAAGCCTCATCGGTAGTAAAGACTCCCGAGCCCAAAATGGGTGGCCCACGTGATGATGGAGCAGCCGAGCACCGCGACCGCGAGCCACGCCATTCTGCGCCCTCGCCAGCCAGCCGACACCCGGAGAAAGATCATCGCCAGATAGAAGGCCCACGTGAACAGGAAAAATGCGATTTTCGGGTCCAGAATCCAGGCTGTCCCCGCGTCGATGAATGCCCAGACCACGCCGGTCACGGTGCCGATCGTGATGAATACGAATCCAGCATTCATCGATTGATTAATAACTCGGTCAAGCGTTGCCAGAGGCGGTAAACGATTGGCCGATGGCATGACATCCTTGCGCTTCAACTGGCGCTCTTGCAATAAGTAATAAACGGAAGCCACTGCGGAGAGAATCAGCGCGGCATATCCGATCAGAACCGTTGCGATGTGAACGATCAACCATGCGTTTCGAGCCACCGGGCTGCTCCAGGAGTTCACCGGGAATTCGGTGGCGCCGATCAAGGTCATAAAAAAGACCAGCGGAAACAGGCAAATGCCGAAAATTGCGATCCGGTAGTAGCTATAGACGAGCAGAAAGAGAACGGCCACCAGGAATGCACACAGAGAACTGGTCTCGTAGAAATTGTTGAGAGGCAGATGACCCATCTCGGCCCGGAACTCGACGATGGAGACGAAGTGGAAGACAGCTCCCGCGGCAAAAGCGATCAGTGCCGGAGTAAATAGCCGAGTGCTTTTGCGAAACAGGTAGATCAGTGCGTACAGTAATCCGCACGCGTACAAGGCGGCGGCCGTCCGCAACCAGACGACACTCATAGCGGGGCTCCTTTTCAGTATAGGGGCAAGTCGAAAGTACCCTCAGCGACGCGGTTAGCCTGGCGTGAGTATCACTTTCATCAGATTCGCCTCGCGTCCATGCAGGCGCTCGAACCATTGCGCGCCTTCTTCCAACGGTGCTACGACGCTGATCAGCGGCTTCACATCCACAGCCCCGCGCGCGAGCAGATCGATGCACTCCGGGTACTCGCCCGAAGAGGCCGCCGAGCCCTGCAACCGGATCTGGCGGCTAACCACGGTTTGCAGTGGAATCTCGACGGTAGGTGAAATATTTCCGATTAAGACGACCGTCCCGCCTTTCTTGACCCCTTGAATCGCCGTTTTGATTGTCGCCGTGCTGCCCACGGCTTCGAAAGCAACATCTACCCCAACATCGGATGTGAGGCGTTGAATTTCGCTGTTGGCATCCGCTGTTTTGGCGTTGATCGTCGCGGTAGCGCCGAGCTGAGTCGCCAGTTTCAACCTCGAATCGTCGATATCGACGATGTAGATGCTCGCGCACCCGGCTTGACGAAGCGCCTGCAGAACCAGCAGTCCAATCATGCCTGCCCCTATGACGAGAGAGGCGCCCGCTTCCGGAATTTCAGCAAGCCCCACGGCATGCACTGCGACCGCTAGAGGCTCAACCATAGCGGCATCAGTGAACGGGATGTTTTCCGGAAGCCGATGCACGATCCTGTCCGGCACGATCACATATTCGGCAAACGCGCCGGCGCGCCGATACTCCGGTGTGGAAACACCCAGAACCTGCCGCCGGTTGCACAAGTTTACCTCGCCCCGCCGGCAATACTCGCAATTTCCGCAATAGACCGTCGAGTCAAAAGTAACCCGGTCGCCATCGCGCGTGCCCCGTACTTCCGGGCCAACCGCTGCCACCGTGCCTGCAGCCTCATGACCCATTACGAGCGGGGGAATGCGGCGTCCGGAGGAACCATCGAATCCGTGCACATCACTGCCGCAAATACCGCACGCCTCCACTCGAACCAGAACTTCGTCCGGCCCCGGCCGAGGCATCGGAAGATCGGCGATTTCCAGGCGATTGTACTCGGAGAGAAGCAGAGCCTTCATGCACGCATATTACCCCGGTGGGCGGACGGCCTCTCCGCCGTCTGCCATTCCGAAACCAGGTACACGGAGGAATCATCGCTTTACTTTTCGTTATAATGTAAAGCGATGGCTGAATCGACTCTTTCCGCAAAAAATCAGATCGTAATTCCGAAGGAAGCACGTGAGGCCCTCGGCGTGAAGGCTGGCGACAGGCTCCGGATAGTGGTGCGGGGATCCAGAGTGATCGTGCTACAAAAACCGGCAGTGCCCCATGCCAGCCTCCGAGGCTTGGCCAAAAGGACTTATCCAGACGAATACCTCAAAAAAGAACGCCAGAGTTGGGGTTGACGCGCCTTCGTGGCTTCCTGCGCCGCCACCATCGAATCGCCTTGGATACCAGCGTTTTCATCTATCAATTAGAAGCGAATCCCCGGTATGTCGATTTGACAGATCACGTTTTTTTGTGGCTCGAACGACCCGATTGTGGCGCGGTGACATCGACTATTACAATGGCGGAATTGCTGGTCCAGCCATACCGGATGCCGGATGACGAGCAGGTTAATGAGTTTTACGCCCTACTGTCTTCCTACCCCAACCTCGATTGGATTGCACCGGACCTATCAATCGCTGACACTGCGGCTAGAATTCGGGCTACGCATCGCCTTCGGACCCCGGACGCCTTACAGGCCGCGACCGCAGTTCGCTCAGAAGTCACCGGACTCGTCACGAATGATGCCGTCTTCGAACGAGTGAAAGAGTTCGAGACCCTGGTGCTCGATCATCTTCTCTGATAATCGGGATTGTCTTCTACCGTTCCCTCAAAAGAATTTTGATATTCGCTTCAATATCATTCTTGTCGACAACGCCTACATACGTGGCAGCTATCCTGCCCTTCGCGTCAATCAGATGCGTGAGCGGCAACGCTTCGATGTCGTAAAGCTTTGTCACTTTGTCGTCACCCATTAAGATCGGATACTTGATTTGATGCGCTTGAACGAAAGGTTTCACTCGGCTCCATCCCTCTTGGGCATCCTTCAAGTCCTCGTATGAGAGATCCATCGAAACTCCGACCACAACCAGACCCTTGCCTTTGTAGGCCTGATCCAGTTCAAGGAATGATGGAATCTCCAATCTGCATCCGCCGCATTCCGTTGCCCAGAAATTGAGCAAAACTACTCTGCCCCGATAGTCCGAAGGCCGGATCGACTTCCCGGATGCGTCCGGAAGGCTAAACATCGGAGCAGGTTTTCGCGCGTCTGAAGGCTGGATAGAGGCGCGGATTGTTCCCGCTTCAGCGGCATGCGG
This sequence comes from uncultured Acidobacteriaceae bacterium, assembly GCA_963778345.1. GTDB lineage: Bacteria > Acidobacteriota > Terriglobia > Bryobacterales > Bryobacteraceae > Bog-105. The sequence goes on from CAVZTP010000002.1 coordinate 568,364, forward strand.
AAACACGGCAGCCACAAGAAATGCAATAAACAAAACTATCCATCGAGCGTTTGATCTTCTCATGCATTTCACCTTCCTGAATTTATTGGCAAGGGCTAGCTCCCGCGGGGCAGGATCCTACTCTGCCCCGCAAACTGAACGCCATCGGCAGCACAACCCATCAGCTAGCCTGCCCTAATGCTCGCGTCTTTAGATCCGCCAGCAGCCGGTCCACCTGGTCCGATTTCTCAAGCGCGGCCAATCGCTGTTCGGCATTAGGCTGATTGGCGATCAGATGACCATGCCCCAACGCGTCCGCTTCGAAAACTTTGGATTGCAGCCGGTCGAATGCGGCGTCGCTCTCGAATTCTTTCAGGTTGCCGGTTCCGGAACGAATCGCGAGCCGCGCCCGCCGATGCTGTGCAATCAGCAGTTCCGTCTTGGTTCTGGTCTCCGTCATCTTTTGCTCCAGCCGGTGAAGAGCATCGCGCAATATCCGCACCTGATGCGATTGATCCTCAATCTGCTGCGAAAAATTCTTCGCGGCATTTTCATAAGTAAGCGACCGCTCCAGTGCCATGCGCGCCAGCGTCCTCTTCGTTTTTTTGGATGGCAAGCTCCGCCTTCCGCACCCATTCTTTCTGTGCGTCCAGGTTTTCCTGCTGCTTCTTTTCGAGAAGATGCTGATCTGCGATCGCGATCGCCACTTGCGTCTTCACTTGCATGAACTGGTTTTGCATATCGAGGAGAAGTTGTTTCAGCAGCTTCTCCGGATCTTCGGCCTTATCGACAAGGTCGTTGAGATTTGCTTTGATCAATGTTGTCACTCGGTCTAATAGCGGCATATACACTCCTTCGCATCTAACTGTTTGATCCGTTCGGTTTCGCATCGCTCCCGGCGCGATCGGTAATGCCCCGAACTTTCCCTAATAAATCGGACATCTGCATACCCGAGAGCGTCTCGAAGAGAGCCGGAATCTGGGCTGCAATTTTCGTCATGTCGCCGGTGATTTTGTGCATGCCAGCGGCGCCATCGTCCCCCGTGGAAACAATGGTGATCTTGTCGATATTCGCCAGCGGCGCGGCCATCGCTCTGACAACTTCGGGCAGTCCGGTAATCAATTTGTCTACTACCGCGGCCTGGTTCCACTCCTGATACGCCTCGGCCTTGACGTTCATGGCCTTGGCCTCCGCTTCGCCCTTTCGCAAAATGATGTCCGCGTCCGCCTCGCCTTGCAAGCGGGTTGCGGCGGCAGCGCCTTCGGCTTCGATCGTCATCTTGCGCCGGGATGCTTCCGCAATCATCTCGATTCGTTGGCGTTCGATCTCGGCATTTTTCAGCACATTGGCAATCAGCTCCTTCTCATGCCGCAGGATCTCGGCTTCCTGCACTTTGATTTCCTGCTCTTTTTCTACTTGCCGGACCTTAACGGCTTCCACAATCACCTGCTGCTGCATCACGTTTGACTGAATGTCGTAGGCCTTATCCGCCTGCGCCTGCTGGCGCTTGATGGTCTCGACATACTGGGCTTTCCGGATTTCCAGATCGCGTTGCGCTTCAGCTTGAGCGGCCAGCGAGAGCGCCTCCGCCAGTACCCGCTCTTGATCCGCCTGGGCCTTTGCGACCGCAGCGGCTCGCATCGCCTCCGCGCGGCGGATCGCGGTGTCCCGATCCGCTTCAGCCGAAGCCACATCCGCATCCCGCTTGATTCGAGCAATGTCCGGACGCCCCATGTTCGTGATGTATTCGTTCTTGTCGCGAACTTCCTTGATAGTGAACGACACTACCTCCAGGCCCATCTTGCTCATGTCATCGGCGCAGGTGGCCCGCATTCGATCGCCTACCATTTCCGGTTCCTTGACAATCTGCTCCACCGAAAGCTGGCCGATAATGCCCCGCAGATGGCCTTCCATCACCAGACGAATCAGTCCTTCGCGGGCTTGATCGGTTTTGGTCAGAAACTGTTCCGCCGCTGTCTGTATGGATTCGGGATCGCTCTTCACTTTGATTTGCGCGACCGCTTCGACAGTCACCGCTACGCCTTGCTTCGTATATAGATCCTGCTGCGGCGCGACATCGAACGACATCAACTGCAGTGAGAGCTGGCGGAAATTTTCCACCATGGGAAAGATCACAGTGCCTCTGCCCTTTACAATGCGGGTACCGCGGAGGCCATACACAATCAGAGCCTCGTGCGGACCCGCTTTCCGGTACAGCGTTGCCATGGCCATCATGAGCACCAGCAGCGTCAGCACCACCACCGCGGCAATAAAAATAATTTCATTCGACATGTTCCGTCTCCTTTTGCAATGATTCGGGCTTCAAAGCCACTTCGCCCGGCTGGGTCATTGCTTCCCAGGTGCGTACATACGCAATTCCCTTCTCATAGCGCGTGACGATGACCTCTTCATCGCGCCGAATGGATTTCCCTTCATCGCTGCGCGCCGCCACGGGTTTTCGCGCGCCATCCCTGACGTAAATCACCTCGCCGACGCCGTCGGGCCTAATCGCGCATGAGACGCGTCCCAGCACGCCCACCATGTCGTAATCGGCCGGGTCGAGCGGCTGCTCGCGCGATTGCAAAAAGTGGAGAAATGCAGCCAGAAACCATGCGCCTGTGAGTCCCACCGCAATCGCGATCACCAGATCCAACCAGAATCCGAGGCCGGAATGTTTCGTGAGCAGATACCCCACTCCGCCGAACCATGCCAGGTACACCGCCAGGCAGCTCGGATTGATCATCGCGCCAATCCAACTTCCCAGTCCGTGTCCTGAAGCGCTATGTCCGTGCGAGTGCCCTACGTGAACATGGCCGTGATGTCCGCCCATGTGTCCGTGTCCAACGTGAGCCGATCCCGAATGCCCCAAATGCAGTCCGCCCAGCAAGAGCGAGGCGATGCTCCACAAACCCCCGACAGCAAAACACAGTAAATAGAATTCAGGCCAACTCATGATGCAGTTCCTCCTTAGGTTTCAGCACCTCCCACAAACGGTTCACCAGATCTGGAGTTTCCAGAATCGCGGCCAGCAGCAAAACACATCCGCGGGTATCGTCGTGCCGCGCTATCTTCAACAACGCTTCCGCAAGCTGCGGGTCACGCCGGAACCTTTCCGCGCCCTGTACCAGCCAGAGATCCAATTTGTCCTCCTGCTGGCGAAGGTCCGAAATCAATTCCGTTTGGAACCCCTCCGGATCATCCACCAGGTATCCCGGATGCACCTTGAAAAACTTCGCCAGCAGCAGCCTGGTCGTGTTCGTCAGGTGCCTTCGATGGCCACCCTCGAGTTGCGAGAGATACGGCTGGCTCAGCGAACGCTTGAGTTCCTCGCGGATCGCATTCACTACCTCTTTCTGCGTCATCTCGCGGTTCAGGCCCCGCAGGTGCCCTTCCACAACTCGCAGATATCGGATTTTCTCAGCAACCGTCATATAGCAATCTGCTAATTGTATATCACGAATTGCAATTCGGGGCAATACCTTTTTCGGTCATTTGGGATACTTAAGATTAAATTCCGTGAAAGTAGCTAGTACCGAGACGCGTTTGGTAGTACAAAATTCGTATGCCGCATCGCAGTACATCCTGCCGGGGTAAGGGATCGCTCTTTCTCCGCATCGAATTGGAGCGCTTGTACGCTCAGCGCTCCCAAGTGAATACCGCCATACGTGAATTGCAAATGCAACAGGGCTCCGGGCTTTCTGGGGACAATTCCCAGCCGCCCGAGCATTTGGAGTTTCGGTCAAAGCCTTGTAACCTAACAAATTGCCGGAACGCCTAGAAGATCGAAGGGCCAACAGAATCCGGCATTTAGGCCGGTATGCTTGTTGAGCCAGAGCTGATTGAGAGAGCGCGGGCGGGTGAGCAGTCGGCGTTCAACCAAATTGTTCTGGCATACAGGAAACGGATTCTCGGTACCATTTCGAGGCTGATTGGCCGCCCGGAAGATGTCGAGGATGTGGCCCAGGAGGTCTTCGTCAGGCTGTACTATTCATTGGATCAGCTTCGGACGTCGGAGGTCTTCGAGCCGTGGCTTTACCGGCTGACCGTGAACGCGTCGTACGATTACTTACGGCGGGCAAAACGCCGGAATGAATCGCGGATGGCTGATTTGAGCGAGCAGCAGGTGATGATGGCGGATTCACTTGCCGGAGGCAGGCAGAACGATGAAGATCGGCAGAAGGGTGAAACGCGGGAGTTCATGGATGCGTTATTCCGGCATGTGTCCGAAGAGGATCGGTTGCTGCTGACACTGAAGGAAGTGGAGGGCCTTTCTCTGAAAGAACTGGAACGCATTTATGGCGTCAATGAAAACGCCTTGAAAGTTCGACTGTTTAGGGCCCGGCAACGGGTTCTGAAAGCCTACAACGCAGCGGTGGCGAATGGAAAACTTTGAAAATTCCGGATTGGATGATCTGTTCCAAAGGTATCGGGAGGCGTGCCCTGATATAGAGCCGGCGGTCAATTTCATGCCGGCTCTCTGGCAACGAATTGAGGCCCGCCATAGCTTTTGGTTTGTCTTTGGCCGTCTGGGCAGGACAGTGATGACCGCCTCGGCGGCGCTGTGTCTGCTCCTGCTGGTCCTGAACTTCGTATCGACATCCCAGAGCCGCTTGGCTCCGACTTATGTCGACCTGCTGATGGCCGACCATACTGCCGAGAAAACCTACTACACCGAAGCGATTCGAAGCACGCCGACCGCGGATGAAGCTCCGGAAGCCGTCCACCGGTAGAGATTGATATGAAGCGCAATCAGTGGGCGGCCATTCTGGTGGCTGTTTTGCTTTTCGTTTGCGGGGCAGCGGTGGGCGCATTGGGCGATCGCTATTACACAGCTACGGTGGTCAACGCCAAATCCGAGGGTTCAAAACAGCACTACGTCTCCGAGATGGAATCGAGATTAAAGCTGAGCCCCGCTCAGGTGAGCCAGTTGGAAACCATCCTTGACGACACGAAGGCTAAATACAAGGCAGTCCGGGATTCTTACCATCCGGCGATGCTGAAGATCAAAGCGGAGCACATCAGCCGCGTGAAATCGATTTTGACTCCAGAGCAGGTTCCCGTCTATGAGCAACTGGTTGCGGAGCGCGAACGCCGCGCGCGCGATCAGGAAGAACGCGACCGGCTCGAAGAGCAAAAACGAGCCGCCGCCCACCATTAGGGACACAAGAAGACTTCAAATAAGCTCATCGCCGGTGCAGCTTCGCCTCCTGCCTTCGCTTGGTCGCGCCAAGCTTCTGTAGAACCGCCTGTTCTGTGTCTTTGGCCCACGGGTAGTTCGGTACGAGCCTTCGAATCATCGTGATCTCATTCAATTCAGCCTCGAAATTATTCTGCTTGTCGAAGAGTATGGCCCGGTTCTCCCGCGCCCGAATATAATTGGGCTCTAATTCGATGGCCTTATCGAAATTGGCCTTTGCTTTATCGAACTCGCCGAGTTCCCTGTACGCCCAGCCCAGATCGTTATATCCAGTCGCCAGGTATGGTTCCAGTTCGATCGTCCTTTGGTAATCCGGCACCGCCCGCTGATGCTGGCCACTGTAGGAATAAGAGAGTCCACGGTAGTGATAGCCCTGCGCCCAATCCGGTCTTCGTTGGATTACCTTATCGAAGTCTTCAATGGCAATTGAATAATCCTTGGCATCGTAAGCCGCGCGCCCGTGCAGGAACCGCGCCATCACCGAATCAACACTTAACGTCAATGCATCTTCCGCATCGGCTCTCGCCTGCGGATACTGACGGACCATGAGCCGCGCATACCCGCGGGCCAGGAATTCATCCACTGTCCTCGGTTGCCAGGACGGGTCCGGTCCGACCGGGGTTGCCGACGCCTGCGGCGTTTGCGCCATCTGAACGGGCTTGGGCTCAGGCGCAGCGTATTTCGAACTCGATACGCGGTGAATGTCGTTGCGCAAAATCTCCTCCGTGTCTCTACCCTCGCCTACGCGATACGCCGCGATGATTCCGTTCTTATCGATAACAGCGACAGTCGGTAGCGCCCGGGCCCCATAGTTGCTAATAACCTCCGGATTTTCTGCCGTCAGAACCACCGGATATGTCATTTTATTTTTCGCGACAAAGCTCTTCACTATATCTTTCTCCTCACCAGAGTTCACCCCGATCACCACGATGTGTTTTTTCTCAAAGTCTTTGGAGATGTGCTCGATCGTTGGAATTTCCTGGCGGCAATACCCGCACCAGGTGGCCCAAAAGTCGAGAAGCACGATCTCGCCTTTCAACGAGCTCAGCTGCACCTCTCTGCCGTCCAGATCTTTCAGCTTGAAATCGGGTGCGGGATGGCCCACGAAAAAATCCGAAGCTGACGGAACTTCGCGCTCCTTACCTGCATTCAGGGCGCAGCCGGCGGGAAGAATCAAAAGCAAGAGCGCAATCAAGCGCTTTCCGGAATACTGTGAGAAGTTGTCAAATAACATGACCTTCACCTCGCTCCTACAGGCGAGAATTGGGGATAGAATTGCTAATGCTAATAACAGATTTTTTCGCGTAAGCAAAAGAGGGGAGGAATGCAATGGACCCTCGACGCTGGGTGCTCGTCGAGTCTCTCTATCACGCCGTCCTCACGAAAGAGCCGGGCGACCGCTCCTCCTATCTCGCAGCCGCATGCGCAGACGACCCCGCGCTGCAAAGCGAGGTCGAATCCCTGCTGGGCTATGCCGATTCGACCTTGTTTGGTCCCGCGCAGCATTTGCAAATGCAGAAGCTTTGGAATCAAATCGCCGGAACCCCGTCAGCGCCGCTCTCCGTGCCTGGCACTATCGGGCACTATCGTATTCTTCGGCTACTGGGCGAAGGTGGCATGGGCGCCGTCTATGAAGCGGAACAGGAACAGCCCCGCCGCACCGTTGCGCTCAAAATCATCAAGCCCGGCATGGCCGGACCCGAGTCGCTCCGGCGCTTCGAACAGGAATGCCAGGCGCTTGCCCGGCTCCAACACCCCGGCATTGCTCAGATCTACGAAGCCGGTACAGCCGACGCAGGATTCGGCCCTCAGCCCTACTTCGCGATGGAGTTCGTACAGGGCGAATCGCTATTGCAATATGCCGAATCGCATCGGCTGAACGCGCGGCAAAGGCTGGAGCTGATTGCCAAGGTCTGCGAAGCCGTACAGCACGCGCATCAGCGCGGCATCATTCATCGCGATCTGAAACCCGGCAATATTTTGGTAGATGAGAACGGCCAGCCGAAAATTCTCGATTTCGGTGTAGCGCGCGTCACCGACAGCGATACGCAAGCAACTCGTCAGACCGATTTGGGCCAACTCGTGGGAACCCTGGAGTACATGAGCCCCGAACAGGTGCTCGCCGATCCGCTCGAACTGGACACCCGCAGCGATGTGTATGCGTTGGGAGTGATTCTGTTTGAGCTTTTGGCCGGCCGCCTGCCCTACGACATAGGCCGCCAGCTCTTTGAAGCAGCTCGCATTATTAGGGAAGAAGATCCAAGGCCGCTCAGCTCAATCAATCGTGCTTTCCGGGGCGATATCGAAACCATCGTTGCCAAGGCCCTGGAGAAAGACAAAGCACGACGGTACCCATCGGCTGCGGACCTGGCCGCCGATATTTACCACTACCTCAAGGACGAACCGATCGCCGCCCGTCCGCCGAGCACAAGATATCAATTGCGGAAATTTGTGCTGCGCCACAGGACTTTGGTTGCGGCGATAGCAGCGATCTTTATGGTGTTGGTTGCAGGTATAGTCGCCAGCACCTCGGAAACAATGCGGGCTCGGCGCGCAGAGCAAAGAGCTGTACGTGAACGGGACCGGGCGACGGCCGCCGAGCAAGCGGCTGATAAGCAGCGTGATCAGGCCCGTGCCGCGGAGAATGAGGCCACCTGGGAACGCAGTGCAGCGGTTGGGGCTCGCTCACAAGTAGTTCTGGGTCGGATAATGACCCCAGTACCTTCCATCGAGCATACCTACAGCCGTCTGAACAATCTGGACATGGTGGAGCGGCAATTGGAGCTTAACCTCGAAATCCAGCGTCGCCGCCTCGGCGACGCGGACCGAGACACTCTGACCACGATGGATGATTTGGCGGGTATCTATCAGTTTCACAGTAAGTACCCCCAAGCGGAACTACTCTACACCAAAGCCCTGGAGGTGCGGCAACGGGTGTTGGGCGAGGAGAATCCCGAAACCCTTCTCAGCATGCACGAGCTTGCGTTGCTCTACCTGTACGAAGTCAAGTCCGAGCAGGCCGAGCAACTCTTCGCAAAAATGCTGGAGATCCGGCGGCGCGCGCTGGGCGATCAAGATCCTGAAACCCTGTTGAGCATGAGTGAACTAGCCAAGCTATACCGGAACGAACGGAAGTATGCGCAGGCTGAATCGCTCTACACCAGGGAACTGAAAATCCAGCGGCGCTTGCATGGCGTAAACGACGACTTGACACTGAACATTATGGAGACCCTGGCGATGCTCTATCGCGAACAAGGTAGGATTAAGGAGGCCGAGACACTGCTCATTCAGGCTCTGCAGGTTCAGCGACGCCTCGAGGGCGAATACGGCCTTAACACTTTATTCTTAAAAAACGAGCTTGCGACTCTGTATTCGATCGAGCACAAAGGTAAGGAAGCCGAGGTACTCTTCACCGAAGTTCTGTACGAGCGACGGCGAGAAATGGGTGAACGGTCCGTCAGCACTTTGACCGCGACCAACAACTTGGCGCGGCTGTACGTGTCCAGCGAGCGCACTTTACCGCAAGCCGAAGCGCTGCTCCGCAAGGCACTGGATGCCTATCAGCATATGACCATCGAGGTTTACCCCGGACTTCGCGACCAATATATCGGCACCCTTAGAGCGATGAACGATCTGGCGCGTTGCTACGTGCATCAGGCGAATTATGAGCGGGCCGAGTCAATCTTACGCGAGGAGCTGAAAATCCAAGAGAAAACGAAGACCATGGCCTACCCCGCCGTGCGCGCAGACTGCCAAAACTTGCTCCGCGCCAGCCTGGAAGCACAACACAAAAGTAGTGAACCCGCGCGATAAAAGAAGTGGGGCGGCGTCCGTCCTGCAGAGATGGCCCCGCTTATGTCTTTGGTCGCAGCCTAAAGCGACAGCCACCCGCCAACCGCAAATGCCAATCCCAACGCATACTGCACCCACCGCGAATACGCGCGGCGCGTCTTGCCGTCTTCGCCCCTAAGACTCGACATCTCGACATACGGCCTAACAGTGCGTCGAAACCATCCTTCAACTGTGACCTTCCGGCCGATGTACTCATCCGCGCAGGTTAGCGCGAACAGCAGCCGCGCCAGTGGAACGGATTGCCGGTAGAGAAGAAAAACAATACCGCTCGCATCCCGGAGAACCAAGTCGGCGCTCCAGAAAGCGCCAGGAACGCCACGGCCTAAAATCTCGCCTTCGAGACGTACCGCCCGGGGATGCATCTCGGATACCTCGACATCCTCAATCAGTGATCCGATCGTCGCCGGCTGGAATTCGCCGCCATAACGCACCCACGTGCGCAGCATCCATGTCACGCCTGAAAAGATGGCAACGTACGAAATCGCGTTGCCGGGCACGTGTACACCGTGGCTTGTCAACCAGTCCTGCAGAGCCAGCCACAGGATCCCCGAAAAGAAGCAGACTACGGGAGCAGCCCAAAGGAAGAATTCGAGCAGAAATCTTCCCCAGCCAATTTGCTCGCCGTCCGGAAGAGGATATTGAGGCATCCGGTTCATCGCCTCAGCTTGCCTGTTCATAGCTCGTACTCGAAATGCGGTGAGCGGGTGCGTCGAATTCAGTTCGAACAGCCGGGCCCACGGATTCACCAGGTCCCATCGCATGACCGCCGCCGACTCGGACGGATTCGATCTTCCGAGCGCCAGCGCCTCACCGGATCGCACATTCGAGATACCCATCAGAGCCAGCGCGCCGGCCAGACCCCGGTGACGCTGCAATTCTTGCCGGTCAGACACTTTCGCAATCTCGCCTTCGGCTCTGAGCATTCCACAAGCAATTTTGACCAGCGCCGACGAAAGCACATCCGGCTCACCGGTAACGGCAGCCGCGTAGTGATCGGCGAAGTATTCGCGCGTGCGGTTCAGCAAGAGAACCACAAACTGGCTCACCAAATAGGCGAAATAGGCCGTATAGGCGACCGCCCGGACGTAGTTAATATTTCGGGTGAATACGTAAAGTTGATAAAGCAGAAGCGGAGCCAGAGCCGCAACGCCCATGATTGCGAAATCCCAATGCTCGACATGTCCGATCTCATGCGCCAGTACCGCATTAGTCTCCTCCGGTGTGAGCACGTCGAGCAGTCCGGTAGTAACCACCACGCGGGCATCCGCGGGCACATGGCCAAACGAGAATGCGTTCGGGGTGCCGCTCAGAATGAGTCCAATTCTCGGAACCTTAATACCACGCTCGGCACACAGCCGCTCTACGAACTGCCAATTCGGGAGCGGAAGCTCAGCAATCTCACCCCGATCGTCAGACCCACCCCGGGAATTTAGACCGAGTGGCTGTGCTTTCATGACTGTCCAACTCGTCCGCGGGAACTCTTGCCCAACCCAACGAATATGCAGGATCCAGGCAATGAGCCAAGGCGCAATCAGATATTGCAGGCCGGCAAACCCGCCGGCAAATCCGAGTGCCATCCAGACCGGAGCCCGCGCATGCACCAAGCACGCGTCGCCGATCGCAAATGCCAGCCCATACAGCGCCAGCAGAATAAGGAGGGACCGACTAATAAATTTCAATTTGCACCTCCAATTCCTTTCGAATTAGTATAGTTACGCTGAGGCGCGGAAGCAAAATGCGATCCGGGCCTCGATTCGGCAGCCGCAAGCGCTTAAAATCCTTCACTCTCTTCACCTCGCCTTATAGGCGAGAACCCGTGAGGAAATTACTAATCCCGGCAAAGTATTAATTCCCCGCGGCACGTTGGCAACCAAACTGCTATAGAATTCGCAAACGCGGAGACTGCAATAATTGCCGGGACCGGATTCACGCCACGAGCTAACTCACTTTCTTCGCGAGTGGAGCGCTGGCGACCCCAACGCCCTGCCAAAGCTAGTCGACGTTGCCTATTCCGAGCTGAGGAAAATGGCCGGAGGCTGTTTGAGCGGTGAGAGGCCTGGGCATACGCTGCAGCCAACGGCACTGGTCCACGAAGCATATCTTCGGCTTATCGACATACGGCAGGTGCGCTGGCAGGATCGAGCACATTTCTTCGCGATGGCCGCGAGAATCATGCGCCGAATTCTCGTCGATCACGCCAGAGCACATGGGTATGCAAAGCGTGGCGGAGGAGTTCGCCCGATGAATCTCAACGAAGGTCTGACGTTCTCGGCCGAATCAGATCCTGACATTGAGCGCTTGGACGAGGCGCTTAAGGAACTGGCCAAGTTTGACGCGCGCAAAGCGGAGGTAGTCGAGATGCGATATTTCGGCGGCCTCACATCGGAAGAGATCGCGTCGGTTCTGCGTATCTCGTCGCAGAGTGTAAACCGCGATTGGAGTCTCGCCAAGGCCTGGCTGGCACGCGAATTAAGCTGCGAGGAAGCAAATGGACCCACGACGCCGCGGGGTCATTAATCCACTGAGGAGGACCCTTCCCGCAAGTCATGCGATGCTCAGCAACGCGAGCTTCGCTATCTCTGATCTCCCCGATACTCGAGAACGAGAAGAGTGACGTCGTCTAATAGCGGTTCATTTTTGAATTTCAAAATGTCGTCCATCAGGCGATCGCGTGTTTCCAGCGCATTCAACTTCGCGATTGTCTTTAGCGACCCATTCAGTTTCGATTCAAACCTTTCGCGCTCGGAGTTCTCTGCTTCCGTCAAGCCGTCACTGTAAGCGATGATCTTGTCGCCGCGAGAAAGCTGAACCTGCTCCATCTCGAACGTCGTGTCACGAAGCAGGCCCAGAGGCGTGCCCGTGCTGCGCAGAGTTTGAATCTCGCCGCTGGATTGAACGAGAAATGGCGCGCAGTGGCCGGCGTTCACCCACGTGAGCGCGCCCGAACAAGCAATCGTGCAGCAGAATAAGGTCGCATATTTCTCTCGCTGCGCTCGATCAATGAGAAATGTGTTTATCTTGCTCGTTAACGCATTCAGCGGCAGCTGCAATTCCGCTCCAAGAAGAAACGCTCCTTGCAGCAGAGAAGCGAGCAACGCGGAACTAACGCCTTTCCCAGATACATCGGCGATAACCGCCGCGATTAGCTCTTTCCCAATTGGGTGAATGTCGAAGTAGTCGCCCGCGATCTCGGCGGAGGGAAGACTGGAACCCGCCGCGCGAAACCAGGGACTTTCAGGGAATATTTGAGGCAACAGATTTTGCTGAATTTTCCGGGCAAACTCGAGATCCTGATCCAGAACGCGTTTGTGCCGCTCCTGCTCCAGAGAATTTGCGTTTTCGAGCACCGTAGATGCCTCGAGCGCAAGCGTGTGCAACAATTCACGATTCAATTCCGACAGAGGAGCTTTCCGCTCCCTCGAATCAAGATAAAGGAGGCCCACGGTATTCGTTCGCGAGGAGAGAGATATCGTTTCCTGCGCATCGACACTTCGGAACCGAACGAGCGGAACACAGATTACATTGCGGAACTGTATCTCACTCTCCCGCAGACCGCCAGCCTCAACCAAATGATTGAGCGTCATGGAAAGGAGGTCACGCCGTTCTCGCAAAGCGGCGTCGATCTGTGATACCGGTACATCCAGATCGGAATTGCTCAGAGTCGAACCTTGAGCATCGCGCCCCACTCGCATCTCGAGATCGCCGTTTGAGCGCAGCAATAAAAATCCGCGTTCGGCGCCCGTCAACGCCAAAGCCGTGTCGAGTATGGCGCCGAGCACTTCGTCTCCGCCAAACGAAGTCTGGAGTGTACGGGCCACCTCGATCAGCGCGCGCAGCCGCGCGAAGCTGGCGGCCGCCCCGGCGGGCTGTGAGGATGCGGACGACAATTGGTCGAGAAGGCGACGGATGGGAGGGCAGGAATCGGAGAATACCAGACGATACGAATCTTCGAACCCGAAGTGTACGCTATCTCCCGGTCGAAGGGGAGCGGCTTGTTCAATACGCCTGTCGTTTACCCAGGTCCCGTGCAAGCTGTCCAGGTCCTCGATGAAAAAGCCCGAATCGTCTTTGAAGATGGTCGCATGTGCCCGTGAGGCTCGATTATCGCGTAGAATCAGGTGGTTTTCCGGCCCGCGGCCAATGCGGAACGGGAGCGGATCGATTGCAATTCGAGTGCGTTCGCCGGAGGGATGAAGCACCTCCAGAGCCGCATTCCCCGTCAGTTCTTGCGTCATCTGGACAGAGGTTCCCACAGTTTTGGTACAACGTGTTCGAGGTTTCAAGGCTTTAGATTGTTTCAAAAAGTACTCGTAGCAAACCGTGGAGAAATCGCGGTACGCATCATTCGCGCGCTTCGCGAGATGAATATTCGCAGTATTGCTGTTTTTTCGGAAGCCGATCGGCGAGGGCTCCACGTGCAAATGGCCGATGAAGCAGTTTGCATCGGTCCTCCGAAATCATCCGGCAGTTATCTCAGCATCCAGAACGTCTTACAAGCCGCGCAAACTAGAAATGCCGAGGCAATTCACCCTGGGTACGGATTCTTAAGCGAGAACGCTGCGTTTGCAAAATCTTGCCGCGATGCGGGCATCAAGTTTATTGGACCGTCATGGCAGGCAATTGAACAAATGGGCTCTAAAACAGCGGCTCGCCGCCTGGCGATCAAAGCCGGCGCTCCGGTCGTGCCCGGTACCGAGCATGGCATCGGCGACTATGACGAATTGCGAAAGATTGCCGCGAAAGATTGGCTATCCCGTTTTGCTGAAGGCTGCGGCTGGGGGCGGTGGAAAAGGAATGCGGCGCGTCGATCGAGAGGCCGAACTCGAAACCGCCATGCGGGGCGCATCCAACGAGGCAGAGCACGCGTTCGGGTCCGGCGAGGTGTACCTGGAGAAGCTGATCGAGCGCCCGCGACACATCGAAGTGCAGATCTTGGGCGACGAGCATGGGCATCTGATTCACTTAGGCGAACGCGAGTGCTCCATTCAGCGCCGTCACCAAAAAGTTGTCGAGGAATGTCCCTCGCCGCTGGTGCTCGCCAACCCGGCTCTGCGCGCGCAGATCGGCGAAGCCGCTTTGCGCATTGCGCGCGCGGCCAATTATTCCAATGCCGGGACGCTCGAGTTTCTCGCCGACCAGGAAGGCCGCTTCTACTTTCTCGAAATGAATACGCGGTTACAAGTGGAGCATCCTGTTACGGAATGGGTAACCGGCCTCGATCTGGTTCGCTGGCAAATTCGAATCGCGGCTGGCGAACCGCTCGCGATTCAGCAGACGGACGTTCGTTGGAACGGTTCGGCCATCGAATGCCGCGTATATGCGGAGGATCCCGAAAACAACTTCTTCCCGAGCCCGGGAAATATCGTTCAATACGCTGAACCTTCAGGTCCTGGTGTGAGGGTGGATGCCGGAGTATACGCGGGCTGGACGGTTCCGATTGAATATGATCCTCTGCTCGCTAAGCTCTCCGTTTGGGCCCAAACACGGCCGGAAGCAATTGACCGGATGCGCCGCGCCCTCGCGGAATATCGCGTGCTCGGCCTCACGACCAATCTACAAGTCTTAGAGCAGCTCATAGCAGATGATCGCTTTTCCTGCGGCGCTCTGCATACCGCGTTCCTCGACGAATTCATGAGCCGCCGAAAAATGCCGGAGACCGATTCGGAATCGCTGATCGCCTCGGTTCTCGCGGTTGCGCACGCCGGATCGCGCCCTCCCGCTACCGCTCACGAACCTGCAACCCCTGCCAGCGCCTGGCGCTCCGAAGGAAGACGAGGACTCCTTCGTTGAAGCTGAGGCTCGAAGTAGATGGCGAGGAGTATTCGCTCGATCTGTCTTGGAATGGCACATCTGCCAAATACGCGCTGGCCGGAAGTATCAGCCAATCTGGTGAGGGTTCTGTTGCGGAAGTGAGTCCGGGTGTTTTTTCGGTTTTGATCCGCGGGAAAGTTTTTGCGGTACGCGTGATTCAGAAAGAGGACGAACTTGAAGTCTGGACAGGGGGCCGACGCCGTATCATTTCGCTCGCGGATCTGCGGGACCGATCGGGATCAAAGAAAAAGCTGGCTGCGGCGGGTCCAGTAGACATTCGCGCGCAGATGCCGGGAAAAGTGATTAAGCTGCTCGTGGAAGTTGGCGCACGTGTTCAAGCCGGTCAGGGCATCATCGTGGTGGAAGCCATGAAAATGCAGAATGAGATGAAGTCGCCCAAAGATGGAGTGATTACAAAAATCCGAGCGGCCGAGGGAGCTACTGTCGCGGCCGGTGAGACATTAGTTGTGATCGAGTAAACGCAGCAAGCATGGCGAAGCAGGATTGTAAGGTGTGCGACGGCACAGGTTGGGTTGTTGTTGAGCGGGAGGGCATCTCTTCCGCGGATCGATGCGCCTGCGTGGCCGAGAGCCGCGCGGAAGCACTCGAGGAACGCGCTCAAATCCCAAGAAACTATCGGAGCGCGAGCATTCAGCTTAATCTTCCGGCGAATAATCCGATTGTCGAAAAGAGCCTGAAAGATGCCATGTGGTCCGTCCAGTCATTTCTTCGAAACTATCCCACCAACAAACCGCCCGGACTGCTGCTGCTTGGTCCCACCGGAGTCGGCAAAACACATTTGGCGGTGGGCGCGCTCCGCGAATTGATCAAGCGGGGACACGAGGGCATCTTCTTCGACTACTTAAATCTTTTGGAACGCATTCGCTCCGCTTACAACGAAGCGTTGGGCACGAGCGATCGCGAGGCTTACCGCCTGGCTTTGGATGCCGAGGTGCTTCTTCTGGACGATTTGGGCGCGCACCGAGTTACAGATTGGGTGAAGGACACCATCACCGCAATTCTGACCTACCGCTGTAATCATCAGAAGCCAATCATCGCGACGAGCAATCTCGACGACGGCAAAATGCAGCAGCACATCAGCGAACGAGCGTACTCTCGACTTTTCGAGATGTGCTCGGTGATCCGAATTCCCAACGTCCCGGACTACCGGGTTCTACACTCCCTCGATAAGACCTTTTAGGCCGTAGCTGTTGCCCCGAAGCTCTGAACAGCTTCTTTTTCGTCTTCAAACGCGGGAAAGATCGTATGCAGCTTCGTGATCTGCATCAGGTCTCTCATCTTCCCCTGCAGGTGCAGCAGTTTCACCGAACCACCTTGATTTGTGGCCGTTGTGTAGGCTCCGACTAGCTCTCCGAGTCCCGCGCTATCCACATAGCCGACATCTTTCATGTTCAAAATGATGTTTTTCTTGTTTTGCGAGAGCAGGGAGCGCAGTTCTTCTCGCAGGATTCCCGTGTTCTCGCCGAGGGTTACCTTACCGTGAAGGTCGACGATCGCCACATTGCCGACTTGCCGGGTTTTTGCCGTGAGTGCCATCTGGAGTTCCTTTCCTCAATACGCCGCATTACGAAGGTTTTCATTCTATCCCACTTGCTGTCAAGCGAGTTTAGTAACAAGTCACAACGGACGAAGAACCACTCGCGCCGGGGCTCCGTCCGAACCCTCGATCCGGAGCGGCAAGCAAATTAGATCGTAAGCGCCTTCATCGACACCGGATAGATCCAGGCCTTCCACAATCCAGATTCCCGCCTCCAGCAAGATTGTATGGGTCTCTTTGCCATCGCCGTTGAACACGCCCACCGAGAGATAATCTACTCCCACCAGCGCAATGCCTGCCTCAACGAGAAACTTTGCGCCAGACGAGTCGATGCCCACGTAGTCAAATTGAAAATCCAAATCGGACCAGGGCTTGGCCGAATTCCGGGTCTTCAGCAAAATGCGGTCGCCGGCCTGGATGCCCTTGTCCTGCAGATCGTCCCTGCGGATCACATTTGAATCCGGCACCGCGATCACGCGCGCGGGTCCGATCCCGGCCTCCAGAGGAAAGCTGTCAATTCCGGTTCGACTCGGCAGGAAATGGCACGGCGCATCCATGTGAGTGCCGGTATGCGCGCTCATGCGGCAGAACGTGACGTTCGCTTCCCCACCCTGTTCTATGTCGCAAATACGCTCGAAGTTCGGCTCCGGGTCGCCCGGCCAATGCACTATCCCAGTGCGCAACGGCACTGAAATATCCATCCAGCTGTTCCTTTCGGGCATGAGGGGGCTTGGAAAACTCGCCTTCGTAAAGTGTAAACCGTCGATCTTTGTTACGAGCCTTACTCTCGCAAACCTGCCGCTAAACTAGCAGAATGAAGCTGGGTATCGACTTCGGAACGAACAGGATTGTAGTCGCGGCTGCCGACCGCGGCAATTATCCTTTGATTTCGTTTGAAGCTCCCGATGGCGCGACTGCCGATTGGTATCCATCCCTCACGGCTCTGCGCGATGACGAACGGCGTTACGGCTGGGAAGCCTGGGACGCGCAGGGCGATGAATCGTGGACGGTGCTGCGTTCTATCAAACGTCTACTGGAAGATTCCGGCCCTCGCACCATGCTCGAGATCGGCGACCGGCAGGTCCGTCTGATGGATTTGCTGAACGGCCTCGCCAGCGCCCTTTTCGCCAGCCTGCGCGAAACCTCGAATCTAAGACTGCGGCCGGGCGAGAAACTCCAGATCGTCCTGGGCGTTCCGGCGCACGCAAACACGAACCAGCGTTTTCTCACCGTGGAAGCCTTTCGCGCAGCCGGATTCGAGGTCCTGGGCGTGCTGAATGAACCCAGCGCGGCAAGCATCGAGTTCGGGCACCGGCAGCGCCAGAACAAGAGCAGCCAGGAAACCATCCTGGTCTACGATCTGGGCGGCGGAACGTTCGATTCGTCTTTAGTCGCCCTGGACGAAAACGTTCACCACGTTCTCACTTCCGAGGGGATTCCGGCCATCGGCGGCGATGACTTCGATCAAATTCTCGCCGATCTCGCCCTGGAAGCTGTTGGCATTGATGCTGCGGCGCGCGATCGGATTTCGGCCGCGGTCTGGTTCCGCATTCTGGAGGAATGCCGCAGGAAAAAAGAGTCTTTGCATCCAAACTCCCGCCGGGTGGTGATCGATCTGGAACACGCGAATCCGGATTGGGGTAGCGCTCAAATCTCTGTCGCGGATTTCTACCAAGCGGCTAGGCCGCTGGTCGAAGAAACCATAAGAGCTGCCGAGGATCTTCTAGCGAAGCACCAACAGGAGCAGTTTGGAGCGCTCTACATTACGGGCGGAGGCAGCGAACTTCCACTGGTGGCGCCGCCTTTTGCGGGAACGATTTGGCCGCCGCGTGCGCCGCTCCGCATACACCAGATCGGCTACTGCCATTGGGCTCGCTATCCAGGCCGACCAACCCGAAGCCTACCGGCTGAGTGAGCGGCTCTCCCGTAACTTCGGCGTCTGGCGAGAGGCGGACGCCGGTTCGCGCATTGTTTTTGATCCTTTGTTCGAAAAAGGTTTGAATCTCCCGTCTACCGGAGAGCCGGCGAGAACGATCAGTCGATTCTACTCGCCTGTTCATAATGTCGGACATTTTCGCTTCCTCGAATGCAGCCATCGCGCTTTGGACGGCACGCCCACGGGAGAAGTCACCTTCTGGGATGAAATCCGATTCCCGTTCGAGTCGCGATTGAATGAAATGGAAGACCTCGGTTCAATAGCGGTCTCGTATTCCGCAAACGGCTCGACTCAATGGATCGAGGAATTGTATGAATGCGATTCGGGCGGATCTATCGGTGTGACAATCGCCAATCGCTCCGCCGGCTATTCGAGGAAATACCAACTAGGGCGCTGGTCTCTTGAGACCAAGACCGTACGGCCGTTGCAAAAGACGAAAAGGGCGTCCAGAGCGAGCGGCGGAGGGGGTTAGATCTCAAAACTCACAGCACTTGCTGTTGCGATGTTCTCGGCGTTGCTCGTCGCGGCTGAGCTGACGGGCTTCGGCGTTTGTGCGCCATCGCAATCTCCAGGGACCCCAGCGCGGGAATTTGAAGTCGCTTCTATCAAGCGCTGCCGCAATACCGAGCGTCCTAGCGGAGGCGCGCCGTCTCCCGGCAGACTGAGTCTGGCTTGCGTGACCACTGCCAATCTCATTCGCCTGGCCTATCTGATATTTCCCAGTGGCCAGCCGGGCGCTCCCGTTTCTCCTAGCGCCTTTCAGATGCCGATCTCGGGTGGGCCACCGTGGATCGATTCCGATCGCTACCGAATCGATGCCAAAGCAGAGGACCGCGTGAACGTTGAAACGATGAAGGGACCAATGATGCAAGCTCTCCTCGAAGAGAGGTTCAACCTGAAGCTCCACCGGGAAACAAGAGAGATTAACGTTTTCGAATTGACCGCTGCCAAAAGCGGACCCAAGCTCCAACCAGCAAGAGAAGGCGGATGCGTCGTTTTCGACCGAAATAATCCACCACCGAAACCTGCTCCGCGCCAGCCAGGTCCAGTGCTCTGCGGCTTTGTCCGCAGGAGCGCGCGAGGCGGCTTCGAAATTCTCGGCGTAACAATGCCCGACCTCTGTCGCCAGTTATCCGCCTACGTGGACCGCGACATTATCGACAAGACCGGTATCAAAGGTGTCTTCGACGTACATCTTGATTTGGACCCGGCCGACCTTGGATATCCCGACGCCGAGCCCGACCCTTGGTCGTCGTTTACCCCGGGCGACGGCGAGGCTATCGCTGTTGCTCTCAAAAAGCTGGGACTACAAATGCGCTCGGTCAAAGGCTCAGCCCAATTCCTGGTGATTGATCACGTGGAAAGGCCGTCCGAAAATTGAGGGCGGCGCGCAGATAGAGACCGCCACAAGTGCCGCTATCAAGAGGTCCATATCGGAGCCTCCTTCCTGCTCCGTTAAGTCGCAGGCCCGCTCTGATCAGCGCGATCTTCGCATTTAAGGAGCCGATGACGGGTTGCGATAGCCTCCATTTATGAATTCACCGATACTTGCCCTGCCACTTGCTGGCGGCGTAATAGGCTCCACTGCCGATGCGTTTGTGATCGCCGAATGGCAGGATCCAGGCGGTCCCGCGGGGCCGCCGCGCTTGATCGCACCATTGCATCTCCACCGGAGCGATGACGAAGCATGGTACGTCCTGGAAGGCACGCTGCGGGTCAAGGTTGGAAACGATGAAGTTGAGGCCCGCACGGGCGCGGGCGTATTCGTCCCCCGCCGGGTGCCACATACGTATTGGAATCCTGGTCCGGGGCCCGTCCGCTATTTGCTCGTCATGACTTCAAACATCTTTCAGCTCATTCAGGATATTCATGCGCTGCAAGACCGGACCGCTTCGACTCTCCAGGCCGTATTCAGAGAACACGATTCGGAGCTACTGGAACCGAAGCCGCTCTGAGGCGAGGGGCTTTACTGCGGTAATTTAAGGGCATGCCGCTATCGCGTTCCCAAGCCGCTTAAACCAACAGCCGCTCCAGCTTCGAACCGGCCGCAATCATAGTCTCATTGCGTTCCGGACCCGTAGATACCGAACCCACTTCAACGCCCGTTTCGCTCTCCAGAAATTCCAGGTACTGCTTTGCCCTGGCGGGTAAATCGGCAATGCGCGTAATGCCGCGCGTCGATTGCTTCCACCCGGGAAGCCGCGCGAAAATCGGCTTAATCGCCTCCATGCCGCGAGTGCTCGCAGGCATCTGCGTCATCTTCTTCCCATCTACTTCGTACGCCACGCATACCGGAATTTCATCCAGCTCGTCGAGAACATCCAACTTCGTGATGATCAGACTGTCGAAGCCATTCACTTCCGCCGTGTAGCGCAGCAGTGGCACGTCGAACCACCCGCAGCGCCGTGGGCCTGCCCGGTCACCGATCCGAATTCATTCCCGGCCTGGCGAATCGCTTCTCCTACTTCCGTAAGATCTTCCGATGGAAATGGCCCCGCGCCCACACGCGTGATGTACGCTTTCGAAACGCCCAGAATGCCGTCAATTTTTGTCGGCGCTACTCCCGTCCCCGTGCAAGCCCCACCCGCAGCGGCGCTGGAACTGGTCACAAACGGATAGGTTCCGAAATCGATATCGAGCATGGTGCCTTGCGCGCCTTCAAATAGAACGCTCTTGCCCTCACGGATTAGCGCGTTCAGCAAGTGCGCCGTATCGCACGCCATAGGCCGGATCTGTTCGGCAAATTGTCCGTACTGATTGAGAATCTCCTCGAAATCCACCCGGTCCGAGATGTTGAAGGCATCCGCAATGAGCTGCTTATCTTCGGCCAGTGAGCGGTACATGGCCGCGAAACCAGGGTCTACCAGGTCTGCAATTCGAATGCCGCGCCGGGCGATCTTATCTTCATAGCAAGGCCCAATACCGCGCGAAGTGGTGCCGAGAGGGATCCGGTTGTCGCGGCCCTCGGAGATCTTCTCCAGCGTTCGATGAAACGGAAAGATCACGTGCGCGCGGTTGCTGATTTTCAATTGCGATTTCACGTCGATGCCCGCGGCTTCGAGCCCCGAAATCTCTTCCAGAAGCGCGGCGGGATCGATAACCACTCCGTTCCCGATTACGGCCTGCACTCCCGGCCGAAGAATACCGCTCGGGATCAGCTTGAGTATGAATTTCCGCGAGCCGATAAAAACCGTATGTCCGGCGTTGTGCCCTCCCTGGTATCGCGCCACGGCATCGAACTTTTCGGAGAGCAGATCGACGATTTTTCCTTTGCCCTCGTCACCCCACTGCGCCCCGAGCACAATCAGATTACTCATGAGTTTTGCCGCTTCAATCCAAAACTCCCGATTGTACCGCAGCACCCAAACCTCCTTAAGAATCATCAACTTGACGCGTTTCGCAATCTCGATCGCCAGGCGCTTGCTGTGCTAACCTTGGCACAATGCAGATGTGTGGCGTCTTCCAGGCGCTCGGTCCCGACATCTTCCGCCAACTCGTGCGTGGCATTTCGATAGGAAAACTCAAGACCTATCAGATCTATGAACGCTTTAAGGCTGCGGGCGCGCCTGGTAAAGCTAAATTCGGAGACTCTGCGTAAAGCCGAACCGAAGTTTTGGGCGCGCATCGAGGCGGGTGACGAAGAGTTCGCGACAGACCTTTCGCAAGTTTTTCTTTTGCCTCATCTGGACATGATCGTCGACGTTCTCAATTTCCTGGAGATTCCCAACGAGCAGGGTTTTTTCGACAAAGATCTGAAACCTGAGCAATATCTTACGGAAGGTTGGCAGCAGCGCGTTTTCGACCAGTTTTCGGGTAAATACCAGCGGGAAATTCTGCTCTTCTATATCAACCACCTCGATTGGGAACTAAACAAAACCGACCAAGTGTTTCTTCCGGCTGCTTGATATGACAGATGTAAAATCCTTTCACGAGCAAGTGAAGCGAGGCGATTTGAACGTCCGTGCGGAGCCTCTATCGCGGAAGACGCATCTCTGCTCGATGCGACCAACGAATCCGGCCAAAGCGCATTCTTGCTGGCCAAATATTATCGTCAGCAGGAAACCGCCGATTATCTGCTGAGTCTCGAACCAAAACTCGACATTTTCAATGCGTGCGTTGCCGGGCGAATTGGGTCTGTTTTAGCCGAGATAGATCGCGATCCGGCTTTGCTGGAAGCTCATAGCAGCGATGGCTGGACACCGCTCCATTTGGCCGCCTTCTTCGGACATGCTGAGCTCGCAAACGCACTGCTGGATCGCGGTGCGCAAGTGGATGCGCGTTCCACCAATCCGATGAAAAATACTCCTTTGCACGCAGCGGCCGCTGGACGGAACACCGCTCTGGTGGAACTGCTCCTGAAGCGCGGCGCTGATGCCAATGCGCGCCAGGAGGGCGGATTTACGGCTCTCCATTCGGCCGCTCAGGCGGGTAATCGCCAGATGATTGAAGTTTTGCTCGCCAACGGAGCGGATCTGAATGCTCGCGCCAATAACCGCCAAACTCCACTCGATCTGGCACTCGGGAGAGGGCAGCAGGAAATCGTCGGCCTTCTCGAAGCAACTCGGGGCGGAGCTGCAGTAGCCGGATGGCTTGGGAGACGCAACTCGAAGAACTTCGTCGCGCCACCCTGGCGGCGTTTGCGGGGGCGATTTCCTTGGAGGAATTGGAGCAGGCGCGTGTGGAGGCGCTCGGCCGAAAGGGCGCCATCGCTCAAATCAGTAAGGAATTCGGCAAGCTGGAGCCGGCCGAACGCGCACAGCTGGGCAAGCTTCTCAACTCCGTTAAGCAGGATCTCGAAACAGAATACGAAGCGAAAAAACGCCGCTTCGAGCAAGCCGATCTCCAGGAGCGCCTCGCCCGGGAATGGATCGACGTCACGCTGCCTGCGCCTGGCGTGCGGCCCGGTAGCCTGCATCCCGATCACTCAACTGCAGCAGGAGATCGAAGATCTCTTCACCTCACTTGGATTTGCTGTTCTCTACGGTCCGGAAGTGGAAACGGAAGAGCATAATTTCGACGCTCTGAACATTCCGCCCTCTCACCCCGCGCGTGACATGCAGGATACCTTCTGGCTGTCCAATGGACACCTGCTGCGCACCCACACATCGCCCGTCCAGGTGCGCGGAATGCGGGAACTGCGGCCGCCGCTGCGCATGATCGCTCCCGGTCGCGTTTTCCGTAACGAGGAAGTGGACGCCTCTCACGAGCACACGTTCTATCAACTCGAAGGAATGATGGTGGACCGCGACGTTTCCGTTGCGAATCTCATTTACTTCATGAAAACTTTGCTGAGTTCCATCTTCAAGCGCGATGTTGCCGTGCGCCTCCGTCCCGGTTACTTTCCCTTCGTCGAGCCCGGCTTCGAGCTGGACATTCACTGCCTGATCTGCGATGGCGCTGGCTGCGCTGTTTGCAAACAGAGCGGTTGGGTGGAACTGCTGCCCTGCGGGCTCGTGCATCCCAACGTACTGCGCATGAGCCACATCGATCCCGACGAGTGGGGTGGCTTCGCGTTTGGGCTCGGGCTAACACGTCTCGCCATGATGCGCTATGGCATCGACGATATTCGGCAGTTGCAAGGCGGCGATCTCCGCTTTCTCACGCAGTTTTGATTCTTAGCCCGCACGCCATGCAAAGGAACGCAAGTTGAAGTTCTCTTATCACTGGCTCTGTGAACTCGTGCCTGGTTTGACTACCGAACCGGCCGAGCTAGAGCGCCTGATCACCATGAAGACCGCCGAGTGTGAAGGGATCGAGCCGGTCGGCCAGCATTTCAATCACGTCCTTGCCGCCCGCGTTCTCAGTGTTGAACCGCTTCCGAAGGGAAAGAACAAGGCCGTCAAAATCGATATCGGTGGCGGCAAAACAGTTGCGCTGGTTTGCGGTGCCCCGAACGTCCGCCCGGGTTGGTCGCGGCTTGGGTTCCGCCCGGCGCGGCATTAGGCCAAAGGACGATTCGTCGCACCGTGATTGAAGGCGTGGAGAGCGAAGGCATGCTGGCCAGCGCCGCGGAACTCGGAATAAATCGCGATCATTCGGGAATTCTCGAACTGCAAGGCAGTCGAACCCGGCAGCCCCCTCCCGCATCTAGCTCCGGATTGGATTATCGAGATCGATAACAAGAGCCTGACCCACCGCCCCGACCTATGGGGCCACTACGGAATGGCGCGCGAAGTTGCGGCCATCGCAAATCGCTCATTGAGAGACCCGGTAAATCCCGAACTTCTTCCGCAGGGGGATCCCGGGGTCGCCGTGAACATTGCGACCACGATCTGTGCCCGCGCTACAGCGCGCTTGGTGTTTGAGAACGTGAAAGTCGGTCCATCGCCGCTATGGCTGCAGGCGCGATTGGAAAGCATCGGCCTTAACGCCATCAACAACATCGTCGACGTAACGAATTACATCCTGGCCGAACTGCCGCAGCCGATGCACGCCTTCGACGCGGATAAGCTGGCCGGTGAAACCATCTTCGTTCGTCACGGCGCTCTCCCGGCGAGCGGCTTCACGCGCTAAATGACGAGACATATGCGCTATCTGAAGCCGATCTGGTCATCGCGGACGCCTCGGGCCCCATCGCGCTGGCCGGAGTCATCGGCGGCGTGGAAAGCGCAATTTCCGAAACCACAACGCGTGTAGTGCTCGAAAGCGCGAATTTCCAGGCCTGCGAGCGTCCGTTTGACCTCTGCACGGCACAAACTCCGCACGGACGCCTCCATGAGATTCGAGAAATCGCTCGATCCCGAAAATACGATACGCGGGTTGGCTCGGGCCGTCGAACTGTTCGGGCAATTTTGCCCGGGCATTCGTGTCGTGGGCGGCATAACGGACAATCGCGGCTCCTTTGCGGCACATCCGCCCGATTGCTCTTTCCATGAACTTCGTCGTTCGCAAGCTCGGGAAAGAGGTCAATCAGGAAACGCGTGGTCCGCATATCTGCATGCGCTCGGTTTCGAAGCGAGAGAAACCGCGCCCGGCGTACTGACGGTCACTGTTCCCACCTGGCGTGCCACAAAGGACATTTCGCTGAAAGACGACCTGGTAGAGGAAATCGGGCGCATGGTTGGTTACGACCACGATCGCGCCCACCCTCCGCTTGTAGCCTCTGTCGCCCCGCCGGCAAATCCGACGCGGATCTATCTTCGGAAACTCCGTTCGCAAATTGCTGCGCAAGGCTTCACAGAGGTCTACAACTATTCGTTTGTGAATGAAGAAGAAGTGAAAAGGTTCAAGCAGGACATCCGCGAATCTGGTCGGCGTCAGAAATCCCATCGCGTCCGATCTCACACACCTGCGCCGCAGTCTCTTGCCGGGACTATTCAAAAACATCGTCGCGAATGTCCGGCATTATCCGGAGTTCCGGCTCTTCGAAATCGGGGCCGAGATCCATCCCCAATCGGGGTCAGGTCTGCCCAATGAGGTAACACACATCGCCGCGGCGCTTTACAATTCGCCTGGCGACGAGCAGGATTTCTTCGAGCTGAAGCGTGTTGTGGAATGCCTCTGGCCATCTGCCCGTTTGAATGCGGCAAGCGCCCATGCTTACGAGCATCCGGCACGCACCGCCGAAATAGAGTGGCGGAATTCGGTAATCGGCCGGATGTTCGAACTGCATCCGTCCCTGCTCGAAGCCGAAGGGATCAGAGGACGCGCGATACTGTTCGACGTAAATCTGCAGCTAGCCCAGAATTTAGCGGCGGGGCAGGAGGTGAGGTACACGCCTTTGCGGAAATATCCGACTAGTGGGTTCGATCTCTCGGTCGTCACCAGCCTCGAAACGCCCGTGGCTCGCATCCAGGATGAATTGTCGAGCTTCGCCGGGCCCGATCTGGCCATGATCGAATTCATCCGGCAATACGACGGGCCTCCCCTCGCCGAAGGGCAAAAGAGCGTTTCGTATCACCTCGAAGTCGGTGCAATGGACCACACCATGAGCGCGGACGAAGGCACCGAAATCCGCGACCGCATCATCGAAGGCATGCGGCAACTCGGATACGATTTCCGCGCCTGAACGCCGGCTATAACACCATTCCCGGAGCCTGCCGGATCTCCAGACATCCTTTGCCCGTCGGCAAAACCTTACCCGGATTCAAGCAGCAGAGAGGATCGAAAAGTGACTTGAAGCGCTTGATCAGATCGAGCGTATCCTCGGAAAAAAGGTGCGCCATCAATTCCATCTTTTCCATGCCCACGCCATGTTCGCCTGTGATCGATCCTCCCACCGAAATGCAAAACTCCAGAATCTCTTCTCCTGCTATTTGGGCTCGCTTGAGATCACCTGGTTTCCGTGGATCGAACGGCAGAATGGGATGCATATTCCCATCGCCCGCATGAAAGACATTGCTGATCTCAATGCCGTATTTCTTCCCGATCTCTCCGATCGCACGCAACGTGCGCGCAATCTGCGTGCGCGGAACAACCCCATCCTGCACATAATAGGTCGGGCTCACGCGTCCGATCGCGCCAAAAGCGTTTTTGCGGCCCTTCCACAACAGCTCGCGTTCGGCAGCCGATTGCGCTACTCGAACCTCTCGCGCGCCACAATTACGGCAGACCTGATCGATTGCCACCGCCTGTTCCTCCACCGCCTCGGTCAGTCCCTCCAATTCGATCAGCAGCACCGCCGCTGCATCCAGCGGATATCCGGCGTGAGTAGCCGCCTCCACCATGCGCAGCATCGGCCCATCCAGCATCTCCAATGCTACCGGCGTGATTCCCTGCGCGGTCAAGGCGCCCACCGTGTCGCCGGCCTCGTCGGTCGAATTGTAAATGGCCAGCATCGTCTTCACCGCTTCCGGCTGCCTCATAAGCCGGACACCAATCTTGGTGACCAGAGCCATGGTCCCCTCCGATCCGGTGAGAAGCCCGACCAAATCGTAGCCCGGCACGTCCAATTGCTTGCCGCCTGCCTCCATCA
Source organism: uncultured Acidobacteriaceae bacterium (assembly GCA_963778345.1). GTDB lineage: Bacteria > Acidobacteriota > Terriglobia > Bryobacterales > Bryobacteraceae > Bog-105. The sequence goes on from CAVZTP010000002.1 coordinate 595,611, forward strand.
GCGTTCCATCCGGAAGCACCGCCTCCACGCTCACGACATGATTTGTCGTAACGCCGTAAGCCAGCGTGTGAGGTCCACCGGCGTTTTCCGCCACATTCCCGCCAATCGTGCATGCTCGCTGGCTCGAAGGATCCGGAGCATAGAAATAACCGAACGGCTGCACAGCAAGTGAAATGTCCAGATTCACCACACCGGGCTGGACAATCGCTCGCTCGTTCGGAATATCGATTTCGAGAATGCGGTTCATCCGCGCGAACGAAATCAGCATCCCGGCCGCTCGGGCAATCGCACCGCCGCTGAGTCCTGTGCCCGCTCCGCGCCCCACAATCGCAAGATTGTGCTGTCGCGCAATCCGCACTAAAGCGACAACGTCTTCCGTCGTGCGTGGAAACACGACCAAATCCGGCAGGGACTTATCTACACCGCCATCGTATTCATAAAGCTTGAGATCGCAGGGCTCCGAAAGTACGCCGTTTTTCCCCAGTTGCGCTTCCACCTGGGCCACCGCATGCGCGTCAATTGCCATAAAAGCCAAGCCATCAAAGCAGGCTTTGAACGTAGCTTTTCATGTCGTCCGTAAGCCAGTTCTCGGCCTCCGCAAATTTCCGCATCACGCGTCCGTTCTTGATGATGTACGTTTCCGGGTACTGGAATGTCCCATACTCAGCGCTAATATCGCCATTCGGGTCGCGCGCTGTCTCAAAAGAAACGTGAATGCGATCCAGAAACGCCCTGTATTTTTGCTGATTCTTATCCACGCTGACCGCCACCACAACCACTCCGGAATTCGCAAACTCCTTCTGGAACTCGCTCAGTGACGGAATCTCCTGGACGCATGGCGCGCACCAGGTTGCCCAAAAATTCAGCACCAACACTTTGCCTCCGAATGAGGACAAACTCACCTTTCTGCCTTGGTCCGTCGTAATGGAAAAATCCGGCGCTAGGCCGCCTTCCTTGGCAGAGGTGTCGCGCAGACTCATGCCAATCAGGCTGATAAATGCCAAAGTCAAAACGGCGAGCAGCGCCCGTAGCGCCGTATTTGTGCTCACAATAGTACCGGACTCATTCGTCTGGGAAACAAGGCTAGAATTCAAGGGATTAATTCCAGTATCCAACGGGCCATCCGGGACATCCAAGTACCAAGAGTGTTCGTCACGCGTAAAGCCGAGTTTTCAGCGTCCCACATTTGCCGTCTTCCTACATTGAATGACGCTGAGAATTGTGCGCTCTTCGGCGAGGAGGCCAACCCGAATGGCCATGGCCACAACTATGCTCTAGAAGTAACAGTGGAAGGCGATCCGGACCCAGTCACTGGCATGGTCATCGATCTAAAAACTTTGAAGGACATCCTGGAGCAGGAAATAGTTGGGCCCATGGATCATCGGTTCCTCAACTTCGAAGTCCAACCCTTTGATCGTATCGTTCCAACTGCCGAAAACGTCGCCCGCGAAATCTGGCGGAGGCTTGAGCCGCGCCTCGCTAGCACGACCACTTCGCTCGCGAGAGTAAAACTGTTTGAAACCCCCGATCTCTCCGTCGAAATTACCCGCGAGGGTTGGACTCCGTGATTTCCGTCAGCCGTCGCTACGGATTTCCGGCCTCGCATCGCCTGCATTCGCCGGATTTGTCTTCCGCCGAAAACGCGCGACTCTACGGAAAATGCAATAACCCGTTTGGCCACGGGCACGATTACATTCTCGAAATCACGATTGCCGGCGAAGTGGATGCTCGCACCGGTCTTCTTTTGCCAATTTCGCGGCTCGATGAGTTGGTCAACGACAAGGTCTTGCGGCTCTTTGCGCACCGGAACATTAACGCCGATGTCCCGCAATTCAGGTCCCTCGTCCCCACGACAGAGAACGTCGCTCTTGTGATCGCGGATCTGCTCGAAAAAGGTTGGCGAGCTCATTTCCGCGATACTTCCGCCCACCTGCAGCGCGTTCGAGTTCAAGAAACTGAACGCAATACCTTTGAGGTACGCCTGCCCCGGAATCCTGAAAGCCTCACCGTCGGTACATAGGTTCAAAATGCCCACTACGAAAGAAAGCAACCCTTTGAAAAAAAGAAGCTCCGTCATCGAAATGCGGAAGAAATCTTCCGATATCTCGATTGCCCCGCAAATGAAGGAAATCTTGCGTGCTCTTGGGGAAGATACCGAACGGGAAGGCCTTGTACGCACTCCTCAACGCGCTGAAAAAGCTCTGCGCTTTCTGACCAGCGGCTATTCGATAGACGTCAACCAGATCGTGAACGGCGCGCTATTCGATGTCAAATACGACGAAGTGGTCATTGTCCGCGATATCGAATTTTTCAGTATGTGCGAGCACCACATGCTGCCGTTTTTTGGCAGAGTCCACGTCGCTTACCTACCCGACTCGAAAGTTATTGGTCTTAGCAAAATCCCGCGCATCGTGGACGTGTTCGCGCGGCGGCTCCAGATTCAAGAGCGGCTTACACAACAAATCGCTGAAACCCTTCAGAATCTGCTCAATCCACGAGGTGTTGCCGTGATATGCGAGGCCCGCCATTTCTGCATGATGATGCGCGGCGTCGAAAAACAGCATTCAGGCGCAATTACCAGCGCCATGCTTGGCGCATTCCGTAATAATAAGGAAACTCGCAACGAGTTTCTCTCGTTAATCGGCCAGCGCTCCAGAGCCATTTAGCTGTTCGTTTTTTCTGCGTGTTAGCATCGGGTCATGAGCGACCAGAGCCGCCTGTTTGAGGCGGGTCCAGATCCGTTTGGACGGATGTGGAAAGCGCAGTTTCGCTGGCTTCAAACCGCGATCTCCATCCGGCACGCCGACACTGTGGACGTGAAATTTTTCGTGACACCGGATGGCGGATCAACGGAAGAGAAGGTCATCGCACTGCCTCGCGCCGCCCTGCTCGATCTTGCCAGGCAACGCGCGCACCCGCTTTCAGATCCACTCTGTATGCGCATCGCCGCCGAGCATTTAAAGCACATGATCGAAACTTCTGAAGATATGGACAAGACTCTGGTCACGGTATCTCCCGCGGAATTATCTGCTTACGACCAGCAATTGAACCGTGTAACGGTTCCGCGCCGCGCATGATCCATTCGGGCGTACGGGCGTCGGCCGCCAAGTGCTATTACTAGGGATCTGCGGCCGGTATTTTGCTTTTCAGCGCTTTACCAAGAAAAAAGGAAAGATTTATGGTCAGTTGCCCCAAATGTGACGCTTCCATCGACGTGGAAGAAGAAGAACTGGATGAAGGTGACGTCCTTTCTTGCGACGAATGCGGCGCTTCGCTCACCGTCTCCAGCGTGAATCCCGTGGAGCTGGAATCGGAGGACGATGAAGACGAAGACGATGAAGACTTCGACTTCGATGAAGACGAAGATGAAGACGAGGACGAAGACGAGGACGAAGAAGAAGAGGAAGACTGGCATTAAAGGGGCCCTGATCGCTGTGTTTGCCGGGCTCTGTTTCGGTCAGGCGCAGCCACCTGTGGTCGGGCAAACTGGCGCCACGACGACGCGCTCCATACAAGGAACTGTGTTGGACAAGAACGGGGCCCCGGTGCCCGATGCAGTCGTCTTGCTCAAAGATTCCAAGACCCTTCAAATTCGGTCGTTCATTGCCCAGAAGGACGGCAAGTATCACTTCTTTGGCCTCAGCACGGACATCAACTATGAACTTCGAGCAGAATCGCACGACATGACCAGCCCCACCAAGACCGTCAGTGTCTTCGACAGCCACAAGGTCGTGACTCTCAATTTGAAGCTCAAAAAGAAGCTGAAGACCACAGGATGAAACACTCCGAGATTCTGAGTCGCATCAAGGACATTGCCGTCGTCCCTATCATTCGAACACCCAGCGCGGATTCGGCGCTCTCGGCTGTGGAAGCGCTCCGCGAGGGCGGAATCCATTGCGTCGAAATCACAATGACAGTCGAGAATGCAATCAAGGCTCTGGAGAAGACCGCTGATCGTTATGGCGACCAAATTTTGTTGGGTGCCGGTACGGTGCTTGATCCCGAGACCGCCCGCATCTGCATTCTTGCCGGCGCGCAATTCGTGGTCACACCCAGCCTCAACGTGAAAACGATAGAACTCGCCAGGCGCTACAGCAAGCCTGTTTTTCCGGGTGGTCTCACTCCTACCGAGGTCCTGGCGGCTTGGGAAGCCGGCGCGGATGCGGTGAAAGTCTTTCCATGCAACGCGCTCGGAGGCCCCAAGTACATCAGAGCTCTCAAGGCTCCGTTCCCGCAAATCGAGCTCTTCCCGACCGGCGGCGTAAACCTGGATACCGTCTCGGAATTCCTATCGGCTGGCTCATCCGCCGTCGGGGTAGGCAGTGAACTGGTCGACGCCAAATCGATCTCGAATGGCGATTACCGAACCATTTCGGAGCGAGCCCGAAAATTCCGCGACGCTGCGGAGGCCTTTCACGCCCGGACTGTATAGCTGGCGATCCGAAGGGCAGTGCTTCCAAGAATTAATTTTGCAAGCGCCTCTCATCACGGCCTCGACGGCTTATCTCCCTTGGTGGTCGGATAGCCTTTCGATATCCAATCTGCGTGCAGGTTTGTCTCGAGCCTCAGCACTTTCAGATGATCGAACCCCATTTCTCGGAGCGCATGAAACGCAGGCCGGATATTCGGGCATTGCTGGAACGGACAACACCCGCAATAGAGCACAATGGATCGATCGCGCGGCCAATCGCGGACCAGTTTCTTCAGTTCCTCCAGCGCTTCCGGCTTCGAAGCGGGCCCGGCGAGAACCGCCCCGGTGATATGAGCGCCCCTGTACAGGATAGGAAAGCCTGCGTAAATAATTACTGGTTTGGGGGCAGAACCGGACAATATATCCGAAAGCTCCTTTGCGCTCAGGAGTTGTCCAGCCGTCCACGGATCGGGCTGTGACGAAGTCTGCGCGGGACGTGCGCGTGCGCCGAACTCCGCCAATAGGACAGCACCCACCAGCAGATTTCGCGAGCTTGTTCCGAGGAGCATAAGTCGATTGAATCATTTTTTGCGGTTCCGAAACAATTCAGCGGGTAACAACATTCTGGATCTCAAATGTTTTAAACTGGCTATTCATCAAGCGCCAATCGTTTCGCAACGCGCCTCGCACAGATTGGAGTTGAGGTTTGCAATCGAATGTCCTTTACAGCGACGGCAAAGTTGCAGTTCTTCTGGCAAGACCGCTCCATTTCACAACCGGACTTTTGGGGATGCTGGATGAATATCCCGACCTGCTGATTGTTGTGAATCACCCGTTCTGGGACGAAAAGGGCATAGGATTGTCCAATCACGCTCAGGTCTTTAATCGTCTGTTGGAGCGATATGGCAGATACTTTCATGCGCTGGAGCTAAATGGCCTGCGCTCATGGACCGAGAACAAACAGGTCCTCGCGCTGGGGACACAAACCACTCCGCGCTGCGGCTTGCCTTGGATGATCGCTCCAGAGTCTGGCAGTCACCCTGATTGGCCGATTGGCGATCTTCCTCTGTTATCCTCACTGTTGCATGAGCGGGGTGGTCCTTGACGGAAGAAAAATCAGCCAGGAAATTTTGAATGAACTGCGGCCTCGAGTAGAGGCGCTGGCCGCCAAAGAACGCCCTCCCGCGCTGGCTGTCGTTCTGGCGGGTGATAACCCGGCCTCCCAAATCTACGTCCGAAACAAAATCAAGGCCTGCCATGATTTAGGTATACGCAGCGTCGAACTTACGCCGCCTGAATCAATCACCACGGAAGAGTTGATACAGCTCATCCGGCCCCTTGCGACAGACAGGTCTATTGATGGCATCCTCGTGCAGATGCCCTTGCCGAAACATATCGACGCCGAGGCAGTGACCTCCTACGTGGATTCGGCACGCGATGTAGATGGTTTTGGAGCTTTTTCTCTGGGTAACCTGGTGCTGAATCGACCGGCTCCCCGGGCCTGCACGCCAGCGGGAATCATGGAGATGTTGAAGCGCTACGACATTCCGATCTCCGGGAAGAAGGCCGTTGTCGTGGGGAGGAGCGATATTGTCGGGAAACCGATGGCCCTGCTTCTCCTGCACGAAAACGCGACGGTCACAATCTGCCATTCGCGGACGCACAATCTCGCGGAGGAATGCCGAACCGCTGACATATTGATTGCCGCAATCGGCAGACCGGCCATGGTGACGGCCGGCTACATCAAACCCGGAGCGGTCATTATCGATGTCGGCATGAACCGTTTGCGAAACGAAGCCGACGTTCTCCGGATCTTCGCCCATGATGAAGGCCGATTGGGTTCGTTTCGTAAAAACGGCTCAACACTGGTCGGCGATGTCGATCCATTGGCGATGAAAGAGTTATCGTCGGCCTACACACCGGTACCGGGCGGCGTCGGTCCCTTGACCATTGCGATGCTCATGGCGAACACAGTTCGTTTGGCAGAACAGCACCTTGGGTGCTCAAGCTCGGGATGCTCAAAGTCGGCTTGACCGGCGGTTATGCGAGCGGAAAAAGTCTTGTGGCCGCAGAGCTCGCGCGGCTCGGTTGCCACGTAATTTATGCGGACGAACTGGGTCACTCTGTCTCTGAACCAGGAGGGGAAGCCTATCCCAAAATCGTAGAGGCGTTCGGTCCCGAGATTCTGTCTAAAGATGGAATGGTCGACCGCAAAAAGCTGGCGGCCATTGTGTTCGAATCGCCGGAACTGCTCGAAAAGTTAACCGGCCTTGTCCATCCCGCGGTCTTCCGGCTCGAAAAGCGCATGTTCGCTGAATTCGAGGCGCGGGATCCGCAAGGGATCGTGGTCCTTGAGGCGGCTATCCTGATAGAAACAGGAAGGGATGCAGCCTTTGACCAGATCATTCTCACGGCTTGCGATCGGGAAACTCAAATCGCGCGGGGAATGAAGCGCGATCATTTAACTCGCGAACAGGTGCTGGCGCGGCTCGATGCCCAAATGCCGCTCGAAGAAAAGCAAAAACGTGCCCACTACATCGTGGATACGAGTGGGTCCAAGCAGGAAACGATGCTTCAGGTTGCACAAATCTATCGCGAATTGAAGGAGATAGCGAGGACTCCATCCCAATGAAGTTGCGCATTTTTCTGGCGGCCTTCCTGATCGCGTTTGGGTTCGTTTGGTTAACTTCACGCGCAGACTGGAATCTTCGCAATCTGGCCACTCCGTTTCTACGCGCCGGCTCCCAGTGGTCCGAGCCGATTTCCGTACGCGGCGCTGGCCTCTCGCCCGAAGAGCAGAACAACATCGACATCTATCGGTCCGCGCGCCTTGCGACCGTTTACATCACGAGCACAACGGTCCGCCGCGACTTTTTCTTCCAGCCGGTCGCTTCCCAGAGCCTCGGCTCCGGATTTCTGATTAACGACAACGGGTTCATTCTGACAAATTTTCATGTGATTTCGGGCAGTAGCCGCATTCAGGTGACGCTTCCCGATCAGACCCAATACTATGCAACGCCGCTCGATCCTGACCGCTCGGACGATCTCGCTCTGATCAAAATCAACCCGAAGAAGAAGGTCGATTTCCTGCGGCTTGGAGATTCGGATCATTTGCAAGTCGGCCAAAAGGTCCTCGCCATTGGTAATCCGTTTGGTTTGGAGGGCACGCTGACAGTTGGGGTTGTGAGTTCGATCGGCAGAGTGATTGATAGCGAAACGGATCAGCGGCTGGAAGGCATGATTCAGACCGATGCCGCGATCAATGGAGGCAACAGCGGCGGTCCCTTGCTGGATTCCAACGGTAATGTGATCGGGATCAATACGGCCATTTTGGGGCGAACGAACATCGGAATCGGGTTTGCGCTGCCGATCAATCGCGCCAAGGCGTTGTTGAGTGATTACCAAGCCGGAAGAGTCACTGAGCGCCCTAAGGTCGGAATCACCACGGAGTACGTTGCCGGCGATCTGGCCGAAGCTCTTGGCCTGCCGCGCCGCGGCGGTTTGCTGGTTCAAGGCGTTGCGCGAGGCTCTTCCGAGGACGTTGCGGGCATCCGTGGAGCCCGTCAAGTCGTCGCCATAGGCAACGTCGAGCTCGGCGTCGGCGGGGATTTGATTACTGCAATTAATGGACAGCCAGTGGATCGCGAAGATGCGCTGGTAAGGGCCATTTCCAGTAAGCGCGTGGGCGACACAATTACGCTCACGATTTTCCGAAATGGGCGGACACTTACCGTCCCCGTGAAACTGCTTCGTTCGACTCCCGACTTAGGGTAGTCTTTGCTTCCTTGGTTGCAAACGGGTTGAAATTCGTCGCGTAATCGAAGTAGTCGACGCCCTCTGTGCGTTTCAAGAAATTGACAACCATGTAAGTAAACGGTGTCATCAACGTTTCGTAAACAACCTTGATCAGGTATCCGGCGACGATCAGCCGAAGAATTACGCCCAACGGGCGCATGCCATAAAAAGCCGCGAACATGACGACTGTCGTATCTACGGCCTGCCCTACGACGGTCGATCCAATGGTTCGTGTCCACAGGTATTTACCCTTGGTGAGCAGCTTTAATTTTGCGAGCGTAAAGGAATTCGCAAACTCGCCGCACCAATAAGCAAGAAGGCTGGCGACTACAATACGGCCGACAGGTTTGAAGATGGTTTCAAAGGCTGCTTGATCCTTGTATTCGGGAGCTGGTGGAATAACTACGGCGATATAGCTGAGCGCCACCATAACGAAGGACGCGAAAAACCCATACCAGATAGCGCGCCGCGAGGCGCTATATCCGTAGACCTCAGTGAAGATGTCGCCGAAGATGTACGTGATGGGAAACAGAATCTGCGCCGCGCTGACGCGTAAGGGACCCAGGGCGAAGAATTTGGCGGCGATTATGTTCGAAACCAACAGAACCACGACAAAGAGCGTTATGAACGCGTCGAGGTACTTGTAGCGGTGATCGCTTTCAAGGAGCGTGGCTAGGCTATGCTTCTCCTGGGCGGTTTGCATCAAACCTCAGTGACGACCATAGCAACCCCTCTAGTTATAATCAGATGTGTCACGTGCCCTGGCCGCGCTCCTGGCTGGAATTGTATTTCTCACAGGCTGTGAAAACGGCTTGAAAAATAAAGAGAAGGTCCAACAAGCGATCATAGAGCGTCTCAAAACAAAATCCGGTCTCGACATCAACTCGCTCGACATCACCACAACTTCAGTTTCCTTCAATAGAAATATGGCCTATGCTACGGTAGCGTTCCACCCGAAAGCGGACCCATCAGTCAACAGTGGCATGACCATGAAGTATACGCTGGAGGACCGCGAGGGAAAGTGGGTTGTCGTGGATGTAGCAGATTCGCAAGGGCGTGGCATGGGGGGCCATTCGACCGCAAGCGGCGATCAACTACCGCCCGGGCATCCATCGCTTTCGAGCGGTGAGCAGTTGCCGCCTGGCCATCCTTCACTGGACGGCTCCAAGGTTCCGCAGGCGGAAGCGGCTACCGGCGGGCAGGGAGCCAACGGGCGAAAGCAATGAAGATTGTTGCGGTTTTGGGCGGCGGTCCGGCCGGGGCATCGGCCGCGGAAAGATTAGCGAGAGCGGGCCTAAGAACTATTATTATCGACGAGAAGTTGGCGTGGGAAAAGCCGTGCGGCGGCGGCATTACTTACAAGGCGTATGCTCAATATCCGTATCTGATCGAGAATGATACGCCGAAAAAACTAGTTACCGATACATTTTTGGCCGCTCCAAAATCCGGCGCGTTCAATATGAAACTTACACGGCCGCTCGTCATTTACTCGCGCATCGATTTAAACGGGATGTTGCTTCGGCGCGCGGAAGCCGCGGGCGCGGAGATCGAAAAATCGCGCGTCCTTGGGCTGGCGCGAACCGCTTCGGGATGGCAGATCCGCACACGATCGGGGGTTATCGATGCGGATTATTGCGTGATCGCGACGGGCGCGCGGAACCCTCTACGGGACGTCGGGACGCAATACACGGCACAAGATACGATGTATGCGCTTGGTTATTGGGTGCCGAGCGATCAGGAGCACATCGACATTCAGTTCCTGCCGAATTTAGAAGGATATATCTGGGTCTTTCCGAGGGCCGGGCATCTGTCAGTCGGCATCTGCGGAAAAAGCGAATCGGCTCAGTGCCTGCGTGGGCGCCTGGAGCGTTACATGGACGAAAAAGGGATGTGCCGCAAAGATGCAAAATTCTACGGGCACATGTTGCCTGCCCTTGAGTCTCGCGGTTGGCGCAATAACCGTCTGGCGGGTGAGGGGTGGATTGCGGTCGGCGACGCGGGTGGACTCGTCGATCCCATAACCGGCGAAGGTTTGTATTACGCGGTTCGCTCGGGCGATCTGGCCAGTCAGGTGTTGCTCAATGAACAAGAGCCCGAAAAGAAAGCCGAGCACTACCGCCAGCTCATCAGCCGCGACTTCGGGCTAGATCTGACCTACGGAGCGGGTTTGGCAAAGCGTCTCTTTTGCGGAGCGATTTTTTTCGGAGCCGTTCCCAGCCGCATGATCGATTTTATGAAGCGCAGCCCTAAATTCTGCGAGATCATGCAGGACTTGTTCGCCGGCACGCAGCCCTATTTGGAACTCAAGAACCGTCTGCTGCGAAACGTGAATACGACTTTGCATGAGATCTTCATGAGCTTTCTGTTCCGGAAACTGATTCTCGGCGAAACACACGTATGAACGTAGCGCAGTCGGAAGCGCTATTCGCCCGGGCGCAAGAGTCGATTCCGGGGGGTGTAAATTCGCCGGTTCGAGCCTTCCGTGCGGTGGGCGGCACTCCCCGTTTTATGGCGAGGGGAGATGGCTCGCGTATCTACGACGTGGACGGCAACGAATACATTGATTACATCTGTTCGTGGGGCCCGCTCGTGCTTGGCCACCGGCCGCAAACAGTCATTGACGCGGTCGCGTCTGTTCTGGAGCTGGGAACAAGCTTTGGCGCGCCTACCGGTCGCGAGATCGAGCTTGCCGAGCTGATCATCGACGCGGTTCCTTCCATCGAGATGGTTCGGCTGGTGAGCTCGGGGACCGAGGCGTGTATGAGCGCATTGCGCCTCGCTCGCGGATTTACCGGACGTGAGTTGACAGTGAAGTTTGAAGGCTGCTATCACGGTCATGTCGATTCGCTGCTAGTGAAGGCGGGTTCGGGCGTTGCCACACTGAGCCTCCCTGACACGGCAGGCGTTCCCAGAGCTTTTTCCGAAACGACAATTGCGCTGCCTTTCAACGATCTTGATCGGGTGGAGACAGTCTTTCGCGAACAAGGCGATCGTGTCGCGGCAGTGATCGTCGAACCGGTGGCGGGCAACATGGGTTGCATTCCTCCGCAACCTGGATTTCTCGAAGGCTTGCGGCGAGTGACCGAACGCTACGGCGCGCTGCTGATTTTCGATGAGGTGATGACCGGATTTCGGCTCAGCCGCGGAGGGGCACAGCAGCTCTATAAGATCAGGCCCGATCTCACCACGCTAGGAAAGATCATTGGCGGCGGCCTGCCCATAGCCGCATACGGCGGACGTGCCGAGATCATGAAGAAAGTTGCGCCGGTTGGACCTGTCTACCAGGCGGGGACGCTTTCGGGTAACCCGATCGCGGTCACTGCCGGTATCGCAATGCTGCAGTATCTTGAAGACTATCCGGATATTTATGAGGCACTCGACAACAAGACCGCTGCTTTGACGGCGCATGCGCCTCCGGGTACGTGCGTGAATCGGGCCGGCTCCATGTACACGTTCTTCTTCCAGGAAGGCCCGGTTACGAATTATGAGGAAGCCAAGCGCTCCGATACCGCGAGATTCGGCGCATTTTTTCATCATTTACTGCAGAGCGGCGTTTACTTTCCTCCATCGCAATTCGAGGCCGCTTTCGTGTCAATTGCTCATTCGCCTGAAGACATCAGCTTCACGAGACAGGCGATCGCCGGGTTCTTTGCGCACACTTGAAAATGGCTAGTGGGCGGCGCGTTCTAATTACAGGCGCCGCGAAACGTATCGGGCGGGTCATTGCGGTCGAGCTTTCACGGCGGGGTTTCGATGTCGCAATTCACTACAACACCTCGCGAGAAGAGGCGGAGCAAGTTTCGCGCGAGTGCGGCGGAGCGCCTACATTCCAGGCAGACCTCGCTGTCGTCGAGGATATTCGAAAACTGTTCCGAGACGTTCGTGAGCGATTCGGACTACTGAACTGTCTTGTCAACAACGCGGCGAGGTACACGGGTTTCGATCCGCTCGAGATCACGGAAGCGGATTGGGATTTCATACACAGCGTGAACCTAAAAGGCACGTTCTTTTGCTGCCAGGAAGGCGCCCGACAGATGAATGAACTCGGCACGGGCAGAATCGTAAACATCAGCTCACTGGGAGGGATCAGGCCATGGGCTGAGCACGTTCATTACTGCGCCTCAAAAGCCGGGGTCATTATGATGACGAAGGCTCTAGCGAAGGCACTGGCGCCTCGAATCACTGTGAATTCCGTTGCACCGGGAGTGATCTCGTTCAACGAGGTAGATGCGCGCGCACGGGCGATGATCGAAGCAACGCCGATGCGCAGGGCAGGAAAGCCTGAGGAAATCGCGGATGCCGTTCATTTTTTTCTCACAGCTGCTGATTTCATCACTGGTCAGGTTTTGGCTGTCGATGGCGGGTTGAGCGAACGGTAGAGGCAGGCCCTGATTCTCTCTTCGGGGCGTCAAGATTATGACATGCAGGTGCACGTCAAAATTGCATTATGCGTACGACTGTAGACATGAAACCCGAGCATCGGAGCGCCCTGCTGGCCCGCGCAGCGCGCCGCGGCGAAAAAGGGCTCTCCTCCGCACTGGAGGAAGCAATCGAGAGCTATTTGTCTCGCGAGGATTGGCGCCAGCGTAGGCGGCAGACCGTTATATCGCTTGCCGGTTCGATTTCAAACGCGAATGCAGACGATCTGCGTTGTATCACACGTAAAGTCCGGGAGTGGCTGGCGCTGATCCTGCCGATACAGACGTCCTCATCGATCACATTGCCGGGAGTCCGATAAGCCTTAAATTAATTCAGAAATGTCGCTCGACACGCTCCTGCCCGAGGCGCCGAATTTTAGGCGTTTAAAGCGACAGGGATTTCCGTCCAAGCACTGGGGAACTGATCAGTCTACGGTTTGCGCGCTTTACGCGTCCAATTGACCGCCCCTGGCTTGCAAGCCGGCCAAACGAGCGGACTTCGCTTGATCGGTAAATGCTACGACCAGAGAGGATGAGTCGGTTTCGAGACTGGCGGCTTCAGTCAGCTTGTCTGACCAACGGTTTTACGGACCGGGGCAGTTTTCCTACGAACTTGACTCACCACCGGTGATGTAATTTCGATTGTGTAAAGCGAAGAGGGTGTAAGTTGGTTTCGCCTTAGCAAGCAAAACCAAACCTGGAAAGGAAAGCTTACACCCATGGCAAAGATAACACCGATTCGAGTCACAGAGCAGTTTGAACATTTTCTGAAGGAGATGAAAGAGAGCTTCTGGGGAGATCTATACGGGAAGACCCGGCTGGCGTGGAAGAAGTTTTGGGACGCACAATCATTGCGCGAGCGGGACAGCTACATGAAGACAGGCTGGTACGACCAAGTGGAGCCGGAGCAAGCGCATCGATTACCGGAACGGATTCTACGAGCGGGATTACGTGACGCGTTTGGGGACGATCCGGCTGCGGATCGCGCGGACGCGCGGAAAGAACTTCCTTCCGAGAGGGTTGGAAAAGTTCGAGCGACGTGCCGAGGATGTGGCGATTCTGATTCGCGAGGCGTTTCTGCGCGGGATCTCCACGCGCCAGGTGGGCCGAGTGGTGGCGACGATGACCGGCGAGCCGGTGAGTGCGCAGACGGTTTCCAAACTCACCCGCGATCTGGACGACGCGGTTCGGCAGTTTCATTCGGCCGAGTTGCAAGGACGAATGGGCCTATCTGTTTCTGGATGGAGTGAGCTTGCGGATCCGCCGGCCGGGAGGGCGCAAACGCGTGCAGATGCTGGTGGCCTATGGAGTGAAGCAGGATGGCACGCGGCAACTACTAGCCTTTCAGCGCAGCTCGGGCGAAAGCCAGGCTGCCTGGGAAGGCCTGCTGCAAGATCTCTACCGGCGCGGCTTGCAAGGGCAACCAACTGCTGCTGATTATCACGGACGGCTGCCCCGGATTGGCAGCGCGCCATCCAGGTAGTCTATCCGCGGGTCGCTGCATCAGCGCTGTTGGGTGCACAAGATGCGGAACATTCTCGAGAAAGCCCGCAAGCGAGATTACGACGAGCTCAAACGAGGAGCGCAGGCCATCTATCTGGCGAACTCGTCGCGCCAAGCCCGCGAGCTCTTCCGCCGTTTCCGCAAGCGTTGGCGCGAGGACTATCCGGCCATGGTGAAAGCAACTGGAAAAGGATCTTGCCCGAACTGTTGAGCTTTTTCAGCTTCCCGCGCCACCTGTGGCCGCAAGCTGCGCACCACCAATATCATCGAACGTGTTTTTGTAGAAGTCCGGCGGCGAACTCGGCCCATGGTCTGTTTTGTCAACGTGGCCAGCGTCGACCGCATCATCTATTCGATCTTTCAGAGATTCAACCTGGAATGGCGAAACCGCACCCTCAGCAGTTTTTACACAAGCCGCTTGACATCACCTCACCACCAACTTGATTGACATATACCGCCCCTAGCGCTATATTTGCAACACATCGCTGGTTTTGCGGTTTTGCAGCACATCAGACTGAAAAGAGAGGCCCTGAACGGTAACCTTCAATCCTCGTCTCGCAGCACGAAACTCCGACAGCCCACGGAAACTCTGCGCCTGCATCTCATTATTGGCTGCTCCGATCGCAATCGGTCTCCTAGATGCGAGCCAAGCGCAATCGCCGTCCGGAACGGACCAGACAATTTCCTATGTCGCTTCCGTCAAGCTAAACAACGAGGTGAACCCCCGCGGCGGTTCCGAGTACTCCCCAGGAGGCCGATTCACCGCGACGGCAATAACTGTCCGTCAACTGCTCCGCACCGCCTATCGCATCCAGGAGTATCAGCTCGTTGGCGCTCCAGCGTGGATCGGAAACAAGCGTTACTATATCGCCGCCAAAGTTGAGGACGACCCCGCACCATCGCAACAGGTACTCCTTCGAGCGCTGCTGAAAGATCGATTCAAACTGGCAGTGCACAATGAGACCCGTGAGATGCCGATATTTGCGCTCGTAGTCGCGAGAGGGGATGGGAAACTCGGACCGCAATTGAGCAAGTCTGAATTTGACTGTGCTGCATATCGTGCCAGTACGCATGCGCCGCCGGAGCCCGGCCGTACACCGAACTGCGCCACAATAATCAACCTTGGATCTCTGTATGATAAAGCGATACCTATGTCCACGCTCGCTACCGGCTTAGCGCCATTTGTGAGCCGGTTTACGATTGACAAGACCGGCCTGACGGGCGGTTTTGACGTAGAGCTAACATGGACGCCTGATCCGGCCTTTCCGAACGCTGGTACCCCCTTGGATGACACCTCGCCGAACTCTTCGGGACTCTCGATTTTTGCTGCAATTCAGGAGCAACTCGGGCTGAAATTGGTCTCGGAGAAGGGCCCAGTTGCGGTGCTGGTCGTGGACTATTTGGAGGAAACATCGGCGAACTAATCTCCGCGCGCCGTCCTCTGCCCACATGTCGTGCCGTCATCGCGAAGTTCCGCGTGGATGGCTGTCGAGCTGGCTTCGATCTTCCGCTTTTTACTGATTCGGCTCAATGCCGATCCGGTCATTGACAGCGTTGTGAAGACGTTGCTTACAGCCGAGGTATTTTTCCGTAGTCTGGACCGAGACGTGGCCGAGCAAGAACTGGATTTGGTCCAGGTCCCCGCCGGCATCACGGCACAGGCGGGCACATCTCCGGCGGAGATCATGCGGGGCCAACTTCTCGATGCCTGCTCGCTTGGCGCAGTCCTTTACGACATGCCACACAACCGCGCTTCGTTATACTATCTCCCCAAGTCTTGCCGGCGCGGCAAACGCACCGAAACACGCGACCTTCGCTCAATCCGGCGGATTTCAAGCCACGAGTCAATCGCGTTTTTGACCCAGTCCGGTACGGGCATCGTCCGAACATGCGCTTGCCTTGCCGACCAAGTCAACGATTGCCCAGTGATCATCCCTCCGCCGCAAGCCTACCGTTGATTGTGCCCGACGCAAGCTGACGTGATTCCAAATGAATTCGATAGCGAGTCACGACGGCCTTGTTGAAAGACAGTCGGGGCTACGAGCAGTACCACGCAACGAACTCGTCGATGGCGTGCCGGTAGCCTCTCTGGGATTCCTTCGAGGGCAGGCTGTTGAAGACTGCTGTATCTAGCTTGATCCAGGTCTCCCCGGCGCAGCCTGCAATTCAGGAGAAGCCGATCTGGGCTCGATCTCCGTTTCCCACGTTTCAGCGAATTCGGGCCTCCATGTCCCGCAATGGAGTACGTGGCAGTAACGTTGAGGGCCGATGGCGATACAGTAGGAACGAGGGCAGGAGACGATCATGGACGCCTTGGCGGAGAAACTAGACGCTCGGTTGCGCGAGTGGAAGCCGGAGACGGCGGCCGAGGCCAGGGAGCGTATCGCTGAGGTGATAGAGCTCGCCGATCACGACGTCCTTGACGTCGCACGCTCGCGCGCCGCCGAACAGGAGGTCCTCGACCTGCTCGATGAGCCCCCAACCCGGTGAGATCTGGCTGGCCGACCTTGGTCTCGCTGGCAAGACGCGTCCAGTCGTGATCGCCTCCCGCCAAGACCCCGACCCACCGCGAGCTCTCGCTTTGTACGTGCCTCTGACGACCCAGCGGAGAAACAGTCCGTACGAGGTGCCTCTTCCGCGGCTGCCGTTCCTTGATCGCGAATCAGTAGCCAATGTTCAAGGACTGGGATCTCTGCCAGCCATCCGCCTCGAACGCAAGATTGGCAGGCTGTCCGGAGGAGTAATAGAGCGCCTGAAGGACGCGCTGGCGTTTGCTCTGGACCTTAAACGGGCTTCCGATAAACGCTTAGCAACTCCTACGTCGCAACTGCCCTGCCACTTTGACGTGAAGTCGCTATGTCGGAGAAGTGACCGTGCAAGAACCCAATCGCGCCAAAAAAAAGACCAGCTTCTTGCGCGAAAAACGTGACCGGCCCAGGGCGGAGCCGAAGTCTTAGGTAACGCATATAGGGCACAGCCTCTCGTGGCCGTGATCTCGGCCTATGCCGAAGCGGATGGTATTCGGACTACTGCGGTAAATTGCTTCGAGTTAAGGAGCGGAGCAGAAGGGAAGCGCCGGAACAAAATACACCTCCTGCTCACCGCAATAGTTGTTCTTCCGTTGGACCGGGAAGCTGCCGAGCGTGCGGCGGAAGTCCGCCGCGAGTTGGAACGCCAAGGCAAGCACATTGGTATGGGCGATAGCCTGATTGCCGGTATCGCTCTGGCGCACAGTCCGCTTTTCTTAGATCGCCCGGCCTTCGAAGAATGCGTCCTGCTGATGGACGATTGAGGGAGGACTGGTGAAAACAATCGAAACCGTATCAAATCGAACTTCGCTCCACTCAAGACCGGCGCGGGTGGCGTAAGCCCGGGCGGCGCGCACAATGTGTTTCTGCTTCTCGGTATCGATCGCACGATCGGGTGTACCAAACTCAGCCGAGGATCGCGATTTCACCTCGACGAAGACCACGACATCCTTATCGCGAGCGATGATATCGACCTCGGCGTCGCCGCCTCCAGGACGGTAATTACGCGCCAGAATCGTTAGCCCTGCACTTCTCAGATAACGGTGAGCCAGATCTTCGCCGCGCCGGCCCAGCGCCGCTGTTGGCGATAATGTTTGCCGCTGCCGAAACTGCCTTGCGGCATCGCTCAGTTTCCAGAGTAACTGCCTTGGCGCGATGGACCAGAGGGACCCTTCACTGCTTCTAGACGCCATTCGATTACCTTGCCTCGAATGAGATAGCAAAGGTAAAATTCCCAGAAACGCCGGAACCGTCTCGACGCGTTGACCAGAAATTCAAAACCCAGATATCTCCAGAAAGCAAGTAATCGCACGTGCGTTGAAATCTCATGGAAACGCGCGCTGGAGTAATAGCCGAAACCGCCGCTATCTTCGCCAAAGTAGCGTAACGAGAAGCTATTGAGGTGCCAACGGTGAGTCGGGTCACAGAACGAGCTGAAATCGGTGTAATGCGGCGTGACAACGACGACGCGTCCACCTGGGATCAGCGAGGCGATGAAATTCCTCCATGGTGCGGATCACGTCGGAAACGTGCTCGATGACGTGAACGGCGCGCGACTTCGCGGAACGAGCCGTCGCGGAAAGGAAAAGGGAAATGATCGAGATCCGCAATGACATCGGCGCGGGTGTTCGGGTTGCGGTCCACGCCGATTGAACCCGGATATTTGTTTATGCCGCAGCCAACGTCCAGAACCGGGAAAGCGTGAGCGACGGGAACCGCCGAGATGGGTGTCTCGACGGTCGTCGGACTCAGCGTTCCAGAACCTGAAGGCATTGCTCCAGTGTATCGACGGCGAAGTCCGCTTGATCGCGCGTGATCACAAGCGGCGGGCAAAGCCGGATGCTATTCGGACCGCAGCCAAGGATCAGCAATCCGCGTTCGAAGGCCAGCATTTCAAGCCGGTCACGCAGTTCCGGGGCGCGCTCTTTGGTCTCCTGATCGCGAACGATCTCGATGCCGATCATCAGACCCGAGTCCGCGTACATCGCCGACGTATTTGAATCGCCGAGGCCAATCGCGCATTCGGTCCTTCATGTGCTCTCCCAAGGCGGCTGCATTCGAAATCAAGCTTTCTTCTAAAAGTTCGATCGTCGTCAGGGCAGCGGCAAGGGAGACCGGATTTCCGCCAAACGTCGAAGCATGCGCTCCCGGGCCCCAATCCATCACGTCCGCGCGCGCGACGGTAGCGGCCAGAGGCATGCCGCTCGCGATGCCTTTGGCGATTGCAACGATGTCCGGAGTGACGCCAAAGTGTTCAGAGGCGAACATCTTGCCGGTCCGTCCCATGCCGGATTGCACCTCGTCATGGATCAGCAGAATGCCGTATTTATCCGCGATGCGGCGGAGTTCGTCGTGAAATTTCTTCGGCGGGACGAGATACCCGCCTTCGCCCTGCACGGGTTCCACGATAATGGCTGCTACTTCCTCGGCGGGCAGAATGGTCTTGAATAGCCGGTCTTCCAGTTCACTAACGCATTCGACGCCGCACGTGGACGGCTCTTTGCCGTAAGGACAGCGATAGCAGTAGGCGTAAGGAATGTGGTGGACAGGGAGGGATGGATGAAAACGGCGCCGCTGAACGACTTTGCTGCCCGTCAACGAGAGCGCGCCCATGGTTCGGCCATGAAAGCCGCCGAAGAAGGCGATGAATTTATCCCGTCCGGAGTGATAGCGCGCCATCTTAATAGCCGCCTCGATCGCTTCGGCGCCGGAGTTGCCGAAGTAGACACGTTTGGGCGCATCTCCAGGAGTGAGAGCGGCGAGCTTCTCCGCGAGGTTGACCATGCCCTCGTAATAGAAATCGGTTCCCGACATATGCAGGAACTCAGCGGCCTGTTTCTGGATTGCACTTACTACGCGAGGATGGGAATGGCCGGTTGCGACGACGGCAATTCCAGCGTTGAAATCCAGAAACTGATTGCCGTCGACGTCCTCCACTAGCGCTCCTTCGCCCCGTTTCATCACGAGCGGATAACAGCGCGTGTAAGACGGCGATAGAACAGCCTGATCTCTCTCGATGATTCGCTTGGCCTTTGGTCCAGGCAAGGACGTCACCAGATTCGGCAGCAGCGGATGTGCCGCGGTCTGCGTCAGCATATTGCACCTCAAATTTTGGGAAGTAAACGAACAGACTTGGAAATGGCCGCGCGAGCGCGCAGCTAGTCTGAGCCGAAGAGGGACGGGCGGGTGCTGGCGGGGATCGCCATACTTTTACTCTAATCCAGAAGTGGGGAGAAAGGGGAGAATATCTCCTGGCGTGCGCGGAGGGCCGGTGCGGAAGCTACCAGCTTCCTAACCAGCGGATCGGGAAATACGCGGCCAAAGCATTGCTAAGCGTTCATCGGCGGTCAACAGCGGCCGATTCGTTGCGGCTGCAAGAGCAACGTATATCGAGTCGTATGCTGTTCTGCCAAACGCGACGGCAATCTTTAGTGCATCATGAATCAGGTCGCGGGAGCCACTGTCGGAATTCCTAGGTCAGATAGAGACAGCAGAGCTCCCTCACCGGAATCGGCGTCCAGGAAGCCGATACGAACAGCTTTCCACAAAACGTTTCCAACTTCGGGCCAAAAGAGATCTGGCACTCTGAGCTGGATGCGACCGCCGACGAATTGTTCGAGCACATCCCGCGATTCAGCCCTGAAGTCTTCATCCGAAGCGGGCAGATACCACTTTGCAGCCACGCTTGCGTCAAGAACATAGGACGTCACCGATCACGATCTTCGCGCAGCATCTGTTCGGAGGTCAAAAAGGGGCCGCGACTGGGAGGCTTCTTAGCACGAATTTTGGTAATTCGCGCAAGAATGGCCTTGCGGCGGACAAGCTCTTCGTCTGTAGGAACATTCTCCGCGAGGAGGTTCAGAACCTCGGCTGAAATGGATTTTCGGTGCTCTTGAGCTCTCTTCCGCAATGCTTCATAAATTTGGTCGGGGACGTTTTCTACGTAAAGGGTTGGCATGAGAGTCCTAGGTAAGGTCTAGCAGATAACTAGACACGAATGTTCCTTCCTGTATTTACGTGAATCCGATGTGCGTCGTTACAATAGGGCGATGTCTGAGGACAAAACACCCTCGTCCAATTTTGAAGCGAGTTTGGAAGAGCTGGAGCGCATTGTAAAAGACCTGGAGAAAGGTGAGTTGCCTCTAGAACAAAGCCTGGCGCTGTTTGAGACCGGTATGCGGTTAAGCAGCGAATGTAAGCGGCAATTGGAAGAGGCCGAATCGCGTGTCGAGATTTTGATGAAGCGCGGCTCGGAAGTGGTTCCCGTTCCATTCAGCCCCGATAAGCCACCAAAATGACAAAGACTCATCATGGCGGCTTGCAGACGTACCTCTCTGAACAAGTTCGGGTAATCGATCGCGTATTGGATGAATGGGTACCTGAAGAGAACGTAGAGCCTGTCTCCATCCACAAAGCGATGCGATATAGCCTTTTCGCCGGCGGCAAGCGGATTCGGCCTATTCTCGCGATTGCAGCGGCGCGCGCGGTATCCGACGATCCTGAAGGCGTGGAGGATGCGGCAGGCACGTTGGAGCTGATCCACACTTATTCACTCATTCATGACGATCTACCGGCGCTCGACAACGACGATCTGCGGCGCGGGCGACCTACTTGCCACAAAGTGTTCGGAGAAGCGATGGCGATCCTCGCCGGCGATGCGCTGCTCACACTTGGTTTTGAAGTGTTAAGCCGGTTGAAGCACGCCGGGCCGGAGCAGAAGATTCGGTTAGTGGAAGAACTCTCGCGGGCGGCGGGCACGGTAGGGGGGATGATTGGCGGTCAGGTGCATGACCTGGAGGGCGAGCGAAAGAGGCCCACGACACTGTTGCTTGAGGCAATTCACAAAGCTAAGACGGGCGCTCTTCTTCGGGCGAGCGTAAGAATGGGCGGAATCTATGCCGGCGCTAGCGAAGAAGAACTCGTGGCACTCTCCGCATATGGCGAGCATATCGGCTTGGCATTTCAGATTGTCGACGACCTGCTCGATGTAGAGGAATCTTCAGAGGCTTTGGGAAAAACGGCCGGAAAAGATCAAGCTCAGCAGAAGATCACGTTTCCTGCCGTATACGGTTTAGAGCAATCACGCGAAATGGCCGAAAAGGAGCGCATGGAGGCGCATCTGGCGCTGCGCACTTTCGATGATCGAGCCGAGCGGCTGCGGCAGATTGCGGATTTCATCGTCCAGCGCAAGGCTTGAAATCGATTGGGAAAGAACGGTTGGACATTGCGCTCGTCGAGCGTGCCTTAGCTGAGTCGCGCGAGAAAGCTCAGGCATTGATTCTGGCCGGAAAAGTCACCGTAAATGGCCAACGAGCTGACAAGCCGGGCCGCCTGATTTCGGGGACTGCCCACATTGAAGTCGATCAGCCGCGAAGATATGTCAGCCGGGGCGGCCTGAAACTAGAAGCGGCGCTTTCGCATTTCAATATTGCTGCGGAGGGAAAGGTTTGTCTGGACATCGGTACATCCACAGGCGGATTTACCGATTGTCTTCTGCAGCACCGAGCCGCGCGCGTGCATGCTGTGGATACCGGTGCTGGGCAAATCGATTGGAAATTGCGAAGTGACTCGCGTGTCATATTGCATGAACACGTAAACGCGCGCTATTTGAAGCCGGAAGACATCGGCGAGATAGCCGGATCTGATTGTCTGTGATGTCAGTTTTATTTCCGTAACATTGCTGATTCCGGCACTCGCGCCGCTGCTCGCTCCAGGCGGGGATTGGATTATCCTCATCAAGCCACAATTCGAAGTTGGGCGCGAGCTGGTCGGAAAGGGTGGTATTGTCCGGGATTCGGTTGGCGCACCGGCTCGCCTGTGATAGAGTCAGCAGCGCAATTCAAGCGGCGGGGTTTATAAGTGAGATCATCGATAGCCCTATTCTGGGAGCGGAAGGCAATCGCGAATTCCTTCTACATGCAAGGTTTGCTCAGGGTTAAATACGGTCGGGCCAAGCGCAAGTATAGTCAAAGTCTAGCTTGGCTCTTTGCGCAAAGGGGAAAATGCAGAAGATCGCAACAGTCGGCATTATCTCGAAACCGAATATGGCCCAAGCGGCGCACATCGTTTGTGGTCTGCTGCAGTGGCTTGATGAACGAGGCATTCGTTACCGTTGCGATGAGCAGACGGCAGCTTACGCGAATCTCGGATGCTTCTTCAGCCGCGAAGAATTGCCGGACGGCGCCGATCTTGTCATCGTGCTGGGCGGCGACGGAACACTTCTGGCCGCTGCCCGGTATGTCGCGGGCCGGGAAATTCCTCTGTTTGCCGTGAACCTCGGACATCTCGGATTTTTGACAGCCATTCCATCTGACGATCTCTTTCCCGAGCTGGAGCGTGCACTCCGCGGCGAGCATCGGATCGGCCACAGGCGGATGGTCGATTGCGAGCTGGTGCGGGGCAATCAGGTGATTGCAACTTACTCTGCCCTGAATGACGTTGTCATCACCAAATCAGAGCTTGCGCGCATGATCGATCTGGATACGCACGTGGACAATCACTTTGTCGCCGCATATAAAGCCGATGGGTTGATCATCGCAACACCTACGGGTTCCACCGCCTATTCGCTGTCAGCAGGCGGACCGGTTATATTCCCCTCCGTAGCAGCGTTTTGCATCACCCCGATTTGCCCTCACATGCTGACGAACAGACCTGTGATTGTGCCGGACAGCAGCAACATACAGATTTTGAATCATGGCGAGGACGGGACGTTCTTGACCATCGACGGGCAAGTGGGCGAGCCGCTTTCAAGGGGTGACCGCATCATATGCCGCTCTTCTCCGAATGCGATCCAATTGATTCGACCGCCCAAGATGCTGTTTTTCGATGTTCTGAGGGAGAAATTGAAATGGGGAGAGCGTTGAGACCGTGCGCTTTCTCAAGAAGGTCTCGCTTACCTCCTGGATTTTTATTGCTCTCCTAGGCGGCGTGTTGCTGGGCGTCGTCTTTCCCGAATTTCTCGAAGAGTCTCGCTCCCATCAGCAACATTTTTCTGCGGCTGATCCGGTCGATTATTGGGCCGCTACTGTTTGGAACGCTTGTTTGCGGCATAGCTTCCACCGGCGAATTGAAGACGATGGGCCGGATCGCGGCGAAGTCGCTGCTGTATTTCGAGGTGGTGACGACGCTGGCGCTTGTGATCGGACTATTAATAGTCAACGTGTTACGGCCGGGTGCTGGCGTGACTGTTGGCGGAGAGGCCGGCTCAACTCCTGCTCTAGCAAAGCCCGTTTCGTTGATTCAGCTCATTGAGCATGCAGCGCCCAGCAATATCTTTGAATCACTGGCCCAAAATGACGTGCTGCAGATGGTGGTTTTCTTCTTTCTATTTGGAGCTGCATGCGCGGCTATCGGCTCGAAAGCACAACCGGTTGTAAACTTTGCCGGCGCTGTTTCCGAAGTAATGTTCCGATATACGAAGTACGTCATGTACGTTGCGCCTTTCGGGGTGGCGGCCGCGATGGCGGTGACGATCGGTTCCAAGGGTATCGGCGTGCTGTTCGGGCTGGGAAAACTGGTAGGGGCTCTGTATCTGGCTCTGGTGCTATTTATCGCTGGAGTGCTTGTTCCCACGCTGCTGATGGCTCGAGTGCCGATGGCGCGATTCTGGCATGCGGTTAGACAGCCTTTGCTGATTGCATTCTCAACGGCTTCGAGCGAGGCGGCGTTGCCTTTGGCGCTGGAGAACATGGAGCGCTTTGGTGTGCCGAAGCACATTGTGGGATTCGTGCTTCCGACGGGCTACAGTTTCAATTTAACGGGGACGACTCTCTACCTGTCGTTAGCCTCCATTTTTATTGCTCAGGCAGCCGGCGTACACATGCCGATTGGAACCCAGATCACTATGATGCTTACGCTGATGCTTACAAGCAAAGGCGCTGCCGGTGTCCCGCGAGCCGCGCTGGTGCTCCTGGCCGGCACGCTTTCGACTTTTCAGCTTCCGCAGGAAGGAATAACGCTGATTCTGGGAGTGGACGCGTTGATGGATATGGGCCGCACCAGCGTAAACGTTCTGGGAAATTGCGCCGCGACGGCGGTTGTGGGCAGTTGGGAACACGTGACTCCCGAAAAAGCCCGACAGAACGTGGAAGTCGAGATTGGGGAAGCGTAGGCCGTTCGGGAACGAATACGGGCCGATCCAACAAATGGAGAAGCGGTTTGAAGGATGACGTGCGCGCCATGAGAGTCAGATTCCAGGCTGATGCAGACCTGGATGGAAGAGTGTCGGCGGCAATGAGGAGCACCTCGAGCTCCGGAAGATATTCCAAAACTGCATTGAATTGCGGTGTGGAATATCAATTTCCGGAGAGGTGCTCCGGAGTGCCGCGAGACGGTCGAATTCTGGTCAGTCAAGATCGGAGGACGATGCGGGCCGGTACTTATTCGAGCGGTCAACGCGCAGGAGGATATCAGAAGATGTGCTTAATTCCCCGCCCAATTCCTTTCACGATTTTGCGCGCTGCCTTTCGTCGTTCCGACAGTGACGTCCTTACCGGCGGTTCCGGCGCCTTTGCCCACCGAAGTCGCGGCGTTTATCGGGATGTAAGGTGACCAAATCGGCTGCGCCTTCGCCTGCGCCTTTGGCGGCGCTGCCGGCGCCCTTTGCCGCACCCTTGCCGATATCTCCCGCACCGCTGCCGACGTCGCCTCCTGCGCTGCGGCCTTTCTTTGTTTTTTGGACGGTTTTCTGATCGGTCGTTGCGTTCTGATCCGAAGTCGACTGACTGAACGCCGGCAAAACAGCAGCCAAGCCGAATGTAAGCAATAGAATCAGTCCTGATTTGGCTATCAAAGTGGGCCTCCTTACCGACGGCTCTTCATTTATTGGATGCAGTCCATGCCCGAACGAGTTCCAGTAAGCTATTTTACACAACGGATTCGTTCAATCGACCGCGCCTTGCCGGTTGTCTCATCTGCGTTTATGATCACCCCATGCAGTTCCACACCGTGCTTTGCGGCTTCCATCCGCCCTGCGAGACCAGTCAGGAACCGCCGCAGAATGGTGTCCTTATCCACGCCGATAACAGAGTCGTACGGTCCGCTCATTCCGGAATCTGTTTGATAGGCAAGACCGCCGGGCAGAATGCGTGAATCCGCAGTAGGAATATGCGTGTGTGTTCCGATCATCGCCGTCGCGCGGCCATCCAGATACCAGCCCATCGCCATTTTTTCGCTGGTCAGTTCGGCATGAAAATCCACGAAGCGAATCTTGATCGCCGGGTCGAGCGCATCGAGCAATGCATCGGCTTTCCGAAACGGACAATCGATGTTGGCCATATGAGCGCGGCCCTGCAGGTTCAGCACAGCATAAGGCGCGCCGTTTCGCGCTGTCGCTGTGTAGACGCCCTTTCCGGGTAAGCCCTCGGGATAATTTGCCGGACGAAGCAGCCGCGGCTGGTGCTCGTAATAATCGTGAATTTCACGCTTATCGAAGCTGTGATTGCCTCCCGTGAGGACATCCAGGCCCAAGGCCAGCAACTCTTCGGCAATCAGAGGAGTGATTCCAAAACCGCCCGCACTGTTCTCCGCGTTGGCGACAGCTAAATCGATCTTGTGTTCGGTGATAAGGCGATTCAGGTTTTCAGCGACAATGCCACGGCCACCCGAGGCGAATATGTCGCCTATAAAAAGAATGTTCATCCAGCAGGAAGGCGGGAGAGAGAAAGCGTTCCTTGCGAGAGCTTCCGTTTAGCCTCCGTCATTGACCCCATAAAAGAGCAGGGGGGAATCCTCCGAGCGCCTTTAGGCTTCTCCATGGCATCCAAAGACACCGGAGCCTGCACACCAGCACTTGATTCGAGCCGGACTCCATGACATTGACTATCGGATCAATTTTTTGGAGGCCGAGGGACGCTCTCGCAGGGAACGCTTAAACGTCAGAATACCAGAAAAAACCAGTTTGGCGCAGCTATTTTTGCTGAGTATTTTAAGGGTGACTAATCCGCCTGAAGGGCCTCGGCGATCTCTTTTTCCGAAATAGCGCCTTCCTTGATAACTCGCCAGTATGGTTCCGTGATATCGACAGTGGTCGCGCCAGGACCCGTACACAGGCCCCCATCGAGTACGAGATCGACTCGCCCATCCATCGTGGCGAACAGCTCTATGCCGCTGGTGCTGGTGGGATCGCCGGACCGATTCGCACTGGTCGCAATCAGGGCGTGTCCGATCTTTTCGGTAATCGCGTTGAGAGCGGCCGAGTTCGGTTGGCGCATTGCCAGGCGTCCGGTATTGCCGGTAACTTTCAGGGGCACTTTCGCCGCGGCGGGAACAATCATGGTCAAGGCCCCCGGCCAAAAATGTCGCGCCAGGATATAGAAACGGCTGTTGAGTTCTTTGGCCAGTTCCTCGGCCATCAAAGTGTCCGAAACAGCCAGAGGCAGTGAACGTACGGTTTCGCGGCCTTTAGCGGCGAACACACGGCCGACGGCCTGCAAGTTCAGCGGATCGGCAACCAGCACATAGAGCGCGTCAGTCGGAACGCCAACCACTCCGCCACGAGCGATCTCCGCGGCAGCGCGCTCAATCGCTCCCGGGTAAGGATTCTCAGCGTCGATTTCGATTAGATCGGTGGCCACAGTAGGCGAGATACTCAGTCTTCAGATATCCCGAGCTCCAGATATTCCGTCAGTTTAGCGTTCACCAAGAGCGTCGGCAACTTGAATGGCCATTTCATAACGGCCGAACGGCGCGCTCAGTTGAGCGCCTTGGACCATGGAGCGCACGCGCGCCGACATCTCCTGCCCAATCAGGATGCCTTCCGCACGGGCTTTCTCAGCGCTATCCGCGCGCCGCATGCGCTGCATGTATTCGTCCGGGACAGGGACACGAAGCTCGTTCATCATGAATTCGGCGTTACGGTAGCTGGTAAGAGGCCAAATACCGGCAATGATCGGCAGTTTATATTGCTCCGTGTTTTTGAGGAAGAGTTCGAGCAAATCGAGATCGAAAACAGGTTGTGTAACCACGTACTCGGCTCCTCCTTCCACTTTCCAGGCGAAGCGGCGCAGTTCCTCGTCCATGTTGAGCGCGCCCGGATTCGCTCCTACGCCGATGAGCAAGCCGGTTTGGGAACCCATGGGATTCCCGCCAATATCGAGGCCCTGATTGAGATTGTTGACGATGTTCGTCAGCCCGATGGAATCGACATCGAAAACCGCCGTGGCATCGGGATACGTTCCCATTCGCGGCGGATCACCGGTAATGCAGATCAGATTCCGCACGCCTACCGTGTGCGCGCCCAACAGTTCCGATTGAATGCTGAGAATGTTGCGGTCGCGGCAGCAGAAATGAAGGACTGCTTCGATTCCAGCCTGCTGCTGGATCAGTTGGCAAGTTACTTGGGCGCTTAACCGGGCGCTGGCGCGAGGACCGTCGGGAACGTTGATGCAGTCGATGCCGTGATCGCGGCAAAGGCGCGCGCCCGCGATTTCCTTGGATGCGTCTACTCCGCGCGGGGGAAGAATCTCGACGAACGCGACAAATTTGCCCGCCGCAAGTTTCGCGCCTAATTGCGATTTCTCGGCGAAGCGGCACTTTGGCGAGCCGTTTTACTTCCGGTTTGCCTTCTTCAACGATCACCGCGGGCGTCGTTCCGTGCTGTGCCGGCTGGAAAGATCGCACTTCACTGCAGATCAGCTTGATGTGATCGGGCGTCGTGCCGCAGCAACCACCGAATATCCGCGCTCCTACCTGGATGAAGCGGCGCGAATACTGCGCCATGTATTCGGGTGAGCAGAGATAGATATTCCGGCCTTCCACCGTAGCGGGCAAACCGGCATTCGGCATGGCGCTGAGTGGTTTCGTGGTGAGCGCTGCCATTTTCTCGATGGTTTCGAGAGCCACTTTCGGACCGGCCGAACAATTCACACCGATTACGTCCACCGGCAATTCATTCAGAATGCGCGTGAATGTCTCCGTGCTGGCGCCATCGCGAAGCGTTCCGTCATCATTCACGGTGACCTGCGCGACGATGACCATGTCCGGGCCAGCGGCTTCGCGAACCGCATAAATCGCTTCCCGCAATTCGTTCAATTCGGAGAAAGTCTCAATGACAACGAGATCGATGCCGGCGGCAGACGAGCGCTTCCGCCTGTTCGCGAAAAATAGCGCGCGCTTCCGCAAAGGACATCGGCCCCAATGGCTCAATGTGCGTTCCGAGAGGACCAATCGCTCCAGCGACGAAAGCCTTCTCTCCCGCGGCCTCCCGGGCCAGACGAACCCCGGCCTCGTTAATCGCCTGAAGTTTTTCAGCCAATCCGAAGGCGCTCAGCCGAACCCTGTTGCCGCCAAACGTATTGGTCTCAAGCACCTCAGCGCCTGCTCTGACGTATTCCTGGTGAATCTCTTTCACCATTTGAGGAGAGGATAAGTTCAGCTCATCAAAGCAGCGATTGATGAAAATTCCTTTGGCATACAGCATGGTGCCCATCGCGCCATCGGCAACGATGATCTTTGATTGCAACTTCTTGCGGAACTCGGCAGCGCGAGTGAGTGTGATCGGTTCGAGGGCGGTCATGCGTGAGGGCCGTCAAAATCGTCGCGATCTCCTGTAGCCGTGACGATCTGGGACGAACTGAAGACTTAGTTTAAATTGTATCGCGAGGGGTGCGTTTTTCTCAGGTGCGCCTGATCACAAAGCCTACATTCGTAAGCTGATGACCTCGCCCGGGGTGACGCCCAGGTGAGCAGCGGCGCTTTGCTTGATTCATGCCGATTTCGATGTAGCCGGAACTTCCAAAATAGGCGAAGAGAGGGCCTTGCTCGCGCTTCGCCGAACGCCTTCCTGAAGGTAGTTACTGTGTGTTTTCCCACAGATAGCGCAAACTGGCGAGATCCGAGCTCCGGAAAATCGACCGACCTGAAAGTTGGAAATCACGTTCCCGAAACGATCGATGCTGAGCACTTTGCCTTGCCAGCAACCCGGCGCTGTCTCGCTCGCCTGCAGATCGGGAAGCAACTGAATATCGCGAATTTCCGGGCCAACATCTTCTGGCCGCGCCGCCCCGCTCGCGATAGCCGCCGCAACCGGAGCGAATATGTCTCTTCCGTGAAAAGTGGAAGACGGCGAATCGAGCCAAAGACTTCCGATTTGAAAGCTCGCGAGCTTTCCACACTCCATCCCGGGCAACAATCATGCTGAGAACGCCATTATCCGGGAGCGATGAAATGCTGTCCGAGCGCTTCGAGCAAAATGGGCCTGCGCGTTGTCCCTACCCCCGGATCAACCACCACAAGATGAACCGTCCCGCCAGGGAAGTACGGACGCGGCTTGATCAATCGTGTATGCGCCCGACAAGATGCAAAACGGCGCAATTTCGTGTGAAATATCCACCAGCCGCGCATCGGGGCAACGGCTCAGGAGGACGCCCTTCATGGTGCCGACATAATGGTCCGTCAATCCGAAATCGGTGGTCAGCGTGATCGTCGGGAGCCGTGCGGAGGATGCCATGCGCTGTTAGAATTGTAGTGAAAACCTCGCAATTCCTACTGGCTGCGTAGAATACCTGAGCTCTCGATAAGCCAAATTGCTTTATTTCGATCACAATGCGACTACGTTTGTTGCGCCCGAAGTGGTCGGCGCAATGAGCTCCGCTTTGTGCGAAGTGTACGGCAATGCTTCCAGCACTCACCGGGCGGGCCAAGCTCGCGCGCCAGCATCTGGAGAAATCGCGCAAAACGATTTCTGAATTCATCCAGGCTTCGCCGGCGGAGTTTGTGTTCACCAGCGGTGGTACGGAATCGAACAATCTCGCGATACTCGGGCTGGTGCGGAATCTGGCCGGCGGCCGAAAGCACGTCATCACCACCTCGATCGAGCATCCGTCGGTTTTGGAATCTTGCCGGCAACTGGAGCGTGAAGGTGTCGAAGTCACCTATGTGGACGTTGATACGTCGGGGCTTGGTCGATCCGGAAGATATTCGCTGTCATATGCGCGCTGAGACCGTGCTCGTTTCCGTGATGCACGCGAACAATGAGGTCGGAACGATTCAGCCGATCCGCGAAATCGCGGAGATCGTGCGCGAGCGCCGCGACGCAGGGCAGCAGATCTTTCTTCACTCCGATGGTGTTCAAGCTCTTGGCAAGATCGATGTCAATGTTCGAGAGCTCGGAGTGGATCTCTATTCCGTGAGTGCCCACAAACTATTTGCTCCAAAGGGAGTCGGTGGACTGTTCGTGCGCAAGGGTACTCCTCTGCGCGGAATTCAGTACGGTGGACGGCACGAGCGGGAGCGGCGCGCGGGAACTGAGAATGTTCCAGGGGCAATGGCTTTCGCTCGCGCAGTCGAATTGTGCGATGCAGGCATGAAAGATTCGGTGCGCCGGCTTCGCGATCAGTTCGAGACGTAGAGTGCTCTCTAATTTGGACAATGTCGAAATAAACGGCTCGAGAGACAGCAGATTACCGAATACCAGCAATCTCCTCTTTCGCGGTATTTCAGCCGAGGCGCTGGTCATCGCTCTGGATATGAGGGGCATTGCGGTTTCAACAGGTTCGGCCTGCAGCAGTGGATCGGTGGAGCCTTCCCACGTGCTGCTCGCCATGGGCCGGACTCGCGAAGAAGCAAAGGCAAGCGTTCGGTTTTCGTTCGGACGCTACAACACTGCAGGCCGATGTCGCTCTTCTGGCGGATGCAGTCGCTGGCTTGTGTCGGGAGACTTCGAAACGCAGTCAGATTGGAGAACCCGGTTGCCGTCTGAAACCTCAGCACCGATCGCAGTGGCAATGTCGGGCGGCGTGGACAGCTCAGTTGTCGCCGGGCTGCTCCAGCGCCGGGGCCTTTCTGTCGTCGGCCTTACGATGCAGCTCTGGAATCAGCGCCGCTTGCCCGAAATTACTCCGGAGGGCGGCAGCGTGGGACGTTGCTGCTCGCTTGACGATGTCTATGACGCGCGATTCGTCGCCTCGGTTCTCGGCATTCCTTACTACGTCGTCAACTTCGAAGAGCGCTTTGAACAGCAGGTTGTGCAGCCGTTCGTACAGGATTATCTCGCGGGTCGAACGCCCATTCCCTGCACCCTTTGCAACAACTTCATCAAGTTCGACCAGTTTCTTGGAAATGGCGGATGGCGTAGGCGCGGAAAAGATTGCGACGGGGCATTATGCGCGCCTGAGCTTCGATGAATCCAGCCGGACGTTACCAGATGCGTACCAGCATCGACGCCGCAAGGACCAGACCTATTTTCTGTTTGGATTGACACAGCCTCAATTGGCGCGCACGCTTTTTCCTCTCGGCGGCATGGTGAAATCGCAAGTTCGCGAGCTGGCAAGGGAGTTGGGGTTGCCGGTTGCCGAAAAGAATGACAGCCAGGAGATCTGCTTCGTTCCGAATGGCGATTACGCCGCATTTATCGATGCCTATTTCAAGGAGCAGGGCATTCATACGTCGAAAACAGAAGGAGAGATTGTCGATACGAGCGGCCAGGTGCTCGGCGAGCACGCCGGAACTCACCACTTCACGGTGGGCCAGCGCCGCGGATTGCGCATCGCCGCGAGTGAGCCGCTGTACGTGATCGCGACCGATCCTTCCTCGCAGCGGGTGATCGTTGGAAAAAACAACGAATTGATGAGATCTTCACTGACTGCGCGCGACGTAAACTGGCTTTCTATCTGCCCGCCGAGCGAGCCTCGTCGGGCTCAGGTGAAGATTCGCAACAAGCATCTCGCCGCGGAAGCGACTCTGGTGCCGTCCCGGGACCCGTCTCGGATCGAAGTTGTTTTCGATGAGCCGCAGCGGGCTGTAACGCCCGGGCAGGCCGCCGTTTTCTACGATGCGGACCTGGTGCTCGGCGGCGGCTGGATCAATTAGACTCGCAATTGGCCCAGACGAAAAGCCGATTCCAGATTTGCGCGGAGTATGCGTTGGCGTCTACGCTCATCGGAGCTCTTCGGCTGCTTCCGTTATCCGCTGCCAATCTTGTGGCGCGCCTGGCGACCGCGTGCTCGATATTGCCGTGCCGAAGCTTCGACGCGTTGGTCTCAAGAATCTCTCGTTTGCTTTTCCGGAGCTCGACACGCAGGATCGTCAAAAGATCATAGATGGAGTTTTCGCAAGCATCGCGCGAATGCTTGTCGCGCTGGCGCGTTTCCCGTCTTCTCAACTCCGGACAATATTGGCCAGTGGATTTCGTACGAAGGGTTGGAAAATTATTCGCAAGCGAAGCAGGAAGGGCGCGGCGTACTGATCGCGACGGCCCATCTGGGCAACTGGGAACTGAGTGCGTTTGCCCATGCTTTGATGACGGAGCCAATGAACGTGATGGTTCGGGCGCTCGATAATCCCTTGATTGATCGCATCGTGGAAGCGCGGCGAACCCTGTCCGGAAATCGCCTGATCTACAAAAAAGAGGCAGTCCGGTCCGTTCTCATGGCGTCTAAGAAACAATGAAGCTGTCGGAATTTTGATTGACCAAAATACCAGCGCGTCGGAAGGTGTTTTCATCAACTTCTTCGGTAAATTAGCCTGCGCCGGAACCGCGTTCGTAAAGCTCGCGCATCACGCGAATGCCCCGGTCATTCCGGGATTCGCACTCTGGGACGAACGCAAGAAACGATACGTGCTGCGCTTCTATCCGGCGATTGAAATGAGCGGCGATGCGCTAGCAGACACGCAGCGCATCCACTTCGATCTTCGAACAGATCATCCGCGAATATCCCGATCAGTGGATGTGGATTCACCGCCGCTGGAAGACTCGTCCGCCCGGCGAACCGCCCCTCTATTAGCCCGCGCCGTGATGCTTGGCCACTGGCCGCTGATCCAAGCCCAACACCGCCGTCACGATCCCTGCTAATGATTCCGGAATCGACAGCGCTCCCTTGTATGTCAGATACTGGCCGCCTTTCGAATCGGTTGCGCGAACCAGCTTGATCTTGAAAGCTTCATCCATCTGCTGCGCCGTACCTTGCACTTGAACAGTGCGCCCGGCGGCATTCTCTTCGAGAATCGTCAGACCATAGTGTTGAGCAAACGAACAGACCGCATTCATATCGCTCTGATCGGCGGCCGTTACGCCGGCTGGAGCTTCTCGAGTACCGGAGGGCAATGTGCCGGAAAGCAAGCCCTCGGCGACATCCGAGCCGGTTCCCGACAAAGCGCGACGCAGAACGAGAGGTTGCGGTGACTAGTTTCATGATTCGGGTCGGTAAGCGCCGAGAACTGATCGGATGGATTGATGTTTTGGGGTGCTTCCGGGCACGTGAACGCGCTGAGCAGCCGGCGAACCGGCTGAAAATGCCTTCAAGAGCGCCGTGCCATTCGGACTGCCCAGCCCGGTACAGGGGTCCCAACCCGCTTTGGCGCTGTAGTAACCAAGGCTACTGTCGTCATTGTTGCCGCTGGTAATGTCCTGAAAATCCGCTTCGCCGAGCGGGTAGAGTTTCGGATTCAGAAAGCCGAGCGGCGTCCCGAGCTGCTCATTCATCAAGGCGGTGAGCGCAGCCCACAGAGGCGCAACAGCGCTGGTGCCTCCAACTACTTGGTTCTGGCCATCGACGCGCACTTGATAACCGGTGCTTGGATCGGCATCTCCTGCCACATCGGGCACGCCTCGTCCCACGAATCCCGTTTGTGGCTGCTTAGGGACACCTGCTGAACTCTGGTAACTCGGCAACGGGAACGCGTTGCTCACACCGCCCCCGGTTGCGCCTTCCTGGTTCGCGACTTCATTCCATACGACCTCGGAAGAGATCTTTCTTGCCGGATCCTTTCAACGTCGTTCCGCCGCAAGCCAGCGCGAAGGGGCTCGAAGCAGGGAAGTCCACGTGCAGCTTGCCGTCTCCGGCTCCATCGGTCGAGCCGTCGTCGCCCGCAGCCACCGTTACCGTCACGCCCAAGGTGGCTGCGTCTTGCAGAGCGCGCATTCATGGCAGTCTGCGATTGTTGTGTCCAGGAATCCTCGGGTCCTCCCCAACTGATGGAGACCACCGACGGTTTTCGGGTAGCATCGTGAACCGCATCGGTAATCGCATCCACAAAGCCCTGATCGGTGTTCGGGAGCGAAGTAGACGGCGATATTTGCTCCCGGGGCGATCGCACCCACCACTTCAATGTCCAGCATTACCTCCCCATCGGCATCGGATCCCGGTGTATTCTGGCCGCCATCCACTGAAACGGCCGTGATGTTTGGCTCGTTGATCCTCAAACCTTGGAAATAAGTCTGCAGATCGGAAGTGTTATAGCCGCCGCCTAACTCGATGATGGCGACGGTTTCGCCTTGGCCTGTAACTCCGGTCGGGAAATTGTACAGAGCTGCTACCTGCGGTGGTGTAAACGTGGTTGCCGCTGTTGTTTCTTTCTTCGAAAATGCGGTTTGGCAATGGGGCGCGTATCGAGCCCAAGAACAGCAACAACTATGCCTTCGAGTTCAGACGGAATGCTCAAAGCGCCGGTCCGACCCCGGAAATTGTGACCTGTTTTCTCTGCCCGATAACAGACAAGGTCCGCGCCAAACGCTTTGGTCATGGCTGCCGCGGTTCCGGTCAGCACATCTTGCCGTTTACCAATGCTGTTTTCGTACACCGTGAGTTGATACTCGTGGGCAAACTTTTCGACCAGCGCAATATCGTCCGGCATTCGCTCCATGCTGCTCAGCGAACTGCTCACGTGTCAAGTGAGTGTATACCGGAGCGCCGCTGGCCACCGGTGGGTCGGCCGCTTTCCTGCGCAAATAGAGAGTGACTCGGATCGTTTCGTCCGGCTGGATCGTCCCTACCTGCTGCGAGCCAGGGAGAGGCTTCCTTTCGCTTCCCGGCAAAGTAGTTCGTTTCTCAAACGCCATGGACTGTTGGTGTTCCTTTCGGGTGATCTAGGCACGGACTAGTTTATCGCTCGTCTCAAACTCGTCTGAAAACTGTCGCATGCATCGCTACCATACAATGATGGCGGCTAGCCAGGTGCAGGAGAAACGCTCAATAGAAACCCGTCCGCTCACAACACTCGATGAGTTTGCCGAGGCCGTCCGTCTGCAGCGCGATATCTGGGGATTTCAGGATGTCGATCTGCTGCCGCTCCGCTTATTTGTGGTCGCCAGCAAGATTGGCGGCCAGGCGTTGGGCTGCCTTCGATCACGGCAAGATGGTGGCTTTTTGCCTCTGCATTCCGGGGCTGAAGCCGGGGGGCAGATCGTACCTTCACAGCCATATGCTAGGCGTACTGCCCAATTACAGAAACTCGGGCATCGGCAGGGAATTAAAACTCAAGCAGCGCGAGTACGCAATCGCGACCGGCGTTGACCTGATCGAATGGACTTTCGATCCGCTCGAAATTAAGAATGCGTTCTTCAATATCGAACGCTTGGGCGCGATCGCACGCCGCTACGTGCATAACCAATACGGCATGACAACGAGTCACCTGCACGGGGGATTGCCGACCGACCGATTGGTAGCGGAATGGTGGATTCAATCCCCGCGCGCCGCGGCCCTATCCAGTGGAGCGTTGTTTGAAGCTCCCGTTCCCCAGGCAAGGATCGAGGTCGCGGCAGATATCGCCGAATTGCGCAGGCGAGATAAACGGCTCGCCCGCGAGATTCAGTCGGCCGTTGGTGAGCAGTTCGACAAGCATTTTCACGACGGATTGGCCGTGATTGGATTTGAAAAGACGAGACGAAGCGGGAATTTACTTACTGGGCAAATGGGAATCAAAGTAGACCGAATCATACTCCGGCACATTCGAATGCCGCTGGTGCATTTCTTCGAAACGAGTTTCGGCCGCACTCACGAGCGTGACATCATTCTGGTGGAGGTGTTCGCCGACAGCATCTCCGGATGGGGAGAAGTGACGGCCGGCGAAAATCCGTTCTATAACGAAGAGTGGACAGGCTCCATCTGGCCGCTTCTTGATTGACTATGTCGGGCCGCGGATTTTAAACCATGAATTCTCGTCGCCGGGCGAAGTGGCTGCACGAACGGCATATATCCGCGGGCACAATATGGCTCGCGGCGGTATGGAGACCGCCGTTTGGGATTTGCAAGCGCGCCTGAACGGAGAGCCGCTGTGGAAGACTATTGGAGCAGGCGCACGCCGGGAAATTCCGTGCGGGGTTTCCATTGGCATTCAAGAGAGCGTGGAAGCGCTGATCGAGAAGATAGAGACGGAACTCGCGGCGGGTTATCAGCGCATCAAAATGAAAATCAAACCCAGGTGGGACGTCGATGTCATCCGCAGGATCCGCGAGCGTTTTCCCGATATCAAATTGATGGCCGATGCGAATTCCGCGTATACGTTAAACGACTTAGATCATCTGAAAAAACTGGATGAGTTCTATCTGATGATGATTGAGCAACCGCTTGCGCACGACGACATCATCGATCACGCCGTCCTCCAGGCCGCTCTCGATACGCCAATTTGCCTGGATGAATCGATCCGTTCTGCTCATCACGCCGAACAGGCGATCCGTATCAAAGCGGGGCGCATTATCAATATCAAGCTTGGTCGCGTGGGCGGGTTTGCCGAAGCCAAACGCGTGCACGATATTTGCGAAGCAAATGCTATTCCAGTTTGGTGCGGAGGAATGCTCGAATCCGGTATCGGCCGTGCACACAACATTGCGCTTTCCACGCTTCCGAATTTCGTCCTTCCAGGCGATGTTTCGGCTAGCAAACGGTACTGGAAAAGGGACATCGTTACGCCGCCAATCGAGGTGACGCCGCAAGGAACCATTCCGGTGAGTGATACTCCGGGATTCGGATATGAGATCGATACGGATTATCTCGAGAGCCTGATAATACGTCGCGAGACGTTATTTTAAGCCAAACCAGCAGCTTGAAATTTGTTCCACGGATATTCTGAATACGTATGCTCAATCCGAGTATCTTCCGCGAATACGATATCCGCGGAATCGCGGAAACTGAACTGCTCGATCAGGACGTGGAAGTGCTGGGTCAAGCACTAGCCACGTATATTTGCCGGCACAGCGGCCGGACCATTTGTCTGGGATGCGACTGCAGACTGAGCGGCACGCGTGTTCACGACGC
The DNA here is from genome assembly GCA_963778345.1 of uncultured Acidobacteriaceae bacterium. GTDB lineage: Bacteria > Acidobacteriota > Terriglobia > Bryobacterales > Bryobacteraceae > Bog-105. Next base: position 633,235 of record CAVZTP010000002.1, read on the forward strand.
GCTATTGCGGGGCCTGATCGCTAGCGGGGCGCATGTGCTGGACATTGGGACAGTTCCTACTCCGGTTCTTTATTACTCAGTCGTGTACTGCAAGGCGGACGGAGGCATCATGATAACCGGCAGCCACAATCCTCCTGAATACAACGGCATTAAGACTGTCTGCGGAGCCGGGACGCTTCATGGGGAAGCAATTCAAAACGTCCTTAAACTCATTCAGACCGGCGACTTGGACTCAGGTCCGGGCTCGACCAAAAAACTCGACGTGGTCGCGCCATATGTGGATGAGATTGCGTCTCAATTTCAGTTCGAGCGCAAAGTGAAAGTCGTTCTGGACGCGGGTAATGGTACGGCAGGTCCCGTGATTCATCGAGTGCTCGAAAAGCTGAATGTCGAATCCGAGGAACTGTTTTTCGAAATGGACGGACATTTCCCCAATCATCACCCCGACCCTACTGTCCTGTCGAACCTAAAGCATCTTCAGGATAGAGTCAAAAAGGTCAACGCTGACCTCGGGATCGCCTTCGATGGGGACGCCGACCGGATCGGCGCGGTGGACGAGCATGGGAAAGTCATTTACGGCGACATGCTCCTGCTTATCTTCGGCCGCGAAATTCTTTCGCGCAAACCAGGCTCGACGTTCATAGGCGAAGTGAAATGTTCCCAAGTAATGTACGACAAGCTGGCCGAGTTGGGCGGGAATCCGATCATGTACAAGACTGGACATTCTTTGATTAAGGACAAGATGAAACAGGAGCACGCCGAGCTTGCGGGTGAAATGTCGGGTCACATGTTCTTCGCCGATCGGTACTACGGCTACGACGATGCCATCTACGCAGCTTGCAGGCTGTTGGAGATCGTCTCGACATCAGGCCAGCCGTTATCCCATCAATTGGAAGGCATCCCTAAGCTGGTATCCACACCGGAGATCCGGATCGATTGTCCCGACGACGCGAAATTCAAAGTCGTTTCGAAAGTGGCCGAACTGGCGCGCAAAAATCACAAGGTTGTTGATGTGGATGGCGTTCGGGTGCCATTTGATCAAGGATGGGGATTAGTGCGCGCCTCCAACACGCAGCCCGTCCTCGTCACGCGATTTGAAGCGAGCAGTAAGGAATCGCTTGAGAAATATCAGCATGAGATCGAGGGGCTAGTCGAGCAGGCAAAAAAAGAAGTTGGAATATAAAACTAGCCTCTGAAAGCCTTGCAGTTGAAGGGGGAGCAGGTTGCTCTCCGTTTGAAGCCCTGCTAAAGTAGAGTCTTGGGCCACTTAGCGAGCTGAGTGGACGTGTGTTCTTATGGCAAAGGTTTGTGAAATCTGTGGTCGTGGGCCACAATTCGGGCATCGGATCAGTCACGCCCATAACGTCAGCAAGCGCCGCTGGAATTTGAATCTTCAGACCGTGCACGCGCTTATCAAAGGTGCGGGAAAGCGCGTCCGCGTTTGTACTTCCTGCATTCGCTCCGGCAAAGTCCAAAAAGCTTCCCTCGTCTGAGCGGCGGCGCGTCGTACGCAACGCATTTATCTCCTATCTCCGCAACGGACTTGGATGCTTCGGCTGGTATATTCCCAGTTCTCCGCCCCCAGGCAGCTTTATTCGGGTCATAAGGCCGAATCCGGCCTCTGTGATTGGCCCAGTAAATTCCGCACCCTTCTGCTTCAAATTCTCCATTGTTACGGCCAGGTCATCACACATCAAATACAGTTCGTGCGAACAGTCTTCGCCTTGATGGATCCCTAATTCCGCGGGCGGCAAGGCGAAGATGAGCCAGCCATGCCCCGCGTCAACCGCAGGAAATTCGAGCACATCGCGAAAGAAAATCCGAACGCGCTCGGCGTCCTTGCTAAAGATCATCGCGTGAATACCATCGATCATTCTTATCCCGTCTCAAAGGCGATTATTATTATCCATTTCTCGCGCCACGGCCGCCTTGAATTTTTCGCGCCAAAGTTACAATAGAAGCGATTTCTGCAAGAGTTTCGCTTGATACAACAGGAGATTCATGTCCGGTAAAAAGATCGGTATCTTGACCGGTGGCGGCGATGTGCCTGGTCTGAATGCAGTGATTAAAAACGTCGTGTACCGCAGCACGTCAGACGGCCACGACGTCACTGGAATTCGCTTGGGTTGGAAAGGTCTTGTCGATCTAAATTTCGAAGACCCGGCGAGCGTGAAGCGTTACGTCCTTCCGCTCAATCGCGACAACACGAGAACCATCGATCGCAGCGGTGGAACGTTTCTACACACCAGCCGCACCAATCCTTCGAAAATGAAAAAGGTCCCCGATTTCCTGAACCCCGGGGATTTTCCTTCGTGCCAGACCACAAAAAACGGCATGCCGACAACGACTTACGACATGAGCAAGAGGGTCTTGTCAAATCTGGAGAAGCTCGAAATCGATCATCTGGTTGCGATCGGCGGTGATGACACGCTCAGCTACGCGGCTGTTTTGGACAAGTTGGGATTCAATGTGATCGGCATTCCGAAGACGATGGACAACGATGTTCGGAACACCGAATATTGCATTGGTTTCTCTACGGCCATTTCCCGGGCGCAAGAGTCCATCCAACGGCAGCGCACCACTGTTGGCTCGCACGAGCGCGTTGGCATCTTTCGCGTCTTCGGGCGCGATGCGGGCTATACCGCGCTCTATACAGCATATGTAACTTCTCTTCGGTGCGGCATCCCAGAATACAAGTTCGATCTCAACCACCTGATCGAGCTTCTCATGACCGACAAGCGGAACAATCCGAGTAACTACTGCCTCGTTATTCTGTCCGAAGGCGCGCAGTGGCAGGGCTACACAACCAAGGAATATGGCGAGGCCGACGCGTTTGGGCACCGCAAGAAGTTCAGCGTTGCGGAAGCTTTCAGCGATGAAGTGATACGGCAAACCGGGGCCGAAACTGTGGTCAGCGATCTTACCTACGATCTGCGCAGTGGCGCGCCCGACTTCCTGGACACCATGGTCGCGACCACGTTTGGCACCATGGCGTACGACGCGATCACATCTCACAAAACCGGCTTAATGGCGGCGGTTTGGGAAGGCAAGTTTGCCATGGTGCCCGATTCCCGACCCCAAATTGGGCCCGCGCAAAGTCGATGTGGAGCACATGTACAACACCGAACGGTATCGCCCCAGTTACGCCAGTAAGGAAGGCCTCCCGCTATTCCTTACGCACGTTTGAGCATGGCGGAGCAGTCCTCTGGCACGGCGGAATTGCCGTTCTGCGAAGTAGTTGAGGCCCAAGGCCACCTGATCGACTCGCAGATTATGGAGCGGATCTTCGACGCCGTTGTCGAAGCGGGCGGCCGTTTTGAGGTAGAACAGTTTTCGATCGGTCGTACCAACAGCGATCCGTCATCGCTTCGCTTGCGAGTGGAGGCTCCTTCCCGCGAGCATATGGAGCGCATGATGACCGTCTTGCTCGCCTTGGGCTGCACGGCCGCGGATTCCGACGATGCGGAGCTGAAACCCGCCGATCGGGACCGATGTCCCCCGGAAGACTTCTACTCCACCACGAACCAGCGAACATACGTGCGGTATCGGGGTCAATGGCTGGAAGTGCAAAACCAGCGCATGGACGCCATGATCGTGGTGCGCGAAGATGCGGCGCAATGCCGACGCCTTCGGGACATCAAAGCGAAGGATCGCGTTGTAACTGGCATGAAGGGCATCCGCGTAATGCCCGAGGCGAAAGAACGCGACCGGCTGTCGTTCGCGTTCATGAGCAATGAGATCTCTTCGGAGCGGCAGGTGGAAACAGCCGTTTCACAGACCGCAGCCATCATGAAGCAGGTCAGAGCAGATGGCAAGAAGATCGTGGCCGTCGCTGGTCCCGTAGTCGTTCATACCGGCGGATGCGAGCCTCTGTCGCGTCTAATTCGCACGGGCTGGATAGATTCCTTATTGGCTGGAAATGCGCTAGCGGTGCACGATATCGAAGCGGCTCTGCTCGGCACCTCTCTGGGCGTCCGTATCTCCGACGGACGTCTCGAAGAACACGGCCATCGCAATCATATGCGCGCCATCAACGCCATCTATCACGCTGGCGGTATTGCGGAAGCCGTAAAATCCGGCCGGTTAACGAAGGGCGTGATGTATGAATGCGTGAAAGCGAACATTCCTTTCGTTCTGGCCGGAAGCTTACGCGACGATGGTCCGCTGCCCGGCGTGATCACGGACATGAACGAAGCTCAGGACGCCTATGCGGCGCGGCTGCAGGGCGCGGGAGTGGTCTTGTGTCTCAGTTCCATGCTCCACTCGATCGCCGTCGGCAACATGTTGCCCGCCTGGGTCAAAATCGTCTGCGTGGACATCAATCCCGCCGTGCCCACAAAGGTGAGCGATCGCGGAACGGGCCAGGCGGTCGGAGTGGTTACCGATGTGGGTCTATTCCTGGAGTTGCTCACACACAAACTACAACTGAAATGAGAAAATCCCGCCGTCAGTACACCGACGAGCACGCGGAAGCGGGCATCGCCGCGGTACTCCCCGAGATAGAGACTTGGCCGAACCAGTACTCCCAGTACGAGATCGAGATCGTGATGCCGGAGTTCACCTCGGTTTGTCCTAAGACGGGCCTACCCGACCATGGAACTGTGCGCCTTGTGTACACTCCCTGGAAGCGCTGTTTGGAATTGAAATCTCTGAAGATGTACACGCTTGAATACCGTAATTTAGGTATCTTTCAGGAAAATGCGGTGAACCGGATATTGGCGGACGTGGTTAGAGCGGCAGATCCAGTACGAGCCACGGTGATCGGCGATTTCGCTGCCAGAGGCGGTATTTCGACGCGAATTACCGCCACATATCGGCGTAAAACAAAGTAGTCTATTAAGAGGTGGCTTAGGCCATAAAGACTCTAGATGGATAGAATCACACGCTTAGCAGCGCTATCGTCTGATTACCACCTCCATCTGGGCCGCCGATTTCCAGAGTGGTCAGGCTGCTCGTGCCGTGATCGGGCAGCCATCGTTTTCGTCGCGGCAGGCCGGTATCACTCCGCTGAGTCTTTCGATTTCCGGCGGACACCTGTATGTCGCGGACGCGTCGCACCGGTTGCTTACGTTTGACTTGGGCCAGATCCCCGGGTCGAAAGATGATTTGGCCGACCGGCAAGGCTCCGCTTGCATCGTATGCGGGTTCTCGCCCATCGCCTCAACGAACCAATCAGTTCTGCCGGGGATTGGCGCCGTAAGCGTCTTTGGCAAAACGGTCGTCATCGCGGACACGGCGAACGGTCAAGTTCTGCTCTGGCGCGACAGCAGTTTGCCGCGCAGTTCCAGTCATCCTGATATTGTGCTTGGGCCGGGCAGCATGGGGTCGGCTCGTCTCAGCGTCAACGCTGCTGGACCCTATCTCGGTCGCTTTCGACGGAAAGCGGTTGTTTGTTGGCGACGCGACATTGCATAGAGTTCTGGTCTGGAATTCTTTTCCCGTTTTCGATAATCAACCCGCCGACGCTGTATTGGGTCAGCCGAATTTCACCTCGAGCAATCTTAGCGACAATCCCGGAGCGGATAGCATTGGACGGCCGAGCGCGCTCGCCTCCGATGGAACAAATCTCTTCGTGGCCGATTCGCGAGATCATCGCATTCTGGTGTTTTCGGCCGCTGATTCGCCTTTACCTGGGAACGCCGTGATGAGTTCCGCCACGCTGATGCCGGGGCCGGTTGCCCCGGGAACTCTGGTCACCATCGCCGGTGCGGGTTTGGCGGAAACGAACGAGGCAGCGCCAGACGGCGCAGGTCAGCAGTTGCCCCTGAATTTAGCCGGAGTTGAAGTTTTTCTCGATGGAGTGGCGCTGCCCATTCTGGAAGTCTCCACTACGCAAATCCGCGTTCAGTTTCCATACAATCTTGGCAGTGTCTCCTCGGCGAGCCTCTACGTTCGAACGCAACGCCTCGATGGGACCGTCGTCACGACCAATGCCGCGGAAGTCAAGCTGCTTGCTACAGCGCCCGGCTTGTTCGCTTTTGCGGGCGATGAGCCGCGGCCCGGAATGAGCCTTCACGCGCCGATGCTCTCCACGGAATCCGTTGCGCCGACCCCAGTCACGTCGGAGAGTCCAGCGAAAGCGGGGGAAATTCTGGTCTTGTGGGCCGCCGGCCTGGGTGCGATCAATGCCGGCGATGCGACGAAAACTCCTCTTGCGGGCGTGCCGTATGACGGCCCCGATGCGCCTGTCTTGAGCCCTGTCACTGCAACCGTGGACGGGCGCCCCGTCGAAGTGCTTTCGGCAATCCTGCCTCAAGGCGCCATCGGTGTCTACGAAGTTCGAATTCTTTTGCCGTCCGATCTGTCCGCCGATGAGAAGATGCAGCTCCTCATCAGCCAGGACGGACGCCTCAGCAACACTGTTACGATTCCCATCGACAACACAGTCAATTAGCTGATGAATCAGCTTCGTTGGCATGCGTTGCTCCAGCAGTGGGTAGTGGTCACGACCGCGCGGCAGAATCGTCCGCAGATGCCTGCGGATTGGTGTCCCTTCGATCCCGGCTCGGGCCGCGTGCCGGACCATTACGAAGTGTATCTTTATCCAAACGATTTTCCGGCGTTTTCTCCCGATGCCGATCCGTTTGCGCCGGAGTCCGGATTGTTCGCGGAAACAGGACCGCGGGGCGCGTGCGATGTGGTTTTGTATTCACCCGAGCACACTCTTCCGCCCTCCAAGCTCAGCCTGGAGACTTGGCGCAAAGTAGTGGATGTTTGGACGGAGCGGACCAGGCAGCACGCCGCGAATCCGGACATTGCATTGGTCGCTGCTTTCGAAAATTGCGGCGAAGCGGTCGGCGTTACCATGCCGCATCCTCACGGCCAGATCTACGCGATGCCGTTTATCCCGCCGGTTGTGCAAAAGGAACTCGCTTCGGCGCGCGATTACGCCGATACCCACAATGGCGATTGTCTGTTCTGCGCGTCTGCTCGCCAAGGAGCTGAAAGATGGGATCCGAGTGGTTTCGGCGAACGACCATTTCGTGGCCTTCGTTCCATATGCCGCGCGGTTTCCCGGCTGAGATTTCCATCTATTCCAGACGCCACGCGAGAACGTTGCTGGATTTCAACGATGAGGAACGGACAAGCCTCGCCGGCAGCATTAGCGTGATCCGGCGGAAGTACGACGATCTCTACGGCTTCGTTATGCCGCTCATGATGTCCGTCAGGCAGGCGCCGCTTGCGAATGCCCGAAGCGCCCTATCACTTCTATGTGCAATTTCTGCCGCTGCAGCGCAGCCCGACCAAGCTCAAATATCTCGCCACCATCGAAACCGCTTATGGAACGTTCCTTGCCGACACCGCACCCGAACAGATGGCGGAGAACTTGCGCAAGTGCGACCCCGTGACGGAAACTTATTCCGGTTCATAAGGCTTGAGGCGATTGTTCAAGAGAACATCGCGCGCATTCGCGACGTTCGCCGGAGCGACGTAAAAGAACGCGCCGGTCAGATCCCGTTTGATCAGCAATCCGCCTGTGTAAGGACCAGTTTCGACAACGTAATCGATGCCTGCATCGGTGAGCAGCTTTTCAAGCTTCAGCGCATCCCGAAGGCGGCTGGCCATGTAAATAAGATCGAGTTCGGTTTCGCCAAAATATTCGGGTTCGCGGCGCATCAAGAAAGACTCCAGAGCCATATCGTACGCTGAAAACGTCCCACGTTATGCGCGTCATGGACCAAGGTACACCGCCGATGGCGCGAAGTGCGTATGTTCGTGCGGGCCATGGCATCCGCCGACCACCCGATTCTGGCGCAAGTGATCCCCATCCGCCGCTGCAACCTGGCGTGCACATATTGCAATGAGTTCGACAAGCACTCACCGCCGGTCCCGACGGACGAGATGCTGAGGCGGATTGACAAACTGGCGGACCTCGGGACCAGCATCATCACCTTTAGCGGCGGGGAGCCAACGTTGCATCCGGAACTGGACCGGCTTATCGGGCGAATTCGCGAGCGCGACGCAATCGCGACCATTATCACCAACGGCTATCTTCTAACGCCGGATCGAATCAAACGCCTTAATGCCGCCGGTCTCGATTACCTTCAGATCAGCATTGACAACGTGCAGCCTGATGAAGTTTCGAAGAAAAGCCTGAAAGTTCTGGATCGAAAGCTCGAATGGCTGGCGGAGTACGCCGATTTCGACGTCACCATCAACTCTGTTCTTGGGCAGCGATATCAAGCAGCCGGAAGACGCTTATCAGATTGCCAGCGCGAGCTCGCGCGTTGGGCTTCAACAGCACGGTTGGAATTCTTCACGACGGCTCGGGGCAGCTTCGTTCTTTGAGTGCTGCGCAAACCGATGTCTATGAGCGGATCATCGGGCTCGGTAGCGGGCTATTCTCGTTCGCCCATCACGACGGATTCCAACAGAATATTGTTCGCGCCCGGCCGAATCAGTGGCATTGCCCGGCAGGAGGCCGTTTTCTGTATGTCTGCGAAGAGGGGCTGGTTCACTACTGTTCTCAGCAGCGCGGATATCCCGCCATTCCGCTGGACCGATACACGCGTGAAGACATCGTGCGCGAGGCCGCAAAGCCAAAGGGTTGCGCGCCGTTCTGCACCATTTCCTGCGTGCATCAGACGGCCATGCTCGACAGCTTCCGGACTCAGCCGAGAGAAACTTTGGCGGGCATCGTCAATCGGCGGCAAGAGCGCGATCCATCCTGGCAGCCGCCTGTATCGGTCCGCGCCCTCGAGTGGATGTTTTTGCGCGACACGGCGCGCAACGCACATGTTCGGCGCGATGGCGATGCGCTTGTTTCGCGTGAAGGGCGCCAGATGATACGATGCACGCAATGAGTAAAGTCGCTGGTTTGCTCTCTCTGCTTTTGCTTGTGGCGTGTGGCCCACCGAAGCCGAACGTGCCGGCACTGACGCCCCAAATGGCCGCCGAGCTGCTTCACTACAACAATAAGGCGGAAACTTGGATTAAGTACGTGAAGAAGCAGGATGCCAGTTGCGATTACCAACTGGACTTGCCCGATCAAACTTCCCAACCTACGACGATCGATCTCACCCACATCGTGCTTTGCGGGAATCGGCCCAGTCCGAAGGAGTTTGATGCGAGCGTATCATTTGCATACGACAAAGATCAGCAGCACTGGGTGATTACGCGTTTCTCGAGTTAGATTGCGTTTGCTATCCGTGCGTAGCCTTGGAGTCGGGCGACCCTTCGAGACCGGCGCTTCTGGCGAGCACCAGCGCGATACTCGACCAATCGAGATTTTCCTGGCCATGCGCCATAGCCGAGATAAAGTGGTCTCGAATCACGCTCGCAAACGGCATGGCCGCGCCCACTTCCGCGGCGGCTTCAATCGCCTGCCGAACGTCCTTTAGACCGAGCTTTAGCCCAAATCCGGCCGGCTCAAATTTTTCATCGGCGATCGGCTTGCCCGTAATTTTTGTATACAGGCGAGGCGAAAAGCTCATTCATCACTTCGAGGAAGAGATGATGATCGATTTCGGATTTGCGCATGGTCGCGAAGGCTTCGCTGAACGTCTCCAGCATGCTGGCGATCATGAAATTGCCGCAGAGCTTGACGGCATTGGCCTGCCATGGCTCCGATCCAGCCTTGAATGTGCGCCTGCCGACTGCCTCGAACAATGGAGCGCAACGTTCCAGTACCGAATTTTCGCCTGCGGCAACCACAATCAGCTTCTTACTCTCGGCGGCTTCCGGCCGGCCGAACACGGCGGCAGTGACGAACGCCTGATTCCGCTGGCTGTGTTCTTCGGCAAGCTTTCTCGCAAAAGCCGTGCTGATTGTGCTGCTGGAAATATGCGCGGCGCCACGCTCGAGACCGGAGGCAATGCCATGGTCCCCGAATACGACTTCGGCGACGGCATGATCGTCCGAGAGCATGGTGAAGACAGCTTCCGCATCCCGGCAAAGATCCGCTGGCGACTCTGCGACGCGCGCGCCCTCCCGCGCAAGCGTCTCGGCTTTTTCGCGGGTTCGATTATAGACGCTTAGCTTGTGACCGGCTCGCAGCAGATTGCGGGCCATGCCCGAGCCCATTCGTCCGAGGCCAACAAATCCGATTTTCATGCCGCCTAAACCTTGAAGGAGGGCAGGATCGGCATGGAGCGAACCCGTACTCCGGTCGCGTTACAGATCGCATTCGCGATTGCTGGAGCTATGCCAACGATCGGCGTTTCGCCCGCGCCTGCCGATGGAATGTCCTTCCGATCAATAAGCACCAGATCGATTTTCGGCACATCGCTAAAACGCGGGACGCGGTATTTCGAAAGCCGGTTATTGAGAATGCGGCCGTTCGCGAAATCGATTGCTTCAAAGAGTGCGCCGCCAAGCCCCATCACAATCGCGCCTTCCACCTGATTCTTGAGATGTTCGGGATTTACAATCGCGCCGCACTCCCAAGCCTCTACGACTCTCTCGATGCGAACCTGCCGGTCTGGGCCGATGGAGATTTCCGCGCAGCATGCAACATAGCCGCCCTTTTCCGTGCCGCAGGCGAGGCCGTATCCACGAATCTTCGAAGGCTTGATTGTTGGACCAGCCGAAGCGGTCTGTCGCCGCTTGGAGCACCGCGCGGACACGAGGGTTCTGCAGATTCTTCAGCCGGAAGGCGAGCGGATCCATTTCCGCCGCCGCGGCAAGCTCGTCCATGTGCGATTCGCGCGCAAAGTGATTTGCAGTCGCAGCCAAGCCACGATAGGAACCTTCGCGCAGAGGCGATTCCACGGGATGATATTCGACGCGCTGATTAGCGACTTCATAGGGCGTCTCGAGCCCGGACGGACCGGAGAGATAGTTGTGAAATTCCCAAGCAGTCAGCAGTCCCATCCCCGGAAACTCCGCTCTTTACATCGATCACTCCGGCAGGACGCAAGTAGGCCCAGGTGAATTCTTCCTCGCGCGTCCAGATCAGCTTGACCGGTTTGCCCGCGCCCTTCGCAAGCCGTGCCGCCTCCACAGCGCACTCGCCGGTGTGCTTGCCCCCATAAGCCGAACCGGTGTCAGGCATGAGTACGTGGACCTGATCCTCTGGCAGGTTGAATGCCTTTGCCAGCTCGGAACGCACGCCGAAAGGCCGCTGCGTGCCGGTCCAGACTGTCAGCTTCTCGTTTTGCCATTCCGCCACCGCCGCCCGAGGTTCCAGCGGCGTATGCGCGATGTATGCCACCGTGTACGAAGTGGTGAGCGTCTTCTTCGCGGTGCGCATTCCATCTTCAACCGAGCCGCGTACCGTTGGACCGCCCCTGCCCGATTCCGCTTCACCAGCGTTCGCTTTGATGTAAGAGAACAGATCCGCCGACGAGATCTGCGGCTTTTCTTGCCACTGTGCCTTAATGCTCTCGATCGCTTTCTGAGCGATGTGCTCGTCTCGCGCTGCAACCCCGACGAAATCGCCGTCTCGAACAACCGTGACCCCCGGCATCGCGGCCGCGGCACTCGTATCCACGGACGAAAGCTTGGCCCCAAAACTTGCGGGCCGCAATACGCGCCCGTAAAGCATTCCAGGTAGCTTGTGATCGGATGAGTATTTATGTTTGCCGGTCACAAGCTCCTGCGCATTCACTTTCGGCACGCTGGTTCCGGCGACTTGCCATTTCGGTGGCGGGGTAACCAAGTCGCTGTTGCCGATGGTGTGTAGCCAATCGACCGTGCCCGCGAGTTCGCCGAAACTGATACTCTTTCCTGGACGCGCCGTTCTTCACGCAACCCTCGGAAACGCTAAGCGAACCGCGATCTACACCCCATTTTGCGGCTGCGGAGCTGACTCAGCGCTTCGCGCGCGGCCGCCGCCATTTTGCGAAGAACGGGAACCATAGTCGGTGTGGTCCGGCTCCCGAACGTCCCCATATCGAAAGGCGTCAGTGCTGTGTCGCCCATTACAAGCGTTACCGCGCGAGGCTGGCATCGCAGCTCATCGGCGACGGCTTGAGTCAGAGATGTCCGGGCGTTTTGCCCTACTTCCACCTTTCCGGTGAACGTGGTGATCTTGCCGTCCGGCGCAATATGCAACCATGCCCCCACGTTTTCAGGTAACGGTTCCCCGCCCCTGCGGCGCTGTGCGGACCCGGACTCCTGGGCGATGATCGCATCGTCGGCCGCAAAGAGTACCAGGAATCCGCCGCCCAACGACTTGAGAAATCCACGGCGATTCTGGAGGCTGAACTCAAGCATGGCGCCGCTCCTTCGCTTCACTCGTCATCATGCCTCCGGCTTTTTGCACCGCAGCGACGATCTTGTTGTAAGTTCCACAACGGCAGACATTGCCTTCGAGTGCCTGCTTAATTTCCGGCTCGGAAGGAGTGGGATTCTTGCGCAGCAGGGCAACACTCGATAAAATCATTCCTGGCGTGCAGTAGCCGCATTGCATCGCATCGCACTCGATAAAGGCTTGTTGCACCGGATGCAACCGAGGCCCATCCGCGAGACCTTCAACGGTCGAGATCTGCTTGCCTGCGACCGTGCCAACCGGCGTCATGCAAGAGCGATGAGCGACGCCGTCGATGAGAACCGTGCAGGCGCCGCACTGGCCTTCGCCGCAGCCGTACTTGGCTCCGGTGAGGTCCAGCTCATTCCGGAGCACCCAAAGAAGCGGGCGCTCGGGGTCAACGTTCACATGGGAACGTACGCCGTTAATGACGAGATCCACGATGACCAGATCCATGAGTTCATTTTATTTCAAGTTCTCGGCAAAGAATGGCAGTACTTTTGTCTCTAGCCGCTCGGCCACACGGTTGATATGGTTGCCGTCGTAGGTTTCGTAGATGTGCCCGATTCTGTAATCGGTCAGAATCTTGTCCAGAGTTTCCACGGTATTGCCAATCAACGGATCCTTTGTTCCGACATCCATGCCGATCGCCTTGTACTGCCGCAGGTTTGGAATAAATTGATCGATCATCGCCAGTGGCGCGTTCGCCTCCCATTTAGCGACAATCTGCGGCTGCACCTCGCCGTTCTTATAGGGCAGATCAAGGAAGAACGGCGGGTTCTTGGGATTCGGCGACCATGCCGCCGCCGAGGCAAACACCGCTTTGGTGAAGAAATCCGCGGTGGCCACTTCCGCGGGATCGTGGATGCCTTCGGCTTTTAGATTGGGACTCGTGCCGCCGAACGCCAGGCAACATGGGCTCATCAGGTACAAGCTTGAAAAAATTCCGGGATGCTTCATTCCGATGCGAATCGCCCCGTAACCGCCCATCGAGTGGCCGGCGAGCCCTCGCCCGGCTGGATTGGGAATGGTCCGGTAATGAGTATCCATATAAGCGACCAGTTCCTTCGCGACGTAATCTTCCCAATCGCCCGTGGTGATGGAGTTCGAGTACATGCTCCCCTGATATCGGGTGAACGCGTCCGGCATCACGACGATCATTTCACTCACTCCCGCGCTCAGGGCTTTATCAACAACAACCGGCACATTGACAAAGTGCGGTTTGACTCCCCACCAGCGATCGACGTCATCGGTGAAACCGTGCAGCAGGTACAGGACGGGATAGCGCCGCGTGCCCGAGGTGTTATAACTCGGCGGGAGGTAAACAGCGACATCACGATCAGGAGAATCACCCTCGAGATTGCCTTCCAGCCCTTTACCGTGAACCTTTATGCGCTGTACGGAGCCATGCCTGGCTGTTTCTTGCGCGCTCAAACCGGCAACAGAGACGACTGCGATCGCAAACACGATCAGTTTCATACTCGCTCGACGATCAATATACATGATTGCTTCTTTGCGTCTAATCTGGTGAAATACAAAGAGGGCGTTGGAGTTCGCCTTTAAACCGCCCCTCCTTGGGGAAGATGACTCCTACTGACACTAGCAAGGGAGCAGTGTACAGTGGTGAAGCGCACTCATTGGGGTCTGGCGGGGATAACGTATAAATCTCTCGAACTCCGCCCTCGTGATTTTCGAAGCTCCCTCCGATCTATCCACAGAGGTCAATTCGCTGGCCAATCATCTCCGTTGGACGGATCAATCATTCATCGCTTCCGGAAACAGGCAACAGCTTTCTCCATTTTCCAAACCAGATGAACAAGTACTTACTCGTCCTGATTGGGGGAGCTCTCGGCGCCGTTTCGCGCTTTATCCTCGGCACTCTGGTTGCAAAGTGGTACACAGCGGTCTTTCCACTCGGGACTTTCGTAATCAATGTAACTGGGTCGTTCTTGATCGGCGTGCTGATGATGTTGTTCTTAAATCGCCCGTCAATCAATGCAAATTGGCGCCTGTTTGTAGTGACCGGAATCTTGGGCGGGTACACTACTTTCTCTAGCTTTGAGTGGGAAACATTCTTTGCGATGCGAGAGGGTGCGAGCTTTGTGGCAATGTATTACGTCATCTTGAGCGTGGGCTTGGGGCTGATGGGAGTATGGTTTGGCGCTATGACCGCGAATCACTTTTGGCCTCGGTCGTAATACACGGGGTCGTTAGCAGCAAAGGCCGTTTGCGAGAGCATCAGTCAGGGCAAAGGGCGAAACTGTGCCGTTCGAAATCACGGTGACTTCAACGTCGGTGACCGCGATCACTCCGATTTTCATCATTCGCTGCAATACAGGAAGTGCCTGAGCCGATTTCTCAGGAGTTTCTACAATTGTGATGACGATTGGCTGGTCATGAGCAAATGGATGAGCGCGATGAACTTCCGATGTGTGCCCGAATCCTTCTAGTCCCCGGAAGACTGTCAGGCCAGCCAGCTGAAGTTCCTGGCATCGATCCACGATTGCCTCGTACAACGGCCTACCGTTGCATTGATCCTGTTCGCTGAGGTAAATCCGGAGTAATTTACCGGGCTTGCTGTTCATCTTGCGATTCTCCCGATGTTGGAATTTCCTGCACAATCTGGTGCAGTTCCACATCGGACGTAACGATCAGTCCGTCATGCATCATGGCCGACACTATCTTGACTAGTTCGCTTGCTCGTTCTACGTTTTCAACCACTGAAATCATGATTGGCAGGTCGTGCGAGAGATGGAAACGCCCGCCTTTGTGGGTGTGGCGTTTGGCCCCGTAGCCTAGAATTCCGCGATAGACCGTCGCTCCGGAAAAATTCATCATTCGAAGCTTCTTGACAATGGCCTTATAAAGCGGCTCGTCTTTGCACTTGTCAGACTCTCCAAGATAAATCCGCACGAGCTTCGCCGTACGGGTGACCACCTTTCGTGGTAGCTCAATCTCTGGCGTCGCTTGGTCTTTCGAAACCGACTTGATTACCGTGACGTCTTGAACCGCAATCAAGCCGTCGGTAACCATTTCGTAAAGCGTTGGCAAGAGTTCTTGAACGCGCTCTTCTATATCAATAAACTCGATCCTAACGGGTCGATGTTCGCCGGCATACTCGGACCCTGGATTATGGAACTGCTCATGGCTGCCAAACCCCATATCCGCCCAGAAAAGGCTTGCCCCGGCCACATGCTTGGAACGCAGAAAATTGAGGATCGCCGACCACAGCGGCTCTACATGTGCACGCGTGTCTTGATTGACATAAATGGTTACTTTCTTGGCACTGCCTCTCGGAAGCATTTTGCGAAACCTCCTTTCGAAAGCAGGTCGAGAACTCCGTTTAGGGGCGGCCCACTGCCAGATTATATCGACAACAGATGCGCGGCGACTCCGCTTCTTCCGTTCCTTCGCGGATTCAATCTACCTCCGCCTATACTGAAAAATCGCCCAAGAATCTCATGAATACGAGTCGTCCGCTAAACAAGTACAGTTCCGAGATCACGCAGCGAAAGTCCCAAGGCGCCTCACAAGCGATGCTCTATGCGACGGGTCTGCGCGATGAGGACATGAACAAGCCGCAAGTGGGCATCGCCAGTGTGTGGTTTGAGGGAAACCCATGCAATATGCACCTCCTCAAGCTCGCGGAAAGTGTCAAAAGCGGTGTGGCGGCGGCCGGCCTTGTCGGAATGCGCTTCAATACCATTGGCGTGAGCGATGGCATTTCGATGGGTACCGACGGTATGAGCTTCTCACTTCAATCGCGAGACCTGATTGCGGATTCGATTGAAACCGTCATGGGCGGCCAATGGTACGACGCCAATATTTCGATTCCTGGTTGCGACAAAAACATGCCGGGCTGTTTGATTGCAATGGGACGGTTCAATCGGCCTTCGCTGATGATCTACGGAGGCACCATCCGGCCAGGACATCACAAGGGTCAAAAACTGGACGTCGTCTCGGCGTTCCAGAGCTATGGCGAGCACATCGCGGGCAAGATCGATGAGGAGGAGCGGCGAACCATTGTGCGCCTTTCCTGTCCCGGAGCGGGAGCATGCGGCGGAATGTATACCGCCAATACCATGGCGTCCGCAATTGAGGCTCTTGGGATGTCGCTTCCCTATAGCGCTTCCACGCCCGCGGAAGATCCACGAAAACTTGAGGAATGCTCCCGGGCAGGCGCCGCAATTAAGAACATCCTTGAGCTTGATCTCAAGCCGCGCGACATCATGACACGCGAATCGTTCGAAAACGCGATGGTTCTCGTGACCGTTCTTGGCGGATCGACCAATGCCGTATTGCATCTCATCGCGATGGCGAGATCAGTGAAAGTTTCGCTAACCATTGATGATTTCCAAGCGGTCAGCGCGCGAGTGCCTCTTCTAGCGGATTTCAAGCCCAGCGGTTCCTATGTCATGGAGGATTTGTGCGCCGTGGGCGGGATTCCCGCAGTTATGAAGATGTTGCTCGAAGAGGGACTTTTGAACGGCGAATGTGTCACGGTGACGGGGAAGACGATGCGCGATAACTTGAAGGACGTACCCAGTCTCCGCGCTGGTCAGCAAATCATCCGGCAATTATCTGAACCGCTTAAACGGACAGGTCATATTCAAATTCTCAAAGGAAATCTTGCGCCGGAAGGATCCGTCGCGAAGATCACAGGCAAGGAGGGCTTGCGTTTCTCGGGTCCTGCACGAGTCTACGAT
This sequence comes from uncultured Acidobacteriaceae bacterium, assembly GCA_963778345.1. Lineage (GTDB taxonomy): Bacteria > Acidobacteriota > Terriglobia > Bryobacterales > Bryobacteraceae > Bog-105. Next base: position 650,131 of record CAVZTP010000002.1, read on the forward strand.
TCAGAGGAAGACATGCTGCACGCTCTGGAGCGCAACGAAATTCGGAAAGGCGATGTGATTGTCATCCGCTATGAAGGCCCTAAAGGCGGCCCAGGAATGCCAGAAATGTTAACTCCGACCTCGGCCATCATGGGCGCAGGACTCGGGAAAGACGTTGCTCTCATCACGGACGGCCGATTCTCCGGCGGCTCTCATGGATTCATCGTTGGGCACATTACGCCGGAAGCTCAGGAGGGTGGACCTATCGCACTCATTCGCAACGGGGATCGCGTGACAATCGATGCGGAGAGAAATCTTATCCAGGCGGACTTATCCGATGAAGAACTTGCCATTCGAAAGCGGCAATGGCAAATGCCGGCTTACAAGGCGAATCGCGGAACATTAGCCAAATACATTCGCCTGGTCAAGAGTGCAAGCCTGGGTTGTGTGACTGACGAATAGGCTAACCTCCCCGCGAATATCTGGGAAACAATTTCCGGCACAGAAGTTCAGCCACTCACGTGAAAAGCGGATAAACTACAAAGAACATTCACCTTGGAGTGATCGATGATCTTTGAAATCAAAACACTAGTCTTTCTCCGAGTACCGAGTAGATTGACCGGCATTGCCGTACTCGGATTGCTTCTGACGGCCCTCGGCTTCGCCCAGGAAGCGCAAGTCAGCGGGACGAATCACGGATAGTTCGGGAGCGGTGATTCCGGAAGTAAAGGTCACTATTACCAATACCGACACCGGAAATGCTCGCGATACCGCAAACCAACGCTCTCGGCTATTACACACTACCGTTGCTTGAGCCCGGCAATTACAAAATTTCCGTGGAGAAGCAAGGCTTCCGTCACGAGGAACAAACCGGCATCGTATTGCAAGTGGATCAGCGCGCCACTTTCAATTTCACGATGCAGGTCGGGCACTTGACCCAGGAACTCTCCGTGACAGGCGTGGCTCCATTGCTGGACACCGTCGAGTCAAGCGTCGGCCAGGTCATCGAAAATCGGCAGGTCGTGGAAATGCCGTTGAATGGCCGCAACTACGTTACTCTTGGCTTGCTTTCCGCGGGCACTTCAGACCCCATCGCCGGCAGCCGCGAACAGGGCTTCAGCTCTGGCGGCCAGCGGCTATCCGCCAATAATTATCTGTTAGATGGCGCCGATAACAACAGCTATGATTTGGCCGATGCCGGCCGCATGGGTGGGATGGTCGCGCCTTCGATCGATGCGGTTCAGGAGTTCAAGGTGCAAACCAATAACTACTCCGCTGAATACGGCCGCGGCACAGGTGCGGTGATCAATGTCACCATCAAGTCGGGAACCAACCAGATCCATGGCACCGCATACGAATTCCTACGCAACGACTACGTGGATGCCAAGAACTTTTTCGCCAGCCCCACCGCTCCTAACCCGCAATACCAGCGCAATCAGTACGGATTCGCTGCCGGCGGCCCGATCATCAAAAATAAGACCTTCATTTTCGGCGATTGGGAGGGAACCAAAATCCGCCAGGCCCAGAGTGCCGTCAGCACCATCCCCACTCTCGCGGAAAGAACCGGTAATTTTTCGCAAGAGACGAAACCTCTTAATGATCCCTTCACCAGAAACCCTTCCCAATTTTCGGGTAATATCATCCCGTCCAACTTGATTGATCCGATTGCCGCAAAACTGATTGCTCTTTATCCGACTCCGGTGAACGGCAATCTCGCTTCCAACTATCTCTACAATGGACCCAACGATGAAGACGACCGGCGCTGGGATGTTCGCATCGATCATACCTTCCGCGAAAAGGACACCATTAACGGCCGGGTGAGCCATTACGGCGTAACGATTCCGGGAGTTTTGAAGCTGCCGCCGCCGGCGTTCGGGGCTAACGCGTTTGACGAAACGATCAGTGGGTGGAACGATTCGCTGGGGTGGAATCACATTTTCTCCGGATCGCTCGTCGCCGTTAGCCGGGTGTCCTGGAGCTATAACCAATTCGCGCGCCAAAATCCAGCCGTCGCCGGCACGGCTAACCTCAACGAAAAATACGGAATTCTGGGGGGAGACGACAGCATCCCCGGTGGCTTTTCCTCGTTCAACATCACCGGTTACCAGCAGCTTGGACTGGGGGCTAACAATCCGACCGTTCGCAATTCGCAAAGCCGCCAGGTTATGAGCGACCTGAATTGGTCGCATGGCGCACATGACATAAAATTCGGCGTTAGCTATCTTCGGATCCAGAACAATATCGTCAACGATAACTACGATATCGGCCTTTGGAGCTTCAACGGCCAGTTCACCGGAGACGGAATGGCCGATTTCCTGCTCGGCTGGTCCAGCCAGTGGCAAGGCTCCATCCAGGAAAACGTAAATCTCCGAGGCTCATTGCCCGCCGCCTACGTGCAAGACGATTGGAAAATCACTCCCAAGCTGACGCTGAACCTTGGCATGCGCTACGAGGTCGGCCTGCCATTCTATGACACCCAGAACCGCTTCGCAAATTTCGTGACGGGCGCTAATCCGACATCAGGGACCCTGGTGCTTGCAAGCAATAACGGAGGATACTTCGGCAGATCGCTCGTGAACGTCGATCCCAATGGATGGGAGCCGCGCGTCGGCGTTGCGTACCAAGTTACACCCACGACTGTGATCCGCACTGGTTACGGCATTTACCGTACTTATTTCGAGCCGGAGGGGGACACTCAGTTTCTAAGCGCCAATCCACCATTTGCTTATCAGACTTCGATATCGGCCAGCAAGAGCGCGCCGGCCGTCGATTTGCAGGCCGGTCCGCCCGCCGGTGCGGTATCGCTCGCCCATGCCACGGGCCTGGTATTTGCCTCTTATCCGACTAATCCGCATCGCGCCTATGCGCAGCAATGGAACTTCAATATCCAGCGCCAACTCGCGTCGAATTGGATGTTCGAAATCGGCTACTCGGCTGAGAAGGGAGTGCATCTGATCGACCGTTACGATGGCAATTTCGCGCCGGCCGAGCCGGGCAACATCAATAACAATCGGCCCATTCAGAGCGCGGTCATTCCCCCGTCCGGCATCGTCGTGTCCCCGCTCGGCGGAGTATACCAATACCACTTTAATGGCAATTCCAATTACCAGGCCATGCTAGTCAAGCTGGAGAAGCCTCTCAGCAAGGGCTTGACTCTGCTGACCTCTTATACCTGGTCGAAGACGATGGGCGATACGTGCTCGGATGCCGCCGACGGCAGCGCCGCCAACTGCGGCTTCCAAAATCCTCTGAACATGAGGGCTGAAAAGTCGCTGGACAACCAGAACATGGGCCAGCGGTTTGTCACGAGCGTGCTCTACTACATTCCCGTCGGCCGCGGGCGAAGCTTCGGCTCACAGATGCCGCGTATCCTCGACGCGCTCGCAGGGGGCTGGGAACTCGGCGGCATTTTCACCTGGCATACTGGTCTGCCTTATAGCATCGAAGACTCGGGAAATCCAGCGAACACCGGGACCTTCACGATTGTGAACCGTCCCAACGTGGTGGGGAATCCCTATTCTGTGCCCTGGAGCGTAGGTGAGGCGTTCAATACCGCGGCTTTTATGGTTCAGCCCGCATATCAGTACGGCAACCTCGGCCGCAACACGATGGTGATGCCTGATGTGACTAATCTCGATCTCGTTCTGTCGAAAATCTTCACTGTGACCGAACGCGTGCACCTGCAGGCCCGGTTCGAAGCATTCAACGCGACCAACACTCCTCCATTTACTAGCGCGCCCAATGCGACCGTCGGCACAAACGGATTCGGGCAAACGACAGCCGCGGGAGCGCCGCGAGAGTTGCAATTCGCACTGAAGGCGCTGTTCTGAACTACGGCTCGTGAAGCCTAGACCTAGCGCGTCGAGCCTAACTCGTCTACCAGTATTTCCGAAAGCGCCGAGATTAAGAGATCGCCCGGATTATCGGGCGTGTAACTGATCTCCGGAATGTCCTCGACCGTAATCGCCATCGCAATCGGTCCACGTTTGGAATAAACGATGCCGACATCGCTTCTCAGATGATCGAGCGCACCCGATTTGCTGGCGATCTTGACGTCTTTCATATCACGGCCGATGCAGTCGTGATCCCGCTGCCGCTTTAGGATCACGAGCATCTCATCGGACGCCGCCTTGCTGACTAGCTCTCCGCGGTTCAGCTTTTCCAGCAGAGTGACCATTTCACGAGGGCTGCTGCGGCCGATTCCCCACTTTTTGTTTTCCGGCTTCGCTCCTTCTTCGGTGATACCGCTGGGATGCGGCTTGAGATCCGTTCCATCGCCCAGTATCTTTCGCATCACTCGCGTCTGTTCGAGACCAAGCTGAGCCATCCGCGCGTTGACTGCGTTACCGCCGATGCGATTCAAGATGAGATTGGTTGCCGTATTGTCGCTGAGCGACAATCATCAGATCGACCAGATCGCGAATCGGAAGCTCATCGCCCGCGGAGAGATCTTGCACAACGCCCGTTCCCGAGACTTTTTCAGAGTCTGTGATTGTGAGAGGCTCAGTCCATTTCAGCTTGCCTTCGGCCGCTTCCGCAAAGCACTCCACCATGATCGCGAGCTTAATGGTGCTGGCGGTCCGTACCGGGGCGGCCGGCTGAATCCCATAGCTCGCGCCGGTATCCAGGTTTTTCGCATACAGCGTCACTTTTCCGGGAAAGCCTTCCAGCTTCGCCTTGATACGTTGATCGATCTTTTGCGCCTGATCCTGTGATTGAGCAGAAAGAGCAATACAGGAAGCGGCAAGCGCTAGCAAGATTTTAGTTTTCATTTATCCTGTCCTCATCGCTTACTCAGGCAGGGATGTCCCGCCCAGATGAAACGGAGCGGCCACTCCGCGCATTGCGTAATTCCGATGCGCGGAGTAACCGCTATTTCGAAATTCGGTGCTTCTCGCCATTTTCGAATCGTCAAGTCACCCTTGTCGAGCCGCTGCCCGTACTGTTTGCGAGTGATGGCGAGAGCTTGTGTGAGTTTTCCCGGTCCATTCGTCAACCCTGCAGCGGGTCCCTTCCATCTTCTGCGTTCGTACATGCGCGCCAATCCGCACAGGGGCTCGAGCGCGCGGATCAACACGCATCCTGGCGCCCCATCGCGATCCGCCACGACATTCAGGCATTCATGCATACCATAAATGAAATACACGTAGGCGCGCCCGGCGGGACCGAAGAGGACTTTTGTCCGCTCGGTTTTTCCACGCGACGCATGCGCAGCCAGATCGCTCAGCCCGAGATACGCTTCGGCTTCCACGATCATGCCGGCAGTCTCACCGTGGAGCAAAACGCAACCAAGAAGGGCGCGGGCGACTTCGGCTGCCGGCCGCTCGAACCACGACAAAGGAATCGCTTCCGTCTCGCGAAGCAAGCGGCGCAACGACCATGGATCTTCTTTTTCTGTTTGACGCGCGGCCTCCAATTCGTCATGCGCCATCGAGTACGCTAGAACATTAGCACGGGCATTTTTTGAATGCGACTCTTCACGGCTATCGACCTGCCCTCAGACGTTCTACTGCGCTTAGACCGTCTTCTGAGCGCGCTCCGTCCGGAGGCGCTGATCAAATGGAATCCGCTGGATAATCTACACATCACGATCAAGTTCATAGGCGAATGGCCGGAAACGCGCCTTGATGAGTTGCACGAGGCTCTTATCATCCTTGTTGCCACGCGAACCTCTTGCAGTGGAAGTGAAGGACTTGGGGTGGTTTCCGAGCGAACGCTCTCCGCGAGTGCTGTGGGCAGGAGTACACGGAGACGAGCGGTTGCTGAATCTGGTGCGGGAAACGGAGGACCGGCTGGCCGGACTTGGTATCAAGCGTGAGGAGCGGCAGTTTTCACCTCACCTGACGCTGGCGCGCATCAAGAACCCGGTGCCGCTGGCCCGGCTTGCGACAGAAGGTGGAAGAGATGCAACCCGCCGCCCTGGGCCATTTCTCGGCTTCCCAGTTCGCGCTTTTCCGGAGCGATCCGGGATCGAATTCAAGCATCTACCGCAAGCTGCGCGAGTATAAATTCCAAGCGGCTGTAGCTGCTTCGTAACAATCTTCAGAGTGTTCTCCATCTCAGATCCTCTTGCCATTGCGGTCTCGGCCGTGCTGGCATATTTCATTGGCGGATTGCCCTTCGGATACTGGTTCGTTCGGATTTCCTCGGGCAAAGATATTCGCACCATGGGCAGCGGGAATATCGGCGCGACGAACGTGCAGCGGACTTCCGGATTGAAAGCGGGAGTTATCGTCCTGCTGCTTGATATTTTTAAAGGCTTTCTCGCGGTCTGGGTCGCGGCTGTTCTCACGCACGCTAATTCGGTGGCGCTCGCCTTCGCGGCTGCGGGCGTGATGATGGGTCATTGTTATCCGATTTTCCTCGGCTTCAAGGGCGGCAAAGCGGTGGCCTGTTTCGTGGGAGCGTTTCTTTATATTGCGCCGCTTGGCTCTGGCCTTTACAGCCGTGATCTTCGTTGCAGTCGCGGCATGGAGCAGGCACATCTCGCTCGCATCGATTCTCGGGGCGGCTGTGTTTCCTCTCATTGATCTGGCTTACGAGTCACCCAGGACCCGCCATTCTCGTTAGTTCTGTCTTTGCGGCTGCATTGATCATTTATAGGCATAAAGCCAACATCTCGCGGCTGATGAGTGGAACGGAGCACGTCTTCTCACTTAAGGGCGGAAAGACGTGAAACGGTTAGCGGTACTGGGCGCCGGCAGTTGGGGAACCGCGCTCTGCATAGCGCTGGCTTCGCGATTCGATTCGGTAGCTCTTTGGGCGCGAGATGTCGAGCAAGCGAGATTACTGGCAACGACCCGCGAGAACCAGCGCTATCTGCCCGGCATCACGCTGCCGCCGAATGTAGACATCTGTTCGGAAATTGAGCTTAGCGTGCAAAGCGCCGATGTAGTGCTTAGCGTAATTCCCTCCGCCCATTTGCGATCGGTGCTGCAGAGGGTGCGGTCATTATCTCCCCGAGCAGGACGAAAATCGTGAGCGCCACAAAAGGCCTGGAACTGGGAAGCCTCGCGCGCATGTCGGAAGTCATCGCGGACGTGCTGGGGGGGCAACGAACGCGCTCGGTAGCTGTTTTATCCGGACCTACGTTTGCGAAAGAGGTTGCGGCAGGCGAACCGGCGGCTGTAGTGATCGCCTCCGAAGACATATAAAGTTAGCTGAGGAGATTCAAAGAGCGTTTTCCACGCCGGCACTGCGGCTTTACACCAGCCACGATGTCATCGGCGTCGAATTGGGCGCGGCGCTTAAGAATGTAATTGCGATCGGCGCGGGAATCTGCCGCGGTTTGGGGCTGGGGAGCAATAGCATTGCCGCGCTTGTGACGCGGGGGCTGGCGGAAATCACCCGTCTGGCAGTGGGCATGGGAGGCAGTCCGCGCACTCTGAGCGGGCTGGCGGGATTAGGGGACCTGGTGCTTACGGCGACCGGGGATTTATCTCGCAATCGTTTCGTGGGCGTGCAACTCGGGAAGGGTTATAAGCTGGAACACATTTTGGGCCGGATGAATATGGTGGCGGAGGGTGTTGGAACCTGTGCGGCCGCGCGCGAGATGGGAATGAAGAAGAATGTAGATCTCCCAATTATCAATAAGATGCACGAGATCCTTTACGAAAAGAAAGATCCGCGTCAGGCGATTCGTGAACTTATGGAGAGGCCCCTCACAACCGAATAGCGGATCGGTGTAAACCTTCCGATCGATGGTGCGTTTTGCGTAATGGGATGGGGAATGGCTACACAGCCTGTTAACAAGCGATCGGTCTTTCAAAAAGAACTAACCCTTCGAACAGCCTGTTACGCGATCGAAGTGGATGCTGAGCTGATGTGCCGCGTCCGTGAAGGCGACGCTCATTCTTACTCGCTGCTACTGGAACGGAATCGCAAGCCGCTGATCCATTTTTTGCAGCGAATCGTACAAAACGAATTCGTGGCGGAAGAGCTTGCGCAAGAGGTTTTCCTGCGAGTGTACCGCGCCCGGAGCACGTACGAGCCAACGGCCAAATTCACCACGTGGCTGTTTCGGATTGCGAGCCATGTGGCGATTAACTGGTTACGAGACGGCCGATACGAGAAATATCGTGAAAGCCTGGACAATGAAGGGCTGCAAGCGTTTTATCGCGATTTTCCGGATAGGAAGCCAACGATTGAGGAGAGCCTATTGGCAGGAGCTAAAGCGCTTGAGATACGCCGCGCAATCGATTGCCTGCCTCCGAATCAACGCGCGGCTGTCATCATGCACAAGTATGAAGAGCTTGATTATTCGCAGATCGCCTTTGCGCTGAACTGCTCCGAATCGGCAGTGAAGAGCCTGCTGTTTCGGGCGTACGAGCGGCTTCGTTCTCGGCTGGCGCATTTCAGCGCTAGCCGATTTGCGGATGTGGGCGAGCCACAGAAAGTAGCCAATCATCGTTTTGGCGTCGTGAATCTCCCCGGCTGCGATCAGGGCGCCCATTTCCCTTTTAGAAAACCAGCGCATCTCGATGCGCTCATCCTCCATCGTTTTCTGTTCTACCTTCGGTAAGATCAAGCGCCAGGAAGAGGTTCATCTTTTCGTCCACATAACCGGGGCTTGGCCAAAAGGATGCCAGTCTCACCCATTTCCTGGCCCGATAGCCAGTCTCTTCGCGCAACTCCCGTTTTGCGGCCTGGAGCGGAGATTCGCCGGGATCCAGACGGCCGGCCGGCAATTCCCATAAATCCCGCTGTGCCGGAAGACGGAACTGCCTGACCAGCAAGACGCGACTCTTCTGATCGACCGGCATCATCACGGCCGAGCCCGGATGACGCACAATCATGCGATGGATTTGGAAACCGCTTGGATCGGTTGCTATTTCGTCGACAATCCGGAAAAGCTTGTTCTTGAGGACTTCTCGCGAAGAGATGATCTTCATACTTCCAAGGTAACGTTCGCGCCGGACTCTCACGTCTTGACACTAAGCCAGCCGCGAGGACATTCGAAACCGTGAAGGTAACAAGACGCGCCATGGCCATTTTCCTGCTGCTCTCCGGCGCGGCGAGCGGGGCGGAGTTGAACGACTGGATTATCGTGCCCGGAAAGCGCGTTGGGCCGATCAGCGCGAAGACCACCCGTGCGGACCTGGTTCGCTTATTCGGAGCGAAGAATGTGGAAGATGGCGACGTGACGGTGGGCGACGAAGTTGGTCCGGGGACGTTGGTGATGAAGGATCAACCCGACGCGGCACTCGGCATCTTGTGGAACGACGATACGCCCGAGCCTCATATCGCCTCCATTCACTTCTGCCCGGAAAACGGATCGGCTGTGGCATGCAGATGGCATACGGAGGACGCCATTGGTTTCGGAACGACACTCAAGACACTCGAAAAAATGAATGGGGGCAAGTTCAAACTTCTTGGCTTCGCCTGGGATTTTGAGGGTACCGTGATCTCCTGGAATGGCGGACGCCTGCAACGGTTGTCCGACGGCTGCTTAGGGATAGGACTGGCGCCGCGTCCGGACCAGCCAATTCCGGAAGGCAAACGGGATTTCTATGATCAGGTGACGGGCGATAAGGAATTCTGGTCCTCCGATACCGCAATGCAGACGCTGGATCCATGCGTGATTCGCATGAGCGCGTCTTTTCAGAACTGCGGTCACCATTGATTCTTCGCGTTACTTTGGACTTTGGATCAGATCAGCCCATTTGCCCCTAGGCCAGTCCGGAGGCCGGTGATGTTGCAGCGCTGGCGATCGCTCACGTTTCTCCATTGGAGATATGAGCCTGCGACGATCAGGCGTCTGGTTCCCGAACAGGTTGTCTTGGATACTTTCGATGGAGCGGCCTGGATCGGGCTGACTCCTTTTTTGCTCACGGACCTACGCCTGCCGTTTGGACCAGCTTTGCCGTGGATTTCTCGCTTTCCAGAGACGAATGTGAGAACGTACGTACGCGGGCCGGATGGCGAACGCGGCGTGTGGTTTTTCACGCTAGAGGCGGGCCGGATGGCGGCCGTTCTCGGCGCTCGACTGTCGTATCGTCTGCCGTACCGGTGGGCGGACATGCAAGTGAAGACGATGGCAAGCGGCGTGGAGTATCAGAGTACGCGAAAATGGCCGTTCGGCTCGGCGGAAACCGATATCTCCATTGAACCGGGAGAGAAATTTTCACCGGATAATTTCGATAACTTTCTGACGGCGCGATACCGGCTCTACACGATGGTCGGAAAGCGGTTGGGTTTCGCGCAGATCGAACACGCGCCATGGCCATTACAACGGGCGCGAGTGTTGCGGTTGCGGCAAAATTTGATTGAGAGATCGGGAGTGCCACCGGCTTCCGGTGAACCAACCGTGCACTTTTCGGCCGATCTCGAGGTTCGGATTGGACCGGTTGAGGTGTACCGACTCTGATCGTGATAAACTCGATCCGTTCCGCTGAAGGACTCCGCATGGAACTCTGACCGCCGAAGTCGGTTCAGTTCCCGAACCGTCGGCCATGAGTTGCTCACCGGATGACTGCTCGTCAATCATACTGCGGTTGCGCTCCGCACGCGAATAACGCTCTGACAGTTATCTCAGCGCGCAAAGCGAAATTTTAATTATCCGACCAGAAAGGAGCGGCAATGCTGTTCCAGCAATTTTTCCGGTCTTTCGTCCGAGTATTCCCATTCGCAGTATGGTTCGTGGCAAGTTGCGCATTTGCGCAATGGCGAACACCAACCATTGACGGCGTCATCAGTGTCGGCGAATACGGTAACGCTCAGAACGGGACCAATCAGAGTAGCACGAGTACCGGGCAGACCTGGTGTATGACATGGGACGCGACGAATCTTTACGTGGGGATTACCAACGCCAATCTTTCAGAAGGCGCGGTGGTTTATCTAGGCTTGGGAGGAAACGGCAGCAACACGGGTTTCCAATACGACGGCGCCAATTTCGCGTCTCTGCCCTTCCCTGCACACTTCGTAGCTTATGCGAAAGATGCGTATCGAGAATATCGGAACGCGAATAGTGATGGAGGCTGGACGGGAGCAACATCCGGCTACGGCACTTTTTCGTCGAGCGCCGGTAATGGGCCAAACACGAGAGAATTTTCAATCCCCTGGTCCGCGATCACCGGCGGCGGCATTCCCTCTTCATTCCAATTCTTCGGGTATCTCATATCGTCGGGCGGCTTCGTTTACGGGCAGATGCCGAATGATAACCCGGGCCAGGCGATTGGGACAAGCGCGGCGTACACGCAGTATTTCGCGATCACGAACACGGGCAATGGAAGCAGCACGCAGCCATTTTCAAACGAACAGTCAAGCGGGTTCAGTGGTGCCGATACGGCGGCATTTCTGCATAACACATTCGATCCTTTTTATCGCAGCTTGGAGGGCGCGGTCACGGAGAACACGAAAGTGACCTTGCGATTCCGGACTGGTCACATGGCTGTTGACGGCGCGACGGTTCGGGCTTATTTGTTCGACACGGCAAGCTGGAACCACAACGGGTCCGGTGGATACAGCCATGCAATTTGACCAGAACATCACGGTCAACGGCACAGTGTATGACGCCTGGAAAACCACACTTACGATGCCCACAACTCCCACGATCTACTACTATAAATTCCACATCACCAAAGGAGGTAAATCGGTTTTCTACAGCGACGATTACATCGACGATTACGACAACGTAAATAAAGACGGCACAGGCGCGGTTTACAGCGGAGAGCCCCTAGATTCGTTCCAGATCACGGTCTATGATCCCCGTTTTCAGACTCCTGCTTGGATGGCCAGCGCCAACGTTTACCAAATCTTTCCCGATCGATTTCGCAACGGAGATACAGCAAACGACTATTGCATCAACGGAAGCTCGGCAGGCTGTCCGTCTCTTTATGGCCTGCCGCCATTGGACAATATCGCGGTCAAAGTGTGGAATACGTTGCTGTGTGATCCGCGCGATTCAAGCAGTTCCTGCTCCAACAACTTCGGCAGCATTTTCTATGGGGGTGATCTGCTTGGAATTCAAGAAGAACTGGATTACATCCAGGGCCTGGGATTCGACACCTTCTATCTCACGCCGATTTTCCAAGCTAGCTCAAACCATCGCTATGACACGGACGATTTTCTGAATGTGGATCCGGCGCTCGGCGGAAATGCGGCGTTCGCATCGCTGATCAACGAGATGAATCATCGCGGCATGCGGGTCATTCTGGATGCCGTATTTAACCACGCATCGTCAGATAGTACGTATTTCAACAGGTACAGCCGATTCTCGACCGTAGGGGCTTGTCAATCGTTGCAATCGCCGTACCGCGCCTGGTTTCATTTCAACGACAACAACGTTCCCTGCACTTCGGCGGATTATCCGGGTTGGGCTGGAGTTGATACGCTGCCGGCGTTCGATCATACGCAAACTGCGGTGCAGAGTTTTTTCTACAGTGGCGCATCCGACAATGTGATGCGACATTGGTACAACGCCGGCGCGAGCGGATGGAGATTTGATGTGGCGCCGGATCCGAATTTTCCGCATGCCTGGTGGGTGAACACGCGTCAATATGCGAAGAACTACAATAGCGACGGACCACTGATCGGGGAGATCTGGCCGAACGCCAGCCAGTGGCTTGCAGGAGATCAGCTTGATTCGACCATGAATTACCGTTTTCGAAGAAACATCACCGGCTTTGCTCGGGGCGCATACGGCTGGGTGGATGACAACGACAACGGGAACGACTCAATCCTTCCCTTGAAGCCGAGCCAGTTCGACGCGGCCAACCGAGCCGTCCGCGACGACTATCCGCCGCAAGCGACCGCAGCCATGTTGAATCTGATCGATTCGCACGACACAAATCGCGCGCTTTATATTCTGACCGAACTTGGCGACAACGGACTTATTCAAGCGAAACAGCGTCTGGAACTGGCTGCACTGTTTCAATTCACGTACATCGGTGCACCAACCGTCTTTTATGGCGACGAAGCCGCAATTAACGCGCCTTCCCGTGCGAACGGCTCAAACGGTCCTATCGGCGATCCCTATGCGCGCGCGCCTTATCCCTGGACGGATCAGCCTGGCGATGTGACCGTATATGGTCCTCCGGATCAGAACGTGATTGCTTTTTATCGCAAGTTAGCTCATTTGCGGAAACAGCATGCGGCGCTTTCGAGCGGGAAAATTGTGACTCTGCTTACAGGCGATACGCAAGAGCCATCAACTGCGCCAAATACTTACGCGTACGCTCGCATTGGATCGAACGAGACCGCAATCGTGGTGTTGAACAACGGCGCGAACGTCAACACACCCGTGATTCCCGCTAGCGCGTACTACGCAGACGGCACAAGGCTTCAGGATGCGCTTAGCGGAACCACATACACTGTGACCCAAGGAAACATATCGCTGAATTTGAACGCGATCAGCGGCGCGGTGCTGCTTCCATTTCCGGCAACGGCGGATTTGACACCGCCGATTGGAAGCATCGTTTTTCAACCGAAGCCCAACGCAAAGGGCTGGATTAACGTTTCGCCGGTTTCGGCGACAATTTCCGCGAGTGATGGCAGCGGCAGTGGCGTGAATCAGATCCGCTACTGGATTGACAGTGGCGCAACCGGCAGTGCTGCGCGGTACACCGCAGTGATAACCGTGGCTGGTGAGGGGCAACATACAATTGGAGCGCGAGTTCTCGATAATGCGGGAAACATCAGCGGCTTGATCAGTCAAGCGGTAAACATCGATGTTACTCCGCCCACAGTTACGATTACTGGAGTGACAAACGGCGCGACTTATTTATATAATGCTGCGCCGACACCTGGCTGCCACACAATGGATGCACTTTCGGGAGTGGCTGCCAATGCGATTATTTCAGTCACTGGAGATAGCGGAAAAGTGTACGGCACATACACCGCAACCTGTTCCGGCGCGATGGATAATGCGGGCAATTCCGCTGCTCCGGTGAGCGCCACTTACACAATAACGCCGTCGGCCCTTGCGAACGCAAATTAGGTCAGCGTTGAGACAATCCGGCTGCTGTGGAAGATGGGTCTTGAGCCGCCGTTGGCGCCGGCTTAAGCTTTAGAAATCGAGCTTCGATTCCATAGAAGGAAATTGCCGAAGCCAATATAGCGAACGCCAGCGCCCCACAGAACTTCAGCGGCTGCGGCGCGTGCGGAGCAATGAAATTAAACCCTTCCTGGGTCAAGACGTGATAGAGGTACAACCCATATGAAATTACGCCCAGCTGATTGATCTGCTTCCATTCCAACCATTTCCACAATGGATGATGCCACCATGTGGTGACTTGCAGAATCAGTATGGCGATCGCAAGTGGCTCAATTGCCAGTGCAATGTTTTCATAATAGGGGAACTTGAGCCGTTTTGATAAATCTAGATATGCGGACACGGTGAGTACAAGGACTGGAATCAGCGCAAACCACGCGCTGGTCTTCGCCGCTGCGAGGAGCGATTGAGCAGTCGCGGAATCTACAAGAACAGCCAGCAGGCATCCCATCAAAAGCGCATCACAGCGCATGCTGAATGCGTTATACACGTAATCTCCCGATACCAAATGGGTTTGCGTAACTACGATTCGGATGATCCACACCGCGAGAATTGCTAGCGTAAGAATCTTCGCCAATCGCTTCAGGTGGCCTCGAAGTAGAACGAATGCTGGTGGCCAGAGCAGATAAAACTGCTCTTCCACCGCAAGCGACCAGGTGATCCATGTCCGGGCCCAATTGTCATGGGTAATGGCGCGGTAATAGTTCATGACGAACAGAGCCGAATTCCTGATTGGCGCCCAGGCGATAGTGATGTGGCCAATCCAGAGAAAAAACACAGTAGCAGCCAAATAGAAATAAAGCGCTGGAAAGATACGCAACATCCTTCGCACATAGAAACGCTTGAGAGATACGGACCCGTATCGGAGATTCTCTTTAATTAAGAGATGAGTGATTAGAAACCCGCTCAAGACAAAGAAGATCGTGACTCCCATCGGGCCCGGCAGGAAATGCAAGCCGTAATGGTCCAAGATAACGAGTAGTACCGCGACAGCGCGTAGGCCATTAAGGGCTGGAATGTATCCTTGCCTGGGTTTCGCCGAATTCAGCGTAGCTCGCGGAGTCGGAGCAACAATACTCTCTCCGAAAGCGCTAGATACCATGGCGATTGGATTTAGGTTTGGTGCTGGAGGAGGGGGTCGAACCCTCATGAGAAGTGAATCCCGCGGGATTTTGAGTCCCGTGCGTCTGCCAGTTCCGCCACTCCAGCAGCGTGCAGAAACAACCTGAGTATAACAACCTAGACCTTACACCGAACTCATCTTGCGGATAAAGAGAATCGCCAAATCGCTGTGTGGAACTTCCGCGCTGGCGTGATATACTCCCGCCCTAGGTACACTCATGCGAACAGCTCAGTGGGCATTGGCGACGGCTGCAATTTCAGCCGCCTTTCTTTCCATGACCGGGTGTGCGGGTTCAGAGCACAGCCCGGGAGAAAAATACGTTCTGGTCACCTCGAACACTAAGCTCCCGTACTGGCAGGCCGCTCTGGCAGGCTTAAATCACGCAGCCACGGAGATGAAGGTCAAATCCGAGATGGACGGTCCCGACACATACGATCCAAAAGCGGAGCACGATGAATTTCAGAGAGCGGTCGCGCAAAAGCCATCCGGCATTCTGGTCTCGGCCGCGGATGCCACGCTGCTCACTCCGGATATCAACGCCGCGTTGACTCAGGGTGTTCCGGTGATCACCATGGATTCCGATGCCCCTTCGAGCAAGAGACTATTTTTCGTTGGAACCGATAATTACAACGCCGGAACGTTGGGAGGCCACCTGACCTCAAAGCTGCTGAACGGCAAAGGCAACGTTGTCATCTTCACCATCCCGACTCAGCAAAACCTCAAGGACCGTCTTCACGGATACCAGGACGCCTTCGCAGAACATCCGGACATTAAAGTGACGCAGATTGTAGACATGAAAGGCGATCCGACAGTGGCGTTCGATACGGCCAAGCAGATGCTGGATACCAAAGCTAAAGTGGATGCTTTTGTTTGCTTGGAAGCCATCTCCTGCCCGGAAGTCGGAGAGGTCGTCAACAGAGCGAACATGGGTGGGAAGGTGACCATTGTTGCGATGGATACTGATCAGCGAACGACAGACTGGATTCAGAAGGGCGTTATCTCCGCCACCATCGCGCAGAAGCCGTTCACTATGGCGTACTACGGCACTAAGTTGCTAGACGATGTGCACCATCATCCGCCGACTCCGCTCACCTCCGATTGGATGCAAAATCCTACATCGCCCATTCCGACCTTTGTCGATACCGGAGCTTTCGTGGTGGACAAGAGCAGCGTAAGCGCTTTTCTCGACAAAACTAAATCGGCGGCGGCCGGCCAGTAGGTCGCGCTCAATAGCCGGCGTCGGGGCAGAACTCGGAGCCTTCGCGCTTGAGCTGCTTAAACTTCGCATACGCCGAATCTACGCGCTGAATGTAAGGGCGGCTCAAAATATCTAATTCCTCGTGCGAAATACCTCTCGTTCGCACAGCGCGCACCATCCTCACGTATTCTCTGACAGACTGCTGCCATTCCTGGTAAAGCGGATCGTTTCCATGTTCCATGGCCCCATTCTGGAACCCGCACTGCCATTGACTCAAGCTCCGCGAAGGGCTCTTAGTCCCGTTCTTGTTACCAGTACGTCTTCGGCCCTCAAGAGGTATAGGTGTATGCTTGCACGCAGGATTAAGCGGGTCCGCCGGAATGACACCCGTAGGAGTTGAGCGAATCTTTACCGCTCGTTTTCCGGCGTTGTCGTTGTTCCGGCACTCAAGCGTCTGAAAGCGTGCTACAACTGCATCTGAGCCTGCGTCAGGCTTCCGCCATGCCTGCCCTGCCCCTGAAACGGCCCTGTGTCCTGTGCATTTGGGGAATTTCTGTCGCTCTGCTCGCGAGCGCCCAATCAGATATCGGTTCGGAGCCAGTTCCGCCGAGCCCTGCTGAACAGGACAGATTGTTGGCGGCGATCGGGCAGTACGCCGAACAATACGTCTCGAGTCTTCCCAATTTTCTTTGCGTACAGAACGTCCAACAATTCGAAGCTGGCAAAAAGCCGACCCACTGGCGCCGCGGCGACGCCCTTACGTTCCGTTTGACGTTCAAAGAAGGCCGCGAGGACCACTCTCTGGAGCTAGTGAACGACAAGCCAATCCGGCCCGGACGAACGGGATGGCGAACTCCCCTGATAACGGAGGGCGAATTTGGATTGCTGCTCTCCAGAGTTTTTGCGGCCGAAACTCAAGCTTCGTTTGCATGGAGTGGCTGGGAGATACTCCGGGGCAAAACCGTCGCTGTCTTCAAGTATTCAGTAGCGAGGGAACACTCGTCGCTCAAACTGACCTTGAGCGATATCGCGCAGGCCATCGTCCCCTATTACGGATCGGTCTATGCTGATCCGGCGAGTGGGGCTATCTGGCGCATCACAAGTAATGCCTCCGAAATTCCTCCCGAGGTGAGGACAAAGAGCATTTCGACCGTGATCGATTACGAGCGAAGTCCCCATTGGTTCGAAAATGTATCTGCTGCCTGCCCAGGCCAACGTCTGGTTAATCACTCCGAGCGGAAATGTAAGGAACGAGATTCGATTTGACAGTTATCGCAAATTTGAAACAGACTCGACAATTACCTATACTTCGGATAACCCGAATGGAGCCGGGCAGGATAAGGGGCCTGCCGTTTCACCGCCGCATCCTCCTGAGCCGCAGTGAGCGGGCTATTTCTTTCAGGCAAATCCGCTGCTACATTAAGGTGTTGTGTAACTCCGGTCTCGTTCTGGCATGAATGAAGCTACTTCAATTGCGTGATACGGCGGATGAAATCGGGCTGCGGCAGGCGCGCATCGCCGAACTGGAGGCATCGATCCAAAAACTCGAAAGCCGCCTTTCGGTCTACGAGCGGGTCTTCTTTGAAAATCCGGTGCCAGCCATTGTCTACAACCCTGAATCCTTCGCCATCCTGGAGGCAAACGATTCCGCGCTCAGCTTGTACGGCTACAAGCGCGAGCAGTTTCGACGTCTTGAACCTGATCGACCTTTTCGCTCCGGAGGGATACCGCAGCCGTTCTGAATTGATTAGCGAGTTGCGCAAACCCGTGAATGCAATCGGTCCTTTCGCCCATCGTGGCGCTTCGAAACAGGAAATCGTCGTGAGCATGGTCTTCTTCAGGTTCGAGACTCAGGGTGTGGATGCCCGGATCGCCATGATTCAGGACGAGACGGCGCGCCATACCGCCGAAGAAGCGCTGCGGACCAGCGAAGAAAGATTCCGCGAACTTTTCGAGAACGCTAACGACGTGATTTTCCTGCACGATTTGACGGGTAAGGTGATTACTGTCAATCGAGCCGCCGAATACCTGACTGGATATTCCCGGACAGAGGTCATCGGGCAAAGCTTTGAAGCCTTGATCGCTCCCGAAGCCCGCGACCAAACGCAGGACAGCATTCGGGCGCATCTTGGCGGGAGCGCGACTCAACACTACGAACTTCCCGATTCTTTCGAAGTTTGGAACACGCAGGTTTCTGGAAGTCAGCACGCGGATCATTTATCGCCGTGGCCGTCCTGTCGCCATCCAGGGAATTGGCCGCGATATCACGGAACGGAAGTTAGCGCAACAGCGCCTTCTGGAGTCATCCCGTGAATTGCAACAAAAGAACGAAGAACTGAGCACGGCTCTGCGGCTGGCTCGCGAAGCGACGCAGTTGAAAGAGCAGTTCTTGGCAAACACCTCGCACGAGCTTCGCACGCCCATGAACGGAATCATGGGCATGATCAATCTGCTTAACCTGACCGATCTGACGCCCGACCAGCGCGAATATGCGGAAGCCGTCAGCCAGTGTGCGGACGACCTGTTGACCATCATCAACGATCTTTTGGATCTGTCGCAGATCGAAGCGGGGCGCCTTTCTCTGGCCGACGAGCCATTCGACGTTCACGAAAGCTTAAAAGCGGTGCTCAAACTGTTGCGCCTCCGTGCGACGTCGAAGGAACTCACTCTGACATACACCGTCGATCCGGATCTTCCCGCGTACATTTACGGTGATTCTGTACGATTCCGGCAAATCCTGACGAATCTGATCGCTAATGCCATCAAATTCACGGGCTCAGGAGGCGTACACGTCCAACTTAAGATGTGCGACGGAGAGCCGCGCCTGTCGTGCGAAGTCATCGATTCGGGAATCGGCGTAGACGAGGGTGTCCGGGAACGTATTTTCGAGGCGTTCTTTCAGGCGGATGGCACTACCCGGCGGCGCTATGCGGGAACGGGTCTGGGCCTTACCATCAGCAAGCAACTCGTTGAAATCATGGGCGGCCGCATCGGAACGTATAACAATATTCCCGGACCTGGCGCCACCTTCTGGTTCGAATTGCCGGTGCGCGCGGCTCCAGCGCACGCCGTGCCGCACCTCACGTCAGTTTGGCCGGAAATATCCTGAATTCCCTGGAACTTTTGATGCTTTAAAGCGTAAAGTTAGGGCAGGCACCCTATGCGCAAATTATTTCCAATATCGCTCCTGCTTCTCGCCGGATCGTTTGCGGCCTCTGCCGCTATCGACAGCGGTTTGCTCGCTCTTGTCCCTTCCGGCTCAAAGATCATCACCAGCATCGATGTCCAGCGTGCTCGCTCGTCCGATTTCGGTCAATACTTACTGCGCCGGATGGATGCCGAGGATCGCGGTTTTCAAGAACTGGCGCAACAAACCGGCTTCGATCCACGCCGGGATTTGCAGGATCTCGTATTTGCCAGTTGCGGCCCGGCGGCTGACCGCGCAAATTCGCGCTTCGCGATTCTGGCGCGAGGAACTTTCGATCCTGATCGCATCGCGACCGCAGCCAAGGCCAAGGGGGCAGTGGTTCAGAAGTATCAGGACGTGGACGTCTTTGTGAACCCTTCGAATCACCAGCGAACGGCTTTTGCCTTTCCGGAAACAGGAGTGGCTGTGTTCGGAGATCTGGAAACAGTGCAGCAGGTGATAGACAATCGTTCCAACCCGGTAAATCTCGATCCTGCGCTCCAGGACCTTGTCTCGAAGGCAGGCGCCGATAATGATGCATGGTTTGCCTCTTTGATGCCGGGCAGCTATCTCGGCCGGCATCTGAATCAGGAGTCAAAACAGCCGGCGGCCGCTCAAGCCCAAGCACTGCAATCGGTAACCGAATCCAGTGGCGGCATCAGATTCGGTGGTGACGTTCAACTCTCGTTTGACGCGATTACCCGATCGGCGCAAGACGCCACTTCGCTCGCGGATGTTGTCCGTTTCCTCGCGAGTATAACTCAGATGCAGGCCCAGAAAACGCAACCGGGGCCAGGCGCCGATATCGTAAATTCCGCGCTCTCCAACATGGATCTTAAGACGGATGGCAATACGATGCATCTTTCCATCTCAGTGCCGGAGAAGAGCCTGGAACAGCTTGCGGATTCAGGACCGGCTGCCCACGCGCACCGTTCTAGGCCCACCACCCGGTAATCGCGATCACGATCCCGATCAGCGCCGCCACTCCGCCCGCAATGAAAAGCGGATCTCGTTTTGATCAAGATCGAAAGGGACGAAAAGACGATTCCTATCTCCAGGAAGACCTCGCTGAAGTGGAATCGGTCGGCTTTGTGGCCATTGCTATCTCGCTCATTTTCATAATCTTTCGCTTGCTGCTGGATATCGGCCGCCTGCTTTCTTGTACTTCTTGCCGTCCTGCCTCGTACGTCTGGCGGACAGTCGCCCCTGGTTTCACATTCGTCAAAATGTCCCGCGTGGCCTCGGCCACATAGTGCCGGATGTCTTTGGCCTGGGAGTACGCCCACTGGTCGGATGCTTTGCCCTGGAGCAGTAATTTCTCAGTATTGAAGTGTTGGCCAAAAACCGAAACCACGGCTAACAGCGCAGCCATGATCGCCATGCATCCAGCGACTGTTTTATCGAACGGATTCTGGGCGTGATGTACGTGTTCTTCGACTTCTTCGTTAGCAGACATGAGGACAACCTAGCACGACGGAGCTCATTGGGTCGCAACAACCGAATCAGCCTTCACCAGATTTGAGATATCCCGCACGAGTTTGCGGTAATTCAGGTCCGTTAGCGGTGCGAAACGGAAACCATTGCCCGTCGCGCCAGGAGGAATAATACCAGCGCGAAAAAATCGCCAGATGCTCTATCCGTTTCCCGTCGGTTCGCGCATCTGTAATGCTAACCGCCGAGTTTCTCGCGAAGCTCGTGATCGAGCGACTTGGCCCGTGACTCTTCGACGCCAAAGTCGAGTGTGAACCGGTTCTTGCCAATGACCGTTTACCATGGGCCACAGTCGAAACTGCCGCTGCGCAACAGCTCGCGTGAGCGCCACTCCGTTGAACTTGATGAACCTCCGCAACAACTTCGTCTCGAACGGCTGCTGCCGCCTTCATTCTTTCTAACCGCTTATGAAGGAAAGCCGCCTGTTCGAAATCGGTTTCGTTCGCGGCCCGATCTCGCGCCGTGGATAACGCGGCCATGACGCTTCGCCCGTTATTTACAAGGAACTCGGCCGACCCGCCGTACCTCGCTTTGGTACTCTTCCTCGCTAACGGCGCACTGGCACGGCTTCAAACACTGGTTCATTTCGCCGTAAATGCAGCCAGGGTGCTCCGGATGTGGCGTGAGACGTCTCCGTGCACCGCCGCACCTGAAACAGCGCCGACAACTCCTGTTCGTATTGCTGGGCCGCGTCTCGACTCGAAAACGGACCAAAGAGCGAAGCGGCATTCCGCGGAAATCCGATTGCCCACCGACAAGCGAGGGAATGGGTCCGCCATGGTCAATCCCAAGAACCAAGGCATCCGCAATTTCAGCCTTCGCAGGTAATCATCGGGAAAATGCGACTTCACCAATTCATACAGGAGGAGGGAGGTTTCAAGCCGGGACCCTGTCGGCCAACATTCCACGCAGGCTAAATTGGTTCGCAATCGCGTCAGCAGCCCCTCTGGCGCCTGTGGACGACCGCACCAGCAACCGAGTCAGCCGTTTTGGCAGGTTTGAACACCAGCTTATGTACGGCGGGTTCGATCCGCTCGCCAGGGCATAGATTCCTGATGCCTTTGGGAACAAGCGCGATCTGCTCCAGAGAGCCCGGAGGCAAGGGGATCGAGGCGAATTGCTGTCGGAATTGTCACACACGCCCGGAGAGCACGATCATTCGAATTGTACCGGGCCAAACCAGAGGTAAAGACGGTGTGTAAATATCCTGTGGGTACTTGACAGCAATTCCGCTCAGTCTAGAATAGGTGTTATTTCGCTATGCAGGGTTGTCAGCACGAGCGAACCGAGTTCCTCTACCGCCGGGACGGCGTGGACTACGTTCGCTGCCTGGATTGTGGCCAGGTTTTTGAGGCAGAGGATCTGGACTCAGTTCCGGTTTACGACGACGAGGAAGAGAAGCCGAGGAAGCGCCGCTAGGCACGCGAACGCGGCAAGCTCTTGTGCCTGCTTGAAATTCCAGGCTTTACCGGGCAAGCTCTCGTGAGATCCTTAGTCGTTGGGCCATGTCCAATCTGACCCGCCTCTCTCCCACCGAAAGAAGCAATCTGAAGAGCGCCTTGCGAATCGTCTCTATCGGCGGCGGAACCGGTCTCTCAACGCTTTTGTCCGGGTTGAAGAAAGCATGCTCGCGGCGTCCAAGGCGGCCCCGAACCGGGCAGTCCGGTAGTCGAGATCACGGCCGTGGTCACGGTAACGGATGATGGCGGCAGTTCCGGGCGCTTGCGGCGCGATTTCGACATACTCCCGCCCGGCGACATCCGGAACTGCATGACCGCTCTTTCGGAAGACGAGGATCTGCTGTGCCATTTATTCGAGTACCGGTTCGCCGGGGGCCGGGGACTGAAAGGACATAGCTTCGGCAATCTATTCTTGACGGCAATGCACCAGATCACCGGCGACTTTGCCCAGGCGGTGAAATTGTCGTCCGAGATCCTCGCTATCCGTGGCCGTATTTTTCCCGCAACTTCCGCCAATGTCACCCTGGAAGCTGTTCTCGATGACGGCTCCATCGTTCGCGGCGAAAGCAAAATCAGCAAAAGCCGACGACCAATAGACGACGATTCGCTTGCGTCCTGGAAACTGCGAACCGCTTCCGGAAACCCTGGAGGCCATCCGCAACGCGGATTTGATTACTCTGGGCCCAGGTTCGCTGTATACCAGCGTCATCCCCAACCTGCTCGTGAACGGTATTCCCGAAGCAATTGAGCGTTCTCCGGCCTTGAAGGTTTACTTTGTCAACTTGATGTGGCAACCTGGCGAAACCATCAATTTCGCGGCTTCTCATCACGTGGAAGCCATACACGCCCACGCCGGGCGCAAGCTGATCGATTGCGTCGTACTGAACACCGCGCCCATCCCGCCGCCACTGAAGCGAAAATACGCCCGTGCGCACGTAAAACCCGTTGAAAACGATTTTGAAGCCCTCACGAGTTCGGGCGTCAAGGTAGTCACTGCGGATCTGCTGGGCGATATGGATTCCGTTCCCCGGAAAGTGCGGCACGACCCGTCAGCTCTGGCGGAGGTGGTTATTGACCTCGCCAGCCGCTCGCGCGCGCACCAGGTCAGAAGGCAAGCCATCACCGCGCATCGCGCGATATATCGATGAAACAAAAAGTTCACGGTCGTGATCCTGGCCGCCGGCCTGGGAACACGCATGAGGTCAAACAAGGCCAAAGTCCTGCACCAGGCTGGAGGCGATACTCTTCTGAATCACGTGATCCGCGCTGCCCTGAATGTGGCGGCTCCGGAGCAGATCGTTGCGGTCATAGGCCACCAGGCGCCGCAGGTTCGCGAAAGCGTTACAGCTCCAGGGCGTTCGATTCGCCGAGCAACCCGAACAAAAAGGGACTGGGCATGCCGTTCTCTGCGCGCGCGAAGCCATCTGACTCCGAGGAAGGTCAGCTTACTGATTCTGAATGGCGACGGCCCTCTACTGAAAGCCGCAACCCTCGAACGTCTTCTCGAACAGGCGGAAGACTGCGCCTGGCGGAAGTATCGTTACGACCGAAGTGGCCGATGCAACCGGTTATGGACGAATCGTGCGCGGCGCGGGCGGAACTGTCGCCGCCATCGTCGAACAGAAAGCCGCAACCGGCGAACTGCTCGGGATCCGCGAGATCAATCCTGGCGTTTATTGTTTTCGCGCGCCGTTATTCTGGCGTTATATCGGTGAGATCGCGCCCAATAATGCGGCCAACGAATACTATCTCACCGACATGGTCCAAATCCTGACTGAGCATGGCTATCCGGTGGCGCCTCTGCTGGTTCACGATGAGACCGAGTTGCTGGGCATCAACACGCGCGTCGGAGCTCGCCGTCGCGGACAAAATTCTCCGAGCCCGTAAAGCCACTGAACTGATGTTGTCGGGCGTTACCATCGAGAATCCGGAGAGCGCTTCTATCGATGCCGGCGTCGAAGTGGGACAAGATTCAATCATTGAACCAATGTCCAGCTTCGTGGGAAAACGCGAATCGGGACAAACTGCCGCATCGGGACTGGTTCGGTCCTGCGCGATTGCGAAATCGCCGACAACGTCACGATTCTGCCGTATGTCGTGGCCGAGGCATCCTCGGTGGACGCTGGATCGTTCGTAGGCCCGTTCGCGCGACTCAGGTTGAATGCGCAAGCCGGCGAGCGACACTCATATCGGGAATTTCGTCGAGCTGAAGAAGACGAGGCTAGGAAGCGGATCAAAGGCCAATCACCTTGCCTATCTCGGAGATGCGGTGATCGGGTCAGACGTGAACGTCGGCGCTGGGACCATCACCTGCAACTACGATGGTCAGCGAAGCATCAGACGACGCATCGGCAGGGGGGTATTCGTCGGCAGCAATTCCACGCTCGTGGCTCCTTTGACGATTTCCGAAGGCGCATACATAGCGGCGGCATCCGTCATCACAAAGGACGTGGAATCGGACGCGCTGGCCATTGGCCGGGCCCGGCAGATAGAGAAGCCCGGTTGGGCCAAGAGACGCCGCCAGCAGATCAAGAAATCCTAGACGGGCGGCATTGGGTTCGTCAGACTAGGACCTCAGTGCATTTCGGAAACGTGGAACTACGAGGGCCGCGAAGGCCGCCGCGCCGGCCGAATCCTGATTTCAACTGCCACATCGCCTTCGGGAAGGTGTTCGTATTCCACTGTGACACTTGCCGCCACCTTCACTCGAGATTTGTTCATTTTCGTTTTCGCATTGATGACAAAACTCCGGTGTTCCGGAGCGCGTCCGACCAACGTTCGGGACACTGTGATCTGCTGATCGTTTAGATCTGTAACCGTCCCGGCGAAGAATTGCGGTTTCGGATGCTGCTGTGGGGTTGGTGCCGGACTTCCAGTAGTCTGCGCCACGATGCAGACAGCGCCGCAAAAGAGCAGAGCGGCCAGCAACCGCACAAGATAAGCCAACATGCTTGAGATTGGAAAGCGCTCGCTTTACTTATGTAGCACAGAACATGTTTTTCGCCGAGTACCGGTTACAAAACAATAGCCGGATGATAAAGATTCGGCATTCTTAATTCCCCGATCCCGATCAGTTCGCCGGAAAACGATAGTGCCTTAACAAACGGCGTTCCAGGCGGCACCACGAATGGCGACGTCCTGAAATCCCGCCCCTGCCGAATTTTAGCTTCGATTCCGACGTCAAAGTACTCGGCCGGAAACTGCGGAAGCAACTGCTCGAGGGGATCACGGCCTGACATCAAGTCGGCCGTTTCCGGCCATTTCGGCCAGTTCATCTAACGTCTTGCCTGGTCAATTGTGAACTCCCCGACTTGTATCCGCCTCAATCGCGCTGAGAACGGCGCCGCACCCGAGCTGCTCGCCCTAGATCATGAGCAATACTCCTGATGTATGTCCCAGCTGAGCAGCGTAACGAGCAGAACCATCCGCTGCGCGGAAATCGTTTGCACTTCGAGCCGGCTCACGTCCACTTCCACCGGCTTCAGTTCCACGGCAACCTGCTGCCGGGCTAACTTGTACGCCGGCACTCCCCCAATCTTCTTTGCCGAAACCGGCGGAGGCGTTTGAAAAAACGTCCCTTGAAGTTCTCAAGCGCAGAATGGATCAGCTCCGAATTGGGCGGCTACAGCGCCAGTTTCCTTTACTTGCCCTTCGATGTCGTAGGTATCGGAAATCAAGCCAAAAGTGATCTCCGCTACATAGGTCTTGCGGTCCTTCTCGAAGAATTGCGCCAGGCGCGTCGCAGTTCCCGACACCAGAACCAACAAGCCCGTGGCCATGGGGTCCAGCGTTCCTAAATGGCCGGTGCGTTTGGTATTCGCCAGCCTCCGCCACCGGTTGACTACGTCGTGGCTGGTGCATCCAGCAGGTTTGTCGATAAGAATAGCGCCATTCATGAGCGAATTGCCATGTGAGTTCAGAACCAGAGCCCTTAGGCTAGTCTGTTAATTGCGGGTCCTTCGAGCGCCCCAGACTGTGCGAAGGAATCCAGACCGGCGGGAGCTAAAGGCACTTGGAAGAAGAAGTACTCGGCAAAGCTTACGATTCGCGCTTAATGCGCCGGCTTCTCACTTATTTGAAGCCTTACAGGGCCGTGGTCGCCGCCTCCCTGGTATTGCTGCTCGTGGATTCCCTTCTCCAGATTATCGGACCGCTGCTCACAAAGCTAGCAGTGGACCGCTATCTGGTTCCAGTGGCGCACACCCGCGCCTTTCCGTTCCTCGATGCCTGGCTCTCGACGGATCGCTGGACCGGCATTTCACAATTAGCCGGCCTCTATTTGGTGGTGGTCGTCTTGGGATTCTTTTTCGATTTCGGCCAAACATATCTCATGCAATGGACCGGTCAGAAGGCCATGTTTGATCTTGCGGCGGCAACTCATGGCCCATTTGCAGACTCTCGATGTAGCCTATTACGACAAGAATCCGGTCGGCCGGCTGGTCACGCGCGTCACTACCGATGTCGATGTGTTGAACGATCTCTTTGCTTCCGGCTTGGTCACCATCGTCGGCGATATCCTGATGCTCTCTTTCGTCATCATTGCGATGCTCCGGCTTAGCCCCGGGATGACCGGTCTGATGCTGGCGGTCATGCCGCTCGTGGTGCTCGTGACCATTCAATTCCGGCGCACTGCTTCGCAGAGCTACCGGCGCATACGCATCGCAATCGCCAGAATCAACGCATACCTGCAGGAACACATTGCCGGAATCGCGGTCTTGCAGCTTTTCAATCGGGAAGAGCGCAGCAAACAGGAGTTCGAAAAAATCAACCGCGATCACATGCTTGCGTTCAAGGACTCCATCACGGCCTATGGATGGTTCTATCCCGTAGTCGAGTTCCTCGGCATGCTGGCCTTGGCTCTTGCTATTGGCGTATGGCGGCTTCCGCATCCGGCAAGGCGTGCTAACGCTCGGTATTCTGGTGGCCTTCTTCCAGTACGGATTGCGGTTCTTCCGCCCGATTCAGGATTTAAGCGAGAAATACAACATTCTGCAAGGCGCAATGGCGGCTTCCGAGCGCATTTTTAAGCTGCTCGATACCACTTCGAACGTTGTTTCACCGCTCATGTTCTGCCCTATCCGGAGCATGCCGTGGACATAGAATTCGACCACGTCTGGTTTGCCTACAACGATGAAGATTGGGTATTGCGGGATGTGAGTTTCCGGGTCGCTCCAGGAGAAACAGTCGCAATTGTCGGGCATACGGGCGCGGGGAAGACGACACTGATAAACCTGTTGCTGCGATTCTATGATGTCCAGCGCGGCGCGATCCGGATCGGCGGAATCAATATCCGCGAATTCGATCTGGTGGACCTCCGCCGCCGCTTTGGAGTCGTGCTGCAAGATGCATACCTGTTTACAGGCACGCTCGAATCAAACATTCGTCTGGGTACTCCCGGTATCACAGAAACTCAAGTTCGGCACGCGGCGGAACAGGTCAACTTACTCGATTTCGTGGAAGAGCTGCCGGACCGGTTCGATACTCCAGTGCGCGAACGAGGCAATGGCTTCTCCACCGGCCAGAAGCAGTTGATCAGCTTTGCTCGGGCGCTGGCGCACGAACCGCGCATTCTGATACTCGACGAAGCTACTTCGAGCGTCGATACCGAAACCGAGCTGCGCGTTCGAGAGGCTTTGACCCGGCTCGTCTCCAACCGTACTTCTCTCGTCATCGCTCACCGGCTCTCGACGATTCAGCGCGCCGATCGCATTATAGTGATGCATAAGGCGCAATTGCGCGAAATGGGAACGCATCAGGAACTGCTGGCGCGCCGCGGAATCTATTGGAAGCTATACCAACTGCAATACAAGGAACAAGAGATTGCGCCTCGAGAGGAGCTCGCGCCTCAACAACGCTAAATCCGCGAAACCGCCGAACGTTTTATTTCGCGCGTTCGGCCGTTTAAAGGTACGGCAGAAGCTCGCCATTCTGCACAACATCTTTTTCTTCGTTCTCGCGGTTTCTGTGTACCTTTCCGTCATTCCGCTGTTTTCCGGCCATCTTGCTGCCGGGCGTGAACGCGAATTCCGCATCGTGGCGCAAGATTTCTCTTCGGAAACCTCGAGGAATGGAGCGCATCTGCCGGTGGATCTGAGCGCGTACAATCTTCGAACCGGGTCCGCATCCGAGCTCGGACTTTCTTCGGAGGGCCGGGCTTTTCTTGCCGCTCATCCGGCCGCGACCTGGCAGCAAAACGACAACCTCTTCCGTAATGGCAACGCTCGCGATCGTTATCGGCGCGTCAGCCTTCCGTCGGCGTTTCTACGACGCAGCGCTGCGCGAAGCTCGCATCAGCCTCTTTGTGGTACTGGGCACGATCTACGTTCTTTCGATTGTCGTTTTGGAATTCATCATCATGCCGCAATATGTATATCAGCCGCTTACACTGATGCTGCGCGCGGACACCGCTACCCAGAACGACGATCGCGAAAACGAGATGATCGACAATCGCTTCATCCTCAACGACGAGATCGGCCAAATCATGCGCTCCAGGAACGCAACGGTGGCCCAACTGCGCCGGCAGGAGGACGACTTAGCCGGCGCGCTGCAACGACTGGAAGAACAAGATCGCCTGGTGAGCCTGGGTCTTCTGAGCACCAGTGTTGCGCATGAGTTAAACACCCCGCTGGCCGTTTTGCAGGGCTCCATCGAGAAACTGCTCGAAACCACACACGATTCTCAAACGCTCGATCGTCTGAGCCGGATGCTGCGGGTAACGCAGCGGCTTCGGAAAATCAGCGAAGGACTGGTGGACTTCGCATGCGTCCGCAAGCAGGAGACTGAGACCGTTCCGCTGCGGCCGCTCATAGACGAAAGTTGGAATCTCGTCGCGATCGACGAAAAAGCGGCCGCTGTGGCCTTTCGCAACAACGTGCAGCCCAACCACGCGGTCATTGGAAATCCCGATCGCCTGGTGCAGGTCTTTGTTAATCTTCTGCGAAATTCGCTTTTGGCGGTCTCCGACGAAGGCGAGATATTCGTCGAATCCAAGCCGCTACAAAGAAGCGGTCAAAATTGGATCTGCTGCACCGTTCTCGACAATGGACCGGGCATTCCCGCCCACGTGCTGCCAAATCTGTTTGAAGCATTTGTCAGCACCAGGCTGGATGCGCGCGGCACGGGCCTGGGATTGACGGTGGCCGAAGGAATTGTCACGCAGCACGGTGGAACGATTTGCGCTTCGAATCGTCTGCACGGAGGAGCCTCGCTGGAGGTCATGCTGCCTGCGGCGAGCTAAGGCATGAGCGAAGCGGCGGAAATAGCGGCCGGCCTTGTCGACATTGCAGTTCTTGACGACGACATCGATTTTCTCAACTACATTGAAGATCTGCTCCGGGACGAAGGAACATATTCGGTGCGGACCTTCGCTCAGCCCGAAGACTTGTTTGCCTCCGCCGAGACGCGCCTGCCTGACATCGTCTTGCTCGACATGAAAATGGGTCACGCGACCGGTGAGGCGGTTGTGGAGCAATTGCTGGCGCGGTGGCCCGAACTCTGCATCATCATTGTTACAGGTTACCCATCGCTCGAAAGTATGCGGGCCACTTTCAAGCTCCGGGTCTTCGATTACCTTGCGAAGCCATTCTCTTTAGCGCAACTTCGACAGACCCTGCGGAACGCCGTCGAGAAATTCAGTCTCGGGCGTACTCCGCAGGATCGTCTGCGCGAGCGGTTAGGTCACCGAATCAAGCTCCTGCGCGTCGAGCGCGACTGGTCTTTGAGAGATCTCGCCACAGCGACAAAACTCAGCGTTTCCCAAATCAGCTCTATCGAACGCGGAGCGAATCTGCCGAGCATTGAAAGCCTGCTTTCCATCTGCCGCGCATTCGAACGCAAACCTTCTGAGCTACTCGCATCAATCGATTTTTGATTCAATTCAGAACGCCGCGGCTCCCGCTTCCGCGACAGCTTGATCCTGCTTGCCCATTCCGCCGCTGACGCCCACTGCACCGACCACCTCGTCGCCGCGCTTCAACGGCACACCGCCCGCGAAAATCATCACGCGCCCGTGATTGGAGACATGGATGCCGAAGAACTGGTCGCCCGACTGGCTCAATTCAGCGAGAGCCTTGGTCTCGATGTCGAACGCCCGGGCGGTCCAGGCTTTGTTGATCGCAATATCGACGCTTCCCATCCATGCCTTGTCCATGCGCACGTGGGCTACGAGGTTCCCGCCTTGGTCTACGACTGCAATGTTCATGGGCTGGCCGATTTCTTCCGCTTTCTTCTCCGCGGCGGCAATCACCCGCCTGGCATCCGCTAGTGTGATCATTGTTTCTCCATTCAGTTTTCATTTCAACGTGTACAAATATCCGGCGATGTCGACGGCATCTTTGTGCGAGACGCCCAGATTGGGCATAACCGTTTTTTCATCCACTGCTTTGGGATTTTCAATCCAGCGCAGCATGTTTTGCGGCGTGTTTTGCAATACTCCGGCGACATAGACGCGACTGGCGACTCCGGAGAGCGGCGGTCCCGTGCGGCCCTCCGCGCCAGAAATTCCCGGAATCATGTGGCAGGAGCCGCAGCCGTATCGCTCGATTGCGGCCGCGCCGCGATGCACATCGCCTCCCGTGGTTACTTCCGCGACGTGCTCTCCGTCATCGCGGCAGCCGGTGGCAAGTGCCTCCGTCATGGCTAACGCGAGGACTAAAGTGATTCTACTTCGCACTGCGCGTCCTTTCCAGCATCGCATCGCTCTCTTTAAGCCATGAAGCGAAGAGCGCCAAGCCGGCAGCGAGGTACACCAGTCCACCGGGAACCCACATCACGAGTCCGCCGATCTGCTGATCCTCAAGTGGGGTGAGCCCCCAAGCTTGCGTCGTCGCACTATATGCCGGGTACCAAACTGCCGGCGCGAACGTCAGCAGCGCGCCAAGAATGCTAGTGTGCACGGCGGTTGTAAACAGATAGAACACCGCCGCGCCGAATGCGAGTTTCCCGTGAGCGTAGAACAATGCCCACCAGAACAAGAGGGCCGAGAGGAAAAAACTCAGATGCTGCGCAGTGTGGGCGAGTTCGCTCTCCAGCGTCAACTGAAATAGAAAAGGGACATGCCACAACCAGATGGCAGCCGCGTGAATCCACCAAGCGCTAAACGGGTCAACAAGGCAATTCCATGAACGTCGAATATAGCCGGTCTTTGCCCAGCCGCCCATCGCGCGGCGCCATTCGAACGGCATTCCCCAAAGAAAGGTGACCAGAGGTCTTGAAAGCACCAGCAAAGGAGCGGCCACGATCATCAAAATCTCGTGCTGGATCATGTGTGCCGAGAATAAAGCCTCGCCAAGCGGGTGCAAGGGCGATACGAGAGCGAGCGCCAGCATCGCCCAACCTGACCAGAAATATGTGGATTGCCGCCGGGTGTGGTTACTTTGTCTGCGTGCGCCGCGCGCATACAGGATTGCGGTTAGCGCGAGCGGAATCACTACGCCGGGATCGAAGCTCCAGGCCGACCAAAGATCGTGGGGTTGAAGCTGCCGCCCCGGGTGAGCGAATGTGAGCGCCGGCAGCACGCATGCGAGCGCCGCCGAACGCGGCCAACTCATTCGCACGCTCCTAAAATCAATTCCGGAATGGATTGGGCCAAAATGACGAGGAAAAATAGAGCACTGGTGAGGACACCGCCTCCTGCCATGACGCGGCTGCGTGCAAGTGTTCCACCCGCTTCTCCGGGCCACTCTTTTCCCAATTCCTTCCACTGCCGCCACGCCAGCAGATACGAACTTGCGGCCAAAATCAGGGCAATGATGCTTACGACATAGAGCGCCAGTTTCGCTTGAAACTCGCAAGCCCAAGGGGCGAGGGCAAAATTCGCTTCGAAGCTGAGGAGCCAGATCACCGGCCCCGCGAGAAGGCCGGTCCAGAGCGCAAGATCTCTCTTCATTGCGCGGTCTCCACAATTCGCGGACCCCAATAAATGACGATATAGATCGGAATCCAGATAGCGACGATGAAGTACCAAACAACGCTGTCTACGTGCACGCCCAAGCGCTGTTTCTCACCGTAGCGGCCGCTCCATATGATGATCAACAGAACAATGGTGAACACTACATCCCCGATGTAATCGAAGCTGTGCAGACCCAGAAACGCCCACACGTAGGAACCTTGTGCGTCGGTTTTCCAATTGAAGTTCAGAGAATGCCACTCAATGAGACGCATGGCAAAGGCGATGCCTGCGAGCACCACGTTGAGCAACAGGCCGACAGATCATTCCTCGCCTGTCGTCTTTCTTGGCGGCTTCGCTCGCCCAATAAGAGCCAAACGCGCTGCCGATCAGCGGAATGAGCGCCAGAGTCGGCAGCAGCACGTGGGGAAATTGATCGCCAGGAGGAGGCCAGACATCCATCCGCAGACGCACATAGAAATACGCGGCGATCAGAATCCCGAACATCGTCCCCTCGATGCAGACGATGCACGCTTGTCCCCACCAAAGCGGCGCCTGGCTGGAAATCGCGTACGGTTCCAGATCGGAAACATCCAGTGTCTTTTGTTCCCTCATGGCTTCAACTCCAACGGCCGCCGCGGCCAGAACCACCCGATCAAACAAAGGCCCGTGAGGATGGAACCCCAAGTGATGTACCAGGCGTTGAATACGGAACCCGCGAATCCAATTGTCACCGCGATCGCGGTTAGGAACGGCCAGATACTCGGGGGCGGGAGAACCAGCCTGTGATGTGGCTCTGCGTCCATCAGCGTGGTCGCTAGCGCCTCGCGCCGGTCGTTACGAAGACCAGTGACAATGACGCGATCCTCAGGGGGTACCCAGAGCGGAGAACGGCTGGTCGCGACAGGCAAATACTCGAAGTTGTAATTCTTTGGAGGCGAGGAAGCGGCCCACTCGAGGGTGTCGGCATCCCACGGATCGTTGCCCGCAATCGCTCCGCGTTTCCGGCTGATCAGCACGTTCAGAATGAATACGATTCCGCCAAGCGCGATAATGCATGCGCCGAATGTCGCGACCAGATTGGCTGGATCCCAGCCCATATCCGGCGGATAGGTATAAATCCGTCGCGTCATTCCTTTGAGACCCAAAATGTGCATCGGGAAAAACGTCACATTAAATCCGATAAACAGCAGCCAAAAGGTGAGCTTGCCTGTGGTCTCATCCATTAACCGGCCGGTCATCTTCGGAAACCAGTGATGGAAAGCGCCAAACAGCGGAAAGAGCGAGCCGCCGATCAATACGTAGTGGAAATGAGCCACCACGAAAAACGTGTCGTGTACTTGAAGGTCCAAGCGGTACAGAGGCAAGCATGACTCCCGTCATGCCCCCTAATACGAAAATTGCAATGAAGCCGAAAACGAAGTGCATGGCGGTGTTCATCCGCAATCGCCCGGTCCAGAGCGTAGCGATCCAGCAGAAGATCTGGACACCGCTGGTGATGGCGATCATCATGCTCGAGGCGGTGAAATAAGCTTCGCCGATTTGCGGCAAGCCGGTCGCAAACATGTGATGCACCCACAAGCCGAAAGCGATAAAGCCGGTCGCGACGATGGAGAGGACCATGGCCGGATAACCGAAAATCGCTCTTCTTGAATGTGCGCTGACGATCTGCGATACGAATCCGAGCGCGGGAACAAATATGATGTAGACCTCGGGGTGTCCGAAAAACCAGAAGACGTGCTGGTAGAGAATGGGATCGCCGCCTTCAGCCGGATTCACGAAATGAGTCCCCACAGTGCGGTCCGACAGGAGATAAGAACTCGCGATCATCACCGCAGGCATAGCGAAAATGACCATGAAAGATTGGACCAGCATCGACCAGCAGTAGAGCGGGATGCGGTTTAAAGTCATGCCCGGCGCTCGCATTTTGAAAATAGTCGCGATCAGCTCCGCACCCACGCACATGGCCGAGACTTCTGTCCAGGTGATCATCTGGCACCAGAAGTCGACGCGCTTCCCGGGAGAAAAACTCGGCCCGGAGAGAGGGACGTAGGAGAACCATCCCGCATCGGGCGCGGTATTGGTGAACACTCCCCAATACAGGAAAAGCGCGCCCGCCAGGTACATCCAATATCCGAACGCGTTGAGCCGCGGGAATGCGACATTTCTGGTGCCCAGCATCAAAGGCACCAGATAAATGGCCATGCCCTCCATCATCGGCACCGCGAAGAGGAACATCATCGTCGTGCCGTGCGTAGTGAAGATCTCGTTGTAGCGATCCGGCCCCAGAAACGTGTTGTTGGAATGCGCTAACTGAAAGCGCATCAGTAGCGCTTCTACGCCACCGGCCAGCAAAAAAATGAAGGCCGTGACGATGTACCGCATTCCGATTGCCTGGTGTGTGGTGTACGAGAGCCATCCAAAAATGCCAGCGCGGATGACGCCAGGAATTTTCGAGCTCAATCAGTTCCCGAGCTTCCTCTTCGGTGCGCGGCTTTACCTGTTCGGTGGGATTCATTTCAGGCTCTCGACGTATTCCAACAAGCGGTTGCAAATCGTCCGGATTAACGGCGATGGTCGCCATGTGGTTCCCTGGTTTGATGCTTTGCGGGTCCGTGATCCAGCCGCCGAGATTTCCCATGGAATTCGGCAGAGTGCCGGCGGCAATGGTTTTACGGCTGCCAAAGTGCGTCAAATCGGGCGCCATTTGCCCCGCGGCGCTCGTGCCGCGTATCGCATGGCAGAAAACGCAAGCATGGCTCATGAAAACCTGCTCGCCCCGCTGCCTCACGGGATCGGACGGCGCGACCGACGGCTGTAGCTGCAGCTTCATCCACGCGTTGAATTTATCCTCCGGCTCAGCGATAACCCATATCGCCATGTGCGCGTGTTGCAGACCGCAAAACTCCGCGCATTGGCCCCGATACTCGCCCGGGTGGTCCGCCTGAATCCACTCCGTCGTGATGCGGGAGGGAATTAAATCGCGTTTTCCGTGCAAGTTCGGCACCCAGAAGCTGTGAATCACGTCGTGCGAAGTTCCACGGATCATCACCGGCCGGCCAACCGGGATGTGAATCTCATTTGCGGTTTCGAGCACCAGCCGGGGGTCGTCGTTTGCGTAGCGCACGTCCCACCACCACTGATTGCCGGTCACCTCGATCACCATGCCGTTCTTTCTGTCGCCGAGTTCGGAAATGGCTTTTCCGGTTCCCACACTCAAGATCAGCAGGACGAACAAAATCACGACAGTGCCTATCGTTGCACCCGCCACAATTCGCGTCAGGCGGTTCTCCGTTGCTTCCGAGGGGCGATGGACTTGTTCGAGCGGCTCCTGCTCAATGCCGCGATGGCGCCGCCTCAGCGCGAAGCAGCGTGTAGGCCATCACGACGAGGAAGATCGCGCCCAGAACTGCGGAAAACAACCAGAAGAGCGTCTCTATTCTTCCCGATTGCGGCCCGGCAGAGTCAATCGACGATTGCTGATGGCCGGCGCAGCCCGTAAGCAGTCCCGCAATCGCGAGAAGAGTCGCGGCTCGAAAGTGGGGCAGCTCCTTCATTTGGTGGCCCCATTGGTTCGATTCACGAGGTTCTGCGGATTGGGTTCGATGTTATCCGTGCGCGCTGCCGTAGCGGATGTAGGCTGCTGGCCGTTCATAGAGCGGACGAACGCGATAATCTGCCAGATCTGATATTCAGGAATGCGGCCTCCCCAGGAAGGCATTCCGTTGGGCCTGCCCTTAACGATCGTGTCGAACAGATTTTCCGGCTCGCCACCGTAAATCCAATGCGTTTTGATCAGCGGCGGCCCGATTCCACCACCGCCATGCGAATGGCAGCCTGAGCAGTTGTACCACTCGTACAGACGGCTCCCTTCGGAGATGTCGTAAGCGCTTCCGTTGTATGGATTCGTAACTTGCGCTTGCGGCTGAACGGGGCCGCCCGGCCGCAGCGGGCTTTCACGGGCTGCATCGCCGAAAATTGCAAGGCGCGCGGGGGAAGGCCGGATGTCGCGGTGCTCGCGCTGGCAGGATCCGAGCAACAACAGCGTGGAGCATCCGACGAGAACAGATAGAATCCGCACGCGGTGATCACCCTCCTTCGTGAATTTGCGGCACGCCATATTGCGAAAGGATCTGTTGAATGCTGTTCGATTCGGAATCGAGCACACGGTTCAGCTCGTTCTTGCGCGAATTGTCTCCTTTGCGCACGCCGAATGAGATCTGATAAGTGAACGGGACGCCGAGAAACATGGCGGGGGAAACGGGCACAATGTCCAGCGGAACCTTTTCTTCCTTTGGCGAAGTAGCCCGCGAAAGGCCCCCATACGATCGCGAGATCGATATCGCCACTCGCAACAGCATCGACGATTCTTCTGGGAGGATTTTGTTCTCCGTATTCGCCGAACAGGCTGAATCCCACCACGTTCGATGTCACCCCGATGCGGGCCAGAGCGACTGCAGGCGGCGCGTAATCGTCTCCTACGACATGAATTCCAATGTGCAGTTGGCGAAGGCGCGGGTCGGCGAGCGATGTGACGTGGAGATCGCGATCGCGTCGAGACACGAAGACATAACTGGAGCGGTAATAGGGAGTGGTCGCCGTGACAGAAGGGAGATCGCTAGGAACTCCCATCAACACGTCGCAGCGGCCTTCATCCAGTGAATTCTTGATGAAGGATTTGCGTTGCGACCACCACGTGTATTCGAGTTTTGCCGCCGAGTTTCGCCGCGACCAGCTCGGCTAACTTGTTTTCGAATCCTTGCCTTGTTCATTCGAGAACGGCATATTATTGGGGTCGGCGCAAACACGAAGAGCCTGTCTGGCCACCGATGCAAACGGCAGCGCGGCCATTATCAAAACGCTAAGGTAGCGAAAAGACATAAAGCATTCCGCCTTGCGTTGTGTACTTGCCCAAATCGGTCATCGCATTCGTAAAGCCGAGAGCGGCCGTTCCATCTACCGTATTGATGCCTCCCGAAACAACGGCTCCCGCCCAGCCGCCCACACCCGAAAGCACCGCTACGTATTCTTTGCCATCCGGGCCTTTGTAGATGACAGGTTGCCCGATGATTCCGGAACCGG
This sequence comes from uncultured Acidobacteriaceae bacterium, assembly GCA_963778345.1. GTDB lineage: Bacteria > Acidobacteriota > Terriglobia > Bryobacterales > Bryobacteraceae > Bog-105. Next base: position 687,527 of record CAVZTP010000002.1, read on the forward strand.
CTTTGAACTGCCAAAGCAGATTGCCGTTCGTCGCGTCCAGCGCTTTGAACCAACCATCCATCGTGCCGTAAAAAACAACATTTCCCGCTGAAACTACTGCTCCGCTCCAAGCCGGAAACATCTCCTTAACCGCCCAAACGGTCTTTGCCTTGATCGGATCCCAAGCGGAAAACTCGCCGCGATTGCCCCCGGGCCCCGCATACATGCGAACGTTCATGCCGACATATGGCGTGCCCGCAATGTAGTTTGCCTGTACGCCCTGGTTCTCGTAACACAGATTGTTGTGAGGAATGTAAATCAGACCGGTCTTCGGGGAGAATGCGGACGGTTGCCAATCCTTTCCGCCCGGCGGCGCAGGGCAGGCGTCGCGTATGGTTTTATATCCGGAGTTCTTGTCCGGATTGATCTTCAGCTTGCCGGTTTTCAGATCTACACCAGTGGTCGTGTTCGCGTAGGCGAAGGTTTCAGCCGAGAGCACTTCTCCGCTGGCTCTATCGATGATGTACAGCCTCCCGTTTCGATCGGGATGCGCCAAAACTTTTCGCAGCTGTCCGTTGATATTCAGATCCAGCAAAATGTTTTCGTTCACGCCGTCGTAATCGTGTTCGTCATGAGGATTGAATTGATAGGCCCAGATCGCTTCGCCGGTTTCCGGCCGCCGCGCGAAGATACTGGAGGTCCATTTGTTGTCTCCAGGCCGCTGCTCCGGATTCCACGGACCAGGATTCGAGGTTCCGTAGTAGATCAGATCGAGATCGGGATCGTAGGAAACCCAGCTCCAGCCGGTACCGCCGCCGATTTTCCACTGATCGCCCACCCAGGTCTTCACGCCGAGGTCAGGCTTGCGATCGTCGGCGATAAAAAGGCTTGAAATTTGAGCCGATCAAAACGTCTTTGTCCGGTCCGGTTGCATACGCACGCCATGCGATTTTTCCGGTATCGGCGTCGAGCCCAGCCATCCAGCCGCGTACGCCAAACTCGCCGCCGCTGTTGCCGACGATTACTTTGCCTTTCGCAACGATCGGCGCCATGGTTATGGATTCGCCGAGATTAATATCGCCAAGCTTGGTCTTCCAAACTTCTTTCCCTGTGTTTGCATCCACAGCTACCGTCTGCACATCCAGCGTGTTGTAGTAGATCTTGCCGTTGTAGTACGCAGCGCCGCGATTCACAACATCGCAACAGGCCACGCCCTGCGCAGCGGGAGTAGGGCTCGGCTGATAGACCCACTTCATCGGCGCTCCGGGTTTCGTGAGATCGAGCGCGTACAGGTTATTGGGGAATGGAGTCACGACGTACATCGTGTTATTCACGACGAGCGGAGCTGCCTCATGTCCGTGCACCACGCCGGTCGAAAACGTCCAGGCAAGCTTCAGGTTTTTTGCATTCGCAGTGTTGATCTGATCGAGCGTGCTATAGCGCGTGCTGGCGTAATTCTTCGCCGGCATCACCCATTGCCCGTCATCAGGTTGATTTTGAATCTGTGCGAATCCAGGCGCAGTCAGCAGGCAAACGAGAGACGCTAACCTCGCAGTTCTTCTTCTGCCCATAATCCTCCGTCTGCGTGGAGTGGAGGTGCAAAGCTAAGTATCTGGAATGAAGATTATTCGATGGCTGAACTGTTTCATGCGCAAGAGTACGGGTCAGAAGCCCGCGCAGACTGTTTTACTAAACAAAAAAGGCTGGAAGAGTAAGCTCTCTCCCAGCCTGGTTTAACTCGATTGCTTTACGTTTTAGCGGTGACCGCCGCCGGCATGACCTCCGCCGCTAGCTGAACCGTGGAATCCACCGGTCACGCCGCCGTGAACACCTGGTCCGACGAATCCATGCCCCGCATAATAACGGCCCCCATAGAACCCACGATATCCGCCATACCAGCCGCGTCCATAGAAGCCCGGACCGAGGTAGAAGGCGAAACCCGGACCCCAGTAATATGGATACCCGTAATATGGGTAACCGTAAGCATAGTAATAAGGGTCATACGCCGGAGCGGGCGTTGAATACAAAGACGGCCCAGGTCCCTGAGGACCGGCGCTGTAGTAGGGCTGGTTGTATTCGTTCGGCTGTATGTAGCGGAATGCCTGCGGAGCATTCGTGGTCGAAACCGTCACCGGAGCATCGAGGCGGAAAGTCAATATCTGCTCCGGATAGATCACGCTTGGATGGCCGCGCGTCACGAGCACGCCAATGATGCCTGCTGCTGCGCCGGCGCCTGCTCCAATGGCCGCTCCTCTTCCCCAATCCGCAGCTGCGCCAATCGCGGCGCCTAAACCTGTAGTAGCCGCAATGGTTCCCGCGTCCTGTCCAACCGAGGTCGGGCCCTTGCGACTAACCAACTGGCACTGAATTGGGATCTGTTGACCATCCACCAGCGACAACGTGGTCAGTTGAATACCCAATCGGGCAACTCCCTCGATATGACCTGCCTTTACCGCTTCGGCAACACGCCCGCCGATTGTTTCTCCTGGCTCCGCAACCACAACACCGTTAACAACGATTGGCTGAACTAGAGTCGCGGAGAACGCATCGCCAGCCTGGTTCTTATCCGATGACAGAAGCTGATTTACTCGGGCCGTTATAAATGTTCCAGCGGGAATGGTGAGTTGTGCCGGAACGGGTGGCGGGGCTTGATAACTTGGCTGATTGTACGGTCCTTGCTGGCTGTAATTCGGTTGTTGATTATAGCCCGGCTGATTATTATATGGGGGCTGAGGGTACGCCTGCTGATTATTGGGTGCCTGAGGGTAAGTCGCTCCGTTCGGGGGCGGCGGTGGCGCCTGGTTGGGATCGCCTGACTGATAAGCCGGGTACTCGTTGTTTGGTGGCCGCCTGTGCCGGCGCTGCCATCGCCCACGCGTTTCCAACCCCCGCTCGGATTCGCGGTTTGCTGCTGCTCCGAAGCGGGTGGAGGAGGGATCGATTGATCTTGCGCAAACGCAAAGCTGGTCGTCGTTAACAGACCAATGCCGATAAAAGAGACCGCTTGCTGAAAACCTGAACGGTAGATAGGGTTCATCGCTGCCTCATTCATGTCGACGGTATCCCTATTGCACGCGTTTCGCCATCTCGCGGTGAACGCTAAATAATAGTGAACACAGGGCTTAGATCGGGTTGTGTTCGGCTGGAATGCACCGCTGCTGGTGCATTTGAACCAGTTATTCCATGCGGCTGCGGAAATAATGCACTAGCGATTTGGCCGCCAGGCCAAGCACAATGACCAGGGCGACGATGAGCGCCGCGCCCTTAAGCGTCAGGAAAGACGCGATTACCAAGAGCGTATAGAGAAGTATCGCCGTTCGGATACCGATCATGGTTCGAGATGGCTGCTCGGAATTCATTGCGCGGGCATGTTATAGGCGAACGAAAATGCCAAACGAACTTGAAAGCCTTTGTAATCGGAGGGAAGGGCGGGAAGCGGATTCGACATGCTGAGACCGGCAACAGCAGCGCGGTCGAGCGGCTCCGAGCCGGAGGAATCCGCAACCACGAGCTTCGGAATCCCGCCATTGCGGTCGATCTCAAACTCGAGGACCGTGCGGCCACGCAAGGTTCCCATGCGGGCGCTCTGGGGGATGACCCTGCGCCAGTTCGCGCGCACGATAGCGAGAATTTGCCTGAGGTACGGTTTAAAATCCGCGCCTTGCGGATCGCTCTGCAGTTCGACGGCGCTGTGCTGGGCTCCGATTTGTCCAGTGGCGCCGGGAGCTCCAGGCAGCGGCTCCGAAGGATTATCGTCGCTAATAACCAGATTTCTACCGTTGGCGTTCTGGGCCAAGCCGTTGATCGCGGCTTGAATGTTCGTTTTCGGCGGGGCAAGCTTCGGATGCGGATTCGGCGGCTCTTCCGAACCGATATTTTGAAATGGCGTTTGAGCGGGAGCCGGGGGAGGCGGCGCCGGATTTCCAATTCCGCTTAACGAGCCGGAGGGCAGCGGTCCGGGCGTTTGATTCAATGCGATTTTCGGAGCTTCGGGCAAGAATCTGGGGCGAGTTCTTGGCCACCGGTTTCGGCAAGGCTTGTTTCGGCATCTCAAAACGCTTCACGCTCGGACTGGCCGATCGACGAGCTTGCTGAGACTGAGAGGCAAGCAGATCGGCTAAATCGATACTTTTCGAGATCTTCTGCCGGTTGGGAGCTTTCTGGGTGAGGATATCGGGCGGAAGGTAAAGCGGGATATGCCTTACAATCACGCGAGGCTGAGGCTCGGTTCGGACGGGCACGTTTGGCAGTTGGAGGACCAATAAGAAAACGAAAAGATGGATCGCGACGGACGCAGCGAAGATAGCCAGCCACTCGGGCCGCGAGCGCCGGTCTGGCCATTCCAATAGAAGGTTGAGCTCGACCGGGGACGGCTCGAACCCACGGGTTTCTACGGTGTTACGATTCTCAGCCGCTACGGTCGCGGAAGGAGGGACAGTTGGCCATGCTGCTGATCGGTGTAGAGACGTGCCGAGGAATTGAGAAAGTTGCCCCACGCCAGGCAATAAGTCAACTCCGAGCGCGAACCGTCTCGGTGACTAAGTCTGCGTGTTCCTTGATTTTAGCAAGAATGGACTCAGCCACGCGAAGAGCGTTTACGGCCTGAAATCCGTCCACGCGGGGCTTGGAGCGGGTGCGAACGGCGGCAAAGAAGGATTCGAGTTCGAGCTGCAGGGGCTCGCCGTGCTCGACCGGTAACGATTCGAACCCAATTTGCGGAACGAAGCCAGGATTGGGTTCGTTTTTTCGAATTGCCAATCGAAGAGCATCCTGACGCTGGTAATCGATCGAAATGTATTCGCCGGGCTGGAACAGCCGAAGCTTGCGCACCTTCTCCGTGGAGACGCGGCTGGCGGTGAGATTGGCGATACAGCCGCTGGCGAATGCAAGGCGAACATTCGCGATGTCTACGCGCTTGGACAGAACCGAGATTCCGGCCGCGCGAATCTCTTCCGGCAGTTCGCGGGTAAAGCTGAGGACGATATCGAGGTCATGAATCATCAGGTCGAGCACGACGTCGATATCGAGACTGCGCGGCGTGAAGACGCTCAGACGATGGACCTCGAAGAAGAGTGGGATGGTTAACGCCTTCTCGACGGCCGTAACAGCCGGATTGAAGCGTTCCAGATGCCCAACTTGCAAAATACGGCCACGCTCTTGCGCCAGGCGTGCGAGACGCTCGCCGGACGCGGAGGATTCGGCTATGGGCTTCTCGACCAGCACATCGATCCCAGCCTCAAGAAGCTTGCCGGCGACTTGCTCATGCGTGATGGTCGGGGTGGCTACGATCGCGGCGTCGATCCGATCGGGCAGGTCTTCGGCGGCACGGAAGGCGTGCGACCCGTGCTCTTCCGCGAGCTGCTTTGGCTTTGGCGAGGTCAGTGTCGATGATGCCGACGAGATCCACGTCGGCAAGCCGGCTGACGACGCGGACATGATTCCTGCCGAACGAACCGGCTCCAATGACAGCCGCCCGAATCTTCATGATGGGTGCTGCTCCCGAGGAGGATAGCCGATGATCGCAATCCCCGCCTCGTTCGCGCGGCTGAGCATCTGGTCTTTATCGAGAAGGAGAGTGCGGCCGGCATCGACGGCTAGCGCAGTGGTCTTCGTTTCGATCATGGTCTCGATGGTCGTGAGGCCGATGACCGGTACATCGAAAAGTAAGGTGTGCGCGTCCATGAGACGCTTTGACGAGCCGGAGTGGTTTGCCATTCGTCAGCGAAGCGGCACGCCGAAGCATGGCGTCCGTGCCTTCCATGGCTTCTGCGGCTACGCAGGCCTTTTCGCTGATGGCAACGCTCTGACCGATATCGGCGGACGCGAGGACCGAGGCCATGCGGCGGCCGTACTGAATGTCTGCTTCTTCTTCCTTTGTGGGTTTTCGACGCGTGAGGACACCCGCGGGAGCTAACAAATGTCTTGAGCAGCCGGGTAGAGTCTACGAGCTCGATACCTTCTTCGTGAAGAACCTTTTGAATACCTCCGATGAGGGCGGCCGTGTTCTTCTCCTTCAGAGACGTCAGAAGTTTCAGCAGCCGCCAGTCGGGTTTAACGGAAGAGAAGATGCTGACGTGCTTGACCTGGCCGGTCATCATCACTTCCGAAATGTTTTCACGCTTCAGAATGTCGATCAGTTTTCCAAGCTGGCCGATGTTGATCCAGTGTAGAGACGAGGCGAGGCGAGCGAGATCGGGCGCGGCTTCGTTCTCAATCGCGACCACTACGACGTCGTGACCTTCGCGGCGCGCAGTTTCGAGTGCCAGCAGGGGAAAGCGGCCGTTGCCGGCGATCATTCCATAGCGCGGGCCAGGCATGCCTCGCCCTTACTTTATGAAACCCCGTTGCGAGCTACGGATAAATTCCAACAGATCACGTATCTCACAAGTCGGCTGCACTTCTTCTTCGATTCGTGCAAGAGCCTGCGTGGTGTTCAGGCCGGCCCTGGTGAGGATGCGGAATGCATTTTGTAGAGGCTCGATGGATTCCGCAGCATAACCGGAGCGCTCCAGGCCAATCCGATTCGCGCCATACACCTCAGCCTGATGATTCGCGGCGGTGATCGAATAGGGCAGCACGTCCTGTTTGATGACGCTGTAACTGCCAATCAAGGCATGGCGCCCGATACGGCAAAATTGATGAATTGCGCTCAGGCCGCCGATATTCGCATAGTCATTCACCACGACGTGTCCAGCGAAGGTGACGTTATTGGCGAGGATGGTGTGATTGTGGATGATGACGTCGTGCGCAATGTGGACATACGCCATCAGCAGATTGTCGTCTCCTATGGAAGTGATCATTCCTCCGCCTTCCGTGCCGCGATGGATGGTGACGAATTCGCGGATGGAGTTGCGATTGCCGATGCGGGTCTCGGAAGGTTCGCCTTTATATTTCTTGTCCTGCGGCGCTACGCCGCAAGAGCAGTACGGATAAAAAACGTTGTCGGAGCCGATGGTGAGTTTGCCTTCGAGATAGACGTGCGCGAGCAGGCGCGTGCGCGGACCGATGCTGACGCCGCTGCCAATGATGCAATACGGACCGATTTCAGCTTCGGAGGAGATGTCGGCATCGGGATCAACAATGGCGGTCGGGTGAATCATCCGGAGAGGAACGAGCTGAGACTCAAGCCGTTCAAGGTCAAGCCATTGCGGCTCGGGAACCTCCGCGGATTTTGTCGCGGAGAGCTGTTCCGTGAGTTTGCACATCAGAGTTGCTTCGGCGGCTACCTGGCCATCAACGGATGCGACGCCTTGCATTTTGGCAATGGTATGTTTCAAGCGCAGCATTTTCATCTCGATGCGCAATTGATCGCCAGGAACGACAGGTCTGCGGAATTTCGCCTCTTCGACAGAGGCCAGGAACATGATTCGGCCGCGCGTGTGGGGCGCGAGCTTTGGCGACTAGTATTCCCGCCACTTGCGCCATGGCCTCTATGATGAGAACGCCGGGCATAACGGGAAATCCGGGGAAATGCCCGGTGAAATGAGGTTCATTTGCCGTGACATTCTTAATGCCGACGATGGAATCTTCATTGATCTCGACGATGCGGTCCACCATCAACATCGGATAGCGATGCGGAAGCAGTTCCGAGATCTCTTGAACTTCCATCAAAGCCATGGAGAAGGGCTATTATAACAGCCGATGCACAGTTACTTGCGGTACGCCGCTGAGCGCAAAAAGGAAGTTATTGAGCTGATCCGCGAGTTCGTTGAGTGCGAATCGCCCAGCGACTCGCCCGCCGAGGTGAATCGATTTGTCGAATTGATCATAGAGCGCACCAGGGATATCGCAGTCGCGAAAACATTTCAATCGGCAGCTTTTGGGAAGCATTTGCGATTGGAATTCAAGCTGCCGGGGCGGAAAAAACAAGGACAGGTTCTTGGGTTGGGGCACTCGGATACGGTGTGGCCGTCGGGAACTCTGACCCGCATGCCATTTCGCGAGGCGAAAGGGCGGCTTTGGGGACCCGGCGTGCTGGATATGAAATCCGGATTGGCGTTTTTCATTTACGCAGCGCGGTTGCTGCGGGATCTCGATGTACCGGTTCTTCGCAAAGTTGCGCTGCTGATTGTCTCGGACGAGGAGGTCGGCAGCAAGACTTCGCGTGCGATTACGGAAGCGGAAGCGGGGCGAAGCGAATGCGTGCTTGTACTCGAGCCGGGAACGGGTCTTAGCGGGAAGCTCAAGACGGCTCGTAAAGGCGTTGGAAACTATTCGATTGCGATTCAAGGCAGAGCCGCGCATGCAGGCGTCGATTTTGGCAACGGCGCGAGCGCGATTCTTGAGGCGGCGCGGCAGATCGAGAGAATTGCTGGATTCACTGATTTGAAGCGCGGCACGACGGTGAATCCTGGACTGATCCGTGGCGGAACGCGGACGAATGTTGTGGCTGCCGAGGCGCGGGTGGATGTAGATATCCGGGTCGTGCGGATGCGTGACGCTGCGCAGCTCGATAAGAAGATGCGTTCGCTTCGACCCGTCGATAAGCGCTGCACGATTCGCGTCGAAGGCGGACTCAATCGGCCACCCATGGAGCGCACGAAAGCGATTGCAGAGCTTTTTGGTAAAGCACAGGCGATTGGGGCGGAGTTAGGGTTGGCATTGGAAGAATCTTCGACTGGCGGCGGGTCGGATGGGAATTTCACGGCTGCGCTTGGCGTGCCGACGCTCGATGGATTGGGCGGCGTGGGCGAAGGAGCGCATGCGGTCAATGAGAGTATTTTGATTGGGCGGATTGCGGATCGTGTGGCGTTGTTGGCGGGATTGCTGGCGGGTGCTGATGTTGTTGCCTTTCTGCGTGGAAGTAGATCTGACCCGGATCTCGACGCTGGCTTGAACTAAATCGCGGCCCAAAGCCCGGGTTTTGGGCCGCGATCTAATGAGCATTTGTGATCACATTTACGAACAGAGCGCCGCTGAAATAGCCCGTATTCTCGATGGCGTCGCTCTCGGTTGTCCGCCGGTTCTGGCGATCATTGCGAACCTGACGTACCCTGAGCTGGCGTAAAGTACCCGTTTATGTCCAAGATCACGTGAGTCGAATCGCTGACATAGACGTTGACCGAGCGCTGCGCGTCGATGCCGGCAGGAACGATCGCAGCGTTCGCGATAATTTGCCCGAATAAATCATTCAGCGTTGAGACATTCGGCTGGGGTAGACCTGTGGGCCAGATCGTCAGATAGAACAACGGGCCTGGCGGTGCGACCGTTACGTTCAGCGAGTAAGCGGTAGCTGTGTTTGGAATTCCGCACGGGCTGGATGGAATCGGAAAAGTTCGGGTTTCGCCGCCAGCCAAGCCTGGTCCTCCAAAGGTGCCGTCGGCGTTGCGCGTATCGACTACACGGCACGGCGTAACAGGAACGAACACGGAGGCTGGAGTACAGGACGAACCCGAGGTGCTGTAGCAGAAGTAACGTAGTTCGGTATTACTCACTGACAGCCCGGCCACAGCACCAAAAAATGACATCGATGTGGTGCTGGGACTGATGCCGGGCGGCTCGGGTGCGATCCCCGTCTGAACAATCGTACCGTCAATGGAGAAAGAGGCTTGGTTACTGTTGATTGTTAGCCGATAGACGTGGAACCCACCGGAAAAGGGGTACGGCGTAAGACTTTTGCCCGGATAGTCATTGATTACAAATCCCGAATTTGCAAGTCCGACGGTGTAGGCTTCCCCGGTGCTGTCGCCCAACATGAAGTAATATCCTTCCCGGCTGCTGCCGTCTGGTATCCGGGGCACGAAGTTAGACGAGTTGATAAGGAGAGAACCCTCAAGAGTGACCGATTTCGAAAAATCAATTGAGGGATCGGTAGTAGTCCAATACTGTTGTCCAACTGTCGTGTTTTCGTACAGTAGCCCGCCAGAGATGAATGGGGCTGGGTTACCGTTGTCCCCTGAGTAGGTAAATCCTTGTGCTTGCGGCAAGGTACCTAAGGCTGCATTGTAATGGGCGTCGGCAAGGGCCGCCGGTGCAGTTATGCTGAATAACGAAATGATCAGCGTTGTGATGCCTCTATTCCTCCAGCTTTTTCTTCCAAGCAGTTTCATTTAATCCTCCTCGTGCACTTCAGCAGTTTCTTCCGGAGTCGACTGAAACAATTCCAGAAGCACGCGGAGAGCTTAAATGAATTTGCTTCAATTGAATTCTGACTTTTTTCTGAAAAGTTCGGGACTGCTGGTATGTCGCTCAGAAAGAAAGAATTCGTCGAGTTTGGGCCGTTCTCTTTCGACGTGTCGGACCAGGTTCTGCTGCGCGACGGAGAAACTGTCAAGCTTTCGCCGCGAGCGGCGGGGATTCTGAAATATCTTATCTCGAACGGCGAGCGGTTCGTTTCTAGAGAGGAACTGAAGCAACAGATCTGGCCGAATCTCTTTATCGACGACAACAATATTGATCAGCGGATTGGCGAGATGCGCCGCGCGCTGGGTACGCGGCCCGACGGGTCACTCTATATTGAAGCGAAATACAAACACGGCTGGCGCTTTGCCGCCGACGTTAGCCGACGAACGGAGCCGTACGGGGATCCCCTGGTTGGCTCGGAACCGGCGATATCGGACCCAGCCGTTGAGGCACCGAGGGCCCGCTCACGCTCGGTGGTCGGTTTCTGGTTTTTCCGAATCGGAGTTTTGCTGGCGGCATTGGTTGCCGCCCTAGTGATCATCTTTTTGTTCCACAATCCGGAACCAAGAGTTCTTAAATACACACAGTTAACAAACGATGGAAGACCGAAACAGGGCCCGCTGCTTACAAATGGGCCGGATCTGTTTTTCATGGAAGAAATCAAGGGGACGTACAGGATCGTCAGTGTTCCCGCAGGTAGCGGAGAACCGGTCCCACTTGATATCCATGTGCGCAATCCCTCCATTTTGGATCTTTCCAAGGACGGTTCGCTGCTGCTCGTGCGGTCAGATGATAAAGGCCGGCTCGGAATCTGGGCCTACCCGCTCAAGGGAGGCGTGCCCCGGTTACTCAGCGAGGGAATGGAGTTTGGTAGTTGGGCACCGGACGCCCAATCGATCGCGGTCGCCCGTGTCGGTACTTTGGCAATCACCGACGTTGGGCGTCGGGGTGCTCACCAAGTGGCGAACTTGCCTGGATTGACTGGATTACTAGGAGAGCTGAGATGGTCGCCCGACGGGAGGCGAATCCGGTTCTCCTATTTCGATCGCCTGCTGGAGAACAGATCCATTTGGGAATTTGATCGAAGGACAAAACGGGTGCGTCAGGTTTCGGCGATTTCGAACGGTAGCGAAATGACCGCGGATGGGGTCTGGACTCCGGATGGACGCTACTACATATATGAGGCCGGAACGGAAACGCGTAGGCAATTACGGGCGATGCGAGAATCGGGTTGGCATCAAGGGATGCACACGCAATTGACTGACGGACATGGATCCTGGTTTTGGCCTGCGGTCTCCCCAACCGGCTCCACGATTTTTGCAGTGAGCGCGTTCATGCGCCCGGAACTGGTTCGATGGGATGCGAATTCGCAGTCGTGGAAACCCGAGTGGCAGGGCGCACCCGTTTACGAGGTCGATTTTTCAAGAGACGGTAAGTGGGCGGCCTACGCGCAGTATCCGGATCACACGATCTGGAAAGCTAGAGCGGATGGAGCGGAACGGACCCGGTTGACAGATGAAAGCCTGGAGGCGCATCAGCCGCACTGGTCTCCAGACGGCAACCAGATCGGGTTTATGGCCAAAAACAAGAAGGCGGAATGGCGAATGTACGTTGTCCCGGCAAAAGGTGGAAAAGCGGAACAGTTTCTCGCGGCGCATGAGGATCAGGGTGTGCCGACCTGGTCGCCGGATGGGCGCTTCGTCGTCTTCGGAGATTTACAACTTCGCAAGCCGCGAAACAGGATGTCGATTCATCTGTTTGATTTCGAGCCCCAGCAATCGTACGAAATTCGCCGATCGGAGGGGTTGTGGAACCCACGGTGGTCCCCGAATGGTGAATACCTGGCAGCCCTCAGTAGCGATAAGACAACGCTCTTTGTTGCTCCGCTCTTACAGAGTCGCGATTCCCTTGTCTCCTTCCTTCCAAGACCTGACGTGGAAAAGACTGGCGTCGGATTACCTGATAGAAGACATAGCCTGGACCCCAGACTGCCGTTATATTTATTTCGACAGTATGGCGGACCCAGGCCATCGCGAACTGCACCGCGTTTCTATTCCGGACGGAAAGCTCGAACTTCTGGCGGATCTGAAGGACTTCACTACTGCCCGATGACATTTGGTTCGGAGTTGACGCCCGACGGAGCGCCGCTTGGGTTCCGAGCCACTTCTGTTCAGGAAATATGGGCGCTCAAGTGCGCCCTGCCGTGATCTGGCCCGCGCAAAAACCAAACACGCTGTCATCAGCGCATTCCTGCTATTCCACCTCGTCGCAATCACATGCTGGTGCATTCCTGTAAATTCTGCATTGATCGCAAACTTCAAGGACTTAATCCGTCCTTACATGCTGTGGTCCGGACTGTTTCAGGGTTGGGATATGTTCGCGCCTACGCCGCCAAATATCAATTCATATATTCAAGCGGCCGTCATTTATAAGGACGGGCGGACTCAGATCTGGAAGTTCCCCAGAATGGAACAGCTCGGCTTATTCGAGCGGTATTACAGGGAGCGCTATCGAAAGTTCGAAGAAAATCTGCGGCAGGATGCTAACTCGGCTTTGTGGCCCGATGTCGCGCGCCATATTGCGCGGTTGAACAACAACGACGTGTCCAATCCGCCTGCGATCGTGGTCCTGGTCGATACTGGTCCGAGATTCCGCCGCCCACGGCAAATGTTCAATATCATCCGGGCGACGTGCGCGGGCACATCTTTTTTGAATACAACGTGAAGCCCGAGGATTTGCAGTGAGCTTGCGGTCGCTGGCCGAGGCGTGGAACAGATTCTTCTTTACGCCTCAATCGCCGATTCCCGTTTCGTTGTACCGCATTCTTTACGGAAGCCTGATTATTGCCAATCTGATTCTGCTACGCCCAGACTGGCTGACCTGGTACGGCGTACATGCGTGGGTGAGTCTGCCACAATGCGCAATCTGGCGACGGGTGTGCGGCTCGATTTGTTTACCGTGATGCCGCAAAGCGACGCCTGGGTGGAAGGACTGTTTTGGGTGTTTCTGGTGTCGGCGGTTTTGCTTACCATCGGCTTTCTGACCCGAATCAGCAGCGTGATTGTGTTTCTCTGTCTCACATCGATTCATCAACGCAATTTGTACATCATCCATAGCGGAGACACCTTCATGCGGGTGGCCGGGATTCTTCCTGATGTTCGCGCCTGCCGGTGCTGCGCTATCGATGGATCGATGGATTCGTGTCCGCAGCGGGAAAGAGGGTACGGAGATTCGGCCGCGAGCGCCCTGGGCGCAGCGCATGATTCAGTTCGAGATGGCGCTGGTTTATTTCGTTACGTTCTGTTGGAAAGCGAGCGGCGCGGCTTGGGTAAACGGCACTGCTCTGTATTACGTGACGAAGTTGGATGAGTTTCGGCGCTTTCCCGTGCCGGCGTGGATGCAACATCCGATACTGTTGAAATTCGGAGACGTGGGTGAGTTTGGCGGTCGAATTTTCTCTAGGCGTTCTGGTTTGGTTCAGAGAACTGCGCTACATCGTGCTTGCGATCGGAGTTGTGTTTCACCTGAGCATTGAATACTCATTGAATGTTCCGTTGTTTCAGTGGGAGATTATGTCGGCTTACGTTCTTTTTATCGATGCCGACGACTTGATACGGGTCTGGCGCAAGCTGCAGGCGAACAGGCCTGCTCGCACAAGACTGCAAACGATATAGAATGGCCCGAATGGCAATTCGAGTAATGGCTCGGGACTGTTTCTTTGTTTCATTGCGATGGCGCAAGTAAAACCCAGGGCGCGTGACTTGGGAGTTCCTTTCGACGGCAAACCGGGGACGCTGAACGCGATCACCGATATTGCGGGTATCGAGGTGGGTCACGCCACGTTGATTCGAGGCGACAGCGTGCGAACCGGCGTGACGGCGGTATGGCCGAGAGGTAAAGCTGTGGACGACCCGGTATTCGGCGCATGGTTTTCGTTGAACGGCAATGGCGAAATGACCGGGACGAGTGGGTGGAGGAGTCGGGATTTGTAAGCGGGCCTGTGATGTTGACCAATACGCACAGCGTCGGAACTGTTCGCGATTCCTACATCGAGTGGCAAGTGAAAAGCGGGCGCAAGCCTCCCATCAACAGCTTTCCCGAGGGGTTCTGGTCATTGCCGATTGTCGCCGAGACCTGGGACGGATATTTGAACGACATCAATGGATTTCATGTGAAATCGGAAGATGTGGTTCAGGCGCTCAAGGACGCGAAGAGCGGACCCGGTGCCGGAAGGAAGTGTCGGCGGCGGGACCGGAATGGTCTGTTTTGGATTTAAGGGCGGGATCGGCACGGCATCGCGCATAGCCGGAAAATACACAGTGGCTGTGCTGGTGCAGTGCAATTGCGGCGCAAAGCGGCAACTGCGGATTGCGGGGGTCCCGGCCGGCACGGAATTGGGTGCTTCGCCGGTCGCAGGAATCCAGCGAAGTGAAGATGTCGGGTCGATCATTATTGTCATCGCGACGGACGCTCCCCTGATTCCGAATCAGCTCAAGCGGCTGGCGCGGCGCGCTTCGATGGGCCTGGGGCGGATGGGTCGATTCAGGAAATGGCTCCGGCGATATCTTCATTGCATTCTCAACAGCGAATCCACGCGCCGGGACGTCTTCCGATGTGGCAACGGTCGCAATGCTTCCGAACGATTCCATGAATCCGCTTTTCGAAGCAACGGTGCAATCGACAGAAGAAGCGATTGTCAACGCGATGGTTGCGGCCGAGGATATGACTGGGTATCGAGGCCATCATGTGGAAGGGCTGCCGCATGATGCCTTGCGTCAGGTGCTCCAGAAATACAATCGGCTCTCAAACAAGTAGCCGAGAAAGCCAAAGCAGACCGCCAAGCTTAGTACACATGGCAGACGGAAAGACCGTTTGCCCCATGCGGGGGGATGAGAAAATAGTGTTTTGCGGATTATTCGCGACGGCATTTACTACGCCTGCGGCTTATCGCTGGTTGGACTGGCGCTCTCGTATTTCTTCAATCCTTGGGCGGGTGTTCCGTTCTATGTCCTCGCGGCGTTCTGCCTGTATTTTTTTCGCGATCCGGAGCGGATTCCTCCTTCCGGCGATGTGATGGTTGCTCCGGCGGATGGGAAAGTGGTCTCGCTGCGCGAACTCGGTCCGGCTGAGACACGGATCAGCATCTTTCTGAATATCTTCGACGTTCACGTGAATCGCACTCCCATTCCTGGGAAAGATCACCGCGGTTTCGTATCAGAAAGGCAAGTTTCTGGTGGCCAGTCATGAAGCGGCGTCGGCTGAAAATGAGCAGAATACGTTAATTGTGGAAGGGAACGGCACGCGCGTTCTTTGCCGGCAGATCGCGGGACTTATCGCGCGGCGCATCGTGTGCTACAAGCATGCGGGCGACTCGGTCGCGCCTGCTGAGCGGATCGGCTATATTAAGTTTGGTTCCCGGGTGGATGTGCTCTTTGGACCCGAGTGGAAAGCCGCGGTGAAGGTGGGGGACAGGGTTGCCGCGGGAACGACAATCCTGGCAAGCCGCGTAACGGATGGGGAGGCAATCTGACCTTTCGAGATCAGATTCTGGGGCCGCGCACGCCGGGCAAGAGACCGCGCCGCGCCGCCTATGCGCTGCCAACGCTGTTCACGAGCGGCAACATTTTTTTGGGCTTTATTGCGGTGGTGCAAGCGTTCGAGGGAGCACTGCAGGCGAGGGGCGGGGACTACGGACCAAATGCTCATTTCTCGCTTGCCGCGAAGGCGCTGGGATTCGCGGTATTTTTCGACGGCTTGGACGGTCGCATCGCACGGATGACGAACACCACCAGCGATTTCGGACGCGAGCTGGATTCGCTTGCCGATGTGATTACCTTCGGGATTGCACCCGCTGTTCTGGCGCTTGTCTGGGGCGTGCTTTTCGTGAATGCTCCAGCCGAAGGGGAACTGGTGAGTCATCTCACGCGAGCCGGCTATCTGGTTGCGTTTTTCTATTTGCTCTGCGGCGCGGTGAGGCTGGCGCGATTTAACGTGCAGACCAATCCGACGCCGAAAAATCCGGGGCGTCCGGATCGGAAATACTTCGTCGGCATGCCGATTCCGGCGGGCGCGGGCTTCATTGCGGCGGTGGTTTTCATGGACCCCTCCCCGACGCGGTCATTCGCTTTCTCCATGGCATGGCTGGTCGGAGTCGGTATCGTGTCTCTGCTTATGGTGAGCACATGGCGCTATCCGAGTTTCAAGCAGATCAGCGTTTCGAAGCCGCGCACTCCGCTGATCGTTTTGATTGTCGGCGGGGCTGTATTTCTTCTTTGGGAGTGGTCTCAGCCGGTGCTGTTGGCCGCTGCGAGCGCCTATGTTTCGAGCGGCATTATTATCCGAATCGGCGGGCTGATTCGCAGGCGCAAGCGAGCACGACCGCCCGCGCACTTGCCGGAGCATCAAATTGGCTAAGGCTCATCAGAAAACGAAAACCGCTCAAGCTAGCGCTGGTGGGCGATGAAACGCTCCTCGGGCGCGAACTGCGCGAGGTGCTCGAGAATCGCGGAACGAGCGCGATCATTACCGGCTATGCCGCCACTGGCGAAGGCTACTTTCGGCGAACAGGAAGGGGAAGCCGCTTATGTCGAGCCGCTGCAAGCAGAATCGGTACGCGAGGACGAAGCGATCCTGATTGCCGGCACGCCCGAGGGTGCATTCGAAGGCATATCAGTTGGCAAAAGCTGCTGGTGGCCGCCCCTTATTGATCGATTGCACTGGATATTTGGAGAATCACGCCGAAGCGCGTATCGTGGCGCCGCTATTGGAACAACCGGATATTCGAACGGCGTGGCTCTTGATTGTCGCTCATCCCGCGGCGAGCGCTCTGAGTCTTGTGCTGACGCGTCTTTCGCACCATAAGCAGATTCGCCAGGCCATAGCGCACATCTTCGAGCCGGCCAGCGAGCGCGGGAAAAAGGGGATTTCCGAGCTGCATCAGCAGACGACCAGCCTGCTCTCGTTCAAGGCGTTAGAGAAGAACGTATTCGATGCTCAACTCAGCTTCAATCTGCTCTCGCAATACGGTGAAGAAGCTCCAGGCAAACTTTCCGCGATAGAGCAGCGCATCGAGCATCATGTGGCAGCTATCCTGAGCAGGCGAGCGAATGGCCGGGTTGTGCCGATGCCCTCGCTACGTCTCGTGCAAGTGCCCGTTTTTCACGGATACAGTCTCTCGATTTGGGTGGAGTTCGAGAACGACGTGGTGGCCGCCGAGATCGCCGAGGCGCTGGCTTCGGCTCAGATTGAAGTTCGAGCGCAGGATGAGGAAGCGCCGAACAGCGTGGGTGCGGCGGGTCAAAGCGGGCTGATCGCCGGGGACATCCGGATCGACCGCAACAATCCGCGAGCGGCCTGGTTATGGGTGGTAGGAGACAATTTGCGCCTCATGGCGGATGCAGCTGCCGATCTGGTCGGCGCGATTGGGATGGAACAGCATTGAAGAGGCGCTATTTCTGTTTGGTTCTTCTCGCGGCTGCGTTGGGGCTGGTGTCGTGCGGTTATCACGTAGGCGGAAAAGCCGATCTGATTCCCAAAGGCATTCAGACGATCTCGATACCCGCATTCTCAACATTAACTACGCAATACAAGCTGGTGGATATGCTCCCGCAGGAGATTGGGCGCGAATTCACTGCGCGCACGCGTTTTCGTATCGTCCGGAATCCGAGCGAAGCGGACGCGGTGTTGAACGGTAGCATCAATACCGTCACTGCTTATCCGGCGGTTTTCGATCCTACATCGGGCAAGGCAACGACGATCAGCGTGACAGTCGGTTTAACGCTGAATCTCGTGGAACGCTCGACGGGCCGCGTTCTGTACTCACGGGCCAATGCGGGATTTCGGCAAAACTACGACGTATCCGTGTATCCGCACCAGTTTTTCGATGAAAGCGGCCCTGCTTTGGACAGGTTGAGCCGCGACGTAGCTCGCGATGTGGTGAGCGCGATCGTGGAAAATTTCTAATTCATGACACCGGAGCAGTTTCTGGCTCGAATCGGCAAGCAACCGCTTGCTCCCGCGTATTTGTTTCTGGGGCAGGAAGGCTATCAGCGGCGAATTTGTAAGCGCGCGCTTCTCGAGCAAGCCTTGCCGGCCGAAGCGAGGGAGGGCGGGCTGACGCAGTCCGATCTGGAGAACACGACCCTGCAAGAAGTGCTTGATGACGCGCGTTCGCTCTCGTTGTTTTCGTCCGAACGAGTGATTTGGATTTGCAGCGCTGAACTGGCGCTTCCTCGGCGGCTGACGGGTACTGGCGATGAGGGCGACGATTCCGGGCATACGCCTGAATCGCAACTCGCCGGCTATTTGAAGTCAACAACCCGCGGAACCGTTCTCGTATTTCGAATGCAGCCGCTATGATTTTGTCGGGGACGATAAACCCAAAGCTCGAGCGCGTTCAGAAGTTCTATTCGGCGATTTCGAATGTGGTGGAATTCCGGCAATACACGCCGGAATCGAGCCGTTTTCTTGCCCAGGAGCTGGCAAAGCAATACGGACTGAAATTGAGCGGTGCCGAATTGGCTGCTTTGCTGGATGCCGTTGCAGGCGACGCAAGCCGGCTGGCGATGGAGATTGAAAAGCTGGCGCTTTTTGTAGGAAGCGAACGCAAAGTCACGATGGATGACGTGCGAGCGCTTGTCCCGAACGCGGCGCAGAGCACGATTTTCGGTCTGGTGAACGCGATGGGAAAACGGGATCGCGCCGGAGCCTTGCGTTCGCTCGACATCTTAATTCGGGAAGGCGAGTATCTGCCTCTGGCGCTAACTTTTCTGAGCACTCAGTTCCGCATGGCGTTGGCCGCGAAGGAGGCTCGCATCACCTCAGCGCAGCAGGCGCAGAATTTCTTCACGAAAATGGGTGTGAGGATCTGGCGCGATCGCGCGGAACAGGTGATCGGAACGGCGAACGCGTTTACGCAAGGAACGTCTCGCCAAAGCAGTCGAATCGATCTACGAAACCGATAAAAAGTTCCGCGAGGGATATCGGGATGACCGGGTCGTAATGGAATCGCTGGTAATTGCCCTTACATCGGGCGCTCGATCAAATCTCTAGCTTATCTAGTATCCGTTTCTCGATTGTTCCGGGCTTTTGCCATTCGTCGGCGGTGAACTTTAGTTTCTGTTCCGTTGCGCCGAATTGGAAATCGAGTGCTAAGTCACCTGAGCCTTCTTTTTTCGCGGTTACCCGATACCCGTTCTTCTTCAGGGCTGCAAGACCTCGGGTGATTTCATCCTGTACATCCGTTGGTGCGTCAATTACGTTTTGAGCCATTTGTATCATTGTCCTCCTGCTGTTTATCACGTAGCAATGGCGGATCATTGCTTCCGATAATCGCGAAAAAAGGCGCGAATATCTTCTACCAGTAACTCAGGTTCTTCCGTCGCCGCGAAATGGCCTCCCCGCGGCATGTCAGTCCAGCGCTGCACATTATAGCCGCGCTCGATCCACTCGCGGGGAGGAAACGGTAGTTCTTTGGGGAAATGCGCAATCCCACAAGGCACGTGCACGAAATTGGCTTCCCGGAAATGCAGCGGCGCTCTTCTGCCCTCGTAATATAAACGGAACGAGGAGCCAATGGTTTCGGTGATCCAATACAAGGTCACATTGGTCAACAGCTCGTCTCGCGCGAATCTGCGATAGAGGTCGCCATCGCAGTCAGACCACTCACGGAATTTTTCCAGGATCCACGCGGCGAGGGCCGCGGGCGAATCGTTCAGTCCATAAGCCGCAGTTTGAGGATGCGTTCTCTGAATGTGTCCGTATGCGCCGCTATGTTCATACCAGCTCTCCGCATTCTTAAGAAACTCTTCCTCGATCTGACCCAACCTTGTTCCGGGTTCCAAGTACGGCCTGTATGATCCTGGAATGTAATTCAGATGAAGGCCGATCATTCGGTGACCGTGACGCAATCCTAAGATCGTGGTCACACTCGCGCCGATATCTCCTCCCTGGGCCGCGAAACGGCTGTATCCCAATTCATCCATGAGCCCCGCCCAGAGTTCGGCGATGCGGAATGTATTCATGCCGCGAGAACCCGGCCGATCCGAAAAGCCATATCCCGGGAGTGACGGGATTACGACATCAAAGGAGTCCAATGAGTCGCCTCCATGTGCTGCGGGATCGGTTAAGAGAGGAAGGATCCGCAGCATCTCCAGAAAGGACCCGGGCCAGCCGTGGGTGAGAATGAGTGGCATTGGATTCGGCCCTTTGCCACGCTCATGAATAAAATGGATTCCGATTTCATCCGCGATGTAGCGGAAATGATCGAACCTCGAGAGCCTTTCTACTTGGGTTTTCCAATCGAATTCCTCCCTCCAATACGCGCAGATCTCCTGAAGGAACCGCAGATTGAAGCCGTACTCCCAATTCGAGCCAGGCACCTCGTCGGGCCAGCGGGTGCGGACCAGTCGATCTCTGAGATCGTCGATCGCGTCTTGTGAGAAAGGTATTGAGAGGGGTTCGAGAGCCATGGTATTTTGCCGATGCTCACCTATGATTGCGGCGCCGCCACTCAAAGAGCACAACACCCGCAGCGACGGAAACATTCAGAGAGGACACTGCGCCGGCCATGGGGATGCGGACCAGAACATCACAGTGCTGCCGCACATTTTGATGCAGGCCCTTCCCTTCCCCGCCCAGGACGATTGCTGTCGGTGAAGCGTAAGCGACTTGATCGTAGAGTTCCGTAGCTCGCTCATCAAGACCGTAAATCCAAAAACCTTTCTCTTTCAGGCGCTCGACAGTCTGACTGATGTTTGTAACACGCGCGATGGGCAGATATTCCAGGGCTCCCGCGGAAGCTTTGTCTACAGTTTCCGTGAGCGGCGCGGCGCGGCGTTCCGGAACCACAACTGCATTCGCGCCGGCGGCATGCGCAGTGCGGATTATGGCTCCCAGGTTATGCGGGTCCTCTACGCCATCGAGAATCACCAGCAGAGTTGCTCCCTCGAGTACAGCGGCCAGTTCCACGTACTCGTGCGCACTGCCAAACGCGATAACGCCCTGATGAGATGCAGATCTTGCGGCGCGGTCAAGCATGTCGCGAGGCTCGAATCGCACAGGGATGGAGTGCACGCGGCAAAAATCCACGATTTCCTGGATGCGAGGTCCCGAGGCTCCCTTCGCGATCAAAACCCTTTCGAGAGGCCGTTGCGCCCGAAGGGCTTCGCGAACAGGATGAATCCCGATGGTCAACCGATTCACAGAGCGAAGGCTACGACGTAATCGGCGATCGGCGAGAGATCGGGAATGCCGTAACCGCCGGCGCACACGACGATATACTGCTTCCCATCCGGACCCTGAAAAGTCATGGGAGTTGCTTTGGCGCTTGAGGGCAGATCGGCCTTCCAAAGCTGCTGGCCGGTTTCGATGTCGAAAGCGTAAAGTTGGGGGACGAGCGTGCTGCCGATGAAGACCAGTCCTCCGGCGGTGATTATGGGACCGCCCAGCGAAATGGAGCCGAAATTAGCGGGCAGTTTTGGATGGAATTGCCCGAGAGGAACTTCCCACTTTTTGTCTCCAGTAGTGGTGTCGACGGCAAGAAGCGTACCCCATGGCGGGGGCGTGCAGGGAATGCGCTTCGGGCTAAGCAGAAAACGGCGCATCATGCCATACGGCGCTCCGCGCTGGGGTGCGATTTCCCAATCACCATCGATTCTTCGCTCGCGCTGTGAAGCTCGTACGTCTTTGACCTGGTCGGCCGGAATGAGCCGGACCTCGGCCGCGAGGTGATTCGAAGGAAGAACCAGCAACTGGCGCTCGGGATCGTAAGCCATTCCGCCCCAATTCTGACCGCCTACATTGCCGGGCATCTGCAGCGTGCCTTGAAGAGACGGCGGCGTGAAGATACCTCCGGTACGCAGCTTCGATATCTCGGCGCGGCAATAGTTGCGATCGGAATCGTCGACGCCGAAAGCGTCAGCCGCGGTCATTTGCTGAGAGGCAGTCGCTGCTGGTTTAACCGGGAACGGTTGAGTGGGCGAGGCAACTTCACCGGGAACGTCACTCTTGGGAACGGGGCGTTCTTCCACGCCAAAAATTGGTTCGCCTGTTTCACGATTCAAGATAAAAAGATTGGCCGTTTTAGAACCAACGGCGATAGCCGGTATGGCTGCACCGTTTCGATGAATATCGAAAAGCAATGGAGGAGTCGCGACATCGTAGTCCCACAGATCGTGATGCACGGTCTGGAAATGCCACACACGTTCGCCGGTATCGGCACGCAAGGCGACAATCGAGTTGGCAAAGAGATTATTGCCGAGGCGCAAGCCGCCGTAATAATCGGGGCTGGCGCTGCCCGTAGGGATGAAAACCAAATTGCGGGCAGGATCGACAGCGATTACAGACCAGGCATTAGCAGCGCCTGTACGCGAGGCGCTCCCGTTTTTCCAAGTGTCAGCTCCCACGGCAGAGCGGTCTTGCGGGATCGGGTCCCAAGTCCATTTGAGTTTCCCGGTGATGACATCGAAGGCACGAACTTCTCCGCTCGGCTCGTCCGTCCAACCGTTGTCTTGAATGCCGGAGCCGACTACGAGCGTGTTTCCGATGATGGCGGGCGGTGACGTTTCTTCATAATCGGCAAAACCGCGGGGCTTAATGCGAAGGCCGTGGCGAAGATCGACGATGCCGTTGTCACCGAAATCGAGGCACGGCTTGCCGGTAGAGGCATCGACCGCAATCAGCCGGGCGTCGATTGTAGCAATGAAGATGCGCCGATGGCCCTCCGGAGACTTCCAGGTGGAAACGCCGCGGGTGGCGTAGTCGCCGTAGCCCATGTCCTTGTTTACATGCGGATCGTAAAACCATCGCTCTTTCCCGGTGACTGGATCGAGCGCGATCACTCGGCCGAGCGGCGTGCCAACATACAGCGTTCCATCGACATAGAGCGGCGTAGCCTCAAATTGCGTAGGCTTGGAGCCATCCTTGGGCGCGTATGCATCGCCCGTGCGGTAGGTCCACGCGATCTTTAAAGATTTGACGTTAGACCTATTGATTGCGGTGAGTGGAGAAAAACGCTGGCCACCTGGATCGTGACCATACGTGGGCCAATCGGCATTTTCAGCGGCAAATCCGAAACACGCTAAAAGCGAGATGAGGACGAAACGGTACGCAGCAGGCACAAGAAACTATGCTAACGGAATCCCATGCTCATCGAGGATGCCTTGGACTTCTTTCCGCGAGAGACGCGATGAGTCGTATTCGACGAATAACTCGTTACCGGGAGACTGCAGACGTACCGCGAGCATTCCATACACCGCGTGAATCCGCGCGATTTGTTTTAATTCTTGATCACTGAGGGCACGAGAAAGCTCAAAAGTCGTCTGTACCTTCGTCATCGGCAATCAGAATAGCATCTAGTCCGCTTGGTTCTGCTTCAGTTTCCAGAGGATTTGGCGCAGGATTCCGAGCCATGTTTCGGCATCCGATGCAGGAAGCCCAAGACGCCGGATCAGGCGTCTCACTTTGAGTTCCGTGGATTGGGAAGTTCGTTGGTTGACGTATCCCGAGCGACTAAGCAGATCGAGCAATAACTGCGTGATGCGCTCGTAATTTTCGGCATCGGCGGCCGGCCCGCTTTTCGAATCGATTCTCAACGGCCTCCGCATTTCGCCAAAGCTCGTATAGACAAATTGCCACAGCCTGACCGAGATTCATGGATCCGTGCTCTTGCCGCGTCGGGATGCGCAGGAGCCAATGACAATGGCTCAGGTCTTCGTTAGAGAGCCCAAATTTCTCGGAACCGAAGAGCAGAGCAACTGCGGAATGACCGAGTTGTTCGCGGATCATCTGGCCGGCCGGTTCCAGTGAATAGAGCGGGACATGCAGATCGCGATGGCCGACTGCCGTGGTACCAACCACCAGGGTGCAATCGGCTACTGCTGCTCCGATATCTTCGAAGATTTCCGCCTGTTCCAGGATGTAGTGCGATCGAACGGCGGAGCGCGCCTCTTTGAATGCGCGATCATACGGGTTCACCAGACGAAGGCACGTAAACCCGAAATTGCTCATGGCCCGCGCTGCAGCCCCGATATTTAGAGGATTGCGGGTTTCAACGAGAACAACCCGCACCGCATCGGACACTACTGCTCCAGGTAGGTGTATCCGAGCAGTCCTTCTTCATAGAATTTCAGAAGCCGGCCGGATTCCTCATAGCCAATCCGCTGCTCGCGGACAGCCACTTCGACATCCTTCCGGAAATCATCGATTAGGGTCTGAGCGTTGTATTGAACGTAATTCAGAACTTCGCGGACTGTATCGCCTTGCACGACGGTTTCGAGAACTACGTCGCCTTGCTCGTCCAGACTGACATGTACGGCATTCGTGTCGCCGAAGAGATTGTGAAGATCGCCTAAAATTTCTTGATATGCGCCAAGCAGGAACGCCCCGAGGATATAGGAACCGTTGTTGAATGGGTGCAGCGCAAGAGTTTTCTTCACGTCGCGCCGATCGATAAATTGATCCACCTTACCGTCTGAATCGCAAGAGATGTCGCCGAGAACGGCTTGACGAGTAGGCGGTTCGTTCAGCCGGTGAATCGGCATGATCGGGAAAAGCTGCTTCACCGCCCAGCTATCGGGCATGCTTTGAAATAAAGAAAAATTGCAGAAGTAAGTGTCGGAGAGCAAGCCATCCAAGCCCTCCAGTTCTTCGGGAAAAAATTCCAGCTCGCCCGCCAGCTTGAGAATTTTGCGGCAAATGGCCCAATAGAAATTCTCGGCCAGGCTGCGCTGTTCCAGCGAAAGATATCCCAAGCTGAAAAGGTTCAGCGCGGAATCAAGCGCTTGTTGTGCGTCGTGGTAGGTCTCGAGCAGATTTTTCTTGTTAATGGAGCGGTGCGTCTCAAAAAGATCGATGAGCGGTTGTTCCGAATCTTCGGGCACGCTGGTTGGAAGATCTTCCTCTCCGAACCCGCTGACACCGAGTACATTGAAAACCAGCACGCTATGGTACGCGGCGACGGCTCGCCCGCTTTCAGTAACGATGATTGGATGAGGAGTTTCCGACTCATCGCAGATGCTTTGAATGTGATAGACAATGTCACGCGCGTATTCTTCGAGCGTATAGTTGACGCTCGACTCGAAATCGGTTTGTGAGCCGTCGTAGTCGATGCCGAGTCCGCCACCGACGTCCAGATAAGTAAGTCCGGTGCCTAGTTTTTTCAGATCGACATAGATGCGAGCGGCCTCGATCACCGCAGCCTTGATCTGACGGATATTCGTGATTTGGCTGCCGAGATGGAAGTGCAGCAATTCCAGAGAGTCCTCCATTCCTCTCTGCTTCAAGAATTCGACTGCCTTCAGAGCCTCACTGACAGTGAGCCCGAATTTGGAGCGGTAACCGCCGGAAGACTTCCAGCGTCCGGAACCGCGGCTGGCGAGCTTTACGCGTAATCCGAGCGTGGGCTTCACCCCGACTTGCTCGGCGTGTTTCGCAATCAGTTCCAGCTCGGTAAATTTTTCGACAACCGGCGTGATGCGGCGACCTATTTTTTTCGCCAGCATGACCATTTCAATGTATTCGTCATCTTTGAATCCATTGCAGATGATCGGCGTTTCGTTGTCCGCGATGGCTAGTACCGCCAGGAGTTCGGGCTTGCTTCCGGCTTCGAGCCCAAAACGATAGGCGCGACCGAAATTGAAGACCTCTTCCACAACCTGCCGCTGCTGATTTACCTTGATGGGATAAACGCAGCAATAACCGCCGCGATATCCGTGCTCGCGGATGGAGTTATCAAAGGCCTGGTGCAGATCACCAAGCCGATGCTTCAGAATGTCCGCAAATCGGATCAGAATAGGCAGCGAAATACCGCGCCATTCGAGCGTATCCACAAGTTGCTTCAGGTCGATGCGCCGATTGGCTTCTTTGGTCGGGATGGACGAACAGATTGCCGTTTTCACCTACGGAGAAATAGCCTTTGCCCCAGCTGGCGACGTCATATAGCTCGGATGCATCGCTCGTGGTCCAACGATCCGCGGGCTCGCGCACTTGGGCGGCTACAGCAACTTTACTATTCAGCGGAGTACTCCTTTAAGGTTAGACAAATGCGAGGAGCGCGGCGCACTCCACCCAATTAGACCATGAAGATCGACTTATATACCGCTTTCAGTTAGCGATCAGAACGATGGAGTAGTGATCGGCACCGCTTGGCTGCAGGCTAGCTCGGCTGTGGTCGGCAGGATCGCGGTTTCCATCCAGAAGTTCTTCAGGTCTTCGGCCGCAGCCATCAAGCCATCCAGTGTAGAGGGCTTGCGAAGATAGGCGTTCGCGTGACGTTCGTACGCGCGCCTTACATCCGATTCCGCGCGGGACGAAGTCAGGACGATCACCGGAATGTGACGCGTCTGAGGATTGTCCTTCAGGGATGCGAGTACGTCGTGCCCGTTTATCTTTGGCAAGTTGAGATCTAAAAGAATGAGGTCCGGATGCCACGCTGATCTCGGCTCGGCCTGAGTAGTCATCGTGATTCCTTCCGCGCCGTCCTTGGCGACGCGAATGTTCACGTTCGCGTGCAACTCTTGAAACGCTTCTTCCAATAAGCGAACATCACCGGGATTATCCTCGATGATCAAGAGTTCGACAGGCCTATCCGCTTGAATCCCCACCGTTTGACCCCAGAAGGCAGTCAAGAGACACCAGCACCTTCGCTGCCGTTAGAACTATAGACGGGTTTCCAGGTACAAAGTTGCAATCGATGTTGCCAATCCCAGGGGCGCGTTTCTCGGGAAAATCTCGATTCACTTAGTACTCTAGCCCTCTTGGAATTCGTGTTTTGCCCAGATTTCTTAAAGCCGTTTGGCACTGAAGTCGATAGAAAGTCAGAGCGCGCTCTGCACACTCATGGAGCACACGAACTTCCAACAGAAAGTAGTCCCGATTGAAAACTGGGGCCTGCCACAAAGCGAGACGGATGCCTCGGCTTCGAATTCGCGCGGCAAAATTCTGGTTGTGGACGCCTCGATCGCGAACCGTCGGAATGTGCGAGCGACGCTTGGGGAGTTTGGGCAGCACGTAATCGAAGCCGGTACGACATCCGAGGCCATCGCCGCCCTCTCGACGCATAGGATCGACCTGGTACTTGTCGAGCTGGCCGTTCCGGAACTGGGCGCTACCGAGTTCTGCCGGATGCTGAAGAAAGCGACGGCAACGCAATTTCTGCCCGTGTTCGTGACGACGACCTCGGACGATCTCGAAAACGAAGTGCGCGCCATCGAATCGGGAGCAGACGAGTTTCTCGTTCGGCCTCTAAGACCGCGTGCCCTTCAAGCGCGCGTACAAGCGACTTTGCGCCAAAAGGCCATGATCGATTCGCTGGATGATTCGGAAACCGTCTTGTTTTCCCTTGCGCAATCGGTCGAGGAGCGGGACGCAGACTTAGGTCAGCACTGTCAAAATCTGGCGCTGATGGCGGCCGCGGTCGGTGTTGCTCTGGGGTTGCCGGGACACGACATTCTGGCGTTACAGCGCGGCGGGTACTTGCACGATGTCGGCAAGGTCGCGATTCCGGATCATATCCTTTTCAAACCTGGGCCGTTGACTCCGGAAGAGTGGGAGATCATGAAAAGCCATGCGGAACGGGGTGAGCGGATTTGCAGCAACATGCGATCGCTCGCACCGGTTCTCCCGATCATCCGCCACCATCACGAACGGTGGGACGGAAGCGGCTATCCGGACCGGCTCAAAGGCGAGGACACTCCCTTGCTCGCCCGTATCCTGCAAACCGCCGACATCTACGACGCCCTTACCACTGCGCGTCCCTACAAAACTGCACTAACCCCCGACGAGGCACTGCAGGTCATGAGGGGAGAGGTTGAAAAGGGATGGCGAGATCCCAAATTAGTGGAAGTATTCGCCGACATCGTACCCATGTTCCGGACGCCGACACCGGCCGATTTCTCCCGGCTGTCGCTCCACGCACTCGCTGCGTCGATTGAGCGTTATCGGAAAGACCCTGCCCGCGTGGAGCGCCGAAGCTCTTTTCAAGGTGTCGAGAACCTGAAACTGATCAGCGGTTTATAATCGCCACGGGAGTGCCCTTCCCGGCGCCGCCGGTGCGGGTTCCTTTCCTGTAGGCATGTGCGCGCTCAATATTCCGAATCCAGATCTGCTTCGTGTTCTGAATCAGCAAATAATTGAGTGCTGCCGCTGCCCTCGTCTTGTAGCGCATCGCGAGGAAATCGGCCGCGTGCGGAGGCGGGCCTACCGCGACCAGGAATATTGGAGTAAGCCGGTATCCGGATTCGGCGATCCTGCTGCACGATTGCTGATCATTGGACTCGCGCCGGGAGCGCATGGGGCCAATCGCACCGGGCGTATCTTCACAGGAGACCGCTCGGGCGACTTCCTGTACCGCGCCCTTTGGGAGACCGGATTCGCGAACCAGCCATCGAGCACGTTCCGTGAGGACGGGTTGCGCTTGCGAGATGCGTACATTACTTCCCCAGCCAGGTGCGTACCACCGGATAACAAGCCAACTCGCGAGGAACTACTTGCCTGCAGGCCTTTTCTGTTGCGGGAGTTGACGGTCTTAACGAACGTGCGCGCAATCGTCGTTCTGGGCGGTATCGCGCTCGACGCGTACTTGTCCGCCCTGCAGGACCTTGGATTGGTTCGTTCCCGGGCGCAGTTTCGATTTGCGCATGGGGCCTCGTTTGAAACCCATCCAGGCGGACCGGCCGTGTTGGTCTCTTATCATCCCAGCCAGCAGAATACTTCGACCAAACGGCTCACAGCGGAAATGCTTCGCGAAATCTTTTCGCAGGCTCGCAGAGTCTTGGCGAACTGCGCAAAAGCTTAAACGCCGGGCGGACTTTGGGGCGTCACCGTTGGCGAAGCCGGTTGAGCAGTGTACGGAGGCTGATCCGGGAAGTAGGCTTGCGGGCCGCCTTCCAAAATGCGACGTCCCTCGTCGCTAAGCAGCACCCAGAGTCCATAAACGCCGAGAGCGGTTCCGAGCGGAACATGAAAAAGGTGCAGGACGGAGATGATGATCATCAGGATTCGAGCCCAGGGTTTCAGGTTCAGCAGACCCCAGCCTCCGATGATCGAAGGAAGCGCCAAGACAAGAAAGAAGATGGCGATTGCGACCCCGATCATAGCCACAATTGGTCCCGCAACCGCTCCATCGTGGAAGTCGGCGGAATTCCCCGAAACGGAGATGAATCCCGCCACCCCACCTAGAATGACGAGCGCGATAATGCCCACCGTCGCCACCAGGCAGCCCATGATGATGTTCAGGATGCCCAGAATTCGTATGTGTTCTCTCACGGCTTGCCTCTAATAGCCATATATTCCCGGCTCAATCGATAATACGCCAGAACAGCAAGCATTTGTTTTTATTCCGACGCAGCATTGGATCTCCAGCCCCGAACGAGGATCTGCGCCATGACATCTTCGCAGTGATCCACATAATTAGCGATGAGTTTCGAAAGCGGTATGGCCGCCTCGATTCCGATTCGGCAGGGCGTTTCCAGCTTTCCTTCCGGTATTCGCGTGAGCACGTGAATCAGGAGGCGATTAATGCATACCCAAAGGTCCACCAGATCCTGCCATCCGAATTGAAGATATGCCTGCGCACCGGCCCATTCAGGCGCCGGATACGATATGCCGACGACCTTGGCTTCCAAAAGTGCGCGAGCAAACCATTGCTGATGGCATGTCGCCCAATCCACAAGATGACCTAATGCTTCCTGCCGGGTCCAAGGCGCTCGCTTCAGCCGAACCTCACCATCCAGTTCAGCCTGACCGTCTAGGTGCTGGGCCGCCTTGTTGACGAGCGTTTCCAGACGAACGGCATCCGGAGGCAGGGCCCGAACGGCCGGTCTGGAAACATTGGACCGGTCAACCGCGGAACGAACGAATTCTCGATACTCCTCGTACCTGATTCCATTGCGGCGCAGAATATCCCCCGCAACGCAGCCTTCCATTCGCAAAATCCCCAACACCAGATGACCCGAATCAATGCTGCCGGTATTTAGCGATTGGCTCTCTTCGCTGGCCAGCACCAGCAATTTCTTGCATTGCGTGCTCATGGGCATATCCACACTTGTCGATACGGCTTGCGCATCTTTCGGAACGCGGACTCGAAACTCTTCCTCAATCTGCCCGATTGCTCCTGGTGGGAGTCGAGATTTCAGGTCTGGATCTTCGCGAAGCAGCCCAAGCAGCAAGTGCTCGGTTTCAATGGAGTGCGAACGCAAGACACTCGCCTCATAACGTGCGAAGAATACTACTTTTCGCGCCCGTTCCGAAAAGCGCTCAAACACATGGCACACTCACAAACGCGCGGGCGAGGACGTGAACCCGCGTTGCTAAGCCTCCTACCTCCCTACGTTCCAGGATTGTTCCACGCCGAATAGATCGCCATGCCCGCTATCGCGAGGACGTACAGAATAACTGCGACGACAAGTCCGTTTTTTATCTTGTCCACAGCATCCAGTCGCTTTGCCAAACTCGTCTGTGTCGTTATGATGCTCGAATCGTGTGAATCATCGTGCAGGTGAATGTAAGGATCGTCGCGATTTTCCAGCCATCGCTTGTAGAGGAACATGGCGACGGTAATCAGGATAAGGATGCAGCACAGGATTACATTCAGAATCAGATTCATAGAGTGAGATCGCTCCTTTTCTCGTGGTGAACAGCTCTGTTCAATGAGCCGCGATCGGGGTCCATGTTAGGTCCCGCATTACGCCGGCGCGCAAGCACGGCGCAAAAACGTCCTCTGGCGGAATTATACCTATTTTGTACGAGCCAAAATGGCTGATTGCGCGGCGGCCTCAGCGTGCTTCTCTCCATTTTGTAATCCAGCGTTAGCATGGGTTTGTGCTGCCCCGATATCTCCCTCTTGTTTTCCTGGCCATCGCTGCAACCGTACATGCCGAGATTCACTCGCTCACCCTTCAGCAAGCGCTCGAAGTCGCGGCGCATCAAAATCCGGATGTGACCCTGGCGCGCCTGGACGAGCAGCGTGCCCAAGAGGGCATCCGGGTAGCGCAAGATCCGTTTCGCCCGAAGGTATATGGCGGTAGCGGGCTTGCCTACACCTATGGATACCCGAACAGCATCGAAGGAAACGCGCCGAGTCTCTTCGAGGTGAGAACCGACATGGCGCTTTACAACAAGCCAAAGAGCTATCAGATCGCGGCCGCCAGGGAAGTGGCGCGCGGTTCACAGCTCGGCGCCCAGGCGAAAGCTGATGAAGTCGCCTATCAAGCGGCAGACCTGTTCCTCACAACCAGTCAAATCGAACACGAAAGTCAAATGATTTCGACACAGCTCCCGAGCCTCCAAAAAGTGGTGCAAGCAACAGCCGCCTCGGTCGACGAAGGCAGCGAATTACCTCTCGAACTGAAGCGCGCGCAGGTGAATCTGGCGGTTTCTCAGCAGCGTCTGGATGCCGATCACCTCGATCAGGACTACTACGAAATGATGTTGGCCGTTGTCCTCGGCTATCCTGCGAATGATCGCGTGAAGCCGATCGATTCAGACTTGTCTTCCATAGCGGCGCCGACGTCCGAAAATGAAGCCGCGGATACGGCTTTGCGGAACAATCGGGAGTTGAATCAGATGCAATCGAATGTCTTGGCAAAAGAAATGGATTTGCGATCGTACAAAGCTTCGCGTTTGCCGCAGATCGATTTGGTAGCGCAATATGCTTTGTTCGCAAAATATAATTACCAGCAATATTTTCAGAAATTTCAACGCAATAACTTCCAGATCGGAGCGTCGATCACCCTCCCGATACTCATTGGATCGGCATCGAATGGTCTCGCCCAACAGGCGTCCACCGATATGCAGAAGCTGAGAATCCAAATGTCCCAGGTGCGCAACCGGATCTTAACTGACACGCGCCGCAATTATGAGCAATGGAAGAAAGCGGAGAGTCTCCGTGATCTGGCGCGATTGCAGCTGGATCTGGCTCGTGAGGAGTTGACGGTGCTGCTGGCGCAAAACAGCGAGGGGCGCCTCCCCATGAGCCGTGTGGAACAGGCCCGGCTGGACGAAGGAAATCGCTGGATGGCGTTGTATGATGCGGAGGCTCAAGTGACACGTGCGAAGCTTGCCATATTACGCCAAACTGGTGATTTGCTTGCGGCCGTCCGCGCGCGGCAAGGAGCCGCAACACCCGAATGACACCCGATGAGCCCGCCGCTCTTAGCGAGGCGAAGAGTGAAATGAAGGAATCGTCCCGAGCCGATTCCGCGGCGGCTCCAGACTCGCTTTCAACCATTCCCGCCATTGAGATTCACGATCTGGTGAAGACCTACAACGGATTCCATGCCGTTGACGGGCTGTCCGTCACCGTTCCGCAAGGATGTTTCTTCGGCTTTCTCGGGCCGAACGGCGCTGGAAAAACGACGACGATCAAAGTGCTGATGGGTCTTGCGCAGCCTGATTCCGGAACCATGCAGGTTCTGGGAATGCCGATCCCGCAGCGTTCGCTCGAGATCCGCAAGGAGATCGGCCTTGTGCCGGACGATACACTGCTTTTCGATTATCTGACTGGCGCGGAATATCTGGAGTTTGTCGCCCGGCTATACGGGCTCCCGCGACCGCTTGCGAAGGAGCGCGGGCGTGAGTTGCTCGGCTTGTTCCAGTTGAACGAAAACCGCCGCAAACTGATCGGTGAGTATTCGAAAGGTATGCGGAAGCGCGTGGCCATGGCCGCTGCCTTAATCCATCGGCCCCGTCTCTTCCTGATGGATGAGCCGTTCGAGGGTGTCGACGCAGTTGGCGCGCGTCTGATGAAGGACATCCTGCTGGAGCAAGTACGCCATGGCGCGACTGTTTTCCTAACATCACACGTTCTCGAAGTTGTCGAACGGCTTTGTGACCAGCTCGCAATTATCAATCGCGGCAAGGTGCTTGTGCAGGGTACCATGGCGGAACTCCGCCAGCAGGCAGCCGAGGGCGCGGCAACGCTTGAAGATATCTTTGTAAATCTGGTCGGTGGAGAGCGTTACAGCGAGAGACTGGAGTGGCTCTAGCTCATGTGGTCTCAAATTGTCGCCATTGCGTGGGCGCAATTTCGCACCATGCGGAACCATCTGCCTCGAACGGATCTGGGCGCCATTCTGCTGGGGGCGCTTTCGTTGCTTTGGTACGGCCTTTTTGCGGCCTTAGGTGTCGTTCTTGTCCTCATGCTGCCCGACGTTTCCATTGCCCTTCTGCGTCAATGGCTGCCAGTTGGTTTGCTCGGAGTTTTTGCATTCTGGCAAATCGTCCCGCTCTTCACATTGAGCAGCGGGTGGTCTCTTCAGCTCAATAAACTGCAAATTTATCCCGTCAGCAACAGCGCGCTCTTCGGAATCGAGGTTTTTCTGCGCGTCACCACGGCTCCGGAAATGATTCTCGTGCTTTTCGGAGGCATGATCGGACTGCTGCGTCATCCGGGAATTCATTTCGCCTTTCCGCTTTTCCTCTTGCTTTTCATTCCTCTGAACCTCTATCTGTCGCTCGCCATTCGAGAACTGATTCTCCATTCGTTCGAGCGCAACCGTTTTCGAGAATTGTTTGCCGCTCTGATCATCACCATTGCTGTCTTGCCGCAGTTGCTCTTTCGCACTCCACTGGGACACAAGTTGCTTCCTTATGTATTGGCGGTCGCGCGTGGGGCAGCGGCGCCATGGCGCGAAGTCGCCTCTCTCAGCCTGGGACCGTTCTCTGTTGTGGACCTTGCACTGATCGTAGCCTGGATAGCTGCTTGTTACGCTCTGGCCCGGCGGCAGTTTCTGAAAGGGTTGCGCCAGGACGAAACCTTCCAACTGGGTGGATCTCCCGTTCCGACGGCGGAAGATGAGCGCGCGACGGCGAGCTTTCCGCGGAGATTGCTCGACCTGCCGAGCCGGTTCTTCAAAGACCCGCTCGCCGCCCTGGTGCAGAAGGAGTTTCAATCACTGATCCGCATGCCGCGTTTCCGCGTCATGTTCGGAATGGCGTGCATTTTTAGCGTAGTGATCTTCGTTCCAATTGCGCTGAACAGCGGGAGTCGCGTCAGAAACGGCTTCATAAGCAACAACTTTCTTCCAGTCGTAACGCTTTACGGCTTACTTCTGATGAGCGACATGCTGCTGCTAAATGTATTCGGGTTCGACCGCCGCGCCGTCCAGATTTATTTCGTCACTCCTGTTCCTTTCGAAACGGTCTTGAGGGCAAAGAACGTGGTTGCCATAACATTCGTCGCGTTACAAGCGGGCGCGGTGCTGCTCGTCGCCGCTCTTCTACGGCTCTCAGTTAGCCCATTCAACATTGTGAATGCCATCGCCGCATCCGCGGTAGTCGGCATCTTTTTTCTTTCGATCGGAAACCTGAGCTCAATCGCAATGGCTCGACCCATCGACCCGACACAGACATTCAAAAAACAGGCCGGAGGAAAGATGCAGTTGTGGCTCCTCCTGTGCAGTCTCGGAATGTTTCTGCTGGTCGGATTCGCATTCCTGGCGCGATATGCTCTCGGAACAAATTGGGCTCTCCTGGGGGTCCTTTTGATCGAATTTATTATCGGAGTGGTGGTGTACCGGATCGCGACTCAGTCGGCCGTACAGCGGGGGCTCCGCGACCGGGAAAGAGTCATCGAGGCTCTTTCCAAAGGCGCCTCCCCGATTGGTTTGGGTTTATCGTAACCCATACGCCTCGGTTGCGGTTCCCGACCAGAAGCGCTCCTGTTCCGATTCCGAAAATCGTTTGATCGCATCCCCGACAATCGAAACCCAGCGGCCATACGGAACCGCAACCAGGCACACCGGCCAATCAGAACCGAACATGACGCGCCGCGGTCCGAACGCGTCGAAAACAGTTTCGATGTAAGGCTGAAGTTGTTCCGGAGTCCAGTTGAAGTAATCGCCTTCAGTAACCAGTCCCGAGACTTTGCAGTAAACATTTTGCCGCTTCGCGAGTTCGTGGATGTTCTCGCGCCACGGCGAAATTTCGCGATCTTTCACGCGCGGCTTAGCTAAATGATCCGCGATGAGGACTTGCTTCGGGTGCTTGTCCACGAACCGGATTGTTTGCGGCAGATGCCGTTCGAAAATCAGGATGTCGTACGCCAGCCCGAATTGACTCAGAGCGCGAATACCGCGACTGAAATCATCGCGCAACACGTACAGCGGATCGGGTTCGCTTTGCAAAACGTGCCGAACGGCGCGTAATTTCGGATTTTCAGCTACGCGAGCAAGTGTCTCCTCCACATTCCCGTCCGTAAGAGGCGCCCAGCCGACCACGCCTTTGATGAAATCATTGCCATCCGCCAATTCGAGTAGCCATAGCGTTTCCGCCAACGTCTGCCGCGCTTGAACGGAGATGACCGCGTCGATTCCGGCTGCCGCGATCTCCGGACGCAGATCTTCGGGAAGAAAATCGCGGCGGATCGCGCGCATGTTGTCATCGATCCAGTCGTATTCCGCCGGATCGTATTTCCAAAAGTGATGATGTGCGTCGATCTTATACATCGCTGTTTTCAGGAGATCCGGAAGCCCAGGTCAAGTCTCGAATCGGGGCGACAATTCCGTCTATTTCGGCCAAGAGCTCCGCATCGGTTTCGATCTCAAGCGCACCGATATTTCGCTCGACCTCGATCGCATTCGACATCCCCACCAGCGTCGTAGACACATCCTTGTGATCCAAGCAGAATCTCAATGCAATTACGCTGGGATCAACGCCGCGCCTCCTGCATAGCTCGACCACCTCCGCTCCAGCGCGCTTGACGGCCGAAGGCGCCGGATGCCATGCCGGAGGGCCCGCCGCAGTGAGTATGCGCATGTGCAGGGGAGACGCGTTGATCAGGCCTATATTGCGCTCTTTAGCAAACGGCGTGAGCCACTGGTCCAGATCTCGCGCCAGAAGATTGTAGTGGCAGTACGACAGGACCGTATCCACATTCGTTCGTTGCGCTACGTCGGCAAGCATTTTCAGAGGCAATCCTGAGATACCTATAAACCGTGCCTTACCCTGACGCTGCAATTCACGCATGGCGGGAATTGTCTGGTTCACGATCTGTTCGCGCTCGCCGAATTCGATGTCGTGCGCCGTAAGCAAATCGACGCGATCCGTTCGCAGCCTGCGCAGCGATTCCTCAACGCTTGTTTTGAGGCGCGCCGTGGAAAAATCGAACAGGTTCTTTTCGTAGCGGCCGAATTTCGTCGCTAGAATAACCTCATCCCGCCTTCCGGCGAGCGCTGCTCCCAGGCGTGTCTCCGCTAGAGTGCGCCCGTAATAAGGCGCAACATCGAAAAAGTTGATGCCTCCCTCTATAGCAGCGTGCACAGCTTTCCCGGCTTCCAGGGAACTGATGCTCCCGAACTCGTCGCCCAGCGGCGACGCCCCGAATCCGACGACCGAGACACGTACTCCGGTCCTGCCGAGAGTCCTGTATTCCATCACTACTCGTCATCCATGTTCACCAGGATCTTTGTGAACGACTGAGGAGACTCGCTCCATCTCCGCAGCGCATCTCCGGCGCCGGCGAGCGGAACGGTGATGGAAATGGTTGCTTCCACCGGAAATTTCTTTTGGCACAAGGTCTCGATCACGGCGGGGAATTCAGCCAGGTAATTGCGCGACCCGAGGATATCCAGCTCCTTGTGCACAAACAACTTTGTATCGAAGCTGATGGGCTCTTTGGCCCATCCGATGTAAACAACTCTGCCCGTATGCGCAACTTCTTCAACCGCCATCCGGTATGTGTCCGGCGTACCTACGGCCTCAATCACGACATCCGGGCCAAGGCCATTCGTCAATACCAGAAGTTCGTCATGAGCATTCTGTCGCCGTGAGTTTATGGCATGTTGGGCGCCTACTTGCGTTGCGAGAGCCAGCTTTTCATCATCCAGATCGATCGCAATGGCGGTTGCGCCGCGAGAGATCGTGGACGCCAAAGCGCCCAGACCCACTGTGCCGCAACCGACCACCGCCACTGTATCGCTGGCCGCAATTCTGCCGCGCTCGGCCGCATGGAATCCGACCGCAAGCGGTTCAACCAGACTCAATTCGCGCAACGAAAGTTTCGGCGCTCGATAGACTTTCTCCCAAGGAACAGTAAAGAACCCCTTCATCGCGCCGTCACGTTGCACCCCGAGCGTTTGGTTAAATTTGCAAGCGTTGGTTCGGCCCCGCCGGCATGAGGCGCACTTTCCGCAGCACGTATTCGGATAAATCGTGACAT
The DNA here is from genome assembly GCA_963778345.1 of uncultured Acidobacteriaceae bacterium. Taxonomy (GTDB): domain Bacteria; phylum Acidobacteriota; class Terriglobia; order Bryobacterales; family Bryobacteraceae; genus Bog-105. Next base: position 724,782 of record CAVZTP010000002.1, read on the forward strand.
CCATTCCAGCTTGGAAACCGGGCGGCACTTCCGATCCAACCTCGATTACGGTCGCCGCGATCTCGTGGCCAGGAATGCGGGGATAGCTGACGAGCGGATTTTTTCCGCGAAACGTGCTCAGGTCGGTTCCGCAGAGCCCGATCAGTCGCGTCTTCAGCAGGACTTCATCCGGCGCGGGGCTTGGCTGCTGCAATTCCCCCAGCTCTGTTTTCCCCGGTTCGATGATATAGAAAGCCCTCATCTGGTTATGGATAAACTGCGGCACGGTACCGCCTCTCAACGCCGCCGAGTGCTCGAACGTCTTTTAGACTGAACGGCAAACGCGAGAGAAAACGCATATTGCCTAGCCAGAAGTAAGGGTGCACGTGTGTCCTCCTCTAAGTCATTGCGTGTGCCCATTCTGGCGGTTGTGAGTTCATGCCCCTAAACTCCGGGGAGAGCTCGAATTACCTGATCGATCTCGTCCGAACTAATATAAAAATGCGGTGACATCCGCACCCAGCCCTGTCGCGGCGCGGCGATAATCCGTTTCAATTTCAGGTCGCTCACGATCGCTCTGCAATCGAGAGTCGGGTGACGAAAGCTCACAATTCCGGAGGCTGTCGCGGGCGTGCGCTCCACCATAACCTCATATCCCTTCCCCCGAACACCTCGTTCCAGCCGATCCGCGAGCTCCCCTACAGCGGGAGAAATATTTTCAATTCCTACCTCGAGCAGGAACTCCAGAGCAGCCTTCAGGCCAAAACAGCCTACCGTATTCAAAGTTCCGCATTCGTACCGTGCCGCGCTGGGCCGAAGCGTCATGTCGCGAGCACTATAATCCGCAAAATGGGCCGGATTCATCCAACCAAACTCGGCGGGCTCAATCGCTTCCAGCCATTTCCGGCGGACGTAAAGCAGGCCGTTCCCTTCTGGTCCCAGCATCCATTTATGGCCATCCGCCGCGAGCGCATCCACATGGCAGGCCTTAACATCAACCGGGAATGCGCCCATTCCCTGAATCGCATCCACGAAAAAAAAGCAATCATTTTCTCTGCACAGCCGGCCTATCGCCTCCAGGTCGACTCGGTAGCCGCTCAGGTAATTCACGAAGCTGATTGCCAGCAACCGGGCCCCTCGCACCGCTTCGGCGATCTTTTCCAGGGAATCGTAAATCGAAAGCCAGGTGATCTGAACTCCCCGGCGTTCCAACCGGCTCCAGGGATAGTAGTTCGCCGGAAATTCCTCGCTGAACGCGACAACCCGATCACTCGGCTTCCAATCCAAACCCAGAGCGACAGTTGAAATCCCCTCCGATGTGTTCTTTACAATTGCGATCTCATCCGATGCGGCGTTGACCAGCTTCGCCGCTGCAATCCGCAGTGCCTCATAGGCTTGCAGCCATTTGTCGTAATGCAGAGAGCCGAAACAGCAAGCATCGTCGGCCAGCGCCTTCATGGCTTCCGCCGCCGGCCTGCACAGCGGCGCCACAGCGGCGTGGTTCAGATAGATGAGCTCGCGAGTTACCGGGAACTGGTCGCGATATTTGTTGTGCAGCCCGTTAATCGGCTCCGCGACGGATTCGGCAACATTTTGGAAACCCATTTCCTTGAGCATACGTTAAAGATGCTGAATCTCCTGTTCTGCCCGGCGGCCAAGCGGTGCCCTGGTTTGACAATGAAGGCAATCTCCGACAGTCTCTCATTCCATCGCGCCGCTCACCGCCGGGTACCCGAAAAAACAGCATTCAGCCTATCTGAACGCGAGGGTTTAGCCTTATACTGGAGGCAGACGAAAAATCGGCCGTCCGCGGCCGCTTCCGCCTCCGAAGTTCTTCAGTCGTAAAGGAGTATTATGCGGCGACTAGGTCATCTGAGATCCTCCGTAAGCATTGCGCTGGCATTTCTCCTCGCAGTGCCTTTTGCTGCTTTCCCGAAAGACGACAAGAAGAGCGACCCGGACGCGATAGGCGACCGGAACGTGAGCGGTCATCTGGATTGGTACTCGCTCGAAAAAGAAATTGCGTTGGGCAAGCAGCTGGCGCAGCAGGTAGAACGCCAATCGAAGGTGATCAACGATCCTGTCGTTTCGGAGTACGTCAACCGCATCGGGCAGAACCTCGTTCGAAATTCAGATGCGAAAGTTCCCTTCACGATTAAGGTCATTGAAGATCCCACTGTGAACGCATTTGCCCTACCCGGAGGTTTCTTCTTTGTCCAATCCGGCTTGATCCTGAAAGCCGATACGGAATCGGAACTGGCTGGTGTGATGGCTCACGAGATTGCTCACGTCGCTGCCCGCCACGGAACGCGCCAAGCCACTCGCGGCGAAATCGCTCAGCTCGCGACCATTCCCCTCATATTCATGGGCGGTGCGGCGGCGTACGGAATTTACGAGGCTTCCGGCCTGCTGGTTCCTATGTCGTTCTTGAAGTTCCAGCGCGGGTTCGAGGCTGAGGCCGATTATCTCGGCGTCCAGTACATGTACAAGGCAGGCTATGATCCAACCGCGTTTGTGGATTTCTTCGAAAAAATCCAAACGCTGGAAAAACGGAAGCCCGGGACGGTATCCAAGCTCTTCTCGACGCATCCTCCGACCGACGACCGGATACAAAAGTCGCAAAAGGAAATCGCCTCCCTGAAGCCCAAACCGGAATACGTGGTCACGACTTCTGAATTCAACGACGTGAAGGCTCGGTTGGCCATGCTCGAAAATCAGCGCCGGCCTGATAAGACCAGCGACGACCCGAACAAGCCGACCCTGCGCAAGAATCCGAATTCGAACACGCCGATCGAAGATGAGACCGACCCTTCGAAGAAATCCAAGGGCGATGAGGATGATCGTCCAAAGCTGAAGCGGCGTCCATCCGATACGGGTGATCCAGGCGACCCGACTACTACGCCGCCTCCACCGATCAATAACTAGAACTTTAAGCGGGAAAAAGAAACTGTAGGGCATCACGCATGCGGTAGCCCCACGCCTGCTCATTGTGTGCTGCGCCCTGATGCTCGAAAAAGGCAAGGTCTTCTCCCAACCTCCACCCTTTTGCGAGCAGCGAATCGCGCAGATCTTGAACGTTTCTCACGCACGCCTGAGGATTCGGCCCCTCGCAGGTACCGATGTCAAGCCAGATCTTTTGATCCGACTTGTGCGGCAATTTTTGGATCTCTCTGAGGATCGCCCGGTTTGCCCACCAAACCGAGGGCGACATGACGATCAGTTTCCCAAAAACATCCGGGTAGCGAATGCCGAGATACAAGGTGACCAGTCCGCCCAAGGACGAACCTCCCAGACCGGTATTGGCAACATCCGGCAGTGTTCGATATTCACTGTCGATGAACGGCTTTAGATCTTCGATAAGCGCTTTGGCGTATCTTCGCGCTCGGCCTCCGCGCCCGCGGCGGTCCTTTACAGGCGTGTACTCGTAAACGCGATCATCCCCCGCATTGTAGATGCCCACGATGATGAGCGGCTGAATACGCCCGCTCTCGATCAGTTCTTCGGCGAGTTCATCCAAGCCCCATTCATTTCCCGCAAAGGCCGTCGCCGCATCGAACAAATTTTGCCCGTCGTGCAAATACAGGACTGGATAGCGCCGCTCCAGCGCAGAATTGTAATCCGGTGGCAGATAGACAATGACATCCCGCGAACCTTCGAAAAATCGTGACCGAAGAGCCTTATGCAGGCGCAGAGTACCGGTGAGCGTATGTTCCAAATCGAGTTCTTGAAAGCTCGGATGCGGGCGTTCCGAAGTCTGTGCTTAGCTCTTGACGAAATCCAGTGACGCAGAGTTCATGCAGTACCGGAGGCCCGTGGGCTTGGGGCCATCGTCGAAAATGTGGCCGAGGTGGGCATCGCATTTTGCGCAGCGCACTTCGGTGCGCATCATGCCGTAGCTCATGTCTACTTTGTCCGTCACATTCTCTTTGGCGATGGGTTGCCAGAAACTGGGCCAACCGGTACCGGACTCGAATTTGGTCTCCGATGAGAACAGCGCATTCCCGCAGCAAATGCACCGGTAAATTCCGTGCTCGTGATTATTCCAATACTTGCCCGTAAAAGCGCGCTCGGTACCGGCGTGCCGCGTGACTTCGTATTCCTCTGGCGTTAACTGCTGACGCCACTCGGCATCGGATTTTTCAACCTTTTCCACTTCTACTACTCCCTTTCGCTGACCCGAATCTGTAAACTCGACAAGCTTAACCATTTTGCCTTGCTTTGACTTGCCGGCCGCCGCGGCTTTGAAGCCAGTGGTCATCATTAGACCGGCCCCGGCGGACAACCGGAACCCGCGTTGCAAAAAAGTCCTGCGTCCCATACTTCTATCGTAAGATGCTTCAGTCATACTAACTATTCGGCGCGGAACTGAAATCAGTTACGCGAGCCACGGCAACTCCGGAAATCCTAAATGTTCACACCCATCTGCCAAAGCCAGAATCCAACGGCCTGTCGGAAGTAGAGCCAATGCAATTCCAAGCTGTTAGGTGAGCCAGCCGGCGGCCGCGGCGAGCCGTACACCTTGATCCCTTGCGCCTGGAGCAGGCGCTTGACTCGGTATATATGATAACCATCGCTCACGACAATGCACGATTGAAGGCGCATTCGATGCATGATCTCAGCGGAAGCGTCCAGGCTTTGAGCAGTGGTCGACCCTTCCGGCTCAACCAAAATCGCTTCCGAGGGCACCCCATGCTCTATCAGATACGCGCGTCCCACTTCTCCTTCCGTGTAGACTGGGTCTCCCCCAGCCCCACCGGTCGTGAGAATGTAGGGAGCTAGTCCTTTCAAATAAAGTAGAAGCGCGTGATTCAGCCGGCCCTGCAGCACGGGCGAAGGCTTGCCCCGGTACTCGGCCGCGCCCAGGACGATAATGACATCAGCCGGATGATCTTCTACTTTGGCTGACTCCCGCTCGATTTGCTTTGCAATATAAAACAGATAGCCTAGGAGCAGAATCAGGAACAGGAGAAACAAGGCTGCAATGGCGCGCTTCATGCCCCGGGGCTCAGCGCCAAGACAGAATCCCAACTGTCAGGGAGCGTTCTAGCTGCCAAATTTGCACCTGGAAAGTATAGTCTACGCCGCACGGATAAAATCGCACGAATGATCCGCCTGACCAGCACGAAAAATCCGCTGCTGCAAAGCATTCGCCGCGCCGCCGCCGAGGGCCGCCCAACCGAAGACGGTCTTATAGTCGCCGAAGGACCCCACCTCCTGGAAGAAGCAAAGGGGAGCGCATGGAAGATCGAGCGGGTCTTTGTGACGGCGGAATCGCAGGATCGTTATGCAGACCTGCTTCGCGACCTCGATGCAGAAATCATCGAAGTGTCTGCGCGTGCTTTCCCTTCAATTGCATCCACCGGGAACACGCAGGAAGTTCTCGCTGCTGCTGCGGCCGCGGAAATGGAATTGGGCGGATTTGATTCCCGCTCAACCGCTTATCGTCGTCCTGGACGGCATTCAGGATCCCGGAAACGCAGGCACAATCCTCCGGTCGGCCGAGGCGTTTGGGGCCACCGGCGTGGTCTTTTTGGAAGGATGTGTCCGCATCGCGAACGGAAAATTCTTGCGTGCAACCGCGGGATCGATTTTCCGGCTGCCTCACCTGGAAGGTATGATGATGGACGACTTCCTTCGAAAGATCAGGTCGAGCGGCCTAAAGCTATTCGCGCTAGCCGCCCAAAGCCGGACAAGTATCACGCAAGCGGATCTGCATAGCGGTTGTGCATTAGCGGTCGGCAGCGAGGGCGCCGGCATTTCGCAAGTCTTGATTTCCGAAGCCGACCTGGTCTCGATACCGATATCGGGAGTGGAGTCTCTGAACGCCGCGATCGCCTGTTCTATCGCACTGTTTGAGGCGCGACGGCAGAGAAACCTGACATGAGCTTATTCGATACCGCTCCTCTGATCCCGCGCCACAGAGCCCGGGCCGGAATCGTCCGCTTGCGGACCGCATGCGCCCCCAGAACCTCGAAGAATACATTGGACAGGAGCATATTCTCGGACCCGGCAAGCCCCTGCGCGCCCAGATCGAAAGCGGCCATTTGACTTCCCTCATTCTTTGGGGCCCTCCGGGATCGGGCAAAACAACCTTAGCGGCCCTGATTGCGCAAAAGAGCCGGTCGGACTTCATTCCGTTCAGCGCAGTACTGAGCGGCATCAAGGAAATCAAGGCGGTGATGTCCGACGCGGAGAGAAGCAGCCGTCTGGGGCGCAGAACCGTGCTTTTCATCGACGAGATTCACCGCTTCAACAAAGCCCAGCAGGACGCCTTTCTGCCCTATGTCGAGCGGGGCGACGTGATCCTGATTGGCGCGACCACCGAGAACCCCTCGTTCGAAGTGATTTCAGCTCTTCTGTCCAGAACGAAAGTGTACTCGTTGCGTGCCCTGGAGCCGTCGGAAGTGATTGGGCTCCTAAAACGGGCGCTCCGGATCCCGGATCGGGGATTGGGCCACCTGAACCTAAAGATCTCCGACGAATTGCTCGATGAGATTGCAGTGGCCTCGAGCGGCGATGCGCGTGCGGCGCTCAACACCCTGGAGATTGCCGCGGAACTGGCTCATGGCGGAGTGGTGGATCAGCAAGGTGTTTCAGACGCCTTGCAGCGGAAAATACTGTTGTACGACAAATCGGGGGAGGAGCACTACAATCTCATCTCTGCCCTACACAAGTCCGTTCGATCCAGCGACGTCGATGCGGCCTTGTATTGGCTCGGCCGAATGATGAAAGCGGGTGAAGATCGGCTTTATCTGGCCCGGCGCTTGGTTCGCATGGCGATCGAAGATATAGGCTTAGCCGACCCAAAAGCCATGGAACAAGGCATCGCCTGTATGCAGACCGTACATTTCCTAGGAATTCCCGAAGGAGATCAAGCGCTCGCCCAACTTACTATCTATTTGGCACTCGCACCCAAGTCGGATGCTGCCTATCAGGCGTTAAATAGAGTGAATACAACGATAGAGACTACGGTTGCCGCGCCCGTGCCGCTCCATCTCAGGAACGCGCCTACCCGCCTGATGAAGGAAATGGGGTATTCGAAGGGATACCAACACGCCCATAAAGAAGAAGATGCCGTGACGGATATGCGGTGTCTTCCGGAATCCCTCGCGGGCAGCCGGTTTTATGAGCCAACGGATCGCGGAATGGAACAGAAATTACGAGAGCGGCTGCGATGGTTGGAGAAAAGGCGAGAGGAACGCGCCGATGGAGACGATAAATAGATGTACTGTCATTGTGTAAGCTTAGAGATCGGAGTTTTGGCACAGTGTCGGAAAATACGTTGACCCTGAGTAGGCATCAGGATACTCCGGAAGTGGCTACTACTGAGCGGCGGCGGTCGAGCCGCTTTCCTATTGAGCGGGAACTCCGCTATAAGACCTTGAATCAACGGGCTGAAACGTTAGCCGGAAACGGCAAGACGCTGAATATCAGCAGCTCTGGTGTGCTATTCACCTCCGATCACGACCTTCCGATCGGGACGCGGCTTGAGGTCTCCATCAGTTGGCCGGCGCAGTTGAACGAGAAATGTCTTCTGAACTTAGTGGCGCGGGGAAGAGTAACCCGGCATACTAAGGGCCAGCTTGCTCTACAGATTCAGCAGTACGAGTTCCGAACGCAAAGCCGCCCTGGCATCACCGCAGTAGTCCCGCGAGACAAGTAGTATAACTGCCTTTAAGGCCGAGCGTAAGGCCAAAGACTACCCCGAGCGATAGGTCCGCCACAAGAGGCGTTCGAGCACGCCCTGCGACCACTCGATAGAGAGAATAAGCCAGAACATGACTCGCTACGAGAAACCGGCACTTGGTTCGCCCCCCGGAGCCAATTTATTTGTTTGGGGCACATGGGCGTTGATGCTGCTGATGGCGCTGGTCCTTGTAATCAAATACACCTCGAACTATCCCTTCTCCGACGAAATCTATTTACTCACTCAATCTCTTACTCCACGGTGGTTGTGGGAACAACACGAAGAACATCGTGTGCCTTTGGCGAAACTCATTTGGTTGGGTTCGCTTCGGCTAACGAATTATAACTTTCGCGTTGCGAATTCGATAAGTGTTCTCGCCGCTGCCGCGGCTGCATTTGCCATGATATTTACAGCGAAAAGGCTGCATGGCTGGACCACCTTTTCGGATTCCTTCTTCCCATTAGCATTCCTTAACCAGGGTGGCAACTTCTTGTGGGCGTGGGAATTCAATCACATGCTCGCTCCCCTGCTGGCATGTTGCTTATTGATGGTCATTCTGCTTAGCGGGCAACCAGCTAAAGCCGAGGTATGCAATCGTTACCGGAGTGTGTCTAGTGCTTCTTTCGTTGTCAGGGCCGATCGGTCTGCCATATGCGCTTGCCCTGGCAACATGGCTGGGCTATCAAGGTATTCTTCACTGGCCGTCTGCATCCGACCTTCCCGCCCGGCGTAACTCCATTTTGGTGCTGAGTTTGGCAATGCTGGCCGTCCTGCTGGTGGGACTCTATTTTGTCGGTTACCATATATCGCAGGGCATCGCAGCCAAAGTCCCAACGCCGAGCCTAAAGGCTTCTCTTGCGACAAGCGTTGAGGTCCTGAGTATAAGTTTTGGAGCGGCAGTAGCACCTTATTGGCGTATTGTGGGGCTGGCTGTGCTGATGCTGCTTCTGCTTAGCGTGGCGGTTCTTATTGCAGCCTTGCTCAAGCAGCCACAGGAACGGCTGCGCGCGCTCGGCGCTTTATTATTCATCGCTGTAGTGGGTCCGCTTGTCCTGATCGTCGGGCGAGCGCGGGCGGGATTAGGCGAAGAGTATGCCCTCTCAGGCGTTTATCTCAATATGGCTCTTCCAGCGCTTAGTTGTGCCTACCTCATTTGGATCGTTTACGGTAAACGTGACCTTAGCAATATCATACAAATGTGCTTGTTTACCGGAGCGTGTCTCTTCTTTTTGACAAATCTGTACAACGGGATTGGAACGGGCAGATACTTCAGCAGGTCACGTCAAGCGTTTGAGCAAGACACGCGAGCCGGCGTGCCGCCCTTCATATTAGCTGAGCGCCACGTCGCATTTCTGGACCCGTCCCAACCTGACGTGAGCGAAATTGCGTCGAGCTTGCGGAAGATGCAGCAAGCCGGTATTCCGCAGTTCAGAGATATGGCACGAGATCCCGCTTTCCGCGAGGTCATGCTGCCGGTTGTACCGGTCGGCATGAACCTGATCAGATGGGACCATGACAAAGGCTATAGCTATGGTGAGGATGCCAGCCAGGCCGCGTTGGATTTTGCGCTCCCAGAACGTCAATTTCTCTATGCCATCAGGCTGACATACGCCTATGGAGACAATACAGACGGATGGGCTACCTTTCGAATGTCCTGGGAGACGGGCAATCGTAATAGTCGAGCGGAACCTGGACCTACGGGTTGCGAAAATGGGGTCACATTTAACTTGGAGACCTTTCCTCATAACATTTGGTCACGTTATCGTCTTCGTGGACCGCAGAAACTGACGGTCTGGGTCAATTCGAGCATAGACGGATTCCGTATATGCCCGGACACCAAGCCGTTTTCTTTTGCCGTATCCGATATCAAGCTCCTGGTGCCATAATCGACCACTGAACTTTCACCGAACTACCGTTCGGAAGACTTTCATGCTACCGTATCCAATCCGCCCGAATCGCAACAAGAGATGCAGCGGCCACCGCAATCCACAACACGAGTCCCTGCGCCATCACCTTGACCCCCGTTTGCTTGATGACTCGTTTGCTGATGCCGGTTCCGATCAGAAACAAAGCGAGCGTCAACCCGAGATGCCCGGCTTGGCTGAACTTTGCGAAAAGCGGGGTCAATTGCGTGAGAGAGCTGTTGGCAAGAGCCGCCAGGCAGAAAATCACGATAAACCAGGGAAACCGAATTCGCGCCTTGCTTTTCGCAGCAACAGCCGTGATAATCGCGACGGGAACGATCCAGAGAGCCCGTGTGAGCTTCACTACTGTTGCAACCGCAAGCGCGGCGGGTCCAAACTTCGCGGCGGCGCCGACCACGGAACTGGTGTCATGGATCGCCAACGCGGACCAGAGCCCGAACTGCTCCGGGCTCAGGCGCATCGCCATCCCGATTACCGGGAAGAGAAACAAAGCCACCGAGTTCAGCGTAAAGACGGTGCCCATCGACATCGCTAACTCGTCTTCAGAGGGGTTCGTAATAGGAGCCAGGGCGGCAATTGCGCTCCCGCCGCAGATTGCCGTGCCTGCGCTAATGAGCAAGGCTGCCTTTGAGCGTACGTTGAAAACCCTCCCTAGCAGCAGCCCTATTGTCATCGCCACACCGATCCCGGCCGCGGTGTAGACGAAGCCTGCGCGCCCTGTTCGCACGACTTGTTCGAAGTTCATGCCGAAGCCAAGAGCCACCACGGAGGCTTGCAAAACAACTATGGAGCAGCGCCGGCTTTCGGTTTCAAACGGATGAGCGAACAGCAATCCGAACGCGATTCCAATTGCGAGTGCAAACGGCGGGCTCAGAACGCCCGAAAGAGCCAGGGAGGCGGCCAAGAAAAACACAATCCTGCCGGTCGGAAGGTTGGCCACAATCCAAGTGTCGGCTCTTGCGGAGATCGCGTCCAACGAGTATTTCTGATGTGAGATTTGCTTTTCTTATCGGCTTTTCCGCCGATGGGAGGCTGCGGCAGCCGGCGCATTCCCCGTTTTTCCCGCCAAGCCGTCCCGCTCCGGAGCGGGCACACGAGCTTTCAGGAAGTGGAGCATGGTGGCCGCCGCTTGCTGAAGCTCGGGACCTTGCGGCTCGACCAGTGAAAAATTGCGGCGGATTATATGCCCGGTCAAGCGCAACGTAACCACAGAACCAGCGGTGACGCGGCGGGCTGCGGCCCATTCGGAGACGAACCCGACGCCCAGACCAGCTTCTATGCAGGACAATATGGCTTCCGTCGAATCTAATTCCATAACGATCCGTAGCGATCCCAAACGAAGACCAGCTTCCTGTAATCCGTGCTCCACAACGTGTCGAGTGCCCGACCCTCGCTCGCGCATGACAAGCGGCACTTCCGGAATCTTCGCCACCGCAACGCTCGTAAGACCCGCCCACTCGTGGCCGGCCGGCACAATAAGAAGCAATTCATCGTCAAACCAGCGTTCCACTCTCACATCCCGTCTGAGCGGCGGCCCTTCGATTAAGCCCAAGCCGAAACGTCCGGAGGCCACCCCTTCCGCAACGTGTTCCGTATTTTCTCCAAAAACTTGTAATTGGATCCCCGGATAGCTTCTGGAAAACTCCGCGAGAAGCGCGGGCAGCACGTATTGAGCAATCGTCGTGGAGGCGCCTAGGACCAACTCTCCGGCGGCCTGCCCTTTCAGAGCCGCAAGTCGATTTTCGGCTTGTATCGCGAACTGATGAAGCTGCTCGGAATCCTCCAGCAAGAGCTTCCCCGCTGCCGTGAGGCTCACGCCTGTTGAGCTTCTCTCGAATAATTTCAGACCGAGTTCTTCCTCCAGTGTCTTCACCTGCAGCGTGACCGCGGGTTGCGTCAGATAGAGCGCTTCGGCTGCTTTGCGAAAACTCAGCTCCTGAGCAACTGCGCGGAACACCCGCAGGCGAAAGTTCTCCAGCATTCAACTCAGCATAATTGGCGAAGGGCTCGAGCGCCGACGGCCAGCCTGCAGAGTCTCTAACCCGCAGCAGCCAATCGGCTGACACGCGGCCCCGGCATAATGATTCCGGCCAGGTTCAAAGGATCTGCGTTGGCGACTGCCACTGCCGGCGGCCTGTCCGGCTGACGTCGGATCATACGCAGCAGCTCCAATGCTTCCGGTCGGGCGAATTGCTCGCCGGTAAAGCCGGATACAAATCGCCCCCCGCGAATCTCGCCGCGAGCTTCCATCGTTCGAAGCACGGGCAACAGATCCCGCCAGGGCGGCGCAAGAGTTTCCCTCACCAGCAGATCGCGTAGCAGAACGCCCCAACGCAACAACAGTTGGCGCGCGAAATGTTCCACTCGCTCTCGACCGGTTGCCGAAGACGGACCATGAGCAAGAAGCGCCCATCGACCCGATGCGTTACGCGGCCGCTTCGTGCTGCCTCGCCCTTCGCCCCGGCGGCGCTTCGGATCGATCAAGGCCCGCAGATTATCGAACCCGTCCGCCGTGACGAAACCGCCAGCCAAAAGCTCCCACAGCCCATCTTCCACTTCCGCCGGTAATCGGCGGGACTGACGCGTCAGATCGAGAAAAAAGCTAGCCCCGTTTTTCTGGAGTGCAATCAAGACATCCTGCGCAGGGTGCGAGAGTCCGAAACCGTCCGGCGCGCCATCGCCGGGAATCAGCCAATCGGCATCCTCTCGCAGGAACAGCGCCACGGGCGCGATACGTGTCGGACGCACCCGCCGATTCTCCGCAATGGCCGGATGAGGAGAAAGCCTCGCCCACATGACTTCGCCCGAGAAGCAGAGTTCATCCAGAAGACCGGGATCGTACTCGACGATTCGGCGCGCCAGGATCTCGGATTCCCAGGATGCCGCCGGAATCTCGTATCCTTGCAATTGCCGTATGACTTGCAGCGTTCCATCCGGGCCATGAAGCTGTGTTCCCGGTAGAACGTGTTGCCAGGATTGCAGGAACTGTTCGAAATCCAGCGCGGTGACCGGTTCTATTTCGCGCCGCAAGCGGCCGAGCGTTGTACGGTGAATCCGAGCAAGGATGCGCCGGTTGCACCATTCGAGATCCCCAGCCCGATTTCGAAAATGTCCCCGAAGCACTTGCCCCCGCCCTTCTAGCCGCAGCAGAGCTGCTTCAATCGCTTCCAGGGGAAATGCAACTCGTTGCGCCAGTTCCGAAGCCGTAATCGGGCCCAGCGATTCCATCCATCCGCCCACGACCGCATCCGCGTCATCCGAGACAGCCTTTCGCTCCGTAGCGATCCAAAAGTCCTTGCCCTCGCGCGTGACGATCGAAGCTCGTCCTCCGGCGGCCAATTCGTCATAGAACGCCTGCCATTCCTCAAACGGCGGCATTCTGACCAATGTCAACAGCGCATCATGCAGTTCATCTGCGTCGCGCGCCTCGGGCCACACCTCCCGCCCAATCTCATCGATCAGCGCCGGTTCAAGAATGCCGTCGCCTCCGGTTACGTCAGTTCCCAACGTTTGCCGAAGCTGAACAGCTCGTGTGCGGCGCTCTTCGAGCGGAGCATCGTCCAAATACGCATACGGATTTGCATTCACGATCTCGTGCGAAAACTGCGAAGCCTGCCGCGTATCGATAGCTACCGTCCGGATGCGCCCGGCTTCCATATCCTCCAGCACCGCGCGCAATCCATCCAGGTCCATCGCCTCATGCAGCGAGTTCTCTATCGTTTCCTTCACCAGCGGATGATCCGGAATCCGAATGGGACCCGTCAGGTTCTCGGCGCAAGCCACCTGATCAGGGAAAACGGACGCCAGCAGATCGTCCGCCCACATGCGCTGAATCGGCGCGGGCACGCGCTTTCCGCCTCGAAATCGCAACACTGCCAGCGCACGTGTAGTGTTCCAGCGCCAGCGCGCGCCGAACATCGGAGCGGTCAGCAGAGCCTGCCGCAAAACATCTTCTACCGTGCTCGATTTCAAGAACGCGAACACCAGCTCCAGCGGAAACGAATGCTGATCGCTCAGCGATAAAACCAGACCGTTATCCGTGGCCGCAGCCTGAAGTTCAAAGTTGAAAGTGCGGCAAAATCGCTTGCGCAGCGCAAGACCCCAGGCTCGGGTGATCCGTGACCCGAATGGCGCGTGCAAAATCAATTGCATGCCTCCGGCTTCATCGAAGAAACGTTCCGCAATCACCGTTTTTTCCGAAGGGAGCGCACCCAGCTCAGCAGTTCCGGCGCGCACGTACATCGCAGCCTGCTGCGCCCCGGCTTCGTCCAGCCCGCAATCTGAGATAAGAAATCGCGGTATCGGTTCCTCATCCGCTATGATCCGTTCCCGGATGAGAGTCACTTCAGCGGAAAGTTCGCGCGAACGCCCTGGGGCTTCTCCCAGCCAAAATGGAATCGACGGCGCTGCGCCATGTGCATCATAAACTCGCACGCGTCCGGATTCTACCCGCTTGATCCGCCAGGAATGCGTGCCGAGCAGGAACACATCGCCCACGAGGCTCTCCACGGCGAAGTCTTCATCCAGCGTTCCGATCATTTTGCCATCCGGTTCTGCGATCACCGAGTAGTTGGCGTTTTCAGGAATCGCTCCACCGGAGGTGATGGCCGCCAGACGAGCGCCCCGGCGTCCCTTTACCGTGCCGTTGACCTGGTCTCGATGCAGCAATGCGCCGCTCCGGCCGCGTGAAGTAGCGATGCCCTCGGAAAGCATCTGGATGATGGAATCGAAATCTTCGCGCGGCAGGTTGCGGTATGGATATGCCGTCCGGAATCGCGTGTACAACTCGTTCTCGTTCCACTTCTCAGCCGAAGCTTCCGCGATGATCTGCTGTGCAAGAATATCGAGCGCGTTCTCGGGAATCTCAGTCTTTTCCAGCTCTCCTTTCCGAATCGCGGATACCAGCGCCGCGCACTCCACCAGTTCATCCCGCGTGGTCGCAAACAGACGGCCGTTCGGCCGGGCGCCGATCCAGTGGCCCGATCGGCCAATTCGCTGAAGCGCAACCGCAATCGAGCGAGGCGAACCAATTTGGCAGACCAGATCGATACTTCCAATGTCGATGCCGAGTTCCAGCGACGCCGTGGCCACCACCGCGCGCAACTCGCCGCGCTTCAGCCGGGATTCCGCGTCGAGCCGCATTTCCCGTGAGAGGCTCCCATGGTGCGGAAGAACCGCCTCCGGTCCGAGTCGCTCCCCGAGCGCATGCGCGACACGCTCGGAAAGCCGTCTCGTATTCACAAAAACGAGAGTTGTACGATTCGCAAGGATCAACTCGGCGATCCGGTCGTATATCTCGTTCCACATTTCCGTGCTGGCAACAGAGCTGAGCTCATCGCGCGGAACTTCCACGGCCAAATCCATCTCCCGCCGGTGGCCGATATCTACGATCCGAGTGTCTGGCCCGAGAAGGCAGGCAATTTCTTCGATGGGCTTTACCGTCGCCGATAAACCAATTCTCTGAGCTCGCCCGTTCGTCAGGCCATCCAAGCGTGCTAGCGACAGAGTCAAATGCGAGCCGCGCTTATCGTCTGCCATGGCATGAATCTCATCGACGATTACGGTAGACGCGGTCCGCAGCATTTCCCTGGATCTCGCGGCCGTAAGAAGGATAAACAGCGACTCGGGCGTGGTCACCAGGATATGCGGAGGTTTCCTCAGCATCCGCACGCGATCGATCACCGGAGTATCTCCTGTTCTGACAGCCGTCCGGATCGGGCGTCAGGTCGATGCCTTCTTCGAGTGCCAGAGCCGCGATTTCCGCCAGCGGTACTTCCAGATTGCGGTGAATATCGTTGCTAAGCGCTTTCAAAGGCGAGACATAGACCACCTGCGTCTCATCCTGCAGCGTTCCAGCGCGTGCCGAGCGGACCAGTTTATCGATGCAAATGAGAAACGCGGCCAGCGTCTTGCCTGACCCGGTGGGCGCCGAAATCAGTGCGTCGCGTCCGCTGGCAATCGCGCTCCACCCGAGGATCTGTGGCTCGGTAGGCGTGTCGAACCGCTTCTGGAACCATCGCCGAACAAGAGGATCAAAACGTGAGAGCACTAGACCAGTTCGATTCATTTTAACGCTTGAATTGCTCTTCGTTCGCTACTATACTGGCCTACAGTATACATGGCTCATATCAGTAGTGATCCCGACAAGAAGATATTGGCTCGGGTCCGTCGCATTCGCGGGCAAATCGATAGCATTGAACGTGCAATAGAGGAAAGCGCCGACTGCTACGCGGTTTTGCAGCAGACCGCAGCCGCGCGAGGAGCCCTAAATGGGCTCATGATCGAATTGATCGACGGGCATATTCGTCATCACGTGCTCGGTGACACAAACAACGGAAAAGGTGCAGAGGAATTGATGGAAATCGTGCGCAGTTACTTGCGCTAGAGGGCCTGTGCCGCAAACAAGAGACTCCACCTCTGAAGTCGCGACAGCATTGGGACATGTTCCTGCGAATGTGCTGGAACCCGACCATAAGACTCCCTTTCATGAAGATCACGAAAGCGAACACGGCCACATCGAAGTACATGACCTCATCCGTATCGCCATAACGGCAGTTTCAGCGGGTTTGGTCTGGTTTCGGATCTGGGAGCCATTTCCCCGCATCAGCCTGCTTGGTATTGCGGGTGTCCTTTTTGGCGGGTACCCGATCTTCCGTGAGGCATTCGAAAACATCCGCCAGCGCCGCATGACGATGGAACTCTCGATGACCATCGCCCTACTTGCCGCGCTCTGCATCGGCGAATTTTTCACGGCCCTTATTATTACCGTTTTTGTGCTCGTAGCCGAAGTCCTGGAAGGGCTCACCGTAGGCCGCGGCAGACGCGCCATTGGCGATCTTCTTGATTTATTGCCGCACTCGGCGTGGATTGTGAGCAACGGAACGACCGTCGAGGTCGCGGTGGCAGAACTTCACGCGGGAGACCGTGTCCTGATCCGGCCTGGAACTAGAATTCCCGTTGATGGCTACGTCCTTTCGGGAAATTCCAGTGTGGAGGAAGCCGCTATTACCGGCGAATCTTTGCCGCAAGACAAGGTTCCGGGCAGCCGGGTGTTCGCCGGCACCCTGAACCAAACAGGCGCAATTGAGGTCGCTGTTGAAAATCTGGGCCGGGACACAACCTTTGGCAGAATCATTGAGGCGGTCGAAAAAGCGGAGAAAACACGTGCGCCGATTCAACGCCTTGCCGACCGTCTCGCCGGATATCTGGTGTACTTCGCTCTTGCCAGCGCGTGCATCACCCTGCTGCTCACTCACAACTTGCGTTCGACCATTTCGGTCATCATCGTCGCGGGAGCGTGCGGAATTGCAGCAGGCACGCCGTTAGCGATCCTCGGCGCCATTGGGAGGGCCGCCCGTCAAGGCGCGATCGTCAAGGGAGGCGTGCATCTCGAGCAACTGGCCAAGACCGATACCGTATTACTCGATAAAACCGGTACACTCACTTACGGAAAGCCTCGAGTGATTGCAGTCGACCCGGTCTATGGGTCGAACGAACACGAGGTCCTCCAGGCAGCAGCTATTGCGGAACGGAACT
The DNA here is from genome assembly GCA_963778345.1 of uncultured Acidobacteriaceae bacterium. Taxonomy (GTDB): domain Bacteria; phylum Acidobacteriota; class Terriglobia; order Bryobacterales; family Bryobacteraceae; genus Bog-105. The sequence continues at coordinate 741,909 of CAVZTP010000002.1, forward strand.
CCGAGCATCCGCTCGCGCAAGCTGTTTTGGCGGCAGCGCAACAGAAACAGCTCGTCATCCCGGAACCGTCTGCTTTTCACTACGCGCCTGGAAAGGGTGTGCGCGCCCGACTGGATGGCCACACCATTTTGGCAGGCAATCCGGTTTGGCTGAACGAAGCGGGCATTCGGCTTCCAGTGATGAGCGAAATAGCAGGAACTCATATTTTTGTTGCTCGCGACCATCGTTTCATCGGTTCGATTCACATCGCTGATCAGGTGCGTAAAGAGGCCGCCGAGGCTATCCGCGAACTTCAACGAATGGGACTTCAAGTTGAACTGCTCACCGGCGATTCCGCTGGGTCCGCCAAGGCGGTTGCTGACAGCATCGGAGTAAGTCAGGTTTCGAGCGAATTGCTTCCAGAGCAGAAATCAGCCCGCGTCGACGAACTCATTCGTTCGGGTCGAACTGTCACAATGATCGGCGACGGCATCAACGATGCCCCGGCGCTTTCGCACGCACACATCGGCGTCGCTATGGGCAGCGGAACGGAAGTCGCCCATGCCAGCGCAAATGTATTACTCATCGGAAACGATTTACGAAAATTTGTAGACACTCTCAAAACCGCACGCTGGTGCCGCACTGTCATTTACCAAAATTTCTACGGAACACTGATCGTGGATGCCATCGGCATAGCATTGGCAGCCGCTGGACTGATTCATCCTCTATTGGCGGCTTTTATCCACGTATCCTCCGAATTGACATTTATTCTGAACTCCACTCGTCTGTTGCCCCGGTTCTCAAGGGAGGCGCTTACGAGCTGATCACAGGCCGCGTCGCAGATTTCGAAATCTGAAGTATGGTGAGAGAGAACAAGCTCCGAGCATGGTCGTACACAGCAATTGGCGCGATCCGATCCTGATTAACACTATCGGGCACACCGCCGGCGTGCTGCTATTTGGGCTGATCATCGCTCTGTTGATTCGGGATTGGCGAACGCATGGAATGCGGCAGATCCGGCTTTCGCTCATCGCGGCCCTGCTGGCTCTAGGTTGGAATATCGGCTCCCTTGTCGTCCTTGCCTCTCCTGACCGCGATTCCCAGGCCATCGGAATTGTAGTAGCGGCGAGCTTTTCCATGCTCAGCCTTCTTCCGGCCGTTCTTCTTCACGTTGCTCTCCAGGGGCAGCACCGATTCATAGTGATAGCTGGTTACCTGACCGCCGCATCCGCGGTCGGGTTACACTCCTGCGAGCTGTTTTTTTCGGGGAATGGGCTGCACCAGACGGGTTTGGTTTTGATTGTCTTTGGCTTTGCCGTCCTGACTATTTCGGTATTCCTGCCGGGAAGACAACATCGACAAGGAGTTCTCGCGGACAGATCGGAGTGGATCTCGCTCGGTTGTCTGCTACTCTTCACCAGCTCCTTCCTGCATTTTGGCTATCAGCACGTCAGCTCGCCATGGGCGGCGGAAATTGCCTGGCACCATATCGGAATTCCCGTTGCCTTGATCGTGCTCCTGCGGGATTACCGGTTCCTACTGCTGGATACGTTCGTCCGCTTTCTAGTGAATTCCGGCATCGCAGCGATTTATATCGCCTCGGTCCTGCTGCTCACCCAGAGATTTCGGCTATGGGATTTCATTCGTCCCAGTCGGTTCCTGACTGGGATAGCTCTCGTCGCGCTCTGTTTATCCCTGATCTTGTTTGCGCACCTCAGAAACGCCTTGCAAGCGTGGGTGAGTCGCGTGGTGTTTCGAAGGCAGAGTGTGGATGATTCCGTCAAAGCAATCGCAAAAATGGCATCGTCGGCGCGTTCTGAAGAAGAACTGCTCGCGCAGGCCGCTCGGCGAGTAGCTGCTCATCTGCGAACGGACCGGTTCGCCATGATCAACGAGCCGGCACGCAAAGAGCCGCCCGCAAAACCTTCCGTTCTGTTCCGCGAAGAGAATCAGGATGGATTTCCGCGCCAGGACTTCCACCCCGAGGCGCAGATTCCACTGCGATTCTCCAGCGGAGATGCCCGCTGCCTCATCGTAGGAGCGCGGCGCGGCGGAAGAAGATACTGGAGTGACGATCTCGAAGATATGCGGCAACTGGGAACGGCGGTCGTGGAGCAGGTCGAACGTTTCCGGGCCGAAGAGTTGAAGCGCCTGGCCAGCCAGGCGGAATTGCGGGCGCTCCAAGCTCAAATCAACCCGCATTTCCTGTTCAACGCGCTGAATACACTCTATGGCACTATCGATCGACGCTCGCGCGAGGCGCGCCGCCTGGTGCTGAATCTCGCCGAAATATTTCGATATTTCCTGCAAGGGCAGCGGACAGTCATACCTCTCGCCGAAGAGCTCAGAATTGTTGAGGCTTACCTGGAGATCGAAGCCTTACGATTGGGAGACCGGTTGGAAACAGAGCTGGTGGTTACTCAATCGGCTCAATCGACATTGATTCCTATTCTTTCAATTCAGCCGCTCGTTGAAAACGCTGTAAAGCACGGAATAGCCGCGAAACAGGGGCACGGCCGGGTCTCCGTAAAAGCGGAGAAGGTGCCGGGCGGCTTGCGTGTGACGGTTGCGGACACTGGCCTGGGGCTCGATCGAAGCCGAACCCGCTCGCAGGATGGAACTGGCCAGGGGCTCGAAAATGTTCGGCGGCGTCTGGCGCTGTGTTATGGCTCGACCGCCGGCTTGCAGATTGAATCAAGCGAAGCCGGAACCACTGTAACGTTTCTAGTCCCTGATTCCCCGGCCGTCGAGCCGGTAACTGCCGAGATGGAACTAGGGGCATGATCCGCTCGCTGCCCGAAGCAACCCGCCGGATGCCGAACCATGGTCCGTCTAGCGATTAATAATACGCCTATATTACAGGCGTGGTGTAAACCTAGCGTGGTGTCTCGCATGCGCGCACTCATAGTCGATGACGAACCGGTCGCTCGGAAAGTTCTTCGCGAAGAGCTCGAGTTACTCGATTCGGTGGAGGTCGTCGGAGAGGCAGATAATGGCGAAACTGCGCTTGGCAAGATCTCGTCGATCAAGCCCGACATTGTTTTTCTCGATATTCAGATGCCCGTAATGGGCGGCTTCGAACTGCTTGGCCATTTGAAGGGCGGCTTCTTGCCGGCCGTGATCATGGTGACGGCATACGATGAACACGCAATTCGAGCCTTTGAAGCAGGAGCGATCGATTACCTGCTCAAGCCAATCAGCCAGAAGCGCTTAGTGCAGGCGGTCGAGCGCGCAAAGCGAATCTCCCGGAGCCCTCTTCAAATTGCCCGGAATCTTGCTCAACTGCAAGATCTCTCTCCCTCGGCAACGCAAGTGTCGCCGAAAATCCGCAAGATCGTAGGCCGGCTCGGCGAGGAATATTTTCTGCTCAATCCGAACGAGGTCCAAGCCTTTCAAGCCGAGGGAGACACGACTTGGATCATTACCTCGAAGCAACGTTACATTGCGACTCAAAACTTGAGAGCAATTGAAGAGCGATTGCAGAACAGCTCGTTTCGCAGGATCCACAGAAACGCTCTCGTCAATATCGAGCAAATTCGAAAAATGAGTATGATCACGAGTCAGCGCTGGCTGGTGACCCTTAACAACGGTCAGGAATTCGTTGTAAGTAAGCGCCAAGCCAGAAATGTACGCGACGTTCTGAACTGGTGACACAGCTTTTCACCGGAAATCCACGTCCGTTCGTCCGAAGAAATAGTTCATTGACGATTACGCCTCAGCCGTTGATCGGATTCCATTAGGCACGTTTCCGTTTCCCACGCACAATGCAGGAATGATAAAGCTCGCTTGGACCATCTGCGCCTGCATTGCGCTGGCGTTCGGCTGCGCGTTTTCCAGCTATGCTCAATCGGTTAGCAGTTCGGGAACCATTCGAGGGTCCGTTCTCGACCCTTCAAATGCAGCCATCGTGGGTGCTGCCGTCCGAATTCAAAATCCCGTCTCGGGATACACGCAGACTGCGGCGACGGACACGCAGGGCAACTTCCAGCTCACTAACGTTCCCTACAACAACTACCACTTGACTGTCATAGCGCCGCGGTTCCAGTCGCTTGCGGAAGATGTCGACGTGCGATCCTCTGTTCCGCTGGAACTAAAACTCAACTTGAAGATCGGCTCGGCGACAACCACAGTGAACGTAGAGGCGGCCGGCGACCTGATCGAAACGGAACCGACGACCCACACGGACGTCGACAGGGAGCTATTTAACAAGCTTCCTCTCGAGAGCCAATCTTCCTCCCTCAGTTCTCTTGTCACGCTTGCCACGCCAGGCGTATCGGCCGATTCGAACGGCCTTTTTCACGGACTCGGCGATCACGCGTCGAACTCGTTCTACATAAACGACCAGCCGATTACCGACCAGCAAAGCAAAGTGTTTTCAAACCAGCTCCCAGTGGATGCCGTTCAATCGATGGAGGTGATTGAGGGCGCGCCCCCAGCCGAATACGGCGATAAGACCAGCTTGGTCATTGTGGTGAACACGCGCTCCGGCCTGGGCGTTAATCGACCGCACGGTGACGTAACTGCTTCCTACGGCACGTTTGGAAGTTCAAACGCCGGTTTTGATCTCTCTTACGGCAAGGATACCTGGGGCAATTTTATTTCCGTCAACGGCTTGAACACCGGCCGCTTTCTGGATCCGCCGGAGTTCACCGTCATGCACGATCATGGCAATGAGGAGAATATTTTTGATCGCGTCGATTTCAAACCCTCGACCGCGGACAGCATCAGTCTGAATTTCCAGTTCACACGCTCCTGGTTTCAGACGCCGAATTCGTTTGACGCTCAAAACGCCACCGCCTGGTCTGGACTCGTCGTCGACAACGGTGGGCTCGGTCCCAATGGTCTGGTTGTTGGGCCGCAGGATCAGCGTTCAAAGATCAGAACGTTCAATGTGGCTCCCAGTTGGACGCGCTTGATCAATCCTCATACCGTGTTCACTTTCGGCGGCTTCGCCCGCCAGGATCAATATAACTATTATCCGAGTGGGGACCCTTTCTCCGATCTCTCTCCAGGTCTTCAGCTCCAGACGCTTGGTCAGAACCGTAGGCTTACGAATCTTGGACTTCGCTCCAGCTTGTCCTATGTGAAAGGGATTCACAACTTCAAAGCCGGAGTCATATATCAGGACACGATCCTTACCGAGAAGGACAGTTTCGGGATCGTTGATCCTACCTTCAACCCCGTTTGCTTAAATTCCGATGGAAGTCCCTACACAGACCCATTGCTTACCGACCCGACGCAATGTTCTGGGCCGCTCGCGCCTAATCCCAACTTTGTCTCTCTCCTCGGCTGTTACGACCTCACCAGAACGGCCCCGCTGCCGGCCTCCGACGGTTGTCCCGGTTCCATCAGCGGCCGGTACACCTTTAACGGCCATGCAGATATCCGGGAACTGGCTCTCTACATCCAAGACACAATCAACCTAAAGAATTGGACCTTCAATATCGGTATTCGCGGCGATATCTACCATGGCATCACCCAAGCGAATCAAGCCGAACCTCGTGTCGGTATCGCATATAACCTGAAGCGCACAAATACAGTCCTGCGCGTGTCCTATGCTCGTACGCTCGAAACGCCGTTCAATGAAAACCTCGTCCTTTCCAGCACGGGGTGTAATGACGCCGTTGTCAATGCGCTGCAGTCTGCCACGCAAGGTTATCCTTGCATCACGAATCCACTCAGCCCCGGTTGGCGCAACGAATTCCATGTCGGCCTTCAGCAGGCGTTTGGGCGGTACTTCGTCGTGGATGCCGAATACATTTGGAAGTACACGCATCTGGCCTATGACTTCAGCGTGTTTGGGAACACTCCGATCTTTTATCCCATCGAGTGGTCCAGCTCCAAAATCCCCGGATTTGCCATCCGGGGGAGTATGCCGAATTTCCACGGCTTGACTGCCTTTGTGGTCATGTCCTCCGTCGCGGCGCGCTTCTTTCAGCCACAGGCCAGCGGAATCGGTGTCACGCCTACCGGATTGGGGGGTACGGGAGTGTTCCGTATCGATCACGACGAGAGATTTAATCAGACAACTCACTTGCAATACCAGCCGTGGAAGACAGGGCCGTGGTTCAGTTTCAACTGGCGTTTCGATAGCGGCCTGGTCGCCGGTCCCGTGCCGTGTGCGGGAGGCAACTGCAACAATGGGCCAAACGGAACCAACACGCTCGTGGACGTGTCCGGGCTCACTCCCGATCAACAGTTCGAGGCCGGACTTTTTTGCGGCAGCGTACATGCTACCCCAACCACCCCGATCAGCGCGGATGGCACGTGTCCGGCATCACAGTACGGTTCTCATCTTGTGAAAATTCCGGCGACCGGCACCGAAGACGACGACCATAACCCGCCCCGCATCGCGCAAAGGCATCTCTTCGATGTCGCTGTGGGTGACGACAATCTGTTCCATGGCGATCGATACAAGTGGAGCGCCCGGCTGGAAGTTATCAATTTTACCAATCAATACGCGCTCTACAATTTTCTTTCCACCTTCAGCGGAACGCACTACGTTACTCCCCGCACAGTGACTGGCGCCATCGGTTTTCACTTTTAAGGCGCTCATATTCCGCCGACTATCCTAGTTAAAATTTGATCTGCTAAGGAGTACCCGGAATCCGACGATCATAAGATCGAGAAAAGAGGCCGCCGAGGTACGAAGGAAGATATGAATGCTGCCGTTTTGCACACGTTGGGGGAAGCGCCGCGGTTTGAGCAATTTCCAGATCCGATCGCTGGCGATGACGAAGTAATCGTACGTGTCCGCGCCGCATCGCTGAAACCTATCGACAAACAGCTCGCCGGCGGATCGCATTATGCCAGCCCGCGTCAGCTCCCCATCGTTTGCGGCTCAGATGGCGTTGGGCATCTTCAAGATGGGAAACGAGTCTTTTTCGCCGGTGCTCGAGCGCCTTACGGTGCGATGGCGGAACAAACGGTTGTTCCATCCGCATTCACGTTTCCGATCCCGGAGAGTGTAGATGACGAGACCGCAGCCGCTCTGCCCAATCCCGGCGTGTCCGCATGGCTCTCGCTCGCCTTTCGCGCAAAACTGGTGCCAGGCGAGCACGTCCTCATCCTGGGTGCTACGGGAGTGACTGGCAAACTGGCCGTGAAAATAGCAAAAATTCTCGGCGCGGCTCGCGTTGTTGCTGCGGGGCGCAACCCGCAAGTCTTGAGCGCCTTACGCGAGGTGGGCGCCGACGCGGTCATTCAACTGAATGCGCCCGCGGAGGACCTGAATGAGGCATTCGTGCGTGAGGCCGGGAAATCAGGTTTTCAAGTTGTCATCGATTATCTATGGGGCCGCCCCGCGGAAGCTTTTCTGGCGGCCATAACCCGCAAGGAATTTGCCGCTATCGGCTCCGAAACTCGTTTCGTTCAAGTTGGGGAGAGCGCTGGGCCGGCAATCTCGCTTCTCGCCGCCGTGCTGCGCAGTACGGCGCTGACGCTGGTCGGAACTGCCGGAATTCCACCTCGCGGCGTTCTGATCGACGCATTTCAACAAGTCATGGCGCATGCTGCCGGCGGAGAGCTTCGCGTGGACACGGAAACTGTTCCGCTCGTGGATATCGAGAAGGCTTGGCAACGTGAACTACACGGTCGCAGATTGGTTGTTACGCCATAGCCCGCAGGCCTGATTTCTCGACCCCGCCGGCGCGGCTAAAGCATGCGCATGTTGACCGGGTCCCACGACACCATGCGCCGCTCGAAGTAGGACACGTTCGACATAAGTGCAGGACCGGCGGCGCGGAGGCCGAAAACGGGATCTTCTACCACGGGCGTACGGGACCGAATGGCATTTTGGAAAGTCTGATGATGCGCAACCTGCTCGGAGTAGCCTCTGGGGAGCGGAAAAGTTTCCACGGTGTCGAGTGGTAAGGAGTCGGCGGTTTCAGGACGCGGCGGGTATTTGGCGCTGTGCTCGGCGAGGATTTGCTCCTGGATCTTTTTCGAGAAGGTTCCAGCGGTGGTTCCGGGATCGAGTTCGCGCGGACGTTTGGAAATGGAAAGGGAGTTTCCGACGGAAAGATTCAGGACACCCTCGGTACCGATGAAACGGAAGGCTTGCGAGTCCGCTCCTTCGCCGCTGCCGGCTTCGAAGTTGACGCTGAAATTGATCTGAAAGGCCGGATGAGACGCGGTTTCCGGGTAATCGTAGAGCCCGGTCATCAGATCCGGCACGTCGCGACCGTCTTTCCAATAGTAAGTGCCTCCCGTCGCCGCGATCCGCTGCGGACCCATGCTATCCATCACGAAGTGAATGCCGGTAAAGAGATGAACAAAGAGATCGCCGGGGATACCGGTCCCATACGCTCGATAGTTTCGCCAGCGGAACAGGCGCATAGGATCGAAGGCGCACTTGGGCGCGCTGCCCAGAAACTGATCCCAATCGATTGTTTCGGGGGACGCGTCCGGCGGAATCGTGTATTGCCAGGCGCCCAGCGATGAGTTGCGGTTGATGTAGGCCTCGATCAAATGAATCTGACCGATCATCCCGCTTTTGACAAGTTCCTTTGCCTTGGCGTAAAGAATTGAGCTCACGCGCTGGCTGCCGACCTGCAGAATGCGCCCGGTCTGCTTTTGCGCGTCGATAACCATATGCCCATCGGCTACTTCGCGGACCATGGGCTTTTGGCAATAGACATCTTTGCCCGCATGGAGGGCGTCAGTGGCAATGCGTGCGTGCCAGTGATCCGGGGTGGCGATGAAGACGGCATCGACATCGCGGCGCGCGAGCAACTCGCGATAGTCTCGCGTCGTAAAGACATGCTTGCCGTAGCGTTCCTGGGCGAGAGTGCGGCGGCCGTCATACACGTCGGAAACAGCGACGATTTCGACGCCGGGTAAGGATGATTCGGTGTTCATATCTCCCTGGCCCATAATGCCGAAGCCGATACAGCCAATTTGAACGCGATCGTTGGGTGAGATCGGCTTCGCAGGTTCTTGTGCGCTAGCCGCTTCACTCATAGCCAAGGTGGTGGCGGCAACCCCGGTGCTCTGCAGGAAATGGCGACGGCTGATGGGCATGATTTGATGTGTTCTCCCGGGCGACGCCGCTTCTTTCGATGCGAGCGGGTCTCCATCACCATTGTTCAACAGACAACAAGCGAGATAATCTTCTGGATGACTAGGCGAGGGCTTTTGGGCGTTGCTGCTGGGTTTGCGTGTACTCAGAACATCGCTTTCGGACAAACGATACCGTTGCACATGGGAGTTACTGACTGGAATCTGAAATTGGGAGCCAAACCCGAAGCGGTAATGAAGGCGGCTGAGCTTGGCTTTCGAGGAGTGCAAATTTCCCTTGGACGAGAACTGGTGGACAACAAGATGCCGGTCGATCAACCCAAGGTGCTTGCCCGGTATTTGAGCCTCTCACAGCAGTTCGGAGTGACAATCGACGGTACTTGTGTCGATCGCCTGCACGATAACGGACTGAAGAGCGATCCGCTCGCTCTCAAATGGGTATCCGACGCGATCCGGCTTACGCAAAACCTGAAGGTGAACGTTCTTCTGCTGCCATTCTTCGGCCGTTGGGCTATGAAGAGCGATGCGGAGATGGCGCGCGTGGGCGATGCTTTGCGCGAGCTGGCGCCGGAGGCGGAAAAAGCCGGCGTGATTTTAGGCCTCGAGGATACGATTTCGGCCGAAGACAACGTCCGCATCATGGAGATGTCCCGCTCCAAAAACGTCCTTGTCTACTATGATGTCGGCAATTCGACCCAAGCCGGATTCGACATAGTGAAAGAAATTCGCTGGTTGGGAAAGGCGCGCATTTGCCAGTTTCATTTCAAAGACAACCCGCATTTTCTGGGTGAAGGCACGATTCAGTTTGCACCGGTGGTTCAAGCGATCCGAGATATCGGTTGGTCGGGTTGGGCGAACCTTGAGACGGATGCCCGACCGGATAGCTTGGACGCTGATATGCGACGGAATCTCAGCTATATCCGGCGCATCATCGAAGAAGTGTACGGCTAGCCCCTCGTTGCAGCTTAGAATCCCCGCTCCATTGGCATCGCAAATGGCGCTTCCACTAGGAAATCGGCGCCCCGAATCTCGAGAATCGCCGCGCGAATCGCCTGTTCCGGAGCCGGCTCGGTAGTCACCACGAACGGCAAGTCGCGCCAGTCCTCTCGCGGCAATTGCAGCACCGCATCGATTCCGATCTCGTGCTTCGCCAGGATGGTTGCAAGCGTAGCGATGATACCCGCCTTGTCCTCAACGCGAAATCGCAAGTAATAGGGCAATTTCTGTGTCGGAATCGGCAGCGGTTTGTGTTCGCCCAGGCGCTCATGCGCAAATGGACTTACGCGTTCGGGACTGCCGAACCGGATTTCGCGCGCCACACGCATCAAATCGCTGACTACGGCCACGCCAGTTGGCTTCGATCCGGCGCCGCGGCCGTAGTAGAACGTGTCTTCGCCATATGTCCCTCGAATCCAGATCGCGTTATAAGCGCCTTCGACGTGGGCCAGAATCGCACTTTGCGGAATGAGGCTGGGTCGAACCGAGAGCAACAGGCCTTCCTCCGTTTGCCGTGCCAGACAGAGCAGCCGTATGGTGTGCTTCAACTGATGCGCATATTGAAAATCAACCGGCATGACCCGGCGGATGCCCTCGGTATAGATATCAGCGGGCGTTAATTTGTCGCCAAAGGCAAGTGCCGCCAGGATTGCCAGCTTCGATCGGGCATCGAGTCCGTCGATGTCAGCCGAGGGATCGGCTTCAGCATATCCGAGTTGCTGAGCCTCCGATAAAACCGATTCGAAGGCCGCATTGCTCTTCTCGATTTCGGTGAGAATGAAATTGCTTGTGCCATTGAGAATGCCGTAGAGCTCCAAGAGCCGGTCGCCCGCAATGCCCTCCCTTAGGACCGTGTGGATCGGGATTCCTCCCGCGACGCTCGCCTCCATGGCCAGGTTTACGCCATTCTGATTCGCAAGGGCCCATAGTTCCGCGCCGCGCAGGGCCATGAGCTCTTTGTTCGCGGTCACAACCGACTTACGCTGCCGCAGAGCTTCTTCGACGATGTGACCCGCGGTCGCTGTGCCGCCTATCAGTTCGACCACGATGTCAATTTCGGGATCGCGAACTACGTCCTGCCAATTCGTCGTCCGAATCAGCTCGCCATCGAAGAGGGGTAACTTTTTCTGAAGCACGTTGCGACTGCATACGGCTTTCAGATTGAGTGGAAAGCCAAGCTTTTCCCGAATCGATTTGGCATTTTCAGAAAGAATCTGCAGTGCACCGAGTCCGACGTTTCCAAGACCAATAACGCCGACAGTTACCTCCACGCGAACCGGCTCCATTTCGATTTCAGCCACATCATAATAAGTGGCTTATCATAGCAACCGTATGGGCCCTACGCGCCGTGCCGCGGTTTTCACTCTGATCGCCCCCGCGCTGGTTGCCGGAAAAAGTCAGGATCAGCAACAGCAGGATCGGAATTCGCCAATTCCTCCGAATCCGGATGAAGACCGAAAGCTGCCTAACGGCAAGTCACAAAAAGACGCGATTGCGAAGGAGCAGCACGAGCAAGCACTCAAGGATACCGCGGATCTGATTACGGTCGCCGAACAACTGCGAGACGAGCTGCAAAAAGCCGGAGATTACGTCGTACCCGTTGCCTCCGTGAAGAAGACGGAAGAAATCGAAAAGCTGGCCCGGCGCATTCGGGGCCGTTTGAAAGATTAGAAACTACGCGGTCTGGCAAGAAGAGCCGGCTCCGAAAACCGAGCATTGAAAACCCACGATCACAAATCAAATTTCCTTATTTTTTGCCCCTTTTTGGGCATTAGCAGAAGTAATTTACAGCAAAGCTCACCCAAAAGAAATACGTATTACTTCGTAAATCGAGGTATAATTAAGGAGCCGAACGAAGAGTTAAATCCCCAATGCAAGGCTGATCTCTCTTTCTCCGACAGGAAGAAGGAGAGCATTGACCCCCCTGGAAATTCTGGTCGTTAGGACTGAAATACGCCTTGGGCTTCTGTTGGCTTCGATCACAGAATCCGCGTACCGCGTGCGAGATGTTGGCCGTGGTGATGACGCAAAGGCGAGAGGCCAAGCCGCCTACGTCAGAGCGAACCGCCTTCTAGCCCAAGTTGCTCAGGGCGAACGAGAACCATTCGTGCGCGATCTGGAGCTTTTGAAGAATGCGCTCAGCGGGTTATCCGAAAACGAACAATCTGAAGGTGTCATTCGCGATCGAGCGCGTCCTGAAGAGGCTATGGCGCTTCCGTTGGAACAACTGTCAAGGAATCCAGGCGATCACGACCCGGGTCACTCAAAATCCCGCTGTGACGAAAGCGGGGGCATCAATCCTCAGCTTGGTCCCAAACACTCCCTATTTCTTTTCCGCTTGAAATCTTTCCTGTTGCGGCAATTTGGGCAGCAAATGCCATCGGCGGTTCCCAAGCCTATCTATGTCACGGAAACAAGCCTATGAGCAGCGAACTGAAGCAAACGCAGAAGGACCTGAAAAGCAGCGAGGAGGAAAGTCATCATCGGCTGCTTGAGCTGGAGGTCCTCTACCGAACGGCCTCCGTCGGTCTCGGCTTCCTGGATCACGAACTGCGGTATGTGCGGCTGAATGAAGCCCTCGCCGGAATAAACGGGCTCCCGGTGGAAGCTCACATCGGCCGCCATGCCAGCGAAATCAACCCAGAGTTGGCGCGGATCTTCGTTCCCATGATGGAGCAGGTTCTGGCTTCGAAACAGCCGCTGCTGAACGTAGAGATCACAAGCGCTCCGCCGTGTGAGCGCACCTGGATGGTCAACTTTCACCCTGTGACCAATGCCCGAACGTTCGGCGTGAGCGTCGTTTTTCAGGACATCACCGCGCTGAAAGAAACCGAAGACCTCTCCACGCGTTTTGGTCGTATCGTACGATCCTCGGACGACGCCATCATCAGCATCACTTTGGACGGCGCAATCACCAGCTGGAATCCCGCCGCAGAGGCTATGTTCGGCTATCCCGCTCAAGAAGTCATGGGTAAAGCGATCTCATTACTGGCAACGTCCCGTAATGACAACGAGCTGCCCGACATCTTAGGACGCTTACAAGCACAACAATTCGCCGAGGGCCTTCCACAAGGCGAGCGAGTCGAGAGCGTCTATCGATGCAAAGACGGCCACTACATCGATGTCTTGGTGACCGTTTCGCCGATATATGATCGGCACGGCCGCTTGATCGGCGCGTCCGAAATCATGCGAGATATCACACAACAAAACCGCGCGCAAGCTGCCCTGCTACGGACCAATGAGGAATTGCGGCAATTCGCCTTTGCGGCGGCTCACGATCTGCAGGAACCACTCCGCAACATTGGCTTACACGCTCAGATACTCGATTCCCGGCACAAACAAAATACGGAAGCCGATGAACAAGTAGAGAGCATACTCGAATCGGCGGGGCGTATGCAGACCCTGATAAAGGATCTTTTGGAGTACACCGAAGTCGTCGACATGCAGGGCGAACGAAGGGAACAGGTTGATTGTAACGAGGCCTGCCGAACGGCTCTCGGCAACTTGACCTTTGCCCTGTCCGACTGTGCAGCCGAGGTAAGCGTTGCTCCCTTACCCACGGTGGTAGCCGAGCGCACCCATTTCATCCAGTTGTTCCAGAACCTGATTGGGAACGCCCTGAAGTACCGTGCGAAAGAACGACAACCGCAAATCCATGTCTCTGCGGATCGTCGTGACGCCCATTGGGTCTTTTCGATAAAAGACAATGGCATTGGGATTGCGCCGGAATATCATGACCGGATCTTTGGCGTGTTCAAACGTCTGCACGGGCGAGATGTTCCTGGTACCGGCATCGGACTAGCCATTTGTAAGCGCATTGTGGACCACCATCGTGGCCGTTTGTGGTTGGAATCCGAAGTAGGGGGAGGTTCCACCTTTTATTTCTCGTTCCCCGATTATTAGCCGAGCTCGATGACATGAGTTTTCAACAACAGCGCTTGACGATCATGATTCTGGAGGATAACCGCGCTGACGTACACCTTCTGAAAGAAGCCCTGCACAAGGCTGAAATGGATTTCGCCCCGATAATTTTTGAGGATGGCGAGAGCGCCTGCCGCTATATCGACGGCGAAGCCGGAACGGGAAGCAGGCCGCTACCGGATGTTGCGATCCTGGACCTCAATGTGCCAAAGCGCGACGGTTGTGAGGTGCTTGCCCAGATTCGCCGCCATCCGGAATTGCAGCACATTGCCGTCGTGATCTTCAGTTCCTCACCAAAACGGGTCATGCTCGACCGCACAGCCCAGGCGGATTGTTACCTTATAAAGCCAACGGGATTGGCCGAGTTTCTCCGGATTGGTGAAGAAATCCGCAACTGTGTCGAAGCTGTCCGTGCCACCCGCTCCCTACTCTCAGCAATGGAACTTGCCAGACGGAAGAACGTCGGTGATGTGGTTCCCACCTCTTGAGAGAGTGTTTGAAGGTTTGAAGATCGCCTACCACCTTACCGTCGCGAACTCCTGGCCTGCTGAAAGCCGGCCATTCTGCCATATTATTTGCGATGGTGGTTGGCGCTCATGGTGTCGCAAAGACCCCTTTTGGGGCCGAAGACGTTTTCACGCTTTTTAGCCGAGTTCACAGCAGCGTTGTGAGGAGGAGTAGTAGAAATAAAAAGCTGATAGTGTGCGTGCTTTCGAAAGCCGCTGTGGTTAACGCGCGGCCGAAGCGCCGCCCATATGCGGCAGAATCTCGCGCAGCTCATCTGCGGCCACTGAAAGGACGACGGCATCGCCGACCGACTGAACCATGCGGATAGGCAGCTCAAGTGTTCCAGCGTGAAATATGCCGCGCGTCGCACCCAGTTGATCGGCGACTTCCTTACGTAGCTTGATCTGCAACGACTCGACCCGCCATGCGTTGCTGTCAAGGAATAGAGCAGCGATCTCGCCGATCGCTTGACCGTCCGCTGCAATCACGGTACGCCCGCGAAGGTTTTCGTCAGACAGCCGCATCGCTCGACCCGCCTCTTCCCTCTCTATGTTCCATTATAGGTACCTCAACAGTGCCGTTTCGCAATCCATCTACCAATTGAGGTAAGCCGGCGGTTCTTTTAAGGTCTAACTGTAATTGCTGCCGGGCTTCGTACTCCGACACAAAGACCTGTAAGGGTGTAGCGACCCAAGAGGCGTACTGTCGCTATAGCGTCGAGGGAAACGGATATCCACATGTCGTTCACTTCCGCGAATTGCACAGTCAAGTGTATGTCCTTAAACTGGATTGCAGGAGTTTCCTCAGATTCTGACTGCCGATAAGAGCAAGCGACGAAGTTTCAAGCGTTTACGTTGGTTGTGAAGTGGGCGGGGGCGAAATCCGTGGTAGAAGGGTTTTTCCAAGAACTCAGACCACCACAGGAGCCGTCCCCGGATGCAAGATAGCAAACTCCGTTCCCGCTTGAAGGCGCAACTGACGAAGTTCTGCTCGGAGCTGTGCGAGGGGCTCAACCGGCCGCTGAAGAAATTTGTAGGCCAGATGCTGTTCGGTATTCAAGCCAGTCAGGATGTGAAGTTGAGTAACATCGCGCGCAGCCTAAAGGAAGAGATTCCTCTTATCAAGACCGAAGACCGCCTCTCGCGCAACTTACGGGCAGTGGAACTAGAAGCAGAACTTACTCGGCAGTTGGCGAAGATGGCGAGCCAGCGCATCACAGCCGACACGGTGCTGTGTCTGGATCTGAGTGACATCCGCAAAGAATACGCCAAAAAGATGGAGTATTTGGCAACGGTACACGACGGCAGCACGGGCGAAATGCATCCCGGCTACTGGTTGTGCGACATCACGGGCGCGGAAATGAACGGCCACGAGATCGTTCCTCTTTATCAGAAGCTGTACTCGGCCGAAGCGGGAGAATTCGTCAGTGAGAACGCGGAAGTGCTGGCCGGCATCGATCTGGTTCGGTCGCACACACAAGGCCGCGGGATCTGGGCCGTGGATCGGGGTGGCGATCGCAAGAAACTGCTGGAACCCTTGCTGGACCGGGGTGAGCGCTTTGTCATCCGCTCCACGGGAAAGCGCTTCGTGGTGGATCGGAAGAATATCAAGCGCAGTGTGGCGGAGCTGGCTACCAAGTGCCGGCTGCGCTATCAAGCGCGGATGTCAAGATTCAGGACGGGCAGGAGAAGACCTACGATCTGCGCTATGGCGTCCAGCCATTTCGTCTGGTAGGACGTGACGAACGGTTGCACTTGGTGGTGGTCGCTGGATTCGGAGAGGAACCGCTGTTACTGCTGACCAATGCGCTGCAGGGAGCGCGGGACTCACAATCGCTCTGGTGGATCGCGCAAATCTATCTGATGCGCTGGAAAATTGAGGAGACTTTTCGCTTTCTCAAACAGAGCTATAACCTGGAAGACATCCGCGTAATGAAGTATCAGCGATTGAAGAACTTAGTCGTGTTGGTGACAGCTGCCGCTTACTTTGCCGCGACCTTCCTGGGACAGAAAATGAAGCTTCGCATCCTGTGCGAAAAGCTGCTGATCATCTCGCAGCGCTTCTTCGGTATTCCGCCCTTCCGGTTCTATGCGCTGGCCGATGGAATCAAGAAACTTCTCTCGCAAACCAGCCCCGGCCCACCCGAACAATCGCCCCCGAGTCTACAGTTGGAATTGCTGCTGGGCTGGGAGGGCCCGAAATTCTGAGGAAACTCCTGGCCCACTACCGCTTGACAAGCATGCTACACTGATCCCAGGTAGCTCGAACTAGGTTCCGAATTCTCAAAACGCCGCACAGTCGCCGATGCTGGAGCGGCGTTTTTCATTTCACAGAGGTACTCATGTCCACGTCCGCGCAAATTTCCGCGAACCAACTAAACGCACAGCACAGCTGCGGTCCAAGAACCGAGGAAGGCAAAGCCCATTCCTGCCTGAATAATTTCCGCCATGGCTTCACGGGCGAATTCACCGTCCTTCCCACCGAGGATCAGGAACAATTCGACACCTTGCTCGCCGGTCTCCGTGCCGACCACCAGCCGCAAAACACCACCGAAACCCTGCTGGTCGAAAAAATGGCCCGGCATCACTGGCTCGTCGAGCGTGCCCTGACGCTCCAGGAACTAACTCTGTCCGGCGAACTGCCGATGCGCGACATGGAAAGGCAGTTTTCGCTCTATCTGCGGTATCAAACCACCCATGACCGCGCCTTTCACAAATGCCTCGACCAGCTTCTAAAGCTAAGAGCGGAAAAACGCAAATCCGAAATTGGGTTCGAATCGCAGAGGCTGAAACAGGCCGAGCAAACTCGCAAGGACAACATCGAAAAACGTAAGCAAGACCTCCACAAACTCGACCTTTTGCTCGCCGAAGCCAAGGCCGACCACCAGATTTTCCAGAATTGGAACCTCAAGCACGCGGCGAACCTCGATGTCAGCCGCGAAAGTCAGCTGCTGAAGGTCGAAAAAGCCGCTTAAAGGTGGCGCGGACGATAACGAAAGCGTCGTCTGCGAATCGTAAGGCAAAACTCGCACTCGTTCTCTGCATTCAGGGGGGCATATGCATTTCCCGTACTGAGCCGCGCACGTCAGT
This sequence comes from uncultured Acidobacteriaceae bacterium, assembly GCA_963778345.1. Taxonomy (GTDB): domain Bacteria; phylum Acidobacteriota; class Terriglobia; order Bryobacterales; family Bryobacteraceae; genus Bog-105. Next base: position 759,419 of record CAVZTP010000002.1, read on the forward strand.
AAGCGGTTGTAAACATTTAACGGAAACCGAACACCACCACAGCCGGCCTCGATACCATGGACAATCAAACACATGAGAGCCACCGTTCAACTTTCACTTGACCTCGTCGATCTGAACGAAGCCCTGCAAACTGCCGAAATGGCTCTTCGCGCCGGAGTGGATTGGCTTGAGATCGGGACACCGCTCATCATCGCCGAAGGAATGCGCGGAGTGCGCGAATTGCGTGCCCGCTATCCGGACGTGCCGATTGTAGCGGATCTCAAAACCATGGATGGCGGATGGCTCGAAGCGGAATTAATGGCAAAAGCGGGCGCTAGCATGGTGGTGGTAATGGGGCAGGCGCACCGTGAAACGGTCGAGCTTGTGGTCAAAGCCGGCCGCGATTTTGGAGCCAAAGTCATGGGCGACAACATGGCCATGCCCGATCCGGTCGAGGGGGCGAAGCTCTTGGAAGATCTGGGCTGCGATTATGTCATCCATCACATCGGTTTCGACATGCGCACCGTGCGCCGCAAGCGAGGCTTACACGCACCTACGCCTCTCGATCGTTTGCGTGAAATTGTCGATGCCGTCTCTGTGCCCGTGCAAGCGGTCGGCGGCTTAACCTTGGAACAGGCAACCGACACGCCGAAATATGGCGCGCCGCTAGTCGTGATTGGCGCTCCGCTGGCCATTGACGTGGGTTCGTTTCGCACGGCCGCCGGTGATGTTGAAAGCATGCTGCGCCTGATCTGCGAAAAAGTACATTCTTACGGAGACGTGAAAGTGAAGAAGGAGATGGTTGGATGAGTGAATTGATGCCCGCGCTCGTCAATTACGCGCGGGAGCCGTTTTCGGTCGAACTGCGCGAAGTTCCCGTTCCGGAGATCGGCGAGCGCGATGTGCTGCTTCGAGTCGGCGCAGTCAGCGTTTGCGGAAGCGATTTGCACCAATGGCGCGGCGCGCACAGTTGGCATGTGAATTATCCCTGCATTTTGGGCCACGAATTCGCGGGTACGATCGCCAAAACCGGCAGCCGTGTTGCCAATTTCAAAGAGGGCGATCGCGTGGTGAGCGAAACAGCCGCCGTCATCGACGAATGCTCGCCTCTCAGTCGCTGCGGAATGTACAACCTCGATCCCACGCGCCGCGGCTTTGGCTATGGCGTGAACGGCGCGATGACGGAGTATGTGCGTGTTCCCGAACGCTGTTTGCACCGCATTCCATCGAGTCTCGAGTTCCGAAAAGCGGCCCTGACCGAGCCATGCTGCGTCGCATACAACGCCGTCTGCGTCAATGGCAGGGTGCGGCCCGGCGATAACGTTCTGGTTCTAGGTCCAGGACCGATCGGATTGCTTTGCGCGCTGATGGCGAAGCTCAGCGGCGCGGGCCAGGTGATCGTCGCCGGTTTGCCGGCCGATCGAGTTCGTCTCGGTGTTGCTCGCTCGCTCGGCGCAGATGTGACGCTCGAAGGAGGGGTTGCCGAGTACGTCGCCCAACTGGGAGATGGCTTGGGAGTAGACGTCGCGATTGATGCCTCTGGAGCTTCCGCCACTCTCCAAATCGCGCTCCAGGCGGTCCGCCCGGCGGGACAAATCATAAAAGTCGGCTGGGGTCCGCAGCCCATGCAGTTCAGCCTCGATCCGCTGGTGCAGAAAAACGTCACGATTTCAGGAAGTTTCTCGCACAATTGGCCCGTCTGGGAGCGTGTCATCTCGATGATCGTCTCCGGGCAGATCCATCTCGATCCCATCATCAGCCGCGTCGCTGACCTTCCGGAATGGCACGATTGCTTCGAGAAAATGCATTCGGGAGAATTCGTCAAGGCAGTTCTTACGCCCTGATGCCCCTTCAAATTTCGGCTTTCCCGAAGTGCTATCTCGAACAGATCGCCAAAGGCGAAATGTCGGTCTTCGATTGGATCGAGATGGCAAAACAGCTCGATGCCGATGGGCTCGAGATGTACGAAGGATTTTTCACCAGCTTCGATAACGATTACCTCGATCGCGTCGGCGAAGCGATTCATGCGGCAGGTTTCGCCATGCCGATGCTGTGCTGCTCTCCCGATTTCACCGCGCCTGATCCGGACCAGCGCAAGCGCGAGGTGGAGCGCGAAGCGGAGATGATTCGAATTACACGCCGCCTCGGTGGACCGCGCGCGGTGTGTCGGATTCTCAGTGGGCAGCGCTATCCCGAAGTGAATTGGGAGCAGGGAAGGGAATGGGTGTTGCAAGCATTTGATCGAGGTGCTGCCGGTCGCCAAGGAATACGACATCGTGCTCGGGATGGAGAACCATTATAAGGATGGCTTCTGGAAATATCCCGAATTCGCCCAGAAAATGGATCGATTCGTGGACATCGTTAGTGCCGTCGACGATCGTGACCATTTTGGCGTCCAGTACGACCCATCGAACGCGATTGTGGCCGGTGACGATCCCATTGAGCTATTGCGCAAGATTGCGGATCGCGTGGTGAGCATGCACGCGAGCGACCGCTATCTCACGGCAGGAAGCAGTATAGAGGATTTGCGCCAGAGCGATGGCACGCTCGGCTATTCACCGAATCTGCTTCACGGAGTTACGGGTAAAGGTCTGAACGACTATGACGCAATTTTCCGCATACTGGCCGAGCATCGTTACCGCGGCTGGGTCAGCATCGAAGATGGCATGAACGGCATGGAAGAGATGGCCGAGTCGCTGGCCTTTCTGAGAAAAATGAGCGATCATTATTTCTCATAGCCAGTCACAATGATGGGTTTATTCAAGCGTCGCCCGGTCGGCTCCATTCCCAATGCGCCATTAAGGTTGGGCCATCTGGAGATCGCGGTCATGGAGATCCTCTGGGCTCGGGGCGAGAGCAGTGTTCATGACGTGATTGAAAAGCTCGTCCGGCCCCTCGCCTACACGACTGTAATGACCACGCTTGACAGGCTATATAAGAAAGGACTGCTGGAGCGGCGAAAATCCGAGCGAGCGTTCTTTTATTCGCCCAGCCTGTCACGGCAAGCATGGGAGCAAAAGCGTGCTGGTGAGTGGATGGCCGAATTCTTGAGTGGGCCGCGGCCCTCCAGCGAATTACTGATTTCCTGCCTGGTGGATGCGGTGGGACAGTTCGATCGAACGCTTTTGGATGAACTGGAACGAAAAATCGGTATGAAGCGCCGAGAGCTTCAAAAGAACGGACAGGAATGATGGAATATCTCTACCGGCTGCTGATGTATTTCGCTCGCGTCCTTCTTCCTGATCCATTTCTTCAGCGGCGTGATCGTGAAGCTGCTACAAGACTCCGCAATTCGGCTGGCCCAGCGGATGCCCGCGCGCTCGGCGGCGCGGTTTCTTTTTGCGATGCGGATCCTGCCGGTCACCATTGCCGCATTGATTGTCGCCGGGCTTTGTGCGCCGAGCTACTTGTTTCTCGAACCGCGGGGCATCGTCGAACACGTTGGTCCCTTGTGTGTGGCCGCGGCTTTCGTGGCGCTGGCGATCTCAGGAGTCTCCATCTACCGAGGTTTGCGCGCACTCGTCTGTTCGCTCCCGGAATCGCCCTCTCCTGTTCTCGGTCTCGTGGGGATTTTTCATCCGAAGTTGGTGATCTCCCGCGAAGCATTGGCTGTTCTCTCGCCGGAAGAACTACAGTCGGCAATACGTCATGAGCAAGGGCACCAACTGTCCCGCGACAACCTGAAGCGTCTTTTGATCCTGTTCGCTCCGGATCTCTTTCCCTTCTGGAATGCGTTCTCAGCTATCGAAAGTGCCTGGGCTAAATTTGCCGAATGGTCCGCGGATGACTATGCCGCCGGCGAAGACGCAGAGCGTTCACTCTCTCTCGCCTCAGCTTTGGTGCGCGTAGCGCGTCTGAGCCCGCCGTCGAAACCCATTCCGCTGATGACGTCGTTTCTCGCCGATGCATCCGATCTGTCAGCACGCGTCGAACGGTTGGTCGGTGACGAGAGGCGGCCCGCTCGCCGCTTGCGCATCGTCACGCCAGCCGTTATGCTCGTATCCGTCGGTCTGTTGCTGGGAATCTCATTACAAGCCACAACCCTCAAATCAGTTCATCGAGTCCTCGAACTCTTGATTCAGTAACTACGATCTCTGGTAGTAGCTGCGCACAGCCTGTAGGCTAAGTTTTTCGCAACGATGCCTCGGTCACGCGTAATCGCAGCAATTTTCTTCTTTTGTTGCCTCTGTCTCGTTGCCCAAACGCCCGATACAGCCACCATACAAGGCAAAATTGTGGATCAGAGTCATTCAGTGGTTCCTCATGTAGAGGTCACAGCGACAAACGCGCTAACGGGTCAGCAGCGCAATACCCAGACGAACGATTTAGGTATTTTTTCGCTGCCCGGCCTTCCCATTGCCGGTGCGTACGACGTTAAAGCGGTGAAGCAAGGTTTTGGAGAAGCTGAGTTGGCCAACATAACTTTGATAGGAGGGCAGACTGCGGACATCAATTTGCAACTGAACGTCTCCGCCACGGAGACCAAGGTCACGGTCACCGGCATCGTCGGCGAGATTCGAACCGACGAGGCGCAACTCGGAGAGCGGCTCGGAGCGCGGCAAATGGAAGAAACGCCTTTGCCCGATCGCAAGATCACCTATTTGCCTCTGTTGAACGCAGCCAATCGCCCCGCCATCAATCAGGGCGACGTCTTCATGAACGAAAATCTCTTCACCACCAATGGAGCGGGACGGCGGCAGACCTGGTTCGAAGTGGATGGCAGCACAGGGCAACGACAGTTGGGGGCGGCAAACCATCTTCAGCAACATCCCGCTCACGGCGCTGCAAGAGATGGATGTCCTTACGAATGCGTTTTCGGCCGAATATGGAGGAAGCACGGGAAGCGTGGTGAACATCATCACAAAGAGTGGAGGCAATCATTTTCATGGCGAACTGCTTGACGCGGTCAGGCCGTCTGCTATGGAGGCGGCGCTGGCGGGCTTCACATCTACGAACGCAACCAGCGGCAACGATTTGACGAACGACACTTTGGAGCAGGTAGGACTGTCGCTTTCCGGTCCCCTTGGGACTGGCGGTCACACCCAATTCTTTGTTGCCGGAGAGTACAGCCTGGAAAATCGCGCGTCCCCTGTCATCTCGCCTGTTGCGCCAGGCAATTTCATTGGGCACTATCGCGATTGGCTTGGGTTTTTACGCCTCGATCATCAGTTCAACGAGCGGAACAGCTTGTTTCTCCGCAGCGACGTCGACGGTTATCGCGACACAAACCCTAATGGCACGGTGGGCGGCAACAATCTTCCCAGTGTAGATCGGGTATTCAAACGCCGAACCTATTCGGAAGAACTCGGCGAGACTGCGGTCTTAACTCCGAGCCTGATCAATAACGCCCGCCTCCAGTTTCAGCTCGCTTCGCCCATCACAGAGTTCGACCCGGTCATCTACGGAACACAGTTTTCTGTTCCGATCTCCTCGGGGGGCACGTTCACGTCAGGAACATCGCAGTCGGCGCTGCTGATGAATCGTCAATACGAGGCAAACGATACTCTCGCCGCTGTTTTGGGCCATCATCAAGTCCGTTTCGGCGGCGATGTCATCTACGCTCGCAGCGGCGGCAACAGCAAGGAATTTGGCGGGCCGATCTATCTGGGCCAGTTCGTCTATAACACCTGTACTCAAGCGCTCGCGTTTTGCGAGAGTTCTGCCTACTTGAACAACATCAATAACGTCAGAACTTACACTCAGAGCTACGGAAATGCGAATTACACGGTGGATGACACGCTTTGGGCGCTGTTTGTGCAGGACGACTACAAAGCTACGTTCCGATCTGACCATCAATTTAGGTCTGCGCTATGAACAGCAAACCTTCACCGATTCTCGTAAGGACTTCGCGCCACGAATCGGGTTTGCTTACAACTGGCTCGGCAACGGCACAACCGTAATTCGCGGTGGATTCGGGATTTATTACTCCCAGATCGTAGATAACTCCGAAGCGAATTACGCACTTACTGGTCCTACCGGTGTATTCAATTACACCGCCGGTCCCGGCCAGATCGGTTTTCCTGCAAGCGTATCGGCCGCGCCGCTCCCTGCGTTTCCCGCCGGTGCTGTAGCTCCTCTGCGCAGTCTCTATATCCGCCCGGGCCAAAGCGCCTACCTGAACCAGTTCTTCCCCACCTCGACCTTGATCGGATATCCGAATCAGTTACTCAATCCTTACTCCGAGCAATGGACCTTCGGGATGCAGCACCGCCTCGAAGCGAACTGGGTGCTGAGCGTCGATTACGTTGGTTCCCACACGCTAAAGATCAATCGTCCTCTGGATGTCGATCCTCCCACGCCGTTTATCCGTAGCGCTCCGGGACAGATCCGCTCCGCGCAAGCCGCCAACTGCACTCGTCCCTATTGGGTGTTCTGGTATGCACAGCAAGGCAAGGCTTGCAATCCGGTTACCGCGACCAACCCTCAGCCTCCCTACAGCGTGATTCAGAGTGATGTGAACGACGGTTATGCCTATTACGATGCTCTGGACGTGAACCTCAGCCACACATTCAGCCCCGGCTCTCGATGCTCGCCAGCTATACCTGGTCACACGCGATCGATAACGTCGATCCTGATATTCCGGGCCAGAATCCGAATGACGCGAACTTCACGGGACGCGTTGAAAACGGCAGCGCCATCTTCGATCAGCGGCAGCGATTCGTACTGAGCGGAGTGTGGCTGCTGCCTTTGAAGATCAATTTCGGTGGTGTCGCGACCCTAGGCTCCGGGCTGCCGTACAACATCGTTACCGGAACGACAAACAGCGGCGACAGTGGAGCAACTACGGATCGCCCCGTGATCGGCAGCGTAGTTGTGGGCCGCAACACGGGCCGTGGCCGGCCGATCTACGATGTCTCTCCTTTTTTGGAGCGGCCCTTTCCGTTCGGCGGTGAGCGGATCAATCTCGTGCTTCGCGCCGAAGCGTTCAACGTCTTCAATCACGCCAATTTCGTGGGCTATAGCGGCACCTACGGCAATGGCGCGGCGCCTGGCCCCGGCTTCGGATCTCCACTCGCCGGTATCACGAATCAACTACCGGCGCGCTCGCTCCAGTTCTCGGCGCGTGTCACGTTCTAGCTCGTCTACGGCCGCGACCGCCTGCGTAGTCGGCGCATTATCCGAACCTTGAATCACTTCGTAAACCCGCGCCAGTTCGCCACTGAGTCTGCTCAGCGCTGTGTCTGTGCGCGACCGCATCAGAGCGTCATAATCCTGGTCCATCAAATTCGCCAGTCGCAACGATAAGGAAAGCTGTTGTTCTAGACCTGCTGCGGGAGTCTTCACACGCGGGTCCATGACAACGGTCAGAGGCTCGGAATAAAGACGGCCGCCAACGCTGAACTTCACCGTATATTGGCCGGGAAGAACGAGAGGCCCGCGTGGAAGTCGCGGCGTGTTCTTGTAAATCGCCGATATCGGATATTCATGATTTAACGTTTTCGGTGCCGCATAGCGTAAGTCCCAAACAAATCGATGCATGCCGCCCTCAGCCGAAAGAATCTCGGGAGGCCTTACCCAATAAGTAGGAACATTGAGTTCTTTCTGTAACTGAGCCTCCGTAACTTCGGGCTTATCGTCGCTCGAGTAACGGCGCACCAACTGATTTTTCGAGTCGTATATCTCGAGCGTGACAGGACCGCTATTGGATTGAATCGAGTAATCGATGATCGCGCCGTCGGGCGGGTTCTGTCCCACCGGTTCTTCCGGCGGCAGCGGCGTATCCGTGTTGCGGTTCCATCGCCAACGAATTGCCGTCTGCCGGTTTGAAAAGAAATTCGAAGCCTGGAGTCATCATTTCTTTTCTCATCTGCCGCAAAGGCGCGATGTCGTCGAGTATCCAGAAAGACCGCCCGTGCGTTGCCGCGACCAGATCATCGCCATGAATCGTCAGATCCCGCACCGACGTAACCGGCAGATTCACCTGCAGCGATTGCCAGTTGTCGCCATCATCAAAAGACACGAACACGCCGATTTCTGTTCCCGCATACAGCAATCCCTTCCGCTGCGGATCTTCGCGAACGGCATTCACGACCGCCCGCTCCGGCAATCCATTCACGATCTCCTTCCAAGTCTTGCCGCCATCGTGAGTGCGATAGATATGCGGCTTCAGATCGTCCAAGCGAAAGCGATTGATCGCGGCATAAGCGGTTTCGCGTGTCGAAATGCGAAGCCTCCATCAGCGACACCTTGCTCCACGGCGTCAGCTCGGCAGGCGTTACGTCGCGCCAGTTCTTGCCTCCGTCCTGCGTCACATGAATGAGGCCGTCGTCCGTGCCGGCCCAAATCAGATTCACGTCTTTGGGCGATGGCGCAATCGTGTAAATCACTCCGCGATGCTGCCCCTTCTCCGGGTCTTGCGATTCGAAGGCCTGAATCACAGCCGGCATCGGCCACTGCTTCCGCGTGAGGTCGGGGCTGATGATTTCCCAACTGTTCCCTCCATTGGTCGTTTTGAAAAGCACGTTGGAGCCGAGATACAGAATATGGGGATCGACGGGCGAAAACAGCAGCGGCATCGTCCGTACGAACCGGTATTTGCCGCGCAATACCTGTGGGCTCACGTCCTGCACGTCGCCCGGTCACGAAATTAAAGCGGGTCGCCTTGCCGCCATAAATAATGTCTGGATTCAGAGGATCGGGCGCAACATAGCCGTATTCCTCCACGCCCACCGGACGCCAATTGCGAAAGCTGATGGATCCGTCGTCGCTTCTGCTCTGAACGCCCGCCGATCCGCTCTCCTGCTGCGCTGCCATAGACCCAATACGGAAAACGGTTGTCCGTGATTACGTGATAGAACTGCGCCGTCGGCTGGTTATACCAGGAACTCCACGTCGCTCCGCCATTGACGCTCAGCGTCGCACCTTGATCCACACCAAGAAAGATAATGTCTGGGATTTTGCGGATTGATCCAGATCGTGTGATAGTCGTCCCCGCCTGGCGCGCCTTTGATCCCGATGAACGTGCGCCCGCCATCCGTCGATCTATATGTCGTCGTGTTCGCCACGTAGATCTTGTTCGGGTCCTGCGGGTCCACTTGCACGCCCGCGAAGTCCGATCCGCGCTCCCAGATGCGGTTTTCATTGTTAACCTTCTGCCAGCTCTCGCCCGCATCGGACGAAGTATAAAGTCCCCCATACTCCCGCGAGGCATCCATCAGCGCATACATGCGCTTGGGATCGCTCGGCGCAATGGCGAAACCAATGCGCCCGAGCCCCTGTGCGATTGTCGGAATTCCGTTCGTGAGCTGAGTCCAGGTGTTGCCGCCATCGCTTGATCTGAACAATCCGCTTCCCGGTCCTTTGAACGAATTCCCGATCTCCCAAGGCGCTTGGCGGGCCGCCCATAAACTGGCGTAAACCACCTGTGGGTTGCCGGGCTGCAATGCCACTTCCACCGCGCCCGTGTTCTCGTCCTTATACAAGAAGCTGCTGGAACGATTTGCCGCCGTCTGTCGAGCGATACACACCGCGCTCTTTATTCGGGTCCGTAGGGATGTCCCGAGAACAGCGACAAACAAACGATTCGGATCATGAGGATCTACGACGATGGAAGAGATCTGCTGGCCATCCCGCAGACCCAAATGCTCCCACGTCTTGCCGGCGTCAGCGGATTTATACATCCCATCGCCGACTGAGAGATCGGGCCGCTGCAAACCTTCTCCGCTGCCCACGTAAATGATATTGGGATCGGAGGGAGCTACCGCGAGCGCGCCGATCGATCCCGTATCCTGACCATCGAAGATCGGATTCCAGGTATGCCCATAATCGGTGCTCTTCCAAACGCCGCCGTTGTTCGGCGCCATGTAGTACACGTTCGGTTGCTGCACCACTCCGCTGATGGCAACCGTGCGGCCGCCGCGAAACGGGCCGATCAGCCGCCAGCGCATCTGCGGGAAGTAATTCGCTGCTATCAACGAGCAGCTGACGAAAAGAAAACCTGCGAGTAAGCGGCGCATGGGAACCACGCCATTTTATCGAGCGCCGCCACTCCACAGGTTCGGTCGGCTAAAACACGAGTTTCAATTGGAGGCGAATGACTCGCGCTCCGCCGTCGGCGAAACCGGGATTCAGAAAGCGGCCCGCGGGCGAGGTAAAGACATTCGCCGATATAGTCGTCGTGCCCGAATCAAACGGGCTGATGCTCTCATTGCCGTATTGCCGGTGATTGAAGATGTTGTAGAATTCCGCCCGAAACTGGAAGTTGATTCGTTCGGTCACATTGATCTGTTTTTGCAGGTCGCGTCCAGGTTATTGATCCGCGGAGTTCGTGTCGTAAACCGGCCGAGGTTTCCCGGAGCGCACGGCGTCGTCGTTGAAGTGCAAGCGGGCAAACCGATGTACTCGGCATTCTGCGGGTTGATGGGCGTATTCGGACCAGCCGGATCGTCCGGGTTGACGTATCCGGTCGGGCTTGTCGCGCTGGGAACAGCGCGCACGCCTATTTGGCCGGCTGGATTGAATTCAGGGCGATCAAGATTGCCCCCGAGCCCATCGGCATCCTGGCCATTCAAGACATTCAGCGGAGCGCCCGATTCCACAACGTAGACGCCGGAAAGATTCCATCCGCCGAGAACGTGTCCGGCGAATCCTTTCTGTTCGCGCATGAACGGCAAGTCGTAAACAGAGGTGATCGCCAATCGATTCGGCCGGTCATACAGAGAGACCGATTCGTCGTTTTTCTGGCCGCCGAATATGGAAGGGATCGCGGCCTGCTGCGGCAGATTGTTTCCGGCCGTTCCGAAAATATCGCTGCCATTGTCCATGAACTTCGATCGCGTGTACGCAACGTTGAAAAGAACGCCGCTCGAATAGCGGCGGCTCACATTAGCCTGGAACGCGTTGTACTTCGAAGACCCGCCATTCGTGCGAATCAATCGCGATCCTTGCAGCGGATCAAAACGCTGCTGTATCTGGGAAGGGAGAAAGCTTGCGGCCGTGTAACCCGCTGGAAAATGCTCCAGCGAAGGCGTCACGAGCGGGTTGAGATCTTCATTGATGAACAGCCGGGTTCCCTTCGTTCCCACATAAGAAAGATCCAAGCATAATCTGGTCGGGCAGTTCCCGCTGGATGCCTGCGGAATAGCGCTGATAATACGGATTCACAAGATTGCTGATGACCAGGGTCTGCGAATCCAACGGCGACAGCGGTCGAGCCACGGCCGGAAAAGCCGTCGAGAGATTCGGCAGACCGCGCGGATTCGCGGTGCTCACCGTCGAAGGCGTATTTGTCGAAACCAGGTTCGGCGAAGAAGCCAGCGCGTTCGAGGCGATGTTGTTGAAGAACGAATCGTATCCCATCTGATACCCGGCGCGCAGGACAGATTTCTTGTCGCCGAAAACTTTGCCGAGAATCCCTGAGTTCGCCGCCGGCGAATAAGCGAGGCCCACCGTCGGAGCGAAGTTATTCTTGTCGCCCTTGACCGAGTCCGGTTGGCTATATGGACCAGTGAAGGTCTGCGGGTTGATGTTGAAGAGACCAGTGAATGCCGGAGTCTTAATGGAATTAATGGGAACGCCAAAGTACTCGTAGCGGACTCCCAAAGTCAGCGTCAAAGCCTGGATTGACGCGCCATCGATCCTGGGCAAAGTAAGCTTGCCGAAACAGCGAAGGATAATAATTCGGATTTCCGAAGTCGCGGGAAGCGCTGCCGCCAGAACCGCCGAAATCGCTCAGGTAATTTGCCAGGCCGCTGTAAGTAACGCCCCCGAAGTCGACGCATTATACAACAAGCGTGCCTCGACCGTTGAATGGCGCTGCTTGCTTTGAGCGCTGGTCCAGCAACGATGTTCCGAAGCGAAAACTATGGTCGCCGTCGAACATAACTGACCGTATCCTGTAATTCGTAATTGTTGGCCACGCGGCCTTGCGGCAGGTTATTCGGAATCCCGAATGTCGAGACTGCTCCCGCGATGGTGATTTGCGGCAGCGTGGCAGCCAGAGAATTGGGGGCGTCCTCCGGGAAAAACAGGAAGATGCGGTTATAGCCGAGGTGTACTTCGTTCGTCGATGCCGCCGAAAAAGTGTGAGTTTCAGCGATGATGGCATTCTGATCGCGTATCTTCTCACTTGTATCAAATCCAAGAAATCCCGTGCTGCCGCCGACCGGTAACACCTGATCGTCCAGCATGTAACGTCCGGAAAGCTGATCCCGCTCGCTAAAATTGTGATCCACTCGCTCCTGCAATTGCCGATCGCGCACCGGGGTTCCCACCGGGCGCTGGTAAGTTCCGAACTCGACGTTCGGCAGGCCGGGTCCCGGGGAAACGGTGAAAAACTGTGAATTGGCATCCGCTCCCGCCGTGATCTTTTGCAGGAGATCGGCGCGCGCGTTTGTGCCTGCTGGGAATAGAGACGAAAGCGTCGCCCGGCCGGCCGCGGAAAGCGAGATCAGCCCGACTTGCGAGGTGGAAGTCTGGCGCTCTTCCTGATAGGCGCTGAAGAAAAATGTCTTGTTCTTCTTAATTGGTCCTCCGAGAGTTCCGGAAAAGAACTGATCCGTTCCAGGCAGGGGATGACCCCGCTGCAGAACGGCGGGCGAAGTTTTTTGCAAATTTGTCGGCGCGTCGAAGACGGTCGATTCCGCGGCGTAGCGCGCCGTGCCGTGGAATTGATCGGTACCGCTTCGCGTAATCACATTCACGACCGCTCCGCCGGCCCTGCCATACTCCGCGTCGTAATTGCCGGTTTGCACCGAGACTTCCTGCACCGCGTCGGGATTCTTGATCTGAAACGCCTGGCCTGTTACAGAGATGTCGTTGTTCTCGGTGCCGTCGAGCATGAAATTGTTCGACCGGCCTCGAGAACCATTGACGGAAAATGTTCCGACTCCAAAGGAGTACCGATTGGTGGTGACGCCCGGCAAGGTGAGAGCCAGCGAGACTGGGTTCTCACTGGCAATCGGCAAGGATACGATGTTCTGTGTGGTCAGGGTCCCGCCTCGAACCGGCGCTTCGCTCTGGATGAGAGTCGCATCGGCGGATACTTCCACTGTGCTGGTGACTTGGCCCACTTCCAGCTGCGCGTCGGCGTTGGCGATCTCGAGCGCGGACGTCAAAGGGCTTCGTTACGGATGCCTTAAACCCGTTGGCGCTGACTCTAACGGTGTAAGTGTCTGGATCGACGGCGTCGAACCGATACACTCCGGCATCGTTCGTGGTGGTGGATCGAACGACGCCGGTCTGTTCATTTCTTAAGGTCGACGGCCGCATTCGCGACGGCGCCTTTAGAAGGATCGGTTACGATACCGGTGACGGTGCCCCGGCTGGTTTGCGCGCAGGAGAGAGAAAGTGCCGAGCAGCAAAGAAGTAATAACAACGCAACAGCGACACGAACGTGTTATACGAGACTGTACATACTAACCCCTGACAGAAAGACTTAAGACGATGTTAACCCGCTGCCACCGGCAAGGAGAATATTTTTACAAACAATTCTCGAAAAGTTAGAAATTCGTTAGATGAATTCGCGGGCGCTTGACTGCTCCATCTGAGAAAGGCGATCATCGAAATCGAAATCCAGGGGGCCCAATGCACAAACCTTTCGCACTTCGTCAGAGACTCTCGTTGCTGCTTGGCAGTCTGTAACATCTTGATCGCCGGCCGAGCAAATGCTCAGACGCATCGCCTCACTCTGGACGATTTGCTCTCGGTCGAACCCATCGGGGAGACGGCGTTATCTCCCGACGGCAAAACGTTTGCCATGGCTCGCGGCGGCCAAATCGTGCTCATGCCGTCGGAAGGGGGCTGGCTTGTCACGCTGACCAGCACAACCGGCGGCAAGAGCGGGCTCAGTTGGTCTCCCGACGGTCGAACGATCGCTTATTCGAGCGCCGGCAGCATTTGGACGGTCGCGGCTTCCGGCGGATCGCCAAAAAGATTAACGCACGCTTATCCGGGGCCCGGAGATCCACGCACTGCCGCGGACCGCGATCCTCAATGGTCTCCTGCCGGCAAATGGATTCTATACGAGACCGGGAGAACAGGGCGCAACAGCTTGATGGCGGTGAGTCAGGATGGCACCGTCAATAACTACGTGGCGGAATCAAGAGCTGACGAGGACAGCCCGGCTTGGTCGCCGGACGGCACGCGCATCTCTTACACCGAACGTTCGCCGGAGTACTTCAGCGGCAAACTGAAAGTGCTTACGTTCGATCCGAAAACGGGTCAAGCGGCCGGCGATCCCAGGACGCTCTATACCTCGCCAACGGATCGCGGAGGCGGCTGGTCCATTCGAAAGGCGCAATGGTCTCCCGATGGGCATTCGCTTGCCGTTCTGTTGCAGGATAGCGGCTGGACTCACGTGTATCTGATACCGGCAGCGGGCGGCGATCCCAAGCCGTTGACGCGCGGCGAGTATGAAGATGAGAGTTGTGTTTTCTCGCCGGACGGAAAATCGCTGGCCGTCGTTTCCAACCGGAACTCCTTGGAGGAGACACACGTTTGGATTGTGCCGTTGACTGGCGGCGAAGGTCGTCCGCTTGCGGCATTCAAAGTGCCCGGCATTGAATCGAATCCCGAGTGGTCGCCTGACGGTAAAGAGATTTATTTTCATCGCACATCGCCTGCTCGAATCCACGGATTTGCTTGTAAGTGGTACAGCAATCAACTTCTACGCCTCAGATATCTCTCGCATACTCTGCCGAAGAATTTCGATGGCGCACTTACTATGCCGGAAAGAGTCACCTACCACAGCAAAGACGGATTGGAGATCTCTGCGATACTTTATAAGCCTCGCGAGATGAAGCGCGATACGAAATATCCGGGCGTGTTGTGGATTCACGGCGGTCCGGAAGGGCAAGACGTCTTTCGGCTCGATTTATGGGCGCAGTATCTGGCGCAATCCGGTTACGTTGTTCTCGAACCGAATTATCGCGGCAGCACCGGCTATGGAGAGAAATTTCGCAATTTGAACGTGGAGGATAGCGGCGGCGGCGAAATGGACGATGTGGCTGCGGGAGCCGAATATCTCATCTCAGCCGGTCTGGCCGATCCGAAGCGGCTGGCCATTGGCGGCGGGAGCCACGGCGGCACGATGGTTGCGTACGCCGTGACCAAATATCCCGATCTTTTTCAGGCGGCAATTGAATTGTATGGCGTCGTGGATCGCGCGATTTTCATCGAGCGTACCAATCGCAATTCGGCTATTCGATGGATGATGAAAATGGGCGGAACGCCGGAACAAAAGCCCGATGTATATCGTAAAGCGGATGCACTTCTGGATGTCGCGAAGATCAAGACACCATTATTAGTGATGCATGGGGAGAACGATCCTCAGGTTCCTCCCTATGAATCGGCTGAATTTGTCAAGGCGCTCAAAGAGAATGGGAAGACTTATTACTATTTCACTTATCCGAACGAGTTACACGGCTTCAGCCAGCGTGACCACCGGCTGGATGCCTGGCGCAAGCAGCTCGCGTTTCTTGAAAAATATATTAATCCACAATACGGCCTCGGCAGTAGTTCCGTAGAGGATCTGCTGGTTCCTCCTGCTGCTCCAGCGCCAACAAGGCAGTAGGCTCACTTCACGCTATCCATAAGTCCGAAAAACCCTTCTGCAAGCGTGGGGTGAATATAGATGGCGCCTTTCAAAAGCGTATAAGGCTTATCGGCCAGCATCAGAGTGCTCAGAATCTGAACCAATTCGCCGCCTTCGGCTGACAGGATCGATGCTCCCAATACACGATCCGTCTCCGCGTCAACCACGATCTTCATAAACCCCGCGGTCTCCGCCCGCTCGATAGCACGCGCCACGCTGCTCATGGATTTTGTTCCGATTTTTAGTTTTCGGCCCTGGGCGCGCGCTGCTTTCTCGGTAAGTCCCACTCGCCCCAGCGCCGGATCGGTATACACCGCATACGGCACGATTCTCGTGCTGGTCCGCAGATCCTTTCCTTCATACAGATTTCCATAAATGATCTGGTAATCGTTATATGAAATGTGCGTGAATGCCGGGCCGCCTGTCACGTCGCCAATGGCCCAAATGTCCGGAGCGGTCGTTTCGAGCTTGTCGTTCACCACAACGAATCCCTTTTCATTGGTCTGGACGCCGGTTTTATCCAAATGAAGATCCTTCGTGTTCGGCGTTCGCCCGGTAGCGACTAACAGATGCGATCCCGTCACGGTTGTACTGTCCGGATCATTTAACGTCACGGTAATTCGCCCGAAGCTGGATTGCACATTCATCGCGCGGGCGTCTACATAGAACTTGATCCCCTCCGATTCGAGCGCTTTCTGCAACTCGTTGGTGACGTCTTCATCCTCGTTTGGCAGAATTCGTTGGGCACTCTGTATTACCGTTACTTCGCTGCCAAACCGTCGAAACATTTGCCCGAATTCGAGGCCGACATATCCGCCGCCCAGGATCACCAGATGTTTAGGTAGATGTTTCAGATCCAGAATGCTGACGTTCGTCAGATAAGGAACCGAATCCAGCCCAGCGATGCGCGGAATCGCGGGACTGCCTCCCGTATCAATGAAGACGTGCTTGCCCTCGAGCAGGTCTTCATTGACTTGCAGTTGTTTCGGGCCGACGAACCGGGCTGTACCGCGATAGAGCCGCAGGTTCTCATGCCCTTCGAACTTCTTCTCCCAGCCGGATCGGAAACTCTCAACAATTTCATTCTTTCGCGACACGACTGTCCGAAGATCCACGCTTACTTCACGCGCGAGCACGCCCCAGCGACTAGCATGCCGGACGTAGTGCGCTACCTGCGCGCTCGCAACCATGGTTTTTGTGGGAGTGCATCCGGTATTGATACATGTGCCCCCGAGATAGCCGGACTCGATCAAAGCCACGTTTTCGCCGCGGTCAGCGAGCTGTTTCGCCAGGGGATTGCCTCCTTGCCCTGAACCGATAATGATTGAGTCATACGTTACAGCTTGGCTTGGCATCAAAGGCGCTCCTTCCACAACCGGTGCCCCAGTCTCGATCCATCGTCGCAGGACCGCTGCCGATGCAGCGGTGACGGACATTTCGAGCTGTTCAAAATTACAACCATGTACGACGGTAAAATTGGCCGTGAACAACATGGTTACCCTTCGGTCGAGAGCTTGCCTGCACAAACTGAGCCTTCCTCAGCCTTAGCGCGATGACCATCGCGTCTCAGTGGTTCCCTTGCGAGGTCTAAATGTGGATCGTTCATCTTGCGCTGCGCCGCCCGTATACGTTTGTTGTTTTTTCCGTTCTGGTGTTGATTCTGGGCGCGATTTCGGCTGTTGTCTTGCCGAAGGACATTTTTCCCTACATTGACATTCCGGTGGTCAGCATCATCTGGAGCTATTCCGGACTTTCGCCGGACGATATGGAAAAGCGCGTGGTGACCGTAAGCGAACGCGCCATGACGACCACCGTCAACGATATTGAGCACATAGAATCCGAATCCTACACCGGCGTTGCCGTTATTCGCGTCTACTTTCATCCGCGAGTGAAGATCGAGGTTGCCTTATCGCAGATCACGGCGATCATGCAAACCATCATTCGCGTCCTTCCACCTGGGATGTTTCCGCCAAATGTCATCAAGTACGACGCCGCCAGCGTACCGATTCTCCAACTGGGCCTCAGCGGTCAAGGCCTTACGGAACAGGACCTGTTCGATCTGGGATTAAATTTCATTCGAACCCGGCTGGCCACGGTCCAAGGCGCATCTTTGCCGGCGCCATGGGGCGGCAGATCGCGCCAGATCATGGTGGATCTCGATCCGAATGCGCTCTATGCCAAGCATCTTTCCGGCATCGACGTTTCGAATGCCTTAAATGCGCAGAACTTGATTCTACCGGCGGGTACCGCTCGAGTCGGTGATCTCGAATACCTCGTCAGAATCAACAGCAGCCCGCTAACGGTGGCTGCCTTAAATAACCTGCCGATCCGCTCGGCGAATGGCGCGGTTGTCTATATGAAAGACATCGGCCAGATCCGAAATGGCTTCGCAGTCCAAACCAATATTGTGCGGGAAAACGGACGTCGCTCGGCGCTGCTAACCGTGCTTAGAAACGGAAGAGCTTCCACGCTCGACATTGTGAACTCGGTGAAGGAGGCGCTGCCCAGAGTGAAGGCCGATCTTCCCAGCGCGCTGAAGATCACGCCGATGTTCGATCAATCGATCTTCGTGCGGACCTCGATAAGCGAAGTATTGCGTGAAGCAGGAATCGCGGCTGTTTTGACCGCGCTGATGATTCTATTGTTCCTGGGAAGCTGGCGCAGCACGCTTATCGTCTGCATCTCGATTCCTTTGTCGATTCTGACGTCGGTCTGCATTCTGGGAGCGCTCGGGGAAACCATAAACGTTATGACGCTCGGAGGCCTGGCCTTAGCGGTCGGAATCCTGGTCGATGACGCGACCGTTGAAATCGAGAACACGCACCGCAATCTCGGCGAACCAGGCAAGTCGCTGGTACATGCCATTCTCGATAGCGCGAGCCAGGTGGCTGCTCCCGCTCTCGTTTCCACGCTGTCCATCTGTATTGTCTTCGTCCCTGTTCTCCTGCTCACGGGCGCGGCCAAATATCTATTTACGCCTTTGGCGATGGCGGTTGCCTTCGCTATCCTGGCTTCCTATTTTCTTTCGCGCACTCTGGTCCCGACGATGATGCACTACCTGTTGCCGGCCGAAGTTGCGCTGTATCAGGCGAAGGAAGGCGAGGAGCCTGAAGAGGCGAAGAACTGGGTATGGCACCTCCACGAGCGCTTTGAGCGGCGTTTCGAGCAGCTTCGAGAGCATTACAAAACCTGGCTCGAATGGAGCTTGCATCATCGGGCGATTGTGCTCATCCTGTTTGGCGTTTTCGTGGGCGGCTCGTCTCTGCTTACGTTAGTGATTGGCCGGGATTTCTTCCCGTACGTCGATTCGGGCCAGATGCGATTGCACGTGTTGCCTCCCGCCGGCACGCGCATAGAGGAATCGGAGCTGATCTTCGCTGCGGTGGAAGCGGAAATCCGAAAAACGCTACCCGCTGACCGACTAGACTTGATCCTCGACAACATTGGCCTACCCAACCTTTCCTACAATCTGGGTTTCGGCAGCAATCCCACCATTAGCAACTCAGATGGAGACATTCTGATATCGCTTAAGCCGGGGAAACGCGAAACTCTCGAGTTCACCCGCCAATTGCGGAAGAGATTGCGTGAAAAATTCCCGCAGGAGACGTTCTTCTTTACTCCGGCAAATATGACCAATCAAATTCTTGATTTCGGCCTGCCGGCTCCCATCGATTTGCAAGTGGTGGGCCGGAATCCAGTGCAGAATTTTCAGATCGCGACAGACCTGCTTCATAAGGTTTCAGCGATTCCCGGCGCAGTCGATGTTCACATCCATCAGCAGGTCTCCTATCCAGCGGTACAGGTGAATGTGGATCGCAACAAAGCGCAGCAGATTGGTCTTCAGCAGAAAGATGTGGCGAACAGCATGCTGATTACGCTTTCCGGAAGCGGCCAAACCGCGCCCAATCAATGGCTGAATCCGCAGACGGGCGTCAATTACCAGATTGTCGCGCAAAGCCCGCAATATCGGATCGATTCGTTTGAAGCTCTGCAGCGGATTCCGATCACAGCCAGCAACGGAACCAACAGTCAGTTATTGGCGAACCTGGCGACGCTCAAGCGCGAACAAATGCCGATTGTCGTCGACCATTACAACATTCAGCCAACCTACGATATCTACGCCGATGTGGATCAGCGCGACTTGGGCGGTGTGGCGGATCAGATCCATAAAATTATCAAGGAAACGAAAAATCTGCCGGGCGGCACGTTCATTGATCTTCGCGGCGAAGTATCGACCATGGAGCAGTCCTTTTCGCGATTGCTGCTCGGCATAGGCTTCGCCGTCATCATCGTTTATCTGCTGATGGCGGTAAATTTTCAAAGCTGGCTGGACCCGTTCATCATTCTCATGGCGCTGCCGGGCGCATTTTCGGGTATTCTTTGGATGCTGTTTCTGACCCAGACTACGTTCAGCGTTCCATCGCTAATGGGCTCGATTATGACCATTGGCGTAGCGACGGCGAACTCGATCTTGCTGGTTGTTTTCGCGAACGATGAGAGGGAAACAGGAAAAGATCAGTGGGACGCAGCGCTTTCGGCCGGATACATTCGCCTGCGGCCAGTGTGCATGACGGCGCTGGCGATGATTATCGGAATGCTGCCGATGGCGGTGGCGTTCGGTGAGGGAGGCGAACAAAACGCTCCGCTGGGCCGCGCGGTGATCGGAGGGCTGCTGGTTGCCACGGTGAGCACTTTGTTCATTGTTCCCATCTTTTATTCATTTCTCCGAAAGAAGCCTCCCATCAATTACGACGAGAAAATCGAGAAGGAATACAAAGGCGAGATCACTCCTAGCGGTGAACCGACGAGCCGTCAAGGCGCGCCGCGGCCGCAGGAATCCTAGCGAATGGCGAACCCTAACGAACCTATCGGAGATGTACCGGATGACCCGGAACGGGAACGGGCTGAGCGGGAGAAGCAAAAGACAGAAGGCGACCGAGCAAAACCGGGCCACTCGACTCTTGCGTGGTTCGTTTTCGGACTGCTGGTTGTCGTGGTTGGCGTGTTAGCTATCCTGCTGGGCTGGTTACCTCGGCATAAACGCCAACAAGAGATCGATGAACAGTCAAAACAACGCACTCAGGAATTGCCGCGAGTGAATGTCCAGACTGTTCGATACGCCCCATCCACAAGCGAGTTGATGATTCCAGGTACGACGATGGCGTATACGGAAGCCTACATTTACGCCCGCGCTTCCGGATACGTCAGCAGGCGTTTGGTCGATATCGGCGATCGCGTGCGGGCCGGTCAACTGCTCGCGACTATCGATGCGCCGGATTTGGACAAGCAGGTGGCGCAAGCGAGATCGGCACTGCAGCAAAGCGAATCTAATCTGGCGCAAATGGAGGCGCAATTGCGGTTGGCTTCTGTCACGTGGGACCGCTACAAGGTGCTGGTCGCCAAAGGCGTGTTTTCAAGGCAAGACGGAGACCAGCAGGAAGCGAACTATCGAGTTGCGCAGGCCAATGTTGCGGCGGCGCAAAACACGGTTCAGGGAAATCGCGAAAACCTCGACCGGCTGATTTTGCTACAGGGCTATGAACAGGTTCGGGCGCCGTTCAGCGGTGTAATTACGGCTCGCAACATCGACGTCGGCAGCCTGATTACCGCGCAGGGATCAGGCCTCGGCGTTTCGTCTAGCCCCGTCACTCCGGGGACCACTCAATCCGGCATTCAAGGCAACAATGAGGGGGCGTCGGGTAACGTGTCGTCGGGGGCGAGTCCTTCGACGGGCGGAGCGCAGGGTGGGGAAATGTTCGGAATGGCCGATACAGGCCGCTTGCGGATTCTGGTTTCCGTTCCCGAAGCGTATAGTCCCAACATTCATATCGGAGAGCGAGCGGTGCTCTTTTTCGAAGAAATTCCCGATCAGAAATTCGAGGGGCGCGTCACTCGTACATCAGCATCCATAGACCAGAACACACGCACGCTGCTAGTGGAGGTACAGGTCAGAAACGAATCGAGGCGTCTATTGCCGGGGATGTATGCTGTCGTGAATTTTGTGGACGTGAAGCCCCAACCTGCTCTGATGGTTCCCGGAGAGGCGATTGTGGTTCGCAATGCCAAAACCTCGGTGGCATTGGTGGAAAACAACGTGGTGCATTTCAGGCCGATTTCGATCGGGCGCGATTATGGCGATGAGACCGAGGTGGTCTCAGGCTTGAAAGCCGGCGATGTGATTGCGATGGTGGTATCGGATGAAATACAAGACGGAGCGAAGATCAACCCGCAGTACCAGAACGAACCGCAGCAAGCCGGCGGTCAAAGCGACCAGCGGCCCGGTGACGAAGGACAGTACGGCAATCAAGATCTGAGTAGCAGCGGGGGCAAGGCCGCGAAAAAACAAGGGGGTAAAAAGAACGCAGGGCAGAAAAACAATTCCACGAGGCCGCGGCAGCAATGAGGATGACATTGATCGCAGCGCTTCTGTTCAATCAGGCTGTTTCGCCCGCTCAGCAGATTCCGCCAAGCCCCGCGCCAGTGTTGCAGCGTGTCGAAAATGACAAGACCCAGCCGAAGGAAGATGCAAACATCGTAGCGCGCAAGTCTTTGCTGGACTTCATCGCTCCGTATCGCAGGCCGACGGCTCCTGACCTTCGCCTCGGGCCTGCTGACCGGGCTCGATCGCTCGTTCGGAATGGATCGATTTATCTGTCACTGTATGATGCGATCGCGCTTGCGATCGAGAACAATCTGGATGTCGAAGTAGCTCGGTATGAGCTGTCGATTGCAGCCACGGAGTTACTTCGTGCATCCGGGGGAGGAAATCTGCGTGGTATCGACTACTTAGTTGCCGAGAGCCCGACCGGGGTGGGAGGACCAGGAAGCCCCTTGCTCAACAGCGCTGCTTCTACAGTTACACCGACGACGCCCACGGTGACGGATTTGACCTCTTTGAACCTGCTCACCGAAACTCAGACGAATCTCTCAGTGCAGGGCGTGGGAGGCTTTGCAGCAGGCCCAACCGTACCGACGTTGCAGCCGACGCTTGTGGGCCAGAGCACCTATTTCAATCGCGCCAATAGTTCTCTGCTCACGGGCCTTGGGGGCAGCAATACGGCGTTTGGGAATCCCCCTGGAACGCTTCATTTCGTCACCGCGAATTACGCGCTTGTCCAAGGCTTTGGCTATGGCACGCAGGTGGAAGCTGATATCAACAATGCGGCGCAAGCGCTTTACGGGACGGAAAGCAGGCTGGATCCGTTCTCGTCTCCCAATGCGTCACTTACGGTAACGCAGCCTTTGCTGCGCGGCTTTGGAAGAGATATCAATCTTCGATATATCAAAATAGCCGGCATCAACCAGAAGATTTCGCGCCTCATTTTCTATCAGCAGCTCATCAGCACCGTTTACGGCGTCGCGCGGCTCTATTACGACCTGGTGAGCCTGAACGAAAATGTGGCCGTGAAGCGAGAGACGCTTACGGCGGCACGCAAACTTTACGACGACGACAAGGCGCAAGTGGACCAAGGGACGCTCGCTCCGCTGGAGTTGACTCGCGCTCAATCGCTGGTTACATCGAGTGAGCTGGACCTGATTCAGGCGGAAGGGCTGGTGCATCAGCAGGAAGTCATCCTCAAATCTCAATTGACGCACAGCGGCACCGCCGATCCTATTCTCGCAAGTCTTCCCATCGTTCCGACCGACCCGATCACGATACCGGCGACGGACGAGTCGCGATCCGTGGACGCACTCGTTTCCGAAGCGCTCTCAACACGGCCCGATCTGGCGCAAGCGTCATTGCAAGTCCAAAGCGGCGAGGTGGCGGTGAAAGCGTCCATGAATGCCGCGCGTCCGGAAGTCGATCTCATCGGGAACTTCCAGACGCGGGGCAGCACAGAGGTTCCTTTCGCGGTTCTCGGTACTCCGGGAACCGGTCTCATTACCGCGCCGCAAGATCTGGGCGTCGCTGGACTGCGCACCTCGCGGATCTATCAAGCCGGTATCCAGTTGAACCTGCCGCTCAAGAACCATGTCGCCCAGGCGGATGCAGCGCGCGATCTTTTGCAACTCAGGCAAGCGGAGGCCAGGACGCAGCTACTTGCGAATCAAGTCAGAGAGCAGGTGGAGAATTCAATCATTGCGCTCCAGACCGCGCGGTCGGCCTTGAATGCCGCGATACAGAGCCGTCAATACCAGGAGCAACTGGTGGGCGCAGAGCGGGACAAATTGTCCGTGGGCGCTTCCACTAACTTCCTGGTCATTCAGCAAGAGAGCTATCTTGCTCAGGCGCGCTCGACGGAAGTTGCCGCGAGGAGTGTCTGGATCAAGGCTCGCGTTGCTCTGGATCGGGCGATTGGGGATCTCCTGGAAAAAAACGGAATTACTTACGATGAATCCGTTTTAGGCGAATTGCCGGCTGCGGCCAGGCCATGACTGGAGGCCAGTTGCAGCAGCGCCTGTTACGCCGAAACTTGCTCTCCCTGTGACTGTGTTCCCGGCTTCGGCTGCGCCCCGACCGTGACCGAAGTTCCTCCTATTTGAATTCGAGGATCTCTTTTTCTTTCGCTTTGGCGGCCTGATCGATCTTGGCGATTTGAGAATCGGTCAGTTTTTGAATTATTTCCAGAGCCTGCCGCTCATCGTCTTCGCTGATGAGCTTATCTTTCAGCATTTTTTTCAGATGCTCGTTTGCATCGCGGCGAACGTTGCGGAGACCAACGCGCCGCTCCTCGGCAATATGACTCAATTTTTTTGCAAGTTCCCGGCGCCGTTCTTCGGTCAGCGGCGGAATGGGAACGCGAACAATCTTGCCATCATTGGATGGATTAAGACCAAGGTCCGAGTTTCGAATCGCCCGTTCGATGTCTCGAATCGTGGAAGCGTCCCACGGCTGCACCGTGATCATCGCGGGCTCAGGGACATGAAGTTGAGCCACCTGATTCAAGGGGACGGGAGATCCGTAGTAATCCACGCGAACGCTATCGAGCAGACCGATATTTGCGCGGCCGGTTCGAATATGCGCCATCTCCTGCTGCAGTTCAGTGAGGACTTTCTCCATCCTCGCGCGGGCGTTCGCCTCTACTTCCTTGACGTTCTTGAATGTGCTGTTGCTAGGAGCCGTTTGATGTTCTTGTTTCATAACGCGGTTAACAGATTACTGTGCCGATCGGTTCACCCATCGCCATTCGCATTATATTGCCCGCGACCTTGAGATCGAAAACCATGATGGGCATCTGGTTGTCACGGCACATGGCGACGGCGGAAGCGTCCATGACGCCCAGAGCCTTTGATAAAACTTCGGTGTAACTCACCTCGTTGTACTTGATCGCATCCAAGTGCTTTTTCGGATCTTTATCGTAGACGCCGTCAACGCTGGTGGCCTTCGCAATCACCTGCGCGTGAATCTCGAGACCCCGAAGTGTCGCCGCAGTATCGGTTGAGAAATACGGATTCGAGGTTCCGGCCGCGAAGATCACCACGCGTCCCTTTTCCATGTGACGGATCGCTCGCCGCCGAATGTAGGGTTCGGCGACCTGATGCATTTGGATGGCGGTCATGACGCGGGTCGGAATTCCTTGCCGCTCGAGCGAGTCCTGAAAAGCCAGGGCGTTGATCACGGTGGCGAGCATGCCCATGTGGTCCCCGGTCACACGATCCATATCGTGAGCGGCAGCGGCAACACCTCGAAAAATATTGCCGCCGCCCAGCACAAGTCCGAGTTGGACGCCGACGCGAGCGACTTCGGCCACTTCGCCGGCCAGCACCATCACCCTATCCGGATCGAGTCCAAAGGAAAGCGGGCCGGCTAATGCTTCGCCGCTGATTTTTAGCAGGATTCGCTTGTACTGTGACATCGTCTCCAGCCGCGCGGGCACATGCCCGGCCATTTATGCCGTAACCGGAAGCGGGCTTTCCTGAACGCCAGGGACGTCGCCGGTATCACCCACCTTAAACCGCACGAAACGCGCAATGCTGATATTACCCCCCAGCTTCGCGCTTGCGCTGCGAATCAGCTCACCCACGGAGATGGTGTTCTCGCGAATGAACGGCTGCTCCAGCAAACAGACTTCTTCGTAGAACTTACTCATCCGGCCTTCGGCGATCTTATCGATCATCTTTTCCGGTTTGCCCTCGCCGCGGGCGCGCTCACGCTGGATGTCGCGTTCCTTCTCCAAGACGTCAGCCGCTACGTTTTCTTTGCTGACGCATTGAGGATTTGCCGCCGCGACTTGCATCGCAATATCGCGCACCAGGATCTTGAAATCGTCTTTTTCCGCGACGTCGGCGGAGCCCGTCTTCACCTCCAGCAGTACACCGATTTGTCCGCCGGTATGGATATAGCTGCCGGCGACACCGTCCCCCTGCACTTCGTAGAGAACAAACCGGGAGACTGCGATGTTCTCGCCCAGTTTGGCAATCTTTGTCTTTACCAATTCGGCGATCGGTGGTGTTCTGGTCCCGGGTGAACTTTTGTTCGTATAGCGCTTCATGAGCTTTGAAGTTCGCCCGCTCCGCTTCCGTCACATCCTCGATGCGGACCGCCTTCGGTTTGGTCTCGGCGATGTGGGCGGCGATATCCGCGGTCAGCGATTGGAAATCTTCCGTGCGAGCGACGAAATCGGACTCGCAGTTCACTTCCACCAACACTCCCAATTTCGCATCAGGACGGATGAAGGATGCGATCAGGCCTTGCTTGGTCGCGCGGCTCTCCTTCCTGACGGCGGACGCGATCCCTTGCTTGCGGAGATAAACGATCGCCTCCTCAATATCTCCATTGGTGGCAACCAGCGCCTTCTTGCACTCCATCATGCCCGCGCCTGTGCGGTCGCGAAGTTGTTTTACTAATTGTGCACTAATCTCAGCCATGAATTATTTGCTTCTTTCTCTCATACGCACGTGGGGCGACCAAGCCTGATCCGGCCGGTCGCCCGCAGTACCGATCGCCAACAAAATTAATGTTCGCTGACGGTAGTGACTGCCTCCTGCGGCGCCTCGCTGCCTGGGCCCTTGCGCGGAGGCGTTTCGGGCTCGTTGCTCGTGGCAAGGCTTTCCGACATCAGCTGCTCGGCGTACTTCGGATCCAGGTATTGCGTGTACTCTTCGGCGGAATGATCGGCAGCCGTTTCATCCTCGCTGACAATCTTCTCGGCGACGAACTCCTGCTCTGAAGCGAGCGACCGGCCATCCACCACGGCATCGGCAATTTTTGTTGTAAAGAGCCGGATGGCGCGCAGAGCGTCATCGTTCCCGGGAATCACGTAATCCACTTCATCGGGATCGCAATTTGTGTCGACAACCGCGACCACGGGAATGCCCAGTTTGCGCGCTTCTTTCACCGCGATCGCTTCTTTATTGGAATCGACGACGAACAGCAGGTCCGGAAGACCGTTCATGTCTTTAATGCCGGCGAGATTCTGCTGCAAGTGCTTGCGCTCCCGCTCGAGCCGCCCGACTTCTTTTTTGGCACGGCCTTCATAGCCACCGTTCTCGGCGGCCATTGAGTCCAGTTCCTTCAGCCTCTTGATGGAGCGCTGAACGGTGGAGATATTGGTCAGCAATCCGCCCAGCCAGCGCTGATTGACATAGTACTGTCCGGAGCGTGTAGCTTCTTCGGCGATCGCCTCCTGCGCCTGGCGTTTGGTGCCCACAAAGAGCACCGTTTTACCTTGCGCGGCCATTTCGCCCACGTAGCGCATCGCATCTTTGAAGAGCTTCAGGGTCTTTTGCAGATCAATGATGTAAATGCCGTTACGTTCGCCGAAGATGTACTCTTTCATCTTTGGATTCCAGCGCTTGGTCTGGTGCCCGAAGTGAACGCCGGCTTCGAGCAATTCTTTCATCGAAATCGATGGCAACCTGCCTCCTAGGCTTGGCTTAGCGGACCGGATCGCAGAGGTTCACGCGGCCCAAAGCGGAATTTGCGTGATCTGGGGAGCCCGTCCGGTTGAGCGATGGCGGCTGAAAAACCGGCATCGCGTGTTAATGCAAGCGCATCGACTGCCAGATGGCAGTTGCGCGCGTGGAACGTTGGGGCGAAAGGAAGTGCGGACGTATTAGCGTTTCGAGAACTGGAAGCGTTTGCGAGCGCCCTTCTGACCGTATTTCTTTCGCTCATGCGCGCGAGCATCGCGCGTGAGAAATCCGAGCTGCTTCAATTTACCGCGCAATTCGGAATTGAATTCAATCAAAGCGCGGGCAATTCCAAGGCGCGCCGCCCCAGCCTGCCCGCTGACCCCGCCGCCGTTGGCGAGAATAACGATATCGAACCGGTCCGCGGTTTCGGTCGCGAGCAGCGGTTGGCGCACATAGGCGCGAGCCGACTCACTCACGAAATAACTTTCAAAGGACCGGTGATTGACTGTGATCTGACCTTTGCCGGGCCGCAGAAAAATACGCGTGGTGGCCGTTTTGCGGCGCCCGGTTCCTAAATGTTGAACTAACTTCGCTGGCACTCCTACCTCTTCCCGATTTCCAACACCGCCAGAGGCGTGGGCTTCTGCGCCTGGTGCGGATGATGCTCGCCAGCGTACACTTTCAGCTTGCGGTACATCTGTTTTCCCAATTTGGTTTTCGGCAACATGCCGGAAACCGCCAATTCCAACATCCGAGCGGGACGCGTCTCGCGCATGCGGCGCGCTCCGGTTTCGATGAGGCCGCCGGGGTATCCCGTGTGGCGGCGATACAGTTTTTGATTTTCCTTGCCGCCGGTCAGCTTCACTTTGGCGGCATTAACGATAATCACGTGATCCCCCGTATCCATAGCCGGGGTGAAAATTGGTTTGTGCTTGCCCATCAGGAGCATAGCGGCGCGGCTCGCAACCCTGCCGAGGGCTGCGTCACTCGCGTCAATCACGTGCCAGGCACGAGTGATTTCGTGCTGGGACGGAAATTCAGTGCGCATGGACAGACTTATTCTCTCCGCTCGAAAACTCGAACACTTCAGTCTAGCGAATCTATGACTTAGGTGTCAAACGGGGGTTCCACACGGTAGTGGCTCAATTTGAGCATGGGTCTTTTTGAGATTGCCCTAATTTGCCTCTGCATCCCAAAGGCCGTAGCTTTTGATTGCGTTATAGGTGAGGGGCCGACCAGGCACGGCGGCCACCACGCTCGCGTTTGGTTGGCCCTCCGAATAGTAGAGAAGCTTGGTATAGTGCATCGCGCTCAAAGTGTCCTGGTAGGCAATACAGGCTACGATCAAAAGCCGCGGATGTTAGTTATTTCCGGCGAGATGTCGATTGTCATCGATGCCGTTCGTTAATGGCCTGCGTTGCGGGCATGATTATGTTAATCGGGACCATCGTTTGCCGGGACATGGACTCGGTTATTGCGCAATCCCCAGACTCCCATTCCACCGGAAAAGCGAACTTATCTCCCCGAATATCTGCGAAGAAATTCGCGACCTCTCGCCTTGCCAGAGAAGTGCCGAAGTTTTGAAGCCTGATAGAAGCAATCAAAGTAACGATTAATGTCGGCTTGGGTTGGTACGACTCGATAGCAAACACCGGACCCTCCACGGATATAGGATTGCTGGCCCCTACCCACGGTCGTTGTGTTGCCTCTATTTGTTTCGCCTGGATTATCGCCGCGTCAGCCTGCTTTTTTGTGGCGACGGCCAATTCGTGAGTTTCGTCCGTCAGCCGTTTAGTGCTAACGGACGAACTCCGCATCTCGCCAAGTTCTGCTTTGGTGACTATGTATTGCAAGATCGCGGCAAACGCAATTGTCAGCGTGAACAAGCCCATCGGACTCAACGCTTCCCTTATCCATTTGCGCCAGCGCGACTGTTTTACTTTAGCGGCGGGTGTTTTGCGTTGCTCGCTGGCTGGTTGGTTCTCGTCTTTGTCAGAATCCAAGTTTATGAGATGGGGACCTTCTTCGTAATCGGGTTGCTGTTGGTTGCTGGTCTTTTCTTCTTTATTGCGACTCATCTACTGGAGCGTTCCGGCCTATCGTAGCATCCCTAACCGCTCAAGCACTATTTAGGGCGGTTGTGTCCCGTCGGATCGTGGCCTAGCACCTGGCCGTATTGAGCGTCATCGTAGCTTGGTCGCTCGGGTTTCTCATCGAGCAGTTTTACGATATCGGTGATTCCCAAACTCGATCCGTAACGCCAGCGGCCATCGCGGGAGTAACCCGGAGCGACTGATGGATGCGGACGAAGTTGTAGTACATGAAGTGCAGTGAGATCGCGCGATGTGGTTCTCGAGCTTCTTTGAAAAGCCATTCGTCGGCCGAGTAAACCGGCGCATGTGCATCCGCATCGTGAGGTTCTGGCGCTCCACGTAGCTCGTGCTGATGTGCTTGCTGGCTGGGCTGCCCGTGATCGTTTCGGGCTGTCGCGCCGATGCACGCAGCGGGGCTGTAGCGGGTGTCGCCTTCCTGTCTGCGCCGTAGAGTTTCATGAGCATCGCGTAATCGATATCCGACGCCGAACGCCTCATCGACGGCTTCCAGATACACCTTGTGGCCGTCTGTCGTGAGCTGCACGCGATTGCGAGGCGACCAGCCAAATCCTGCATGAACTCGCGTGCTGCCGAGCGCATCGCGGTTGCCGACCATCCATGAGCAATGAGTTTCGTGTCGGCATCGATCGCCGTCCAAGTCCAACGCTGCCATACCCAACGTGTCCTCTTGTCTTCTGGAAGGTTCTTGTCTTCCGTAGCAGAAGCCCAAATCTCATCGCACTGAATTCGCTTGCAGGGCAGGTTGCGAAGCGCCTTGTCCTGGTAGTCCGCACAAGCCGCGCCGACCTCGACCACAGAGCTCATGATCGTGTTCCGCGAAACGCCACTCATCCGAGCGACCGAGCGGATCGAGTTGCCCTCGACCAAGGGCTGCAATACTGGGCGCGACGTTCGGCGGTGAGCACGTTCATATTGATATTATGCTTGAGCGGTAATGAAGCTCAATATGCAAGCATACCAAACAATGTTGCAAGCATCGCTATGCTTGCAGTATAATGGCAGGCATATGGATCAGCAAGAACAAAATTACGGAACCAACGGGAAAGTCGAAAGGCGGACTCGCGCGCGCCGAAAAGCTTTCGGAGGAGCGCCGGTCGGAGATTGCCAGGGAGGGGGCTGGGGCAAAGTGGAAAAAATTAGGAAAGATAACACCACTAACCGCACAATATGGAGCGCCGGATCGTCCCCTGAGGATCGGATCAATACGAGAATTCCCTGTTATGTGCTCGCGGATGGAACGCGCGTGCTTGCACAAAGAGGAACTACAAAGCGGGATCGGATTTTCAGAAGGAGGTGGGCACAGCGGCGAGGGCGCAGAATTGCCGGTTTCATGGCCCGCTTTGGGCAGAAAAAGGGTATTGATGTCAAGGGTTTAGTCGCGCGCGCGAATAATCCAATACCGTTCATTCGCGCCCCAGCGGAGGAAACCCCGCAGATGGGTACGAAGCAACCATATTGCCAGACATTATGCGCTGTGATCATAAGATGCAGACCAGAAGGGAAAGCTGGACGGGCGACTCAGAGCGGCCTTGCACGAGCGTGCGGCGGCGCTACAACACGGCTTTGCCACGGTTGGCATTATCGCCTTAGTAGACGAAGCTACTGGATATCAGGAAATCAGGCAGAAAGACGCGCTGGCAGTAATCCTGGAGCGATTCATCGCCAAAGAGTTGCAGCCCTACGTACCCACATTTACAGAAGGACTATTACGAGCAACTGTTTCGCCTCAGGGGGCTTGAGTTCCCTAAAGACACCGTACAGCGACCTCAATATTTTGGAGTTCTGACGAACGATATTGTCTACAAACGGCTCGCTCCAGGCGTGCTCGATGAACTGAAAAAGGTAGTTGTACGAAATGAGGATGGGAGGCCAAAACATAAGTTACTTCCAACGCCTAACAAGCAATCTTGGCTATCCGAAACTGAGAGAGCATCTCGGAGGTGTTTGTCGCAATCATGAAGCTCAGTTCTGATTATCTAGATTTTCCTCCACAAGCTAGATCGTGATATATCCGCGATACGGTCAAGTCCCACTTGACTTTGACATTGCGGAATGATGATGGCAAAGGACTATGAGCGCCATCGCGCCTCTGCGGCTTTCTTTGCAATCGCTTTTCGTTTAGCTGGCGAGAGTTTCTCCGCTCTCGCCTTACCCCCCTTCAACCCACCGAGCCGCCCAAGGGCCACTGCTGCCGGGTTCTTCGCTGGCAGCTTCGGTTCCTCTACTTGTCCAGTTGCTCGTTGAACAATGTTGTACGCAAGCTGATTGGCGTCCGGCTTTCCTTTGCCTCGATTGCTTGAGCGGTTTGGCATATTTCAAGCATGACAAGATCTACAGAACGAATCAAGATGGGCTAATTTCAAATTGAGCCACTACCTTCCACACTCCATTCGGAAGGGAAAGGCATGGCTGTGATTCGTTTTCCTCGCCGCCAAACACCTCGCTACCCTTCCCCAACCAACATTTTCTTCAAAAATACAAGCTGTCCGAGATGGTACGAGTTATGTGAGGCGACCAGCAGCGCTTCTCGCAACAAAGTCTGCCCATCGCCGTGCTCGAACGGCTCGAATAAATTCGACTGCAGATCCTGAACGAGTTGGTTGAACGCGCTCGCGTCCTTCTGAAAAGCCTTCACGCTTTCATCCCAGGCCTGTGGTGTGGGAGGAGCTTCGTTCTTTGGCCAATATCCTTCCGGCCACTCGGGCGACTTGTGTTTGGGGTTGCGTGAGAACTCCAGAATGTCATTCTGTGCGATCCGCATGTGCTCCAGCAACTGCCACGCGGAATGCGGTGCGCCTGCCGGCTTCGAGCCACGCGTTTCCCTGGGAATGCAGGAGTTTCCTCAGATTCTGACTGCCGATAAGAGCAAGCGACGAAGTTTCAAGCGTTTACGTTGGTTGTGAAGTGGGCGGGGGCGAAATCCGTGGTAGAAGGGTTTTTCCAAGAACTCAGACCACCACAGGAGCCGTCCCCGGATGCAAGATAGCAAACTCCGTTCCCGCTTGAAGGCGCAACTGACGAAGTTCTGCTCGGAGCTGTGCGAGGGGCTCAACCGGCCGCTGGAGAAATTTGTAGGCCAGATGCTGTTCGGTATTCAAGCCAGTCAGGATGTGAAGTTGAGTAACATCGCGCGCAGCCTAAAGGAAGAGATTCCTCTTATCAAGACCGAAGACCGCCTCTCGCGCAACTTACGGGCAGTGGAACTAGAAGCAGAACTTACTCGGCAGTTGGCGAAGATGGCGAGCCAGCGCATCACAGCCGACACGGTGCTGTGTCTGGATCTGAGTGACATCCGCAAAGAATACGCCAAAAAGATGGAGTATTTGGCAACGGTACACGACGGCAGCACGGGCGAAATGCATCCCGGCTACTGGTTGTGCGACATCACGGGCGCGGAAATGAACGGCCACGAGATCGTTCCTCTTTATCAGAAGCTGTACTCGGCCGAAGCGGGAGAATTCGTCAGTGAGAACGCGGAAGTGCTGGCCGGCATCGATCTGGTCCGGTCGCACACACAAGGCCGCGGGATCTGGGCCGTGGATCGGGGTGGCGATCGCAAGAAACTGCTGGAACCCTTGCTGGACCGGGGTGAGCGCTTTGTCATCCGCTCCACGGGAAAGCGCTTCGTGGTGGATCGGAAGAATATCAAGCGCAGTGTGGCGGAGCTGGGTACCAAGTGCCGGCTGCGCTATCAAGCGCGGATTGTCAAGATTCAGGACGGGCAGGAGAAGACCTACGATCTGCGCTATGGCGTCCAGCCATTTCGTCTGGTAGGACGTGACGAACGGTTGCACTTGGTGGTGGTCGCTGGATTCGGAGAGGAACCGCTGTTACTGCTGACCAATGCGCTACAGGGAGCGCGGGACTCACAATCGCTCTGGTGGATCGCGCAAATCTATCTGATGCGCTGGAAAATTGAGGAGACTTTTCGCTTTCTCAAACAGAGCTATAACCTGGAAGACATCCGCGTAATGAAGTATCAGCGATTGAAGAACTTAGTCGTGTTGGTGACAGCTGCCGCTTACTTTGCCGCGACCTTCCTGGGACAGAAAATGAAGCTTCGCATCCTGTGCGAAAAGCTGCTGATCATCTCGCAGCGCTTCTTCGGTATTCCGCCCTTCCGGTTCTATGCGCTGGCCGATGGAATCAAGAAACTTCTCTCGCAAACCAGCCCCGGCCCACCCGAACAATCGCCCCCGAGTCTACAGTTGGAATTGCTGCTGGGCTGGGAGGGCCCGAAATTCTGAGGAAACTCCTGCTGGGAATGTCCTTGACTGCCGAATCAAAATCGATATGCGCCTGATGGCCGCGCATGGCATCCACCAACTGAAGCCGGAGAGATACCGATTCCTTATTGCTCATAAGACCATCATTGCTGTCGAGCCCCAGCAGGATTCAACGGCGGCGGATTGGGAACGCCTGCGGGCTGACCGCTCGTATTCGGAGCGGGAACATTAGAGGAACTCTTTGGCTGTTTCGCGGTCAACTGATGCATGTCGGGGAGCTGAGTATTGTCCCAGCCGCCACCCAGCGCGATGATCAACGACACGCTGGCCGTCATCTGCCGAAGCTGGATCTGCAATTCGGTTTCGCGATTCGTGAGAACCGCGTTTTGCGCCGTGATCACGTTGAGATAGCTATCGACTCCGCCGCGATAACGCGTGAGCGACAGCTCGAGAAAATGGTTTGCCGAATTGACTGCGGTGTGCTCCTCTCCAATCTCCTGGGAGAGAATGCGCAACGCGGACAAATTGTCTTCTACAGCTTGAAATGCCGCCAAAGATGTTTGCCTGTAATTGGCGACTGTCGCGTCATAAGAAGCTTGTGCCTGTTCGTTCAAAGCGCGTCTAGCACCTCCCTCCCAAAGCGTCTGAGCGAGGGTGGGGCCCACTGACCAGAACCGGCTCGGCCAGTTAAACCATTCCGTGAAGTGAGAAGTTTCAAAACCGCCGGTAGCGCTGAGCGTCAAGTTCGGGTAATAGGCTGCCCTTGCTACTCCAATCTGCGCATTTGCCGCAGCTACCTGGCGTTCGGCAGCGGCTATATCCGGTCTTCTTTCCAATAGTTCGGACGGTAATGCAAGCGGCACGGGAGGCGGATTCGGTGTGAACGGAGCAACGGGCAACGAGAAACTCGCAGGCGGTTTTCCGATGAGCACCGCAAGTGCGTGTTCGAAATTAGCCCTTGCCACTCCAAGATCCGTCTCTTGCGCAATGGCCGTGTCCAGCTGTGTCTGCGCTTGCGACACGTCCTCATCGGATGCGATTCCCCCTTGAAATCGCGTCATCGTCAAGTCAAGAGCTTGGCGATAATTGGCAACGGTGTCGCGCAGAATCACTCGTTGGGCATCTAGCGCGCGCACTTGAAAATAGTCTTGCGCCAACTCGGATTGCGTGCTGAGCAGCGCGGTTCGCACGTCGGCGGCGCTTGCCTGGGCTTGGTATGCGTTTGCGGCGATGGTATTGCGGATTCTGTGCCAGAAATCGATCGTGTAGGAGACATCGAAGGGCAAAGAAAACGTATTGAGTAAGCTGCTCGACCCGGAGGATGTCGTCGTTCCGCCGCCGGTCGATGAACCTACGACGCTCGTGGTTCTAGCCGTTTGTGAAAGTCGCGAATTGGTATAGGAAGGTGCGGCGCCCACGGTTGGAAACAGGGCCGCTCTCGCCGATACCACAAGGGACCGCGCCACTCGGAAGTTTGCTTCCGCCGCCGCGATGCTATAGTTCGAGATCTGAACCTGCTCTTCCAGGGCGTTCAACTGAGAGTCGTTGTAAAGTTCCCACCAGTTGCCGCGGATTTTGTCGTCGCCCGGCTGCGCGATCTTCCAACCAGTTCCTTCTTTGTATTCCTGAGGCACGGCCTCCTTGAATGCAGCCGGCGTTTGAACCGGAGGCTTCGCATACCTGGGCGCAGGATTGCAAGCGGAAAGCAGGAGAATGGCGCGGAGCGGCGTACGCCCAACTCAGCCCGGCCGACTCTATTGTTCGATTTCATCGCTCACCTGCGCGATCCACCTGCGGAGATAAATAGGACAGTTGATAAGCTTGACATCTGAATTGCCTGCTCCGAAAAATATTCGACGGTCTTCCGGTCCACTAGCGTCACCTCGCTCAGATCGATGTAAATGCGCTGATGCGCGATCCGGGCCTCCGAGATGGAGTGATCTAAATCGGCGAGAGCGTCTTCGTTGAACTTTCCATCCAGAAGGAGCGTAATGGACCGCTCAGCCGGATCGGGCTCGGTTCGAATCTTGTAGTTCGTTTCCATTCGGTTCCCTAGTGCGCCGGGCCAACCGCTTCCGCCGGGGCTTCCGGCAAACGCCCATGCCGGAGTCTCTCGAGCCATAAGCTGAAGCGGTCCATATAGAGATAAATGACTGGAGTGGTGTACAGCGTGAGGGCCTGGCTGAAGATCAATCCGCCAACAATGGTGATACCGAGCGGGCGTCTGAGTTCGGAACCTGTGCCAGTGCCAAGCGCAAGAGGCAATCCTCCCAGGAGAGCCGCCATCGTGGTCATCATGATGGGACGGAATCGTAGCAGGCATGCTTCGAAGATGGCTTCTCTTGGGGATTTGTTGTCGCGCCGCTCTACTTCCAGCGCGAAATCGATCATCATAATCGCGTTTTTCTTCACGATCCCGATCAGCAGGATGATCCCGATCAGCGCAATTACGCTGAGTTCGGTGTGCGTGATCAAGAGAGCGAGAATAGCGCCGACACCGGCCGACGGCAGTGTTGACAGAATCGTGATCGGGTGAATGTAGCTTTCATACAGGATCCCGAGGACGATATACACAGTGGCCAGCGCTGCGGCTATCAGCATCGGCTCATTAGCGAGCGACGATTGGAAAGCTTGAGCGGTACCGGTGAAGCTGCCGGTAATGGTAGTCGGCATTCCCGCCCGCATCTGCAGCGCATTAATGGCGGTCACGACAGTTCCCAGAGCGATACCAGGAGCCAGGTTGAACGAGAGCGTGATCGAAGGAAAGGTGCCGGAGTGATTTACGGCGAGCGCCGCGGTGGAAGGCTGGAAATGCGTGAATGCTGCGAGCGGCACGGGTTGACCCGACTGTGGAGTTGACATAAATCTTTCTCAAGCCGTCGGGATTTTGCCAGAAGATCGGGTCGACCTCCATCACCACGAAATATTGGTTAATGGAAGTGTAGGTTTTGGCGATTTCGCGTTCTCCGAACGCGTCGTACAGGATGTTGTCGATCGTTTGAGGAGTGATGCCGAGTCTTGCCGCGGTTCGACGATCAATGACGAGATTCGCCTCGAGTCCGTTGTTCTGCTGATCGCTATTGACATCCGTCAACTCCGGCATCTTTTTCATCAGGTTCGTAAGAATCGGAGCCCAGTGAACTAATTCGGACAGGTTGTCGCTTTGCAGCGTGTACTGATATTGCGCAGCGGTCTGGTGGCCTCCAATTCTCAAGTCCTGTGATGCCTGAAGGAACAAGGTCACGCCCGGGCACAACAGCCAGATTTGGGGCGCAAGCGATTGATAATTTGGTCGGCGGTCACTTTCCGCACGTTCAGAGGCTTGAGAGCGAAGAATGCCCGGCCGGTGTTGGTGGTTGTACCCCCGCCGCCGCCGGTAAACGCCTGAACAGTATCGACGGCGGGATCTTGCTGAACTATTTTCGCGAGCTGAAAAATCTTCTTTTGCATCGCCTGGAATGACGTGCTTTGGTCGCCCAGGAAGTTTCCATTCATGCGACCCGTGTCTTGCTGCGGGAAAAATCCTTTGGGAACGATTACGTATAAGTAAATATTCAAAGCCAATGTTCCGATCGCAATCAGCAGCGTGAGCGCCGAATTGCGCAGCACCCATGCCAGGCTGTGCTCATAGATCTTGAGAATGAACGCGAAAACCTTCTCGCTGGCTTTATAAAGCCGGCCGTGTCCTTTTTCGCTGAGCAGCCGGGAGCACATCATCGGTGTCGTGGTCAGGGAGATGGCAAGCGAAACCAGAATTGTGATCGACAAAGTGATCGCGAACTCCCGAAACAGGCGTCCGACGATGCCGCCCATCATCAAAATAGGAATAAAAACCGCCACCAGCGAAATGCTGATCGAGAGAACGGTAGAGCCGATCTCGGCGGCGCCCTTGAACGCGGCTTCCATCGAATTCATGCCTTGTTCGCGGTAGCGCGTGATGTTCTCCAGGACAACAATCGCATCGTCCACCACGAAGCCCGTGGAAATGGTGAGCGCCATTAACGACAGATTGTCGATGCTGAAACCAAGCAGGTACATGACGCCGCAAGTGCCGATCAGCGAAACAGGGACCGCAATGCTGGGGATTAAGGTAGCCCGTACATCGCGAAGAAAAAGAAACACCACCAGGACGACCAGGCTGATCGGAAATCAGGAGAGTCCGTTCCACATCTTTTACCGAAGCGCGAATGGTTACGGTTTGATCCAGAGTAATCGTCATGTCGATGGCCCGGCTGATGGAGGCATGCAACTGAGGAAGCGCGGCCTTGATTCCATCGACGGTAGCGATGATATTTGCGCCGGGTTGCCGGAAGATGATCAGCAGCGCGGATCGCTTTCCATTTGCCAGTCCCAGTGATCGAAGGGTTTGTACCGAATCCGTCACATTCGCGATGTTGTCGAGCTTTACGCCCGCTCCATTGCGGTAGTCCACGATGATCGGCGCATAGTCTTTTGCGTGCATCAACTGGTCATTGGCATCGATCATCCAGGTCTTCGTCGTTATCCGAGAAAACACCCTTGGCCAGGTTTGCCGTTTGAGCGCTGATAGCGGTGCGGATGTTGTCGAGAGTCAAACCGTAGCTGTTGATCTGGGTGGGATTCACATCGACGCGCACTGCGGGGGCGGAGCTTCCTCCCACCACCACCTGACCGACGCCGCGAATCTGCGAAATCCTCTGCATGAGGACCGATGAGGCTGTGTCGTACAGAGCGCTCGTGGGCAGCGTGTCCGATGTGAGAGCGATGATCATGATCGGCGAATCGGCTGGATTCACCTTCCGATAGGTTGGATTGCTGGGAAGATCGGCTGGAAGATATCCCCGGGCCGCATTGATTGCGGCTTCAACATCCCGGGCAGCCGCATCGATGTTTCGGTTTAGGTCGAATTGCAACGTGACGCTGGTTTGCCCGAGCGTGCTGGTGGATGTCATCTCCGTCACGCCTGCAATTCGCCCGAACTGGCGCTCCAGCGGAGTGGCGACCGAGGAGGCCATGATCTCCGGACTGGCGCCAGGTAAACCGGCGGAAACGGAAACGGTGGGGAAATCAACCTGCGGAAGCGGTGAAACGGGCAGAAGGCGAAAGGCGACTGCTCCAGCGAGCGCTACTGCCGCCGTCAAGAGCGTTGTCGCAACCGGTCTCTTGATGAAAGGCGATGAAAGGCTCACAACTCAATCTCCACTTGCCGGAAGCGGCTGCATACCGGATGCGGGGCCGGGCGATTTGCGATTGCGAAATGCGGCGATCCTCGATGCGAGAGCGTCGAAGAACAGATAGATGACCGGCGTCGTATAGAGAGTCAAGAGCTGGCTGAAAATCAAACCACCAATAATCGTGATTCCCAGCGGACGTCTGAGTTCCGATCCCACACCTTGACCGAACGCCAGCGGCACTGCTCCGAGCAGCGCCGCCATGGTGGTCATCAGGATGGGGCGAAACCGAAGCAGAGCCGCTTGAAAGATGGCGTCGCGCGCCGGTTTCCCTTCTCCGCGCTCCGCGTCGAGCGCGAAGTCGATCATCATAATGGCGTTCTTCTGAACGATGCCTATGAGGAGAACGATGCCGATGATGGCCACCACCGTCAGTTCGGACCGGCAAATCAAAAGCGCCAGGATAGCGCCAACACCCGCGGATGGAAGCGTGGACAAGATCGTGATCGGATGGATATAGCTTTCATACAGAACACCGAGCACGATGTAAACAGTCACGAGCGCGGCCAGAATCAACAGCGATTCATTCGTCAACGAAGCGATGAACGCCTGGGCCGTGCCCTGAAATGATGTCTGCATGGCGGCGGGCGCGGGCAACTCCTGCTCCACTTTGCGGATTGCATCCACGGCTTCGCCTAGCGCGGCCCTGCGGGGCGAGATTGAACGACACGGTTGTTGCCGGGAACTGCCCCACGTGGCTGATCAGGATAGGCATGGACGAATCCGATGTCCGCGTAAACATGCTGAGAGGAATCGGAGCGCCAGTGGTCGATTTTATGTAGATGTCCTGCAGATTCTTCGGATTTGTTTGGAATTGCGGCTGAACTTCCAGAATCACGTGATACTGGTTCAATTGCGTGAACAGCGTGGATACCTGCCGCTGGCCGAAAGAATCGTAGAGCGTGGCATCGATGCTCTGCGCCGTGATTCCGACACGCATCGCCGTCCCGCGGTCAATCGCAAGAGAGGTCGCCAGGCCATGCGTCTGAAGATCACTTGCAACATCCGCCAACTGGGGTAATGCTTTTAGCTTGTCGACGAACTGCGCGGCATACGTCGAAAGCTCGTTCGGATCGGGATCCTCGAGGCTGTACTGGTATTCCGTCCTGCTTACGATGTCCTCCACCGATAGATCTTGCACAGGCTGCATGTAAAGAACAATGCCGTCCACTTTCGCCAGTGCCGGTTGCAGGCGGCGAATCAAATCGGATGCACTGATTTTGCGCTGTGCAAGCGGCTTCAGGTTAATTTGGATTCGCCCGCTGTTCAGAGTGGTATTAGTCGCATCGACGCCAATAAAAGACGAGATATTCTCCACAGCCGGATCTTTGAGAATGACTGCCGCCAAACGCTGCTGCAGGTTCGACATTTCTCCAAACGAGATGCTTTGATCCGCTTCCGAAACGCCTTGTATCTCGCCCGTATCCTGGACCGGAAAAAAGCCTTTCGGAATGACGAATGTAGAGCAGAATTGTGAGCCCCAAGGTGCCCGCGGCAATTGCCAGCGTTAGATTGCGGTGTTCCAGCACCCACTCCAGCGTTCTGCCGTAAAACGCGATGATCCGTTCAAAAATTCTTTCGGAAGCTTTGTAGAACCGGCCTTGTTGCTCCTGAGTCTTATGCCGCAGCAGCTTCGCGCAAAGCATGGGCGTCAGCGTCAGCGACACGGCCGCCGACACCAGAATCGTTACGGCAAGGGTTATGGCGAATTCGCGAAAGAGCCGGCCGGTGATATCGCCCATGAACAGCAGTGGGATCAGCACTGCGATGAGCGAAACCGTCAGCGACATAATCGTGAATCCGATCTGCTCTGCTCCTTTGAGGGCCGCCTCCAGCGGACGTTCGCCTTCCTCCACGTAGCGCATGATGTTCTCGATCATCACGATCGCATCGTCCACTACGAACCCGGTGGAGATTGTCAGCGCCATCAGAGTCAGGTTGTTAAGGCTATAGCCAAGCAGATACATGACGCCGAAAGTACCCACAAGCGATAACGGAACGGCCACGCCGGGAATGAATGTGGCAGCGACATTTCGCAGAAAGACGAAAATGACCATCACGACCAGCGCAATGCACAACATCAATTCGAATTCCACGTCGGAAACGGAAGCGCGAACCGTAATGGTTCTGTCGGTCAGGACGGCGACATCTATGGAGGAAGGTATGGTCGCTCGCAGCTTCGGAAGCAGCGCTTTCACCCGATCCACGACTTGGATGATATTGGCGCCTGGCTGCCTCTGAATATTCACGATGACGGCCGGCATTTGATTCATCCAAGCGGCCTGCCTGAGCGTTCTCAATGCCATCGACAACGTTAGCTACGTCCTTCAGCATCACGGGCGCGCCGTTCCTGTACGCGACGATGACCTGCTCATAGTCCTGCGCGTTCAATAGTTGATCGTTCGCGCCGATCTGATAAGCCTGGTGCGGACCATCGAAACTGCCCTTGGCCTGATCCAGACTTGTCGCGGTCAGAGCGGTGTGGACGTCTTCAAGATTCAGCCCGTATGACGCGAGCTGAGTCGGATTTGCTTGTATTCGAACCGCCGGTTTTTGTCCGCCGCTAATTGTCACGGCTCCCACGCCCGACAGTTGCGAAATCTTTTGCGCCAGCCGCGTGTCGGCGAAATCTTCCACCTGCTGCAACGCCATGGATTTCGACGTGAGCGCGAGCGTCATAATCGGCGCATCGGCTGGATTCGTCTTGCTATAGATGGGCGGGAGCGGCAGGTCGGCGGGCAGGAAAGTCTGCGCCGCGTTGATGGCCGCCTGCACCTCCTGCTCCGCCACGTCTATGTTCAAGCTGAGAACAAACTGCAGCGTGATAATCGAAGCGCCCTGCGAACTGGTGGACAGCATCTGATTCAATCCCGGAACTTCGCCAAGCTGCCGCTCGAGCGGAGCGGTTACCGCCGAAGCGACCACGCTCGGACTAGCGCCGGGATAGAACGTAACAATCTGCATCACCGGATAATCCACTTCCGGCAATGCCGAAACGGGCAACTGTTTATAAGCGACGATGCCGGCCAACAAAATTGCCGCCATCAACAGGGATGTGGCAATCGGCCGCAGAATGAACGGGCGGGACGGGTTCATTTCGGATGGACCTGTTTTGTTTGGACCTGTTGTGAATTCTGCTGGTTGGTATTGATCTGAGTGCCCGCGTTTCCTTGCTGCGTCTGGTCCGCCGCGGTTTGGTTCGCTTCAGGGGTCCGCGTCTCGTTCGTAGGCACGGTGGGTTTCCGAATAACGACCTTGACGCCGTCCTGAAGGCGATCGAAGCCGTCGGTTACAAGCGTTTCGCCGGGGCTGACGCCTGTCACCGCTGCCGTATCTCCATCGGTTGTTGCGATGTTGATATTCCGCGACTGCACAGCCTTTGTAGTAGGATTCACCACATAAACAAAGGCCACGTCGCTGTTGCGTTGAATAGCGGCTGTCGGGATCAGGTTTACGTTATCCAATGTGCGAACAAGCAACTTCGCATTAACAAACTCATTCGGGAAAAGCTTGAAATCGCGATTGCTGAAGGTTGCCCTTACTTTGACTGTTCCGGTGGTTGTGTCGATCTGATTGTCGATGGTGAGGACAGTTCCTTGCGCGAGATCCGTCTGGCTGTCGCGATCCAGCGCATCAACCCGCAGCTTATGGCCGGCGCGCATCTGCGTGATTACTTCGGACAGGTAATCCTCGGCCATTGTGAAAATCACGGTGATCGGCTGAATTTGAGTGATGGTCAGCAATGGCGCGGTGCCATTTGCCTGCACGATATTGCCGGGTCCACTTGCCGAAGGCCGATACGGCCATCTATCGGAGCAGTGATCCTGCGTGTAGTCGAGATTCACCTTCGCCGCATCGAGATTTCCCTGGTCCAGCTTTACAGTGCCCTGATCCTGGTCTACGGTTGCTTGCTGCGTGGCAAGTTGCTGCTCGGGAATAGCGTGTTGCTGGTAAATCATCTTGTATCGATCCAGATCGATATACGCGTTCTTCAGTAAGGCCTGATCCCGCGCGAGCTGTCCCTCAGCCTGCGTGAAAACCGCTTGGTAGGGCCGCGGATCGACTACAGCCAGCAAGTCGCCTTTGTGAACCATCTGTCCCTCTCTGTAGTTCACTTGCAGAAGCTGGCCGACGACGCGGCTCGTCACGGAAACGGTGTAAACCGGAGTGACAGTCCCTATAGCGCTGATGTAAACGCCGATATTCCCTTGAGAGACCTGTGCGACGGCGACAGGAATTGCTCCGCCGCCCTGTTTGCCTTTTTTCGATTGGCCCGACGGCTGGGTGGAACGCTGGGACAACAGATAGCCGGCTCCGAAGAGAATGCATAGCATGGCACCCCAAACAGCCCAGTGCCGGCGCGCACGCGGGCGCTGAGGAGCCTGCTGTACAGGTGGCGTTTGTTCCGGATCACGCATACCTCGACTATGCCTGCGCGGATGTATGTCGGCGACTGCCGAAAGATCTACCAGGCTCTATGCCATTCGGCATAGTACGAGTCGAGGAGAATGGTTGAAATCGAATTGGCTTCTGAATCGGAGTTCTAAGAGTCAGCGCCCTTTCATTTAGTTTTTCAGACGCGCAGAAGTTCAGCACCAGCCGAGACGAACGATTTTCCTTGACGGTATACTACAGTGTAGTAGACTCAAATTGACAGTAGTAGAGACATATGCGCCAACCAAAGCTAAGCAGACTCGAACTTCAAG
The DNA here is from genome assembly GCA_963778345.1 of uncultured Acidobacteriaceae bacterium. GTDB lineage: Bacteria > Acidobacteriota > Terriglobia > Bryobacterales > Bryobacteraceae > Bog-105. The sequence continues at coordinate 802,982 of CAVZTP010000002.1, forward strand.
TTCTGGAGGCCCTGTGGGCACATGGAAAAGCGTCCATTCGCGAAATTCAGGAGTTCTTTCCAGAGCCCCGTCCGGCTTACACAACGATTCAGACCATGGTGTATCGGTTGGAAGGGAAGAAGGCAGTCCGTCGTGTCCGTAAAATCAGCAATGCCCATATCTTTGAACCAATCCTGGCGCGCGAAGTAACACGGCACCGCCTGCTCGACGAGATTCTGAGCTTCTTTGGAGGGCGGGCGCAGCCCATGATGGCGCAGTTAGCCGAAGCCGGGAAGCTTAGCCTGGATGACCTTCGCGAGGTGGAGAAGACGCTCAAGAAGAAACAATTGGAAAAACAGCAGAAGGACCGGTGAATTGAAATGATCGCTGAGCTAACCAATCATCTTTGGCAATCGACGATTTTCGCAATCGCGATCGCGCTGCTCGCTCTGGCTTTCCGCAGCAATCGAGCTCAGGTTCGCTATTGGTTATGGTTCAGTGCATCGGTTAAGTTTCTACTTCCGTTCTCCTTACTGATGGCCATTGGCCACCGGCTCGAGTGGGGTTCAAATGTGCACAGCGTAGTATCGACGGCGGCCCTCAGGGTTGCACTCGTACAAGTGAGTCAGCCATTTTCCGAAGCCTTATCGCAGGCAGCATCCACGCGACCGGCTCGCGATTGGACCACTGTCGTGATCTTAGGCTTGTGGACGTGTGGATTCGCTGTACTAACGCTATTGCGTCTTCAAGACTGGCGTCGTATTCGCGTAGCGCTGCGCTCCAGTGCTCCGATCGATGTTTTAGGAACGATCCAGGTGCGCTCCTCGCCCGGTCTGCTCGAGCCTGGGGTCGTGGGCCTGTTCCATCCCATCCTGCTCCTGCCTGCCGGTATCGCGGACCGTTTGCAACCGCCCCAATTGAAGGCTGTGTTAGCTCACGAGCTGAGTCATGTCCGCCGGCACGACAATCTGACATCCGCGATTCACATGATTGTCGAGACTGTTTTTTGGTTCCATCCGCTCGTGTGGTGGATCGGGGCGCAACTGATTGCAGAGCGCGAGCGAGCATGCGATGAAGCCGTGCTGAGCCTGGGTAGTGAGCCGCTCGATTACGCCGAAGGGATTCTTACTGTTTGCAAGAGCTATGTGGAATCGCCCTTGACGTTAGTATCCGGAGTAACGGGCTCAAATTTAAAGAAGAGAATCCACGCTATCCTCGCCGGACGAATTGCTGGAGAACTGAAGTTTGGGAAAAAACTCGCTTTAGCAGCGGCGTCGATAGCGGCTCTAGCGGTTCCAATCGCAGTGGGCATAATGAGCGCGCCCGGCATTTCGGCTCGAGCGCGGACCGGCGTCCCGACATTCGAAGCAGTATCTGTTAAGCCGTGTCCGGCGTTTAGCAGAAGACCGCTCCCCGATTCTCCTGGACAGTTGCATACGGGTTGCCGAACCCTGGAGCAGCTCATCTCTCAAGCCTACGGCGCATTCGCGAACGGCCGCGCGAATCGTTTATCGTCTGTCACGATCAAAGGTGGGCCAGCCTGGACCGAGTCTGATTTTTATGAAATCGACGCGGAAGCGGAGGGGCACCCAAGCTTCGCGATGATGAATGGACCCATGCTGCAAGCGCTTCTCGAAAACAGGTTTAAGCTTACGATTCATCGCGAGACCAAGGAGGTTCCGGTTTATACGCTGACTCTGTCCAAGGTTGGTCCGCCGCTTCAACCATTTCATGGGAATTGTATTCCTTGGGACTATGACAATCCACCTGTCCACCCGGCGCCTCCTTCGCAGCGGTGTGGAAACTCCCAACGCACAAGCAACGGCGCTGAGTTCGGCGCTGCGACAATGACAGACCTTTGCTACTTTTTATTGGTCACCTTGGACAGGCCGGTCATAGACGAAACCGGGATGGAAGGAAGAAGGTTCAATTTCCGTCTGGATTTGTCGCCCGAAACCATCAAAGATCTCGGACGCCGGCCCCGCGGTGCGCCCACAGTTCGCGATCCGAGGACGCCCGCAAACTCTAGTGATCCGTCTCTTATTTCCGGAATAAAGACTGCGATCAACAAACTCGGCTTGAACCTAAAACCGAGCGAAGGACCCGGCGAGTTCATCGTCATCGATCACGTCGAGAGACCTTCTGCGATCTAGAGCGCTACTCGCAGAAAAGTAAATGCCCTCAGAAGAATATTCTGTCGAAAGAATTGAGAGCGTCGCTCTATTAGGGTTGAAACTGCTTTACCGCAACATTATCCGCATCATCGAAAGCGCGCACCGAAACAAGCTGTCCAGCCTCCGCGGGAACCTCGTATTCCAGCACTTGCGAATCGCTGACCTTATTCACAGGAAGCAAGATCGTCCATTCGCCGCCATTGATCGAGTATTCGGCCTTGTCGATCCAATTGAGTGCATCTTTCGCCGCGAACCGGATTAGCGCGTTGAGTACCGCTCTTCGTGATGCTTAGCAGAGTAATTTGCGGCGGCGTGTTGTCGATCGTGAATGGATCGCTTTCAAGTGAAGAGGACAGCGCGTTCTCCGGCGTGTTCCCCGGAGCATCGCTCGCCGTTACACGAACTACGTACTTGCCGTCCGCGAAGGCAGCGCTGTCAAACGCATAATAGCGGTCCTGCAGCTTATCCTTCAAAGTAAGCCAGATCTTGTCGTCCTTGCCCCTGATCTCTACTTTGTAAATCAAAGGATCGCCATTCGCATCGCTGGCGCTCCAACGCACCGTAATGTAGCCTTTGTTGTACTGGAGAGTGTCCGTGCTGGATTCGAGGTTCGGGTTGCCCGACGAGGTTCTCTTTTGACCGACGGCCGGCAGGCTGAGCGTCGACGGCGCTCCCGAAGGCGCTATGGACCGTTCCAACGTGGAACTGCTCGGAGCTTGACGATAGTTCAGCGGCGCAATTTCGACCAGACCGATTCTCGGAGCGACATTCTTCGGCAGATACGCGATATCGACCACGCTCAAATCCGGCGATTCGCCCGATGGCGAGCACTCGAATGTAAGGCGGTATTGCAGAAATCGAGCCGGAGGCGATTGGATCTGGCCGCCTAGCTCGGTGACCGGAACTTTGCTCCACGGACTCCAGTTGTTCTCCGGGTTGTTCAGATTGCCGCTGCGGGTCTCCAGCGCAATCGCGCCGCCGTGCAGGTTTGAGGTGATGATGCGCTTTCCCCCAATAGGCGAAATCATTCGCATCCAGAACCTCGCTGGCGAGAGTGCCGCTGTCATCGATGCCCGGGCCAATCGAATAAAGATTGCCAACGTTCCCAGTGGCGGCATAGACAATACCATTCTTCCCCTGTAAGAAAGCCGTCACTTGGGTGGGTGGCGCATTCAGAAGCTGTGTGGAAAGCTGATCCGAATCGACGCGATAAATGAAACCTTTATTTCCCGTTCCCAGTAGCGGTTTGCCAGAAGCGTCGAAGGCAATGGCATACACGAGATCTGTTGAAGAGTTCCAGATTCGCTCGGCGAATCCATCCTTCTGGATTCGATAGAAATCGGAACCGCCGCTGACGGCTGCGGCTATCGAACCGATAGCGGGCGGCAATGCAGGAGGAGTGGTGCCCGTGCGCGGGGCACCCGTGGGCGTAACCGCGGATGGATTCGCGGGAAGCACGGGAGGAGCTCCTGTGACCAAAGCCGGTCCGGATTTGTTCGCGACCGCTGCCGCATAGATCACCCCGTTATGTTCTGCAACCGCCGTGACCTCACGCTTGTTGGTTTGATACAAAACAAAGCTTTCCCCTTTCGGCGTGATCCGCAGCACAAGCCCGCCGGGTTCCGTGCCGACGATGAGATTTCCCGCGTCGTCGATGATCATCGATCTCGCGTGAGTTTCCTCCGTGTCGAAGAACTTCGATCCGCGCCCGTCCGGCGCAACCTTATAGATCAGGCCCGCATCGCCGGTTGCGACGAATAGGTTGCCGGCGTGATCGAACACCATCGACCAGACGTACTTACACTTCGGATCGAAAAAAAGTTGAGCTTTCCCGGCTTTATCGATCCGATAGATTTTCGAATCGGGCAGCACTGCGGCGTAAATATTGTCCTGCGAGTCCACCGCCAAGACATGGACTTCAAGGCCCGTCAGTTCGGTGAAGACTTTGGGTTTGCCTTTCGGAGGAAGAACAAAAATCTTGGTGGTTGCTCCCGTAGGCGCGCCTCCGGCATAGTAGAGCGACCCCTTTGAATCCTCGGCCATGGCCCAGAGGTACGGAACACTCGTGCTGTCCAACTCTTTGAACTCCGGCGCAAGAGTCACATGACCGTCGCTGCGGATCGAGAGGCGTGTGGCTATGCCGCGCGTGAATTCAGACTGATCCGATTGTTCCCAGACGTGAGTGTCGACGGCAAGACAGAGGGGAGGTGTGGCCGCGAGCAAGAGTAGCGCCGCGGCCCGGTACAAGGCCGAATAATTGTGCATGAATTTACAAGTTCTTCAGTTCACGTAGATTTTCAGCGAGTAGTTGCCGGTAACCACCACGTCGAATGGCACGGAGGTCTGCTCGTGAGCGCTTTCCGGCGAGCTGACGAATTCATGGTTCGTGGCTCGGCCGCTCTGCATCACGTTGAGCACGGAAGCAGGCAAGCTCGGCAACACTTTCTCATCGGAGTACACCGTCGGCTGTGATTCGAGCAATGACACGTAAAGCCGGTTATTGCTGCGCTCCTCGTTCAGCATGGCGACTGTTTGGGGGATGTCTTCAATCCGGTTCAGCGAGCTCGCGATGTTCTGGAACCGGCTGAGCGTCTCCGCATCGCTAAAAAGAATCTGGTGCTGCCCGCGCGATAGCCCGGCGGGTATTTTCACATTGACCGTTCGCTCGAGCCGGTCGCCGCGGTAGGGGCGGAGGAACACTTTGACAGGAACCTCAGTCCCCGGGGTGACCTTATTATCGGCAATCCAGGCGGATTCGATTTGCGCGATGCGCCGCTCCGGAAGAAGGTCGACGGCCACATCTACCGCGTCAAGCTTGGGCGGCTTGTTTGAATTTCCAAACAGGCGGTTGAACTTGTCGCCCCACCAGCCCGCGAGCAGCATGGGCGTCGGTATCGGCGTTTCAGCCGGAGCTTGCATCGTTGTTAAATCGATCCGCTGTTGCCCTTGCAGTTGCAGCTGGCCGTGCAATCGGTACGTCGCTTCCTCGGAAAAATCATTCAGGTTAGAGAGCGAGTTGAAAAGCGTCGCCATCATCAGATAAGGCGTCCACTTCTGATCGACAAAAACACCGAAATGAAAATCCTGCGATTTCCGGACCGTGTTGTTACGGTCATAAGACCGCACATGCATCGTCACCGGAATCATTTGCGCCGTGGCGCCCAGTTCGCCTTCAATCCCGCTGTGGCGATCTTGGCGCAGAGCTCCTACCACTTCCGAAGCGTTCCCCATTTTGGTTGGTTGATAAGACGAAGCGAGCGTAGTGACGATATCCTCTTTGGCGATCGGCATGTCCACCGGGCCGAGATTGAACATCGGGTGACCGAAAGCCAGAATGCGTTTGCCATCGTTGTAAGTCACGGTTCCGCCGCCCGTCATGGTCATATCGCCGGAGACCAGCACGGCAGCCACCCCTTCGCCGGGGTTCAATGACGTAGCCCAATCCTTTGCTGGTTTCGCCGAATCGAGCGCCCCGCCTGCGCCGCCTTGTGAAACTGTCAGCCCCAGCTGGTTGAAAATCGGCGCAAATTCTTTCACCGCCTCGTCCGTGAAGCCCGACATTGCAATCGGTGTCGCAATGGGAGTCATCATGGGCGTTTCCGGGAGCGTACTCGACGGTCCCGGCCGCCATCACTCGCGCTAGCAGTTCGCTGGGAATCGGGGTACCGGCGCTGGCCCGCAACGCTTTATCGGGTGTGCGGGTATCGGTAGGACGAGTCTTGTCGAAATCTTTCACTTCCAGCATCAGGTGGATGGGTGTGATCCCGCAGATTGCATCCGGCGAGAATACGCTCAAACGCAGAGCGATGGCGCCCACCAGCCGGCCATCAATGTACACCGGGCTGCCGCTCATTCCTCCGGCAACGTTCGTACGCTCCGCCTTGCCCATCATCTTGGCGATAATAATGTCCTGATGCGGGCCCCACATGTTCTGCCACACTCCGATGATCTCCACCGGCACCGGCTCGGGCTTGCTGCCTTGGAATACCGTCCACGCCACACCTTTCAGACCTGGCTTGATCGCGCTTTCCGGAAATAGCTCGACCGGACCTGCTTTGGGCGGAATAGTCATATTGGGTACACCACTATAGGCCGAAGCAATGACTGACGACGTAAGAACGAGGGAGCGAACGAGCGCTCGTAGAAACATAAATATACCTTCTGAATGCCAGGATTCAATCTCAGTGCCGATCGAACCTGGATGAGTCACCGGATGTTACACATTATCCCGCAGATTGGGCGAGGAGTTTTGGGCGGCGAATACCGCATGGTTTTGGACGCCGATCCGCCCAGGTGAAGTTTCCCTATCGTTAATCTCTTTTCATCGTGATGCCTTTTCCCATGCGCGAACATCAAATGTTTGCTTCGAGTTGTAGACTGAGAGTTTTGGGAGCCCGATTGGGCAGGAGAGAGCTGAATGAGACGACATGCGTTCGCGGTTGCCGCTTCTTTTAGTATTTGCGCCTTCATAGCGCTAGGAAGCTCTGCTGGGCAAAAGAGCGATAAGGGCGATCCGGCCAAAGGGAAAGAGGCATTTGAGCAATGCGCGGTCTGTCACAATGTCGATTCGCCGGAGAAGAAGATGGGGCCATCGCTCCAGGGATTGTTCAAGAGGAAGACGCTGCAAAACGGCAAGCCGGTGAACGATGAGAACGTTCTGGCGCAAATCAATAACGGTGGCAACGGAATGCCCGCGTATTCCGACATGCTTTCGGCCGACGACAAGGCGAACATCCTGGCCTATCTCCACACGCTCTAAGGTCGTCCCGGGGGACGGACGCCATGCCCCGAACTTATGCAAGCCGTCCGGGCGACGAGATCAATTGGAAAGCGGTCGGTGAAACAATAGTGCGGCTGGTGATTCGCCGGTGTGCGGACAATCTAGCGCGCCGGCCTTGGCGCGGAAAGCGTCGATTTCGTACGCCCGAGCCGGATGCTCCAGAACGATGCGTTTCAGAATCGAATCCAGAAAACGTCCGTAGCGATTGAGCACGCAGCCGTCATTTGCGCCGATCGCAGCTTCCACGGACTGCATGGTTTCCGGCGTAATCAACTCTATGCGACCAACGAAAACACGAGTGATCTGCGCCGGAACGGGATCGATTTGAAGCGGAAGCTCTGCATTCACCGTGCTCGCGGGAACTATATAAATGATCCGTGAACCTTCCTCGAACCAGGAATCGCGCCAGGTTGCGATCATGGCTTGCGCTTCCTTCTGAAACAGTCCTTGCTCTACAAGCGCGTTCTCGAGATTTCCGGCCAAGGCATCAAAGCTCGCACCGAGTGCCGGACGATCTAGCGTTACCCCGCCTGAAACACCGCGCGTTATGCGATACCCTAAGCGTCCACCACGATTCTCGAACAATATGGCAACCGGCACTGCAGCGCCGCAATTCTCGAGCACCACTTTCGCGTCTTGAGACACGCGCGCTGAGAGAGGAACCGCCAAACGCCCCACGCCGCGATAGAACAGAAACTTCTCGTGTTCTCCGTCCACATTGACCGGCGAAGCATCAGTCGTCCGCGCGGCGTAGTAACGGCTCGGTGTCTTTTCAAGCGGCAAGTCAAGCCTTGCATCGGGCTCGATCGCTATGCTCCTCCACTCGATGGCGCCAATCAGGCCCATCATCGACGTATCGATTCCGTTTAAGTTCGGCGGCAAACGATACGTCGCGCCGGTTCCGGTCTTCCGGTCCACCTGATATTCGGCCTTCGGGTACCACTCCGTGATGAGCCCCTTCGGAAACGAAACTCTCACGTGCGCAGTCAGTTCGCGTGGGCTGTAGAAGTAAAGCACCGGGGTTTCCATACGCACGGTGCCTTCTAGCCTCCATTTGAAGTTGCGATACCCCCGATTGTGGACGAAGCTGGGCAGGCCATCCTTGCCGTCCAGGACGCCCCATTCCTCGGCCGAACCATTCTCCGCCGCCACAGAAGTGAAAGTGCCCCACTCGTGCACTGTCAGTCTATCCGTCTCAGATACGTGCAACTTTCTGGCCATCAGAAGCCCTGAAGCCAAAATAGCCAGCGCTGCTACCGCAAACGCGGGCCTTACCTTCCGCTTCATTTGTTTCCTCCCTGTGTCAACAGCCTCAATGAGACTTCGATCTCACTCTTACTCGGCGCGTGCGAAAAGAATTTCGCAGATTCGCGGTTGAAGCCGTTCGGCCCTATTGGTATCAGTGCCCCGGCGCTCTCGTTCCCGCAGGTACCGGCGAGATCAACCAGCCATTGGCCGTCCCTGGGCCAGGTCTGAAACACCGCGTAAACATCCGGTTTGCTTCCTGCTACCACCTTCAGCGCCAACGAGTGGTGCTGATTATTGTCAATTCCTTCCGCGGTGGCGGAGATCTTTGGCGCCTCGCTGCCGCTGCATCCTACCGTCCGGAATACAAATGTCGCCGCCTTGAAATGGAAGTCCTGCGATGCTACGGGGCTTGCAACTTGGAACGCGAAGCCTTGTGCCATCGCCAACGCCGCCGAAACCATCAACAGTGCGCCGAATCGCATTGACCAAAATCTCCTCTCGGACCTTTAGACGCACTTGCCCGGCATTTCCTTCCCGGCTCACCAGAGCCAGGCGAGCTCGTCTTTCCACCGCGCTAGAGTCCCTGGATCCAGTTTCATCACCTTCTCGCGCGAAATCCCCGCGGGAACTGGCGCCATGGAGGCCATACGGTCGTAGATCCGCTCGCGATCGCGAACGCTAACTCGCGAGAGCAGATGCCAAAGAGTCAGCGTGTCTCGCACGCGCGCGTCTCTCAATATCGTGTCCAGCCAAGGGCCTTCGAAATTCGCAACGGCGAAGCTGTCCACAGCCTGCTTGAAACTTGCCTGCGCGTCGTCGAAATACGGCACTCCTGGACCCGCTTTAGGTCGCGTTAAGCAGCTTGCGCCTGCCGGAACGAGCGATTCTTGGCCCTTCCATTGAAACGCAACCCACCCCTGCGTCACATCGAGCTGCCCCGATCCCGTTTCATCCGTATGCAGCGAATATTCACAGCCCAGATCCACGGCTGTGCCGGAAGCTGTATCCACCAAAAAGAGTTTGGGAGGAGCCGAGATCTTGGCGTGGATCTGTCCCCGCGCAAGCGCGAGTCGATTTTCATCTGGACGCGCCGCTATTACGGTCAAGCGCGTGTTCGATGCGACCTCGACAAACCCGATTTCGCCCAGCCTCACCGTCGCGCTGGCCGATGAGTTTGTCTCGATCCACTCGCCGGCTCTAATCTGCACTGCGGCGCGGACCGGTTTGGCATCCACAATGGGAGTGCCCTGAACCCGTGCTAACTCCCAAGTCACTCCGTCTCGATGAAGCCTCTGCTCAAGGGCCCAAAACCCCACCACGAACACCAAAACGGATAGGGCGAATACGAGACGCCACCGCCGACCTCGCTCAGGTTGCCACGGTTGAGGGTTGCAAAGCGCTTCTTCGATGGCGGTCCAAACGGCGGCGGGAGCGTGTACCAAAGAAAGATGCTCGAGCGCCGCCCTGCCCGATTGAACTAACTCACGCTCACATCGGCAGTATTCGCAGCGTTCCAGGTGCACTGCGATTTGCGTTGCTTTCCGAGGGCCTAACTCGCCGTCGAGGTATGCAGCCAAGAGCCGGGATGCATGTCTGCTGAACATCCTCATCGCATTTTCCGATCCAGTCGCTTCAGGTACTCTGCGACTAGCCTGTGACCGCGGCTCAGACGTGACGCTACCGTGCCAATCGAGCAGTGCAGTGCCTGGGCGATCTCCTCGTAAGACAAATCATCGAAATAGCGCAACAAGATGGCCATCCGAAACTTGGGTGGTAATACCGAAACAGCCGCCCGCACCGCGCGCGCCGTCTGGGCATGAGCGTAATCTTCCTCGTGCGAGCCCTTATCCGCAATCTCCTCTAACCGGTTTGGCAGCGAGGTCAATCTCACGCGTCTGCGCCGCCGTTCGGCGTCTTGACAAGCGTTGACGACTAATCGATACAGCCACGTGGAGAACGCGGCCTCGCCTTTGAATTGCCCGATAGACGTCATCAGTTTAAGAAAGACCTGCTGTGTGATGTCGCTCGCCGCCGGCTCATCGCCGCGAAAGAAATGCAGCGCAATCGAGTACACACGATCCTTATAGAAGTCGTAGAGCACACGAAGGGCGTCCCGGTCCCCAGCTCGACACGACTCAATAATCTCTGCGGCGACTTCCCGATCACTCAGAGGAATCACCGGCGATTTAGACGCACCATGGAAATAGTTTCTTCCTTAGTTCGTCAACTGTGTGCTCCCGCAGATAGTCCAACCGCCTATAATGCATGAACTGGCTCATGGAAGCGAATGGAAACGAACGCGAGGGCCGTGATACTGCTCCGGCTCCCGATTACAGTGAAGACGGCGTTGATTTGAGTCTGATCCGTTGGATGCTGTCCCTTACGCCCGCCGAGCGCCTGCAATTTCTCGAAGAACGCATCAATGAAATCCTCGCGATTCGCCACTTGAATGCCCGAGACTAAGCTGATCGCGACGCTGCGAACGCTATATGAAGGCCGAGTTCAATTCATAGTCGTCGGTGGTTTGGCTGCGGTTCTCAATGGCGCCCCGATCCAAACCTATGACATCGATCTGGTCTACTCTTTGGAATCCACGAATGTCGATCGGCTGCTAACCCTGCTGCACTTGTTGGACGCATTCTTCCGTATCCAGCCGGAAAGGCGATTGAAGCCAAACGCGACTCATTTTATTAGAGGCGGTCACCTCAATCTCCTTACCCGCTACGGACCTTTGGATCTACTCGGCACAATCGGCCGAAATCTAGGATATGACGAGTTGCTGCCGCATTCGTCTGAAATGGATATCGGTGAGGGAGTTCGCATCCGCGTCCTAAACCTGGAGACTCTAGTTGAGGTAAAGGAGCAACTCGCAGCAGAAAAGGATCTCGGGGTGCTCCCAATCTTGCGGCAGACGTTGAAACAAATCAGGAAGAAAGGGTAAGATCCGGATCTCTCATCCACCGGCGAATCTCCTTACCGAGGTTTTTGTACGCTCACCTCGTCTGCATAATACAGGCGCAGGCCCGGATAGCGTGTTTCTGTCTGCCAGGAAGTGTATACTCGGTTCGCTGAGAGGGAGAGTCCAGCATCCGATGAACCGCCGGCGCTTCACGCAAACACTTTTGAGCGGCCGGACTGGGGTCTGTAGGCCTGACGGGTGGATGCGTCGCGCGTGTCCCTCCATATTCGGCGCCACCGCCTGGTCCGCTCCCAAATCCCACAAATGTGAGCCCGTTGAACTCCGGCATCGAGCATGTGGTCGTCGTCGTGTTGGAAAACCGGAGCTTCGATCATTTCCTCGGTTGGCTTCCCCGCGCTGACGGAATACCCGCTGGACTCAGTTATGCGGACACATCAGGAGCGTCCCATCCGGTGTATTCGCTCGCTAGCGATTACACCGGATGCGGTCATAATGTACCGAACAACGCTTATGGCAGCCCGAACCTCACCGCCTACGACAACGGACGCATGGATGGGTTCTTGCGAGTCCCGGGGAATGACATCTACAGCATCGGCTACTACAGCCCGGCGGAGCTTCCGTTTCTCTCGGCATTGGCCCAGGCGTACACGACGTGTGACCACTGGTTCGCCCCTATACTGGCTGAGACTTTTCCGAACCGCATGTTCCTCTGGGCGGCACAAACGGATCGCCTCGCGAACATGCTATCGATAAGTGAACTGCCCACCATCTTCGATGGCTCTCAAAGGCCGGAATCTCCCATCGCTACTATTTCGGAAACGTCCCTTTTCTTTCATTGTGGGGTCTGAAATATCTAACAGTTTCGGCGGATTTCGACGACTTTCTCTCTGACGTTGCTTCCGGCAACTTGCCGGCCGTTTCGTTTCTAGATCCGAATTTTACAGAGTTCGATGACGGTCTCGGAAATGACGACCACCCGCATTCGGACATTCGTAACGGCGAAGCGTTTCTATCGCAAGTGTTCCACGCCGTCACGGGCGGACCGAAGTGGTCCAACACGGTGATGATTGTCACTTTCGACGAATGGGGCGGCTTCTTCGATCACGTTCCTCCACCACGCGTAGTCGCGCCAAATAACCTGGACACGAATCTGGTGAATGGGACCGCGTTGCTCGGCTTCCGGATCCCGGCCGTGATCGCCTCGCCATTCACACGCGGCAACAATCAAGTCGACTCGACGGTTTACGATCATACTGCCATCTTGAAGCTGATTGAGTGGCGTTGGGGATTGTCACCACTGACGCTGCGTGATGCCTCTCCTGCGATTGGTAACCCGGTCGCGAAATTCAATTTCTCATCTCCGGATACGAGTGTCCCCAGCCTGTCGAGTCCTGGCACAGTTCCCGGTCTGCCATGTGCGCTACAAGGCGTGGAAAAGAAGGCCTTGTCACCGGCAGCGGCGTCGGCGCCGCCTTCCACCGAGTTCGGAAATCTGAGCCAGAGCCAGACTGTTCGCGATTGGCTGAGTCGTCCTCAGTTCAAGAAGACCAAATAACGAGAGTACCGGTGCCGTGCCGACCGAAAAGGAAGACCTAGCTCTTCCCTCTCTTGAAGAAATCAATTGCGGATTGCTGCAACGATAAAATCCGTAGCACCCATTCGCGCGCTTTTGGACCGTCCCGGTACTGCCGCGGACGTCTCCCGCCTAGTAATCCAAATTTGGAGACAGATGCAACCGTCGGCGTAATCTAGGCTGGCGCTGGATGTTCCGTCCCATGACCAGTGTGGGATGTTCAGCCCGCGACGCACATCATCAGCCGAGCGGTGAAAACGGCCATTGTCGTCTTGGTCGACCAGACGAAGTAGTCGTGCAGCACTTGTCGGAACGCGCTACCGTGGTCTAGGCCAACATCAACCAGTGCGTTATCAAAGCATGCGATCGTCCCGGATCAAAGGGAGTGGTGTTGTCAAGAATTTTGTGGGCTATCGGCCCAAAAAACGCGAGCGTTTACACAAAATTCTTGACAACACCGTCGGCCAAGGATAGTTTTATCTCCGGGCTAGCCGGCGACAGCGCGCTCGCAAAACGCTTAGGAACGCCTACTTCGCTTTCCGTTTTCCTTCGGCAGCGGCCCGCTTCCCATCTACCCGCTGCGTCAACGAATTAATCTGAATCACGAGCATCAGCGAATTGTTGGAAACCGGCCGATGCGCCGCGCGTTCCGAAAGTTCCTGATTCAACGTCGCGATGAAACCTTCCATCTGCCGCTGCATGGCTTCCATCTTCTCGCGCATATTCAGAATGATCTCGACCCCCGCCAGATTCACGCCCAGCTCCCGCGTCAGTTTGAGAATGATCTCCAGCCGTTCCAAATCGTCGTCATATACAGGCGAGTATTGCCTTCGCTCCGGGACGGAGTCAATAGCCCTTCGTGCTCGTAAAGCCGCAGCGTCTGCGGGTGAATCGCATACTGCTCCGCCACCGCCGAAATCATGTACGCTGCTTTGTTCCTGCTCTTCGTCACGACACTTTACTCCACATTTCCGAGCGCACGTCGCCGGTCTGCACCTGCGCCAATTCCCGCAACAGTTCTCGCGTCCGTTCATCGTGCACGTCCGGCGATCGCAGAACCACTTCCACAATCTCGTCGCCGCGCGAGTTCTTCCGCGCATTGAATACGCCTTTATCACGCAGCCGAAATTTCTGCCCGTTTTGCGTCCCTTGCGGAATTTTCAAAAGCGCGCGGCCATCTATGGTCGGCACCTCGATCTTGGCGCCCAGTCCCGCCTCGCTCACTGTAAGCGGCACCTGAATCCCGATGTTGTCGCCGTCTCGCTTAAAGAAGGGGTGCTCGTCTACCCGTATCGTGATGTAGAGATCGCCCGAAGGGTAACTGCGGCTGCGAATTGATACAGTCATTCCCATGGCGGGTGTGATCGCGACAAACGAATTCGAGCTTTTAAAGCGACTGGAAGCTTTCTTGATTCGAAGCGGAAGTTTGACAACGGTACAAATCGAAAAAAGCCCCGGTGTTGGGTTTACCGTCAAACATTCACTTGAAGGAAGCGGTCACGCATGCAACTCATTGGCCGAAGCGATCGAGAGTTTCCTGGAAGCTGTCGAACATTAAGACTCGGCGGCGATAAGTCATTTGCTGCAGGACTCGGGTCGGCACCCGAACAGGATCGGTTCTTTAGGTCGAACGAATGCCGAATCGCCCAAGAGGCGGGAACTCCCAGCCAAAGCGGGTTTGCTTGCATGAATCAGTGGCGGAGAGTTGCGTCAAAGAATTCGCCAGCGAAGTAATAGTACGCCCACGATGCTTCTACCCCCTTAAGGCCTATAGTAATTTCCAGTTCACGGGCATAAATTGGGATCGATCCCAAGAAAGATATGACGACTTTCCTTGGGTAACTGCCACACGCTGCTCGATAATTGACGATGCAAAACCTCGTTTGCTTAGAATGTCCACTAATCGGTGTAAGCACAACTGTCGCCCTCCTCGCCCTTATTCGTGGCTGTGCTGAGCGAAACGAATTCTTCCGTTATCGAGAGATTCGTAATCCGTATCCGGAATGTGGATTAACTCCGATACACGGATGTGGGACTTCGATCCTATATTCACAAAGTAGTGCTGCTTACGACCCCGATTTCCTCGGTTCTAGGAAAAAAATCCGCAGAGCTGGCAGGCGATTGAGCACAAAAAGGATTTCTGGCCAGGAACAGTTGACAGTGACCCGGTAGAACTGTTCAACCGTGCGCGATGCTACAGAGACTCAGTCTCCTTCTTTCAGATATGATGCGGGCTCACTGTGCTGGAAACTAATGCCATATCTCAGCAACGGTTAAGGCCGGAAGAGCAGGAACTCCTCAGAAAACGAGCAGAGCTGGCTGCCATCCGTGCGACTCTCGCGGAACGCGAACTGGAGCTTGTCGATCTTCGCAGTCAACTGGCAGCCTTTGAGAGCCGGTATCTTCGCCAGGTTGGCGCTCTTTACGCAGAGTTGGACGAATGGAGGGCTCGACTTTGCGAGTTGAAGGCGCGGCGTGATCATTCAATCAATGCAAAGCAACAGGCAGAAGAGGCCCGCGAACAGGCACGCCAGACCCACGAGGCCGCGCACGGTGAGGCATCCAAGGGCAGGGACTTCACGCCATCACCTGAGCTCAAAAGGGTGTTCCGTGAACTTGCCAAACGGATACATCCCGACTTTGCCAAAGATTCTGTCGATCGGGAACGCCGGACGCGACTCATGGCCGAGGCCAATCGCGCATATGAGTTGGGAGACCCCGAGGCGCTTCAGCGCATTCTCGATGAGTACCAGGACGGCACGGATGCCGTGGAAGGAGAGGGGATCGGAACCGAACTGATCCGTATCATCCGACAAATCAGCCAAGCAAAAGATCGCGTATCTGCTATTGAACAGGAATTGGCCGCATTGCGGCAAAGCGAAATCGCTCTACTCAGGAAACAGGTCGAAGAACGAAACCGAGATGGCCGGGATCTGTTAGCCGAACTGGCGATTTCGGTTCGGGAACAAATTGAGCGCGTCCGGAAGGAATACCAGGCCCTCGCCAAACAGGATGTGACAGGTGACTGATCAATTGCGCCTCCAAATCTCACACAACGGCGACGAGTCGTCGCTGGTCCTTTCATCGGCGCAATCCAGTCTCGTCGCTCGTGGCCGAAGGGATGCGGCCCTCCTCGTTCATGACATTGCGGATTGGGAGCTTGATTTGCTTCCGCTTTGGCAGCTTCGTGAGCGGGCGGAAGCTGGTGACTCGCATGCACAAAATGAGCTCGGTGATAGATACCGCCAGGGCCGCAGCGTGCCGCGAGATCCCGTGGAGGCGGCCACCTGGTATCGGAAGGCAGCGGAACAAAGGAATTTATATGCGTTTTGCTCCCTCGGGGAGATGTACCAAACGGGTGAAGGTGTTACTAGAGATGACTCCGAAGGTCTTCATTGCTTCCGCGCTGCGACGGACGAAAACCTTCTTCGGGAAAACTGGGAAGAAGCGGACATGGTTCTCGACATGTGGCAGAAAGCGAGTGAATTGGGCGATGCTAAGGCGGAGCTTTTTTACGGGTCTTACTGCGTCGCTCGTGCTAAAAGTTTCGATGAGGACAGTAGAGGGCGCTACTTAGAGGAGGCTGTCAGTTGGTTCCGTAAAGCTGCCGAACAGAATCAAGTAGATGCGCAATATTCCCTGGGCCGAATGTATTTCACTGGCGAAGGCGTACCCCGACATTACGAGGAAGCTCTACGCTGGTTTCGGAAGGCCGCAGATCAGTCGAACTTGGAGGCCCAGTTCTTTCTCGGCGTCGTATACTATCAGGGCCAGGTAGTGCCACAAGATTATTTGCAGGCGGCGCGTTGGTATCGCGAGGCCGCGAGCCAAGGCCATATGGGCGCATTCGTCAACCTTGGAAACATGTATTCCGCTGGGCAAGGGGTAACTCAAGATTACTCAGAAGCTCTCCGTTTATATCGGGTGGCCGCCGACCACGGGTTCGCTGGTGCGGGGATTAACATCGGCCTGATGTTTTTGTACGGGAATGGTGTGTCGCAAAACTACACTGAAGCCGCTCGCTGGTTCGGAAAGGCGGCGCTTCTAGGTGACGTCAACGCCCTCTCACATTTGGCCCGGACCTTGCAGTATCAAGGCCGATTCGCTGACGCTTATATCTGGCTGAGTTTTGCCGTCGACAATTTGACCGGCGATGATCAGAAGGCGGCGATTCGCGATCGCGACGACCTGACCAGTAACATGACTCGCCAAGAACTCACTGAAGCACGGCAGCGCCCCCATGCCGCCGGTAGATGCAATTCCTTGGATGAGTTCCAGAATTTGGTGAAGCGTTACTTGGCGGACCAAGGGTAAAGCGATCCGTGGGCCGGTATCTGAAAAATATTTCCAGCGGGACGGGCCTCCACCTTCCCAGATGCGAGAGCCGATCCGCTCGCGTTCCGCCACCAATCCGGCATACGTGGTTGACCTCGGTTCTCCCCTCTTCCCGGGCGAAGGTCAATCGCTTCTGCCGACCTCCGCAATCCGTGCCATATTCTCACGTATCAACTCTGCTGTGAAGCGAGTCCGGCAACTCATCGTCTCGCCAAATCATTTTTATTGCGTTAAGCCGAGTATTGGATGAGATTCGCACAAAGATCCACTAATTCCTTGATTTCGACTTCGACTTCTTCCTTGCACAGAGGCCGAACGTCCTGGCCTTGCCGTGAGGAATAATGTTTTTCGTAAAGCGTAGCAAACTTTCTAGCGAGTTCCGCGTCTCTTATGTGGGCTGGTGAAAGAGCTTGAAGTGATAACCACGCCGGGGAAATGCGGGACTGTCGGGGAGATTCCGAAAGTGCCATCGACTCCAGTGCGTTTTTTGCCCGCGTAAACATTCGAAATATCTCTCATAAAGGTTTATGTGTCGCTGCCAATTACCTCACAGTCTGCGCGGATCGCATAGCTGCATACTTACTTCCCCCGCCGCTTCTCCGCCGTCGTTCGCTTCCCCTCTACCCGCTGCATCATCGAATTAATCTGAATTACCGGCATCAGCGAATGATTATCAACTGGCCGATGCGCCGCGCGTTCCGATAACTCCTGATTCAACGTCGCAATAAATCCTTCCATCTGCCGCTGCATGGCTTCCATCTTCTCGCGCATATTCAGAATGATCTCGACCCCCGCCAGATTCACTCCCAGTTCACGCGTCAGCTTGAGAATAATCTCCAGCCGCTCCAGATCGTCGTCCGTATAGAGGCGCGTATTGCCTTCGCTCCGCGACGGCGTCAGTAGACCTTCGCGCTCGTAAAGCCGCAGCGTCTGCGGATGAATGGCATACTGCTCCGCCACCGCCGAAATCATGTACGCTGCTTTGTTCCTGCTCTTCGTCACGACACTTTACTCCACATTTCCGAGCGCACATCGCCGGTCTGCACCTGCGCCAATTCCCGCAACAGTTCTCGCGTCCGTTCATCGTGCACGTCCGGCGATCGCAGAACCACTTCCACAATCTCGTCGCCGCGCGAGTTCTTCCGCGCATTGAATACGCCTTTATCACGCAGCCGAAATTTCTGCCCGTTTTGCGTCCCTTGCGGAATTTTCAAAAGCGCGCGGCCATCTATGGTCGGCACCTCGATCTTCGCGCCCAGCCCCGCCTCGCTCACCGTAAGCGGCACCTGTATCCCGATGTTGTCTCCGTCTCGCTTAAAGAAGGGGTGCTCGTCTACCCGTATCGTGATGTAGAGATCGCCCGAAGGGCCGCCCGCCACGCCCGCATTGCCTTTGCCCGCCACCCGCAAACGCGCGCCCGAAGTTACGCCCTGCGGTATCCGCACCTCTACCGTATCCGGCCGCGCAATCACTCCCTCGCCCCGGCAAGTTGGACAGGCATTCTTCAAACGGCCTGTCCCGCCGCACCGCTGGCAAGTCAGATTAAATTTCATTGCGCCTGCCATTTGAGTTACATTTCCGGTCCCGTCGCACTCCGGGCAAACCGCCACGTTGCTGCCGGCGGAACCGGTCCCATGACATGTCTCGCAGGTCTCCTGGCGCGAGATGTTCAGCTTGACTTGCGTCCCGCGAATGGCCTGCCAAAAATCGACATTCAATCCATATTCGAGATCGGCTCCGCGCTCCGGCTGAGGGGTCGCTTGCCGTCCGCGACCGCCGAAGAACTGGCCGAAAATGTCGCGAAATCCGCCACCCGCCGGTCCTTCGGTCTCGTGAGCGCGCTGCCCGCTGCCCGCGTTCTGCCGCAAAAATTCGCTGAAGTCGAACCCGCCGAAATTGGGACCGCCCGGCGCCCCCGCTCCCGGCCCGCCGCCATTCGGCGGAATGTTATCGGAATAGAACCCGTACTGGTCGTAAACCTTCCGCTTGTTGTCATCGCTCAAGATGTCGTACGCTTCCTGAACTTTCTTGAAGCGGTCTTCCGAAGCCTTGTCACCCGGATTCAGATCCGGATGGTGCTTCCGGGCCAGCCGCCGGTATGCTTTACGGATCTCTTCAGCATCCGCTCCGCGCGCCACGCCAAGAGTCTCGTAATAGTCTTTTTTCGTTGCAGAAGGCATTAACTCTCACCGACCTTCAAAAGAATCGGCGGCCTTCGTAGTATGAAAACCGCCGATCCTGACTTCTGTCTCCTGACTTCTGTCTCCTGACTTCTGTCTTCTTACTTCTTGTCTTCCACGTCCACGAATTCAGCATCCACAACGTTGTCTTTGGGCTGCTCCTTCGTTTGCGTTCCGGCGGTAGCGCCATCGCCCGCCGCTGCGCCCGCGCCATTTCCGCCGGCACTCTGCGATTTATACATCGCTTCCGCCAGTTTATGGCTCGCCGTGGTCAACTTATCGGTCGCGGATTGGATCTTCTCGAGTCCGCCTTCCGCCATCGCTTTCTTGACCTCTTCCATCGCCGATTCCACTTCCTTGGCATCCGACTCCGAGATCTTGTCGCGATGTTCCTTCAACATCTTCTCGACGTTGTAAACCATGGCGTCCGCCCGGTTGCGAGCCTCGATCTCGTCCTTCTTCTTGCGATCTTCCGCCCCGTGCGATTCCGCATCGCGCGCCATCTTATCCACTTCGTCCTTGCTCAAGCCCGAAGAGGACGTGATGGTGATCTTCTGCTCGTTATTCGTCGCCCGGTCCTTCGCCTTCACGTTCAGAATTCCGTTCGCGTCGATATCGAACTCGACTTCAATCTGCGGAATGCCGCGCGGCGCCGGTGGAATCCCGACCAGTTGAAACACCCCGAGCAGCCGGTTATCCCGAGCCATCGCGCGCTCGCCCTGGTACACCTTGATCTCTACCGAGGTCTGGCTATCCGCCGCCGTCGAGAACGTCTCGCTCTTGCGCGTCGGTATCGTCGTGTTGCGGTCAATCAGCTTCGTGAACACGCCGCCCAGCGTCTCGATGCCCAGCGACAACGGAGTCACATCTAGCAGCAGAACGTCCTTCACTTCGCCGCCCAGCACGCCGCCCTGAACCGCTGCGCCTACCGCAACCACTTCGTCCGGATTCACGGTCTTGTTCGGATCCTTGCCGAACAGATCGCGAACCATCTGCTGCACTTTCGGCATGCGCGTCGAGCCGCCCACCAGAACCACTTCGTCTATATCGTTCGGCGTAACGCCCGCGTCCGCCAAAGCCTGCTTGCAAGGCCCTACCGAGCGCTGCAGAATGTCATCCACCATCTGCTCGAGTCGCGCCCGCGTCAGCTTGACCGTCAGATGCTTCGGACCCGTTTGGGTGGCCGTAATGAACGGCAGGTTGATCTCCGTCTCGAGCAGAGTCGAGAGCTCGATCTTCGCCTTCTCCGCCGCTTCCTTCAGACGCTGCAGAGCCATCTGGTCCTTCGAAAGATCCGGCCCTTCCGTTTTCTGGAACTCCTGAACCAGCCAGTCGATAATGCGTTGGTCGATGTTGTCGCCGCCCAGGTGGGTGTCGCCGTTTGTGGACTTCACTTCCACTACGCCGTCGCCGACTTCCAGAATCGAGATGTCGAACGTGCCGCCACCAAAGTCGTACACGGCGATCGTCTCGTCCTTTTTCTTATCCAGACCGTACGCCAGTGCCGCGGCCGTTGGCTCGTTAATGATGCGCATCACCTCCAGACCGGCAATCTGGCCTGCGTCCTTGGTCGCCTGGCGCTGCGAATCGTTGAAGTACGCCGGCACCGTAATCACCGCCTTGGTGACTTTTTCGCCCAGATAGGCTTCCGCCGCTTCCTTCAATTTGGTCAGAATCATCGCCGAAATTTCGGGCGGCGAATACTTCTTTGCCCTGAATCTCTACGCGTGCGTCCCCGTTCTCCCCAGCCACTACTTTGTAGGGCACCAGCTTCATCTCTTCGCCTACTTCATTCAAACGGCGACCCATGAAGCGCTTAATCGAATAAATCGTGTTTTCCGGGTTCGTTACCGCCTGGCGCTTTGCTACCTGGCCGACCAGCCGCTCCCCGTTCTTGGTGAAGCCACTACCGACGGCGTGGTGCGCCCTCCCTCCTGGTTCGGGATCACTGCGGGCTGGCCACCTTCCATGACCGCCACCACGGAATTTGTGGTACCCAGGTCAATTCCGATAATCTTACTCATTGGTTTCAATCCTCCGCCAATCGTCCGAGCGATCGGCCGTCTTTAGCACAATCTCAGTATCATATATGAGTCTCCAATTGTCAAGTTCTCTCGCAGCGGCATTCTTACTATTTTCAACCATCTCTGTTGCGCAGACCACACTCACCGTCGCCGCTGCCTCCGACCTCACCAACCTCGAACCCGACCTCTCGCAGCAGTTTGAAAAAACGAACCCAATCGGAGTTCGTTCGGTAATCCGGGTTCGTTTCGTAACCGAGGCCAGCGCTCTCCTTGCGCAGCAGATCCGGAACGGCGCTCCCTACGATGTCTTCCTCTCCGCCAACGCCCAGTTCGTGGATAGATTGGGTTCGTTCGGTAAATTGGATCCCGCACTCCATGCGGACCTACGCAGTGGGCCGCGTTGCCATTCTTTGGCAGGACAAAAAACATCATCCTCTCAGCGACTTAGCCCAGAATTGGGTTCGTTTCGTAGCGCTGCCCAATCCAAAATTGGCTCCGTACGGGGTGGCTGCCCAGCAGGCCCTGGAACATGCCGGAATTTGGAAGCAGGTGCAGCCAAAAGTGGTCTACGGCGAGAACGTCCGGCAAACGCTGCAGCTTTTCGAAAGCGGCAACGCCGACGCCGTGCTCACCTCCGACGCGCTCCTGCAAGGAAAGAATCCGGAGCTGATTCCAGCCGATTGGCACCAACCCATCGTTCAGAAAGGAGGAATCGTGGCAAGTACCCCAAACCGCGCCGCAGCGGAAGCGTTCATGAAGTTCCTGCTGAGTCCCGCCGGCCAAGCCGTTTTCGCGAAATTCGGCTTCAGTCCGCCGCGCTAAAGCCCAGATGCGCTTCCTCCTTAAACCCCGCCATCTCGCCTTAGGGCTGGCCCTGACCAACGCTGCCCTTTATTCGTGCTTCCTTCCCCTCTGGGAAGGCTTTGATGAGCCATTTCACTACGGGTATGTGGAGGCGCTCTCGGTCTGGCACGAAATTCCAACTCTGAACCGGACGCCGCTCTCGGCCGAGATCCGTCAATCGCTGACTCTCGCGCCATTAAGCCGGCTGCTTAGCGGGGCCGTTCCCAATTCGATCTCCTTCGAAGACTGGGCGCATCTGCCGCTTGCTGAAAAACTCAATCGTGCAAACGAATTGCACTCGCTTTCGCCTTCCCTAAGACACGAAAAGTCGGACCTGCTCAATTACGAAGCGCAGCAGGCGCCCTTGGCATACGCAATCGAGGCTCCGCTCGACGCGTTACTGTCCCGATGCGCGTTGCCTTCGCGGATTCTTTTCCTGCGCCTATTCGGGGCGCTCGCATCGACTGTTCTCCTTTACCTCGCCTGTTGCAAGCTCCTGGAAATTGTGGGGGTCAGAGGCGCTTACGATTTGGGCGTACTCGCCTGTATATTTTCTTCCCAGATGCTCTGGGCGTCGGTCGCGCACGTCGGCAACGATTGGCTGGCTATCGCGTTGACGCTTTTCTTTCTGGCCGTAACAGCGGAATTTGTGAGTCAGCCCGCCGCATCCAAATTGATTTTGTTAGCCGGAGTGCTTTCCGCAGGCTTGCTGACCAAAGCGTACTTTCTGGTTTTCATTCCGCTGTTTCTCGCCGCTGCATTGCTGGTTCGGAAAAGCCGTTCGCTCGCTATCGCCCTCGCTTTACCGCTCCTGATTGCAGGACCATGGTATCTGCGAAATTTCTGGACTTACGGAAGCGTCTCCGGCACTCAACAGGGTGCTGCGGGCATTGGCCTCGTCAGGGCTATGGCTGCCATTCCGCGCATAAATTGGTTCAAGAGCCTGGCGGATTTCGCGAGGTGGTCCCTCTGGACGGGAAACTGGTCGTTTCTCTCTTTCTCCAGAGTCACTCTCGATGCCGAAGCTCTACTTCTAGCCGTCGCCTTAGCGTCGTATTTCATTCGGTACCGGCAGATTGGCAGGGCACAGCAGTTCGTCCTTGCCGGATGCGGGTGTTTCGTTGTTGGCCTCTTTTATCAAGCTTGCGTCACCTGGGTTCACACCGGCGGCGTAGCGCAACATCCGGAGCCCTGGTACTGGCAGGGAGTAATTCCCTGCTTTTGGATATTTGGATTCCGAGGACTCCAAGCAAGCGGAATTGCGGGCAGGATCTGCGCCGCATTGCTGTGTCTGATAACAGCCTGGATTGCCGCCCTGACTTACGTCGCAAAGCTCATTCCCTTCTATGCAGGAGGTATCTCTCGCGCGACCCTTCATAACGTGTTCTATTGGTGGTCCAGCAATCCGGTTCCCGAGTTGAAAGCGACTATGTTAGGTCCATTGCCGGTTATATATGCTCTCTTGTTTGCATTGTTGTGCTTGCTCCTGACTATCTCAGTCTGGAACGTTAATAACTTGTTAGAGTTATCAAAATGACCCGAACCCTCGCGCTGCTCTTCGCGGTGAGCATTGTCTTAAATGCCGCCGAGCCGACCAACATCTCCGGCGAGTACGGTGAGACTTCGCAAAAACTGATCAATGGCGCCCTCGCCGATACTGACGGTCTTCAGCATCTGCGCTATCTCTGCGATCGAATTGGCAACCGGCTGAGCGGAACCGCTTCTCTGGAGCGTGCCATCGGTTGGGCTGCCGAGGAGATGACTGCGGCTGGACTCGAAAATGTCCAGACGCCGCCCGTCAAAGTTCCGCACTGGGTGCGCGGCAAGGAATCCGCCGTAATGCTTGCGCCCATCGAGAAGCCGCTCACCATGATCGGCCTCGGCATGAGTGTGGCCACACCGCCCGAGGGTATCACCGCGAACGTGATCGCGGTCTCGAATTTCGAGCAACTCGCGGCGTTGGGGCGTGACAAGGTCGCCGGCAAAATCGTTCTATTTAATCCCGAATGGAAAGGCTATGGCCAGACCGTCATGTATCGCACAGCGGGACCTTCGCGCGCGGCGGAGCTCGGAGCGGCGGCGGTCCTGGTCCGTTCCATGACGGGCGTTAGTCTGCAAACGCCGCACACAGGCGCGCTCGAATACGACGAAAGCGCACCGAAAATTCCGGCTGCGGCGCTGAGCCTCGAAGATACGGCCATGCTGCAGCGGCTGCTCGACAGCGGCGTGCCCGTCCGGGTGAAGCTCATGATGGAAGCCCATCAGGAGGGCGAAGCAAATTCCCACAATGTCATGGGCGAAATCAGCGGACGGGAGAAGCCGAATGAGGTGGTGGTCCTCGGCGGGCATATCGATTCCTGGGATATCGGGCAAGGGGCCAACGACGACGGCAGCGGCATCATGGCCACCTTCGAAGCCGTCGCTCTCATCAAGAAACTTGGGCTGCATCCGCGGCGCACGATTCGGGTCGTCTTCTGGGTCAACGAGGAGAACGGAGGCGCGGGCGGTCGCGCGTACCGCGACATGGTTGGCGACCGGATCGCAAATCAAGTTGCCGCCATCGAGATGGATGGAGGCGCGGAAAAACCCGTCGGCTTTGGATTCGGCGGTGGCGAGGATCGAAGGCGGCCCCAGGGCGCATCAGCGGCCGGACAAGCTCGGCCTTCGCCCCAGCGGCCGCAAGTCTCCGAGGCAGCGTTCCAGCGCGTGGTCGAGATCGGAAAGCTGCTCGAAAGCATCGAGGGGGGCAAAATCACTCATGGCGGGGGCGGTTCCGATATCGCGCCGCTGATTGCCGCTGGCGTTCCCGGATTTGGTGTTCGAACGGCCGGCACTCATTATTTCGATTGGCACCACACCAATGCGGACACCTTCGATAAGATCGTGCCCCGCGAGTTTCAGCTCAATGTAGCCTCGCTCGCTGTGCTCAGTTATGTGTTGGCCGATATGCCCGACCGGCTCAGCGATCTCAAGTAAGGAGAGGATTAGGCTCGGGCCGCCCTGGCTTGTTCCGTGGCGCGCGGTAAAGTGAAACAGAAGGTCGATCCTTTTCCTTCTTGGGTCTGTTCAACCCAGATCCTGCCGCCATACCGCTCAATAATCCGCTGGCAAATTGCCAAGCCCATGCCGGTGCCTTCGTACTCTTCCGAGCTGTGCAGGCGCTTAAACATGCGAAAGATTTGCTCCGTGTATCGCGGTGCGATTCCAATTCCGTTGTCCTTGATGCAAATCTTCCAGTCCGGCCCGACCGCGTTCGGCGCTGATCTCGATGCGAGGAGCTTCCGGCCCGCGGTATTTGATTGCGTTCCCAATCAAGTTCTGGAATAGCTGCAGGAGATGAACTTCCTGTATCCTTAACTTCGGAAGTCCGCCGTACGTAATCCTCGCCCCGCTTTCATTCATAGCCGCGCTCAAATGCGCTAACGCCTGCGCCATCACGACCGCACTATCTACAATCCCGACCTTCTCTGGCGCGATATTGATCGTGTGTGCGTATGCGAGGAGGTCTTGCAGAAGACTTTCCATGCGCCTCGCGCCCTGTAGGATGCTCGCGATATAAGAGTCCGCGTCGGAGCTCAGTTGCCCTTTACATTTGCGCTCCAGCATTTGGCTGAAGATCATGATCATTCGCAGTGGCTCCCGGAGGTCGTGAGACGCCGAATAAGCGAACTGATTGAGGTCTTCATTTAGCCTTCGCAGTTCGGTATTCGAGCGTTCGAGCTCCGCCGTACGCTGCCGGACTTTTTCGTCAAGCGTCTCATTCGCTTCGCGCAGCGCGGCTTCGGCCTGATCGCGGGTCTGCGACACGCGGCTGATGAGCAAAGAGACCGCTAGCACCAGAATCGTACGGCTGGGACTCGAGGAGGTTGGATTGAAATGAGGGTTTAAAACGAACGGGACGACGAACATCCCCAACACACACGCAATCAGTCCTGGGATGTAGCCGCCCCACCACGAACTGGCCATCACGGCGACCAAGAACACGATCGTGATCGCGGGATGCGGCCCAATCGTGTGTCGGATGATGAGCGACAGGCCTGTGGCCAGGCCCAGTCCCACCACCGGAACCGAATAGCGAACCAGCGTGGAACGAGTCCGAAGCACGCTAGCGCTGGACATCGTACCTGCTCTTATAGCGCATTCGCACAGTGCAGCGCTACGCCCGAGCTATTTCTTAGACTCCGGAGAAGTCTCCTTTTTGGCAACTGCGGTAGGTTCGTTGGCGGAACTCGACGCCGGCCCAATCTCCAAAATGCGGACGATGTTGGCGCTGCGGTCGTATTGACTGAGTTTTTTCGATTCGCTCACTTGGTCTTTGTATTTGGCCTGTACTTGGTAATCAACCGTAAAACTCAAATCGTCAAAACTGTATCGCCCGTCTTTCTTCGTGATTACGGTTGTCTTTTGTCCCGTCTTGCTGTCGGTCAGCGTTACCAGCGCGCCCTCCAGAGGCTGGCCCGCATCGTTCACGGCTTTGCCGGTCACCCTTCGGGAAGTCGGCGCTTTTTCCTTCTTGTTCAACAGCGGCCGGTGATTATCCAGAAACACGTCAGGCGAATGTCCTGGATTGGGATCGGTCGCCTGGGGCGTCGCGATGCCGGCCAACGCCGTCGTGACGATTGCTGCAAAGAGCAGACACTTGCTCATGTATGTAGTACCTCGCGAAATTCAACCGGGAGCTTCTCGTATGGTAACAATCCGGCGGCTCCGGAGCGCCGTCGGAAAGCGGCTGCGCTACGATTCGTGATCATGCCCTTCGGTAATGCGAGAGTGCTGTCGTTCGAGAGCCGCCGCGCCAAGGAGATCGCTGAACTGATTCGAATCAATGGAGGAGACCCGTTCGTTGCACCTGCATTGGTTGAGGTGCCTGTCGAAGACAACCACGAAGCATTCGCCTTCGCAGACCGTCTCTACGCGGGGGAGTTCGATATGATGATCTTCCTCACCGGCGTAGGCGCGAGGCTGCTTCATCGCACGCTTGCCTCGCGGGATACCGAGGACCGGTTCCTCGACGCTCTTCGCCGCCTGACCATTGTGGTGCGCGGTCCGAAACCGACCGCCGTTCTTCGGGAATTCAATGTGCCCGTAACGGTCTCCGTCCCCGAGCCAAATACCTGGCGGGAGCTGCTGGCCGCCATCGAATCCAGACCGGAGAAATCCGTCGCGGTCCAGGAATACGGAAAAACGAATCGCGAACTGATCGACGGGCTGACGGCCCAAGGCAGAAGGGTTTCAACAGTTGCCGTTTATCAATGGAGGCTTCCGCCCGATACAGCGCCATTGCAAGCTGCTTTGGAGGATCTGCTGGCGGGCAAATTTGGCGTGAGCTTGTTCACTACCGGCGTTCAGATTGAGCATTTCCTGGAGTATGCTGCCCAGCAGGGGCAACGCGAGGCCGCCCTCGCTGCTCTGCGGCGCACGCTGCTCGCTTCTATAGGTCCCACTTGCACGGCATCGCTGAAGAATTGTGGATTAACTCCCGAACTGGAGCCGAGTCACCCCAAAATGGGTATTCTGGTTCGCGAAACGGCGGCTCGTTACGCGCAAAAGACCACCTGACGCCATGCAACAAACAAAACCCATCCGCCTTCTAACAAGCGTGAGATGTATCTTTGTGTCGCTGGCTCTTGTGCTGATTGTATCGCCGCTTTACGGGCAGGCCGGTCCCCCGGAAGAAGTTCTCACCATCGATATTTCCGCTCCGTCGCATCCCTTTGCGCATATGTGGGAAAGTATGTTCGGCTCGGGCCGCGCAAATCTCAGTTTGCGCGAAAGCTACCGCTCTGATCTTAAGACCGTCAAGAATATCACCGGATTTCAGTACGTGCGCTTCCACGCCATTCTCGACGACGAGAATGGCGTCTACGACGAAGATGCCCAGGGCCGCCCCGTCTACAACTTCTCTGATGTCGATCAGATCTACGACGGCTTACTGGAAAACGGTGTGAAGCCATTCGTCGAGCTGAGCTTCATGCCGCGCAAGCTGGCGGCCAACTTGAAGCCTCATCCTTTCTGGTATAAACCACTTCCATCGCCGCCAAAAGAACCAGCGAAGTGGAGCGCCTTGATCGAGGCATTCACAAAGCACTTACTGGATCGCTACGGAAAAGGTGAAGTGGAGCAATGGTATTTCGAAGTCTGGAACGAGCCGAACATCGATTTTTGGGATGGTGTTCCGAAACAGCAGACCTATTTTGCGCTTTACGACGAAACCGCGAAAGCGATCAAGAATGTGGATCCCGATCTTCGCGTCGGCGGACCGGCAACTGCGCAAGCGGCCTGGGTGGACGCCTTCATTGCACATTGCACACAGAACCATGTGCCATTCGATTTCGTTTCCACGCACGTTTACGGCAACGATACGTCGCAAGACGTGTTCGGCAACAGCATCGCCATTCCACGCCGCGATATGGTCGCACGCGCGGCTAAGAAGGTGTTTGACCAAGTGAAATCCTCTGCCGCTCCGAATACGCCGATTATCTGGTCCGAATACAACGCGACTTATATGACCCAACAAGAGGTAACCGATAGCGCGTTCATGGGTCCATGGCTGGCCAATAACATCCGCGAATGCGACGGGCTCGCGAATATTATGTCGTACTGGACATTTTCGGATGTCTTCGAAGAACAGGGAGTGGTGAAGACGCCCTTTTATGGCGGGTACGGGTTAATTGCGGAGCGTGGAATTCCGAAGGCGGCCTTCAATGCGTTCAAGCTGCTGCATCAGCTCGGCAGTCGCCGCCTCCCCGTAAATTCCGACGACGCTTTGGTCACTGAAGATACCAATGAGCACGTCATTATCGCGATCTGGAATTACGCCGAGCCTGGACAAAGCGTGCCTGAGAAGACGTTTCGCCTGGATCTAAAAGGGACTCGCGCCAAATACTATCAGCTACAGTATGTCGACCCGTCGCATGGCTCGGCGCTGAAGGCGTGGAAAGATTTGGGCAGTCCGGCGTTCCCCACGTCCGCGCAGATTCGCGAATTAAAGAAATCGTCGCAACTGATGCAGCCTCAGGAGATGCCGGTCGATAAACCGATCACACTCAGTCCGCAATCGCTTGCGCTGGTTGAGCTTCAGCCTTGAGCTGTTTGCGAATGTTCACTACTTCGCCGATCACGAACACCGCCGGGCTCTCGATTTCAGTCTCTTCAGCAGCCACGGCTTCGAGCGTGCTCTCTATGACCTGTTCGCCCGGCAAGGTTCCGTGCTGGATAAACGCGACCGGCTCATCGGGTTTACGGCCGGCTGCAATCAAGGAGGCCGCGATAAAAGCTCGGTTCGTTACGCCCATGAGGATCACCAGCGTATCGATCTCCGCGTATCGTCTCCAGTCTTGATCCAGACCCTGATGACAATGTCCGGTGATGATTGCAAAGCTTTGTGAGATTCCGCGGTAAGTAAGCGGAATGCCGGCTAAACCGGGCACGGAAATGGCCGACGTGACACCGGGAATGAGTTCGACCTCAATGCCTTCTTCAAGCGCAAAAGCCCATTCTTCCGCGCCGCGTCCGAACACGAGCGGATCGCCCCCTTTCAGCCGCCCAATTGTTTTGCCGGCTGCCGCAAAGTTGCGGATGAGATCGAAGATGTGGCTCTGGACGCGCTGTTGTTCGTGCTCGTGTTTGCCAACGTAAATCAGCTCGGCATCCGGGCGGGCGAACGCGAGCACCTCGGCGCTGACCAGGCGGTCATAAAGAATGACGTCGCACTCGCGAAGAATCCGCGCGGCCTTGAAGGTGAGAAATTCCGCATCGCCGGGGCCGGCCCCTATCAGATACAGTTTGCCTGATCTATTCTCTGCGCTCACTACCACCACTACAACAAACTTCGGTCAGACGTGCATCAAGTCGCTGACTACCTCGAAACGAGTAACCCTGATCTTTCAGGACAGGGACAATTTGCTTGAGCGCCCGCAAAGTTGTTCGGATATCCGGCTTTTCGCGCACACCGCGTCCGTCGTGCAAGCAGATGATGCCGCCGGGAGCCGAACGCCTGAGCACGTGCTTGGCAATGCGGTCGGAAGGCCAGCACCAATCGTAGGCAATCACAGTCCACAGAACGTCCAGCAGCGCGAGTTTCTTTTGCACCTCCCGCAGTCCCACCCAGCGAAAACCGTAAGGTGGCCGCAGCAGCATAGGCGCCACGCCCGTTTCGAAAGTGATGATCTTCTGAGCTTCCATAAATTCCCGCTCGATGAACTCGCGCGATTTGAAGGGAAGCTTTGGATGCGAATAAGTGTGATTGCCAAGTTGATGGCCGGCTGCGGCGACCTGTCCGGCGATATGAGGTAAACGCCGGACGTTCATGCCGCATTGGAAAAAGGTGGCCCAAACTGCTTCTTTGTGAAGGTAGTCGAGAATCTCGAGAGTGCCTTCACTTGGGCCATCATCAAAGGTCAGGGCGACCGATCGTCTCCTTCCCGGTCCCCGGTACACAGAAGGGCCAAAGAGCTGAGAAGATTTGGAAACACTGCCGTATGCGGCGGTCGCCGATATACCGCTGATCATGACTCCCGCCGTGAGTCCTGCTAGGGTGGAGGGCCGCATCGTCCTCAGACTAACACTCCTTCATAGGCTTTCGTAAAGGTCATTCCCGAGCCTTCTCGCGAGCGGGAGCCGAAGCGTGATAGCGGCTACGAACCCGCTCTGTATAAAGATCGAGCAAGTGACCCACTCGATGATACTCCGGCGACTGAACCACAAAACCGACGTGATGCCGCTTCCGCATGCGCCAGACTAGCTCCGGTTCGTGGAAGTCTGAAGTATCGGGCCATTCCTGTCGCGCGAGCGAGACCAGAAGACCAGCATAGTCATTCCGCGGTTCCGGTGGAGCATAGGGCCGATCGAGGCCCGCGGCCACTTCTACCTTGGCCCACTCGGCCCACATATTTACACCTGTCGCCGCCTCGATTAGCTCGGCGATGTGGGCGCCCCCTACGCGAGCGGAAGTCTCCAGGAAATAGAAACCGCCATCTTCGTGCGCGCGGATGAATTCGGTGTGCGAAACGCCATTATGCAACTGGAACGCGCTCAGCACGTCGCGATTTAAGCGACTGCAGCGCGCGATCGCACTCGCCGCCTCTCTCGACAAGCCGAGTGGTGAAGATGCCACCCTCATGCGTGACGTGCAGCGGAGGTGTTCCATACGCGCTGACAACTGCGAACACCATCTCGCCGCCGAACCAGATCGAATCGACATGAAAAATATCGCCTGGAATGAAGCGCTCCAAGACGAAAAACGATTGCTCGATCGCCGAGCGCATGAATCCGGTCCCAGACTTGCTGGCGATCATGATATTTCTTGATGCCGATTGCGCCTGCCATCAGCCGGGGCTTCAACACCCACGGCGGCCAGACGCTGTCCACGAATTGAGTGATTTTCTCGTAGTTAATGGTTGCCGTGAACTCCGGAACGCGAATGCCGTGTTCGGCCGCGCACATTCGCATCGCCAGCTTGTCCCGGAAGTAGCGCGTCGCGCTTTCGCCTAATCCCGGCAGACGAAGGTGTTCGCGCAGGAACGACGCTTTTTCGAGATCGAAATCGTCGAGCGGAACAATTCTATCGATCTGAATGCTCCGGCAGAGATGGCTGACCGCATTGAGCGTATCGGTGAGGTTCCATTCGTTTTCCACGTCGGGCATGTAGAAGATATCGTCCAGGCTCTCGCGAGGCCAGTCGGCCGTATCTTGGAGGCTTTGGGACGTTAACAAAAAGACCCGGCAGCCCTGCCGCTTGGCTTCTTGCAAGAAACGATGCCCCTTCTCATAACTGGCCAGACACAAAAGCGTGAGTGGTTGCGATGCTTTTGTCATATGCGGGGACGAATCACGATAATCTCAATAAATAGGATATTGAGCACAGAGGCAGTCCGCACGGGCGCTGTTTTCTTAGCCAAGCCATGCCAAACAAACCATGCCAAAACTGAAGTTAAAGCATTTGGTTGCGATCCGCTGGTTTCACTGGATCAATTTTCCGCTCCTCTTCCTGATGATCTGGAGCGGGTTCCTCATTTACTGGGCCTATCCGGTTTATCACATCGGCCCGGTGCGCATTGTTCCGAACTGGCTCTATAGGCGTGCTTCACGCCGACCACATGCTGGCCGAAGGAATGGCGCTGCATTTTTTCTTTATGTGGCTGTTCGTCATTAACGGGATTCTCTACGTCGGCTACACACTGGTATCCGGTGAGTGGCGACTGTTGGTTCCGCGATCGCGCTCTGCATTTCGAGACGCGCTTCCATGTGGCCCTGTACGATGTTCATCTTCGAAAGGAGCAGCCGCCACAAGAGAAATATAATGCGGCTCAGCAGATTTCCTACACAGGCATTATCGTCATGGGCATCGGTTCGGTGCTCACTGGATTGGCGATCTACAAGCCCGCGCAATTAAGCTGGTTAGCGGCTCTATTCGGCGGCTACGCCGGAGCGCGTCTGATTCATTTCATCCTTACTGTCGGATACGTATTGTTTTTCGTCGTTCACGTGGTGCAAGTAATTCTGGCCGGCTGGAACAACTTCCGCAGCATGGTGATCGGCTACGAACTGGTCAACGAACATGAAGAACCGGCATCCTGAAATCGTCCTTCCAGAGGCCGAAATCAAACGTGAATTGAAGCGCCGAAGCCGCCGGGATTTTCTGATTGCTGGACTCGCCGCTGCCGGTGGGGTGGGCGCGTACGAGTGGATTAGATCGGCGAAAACTGAAAACGAAGTCCCGTGGCCGCAACGGCGCGTGCTCGATTTTAATGGGAGATTGGCGCGCGATTACGTCAGCGATTCGCATCTGATGCCAACTTATTCGCGTGACGAAATCGGTTTCCTGAAGCCGAACGGAGACATTGGGCTGGAGCAGCCGATAAATGCGGAAGGTTATCAATTCCGTGTAACGACCGACGACAAAAAGGCAGGACTAAAGCTTTCGCTGGCCGACGTCAAGGCGCTACCCAAGGTAGAAATGGTTACCGAGTTCTGCTGCATTGAGGGTTGGAACGCCATCACCTGGTGGGGCGGCGCACGCTTTTCCGATTTCACGAAAAAGTACTTTCCTCCGGGCCGGGAACTGCCGGAATACGTCTACATGGCGACGCCTGGCGAAGATTATTATGTAGGGCTCGATATGAAGAGCGCCCTGCATCCGCAAACGCTGCTTGTGTACGAGCAAAATGGAAAACCGCTGGAAGCGCAGCACGGCGCGCCATTGCGATTGGCGATCCCGGTAAAATACGGAATCAAGAACATCAAGCGAATCGGTCTCATTCAGTACACCGATACCCGTCCCGGCGATTATTGGGCGGAAGAAGGGTACGACTGGTTCGCGGGTCTTTAGAAAATGCCAGAAGCCACGCTCTATTGCGGCACGTCGGGGTTTGCTTACGACAGTTGGAAAGGCGATTTCTATCCCGAGAAACTGCCGAGCAGCAAATTTCTTTCTTTTTACGCGACCCGGCTAAATGCTGTCGAGGTGAATTACACGTACCGGCGAATTGCCGCGCCAAAGACGTTTGAGAAATGGATCAGTGAAACGCCCGACGGCTTTCTATTCCTGCCGAAGGCGCACATGAAAATTACGCATTCCCTGAAACTCGACGGTGCGGAAGAATTCACGCGCGTCTTTCTGGAATCCCTGGAGCCGCTGCGCGCGGCCGGCCGCCTGGGGCCCATTCTGTTTCAGCTTGCACCCAGTTTCAAGCAGGATCTCGACAGGCTTGCCGCGTTCGTGCGATTGTTCCCGAAAGCTCTTCGGGCGGCTTTCGAGTTCCGGAACGCCACCTGGTTCGACGAAAGCACCTACAAAGTGCTGCGAGACTCGAATGTGGCACTGTGCCTTGCGGAAAACGAGAACCTCGAGACCCCTCACGTGGTCACGGCCGATTACATTTATCTCCGGTTACGAAAGCCGGACTACTCGGATTCCGAACTTGCCAGCATCGCCTACCGCGTCGATCAATACCGCGCGAATGCCTATCCGACGTACGCCATTTTCAAGCATGAAGACACACCCGCGGGCGCGCTGAATGCAGAGAAACTGCTGAAGGCGCAAAAAGAGAAAGAGTCCGCGGCGTGAAAGTGCGATTATTGTTGATCTGCAAACCGAAGTTGATCAATTGCAGCGACAAACGGCGGCGACCCCGACCCGCTGACGTCCCGGACTCTGAGCTTGACTTCCCGTATTTCAGTGGCCAAACGTTTACATCAACTGGGACCTGCCGGGGATGCAGCGGACAGCCGGGCCCGGCCCCCCCAACCGCCCCCAAAGACGGGGGCGTGTCCAGCAGGAGCAACCACCGGAGGTTTGACCTATTGTGTCCTTTCGGCAAGCCTGAGTAGGAGCGTCGACCAAGCTACTGAATTATATGCTGCGAAGTTTCAGCGCTGTTTGGCATAGCGAACCCGGCGAAGCCATTGTTTCCGGGGCGCCGCAGTTCGGGGTTGTCTCACCTTGCGCGCGCCGGGCCTCCGGTAAAGCGCCACTGCGGGCACATGAAATACTTCATCGGTGGTTAGGACCCACTGGGCTCGGTTTCATCTCATAATAGTCGCGAGGCCGGGACGATGCGCATATGGCTGTCCAGGAATTCCGCGATAACCCTGCGCGATCAACTGACGACACAGCTCATGCTCGGTGTGGTCAGTGAAGAACTGAAAGCTGGCGAGAAGCTGCCCAGCGTACGCGAACTGGCCCACCGGTGCCATATCCATGCCAACACGGTCAGTGCTGCCTACCGCGACCTCGAGGCAAAGGGGTGGCTCGATTCTAAAAAAGGCAGTGGAGTTTTCGTTCGGGACCTTCGCGCCTCGCCGCGAGTCGAAGAGCGCCGATCGCTCGATAAGCTGATCGAGAGCTTTCTGGAAGGCGTGCGGGCGCGCGGATTCTCCCTGGCCGATGTGAGAGCGAAGTTCACCTATTTGCTTGATGCCGTGCCAGTCAGGCGGCTTATCGTGGTCGAGCCGGAACCCGAATTGTGCGAAATTGTTGTTGCCGAATTGCGCGAGCGGCTGTCCGTACCTGTGACCGGCCAAGTCCTGGACGGCGATTTAGCGCCGGGTCAACTCGTCGGAGCTGCCGTAACCGCGCTGGTCAGCCGAGCACAAATGTTACGCGCGGCCCTTCCACCGACAACCCCGCATCTGCTTCTGCGGCTGCGGTCTGTACCCGAGTACCTGCACGGGCAGGAACGGCCCACTCCAGACGCGCTGATCGCCGTGGCATCCGCTTCTCCGGAGATTCTGCGGCGGGCTCGCACCATTCTCGTCGCAGCGGCTTTGGACGCTGATGCGCTCGAGTTTCGCGATGCTCGGGAAGATGGTTGGCAAAATGGGCTCCCGTTGTGCCACTTTGTAATCACCGATGTGGTGACCGCCCCAAAGATCCCGGCCACATGCAAAAAGCGCATCATTCGAGTGATTGCGGATGCGTCGATCCAGGAACTGCAGCGCTTTGTGACCCTTGTGTCAGATTAAAAAGTGTCCTAAAGCGCGGCAAGCACGTCGAGATTGTGACCTATTCTGATCCTCGATGCAGCCAACGAGACGGGACCTGATTCGTTACGGCGCTGCGGCTCTCGCCGTGGCTCGTTCGGGAGTCGCCGCGGAAGCGGAGACCGAAGTCAATGACGTTCACTCACAGTTGAACGACACGCGCGTGGCGCGCATCGTCCGCCCCCGTTCCCGGGAGGAACTTCGGGCAGCCCTCCTTGAAGCACGCCGCGAAGGCCTGCCCGTAAGCGTCTCCGGCAGCCGCCATTCCATGGGAGGGCAACAGTTCGGAACCGGCATGTTGTTGTTGGACACTCGCGGGATGAACCGCGTGATCTGTTTCGATCCCGCGAGCAAGACCATCGAAGTTGAGGCGGGCATCGAATGGCCCGAGCTGCTGAGTGGGCTCTCTGAAAGGCAGATAGGGACAGAAGCGCAGCTCGGCATATTTCAGAAGCAGACCGGCGCCGACCGTCTGTCGCTCGGCGGCGCACTGGCGTCGAATGTGCACGGCCGCGGTCTGAATCTTAAGCCCATCATCAACGATGTTGAGTCTTTTAAGCTGATGAACGCCGAGGGCGAGGAGATTCGATGCGACCGCACGACGAATCCGGCGCTGTTCGGCCTGGTGATTGGAGGCTACGGGCTGTTCGGCGTGATCACGTCCGTGCGCCTTAGACTGAGACCGAGGGTCAAAGTGCGGCGCGTGGTCAGGATCGCCGACCTGCACGACATCCCCGACGCCTTTGCGCAGCGAATTCGCGACGGGTATCTCTATGGCGATTACCAGTTCGCCACCGATAGCGGGCGCGACAGCTTCTTAAGGCGGGGAGTCTTTTCCTGTTACCAGCCGGTGGATGCTGATATGCCGCTTACGGAGAATCCGACCCGATTTCATCCCGAGGACTGGACCCGGCTGATCCAGTACTCCCACACCCACAAACGGTTGGCTTTCGAAATTTACACCAAGCGCTATCTAGCATGGGTACCCGTTTGAAACGGGTCATTGCAGGCAAGGAACGGGCGCGAGTATGATCACGAGTGCCAGGGACGGCGGCAGCTAAGGCCGGATGAGCAATGGAGCTATCAAGCCCGGTAGCTAGCATGGTTCCGAGTTTCGTGCTCAATGCAGTGGTGACGTTCGTGGGCTATTTTCTGGCTCGCGGCGATCCCGATTAGGAGAGTGCCCGATTTGTGCGACTCGGGCCGTCGTCTGCTGGCGCAAAGGAGTTGACGATGGCGAGAAAGCACAACAAGAAGAAGAGTGCCGTCAAGACTAGCAATGCCGTGCTGCCGGTGATGCGGCCCGAGGCAGCTGGGATTGATATCGGAGCGACGGAGATTTTCGTAGCTGTGCCAACGGATCGAGCCGCTCAGAATGTGCGCTCATTTCCGACGTTCACCCAAGACCTTTATGCCTTAG
Organism: uncultured Acidobacteriaceae bacterium; assembly: GCA_963778345.1. Taxonomy (GTDB): domain Bacteria; phylum Acidobacteriota; class Terriglobia; order Bryobacterales; family Bryobacteraceae; genus Bog-105. The sequence goes on from CAVZTP010000002.1 coordinate 839,940, forward strand.
CGGAGTGGCTGAAGCAATGCGGCATCAAGACTGTGGCGATGGAATCGACTGGTGTTTACTGGATTCCCTTGTTTCAGATTTTGGAGGCGAGCGGCTTTGAAGTTTGTCTGGTGAATGCCAGACACGTAAAGAACGTGCCCGGCCGGCGGACCGACGTTTCCGATTGTCAGTGGTTGCAGTTCTTGCATTCGGTCGGACTCCTTCGCGCATCCTATCGGCCCGACCAGGAAGTCTGTGCTGTGCGGTCTTTGTTGCGACACCGGGAAAGTCTCGTGCAAATGGCCGCGACTCACGTCAACCATATGCAGAAGGCGCTAGACCAGATGAATCTGCAACTGCATCACGTCATCAGCGACATCGTGGGGCAAACCGGTTTGGCGATTGTCGATGCCATACTGGCAGGACAGCGCGATCCTTCTATGCTGGCTAGGTTGCGCAACGACCGTATCAAAGCTTCGGAAGAGGTGATTGCCAAATCACTGGTGGGCGACTACCGGCACGAGCATTTGTTCACTCTTCGACAGTCGCTCGCCGCGTATCGCAGTTACCAGAAGCTGATTGAAGACTGTGACCGCGAGATCCGGCAAAACCTCGAAGACTTTAAACCACCGGAGCAATTGGAACCGCCCGAAGGCAGAACCCCGAGACCCACATCAAGAAAACCATCTCCTGACGGAATTTTGAAGTCAGAGCTACAACGAGTATTCGGAGTCGATCTCGCGAAAATCCCTGGCATCCGGACCGGCATTGCTCAGACTTTATTTGGCGAAATAGGGCCTGATTTCACGAAGTTTCGCAGCGCTTCGGCGTTCGCTTCCTGGATGGGCCTCTGTCCTGACAACGACATTAGTGGAGGTAAAGTATTGTGGGTCGGCACCCGCAAGGTCAACTGCCGGGCAGCTACTGCCCTCCGCATGGCGGCGCAGTCTCTCCATCACAGCAAGAGCGCGCTGGGTGATTTTTATCGACGGATGCGAGCAAAACTCGGCGCTCCCAAAGCCATCACTGCTGCCGCCCACAAATTAGCCCGGATTATCTTCCACCTGATCACTTCCCGTCAGGAATTTGATGAAAGCCGCTTTGCCGCTGATCAACTGCGTTATCACAAGCGCCAGGAAGGAAAGCTACGCGCCAAGGCGAAAGCGCTCGGATTCCAACTCGTCCCACTGGAACTGGCGGGATGAGTTCCTTAGGAGCGACATCGGGACAGGTCTACTACCACGACTGGCAGCTTTCCGCGGCATACCAGCCCAACTATCACATTGAACTGGATCGCAAGATGCACGCCAAAGTGAAGGCAACAGAGATGATTACTGAAATCTACGTGCCTCGATCCGCCCTCGTGGACTTCATGGAAGAGGCGCGGCTGGCGCTGCGCGAGCAGAAATCGAATGTCATCTACGGCACGGTCCGGCTGATCGAAAAGGACGAGGAGAGTTTCCTGCGCTGGGCGGGAAAGCTATGCGTGCGTGATCTTCAACCTGCACGTCACTCACGACTCTGCCGGGCTGCAAGCCGCCAGTCGCGCATTCCGGATGTTAATCGATCTCGGTATAAACCGCAGCGGCAGCTACTATCTGACGTATCATCGCTGGGCGACTGCGCGGCAGATCGAGACCTGCTATCCGCAATTTCGCGATTTTCTAACGAGAAAACTCGTGTACGACCCAAGCGAAGTGTTTCAAAGCGACTGGTACGTCCATCACAAAAGGGCATTGAGTTGAATATCGCGAACGCCCCAATGCCTTGTGTAGACACGCGCTCAAACGAGCTGGGTATCGTTTAAGACCCGCCGGCGGCGCTGGCGGAGGTGGTGGTTGGAGCAGGTGTGGCGCGATGTTCCCCCGACGATTGGGCGCGCTCGTCGTACTTGCCGAAAATCATTTTCCCGGCGGTGGTTTGCAGCACGCTCGTGACGGTGATGTCCACTGTCTTCGAAATCAATCGCCGCGCGTTGTCTACAACCACCATCGTCCCATCGTCGAGATAGGCAACGCCTTGGTTATACTCTTTGCCTTCTTTGAGAATGAACACCCGCATCGCCTCGCCCGGAAGCACGATCGGCTTAAGTGCGTTCGCGAGTTCGTTGATGTTCAGGACATCCACGCCCTGTACTTGAGCCAGCTTATTCAGGTTGAAATCGTTGGTGACGATGCTCGCTCCGTGAAGTTTCGCGAATTCGATGAGCTTGAGATCCACTTCGCGAACGGCGGGAAAGTCCTGCGTGGAAACTTCAATGTGGATGCGCGGAATCTTTTGCAGCCTCTGAACGATATCCAGACCGCGGCGGCCACGATTCCGCTTGGCTGAATCGGACGAATCGGCGACAAGTTGCAACTCGTGAAGAACAAATTGCGGAACGATGAGGCGGCCATCCAGGAAACCGGATTCCGCGATATCGGCAATGCGGCCGTCGATGATGACGCTGGTATCGAGAATTTTCACGGCGGATGACGACAGGTCGGGTTTTGAAAGCAGACCGATAGAGGTGAGATCGATGAGATCGGATTTTGCGATGCCGACCAGCAATCCGACAAATCCGCACAGCAGCGGAACCGTGACGCGGAAGAATTGGGTTGTCCGATCAGGCGCGAAAACAGTCGAACTCAGGAACGAGACCGAGAGTAAACCCAGAATGCCCCCGATCAAAGCGCCAATGCAAGCTCCAAAGAGGGCGGTGAGCTTGGCGTGGCCGATGCGAATTTCGACTACATTGACAAGAACAGCCGCGCAAATACCTACCAATGCCGCCTGATTTGTGGAGAGGCCGAACGGCTTAAAAAACGCCGAAATCGCGCCGATTAGCGCGACAAATCCGAGGCGGAGAAGATAGGTATCCCAGTTCGAGCGATCCACGGTCACACCCTTCCTGACAGCTATCTTGCGCACTTCGATCTAGGCCGCTCCGAGCGAATGCAAGTGGCAGGGCGAAGCCGCGAGCAATGTTGCGTAGTATACCATTTTGCGAGGCTCGTTCGCTCACCCACGTTTGGTTCCCTGTAGTACTGGAAATTGATTCTGGTAACCTCGGGGACTCAAAGAAAGAACTGAGACGGAGGGTGTAGCGGTGAGAAAAACGCGCGGGCTTGAGGTTCACCGCGGCGAGAGATGCCTGGCTATAAAGCCTTAGCGAGTTCCTCGGCGAAAGCGCTCTGCTTTGCTTGCGAGTTGCCGGAACGACGATTGTTGTTGTTTGCTGCTTTGCGCACTTGCGCGTGCGGAGCAGCTGATGCCGCCGGACGCCTGTTGCGATCGGGCGGTGTCGCGCTCTTCACCGGACCCTTGCCGGAGCGTGGCGGCTGGGCGGGATTGGCGCGGAGAAGACGGTCTTCTAAAGGTGCGCGGTCAAACCGGCGGATGATCGCGTTCATCTCGTCCTGGTTTGGTGATTCGATAAAGGCGAATCCCTTTGACTCTTGAGTCTCGGGATTGCGAATTACCTTGACGTCGTCGGCGACAAGGTTTTCTGAGGCAAGCCACGATTTGATATCGTCCTTGGTCACCCAGACAGGGAGATTTCCGAGGAAAACGGTAAAGCTCATTTAGTTAAATTTTTTATGCTCCGCAGGGAAGTACGAGGCGCACCTCGCAGGAAACCACTTCTCCCCGGAGGCTATTAGCATCCTAACACAGGGTGCACAATGACGTAAACACCCAAAATCGGTTTAATTCGTTGCTGCACAATGGCTAGAACAATTTTTAGATGCTGTGACCGGCTTTCCGATGAGCAAAATTTCAGCCGCGAGGCGGGTCGCTTTCGAAGTCCTTCGGGCGGTCGCGGAAGGCGCCTATGCGTCAGACGCATTACGCGATCAGGATCGGAATTTGGATGCGCGGGACGCCGGATTAGCTTCCCAGATCGTGTTCGGCTGCTTGCGGTACCAGCGTCAGCTCGATTACCTGATTTTTCGGTATTCCGGGCGAAATCCGGCTCAGCTTGACGAGGATGTCGCGATCGCCCTGCGAGCGGCGATTTTCCAGTTGCGGTATCTGGAACGTGTTCCGTCCCACGCGGCAGTTCACGAATCGGTCGAATGGGTGAAAACGCGGAAACGGGCGGCCGCCGGGCTGACGAATGCAGTACTGCGCAAAGTGAATCGGGAGCCGGTCATTTGGCCCGATGCAGCGACGGAATTGTCCTGCCCCGAGTGGCTGCTGGAGAGCTGGAAAGCGCATTTTGGGGCCGAGCAGGCGCGGCGGATTGCGAACGCGGCGCTCGAAGAGCCGGAACCGTACATCCGGGTGCCGCCCGGCTCGACGCTGCCGGAGGGTCTCCTGGTCGAACCGACACCAGTGCAGGGATGCTTTCACCTACTATCTGAGGACCGGGCCGCCCTGCGTCTGCACGATATCAGCTCTCAGGCCATCCTCCCGATCCTGGATCTGCAGCCCGGCCACAGCTATCTCGATCTGTGCGCAGCGCCCGGGAACAAGACCTTGCAGGCTCTGGAAACGCCTCTTTCGATGGCGGTGGCCTGCGATCTCAGCGAAAGGAGGATCATTGAAATCCCGCCGCTCTGCCCGCGCGTGGTCCTCGACGCGAGGCGTACGCTCCCGTTTGGCCGCCCGTTCGATCGGATTTTCATAGATGCTCCCTGCTCGGGGACAGGAACTCTGGCACGCAACCCGGAGATCAAGTGGCGCGTCCAGAAGCAAGATCTGGTCCAGTTCGGGGAAAAACAGGGGCGGATCCTATCGCAGGCTCTGAAAGTTCTCGCTCCGGCGGGGAAGCTGCTTTACGCGACCTGTTCGCTGGAACGCGAGGAAAACGAGGACGTAGTTGCGGGAATCTTAGCGGCATGGCCAGACCTCCGCTGCGAAAGGGCGATCTGGAGAATTCCGGGACTGGACTTGGGCGACGGTTTTTATGCGGCGCTGCTTTGTTGGCGCAGTTGAGGAACAGGAGCGGGCCGCCGGCGCGGGTATGCTTTCGTGTTACGATCAGAGTGTTTTCCAGGCGAGGAAGGCCACAGGTGAGCTGCGGGCGCCCGTTCGGGGAAAAAAGCGCATTGGCAGGTCCGGACCTTGCGGTCAGATCGCAACGAGTAGTTTAGTGCTTCAAATCGTTCCTTCCATCTTCGCGGCGGATTTCATGCGATTGGGCGAGGAAATGCAGCGGGTGGAAAAAGCCGGGGCGCAGATGATCCATGTGGACATCATGGATGGACATTTCGTGCCGAATTTCACGATGGGAACGCCGATCACGGAATCTCTCCGCAAATTCACGCGCCTGAAGCTGGATCACCATCTCATGATTGAAGATCCGGACACGTACGCGCCCGGTTTTCATCAAAGCGGGAGCCGATTGCGTAAGTGTTCACTACGAGGTGTGCCGGAATCTGGATCGGACGCTGCACATGATCAAGGATCACGGCGCGCGGGCCGGCGTGGTGATCAATCCCGCGACCCGATACCATCCTGCTTAGAAACGTGCTCGATATCGTCGATTACGTTCTGGTCATGAGCGTGAATCCGGGATATGGCGGACAGAAGTTTATTCCCAACTCCCTCAACAAAGTTCGCGAACTTTGCCGTTACCGCGCGGAGCGGCGCTTGAACTTCTTTATCGAGATCGATGGCGGAGTCGGGCCGGAAAATATTGCGGACGTAGCCAAGGCGGGCGTAGATTGGGTGGTGGCGGGTTCCTCCGTTTTCCAGACCCCGGACGCCGCCGAAGCCGTTCGCGAGATGCAGCGCATCGCCGAAGAGGCAATTTCAATTAGGGTTTAGATCACATGGTTTTGGGTACGTATCTGGCAAAACGGGCGCTCCTCGCGGCACTCTCGATGGCGCTTCTCTCTTCCTGCATTCACAAGAAATACGAGACGCCGATCACGAAGAATACGCAGCAACCGGACAAAGTGCTGTTCGATCAGGCCATGCACGATATCGAGCATGGCCGCTACGAGGTGGCGCGCATCTCGTTGCAGACTTTGATGAACACGTACGAATCGAGCGAGTACATGGCGAAAGCCAAGCTGGCCGTCGCCGATAGCTGGTTCCGCGAGGGCGGAGCCAACGGGCTGGCGCAGGCCGAAGCGGAGTACAAGGATTTCATCCTCTTCTATCCGAGCATGGAAGAAGCGGCGGAAGCGCAGAACCGGGTTTGCGAGATCCATTACAAGCAGATGGACAAGAGCGACCGGGACTGGACGCAGACGCTGCGCGCCGAAGACGAGTGCCGCCAATTGTTGGTGCAGTTCCCAAACAGCAAATTCGCTCCGCAGGCGGCGCAGCGGCTCCGCAACATTCAAGAGAGCCTGGCGGGGCACGAGTTTGTCGTGGGCGATTTCTATTACCGCCGCGATATGAACCCGGCCGCCGCAAACCGCCTGAACGCGTTGGTGGATCAGTATCCGCTTTACAGCAAAGCGGGCGATGCATTGTATGAGGCGGGAGTTTCGTATTCGAAAATGGGCCCGCGGTTCCGGAAAAAAGCCGGCGAGATGTTCGCGCGAGTAGTGAGCGAATATCCGCTGAGCGACCGGGCGGATGCAGCCAAGAAACGGCTGGAGGAGATGGAAATGCCCGTGCCGCAGGTGGACCGGGCTGCCTACGATCGCGAGAAATACGAGAAAGAAAACTATCATCGGCCCAGGGCTGATGGCCCGCTCCACGGGATTTCTGAAAGGCGGTCCGGACGTGAGCCATGCGGCAAAATCGGGAACTCCGACGATGACGGATCCGAAGCCGACAATTCCCGCGAGCGTGCCTGTGGTTGCGAACACCGAGACAGCGACTCGGCTGGACGGCGGGACGGGCACACGGACGTCAGCGCGACACCGCTGACCGGCAGCAGCGCCCTGGATAAGAAAACGGACGCCCGCGGCAGCGGAACAACAGCTCAGGCGCAGCGCCGATCAGCCTGTTCAACCCCTGCCCACAAACCGCGACAAAGAACTGAAGCAATTGCGCGAGAAGCAGGCGAAGAAGCAGGCCAAGCTCGATAAGAAGAAAAAGAAAACGCAAGAGCAGCAGCCAACGCAAAGCAATCCGGCGCAAACTCCGCAGAATCCCGCCGGGCGCGAACGCGGTAGCGCCGGCGAATGCGACGGCGGCGCCAGCCACGCCCAATCCGCCCCAGCAACATGAGCCGCATTTTGCTGGCGGACGATAGCCCGCAAGCACTGAGGCTCGCCGAACAGATACTGACCAGCCAGGGAATTGAAGTCGTCAGTGTCACCGATGGCGCAATCGCCTTGAGACGGCTGGGCGATGTCAATCCGGACCTGCTGATCACGGACGTTTATCTTCCCACCAAAAATGGTTTCGAGTTAGCCCGATTCTTGAAATCGCAGGCGCAGTACCGGCACATCCCGGTGATCTTCGCCGCCGCGCCCATCGATGAATTTGACGAGCAGGACGCGAAGAATGCCGGCGCGAACGTGATTTTGAGGAAGCCTTTCGAAGCCTCGGCTTTGCTCGGAGCCGTTCAGCCGTTACTGGATCAGAGCGCTGCGGCGCGCGGCAACGGCAAGAAAGACGCCGGCGCGCCTTTGGATCGAAATTCGATTCGAGCCGCCGTCACTCTGGCGCTCGACAGTGCCATGCCTGCCATGATCGAAGAACTTACCGAGCGCGTTCTGCTGGCACTATCGCATCGCGCCTAAGTAGTGGCCAAATCTGGGATCATAGGAAACAGGTAAAACAACCTTGCCCGATAACTACCAATCGGATGCCGGAAACGGAACCGGGCGCCTGGATCGTATCGAGCATATCTTCGAACTCGTTGCGCGCAATCAGCTCGCGACGAACGAACATCACGACGAAGACTTTAAGAAATTGATGACATGGCAGGTCCTCATGCAGGATAAGTTCGAGAAGCTGACCGCCAGAATGGATCAGCAGGCCGGCATGCAAGCCGCACTCGATGAACCCGTGGATAAACTTGTAATTGTAATTGGTGAGTTTATCTGCAAGGCCGAAAAATCTCAAAAAAGCCCCGAGTAGACGATTGTTTGACGCCCTTCTGGGGCCAGCTCTTTTTGTTTTCCTATGCCTGAAAATACTTTCGATATCGCCTCCAAAATCGATCTCAATGAAGTTCTCAACGCAATCCAGCAAACCTCAAAGGAGATTCAGACCCGCTACGATCTGAAGGACAGCAAGTCGTCCGTCGAGCTGAACGAGAAAGACCGGAAAATTCTGCTCGCGAGTTCAGACGAATACAAGCTGAAAGCCGTGAACGAGATTCTCGGCCAAAAACTGGTGAAGCGGAACGTGCCGCTGAAAGGTCTGCAATACGGAACGGTCACTCCCGCTTCGGGCGGCAGTGTGCGGCAGGAGATTACGCTGCAGCAAGGCATCTCCACCGATAAGGGCAAAGAGATCGTAAAAGTCATCAAAGATAGCAAGCTGAAGGTGCAGGCGAGTATTCAAGGCGACGTCGTCCGCGTCAGCGGGAAAGATCGGGACACGCTGCAGCAGGTCATTGCGTTGCTGAAGGGCAAAGAATTCGGCATCGACATGCAGTTCACGAATTACCGAACGAACTGATGCCCCGGCGCATCGAGAGCCTGTTTCTTGCCGGTCCGGCAGGCAGGCTGGAAGCGTTGTTGGAGGAACCCGAACACGCGGCCCCAGTGGAAGCGGCGTTGGTCTGCCATCCTCATCCGCAACACGGCGGCACGATGCACAACAAGGTCGTGTACCGGCTTGCGCGGGGGCTTAGGAAAGCGGGCTGTGTCGTGCTTCGTTTCAACTATCGCGGAGTCAATCTGAGCGAAGGCGCTTACGCGGAGGGAATGGGCGAAATCGAAGATGCTCGAGTTGGATTGAGAGAAATACACGAGCGTTACCCGGAATTGCCAGTGATCGCGGCCGGATTTTCTTTCGGATCACGCATTGCTTTACGGCTCGCCGGACAAGAAGCTGTGGTCCAGCGCGTGATCGCGGTAGGCTTTCCGACTACTTATCCCGATCGGGACTTTGTGAAGGACGTTCGGGTGCCGAAATATTTCGTGCAGAGCACACATGATGAGTTCAGTCCGCAGCCGGCGTTTACGGAATTTTTTGAATCGCTCCCCCAACCGAAGCAACTCGATTGGATTGAGGCGGCCGATCACTTTTTCAAGGATGGTCTGGATCGGTATGAGGCCGCGATTGAGCGGATTGGGCGAGAGCGGTAGAGAACTGTGATCCAGGAGCAATCGGCCCGCTAGGGTGCGAAGTAGCCGGAGATATCAAGGATCAGTTGGGTGGAACTGGTGGCGAAAGCATCAATGGATCCGTTCGTAGTCGGCACAATAGCCATATTCGAAGTAATTGCGCCATCCAGTGCATTGAGCGTTGAGACAAACGGCTGCGATTGTCCATCCGGCCAGAGCGTCAGGTAATCAAGTGAACCGGACGGCACCACCGTGGCGTTGAATGCGTAGGCTTGTGCGCTCGCGCTCACAGTGCACGAACTGCCCGACGCATTCACTACCATGGTTCCGCTAAATGCTCCCGCGCCGTTGCGCGTGTCCAAGACGCGGCACGGCGCTACCGTATACAGCGATAAACCGCCCGCTGCCCCGGGCGGCCCAAAATAGCCGTCGATATCGATCACCAGGTCCGTGTCATCGCTGGCGTACACCGAAACGCCTCCATTCGGTGCTCCCGTCGGAATAATCGCTGCATTCGCCACAACTGTTCCCGTGGGCGCGTTCAGGACGCTGGCCATGGGCATGGGTTGGCCTTGCGGCCAGGCCGTGATATAGCCCAACGATCCGTGCGGCACTGCAGTCAGATTCAGCGAGTAGGCGCTGGCCGAAGCGGGAATGCTGCAGGTTGTTCCCACGGGGAACGAACGTGTGGTTCCGCCGCTGATATACGGTCCTCCCAAGTCGCCATTCGAATTGCGTGTATCGGCCACGCGGCACGGCGTCAGAGCTGATAAAACGCCAGCGGCGAACCGCCCGAGTCCGATCTGTACAAAATACCCGCCAATATCCAGAATGAACTGCGTCGGGTCCGTCACGTACACATTGACGGAGCCGCCCGCATCATTGCCCGCTGGCACAATTGCGGCATTGGCTTTGATGCGTCCATCGGAATTGAGCGTGCTCACCAGCGGCTGGCTCGAGCCATAGGGCCAGAGCGTTAGATAGCCGAGCGAGCCGTTGGGCACCACCGTCACATTCACGGAATAGGCCAACGCCCCGGCTGGAATCCCGCAATTGCTGTTGCGCACGGCGAAGGCGCGGATGGTGTTGCCCGCCAGTTCGGGTCCGCCGAACGGTCCGGTTGGGTTGCGCGTATCGGCTACGCGGCAGGGAGTTACAGGAACAAATTGCATCGCGGGCGGGGGTACAGATCCGTTACCGAAGACGTACGCCGCTCCTTGATGCTGATTCGAACCGACCACCGTGTGATAAGGAGACCCCACCATGGCCGTGCCGCCGCTGACAACAACGGAACTGCCGAATCCGTCACCTCCCGCGCCGTCTGACGCGGTCAGCTCCGTCTGCTGATTCCATGCTCCGCCGCTTTCGACGAACACGTAGACCGCTCCCCCCGAAATACGGGCTGGACGCGTGTAGAAGGGGGCCCCGACCATGGCCGTGTTGCCGCTGACCGCGACGGAAGAGCCGAAGTCGTCGAATGCCGCGCCGTCGGACGCGGTCAGCTCCGCCTGCTGGCTCCACGTTCCAGCCGTTTTCGACGAACACGTATGCCGCTCCCTGATTGACATTCGGGCCGACCGCGCTTCCGGAAAGCCCCCACGACAGCCGTGCTGCCGCTGACCGCAACGGACTCGCCGAACCCGTCATTCGCCGCGCCGTCGGATGCGGTCAGCTCTGCCTGCTGGCTCCACGTTCCATCGCTTTCGACGAACACGTACGCCGCTCCTTGAGCATTATTCGAGCCGACCGAGTGAGCAAAGGCTCCCACCATAGCCGTGCTGCCGCTGACCGCGACGGATCTGCCGAAGTAGTCATGTGCTGCGCCGTCTGACGCGGTCAGCTCCGCTTGTTGACTCCACGTTCCGCCATTCTCGATGAACACGTACGCCGCTCCTTGAGCGTTATTCGAGCCGACGACGTGATCATCGGCTCCAACAACAGCCGTGCCGCCGCTGACCGCCATGGACAGTCCGAAGTAATCATATGCCCCGCCGTCGGACGCAGTCAGCTCCGCCTGCTGGCTCCACGTTCCGCCGCTTTTGACGAAGACGTACACCGCTCCCTGAGAGTAATTGGAGCCGACCGTGTGACCGGCCGCCCCCACCATCGCGGTGCTGCCGCTGATCGCGACGGAATCACCGAAATCGTCATTTGCCGCGCCGTCGGACGCGGTCAGCTCCGCCTGCTGCACCCACGTTCCGCCGCTTTCGACGAAGACATACGCCGCTCCCTGAGAGAAATTGGAGCCGACCATGCGATACGGAGCCCCCACCAGGGCCATGCTGCCACTAATCGCGACGGAATAGCCGAAGGCGTCTTTCGCCGCGCCGTCGGACGCGGTCAGCTCTGCCTGCTGTATCCACGGGTCCACTACCACCGGATACTGCGCCCCCTGATCCTCCAACCGCACCAGCAGCCGCTCGCCTCGCAACTCCAGCCAAGTCCGCAACGTGCGTCCCGTGGCGTCCCGGGCCTCCAAACCCGTGTAGCGCAACACCCCTTTTCCGTCTTTGCGCTTCAACTCCAGCGCCTTGCCTCCGAGCTCCAGTGCCGGCAGCAGATCTCCTCTCAGCCCCAGCTCCACTGTTAGTGGCTGGCCGTTTGCTTTCCCCGGCCGACTTGCCAGCGTGAACCCCTGCTCTAACCCCAGAGGCCCATTCTCATACCACTCTGTGATCCCATTGCGCCGGTACTCCACTCGATTGGCCGTCGCAGTGGGAGCCACCGCCTTTACCGGATGCAGGGCTTCGCCGTATCCGTAGCCCTGCATCTCCAGCCCCCAGCGGAGGTTCTGGCTGCGCACTTCGGTCCCTTCCCGAGTGAACTCCGCCACTAGCGCCTGGCCCGGATTCTCCGCACGGAAGCCCGCAGCGTTTCGATGAACCCAGTAGCCCGTGTCGTCCTTTCCCAACTCCGTTGAGACGGGACCTTGGGCGTCGGGCGGCAGGCTCGCCAGCCCGGTCGCAGATTTGCCCTCAGAAGATTTGCTCGCCAACGTACTCAAACTGCCCAAGTTCGCCGCCGGCACGCACATACCAGCCACCAGCGCCACCGCCAAACTGAAAGCGGGGATGTTCCGGAAGCTTTTCCTTACCGTCGCGACCAGCTCCGGCATCGACGATGGCCTCTTCCTCGGAGTCAGGATCCGCTCACAGCGATGTTGTTTGCCACTCTCGAAGCAGCTAACGGAAGCAGAACGAATTTCCGCCGTTTCATAATGGTGCGGAAAGTATACACCAAATAAATTGGCGAAGCTCAGACCTTACTGTCGATCTGAGGCCTCGATTGAGCGTGTTGGCGGATTGGAGTAAGAAAGCAGTGCGCCTCCTCACTGAGTACTCTGATTCGGAATTACGGTGACGTATTGTTGAGGGCGGCTTCAGGCTGCGGGCGCGAGGCATGGCACGCCAGATCGTCACCGCGTGCCGGCAGAAATCGAATGAATTCCTAGGTTCATCAACCGCAATTGGGACTTCGACAGGAATACTCGGCCACAACTCATCTTGACGGGGTTTTACTCACAGATCCTCTGGTCACTTGTCCTACCTCTGCTCCTTAATTGACCAAGTACTGTATTTCATAGTACAAATCGAGCACTTCGCCCTCGCCCTAACCACCCCTGCAGTCATTGACAGTCGGACGGCTGCATGATAGTCTTCCCATTCGTGACCTATATCAACGTATTAATTATTTGAATCAAATAGAAAACGGACGCTGAAGCGGGACTGGGTACCACAGTCCCGTAATTCATGCAGAAAATTCAAGGGTATGGGAGGGCAGTGTGTTCAGCAGAATTCATCGAATGTTCTTCGTTGCGGGTCTACTCCCGCTTCTCCCGGCGGGGCTGGCTCTGGCTCAGTCAGGAGCAATCAAACACGTCGTGGTGGTCATCGACGAAAACACCAATTTCGCGGATGCATATAACTCGGGCAACATGCCCTACATGACCAACCTTATTAACACGCAGGGAGCACTGGCCACGCTCTACTACGCCAACACGCATCCCTCTATTGGAAATTATTTCGAACTCACTACCGGCCAAATCCTAACGAACGACGATTCACAGACTCCTGCTTCGTTCCCGGTCTCGGCAGATAACATTGTTCGCGAACTGCTTGCGGCCGGCCTCACCTGGAAAGCTTATTGCGAAAGCATTCCGTCAGTCGGCTACACGGGGAACGATGTATACCCCTACGCAGTCCACCACTGCATCTTTCCGTATCTGACGGACGTCCAGAACAGCCCGACGCAGGTAAAAAACCTGGTTCCGTTCACGCAGTTTGCAACCGACTTGAGCAATAATCAATTGCCAAGTTTCTCGTTCGTCGTACCCAACATGTGCGATGACGCGCACGATTGTTCACTTTCAATGGCGGATCAATGGCTGCAGACCAACATTGGTCCATTGTTCAACAGTCCGACCTTTTATCAGGACACGCTCCTGCTGTTTATCTGGGACGAATCCGGCAGCGACAACACCTATGGTGGTGGAAACGTAGAATGGGCGGCTTTTGGTGCTGGTGTAAAACAAGGCTACAAGCAGAGTACGACCACGGTTTATCAACACCAAAGCACGTTACGCGTGGCTCTGGAAAAATTGGGGGTCTCGGTGTTTCCCGGGGCCGCGGCCAGCGCTCCCGATATGAGCGAATTCTTTACAACAACCGGCGGAACTCCCCAAATCACGAGTGCCGCAAAGGCCAGCGGCACAGTAGGGACGTCGTTCCAGTATCAAATTACGGCCACAAATAGCCCTACCAGCTTTAATGCGACTGGCTTGCCATCGGGCCTCAGCGTCAACACGGGTACTGGCTTGATCTCAGGAACGCCAACTGCCGGCGGCACTTTCAATGTGAACCTAAGCGCAACTAACGGAAGTGGGACTGGAACGGCCATTCTAACTCTTACGATCAATTCGGCGGCCAGCCCGGTGATTACGAGCGCTTCGAGCGCAACAGGAACAGTCGGCAGTCCTTTTAGCTACCAGATCACGGCCACGAACAATCCCACCAGCTTTAACGCGACCGGGTTGCCAGCCGGCCTGAGCGTTAACACGAGTACGGGATTAATTTCCGGCACACCGAGTGCGGCCGGAACCTACGCTGTCACGTTGAGCGCCAGCAATTCGGGTGGGACGGGGACCGCCGGCTTGACGCTGACGATCAACGGCACTGTGTCTTCGGGTCCGATCGCTTATATGCAAGGGGCTTCCTTGGCGAACGACAGTTCTTCGACTACTGTTTCGGCGACGTTCTCGGGCAACACCAATGCGGGTGATCTGATTGTAGTGGCGGTCTCTTGGGATACCAGCGGCAACGCTCAGGCGGGGGTTTCGGATTCGCAAGGAAATAAATATGCGCCCGCTACGACGAGCAACAATACTACCACTCTCCAAGCATTGGCAGTCTTCTATGCAGCCAATATTAAGGGAGGCGCCGATACCGTAACCGTGACGTTGAGTCCGTCAGCCGGGTATCGGCGGCTCGAGATTGAGGAATACTCGGGGGTTGCCACGGCCAATCCGGTCGACGTAACAGCACAGAACATCAATGTGAACGGCGGGACGAATACGGATGGTGTGACGAGCACGAATGCGACGACTACCGCCAAGGGAGATCTGATCTTTGGTGTTACGACTCAAGATTCAGGTACGGATACGATCGCTGCAGGGACCGGATTCACACAGCGCGAAGCAGTGAATAACGGGTCCGACAATCCGATGTTGACGGAAGACCTCATGCAGAACGCGGCTGGATCTATCGCCGCGACGTTCACGCTCTCGACCTCTGGGAGCTATCAAGCGCAGATGGTGGCATTTAAAGCAGCCGGAACAACTACGGCGCCCGGCCCGCCGGTGATTAACAGCGCTAATACTGCGACCGGCACAGTGGGAACTGCTTTCCGGTACCAAATCACGGCGACGAACAATCCCACCAGCTTTAACGCGACCGGCTTGCCGGCTGGTCTCAGCGTCCACACGGGTACGGGCTTAATTTCCGGGACACCCAGCGTTGCCGGGACGTCCAGCGTGACCCTCAGCGCCACCAACGCCGGCGGTACCGGAACCGCTACCTTGACGCTTACGATCAATCCGGGCACTCCGGTCATCACTAGCGGTTCGAGCGCGACGGGAACGGTGGGAAAGCCTTTCAGCTATCAGATCACGGCCACGAACAACCCCACCGGTTTCGATGCGACCGGCTTGCCTGCGGGCCTCGCCGTCAACACCACTAGTGGTTTAATCTCCGGTACGCCAACCACGGCCGAGACTTCCAGCGTGACACTGAGCGCCACCAACTCTAGCGGTACCGGAACCGGCACCTTGACCCTTACGATTAATCCGGCTCGGCATCACCACCAATGACCCAAATTAAACTGACAATCTATAGCTCGCGTATTGCTAGGTACTCTGATTCGGAATTACGGTGACGTATTGTTGAGGGCGGCTTCGGGCCGCGGGTGCGAGGCGTTTGCGACCGATTTTGGTCAGGAGAAGCGGCTTTACGCCCGCCCTGAGGCCGCGCGGTGACGTATATTTCCTGGCCAAAGATTCCAGTGTTGCTCGTTCGCCACTAGAAGCACTGATATCAAATGGGCTTTTCCATGGCATCGAGGGACACAGCCTTTCCGATGTCAGCCTGTCAAAATACTTCGCCAGATCAGCCCTTAAAATACGTCACCATATTTGTGAATAAGAGTACCTACCCACAATTTTGTTGACACATGCCCGGTTGTTCTTTTAGATAGATACAGACCAAAGCGAGCCGTTGGTTGATGCTTCCCCGTCAGAGGTAATCCAGTAAACATCTTCGTCTGGCAAGCACGCCGGCCCGGCTGGGAGGAGGTTCCTATGGCAACTCAGGCGCAATCCAGGCAGATAGACGGAGACAAGCTGAATGCGCTTCTCGGACAAGCCGTTCAAGATATGGGTGCGGCGCTGCATGCTGCGCTCATTGTGATCGGCGACAGGTTGGGATTGTACCGGGCGATGGCGAATGGAGAGCCTGTGACACCGGCGGAGCTCGCCGAACGTACCGGGACCAGCGAACGATACGTTCGAGAGTGGCTGAACGCGAACGCCGCAAGCAAATATGTTGACTACGATTCCGGCTCGGGAACGTACTCGATGAATCCGGAGCAGGCCTTCATTTTAGGATTGGACGATACGCCGGTCCACTTGCCGGGTTTCTACCACATGGTGGCCTCATGCATGAAGGACGAAGAAAAACTCATGGAGACGTTCCGAACCGGCAAAGGCTTCGGATGGCATGAGCACGAGAAGGGGCTCTTTGAAGGTTGCGAGCGTTTTTTCCGGCCGAGCTATATTGCCAATCTGACTTCGAATTGGATTCCGGCGCTCGAGGGAGTAGAGGAAAAACTAAAGGCCGGGGCGCGAGTCGCGGATGTCGGCTGCGGCCACGGCGCTTCGACGCTGCTGATGGCCAAAGCTTATCCAAAATCCGAATTCGTGGGCTTCGATTACCATGTCGCATCGGTGAAACGGGCTCAGGAGCAGGCCCAAAAAGCCGGTTTGTCCGATCACCTGAAATTCGAAGTGGCCCCGGCCAAGAATTACCCCGGAACGAACTATGACTTAGTGACCTTCTTCGACTGCCTGCACGATATGGGGGATCCGGTCGGTGCAGCACGGCATGTTCGCCAGTCGCTTGCGGCGGACGGAACGTGGATGATTGTCGAGCCGTTTGCTAACGACGACCTGACGGCAAACCTCAATCCGGTTGGCCGAATCTATTATTCCGCTTCGGCCGTTATCTGCGTGCCTGCGTCACTGTCTCAGGAAGTGGGCCTCGGGCTGGGAGCCCAGGCGGGCGAAGCGCGAATCCGCGACGTAGTAACACAAGGAGGTTTCACGCGCTTCCGGCGTGCCACTGAAACACCTTTCAATCTGGTTTTTGAAGCCAGGCCTTAGCTTGTCTTCTGTTTTTTGCGAATTTACGAAATAACGGATAATAAAAGCATGGCTGCTCAAGCCTTGCCGCTAAGCCTGGAAGAGTTTCACAAACTCTATGACGGAGCAAAGCCCGCCTATGAATATTGGCATGGCGCAGCCGTCCAAAAATCCATGCCCACAGTCTTGCACGGCCTTGTGCAGGCGATAATTATGATGCTGCTTGAAAGCGCCGGTTGGACCAGCGCGTCGGAAGTCCGTCTGAAGGTGGTTTCCGATGCGGAACCAGTGCCCGACGTGATCGCTGTGCGAGGCAAGTTCAAGGGGCGTTATCCGACCTCGGCGCCCGAGCTCTGTATTGAAATCATGTCGCCCGGAGACACGCTGGCAAAAGCTTTGGAAAAAGCTAAGGTCTATATTTCCTGGGGGTCTCAAGCTGTGTGGATCATTGATCCGGAAAAACGCACCGCATGGACGATGTCACAAGAAGGTACCCGTGAACCGGCTTGGATCTCTCCTACGGGAATTCTCCAAATCGGTGAAACGGCGATTGAGCTGCCGACTCTTTTCGCCGAAGTGGATGGAAAGCTGGAATTAACCGGGGACCGGGATTAGGAATTCGCTAGGCTTGTTTTAGCTGCCGTTCGACGATGCGCGCGGCGCGCTGGCTGATCAGATCGGCCACTTTACCGAGCAAGCCGGGTACATCTTGCGGTTCGATCAGAACAGGCGGACGGGAATCAAGACTCTTGCTCTGGTAAGTCGTCAGGATTGCCGTTGCTGGTTTGTAGTCCATCAACCGGGCGTGGGCGAGTACCTTCAGTCCCGCTTCCGGCGATTCCATCTGCAGATCGCTGACCACCAGTTCGTACTGCCGCTCATCCAGCTTGCCGACGGCCTCGGCGGCGGACGCTGCCGAATCCACGAAATATCCGCCTGCTTCCAGCACCGTCTTCAAGGTCAACCGGGAAGTGAGGTCGTCATCGACCAACAGAACCCTGGCGAGTTCCAGCTCCTTACCAGGTGGCTTTCGCAGGTTTTCTAGCATGTTCGGGTCCAAAGCCCGACCCCAGTGTAAACGAAAAATTGCGAAATCCCTATAGTGTTTTTATTACCGTTATCTGGAAAACACCCTTTTAAATATAAGGTCCACATTCTTGAGCTGGCGGTCTAATGAAAATACGTAATCCAGCTCTTTTTCGCTAAGATATTGTCGAATTTCCTGGTTTTCCCGAATCGCCGCCCGGAAATCCCCTTCGCTCTCCCATGACTGCATGGCTTGCTTCTGAACCAGGCGATAAGCATCCTCGCGCAACATCCCGGCCGCCGCCAGGTCGAGAAGCAGTTGGCCGGAGAAGATAAGCCCCTTTGTCTCTTCAACATTGCGCCTCATTCGATCCGCGTTGACGCGCAAGCCGGAAATGAGCCAGGAGGTCTTTGCCAGCAAATAGTCGATGAGAATAGTGGAATCGGGCAGGATGATTCGTTCGGCCGAGGAATGGGAGATATCCCGTTCATGCCAAAGGGCCACGTTCTCAAACGCTGCCTGAGCGTTTGCGCGAACTACACGCGCCAGACCGCAGATTTGTTCGCAGGTGATAGGGTTGCGTTTATGCGGCATAGCCGAGGATCCTTTTTGGCCTGCCGCGAAAGGCTCTTCCGCCTCGCGGACCTCGGTACGTTGCAAATGCCTGATTTCCAAGGCAATTTTTTCCAGAGTGCAGGCGATCCCGGCCAAAACGGCCACATAATGCGCGTGCAGATCGCGAGAAATCACTTGGGAAGTAATCGGAGCTGCCTTCAGGCCTAGACGCGCGCAGATTTTTTCTTCGGCCTCGGGGCCAATGTGGGCGAATGTACCCACGGCGCCCGAAAGTTTTCCGACCCGGATCTCCTCAGCTGCGGCAGCGAAGCGCGTACGATGCCGTTCTAACTCGTCCCACCAGAGCGCCAGCTTCAGGCCGAAAGTGATGGGCTCGGCATGAATCCCGTGGGTGCGGCCGATCTGAACCGTGCGTTTATGTTCGAGCGCGCGAGTCTTCAGCGCTTCGGCAAGCTGTTCCAGCCCCGCCGCAATCAGCTTCGACGCATCTCTGATTTGCAGAGCCTGGGCCGTATCCACAATGTCATTGGAGGTGAGCCCGAAATGGAGCCAGCGCGAGGCTTCTCCGGCGCCTTGCCTCGCCATGCATTCAGAGACAGCCGTCGTAAAGGCGATGACGTCGTGACGAACTTCGCGCTCGATCTCCTGAATGCGCTTCAGGTCGAACGCGGCATGTTCGCGTAGCGCTCGTGCTGCTTCCGCTGGAACCTCGCTCATTTCCGCCAGCGCTTCCGAGGCGGAAAGCTCCACTTCCAACCAGCACTGATATTTATGCTGATCGCTCCAGACGGCGCCCATCTCAGGGCGTGTATAACGGGCAATCATTCCCCTACGAGTTTATTGTGTGGAGCAAACGAACGGCGCCGCGAACGGTTCAATAGCAGAAGACTTCCGACTGCACGCCCGGATGCGCAACCACCAATTTGGTGAAGAGCGCGCGTCCGTCCAGCGCTTTCATGCCCAGGTTTCGAACCAGTTCGGGATGATTGTTGTGCTCGCTGATATGCCCAAGCACGAGAGTGGAAACGCGCGTATCCAGATCGTTCTCGATAAACTCGGCTGCGACTTCGTTGGAGAGATGGCCGCGGCGGCTCATGACCCGCTGCTTTACCGACCAGGGATAAGGTCCGACTCGCAGCATTTCCAAATCGTGATTCGATTCCAGAATCAGCACGTCCGTCCCGCGCAAGTGTACGCGCAGCGAATCGGTAATATAGCCCAAATCGGTTGCCAGGGCGACTTTGATGCCGTAAGCCGTCAACGTGAATCCCACTGGATCCATCGCGTCGTGCGGAATGGTAAAGCTCGCGATATCGAAATCGCCGATACAAAACGAGCAGCCAGCCTGAAATCTCTCCACGTACCGGAATGCACTCGCCCCAATCGACAAACCGGGACGTACCATGCGTCAAATAAACGGGCAGTTTGTTATCCGAGGCCTTTACCAACGCCGTCAAGCCGCTGGTATGGTCGCTGTGCTCGTGCGTGACCAGGACGGCATCCAAGGAGCAGATATCTTCCCCGATTGCCGCCAGGCGCTTGGCGATCTCCCGGCGGCTCAGTCCTGCGTCAATTAAGACGCGCGTCCGCTCGGTGGCGACGAAGGCCGAGTTTCCGGCGCTGCTGCTCGCCAGTATGCAGATCTTTACGATGAGCAGCCTCCTTTCGCCCGACCATCCATGCTTCTTGCCTATGCTTATCGGTTATACCAGAACTCTTCAAACAAATCTCAAAAAAATGTTTAGCCGCGGCAATTCCTACAATGAAATATCCGATTATGAAAGCGCGTGTGTACGTTTCGATGAAGCCCACCATCCTCGATCCGCAGGGCCAAACCATTTGTGCGGCGCTCAACGGCCTGGGTCACAAGGAAATCGCCTCAGTGCGGCAGGGCAAGTACTTCGAAATCAATGTCGCCGATCCTATTTCGCGCGACCAGGCCGTCAAGACTCTCGATGAGATTGCTCGCGATGTGCTCGCCAACGGCGTTATCGAGGATTACCGGGTTGAGATCCTGGACTAGGTATTTCCTCTTATTTTCTATATGTGTGGAATTGTAGGTTACATCGGCAGCCGGGAGGCGGTTCCCGTCATCGTGGACGGTCTGCGCCGGCTTGAATATCGCGGTTACGATTCGGCCGGGGTGGCCGTCTTTTCAGAGGACAAATGTCTCGAAATCCGGCGCGCTTCGGGAAAGCTGCGAAACCTGGAGGAAGCCATCCGAAGCAAGCCGCCTGTCGGGCTCATACGGCATCGGGCATACGCGATGGGCCACTCACGGCCGACCCACCGAAGAGAACGCTCATCCCCATCGTGACTGCACGGGCGAAATCGTGGTGGTTCACAACGGCATCGTCGAGAACTACCTTGCGCTTCGAAAACAGCTCACCTCCGAAGGCCACACATTCAAAACCGAAACCGATACCGAAGTGCTCGCCCATCTGATCGAAAAATATCTGAACGGCAATTTGGAGAGCGCTGTTCGCGCTGCTTTGAAACAGATCTCGGGCGTTTTTGCGATTAGCGTCATCGCCACTTCCGACCCGAAGAAAATCGTGGCGGCGCGATCCGGCCCCCCTGTGGTGGTGGGGCTGGGCCAGGACGAATTCTTTGTCGCCTCCGACGTACCGGCCATCCTTAGCCACACCCGTGACATGTTTTTCCTCAATGACGGCGATATTGCCGTTCTAACGCCCGATGGCGTTCGCCTGACCGATTTTGAAGGCCGAAACGTGCGCCGGCCGCTCTCGCACATCATGTGGGACCCGGTCATGGCCGAAAAGGGCGGATACAAACATTTCATGCTCAAGGAAATCTTTGAGCAGCCGCGCGCCATCAAGGACACTCTGGTGGGGCGCGTGGGTCAGGAAAGCGGACGCGTTTTCCTGGATGAAGTGGATATCTCGGAAGCCGACTTCCGCGAATTTCAGCAGGTGAAGATTGTCGCCTGCGGCACCAGCTGGCATGCGGGATTGGCGGGTAAATTCATCATCGAGCGCCTGGCGCGGCTCCCGGTGGAGGTGGACTATGGCAGCGAATTCCGCTACCGTGACCCGATCATCCAGCCGCATACGCTGACCATCGTCATTTCGCAATCCGGTGAAACGGCCGACACCCTGGCCGCTCAGCGCGAGGCGAAGCAAAAAGGCTCGAAGACCCTGGCGATCTGCAATGTGGTCGGATCGATGATCACGCGCGAGGCTGCCGGCACTCTGCTGACCCATGCCGGCCCGGAAATCGGCGTGGCTTCCACTAAAGCATTTACCTCCCAAATCACAGCCCTGCTGATTTTGGGAATGTACCTCG
Source organism: uncultured Acidobacteriaceae bacterium (assembly GCA_963778345.1). Lineage (GTDB taxonomy): Bacteria > Acidobacteriota > Terriglobia > Bryobacterales > Bryobacteraceae > Bog-105. Next base: position 861,865 of record CAVZTP010000002.1, read on the forward strand.
GACAGGTGCGAGGCACCCTTAGCGCACAAAGCTCGTGCACTCTGGTGCAGGAACTGGCTCAGATCCCCGGCAAGCTAGAGCAGGTTCTCGCAAATTCCGGCGTTTACGATGACCTGGTAAAGCAATTATTCCGGGCCCAGGATTTTCTTTATCTCGGCCGAGGCATCCACTTCCCGATTGCGCTCGAAGGCGCTCTCAAGCTGAAGGAGATCTCGTATATCCATGCCGAGGGGTATCCCGCCGGCGAGATGAAACACGGCCCGAACGCCCTGATCGATGAGAATCTACCCGTGGTCGTGCTCGCCACGCGTGACCCGGAATCCGAAGAGAGCCAGGTGCATTACGAAAAGACCCTCTCGAACATCCAGGAAGTCAAAGCTCGCAGCGGGGTCGTGGTCGCAATCGCTTGCGAAGGCGATGAGGAAGTGGCCAAAATGGCCGACCATTTGATCACGATTCCTGTCACCCGCGAACTGCTGCTTCCGTTGCTCGAAATGATTCCGCTGCAATTGCTCGCCTATCACATTGCGGTTCGGCGAGGCTGCGATGTGGACCAGCCTCGCAATTTGGCCAAGAGCGTCACAGTGGAGTAGCTTGGACCACAGAAGTTCCGGAAGCTCGAATCAGAAATATCCTACGCGTTGAATCGAGAACCCAGAATTACCCTAGTATTCTCTCAATATTCATTCTAATTAGATTTAAATGGTGGATTTTTAATGTTCCGAAGGGTAAGCTTGAATTTTCAGGCAAGGGAGGCATGAACCATGTGGAATGCTGTCTCTATAACTGACGACGTGGAGGCTGATCAGCCCTTTACATTGTCCAATGATGTTTCGGCGATCGAGCTCATTCGCATCGAAAACGGCAACGCCGGATTGGGACCGGTTTTGAAGATTCCCGGAGGGGCCGAGATCCATTTCTGCGGCGAGGGCTTCAACGATCAAACCCTGAAAGTGCGCTGGGAAGACCAGTTCTATTTTGTCTTTCTGCAAGACCTGCAGGCGCAGCGCAAACCCATGGCTCAGGCTGTCTCCAACTAGACGAGCCTTCGAACCGCTATTCCAAGTTCTCCGGTTCTATAGCCGCCGCTTCGCCCGCCTTCTTCTTTTCCCAATATTTGCGAACCCACGCCTCCCAGCTCTTGCCGGCAGCAGTGTCGCGACCGCTGAAATTGAGAGCGGCAATATCCGTGTATGCGATGCTGATTCGCGGGCTTCCATCAGCAGGGAGAATTCTGACACGCGAGTCGGCCAAGGTTCGACCAAGTTTGCGGTCGTAGAGGTACCCTTCCACCACGCTCCCATTCTTGCGTGTTAACGTTATGTCGCCCCGGTAATCGAAAGCCTTCTCCAGAGCCACCCGAATCTCTTCCTCGGTTGCCAGCGGAGGAACCCAGCCTTGCAGCTTTTCGTGACTAAAACCCGGCGCGACTTCCAGATCGTCGGGATTCGCGGTCTGTTCGGTCACGCTTGCGTCTCTTCCGCGGATTGGATGTGGACCAAAGGATTATAAGAGTGCACGGGCTTTTGCGGCTCGTTCAATAATGCCGCCGCGTCGGGATCGACATAGCGGTTGAACAGCGTGGCTTTCGCCATGCCCCATAGCCCGCGAAGCGAGCCGAAGCCATAGTCAACAGAGGACGCCTCATAACCGCTGTGCACCATGCAATTGGCGCATTTCGGATTGCCCGATTCCGTCCCGTATTCCGCCCATTCGGTCTCGGCAATCAATTCGGCAAAGCTATCGGCGTAGCCGTCCTGCAGCAGATAGCACGGCTTCTGCCAACCGAAAACGTTATAGGTGGGCATGCCCCACGGTGTACAGGCGAAATTGCGCCGCCCCATCAGGAACTCGCCAAAGAGCGGCGACATGTTGAATTTCCACGAAGCTTTGCGATTCGAGAGAATGGCGCGAAAAAGCCGCCGCGTCCGCGCCCGGCCCAGGAAGTGCGATTGATCCGGAGCCTTGTCATAGGAGTAGCCGGGCGATAGCATCATCCCCTCGACTCCCAGCTCCATCATTTCGTCGAAAAACTTCCGCACGCTGTTCGGGTCCGCGCCGTCAAAAAGCGTGGTGTTCGTGGTGACGCGAAATCCGCGCGCCAAAGCCGCCTTGATCCCTCGGACCGCAGCGTCATAACCGCCCTCGCGGCAGACCGAAAAATCGTGATGCTCCCGTTGTCCGTCCATATGCACGGAAAAGCTGAGATACTTGCTCGGCTGGAACAGGTCCAGCTTTTCTTCGAGCAGCAAGGCATTAGTGCACAGATAAATGTACTTCTTACGTGCGATCAGCCCCGCGACGATTTCGTGAATTTGCGGATGCATGAGCGGCTCGCCGCCCGGAATCGAGACCGCCGGTGCGCCGCACTCGTCCACCGCTCGAAAACACTCCTCCGGCGTGAGCTGGCGTTTCAACACATGCGCCGGATACTGGATCTTGCCGCAACCGGCGCACGCCAGATTGCACCGGAATAGCGGCTCCAGCATGAGAACTAGCGGATACCGTTTGCGGCCGCGCAGCTTCTGTCGAAGCACGTAGCTCGCCACCGTCCACATCTGAGACGCAGGGACACTCATTGGCTAACTCCATGATAATCGAGAGCCAACCTCATGCGGACTCGGGAATCGCGAACGGATTCACGACTTTCACCGTGTCATAGACTCGGCCGTGCTGAAAATCCTCCGAGTACAGAACGGTACAGTCCTCGCGTTTCGCGGTCGCCAGAATGAGAGCATCCCAAAAACTGACGCCTAACCTGTCCATAAGGTGCAGCGCCGTAAGCGTATCCTCCGGGCGAAGCGGCGTCACTCCCAACGCAAGTAGATCCGTTACCAGGTCCGCCACCGTCGCTTTAGCTACGCCGAACTTCTTGCTTAACAGATTCGCCGCGAACTCATGCACGACTTGCAAGCTCAGACGCAGACTCTTGTTCTCCTGATGTTTGCTGAATAGCTGTCGCGCCATGTGCCGCTTCTCCTCCGAACTGCGGTCAAACAGGTAAAGTAAGACGTTTGTGTCAAAAAATACCGGACCGTCTGCCTCTGCCGTGTCAGGCACGCCTATCGTGCGCCTCTTCCCGCGTAAGTGGGCGCGCGATCTCGTACAAACCTTCTTTCGCACGAGCCAGCAGGCGCACCGTGGCCGCCCGCCGCGCATCGTTCACATTTCCGTGGAGCGCCTTCTCCAGCAAACCCTCAATGTACGCGTTCATGGAGACTCCTTGCACTGCCGACGCCATCTTCAGCCGCCGCAGCAAGCCTACTGGCAGTCGCACCGTCAAGTTGCGATCTTTTCGTCTCTCCATACTTCAAGGATTGCACACATTTGTGTGCAGGTCAGCGGTGCACGTGAGACTCGTTAACGCCAACTCCCTTTTTTGTTCCGCAAACCACAACCGATTGTTATACTTAAGCTGTCTCCCTATGCCGCTTACCGCACTGGACTACGAAACCGCATCGCCCTCCGTTTATACGCCCATTAGCGGCAGAGAAAAAAAGATTATCTTGCTGAAACCGCGTGGTTTCTGCGCCGGCGTGGTGCGCGCCATCGATGTCGTCAAAATCGCCCTCGACCTCTACGGGGCGCCCATCTATGTCCGCAAAGAAATCGTTCACAACCGCCACGTCGTGGATGAGCTCCGTCGGGCCGGGGCCATCTTTGTCGAAGAACTTGCGGAAGTTCCCGAAGGCGCGCGGGTGATCTTCAGCGCACATGGAGTCTCTCCCGCGGTTCGCGCCGAGGCGAAGGAACGGCATCTGCAAGTGATCGACGCAACCTGCCCGCTGGTCACAAAGGTTCATCTCGAGGCGGTCCGGTTTGCGAAACAAGGCTATCGAATCATTCTGATCGGCCACCGCGATCACGACGAAGTCATCGGCACTCTCGGCGAGGCGCCCGAAAGCACGACTCTCGTTTCGGATGTGAACGATGTAGATCGTCTCCAGATCGCCGATCCGGAGCGCGTTGTGTATCTGACTCAAACCACGCTCTCTCTCGACGAGACAAAAGACATCGTAAATCGGCTCCTGCAGCGTTTTCCCAAGATCGTCGGCCCCAAGACGCAGGACATATGTTATGCAACCGAAAACCGGCAACTCGCCGTCAAAGCCGTAGCTCCGCTCTGTCAAGCGCTGCTCGTCGTGGGTTCGCAGAACAGCTCCAATTCGCGCCGTCTGGTGGAGGTTTGCGAAAAGGCCGGCATCCCGGCCTATCTGCTCGACGATTGCGGTGAAGTGCAGTCGGAAATGCTGGAGAATGTCGATACGGTCGCGGTGACCGCCGGCGCCTCCGCACCCGAGCATCTGGTTCAGGAACTGATCGACCATTTGCGGGCGAAAGGCTATAACGATCTGGAAGAGGCTGAAATCAAGGAAGAAGATGTGCGCTTCACGCTTCCTTCCGATCTGGAAAGCTTTACGCCTCGTCTCCATACTGTACGAACTTAACGGAGGGTACTGTCGAAACGATGAGGTCGAGTGCTCAAATCTCCGATTCGCTGAATTTCGCGGCTGATAACGCTCTTCGGAATGCCGCCTCGTCGCTAGTTCGCCGCCAGTCGCCCGAAGGCTATTGGTGGGCCGATCTCAAAGCCGACACGACACTCGAATCTGACTACATTCTGTTACAGCTTTGGCTTTATCCGCCGGCGGACGGGATTTGGAATCCGCCCACGCGGCCTCTGGTGGAGAAGGCCGTCGCCGCAATTCTCTCGCGGCAACTGGAAGATGGAGGCTTCAATGTCTATCTTCACGGCCCCTCCGAAGTAAATGCTTCCATCAAAGCGTATTTCTCGCTGAAAGTAGCGGGTATCTCTCCCTCTGATCCGCGTATGCAGCGGTTGCGCGAGCGCATTCTCCATCTCGGCGGTTTGCAGGCCGCCAACAGCTACGTTCGCACAAATCTCAGCCTGTTCGATCTGTTTCCGCGCAGCGCCTGCCCGTCGATACCGCCCGAGCTGATTCTGCTCCCACTGAACTTCATCTACCAGATGTCCTCCTGGACGCGGGCCATCGTGACCCCGTTGGCCATCTTGCATGCCGCGAACCCGCATCGGCCTGTCCCGGCGGGCTTCGATCTGCAAGACCTGTTCTTGCCCGGCGCGCCTATGCTTCCCGAGCGCGACCTGAACTTCTTCAGCTGGCGCAATTGCTTCTTGTTACTGGATCGCTTTTTGAAGTTCTGGGAGCGCTCCGGCGCCCGTTTCGTCCGGCAGCAGGCGATCAAAAGATGCGCCGATTGGATGATCGCGCGTTTTGAAAACTGCGATGGTCTTGGCGCCATTTATCCCTCCATGCAGTACGCCATTATGGCGCTGGATGTACTCGGCTATGGCCCTGAGCATCCGCTTCGCATCGAAGCGCAGAAGCAGTTCGATCACCTGATGGTGAATGATGAACGAGGCTTCTTTTTTCAGCCCTGCTTCTCTCCCATCTGGGATACCTCCATCGCTGCTTTCGCACTGGCCGAAATGGAGAATCCACCGGAAGGCGCTCTTCGTCGTGCCGTGGACTGGATGATTTCAAAGGAAGTTCGGCGCAAAGGAGACTGGTCCGTCAAGCGTCCCCACACTGAGCCCTCTGGTTGGGCTTTCGAGTTCAACAACGAGTTTTATCCGGACGTGGACGACACCGCCATGGTGCTGCTCGCGCTGCGGAAAGCGCAGGGTTCAGACCCTGCCAAGCAGCGGGCCTGTGAAAAACGCGCCGTCGATTGGCTGCTCGCCATGCAAGGCATGGATGGCGGTTGGGCCGCCTTCGACGTCGATAACAACTGGAAGATTCTCAGCCACGTGCCGTTCGCCGATCATAACGCGATGCTCGATCCGTCTTGCCCCGATATCACGGGGCGAGTTTTGGAAGCTCTCATCGCATGCGGCTTGGAGAGCACTCACCAGTCAGTCCAGCGGGGTGTCGAGTTTCTCCAGCGCGCTCAGGAACCGGATGGGAGCTGGTATGGGCGCTGGGGCGTGAATTACATCTACGGAACATTTCTTGCTCTACGGGGTCTGCGTGCAGCCGGCCTGAGCGAGAACGAGCCCTGTATTCAGCAAGCCCTCGAATTCATTCGCGCCTATCAGAATCGCGACGGCGGCTGGGGCGAGAGTTGCGCCAGCTATGACGAAAATCACTTCGTTGTCAATCCAAGCACGCCCTCTCAAACTGCCTGGGCCCTCCTCGCGCTGATTGCAGGGGGCGATCTGCGCAGTGAGAGCTTATACAACGGAGTCGAGTATCTGGTGCGATCACAGCGGTCCGACGGCGTCTGGAATGAAGAGTACTGCACGGGCACCGGTTTTCCGCGTGTGTTCTATTTGTCGTACACCGATTACCGGAATACATTCCCTTTGCTTGCCCTTTCCACGTTCATAAAAGCCACGGCCTCTCGCGACGAGAGAGCGAATCGAGCGGTCTTCCGCGCCGCCACCACAAACATCGCCGCCACGGCCGCCACGGCGTCTTCTTAGTTGCCTCTCGTTCTTGTAACTGGGGCTAGCGGTTTCCTCGGCTGGCATGTTGCGCGGGCGCTGATTGCGCGCGGCTACCATGTTCGCGCCCTCTGCCGCCGCTCAAGTCAGATTCGTGAATTGAACGCGGAGCGAATCGAAGGCGACCTTCGCGATCCGGCATCGTTATCCCGGGCCGCCGCCGGCTGCGAGCTAGTGTTCCATATAGCCGCCGATTACCGGCTCTGGTCGAAGAACCCGCAGGATCTCTATGATTCGAACGTTACCGGCACGAGCAATCTCCTCGAAGCCGCCGAACGCGCGGGCGCTTCCCGTATCGTGTACACCAGCACGGTAGGTTGCATCGGCATGCCCAAAGATCGCATCGGCGATGAAGATACGCCGGTCTCAATCGCCAATATGACCGGCCACTACAAACGCTCCAAATGGCTCGCCGAACAGGTGGCGCTAGAGAAAGCGCGCGCCGGTCTCCCGGTGGTCATTGTGAATCCAACAGCCCCTATCGGCGATCACGATTGGAAACCGACGCCCACCGGCAAGATCATCGTCGAGTTCGTTCGCAACAAGTTGCCCGCTTTCATCGATACCGGTCTCAACCTGGTAGACGTTCGAGATGTTGCTGTAGGTCACCTGCTCGCAGCCGAGCATGGGCGCCCCGGCGAACGCTATATCCTCGGATGCGAGAACCTCACTTTGGAAGAAATCCTGCGCCGCCTTGCGGCTATCGCGAAGAAACCCGCGCCGAAACGGAAAATCCCATACGCTCTGGCCTATGCCGCGGGAGTGATCAGTACCGGGTGGGCTAATCTAACCGGCAAAGAACCGTTCGCTCCGCTCGAAGGGGTCAGGATGGCGCGTAAGAAAATGTTTGTTGCCCATAATAAAGCCGCGCGTGAACTCGGGTTTGCCCCAGGCAGCGTGGATGAAGCCCTCTCGCGCGCCCTCGATTGGTTTCGCGCAAACGCATACTGCTAGTCATGGCCATCCTCTACGTTGCTTCGGAAGCCTTCGAATTGACGCCCTTCGCCAACCTGCTGACCGGCCTCAGAAAGCTCAAATGGCCGATCGACTATGCTTTCGAAGGCATCCTGGAAGGTCGCCGGATCATGCTCGCCGCCAATGGCGCGGGTCCCCGGCTTGCTGCTCAAGCGGTCGAGGTAGCCATGCGGGCAGTAACCGCTGCGGAGCTTTCGGCTTCCAGGCTCGAAGCGGTCGTCAGCACGGGACTCTGCGGCGCGCTCATTTCCGGTCTGAGGCCGGGACAAATTGTCACCGCGACTCAGGTCTTCGATCTGGAAAGTAAGCAAACGTTCGATTGCTCGCCTCTCGGGCCGCTGACCGACGTTGCTTCCGGCCCCCTCATCACTCAGAACCGTATCGCAAATAACGCCGGCGAAAAGCAGGAATTGGCCTCTCAAGGAGCAATCGCCGTCGATATGGAAGCCGCAGGCGTCGCCGCCCGTACAAAACGCGCCGCGTTGCCCTTCTTCTGCATCAAAGTTGTATCCGATCAGGCCGCCGAGTCCTTTGGCTTCGACTTAAATCGAATGCGAAGTACCGATGGCAGGCTCGCACGTGGGAAAATTAGTTTTTACGCATTGACGCATCCAAATATAATCCCGGAACTGTTTCGTCTGAGGCGCCGGGCAAATGATGCGGCAAGAATTCTGGGAGAGTTTCTTGTCAGTTGCCGAATCAATACGGAACCAAACCCTAACCTTCCCGAAAGAATCAATTCCTGATTCGATGAGAGCGGCGGTTTATATTGGCAACGGTCGCGTGGCTATCGAATCCGTCGACACGCCTCGCATCGGCCCGGGCGAGATCCTGGTTCGCGTCGAAAGCTGTGGAATTTGCCACACCGATCTCAAGAAGATCGAATATGATCTGCTTGCGCCGCCTCGTATTTTCGGCCACGAGACTGCAGGAATAGTTGCCGCTGTGGGCGATGGTGTCGAAAAATATGTTCCCGGCGACCGCGTTATTGCCTTCCATCACATACCCTGCGGAAAGTGCTTCTATTGTGACCGGCGTCTGTACGCTCAATGCCCGGTATACAAGAAAGTCGGTATCACGGCGGGCTACGAACCGGCTGGCGGCGGCTTTTCCCAATATGTTCGAGTAATGGATTGGATTGTGGAGCGCGGCATCGAAAAAATTCCCGACGGAGTTTCATTCGATCGGGCCTGCTGGGTGGAACCGGTAAATACCTGCTTAAAAGGCGTGGAACTGCTCGGAGCGCGGCGCAGCGATGTAATCGCAATCCTCGGCCAAGGTCCGATCGGCCTTGTTTTCACTAGGTTGGTGAAGCGCACGGGCGCGACGGTGCTTGCCACCGACGGCCTCGAATTCCGTCGCCGTCTTTCCCAAAAATTTGGCGCAGCCGCTTTCGATCCGCGGCAATTGGAGTTCGAAAGCTCGATCAGGGAGGCCACCGGCGGCCGGGGAGCGGATGCCGTAATCGTGGCGACGAATGCCCGCGGGCTTGTCGATCAGGCGCTGAAAATTTCCCGGCCCGGCGCACGCATATTGCTCTTTGCCCAAACCTCGGCCGCCGAGCGTATCGAGATTTCCGGCGCGGACATCTGCGTCGGAGAACGGGTCCTGCTCGGTTCCTACAGCGCGGATGTAGATCTGCAAGCTCAATCCGCCAGGTTGGTTTTCGATGGTGCGCTTCCCCTCGAAGAGCTGATCTCGGACCACGTGCCCCTCGAAGAAATCACGCGCGGCATTCATATCGCACTTCATCCAACTGAGCGATCGCTGAAAGTGGTCGTTCACCCGCAGGAGCAGAACTAATGTTGGATACGATGATTCGCCGTGAAACGCGAAGCAGAATACTGACCGAACGAATGCGGGCCGCTGTCTTGTACGGCAAAGAAGACGTGCGCCTTGAGTTTGTTCCAGTGCCGCGGATCGGGGCCGGTGAATTGCTGGTGCGAGTTCGGACAGCACTTACCTGCGGCACCGACGTCAAGGTGTTTCGCCGCGGATATCATGCCAAAATGATCAATCCGCCGGCGCTGTTCGGACACGAAATGGCCGGCGATGTCGTTGAAATCGGCGACAGCGTAACGGGCTTCCAGATCGGCGATCGCATTGTGGCCGCCAACTCCGCGCCTTGCGACCGCTGCTTTTTCTGCCTTCGGAACCAACGAAATCTCTGCGAGGATCTGCTGTTCAATAACGGCGCTTATGCGGAATTCATTCGGCTGCCTCAGCGCATCGTCCAAAAGAACACATACAGAATCCCCGATCGTCTCGATTACAAAGACGCTGCTCTGGCCGAGCCCCTCGCCTGCGCCTTGCGCGGCCTGGATGAAAGTCGTCTGCAACCTGGTGACACGCTTCTCGTGATGGGCCTCGGGGCCATCGGTTTAATGTTCGTGCTTTTAGCGAAGTGGGCTTTCGGAGCGCGTGTGATTGCCGTCGCCCGCCGCCTTGAGCAGGTCGACCGCGCGGTAATGATGGGCGCTGATGAGGGCATTCTCATGGGCGATCCGTCCGCTCTTATTTCTGCGGTCAGAGCGCATACCGCAGGCCGCGGTGCCGACATAGTTGCCGAAGCCATAGGACATCCCGATGCCTGGGAACTCGCCCCTCAGCTCGTTCGCAAAGGCGGGATCGTCAACTTCTTCGGAGGCTGCCCGGCGGGCACGAAAGTCAGCTTGGATACCGCACTGCTGCACTATTCGGAAATTACTTGTAAAGCCAGCTTTCACCACACCCCTGAGCACATTCGCCGCTCCCTCGATCTGATTTCCGACGGCAAAGTGAACGCCAGGTACTTGGTAAATCACGAAGAACCGCTGATACGCCTTCCCCAGGTTCTGTCCGATTTGGCCCATCAAAGAAACGGCCAGATCAAGACCGCCATCATTCCCTGACAATAAGAACAAGAGTGCCGGTCGCACGCCTACAGCCGAAAGAGTACATTCAGAATGTCGTTCCGGATACGACGGCCTATTCTGAACCGGAGGCGCTGGAGTACACACGCTGGCTGGCGACCCACCATTACGAAAATTTCCATGTCGTCAGTTTTCTTTTACCCAAGGAACTGCACCAGGATTTCTACAATGTGTACGCATTCTGCCGTTGGGCGGACGATCTGGGCGACGAAATCGGAGATCCCCACGAGAGCTTGCGGCTGCTGGCTTGGTGGCGCGGCGAGTTGCAATCCATGTACCGCGGGCAGGCGGGACATCCCGTCTTCGTGGCACTCAAGGAAACTGTTCGCCATCATCAGATCCCCATCGAGCCCTTCGACCGTCTGATCCGTGCCTTCGAACAGGATCAAACCGTCACCCGGTATCAAAGCTTCGACGACGTGTTTGGCTATTGCGTCAATTCCGCCAACCCGGTCGGCCATCTGGTCCTTTATCTTTGCGGCTACCGCGACGAGGAACGTCAGAAGCTATCCGACCATACCTGCACGGCGCTGCAGCTTGCGAATTTTTGGCAAGATGTCACCGTCGATCTTCAAAAAGACCGCGTTTACCTGCCGTTGGATCTATTCGAAAAATACCGATACTCGACCGGGGAGCTTTTCGCTGGCATCTATAACGAGCGTTTTGAATCACTCATGCGCGAGGCCGTTGATGTCGCCGAAGACCTCTTTCGTAGAGGGTTGCCCTTAATCAGAATGGTAGACCGCCGCCTCGCGCTGGATCTCGAATTATTCAGTCGGGGCGGCATGAAAATTCTTCAAAAGATCCGGGCTCAGGATTACAACGTCCTGAAGCGTAGGCCGCACATCTCCAAAGCGGAACGAGTAGCTATCCTTCTTCAATGCCTTCCGCGATTGCTCCCGTTCTGACAAACCCAGCGCTCGAGCAATCGTACCGCTACTGCCGCCAAATCGCTCGTAAACGCGCAAAGAACTTCTACTATTCATTTCTGCTGCTCGAAAAACCCCAGCGCGACGCGATGTGCGCCATCTATGCGTTCATGCGCCACTGCGACGATCTCAGCGACGAGCCTGCCGCAGGAGCCGATAAATCCGCCCTCAGCCAACGCATTGCTCTGTGGCGAATGGACTTGGATCGCGCGCTCAAGGGCGCTCCGGGGGACGATCCTATCTGGCCTGCTTTTTGCGATACGGTCGGCCGGTACGTAATTCCCCATCGCTTCTTTCACGAGATGATCGACGGCATCACGTCCGACATCGAGCCTCGTCAGATCCGGACTTTCGATGAGCTCTATCGCTACTGCTACCAGGTAGCTTCGGTGGTGGGACTCACCATCGTTCACATCTTCGGGTTTACATCCACGAGAGCTTTGCTCCTTGCGGAAAAGTGCGGGGTTGCCTTTCAGTTGACCAATATCCTCCGCGATGTCCGCGAAGATGCGGAACTGGGCCGAATCTATCTGCCGGCCGAAGATCTAAATCGTTTCGGTGTTTCTGCGGACCGACTGCGATCCGGCAAAGAAGACCACAACTTTCGTGAGTTGATGAAATTCGAGGCGAATCGTGCCCGCGCCTACTACGACGAATCGGCGTCGCTCGCCGATTTCATCCAGCCGAAGAGCCGGCGTTCCTTATGGGCACTTCGACAAATCTATCTCAGATTGCTCTCGAAAATCGAAAAAGCAAACTACTCCGTGCTGACCCGCCGCATCAACGTGCCCAAGCGAACAAAAATCGCCTTGCTCCTGCGAGCCTTCCTCAATGAGTAAATGCAGAGCGCGAGCGAGGGGCTGCTCGTCTTGCGCCGCGACGGCTCCCCCAATCTAAACTTGACTCGCGCCATCTCACCGGCATAAGCTAAGAATTCTTGGTATGGGACGTAAAGCGCAAAAGAACGATTCGTTGCCCGGTTCCCTGGACATGTTAATCCTGCGGACGCTGTCGCGGCGCGATCTTCACGGCTACGGCATAGCCCAGTTCATTCAACAATCGTCCGACAATGAACTCCTCGTCGAGGAGGGCTCGCTATACCCCGCTCTCCAGCGGCTGGAGCTAAACGGCTGGATCGAGGGTGTCTGGGGCGTGACGCCGAATAATCGGCGAGCGAGGATCTACAAGATCACAGCGGCTGGCCGCAAACAGCTGGCGGTTGAAACCCGGAAGTACGCCAAACTCACGCTGGCGATCACCCGCGTGATGACGGCGGAGTGACGACATGCTGATACGACGGCTGAGGTATTGGATAGAAAACGCCAGGCGCAGCGAGGCGCTGCGCGAGGAAATGGAACTCCACGTTGCGGAAAAAGCCGCGGAACTGCAGGCAGACGGTATGACGCCGGAGTGCGCCCGGGCGGAAGCGCACCGGCGCTTTGGCAACGTCGGCCTGAAGCAAGAAGAGTCACGGGAGATTTGGGTGACACGGTTTTGGTCGGAATTTGGCCAGGATGTCCGCTATGGCTGTCGCACCATGCTCGCCAACAAGGCATTCAGCGCGCTCGCGGTGTTGTTGCTGGCGCTCGGCATCGGGGCGAATACTGCGATCTACAGCTTCATGGAATCGATTCTGTTACGCTCGCTGCCCGTGGCGGATCCCGAGTCCCTGGTGGTTTTGAACTGGCATAGCCCGCCTCCCTACAACGCCGGCAAGCAATGGGTCCACGTCATGCACGGGGTACAAGGCCTTGCCTGGCCAGGCGGCAAAGGCGTCATGGTCAGCGGGATGTTTCCGTACGGCGCGTTCGAGACGCTTCGCAAAGAGAATTCCGTCTTTTCCACGCTCTTCGGATACTTCAACGGATTAAAGCATAACCTCGCCATCCGTGGGCAGGCCGCCACGAGCGTCAACACGGAGTACGTCAGCGGCGACTATTTTCGCGGCCTGGCAGTGTTGCCGGCAGCGGGGCGTTTGCTCGACTCCGAAGACGACCGTCCAGGCGCAGTGCCGGTCGCGATCATCAGCTTTGCTGCAAGCCAAAATCGTTTTGGAGGGCCGCCGAATGCGATCGGACAGTCGATTGTCATCGATAACGTGCCCTTCACGGTGATTGGCGTCGCGCCGCCGGAATTCTTCGGAGTAGACCCTGCTGTTGCGCCGGACCTCTACCTTCCGTTGCACACGAATGTGCTCCTGGACGGCGCCAGAGCGGCTCGTATGTATAGTGACGAAAACTTCTACTGGATAGAAATGATGGGCCGCCTGCATCCGGGTGTCAGCATGGCGCAGGCGCAGGCAGCGCTGGCTCCTCGTTTCCATCAATGGGTTGCTGCCACTGCGACGACCGATGGTGAGCGCGCCAAACTGCCCGCACTGACGTTAAACCCCGGGGCCGCCGGGCTAGGCAGCTTGCGCCGCAGGTATTCCAAGCCTCTGTACGTGCTCCTCATGATGGTGGCATTGATCCTGGCGCTCGTGTGCGCGAACATCGCCAATCTGCTGTTGGCACGGGCTGCCGCGCGACGCTCCGAAATGGCCGTCAGGCTAAGCCTGGGAGCGGGACGGTTCCGCGTCGTGCGGCAGCTGCTCACTGAGAGTGTGATGCTGGCTTCTCTCGGCGGAGCATTTGGGATCTTGTTTGCGATCTGGGGCGTGCGAACACTGACCTTTCTGCTCTCCAGAGGACAGGAGAACTTTACGCTGCACGCGAAATTAAATTGGAACGTGCTGGGCGTGACGGCGGCGCTCTCTGTGGTTTGCGGACTGTTATTTGGCCTCGCTCCGGCGATTCAATCGACGCGTCCGGACGTCATGCCCGCGCTAAAGAATGGCCGCGGGGGCGGACCGCGCCGCCGTGCGCATCACGTTCTGGTGGTCGCCCAAATCGCGATCTCTTTTCTCCTCCTGGTCGCGGCGGGCCTGTTCGTCCGGACACTCAACAAGCTGCACTCGATCCAACTGGGATACGCCCGCGAGAACATCCTTCTGTTCTCGTTGAATGCGCGCCAGGCGGGACATCGCGACCCCGAGATCACCACCTTTTACGCGGACCTGCGCAAGCGCTTCGAATCGATCCCGGGAGTGCGCAGCGCGTCGCTTTCTCAATCCTCCATCATCAGCGCCGACCATGCCGGCGCGACATACAGGGGGACAGTCAAGATCGGCGCTGTCACCGTCCAAGGTGCAGGCGTCCTGGTCGTCGGACCGCGTTTCCTCACGACCATGCAGATTCCGATCCTGGCCGGGCGTGAGATTGACGAGCGCGACCAACCGGCCTCCACGCCGGTTGCAGTCATCAGCGAGCGGCTGGCGCGGACTTACTTCGGGAACGAGAATCCGGTGGGCCGGCGCATCACCTTCGTGGACGAGAATCGCGATCTCGAAATCGTCGGCGTGTCGGCTAACGTGCAGTACGGTGATCTGAAACAGGGGGACCCCAATACAGTGTTCATAGCGGTCAGTCAGTTTTCTCCGGAGGGAATGACCTATGCCCTGCGCACTGCGGGTGATCCGCTGAAGTATGTCAAAACTGTCTATGAAATCGTGCGCAAGGCAGATTCGCGGGTACCCATCACAAACGTGATCACGCAAGCTGCGGAAATCGATCGAACAATCAGCCAGGAAGTCACGTTCGCGAAACTATGCTCGGGTTTCGCGGTTCTCGCTCTTCTGATCGCGTGCGTGGGACTCTACGGGACGATGTCCTACAGCGTCGCGCGGCAGGCCGGGGACATTGGAATCCGTATGGCTTTGGGCGCGCAACGCGGCGCCGTGCTGTGGATGGTTTTGCGCCGCGTTCTGGTACTGGCGGCCGCGGGACTCGCCATCAGCGTGCCTGCCGCTTTGAGCGCGTCCCGGCTTGTCAAATCGTTTCTGTTCGAAACCCAGCCCAACGATCCGAGAACTCTGGCGCTGGCCGGTGTCGTCCTCCTAAGCGCCGCGATTCTCGCTGGCTATGCGCCCGCAAGGCGAGCATCCCGAATTGATCCCGTGGCGGCTCTGCGGCAGGAGTAAGACATGGTCCTTCGTTCGTCGGTCCGCAGTGAAGTGTGTTGTAATTAGCTGCTCTTACTTTGCTCGTTTGTCACTGGGATTAATCGCGTTTATGCGAATTTGCTTGAGGAGCTCGGTTTTGTTTGAAAGGTCCCTCTCTCCCGCAGGGAATTTGTTCACCGCCAGTATGTACGCCAAAATGGCCGTGTTTACGTCGCGAGTCAGTTTCCCTGGTTTGCTGAGCGGCATTGTGGTGCGAATCCGTTCGAACAAGTCACCGAGCGTGAGGCCATTCCAGTTTGCCAGGAACTCGCCGCCGGCGAGCGGAGGTGCTGCTTCTCCACCCGTCAAAGCGGCTCCATGGCAGGACGCGCATTCGCGAGCATATAGCGTCTCGCCCTGATCCGCTTGTCCTTGGGTATACACGCCATCCCAGACTGAACGTGAGGGCTCCTGAGGATGAAGTATATTCGCGGTGACTCCGAGCAGTAGTACGCCAAGCGCGATTCTGAGCCTCATGTTTCGGGTAAGGTGAAAGCAAGATATTCGCCGGAATAGGCGCCTCCGCTGATCGCTAAGAGCAGATACTGCTTTCCGTTGAGCATGTACGTCATCGGAGATCCACTTTGAGGCGCCGGAATATAAACGGCTCCGACTTCTTTACCGGTCGCTTTGTCGTAGGCACGAAGCATAGCGCCACGGCCATGTTCGGGCGTCGTGGTCACTTGGCCTTCGCCCGCGATTACCAGAGTTTTGGTGACTAACGTGCCGATGTTGTAGCCGGTTTGACCGGTACGCGGAATATTCAGTCCCTTGAGAGCAGGGTGATTGCGGATCACGTCGGGCGTTTCGCCGTGCGGAATTTGCCAGACGATTTCGCCGCGGTCTAAATTGATCGCAGAGATAGTGCCATATGGCGGTTTGATCAGCGGCAAACCATCTACGTTGAGCGCGACAAAGCCGCCGCCACCTCCGCCGCGGCTGGTAGTGCTGCTTTTGAGCATTGGTGAATCGGCTCCGGCATTTTCGCCTGGGCCAGTTCTCATCCGCACTTGCTGGCCGGCGGTTCCCTCGATGTAATTCATATCCGAGATCTCTTTCGGAGCAGGAACCAGCCCGATCGGTGTAAGACAGGCGTTGCAGGAGTACGCGTAGACGGTGTGCGTTTCGGGATCGTAGGATGCTCCGGGCCAATTCGTGCCGCCAGATGCGGTGCCAAGGGTCAACGTGGCGAGAGGTCCGCCGACCTTACTTTCAACCGGGGGCGTGAATACGGGTCCGATATGGTACTTGGCAATGATCGTTAACGCTTTGTCGCGGAGCGTCGGGGTGAAATCGATTAACTCGTCGACCGATACGCCATTCCGGCTGTAGGCAGGCGGCTTTGTGGGAAAGGGCTGAGACGGCGAATACCACTCGCCCGGCACGCTGCCCTTCTCGACCGGACGTTCCTCGATGGGCCAAACCGCGACGCCCGTCACGCGATCGAACACGTAGAGGAAGCCTTGCTTGGTCGGTTGAGCGACTGCCTTCACGGATCTCCCTTCGACCGTTATGTCGGCAAGGATCGGGGCAGAAGAAATGTCCATATCCCAGAGCGGATGATGGACGAGCTGGTAAGACCATTTCCGCTTGCCAGTCTGGAGGTCGACACAAACCAGACTCTCGCCGAACAGGTTGTTTCCAGGACGGTGGCCACCGTAATAATCTCCCGTTGGAGATTCGACCGGCAGATAGACCAAACCAAGTTGCTCGTCGACTGTGATCTGTGTCCAAACGCCGGTGTTGCCTGTATATTCGGCAGAACCGTTCAGCCATGTGTCATAACCGTACTCGCCCTTTATGGGAATCGTATGGAAAATCCAGAGGCGCTTGCCCGTTCGGACATCGAATGCCCGGACGTACCCCTTGTTGTTCCGCATGCTTTTGGGAGTCATTCCCTCCCGGAATGCCGCGCCGATAATAATGGTGTTCTTAGCGACGACGGGCGCGGATTGCAATCCGATTTCGCCGGTAGTCAAATCGGGGAAAATGTTTTGGTCGTCATCGAGCTTAAGATCCACCGCGCCGCTGTTTCCAAACGATGAAATCCGAATACCTGTTTTGGCATCGAGTGCGATGAGGCGATAACCGGGAGTGACATACAAGATGCGCTCTTGCTTGCCGTCGGACCAGTACGCCAACCCGCGGCCCGATAATTGCCTCGGAGCAGCGGCGCCGCGCGCGCCTTCGTGCTCACCATGAACCCAGAGCAATTCTCCGGTGGCCGCATCGAGCGCGACTACCGCGCGGCGCGAGCCGGCGGTCGCATATAGTGTGCCCTTCACCATCAGGGGTGTGCCTTCCAATTTGTATTCGGGGCGGTTCCCGAGATTGTCGGTCTTGAATCGCCAGGCAATTTCGAGCTGATTGAAATTGGAGGCATTGATCTGATCGAGCGGACGATATCTCGTGCCCGCCAGATCGGCGGCGTAGGTGGGCCATTCGGCATCCTTTGATTGATCTTGATGCGGAGCCGCGGCGGACAGGATCCCAAGTCCCCAGACGAGCGAAGAGATGAGAGCCTTCACGCTGATTGCCTTAGATGCCCGATGGCTTCCTTGATAATGCCTTTCTGCTCGTCTGTAACGTCCGGGTTAGGAGGGCGCTGATACGTCTGGCGAGTGCCCATCAATAAGCTCAGCGCGTATTTCATCGCGCCGAACGAACCGACGCCGCCGGGGCGGAGCAGTTGTTGAGCGTTATGTAAAGCGGTCAATGGCTCATCTATATTCTGGCCGGCGCGCTTTGCGGCAAAGACGGCAGCGATCTGCTTGGTGAACAGATTGCCTTCCGCCAGAATCGCCCCCATTCCGTTGTCGAGCGCGGCCTTCAAATTATTCCCGGTACCGGTGCGCATGTTCAGTTTGGGAAATTCCTGGACATACGTTTCGTACTCTTTGGCGTCTCCATTGGAATCTTTGATTCCCGCGAGGTTGGGGTATTTTTCCAGGCTGTGCAGCAGTTCGACAGAAACGGGGACGGCGCTCATGCGCGGGTAGTGGTAGAGATTGATGGGAATCTTCACTTGCTCGAAGATCAACGAGAAATACTTTGTCAGGCCTTCTAGAGGCGGATTTTTGAAATAGAAGGGCGGAATGATCAGTAGCCCGTCGGCGCCATGGGCGGCGGCATGCTGGGACAGATCAATCGTCTCCGGAAAATTTGAAGTGCCTGAGCTGACGATGATGTTGAGACCGTTTCTGTATTTGAGAGCCGTTTCCGCGATCTTTTTGCGCTCGGTGACAGAAAAGGATGGATACTCACCCGTGCTACCGAGCACCACCACACCGTCGGCCCCATTGTGTTTGAACCACGAGAGCATTTCCCTATACACGCCCTCATCGAACTGCAGGTTCTGATCGCAAGGTGTCGCAGCCGCGATCCAGAAGAGGCATTTGTTTTCCGAATTGGCGCGAACTTGAGGCTGTTTGGGAGCAGCGTCCCCTATAGCGGCCGTTGTCGCAACCGCGCTTATGGTTTCCAAAAACGTGCGTCGTGTACTTTCCATGCCCGATCCTTTCGTGGTCAAATTATCCTAAGTCTATCCCCGCCGGACGCAGGAAAGGAGACGAGATGACCCTCACTGGCGAACAAAAGAAAGAATTCTTGGAGCGCGGATTTTCACGGCGCCATTTCGCACGCTTGGCAACGATGCTGGCGGCTGGCTCAGCGCTGCCGTTTTACAACGAAGCGGCGCTCGCGCAGGACGTAAACGACCGCCGATTGCCCCCAGGCGCGGTGAAGATTGATAACAATGAAAACCCGCTAGGGCCATGCAAGCAGGCGGCGCAAGCGGTTCGCGACATCGTTCAGAACGGCGGCCGTTATATGTTCTTTATGCCATCGGACCTGCAGAAGGTGATGGCCGAACAGGAGGGGATCAAGCCGAATTACATACAGGCCCACATGGGATCCAGTCCGGCGCTCCATCAGGCGGTGCTCTCGTTTACTTCGCCGGCGAGGCCATTTGTTACAGCCGATCCCGGCTATGAGGCCGGTGAGCAGTCGGCCCGATTCATCGGCGCAAAAGCAATCAACGTGCCGCTCACGAAAGACTACGCACACGATGTGAAAGCGATGGCATCGGCCGATCCGAATACCGGCCTGATTTACGTTTGCAATCCGAATAATCCGACAGGAACGCTAACTTCGCGAGCGGATTTGGAATACCTGATGGCTAATAAACCGTCCGGATCAATTGTCTTGCTTGACGAAGCTTACATCCACTTCGCGGGGATTCCGAGCGCCGTGGATATGGTGGCATCGGACAAGGACATCATTATTTTAAGAACATTCTCGAAGGTATATGGAATGGCCGGATTGCGCGCGGGTGTAGCCTTTGGCCGGCCTGACTTGCTCGCGAAAACGCGCGGCTTCGGGATTAATTGGCTGCCGATCACAAGCATGGCTGCGGCGATCGCAAGCATTCAGGCGAAAGATGTGGTCGCCGAGCGCCGAAAGATCACCAAGGACACCCGAGAAGACGTGTTTAGCTTCCTGGACAAGAAAGGCATACATTATGTTCCGTCGGTTTCCAACAAGTTTATGGTGGACGTGAAACGGCCGGGACGGGAAGTGATTCAGGCACTACGCCAAGAAAATGTTTACGTCGGTCGAGTATGGCCGAGTTGGCCCACCTATGTTCGCGTGTCGGTCGGAACGCCGGAGGAGATGGGTAAGTTCAAAGCAGCGCTTTTGAAGGTGATGAGTGCGTAGGCGATTCGAGTCGCCAACCATCACACGCAGTCTGCT
Source organism: uncultured Acidobacteriaceae bacterium (assembly GCA_963778345.1). GTDB lineage: Bacteria > Acidobacteriota > Terriglobia > Bryobacterales > Bryobacteraceae > Bog-105. The sequence continues at coordinate 881,959 of CAVZTP010000002.1, forward strand.
CAGTGAATCAGACTCCAGGGGTACATCCCCACGTTTATCTTTAGAATCATGTAGCTGAAACCGCCCGGGTCAGGTTTCGGCTGATGTGGCGCATCAGGTGGGATGAGCAGCCAATCTCCGGGTTTTATTTTGAACGTTTGGCCGTCGATGATTGGTTGCCCGCGATATTCGCCTGGCACGGGGCCGTCTTTATCCATCAGGTTCTGACGGTTCGCAATTTTTCCGCCAACGATCATCTCTCCCGTGCCACCCGTGAAGACGTAGAAATCATATACACCGGCGTGCTGTTCAGCGTCGTCCCAGACGCTATTAACCTTTGTCAGGCTAAGTACGGGCTGTTCGCGGTGAACGCGGTAGAGCATGCTCATGCTGAAATTTCTAGTACGCTCCCGAACCAAGCCACCCCCTCCGAATGCCTGGGTGCTCCCCTGTCCCGGCTGAGCGAGCGCTTTGGAGGCTCTCTCCGCCATGCTCTCATGGGCTTTCCGTACGTCGTCAATCGACCAATGGGTGGGCGGCGGCGCATCGGGGGCCAGAGGCGGGCTTCCTGGCCGATTAAACCCGAACGGTAAGGTCTCGCCCTGTGGTGGACGCGCCTCGTTGGATTGGGCCAACACGCTCGACCCCAAGTAAAAATCTTCAAGATACCCGCGAGCAATCCATGTTGGGTACGGATTTGTCTCGTTCCCAATGACGTATCCGAACACGAGAGCACCGAGGACGAATAGCGGAGAACGCCGTTTCGTAATAGCTTGAAAAATTCTTTTCATCAGTTCAGCCCTTTTTCCGCCGGTCTACTTCCCGGCCCTTGCGTCCATTCATCATATGTCGGCTGTCGTGCAGCCATAAAACGAAACGGAGACTTCGAACTTGAAGCCTAATGAACCCAGCCGCACAGCCCTGCTAATCGCCCGGCAAAGAACTGCTCATCAGGTGCTCGATCACGGCTCAATCCTCAATGACCCATTTGCTATGAAGATTCTGCGCGAAGACGAAAAGGACGTGCTGCAATTCGCGAACGAACACCCCTTGGCCAGCATCGGACGTCTGTTCACCGCTGCGCGAAGCCGGATTGCGGAAGATGCTTTGTCAAGAGCTGTCGAAAGAGGAATTCGGCAGATCGTCATCCTTGGCGCGGGACTCGACACTTTCGCTCTACGGAATCCCCATGGCGCGCGACAGATCCGTATCTATGAGGTGGACCACCCGGCGACGCAGGCGTGGAAACGTCAGCGCTTGGCTGAAGCTCAAATCGCACTCCCGCCATGGCTTGTTTTTGTGCCAGTCGATTTCGAGCAGGACGACCTGGAAGAGAAGCTCGTCGCCGCTAGCTTTCAGCGGAACTCGCCCGCGTTCTTCACTTGGCTCGGGGTTGTGCCATATCTGACACAGGAGGCTATCGGCCGCGCGCTCGACTACATGTCGTCAATCCAGAACTCGGAAGTGGTGTTCGACTACATGGAACCTCCCGAGGCATTTTCAGAAGAGCTCAGGCAATTAGAAACGGAGCGGACCGAACAGCTTAAGAAGATCGATGAACGTTCGGTCAGCCGTTTCGAGCCGGCTGGCATGGCGGCGATTCTTCGCTCCCACGGATTTTGTGCCATCGAAGACATCAATTTCCAGGAGATCGTGTCCAGGTTCGGCCGCGCCGTTCAAGGACTCGCGCCCGGACACGCCGCTGTTCATGTTGTCCACGCTAAGCGCTAAATTAAACGCCGTCATCTACGCCGAATCCTATTTCCCGACCTTGAGGGAACCCTTGTGGGGCTGCTGCTTTATGGGCAATCTGCGGTTGCACGCAAATGCCGCTTCATGTGCCGAGTAGCTTGCGGATTCGGTCGCGGTATTGACGCCCGGTGTTGATGTTGTTCGCCACGAGAAACAGCGAGTTCGCCAGGAGTCAACTGTTCGCAACCGCGAGACAGTGCAGAATATTAAGAGCAGGTGCAGAAATATGCAAAAACGCACCCTCGGAAATCGTGGATTAGAAGTTTCAGCCCTGGGCTTCGGATGCATGGGGCTGAGCGCCAGCTACGGGCCGCCGGCGGAGCGAGAGGAGGCCATTAAGGTCATTCGTGCGGCAGTAGAGCGCGGCGTTACGCTCTTTGACACTGCCGAGGCGTATGGTCCTTTCACCAATGAAGAACTGGTGGGAGAGGCGCTTGCACCTTTCCGTGATCGCGTCTCTATTGCCACCAAATTTGGATTCGGAATTAACCCGGACGGCAGTCGCTATGGTCTCGACAGCCGGCCCAATCACATCCGGGAGGTCACTGAAGCAGCGTTAAGGCGATTAAAAATCGATGCAATCGATCTTCTTTATCAACACCGCGTGGATCCCAATATACCGATCGAAGATGTGGCGGGGACGGTCCAGCAATTGATCCAGCAAGGTAAGGTGAAACACTTCGGCCTGTCGGAGGCCGGTGCGAAAACAATCCGGCGTGCACATGCTATTCATCCGGTTACTGCGGTGCAGAGCGAGTATTCGCTGTGGACCCGAGATCCCGAACAGAATGGCGTGCTGGCGGCGTGCGAAGAGTTGGAAATCGGTTTTGTTCTGTTCAGCCCCCTGGGCGCAGGATTTCTAACCGGCAAGATTGGGACGACCACAGAGTTTGACAGCACCGATTTTCGGAATCGATCACCGCGCTTTGCGGCTGAGGCTCGTTCGGCCAACATGGTGCTGGTCGATCTGCTGAAGGGCATTGCAGAAACAAAGCTCGCCACGCCCGCCCAAATTGCGCTTGCATGGCTGCTGGCCCGTAAACCCTGGATTGTGCCCATTCCCGGGACGACAAAGCTTCAGCGCTTAGAGGAGAACCTAGGCGCAACCGAAGTGGAACTGACGACGGACGATTTGCAAGGAATTGAAGCTGCCGCGTCAAAGATTACCATTGAAGGTGCTCGGCTTCCTGAAGCAGTTCTGAGGATGTCGGAATCCTAATGGAATCGCCATGTCTGACCACACATTCTTGGCCGACAATGAAGTAAGGCTCTGAAAGGATATATACATGCCAACCATCCTCGTGAATGGCGTCAACCGCGAAATCAAAGCGCCTTCCGACACGCCCCTACTCTATGTCCTGCGTAACGATCTTGAACTCACCGGTCCGCAGTTTGGTTGCGGTCTGGCACAATGCGGATCTTGCTCGGTATTACTAAACGGTAAAGAAGTCCGCTCCTGCGTCACGCCCTTGTCCGCGGTTGCCGGCAAAGAGGTGACTACTCTCGAAGGGCTGCCCGCACGGTGGGCGAAGCAGAAGAAGCTAACAGGACCCGAAGCCGCTCACGTTCTTCACCCGGTGCAGCAAGCCTGGATTGACGAGCAGACTCCGCAGTGCGGCTTCTGCCAGAACGGCATGATGATCAAGGCCACCGAACTGCTCGAAAGCAATCCCTCTCCGACAATCGACCAAATCAAAGAAGCTTTCACTAAATCGGGCCCTTCGCCGCATCTCTGTCGCTGCGGTACTTACACCGCCATTATTGAATCCGTCCAACGCGCCGCCGGCATTATGGCAAGGAGCGTTTTATGACCGGCACTCTCGAGACCCTTGCCTTAGAACAAGACAACAAAGTGGACGTCTTCGGCGCCTCACTGTCCCGTCGCGGATTCGTTGCCGCCGGCGGCGCACTGTTAGCCGGCTTCGTCCTGGTGCGCTCCGGCAGCGCGCAAGAGGAAGCGCCGGGCATGCGCGGCATTCCCACCAGCAAAATATCCGCCAACTCCTTCATTGAAATTCACGCCGACAACACGATCCTCATCCGCACCGGCAAGTCGGACACTGGGCAAAGCACCGTATTCACCGCCTATCGCCAAATCGTCGCCGATGAACTCTACGTCCCGTTTGAAGCGATCACAACAGTAATTTCGGGCGATACCGATCGTACACCGGACGGTGGTGGTACCTTCGACCTTCTCGGCCAAGGCATGCCCAACATCCGCAAGGCGGCCGCTTACGTCTATCAGGCGCTGCTGGATGTCGCATCCAAGCAACTCAACGTGCCCAAAGATCAACTCTCGGTCAAGGATGGTATCGTTTCCGGCAGCGGCAAATCCATCTCTTACGGCGACCTCGTGAAGGGCCAGCAACTCAATCTGACGATTCCTGTGCTCGGCGATATCCATAGCATGTTCGGGCTCATGCTTGCCGGCAATCCACCGCTCAAACCGGTCAGCGAATATACTGTCGTCGGCAAATCCTTCCCCAACTCTGCGGTGGTTTCGAAGGTCTCGGCCAAAGAAACCTGGGTCACCGACGTCCGTCTTTCCGGCATGCTTCACGGCCGGGTTATCCATCCCAAAACCCTCGGCTCGAAGCTCGTCTCCGCGGGCACTCTTGACAAGTCGCGGTTCCCGAACGCGCGGCTTGTTGTCAAAGGCAATCTCCTCGGTGTCGTCGCTCCCACCGAATGGGAAGCCATAAAAGCCTCTCAGCAAGTCGCTTCTGATACAAAGTGGTCTGATTGGCGAGGACTTCCCACCGATGCTCGCCTCTTCGATTTCCTCAAAGAAGATGCCGACTGGAAATCCGTACCCGCTGCTACGAGCAGAGAATCGAAGGGCGACGTTGCTGCCGCTCTCGCCGGTTCGCCCAAGAAACTCAAAGCTACTTACGCGCGCCCCTATCTCAAACACGCGCCCATCGGCCCAACCATGGCCGTCGGCGATGTCCGCTCGGATGGCAGCGTCCACGTTCACGCCCACACCCAAAACGCGCAAGCACTCCGCACGGAAATTGCGCTGATGCTCGGCGTCTCGCCCGACAAAGTCACCGTTCACACTTATGCCGGAGCTGGTCACTATGGCCGCTCGAACGGCGGCAACGCCGGCGCCGAAGACGAAGCCGTTATTCTGTCGCAAGCAGTTGGGAAGCCCGTCCGCGTTCAATGGATGCGCAACGACGATCTCCAGTGGTCCACCCAGTCCTCCTGCGCCTTTGCCGAAGTTGAACTCGCAGTCGGTCCTGACGGCAAACTAACCGGCTTTCAGATCGATCACTACATGCCCGCAATGCAAGATGATCGTCCCATCGGCGCCGTCCTCGCCGGCCTGCCCACCATGCCGGCTCCTAACGAGAAGGGCTCGCTCTTCGGCATGAGAAATCAACCGAGCGATCCCTGGCTCTACGGCGCCACCCCCGCCGTTCTGGAACGCGCTCATGGCGGCCCGCAAATCGGCCAGGCATCTTCGCCAATCGACGTCGGCCTGCGCGATCACAGCCTTCGCACGCCAGTTCAGTATCAACAGAATTTCCCGCGTGAACTAGCGATCACGGAGGCCGCTTATCTCGCCGGTGCCGACCCGCTGCAATTTCGCATCGATCACGCAACCGAAAAGCGCGCCATCGCCGTTCTGGAATCTGCGCGCGAAAGTTCCGGTTGGAAGACGCGGTCAGGGTTCGCAAATGGAAGCGGCCCCGCGAAGCAAGGACAGGGCGTATCACTGATGATGCGCGGCGGCGCCTACTGGGCCTGCGTGGCGCAAGTCAGTGTCGATACGAATACAGGGGTCATCAAGGTTGATAAGCTCACGATGGTGGTTGATCCTGGGATCGTCATCAACCCGCTCCAGTTGAAACGTCAAATCGAAGGCGGCGCCGTTATGGGCGTCAGCATGACTCTCCGCGAAGAACTCCGCTTCAATGACTCCACGATTACATCATCCGATTGGATCAGCTATCCGATCGCCACTATGGCCGATCTCCCCGAGATCAAGGTAATCCTCCACCATCACCCTGAAGTCGGCTCTTACCGGCAAGGTTCCGAAGCCGCCAGCGCTTTGGCTGCTCCCGCCATCGCCGGCGCCTTCTTCGACGCGACCGGTAAGATCGCCCGCCGCCTTCCCCTAAAGCCTGTTTACGTCAAAGAACTTCTGAAGGCCTGAAGCCAGGAAAGTGCCAACGTGTTTTCCCAAACCCGTTGGCGCTTTCTAACAGCCGGCATTCCCAGGTAGGACTCGGCAATTCACTTGGCAATTTCGGCCCGAAATGCTCTTAAGTTAATCCTATGGGGCTGCTGCCTCATTTCCCATAAACTCCGGGTGCCGGTTCCTCTGCCGTATAACTGAGCAGCCACTCCGACCCGGCGCCCTCAATCTGAATCTCAGCGCTTTCCGCCGGAACGAACCAGGTCTGTCCCAGCGCAAACGGCTGCTCTGAAATTGTTCCTGAGCCCCTGGTACACGTGAGCAACAAGTAATAAGGCAAACCGCGGTCGATTCGAACGGCTGCGTTGGGCCGCAGACGCTCCATTCTGAAGTATTCGCATTCGAGCAAATGCTCGCGCCAATCCGCCAGCGGAACGGGGTCTCTGCCGCAGAAATCACGCGGGCTCAAATCCGAAACGCGTGTCCCGTGCTCGAGGTGCAATTCCCGCGGACGCCCATAATCGTACAGGCGATAGGTGACGTCCGAATTTTCCTGGACTTCATAGATCGTTAATCCCGCGCCGATCGCATGCACCGTCCCGGCTGGCACGAAAATCGTCTCTCCCGCGCTCACCTTGCACCAGTACAACAGATTTTCGATTTCACCCGATTGTGCCGCCGGCTTCAGCCGTTCTCGATCCAGCGTTTCACGAAATCCGACGGCCACCTCGCCTGGCGCCTGAGAATCAAGCACGTACCAAGCCTCCGTTTTTCCAAGGCTCTGATGGTGCCGCTGCGCGTATTCGTCGTCCGGATGCACTTGTACAGACAGCCGTTCGGAGGTGAACAGCAGTTTCAGCAGCAGCGGACAAACACCCGGATACCGGGAATCTGCCGCCGTTCCCAACAATTCGGGTCGAGATCGCAACAGCGCGCCCAGGGTCATCCCCAACGACGTGGGATTTCCCTCAAATGTGAACCAAATTTCGCCGATACGACTATTTCCGGAGTATCCAGGAAAGAAAGGCGTCAGGCTATGGCGACCCCACACTCGCTCGCGAAAAATGGGTTCAAGCCGTATAGGCTGATCTATGCCTGGAGACATACCACCGTCTTGCAGTCGGACCTCGGACAGATTTTCTCGAGGCTCGCGGTGAATTCTTGAAAGAAGGTGCCCATGCTTTTCGCTTTAGCAGCCACCATTTTTATAGGATTTATCGCCATCGCGATAGAAGGCTTTGCCGAAGCCCACGCTGGCGTCAACAGGATTTCCAATATGATAAACAACAGCTTTGATGCGGCCGCGAATCAAGCCGCCCCTGATCTTCCCCAATATGACGAAGCTTCAGAACTGCGCTTCAGTCAATCTCTTCTCGCCCTAAATAAAGTTCACTCACAGCTGTCCTGTAATTCTCCAGAACCCGAGCTCGCCGAATCTTCATCGTTGGTGTCAGTTCGCCCTGCTCAATCGAAAAGTCGCGCTCAAGAATCTTAAAGCGGCGTATTCGCTCAAAATCGGCCAGTTGCTTGTTCACGCGCGAAACGGCCTCTCGCACGGCTTGGTTGACCGGCTCCGCTTGCACGATCTCAGCCGCGCTCTTGCCGTTTGCCGCCTCCGCATCCTTGACAGTCTGCAGTTGGCCTATGTTCAGCGTCAGAAGCGCCGTCACGTAGGGCTTTTTGTCTCCGATCAGAACCACCTGATTGACCACCGGCTCCATCTTGAAAAGATTCTCGATCCGCGCCGGGTAAATTTTCTTGCCGTTCGAGGACACGATCAACTCTTTCTTGCGCCCCGTAATGTACCAATAGCCGTCACCGTCTACCTCGGCAATATCGCCCGTCGAGAACCAGCCGTCCTCGCTCATTACCGAGCGCGTCGCCTCTTCATCGCGATAGTAGCCCTTAAAAATGCACGGAGTCCGCACCTGCAACTCACCGTCTTCGGCAAGCCGCGCCTCAATTCCCGGAAGCAGTACCCCAATGCTTCCCGGCTTTGGCCGGGTTAACGGGTTAAGAGAAATGACCCCGGCTTCCGTAAGTCCATAGCCTTCGATCAACGGCATTCCAATGCTAATGAAGAACTCGGCCAGATCTTTGCCCAGCGGCGCTGCGCCCGACGCCGGAATGTGAATCCTCCCGCCTAAACGTTCCCGGACTTTCGAAAACACCAGCCGGTCCGCAATCTTCAACAAACGCTTCATCCACACCGGCAGCGGCTTGCCCGCCGCCTTGTATTCGGCAGCCTTCATCCCCAGCCCGAGAGCGCCATAAAACATCTTCCGCGCCACTGCCGGCCGCTTCTTGACCTCGGTCTGAATCGTCGCGTACATCCTTTCCCAAACGCGCGGCGGAGCCAGAAAGATGGTCGGGCGAACGGACTTCAGCTCTGCAGGCAACCGGGCCAGGCTCTCCGAAAACCATACCGGAGTACCCATCCGCATCGGCACCAATTCCAAAACAATCCGTTGCGCGATATGCGCCGAAGGCAGAAACACAAGCGTCGAATCCTCAGGCCCGATCGGCAAACTGGACGGCGCCATATCCAGGTTCGCCAAAACGGCCGCATGGCTTGTCAATCCCATCTTCGGCTCACCCGTCGCTCCCGAAGTGAGATACAAAATCGCTGCATCTTCGGGAGACAGTTCCTCCGCTAGCTGCGCGAACGCCTGTGGATCACGTCCCTGCGCCTCACGCCCCAATTGCCGCAGACCTTCTAGCGATCGCGCCCCGCTCTGTTCGCCGGTCATCAAAATGACATGCGGCGGCAGCGTCTCGCCCCGCGCGGCTATAGCGTCCGAAAGCTCGACTAAGGTCTTCGGATTTTCAATAAACAGAAATCGCGGCTTCGCCCTTTGAACATCCCGCGCCAGGTCGGCCATCGGATAAGCGGTATAAAGCGCCGCCGCGACCCCGCCCGATCCCATGATCCCGAGGTCCACCAGATAAAATTCCGCCCGCGTCTCGGAGAGAATGCAGACAATCTCTCCTTTCTCCAGTCCAAGCGACCGCAATCCTAGCGCGATCTCGCGCGAAATTCGCAGCCAGTCGTTCCAGGAATAAGTTGTGTAACTCCGGCTGGCTTTGCTCCCCGCGGGTTGATGCAGTGCGGCGGCATCGCCGTATTGTTTCGCGGTCTGTTCCAGGACTGTAAAGACAGTGCGGCCTGCCATCGCACGAATTTTACCAACCGATCCCCCCGCATCTACCCTCCTTCCCCGCCCCGAACCCAATGAGACAATCGAGGTTTGCCGTCTGAAGAAGATCTAAACGCGTTCCCTGTCGTCGAACCCGACTCCCTTCGCCGGCCCGTGGCATACCGCGAGGAAGCCTTTCTGCAAAGCCCCGAGTCGCGGCCGCTTCGCTTCCTCTCGGAGTATCTTTGGCCTCTGGCCCATTTCCAGGAAGAGAAAATCCAGGACACAATCGTCTTCTTCGGCTCCGCGCGAATCGAGGAGGATAGCCCTTTAGGCCGTTACTACCGTGAAGCCCGTGAGCTCGCCCGTCTTGTCACGGAGTGGGCCATGTCCATCTCCGGCAAGGCAGGCCAGTGCGGCGACCCTTACCGCCGTTTTGTTGTCTGCTCGGGCGGCGGTCCGGGCATCATGGAAGCCGCCAACCGCGGTGCAAGCGACGCGGGGGGAAAGACCGTCGGCCTGAACATCGGCCTGCCTTTCGAGCAGCGCCCGAATCCCTACATCACTCCGGAGCTCTGTTTTGAGTTCCATTACTTCTTCATGCGGAAGTTTTGGTTTGCTTATTTAGCGAAAGCGCTCGTCGTCTTTCCAGGCGGTTTCGGGACGCTCGATGAACTCACGGAAATTCTGACGCTCGCCCAAACCAAGAAACTCGAAAGTAAGATTCTGATCGTGCTCTATGGATCGGAGTTTTGGAATGAAATCCTGAACTTCAGCGCGCTGGTAAAACACGGAGTCATTGCCGAATCCGACCTCAATCTCTTCCGGTTTGCGGATAATCCCGAATCGGCTTTGCAAATCCTGAAAGAGGGGCTGACCCGCTACTATCTCGAGCCGGAGCGCGCGTTGCCGCACGCCATCGAAGAAGCGCCGGAGATTGCGCGCTCTAGAACATCCTGAAGGAACAATGAAGCTTTATCGCACACGAATGGGCGCTTACGCCGAGGATGGGGGCGCTTGGTTTCAATTGCCCGACGACTGGCATGCGCTCACCACCAACGACGATCTGTCCGGCTATCTCGCATCGCGCATGGCGGGCACCACGACCTGCCCCCCGCCCGAAAAAAACGCCTTCTTGGCTCCTATCTCCTCTCAAGAGGTTTGGGCCGCCGGTGTCACCTACTATCGCAGCCGCACCGCTCGCATGGAAGAATCGCAAACCGCTGGGGGCGGCTCATTTTACGATCGTGTCTATCAGGCCGAACGTCCCGAGCTCTTTTTCAAATCCTTGCCTCATCGCGTGGTGGGCCCCGGAAAATCGGTTCACATCCGCACCGATTCCAAGTGGAATGTGCCGGAGCCCGAGCTTACCCTGCTCATCACGCCTTCCGGCAAGCTGATCGGCTACACCATCGGCAACGATATGAGTTCGCGCGATATCGAAGGCGAGAATCCGCTCTACCTGCCCCAGGCGAAAGTATATGACCGTTCCTGCGCGCTCGGCCCCGGCATTCTCGTCGGATCCGATCCCCTCGCATCGGAAACCCGCATTCGCATGGAAATAGAGAGGAACGGCGAGCTTTCGTTTTCAGACGAAATCACTCTGGCCCAAATGAAGCGCACTCCCGCCACGCTCATCGAATATCTTTATCGCGAGAACACGTTTCCGAACGGCTGCTTCCTGCTGACCGGAACCGGAATTGTGCCCCCGGACGCTTTCTCGCTTCAACGCGGCGATCAAATCCGCATCACCATCGATCGAATCGGCACCCTCGTCAATTCAGTCGATTGACCCCCAGTGGAGCAGGCGTTTCGCCGGCGTTTTCGCCTGCGCTTTTCAAGGTGGCGCGGTCACTCCTGACCGCCGTGCCTCGACTCATCGAGGCACTTCCCCCTGCGGGTAAGATGACAATCATGCGACTCGTCACATTTGAAATCGGAGGGCAGGCACGCCCGGGCATCGTCTCGAATCACGATACAGTCCTCGATCTTTCCTCAATCGGCTTTCTCTCTGCCATCGAATTCATCCAATCCGGCGAAGACGGCCGCAGGAAAGCCGACACTCTCATCAAACTTTCTCCACCCGAAGCCCGGCACAAACTAAGCGAAGTAAAACTTCTAGCGCCCATCCCGAAACCGGGCAAGCTCATTTGCGTCGGTCTGAATTATCGCGACCATGCCGCCGAGACCGGCACTCAGATCCCGAGCGTCCCCACCATCTTCAACAAATTCGCAACTGCCGTCATCGGCCCCGGCGCAAATATCGTTTTGCCGAGAGTGTCGAAAGCCCCCGATTACGAAGCCGAATTCGCTTTTGTCATCGGCCGCGGAGGGCGTCAGATCGCCGCCGAGGATTGGGCCAATCACGTCTTCGGCTACACCATCGTGAACGACGTAACGGCTCGCGATTACCAGCGCGCAACCACTCAGTGGCTGATGGGCAAGACCTTCGACACCTTCGCGCCCATGGGCCCTTGGATCGTGACGGCCGACGAGATTTCCGATCCGCACAACCTGGATATTCGAATGGAAATCAACGGAGAAACTCTTCAGAATTCGAATACGCGCGAGTTGATCTTCAAAATTCCCGACCTGATCGCATTCCTGTCCAGCGTGTTTACTCTTGAGTCCGGCGATGTCGTCTCCACCGGCACTCCGGCGGGAGTGGGATTCGCGCGCAAACCACCCCGCTACCTCCGAGCGGGCGATGACATCATTGTGAAGATTCCCGCCATTGGAGAATTGCGCAACCCCGTCGTCGCGGAAACGTAATTCTAAATATGCCCTCGTTCACTCTCGGCCAGCTAGCCGAATTGCTCGGATGTGAAGTCTCCGGCGACTCGGCGCTCGCCATTACCGGCGTTTCGACCCTCGAAAAAGCTGGCCCCGGCGAAATCACCTTTCTCGCGAATATGAAATACGCGCCTAAGATCAAATCGACCCGCGCCGCCGCCATTATCGCCTCCGCCCCGATTCGCGGCACAAGCGCCGCCACCCTCGTCTCCGCGAATCCATATCACGATTTCGCCCGCGCTCTGGCGCTCTACTATCAGCCGCCCAAGCCGCCGCCCGGTATTCATCCAATGGCTTGCGTTTCGGAAACCGCCGTCATTGGACCGAACGCCTCCATCGGCGCCTATGCCGTGATCGGCCCGAATGTCGTTCTCGGGGCAAATGCCGTTCTCCATCCGCTCGCGGTCATTTACGAGGGCTGTACCATCGGTAGCAACTTCACCGCTCATTCCCATGTCTCCGTCCGCGAGTTCACCCGCATCGGAGATCGCGTCACCCTGCACAATAGCGTGGTCGTCGGCGGAGATGGATTCGGATTCGCAAAGGGAAGCGATGGCCGCCAGCACAAGATCGTGCAAGCCGGCATCACGGTCATCGAAGATGATGTCGAAATCCAAACCCTTACTTCCGTTGATCGCGCGAGTTTGGGCGAGACGCGCGTCAAACGCGGCTCGAAGATAGACAGTCTCTGCCAGATTGGCCACGCTTGCGTGGTGGGAGAAGACAACATCATCTGCGCGCAAACTGGTTTGGCCGGCAGCACCGTGCTTGAAGAAAACGTGATCATGGCTGGCCAGACCGGCTCCTCGGGCCACCTCACCATTCACAAGAATGCAATCGTGTGGGCCCAATCGGGCGTCGGCCACGACGTGCCGGAAGGAGCAATTGTCAGCGGTTCGCCGGCTTTCGATTCCCGCGACTGGCTGCGCGCTTCAGCCGCCTATTCCCGCCTGCCGGAAATGCTTCGGACTTTGCGCGCGCTCGAGCGGCGCGTCGCCGAATTAGAAAGTAAGGACGGATCGTCGCGCGCCTAACCGGGACCGCAAAGCGTCGCCGGTGCTTTTTCCCATAACTCCCGCACTTTAGCATTGCAGGATCATTCTCCGCGTATTAATATTGCGCAGAACAGGAGGAATTCAGTGCGCTCTTTCAAAGCGAGCTCAGTATTCTGTCTTACTGGATTAGTTACTCTCTCAATGCAGGCCGGCGCGGCGCTGGTTTCCAGTTGCGCCGCGGATTTCTCAAGTTGCAATGTTTATGAGAATTCGCTTTTGACCTTCCCGAGCGGTCAGCTCGGCGTTTCCGGAGACGTGATTGTCCGGGATCCCAACAACGTGACTGTCGATGTATTTCGAATTTTCAACGATGTCTTTGATAGCGGTGGTGGGACCGGACTCGGCGATCAAGCTTTCATGTATGCTCTCGACACAAACAACCTGCCGAACCCTTCGACTTACAGTTTCAACGATGTCTTTATCCAACGCTCGGGCGTCGGACCCACCGGGTTTTACGAGACCGACTACAACGGGAACGGAACCCTGTATCGCCTGTTTACGCCCTCACCCGAGCCGGGAACCCTGGCGCTTCTCAGCTTAGGCGCACTCCTCGTAGGCGGCTCCCTATTGAGAAAGAGGTGGCGCAGCCACTTTGGCTGCAGCGTCGGGACTCTTCCCGACGCTTGCCGCATGTTTCTTACGCCCTCCTGCGTCCACGCCGCGCTAGAGCAAACACTCCAAGCGCCGGAAGAACCAAAAGAAAACTAGCCGGTTCCGGCACCACGGGCCCCTCCGCCGTTACCGAAACGTCATCCAGGAAAAAGTAATCGTCGTTATTTAGAAAATCGAACTTCAGTAAGTTCGAGTTACCGCTGGCATCAGTTGCAGTCGTGTACGTGTATTTCGTGTAACCGCCTGTATACGCTACGCCCGTTTCGCTATCCAGCAATTTCCCGTCGAATGAAACATCGAAGGAATGCGCGTATCGGCCGCTGTTATCTATCGAGTCCTGATCCAGATAGAAAGTGACCTGGTAATTCTCCGATCCAAGGGCCGATACCGTTTGGCTCAGAGTGATGGGGTTGCTACCACTCGGTAAGGGGCTCGTGCCTAAATACGCGTCGTATAAACCGCTATTTGCGCTAGTCTGCTGCACTCCATATTCGGTGGACCCGCCTGACGTGTTGCCGCTTACGGTCCAATGGCTGAAGTCGCCCGTTTCAAATCCACAATTCTGAACGAGGTTGCCCGAAACCGAACCACAAACATCGGCCCTGGCCTGCAGCCCTCCCCAAGCGCCGCATAAAATAATAGCCGCGATAACCGAAGAAATCTTACACATAAATCCCTTTCAAGCTCAAATGAGTAATAACTATATAACCGAGTCTCAACTGATACTCATTCCCGTGTCAATCGTTTACGGGCCGGATCGGGAAAGGAGCGAAGTAGGGAAGTACTAAAACTTTCCCGTCCTCCGTTCCCAGTTCAATTCCACTGTAGGGGTCGGGCCGCCCGATCCGCATCCTCGGTCCCGTTCCCATTCCATTCACTGCCGGGGTCGGGCATGCCCAACCCCATCGGCTCAGTTTCCAGTTTTAGCTGCTGTGGAAGCTTGAACCCCAAAGCTACTGCCAGGCCAATTTGCAACCAGGTTAGCCGCATTCACCGTCCCGATTCCCGTAGCGAAGTCCCATCCCACCTGGGCCCTGTAAGCCGGTTGATACGCCGTGTTAGATGTGGAAAGCACGCCATTCTTTCCCGGGTTCGTCGCAGGATAGAAACAGCTGAAGGTTCCCACAGTCGTGCCGTTGCTCGCTAAGGGCAGGCAATTCACCGCCATGTCGCCCAAAGTTACGTCGTAAAAGAAGCAGCCCGGATCCGTGCCCGTGCCCTGCGAAGAATCGCATGCGCTGTTGCCGGTCAGGCCATATTCAGCCGCCGCGAGGGGATAGTACACGTAATTCGGATTGCCCCAAACGCTCCCGGTTGCTTGATTAATTAAGGCCTGAATTCCGGCCATAATCGGAGTCGAAATCGACGTTCCTCCAAATCCGGACCAGAAGCTCGGGTTGGGGGTAGCAGGGCCGAAGCAGGGCGATCCACCCGCAGCCTGGTCTGAATAGCACGCCATATAGTAGTGGCTCCAAACGCCGTTTGACGCAAAGAGCGAAACGTCAGGAAGGTCGCGCACTCCGTCAGACGGATTTCCCGTCACAAGCGCCTGATAGTCCGGCTTATCGTATCCCGCACAACTCCCGCTCACCACGCCGGAAATCGTTGCGTCTCCAAACGCACAGCCGCTCGGACCGCCGCTCCCAGCCGCAGTGTTCAGAAATCCGTTTTGACTCGCCGTGGAACTGTTACAGAATCCATCGCCTCCATATGTCGTCGCATAACCCACAAAAGAGGAAATTAGTTCACTGGCGCAAGAGTCGTTCCATGGAATTTCCGGAATGTAAGAGAGCGCCGAATTGTAAGTTCGCGCCGTTAGTTCCCCAATAAGTGTCGTTCGAGTTGGAATAGGTATCGGCAAAGTCGGTGCCGCCGACTGCCACGTTGTCCGGCGTCGAAGCCAATCCGTTCACCGTAATCCCATGCTCGGCCGCGTTTTGAGTCTGGTCCTCGTACGCAGCGCCCGAATCTCCGCTCGCAACGAAAAGCGAAACGCCCTCGCTCACCGCAAGCTGGTACACTGAGTCAACGTAAGCATTGCCATCGGAACCGAGATCCGCTTCTGGAATCCCGAGACTGTCGCTGATCACCGCGGGCGGCGCGGCTGGACCAGTCAGCAGGTTTTCGAGCGCAATGAAAATCCCGATATTGTGTCCGTATCGGCGCAGGAAGCGAGCATGATCGTTGCGTTTGGCGCGGCGGCGCTGGCCCACTCGGTGTCAATCGTTGCCTCAGCTTCGAATGCGTCGCCTGTCGAACCCGGATCCGCGCAATTGCCCGCCAATCCGAATTGCGGATGCACCTGCACTAAGTTGCCGTAAGGATACTTTGGCCTGGCCAATCCCATGGTCTTGCGGAAAAGGTTGAAATCCCCAACCGCAAATACATCGCTCTCTTCTAGTACCACAATCGTCTGCCCTCTTCCCGAAAACCCGGCCTGATACAGCGGGCCGAAATTGTATATCGTCTGCAGATCTCCGGGAACAACCGCCTGAAATTCGCCGTTGGCGTTGAAAAACGTATAGTTCGGACGGGGACGGCTCATCGGATGCGGCTTGAAGTCATTCAAGGCCACCGGCCCCACTACCGCCGCTGCCAACGCCGCCGGAATCTGCGGATCTCTCACATTCGCAATATGGTGTTTCCCGTTGACATTCAGATTGTGAATTTCAGTATGGAAGGCCGACCGCACCGCGCTCGCCGGACCGGAGAAGTCAATCACCTGGTTCGGGTAAACCGCATTCACGGTAAAGCCGTGCGAGGTGAGCCAATTCTTCACCGCGTTCACGTCCTCTTCCGCCAATCCAAACCGCTGGCCAAACTGTGCAGCCGTCAGCCATTTGTGGTAATTCGCCGATTTGGGGTTGTGCAGCTCGTTGATGAACTGCTTCAGCTCGCTCTGCTGTTCCGGAGAGCGCTTGAGCTGCAGGAACATGTGCTCCAACTGCACGATTGTCCGAAACCGGGCCCGAGATCGTTTGCCGTGCGCACTGCCGGATGCGTATTCCCTCGTAGAGTTACAGACTTACTTTCGTTGATGCTTTGTGTGATGAGCGTACGCGAATGCAGTCCAGATTGCGCTAATATTGCGGAATTTGAGAATGCAAGACAGGTTATAAAAGGTGTTACCGAGAAAAAAATTGACCTTCGAAACATATTCCTCTTTCTGAAACGGTAGCCGCACTACCGCCCGCCTGCAAAAAACTTCAGGTTGGGAGCAACTTAGCACACTGATCGTTAATGGTACAAGTCCGTGGGTGTTAGGGAATCCTAGGAATCGGTATCCCGGAATACGGTAGGCTATCTCCTAACATCTTTATTTCCATGGCCGAAGTTGCCTCAGTACTTGGGGTACTCTGGTCCTGAAACTGAAGCCGAGCCGCTGCCGCGAGATAGCGGTTGGTTGGTGGTTCCCGCATTGCCCGTTTGATACCCTCTCTTTTACACCCGGCTATGGTCCGCCTCATCGCTGCTTTCGCGGCCTGTCTCTCGATCGCTACCTTTGCAAGCACAATTCCCCCGCGTCCCGCGCTCGGCGAACCTGCGCTCTCGCCCGACCGCTCCGAAATCGCTTTCGTCTCCGGCGGTGATATTTGGACCGTCTCCGCAAAAGGCGGGGAAGCGCGTCTCCTCATCTCGCATCCCGCCACCGAATCGCGCCCCCTTTATTCGCCCGATGGCGCCAAGCTTGCCTTCACCTCCACCAGAACCGGAAACGGAGATATCTACGTCCTGACGTTCGCCACCGGTCAACTCACCCGGCTCACCTACAGCGATTCGCCCGAGCTCCTTGATGCATGGTCGCGGGATGGCAAATGGCTCTACTTCACTTCCAACGGCAATGACATCGCTGGCGCAAACGACATCTTTCGCGTAAGCATCAATGGCGGTACGCCGCTCGAAGTGTCGCGAGATCGCTATTACAACGAGTTTCGCGGCGCGCCTTCTCCCGATGGCCGGCAGCTCGCCTTCGTCGCCAAAGGCATCAGTTCCACCCAGTGGTGGCGGCACGGCCACAGCCATCTCGATGAATCCGAAATCTGGCTGAAAGACATCGCCGAAAACGGCTCCTACAAGCGAATCGTTGAGGAAGATGCCAAGCAGGGTTGGCCCATGTGGTCCCAGGACGGGCAGTCTCTTTTCTACACCTCCGACCGCAGCGGTGCAGAAAACGTTTTCCTTCAGCCGCTGAGCGGAAAAGGCGCCAGGCAAATTACTCATTTCCGCGATGGCCGCCTGCTCTGGCCCTCCATCAGCTACGACGGCCGCGAGATCGTCTTCGAGCGCGACTTCACCATCTGGAAACTCGACACGAAATCCGGCGCTGCCGTCTCAGGTGCCCATCGCTCTTCGCGGTGCGGTATCCACGCCCGATGTCGTGCACCAGCAGCTGACGCAGTTCTCCGATCTTGGCGCTCTCTCCCGACGGCAAGAAAGTCGCCCTCATCGCGCATGGGGACGTCTTTGCTTCTTCCGCGGCGGATGGCGGAGATGCCAAGCGGATCACCCACACGCCGGCCCCGGAAACTTCCATTCACTGGTCCCCGGACAGCAATCGCGTGATCTACATCTCCGCCCGCAACGGCCACGAACAACTCTTCGAGTACGATCTCGCCAAAGACACCGAACGCCAGCTCACCAACTCGAGCGAAGACGACGAGGAACCCGCGTTCTCGCCCGACGGCAAACTTCTGGCCTTCGTTCGCGGCGAGCACGAACTTCGCGTGCTGAATTTATCCAGTAATAAGGACCAGACGCTGGCCTCCGGCGATCTCGAAAATCCCGTAATCGCCTGGTCGCCCGATAGTAAATTCATCGCCTACACCACCGTCGGCGCGAAATCGTTCCGCAACGTGAACATTGTTGCCGCCGCTGGACCGGCCGCGGGTCAACCGGTCAGCTTTCTCGCCAACGGAGAAACGGCAAGCCGCATCGCCTGGTCACCCGATGGCAAATATGTCCTGTTCGACACCGCCCAGCGCAGCGAGCCTTCTCAAATCGCCCGCGTCGATCTCATCCCGCACCTTCCAAAATTTCGGGAAGATCAGTTCCGCGAGCTTTTCAGAAATACCCAGCCCGATCACACTCCCGCGAAGCAGCCCGATCAAGGAACCGGATAAGCCCGGCCCCGCGATAAATCGGCGGATGCTTCCGCGCATCGCGAACCCACGCGCGTAGTGTCTTTGAAGGCATCCGCGAGCGCCTCACATTCGTTCCTCTAGGCTTCGATGCCGGACAGCCGGTCATCAGCCCGGATGGAAAAACACTCGTCTTTGAAGCGCTCACCGGCAACCATCGCAATCTCTACTCCTACTCACTCGACGAGTTGGCAACCACGCCGCCTTCCGCGCATCAGCTCACGTCCACTGCCACGCCAAAATCTCATTACCAATTCACGCCCGATTCGAAGCAGATCTACTATCTCGATGCAGGCAAGGTCACGCAGTTACCTCTTGACACTCACGTCCCCAAGCCCATCGCCGTCACGGCGGTCTATCGAGGACAACTTCGATGACGACAAGACCGCCGCCTTCGAGCAAGGCTGGGCGCTGCTGAAGAAGCGTTTCTACGATCCCGAATTCAACGGACAGGATTGGTCTCATCTTCGAGATGTATATGCGCCCTATATCGCCGGCAGCCGCACTCCCGATGAGATGCGCCGTGTTATGGGTCTCATGATCGGCGAGTTGAACTCATCCCATTCCGGCATCAACCCGCCGCCGCGAAATCCCGGGTCGCCCTCGCCGGCGTCTCCGTTCTCACCCGCCGCAACGCCGGTCGGCCGCCTGGGTGTTCGCTTCGAGCGTGAGCCCTACGAAGCAGGCAAGGGACTCCTCATCCGCGAAATCGTCCCGCTCGGCCCCATGGCTCTCGAAGGAACCATCAAGCTTGGCGAAACTCTGCTCTCGGTCGATGGCGAATCCATCGGTCAGCAAACCAATCTCGATGCGCTTGCTCCAGGACAAGGTCGATCGGCGCGTGGTCCTCGAAATCGGCGCAGCCGGCAATCCGTCGCAAAAGCGCGAAGCCATCGTGCGTCCGGTCGCCCTTGCGACGGAAAAAGGGCTGCTCTACCGATCCTGGGTCGAAGCCAACCGGGCGTATGTGGACAAGATCAGCGACGGGAAACTCGGCTATGTGCACATCGCCGACATGTCCTCGCAATCTCTGAACCAGCTCTATATCGATCTCGACGTACAAAACCAAACCAGGGAAGGCGTCATCATCGATATCCGAGATAACAACGGCGGCTTCGTCAATCAGTACGCCATCGACGTGTTCACGCGCAAGAACTACTTGACCATGACTCCGCGCGGGGGCGCGGCGTCGCCCGCCCGGCCTTACCTCGGTCAACGCGCCCTGGGGCTCCCCACCATCTTGGTCACCAATCAAGCTTCGCTCTCCGACGCCGAAGACTTCACCGAAGGTTATCGCGCCCTGAAGCTGGGCAAAGTAGTCGGCGAACCCACCGCCGGCTGGATCATCTATACCTTCAACACGCCCTCTGATCGATGGCTCCGTCATTCGCGTCCCACACATTCGCGTGCAAGCCGAGGACGGCGAAACCATGGAAATGCATCCCCGCCCGGTCGATGTCTTCGTTGAGCGCATGGCCGGCGAATCTCTCGCTGGCAAAGATAGCCAGCTCGACCGCGCCGTGAAAGAGCTCCTCGCCCAACTAGCTCGCTCTCCCAAAACATGAGGCTGATCGTCGGCATCAGCGGCGCATCCGGAGCCATCTTCGGCATCCGGACTCTCGAAGCGCTACGAATTCTGGAAGTAGAGACGCACCTCATCCTGAGCCGGTGGTCGCGCGCCACCATCGCTCAAGAAACCGATTACACGCTCGAACAGGTTCAGAAGCTCGCCTCCGTTGTTCACCAGGAAGACAACCAGGCCGCTCCCATCTCTAGCGGCTCCTTCAAAACCGATGGCATGATTATCGCGCCATGCAGTATGAAAACCCTGGCCGCGATCCGTGGCGGCTATGGGGACACGCTCCTCTGCCGCGCCGCCGACGTCATCTTAAAGGAGCGCCGGAAACTCGTATTGGTCGCGCGTGAAAGCCCTTTCAGCGAAATTCATCTGGAAAACATGCTCGCGCTGGCGCGCATGGGCGCCGTCATCTTTCCGCCCGTCCCCGCCTTCTACAATCGGCCCAAGAACGTGGAAGACATCGTCACCCACATCGTCGGCCGTCTGCTCGATCAGTTCGGCCTCGAAGCGCCGGGCATGTCCCGCTGGGAAGGAATCTGACAATCGCGCCAGATTGGTAACGACGCTCACGCCGACGGAACCGAAGAAAATGACCTGAACCCTAGTCCCTCCGGAGTTGAGCGTTCCAGAACCTGCGTTTTCGAGAACGCCCGCACAATAACTTCTCCTGGTGGGGCTTCAGCCTGCACGGGACTTCAGTCGCGCTGCACGGCCACGCCGATATCGGTCAACTGCCAACAAACTCACTGATCCAACAAGCATCAACGGAAAACTTGATGGTTCCGGCGCAGGAGCAAACGACTCTCCGTCGAGAACGTACTCACCCGGGCCGACACTGCCAAACTGGTACGTTAAATTGCCAGGCACATCAAGGAACACGTCGCCAACCACCGTCCCGGGAACACAAGAGTTCGCGCCAGAGGCACAAACGGCGCTAAATTCACCAGTTGCCACGGCGGGGATGACATAGGTCAGGATGGATGTTTGAAAGGTCACGACACCGCCCGTGGTGACAATTTCAGGTAGCGGCGAACCTGCCGCAAGATTAACGAGGGCGGTCCCGGCCAGTCCGCTTTCCATACAAATTGCTACTGGTGCATTCCCACAAGCGAGGAGCAACCCCAGGCCATTTACCGGCTCGCCCGGCAATATCAGACCACCTCTTGCGGGCGTTCCCCAGGAGCCGTTGATGGTAATCGACTCGCCGGATCCCGAGAAGCTGACGATACTGAGACTGTCCATCGTCGCCGTCAGATTCGTAATTGTATAGTTAACCGGATCGCCGCAAACCTGTCCCGCCGCTAGACACCACCACGCAATCAACAGCCAACACTTCCGCATACGCCTTTCCTTCCTCCCGCCAACAAGGCAACACTGGCCAGCCCCATACTCACCAGCAAAAAATCTGCACTCGACGGTTCCGGTGCCGAAGTAAACGTCGATCCAGCAGATCGGTAGACGCCAGGCTGATAGGGAACAAAGTTAGCCGTCACGTATCCAGGGAGATCAATTACGACGTCCGCAAGCAAAGTTCCGGCCCCGCAGTATGGTACTAGGCCATCACAATAAGCCATATACTCGCCGGTCGCGGTAGCGCCATTGACGATATAGGTCAAAGCCGAGGGATTGAAACTAAGATTGGTTTGAGCAGTAACGGCAAGCGGGCCAGCTGGTCTCAGGGTGACGCTGTACTCTCGACCTCCGATCTGGGCAATCCCATCTTCCACGCAGTTCCCTCCGGCGTAGCACACATCGAGTTCAAAATTGGCAAATGGCTGTATCGGCTGTCCGGGTACAAGCGCATAGGGTATGGTGGCGTGCCCACTCGCGCCTCCAATGGTGATGAAATCTCCTGACGGCGAAAATCCAGAGCCGGAAAAGGTCGCGTTGTCGAAGCCGCCGTCGATCGTGCCAGTGAGCGTATTGATACTAAACGTCAGCGGATCGGCGAACAATTCGCCGGCAAGCAAACAGCACGAGCTCACCAAGAAAACGTATTTCCGCATCGAATCCTCCTCAATCGCAGTAAGATCCCAGAGCCAACCAGCAAAAGCGCAGTGGCTGATGGTTCCGGAGCGGGAACAAATGTCGCGCTTCCGAAAAAGTATTCGCCGGGTACCGGCTGTAGGATGTCAATCGTCACACCGCCCACCAAATCGATGAACACATTTGCGATCAAGGTCCCGGGAACACAATTGACAGAGCCGATGGAGCAGACCGCCGTAAATTCACCGGCCGCTGTCGCTGAAACGGTATACTCCAGGGTCGGCGGCTGAAAGCGAACAGATGTCGTCGCGGAGACCGGAATCCCCCCTGGGGCAAGAAGTTGAACACTGAATTCTTTTCCTCCAATGGTCGCTACCCCGCCTTCGTTGCAGGCTAATCCAAACATCCCTGTGCAATAGAGATCGAACGACTGGCCGAGCGGTTCCCCAGGTGAGACACCGCTTCCGAGCCGCATAGTCCCATAACTGCCGCCAATGCTGATCGAGTCTCCGGAAGCCGAAGACCCCGACCCTGAAAAGGTAACGAACGGGCCGCCGCCCATCTCACGCGCTGTTAGGCCCGTAATCGTGAAGTCAACCGGGTCGGCACATAATCCGCCCGCGAACAAACAGCACGAAACAGTTACGAAAACATACTTCCGCATAACCGTTTCCTCCACAAGATTGCTCCAACCACTCCCACTCCCAAGAGCAATAACGCAACACCGGACGGCTCCGGAGTGGAAGTAAACGTCGCCCCAGCGGACCGGTAAACGTCCTGGTGGACAAAGCTAAAGCTGGCCGTCACATATCCCGGCAAATCGATCACAACGTCCGCGAGTAACATTCCGCGGGCGCAGGTTGGCTGGCCGCTACAATACGCCAGATACTCGCCCACGGCGGTTGCGCCGGTGACGATATATGTCAAATTTGAAGGATCAAACGTAAGGTCGGTATGAGCAGTAACTGCTATCGAGGAACGCACGAGAAAAATATCGTACTCCTGTCCCCCAATGTCGGCAAAGCCCCCTTCCGAGCAGAGCCCGGTTTCGGAGCATAGATCGAGGTTGAAATTAACAAATTCCTGTATCGGCTCTCCGGGTGAAGCAGAATAACCCTCGGTCGCGTGTCCGCTCGAGCCTCCGATGCTGATGAAGTCTCCCGACGGCGAGTAGCCGGTTCCTGTGAAATCCGCGCCGGTAAAGCCCCCGTTGATGAAGCCCGTGAGAGTAGTGATATTGAAAGTGATCGGATCGGCGCAAACTTCGCGCCCCAGCAAACAGCACGCCGCAATCAGGAAAGCGTATTTGCACATATAGTTCTCCGTCGCAAAAATAAAACTTCTCCCATACCCACCACGCCCCAAAAGAACAACAATCCGCTCGCCGGTTTCGGCACCGGCGTAGAAACAAAATCTTGACCGTCGAAAACGTAGCCCTCGCCAGGCGCATTTGGATTCGGTGGCCCAAAGGAATCCTCCACAGACCCGGTCAAATCAACCGATATGTCGGCGATCACCGTTCCGCCAGGGCAGAAGGGCTCGGTGCCGTCGCACACTCCGGTGTACTCGCCTTTCGCGGTTGCCCCGGGAATGAGATAGCCAAAATTCGGTGGCTCAAACCTAACATTGGTGGTTGCGTCGATGGACGTCCCGCCATAAAGGAGAAGGCTGTAAACGCGTCCGCCAATCGTAGCGAAAGCCCACTCCGTGCAGCCTTGAAAATAGATACTAAAGCAGTCCATCCCGAAGCCCCCAGGTATCGGCGCGCCCGGAAACCAACCGCTTAGATTTTGGTCTGACTGTTTCCCTCCATATATGCCAATCGTGATCGAGTCCCCGGAAGCGGAGAACCCGGTTCCCGAGGCGTCGCGAAAGTCCCCCGAAGCGCCACCGCTCAGCTCCGCAATATTGAATAGAACCGGATCGGCGCGCACCTCGCCCGCCACCAAACAGCACGCCGCAATCAGGAAAGCGTATTTGCGCATCATATCCTCCGTCGCAAGAGCAAAGCTCCTCCCATGCCCACCACACCCCAAAAGAACAACAACCCGCTTGTCGGCTCCGGCACAGGCGTACTCGCAAAGCTCTCGTCCACTTTGTATTCGCAAGCCAGAGGTCCTGTTTGAGTACAACCCGGATTGTTCTCCCGAAAAAGGGTCAGCGTAATGGTTAACTCGCCAGGCAAGTCGATAAGGATTCCAGCAGACGCATCGCAGGGAGGCGCATGCGGAGTTCCGCAAAATTGGGGAGTAGCTGAGAATTCGCCTGTGGCCTGTGCGCTGAACGTGTAGGTTGAGCTTGGGCCCGGTGGAATAACGAAACCAGTGTTTGAAGAGGCCCTCACATCGCCGGTCACATTTGCCGGCCACGAAATCCCTCCGAAATCCACCAGCCCAACTGCGGTAACAGGAACTTGAACAAAGAAATCGACGCCGAGCGGCGATACTTGCTCGCCAACGCTGGCAAAGACCACTTCGTAGTCCCGGCCTCCGCCCGATATGGAAAAGCCCGCTCCCGACGCAGACATCGAGTCGCTTCCGTGGACAGTGCTGTGCCCGAAACTCACAGAAGTGGCTGTGTACGCATCAACTGTGTCCGCCGCCACCCGGCCCGCCAGCAAACAGCACCACACAATCAAGAAACAATACTGCAGCACCACGAATACCTTCCGTCGCGAGACAAGAAGTCCGCCGAAAGTCATGCCGCCGATAAGCAGCAGTAGGCCCGTTGAAGGCTCCGGAGCCACCTCACCTTGGAAGCTCTCCCGCTCGCCAACCCGCCCCTTAGAGAGAGGCGGGGTGCGCCCGCATCAATACTGAGACCATTCCCTGACGTGCCGAACACGTACGCAGCCCCCAACAGACGTGTAAACCGGGGCGGCACACAATCCTCCCGCCAGGAAAAACCCGACACAAAAACCTGATGACGCCGACTCATGAGCTCCTCCCGTCGGGCAGGGTAGCTCTCTGTTAACACCATTTCGAAATCACCGCAAGATCCAGTGGTACTAGACCAGCGCGCCGACCCAAAGTGCCCATAAGGGCGATCGTAACGATCAATATGAACCGCTTATGGGCAGGTAGACCCGACGGTGATTGCGCTATTCCCTTTACGCCTCGAGGCAGAGCACGCTATTCGCGCACAACAGTAGCTTGCGCTTCTGAGCCGCTCTGGCCAACCAGCTCTATTCGAGAATCAGGCCGAACTCCGCGAGTAGCAGCGATGATCGCCAAACCGGCAGCAGCACAACTATGGA
Source organism: uncultured Acidobacteriaceae bacterium (assembly GCA_963778345.1). Classification (GTDB taxonomy): domain Bacteria; phylum Acidobacteriota; class Terriglobia; order Bryobacterales; family Bryobacteraceae; genus Bog-105. Next base: position 907,390 of record CAVZTP010000002.1, read on the forward strand.
TTTGCGTGCGGTCGAGTCACGATAGAACCCGACCATGAGTCAGGAGCATATCGATGTCTGGAGAAGCCTCGAATACGAAGACCGCGATCCCCGTCTCATCCAAGTACAGCAACTCTGGCTACCGGCTATGAAAGATCTTCCGTGAAATGTCCGGCCAGAACTCGTAAAACGCCGCCCCAATCGCACCCTCCGCCGTCACCGTCAAGGCGCGCTCAAAGGTGAGCGCGGCCCCCCGATCCGTCGAAGGATAGTACAGGTTCGCAATACCGCCCGCCGCGACATTGCCAAGCAGATTCGAATAGTTCGGCGCCCACTTCCCGTTATCGTCCTTGCATCTCACGGTCGAAAGCATCGAATAGACGAGCCGGTCCGGAAACTGCCCGTGCCCTTACGAAAATAGCGAGGATCCTGGTGCAGCACGGCGGGTAGCAGCGCATTCCCCAGCATGGCGCCGTCGAAGCTATCGATATACGATGCCTGAAGCCTGCGACTATATCCCTCCGCGCCTTCCCCATACCCTTTGAAGCTATCCGATCGCTGGCTCAATCCCGCATCGAACCCAGCGGCCAGAAATGCAAATGGATCCAACGCCCCTTTCAGCGCAAGCTGAAATTTCTGTTCGGGCGACAGCGGCGCGGCATTTGAAATGTTAGAAGTGTTGAAATCCGGTACGATGCCGAAAATTCGCTGCTGCTCTTCCTGCCTCAATTGCTCCGCGGCCGTATCGTCGCTTTCCGCCCGGGCAGTACCGGCAAGCAATCCCGCAGCCAGCAGAGTGGGTATAACGAAACGACAGACTTTACCCATGCTAGGACTCATCGGCCAAATACCATATCTGTCCAGTGGAAATCCAGCTCGCATTTTCTAAAAACACTTAGGCTGCCCTTTGCAAATTCGTGGCCACTGTAGAACTATTGCTATTTTTGGAATGGGTTTGTTCGGTAAAATGCCCACCCGGCCCGAAAAGTCTCTGATTTGGCTCAGCAAATATCTCTCCTTGGCGCTCACCCTGCCCGCTTCCGTCGTCGCCGGCTACATTCTCGGCGCGTTTGCCGATCGCTGGCTGCACATTCCGCTTCTTCGGGTGCTAGGCATTCTACTCGGAATGGCTGCGGGTATATTCCAAATTATTCGCGAACTCACGCGCGAAAGTAAGAACAACAACACCGGCCGATGACAGATCAGCAGGCAAATCAATCCATTCGGCGGATTTACTGGCTCACAGGTTCTTTCGGAATGCTTGGCTTCCTTTCGTATGCCTCCCTTGACGGAGCACGATCGGCTTTGGGTTACATGCTCGGCGCCTTAGGCTCGCTCGGCAATCTATGGCTGTTTGAGAAACTGGCCCGCGGAATAGCGCCCGGCGATGCCCCTCGAAAGCCGTGGCAAGCCGGAGCCTTCGCCGCTCGCTACCTGGTCCTGTTCACCGTTGCCTATGCCATAATTAGGGGTTTAAACGTCAAGCCTTTGGCGGTGGTTTTAGGCCTTCTCGCCAGTACGGCTGCCGTTATCATCTCATCGGTGGTGGACGCTGTGGAGAGCTCCCGCGGAGGCGGTCGAACGCAATAAATGCACGAACTCTGGATCACCAGGATCTTCAATACTCATCTGGCGGCGCCCGCGAATTCGCTCCTGAATTCCATCAATTTTCCGGCGCAGGACCAAGCCAACCCATGGAGCGATTGGATGGTTTGTGAAATCCTTGTCGTTGCCTTCGTCTTGCTGTTTTTCGCGATTCTTCGCAGCCGCCTTTCGGTGGACCGCCCCGGCAAACTCCAGCACACCATGGAACTCACCTACGAGTTCATCCATGCCTCGGCCGAGGAGATCGTCGGCCATGACGGACCCCGCTACCTCGCTTTTTTTGGAACCATCTTCCTTTTCATACTGTTCATGAACCTGATCGGACTGATCCCTGGCTTCGATTCGCCCACCATGTATCCCATGGTTCCGTTCGGTCTGGCGGTTTCGACTTTTCTCTTCTATCACTACGCCGGCATTCGGACCCACGGCGGCGGTTACATCAAGCAATTTCTGGGTCCGTTCTGGTGGCTGGCATTTTTGATGCTTCCCATCGAATTGATCAGCCATTTCGCGCGGCCGCTCTCTCTCACCGTTCGTCTTTTTGCCAATATGTTTGCCGGTGAGCAGGTTTATCTTACCTTCATCGCGCTAACGAAATTTCTCATTCCGGTAATTTTTCTCGGCCTGCACTTATTCGTTTCATTTCTGCAGGCCTACATTTTTATGCTGCTCGCGATGGTCTACGTCGGCGGTGCCGTCTCACACGAGCATTAGAACCGAGCCGCTACCGTCAGGGAGCGGAATTCCATAGCCCTAATCCGCTTCCAGTGTGAGCGCCCGGCGTCCCAACGCACGGTGTCGAACCACCTCCTGGAAGCAAATTCATAGGAGAAACGATGAAAAACAAACTCACCCTGCTAGCCATCAGCCTCATGGCTCTGGCAACACCCATCCTCGCCCAGGCTCCCGCCGCGGGACCTGCGCCTACCCACGCGCCCTCCGAGGCGACGCGTCTCGCGGCCGCTTATATCGCGATGGGAATCGCTTCCGGTCTTTGTGGTCTCGGCCAGGGGCGGGCAACCGCTTCCGCTGCCGAAGCCATGGCCCGTAATCCTGGAGCGATCGCCGCCATTCGCGTGGCCCTCATTCTCGGCCTGGTGCTGATCGAATCGCTCGCACTCTACACGCTCGTGATCACCTTCATCGCCAGCTAAGCTTGCTCTGGTAGGGGGGCAGGTTGCGGCCTGCCCTTTCAGAAACATGAAAATTCAAGGCATCTTCCCGGCGCTAACCAGTCCGTTCGATCACGAAGGCAAGCTCTACAAGGCCAAGGTCTTCCACAACATCGAACGCCTGAATCAAATCGCCCTCAGCGGCTACGTCGTGTGCGGATCTACGGGCGAAACTCCCTTGCTCGGCACCGACGAGCGCATTCAGTTGATGGAATGGGTCCGGGAAGCGAGCGCCCCCAACAAGACACTGATCGCCGGAGTCGGCGCCGAAAGCGTGCATGAGACGGTTCGTGTCGCCCACCGAGCGGCCGAACTGGGCTTTCATGCCGCGCTCGTGCTCACGCCGTTTTATTACCGTATTCAGATGTACCGGCCGGAAACGCAGGCGCTGTTCTTCCGCGCCGTGGCCGATCAATCCAAGCTCCCGGTTCTCCTCTACAACATTCCTCAGGTCACCGGCTACGACCTCCCGCTCGATACCATCGCCGAGCTATCGCATCATCCCAACATCGTCGGCATGAAAGATAGCTCGGGCAATCTGGAGAAGTTCAACGAAAGCGTACGCATCGCTAAACCTGGATTTCAAATTCTGTCCGGATCGGGCGTGAATTTCTGGGAAGCTCTGCAAGTCGGAGCGGCCGGAGCCATTCTCGCCATCGCCAATCCCCTGCCCTATGCCTGCGTGACGGTTTGGGAAGCCTTTCGCATGCGGGAGCTGGAAGCCGGGAAAGATTGGCAGGATCGCATGACGCCCGCCTCCCGCCTGATCGCCACCAAATACGGCATCCCGGGCGTGAAATACGCCATGGATCTGAACGGCTACTACGGCGGCCCGCCCCGATTGCCCTTCGTGCCACCCTCTCCGGAAGGCAAACTGGAAATCGAAAAAGCCTTCGACGGTTTACGAGGCTGATTTCTTTGCCACATGCCGGGTAGGACCCAAGTATTTGCAAGTGCAATCACTTAGCTCTTCAGCCCCTTCGTGGCGCGGCCTCTCAGGCCTCTCAGGCTGCCGCGTCGACAATCGTGTCGACGCTCGGGTTTTCATCCCCCACCACTGCGCGCCCGCAGGGCGCTGCAATATGCAATAAAAGGGAGACGCCAAAAGCTTTCATGGAAGAGAGAAACGAATCCCTGTTACACAAACCGCGGGACTGGGCAACTGCCGCCGGCCTCTATACGTTTCAGGTTCGCGAAGTCACTCAATACGCGATGTTTGTGCTGGATTCGACAGGCATTCTATTAACTTGGAACCAGGGCGTTCAAGATATTCTCGGCTACTCCGAACCAGAGTGGGTGGGACAACACGCTTCTATCATCTTCACGCCGGCGGATCAGGCGTATGCGGTCTGTACTGCGGAGCTGAAGCTTGCGGCTGAAAGCGGCCACTCCAATGACACTCGATGGCATCGGCGAAAAGATGGAAGTGAGCTGTTTGCTAACGGCGTCATGAGAGCCATTCGAGGCAGTGAGGGCGCGTTGCTGGGATATGCGAAGATCTTGTCCGATGAGACGGCGAACAAGCAATTACAAGACGCCCTGACCGAATCGAATATGGCGCTTGAACAATTTGCCTACGTTGCCAGCCATGATCTGCAGGAGCCTTTGAGGACCGTTTCTGCGTATGCGGAACTGCTCGCTCGTCGCTACAAACAGCAATTAAATGGCGAGCCAGAACATTTTCTTGACCTGATTTTAAAGGGAGCCCGGCGCATGAGCGCGCTCGTACAAGATTTGCTGGACTACGCCCGAGTCAAGACTGAAATAGATCGGCCTTCCTCCTATTCCTTGGATCAAGATCTTGAAACGGCTCTCACGCAGCTTCAGCAGCGAATTGAAGAAAGCAACGCCGTAGTAACCCACGATCCGCTTCCCGAAATACAAACAGATCAAGGTCAAATGGTTCGTTTATTTCAGAACCTGGTCGGCAATGCTCTGAAGTATCGAAAACCGGACGTGCAACCAGTGATCCATATCTCCGCGCAAGTCCAAGGATCTGAGTGGCTGATTACCCTCGAGGACAACGGAATTGGCTTTGATCCGAAATATGCGAAAGAGATCTTCTCGCCTTTTAAGCGCTTGCATTCACAACACGAATATGAGGGAACGGGGGTCGGCTTAGCGATCTGCCGGCGCATTGTGGAAGGGCATGGGGGCCGCATTTGGGCCGAGTCGCAACCCGGCCAAGGTGCAAGGTTCCAGTTTTCGTTGCCGGGTCGAGGGAAAGCGCCGCCCAAATACACACCGCCTGTTACAGCCGGGCTGTGATGATCGCGCCTCGGGGCCCGCCTCCCGGGATAAGTCTATCTGTACTCCTGCAAATGGAAGAAGCCCGGCTGTTTTGATCCCAAAAACAATAATTTGCCGGTACAGCCTTACGTAATAAGGCGCGGCATTTTCTTTTATCAGCAATGAGTTATGGCTTTGGCTGAAGAATTGCCTCTTGCCAGAGAACGGTTCGCCACAAGACTCACTGCCGAATGAGGGGTGGACTGGATAGAAAGGTCTTCAATGCGACTATTTGAAACAAAATTTGCTGCAGCTCATACTGGCTGCTGCTTTTCGTTGCTACGGTTCTGTCTGCGCAGACAATCACCACTGGCGATATTGCCGGTACCGTCAAGGACACGAGCGGGGCAGTCGTCCCCACCGCGACTGTCACCCTTAAGAACCTCGATACTGGAGAAACCCGCACAGCCACGCCAAATGCGAATGGCGAATACCGGTTCACGACTCTGCAGACCGGTCATTATCAAATCTCCGCGACGAGCCCCGGTTTGAAGTCCGACACCGGAAACGTCCAGATCAACATCGGTCAAGTAGCCACCCTCGATCTCACGCTCCAGCCCGCCAGCTCTACAACCATCGTTCAGGTGACGGAAAGTGTTCCGCTTGTCCAGAGCGACAATGCGAACCTGGCGACGAGTTTTGACAGCAAGCAGCTCGAGAATCTCCCCGCGCCCGGCAACGACATGACGGCCTATGCGTTCACGACTCCCGGCGTGACCATCAGTACGGGTGGCGGGTACGGCGACTTCTCCGTGTTCGGCCTTCCAGGCGTTTCGAATCTGTTCACCATCAACGGCAACGACAACATGGACCCGTACCTCAATCTGAACAACTCGGGCGCAAGCAACTTGACGCTTGGCGCAAATGAGATTTCGGAGGCAGCAGTTGTTGTCAACGGCTACACCGGCCAATACGGACGCCAAGCTGGAGCCAACGTGAATTACGTGACCAAATCTGGTACCAACGAATTCCACGGCAATGCGGCATGGTTTTACAATGATCGAATTTTTAACGCAAACGACTGGTTCAATAACCAATCCGGCACCCCCCGCCCCGTGGCGATTTCGAACGAGTGGGCCGATTCAATCGGTGGCCCCATTCTAAAGAACAAGCTGTTCTTCTTCTTCGACAATGAGGGTCTTCGCTACGTTCTGCCCGGCGGCGGACCAGTATACATCCCGACGACCAATTTCGCGACGTATGTCCTGAATAATCTCGCGGCGACGAATTCCGCGGCCGTGCCCCTTTATCAAAAGGCGTTTAGTCTTTACGCCGGCTCTTCCGGTGCTGGCCGGGCCACTCCGGTAACCGTTGTGGACGATCCCTCCGGAGCTATGGGCTGCGGCGATTTTGCAGGCACGGGTCCATGGGGTGTTACGCAGCCCTGTGCTCGCACCTTCCGGAGCACTGTCAACAACCTGAACACGGAATGGCTGCTGGCTGCGCGTGTCGACTACAACTTAAGCACGAAAGACCATGTCTATTTCCGGTACAACACCGACCACGGCGTCCAGGCAACCGGAACTGACCCTATCAACTCGGCATTCAACGCCAATAGCGTGCAGCCTTCCTACGGCGGTCAGTTCGGCTATACGAGAGTGATCAGCGCCAGCATGGTGAACCAGTTGCTGCTCTCGGCCTCCTATTACACGGCGATTTTTGGCCCCCCGAATTTCCAGGCCGCGATAAACACCTTTCCGACCACCTGGACCTTTGCTGATGGCCTTTACAGCAATATGGGCGGTTCTGACAGTTCGTATCCCCAAGGCCGCAAAGTACGGCAATGGCAGCTCGTCGATGATTACTCCTGGACTCGTGGTGCGCACACGATCAAATTCGGTACAAACGTTCGGAAGAACTTCGTTGCAACGTATGCTACCGAGCCCAACACGACAGGGCTATTCACATTCAATTCTATGACCGACTTCGTCAATGGTAATTTGCTCAATGGCTCGACCCTTTCCCAAAATTTTCCGCGTGTCGGTGCTGAGAACTTGGCGATGTATAGCGCGGGATTTTACGGGCAGGACGAGTGGAAGGTCCGTCCCAACCTAACCTTGACCTTGGCCTTGCGTTTGGATCGCAACAGCAATATCCGTTGTGCTGTTGGCTGCTTCAACGAGCTGGCCGGTCAGCCCTTCGGACAGGTCAATCATTCAGCGACTACGCCTTACAATGCGGTCATTCTAACCGGGCTCAAGGAAGCCTTCCCGAACGTAGAGCCGGTCGTTCCCGCGCCTCGAATCGGCTTCGCCTGGAATGTGAAGGGATCTACAGTGATCCGCGGTGGTGTTGGAATTTTCAGCGACCTCTACCAGGGCCTGATCGCCGATCGCTTTATCACCAATGCTCCGGCTGTGGCATCGTTCTCTACCTCCTCTGCCGGGAGCCCATACCTGGTGGCGCTCAACAATCCGAACAGTGCATTCGCGGCCCTGGCTAATTCGAATGCTGCCTTCCAGAGTGGTTTTGCAGGAGGAGCAACCCTCGCGCAATTGCAGGCGCTGGTGCCTGGATTTACCAAACCCAACTTCAACACTGTCAGCAATGAGCTTTACAACCCGAAGGTCTACGAATGGAACTTCGAAGTGCAGCAGGGCATCGCCAATAAAGGCATGTTCTCGGTCAATTACGTAGGCAATCACGGATATCAGGAGATCAATCAGTACCTATTCGCAAACCAGTACGCCGCCAAAGGATTCCAAGGTTTGCCAACTTCGGCGCCGGATCCGCGCTTTGGCGAGATACGCGAGCTGGGAAATCAGGGATGGTCTAATTTCGACGGCATGGTGACTTCATTCAAGTGGAGATGGACCTCGAACTTCACGGGCAATTTCTCCTACACCTGGAGTCACGCCCTGGATACCTGCTCAAATAGCTGCCTCGAACCGTTTAACGCTCTTACCGCCGTGAGCCTTCGCTATCAGATCAGTCCGCTTGGCCAGCAAGGTCTCAACTACGGCAACGCCGACTACGATGTTCGTCACTCCTTGAACGCGAACTACGTATACACCGTTCCGAGCTCCTATTTTCACAACTGGCTAACAAAAGGCGTGCTTGGCGGTTGGACGGTCGCTGGAACGTTCTTCTTCCACAGCGGTTATCCATACAGCGTTCTCGACAGCAGCGTGCGCACCAAGGGTGGAGTCAGCAATGCGAGTGGAATTGCCACTCAAAGTTTTATCGCCGATTACCTCGGCGGTTCTGTAACTTCTAGTTGCAGTTCGCCGAGCGCCCCCTGTCTCTCATTGAGCCAGTTCGCTCCGGCTACGAGCCAGCTCAACTACGGCAACCTCGCACGTAACGCATTCCGCGGTCCCGGATATTTCGATACCGACATGAATGTAAACAAGACGTTCTCCGTCCGTGAGCGCTATCGGCTGCTCATTGGTGCCTATTTCTTCAATATCCTCAACCACCCGAATTTCGATCTGCCAGCGAACAATCTTGCTGTAAGCAACTTCGGGACGATTATAAATACCGTCTCCGCGCCCACCAGCGCCTACGGCTCGTTCCAGGGTTCGGCGGTATCCGGTCGCGTAATCCAAACTCAGATCAAATTCACATTCTGAAACCGGTCTGAGAACCGGGTAGTCTATTTTGGGGAGCCTTCCGGGCTCCCCAAAACTATTTCTAAATAGCAGAAATAAGCGGGTGCCAGCCGTCTCTCGTTCGGCTGGCGCCCTAAAGCGCAGACTCGGAGGTATTCTGCGCTTTGGTATTTTCGACTCCACGCACTCGAAAAGGTTACGAGATCTTCATTTTTTGCCAAAACAGCAGAGAACCCCGCTTTGGCTGGTAAAATAAGATCAGTATACGTGTTACATGACCACCGCCACCAGCCTAGCCGAAGAAATTCTGGAGCTGAAAACTCGCCGGCGGGCGGTGATCCTGGCCCATCACTATCAGGAATCGGAAATTCAGGAGCTCGCCGATTCGGTCGGCGATAGCCTCGAACTCGCTCGAGCCGCCCGGAAATTCGAGGGCGACGTGATCGCCTTCTGCGGCGTCCGCTTCATGGCGGAAACCGCCAAAGTATTGAATCCGGAGCGGATTGTAGTCGTTCCCGATGAGAACGCCGGATGCAGTTTGGTGGACAGTTGCCCGGCAGAGGCCGTCCGTGCTTTCCGGAAACGCAATCCGGAGTACGTGATTGTCAGTTACATAAATACCTCGGTGGAAGTAAAAGCCGAGAGCGATATTCTGTGTACCTCGCGCAATGCGGTCGCAATTGTGAATTCAATTCCCGCGAATAAGCCGATTTTATTTCTGCCCGACATTAACCTCGGGAACTACGTGAAGGCCCAGACCGGCCGCCGGAATATGAAGATTTGGCAGGGTGCCTGTATCGTACATGCGACTTTTCCGAGCCGTCGTCTGGCTGCCGCTCGCAGCCAACACCCGAAAGCGCTCGTGGCCGCTCATCCCGAATGCCCGGCTGATGTTCTGCGAATGTCGGATTTCATCGGTTCCACTTCCGCGATTATCGACTGGTGCACCACCCAACCCGCCGACGAGTTCATCGTAATGACCGAGAGCGGCGTCCGCCACTCGCTCGAGAAGCTGGCTCCCAGCAAGAAGTTCTATTTCGTAGCCAATGAAAACTGCAATTGCAGCGAGTGCCCGTACATGAAACTCAACTCGCTCGAAAAACTGCTGGCTTGCCTGGAAGACCTCGAGCCGCGCATCGAGCTGCCGGAAGATCTGATGGAACGGGCTCGCCTCCCCATCGATCGCATGCTCGCCGTAAGATAATTTCCGATTCTGTTGCATCATTAAGCTAAGAGACCGTGAGCCAACTTGTCCAACTTGGTCCGCAAATAGCGCCGCAGCCCGCGGTCGGTCCGTTGATCGACTCATTTGGACGCACTCACTCCGATTTGCGAATAAGCGTGACGGATCGCTGCAACATCCGCTGCTTCTATTGCATGCCGGAACATGGGGCCGAATTTACCCCGGTTTCCCGGCTTTTGACATTTCCCCAGATTCTTCGGTTTGTCTCGACCGCCGTCGATTTAGGCATTCGTAAGATTCGCCTCACCGGGGGCGAACCGCTGCTGCGGCCCAAGCTGCCGGACCTGATCTCGGCTCTCGCCAAATTCAGCGTGGTTCGCGATCTGGCGCTAACGACCAACGGAGTGCTGCTCGCGGAAAAAGCGCGGTCACTCTATGACGCTGGTCTCCGCCGCCTGAATATTCACCTGGATACGCTGGACCGGGCGCGCTTCCAGGCGATCACGCGGCGCGACGATCTGAATCGCGTTCTGGCCGGACTCGATGCCGCAAGGAGTGCCGGCTTTACAACCATCAAGCTGAACGCGGTCGCAATCAAAGGCTTGACTGAGCCCGATGTGGTTTCGCTGGTGCGATTCGGACGCGAGCGCAACATCGAGGTGCGTTTTATCGAATTCATGCCGCTCGATTCGCAAGATCTCTGGTCGCTGGACCGGGTTCTCACGGCGGACGACATGATCGGCATGTTGAGCCGCGAATTCGGACCCTTGACGGCTGTTCCGGATGCCGACCCGCGCGCCCCGGCCACCGAATACGAATTCGCCGGTGGTCATCGCGTCGGCTTCATCGCTTCCGTGAGCCGGCCATTCTGTTTGAATTGCAACCGCCTGCGCTTGACCGCCGACGGCAAGCTCCGCTACTGCCTGTTTGCAAGAGAAGAGACCGACGTTCGCCCCTTGCTTCAGCACGACGATAGCGCGCCTGCGCTCGAAGCCGCGATTCGCTCCACCGTGTGGCAGAAGTGGATCGGACACGAGATCAATCGATCCTCTTTTGTCGCGCCGCAGCGTCCCATGTACTCCATCGGCGGCTAAACGGTCTCAGGCCTCTCCCCAGGATTACTAGGTCTTCAAGTTTTTTTTCGCCGCGTCGAAGAGTCTGCTATGGGCTCGCCCAAGCAGCGCATCCTCCTGGCTCTTGCGATTTTCGGTTTTGGCGCGGCGGTGCAGCAGGGTGGCGAACGATCGCGCCTGGAAACGTCACCCCTCGCGCGCGACTTGGTTATGGCTCATAACCTGGTGCGATCCAAAATCGGAGTGCCGCCCCTGAGTTGGTCCGGAGAACTGGAAAAGACGGCGCAAGATTGGGCCACCCGGCTGATTGAAAGCGGCGAATTTAGGCATCGCAGCTATAACCAGTTCGGAGAAAACATCTACGAAATATCGAACGGGTACGCTACTCCGTATCGCGTCGTCGACGCTTGGGCCTCGGAAGCGAAGAACTACGAATACAACGCGAATAGCTGCTCGGACGTCTGCGGACACTACACGCAAATCATCTGGCGGGACACGAAAGCCGTCGGCTGCGGTGTCGCCCGAGACGACAAGCGCGAGATCTGGGTGTGCAACTACGCGCCTTTCGGAAACATAGTCGGCGAACGCCCGTATTAGTAGCGCGGCCACTTTGGCGGCCGTAGCGAACCCTTCACGTCCGGCGCGCTTCGCGGCGAAGCCCTTCATGCACCAGCATCTTGAGGAGGGTCTGGTATCCGATGCCCTTTCGCGTTGCGAGTTCTCGGGCCTTGGCTACATCGGGTTCGGGCAATCGCAACGCAATTTGGACGCTGGCGATCTTGTTCAACTCACCGACTAGGCCCGAGCTCCTCGGCGCGCCCCCTTTCTTTCCGGTTCCGGCCGCCTTCTGCTTTACGAAGTCGCGGCCTTCGCGGCTGGCCCACCAGTCCGCCTCCTGTGCTTCGTTGACGAACTTGGGCATGACGATCGGTTTCTTTTTCATCATCTTCACTCCCCTCGCAAGCGCCGGGCGAGGTAATCCTTCTTCTGCCCGGCATCCACGTCGTACGCCGTGACGACTCGGATCTTTTCGCCGCGCTCAACGAGCACCACCGCCGGCAGCCGCCCCGAATCTGTCTCGCCATAATAGACGTAGCGTACTTCCCCCTCCACGTCTTGCTCGTAGATCGGGATCGGGTCGTTCGATAGCGCTTTCTCGACTTCTTCAGCATTGATCCGGTGCGCTCGAATCTTGCGCAGGTTGTTTGTGTCCCAGTCGAACACCGCACCTCCATTGTATATGCATTGCATGACGACTGAGGCTATGGGGAGCGGGAAAGGTGTATCGGACGGGTCGCGTCCGGACGACGGGCAATCTGGAAACAACCTGCAGCAACGTCGGTTTCCACACAACCTGAGGGGCTGGAAGAGCTTTTCTTTCGAGAATGAGATACGCCGGGAATCGCATATTCGGGGATGACGGTCCACCGCAGGCGGGCTTAGGATGATTTTGGCTTAGGTGCGGAGCCCGCCGGCACACTAAGATGGTCTTGATTGCAACGAGACTGAAGAACGGCCGTGAAACTTAATTTGGTGACGCTGGTGGTGCTAATCATCGGCTTATCGCTCTTCGGCATGCATGCCGCGCATCTGCCATGGACTGCATGGCGCATTGTGGGAATTGCCATTGCAGCGCCGGCATTTCTTTTGTTCGTAGCAGCGCGAGTTGAGCTGGGACGCGTCTTCAGCGTGCAGGCCAAGGCGACGACGCTGGTAACGACGGGCCTCTACTCGCGCATCCGCAATCCGATTTACTTCTTTGGCGCGTTGTTGATCCTGGGAATCATCATCTGGATGGGACGGCCGTGGCTGCTGCTGATTTTTGCGGTACTGGTCCCGCTCCAGGTGGTGCGCAGCCGGAAAGAGGAGCGGGTGCTGACAGAGAAGTTCGGCGCCGCGTATCGCGAGTATAAGCAAAAGACGTGGTTCTGATGCGCATTGTTGGTTGCTGCTAATAGCAACATGCCGCTCACTCCGAGGAAACGGTCCGGATTCTGGTCGTGTCATCAGCCATCCGTCATGATCGATTCGCGGTTGGGAGGACCCCGAACCAATGCGAAAGCAGCACCCTCGAAAGAAACGGTGTACCGCTCCAAAGGCAGTCTTGCGGTTGCCAGATCTAGATCAGGCGGATTCGCAACGCCGTTAACGATCGAATTGTGATCCAGCCGAAACATCGAGCGGGTTCGAATTGCTAGTGGACGAGTCGCCGACAACACTGGAAGCCAATCCGTATAGGCCAGGGTGATACAGCGGCCCTATTTTGGGCGGGCTCAGCCGTGAGGAAATGGCGGCGGCCTGGGACTAATGTTAGCTAAATTAAACGCGATCTGCGCCTCAGAGGGCCTGGCTGAGGCGCTTTTTGAGCGGTTCGGTCGTCCGGCGCACACGGCCATTGTGGTGAGTGTCATCGTGGCCACTGATAACCGCGACACTGATAACCGCGAGACTTGACCTTACTGCTAACGGGTGCAACAATACACCTCCATGGATGCGCGCTGGCAGCGCGTCGAGCAGATTTTCGATGCAGCGGCGGAATTGCCGGAGCCTGAACGGGCCGCGTTGCTCGACCGGACCTGCGCCGGCGACGCGGATCTACGTCGCGAAGTGGAATCATTGCTCGCACATGATCTTGCGGACGACCATTTCATAGAAGCAGCGGTTGCGGCAGTGACGCCCGAGACGCTGATGATGGCGGATACGTCTGCGCAAACGGCTATGTCAGATGACGCGCCATTTCCCGGGTGGATTGGGCCATACCGTATCGTACGGGAGATCGGTTCCGGTGGCATGGGCGTGGTATACGAGGCCATCCGTGAGGATGAATTCAAAAAGAGGGTAGCTCTCAAGATAATTAAGCGCGGGATGGACACGGTGTCCATCGTTCGGCGGTTTCATCGCGAGCGTCAGATCCTGGCCGCGTTGGCTCATCCCAATATCACGGCGTTGCTCGACGGCGGCACTATCGCGGATGGACGACCCTTTTTCGTGATGGAGTTCGTGGAAGGTGAACCGATCGCGGAATATTGTGATAGGCGTAAGCTCACCATCCGGCAACGGCTGGAAATGTTCCGCGTGATTTGCACCGCGGTACAGTACGCGCATCAAAACCTGGTGGTCCATAGGGATCTGAAGCCCAGCAATATTCTGGTAACGTCCGACGGTCTTCCGAAACTACTGGATTTCGGTATCGCGAAAATTCTCAATACCGGCGCGACCCCCGGGACAACAGGTCTTACGGTCGCTCCAATGCGCATCATGACTCCGGAATATGCGAGTCCGGAGCAGGTCCGGGCGGAGCCAATTACCACGAGCACAGACGTCTACTCGTTGGGCGTGCTGCTTTACGAGTTACTGACGGGGCATCATCCACACCGATTTAAGACATTGACACCTCAGGAACTCGAGCGCGTGATTTGCGAGCAGCCGCCCGAAAGGCCGAGTGTGGTGGTTACGCGCGCCGACCAAGAGACGGGCGAAAGAGCTGGCCAGAAGGTGCTGACGCCGCAAACCGTCAGCGCAACGCGCGAGGGCGCACCGGGGCAATTACGAAAGCGGCTCAAGGGCGACCTTGACAACATCCTCCTGAAAGCGCTTCAAAAAGAGCCAGACCGACGATATGCGTCCGTGGAGCAGTTCTCGGAAGATATTCGGCGACACCTCACAGGTTTGCCGGTCCTCGCCCGCAACGATACGATGGCGTATCGCACGGGGAAATTTGTATCGCGGCATAAAGTGGGCGTATTTGCCGTTGCCGCGGTGGCTTTCACGTTAGTTGCGGGCGTAATCGTGAGCTCCTGGGAGGCAATGCGCGCGCGCCGGGCTGAGCAGACTGCCGTTACCGAATCGGCGACGGCGCGAGCGGTGAACGACTTCTTACAAAATGATCTTTTGGCCCAGGCGAGCGCTTATCAGCAATCCAAGCCGAATACCAAGCCTAACCCTGATCTTAAAGTACGTACGGCTCTGGACCGCGCAGCGGTGCGTATTGAGGGAAAGTTTGGCGGGCAACCACTTGTTGAGGCATCCATCCGCGAGACAATCGGCAGCACTTATCTGGAACTGGGCCTTTATCCGGCAGCACAGCGACAGGTAGAGCGTGCATTCGAGCTGAGGCGCAGGCTACTGGGCGACCAGCATCCCGACACGCTGACCAGCATGAGCGACCTTGTCAGGATCGAGCGAGTCCAGGGCAACTACCCGCGGGCCGCGCAACTCGCCGCCAAGGTGCTGGAGGGCCGGCGCCACCTACTGGGCGAGGAACATCCCGACACGCTCAAGAGCATGGGCGCTCTCGCGACAATATACTACTTCGAATCCAAATATAGTCAGGCTGAGTCGCTCGAGGCAAAAATGCTCAAGGCAGGCCGTCGTATCTGGGGTGAGGACCATCCCAACACCGTAGGAGTCATGACCGATCTGGCAGCGACCTACAAGCGTGAAGGCAAGTATGCGCAGGCTGAACCACTGTTTATAAGAGGTCTGGAGCTTCGCGGGCGTATTTCCGGACAGGAACATCCTGAAACCCTGGCAGTCATGAATAATTTGGCCGGGCTCTATTATGAGGAAGGCAAGTATGCCCAAGCGGAGCCGCTGTGGACATCTGCACTCGAAATTCGGCGTCGAATCTTTGGCGAAGAGCACCCCGACACTTTGCAAAGCAGAAATAATATGGCCCTTCTTTATGTTGCTGAGGGAAAGTACGACCAGGCTCAGCAGCTTTACCAAAGGACACTGGAAATCCGGCGCCGCCTCTCAGGCACGGGACATGTCTCCACGCTGATTCTGATGAATAATCTGGCCGATTTGTACGATCTTGAAGGCAAGTACCCGCTGGCCGAAGCGTTATTCAATGAAGCTCTGAAAACCGGGCGTCTCGCCCTTGGGGATGAGCATGAGGTCACGTTGGACTCCCTGATGGGCCTCGCAGATATGTATAGAAGACAGGGCAGGTACGCGCTGGCCGAGTCAGTCTACGCGAATGTTCTGGAATCGCAGCGTAGGGCCTTAGGCGACGTACATCCCGACACCGTATCGACTTTCACCTCGCTCGGGCACGTTCGGCTACTACAGCGGAAGTACAACGAGGCCGAGGCCGCGCTCCGGTATGGCTTGCAGATGTACGAGAAATCCTCGCCCGCCAGTTGGGAACGATATAGCTGCCAAAGCATGTTGGGCGCAAGTTTGGCCGGCCAGAAAAAGTTCTCAGAGGCCGAGCCGCTGCTGGTTTCCGGATATGAAGGGATAGTCAGATTCGAGCCCACAATGCCCCTGGCAGAGCGCAGTAATTTGCGTGATGCCCGCGAACGACTCATTCAGCTCTATCGGGACTGGGGCAAACCAGATAAGGTTGCTGAGTGGCGGGTTAAGCTCAAAGCCGCAGTGCCTCAAGTGCGAGCGGAGCAAGTAACACCCCACTAAGACCTTCAATGATTCGTGCGGCCAGTTCTGAGCGCATGCTCATCGGAGATATCTCGACAATGATGCATTCCGAAAAGCACGAGAGCAGCAGGCTTGATAGGCATGCTGCTCTCCTGCCTTATATTTAGGCTCGATAATCACCCAGCCAGGTCCACTACTATTTGAGGGTGGACCGCTGGACGGTCGTCGTTGTGAATCCTGTCGAGTTGCACACCGGCGCGGGAGTTGTGAAGGTACCATTTGTCGAATAGCTACCGCCAGCTCCGAACGACGGGCCCCCATAGAACCACGAGAAGAACGCGAGTTCCTGCAAATGGTACGAGAAGCCGTTTGGCATAGTTACGGGCGGCAGAAGTGTTCCGGTGAGCGGATCACCGACTTCCAGATTGTTCTGGCAAAACCCGAAATCCTGGCCGACATTTCCCCAGGCAGGAGTCTGATTGCTCCCCCAAGGGTCATTTAGCCACTCGCCGATTTCATGGGAAGCGATGGAGACATCGGCTACGCCTTCATACAAAGTCTGATTGCGGCCTTCGAATCCGGTGATGGCATAAGTCTGGCCGTTTGCGAGCGCCGTGTGGTATCCCAAAGTAGATCCTGAAATTGCGGAGTTGTACAAGATGAAGAGGGGCAACTCGCCAGGCGTGAACACCTGATCATAGATGAAGCTCTGCAATTGTGCATCAATGGTTTCGAAATCGATGTTGCCGACATATCCCGGAAGGTTGACGGAGCCGGTGTTGGTTCCGCACAGACCGGTCGTGTAATCAAGCGACCCGCTTACGCCTGCGTCGATAGAGATAGTGAGCTTTGGTCCGATGATGGGCCTAAGAAGGACATGATAGTCGCCACCGTTCGCCTGGACATAACTCCAAGCCTCGGCACGGAGTTGTGCATCGCCGTACTGCGTTACTCCAACTTCTGCTCCGTTGATCTTAAAGTCGGTGCCGTTGAAAAGAGGAGATGCGGTCAACAGGGTCAGGGCCGTGTTGTCACTACCGAGACACCCGGCATCCGGGGCGGTTGGATCGAAAGTGTAGGTGTTGCCGTTCTGGTTAATGTTGAGCACGACGGGGATTATTACTGTAGGGACGACAGTAGAGGCGGTGGATGTGAAGAAATCGTTTCCTACTAACGAGCCACTATATGTCGCATTATCTTTCGCCGCCTTCCAGCTATACGACCAAGTCGGCAGGGTCGCCGCGAATGCGGCAGACGGGGCGTTGGCCGCTCCGGTGAGATCGCCGTATCCGAACGAACTATTGCTATACGTATACACGATCTGGCTGATTTGGCCGCCTCCTTGCTGGAAGACCCAGTGCTGGTCGTCTGCGGTCGCGAAGCTAGTCAGCCCGGTGCCGATCGCCGCCGGTGGGGCGTTCGCCGGTTGGCTAACATTGCCATATCCGAAATACGGGAATGAAAAGCACCCGATAAGCGGAAAGCAGACTTCGTTGTAGGTATACACGATCTGCGAAATACCGCCTCCGTCGGTCTGGAAAACCCAATGCTGGTCCTTGTCAGTCGCGAAGCTGCTCAGCGCTCCGATTGCGGCGGGTGGGGCGCCGGTCCGCTGTGTGAGATCGTCGTATCCGAACGAACCGTTGCTGTCCGTAAAGACGATCTGCCAGATATGACCATCGCTGGTCTGGAACACCCAATGCTGGTCCTTATCGGTCGCAAAGCTGGTCAGCCCGGTCGCGATCACAGCTGGCGGCGCATTGGCCCTCTGGGTGAGATCATCGTTGCTGAACCCGCCTCCGTAGGTATACACGATCTGACGGATATGACCATCACTCGTCTCGAAAACCCAATGCTGGTCATTACCGGTTGCGAAGCTGCTCAGCCCTGTGCCGATTGCGGGCAGTGGGGCATTGGCCCTCTGGGTGAGATCATCGTTGCTGAACCCGCCTCCGTAGGTATACACGATCTGACGGATATGTCCATCACTCGTCTCGAAAACCCAGTGCTGGTCCTTATCGGTTGCGAAGCTGGTCAGCCCGGTGGCGATGGCGGCAGGCACGGAATTGGCTCTCTGGGTGAGATCATCGTTGCTGAACCAGCCGCCGTAGGTATACACCATCTGACGGATATGGCCATCACTCGTCTCGAAAACCCAATGCTGGTCATTACCGGTCGCGAAGCTCGCGATAGCGTTTTGAGCTTCCAGGTGCTGAGAAGGGCTGCATAGAAGGGCAGCCAGGATCAGAAATGTCGCCCGCATCCGCTCACCTACAGAGGTGGTTCGTGCGCCTTGTATCTTTTGCTCCAAGCCCGGCCAGATGGCCGGCAGCGTAAATTTTTCAGTTGAGTTCATATTGATTCTCCTTGTGCAAATGCGAAGTCGGGTCCCTTGCGGCCAACCCTTCTTCTGACCTGCACATTCGGAATGAGTTGCCGAAGCGGCTAGCCCAGCAAAGGGAATTTTTGTAAGAATCGACCTCATGGATGCGCGCCGGTCCGTTACCCATCTGTTGCTCGAGTGGGGACAGGGCAATCGCGCCGCGCTGGACGAATTGGTCCCGCAGGTGCACCGGGAGCTTCGCACTATCGCCCGCTCCTATCTAAGGCGCGGCCGCAGCAACCAGACTCTGCAACCGACAGCGCTGATTAATGAAGCCTTCCTGCGGCTGATCGATCAGTCGCAGCCAATAGAGTTCAACAACCGTGCTCATTTCTTCGGCCTCGCCGCGCGCATCATGCGGCTCGTTCTGGTGGATTATGCGCGCGCTCACGGCGCCGAAAAGCGTGGGGCCGGAGCCCGCGCGGTTACGCTCGAAGAGGCACGGCTTATGTCGCCTCAGCGGGCGCCTGACGTGATGGCGATTGATGAAGCCCTCGATCGGCTCGCGGAGGTCGATCCGCGCAAGGCCAAAGTGATAGAGCAGCGCTATTTCGGCGGGCTCAGCCGTGAAGAAATAGCCGTGGACTTGGGCACAACCGTAGCTACGGTCAAACGCGACCTGCGGCTCGGTGAGGCATGGCTAAGGCGTTTTCTGTCAGAGCCGGGGAATCTCTCGCCACCTACTTAAAAGCCGTCTTCCGCAAGTCTCGGTGCGGAGGCGTTTTCACGCGCGCAAGGAGACGGCCCCAGGCGGTGGATCACGCGCCATCCGGAAGCTCGTTTCCTTAAGTTAGCGCCCACCGGGCGAAGCCCCGGGCTCTGCCCTGCCATGCTGCCATCCCGCCATTCCTGCCGGCATTCTGCCCGCTTCCGCTTACTACCCTTTCGGCCTGCGCTGTATAGTTTGTCTTCAGAGGGTTCATGAAGAGAACAACAGCCGCCATCCTCGCCTTGGCGACAGCAGGAGCCGCCGCGCAACGGATCCAGGAGCCGATGCCGCCGGGACCAAACCCGAATTCCCAATATCGGCTGGGCCCCGATTCGATGCCCCAGGAGGGCGTCCCAAAAGGCGAAATACGTGGTCCCTACCATTTGCCCAGCCAGGTCTACCCGGGCACGCAGCATACCTATTGGGTGTACGTTCCGGCGCAATACGATCCTTCGGTTTCAGCCGCGCTGATGATCTATCAGGACGGACAGGCCTTCAAAGACGAGAACGGCGATATCCGGGCACAGAACGTGATGGACAACCTGATCTACCGGCGCGAGATTCCCGTGATGGTCGGTGTTTTCATCAATCCGGGCCGGACCCCGGAGCAGGTTGAGCCTTCGCCTCAAACCGGCTGGGGCGACGGCGCCACCAACCGCGTAACCGAATACAACACGCTCGATGACAAATACGCGCGCGTAATCACCGAAGAGCTAATGCCTGTGCTGTACAAGGAATACAACATCTCAAAGGATCCGGAACAGCACGGAATCGGGGGATCGAGTTCAGGAGCAATTGCAGCTTTCACAGTTGCCTGGGAGCGTCCCAACGACTTTCGAAAGGTGTTGAGCAACGTCGGCAGCTTCGTGGACATCCGCGGTGGCTATGTCTATCCGGAGCGCGTCTTAGCCGTCGAAAGAAAGCCGATCCGCGTCTTTCTTTGCGACGGCCGCAATGACCATCGTGGACTCGGTTCCGATGGCGTCTATAACCAGAAACGCGATTGGTTTTTTCAAAACGTCCGGCTCATGAGGGCCCTCACCCAGAAAGGCTATGACGTGAATTACACGTGGGGCATGAATCTGCACGGCCAGAAATTCGGCGGCGCAATCATGCCGGATATGATGCGGTGGTTATGGCGCGATGGGCCGGTATCGATCGATCCGAACGACATGATCGAACGGGCATTCCGCCAGCCGGCCGCCAAGAAAACTAACTACCCGCTCCGGTGATTTTGCACTACCGCGCCGCCCGCCGGTCCAAAATGGCCTGATTTTTCGTACACACTTCGCAATCGCATCCGCCGCGCTCTTTCGGTCGCGGCAAATTGCCCACTCCGCCGGCGGTCGGTCCCAGATGGCCATCGGCGCGATTCTTCTCCAGCTCAATCGTCTCCAGCCACTTATCCACCGTCATGCGCTGAATTCCCGCCCCGCCATACTGCCGCTTCTGCGGATCATCCGCCGTCCAGTAATACTCCTCCGGTATGCCGTTCACGAAATTGAAGCGCCGGTAGACCAGTTCCGGAGCGGGCCACATGCGCTTGCCCCGCTCGATCAATTCCTCGTTGGAGGGAACCTGGAGCGTGACCGTTTTTCGTAAGCATCCCGTGAACACCGCGGCCGGGCGCTCAAGGGGGCCTTGCGAATTCAAAGAATGTTAGCTGAGGTGGACGGCTGCCCAGTTGTGGGGCAATAGCTCGTCTAATTTCTGGATGGAATGAGTTGCGATGCGGCCGAGCACATCGCGGAACCAGGCGAAGGGATCGACTTTGTTCAGTTCGCAAGAAGAGACAAAGCTGCGCAGGATGGCCATGGTTTTTCCGCCGCGATCACTGCCGAGGAAGGTCCAGTTGTTCGGCCTACGGCGATACCGCGCAGCGAACGTTCGGTGCGATTGTTGTCGATCGGCAGATCGCCATCCTCGAGATAGCGCGTGAGCGCTACCCAGTTCTTCAGGATGTAAGCAACTGCTTGGCCGGCGTCGCTCTTGGGCAGCAATTGCTGCTGAATCTTCAGTAAGTAAGCATGTAGTTGCATCGCTTACCGGGCGGGACAGTCTGCTGCGCGCAGCAGCGCAAGTCCTCGCCTGCAATGCCAGATTGGCGCGCGCGCTTCTCCACAGCATAGAGTTGCGCGATATAGGCCAGTACCGCTCCCATGCGCGCCGGATCGGTATCGCGTGCTTGAAAGACGTGCCGTCTTGCGTGCGCCCAACAGCCGACTTCGACCAGCTCGCGCGCCGGATCGGAGAAAGAACGCTGTCGTAGGCCGGATAGGCATCCAGCTTGTAAGTAACCTTTGTATCTGCTGAGAAACTGTTCTGGTCCGGCGCGTTCCCGCGTCGGCGTGTAATCGTAAACCACCGCCGGATGTTGGCGGTCGCCCACATACGGCCAGAACCGTCCTTTGCGCGTATGCGGCAAGCTGCGATCCAAAACCTTTACCGGCGTGTCATCGGTGCCCACAACTTTGGAGAACAGCACAAACGCTTTCATTCGTTGGTACAGCGGTTCGAGCAAGCTCCGCGCTTTGCCGCAGCCATCCGCACAGGGTCTGATCCGATAACTCAACGCCAAAGCGGCGGAACATCTTCGCCTGCCGGTGCAGCGGCAAGTGATCGGCCACCTTGCTCACGATCACCTGCGCCAGCACGACTGGCCGATGCCGTGCTCTTCTCAATCGGCTGCATTGGCTTGGTGGCGGTGAGGATTTTGCACGCACAGGCATACTTCTGGCAAGCATCTTCGATCACCAGCATCTGTGCGGGAATGTATTCGTAGCGCTCGCTGACCTCCTCGCCAATGTGGCCGTAGGTCCTGATGGCAGGCGGCGCAATGTTTATCGGCTTCCGCCAGATCATGCACGATACGCTCGCGCTTCAAGTGCCGCGGTAGCGGCTGTCGTCCACGCGGCTTCTTGTGCTCACCGCTGGTGCTCGCAGCCAGGCGGCGGATCGTATCTGGTCATCGCCGCCTTCGTTCGCTTCGCTTCGCTCGGCAGGGCTGATGCCGAGTTCTTGCGCAAACAGCCGTAGTTGGTCGGCGCTGAGCTGCTCGCTGCGTGTGCCGCTCTTAGCCGCCAGTAACTGCCGTAACAGACGCTGTGTTTTGTCCAGTTGCGCCGTGAGATCGACCAGCATCTGCTGTAAGATCTCTGGATCTTTCGGCAGGCTGTTGGGATCGATCGGCACTAAGTCGATTGTAAGTGCAACCGGCGCTTTTTAAAGCCAAAATCATTGCTACTGAGACAATGTTTTTATGCGGCGTTCGGTTGCTCTTGCGCTCATACCGCTTGCGGCGCTTCGCCTGGCTCAGATCGATGCCGCTTAACAACGCGCTCAACTCTTGCGAAGTGATCTCGCGCGTCGTTCTTTGCCGTCGTGGAATGGCATCGCGTACGTGCCTGCCTCCAAGACGCTTCGACCAAATCGCGAAGCCGTCGTGGTCCCAATAGAAGATCTTCACGCGATCGCTTTTGCGATTCGAGAACACGAACAGATGCCCAGCTAGCGCATCGAGTTCCATCACGCTCGTCACCAGCCCGTGCAGCCCGTCGAAGCTGCGCCGCATATCGCACGGCACCGTGCACAGATATACCCGCACACTCGCAGGCAGGCTGATCACCGCGCTGCCCGCAACGCCTCGAATACCACACGCAAGCTGTCTACATCGGATGGAATGTGCAGCACCTCGCCGCTCGCCAGCGCCAGTTCCAACTTCCCTGTAGCCACTGCCGCCGGCGGCTTCGTCTCCACCAAGGCAAACGACATTGGCTCTTCTTCCCGCAAATGGCGCCGCCACCAATAAAACGAATGCTCGCCTATATTCCGTTCCCGGCAAAACCCGCGAATCGACTTTCCGCTCGCCTCCTGCTCCGCAATCACGCCCTGCCAATACTGCGCCGCTCCGTTTGTTCCTTTGCCATGTCTTCACTATGCGGCTAGCGCAAACATCCCCGCCAGTGGTGCAGGGATGTACCGATTTTCCGTCTTTCACCGTCACTTCCACCCACTGCTCCAGCGTCACAATCTTGCGCTGTTTCTTGGGGCTGTCCTGCCCTCGAAAAAAGGCTTCGGGTGCTTTGGCCGCCTGCGCCTTTTCCGGACCTGGGCGCGATTTGGTTTCCCTGCCCTCGACAATCGCCTCAAACTTCTTTCGCAAATTCTCCAACGTGAACTCCTCCCGAATCCGGTCCTTTCGCAAGCCTCGCAGCATGTTGAAAAACCGGCCAAACGACCGCTCGGCCGTCGTCTTGTAGCGCAGAAACAACTCCAGCTTCTTGTGTTGTTCCAAGCTCCAATCCAGCGGCTCGATCGCCGCTAGTTTGGCTTCCAAATCGAGGTAATTCCGCTCCGCGCGCCGCAGCAGCCAATCGTTCAGAATCACTCGCCCCAGCAGCGATTCCCCGGCCTGATCCTCCATCTCGAACTCGGCCCGCCAGCCCGCGTTCAATCGATCGAAATCCTCCTGCTTTTCATCCCCCACCAGCAGTTGTTTCGATCGGCCGCCATGTGTCAAGGCATTGAGGCGCGGCGGGCGATTGGGATCTTTCTCGGCCATGCTTTTCGCCCAAGTATGGCCACGCAGCCGTGCTCCCTGCCCGCTCAAAAAGCATCTAAGTATATGATTCCATTTAACAAAAGAAACTTGTGACTGCGGTGAACACTCGGGGGCAGCCCTCAGCCCGCCTTCAGCCCGCGCCGCGCTTCAGCTCCACAATTCCGTTTGGCAAAAACCGCGCAAACGCCAGAAAACAAAAGCGAGATCAATCAACTCCCCACATACGCATACAGCGTCGCCAGCATCCCGATGACGCAGGCCAGGAACAAACTGTGTTTCAACGTAAAGCGAAACAGCCCCGGTTCATCTTGCGCTCTCAATCCTGCCGCCGCGGCAGCCACGGCAATGCTCTGAAGACTGATCATTTTGCCCATTACCCCTCCCGCCGAATTCGTTGATGCCATCAACGCCGGATTCAGGCCGAGCCGGTTTGCCGTCACCTGCTGCAAGCTTCCAAACAGCGCGTTGGCCGATGTATCGCTGCCCGTCAGAAACACTCCAAGCCACCCCAGCATTGCGCTGAAAAACGGAAACGCGCGTCCCGTTGATGAAAAAGCCAGCCCCAACGTCGCGGTTGCACCGGAGTAATTCATCACAAAAGCCAGCGCCAGCACCGCAACGATGCTGACGAAGGAGAACCTCAGTTGAACCGCGGCATCGCCGGCCAGACGAAGGAAGCGCCGTGGACCCACGCGCAATAATGCAGCCGAGGCGAAGCTCGCGACCGCACACGCTGTTCCGGCTTCCGCCAAGAATCGGAACCGGTAAATAGCGGCGTAAGGAGCGGCTTTCGCAACCACGGGTGGAACCTGTTGCACCGCGTTGTGAAGCCCCGGCCAGCCAAAAGTGATGCTGGCTTGAAGGAGAACGTTCTTCACATCCCCGAGACTCCACAGCAGAATCAGCGCCACCAGCAACAGGTAAGGCGACCAGGCCCATACGATCTCGCTCATTCGATACTGGCTCGTCTGCTCTGACGCTGCCATCGGTTTCCAAACGCGCAGCAACAAAACAAGCGACACGACCGCGGCAAGCGAGCCAAGAATATCCGTGAGATACGGTCCAACAAAATTCGAGATTGCAAACTGAACGCCCGCGAAACTCACTCCGCAAACGAGCGCGGCCGGCCAGACGTGCCGAATCGCGCGGGGCCCACCCATTACCAGCACAAGATACGCCGGGATGAAAAGCGAAACGGGAGCGCATAGCCGCCCCACATACTTGCTGAGGTCTTGAAGCGGAAGTCCGGTGGTAGCCGCTAGCGTAACCAGCGGAATCGCAATCGACCCGAACGCCACAGGCGCGGTATTCGCAAGCAGGCAAATCCCCGCGGCATAAAACGCCTCAAACCCCAGTCCTCCCAAAATCGCCGCCGCCACAGCGACCGGAGTGCCGAATCCCGCCGCTCCTTCGAGAAACGCCCCGAATGCAAACGCAATCAGCAGCGCTTGAACATGCCTGTCGGCGGTCAAATGTCCGATCGAGTTTTTGAGTATTTCGAACTTCCCGGTCTCGACCGTGAGGCGGTACAACACGATGGCCCAATAGATCACCCAAAAAATGGGGAATGCGCCGAAAGCCGCGCCGTAAAGCGCGGAATTCACCACCAGCAGCGGCGGCATGCGATACCCAAACAGCGCAACCAGCGCCGCTGCGATCAGTCCGACCAGTGAGGACGTCCAGGCGCTGACGCGTCTGACTCCGATCGCATAAAGAAGTGCCGCAATGGGCAACGCAGCCACGAGGGAGGACCAGGCCAGGCTATTGGCGATAGGCGTATAGTTCTGTTGCCACATTCGATTGCCAAATGGATCAGGCGGCGAATGAATTAGCGTCGGCCTTAGTCAGTGCCCGGCGGCGCCACGGGCGCGCCACTTTCTTTCGCAGCCGACATCGAAGAGGCACTCGGCGGTGCCGGAGGCGCTCCACTGCCCCCACCAGGAGCATCGCCGATCATTACGGTGGGGAAGCCGAGCACTATGACTCCGCCATGAATCGTCATATCTCCGATTCGGGCTGCGGGAAGTCCGCCGATCATAACCGTCAATGAGCCTTTTGCAATCATATCCGGCGGCCCCACGCAGGTGAGCATGTCGGTGACGCGTGCGGCCGGCAGCCCGCCAATCAACACAGTAGGACAGCACGGCGGCAGGATCGGCCCGCCTACATGCGGCACGATCCCTGTGACCATGGGGCAGGTGTGCATGTCTGTGGTTCGCGCAGCCGGAGGCATCTCGACCTATGGTAGTGCGGGCGCTTGCGTCTGCTCAAGCCAAAACCAGTTCAGTTTGTCGGAGCCTGCCGGGCTTGCCAAAAACCCGCATGGACCAAAGAACTCTTCCAACTTCTCCTCAGGCACGCGCTCCAGGTACTTGGGCAAAACCCTCGGATCGTAGAAGCGAAAATAAACTTGCTCGTCTCCTGCCCGAATGATCACGAATTTGCGAAAGTGCGCAAACAGCGTTTTCACTGTTTGATCCGGTGCATGAGGAACCGCGAAGATTCCCCACGGCTGCTGTTTCAGGTTCGCGATTAGCCAGGCGAGAACATCGGGATCGACCCGAAAGAGATACGGGCTAATCGGCCAGTGCGATGCATCCAGCAACCCCAAATAGAGCGACAGCGCCTTTTCAAGGCCCAGCTCATTGGCTTTTTCCGGGACCAGCGGCGCATCGCACGCATCCAGAATCGCGAAAAGGCGGTTCTCCCCCGCCAGCCGCTGCGCCGAGGTCCAGCCCTGCGCACTCACGCGCAGCGCGCTCTCGCTCACTGCTCGTCAACTCCAAGCGGACCAGCCCCCGCCGCCGGCTTGCAATCGTAGAACGCGGCGTCATGCCCAAACCGCCGTTCGTACTCATCCGAAAGGCGCTCTCGAAAGTCGTCCAGCGCGCTCGGAGCAACCAGGTTCACCGTACAGCCGCCGAAGCCGCCGCCGGTCATTCTAGATCCGTACACGCCGGGAATTTCGATCGCCCTATCGACGAGAAAATCGATCTCCTCGCAACTGATCTCGTAATCGTGCTGCATGCTGCGATGTGAGGCGACAAACAGCTCTCCCATTTTTTGCAGATCGTGCGCGCGGGCCGCGGCGGCAAGATCCAAGAACGCGTTGCGTGTCGGTCACGACGTGACGAGCCCTACGGCGAGGCAGCGCGGGAATCCTGTCCTGGACCTCCTCGAACAGCTGCCGGAGATACATCGCGCAGACTTTTCACCTCCGGTTTGATGGCGCTGATGGCTGCAACGGCGGCTTGGCACTCCGCCACGCGGTCCCGATAGGCGGATGATCCCAGCTCGTGTTTCACCATCGAATTCACCGCCACAATGCTCACCTCCGGCGGAAGCGGAACGTATTCGTGCTGCAAACTGCGGCAATCGATCTGTATCGCCGTGCCTTCGCGGCCGAATACCGATGCATATTGGTCCATAATGCCGCAAGGCATCCCGACAAACTGAGATTCGGCGCGCTGGCCAAGCAGGGCAATATCGAGCGGCTTCATCTGCCGCGAACCGAGCAGCGCAAATGCCGAGGCGATCTCCAAAGCCGCCGAAGAACTCAACCCGGACCCGACCGGCACTTCACTGTCTATCCAAAGACAAGCGCCTTCGAGTGGGATTCCCGCGTTCGCAAGCTCCTTCGCAACGCCGATCACGTAATCGCTCCAGCTTTGTCCGGGTTTGGCGTCGTGAATCTCTTCCACGGCGAGCGTGACTTCCGCATCGAAGTCGCTGGAATAGATCCGCAGGCTACGCTCGCTCTGACGGCGCGATAGCTACGTAGCACGCCATCTCCAGCGCGATCGGGAAACACGAACCCGAGATTGTAATCCGTGTGTTCGCCAATCAGATTGACGCGGCCGGGCGCTCGGTAGATCGCCGGTACGGCCTCCGATTGAAAATGCCGGCGGAATGCTTTTACGATTTCTTCCGGTAAGAAAGCCACAGAAGACATCCTCCGAACACGAGCAGGGTGAGACCGCACCAAAGATTTACGTTCACCCCCTGTTCCAGGGGCGCGTAAACCTCCGGGCGAATCACGCTGTAGAGGACAAGGATGAGGCCTAGCAGCGAAAAGAGAAACCCAATGGGGCGGCGTAGATCGTCCATGGCTTACCAGAAGAGAATGTTAAAAATGACCAGCACCACAAGCACAATGACAGCAAGAGGACCGGGCCGCTTGTACCAGGCAACGGTCTCTTCAGGCGGCGTTTCGGTGAATCCATAAACCAGATTCCGGAGTTCCGTCTCCGCCTTCGGCCTGGTCGCGAGACTCACCACGACCGTCACAACGAAGCACGCGCTCCACGCGATGATCGCAATCCAGAAATTCTGCGCCATGCTGGACGGAAACTGATGCAGATTGGCTATCAAGCCGCCCTTGTTTTCCGCAACCGTCAAGCCGAGCGTAAAGAATCCGCCGCACCAATCCCGTTACCATTCCCCAGAATGCGCCATCCGCCGTCGTGCGCTTCCAGAACATGCCGAGCAGGAAGGTCGCGAAAAGCGGCGCATTCACAAAGGCAAACACGAGCTGCAGAAAATCCATGATGTTGTTGAAGTAAGTGGCCAGATAAGCCGTACCGAC
This sequence comes from uncultured Acidobacteriaceae bacterium, assembly GCA_963778345.1. Classification (GTDB taxonomy): domain Bacteria; phylum Acidobacteriota; class Terriglobia; order Bryobacterales; family Bryobacteraceae; genus Bog-105. The sequence goes on from CAVZTP010000002.1 coordinate 935,862, forward strand.
CGAGAGCGCAACCCCTGCGACCGTCGTAACGCGTCCGACCCAGAGATAGTGACTATCGGGAGCATCGCGCCGCATGTAGCTCTGGTACAGGTCGTACGTAAATACGGTATTGAAGGCGGTCACGTTGCCCGCCATGCCCGACATGAACGAGGCCATCAGGCCCGTCAATCCGATGCCGAGCATCCCTGATGGATAGAACTTCGCCATCAGCGTTGTCAGCACCAGGTCGTAGTTATACCCGCCGCCGCCCGGCTTCAACGGAAGCGTATAGCCGCTCGACATGCTCATCAGGGCAACCGCGGCGATGCCCGGCAGGATCACCACAAAGGGCATCAAGATCTTCGGAAAAGCGGCGAAAAGCGGCGTCTGGCGGGCGCCGGCCATCGAATCGGCCGCCATGGCGCGCTGGATGACGAGGAAATTCGTGCACCAGTAGCCAAACGACAGGACGAACCCAAGCCCCGCAACCAAACCGAATATCTCGACTCCCATGGGGTTTTCGCTGGCATGCCCGACATAGCGCCACGAATGCGTCATCACGGGCTGCAGATTTGTCTTCAATCCTTGCCAACCGCCGGCCTTCTCCAGCGCAAGAATCGACAGCGGCGCGAAACCGAGGACAATCAGGAAAAATTGCACAACCTCGTTGTAAATCGCGCTCGTCAAGCCGCCCAGAAGCGTGTAGATCAAAACGATGACGGCCGAAAGCAACACGGAATTGGTGAAGTTCCAGCCCAGAACCAGCTCGAACAGCAGCCCCAGCGCATACATGCTGATGCCCGACGAGAAGATGGTCATGATGGCGAACGTGATCGCATTCAGGCCGCGTGTCTTCTCGTCAAAGCGCAGCTTCAGATATTCCGGGACGCTGCGGGCGCGGCTGCCGTAATAGAACGGCATCATGAATACGCCCACGAACACCATGGCCGGAACAGCGCCCAACCAGTAAAAGTGAGCCGTCATGATGCCGTACTTGGCTCCGGACGCGCACATCCCGATCATTTCCTGCGCGCCCAGGTTCGCGGCGATGAACGCCAGGCTGGTGATCCAGACCGGAACGGAGTGCCTGGACGTCAGGAAATCGGCGCTTGTGGTGATCTTTGCGCTTTGCAAGCCAGCCAATACCAAGAACGAAAGCGAAGTAGATGATGAGGCTGGCGTAGTCGATGGCTCGAAGTGTCAAAGGTCTGGTCTCACCCCGCGTCGAATTGTATCGTACGGCTGGTCCAAGCTGCTGTGATGGCAATAATGCAATGGCTCTTCGTTCCCTCGTCCGAGTCTCCCTTGCAATCGCGTTCCTTTCGCCTGTTTGGGCGGCCAAGCAACCCATCACGCAAACCGATCTTCTCAAGATAGAGCGAGTGACGGAGGTTCGCGTTACTCCCGATGGCGCGTTTGCGGTGTATGGCGTGCAGTCGATCCATACCGACCCGCCGGCAACGCCCGGCGGCGATCCCGCCTACAAATATCGAGTCAATCTGTGGATGAGCGATCTTCGCGACCCGAACGCAAAGCCGGTCCAAATTACGTTTGGCGATCGCAACGATTCCATGCTGGCGATCAGCCCCGATGGCCGGCAATTGGCGTTTGTGCGCGCGGACGAGAAAAAGCACCCGCAGGTATGGGTGATGCCGCTTCACACGCCCGGTGAGCCGCGCATGCTGACCACTCTGGAACATGGAGCCACTGCTCCGCGCTGGCGTGCCGATGGAAAGGCGCTGCTGGTTTCGAGCGCCATTCCGATCTCGAAGATTGCCCGGCAAGCCTACCTTCGAATTGGAGCGCCCCGGGCGCGAGTGGTGGGATTTCGATCGCCCTCCTATTAAAGAAAGACGGCCAAAGCGAGGCACAGCCGGGCGCGGACAAGAAGACCAACGGCAGCCCCGATGGCGATTTACTCTCGATTCGCGATTGGTTGGAACATAATTCCGCGCATAACGACCCCAGCGACATTACGCGTATTGCATTTCTCGGCGAGCTTTCACTGAACAGCGAGCTGAGCATGTCCGAATTGTTCCGCGTCGATTTGGAGCCGGAGCCGAAAACAACACAACTCACGAGCAGCTATCGCGATCACAACGGCGCGGTCTTCTCGCCGCCGGCGACCGGATTCTGTTTGCCTCCGAGCCCGAATCGAAATTGCATCCCGACCGCATGCGCGAGAAAAGAGCGCGATCTGGGAAATGAACGCGGATGGGTCGAACGAGCATCCGCTGATGACCGAAGACCGGTACAGCTTTCGAGAGCCGCAGTTCACCCCGGATGGCAAGCACTTGATTGTGATGGGCCAGCAGAACGATCAGCCGACCTACCGGCAGGAGATGCTCGCGATGTGCGATCCCGACGGCTCGCACCTGAGCTGGTTGACGAAAGACGGCGATCCGGGCGTACAGCAGCCGGAAATCACGCCGGACGGGCGTGTGTACTACACGGTGGATTTTCAAGGCGGGCAGCCGCTGCGCAGGGTCGATCTGAAGAGCCGCAAGTGGAAGACGTGATCGGCGGCCCAGTGGGCGTGAATGCGTTCGGCGTCGCGGGCGGGCAAAATAGTTTACGCGCAAATCAGCGCCGAAAACCCAAACGAGCTGTATCTCGCCTCTGAAGCGAATGCGGCCGCATCAAGCGGCTCACGGAGATCAACGCTGGGTGGCTGGAAGACAAGGCAATCGTCTCTGCCGGAGGAGCACTGGATTACCCGGCCGGACGGGATAAAGGTCGAATACTGGGTCATGAAGCCGGCCAATGCGGAACCAGGCAAGCAGTATCCGTGGGTTTTGGACATACATGGAGGGCCGTCGGCGATGTGGGGACCGGGCGAGTTCACCATGTGGCATGAGTACCAGATCTTTTGCTCGTTCGGCTACGGCGTGGTTTATTCGAATCCGCGCGGTTCCGGCGGCTATGGTTATGCCTTCCAGCGCGCGAATTATAAGGATTGGGGAGACGGTCCCATGGGCGACATCATGGGCGCCCTCGACGACGCCGCGGCAAAGTATCCCATGATCGATAAAGATCGTCTGTTCGTGACCGGTGGATCGTACGCGGGCTATATGACGGCTTGGATTGTCGGCCACACGAACCGGTTCAAAGCCGCTGCCGCCGAACGGGGCGTTTACGATCTCTCGACGTTTTTCGGCGAAGGGAACGCATACCGGCTGGTGCCGGAGGAGTTTGGCGGTTATCCCTGGCAACCCGAAACGCGGCGAATTCTGGACCAGCAATCGCCCATCACTTATGTCGCGAATATCACGACGCCGCTGCTGATCATCCACGGCAGCTCGGATAACCGCACGGGCGTGGTTCAGGGCCAGATGCTGTTCCGCGCTCTGAAGCAGCTAAACCGTCCCGTCGAGTACATCCGCTATCCGGGAGCCGGGCATGAACTCACCAGGTCCGGTCCGCCGCAGCAGCGAATGGATCACATGCTTCGGATCATCGAATTCTTCGAGAGGTACTCGCATAACCAGCGCTCGGCCCCGGGCGCCCAAGCGACCGCGGCTGTGCAGTAGGGGAGAGAAGGCGTAGAATAGGGGCACAGGAGTTGCAAAAAATGAAACGCGTATGGCAAGGGTCCGCAAAGGTGCTTGGCGGATTGCTCTTGGCCGCTATGTACGCGATGCCGCAGGCCTATACCATTTCGGCCAGACCTGGAGCTATCAACTACATCGAAGGGAATGCTTTTCTCAACGGAAGTCCTGTTTCAGAAAAGGCTCTCAAGGGCGACCTTTCTCAACGCAAACGACACGTTGTCCACGGAAATCGGCAAAGCGGAAATCCTGCTGACGCCGGGCGTATTCTTGCGAATTGGCGATAACAGCCAGATCCGCATGATTTCGCCGTCGCTCACAAGTACTCAAGTGGAAGTGAGCCGCGGCGAAGCGATGATTGAAGCCGCGGGTCTGGTGAAGGAGAACAATATCCAGGTCGTGGATCACGGCGGCTCCATCACGATTGAAAAAGACGGTTTGTATCGCATCACGTGCCGACAACCCGCCCACAGCGGCGGTGATCGACGGCAAGGCCCAGGTTTACTTTGGCGATCAAAAGATCGAGCTGAACAAGGGTCACGAGACGGTGATTGGCCCCGTGCTCAAGGCTGAGAAGTTCGATAAGAAAAAGGAAGACGAACTGTATGCGTGGAGCAACGTTCGCTCCGAATATGATGCCGCGGCGAGCTATCAGACAGCGAAGAACGTCAGCGTCAACAACTACGGCGGCGGCTTGGGTTACGGATACGGCGGCTGGGGATATGGATATGGCGGCTGGTTTGGGCCGGGATGGTATTGGGACAACGGCTTCAATTCTTATGCCTGGTTGCCCGGCTCCGGCGCGTTTTACAGCCCTTTCGGATATGGCTTCTACTCCCCGGGTGCGGTTCTGTATGCGCCGGTTATCACCGGGACGGTGTACCGAGGCGGTCATTGGGTACCTGGATCGGGAAATGTAAATCACGGCCACTGGGGTCATGGTGGCGATCACGGCCATTGGGCTGGACATGGCACTCTCGCAACGGTTCCCGTCAGCCCCAATAATCCTCCCGCGGCTGGAATAGTTTCCGCATCTCCTTGGGCCAATCATGCGGCTCGGGCAGAAGCGGCTCAGTCTTTTGCGGCGTCAGGGTTCAGAACTTCAACCGGTGCTCCCGCGCTTGGCTTCTCCGGCAGTCACGCGAGCTACGCAGGTGGACATACCGGCGGCTGGTCTGGCGTCGCTGCCCATGCAAGCGGCGGTGGCGGCTGGTCCGCAGGTGCGGCACATGCAAGCGGTGGCGGCGGCTGGTCGGGTGGCGCTGCACATGCCGGCGGTGGCTTTTCCGGTGGCGGTGGCGGCCACGCCAGTGGTGGCGGCGGTGGGCATCGCTGACCGTCTAAGATGATCCGAGATGCCGTACCTACTGAAATCGGAACCCGAAGCTTACTCTTTTGCCGATTTGGAACGCGATAGCGAAACTCTCTGGGATGGTGTGACGAATCCCGTTGCGGTGAAGAACCTGCGCGCGATGAAGCCCGGAGACAAGCTGGTGATTTACCACACGGGCGACGAACGGCAGGCGGTGGGCACTGCCACAGTCACCAGCGTGGACGCAAGCGATCCCAAAACTCCCCGAGTCCGAATTAAAGCAGGCAAGCGCATCGCGGAGCCTCGCACACTGGCTCAGATGAAAGAATTGAAGCTGTTCGCCGATTCGCCGTTAGTCCATCAGGGCAGATTATCGGTAGTGCCGCTCACGACTGCACAGTATGAATGGATTACGAAGAGTTAGCGGAGCGCCTGATCTCGGATTCAGCGTTAAATCAGAGTTCTGCCAGGTTGACTCGCGTCACTTCACCTCGCTGTACGAAGTCAACAGCAACGGCGATGCGGGCGGCAAAGGGCCTCAAACTGGGCCAATGGTTCGTGGATAAGATAACGATAGCGAGTTTACGCTCCGAGAAGTTTTGCTGGTAGGCGACATTTTGATCGCATGTCAACAGAACATCGAACCCGGCTGCCTCTGCTGCGTCTAGCAACTCACCGTTTTCCAAGCTCTGCCATTCCAGTTCCCCGGTACGCGTTACCTGATGTCCCCTGAGCGCCCGGGCCAGGGGAGCCGGAGTATTCGTGTCGAACAGGATTTTCACGCCACTGCGGCTGGCTGCTCCAACGATGCCTTTGCAAACGCAAGCACCTGGTGAACGTCTTCCGCGCTCACTTCCGGAAACCACTCCAAGAATTCGTCGATCGTCGACCCCTTATCCAGGTGTTCAAAAAGCGAGAGAACAGGAACGCGGGTACCCGCGAAACACCATGCCCCACCCAACTTCCGCGTGTTTCGGTCAACAGCGGGGCAATCATTCCACGTCATGCACTCAGTCTAACGCGGAGTCCTTCAAGGCCGCTCGTATGCGAGACAATCCTTCCGCCAGCAAGGTGGTTTCTCCGCCAATCCCGATTCGAATGCGGTCGGGAGATCCGAAAAAATATCCCGGCGTAACCACCGTCTCGTAACGTTCCCTAAGAATCCGGCAAAACTCTTCAACGGAAACATCGATGCGAGGAAACAGCACTGTTCCGACGCGCGGCTGATCCCATTGGAACTCCGGATCGCGCGAGTTCGCCCACCTGCCTCAATATCGCTTCGCCGGTGAACGCGCAACTTGGGTTGTGCAGGTTCGTAAGCACGATCAGGCGCGTTTTGGGGGTGATGGACCGTTCCAACAGACCGAGATCAATGGCGAACTTTGCGGATGCAGGTCGATCGAAAAATTGCACCGTCGCGCCAAGATACTGCGCGGTCTCGTACAGCAATGGATAAGCAGGACGCTCGATGAGAACTTCATCGCCGGGCTGCAGGACAGCTGCCATGGCGAGTGCAATAAGGCACGCGCCAGATCTCGGCCGGGCTTACGCATTTCACCAGTCATGAAACTCGCAGTTTGCCAGCCGCCATAGGCGAACAGCACCGGAGTCACCGCAGCCCCGAAGGTAACCAGCAGGCGGGGGCTGAGCGGTTCGGACGGAGCCGGATGATATGCAGGCGCTGGCGCGCGGAACCCGGCGATAAGCAATCCGCCGATTGCGCCAATTTTCAGCACCATGAGCGCGCTCTGCACCGAACTGCCGGAGCGAACGCCGAAACAGTTGATGAGCGTGAGCAAGGCCAGAATCAGTGTGGCGATGAGGCCATCCGAAGCATTGGAGTGAACGATCTCACGGGCGTACCGGGCAAAGGTGACGGCCACGGCCGCCATGCCGCCCGTCTGCATGATGAGCAGCAGCGCCCAGCCATACAAAAACGCGATGGCGGGATGGTATGCCTCGCGCAAATAAGCGTATTGGCCGCCCAGGTTGGGCCGCAGGATGGCCAGCTCCGCGTAGATGAAAGCTCCGGCGAGCGCGGTCAGCCCGCCCAGAATCCAGGCTCCCAGAATCAACGCCGAAGTGTGCACCTGGCGGGCGACAACATAAGGGTTAACGAAGATGCCCGATCCAATGATGCCGCCCATCACGATCATGGTTGCATCGAAGAGCCCTAGTTTTCGCGCCAGCGACGGTGGAGATGCCGCAGGATTATCCATGCCGGGCGGGCGTTATGCGATTCGGCAGCGGAGCCTTTATCAACCTGTGGCGGAACGGCGCTTGGCAGGCGCTTTTTTCGCCGGCGCCGCCTCTTGCTCATTTTGAGCCGCTTTGGCCGCCGGCTTGCGAGGCAGTTCTCCCAGGCTCTTTTGCAGAGCTTGCATCAGATCGATTACGGGCGCGCGGTGCTTGGGCGCCGTACTCGGAACGCTCTGACCTTCACGCTTCGCTTCGACCATTTGCATCAGCCGTCCCTGGTACTCATCGTGATATTTCGAAGGATCGAAATCCGAAGCCAAGCCTTCCACCAATTTTTCGGCCAGCGCGACCTCTTGCGGCTTAACGGTTACGCTTTCATCGCGCCGGAACTCTGGAACCTCGCGCACTTCCTCGGGGTAAAACATGGTGTGCAGCAGCAGCCCATCGGGATTCGGGCGCACGATCACGGTGTACTCCCGCTGATGCATCGTGATCTTCGCGACCGCGCTGTATCCCGATTTCCGCATGGTCTCAAGCAACAGATGATACGCTTTCTTGCCGGCGTCTTCGGGAACCATGAAAAAGGAGGAATCGAAGTAAATTGGATCGATGCCTTCGGCCTTGACGAATTCCAGGATTTCCATATTGTCGCTGGAAGCGGGGGCAATCGATTTAATTTCTTCATCGTTCACAATGACGTACCGGTCTTTTTCGACCTCGTAGCCTTTGACCAGCTCACTTCGTTCGATGACGCGATCACAATGCGGACAAAACGTCTGTTGTTTGATCCGGCTGCCGCAAACCTGGTGAATCTGATTGAAGCTGACGCGCTCCGTCCGTGCCGCTGCAAAAAGCCGGACGGGAATAGTGATCAGGCCGAAGGTAATATAGCCTTTCCAAACCGTTGAAGCCATGCTTTCCTCGCACTTAAAACAATATCCTGTCCGTATGTCGTTTGCAACCGGGCACTTAGCCGTCGAGGGCGAATCGAAGTGAAAGTATTCGTCTATTACATCGGCAAGGCTCGCGATGCGCACGCGAACGCGATCGCGGCAGAGTTCTTGAAACGCAGCAGCCGCTATGCGGAATGCGAGATGCGCGAGATCAATCCCGCGCGATTCGATCTTTTCGCGCGCCATGCCTCGGCCCGCAAAATCTTTCTCGATCCGGCTGGACGAACCATCGATTCGGCGGCGTTCGTGCGCATCGTCGAGAAAGCAGAGGGTGAGGGTCAGGATCTTGTCTTTCTCCTGGGAGGTCATGATGGATTGCCGGTGGAATGGAAATTACGGGCAGACATTCTGCTGTCGCTCTCGGCAATGACGTTTCCGCACGAACTTGCGCGCGCCATGCTTGCTGAACAAATCTACCGCGCATTGACAACCTTGCGCGGTCACCCCTATCCCAGGTGAGAAAACCGCGAGCTTTCCCGAGATACTCTAGAAGCCGAAGGATTCAACGAAGGATTCAACGTGGATCGGCGACAATTTATTTCTTCTAGCGGGGCGGCTGGGCTGGCGCTCACCGCGGCACTCGATCCAAAGCGCGTTTCAGCCGCGAACGGCGAAAAACGCTCGCTCATGAAGCTGGGCTGCCAGAGCGCTCCCACCAACGATACTCACCTGAAATACCTTGCTCGCTATGGCGTTCGGAATATTTGTGGCTACCCGGAAATCGACGGCGACCGCCTCTATGCCACTGTAGACGAACTCAGCAGAATGATGGATCTGGCGGGAAAGAACGGCATCAGTGTCGAATGCGTCGCGCCGCCGTTTCTCACTTCCAGCCACATCGACCGGGAAAAACACCCGGCCATCATGCTGGCCCAGAGTCCCGAGCGGGACCGCGATATCGAGTCCATGCAAACTCTGATCAAGAACTGCGCGCAAGCCGGCGTTCCGTCCATCAAATACAACATGAGCATCCTTGGCGTCTTGCGCACGGGCCGCACGCCAGGGCGCGGCGACGCGACGTACAGCACGTGGAAGCTCGCGGAGGCGCATCCGAAGTCTCCTCTCACGCGCGCCGGCCAAGTCGATGCCGACATGTTCTGGGAGCGGATTACGTATTTTCTGGATCGTGTCATTCCCGTTGCTAATGAGTACAAGATCCGCATGGCGTGTCATCCGCACGATCCCGGTGTGCCGCCCGAAGGTTATCAGGGCGTAACACGAGTTCTCGGGACTGTCGATGGCTTGAAGAGATTCGTCAGTATCCGGGAGAGCAGCTATCACGGCTTGAACTTCTGCCAGGGCACGGTTTCGGAAATGCTTTCCGACCCCGGCACGCAGATTTACGATGTCATCCGTTACTTCGGTTCACGGAAAAAGATTTTCAATGTGCACTTCCGCAACATCAGGGGACATCGCAACGATTTCATCGAAGTTTATCCCGACGAAGGCGACGTCAACTTCGTCAAAGCCATCCAGGTGTACAAAGAGGTGGGTTATCCGTATCTGCTGATGCCCGATCACGTGCCTGTGGCACCCGACGATCCCAATGGCCTTCAGTCATTCGCCTACTGTTACGGATACATCCGCGCGCTGATTCAGGCCGTGGACCAAATGGCGTAACCAAATTCATATGGATAACAAACTTCCGCGCCGCCGCTTTCTACAATCAGCCGCAATGGTCACCAGCGGCTTAGGATCGCGAGCCATTTTTCTCGAAAGACCGCTGCTGGGTCAGACTGGCAGGCCCGTCGGCCCAAGCGACCGCGTTCGGTTCGGCATGATCGGGATCGGGATGCAAGGCTCCGGATTGCTCCCCCATGCGATCGCGCTGCCGGGCATCGAGTGCGTGGCCGCCGCCGATCTCTACGACGGCCGCCATACGCTGGCGAAAGAGATCACGAATAATGAGAAGCTCCCGACCACTCGCCGCTATCAGGAACTTCTTGACCGCAAAGACATCGACTGTATCGTCGCAGCCGTTCCCGATCACTGGCACCAGCGAGTTGTAGTGGATGCGTGCGGGGCCGGGAAGGACATCTATTGCGAGAAACCGATGTCGCACACCATTCCGCAAGGTTTTGAGATGGTGGACGCCGCTCATAAGAATAAGCGGATCGTGCAGATAGGATCTCAGCGCGTCAGTTCCGTGTTGTGCGGCAAGGCACGTGAACTATATCAGGGCGGCGCAATCGGCGATATCGAGATGGTGGAACTCACGCTCGGGCGCAACAGCCCAACCGGCGCTTGGGAATATCCGCCGCCACTCGATCTCTCGCCGGAAAATCTGGATTGGGAGACCTGGCTGAACGACGCGCCCAAGATTCCGTTCGACAAATATAGGTTCGCTCGTTGGCGGTGCTGGAAAGAATACGGCACCGGCGTGGCAGGAGACCTGATGGTTCACTTGCTCAGCGGAATGCAGTACACGCTGGGTTGGAATGAGGCACCCCGGTCCGCTTCGACATTGGGCGGTATTTTCCGCTGGAAGGACGGCCGGAATATGCCGGACCTGCAAACCGTCCTCTTCGATTATCACGGCATTCCCGTATACGTGCGCCTAAGCCTGGGCGCCGAAACACCGGAGTTTTGCCGCTTTCTGGGGCCGAAAGGAATTCTCGAGGCCAGCGGCACGCAGCTTCGGTTGACGCCGCAAAAGGGGATCGATACGGAGCCCAGCTACTATTCCGGCGGGTTCCCGGCAGCAATGAAGAAGGAGTATGTCAGCCAATGGCATGCCGAGCACGATCCCGTACCAGGGCATGAGCCGCTCAGCGATGACACGATTTTCCGAAGCGATGACTGGGATGACGTACGGCCGCACCTGTGGAACTTCTTTCAGGCGGTCAAGTCACGGAAGCCCGTTGCTGAGGACGCTGTATTCGGCAACCATGCCGCGATCGCGTGCCACATGGCGAATGAATCGTATTTCCGCAAACAGCCGGTCTATTGGGATGCGGATTCCAATAACATCAAGAGTTGAAGAGCTATTGCGCCGCGGCGTTTAGCTCCGGCGCCCGTGTCGGCGTTTTTCACGTACCGATCGAACCAGTTGATCATTTCGTATAAAACGTGTTCGATTGACTCGCGACCGCGATAGCCATGCGCCTCGTAAGGAAGAGTCACCAGACGCACGGTTGCGCCGTTTCCGCGCAGGGCCGCATACATGCGCTCCGATTGAATGGGGAAAGTTCCGGTGTTGTCGTCCGCTTCGCCGTGAATCATCAGTAAAGCTGCTTTGATCTTGTCCGCCGACAGAAACGGCGACATCTTCAAGTAGACATCCGGGAGCTTCCCACAAAGTACGCCTTTCCGTCTGGAAGCCGAACGGCGTGAGCGTGCGATTGTAAGCGCCGCTTCGGGCAATCCCGCTTTAAACAGGTTCGAATGCGCAAGCAGGTTCGCAGTCATGAATGCACCGTAGCTATGCCCGCCCACGCCCACGCGATTTGCATCCGTCACGCCCATATCCGAAGCCTTGTCGATGGCGGCTTTCGCATCCGCGACGATTTGTTCCAGATAGGTGTCGTTCACCGTCGTCGGATCGCCAATGATCGGCATGGCAGCATTGTCCAAAACCGCGTACCCTTCGAGCGCAAAGAATATCTCGGATGGTCCGGTAATGGTGGTGAATCGTTCGGTGGAACCGCTGATCTGGCCGGCGGTATCGGCATCGTTGTATTCGTACGGATAAGCCCAGACCACGGTTGGCAAACGCGTCCCGGGTTTATAGTTCGGGGGTAGATAGAGAGTGAAGGAAAGCGGTACGCCATCCGGGCGCTTATACGTAACCAGTTGCTTGGTGATTTTCCTCAGTTCGGGCGCCGGATCGGAGAAATTTGTAATTGGCCGCGCCGCATTCTTGGCTTCGCGAATGAAATAGTTCGGCGGCTCGGTAGGCGATTCACGGCGCGTTAGCAACTTGTCGCCGTTGGTGTCCAGAATCGCTTCGACCACCTCATAATGCCCGTCGTCACATCGGAAGAGTTCTTCGCTTTTCTGAGTATTTAAATCGAAGCGGTCGAGGAATGGGCGATCGCCCTTCGGAGTAGCGCCCGCGCCTTTGAGAAAAATTGAATCTCCATCCTGCCGCATCGCGAGATGGCCGTTTGGCAGCGTCTTCATCTCGGGAGCGCCAGGGTCTTTATAGCGATCCTGCATGTTGCGCGCCCAAATGAGTTTCGGTTCTTCCGCCGGATCTTTTGGATTCACGGCGTACGTCCTGATCCAGCGTTTGTTGCGCTCGTAATCGCTAACCAGGGAGAGGGTTCCCGATTCGCCAAATTCAATTCTGGTGAATCGTTGTTCCACCTTCATGAGCTCTCGCGGTTCGCCGTTGGAAAGTGGCAAGCGAGCAATCATCACGCGGTCACGATGCGGCGCTTTCTCTTTGGGATTGCCACCATCCATCGCTTCTACCCAATAGAGCGAGGCAGTCTCGGTCGGAATCCAGTGATAGCCGCGAGGTCCGGTCGGCACGCCCTCGATCGGTACCCGGTTTTCCAAAGGCAAGCTGGCGACCTTGTAAACCACTTTGGCTGAGCGATCCCAAACCTCCACCTCCTTGGGAAAGGCGTTTACCGGATGAAAATACGAGTACGGCTTATGGACACGAGCAACCAGCACATCCTGACCATTGGGAGACGGCTCGATGGTGGTGAAGATCGCAGGCGTGCCGTAGGGTTTGACGCCGCCACCATTCGTATCAACAAAGGAGAGCTGCGCGGTCGCATAGTAGTCGAAAAGCTCTTCGTCATGGGCATTTTTGAGAAGGTCCTCATAAGTAGGCGCCGGACCTGCTTTGCCCAAGCTTTGCTGCGTATGCGGCCCCGGCTGAACGGCTGGCTCGGCTGGAGGCGCGCCGCGTCCGGCAGGCACAGTCTCCACCAGCAGCGTACGGCTGTTGGGCATCCACTGTACTGGAGCGGCATGTCCCGGTCCGCTTAGAGCCGCGTTGACGCCCAGAGCCGCATTGACATGGACACCGGGAATCTTATGAATCCGGCCATTTTCCGCATCGCCCACCCAGAGGTCTACAGAAGCTTCCGCGATGTTCGTAAACGCGAATCGCTTGCCGTCGGGACTCCAAAGCGGCGGGGTAATTTCGGCATTCGCGGGAAGCGGCAGCCGAATTTCTTCGCCATTACCGTCGAGGCGTCGAAGCGTGGCGGAACGGTAAAGGAAAGCGCTATGCGGTCCGTTGTTCTTGGGATTGATGCGCACGCCCGCGAGCCGCAGCATCGGTTGGGCGAGGTCCGCGACGGGCGGATAGAGAATCCGTTCGATGAAAAGCACCTCGGTCCCGGCGGGATTCACGACTGCTTCGGGCGTGGTAGGCGCGTTGAGAACCTTTAGTATTTCCTGCGGTGGCTTATGGTAAGCCTCGTCGGCGAATGAGACGGCCAAACCCAGCAGCCCGACGGCAACCAGGACGAATATCTTGCGCATGTCTGACATGATTGCACCATCAGGCGCACCGTGAATGCCCGAAGTTACACAATAGATGCATGAGCGTTTCAACACCCCTGGAAGTTTCAACGCGCATGGAATCGGACAGCATGGGCAGCATTGAAGTACCGGCGGACCGTTACTGGGGCGCGCAAACTCAGCGTTCGCTGATTCACTTCGATATTGGAGAGGACAAAATGCCGCCGGAGCTGGTCCGAGCATTCGGCACGCTCAAGAAATCCGCTGCTCTGGTGAACCGGGAACTCGGCAAGCTGGACGAAGAGAAGACCCGCCTGATTACAGCCGCAGCCGATGAGGTGATCTCGGGACGCTTAAACGAGCATTTCCCGCTACGCATCTGGCAGACAGGAAGCGGAACGCAAACCAACATGAATGCGAATGAGGTGATTTCGAATCGCGCTATCGAACTCGCCGGCGGGGTGATGGGAAGCAAGAAGCCGATTCATCCTAACGATCACGTCAATATGTCGCAATCTTCGAACGACACATTTCCCACGGCAATGCACATTGCGGCGGCCGAGCAAGTGCAGCGGAAACTAATTCCGGCCGTGCGCGAGCTGCGGAACGTGCTGCATAACAAAGCAGACGCTTTCGCGGATGTCGTGAAAATTGGCCGCACTCATCTTCAGGATGCTACGCCTCTGACCGTGGGTCAGGAGATGTCCGGGTGGGTGTCGCTGCTCGATCGCGATCTGAAACGAATAGAAACCGCGCTTCACGATTTATACGATCTCGCCATCGGAGGTACTGCCGTCGGTACAGGATTAAATGCCCCTCCCGAGTTTGGTGAACGCGCGGCTGCGAAGATATCCGAGTTGACCGGTTTGCCGTTTCGCTCTCATCCGAACAAATTCGCGGCACTTTCGGCTCACGATGAATTGGTCGCGGCAAGCGGCGCTTTGAAAGTTTTGGCGGCCTCTCTGATGAAGATTGCAAACGACGTGAGGTGGCTGGCTTCGGGTCCTCGATGCGGTTTGGGAGAACTGATTATTCCGGAGAATGAGCCTGGATCGTCGATCATGCCCGGCAAAGTCAACCCAACTCAATGCGAGGCTCTAACCATGGTTGCGGTCCAAGTGATGGGTAACGACGCTGCCATCGCGTTCGCGGGCTCGCAAGGAAATTTTGAGTTGAACGTCTTCAAACCGGTCATTATCCATAATTTTCTTCATTCCGTGCGACTCCTCGCCGATGCTTGTCATAGCTTCACGGAGCATTGCGCTACTGGCATTGAAGTCGACCGCGCGCGAGTGGATGAGTACCTTCGCAACTCGCTCATGCTAGTCACCGCGCTCAGTCCCATCGTGGGTTATGACAAGTCCGCGAAGATCGCACATACTGCCCATGTCGACGGAACCAGCTTGCGCGAGGCCGCCGTGAAACTCGGCTTCTTGAGCGCAGACGAATTCGACCGGTTTGTCGATCCAGGGAAAATGACTCATCCGGGCTAACAGGCGTTGCGCGTAGAATCTATTTTGACTCGAATATTTTTGTTGGTCCTCATTGCAGCTTCCGCGCCGCTCGAAGCCGCTGCACCCGAATTCGATCTCGTTATCCGCAACGGCCACATCATCGATGGCACGGGATCGCCTTGGTATTCCGGTGATATAGGGATCACGGCCGGGCGCATCGCTCGCATCGGCACACTGGAAAGCGCTTCGGCGCGCAGGACGATCGATGCTCGCGGCTTGATTGTTGCTCCGGGTTTCATCGATATGCTCGGGCAGTCGGAGCTCTCAATGCTCGTGAATCCGCACGTTCCCTCAAAGATTTTTCAAGGGATTACGACCGAGATTACGGGTGAGGGCGGCTCCATTGCTCCGCTCAATGACCGCCTTGCCTCCACGGACCGCTCCGGCTTTGCTCGCTATCACATTAATCCCGATTGGAGAACGTTCGCGCAGTATTTCGCGCGTTTAGAAAAGCAAGGACTGGGGATTAATCTCGCCAGCTATGTGGGCGCGACGCAGGTTCGTCGAGTGGTGCTCGGTGAAGTAAACCGCGACCCTACGCGCTTCGGAACTGGAACGCATGAAGGCGCTGGTGCGTGAAGCGATGCGTGACGGGGCGGTCGGGGTTTCGACTTCGCTTCAATATGCGCCTGCACCCTACGCGAAAACCGAAGAACTGATTGCACTCGCTTCAGAAGCCGCAAAGTTCGGGGGCATCTATGCCACTCACATGCGCAGCGAAGGGGACGACATTGACGCTGCTTTAGACGAAGCGTTCCGAATCGGCCGCGAGGCAAATATACCGGTGGAGATTTGGCATCTCAAAGCCGCTGGAAAACGTAACTGGGGCCGAATGCCCGCGATTGTGGATCGAATCGAACGCGCTCGCGCTTCGGGCATCGATGTGGAAGCAGATACGTATGCTTATCCTGCCTGGTTCAACAGCTTCTCTGCATTTATTCCGCCCTGGGCGCATGAGGGTGGGGAAACAAAGCTGGTGGAGCGGCTCAAGAACGCACCGGACCGCGCCCGGATACGCAATGAGATGGAGACGCAAACGAGCGGGTGGGATAACGAATGGCTTGAAATACCGGGGCCGGAAGCGATTCTGGTAAGCGTGGTGCAAGACCCGAAACTGCTGCCCCTGCAAGGGAAAACGATTGCTCAGATTGCTAAGTCGGAGAACAAGGATCCGTTGGATACGATTTTCGATCTGCTGATCGACGATCCAGGGATCGAGGTTGCCGTGTTTGCGATGTCGGAAGAGGATGTCGCGCTGGCGCTGAAGCAGCCTTGGGTCTCGGTGGACAACGATTCGCAGGGTACCGCGCCCGATGGCATTCTGGGACGGGAACATCCGCATCCTCGCGCATATGGAACGTTCCCGCGGATTCTGCGAAAGTATGTACGCGAAGAAAAGCTGCTGACCCTGCCGGATGCCATAAGAAAATTTTCAGCGTTGCCCGCGCAGCGCATGCGTCTTGCGGATCGCGGGGTTCTGAAGCAGGGGATGTGGGCCGATATCGTCGTCTTCGATCCCGAGACTGTTCGTGACGTGGCCACCTTCGAAAATCCTAATCAGTTATCGGCGGGCATGCAATATGTGCTGGTTAACGGCACGCCTGTCATTGCCGACGGGAAGATGACTGACGCGTTACCGGGAAAAGTGCTGCGCGGATCGGGAAGTCTTCACACGCCGATGGCTGCTATGCTCAAGTGATCGCGGGCAAGAATGCGATCAAAAGATGCTGCGGGTGCAGTAAGTAGCGGGCAATCAAGCGAAGCTGTACGGCTTTTCTTAGGCCCGCTCGCGTTCAGCTCCGGCTCGCCGCTTTGCTTTCCTTTGCCGCAAGTTGAGACCGAACATCTTTCATTCTTTCGCGCATCATTGCCGTCCGTTCGCGACCCTTCGGTGTCGCATCGATCAGTTTTTCCAGATTCGCGAGAAACTGCGGACCGTAAGCGGCCCTCATTTCACCGAGGATGGGCTCCAATTTTGCAAACACGCTGATATGCTCGCCGTTTGCGTTGTTGAAAAGTTCGATGCTGATTGAGCCGTGATTGACTAGCGCCGCAGCCATGTCCCAATAGGTCATGACCATACGCAGATGGCCGCTGTGTTCGCTGAACATGGCGCTATTAACATCGGCTAGCGATTCCGGGTTGAATTCGCGAAAATACCACTCGCGAGCCTGGCGCATGACCGCTTCCCGGCGCAATTCGTAGAGCTTCAGGATGAGATCGCCTTCTTCTTGTTTGGACATAGATGATTTTCTTATTGTAAGGGTCTTCCGTTTTCAGGATTCACACAGGTTACTAAGTGATCAGGAGTTCTGGTTCCAAATATCGACGTGCCATTTCCAAAGGGCGTCTTCCTGTCGCCAATAGACGACATACTTCACTTCCATCTCGGCCGCACTTTGTCCTTGGGGTCCGACGCTGAGGGTGGCGCGCCCGATCTCGACAATACCTTCTCCTGCGGGCATGACATCTAGGGACGCAAGTACAGCAGATTTAGCATTCACCGATTGAATCAGGTTAGCCCAAAATTCCTTGATGGCCTTCCGTCCCGAAACCATCGGCGCGCCTGGCGGGAGGATGCGAGCGTCCACGGTGTAGATCTGATCCAGAGCATCAAAATTTCGCTTGCCGAACACCTCAGTATTGAAAAGGTTGTTCGTGCTCGCCATCGCTAGGCGAATCTGATCCATGGCTGTACGGGCTGAAGTCGACATAGGCGCAGGGTATCACGAGGCGCTGGGGCAAGACGGTTTCTTGAATGTTAATTAACGTATCTGCGCCACCGCGTAGAGAACTGACGCATGCGGCTGAAGAGTGACCTTCAGGCGGTCTGCCGTGCCCAAACTCTTCCGTTCCCATAAGTCCCGAATTGTGTAAGACGCTCCGCTCAATCCCAGAGGCTGCAGCGGATACTCGATGGCTTGCGGAGAATCGTTCAGGTTGAACAGCGCGACATAGACGACTCCGTCCACTTCGTTTTTCGCTACCCAAACGGCCTTCCCGCTCTCGGTATCGACCGGATGATTTCCGGTCGAGCGCTGATCCACTACGATCACGTCCTCATTTGTGAGAAGGGAAGCGGTCCAGTCGTCGTTCGAAGTCAGATTGCCGCCCATAATCAGAGGTGAACGAAACATCGACCACAATGTCATCAGCGTCCGCTGCTCATCGTGCGTAAGTCGCGTCTGCCGGGGCTTGCCGGAGCCCGGTCGCGGTCCTAGGTAACCAATCGGCAGCATGTCGGCATCCGGCCAATGTCCCGGAACTACTTCCGGCGCCCACTTCGCCGCCAGCGCGAACTGACCGAGCAAGCTCTGCGGAAAGGTTCGCTTTGGCAGCGGAGCCCAGCGATCCCACATATCGTCCGAGATGCGCCACATCTGGGCATATTTTCGAAGTTCACTGGCTTTGTCCAAAGGCGCCGGACCGGGCGATAGGCTTAGCACGATCAGCCGATGGGTTTTGTTCAAAGCCTCGCTGAACATGCGGATTTCGTCGGCTTTATAGGGGTGCGAAGCGATGCAATCGACCTTGACGAAATCCACGCCCCAGCTTGCATAGAGTTTGGCGATGGAATCGTAGTACGCCTGACCAGCGGCGGTCGGCTTCACCCCGTAATTGTCTTTGTTCCAAGGGCAAGTATCGGACCGATCCGCCGCATCAGCCGCGTGATAGTTAGAGCCCGCTATCGGCAGGTTCTTCGATACCGCTTCTTTGGGGATGCCTCGAATAATGTGGATACCGAACTTCAGCCCGAGGGAATGCATGGAGAGCGCCAGCAACTTGAAACCAGCCCCGTTTGCAGCCGATTGAAACCGATTCGAGGCGGGCGTATAGCGGCCGTTCTCATCCATAACGAACCGGAACTGCCCGGCTTTCGCGTCGGTGTTCGCGAGATACCAGCCCTCATCCACCACCGCATATTGCCAGCCGTAGCGCTTCAGGTGCTGTGCCATCCACTCTGCATTCGCCCGGAATTCGGTTTCCGTCACCGACATTCCATAGGAATCCCAACTGTTCCAGCCCATGGGGGGCATTGCCGCCAATGAAGGTTCTTTTCGTTTTGGGGCCTGCGCAAAGAGCGGTACAGCCGAGCAACCGGCAAACAAGAGGAGAACCAAAATCCGATGTCGCATGGCAGCGTGCACAGTCTACCGCATGGCGTATTCCGCGCCGACCCGCCCAGCGACTGAGTACACTGGCAACTAAGGTCCTATTTACGTGAAAAGAATCTTACTTGCGCTGTTTGTATTCGCAATCGCCGCAGCTCCGCTGTTCGCCGCCGACGAGGATGTCCCGCGAAAAGCTCCGGAGCTGGTATTTACGCTTCCGGGTCAGGGCCAGCGCCTTCTCAGCCAGTATCGGGGGAAGGCGATTGCGCTCGAATTCATCCTGACCACTTGTCCACATTGTCAGGCCGCTTCCAAAGTGATGACGAGGTTTCAGCAGCAGTACAGCTCTCGCGGCTTCCAGGCGCTTGATCTGGCCATCAACGCGCTCGAGGAGGGCAGAAACGCGGACCAAGCAAGTACCCTGGTGGACATTTTCGCGCGAAACTTCCAGGTGGGCTTTCCGGTGGGATGGATTCCCAAAGACCAGTTCCTGGGCTTCATGGGATTCAGCATAATGGAGCGGTTCATGGTTCCGCAGCTCGTGTTTATCGATCGAAAGGGTTTCATACGCTTTCAAACCCCGCCTCAGGGAGACGCAGACGCGCTGAAACCAGCAGCCATTCAACAGCGCATTGAAGAGCTGCTGGCTGCGGACAACTTGCCGAAGGCGTCGGGGAAATCGCGGGCGTCCAAGAAGGGTTCTTAGCGGCTATGGTAGCTTCAGAGAGAAATTCTGAACAGGAGATTGATCATGAGTACTCAAGAAGTTGCGAACAAGCTTGTCAAACTTTGCTCTGAAGGCAAGTTTCAGGAAGCGGTGGAAACTCTCTACGGTCCCGATATCGTCAGCATGGAAGCCGGCGCGCCTCCCGGACAATCGCGCGAAACGAAGGGTCTCGCGGCAGTCAAGGCGAAGGGCGAATGGTGGACCGCAAACCACGAGGTACATTCGGCCAAAGTTGAGGGTCCGCTCGTCGCAGGTTCGCACTTCGCCGTCACGTTCAAATTGGACGTCACATTTAAGCCGCAATCTAAACGGTTCCAAATGGAAGAGGTCGGCGTCTATAAAGTCGCCGACGGCAAGGTCGTATACGAAGAGTTCTTCTACAACATGTAGAAACGTCGTCCGGGGCGGAAAGCGTTAGATCTGAGAATACGATGCCGGGTTCAGGATCAGATTGGTTACGTTTGAGACGATCGCCTCGTAATTGAATTTCGGCGAGCCAGTCAGCTTTTTCCAATCGGGATCGGAGCCAAACGCCTTCCACTTCGCGTTCAACTCCGAGAGATCCGGAAAACTCAACATGTACGTGAGATTGGGAAGCCGCGCTCCGATGAGCGTGTCGCCAAAGAAAACGTTCCAGAACCCGGTTTTTTGAAAAATATCGAATTCTCCGCTGTGGAACATTTCCACTTTGCGGCGGTGATCCTGATGACTCGGGCTTTCATACGTTCGCATCTGAAAGACGCGCGATCCGTGTTGAGCCGTTACCGGCGGCGCCGTAACGCGCGGCCATCCCTCAAATGCGATCATCAGCGAGCTTTCCACCCACGAATAGGCGGGCTCTTTGGCGGGTGCGTTCAAGAAACCAGCTGCACTCTTCAGATATTCTTCATCCTGCGCCAGGCGAAATTCCGCGTTGGCGAGAGTGTCGAGGGACGTGCTGGGAATCAGAACATAGAGCGATGGCGTTTGCGGCCCGAGATAAAGATCGAAAGCTCCGACAGGTTTAATTCCAAGCCGGTTCAATGCAGGGATCAGCGCGTCGGCGACATAGCTGTTCGTGAGCTTTGTTTGGGGTCCCGATTCCATGCGGTAACACCGAAGCTCATAATATTCGCGCCCCTTCGTCTCCGCATTCTGCTGTTCCGCGCCAAAAACGTCACGTGCGCTGTCTAGAGCGATTGCTGATGCAGCCAGCGAGGAACTCAAAAAACGTCGTCTTTCCATGTGCTCCTCCTTGTCTTCGATGGAGCGATTACATCGTGGGCGTCGCCGCCTGTGAATAAAACTTCGACAGATCGCTCTTTAATTGTTTCAATGCATCCACATTGAGGTAAATCATGTGGCCGGACGGATAATAGCCGAACTCGATATTCTGGCGGAGCTTCGGCTCCAGTTCCATATGCGACAGATCGTATTCGGTAATGAAAAACGGCGTCGCCAAATCGAATAGTCCGTTTGCCGAAAACACGCGCAGTTGCGGATTCTTCCGCATTGCGTCGGCCAGATCTCCCGCCACGTACGGCTCGCGCAATGGCTGCTGGCCTCCCCCTGCAGGGCGATGACTGAGGTCCCACGTCTGGTTCACGTTCGGCCCTCTCGGGTAATATTCTTCCTGCGAAGAGTACTTCAATTCGCGATTCAAATAATCGTGAAAGGCAGAGACGAATGCGCCGGTAATACCGGTGCTTGAGGGATCGTAACCGGGCGCCTCGCCCGCGGCATCGAAATCCGTTCCCTCGAATCGTGCATCGTAGCGTCCCAGAATCATTCGACTGTCGCGCATCAATTCCTTCCGAAAACGCTGCGGGCTGATTCGCAAGTTGGCTTCCTTGATATAGGCCACGCTCAGCCCTGTATAGGAGCTTAGCTTCGCGGCGATCGCATCCAGCTCCGAATCAGGCAAATTGTGCCCTTGCGCAAGGGCCTCGGCATACGGACCGCGCGCGAAGGCCCGGACTTCATTCAGGAATGGCTTAATATCCTCCGGCTTGTTGGCGAGCTTGTTGAAATGCCAGGCGATGGCGGCATAAGAAGGCAGGTAGCCAATGAAATCGCTGTCCATCCCAGGGCTGCGAGTAAAGTAATTCAGAATTGTAGACATCAGTACGACGCCATTGCAGGATATTCCGTCATTCTCGAGCGCATCCACGAGCGCGGCCGATCGTGTGGTGCCGTAAGATTCGCCGAACAGATATTTGGGCGAATTCCAGCGCTGATTCACCGTGATGTAGCGCGTAATGAATCGATCGAACGCTTTGACATCCTGGTCGGTTCCGGAAAAATCTTTCTGCGTGGCCTTGCCAACCGGCCTCGAATAGCCCGTGCCGACGGCGTCGACGAAAACCAGGTCCGTTTTATCCAATAAACTGTACTGGTTCGGCACCATTTGATAGGGACCGGCGCCCGTGGCATTCGGGCTGGAGGTCACTACGCGCACAGGACCCACGGAACCCATATGCAGCCACAGACTGGCCGACCCCGGGCCGCCGTTATAGAGGAAGGTGACGGGCCTGGTGCGAGGATCGCTGACACCGTCCTCCGTGTAGGCAACATAGAACACGCTGCCGTAGGGCTTTGCGTCGTCACCATCAATCAGCAGAGTGCCTGCCGTCGCGCTGTAGCGGATGGCGCGGCCATCGAGCACCAGTTCGTGGTGCGTGACGGAATTGCGCTCGGGAGGAATCGGGTTCGGCTTCTCCTCCTTCTGTGCTGCAGGAGGCTGAATCGAGGGATTCTCGGGGTTTGGATTCTGAGCAGCCAACGGAAGGGCCGGGATTCCGAGTAGCGCAACCGAATACAGAAGAGTTGGGAGACAGTGTGGGTTTTTCAAGAGATTCCCCTTCGGTGCATTCTCGCATGGAGACAGGCGAGTCCTTCCGCAGCACTCCGATTTGGCGTATCATGTGCACAATACCTGCTGCCATACGTGTCTGCTCAAGGAGAACTGCGTGCCATTTGAAGTCGGCCAAATTGCTAGCGATTACGAGATTCTCGGTGTCCTCGGTACCGGCGGCATGGGCCGCGTGTACCGCGTTCGCAACGTCATTTCGAACCGCATCGAGGCGATGAAAGTCCTGCTGACCGATTTAGCGGCCGAGGCCGAACTCGGCGAGCGCTTCAGCGGGGAAATCAAGACTCTGGGCCGCCTGGACCATCCCAACATCGCCAGACTTCACACTGCCTTCAAGATCGACAACCAGCTGGTCATGATTATGGAGTTCGTGGAGGGCTTTACCCTCGCGGCGCGCGCCAAAGAAGGACCCATTCCTCTGAACGAAGTACTCAGTTATGTGACTCAGATGCTGGCCGCGCTCAGCTACGCCCACCAGAATGGAGTCATTCACCGCGATATCAAGCCTTCCAATGTCATGGTGACTCCCCATGGAATCGTGAAACTGATGGATTTCGGCATCGCGAAATCAAATTCCGAACCGTTGCTTACACGGCCCGGCACTACGATGGGTTCCATGCTGTACATGTCTCCGGAGCAAGTGCGCGGGGCCACTGTAGACGCGCGCTCCGATCTCTATTCGGTAGGAGTTGTGCTTTACGAGATTACGTCCGGCCATCGTCCGTTTGAGGCAGAAAATACGTACGCGATTCTTGAAGCGCAATTGAACGCGGTTCCGAAGGCGCCGATCGAGCTAAACCCCGCGCTTCCGCCGGCCCTGAACGACATCATCATGACGGCGCTTTCCAAGGAGCCGGGACACCGGTTTCAAAGCGCCGAGGCGTTCCGCAAGGCGCTGGAAACAGTTCGCGCGCAAGCCTTGCCGGCGGAGGGCCGAACGGCCGCTCAACCCGCCGGGTCCCAGCCGCCGCGCGCGCCATCAGCGATACCGGCGCCACGCCCCGTTTCTACTCGGCACCGCGGGCTATGGATGGCGGTTGGCGCAGTGTCGTGCGTTTGCATCCTTGTTTCGGCCGCTATCATCGTGCCGCATTTCCGGCATAGTTCCGCCGCATCGAAGCCGAATGAGCCGGTTGTCGCGACCGCCGCGCCATCGGACGCACCTGGGCAAGCAGCGCCGCCTTCGGTCACGGCCACGCCGCAGAACCAAGCGGATAATACGCCTCCACAAAGGGTTTTGGCGACCGCACCCAAAAATCAACAGCAGAATAAACCGATTAGGACGCAGGCCATGGAGAGAGTCGAGCCTTCTCAGCCTGCTTACGTCGCTCCGCCTCCTAGCGCTCCAGCATCGGCTACGCCGGCCGGCAGCCGCGCCTCAGCCAGCGGGCCCTTCCCAAGAAGAATTGGAACAGATAAACGATGGCCTGATAAAGCTGCACGCGCGAGCCGATGCTGTCCGGGCGAGCGTGGAGCGTTTACGGCAGGAGCAGGCGGCCAGCGGACTCGGCCTTTCGCAACAAATCTCAGCTTCGGCGAGCCGTTTGGACAGCTATTTGCAATCGGCTGATCGTGCTCTCCAAAACAACGACGTGCGGTCAGCACATAAATACATGGATAATCTTGAGAAGGAATTGACCTTCCTCGAAGAGAAGTTTGGTAGATAGGAGCCTTATTCAGATGAGAATGTTCGTGGCATTCGTGGGCGCCGTACTGGCAATCTCCCCGGCTTTCGGTCAGCAGCCAGAGAAGCGGCGCGTCGCCGTTATGGACTTCAGCTACGCTACGGTGATGACCGGCGTGCAGGCAGTTTTCGGGACCAATCAGGACATCGGCAAAGGAATTTCAGACCTCCTGATCAACCAACTGGTCAACGATGGCACTTACCGTGTGATCGAACGCCAACAGCTCGACAAGATACTGAAAGAGCAGAATTTTTCAAACAGCGATCGAGCCGATGCGAACACGGCGGCGAAAATCGGGCGCGTGCTGGGCGTCGATACCATCATCACCGGCGATATCACCCAATTCGGCCGCGACGATCAGAACCGGAGCGCTGGCGGCGGCGCTTTGAGCCGTTGGGATAAATATGGGATTGGAAACGTGGGAACTCACAAAGCTAAAGCCGTGGTTGAAGTGACGGGCCGCCTGATTGATGTCAATACAGCCGAAATTTTGGCTTCGGCGACCGGTCATGGCGAGTCGTCCCGCTCCGGAACAAATCTGCTTGGCGGCGGTGGCGGTTACGGCTCGGCGGGCGGCGGGCATGTTGACATGTCCAGCTCAAATTTCGGCCAGACGATTATTGGCGAGGCGGTAAAAGGCGCGGTCACACAATTAGCCACTAAACTTGATGAAAACGCAGGCAAGCTTCCTGTTAATACCGTAAAAGTAAACGGCCTTGTTGCCGACGCTACCGGTAACACGATTGTGATTAATGTGGGCAGCCGCTCGGGCGTTCGGGTCGGCGACAAACTCATGGTGACCAGGGTTGGGCGAGTGATTAAGGACCCGGCTACCGGGAAGCCTTTGCGAACGATCGAAGAGCCCGTTGGCCAACTGCAGATTACGTCTGTAGATGAGGGCTCGGCTGTGGGCACATTCACCGGTTCGGGACAGGTCAAAGTTGGCGATGTAGTCAAGATGCCGTAGTAGCACTCGAATTTAGTGGCTCATATATGCCTTGGCGCATTCTGGCGGACAGGTCGTCCTTAGCACTCGTCGTTGCGCTCGTTCTAATCTTCTCGGCTGATCGGGCTATCGCGGCGAACACGACTCCAGTGCAGAGAATCACATCTCTGCAAGAGGGCCGGAAACTCACAGTGCACCTCAAAGACGGACGCACAGCAACCGGGCGGCGGGGCAAGCTTTCCGGGGAATCATTCACGTTAGATCCGTTGAATCAGGGAAACACGGCGCCGCAAGAAATCCGTTTCGATCAGGTGGAGTCCGTCACCACGGGAATGACCGCCGCGAGGAAAGCCGGTGTGATCGCCGGCGTCGTGCTTTTGGCGAGTTTATTCATCGGACTGGTCGCCGGTTCTCGAGTATGATGCTAAGCCGCGTGAGTTAATGGCGAGATGGAATCCAACTTCTAGGCTATTGTGGTTCGTTAAGAAGAAATTGCCTCGCTACCGGTGAGGCGCTGCAACGCCGCGATCGCCGCTGAGGGAATCAGTTTCCAAATCCTCTCCGCGGTTGTTTTTTCTTCGGCCTGGATGGAACGCGCCAAGTCGGCCGTCTGAGTATCTCCCGCCGCTTCGGCGACTGCGGCCAGCGACTCGTACATCGCGATCTCGCTGTTCTCCACCGCATAGGCCGTTATCAAATTCTGTGTTGTTCGCTCCTCTTTTTCATGCCCGATCTGTGCGGTTTTAGGGCTCAGCCCAAATATGTGCGCGAGCAGGCTCTTGGCTCCCGAAGGGCTCCCACCGAGAGCTTCCAGCCGGGCCGTCAAACGTTCGTGCTGCTGTCTCGTTTCGAGAGAGTGTTGATGAAATGCAGCCTTCGCGGCCGGATCGTCGCCGTCGTTTGCGAATCCTTGTAGCTGGGTTTCAAAGCTTTTTTCGGCCGCGATTGCATCCTCAAGATACCGCTTAATAACTTCGATGCTGGTTTCAGCCATTAATTTCTCGCTCTAACGACTGTCTCCGCCCGCCTTGGTGTGCGACCAGGGTTGAGGCTGATAGTTCCAACCCCGACTGGTGTAATCGCTGGATGTGATCAGAATCATAATGAACAGCCAAACCAAGCCCGCAACCACGAAGAGCTTAGTGAGGCTGGTGGTGTAGCGGACTCCCATAAAGATCCAGGCCACCAGCGAGGCTTTAGTGACTGCAATAATCAGAGCTACCACAATGTTGAATTCACCGAGGTTTACGGTCGCCACCAATGCCGTGACAATCGTGAACACGACAAGCGTGGCCCAAACGCCGACTAGCGCCCCGACTGTCGGAATGTGCGGGTGTACAGGAGTTACATGCTCGTTAGAACTCATAAATGCCAGTGTCCGATCAAATACATCAGGGGGAATAAGAAAATCCACACAATATCAACGAAGTGCCAGTACAAGCCGATCATTTCGACCGGAGCATAGTACTCGGCGTGGAACACATTGCGAAATGCCTGGATTAATAAGTAGCTCAGCAGGCCCACACCGACGATCATGTGCAGTGCGTGCATCCCGGTCATACAAAAATACAAGAAAAACATAATCTGCGCGTTATGCGCAAACTCGGGATGCTCTGGATAGCCGGCCCAGTGCAGTCCGGGAACGTGCCCGCCCACCCATTTCTCGTGATATTCGAATCCTTTGATGACAAGAAATGCGATGCCGAATGCCATTGTGCCGAGCAGAAACCAGATAATGTGTTTTCGTTTACTAAGTTGCGCGGACCGTACTGCCATGGCCATGGTCAAGCTGCTGCAGATCAGCACGATTGTATTCGACGCACCGATCTTGACGTTCATGTATTCGCTCGTACTCGCGAACGCCTGCGGGTATAAACCGCGATAGATTGCATATGCTGTGAACATTCCGCCAAAGAACAAGACTTCGGTGATCAGGAATGTCCACATTCCCAGCGTGGACGCATCCATCTGCTGCTCAGGCGTTGCGAAATGGTGGCGAAGATGTGTTTCTTGCGCCGAGGCCTCGTGAGTCACGGGAACGAGTGTGTCAGCCAATGACTTCCTCCAGCGGACCGTAGTTGTACGCTTCCTCCGTCACGATAGGCGTTTCATCAAAATTGAAAGTTGTGGGAGGAGAGGGAATCTGCCACTCCAGGCCCGCCGCTGCCCACGGATTCGGGCCTGCTTTCGGACCGTACTTCAAGGACCAAATCATGTAAACCATCGGAATCAGGTAACCAACTCCCAAAATCGACGCACCAGCGCTCGATAGAACATTCAATGTCTGGAACTCGGGCGGATACGCATGATAGCGCCGGGGCATGCCGAGGTAGCCGAGTATGAATTGCGGGAAGAAGGTGAGATTGAACCCAACAAAGATAATCAGCGCCGCGAATTTCGACCAGGCTTCCGGATACATGCGGCCGGTGATTTTCGGCCACCAGAAGTGCAAGCCGCCCATGAACGCCATCACCATCCCGCCCACCATCACATAGTGGAAATGAGCCACGATGAAATAGGTTCCGTGGGTCGCCACGTCGGTCGAAAGACTTGCCAGGTATAAGCCTGTGAGACCGCCAATTGTAAACAGACCAATAAAGCCGAACGCATACAGCATCGGCGTATCGAATGAGATGGAACCCTTGTACATGGTGGCTGTCCAGTTGAAAACCTTGATGGCGGAAGGAACCGCAACCATGAAACTTAGAAACGAGAAGGCCACGCTGATGTACATGCTCTCACCGGTGACGAACATGTGATGGCCCCAAACCACGAAGCTCAATACTGCGATGGCCATGCTGGAGAAAGCCACGAAATTGTATCCAAAAACCCGCTTTCGCGAGAAACAAGAGACGATTTCACTGATCACGCCCATGCCCGGCAGGATCATGATGTAAACGGCCGGATGCGAGTAGAACCAGAACAGGTGCTGAAAGAGAATCGGATCTCCGCCGATACTTGGATCGAAGATTCCCACATGGGCGATGCGTTCAAAGGCCAGCAAGAGCAGTACGATCGCGAGCACCGGAGTGCCGAGCACTTGGATCAGACCCGTTGCGTAGTTTGACCAAACAAACAGCGGCAAGCGGGACCAGCTCATGCCGGGGGCCCGCATTTTGTGAACCGTAACGATGAAGTTCAGGCCAGTAAGGATGGAGGAAAATCCCGCGGTGAAAACGCCAAAAGCCGCCGCAAGCACGTAAGAGTTAGAGAAAGTCGTGCTATAGGGCGCGTAAAATGTCCATCCCGTATCGACGCCGCCTCGCAGCACAGCATACATGGCAAGCAACGCGCCGACAACGTACAGATACCAACTCAGCAAGTTGATCCTCGGGAATGCGAGATCTTTCGCTCCGACCATGATCGGGATGAGGAAGTTTGCGAGCGTAGCGGGAATGGAAGGCACCAGGAAGAAAAACACCATGATGATGCCGTGCATTGAGAACAGCCGGTTGTAAGTCTCGGCACTGAAAATGCCCTGCGGCTCGAGAAGATTAATGCGGAAAGCCACGGCCGCCGCGCCGCCCACGAAAAACATCAGCGTGATCGAAATCAGATAGAGGACCGCGATTCGCTTGTGGTCGGTTGTGAACAGCCAGCTCTTCCAGCCGTGCTCGACATTGAGGTAATTGACTTCTGTGGCCGTTACCTCGGGTGTTCCGTGTGCGATTGTTGCCATCTGCTACTTATCCTTCATTATCAATGCTGGCGCGCATTATCATTGCTGCCGCGGATTGGCCGGCGCGCTCCGGCGGGTCGGGTTCGCAGCAGCAGGCGCTTTCGCCCCGGCGACAACCGGCCTTTGCTGGGGACCTACTTGCGATGCCGGAGCCGCGGGCGAAAGGGATTTGATAAAGCCAATCAATTGAATTACGTTTTCTTCGGTAATCTGACCCTTGAAATTAGGCATGACGTTGGGTTCGAAGCCCGCCACGATCTTGGCGTTGGGGTCCAGGATCGATTCGCGAAGATAGGCATCGTCCGCTGTGACCGTGCGTCCATCGGCAAGTTGAACAGGCTTGTTGTAGAGCCCTCGCAATATCGGACACCGACCCTGTTGATCGAGCAAGTGGCACGTCGAGCATCCGAATTGCTCAAAAAGTTTTTGACCCTGCTCGGCAAGGGTCCCTTGCGTCCCGCCGCCGCTGGCCCAATTCGCATAGGCGCGTTGGTCCATAACGTCAACCCATCCACCCATGCTCGCGTGTTGGTTGCCGCAATACTCAGTACAGAACAGGTGATAGCGTCCTGGCTTTGTCGCGGTAAACCAGAGACTGTCATAGTGTCCCGGAACTACATCGTGCCGCACGCGGAACGCGGGAATCGAGAAGCTGTGGATCACGTCTTCCGAGGCCATGGTGAGCTTCACCGGTTGTCCGACCGGAACGTGAAGTTCATCGATCTCCCGACTGCCGTCAGGATATTGAACCTTCCACATCCACTGCTTTCCGGTAACAAAGACCTCCATGGCGTCTTTGGGAGGCTGTTGCGCCTTGAAATAGAGGTCCGCCCCCCACCAGAACATGATCAGCATTATGAGAAACGGGGCGATGGACCACGTCAGTTCCAGCTTGGTCGAACCTTCAATCTGTACCGCGTGTGGATGCACGCGACGATGATATTTCCACGCGAACACGACGATGCATAGAAAGATCAGGAGGGTCATGACTGCCGAAACGATAGTCAGGAACCAATACAGCGCGTCTATCGGGCCTGCTTGGGCCGAGGCGGCCTCGGGAAACAGGCTCAGTTGGGCCAGCAAGTCCAGGCTACCGGGCATGATGCGCCTCTCTCCAGCCCAGACTCGTTTTCTGTTTTTTGTCGTTTCGCATTAACAAATAAATGAGTCCCGCGAGACAGAAAATAGTTATTCCGGCTGCAATCTTCAGCACGTTGAGGATCACTAGCGTGTATTTGGCCTGATACGGGTCGTAGTGGAAGCAGAACAGCAGGACGTAGTCAACAGGAGTGCCGATCTTGTGCGCCGACGCTTCCACGAGGGCCATACGCAGATCCGCGGGAGCGTAGTCGATGCCATAGAAGTATCGCGACATCTTGCCCTCGGGAGTTGCGATCATGATTCCGCCCGCGTGCACAAACTGCCGGGTTGCCGGGTCCCATCGGTATCCGAATCCGACGGCGGAGGCCAGCCGCGAAACCGAATCCTGCGTTCCCGTCAGAAAGTGCCAGCCTGAATCGAAGCCCGGCTTCGTCCCGAACTCTTTTGCGTACATGGCCTTCTTTTCGGCGGCCATCGGCGGGGTGTCGGAGGGATCGAAGCTGACCACCACTACGTTGTAATCGCGCCCGGGCTCTAATGAAATCTTTTTCAAGCTGGACACCGTTTCGTGGAGGCTCATGGGGCACAGGCTTGGACATTTGAAGTAAACCAGCGACAGCACGACGGGCTTGTCGCCGAAGTACGTGCGCAGAGGGACCGTGCGCCCTGCCTCATCGTGAAAAATCAAGTCGAGCGGAACGGGAGCATTCAACTTCTGTTGAATCGTTATGCCCTTTGTGATCGCGGGGCGAGCATATTGCGCGCCTGCAACCGCGGCGGTGGCCAAAAGCGTCCACGCGATCGAAAGGGTTTTACTTCTGCGCATTCTTATGAATCTCTCCCTGAATTAGCGGCTTGCGATATGGAGCCGGCATCGCGTTCACGCTGCCCGCGAAATCGCGCCCTTCCCCGCCCGGTGTCGTTATTCCCGGCGAGGCATCGGGCTGGATCTTCAGGCGCGCAACAACGGCGTCCATTGCCCGGCTGATGGGAATGTGTATCCGACCGTCTGGGTCTTTTCCGTAGCTGTTCAGTATTTGATCTTCCTGCGCGCGCATCTCGGGGAGTTCTTCCCAAGGCTGCACCTGGAGTTGGGGAGCAGGAGCCAGGACGCGTGCTGGGGCCAGTGGACTGGGAAGCTCACCGGGAGGGTTCGTCGATTGGAGCAACTTCTGAATGCCGATGGTAAGAGCAAACACAATTACCAGTGTGCCGCCAATGATCGCCAGGGACCAGATCACGAGGCTGGCCTTTGCATCGGTGCCTTCGAAGCTAGTTCCTTCGTGTCCGGTGTGCGGTTCCGTTGCTTTCGGTCCGTGAAAGTGGACCAGTTCGTTTTCCTTCGCTTCCGGGAGTTCCCTGCTCATGCTGCGACCTCCGGTAGGGGCGCCATCACTCGCGGATCGCGCAGCGGCAATAGAGGACGACGCCGCAACTGCCCGAGAAACCAGAACAGCCAGATGCCGCCAATTCCGAAGAACGCGGCGAAATCGGTCCAGTAAAGAGTGAATCCAGAGCCGCTGCTGAGCGGCGTGCTTGAAGTGTGATTCCTGAATGTCGGCTCGACAATCCAGAAAATGTCGACAATCCGCGCGACCAGAAGCCAGATGCATACGCGCATCAGCCGTCTGGGATCGCGCTTTCTAGCCTGCGACAGCATCGCTAGAAACGGTATGGCAAACATCGACAAAGCTGTCGCGGCGGCGAACCATTTCCAGAATCCGTGCACGCGATCCAGATACCAGACTAGCTCTTGGGGAAGATTCGCCGGCCAGACAATAATCAGTTGCGAAGCAGTTAAGTATGTCCAAAAGATCGTGAAGGCGAACATCATATTGCCCAGATCGTGCAGCACCACTGCGTTTACGCGGCCGCCAAATCTATCCCCACGCGATGCGAAAATCATCACCAGAATCGTCAGCGCAAAGCTTTGCAAAATATCGCCGATCAAAATCATCGCGCCGTACACCGTGGAAAAAAACTGCGTGTCGGTCGAAAGATTCCAATCGATATAGGCGAACGTTCCCGTGAAAGTAAAGACCAGCACGCCAGGAGCACTGAATGCGCGCATGCGATCCCGCAGGGTCGGATCGCCAGTTTCATCTTGCTTGTCCGCCATTCGCCTGACACGCGTTCCCCAGAACCACCAAATCGCGAAGTAGATAAAAATCCGAACGATAAAAAACGGGATATTCAGATAACCCTGCTTGTGGTGAAGAACCGGATCGTTCGCAACCCAATCCGCGTGAGTCCACGGATAGAGATCCTTGAGGCCTAACAGCAGAATCAACGCAAGGATGAAAAGCAGAGGCAGAGTGCGCATCTGCGCCTCGAGAAAACGCCTCGCCGTAACGCCCCAGCGGCCACCCACCGTGTGATTGAGCAGCAAGATACAAAGGCCACCGAGGGTAAATCCTCCCCAGTAAGTGAAAGCAAAAAGATAAGACTGGAAAAAATGCGCGCGGTTCGCGAAAAACCCGGCCACACACAGCAAGATTCCCAGACCGCCGACCACACCGGAAATCCGTTCCACGCCGGCCGCTTTCGGACCAAGCCGAATGTCGGGAACGGGTACATCTAATTCGTGTCGGTGATTGCTCACTTGACTCCTCCCGCAGGCGCTCCGGCGGTCGAGGCCTGCTGCCCGAGTTCAGGCGGCGCATTTTGGCTCAATTGCAGCGCGCGAATATAAGCCGCGATTCGCCAGCGGTCATCCACGGCCACGCGGGAAGCATAGCTGTACATCGCTCCGTATCCATTCGTCATAACATCGAAAAAGTGCCCGACCGGCGCATCCACCAAGCGTGGATCGTGATAGCTGGGCGGCTGGCGCAAGCCGCGCCTGACAACCATTCCCATGCCATTTCCGAGCCGGCCGTGGCAAGGCGAACAGTAAATATTGAATCTCGCCTGACCTCGCGCCAAATCGTCCCGGGTAATCTGAATCGGAAAATAATCGATGTCTTTTCCGTTTACCTTGCCGGTGTAGCGGGCTTGATCCAAGTGCAATTGGCCGCGCGCGACGGTGTCTTCAATGGTAGGTCGCTCAGACCGCCCGTCGCCGAAGAATGTGGTGGCGGCAAAAGGCTTATAACGGGGCTGGTTATGCATGTCCTGACGGCACGCTGTTCCGCAGAGCGCGCTGGCCAGAACGATCAAAGACAAGATGTTATGCCGGAACAACAGTCACCTCTCTCGCTCCCGTTTCCCGCAAGAACTCCAACGTCTCCTCGGTACGAAATTTGGGATCCGACGACTCGATGCACAAGAAAAACTTGTCGATCGAGGCTCGATCGAATGCCGGCACATTGAATACCGGATGATATGGCTTCGGCAACCCATTCATTGCCAGCATCGAAACCAGAGCGGTCAATGCCGAGAGCAGAATCATACATTCGAAGGTAATCGGGATGTAGGCCGGCCAGCTATTCAGCGGACGTCCGCCCACATTGTGCGGATAAGCAATGACGGTCATCCACTCCAACAGACCGAAACCGCCGCAAGCCCCGCAGATGCCGCCGATCAGCACGCAAAAAGCGACTTTGTTTCTCTTGTATCCAATGGCCTCGGCCAAGCCTGTTACCGGCATCGGAGCATACGCATCCATGCGCCGGTAGCCTTCCGCATAAGCGCGGTCGCAAGCATCCAGCAGTTCTTCCGGAGTATCGAACTCCGCCATTGCGCCATGCACGGCGGGTAGTTCGTTGAGCGTTGCTTCGTGGTTCATACCTTCTCCTCGTAAGCACGTTCCATATACCGGTCATGGTGGACTACTTCACGAACTTCGAAAATTGAGATCGACGGCAGCATGCGCACGAACAGGAAAATCAGGAACATGAAAAACCCGAGAGTGCCGGTGTAAGTTGCCCAGTCCCATTTGGTCGGGATGTACATGCCCCAAGATGATGGAAGGAAATCGCGATGAAGGCTCGTCACCACGATCTCGAAACGCTCCAGCCACATCCCGATGTTGATGATAATCGAGAGGATCCACACCAGAAGGATGTTTTGCCGCACCTTGCGCGACCACAGAGCTTGCGGCAAGGCAATGTTACAGAGGATCAGCAATGCGTAGCAGAAGCCGTACGGCCCCGTGATGCGGTTCCAGTACATGAAACTCTCATACTTGTCGCCGCTGTACCAGGAAAAGAACGCTTCCTGCGAGTAACCGTACGCGACAATCAGTCCGGTGCCGAGCATCAATTTAGCCGCCGCTTCGATGTGACGCATCGTGATCAGATCGCGCATGTTGTACCAGGCGCGCAGCGGAATGATGAGCGTTAGCACCATGGCGAATCCGGAATAGATTGCGCCGGCGACGAAATAAGGCGGGAAAATCGTCGTATGCCAGCCGGGAATGATGCTGATGGCAAAGTCGAAGCTGACAATCGTATGCACGGAAAGCACCAGCGGCGTGGCCAGGCCGGCTAAGAGCAGATACGCCTTTTGGTAGCGATGCCAGTGAATTGCGGAGCCCCGCCAGCCGAGCGACAGAACGCCGTAAACGCGCTGGATCCAGCGTTTCGGAGCGTTATCACGCATGCTGGCCAGATCGGGAATCAGCCCGACGTACCAGAAGACCAGCGAAACCGTTCCGTAAGTGGAAACCGCGAAGACGTCCCATTCCAACGGGCTGCGCGGCTGAGGCCACAACCACATGGAATTCGGATAAGGGAACAACCAATAGGCGAGCCATGGACGCCCTAAGTGCAGGATCGGAAACATGCCCGCACAAGCGACCGCGAAAAGTGTCATCGCTTCCGAAAAACGGTTAATGGAAGTGCGCCAATCCTGTTTCAACAGGAAAAGAATGGCGGAGATCAGCGTTCCGGCGTGGCCAATACCGATCCACCACACAAAGTTGATGATCGCGAATCCCCAACCGATGGGAATATTGACTCCCCAGGTGCCGACGCCTCGCGTAAACAGCACCCACATCGCCAGCATGAGCAGGTTCACAAAGCAGAACGAAATGAACGCCCCGACCAGCCATTTCCTTGGAGTCCGTTTCCACGGCAGATAGACAACGCCCGAGATCCGGTCGGTAACCGTCTCGTACGTGTGCCCGGTTCCGAGGATGCGATCTGGCCCAGGATCTATTAGCTCTCGACGATCAAGATTCTCTGTTGTTGCCACGCTGACCCCTTAGCGCCTCATTGGCATTTCGGATATAACCGAGATATTTCGTCCGCGGACGTGTGTTCAGATCGTCCAACAGCCCGTAATTCCGAGGCAGTGCTTGCAGCCTTGATACCTTGCTGTTTTTGTCGTTCAAATCGCCGAACGTGATTGCCTGGGTGGGGCACACCTGCTGGCAGGCGGTCTGAATCTCACCGTCACGAACGCGCCGCCCCTCTTTTTCTGTTTGGATCTTCGCTTCCTGAATTCGCTGCACACAGTAGGAGCACTTCTCCATCACTCCACGGCTGCGCACGGTTACGTCGGGATTCCGGACCCCATAAAGGCTCTGCGTATCCCAATCCGAATACAAATAGAAGTTGAATCGCCGTACTTTATACGGGCAGTTGTTCGAGCAGTAGCGCGTGCCAACACAGCGGTTGTACACCATCTCGTTCAGGCCTTCGTTGCTGTGAACAGTGGCGGCCACCGGACAGACCACTTCGCAGGGCGCTTGCTCACAATGCATGCACGGAACCGGCTGGTTGTACATGGCTGGCGTGTCCAGATCGCCCGCGTAGTAGCGATCGACGCGAATCCAGTGCATATGCCGCCCTCGCGCTACCTGGTCTTTGCCAACCACCGCGATATTGTTTTCCGCCTGGCAAGCGATAATGCACGCGCTGCATCCAGTGCAGATGTTCAGATCGATCGCCATGCCCCACTTGTATCCGGTATACGGCCATTTCCCGGCGGGATAAAGCGTCTCGGTTCGCGGAAGCGGCGGTTCTTCGGACGTGGGGAAGTCCGGGTGCTGCCGATACTCGGCTAAATCGGCCGCACGCACCGGATCGCGTCCCGCCATTGTCTGAGTTTCTTGAATGTTGGCGATCCGGTAATGCTCGCCTGTCTTAGCGATGGTGCCCGCGGCGAACCACGGTGACTCAGAGCTCTGAATGGCGTAGGCGTTATAGCCGATGTTGTTGCCCACTCTTCCGGAACCTTCGCGGCCATATCCAAAATGAACAGTTACCGAATTTTCCGCATGCCCGGGCAAGATCCACGCCGGGCCTACCGCGCTTCGGCCGCCGACCGTCACACGCAACATGTCGCCGATCGTGACATTCATCTTCGTGGCGTCCTTGGGACTGATGAGGACCACGTTGTCCCAGGTCATCTTGCTCTGAGGCTTCGGCAATTCCTGCATCCAGCCGTTGTTGGAATAAGTGCCGTCCCAAATTGTCGGATCGGGACGAAACACTACTTCGAAGTCACTGATCGCCGGTGTTTGTAACGGCGGGAGCGCAACCGAACCACTTGCGTTGATGGCAGCTATCGCGGAATTTGCGACCCAGCCGTCGTGAATCGACGTTTTCCAGAACGTGTCGAAGTCGCCGCCATTATTTTGTGCCTGGTTTTGAGCCTGCCAATAGGCTTTCACGATTTCATGAGACGACTGGTCGGGCTTTCCCAGCAGAATTGTCAGAATTTCGTGGGCCGATTTTCCACCGTATAACGGCTCGATCAACGGTTGCTGAATCGTCGTGGTTCCGTCAAACGCCCGCGAATCGGACCACGTCTCCAGATAGTGCGCTTCCGGAACGTGCCAGTGGCTCCATCGGGAGGTCTCATCGAAGAATTGCCCGAGGCGCACTACCAGACGCGCTTTCTTAATCGCGCTCCCAAAGTTGAGAGAAGCAGGCGCGGCGTAAACCGGGTTCACGCCCAGAATCAGCAGCGTCTCAATATGTCCGTTGTTCAAGTCGCTCGTGAGCTCTTCAATGGAATGCGTGCCGTCCGGCTCCACTCCTTCGAGCAGCCGGACGGTTTTTCCGACATTTCCCAGAGCCGCATTGATTGCGTAAGCAGCCAAATGCACGCTTTCGGGCTGGTATTCACCCGGAATCACAACACAACGGCCCTTCGCATCGCTGAGATCTTGCGCTACCGCGTTCAGCCACCCCGGCGCCGCCGCTCCCGTGTCCGGCGCAGCCACCCCGCACGCTTTTGCAAGCTGATACGCGATAGCCGGAATCGTACTGCTCTTCACCGGCAAATGATGATCCGCCACCGAGCCGCTCACGGTCGGCGATGCTTCAATTGCGTACAACCGGCTGGGGGTCCGCCCGTTATCCACCGACCGCTTCGCCGCAAACTGGCGAGCGTACGCCAGCGCCGCCGGCCCAGTGTTCAGGAAATCGCTCTCCAGGCTGACGATCACATCCGCCTGAGACAGGTCATAGGCCACGAATGCGTTGCGTCCTGCGATTTTCTTGGCTGCGCTCGCGATGGCGGGATTCACCGCAGGTTCATGGATATACCATTTCACGCCGGGCCATTGCTGCCGAATCGCATTCATCTGGCTGATTAGCGTTGGCGAGGTGATTACGCCGCTCAAAACCGCAAACCCTTCACCTTTGCGAGTTGCCAAATTCTGGGCTTCCGTGCTGAATGCGCCGGTAAAGCCGCTCCAAGTATTCAGGCGGCCTTCGTGCAGAACTGTTTCCGACCGGTCAGGATCGTAGACGTTCAGCACCGAGGCTTGCTCGAAAATTGTCGTCGAGCCCAGACTCGCCGGGTGATCGGGATTACCCTCCACCTTCGTCGGCCGGTTGAGATGGCTCTCGACCAGCAAACCTCGCGCGTAACCTCCCATCGGCATGGCCGTTGCGTAGAACAGCGGAATACCGGGAATGACGTTTTCCGGCTGCCGGACATAGGGAACAATCGCTTCTCTCGGCTGCTTTGTGCAGGCCGCCGCGCCCGCCATGGCGAGCGAAGCAGCCATAACCTTCAGCAGACTCCGGCGGTCCACGCCTTGCGGAATTTGTCCCGAAAGCCCCGGAAACTCCTGCTCCACGTAATCTCGCAATTCATCGCTTTCGGCGGCTTCATCGAGCGTGCGCCAAAACGCGGGACCGCGCCCTGCCGCGAGTTTCTCTCGCAGAGCCTGTAGATCGGGAGCCTGTTTCTTCGGAGGCTCGAGCAGCG
The DNA here is from genome assembly GCA_963778345.1 of uncultured Acidobacteriaceae bacterium. Lineage (GTDB taxonomy): Bacteria > Acidobacteriota > Terriglobia > Bryobacterales > Bryobacteraceae > Bog-105. Next base: position 974,001 of record CAVZTP010000002.1, read on the forward strand.
ATTCTAAGGAAATAAACCCAGATTCTTTCATCGGTGGCAAGTGACGCAATCCGTTAACGACTGAACGTGATATTCCTTGACGAGCTGAGGCCCAAGCTCTGCCTGATTGCCCGGGTAGACGTAATCAACATTGAAGACCTCGGATTTGGGCCGGATAAATTTCGCCGGATCCCGGTGACAATTGACGCACCAGTTCATATTGAGCGTATTGACCCTGTACATCAGCGGCATCTCGTCAACCTGGCCATGGCAGGTTGAGCAACCGATACCTTTATTGATGTGAATGCTGTGATTGAAGTAGACGAAGTCGGGCAGATCGTGCACCCGCGTCCATTCGATCGACTTGCCGCTGGCCCAGCTATCGCGAATGGGCTGGGTTACTGTAGCGGTCGACCAGATTTGCGAGTGGCATGTCATGCAGGTTTCGGTCGGCGGGAGGCCCGCGTATCCGGACGTTTCCACGCCCGTGTGGCAATAGCGGCAATCAATGCCGTCGTCCTTCACGTGGTGCTTATGACTGAACGGTATCGGCTGTTCCGGCGCGACTTGAACGGAGGTGATCCAGTGCCCCCGGTCCATGATGTAAGCGACCGCGAGAGTCGAACACAGCAATAGGACCACTGCCGCAAGGGACACCTTCGCAATTGTGTTCGAGCTGGGTCGAAAGAGTTGTGGCATGGGCGAGAGCTACCTCACGACGAAAGACCTAGGGCGCAAATCCAATTTCCGATTATAGCCATGGACTTTTGCGCTTTGGCAAGAAGAATTCTTGTAAAGCAGGAAGGCCGCCGAAAGGTTTGTGTTATCAGGGAAACTGATATCTGGGAGAAATACAAGTTGTACAGATTTTCTAGATCGCTGGCGGCCGTTGTACTCGGCTGCTCGGCGGCGGCCGCGAGTTGGCTGACTTTCGGCGGCGATCCTCAGCGGAGCGGCTGGGCGAAGAACGAAACTGCTATTACAAAGGAGAATTTGAAAACTCTTCAACTCGATTGGAAAATCAAGTTCGATAATCAACCCAAAGAATTGAACGCGCTGACCGTGCCGGTGGTGATCGAGCCGGTGTACACCAATCACGGAGCCGAAGAATATGTGATCGTGGGCGGAAGTTCAGACAATTTATACGCAGTGAATGCGGACAACGGCAAGATCGTCTGGCAAAAGCATTTTGAGACTGAGGCACCACCGGCCGGATTGACTGCTGAAGGGTACTATTTCTGTCCAAACGCGCTTAACGACACGCCAGTGATCGGGACTGCGCCCTTCCCAATGAGCCCCACGGTTTACGTCATTTCGATCGATGGGAAATTGCACGGGCTGAACGTAGTGAATGGCGAAGACCGGTTTCCGCCGAAGCAATTTGTTCCGGCGTATTCGAAGAATTGGAGCCTCAATCTGGTTGGTAATGTCATCTACACTTCCACATCGCAAGGATGCAATAACTCGAAATCCGGCGTCTGGGCGATGGACCTCAGCAGTCCTGACAAGACGGTGAGTTTTTTCCAAACGGACCCGTTCGGCGGCGGCGTTTGGGGTCGAGGCGGGCCATCCGTGAGTGCGACTGGAACTGTTTTCGCGGAAACGGGAGATGGTCCGTTCGATCCGAGTTCGGGCAAGTTTGGAGACACGGTCGTGGCGCTGTCACCCAAGGATTTAAAACTGCTGGATTACTATGCGCCTGCGAACGTCGAGTATCTCACCAAGAAAGATTTGGACATGGGCAATTCCACGCCCGTAGTGTTCCCGTACAAAGGACGGGAGTTGCTGATCGGGTCAGGGAAAGAGGGCGCATTATTTCTGATGGATTCAAGATCCGTTGGAGGCGACACGCACCGCAAGCCGCTATTCCTGAGTCCACTGTATGCGAATGAAGGCGCCGATATTGCAGGACGTGGATTCTGGGGTGCGTTCGCAACATGGGAGGACTCAAAAGGCACGCGCTGGGTGGTTGCGCCGGCTTGGGGACCGATCGCATCGAAAGCGCCGCGATTCCCCATCACCAACGGCCCCGCGCCAAACGGCAGCATCACAGCTTTCAAGGTAGAAGAGAAGGACGGTAACCCGGCATTAACGCCGGCGTGGATATCGCGAGACATGAGTGTTCCAGAACCGCCCATTGTGATCAACGGCATCGTATTTGCCATATCGAGCGGAGAATTCACCCGGCAAATCAAGGATGACGGGACTTTGTACACGAGCAAAGAACGTGAAGCAAAGGCCACTGGAACGGCAACGCTATACGCTTTTGACGCGGAAACCGGCAAGGAATTATTTTCAAGCGACAAGGCGATGTCGTCGTTTACCCACATGGGCGGATTGGCAACGAGCAGCGGTCGGATTTTCGCGACCACACACGATTCCACTCTGTACGCATTCGGCGTTAAGGCTCATTGATCGCCAGATCCGAGGGCTTCACGCCGTGTGTATAATCTTCGGAGCGAAAGGAATGCGGGTGATATTCGCCCACTAGGGATACGTCCGCTTGGGGAGAAATTTTCTTTTCGAGCCGGAGTGTCCAGTAGGTGGCGTTCACAAGCAACCGCCGCAAGCCTTCGTTTTCGAGGTCGTCGGCGGCGCCCATGGTGGAAGTAAAGACGCGTGCTATTTTCCCCTTTTCGCTGCGGTAACTGTTGGTCCAGGCGACGGGCATCATCGGATCGTTTACCTTCCCGGGCACCGGCGGATCGAAAGGATTGAGTCCAGTGAGGACCTCACCCAACAACAGCGGGCGGCAGGTAGGCAGCATGGGTAGACGGACCTCGTACGTATCAGTCGGAACCCAGATGGCTCCGCTTTCAATGCCGCGCAAGATGGGACTGCCTTCCGCGCCGGGAGCGACAACAGCTTTCGTGCTTTGCTTGCCGTGTTGACCGTGATGCGCCACCCAAGTTTCACCGAGCACCTTGCGGCCGAATCCGCCCTCCCAACCGGGTACGGTGCTGTTCCAGGAGTATTTTTCGTAGGTCTTACTGGTTTTGAAATCGAAGGGATGAGTGCCGGTGCGGATGGCGAGAATGGGACGGCCGGATTGGACGTAATCCACGAGGAACTTCATTTGTTCATCGGGCAGATCGCGCCAGCGCATGAACAGAACGAGCAGATCCGCTTTTCGCAAGATTTCAAGTCCCGGTATGTTGCGGTTGGCGCGCGGGTCGATTGTGCCGTCCTGCGGATTAATGGAGAACAAGACCGTGCATTTGAATCCGTGGCGCACGGCGAGTATTTTCGCCAGCTGCGGCAACGCTTCTTCGGAATGATACTCGGCATCATCTCCGGCGACCAGAACAACGTATTTCCCACGACCAGGACCATGCCTGCCTTCATAGGTGACACCGGCAGCCGAAGCGCGGAAATTGAAGAGCAGGAGAAGAGCGAAGACAAACTTCAGCACGAACGATTTGTATCAGGTGTAATTCGAGATCGAAGCGCGCACCCGAGAATAAAGCGAAAAGGACAAGAATAAGTTATGGCCGCCGGCCCGCTTAAGAACGACAGAGTAGATGAATATCGTCGGCAGGGTTGGACACTCGTGAAAGGAATGTTCGATATCGAAGAAATAGACCTGCTCCGGCGCGCCGCGAAGGAGGACAGGGAACTGGACGACCACTCGTTCGACAGGGGCGACGGCGAAGGCGGCACGGTCCGGCTTTCGCTTTGGAATCATCCCGGCGATACCATCTACGGAATGTTCGCGCGTTGCGAGAGCATCGTGAACTCGGCGGAAACGCTTCTGGAAGGCGAGGTGTACCACTACCATTCGAAGATGATTATGAAGGATGCCAAGGTTGGCGGAGCGTGGGCGTGGCACCAGGATTACGGTTACTGGTATCAGAACGGCGTGCTGTTTCCGGATCTATGCAGCGCGTCCATCGCAGTTGATCCCGCGACTCCCGAAAACGGCTGTGTGCAGGTGCTCAGCGGATCGCATCACATGGGACGAGTCGATCATGCTCTGACTGGGGGCCAGGCGGGGGCCGATATGGAACGGGTGCGCGAGGCGCAGAAGCGTTTGGAAACGGTGTACGTGGAAATGGCGGCCGGGGATGTTCTGTTCTTTCATGCCAACCTGCTGCACCGGTCCGATCAGAACCGTTCCGACAAGCCGCGCTGGTCTATGATTTGCTGCTACAACGCGGCGCGAAACGATCCGTATAAAGAATCGCACCATCCGCGATACACGCCATTGAACAAGGTTTCCGATACGGCGATTCTGGAGGCTGGATTACGGCGCTTCTGCGATTCGAAGGCAGATGTTGCATGGCTCGAAAACAAGAAGGATGAAAGCGCGCGCATTCTTTTGCGCTCGAACAAATAATCGGATGTTATTGACATGCGAAGAACGCTTACGCGGATCGCGTGGTTTGTCTTGCTCTCGAATTGTGCAAAACTTCTGGCGCAAGACCCGGACGACGTCCGGCAGCAGAAGGCAATTGCCGCAGGTAATGCGGCGGGAAGGCGAGAATTTCAGCAGACTTGCGGATTTTGTCACGGCCCGGACGCCCGAGGAGCAAGCGGCCCGGACCTGATTCGTTCGTCGCTTGTGAGCCACGATGTGAATGGCAATCTGATCGGGCCAGTGATTCGAAACGGACGGCCGGAAAAGGGCATGCCGGCATTTTCACTTTCGGACGGGGACATACGCCAAATTGCGGATTTTTTGCACGCGGAAGTGCGAGTCGCGGAATCGGTAGCGCAGCGCGTACCGCTTGAATATCCCGTCGAGAAACTGCTGGTAGGGAATGCGAACGCTGGTAGGGAGTACTTTCAAGGGCAATGCGCCGGATGCCATTCCCCCACGGGCGATTTGGCGCATATCGCAACAAAGTACAAGCCGATCGATTTGCAAACGCGCATCGCATTTCCTTCCGGGGCGGTTCCGAGCGTGACGGTTATAGATTCCTCAGGCAAAATTACCACTGGTACGCAGGTCTACGCGGATGAGTTCCTGATTTCGCTAAAAGACCGCAACGGGTGGGTGCATACGTGGAATCGCAGCGGAACCAAAGTGGAGATTCATGATCCTCTCGCGGCGCATGTCGCATTGTTGACCGTTTACACAGACAAGAATATTCATGACCTGTTTGCGTATCTGGAGACGCTGAAGTGATGTGGCGAACCCTGATTGCGGCTTCGATCGTCGTTGTGTCTATCGAGGCGCAGGGACTGGATCCCGCATCGATACTGAAGCCTTCGGCGGAGACTTGGCCTACCTACAACGGCGATTATTCAGGAAGGCGCTTTAGTACGCTTCGTCAAATCAACAAAGACAATGTCGGCATGATGGGCATGATTTGGGCTTTTCAGACCGATATCTCCTCCGGTCCAGGTCTCAAATCAACGCCGCTGCTGGTAGACGGCACGTTGTACTTCACCGAGCCGGATGATGTCTGGGCGGTCGACGCGCGCTCAGGACGGCAAAGGTGGCATTATCACTATCACCCGAACGATGGACTTCACATTGGGCAGCGGGGCGTAGGAATGTACAAGGACCGGCTTTATTTCGAGACGCCCGACGCGCATCTGCTGTGCCTGGACGCGACCAGCGGAGAAGTGCAGTGGGACGTTGAGTTAGCCGATGTGAAGCTCGGTTACTGGGCGACGATGGCCCCGCTGGTGATTCGGAATCACGTGATCGTAGGCGTTTCGGGCGATTTCAATGACCTGCACGGATTCATCGATTCCTTCGACCCAGAGACTGGAAAACTGCAATGGCGCTGGAGTGCACTGCCGAAAGCCGGCGAACCGGGTTCAGAAACCTGGCCGAAGAACAGCGATGCAATCGAACACGGCGGGGGTATGACCTGGATTACCGGCACCTATGATCCGGATCTGAACTTTCTTTACTGGGGAACGGGAAATCCGAATCCGGTGCTCGCCGGCGATACGCGTCCGGGCGACAATCTATTCACGTGTACGATTGTCGCGCTCAATCCGGACACAGGGAAACTGGTCTGGCATTTCCAGCCGTCGCCCCATGATGTTCACGATTGGGACGCGGTTCAAACGCCGGTTCTGGTGGATGCCGAGTTCCAAGGGCAGCGGCGCAAACTGCTAATGCAGGCGTCCCGCAATGGATATTTGTTCGTGCTCGACCGTACTAATGGGAAAGCTCTTCTCTCAACGCCCTACGAGCAGATTAATTGGAGCAGCGGCGTGGATTCGAAAGGACGTCCGGTCGGGAGAGTCGATAAATATCCGAGCGCGGCTGGAACTCTGGTCGAGCCGGATGCGCTCGGCGCAACCAACTGGATGTCGCCCAGCTTTGATCCGGATACCGGTCTGCTCTATGTGAATTCACATGAATGCTTCAGTTTGTATTACAACCTTTCTACCGGCAAACCCGAGGGATTTGCAGGGAGAGACTTGTCTGTGTGGGCCCGTTCTGCGATCAAGGCGCTTGATTACCAAACGGGAAAAACTCATTGGGAGCACGATCTCGGATTGGGCGATGGGTGGGCGGGCGTGTTGAGCACAGCAGGCGGCGTTGTATTCACGGCGGACAATCAAGGGAACATTCTTGCGCTCGACGCGGCCACAGGGGAGACCCTGTGGCACGCTTACGGCGGCGGACCCGTTGAAAGTGCTCCAATTACGTACGAACTGGATGGGCGGCAATACATCCTGGTGGGCGCACGGCGTGTTCTTTACGCCTGGGCATTGCCGGAGTCTGTGCTGAACAGCAATAAAGCGAAGTAGCCTATCTATGGTTTTAACCGGGTTTTTAACCGGGATTTCACCGGCTACTTTGTTGAGTCTTCCTTTGTCTTCTTATTCAGATCTTTCACCGTGCTCAAGTGCTCTTGGAGTGTTGGAAGAGTGTTGGATGCGAATTGCTTGATGTTCGGATCCGACCCGTACTGCGCTTCGTTCTTGAAATCACTTACGTCCGATTGATGATCTTTGATCTGGTCCCTAATGTACGCTTTATCGAAGTCAGGACCCGAGAGCTTGGAGAGTTTGTTGATACGGGACTGATGCTTTGAATCAAGCGAATCAGGGACGTTGATGTTCTCCTTCCCGGCAATCTCGTTCAGTTGATCATTCGCCTTGGTGTGATCGTCCACCATTTTTTGTGCGAACTGTTTCACGGCATCGCTCGACGCTTTTTGAGTCGCGAGCTTGCCGAGTTCTACTTCCGTCATTCCGCCCAAAGCAGCGTCCTTGACGAATTTCTTGTCGTCAACTTTCATGGGCGTGGTCTCGGGAGTGTTACCTGGCATCGATCCTGGAGAGCCATTCATGTCCGGTGATCCAGGGCGGGGCGTCGAGGGAGAATTCGACGAAGGAGCTTGCTGCGTTGTTGGGGACTGCCCAGCTGGTGTCTGTGCCGTTGCAGCGCATCCTGCCAGGATGCAGAGACTCACGCTGCCAGAAAACAAACTGTTGAGTACTAGTTTTCGCATAGTAGCCTTTCCGAGGCGCTCACGTCCCGGCATCACAAAGGGAATCAGCCAATGGCGAGTACCTCTGATGGAGCTGCAACCTCCATCTGGTTATTTGAAACATCGGATAGGCTTACGTTTCAGTCGTAGCCAGACCCGAGATCCAGGGGCCTGGATAAAGTACCAGGACGACCATACGTGGACGACACTACGCGGCATGCACTACGGTAAGAACGAACCCGAAATTGCGCGGCAGTTCAGAAGTTCGAAAACGGGAGGTGGAAGCGTGCAGCACCTCGGCTACACGATGCAGGTTTGCTTGACCTGCCAGGACGTAACCAAGCACCGCGTCATCGAAATGAAGACCCGGGCCGGTAGCGTGGTCGTCAAAGTCTGCTGCAAATGCAGCCCCGAACCGAGGGCCCTGCCCATCAGAAAGTAAAAGGTGCGCTGGAGTTGATGCTGCGGATGCGGCAAAGCGCTTCAGGCGCTCTTTCGGGCGGTTTTCCACTTCAGAGTTTCGGTCGAGACACTCTCTTGTGCCGGCGGTTTTATCCGGTTACCGAACACCTTCTCGTTTTCGATCTCAAAGGATGTATCTGTCAGGGCGCGGCAATATTCGAGATAGCCGGTGTCGACGGCACGCGCTACCGCCCAGACCCATCGCGCTGTTTTGTACAAGAGGACGATCATACGCTGGCCTATGGACCGGCGTTCTTTCCTGATTGGCCTGCTCCAGAGCAGGATAAGTGTCGCTGCGGCCATCGCTAGGACTAATGGGGTCCAATGTAGTATTTGTTGTTCCAAAGGGATCTCCTTAACACAGCACAGCCGTTCTAGTGTTTGCGGCCCCATTGCAAAGCCATTCTCGTGAAATCCAATGGCGGCCGGTGATCCCTAAAGTACGGCAAATCAGAGAGTGAAGCTATTCCCCCTGCCGGGTTAGGTCGTTTGGGAATAAAGCGTTCTGACTGCTAAATAATTCTGAAGGCCGTTTAGGCGTGGCGGAATAAGTTTCTGATCCGATCGATGAACTTGGGAATGCCGCTCTCGGGTGTGTCTTCCATTCTCTGAAGGGGCGCTGTGATCTCGTCTCGGGAGACGAATTCCTCCAGCCAGAGTCCTACTCGCCAAACTCCAGGCGATTTCTCGGTACAGTGCCTTACCTCTCCAATGGCGATTCCATATCTCAGTTCTACGGAGACGCTCGTCCCGATGGGAAGCTCAAAGGGCAGAGTAAGCCCCATGCCGTTCCGCGACATGTCCACCACTCGCGAGGTGATGGGAGCAGTCAAATGAGCGGCGGTGACTTTTGCCGCCAAGTCAAGCGGAAGTCTGGGTTCTCGACGCATGGAACCATTTGGTTCGGGATTCATCCTCGCGCCGATGAGATAGCGATCACTAGATTCCGGCTTACAGTACACCACTTCAATTTCCATGCGTTGCCGGTCGAAAATGACGTGCAGCCGAGTGTCTTTTAGAAGATAGACAGGTGACGACAATTGAATGAAGCCGGCATTGACACGCCGCACCGATGCAGAAACTCGTCCGTTTTGGCCGCGGATCTCGAGTCCAACCGGAATCTCTAAATGCGGAGCTGAATCGATCTCGGGTGCTATGCAGAAGGGCGAATTCATACAATTCAAATCAAGCCGGCTTTCGATGCTACTGAATAATTCATCGGATGTACGCTCAATTTCTGGCCTCAGATTTGTCCTAACACCGCCAGGCACCTCGGTTCTACGTCGAAGGTAGGGGTAAGTATCCCTCTGGAGTACAATCGCCATGATCAGGAATGCAGATCGTTCACGTACACGTACATGTCAAGGCCGAGTCGGTGGAAGCTTTTCGGATTGCAACGATTGAAAACGCTCGAAACAGCATTTTGGAACCGGGAGTGGCCCGATTCGATGTGATTCAGAACGCAGCGGATCCAACCCGCTTCGTGCTCATAGAGGTCTATCGGACTCCGGAAGCGCCGGGGCAACATAAGACCACTGCTCATTACCAGAAGTGGCGCGATGCGGTGGGCGAATTCATGGCCGAGCCGCGTTCGAGTGTTCAATTTCACAATGTATTTCCGGACGACCACGGCTGGTAAATGCAATTTGAGTTTGCCACTGCGACACGGATTTTGTTCGGGCCGGGCAGTCTGAAGCGCGTACCGGAAATTGCGAAAGAGTTTGGAACTCACGCTCTGGTGGTCAGTGGCCGGAACATCAATCGATCGGAGGCTCTGATTGCGGGTCTTCAAAACGCCGGAATCGAGTGTAAAACATACTCCATCCCAGGCGAGCCTACACTCGACACGGTTCGCAGCGGTGTGCGGGAAGCACGGAATTGCGACTTGGTCATCGGTATCGGGGGCGGCAGTGCGATGGATTCTGCCAAAGCGATCGCCGCGCTGGCGCCGAACTCAGGCGAACCGCTCGACTATTTGGAGGTGATTGGCAAAGGTCGTCCTTTGGAGAACGCTCCTCTCCCGGTAATCGCCATTCCGACTACTGCCGGCACTGGAGCAGAGGTAACGCGCAACGCCGTGCTGGGGTCCTTGGAGCATCGAGTCAAGGCCAGTCTGCGGAGCCCCCTCATGCTGCCCAAAGTCGCAGTGGTCGATCCTGATCTGACCCTGGATTTGCCTCCGGCAATTACTGCGGGCACAGGCCTTGATACACTCACTCAACTCATCGAGCCCTACGTATCGAGCCGTGCCAACTCATTCACGGATATGTTTTGCCGGAAGGGATGGAAGCTGGTCCGGGAATCTCTGTCGAACGTGTTCCGGAACGGACAGGATCGGGCTGGGCGGGAACGCATGTGTTTTGCGAGTCTGCTGAGCGGGCTTGCCCTCGCCAATGCCGGGCTCGGGGTGGTGCACGGTTTCGCCGCGCCGTTGGGCGGGATACTTGGCGCCCCGCACGGGCAATTGTGTGCCGCAGTGCTTCCTCACGGTATTGCCATCAACATCCGGGCACTCAGAGAGCGTTTCCCGCAGCACGTGGCGCTTGCTCGATATCGGGAGATCGCGTGCATTTTGACTGGCAATTCCGAGGCGAAGGCGGAAGACGCTGCCGCTTGGACTCAGGCTCTCTGTCGGGAACTCGAGATTCCCTCTCTTGCCGCGTATGGTCTTAAGCCGGAGCAAATCCCCAATTTGGTGGAGCAAGCATACCGAGCTAACAGCACGAAAGCCAACCCAATTTCGTTGACACCGGGGGAATTGACTGAGATTGCGCGTCGGGCGTTTTAGGAATCGGCTGTAAGTACCAAGGGAAGGGCTTTGGTACTGTACGTTACGCTATTGCACCTCTACTCCGATAGGGCTATGTTCGATAGATCCCGTGTCCAGAGGCCTTTTCGAAGTACCGCCTGTAATACGTTTTCTTTGCTAACTCTGATTCCTCTTGCGCGGGTCGCTTACGTTCACGCGGATGGTTAAGCATCATCTGGGCCGCCCGCAGGGGGAAAAGTGTCTTCAAAACTTGATGGTGTCCTGATTCTGGCTTCTCTTACGGCCTGGCTCGGGGCTGGAAGTTTGCGAGGGCAGGGCGTGGATTGCAGTCTGGCGCCGAACACGGCGACGGCCTGTAGCGCGAGCAGCAGCGGGGCAATCACGTTTGCCGAGAACTACTACGGGCCGGCAGCCCCCTATCCATCTAGTCTGACGCTCAAGAACATGGGCGGGGCGGTCGCGTCGGTGCAGCTTACGCTCAATGGGCTCAATGCGGGGCCGAACTCCTGTTGGTCGGATGTGGATCTACTACTGGTGAACGCGGGAACCGGGCATGCCTTTGTGCCGCTGGCGAACGCGGGGGACGGTTGCGGGAGCAAGGGCGGCGGGAGCGTCAGTTTCACGCTGGCCGATAGCGGCACTTCGCTCAAGACCGGCCTATTTTCGAACCAAACTAGTTCGAACCAACGTGTTTCGAACCAACGTGTTTCGAACCAGGGCATTTTTGCGCCCAGTTCGTTGACCCAAGGTCAATACCCGAACTGGGACTGCGCGCACGGTTCCGTTCTGCTGGGGTGCGGAGCGGCGATTGCTCCGGGACCGGCTCCGGCATATCCGGCAGCGAGCGCTTACGCAGCAGGGGACGGCAGCGCCACATTCGCCAGTGGGGCGGGGGCGGTGTTTCGGGGCGACGATCCGAATCAGACCTGGTATCTATATGTGTTCCGCAACCAAGACGGGCTGGCCGGCGCGAGCGGCAGCCTGGCGAGTTGGACACTGACGGTCACAACGTCGCTGACTGCGAATGGTTCAGCCGCGACCACCACCACTGTGAGTTCGAGCCAGAATCCCTCGTTCACTGCGGCGCCGAATAACAGTGTGACGTTTACGGCGCACGTAACGCAGAGCGCCGGTGGCAGCGATGTGACGGCTGGAACGCTGACCTTTCTGGAGGGCGACACGACACTGCAAGCAGCCGCGGCGTTGGACGGCAACGGGCAGGCCACTTTCACTAGCAGCGCGCTGAGCGAAGGAACGCACATCATCACCGCGCAATACAACGGCAGCGCGGGCAACTTCGACGCTAGCAGCGGGACGGTGACGCAGGAAGTGGACACTCACACCACGAATCCGGCTCCAGGGCAGTATTGCAATCCAGGCGGGATGGTGTTGCCGGCGAGCGGCGGAGCCTCGGTGTATCCGTCGAATATTTTCGTAGCCAACCTGGCTGGCACGGTGAACACGGTCTCGGTGACGCTGAACGGGCTCACGGATCCGAACCTGTACGGAGTGAACGGGCTGCTGAGCGGTCCGGCGGTAGACCCCTCGCCGGGTAACGTGGTGTTCCTGTCGAATGCGGGCGCGGCGGTCCCGGTGAGCGGGGCGATGTATACGTTCGCCGACGGCAACCCGGCTTTCCCGAGCAGCAGCGTGCCCTCCTCCGGCACGTTTTCGCCTACCTCGGAAGCCGTGCAGAATGCGCCGGTGTTTCCTGCGCCGGCTCCAGCGAATCCACAGTTCTCTGCGCCGGCCAACGCCGAAACGCTGGGGCTGAATGGCACGTTTGCGAATGCCGATCCGAACGGCAAGTGGTCACTGGACATGTACGTAATGGGAGGCGGTTCGGCGGGCAGCTTGGGGAATTGGTGTTTGAATATCGCTACAAATCCGCCCGTGTTGTCGATCGCGATGACGGGTCCAAGCACTTTGACGCAAGGGCAGACGGGAGCGCAATACACCATTACGGTGACCAACAATGGGCCGGGGCCGACGGGCGGCGCAATCACAGTGACGGAGTTGCCGAGCGCGGGCTTGACGGTAACCGGGATGAGCGGGAGCGGGTGGGATTGCAGCACGCTGCCGAGTTGCACCAGCACGACGCCGATTCCGGCCAACGGGAGTTCGCAGATTGTCGCCACGGTGAGCGTGGCCGGCAATGCGGCCTCGACGCAGAGCAATAGCGCCAGCGTGTCGGGAGGCGGTTCGATGGGCGCGGCAACGGATCCCAATCCGATCTCGATCGCCATTTTGCAGGCCACCACCACCGTCGCAAGCAATGAACCGGCCACATTCAATGCGAACACTCAGACGGTAGCGCTGTTTGCAAGTGTCACCAGCGCCGGCAACCCGGTGAGCGGCGGGACCGTGACCTTCACCATTTTGAATAACGGCACAGTAGTGGGGGCGCCGGTGACCTCGTTCACGGTGACGAACGGGAGCGCGTTTGCGAATTACACGCTGCCGGGCGGCACGGCGCCAGGGACGTACACGATTTTGGCGGTTTACAGCGGCGCCTCGAGTTTGGGTTCGAGCAGCGATAGCAGCCATGTCTTGAACATCACGACAGCAACCACCACGACTGCGTTCAATGAAACCGCGACATTCAGTCCTAACACTCAGAGTGTGAGACTGGGAGCGACCGTGAGCAGCCCCGGGGGCGCAGTGAACGCCGGGACAGTGACGTTCACGATTTTGAATAACGGGACGGTGGTGGGAGCGCCGGTGACCTCCGATACGGTGTCGAACGGGCTCGCCAGCACGCTATATTCGCTGCCCGGCGGAACAGCGGTGGCTGCGTACACCATTCAGGCGGCCTACTCCGGCAGCGCGCTCTTTGGGGCGAGCAGCAACAACGCGACTCTGACCGTAAACGCAGGTACGACGATTACGGCCGCCAATGTCTCCGTTTCACTTAGCGGAAGTCCTCAAAACGTGATGCTCTCGGCTAGTCTGACGAGCACCTTGGGAGCCGTCAATGGCGGGACCGTAACATTCTCGGTATTGAACAATGGAACGCCGGTTGGTTCTCCGGCCACTTCAGGCACAGTGGCCAACGGCCTGGCGAACGCTACGTATGTCCTGCCCGCGGGAACGCCTGTGGGGACCTACACAATTCAGGCCGTTTATAGTGGCGCGGCAAGTTTCGCGGGCAGCACCGATGGGAGTCATACCCTGATCGTGGACATTGCTACAACCACGGCGGCGGCGAGTGTGCAGGCGTCATTCAACGCAAACGCACAGACTGTGACTTTGACGGCGGGAGTGACCGCTAGCGATCTGGTAAACGGCGGAACCGTGACTTTCACGGTTTGGAGTAACGGAACCGTACTTGGATCTCCCGTTACCTCGGGCCCTGTGAGCAATGACACCGCGAGCGCGACGTATATGCTGCCCGGAGGAACGGCGATGGGCACCTATGCTATTAAGGCCGCCTACTCCGGTGCTGGGAACTTTGCGGCAAGCAGTGGTAGCGGTACGTTAACCGTGACCGGCGTCACAGCGATTGCCGCGAGCAATGTTGTGGCGGCGTATAACTTGAGCGCACAGAACGTAACGCTCTCAGCCAGTCTGACGAGCGCAGCGGGGACCGTCAACGGCGGTACTGTGAGCTTCACGGTGCTGAACAATGGGACGCCCGTTGGTTCTCCGGCCACTTCGGCTACGGTGGCCAACGGCTTCGCCAGCGCGACCTATGTGCTGCCTGGGGCGACACCGGCGGCCGTCTATACGATTCAGGCGGTCTATAGCGGCGCGGGCTTGTTTGCCGCGGCAGGCGACAGCAGTCATACGCTTACAGTAGACATCCCTACCTCGACGGTGGCGGCGAATACGTCGGCGACGTTCAATCCGGGCTCTCAGAGTGTGACGTTATCGGCTGGCGTGTTGGGCGGAGGAACAGCCGTTAACGGAGGTACTGTGACATTCACGGTACTGAGCAGTGGGACGCTGGTGGGCTCTCCTGTAACTTCGAGTGCCGTGGCGAATGGCAGCACGACTGCCACGTATGCCCTGCCCGGAGGAACGCCGGTGGGTACCTATATGATTCAGGCCGTCTATAGCGGCAACACGACCTTTGGAAGCAGCAGTGGCAATGGCACGCTTACCGTGCTGGCAGCCACCACAGTCGCGGCGGAGAGCGTGTCCCTGCCATTCAGTGCGAATCCTCAAGACGTGACACTCTCGGCAACATTGAGTAGTGCCGCCGGGAAAGTGCATGGTGGAACCGTCATCTTTACGGTGCTAAACAATGGAACTACCATCGGAACACCCGTTAGCGGCGCAGTATCGAGTGGCGTGTCGAGCGTTACTTATGTCCTGCCCGGCGGAACGCCCGCGGGTATTTATACGATTCAGGCCGCGTATAGCGGTGCAGGCTTATTCGCTGCAGGTGGCGATAACACACACACGCTGACAGTGGGCGCGGCAAGCAATGTGATAGCAACTAGCGCTACGGTCACATTCAGCGCGAATGCTCAGGACGTGCCGCTGATGGCAGGCGTCACGAGTTTTGCAGGAACTGTGAACGGCGGCACTGTCACCTTCACTATTTTGAGCAACGGCACAGCTGTTGGAACGCCGTGACGTCTGGCACAGTGACGAACGGAGCAGCGAGCGCGACTTATGTTTTGCCGGGCGGTACGCCTGCCGGCGTGTACACGATTCAGGCGGTCTATAGCGGCACAGCCGGTTTGGCGCCGAGCACCGATAGCACGCACACTTTGTTGGTGATTGCCCCGACTCTTATAGCGGCGGCAAACGCATCAGCGCCATTCAGCGCTAGCGATCAGAACGTGACGCTCTCCGCCCTAATTACCAGCCTAGGGGGGCCAGTGAACGGAGGGACGGTCAGCTTCACTGTTCTAAACAATGGCGCCGAGATCGGCTCCGCGGCAATTTCGGGAACGGTAGCGAACGGCAACGCCACTGCGACGTATGTGCTACCGGGTGGAACCGCAACAGGCACCTACACAATTCAAGCCGTCTACAGTGGCGCTGGAGTGTTCGCCGCCAGCGGCGACAACAAGCATAGCTTGACAGTTGCGCTGTCCACGAATACGTCAGCATCCAGCGCGCTGGATTACATTTAGTCCGAACGTTCAGACCGTAATATTATCGGCGGATGTAACGAGTCCAGCGGGGACCGTTACGGCGGGAACGGTTACGTTTACCGTTTCAAATAATGGAACAACCGTGGGATCGCCAGTCACAGGTCCTGTCGCGAATGGCAGTGCCTCAATCACCTATTCGGTGCCGGGCGGTACGCCTGCCGGCGTTTATACTATTCAGGCTGCTTACAGCGGCGCCGGAAACTTTGGTCCGAGCAGCGACAGCTCACACTTGTTAACGATAAACTCCGGCAGTCGGCGCACTTGTGTTTGTCCCGGTAACGCCCTGCCGTATCGTGGATACGCGGAATGCGAACGGCGCGTTCGGCGGTCCTGAGCTAGCAGCCGGCAGTACGCGCAATTTCAATATTCCTGGCGGTGGCTGCGGTATTCCCATCACGGCGGTCGCTTATTCGCTCAACGTGACTGTGGTTCCGGCAGGACCGCTCGGATATCTCACGGTTTGGCCGCAAGGCGGTTCGAAGCCCATTGTTTCAACTCTCAATTCGGACGGCCGCATCAAGGCGAATGCCGCGATTGTGCCTGCCGGAACAGGCGGGGGATCAGCATCTTCGTGACTGACGCGACGCAACTTGTGCTCGATATCGACGGGTACTTCCTGCCCGCGGCGAACGCAACCTCCGCGCTCGCATTCTATCCGCTGACACCTTGCCGGATAACCGATACACGACAGAGCGGAAGGGCTCTTGACGCCGGCTCGACGACGTCCTTCGCAATCGCCGGGGTCTTGCAGCATACCTGCCAGCGCGCAAGCGTATTCGCTTAATTTCACTGCGGTTCCGAAAGGGCCTCTCAGTTACTTGACCACATGGCCCACTGGGCAAGCTCAACCTCTTGCTTCGACGTTAAATGCATCGACTGGAGCCGTCACGGCGAACGCGGCAATTGTTCCCGCCGGTACGGGCGGAAGCGTGTCTGTCTTCTCCAGCGATGCTACGGATCTGGTCATCGATGTAGACGGATACTTTGCGGCTCCGGGAAGCGGCGGGCTCTCGCTTTATACCCTGACGCCCTGCCGCGTGCTGGACACGCGAAATCCACCCGGGCTCGCAGCCCTTCAACGGGACCATCGCGGTGAACGTTGCCGGAAGTGGGTGCGGCGTGCCTTCCGCGGCCCAAGCGTATGTTCTGAATGCGACGGTAGATACCACCCGCGGCGCTGACGTTATCTGACTCTGTGGCCGGATGGCCAGACGATGCCCGCGGTTTCGACTTTGAATGCGTTCGATGGAGCAATCACTTCGAATATGGCGATTGTTCCAACTGCCAACGGTTCGATCGATGCGTTCGGGTCCAATCCGACGCAGTTGATTCTGGACATTTCGAGCTACTTCGCGCCGTAATTGGGCGGCGCTAGCGGCCTATTCGTATTTCAATGCCACCAGCGGATCGATACGCGACGCGCGACGGGCCGGTAAGTAGCCTGCTCCAGCAATGCACATAAGAAGCACGAGAGCCGCTGCGGCGGAGTACTTCGGATCATTCGGGCTGACGCCGTAAAGTTGATTCGCGACGAGTTGAAGAGCGGCAAACGCGGCGGGAACGCCAATCAGTATGCCGATGAAACCCTGGACCAAAGCCTCCCGGATCACCATTCCGACTACGGCTCCGCGCCGCGCTCCCAAGGCGATGCGAATACCAATCTCGCTGGTTCGCCTCTGAACTGCGTAGGCCATCAATCCGTACAGTCCGAGGCAGCTGAGGACGAGGGCCACTAAGCCGAAGAACATGGCGAGAGCGGCAATTACGTTCTCCTGGTTCAGCGTGTGGCTGATGTTGTCCGCGAGCGTGCTGACGCGCAGCACGGGAAGATGTGGATCGATATCGGCTAGCGCGCGGCGAACCTCTGCCGCAATTGCATTCGGAGCTATCCTTTCGAGCGGACCTCGATCACATTCGCGAAGTTTGAGTCGTCGTCGAAGACTTCGCCCGGCTTTCACCTGGAGGAACGGCCGGAATGCCATTGGTAACGGCTGGTCATGCGGGTCGTCGTACTTCGCGTCTTCGACGACGCCCACAATCTCGAGATCGCCTTTGTCGCGCTCGCCGCCAATACCGAAGTGCCTGCCGATCGGATTTTCCTTCGGAAAGATAGCGGCGGACGAATTCTTCCGTCACCACGGCAACGGGCCGCGACGCCGGCGTGTCGCGCTCATCGACAGCACGGCCGCGCAGAATCTTTCGTGCCAAGCGTCTCGAAATAGCCGGACGAAACCCGATTCAGCATCGTGGACGTGCTTTCCCCAGGTTTCGGCGTATAGCCCTTGACCCCGACAGTGAAAGCCGAGCAGCAGTTGTTGAACGGGCTGTAGAACGAGAAGCTTGCGCTCTTCACGCCGGGCAACGAATTCAGACGAGAGTACATTTGCCGATATAGGGGCCCAAGCCGGTTGTAATCGTAGCCGGCATGAGCCGGATCGATGTTGAGAATAAAGACACGCTCGCGATTGAAACCGAATGGCTGCCTGGTGAGGTTCGCAAGGCTGCGGGCGAACGTGCCGGCTCCAGCCAACACAACCAGAGAAAGAGCCACTTCACCGGCAATCAGTGCCGAGCCCAATCCAAATGGGCGATGGGACAGCCGGGAACTCTTGATACCGGGGCTCGCACCTTTAATAACGGGTGCACTGTGTGAACTCATGCGAACTGCCGGGAGTAAGCCGAACACGATTGCGGCGCCGCAGGAGAGCGCAAGCGTGAATGCAAGGATGCGGAGATCGGGCAAGGTCTGAATGGGAACATAATCCGTGCCTCGGAAGAACAGCGCGATCAGCAGGTTTGTACCCGCTGAAGCGGCCGCTAGTCCGAGCGCGCCACCGATAAGAGCCAGGGTCAGGCTTTCCGTAAGGGATTGCCGCGCGAGACGCCAGCGATTGGCTCCCAATGCGAGTCGGACCGATGTTTCAGCCGTTCGCGCGGTTCCGCGCGCGAGCAGGAGGTTCGCTATATTGGCGCACGTAATCAGTAGAACCGCAATTGAGATGCCCAGCAGCAGGCGCAAAGTCCGCGAGTAATTCCGTTGCATATGAGTAATGCCGCTGCCGCCTGGGAACAGTTCGATGTGACTGATCGAAATTCTTCGACGCTGCTCGGCGGAAATGCTCGCACCTTCTCGTGAAAGCAGCCAATTCCGCAAGGCGGCCGTCAGGCGAATCTGCGCTTGCGGCGCGGACACTGTGGGCCTGAGGCGACCAATGAGGTAGAGCCAATGCGTGTCGGGATCGTCAATCACTGCAAGTTTCCGGTTCAGTGAGCGGTCCGCGGAGAGCGGAACCCAAAAGCTAGGCGGATCTGGCGCAAGTGTTTCGCCGTAGAATCCTGGTGGACCCACTCCGACGATCGAAAAAGGCACGCCGCCGAGATCGACAGCCGAGCCGATCACCGAAGGATCGCTACTGAGACTTTCCTTCCAGTAGCGAAAACTGACGACGGCAACCGGTGGTGCGGAGGGTGAATCGTCCGCGGGAGCGATCACGCGGCCCAGCGCTGCATTGACACCGAGCACCTGAAAGTAATTTCCGGATACTAGCCTGGCATGCGTTAGCTGTGACTCGCTCCACCCGGCGCGACGCACGCTGATGTCAGTTTGCTGGGTACTCTGGACGGCGCAGAGTCCAGCGAACACATTCGTGTCTTGAAGATGTTTGTAGAGATCGTAGGAATAAAGGGAAAACGTTCCGTCCCGGGGGATTCCGACGCCCGTACCCGAACCCCGGGCTGGGCCGAGCACAACCAGAGTATCTGGATTGAGAACCGGTAGCGACTTCAAAAGCACCGCGTCGATCAGCGTGAAAATCGCGGTATTGCCGCCGATGCCAAGCGCAAGACTCATCAAGACAACAACCGTGAACGCAGGGGCTTTCCGTAGCTGGCGGACCGTGAAACGGATATCGTTCAGGAAATCCTCAAACCACCTTCCGCCCCACGTATCGCGCACCTCCTCCTTCACCAGATTGGTGTTGCCGAATGCCCGCTGAGCGGCATACCGGGCTTCTTCCGGCGGCACGCCATTTTCCTCCTGTTCAATGGCCTCCAACTCCAGATCCGAGCGCAACTCGCGCTCTAAATCCTGTTCGCGTTTTTTGCGACGCCCCCACCAGCGCATTTCAGCTCTCCTCTGCCGGCCACATGATCTGGGCTATGGCGCCGGTTAATTGCTTCCATTTCGATTCCTCCGCAATGAGCTGCCTCTTTCCGGCGGCGGTGAGGCGGTAGTATTTAAACTCGCGTGTCAGGTCTTTTCCCGCGGTCTGCCACTTGGCCGCAATCCATCCTTTACGCTCCAGACGATGGAGCGCCGGATAAAGCGAACCGTGTTCCACCTGCAGCAAGTCTTCCGTGGTTCGCTGGATGTGTTTGGCGATTTGATGTCCATGCGCGGGACCAAACAGGAGCGTGCGCAGGATGAGCATGTCCAGCGTGCCCTGCAGCAGCTGGATTCGGTCGGAAGATTCGTTCGGCATGGTCTGCAGACATTCTACCCAGAAATGGCGAAGAGTAGGTAGAAGATCTACCGACACTTTATACGCGATCTTCCGAAACGCTTAGATCGGTAATCGAGGATCAGCCCACCGAAGCAGGAAATATTCGTTGATCGGCCGGTCATCTTGAATGGGTGGAACCGACGGGTCGGGTGAGATGAAATCCTCAAGCACGTCCTCGTTGTCGATCACTGTGCCGAACATCTGTGCTGGAGTCAGATTGCGATTCCACTCCACCAGGTCTTCGGCGGCCCGAGGGGGTAGTTTTCGCGCCAAGGCATCGGGTGTTACATCAGTAAGCGGCTCCATGCTGGCCAAGTAGTGAGTACCCCATCCCTCAATAGAATCAAAAGCGCGCAGATAAGGGAATGCATCGCGTATGGATTTTGTAACGGCTGCGGTTGTGGCATCGTCTCCGCCGGGGAACCATAGCTGCAAAACTCCTCCCGCCCGAAGGTGCGGCTTAATAATTGACAAGAATTCCTGCGAGTAGAGCAGGCTCGACGTCGGCGCGCTGACGGGGGGCGGCGGATCGATGGCAATGACATCGTATTGTTCCTGCGAACGTTCCAGGAAACGGCGGCCATCGTCGATCACAATCCGCGCCCGGCCGGATTTCAGAAGTTCAGGGGCGTCGGGATGGAAATAGCTAAACAGTTTCGGGACACTGGGAACCAGCTCCACAGCGGTCGAATCGATTCCCCACGAAATCATCGAGCGAAACGTGGTGCCCATCCCAAGGCAGATCACTAATCCATTCTCGGGGGGTCTCTTTAAGAAAGCTCAAAGGCAGGTGGGCCATCATTTTCGTGATGGGAGTCAGCTTGGTCATCCCGGTTCCGTTGACCAGCAGTTGTTTCCTCATCCCCTCCCCTGTCGCGATGACTGTTGCCGTGTGATCTCTCAATTCGATGCGTCGCGGGAATTTAGTTCCGTAATTTCTGGTTAGCAATGCAAGCAGTACGGATGCCGCGACACTAGCGGCGTAAAGACTGTTCGGCCTAAGTTTTAGAACTCTGGGCTGCCACTGCGAGATCCGGCGAGCGCTCACGAATCCAATCGCGAACAGCGGAAGCGCGAGCACGCATAATGCCCACCGCTCGCCGGCCCAGGGGAGCACGCAGAATCCCGCCACGAGCGGCCCAAGGATTGAGCCCAGGACATTGACAGCATATGCTCTGCCGGCTCGATCCGGACTGCCGCCAGACCAGAAATCCACCAGCATCGGCGTAAGAAAACCTACCAAACAACTGAAAGGCACGATCGCCAAGCTCGCTCGAATTGCGCCATACCCGAGGCTCGCAATTGTAATTACCCGAGGGATGGGAAGGCGAGGATCGGCGAACAATAACGGCAACAACGAGGCGAGTCCCAGCAGTATCCATGCCGCCTCAATATCGTCCGGACCATGGCGTACGATCCATTTGCGGTACAGAGAAGAGCCGACAAATGTTGCCAGCAAATAAAGCGCAAGAATTACCGCAAACGCATAGACAAGATTCCCTAAATAAACCGTGAATTGCCGAATCCAGACGACCTCCATCGCCATGCTGCAGAGACCGGTGCTGAAGAGAAGCCACAGGATTCGCGTTTGAGATCCTGGCGTGGGGTATTCTCGGAACGGGCTCAGAGAATTCAGCGCGGCGCCCAGCGGACGGCGAGGCAAGCGCAAAGCTGAGCAGGAACACTCCTGCCGCCAAAATGGCATTCAGCGCGCTCGCGATGTGCAAAGTCTGGTTGAAACCGTAGAGTTCGATGAGCACAAAAGCCGGGATAAGCGTGCCCGCTATTGCGCCCAGCACATTCGCCAGATAGAGATAGCTGAAAGAGTGTTGCGAGCCCTCCGCTCGAATCTTGCGAATGGTGGCCATCGCGAACGGAAAAGTCGCGCCCATGCAGGTACACCAAGGGAGCAGTGAGATGGTAATCCAGCCTCCGGAGACCAGATAGTAAATGGAAGAGCCCCACGCCAATCCTTTCCCTGAATTTTGAAGCAGATGATATCCGGCAGTGATCGTGAGCGGAGCCAGCAGCCCGGAGAGCCCAATCAGTAACTCCACCAGGCCATATAGTCGAAGCGGTAATTTGGCATCCTGATCGCTCAAAGCGCCGAATAAACAAGCCTCCGGCCCAGGATCCAAGGCCTAAGCCGGCCATGAACACGGAAAGCACAATGGAAACCATTGGCGTCGTGACGCCAAATTTCGCCATGCTCAATCGCAGCCATACCACCTCATACACGAGGCTGCAAAAACCAGAAATAAAAAAGAACGCGTAGAACCAGTGCGTGCTCAAACCAGGTTTTTGAAGAACGCGAAGCGGTTCTTCCGAAGCCGCATCATGGTTCCGTGAATTCTGGGCGATTTTCACTATGCTCAATTTAGCGTAGGTGTCTTCACGCAGCCAGCCAAGAACAGAGAAGGACGGTTTTGATTTAACGGTAAGCTGGAACGGGTGACAGGACATTTAGACTCCGCTCAGAGTGCTCGTAACGCCGTTGTCCTCGAAGCCTTAGCCATTCGAAAGGCGTTCGGTGGAGTGCACGCGCTGCGAGGAGTCTCGCTCGAGTTGTTTGCGGGTGAGGTTCACGCGCTGGTAGGTGAAAACGGCGCAGGCAAATCCACGCTCATTAAAGTTCTTACGGGTGCAATTCAACCCGACGCTGGTGAAATACGGATCCGCGGGCAGCGAGTGGAGAACAACTCTCCGGCCAAATCGCGCGCTCTTGGCATCGGTGTCATCTATCAGCAGCCCGCGCTATTTCCAGATTTGACGGTCGCCGAAAATATTGCGCTCGCGAAAGAGAGCGCGCGCCCCTGGCACACCATCGATTGGAAGGCGACGGCGAGCGCACGCATCAGAGCTGCTGGAAAGGACCGGCGCACGCATCAGATCCGATGCATTGGTGAGTACTCTCAGCATGCCGGAGCAGCAGCTTGTGGAGATCGCCAAGGCTCTCGATGCAAACGCCTCGATCCTCATCATGGACGAGCCCACTGCCTCTCTCGGAGATCAAGATTCAGAGAACTTGTTTCGAATCGTCCTGGAAATGCGTGCGCAGGGCGTCGCAATTATCTACATTTCGCATCGATTCGAAGAGTTATTTCGTTTGGCTGATCGAGTGACGGTGCTGCGCGATGGCAACAGCATCGAAACGCGGCCGATGAAAGGAACCAGCACGCAGGATTTGATTCGCCTGATGGTCGGACGCGAAGTGACAGCGGTCTTTCCCAAGCATCAGGTTGAGCTGGGGGATACGGCGCTCGAGGTGCGCAATATAAGTTGCAAGCGGCTGGGTGTCCGTAACGTCAGTCTGTCTGTGCGCCGCGGCGAAATTCTGGGCCTTGCGGGCCTGGTTGGCTCAGGCCGCACTCAGTTTGCGGAGGCGTTGTTCGGATTGGCTCCCCTCGATGGCGGCGAGGTGTATGTCGAAGGCAATCGCGTGCGCATCAATTCGCCCGCGGATGCCGTACGCTTCGGGTTTGCGTACGTTCCTGAAGATCGCCGGCGGCATGGCGTGATCCTGGACATGTCCGTTGCAACAAACGCAACGTTAGCAAGTCTCGAACAAGCTGTTCAAGAATGGGTTTCTCCGTTTCGAGACTGAGACGAAAGTGGCCGGGGAATTTAGCCAACGCTTGGGTGTGAAGACCGCGTCGATCGACACACCCGCTAAGAACTTGTCGGGAGGCAATCAACAGAAGGTTGCTCTTGCCCGCTGGCTGATGACAGATCCTAAGATCTTGATATTGGATGAGCCGACTCAGGGTATCGATGTCGGTGCGAAATCCGAAATCTATCAGTTGATTGGCAAGCTTGCTGAGAGCGGCCTGGCTATTCTGATGATTTCTTCCGAAACCTCTGAAATTCTCGGAATGAGTGATCGAGTGGCGGTAATGGCAAAAGGCGAGATCGTAGCTATTCTGAATCGCGAAGATGCGACTCCCTACGAATTGCTGGAATTGGCACTGGGGCACGGCGCTACTGCAACGGGCGGAAAAGCGGAATGAGCTTCCGTTTAAGTCGTGAGTGGCCCAGCTTGATTGCGCTTGCCGGCCTCTATCTATTTCTTGCCTTTGCTGCGCCCAGATTCTATGAGCCGGGCAACCTGCGCGATCTGGCGCTTACGAATGCCTCCGTGTTGCTCGTCGCTACGGGAATGACTTTAGTCATTGTTGTGGCGCAGATTGATATCTCAGTCGGCTCACTTTTCGGAGTGATCAGCGTCGCTTGCGGAGTGCTGGCGAAGGCGGGAGTGCCCATTTTCCTGTTGCCTATCGCGGTCCTCATTATCGGTTCCGTCTTCGGAGCTGTGAATGGCGCGTTAATTTCATTTGTGAAGGCTCCCTCCATTGTGGTGACGCTTGCCACGATGGTCGCCTGGCGCGAAGCTCTGCGATGGATCACGGGCGGAGCTTGGGTCGAAAACTTGCCAAGCCGGTTCCAATGGTTTGGATTTGGGCAGGAAATCGGACAGGCGGTCATCGTCGGCACGGCGCTTCTCATTTTCGCGGCATTGTGGTGGGGATCGCAGAACCTTTCGGCGCTTCGGGCCGTGTACGCGACCGGATCTGACGCTGAAGCAGCGAGGCTCGCGGGCATTTCCACGACGCAGGTCGTTTTCTGGGTTTTCGTTCTTATCGGAGCGCTCACCGGGATGGCATCTTTGCTGAACGCGGTTCGATTCTCCGATGTGCCCGCCAACAGCGGCATCAATCTCGAACTGGAGGCCATAGCGGCGGTGGTTGTGGGCGGAACACCGATTACAGGCGGCCGCGGCAGTCTGCTTGGCACCTTCCTCGGCGTGGCGCTGCTAGGCAGTATCGGACCTGCGCTCATCTATTTAGGAATCAATCCGTATTGGGAGAAGGCCATCCAAGGCGCAATCATTTTGCTGACAGTAGTGCTGGAGGCGGTCAGCGCCCATCGCGAAAAGCGGATGGCCATTGCCTAGATCACGATCGTGAAGACGAAGAGCAAACAAGAACTCGTCCTCGGAGTGTTCATCGCCATTGAGATTGTGCTATTCAGCATCACGGGCAAGAATTTCTTTTCGCTGACGAATTTTTTCGAATGCATTCGTCTTGGCGTTGAAATTGGACTGCTCGCTCTTGCGCTGACGCCTGTCATCGTGACCGGCGGCATTGATCTGTCCGTTGGCTCCATGATGGGTTTGTGCGCCGTGAGTTTCGGCGCGCTGTGGCAGGATGCGCACTTGCCCGTCGGCGTGGCCGTCTTTCTGACTTTGCTCGTAAGCGTGTTGGGCGGCGCAATCAATGCGACCTTGATAGCGCGCCTCAGTGTTTCTCCTCTGATCGTTACTCTCGGCACTTACTCGTTGTTTCGCGGACTGGCGGAAGCCCTTACTCTGGGTGCGCGGAATTATTCTGACTTTCCGGCCAGCTTTTTATTTCTTGGCCAAGGATATTTGGCAGGAGGCATACCGACACAGACCATCTTCCTTCTGCTTGCTGTCCTCGGGTTTTGGATTTTGCTCCACCGAACCGTCATCGGTAGAGGCCTGTACGCTATCGGCCATTCGGTTTCCGCGGCCCGCTACGGCGCAGTTCCTGTGGTGCGGCGTCTTGCGCTGGTCTATGTACTTTCGGGTTTTGCTTCGGGAGTGGCGGCTATTATTTACGTCGCCCATCTCGGACAGGCGAAATCGGATGCCGGCACCGGATACGAACTCATCGCCATCACCGCGGTTGTCTTGGGCGGCACATCCATCTTCGGAGGGTCCGGCACCATCTGGGGCACGCTATTGGGCTTGGCGGCGATTGTTATTTTGCAGAACGGTCTGCGCCTTTCGGAATGGCCTGCCGAACTTGCCGGTATCTTGACGGGCATTCTATTGGTCTCGACAATTGCCGTGGAGCGGCTGATAAACCGGGTCGAACCCGCCGGTGCTGCGCAACCGGAGCGAGAGGACCAAAACCGAAGGCAACGCGTCGCAATTCTGTATGCGGCAATTATCGCGCTCATCGTAATTATTCCGTTGAGCAAGGGATTTTGGGGTGAAACCCGCAACAACCGGGCGTTGGGCGGCGCATCTCAGGCGAATGCGGAATCGCGCGTCACCATCGGCGTCATGCCCAAAGCCAAGGGCGATCCCTATTTCATCAGTTGCCGGACGGGCGCTGAACAAGCCGCAAAAGACCTCAATGTGGATCTGATCTGGGATGGTCCGACTGGGCTGGATGCCGCAAAACAAAATGAAGTCGTCGAGGGCTGGATCACTCGCCACGTCGACGCCATTTCCGTAAGCGTGGAGAACGGAGCCGGCATTTCGACCGTGCTGCGCAAAGCCCGGGCACAGGGAATTAAAGTCGTGACCTGGGATGCCGATGCCGAACCCGACGCCCGAGACTATTTCATCAATCAAGCCACGCCGCAGTCTATTGGCGAGACATTGATTGACGAGACGGCTCGTGTGATGGGCGACCGCGGACAATTCGCCATCATCACAGGCGCTCTCAGCGCGGCCAATCAGAACTTATGGATCTCCTTCATGCGGCGCCGCGTGGCGGAGAAGTACCCGCAATTGAAGCTGGTGGCCATTCGACCGAGCGACGACGACCGGGACAAGGCCTTCAATGAAACCCAGACATTGTTGAAGGTCTATCCGGAGCTCAAAGTAATAACCGCGATTTCCGCTCCGGCGGTGCCCGGCGCCGGGGAAGCCGTTAAGCAGTCTGGGCGGCGGGATGTCCAGGTAGTTGGCTTATCCTTGCCGAATTTATGTAAACCGTACGTCCATGGCGGCGAGATTGAAGCCGTTGTGCTGTGGAGCACTAACAATCTGGGCTATCTTGCTGTCGCCGCGCCCGCCGCACTCGCGCGTGGAACGTTCCCGAAAGGCGGCTCGACATTCGATGCCGGACGTCTCGGGAAATTACAAATCGAAGGAACCGATATCATTCTTGGCAAGCCGTTAATCTTTCGAAAAAACAACATCGATAAATTCGATTTTTAGGCAGATCGAACGACCTGACACCCCGGCGCTCCGGATTTCAAGTATTCTTATTTAGATTCATGCCCACCATTAAGGAAGTAGCCGAAATGGCCGGTGTCTCCATCGGCACCGTGTCGCATGTCATCGGCGGATCTGCTCGCGTTAGCGAGCGATTGCGCCGCAAAGTTCTCGCCGCGATCCGCACGCTCGATTATCACCCGAATCACATTGCCCGGAGTCTGAAAACACGCAAGACGCGAACACTGGGAATTGTTGTTCCCGACATTACTATTCCTTTTTTCCCGCAGGTTATTCGTAGCGCCGAATCCGCGGCGCGAGCGTTGGGCTACTCCGTGATTGCGGTCAACTCCGATGACGATACGGCGCGGCAGGCAGAGGTGCTATCGCTACTTCGTTCGCAGCGCGTGGAAGGAATTCTGCTTGTGATCGCGTCCGGCCACGGCTCACAAACACAAATTCGGGGACTCCTGAACGCCGGAATCCCAGTCGTGTGCCTGGATAGATTGCCGGAAGGAATCGAAGTCGACTCGGTCTGCGTCGAGGATTGCGCCGCGGCCGATATGGGAGTTTCGCATCTCGTTTCGCTGGGCCACAAGAGAATTGCGATTTTGACTGGACCGTTGAGCCTCAGGAACGAGCGAGAACGGCTTCGGGGTTATAAAACAGCTTTGGAGCGTGCCGGGATCGCGTCACAGGAGTCGCTCATCTGGGAGACCACGCTTCATCAGGACGATGTGGTCCGCACTTGCAAGGAATACTTTCTGAGTTCAGTGCGGCGCCCCACCGCTCTTTTCTGCACCAACGGCGTTACCGGCCTCGGCGCTTTACGAGGAATGGCGTCATGCGGTTTGAGCACGCCTGAGGACATAGCATTTGTTACGTTCGATGAACTGACAGCCGAAGATATCTTTCGTCCGGCGATCACATCGGTGATCCAACCTGCTCACGAACTGGGGTATCGCGCCGCCGAAATTCTGATTGAGCGATTAAAGGAGGGTTCGGCGGCAGGCCCTATCATCAGCGTGCGTTTGCAGGCGAGTCTAAGAGTTCGCGAATCCTCCTCCGCTTTTACATTCCCTTTGGAGAACCAATCCGGGCGAGTCTCTCGCGCTTGTCGCCAGAGAAATTGAGCCAGCGCAGACTACGGCTGCCCGGCAACCTTCACCCATTGCCGGTTGGCCGCCGACTCGAGCACAGCACCAGTCACATAGTCAGTAAGCAAGGCGTCCCTAAATGTGGGCGGTGCGTTCTTGCCTTCACCTAACGCTGCCAAAAAATCGGCTGCCTGGTGAATGAATGTGTGTTCGTATCCGATCTGCAGCCCTGGCACCCACCATTGCTTCATGTAGGGATGATCCGAATCCGTCACATGAATGCTTCTCCAGCCACGCAACCGGCCTTCATCGCGATGATCGAAATACTCTAGACGATGCAGGTCATGCAGATTCCATTGGATGGACGCCTGCTCGCCATTGATCTCGAACGTATAGAGCGCCTTGTGGCCGCGAGCATAGCGCGTTGCTTCAAACGTCGCCAGCGATCCGTTCTTGAAGCGCGCCAAAAAAGCGCTTGCGTCGTCAATGCGAACCGGTTCCTCCTTCCCGCTTAGCGTGTGCTTTCGGCTCTTGATGAATGTCTCGGTCATCGCCGTCACTTCGTCCATCGGTCCGTTCAGCCACAATGCCGTGTCGATATTGTGAGCTAAGAGATCGCCTGTAACTCCGCTCCCCGAAACGCTGGCATCCAGACGCCACAGCCCCGCCCCTCCCTGCGGCAGATCGGCCGAGATCGTCCAATCCTGCAGGAATACGGTCCGATAGTGAAAAATTCTGCCGAGCCGCCCATCGTCGATCAACTGTTTTGCCAACATCACGGCCGGGACACGGCGGTAGTTGTACCAGACCATGTTCGGAACGCCGGCCTTCTCCACCGCGCCGACCATAGCTTCCGATTCTTTCGGATTGCGTCCCAGCGGCTTTTCGCACATTACCATCTTGCCGGCGTTCGCAGCCGCAATCGCGATCTCGGCATGCGTGTCGTTCGGACTGGCGATGTCGATCAGATCGATTTCCGGTGAATCCACCAGCTTGCGCCAGTCCGTCTCGAAAGTTTCATAGCCCCAGCGCGACGCGAATGCCCGCGCGCCCTCCGCATTCCTCGCACAAATTTTCTTGAGAATGGGCTGATATGGAAAATCGAAAAATCGCGGTGCATGAAGGAACGCATTGGAATGCGTGCGTCCCATGAAACCTGCCCCGACCAGTCCGATATTTATTTTCTTCATCGTTAATCCCAGCCGTGCGCGTTGCGCACTGCAACCATAACGCGCAGAACATCGTTCCAGGTTTTCGGATCCAGCATCACTCGGTTCGGGAACATGCAGCCGTCCCAGCAGATATGTGCGAAGGCCCGCGTCACGTTGCCGCCGTCATCCCGCATCCATGCGCCCGCGTCCCGAACAATATCCAGCTTTCCGTTCGGATCGAACGGTAGGCAGTGCCTCCCGGTCTTATCATGCGAGCCTTCGCCTTTTACCGTGCCGTCGTTCTGCGCCACGTGAAAATCGATCGTCCAGGGACGCAGCGCAGCTGCCATCTTCCGGTACGCCGCCGCAAGCTCATTCTTCCGCGACCAATCAAAGTCTTCCGGCAGGAGGCGGTCTTCCGGAGCGTTGTAACCCATCGTGAAGAGCATCGTGTGCGCCATATCAGCCTGGAAGCCCAACGTTTTCGGGCGATTCACCAGTTCCAGCAGTTCCACATTCCGCCGCCAGCTATGCATAGCTCCCCAGCAAATCTCGCCTTCCGCGGCAAGCCTTTCTCCGAACTCTTCCGCGATCGAACAGGCCTCGCGGAAAGTCTGAGCGATGCGATCAGTGTTTTGCTTCGGATTCTTCGCCCACTCGCCCGGGCTCGCGGCCGAATCGATGCGGATAATGCCGTATCTGCGAATTCCGAGATCGCGCAGTTTGCGCCCGATGCGGCATGCTTTTCTGACTTGCTCCAAAAATCGCGCCCTTTCCGAGTCGTTCCCCATCGCGGACCCGCCGCCTGTCGCACCCCAAACAGGAGCGACCAGCGAGCCAACCACTAATCCCTTTGAGCCCACGTTCTCAGCCAGCCGCGCCAAATCGTCATCCGAAGAATCGATATCGGTATGGGGCAACGAGAGGAACAGGTCCACGCCCTCGAACCGCTGGCCATCAGCATTCGCTCCAGCCGTGAGCTTCAACATCGTTTCGAGGTCAATCGGCGGCTCAGAATTCGGCCCTTTGCCGACCAGTCCCGGCCACATCGCGTTGTGTAATGCAGGAGAGCTGTGAGTTTCACTCATATCGCTGTCAAACGATGATACTGTGTCAGATCATGAGGAAAATAAGTTTTCAAGCCGCGCTGCCGGCAATCGGTGCCGTGCTCTTTTTCGTGAATCCGGCCGGATCACAACAGCCAGCTGGAAAAGCGCCGCCTGCTCCGCGCCGTTTCGCCGGTTTCAGCCATCCCGAGCCGGTCAACTTCGCCGATCACGAGGGCTGGACGTCGCTCTGGGACGGACAGACATTGAACGGCTGGTCCGGCGATTCGAATTGGAAAGTGGAGAACGGCGCCATCACCATCGAATCCACCTGCGAGAAGCCCACCGGCACAATCTATCTTGTTTGGCAGGGCGGCGAGCCGTCCGATTTCGAACTGAAGCTGGAAATGAAAGGGGACGGCAATATCAACAGCGGCGTTCAATACCGCAGTTGGATTGCCCCGGCGCGCGAGGCGCCGGGTGGTGGCGCACCCCGCAACGCGAGCGCAACGTGCCCCAGCGGCCAGCCTCGTGGGACACCTCCGGATCCCGCTTCAGAAGCGCAGTGGAACCTGGCCGGTCCCCAGTATGATTTCGATGCCGGCAATCGATATACCGGACAATTCTATGAACAGGCAACGGGCCGCGGAATTGTCGCCTGGCGCGGTGATGTCGTCCAGACGGAGCAGGGGAAGAAGCCTGTATTGCTGGCTTCGCTCGGCAATATCAACGAGCTCGGCGGCTATTACAAGATCAACGATTGGAACCAGCTCCACCTCATCGCTCGCGGCCACCAGATGACTCACATTTTGAACGGGCACGTGGTCGCAATCCTGTTTGACGATGACAAGACCAAGTTTCATGAGAGCGGCAAAATCGGCATCGAAGTGGAGGCCATCGGCAAGCTCTGGGTTCGTGACATCTGGCTCAAAAAGCTCTGAACGTATAAAATCAGTCACAATGCTCAAAAACATTGCCGGTCTTCTCTGCGTTCTCGGCATCGCTATCGCTGCGCCGGAGGCCGAACCGAGTGATCACCTCCTTTTAAAAAATCCAGCGGTGAGCCTGACCCAAATCGTCTTCGAATACGCGAACGACCTTTGGATCGTGAGTCGTGATGGTGGCGAAGCACGGCGCTTGACCAGCGGCGCAGGCCGTGAATTCAGTCCACGCTTTTCGCCTGATGGTTCCCAAATCGCGTTCAGCGGAGAATACGACGGCAATATCGATCTCTTCGTGATTCCCGCGACCGGCGGAGTGCCGCGCAGACTGACCTGTCATCCGGGCCCCGATCTAGCAATCGGCTGGACGCCCGACGGCAAACGCGTCCTGTTTAACTCCCGCCGCGACAGTTATGCCGATAGCGGCATGTTGTACACCATTGGTTTGGATGGCACGTTCCCCGAGGTGCTTCCGCTTCCGACCGCGGAGGATGGCTCCTATTCGAGCGACGGGTCGCACATTGCGTATGTGCCTGTATTTCACTGGCAGGCCGCATGGAAGCGATATCGCGGCGGCCAAACCACAAAAATTTGGCTCGCGGACCTCTCGGATTCGAGCATTACAAAAATTCCACGCGACAATTCAAACGATTTCAATCCCATGTGGATTGGCGGGAAGGTGTATTTCCTGTCTGATCGCAATGGGCCTGTCAGCCTGTGGGCGTATGATACGCATTCCGCCAAAGTGAGTGAGGCAGTGAAGAACGAAGGACTCGATTTCAAATCAGCCTCAGCCGGTCCGGGTGCAATCGTTTATGAGCAGTTCGGCTCGCTCTATCTGTTCGATCTGAAATCGGGCAAATCACATCAAGTTAACGTTCGTATCTTGGCCGATCTTCCGGAGGTGCGTCCGCACTTCGAAAAGCTGACGGTGGCCAAAATCGAGAACGCCGCACTTTCACCAACAGGGCAGCGCGCGGTGTTTGAGTCGCATGGCGAAATTCTTACAATTCCCGCCGATAAAGGTGACATCCGCAACCTCACAGCTAGTCCGAGCGTTGCAGATCGCGACCCGGCCTGGTCGCCCGATGGAAAATCGATCGCTTATTTTTCCGATGAGTCCGGTGAATACGCGCTCCATATTCGCGCTCAGAACGGGCTGGGCGAAGTGAAAAAGATCGATTTGGGGAAGCCTCCCTCATTCTTTTATTCCCCGGTCTGGTCGCCTGACAGTAAAAAGATCGCTTATTCGGACAAGCGGCTCAACCTCTGGTATGTCGACCTCGACAAGAAAACTCCCGTTCGTGTCGACACCGATTCGTACGACAGTCCGGGATATGTAAAAACAGCAACTTGGTCGCCGGACAGCCGGTGGATCGCGTATAGCAAACAGCTTCACAATCATCTCCACGCATTAGACGTGTATTCGCTCGGCGATTCTAAATCCACCCAGGTAACCGATGGAATGAGCGATGCGTTATCTCCGGTGTTTGATAAGAGCGGCAAATATCTTTACTTCATCGCGAGCACCAATGTCGGGCTCAGCGGCGGGTGGATCGACATGTCGAGCATCGCCCATCCGGTGACGAGCAGCGTTTATGTCATGGTGCTCCGAAAGGATCTGCCATCACCGCTCGGACCGGAAAGCGATGACGAGAACAAGCCAGATGCCGACAAGAAAGATGACCAGAAACCTGATCAAAAAGCCGATCAAAAGGACAAGGACAAGAACGAGAAAGCCGATAAGAAGTCGCCGCCCGAAGTTCGAATAGATTTCGATAACATCAGCCAGCGGGTTCTTGCCGTGCCCGTTCCGGATAAAAACTATTTGGCGGTGACGGCCGGCAAGGAGGGAGTCATTTATCTCGAGGAACTTCCCATTGTGGAGCTGAACGAAGGCCCCCCGCAGATCATCGTCAGCAAGTTCGATTTCAAAAAGCGCAAGACTGACACGATTCTGCAGGCGGCCACGGTATTCAAGCTCTCGGAGAACGGCGAAAAGATGCTGTTCCGCCAAGGTGAGCAATGGGTGATTGCGGGAACGGAGCAGGCGCCCAAGGCGGGTGACGGCGTCCTGAAGCTGACCGATATGGAAGTCTATGTCGATCCGCGCGCGGAGTGGCGGCAGATGTACCACGAGGTATGGCGTATCGAGCGCGACTTCTTTTACGATCCCGGCTTCCACGGTCTCGATCTGAAAGCGGCCGAGCGATTCTACTCACCCTACGTGAATGGAATCTCCACCCGCTCCGATCTGAACTATCTGTTTGAAGAAATGCTCGGCAACATGACGGTTGGTCATATGTTCGTCGGAGGCGGGACGCAGCCTCAGATTTCCCACATCAAAGTCGGTCTGCTGGGAGCCGATTACAAAATCGAGAATGGGCGTTACCGATTCGCCAAAGTCTACAACGGGGAGAACTGGAATCCTCAGTTGCAAGCGCCTCTTACGCAGCCGGGTGTAAACGTTACAGCGGGCGAATACCTGTTGGCAGTGAACGGCCGCGAGGTCCGCGGCTCCGATAATGTGTACAGCTTTTTTCAGGAAACTGCGGGAAGGCAGGTGGTGCTGAAAGTGGGGCCGGATCCCGGTGGCACTGGGTCGCGCGAAGTGACTGTCGTTCCCGTGGAAGATGAAAAGGGGCTTCGGCATCTCGCCTGGGTGGAAGATAACCGTCGCAAAGTGGATCAGCTCAGCGGAGGCAGGCTCGCCTACGTTCATCTGCCCGATACGGCCATGGGCGGGTACACCAGTTTCAATCGATATTTCTTCGCGCAGGTTGGCCGCGAGGGAGCGATCCTCGACGAAAGGTACAACCACGGTGGCGACATCGCCGACTACATCATCGAATATTTGAATCGCCGCCCCATGGCGCGTATCACCACGCGCGAAGGCGAGGACATCGTTGACCCGACGCAGGCTATCTACGGCCCAAAGGTCATGATTATTAATCAATTCGCAGGATCGGGCGGAGATGCCATGCCCTGGTATTTCAGAAAAGCCGGTGTAGGGCCGCTGGTGGGCGAAAAAACTTGGGGCGGATTAGTTGGCATCGGCGGCTATCCGCCACTCATCGATGGCGGCGGAGTCACAGCGCCCCGTTGGGCGTTCTACGGTCTCACCGGAGAGTGGGAGGTCGAGAACCACGGCATAGCGCCCGATATCGAAGTGGACTTGGATCCGAAGCTCATGCGCCAGGGGCACGATCCGCAGTTGGAGCGCGCCGTAACGGTTGCCATGGAGATGTTGAAAAAGAATCCCCCCGCCACCTACACGAAACCCGCGTACCCGAACTACCATCAGCGCTTCGAAGAACCGAAGCCGCGGCAATAGCTCGTCGAAAAAGCCTTCGGTTACCACTCAGATCGGGTTCGCTATAAATTCAACGTCTGTTGATGAGCCAAAGAATGAGCGTGCCCAAGAGGCTTAACAACAGGCAGGTGACCCATGGGAAATATACGGTGGTGTGCTTGCCGCGCCAAACCACATCTCCTGGAAGCCGGCCGATCGGGAGATTCAGCCTGCTCACCGCTAGAACAGCTACTCCCAGGCCCACCAGCACCACTCCCGCAAGAATCAAGAGCCGTCCCAGGTTCATACTTATTTGACGCCCATTCAGCTCCGAGAGTAGCGCTCATTTAAATCGCGCTGCGTTACACTGGCGCTGACGCTGAATATGAACGAATCCAAGACCTACCCTCCGAGCGCGGATTTCGCGGCCCGCGCTCAAGTAAAAGGCATGGACGGGTATCGCGAATTGTACGATCGGGCGAAGAGAAATCCCGACCGGTTCTGGGGCGAACTCGCATCCCAGGAGCTAACTTGGTTTCATCCGTTCTCGAAGACTCTTGAATGGGATCCTCCCTTCGCGAAATGGTTCACCGGCGGAAAAATCAACGCATGCTACAACTGCATCGACCGTCATCTGACGACCGAGCGGCGAACGAAGCCAGCGCTTATCTGGGAGGGGGAGCCCGGTGATCAGCGAATCATCACTTATGAGGAATTGCATGGCCTCGTGTCGCGGTTCGCAACGGTCCTGAAGCGACTGGGCTACAAGACCGGAGATCGCGCGATTATCTACATGCCGATGATTCCGGAATTGCCCGTTGCCATGCTCGCTTGTGCTCGTCTGGGAATTATTCACAGCGTGGTTTTCGGCGGCTTCTCGGCGGAGGCGTTGAAGGCTCGCATTCAAGACCTGAATGCTTGGATCGTCATTACTGCGGATGGAGGCTGGCGGCGCGGGAAGGAGGTGCGCCTTAAAGAGGCTGTGGACGAAGCGCTTCAACAATGCCCGGACGTCCGCACCGTTGTCGTCTATAGGCGGACCGGATCCCCGATTCATATGAAACCTGGCCGCGATGTCTGGTGGCATGAACAAAATGAGGAGCTATGCGATGCTCCTCCGCTGGAACATAAGGCTGAGACATGTGAAGCGCAAGACCTTGATTCGGAGCACCCACTTTACGTCCTCTATACGTCCGGCACAACGGGCAAGCCGAAGGGAATTTTGCACACGACCGGCGGCTATCTTCTGCACACGTTGCTCACCATGAAATGGGTCTTCGATCTGCGCGAAGACGACGTATTCTGGTGCACGGCGGATATTGGTTGGGTCACCGGACACAGCTACATTGTTTACGGTCCGCTGGCCGCTGGCGCTACATCCGTCATGTATGAGGGTGCGCCTGATTATCCGGCCTACGACCGTTTCTGGCAAATCGTCGAAAAATATCGCGTGTCGATCTTTTACACGTCGCCTACGGCGATTCGCGCTCTCATCCGGCAAGGAGACCGTTGGCCGGAAGCTCACGATTTGTCCAGCCTTCGTCTGCTTGGGTCTGTCGGTGAACCTATCAATCCGACTGCGTGGGAGTGGTATCACCGCGTGATTGGCAAAGAACGCTGTCCGATCGTCGATACGTGGTGGCAAACGGAAACCGGCGGGATCATGATTGCGCCCATGCCCGGCGCCGTGCCGCTAAAGCCAGGGTCGGCGACTCTGCCGCTACCCGGAATCATCGCCGATATCGTCGACGCCAAAGGCGATGCCTTGGAGAACAATCGCGAGGGCTATTTGATCATTCGCGAACCATGGCCGGGAATGGTTCGCAACGTCTGGGGCGATCCGAAGCGCTTTCAGGAACAGTATTGGTCTCGAACTCCAGGCTCATACTTTACCGGAGATGCTGCCCGGCGCGATGACGACGGTTATTACTGGGTCCTCGGGAGGGTGGATGACGTCATGAATGTCAGCGGCCATCGCCTGAGCACGATGGAGGTGGAATCGGCGCTGGTCCATCATCCCGCGGTTGCCGAAGCGGCAGTTGTCGCGAAGCCTCACGAGGTCACAGGGCAAGCGGTATGCGCGTTTGTGACGCTGAAGAAAGGCGATTGGAATCACAATGCGCTTGGCCAAGAACTGCGGCAGTGGGTGGGCCATGAGATCGGTCCCTTCGCGCGGCCGGAAGAGATTCGCTTCACCGATGCCCTGCCCAAGACTCGCAGCGGCAAAATCATGCGCCGGCTTCTCCGCGAGATTGTGACCACGAATTCAGTAACCGGCGACGTAACAACCTTGGAAGACTTGACCGTTGTCTCGCGATTGGCAGCGCAGCAGGAACAGGACTAGCGGGGAATTCGCCTACGGCATCACAATAATCAGTTCCAACTGCGGATTCGGAAAATCCGCCGGCACCCATGCGGCGAAATTGCGGGCGCGCTTAATCGCCTCCCAGCAAGCGCCGTCCTGATTCAGGCTGAAGTACTGATAATTCAACTTCACCGGAATCGCGTTCGGTGGAACAACGTGCCGCATCGACAATCCAGGCAAAGCCTGATTCACCAGATATTCCAGCTTGTCCGCGGAACAGGACTTGATGCGATCCGGAGCCTTTCCGATCAATTCCCCTTCAGGCATTTCGGCGCTGACCGCTAAATACATCTTGACGTTGTGTAAATACTTGTCGTCGTTGATGGCCGTCGCGTACATCGATGTCTTCGTATAGCGCAGCGGCAAAGCCACGAAGTTGCTGGGAATGACGTTGTCCAAAAGAAATCGAAGCTTGTCGTCCAGGTCGCTGATTCGCGCGCCGAGATCGCGATGGTCGTACACAGGCAAATCGCGAGGCAAGATCTTCGTCGAAAAGGTGGTCAGCGCTCCAGCCAGCGCATTCATCAAACTGAACAATACCTCGGGGTGCCCCCGGCGAACCTCGAAAACATGCCGGAGTTGAGGCAGGAACGTATTTACCGTGTACAGCAGCCAGAAGTTGGCGACATCGGAAGCGCTGAAATCCGCCACTCCGACATTCTTGTGCCTCCGCATGCCCGAAAGCGCCGCGCTCTTGGCGGTCAGAATCTCAAGCAGCCGGCGCGTAATCGACATCAAATATTCGCTCGCATTGATGTCCAGGAGCGGCGGCACGAAATTCGGGTCAAGCTGCAGAATTCCGCTGTCTGTTCGGGCAACGCGCGCAATCCTGATCGCAGGAGTTCCTTCCCTGGCCTCGCTGTCCACCAGCAGGCGGAAATTTTTCCTGGCTACCTGCACCGGACGCTCAATTTGCGACGCATTCTCATCCCGCAGAAACGATACTTCCGCCTGATACCGAGTGTCGGCATTGGGACTTGCGTTAGTCGCCACGTTCACATCTCCATAGCGCCAGGCGGGAACCGCAAGATAAATGTCCACCGTGTCGCGCATCGGTTCGAAATACGACGCCAGCGGTTTCGCGGGAGGCGCGGGGTCGCTCTCCGGAATATCGAAGAGAAGACCATCCGGAAACATGCCCGATGCTTTATCCACCGCCAGATGGCCTCCGGCCAGGGCTTCGCGATCAATAGTTAGAGTGCGAAATCCCCACGGAAAGAAGTTGAGCGCATCCACCCGGAACTGCAGCAGGTCTTCATGAAAAATATCTTGCGCCTGCAGATGCTGTGGAGAGAGAAATGTTCCCTTAGCCCAGATAACCGGCTGAAGTCTTCTCATATTCTGGCTTAATCATGTCAGCATACAGCGTGGTCGATTACGAATTGATCAGTACCATGGGCGCGCTGATCGAGATTGAGGCAGGCGTCATTTGGATCGTGCTCGCGCCACAACTGAGCTGAATTCCCTGCAGGCCGCTGATCGTGATCTTCCCCACCGAAGCTTCAATCGTAATGTTGCCCAGACTGGCGGTTTCGGAGATATTGCCCATGTCCGCAGTGACCGAGATGTTCCCCATGCTGGCCTCGGTAGATATATTTCCCTGATTGGCAGTCACCGAGATATTGCCTTGCTTCGCTGTCTCGGAAATGTTGCCCATCACCGTGATAGTGCGCTTTCCTTGCTGGACGTCTATCGTGTCGTCACCGGTCTCCACGGTCCGCGATTCGTTGACGTGAATGGTCGATGTCCGGTTGTTTTTTATCGTTCGAGTCTCGTCGTGCTTGATAAGAGAGTTCCAATCCTTCTCCGCTTGTATAAAGATCTCTTCGGAGCCTTTCTTATCTTCGAAACGCAGCATATTGAAATTCGACGACCCGCCGCCGCTGCTGCTGTGTGTCAGCGTTCCGCTTTGCGTTTTGTTGTCTGGAAGGGCAAAGATCGGCAGGTTATCGGCGTTATACATGCTCCCGACAATCACCGGATGATCCGGATCGCCCTCCAGAAAGCTGACCGCCACTTCGTCCCCGGTCCGCGGAAGCCATAGTTGTCCCCACGATTTGCCCGCCCACGGTTGCACCACCCGTACCCAGCAGGCATAATGGCCGGCCCGGTCCCAAGGAAAGCGCACTCGAACTCTACCAAACTTGTCAGGCCAGATCTCTTCCGAGTTTCCGGACGAGCTCTCATCCACAACTAACGCACTCTGTAACCCATGAACAATGGGTTTGGCTGTTTGCTGCGCCGGTGTATACGCTAAAGAAGCATCGATGCACTTGAAAGTGTTGCTGTATGCATCGGGAACTTCGTCGCGGTTCCGGTAAGCCGGATGTTGAAAAGCCTGAAGAGCGACTTCGGTGATCAGATAAGTGCCTGCCGCATTTGCACCGGTCACCTTGATCTTGTATCCCGGCGTAAATGCGCGGGCTCGCGACCCTCCGCTGAATTCTACCCGCGTGGCCTCCTCAACTTGCATCCTGTTCTTGTTTAACTTCTCGCCCTCGGGTTTCACATCTCCCAGCCGTGACGATGTTTCATTGAACTTCTTTGCATATTCACCGGGAAAATCGTACATTTCGAAGCTTTTTCCAATATCTGCCACTACCGTCGAAGGTTCCGAGGTCTGCAGGTTGTTGGCCGGCATTTCAGAATGGTAATCCCGCAGGGTCCACTTACCGGTGTGAATTCGCTCCTCGGAAGCCCACACTCGGATTGTGTCCTCTAAATCCTCTATGCCTGTTGATGGCGAATATTTAAACGTAGACTGCTCCGGAAGGTTCTGATAGCAAGCCGGGTGCGTCGGCCAGAACCATAATGTGCTTGCCCGACTCGCCTTCCGTCGCGTGATCAAAGTAGTAGTAAATGCCTTCCGCTTCCATAATCCGGCTCAGAAAAGCGAAATCAGTCTCGCGGTATTGAACGCAATAATCCCATGCCGTGTAGTCCTTGGTCAGATTGAGTTTCAAGTAATCCGAGTAACCGGCATCGCTTACTACGGCTTGAATGATGTCCGGCACGGTTTTGTTCTGAAAAAAACGGCAATTGGAATTCATCGAGAGGAATGAAAACCAAGGGACGATTACAGCCGTATAATGCGCAAACTCGTCATCCTGCGCCCCCGTGCTAAATCGTTCGCAAAAGCCGCTTATGAACCTCACCGAGGTATCGTCAAGCTTCACCTTCACCGTGAATGTTTGGCCCACCAGTTCGTGCGGGTGCACCTGGCCGGGCTGGCCGCTTGTCACATCAGCCACCAGCTGCAGAGTGAATCGGAACGGTTGCGAAATCGCTTCCCTTCCGGCGAAGCTGCTGAGCAGCAGAACATCGGAGCCGGCGGGTGTATCCACTGCCAGCAAGCCGGTTCTCTTGCGTTATCTGTTCGGGCATCGTTCCTCCGTTTAGCGCCGCAGCCCCAACAGGCAGCGCAGAATTATCGAGTACTGGAACGATCCTTCGGCCCCGATACCGACGCGCACCGAACTGAGTTTCTGCCCTTCCGCGATACTGGTCAGCAACTGCCGCGAGATGTCCGGCAACAGCGTGTTGGTCAGAATATTGTCGACGTTACGCGCGCCGCTTTCTACTTCCGTGCAGCGCTTCGCCACCTCATCGATGACGCCTTCGTCGTAGTGCAACTGGATCTTATGGTTCTCCAGCATCCTCCGCTTGATCTTGCCCAGCTTGAGATGAACGATCTTCTTCAGGTTCTCGTCCCGAATCGGATAGTAGGGAATGATCACCATGCGGCCCAGAAACGCTGGCTTGAAAATCTTGTTCAGCTCCGGCTTGATCGCTTTCAAAATTCCTTCCGGGCTCGGCATCGTCTCGGGATCGGCTGTCAGTTTGGCCAACTGATCCGTACAAGCATTCGTCGTCAGAATGATGATCGTGTTCTTGAAATCGATCTCGCGGCCTTCGCCGTCCTCCATCATTCCCTTATCAAACACCTGGTAGAACAATTCCAGAACATCGGGGTGGGCTTTCTCTGCTTCATCCAGCAACACAACTGAATAGGGACGCCGCCGGACAGCTTCCGTAAGCACTCCGCCCTCGCCGTATCCGACATAGCCGGGAGGCGAACCCTTCAGCGTCGAAACCGTATGCGCTTCCTGAAATTCCGACATGTTGATGGTGATCAGATTGTGCTCGCCGCCATAAAGCAGGTCGGAAAGCGCCAGCGCCGTCTCGGTTTTGCCCACTCCGCTCGGCCCCACCAGCATGAACACGCCTAGAGGTTTGCCGGGGTCGTCCAGACTCGCGCGCCCGGTTTGAATGCGTTGGCTGATGAGCGACAAAGAATGGCTCTGCCCGATCACCCGGCGCTCCAGATGCTTGTCAAGTTGGAGCACGGTTCCGATCTCGTCTTTGATCATTTTTCCGAGAGGAATGCCGGTCCATCCCGCGATCACTTGTCCGACAATCTGCGCATCCACGCACACCTGCATCAGAGCAGTCTCACCCTGCACCCGATTGAGATCTTCGGTAAGCTGCGCGAGCTTTTCTCGCAACTCGGCGCCGTTATCCGCTTCCGCCGTCGCCACAGCCGCGCCGCCGCTTGGCTGCGCGCTGGTGGAAACCGGCGCAGCCAGATCCGTTTCCCACAGTTGCTGTGGATGAAGCACCCGCGTGATGCCGCATGGCTAGCGCTCGCCTGCGCCTCGAGTTGGCCGCGAATCTCGCGGATTTGCTCGACCAGCGTCTTGGTCTTTTCCCATTTGCCTTTCATCTGATCCAGCATTTCGGCTAGATTTTTCTTCTGATGCAGGACCTCCTCCATTCGCTCGCTATGGTCCGTGCCGGTGGCGCTCTCGCGCCGAAGAACACGCTCCTGAACCTCGAGATCATCAAGCTGACGCGTCAAATCTTCGATAGCGGATGGCGTAGCGTTCTGACCGAGCGCCAGCCGCGCACAAGCGGTGTCGAGCACGCTCACTGCTTTATCGGGCAATTGCCGGCCCGCCAAGATAACGATGCGAAAGCTTGACAGCCGCGCTCACGCCTTCGTCAAGAATGCGGACTTTGTGATGCTTTTCGAGCGCGCCGACAATGCCGCGCATCATCACCATGCATTGCGCTTCCGAGGGCTCTTCCACCTTCACCACCTGGAAGCGCCTGGCCAGCGCGGGATCTTTTTCGAAATACTTCTTGTATTCAGACCAGGTCGTGGCCGCGATGGTTCGAAGTTCGCCGCGCGCCAAAGCCGGCTTCAGCAGATTTGCGGCGTCGTTTTGTCCGGCCTGACCGCCTGCGCCAATCATCGTATGCGCCTCATCGATGAAGAGAATGATCGGCACCGGCGATTTCTTCACCTCCTCGATCAGGCCCTTCAATCGATTCTCAAATTCCCCTTTA
This sequence comes from uncultured Acidobacteriaceae bacterium, assembly GCA_963778345.1. Taxonomy (GTDB): domain Bacteria; phylum Acidobacteriota; class Terriglobia; order Bryobacterales; family Bryobacteraceae; genus Bog-105. The sequence continues at coordinate 1,016,436 of CAVZTP010000002.1, forward strand.
ATTCCCGCTCCTGCTTGCAGCAACGCCAAATCCAGAGTCCTGACCAAAACATTGCGAAGCGGCGGAGGCACATCCCCGTTCGCCACTCGCAACGCAAACCCTTCCACCACGGCTGTTTTCCCGACACCGGCTTCGCCCGTGAGAATCGGATTGTTCTGCCGCCGCCGCATCAGAATATCCACGATCTGCCGGATCTCGGAATCACGCCCGAGCACCGGATCGATTTTGCCGAGCTTGGCATTTTCCGTCAGATTACGGTGTATTGATCCAGATTTGGTGTTTTGCCGCCAGCCGCCCGGGGAGCGCTGGCGCCTGGCCGCGGAGCCGCGCTTGCAGCAGAAGCATTCTCCGGCGAACCCGCCACGATATTGAAGAAATCGCGCCGCAAGGTCTCCGGCTGAATGATCTGAAGTTCGCGGCTGAACTCCCGTGCAATTCGGACCAGTTCCTCGTCGGAAAGGAGCGCCATAATCGCAAACCCCGAACGAATTTGCGTTCCGGCGTAATCGAGCGAGCCCACGCTCCACGCCGTCGTGAACAGTTTCACCAGCGACGGGCTGAAGGATGGCGTCCGCGCGTTGCCAGTTTTCAATTTGTCCAGCGCGCGGTTCAGCTCCGTGGTGAATCGCGATTTGTCGACGCCGAAATGCTTGAATATGTGCGTCAGATCGCTATCTGGCTGATCAAGCAGCTTGGTGAGGAAATGTTCGATTTCGATATCGTAATGCGTTCGTGAGAGGCATAAACCCGCTGCCGCTTCCAGAGCGCTCCGGGTGCTATCGTTCATCCTCGCGATGAGCGACTTAAGATTCACGTTCATAATAGTCCTCGCTTTCTTTCCACCGCTTCTCGCGCCGGCGCGGGCCCATTCCGGACCCGAAAATCTACCGTCCAAGTTTACAGTTGCAGGATCGTGTCGCATGGATTGTATTCCAACTCCCGAGTCTTCGACCAGCTCAACCATCCCAGTTGCGGTGCTTTTTCGCCCTCGCCGCCCAATTCACATCCCGGCACCTGTTCGCGCTGCAGCAGCAATTGAGCCTCGAAATCGAATTCATCTCCGGCGAAAAATCGAACCAAATTGCATAGCGGGCGATATGCCGTTCCGGAGGGCAGAAAATCCAGGTACCGCCTTAGCGGCAGGGGCCCTAGAACCACACGAATGCGGGATTGAGGGTCCCAGATTTCGTCTCCTACCACCGCGCCGAACCCAAGCTGCTGCGAATCCAAAGCGCATCTCGCTCAGATTGCATTGCGAATCGGGCTCCAATCGATACCAGCCGCCCAAAAACTGCTCTATCTCCACCGGCACGTCGAAATAGTCGCGCAAAATGAGTTTCAATCCCTCGGCGCTTCGAGGCTGCTGGGCCAACAGACCGGCATAAAACAGCAGCGACTGATCCGGTATTCGCTGGCGATCCTGCAAGCCTGGCGTACCGAGGCCGATGATATCCAGCAGATACTGAGAAAAATCGTCCGCCTCGTCCTGCTCAAATCCCACCGGAAACCGATACTTCTCCCAAGCGCGATAGAACAAGCGAGATGATCCGGTGATGAAAAATATCCAGGAAGTCGCGGAGAGTCTCGTCTTTCTCCCTCAGCCGGTCGGCGACGAGTTCGGTGTAATACAGCGGCAGCACTCCAAGCGGCCCGATGGTCCCCATGAAATTGACCCGCATCACCGGGGCCGCGCCCGCGCGCTCTTTTAGCTCTTGCAGTTGACTTGCGGGAAACGTTAGCGAAGCATGAACACTGAATCGAGCTACTTCGTTCGCCTGGCGATTCAAACAGTCCCACACAGCTTCGATGCGGATAAAACTGCCGCAAAAGCCGCACCGCCTGCACAAAATCGAAACAGTACGGCTCCGCAAATAGCCGGTCCTCGACGCTGCTCCGGACTAGAGCAAGATTTTCTGTCCCGCTCGTGGCCGCCATTCGCGAAGCGCCTCCTTTCGCTGTTTCGTGCGCACGACAAGCTGGCTGAAACTGTTCAAAGAAACATACAAGCCCAGAAAATGCTCCAGAATCGAAGCAAACAGAAATACGCCGCTGCCGACGAACAATTCCTCATCGAGTTCCATTTCAACCCGAATGCCGCGCGCGAAACTTATGCCGTGCTCCGAAACCACGCGAGCAAAATGCTTGCGGCTGGTGAGCTCCGTTATCCCGGATATTTGCCGTTCGAGCGGGCGCGATTCAGTGAAATTGTAGAGTCGCGAGAATTTCCTGCAACGCGCCGCGGCCCTCCTCAACCAGAGACAGATAATTCAGCGACAGATGCGAGATGAGCCGCCAATGGACTTGCTTACGCAGCGGCGGGCGCAAGGTATCCGTCGGCTTTCTTAAGCGCAATGATCCGCTTGACCGCCGCGCCGCCTTCCAGATCGAAATCTCCCAATTCGCTCCCGAAAGGAAGCCGTGAGGGCAGGTCGCGATTTGTGCAGGTACAGCGCACGTTCAACGTTTCATTCGCGGTCTTCGCGGCTTGGCCCGAAGTATCGACCAGGGAAATGTACATCTCTGTGCCCGCATCGTCCTGGCGAGTGGACGCGCGCCGAGTTGCGTGCCAGAATGTCTGGTTCTTGACCGTTCTTCCGTGCTGGCTGGAATAAAAGGGCTCGTAGTGGGTCACTTCGCGCCGATCTGGGCTCGCTGTCCGCACGTCGTCGATGGAGAAGATCTCCAGCATGTTGCGCCGCCGCGCGTCGGGAATCACCAGGTGCTCAAATCGAGTCTGCTCCAAGAGGATGGGCTCGGCCGATTGAGAAAACAGGTTGATTACCGGCGTGCAGGCCAGCTTAAACGTCTGCTCCGAAACTCCCAGCTCGAGCGATTGTTGCCGGTCAATGCGTTCAAAGGGAGAGATCAGGAAAACAATTTCAGCCCGGGTTGTAAAGGCTTCCAGCGCCTCCAGATTGTTCAGCTCAATAAACAAGAACTTTTCCGGAAACGCGAAGTACTCCTGCAGGATTCGATATCCGGTAAAGGAACGCCGCGGAAACGGCAATACCGCCTCTTCATCGCGAAAGCCCATGGCGCGCAGCGAATTCGCGGGCAGTTCAATGACACGTTGCCGTGGATCATCGGGATTGCGCACCAGGATACGAAGGCAGTTGTTGAAGAGAAGCTCGTAGAGCGTGTGAATCAGGTTGCCCTCGCCGTTCAAATAAATCCGAAGCGATTTCAGGGCCAAAGGCTTGAATTGAACATCGGGAAAGCAGGAAAGCTCCACGCTGCATGCGGCGATTGCGTCGGGAGCTTTCACCGCCGGAGTCAGCCGTTCGGGCGCTCTCCATCGCGCCGCCGAAACCCGAATCGGAGAGATAAGAGTTTCGTAGCAGGTTCGGAATTTGCACTGAATACCATCCACGGGATGCGAATACAGCAAAGCTTCGCGCGGAATGCGCAGGTTCGTGGTCAGCTTTCCCTGCTCCGGATCGGCATTAAACTCCACCACCGACATGGAAGGAATCGGCCGCAGAAATTGCGGGTACAAAACATTCAGCAGCGATTCCGTGATCTCCGGAAAATCATCGTCGATCTTCAGGTGAACGCGTGCCGCAAGAAAAGCGAAAGCCTCAATCAGCCGCTCCACATGTGGATCTTCGGAGACATTCGGGCCAAGAACAAGGCGTGAGGCAACTATGGGATATTTTTCGGCGAATTCCGCGCCCATCTTGCGAAGAAACGAGAGCTCTTTCTCGTAGTAGTCTAAGAGCTCATCGCGCACGCGCTCTCCTTGCACCTTGTACTCTCCGCTCGATAACTCCAGCACAGTGTCAAAACTCACATGTTCCGGGTTGGGATCTGTCCGAAGCATCCCTTCGATGAGGAATCGCAGCAGCGGCAGTTTCTCTTCGCCCGCTGGCGAGCAAAGTCACTCGAGGGTTCGCAATCCGCGGTTCGAACTTCGAGATCGCATCCTGTATCGACGCGTACAAGCCGCTGCTGATCGCGAGTGTCTTGCGAACTCATGGATGAAATATCGGGAAGTCCGTAGACATAAAGCGAATTGCCCAGCTCCGTATCCTCCGGGGGAAGATTGCGCCGGCTGCCTGCGTATTCAGCAGCCACTCGAGATCTCTTCGGACGGCGTCTCTCAGCTTTCTCAGAGACTCCGACCGCGTGAGCTGCTTTTCCGGCAGTCGCAGATCTTCGTCGATCAGCCGGTCGATCACGGAAAGACCAATGGAAGCTTCAGCCGCGCACTCGGGCCATAATAAGCGAGTCCCGGTCCTAACTAATCAGCCCTTCCTGCTGGAGCCAAGCCAAGCGTTTCCGGATTGGCTGTTCCGGTATCATCGTTCAGCGTGGCCGTTGGTAATTGCGGAAAATCCTTGAAGAAAGCCCTGCAATTCGCTTCGCAACGCTTTCGCGGCATCCGCAAATCCAAGCTCGTCGCAAGCCTTGATCGAATAGCGTTGCAGATCCAGCCAGCCACGGCCGATCGGGCTGCTCATCGCGCTCTCCGCCATCTCAAGCACGCGTTTCCAGTTCTTTCCTGACGCGGCCATTCTCAGCGTGACTCTCACTTCGGACGGCGGCGCCGGCAGGTCAGCCATCGCCGATTCGTTCGCGGCGCGCACCTCGCCCCAGCGGAGCGCACGCAGCAGCAGATAAGAAGCGGGATTAGCCGGACTCTTCTGCCGCAGGAACTGCGCCGCCGCCACGACGTGAAGCACAGCTTCATCAGCGCTCTTGATCTCGCCGCCAAGCTGGGAGAAATCGATCTGGGGCAGCCGCAGCGGGTATGTGTATAGCGGGCGCCGCAACGCCGTTTGGCAATTGCTCCTGCGCCGCTTCCGCGACCGGCTGCAGATCGCTCGCCAACTCGACTGGATCCGGCTCTTTTTCGAGCTTTTTCAGAAGCAGAATATGAACGACATTCGAAACTTCTTCGAGTGCTTTACGCAGCGATCGTGAAGGACGGAGCATCGTCCGCCAAATTTCTCGACAGCAGAGCTGATCCAGTTCTTCTATCGCTTCGAGGCTTTTGGCGCACTCGCTGTCGAGTCTCCTTATAGAAACTCTTCGGCGTTTCCTCGAAATCCTTATCGAAATCCTCGGGAGCTGACTTTCCCTTCCTTCAGCGCCTGCTGCACGAGCGGCCAAGCGGCTCGCATTTCCCTTAATCTCGCTTTCAAAACCGATGCTTCGGGATTCTTGATAGACGAGCCAGTTATCCCGGGCATTTTTCGTAAGCGGAACATTCCGAACCGCGAAAGTGCAATCGAAGCGCGGAGCCAACCCACTCGAGCGGCATGGCTCGGAGTCCGAGGTCTCCTTCGTCTATTTCGGGATACACGTTGTCCCAGAAGTGCTCCAAAAGAGACTTCAAAAGGCGCAGGCCCGACGTCAAGCCGGCGAGTTTGTCTCGATTGACCCAAGCCTCGGTAAGCCAGGCGGCTATTTGCAGGTCTTTGGTTTGCTTGGTTAGAGCTTCTTCCGCAAGCTGAATTACCTGCTTATAATCGGCGGCTTTCGCATCGCGGCCCAGATTCAGCTTCGCGATAACCGCCGGGTCTTCGCGCCGGCGAGCCTCTTCCAGTTTTCCGTAGAGCGGGTTGTAGCGGAGATAGGCTCCAGCCGGATTGTCGCCTGGAATCGGCTCCAGGAAACGTTCGATTTCGGGCATGCGAGTTCTAACCTGAACCGCTGGTTAGCCCGCGGGTTGCGGAATATTTAGAGGATAGATCTCCAGCTCGCGAACCTCAAGCAACGGAAACTCTTCGCCATCTACCAGCAGATTCTTCTGGCCGAATGGGGCCACCTCCCCGGTTCGTCTTCGCACCATTCGTGACCCTTCCCAGCCGAACTGCTCTCATCCGGGATGCTGCCACGATAAGGGCGAAATGGCGGGCAGCAGGATTTCACCGATATCCCGCGAGCGAAACGTCGGTCCCGTAGTCAATTTCGCCGGAGCCCAGAGCAAATCGCGCAGCCGCTTCGGCGGTTCCAGGCGCAACCGGCGATATCTTGGAACGAGATCCACATATAATCGCCCGCGGCAAAAACCTCAAGCTTTTCTCCGATCCGCGCATCGGCATCCGACAAAGTCTGGAAATCCTTGCCGTTCAGCTTCCCTCGAACAGCGGTGCCCGCGCCATCTACCACCTGCTTCGGGAAACGTCTTCTTTTCGAACATCTCCTGGCGAAGCCGTTCCGCGTGAAGTGCAGCTTTGTACAGCAACGTGCCGAGGAAGGAGTCCTTGCTGCCTTCCTGCTCCAAAATGTTCAGTTGCTTCTCCGCTCGATCATAATCGCCCGCAAAACAGAGCAGTTCGAACAGAAATGTTCTGCCTCCGCTGGTCCGCGGGATTATCGCGCAGATGAGAAGTCAAGGCCGAGATCGCCTCCGTCAGTTTCCCGGCCTTGAAGAGTTGTTGTGCGTCCATCTAGACAAGCCTAGCTGGCAACGGTGTTCGTGGACACATCCCAACCGAACGGGATTGGGGAATCCAGACCGCCCTCGGGTTTCTGCGGCCAGTAAGTAATTGTCAACGATTTCGCCGAGAGCGAGACGGATTCGGAAGGCTTGCCGCCGCCCGGCCGCGCCACCCCAACTGATGCTATCGACAAAGACTTCCTTCATATCGTACTGGTAATAGATCTGCGTCGTCTTGTCACCCGTCGACTCGCGGACGATCATCGTTCCGGTCTTAATATGAGTACCCTGGCAGCACGACTGGAACAGCGCTGGCGAGGATTTGTCGAGCTGCTTCTGCAGCGACAGGCTGCTCAGGTCCACCTTGCCGGCGCCGCTGCCGGTACCGAATGCGACGCTCGATGGGTTCGACGCGCCATTGCTGAAGCTGAAGATTTCAATCTGATCTTTAGCGCCTTGCTTTCGTCGATTCCCCGTGATGCCGTCCAATTTCAAAAAAATTTCAACTGCCATATTCTTCTCCTTTTCTCTGAACACACTGATATTGCGCGGGTCCGAACGGCCCGGATTGATTGGTTAATACTCGTCTTGCCGAAGAACTAGCCCTTAGGTGGCGGGAGTTCTGCAACCAGACGTAAAGAAACACCTAACTCGTCTAATTGGAAATGCGGCCGCAAGAAAGCGATAGCGCGGTAAGCGCCGGGTTTCCCGGGAACTTCCACCACCTCCACCCTGGCTTCGCGAAGAGGATGCTTCGCCTTAATCGCCTGCGATGCGTTGTCAACTCCAACTGTGTATTGGAGCATCCAGTTATTCAGAAACCGTTCGCATTCATCGCGCGACATGAAGCTGCCGATCTTGTCGCGCATCATGGATTTCAAATAATGCGCGAAGCGCGAAACCGCCATGATGTAGGGCATCTGCGCCGATAGCCTGGAGTTCGCGTTCGCATCGTCCTTGTTGTAAAGCTTCGGCTTCTGCGCGGACTGAACACTGAAGAACGCCGCATAATCATGTCCTTTACAGTGCACCAGCGGTATAAAACCGTTGTCGGCCAATTCTTTTTCGCGCCGGTCGGTGATCGCGATTTCCGTCGGGACACTTCAGAGCCACGTCGCCTTCATCGGTCCGGAACGTGTGCGCCGGAAGCCCTTCCACCAGCCCGCCGCCTTCCACTCCGCGGATGGTCGTACACCAGCCATATAGCGCAAAGGCGTTGGTCAGGCGGGCGCCCATGGCATAGGCCGCATTGCCCCAAAGATACTTGTCGTGCTCCGTGCCATCCACGTTCTCTTCGTAATTGAAGCCTTCCACCGGTTTCGTATCGGGGCCGTACGGCAGACGCATCAGAATGTGCGGAAGACAGAGGCCTACATACCGGGAATCCTCGCTCTCGCGGAAGCTCTTCCATTTCGCGAACTCACTGCTGTCGAAAATCTTGCTCAGATCGCGCGGCTGCCCCAGATTCGCATAACTGTCCAGGTTCAGCATCTCCGGACCGGCCGCTGTAAAGAACGGAGCATGCGCAGCAGCGGCTACATTCGAAATTTTTTCGAGCAGCTCGATGTCTTCCGGGATGCTTGGTGAACTCATAATCGCCAATCAGCGCGCCGAACGGCTCGCCACCGAAAACTCCATACTCTTCTTCATACACCTTCTTGAAAAGCGCGCTCTGGTCGAATTCCGCGGCCTTCTGCAGGTCTCGCAGAACCTCTTTCTTCGAGGCGCTCATCACCCGGATCTTGAGCATCGTCGAAGTTTCGCTGCTATCCAGCAGATACTTCAGTCCGCGCCAACTCCCTCCAGCTTTTGAAACGACGGGTGATGCATCACCTCATTCAGTTGCAGCGAGACTAGATGATCGATCTGCGCGATGCGCTGATTGATCATCGCCTCCGTGTCGCGGGAGACGGTGACTTCGCCTTGCAAAACCTGAGCGAGGAACTCCTGTACCAGATTCTTGCCGCGCTGCTTGGCGGCGGGCTCCTGGCCGAAACGGCCCTGTTCGACAATCTGATCCAGAAGACTCGGTTCGGCGGTCGTGGTTGAAGTTGCGGTCGCCAGGAGTCGCTTGTTGCACTTCGCTCATTTGCCCTCTCCTTCCTTCTGCGCCGCTAACGCCCATTTCAGACCGCAGCTTATCGAGCTTCTCCGTATTGGATACCGCTTCCATCAGCACTTCATCGAGCTTTTCGTTGGTCTGCAGCGTGCCTCGCAGATCGCTCAACTTGGCCCGCAGATCCAGCAATTCGCGCAACGGCTTCACCTGCCGGGCAACGTGCTCGGGCTCGAAATCTTCCAAGCTCTTAAAGTTCAGATCCACTTTCAGTTGCCCCGCGTTCGGATCGTCGCTGAGCTTGTTTTCGACCGAAAACGCCAGATGCGGTTTCATGCTTGCCAGGACCTCGTCGAAGTTATCCGGATTCACGTCGACAAACCGCCTGTCCTTCAGCTTCGTGACCTCGCCCGTCGGCTGGCCTGTGAAGTCGCCAAGAACCCCGAGCACGAACGGCAAGTTCCTTCTTCTCGATCGCATCGCCGATTTGAACGTCGTACTTGATTTGAACGCGCGGCGGACGCACACGCGTAAGCTTTTTTTGAATGCTTTCTCGAGCCATTCCTTTACCTCTTATCTCTCCTGAGCGCGTGAACCGAGTTCACGTGTCTTGCTCAACTTTTTGATAACCGGGGATTCCGTCAACAGATCTTATCAGAATCCAATCCGGCGCAATGCCGGTGGAGAATTTCGGAAGTTTAGCCATGTACGGCTCGCCTCCACTTCACAGCACGAGGCGGACCAAAGATAGTTGCGCGAGTCGCATTGCCCGGCGCGCTCCCGTGTCCTACGCCAGCAATGACTTACGGCTTCAGTTCCAGGGCGGCCGAACGGCTCAAACGATGCTGCCGGCGGTTTGGCATGGCCGATAGGTTAACCGCTGGAAAAACTAGGATAATGCGTTTTTCAGCTCTCTAATTTTGCGTCCAGTGTGATTTCCGTATCGAAGAGCTTCGAAACCGGACATCCCTCTTTGGCGGCCTGCGTGGCTCGGTCGAAAGCTTCCTGAGAAGCGCCAGGAATCTTGGCCGTCAATTGCAGATGACTTCTCTTGATGGCGAACCCGTCTCCTTCTTTTTCGAGCGAGATCGTGCAGGTGGTATCGATGCTGTCCGCTTTCAAACCTTCGTTCTGCAGCATGAGTGACAGAGCCATGGAGAAGCAGCCGGCGTGCGCCGCGGCCAAAAGCTCTTCCGGATTGGTTCCGTTTCCCTGCTCGAAGCGAGTCTTAAACGAGTACGGAGCATTAGAGAGCACTCCGCTATCGGAGGAAATGATCCCCACACCCGATTTCAGATCGCCTTTCCACTGCGCTTTCGCTTTCCGGTCCATAGAAGCCCTCCCTGTTGATTCTAATAAGCCGGAATCGTTAGCGCCGCCTATTCGGAAACGTTCTCGGGCAATCCCGGACTTGGAAACTAATCCTTATGCCAAGCGCGAAATCGCAGCGATCATCCGTCCCGGGTTTTCCGGCTCGCGGCGGAACGAAAAAAACTGAGCGCTGTCGCAAGTAGTGCAAAGGCAACAATCGAAAATGCGATCCGAACGAACTCCTGCGTTCTGCATCTGGCGCCGGTTCGCTTCGGAAAGATCCAGTTTGCGCTTGCCCGAAACGGTCGGTTCCCAATCCGGAAAAAGCGGAAAGAATTGCTCGGCAACCTCGTCTCCCACTTCGTAGCAGCAGCCGCGGATACACGGCCCCATTGCGGCATAAACATCGGCCGGATGGGTCCAAAGTCGTCGCCCATTTTCGAGAGGGCGTGTTTGCTCACTTCGTCCGCCGTGCCCCTCCAGCCGGCGTGCACCGCGGCCACCGCCCGATTCCGGCAATCAAGAAGTAGGATAGGCACGCAATCCGCCGTCCTGATTCCAATGCTCTTGCCGATCTCGTCGGTAACCAGCGCGTCACCCTCGCGCTCGCGATCTTTCAACCCATGCGCGTTTAGCACAACATTCGAGTGAATCTGTTTCAGCGTGACATCGGCAGTGGGATTTCCCAGACGCGTGCCGAAACCGTGCTGTTGCCAAACGAACTCCTGAAAGGCATCGCAGCGATAAATGCCGTCCGTTCCGAGCCGGAAAGAGTCACCCACTTTATGAATCGACCGCTTAATTACGAAACCAGTTTAGCGCCGGTCTCCATGCGATCCCCGGACGCTTTCGAGCCCGCTCCGCGCGATACCAGTCGAGCGTCAGCCGCAAGCCCTGCTCAAACGTAAAGCGCGGCGCATGCCCTAGTTCGCGAACCGCAGCCGTAACATCGGCTTGCGAATGCCGCACGTCGCCCGCCCTCGGCGGGCCATAGAGCGCCGGCAGATCGACGCCTTCAATCTTCTGCAGCAATTGCCAAGTCTCGTTCAAGGTGTAGCGCTCGCCGTTACCGGCGTTGAACACTCTTCCCGAGACGCCATTCGCTTGCGAGGCCTTGAGCAAAAGGCCGACCACGTCCTCCACGTACGTAAAATCCCGCGACTGTTCGCCATCGCCATATATGGTGGGGCTGCGCCGCTCGATCAGGCAATTCAAGAAAATAGAGAGCACGCCCGAGTACACGCTGGAAGGGTCTTGCCGGGGCCCGAACACGTTGAAGAATCGCAACGAAACGGTTTCGAGCCCGAAACAATCCGAAAATACGGACGCGTAGTACTCGCCCAGCAGCTTCTGCACCGCGTAGGGCGACTTTGGCCTGGGAGCCATGGTCTCCACTTTGGGCAGCACTTCGGTATCGCCATAAGCCGACGAAGAACCCGCATAGACAACGCGGCCTGCTTTGCCCTGCGACGGCGGCGCGAAACACATTGAACGTTCCGTCGATGTTCGTCTCGTGACTCGGCACCGGCTGCAGAATCGACTTCGGAACCGACGGCAGCGCCCCGAGATGAAATACCCGATAAGCGCCGGCGATCACCGGCGCGATTCGTTCATAATCGCGAAGGTCGAACTCGTGAACTGTGATCTGGTCGGCCACCTCCTCGAGATTGTCGAGGTTGCCGGTGGAAAGATTATCGATGACATGGACGCGACGGCCCCGGTCAAGAAGTGCTCGTACGAGCGCGGAGCCTATAAATCCGGCTCCGCCGGTAACGACAAAACGGTTCATGCAATTTGAGAAAAAGCGGATTGGTGTGCTGCGCTTTGCAGATGAGTAATCGCGCGCTCGGCAATCTCTCGCGGATCGCGGCTGAAATCGAAAGCTTCAAGCGACACCCATCCGGAATAGTTCAGCTCCGTTAGCGTGCTCAGCAGCGCCGCGAAATCGTAGTCGCCCATCCCCGGCTCCTGACCATCCATCTCGTTCACGTGCACGTGCCGAATATAGGAGAAATAGCGCCTTATCAGAGAGGAATGGGGATCCCTTTCGTCCACGGCATTATGCGTATCGAACATCGTCTGAATGGCGGGACTGCCAATCTGCTTCACGATTGCCACTGCGTCCGCGAGGCGAATTGACTACGTCCGACTGGTTCGCCGGCAGAGCTTCCACCAGAATTTTCACGCCCCGGCTTTCGGCATGCGGAGCTGCATGAGCCAGTTCGTGAGTAAACACGTCCGTAGCCTCTCTGGGTGTCATTCCATCCACTGAGGAACGTTGCTTGGGCGACCCAAACACCAGCACGCCATTATGTTCCGAACCGCAACCCGACAAATCGGCGCAGAGATCGATGAGCTGATGCACGTGATCCCAGGTGCGTTTTCTAAGCGCCTCATCGCGCGTGGAAACGTGTAGGCCTAGGGGGGATGCCAAGAGCCAATGCAGTCCCACGAAGCTGAGGCCCTCGCCCGTGCATCGTCCGGCACAGTTCGCTGCGCTGGCCAGGCGTGATCGTTACCGGGTCGTCGGCCAAGGTATATGGCGCAATTTCCAGTCCTTCGTAGCCCAGTTCGCGAACCTGTTTGCAGGTTTGCTCAAACGGAGCACTGCCGAAAACCTCGTTGCAGATCGCAAATCGATAGGGAAGCGCCATCGTTCTAGTGTATCTGTAGAAAAAAATCGGCGGCTCCCGCCAATGCGAGGCCGCCGTTCTCGAAGCAAATATAGCCAGTGCGGTTCAGGTCTTGGAATGCGTCCCGCGGCCCGCCGCCGTGGTTTGGTAATTCATATCCTTCACGTCCCTGGCCGTCGCTCGCGCCCACTCGTCAGCTTCCTTCACGGCTTGCTCCCGTGTGTAGCCGTAGCGCTCTTGCAATTTGCCAATCAGCTCATCCTTTTTTCCACTTATCGTGGTAATGTCGTCGTCCGTGAGTTTTCCCCAGCGCTGCTTGACAGATCCTTTTAGTTGCTTCCATTTTCCTTCGAATTGATCCGAATTCATCTTGAAGCTCCTTCCGTCAGTTACGTTATGCAAACGCCGCGCCAAAACGTATTTTCAACAACTTAGAGGGAGAATAGACCTCCTCCGATGGCACATTCTTCCCTGCCGGATTGCATTTTTTCAATCCTGGTAGAAGTAACACATTTTGGGATACTTAGGAGTGGCTATGTGCCAGGATAAAGTCCTGCTCGAGACGAAACTCCCCGTTCCCTTGCGAGCGCGCGGCAAGGTCCGCGATATTTACGATCTGGGCGAAAATCTGCTCTTCATCGCTTCAGATCGCATTTCCGCTTTCGATTGCGTCCTCGGAAGCGGCATTCCTTGCAAGGGCCGAGTACTGACTCAGATGTCGCTATTCTGGTTCGATTTTCTGAAGGACACCGTCCGTTCCCACCTGATCACCGCGGACGTGAAGCAGTATCCGAAACGGCTGGCTCGGCATAAAAAGGTTCTCGAAGGACGCTCCATGCTGGTAAAAAAGGCGGAGATGATTCCAGTGGAGTGCGTGGCGCGAGGCTATCTCGCGGGCTCGGGCTGGAAGGACTATGCGGCTCATGGCAAGGTCTGCGGTATTCCGCTGCCGCCCGGTTTGCGTGATGGAGATCGTCTCCACGAGCCGATTTTCACGCCTGCCACCAAGGCTCACACAGGCCATGACGTGAACGTTCAGTTTCAATATGTGGCCAACATGCTTGGCGTTGATTTGGCGGGACAGCTTCGCGATTTGACCTTGGAAATCTATCAGCGCGCGGCATCGTATGCGCTCGAACGCGGTATCATCCTAGCCGACACCAAGCTGGAGTTTGGATCCATCGACGGTCAGTTGGTGCTCGCGGACGAAGTTCTGACACCCGATTCATCGCGTTACTGGCCGGCTGACACATACCGTCCGGACGGCCCGCAGTTTTCCTTCGATAAGCAATATGTGCGCGATTACCTGGAAACGCTGAATTGGGACAAGCGGCCCCCGGCTCCTGCTCTTCCCGATGACGTGGTTCGCAAGACAACCGAAAAATACGAGGAGGCATATACGCGATTGACCGGGCAATCGTTGGCTGATGGCGCGGGTATTTAGCAGGGGACCCATGGTTAGCTTTAGCTGGTTCGATGTTGTTCTGTTGCTGGTGATTTTATGGTCCGCGGCGGCGGGTTTGAGGGCGGGGTTTGCTCGCGTGGTGATCGGACTTATTGCGACCATAGCCGGTTTCATTGCCGGATTCTGGTGCTATCGCTTGGTTGCCGCAAAGTTGACGCCATGGATTGGAACGCCGGCCATCGCGAACATGCTGGGCTTTCTCATCATCTTCGTCGGAGTGCTGATTCTGGGGTCTCTGATTTCCGCGCTGCTCTCCCGTCTCTTCAGATGGATCGGCCTCTCCTGGTTTAATCATTTCCTGGGCGGAGTAGCCGGGTTCTTTCGCGGCGCGTTGATCATCGCGGCGCTCGTCGATATCGTTGTCGCCTTCTCCCCGTCGCCGCTGCCCAACGCCCTCGCACAGTCGCGAGTATTGCCGTATGCCGGTGAAATAGCTTCCTGGCTTGTCGATGTGGCGCCTCGCGAATTAAAGGACTCGTTTACCGAGCAGATGCAAAATCTCAAGCGCTTTTGGGCTAAGCCGCCGGGCGGACACTCTCAGGTAGTCTGACGCTAACAGGAATTCGCGTTGCTTCTCATCTTCGATCTGGACGGAACCCTCATCGACTCCGCCAAGGATCTCGCGATCTCCATGAATGCGACCCGCGAGCACTTTGGCATGGCGCCTGTCGATCCGGAACTCATCTATTCGTATGTCGGGAATGGCGCGGCGGTTTTAGTGCGGCGCGCGCTCGGTCCGGATGCTTCGGAGGCCCTGGTTCAGGAGGCGCTTCTCTATTTCCTGAAGTTTTATCGCGTGCACGCGTTGGAGCACACTCAGCTCTATCCGGGCGTGCGTGAAACCTTGGAAGAGCTGTCGAAATCCGGGCATCATCTTGCTGTATTGACGAACAAGCCGGTACGCATCAGCTTCGACATTGTCGGAGCGCTTGGGTTGCAAAGCCATTTCCTTCGCGTCTATGGCGGTGACAGCTTCACTAACAAGAAACCTGATCCCATCGGAATAAACACATTAATCGGCGAGGCGAACGGCTCGTCAAACGCCACTCTGATGGTGGGCGATAGCGGCGTGGATGTACAGACCGCGCGCAACGCGGGCGTGCCCAGTTGCGGAGTCGCCTGGGGATTCCAACCCGAAGCGTTCAGATTAGATCCCCCGGACCTCTTAATTCACGAACCTCACGAATTGCTTGCCATCGCCGGCGACCGAACCAACCGCTTTCATGGCCGCCCATAACAGCTCGACTGAACGGAATTGCCGATGTGAAACTGAAGATTGATCGCTAATACTACCCTTACCGTCGCCACCCGCGGGAAAGGACTTTACCCGTTCACAAGAGCCATCGAGGACTGGGTCTCAAAGGCCGGCCTCAAGAATGGACTGTTGACCGTCTTCATTCAACACACCTCCTGCTCTCTCGTAATCCAGGAGAACGCCGACCCCGACGTGACGCTCGACCTTCGCGACTTCTTCGAGCGGCTCGTACCCGAAAACGACGAAGGATATCGTCACACGGCCGAAGGCGCTGACGATATGACTTCGCACATCCGTTCCACACTTACGCAAACGAGTCTTTCAATCCCGCTTATCTCGGGACGTCTGGCACTGGGGACATGGCAAGGCCTGTACGTATTCGAGCACCGCGCGCATCCGCATCAGAGGCGTGTGGTGCTGCAGTTATTCGGAGAATAAAGGATCAGCTATGCCGGGCCACGTACAGCAATAATCCGAACACAGCCACTGGAATTGCCGCCAGCATGAGATAAAACAAAATCTTGCGATGCCACGGAGAACGGCGTTGCTTCCAGTTGTGCAGTTCGGGCCGCTCTGAAACCCCAACCTCATCCTGGTGCCGCAAATCCCAAGCCAGCTCGCGCGCGCTGCCATAGCGATTCTTCGGTTCGCGCTCCAAGGCCCGATAAACAATCTCCTGTAGTTCGGGCGAAATACTCGGCTCGATCTCGCGGGGCGGAATCGGATTGTTTAATAGGCGGTCATTCATAATGGCGAAGGCGTTCGGCCCCTGAAACGGCATCTTGCCCGTCAACATTTCGTAGAGCATCACGCCCACGGCATAGATGTCGCTGCGCCCGTCACCCCGTTTTCCCTTCACCTGCTCGGGCGAAATATAATCGGGCGTTCCCATCAATTGCGACAGCTTCGCGAAAGTCAATCGCCTCGATCCCTCTTGCCCCGCAATGCCGAAATCGATCAGTTTGATTTGATCGTCTTCGCCGACCATAATATTTTCCGGCTTTAGATCACGATGCACCACACCCTGCCCGTGAATGTATTCGAGCGCGTCGCAGATTCCGAGCGTGATGCGCACGGCGCGTTCGGCCGGCAGTTTGCCTTCCTCTTTCAAGATCTGGCGCAGCAGGCGTCCATCCACCCACTCCATGGCCATGTAAACTTGGCTGCGCTCTGGGCCGGAGAGGACCTTCATCACGCCCGGATGGTCCATCTTGCGCCCGATATCTTCCTCGCGATGAAATCGATCGAAAAATACCGGGTCGCTCTCCACTTCCGGATGTGGAATTTTCAAAGCGACTGAATTGCCCGTCCGCAGGTCCGTTCCGCGAAAAATCGAGGCCATTCCGCTGCGCGCCACGAGCGCGTCGATACGGTAATTATCGATTTGATCGCCTGGGTGCAGCGAAGTCATTGGGCTTGGAACCGGAAGCGGACATTAGAGAATCTTGTAGTGTCTGCCGCGGTACATGCCGACCCGTTCGACACTTCGAACCCGGATGAGTTGAACGCTAATATTATCGCTGCCATCCCTCTGTTTCGCTATGGTAACCAACTCCTCCGCGGCACTGTCGAGCTTTGCCCCGTTCCCGGCGATCCGAACTAAATCGTCCGGCTCAAGCGAGTGATGCAGTCCGTCCGAACAAAGCAGGAGCACATCGCCGGCAAAAATCTGATGTTCGCTGGTTTCAACGCTGATGAACAGATCGTTACCCAGTGCCCGGCTGAGTACATGCGATGTAGCCGCTCCGGCCGCTTCTCGCGCGGACAGCAATCCAAGGCGCAACTGCTCGCTCGAAACCGTATGATCCCGCGTCAGAGGGACGGCGTAGCGTTGCCGGATCAAGTAGCAGCGCGAATCGCCGACATGGGAAACAACCGCGCGATCGAAACGGAGAGCGCATGCCACCACCGTTGTCGCCATGGAACTTCCGCCCGGGCGAGCTGTCAGAGCGGCCTCGAATACCCGTGAGTTCGCGGTTTGCACCAGGTTGGGAAGGAGCGTGGCGAGCGGCTCGCCGCGAACGGCTTTGCGAAAGCCTCCGAGAAGATTCTCTATCGCCAGCCCTGAGGCTACTTCACCGCGGTCTTGACCCCCCACTCCGTCCGCAAGCGCGAAGAACCAGCCGCGCGAGCGTGCGTCTTCGGGCGTTTCTGGCGCCACACAGCCGAGACAATCTTCATTATGTTCGCGCAACAACCCTGGGTCGGATCGTTGCGCAAACTCGACATCCAGCATGAAATCTGTGGGGCAGGTTGAACACCTGCGGGCCGATTGGCAACCGGCCCATTTCTTACATCATCGCCGTACGCGCATCCCGAGTAATCAAGGTAGTGCGCCTCGCGCTCTTACTCGTTCGAACGAAATAAATGCCGCCGTACAGACCCCAAACAATGGCTATGCCTAGAGCAAGCAGCGGTTCCATCTTAGTCCCATAGCCCATAAATGGCCCGACCAGATAGAAAATCATGCACGCCAAATTTGCAGCAAGGCCAAAGACCGGAATCAGAAAATGCCTCACGGCGCTAAACTTCGGATGATTGTGGTAAGCCACAATGCAAATGATACAGCTCAACATATACAGCAGAAATGTTCCAAAGTTAGATGCTAACGTAACCGTAAGTAAGCTGTTTGGAAGAGCCGCCATCTTGTCATGCGAGAAATACCCAAAGCTTGACCAGAATCCGTGCGGTAAGGCCTGAATAGCAGAATCTGCCGGAGCCCCCGCATCGCCGAACGCCAGACATACCCCGAGGACGCCGATCACGGCTGAAATAACAGCCAGCGTCCAAATGGCGCGATGCGGAGTGAGATTGCTGGAGTGCAAAGCGCCGAAATGGTCAGGCAACTCGGAATCTTTGCCCATCGCGTAAGTGACCCGAGCTCCCGTGTTCATGCACGAAAGCGTGGTGCCGATGATCGCAAGAAATACCGTAAACGCCTCCACGAACATGAATATCCGGCCGTTTCCCGATCCGAAGATCGCATCTCCGACTACGACCATCATGTCTCCGATCGGGGCAGCGGATCCCTGCGCGCTCTGCATCGTGTACCCGCTATTTAGGAAGTAATTTCCCGCAAAATACTCGATCAGATAACAGAACGCTCCCTGTACCAACAGCGATGTAATCACCGCAATCGGGACGTCTCGTTTGGGATTTTTCGCCTCACCGCCCATAGCCGTCACAGATTCAAATCCGACCAGGATCAAAATCGCCACCGTAGCCTGAATAAATACCCAGCCGAAGTTATGCGCTCCAACCACGGAGCCGGCACTGGGATGGCTCAGGAAACGCGCCTTTCTCATCATGCTCTGGATAGCTGATGCGATAGGGCACCGGTTTCCCTGACGCATCTAGTTTCGGCTTCGGCACTCCGTTTGCATCGCGAACAATAGTTTCAGTCGTCTGTCCCTTATCAACCGTTTTCGTCGTCGCGAACTCATACGTATACGCCTCGCCCGATGTCGAGTCGAACTGGAACGCCACGCTTCCGGGAGCGTGATTCATCCGGTAACCGAGAGCCAGCACGGAAAACACCAGCAACGCCGAGATTTGAATTACGTTGATGGCGATGTTCACCGAAGTAGAGCCATTCACGCCTCGCTGCGCAATATAGGCAACCACGAACGAAAACACGATGGCAATAAGAGCCATGAACGCTGGTCCGGGATTGGAGGCGCTCATGAAGTTCGGCCAGATGGTCCCCACCAGATAACCGCAAAGTATGCCCATGACGGCCACCATGACGCCTGGATAGATCCAGTAATACAGATGGGAGCCCCACCCGACAATAAACTTCGCCAGCCGTGCAAACCGCCACACTTTTTCGTGATTCAGGAAAGACTGCTCGGCAAAATAGTAGGAACTGCCCGTTCCTGGATACAGCTTCGCCATTTCCGCATAACAGACCGCCGTGGCAAGGCACAACAGCAGCGCCAGAACGATGCCTAGCCACATGGACGGCCCCGTTATGCCGGTGTTTGCCTGGATTTGGAATGTCAGCCACAGAAAGGCTCCCGGCGCAATGAGCGCCATGGCGTTCATAGTCAAACCAGTCAGCCCCAGAGTGGGCTTCATTTCAACTGGGCTAGTTTCAGCCATTAAGTGTCTCCTTAGTACTTACTGTTTCTTTTCAACAATGTTGTTGCCAAACATGAATCCTATTTCGGCTACTGCTCGGGGCTGGTTTTGGTTCATGCCCGTGGGGCCGAAGACATCACCCGGCGTGAAGCTGCTCGCATGAACCCAGGAAAGGTCTCCGCGAACGAAGAAGCCTCCATGTTGCAAGGTGGGCGTCACAGTGAACGACGTGCCCTTGCTGCCCGGACCGAACATCAGATTGACCGCTTGCTGAGCGGCGCTTCCCGTGCTTGCGATATATTCCCAGCGCCCCGCGAGCGAAAAGCCCTTTCTTGAAGGCGCGACTCAGCAGTATCGCGCCGCCATTGGTCGACGCGCCCTTCACGATGCCGATCTTCGGGTTGGTCGGCACATCGGTGTATTGCCAGTAAGGCTGGACGATCCAAGCCCCCTTTGTGTACGTGTAAATCACGTTGTAAATACTGCTGTTGTTTTGCACTGGTGTGGCCGCGGTCTGATAAGCTGTCTGTCCGTAATTCCCACCCCCCACGAATGCCAGGCTATGGGCCCCATTGGTATACGTTAAAGAACCCGTCAAGCCACGTGTAGCGGTTGGAATAGAAGCCATCGTTCCAGCTCAGCGAAGCGGTGAATTTGCCCATGGTCTGATTCACTTGGATTCCGCGATTGACAGCGTTTTCCTGGTTCCACAAAAGGCCGCGCTCGATGTTCATGTTTTCGAAGGTGAAGGTGTACTCCGCGCCAATCAATGTGGGCAGCGCGCCGATCTCAAAAGACGTGTTCTTCCCCGCCTGCAGCTTCACGAAGCCGACCGGTACCGGGCCGTAGAAGTCGGTTATTGTTTTGCCGGTGTCGAGGAAAGGCGTCGCCAGGGCCGGAAGAGTATAGGCGCCGGCCTGCAGATAGAACTGAAACCAGCCGTCGGTCTTTTGAATCCACACCTGCCCGTTACTCAGAGCCGCTTGCGTGGGGTTATCGCCCGGGACATGGTTGCCTTGCCACATGCCCAGGCCGTCGAGAATGCCGTTCGCCGCGATCTTGCCAAATGGTCCTGCGTCGAAGGTGACTGGCGGGATACCCTGAAGCGGGCCCGTTATGGATGGCGTCGGCAATGCTGCCGGAGCCGCCGGCGCTGCCGGTGCCGTGGGCTGGCGGGAGCCGTGGGGCTTTGCGCTGGCGGTGTCGACTGCCCCTCGCCTGAACTGGGCGTTTGCGCCCAGACACGGGAGCAGGTACAAGCCAAGAAAATCAGAAGCGCGGATTGAACCCGAAATGCTCGCATTATTCCCTTTCGAAACTGGATTTCGACACGGGACGGAGTGTCGGGCTACAGACGGGGTAAGCTACACGAACTTAATTAACCGATCCTACTCTCAATCCAGTCCCAGCGCCAATCAATAATTTCGATAGAGCATATTGTCGTCCTGTTTCCTTTGCCATCCGCATTTGCGACTCGCGCGTCAGCCGCTGCCAGAGTGAATCCGGGTTGTCGTCAAAAACGACGCTGGCCCTGCGGTGCAGTACGGTCCATGCGCCTGCCCGAACTTCCGCCTCCAACTGGCCCGCCGCCCACCCGGCATAGCCCAAATAAATCCGAAACTTAGACGGTTCAGCCCGCGAGCCGATCGACTTCTCAATCAGCTCTTTCGCGCCCGTGACGTGGATATCGCCAACCACCTCCGTCGCCTGATCCGTTTTCTGTGACAACCGGAGCAGCGCAAGAACCGCTGTCATCTCGACAGGACCGCCCATATAAACCGGGTCTTCGCTTGCGTGCTTGACCTTCGGGAAAATTTTCGAAAGTGGAATATCCGTGCGGCGGTTCACAATGAGACCCACCGTCCCGTCCTCGGAATCATATTGCACGAGTAGAATCACGGATTCAGCAAAGTTCGGATCGGCCAACTTCTCATTCGCCACGAGAATATCGCCCTTTTCCAACTGCTGCCCGGCCCCTTGCTGTTCGCTGAGACACAGCGCCCCTGCCAGACTGCCGAAGAGAAACATCACGCGCCACATGGCACAATTCTCCCGCAGCAGCGCTGGCCACTGCGCCTCCTCCCAACGAACACAAGCGCGCGTTAACCAGCCTCCCGCGATGAGCGATAGATAAGAATTCCGATAATATTGCTGATCATCACGGTGCCGCCGATTTTTGCTGCATAGCTAATCCCGCTGGAAACTTCAACGATCGGATAGACCGCTATCAGAACCGCAACAAGGCTGGAACAAAAACCGGCCGCCGATAGAATTCTCAGCCAAACCGGCAGGCCGTGTGTCAAGCTCTTGGAGCCAACCAACGGCAATGCGAATAATGCAATATATGTGATGCCGTAGTGAGCGGTCGATGAATTCTGCAGCAGCTGCATCGCTTCCTGCTCATGTACGCCCAGCATGCTCAGGATCACCAGGATCATCACCATCGCGGTTACGAACAGAATCGAATTGACGGGCGTCTTCCACCGCGGGTGAAGAGCGGTGAACCAGACGGGCAGCAGATGGTCCCATCCCGCGGTCATGGGCAGCCGCGTCAAGCCGGTAAAAATGAGACTGGCGGCGGCTACCGCGCGACCAATCATAAGCAGGATGGCCAAAGGTGCAAGCCATGCTCCGGCTCCGGTGTTTCCAAATGCAAGCCGAAATGTCTGCGGAATGGGGCCGATCAGGTTAATGGGTTGATGGCCTACGAAGGCGAGCACGGAACTGGTTCCCAAGATAAACATGAGCGCGATGACTGGCGCGGAGATCCAAACGGACTGGCCGATCGTGCGAGCCGCGCTTCGGCACTCGCCGGCCAGGATCGCGACATATTCAAAGCCGCTCAGAGCTCCGGTCGTCATTTGTCCGAAAACGGCCACACTAAACCAACTGAGTGCCGGAACATTCCAGGGAACCGGTGTGTAAGCCAGCTGCAAGCCTCGGATTGAGAAATACAGTGGCAAGCAAATCAAAATCGCGTATGCCGAGAGAATCATAATGCTCCCCGCATTGTGGACCCATTTGCCCAGACCGAGACCCCGAACCGCAACCAGCGCAATGGAAACCACAACAATGCCGATCAATAGAAAGGTTGCTGATCTGCTGGCCGGCAGCCATTCGGCGCCGGCGCCAATGATGTACGAGATATCCGTCGGAATTACGAAGAGCACCGTGGCCACGCAAACAATGGCGTACACCCACAGGTTCCAAGCCGTCAGGAAGCCCAGGAATTCACCGAACCCGAACTTTGCCCATTGATAGAGCCCGCCTTCGAGCGGCATCTTGCGATTCAGGTGAATGACGACTGCCGCTAACGGAACGTAATACAGCATGATCGCCGCAAGCCAAAATGCAACGTGCGCCTTCCCGAGCTTCGCCCCAACGCCGACCCAAGAGGAGCCGACGACGCAAAGCACCTGAGCGAGAACAAGGTCCCTCAGTCCAAGCTGTTTGAGAAGCCGGGCGCCCCCTATGTTCGTTGCATCGACGTCAGCGATAGGCGAACTCGCCACGATTTGAACATCATGTCACGAAGGTAGATCGCAGCGAAACGGAACCCCGACCGTGAGAGAGGGGCGATCACCAGGCACGCCTGGTCTCACGCACGCACAATTTATTGGTATTTCAGGGCGGCCATCGGGTCGACTCGCATGGCGCGGCGAGCAGGAATGTAACAGGCAGTCACCGCAACGCCGAACAGAACGATAGCTACCGCTCCAAAAGTCAGCGGATCCGTCGGGGAGACGCTATAGAGCAGGCTCGCCATCCACCGCGTGAGCAGAAACGCGAAGACGACACCAATACCCAAGCCAAGCAGGGCAAGCTTCGCTCCTTGCCCCAAAATCAGACGCAAAACGTCGCGCCGCTGCGCCCCCAGCGCCATCCGAATTCCGATTTCCTGCCTGCGCTGCAATGTCGAATACGACATCACGCCAAAAATTCCGACGGCGGCGAGCACCAGAGCCATCGCGCTGAACGAACCCAGAAGGAACGTACGAAATCGTTCTCGCGAGATCGATTGGCCGAGCGCGTCCGGGAAGGATTCGACATCCGTCACGGGAAGGTTCTTATCAATGGAGTGAACCGCCTGGCGAATGGCGGCGGCCACGCTCGATGCGTTCAGCGAAGTTCTGACAACGACCTCCCCTCCATAAAGAGGCGCTTGAGCGAAAGGCACATACATCATCGGGCCTGGTTTCCGGCTAAGCGCCACATCCCGCACATCCCCGGCGATGCCGACGATTTTGCGCGACACATTGCTATTAGGCGGAAATCCAAATTTCATTTCCCTTCCGAGAGGGTCCTGGTTCGGGAAATAACGCCGTGCCAGCGTTTCGCTGATGATCGCGACGTTTGGATTTGACGGCGAGTCTTGCTCAGTAAAAAAACGGCCCCGCAGCAGGGGGATTCGCATCACGCGAAAGTAATCGGGACTCACCGTGCCGTAATCGGCGGTAAGGGATTTGCCGCGAGGAAGCGGAGGATTTCCGACAATAGTGAAATCGAAGCTGGCCTGGCCTTGACGGTCCATCGGCAGGGGAGCCGCCAGAGCGGAATCCTGCAAACCGGGCTGCGCATGGAGGCGCGCCAGCAATTCGTTGGAGAAAGCGGTCCATTGCTGCGGGGTCGAGTATTGAAATTGCGGAAGCGAAACCTCGGCTTCGGTAACGTTCTTCGGATCGAAGCCCGGATTGACCGATGTGACCAGCGCAAAGCTGCGGATAAGCAGTCCGCCCGCAACCAAAAGCACCATCGCTAGCGAGATTTCCGCGATCGCCAGGAAGCTCCGCGTGCGCTGACCGCCACGCTGGCCGGTACGCTCGCCGCCCTCCTTGATGTTCGTCTGCAAGTTGGACGGAGTTGCGAGAAGCGCGGGTGCGAGTCCAAACGCCAGCGCGGCAGCAAGAGACAACAACAGCGCGAACGCCAACACCGAGCCTCCCACATGAATCGAACTGATCTGGACCACGTCGGGCGGCAAGAAAGGCTGCAGACTCCAGACACTCCAGCCCGCAAGAAGCACGCCCGCAACTCCGCCGAGCAATCCTAACAGAGCGCTCTCGGTCAGCAATTGCCGGACAACGCGGGCCCGCCCCGCCCCCAGCGCGATTCGCGTTGCAATTTCTCTCCCGCGAGAAGTGGCTTGGGACAGAAGCAGGTTCGCAATATTGGCGCAGGCCATCAAGAGGACCAGGCCAACCGCGCTCAGTAAAATAAGCAGCGCGGATTTTACGTTCCCGACCACCACTTGCCGGTAGGGCTTCATCCGGATCGTCAATCCGGAATCTTCTGCGGCAAACTCCTCCGCGAATCGTCCGCTGAGCGTATTCATCTCGGTCTGAGCTTGCGCCAGAGAAACGCCTGGCTTTAGGCGGCCGATCGCACTCAGCAAACGCACGCCGGGCTGCGATGTTAAAGGTCCGAACAGCGGGTCCTGCATGACGGAAATCCACACGTCCTGATGGGGAGCGCCGTCAGGATAACGAAAGCTTGCCGGCAGAATTCCAACAACCGTGAAAGAACGCATATCCAGAGCGATAGATTGGCCAATCAGACCCGGATTGGCGCCGAAGCGGCTGCGCCAGAGATTTTCGCTCAGAACAGCCACCGCCGCCGCCCCTCGCTTGCCATCCTCGGGCAACAACGTGCGGCCCGCCAGGGGCTTTGCGTCCAGCAGAGAAAATATCTCGGGCGTCACGTCCGCGGTGTTCACAATGAATGGCTCGCCTGCCCCGGTCAATGTAAGATCGTGAAATGCATTTCCTGCCATCTCGCTAAACACCCGGTTCCGCTCGCGGTACTCTGTGAAATCTCTGTACGAAATGGCTGAAAGCGCGTCTGGCTGTTTCAGGGAGACGCCGAATATTCGGACGAGTTGATCGGGATCAGGATAGGCAAACGATCGCAAAAGCACCGCATCCACAATGCTAAAAACCGCGGTGTTAGCGCCGATGCCCAAGGCTAGAGTGAGTATGGCGACGGTGGTGAACCCGGGCGACTCTCGCAACATGCGAACGCCGTAGCGTAAGTCCTGGGCGAAATCTTGAATCCAGCTCACGCCGCGAGTCTCGCGGCATTTCTCTTTGGTTTGCTCGATCGGTCCAAATTCCCGCAAAGCCATGGCCCGAGCTTCGGACTCAGTTACACCCGCGGCGATGGCCTGGTTGGTGAGTTGCTGGAGATGAATCTCAATCTCGCGCTGAAGATCTGCGTCGGCGCTGGAACGATGCAGCAATGAATAAACGCGTCGTTTAATGATCCGGATAATTCGCATAAATTTCCCGCATCAGGCGTTTTGGATAAGAAGGTGAACGGCGGAAGAGAGACGAGTCCAACTTTCAAGTTCGCGCTCCAGTTGTTTCCGGCCCTCCCGAGTTAAAGAATAGATCTTCGCGGCCCGTCCAAGATCCGATTCCTCCCAGTCCGCGCGGATCCAGCCTTGATTTTCGAGCCGGTGGAGCGCCGGGTACAGTGACCCCTGGCCAACCGACAGAGCGTCGCCCGAGAGCGTTTGTATCCGCTTCGCGATACCCCAACCGTGAAGGCGCTTACGAGCGATGATCTTGAGAATTAATAGGTCGAGTGTTCCTTGCAACAAGTCTGATGGTTTGGGCATATTGTCGAAGCCGCGACTATCGACAGTATACCTCGACTATCGACAACTAGCAAGACGCATGGCGCGCTGCGCGCGCCCACGATCACAGATCTACCCACTTTTATTTCTCCCCTCAATTCAGCAGCTTCCGGTTAATTTTCGAAATCGATGGTTCGTTTTCGACCCTGCGCGTGCTAGCGTGTAGCCGCCAGGAAAACATATGAGTCCTCGATCCATCCGCCGCGCCGCCGAGCGCAAAGCTGCCAAACTTAGCCCGCAGAGCCGAACAAAGTGCGAACAGTGGCGCAGACGATCGGGTTGTGTCGTCTGCGATTTCCCCAGCCCAACTCGCTGCTAACCGTCAAAACGCACAACTCAGTACCGGTCCGCGCAGCGAAGCAGGCAAAGCCATTTCCTCCCGCAACAACTTCAAGCACGGCTTCCGAGGCGAATTCTCCGTCCTGCCTACTGAGGACCAACACGAATTCGACAATCTCCTCGCCGCCTTCCGCGAGGAGCACCAACCCTCTACTCCCAGCGAAGAGACCGTCGTCGATCAGCTCGCAAAGCATCTCTGGCTCAGCCGCCGTGCCGGTCGTCTGCTCGATCAGGCGCTTATGTCGAACGACGACCTCCGCGAACAGCAGAAATCGATTTCCCTCTATCTGCGCTATCAAGTCTCGAATGATCGCGGCTTCTCCAAGTCCCTGAATGACCTGCTCCGCATCCGCGCCCAGAAGTTCCGCGAGCAGCTTGGGTTCGAACGGCAACGGCACAAAGAAGCGATGGACGCCGAACGCTTAAAGCAAAAACAGGCTGCCGAGGCCCGCAAGCAAGAGTTGCATGAGGCACGGGTTCGAACGGCAAATGCCAGGGCCGAGGATCTGGAGCAGAAAACCGAGATTGAAGGCATGCTCAACGCCGATCTCCCCGGCCACACGCGCATCCCTTTTTGGATGTGGAAAAACGTGGCAAAGAGATCTATCGAAGAGATCGCCGCCGAATTTCAAGCCCATCCCAAGCTCGAAGCCATTTCCCACCGGGCCGCCTAGCCGATAATTGTGGGGCAAGGCCCTCGGCCTGCGCGGGGCTCTCAGCCCCGCATGATTGCCCATGCCTGAAGCGCTAACTTCCGATGAACTACAAAAACTGAATGACTACTGGCGCGCCGCGAATTACCTTACAGTAGGCCAGATTTATTTGAAGGACAACCCGCTCCTGGAGCGCCCCTTATCGAAAGACGATATTAAACCCCGGTTGCTGGGCCACTGGGGAACGACCACCGGCTTGAATTTCATCTACACGCATCTCAACCGGCTGATCCGGCGGCATGACCTGAACATGATGTACATCATCGGGCCGGGACACGGTGGACCGGGTATTGTCGCGCATACCTATCTCGAAGGATCGTACACAGAGATTTACCCGAACATCGAGCAGAACCGCGATGGAATCAAGCGGCTGTTCCGGCAGTTTTCCTGGCCCTATGGCATTCCTAGCCACGTTGCGCCCGAGACGCCGGGATCCATTCATGAAGGCGGTGAGTTGGGCTACTCTCTGCTGCATGCCTATGGCGCGGCATTCGACAACCCCAATCTGATTGTGGCGTGCATTGTCGGTGACGGCGAGGCGGAAACCGGCGCGCTGGCAACAAGCTGGCATTCCAATAAGTTCCTCAATCCCGCCAAGGATGGCGCGGTTCTGCCGATTCTCCATCTGAACGGTTACAAGATTGCGAACCCAACCGTGCTGGCTCGCGTACCGGACGATGACCTGCGGGATTTGTTCACCGGCTATGGGTATGCGCCGCGTGTCCTGGAAGGCGACGATCCGCTCAAAATGCACCAGGGGATGGCAACGGTGCTGGAGGAAATGCTCCACGACATTCGCGCCATTCAACAGCACGCGCGCGGGGAACAGAATGTGAAGCGCCCGCGATGGCCCCTGCTGATCTTTCGAAGTCCGAAAGGCTGGACAGGTCCGAAGGAAGTGGATGGCAAGCCGGTAGAGAACACATGGCGATCGCACCAGGTGCCCGTGGCAGATGTTGCAACCAAACCGGAACATCTGAAGATACTCGAAAACTGGATGCGCAGCTACGAACCGGAGAAACTCTTCGACAAAGAAGGCAGGCTCCGGCCGGATCTATGCGCCATGGCGCCCACCGGAAGCAGGCGCATGGGAATGAATCCTCATGCCAACGGCGGATTGCTTCTGCAACCTTTGATCCTGCCCGATTTCCGCAATTATGCCGTGAAAGCGCCCAAGCCCGGTGCGGCGGAGGCGGAAGCAACCCGGGTGCTCGGGTTCTATCTGGAAGGAGTCGTGAAGGACAACCTGAAGGCGCGCAATTTCCGCGTCTTCGGACCGGATGAGACCGCATCCAATCGCCTCGATGCGATTTACAAGGTGAGCGGTAAGGAATGGATGGCGGAAGTAAAGCCCGTGGATGTGGATCTCACGACGGACGGCCGAGTTCTCGAGGTGCTGAGTGAACACATGTGTCAAGGTTGGCTGGAGGGCTATCTTCTCACTGGCCGTCATGGTTTCTTCTCTTGTTACGAGGCCTTCATCCACATCGTCGATTCGATGTTCAACCAACATGCGAAATGGCTGAAGGTGAGCAAGCATTTGCCCTGGCGAAGTCCGATCGCATCATTGAATTACCTCTTGTCCTCGCACGTGTGGCGGCAGGATCACAACGGCTTTTCTCATCAGGACCCCGGATTCATCGACCACGTGGTCAACAAGAAAGCCGATGTCGTTCGCGTTTATCTTCCGCCCGATGCGAACACGCTTCTCTCGGTTGCCGACCATTGCCTGCGAAGCCGCGATTACGTGAACCTGATCATCGCCGGAAAGCAGCCTGCGCCGGTATGGCTGGACATGGATTCGGCAGTGCGGCATTGCACGCGCGGTCTGGGTGTTTTCGAGTGGGCGAGTAACGATGATGGCGATCCCGATGTGGTGATGGCGTGCGCGGGCGATGTGCCGACGCTCGAAACGTTAGCGGCCGTGACTCTTCTGCACGAATATGTGCCCGATATCCGCATTCGCGTTGTGAATGTCGTCGATCTGATGACGCTCGAGCCTTCGACCGAACATCCGCACGGTTTGTCCGATGACGAGTTCGATCAATACTTCACAACGAACAGGCCCGTTATCTTCGCCTTTCACGGTTATCCCTGGTTGATTCATCGCTTGACTTACCGCCGGCACAACCACGACAACATTCACGTGCGCGGCTACAAAGAAGAGGGAACCACCACAACGCCGTTCGACATGACGGTTCTGAATAACATGGACCGTTTCCAGCTGGCGTTCGATGCAATCCGCAGGATTCCGCGCTTGAAGGATACCGTGGAGAAAGCCTCCGATCGCTTCGAGGACAGCATCCAGCGCCACAAGTCTTTCGTGATGCAGTATGGAGAAGATCTTCCGGAAGTCCGCAACTGGAAATGGCTCGCCTGATTCTGGCTCTGAACTGCGGCTCTTCTTCTCTGAAGTTCGGCTTTTACGAATTCGATAAAAATGCAGCCACGCTGGTGTGCGAAGGAGAAGCGGAAGAAGTAGGCGGAGAAAATTCCAGCTTTTGGATCGGGAAGGATGATACGCGAGAGAAGCGGAAAGAACAGCTCCGTTTAGATAACCAGGCAGCGGCCTTGTCGCACGCCCTGAAAGCTTCAGAGAATATTGGGATTCCCACGCCCGACGCCGTTGGCCATCGGTTCGTGCACGGCGGACCAGGAGTAAGGGAGCATCGAGCGCTTGCAGCCTGGAATTTTGGAGAAGCTGCGCGAGGCGATATCGTTTGCTCCGCTCCATGTGCCGCCCGCGCTGGCAGTATTGGATGCGATGCAGCAGCGGCTCCCCTATACACCTCAAGTTGTTTGTCTCGATACTGCGTTTCATCGAACAATGCCGGACGTGAGCAAGACCTTCGCACTTCCGAACGAAGTGCGGCAAATGGGAATCGAGCGATATGGCTTTCACGGTTTGTCGCTCGAATCGATCTTGGCTCAACTCGCCCCGATGCCGCGGCGCTTGGTTGTGGCGCATCTCGGTAATGGAGCCAGCATCACCGCCATTCGCGAAGGACAGTCCATCGACACGACTATGGGGCTGACGCCAACGGGCGGCGTGATGATGGGGACGCGCTGCGGAGATCTGGATCCTGGCGTGATGCTGTTCTTGATGCGCGACGGATTCACATCGGTTGAGAAATTAGAGACGCTGGTGGATCGTCGTTCGGGTCTCCGGGGTATCTCCGGAAAGAGCAGCGATGTGAGAGAGTTGCTGAATCTTAGAGAACAAGACCCAGATGTGGACCTGGCCTTGCGCATGTTTTGCTATCAGGCGCGAAAGGCAATCGCGGCGATGGCGGCCGCGCTGGGCGGTCTGGACGCGCTTGTGTTTACGGGCGGCATCGGCGAGCACGCGACCGAATTGCGCACCGAGATCTGCGCCGGATTGGATTTTATCGGCGAATTTCGAACGCTAGTGTTGCCGTCGCAAGAAGATCTGCAGATTGCAACGATTACCGCGAACTTAGTGTCCTGATGCGGCGAAACAAGGGAAGCAAAATGCTTGTCGATTCGTCGATGCCAAGAAAAGACGCGCCGCCGAAGTAGACAGCTCCATAGATCGGAAGCACGACAAAAGCGAGCAGTCTCGGGTAATCGACGCCCAGTATCTTTTTTGCGAGATAGCCGAGCGCCGCGCCGAGGAAGGCGACTCCCCAAAGCTTAAGCGTGAAACCGGCCGGAATCCCCGTTCTGCCAATGCGCTGGTTGAGAGCGCGGCGCAGGAGCGCGAATTCGAACCATCCGGCGATTCCAGCGGAAGCTGTCAAACCGGCAACGCCCCATTTCGGATCGATCCCGATCCAGTGGGGCAAGCGCAAGGCAAAAATGTAGCCGAGCCCCGCTGTAATTGCAACGCGTATCAGGGCGAAGCGCAAAGGTGTTCGAGTATCGAGCAGCGCATAGAAGGCGGATGAATAGAGTCGGCCAAGCGCTGTCGCGAGCAGACCCACGGCGGAGCCTGCCAGTGCGGACCAAACATAGACCGCGTCTCTGTGATGAAAATAACCGGTCTGATACAGCGCGCCGGCCAGGACGTCTCCCAGAAGCAGGAACGCCACGGCCGAAGGAATGACGAGGAACGCAATGCGCCGGAGACCGGGAATCAAACGTTGCCGAAGTGCCGCGGAGATCTCCTCTTGAGTGCCGATTGCGCTCGACAAAACAGGAAGCTCTGCGGCCGAGACAGACATGCTAAAGAGACTGATGGGCAGTATAGATATGATTTGGCCGAACCCTAGCGTAGAAACGGCGACGGGACCCAGATAGCTGGCGATGATCTGGTCGATATAGGCGCTGATCTGCACTACTCCGCGGCTCAGAGATACGGGACCGAAGTTTCGGATGACCGTTCTCACGTATTCGGAGCGAATGTCGAGAGCGGGGCGGAAACCAGGCAGCAGTTCCAGGACACGAGGCAGTTGAACAGCGAATTGAAGTACGCTGCCAAGCACGGAGGCCCATGCGAGATCAACCACCAGCCACTGTTGAGGAGAATACCAGCCATAGAGAAAAGCAGTGGCGATCATGGTAACGTTCATTGCCACGGGGGCCATGTAGGACAGCAGGAATCTGCGATGGCTGTTCAGGATTCCCAGGCACCACGCGCTCATCACCAGCATTCCGGCGCCAGGGAACAGGATGCGGACTAAATGAATGGTCAGCCGGCGGTCATCGCCTTTGAAACCCGGAACGATGGCGTCGATCAGTAGCGGCGTCGCGATAACACCAATAAGCACGAGGACCGCGCAAACCAGCGCGAGAACGCCAAACGTCGCGGCGGCAAGATGCTCCGCGGCCTCGTCCTCTTCCCTGGCGCGCAGCTTTGAATAGACCGTAACGAATGCGGCCGAGAGCACGCCTTCTCCAAACAGGTTGCTCAGCAGATTAGGAATACGAATCGCAGCGCGAAATACGCCGGCAATAGACGAGTTGCCAAAATAGTGCGCGATGACGCTTTCGCGAATCAACCCCGTGATGCGGCTGACCAGAATGCCGGCAGCGACGCGAGAGGACGCGCCCATTCCTGCGCGAGGGCTGGCGCTTACCGGCTGTTCAACAGCGGATGAAACTGACGAAGATGTATTCTCAGCTTCGAGAGCCAGGCTTGGCAAGCCGGCTTTCAACGGGCGCGAAATGCGGATGCGAACTTGCAAACTCTGACTGTCCCGTTTGAGATTAACAATTGTTGCGAATTTAAGTTCCCGGTTCTTGCATCAACACTATGCAGAGGAAAATGATGAGACTGATATTTGTGATCCTGACTTGCTTGGCGATTGGAACCATCTGTGGTTCCGGAGCTTTCGCGCAGCAAAGCCAGGATCAAACTTCCGCCAACAAACCAGCGGAAACCAAAGCCCCCGCAGTACCGAACCCTCAGAAGATGGATGTGCTGAAACAATTGAGCACTTCCTTTGAAGAGATTTCGCAGCGCTCCGGACGCGCGGTGGTGCAGATATTCGTGCGGAGTTACGTGACATCGGAGAATTCAGATAACAATAGCGAGCTGCTTACCGCCCAAAACAGCAGCGGATCGGGAATCATTATGAGTCCCGATGGCTACATTCTCACCAATGCCCACGTTGTCAAAAATGCGCACTCGGTGAAGGTGCAGTTGAACGTCAGAGCCGAAGCGGAGGCGCTTGAGCAAGGTGATCGATCTTTCAACCGCCCGATAACCGGGACGCTGATTGGCATGGATCGCGATTCGGATCTGGCGGTCATCAAGATCGATCGCAAGAATCTTCCGTATCTTCCGTTTGGCAACTCGGACGAATTGAAGCAAGGGCAGGTGGTATTGGCGCTTGGGAATCCGCTGGGCTTAGATAATTCGGTCAGCTTAGGCGTGGTGAGTGCCGCCGCAAGGCAGATTAAACCGGAGGACACGATGGTGTACATTCAGACGGACGCGCCCATCAATCCCGGCAACAGTGGTGGCCCGCTGGTCGATGCCGAAGGTCGCGTTGTTGGAATCAACACTTTCATCCTGTCGCAATCCGGCGGAAGCGAGGGGATCGGGTTTGCCATTCCGAGCAACATTGCACAGCAAGTGTATACGCAGCTGAAGGCGCACGGGCACATTCATCGCGCGCAACTCGGTTTGATTGCGGAAACGATTACACCGGATATGGCGGAGGGGCTCGGACTCGAAACCGATCATGGAGTAGTGGTTTCCGATTTAGAGCCGAACGGCCCCGCGGCGCATTCCGGTGTGCAGGTTGACGATATCGTCGTCGCTCTCAATGGGCGGCGCATGACCAGCGTCCACCAGTTGAACGCAAATGTGTTCCGCTTGGCTCCCGGAACAAAGGTAATGCTGCGTGTAGAACGCGGGACGGAACAACTGGATCTTCCGATCATTACTGAGGAGCAGTCCGGATCACAGCTGGACACGCTGGCGGACCTGGTTGATCCAGTCAAGAATGTTGTGCCGGAGCTAGGTATTGTTGGCCTGGATATCACCAAGGCCGTTCTTCAAATATTTCCCGATTTGAGGCGGCCATCGGGTGTGGTTGTTGCGGTGCGTAAGGCGAATGCGCCGTACTCGGGACCGCCTCTCGAGACAGGAGATGTGATTTATTCGGTGAACCATCACGTGATTGGAAATGTTGCTGAGTTGCGCGGCGTGCTGGACAACATGAAGTCGGGGCAAGCGGCGGTGTTGCTGGTCGAGCGGGAAGGCCATCTGATCTACGTGCCATTGGAGCTGGATTGATAGAGCTGGATTGATAGGGTGGAAGAGCGAATGAGTCAAGGGCCCGTTTCGAGCTTTATTAAACATCATTTCCGCCACTTCAATGCGGCCACTTTGGTAGAGGCTGCGGAGGGTTACGCAGCGCATCTCGAAAAAGGCGGCAAGATGTTCGTCACCTTGGCCGGCGCGATGAGTACCGCGGAGCTAGGCATTTCGTTGGCCGAGATGATCCGGCGCGACAAGATCCACGGGATTTGCTGTACCGGCGCGAATCTGGAAGAAGACGTATTTAATCTCGTAGCGCACAATTTCTACGAACGCGTGCCGCACTGGCGCGACCTACGGCCGGAAGATGAACAAGCGCTGCTCGATAAGCATATGAATCGCGTGACGGACACGTGCATCCCGGAAGAAGAGGCAATGCGGCGGATCGAGGGTGTGATCCTGCAGGAGTGGATGGCGGCGGACAAGAAAAGCGAGCGCCATTTCCCACATCAGTTTTTCTTTCGCATTCTGCAATCGCCAGACTTACGAAAGAGTTTTCAGATTGACGTGAAGGATAGCTGGTTGTACGCGGCGATGGAACGCAAGCTTCCGATGTTTGTGCCCGGCTGGGAAGATTCGACGCTCGGGAATATGTACGCGGGTCACTGCATCTCAGGCGACGTGAAGAACGTGCACACAGTGCGCACGGGAATCGAGTATATGATTTCACTCGCGGACTGGTACACCGCGGTTGCACGAGAATCGTCGATCGGATTCTTTCAGATCGGCGGCGGCATCGCGGGCGATTTTCCGATCTGCGTCGTGCCCATGTTGCGGCAAGATCTGGAGCGCGAAGACACGCCGCTGTGGGGCTACTTCTGCCAAATCAGCGACTCCACCACGAGCTACGGATCCTATTCGGGCGCCATCCCGAACGAAAAAATTACCTGGGAAAAGCTGAGCATTCACACTCCGAAATACGTGATTGAATCGGACGCGTCGATCGTGGCGCCGCTACTCTTCGCAAGCGTTCTCGGCTGGTAGGCTTGGTATCTTTGAGATAGTTTCCGATGCGGTGAGGTGCGAGAGTGGTTGAATCGGGCGGTCTCGAAAACCGTTGAACCTTTACGGGTTCCGTGGGTTCGAATCCCACCCTCACCGCCAGAATAGAATCAACTATTTAGCGGGAAACAGCAAAAGATTTGGGCAATTTTGGGCAATGCCTGTTAGAATAAAGGCAGCCCAGCATGGCTTTGAATCTCTATCGACGGCATGGATCTCACTGCCCTGGAGGCCGCGCGCTGTACGAGAGGACCTACGAGGCGGACGAGCTTCGACGCGGCTGGAAGAAATGTTCTTGTCCGATCTACGCCTCGGGAACCCTGGACAGCAAATTCAAGCGGAAGAATACCGAGCGCGCCATTTGGAGCGACGCAAAGACAATAGCTGCTGACTGGGAACGCGCCGGTTCATGGTACGGCAGGCGAAAATCACCTGAACCGATACCGGCCCCCACTGAGCCTATCCAGCCGAAAACACCGCCGCGAATCACTATCAACGATGCGATGGCCGCCTATCTCGCGGTACGCGAAGGTGCGAAAATCGCCCCCGCGACAATGCGCAAGCATAGAACATTCACGAAGCAGCTAGCCGCTTTCGCTGACGCACACGGCTATGCGATGCTCGACCAGTTCACATCCGCCGATATCGACCTGTTTTATTCGGGCTGGAAACTCGGCGCTCGTGCAAAGGCAAAGCGCCTGGGCACACTGCGCGCGTTTTTCCGGTTCTGTGCGAAGCGAAAGTGGGTGGCCGTCGATGCCACTGACCCCAAATCTATTGGTCCTGTTTCGAGCGATCTAAAACCGCCCATCGGCGCGAATTGCGTCGCGAACAAAGTTCCGTTCACAGATGAAGAGCTTCAGCGCATCATTCGCGCCTGCGACCAATTGGAGCCGATCTCATGGTCCAACCACAAGACTCGCGGGGTTTGGACCGGCGAAGACGTCAAGGACTTCATTTGGGTGACGGTATATACCGGGCTGCGCATTTCCGATGTCGGCCTGTTCAACGTCAACCGTCTGCGTGGTAATGAGCTTTTCCTCCGCGCGAAAAAGAACGGCGGAGACGTTTTCACATGGATTCCGGATTGGCTGCGAGACAGGCTGCAGGAACTCGCAAAGGAGCGCGGGCCTCGGCCATTTGTCGCCGGGCGCTCCGATCGGCTGGAAACCGTAACGGATCTATGGCGCCGCAAGATCAACCGTGTCTTTGAACTTGCGGGCACGTTTGAGGAAACACCTACACCTCATCGTTTCCGGCACACCTTCGCACGAATCCTCTTGCAGCGCGGTGTACCAGTTGCCGACGTCGCAGATCTTCTCGGCGACGACGAAGATACAGTGCGGGAGCACTACGCACGCTGGGTACCCGAGCGCCAGGCACGCTTGACCAATATCCTGCAGGATGCGTTCACCGATAAGCCGAGACCGAAACTCGTGGCGTTGCCGAAGAGGACCGGCTAGCTTGCTGGCACATCAGCTTAGCGGATTGAAGAGTTTCGTATGCAAGCGGCGCGCAACAGATTCAGGAACGCTATAACGCGTCATGGTTTTTCGTCGGCCTAGCCGAATCTTCAAAACGTCCGGCTGGTCTTTCACAAGCAGACGCACGGTCTCGCGGCCTATTCGCCACTGCTTGGCAAGATCGGCAATGCTGTAATGGCGTTCGAAGGTCAAATCCAGTTGGGTTTGACGGGATTCCAGCGTGCGAATTGCGGCCTCAGCCATGCTCGTCTAAACTCTTTCCATCGACCCGCTGATCGTTGCACCGATTCGTGGTAGGGCGGCTCTTCTCCGTAAGACCTCGGGAGCGCCCCGAATGGAACCACTGTTGAAAATGGCGATCGGCAGCCTCAAGGCGATCCAGAGCGTCAACGAGTTGAAAGCCCGTCTCCTGACCGGGGCCACAGTTCAAGGAGAATTGTTCAATCTGTTTGATCGCAAATCTAATTCTGTCGATTGCCACTCGGACCTGGTAGGCCATCTCAAACTCCACCGGTGACGGCCGTTTGAGCATCTCGGTTTCAATGACAGAGAAAACCTCCTCCGCTAATCGAGATTTCACAACAACTCTCCTCCCTGGAGTCTCAAGTCCCGCCCGCTTGGCGGCAGTGGCCTGGAGCCTCTTAAGGGAACGAGTCACGGAACACCCAAATCTTACAAGAAAATTTCGGATTGGGCTGAAGACCCGAACGGCTGCACCGCACGTTTGCCACTCTCAATCTACGAGTAACGCTGTCTTTCAGGGGATAACTGTACGTTCTGCCTCGGTGTTATCCGAAGGGGAGCGTCTGTAAATCTACCGCTTGTCAGTTGCGCGCTGACCTTTGCAATAATTATCGAGAAAGTGAAACACGTCGTCAGCCCAGATCGAACTGCCGAAATAGCCAAAGACATGACCTTCTGCCGCAGACTGCCCAAAAGCAGGGTAAATTTTCATTTGGTACGGCTTGCCAAGGTCCTTCATAGCCGATGAAAGAACCCGGCTAGGCGATAAATCGTAGTCGTTTGCCGCTTGGAAGAAAAATGTCGGAACACGTGAGTTTCGAACTGCCCGCGTCATCGCTATTTGCAATTCAGACGCTTGCGACCAGCTCTCAGCGCCCCCAGCCGAATCGATCGCGGCACAGTACCCGCCACGCTCCGCACCAAGGACTGCTTCTATGCCTCCAAAAGAGTTACCAGCCACTGCAATCCGGCCTGGTTGAACGTAATCTTGTGATCGCAACCAAGCAAACGCGGCCATCTGGTCCCTCAGATGATCCGTTTCAAGAAGCCGAACCATTGTGGCCGCAGCAGCTGAAATCCCGTTCTTGCTGTACGCGGACGCGATTTGATCCCGTATGTAAGGGCCTGCGGAACCGCTTAGCCCCTGGCCTCGCCGATGCGGCATAAAGAAGACCCAGCCGTGGCTCATAAACACTGGGCCAAGTGCATCGCTCACTTCGTGAGGATCTTCTCCGCTGCCGTGGTTGTAGAGAAGGGCGGGGAACGGTCCCGGGTCACGTGGCTTGTAGAGCACGCCCTTGAGTTGAACGTTCCCACTTTGAAAGGAAACGACCTCTTGTCCGGCCATAAGCGCTGCACCCCAGGTAGCAACCACGAGCCCAAGTAGAAGCCGCATCTCTCTTGAAGCATGGTACGTGACTCCCAGCGGGAGACTCAGATCCCGCGAAGTGGCGCTTCCCGGATCAGAACGCTGGGGCTAAGAATAGATCTGGAGTCTGGTGAAGAGTGACCATCTGAATTCTCGGATCAGTGCTCAAGTAGCGTTCTCGTCCAGAAAGCAGTGATTCGTGCCCGGTATGTGGCGATACCGTTCAATTGAGAACTCGCCCGGCTCCGGCGGAGCGGGGCTATTGTGTCATTCTTCCACCCCAACCGGGTTCTCAATTGTGCTCATGGAGTGCGGCGCTCTTTTGGTGACCTGAGCGCCACATTGGCGATTTAGCTTTGCTGCGGTAGGCAGTGCATGACACGCAAGGCCGGAACTGTGTCGCCGAGGCGCGCCGCTGAAATCGAGCTTTGCATCTACCAGCGGCTAGTTCGGCAGGGGTTCAGACGGCAACGGGATTGATTCTAGTTCTTCGAGAAGCACGTCGGCCGTTATAGCTGGTTTCTCAAGCTCGATCGCATGTTGCGGCTTTAGTTCAATGACAAGCGCTTCCATCGTAGCCTCTCGTCCTGGCTTCGGGCCGCGGTCGATTAGAACTTGTCGAACGCCGACCACCAGGTAAAGACCTCCGCCGTGCTCACGATCAGCCCGCAATTGGATATGCTCGCCGACTCGCGGGCAGATGGTTAAAGACGAGAGCGGTAACCGGCGTAGTTCTGCTTGCGCATCTACATCAAAGAACGAACAGTATTTACTTTCATTCTTATAACGTCCAGGCATTTTGTTACCCTAGCACGCTTCATCCAGTTTCAAAGCAGCAACGCCTGGCGAGACGGGTTCAGTTTTTCTTCGGCTCCCCAGGTACGGTTCGAGGCACAATGGTATGGTTTCGCGAGCAAAGCAGGCTTCTCTTTTTCGTGCCAGCCATATCTTATTCCGGTAATGCTGTTTGCCGGGGCAATCACGACCCAATGAGTAACAAATCCTCCCATTCTCTTGACAACGCGCAGCGCGAGAGGAATGGCGGCAAGCTCCTGGCAATCATCTTTCGCGGATAGTGGACGTTCGCAAAAGTATGCAGTAAGTCAGTGCGGTGGGCGCGGCAATCGAGAAGGCGATTCCTGGCCAAACCAAGTCGGAAACTGACCAAGGATATTGATGTTTCCGATCCATTGCCCGAATCACGAGATCCGGAAGGAACAGGATAAGGGCTCCCACAAGTCCCGAGGCGATCGTAATGACCGGAAAGTATTTCAGTGAAGAGATCCGATCACCCAGCGCCACGAGGGGGAAGGCCCACTACAATCCAGCCCGCCAGGAAAATGACCGTCCCTCCAATAAGCCATGCCCTCAGAAGATCCGATCCATTTGCCAACGCGATAAAAATCGATCCGGAAATCGCCCAAGAAATACCGAGCACGAGAAGCGAACAAGTCAGCCGTAGCGTAATTGTCGATAGCATCTACCCACGCCTAAAACGAACTCCGTTCGTTATTGAGCCACTTAATTCTAAGACGCTTCTTCCGATTGAACACTCCAGCCTAGGAAGCCCGTTCTCCGCCTTCCCGGTCCCGAACGTTCAAGTGGAGTTCTCCGTAAAAGACACACTGTGTGGCCCGGTCGCGAATCTAGCCACGGAAGTGCTTTCGTCTTCAATTTCCTCATATAAATCGGAGTCTCAGGAAGATGACGTCTCATTCCTTAAGCTTCGAATTGGGCGAACCCTTCGGTGTGAGGACTGCCACAGCCAATCCGATAATCCCTAATGCCCCCATAGCTACTTTCAGCCATGGGTACCGCTTCAGCTTCCGCCGGAGTTCCTGCATCTCACGGAAGCAGGGAGAGCACTCCGCAACATGCTGGACGACAGGATCGGTCGGCTTCAGCTTCTTGGCCGCCAACCGTTTCAAGAGTTTCTTCGCCGGGCAATCCTTCCGATCTGGATTCGGATAGTCGTTGAGCGCCGCCCCTCGAAGCGCGCTTTCAATTATTTCTTCTACACCACGTGATAAGCCCTCAGTCATCAGCCTTCAATTTTCGCTTATCGCTCGATGACTTCAAAACCTTTTCTGCAGCTTTACTCATTCCTCGTGAGTAGCGAACGGCTACTCGGTTCCTGGGCTCGCCGAAATCCCGAGCGATCTCTTCAATCGAATACCCGTTGATGCGCATGTTGCAGACGTGAAGAGTCCAGTCATCCATATGAGCCTTCACCTCCCGCATTAAGATGCGTTCTTCCAGCATCTCAGCCGCGGAGCCGCGGTCCGCACCACGAACGCCAAGATCTTCGATAAAATCGTCGGCCACGGGAACTTCACAACCTTTGCTGGCCAGATATTTATCTACCTTGCGCGTGAACACCGCGTAGAGGTACGCAAGCGGGTTCTGGACAGGTTTAGAATGTGCGGCACGCGAGGCCGCATTTACGGAAGACTGAATAAGATCTGCGGTGACCGATTCGCAGCCGAGTTCGCGCTGTCGATAGCGGAACAGAGAAGATTCTAAAGCGTATGCAGCCTGAATGAACTGAGGATCAACTGCCGCGCCCTTCTCATCTTTATCCGAAACCCACAGCGAGTATCGAGATCGTCCCGCAGTAGTACTGCAAGCGGGCATACGCTTTCGACGTAAGTTGATCCCCAAAATAGTACAGCCACCAATTCACGTCGAGCTCGAAATAAATTTCAATTTCGTGTAATTTCTCGCAATTGTGGCACTCATTCTTTCCATCCAGCCTCTTTGAAAAGTTCGGCTGCAAATACCAGAAGAGGCCCGGTAAACGGAAAGGAATGACATGCCTCGTAAATACACCTGCATTCTTGCCCATACGTCACGATGGGCGCTCCTTCTAGGAGCAACCGCTGCGCTCGCATTTGCCCAATCCAGTTCGTTTGGTCAGGCAGCGCAGGGAATCGCCCAGGAAATGATCTCGATTGCAAAATGGGTCGGCATCATCCTGTGCATCATTTGCGGCATCGGTTTGATGGCCGGAGGGCCAGGCACGATTGCCAAGGTGTCCGGCCTTTTTCTCGGACTGATCTTCGCTTTATTCGCATCGCCCATCATCACGTGGGTGCAGTCGCTCTAAGGCGAAAGATTATGACCAGGCCTGCTGCAAGAGCTTTGAACAAGCCCCTGCTGATTGTCGGCATCGACAGGAAGCTTGCGGGCCTGGCTTTCATTTTGTCGGTCATCGTGGGCGCGAACGGCTCCAGAATCATCGGCATCGTTCTATTCGTGGCGCTATGTGCTATTGGGCGCCGCCTATCGCGCCACGACCCGAACATCTTTATGGTTTTCAATTTGGTGCGAAAACAGAAAGCGCTGTATGACCCGATGAAACGCGAGTGGTTCCGGCTTTCGCTCGGTGGGAGGCCAGAGTAGACGTGGTCCGCCTCAAGAAGTTTGTGAAACCGTATAAAGACGCCGGCGCGTTTAACTCGTTGCTCGCGCCGCACCGGTTTATTGACGAGTTCGTATTCCTGACCAAAAGCAATCAGCTTGGCGTCGTGCTCAGCGCGGAAGGGATTGATTACGAGTGCGTGACGGAAGCGACTCTAGAGTCGCATACCAAGCGCGCCGCCGGGGCCTGGCGCTCCCTCGACGAGCGGTTTCGGTTGTATCAGTACGTCGTGAAACAGGACCGGGCGTCCATCGATCAGCGCACGGATTATCCCAATACCGCTGTGCGGAAAACGATCCAGAACCGGAGAGATCATCTTCAATCGAAAGCTGCCGGGCTGTACACGGTTCAGCTTGTGTACGCACTGCTTTACGAGCAGCCGATCGTTACCCAGAACAACGCGCTGAAGCGAACCGTGTCTACGAAGAAGGTCGTGCGCGTCTTTGCAGACCAGCTGGAACGTAACCGCGCCATCCTTCTCGGCCGTGCTCAATCTCTTCAGAGGAGTCTCGGTGATTTGTTGGGCCTCACCTTCCTTGGCAAGCGGGAAGCATTCGCCTTTTTCCGGCTGCTCACAAACCTCGATCCGAGCGTCACGTCATCGGAGCGGCTCAAATACGACAGCCACATCGATTACTACATGGCGAGTTCAGCCCTCGCCTGCACCTGCGAAGGAATTCGCATCGGCCAAGCCCAGATCGAAGTTCTGTCACTGAAGGAGCCGCCGCACAACACCTTCCCGAATATCCTGCGAAACTTGCTCGCTCTCGAAACGAATTTCATTCTATGCAGCGAATTCAAACGCGTGCTGAATGATAAGGCGATCACCATCATCCGCGCGGCGCAAAATCATTTCCACTGGTCGCAGTGGGTTGCCGACATCCCGTCGATCATCAGCATGGTCGTGAACCGGGGCAATCGTCAGAACGTCATTGCCGACAAGTCCGCGCTGAACGATGTCGAAGACCTGGATAAGACGCTGGCGCGGATCAACAACGAAGGCGAATACCTGGGCGAGTTTTCATTGACGGTTGTGCTCTATGGCTGGTCGGACAAGGCGCGCCTGCAGAGGGCCGCTGCGGATGTCACTAAGATCTTCGGCAACCACGAAGGTGCGTTGATTCACGAGAGCTACAACGCGCTAAACGCCTATCTCTCGATCATTCCGGGCAATCAGGCTTTCAACCTTCGTCGGACTTGGCTTCTTAGCGGCAATTATGCGGATCTCTCCTTTCTCTATGCACCGCATAGCGGCGAGAAGACGAATCGGTATCTGCGCGGTGAACATTTGGTTGTTCTCGAAACAAACGATAAAACCCCGTACTACTTCAATCTCCACGAAGGCGACAAGCTCGGAGCGCTCGTCTTCGGAGCGCCGGGCTCTGGGAAATCAGTACTCGCGAATTTGCTCATCGATCATTCTCAGAAGCATGCACCGCGCACGTTCATCCTGGACATCGGCGGCAGTTATCGGCAGATCACGCGGAAACACGGCGGTTCGTATGTTCACATGCAATTCGGAGATGGCCGCCAGTCGTTCCGCATCAATCCTTTTGTTTTACCGGACACGAGCGAAAACCTGCAATTTCTTTTTACGTTCGTGAGGCTCTTGCTGGCGAACAGCGGCTATGAGCCCTCTGCGAATGACGACCGCGAATTATATGACGCCATCGAGTCGATGTACGTTCTGGGCGGGGAAGCGCGCACGCTCGGCAATCTAGCCATGGGCTTGCCACCGCACCTAGCGCCACCTCTCGGAGCGTGGGTCAAAGGCGGTCAATACGGCTCTTTATTCGACAATCACGAGGACACGCTCACCTTCGCGAAGTTCCAGACCTTCGATTTTCAAGGCATGGACGAGTTGTACCCCCAGGTGTTGCAGCCACTTCTGTTTTATGTTTTTCAACGCATCAGCCAGGTAGTCTACGATTCAACACTCTTGCCCGTGTACAAGCAGCTCTGGGCAGACGAAGTGTGGCGGTTTCTGGCCAACGACACCGCCCGACAGTATTTAGTCAGTGCGGGAAAGACGTGGCGGAAGCACAACGGCGGGATCGCTCTGATCACGCAATCGGCAGCGGACCTACAGAATGCAGGGGTCCTGGACCTGGTGAACGAGATCTGCCCGACGAAAATCCTGCTGGCGAATCCTGGGGCGGATCACGCCGCGTATCAACGCATGTTCCACCTGAACGAGAAAGAAGTTGAGCTGTTTTCTGGATTGATCCCAAAGCGGCAGTTCCTGCTGAAAACCGATCAGCGCTCGAAAGTGTTGAACGTGGATCTGGACCCTCGCGCCTATTGGCAGTACACGAATTCGCCTTATGACAACGAACGCCGCGATGCGGCCTTTGCCGAGCACGGCTTCGAGAAAGGGTTGGAAGTTTTGGCCGCACAGGCCGGTTAGGAAGGCTTACAAAATGGAGTTTTCAAGGGTTACCCTCCCGCTTGCGCTCACGTGCTTGGCAGCCGTGTTGGGAAATGCGGCTGATGAGAAGGTGCTCGCCGGAGATCCAAGCACAACCAGCCGCAGGGTCGTTTACCACGACAGCGATATCGTGCCGATTTCGACCGAGATCCGGTTCACCACCTTGATCGAACTCCCGAAAGAGGAGTCGATCTTGGAGGTCACGTGCG
Source organism: uncultured Acidobacteriaceae bacterium (assembly GCA_963778345.1). Lineage (GTDB taxonomy): Bacteria > Acidobacteriota > Terriglobia > Bryobacterales > Bryobacteraceae > Bog-105. Next base: position 1,060,193 of record CAVZTP010000002.1, read on the forward strand.
GGGACAAAGAGTATTGGCCGGTGAACTACGCTGCCAATCTCGCCTATGTGAAACCCGCCAAGCAGGGCGGTCGGACCAATATCAACCTGATCACCGCGAGTGGAAATGTGTATAGCTTTCTCGCAACGGAAGTGTCCGGGATTGCCAACGCACACGCCGATCTCAAGGTATTCGTGAACCCGGCAGACCAGAGCACCATTATCGCCATGAAGGAGAAGCCGCGCTTTGTGAGTGCGGACAGTGTCGAGGGATACAAGAAAGCGGCAGAGCAGGTGCAACAGCAGCTTCAACAGCAGCAAACCGCTCTGCAGAAGGAACTGGATCGGGAAAGAGCCGACCTGCGAGCCTCGTACCCGTCAACGATCAAGCACGACTACAAATTTGAAGGCGGCGGCAAAGGGCCGTTCAACGTTACGGCCATCTACCACGACGACCGCTTCACGTATATCGAAGCGAATCCGCAAGAAGCGCCCTCTGTCTACGAAGTGAAGGACGGCAAGCCTTCTCTTATTCAGTACGAGTTCAAAGATGGCCGCTACACCATTCCCAAGATTCTCGATGACGGTTATCTCCGGGTCGGCAAAACCCAGCTTAAGTTCCATCGCGAGAACGCGGGGTGATGACGGTGCGAATCACTCTACGGCAGACCATCGGCACTCTCGTAATGAGCGCCTTCAGCTTTCTGCTCGGCTTCACAGCTTCGAGATATCTGATCGATCTCACACTGCGCCAGGCCGGTAACGTGCTCCTGCGATCCGCACAAGAATACGAGCAGCAACAGGTCATTCTTGTGCAACAGTTCGCAGCCGGCTACAACACACTCGAACGCAAGCTCGGGGCAATTCAGCCGAGAAAGGGAAAAGGCCGCTAAATGGCCGACGAGGATACCCCTTCCGCAACAGACGCGACTCCGCCGCCTGTCCCCAACCCGCAGCAACTTCAGCCCAGCGGTTTGAGCAACAAACACAAGCGTTACATCTACTTCGGCGTAGCCGCCGTAATTGTGCTTCTCATACTTGCGAACGTTGTCGGTTCAAACCAGACGAACTCCCCAAAGGTACCGGCCACGCGGGGCCCAACATCGCAACAGCAGAATCCCACTCCGGCCCAGATTCGGGATTGGGAGAATAATCTTAAGCAGCAAGAAGCCCAGCTGCTAGATGAGACCGCGCGGCACGCGCAGCAATTAGCGCGCGATCGCGCAGCCCAGGGCGGAGTTCAGCCCATGACGGCCGACGATTTACAGCGTGCCGCGGCGCTCCAGGACGCCGCACAAGCGCGTGCGCAGTTTCAGCAGACTTACGCTACCGGAGCTGGTCCGGCGGCGCAAACAGGCGCGCAGAAATCGCAACTGCAAACCGAAAAAGAGCAGCAGGCGTATAAGTCGCTCTTTGCCGACAGCATCGTGCGGCAGGAGTCTGTGAACCCTCCCGGTGCTCCGCAAGCGTTGTCGAGCCTTCAACAGCCGTCCCAGCCGCCAGTGCCACCGGCGACTAGCGCGCCGGATCAACAAGGGCAAGTAAAGCCCGTCACTGATAAAGAACGCAGGCGTCTGGATTTTAATCCCCGCGCGCAACCCACCTTCTGGTTACCGGAAGGGACGGTAATGGAAGCAGTCCTCACAAACCGGCTCGATGGTGATGCGATCGGCCCGGTCAATTGCATGATTACTACCGATGTTTATCTCCCTGGCACTCGCATGGTGGTTATTCCGCAGGGCGCACGCGTCCTCGGCGAGGCCAGCAAGGTCTCGTCCTTCGGCCAGGAACGCATGGCGGTGACCTTTCACCGCATCCTTGTGCCGGGTCTGCACCCGTACTCAATTCCCCTCGACAAAGAGCCCCCCGGTCTCGCACAGGCCGGCGAAGTCGGACTGCATGACAAGGTGAACAATCACTACTTTTCGATTTTCGGCGCCAGCCTCGCCATCGGTGCAATCGGCGGCCTGGCCCAGATCGGGAACGGCTTCAGCGGCTTCGGGTATGACCCGTCAGTCCAGTTTCGGAACGGATTGTCGCAAAGCATGGCCGAATCTTCCGACCGCGTTCTGGACCGCTTTCTCAATCGCATGCCCACAGTCACTATTCGCGAGGGCACGCGCGTGAAGATCCTCCTCACGGACGATCTTCAATTACCCGCTTACGATTCCATGCACACAGGAGGCATGTAAATGGACCCGGATACTGAACGGCTAATTCGCCGCGACATTCGCGCGCGCTGGGCGCGCCGATTTTCATACTCTTCTGGATCTTTATCGGTACAGTTGTCGGCCTTGGACTCTTCGGAGCAATCGTATTTTTTGAAAAGTTCTTGCGAGGTCAATGACCGCCGTCTGCCCTACTTAGGAGGTTTTCCAATGTTCAAACATCGTCTTCAGATTTCAACGAGCATTCTAACGGTGCTCTGTCTCGTCTGTTTTTTGTCGCCGCGGCCAGCACCAGCACAATTCGGAGGAATTGTTTCCGATCCGCTACAAGAATCCCATTCGTGGCAACAACTCCTGAACGATATTCAGAAGCTACAAAAACTCGATCACCAGATACAAACCCTAGATGCCGAGTTCAACCAGATCCAAGCAAGCGCCCGGTATTTTTCCGTCAAGAACGCCTGGCGGGGTTTCGGAAATCAGATCGTGCGCAATTGGGCGCCGAATTCCTATGGCGCGACCCCCATGTGGAACACCGCCGTGCTCTTCGGGCCCGGCGCTCCTCAAGCCTGGCAAAACGTCACCGTCACAATGCAGCGCAACCCCTATATGGTAGGCATAACGCCCGGTACGAATCGCGAGTATGCGTACGCCGCAACCGTAGACACTTTCGATGGTGCCGGACCCATCGCAGTACAGACGCTCGGCAATGCGCGAACGCAGCAGACCCAAATGGCTGCGGCTATTGCGCAACTGCAGGCTTCCGCAATGGATGGCTCAGCTGGAATGAATTCCGAAGTTGAGCAGCTCAATTTGCTGAACGCAGGAACGGTGCAAGGTCTACAAATGCAGCAGACCACAAACAACGTAATCACGTCACTGCTAGAGCAACAGACCATCGCCAATAAGATTCAGCGGGATGCGCTCGCGGACCATTTGAACTTCTCCAGCCAAGTGGATCAATATCTGGTATCGGAAGGCCCCATGTGGGGCGGTGCCGCGCAAGCGCTCGCTTCCCATTAGAACGAAACGGAGCTCACGATGTTAAACGCCTTGAATACGAAAATCTTGCTCATCATCGTTGCGCTACTCGCCAGCATTGCATCCTATCTCGCCTACGAAAAGCACCAGCAAGTAGTCGCGCAGAAAAAGTATGACCAGATGTTCGAAGAAATGCGGCAGCCCAAGAAACAACCGAAACCTCAGCAATGGGGTGATTCGCTCAAAAAACACTAGCTATGCGGAAGCTGCCTGTTGTCCTATTCTCTTTAGCGGGACCGGCTCTCCTAACGGCCCAGTCAGGGCCGATCCCAATCAATAGCGGCACCGTTGATTACGTCACATGGATCACCAACGCCATCGACAGTCTTGTGACTTCAGGTGGCGGATTGTTCCTTACCACCGGTAACCAGATTTTGACCGCCATTGGGATTATCATGCTTGCCACCTACGGTCTCAAATTGGCGGCTGAAAGCGCATCACGACACCACGGCGAATTTAATTTCCCGGCGCTTATTAACTTTTTTGGTCTGTTCCTTGTTGCCGAGGCACTGATGCGGTATTACAATTCACCACTTCCGTGGACGTCTGTCAGCGTCTCAAGAATCCTGCCAGACACCGCCCGGTTCTTCGCCGGAACCATCGATCTGACCGTTCTCAATACACTCCTAACCCAAATGTCCGCCCTTGTCAGCGGTGCCGAGCAACCGGGTATCACAAACATCACGGGAGTCATCTTGTACTACACGATTCTCATTGATATGACCCTGATTCAAGGGGTTCTATTTGCCGTGAATATTCTCGCTTTCATCTTTATCGGCATGGGGTCATTGTTCGGCCCACTGTTCATTCCGTGGCTCGTAGTGCCGAGATTGAGTTGGCTCTTTTGGAACTGGGTACAGTTCATGCTCCAGTACAGCTTTTATCGGGTCGTCGCAAGCGCTCTCACATACATCTGGGCCACTGTACTCGTGAATTTCATCAGCGGCACGATCCACGGAAATTACACTCTCGCGCACTTCCTGATTATCCTGGTGCCACTCGGAGTCCTAAACATCGGATTGCTCGTCAGTGTTTTCAAGATCGGCGGCGTAGTTAGTGACCTGTTTAAGGGTGCTGCAACAGCCGGCAGCAATTTTGTCGGCAGCGTTGCTGGCGTAGTCGCAGGAGCTTTTCGGTAAATGTCAGATCAGTTCACCACGGCCGCTCTCCCCCCTATCGAGCACGCAGCGCGACAGGAATACGAATACTACGGTTCAACGCTCACAACCAACACAGCACTCAAATTTACCGTCGTAATTCTTGCTGGTGTGGTCGCCGCATTGAGCTTCGCCCTGGTACGCACCGCAAATACAGCAGCCAGTGTAAAACCCCTAGTAATTCGCGTGAATGAAGTCGGCCGCGCGGATGCCATCGCTTACCAGGATTTCACGTACAAACCGCAGGCACCGGAGATCCGCTATTTTTTAACGCAATTCGTGGTCGGATATTATTCTCGGAACCACAAAACGGTCGCTCAACAGTACGTGAATAGCCTGTATTTCCTCGACCGTTCCCTTTTCAGCGCCATTGACGCTCGGGATCGCCGGACACAGTGGCTGCCGAAATTCCTTGCTAGTGCAGATGACGACCTGGACGTTGCGGTGAACAACGTCGTCATCGAGGACCTACAGAACCAGCCGTACCGTGCTCGTGTGGAATTCACAAAAATGTTTACCGCTTCTTCTGGCGCCGAGACCAAACGCGAGAACTGGGCAGCCGAGTTCGTTTTTCGAATCAACCCGGATATTCTGAACGAGTTGATTCCCCACAATCCCCTTGGTCTCGCCATCACCTATTTCCGCGAAGACCAGGCGTTTAATTAAGACCAAAGTTGCAAAGGAAACTCCCATGCCAGCCACCACGACGCCACTCATCGATCCCGAGGACAAAAATCCAGATGAAAAGATCATTCTGAGCTTGAGACCCGAAATCGCTCAGGACCTCAGAGCCTACGCGCAGTACGCCAATAACAGTTCCCCGAAGCACATTATTTCCGCTGCACTGAAGCGTCTGTTCGCAGCTGACAAAGGCTTCAAAGTTTTCAAAGACGCAAATCCAACTGCCGGTATCGTCACCAGCAACAATGGCTCGTCACGGCGAGGGCGGCGGCCAAAGGTGAAATCAGCCACATCGGAATCGTAAATTCCGAACGCGCCTGAATTACAAATCAATTCTTAATTGTTTGCTGTTTTAATTTTCATGTTCACACGCAATTTCCAAAGCCGAAACAAGTGCCCAGACGAAGCTAATTCTTCGCTTCGCGCCCTGGCAGTTGTGGCCCCTGGAGGAAGCGGTGCTGCGCACCGGATGTATCTCCACGAAAGGCCACCCCTTCCAGGGATACGGCGGGATACCATGCGCAAACATTGGGGTTTTGAGTTTCGGTATCCAGCGGGATACCTTCATTTTTCCTAGAAAAGAGGTCCTGTTTTGCATCCACCGACACGGCGCCGGACGCTTAACGGAAGCGCCACGGCGAAGCTCACGCGCGAGGAGGAAAAGCGCGTCCGCGAGCGCGCGGACGAGTGCGGATTGACCAAGAGCGAGTGGTGCCGCCAGGTCATCCTGAAGGCCCTCGAAGCGCCACCGGAAACGCGCATTGTCGTTGCCGAATTCATGGCGTTGCGGGCGTTTTTGCTGACCCTGCACACGGATCTTTTGCAGGGCCGCGAGGTGACGCGAGAGCGGATTGCGGCGGCTCTCGAGCAGGGCGATGCCAAGAAGTACGCGATGGCCGACAGCCGCATTCAGCAGTACCGGTGTGAGGCGGCAAAGCCGCAGGCGGAGGAGGCGCTCACGGCATGACCGAAGATGTTCGTCCGACCTGGCCGCACCGCTTCCCGGTCTATCGGTTCGTGGGCTTGGTGCTCGCGCTTTTCTGCGGTTTTCTGTTGATCCGGTTGTGGTTGAAAGTGGCATCGCCATTGGAGACCTTTTACTTCCCGACGTATGTCAAAGGCGCGTTGTTCTCCGACTTCCCCACCGTTCCCTTTCACAGGCGGGGCGTTCAGGACGGAACGTCGTTTCATGTCGTGTTCCTGGGACGCTATGTCGCGACCGAGGAGCTGCTGAACCATCCCCCTGGCCCGGTCTCTATCCGCGTCGTGAACTTGAACGCGCAGGGATTTCAGGCGTGGTTAGGGGAGCACATTTACCATCGCCGGACGCTAGCCCGAGTGCTCGAATGGCCGCTCATCGGCTTTGGCGTCTGCCTCGTTTTGTTCGTGGCCGGAGGCGCATACATCGACCACGCGCATGATCGGGAGGCCCGCAATGGCCGCCGTCTCCGAGGTCCCGGACTCATCAGCCGCTGGCGCTTCAACTGGCGCACCAGGGGCGACGGTTTACGCTTCCGAATCGATAACAGACGGAATCCGCTGGAGTGGTTCAAGCGGGGCGATCCGGGCGTTGCCTGCGCATCCGCCGCGACCGCGAGGCCCATCACATCCAGATCGCCGGAGATACCGGATCGGGCAAATCGACGCTCGTTCGCGATGTGTTGTTTCAGGTGGAACGGCGCGGCGAAGTCGCCATTATCTTCGATCCCGACCGCGAGTACATCCAGGAATTCTTCGACGAAAATCGCGGCGACTGGGTGCTCAACCCGAAGGACGACCGCTGCCCCTACTGGCCGATTGGAGCCGAGGCGGACGACGAGGCGGAGGCGACTCCGATTGCGAACGGTTTCTTTCCCGACGAGCCGACCGTCCAGAAATTCTTCCTCAATCACACACGCGCGATCTTCGCTTACTTGCTCGCTTCCTACCGTCCGACTGTGAACGAGCTGGCCTATTGGATGGCGCACCCGGAGGAGATCGACAAGCGCGTGAAGGGGACCGAACACGCACACACTCTGACCGCGAATGCCGCGCCGCAACGGGCCGGGATTCTCGGGAGTTTGAATGAGGCCGGCAAGCCGCTGCGCATGATGCCGGCGCACGCGGAAGGGCGGCGGACCTGGACGGTCCGGCAATGGGCCAAAGAGCGCGAGGGCTGGATCTTTATTACCTCGACGCCCGATACCATCGATGCGCTCCGGCCGCTGCAGAGCCTGTGGCTGGACATGCTCATTCTGAAGCTGCAAGCGAACGAACGGAAGCCGGACCAGGCCCGCGTTTGGATGATCCTCGATGAGCTCGCTTCGCTCAATGCGTTGCCACAGTTGCACACGGCGTTGACCAAGCAGCGGAAATCGGATAATCCCATCGTCCTCGGCTTCCAGGGGATGAGCCAGTTGGATGCTCTGTACGGGAAGAAAGCCGAGACGATCCTCAGCCAGGCGTACACCAATATCGTGCTGCGGACGCGCGAACCGCGCGCGGCCAAGCATCTGAGCGAGCTGATCGGCAAGGCGCAGTTGGAGCGTGTCCGGGAGAGTAAACCGGCGCGCTGGTTCGAGCGGCGGCACCGTACCTACAGCACCGAGCGCGTCGTCGATCCCGTCGTGATGGAGTCCGAAATCCAGGGACTGGAAGACCTGAACGGTTACTTCGTCCAGCAGGACAAAATCGTCGCGATTCGCTTTCATCCGCGGCCCAAGCGGAGGCAGGCCGCCGACTTGATCGAGCGCATGATTCCGCGTGTGGAACACCGGCCTCTCGACCCGGAACCAACAAACGCTGTCGCGAATGCCGGTGGCGCCGGACCTGAGGGAAAAGAAGCAACACGAAGCCATCGAACAGGACATGAATATGGGGATGTTCACGGCGTAGACTCTCATGCTCGACGTATCGAAACCACTCACCAGCGGCAAGGTGCAAAGCTATTACCGCTCCGAATATTCCGCCGCCTCGAATTCCTACTTCACGCAGGGCGGCACCCTGCAAGGCGAATGGCACGGGACGCTCGCCGCGACGCTCAATCTTAAGGGCGAAGTGAACGCCGAAGCCTTCGACCGCCTGGCCGAGGGCCAGCACCCGGAAACGGGCGAGCAGCTCATCAAGCATCGCGACACGATCAAGACCCAGGCGGGCGAAGAAATCGGCCACCGCGCCGGATGGGACCTCACGTTCAATGCGCCGAAAACGGTCAGCGTGACCGCTTTGGTCGGCGAAGACGAGCGGGTTCGCGAGGCCCACCGCAATGCCGTGCGCGCGGCGCTCGATGCCACCGAGAAATACGTGCAGGCGCGGATCGGCGGCAACAACCCACCGGAGACCACCGCGAAATGGATTGCCGCGACATTCGAGCACGACACGGCCAGGCCGGTGAACGGCTACCCGGCGCCGCACTTGCACACGCACGTCATCGTTTTCAACATGACGGAGGACCGCTTCGGCCAGGCGCGATCCCTACAGCCCTACGAACTATTCAAGATCCAGTCGATGTCCACGGCGGTCTACCAGAACCAGCTCGAATATGAGCTCCGGCAGCTCGGCTATCAGATCGAGCGGGGTAAGAACCACGCGCCGGACATCAAAGGGTACACGCCGGAATACCTCAACGCGGAAAGTCTGCGCTCGACGCAGATCTATCGCGAGATGGAAGAGCGCGGATCGGTGGGACGCGAGCACCGGGTACAACTGGCTCATCAAAATCGGGATGAGAAGTTACGGCTTACGCCGGACGAGCTGCGCTCGCTTCACAAGCAGAACGCAGAACAGTTCGGTAGCCAGCCCGCGCGCGTGGTGGACGAGGCAGCCGAGCGCCATCGGCGCGACCTATCGCCGGAGAAGACGCAGGAGAAATCGCAAGCCGCGGTCGTGTTTGCACGCGAGCGATTGTCGGAACGGAGCGCTGTTTTCGAGCACTTCGAAGTGATTCGGGACGCTTTGCGGCACACCCATGGCCGCGCGCGGCTTCAGGACATCGAGAGCGAGCTGGGCAGGCAGAAGGAGCAGAGGAAATTTCTCGAAGTGGGGCATATCCGGCCCAACGCCCCCGCCTCGCGCTACACGACGCCGCAGCTCATCGAAATCGAGCGCGAAACCATCGAGCGCGTCCGCGCCGGGCAGAGCCAGGCCTCGCCGGTCACGGTGGACTACGCAGTCATCATGGCCCGCTATAGCGGCAAATTGAACGAGGATCAGCGGCGGGTGGTGTACGAGGCGCTCGCTACCCGAGATCAGGTGTTCGGCATTCAGGGCGGCGCCGGAACGGGTAAAACAACGGCCCTGAGTGCGGTCCGCGAATTAGCCGAAGAGCACGGCTACAAAACGCTCGGACTGGGGCCAACCTCTCGAGCTGCGAAAGGCCTGAAAGAAGCGGGTATCGATTCGGAAACGCTGCAAGCGTATCTCACGAAAGGCCGGGAAGCCCCGAGAGAATTCGCGGCCGCGGTTGTTCTTTGTGGATGAATCGAGCCTCGCATCCGGCAAACAGATGCGCGACTTTCTGCAAACACTCCAGCCGCAGGACCGCGTTCTGCTGATCGGCGATACGCGGCAGCATCAATCGATCGAAGCCGGCCGCATCTTTGCGGAATTGCAGGACGCCGGCATGAACGTGGCGCGGCTGAATAAAATCGTTCGCCAGAAGGACGAAGGCCTCCGCCAGGTGGTGGAAGCGATGGCGGCCGGCAAGGTGATCGAAGGGGTCGAGCTGCTGACTGCGCAAAATCGCGTCCACGCCGTCGAGCACCGGCAGGAGCGGTTTGACGCCATCGCACGCGCCTATGCCGCCAGCCCGGAAGGGACGCTGGTCATCTCGCCCGACAACCAATCGAGGAAGGAGCTGAACGCGGCGATCCGAGCCGAGCTCCGAAACAGCCGGACAATTGCAACCCGATGCGTACCAGGTTCCGATTCTGATCAATCGTCAGGATGTGACCGGCGAGGACCGCGGCGTGGCGACTTCCTACCACGTCGGCGACTCGGTTCGCTATCTGCGCGGCAGCGAAGCTCTCGGCCTGGAAGCGAAAAGCTATGCAACCGTAATCCGCGTCGATAGTGAGCAAAACGAAATCACCGTCAGAAGAGCCGATGGGCAAAGCGTTACCTACGATCCATCACGATTGCGAGGCGTCACCATCTACGAACCCGAAATGCGCGCGTTTGCCGAAGGCGACCGTGTTCAGTTCACCGCGCCTTGGCGCGAAAAGGCCGTGAGCAATCGCGATCTCGGCACAGTCAGTTATCTCGACGAGCACGGGAATATTCGGGTCACGTTGGACGATTCAGAGCGGACCGTGAGTTGGAATCTGAATCAGAATAAGCACCTCGATTACGCCTATGCCATGACCTCACACTCCTCGCAGGGCGCAACCGTCGATCAGGTATTTATCCACGTGGACACATCCGACAGCCGCAGCCGCGCGCTGATTGACGAAACGCTCGCTTACGTGGCCACCTCCCGCCCGCGTTACGATGCCCAGCTCTTCACGGATAACGAAGAGCAGCTCGCGCTTGCGCTTTCCCGCAGCCATGAGAACGCGACCGCGCTTGCGCCGGAAGAGATCCAAAGTTACGCGATGGGGATGTAACGATGTCGCTTCACACGATTCTGCCCTTTCTGCAGCCCATTGCGCATCTGATCACCGATCCGGCTGTTTCGGAAGTGATGGTCAACGGCGACCAGGCTGTCTTCATCCAGCGCGAGGGCAAGCTGCAGCCGGTCGATGCCGTCATTGAGCACAAGTATCTGGCGACCGCCGTCAAACGGATTGCGCGATCGCTCGGAGAAGATATCAGCGAATCGAAACCGTTGCTCGATGCACGTTTGCCGGACGGCTCCCGCGTAGCGGCGGCATTTCCGCCGTGCTCGCCTTATGGCGTCACTCTCACGATCCGCAAATTTCGGCCGCAGTGGTTTACACTTGACGAGCTAGTCGAGCTCGGGACGCTTGCCGCGCGGGATCGCGGACCAACTCGCCCAGGCGGTCCGGGATCGCCAAACGATTCTGATCAGCGGCGGAACCGATACCGGCAAAACGACGTTTGCCAAGGCGCTATTGGATTTGATTCCCCAGCACGAGCGCATTGGCGTCATCGAAGACACTATCGAGCTAAAAATCGATCACCCGAATGTCTTCCGGTTCGAAGCCCGCAAAGAGCAGCGCGATCCGCAGGGAAACGTAACCGTTCCTGCTGTGACAATTCGAGACCTAGTCAAGGCTACGTCTGCGCCACAGGCCCGACCGGCTTATCATCGGCGAGGTCCGCGGCGGCGAGGCCTTCGACTTGCTCGATGCGCTCAACACCGGACACGCCGGATCGATTTCCACCGTTCACGCCAACTCAGCCAGCCAGGCTCTCTCCCGCCTAGCCACTCTGACCCTGCGTGCGGATGTGGAGATGCCCTACCGGGCAATCGAAGCCGAAATCGGGGATCTCATCAATCTGGTTATTCATATCGAGCGCCGGGAAGGGCGCCGGTTTGTTTCGCAGTTCCTCAGAATTGAGGGTTTCGACGCGGACGCAAACCGTTACAACACCGTTACAGTTTTCCAGCTATAGAACTGCTTGCCCTAAATGGAATTCTCCTCGCCTAGTACTTGTTGCGGTAGGATGATCATCGCTGATCGCTACCGCGCAGATGCGTACGTGCGCGTTGACGCATACGGCTTCTAACCCGGATTTCTCGGGGCAAAGCGAAGCTGATGTAAGCCGCTCCGCCATGCAGCTGTAGCTTTGCTGCCACGGCCCCTTCCGCAAAGGTTTCAGGCGGAACTTTCTTGAACCGCGAAGCGAACCCGGCCTTATCGAAATCCTACGATCAAAAGGGGCACCAATGCCGCACGGCTGCCGATGCTGTGCATGATTTCTCTCGCTTTCGGTTCTGCGCAGCGGTCAGGTCATAATCAGCTTGGCGTTTCCGAATGATCAACAAGCTCGTTCTGGAGAATCTGAAGTACCGGTGGGTTCGAACGTTACTGAGCGCATTGGTAGTGGGCGTTCAAGTAATGTCGATTCTCACCCTCATCGGCCTCAGCCGGGGCATGCTGCAAGAATCAGCCACGCAGGTGAAGGGAACCGGAGCAGATATTTATCTTGAGCCGGACACCCAAGGTATCTTTACGTTCTCGACAGGCCAACAGCCTCAGAAATTTGTCGAGTTTGTCCAAAAACAACCACACGTTAGGGAGGCGATCGGTGTTCTGATGATCCCGGTGGAACTGGTCACGCCTATCAATGGAGTAGACATCCCGCAGTTCGAGAAGATGAGTGGCGGCTTGCGGTTTCTACAGGGAGGATCGCCACAAAGCCCTGACGATCTGATCGTCGACGAATACTACGCGCGGCAAAACAAGCTGCACGTTGGCCAGACAATCAAACTGTTGAATCACAATTGGCGGGTATGCGGCATCGTGCAAGGGGGGATGCTTGGCCGGCTCATCGTTCAACTCCCCACGCTTCAACATTTGACGGGAAACGCCAATCCGCCACGTGTCTCACAGATTCTGGTCAAGCTGGATGACCCGGCGCTCACCAATCAGGAAGTTGCGCACTTCAATCAGTTATTGCGGGGCAATCTGCAGGCGATCTCGATGGAAGCCTTGATATCGCAGTTCAGCGTTAACAATATTCCGCAGTTGAAGGCCTTCATCTACGTCATAACAGTGATCGCGGCGACAGTTGGATTTCTGGTTGTATTCCTCTCGATGTATATCGCCGTAGTAGAGCGGACACGTGAGATCGGTATTTTGAAGGCTCTTGGGGCGAAGCCGCTTACTATTTTGGACATTCTACTGCGTGAAGCGATCGTGCTAGCCCTGGCTGGTTGCATCATCGGCATTGCCTTTTCGTTTGGCACGAAGGCGATAATCATGGGCCTCATGCCCGCCTCATTGCACGTGGTGAATGCGCCGGATTGGTGGCCGATTTCCGCTGCAATCGCGCTGGGCGGCGCCTTACTCGGCGCTGCTTACCCGGGCCTCAAAGCTGCGCGTCAAGACGCGATTAAAGCGCTCTCCTATGAGTGACGCCCCGCCCAACGCGCGTGTTATCGACGAACTGTGCGAAGCGGTGTGCCGACAATCTGACGAGCCGCCGTGGCTACGTTTCCCATCGAGATGGGCGGAAGGCTTTGCAGGCTCCAGGATTGAGGATCGTTTTAAACTGATGAAGAGAGAGCTTGTTTGACTCCAGTCTGAAGAGCCTGAGTACAGGCACTTGTCTGCTTTGGCAATGAAACAAATCAGGTTGGTAGTTCTCCTGTTGCTCGCGACGATTGCATCGTTCTCACAGCCCCAGGAATCCGCTGCGCAGGTTAAAACCGAATCTCCTGACCTGAACCTGGTTCTGCCATCCTTGGAGCGAGTCGAGCAGCAGAACCCTGCTCTCTCGCGCCCCTATGAAATGACGCGACACTATAAAGCGTTTCACGCCGACGATACACAACCCAGCGCTGAGGTCACTGCTCAGATCAGTTTCACTCCTCCTAACACGAAGACATTCAAGATCCTCCAGGCGAGCGGGAACCCAAGGGGAGAAAAGATAGTGCGCGACATGCTAGAGCAGGAAACGGAGGCCGCGACGGCAGGTCACAATAGCGACATCAACCGAACGAATTACGATTTTGTTTTTCTTAGGCAGGAGAACTTCGGGCTCATTCCCGAGTATGTATTCCGCATTGTCCCTAAGCGCAAGGAGAAGCGCCTGATACTGGGACATATCTGGGTAGATGAAAAGACGTTCCGAATCCGAAGAATTGAAGGAGTGCCAGTCAAAAGCCCCTCGCTATGGATTAAGGACATCCACCTGACTCTGCAATACGCGCAAGTGAACGGAATGTGGATATCCGTTTCTCTCGACGCTATCGCGACAGTACGCCTGTTAGGACGGTACACGCATACAGGCCTCTATGTCGAAGCGCAAAGCCCGGCGTCAGTTACACCAAGCCCTTAAAGAACTTCGTTTTGTTCACAGTCGCCGGTGCACCTCCGTTCGCTAGAGGGTTGCGAACCGAGTCAAGATAACTCTCACGCGACATGCGCTCCGCCAAACAGTGTTCTTGGCTCTATAGCCGCTATCGGTGAATTAACTCCACTCGCCGATTCTTCGCTCGTCCTTCGGCGGTGGAATTGTCCGCGACAGGATTTGAATCGCCGTAACCCTTAACGGATAGCCGGCTACGATCCACTCCGTGATCGGCCAGCCAGTTTGCAACCGACGTGGCACGCTCTCCAGAAAGCTTCTGATTTGGGGCTTTATCGCCGACGTTATCGGTGTAACCCTCTACTTCCCACTTCCAATCCGGATTCGCTTTCAACTGATCCGCGACCTCAGACAACACTCGTTCAGCACCAGCCGGAATAGCGAACTGACCAGTCGCGAAATGAATTGCCTTTTCTCCTAACGAAATGCAGTTTTCAGCCAGCGCTGCACGGGAATTACGATCTAGCGTGGAAACAAATGGTCGGGCAGCCAGAGGGGTCCGGACGCCCGCTTCCAATATCTCTTTGTTCGTGATATCGCGTCCGTACAATTTGTTGTTTTCGGCGGCGTCAGGCCGCAGCGTGGCACCTTCAAGCGATATGCCCGCAAATAGGCCTTTCGAGCGGGACCACGAAAGCATCTCGGCGCGCAGCAAAACGTCGGTATTGGCGCTGGTTTCCCGACCCACAGGGCCTGCCGCTGCAGCCGCTTCCCCTCCTATCGTGAACTTGTCGCCGAGCAACCTGTTCATGCCGCTCTCTTTCATCACGAGCATAATGACGTCGGTAGACGATCCGCCGAGTTGTAGTCCAAAACTTCCACCCTCAATCGCGACTGCTGCCGGTGCGCTCCAACCCTGTCCACACTTCCGGCACGAGGCGAACCCGCGGCCATACTTGCCTCCGACGCCAAACGCACCTTTCTTTAAACCGGGAACGATGACGACGCATTGAGCTTTATCCATCAGTTCCTGAGGGATGCCTTTGTCTGGGCTGGCCATGACTTCGCCAAAGGCGGCAGCAGCATTTCGCAAGCGCTTGTCCGGGGTGGTTTCCTGGCCCAGGAGCACTGCTGCTGCGACACAGGTAAGCAAACACTGTCTGATCACCTATCCAGATTAGTCGATCTTGGCCGAGTTGGTTCACCACGTTGCATGCTGCCGAATAAGGCTTGATGGAGCGACTTCCAAGATGTGAGCGCACGCACCGATAGTCAAAGCGGCCCAGTTTCGAAGTTGTGCAACTTAGTACTCTCATGTAAACATCACATCGAACCATGTCGATAACACCAAAAAGGCAGGCCGAGGAACCGGTTTATCGAAACCCCGGCCGCCGCCGAGATGAAGACGCCAAAAAGCGGATTCTGGACGCAGCTCTCGAAATGCTTGAAGAGTTCGGGTTCGCAAAAACAACGGTGGACGGCATTGCCGGGCGCGCGGGCACAGGCAAGGCAACGGTGTACCGATGGTGGCCCAACAAGGCCGCCGTGATGATCGAGGCGCTTCGGGGAGCTGTCTCTCCAGAGCTTCCTGTTCCCGATACCGGCGAACTCTATGGAGACATCCGTCTGCAGTTGCGCAATTTTGTTAAGCTGCTCAGTGGCCGGCGTGGTCGGATCTTCAAAGCTTTCGCGGTTGCGGCGCAGAACGACCCCGAGGTCGCCGAAGCCTTTCAAACGCTCTGGCGTAAGCCATGCAGACGTACCACCAAGATCGGCCTCGAACGGCACCGCAGGAAAGCTCTCCGCGAAAGTGTGGATTTGGATGTTGTTCTTGATGTGATGTACGGTCCGCTGTATTACCGACTTCTGATCGGCGGCAATGGTTTGGCCGTAGACTACACAGATGCTTTGGCGGACATCATCGTTCGGGGCATTCTGAGGCGGTAGTATCCACACAGCAGCTAAGCTTGCCGGTCGCGATTCTCATATCCTGAGCCCCTACCTCAGCTATTTCATCTGACCTGCGATGATCTGACCCTTGATCTTGTCGTGAGCAAAAGCCAATCGTGACAAGCTTGATAGCCGGGTGATGCGCGCCGGTCAGGACTTAGTCCGAAGCAAATAGTAAGCCTAGCTGGCTAATGTGTCTCGACTTGTCGAGTTTTCAGCATGCTGGGCGAGCGCACTAAAGTCTTTTTTTTCGCCATCGACAACCCGTTCTGTTTTCACGCGCTTCACTTCCACGTGCGTTTTCCCGGAGTTCCTGTTCGACAATCTCTTCGTGTCGTTTGACATGCTTTGTGACGCGGACACCGCCCATCACGATCGGAACGACTAAGTCTTCAGGGTTGTCATCCGTGAGTGAATCGGTATGTGCTAACGACCGCTGGCTTGTGCTTTGCCGGTCACCTTATTCCAGCCATAGCGAACGGCATCTTTCATCTTGTCCCAGGCACCCTTTGGATATCGCCGCCCATATTCCGATCGAAGATCAGACTCAATTTCGTCATAAGAGCGCCCTTTGTAACGAGGATCAGAAGCCATGTCGTACCCGTAGCGATATGCGGGTAGGTACGTGTCGTACGATGCGCCACTTGCGGCGTAACGCTTCTGAAAGTCCGCACGAAAATCTGAGTCATCAAATTTCGCTCCCGCTGCACCTGGGGTTTGCTCGACATTGACCTCTGTGTGTCGGACTGTATCCCTGATCGTCTCTTTGCGTTCAGAGACATCTTTGCCCACGCGGACCTCCTCCACTACGCGAGCCTCCTTGGCAACGACTGGCTCTTCTGCGAACTCCTGCACCTCGATTACTTGCTCACTACCTGCCGACACGTCGGCGTCCGTGACAGCCCGATTAACGGGATGGCGTTCCACTCGCACGTGTTCTTCCCGCAGCCCGATGCTTTCTTCAACGGGCTCCTCCACAATCCGTGAGTAGACCCGGACACCCCCTCGAAGTACTTGGCGCTTACCCACCTGAATTTCTTCTTGAACCACTGGGATGGCGTTTGTCTTGCGCGCGCCACCCATAGCTGCACCTGAACCGGCATGAATGTCGACAGGAGAATGGCGGTTCAGGATGGCCTCCACGGTAGGGATCTCGTTCTCATCCGCGTCAACTCTCAACAAAGCATTTCCTTGCTTCACCGCATTCTCGTATTCGGAGCGATCCGGATCGTTTTCGTCCTCAAAGAGCGATTTCCACCAGCCGGTAATTCCACCTTCACTGGTCGTTTTGTTCGAACGCGCTGAAGTCTCGCTCGACTTTCCTGTCTCCAGATAAATGTCGTCACGCGAAATGCCAGCTGCTTGTAGATCTTTCGCAGCCGCCTCCGCCTCCGAGCTGCTGCGGAAAACACCGATTAACGTACTTTCTGTTCTGCCAGGCACATTCGTATCCTCCTTCCACTAGGACGCGTTCTCGAGCCAAATCGCTTCTCCTCGGTTCAGCGAGTGAGAATTAATACCGGATTGCGAGATGCACATCCCGTATCCGTGCGCAAGAAGCTGTCCAGCTTTCTGGTTCGAAAATACGCGTGATTGGTGCCGGTCGCTTATTGCTTAATCAGATCAACTCGGCGGTTCTCAGCGCGACCAGTGTCGGTCTGGTTACTTGCGACGGGTTGACTTGCACCTTTGGCATCGACCGAGAGGCGGCTCGAATCAACACCGTGAGCCGTCAGATATGCCACAACGCTGTTCGCCCGTTGCTGGGAGAGAACGGCGTTGGCGGAATCCGAGCCGACCGAATCCGTATGACCTACAACACGCATCCGCCAGTCGGGATTATCTTTTAGCGCCTGTGCCGTTTGGTCAAGTACGGCTTGCGAATCGCCGGCGAGTGTTGCGCTGGCCGTGGCGAAGTGGACGTCATTGTCTGTAAAACTCACGCTGCCTTTGGAGCGGATAGAATCAGCAATCGTTGCTGCCGTCCAGGCAGTCGCGGTCTGGGGTGCCGAAGCGTCGGGCTTGGTTTGATCCGCAACAGGCGTCGCTACTGCACTCGTTGATGTTGCTTCCCTTGAATGCCTATTAAAAAGCCAGATTCCAAGGAGCAAGAGAGCGAGTAGCGGAAGAAGCCACGCCCAAATCGGAAGGCGCTTTTTGGGATTTTCTTCGTAAACTTTGAGCTTTTCAGTTGCCATTGTTTAACAGTCCCCTGCTAGTTGGTTACTTGGAGTCCGGCTTCTTCCGCTTAGCGCGTTCCACGTCATCAGGGGCGATTTCGTCAACCTCCACCTGTGTTCGACGAACAGTATCCTTGATCTGTTCTTTACGTTCAGTGGCTTCCTTGCCGATGCGAACTTCTTCGACAACACGCGAGGTCTTTCCCACGACCGCTTCTTCAGACATCTCCTGAACTTCGATAGATTGATTTTGAAGGGAACTCAGTTCTGCTTCAGAAATAGGACGGTTCACGGGCCGCCTTTCGACCTTCGCATGCTCCTCATGGAGAACTACTTGTTCTTCGATGGGCGTCTCCACGAGACGGCTAAAAACTCGCACGCCGCCCCGCTCGACTCTGCGCTTGCCGACAACGAGCTGCTCTTCGACAACGGGAATCACGCCTTCTCCGGCCACAGCAGCGCCAGCTTTTGCGTTGGTGCTTACTTCTCGCTCGTCAATTTGATCGGCCTCATGACGCTCGAAGATGCTTTCTGCTTTGTCCACGAAACTATCATCGGCCCGAACGACGATGACGGTACCCCCACTCTTCAGACCATCAGCTAAGACCTGCAGATCCTGTGCAGGTAGCTTGAGTCCCTGGAGAGTGCTTAGCGATTGTTCCGGGGCAGAGTTACCGGTTCTTCCACTTAAAACTTGGATCGACTGCTTCGGGACGGCGGCACTTTCTAAGTCGTTCAATACTTTCGTGGCTTGCTCGTTTGTGTGAAACAGGCTGACGAGAGTTGTTTGATTCATATCTGGCATACGTATTCCTCTAATCTGCAGTTAGACCCGCTAATGGTAATTTTGCTACTTAAAAACTGTCACGGCGCAGGCGTTCGTACGTGCCGATGATTGCGAGACGTTAACGCCTCGCAACTACAAGTTGCTCCCGCAAGTGCGTGCCACAAGACGTGCTGCACAAGACAGCCTCACCTATCCACTAAGTGTTTACTAAGTGCGGAAAATGCCAGGTCGGTGCGGGTACAACATTCTACTTCGGACTGGCTGGAGGTGCCGATGTTTTCTTGGAGCTTTCATTTTCCTTCGCTAGTCGATATCCTGCCTTCTTAGCATCGTCTTCCGTCATGAATTTCCCACGCTTTGTTGTTCCGTAGAGTGCCCCTTCTTTGTGGTAGACGTGGGTACCCAGGTTCACCCATACTAGACCTTTGGCTTTTGCGTTAGCGATGTCTTGAGGGGAGGGTGCCGATCGACCCGATGATTTTTTCCCGCCAGTTGTGGTCCCTGACTGCGTGCTCGACGGCTGTGAGCCGCTTTGCCGAGAGAAACCTGCACTCGGCAACAAGAGCGAGAAACTTAAGAAACCCAGGCACGCAATGCGAAAGGCAATCTTCACGAGTTCAGTCTAGCGGAGCCCGCGAGGGTCGGAATGAGAATTTAACGAATTTAATCTTGTCAGAGGGGTTGAATTGCGAGACGGCACGCCTCGTATTCGTTGCCCGCATGAGCGCTAAATCTCCAGAGCAACAATTTTCCTCCGCTCTAAATCAACAGATAGGAGACCGCTCACGACTGCGGCGCAGGGGAGGAGATTTTGATGCCGAGCAAAACTGGAACGGGTGACGACTTCACCGATAGCCTGAGTGATACGGCCCAGAGCGTAAAAAACAAAGCCACTGATACAGCTGCCACAGCAAAGCAGAAAGTATCTGATGCCGGAAGACAGGCAAGTGACAAAATTGACGAGAAGCGTGGACCGGCAGCGGATGCACTGCAGAGCGCCGCATCGGCCATTCATGAAAAAGCGGAAGATCTGCCGGGCGGTGAGACCGTGAAGAGCGTCGCGCACTCTGCAGCCGAGAAGCTTGAATCCACCGCAGGGTACATTCGAGAGCACGATGTTAAGGCGATGCTCTCCGACATGGAAGAGATCGTAAAACGCAATCCTGGCCCTTCGCTGCTGATCGCTGCCGCCATCGGCTTTCTGATCGGCCGCGCCTTCCGCGAGGAATAGCCGTTTCGGAAAACTGGGCACTCGAAAAACTGGGCACTAGAAGATGGCCGGGGAAAATAACCGATCTATTGCGGATGTCCTGCAAGACATCCTTGCAAACGTGCAAGCGATCATTCGCTCGGAAGTCAGATTGGCGAAGACGGAAATAACTGAGGAGGCCACAAAGGCTGGCCGCGCCGCGGGAATGCTGGCCGGAGGCCTGGTTACAGCGTTGTTCATGGCTTGGTTGTTGCTGCTGACAATTCTTTTTGCACTTGCGACCGTTATGCCGATGTGGGGCGCAGCCCTGTTGTTGTTTGTCATCATGGCGATCCTAACCGCAGTGCTGCTAACGGCGGGCAAGAAGCGGTTCAAGACCGTTCATACAACGCCGGAAAAGACAATTGAAACCATGAAGGAGAACGTCGAATGGGTGAAAAGTCAAACCAAATAGAACGCCAGATTCAAGCGGAACGGGGGCAGCTCGGAGAGAACCTGAACGAACTCCAATCTAAGGTTCAAGAAGTCACTGATTGGCGCGCACAGTTTCAGAAGAAACCGATGCTGATGATGGGTGTTGCCATTGGTGGTGGATTGTTGTTGGCTTCACTAACGGGACGGAGGTCGAGATCGAAGCGGCATTTGTCAGACGACCGCGGCCACGGAGCTTCCGAACATCGACGCGGAACGGAACTGCAGAAGAACAAAGCGCTAGAGACCTTCGACACGATTAAAGGAGCCATGATCGGCGTTGCGGCAAACACCTTTCAGGACTTCTTGGGCCAGATCATTCCGGGCTTCAAGGAACAGTTCCAGAAAACCGCGCAAGAAAAACGTGCGGCTGTTAGTTCACCGGCTCCGAATCCAGGACTGACCACAAGCACGCAATGAAGGAGGGAGGTCAACCTCAAATGGAACTATGGCCGAACTATGGAGCCTCCGAGGACTTTCCTGGCAAGAGTTGGCGAAACGAACATGTCGCAGGAGCTGGGAAGATGAGGTCTTTGGACAGGCAGGCCGGCTCGCGTTCTATTATTTCCTGGGCATATTCCCGGCCCTGCTGTTGCTCCTAGCTCTGCTAGATACGTTCCGCGACACTGGACCGGAGTTGCGTAATACCCTCCTCGATTCTTTTCAGCAGATCGTACCGCAAGAAGCTTCGGCGCTAATAGCTAAAACCGTTGGTGAACTGAACGCGGGGGCCGTTGTCGGCGCTGGTGCTGTGTGGGTGGCGTTGGGCGCGGCTTGGGCATGCCTAAACGGCACCTGGACCATGATGGCTGGTCTGAACAAGGCGTATGGTGTCAAAGAAGCACGCCGGTGGTGGAGGATTTTGACCATTGCTTTCGGACTGACAATTTTGATGGGAGCTATGGGTGTAGCGGCGCTCGTCGTGATGGTGTATGGAAGCCGAGCCGGGACCGCTCTCCGTCACCATCTGGGCATCCAGACTCATTCCGCGTTCCTGTGGCGCGCCATACAATGGCCAGTTATAGTAATACTTCTCCTGTTGTCGTTCGCTTGTGTCTATCGCTTCGGACCAAATCTAAAGGATCAACGTTGGCAGTGGAGTACGCCTGGTGCGGCCGTAGCAATCGTGTTGTGGATCAGTTCCACACTGCTGCTTCGTATCTATCAGGAGCACCTCAGCTCTTCCCAACGGATTTATGAGGGACTGAAGCCGGTGGCCACCCTTTTGCTGTGGCTGTATTTGACGGGCGCGGCGATCCTCATTGGCGGCGAAACTAATTCCGAAATTGAAAAGGCCGCCGCGGAAGCGGGTCACTCTGACGTGAGGAAACCTGGGGAACGGCGCAGCGGCGGAAGTTCATCGGCCGCTAGTGCCTCGTGAGTCACTCCTCTGTTCATGCAGTTCCGAAGGAAGATGAACGGTGAACTTCGTACCGCTGCCGACGAGTAAAGCCGAAAACGGCATGGCCAAAAGCTTGGGCCTGGGCGTCTCCGCCGTGTGTGACGACGACCTTTCATCCATTAAAATTTCCTTCTAGGGTATCCCGAAAATACGGGAGCGATTTTCGCTGTATAAGGCGATGGTGCAAACGCGGGCCAACAGGCAAACTAGACTTGCGAGCGGCGAATGAAACAGCCAAACGAGCGCCGAAAGCACAAACAACAACCAACATCAGGATTCTCCACGACATACCAGAAGCTAAACAGTTATATACAGCGCCTCCTGATTTCGCACGGGTCCTTACCAATCGGCAGCGTGCCGGTTTCCAACCGAGATTGCTGCAATGCGTCAGTTCATCAAAGATCACGCTACCTTTAGGCGCTACATTGTGCTCAGCGGAGCCATCCTCGTTGCGTTAGTGCTTTGTGCCGGAATCTTTTTGGCAGTGAAATGGCCTTTCAGACGTGAAAAGGTAATTACTTCACTGGAACACTTCTCGTGGAGTAGAGTTCGCGTCGGAAGGTTCCGTCAGACATTCTTCCCATCCCCTGGATACATTGCCCAAGACCTGGCGTTCATGCGTAATTCCGACGGCCATATGACCCAGCTCGCTTCCGTACGCACTGTCCGGTGTGAAGCGACCTGGCTTGCGCTTATAACGCTGACACATAGAGTCAAGGAATTGCGTATTGAAGGTCTTCATGTCTACATCCCGGCTCACCTGCCAAGACCGATGCAGCTTCATCCGGCCCCGGTGATCGAACCGACCGTGACCGAGTTGATTGCGGATGGCGCAAATCTGGAGATCGCACCACGTCACGAAGGTGGGCACTCACTGCGCTTCGATTTTCCCAAGCTGATGATTGGGAATGTTGCGAAGAAGAAGTCGATGACTTTTTACACGATCATGCATACTCCCGAGCCGCCAGGGAACCTCACGGCGACCGGCAGATTTGGCCCGTTCGAAGCTGGAAAGACGAGGCAAACACCCGTTTCCGGCTCCTTCGATCTGACTCAAGCTGATCTCAGTTCCTTTCATGTGATCTCGGGCATGCTCTCGAGTCATGGCTCCTTCAATGGCACCCTGGCGCACATGGAAGTTAGTGGAAAGGCCGTCATCCCGAATTTCGAAATCACGAGCAGTCATCATGACGTAGGCTTAACTGGGGAGTTTTCAACCAGCCTCAATGGAGAGCATGGCGACCTTTCGATTCACACTATCCAGGTGCACTTCCTAAATACAACGGTGAGTGCGCACGGAAGTATCGGCAGCGAACCCGGACGGCACCAAGGGAAAATGGTCGTACTGGAATTGAGTACGCCACAAGCGCGCGTTGAGGACCTCTTACGGCTCGTCGTGACAGCCGATCGGCCACCGCTGTACGGGCCCATCACATTTCAGGCACACGTGATCCTTCCGTCTGGCCGTGAAGAATTCTTACGCCGCGTTCGGCTACGGGGAGAATTCAACATCACTGACGCTTACTTCTCTCACTCGTCCACTCAGCAGAAGCTCAACAAGCTAAGTAGACGCGCACGCAAATATAAAAGAAAGAGAGACGAACCTGTCACAGCAGATCTCAAGGCTGATACGTCACTTCGGAACGGAACCGCATTTCTGTCCAATGCGTCATTTCGCGTACCGGGAGCCATTGCCCGAGGCGGAGGTATTTATAATCTTCTAACGGAGGCCATCCAACTTCACGGCAGGCTGGCGATGCAGGTTAGTCTCTCTCAAGCCTCAGGCGGCATCAAATCGATATTCTTGCTTCCGCTCAATCCGCTGTTTCGAAAGAATGGTGCTGGAGCTGTCCTTCCATTTCGAGTAACAGGAACCTATTCCCATCCTTCGTTCAAGGTTTCACTCACTGGAAAGAAGTGATGCTCATTCGGGTACATACCGCGACCATCAATACCAGGCCACCCACCTTATGAATCCAGATAAAAAGCAAAATGAACAGCAGACGGCGACTCGCGTCAAAGCGAAGGATGTCTTGATCGGTCTCTCGCTCCTCGCCACACTTGTGATCCTCTCTCCGCTTGTGCGTTTATTGCCGGAGTTGCGCCGAAGCCCTTAAAAGAATTTCACTTTGTTCACAGGTCGCCCGCCGTGCCTCACTAGAGCAATTACGACTGGGCTCTGATATTGAAGGTACCTATAATGGAACGGAGGCAAGAAAGCGTTTCATCGATGCGGCTTTCCGACGAAAACCTTCGAGGGCGAACCGTGATCGCAGCAGACGGCCAGGCAATCGGCGAGGTCGCCGCTCTCTTCCTTGACAGCGGCGCGTGGCGGGTGGAATCTGTGCAGATCAAGCTACGCAACGAAGTGGCTGACCAACTCGGTGCGACACGCGGGATGTTTCACGCTGGAACACTCGAGATACCCATCAGTATGGTTCAATCGGTCGGCGACGCCGTCGTCCTTTCGGTGGCCGCGGTTGAGCTAAAACAGGTTCTGCCGAAGGCCGGCGACGCTTCGGCCGGCCATTAGCGATAGCGGCTCCAATTCGCAGCCGCTCGCCAACTAATTAATCAAGAACACGCAAGCAGGTTTCGCTATTTTTCCCGTCAGGCTCACCGGCGTGCATGATAGGTTCCATCAACGGTTTGCGGCGCGGCAGCACTTCCAGATTCGGCAAACGTTTCGCCTGAAACAGCCGCCGCGTAGGTTTCGCCAGTAACCGCGCCCAGAAACGTGCTCGACTCTGTCGCGCGCTGTCGGTTGCAATTCCAGTACCCGCATACATCTGCCTATACAGCTTGGAAACGAACAAGAATGCCAGGCGTGCGCGAATGGATGACACACACCGCGAGCGTTTCCAGATGGCATTGACGCTGTAGAAGGTGTCCCAGACATGCTGGGTGCGTTCACCAATCTCATCGGACGTCATAGACGGATGCGGCGTGAACATCTTCGGCCTTTGTGCGGCAGGAATGAGCCAGTATCGTGTGAGAGGGATGCCGTTAACACTCGCTCGCTGGCGTTGCTGAGCTTTCTCCCAACGCTCGAAATCTACAGTTCCTGGAAATGGTGTCAGCATCACGAACTGCGCGAACGTAATGCCAGCGCGTTGCGCGAGTTCCGCGGTCGCATCGAACGTATCTGGTCGATCGGTAGGCAAGCCGAAAATGAAGGAGCCGAGGACGTGCACGCCATGTTCCCGAAAAGCCTGAAGCCGCTGAACCAAGTTCTCGCCCGAACAGTTGAAGTCCTTGAACACGGCTTTTAGGCCTTCGGGAGTGACAGCTTCTACTCCGACCAATGCGCCTTTGATTCGGGCCTTCCGCATCGCTTCCAAAAACCCCGGATCTTCGGCTGCCTCCATCGTGATCTGCGTGTAAAAAACCATGTCGGAGGGAAGCTCAGCCAGTCGCGCCATGAGCTCGAATCTTTCCTCGCGAATCGAGCGGAGTTCCTGGAGCCTTTGCTGGTTATTCTGCCGTTCGGCCAGTCGTAAATCCGTCAACGTCACGGGGTAAAAGTTATCGTCGGCCAAGGCGATGAAGCGGAAGCCCTTGCGGCGGAGTTGTACGAGTTCTTCAATGACCCCGTCAGGCGCGCGTTGCCTTGGGCGCTGACCATCCGTACGCCACACGGAGCAGAATGAGCAGTGTTTGGGGCATCCGCGCAGGGTCTGAACCGAAGCCCACATATATTTGTCGTCAGGAAGCAGATCCCAACGAGCGGGCAAGAAACGACCCGGTTCAATCCGCCCACCCTCATAGATGGAAGCTGGCGTGCCGTCCACGCAGTCGACCAGGACTTGCGCCCAAACGATATCGCCATCGCCCTTGACTACGGAATGAGCAGCTCCTATGGTTAGAGCTTCTTCGGGAAAGAGCGTGGCGTGTATTCCCCCGAACACCACCCACGCGCCACGCTCTCGGACCACCTTTCCAATCTCGTAACCGCGAAGTGCATTGCCAGTGTGGATACCGATTCCCACCACATCGCCCGGTTTGACAGTTGAGGGATCGAGTTGTTCCAAAGTCTCATCCCAAATGTGAGCATCTCCGAAACATTCCGGAGTAGCGGCCGCAAGCACATATAGCCAGCGAGGAGTGATTACTGCCGTCCCGAATGATTTGTCACTAGGATTAACAAGATGAATGTTCATGGATATCGGTTTTTTTGCCCGCCCAGACTCCTGCCATCAAGATCTCTCTTGAACAACGCTGACGGAGCGTACGCAGTGTGCGCAATATCTGAGCGGCGGTCTATACGCGCTCCGAGATTCCACGACACACGCTGAGTTGGTGTTGAGGGAAACACGAAAGACTGTAATTGGACGAGTTCATGGATGCGCATCATTCGCGTGGTGCTTGTGTTGCATCAGGAACAAGGAGAAAATCCACCTGCGGTTCGATGCTCACGAGTCTATCTTCGATTCAACCGGACCGCAACTATTGACTGTTCAACTTTAAATCCATCCTCCGTGAATACTCGTGTCCGAATGTGAGTGCAACGCAATTCGGCTCGGGGCAGATAGCTGCGACTCTAAACGCACGCTATGCCCGTTATTTCAGCACTGCTTGAAGAGGGAACCATGATGAAGATTGCTATTGAAACCCAGCGGAGTGGCAAACTCTGAGGACGCAACATAAATTTGCTGCGAGCTAAGCGCGACAGGTTCTGTGCTCGCAACCGACTTCGAGTCGTATGCACTTAATACCTAAGGAGCTTTGCCCCTCGCGCGCGGCAAGCCGTTTCCCCATGCTTCCGCGCTGACGCTTGTGCAGCACTCCGCTTCGCTTCGGCCTTTCCGCTTACGCTACAAGGCTGGGTGATCCCCCTCAGCTTGCGCTTTCTACCCCCACCGCTCGCCGCGGCAGGCAGGGGTGCAGTTGAACACTGCACCGCATTTACCACGAAAGGACGCAAGACATGAGAACCGAAAAACTTGATATTTACAGCGAGATCACGAACCAGATTATTGAAGCGATTGAAGCCGGAGCGGACAACTTCAAGATGCCCTGGCACGTGAACGGCACCGATAGCGTTTTACCCGTGAACGCCTCGACGCAGCGACCGTACCGAGGAATTAACGTGATGATGCTTTGGGCGGTTGCTGCGGAGAAAGCATACGAAACCAATCTCTGGGCGACGTATCAGCAATGGCACGAACTGGGCGCACAGGTCCGTAAAGGTGAGAAGTCCACGTCGGTGGTGTTTTGGAAATTCTTCGACGAAGAGGAAGAGGGTGAGGCAAGCGAAGGCGAACGGAGGAGTCACAAGGGTGTGATGGCCCGCGCCTATCACGTGTTTAATGCCGCTCAAGTGGACGGTTACGACATGCCCGCAATTCCTCGACTTCCTGAAACAGAGCGGATTCAACGCGCCGAGCAGTTTTTCGAGGGCATCGGGGCGGACATTCGCGAAGGCGGATCGCGAGCATTCTACTCGCCAGCCGAAGACTACATTCAGATGCCCCCGTTCGCAGTTTTCAAGAAAGCCGATTTCCGCTATTCAGTTCTTGCCCATGAAATCACGCACTGGACAGGCGCAGCAACGCGCTTAAACCGGAATCTCGCGCCACGGTTTCAGAAAAACGCCTACGCAGCCGAGGAGTTGGTTGCCGAGCTGGGAAGTGCCTTTATTTCCGCTGAGCTGGAATTGGAAATTGAGCCGCGCCGCGACCATGCTCCTTACATTCAATCGTGGCTGAATGTGCTGCGGAACGACAAGCGCGCGATCTTTACCGCCTCGAACAAAGCACAGCAGGCCGTCGATTGGCTTTTCCAACGAAATCTCGACGTTAGGGAGACCGCCGCGTAACCGCGGCGGTTGGGAGGCGTTGAGCTGCGCCCGGTCGCTCCGCACTGCGTCTACCAACAGCACCCACGCAGCCCGGAGCGAAGGGAAGGACTCCTTTTCAGGCGCGAGACCGAGGGTACTCGTGTGGGGTTCGTGGGCGGACAGCTTGCTGTTTCGGCCCTGGAGCTTAAGCTAAAAAGAAAAGGGAGCGTGAAGCTCCCTTTTCGTTCAAACCGTCGCTCTGGTCATGTACCGACTGTAGTCAGCATGGATGGCTCCAGTAGCTTACGAACTCTATGGTACGCTCTCAGCCGAATTTATGCAACCACACCTACCGAACCGCCGCTAATAAGACACGGTCAAATAGCGCGGAGTCAGCAGTTTGCAAGTAATTAGGAAATTCCTGAACCGCTGTGACTACGATGTTGATAGCTAAATCAAAGTGCTCCTCGAACGGCTACAGATCTCCATCTCGACAGAGCGTTTGGGCCGCTATCTAGGAGCGTGCAAAGGCGATCTGAAAGGTGCAATTGAATTATATGAACTGAATCTTCGGCTTTCACAAGGCCTTTACGGTGTTCTACACGGGTACGAAGTAACAGTTCGCAACTCCATGCATGATCGGCTCGCGCATCACTTTAAGCAGCAGAGTTGGTATGACAAAGCTCCTCCTGACAGATGGCACCTGGACCAAATCAATGAAGCTGAACGGAAGTGCAACCCGCCCGCAACACCCGGCAAAATTATTGCCAATTTAACTCTTGCGTTCTGGACCGGTCTGACTGCCAAACGTTACGAACAGGATCTATGGGTTCCGTGTTTGCGCAAAGCATTTCCCAACAGCAAAGCCGGCCGATTTGATACGCATCGAATTCTACAGGATATTCAGGACCTCCGAAACCGGATTGCCCACCACGAGCGCATTCTCGGTAGCAACGGCAAGCTTTACATTGGTCTGCATGACAAGACTCGCCAGGAGCGATTTATTCGGCCCGAGTTGATTATTACAACGGTCGGCGGCATTTGCCCCGATACGGCGGCATGGCTGAAGGAGACCGCCCGGTTTTCGGAGTGTTTGCAGATTCTAGACTCAGAACCCGCGAAAAGCCTGCGAATTTGATCGTTAACCGTGGTGGGGCTTTTTCCAGAATGCGCATTGGCGAGGTAGCGCCGTTCCATCTCATCAGTCGGAACGCTCGTACAACAGAAAGGATTTCTCCTTCGAATGTTTGCGCTTGACATGAATCTGGCCAATTCAGCCGACGTGTTGTTTGCCGGTGAGCCTAAACCAGCGATATCTATTTTTCTTCAGGCCAGCAGTTGGCAGGGCTAGACAGATCCCGCCCCATGAAGGTAATGCGAGAAACGATTCCTGTGCTCTCGTCGGCGTAGATCAAGCCTGGGTATTCTCTTTCGCCTTGAGGAGATTGTATGTATCGAAACACGGCCATCTTCCTAGCGCGCAGAGTTGCCCAGCGATCCCATTCTAAGCGTTGATATGCAGCGCTGGGTATAGCAAGCCATCACTGACTTGCAGTATGTCGCCGGAGACCTGCTTTAACCGTTGACTAATGGCCCAGCCATGCAGCGGCTCCAACGCCAGAATCTTAAGCAGCAGGAGATCGAGTGTGCCTTGAACGAGATCGGATGGCTTACTCACGCGCAGTGCCCTCGTTTATCGAGATCAATATAACATGCGTATGCTCTCGGTAAGCAAGGACAAATGTCCCTGCCCTGGGTGGTCCGCTACGTGCCGAGCACACTTCCCTGAATTGCGAGCCCATCACGCAATCGCGGCTGACCGCAAGTCACCGAGATGCTGGACAGCATCAAGCCATCAATCATTCGTAGCGCAATGCGGTATTAGGATCGAGGCGCATGGCGCGGCGGGCGGGAATATACGAAGCGAACAGCGCGACGGAGGAAAGAAGAACAGCCACGCCTATGAATGTGATGGTCCGTGGCGCTAACTCCGAAAAGGAGACTGGACAAAAGACGCGTGATGGCGAACGATGCAGCAATGCCAATGGACCACGCCTATAATCGCGAGCCGAACGCCTTCCCCCAAAATGAGGCGCAGTACATCCTCTCGTTGTGCGCCGAGGGCAATGCGAGTGCCGATCTCCTGGGTGCGACGCGTAACCGAAAAGGCGACAATTCCGTAGATACCGACTGCTGCAAGCGCGAGAGCAGCCGCAGCGAATAAGCCCACAAGAAGAAGCAGAAAGCGGCGATCCGCGAGCCAGCCGCCCATTTCATCGGCAAAGGTGGAGAACTTGACGGGGACATCGGGAGCGAGGTCGTGGAAGATGCTACGTGCGACTGAAACGATCTGTCCTGTTGGGGCGGCGGTGCGCATCAGGATAGTGGGCGATGAATTTGCATTCATTCCGCGCTGACGATAATCGACGTAAATGATGGCACTTGGCGGGGAATCCAAGCCGCGCGCTCGGACGTCCCCAACGATGCCAATGATTGTGAGCGGCTTCAAGTTACCGTCCATGTTGCCGAACTCAATCACTTGACCGAGGGGGTTCTGAGTGCGCCAGCGCTGGCGCGCTAACGATTGGCTGATCACGGCTACATGCGGCGAATTCCAATTATCCTGTTCGCTGAACATGCGTCCGCGAATCAATGGAATGCCCATCGTGCGAAAGTACGCCTCGCTAGCGACAGCATAAAGGGCATATCCGGTTCGCGAAGGATTTTGCGCAATGCGGTCCCATTCCTCGAAGTTAGCGGGTGGCTTCTGGCCATTCAGTAGGAGGAATGTTCCGTCAGCAAGATTATCGCCGGCCGCGACGGGAAGCGCGCCAGCCAAGCCCACGCTTTCGACACCTGGAATCGTCGCGGAGCCGGTCCGCTATATCGTCCATCAGATGAACCTGGCGCACGATGGCTGCCTGGTCCATCGCAAACATTTGCCCTTGGGGATTGGGAGGCGAAAACTCGATAGTGATCAGGTTTCGCTGGTTAAATCCGGGACTGGTGGCAATGAGGCGCAAGAAACTGCGACCGAGGAGGCCCGCTCCGACCAAAATCATAAGGGTCATAGCAATTTCGCCGATCACGACAAAACCGCGAAGACGCTGGCTTGCGCCAGTGCCACTGTAACTGCGGGAGCCAGCAGTCAAAGCTTCCTGGAGATCTCCCGTAGCGGCGCGCCAAGCGGCAAACAGCCCGAGTGAAACCGCGACAGCTACGATTGCGGCCAAAGCGAACAGCAGAACCGATGTGTTGATTGCGATGCCTTGCTGTCGCGGCAAATTCGACGGAAGAATTGCTGGAAGCACTCTGACTGCCCAAATAGCAGTCAAAATGCCCAGTACACCTCCAGTGCAGGAGAGCGAAAAAGACTCGACAAGGAACTGCTGAATCAGACGGCCGCGCCCTGCCCCGAGCGCCGCACGCACAGCCAGTTCTTTGCGGCGGGCCGAAGTGCGCGCTACCAACAAGCCCGCGACATTGGCGCATGCGATCAGGAGCAAGAGCCGACAGCTCCCAAAAGGGTCAGGAGGGCGGTTCGAACATCTCCCACCATTGCATCGGCAAGGGGAACAACCGCGGCATCGTTGAGATCAGCTTTTTTTCCGATACTGATCTTGATGCGGTGAGCAATCGTGCCGAGGTTCGCGCGCGCCTGTGCGATGCTGATCCATCGCGGACACGGCCAACACATCGCCAATTATGCGCTGTGCGGCTGGAAATTTCGGATAAATGTCGCGCGGAATCCATAGGCAACGCCGGGTGGAAAATCGAATCTCGCTGGCATCACTCCGACACACGGGATAGACTGCTCCTTCTATCCTCAAATGAAGTTTGGTGAGATCCGTTGCACTGCCGAGATGTCGTTGCCAATAACCAAAGCTGACGACCGCCCCGGGCGCAGTGTTGAGCGCATGCTCGCCCGACACAAAAGTACGACCGCGGAAAGGCTCGACTTTGAGACATTCAAAAAAGTTGCTCGGAGACTGCGGCGACATTGACGCGCACGGGCTCGCTGCCGCCCACAACAGATGAGAGTTGATTTCCACTAAATGCTGCGAGAGTCTTCGAACGTGTTGTTTTGGGTAAGGAAATCGTCGAAATTCGACTCTGCCAAATTCATTCGGTGACCGTCAGGGGCCTGTTCCCATACGCGCACGATTTTTTGCGGATCTGGATAAGGAAGCGCGCGTAACAGAACGGCGTCTACAACAGAAAAAATTGCCGTGGATGCACCGATGCCGAGCGCCAGAGTGAGAATGCTGACAGCTGCGAAACCCGGATTTCCGACGAGCGTGCGAACAGCATAGCGCAGATCGGTAAATAAGATATCTAGGGCGTTCTCCCACCCATACCCGCGCACTTGTTCTCGAACTGCTGTCGGGCCGCCTAGTTCCAGGCGCGCGGCCCGGCGCGCCTCATCGGGAGAGAGTCCTTTCCTGATAAAGCCAGCCGTGGCTTCATCCAGGTAATGGCTCACCTCGTCGGTGATTTCCTGGTCTGCGGCTTTCCGGTTTCCAAGCACGCGTAAGCCACGGATGATCTGACGCCAGAGCGACACGGTTTATCCCTCCACTTTCAGCAGGCGTGCTATCGCAGACGCCCGGCGGTTCCAGTTCGCCGTCTCAACTTCAAGCTGCTTCCGTCCTGAGCGAGTGATCGAATAGAATTTCGCCCGGCGCGACTTATCTGTTTGACGCCACTCGGAATTCAGCCATCCGACGCGCTCCAGTCGCTGGAAGGCGGTGAGTAGCGATCCTGGATTCACCTTGAAGACGCCGCGGGATACCTGCTCAATCCGCCGAGCAATGCCGTAGCCATGCATGGGTTCAAGGCTGAGTGCCTTAAGAATGAGCATGTCCAGCGTGCCCTGGATTAGGTCTGTATTCGGTTCTTCCATTGATATTTCCCAAACCCACTGTATGGCCCAGAGTACCCTGTCCGATAGTATGGCTGTCAAGATATGAACGTCACGTGAGCGAGCGCCGGGCCGCTGAACCTGACTAGGGTCGCAAGTAGTAACCCTGTTGCCCACCGCACTTCGTCACCCGACCTTGTGAATTCATCACGCATCCTTGTCTTCACTTGAGCCTCCTGCTTCCAGCCGCTTCTGTTGGCACAGCTTCGGGGGTAAAGCCCCGCGCCCTAGCGGACTGCGCTCGAACTTTTTTCGGCGCCCCCTACGGTCTGCCCCCAAAAAAAGATTCATCACTTGCCTTGAGAGCGGACCCCACTCGCTTTGGAGTGCCCAACAAGAAGGGCAGAAAGCGAGAGTTACAAAATGTTCAAGAACAAGACTGAAGTGATGGGCTTCCTCGGCCGCGATGCGGAAGTGAAGAACGGCACGAACAGCAATGTGCCATTTACGATTCTGAGCCTGGCCACGACCGAGAGCTGGAAAAACAAGGAAACCGGAGAATACAACCAGCGTACCGAGTGGCACAAGATCCTGGTTTTCGGAAAACTCGGCGAATTCGCCGCTACGCTGCAGAAGGGCGCCCATCTCGATATCGAAGGGCAGCTCCGTAGCCGCACACGCGAGATCGAAGTGAAAGTCGGCCGGAAGAATGAGACCAAGACCATTCGGGACTGGTTCATCCGAGCGGCGGAGATCCGCAAGCTCGACCGTGCGGCTCGTGCCGACGCGTCGGAGACGGAAGCAGCAGACTCAGCCGTCGATGAGGTCCCGTTTTAAAATTGGGCGGGCTAACTGCCCGCCCTCATTCGTATCTCAAAGCGATCATGGGATCAACTTTCGTTGCCCGCCGCGCTGGAATGTAGCTTGCAATTAGGGCAACTGCGACAAACACGGCACAAGCGAGGACGATCAGTGCAGGATCTGTCGCGCGGATACCGTACAAAAGGCTGCTGATCAACCGTGTGAGACTGAAAATCATTACCAGCCCGAAAACAAGGCCGACAGCGACGTAGCGCAAAATAGCGGCAAGAGTTACCGTCAACACGTCACGAGCTTGCGCCCCCA
The DNA here is from genome assembly GCA_963778345.1 of uncultured Acidobacteriaceae bacterium. GTDB lineage: Bacteria > Acidobacteriota > Terriglobia > Bryobacterales > Bryobacteraceae > Bog-105. The sequence goes on from CAVZTP010000002.1 coordinate 1,093,899, forward strand.
ACGCCATTCTGATGCCCAGCTCGTGCGTAGCACGATTCACCGAATAATTGGCCACGCCGTAAATACCGATTGCTGCAAGCAGAACCGCCAAAGCGCCGAGTAGCCCGAAAAGAATGGTGTTGAGACGTTCGCGGGAGGTCACGGCAGATATGATCTCGTTCATGCTTTTCACGTCGTAAACTGGGACCTCTTTATCGATAGAGGTCACGGCGTGGCGGATCGCGGGGATAAGCGCGAGTGGTGCAGTCTCTGTCTTCACAATGACTTCTGGTTGAGGGCCTGGAAGTTGAGCATAAGGGATGTAGTACTGCGGCTGGAAAGCTTCGGCTAACCCGAGTGCTTTGGTACTGTTGACAACGCCCACAATGTCTCTCCACGGCGGTATGTTGCTCATCGAGAGGCTTGGCTTAATCCTCTTTCCAATGACGGCACTCTTTGGAAAGAACTGCTGCACAAATGCTTCATCCACAATTGCTACGGGTAACGAATTGAGGTTGTCGCGGCCTGTGAAATCTCTCCCTGCTTTGAGCTGTATTCCTAGCGTGCGGAAATAACCTGGACTGACCAGATGGACGCGAGCGGTGGGTGTGTAGCCTGGCCGAAAGGAACGCCCTTCGATTTCGAAGCCGGAGGAGGGGCTAATGGTAAACGGCACGGGCCACCCGGCAACGGCGGATTTCACTTCTGGAAGCTGGTTGAGTTTAGAGAGTAATTCGTCATAGAACCGCAGTTGCCGATCGGCGGTATAGGGCGGCACTGGCAAAGTCAAATCGAATGTCAGTACGTTACGCGGTTCAAAGCCGGGATCTATTCGAAGGAGACGCAGATAACTTGTAATGAGGAGCCCGGCGGCTGCCAGCAAAACAACTGCTAATGCGGTTTCCGCAGCGAGCAGGACATTTCGAAAGCGGCGGCCACGAACTCCTTCGGAGATGGTTTGCCGGCCTTCCTTCAGGGCCGTTTCCAGCTTCGGAGCGGAAATTTGCCAAGCTGGAATCAATCCGAATAGAATGCCGGTTGCCACAGATACGATCGCGGCAAACATGAGTACATGAAGATCCATGCCAACTTCTTCGGCCCGTGGAATTGCTCGTGGAATCATGGCGAGGAGCGTGCGTGTGCTCCAGAGCGCGAGCGCCACTCCCAGACATCCCCCGATGAAGGACACCAGGAAGCTTTCCGTTAGAAGCTGGGCTACAACACTTCGCCGTTTTGCGCCGAGCGCGGCTCGAATGGCTATTTCCCGTTGCCGTGCGAGATTCCGCGCGAGCGACATGTTCGCCAGGTTGACGCACGCAATCAGCAATACGCCAGCTGCGACGCCAAGCAAGACCATTAATGCGCGGCGGGAACTACCTACAATGCGCTCCTGTTCCGCCATGACCCGAATAGAAGTCCGTTGTGCATTTGTCTCCGGGTATTGTTTGGCCAACCGATGGGCAATGAGATTCATATCCGCTTGTGCCTCAGCCGGAGCTATGCCCGGCTTCAGACGCGCGATAACGTTCAGCCAACTGTAGCCACGCTGAACCTTTGGTGCTCCTTTGTCGATGGCGGAAGTGACCCAAAGATCTCCATCAAGAGTCGGTGGGAATCGGAAATCGCTGAGGCATGACCCCGACAATCGTGAATTCGTCCTGGCCGATCTCAAGAGAACGCCCCACGATAGACGGATCAGAATGAAACTGCTCGTGCCACAGTCGATCACTGATAAGAACCACGTGCCTGCCTGGCTGATCGTCTTGCGGTTCGAAACCATGGCCGAGGATCGGATTTACGCGGAGAACCGATAGCAGATTCGCGGAAGCAACCACGCCGAGCACGTGTAACGCAGCATTGCCTTGCGTCACCGTGAAGTCGTCGCCGTGATACCTCGCCATACCAGTAAATACATGGTTATGCGCACGCCAATCGTCGAAATCCGGATATGAAGTGGGATTACCGAAGCCGGGGCCTTTCTCCTGCACGGAAAACAATCGGTCAGACTCCCTATAAGGTAGAGGCCGCAACAGCACGCCGTTGACGACACTGAAGATTGCAGTCGTCGCACCGATGCCGAGCATCAGCGTGAGGATCGCAATCGCAGTGAATCCACGATCTCGTCGCAAGCTCCGTGCCGCGTACTTCAGGTCCTGGCCTGAACCGGTCTACTGAAGCCCATCTCCACATTTCACGCACCTCCTCCTTTACTAAAGTTGTATTGCCGAATGCTTTCCGGGCAGCATGGTTTGATTCCTCCGGCGAGAGGCCCTTTCCCTCTTGTTCGGAGGCTTCCAACTCCAGATCCGAACGCAGTTCGCGCTCCAGATCTCGCTCATGTGTCTTTTCGTTTTCGCCAGAACATAGGTTGCCCTATTCGTATCTGAGGGCTACCATCGGGTCGACACGCGAAGCGCGGCGCGCCGGAATATAGCTGGCAAGCAGCGCCACAGCGATGAGGATCAACGCAACCCCCACGAAGGTCTTGAGGTCATAGGCGCTCACCCCGAAAAGCAGGCTCGACAAAAACCGTGTCAAAGCCAAGCCGCCCGCAATCCCCGCCGCCAGTCCAATCATCGGTGACGCGAATGCCGCGTTTTTCAATGCCGCGCAGCACGTCGCCCCGCTTCGCGCCAAGCGCCATTCGAATTCCGATCTCCCGCGTGCGCCGCGCCACTTCATATGAAAGCAATCCATACAGTCCAATGCAGGTCAACACCAGTGCCAGTAACCCGAAGAAACTGCCGAGGCGCGCAAGCACACGCTGTTGCATCAACAGATTCTCAATGCTCTCCGTCTGCGTCTTAATATCAAACAGCGGAAGATTGGCGATCCAGTCGGTTCGCGATCTGACGAACCGCGGGTATCAGAGCGGAAGGATTTAAGGCTGTGCGCAGCTCGAAAGATGCTCCCCCGTTCAGCGAGCGGAACGTAAGCCATAGGCCGGATGGCGCGGACAAGATTCGCGTACTTCGTATCTCCTACGACGCCGACAATCTCCCAAATGGCCGTAGTTTTCCCTTCTTCATTTCGCTGGGTAACGCGCTTGCCGAGCGGGTTTTGCTTTTGGAAAATAGTGCTGTACAAATGCGGCATTTACCAACATCGGAACCGGAGCCGCGGAGCGGCGGGGAGCGGTACGGGTGGACCGGGGGTGGAGGCTTGGGCTGTCGGCAATCGAAATCTTCGGGGGAAACAGGTCACCCGTAAGCAGCGGGATTCGCAGAGGTATGAAAAAAGTCCGGCCCAACAGCGAGCATATCTACTTCCGCCGTAGTTTTCTCCGGCTGTCCTTCGACGTGGATGTCTTCGCTCCAATACCCGCCGCTTAGCAACGCATCCGACGAGTAGCTGACCGAGAGCACGCCGGGAAGCGCTGCCAGACGCGACTTGAACTCACGATAGAGATTTGGAATCTGCGAATCCTTGTAGCCGGATTGTGATGGATCGATTCTGAAAAGCAGAACGTTCGTGGTATCGAAGCCAGCGTTGACATCATGCAGGTTTTGCAGTGTGTGCACCAGCAGACCAGCGCCCACGAGAACCAACACCGAAAGCGCGACCTGCGCAGCCGCCAACACGCTGCCGGGGTGAAGCGCTGGACCTGAGGGTTGCACGCTTGAAGTCGTTTCCTTGAGCGCGGGTGTCAGCTCGACTTTGGTGCTGAAGATCGCGGGGACGGTGCCAAAAAGAATTCCGGTAAAAAGAGCGATTGAACCTGTGAACAGCAGAACTCGCCAATCCGGCGTAACTGGGAAGGGAAATGCCGTGCGGTTGGGACCTGTCAGCAGCGCGACCATTGCTTGCACGCCCCCATAGGCGACAAACACCCCTAGCACGCCTCCGGCGACCGAAAGTAACACGCTTTCGGTGATCAACTGGCGGACAATTCGATAAGCACCCGCTCCGAGCGCCAACCGCACCGCCATTTCTTTCCGCCGCGCAGTTGCGCGCGCGAGCAACAGCCCAGCCACATTCGAGCACGCAATGAGGAGGACAAAGCCGACCGCGAATAGCAATGGATAAAGCGTTTTCGAATAATCCCCACGCCTGCCTTTGAGTGCCTCCTGTGCCGGGAGCAGCACAATTTTCGGATCGTCCACCGGCCGGGAAAGCGGGTTCGCGCCATACAGGACGTGGTTGCGAAAGAGGAGGCTCGCTGCCTGCTGAGCCTGTTCCAACGACACGCCCGGCCGCAGCCGTCCCAAAACGACTAGCCACCAATCGTCGATCCGATTGATGTCTCCCATCCAGGGAATCTTCAGCCGCGGCGTCATCGCGATCGGCAACCACAAATCCTGCGTTTTACCAGGTGTAAGGCTCGTAAAGCTGGGCTCCGCAACGCCCACAATCGTGAACGCAATGCCGTTCAAAGCGATCACGCGCCCAAGTATGGATGGCTCTCCGCCGAACGCGCCCCGCCAATCCGCGTAGCTGAGCACAACAACCGGTGAAGCCGAGGGAGAATCGTCGCTTACCTGTAGCGGTCGCCCAATGATTATGGTTACGCCCAGTGTCGAAAAATAATCCCCGGAGACAAATTCTCCCTCTACGATTCTCGCCGGACTATTGCCGCTCATAGCAAGCTGCGCCGGTCCTGCAAAAGCGGTCACGCCCGAAAACGCCTTTGCCTCTCGCCGAATTTGCTCGAAAAACGGAAGCGACAACGAGCAAGCGTGATCGCGGCCCTCACAATCTCCAAACGAGCTGGCGCCTAGAAGATGTGGTTTCTTGTGCGCACTCCAACGAAGCACAACCAATTGCGACGGATCGCGCACGGGCAAGGATCGCAACAGCACGGCATCGATCAGGCTAAAAATGGCAGTGTTCGCGCCAATGCCAAGTGCCAGCATCAGCACCGCAACGATGGTGAAGCCAGGGCTTCTCGCGAGCAGGCGAGTGCCATAACGGACATCTTGTAGAAGCTGTTCTAATCGGGTCCATCCCCACATTTCCCGAGCTTGCTCCTGAATGAGTGTTGTGTTTCCGAACGCGCGCCGAGTGGCATAGCGGGCTTCCTCCGCCGACAGGCCGCTCTCCCTTTGCTCAGCCGTCTCCAATTCCAGATCCGAACGCAGCTCGCGCTCCAGATCCTGCTCGCGTTCTTTACGCCATCGCCACCAGCGCATGTCACTCTTCCTCAGCCGCAGGCCACATGATGCGTGCAATTGCACCCGTCAAGTGCTTCCATTTCGACTCCTCAGTAACAAGCTGTTTTTTTCCTGTTGCGGTGAGGCGATAATATTTGAACTCGCGTTTTTGATCTTTCCCGGCAGGCTCCCACTTCGCCGCGATCCACCCTTTGCGTTCGAGCCGGTGTAGCGCCGGGTAAAGCGATCCGTGCTCGACCTGCAACACGTCTTCTGTGGTTCGCTGGATATGTTTGGCGATCTGATGGCCGTGCGCTGGACCAAACAAGAGCGTGCGCAAAATCAGCATGTCTAAGGTCCCTTGCAACAGCTCAATGCGGCCTGAAGAATCTTTCGGCATGGGTGCTGATAGACATTCTACCCAGATTTGATCCACACAGGGTAGACACACGACCTCCGGGCGGAGTTTTCAGTCATCAAACTTACCGAATTTCGAAGTACCTCAACTCACTAAATTCAGGTGTTTTAGGCCGTAACGCCCAACCACAAATTCGCTGGACTCGATTTGGATGTGCCAGGAACGAGAGTTTCTGGGAGTACGTGATGTCCAAAGATAGACTTCGGTTCCACGCTGACAAAGAACTGAAGCGGCCTACAAATGTTGCGTTCACCACGAAGGGAGACAGCACGTTCACTTTAAGACGAATAACCCAGTGAAGGTGCCTGTGCACGCTTTCATTCAATGCCAATAATATGAAGACAAATAGACACGGTAGCACTATCCTCGTGGCTCAGATCTCGATTCCTCTCCCTCTTCGTCGATGGCTTGTGGCTCGTTGCCGGCACGGCTGCTCGGAAACCCGATCCGTCGTTTCGGCTCGGCCGGAGCCTCGATGAGGTGTTGAATGGTGTCAAACACTGCCTGGATCTTTTGTCCCTGTTCTTCCTGTTTCCAGCGCAGTTCCTCTAACTGCCGGGCCAGCTCCTCATGTGTCGCGAGAAGCTGCCGCAGACGCACGAAAGTGCGGACGATGGCAATGTTCACCAGAATGGCCCGTTCGCTGTTCAAAACCGAGGACAACATGGCAATGCCCTGCTCGGTGAACACATGGGGCGCGTACTTGCGGTGCTGGCCGCGCTTTAAGGTCACAATTTGTGACCTTAAAGATTGCAAGTGCCGGCCTTCTTCGAGCGTCAGCCGGAACATGAAATCTTCGGGAAAGCGCTGCCGGTTGCGCTTCACGGCTTGATTGAACGCTTTGGTCGGAACCCCGTAGAGTTCGGCCAGGTCGGAGTCGAGCAGAACCTTTTGACCCCGGATCAGCCAGATCCGGCTTTCAATCAGAGGAGCGAGTGCGGTTTCGGGGCTCGGCATAGCTTTCGGTTCGGACCCAGTGTACTGCCGAACGATGCTGGCAGGTCGAGTTTGAGGCGCCAAATTACAATCTCAAAGCTTCGGTTATCAATCGCAAGCAAGGTGCCTGTCAAATCTCTCACCATTGGTGAGAGAATTTCGTGGTGATCGCACTGGCCCCATTTTTGAGCAATTTTGGGCAATGCGCGACGGCAGCGCTGGCAAATACGGCAATTCCGGCAACGAGGAATCTGCAAGTTACAGAGCGTCAGAGGGGCTTCAGGGTTCGAATCCCACCCTCACCGCCAGAAAATAAAGGACTTAGCGAATTCTTAGCTCCTTAGCAAGCGCGACGCGCAGGCGATTGGAGTAATCTTTGATGCTCATACCAACATTTTGGTTGAACAACCGCGAAAGATGACGGTTCCCGGCACCGGCAACCTTCGCCAATTTGCTCAACGTCCAGCGTTTGGGGGGTCAGCGGCGATTGTGTCCTGCACACGGTGCACCGCTGGTGAATTTGGTTGCGACCATCTAGCCACGGTGACAACTGAAGATCGGCGCCATTACGACGCAGATAAACAACCAGGTAGCCAGTTCTGCGCTGCAGGAATAATGCGTTGTGCACGCGCGTCCATCCAGAAGACCGGCACGCCCCGCCAGCAATGCGCCGCCGCCAAAAGTTGTATAGGCTGTGTGCCAACGAATCTCGCTAAGAGCGCTTGCGCGACCGAAGGCATGATCATCGCTCGTGCGCAGCCTTCGATCGCTATACAACCGTCTTTGGGAAGGTGCCGACGAGAGCTTTGCCGACGATGCGAGCGAAACGGTCTTCGAGCACGATTCGTGCTTCGATTCTCCGGGGGCTCCACTGTTTTCCATGCCGATCAGTCATTGTGAAAGTGAGCGTCGCGTCCGTCACAGATTCGACTTGATAACCGGAATCCGGAGCATGCCGCGTTCTCGTTTCGCAGCACACCGCTTTCGACTGAGGCAAGGGAAAATTATAGAGCACTTTGCGGTTCGGGATGACCTGGAATGTTTCAGCAACCGGGCCATGTAGGCGCTCTCGGCGCGCAGCCTCCGGCTCACGCTGCCAGGCGAGCACGTGCCGGGCTTTCAGCGCGCGTGTTCTTTTCGAGCAGCAGATGTTTTTGGAACGCTTCGACGGTGGGGAAAGAATGCACGTTTTGAAACTCGCTGAGCGGCTCGAGCGGCACACCAATCCAGATCACTTCCAGCCTGCGAGCGGCGGCAAAGCCGACGGCCAGACCCAACCGGGCAGGAATCTCCTCGTGATCACGACGCAAGACAACGAGAGTATCGAACGGCCTCATCTCTTCCATTCGCGCGCGGGTCCAATGTGCCTGAGGCGTGAGAGCGGCGGCCGGCGACGCGTCGTGCCAGGTAGAGGCAATCTCACAGCCTGAGCTTCGCAGCAGCCACTTCAGAGTAAGCAACTCCTGGCTGCGGCAAGGCGCTTCGAGAAATACAACGGGGCGCATTAGGTTACAGACCCTGGCGCTTTCTTGAGCGGACGTGGACGAACTCCCGAGTCGGCTCGCTGATCTCCAGCGGGCGCATCACATCTTCGGCCCTCTTGCCATCCTGCTCGGCTGCGTCTAACCCTGCAAGCCACTGCTCGTCGGCCCACTGCACAACCTGGCAGCAGGTATAAATACCGGACGCGAACTCCTCTTCGAATCCGAGAGCCCGTGCGTCCGCTGCCGCTTGCCCTTGATTACAGCCGCAGTGTCGGCACAACCCATTGATGCTTGGCTGATTGCTTCCCATATCCTTCTCCTCTTTCCCGGCGTTCCGAAACCATATGCAACTTGTTTCGGCGAATACCCTACAGCAGGTTCGTTGCCAATTGCTCCAACCTGTCTCCTACTCGCTTGGACGGCAGAGCGAGGGCAGGGATTCACTGGAACCGTTAAAGTTTTGGGAACACGCCGTTAAAAAGCGTTCACGTAATCGGAAGGCGAAGGACAGCCGGGGGCTAACTGTCGCTAAGAATGCTGAGAGTTGTTATGATTGCTTGCTTCTTGCCCGCAGGCTTGACTATGCAAAAGAAGTTAACCGCCATTCTGATGTTACTGGCACCGACGCTGTTCTCTCAGCCAAGCGGACGCGAAGAAGTACGGAGGATGCTCAATGAGCAGACTGCCGCCTGGAATCGCGGCGATCTCTTAGCATTTATGCGCGGCTACGAGAACTCTTCCGAGCTGACGTTTTTTTCCGGCGACACTATCGCGAAGGGCTGGCAAGCGACTTTGGCGCGCTATCGGAAAAGATATCAAGGAGATGGCAAGGAGATGGGTCAACTCAGCTTCACTGACGCCGATCTTGAGATGTTGGGTGCGGATGCGGCGGTTTACACGGCCCGATGGCATTTGGCGATGCGGAATGGGCAGAAGCTCGAAGGACTTACGACAGTGATTTGCAAACTTACAAAGGATGGCTGGAAAATCGTGCACGATCATTCATCGTGACTTAGACGGACGGTCTTTACAATATCTTAAGAGACACCCAACCCCCGACGACCAATATCAATCCCAGCGCATATTGCACCCAGCGGGAATAGGCGCGGCGCGATTTGCCGTCTTCGCCGGTGAGGCTCGACATTTCGACGTATGGCCTGACGGTGCGGCGAAACCATCCTTCCACCGTGACCTTCCGACCGATATATTCATCAGCCGACGTAAGTGCAAACAGCAGCCGTGCAAGAGGAATGGACTGCCGGTGAAGAAGAAAGATAATTCCGCTCGAATCGCGGAGAACCAAATCGGGGCTCCAGAAAGCGCCGGGGACGCCACGGCCTAAAATCTCACCTTCGAGACGCACCGCCCGAGGGTGCATTTCGGAGACCTCGACGTCTTCGATCAGGGAGCCAATGGTCGCCGGTTGGAATTCGCCGTTATACCGGCACCAGGTGCGCAGCATCAACGTTAGGCCTGCAAAAATGGCGACGTATGAAATTGTATTGCCGGGCACGTGAACGCGGTATCTCGTCAACCATTCGTTTAGCCCGACGGATAACATGACGAAAAACAAGCACGCCATGGGGGCGGCCCAAAGGAAAACCTCGATCGCAAATGTTCCCCAGCCAATATGCTCATTCTCATGAAGCGGATATTGCGGAGCCCGGTTCATCGCCGCTGCCTGCCGGTTCATCGCTCGCACACGGAATGCGGTGAGCGGGTGCGTGGAATTCATTTCAAACAGCCGGGCCCAGGGATTCACCAGGTCCCATCGCATGACTGCGGCCGCCTCCGCGGGGTTCGCTCCTCCCAAGGCCAGAGCTTCGCCGGATCGGACGTTGGAAATGCCCATCAATGCAAGCGCTCCCGCCATGCGCCGGTGGCGCAGCTCTGCCCCTCCGGACTCCTTCGCAAGCCGCCGGGCTTCGCCCTCTGCCCTCACCATGCCGCAGGCGATTTTGACCAGCGCCGACGAGAGCACATCCGGTGCGCCAGTTACCTCAGCTGCGTAGTGATCGGCAAAGTATTCACGCGTGCGATTCAAAAGAAGGACGACGAACTGGCTGATCAAATAGGCGAAATAGGCGGTATAGGCGATGCTACGAACATTTTTAATATTTCTGGTGAACACGTACAACTGATAAAGCAACAGTGGAGCGAGCGCCGCGACGCCCATAATCGCGAAATCCCAATGCTCGATGTGCCCAATCTCATGCGCCAGCACAGCATTGGCCTCTTCCGGCGTCAGCACTTCGAGCAGCCCGCTGGTAACCACCACACGGGCGTTGGCAGGTATATGGCCAAACGAGAACGCGTTTGGAGTGCCGCTCAGAATGAGCCCGATCCTTGGAACCTTAACACCGCGCTCGGCGCACAGGCGCTTGATGAACTCCAGATTCGCAGGCGGAAGCTCTACAATCTCCCCGACACCATTTGCACCGACGCTGGAATTTAGGCCGAGCGGCTGCGCTTTGCCGAGACTACGACTCGATTGAGGGGACTTCTGCCCAACCCAGTAAATATCCAGGATCCAGGCAACGATCCAGGGCGCGATGAGATATTGCAGGCCGGCAAACGCGACAGCAAATCCTATTGCCATCCAAACCGGAGCCCGCGCATGCGCCAGACATGCGTCGCCAATCGCAAACACCACCCCATATAAGGCCAGCAGAATGAGCAGGGAACGGCTAATGAATTTCAATCTGCACCTCCGACCGCTTTAGAGTAAGTATATTCACTCCAAAACCGGCGAGCAACTGAGCTTCCAATTCTGGATTCGCCTGTCTTTCTCAGGCCCTATGGAGGAGCGGTGAATTGAACTGCGTGCGCGGTGTTAATGTCCCGCAGCGGGATCGCCCGTCGGCGGCGGGGCGTGATCCACGGTGGCGGGAGGCCCCAGCAACTCCGTCAGCAGCGGCTTCAGTGCATCTGCCCAGACTTGATACGCCTTCAGGGTCGGATGGAGTCTATCTTTCGCGTTCATCATGCCATCGAGCAGCCTCCCATCGCGGCCGGCGAGTTTGTCATTGATATTCAGATATCTAAGCTTTTGGCCATCGGGCTTTTGAGCCATCGGCGATCCCGGACAGCTTGCCGTTGATCCTGTCTATGATGGGCATTAGCGCCATATTGTCGTTTCTTGGAAAGATCCCCATGACTATGACCGTTGCCGTGGGCGCTTTCATTTGAATCACGCGCAAAATCGCCTGAAGTCCTCGCGTGATGTCGTCTGCTTTCGTATCTGCGTTCTCGTGAGTCAATTGATCGCCCATATTATTTGTGCCGGCGAGCAGAACGACAACCTTGGGGTTGACGCCGTCCAACTCGCCATTGTCTAAACGCCAGAGGATGTTCTGGGTTTTATCGCCGCCCCAACCGAAATCAGCCGCATTCCATCCAAAGAAATTGCGTTTCCAGTTGGCGAGCAGGTCGGGATAATCGAGAGCGCCCCATCTTCGCGTGATCGAATCACCCTCGAAGTAGACATCAATTCCGCCTTGCTTTGCCTTCGCCAGCAGTTGGGAATGAGCGACCAGAGAGTTTGCGTCCGTCCGGAAAACCGGCTGATCAGCCGGAAGTTCCCAGCGCGCGGGGCGATAGTTGAGGAACTTGTCCGCCCAAGGAATAAAGTACTTCCAGTTGGGGGCGTCGGTATGGCCCGCGTCATGCTGCCGCCATGCAAGTTGGCCGCTGAGCAGCCCTGTATTCACCGGCGGCATCTTTGCGCTGTGGTAGTCCTCGTTCACTCCCAGGCCTTTCGCACCCAACAGGCGGAAGACAGCACCCGCGGCAACGGTCGCCATGAAACTGCCCTGATGATCCAGCCATTTTGCGTCCCCCTTTTCGGGGACCCCATAGCTGATGAACGTCAGCCGGGGTGCACAGAGCGCAATCAATTCGTTCGAGTCTACCGGCAAATTGCTGGCATTCTTGCTTCCGAATGAAGCCTCGGCCGCTCCGTACTTCAAGAAGTTGCCGGCCATCCAGTGATATTCGCCGGATGCCGTGAGATTCTCCACCTCTTCTCCGAAATTCCGTCTGTGCGGTTTGACGCCGCCTTCTCCGGAAGAACCCACCAGCGCCACAGCAAAGCGAGTATCGAAAGCCATAGTCACAAGCGCGGCCTTACCATAACGAGAGACGCCTTCGATGCCCACGCGCTTGGAATCAACGCTCTTGTCCGTCTGCAGATAGTCGAGAGCACGAGAAGCACCCCAGCCCCACGCTCTCAACGCACCCCACTCCTCCGGCTTTCGAGGCTGACCTTTATTTGTGAGGCCGATGATCCCCTTCGTCAGACCTGCGCCGTTATCCGCTTGAATGCTACTGGTATCGAGGAGCGCATAACCCCAACCTCCGGCGATGAGTTGTTCCGTCGAGGGCGGATCGCTCCCCATCAGTCTTCTTAAATTCCGGATGGCTTGCAATGAACTGGCGAATCGCCGCACTGCTGAACATGATCATCACGGGCACGGCGCTTTTCGCATTCCCCGGAGTCACCAGGGTCATCTCGATATCCACCGAAATCGACGGGTACGCCGAGTTGTCCACGTGTCCGACCAGCTGCTTCTCAACGACAGGAAAAACGCCGGTCTTCGAATCGGTTGAACTCTTCACGGTCCAGGTCACTTTAGGCACATTGGGCGGGATGCGGCCGACGACCTCACGCTCGAATTCTTCGACAATCTCCGGACGCCGCTGGCTCCGCCATTGTTCCGCCGACGTGACCTTTTGCCCGCTGTTCAATGTGAGCGCATCCGGCAGATCTCCATATGGATTGGCCTTCGCCTCATCGTAGTTGGCGTGGTTGGGGGCCTTCTCATTCCCGCTCGGCCCAGGCCGGAGCGCTTTGATCCCTAGCTGGTCCATCATGTTTTGATGGTCCTGTTCTGTTGTCCAGTTCGCGGGCGGCGATTGCTGTCCCGCAGCCATCCCACAAACGAGCGCGGCTAAAGAGCCGAATACGGCAGCTCTCGACAGTGCCTTTTTCCAACTCGTGGCGAAAATCATGTTTGAGTCTCGAACAAACATGTTATCGGACCATAATCGCGCACTCCCGTCCGGACGTCCTGGCACCGTGAATTGGTCGCAAGCGCGGTTTCCGGAGATAGAATGCATGCGGAGGAATCGTTACGTTTACCGCAACCGCCGATCTGATGCTGCCGAGCACCGTAACCGGCTCATTTCCCCGCCCTCGCTGGTTCGATGTGAGCATGTGGGGGCGACCGCTCGATAGCTGCATGCTGGATGTTCGCTTCCGCGAGAAGTTCCAGGACGCGCTAGCAGTGGTAATTAGCGATCAGGAACGCGCCGGGCTTGACGTCCTGTGTCACGGCGATTTCCACGTGGATGAAGACCTCGCCGGTCGCGCTTGGCATCATTATCCGCTGCAGCGCTGGGCCGGGTTCGAGGGTGACCACCTGCAACCGGAAGAGACCACCGCGCCCTGGCTGCACTACCCTCCCGGGACGCTCTTGAACGAAATTTACACGGGTTGGCGCTGGCCGCATGTGGTGGATAAAATCGAGCATCGCCCGCTCGATTATCCGAAGATCTGGCGCCTGGCCCAAGCGAGGACCTCGAAACCGGTGAAGTTCGGGACGTGCTGTTCACAGGTGATGGCATTGTTTCTCGATATACATACGCCCAAGTACAAAGACAAGCGTGAAGTGATCTGGGACATGGCTGTGGCGATGAACCACGAATTGTTGTCGCTGCGGGACGCGGGGTGCCGGTGCATTCAGATTGAGGAGCCGACCTTCCATTTCATGGCCAATACCTATGGCAAGGATCACGAGGAAGTGCAGTTTATGGTGGACGCGTTTAACCGCGAGGTGCAAGGACTAGACGATGTCGAACTGTGGATCCATACGTGTTGGGGAAATCCGAACATGCAGCGCGTAATGGAGGACACGAGCTATGCGAATTCGATTGAGATCTACCTGGAGCGCTGCCGGGGCGATGTGTGGACGCTCGAGATGAAAGACCGGAACCAGAAGGATATCGAGTTATTTGCGCCATTCCGAAACAGCCTCAAAAAGAAGATCTGCATTGGAGCGGTCAGCCATCGGGTTCTGCAGGCAGACCGGCCGGAGGATGTGGCGAATGAGATCCGGAAGGCGCTCCGATACATCCCGGCAGAGAAACTGATTGTGTCGAGCGATTGTGGATTCGGGCGGCAGGGCTGCAACCGGGAGATCGCGTTCTACAAGGCCAGCGCGATCGCGCAAGGATGCAATATTGTTCGGCGGGAACTTGGTTTGCCCGTAACCAACATACCGGCCGTTAATCCAACGCTGCAGGTCGATGTGGTGCCTGGACGAGGGCGAGAGGCTTCGAGCGGCACGGCTGCGGATTGATCTCAAGGCTGCGGATTGATCTCAAGGGTGATAATAGCGGTCGAGGAATATGTCCCTCACCGACGCGTCCAACACACCGGAACCAAAACGCCGATCAATAGTTGACAAAATTCTCCTCGTTACTACGGTCGCCGTGATCATTGCAGCGCTTTATGTGGCATGGACGTTCTATTCGCGCTATGAGAGCAATAAGCAGATTACGGAGCGAATCGAGGCGGAGAAAACGGCCAAACAGAAGCAAGTGGTGAACCAAATTTACGGATCGGGTGAAATCCGCTTTACGACGTTTTCGATCGATACGCAAGTCTTAAAGCGTGGAGAAAAGGCGCAGCTTTGCTACGGCGTCGTAAATGCAAAAAGCGTAAAGCTCGATCCGCCCGTCGAGCCAATCAAGCCGATGTATTTCCACTGCGTGGAAATCGCTCCAAAGAAGACCACGACCTACACGATTACCGCCGAAAATGGAGCCGGACAGACTAAATCGGAATCATTGACATTGACGGTGCGGTAAGCGAGAGAGTTGGGAGACGAGGGATGAGAGTATCAGCGTTGCTGCTGGGTACGATGTTAATTGGAAACTTGTCTGCAGGACAGAACGTGAGTTGCGCCGGATGCGATTCACCGCACGTGGAAATCACGAACGGCGTTATTCACTCGAAGCTGTATTTGCCGGACGTGGAGCACGGATATTATCGAGGCTCCCGATTCGATTGGTCGGGCGTCATCGCCAGTCTCGAGTACAAGGGGCACAATTTCTTCGGGCAGTGGTTTGAGCATTACGATCCGAAGCTTCACGATGCCATTACTGGCCCTGTGGAGGAGTTCCGGTCAGAGGAGGGAGCGCTCGGCTACAACGAAGCCCAACCGGGAGGAACCTTCGTCAAGATCGGCGTGGGCGTGCTGCGCAAGCCGGACCAGGAAAAGTATATCTTTGCCCATCCCTACGAGATTGTGAATTCGGGGAAATGGTCCACTCGCAGCAGGCCTGACTCAGTGGAGTTTACGCAAACATTGAACGATGACACCGGATATGCGTATGTCTATCGAAAGACCGTACGGCTAGCCAAAAATAAGCCCGAATTGATACTGGAACACAGCCTGAAGAACACCGGGCGACGAAGTATCGTGACTAGCGTGTACGATCATGATTTCTTTGTCATCGATGGTCAACCGACGGGTCCGGACTTTGTCGTTAAATTTCCGTTTGCACCCCGCGCGACGCAAGATCTGAAAAATCTGGCCGAGATTCGCGGCCAGGAACTCGTTTACTTGAGGACTCTGGAGAAGGGCGAAACCGCTGGCTCATACATCGAAGGTTTCGGCAATAACGTTTCCGATAACGACTTCAGAGTTGAAAATCGGCGTGCCGGGGTCGGGGTGAGGGAAACCGGCGATCGCCCGTTATCCAAAATCTATTTCTGGTCCATTCGCACGACCATCTGTCCGGAGGGGTACATCGACGTGAACGTTGAGCCGGGCCAGGAGGCGAAGTGGAAAATTTCTTATGAGTTCTACACGTTTCCGGCATCGAAGGTGGATTAACCGTGAATAGACGGAAATTTCTTCATCTCGCAGCCGCTTCTCCTCTCTTGGCCCAGGAAGCCAACGAGATGGAAATCCCTAATTATCGGATCGTCACCCGATTTACTCGAGTAGCAAAACAAGGTTTCCCCGGACCATACCCGGGCAAGGCTGTTCGGGTGCATTCGGATCGCGCGGTGGACGTTTCCTCCAATACGGTGGATGCCGGCACTGTCAAAACGATGCTCTCCGCGGGCATTCGTGGATTGACAGGCGCCTCAACCGATCGCGATGCCTGGTCGCGATTCATTTCTCCTGCGGATATCGTCGGCATCAAAGTGAATTGTTCGGGCGCGCCGGAGATCAACTCGAACCCCGAACTGGTCGCCGCAATCATTGAAAATCTCATGGCGTTAGGCGTGCCCGCTGAGCACATCTACATCTATGACCGTTTCGAAAACCAGCTCAAGATTGTGAACTTCCCGCCTCGCGTTCCGAAGGGCGTGCAAGTCTCAGGCGCGGAGGGCATCTCGTGGCTCCATTCTTGGCTACGATCCCTTCACTTACGTTGAAGTGGATTTCTTCGGGGAAGAAGATACCCGCTCAAACCTGATCCGTCTGGTTTCCGAAAAGCTCACAAAGGTCATCAACGTTCCGACCATGAAGGAGCACCGGGCCGCGGGAGTGACAGGATGCCTGAAGAACATCGCCTACGGAGACTTTTCGAATGTAAATCGCTCCCATCTCGCATGCGCAAACGAACACATACTCGTTCATCGGAACCCTTGCTTCCGTTGAGCCGTTGCGCTCGCGAACCGTTCTGAATGTGATGGATGGCTTGCGAAGTCTGTGGCAGGGCGGCCCGTTTCTGCAAAGCCCGAAGTTTCTGTTTTTTCCCAAGCAACTCGTTCTGGGGACGGATCCGGTGGCATTGGATCACTTGCTCATAGAAATGATCGAAAAGAAACGCCGGGAGGAAGGAGCGCCGTCGCTGTTTGATCGCTCCATGTCGCGCATCAAGCCAGGGCCTGAGCTCGATCCTAACTTCAACAGCTTTATTCGGGAGCCTGGACATGTTGAATACGCGTCGAAGCTGGGTTTGGGCGTGTATGACCGAAGCAAAATCAGCGAGAAAGTGATCAACCTGTGATGATTTTGGCCGCGGCTCTGCTGCTTCCGTCACTGTTTTGGGACAAAGGGCCCGAAACGATCGAGCAACTGCGGCACGCTCAGATCGAACGCATTTCGGTTCCGTCTTCTATCGAGGATGTCATGGAAAGGGACGCCGGGCATCGAGATCGACATCGAAGATCCAAGCCATCTCACGAAGGTGCCCACGCCGGGCGTTGAGTTCCACGCTCGGGTGGCATCGGCAACCAGAGCGCCGTGGGTGAATTCGAATGGCTGGCGTTTTTTGCGGGACCGGGAAGGACATTATTTATACGAAGCGCCAGGATCAGCCGCTGCTCTGGCCGCGGCGGAGGCTTTTGCGTTCGGTGTGCATGCCACGATTCACACTGACGATGCGGGTCTGGAACCGTTCGGCAGAATGCTCGCTTTACTTCGACAGGCGGGTGAACGCGATCTTCCGCCAATGGTGAATATCGGATTTATTGACGACGGATCGGCGGAATCAGGCGAATTTATGAATCTGCTGATTCGGCGAAACCTTCTCTTCAAAGTGGTTAAGCGGGCCGATCCGAAGCTCGATCTGAACGTCGCTTTAGGTGGGCCCGAATATCCGAAAAGCGAAGCCGGCAATCCGAGTTTGTTGGCTGAAAAAGTGCGAAGCAAGCTGACAGATCAGAAACGCCTGCTGCGCATTTATGGAAGTGAAGTGGTTGTGGCGCGGCTACTCGGTAATGGTAATTCCGCGCGATTGTTTCTCATTAACTACGGCGCGAGCAGGTCGCCTGTGCATGGCTTGCGGGTTCGCATTTTAGGTAAATATCGCAAGCCGCACGCTTTGCAATATGACTCGGACGACAACCATCTTCAGGACATCAGCTTTGATTCCGAGGCGATCGAATTTACATTACCGGAACTCAAGACGTTCGCTATCATCGACCTTGCTCGTTGATAGGCAGTTAAGCTACAGAAGATGAATCTCCCCACGTTTGCTCGATTCTTCATTGGAACCATGCTCAGCCTTAGTGCTTTTTCTGCTGGCGCGCAGACTCAATACGATTTGCTTCTTCAGGGCGGACACGTTATCGACGCCAAGAATCACCTTAGCGCGGTGCGAGATGTTGCGATTAAGGACGGAAAGATCGCGGCTGTTTCTGAGCACATCGATCCCACCAACGCGCTGAAAACGGTGAATGCCGCCGATCTGTACGTTACTCCTGGGCTGGTGGACATTCATGTTCACGTTTACGCCAGCACCGGCGAACGCAATTCCTATGCCGGCGACAATGGCGTGTTCCCGGATGGTTTCACTTTCCGAACAGGCGTAACAACTGTCGCGGATGCTGGCTCTTCCGGCTACAAGAATTTTGAGGATTTCAAGGAACACATCATCGACCGCTCGAAAACACGCGTTTTGGCGTTCTTGAATATTGTCGGGGCAGGCATGCGCGGCCCGAAGTATGAGGACAATCAAGCCGATATGGAGGCGCAACCGGCCGCGGAAATGGCGAAACGTCACCAAGGCTTGATTGTTGGAATCAAGACCGCGCATTATAGCGGGCCGGAATGGACGCCCGTCGAGCATGCCGTCGAAGCTGGTACGATCGCCCATATTCCGGTCATGGTGGATTTCGGCGCAAACCGGCCGGAACGACCGATTTCTGTTTTGTTGACGCAGAAGCTCCGACCCGGCGATATTTACACGCATTGCTATTCCGGTCTGCGCAACGAACTGCTTCCGTCCGGGGAGGTAAATCCGGGAATGTGGGAGGGCCGGAAACGGGGAGTGATCTTCGACGTCGGCCACGGCGGAGGAAGTTTCGCGTGGCGAGTCGTCGTTCCTGCGATTCACCAGGGCTTTTTGCCGGATTCGATTTCGACTGACCTGCATATCGGAAGCATGAACACCGGGATGAAGGACATGCTCAATCTGATGAGCAAGTTTCTCGCGCTGGGCATGTCGATTGACAATGTGATCGCTTGGTCCACCTGGAATCCTGCTCGCGAGATTCATCATGAAGAGCTGGGAAATCTTTCGGTGGGATCGCCCGCGGACGTTTCCGTCTTGCGCGTGGAGCACGGGAATTTCGGATTCACGGATATGTACGGCGCTCGCATGAATGGAAACCAGAAATTCGTTTGCGAGTTGACCGTGCGAAACGGAAAGATCGTGTACGATCTGAACGGAATCAGCCGCCCGGAATGGGATAAACTTCCGCCTAACTACACAGCCATCGGGGATCCGCGCTGGGATGGATTAAATCCAGCCAGGCACCCGCAGCAGCACTAAGATTCGCTGCGGCCGAAGATCACGCGGCGTAATGAAATATGAAGACACCCAAGGATTGAAGTCCGGCAGGCAACCGTGGCGGATCCGGATGTTCTCGTGCCGCTATTCGAAGCATATCGTCAGTTCTATCGCCAGCCGAGCGAACCAGAGGGAGCGAGGCGCTTCCTCCTGGAACGTTTTGAGCACAATGAATCAGTTATTTTTCTGTGCTTCGAAGACGCCGCGCCAATAGGATTCGCGCAACTGTATCCGAGTTTCTCTTCTGGCGCCAGGGCGCGGATTTTCATTTTGAACGATTTGTTTGTGGCTCCGGAAGCACGACGGCGCGGAGCAGGATCGGCACTTCTTCGCGCCGCAGCGGAGTATGGACGGCAAGTCGGGGCGCTGCGGCTCGTTATTTCGACCGAGGTGAGCAATACGACGGCTCAATCTGTGTATAAGAAGTTCGGCTGGAAACAGGATGCTCTGTTTTGCGCCTATCAATTGGCCTTATGAGGACTGTTCGGTCCGAAGGGCCTTGTTAGAGAGACGCTGCTTCCCGATGTTCCTCCTCAGGTAATTTTTCCGGGTTTGGCGGGACCATTCCCGCTCATCTAGCCTTCAGAGTACCTGGATTCCTGTTAACTCATAATGCACAAAGACGCCGGGCCGCAACCGCATCACCACAGTGTAATCAGAGCAATCGGACTTGGCCTGATTACTGGCGCTGCAGACGACGACCCATCGGCGATCGGAACGTATGCGAGCGCCGGCGCCAGTCTCGGGCCTTCTTTCCTCTGGACCGCACCCGTGACCTTCCCAATGATGGTGGCGGTCGTGTACTTGTCGTCAAAGCTGGGGCTGGTTACCGGGCAGGGATTGTTCGCTGTCATCCGGAATCACTATTCACGATGGTTTCTATACACCGTCCTGATTGGCGTGCTGATTGGCAACACCATCGAGGCGGCTGCCGATATCGGAGGAATGGCAGCGGCGCTCAATGTCGTCATTCCTGTCCGTATTGGGGCGATTGTCGTTGCAATTGGAGCGATCGTCCTGGTACTGCAAATCTGGGGTTCATACACGCTGATCAGGAATGTGTTTCGCTTTCTAGCGCTCGCATTGCTGGCTTATGTTGGATCGGCAATTTTAGCGCGTCCGGAAATCCTGTCGGTACTGGAAGGCACCTTCATTCCGCGCATGCATTTCGACAAGCAATTCCTTTCCATGCTGGTGGCCGTAATAGGCACCACGCTCTCCACATATCTGTTTACATGGCAATCGAACGAAGAGGTGGAAGAGAAGATTGCGACGGGTCGAAAGCGATTGTGGCAACGTAAGGGAACGAGCCGCAGGGAATTGAGGCGATCGATGTGGGACGTTGTGTTCGGGATGTTCTTCTCGAACGCCGTGATGTATTTCATCATTCTCTCGACCGCGGCGACTCTGTTCAAAGCTGGGAAGAACAATATTGATTCCGCTGCGGAAGCAGCACAAGCGCTTCGACCGCTGGCGGGCAATGCCGCGGGGCTTCTGTTCGCGCTGGGAGTAATCGGCGTTGGATTTCTGGCGGTCCCGGTGATGACAACCGGTGCTGCGTACAGCTTATGCCAAAGCGCGGGTTGGAAGCATGGACTGTATCGGAAACCGGCGGAAGCCAAGAAATTTTATATTGCGATTGCCTGCTTTACAATTCTCGCGGTCAGCCTGAATTATTTCGGCATCAACCCGATGAAGGCTCTTGTGTGGGCGGGTATCGTGCAGGGATTTTCCACCCCGCCTCTGATGCTGCTGATTATGCGCATGACGAATAGCAGCGCCATCATGGAGAACCGCGTGAACGGCCGCGCGATCAATATACTCGGCTGGGTCACGACCGTGGCGAGTTTCTCGGCCGCGATTGGTATGGTTGTCTGTTACATGATTTAGCTGTTTTGCACCGCAAAAATTGATCTTCAATGACCATCGCCTCCGAAGGCATTTGATGTAAAGTCGTGAATTAGGAGAACTGTCTGGCTCGACTTATCGCAGCATTGTTCGTTTGCGCTGTCACGATTGGCGCGCAGGAGAAAGTTGATCTCACGGTCGTCAACCGGATCAAAACGGAGGCATTTCAGAATTCGCAGGTAATGGATGATCTTTTCTATCTCAGCGACGTCTATGGTCCACGTTTGACTAATTCTCCGGGGCACCGAGCGGCTGCCGATTGGATCGTGAAACGCCTTCAATCGTATGGTCTGCAAAACGTACACCTGGAGACGTGGGGACCATTCGGACAGAGTTGGAAGCTGACCCATTTTTCGGCGCATTTGCTGCAACCTCAGTATCAGCCCCTTATCGGCTTTCCTCTGGCGTGGACACCGGGCACGGGAGGAGTGGTCACGGGAGAACCCGTGATGGCGGTCCTGCGCACGGATGCGGATCTGGAGAAGTACAAGGGAAAGCTCAAGGGCAAAGTAGTTCTGAGCATGGAGCCCAAGCGAATCGAAATGCTCACCGAACCGCTGGCGCGTCGCCTCACCGCCGAGGAATTGCTGGCTCGACAGAATGTCGCGGATCCTTCGCGGTTCGGCCTTCCGGGTGGAGGTCGCCCCGGCGCTCCAGCCCCGACGACTCCAGAACAGCGGGAAGCTGCGGCGAAGTTCCGCGCCAAAGTGAATCAGTTTTTGAAAGACGAAGGCGCACTCGTCGTTCTGCAGTACGGTTACGCGGGCGATGGTGGAACGGTATTCGCCACCAGTGGCGGCTCACGCGATCCGAAAGATCCAGTACCGCCGCCGATGGTCGCTCTCACGCCGGAGCACTACAATCGCATTGCGCGGCTCGTTGAGCACAATATTCCGGTGAAGCTTGAATTCGATATCCAGGCGGAATTCCTGAACAACGGCCCGGATTCTTTCAACCTGGTAGGTGAAATTCCGGGCACGACGAAAAAGGACGAGCTGGTGATGCTCGGCGGGCATCTCGATTCATGGCACGGCGGGACCGGCGCGACTGATAACGGCACCGGCAGCTCAGTGGCTATCGAAGCCGTACGAATTTTGAAGGCGCTTAACTTGCCAATGCAACGCACGGTTCGGATTGCGCTCTGGAGCGGCGAAGAAGAAGGCTTGCTGGGGTCAATGGCGTATGTGCAGGAGCACTTCGCGCGCCGCGATACGATGCAACTCGGATCGGAATATAGCAAGCTCTCGGCGTACTACAACGATGACAGCGGGACAGGCCGTTTTCGTGGTATCAGTATCGGCGGAAATGACATGGTGAAACCGATTTTCGAAGCGTGGCTCGAGCCTTTTCACGACCTAGGAGCCACCGCCATTGTGGGAAGCACCGCGCCGCCCACGCGCCAGCCTGGGGGCACGGACCACACATCATTTACGTGGATCGGCTTGCCCGGATTCAGCTTCCTGCAAGATCCGATGGAGTACGGCACGCGCACGCACCACTCCAACATGGATGTCTATGATCGAGTGCAGCCGGCAGACGTGATGCAAGCCTCCGCGATCATGGCGTGGTTTGTCTACAACACGGCGGTAAGGCCAGGACATGATGCCTCGACTGCCCATGCCGAAGCCGACAAAACAACAAGTCGCATCGCGCTAAGGCTACATTTTAACGAGACGGCTGAAAGAATCATTTTGCGGCGAAGGCAAGCGGCTGTAAATAGCTGTTTTTTAAGCTTCAAGACTACGCCTGCGTTGCGGTCCGCGACTTCGCTCACCTTATATTCAGCGGCGGCTCCAATAACCTGGGCAATCTCGGAAGGAGTGAGCTTATAGTCCTTAGCAAGCCAGTCAGCCATATCACTGGTTGCTTCCTTAAACGCGTCGTCGAGGGAACCATCGAGACCCATGGTGATGATAGCGTCGGGAGTTTCCACGCGCGGATCGCCGATCGGTTTATTGGGGATGACGTCGACGGTGAGTTCGACATCCATCGAGGTTTCGAGCGCGTTGCCGTTGAGTTCGCCGTCACCCTGCGCGGCATGCCCATCGCCGAAATAGAGCAGCGCGCCGGGGTTCGAGACGCGGAGGTAGACGGTTGCGCCTTCTCCGATTTCATTGAAATCCATGTTGCCGCCGAAAGAGCCGGAATCGCCGGAGCTTGGTGCGGCCTGCGCAATGTTCGGCGCCGTGGCGATGCAGCCGAGCATCGGCTTCAGTGGAATGCTGAAATGCGTGAGATGCTCGCCAGGCTTTTCAGGCGATGCAGTGCCGTTTGCCCTATCGAGATGCCATCGAATTTCCTTACCGCCATCTTTCATTTTGACCGCCAAATCACTGTTGAGGCCTCGGCCGACAACGGCGTCATCGCTGCCGGCCCAATCGCGATTGAGGCGCAGTTTATTGATGTGCACCACGAGCAGGTCGCCAGGCATCGCGCCCTCGATGTAGAAAGGGCCGGTCTCCGGATTGCCTCCCGCAACACGGCGAATGTCATTTGCATCGGTTCCGCCGGCATCCACCGTAGTGGTGTGAATGGTATCGCCGGGCGCGATCGTTAGCACAGGTTTGTTGAGTGCGGAGAACTGTCGATAGAAAACGGACGGAGTGAAATCGTGGCGCTGAGGCGCGCGGTGTTGCAATGGCGGCGCGGTTTTTGCGGTGAGGTTGAAGGTGTAGGGATGGTCTGGTTCAGAGGCGTCGGTGGCGACCATCGTACCGGTCAGCGTTCCACCCGCGAGGGTGCCCTGAACCTCGAAAGTGTCTTTGTGTTCGTTGCGCGCTACAAAGTGAACGGCGCTGCCATTCACAGTGCCCTCGAGCTTGTCGCCGCTGAGATCGCCCGTGAGGTTCGCGCCGTGCTGTTCAAGCTGCAGGCGCATATAGCGAGGTGTGCCGAAAAAGTCTTCAGTGACGATCCAGCGGCCGGTTAGCGATGGCGGCTCCGCAGTCTGCGCGGAGGCAGCGAGAGAAGCGAAAGTAAGCAGGCAAGCTGAAATAACTGCTGGGTGGTTCACGCGTATTCTCCTGAGCCCCTGTAGAGCGTTCGATCCATGAGCCGGCAAAGCACTGCTTGAGGAGTTTACGCCATTTCGAACAGGAAAGTTCCATTGAGGACCTCATGCAAACTGTTTACAGGTGTCGATCGTTTCCAATACAGCGCCCCCCGCGCCGCCGCACGATCAACCGGAGCCTAGCGCCAGGACGGCCTTCTGGCGCATTGTCACCCGGCTGGACAAGAGCAAAATTAACAGTCACTGGATGGCTTTGCGGAACTCGCTCGCGGTGGCGTTACCGTTGGGCGTGGGAATCGCTCTGGGCAATCCTTTGGGAGCCGTGGCGATTACCACGGGCGCATTGAACGTCTCCTATTCCGATGGAAGCGATCCCTATTCGCAAAGAGCGAGAAGAATGCTGACCTGGAGCGTTCTCGGATCGATCGCGGTATTCGTCGGCTCAGTTACAGGCAAATATCATTGGGCGGCCATTTTTGTAGCCGCAGCCTGGGCATTCGCGGCCGGGATGTTCGTATCCGTCAGCACCAGAGCCGGCGATCTGGGCCTCAATACTTTGGTGGCGTTACTCGTATTCGCCGCGCGCGGGGCAATGTCGCCGAAAGGCGCTTTGTATGGCGCGCTGCTGGTGCTCGGAGGGGGGCTGCTGCAAATGACATTCGCTCTGCTGCTTTGGCCCGTACGACGGTACGAGCCCGAGCGGCGCGCGATCGGGAAAGTCTATGTTGATTTGTCGAAAGAGGTCGATCCTCATTCCGACGTGTTGCTCTCGGGACCACTCTCCGCGCCGAGTACTCAAGTCCAGGACACACTTTCAGCGCTCGGCCGGGATCACAGCATCGAGAGCGAACGCTTCCGCCTGCTGTTCGATCAGGCCGACCGCATTCGCATGTCGCTCTTCGCGCTGGACCGGTTGCGCGCTGAGCTGCGGCATGTCGTGCATAAACAGGGAAACGCGGAACCGGATGCGACGCACGGTGTCGATCATCTGCTCAATGTCACGTCCCGGCTGCTGTCTGCGGCCGGCACGTGTCTCCTTTCCGGCGAGCGCATGAAAGATGAGGCGGCATTACTCGCTGAACTCAAAAATGTCGTTCAAAGTGCCAATTTGCAGGCCGGCAATAACGCCAACGGATTGACCGGTGAACTCACCAGCACGGTGAATGTCCTCGCCGGTCAGCTTCGCGCGATTGTGGAACTTACTAACCACGCCATTCCGGAAGGTCTGGACGCATTCGCGAAAAACGAAGCCGCACAGCCGTGGCGGCTGCAGATGGGTAGCTGGCTGGGCGTCATACGGGCCAATCTGGACATCCGGTCCGGGTTCTTCCGCCATGCGATCCGGCTTGCGGTGTGCGTGGCAATGGGCGATGCGATTGGCCGCGGCATCCTGAACTGGCAGAGATCGTATTGGATTCCCATGACTATCGCGGTCGTTTTGAAGCCGGATTTCACAAGTACTTTCAGCCGCGGCGTATTGCGTCTGCTAGGCACATTTGCGGGACTGGTTCTGGCGACCATCTTGTATCACGCGCTGCCGCAATCCGCATTGACACAATTGCTTCTGGTGGGCGGTTTCACCTTCGCGCTTCGATGGATTGGACCCGCGAATTACGGCGTGTTCAGCGTGGCGGTCAGCGGATTGATTGTTTTCCTGATCGCGGCTACGGGAATTCCGCCTGGGCAGGTGGTTCTGCAGCGCGGATTGAACACAGCCGCAGGCGGCATCTTCGCTCTGATCGCATACGCACTGTGGCCTACATGGGAGCGAACGCAGGTATCTGAAGCAATGGCGGAAATGCTGGATGCCTGCAGGACCTATTTTCGTGAAGTGGTTGACCGGTTTGGGAGAGATGACGCGATTCTCGAATCCGAGTTGGACGAAGCACGCCGCAACTGGAGACGCGCTCGCTCGAATGCCGAAGCATCCGTTGATCGTGTCAGCTCGGAACCCGGAATAACGGCGGAAAAACTCGAATTGCCTCACGTCGATGCTGGCCAGTTCCCATGCTCTCGCGCACGCCATCATGGGTCTGGAAGCGGGCTTGATTCGTGTGCCCGTTCGCACACCGCCGGAAGCCTTTGAAAGTTTCGCGAAGGATGTCGATTTCACTTTGTACTTTCTGTCGGCGGCGCTGCGCGGTTCCTCGTCCGCGACTAGAACGCTGCCGAAGCTGCGCGAAGACCATCGCCGTCTCGTGGAGGCCCGGGATAGCTACTCGACCGCCGGCGAATTTGTATTGACCGAAACGGACCGACTCACCACAAGCCTCAATACGCTGGGCGAACAAGTGCTTCGCTGCGCGAACCGATCCGAGAGCGGGTGGTTGCGCCAGCTAGGCTTTAAGAATTTTGTCTAATGTAATGGGCAAATCTCTTACGCGCACGCCTGTCGCATGAAATACAGCATTGGCAACCGCTGCGGCAGCGCCCGTGATTCCAATCTCGCCGATGCCTTTCGCCCCGATCGGATTGATGTGATCGTCCTTTTCGTCCACCCAAAAAGCTTCGATCCGGCCCACATCTGCATTTACCGGAACATGATACTCAGCCAGATTATTATTCACCCAGCGGCCGAGCCTCTGGTCCATGGCCGCATGCTCGTAGAGCGCCATGCTGATACCCCAAATCATGCCGCCCATGAACTGGCTGCGGGCGGTTTTGGCGTTGAGGATTTTGCCCGCACCGAAGCAGCCCACCATTCGAGATACTTTGATCTCGCCCAAGTCGGCGTCCACGCGCACTTCGGCAAACTGCGCCCCGAACGCGTACATGGAGTAGCGTTCTTTCTCGGCGCCGGGTTTGGCGTTCGCCTGAGCCTGGATATACGGCTGACCGCTACGCGCGATCAGCTCTTGAAAGGATTCGCCCTTAGAACGATCATTTTGCGAGTAGAGGCGCCCGCTTTCGAGAACGACGTCTTGGGCACTCACTCCCGACAGCGGAGATTGCGCATCGGCGATGGCCATCTGGATCAATTTTTCACGAAGGGCTTGCGCAGCCAGATAAACTGCCGAGCCAGTGCTCGCAGCCGTTTGCGATCCGCCGGAAACCGGAGTTTGCGGCAGTTCCGTATCGCCTAACCGGAATTTCACTCGATTCGGCGGCACGCCAAACGACTGTGCAGCGACTTGGGTCATGATCGTATAAGTTCCGGTTCCCAGATCCTGACTTCCCGCGTCCACAGAGAAGGTTCCATCGGCATTCAAGCGCGCCGAGGCGTTCGAGGCACTGCGGCGCGTCGGGTAAACCGAGGTTGCCATTCCCCAGCCGATCAAAGCATTTCCATCGCGCATTGAGCGCGGTTCCAGCACGCGCTTCTTCCAACCGAAACGCTCTGCGCCGAGCCGGTAACATTCGCGCAATGATTTACTCGACCAGGGCTTGTGTTCTTCCGGATCCGCCTCGGCATAATTCTTCAGGCGGAACTCTACGGGATCCATCTTGAGCTCATACGCCAGCTCATCCATGGCGGCTTCGAGCGCATAGGTTCCAGGCGCTTCTCCAGGCGCGCGCATGAAAGAGGGCGTTCCGATATCGGACCGCACGAGCCTCTGCGACGTGCTGTTATTCGGCGATTCGTACAGCATCCGCGCGGGCAGACTGGCCGCCTCCGTGAATTCATCGAACTGGGAGGTGTGCGAAAGCGTGTCATTGCTCAACGCGGTCATCGTGCCATCGCCTTTTCGCCCCGCCGAAATGCTCTGCCGCGTTTGAGACCGAAAACCCAGCATGCCGAACATCTGCGGTCTCTTTACCTCCAGCTTTACCGGCCGGTTCACCTGCTTTGCAGCCATAGCCGCCAGGATCACGTGAGACCACACCGGGCCTTTACTGCCGAACCCTCCGCCCAGATACGGAGAGATCACTCTGACATGATCCGGCGGCAGATCGAACAGAGAGGCAACTCGGCTGCGATCGCTGAATACTCCCTGCGTCGCGTCATAGATGGTCAGATGATCGGGTGCATCCCACACCGCAATAGTGGCGTGCGGTTCCATCGGATTATGCACTTCGAACGGGGTCGAGTAAACGTGAGAGATGCGTGCCTGTGCTTCTTGCAGACCCATCTGCATGTCGCCGCGATGGCTGACTGACGGATCTCCACCACCGCCGGCTTTTTGGGGCGTGTAGGCTTCCGATGATCGGCTCTCAAGATCGACATGATGCGGCTCCGCCGCGTATCGCACCTGCACCAGGTGAGCGCCTTCAGTCGCAGCTTCCAAACTCTCGGCAACCACGACTCCAATGGGCTGATTGGAGTAGTAAACAATATCATCCTGAAGAGCCTGAACCACACGTCCACCCGGCCCTCCCGCCGATCCGGAACCATTTTTCTTTTCGAATTCAGGCAACTTCGGAGCGTTCAGGTGAGTCATCACCAGCAAGACACCGCGCTCGCGTTCCGCCGCATGGACATCTATCGACGTGATGCGCCCTTTGGCGATGGTGCTCATCACCATCGCTGCGTAAGCCACATTCGGCACTTGTTGCTCGTACGCGTATTTGGCGCGTCCCGTCACCTTGAGAGTTCCATCGATGCGGTCTATTGGCTGTCCGATTAAATCTTCCATGCGCACTTCTCCGTCATGCCAGGTTCACGGCTGTTGTGACCGCGCGAACGATACTGCGCTTAGCAAGCTCCACTTTAAATGCGTTGTCCCGGTATGGCTTGGCCTCGCGCAATTCGGCCTCGGCGGCGGCGCGAAGCGTTGCTTGGTCCGGCTTCTTGCCTGCTAACTCCCGCTCTGCCTTCGTGGCCCGCCACGGTTTGTGAGCCACTCCGCCGAGAGCGATGTGCGCCTTTCGAACGACGCCGCTGCCATCCAGATCGATAACCGCCGCCACCGAAACCAACGCGAACGCATACGAGTGACGATCGCGAACTTTCAAATAGGTGGAACGAGGTCCATAAGATAGGGCCGGAATATCGATGCCGGTGATCAGTTCGCCAGGATGAAGATTCGTATCCAATTGCGGCGTATTGCCCGGCAGGCGATGAAACTCGATCATGGGGATCGAGCGAGCGCCCTTCGGCCCCTTCACTTGAACCACGGCGTCGAGCGCAGCCAGCGCAACGCACATATCGCTGGGATGCGTGGCGATGCATTCTTCGCTCGCACCCAAGAATCGCGTGTATCCGGTTATACCCGCTCTTTGCGGCACATCCGCTTCCAGGAACGCGCTTGTTGCATTCGCGGTAGCTCGGGTCATAGAAGTAGTAACATCGCGTGCGCTGCAGCGGATTGCCGCCCATAGTCGCCATGTTTCGCAGTTGCTGCGATGCGCCGGCTAGAATTGCCTGACTCAGAACCGGATAGCGCGACCGGATCAAGGGATGATTGGCGGCGTCCGTATTGCTTACGAGCGCCCCGATTCGCACGCCGTCTTCATGCTCCTCGATGTTCCTCAACGGCAAACGATTGATGTCGATAAGGTGCGCCGGACGCTCCACTCCCATCTTCATCAAATCCAAAAGATTCGTCCCGCCTCCGATAAAGCGCACGTCGGAACCTTGGCCGTAACCCCGGATTGCCTCATCAACCGTCGCCGCGCGAGTGTACGTGAACGGTCTCATCCGTTACTCCCGCGGTACGCCTGCCGGATGGCGGCGACGATTCCTTCATACGCGCCGCAGCGGCAGATGTTTCCGCTCATCCGCTCGCGGATCTCGTCATCCGTCAGTTGAATCGGCTGGATCTGATGAATGCGCGGAGTAACCACGCTCGGCGCGCCCGCCTTCACCTCCTGCAGCATCGCAACCGCCGAGCAGATCTGCCCGGGGGTGCAGTAGCCGCATTGGAAGCCGTCGTTCTCGATAAAGGCGGCTTGCATAGGATGCAGAGCGCCGGTCTTAGCCAGGCCTTCGATGGTCTTGATTTGGTCGCCATCGCGCATCACCGCTAAAGTCATGCACGAATTCATGCGCACTCCATTGACAAGAACGGTGCATGCGCCACACTGTCCGTGATCGCAGCCCTTCTTAGTACCAGTGAGTCGTAACTGTTCCCGAAGTAAGTCGAGCAATGTAACCCGGGAATCTACCTGGAATTCATGCTGCTCTCCGTTGATCGCGAGAGTGCATTTGACGAGCGGACCGGATGATTCGCCCGGCTGCGCTCCGGCCGGAAGGGCGCTGGCAACTCCTCCCGCGAGTGTCGCGCCGACAAACTCGCGCCGGCTTACTCCCGCCGCCCGCTCGGTGTCCTCGTTATCTTCCCTGTTCATTCGGTTCCTCGCCAGCTTCACGAGTTAGACACAGCGGCTCAACCGATAGTGACACCGCATCACCGAACCCAACGCGCCGAGAGCTCTAAGTCACGGTGGCGGTAGCCAGAACCGGCTGTTCATCAATGACCTCTGAAACACTGCTTGTTTTCACAAAGCTGCGAAGCACTTCGGCAACACTCCACGCTTGGGCAAAGCAGCCCCGCGGTGTGAACGGTGGTTCGGCGTCAAAGATCTCACTGATAGATCCTAGGCATGCTTCTCGCAGATGCCCTTTGAAGCCATCCAGAAAGCCTCGCGCTGTCTGGAAGTCGTTCGGATGTACTTTAAGCCATGCGTCGATGAACGGGCCGATGAGCCAGGCCCAAACAGTCCCCTGATGGTACGCGGCATCCCGAGCTCGCAGATCTCCATCATATTTCGGCTTGAAATCCTTGTCTCCGGGAGCCAGCGATCTCAGCCCAAACGGGGTCAGCAGCCTTTCCTTGACGACTCTTACAACGGGTTCCCAATGCGCCTCATCAAGCACCGGATGCTCCAGCGATATCGCGAAGAGCTGGTTAGGCCGGCACGCCGGGTCCGACTGACCGCTTTCCATATCCAGGAGATCGTAAAGATAACCCCCGCTCTCATTCCAGAACCGCCGGTTGAAGGACGCGCGGCATTTTGCGGCGTGCCCGGCAACGCCGTTCGCTTCGTCGTCACGGCGTGCATCGCGTAACCAGTGTTCCAGCAGACACAGCGCGTTGTACCAGAGAGCGTTGATCTCCACCGCCTTGCCGCGTCGCGGAGTTACAACCCAATCGTCAACCTTGGCATCCATCCAGGTAAGCTGATATCCCTGCTGCCCCTGCACCAGCAACCCGTCTTCGTGATCAACGTGAATGTTGAATAGAGTGCCTCGGAGGTGATGGCCCACAATGTCGAGCAGCTTCGGAAGGAACTGGTCCAGAAGATGACGATCATCCGTGCGCTGCATATAACGGTCGAGCGCGTGAAAAAGCCAGAGCGTCGCATCCGCCGTGTGATAGAGCCCGCTGGTCCTCCCTTCCGGAAACATGTTCGGGATGAGTCCGTCATGTATATAGTGCGCGAATGTCCGGAGGATGTAACTTGCCTCAACCTGCCGCCCCGTTGTAAGCGTCAGACCCTCCAGGCTGATCATCGTGTCGCGGCCCCAGTCGGTAAACCAGTGGTACCCGGCAATGACACTACGAATTTCATCGCCCGCCGCGCGCGCCCGCGCGGTATCTTCACGCCGACCCACCGGCGTGAATAGGAACTGGTCGGCCGCCCACACCAGCTCGCGACAGGTCTTGATCGCACGTGCCCGGGTGCGAGACCAGCAGCAGCCGCCTTTTCCGGTCATGCTCCGCGTCCCACGCTTGTTTTGGAGTGAGCGCGCACATGACATCCCAGTTCTCCGTCGAGGCAACCAGCGTCACATCACAACCGGGCGAAAGATCCGCGGAAAAATAGCCCGCGCTCCACAGATCTCCTCGCCAGATGTACCCGCGGCTGCGCTCGACATCGTAAATCACGTCGCAGACTTTCAGGCTGTCTATGGCAAATTCGCTTTTTTGCCCCAAGAGCATCATGCGAAGCGGAGGAATATCGTCGGGCGATTTTATTTCGTAATGACTATCCCGAAACGTTACCGTATAGGCGCCGAGCGGGCTGTTCACTGGAGCTTCATGTCCGCGAATGTTCAACGCAGGCCGCAGCCGCAGCCTCACCGAACCCGATCCCGCCGTGACCCGGTAATTGATATAGCTGGTATTTTGGCGGTGCGGCAGATAGACGCGTTTTTCAATCGACAATCCGTCAATTTCATACGTCCAAACGGGAAGCCCCAAGTCGAGTCGAAAATTCGTCAGGTACCGTGAGCCCGCAAAATCGTCCTTTTCGGTCTTGAGTCCGTTCAGAGGAATCGCGCGTCCGCTCGGAAGAACAACATCCTCCAGCACATCGTTCAGCATCATGGTGCGCCCGAGCGGAGTCGGCAACGCCGCAATCAAATATCCATGGAACACGCGAGTCAAAGTTCCGCCGACCGTACCGGACGCGTACCCACCTAGACCATTCGTTACCAGCCACTCAGTTTTCGTCAAAACATCTGGGTCGTCCTTCGGTAAGTTCTGCGCCCGCGTTGTGAGTGAAGATATCGTTCATTTCGTACCTGGAGAGATTTTCTGGGGAACCGGATTTCGGATGGTTACTAAATGCAAAAGCACTGCGGCTTGGCCTGGAATGTTCCAGTTTTCATCGCTATCGAGCCGGGCCGTTCCGCAGCCTCCGTATTGAGGATCGTCAGACGACCATAGCTTCGCCCACTCCATGGACGCTGCCGGCGCCAACAAAGGTTCTGGAGCGGGATTCAACTCCAGATCTATTCCCAGATTAACCAACAGTAAACGATCGTTCCGATAGCCCGGCGAGAAGAAGCGAATCAGGAAACACGTTGAGGAAAGCACGGCGCCATCGATTCCGTGCTCGCCTTGCCGGCAAATGACGGAATCCTCTCGCCGCAATCGCAGAAGATCCCGATGCAACGCATAGGCTTCGCGATGCTTTTGAACCTCGGAGTGATCCAGCTTCGAACGCTCGTAAGTTCCAGGCGAGGCCGGATCGGCAAAACACGCCTTCATCTCGGGCATCTTGAGCGAACGCCATTGCTCGAGAAATTCTACTCGCCCTCTCCTCACTTTCTCGGCCAGCTCCGGTTTGTGGTCCGCAAAGAATAAGAACGGGCTGGAAGCCGCGAATTCCTGCCCCTGAAATAGCATCGGAGTTCCAGGCGCAAGCAGAGTCAGCGCCGTGAGGGCTTTAAGCATTCCTGGTGACGTCAACTCGTTCACACGCTGGCCCCGAGCCGAGTTTGCAATTTGATCGTGATTCTGAATAAAGTTGACCATCGCCGGTCGCGGCAGCCCGAGGTTGGATGTTCCGCGGCGCTTCTTTTGCCAGCGATACCACTGGCCTTGATACAAGTACCCATACTTGACCGCCGAAACAAACTCCTGCGGTGTTCCGCGGTAATCGGTATAATAAGCGTCTGCTTTGCCGGTCAGCGCCACCATCGCGGTGTGGTGATAATCGTCGTTCCAGAGCGCATCCAGCCCGCAGCCGCCCTCTTCCACGGGCCGGATCAGATCGGTCTCTTGCGGCTCGTTCTCTCCAATTAAGACAATCGATCGCCTTCCTGCCGCTTTCCGTGCCGCCATCACGATCTCGGCCAGAATGTGCGGTCGAGAGCTATCGTGAATGGCTTGCGTCGCATCCAGCCGCAAACCATCCAGATGGAAATCTCTTATCCAGTACGCCGCATTCTCGCGAAAGTATTCCCGCACAGGCGCGCTCTTTTCCCCATCGAAGTTAATCGCCTCCCCCCAATCGGTGCTGTACTTTCGCGTGAAATAGTAGGGCGAATACTTGGAAAGATAATTGCCATCCGGCCCGAGGTGATTGTAAACCACATCCAAAATGACTCCAATCCCCATCGCGTGCGCGCGGTCGATAAAAGCCCGCATGTCCTCCGGCGTACCGTAGATGGCTGCGGGCGCATAGGGCTGAACGCCGTCATATCCCCACCCGAATCTACCTGGAAATTCAGCCACCGGCATGACTTCAACGAGCGTGATTCCGGTGTCGCGCAAATACGCAAGCTTTTCGGCAGCGGATGCCCACGTGCCCTCTTTTGTGAACGTTCCGATGTGCATCTCATAGATCACCTGGCCCTCCAGCTTTACGCCCGGCCACTGATGGTCCGACCATCGAAACGCCGCTGCATCCACCACCTCCGAAAACCCATGCACGCCCGCCGGTTGCCGTCGCGATGCGGGGTCAGGGAACGGTTCACCCCCATCGAGTTTGAGTTTGTATCGAGTTCCGGCCTCGACGCCCGCTACCATTCCTGAGAAGTAGCCGTTTTCTTCGGCATGAAGTCCAAAGCCCCGATCGGAGTTTTCAAAGACTACCTCGATCGATTTCGCCTGGGGAGCCCAGACCCGAAAGTGAGCGCCGCCTGGAACGGCCTCCGCACCGATACGTGATCCCTTGTCGATCCCGGCTTTGAAAGATTCAGTCTCTAACAATCTCGCGACCTGCCAATACGTAGATTGCAGTCGGTTGGAAAGACATGTTACTCGTACAACTTCGAGGAAGCCCGGTCAATCTTCGCGCGTTCATCTCAGAAACTTGGTTACGCCCGAACTGCCCAACAGATCTAACTTTGCACTTGGGGAATTCACCATGCCACGTTGCCTTACTATCGTTGCGCTCTTCGTGTGCGCCAGTGCGTTGCCATTGGCCGCGCAAACCACAACCGGTTCCATTGCTGGAACGGTAGTTGATCAGTCGGGCGGAGCAATCGTCAACGCCAAGGTCACGGCTACGGAACCGTCCAAAAGCTACACCCTCAATACTGTAACCGATTCCGCCGGCCGCTTTGTTTTTCCGCAGATGCCTCCCGGCGTCTACAACATTTCTGCCGAAGCGCCGGGGTTCAAGAAGCTTGAAAGGGCCAACGTGAACCATCAGGCCAACGAGAACCTGAATATAGGCACTCTCAATATGCAAATAGGCCAGGTGACCGAGTCTATTGAGGTTGCCGCTCAAGGTTTGCAGCTTCAAACGGAAAGCGGCGAGCGCTCGGAATCGCTAACGAGCAAGCAGATGACCAATATCGCTCTGAACAGCCGCAGCTATCTGCCGTTGGTCGCGTTAGTGCCGGGCATCACAACCTATCCGACGATTGAAACAGCGAGCCACGGCGGCGTCGGCTCCATTACGGCCAACGGTGCCCGAAGCAACGAAAACAATCTGACGGTCGATGGTGTTGGCAATGTAGATACCGGCAACAACGGAGATCAGCTTGCCACCATTAGCCTCAACTCAGTTCAGGAATTCCGTATTCTCACGAGCAACTACCAGGCCCAATATGGTCGGTCTTCTGGCTCCCAGATCAGTGTCGTCACCAAGAGCGGCACCAACGAATTTCACGGTTCCGGCTACATCTATCACCGGAACGAGAGTTTGAACGCAAACAACTGGTACAACAACCGCCAGGGCGTCCAGCGCAACCTTTTCCGCTTCAATGATGCGGGTTACACCTTGGGCGGACCTGTTTATGGCCCCGGACTCTTTGAAAAATTGAAGAACAAAGTTTATTTCTTCACAAGCGAGGAATTCCAGAACCAGTTGCAGCCGCAGGGCATTCACCAAAACACCGTCCCCACTGCGCTCGAAAGACAGGGCGACTTCTCTCAATCCGTGGATAAGAATAATAATCCGATCACCTGTATCCGCGATTACACCAGCAACGCCTGCTTTCCAGGTAACAAGATACCGGCTAACCGTTTGTCTCCGATCGGACTCGCGATTCTCAACGTCTATCCCCTCCCAAACGCTCAGTCGCCTGTCAACAAAGGCTTCAACCTGCAGACCGCAATCTCCGGACCCTATCCGCGCCGCGAGGACTTGGGTCGTGTGGATATCAACCTGAACGACAAAAATAAGCTTTTCGTTCGGTTCATCAACAACTACGACGCCGTGACCTCCGTCTACGGCAGCTTCGTGCTCGGCTCGAGTATTCCGAAAGTGCCGATCACCGATTCGCGTCCAGGCCGTGCCTGGGCGGCGAACCTCACCTCCAATCTCAGCCCCACAGTAGTGAACGAATTCACCTGGGGATTCGGCAAGAACGTCATCAACATCACGCCAACTACAAACGGCTTGACCCGCGCGGCGAACGGACTCACTGGATTGCCGGTTCTCTATCCGAATGCAGTTCAGGATGACTTCATCCCCACCTTCGGCTTCAATGGAACCAAGTTGAGCGGCACAGGTTCATTCGGCACCAATGACGCGCCCTTCTTCAACTACAACACCAGCATCGAATTTACCGACAACTTCAGCAAGGTGTACAACCAGCATGTATTCAGGTTGGGCTTCTACGCACAGCGCAGCCGCAAGGACCAGACCTCCTTTGCCAATGCAAATGGTAGCTTCGATTTCGGAGATAACTCCAGCAACCCTTACGATTCCGGCTTCGGGTTTGCGAACGCCGCTTTAGGCATCTACAACAACTTCAATCAAGCTTCTTCTTACCTGCTTGGCGAATACCGCTACTCAAATATTGAATGGTACGCGCAGGATACCTGGAAGGTGAAGTCGAATTTTACGCTGGATTATGGAATCCGGTTCTACTGGGTTCAGCCGCAGTTCGACGCCGCTCTGCAAACTTCGAACTTCCTTCCCGGTGACTTTAATCCCAGCGCTGCTCCTCGTCTCTATCGACCCGTTCTAATCGGAGGAACGAAGGTAGCGCTTGATCCCGCGGCAACAGCTCCCGCATCCGCTTCCGCATGCCTCTCCGCAGTGCCCGGACCCGGAGTTTCCTGTCTTCCCGCTTACGCGATTGGCGACATTGTCCAAGGCTCAGGCGATCTCCTGAACGGCATCCGCCAAGCGGGCCGTGGAATTAATAAGTACCTGGTCAGGGATCAAGGGATCCTCTACTCGCCCCGGCTTGGCTTCGCCTGGGACATCACGGGAACTCAGCGCATCGTCCTTCGCGGAGGGGGTGGGATTTTCTACGATCGCTTCCAAGGCAATGAAATCTTCGATGAGATCTCGAATCCGCCCGAGACCTTCACTCCGAATCTCTACTACGGGCTCATCAGCCAAATCAATCCTCAAAACATCGTCTTCGGCCCCAGCAGCCTTCACGCGCTCGACTATGCCGGTCCCGTTCCCACCACAGCCAGTTACAGCATGGGGATACAAACGAAACTTCCGTATCAAATGGTACTCGATACCTCTTATGTTGGTTCGAAATCGTGGCATCTCCTCGACATGCGAAACCTAAACGCCATTCCTTATGGCGCCACTTTCCTGCCCCAAAACCAGGACCCGACCAACGCCGGAGCGACGCCGTTCGGCTCGGGAGCGCTGCCTCGGGATTTTCTCCGCCCGTATCCTGGCTACGGCGACATCACGCTTCACCAGTTTTCGAGCACGTCCAACTTCAACTCGCTTCAGGTCAGTCTGAACAGGCGTTTTACGAACGGTCTTTTCTTCGGCTTTGCATACACCTTTAGCAAAGCCCTGGGCGTAACCAGCGGGGACGGGGATTACGTCCGCATCGACAACCTGACCCGCTTCGCGAACTATGGGCCCCTCAGCTTTGATCGGCGGCACACGCTCGCTATCAATTACATCTATCCCTTCCCCAGCTTGTTTTCGAGTCACGCCTTCGCTCATGCCTTGCTGGATGGCTGGCAAATCTCCGGCCTGACTCGTCTGCAGACCGGGAGCCCCTACGAAGTGAGCTTCAGCATTCCGAATTACAACAATCAGAACCTCACCGGCTCTTACACCGAAGGTGCGCGCATTCAAGTAGTCGGCAACCCGTTGCAAGGCTATAACCAGAGCGGGCCGTACAGTTGGCTGAATCCCAACGCCTTTGCGCCCCCGCCAGTGGGCGGCATCGGCCTGGGCGAAGGCCGCTATCCCTTCTACGGTCCCGGAATCAACGACACGGATTTATCGCTCCAGAAAGCGTTCGCCATAAAGGAGCGGTTTCGAATCGAGCTTCGTATGGATGCCTTCAACGCGTTCAATCATCCGCAATTCGGCGGCGTGGGCGGAAATGGGGTATCGAATAATAGCGGCATCTTTAGCACCATTAACTACGCGGGAATCAACGGCGGCGTAAAGAACGCATACCTGAATCCGAACGGAACTATCAACAATATCAACGGTTTCGGCACCGTGAGCGGCGCGCGCGACCCGCGCATCCTACAACTGTCCGCCCAGGTCGTCTTTTAAGCCGACTCGTACTGTCCTAGAACTGCGTTCACCAGAATTCCTATAGACATAATCCAGAATCGTGGTACGCTGCCAGTGTGAGCCCTCTCAGCCATCTTCGCCAGCTTGAGGCGGAGAGCATTCACATCATGCGCGAAGTGGCCGCCGAATGCCAGCGCCCGGTCCTCCTCTATTCCATCGGCAAAGATTCGTCGGTATTGCTGCGGCTGGCGCAGAAAGCATTTCATCCCGGAACCCTCCCGTTTCCCCTGCTTCATATCGATACAGGCTATAAGTTCCGCGAAATGATAGAGTTCCGCGACCGCTACACGGCCGAGCTAGGTCTCAAACTGATCGTCAACACGAATCGCGCCGCATTGAATCAGGGCGCAAATCCTTTCGAATGGGGCACGCAACGCTGCTGTGGGGCACTCAAGACCACGGCGCTACTCGACGGACTTCGCCAGGGTGGGTTTGACGCTGCCATTGGTGGCGCTCGCCGCGATGAAGAACGATCCCGGGCAAAGGAGCGCGTTTTCTCTTTCCGGGATGAACGCGGCCAATGGGATCCGCGAAATCAGCGCCCCGAGCTCTGGAATCTATTTAACACTCGCGTTCACTCAGGCGAGAGCCTCCGAGTATTTCCGCTCTCGAATTGGACCGAACTGGACGTCTGGCAGTACATTCACGCGGAAAACATCCCCATCGTTCCGCTGTATTTCGCCAAAGTCCGTCCGATGCTCGTACGCGGCGACTCGTTGCTGCCCATCGAACAAACGTTCGTTCCGCGCCTGCCCGGCGAACAGCCCCAATTAGTACGGTGCCGCATGCGGTCTCTGGGCTGCAGTCCTTGCACGGGCGCAATCCGCTCCGATGCCGCTACCGTTCCGGAAATCATCGAGGAACTCGTCAGCATGCGCCGTTCGGAGCGGCAGAATCGCGTCATCGATCACGATCAGGACGGCTCCATGGAAATCAAAAAGCAGGAGGGCTACTTTTGATGGCAGCCGCAACGGCCCTTCCGGTCGCGGATAATTTCGACGACTTCCTCGAGCGCGAGAAGGCCAAAGACCTACTGCGATTCACCACTGCCGGCAGCGTCGATGATGGCAAATCGACCCTCATCGGTCGCCTGCTCTACGATTCGCGCAACGTATATGAAGATCAGCTCGAATCCGTAACGAAAGCGTCTGCCGGACGCAACGCAGGAGCCATCGATTTTTCGTTGCTGACCGACGGCCTGCGTGCCGAGCGCGAACAGGGAATCACCATTGACGTGGCGTACCGGTACTTCGCGACGCCGCGCCGCAAGTTCATCATCGCCGATACGCCCGGTCACGAGCAGTACACGCGCAACATGGTGACCGGCGCTTCCACGGCGGAGCTGGCCATTGTGCTGGTGGATGCCCGCAAAGGCTTACTGCCGCAATCGCGCCGTCATGCTTACATCGCATCTTTGCTTGGGCTGCGGCACGTGGTGATTGCCGTCAACAAGATGGATCTCGTCGAATACGAACAACGTGTTTTCGATCGGATCGAAGCCGATTTTCGCGCGTTTCTTGCGCAGTTTCGATCGATGGAGCCGTATTTCATCCCCATCAGTGCTCTGGCCGGCGATAACGTGGTTGCGGGCAGCCGGAACATGCCCTGGTTCAGCGGACCCAGTCTTCTGGAGTACCTCGAAACAGTTCCCGTGGGCGACGCCGCCCAACTCTCCGCCTTCCGCTTTCCTGTCCAGCGTGTAGTGCGGCCTAATCAGGAATTTCGCGGCTACGCCGGTACCGTTGCCTCAGATCGAATCCGCGTTGGCGATCCCGTGGCTATATTTCCCTCTGGTCGCCGTAGCTCCATCGCGAGCATCTCCACCTTCGATGGCGACGTGCAGCAGGCCGAGACCGGGGAGGCCGTCACGCTTACTCTCACGGACAATGTGGATGTCGTTCGCGGAGACATGCTGGCCGCAGCGAACGATCCGCCCGAAATATCGAATTCCATACAAGCCACGCTGGTCTGGCTCAGCGATGTTCCGGCGGAATTACACAAGCGCTATCGGTTAAAACATACAACCCGGCAGGAATCGGCGGAGCTGAAGCAGATCGAATACCGCATCAACATCAACACGCTGGAGCGCGAGCCGGCGGAAACACTGGAGATGAACGCCATCGCCGTAGCGAACCTCGAGACGGCACGCCCACTCTACTTCGACAGCTACAGCACGAATCGCACTACGGGAAGCTTCATCCTCATCGATCCCGTAACCAACGCCACGGTCGCCGCCGGCATGATCGTCCGTGGAGCGGGCTTCAGCCCGCGCGGGAATTCAGTCCCGCAAGTCTCCTGGCGATTGCAAGACGGCCACCTCGTTTTGTACTCGGGCTTTTCAGTCGATGGCTCCGAGACAACTGAACACCTTTCTGACATTCACGATCCGGAGACTCTGGCCGCTCTGCAGCACTTCCTGGATCGGCTGGCAATCTCCCAGGGAAGGAAAGCATGATGCTGGAAGCCGCTGAAGCTCGCGAAGCAATCGCATGGACGTTGTCGGAGTCTACAAGCGCCTGCGTCACCTGCAGCTTTCAGGCAGAGGACATGGTGGTGCTCCACCTGGTTCGCGAGTTGGTTCCGGACATCCCCGTTCTATTTCTCGAGACCGGTTATCACTTTGCGGAAGTCTATCGTTATCGCGACGACATGACGGCACGTTACAACCTGAATCTGGTAAACGTCTTGCCGCGCCAAACCGTCGCGGAGCACGAATCGCAATTCGGCGTGCTGTATCAATCGCAGCCCGATCAGTGCTGCAAGTTGCGCAAGGTAGGGCCGCTGTTTGCGGCGCTCGAAGATTACGATGTCTGGTTCACCGGCCTCCGCCGCGTGCAATCGCCCACGCGCGCGAACTTGAAAATTGTCGATCGTTTCCCGCTGCCCTCCGGAAAGGTATTGCAGAAGATCAGCCCGCTTGCAAACTGGACCGACAAGGACGTCTGGACCTTCGCTCGCGAACACGGAATCCCGCTGCTGCCGCTTTATGACACCGGCTACACCAGCATTGGCTGCGAGCCCTGCACTGCGCTTCCTTCCGAGCCCGGCAACGCTCGCTCCGGCCGCTGGGCGGGTCGCAAGCTGGAGTGCGGCATCCACATCGCCGAGAGCCATTGATGGAAATCCTCCTCGGATTTGCGATCGCCGTCGCCATATCGCTCACGGGCGTGGGAGCCGGCAGCATGACTACGCCGCTCTTGATTTTGCTGCTCGGCGTCTCGCCCGCTACTGCCGTAGGAACGGCTCTCACTTTCGGCGCGATTATCAAAATCGCTTCGGTGCCCGTGTACGCGGCGCGACATCAAATCAATTTCCGCGTGCTGCGTATTCTCCTTACCGCAGGCATTCCCGGTGTCCTTGCGGGAGCGTTGCTGCTCGATTGGCTAAAGCGCGCCTCGTACAGCGTCGTAATTTACGAATCGCTGGGCGTGTTGATCGTTGTCACCGCGCTGTTTCGCTTGTTCCGCATTTTCCATCCCAAGCCGCAAGGCCCGCAGCGGGAGCGGCCCAACCTTTTATTGGCCTGCGCGCTTCCCATCGGAGCCGAAGTTGGCTTCTCGTCGGCGGGCGCGGGCGCTCTCGGTTCTCTTCTGCTCCTCAGCTTCACGAAGC
The DNA here is from genome assembly GCA_963778345.1 of uncultured Acidobacteriaceae bacterium. Taxonomy (GTDB): domain Bacteria; phylum Acidobacteriota; class Terriglobia; order Bryobacterales; family Bryobacteraceae; genus Bog-105. The sequence continues at coordinate 1,135,731 of CAVZTP010000002.1, forward strand.
TGAGCGCCGCCGAGGTCGTGGGTACGGATTTGTGCTTTGGCCTGGGCTTGGCCGCGGTCGGCAGCCTCATCCAAATTGGTGCCGGAAACTACGATGGCGCTCTGCTCCTGAAGCTCGTCATCGGAGGACTGTTCGGCGCGCTCACCGGATCGATGCTATCCGGGCGCCTCGCCCAACGCCCCCTGCGAGTTGCAATGTTGGTCATGCTGATTGTCGTCGGCTGGCAGCTCGCCTTCCACGCACACAGTCCCGCCGTCCCGATTCACGCTGTTTTGCAAGCATTCAATCGATAACTGCCGTAGATCCATCCGCGCTGCCAGATCCTTACAGACCGCCGTCTCTCGAAAAGGATGGCGCCTGATTTGGTTACTTAATTTGGTTACTGAATAGTCAGGTTATACGGCAGTACTTTCAGCAGTCCGCCTTTGAGAAGCGCCGGGTTCGGCAAGCCAGGCACGGCCTTGCGAGCTTTCGAAAGAGCAACCGATTCGACAATGCCATCCGACGACGAGTTCGTGAGGATCTCCACAAGGCTGCGTCGAGGCGGATACATGATCAGATTCGTATCCCCGGTCGCCGATAGCTTGGCGCGTTTTCGCACCAGCGATATGGCTTCATCCAGTGCGCCAATCTGGTCCACAAGCCCATTCTGGCGGGCTTGAGCGCCCATCCACACTCGCCCTTGAGCAAGAGGATCGATCTGGTCGTAAGTTTTCTTCCGCGCTGTTGCCACTTTGCTAACGAACGATCGATACGTTGCCTCAATGGAATCGTGCAGCTTTTGCTGCGCGGCATCGGAGAGGGGAGCGTACAACGAATCCATGTTGGCTAATTTGCCCCGAGTGAGCGTGTCTTCCTGAATTCCAAACTTGTCGAAGAGTCCGTGGAAATTAGGCCTGACGTAAAGAACACCGATGGATCCGGTGATGGTATCGGGATAAGAGACGACGGGATCGCCGGTCATGGAGATGAAATATCCACCCGATGCTGCCAAGTCCGACATCGAGATGACCAGGGGCTTTCGCGCGCTGAGAAGTTTTAACTCATGCAGAATCTCATCGGATGCGACGGCATCTCCGCCCGGCGAGTCGACACGAAGAATCACGCCCTTGATGCTGCCGTCCTCGCGCACTCGCCGGATCGCTTTTGCAAAGGGGCCGGAAGCAATTACTCCTTCGTTTCCCAGCGCGTTTTCAGATTCGCTGCGGACGATCTCTCCTTCGCCTACCAAAATCGCGATATGATCGCCTCGTCCTGGGACTGCGCGGAAATAGCTTCTGATATTCGTTTTGTTCAACTCGCCGGCAGAGAGCTTTTTCTTAAGATCCGTGTAAACCTGATCCTCATAGCCAAGCTCATCGACCAATCCCGCCGCCTTGGCCTGCACGGCCAGAAAGGGTCCCATATCGATCAAAGCGCGTATGTCATCCGGGCTCTTATGGCGCGCCTGGCCCGTGGTCGAACAGAAATCGCCATAAATTTGATCCAAAACCTGATTCAGCACCTCGCGTGTGTCGGGGGACATATTGCTTCTCGTAAAGATGTCCCCCGCGTCCTTGTACTGGCCGATGTGATCGACCTGCACCCCGACGCCTAATTTATCGAGCGTGCCTTTGAAGTACATCTCCTCGAGACGAAAGCCTTTTACGTCGAGCATGTCGTCCGGCGAGAGGAAAACCTTGTCCGCGATGGTGGCCAGATAATATTCGCGCGAACCGGGCCCTTGCAGATAGGCGTAAACCGGTTTGCCGGATTTCTTGAAATCCGACAGCTCCTGTCGGATTTCCTGCAACTTGCCCCATCCGGCGAGCAGATTGCGGGGCTGAAGGACCACGGCCTTGATCCGGCTATCCGTCGCGGCGTCGCGCAGGGACGCCCACAGGTCGCGTATCGTGGGGGTACTCTGCGATTGGATAAACGGAATGGGCACATCGACGGGCGCGGCTTCGGGCAACTCGCCCGTCAATGCGAGAACCAGAACTGAGTTCCCCGCTATTGTGGGCTGTTTGGTCTCAAAGAGCCGGCCGATGGCCAGAACAATGATAAAGATCCCAAGAACGGTTACTACTACACCAATTAGAACGCCCAGAAGGAATTTCCCCATATGGGTGAAAGGTTTCTCCAATGGAAGCGTAGCAAGTCGGAGCTAGCGGAGAAAACATCGGTAGCCCCTTTGGCTTAATTGGTACATCCCGAACGCTCTAAGCGCTGTCGATTCCGTCGCATCTGCCGATACGCTGATTGTCACTGCGGCACGTGGAGGAGAAGGTAGAGTTGCCTGGATCTCCTCTGCCGCGGTGACATCCAGCAAGTCTGTCGCGGAGACGCGGGCGCTTTACGCGGTCACGCGCGGCGGCAGCGGTTTAGATTGGCCCGTCATCACGTCCGGCTCCCGTAGCCGGAAGAACCGGGAATAGCATCGGCGGCACCGAAACGGCAGCATCACATTGCTGAGACTCCGCTCAATCAAATTGCGGCGGCGAGATCTCATCAAGTCCTTCGAGCCGCATTTGGGGCAGCGGTCCGCATTCTTCGCTAATCCCGTCATAACGGCTAGTTGTGCCCATACGTTGCCATTACGGTGAACACCGAGATGCTTGCCCAAATCAGATACGTAAGAAGACGAACGTTTGAAGAACTCCATAACTACTTCTCATAGACGACCGTTTTCCCGTCAGTGTGTCGAAATGTCCTGCCCAGGACCTGGCTCATTTTTTTTGAGCTCCGGTTGTCATCTCCTATTGACAGTCTATAAGAAGTTTTGTGATCCTTCTTATAGCTTCTCTATAGCATACACATGTCCGGCTCACGAACAGATCTTCTTCAGGGTACGCTCGCTTTGCTGATTCTCAAGGCTCTCGCGCTTGAAGAGATGCACGGAATGGGAATCTCGCGGCGAATAGCCCAGATCACAAACGGAACGTTTGAAGTCAAGCCTGGCTCTCTGTTTCCAGCGCTTCACCGAATGGAAGAGGCGGGTTGGTTAAGTTCGTTCTGGGGAGAGGCGGAGACTAATCGGCGCGCCAAGTTTTACCGGCTAACCAAATTGGGCCGGCGCCAATTTGATACAGAAACCGAACAATGGGAGCGAATCTCACTCGCCATTGCGAGCGCTTTACGAGCGACATAGGCAAATGCCACTTCGTTACTTGTATAACTTCTGTCGAAACATTCTCTACAAGCAGCGCGCGGCCCAGGATCTCGAGCAGGAAATCCGCAGCTATCTTGAGCTCTTGGCGGAAGAGAAGATGCGATCTGGAATGGATCGCGATGAGGCGCTGAAACAGGCGCGCCGCGATGTAGGCGGAATGGAACAGCTCAAGGAAACCGTTCGGGACGTCAGAGCTGGAGTTTCCATGGACAACTTGCTTCAGGATCTTCGCTATGGCCTGCGAGTGCTCAGGAGGAATCCCGGCTTCGCAGCGACCGCTATTCTGACGCTGGCGCTAGGGATCGGCACAACAACAGCGATCTTTAGCATAGTAGACGCCATCGTGTTCAAGAAGCTGCCGTTTCCCACCGCTGATCGCTTAGTGCGAATCAAATCGGTGATTGCCGCCACCGGACACGGGGATATTGCGTCATATCCGGATTTCCTGGATTGGCGGGCACGGAATCACGTCTTCGATGGCATGGCCGCTTTCCGAACGAACGATTTTACTCTAATCGGCCGCGCGTGAGCCATTACATTTGCAAGGGGCGGTAGTCTCCGCCCAACTGTTTTCTCTGCTCGGAGTGACTCCGGCACTCGGGCGGAGTTTCCTTCCAGGAGAGGACACGCCTGCCGCGGCGAGTGGTACCGATCCAGTCGTCTTGAGCTACGGTCTATGGGAACGGCAGTTCGGTTCTGAAACGTCGGTACTCGGCCGAACGATTCAGCTTGGGGACCAGCCATTCACGGTTATCGGAGTCATGCCACCGGCATTCCAATTCCCGATTCAGGCGCAGCCCCCGGAGCTGTGGACAACAATCGCCGTCGATGCCCGAGGCGGAGCGAACGCGATGACTACGCAACGTGGTGCGCACTACCTGGATGTTCTCGGGCTGCTGAAACCCGGGATCAGGCTCGCCCAAGCGCAAGCTGAAATCGATGCGATCACAAGCACGATGAACAAGCAACACCCCGAGAATAAGCCGCGCACTGTGCGGATTGTACCGGAGGTTCAGGGTCTGGTCGGTCCTATCCGTACTCCGCTGCTCGTCCTGCTCGGGGCCGTCGGCTGCGTTCTGCTGATCGTGTGCGTCAATGTGGCAAACTTGCTGCTGGCGCGGACAACCAGTCGTTATAAGGAAATGGCCGTCCGAGCCGCTCTGGGCGCCAGCCGCCGGAGAGCAACTTGCCAGTTACTGACAGAAAGCCTGGCGTTATCGCTGCTCGGTTGTGGGCTCGGGCTTGTGCTGGCGCTCTCCTCTTTAAGATTCTTGGTAGGCATCATGCCCGCCGAAGTTCCGCGTCTGAATGCCGTCGGCCTGGACAGTCGCCTGCTTGGCTTCGCCTTGCTGATCTCCCTGCGGCAGGAATCTTATTTAGCCTCGCTCCCGTCTTGCAGGTCTCGAGGATCAGTCTCACGGAATCCCTTAAGGAGAGTGGAAGGGGCTCGGGCAGCGAAGGAAGGGGCACAGTCATGTGCGCGGCGCCCTGGTTGTAAGCGAAATCGCACTAGCAGTTGTGTTGCTGCTCGGGGCCAGCCTGTTCATTCAGAGTTTTCTCCACCTCACGCGAGTTGATCCGGGATTTGACCCGCATCGTGTTCTGACCTTCCAACTGGATGCGCCCGCCGGGAACGCAGGGCTCGCACCGCCGGCATTCTTTAGAAATGCTGTTGCGAGGGTCGGTACGATCCCCGGCGTCAGATCGGCCAGTGCGGCCGCGTCCCTGCCGCTCACGGGCGACAACATCAGTTCGAGTGTCGAAATTGAGGGGCAGCCTACTCCAACAGGATCCCGGCCCACGGCTGATTTCAATGCGGTCGAGCCAAATTATTTTCGGACCCTGCGTATAGCACTTGTCGAGGGGCGGGACTTCACGGAGCACGACGACGAGAAGTCTACTCCGGTTGTGATCGTCAATCGAACGTTGGCGCAGCGCTTCTTTCCTGACCAGGACCCTATCGGGAAGCACATCCGCCCCGGCATCGGTAATGGCTATGGTCCAGGTGAGCCGCCGATGCGCGAAATCGTCGGCGTGATACGCGACGTGAAGCAAAGCGAGCTTGGCGCCGAAGCCGCTCCCGAGGCTTATGCTCCTTTAGCCCAGAGTCCGTTTCCCAGCATGTTTATCGCCGTGCGCACTGCAAACGATCCGCGAAGCATTGTCGAGGCCGCTCGCCGCCAAGTAGCCTTCTTCGCTAAGAACGAGCCCATCTACCATGTGGAAACCCTCGACCAATACTTGGCGCAGTCAGTGGTGCTGCCACGTCTGGTAACTCTGCTTCTCAGCGGCTTTGCAGGTTTGGCGCTGCTGCTGGCCTGCGTGGGGGTATACGGCGTGATTTCTTACATCGTCGTCCAGCGAACACGCGAAGTTGGCATTCGCATGGCGCTGGGGGCGCAGAAGAGTGATGTTCTGAGGATGATCGTCGGGCAAGGGATCAGGCCCGCGCTGGCTGGGCTCGCGATCGGAATTGTCGGGGCTCTCAAATTGACGCGGCTTTTGTCGAGCCTGCTATATGGAGTGACACCGACGGACCCGCTTACGTTTGCCTCCGTCTCACTGATTCTGGTCAGTGTGGCGCTGCTGGCATGTTACATCCCCGCTCGCCGGGCGGCGAGGGTGGATCCGATGGTCTCTTTACATCACGAATAATCGACACATCTAAAGCTCAGGAATCCGCTCGCCCCGGGTGACCGCTAGGCCGATTGAACTTGAACGAGGCAATCTGCGTAACCAATCCGTATACCGCGAGTAATTGACTTGAGGAGATTCCATGTTCGAAGCGATTTTTCAGGACCTGAGATACGCCGCTCGCGGGCTGGCCAAAAGCCCAGGCTTCAGCGCCCTCGTGATTTTGACGCTGGCGCTGGGCATCGGCGCGACGACGGCGATCTTCAGCGTGGTGTACGGCGTGCTGTTGCGGCCGTTGCCCTTCCCGAACCCGGATCGCCTGGTGGCGATTTGGGAAGTGAATCATCGCGGCACGTATTCCCGGCTTGCTGACCCGAACTTCGACGACTTTCGCGACCAGAATCAAACGTTCCAGGCGATGGCGAAATACAGCAGCAGCGGAATCGCAATCGTCCTGGGCCCGGCTGGACCAACACGCACGGGCGTGGCCTCCGTCACGCGCGATTTCTTCAAGGTCTTAGGTATCCACCCGGTGATAGGACGCAGTTTCGCGCCCGACGACACCCATACTGGCGCCGCTCCGGTTGTGCTTGCGAGTTACCGCTATTGGAAAGAATCCCTGGCATCGGCTCGAGACCTTTCGGCGTTGAAGCTTCGCATCCAAGACAAAGTCTATTCCCTGGTCGGGATCTTGCCGGAAGGCTTCGAATTCCCCGCAAAAACGGACCTGTGGCTGCCCAGCGAACTCGCCCCCGAAAACACCAGCCGCACTTCTCATAACTATCTCGCCATCGGAAGGTTGCGAAACGGCGTGAGCGTTGCCCAGGCGGCCACCGATCTCGGCATCATTGCCCAGCGCATCGTGCGGCAATCGTCCGAGCAGGGCGAATATTTGCTGCGAAATGCAGCAGCGGTTCCGTTGCAAGCTTCGCTGACCGGGCGGGTCCGTTCACCGCTGTATATCCTGCTTGGCGCGGTGGGTCTTCTGCTGCTCGTTGCCTGCGCGAATGCGGCTAACTTTCTGCTCGCGCAGGCCTCCAAACGCGGACGAGAACTGGCCATCCGGAACGCGCTTGGCGCAGGCCGGGGACGGCTGGTGCGGCAATTCGTCACCGAAACGCTGTTGCTGTCCGGTTTGAGTTGCGCCGTGGGCATCCTCATCGCGCTTGGCTTGGTTCGCGGGTTATTGGTGTTGGCGCCTCCGGACCTGCCGCGCCTCGGGGAGGTAACGATCAGTTGGCCGGTACTCCTTTTTGCAGCCGGAATTTCATTTCTGGCCGCCATTACTCTGGGCATCTTAACGGCCTTGCGAGCGACCTCTAACGCGCCTGGCCGCGCGGTGGTTGAAGCCGGCCGCGGGAGCGCGGGGACTCAGCGCAGCGAACGCGTCGGCCGCGCCATCGTCGCCGCGCAACTCGCGATGACGCTGGCCTTGTTGACCGGCGCCGGATTGCTGGGCCGCAGCCTGTTGCGGGTGCTATCCGTGGATCCCGGATTTCGCACCGATCACATTCGTGACCATGGATCTCCATCTGCCGGAACCCGGTGACTTGAAGCCGGACGCCGAGACGGCTTTCCGGGCGCGCGAATCACAATTCGTAAGCAGGCTCGTCCAGCGCCTGCATGCCATTCCCGGAGTTCAGCAGGTAGCGGCAGTGAACGCGGTTCCAATGGATGGCGGACTGGCGGACGGCATGTTTCTCCTAGCGAATGCGCAGGAGAATCCCAAGAATTTCAAGGAATTTGGCCTGCTCGCGCAACAAGCCGCTCACCGCGGCACAGCCGATTTTTGCGCCGCATCGCCGGAATACTTCCAAGCGCTCGGCATTCCCCTCCTTCGCGGCAGGTTTTTCGATCAACACGACTCCTTCAACTCGCCCCACGTGGCTGTTATCAGCGAGTCCCTCGCGCGATCGCGATGGCCGCTTCAGGATCCGATCGGGCAAACCATCCAATTCGGCAACATGGATGGCGACTTGCACTTATTGACGATCGTTGGAATTGTCGGCGACACGCATGAAAACGGGCTCGAACAGCCGCCGCGTCCAATCGTTTATGTCGACCTGCTCCAACGTCCCCGATCGGATTTCAGCGTAGTGATGCACACACAATCCGGCTCCGGTCAGGTTATCGCCTCTGCGCGCGCGATTCTGCACGAAGAAGCATCCGACGCGCCGCCGCGTTTCCGGACATTCACGCAAATCTATTCCGCCTCGTTGGGTTCCCGCCGTTTCAATCTGACGCTGGTGGTTGCCTTCGCGCTGACGGCCTTGCTTCTCGCCGTCGCTGGAGTTTATGGAGTGGTGGCGTACAGCGTTTCGCAGCGAACCCAGGAGATCGGGGTGCGGATGGCGCTCGGAGCGAGATCGGCGGACGTATTGAGTCTGATCCTGCGCCAGGGATTAACGACGACGCTCATCGGAGTGGCGATCGGAGCGGCCGGTTCGTTCGCGACCGCTCGCACGATCCAGTCGCTGCTGTTCGATGTCAAACCAACCGATCCGCTCACATTTATCGCGGTTGCCGCGTCACTGATTGGCGTAGCCGGTCTGGCTTGCTACATCCCGGCTCGCCGCGCGACGGGCGTGGATCCGATGGTGGCTTTGCGATACGACTGAGCGGTTCGTTCCAAAGCCAGATCCGGCCTGCCCCAATCTTTGAAGTTTGAACATTTCGGGATCCCGATTGTTGAAATGTCGCCTGCGGAATAGGCCCGCACTACGCTGTAACGCGATCTATAACGAGCGAAGGCAAGTTTCCGAAAGGCGGACTTTAAACCGCCGCGACGCAAGAAACTGGCCTTCACCGAGCAAAGTCGAGCGGCATGCCCGCGATTTCTCCGACATAGCGACTATACGTCAAAGTGGATCGTCACAGCGTAGCGCGTTATCAGTCGAGCCGTTACTCCGTTTCATCAGTTACTCGGAAATGACCAGAGAACGAGGAGAAATAGCCTGATAGGATCAGCTTGCGCAAAACTCTGCCAATTGAATTACTTCCGATTTCATAGAGGAAAGAACAAGAGACTTTTCGACGACAGGCACACAGGCGGGCAATTTCCAATGTCCAGAGCTCCATCTGAGCTGAACGCGTCACACACTTTGGTCGCTCCTCGGCCCAAATTGTCTGTCGTTCAGTTCTTTCTGCTGACCTATGTCTTCACATGGACCTGCTGGATACCTGTTGTGGTTCTCTCAAGCGTTCCTCCGTCACTCGCATACGGCCTATGGTTGCTTGGAACCTTTGCACCCTCGCTTGTTGCGATTGTGCTGACCGCTCTAGACGGAGGTAGAAAGGCTCTGAACGAGCTTCTCAATGGAATGCTGAAGTGGCACGTCCGTGCCCGGTGGTATGTGTTTGCCGTCGGTTACATTGCAACGATCAAGCTTGCCGTCGCACTGCTCCATCGTCTCGCGACAGGCGCGTGGCCCGCCTTCGGCTCCGAAGCTCCGATCCTCATGCTGCTGGCGACATTCATCTCAACTCCCGTGCAGTCCGGGGAGGAGCTGGGATGGCGCGGTTACGCACTGCCTCGTCTGGCTCAATGCATGGGATATGCGCGAGCGGCGCTATTGCTAGGTGTCGTTTGGGCGTGTTGGCATCTGCCGCAATTTTATTGGGCGGCTGCAGACACGTACAAGCAATCCTTCCCGGTTTGGTCCCTGCAGGTGGTCGCAATTTCGGTAGCAATGGCGTGGTTATACCTGCGGACAGACGGGAGCTTGCTGCTTACTATGCTGATGCATGCAGCAATCAACAATACCAAAGACATTGTGCCTTCGGCCTCTCGGAATGTGAGCAATACATTTTCACTTCACGTCTCTACAGTCATGTGCCTCACCGTGGTCTTGATGTGGATTACGTCGGCCTATTTCCTTGTTCGTATGTCGCGCCACAGCTAGGCTTTTGAGCGAGGGCCTTTCGTACTTAAAAGTGCGCTTCTCCTCTGTCCTGCCACCCATTTGCATGTAAAACGCGCTAGTCGTAGATGTGGCGGAGCCAATAAACGCCATGCCAGTCTCCGTTGTGCTTGCAAAACAGGGTTCTCGGATCCGCGTTGCAATCTCCAAACTCCAGGGTTCGGGCATGCCCAATCCCTTCCGAACATCCCAATTTCATGTAAGGAGAGGCATGCCTCGCCTTTTTCTTTCGACAACGTTTTGACAGGGCGCTTTACGACTGCATGCGTCCGAGAAGCCGTGCTAATTCTTTCAGAATGCACTTGTCCATCACCACCGGGATTCCGGCGCTCTTGGCCTTTTTCGCCGCCTCGTGATTTACCACGCCTTCCTGCATCCAAATGCATCGCGTGCCTTTTTCAAGCGCGGCGTCGACCACTTCGGGTACGCAAGCGGGCCGGCGAAAGATATTGACAATATCGATCGGCCCCGGGATGTCTTTGAGCGACCCGTAGGCGCGCTCGCCAAGCACCTCCGTCTCATTCGGATTGACGGGGATCACCCGATAGCCTTGCCTCTGGAGAAATCGCGAAACTCCTAAACTGGGCCGCAACGGATTACTCGACAGGCCGACGACGGCAATGGTTTTCGACTGCTTCAGCAGATTCGTCATTTCCGTGTCATTCATCATGATCAGCCGCCTTCGCCTTCATTTTGTCATCCAGGCTCAGAATCTTTTGAAAATGCGCCACCTCGGAGTTAGTCAGCGTGCGATACGCTCCCGGTTTCAAATTACCCAAATCGAGGAAGCCAATCTTCACCCGCTTCAGTTTTTCAACCAGACGCCCGAAATGCTTGAACATGATTCGGATCTGATTTTGACGGCCCTCAACGAGCCGCACTTCGTACCACGGGTTCTCACCTCTGCGAATCAGTTTCAGGCCGGCGGGGGCGGTTCGACGGCCATGCATCGGTATTCCGCGTCGAAACTCTTCTTCCTGCTCAGTTGTCAGAGCGCCGTTCACCTTCACCAAATACGTTTTCGTAATATGGCTGGCCGGCGACATGAGCTTGTTCGCAAAATCGCCATCGTTGGTCAGCAGCAGCAAACCTTCGCTGGCATAATCCAGGCGGCCAACCGGATAGAGGCGATCATGCATTCCCTTGAAAAAGGACATGACGGTTTGACGCCCTTCCGGGTCGCGGACGGTGCTCACACAATTCTTGGGCTTGTTCAGCGCAACGTAGAGGTGATGCTTGGGCGCGGACAAGATCTGCCCATCCACTTTGACTTTGTCGATGGACAAGTCAGCCTTCGAGCCAAGCTCTGACAATGCGTCCGGCCATTCACGGAAACGCGGCCTGCCGTGATCAGTTCTTCTGCTTTTCGCCGGCTTGCGATGCCGCTATTCGCCAGAATCTTCTGTAGACGTTCCTGAGCCATCTGCTTGCTCTGTTTCGGCGGCCGGTTGAACCTCAGCCGCCTCTTCCGACGATGAATCGCTTAAGGCAAATCGCCCGAGTTCTTCGAATTCTTTCAGCGTCGGCAATTCGGCGAGGGAATTCAAGCCGAACTGCACCAGGAATTCGCGAGTCGTCTTGTACATGATCGGCTTGCCGATCACGTTCTTCCTGCCTGCGGCCGCAATCAGCTTTCGGTCCAGCAGAGTCTTCAAGACGCCAGCGCCTTGGACTCCGCGGATCTCCAGGATCTCGGGAGCCGTAATAGGCTGTTTATACGCGACCACTGCGAGCGTTTCCAGAGCCGCGAGAGAAAGCTTCAGAGGCGGCTGAAGTTTCTTAACAAAGCGCCGGATAGCCTCGTGGTGCTCCGGCTTAGTGGCCATCTTATAGCCACCGGCTAGCTCGCGGACAGACAGTCCGCGGTCGGGTGCGGAGTATTCGGCCACCAGCCGGTTCAAAATCTCTTTGACAACGTTGAGCGGCTGATCCGTAGCCGACGCGATCTGTTCGGCGGTTAGAGGCTCATCCGTGATGTAGATCGCCGCTTCTATGACGGCCTTCAACTGAGCGGACGAATCGACCGGCGGCGCCTCCGATACCGCTTCGGCTATCAGAAGGTCTTGCTGCGAATCCTCTTCTACTTCTTCCATGCTTTCTATCAGTGATATTCCTGTTCTACCGCCGCTAGGTCCTGCGTGCCTTCACCTACGTCATCGAAATCCGGGCCACGGCGCAGACCGATGTCTCCGAAAGCCTCGCCTTGAGTGAGTTCGACGGCCTGCCGCTTCACGAGTTCGAGAATCGCAAGAAAGAGGCAGATCATACCCCGGCGGCTGCGTTGGCGTTCGAAGAGCTGAGTCGCGGAGAGGACCTCCTGGCGGCGTGCTCGTGTCAGCTGATGCCGCAGAAAGCGAATCATATCGGGAATGCTGATGTCTTCTTTGCCGACTTCATAGATGGGACGGTTCTTCGCGCGTTCCAAAACACCTTGAAACGTCTTCACCAAATCGAAAATCGTGACCGCTAGGCTCGGCCCTTCGTCCTCGGCGAGAAAGTGGTCGATTTGCGGGTTCGACCACATGGCTTCTTCGACCACGCGCTTCTGCTGCAGCATTTCGGCAGCATTCTTAAATCGCTCGTGTTCGATCAAGCGCTCCACTAGTTCAGTGCGCGGATCTTCTTCAGGCGAAATCTTTGCGAGCTCAGGGTCGGTAGGGAGCAGCAACTTGCTTTTGATATGAATGAGCGTCGCCGCCATGAAAACAAACTCCGAGCTCAGTTCAATATCCAGCTCCATCGCCTTCTGCATGTATTCGAGATATTGCGACGTGATCTGTGAGATGGGGATGTCGTAAATATCAATTTCCTGCTTGCGAATCAGGTCAAGCAGCAGGTCGAGAGGGCCCTCGTAGTGCTCAAGATGGAAGTTTAAGGGCGATGACACTAGCTACACCATAGCATGCAAAAACAGGCCAAAAGCTGCGCTTTGGAAGCGTCCAGGAGCTCGTATCGCGCGGATCTATGCAGGCTTTGTGTTGCTCGTTCAGCGAGTACGGCGGTTGCAAAACGGCTCGAACTCGCGAACGAGCTGATTCTGGCGTGACACACGCTGACCCGGCGAGGAGGCCTCGAACGTGAAGCCGGTTGGGTTTCGGGTCTTCAGAAGCGTGTCCACTTCCGTAAGGTGCTCCATGAGAGCCGCGCGGATGTCGTTGGCCTCACCGATAAAGACCCATTCCCGGGCGTTAGAAAGACCATAGACGCCTGAAACCCCAGGCGCGTTCTTGTGAACCGACACAGTCGTAAAGGCTAAAGCGGCGCATTCTTCAAAGGGCATCAGGAACCATCCGGTTTTCCCAATCGAAGATTCGAAGTGAACGGAGGCTTTCGGTGAGGGCTGCGCGGCCGCCTTTTCAGTGCCTTTTCGGCTTCGCGCCTCTCTCGCTCCACAACCAGAGAGCGAAAGTCGTCACCGACCACCTGATAACTGTGAAATCTCTCCAGTTGAACCGGACCGGCGGAGGATGCCCTGGTGAGCAGCTGAAGGCAAAATGACGGACCATCCTGTACGGACACCCGGTTCTTTTCAAACAGCGGCAGATCGACCTCAATCGAAAACACATCGGCAGGAGCGCGTTCCTCGACACCACGAAACAAGAAGCATCTTCTATTACCTTCGTGCGTAAAGCCTTCATACACGAAATGCATATTTCACCTCTTTTGCGCGGCGCACTTGTGGTTGAGGAAAAGACCGAGATTCCATCGATACTAAAAGCGCACACGCAACCTCTCCGGGCTGATGTTCTCTAAGAATATGGAATCCAGAAGATCTGACTTAGCTCAGAAGGTCTGAAGAATGGGCAGCAGTGCTCAGACTTCAACAATTGTACCTTACCTCCACTTTGCTTCTTGTTAGCAGAGCAAGTGAGAATCCCTTCGAGACAGGGCGACTAATTCAACAGCCCGTGCTGACTGAACTCGTCCTCCTATCCAGCGTCGCCATTGCCGGCTTGGCATACGCGCAGGCTCCGGGAGATTCGGAGCTAAATCAGGCGTACAAAGCTCTGGCGCGGAAGGACTATGACTCGGCCATTGCGCTGTTTCACAAAGGCCTCGCTCAACAGCCGGACAATGCTGGCGCTCACAAGGACCTGGCGTATACCTTGCTGAAAGCCGGAGAGAACACCGACGCCCGCGACGAATTTGAAGCGGCATTGCATCTGAACCAGAACGACGAAACTGCCGCACTCGAGTACGCCTTCCTGGCATTCGAAACGAAGAAGCCGATCGAAGCTCGACGCATGTTTGACCGGCTCAGGCAACAGGGCAGTGCCGCGACTCGGGCGACTGCCGAGCAGGCGTTCCAGAACATTGACCGGCCCCTCGGAGACGGAATTGCCCGCTGGAAGGAAGCTCTGGCTCGCTCAGCCAAACCCGATGATCTGTCAATGTTCAGCGCGCATTGGGAGCTGGCGCAACTGGCGGAACTGCGGGATGATTTGCCTCTTGCAGCCGAGCAATATGAAATTTGCCGAAAGCTGAAGCCCGAATTGGGCGAGCTGCTGGTCATTCTGGCGCGCGTCTGGCAGCAACTCAATCGCGTAGAGGAAGCGCGCGCTGCTCTTCTTGCCGCCTCCCGATCGAATCAGTCGCGAACTGCCGAGCTGGCGCTGGAGCAGCTAGGTTCGCGTTATCCCTATCCGTACGAGTTTCTGGATGCTTTGAAGCTGGACCCGCGGAACATCGCGTTGCGCAAGGAATTGGCGTACCTCTATCTTGCGATGCACAAAGAGACCGAGGCGAAGGAGCAGTTGGAACAAGTGCTTGGGATAGATGCGAACGACCAGTCATCTCGCGATCAGCTCGACGCGCTTCGGGGATTCAAGAAACGATCCGCAAGCCCGCCGCTGTTGCGCCTGTTCCCTCCGCGCCGGCTTCGCCCGCCACTGTGGATGCGAAGACCATGGGAAAGAAGAGCTTCGCACTTGGGCTATTCGCGAGACGCGATCAAGTATTTGCGGCAGGCTCACGAGCAGAATCCGGAAGACGCGGAAGTGATGCTGCACCTCGGTCTGGCATACAATCTGGCGAAAGACGATCGCGGATGCCCTTCCCTGGCTGGACCGGGCGCGGCATGCGGATGATCCTCAAATTGCGGCGCAGGCATCAAAGGCTTATCACAATCTGAACGGCGACGCGATGCCTCAAACGACGGTCTGGGCGCTGCCGATGTACTCGTCGCGATGGAGAGATCTCTTCACCTACGGGCAGGCAAAGCGAACCGTGCCATTGCCGTGGAATAGCGTGAACAAACTGCTCTCGTTTTATATTTCGACGCGCTTTATCGGCGATCTGAGGGGCGAAGTCGGCACAGGTTTCGGCCCGGGCTATTTATCGGAGAGCTCTTTCATTTTCGGAGCGGGTGTCTCCTCGAAAACCTGGCATCATTTCACCGGATGGGCCGAAGCCGGAGAAGCCGTTAAGTATTTGCCCGGCCGGCACGATGTTGGAGCGGCGATTCCGGATTATCGCGGCGGTCTCAATTTTGCCAAGGGATTCGGTCATCTTCTGGGCAGCGAAAAGCCGGGGCTGTTCTATGAAACAACCGTCGATGCAATCTATGTCAGCCGGTTCGATAAAGACTGGCTGTTTTACTGGCAGCAGCGGGCTGGGCGAACCTTCCGGCTTTGGGGCGACACATCGGCGCAGTTACTGTTCAATGTGAATTACGTGCGGGACATGAAAGACCAGTACTGGGCCAACACGATCGAGATGGGGCCCGGACTGAGAGTGCATCCGCAATGGATGCCGAAAAACGTCTATTTCGCAACCGATTTCCTGCGCGGCGTCTACACCAATAACCAATTCAATCCGAGGCGGCCCAATTACGACGATATTCGCGTTGGATTCTGGTACGCCATTACAAAATGAAGCGATGCATAGTCTCTCTTTCTGATCTGTGCGTCTTGCGCTTGTTGCCCGGAATTGCCACTGCCGAGAGCTTCCAGGTGAAAGGGACGAACGCCGCACCATGGGTGAAGATCTTCGGCTCGATCGGCATTGCGAAAACGGAAAAGGCGGATGCCGGAATCGTTGTCGTGGGACCGAACGAGCCGATCGACATGGCCGCGGCCCAGACTCAGTATTGTCATTTTGGAAGGGACCAGGCGCAGCCGCGCAGAGCTTGGGTTTCAGCTTCAAATCGGATACCGTGCCAGTCCGCCAGATTTGCGATGTCCATGCGCCGAAGATGCAGATCATCTGGGAACAGCCGGTGAGTGTTTCTGCTGCCACGCTGCCGGATGGATTTCAGGTATTTGCGACCGAGAAATGGAAGGGCATTCCGGTTCTGGCGGGCAAGCGTACAGCACAGGGCGCGATTCTTTGGATGGCGACTGACCCGGGCGAGACGGGAATGGAACGTTATCCCTACCTGTTGCAGGCGCTCGTCGATTTGGGGCTGCGGCTTCCGCTGCAATCAACGAATCTGTGGGCCTTTTTCGATTCTTCCTATCGTATTCGCGCCGATGTGGATTACCTCGCGCGGCGTTGGCGGCGATCCGGTGTCAGCGTGCTTCATGTCGCAGCCTGGCACAACATGGAATCCGATGCGATTCAGGACGAGTATCCTGAAGAAGCTGATTGAAGCATGCCATCGCAACGCGATCTTAGTTTACGCCTGGCTGGAACTGCCGCATGTCAGCGAAAAATTTTGGGCCGATCATCCGGAGTGGCGCGAGAAAACGGCCCTCGGGCAGGATGCGCAGCTGGATTGGCGCAAGTTGATGAACTTGCAAAATCCCGATTGCCGTCGCGAAATTGAATCCCGCATCGGACGCTTGCTCCGCCGGTTTGACTGGGATGGCGTCAACGTTGCCGAGTTGTACTTCGAATCACTCGAAGGCGCTTCGAATCCGGCGCGCTTCACGCCCATGAACGCGGATGTGCGGGAGCAGTTCAAACGCACTAGCGGGTTCGATCCAAAGCTGCTTTTCGACGCCAGTTCTCCTTACGCGAAAAACGCTGAAGCCTTGCGCCGATTCCTGGATTATCGGGCTCAACTCGCTTCGCGAATGCAGGCGGACTGGCTGGACGCCATAGACCGAATCAAAGCCTCAAAACCTTACCTCGATGTAGTGTTGACGCATATTGACGATCAATTCGAACCGGGCGTGCGCGATGCTTTGGGCGCGGATGTGGCCCGCAGCCTGCCGCTCATCCAGGCGCGGCGTAGCACATTACTAGTGGAGGATCCGGCAACCTTGTGGGATCTTGGGCCGGAACGCTACTCGAAAATGGCGTCGAAATACGGGAAGCTGAGTCCGGATCGCGGCCGGATCGCTATCGATATTAACGTGGTGGAACGATACCAAGACGTCTATCCGACCAAGAAGCAAACGGGCGTTGAGCTGCTTGAGCTGGTGCATCAGGCGGCAGCCTCATTCGCGCGGGTGGCGCTCTATTTTGAGAATTCCATCGAAAAACAGGATCTCCCGCTTTTGCCGGCGGCGGCAACCAGCGCACGGGCGATTCAGACGAGTGTAGATGAAATCGAGACGAACTCTCCTGAACTGACGCGCATTGCCTGGCAAGGACCCGTGGAGATGGACGGCAAACCGTGGCCCGTGCAAAATGCGGAATTTGTTCTTGCGCCGTCCGGCAAGCACCGATTGAGTCCTGCTGTGCAAACTCCGCCGGTGATCATCGAGGATTTCAACGGCGAGATTCTATCGGCGCTTTCAGACAAGGCCCGCGTCGATATTTCTTATTCGAGCGCCAGCCGCGCTGTAGCTACGCTGGGTTCGCGAGTGTCATCGGTTGAGGTAGACGGCGCACCTTTCCTGAAATTCGCCGAGAGTGCGAAACCAGAATCGATCCTGTTGCCTGCCGGTCAGCACGTGGTCACGTTTACTCGCTAATAAGCGTACGAGGCCGCTCCCGGGGCAGAATAGCACGCATCATGGACGGCCGGGGGGACTCATGCCAGGCGCCGGCGTTCCTCTACTGCGGACACATTTTGATCTTGCAGAAGAATTCGGAAAGCGAGTCCGTGCGTAATCAGCAGCAACGGCACTACCAAAGTCGGAAGGAAGAATGCGGCTCCCAACTGCCCCGCCAAGAGTCCGGTGTGACTAGCCTGATAGAAAGCGTTGAGGAGATCAGCCGAACCCCAGATGCTGAAGATCCATGCGGCGGCAACGCCAGCCGCATTGGGCAGCAATAGCAACGAAAGCAACGCAAGACCGGTCTTCTAATAACCAGCCGCAGGCGCTAAAACCACCGGAAGCGCTGATGCGGGCGATCGCCCAGGATCTCAGACCCGTCAGACCATCGCCGCAACCGCTCCATCTCGCGTTGCGAATGGTCCCTCTCGCTCTCTTGCTCTCGTCGGTGATTGTGCTGGCGATCGGACCGCGTTACGACTTAGGGATATTAGGACCGCTCTTGGCGTGGGGCGCTTCCGCCGCGCAGTTCGTGTTGGCGATTGCGCTCGTCTGGATCGCGGCGCACGAAAGCACACCAGCTGGCAGGCTGCCGAAGCAGGTGGTTTACTCCGCTGCGATGGCGGCATCCTTAGTTGTTGTATTTATCACCCTGCTAACCTTCTCGACCAGTCCCGCGAACGAACCTCTCCTGCGTGTCCCGCCTCGGGTTAACGAAATGCTGCGTGTCTCGCCATGGATCATGGGCTTCGCCTGCGGGATCGGCAGCACGCTGGCCGGAGGAGTGTTAGTGCTCTTGTTCAGTCGGGTATTCCGAAACTCGCTAGCGACCCGGCCAATGGTAGCGGGTGCCCTGTATGGGGCAGGCGCGGGTCTCGCGATCAATGCCGGCTGGCGCATTGCATGCCCGGTCTCGACGCCGTGGCATGCGCTGGGAGCGCACGGAGCAGCGATCATCGCCACAGTGATTTTAGGAGCACTCATCGGGCGTTTTTTAGGAAATCGCAGATTGCACATCGGCAGACGCCCCTGAACGAGGCCGGCGACAACAATCCAAACTGATACGCTGCGTAGTCGGAAACTCTCTATGCGACCCATCATACTTTTGATGTTTGTGCTTGTGCCGATTGTGTCACCCGCGCAGATGACTAAACGAGTGGTAGGGCGTCCTCCCAATCCCGCCGTTGACGGACGCGCGAACAGCCCGGCGATACCGGACGTGATTGCTATTCAATCTCAGTTTCGAAGCATCGTTTTATTGCGCTTCAAATACAATACAGATCTGCTGGCGGGCCTGAAGGCGGAAGTGACGCGGCTGGGAATCAAGGACGCCGTCATTCTGGCGGCGGTGGGCTCGGTCAGAAACTATCAGGTCCACGCCGTCGCGAATCGCGATCTGCCCTCGAAAGACCTCTTCTTGCGCGATCCGACTGCCCCAGCGGACATCCTCAGCATGAACGGATACGTGCTGAACGGACGCGTGCACCCGCACATCACATTATCCAGTGGGGATCACGCTTTCGGCGGTCACCTGGAACCCGGTACAAACGTGTTTACGTTCGCTCTTGTGACTGTTGGAATCCTGAGTACCGACGCCGATTTCAGCAGGCTCGATGATCAGACATATCGATGAGCAGCAACAGTGGCGTTCGAAGTTTCATAACTTGACTCCGTGTTGGCCAGTGATCCTTCTAGAACGCAAGCCGCAAACCCATCTGTATTGCTCGGGAACTATTGGCTTGAGCAGTGATTGTGCCGAACGTTGAAGAGGTGACGTTTGTTACGTTTGGACTTGCAAACTGCGTTCGGTTCAAGGCGTTGAAAGCCTCAAACCGATATTGCAGCTTCACGCGTTCCCCGATTCTGAAATTCTTGAGCATCGATAAATCGGCGTTATTCGCTCCCTCGGATCTCAGATTGTTGAACATGTTCGGGAACGTCCGGTAATTGTAGTTATTCGGCTGATCGTTCGAATTCCTGTCGAACTGAGTAACATCGAATGCCTGCATCAGGTTCTTCGGATCGTAGTGGAGTGGGCCTCCGTAGTAAATACTATTGTTCCAACTGATCGGCGCGCCGGATTCCACCATGTAAATCGCATTTAACGTCCAACCGCCGATGATGGCATCAACGAAGCGATTGGCGCCACTGAAGAACTTCGCTCCGTGTCCAAACGGCAAATTATAGCTGCCGGTGAGGACAAAGTGATCCGGAAAATCGGAAGACGTCTCGGCGTAGACAAGCGGCGCTCCCCCCTGCAGTTGAGTAGTCTCCAGCTGCCGGGAGTGTTCATAATTAATGTTGAACTGCAGGCCCGACGAAAAGCGCTTCGTCAGGCGGACTGCCAGCATATGAAACCAGGCGTACCCGCCTGGCACGATCTTTTGAGTCACGCCGGTGAACTCGGGATAAGGACCCAAAAGGCTGGCGACGCTTGTGGTAGTCCCATTCAGCGCTGTTCCGGGAAGGAGACCAGCGAACGGATTTGGAACTAATGCGCTCAGAGCAGTTGTAACCGCCGCGTCTTTAGCTATGGATCTACTTAGATACTGAATCGGGGGAATTCCATTGCAACTGCTGTTGGAATTGGAGGAGCTAATACAGTTGGAGTACGAAAGGTTGACCTGGTGATCGCCGACATAACCGACATCAAGCATCAGGTCCTTGGTGAATTGGTGTTGGATGTCAAAGCTCCATCGGACACTATAAGAATTTTTTGGAAATGGAGTGTAGAAGGCGATGTCATTACCTAAATATGTGTTAACTCCCAGAGAAGATCCGGTCGGCTGCTGGATCGGATTGCTCGCCGGAAACGGATTGGACAGCGTCGAAGTCGTGGGATCCAACGGGAGAAGGCTGCTCGGCTCAACGAGCGGAGTGATTTGAGAAAAGCCGGTTGACGGGCCCGTGTTGTAGTCGTTGAACGGGTTGTAGTAAATTCCGAAGCCACTTCGAAAAACCGTCTTGTTGTGGAACTTTTCGGGCGCCCATGCTAAGCCCACGCGCGGGCTCCACAGAACTGTCGCCGTGGAGTAGCCGCTTCTGTTCGAAGGCGACGCAAACAGCAGTCCGCCGGTTGGCTGAAAGGCTCCCACAGGGGGAAGCAGCGGGTTCTTTGCCGCATTAGCAGCATAGATAGAGGCGTAAGCGGCTTCCGCCGGCTGCGTAACGGCATTCACCGCCGAAGAGTTAAATCCGACAGTCTGGCGGTTATTGCTCTCGACAATGGCTGTTTCATGCTCGGCGCGAAGACCGACATTCAGCGTCAGATTCTGTTTTATTTTCCAATCATCTTGCACGAAAAATGCGTAGTAGAAATTGCTGCTGGTGGTGGGGTCGTAAATGTCAAATTCACCACCGGTGGGTAGACCCAGGAGCAAGGAAGCCAGCGAACTGCCGAACGGCTGCGCCGAAGCCCCTGTTCCGGAAGTCACCCAACCGCTTCCAAAACTGAAAGTGCCCGAGGAATAACCAGACCCGATTCCGCTCAGCCGGTTTGAGCGAATATCCGGGCCGATTTTGATCGTGTGCCGGCCCCAAATCTTTGTGAGCGTGGCATACAACTGAATGGAATCGAAATAGGCCGGCGAGCCGGTTTTGCCGCCCAGGGTTGGGAACGCACTGCCGAGAGAGATGCTCGGCAGCACGGCCGTGGTGGCATTTGCATCGATGTAGCTCGGGAAACCAAGGCTCGCGGCGCTGAATCCGATGCTAGGAAGAATGTTGGTGAGATTGTCTGTTCGAGTAAATCCGAGGCGAGAATCGAGGACCAGCGTAGGAGAAAAGGTGTGAACCTCATCCAACGTTGCGCCCCACATGTCCACGTTCGTGCCGTTACCGGTAGCAATGTTTTTGAAGACGTTCCCCGTATTCTGCAGCCAGCTACTTTGGTGCATTTCGAAGAATGCCTTATCGCGATCACTCACGTTGTAATCCATACGGCCCATATTTGAAAAGTAATTATCCGTAGTCGGTGTAGTGGAGATGTAATTCTGCTCGCCGTCGGCTTTTCCGGGCAGATTCGGTTGCGGATAAAACTTCAGATAGGCTAGCCCGACCGGATTTAAGGAACCGCTCGAAATGACATTTCCAACAAAGGGTTTCCGCGTCACCTTGCTACCCGAAAGCACGCCTGAGTATGGATCGTAAAGCTGATAGCTAGCGCCAAGCGCCAACAGCGCTGAAAAATCGCCGTTCCGCTCTGCAAGAGTAGGAACAGTTGTGATCACCGAAGTCGGCGTCGAATCCTTGAATCCTTCGTAAGCGTAAAAGAAAAACAGCTTGTCGCGGCCGTTATAGAGCTTCGGAATGAGGATCGGTCCGCCGATAGTTCCTCCGTATTGGTTCTGTCGCGTAACGGGGCCTTGGATATTGTTAGCGTTGTTGAAATACAAACCTGCCGCCAGTGCAGAAGTTTCATTGAACTCGGAGAGTGTGCCGTGGAATTGGTTTGTACCGCTCTTGGTGGTGATGTTCACCGTGCCCCCGGATGTATCGCCGTAAGATGCGTCGGATTCAAATTGATCCACCCGAACCTCGTCCACGGAATCCATTTGGGGGCTGAAACCCGCCGTGCGGCTGCTGTCTTCCATGTTCGGCACCCCGTTGAGGAGAACTTCATTCGAACTCGCGTTTCCGCCACCAAGCGAGAAATCTCCGCCTCCCGAGTTGTCGAACGGCCGCACGACAGCCAAGGCGTGCTTCTCTTTTGGAACCACCCCATATTCATCGCGTACAAAACCGATGGGAGAGCGCCCGTTGTTCGGCAAGTTTTCGACTTCCTGAGTGGTCAGCACCTGCCCGGAGGTTGCGGTGGCCGAATCGACCAGGGGCGCGTCGGCTCTTACTATCACGGATTCGCTCGTCGAGCCGATCTCGAGGCGAACGTCCACTGTTACAGTCTGCGAGGTTGGAACATTGATGCCGGACTGCGAGAATTTCTTAAAGCCGTTTGCCGTGGCATCCACTTTGTAGGGACCAGGCGGCAGAGAGGGGACGGTGTAATACCCTTGGGCCTCTGAAGTCGTTTTTGCCTGAGCGCCGGTGTCAGTATTTGTGATGATTAGTTGCGCATTCGGTACTGGCGCGCCCGACGGGTCGAGAACGCGCCCTGTAACAGTAGAACGGAACTCTTGTGCCGAAAGTACAACCCCTATCATGAGAAGCGACAAAAAGAGACGTTTCATTGGACCTCCTAAAATGGCAGCGAAAGTATTTGGCACTTATCTTGTGACTACTCATCTACGCGCGGACCGGGCACTTGCAAGACACTGAGAAGTTCTTTTCCCCGCCATCGCGAACGCGCTTTCACGTGTCCGGATTCGTCAAAAAGCGTCCATTCCCAGGTTCCGCCGGACGAATAGTCCCGCTCCCAAAGCTTGTTCCCGTCGTCCGCCCAAAATGACTCGCTCCCGCGCTTTTGGCCGGCAACAAAAGTCGCCTGCCACTGCTTGTTCCCGTTCTCGTAATAGAAAGTCTGCAAGCCTTGGAGGAGATAACATCCGTCGTCGCCGATACCCGCGGTCCACGTAGCACGCGTCTTTCCATCCGCGAAGGTCTCCCGATACTTCTTCAGATCAGTTACTCTCTCCGGAGGCGAAGTCTCTGGGCCGCCTTGAAGCACCCAAGCTTCATTCAATTCAATCTCGTAATTGGGCTTGTTCTTTGAGGTCACGACATGAATTACGCCATTTGGCCCTTGCGTAGCTGTCGTGTAACCGACTGTCTTGATATCGGCAGGCAGATCTCTCCTCTTCCAAGTTGCGCCGTCATCATCGCTCAATGCGACATACGCGCCTTCGTGCTTCGCGCCCGGCGCCTTGCTCTTGGCGGTGTATGCATCGGCGACGAAAAACAGCCGACCCGACGCCAGCCGGACCACGCTCGGCCGCTGTCCGCTTCCCAGCGGATTGAACTGTGTCTTACTTGTTTTGTAAGTTCTGCCGCCGTCGCGGCTGATCGAGACCGGCATGAAGCCATCGATATTTGTGTTCTTGCCGCCAAACCCAATCAGCGCTCCGTCGCGGCCGATCACAAAGGTTGTATGACGTCCGCCGGTGCGACCTCCGGTGTCATACCAGGTCTTGCCGTCATCGTGCGTGGCCCACAGAACGGATTTCCCTCCGCTCGCGTCCCCCGGCAGATAAATGATTCCGTCCTTCGTTCGAACTACGCTGTTGATGGGTTGCGGCGTGTATTTGCCCACCGGACCAATAAGGTTTGGAAAGTGAACCGCGCTCCAGTTTGCCCCGTTGTCCGCCGAGGTCATGTATTGGAACGGATAGGCGCCCAAGAGGCGCGGGCTTCCCCAGAAGAACCAGATTTTCCCGGCATCGTTCCATATCACCGGCGCGGCGTCGGCTGCGTCGGCGAAATCGGGCCACGGCTCAGGCATGTCCCATTCGTTCGTGCCATACCGCAGGCGCATCGTGAGCACGGTCTGGTCGGGATCGTCTTCTTTCTCCGGAGTGTTGTAGTAGGCAGCCAGCAAATCCCCATTCGGCATCGCCTGTACGGCCGAATTGTGATAGGCCACACCCAAACCGGACGCCAACCCAATTCGCCATCCGACAGCTTTCATAGGGTGGTCACCCAAATCCGGAAAGAGCAGCCGCTTTCGATAAAACGGCTTCGATGGATCCGGCCCGCGTGTCACCTCAACCACTCTCTGCTTAACGGCCGTTTGCAGAAAGAGAGGTTCATACGGCAGCGGCTTTGTGGCGGGCATCTCAGCTTGCACAACACGGAATCCAATCGGGGAGGCCGAAGAGGAAAACGCGGGCGCCATGCTCGCTCGATTGGCCGATCTCGCATAGTACGGCAACTCGGCCGGGAAGTGCCCTTGATGCGGACCTTTCTTATCCTCCCGATCATCTAGTCCACCGCCGCGCACCACCTTCGTCATTCCCTGTGCCGGGCCCACAGGATCGGCCTGCGGCGTCGCCGGATAAAGTGCATGCCAATCCAACACCCACTCGGCGACAGCGTTGTGCATGTTCTTCAAGCCCCACGGATTTGCCGTGTCCGGCGCGGGCGGCTCATCGCCGGAGGAAAACGGAGTCTTTGTCCCGGCGCGACAAGCATATTCCCACTCCGCTTCGGTCGGCAATCGATAGGTCTTTCCTTCCTTGTTGCTCAACCAGCGGCAAAATGCCACAGCGTCATTCCAACTCACGCCCGATGCATACGGAGCGTACTCCGGATCGCCCCGATAAGCCGCACGGAACTTCCGGAATTGCTCAATGGTCACTTCTGTGGCACCCATCAGGAAGGCGTGAGTAATCGTCACCTGGTGCGAGGGCGTTTCGTCGTAATCACCATCGGAGGGGCGTTTTGCCTCCAAGCCTTTACCCGAGAGAAGCGCCGCCGGCAGCGGGTCCGGGTCCGCGCCCATCAGAAATGAACCGGGTTCAACGCGCACCAGATTCATGCCGATGGAGTTTGCGATCGCATGGTGAACGTCCGATCGCGCCGCTACAAGCGCCGCCGCGGCTGAAATCACGGTGCACAGCAGCAACAGTCTCCGATTCATGCCGTCGTACCTCAGAACCCGATGCTCGCGCCGCCGTCTACCGGCAACACGACACCATTCACGAACCGGGCGGCGTTCGAACAGAGAAACACCGCCGCCATTCCGATGTCGGAAGCCTGGCCGAAACGCGCCATGGGAGTTCGCGCCAGAATCCTGTTGCGTCGCCGATCATCGCCGTTCAACGCATTTTCGAGCATCGGCGTTTCAATCCAACCAGGCGCAATTGCGTTCACGCGGATGCCCCCTGGTCCATATTCAGCAGCCAGAGCGCGCGTCAATCCGACATGGGCGGCCTTCGCCGCCGAATAGGCGGCTACATTCGGAATTCCCAAAATGGAGGCCATGGAAGCGATAAACAAAATGGTTCCTTGCTTACGCCGCTCCATCTGCCGAAGCACGCTCCGGGTCAAGGAAAAGGCCCCATTTACGTGGGTTCCCATCACCTCCTGAAACTCCTCATCCGCAGTTTCAACAGCTCGCTTTTTCAGGTGGATGCCGGCGTTATTCACCAGGATGGTTAGCGGTCCTAACCGGCTCTGCACTTCCTGAAGAAGGCCATCCGTCATAGCGGGCTGCCGTAGATCGTGAACAAACCACGACGCGGGCGAACCCAGAGTTTCGCTTGCCTGACGAAGCACCGATGATCTCCGGCCGGTAATTGCTACACGCGCGCCCGCGGCCACGAATGCCGATGCAATGCCTAAACCGATGCCGGTGCCGCCACCTGTGATCAGGGCGGTTTCGCCGGCGAGCGAGAAGGGCGAAACGCGCGAAAGCTCCACGGTCTTCTGTTGTAACCTCAATTTCCTCGATCCTACATCCGACGTTTCAATCTGTAAAATAGATTGTTTCGAATAGGATAATCGGCTTCATCGATGGATATTCAACAGCTCCGCGTGTTCCGCTCGGCCGCCGAGGAGGGCGGATTCACTCGTGCCAGCGAACAACTGCACCTGTCTCAATCCACCGTGAGCCAGCACATCAAGCAATTGGAACAGGATCTTGGCTGCTCTCTTTTCATGCGTGTCGGAAAGCGTGTATTCATCACCGAGGCGGGCACGCTGCTTCTGCAGTACACGGAAAAAATTTTCCGCGATCTTAAGAATGCGGAGATGGCCGTGCGCGAGATCAGCGCGCTGCAGCGCGGTACGGTTCGCCTGGGTACCGGCGCCAGCACGCTCATTTATCGCTTACCCGATATTCTCAGCGAATACAAGCGATTTTTCCCGAACATTGAACTGACCGTTACGACCGGAACCACGGAATTCCTGATGCATGCGGTGAAATCCCGCCACCTGGATCTGGCGGTGGTCATGTCTGCCGGCCTTCATCCTGGCGTGGGTCTGCGTCCGCTTGGGCGGGAAGAGCTAGTGCTTGTGCTTCATCGCAATCATCCGCTTGCGAAGCGGACTCTGCGGCCCGCCGATCTTGCTTCGCTGCGTTTCATCCTTTATGAAAAGAACTCAGCGATGCAGACGGTTATCGATCATTATTTCGAGGAGATGGGCGTCACGATTCAGCGCGTCATGGAACTCGAGAACATAGAGGCTATCAAGAGCCTGGTTCGCGCTGGGTTGGGCGCTTCGGTGTTGCCCTTGTGCGCCGTCGCCGAATCCGCACAGCCATCGGATTTGAGAGTTGTCCGCATTAAAGGGTTTCGCATGTTCCGCGATCTTGGACTCATCACGGCGGATACGGACTTCCTCCCCAAAGCCATCACCGAATTGGCGTCGCGCTTGGTTGCAGGACTAAGCTAACGGAACCAGATGGCAGACGGCAAGACCGTCCGCCCCACAAATTAAATACAAATTAAATTAAGTAGCGTTGGGGGCCCAGTGGGGGAGATTCGGAAGCGGAGTGTAGACCTTGTTTACTATCTCCCAGGCCTTTTCATGGGAGTGCCCGCGTTGCCTGACAAGGCGATCGTAGCTCTTGATCTTCGACTCGCCGATTGAATACGTCATCTGCTCAATGCGGACCTGCGTCACGAAAGACGCAATACGGCTTTTGCGAAACGCTTCTACAGCGCGGAGGGCGCGTTGATAGGAGTTTTCGTAACTGGTCTTATAGCGCTGCATGAGCAGGAGACGACGGAAGATCTTCTCAGTGACTTCAGATGATTCGCGGCTCATTTCGGCCATGGCGAGCGCGTTTTCCGATTCGAAAACCTTTTTGTAGGCACGCTTCTGAAGCCAGAGCGCGTGGACCAGGGTTTCCAGGAGCGGCGTCAATCCGGGCGAGGCAACATCCTTGTAATCGTCGGTCAAGCTTTGCGCGAGCGCATCGAATTGTTCTTGTGTTTCGCCGGGAATCAAAAAGAATGTTTCGCAGCTCAGCCCATGCTTGGTGGCATTGCGGCTGGAGTTCGTCTCTGACATTTCGTTTCTCGCGTTCGAGTGTGATGCGCAACGCGACGAGAGCAGCGTTTTTTTGTCTGCAAGTGGTTGATGTGAGGAGGAATGAAGTTTTTGCGGTTTTTGTGACTAAGGGCAGGCGGGTCCGGCATGCCCGACCCCTACCACTGATTACGGAACGAAATGGCAAATGGGTTCGTTTTTTCAAATTATTCAAAAAGCCAATCGAGATCGGGCCGGCCGTTCGCTCCTGCGTTGGTGAAAAACACCATCCGGGGCTCCGGCTGCGCATCCTTCTTGATGAAACCGAAGACGACGAAAGCGCCCTTGCCGAAATCCAGATCGTTGCTGCCGAGAGGCAGGGCGTGCGCCCAGACAGTGAAGGCCGGAGAGCCGGCGGCGGTCACGGCATTGTGAAGCACTGGGATTCCATTCGTCCACAGGAGGCGCGGCCGCAATACCCTTCTTCGAGCCCCGGAAAAAACCCACCAGGATCTGGGCGGGTTCGGAAAGATCAAAGTGAAGTTTCACGCCTTCTTTTTGAGCTTCCGATCGGGAGACGCGGATGCCTGTCAGTCCTTTCAGTTCGGGAGCGACATCTTCGATAACAACGTCGCTATCGGTGTACAGCTTCGCGCCAGGTTCCACGGTGAAGAGCTGCGCATTGGCGCTCGTAAGCTTGGCAGGCGCTTCGGGTAGCGGCTTGAACACACGATGCTCGGCAACCGCGGCTCCCGATATCTTGAGCATTTGTAAATTCTTCTTGAAATCCGCGAGTTCTTTTTCATAAGCGCCAAGGCAATCGCGCCAGTGAGTATAACGATTTGGACCACCCAGGAAAGGAATACGGCGAGAAACACTATGAACGCTTGGCCCCTGCCGGTAAGTGTTATTAGTAAGATCCACGAGCTTGCGGTAACAGGCAACACTCTGCTCCAACAGCGGCAGGGCTTCCTCGAGATCGTGAAGATTCTTGCTGTGCCCGTACAAAAGGACGTCGGCCGCGGCGAGTGTTTTCGCATCGTAATACTCCATTTCCGTCCGGATGCAGTGCATGTCGTTCACGAAACGGTCGTACTCTTCTTTGTTTTCGGTGACAAACGGGCGAGCGGATTCAGCGGATTCGACAGCCTGCGTTGCGAGCTTCAAGACCTCCTCGCACAACGTTGATCGGGGTTTCGCCTTCGTGCGGTTTATGCTCCCACTCTTTCTCGGCATAATCGGCCAAGCGCTCGCCCGGCGGCGCATCGGCAGTCCAGAGCGTTGTGGCGGGGTTGTAGCGTTCGGGATCAATGAGCTGAGGCATTAACATGCCGAGGGTGAGGGATTGCCGATTCCCTTCCGTAATGCCGACGCGCGGCAGAAGCATGGGTTCGCACTGGCCTGAGAGCTGGTAAGCGTCGAGAATTCTGCGCCCTGCTTCCCGCGTTCCGTATTTCTCCGCAATGCGTGCGATCCAATACTGACGTTCGGCTGCAGGGTCACGGTTCGGGTTCCAGGCGTAGCGCGCCCAGGCCTCAAACCAGATCCAATCACGATCGATCTGCAGTTCCGGCGGCTTATCCGCCGAGAGGGGCCACTCCCAATAGCGCAACGGATAGACGTGAAGACCCTTGATGCCGATGCGCTGACAGGATTGCATTACCTTTTGTATGTAGTCGGGCGCTCCCCAACGAAATGGCTCGAGATTTGAAAGCAGGTGTATGTTGACGATGTGCGTGGAGCCGAGGTGAACCAGCATTTCATGCCGCTGTAGTACTTGCCCTCGAATGTCGGTCCAGGTGAGCGACTCGCCCGTCCATTTCCACATCGTGTAGATGTTCTTGTACAACGGAAGAGCTGCCTTCATAGCGGCTTCAATGTCGGTGGCGTGCGCTCGAACAATGATGGGAGGCTCTTGCGCGGCGCCGAGCTCGTGCATGCCATCCTTTACACCGGGAATGATGGTTTTGGTCAGCCACTCGGCTCCATACTGAGGACCGAGCGCCTCGCCGAGAGTCATCATCAGACCGACATTCGGATAATTTCTGATGAACTCAGAAATGCAGTAGCGCGTATATTCGCTTGCAAAAGACGTGGGAGTCATCTGGTGAAAGGGCACGCCATGAGCTTTAGCAAGAGCGTGAGAGAGATGAATGTTATAGAACGCCTGGATTATCCAGATGCCGCGCCGGTCCGCTTCCGCGGTAAGCCAACGAAACATTTCGATGTTTTGCTGAAGTTGAGTATCGGAGAGCTCTTGCGCTTCAGGATATTTGGGGAGCTTCAATAACGAGGTAAAGGGATGGCCGTTCCATAGATATAACGTGTTCAGCCGGTTTTCGGCGAGGAAATCGAGATAGCGGATCCAAAGGTTCTTATCGTAGAAAAAAGGAAATTCTTCGGGCGTGTAGCGGTAATCGTACATCGCGCCTTCATATGTAATTTCCGGCTTTTGCATGCCGATGCACGTTCCGCGCAAAACGAACGCCGGATGATCGGTGACGTCCAGCCGCGCGGGCAAAGCGTGGTGCTTGCGTATGAGTTGCGCGAGTTCCAGGCAGCCATACAACACGCCGGACGGATCGCTTCCGATGACGAAAATTTTCGTGCCCTCACGAAAGAGATGAAATTCTTCACGCGCCGACGGCAGGGATGGATTCAATTCGGGGAAAGCGCGAAAGAACCCGGACGAGACCGTTCCCACGAACAGGTGAGCGGCCGTTCGTTCGCCAATTGGCAAAGTGGAGAGAGCCGCGGAGAGGCGTTGTGCCCCATAAATCTCGCGCGCGGAGGCTGTGGGGCTGGTCTGAATCAGAATGGGCGAGCAGCGTAGCGTTGCCGCCGCCAGAGCGAAAGCTACAATGGCCGACTTCAAGACAATGCCCGAAAGCAAACCGCGAGATATGGCCTTCCCGGAAGCTGCAGGGAAAATTTGCCTTGATACGAGCCGCCAAGCAGTGTCGTTTGCATCTGCCACGGATCGATAAGCTCGGCCGAATAACTTACATTAGGGTCCAATTCGAACTGGAAATCCTTGGGCTGGTGTAAGTCGAAGTAATAGAGATAATATTTTCCCTTCCGCCCGGCTGATTGGTAGTAGACGGATGTGGCATTCAGGCCCTCTGGCGGAGCATCTTGAAGAAATTTGCGCAAGAAGGCAATCCGTTGCGGAGATTGGCCCTTAAGAACGCCGCCCTTGGACCACCATAGGATGTCATGCGCGTCCAGATACGTTTCGCCGTGGCCAACGTATGCTCCCGCAGTAATTCCCAACCAGAAACGCCGGACCATTTCATCAGCCGAAATATTCCCCCAGCGCCGGGGAATGTTGCCCTCGTACTTGCACTCGTCGTAGATAACCGGTTTTTCGAACGCCGATAACAGATCTTGCGTTTTGCTGAAGTCATCGCCTTGAATACTGCAGTGAGTCACCCATGGCTTGCCGTGATCATACATTCTCTTGCTGTGATGTATCGAACGAAGGCGCGCATACGAATCACTGGCCTGAATGATGCGGAAGAAGCGGTCCCAATCGGCCATGGTCTTCGAGTTCAGCAGATCATATTCATTCGCCACCGACCACCAGACATTTCTAAATGCCGCAAAACGGGCGATGGTGTAGCGGAGATACCGGTCATCGACTTCAGCCGGCATCTTCGAGTAACCCCAGCGATCGTAGGGATGAAACAGGATCAGGTCCGCTTCAATACCGAATTCCAGAAGTCTGCCGATACACTGTTCCAAATGCTGAAAGAACCTCGGATTGAAACGCGAAAAGTCGTTCGTTCCGTCGGCGGATCGTGGAAAAGGATAGAATGGCGGCTCGTTGTCGTTATAGACGTAACTCTTAGGGAAAACACACATCCGCAGTTTGTTAAACGGAGCGTGCTGAAGAGTTGATAATGTCTGCTCCCGCAAAGCGTTCTCCTGATGCGCCCAGGCATAACAGGTTGTGCCAAACGGCCGATACGCGCTGCCATCGGCGTAGGAAAAATGGAATGTGTTGGCCACCTGAACCGGTCCGTGATTAGCGTCTCTTGCGGCGACACACTGCAAAGCACCGGACCGATTCGCAATTTCCGCGCGATTGCTTAGAGTGGTGTACGTCCATACGCCTTCCTCGTCAGGCATGAAGCGAATTCGATACAACCCTTCTCCGTCATAGAAGCCATCCACGCGAACAACTCGGTTTTGTTGCCGGAACTCAGCACGAACCGATACTTCCAGGAATGGATTCCCTTCTTCCGGGCCATGCAGGAGAATCTCAAAGGCGTCCCAACGCTGCGTTTCGATCATGAGTCCATCCGCCGCAGACGCACGGCCTGAAACGGTTTGCCAGGCAACGGCAGTGTAAAGGAGCCGCGCCACGCTCCCGCAATTGGGGTGATCGTCATGTTCCAGATATCAATAACGTCAGCCCGATAAGGAACCCCTTCCGTCAGCTTAAATTCGTACTCCGCAGGCTGATGGAGATCGAAGAAATAGAGATAATAGCTTCCCGGCTTACATACAAACGGGTAATACGGCTCCGGGGTCAGTTCGACATCCGACGGTCCCTCTTCCCAAATTTTCTTGAGAAACGCGATCCGCGCGGGACTCTCTCCGACCAGCGTTCCACCTTTTGAGAGCCACGCAACCCCACTTGGGCTGCTATACGTCTCCCCATGCCCGACGTAGGCGCCAGAGGACATTCCAAGCCAGAACCGGCGGGTCATTTCCTGGCCGGTGAGATTACCCCAGCGCTTGCCGATATTTCCTTCGTACTTACATTCATCAAACAGAATCGGTTTTCGAAACTCCGCTAGCCACTCGCCGGACTTCTCAAAATCATCGCTCTGCAGGCTCAAGTGAGTCACCCAGTTTTTGGAGTAATCGTAGAAACGGCGGCTGTAATGAATCGAACGCAAATGCCCGGCCGGGTCCGCTTCCTGCACGATGCGAAAAAATTCGTCCCAGTTGGGCAGAGTCTTTGTCTTCACCAGGTCGTACTCGTTGGCGAGCGACCACCACACATTGCGATACGCAGCATAGCGCGCGACCATATAGCGCAAATATTGGCGGTTCTCCGCCGCAGTCATCCGCTGGAAACCATCGTGATCATAGGGATGAAACAAGATAAGATCCGCTTCCACTCCCAAGGCGCGGAGATCCCCGATGCGTCGATCCAAATTCTGAAAGAAAGGGACGTAAAAGCGCGTATGATCCCAGGCTCCCGAAGCATTCCGCTCGAAGGGAATGCGGCGCGGCGATTTCTCTGTCGGCAAAACGCACATCCGGAGCTTGTTGAACGGCGATTTTTTGAGAGTTGCCAGCGTCTGCCGCTCGAGTTCATCGCCCTGATGCACCCAGGCGTAACAGGTGGTCCCGATGGAAACGTGGGAGACTCCGTCGGCATAACATAGGTGCTGCGCGTCGCGAACCTGCACCGGACCGTGATTGCCGTTCGATGCAGCGGTACAGACAAACTTTCCGCTCTTGCCGTCGAGCGCTTGCACAGAGCTATGAGTTAGAAACGTCCACTCGCCCACCGCGTCCGGCATAAAGCGTATTCGGTAAAGGCCGCTTCCATCGTAGAAGCCGTCGGCCTGCAGCACGCGGTTCGCGTTGCGAAACTCAGCCCAAAACGCTACATCCACGAAAGGATTTCCGTCCCGCGGCCCTAAGAACGCCTGTTCCCAAATATCCCATCGCTCCACTTTGTCCAGATGCGGGGCGGCGGCGCTCGCGGCCACTAACGTAGGGGCGCCGCCGGACAGCATGGTCCGGCGCGAAATCGTGTGATCAGCGATGGACAGCTTCTGCATCGTGTTTCTACAACTTCTTGAAACTAACACCTTCTTAAAGGGCATCGCAGAATGCCACCGGGAATGGCAGCATGGCAGGGCAGAGGCCTATATGCGTTCACTTAAGGTGGGAAATTCAGAAATGTCGGTCGACACGCTCCTGCCCGAGGCGCCGAATTTCAGGCGTTTAAGGTGACAGGGATTTCCGTCCAAGCACTGGGGTCCCGGCAGCAAATCTGCGGAAATTTACTCTAGCGTCTTGTACGCAATGTCATCCCCCTATTTAGCTTTGCCTGAGCGTTAAGGGAGCGCTGCTTCAGACATAGCTTTTAAAATACGTTCGTGAGTGACTTTCGATTCGCCTTCCGCATGTGGGCCAGGAATCCTGGCTTCACTGGACTGATTATTGCGCTGTTTACGCTCGGTATCGGCGCGTGCACGACAATGTTCAGCTTGTTCGATGCCCTTCTGCTGCGCCCTCTCCCCGTTAGTCACTCCGAGCAATTGGTGAGGATGGTAGTGCAACTGCCGCGCATGCCGGCCAGGAGCTATTTCCCATTTGCGTACTATCAGGCATTGCGGGGTCGCTCCACTACAGTTCGCGCATTTGGCGAAACTGGCGAGTATGCGCACTTTCGCATGACAGGTCCCGAGCCCGCCGAAGAGATCACCGTTCACGCCCCGACGCCGAATTTCTTCGAAGTTTTGGGCGTGCACGCGCGGCTCGGCCGTGTACTGATGCCGGATGACGAAGCAAGAAACTCGGGGACGCCACCGGCTGTTTTGAGCTACGACTTCTGGAAACGGAGATTCCGCGGAGATGCAGGCGTGGTTCGCGGGCAAACTCTCGAAATCAATGGCCACCGGTTCGCGATCGTGGGTGTCATGCCGCGCGAATTCAACGGGCTTTCAATCGATACGGCTCCCGATGTGCGGATCCCCTTAGGCGCATTTGCTCTAATAGCGAGCTACAAAATAGAATCCGCGTTTTTTGAAGTTGCGGGCCGACTTGAACCCGGAGTGAGTAGAACACAGGCGCAAGCTGAATGCTTGTCGATCTGGCAAGCGACGATGCGGGATTATTACCTGAACGTCGACAAACTCTCGCCCAAAGTCGTACCTACCTTGATAAAACGCGGCATGAAGCTGGAATCTCTAGAGCGTGGGACGTCGCTGCTTCGCAGCAGCTTCGGTGATTTCTTCGCGCTCTTAATGGGGGCGGCGGCTCTGCTTCTACTGATCGTCGGGCTTAACGTGGCGGGCCTTCTGTTGGCGCGGTCCGCAGCACGTCAACAGGAGATGGCTGTGCGGCTCGCAATTGGAGGAACCCCATTGCGACTGGTGCGCCAGATGGTTAGCGAGAGCATTCTGTTCACTGCATCTGGCGCCGCCGGCGGCCTCTTAATTGCCATGGCAGCGACCCCACTGGCAGTGCACCTGCTGCCACCGCTTCGAGACCTCTCCACTGCAATCGTTCCAATCTCCATTGACGCGGGCGTAAACGGACGAATCTTGCTGTTTCTCCTCGTTTTATCTATTCTGACGACTCTGATCTTCACGGTAAGTCCTGTACTAACAACGTTGCGACTCAGCATCGACAGCGTACTGCGAACCGTGCGATCCGGCTCCAGGCTTCGCGGGCGCCAGCTTTTGATCATTCTGCAAATAGCCCTTTGCACGTTCCTGCTTGTGGGTGCGAGCTTGCTGGTGCGCAGTCTGCAGCAACTGAAAGACACGTCTTCCGGCTTCGCGCGCGACTCCGTCGCGACCTTTTCCTGTGATATGGAAGGCTACGAACAAGCGTCCGGCGCTTTGACTGGGCTTATGAACCGGATTCGTGAGATACCAGGCGTTGTGTCTGTAGCCACATCCTCCATCGGTGTTATGCGCGGCCACGGCATGTTTGCCAATATTGCCCGCGAAGGCCATCGCGTCGGCCAGGCCGAGTTTATGGCTACGGCGGCAAACCGAGTATCCACCGACTACTTCAGCACCATGGGCGTGCGGATTCTGGCAGGTCGTGACTTCGTGCCGGCTGATGCTCCCAAGCCGAAGCAAACTGCTCCCGTGAGAGCCATCGTCAATGAAACATTTGCGCGCCGTTTCTTTCCCGGCATAGATCCGCTCGGAAAACGCTTCGGAACTGCAATGGAGGGGGGCATGGCAACCGGCGCGTACGAAATTATCGCCGTGGTCAGCGATGCCAAGTACCGGTCTCTAAGAGAGCCGATCCGTCCCATGTATTTCACGCTAGAGACCGACTTTGACTCGTTCGTCTTATACGTCCGTACGCGCATGCAGCCCGAAGAAGTTATAGGACCGGTCCGAAAAGCTGCGGCTTCCGTTGTTCCCGGTTTGCCCTTTCTTGAGGTGAACACGCTGGCTCGCGAGATTGAGGAAAGTACGGCACCTGAGCGCATTACCGCAATACTCGCGTCGTTGTTTGGTGGTGTCGCAACACTGCTGGCGGGTATTGGCGCCTATGGCTTGCTTGCTTATGCTGTGATGCAAAGACGCCGCGAAATCGGCATTCGCATGGCAGTCGGCGCGCAACGGAAAGATATTGCTAAATTAATCGTGAGCCAAACGCTCGTTATGGCTCTCAGCGGAATTATCCTCGGATTGACAGCGGCGCTGATCGCCGGTCCTGCCATTCGATCTTTACTATATGGGGTGTCGGCCGCCGATCCGCGCTCCTTCGCGACAGCGGCACTCTTCGTGTTGCTAATCGCTGCCGCAGCAACAGCCCTTCCTGTGTTTGAAGCGACCGAGATACAACCCGCCGAAACCCTACGTCTGGACAATTGAGCATATCCGCAACACGTTTGGTGGCGCAGAATTCAGACTGTTTGCAAGGGCAGCGGTGAGTATCCGTCAGCCTAGGCTAGCTTGCAGCCGCATACATGCGCTCCGGCTCCTCCTCATCGGAGAAGCGATAGGTGCCGTTCGGGATTTACATGTGCGTGCATCAACGGCGAGACGCGAGCCAAGTCCTGATCGGTGATTGTGTGACCCGCCGCCCGCAGCTGATTCACAATCTCCGTAATCCGCAGGGTATTCCATACGAGGACTGCATTCGACAACAAGCTTAGACTACTAGCCTTGTTCATGATTTCCTCGGCGTCGCCGCTACGAAATTCACCCCGGTTCGCAAAGAATAGACAACGTCCAACCAGCTCGTGCCGCGCTTCCCCGCGGTTCAACTGCAATTGAATCCGGTAACGAAGCTCCGGATCGGAGAGATAGCGCAAAACGAAGATGGTCTTCACAACTCGGCCAAGCGCCGTGAGTGCCCCTGCGAGCCGGTCAGAAGCGGGGGCGTTTGCCAGCCGCTGTACGATGACATTGGCTGGCGCCGTCCGGTTCTTGAGCGATGCCGCGACCCGCACTAGGAAGTCCCATTGCTCACGAATCAAATCGGTATCGCCGACGCCATGGAACAGCGGATTGAGGCATCCGTGATCCGTCTGGCGGTCCATCTTGTAAAGGTGCTGATCGGCGAGATCGCGCAGCCGCGGCATAAAGGAATAGCCCAGCAGATAGCAGAGTCCAAAGATATGTTCCGTGAAGCCGTGCGTATCAAGTATAGTGCTCGCGCAAGCGCAGGATGGTGTTGTTTTCGAGAAGGCCATCGAGCACATAAAGCGCTTCGCGCGGCGAACAGGAGATGATGCGCGTGCCGAACACCGAATACTGGTCCGAGGTGTGCGTGTATACGGTAACCGCTCGCTCGTAATAGCCGAAATAACGCGGGTAGTAAGAGGCCAGCAAGGAGCTTTGTTGAATGCCGAAGCGCTGGCCATCGGAAGAGGAGGAAAGTCCTCGCAGGCTCCACAGCTCGGCCATGGGTTCTATTTTAAGGGCCGGAATGCGCGGCTTTACCCCACTCGGGACCGGTCATTTGAATACTCCAGATGGGGCCGCCCACATACAGTGCTTCGTCGGCTCTGACGAATGCCGGCGCTCCTTCGCCGACTACCCAAACCTTCGCCTCGGCTGGCTGTTTGCCTACCAGCGGCGCAATCATTCCAGCGATTCCGCCGATCTCAACCTTGACCCTATAAAGAGTTGCTTTGTGACGAGCGCCGGCAACTGAAAACGTTTCTTCGCCATCGGGTCTGATCGAGAGATGCACAAGCCGTGGCTTGGGAGCACCCCCCACATAGGACACTTTCGTCTCTTTCGTATCGGGCGAAATGTTCTTCAACAGGTTAAGAAGAATGCCGTTTGCGATATCGGGCGGAAGGTCCATGTGATCGGTCTCCTCTTTTTCGCGGTCTTTATCCCGATAGCGCACCGTGATCTGGCCGGTAGCGACCTTAATCAGCATAGTAGTCGGGTGCGGGAAACTCGGCCCTTTCTGAATGTGATGGTCGCTGATCAGCCGGAAGACGCCACGTTGAGAAAAGATCGTTGTGTCGTCGTACACTGAGCCGTCCTTGAAGTGAAAAACGAGATGAGATATCACCTCGTTTCCATGCAGGACCTCTGTGAGATCGCCTGCGGCAAGCAGCTTTCCTTCGAGCGTGCGCAGCGCCAGAAAACCGTGGGTTGTTCCTTCCGGATAGCGGACGGATATGGTTTCGGCTGTCAAGGCGCCGGGCTGGAGCAGAATGGCGATGAAAAGCCAGGGACGGATGGGGATGCGCAAAGCTCGGTTTCCGGCAGCTCTCGGTGCTGAGTAATAAGTATTGCGCACACCAAGTCGCACCGCTGAAGCGCGTCGCCCCTCAATCGGCGCGCACTGTATAGACGATTCGCTAACCTTCCTCTATTCACGTTTTTCGGCGCCGGTAGAATTATCGGCCGGTAAGATGCCGAAAACCCAAGTAATTCTCTTTCTAGTCAAAATAAGGAAGGCTCAGCATGGCCCTGCCCGATCATTTCCTGGTAACGCAGGACGCGATTGCTACTTTCGCGAGCAGGGCAAAGTGCGTGCTCCTTGCCTGTTGGATAATCATCCTGCCGCTTTCCTTGTCTTTGTCGGCACAGGATTTGCCCGCAGGCGCGGCTTTGGAAGCCCGGTTGTCGATCGCCACTGGTTCCCGCATCTCGCACCCTGGCGAACCGATAGAGGCGACGATCATCGCACCGGCTAGCGCGGGCGGCCGCATACTCATCCCGGACGGGTCGGTCGTATCGGGAGTCATCGAGAACGTCAGTCGTATCGGCTTGGGCCTTAAACATATAACAGCAACCATCGGCTACAACTTCGATGCGCTCCGATTAAGGAATGGCGAAACCGTCCGCATCAAGTCCCAAGTTGTTGAAGTGGAAACGGCCAAGGAGCGCGTGGATGTCACCGGAACAGTCCACGGAATTCACCCGATAGCAAGTGTCTCCTCCATGCTGGACTTCTTCGTGGTACCCCTGCTGTTTGTGACGCCTCCAGTAGGCGCACCAGTATGGGCAACAAAATCACTTATCGCGCCGCCCGCAAATCCGGAGATTTATTTTCCTGCCGGGACTGAAGTGATTCTTCGGCTAACCGCTCCGGTGAATATTCCCCCTGCCAATGCACAGCTGCTTCGTATCGCGCCATTTTCGCCGAACGAGATCACTGAAATTAACGATTTGCTGAAGAATTCCCCGCAACGCGCCCGCCAAGGCGCTCATCCCTCTAACCTGGTAAACCTTCTGTTTTTGGGGAGCCGCCGGCAAATCGACCGCGCCTTTCAGGCGGCCGGATGGTCGCGAACGGATAGAAAATCGCCAATGTCACTGTATCGGATGTATTACGCGCTTACCGTGCGGGTTGGATACAGTAGGGCGCCCATGGATACGCTCACGTTAAACGGAGTCCCTTCCGATTTCGAATATCAGAAGAACTTAGACACGGTTCAAAAACGCCACCACGTGCGCCTGTGGAAAGAACCTCAGAGGGAGGATGCCTGGCTTGGAACCGCGGCTGAAGATGTCGCTTTTCGGTTTGAGGTGACGCATTGGACACATTCCAGCAATCCACGGATCGACGAGGAACGGGCAAAAGTGGTTGATGACCTCGCTTTCACAGGATGTCTGGACCGCGCGGAATTGCTGACGCGCAACTCCCCTGTACTGCAAGATGCTACGAAGGCACTTCTGATTTTGACGGACGGACGGATGGCAGCACTGCGATTAAACAATTGCAGTAGTCCAAAGACCATGGTGGGCGTCGATACTGCCTCGCCTTCGCACCCTCAAGGTCGGCTATCTCGGGCGTTGATCTCATTTCGCAAGGGTGTTTTGGGGTCATCCAAGATCCTCTTTAACACGTACAATACGCTCAAATACGTGAGTGAACGTAAGCCCTCACCACATGCTACACAACCATCGAGTATTAACGCACCCGAGCGTGGGCTGGACTGGTTAAGCTCTCTACCGCCGACGGACTTGCCGAGCAACGTAAGGAGCAACAGCAGCACAGGGAAGAGGGCGAACAGAAAATAAAGCGCCATCCGGGCCGATTGCCCGAAGGTCTCATCGTCCCAGCTCTTGCGACCGTACGTTTTGCCAACTCCCGCCAGGAAAGTCCTCGCAGGCTCCACAACGTCGTCATTGTTCCCGCTTTAGACGGTAACGCGTCCGTTAGCGGATCGTCACGCGAGCGATGCTCTCACAGAGGCTGTTGCCGTGTAGGAAGGGGGCGAATCGCCGCGGGCATCACGCGCCACCAAGGGTGAGAAGTCCATATGCGTTCGCTTAAGAGCTCGGCGGGACCGCTCTCCCCCTTGTTCCGGGGGCATCGGATACCATCGTCAGTGGTGCATTGCGTCGCTCGACGGTTGGCTGCTTAAAAGCTGACACAAATGCTCCTCATCGGAGAATCAGATGCGGAAGAATAAAGATCGGATCACAGTGTTAGCATTCGTGATTCCGATTCTTTTCCTCTGGCCGGCCTGTGCACGAGCGCAGGCAGCGAAGGCGTCCTATCCGGTGATGGCTCCTCTCGATCAGTATTTGATTCCGGACGAGAAGGCTGAGATCGCGCTGGCCCGCAGTTCGGCTCCGGCATCGATTTCGGACGCAGCCGAAGTGATGGTGCTGCGGCGCGACGGCTATGCAACTGGCGTGAGGGGCTCGAATGGCTTCGTCTGCATCGTCGAGCGATCCTGGGGGAAGCCGACCGATGATCCGGAATTCTGGAACTCTAAGGTCCGCGCCCCGCATTGCTTCAATTCGGCGGCCGCAAGGACGTTTCTGCCCATCTTTCTGAAGAAAACCAAACTTGTGCTGGCGGGAAAATCGAAGGCACAAATCCTCGAGGCTACGACGTCCGCATTGGACAAGAAGGAGCTACCCGCGTTGGCTCCGGGGGCGATGTGCTACATGATGGCGAAGCAGCAGTATCTGAGCGACGAGGACATGAGCTGGCATCCCCATCTCATGTTTTTCGTTTCGGGTGATGCCGCGAAAAGCTGGGGAGCCAATCTCCCTGGCTCTCCGATAATAGCGGCGAACGATCCGCAAGAACGGGTGACCATCTTCATGGTTTTGACCGGCACTTGGTCCGATGGGACGCCGGGACCATCCAGGATGCACTGACGGCAAATGGATTCGAGTTGCTCATGCAATCCGGCTTCGTCCAGAAACATACGCCATACTGGTAGGCATCGCTGGTGGTGTCGTCCCGCTCCACGGCAGCCTTGCGAAACTATCAGTTGAATGAACCGGCGAGAAGTTCTGAAGAGCCTTGGCGCCGCTGCCTTCACAAGAATACCGGGAGCCGCAACCAGCGGCCCTGCGCTGTTCTTGGATGCCGGCGCATTCAAGAATTATGTGGATTTCTTC
The DNA here is from genome assembly GCA_963778345.1 of uncultured Acidobacteriaceae bacterium. Lineage (GTDB taxonomy): Bacteria > Acidobacteriota > Terriglobia > Bryobacterales > Bryobacteraceae > Bog-105. Next base: position 1,176,742 of record CAVZTP010000002.1, read on the forward strand.
AACGGCATGGCTCCCGAGGAAGTAACTAACCATATCCCGAACGCTCAGGCCTGGGCCTGGATGCGCGACAACATTCCGTACTTTGCCTGCCCGGACCGCCAGCTCGAGCAGACCTATTATTACCGTTGGTGGGCGTACCGTAAGCACATCAAGCAAACTCCGAAGGGCTTCGTCGTGACCGAATTCTTGAAGCCGGTGCAGCATGCCACCGAGTACAACGCCATCAGCTGCGCCTTTGGGCATCACGTTGCAGAAGGCCGCTGGCTGCACGACAGGCGAATCGTGGATGAGTACGCCGCATTCTGGCTGAAATCGGGCGAAAACGGCGGGTTACAACCGAAATTTCATCAGTTCAGCGGGTGGGCTTCGGCCGCCCTCCATGATCGGTGGCTCGTGGATGGCAACCGTCAATTTCTGCTCTCGGTATTCGAACCGCTCATCCTGGATTACCGTACCTGGCAGCGCGATCGCCAGCTTCCGGATAGCCTGTTCTGGCAAACGGATGTCGCCGATGGAATGGAATCATCGATCAGCGGCGGACGCAAGGTGCGAAATCTGCGGCCCACCATCAACAGCTACATGTACGGGAACTCGGTCGCGCTGTCGGCCATTGCGCAGCTAGCGGGCGATGAGAGTGGAGCCGCGCGCTGGTCATCGGAGGCGGAAAAACTTCGCGGTCTGGTTCAACAGAAGCTCTGGAACACGGAGGCGCAGTTCTTTGGGACGCTGCTTCCCTCCGGCGCGTTCGCGGACGTGCGCGAGCAGATCGGCTTTACACCCTGGTACTTCAACATGCCGGAAAATGGAAAAGGTTTCGAGGCGGGCTGGAAACAGTTGATGGATCCGAACGGTTTTTATGCGCCCTACGGCTTGACGACCGCCGAACAGCGCGACCCGCGCTGCCTGATTGCTTTCAGCGGCGACGACTGCCAGTGGAACGGCCCGGCTTGGCCGTTTGCAACCAGCATTACCTTGCGGGCCCTCGCGAATCTGCTCAACCACTATAAGCAGGACGTGGTGAGCAAGTCCGATTACTTTGCCACACTGATCATTTATGCGCAGAGCCAGACCTTAGGGTTGCCGGACGGCCGCCGCATTCCTTGGATCGACGAAGATCTCGATCCGTACACAGGAGAGTGGCTGGCCCGCGCAAGAAAAATCGACAAGGGCACGTTCTACGGCCGAGGCAATCACTATAATCACTCCACCTTTGCGGACACGATCATTACCGGATTGGCCGGACTGCGTCCGCAGGCTGACGACATCGTCAAAGTCAATCCGCTGTTACCGCCGGGGAAGTGGGAATGGTTTTGTCTCGATAACGTGCGCTATCACGGCCGGCAGTTGACGATTGTTTGGGACCGCACCGGAGCGCGCTTCGGCAAGGGCGCCGGCTTGCGTGTGTTCGCCAACGGCACTCAGATCGCTTACAGCGAGCAGTTGGGGCGGATCACGGGACGGCTAACGGTTGCCTGATGCGCTATATCGCGATTCTGATCGTTTGTTTCTTTTCATTACCTGCCAGTGCGCAAAGACTACCCGATCTCTACCACGATGAGACGCATGGGGATCCACCGTACCTGGTCGAATCGAATTGGCGTCCCTTGCTGAATGGAAAAGATTTGAGCGGGTGGCATAGCGTGGACGGCTCCGCGCCGCAGTGGTTTACGTCTCGGGGCGTCATTTGGAAGCGCATCTGGAATCCGAAATTCCTGGTTGCGAACCCCGCTGCGGGCGATCGCATCGTCAATGGCAAGGAAGGCAAGGCTCCCAACCTGGTCAGCGACGAAAAGTTCGGCAGCTTCGAATTGTATTTGGAGTTCATGATCGCCAAGGGCTCTAACTCCGGCGTGTATCTGCACGGTCAGTACGAGGTTCAGATCTTTGATAGCTTCGGCTACACAGGCCCGCTGATGGTTGGCGATTGCGGCGGCATTTACGAAAGCGAGCAAGGCGGCGGGTCGCCTCCGTCATTGAATGCAAGCCGGCCTCCCGGTGAATGGCAATCATTTCGGATTTGGTTCCAGGCGCCAGGGTTCAACCCGGCTGGGCGGAAAACGGCCAATGCCAAAATCCTGCGGGTTCTCCTGAACGATCAAGTAGTACAACAATATGTCGAGGCGCCGGCGCCGACCGTAAGCCATATGATGGCCCCCGAAGCCGCCACTAATCCGCTCATGCTTCAGGGCGACCATGGACCAGTGGCATTCCGCAACATCTATATCAAAGAGCTTCCAGTGCCACTGCGTTAGGAACGAAAACGATGCGTGTTACGAGATCAGACCGCCATAGGCTGACACGGCGCGGATTACTACTGGGCGCAACAATCGGGCTCTCCCTTCGAGCAAGTGCGCGCGATCTCTCGGGAGTGCGGATCGGCATCATGGATTACGCGCTTCTGTGCTCGTCAATGCCTGAGTCCTTCGGCGCGGCGGCGGACTTGGGCTTCGAGGGCGTTCAAGTCACATTAGGCAAGCGCGCCGGCGAGCGGCTGCAACTTTCGGATGAGAATCTACAACGTCGATTTCTGGAGGAATCGGCGAAACACGGCGTGTCATTGGCAAGCACCTATCTCGACGTGCTGCATTCATCGTGTCTGAAGAACGACCCGGCCGCGCCGCATTGGATTCAGGAAGGCATCTCAATTACCAAAGCTCTCAAGACTCAATTTCTCGAGCTGGTTTTCTTCGGCAAATGCGCGCTGCAAACAGAGTCCGATATCGATTCTATTATTCAGCCTTTAAAAGCAGCCTCGCGTCTGGCGGAAGAGGCAGGAATCATTTTGGGATTAGAAAACACACTTTCAGCCGATGAAAATGCGCGAATCCTCGATCGGATCGGCTCTCCTGCCGTACAGGTCTGGTATGACATCGGCAACTCCACGAATATGGGCCACTACAATGCGCCCAATGAACTACGCTTCCTAGGTCGTGAACGAATTTGTCAGATCCACTTAAAAGACAAGCCTTACCTGGGTGAGGGTGCGGTAGATGTTAAGGCTTGTTTGGAGGCGATTGCAGATATCGGCTACAAAGGTTTCATAGTGCTGGAGCCGCTGATGCCGAGCCGGGATCTTTTGGCGGATTCCGCCCGTAATCTCGCGGCATATCGTAAATTTTTGCAGGAGGTGAGAGGCTCGCCATGTTGAAATTCAGCTATGTGACTGTCTCAGGAATTCTACTGGCGCCCGCGATGTGGGCACAAACCAACGCTACCGTGAGCGGCACGGTTACTGATCCAACCGGGTCTCCGGCGCCGAATGTCAAAATTGTCGCGACAGCGACTGCCACCGGTACAAAGACCGAAACTGTTTCTACCGATTCGGGAGCTTACACGCTTCCATTCCTCGCGCCCGGTAATTACGACATCACCGCCGAAGCGTCCGGATTCAAGCAATTTTCGCAGCACGGTGTGACACTCGATGCAGGCGCACACCCAATCATCAATATCAAATTACAGATCGGGGCCGTGACTGAGAACGTCACCGTAACAGCGGAATCCCCGCTCATCAGCGCCTCGAATGCATCGGTAGGACAAGTCGTAACCACTCGCGAGGTCGAAGACCTTCCGCTGAACGGGCGAACTCCGTTGATGCTCGACACGCTTGCGATGGGGGCCGTCTCGGTGTTCACGCCCGGGCCGGTTCGACCCTTCGATCAACCCGCGGCCACTGAGGTCAGCTTAGGTGGCGCGCCTGTAGGCTCGAATGAGAGCTTGCTCGATGGAGCCCCGAATGCCGGCTTCGGAAACGAACTCGCCTACAGCCCTCCGCAGGACGCGGTAGAAGAGGTCCGGGTCGATGCCTTTGAATCGGACGCAAGCTTCGGCCACACCGGCGGGGGCGTGCTGAATCAGATCACCAAGAGCGGCACCAATCAGTTCCATGGCTCGGCCTGGTGGTTCAATCAAACGTCCGACTTGGATGCCAACTCCTTCTTCACCAATAGAGCAGGTCAGCCAAGGCCGCCGTATCACTACAATCAGTATGGCTTCACAGCCGGCGCGCCAATTTATATTCCAAAGGTATTCAACGGAAAAAATAAGCTGTTCTGGTTTTTTGCATGGGAAGGCTTGAAAGATGCCGACCCTGCGAACTCGCCGCTCGAAACCGGCAGCCCGATCAACTACTCCACTGTCCCCACTGCCGCCGAACGGAACGGCGATTTTTCGGCCCTGCTGGCCCTCGGCCCCCAATATCAGCTTTACAATCCCTTCTCAACCACCACCGTAAACGGTGTAGTAACGCGAGCGACCTTTACCGGCAATGTCATTCCTGCTAGTCTGCTGAACCCGGTCTCTCTCGCCATCTTGAAGTATTACCCGCAGCCCAATATCACGGGAACTGCAACCGGCCAGAACAACTACTTCGTGAATGCAATCGACACCGACACTTTCGACAACGAATTGGGCAGGCTCGATTGGAATATCGGCAACAATGACAAGTTGTTCGCCACTGCGCGGCACAATTATCGGACCCAATTAAAAAACCCCTATTTCGGTAGCAGCGACGTCGCTGAAGGCAACATTTTTCATCGCCTCAATCAGGGCGCGGACTTGGACGAAACCCACACCTTTTCGAGCACCATGTTTATGGATACCCGTTTGTCCTGGACGCGCTACATTGAGGTGCATGCGAATCCCAGCGACGGCTTCAATTTGACCTCGCTCGGTTTCCCGGCAAATCTACAGTCGTCCTCTGTGCAGCCGCAGTTCCCCGTGATTGATTTCTCCGGATGTGGCTATGCCGCCGGCGCCCAGGTAAGTTTCCAGTGTCTGGGCTATAACTCGGACGGCAGCGATACTTACGATACCTATCAGGGCTACGTGCAATTTGTGAAAGTTCAAGGCAATCACACATTGAAATTCGGCGCCGACATCCGCGACTATCGCTGGAGTTCGTTCACTAAAGGAAATTCCGCCGGCGCTTACAACTTCGGCGGCAGTTTGACCAGCACCGCGAATTGGACGAACGGTCCCGCCTATAACGCTACTCCCGCTCCGTTCGGAAACGATTTCGCCGATTTCATGCTTGGGTTGCCGACAACCGCAACTTTCGATAACAACAGCAGCAGCACCGCCGGCTCGACCTATCAGGCGCTGTTCCTACAGGATGATTGGCGTGCTCGCTCGAACTTGACGATCAATCTCGGCCTCCGTTTTGAGCATGAAAGTCCAGGAACCGAGCTATTTAACCGTGCCGTGAACGGGTTTAGTCCCTCTGAGCCGAATCCAGTTACTTCCACCGCATCGGCGGCTTACGCCTCTTTGTATAACTCGGGAGCGTACACAGCGTCGGAACTTGCCTACTTACCCACTCCCAGCCAGTTCAACACGGCAGGCGGCCTGGAATACGCGAACCCCAACAACCGCGCCATCTATCACACCATCTGGGGCTTCTTCAGCCCCCGTGTCGGTGCTGCCTGGACACCCGCCAAGTTTGGCACTAATACTGTGATTCGCGCCGGCTTTGGTGTATTTGTATTCCCGGTTGAGCTGTTTGACAACAGTGTCACAGATGGCAGTGAAAACCTCAGCAACCTCTATCGCGTCCAGCAGGCCGGCTTCAGCACCACCACCGTCTATAACAACAACAGCAACGTAACGCCTCTGTATACCTTGAATAATCCGTTTCCAACCGGAATCCTGCCGCAAGGCAGCAACGTTGGGCCCGGCGCATTCTTTGGACAGGGCGTCACGTTTTTCAATCCCTATGTGACAAATCCCTACGACCTCCGCTGGGATTTCAGCATTCAACATCAGTTTCCGGGACAGATCCTTCTGGAAGCTGCATACATCGGCAGCCATGCCGTCCGCTTGCCCATTGCGCAGCAACTTGATTTCATTCCTCGCCAGGATCTGGCGACATCAAACAGCGTGCGCAATAACGCGCTCAATACGCTGCTGACCACAAACGTGCCGAATCCTTTCAAAGGCCTCGTCCCGAACGCCGGCTCTTTGAACAATCCCACGATCCCGCTCGATCAGTTGATCACTCCGTTCCCGCAGTACTCAGTGCCCGGAGTGCCCACTGCGGGAACAACCGGCACCACGAACGGAATCATCGAACAAGGTGCGAGCGCGGGCGAGTCCTACTTCCATAGTCTCGACATACGAGCCCAGAAGCGCACGACCGCCGGTCTTACGTTCATCAACAATTTTGTCTGGAGCAAACAGATTGATCGCGTGAATTACCTGAACGACACCGACACGGCGCCGGAAAAGCGGATCAGCTCCGATTCGCGTCCTCTTCGTGAAGTCCTTGCCGCCGTCTACGAACTACCTTTTGGCCGCGGCCGAGCGCTCGGCTTCCATTCACGCTGGGCGAATAGCCTCTTCGGCGGCTGGGTAGTCAACGCTAACCTGACCTTCCAATCGGGGCCGCCGCTCTCCTGGGGCAACGTGATTTACTACGGGGGGCCGCTGAACTATAATCCGCATCAGCCGAATGGAAAGGCCTTCGACACGACCCAATTCAACACAGTTTCGAGCCAGCAGCTTGTTTTTAACATCCGTACGTTCAATACGCTATACAACAACCTGCGCGCGGACGCAATCAAGAACCTGGATGCATCTCTGTTGAAGCAATTCGCCTTTACGGAAACTTCTTACTTTCAATTGAGATTCGAAACTTTCAACGTTACCAACCGTGTGGAGTTCGGGGCTCCGAACCTCACGCCCACGAGTTCCACGTTCGGTGTCATCGCCTCGCAAGCAAACACACCGCGCCGCGTTCAGATCGGCGCTCGCCTGGTCTGGTAATGCATGGCATTGGAATCCGGCCGCTATGAAATAGGCACGCGGCTGTGCGTCTCATACTCAGTCTGAAATTGTCTAATGTGGCCGGAATGTCTTGCCCGTCTCCAACAGAGTCTTCAATCGGGAAAGGATCCGTGGCCACCCATCCGCGTTCTGGGCATATGCAGGATCGTCGTCGGCCCACTCATCATTGGTAACCACAACCTTCACGGCTTCCGTTTCCGGGGTCAACTCGACTTTCACTCTCGACATGACCGCGCCATCGCCCATGCCGAACCTATACTCAAACAGCCTCGGCGGATCCACCCGCACTACCTCACCTGTCACATACCGCACCGGATTCCCGTCCTTACCGAGCCCAGACCAGGTCATCGACCCGCCCGGCTTCAGGTCCACCGCAAAGTCCGCGCCCATGAAGATTTTCTGATTTGCCTCTCTCGAAACGAACCCATCCCAGACCGTTTCGATGGGGGCGGCAATGTAATACGTAAAAATCAGTGGCGGCTTCGCCATAGAAACCTCCAGGCCTTTGCAGATCACGCGGCCTGCCCAGACTCTAGCAAAACATCAATCGCTCTTACCAGCTTCCGCGCTCTCCGAGGCTGTCAATTACTTTGGCAAGGCGTTCTACGCCGTTTTGCCAGTTCATTTGAATGCCGGATTCGGCACCCTCAGCATCGCCTTCGGAAATGGCCGCGATGATCGTCTCGTGCTCGGCGATGGACTTATCCAGTTCATCCAGAATTGCAGCGGCGTATAGACGCCAATAGCGCTCAGCCTGAGGCTGGATCGTCTTGTGAAGCTCCAACAATCGAGGCCCGGCGCTCGCTTCCACGACAGTACGGTGAAAGTTCAGATCCAGCTCAAAGATCCGGTTTGCGTCGGAGTGATGCGCTCGCACCAAGTCGGCTAAGCCGGAGTTGCATTCTTTGAGTCGCTCAATTATTTTCTCGCGTTTCTCGGATGGGAGTTCCGCAGTTAACCTTGCCGCGAGGCCTTCGACGTGACCGATGATGGAATAGAGTTCACGGGCGTCCTCTTTGGTCAACGGCGCAACCAGCATTCGACTCTTGCTCCCATTGCTGGCTGCAATTACGTAGCCCTCGCGTTGCAGCCAGTGAAGGGCTCCCCTGATCGGGGTTCTGCTCAGTTGCAAGCGCGCGGCCAGCTCGGCTTCAATAATCCAGGTTCCGGGCGAAAGCCTTCCGCTCACGATCATTGCCCGCAACTGCTGGAACGCGACTCGAAGGCTTTGACCGCGCTCGCTTTTGCGGCGTATCTTCCTGACTGTGCGTTGCTTAGGCCCCGATGTGGACATGTAACTCACTTCAGTCTATCGAGCCGGGGGATGCTCTGGCGGCGGCAATTTTGTAAGCGCATTCTTTTTTCTTGCGTACAGAGCGCGGCTGTGATACTAGATATATAGCAAAATTGTATACAGTGCTGCATACAATGCGGCAAGCTTTGGGGATGTAGTTCGGCACCCTCACCAGCGGTAGACAGCCGCCCACGTCGTCCCCAGGTCCCGGTTCGCGTCCTGTGGCGACTGCGGCTCCCTGTCACCGCCCAAGCGCAACGTTTCGGAAAGGAGAACGACGATGTGCACAGCTCAAAAAACGCTCTTAAGGGCGGCTGTGTTTATTGGATGTTGCTGTACTTGCGCAAACTTGGCTTTGGCCCAATCGAGCACAGCGGGTTCGGTGAACGTGACGGTGGTCGATGCGAGCGGAGCCACAGTGCCCGAGGCAACGCTGGAACTCCAAGCCGCTGAGACAAATGACATGCGGAAGGGCATCACACAATCCAGCGGCCAATATCAATTTCAGGCTCTTCCGTTCGGCAAATACCGGCTAACGGTCAGCAAAACAGGTTTTGAGAGTGCCGTTTTCGAATCAGTGGAAGTCCAAACTTCGCGCGTGACAGATGTTCGCGCAACGCTGACCGTCGGACGCACAACGCAGAAAGTCGAGGTAAATGCCGCGACCGCAATCATCGAAACGACCGCTACTGCGCTTTCCGACACAATCGACACGAAGCAGGTCGCCAATCTCCCAGTGATAGGCCGCAATGTGATGAGCCTCGCGTTCCTGGTGCCGGGTTGGTCGACGAGCGGCGTTGGCGGTAAAGCGCGCTCGGAACAACAGGCGCCAGCAATACGAACGGAACGTTTAACAATATGCCGGGAGGGGCCGTGGTGAGCGCGGATTTCGACGGGACTCCGGGGATCAGTAATCGCTTTCGAAGCGGCGGGTTCAACTACGGGACGACATCGGTTTATCCGCGCATCGAAGACGTAGGAGAAATGACAATCCAGACTGCTCAATTAGATCTGGGCGGAACGGGCACATCGGCCATGCGCATCAGTATCGTGAGCCGGCATGGCGCGAACGCCTTTCACGGCAGGCTTTTTGAAGATTTCCGGAACACCGACCTGAACGCGAACTCGTGGTTTAACAACGCTAGCGGACTCCCGAGAAACATCATCAAGCTCAATGATTTTGGCGCTAGCGTGGGCGGCCGCATTATCAAGAACAAACTATTCTTCTTCGGGACTTGGGCTCAATCGATTCAACCGGTTACAAACTCGGCCAATGCAAAAGTGTTGAGCGCCGCAGCACAGCAGGGCATTTTTACCTATAAGAACTCGAGCGGAGGCTTACAAACGCTCAATGTCCTTCAACTTGCGGGAAACGCCGGCTACCGGTCAACAGTGCTCCCAAACATTGCCGGACAGCTTCAGAAGATCGATGGCGTTCTCAACCAGGGCGCACTTACTCCGACCTCAGATCCCAATATAAATACTCTAAATTTTCTGGTTCCGGCACAAACAAACACTTACTTTCCAGACCTTCGGATTGATTACAATGCAACCGATAATTTGCGCTTTTTCATTTCCTATTCTCAAAGGAAAACCGATGCCACGCATGCGAACACGCCGAATTTTCCCGGGGGAATTGACCCGACAGATTATGTTTCGAACGGCAATAACAACCGCATAGCTGGTTTTGGCGTGGACTGGACGATTCGTCCCACTCTCATCAATCAGTTCCATGCCGGTTACATGTATCAGTACAGCGCCTTTGACATTGAAAACCAAGGCATAGATCTGACGAGCATTTACCAGCAGAGCTGGAGTTATGGCGCGGGTCTGTATAGTGCGAATGGCACTTATGGAACATTGGGTTATCCGAAACTGCCGATTTCCTCGTTTTATCCGCTTCTGAGCGCTAACGACAGCGTGAACTGGCAGCGCGGCAACCACTCGTTGATTTTTGGCGCATCGTGGTACAGGGAACAGGACCACTATTGGAACAACCCTGGCGGTTTTCCGAATTACAACTTCAACATTTCCGCGCAGGATCCTCTGGCTGCCGTTTTCACGAACGCCTTGGCAAGTACCACGACCACGAATCTCACAAACGCCGAAAATCTTTATGCGGAACTTACGGGACGAATCGGAGGCGTCACGATCAACACGGGCCGGCCTCTCGATCCCGCGACAAAGCAGTACAAGCTATATGGACAGTACAACCTGGATGAAGTGCAGGCGGCGACCGGGTTGTGGGCACAGGATAGTTGGCGTGTTAAGCCGAGCCTTACAGTTAATTACGGTCTGCGCTGGGACTTTGTAGGGGACGATCACGACGTGAACGGCGGGTACAGCACGCTACGCATCGCTCGGCGATTTGTGGGGACCGACGCCTGTGGGCGCCATTTTCCAACCCGGCACGCTCGGGGGCGTCGCTAATCCGCAATTTCAGGCTCAGGTCCATGCTTACAATCCGTCGTACAACAATCCGTCACCGGCGATCGCGATCGCCTGGAACCCGCAAGGCAACGACAGCTTTGCAGGAAGATTACTGGGTAAGAACACTGTGCATTCGCACAGGATATTCGCTGAGACATTACCTCGAAGGCGCACAAAACTTCTGGGCATACGCCTCGAACTCGGGGCAATTCTTCTATCAAAGCGGAACGTTAAATTCCAATCCGGCCACCGGCGTGGGGAATTTCGCGCCAGGTTCGCTCACATTCGGCGATCCTCTGCCGCCTTACTTTCTCAGCCCACCCACCTACACGACCACTACTCCTGCAGCCAATCTGTTCCCTGGTACGTTTTACGGATTGAATCGAAATATTCGACAACCTTATGTAGAGCAATGGAACTTTGGCATTCAGCGTCAACTTGGTTCGAATAGCGCTCTGGAGGTTCGCTACGTGGGCAACCTGTCGCTTCATCAATGGCTGGGCTATAACATCAACGAGGTGAATATCATCGAGAACGGATTTCTCAATGAGTTCAAGAACGCTCAAGAACAACCTCGCCGTTAATAAGGCAGCGGGAAAAGGAAATACGTTTGCGAACCTCGGCCTGCCTGGGGATGTTGCGCTACCTATCTTCACTGCGGCGTTTGGCAGCCCCACATCTTCGAATTTTACGAATGGCACCTTCATCACGAACTTGAACACGGGAGCGGCAGGTACGCTCGCAAACAGCCTTTCGGGGTCAGGCAGTAACATCAACTTCTACTGCAATATGGTGGGTACAGCGGCATTTCCTGCTTGTGCAAACAAGGTGGGCAACGTTGCGGGCGCGGGTTATCCGATCAATTTCTGGCAGGTGAATCCGTATGCCGCAGGCCGGGCCGTCAATTATCTGGATGCCTCGGGTAGTTCGAATTACCATGCTCTGCAGGTCGAATTTCGCCAAAGGCCGACTCATGGCGCCGAGTTTAACGTGAACTATACGTGGAGCCATTCTCTGGGCTTAGCGAGCCAGAATGGAATTCAAGGACAGAACGGGCAGATTTATTACACCGATCGCAATTTCAGGCTGAACTACGGTCCGAGCCTGTTCGATATCCGGCATGTCCTTCATGCGAGCGGTACATACGATCTTCCGTTTGGAAAAGGCCGGACATTCTTGAATGGAAACGGGCTCGAGAATGCAGTTTTCGGTGGATGGACTCTTGGCACCATCCTTGTCATTCAAAGCGGAACTCCCATGCAGCTTCTGGGTGGATACGCGACCTTGAACAGTAACGATTCCGGGCTTTACCTGAATGGCATCAACACCGCGCAGATCCAGAGTAATGTGGGCATTTACAAATCAGGGAATCCGTGGGTGACCGTTCTCAATCCACAATTGATTGCCAGTAACGGAGCCGCCACCGCCGCCCTGGCACCGGCGAATTTACCGGGCGTATTCGGATATCGGCCATACGTCTATGGGCCGCACTGGTTCAACGACGATCTTTCGCTGAATAAGGCGATTCCGATTCGCGAGAACATCAATCTCACGCTGCAGGCAGAGTTTTTGAATGTTACCAACCATCCGACGTTCTCTGTCCTCAATGGAGGGCAGAATGCTCCTCAAAATCTGAACGTGCAGAGTTTGACCTTCGGGCAGGTAACAGGAGGTCCGTCCGGACCGCGAGTAATCGAGTTTCGGGCAAACCTCGTGTTCTAACAGCCCTTCATTACCGCCGGCGTGAGGGGCTTGTTGCACTCACTTATCCTCTTCGGCCCACGTCTCAAATAGTAGGTATAAGAAATGCAAAATCCATCCCATGCAGATAATCTGAGCAGGCGAACTTTCGCGACCACTTTGGCCACTGTGGCTGGGGCCGGCCCATTGTTTGGGCAGCAGACCACACCGCCTCCTCCGCCGAATTCGCCGACTCCGCAGGCACCCCAGAACGCCAACGCCAGCCCGCAGGCGCAGAGGCGACAACCGCCGCCCGAGGTTCCTCCCTTTGGAGAAACCATCGCATTTACCCGAAAGGATGCTCGGGCAAGAGTACGGCCTTTCGAGATGACAGAAGTCCGGTTGTTGCCCGGCGTCTTCAAGGATTCTGAGATGGCGAATTTGGGCTATCTTAAACGGCTGGATTCGGACCGGCTGCTTCACAACTTCCGCATCAATGCCGGACTACCCTCTTCAGCTCAGCCGTTGGGAGGCTGGGAAAAACCGGATTGCGAACTGCGCGGCCACTTTGTCGGCCATTATCTTTCGGCCTGCGCCTTGATGTATTCGTCAACCGGCGATAAGGACATTAAAGCCAAAGCGGATTACATCGCCGGTGAACTGGCCAAATGCCAGAAAAAACTCGGCGGCGGTTATCTGAGCGCCTTTCCCCTCGAGTATTTTGACCGCCTGAATGCCCGGCAAAAAGTTTGGGCGCCTTTCTACACGATCCACAAGATTATGGCGGGTATGTACGACATGCACCAGCACTGCGATAACCAGCAGGCGCTGGACGTTTTGAAGGGCATGGCAGGCTGGGCGGATAACTGGACCGCGCCTATTCCCGAAGAGCACATGCAGGACATTCTTAACACGGAATATGGCGGCATGAATGAAGTGCTGTACAACTTGGCTGCACTGACAGGAGATGATCGATACGCCATTGTCGGAGATCGGTTCACCAAGAAGAAATTCTTTAACCCGCTGGGTCTGCGGCGCGATGAACTGCGCGGTTTGCACGTCAACACGCATATTCCCCAAGTCATTGGCGCCGCCCGCCGCTATGAGATCAGCAGTGACGAACGCTTCCACGATGTGGCAGATTTCTTCTGGTGGGAGGTCACCAGCGCGCGTGCCTATGTGACCGGTGGCACAAGCAATGGCGAGGCTTGGCTGGCCGAGCCGCGCCGCTTAGGCGCCGAACTGAAACGCGGTTCCAATACAACCGAGGATTGCTGTGCCTATAACATGCTGAAGTTGACGCGCCACCTCTATCAATGGACCGGCGATCCGCGTTTCTTCGACTACTACGAACGGACGCTCCTGAATCACCGTATTGCGGCGATTGATCGGGATAGCGGCGCCACGCAATACTATCTTTCTGTTTATCCCGGCGCGTGGAAGACGTTCAACACGGAAAACGACTCGTTCTGGTGCTGTACCGGAACAGGCGTGGAAGAGTTTTCCAAGCTGAACGACAGTATCTATTTCCATGATGGAAACGGATTGTACGTGAATCTATTTATCCCTTCGGAATTAACATGGAACGAAAAAGGGCTCAAGGTTCGTCAGGAAACAACTTTTCTGGAATCGCCGGTCACGACGATCGCGATTGGCACATCGGCGCCTGTACATATGCCGCTCCACCTGCGAATTCCATACTGGGCCGGTTCCGATTCGTCCGTGAAAGTGAATGGCAAGGCCGTCGAGGTAACGCCGAGCCCCGCCAGTTACTTCACCATTGCAAGGACCTGGAAGAATGGCGACCGCGTGACCATGGAGTTGCCGATGCGGCTTCATGTCGAAGTTATGCCGGATGAACCCACCACGCAAGCGATTCTCTATGGTCCGCTCGTTTTAGCAGGGAAGCTCGGCTCAGACGGCGTAACTGAGCAGATGATCATTGGTCCGGAGGGCCCGAATGTCCGACGTCATCCCATCGATGTACCCGCGTTCCGCGCCTCAAGCGCCGACATCGATTCCTGGATCAAGCCCGTTGCGGGTCAGCCTTTCACGTTCCGCACTAGCGGGCAAGATAAGGACGTTACCCTCATGCCGTTCCACCGAACATTTGGTGAACGTTACTCGATCTACTGGACGGTTTCGTAGGCTCCTTCCATGTCACGCTCTGGAGTGGAAAGTGATGTGATGAACGATCAAGTTCCTGCCGCTCTAAGACCTTACTGATGAAACGACGGCAATTTCTGAAGAATCTAGCGAGTGGTAGCGCTGCCGGGTTAGAGTTTTTACCGAGTTTGCGGATAGCCCCAGCGCAGCCGGCCCTTACGCATCAAGGTGACGCGAGCGTCTCGGTCGAAGGACAGACTTTCATCTGTGAATTCCAGTTTGACCAGGACAGGTGGAAAATCTACGAAGACTTGAGCACGCGCGACGGATCTATTACCTTCGTGTCTTCGCACGGTCGCCAGCGCGTACTTACAAAAAGCGCGGAAGCAACGTTCGCGGAGGCCGATCCGCCTTATTTGGGCTTAAAGCTGAGCGACATCGGAATGGCCGGACCCGATCTGCTCGCCGAGAAGCTTCTGAAAATGGAGATCCGGATGCCGAGCTGGTAAAATCCGCCGCGCCGCCTCTAGGATCTGCCCGACCAGCGAGCGGATTTCCCGGAGCTCGGGTCAGTTGGAATACCTTCGTCGGAACGAAGGAGTGTTTCGACACGATGCCGATTTTTCCGGGCGGCAATACTCGAACTTACCACCCGGTTCAATACTTTCCGGAACTCACGTCCGCTTTGGCTCAGAAACGTTTCGAGGGCCTGCTGGGCGGTTGGATGCCGGCAGTTCGAAAGATCATGCCGATTTCGGACACGGCGTATTTTGAACTGCTTGTGTTCGGCGATGTGGAGGCGCACGACAGGTTCATCGTCCAAACCTGGCACCGCACAGCACGTATTGAGAACGGAACCGTCACAAAGGCAGTCTATGGCTACAGCTACCCTGCTTATCCACCAGCACGCGAAGATCCGCAACCGGAAGAATTCTATCGAGCGTTGCTCGTCTTCGCGAATTATTGGGAGAGGCTGCTGCACGATGTCGCTTCAGCGTCGGTTCCAGATCGGACTTGGATCGACATGTCCAAGTACGCCTTCGCAAAGGAGCTGATGGTTCGTCCCGGCGGAGTTTATCCGAAATATGGGGCAGTGGACCGCGATTATTACGGATCGGAGTATGACGGATTCCAGGACACCTTCACCAGTGCCGTGTACACGAACCTGGAGTGGGGACGCTTTGAGCAGGCACGGCAAATCATCGACAACTATTTCACGGAGTTCGTAGATTCGCGGGGCGCGATCAACATGCGGGGGCCGGAAACCGCGCAGTTCGGATTAACACTCTCACTGCTTGCGCGCTATTTCAACTACACACGCGATAGTGCCCTGCTCCTTAAGCATCGCCCGAAAATTGAGGCTACGGCTGCTGTTCTTGCGGAGATGCACGAAAAGAGTCTGCGGCTTCCGAAGGACGATCCGGGATACGGATTGATTCATGGGTGGAATGAATCGGACGCCTGTCTGGCTCCGCAACCGATGACGTGGTGGCAGCCCTACTTCGCAAATAGCGCCTTTGCAGCGAGGGGATTTCAAGGACATCAGCCGAGCGTGGCGAGAGATGAATCGCGCCAAGCCCGCCGGGGGCATGGAGAAGCAAGCTCACGAGTGGCTTTTACGAGCCAAGGTGCTGCAGGATGCCACGAGCTGCCAGCGTTCAGAAAAATGTGCGCACCGACCTGAATCCGCCTTATGTGGGACCGCTCCCCGGAGCGAAACTAACGTTTCGAGAATCGATGGCGCAAGAACGGCCGAGTCCGCAGCAGTGGCCGCATCGTGCTTACGCCGAATTACTGCAGGCAGACGTTTTGCCTCCGGCGTTGGCGAACACGGTGATCGACTGCATGCGCGCATACGGCGCGACGACGCTCGGGGTTGTTGCAAATGTCGGACGTCCGCGGCCGACCGGGAGGGACATCTTAGGCTTCATTTCCTACGGCTATGCACAAATGCTGCTCCGCTTAGACAGGGTGGAAGAATATTTGCTGTTCCTGTACTCGCACCGCTACCACGATCACACGCGCGGTAGCTGGACGGCGGGCGAAGTTGCCGGGATCACCGGAGGTACGGCTACCTTCTGCATCCCCGCACAGCAAACAATTCCTCTGTTGGTTCGGTGGATGCTCGTCTTAGAAGATTCGGATGAGGATCGACTCTACTTCGGCAAGGGGCTTCCGCGCGAATGGGTGGGCTCCGGCAAAGAGATTAGCATCGATCAGGCACCCACGCGCTGGGGCCGGGTCAACTTCAAAATGGTTTCAGATGCGACCGCCAAGACGGCCACGGCACATATCGATCTGGCGAGGAGGGGCGCTCCGAAAGAAGTTCAGGTGAAGTTCCGCCTGCCGTTTCCCAATGTTCTGCAGAACGTAACAGTGAATGGCGGGCCGGCACAAATCGGCGGCCTGCACCATGACACGGTGATCATCGCGACCGGAAGCGAACGAGACTTCGAGGTATCGGGCGGCTTCGGCGGATGACAGAGACAAGTCACAGCTTCACTTCCATTGGATGCCCAGCGAAGACTACCTCCCGCGTGAGCGATTCGCCGGCGAAGCGAACGATCATATGCCTCTGCAATGGCGCAAGCATCTTGGAACCCTTAGCCAAGCGCATGCTTAGTCGACGCTGGCGATCATTCCAAGCGAAATTTATCCGCATGAACTCGCCCTTGCGAAAATCGAAGGTTCTGCCGTCATCCTCGTACAGAGAGAATGCTCCGTCGGCTCCGGGATGGACCCACAGAGTAAGCGGGCCGTCCACTTTCTCATCGGTGTATTGCTTTAGTGGTCCCATCGGAATGACAGCGCCAGCGCGGAAGTATATAGGCAGGGCGCCCAGGTCTACTTGTCGGGTGATTTCGCGACCGCCTTCGGCTTTCTCTCTGGTCCAAAAGTCATACCAAGTGCCGCGCGGTAGATAGAGCGAGCGGGAATTGACGCCCTTCTCGACAACTGGAGCAACCAGGATGTCGCGGCCGTACAGATATTCGTCACCTCGGCCCACGGCGGCGGCATCGTCCGGATAATGAAGCCACAGCGCACGGATGATTGGTAAACCCGTCTGACAGCTTTCCTTGACCGCCGAATAGAGATACGGCATCAATTGATAACGCAGTTCGAGGTATTTCTTGCAGATCGGCTCGATGGCCGGGTTGTGCAGTTCGCTCGGATCGGGATGGTAACCGGGAGTCTCCGGAAAGCCGATCTCACCGACGGTCCAGCCCCAGGGCAGATGCAATCTCCAATCCCGGCCGTGCGAGCGGAACAGGGGATTGAAAGCAGCGAACTGAAACCAGCGCGCGAACAGCTCGCCGGTATATTCTTGCGTAGGAACGAAACCGCCGATATCTGTTCCCCAATACGGAATACCGCTGAGACCCGTATTCACGGCAACGGAGACGTGTGTCTTCAGCGTCTCCCAAGTCGATTGAATGTCGCCTGACCAGAGGAAGGCGGCGTAACGCTGCATGCCGGCGTAGCCATTACGGTGCAGAGCGTAAACCCGCTGGTTCGGTCGATACATCTGTTGGCCGTCGAAATACATGCGGTTGCGCGCGAGCCGTGAAGGCGCATCCAGCCCATCGCCCTGATCGGGCCACCAACCATCCACACCGAGATCGGTGAGCGGTTTGTGTACGGGCCAGTAGCAGCTAACCTGACGATCCGGAGGCCAGTGGCCGTCAGCAGTGCGACCGCTGGGAAGAGGCGGGGCGGTACACGGATCCGCCACCGTGCCGGTAAGATGCCGGCCTTCCAGCACGATATGCAACACGACCTTGAAATGCTCATCGTGCAATTCCTGGATCGCGCGCGGGGGATCCGGAAATGCCTTCGCATTCCAAGTGAACTCACCGTTGTGAGTGTTCCAGCCGTTCGGACAGAAATCAGTACCGAGATAGATCATCGCGTCGCAAGGAAGCTTTTTCTCGCGAAAGATCTTGGGTTCTTGCAGGATCTCTTCCGGAGAGCCCAGGGTTCGATGCGACTGCTGGTAACCGAGTGACCAGAGCGGAGGCATCTCGGGATAGCCCGTAATCTTGGCGTATTCACGCATTACTTCGACGGGATTTTTTGTACCGACGACAAATACATCGAGCGGCAGCGCGGCCTCGGGGTTTGCCGGCAGGAACAAACCTTCCTTCCCGGTGAGGTCGAATGCACCCAGCGGTTGATGAATGTACATGGCCCAACCGGCGGTACCAATAAGTAATTGGATCGGGACTTTGGCGCCGTGGGTACGCAACTGGTAGCCCGCCTGGCCGCTTCCCATGCGGTCCACGTTGCCGCGCCGGTCGAACTGTGGTCCACCCTGCCCGAGTCCAAACAGCGGGCCTTCGCCCAAAGCGAATTTGAGAATACCCGTGGGCGCATCGCTGGTGAGTTCTTGGACGAGACCATCTTTCGCTTGCACGCGAATGGTCAACGGGTCTCCGGAAAAATTTATTGTGAGTTCGCCGCACTTGATGTGGCGGGCCGCGGCCAGATTACGAATACGGGCAGCGGGTTGACCCCAATCCGGTTTGACCAGCGCTCCGTCATAGGGAATCGGTTGCAATTCGCCGTTCTCGATCGCCCGTATCGTAATGCGAGCTGTCTGCGCACTGACCGGTGTGACTGCGATCTCGACAGGTCGTCCGGCGACCTGGATGGGCATATCCTGCGCGATTGCATTTGCTCCTGGAAGCAATGCGCCTGTACCGATGCTCGCGGCAGCCTTCAGCGCTTCTCTGCGGGTGACTGGTTTGCGCATTGTCAAAGGCTCATTGTATACACTCTTGGATACACTAATCTATTCGAAGAGCCCAATGATTCACACGAAATTTTTGCGGAAAGCTGTCCTCATTACTCTGCTCGCGATCTCGTGCTCGGCACAAACCAGAAACGCGGAGGATGCCCAGAATGGCATGAGGTTCCGCTTTGTAGGCCCACAAGTGGGCAACCGAATCGCTGCCGTCGCGGCTGTTCCCGGCGATCCGAGCATCTACTATGCCGGCGCGGCCTCCGGAGGAATCTGGAAATCGACGGATGGAGGAAACCAGTTTACTGCCATCTTTGACGATCAACCGGCTGCGGCAATCGGCGCCTTAGCCGTTGCTCCCTCCGACCCCAGCGTGGTCTGGGCCGGGACGGGCGAGGCGTGGGCGATTCGTGACAGCGACGTCATGGGAGACGGTGTCTACAAATCCGTCGATGCCGGCAAGACCTGGAAGCACATGGGTCTTGAAGAAACGGGGCGCATTGGCCGGGTAATTGTGAATCCGACGAATGCGGACAACGTCTTCGTCTGCGCTCTGGGGCGCGCCACCGGACCACAGGCCGAGCGGGGGGTATATCGCACTCTCGACGGAGGACTTCACTGGGATCGCGTGCTCTTTGCAGACGAGAACACAGGCTGCTCCGGCCTTGTTATAGATCCGCACAATTCGCGAGTGCTCTTTGCGGGAATGTGGCAGGTCGTGATGCACACATACGGCGAGTTCAGCGGCGGCCCTGGAAGCGGCATCTATGTGTCTCGGGACGGCGGGACCACCTGGAACCGGCTTAGCGCTCACGGATTGCCGAAGCCGCCTGTGGGGAAAATCGATGTCGCCATTGCACCGAGCGATTCTAATCGAGTTTATGCGCTGATACAGACCGCAAACCAAGGTTCCGTCTGGCGCTCTGACGATGGCGGTGAAAATTGGCGCGCCGCCAGTCATAGCCGCGCGCTGATCGGAAGAGCTGGTTACTACATACGCATTGCAGTGTCGCCCACGAATGAGAACGAGGTTCTGGTGGCGAATAGCTCATTTCATCAGTCGCTAGATGGCGGGGAAACGTTTCGGACCGTGCCGTGGGGCGGCGACACCCACGATATCTGGATCGATCCCAGCAATTCCGATCGCTTCGTAATCACCAATGACGCGGGCATGAATATCACTACCGTGCATGGCCGCGGCTTCCATCGCGTGCAACTGCCGGTCGGGCAGATGTATCACGTTGCGCTAGACAACCAAGTTCCCTATTGGGTGTACAGCAATATGCAGGACGGAACGACGATGCGGGGTCCTAGCACCGCTCGAGGCTCCGGGCGTAGGGCTTCAGAAGAGAATCCGGAATCAAACATTGAAAATGCCCAGTCGGAGGGCGGGGCCGCAGGAGCGGTTGGCTCGTCATCGACTGGCGCTGCGGCCGAATCTTCGACTCGGTCTGCTGAGGCAGAATCCGCGGGCGCCGAAGAATCATCGCGCGGCACACAGGGTCAGGGCCGGAACACTGCCGTTGTCGCCGGAGGCGGAGGACCTGCGGGCAACGATGGTTGGGAGACTCGACTGGGCGGGTGCGAGTCAGGTTTTACTGTTCCCGACCCTACCGATCCAAATATCATTTGGGCTTCTTGCTACGGAAATGAGGTCACTCGTTATGACGCCAAAACCAAAGAGGCGCGATCCGTCAGCCCTTGGATTCATACGCTCGACTCGCCACCGAATGAGAGCAAATACCGTTGCCACTGGACTCCTCCGCTTGCAATCGATCCGTTCGATCACAATACGGTGTATTACGGCTGCCAAGTCATCTTCAAAACATCCAACGCAGGGCAGAGTTGGAGTGTCATAAGCCCGGATTTATCCACGCACGATCCGAGCCGCCTGGTCTCATCGGGCGGTATCGTAGCGGACAATCTCGGTCAGTTTTATGGCGAAGTGATTTTTGCTATTGCTCCTTCTTCCATCCAAAAGGGCCTCATTTGGGCCGGCACTAACGATGGCAAGGTCTGGTATACCCACGATGGCGGTGGTCATTGGATAGATGTAACTCAGAACATCTCCGGTATGCCGGCGTGGGGGACAGTATCAAAGATCCAGCCGTCTGTATTTGATCCCGCCAGCGCCTATATAGCGGTAGATTTCCATCTGATGGACAATCGCGATCCTTACATCTATAAAACAACGGACTTCGGAAAAACCTGGAAACAAATCACTGGCGGTCTTTCCAAGGGTCCCTTAGCGTACGTTAAATCGATTGCGGAAAGCCCCAATCACAGAGGGTTACTGTTTGCAGGAACCGGTAATGGATTCTATTACTCCCTTGACGATGGAGAAAAGTGGACAGCACTGCAAGACGGGCTTCCGCATGCGCCCGTGACCTGGATTGAGGTAGAAAAGAGATTCCACGATGTGGTTGTATCTACTTACGGACGAGGGCTGTACATCCTGGACGATGTTACGCCGCTGGAACAAATGGCGGACCATGTCACGACTGATCCAGTGAGGCTATACAAGCCGCGGCCGACCTATCGCTTGGTCACCGGCGGTCGCGCATTCGTTAACTTCGAACTCAAATCTGCTGCCCGAGTGGATGTTTCAATTCTCGATTTACACGGCAATGTAATTCGAGACTACAAGAACGTCCCGGGCCGGGCCGGCCTCAATCGAAGAATCTGGGATATGCATTACGAGCCGCCCAAGCTGGTGAAGCTTCGTACGAACGCCCCGGATAACACATTTATTTGGGAAGAAACCCGCTTTCGCCACGCCGATTCGCGCCCGATCACGCATTGGGGCATTCAACAGGCCGAAGTGGGTCCCCTCGTAACTCCTGGCAAATATACCGTGCGGTTGACGGTTGCCGGGAAGGCCTACACTCAACCCATCGAAATTCTAAAGGCTCCGCAAATTAAGGCTTCTGATGCGGAACTCGAAGCGTCATTGAAAATGCAGCTTCGCATCCGCGATGACATCAACTCTGCTTCCGACATGGTGAACCAACTGGAGTGGATGCGCAAGCAAATCGAAGACATGCAGAAGATGTTGCGCGCCGAGACAGCCAAGGCCGAACTTTTGAAGTCGGTGCAAGACATGGATAAGAAGATGCAAGGCGTGGAGTACAAGCTGATTTCAAGAGTTGAAGCGGATAGCGACGACAAGTATTACGTGGAGCCATACAAAGTCTACTTAAATCTGATCTGGCTCAACGGAGAGGTGGGAACCGGCGCCGGCGATGTAGCCGGCGGCGCAAATTACGGCCCGACGGATACTTCCGCAGCGGTTCTCGACACCATCGAAAAAGATCTCACTGCGGCACGCGCGGAATACCGGGCTTTGCTGGAGAAAGAAATCCCTGCGTTCAATCGAACTATATCATCGGGCGGAGTAATGCCGCTAAGCGCCTCGGCTCAGAGTTCGACGGCCGCACACGAAACCAAGGCACAGTGATTTGTGAGCCGCCGAGTAGAGAGCTTCGGCCTGCGTGCCAGCTTATCGATTGATAGCTAATTTCCGCTGCTGGTGTTATCGGTAGGTTCTGAAGGTAGACTCACCTTGTTCCAATCCGGTGGTTCTACGCCGAGCAGGTTGTGCACGAAATAATCATCGCGATAGTGCTCCGTATTCAAAATACCGACGCCGTGGTTTTGTCCAGGGATATAGAGCATATCGAAATGCTTGTGGGCTTTCACCAGAGCATTCACCACTTGCAGGGACGAAGCCGGATCGACATTGGTATCCATCTCGCCGACGATAATCAGCGCTTTGCCTTGCAACCGATAAGCGTTATCGACGTTCGACGAAGCGGCGTATTGCGGGCCAACGGGCCAGCCCATCCATTGCTCGTTCCACCAGAGCTTATCCATGCGGTTGTCATGACACCCGCTATTGGTCACGACAACTTTGTAGAACTCCGGATGGAACAATACTCCGCCGAGCGAGTTTTGTCCGCCTGCTGAGGTCCCAAAGATGCCAACGCGGGAAATATCGTAATACGGATATTTGGCCGCGACAGCTTTGTGCCAGAGAATACGATCCGGAAAACCGGCATCAGCCAAGTTCTTGTAGGCCACATCGTGAAACGCCTTGGAGCGATTACTGGTGCCCATGCCATCTATGTGCACCACAATAAATCCGAGATCGGCAAGCGATTGATCCTGTGAAACCGGGATAAAGGTTTTCGGCACAAATGATCCTTGCGGCCCGGCGTAGATATTTTCAATGACGGGGTACTTCTTCGATGGGTCGAAATTTGTAGGTCGAATGATGACTCCCCAGATATCCGTTTGACCATCGCGACCCTTAGCGACAAATACCTCGGGAAATTTGAACCCGGCAGCCAGCAATGCTGAGGCGTCGCCTTTGTCCACGTCCATAATGACTTTTTGATCTTCGGATCGATGTAATTGCGCTATGGGAGGAAGATCGACTCGTTGCCAAGTATCCACATAATATTTGTGGTCGCGCGAGAAGTTGATACTGTGAGTGCCATCTGCTTCGGTCAGCCTCGTTAGCCCGGTACCGTCGAAGTTGATGCGATAAGCCTGCGTAAAATAAGGATCCTGACCCGGAACTGTGCCACCCGCGTCAAACCAAATCTGACGTTTCTCATCATCGACCCAGTTCACGTTTCGCACCAGCCAGTTACCCTTGGTGATCTGGTTCTTTACCTGGCCGGTAACTCCGTCGTAAAGGTATAAATGTTCCCAGCCGTCCCGCTCGGAGGCCCAAATGATTTCCTTGCCATCGTTCACGTCGTGACGATACTTTCTGCCCGCGGACAGACCAGGTCCCAAATTGTTGTAGTAGATGAACGTCTTCGATGTCTCATTGATGAGCGGACGCGCCTTTCCAGTCTGCGCATCCACTTCGATTACCGTGTAAACCTGGTGCCCTCGCTGGTTGTATTCGAATGTGAAGGCACGGCCGTCTTTCCACCAGGCTGGCGGGCTGAGCGAGTATGGATTTGGAAAGAGAGCATTGTCGATCTCGATCTCCTTTTTTGTTTCCACATCGAAGAGCGCTGGATGAGCGACATCCAAGGTATCTCCCGGCTTCACGTAATGGATCGTCGTATGTTTTGGTTGGATCTGATCGGTCGGCGATGACTCAATGTACATGACCTCGCGATCGTACCCAGGCCGCGTGTGATAGGCCACCAATTTCTTGGAATCGGGTGACCACGCTAGCGTTCGAAGCGTGTAGTAATTGCCTTCTGATCCGTCAAAGCTCAACGGAAACCCAGAACGATCGTTAACGTGTTTGATGAATACGTTGTAGTTTTGTACGAAGGCTTCCCACTTACCATCAAAGGACGCACAGACTTCCGGCGGTTCAGGCGGCAGCTGACCCAGGAGCTGAGAGCCAACGGAGAGCCGCGATGGGCGCGCCGTGCGAGCCGGCTCCTGCGCTTGGTGTGGCCGTGGTGCACACGCGTGTTGCGCTCGCCCGTATCGGCCTTCATCCCCGTTCTGCGGAGCAGGGGGTTCGTACTCAAGTCCATCTACCGGATCGCCACCCACCTCCTGCGGATAAGGAAGAGAACCATCTCCCGATACGTCGCGATTGCTGGTCCGGGCGCCGGGATGGGACCTTCTTTATTGCATGAGTACTCGCTCAAGCTGCACTTGTACAGAAAGCCTCCGGTCCCGAACGTAATGTTCTTTTCATCATCCACAAAGGTCAGAGGCGCCGTTGTGCCAGGAGGTACGGGCCGGCCCCCTGGCCTTGGCTGAGTCGCAAACGGCAATGCGAGTGCCGTATACGTGTGGCCGGTTGCCTTGGAGATTGCGGCCGCCATTTTTTGGTGATCGAATGCAAGTTTCTTAGTTCTCGCATCTGCATTCACCAGGACAATCTCAGTCCCGCCCTTCACGGACCGTGGATACCAGAAGTGGTCCGTGTCGCCGATCCAGGTAATTGGGCCTGGAGAATTCACGACTAATCCGCGCGCCTTTGCTTGCAGCTCGCGCGCACGTTGGTAATCAGCCAGCGTGCCTTGGGCTAGAAGAATCGGGCAAGCGGCCAAGATGGAAGCGCCTATCGTTACAAAGCACAAAGTAGCCGATTTCATTTCCAGAACTCACATTTCTTTTGATTAGTTACATCCGCGACAATATCAGTGGATATCCGTAGTCATCGAAGCGCGATGGCCGGTTACTGTCGCCCAATAGTCGATCCAAGCTTTGCCGATCCCAGTTGTTCGCTCAAGTAAGTCACGCGACGGCTTCTGGCCATGCTCGACCATCACGACCATTCCTGTATTGAATTTCCTTTGAGACTGATTGACACCGGGCAAACGCGGTCCCTGGGCGGCGATGACATCATCAATGGTGACTTTTATGCGATCTGCCTTGAAGATTGAATGACCGTTTGCATCCTTTCCCGCAGGAGAAAGATTTCGTAACAGAAAGAAATCGGGTACTTCGGAAGGCGCGATCAGCCCCATGAGATACAGATCCAAGTATGAATAACCTGTGGCGGGAACGTAGTAATCGTCGTCGAGTTGAGTGAACGTACCGTCGAGATTATCTTGCCAAACTCCGCCGCCCATTGCCGACGCTTCTATTGGCCTCTGGAAAGGGAACGGAACAGGCGCTTGTAAGCCCCTTGCCCAGTGAGTCGGACCCAGGGGAACATGTTCACCGTTCACTTTCGCGGAAACGAAGGCCGACCAGCGGTGCCCCATCTCGTGTCCGATCTGCGACATGGCGAGATCATATGGCGGGATACCATTGCCTGGTGACCGTTCTTCGAGTTGAGCACGATAGAAGTCGATGTCCCGAGGATTGTCCGTCTTTTCGTCAGCAGGAGGAAATTCCTGCATTTGATTGGAACCGACGTAAACCGGCTGGATGAAACCCCATTGAAATCGTCCGCCGCTGCAGAAAGTATCCAACCCTCTTTCCGTCTGTCCGATGCCGGTCACATGACCACCCATTGGCCCATTGCTCGGTGTACCTGCTTCCTGGTTGTCTATCCGAAAATCCGAATAGTAGGCGAGAAAATCAAAGTTATCCCCTAGGGAGTTGATCACTGTGCAACTCAAATCCCGAGAATTAGGCAGCGAAAGGTAGTGGAAGACCTCGTATCCGACGCGGAAGTGCTCTTTGGGTGTAATAGACGAGAAATCTACGTCGGCGCTCCTTAGGTTCACGATCGAAACAGGTTGGGGGGCAACACGCGAAGGGGGCCCTGCTTCCCCGGTCGAAGCCTCCGCAGACACGTACAGCTTTCGCAGACCCTTGAAAGCACCCGGAAGCAATCCCTGAATAGAGATTGTATTGCCTTCCGCTTTGACCTCTCTGCCAAGACCTCGTCCGAGCGCTATATAGCGAGAGCCGCCGTTACCGCCATTTTGAGCTGGTCTTCGAAAGCCACGAACTGTCCAAACGACTCGCGAGCGCTCCGGCGGAGGTTCCGTCCCGCGAGATTCCTGGGAATCGAGGTAAACGCGATATGTCAGACCTGACAAGGCAGGATCGCCATCGTGCAAAACGGGTCCGCTCATCCTAAACTGCACTTTGAGAAAAAGACCATCCACTACCGACAGTCTCAAATCTGTGATGTCCAGATACGGAGCGCCTGACTCGCTACGGCTGCCGCGAAGCGTCGTCAATGGCTCCTCTGGACCGGTGTTGGAGAGCGGGTAGACGCCTATGATCGCGTCTTTCGCAGCCACATCGTTGTAAGACATCTCTATCGAGCCGTCTTTCGCCAACGTAAGTTGAAAGCGGTTCACGGTTGGCTTCCAGGTGAAGTCCTGAATCCCGCCCCATGGCTCGGTCAGATCCCAAGTGATAACCGCCCGATCGGCCAGCTCTTTCCAATATCGCGGGCCCGACATTCTCGGCTTCAAAAAAACGCTGATTCCGAGGACCGTGTTGACAATCGCAGCACCGGCGTTCTGCAGTTGATCGAAGCGAGATATCGGAAACCCAGTCGCACGTCCTTCGTTTCCGTTGCTCTGCGACGCACCAAACGTGACCACACCCGTATTTGCCACCGAAAAAGTGTCCCAGGTTTTGCCTGAAAACCGGAACCTGAAGTTGTGAAGATTGACCTCATGGTCTTTTAATTGGGCGCCAAACTCTCCATCCCACCGCAAAGGCACGTTGCTTACCCGGTAAGCGTCACCCTCTGGAACGAATTTCAGCGTGCGATGATCCAGGTTGAAAAGGTGTTTATCGCCAAGAGCATTTTCGTCGAGTTCGATAACGATGAGATTCCCTTCTGTTGCGACGTGCCCTATGGAGTGGCCTCGCTCTCCCGTCTGTTGAGCTGAGCCAAATGCGGGAAGGAGAAGTCCGGACGCCGCGAACACACAATTCAGCCAACGCACTCGATTCACTGTGAATTTGCGACGCATTACCACTGCAAGTAAGCACGCAACTGAAGATTCCGTGGACC
This sequence comes from uncultured Acidobacteriaceae bacterium, assembly GCA_963778345.1. Taxonomy (GTDB): domain Bacteria; phylum Acidobacteriota; class Terriglobia; order Bryobacterales; family Bryobacteraceae; genus Bog-105. Next base: position 1,204,189 of record CAVZTP010000002.1, read on the forward strand.
GATCAGCGAAGAACTAGTCTGTCCGAAAGTGGTAGATGTAATGCTTATTGAGTTGCCTGCTGTTGGCACAGGGCTAAAGATCGGATGATTAAAGGCGTTGAGAGCTTCTATCTGGAATCCAAAGCGGAGCTTCTCCGCGATCGGAACTTCCTTTAACATCGCAAGATCGTTGCTAAATACGTGGGGACCGTAGAGATAGACCAAGGCCCCGAACTGCCCAGGTGTGGTCGCAGGCGCCAGAATAGCGGGATTCGATCGCCCATCCGAACCGATCAAGCTGGGATCGACAAAATTTACGGTTTTATTGGCATTTCCATAAAAATCATTGAAGAGATTTTGCAGCTGGCCCCTGTTGATTCCATTAAGAACCACCCCGCCGTTGGAGAGTGAATTATAAGTAAAGCCATTTACCGGATAGTAATTGCTGCTGAGCTGAAATACGCTGCCGGATGTAATGCGATGAATGCCAGAGATTGTCCAGCCACCCACTATAGCGTCCAAGAATCGGTTCTGAACATTCACCAAGCGTCCCTTTCCAATGGGCAGCGAATAGTTCCAATAGGCCTGAAACACATGACGGATGTCGAACGGCGTAGCGCCATAGTCGAGGCGGTCATTTGCAAGCGTGCGCTCGTTACTCTGGCCGGTCTGGCTCATGGAATTATAAATGTTCCCCAGCGTATGGCTATAGGTGTAATTAGCCGAGAAGCTAAATCCCTGACTATACGCCTTGCGAACTTCTACTTGCAACGCGTTGTAATTTGTGTTGCCGTTGTCGTCCTGGTAAAAGGCGCCCGTACCGAAGGGGTTGGGTTGGAAAAAGTTGATCGGGTAAGGACCGGAAACGGTATGCGCGATACTAGCACAGGGTGCAAACTTATTGCCGACCAGATTGCACAAATAAGTCGGAGTAGTAGCCAAACTTTGGGCGAAAGCGCCTGCCTGCCCAGTCTGAAGATCCGTGATGAAAGTAGAGTTGTTGAAAGTAGACGAGGTAGGGCTGCCGAACGCCGTAGACATGATGGGGAGCGCAACTTGACCGGGAAGTCCGTTGTTGGCGAAACCAGTTTTCCCTGCCGCCGCATTGACGTTCAGGTTGCTTTGAGCATTCACAAATTCCTGAAGGAAGCCGTTATGGAAGATGTCGGTTTCCTGGACGTTGTAATAGTGCCATATGTGCGTGGCTTTGTTCCCGACATAACGCGCTTCAACAACTGTGTTCTTGGCGAGCTCTCTCTGAAGGCCGAACGTCCAGTTCTGGACGTACGGCTGCCGCAGATTTGGATTGACTCCATAGATAGAGTTAGCGAACGTAAAATCGGATTCAGGAAGCGTCGACGCGAAGGCCGAAGGATTCGTAACCAACGCGGGAGTCGGAGAGGCGAGGGTTAACCCTCCCGGTGTGAATCCCACTTGCCCTGGCGCTAACGATTGGGACTGTATGGAGCCGCCGTTAGACGACATGACGTTCGAGATTGCATTCATGCCCTCCTGATAGAAGTTGATCGCATAACTAGCTCGTATGACAGTTCGGTGGCCTAGCAGAGCGCCCAACCATCCATCCTTGTATTTGGGATTCCATGCAAAACCAAAGTTCGGCGAAGGTTGTTTGTAGTCGGCGCTATACGCGGCGGCCTGCTGCACAAGCACCGGATTTTGATTCGGAGATAACGCTCGGGGCTCTAGCGCGTAATACGAGGGCCCAAACAAGTTTGGGTACGTAGCAATCAAGTCGATGTTGTTGGTATTTCGAATCGGAGTTGTGAACTCCCATCGAAGTCCATAATTCAAAGTGAACTCGGAACTCACACGAAAGGAATCTTGGGTATAAATCCCGCTAGTCGTATAAGCGAAGCGTTGAGTCACGGGGGAGAACGGCGAATACTGCTTGGTATTCTCGTCGATGCCATATCCACTGGAGATACCACTCAGGCGACCAGTCAAAATCGCGTAAAGCTGCTCCGCATTGGCGACATCGGCGCTGCGAATGGCCGGGAAGTTAGCTGCGCTGAAGACATTCGCAACCGGATCGCTCGAGCTCACGCCGAGCGTGTAGGTTGGAATTCCCCCGCCGCCTGGTGCGCCAAAAGAGCTTTCCCAGAAGCTGGAGTGCAGCCAACTCGCACCAAAAGTGATGGAATGTTTTCCCCGGAGCCAGCTCAGGTTGTCACGAAACTGATACACCGGATTGTTACGAATGAAAGGCGTTTGGCCAGGAACAGGCGAAGTGATGGCAGGCGTAAAAGTTGACGGCTGAAAACTGATGTTGCGGTTTCCGTACGCCGACCATTGATTATAGCCAGTACCTTGATAGAAATATTCGCCGTTGCTCTGCACGCCAAAAGTCGCTGAGTTCAACATCGCAGGAGTAATGGTCCAATCTACGGTGTTGCTGGCTACATAAGTTGTGATCTTATAAGCATTGCCGAGAACTGAAAGACCCGGATATTGAGGGTAGCCGGCGATGTTGTTGTAACGAAGATTCCAAGTGCCATGCCACGCAACCTTTGGCGCGATCTGGTAATCTAAGCGAGCAGTCGGATAGTAAGTGTTGCTCGTATAGGCCTGATTCCAAGTTAATGTCTCGTGTATCAGATCGGTCGTGCTTGGGGTCAACGCACCGCCTTTCAAGGTCCCGTTCGTGGTGTTAAAGATGCCTGCAACAGTGGGATCGATAGCTCCTGAATAACCGGCAGCGGCCGCTTTCTGGAGCACGTTTACCGTATGAGTCACTCCGTCGGTTCCTATATAGCTAAATTGGCCTGTTTGCGCTAGCGGCGTCAGCGTGGTGGCAGTGTCCACGAAGCTTGTGGGAAGCGGAGTAGCCTCAAAGTTGATGAAGAAGAAGAGTCGGTGTTTGAAATAAGGAACAAATGGGACCGGCAGTGGGCCGCCAATATTTCCACCGAAGTCATTTTGTCTGATCTTCGTTCTCGGTAATCCTTTCGCGTTGTTGAAAAATGAGTTTGCGTTCAGATCATCGTTTCGAAACTGCTCAAACAGTTTGAAATGGTAATTCTCCGTTCCGCGCTTTGTCACAAGTTGGATTTGCATCGCGCCGTCTCCCGAAGCGTCAGCGCCAGATCCGGTGGTAGTAATCGTGACTTCTTGGATAGCGTCAAGCCGCGCAGGAGCAAATTCGAAGAAGCTGGTTCCGCCGCTCTTAAAACGCTGTGAATTATTGTTCATCCCGTCCAGCGAAATATTCATGGAAGCATTGGGGAGCCCATTGAATGTTCCGTACCGGCCGCTGCTATCGTTGATCCCCAAATTTTGATTTCCGGCCATGAGGGTGGCGAACGGCAGCGTGTCCCGGCCTGAGAGCGGCAGATCTTGAATATCGTTGTTTTCGACCGTGGTGGAAATTTGACTTGATGAGGTTTCAAGTACGGGCGCTACACCCGATACCTCGACCCGATCGGAAACGGAACCCAGCTTGAGACTGACGGGCTGATCGGTAATTCGGGACGCGTCCACGATGATCCCGTCGTAAACGGCAGTCTGAAATCCGGTCATAGTCACTGTCAGTTGGTAGGAGCCGGGATCGAGCGATAGAAATGTATAATCGCCCTCCTTTTCAGACTTCACCGTGACCTCGTGACCGGTGGCGTTATCCGTAAGCAGCAAAGTCGCGCCCGGAATAGCCGCTCCCGAGGGATCGGTGACGATGCCATGGATTCGGCCGGCGGCGCTCGAGCTCACCTGTCCCAACGCAATGGACAGCGACGCGAGCCAAAGCAACAGAGCCAATAGACTTGCTTTGAACATTTGCTTTTCACCTCATCCTGAAGCGCAGCGCTGGCATGGTGTCCAGACGGCTTTTTTCGACTTTAGTCGGGAGTATAAATTCGAAAAATCGTAATGTCAATAGGTGTACACGAAATTGTATACAATAGCGCGAGTTGCCGGTGAGATTCTTAGAACCCTGCCACTCTACACGCGCTCGGAGCGGATGGCGTTACATGGGCCGAGTTCTTGTTCAATTGCCGCAACAGTACCTCGTATTTCAGCATGTCGCTTCGGGCGCTGCCCGCTTCCGAGGTATTTGGATGGGCGGCGATTAACGAACTGACCCGACTTATCAGTTCGTGAACTGTTGGCCAGTCGCCGGTGACCGGATCCTTCGCCGTTGCACTGCCGTCCTGTTTCCCAAAGCTCGTGTTGAAGGCTACCGCGGCGAGTTGCTGAGATACTCTATGCGACTCATTCCGTGGGGACGATGCCCGGAGCCAGGCGCGAAGCTGGTCAAACGCTCCATTGGGACTCGATACGGTGAATCGGGAACCGTCCTCACTCACCAGATGTAAGTTCGCGTTTATCAGCTCCTGCCACTCTCCAGTATGCGAACCCAATAGAGGTTCACCGCCCCCCGACCAGAATTTCACGTCCCGCGCGCCTTTGCTTTTCGCGACACATACCTCACCGAAATCTAAGCTGTCAACCGCCCGAGCATCGTTTAAGCGAATCTGGTAGCTGCCGTTCACGAATGCGATACCCGGGATCGAATCGGCGGGCGATCTCGTTGTGCTCATCCAACTAGCTTTCCGAGATGGATGCGACAACGAGAACGAGTAGCTCGGGTTCCCGTATGCTGGGTCGGAGGGAAGGGAGACCGAGAATTGTCCCGCGGCATCGCTGCTCAGGTTGCCCGCTTGTTGTCCGTTATAGCTAACACGCGCCCCGCTCAAGCCAGGTTCGCCCGGATCACGTCTCCCGTTATGATTCGAATCAAAATAGACCGTGCCGCCGACATTTGCAACCAGACATCCCGGCAGGCGGAACGATCCAATACGGCTTGCGTAGCTCGCTGCCCCGGCCTTCAGATAATCGCCCACATACCAGAAGGTGCAGTCATCGCTCGGGTCCATAGCAGTCGTCGCATAGTCTTCCCAGCGGAGCGTATTCGACTGTGACGCCGCTCCTTCCACCAACACGGTCTCACGAAACGTTAGTTGACCGAGCGGGTCCGATCGCAAGCGGGCAGTGAATCGCTGGCCGGCATAGTGAGGAGTTCCGCCGAATGAGTATCCGATGCCTATGTCGCCGTTCCGATCCATCGCCATGCTCGGCATCCAACGGTAGAAAGAGTCCGGCGCATACGTGCCCTGCTGATAAAGATAAGGACTGCCGTTCTGATCGAGGCGAAACTCGTACCAGCGAACACCGCCTCCTCCCGCGTTGGTGTTGATGGAGTGCAACGCGACAATTGACTGATGATCTCCGAATTTTCGGTAGACCAGCCGCTGCATCAGCTTGTCTCCCTGCGCATCCAGCCTTCGCGTCGTCCCAGGTTGAGGTACACAGCTGCTGAGCTGCCCGTTGCAGAGATAATGATACGGAGCCACTTTAATCTTCAGCGCCTCGCTCAGTTTGGTGTTGGAAGGATTCTCCCAATCCACGTGGAACTTGTATGCGTAGATGCCGTCATCTTCATATTGCTTGTGCAATTGTGTCCCACCCGCGGCCATGACAATGTTCGGAGCGCCGGGAGGAGGTAGCGTTTGGCCGTCCAGGTCGGTGTTATTTAGAAAATTCACGCCATCGACGATTACGCATTGTTCCGTCGCAGGCAATCCTTGCAGCATTTTCTTTCGATCTGCCACACAGGCATGCTTTTGAATCACGGTGTCGCCGGTGCTCGTAGGGATGTAGTACCCGTCAGGCCACACCGCCGGGCGCGGATAGTCCGGAAATAACCGCCTCTTGAACTCATAACGATAGTAGGGTCCGAGCGGATCGGCGCCAGTGCTCACCGCGTAACACATGTAGTACGGCCCTTTGGGGTCATCGGGAGGCCGCCGAAAAATAGGCAAAACATATAGCCATCTCTTTGCAATCTGGTCATAACGAACAACGGCATCGCCGCTGGTCTGGTGTTCACACTGTCCGCCGAATCCTGCAAAGATGCTATTGGTCACGACCGGGCCGTAGAGGACCTTTCCGGTGCTGTCGTATTTGGTTCCCTTTTTTGTGAACACCGCTAGTCGAGAGTTGACAATCTGTACGATGTGATCGGGCCCGACGGCAAGCGTATTATCCGACGGATTGCGGCCGGCGGCGGTGCCCTGCGGTCCGGTAAACCCGAAACCCAGCCCATCGAAGCTGTCGATCATCGCAGCAGGCGGACGATTCCCTTGTTTGGTCTGCTCGACGCCTGCATCGGGAGCACTCTTGTGCGCGTCAGTCGCCTGACCCGGATCAGGCGGGGTTTGGGGTCTGGGCGGCTCATCCCCCTCTGCGTCTGGAGAAGTTCCGCAATCGCGATCTTCGCTGCAGAAATTCGACTCCACGCGCGCTGATAGCTTGCTTTTCGGCCCCAACGGTCGCGACCGGTCAAAACGGACACATGGATTGACCGTCACTCGTCCCTGCCATTGTGAATCCCGATCCGGCTCATATATGAAGCAGGCGAGAAGAAAGATACACGCGAAACCACCTGCAACGAGCACAGGCGGCTTCATTCGATCGCGCATGGCCTACGTCGGTTCACCTTATCGTCAGGGCACATCGCTTAACCCGAGCTGCGTTCGCAGCCGCTCAATATCGGCTATCTCAACCGGAACGAATGCCGACAGATTCTCATAGCCAGTGTCGGTCATCAGGATCATGTCTTCCAGCCGCATACCCAGATGCTTCTCTGGAATCTGCATTTCCGGTTCAATCGTGAAGATCTGGCCCGGCTCAAGCGTAGGCGTGGGATTACGAACGTCGTGCACCTCCATCCCGACCGTGTGCCCCAAGCTGTTCGCATGACTATTTCGGTACCGATCAACAAATTTCAGCGCGGCGTCCTTGATCTGCGGATCGGTGAATTGATAAGAAGAGACGATAGCGTCCATCTTTGGCACAGCTTCACGAATGATGTCGCTGGGTCTTTCATGTAACTTGATCGACGTCATCACCGCGCGATAAAGGCGGAGATAAATAGTGTAGTATTCGCGTTGCCACGGCGTGAACCTCTTGTCCACTGGAAAAATCCGGGTCACGTCTGACGAGTAGTTCTTGTAATCGGGTGCGTAGTCGAACTGTACGTACTCGCCGCTTTGTAGCTGCGCCGTCCCTTTGTGGTAGTGAGTGTAGAAGGTGTTCGGACCCGTGGCGATTAGAGCGAAATAAGCAGCGCCGTAAGCCCCGTTCTTCTTAAAGACGTATTCGGCATCTGCCTGAAGCTGGTATTCAAACATTCCGGGCCGGGCATCCCGGATGGCCTCCATAATTCCTAACCCGGCGATGCGGGTCGCCTCTCGAATAGTTTGAATCTCCAGATCGTCTTTCGTGCCTCGAATCAAATCCAGAACCGGATCCAAATCCTTGATCTCTGAATCCGGCGACTCTTTCTTGATGTGATCAATGAATGCTTCTTCGCGTGAAGATCGGCCGTCCCAAGGATCGCTCTTGGTCGCTTTAGCCAGCGCAATGGTGTCGCTCGATGACGCTTCACCCAGAACTTCGGGCCGGAATGGAACATAAATAGTGCGGTGTTTCTTTGCGATTGAGTTCAGCGCGGTGCTGAACTCGTCTCGCGGGAGAACAGCGTCGATTCCCGTTTCGTGAACAGCCTGCTCTCCTGGATAGAGCCCAGAACCGAACATCATCGTTTCGCGACGCTCATTCCGCGGGTTTAGAAAGAGCGTGGAGGTCTTCAAACGTCCATCAATGATCAGGATCGCTCTGGGTTCTACCACTCCCGTTAGATAGAAAAACTGGTTGCTTTGGCGTAGCGGCTGCTCTCCCGGCCGCTCCGTCGTACCCTGAATGATCGCGACGCTCTCACCAATTTTCTCCATCACGCGTGTACGCCGCGCCGCGAATTCGGCTGGCGGAAACACGCCTGTGAAGACGGGCTGCGATAACGCGATGACGCCCACGACGATCAACAGGCTCGTTATCCAGAGCATGGCGGATTTCATGGCGTTAAACAAAGTTATGAAATCTGAGGACGATTGGCAAGCGCCTCGACAACAAGCTGCTCCGTCCGCTGTAACTCTTCGCCGGCGGCCGCGTGGACCGAGATGATGTGCGGGGCGCGGTGAGGTCAGGGGCGATCTGATTGCTGCCTAACCGGGATTTTCGAAGGAATCATCTCCGCCCGGACGGCCGCTGGTACATTGGGAACCATGTGTGTGCGGATCTGCGAACTGCCTCTTTAGACGCGATGGGAATCCGCCTTGTAATCGCGTTGCTCCTGCTCGCCGCGCCGGCAGCTCTCTTCGCACAAACGGACGAGATCCAGGTCTACGACGCCGAAATCGAGGCTCCGGGTGTATTCAACCTGATGGTCCACATGAACTTCACCCCCATCGGCCGCAAAGCTCCAGATTTCCAGGGCGCCATCATTGCCAATAATTCCTTCAATGGCGCCGCCGAATGGGCTTACGGCATTACCGACTGGTTCGAGCAAGGCCTGTACCTCCCCGTCTACAGCCTCTATTCCGAAGGGCGCGGCCCGACGTATAACGGCTTCAAATTAAGGGAACTATTTGTGCGGCCGCACGCCGCCGACCATATCTTCTTTTACGGCGTTAATTTCGAGTTCAGCGTGAACCAAAGTTATTGGGAGTCTCGGCGCTTTACCTCCGAAGTGCGTCCGATCGTCGGCGTGCACCTGCATCCATGGGATTTCATTTTCAATCCGATCGTTGATACCAACTATACAGGCGGTTTTGGAAACCTCGAATTTGTTCCCGCAACGCGGCTCGCCTACAATCTAAACGACAAATGGGCTGTCGCCGCGGAGGAGTACGCCGATATGGGACCGCTGCGCCACTTCTTGCCTTTGAACGCTCAGTTTCACGAGATCTGGGCCGTGATGGATCACAAGACCAAGATCGTGGATATCGAAGCAGGCGTCGGCTTTGGTCTCACCGCCGGCACAGATAAACTAACCTTTAAACTGATGTTATCCCGGGATCTAAACTCCCAGCCGAAGGGTATTTTTCATCGCGCTTACTGACCTGCCCGTCGGCCGTTCGCCCATAATGCCGGAACGAAACGGGCAGTGTCAAACGCGGATCGAACAATACATGCGGGTAACTGTCTCGCACAACAGGCCAAAGGTAGAGGTCATGCGATCAGTTGACCGCTCGTTTGATGATCTTTTTCGGGACATCGCAATCATTCCCATTCAGTTCGCAGAAGAACGAAGAAGTTGGGAGGGATCAACGCTCGTCTTTTCGGTATTAGCGAAGATGGGTTTCCTTAGTACGCCGATCAAAGGCACGGTCGAAGTGACCGACACCGAGGTGACCATTGACGCTGATCTCGGCTGGCTCGAACGCTTGATTCCCGTCGCGAAAGCGCGCGCTTCCCTGAGCAGCCACATACGTGGGTTATTGAGGTAGCAACCGCGAGCCAGTATCCGATTTCACTGCCTTCCACGAACGACTGTCTGGTGCTGGAGTTTTTATCGGGCTAATCGCGTCACTCGTCGTCGCCAGAACAATCTCTTCTTTGCTCTACGATACGAGCCCGCTTGATCCAGTGACCTTCTCTATGGCTTGTTCCATCCTTTTACTGGTTGCACTCGGCGCTTCAATCATTCCGATCTGGAGCGTGATTCACATCGACCCGGTCACGTCTGAGAGAGCAGAGTAACAACCCGGAGCAATCTTGTTTCAGGTACGATCTGATCATAATCAGGAGCTTGAGCTTCGCCGCCGGATTGATCGCTGGAGTTCCACTCGTGTGCAACACTCAGAAACCAGCACCGGCATTTGCCCTTTCACCCGATGAGGCCTTTCAAGCACGTCAAAAAATGAGGGCGCTTAATAAACGCTCGGATAAACGATGAAAAATCTAGAGCCGCCTGGACCAGCTTTTATCAGTCGTTTCAGGCTGCGCATGCGGACGTGCCCAATTTGCGCTTCACCTCCAATTTCGAGTGGCGGTGGTGATTCAGAATCCGAACAGCAGCTTTCCGCAAGCGACAGCTTTACCGCTGAGCGCCGAAGACCGGCATAAGGCAGAGACATTGTATAGGGCGATGTTGATAACCGTGTTTTTCGGACCGCAGTACCAGACGGCTCCGATAAACCAGAGCGAAAACAAAGTCTCAGATTGGTAGTAGTTCGAAGTGTGCGAGATACTCGAAGTACCGTGGCGTTGAGCGACACATCTGAGAAAGCGCGCGAGGTCTACTTCGGGCGACTGAAAGGAATGACAGCCTCCGAACGGCTCGGGTTGGGGGCGGCGCTCTGGGCCGCAGGAGATTCGCTTCAACGTGCTGCGTTGCGGCGCGAGGACCCCTACGCCGATGAGGTCGAGATCACGTTTCGAATCGCTGTGTCTCGGTTCGGATTGGACCTAGCGCGAAGGGCCTACCGAAAATTCTAATGTCGCCCGCGGACGCGTTCGAACCTGTGCGCTGCGCACTCGAGCGAGCCGGCATTCGCTATGCAATAGGAGGCTCGTGGGCTAGTACGGCGTTCGGGGAGCCTCGCTTTACAAACGACGTAGACATCCTGGGCGAATTCACTGAAGAAAATGTTGAGCGGTTTCTGGACAGCTTGCCGGAGGGCTTCTACGTAGATGCAGAGGAGGCCCTGACGGCAATTCGCTGCGGCAGATCGTTCAACGCGATTTACATGCCAATGGCGTTTAAGTTTGATTTCTTTCCCGCGGCTGCATTCGCTCTCGGCATGGAGGAGTTGAATCGCGCTATTTATCTGAGTGACACCGGGCTTGCGAAAGCACCCGCACCTTTCGTGACACCAGAAGACATCCTGCTCGCTAAGCTCTTTTGGTTCAGGTCTGGCGGCGAGGCCTCAGAAGTGCAGTGGCGCGACATACAAGGGATCGCCCGTAGTTGCCAACATACTCTCGACCGACCCTACATGCAGAGCGCGGCGGTCAAACTGGGGGTTGGCGACCTGTTAGAGAAGGCCCTCATTATTTAGTACCGAATCAGGACCGCGAGCCAGGTGGTTGGGGATATGTGGATCGTCAACCCGACTTGAGTTTCTCTTCGGCATACAGCGACAATTCGATCATGCGTTCGAGCAGTTGCTCTGGGGGAACACCTGCGAAGTTCCTTAACACGAGCTCCTTGACGTAGAGGCGCACCAGATAGCGCAGCTGCAGCGCACGATTTTTCGTCGCGAACACGAAGTCACGATGTCCGCTGTTGACGATGATGAGGTTGCGTGCAACATCGAATCGGGATCTCCATAGCTCGCCCGCCGCCCGTTCGAATGTGTAGCCTGGCAGGCCACGGGCGTTGACGATCGCCTCGTTCATTGAGGTCTCGAGACTGGCGGTGATCGTTACTAAGGCCTCCGCGGCGCAGGTGATCTCGTGCTGGCTGACCGATACCTTCAGAGCCGCAAGGCCCGGCGTAGAGGGCGCCAGATATTCGACTTCCTGATCGACCGTGCTGGCGAGCGAGCCGCCGCCTGCAGCAATCTCCCAGGAGAACTGAAGGTCCTCATCCACGCGCCGACGGGATCGATCCCGTGGCAGTGCGCGAAAGCGCCGCCGCTCATTGACGGGTGTGGTGCTGGAGGCCGGTGAGATGATCACGCTGAATAGCGGTCCCGCGTAATCGAAGAATTGTCTCTGTACCCCGGGGTTAAAACCAGGTTCCACTACACCGAGATCGAGGGTCCTCCCCTCCTCTCCCGTTACCGGACCGGCCTCGTCAGCGCTTGGCCGCGACGGTCCGCTCTCGCCGCGGGCGCGTGCCTGGATGTCGAACCAGTCGTACTCCTCAGGTGGGAGAGCGAGGAGCGCCTCGCGAAACGCGCGCTGAATCGCACGCAGTGATTGCTGACTCGCCTGTTCTTCCTCCGCTCGCTGTTGGGCCTCGATGAGCCCATTCAGATGCGCCTCAAGAGGTTGCAACGCTTCGGAAAGGGCTGCATAGCGCTCATCGTGGATGATGCCGCTGCGCGTGCTGGGTGTGAGGTTCAGGAACGGCACGTCAATCAACCCTTGCAGATACCTGGAGGACCATGGTGCATGCTCGAGCCCGGGAAGTGCCGCGAGGTCCTCCATGACTCGGGTCCCCGCGCGAGTGAGCGCGACGCGACAACTGTCGGCGGGCTCCGCGAGATAGAGTTCCGCGTATGCATCGCCGAATGGCGTGCGGACCGCGGGTAATTGATGCAGCAGTCGACCCTCGTACGCGCGCGGCTCGACCTCGTACTGCTTGCGCGCAAGCTTGTCGATCACCGTCACGCGAACCTGCGCGCTTCGGATCCGGTCCCGCAGTTCCGAGGCCAGATACCACTGGATCTTCTCTCCGGAGAGTGTCCGGATCCCCTCAAGCAGCGGGCTGATGCGAAGTTCTGTACCGCGCTCGGCGAACAGCACGCGCCGTGGGCTCACGTTGTAGCCCGAGTCGCCCTTGCTCATAGTCATTTGGTAAGAGCGTTGGTCGCTGCCAGCGGAGATCATCGTAAGCTGGTCGCCCACCGTCCAGAAGGACAGCAGCCCGATGCCGAACTCTCCCTGCAGGCCGTTTCCAACCCCTTCCGCTTTCAGCCGCCGCTTGATCGAGTCGCAAATGTGCGTCGCAACGTATTTGAAATTCGGCCGGCCCTCCTCATCGCGTGGCACGCCATCGCCGTCATCTTTGATCGAGAGATAGTGCTCGCCGTGTTCCCGGCCGCGCGTGATCGTGACGGTTTTTGCGTGCGCATCGATGCTGTTCTCAACAAACTCGGCGATCGCCTTCAAAGGATTGCTTTGCGAGAGCGCGATGATACGGATTGCGTTCCAGTCATCGCCGATCTTGAGCTTGCCACGGTCAGCGGTCTTGCCCTGCCGAGAGGCGTTCGACTTCGATCCGCGTACAACGGGACCGTTGTCAGAGTCGCGAGACACGGATAGATCTCCTTCGCTCACGATGTCGATCCTCTCTGACGACGACGCGGCGGTGGTGTGAGCGGGTGTATACCATTACACACTACAGCACGATGGGGCTCCTTCGACCCTAGATAGCTTGCACGATGAAAGTCACCGCGGCCTAGCTCCAACAGCAATGGCGACCACGAACAAGGTAGCGCACTGATCTTCCGACGAGTGAGCGGGTGACAGTTCTGGCCGCCCTCCGCCCTTGTTCGCGTAGAATAGCCCTGAGCTGAGACAGAATCCCTTTGGAGCCTTCATGAAGCTTCTTCCGTTTCTCCTACCGGTTACGTTGATGGCGGGCAGCACGAGAGTTTACGTCGCGAATACGGACGGCGCCAGCGTTTCCATCATTGACCCTTCGATTGATCGTACCGTCGGCGAGATTCCCGTATCCAAGAATCCGCACGCCGTCATCATCTCGCCGGACAGAACCCGATTTTACGTCCCCAGCGAAAGTCAGGACGTGCTCGATATCATCGACCGGGCCAGCCTGAAGACAACCGGAACGGTGCCTCTAGGCCGCAGGCCGAACAACCTCGCGGTCACGCCGGACGGACGATACGTTTATGTCTGCATTCGTCAGGAATCCTGGGTGGAAGTGGTGGATACGGAGAGCCAAAAAGTGGTGAAGAAGATTCCGGTGGGCCGAAATCCTCACAACGTTTATCTTCTGCCGGACGGTAAACAAATGATCGCCACCTCGATGGGCGACAACAAGCTGACGGTCATCAATACGGAAACACAGGAGCCGGAGTATGAAATTCCGCTGCCCGGTCAGCCGCGCCCGGTTGTGTTTGATGACGGTGCAAAGCACCTCTTCGTTCAACTCTCAAATTTCCACGGCTTCGTTGTAGTGGACTTCGCCACCCGCAAGATTGTGAAGAAGGTCTTGTTGCCCGATGCGCCGCCTGGGGCGAAACCTCTGATTGCGGAGACGTTCTCTCACGGGATGGCGATCACGCCAGATCAGAAGACTCTCTGGGTGAACAGTCTGCTGAGTAATTCGGTGTCGATCTTTTCTCTGCCTGACCTGGGATTGCTGGCGACGATTCCTGTTGGCCGCGGACCCGATTGGATGACGATTCTCCCGAATGGATCGAAGTGTTACGTTTCGAATGCGGGATCCAATACAGTGTCGGTGATCGACGTTGCTTCGCGCAAGGAATTGTCGCAGATTCCAGTGGGAAAAATTCCTAAGCGAATTATCTCGGTGGAGTTGCCGTGAATTGTCTCACGTGGGACGAGAGGCGCGCAGGCGAAAACGCCTGCTCCACAACTTAGGGCAAGGATCGTAGTCTTAGCCGACCGGTTGGCCGGGGAGCGCTTCGGACAGTTTGGGTAATTCGAAATTCCGGATTGCCTTTGGAGGTTGCGATTAGGGTGGCTGCATATGCGTCGGGATGATAATGCAGCGCCTCATTCTCTACTTCGTTTTACCTCCCTGCGGTAGATTTCCGTGGTGAGACAGTCGCGACGGGTCCATGGAAAACCACATCCTCGACCTGCTTCTTACAAGAAAACAGGGAATTGGAGAACAACAGGCGGTTCCAATCAACACTGGATTGCCATTTTCATCGGGTTTTTCTTGAGGGTTGAAGCTTCTTTGATTTGTGTACACTGAGCTAATCAACCTATAGCTCTGTTTCACGAGGGGCCGCGGGAGAGTGTGTGCCTAGCGCGCGAAATATACTTGTCGTCGAAGATAACCCGGGAGATGTCCGCCTCATGCGTGAGGCTCTCAAAGAGTTACAACCGCCGGTCACGATCCACGTTGCCGGAGATGCGGAGGAGGCGATGCTCATTCTCAGGCACCAAGGTTCGCATGCCCAAACACCCACTCCGCAACTGATTTTTCTGGATTTCAATCTTCCTAAATCGAATTCGCGGGACTTGCTGCGCGAAATAAAACAGGACGCACGACTGCGTCTGATACCGCTGGCAGTGCTGACCACGTCCGATGCGGAAAAAGACGTTCGCGAAGCCTATGAGCTGTATGCGAATTGCTATCTGCGGAAACCAGTAGACCTGGATGGATTTTTCACCACGATTCGCTCCGCCGCCCATTTTTGGCTGGATACCGCCTATATTCCCCCCGAGTAAAGGGCAGACGCGCTAAGCAGTCGGTTTCTGTTATGATTCTGGCGCATGGGCGGTTATTCCATTGGGGTTGACCTGGGGGGCACGAATCTGCGTGTCGCGGCTATTGACGCGAACGGGCGGTTTATCGACCGGGTGTCCGTTCCGGCGGTTTACGACACGGGTCCCGACAATGTTGTTCAAGACATCGTGCGGGTCATCAAAGATGTTCGCGGACGGGCTGGCGCGACTGGATTGCGCGGTGTCGGGATTGGCGTGCCGGGATTCATCGATATTGATTCGGGAGTGGTGGTGGGCACCGCCAATCTGCCGGGATTTCAGGGATTTCCGGTTCGTGACCGCATTCAGGCGGCGCTGGGAACCCGCCTCCTGCTGGAGAACGATGCCAATGCGGCGGCGCTGGGCGAGATGTGGATGGGCGCCGGCAACGGCGTGAAGGATCTGATCCTGATCACGCTGGGGACCGGCATCGGCGGCGGCATTGTTGTGGATGGAAAGGTGCTGCACGGGTTTCTCGGTATGGCGGGTGAGATAGGCCACATGACCGTATTTCCCGACGGCAACCCGTGCGGGTGCGGTAATTGCGGATGTCTGGAGAAACATGCGTCCGCAACCGCGATTGCCGCCATGGGACGGATGATGCATTTCGGAAATAGCGTCACGGCACAGGATGTTTTCCATCTGGCGATGCAGGGGAATGAAAGGGCCAAACTGGTTTTCGAATCGATGGGCCGGGCGCTGGGGATTGCGCTCGCCAACATGATCAACCTGTTCAATTTCCCTCTTTATCTGCTGAGCGGTGGACCATTGCCGGCCTGGGATATGTTTGCGCCCGCCATGTTTGCGGAGGTCAAGAAACGCTCCTTTACCTTTAATCGAGGCGATACCCGAATCGAAAAAGCGCTCCTGGGCGCTGACGCAGGGTTGTTTGGAGCGGCGTACCTCCCTTTCCAACAGGGGATCTCTTTGCAGACAGCGGCAGCCGCCCGCTGACGAAATGAGATCCTGTTTGTCGGAATGTACTGGCTCGGACTAGATGTCGGAACCGGCGGATCTCGCGCGCTGCTAGTGGATGCTAGCGGCCGGGTGCAGCATTCGTTCACCGCTGCCCACAAAGACATGCAGATGCTCAAGCCGTTGTGGGCGGAGCAGGATCCTGACGACTGGTGGCGCGCCTCGGAACTCGCAATACAGGGCGTACTTCAGGCGGCTGGGATCAGCGGGAGCGCCATTGCCGGGATTGGCCTCTCGGGCCAGATGCATGGGCTGGTGCTGCTCGATTCCGAGTACCATGTTATCCGTCCGGCGTTGATCTGGTGCGACCAGCGCAGCCAACGCCAGGTCGATTTCATAAACGCCCGGCTTCAACCCGAGAACGTTCTGCGATGCACGGCGAATCCAGTATTGACAGGATTCACGTTGCCGAAACTGCTTTGGGTGCGCGACAACGAACCGGGAAAATTCGAGGCGGTTCGAAAGATCCTGCTGCCAAAAGACTATGTTCGTTTCAGGCTGACAGGCGAGTTTGCGACTGATGTTTCCGACGCTAGCGGGACTGCTTTATTCGACGTTGTGAATCGGAATTGGTCGGGAGAGATGGTACGCGGTTTAGGCCTCGATCATGCCATTTTGCCGCGTGTTTACGAATCGAGCGACATTTCGGGCAAGGTCTCGCACTCAGCGGCTCAGGGAGTGGGACTTCCGAGTGGCCTGCCGGTTATAGGCGGGGCTGGGGATCAGGCGGCGAGTGCGATTGGAAATGGCATCGTAGAACCCGGCGCGGTTTCGTGCACTATCGGCACCTCCGGCGTTGTTTTCGCCTACCTCGAGAAACCGGCTTATGATCCGGCCGGAAGGGTTCACACCTTTTGCCATGCCATTCCCGGCGCATGGCACGTGATGGGTGTGACCCAGGGCGCTGGCTTGAGTCTGCAGTGGTTCCGAAACCGATTTGCTCCGGAAGTGGAGTACGATGATTTGACCGCGGAGGCGACCCTCTCGCCGGCGGGGGCCGATGGGCTCTTCTGGTTGCCTTATTTGATGGGCGAGCGAACACCTCATCTGGACGCCAGGGCGCGCGGTGCGTGGATCGGCTTGACGGCGAAGCATCACAAGGCTGACCTGGTTCGGGCAATACTCGAGGGCGTCTGTTATAGCCAGAGAGATGGATTGGAAATCATCGCGGGCCTGGGGGCGCGGCCTTCGCTGGTTCGACTCTCCGGGGGCGGCGCGAAGAGTCCCTTCTGGCACCAGCTATTCGCCGATATTTTCAACACACGCGTAGCTACTCTGGAAACACAAGAAGGGTCGGCATATGGCGCGGCGCTGCTGGCAATGGTGGGGACGCGCGAGTACAACAGTGCGATGGAAGTCTGCCGGGCGGTTATCAAGGAAGTGACGGTCAAAGAGCCGCAGCCGGAGACGGCAGCGTTTTACGAGGCGCGATACTCGGTCTATCGTTCGGTATATCCCGCTTTGAAACCTGTTTTTCAGGCCATCGGCGAGTTGGATGGCTGACGCGAGTTTGCGGTATTGCGATATCGCTCTGCCCGTCCCGATCAACCGTCTCTTCACGTACGAGCTTCCTCTCACTCTGCAGCGTCGCGCTAGCGCAGGCTGTCGCGTTTGGGTTCCCTTTGGAAGCCGCAGACTAACCGGTGTGGTGCTCCGAACGCACGGGCGAAAACCGGATCAGGACCTGCGGGAAGTGCTCAGTTTGTTGGATGAAAATCCGGTTCTCGATGCCGAACTTCTACGACTCGCGGAGTGGATTGCCGAATATTACTGCGCTCCTATTGGCGAGGTGTTGCGCGGCATGCTCCCGCTCAGTGGAGAATTGCGTCGAAGCACGCAATATTCGTTGACGGATCTGGGTCGAGATGTCGCCAGGCAACTGATTGCGAATCAAAATGCGGACCCGGCCTCGGCCGTTCTCGCTCTGCTCGAGGAACGATCGCGGTCCGCTGAATATCTTTCAGCGAAGATCGCGAATGCTCGCGCGGCATTGCGGGGACTCATAAAGCGAGGCTGGGTTATCGCGGAAGAAAAACAAGAAGAGCGTGACCCGCTGCGAGCTCCGGCGGAACGCCTCTCGGCTGAGTTTGTGCGCAGAGCCGCTTCTGAGATCAAGCTAAGAAAAAGCGAGCGCGAGCTGCTCGCGTTTCTGGAATTGCATCCCGGACCGCACAATGTGGGTGAGCTAGGCGAAAAAGTGAAAAAAGCGAGTGAAGCGGCCCGTTCGCTAGCGAGGCGAGAACTCATCCGGCTCGAGACGGAAGGTTTGCGGGCTCCGAGCGGTTTCGAGCGCCCGATACCCGTCTTGAACGCGCAGCAACAGTGCGCTTTTCAGGCCATCGACGAAGCGCTCCAGGCAAATCAGTTCAAAGCTTTTCTGTTGCAAGGAGTGACTGGATCGGGCAAGACTGAGGTTTACCTCAAGAGCATCGAAGCGGCGCTGGCGAGGGGAAAAAATTCGCTGCTTCTGGTTCCGGAGATTGCGTTAACCCCCGCAGTCGCGGGCCAATTCTTTCATCGCTTCGGCAAGCAGGTCGCAATTCTGCACTCCGCATTCGGCGATGCGGAGAGGGCGGACCAGTGGAGACGCATCCGAAACGGGCAGGCTCGGGTTGTGGTTGGGACGCGTTCAGGAGTGTTCGCACCGGTTCAAAATCTCGGGCTGGTGATTGTGGATGAAGAACACGACGGCAGCTACAAACAGCAGGAGACGCCGCGCTATCACGGACGCGACGTGGCGCTGGTGCGGGCAAAAGAGGCGGGCGCGATCGCGGTGCTAGGCTCCGCGACGCCGAGTGTGGAAACTCGGTATAACGCCGATCATGGCAAGTACTCGATGCTTCGCTTGCCGCAGCGCATTGCACGGCGGCCAATGCCGGAGGTACAGATCGTCGACATGCGCGTGGAATTTCTGGAGACAAAGCGACAAGCGACGTTTTCTCGAAAACTGCTCGATGAGATGCAGCAGCGGCTCGATCAGCATGAGCAGACAATGCTGCTATTGAATCGACGTGGATTTTCGAGTTTTATGGTGTGCCGCGCATGCGGCGAACGGCTGGTATGCGCGAACTGCTCGGTGGTACTGACTCATCACCGGCGCGACCATCGCATGCTTTGCCATTACTGCAATTACGCCGAGAAGATTCCAAGCGAGTGCCCGAAGTGCGGAAGCGACTACATACAATTTCTGGGGACCGGATCGGAGCGAGTCGAGGACGAGTTGCATCAGCATCTGCCCACGGCGCGCATCGCAAGATTGGACCGGGACAGCGCGAGCGGAAAAGGCGCCTTCGAGCGTATTCTCCAGACTTTCCGGGACGGAGAGATCGACATTCTGGTCGGCACGCAAATGATTGCCAAGGGTCATGACATACCGAACGTGACGCTGGTAGGCGTGGTGCTGGCGGACATCGGTTTGAGCATGCCCGATTTCCGCGCCGCCGAACGCAGCTTCCAACTGTTGACGCAAGCTGCCGGGCGCGCAGGGCGGGGCGACATGCCCGGGAAAGTTGTGATTCAGACGCTGAATCCGGACCATTACGCAGTACGTTTCGCGGCGGCACAGGATTACGAGGACTTCTATAAGAAAGAAATCGAATTTCGAAAGTGGCTGCGCTATCCGCCATTTTCGGCGTTCGCAAACGTTTTGGTCCGCGCCGAAAAACAAGAAGAGGCGCTCCGAATGGCAACACAGGTTGGCTATAAACTGAATCCGCCGCCGGAGGGAGTTCGCGTCATGGGTCCGGCCGAGGCGCCGGTCGTTCGCTTGAAGAATGAATTTCGTTATCAGATCTTGTTGAAGGCAGCGAAACGCGCCACCCTGCGGGAAATTTTGAAAGACCTGCGCGCCTTTGCGGAGAAAGAAAAATGGAATGCAACCGCGCTAGTGATCGATGTAGATCCGATCAGCCTGATGTGAAACAGATGTTAAACTCGTCGTTGAGAATGGCGCCGAGCATAACGTGCGGAGTCATTACCTCATGGCGGCTGTAGCTCAGTTGGTAGTAGCGCCAGATTGTGGTTCTGGATGTCGTGGGTTCGAATCCCACCAGCCGCCCATCCACAAAGCTTCGAGCCCAAGCTTACGGACCAATTACAGGCGAATCGCCCCTCAGCTACGTCCGGTTCGCGGTTCCCTCTGACGGAACCGACTCTTTGGGCTTTTCAGCCTTAGGCGCTCCGCCGCTCTTTACCGGGCTGATGATTACGTGAGCATTGCGGCCTTCCAGTCGCGGCTGACCTTCAATTGCGCCAATGCCCGCCAGATCCTCGGCAAAACGCAGAAGGAGCTTTCGGCCTAGGTCCGTGTGCGCGATCTCGCGGCCCCGGAACTGCACGACCGCTTTCACGCGGTTTCCTTCCTGAAGGAAGCGGATGGCGTGATTCTTCTTGAAGTCGTAGTCGTGATCGTCCGTGTTAGGGCGGAATTTCAGCTCCTTCACCTGGATCACGTGCTGCTTTCGCTTGGCGTCGTGCTGCTTTTTCTTCTGCTCGTATTGCCATTGACCGAAATCCATGGCTTTGGCCACGGGCGGCTCGGCAGTGGGAGCAATCAGTATGAGGTCGAGGCCCATATCCTGCGCCTTGCGGACAGCGGCAGGCGTGGGCATGATCTCGACGGAGCCATCGGGGAAGACAGCGCGTACTTCCTTGGCTCGGATCGCTTCGTTGACGTTTTCTCGGATTCTCGGCCGGCGCGGTTGATAACTTCTCGGTGGATACATGCCGGACTAACGGACAGCGCGCAGGCGCGCGGGGGATTCGGAATGGAGCAAATTCAAAAGATATACCTCATATCAGTTTACACGGAAATGGAGCTTTGCACTCTATCGTGTAGTGGCAAGCGCGGCATTTAACTCTTTCACAATGCTGGTGAGGAAAGATTTGGCGTCCCCGAAAAGCATAAGAGTTTTGTCCATGTAGTAGAGTTCATTGTCGATTCCGGCGAATCCGGGGCTCATGCTGCGTTTGATGACCATCACGGTCTGAGCCTGGTGGGCGTTCAGAATCGGCATGCCCGCGATGGGGCTGTTTTTGTCGGTTTTGGCGGCCGGGTTCACAACGTCATTCGCGCCGATAATCAGGGCGACATCGGCGCGCGGGAAGTCCGGGTTGATGTCGTCCATTTCAAAGAGCCGGTCGTAAGGCACGTTGGCCTCCGCCAAGAGTACGTTCATGTGGCCGGGCATGCGGCCGGCGACGGGATGAATGGCGAACCGTACATCCACTCCACGGCGGGTCAGCACATCGAACATTTCACGGAGCTTGTGCTGCGCTTGCGCCACCGCCATTCCATAGCCGGGCACCACCACCACGGTACGCGCGGCGTCGAGAATCTCGGCCGCTTCTTCCGGCGAGGCGGAGCGAACGGATCGTTCCGCGGTTTTTCCGGTGGTCGCTTGGATCGTTCCGAATGCGCCAAAGAGCACGTTGCTGAAAGAACGGTTCATCGCGCGGCACATGATGACAGCAAGAATGAACCCCGACGAGCCGTCCAGAGCGCCGGCGATGATCAAGAGCTTGTTGTCGAGAGCGAATCCCATGGCGCTCGCGGATAAGCCGGCGTAGGAGTTGAGAAGCGCGATGACGGTAGGCATGTCAGCGCCGCCGATGGGCACTATTAGAAGAACGCCGAAAACCAGCGAGAGCGCCGTGAATACAGGGAAAAGCCAGGTCTGCTCAGGAGAAACGATCAGCGCAATGCCAACCGCCACAGCCAAACCGAAAATCCCCAGATTCACCAGGTTTTGACCCCGATACGTGATCGGGCGCGTGGGAAGGATTTCCTGAAGCTTCCCGAACGCCATCAGGCTAGCGGTAAATGTGAGGAACCCGAGCAACGTTTCCAGAACCAGCGCGCCCATCACGAACCCGTGCGGCGTATGACGGAAGTATTCCGCCGTTCCTATCAATGCAGAAGCGAGTGCGCCGCACGCGTGAGAAAAAGCTGTCCTCTGCGGGACGGCCGTCATGGGCATGAGATAAGCGAGCGGCACACCCAGCGCCGAACCGATGAAGAAGGCGATGAGAATCCACTCGTAGTTCACGACTTCGTGGCGCAGCAGGGTGCCCACGACGGCGAGAAGCATGCCGATCTCCCCGACAATTACGCCGCGGCGGGCCGTCGCAGGCGAGTTCATCCATTTAATGGCAAGGATGAATCCGGCCGCGGCCAGAATGTAAAGCGCAGGGAAAATGGTCTCGATCATTTCTTTTCGGGACCGCGTTTCTTGAACATCTTCAGCATGCGGTCGGTAATGAGATATCCGCTTACTACGTTGGTCGTGGAAGCCACCACCGCAATAAAGCCAAGAGTGCGAGTCAGCGTGGAGGCGTTTTTTTCCCCGGTGATCAGGATTGCGCCCACGACAGCAATCGCCGAGATGGCGTTTGTCAGTGACATCAACGGCGTGTGCAGCAAGGGAGATACACGGCGGATCAGCTCAAATCCGAGAAATGCCGCAAGCATGAATACCCAGATGGCAACTTCGTACGAGTTCATACCCTCAACTCCTTTTCTTCAACGCTCCGCGATGCCCTTAGAAGATCTGAAATTCGAGGATGGACAACTGCGCCGCCGTGCGTGACCAACGTTTCGCGAATAATCTCGTCATCCAGGTTCACGTTCAAAGCACCATCCTTGACTAGGAGGCGGAGAAAGGCGGCGATATTTGAAGCAAACATTTGGCTCGCGTGATATGGCACAAGCGACGGAACATTCAGCGGCCCCAAAATTCCGACGCCTTTATGAACGACTGTTGCGCCGGGCTGAGTGAGTTCGCAGTTTCCCCCGCGTTCGGCTGCCAAATCGACAATGACGGAGCCGAAACACATGGCGGAAACCATGTCCACCGTGATCAAGATCGGCGCTTTTCGGCCGGGCACAACGGCAGTAGTGATTACAACGTCCTGTTCACGCAGAACATCGGTGAGAAGCTGTCTCTGGCGGCGATAAAAAGATTCGTCCATCGCCTTGGCATATCCGCCCTTGTCCTCGGAGGCCTGTGAATCCACCTCTAAGCTGACAAACTTTGCGCCCACGCTTTCGACTTGTTCCCTCACGGCTGGGCGCACATCGTAAGCAGATACGACAGCGCCGAGCCGGCGCGCCGTGGCGATTGCCTGCAGCCCGGCAACGCCGACTCCGAGCACGAAGACTTTGGCCGGCGTGATGGTGCCGGCGGCAGTCATCAGCATCGGGAACATTTTCGGAAGATAGCTCGCCGCCAAAAGGACGGCGCGATATCCGGATATCGTGCCCATGGAAGAAAGGGCATCCATTGTTTGAGCGCGTGTGATGCGGGGCATCAGTTCCATCGCAAAGAACGACACGCCGGCATTGGCCAGGTCCACACATTCCTTGAGCGCCGTTAGCGGCTCGCCGAAACCGGCCACAGCTTGAGTTGGACGGAGCAGTTCCAGGTCCGCGCGCCCAGCCTCCGGGTTGGCGCCCAGACATCGGACCTGAGCGACGATCTCCGCTTCACGAAAAACATCCGGGCGGCTGAGTAAACGAATATTTCGGGAAGCGTATAACTCGTCTGGGAAACCGGCCTCGATGCCGGCAGAATACTCGACAACGACTTCGATCTGCGATTTCCGCAACAACTCACAATGGCGTGGCGTTATGGCCACGCGACGCTCTTCGGGGAACGTTTCGCGCGGTACTCCGACGATGAGGGGCAAGAGAGATCTCCGTCAGTAGATCATCATTCAAACGGACGGGCGTTTGCAAGCACGCGTTACGCCAGCTGCATCGCCTAGGTTGTATAATAGTTTCCCAAGGTCGATCGCCGACCAAGTCTCGTCACAAAACCCCCGCGTGAAACCGACTGACGTCCAGAACCCGAATTATTTTCATAAAGTCGTCGATTGCCAGTGGGCGTGCCCGGCTCATACGAATGTTCCGGAATACATCCGGCTGATTGCGCAAGGCAGATATACCGACGCCTACATGCTCAATCGGGAATCGAACGTATTTCCGGCAATTCTGGGGCGGACTTGCGACCGGCCCTGCGAGCCTGCCTGCCGACGAGGACGTTTAGACGGAAAACCAGTTGCGATTTGCCGGTTGAAGCGCGTCGCAGCAGATCTGCGCGGCGAAATCTCGCATCTGCTTCCGCCTATTCCGGAGAAGAAAAATGGCAGGCGGATCGCCTGTATCGGCGCCGGTCCCGCCTCGTTGACTGTCGCCAACGACCTGCTGCCGCTCGGGTACGAAGTTGAGATTTTTGAAAAACTCGACAAGCCCGGCGGCCTGATGCGTTCGAATATTCCGGCCTTCCGCCTTCCGGAGAAGGTCCTTACCGAAGAGATTGACGTCATCGTCAAAATGGGCGCGAAGATTCGGTATAGCATGCCGGTTGAGAGCATGGACTCTCTCTTGCGGCAGGGATTCGATGCTGTTTTCGTCGGCAGCGGCGCTCCTCGCGGCAAAGACCTGGACGTGCCAGGACGTCATGATACCGATCGGATTCATATCGGTATCGACTGGCTGGAGTCGATTGCCTTCGGGCACATAGATTCCATCGGGGAACGCGTTCTGATCATCGGCGTGGGGAATACCGCCATGGATTGCTGCCGCTCTTCGCGGCGGCTCGGCGGCAAAGATATAAAAGTCATGGCTCGCCGCCCGCGCGGATTTTTTAAGGCCTCTCCGTGGGAATTGGAAGACTCCGAAGAGGAGGGCGTCGAGATCGTTATTAATCATTCGCCGAAGAGTTTTGTCATCGAAGACGGGCAACTAAGGGAATGATGTTCGAACGGCTGGAGTGGGATGCCGAGGCCAAACGGTCGCAGGATATTAGATACGATTTTCCTTCCCGCCGACGACGTGATCCTCGCGATCGGGCAGGAAAACGCGTTTCCATGGATTGAGCGCGATTTGGGAATTGAGTTCGATAAATGGGATGTGCCGGTTGTCAACGAACTGACCATGGAATCCACCCGGCCCGGCGTCTTCTTCGGCGGCGACGCGGCATTTGGTCCAAAGAATATTATCTGGGCCGTTGAGCACGCCCATCAGGCTGCTATTTCCATCCACAATTACTGCGAAGGCGCTCCGGTGACGGATCGTCCACCGCAGGGGATGAACCTGATCAGCCAAAAGATGGGAATTAGCGAGTGGAGTTACCACAACGATTACAATCCCGTGCCGCGGCAAAAAATGCAGCATGTGGATCTGGTGGAGCGGTTCGAAAAACTGAACGTCGAGGTGGAGCTTGGGTTCACTGCAGAACAGACCGCGCGGGAAGTGGAGCGCTGCCTCAACTGCGATATTCAAACAGCATTCACGGCTCCCCGCTGCATTGAATGCGATGCATGCGTCGACGTTTGCCCCGTGCAGTGCCTCACCATCACGCGCGATGGAGACGAACTGGATCTACGAACCCGGCTCTCGGCCCCGGCTTTCAATCTGGAACAGGCGCTGTACGTCTCCGCGGCGCTTCCTCAAACAGGCCGCATCATGGCCAAAGACGAGGATCTCTGCGTTCATTGCGGGCTGTGCGCGGAACGCTGCCCTACAGCGGCTTGGGATATGCAGAAGTTTGAGCTCGTGATTCCATACGCAGGCATAAAGGCGTGCACCAACAGTTGCGTACCCGCGTAAACGATTTCGCCATTAAGTTGGCGAACGTAAATGGAACTGGCTCGGCCAGCGCAAACGGCCTTTTGATGCAGGCCATTTTCCGGATGGGAATTCCCGTTTCCGGCAAGAATTTGTTTCCCTCGAATATTCAGGGGCTCCCTACTTGGTACGAGATCCGCGTCAACAAGGACGGTTACTGCGCTCGCGCTCTCGATTACGATCTGATGGTCGCGATGAACGCGCAAACTTATGCGCGCGACATTCGGGAGGTGCGGGCGGGCGGGTACGTGCTCTACGATTCGAGTTGGCCGCTCGATCGCTCGCTTTATCGCGAAGATATTCACTTCCTTCCTATCCCGCTGGCACAACTGTGTAACGAGCACTTCCAGGATTCGCGGGAACGCATCCTGATGAAGAATATTGCCTATTCGGGTTCACTCGTAGCGGCACTCGACATCGACATGCAGATTGTGGAAGATTTGCTGGCGGAGCGGTTTGCGGGAAAGAAAGCACTGCGCGAATCGAACCGGAACGCGCTTCGCCTCGGGTACGAATACGCCAAAGAACATTTCGAATGCCCGCTTCCTTTCCACCTTGAAACGATGGAGGCAAACAGCGATAAGATTCTGATCGACGGGAACACCGCTACGGCGCTCGGCTGCCTTTATGCAGGCGCGACGGTTGCTGCCTGGTACCCGATCACTCCAGCCACGTCCGTTATGGACGCTTTTAAGCAGCTTTGCGAAAAATACCGGCGCGACGCCGAGACCGGCCGGAATAATTATCTGATTCTGCAGGCGGAAGATGAATTAGCGGCAATAGGCATGGTGATCGGCGCCTCTTGGAATGGGGCGCGAGCCTTTACTTCCACGGCGGGCCCGGGCATTTCGCTGATGAACGAACTGCTGGGATTGGCGTACTACTCTGAAATTCCGGCAGTCGTCATTGATGTTCAGCGCGTCGGGCCTTCGACAGGCATGCCCACACGCACGCAGCAAGCGGATCTTATGGAATGTGCGTACGCCTCTCATGGCGATACGAAACACATTCTTTTATTCCCCGCGAATCCGGCGGAGTGTTTCGAGTTCGCCGTAAAATCCTTCGATCTTGCCGAGCGATTTCAAACGCCAGTCATGATGCTTTCGGATCTGGATATCGGAATGAATGACTGGGTAGTTCCGCGCCTTACGTGGGACGATTCGTATCACCCGGATCGAGGGCGCGTTCTTTCGGCGGAAGATTTGGAGCACGTTTCTAAGTTCCACCGCTATTCCGACGAAGACGAGAATTACGTGGCCGCTCGAACACTGCCCGGCATTCATGCGAACGGCGCTTATGTGACCCGCGGGTCAGGGCACAACAAGTTCGGCGGCTACACAGAGACGCCGAGTGAATACCAGGAAGTGATCGACAGGCTGGCGCGAAAACAAAAAGCGGCCGCGAATTTCGTACCGCTGCCCAAGATCGAAAGGAGCGCAGAGGCCCGATTCGGTGTAATCACGATTGGCGGCTGCGATCCCGCAGTTAAAGAAGCGGTGGCTTTGCTCGCTCAGCAAGAGATTCGAGCCGATTATATGAGGATCTGCGGGTTTCCGTTCCACAAGAGCGTGGAAGCATTTCTCTACGAGCACGACATCTGCTTCGTCGTGGAGCAGAACCGGGATGCGCAGCTACGGTCCCTGCTGATCCTCGAAACCTGTGTGCCGAAGAACAGGGTTCGGTCGGTGCTCGTTTATGGCGGATTTCCACTGAGCGCGCGGCATGTCGTTGACAGTATCTTGCATCAATTGGAAAAATAAGCATGCCATCCATCGTTAAACCAGTCGCCACTCATCCCAGCTTGCAGCGCAACCAGCTCGGACTCACGATCCGCGATTACGAAGGATCGATGTCGACGCTTTGCGCCGGGTGCGGTCATGATTCCATTACGGCCGCCATAGTTCGTGCGCTTTGGGAAGTTGGGATGCCTCCCCACATGCTGGCAAAAATGAGCGGGATCGGCTGTTCCTCCAAGACGCCTGCCTACTTTGTCAATGGGGCGCATGGTTTCAACTCCGCTCACGGCCGCATGCCTCCGATTACCACTGGCGCAAATGCCGCCAATCGCGAGTTGATCTATGTCGGAATATCAGGGGATGGCGATTCACTCTCGATTGGTCTCGGGCATTTGTGTCATGCGATAAGGCGCAATGTTCGGATGGTTTACATCATCGAAAACAACGGCGTTTACGGCTTGACTAAGGGTCAGTTCTCGGCTTCGGCAGATGTGGGTTCGAAAAGTAAGCGCGGCGAACCAAACCAAATGGCGCCGATTGATCCCGTGATGCTTGGGCTCAGCATCGGCGCGACATTTGTTGCGCGCAGTTTTTCGGGAGATAAAGAGCAGCTTGTGCCGATCCTGAAAGCGGCGATCGCCCACCGGGGATTCGCTCTGTTGGACGTCATTTCACCCTGCGTGACATTCAACGATCACTCGGGTTCAACGAAAAGCTATCTGCATACGCGCAAGCATCAGGTGAGGGCCACCGATGCGAACTTCGTTCCACCTGAAAAGGAAATTCTGGCGAGCATCGCGCAGAGCGGCGTTACAACCGTGACGATGCACGATGGCAGCGTTTTGCAATTCAAATCTGTTCCGAAAGATTACGATCCGACGGACCGGCAAAAGGTGACCGCCTATCTGCAGCAGCAACAGGCCAGCGGCGAAATTGTGACTGGATTACTGTTCGTGGACGAAAGGGCAAGCGACCTGCACGAACTGAATCACACTTCGGACGTGCCCCTGACAAGGCTGCCGTATGAGAAGCTGTGTCCGGGATCAGCGGAACTGGAGCGGATGCAGGAAGAGTTCCGGTAGTCGCGCCTACCTCGCGACGTCGATCACCACAATCGTGATGTCGTCCGATTGCAAGCGCGTTTTGTGATGACCTGGCCAGGCAAGTACTTCCTGAAGCAAGTGCTCCGCAAACTGATCCGGCGGCACGTCTGCGTAACTGGAAATAAATTCCTGCAATCGGGCGTTTCCAAATTCCAGGCCGTCTGGATCAGTTGCCTCCACTAAGCCGTCCGTATAGATCAGAAGGCGATCACCGGGTCCCAGTGAAAAATCCGATTCGGAATATGGCTCATTCGATCGTACCCCCAGCAGAAGTCCGCTTTCAGTGAGGCGGAGCACGGTTTTCGTGGCGTTGCGCCAGAGCAATGGCGGGGGATGACCGGCGGCAGAGTAGCATCCAGCTCGGCCCGTGTCATCAAGATACGCATACAGCGCCGTCGCGTACTGGCCCTTCGCCTGGGCGCAAAGCATGGAGTTCAACCTCGCGATCACCCTTCCTGGACGGTCCAGATTCCCATTTCCCGAGGAGACTGCCACTTTCAGCATGGAGGCGACCAGTGCGGCTGGAACGCCATGTCCGGTGACATCGGCCACAATAATTCCCAGACCGCCAGACCGGATCGGAAAAAAATCGTAAAAATCGCCCGCTACCGCAGCCATCGGGGCATACCGGAATGCGGCATGAAAGGCTGCGAGTTTTGGCGGCGCGTCGGGAAGAATAGAGCTTTGAATCTTTCTTGCTGCCCGCATCTCTTCTCCTAACGAAGCGAGCTCTCTTTCATTTCTCAACACGCGACGCGCCGCTGCATAGCCAAGGCAGCAAATGAGGACAAACACGCCATAAGGCTCAAGCTGTTCGTTTGCGGACGTGGAAAGCGGTCCCCATACACGCCAACTTAGTATTTGTGCGCGTACGAAGCGGTCATAGGCAAACGCCAAAAAAAGGACGATCAGCCCGAAGGACAAGACGCCCCGGTCTTCGGTCCAGGGAAGCCGGTACCTTCTGAGGCGGCCTAGCAGAATGATTAACGGCAAGAGGAAAACCGTTCCTATGCCCGCGGTCGGGAATAGATCGGCACGCTTCTGAATCAGGATCAAGGTGAATGCAAAGGTGGCGAAGACTGCGTAGCTCCCAATCAACCAGCGAACAGATGATCGCCAGCCTTTACCGTAGAAATCTTGAAACAGCAGCATTGCCGGAATCATTATGGCGAGATCGACGAAGGCCCCTGCGAATTGCCACCCGCGTCCCGGTTCGCCGAAAGCCAAGCGGCATAGTGAGGTGTTCGTGAGTAACCGGACTCCGTACGGGCAGGCAAATAAGCCGAACCAAAATAGAAATCGTTCTCTCGGCCGCCTCCGGAAAAGATACACGGCGACCGCGCCAGACCCGATTGCTGCAATAACCGAGCCAAGGATGACCAGCAGAAAACCGTTTTGCGGGTGGGACGTGAATTGCTCCTCGAAAAATGCGCCTATCATCGAAGCTTAGCCCTATCGGCCGGCATGTCGAGCGCCCGTGCCGTGAATTTATCGTTCTTACCCTGCTATCTTGTTTGCTTACTGAGCAACCAAATGAGAGTCCATTCCATAAGGAGAACCAGTTGAGCGATCAATCGAACCACGTCCGTGCATCGACCGTTACGCATGCCCTTGGAATCGCAGTTCTAGCTCTATCGACCGCCAGAGTGTTAGCCGCTCAAACGCCGGCTCCGCAATCTCCGCCTGCCGGGCAGCAGGGCGCGGCTCCTGCGAATCAACAAGCTCCCCGGCCGGGTCAACGGCGCGGCGGCGGCTTCGGAGGAGGCGGCAGAATCTACCCGACGGCCGATCCTGAATCCGTGGAGCGCGGGCATAAACAGTTTGTCGCCACGTGCGCTTTTTGTCACGGCTCGAACGCGAAAGGCGGCGAGAGCGGCCCCGACCTGCTACGATCCGTCCTGGTTCTCGATGACGAGCATGGCGATAAGATCGGCCCTGTGATTCTTAACGGCCGTCCTGATAAAGGCATGCCCAAGTTCAACCTCAGCCAGGATCAGATCGCCGATATTTCCGCATTTTTGCTCGATCGCGTCAAGGCTGCCGCTCTGCGCGGCACGTATCAGATTCTGAACATCGTCACGGGCGATCCCAAAGCAGGAGAAGCGTATTTCAATGGGGCGGGCGGGTGCACCAGCTGCCATTCGGTAACCGGAGACCTGGCGCACATCGGATCGAAATACGATCCCGTGACCATTCAGCAGCATATTGTGATGCCTCGCGAACGAAGAGGCGGCTTCATGCAGCCGCCGAGCACGGCGGAAAAACCGATCACGATCACGGTAACCCTGCCATCAGGCCAGTCTCTTAGCGGAACATTGGATCACATCGACGATTTCGTTGTGTCGTTCACGGACGAAGGCGGGGAGTATCATTCCTTCACCCGTAACGGCAATACTCCGAAGGTAGAAATACATGATCCCGTAAAAGCGCACACCGATATGTTGATGAAGTACACAGACGCGGATATCCACAATCTCACTGCTTATTTGGTGACACTGAAATGAGATTCAGGCTAATTCTTTCGACCATCCTGTTGTTGGCTCCGGCCGCGCTGAACGCGCAGATTCTCGACCCGACACTCTTGATGAAACCTCCGGTTGACGCTTGGCCCACCTACAACGGAGATTATTCGGGACGCCGCTTCAGCACGCTTTCTCAAATCAATCAATCCACTATCAAGAACCTGAATCTGGCTTGGATCTATCGAGCCAACGGAGGTGAAACTCCTGGAGCGATTATCGGAGGCGAAGCGCCCGCCCCCCAAGTGTCCGGAACCGGCGGTCCGGCGGCTGGAAGAGCGGCGGGGCCGGGCGGTTTTGGCCTGCAGATCAAATCGACACCGCTGATGGTGAATGGCATCCTGTATTTCACCGCTCCCGATAATACCTGGGCCGTGAATGCACGCTCCGGCCGCGAGCTTTGGCATTATTTTTGGCGCACGAAAGGCGGCATTCATATCGGGAACCGGGGTGTGGGGATGTACGAAAACTGGCTGTATTTCGAAACTCCCGATGATTACCTCGTGTGCCTTGATGCGAAAACCGGTAAAGAGCGCTGGCACGTCGAGATCGCGGATGTGAAGCAGGAATATTTCTCGACACCGGCGCCGGTGATCGTTGGCAATCATGTCCTCGTTGGCACCGGAGGGGACTCGCTCGATGTTCCTGGATTCCTCGAAGCTCACGATCCGGAAACCGGGGCCGTGCAGTGGAAATGGTGGACGGAGCCGCTGAAGAGAGGCGATCCGGGGTCGGAAACCTGGCCCGACGAGTACTCAATGCGGCATGGCGGAGGAATGACGTGGATTCCCGGCACATACGATCCGGAATTGCACCTTTACTACCTGGGAACGGGCAATCCCAATCCAGTCATGGCGGGCCAGAGCCGGAAAGGCGACGATCTGTGGACCTGCTCCATTGTGGCGCTGAACGTGGATACCGGCAAAATCGCCTGGTATTACCAGGTGTCGCCGCACGATACGCACGACTGGGACGCGGTTCAAACTCCCATCCTCTTCAATGGAGAATTTAACGGCAAACCGCGCAAGCTGCTGGCGCAAGCGAGTCGCAACGGTTACTTTTTCCTGCTGGATCGGACCAATGGCGAGCACCTGCTTACCGCACCGTTCATAGAAACTCTGAACTGGTCAAAGGGTCTGAACGCGAAGGGACAACCGATCGGGAATCCGGCCAAGGAAGCGACAATCGATGGAGTGCTCGTCTCGCCGGCTTCCGATGGCGCGACGAACTGGCCTCCTCCCAGTTTCGATCCGGAGACGGGGCTTTTCTATGTGACCACGGAGCAATCGTTCAGCATCTTTTATCTCACTGACACCGATCCGCACCCGGAAGGATATGGCGCTTCCGAGCGCCGAAGCGGAGGGTTGGGAGGAACTCTTCGCGCTATCGATTACAAAAGCGGAAAGACTGCGTGGAGGCACGATTTTCCGGGCGGGGGCGGACTTTCCGGTCTGCTGACAACGGCGGGTAAGCTGCTGTTCTCGGGCGACGGCGCTCAGCATGTGGTCGGCTTCGATCCGGCGAACGGCAAAATTCTTTGGCATGCGGGGCTCGGCGCAAACATTAGTAATGGGCCGGAGACTTACATGCTCGATGGCAAGCAGTACCTGATTATCGGCGCGGGTGACTCGCTCTACGCCTTCACCTTGAACGAATAGGAGGTCCCAATGAGCTATTCGAGACGCGATTTCGGAAAGCTGGCTCTGGCCGGCATTCCATTTTCAGCCGCGCTCGCCAAAATCAACTCGACCGTAAACGGAGTTCGGATCGGAGCTTGCACGTACAGCTTCCGCGATCTGCCGCATGCTCCCGGCGGAGACGCCGTGGATGCGGTGGTCAAAGCATTGACCGATTGCAGTGTGGGAATCTGCGAGCTGTTTTCGCCGCAACTCGAGCCTGCCAACCCGATGACGGCTGGTCCGCAGACAATGCGACCGCGCATGAACAGCCCCGAAGGCAAGAAGGTTCGCGAGGACTTACGGCAATGGCGGCTCACGACGCCAATGGATCATTTCCGCGCCGTGCGAAAGAAATTCGATGACGGCGGAATCGACATTTACGCATACACTCTCAACTTCCGGAACGATTTCACGGACGATGAAATCGAAAAGTGCTTCGAACAGACAAAAGCGCTGGGTGTGAAGATCATTGCTTCGTCAACCCAGCTCACGGTGGCGAAACGGCTCGCGCCTTTCGCCGAGAAGCACAAGATTTATGTGGCGCTGCACGGTCATAGCAATACGAAGGACCCCAATGAGTTCTCTTCGCCCGAAACTTTTAAGCAGGGCCTCGCGCTATCGAATTACTTCAGAATCAATCTCGATATCGGCCACTTCTTCGCCGCGGGTTTCGATCCGGTTGCCTTCATTGAGGAGCAGCACGAGCACATCACGCATTTGCACATTAAGGATCGCAAAAAAGATGACGGCCCGAACGAGCCGTTCGGAGAGGGCGATACTCCGATTAAGCCGGTTCTCACGCTGCTGAAGGAGAAGAAGTACCCCATTCCGGCGCTCGTCGAATATGAATACAAAGGCACAGGAACTTCTATCGAAGAAGTGCAGAAATGCCTTGCTTATATGAAGGCGGCGCTAGCCTGACGGATCTACAGTCAGCCAGGCCAGCGCACCGAACGCACAGAGCGCGGCAGCCACGAGGAACGACGCGTTCCAGCCCAGATGGTTCGCAATCGCAGGCGTGAGGGAGGCGGTCAGCGCGCCTCCAAACTGGCCTCCCATATTCATCACGCCGGAGACGGAACCAGCGGATTTTCCGCCTATGTCGGCGCTCACTGACCAAAACGAACTCTGGGAGAGATAGAGTGACCCCGCTCCGCCCGCGAGAATAACGCTCGCCAGCTGCGCGCTTTCGACCTGAGATCCGATGGCGATAAAGATCGCGCAAAGAGCGATTCCAGCCACTGCGATGCCGCACCTTCCAGCTCGCTTCCCGCGCGTCTTCGTCAGGTGATCGCTGATCCATCCTCCGAGCGCCGAACCGAATGCCATCGCGAGAAATGGAAGCATCGTGTAATAGGCGCTTTGGGACAAATTCAACTTGCGAACCTCTCTCAAATAGATGAAGAACCAGCTGAAGAAAATGTAGGCGGCGTATCCGTAAGCGAAATAGCTGAAGGTGATGGCCAAGATATTGCGATTGCCGAAAATCGCACGCCATGGTAATCGAGTGGGCGCGTCGGTCGATGAACTTGCCGGCAGTCCGGCTTCGATCTGCGCGGTTTCTTCCTCTGTGATCCAGGGATGCTCGCGCGGAGAATCTCGCGCCAGCACGTACCAGATTGCTCCAGCCGCAATTCCAATCGCCGCGCTCACCCAGAATGCCGCACGCCATCCGTAATGAACAATAATGTGGGTGATCAGCTTCGGCGTGACGCCCGCACCGAAGCCCACGCCCATGAAGATTATGCCGTTCGCGAGTCCTCTTTCAAGGGAAGGAATCCAGGCGGAAACAAGGCAGTTCGAGGCCGGATAAACGACGGCTTCGCCGGCGCCAAGAAGAAAGCGAATGCCGATTAGAAACACCAAGACTCCGCGTAACTGGGTAGGCAATACCGTGATCAGAACCGTGAAAACACCCCACCAGATCACGCCGAGCATGATAATGAGCCGCGGTCCGAGGCGGTCGGCAAGCCAACCAGCAGGCGCCTGAAAAAATGCATAGCCAAGAATAAAAGCGCTGAAAATCCAGCCGAGCTGGACATTGCTCAAATGAAATTCATCGGCCAGCGCCCTTCCGGCGATCGACAGGTTAACTCGATCCAGGTAAGCGATGGCACTGATGAGGAAAATCCAAAAGATCAGCAGCCATCTTATGCGCATCGGCGAGCTCTGCCAGACCTCAGACGAGTTAACATTGCCGAAGTGTCTCACACCTTGGTTTTTCGAACAGGAGAGAAATGAACCGGCGAAGCTTTTTCGGATCCGTCGCGGCAGCATCGGCGATAAGCGTTGCTCGACACGCCGCGCGCACAGGCCGCGCTACCCAAAATGAAGATCACAAGAGTGCGGGCCTACTCGCCTCATAATCCGAATCCAGTCTTCAACCAGAGCGATTTAGTGATTACGGTTGAGACCGACGGCGGAATCACCGGCATTGGCGAAGGCGGATCGAAAGAGATGCTCGAGCAGTGCGCGGGAAGGCTAATCGGCAGAGATCCTCAATTCATCGAGCGCCTCTGGCAGGACATGTCGCGCGCTTTCTTCTATCCACCGGGCCGTGAAAAGGAGCACGCATTGGGAGCGCTGGATCTCGCTTTATGGGACATCAAGGGAAAGGTCCAGAAGATGCCGGTGCACCAGGTTCTCGGCGGGATGGTGCGCAACTACTGCGAGTGTTACAACACCGCCGGCATCATACCTGGCATTCATCCCGGCATGAGCGTGAAAGAACGCGCCCAACTTACCGTCGAGGCAGGCTACCGAGCCTTCCGCATGGGCGCAGCCGATGCTCCGGCCAACACCACCTACAACATTCGCGAACGCGTTAACCAGCTTTACGACGAATGCGTGCAGGCTCGGGAAGGCGTCGGCAAGAACGGCGATTGGGTGGTGGATTTCCATCAACGTTTCGATCTTTCCGATGCGATTCGCGGCTGCGATTTGATCCAGAGCCTCGCGCCGTTCTTCGTGGAAGATCCCGTGCGAACCGAAGCGTTCCAGGAAGATCTGCCAATACTGCGGCGAAAAGTCAACGTGCCGATCGCGGCCGGCGAAGAATGGGGCAATCGTTGGGATTTCAACAAACTCGTGGAGAACCACGATATCGACTACCTTCGCGCTACCCTTCCCAACGTTGGTGGGATCACGGAAATGATGAAAGTCGCGGCCATTTGCGAGACACACTTCGTGGGCATCGTTCCGCACTTCACCGGTCCAATTGCGACAGCCGCGCTAGTCAACTGCCTGGGAACGTTTTCCGGACCCGTATTGATGGAATACAACTTCCAAGGCCGCACTATTCCTTACCTTCCGGTTTGCCTCGATTTCAAGAACGGAAAGCTGTACCCGAATGAAAGACCGGGCCTGGGCGTCGAAGTCGATTTCGCGCAATTGACGCAAATCGCCGAGATCACGCAGCCCGTTACGGCGCGGGCCCAAACTTACTTTCGTCCGGACGGCTCTATTACGAACTGGTAATCAATGCGGTGAATTTGCCGCCAAAGTGGCTCGAAGCCGCGCTTCCGCATCGGGGTTCCAATAGGCGCAATCGAGTTGAAGGAATACCGAAGTGTAGGGAACGGTCATGTTGGTCTTGATAATCAGAACCCGGAAGCTTTGACTAACTTCGCCTAGGCGCTTGATAATCTGCTCGTGCGGCAGAACGTTGATCTTCTGATCGCCAAAAATCGTTGCGAGTTGCCGCCGGTACTCCGTCACGCCGGGTGCATCTGTTTCAGGGAGAAACTGCAGCTCGCGATCGGTGTAGATGATCGGCCTGACGTGCTTAGAGCTTGCCAGAGCCGCCAGAACTTCCTTCAGAACGTCGACCTGATCGGCACCCGACACAAGGGTTTCGATGCCCTCGTTCGACTGCTGAGGGTACGCTGAATCGGCAACTACGATCCAATTGCGGTGGCCATATAAAGGAATTCTCTGGCGCAGCGTTTCTACCCAACTGTCGGCGGCAAGAGCAGACATCGCCAACATCAGAATGCCGGCTAACAATCGCTTCTTCATGGCTATTGCGACATCTGTTGGCTTGAGGGCGGCACCAGACCCTTGATTCGCAAATAGGTAACCATGTTTCCGTAGTGCTCGTCCATGTGCGCCGTGTTGATGCTTAGCATGGACAGTTTAGGCACGTTGCGTCCGAAAAGTTTCACCATCTCCGTTGCATGCGCATCCGTCATTCCGCCGTAGGCCTTATCGCAATAAGCGAACCCGGCCTTTAATGCCTGAATCAAATCCGCCTTACTTGTCTTGGTTTTCTCTGCGTCGGGAGACTTCGCGCCATCGCCCAACACCGGCGAGCAGAACTCATACTGCGAATCCGCGAGGTGTCCGACAAGCTGCCCAAAAGTTCTGACATCAGCCGTGGGTTTAAACGCGTAGTTTTCTTCCGGCATCTCCTCGGCGGCTTTAAGAATGTAATTTTTCACCATTCCGTTGAAGCCCTTCGCGGCAGCGCTGAGCGGATCGGATGCGGATTGGGCGTATAGCTGGCTGGTGGCGAATGCAGCTGCGGCAAACAGAACAAGTCTTTTCATTGCAACTCTCCTTCTCGCGATGATCCCACAGTCAAACGTGGCGTGCAGGCGAGATTGTGAAGAGAGCCAATCGAACCCCTCTCAGGCTGGCCCTTTTATCAGTTATTCGACCTGACTAGTTCGAGGTCTTGCCGAAACACAAAGTAGAACGATTCTTGCCACCGCACTTTTACTGTGCGCTCATCGAAGCCATCACCGCAAATCTGCAATTGAGCGCTTGGGGGAAGCTGCGTAATCGGGCCCAACCGCGATTCGCCCTGCTCGGTCGCGCCTAACTGAACGGCAGAAATCGTCTTCGGTATCACGACTGCTTGATGTGAGGGAAAGCCACCGGCTAAGGACAGCGCGTCTACATTAGACACTTCGACACACCTCCAAATGGTTGGTTTCACTTTATCTCTTAAACGTGCGCTTGGGAACTGTTGAAAACACTAGGACGCAATCCTTGCGCCGGAATGCGTTCAAATCTTGACCCGAGTGACGCGAATTTGATAGAACCATCCCTGTAGCGGAGGAACCGAAGAATGCAAGCAAACCAGAGCGGCGTCGAACAGAGTGCGGTAACAGCAGAGGATCTAGTCTCAAGTCCGGCAATCGATACAGCTTCTTCGGCGGGTCCGCTTCGCCGTCTGCAAGAAAGATTACTCAATGCGCCGCAAGCTGTGCTGCTCACCTTTCCGGATGGCCGGCAGCTTCGGTTTGGAAAAGGCCCGATCGTTGCGGCTGTGAATGTACGGAATTCCCAGGGTGTCAGAGCGCTCGCCTCGCTCGACGAGGGCAACATCGGCCAAGCCTACATCGAAGGCGACCTGGACATGACTGGAGACTTCCTGCAGCTTTTGGATCTGCGATCTCTGCTTTCAGACCGGCACTGGGTGAGTTCGGCGTGGAGATTCATTCAGCCTCTGCTGTTTGGCCAGATTGGAACAAACGCCCGGGCCATCTCCGTTCATTACGATCTCGACGCGCAGTTCTATTTATCATTCCTGGACGAGACGAGATGTTACACCCAGGGGATTTTTCTCAAGGACGATGAGCCTCTGCACGTAGCGATTCGGCGTAAGTTCGACTATTGCATGGAGACTTGCGGTATCGGGCCGGGCTCTCACATTCTGGAGGTTGGGCCGGGCTGGGGAGCTTTCTCGGAATACGCGGTCAAGCGCGGCGTTCGAATCACCGCGGTGACGATTTCCGAAAAATCGAAGGAGTTCATGGCCGACCTTGCCCAGCGTTCCGGATGCGAGTGGCAGGTGAAAATGGCCGATTTTCTCGGCTACAAACCCAATGAACGCTTTGACGCGATCGTGGTAATGGGCATCATGGAACATCTGCCGCAATACGACGCTGTGGTGCGCCAATTCATGCGGCTTCTGCGGCCGGGCGGTTCGGTCTATATCGACGCCAGCGCCACGCGCGCCAAGTACGACGTTGGATCGTTTATCCACCGCAACATCTATCAGGGAAACCATTCCTTTTTGGTGCTGCACGATTTCCTTCGAGCCGTTGCCCGCACTCCTCTGCAAGTGCGAGACATATTCGACGATCGCCATAGCTATTTCCTCACGTTCAAGCATTGGGCAGAGAAGTTCGAATCACAGCGGGAAGCAGTGATTGCGCAATTCGGCGAACGAAACTTCAGGAGATTCCATTTGTACCTATGGGGATCCACGCATTCTTTTCTGAGGGATGTGCTGCAATGCTACCGCTTAGTTCTGAAATACCCGGAAGAATGTAGCGCCGCGTGAGTCAGACGGCGAGTTTTCGCAGCAGCGCGCGAAAGCGGGGCTCAGACCGGATCTCATCATAAAGCGGGTCCGTGGCGAGCCAAATCGAGTAGAGATAGCTCTCTTCGTATGCTTCTTCGAAGAAATCGAGGGCTGCTTGCGTATTGCCGAGGGCGAGTTCCAATATTCCGAGGCTGGTCGCTGGAACGTAGGACAGGGCACGTTGATTCTTTAGATCGCTGAGCAGGCGGACAGCATTTTCCGTTGCGCCGCTCCGCGCTATCGCATACGCCAGATGCGCGGCGAACATTGCGCCTTTTGGGTACAGTTCAGCGGCCTTTCTGAACACTTCAATTGCCTCGTCCTTTCGGTCCGAATCCCAAAGCGCTCTTGCCAAAAACAAGTGTGCGGTGGGAAAGGCCGGATCGAGATGAATCACCTGCCGCAACTCCCGGATGGCAGTGTCGTAGTCGCGGTGAAAGTAGTGGCACATTCCGACAATGGTGTTCACGAAGGGCGTTAAGGGATCGAGTCCCTGGGCAACCTTCATGTGCACCACCGCTTCCTCAAAGCGTTGCAGGGGAATGAGCGCGAACAGGCCGTACCAACTGTGAGCAGGCGCGTAGTTCGGATTGGATTGAATCGCCAGATTGAACTGGTATTCGGCGTCTTTCCAATTATGTTCATAGATGGAACTGATGGCGCCCAACGAGGTTCGAGCTTCAGCGAGCGCGGCATCGATCTCAAGAGCGCGCAACGCGGCCGCCTTACCTTTCGGCATGACTTCTTTCGGAGAGGCGAGGCCATAATAGCCGGGCAGGA
Organism: uncultured Acidobacteriaceae bacterium; assembly: GCA_963778345.1. GTDB lineage: Bacteria > Acidobacteriota > Terriglobia > Bryobacterales > Bryobacteraceae > Bog-105. Next base: position 1,243,907 of record CAVZTP010000002.1, read on the forward strand.
TATACGCATCCGCAAGGCCTGCATAAGCCGGCGCGTAATCGGGATCATGGCGCAGAGCTTCTTCGTAGAACTCCACGGCTTTCGTAACCGCATCGGGAGTTCTCTTGGCCCAAAAATGCCGGCCCTTGAGATATGCCGCATAGGCGTCCATATTCTCCGTGTATCGCTTCACTAATCCGTTGTTCTGTTTTTCGAGAAGTGTGATTTTGAGAGCGTTGGCGATGGAAAGCGATATTTCGTCCTGAACAGTAAAAACATCCTTCATTTCCAGATCGAATCGCCGCGCCCAAACTTTGTAACCGGCGGTGGTGTCAATGAGGTGTGCGGAAATGCGAAGCCGCTCTCCTTGCCTCCTGAGGCTCCCCTCTAGAACGGTTGAGACCCGGAGCTTCTGCCCAATTTCGGAGAGATCGTAAGCCTTGCCCGCGAAGCGGAAGGACGAACCTCGTGAGACGACGTGCAGACCGTTCACCTGCATGAGTGCGTTGATAATGTCTTCCGCAATTCCCTCGCACAGGTATTCCTGATCCCGGCCGCTGCTCATATCGACAAAGGGCAACACGGCGATGGAAGGCAAGCGGTCGACGCCTATCGTCAGGGGCCGCGATATTCCCGTCCGCGTGATGGCCGGCATCGGGGTCCAATCCCTGAGCCCGCGAAGATCCTGCGCGAATTCTTGCATGCTCGAGTAGCGGTCCTCTTTTGACTTGGCGAGAGCTTTCGAAACCACTTTTTGCAGATCCGCCGAAACTCTCTCGTTAAACGAAATTAAAGGTTCCGTCTCTTTGTGGAGGATCGAGTAAATCACGGAAAGTTCGTGGTCGCCTCGAAACGGAGGTTGGCCCGCAATCATCTCGTACAACACGACCGCCAGCGACCAGATGTCCGTGCGTCCATCCAGCCGGTCGCCGGTAGCCTGTTCCGGCGACATGTAAGCCACAGTGCCGAGAAGCGTCGCGCCGATGGTCAGCGTGCTTTGCCCGGCGACAGTGGCCAAGCCGAAATCGATGATTTTGAGAACTCCCTCCTCAGTGAAGAACAAATTAGCGGGCTTGATGTCACGGTGAACAATGCCGTGCTGGTGGGCGTGCCCCAGGCCATCGGCAGCTTGGATTGCCAGTTCCACGGCTTCAGAAATCGGGATCCGGGCGGCCCGACGCCTCTCTTTTAGGCTCTGGCCTTTCAGATGGGCCATGGCAATAAAATTCTGGCCTTCTGCTTCGTCTATCTCGTAAACTGTGCAGATATTCGGATGATCGAGAGCGGCGGCAGCTTGCGCCTCGCGGAGGAATCGAGCTTTCTGTTCGGGTTCCGAAATTGCCGTATGCGTCAGTAACTTCAGCGCCACGAAACGCCCCAGGCGTAAGTCTTCGGCCTTGTAGACCAAGCCCATGCCGCCTTCGCCAATTCGCTCGAGAAGCTTGTAATGCGAGATGACTTTGCCGACCAAGCTGGTAGGACCTTCCACGCTATCGTAGCGGATGCAGCCTTCGCGAGATTATCTTGCGATGATGACTCAATAGAATGCGCTTCTTTGCCATTTTGATCCTCTCCCTCTTGCCGCTCTTCGGAGCCGAGTTGCAAATCGACCATGCCACCGTCGCTGGCTCCCGTCTCGAAACGATGCGTCAAGCATTCACTGCCGCGACGGGCATTCCGACGGAGTATGGCGGCCGGCACGTCAACCATGCAACCGAAATGGCGCTGGCAAGTTTTCCGGATGGTTCCTACCTGGAATTGATGGCGATTCAACCGCAGGCGGATCCGGCCGCCGTGGCCTCGCACGTATGGAGCAAGTTTCTGACGCGCAATGCAGGACCATGCGCTTTTGCCCTCCGCACAACGAACGTCAGCGCGGAAGAGACCCGGCTCAGGTCCGCCGGCATCCAAGTGAAAGCGCCCGAGCACAGTGGGCGCACGCGGCCCGATGGAACGCGCTTGGAATGGAAAACCACGGATGTAGGACCCGGCTCGCGCGGATCGCTGTTTCCTTTTCTGATCGAAGATTTAACTCTTCGCAAGAACCGCGTGTATCCCACCGGCAAACCCACCACGGACCGGTTTCGTGGCATCAGCAGTGTAGTGGTCGGCGTTCGCGATCTGGACGGCGCGGTCGCTCAATACCGCCGCGCGTTCGATCTTCCGGAACCTCGCTTTCAGGAGGACGCGCAGTTTGGCGCAAAACTCGCCTGGTTTGAAGGTACGCCCATCGTGCTCGCACAGGGATTGACCGGACTCCTGGCTGAGCCGACGGGTTCGCGAATACGGAGATGCCCCCTGCGCTTTCGTTTTGACCTCAGCCGGCGGACTCACGGGCGCTCTTGCATCACAATGGTTCGGTCAAACCATTATCTGGGTCGACTGAGCAGAGGCTCGGCTGGCATTTAGGAATGGCGGCTCGGCGCTGAGATTAACTCAAGTCGCGGGGACCACGAATTGAACCGTGAAAAAGACTTCGTGCGATTGCGGAGTCGCTCCCGGTTGATCCTCGTTGCCCGCTCGCCAGTTCTGCCATTTTGCCGCGCGGTCAAGTGCTTGCTGGTTCAGGCTGGAGTTGCTGCTCGCAAGCACTTCTGTGTCGATCAAATGCCCATCCGGCGAAACCATGCCGTGCAGAATTACGATTCCCAGAGCCGAATTGGCTCCGCTTGCGTTGAAACCGTCCATCGTCCGCACCGTCCAGGCTGGGCTCATGAGAGGCCCGACTCCCAGCGCGGTCAGCCCCGAAGGATCGAAAAGCGAATGATCGAGGTTGGCCGGATCCGTGACACTCACCGTGTGCGCTTCAATAATCGTCTGGCCGGCTTGCGTGATTGTGAACTTTCCAGGGATGATTTTGTCGTGAAAATGTAGAGCGTTCGAATAGTCATACAGAACGTACAAGCCGGGAACGGGAGAGTAAGTCATTAGCAGACCCGATTTCGAATCGACGCACGATTCCGATTCATCCCAGTGGCGTCCGCCCGTTACTGACTTGGCAGGGGTCATGTGCGCGACCAGAACACAGGTGACTTCGGCTCCGTTCAGCGCACCCGTACCTATGCGAAGCGAAGCTCGCGGACCCGTCACCGGATATTCGAAGAAAATAGCCGAACGTACCTGGGCGAGTCGAAGCGGAACGCTCACGGACGACTGGTTGCCATAAAGCATACGATTGGTGAATAGGTTCACGGCGGAATACGAAGGCCCCTGCGCCGTCCAGCGATAAACGGCACGCCCCGGCGAAGTGTCCTCCAACTGCCAACTTCCATCCGAACTCGAGGAGCCTAGCGCCATGAAGGTCGTCTTGAGGTCGTAGGGATAACCGCGCACATTTGATGAAGCGCGGGCGTTACTCAGGAGATTAATCGCTGTCATGCGTTGATTGGCATCCTGCACCGGCTGTGCATTGCCCGCGGCTAGTTCGAGCGGATCATTAGGCACGGGCGGCTGCGGAAGATTCGCCAGCATCACGCGGGGAGGAGGCAGAGGCGTGCCAGGCTGTGCGGGAGTCTGAGCGAGCGCCACCGTTTGTAACGCCACGGAAATGCCAAGGAAACGCCAGGAACGACGAAATGGCAAAGAGCGACCCTCCTGCGTCGTATAACGTGCGCACAAACTTGAAAGTTACTGTTAAGAGGTGCTAGTAGACTCCAAAATCGTACCAGCGGCCATCATTACCGGTGCATCCACTGGTATTGGCCGTGAGTTTGCCCGTATTTGCGCCCATCATGGATATGACGTGGTCTTGATCGCCCGATCCAAGGTGCAACTTGAGAGCGTGGCTAATGAAATTCGCGAAAATACAAAGCGAACAGCCGTTGTTCTTCCGAGCGATCTGGCGAATCCCGCCGCGCCGACGGGAAATTTTCGAGCAAATCAACCGCCTGAATTTGCGGCCGGAAATTTTGATCAATAATGCCGGCTTCGGGTTGCTGGGGCGCTTCTGGGAACTGGACGAAATGGAGCAGGTACGCATGGTTCAAGTCAACGTGGCCGCTTTGACACATTTGACCCGCCTGTTCCTGCCGGGCTTCATTGAACGCCGGCGCGGACGGATTCTCAACGTCGCCTCGACAGCCGCATTCCAACCCGGGCCATTGATGTCTGTTTACTACGCGACCAAGGCCTATGTAGTCTCCTTTTCGGAGGCGATTCACAACGAAGCGCGCGATTACGGAGTGGACGTGACCTGCCTCTGCCCGGGTCCACCCGGACCGAATTCCAACAGCGCGCAGGCGCGAGCAAGACGAAGCTATTCGACAGCGGGCGCGCGATGGACGCGGCGGAAGTTGCCGAGATCGGGTTCGCAGCTATGAAGGGGAAACCGCTCGCTATCTCTGGACGTATGAACGCGCTAATGGCCTTTCTAACGCGCTTTGCTCCGATTCAGTTTACGGCCGCAATGGCCCGCCGCTTTCAAGAGAGTCAATAGCTTCCCCGTGCCGCAATCCGGTCTCCTCTATCGTGCGTTCCGGTACTTCCGGTCGCGGCGCATGCGGCTGTTCGAGCAGACCTTCAAAATAACGGACCGCACGCGCATTCTGGATGTGGGCGGCTCGCCTCTTATCTGGGAGTTTGCCAGCGCGCGACCCCATCTGACAATAGTCAATCTTGCCCTCGGCGCTACAGCGGCGCGAAAACGTTGCAATCCGTCGCGCGGCGATGGCTGCCTTCTGCCATTTAAAGACTCGGCCTTCGACATCGTGTTCAGCAACTCCGTCATCGAACATGTTGGCACTCCTGCCGATCAGCATCGGTTCGCGAATGAAGTCGCTCGGGTCGGCCGTCATTACTGGATCCAAACTCCGAATCGCCGGTTTCCCATGGAGCCGCACGTCATGCTTCCTTTCGTTCATTACTTTCCCAAAGTCTGTGCAAAGCGCGATTGTGAGTCGCTTTACCATCTGGGAGCTCCTGGTTCATCCAGGCAAGGAAGAGCGGGCGTTTTATGTTCATCATTTTCTGAATGAACTCAAACTTCTGGATCGTCGGGAACTTCAGAATTTGTTTCCTGACGCGACCGTCGTCAGTGAGCGGATACTCGGGTTTTCGAAGTCTCTCATCGCGGTACGTGCCTGACGTGCGCTGCATTACAAAGATTATTTCGTGCTCACAACCACCTGTTGCGGTGCATTCGGCACCTGGATCAACTCGTTTTGCGAAAAACCTGCCGCCCGGAACATGCGGTCGAGCTGCTTCATGGTGTATGCGTCACCCGAAGGAGTCAGACTCAACATCATCATGCTGAAGGAAGCGGGAATCGGCGGTGTCACGCGGTCCTCGTTCGGAACAAATTCGAGTGTGAAAACCTTTCCTCCTGGCTTAAGGGCTTTATGGATTTTCTTCAGTAATGATTCACAGACGCTTTCGTCAAAGTGATGCAGGAAATTCGTGAGCAGCACCGTATCAAAGCCGTTCTCGAAATCGACAGCGAAGGCGTCCCCAGGCAAAAGTTGATACCGGCCATCAAGCTTCGCCGCTTTCGCATTCTTGCTTGCAACGTTCAGCACATTCGGCCAATCCTGCGCGACGATTTCGGCTTGCGGAGCTCGGCGGGCAATCGCAATGCCGAAAAGGCCATGCCCAGCCGCGATGTCCAGCACGCGTTTCGGCGAAGCTCCTCCGCTCGTCGCAAGCTCCCCTATAAATTCCGCCGCTTGGCCGACGAGTGGCGGCATGCTCTCCGCAAAAGTGACCCATTCCTCCAATTCGCTTTCAGTCACGCCTCCCTGGGGAAGAGTGGTCGTGCCGCGACGCACCGTTTCCGTCAAGTTGGAAAAGCTCGATAGAACTTTTGGCGAGTTGAGGAAGCGTACGGTGGAGGCCATGCACGCGGGCGAACGTTGATCTAGAAACATCGCGCTCGTGGGCGTCAGACAGTAGCGGTCCGCCTCTTTCAAGAGGAGGCCCTGGATGGTCAGGTAATCGCACAAGATACGCACGCCTCGTTCGGAAGCTTTGCAGCGGCTGGCAAGCGAGGGCGCGGTCTCTGCACCCTCCCCGACAGCCGTGAATAGATCCAGTTCCACCGCTGCTCTGAGAGCTGCGGTCTTAATATGCGCATTCATCGTCTCCCAAATCAGCGTCGGATTGGGCGCTTCGCTTACCACTCCAGTTGGTTCCATGTTGTTCATCCTGTTTCTGAGTATCGTTCCAGAATAAGACATCCGGAGTTCGCGCGCTTAACGTTTTATCTGCGGTGTTTTGAGAACCTGCAGCAGGTTGTTGTAATCGTCAGTCCAGGGCCTCAGACCCGCTCGAGATGCGATCGGCTCGGCATGCACTTTCACGCGACGGATTTTCGAGCACAGTCGCGTTATTAGTGACGAGCACCCAATCCGACGCCAGGATCTGCTCCGAATCATCGGCGTGATTTCGCGTCAGGACCGCGTGATACCCGGCTTCTTCTGCAAGCTGGCGGACAAGAGGCGCTAAATCAAGATAGTCGTTCGATACATGAAACGCCAGCACACCATCGGGTTTTAGGTGTTTCCGATATAGCGCGACCGCTTGCCTCGTCAGCAAGTGAAGAGGAATCGCGTCGCCTGAAAAAGCATCCACAGCGAGCACATCGAATGCCGGCTCGCTCTCTCGCTCGATCGACAAGCGCGCATCGCCCTCCACGATTTCTATATGTGCGCGTGTCTCTCGCAAATAAAAGAACAGCGATTTTGCTATTTCCACAACCTGCCGGTTGATCTCGTAAAAGCGTAAAGTGTCTCCCGAATGCCCGTACGCGGCCAGCGTTCCTACTCCCAGCCCGACAATACCGACGCGCTTGGGACCAGGGAAACACTCGCGCAACACGATTCCAATCCCCGAATCCGGTCCATAGTACGTTGTTGCGTGGAAACGGCGCGGCGGCCACAGGAACTGTGCGCCGTGCTCGATGGTTCCATGGAAAAGCGTGCGAGTCTGCTCTGGGCCGGCGAGCGGCGATTGCACAACCCGAAGCGAGCCATAGAAACTTCTTCGAAGCGCGAGAGTGTTCTCACGATAAGCGTGTACGTACTGCATCACCACCGCGAACATGCAAACGGCAACTCCCATCCACAGCAGGCGCACCGGCCAATTGCCCTCAGACCAAGTCAGCCAGATAGCCAAGACGGCTGTCACCAAAAGCGTGACAGGCAGCTCATAAACGCCGTTGAAGATTCGCGGAGCAACCAATCCGACGAAAATCGCACCGCCCGCGCCGCCCGCCGCGATCATTACGTAAAACAAGCGTAAGGTTTGATGCGTGGGGGCGAAGGCGGTTCAGCTCGCCATGGCAAAACATGCAACAGAGGAACAGCCCAGTCAGAAAAACGGGCAAACTGACCTGAATGGCTTCCACCGCGTTCACGTTATAAATCGCGTATCCGAGGACGCCCAGTGCGAATGCCAACAAGCGCATCCACGTGCCGCGGCGATAAAATCGCGTCGTTCCAAAAGTGATGACGAACGTGAGTAGGTAGACCGCTAACGGCAATATCCAAAGCAGCGGAATGGCGGCGACGTTCTGAAGGATATGATTTGTCACCGACAGCAGCAACATGGACCCGCAAGCGGCCAGCGCAAACCATGCTGAAAGACGCCAGGGCGAGACCCACTCGAATTCGCTGGATTTTACCGCCTCCGTAACTCCGGTCTTCAGTTGACGCCACGCCACCCAACCGCAGAGCAGCGCGAAAATAATGTAGAGCACAGACCACCATGTGCTTTGCGTAGACGTGTCAAGAGCTGGCTCGATTAAGAAGGGATAGGCGAGCAGCGCTGCAAGTGATGCGAAATTTGAAATAGCAAACAAGCGGTAAGGAGCTTTATCACCGCCCCGTGCAAGCCAGTCCTGAAGTAAAGGACTCGTGGCGGAGAGAGCCAGAAACGGCAATCCGATGGTAGCCGTCAGCATGCCCAGAATCAGCCACGCCGGATCTTGTAGTCGGACCCGGTTGCCAGCGCGGGCCAGGACCGATGGGGAGCAACGCCAGCAGTACCCGCCAACAAGAGAATGTGGAGCTGCATTCTGAACCCGTCCCGGTAGATAGCGCGTCAGTAAGCGCGCGTAAAGATACCCGAGCAGAAGCGCGGTCTGATAAAAAACCAGGCACGTGGCCCAAACCGCGGCTGACCCGCCAAACCAGGGGAGAATGCGCTTCGCGACCAGCGGCTCAATCGAGAACAAAAGGAATGCGGAAAGGAAAATTGTGGCTCCGAAGCGTCTTCGACAAACCTTCAGGCTAGCCGACTCGCGGCCGCTGTTATACTGACGCCACATTCCTCAGGAGCGAAGACGATGCCCAAACCGGCCGCCACAAATAAAGAATTGATCGTCACCGCGCAACAGCACATTCTGCAACAACAGCAAGCGTACTTTCCCGAAGCAGGCGGCACATTTTCATGGCTGCTCTCAGGCATTACCCTCGCCACCAAAATGATTCAAGCGAAAATCCGCCAGGCCGGGCTGCTCGACATGCTTGGAAGCGCGGGCGAGACAAACGTCCAAGGCGAAACGCAACAGAAGCTGGACGTTTACGCCAATCAGGCGCTGCTGCATTGTCTCGGTCTCCGCGACACCGTGGCGGTTCTGGTTTCGGAAGAAAACGAGGAGCCCGTCACATTCGATCGCGCTACGGAAACCGGGAAATATGTGATTTTTTTCGATCCGCTCGATGGCTCTTCCAACATCGATGTCAACGTGAGCGTTGGCACAATTTTTTCAATTTTCCGGAGGCCCGTGACAACCGGCCACAATCTCGCAAAGGCGATATTGCAGCCGGGATCGAAGCAGGTTGCGGCTGGATATGTGGCGTACGGCTCTTCCACCATCCTTGTCTATACGGCCGGCCAGGGAGTGTTTGGTTTTACGCTCGATCCCGCAATTGGAGCATACGTCCTGAGTCATGAAAATTTGCGCATGCCGCGTCAGGGCAATGCGTATTCGGTAAACGAAGCGCAAGCGCACACGTTCCCGGAAGCCTATCAGAACTATTTGGCTGGGCTGCGCGCCGGCGCGCTGGGCCGCGAATACAACACTCGGTATGTGGGTTCCCTCGTCGCCGACTTCCATCGCACCATTCTCAAGGGTGGCGTTTTTCTTTATCCGCCGACAAAAGGTTATCCGGGTGGCAAACTTCGGCTTTTATATGAGGCGAATCCGCTGGCTTTTATCGCGGAGCAGGCGGGCGGCATGGCGACCAGCGGAGAAGAACGGATTCTCGATATCGAGCCTCACGACATCCATCAACGCACGCCGCTGGTGATCGGCAGTCAAGTGGAGGTGGAAGAGTTCTTAAGGATAAAGAGGCTCTATTGAGGAGCCTCTCACGTATGAACCGCCATTATGACTGCGAATGGCGTGAACAGCTTATCTGGAGTGTGCGATTTAGCCCCGAAGAATCTCAGCCCGATCGAACTACGGACCCGATGGCTTCAGCTAATTCGCGGAGGCATGAAGCTGGCGGCCTGATGCGGCGGCTGACGGGCATACATCCGGCATGTGGCAAACCAAGACGGAAGCGCAGACGATCATAATCGATCAGAGGCTTGAAGAAATCCGGTTCCATCAGCGGCCACACGGCAGCTCGCTGGGCCGTCGAGCCAACACGGTCAAGAAGCCCATTCACTGCGCGGCGGGCAGCTTCGTTCGCCGCTTCCATGCACGCGATGTCTGTATAGGTTCTCACATAGTCGGAGCCGAGAAACAGATTTGGAATCTCGGTGGATGCCTCCGGCCGGTATTGCAGCGATCCCGAAGTATTGATCATCAGCGGCTCGAGATTGGTAACAGCCGTCGGATTCGGGAACTGTACGTCGGGATCGAGAAACCAGCTCAGAAGATTATCGTCGCGGAGGATTTCGGTGCCCGCGACGTTCACATGGACTTTGATCTGCGCCCAAACATCGTCTCTCGATCTCCTGCGCGGAGCATTGCATCGCGGTCTTTCCATAGAGAATGCCCGGTGTCTCCCAATCCGAAATATCAACCGATAAAATGCCGCCGAGCTTTCCGTCTCCGAAGCTCGGCTAAATTCGCCTGGTTCCAAAACTGGCGTTGAGATATGGACGTCAAGCGCCCAGGGGGAATCCGCGTAAAGCGAGTGCCCAAATTCAAAGGGAATATCTTGCGCCAGATAGAACTGAATGCCATTCATCCACGCGGTATGAAGCCTGTTCGAGATTGGCAAGCGAAGGAGCAGACGCCTTGAGCCGGTCATCCACCAATCCCGTCATCATCTCGACCGGCATGGCGCAGATGTAGTAGTCGGCTGTGATTTCGCGCGATTGGCCGTCAATCTCGGCGGTGACAGAGGTCACTCCGCTTCCCGACAAATTAAACGACTTGATCGTTGTTCCACTCTGAAAAGTGACACCTCGCTGCCGCAGATAGGACACCCACGGAGTCAACCACACATCGCTAGTCGGGCCACTGAGCAGCCGGTCGAAACCACCATAGGTCAGGAGACCAAACAGCAATTGCAGCAAGATGTATCCCACCGTTCGCGTACTGCCTTCCTGCGCGCGAACAGCCACAAGGGAACGAGTAAGGCCCTTGCCTAACAGCGTCTGGTAGGCGTCGGAACGATTGGCCGCATCGATAAAAGTCCACCAGGGAATTTCTTCGTATTCCGCGATTCTTCTCTCGTCGCAGCTTGTCAGCAACGTAAATAAGCGGTCAACAAAAAAGAGGACTTCTTCATCCGGAACACCGATGCCGCTAAAGATCTCTTTGAAACTGATAGCCCAGTCTTCGACGTTTTGAGGAATGCGGGCCGTCAGAATGAGCGGCGGCTGCCCGGCGCGCGCAACGTGGATCCGCGTCGCATGAACCAAATTATTGAAGACGCTAACGTTTCCCTGATAAGGAATACGCATCATCGTGTCCGGAAGATGCCGGTAGAATGCGGGGAAAAAGCGAAAGCCGTGCTCGCCCGGCAGATCCTTCCGCCCGTCTTTTCCGGTGTTCGCCACGCTGAGACTTCGAGCTTTTCCGCCGAAGACATCTTTCTTCTCGTAGACGGAGACTTCGAACCGCGCTCAATCAGCTCATGGGCGGCGCTCAAACCGCCCGACGCCACCGCCAAGTACAGCTACTCGGATTGACATGAATGCCACCCCATCCCGCCAAAAAGTCCGAACAGCTTCTGCGCGCCGTGACAATCAAAGGTAAATCCTATAATCACCCGCAGCAAGGAACGCGCGTAAGCGGCTAGATCTCTGGCTTTCGAAGGCACTTTAGTCTGTTGAAAAGAGTATCACTTGAAAGAAGCTCCAAAGCGGACGTTATACAATCGCCCAGTGAAAATCCCACGAGTCTTTTCGATCATTCTGCTGATTGCCGCTACGCTCGCCATCTGGGGGAAAGCGCCACAAGAGGCAGCAATCGTGGACCGAATCTCTCCAGAGATCGATCAGATCTTGCCGACGGGCGCGAAGCTGGAGCGCGTTACCACCGGCTTCACGTGGACCGAAGGCCCTATCTGGATTCACGCCGGATACCTGCTCTTTGCTGAAATTCCGAGCAACAGCATTCGCAAGTGGGTACCGGGCCAAGGCACCAGCATTTTTATGCAGCCCAGCGGATATAAAGGCTCCTCTCCGTATGGCGGGAAGGAACCGGGGTCGAACGGCATGACGCTCGATGCTCACGGCCGGCTGACCGTCGCGGGGCACGCGCAGCGGGATGTCTGGCGCCTTGAGTCGATGGATCCCAAGGCGCAAGTCACAGTGCTCGCGGACAGCTATCAAGGGAAGCGGCTGAACAGCCCTAACGATCTCGTCTATAAATCAGATGGCTCGCTCTATTTCACTGATCCGCCCTATGGACTGCGGACTCAAAGCGATAGTGACCCGGCCAAGGAATTGCCGTTCAACGGCGTCTATCGAATTCCGCACGCCGCCAATCGAAGTGCAGGGGCGCCTCCCGACAATGCAAAGCTGGAATTACTCATTAAAGATCTGCCAAGACCAAACGGAATCGTCTTTTCCCCGGACGAACGCTATCTTTACGTCAATAATTCGGAGCCGAAAAAGATCTGGATGCGCTACTTGGTAAAGCCCGACGGCGGCCTGGATCGCGGAACGCTCCTCTACGATGCCACTTCAGATACTGCTGTAGGTGGGCCAGATGGGATGAAGGTAGATAAGAGCGGAAACCTGTACAGCACCGGCCCGGGCGGCATCTGGATCTTTTCGCCGGCAGGTAAGCACCTGGGGACGATTCGGGTTCCCGAACGGACAGGAAATCTAGCTTGGGGAGATTCGGATGGAAAGACTCTCTATATCGCTGCTAGCAGCAGTATCTACCGCATCCGGCTCAATGTGACGGGCGTTCGGCCGTAAACCTGCAACGCCCGGGCAAAGCGACTCTTCCAAGTGAACTAAAGGCCTATGAAAGCCTCAGTTATCCCGAGAATACATTGGGGCTTACGTAGGATAAAACCGTAAGTTTTCCTCACGCCTACGCCAACGCCTCCGATGAGGAATTCATCGGGCAAAGCAGACTTCCCTGACGCCCGAGCAGGCGATGCGCTTCAAGCGAATCGTCTTGGCCAGGTCCGCACGAGTTGAACTCTCGTGCCCGGGAGAAATGATGAATCGCGCGAATCCTTCGGCTACTGTTGTCTTTATAGGTCTGCTTTGTACCGTCAACTGCTTTTCGTCCGATGCGGCACAACCGCTGGCCGATGTACCAGCCACAACAACTCCCGCACTCTCGGCGAAAACAGATATTGTTCCGGATCTACTTGATCGAATCCGTCAAGCGAATGATGAGCTGTACGCTACGCTTCAATCGTTCGTCTGCGCCGAAAGCATTCACCGGTTCAAAGGCCGCCGCAATGGAGACAGTGCGCATCGGGTCGATACGGTGACCGCGAAGGTCTCTTTTGAAAACGGAACAGAACAATACACGGATGTTCGGCAGAATGATAGTCAGCGGCCGAGCATCTCCAGCATCTCTGGGGCCTGGTCGGTGGGAGAGTTTGGCACGTTGCTGCGCCAGACGCAGGCGCTTCTAACCACGGAACCCGCAACTTTCCAGACGTACGCGGATTTCGAAGGATCGCCTGCGGCAGTCTATTCGCTGGCAGTTTCAGAGCAAGATAGCCCGTGGGATCTGGTTGTGCGTTCGCAGCATTTTCGGATTCCGTTTCGCACCGAACTTTGGATCTCGACTGTTACCGGGCAGGTCCTAAAAATTCAGCGCAACTCAACCAGTGTTCCGTCTCAAATGGGAATTTCCGAGATACGCTGGGGCGTGACACTGCAGCCGACGAAAATAAATGAAAAGACTTGGCTCTTGCCCAAGGCGGGCACTTATGAGGTGCTCTACGAGGGATCCGACCGGAAAGAATGGAACCTCATGACGTTCTGCGATTACCATCGCTACGGTTCCGAAGTGGCCCTGCATTTCCAATAGGCCGGGCCGGAGCTCCGCTGGCCGAAAAGACGAATCTCACGCTATAATACTAGCGGAGATTCCCTCATTGAACCTGCGCCGAATTGTGCGCCTTTTCACGCACATACAGCTACTTCCGGTCCTTGAAAATGGCGAAGAGACTACCTTGATCGGTGGTCAAGCGGTCATGGAAGGCGTCATGATGCGGTCTCCGCACAGCTACTGTGTGGCAGTTCGCAAGCCTGACGGTGAGATCGTTACCCAGGAAACTCCCCTCCCGCGTTTATCGGAAAAGTATCCCATTTTCAAGATTCCTGTGCTTCGCGGCCTGGGAACTCTAGGCGGCGCAATGTGGCTAGGCATGAAGGCCCTGAAATTTTCGGCCGATTGCGCCTTGGACCAGCTTTCGGGCCAGGATCAGAAGCGCGCAAAGAAACAACTCGGCCAGGCTGCCATGGTGCTGCAGATCCTGTGTTCGCTCCTCTTCATGATCGGACTCTACAAGTTCGTTCCGCTGTATCTGGCCACGCTGATCGGCAAGCATTTCCATGCTTTCAACGGCCGCGTTGCCATCAATTTGATGGATGGCACATTGCGAATCGCCATTTTCCTCGGATTCATGTACCTGTTGTCACGCATGAAAGAGATGCACAGGTTGTTCGAATATCACGGCGCCGAGCACAGGACCGTGTTCAATTTTGAATCGGGTCAGCCTGTGAACGTGGAGAATGCTCAGCGGTTTGTGACTTGGCATCCGCGCTGCGGGACCAGCTTCCTGGTTGTTGTTCTGATCGTCTCATTGATCGGCTACGCATTTTTGCCGATCGACAACTTCTGGGCGAAATTGGCCGCGCGCATCGCACTACTTCCATTCATCGTGGGCATCAGCTATGAAGTCATCCGGTTCGCGGCGCAACGCCGGCGCGGTCTGATGTCGGTGCTGACGCGGCCCGGTTTGTGGCTGCAACGGGTCACCACCCAGCCGCCATCCAATGAGCAGACCGAAGTAGCGATCCACGCCTTGCAACGAGCCATGCAGCTCGAAGAGGCGCAAGGCGGCGTTCTCGTCATCGCTTAAAGCAACTCCACTGAAACGCGGCATCCATGGACTATATCGATCGACTCAATGAAGCAGAAGCTCGCTACGACGAGCTAACGGAGCGCATGGCCGATCCGGCGGTCCTCAATAATGCCGAGGACTATCGTAAAATCGCCAAGGCTCAGAGCGAACTGACTGAGCTGGTCGCAAAATATCGCGAGTGGAAAAGAATCGACCAGGAACTGCGCGATGCGCGTCCGATGCTCGCGGAGACGGATCCCGATCTGCGGCAGATGGCTGAATTGGAAATTGTGCGGTTGGAGCCTGAATTGGCGGCTATCGAACAGGAATTGCAGCTGCTTCTCTTGCCCAAGGATCCCAACGATGAAAAGAACATCATCCTGGAGATCCGTAAGGGCGCCGGCGGCGACGAAGCCTCTCTTTTTGCGGGAGAAGTTTTCCGGATGTATACGCGATACGCCGAAGAGCAGGGTTGGAAAGTGGAAGTCACTTCGTTGAGCGAGTCATCGGTAGGCGGCCTGAGCGAAGTCATCGCCATGGTGAGCGGCAAAAACGTCTACAGCCGATTGAAATACGAAAGCGGCGTGCATCGCGTTCAGCGTGTCCCAGCCACCGAAACGCAAGGACGCGTCCACACCTCTACTATTACTGTCGTCGTGATGCCGGAAGCGGATGAGGTGGATGTGCAGATCGATCCCAAGGACATTCGGATCGATACCTTCTGCTCATCCGGACCTGGTGGACAGTCCGTGAATACGACTTACTCCGCTGTGCGTCTGACGCATCTGCCGACGAATACCGTTGTCTCGTGCCAGGATGAGAAATCGCAAATCAAGAACCGCTCGAAAGCCATGCAGGTTCTGCGTTCGCGTCTTTATCAGATGGAGTTGGAGAAGCAGCTTGCGCAAATCGGGGCCGAGCGCAAGAGCATGGTGGGGACCGGTGATCGCAGTGAGAAAATTCGGACTTACAATTTTCCGCAGAACCGCGTCACCGATCACCGTATCGGACTCACGCTGCATCAGCTCGATTTGGTGATGGACGGGCGGCTTCAGCCTATCGTGGATGCTCTGACCAGTTACTACCAATCGGAGCGACTACGCGAAGGGCAAGCAGCCTAAGGATTGACAAAAGACAATCGGGCTTAAAACAGACATCCAGCGATCGCATACTGGGCGATCAGGCACCGTGACGGTTCAAACTGCTCTGCTACAGGGCGCTGAAATCCTCGAAAAGGCTTCTGTCCCCGTATCACGCCTTACCGCTGAAGTTCTGCTATGCCACGCACTGCATTGCGACCGAGCACATTTGTATGCGCATGGCGAAGACGAGCTGACACAGATTGCCTGGATTCACTACGGGCGTTATCTTCACGAACGGTTGAAAGGAAAGCCGACTCAGTACATCACTCACAAACAGGAATTCTATGGTCGCGATTTTTATGTCGGCCTCGATGTCCTGATTCCCCGCCCAGAGACCGAGCACTTGGTGGAAGCCGCGCTTGACTTTCTAAAGCGACATGCCGCTTCCCGCATCCTTGACGTGGGTACGGGGTCGGGCGCGATTGCGATAACCATTGCGCTCGAAAGCGGTCGACCCGTGCTGGCGTCCGATATCTCGCTTGCGGCTCTGGTGACTGCCGGGCGCAATCGCCGAACGCACGATGCTCCGGTGCATTTCTTCGCAGCCGATCTGCTGGATTCAGTCCGGCCTTCGAGTATCGATCTGCTGCTCTCGAATCCTCCTTATGTGCCCGGAGCGGACGCCGCCAACATGCAGACCGAAGTGCGTGATTGGGAACCGCACATCGCGCTTTTCGCCGGAGATACGGGGTTCGAAATCTATCGACGGCTGATCGCGGCTGCGGCTGTAGTCGTGAAACCGGGCGGCCGGTTATTCATGGAGCTCGGTTACCAGTCGCTCGACGGAGTTCGGCAAATCCTCACTTCCGCATGGACAGATATTGAAGTAATCTCGGATTTGGCCGGCTTGCCGCGTGTCATTGGAGCGACGTTGACCGGGTGATTTACCATGCAGCGCCTCATTTGCCACGTGGACATGGACGCGTTCTTCGTTTCCGTCGAAGAACTGTTCGATCCATCGCTGAAAGGTAAACCGGTAGTGGTCGGCGGCAAAGCGGATCAACGCGGCGTTGTCGCTGCCGCCTCTTACGCCGCTCGCAAATTCGGAGTGCATTCGGCGATGCCGTTGCGCACGGCCGCACGGCTCTGCCCTCAAGCCGTTTTCGTCGATGGCCATCCGGAGCGTTACCGCGAGTACTCGAAAAAGGTATTCGCGATCCTGAACCGCTTTTCACCGCAGGTCGAAATGGCGTCTATCGATGAAGCTTATCTCGATTTGACCGGAACCGAACGCCTGCTCGGTCCACCGCTTCGCGCCGCTCATGCGCTCCACGAGACGATCCGCGCGGACACAAGCCTGAAGTGCTCGCTAGGTCTCGCCTCATCGCGTCTGGTTGCGAAAGTGTCCTCCGACCAAGCCAAACCGAATGGTGTGCTCTACATTGTGCCTGGGCAAGAGCCTCGTTTCTTGGCTCCATTAGACGTTCGCAAAATCCCCGGCGTTGGTAAGAAGACCGAAGCGTCGCTCCATAGACTCGGCATCCGCCGCGTGGGCGATCTCGCAAATCTCGACGAGAGTTTTCTCGCGTCGCACTTCGGCCGGTGGGGTCTCGCCCTGGCGGGAAAGGCGCGCGGTGAAGATGCCGGCGGCTGGTTCGATTCCCCGATTGGCGCCGGTGATGATCCGAAATCCATCAGCCACGAACATACATTCGGCGAAGACACGTGTGACCGCGACCGCCTCGAAACTACGCTGCTGAAGTTATCGGAAATGGTGTCCAAGCGGTTGCGCGAGCATGAACTCTATTCCCGCACCATTCAACTAAAGCTGCGCTATGACGATTTCTCTACTTTCACCCGGGCTCACTCGCTCGATCACGCCACGCAACTAGATCGAGAAGTCGCGGGCGCGGTGATTCGTTTATTCCGGCAAGCCTGGGACGGCAAGACTCGCGTTCGCTTGTTGGGTGTCCACGCCGGTTCTCTTCAACAGGTGGAAGGTCAGATGAACTTGCTCGAAGAGCCGCAAACCGCGCGTTTGCGCGATGCGTTCCGCTCTGTCGATCACATCCGCAATCGCTTCGGCGAGGCAAGCATCTCTCTCGCAAAGACATTAAATGCCGGTATTCGCGAGAGAGTCCACGAGAATCCGTTCGATCTTCCGGGAAAAACGGCGCGCGACAAGCCAAAGCAGCCGGATTAGGCTACGCGGCCTTCACGATTTTTGCGAATGACTCAGGATCGAGGCTGGCTCCGCCCACCAGCACGCCGTCAATCTCCGTTTCCTTCATCAAGCCATCGATATTATCCGGCTTGACACTGCCGCCGTACAGAATGCGCAGTTGCTGCGCTGCCTCTTCCCCGAAGCGCTTCTCCGATTCTTCCCGAATCAGCTTGTGCGCGTCGGAGGCAATTTTCGGAGTGGCCGTTTTTCCAGTGCCGATGGCCCAGACCGGTTCATAGGCGATCGCAATCTTTGCAAACTGTTCCTCGGTTAACCCGGCGATTCCCGCCGCGAACTGCCGAATCAGCACATCGTGCGCTTTGCCCGCCTCATGGTCCTCCAGCCGTTCACCGACGCAGACGATCGGAGTCAATCCGGATTCGAGCGCCGCCTGAGTTTTTTTCAGCACCTCGGCGTCGGTTTCGTGAAAGCAGTGCCGGCGTTCGCTGTGCCCGACCAGCGTCCAGGTGGCTCCCGCGGCCCGCAGCATTTCGGCCGAGATCTCGCCCGTATAAGCGCCTTCGTTGAGCCAAAAAATATTCTGCCCGCCGATGTGAATCGCACTTTCCGCGGTTGCCTGAACGGCGGCCGGAATGGCAATGCTAGGCGGAAAAATTACCACTTCGCGCCGCGTATCGCCGGTCATCAGGGGATTGAAGCGTTCGAAGAAAGAGGTTGTCTGCTGGGCGGTCTTGTACATCTTCCAATTGGCCGCCATAATGCGCCGTCTCATAGGCTGCGGATTCGTCTATTGTCCTTTCTGAATGTCTTTCAAAAAACTCACGCCCGCGGAAATGGTTATTTCGAAATTCTCAGCCACGGTTTGCCCGATATCCGCGAGCGTTGACCTCGTACCCAACTTGACGCCCGCCCGTACCTGAGGCCCGTACGCAAGCAGGGGAGTATATTCGCGCGAGTGGTCCGTCGAAGGAGTGGTTGGGTCGCATCCATGATCTGCCGTAAGCACAACCAAATCGCGATCCCCTGGATGGAGCGAGGGCAACCAACGATCCACCGCTTCCAAAGCTCCCGCATATCCTTCCACATCGTTTCGATGGCCAAACTGCTGATCGAAATCGACCAGGTTCACGAAGATGAGGCCATTGGGCTGCTCATGCATCGCTTCCATGGTTTTCCGCATGCCATCCTCGTTGTTCTTTGTCTTTACATACCGAGCTGATGCCGCGTTGCAGGAAAATATCCGAAATTTTGCCTACGCTATACACCGGAACTTGCTTGTCCGGCAAGCTGATCCAGAAGCATCCCGCGAGGCGGAGGAATCGCATAATCCTTGCGGTTCGGAGTACGAACGAAATTTCCGGGCTTGCCTTCAAAAGGCCGCGCAATCACTCGCCCGACCTCATGCGGACCATGCAAAATTTCACGTGCGATCTGGCAGATGCCGTACAGTTCCCGTAACGGAATGATCCGCTCATGCGCAGCAATCTGAAACACGCTATCGGCCGAGGTGTAAACGATGGGACAGCCGTTATGCATGTGTTCCTCGCCGAGTTCCTTGATGATCTCGGTTCCGGAAGCGGCCTTATTGCCCAGAGTCTTGCGTCCGATCCTCGCTTCAAACGCATCCATGACATCTCGGAGGCAAGCCATTCGGGTAAACAGGAAACGGCTTATCCAAGATGATGCCCGCCATCTCCCAATGACCCGTCGTAGTGTCCTTCCCGGGAGAAGCAAGCGTACATTTTCCGTACGCGCCTTTGGGGCGATCCGAAGGCGGAAGACCAGCTAATGGTTTGATATTCCCGAGTCCCGAGCTCGCAGAGATTCGGAAGCGCCAGTTTCCGCTGCTTGGCAATGTTGCCCAGCGTGTCGCTGCCCTTCATCGCCAAAATCCGCCGCATCGGGCATTGCGCCGATACCGACGCTATCAAGCACGATCCAAATCACGCGTTCGAAGGGCCGCAGAGAACTCGTCGGAATCGTCCTTCATTTCTTCTCGGCGGAATCCGAAACAGAAACTTTCGCGAACTCGTCTTTGAGCCGGGCGGCACGCTCGCGAACCAGGTGCATAAAGGACTCATGCGCGCTAATCCGCGTCAGAAGCGGGACGAACTGCTGCGGCGCGGCGAGTTGCTTGCGCAGCCAAAGAGATTCGATCTCTGCAAGCGCGTCGTTCACTCCGAGTTTGTCGTAGCGCATCGCACGATCCAGTTCCAGATACGCACGCTCCGATGAGGCAATCTGCTCGAAGCGATCGAGCAGCTGCTGCGCCGTCAAATTGGTCGAATAGTTGAACGAGGTTTCCGTCGCCCCGTTCTCGCCTTCATATCGAAACGTCTTCTTGCCTGTGTTCGCGACCTTCAATCCCGATTCCAATGGCGATTTGAAGTAGTCGAGCTTCTCTGCCATGGAGAACAGCGCCGCGGTTTCCGATTCTTCCAGGTGGGCCTTCAAAGGCTGATCGTCTTTCGGTGACTCGGTGTATTGCAGCGCGCCGCTGCGATCGACGCCCACGCAGATGTAGTCGGGAGTGCTTCCCGGAAAGCTCCTCGTGAAAGTCAATTTCGGCGGCGCGGCGAAAACCGAAGCACAGAGAAACAGCGCAAGAATCATCAGTCTCATCGCTGCGCCCCGACGGCCCAAGGAGTTTGCGCGCGAGTGCCATGACAGATTGCCACCGCCAGCGCGTCTGTTGCATCGTAGGAATCGAACCGGGGGCCAATGCCGAGCAGCGAATGAACCATCATCTGAACCTGCTGTTTCTCCGCGCGCCCATAGCCGACCACGCTGACCTTAACTTCGAGCGGAGAGTACTCACTGACTTCCAGGCCCGCTTCCGCCGCCAGCAGCAACGCCACGCCGCGAACGTGAGCCAGTTTCAGCGCCGATTTCGCATTGACGGCATGGAAAACTTCCTCCACCGCGAATGCGTCCGGTGAAAAGCTTTCTAAAATACCCCGCAATTCGCTCGCGATTGAATGGAGCCTTCGCTCCAGGGCATCGGCGGTCTTCGTTCGAATAACGCCTGCGGTGACTAGCCGGTGAGATCGCCCGTCGGATTCAATGACACCGAAACCCGTCTTCTCCGTTCCGCAATCTATTCCGACGATTCGCATCCAAGAATCCGGCTGTTATGCGACTGCCCGAACCTGATCTGGTTCTGGCAACCTTCTACGCCAGAGCTTCTACTTCCGCCTCATCCACTTCATAGTTGCCGTAAACATTTTGAACGTCGTCGTGCTCTTCCAAAAGGTCGTACAGCTTCAGCATGGCCTGAGCATTCTTCCCTTCGAGCTTGATAGTGCTCTTCGGCACCATGGAAATCTCGGCGGATTCCGTCGGTATGCCTGCCTTTTCGAGAGCATGCAGCACGGCTTCGTGCGCTTCCGGGGGCGACAGAATCTCCCAAGCGCCGCCTTGATCTCGAATATCGTCGGCACCTGCATCGAGAACGATGCTCATCAACTGATCTTCGGTTGCTTTTTCCGCGTCCACCAGAATTTGACTCTTGCGCTCGAACATCCAGGAAACGCTTCCCTGTTCGCCCAAGTTGCCGCCATTCTTGGAAAAGACGTGCCGGATTTCACTCACCGTACGATTGCGGTTATCGGTCGCCACGTTCACCAGCACCGCCGCGCCGCCTGGCCCGTAGCCCTCGAACAAAATCTCATCGATTTGTCCGCCCTCCAACTCGCCCGTTCCCCGCATAATGGCGCGTTTGATGTTATCGGCAGGCATGCTGACCGCCTTCGCCGCGGTAACCGCTGTGCGCAAGCGAGGGTTCATATCGGGGTCGCCGCCGCTGCGCGCCGCAATCATGATTTCCTTAATCAATCGCGTAAATGCCTTGCCGCGCTTGGCATCCAGAGCCGCCTTCTTATGCTTGATAGTGGCCCACTTACTATGTCCGGACATCGAAAAACCTCAAACTATTCTTAACTTTCGAGAATAACAGAGCAGGCGCTATTCCGTTTTCCAGCAAATGAGCTTCAGCTCCGTCATTTCCTCCATTGCATAGCGAGGGCCTTCGCGTCCCAGTCCGCTGTGCTTGGCTCCGCCGTAGGGCATATGGTCCATGCGGAAGGTGGGAACATCGTTGATCATCACGCCCCCAAACTGCAGCTTTTTCGCCGCTGAGAACGCGCGTGGCAGATCGTTCGTGAAGATGCCGGCCTGCAGCCCATACGGAGTGCTGTTCGCCTGTTCGATCGCATCCTCCAATCTCTTATACGAGTAAACCGCGACCACCGGTCCGAACACCTCTTCGCAAGAGATATGCGCGGTAAGGCGGAACATCCGCCAAAACCGTCGGCTCAACCGTTGCAAATTTGCGCCGGCCTCCGCACAAGACTTTCGCTCCCTCATCGACAGCCTGCTGCACCCAGGACTCTGCTTTGATTGCGGCCTTCTCGTCGATCAGCGAAGAAACGTCCGTCGAGTCTTCGAAAGGATGTCCCACTCGCAAGTTTTTCGTCGCCGCCACGAGACCGTCCAGATAAGCATCCTTCACCGATTCATGCACGAAAATGCGCTGCAACGAGATGCAGATCTGACCGCTGTGGCCAAATCCGCCCTGCACCGATCGCGCAATCGCGGTTTTCAAATCGGCGTCCGGCTCCACAATGACGGCGGAATTGTTGCCCAGCTCCAGCGTGATGCGCTTCAAGCCTGCCTTTGCCCGCAGTTCCGTTCCTACCTTCATGCTTCCGGTGAACGTGATCATGGCAACGCCCGGATGACGGAGCATGCGATCGGCGAGAGCGGGTCCATCGCCGGTGATTACGTTGTAAGCTCCCTTCGGCGCGCCGGCCCGAGTGACGAGTTCCGCCAGCCGCAAAGCGCTCAGTGGGCGTTCGTTCCGCCGGTTTATGCACCATCGCGTTCCCAGCGCCTAACGCGGGCGCCAATTTGTGCAGCGTGAGATTGAGAGGGAAATTAAACGGCGTGATTGCTCCGATGACGCCTAGCGGCTCACGCACTGTCATGGCGATCCTGCCTTTCGCGCCGGCCGCGAAATCCATGGGAACCGCCTCGCCATGCAGTTGCCGCGCCTCGTGCGCTGCTGCGATCAAGGTGTTCACGCTTCGGCTCGCTTCGATTCGCGCTTCCTTGATCGGCTTTCCGGTCTCCGAACAAATCAGCTGCGCCAGTTCGGCGCCATCCTGCTTGAGTTCCTCGGCAATTCGAAGCAGCAACTCAGCGCGTTCATAGTTTGCGAGAGCCGCCATGGCTCGCGCGCCTTCCTGCGCGCTCGCGATAGCCGCATCCACATCTTTATCGGTCGCGCGCGCGACAACGCCCACAACACTGCCATCAAAGGGGAGCTTCACCTCGTCGTGCTCGGCAGTGTCGATCCATTCGCCTCCAATGTAGAGCCCATACTTCCGTACGGAAACAGGAGCTTCGGTCAGAGGAGATGCAGTACCCATATATCCAATTTCGCACTTCCGGGGTGCGTCTGAGTCACAAGAAAGCAACAACCCTTCACATCGCGCAGATCGTTGGCAAGACATGCCTGGCGCTTACGCCTCGAGAAAATCATTGGTGGACCGTGCCGTTATGCGTCACACCGTGCGGATCTACGTGGCGGTTATTCTGGGGTCGACCGGCACTCCCGAGTTTGGCATTCGCACTCGACTCCGAATTACACGCTCGCCGCTTTGAGGGCCGCAAGTACGCGCGCGTCTCGAAAGGGAACCCTTCGGATGCGAACGCCCGTCGCGTCATGGATCGCGTTCGCAACCGCGGCCAGCATAGGTTTGATCGCCGCCTCGCCGGCACCATACGGACGTAGATCGGGACGGTTCAGATTCGGATCGCCGTTCACCAGCACGACGTCGAGCCGCTCCGGAACGTCGGCATGACGTAGAGTCGGATGCGAGACCCAGTCCACGCTCGTGATCTTCTCCGTGTCAAACCCAACTTCTTCGTGAATCGCGCGACTCAGCCCGTGAAGCGTGGCGCATTCCACGGTGCGGCGAAGACTCTGAGGATTGACGATGAGACCGCAGTCGTGCGCACATACCAGCCGCTTGGCCCATACATGACCAGTCTCGCGATTGACTTCCACTTCCGCGATCTGGGCAACAACGGTCTGGCCGCGGAATGAGTACGCGACACCGCGCCCGGTCAGGATTTTTGCCTTTTCGAGCGGCTTCGGCGAAGGACGTGGATTCCAGCCGTAAGCTTCTGCGGCAGCTTTCAAAACTGCAATCGATCGCGCCCGCCGGAAGCCGGCATCATCGGCCGTTTCCGCCGTGAGCAGTTTCATCCGGAATTCCAGCGGGTCGATTTTCGCCGCGGCCGCCAGTTCGTCGATGAACGATTCCGCTGCAAAGGTCGATTGAGGGCCGTTCGGATCGCGGAGATTGCCGGTGCGAAGGGGCGTTTGCCATACGAGAGGCAGGCTGACCACGTCTCCGCCCATCCGGCGATTCGGAATCGCATATATATCCGAAGGCGCCGCAGAGCTGCCCTCGGCGGGTTTGGCGCGCTTCGATCCCATCAATTGTGCGATCAGCACGGTGTCGTGCTCGTTGTATCCAAGGTGATTGTAGTCGCAAGAACGGGCGCTGTACTCATATGCGACCAAACGCCCTGCGCCATCCAGACCTCCCCGCATCTTCACGAGGAACGCGGGACCTTTGGTATCCCAAGCTGTCTCTTCATGCCTCATCCACTGCATACGGACCGGACGACCGATTTCGCGAGCAATCCAGGCCGCCTCAAAACCGGCATCGTCCGCTGCGGTACGGCCGAAACACTGCGGGCCCTGCATCCAGACAACTCGAACTTTTTCACGCGGCATGCCGAGAAACGCAGCAATACCGGTCCGCATGCTATAGGCCTTCATGTCGTTCGAATAGATCGTCATCTGACCATCCGACGGGTCCGCCGTCGCATGAGCCCCAGCGATGGCGGTATGACCTTGGAACGGAATTTCGTACTCGGCCTCGATCACCTTTGCCGCGCCCTGAAATGCCGCACCGGAATCCCCCACTATGACTGGATCGGAAGCCGAAGTTGGCGTTGCAGAGCGCATGTACTCGAAGAGATCTTTTGAGGCTGGGAACGGAGCGGTTGCTGGCTTTACCCAAGTCGTTTTGAGCTCGCGGGCGGCGCGGATGGCCTGTTCTTCGCGTTCGCACACAACCGCGACGTAATTTCCTTTGCTCACCACCTTAATAAAGCCGGGCAGATTTCGCACCGACGATTCATCGATGCCTGTCAGCTTCGCGCAGGCGAATGGAGGTTTGACGTTGCGCGCGTGAACCATCCCAGGCAGCTTTACGTCGACAGCCCATTTCTGGGAACCGTCCACTTTGGCGGGGATGTCATCGCGCTGTAGCGGCTGTCCCGTGTACTTGAGTTCCTGCACCGGCTTCACTTTGGCAACGCCGGTGACGGCGTTTACATTGGCACCCGTCAGGCTAACGTTGAACTTCCTTCCCACGATCAGTTCCCCGTACGTAACGTGTTTTGAAGGATCGCCTTTCACGGTAATCGCCGCGTTGCTGACTGTGAGTTCATCGACGGGCGCTCCAAGGCGTGCCGATGCCATTTCGAGCAGTACCCGTCTCGCCTCGGCGGCAGCACGTCGCATCGGCCAGGAATCTCTCTCCATGGCAGATGAGCCGCCCGATCCGCCCTGATCGACGGTGATATCCGTGCTGCCCATGATGCACGTGGTCTTATCGAACGCAATGTCGAGTTCGTCGGACATCAACTGCCGGAAGCCCGTTCCCGTGCCTTGGCCGAGATCTGTTTTGCCGACATAAAAAGTTGCTGTGTTGTTCTCATGAATGACAATCCAGGAATCCAGTTTGTGGAAATCGGGATCGGGATAAGGACCTGCCGGCTGAGCCGCGGTGCTGTTATGGGCAATGGCTTCTATAACCAATGCACCGCCGCCAGTCGCGAAGCTCACGACGAGCAGTCCTGCGTTTTTGAGAAAGCCTCTGCGATGCGTGCTCAGTGCTTCTTCGACATGTTTCGGAATCGCGGTGGAGAGGGTCATGACGCGGCCTCCTCTCCTGAAGTGGGCTCGGTGTTAGCCGTAGCTTGCGCCGCCCGTTTGATGGCGGTCTGAATCCGGTAGTACGTCATGCAGCGGCATAAGGTCGAATTCATGGATTCGCGGATTTGAGCATCCGTCGGACGCGGAACCTTGTCGAGCATCGCCTTCGCGGTCATGATCTGTCCGTTCTGGCAAAATCCGCACTGCGGGACCTGCTCATCAATCCACGCTTGCTGCAGCGGATGCAGTTTGCCGTTTGAAGAAAGCCCCTCGAGTGTGGTGATTTCACCCTTGACGGAAGACACAGGCAGGAGGCAGGAACGGACCGCCGTGCCGTTGATGATCACCGTGCAGGCTCCGCACTGACCTAGTCCGCAGCCAAATCGTGGGCCTTGCAATCCAATGTCATTCCGGAGGATATAGAGCAGCGGCGTAGCCGGTTCGATATCCAGCGTGTGCGTACGGCCATTCACCGTAAGTGTGATCTTACTCATGGCTCGTGCTCCTTAACCAATCGCGTTCGCGTCAATGCCAACACTATTCGAAACAGTTCCCGACCCTCAATATAGCTCCCAGCCAGGCGGAGAAACGACACCGCCGCAGATTGCCCCCGGCTATCCGCCAATATGTTAGGCTACGGCAGCCCGAATACGGGACTCGCGCCGAGCTTCCAATCACCGCGAGCACGGAAAGCTTATCCAGTAGTCTAGAGATAGCTCTTCCTTCACCATTCCGAATGGTTCGCCGATTCGTCGCAATTTTTGTTGCTGTCAGTACGCTGTTTTTCCTGCTGGCGGCACGGTCGAGGCAGAGCGATGATCCGGTTTTTAAGGAAATCAATTCGATTGTAAAGTCGCTATCGGAGATAACGGGCCTTCCGGAGAACCATCCAGTTCCGTATGGGCGCATGACGAAACGACAGTTACGCCAATTTTTGAACAAGCGGATAAAAAAGACTCTGAAACCGGAGGAAATTCATGCCGATGAATTGGCGTTAAAGATGTTCGGATTGGTGCCTCAAGATTTCAATCTGAAAAAATCGACAATCGATTTGCTTACCGAACAGGCCGCTGCGTTTTACGATTACGATGAGAAAAAACTATTCCTGCTGGACGATTCCTCGTCTGAGTCGGAGACTACGACGCTGGCTCACGAGCTTTCGCACGCCTTAGCGGACCAGCACTTCGATCTTTCGAAATTCATGGAAGAAACGCCCACGAACGACGATGAAAATCTGGCTCATACGGCAGTGGTGGAAGGGCAGGCTTCCTGGCTGATGATTGCTTACGATTTGAAGCAAGCCGGTCAGACTCCGGTTCCGACACCTGAGATGCTGAAGACCGTTGTGGATTCGAGCGAATCATCCATGGCGGAGTATCCCGTATTGAAGACGTCGCCGCTGTATATTCAGCAGTCGCTTCTTTTTCCGTATACCGAAGGCACGCTTTTCTTTGACGCCGTGTACAAGAGGGAGGGCAAGCCGGCTTTCGCGGCGGTCTTTACCGATCCGCCCGTCGATTCGGCGCAGGTTCTGCATCCGGACCGATACTTTTCCCACATGAAAGCTGCAAAGCCTGACATCCCAAAGCTTTCCGGAAAGAATCAGGGGAAAGAGATCACGGAAGGATCGGTCGGCGAATTCGATCATGAAATTCTGCTGCGGCAGTATCTGGGCCAGCAGAAAGCCGAGAATCTGTCGCCGCATTTACGCGGCGGAGAATTCGAGATTGTTGCGGCGGGACGGGAGCGCAAACCTGTTCTCGAGTATGCCTCCGAATGGGATTCCGAGGCGCAGGCGGCGAATTTTTTTGCTGCGTATGAAAAGATCCTCAAGGCAAAGTGGAAGGAATGCGCGGTTTCGGTTTCGAAAGACATGATTTTTGCGGGTACTGGCGATAACGGGTACTTCGTGACCAGACTCTTAGGAAGGACTGTATCCAGCGTGGAGGGACTTACCGACAGCGAAGAATGGACACGCCTGAAAACGGCATCTGGCGTGCAACTTTCCTTCGGAACTCGGTTGATTTCCGGACGCGACGGGGTTACCAAACAGTGATCCGGCAAACCAAACAGAAGCCCAAGCTACGCTACACTGTTGATTGGAGATCCACCGAGCAATGAAAGTTTTCGCCTCACTAGCGAGCATTGCGTTCGCTGCCGCCTCGCTTCTCTGTGCGGGTGATGTAAGCGGAGTACGCAAAGCACCGGAATTAGCATTTACCGTCCCTGGGCAGGGGCAGAAGTTGTTAAGCCAGTATCACGGAAAAGTTGTGGCGCTGGAGTTCATTTTCACCACATGCCCCCACTGCCAGGCCGCTTCGAAAATCATGACCAAATTCCAGCAGGAGTTGGGCCCGAGAGGGCTCCAGGTTATCGATATCGCGGTAAACGAAAACGCCGATCTGCTGGTGGAGAACTTCGCGAAAGATTTTCAGGTGAATTTCCCGGTCGGCTGGGTTTCCCGCGACCAAATGCTGGCTTTCATGGGATTTACGAGCGGCCGGTTCGTGGTTCCACAACTGGCGCTGATCGATCGCCGAGGCTATATCCGCTACCAGACGCCCGCCACCGAAGATGAGAATTGGGACAAGCTGATGAAGGAAGATGCAATTCGCCAGCACATTGAGGAGTTGTTGGGTCAAACCGGCGCTTCGGCGAGACCGGCCCGGGAAAGCACGCGCGTTGCACTGGCCAAGAAATAGCTTTATGCGCCCGTAGCTCAGCCTGGATAGAGCGTTTGCCTCCGGAGCAAAAGGTCAGAGGTTCGAATCCTCTCGGGCGTACCAGTCTTCCAATAGAATCACACACTTAGAATGCGGCCAAAGCGCGGCACTCGGCCCGCCGGGTAGCCGGGCACGTTCATCGGGACTGACCCAGATCGACGCGATGCTTCTTTATCGGGCTGACGATCTGCGCGTCGCCATTGAGGAGTTTCTGCTGAGCCAATGCGGTCCCTCATACGTGAGCAGGTCAAAATGATGGAGGGAGAGAATTCGCTTGTGTGCAATCGCGGTGCAGGAAGTGTGCCGCCATTTGTCTTGCTTTCTGCAACCGAACATTACGTGAGCCGATGGAAGCGAACGAGCCGTACTTCATGCGAGCCCGGCCGCTCGCGCAATCAACGACAATCCCACCCCGACGAGGACAGCTCCGAGAGCCTGCGCGACGCGCTTACCTCCCGGCCCGAGGCGTTCGACGGTGATGGCTGCCGTCACGAGAGCCATCGCGCGCAAATCCATGACACCGATGGCAAGCAACACAGCGGTGAAGCTGGCGCAGCAGTAGAGGCAATGGAGGCCGAGACCCAGACCGAGTCGCAAAGCCACACTGGCGTCCGCCGGCAACGCAAGGCCACGTTTCGGCGCCTCTCGGCAGCAGTCAAGGTGATGCGCCTTCAGCGAGGTGAACTGGATCGTTCCGGCAATTAGGACGATCGTACCGACGCCAAGCGGAGCAGTGCGCGCCAGCACGGGCTGGTGCATCTCGACCGCCGCCAGCACAACGCCCAGAGGATAGACCGCCATTCCCGACGCGCTCTAGTGTCTTGTCTTAAATAATTGTTGACAAATGGAGACTTGCCTCATACTTGGACATGTTCAGTGCAGCAGCCCCGCTGGTGGTGAGGGCCGACCAGAAGCGGGAACTCGAACTGCTAGTTCGCAATGGCAATTGCCCCCAGAAAGTTGCGCTCCGTTGTAGGCTCTTGTTACTTGCTCAGCAAGGTGTAGCCAATCAAAGCATTGCAGAGCAACTGAACGTCTCGCGCCCTACGGTGCTGGCATTGCGCGCCGCGTTTGCCAGGGATGGCATGGCGGCGGTGACCGGGATTCGAAGGCGCAAACGTTCGCCCAGAGTATTGACGCCGGAGTTGGAGCAGAAGATCCTCGATGTCACGCTGAAGACACGTCCGGGCGATGGCAGTACGCATTGGAGTGTTCGAACGCTCGCCAATCACATAGGTGTGTCGAGAACCATCGTGCATCGCGTCTGGCAACGCCACGATGTGCAGCCTCATCGTGTGGAGCGCTTCAAACTGTCGAAAGACCCGCAGTTTGAGGAGAAGGTACGCGACATTGTGGGCCTCTATCTGAATCCTCCTGACCGTGCCCTGGTGCTATGTGTAGACGAAAAAAGCCAAATTCAGGCGTTAGACCGCACGGCGCCGATCCTGCCTTTACGGCCCGGCTTGCCGGAACGACAGACACATGACTACAAGCGCTACGGCACCACTACCTTGTTTGCGGCGTTCAATATCCTGAATGGGAAAGTGATCGGCACATGCCAGGAACGCCATCGCAGCCGCGAGTTTGTGCGTTTCCTGAACCATCTCGAAAAGCATCTGCCGATCAAGCAGGAGATCCACCTCATTATGGACAACTACTGCACGCATAAAAGCGCCGAGGTCCAACGCTGGCTGAAGCCCAAGAATCGCAATCGCTTCTTCTTTCACTTCACCCCGACCAGTAGCTCCTGGCTGAATCAGGTGGAACGATTCTTCGCTTTGATTACAGGACGGATGATTCGCCGAGGAACTTTCCACAGCGCCCACGAGCTGGAGACGGCAATCTATCACTGGCTCGCTCATTGGAATGGCGCTCCCAAGCCATTCGCTTGGAAAGCCTCAGCCGATGTCATCCTGGACAAGGTTCGGCGTTGTAAAGAATTATCTAGGACAGGAGACTAGGTCTTTTGCTACGGGTCGGCTGTTTCGCCCGAAAGGTGCACGTCAGCACTCACGACTTTTCTGTATCGTGTTGCCCAGCGGCACATGCCTCTGAGTGGTGCGATGACTGTCCTTACAAGTTTGCTCAAGGAATACTCGACAGCGATGGGTTTCGACCTGGTCACGCGCCTGGCGATTAAGCCATTGGATTCGAGATTGCGAAGAGTTCTGGTCAGCATACGCTGCGACACGTTTCCGACGTGACGGCGCAGTTCCCCATGTCGATGAGCCCTCTCGCTGAGCAAAAACAAGACCTGGGGCGTCCATCTGCCGATAAAGATCGGGGCTCGCACGCTCTGCGTTGCATCGTCTCTGACATTGCCATTGGTCGCTCGTTCCGTTCCCTGTGTAACCTTGCTCTTGCTGCTCACAAGACAAACTTAAAGCCGGATATTGAAAGGGTGAGAGTGACAAATGTGGCGGGATTCCGAAGCGCTCAGGTCGCCACTCGGGCGACCGACGTGCGCGTCAAATTGAAATGGACTCGCTGATCACAGCCGCGGCGCGTGCACTGGCAGCGGGTGATCCCCTCGGCGCCTTGAAGCGGGTTGCCTTGCGCGAAGACGCGCCTGCTCTCGCGCTGCGGGGCATCGCGATGGCGCAACTGGGCGATTTCGTTCGTGCTCGGGCTCTGTTGCGAAGTGCTAGACGTGGCTTCGGTCAGAAAGAGATTGTGGCCCGCGCGAGATGCGTGGTCGCCGAGGCCGAGATCGCGCTCGCCGCGCGCGATTTGGGCTGGCCTGTGAAGGCGCTCGACGCCGCGCGGGTAACGCTCCAAGCGCACGGAGACCGGTTAAACGCCGCGCATGCGTGCCATCTCGAACTGCGGCGCCTCCTCCTGGTTGGGCGCCTCGACGGGGCGGAGCGTACGCTCGCCGAATTCGACCCGGCTCCTTTCCCGCCCGCGTCGAGAGCCGTTCACGAGCTGGTGATTGCGGGGATCGCAATGCGGCGCCTCCAGACGAAAAGGGCCCGTGCTGCGCTCGCTCGGGCCGAGTGTGCGGCGCGCCACGCCGGTATTCCTGCATTGATGGCTGAGGTCGAAGGTGCAGCCCTCGTTCTGAACACGCCCGCAGCGCGTCTGGTTGCGAATGGCAACGAGCGATTTCTTTTGCTCGAAGATGTCGAAGCGTTGCAGGCGTCGAAAGCGCTTGTCGTGGACGCCTGCCGTCATGCCGTGCGTGACTCCCGCACGGCCGTCTCGCTGGCAAGTCGTCCGGTATTGTTCGCGCTCGCACGAGCACTAGCCGAGGCGTGGCCCGGAGACGTGTCGAGGGATGTACTGCTCGCGCGTGCATTCGGAGCCAGGCTCGCCGATGAATCGCATCGCGCGCGCTTGCGAGCCGAAGTCGGCCGGGTTCGCAGGGCGCTACGGACGCTTGCCGGCATCACCGCGACGAAGCGAGGTTTTGCGCTGGCGCCGCGCTGCGCGCGCGAGGTAGTCGTGCTGGCTCAGCCCGTCGAAGACGAGCATGCTGCCGTGCTTGCCTTCCTGGCAGACGGTGAATCCTGGTCAAGCTCGGCGCTGGCGATGGCGCTAGGAACGAGCCAACGCACCGTGCAGCGGGCGCTCGAGTCGCTAGCAGCAGCAGGCAAAGTGCAGTCATTCGGTCGCGCCCGAGCTCGTCGTTGGATCTCGCCGCCCGTGCCGGGATTCACGACAACCTTGTTACTCCCCGCTCCTCTGCCGATTGATTAACGTGGAAGCATGACTGGAACAACTGCCGAAATCCTCTGCGAGTATGGTCCCTTTCCGGGTATCGACCGCGTGGATGGTGTCACCTATGACGGCGAGAGTGTCTGGTTTGCCTCCGGAGACAGGCTGAACGCATTTGATCCAGCGAGCGGAAAGACGCTGCGCTCGATTGATGTTGCGGCGCACGGCGGGACGGCCTTCGACGGCCAGCATCTGTTTCAGATCGCCGAGGATCGTATCCAGAAGATCGATCCAAAGACCGGCCGTGTGCTCGCCACCATCCCTGCCCCCGGCGGCGGCGCTGACTCTGGGCTCGCGTGGGCCGAAGGGACGCTCTGGGTAGGGCAGTATCGGAACCGGAAGATTCATCAGGTCGATCCTCAAACAGGAAGGATCCTTCGTACCATCGAGTCCAACCGCTTCGTCACCGGGGTCACGTGGATCGATAGAGAACTTTGGCACGCCACCTGGGAAGGTGACGAGAGCGATTTGAGGCGAGTCGATCCAGGAACGGGAGAGGTTCTGGAGAGGCTTGAGATGCCTCCCGGAGTGGGCGTTTCGGGTCTCGACTCCGATGGCGGCGATCGGTTCTTCTGCGGCGGAGGAAAGAGCGGGAAGCTCAGGGCGGTCCGCCGGCCTAAGCGAAGTTCCGGGCAGCAGCGCTGAGATCGCAGTCGGCTGCACCAACAATGCAGAGATAGCGCGAGAAATTGCCTGGTTTCTTTTCCGTCCCGAGGCGGTACGGTATTTTCGCGGTTCGAGCCGTGCTTCGGAGAACCGGGAGAACATCGGGACGTGTGATCATCGTGCCATTTTGTTGTAACCTAAAGTACTCTCGGAGTCAGAAAACCCCGACGAACACTAGGCGATCACACCCTTTGTATAGGCTTTTTTGACAAGTATTCCACAAGATGTTGGGGTTCGAGTGAAAATCTGTATTGACCTGGACATAAAATAGAGTTTAGATAGCTGGTGGACGGACTTGCTCCACCGCCCTCTCCGAAGAAAGGTCCCCCACACACTTCTATGGGACAGCTCAGCGTCAATTTAGCAATCAAAGTCAAAGAGTTGCATCGCTCTTTAAGAAGAGAGGAGCGCACCGGCGTGTCATTCCCGCGCTTCTTCACGGCCAAGCTCGAGCCCGGCATTACCCCTTACGATCAGGTCACTTGGGAGCTGCGCACAGCCACCATTGGCAACGACAAAGGGTCGGTTATTTTCGAGCAGCGTGACGTGGAAGTCCCTGCCGATTGGTCGCAGACCGCCACCAACATCGTAGCCAGCAAGTATTTCCATGGCCGTATGGGCTCGCCTGAGCGGGAGTCCAGTGTTGGGCAGCTCGTCCATCGAGTCGTGGATAGCATCGCCGATTGGGGTTTGGCCGGCAACTACTTCAAAACCAAAGAAGACAGCGAAAACTTCCGCATGGAGTTAGGCCATCTCATGCTTACCCAGAAGGCCTGCTTCAATTCGCCCGTCTGGTTCAATGTGGGCGTCCGTGAATCTCGTGGTTATGGCTTTTACTTCGATGAAACGGACCAGATCGTTAAGAAGCTTCTGCCCGGCGAGAACCACCCCCAATGTTCAGCGTGCTTCATCAACTCGGTAGGCGACACGCTCGAGTCCATTCTCGATCTCGCCAAGACCGAAGGCATGCTCTTCAAATGGGGATCGGGTACGGGCACAAATTTGTCCGCCATTCGCGAAGAAGACGCGCACCTCTGGGGCGGAGGCCGCGCCTCGGGCCCACTCAGTTTCATGAAAGGATTCGACGCTTTCGCCGGCGTCATCAAATCGGGCGGCAAGACCCGTCGCGCCGCCAAGATGGTCATCTTGAATTCCGATCATCCCGACGTCGAGAAGTTCATCTGGTGCAAGGCCAAGGAAGAGAAGAAGGCCCACACGCTCATAGACGCCGGCTATGACTCCTCGCTCGATGGCGAAGCTTACGGCTCTATCTTTTTCCAAAACGCTAACAACTCCGTTCGCGCTACTGACGAGTTCATGCAGGCCGTGGTGGAGGATTCCGATTGGTGGACTCGCAGCGTCGTCAACGGCCAGCGCGTCAACCGCTACAAAGCTCGCGAGCTGATGCGCCAGATCGCGGAAGCGACGCATCAATGCGGCGATCCCGGCATGCAATTCGATTCCACTATCAACCGCTGGCACACCTCGAAGAAAACCGCCCGGATCAACGCCTCGAATCCCTGCTCGGAATATATGTTCCTCGACGATTCGGCTTGCAATCTCGCCTCGCTGAATCTGATGAAGTTCATCGGCCCGAATGGCAGCTTCGATGTCGAAGCATTTCGCCATGCCGTCGATACGGTCATCCTGGCGCAGGAGATCCTGGTCGATAACGCCAGTTACCCAACCGAGAAGATCGCGAAGAACTCGCATGATTTCCGCCCGCTGGGTCTGGGCTACGCCAATCTCGGCGCTTTATTGATGTCGCTGGGCATTCCGTACGACAGCGACAAGGGCCGCGACTATGCGGCCGCCATTACTTCGATTATGTGTGGGCAGGCGTATCTCACCAGCGCTCGAGTCTCCGAGGTTGTTGGTCCCTGCCCCGGCTATCCCGAAAACGAGGAATCGTTCCTCGAAGTCATCCGCATGCATTGGAACGCGGTGAACGGCATCGACAGCAACGCGCGTTCCGCCGGAGATGTTCAAGGCAGCAGAAGAGTGCTGGCGCACGGCGTACGAGCTCGGTTGCCGCACCGGCTACCGCAACGCCCAAACGACTGTGCTCGCGCCCACCGGAACCATCGGTTTCATGATGGATTGCGACACGACCGGCATCGAGCCGGACCTCGCGCTGGTCAAGTACAAAAAGCTGGTCGGCGGCGGTGTTATCAAGATCGTCAACAACACGGTTCCGCAAGCTCTCATCAAACTCGGCTATTCGCCGGAGCAGACCGAAGAGATCGTCGCGCACATCGATTCCACGGGCACCATTGAAGACGCGCCGCATCTCAAACCCGAGCATCTGGCCGTATTCGATTGCAGCTTCCGGCCGCAGAACGGATCGCGCTTCATCCACCACATGGGCCACGTCCGCATGATGGCTGCTGTCCAGCCATTCATCTCGGGCGCAATCTCGAAGACTATCAACATGCCCGAGGAATCCACGGCGGAAGACATCATGGATGCCTACATCGAAAGCTGGAAGCTCGGGCTGAAGGCAGTAGCCATCTATCGCGATGGCTCGAAGCGCGCCCAGCCGCTCAGCTCAGGTACGGGCAAAGGCGAAAAGAAGAATGCAGTTGCAGTAGCCGGGCAACCACAAACTATCGAGAAGATCGTCTATCGACCCACTCGCCGCAAGCTCCCTGACGAGCGCAACTCCGTCACCCACAAGTTCTCCATCGGCGGTCACGAAGGCTACATCACGGTCGGCTTATATGAGGACGGCACACCGGGCGAAGTCTTCATCGCCATGGCGAAAGAAGGCTCAACGATCTCGGGTCTGATGGACACGCTCGCCACTTCCATCAGCTACGGCTTGCAATACGGCGTGCCGCTGAAATTCTTTGTGGATAAATTCAGCCACGTGCGTTTTGAGCCCAGCGGCTGGACCGGCAACCAGCAAGTCCCGTACGCCAAATCGATCATTGACTATATCTTCCGCTGGCTCGGCGCTCGTTTCCTCGGCATCACGGAAGCGAACGAAGCCGGAGAGACGACGAAGCTTCGGCCGACCGAACCCGATCCGCAAGTCGCGCTTCCCTTCGACGCAAACGTGGTCAGCGATGCCCCGCTCTGCTCCGAATGCGGCAGCATCATGACCCGCAACGGCTCCTGCTACAAGTGCGAAAACTGCGGGGGCACCAGCGGTTGCTCGTAAAGCTTTCTTGATTCTAAAAAGGGCAGATGATCTTCGTATCATCTGCCCTTTTCACACCCAAGCGAAGGCGAGTCGTGAGTTATGGCCGTTTTACGCTATGCTGTTACCATAGCGAGTCATGCGCGTAGCTTTGTTGGCGCTTTCCCTCGCCGCGTCGCTTTTGCCGCGGATATTAAACCAAAAGTCCGGGCGATCACCGCCTTCATCAACATTGATTCCGCATCTTATCCGACGCAGATAAAGGACACGGTGGGATTTCTGAACACTGCGCGCGAGGCCTACCGCAAGGCGGGGTTCGAGGTGGAGACGATTCGCATCGCTACGCAGCCGTTCCCGCAGTACACCCGGGGGCTAGATCATGGCGCGGCGCTTGCGCTGCTGCGGAATATCGACGCGCTGGCCGGCAAGTTAGGATTCAGCCCCAGTATCGGGACCGCCCTGCTTCACGATAATGACGATCCTGGCTCGATTGATCTGCTGGCGGACGCGCTCTCCACTCCCACCCGGCTCAACGCCAGCCTCGTGACAGCAGACGATGACGGTATTCACTGGACGGCTATCCGCGAGTGCGCGCGACTGATCAAGACCGTTTCGCAGCGGAGCGCTCACGGGCAGGGGAATTTAAATTTCGCTGCTATTGCGATGTTGAAGCCATACGGTCCTTTTTTCCCTGGCGCTTACCACGTGGGCGCGGGCCACACGTTCGCGGTGGGATTGGAAGGCGCTGGCGTTGTGGCCGGTGTTTTCGCGCGGGATCATGATCCGCGCACGGCGGAAAGAGATCTCGCGGCGGCGCTTGCGCAATATCTTCGAAATGCCGAGGCCGTCGGCATGCAAATCGCGTCCACCAGCGGTTGGGCGTACGCGGGCATTGATCCAACTCCAGCGCCGCTTGGGGAAGTTTCAATCGGCAGAGCGATCGAATCGTTTACCGGCGCTCCGTTCGGCGCTTCGGGCACGATGACGGCGGCCGCGATCATCACACGGGCCGTGCAATCGGTTCCGATCAAACGGGTCGGGTACGCGGGACTAATGGTTCCAGTTCTCGAGGATATCGTTCTTGGGAAGCGCTGGGCGGAGCGCACCTACACAATAGATTCGCTGCTGGCCTATTCCGCGGTCTGTGCCGGAGGCCTGGATACAGTTCCGCTGCCGGGCGATATCAGCGAGGAACATCTGGCGCGAATCCTGGGCGATGTCGCCACGCTGGCTTACAAATGGCATAAACCTCTCGCTGCACGATTGCTTCCGATTCCGGGCAGAAAAGCGGGCGAGCGAACGGAATTCGATGATCCGCGCATGGCGAACACTACCATCCAGTAATGTCTCGCGCCGGTGATAGAATTCAGGCGAGTTGCCGCTGGAGGGCATCTATGCAAGATCAGAAAACACAACTGCCAGGTAACAAAGCGGAAATATCGGTCCCGCGCCGCACGTTATTGAAAGGAGCTGCGACGCTGGCGGGCGGCAGCGCTGGGTTGGCTTTATTCGCGGAAAATGCCGCGGCTGCGAAGGCGAAGAATTCCGGGCCGACGGAACGCGCCGCGAGTGCTCCTATTATTGTGGCCTCGGATTCGAGCGCGGTTGCCGAAACCGACCTCAGGCAAGGTTCGCGGCTACATCCGGAACGGCATCTACACATTCAAAGGCATTCCTTACGGCGGACCGACCGGCGGCGCAAACCGCTTTTTGCCGCCAACGAAACCGAAGCCATGGACGGGCGTTCGCAGTTCGCTGTACTACGGCCAGGTTTGCCCGCAAGGTCCGCGCGGCGGCTGGGCGGTGGACGAGAACGCGTTCATGTTCGAGTGGGATGACGGGCAGCCGGGCGAAGATTGCTTGCGCGTGAACGTCTGGACGCCCGCGCTGAACGATAACCGGAAAAGGCCGGTGATGTTTTGGATTCACGGCGGCGGATATACGGCGGGTTCGGGACAGGAATTGAAATCGTACGACGGCGAAAATCTCGCGCGTCATGGCGACGTGGTGTTGGTCAGCATGAATCATCGCTTGAACGCTCTGGGTTATTTGAATCTTGCGGAATACGGCGATCAATGGGCAAGTTCCGCCAATGTGGGAATGCTCGATCAGGTCGCCGCTCTGGAGTGGGTGCGCGACAACATCTCGAATTTCGGCGGCGATCCCGGGCAACGTGATGATCTTCGGGCAATCCGGAGGCGGCGGTAAAGTGGGCGTGCTGATGGCTATGCCCGCGGCGAAAGGATTGTTTCATCGCGCAGGAATTCAGAGCGGGTCAAGCCTTCGCCAAGCGACTCCTGAGAACTCCGCCAAACTGGCTGCGGGTTTGCTCGCCGAGCTTGGCATCAGCGGATCGAATCTCGACCAGCTGCAGGAACTGCCGTATGAGCGCGTGGTGGCGGCGGGAATCGAAGCACAGCGAAAGCTCACGCGACCCGGCGGAAACATTCCAGGCTCCGGGATGGGCATCAACTGGGGTCCCACGGTGGATGGAAAAATTCTTCCCCGTAACGCTTTTGATCCTAGCGCTCCGGAGATTTCGGCGAACGTGCCGCTGCTGGTTGGGACGGTGAAGAACGAATTCATGAACGGCATCGGACATCCGGAATACGAATCGATGTCCATGGACGAAGTCAGGAAGCGAGTGAAGCAGAGATATGACGATCAGGGCGATCACATTATCGACGCATTTCAGACCGCTCATCCGGGCGCGAAGCCGTTCGATATTCTCTCCCTGATCTTCGCGACGTCCACTGCGCCAGAACGCAATTACTCAGGCCGAACGGAAGGCTGCGCTCAATAGCGCGCCGGCTTACCTGTATTGGTTCACGTGGCAAACGCCCATTCTGGACGGGAGGCCGCGTGCGTTCCATTGCTCTGAGCTGCCGTTCTGTTTCGACAACACGGATCGTTGCGCGGCGATGACCGGAGGTACCGCCGGAAGCGCGCGAGCTTGGCGCAAAAGTGAGCCAGGCTTGGATCAGCTTCGCTCGCAACGGCGATCCAAATCATAAGGGAATACCGAAATGGCCGGCATTTTCGGCGGATCAGGTTCCCACGATGATCTTCGATAACAAATGCGAGATGAGGAACGATCCGGACGGCGCGGCGCGGCGATCGATTCCGCAGACTCAGCAGCGGACGTAAGCGACTGCGGCAGGAGCTCGAACCGCCAGACGAGGTATTTGTCGCAACTCGGCAATTGGAGATTTAGAGCACGGCTGCTTGCTTCAGAAGGGTCAGTGAGTTTTTCCACACATGCTGAACAATTTTGCCGGCAGGTTGGGCCTTAGCCAATTTCGCAGATTGACCAGCCCACATTTGCATCCGTTCGGCGTCTCCAGACTTCCGCGCCGATTCACGCATCCCCGAAGTGAGTCCCCGCTGAACCGGATACGGTGCTGGAGGCGGACCATTCAATGCGGCACGGACGTAGGCAGTCGCAACGCTGCGACCGGGTCGCCCGCTGAATGCACGCGTGACGACCGTCTCGTGGGCTTCCGTGCGGCCAAGTCTATCTACATACGAAGGATGCATCCCGGCTTCCGGAGATCGCAGCAGACCCGTTCCAATCTGGACTGCGCTTGCACCCAACATCAGGGCCGCTGCGACTCCTCGTTCATCAGCTATGCCTCCGGTGGCGATCACCGGCAGGTTAACCGCATCGACCACCTGCGGCAACAGAGCCATGAGACCTACCATTTGATGTTCCCCTTCGTCTGGGTCGAATCCTCCACGATGGCCGCCAGCCTCCATGCCCTGCGCAACCACGGCATCGGCGCCCGCAATCTCAGCAGCCTTCGCCTCCGCAACCGTTGTTGCGGTCGCAAACCAAAGAATCTTCCGTGCCTTCAATTCCGAAACGAACTTGGGTCGGTACAGACCCATAATCGACGAGATTACTTTTGGAGCTGCGTCTAGCATGGCCTGACATTGGGCCTCGAAATCCAGTGGCGAAGCATCTCCCGCTTCTGGTGGAACAGGAGGTCCCCAGGTCGCAAGAAACTCGCGCTGACGCTTTTCCAACTCGGAATCACGGCTCGGCGGCCGGCCCGGAATCCAGAGATTCATCTGAAATGCGCCCGGACTGTTGGCCCGGAATTCTGCGCTCCAGGCGGCAATTTCATGCGGCTTCATCATCAGAGCTCCGCACGCGCCAAGGCCGCCAGCATTAGCTACGGCAATCGACAGGGATGGCGGGCAAGCTCCCGCCATGGGGGCGAGCAGGATCGGAACGCGAACGCCGAGGCGGTCGGCGAAAGCCTGGGCGCGCCCGATGGGAGATAAATAGGATCCTGAAACGATCTGGCCGAGACCCTCAGTTTTCGGTAAGCGCACCTTCCGCCGGGTCGGCACAGTCAAAACTGGATTCGAATCACGGTTTGCAGAATGCGCGGATTGGCGGCCGGAGTGCTGGTTGCAGCAACAGTACCGAACCCATTCTGATTCACCAGCTGACCGGCTGCGTTGTAGGGATTGTTCGCGACTGATTCGCCATTCGGATAGGAACC
This sequence comes from uncultured Acidobacteriaceae bacterium, assembly GCA_963778345.1. GTDB lineage: Bacteria > Acidobacteriota > Terriglobia > Bryobacterales > Bryobacteraceae > Bog-105. The sequence continues at coordinate 1,284,370 of CAVZTP010000002.1, forward strand.
GGTGTAATTGACCGTCGTGTTCAGTGCAATGAAGTTGGGATGGTTGAACACGTTAAACGCATCCACGCGGAATTGCAGGTGCACCTTTTCCCGAATGGCAAACTGTTTTTGCAGCGACATGTCGAATTCGATGTAGCCAGGCTGATAAAGCCAGTCAAGACCGGATTCCAGGCCGATACTGCCGGGTTGCGGAGCGAAGAAACAGGCAGAATTGAGGCGGTTCCAGGGATTGCTGGAACCGGTGTAAGGATTGCAGCCCTGCACGTACCCGATCCTGGCGCCCTCAGATGTTGCATTGGCGACAACATTGCCCGTAATGTTCTGACTTGAAATGCCGGAGATGCTGAAACCCGGAGTAAATGGGGCGCCGGTTCCGAGCGACATAATGCCTGAATACTGCCACCCGTTGGTAACTGCGCGCGTGATTCGGTTGCCAACACTAACGTCCGGCAGATTGTAGACGTAATTTATGGCTGCAGCCTGCCGGCGATCAAAACTAGCGGGTCCGTAATCAGCTCTCTTGGTTAGGTTATCGGCGCGGACAAAAGCGGTATCAGAGGTAGCGGTGGTGAGCGCCTTGCTCCATGTGTAGGTACCGCCAAAAAACAAGCCCCTCGCGGCCCGCCTGTGAACGCCTATCTGCAAGGAGTTGTAATTCGAGGTTGCCGCGCTCTCGTAGAGGTTTATTTGGCCGAAACCGCGGAGCTGACGCAGGAAGTTAGTTTGAAGCGCATTACTGCCCAGGATTGTAGAGGAGGTTGTGGCGAGCGTCGTGTCTTGGTTCTGCGGGAGGAAGTCGGCACCGTACGGTACGGGATTCAGGTTTCGGTTGTCTTGCAGATGTCTGCCCAAGCCACCGACGTAAGCGGTATCAAGCATCATGCTCCAGGGCAGCCTGGTCTGAATATCGAATTGGTAATCGTAGGTGGTGGGCAGCTTCCCGGTCGGATCGGCAGCATACAACGTAGGGGGCGAAAGGAGAATGTTATTCGGGTTGATGTTCTGGGCGAATCCATAGAGGAGCTGCGGATCGAGACCCTCCGGCGGATTGCGAACCATATCAAACACGCGATTGCCTTGATACCGGTCGTAGTAAATGCCGCCTCCGGTGCGAATGACAATGTTCTGCTTGCCGGTCACGTCCCAGGCGATGCCGAAACGAGGTCCCCATTGTGCGCCGACGTTTGACTGAAGATACTGGTTGATGCCTTTTTCCGACTGGAGAACGCCGTTAAAGGGATTGCCCGTGTTGGGCACCTCCAGACCGATGTCGTAGGCGGGAAGATACGTGTTGGTCTGCGCGTCATAAGCCACGCGGGCGCCATTTTGCAGAGCTGGTTGGTATAAGCGCGGCGCTTGCGCCGCATTCCAGGCACTCAACACAAAAGTGGATGCTTGCAGCGATGAATCGTATTGCGGCTGATACCACTGGATGCGCAGCCCATAATCGAGAGTGAGCCGCGGAGTAACTTTCCAGGTATCCTGAACGAAACCCTCGATGTTCCAGTAGCGATACAGGCCATTGATGTAGTTTTGCGCCTGGTCGAAGCTCTGGTAAACGCCCAGCGCGGCGTTAGAAAACCCGAAACCGGTGTCATACGGATTGGCTGAAGTATCCCCGAAATTATATTGGCCGTTGTTGTTCCCAAAGGAGGTTTGATCCTTGCGGCTTCGCTCGAAAAAGACTCCGGTTTTGAGGGTGTGCGTGCCAGCGATTTTCGTCAGGTTGTCGCTCCAGTTGAAAACGGTATTGAAATTGACGAAGGGTGCGTCACCCACGGAAGTGAACACGGGTGAGGGACGGATTGAAAGAATTCGTAATATGCGTTCCGGAGAAAGTGAATCCGGGAATAAAATCTTCCTGCACCGCGCTTGGATACAGCAGCGGCAATTGGACGCCCGATGCCGTTCGGGTTAGCTTGTTTCCGACTTCATCGATGTCAATCGAGTTATGCGTTACGCCGAAGTTGAACTCGTTCGTCGTCGTAGGATTGATGATCCACGTGCCGCCGCCTGCAAAGCTATAGCCCGGATTGAGATATTGGATAGGTACAACAGGAACGTTGATGCCGAGGACAAACGAGCCGTAAGGATAGATGAACGGCTGGGATTGTTGATGTAATGTCCGAAAATGCGGAGATTCTGCGTGACGTTGTAATCTACCCGAAGCAGATCCTCGCGCCGGTTCTGTGAATTTGAGGTCTGAGATGTGTAGTTATAACCAACTTGTCCAGTAACATTCGGCAATGGAAATAGGTTAAGCAACGCTTGACCTGGAGCATAGAGCCGGTTTGGCGGGATGACATTGCCAGGGAAGGCCTTGCTCGTTGAGGGATCAATGATGGTTACCGGCTTGCCGCTGCTATCGACACTATGAGAATAGTCGCCGACGCGTTCGAGCGCAGTCGGCACCTCGACATTATGGACGCTGTTCGGCGCCAATTGCTCCTGCCATTCCTGACTGAAGAAGAAGAACAGCTTATTTTTCGTCTGCGGCAGAAGCTTCGGGATGAACACCGGACCGCCAATGGTGTAGCCGGGATCGTTGTAGCGGAAGAGACTGCGCGGCAAGCCTTTCGCGTTGTTTAGCCAACTGTTGGCGTTCAGGTCATCGTGGCGGTGATACCAGTAGCCGCTGCCGTGAAATTGGTCAGTGCCAGTTTTGGTCACGACGGAAATCTGTGCGCCCGCGTTGCGGCCATATTCGGCCTGATAAACGCCAGTCAGAATCTTAAATTCTTGTGTGGAATCCATGCTGACCGTGACATTTTGCGATCCGTTAGAGCCAGTATCGAGATTTTCGATTCCATTGATGGTTAGCATGTTTGCCGACCCGCGGTTTCCATTCACATAGATGCTCCCTATTCCGCTGGGACCGCCGACCTGGAAATTCGCCGTGCTAACCACGCCCGAAAGCATAGGGGCCAGTGCCAGCGGATTGCGACCGTTCACCTCAAGGTTTTCGATCTGCTTACCGGTGATCGTGCCGGAACGCTCCACGCTGTCCGTCTGGAGGAGCGCAGCCTGCGCGGAGACTTCGATACTTTCAGTGACTGCTCCGATTTCCAAGTTGAGATTGCCCAAGGCGAGCTTGTCATTCGCATGAAGGGCAATGTTGGGCTGGTCCAGCTTCTTGAAACCTTGAGCTTGCACGGAGATGCTGTAGTTGCCGGGCTGCAGGGCGGAAAAAACGAAATCGCCCTGGTCGCCCGTTTTGATGGTTTCGGTGACGTTCTTTTCGGGTTCGGTGGCCGTTACAGTGGCGCCAATAACGGCAGAGCCCTGCTGGTCAAGAACACGGCCCGAGATGGAGCCCGTGATGGTCTGCGTGTATCCCTGAAACGCGAATACAAACCAGAGAACAACGATCGACGCGGATAATTTTCGCATGCAAGATCCTTTCAACTCACACCGTCTTGCCGGTGGACGCGAGTACAACTAAGCTCTGTAAAGCATATGCGAATCCGCGATCAGTTGCAATCACGAACTATATCGCGCCAGCCTTGAATCGATAATTGTGTCTATCCGAGCGACCTTCCGGGAAATGGAGGCCTAGCTATGCTGAAATCCGTGCGGCACGCCGCTAGGATGCTGCGCAAGAACCCCGGATTTACAGCGGCCGCGGTGTGCACAGACAGCTCGGCCGCTTTCGGAACCAACGATGCGATTTCCTACCCGGATTACGTCGATTTCCGTGATAGAAACCGCAGCTTCCAAGGCCTGGTGGCGTCCTCCTACGCGACGTTTGGCTTCAGCCGCGATCAGGCCACATTGCCGCGAATGAAATTCGGCTTGTTGGTTTCGGGCAACTTTTTCCATGGGGTTTTGGCGCCTTTGCCTCAGCGGCCTACCATTTGCTGCAGGTGCGCGGGGTACCTTGCCCCCTGTATCGTGATATTCGACGCAGCTTGATTGATGCTGCGGAGATCTTCCGCGTTTAGATGCAGCTGGGCGGCTCCGATGTTCTCTTCCAGGCGATGTAGCTTCGTCGTCCCTGGAATCGGCACGATCCAAGGCTTCTGAGCCAGCAACCAGGCAAGAGCGACTTGAGCCGGCGTGACTTGTTTGCTCTCGGCAATCTGTCCGGTCAAATCCACTATGGCTTGATTGGCTTTCCGTGCTTCCGGCGTGAAACGAGGAACGATGTTGCGGAAATCATTGCTGTCGAACTGTGTGTTCTCGTTGATTGCGCCTGTCAGGAAACCTTTGCCAAGAGGGCTGAACGGTACAAAGCCGATGCCCAGTTCTTCCAAGATAGGCAAGATCTCCTTTTCCGGCTCGCGCCACCAGAGTGAATACTCGCTCTGCAGGGCTGTGACAGGCTGAATTTTGTGAGCACGGCGGATACTTTGAGCGCCCGCCTCTGATAGGCCGAAGTGCTTCACCTTGCCCTGCTGAATCAGATCCTTTACTGCGCCAGCAACATCTTCCATTGGCACATTCGGATCCACCCGGTGCTGATAAAACAGGTCGATCACATCCGTTCGCAACCGCTTCAGTGACTCATCAGCTACCTGCCGGATTCTCTCGGGACGGCTATTCAGGCCCTTCTGCGGATTGGCAAGCTCGAAGCCGAACTTGGTTGCAATCACCACCTGGTTACGAAACGGCTCAAGTGCCTCTCCGACCAATTCCTCATTCGTGAAGGGGCCGTAGGCTTCGGCAGTATCAAAGAATGTGACTCCCCTGTCGAAGGCATCCCGGATGAGGGTAATTCCCTGCTGCTTTTCTGTTGCAGGCCCGTATCCGAAGCTCAAACCCATACAGCCTAATCCGAGAGCTGATACTTCGAGGCCGCTTTTGCCCAATGTGCGCTTCTGCATCGTTGTTCCTTTCCAGTAGCCGACGGTTGGCTCAATTCCAGTCTAGGGGTCGATGGCATTCTGATATGCGGGGCAAACATCAAGCAGAGCGCATTTTCCGTTCGATGCGTCAGCGAAGCTCCGGGGGCGCCGAATCAGCGCGATAAACCGAGGACCTCGATCCGGTTGTAGTGAAGGAAATGGCGATCGAAGGTAAAAGCGCGGCGAATTCCCCGCACATTTAGGCATAAGTTTTCACCGGGGCACGACACCAGGCTAGTTCCAAGCGATTCGATCTCCGGGCAGCAGCGGAAGCAGCAGAGACTTGGGATCCTTCGCATCGATTCGAACCGGCCTTAGTTCCCCTGCGTACAAGCGCTTCATCTCCAGATGACGCGGCTGTTTGGCGACACTGGCTAGCGTAGTTCCCCAAAGGACCGATTGCGGTTTGCCGTTAACAATGACTCTCATCTCCACCGACACCGAACAAGCCTCCGGGAAAACGATGCAATGAGTAGAGCGTTGAGAACAGACTGCCTCTGGATGCGACAGCTGCGCCGAGAGCGTTTCGATTTCTGCTTGCGACTTCGCGGCCAACAGGACCGATCCGTGTGAATGGTTGCGTTGAGAAAAAACTATCTCATAGTACAGCCGGTAATGACTGAATTTTGTTTCGGCGTCTGAGATCAGGTCTTGAACCGGCATTTGATCTTTCGGACGATTCGCCATGGGTTGAACCGAAACTAGAGCGAGACCATGAGGTCTGACAACATAGCGTGCGACTTCCGTCCCCAAGAAGCCTGCCAGACCGCTTCTTGAAGCGCCGGGCTCCCAATAGGCGTTCTCAATTCTCAGTTCCATCAATGGTTCGAGATCGATCCACGGGTGTCCGGCTTCAAAGCCGTTGTAGGTTTTAAGCACTTCGGGGAAGGGCGTGCGACGAGAATCGGGAAATTGCAGCACGTAATTTGGACTATTCGGAAGCACTTCAAAATACGTTGTGGACAAACGCACGGCGCACGCGCTCAAACACAACGATAGGCAACCCAGCGAGATGATCTTTGCCGGATGACCATAAGAAATCATTCGTGCCGGACAGTTTGTAATGCCGGCCATATGTCACTCATAGCGAATAGCAGATAGGGGATCAATACGTGCCGCCCTCACCGCGGGCGAAACCGAAGCTGTAACCGCGACCAACAACAGCGCAATGACTGCCGCTCCAAAGGCGAGAGGATCGTGCGGCCTAATCCCAAACAGGAAACTTGCGACCTGCCTCGATGCCATCAAGGAAACGGTAAGGCCCACAATGCATCCTGAAAACGCGAGCACACCGTTTTCCACTGCAACCAGGAACACGATGTCGCCACGACGGGCGCCTAACGCCATGCGGATGCCGATTTCAGCAGTGCGCCGCTCCGTCATGTAAGCGAGTGCGCCGTAGAGGCCGATTCCCGTAATAATGAGCGCTAATGTACCGAAGAAGGCGGCAAGCATGGCTAGGATGCGCTCTGAAGCCAGCGACTCATTCACAGTCTCTTCCATGCTTATCGCGACGGGCGCCGGTAATTCCGGCACGTTCTGATGAATGACCCTGCTGGCCGAGGAAATGACGGGGGTCACCGGACTTGAAACCCGCAGCATAAACACCCACGAAGAGTCTGCCATTCCCATATATCGCGTTGCGGGATAGTAAACGGTTGGTGGTGAAGCGGCGCGCACGAAAGAATACTTCGCGTCCTCCACAACACCCACGACTTCGAGCCAAGTCTTTCCTTTGTCGTCACTCACGTGCTGACCCAAGGCGTGCTCGCCTGGGAAAAGCGCCTTTTCCGCCGAGGCGTTCAGAATGACGATATTGGCCCTGGCGCCGGTATCAGACCAACGAAACTCGCGTCCTTCACGTACGGGAGTTCGCATAGTGCTGAAATATCCGGGGCCAATAGAATTTTGCCAAAGCGGCTGATGGCCCCGCCCCGGGGCCGTTACGTCCTTGATGCCGATAGCGCCCGAAAACGGCACATATTGGCAGATGCTTACATCGTACACTGAGGGCAAGCCTTTGAGGAGCTCCGTCATTCGCCGGTACATTTCGGGCGATGCGGGGCGAGGGTTGCCGCGATCCGCGGGCATGACGACATGAACCAAGCCGGCCGGATCGAAGCCAAGTGGAAGCCGCTGTAATTTGACGAGACTGTAGCCGAGCAGACTGGCACCGGTCACTAGCACGAGCGCCACGGCGACTTCCAAAGCAAGTAGGGCCCGCGGCCAGAATCGGCGGCGCTCTACTGCTCGAAGGGTGAAGCTGGCTTCGTTCAGGTTTTCCAAGCGGCGGTTTGTCGAGCGTAGCGCTGGAGCCACTCCTGTCAGAAGAGTCGCAGCCAATGCAACTGCCGCAGTAAAAGCGAATACGGTGAAGTCAGGCGCGGTATCGATGTGCAAACTGCTAATCCCGTGTTGCGGAGCGATCAGGAGGGCCACCGCGCGCGTAAGCAGCAACGCGGCCACTAAACCAAGTATTGTTCCGGCTAGGGAAAGCAATAGGCATTCAGTAAGGAGCTGCCGGACTAAACGAGAGCGGCTAGCTCCCAGGGCAAAGCGGGTTGAGATTTCACGGGACCGTGCGGTCGCCCGCGCCATGAGGAGCGTGGCGAGATTGAGGCATGCGAGGAATAAGACCAACGCTACCAGGACCATCAGCACGCGCAGCGGTTTTGCAAACCGAAACCGAATAGCGGAATAACCAGCCAAGCCAGGCTCAGCGGTTATGTAAAGATCCTCCAGTTTATAGCCATTGAGTTTGAAGGTAAGGGGCGTCTCCTTGCCGTGAGTCATGCTGAAAGATTTCGCCTTCAGGAATGCCGCCGCTTGTTCAACGGAAATACCTTCCTTGAGGCGGGCACCGATCCACATCCACCAGACCCGATATCCAGCGGCGATGGCGTTGAACGGTGCATCCACCAACGGCTCCGATTCAAGGGGTATGAACACATCCGGACGCTCGTCGCGATCCATTCCCATAAACGACTCAGGCATTACGCCGACGATAGTGAACGCTTTTCGATTCAGTGTTAGCGGGCGTCCGAGTATTTTGGGGTCTGAGCCGAAGTGCGAATGCCAGAAGGCTGCGCTGATGACAGCCACTCCACCGCCAGGTATTCCCGGTCGATCGTCATCAGGAACTATGTAGCGTCCCATCCTGGGGGCGACTTGCAGCGCAGGAAAGTAGTTCCCGCTGACCAGTTGTCCCGAAACGTCTTCCATTCCGCTGATGGTTGTCAAGCGTAGATTTCGGCGAAGGAAGCCAAATACCTGCATCAGGCTCGATGACTCTTTTTCAATGCGCCGGAACCAGGGGTAGTTGAAGCCATATCCATAGTCGCCCGGCTGGACGCGAAGCAAAATCAGACGATCTGCACGAGGAACGTTGACCGATTTGAGAAGCACCGCGTTTATCAGGCTGAATATCGTTGTATTTGCGCCGATTCCGGCTGTTAGTGTGGCGATAGCTATGAAGGCGAAGATTGGCGATTTGCGCAGCATGCGAAGTGTCAGCCAAAGATCCCTTTGCAGATCTTCCACAACGCGAATTGTGGATACATCCTGGCAGTGTTCCTTCCAGCGCTCCAATCCACCGAAAATTCGACGAGCTTGATAGGCTGCATCCGAAGGAGCAGCGCCGTTTTGGCGACAACTGGCTTCTTTAAGCGCCATATGAAAGTCGAGTTCTTCGGCGATTTCGCGTTCACGCTGCTGGTTTTTGAATATCCCTGCGGCTCGCAGAATAAATTCGCGCATGCTCTGCCACATAGCTCTAGTTCCTGACGTTCCTGCGTTCCTTAAGTCCCTGCCAGGACGAACCCGACCGCAGCGGCGAGACGTGTCCAACGTTCGCGCTCGGATTGAAGGTGTTTGCGGCCGGGACCCGTTAGCCGGTAGAACCTGGCGCGCCGGTTGTTTTCTGAAGCACCCCATTCCGCGAACAGAAGGCCACGAAGCTCAAGCCGATGGAGAGCAGGGTAGAGGGCGCCCTCATCGACCTGAAGCAGGTCGTGCGAACGCCCGTGAATCCACTCCGCAACGGCGTAACCGTGGAGCGGGCCCGATTCGAGTGCTTTCAAGATCAGCATGTCCAGAGTGCCGGGAATGAGATCACCGGAGCGCGATTCATCGAGGGCTTTTCTTCCCATAAATGACTAAGGGAAGTATAGCGCATGTTTGGCCGGCTATGCAGCCAAGCGGCGAAATCCCGGCGCTGGCCTACAATGTGTCACCACCCTCGGCAAACCGGGCTAGGGCGATTCCGAACCCTTTTTCGATCTCTTTGACGGGCGAGGTTCATAAATACCCCCAAACTCCGCCTCTGAGATGCCGATTAAGTAAAAGGGAGAACACGCTCTTTCGCCTATGGCCTACGCTGCTCAAACGGCTTACCGGGAATCAGAGATTTTAAATGCGAGCCCTGAAAGACTAGTCCAGATCGTCTACGATTTTGCGATCCGATCACTCGCTTCGGCAAGAGAGTGCGTCGGGAAAAAAGATATCGCAGGACGCGTGCGTTACGTCAATAAAGCTTTCGCCGCGCTCATGGAACTCACCGCGGGCCTGGATTTCGAGGCCGGCCAAGAGATTGCAACCAATTACGACAGGATCTATGATTATTGCCGCCGCAGGCTGATCGAGGCGAATGTCAAACAGGACGATGCGATCCTGGCCGAGATTCAATCCCTGATGGAAGATCTGCAAGAGGCATGGCAGATCGTGGTGACTAAAGTCAGCGCGGAACGCACTGCGCTATTCGCGGCGGACGACGACGTCTTCGCCAAGGAACAAACCGTCGTGGGCGGGCTGAGCGTCGTAGGCTAAGCTGAGCTGGCAAAGTTTCATTTCCAGTAAGCTGCAGGAAATGACAATCAAGCAATGAGTCTGCTTATTTCGCTGCCGGAACCGGAGTAAGCGTAAACCGATTCGCCTCTTCCGGAACGTTGATTTCGACTTTTTCGAATTTCAATCGAGCCGGCTCGTCGGAAACGCCGTCTTCCGCAATAACCAGGAAAGGAAATGGCATATTCTGCACGCGTTGAAAATCCTGATAGAACTGCCGGAACATATACTGTTGGCCGCCTTTCTCGATCAACTGCTCCCGTAGAAGCACAAAATAGCCCGTGCTCTCGACGTAGTAATAGGAAACGGCTCCATCCTTTAATGTCACTTTCAGTTTCCAGACCAAGGAAGAACCGAGCATCTCCTTATCCAGAATTTCGATCTGAGTCCCGTTAGCCTTGAAATCGACGAAAGGCCCATCGATGTCGGTCTTCCCAATCAACTCTTTCGTCTCCGCCTCCGCCATCCGTTCGGGCGTTTTTTGGGTCCGTGAAACGATCTTCCATCCAGTTTTGCCGTCGTAGGCTCTGAGGGTATAGCTGTCGCCTATATTTACTTCCAGCCGGATCATATTAGGGCGTTTCACATCCATCACGAACGATCCTGAGTCGTCACCCGCCACAATTTGTCCGCTCAACCGCTCGCTCTGCACGGACGACAGTAGTGCGCGGCCGCCCCGGGCAAAGATAATTCGATCTGCAATCTCCTGTACGGTTTCTGCCTGCAAAGAGATCGCGCCCAGTGCAACAGAAGCAAAGAAGACACAAGCCTGGAAACACATACGATGTCGTTATAAGGTTGTTGCCGGTCATTCGCCTACGGATCGTCTCTTTTCCGGACCCAGCAGGTAGGATTCTTCTGAAAATTCACCTCGAAATTTGAGCAATCATTTCCCGACATCTCTATTGCACAAGTACAGCCACAAGTATGGGTCGAAAAATCAGACATCTCACGAGAACATCTCCTTCGGAATCATCGCTCGCCGCTTCACGGGTAGTCCGCGACTTAGAGCGCCGGTTTCAGGAAGGCAAAGCCCTTGAATTGGAGAAAGATTTCGCCGGCGCGGAGAAAATCTATCGCGAATTGGTCGCCTCGTTCGAGCGCAATCATTTCAATGCCGCGACTCCTAGCGCCGCACTCGGATACGTTCTCCTGAATCAAAAGAAATTCGAAGATGCGGAGAAAATCCTGCGGCGCAGCGTCAAACTGAATCCGAATCTTCTGGAAGGGTACGCAAATCTCGCTGCCTTATATCGGCTCACCGAGCGCTGGAGAATGTGTATCACGGCGAGCAAGCGCGCCCTGCAACTGAATCCGCAGCATCTTGAATCGCTGTTGAATCTGGCGGAATCCCAGAAGGAAACGCGTCAATACGCCCTTTCAGTCCAAAACTTTCTTTTGGCCCTGTCTTTGGATCGGGACAATATAGAAGCGCACAAGGGACTGGCTTCCAATTACGTATCGCTCGGCGAAACCTCCGTTTCGATTCCGATGTTCCGAAAGATCCTGGAAATGGATCCCAAATTGTGGACCCTCAAATCACACCTGCTGTTCGCCATGCAGTACGACCCGACTCTTTCGAATGAGGAGGTCCTGAATGAGCATCTCGACTACGGCAAGATCGTGCGAAAGGAAATTGGACCTCCACAAGTAGTATTTCCGAACTCCGAAGCAACAGGACGCCGTTTGAAGATAGGCTACATGTCGAGCGACTTCAACTATCACGTTGTCATGCGCTTCGCGGAAGAAGTGTTCGTTTCGCACGACCGCAGCCGGTTCGAGATCGTATTTATCGCCACCAGTCTCAAGGAAGACAAGAACACGGAACGCATACGGCAGCATGCTGACCTCTGGATGAACATCAGCGAAATGGAAGACGAGAGGGCTGCGCCGCTGATCCGCGAACAGCAGCTCGACATCCTGGTGGATCTGAGTGGACACAGCGGCGTGTCGCGACTGCCGCTCTTAGGAAGACGCGTGGCTCCGATTCAGATCCTATGGTGCGGTTATTCCGGCACATCGGGCATCGACACGATGGACTACATCGTCTTAGATAATGTGCTCGCGCCTGCCCGGAGAACGGGCGTATTTTTCCGAAGTCCCGCTGAGGCTCCCGGCTTCGTATCTCTGCTTCACGCCCTCCACTTCTCTCGAACCCGGCCCTCTTCCCTTCGAGAGAAACGGATTCATTACGTTCGGATGCATGAACAATCCAAGCAAGGTCAACAAGCATGTGATCTCCTGGTGGGCTGAAATCCTCAAGGCTGTGCCCGGTTCGATTCTATTGATGCGATACGTTCTGTTTGTGGATCCGCTTGTCCGAGAGCGGATCGCGAAGATGTTGAAACAGTGCGGAATCCCGGAGGACCGTTACCAGATGCTCCCCGGAAAAGAAAATTTTATTAGTGTGTATCAGGATGTCGATATCGCGCTGGATACGTTTCCTTACAACGGAACAACTACAACTTGTGAATCGCTGTCGATGGGGGTGCCGGTGGTTGCCCTTCGCGGCGATCGCTTCGTTTCGCGCGTGGGCGCTTCGCTGCTGACCTATACCGGGCTACGAGATCTCATCGCGGAGTCACCGCAACAATATATAGACCTCGCCGTAGAACTAGCTCGCGATCCGCAACATCTGGCGAATCTGCGCCGACAGCTTCGGCCGCATTTATTGAGGACTCCTGTTTTCGATGCGAAATACTTCACCCAGGCTCTAGAGCAGCTTTATCGCGAAATCTTCGAGCAATGGCACAGAAACAAGCCGGCCTTTTCGTCCTCCGATCTCGAGAACTGCGCCAAAAATTTGTCAGCGCCAAAAAATTTGCAAGAATCATCGGAAGTGCTGGCGGAACTGCCGATATAAGTTTTGACGGCAGATACCGAGCAAAAAGAAATCGGGGCTGCGACGAAAAACAGCTAAACGCTGACTCACATTGGAGGACATATGATTTCGATTCAAACAAACGTAGCGGCCCTTTACGGCCTTCAGAACCTGCAGAAGACCCAGATGCAGGAGCAGAACACGATTGAGCAGATGACCTCGGGTTATCGAATCAATACGGCTGCGGACGATCCGGCTGGATTGGCCCAGGCGAACCAGTTGCGGAACATGAGCGCAACGCTAACTCAGGGCGTCTCTAACGGTAATAATGCCGTTGGCCAGCTGCAGATCATCGATGGCGGCCTGAGCAACATTTCGCAGATTCTCGACCGCTTGCAAACGCTGGCAACCGAGGGAGCTTCCAGCACCTTCACCGGCAACTTCGCGACTTTGGCCAGCGAGTTCGCCAACGACGTCTCGGAAATTAATCGCCAGGCTTCCAACGTTGGTATGAACACCGGCGGTAACTTCAATGCTGCCCTGACCGTATACATCGGCGGCGGACTCGGAAACAACAACGGTAACGTGATCGGTACTCCGACTGAGACCATCGCTTTGAGCGGCACAAGCAATGCGGCGGATGCCGCCGGGCTCGGACTCAGCAACTACACGGCTACATCCAATCTTGCAAACGCGGCGAACTTTAGCGCTGCTATTACCGCGATCGCAGCCGCCGTCACCTCCTTGGGCAACATTCAGGGCACCGTTGGCGCGGGCATCAACCAGCTAAATTTTAGTGTTACTCTGGCGCAATCTCAGATCACCAACTACGGTTCCGCTCAATCGCAGCTTCGAGATGCGAATATGGCGCAGGAAGCTACCAATCTGTCGCAACAGCAAGTGCTGATGCAATCGAGTATGGCGGCGCTGGCACAAGCAAACCAGATCCCGCAAAGCGTCCTAAAGCTCGTGCAGGGTGCGTAATTTAGCCATCAGTAACTAGATCGAACCGGGGTGCTTTTCGCATCCCGGTTTTCGGTTTTTGAGAGTTTGCAGGAGAAACAGAGACAAGGTTTTTTTACTAAAAGGACGGTGTGGCATGGGTTCTATCTCCTATAACGTCGCTAATCAGATCACCGCGATGACGTTCAGCGGGCAAAGCAAATACTCTGCCGACTTCCAAAACATTCTGACGAAAGCTGCCCAGAGCGATTCGATTCAACTCTCTGGTCTCGACGATCAGGCGAACAACGACCAGAACCGGCTGTCCGCGCTACAAACTCTCGACCAGGCTTTTGCCGCGTTACAAACCGCGATCAGTGCTCTCTCTACCGCCGTTGGACCGACGGCGCTCTCCGCCTCGGTTGGCAATCCGGCGCTAGCTTCCGTTTCGCTGGGTAGTGGAGCTACTTCGGGCAGTTACCAGCTCGAGGTAGACAACCTGGGAGCCCCGACTCAGATGATTAGCTCGTCGTCAAATCCCACCGTCACAGACCCAAACTCTCAGGACATCGCTTCCGGTACAACGTTTGAGCTCGCAGTTACCGACCCCTCCGCTAATGGCGGCCAGACCGAATACACTACGATCAACAATCCGGCGGGCACTTTGGCCGGCTTGGTGCAAGCAATCAACGCCATTCCGAGCTTGGGCGTCAGCGCCTCGATTGTGAACGTAGGTCCGCCTTCCTCACCGGATTACCGGCTTGCGCTCGAGTCCACCTCTTTAGGCCCGGTCACGGTGGATTTAGGCGTCGGATCTTCGCATACGTTTTCAAGCATCATGAGCTTGATATCGACGGGGAGTAACTCGAGCTATAAGGTGGATGGTACGTCCATAACCGGCACTTCGGACACAATTACATTGGCCCCTGGCGTCAACGTCAACCTTCTGCAGGCATCCACGGGAAATCCCACCACGATCACAGTTTCGCAATCGACAACAAACGCGCAGAGCGCTCTGCAGCAGTTTGCGACAGCCTATAACCAGGTGTTTGCCCAATTACAAGCCCAACATGGCCAGAACGCGGGCGCCCTCTCCGGTGACAGCATCCTTTTGGAGGCTCAGGGCGTCATGTCTGCCATTAATGGATATAACGCGAACGGCTCCAACCTGAACTCAATCGGCCTCAACCTGGGAACGGATGGAACGCTGACCTTCAATGCTTCCGAATTCTCGACAGGCCTGGGAAACAACTTTTCTTCGCTTTCCCAATTTCTTGGCGATTCGACATCAGGGTTCATCGGATCCGCTACCACCTCCGTCCAAAGCCTGGAAGACGCAACCACCGGCAGCTTGAAATCGGAAGAAAGCTCGATTTCAAAGGATCTGACGACTCTCACGGCGAAGATCTCCGACCAAGTAACTCAGATCAACCAGCAGCAGCAAAATCTGTACAATCAGCTCTCGGCCAGCGACGCAGTGATATTTAGCCTGAGCGATCAGCAGACCTTCTTCACGGAATTGTTCCAGACTCAGACGGCAAATTTAATGGGTGGAGCATAACCGCATGGAAGAAACGGACGCAGTTATCCAGAAAATCGAGACAAGCTTCGAAAGCCTTCGACGGGCGGTTGAGCATCGGGATTACGGAGTCTTCGATTCCCTGCTGCGAGAACAGCGAACACTATTGCAATCTGTTCGACCGTGCGATCCGCGAATCCGATCCTTAGCGCTTCGCGGCCGCGAACTGGTACAGTGGGCGATCACTACGATTAAGATCCAGCGCTCCGGTTATGTCCGGTCCCTCGTCGTTATTCTCAATTCAAAGCACCTCGATTCTCATTACACGGATCCGGCGCCGCGCTTCGATTCAATATCTCTGCAGGCCTGAGCTGCGCGGCGTCCTCGCGGGAGATGTTACGCCCCGCTTTTCCACTATGAATTCGTGAGTGTTTCCATAGATATAGCTACAGAGTCCGCTTCCACGCCCCAGAATGTCACCCCGGGACCGGGCGCGGAGCGCATCGCCTTGAAACGAGGGCTCCTGAATCAGATGCAAATTGCCTTGAGTTCAGCCGGCCGGCAGTTCCGCCTGGCTGCTCCGGTTCAATGCAACGTCCAAACCTTCTGGGGCGACGTCATGACAGTTGTGCTTCCCGAAGCTGTTTCCAACGAGATTGCTATCGCAGGCACATACGAGACGGATCTTACAATTGCCCTCATTCAACTCCTTGAACCGGGGATGGTTTTTTTCGACATCGGAGCCCATCGCGGCTATTTCTCGCTTCTGGCATCCCGACTGGTGGGTCCCACTGGCCAGGTCCATGCGTTCGAACCCACACCCGGAACTTATGAGCTTCTATCAGCCAACGCGCGGACGCATCGCAACATTCACACGAATAATGTCGCGGTATATTCAGAATCAAAAGAACTTATCTTTCACGATTATGGCCTTTTCGCGCCTGCATTCAACTCGCTCTATGCGCCGAGAATGTCAAAAGAGGTCGCCGCCCGGATGGCCGTGGAGGATCGCCGCGTTCCGGCAATTTCTATTGATGATTATGTACGGACATCCGGCATTCGTCCCAACTTCATCAAAATTGACGCCGAAAGCGCCGAATTGGATATTTTGAAGGGCATGGCCGAAACGCTTCGCACCATCCGTCCTGCACTCACTCTCGAAACGGGCGACATGGATTTGGAGGGAGTCGCCTCCACCAGGGATTTGATCCACTTCGCTTGCAGCTTCGGCTACACGCCCATCGACATCAGCGAAGGACAAATCCGAAGCCATCAGATTCAGAATCGCTACGATTACGGAAATCTGCTGTTCGTCGCTTCCGAGCAACTAGCCAAGTGAACTAAATCCGCAATCGAAAAAAACAGACCATGTCAGATCAGCTATCAGCTCGGAACGCAGCGGACGGGACCTCCGGAAGCATCAAAAACGAACCGGCGCAAGACGACCCGGCAAAACGGGTAACCCGGTACGATTTTCGGCGCCCGGATCGCATTGGAAAAGACCAGCTTCGCTCGATTCACTCACTGCACGAAAACTTCGCCCGATCCGCTTCCTCGAGCTTATCCGCGTATCTGCGAACGTACGTCTCGAGTCAGTTGCTCTCCGTTGATCAACTCTCTTTTTCAGAAATGGTCGCGGCACGATCGGCGGCCCCCCGTTGCATAGTAGGGTTGCGCATGCGTCCGCAAGAGGGTTCCGCGTTGCTTGAAATCGGCAACTCGATCGTATTCCCGATTGTCGAGGCGCTCTTAGGCGGAAACGGCCAAGACTCAAAAACTATTGAGCGGGATACCACCGAGATCGAACGCACCATACTCGATGGAGTTTTGCGTTTGCTGTTAAAGGATTTGTCCGCCGCCTGGCAGACGGTTGCGGAAATTGAGTTCTTGCCCGCGGATTACCAGAACGGCCCCGATCTTTTCCGGTACCTGCCTCCCGGCGAGGCCATGCTTTCGGTCAGCGTGGAATTGACGCTCGGCCAGCACAAAGGGCAGGTCATCGTTTCCATACCATCGATCATCGTAAAAATGCAACGCCAGAGGCAAAACCAACAGGCTAAGCTAAAGCGCGGTAAGAGAAACGATAGCGACTACGAACGGATGCTTCGTCTGGTGCAGCCGGCCCGTGTCGACGCCGACGTCCGCCTGAATGGACCGAGCATGCTGCTGAAAGATCTGATGAACGTAACCGCCGGCGACGTGATCTCGTTGGGATACCCGGTTTCCCGGCCTCTCGATTTGCATCTGAACGGCACGCGAAAGTTTTTCGGGCAAGTCGTGAGTAAGGGAACAAAGCGCGGTTTTCAGATTGCCGACTCGGCAGATAGTCTCGGATAATCTCCCGTCCGTCACAACTGTTACACTCCGAGCCGTATTGCATTTCGCGTACTGAGCCGCGCACGTCAGTAAGGGGTTGTAAATCAACAGGAACTTGCGCACACGCACAAAAACGCCGCAACCCAGAATATAGAATCCTGTGTTTGCGGCGCCTCTGTGCTTGCCCGATAACTTACTACGGCTGGATCAGTTGAACCGTCTGCTGCTCAATCGTATTCGCCGTGGTGATCACGCGCGAGTTGGCTTCATAGCTGTTCTGAAACGTCATCAGCTGTGTGAATTCAGTGGAGATATCAACTGTGGACGCCTCCAGACTGCTGCCCACTAGCTGACCTCTTCCGCCACTCCCCGCGGCGCCCACCGTAGCTTGGGACGTGAGACCGCTCACCTGATAATCGTTGTTCCCGACGGCAATGAGAGACGTGGGATTGACAAAGTTCGCGACTGCCACCTGGCCCACCTGCAGTTGCTTTCCGTTGGACAACGAAGCGAGCACGGAGCCGCCGTTTCCAATGCTCACGCCTGTGACGCTGGCCGGTGCGCTCCCGTCCTGCGTATTGGATGCGGTCGAGGATGTCTGCGCATATTCCGTAACGTTTGAGGAGCCGTTTGTAAACAGGTTGAAATTAATAGTCTGATTGGCGGCGCCATCGGAGAGTCCCGAGAGCGCAATGATCGGAGCGGCTGATGTGGAGGAAGGGGATACCAAATTGCCTTGTTGATCGAACGACAGCGCGCCCCCGCTTGTGGTCGTCCCATTGGGAGTGGAGACGTTCCATACCCAGTTCGCGTTCGTGACCGGCGGTCCTGAACTCGCTGAAGCGGTCTTTGAGAAATTGAGCGTTAAAGTCTGAGGCTGTCCGAGCGAATCAAACACCTGGATCTGGGTGCTATATGTCGGGGCTACTGCTGCGGCCGCGCCGGTACCACCGCCGCCGGAGAAACTAATCGTCGGAACACTGGTATAGCCTGAGCCGCCCGTAATCGTTACGCCGGTCACTACGCCGTTAGCAATGGTCGCGGTAGCCGTTGCACCAGTACCGCCTCCGCCAGTAAGCGTCACCGTCGGAGCTGACGTATATCCGCTTCCGCCATTCGTCACGGTCACCGACGAGAAGGGGGTCGCGCTGGCATCCAGATTCATGTTCAGCGCCATATTGGCGGTAGCCACTGCCGGCTCCAGCGTGCCAGTGGGAACAACGATATTGCCCACCGGCGCGTTGGTATTAATTTGTCCCGAAAGTCCACTCCAGCCCTGGATCGCTTCGCCCTGCGCGTTCATGAGCGTTCCGTTCGCGTCCGTCTGGAGATTGCCGTCTCTCGTGTAGAGAATGGAACCGCCGCTGGTCTTATCGATGAGAAATCCTTGCCCTTGTATCGCGACATCCAAGGTGTTGGACGATGACACAAGAGCACCCTCTTGCGAGAAATCCTTTCTAGTTAGCGGGTTTTTCACACCCATGCCCAACTGAGTGGACCCATCCGCTGAAAGCGTGGCCGACATGACGTCATCGAATTCGACAGATGTATCTTTGAATCCGTTTGTGTTGAGATTGGCAATGTTGTTGCCAATTACACTTACCGCTGTTGAGTCTGCACTGAGACCCGAGAGGGCCGTGTTGAAAGCTGT
Organism: uncultured Acidobacteriaceae bacterium; assembly: GCA_963778345.1. Classification (GTDB taxonomy): domain Bacteria; phylum Acidobacteriota; class Terriglobia; order Bryobacterales; family Bryobacteraceae; genus Bog-105. The sequence continues at coordinate 1,303,305 of CAVZTP010000002.1, forward strand.
TAACAAAGAATCGCTCCTTCTTACTTTGTGCGCTAGGACTAGGCGTTAAGCGCTCACGGTGCTCGTCAGAGCACGCATAATGCCAAGTCTTTGCTGATCGAATTCACTGATTCTGCTGCCTTTTCGCGAGTTTTGCACGACAAAAACGCGTCAACAACTTGGCGTGGCCACGATCTTGACGCCACTTTTCTCGCACATCGAGCGGAATTGCCGCGTTTTTTGGTTGAGGCCATCAGAATGCACAGAAAACGTACATTCGACGTGTCTTTTCCAATGCCTTCTTTCTCACCGCTCTTGGTTTTACTGTGCGCGTTTGCAGTTTCCGCGCAGCAGGCCGCCAACGTCCCGACCGGCTCACAGCAGCAGCGGGCCATGGCCGCGATGGAACGATCTCTCGCCGCGCAGCAAGCTGCTCTTGACGCCTATCGTGACAACGGCGAACCCGCCTCCCTAAAACAACAGCGCGAATCGCTTGCGCGCCAGACGAGTTCGATTGAGGGACTTGCGGCTCCTGATCAGCCCACTCCCGCGGAGCGCTCATCCGCGCCAATCATTCTTCTCGACTCCTTGGTCATCGTCGATTCCGTTAGCGGTTCCAAATATTCAGATGGTGGACGATACATGCCAGCCCATGGAGAAAACTGAAGTAGATAAGTTAGTGCAAGCCGCAGCCCGCAAACAGGGAATCGAACCCGAGTTACTGAAATCGGTAATGCGCCAGGAATCCGCGTTTAAGCCTTGCGCGGTCTCAACGGCCGGAGCGATGGGTCTGATGCAGATCATGCCGGAGACGGCGGATACGCTTGGCTTAGACGACCCGTTTGATCCAGAAAAAAACACGGAAGCGGGCGCTCAGTTCCTGAAAATGATGCTCGATCGTTATCAGGGAAACGTTGCGATGGCTCTAGGAGCTTACAATGCGGGTCCTGGAAAAGTAGATAAAGCCGGTGGAGTTCCGCCCATTTCGGAGACGATGCAGTACGTCTCTAATATCCTTCGTAGTTTGTCTCTCGTGTACTGATCTCCGCGAGAATCTGCGCGGCGTTGACTATGATGGAACTCTGTCTTGCAACGCTCTCGTCTACAGAACTACGTGAGCGATTTCAATCGGTCTTGTTTGCTGATCACCTGCGTAATCCGTACGCCGAAGTTACCTTCAATCACGACGACTTCTCCGCGGGCGATCACGGCGTTGTTGACCACAATATCTACAGGCTCCGATATCACGCGATTCAGTTCCACAACCGATCCGGTGGTCAGCTTGAAGACGTCTCTGAGCGGTAGCTGCGTTTTGCCGAAGGAGATGCTGACCGGCATTTCTACATCCAGCAGCACATCCAGGTTGCGCGCGTTCGCCGGAGCGGCTGAAACAACCATTTTTGTGCAAGCGTCCGCTTCGCTCTCCTGTAAAACCAGGGCTTCCAACAGCTCGCCCGATGCACACGTAGTGACATCAAAATTCTGACCGCCAATTACGAGTCGAATCGTAAAGCTTTGATCGGAAGAAGGAGGCGCGGGCTGCGCTGTAAGCGCCTTACTGCGCACCGGACGCTTTGATCGAATCGAAAAGCCGCTCGCGAGTGAGCGCCCGGCTTGAGCGAATGCTCCTTTCAGAGCGTCTAGCGCCGATTCCTCGCTCCCACCTTCTGCGCCGTTCGCGGACGAGATCAGCTTGCCCAGCTCCAGCGCACTGGTTCGCCGAATGCCAAACGACGCAGATCCGAAATCCGCCGGCTCGAAGCTCTGCTTAAACCAAAGGAATTCTGTCCACGAATCCTTTTCATCCGTCCGTTCGACGGAAGCGCTGATCTCGCCCAAGGCGGGCGATAACTCTCTTTGAAGCGCGTCGCGGGTTTCTTGTTCTAAATAGCGACACAATTTTCTGGATTTGTCCGGAACTGATAGTAGTAGTCATCTGGGTGGTTTCACCGTTGCCTCTGAAGAGGAATCGCCATCGAGCGGCCAATGCTTCCGCACAACCGATCGAAGCCGTAAAATCGCCTGTGTCTTAAGCTGTGAGATGCGCGACTGCCTTAGATCGACAATCTTTCCGATATCCCGGAGCGTCACCTCTTCGTAGTAATAGAGGCTCAAAATCGTCCTCTCGATAGAGGGCATCTTCTGAATCGATTCGGCGAGCAATCGCTCGAGTTCTGCTTGCTCCAGAACGTCGGAAGGGCAGTTGTCGTCCACGGCGAGATCTTCCAGCAGGTTCGTCCCGCGGCCGTCCCCTTCCGACGTGCCATACCCGAAAGTTGCCACCGTCAGCCCGCAAGCCTCGCTCAGCCATCTGTGGTATTCGGAGAGATCGATACCGAGGTGAGCAGCAATTTCTTCCTCTGTGGGAACTCGCTTGTGTTCCTGTTCGAGTGAGCTGATCGCCGCCTCAATCATGCCGCGAACGCTTCCTTTGCAGCCTTGGAGCCCAATCGAGATCTCGCAAGCTGTCCAGAATGGCCCCACGAATTTTATATTCGGCGTACGTGGGAAGGGAGGCGTCCTGGCTGGGATCATAACGGTCAATCGCCGCAATCAATCCCAAAACGCCGGCCGATATCAAATCGTCCAGACTAACGGAGGCAGGAAGCCTATCGTGGATCCGCCGTGCGATTACTTTCACTCGTGGCAGATGAGCCAGAATGGTTTGCTCCCGCTCCGCTGCCGCCGTCATCAGGCCGGTTGGCGGCGCAAATGTTTCTACCGAACTCACTGCTGCTTCACTCATTTGATTGTTCCTAGGCAAAGCACCCGAATACCGGAAGGGATTTCATTGTTCGCTATCACGGCTAAGGATTGCAACGCGCTTTCGGTCATTTGTTTCACAAATTGTCTGGCCCCGGAGCTGGTCACGATCGCAATCTCGGAATCTGTCGTCGGGAACTGTGTGCGTGATCCGATCGACAATAGATCGAATCTGCTGCGGGGCCAGATTGAATTGGCTGTTGTGCTCGCCGTGTTCCACCGAACTCTCCACCAGGCGCTCGATCTCGGAATCGAGAAAATAAACGGGAAGGTCTCCAGCCGGATTCAAAAGCGGTTTAACGATCGAGCGTCGATTCGCCTGGCGAACGTATTCCGTCAGAAGACTCGTATTGCGCGTGAGCGCCGAAGCCTCCCCCATCGCTTCCAAAATGGTGACCGCATCTTTGATGGAAACTCGTTCCCGCAGAAGATTCTGAAACACCTTCTGTACGGTTGCCAGGCTGAGCTGCTTCGGAACCAGGTCTTCAATGAGCTTGGGCTGCTCGCGAGCGACACGATCCACAACCTGTTTGGCATCTTGCCTGGAGAACAGCTCATAAGCATATTTCCGGATTACTTCCGTCAAGTGCGTCCCCAGAATTCCGACGGGATCAACAACGGTGTATCCGAGCTTTTTGGCGTTGTCGATCTGGTCCGCCGTGATCCAGAGCGCGGGCAAATTGAAGGCCGGCTCGCGAGCAGGAGCGCCTTGCACTGCCGCACCGCCTTGCGCCGGCGGAATGGCCATTTCGCAACCGGCCTGCAGTTCAAAGCGGGCTACTTCGATGCCCTTTACCGCGATCAGGTACTCTCGGGCTTTGAGTTGAAAATTGTCGATCACGCGCACCGGCGGAAGAACATAACCGAGTTCGGTGGCAAGCTGGCGGCGTATGCTCGCAATGCGCTTGAGCAGCACGGAATTCGCTCCGCCGTCCACGAGACGTATCGAGTCCCAAACCGACCTCGAGCGCCAGCGGCTCTACCTTCAGCAGATTCTCGACGTCGTCTTTGCCTTTCGCCGAAGGCGTAGCTAAACCGGCTTTCGCCTTCTCCGTTTTATTCCGCAGCCGCCACCCGGCGTATCCGGCGCCGCCGCCCAGCAGAAGAAATGGAATTTTTGGAAGGCCCGGAAAGGCCGCCATTGCGATAAGTACGCCCGCAGCCAGCAGTAACGGCTGCGATTGTTTGAAGAGCTGCTTTTGAACGTCTGCGCCCAAACGTGAATCAGAGCTGGAGCGCGTTATGATCAGGCCGCCGGAAACCGAAATCATCAGCGCCGGGATCACCGTCACCAAACCATCGCCGATGGTCAGAACCGTATACGTCTGCAGCGCGCGCTTTAGTTCCACGCCGTGCTGAAATACGCCGATCAAGAAGCCGGCGATGATGTTAATCGCGGTAATGATAATGCTCGCCACCGCGTCCCGCTGCGTAAAGCGCGAGGCTCCGTCCATTGCGCCGTAAAATTCGGCTTCCGCCGCAAGCTCTTTCCGCCGCGCGCGAGCTTCGGCTTCATTGACCAGGCCCGAATTGAGATCGGAGTCGATCGACATCTGCTTTCCGGGCATCGCGTCCAGGGTGAAGCGCGCCGTCACTTCCGAAATACGCACCGCGCCGTGATTGATCACGACATACTGAATAGCCAGAAGCACCAGGAAGATGACAATTCCGATAACGTAATTGCCGCCCACCACGAAATTTCCGAAGGCTTCAATCACTTCTCCGGCCGCTCTCGTACCGGTATTTCCCTGCAAGAGAATTAACCGGGAAGAGGAAATGTTCAGCGCCAGCCGGAATAGTGTCAGCAGCAGGAGCAAGGTTGGGTAAACGTTAAATTCCGATGGCTTCGTAATGTACATGGAAGCCATCAGCACAATGACCGATATAGTGATATTGGCCGAAATCAGCACATCCAACAGAATCGAAGGCAATGGCGTGATCATCGCCAGCACGATGCTGAGAACGGCAATCGGAACCGCCAGCTCGCCCCAATTGAGCGAACGCACAAAAGTTTGCCAGCCTTGTGGGACAGGTGTGCTCTGGGCTGTGCTCATGGTCAACTAGCGTCGGTTCAAGCTCTTGTAGATGTGCGCCAGCACCTCTGCTACCGCGCGGTACAGGTGCGGAGGAATTTCCTGGCCAACCTCAACTGCTTGATAAAGTGCCTGCGCGAGCGGCTTGTTCTCCATGATGGGAACTTCATGCTGCCGCGCCCGTTCGCGGATGAGTTGTGCCAGATAGTTCTTACCTTTCGCCACGACCGTTGGCACCGATTTCGAATTCATCTCGTAGTGCACCGCAATGGCGTAATGCGTCGGATTGACGATGACTACCGTTGCCTTCGGAACAGCTTTCATCATGTTCCGCCGGGCCACCTCTCTCTGCAGACGGCGAATGCGCATCTTCATCTGCGGATTCCCGTCCATCTCCTTCATCTCGTCTCTGATCTCCTGCTTGGTCATCCGCAGCTCTTTTGCAAAACGCTGCCGTTGACGAACGAAGTCGATTAAGCCGATTGCCAGTAGCGCGAGCGCAAGCCGCCACAAGAGCGTGCCGATCATTCCGGACGCCTCTTTCAAACCGCGGCCCAAGCCGACCGCCGCCAGGTTCGCGACTTCGGGCAGTTTCGGGAATATGGCTGCATAGAGCACCAGCCCGATAAACGGCATCAGCGCCAGCGCTTTTGCGGCCGAGGATAGGTTGTTCCACGGCATCCGCTTTAATCGCGGACCCGGATTCAGGCGGGCCGCATCGGGCATAACGGGCTTTAAAGAGAACCCAAAGCCGGTGGTCACGAGTTGAACAAGAAGAACGGCCGCAGTAACAAATGCGCCGATTTCGAGCAGCAGTTGGAGCGGCCCAATCAGGGCATCTCGCAAAAGCGCTGGCATCTCGGTAGTATTTAGATCGCGATTTGAAAATGCCCTGCGGAAGACCGCCACGCTGCTACGGCCCACACTCGCGAGCACGTTGCTTCCCATGGCAAATCCCACCGCCAGCACGATCGTGAGCTGGGCGGAAACCAGGAGGTCGCGGCTATTCGCAAATCGCCCGTCCTTGACGGGCTTTTCGCAGGCGGTGCGCTGTCGCCTGCTCTGTCTTCTGCTCGGCCATGGCTCAGCGCGGGGCGAATTGGGACAGCAACTCAAAAACGCGATGCGCCATCTGCTCATAGAGAGCCGGCCATCGAACGATCATGGCCGCCAGAAATACGAGTGAGAGCGCCGTTTTCGCCGGGAAGCTCAACATGATGAGCTGTAACTGAGCATGCAGCCGGCTCAGAAGCGCCAATGAGAACTCCACCAGCAGCAGCAGCACAACCAGCGGAAGACCCAGCTTCAAACCCGTTACGAACATATTGGTGCCCAGCATCAGCACTGTCTTCACTGAAGCCGCTTCGAGATGCGATCCATTGAACGAGAAAACCTCGAAAGATCGGGCCAGAAGCCGGAAAAGCTGATGATGTACTCCAAAAACGAAAAACAGGACGCCCGTGATCAACTGCGTGAGCATCAGAAAAACTCCGGTGTCTGCCCTGCTGCTTGGATCGAAAATCGAAGCGAAGCTGAATCCGCTTTGAATGGAAACCGCCTGCGCGGCAAACTGAAAAGTTTCGTGCAGGAAAGCGACGGCAAGTCCGATCAGCAAGCCGGCGGCGGATTCGGCGAATACCGCCAAGACAAACTGGCCGCCGGCCAGGCTATCCATCTGCACGGCAGGCCAAACCGGAAACAGACAGAAGCTGATGCCCAGCACCACCACGATTTTTACAGGGGTTCGCAACATCTTTGAATCCAGGCAGCGGCAGTAGAAATAGCGCGCTACCGACACGCGTGACAGTGAGCAGGAAACCGATAATTGCTTCGGTTCCGAAATGGACCCTAATTGGCATACTTCGCCAGGTTTTCGAAAAGCCGGTGCGTGTAATCCACTATCCGCATCAGCAACCATGGCAAAACGAGAAACAGGGTCGTGAAAAAAGCCGCCAGCCGGGGAACGGTTCCGAACGTAGGATCCTGGATGGACGTCACAATCTGCAGCAGGCTGATAAAGATTCCGACGACGAACATCACAGCCAGAAGCGGCAGCGCCAGCCACATCGCCGTCATGAATGCCTGCCGGACGGTCTCGATCACTAACTCTTGCGACATGCGGTTATCCGAAGCTCCTTACCAGCGATCCGGCGATCAAATTCCATCCATCGACTAAGACGAAGAGCAGGATCTTGAATGGCGCGGAAATAAGAACCGGCGGCAACTGCATCATGCCGATCGAAACAGTGATCGAGGCGACCACAACGTCGACTACTAAGAAAGGAAGGTACAAGATTGCGCCGATCTGAAATCCGGTTCGCAGTTCCGAAATGATGTAGGAAGGAATAAGCACTTCGAGAGAAACATCCTCGGGCTTGGCGGGCCGGGGCGAATGCGAAAGCTCGACAAAAAGGCGAATGTCCTTTTCTCGCGCAAATCGCACCAGGAACTTCTTCAGCGGCGCGGCGGCGCCGTCAAGCGCCTGATCCATGGTGATCTTCCCGCTCTCGAGCGGCTTCCAGCTATCGTTATAAATTTGCTGCACAACGGGATTCATCACCAGGAGAGTCAGAAAAAGCGAGACCCCAATCAGAACCTGGTTGGAAGGAACAGTCTGAGTTCCCAAGGCTTGCCGCAGAAAGTGCAGCACCAGCGTAATCCGCAGAAAAGGAGTGATGCACATGATCACCGCCGGCAGGAGCGTTAAAGCGCTCAGCAGGATCACGATCTGCATGGGTACGCTGGCCGACTTCGATGCCGGATCGAGCGACACGCCAAGTAAAGAGGAAGTCGGGGCGGCGGCCGCGCTCGTCAATGCTCCCATGGCTCCGAGCGCAAGAGCAAACAGGAAATTCTTAACCCGCATGCCGCCTGACTTCCGCCAGGAATCGATCGCCGCTCGCGCACTCTTCCGGTTCGGAGCTCCCCGTTTCGTGAAGGACCGTGCAACCGCTCGGATGTGTGCAGATCAACAACCGAGCCGCATCGATCGAGATCAAGTGCAACTGGTGCGTTGGACTGAGGCTTGTTCGCTTCAGGACGCGGAGCGGCGCTGGTTTGCCGTCAAACTCCTCATTTCGTTTGACACGGAACAAGGAAAAGGGGAGATTTGCGCTCCGAAAGCCTATCACCGCGAATCGGCCCGCTTTGCTTTTGCGCCGTGAAACGAAAGCCAACAAGCCTAGGAGCCCAAAAACGAAGATAAAAGCCGCTACTAACCGTACTACCTGCATTCCCTAGGGAGATAGTGGGCTAGGTCAGTCTTCCTCTCCAAAATCGGTAATACGGATTCCCACGGTATCGTCGATGATGACTACCTCGCCGCGGCCGATTAGGGCGCCGCCGATGAGAACGTCCATGTTTTCACCGGCGGATCGAGGCAGCTTGATCACGCCGCCATCTTCCATCTCAAGAATCTGCTTGAGAGTCATTTGACGCCGGTCGACTTGCACCTCGACGTCCATCTGCACGTCCGCGAATACCTCGAGCGCTTTCGCTGTCGTCATAGAGTTACCGAGCCGCGCGCGTTAGCAAGCGATTTCTTCAGGAGCCCTGAGTGGCGCCGGTTTGCCCGGTCGTTTGTGAGGGCGCAGTGGAATTCGTGGCGCCCGCAGTATTGCTGCTGTTGCTTTTGGTTAATAACGTGTCAATCGAACCTACATTCGAACCAATGTTTACCAACTGCTCCAGTTCGCTGAACTGCGCCAGTTCGGAAACCATTTGAGTCGGATCCTGCTGGTTGGGGTCAAGCGGGTCTTGATTCTGAAGCTGCGCGACAAACAGCTTCAAGAAAGTCTGCTCGGAGGCGAGATTGTCGGTGGGATTGGTCGACGTCGCACTGGAGCTATTCGTCGTATTCGCCTGTCCGGTGAGGCTGTTCGTTGTGTTATTCGAAATAACCATGTTTCTTTGATCCTTCTCTCAGTCTTCTAGCGTTAAGTGCCTTGACGAGTTAAAATCTCGTCCCAAAGGTCGGTGACGGTACTCTTTTTTCGAGAACCATCCTGTTGATTCCAATCCAGTGTTCCCTGCCCTTGCGAATTTTGGCTATCGTCGCGGGATCCCTGGCTTGTCTCACGAACGGGATTTGCTGCGAGTTCGTTGGTCGCCATGATTTCCGGTTTCCAGCCCGCGCGATCTAAATTGCTCGTGAGAGACGAGAGATCTTGCCGCAACAGAGTCGCGGTCGCGGGATCGCTACTGCGCACGGCCACCTCTACACGATTTCCCTGATCCACAAGACGTACGCTGATCGATTGTCCGGAATCTCCTTGGAGCCGCAGCACGACTTCTTTGGCCGCCGGAGATTGAAGGTTGGCGTCCTGAGCGATTACCGGGGTTGCTCGAACGGCTCCGGAGCCTTGATCGTGTTGGACAAGGCGGCAGGGGGAGCGATATTCGGGCTGACGAAGATCGGCTTTGCCATTTCCGCATTAGCGGCAGGTTCCGGGGAACTCTGAGGTAGCGCTACTTGCGCTTTGTCGCGCTGAGACGAATCGGAAACAGGAGCGCTCTGGGCGGTAACGTTCTGCACGGGATGAGATTGCTGCGCCGGCTGCGAAACAGCCGAGAATTGCGGAGCGCTAACGCCGGCAACAGGTCCGGGCACATCCGAAGCCGGCGGCGGCGCGGGAACCTGTTGTCCAGGTTGGACGTCGCTCCCGGCGCTCCCATTTGATTGCGCCGTTTTCACCAGGTCGGCGGTCGCGGGTTCCAGAGAAATCTGCTGAGAATTATCGGCGGCTCTCGCTATGTTGCCCCGCTTCAGACACCCTCGTCCCCTTCGTCACCGGGATCGGTGAAATCGTCGGGATTGACGTTTGCGCGGCCAACTTGGGCTGAAGAACCAGCGCGAACGACAACGAATCTTGAACGCTCGTGCCCGGTGAGGGGAGTGCCGGACCTGCCGCGTACGTGGTGGTCGAACTCACGGGAGCAGATAAGAGGGGTAAGTCGCGCGGCCAGGTCAACTGGCGCGGCGGGAACAGTGCCGGTCGCATTTCCCTGCCCTTGGGAGCCATCGGAAATTGGCATCGGCTGCATCGTTCGCCATTGCCGGTTGCGCCGGTGCTTGAACGCTTTCGGGCATAGGCATGCTAAGGATCAGGTTCGGCGGAACCTGAGGTTGGCTTGTCAACGGGCTCGCCTGCGGGGCGTCTGCTTGAGCGGGATCGTTTGAGCAGTATCTTTGGCATTCGGCGCGGACTGCTCTTTCTGATGAGGGGCGAGTGCGACGGGCATCGGCATGATTCGCGCGGGGACCAAGTTGCTCGCCGTCGAAAGGAACCGGGAGATCTCAGAAAGGAGTTGCGCGTTCACAGTCGTCCCAGGGGGTACTGCCGGAACGAGTTGCGCGCTCGGCGGACCAGTGTTGTGCGACGATGTTGCGGCGACAATGTTTGCTGCGAACAATCGTTTGCTGCGACAAAAAACCAGGCTGCACGGTGCTGCTTGCTACGTTCGCGGAAATCGAGGCGCTTATCGCGGCGGAAAATGCTTCCGTGAAGTTGGTTTCCTCGGGATGATCGGCTGTTTGCGATTCACCGGTGAACTCTGCGACCTGGCGTTCCAGCCGCCGTTGGGGATTGGAATGCAGTTTGTTTCAGAGGGACTGAAGTAGCCGCGACCAAGGACAGCACGGGCATGCTAATACACGCGAATGGCCATACTCGCCGCGCTCCAAAGACAACGACTTGCACTCGCCCGAGCCTGGATTCTCTTGCCAACAATTTGACACGTGGCAAATTCGCGGCCAAACGCTGGCTCGATCGCATTCGGAAAACAGCGGAAAACTAAGGCCTTCGCGGTTCAAATAAATTACGGCCTCGCACGTGCATACACAGCAGCCGGCACAATGGAACCTTTGACCGCCATAGCCGCGAGCGGCATGCGATCTCGAACCGAGACGCTCGACGTCCTCGCGAATAACATTGCGAATACTGGAACGGCCGGCTACAAGGCAGACGGCGAATCTTACAATTTGTACTTCGGTGAAAATGCCTGGGATGGCGTCAACGAAAATCGCCCTGCCAGCGGCGAAATGCCGCTGCTCCAGAAGAACTGGGTGAACTTCGCTCAAGGCACGCTGCTCGACACCGGCAACATGACCGATCTTGCCCTCAGTTCACCGGGATTCTTCGTCGTTCAAACCGATAGCGGACCGCTCTACACGAGAGGCGGACAGTTCCGCATTTCAAAGAAAGGCACTCTCGAAACAGCAGAGGGCTATCAATTGCAGGCAGTGGGCGGCAAGCCGCTGACCATCGATTCGACTAAACCTTTCACGGTCTCTCCGACCGGTCAGGTGGTCCAAGGCAATACTCCCGCGGGTAACGTTCAGGTCTTGGATGTCGATTCGGTCGACAACCTGATCAAACACGGCGGCAATTATTTCAGCCTCTCCCCCGACGGGAAAATGACGGCGGCCGCGAATATTCAGGTCGTGCAAGGGAAAGTGGAGTCTTCGAACGTCGAGGCAACGCAATCCGCGGCCAAACTGGTGGGCGTTTTGCGGCAGTTCGAAGTAATGCAGCGCGCCGTCCGCATCGCGAGCGAGATGGGCAAGCAAGCCGTGGAGCAAGTCGCGAAGGTCGGCTAACAGAACCGCGACCGTGAGGGAGCGGACTCAATCAAAACGAAAAGAAGGTATTTGAAAAATGATCAGAGCCCTATTCAGCGCAGGCAGCGGTATGACCGCGCAGCAGATGAACGTTGACAATATCGCGAACAACATTGCCAACGCGAATACAGCAGGTTTCAAGATGCGCCGCACGCAATTCCAGGACCTGCTTTATCAAAGCGTCGTGCAGCCAGGGAATGCCGCCGGATCGCAGACAACCGTTGCGGCCGGATTGCAGCTTGGACTTGGCACGCGGCCCGCGGCAAACGAAATCATCTTTACGCAGGGCGACTTTCACGCAAACCAACAATCCCCTCGATGTCGTGATCCAAGGCGCAGGCTTCTTCCAGATCCATCAGGCGAACGGCCAAATTGCATATACGCGCGCGGGCGCATTCCAGCTCGACCGCAACGGGAACGTCGTCACGCAGGACGGCAATCCGCTGGAGCCGCAGATCACCATTCCACCGGCGGCGCAATCCATCACGCATCGCGAGCGATGGGACGGTCAGTTTTACACTTCCGGGCCAGAACGCGGCGCAAACTGCCGGGCAAATTCAATTGGCTATGTTCGCCAACCCAGGCGGCTTGAACAGCATCGGCCACAATCTCTTTCTTCCAACCGACGCTTCCGGTGATCCCACTGTTGGAGCGCCAGGCGGCCAGGACGGAGCAGGAACGCTGCAGCAGGGCTATCTCGAGAACTCGAACGTGAGCGTGGTGGAAGAATTCATCAACCTGATTACAAGCCAGCGCGCTTACGAAGCGAATTCCAAGGTGGTGAAAGCCGCCGATGAAATGTATCAGCAAGTAAACCAGGTGGTCAGCTAAATTCGTTTCTCCGCGCAATGTGGAAATATCTGACTGCCTTGACCATGCTGAGCCATGTGCTCGGCGCGGCCAGTTGTGTAGCAATCGACGGAAGCCAGATCATGGCGCGCGACGTCGCGCAAGCCGATCCGGCGTTCGCGTCAGTCAGTCCCGATTTCCCGTTCTCATACGCACCCGCCATTGGACAACAGCGCATTATTTCGGTATCGGAGATCTCCGCATGGGCTGCCAAAGCAGGCGTGCAAACGACGATTTCGGCGCCGGCTTGCTTCGAGCGACCCGCTCACAAATTGGATGCCGAGGAAATAGCAGGGGCAATCCGGCAGGCGTTTCCCAAGAATAAGACCGTTCAGATTGACGTGATCGAAGTCTGTAAATGTCGCGTTCCCGCCGGGCGGCTGGAATTCAATGTGGAAGACGCCAGCGCGCCGCCAGCCGGTCATCCGGAGATGCCCGTGCTCTGGATGGGACAACTTACCTCTCAATCCGGCGCAACCTATCCAGTATGGGCTCGCGTTCGGGTTATCGCGCCGCCGCCTGACATTGCTCGCGGATCTATTGTCACCGTCGACGTAGTGAATGGATTCACGCACCTAAAACTCACGGCTCGCGCCGAGACGGCCGGCAACACGGGCGAAACGGTGACCCTCACGAACCCACAGGGCCTGCGGCGGTTTCGCGCCACGATTACCGGTCCAGGGCTGGCGCAGATCAATCTATCAGCGACCTCAGGGGCAGACCCAAAAGAGAAGAACGCAAGCCTGCCGGTCACTACCTTCAAGGGAACTCTTTAGGTCCACATGCAAAGCGCGTTCCGGATTTGCTTCGCAGTGTGCTTGTGCTGTTTGGCTTTGCCCGGCAAAGAGAAGAACAAGCAGGCCGCTCCAACCAGCGTGTCACCAGTCGATGCGCTGCTCGCGAGACCCGATACCAGGCGGGTTAATCCCACGACGGGCAGTTCTCCAGGCTCGATCTTCGCCAGCGGCGCTCCTTTAGTCGATTTGGCTTCCGATGTACACGCAAGAAATGTGGGAGACCTCGTGACAGTCGTGGTTCTCGATCAGGCCTCAGCGACCTCCGCGGGAACGACCACACAGCAGCGGACATCGTCCGTCGATACCAGCATCAGTTCCCTGCTAGGGCCGAAGAGCCCCCACAACGCGCTGAACAATCTGGCGAAGATGAGCGGCAACCAACAGCTCAACGGGCAAGGCGCAACAACCCGGCAGACCACCGTCTCCACAACCGTCTCGGGCCGTGTCCTCGGCGTATTACCGAATGGCGATCTCATCATCGAAGGGAGCAAGCTGATCTTGATCAATTCCGAATACCAGACAGTCTCACTCCGCGGGGTCGTTCGCCAGAGCGATCTGGGCCAAAGCGATAGCGTCGGTTCCAATCAGGTCGAGTATCTTGAAGTACGCATCAATGGCAAGGGTGTGGTCGCGGACGCGATTCGCCGGCCCAATTTCTTATATCGCTTGTTGCTCGGCATTCTGCCCTTCTAGTCATGCGCACACGAAATCTGCTCTTCGGTTCCATCCTGTGTCTTTCCTTTTTGTACTGGGACGCGAGCGCGACATCCCGCATCAAGGACCTTGTCTCGATTGAAGGCGTACGGGACAACCAACTCATCGGTTACGGCTTAGTGGTCGGCCTCGCCGGAACCGGTGACAGGCAGCAAACGGTTTTCTCCGTCCAATCGCTCACGAATGTTTTGCAGCGAATGGGAGTCACCGTTCCTCCTTCGGCGATCATCGTCCGGAATACCGCTGCCGTCTTGGTTACTGCCACGCTGCCTCCTTTCGCCCAACCCGGCGGCAAGGTCGATGTGGACGTGGCGGCCATTGGCGACTCGGCGAATCTGCAGGGTGGGCTTTTGATTCTGACGCCCTTGCGCGGCGCTGACGGTAAGATTTTCGCAGTCGCGCAAGGATCGGTCGTAACCGGCGGTTTCGTTGCGGGACGCGGCGGGAATTCGCAAACCGTAAATCATCCCACCGTCGGCAGAATTGTCGATGGAGCGATTATCGAGGCTGCCGCCCCCACCGTCGCGCCCACTGACTCGCTGAAGCTACAGCTTCGGCGACCCGATTTTGTAACCGCCTCTCGCATGGCGGATGCGATCAACAAGAAGTTCAACACGGGAAGTGAAGCTACCGCGCAGGCTCTCAATTCAGGGCTGATTTCAATCCACGTGCCCGCGTCTTACCAAGGCAAAACGGTCGATTTCGTTGCGATGGTCGAAGACCTGCCACTTGATGCCGATCATGCCTCGAAGATCGCGATTAACGAGCGCACTGGAACGATTGTGCTGGGCGGCGAGTTGCATATTGCACCGGCGGCGATCCTGCAAGGCAACTTGAGCGTTCAGATTCAGACTGTTTATAACGTGAGCCAGCCGGCTCCTTTCAGCTCCGGGCAGACCACGACCGTTCCGGAAGTCAATGTCACGGCTACCGAAGATAAGGCCAAAAACGTGGTGCTAAAAGAAGGCGCAACGGTAGACGACCTAGTTCGTTCCCTGATGGCGATCGGGTCCACGCCGCGCGATATCATCGCCATCCTGCAGAGTTTGAAGGCTGCGGGCGCGATCGATGCCGAAATCGAGATCCTATGATTAATCCAATTGCTACTTCGCCTCTCGACGTGGCTTCATTGACTCCGGGCGGCTCCGATTCGCCGGAAAAGATAAAGAAAGCAGCAACTCAATTTGAGGCTTTGCTGATGGGCGAAGTTTTGAAATCCGCCCGTGAAAGCGATGGCTCCGGCTGGATGGCTACGGACGATGACGATGCCGGGTCGATCCTCAGCGAAGTTTCTGAACAGCAGCTGTCGCAAGCGCTTGCCGCAGGCGGAGGTCTCGGATTGGCGAAGACCATCGCAAGCGGTCTCTCGAAAACCGCGGCTAAGGCGCCGGATTCCGCCGCTCCCTAGCAAGGGATTGCGTACGGGAAAGATGAGCGTCCGCCGCCAGGCTTTCGAGTTCCTTGCTGGCCTCCGCGTCCCATTCGGAGCGTCTCTTGGCTTCGAGTTTCTCCAGTAACTTGACTTTTCGATCCGCTTCGCGAGCCTTCACTTGTTCCGCCTTGAGCTGCTGCTCCAGCTCCAATTTCTTCTTCGCGATGCCGGAACAGCGGCGCCGGACATGAGCCTCGTAACGGGCTAGCGATAAAAGATCGCTGCCGGTCAGATTCGAACTTCGAACACTTCTTCGGGATTCGGCGACGTCCACTTCGAGCGCCGCCTTCTCTTCGTCCAGAGCTTTCAGACTGGCCAGGACCGCCGAGACTCGAGCGCGATGCACATCGGCTTGTTGGCGTCGCAGCGCGAGAACACGATGCAGACGAAATTCAAATCGCTTCATAGATTTGTTTCTTTCTTATGCGATGGCCGCGGCTAATTCGCCCATGGATTGCAAGGTTTCGCGGATCGGCACATTCTTGCCGGCTTCCTGGCGCAAGAAGCCTTCTATGTTCTGTCTCAATCGAATCGCGCTATCGAGGCGCGCGTTCGAGCCCGACACGTAGGCTCCCAAATTGATGAGGTCTTGCGAGCGATCGAGTACCGCAAGCGCTTCCCTGATTTTTCTCGCGGCTTCACGTTCCTCTTCGCTGGCGATCCGGCCAGCCAGGCGGCTCACGGAATGGATGATGTCGATGGCAGGATAATGCCCCGCCGATCCGAGTGTCCGGGAGAGCTGAATATGTCCGTCTAATATGGCGCGAACTGCGTCGCAGATCGGTTCGTTAAAGTCATCGCCTTCCACCAGGACTGTAAAGAATCCAGTAATGGATCCGCGATGAAATCTGCCCGCTCGTTCGAAAATCTTGGGCAGAAGAGCGAATACAGAGGGCGTGTAGCCTTTTTGACTCGGCGGCTCACCCGCAGCCAATCCAATCTCGCGCTGCGCCATGGCCAGGCGCGTCACGGAATCCATGACCAGCAGGACATCCTTGCCCTGATCGCGAAAATACTCGGCGATAGCAACGGCAACGAATCCGGCGCGGATACGGAAAGGAGCCGGGCGGTCGGATGTCGCGACAATCACTACCGACTTCGCCAGACCTTCCGGAGTCAACTCTTTTTCCAGGAACTCGCGCACTTCGCGGTTGCGCTCTCCGATGAGCGCGATTACATTCACCTCAGCGGAGCTGTGCCGGGCCATGGTACCGAGAAGGGTGCTCTTCCCTACCCCGCTGCCTCCAAAAATCCCGATACGTTGGCCTTTGCCGCATGGCAACATACTGTCAATCGCCCGAATGCCGGTGACCAATCGTTCTTCGATGTTCTCGCGTTCGAGCGGACCCGGCGGTTTGGCCATCAATTCATATTGATCCGGACCGGCGATGGGGCCACCGCCGTCGATTGGCCGGCCGAATCCGTCCAGAACGCGCCCCAGCAATAACGGCCCGACGTGCACGCGAGCTTCATTGCTCCGCGCAACAATTGGATCGCCGAGTTGTATGCCGCCAGTTTCCTCCAGCGGCATCGAAAGCACCTTGCCGTTTCTGAAGCCGATTACCTGCGCAAGAATGTGCCGGCCGTTTGCGGCTGCAATTTCGCAAA
Organism: uncultured Acidobacteriaceae bacterium; assembly: GCA_963778345.1. GTDB lineage: Bacteria > Acidobacteriota > Terriglobia > Bryobacterales > Bryobacteraceae > Bog-105. Next base: position 1,320,099 of record CAVZTP010000002.1, read on the forward strand.
AATCTCCCACGGCCGTGGGCGGTCCCTCGGACTCGATTAACAGGCCCACCATTTCGGTCACTCGCCCCATGAGCAACATAGGATCCGCTCGTTCGAGCGAATTGAAATAGCGATCGAACCGGAGTGGGGCCATGGCTGGGTTGGACATGTCAGGAATGATGAACAATATCGACGAAGCCGCGCTCTATCTCGACAAGTTGCGTCTCGATGGAGGCGTCCAGTTGGCCGCGCGGCACATCAATCACCAATGAACCGGGCCGAAGAGTTGGATCGGCCGTCACTTTCACAACACCAGGAGCTAGGCCTGCAACGATTTTCTTGACATGCTCCACATTCTCCGCATCAGTTCTGACTTGCTGAATCTCCTTGCGATCCAGACGATCGAATGCCGCTTTCACCAGACCGAGCAGCGCTTCCGGATCTATGGTGAGTTCGCGATGAAGGATTCTGCGCGCGATGGCTACCGCAAGGCGAACCAGCTCCTCCTCGGTCTGTTTCCTTAGCCGAGGGCCGGCCAAATTCAGCTCTCGCATGAGGCCCTGAAGTTTGCCAAGCTCCGATTCGAGCTTTTGATCGACGGCTTGCCGGGCGAGCGCATCGCCCTCGCGTTTGCCCGCGACAAAAGCCTCTTGCACGCGCTCCTCGGCTTCGGCGCGGATCCTTTTCAGTTCGGCCTGAAGAGATGCAACTTCCGGCTCGATTCCATCCGAACTGGCGTCATAGCCGGAAGCCTCACCGTCTCCTGAACCTCTCGGGAAAACGGTCCTGGCCGGTTCGGCCGCCGGCCAATGCATACCGCGGGCCGTATTTGTCTCCGGCCGCAGAACCTTAGCTAACATACTGCTCGCCGCCGGAATCGCTCAGACTGATGATGCCCTCCGATTCGAGTACGCGCACTGTCGCAATGATTTGCTGTTGAGCAGTTTCCACATCCCGCATCTTCATCGGCCCGAGCGCTTCCATGTCCTCGCGCAGCATGTCTCCGGCGCGCTGGGACATGAGTTGCAGAAAATGGTTTCTAAGCGCCTCGCTCGTGCCTTTGAGAGCCACGGTAAGGACTTTCCGGTCCACGCGCTCCAGCAATTCACGAATGCCTTTGGCTTCGACTCGAATCAGATCCTCGAAGACGAACATGAGCCGGCGAATTTGCTCATAGAGCTGCGGATTGCTGCCTTCGATGCGAGCAAGTATTTCCTTGCTTTCCTTCTGATCGAGCCGGTTAAAGACATCCGCGACGGCGCGAACTCCACCATAGGCTTCGCGACTGGTCTGGCCGAAGGATTGCAGCTTCTCGCCGATGACCACCGCAATTTTGGAAATGATTTCCGGCGAGATCCGGTCGAGTGTCGCCATGCGAACCGCAATATCGTCGCGCAGATCGGCAGGGAGCGAGGCAAGCAGCGCCGCAGCTTGCGTCACATTCAAGTGAGACAGAATCAGAGCCACTGTTTGCGGATGCTCGCCGTGGACGAAGTTGGCAAGTTGCTGCGGATCCGCTTTCTGCAGCATGTCGAAGGGCGGGGCTCCGTCGGCAAATCCCTTACTGACCTTTTCCAGAAGGCGATGGGCCTTATCCAGGCCAAACGCGCTTACCAGCACAGTTTGCGCATAATTCATGCCGCCTTTGAGGACATAATCCTGCGCCACGATCATCTGGTAAAACTCGGTCAATACGTCTTCGGCAAGCTCGCTTGTGATGGAGGGAATGTTGGCGATTGCGCGCCCAATCCTGCGGGCTTCCACTTCATCCAACTGGCGAAAGAGGTCGGCGCTCGTTTGCTCACCGAGAATCACCATGAGAATGGCCGCCTTGTCCAAACCGGTAAGTTGGGTAGCCGGGGAATTAGGCGATGCTGGAACGGGAAGGGACATGGCGCTGCTAGGACTGCGATCCTTCTTTGAGCCAACTTCTCACGATGCGTGCAAGAGCGGCGGGATCTTTCGCCACCTGATCGTGCACTTGCTTCGCCAGGACTTCCACCTTGGTAACTCCTATCGGTTTGAGTTGAAACATCTCAGTGGCGCTCTCCAACGAAGACTGCTGGGTTGCGCCATCCACAGACTTCTGACCGCCCGTAAGCTCTCGTTCTCCGACGCGCGACTTCTGAGGTTCTTCGGCGGCGGCAAGCTGTTTTTGCATTTCGGCAATGCGAGCTTGGGTTGCCTTATTTTTCCGATAGAACACGAATCCTAATCCGCCCAGCAATAGCAGCACACCGGCGGCGCTTCCGATCATCACCGGAGAGAACTTACGCGCGGCGCCCGAGCCGCCTTGAGACTTCGGAGGGGTCACCGAACCGGGAGGCTCGGCCATCAGAGTCGCTTCGAAAGGCTGCGTCTCGACGCTCAGCAGATCTCCGCGGTTTGTGTTCACGCCCGCCGCGGCAGCCACAACAGCCTGAACGGTTTTCAAGCGGTCTGCTGAAGGCGGATCGATAATCCGCTGCGCATGCGCCGCCGCGCCTTTTCCGGTCATCTGCCAGCGGACATCCTGATCTACCAGAACAGAAACCGACATGCGCCGAATCATACCCTGCGGCAGCCGGACCTTCTTCACCGTGCGGCTGGTCTCGTAGGCAATATTTTCGCTACGCTTGGCCAGCCCGTGCCCCGCTTGCGTGGCGGGCCGGACCGCCGGTCTCGGCAAATTCGATGATGTCCCAGGGACGCCGCCGGCGGCCGTATCCTTGCCGGTAGATCCCTCTTCACTTTTTTGTGAAGAAGTAATCACAGAATGGGTGGGATCGAACGCTTCTTCGCTCTGTTCGCCGCTCGTCAGGTCGCAGTCAATATCGACGGCGGCCCGATATTTTGACGAGCCTAGAAGGGGATCGAGCACGGAATCGATTTTCGCCAGCGTCTCACGTTCGAGCTTCAGTTTGTACTGCAGAACCGCATCGGACGGTTCCGATCCATCGCCCGGCTTCTTCGGCCGCATGAGAAGATTGCCTCTCATATCCATGACGGAAACCGAATCCGGGGATAAGTCCTCGATGGCGCTTGAAACCAGTTGGCTAATGGCCGCGGCGTTCTGCTCGGACAACTTCGCGCCGGTCTTCAGCTTCACCATGACGCTCGCCTTCGCCGGCTGACGCTCATCGGCGAAAACGGACTCTTTGGGAAACGTGACATGTACCCGGGCCTGATCCACCTCAGCCATCGCCATGACGGATCTTTCGAGCTCGCCTTCCACCGCGCGATGATAGTTCACCTGCTCGGCAAAATCAGTGGTGCCCAGGTTGGTGCGATCGAATAATTCGTATCCGATCCGCCCGCTCTTCGGAATACCGGCGCTCGCCATTTGCAAGCGCAATTCGGCCACATTGCCGGACGGAACGAGGATGGTTGAATCCGATTCGCGAAGCCGATATTCGGTTCCGGTTTCTCGAAGCTTGGCTACAATGGCTCCCGCGTCTTCCGGAGAGAGCTCGGAATAAAGCGGCCTGAAGTCCCGATCTTTGTTCCACTTCACGAACATCGAAAGGCCCGACAGGACAAGAATGGACACTGCTCCCAAGACGAGCTTCTGCCGCAGGCTTAAGCTACCGGAGAGTTTTCGCAGTTGGTCCATGCTAGGTGGTCGCGCTGAAATGATCGAGACCCCGAAGGGATCTCAAATGATCTAAAGCTGCATCCCCATTACGGACTGATAGGCGGAGATAACTTTGTTCCGGACTCCCATGAACAGCTCAAACGAGAGATCGGCCTGCTGTGTCGCGATGATGGGGGTGTGGACGTCTTCATTTTGCCCTGACAGCAGATTCTCCACTGCTTTCGAGGCATCCGCCTGGAAGTTCTCGACCGTGTTGACGGCGCTATTGAACATCTGTTTGAAAAGAGTGCCGCTGGATCCGGCAGGCGGCGCGGTTCCGGTTGCGCTCGTTTGCGCAATAGCAGCGGGGTCAGCAAGCTGGATGGGGGCGATGGGCGCCATGTATTCGCTCCTTAGACTGAACGTACTCAATGCTCCGCTGCTTAGTGCTGGCAGCGGGGATGACAGGATAAGGGACGGTCCCTATCCAAGTCGCTCGTCTAGGTGGTAGTTGAAAAGCCTCAACTTTCTCATTTCAATCTATTTAACTTATGGCTCAACTCAGCAGACTTATGGATTGCTGAATCATATCTTTCACGGCCGAAATAGCCGAGACGTTGCCTTCGTAATTGCGGCTTGTATCGACTAAGTCCACCATATCTTCGGCCGGATTAATCCGAGGGAAGGAAACATATCCGTCCTTGTCCGCGTCCGGATGGCCTGGCATATAACGCTTTTCGGGATCGCTCTGATCCACTACAACCTCACTCACGGCGACGCCCATGGTGGTTCCGTCCATCTCGTCCCGCAGCACGGAGGAGAACGGGGATGAAACCTGCTGCGCCTCGAAAACGGCATCTTTCCTGCGATACGGACCGCCGTCCTGAGTGCGGGTAGTTTCCGCATTGGCCATGTTTTCGACCAGCAACTCGGCCCGGGTTCTCTGCGCGGCCATACCCGAAGCGCTTACGGAAAGCGACGAAAATAAACTCACGATTTGTCTCCCTGAATGGCTTGCTTGACCAGACTAAACTTGTCTTTAAGCAGCGCGGATGCCAAACGAAACCGCAATGCGTTCTCGGCCAATAGCCGGGATTCGCGGTCGATGCTTACATCGTTGCCGTCATTCTTTACTTTCAGATCAGGCACTTCAATCAGTTCGGGCCGCTCTCCCGCGGCGAGGCTTTCAAAGGCCGATTGAAAGTCGATATCTTGTGTTCGGTAGCCCGGAGTGTCGGCGTTGGCGATATTGGCCGCGACAAGTTTTTGGCGCATCGAGACAAGATCCATGTACTTTTCGAGGTCTTGTGACACGGAATCGATCATTACGGCGGGTAGTGAGCACGCGGGTTGCCATTTATTGAAGGGTGGGACTGAGGTCCGCCCCGCAGTGGCGAGTGCGAGTTTTGTCATACGATCCGCAGACGACGCTTTCGCGATCGTCCGCGCCACCTTCAACTGACTTTCGTGGGTGACGTCAAGGTTCGCCGCGTGATTGATGTGTTTGGGTGGCGAGCCGCCTTTTGATTCTTTCCTCGACAATGGAAAAGAACTTCTGTACGTCGGCAAACGTCGTCTTGGGATCGTTGTTGTAATCCATTAACCGATGCTCGTAGTGGTTGCCCTTGGCAAGGACTTCGTCAATCGCAAAACGCGCCTGCTGCATCACTGCGCCTCTGTGCTCGAATTTCTTCGAGATTTCTTCGGTTGCTTTCTCCAGCGCGCAATACAGGCTATAGGTCCGCTGGGTTGCGGGGCACTCCCTGTTATCTTCGCGATTCCACTTGGCCGGCGAATTGAGAATCTCACGAGCCCGTTGTACGATGCGGAGGTCTCGCTCGGTCACCGGTGGATCTACATCGGATGGACCGCTGAATTTAGAATCTTGCGCGCTAGCGACCGTATAAAATGCGAAAAGTACGAACAGGATGGCCTTCACGGAAGTGTATACTCCCGGAACGCTAAAAGGTTACTCGTTTTTCTGGGCGCCTGGTGATCTTAAAACTCGAACTGCAGGCGCACGTTACCGCTGCGGGGCGGCGCGATGGCAGTTCCCGAAAACAGGCCGGCGAAATCGATCACGTTCAATTTATTAGTTACGTTTTCCATCTCGCCCTGCAAGCGTAGAACGGATTTCTCGCGCTTCCATAAATCGAGGCCCGCGCTGAAATCGAGCGAGAAATTCGGCCGCACGCGTCCCGCGCTGAAATTCACGCGATTGATGATTTGCGGTCCATACTGGGCCTGTAAGTCAGCGATATCGGAATCTCCGTTAATTTCCACCGGCAATCCGCTGCCATATTCTGCGGACGCGGCGACCCAAAGCCGCGGCTTCACTTGATAGCGCATTCGCGCCCGAGCCGTGTTGCGCTGATCTTGAGTAATCGGAAATCCACTGTTGACGCCGAGAACACCAGCGGCGTCCGAGCCCAAGAATAAACCCCCGGCTACCGGTAACTGTGCTATGCCCATCAAGTTCGAATAACTCAGAAAACCGGACAAATTGCCCCAATGCGGCAAATCCAGCTTCACATCCACGCCGCGAATTTGTGCGCTACTGAAGGCGATGGGGAAACTAATTCCTGTGTTCAGGAACACATCGTCATCCGCATAATTCGCAAACGAGCGGCGGTAGAAGCTGACATCCAGGCGCGCGCGCTTGGCGATCGCCTGGCTGAAACCCGCCTCCAGATAATTGCCGCGAGAGGGCTCGACAGGAATCCGCAAAACATCGGGGTTGAGCTGATCGAGCTGCGCGGAGCTTGCCAGAAGCAGATTCTCAGTGGCCGGTGTTTGGAAGACGCGGTCATAAGAAAAGCGCAGCACCAGGCCGGCTCGGGGAATGTACCAGGCAAGCCCCAAGCGTGGACTGAAGGCATGGTCGTGAACCACCAGGGAATAGTGATCCCAGCGAAGACCAGCGCTCACGGTCAAGTTCCCCAACCGGACGGTGTCTTGCGCCCACAGCCCCTGCTCGCGATCGAGCCGCCGATCGGCGAAATGGAAGCTCAGCGGCGTTCCTGGATCGAAGAACGACGGATCTGTGATCTGGTATTGAAGCGCCTCTGTCACCGGGGCATAGATGGCGTCGCCTCCGATGTTAATGTCATGCCGCCCGTAATGCGCGGAAAGGCTCGTATTCAGATAAGTACGCCGGAATCCGCGCTGTTGAGCGGCGATGATGGGCGTCGAAAACGGATTAGACCAGAGATTGGCAGAGAGATCCTCGACCACCGCCCTGATGTTGAAGAGCATCTGCGCCGAAAACTCGTGGGTCCAGGCGGCTTGACCCAGGTCTTCCGGTGCGTTTCGATTTTGGAGCTGCCCAGCCGCTTGCTGCAGATTTTCGTTGGGAACCTCGAAAGAGGTCTGGCGGCGATGGACGGCGAGGTGAATGCGATCGGAATCGGTAAGATCTTCATCGTACGCGGCGGAAAGACTGGATGACGTCCCGGTGTTGGTAAAGTTGCCGAGCACGGGCGGATCGAGGTAACGGTTCGTGTGTTCCCCCGAGGCGCTTAGCGTGACAGCGCTGCGGTTCCATCCGTAGGCGCCGGAGAAAAATCCATCTTCCGTGCCAAAACTTCCGCCTCCGAATTCGGCGGACCCATGAAGTCCTTGGCGAATGTCCTGAGCAGTAGTTACATCGATCACTCCGCCTAGCTTCCGTCCATATTGCGCCGGAAAATTGCCCGTGAGAACACTCATGGAGGAGACCTCGCCTGCTTCGAGTCCCGGCGCGAAACCGGGAGAACGGTTCTCGTCCATCGGCACGCCGTCCACTACAAACAGAGTCTGGTATTCCGAGCCTCGGGGATGCAGCACGGCGTTGCCTTCGAAGAGCCAACCCGGCTGCATGTCGATCAGATCGAGAAGGCCGCGCCCTGGAATCGGCGACTGCGCTTCCTGAATCTGCTGCGATCCGATTCCGTAGCTTACGCCGGTGCGATGCGGATCGATCAGGGTAGCCGCATCACTGACCACTACTTCCGTCGATGCAGTTTTCACGCTGAGCTGGACATGGATGTCGCGAGGAACTTCGCGTGCGGATCTCGACGATCGTCGAATAAGGATTAAATCCCGCGTGCTCGACGGTGACCTGATAAACGCCGAAAGGCAAATGCTGAAACGTAAACTGTCCGGCGTCGTTGGTGTTCGATTCGCGCTTGGTTCGCGATGCTTCGCTGACCAGCGTAAGAGAAGAAGGCAACGCGAGGCCGGTCGCATCTGTAACGGAGACTCGCAGCTCGCCTTTCTCGAACTGAGCGAAAACAACACCATTCGCCAGCGCAATAAAAAGTACAGCCATTTGGCTGAAGGTCCCGCCGTTTTCATCCTTGTTGACATTCTGTCACCTGAACCTGCAGAAAATACCTGAAAGGCGCTCCTACGGAAGACCCTCAGTTTGCAATCGCGTCTAAAACTTAGAGGGAGGCGAACGGAATGGCTACTGCGCCGCGGCATCACGAATCGGATTCTTCACACATTTGGATCAGCCAGCCGCAAGGCCGTTCGAACTGTTACTCGGATCCGGAAGGCGCGATTTGCAATCGTCGGCGACAGGTGAGGTGGATGTGAATGAGTTTCTGCGCATGGATGCTTATTCCGCAAGCATGGCCTTCGTGGACGGGAAAGTTAGCATCCGGGGCGATCTCTTTTCGGCGATCCGGCACTTCCTCGACCAGCCGCATCACACCTGGCGCGACTGGCTCTTCTCCGCGCTTGCACGCCTCGAGCATTTCAAAATCGCTTCTGTCTCAGGCGCAAGGCAGGAATCGGCGCGCAATATTCAATTTCATTACGATCTCTCCAATGACTTCTACGCGCTCTTTCTGGATTCGCGCATGATCTACTCGGCGGCTCATTTTGCGGATCCGGAGCGATCCCTCGAAGAGGCGCAAACGGAGAAACTGGACCGGATCTGCCGCAGCTTGGATTTGAAACAGGAGGACAGATTCCTCGACATAGGCTGCGGCTGGGGCGGATTGGTCTGCTACGCCGTGGAACAATTTGGTGTGAGCGCGTTGGGCTGTACGCTCAGCCGCCAACAGCTTGAGTTTGCGCGTGAACTGATGCGACGCCGCGGGATCGCTGACCGGGTTGATATCGAGCTGCTGCGACTATCGCGACCTGACAGGCCGCTTCGACAAGATCGCTTCCGTGGGCATGTTCGAACATGTCGGACGAAGCCGCCTGCCGGGATATTTCAAGAAGGTGCACTCGTTGCTTCGGGAGGGCGGCCGGTTTCTGAATCGCGGAGTCGTGCGGCCCCAAGGTGTTTCAGACGGTCCTCAAACGCTGTTCCTGCAGAAGCGCGTCTTTCCGGGCGGCGAACTGGTTCATCTGGATGACGTGCTCCGCGAAGGCGAGCGGGCCGGCTTCGAAGCGATCGCGCTCGAAGATCTTCGCCCGCACTACGCGATGACTTGTCGAGCGTGGGTGAACAATTTGCAGAAGAATGCGGAGAAATGCCGATTTCTGGTGGGGGAACGCAACTATCGGACGTGGCTGCTTTATTTCGCTGCATCCGCGGTAGGTTTCGAGGATGGCCGAACCAGCGCCGGTCAGATTGTGTTCGCGAAACCCAGATAAAAGTCCTATCGCGTCCGGGAATGAATCATCCAAACATTTCCGGTGAGGCCGGTTTGAGGAAAGATCAGTCTATTCCGTGCAAGAGCAATGTCCGCTAGGGCTGCGCCCACATTCGACAGCGAACACTCCGGAGAGTGCAAGTGGTAGAGTGGCGTCGGCTCGCCGATTGGCTGCTTGGTTGTAGCGTTGAGACGCTGTGTCCAGATACAGTCGAAACCATCCGCGTTGGATGTGAAATACAGTCGCGCTCCATCCGGTGACCAGCGAGGCTTGTCAAGGAAATCGCCATTCGAGGCCACAATCCGTATCCAATCCCGTTTGGGGATAGCTGCGGAACCACGATAAGGAGCGGCAAAGAGACCCGACGAAGCCAAGAACGCCATCCAACGGCCATCGGAAGAGAACGAGACCTGGAACACCTGCTCGTCGGGATCTTGTAGGAATTCGCTCCTCTGTCCGGATATTAAGTCGAGCAATCTCACACGTCGAAAAGCACCCCATTTATAAAGCAGGTAGCGGCTATCTGGAGACCAGGTCCACACCCAATCGCCGTTTTCTAATAGCTTGTCCGCCACCTTGCTGTCGAGGGATCGCACACAAATTGCGACTTTATGTTCTTGCTGAACGAGAGTGAAAGCGACACGATGCCCATCAGGAGAAATCTTCGGAACTCACCTCGCCCGGCCTGTCTAGCAGAGAACAAAGGATCCGGTAAGGCTGCTCTTGAAGTTTGATCCGAACGCCGCGCTTGCGTAGTTCCCCAGCCTCTCGATCCTTCTCGAAAGCGCCGAAACGATAGCTCGCGGACGAACTTGCCGGCTGTCCCACAGTGAGGTGAGTGTACCACCGATGACAGGCGACTGGATACAGCCAGATCCGAAAATAACATCTCGCTACAAGCTCCGTATTTACAAGAGCTTAGTCGATGATGTGCAATTATTCGGCGGATGTTTTCCAAACGCTGGAGGTAGCGTCCATCCGGGCCTAGGCTGATCTCGCCAGTGGAGATGGCGAGATGTTCAACGCAAAGGTCCGAGTTGTGTTAGTGGCTGCGTTCGTGAGTACGTTGGTCACAACGTCACGCGCTTCCGATCTAGGGAACGGGGATCCCGCATTCAGGAAGCACCACGTCCAGGTTCGTCTTTTTAACCTTGCTCGGGTCCCCCGGAGCGATTTGTCCGGAGCGGAGCGTGAAGTAGCGGAGATTTTCGCTCAAGCCGATATGGAGGTGCATTGGTCCGAGGGCGCGCTCGATGACAGAGCCTCGTTGATTACGGATTTTTCTACTAACAAGGCATCGGGTGCCACCTGCAAGGTCGCAAACCATACACCCGGTTTGAGCATTCAGTTACAACCGCATGCCCCGCGCGGGCTCGGTATTGGAACGCTTGGATTCTCGTTGCCGTGCGCGGCATTCGGTATTGATTCAACGATCTACATCGACAGGTGTGAGGACGTAACATACGAGACACCAGCATCGTTTAGTAAGGTCCTCGCCTATGCGATGGCCCACGAACTTGGACATGTGCTCCTGCGGTCCGGCGAACACACGCCAACGGGACTTATGCGAGCGAACTGGGACAAGGCCGCTTGGCTGCGCGCTGCATTGCGAGGTATTCCCATCGACCGGGAACAGGCTCGGCGCATGCGCCTTGAGCTGTCCAGGATGGAGTCCCTGGAGATCAAGGAAGCTTCGAGGTGAGTTAGGGTTTTTACTCGATTCGCAATGCCTGCTGCGGCGCGATGCGCAGAGCCCGGCGGATGGGGGCGATGCAGGTTAGAACGATGACCGTCAGAATGCATGAGATGCACGCCGCTAAGGTTTTAAGATCGTGCGGCGCGACACCGAACAGTTGAGACTTCAGCATGGTTACGGCAGCCAGCGCGGTCGGGACCCCAATCAGCGTGCCGAGCACGATCATTTCAGCGGCTTCCGATACGAACAAAGCGATGATGTCTCTGGACGATGCTCCGAGCGCGATCCGCACTCCCACTTCGCGCGTGCGCCGGGTCAGCGCATAAGAGAGCACGCCGTAAAGTCCCGCTGCCACGAGCAGCATGGCGAGTGCCGCAAATAGCGTCGACAAGAAGCCCAGCACTTCTTCCGAGGAGAATGTCCCCTGAATCTCCGTTTTCATCGTGTGAATCGCAAGGATCGGCGTATTGGGGTCGACATTTCCGATGGCGGTTCTCAAACCAGGCAATAGAGGCCCGCATGCTCCATCGCAGCGTACAAATACGGTCAGACTGGACGACAGCAGTTGGCCCGCCGCTTGATAGACGGTGTCCAAACCGGTTCCACGCAGGCTTTGATCGTGCATGTCTGAAACAACACCGATCACCGGAAGTTTTCCGCCCTTTTGCAGGAGATACCGGCCAATCGGATTTTCTCCGTGGAAGTAAGTCCGGGCGAGATGCTGGCTGATGATATAGACCTGCGGCTTGTCGGGCGTGTCACTCGCGTTAAAGTCGCGGCCCGCGAGAATATGCGCCCCAAATGTGTCGAAGTAGCCGGGGCTGACGCCGAAGATATTTACCTCCTGCTCGGCGCCCGTTTGCGCCTGCGCGGTCGAGTTTCATCTTGAAGCCGTTTTCGAGACTGATGCCGAATGCCGTAGCGGCGGCCTTAACTCCCGGCAGACTGCGAACCCGGTCTACGACACGCGCGTAGAACTGATTGGCGCGAACTCCGGTATAGCCGCCCGCAGCGGGCCGGATGTCAACCACCGCGATCTCATCGGGATGATAGCCGAGATCGAGAGTTTTGAGGTTTCGCAGCGTTCCTACGAGAAGGCCCGCGGATAGCACAACCACGAAGGATAGTGCGATCTGAAGAATCACGAACGTCTTACGGAGTGCCGCTCCGCTGCGCGTGTTCCCGGCAGACGAGCCAAGCGCCGCCGTCCGTGCAGCTTGTAAAGCGGGAGCAGCTCCAAACAGCAAAACACAAATCGCGGACGTGGCCACGACAAACGCAAGCACATGCCCGTCAAGCGCGATGTGCAACTGGTGGATCGCAGGCGCCGTGCGGTTCAGGAACGAGAGCAGAACTTTTTCAACAGCGGATCGCGAGCAGGATACCCGCTGCCGTGCCAAAGACCGCAAGCAGCGTGCTCTCCACAAACACCTGACTCAGAATCCGTCCGCGCGAGCCCCCGATTGCCAGCCGAAGAGCGAACTCAGAAGAACGCGCTGACGTGCGCGACAGCAGCAGGGTGGCCAGATTCGCACACGCGATGAGCAGAACGACCAGCGAAACCGCCAGAAGAATCGAAGCGGGCTTTCCCAGCTTCCAGGAGGATTGAAATCCGGCGGCGCCGTCTGTCAATTGGATGTCCGCGGTCTTATCCTTCTTCACCGATGTTCAGATAGTCCCGGTTCAAACGGCTCAGTTGCGCCGCTGCGCTCGCGCGCGATGCATGGGGCGAAAGCCGCGCCATGGTCGAAAAAAGATACAGCCGTGACTTCCAATCGAAATGCTGGAAGGCCTACGAATGCGGGCATGTAATCGATAAGCCGCGTGGCGGGAATCTGCAGATCTGCCGGGCGCTGCAAATCCGGTCCGGTAAAACTGCGTTCGGTAACGCCGATGATTTTGTACGGACGCGTATTCAACCGGATGCTGCGCCCGATGATGTCCGGCGCGCCGCGAAACTGACTTTGCCAGAGCCGATAACTGATCACGCAAACGGGATTTCCGGCAGCGTCATCCAGATCCTTCTGCGTGAGTAGCCTGCCGCGCTCCGGCCTGACTTGCAGGGTGCGGAAATATTCTCCTGTCACGAGCTCGGCCGAGATCCATTGCGGAAGATCGCCCAAGCTCGCGCTCACATCGAGGGGAAAACTTCCCGATAATCCGTCGACCTCCGTCGCTTGCCGGTCGAGCTCATTGAGTTCGTTATAGCTGAGCCGCAGTTCCTTACCGGCAGTCTTTAGTATTGCGAGCCGGTCCGCAGCCGGAACGGGCAATCGCCTCAGCAAAATCGAATTGACAAACGAAAAGAGCGCCGTATTTGCCCCGATGCCCAGCGCCAGAGAAAGCACCGCGGCTGCGGTGAAGCCAGGGTTCTTGCGGCTTTGGCGAATTGCAAAACGGCAGTCGCGGAATGCGTTCTCAAGAGCGCGGAAGCGAGCACGATCGCGATACAGTTCTTTGACCGGTTCGACAGGCCCGAATTCACGGCGAGCTGCAAACTTGGCGTCATTCGGGTCCAGTCCTTGGGCAGACTGGCGGGCGGCAAGTTCTTGCAGATGTTCTTCGATTTCTTCGTTGAGCCGTCGATCGCGATTCTCGGGCCGGAACGTAGCGAATAGCCTCGATAAAAGTGAGTGAGACATAGCTTAATCCGCGGGCGCCAGGACCCGCTGTATCACGCCAGCAAAGCGCTCCCAGTTTGCCGTTTCTTCCCGCAGTTGTTTTTTTCCCGCTTTGGTCAACGAGTAGAAACGCGCTCGGCGGTTATTCTCCGATTCGCCCCATTCGGAAGTAATCCAGCCCTTCTGCTCCAGACGCAGGAGAGCGGGATAAAGCGTGCCCTGGTTTAGGTGAAGGACGTTGTCCGAGACCTGCTGAATGCGAACGGCAAGACCATAGCCGTGCATTGGGCCCAAAGTCTCCAGAGTCTTAAGCACGATGAGATCGAGCGTGCCTTGAAGAATATCGGACTTGCCGGCGGCCACGATAGCTCCTGTTGACCCTCAACAAGAGTATGCCACTCCTTCTGTAGAATGTCAAAAGGTAACCCCCGGCGCCCCGCCGGAGCCGTCCCGCGACCTTCGCGCTGCTTGCGGAATTATTTCCCGGACAGCATGACGAAGCCGAAGAGCGCATCACCGGCCCCGACGACTACGTATTGCATACCGTCGAGTTCGTAAGTGATGGGGCCGTTGCTAACCGCTCCGCCCTAGATTGGCGTGCCAAAGGGCGGAGCCTGTTGCCGGATCGAGAGCGACGAAATTATCCGATGCATCGCCCGTGAAGAGTAGATTGCCGGCTGTCGTCAGAACACCTGAGCGGACGCCGCCTGCGCCTTCCCACTTGTGGCTCCACGGATCTTGCCGGTTTTATAGTCGAGCGCTTGCAGCATGGACTCGCCGCCGCCGCCGCGGTCATTACCGCTCCAGCCTTCAGGTTTTTCGGTGTCATCGAAGATGTAGTATTCGCTGAAGGCGCGGCTCGCGTTGACATAGAACAGACCTGTTGCGGGGCTGAAACTCGGAGGAGGCCAATTGGTCGCGCCGCCCTGGTTCGGAGAAACGAGCGCGCCATCGATCTGCGGCTCCTTCGCGGGATTGGGAATTGGTTGGCCCTTCGCGTTAATGCCTTTTGCCCAATTGGTTTTGACGAATGGGGAGGTCGTGACGTGCGCTCCGTTGGTGCGATCGAGAACGAAGAAGTAGCCGTTGCGGCTTGCTTGCGCGAGCAGCTTGCGAGGGCTGGCCGTCAATTTCGCCATCGAAGAGAACCGGAGTTTCGACCGCATCCCAATCGTGCGTGTCGTGGGGCGAAGGTTGAAAGTACCACGCGAGTTTACCTGTATCAACGTGTAGAGCGACAATGGACTCGGTGAAGAGATTGTCGCCCTTGCGTCCTTTGCCTGAGATTACTGGTTGCGGATTGCCGGTACCGAAATAGAGCAGCTTGAGATCGGGATCGTAAGTGCTGGGCACCCATGTCATGCCGCCGCCGTGAGCCATTGCTTCCGCGTTGGGCCAAGTTTCAGAACCAGGCTCGCCGGGTTTGGGGACCGAAGACCAGTGCCACTGGACATCGCCTGTTTCGGGATCGCGGGATTCGAGAAATCCAGGAATGTCGAGATCGTCGCCGCTTACGCCGACGATCACGTGATTGCCGATGACGACAGGGGCGACGCGTCGCAGTGTAGAACCGATCGAGATCACAAATCTGCTTGTGCCAGCGTTCCGTTCCATCTTTGCTGTTGAGCGAGACAAGATTGCAATCGGGTGTTTCGAAGTACAGCCAGTTGCCGTACATGCCGACGCCGCGGTTACCGAGATGCCAACCGCCCTTTGAAGCCCAATTGAACTGCCAGATTTGTTGTCCGCTGCGCGCATCAATGGCGAAGACATGGTCGGGAATGCTGAAGTATAGAACGCCATCGACCATGAGCGGAGTGGATTTGACGACGTTGCCGAACGTTCCGGTCGCCGCGCTGGTGCGATATATCCAGGCTAGGCTGAGCGACTGCACATTTTGTGAGTTGATCTTGGAAAGCGTGCTGAAGCGGCGCCCCGAGTAATCCCCGTTGTAAGTGGGCCAAGTATCGACCGGAGGCTGCAACAGACTTGTTCGGATCGAGCGACTGCGCATATAGCGTGCAGCCGGCGACTGCGATCCACAAGAAAAGCGCGGATTCATTTCAAAGTCTCCAGATAGGCGACGAGATTGTGGATGTCGGTATCGGTGATTTTGTCGAGCAACTCTTGATGCGCGGCATAAGGATCGTGACGGTCAATTTTAAGCTGCGGGGTGCGTGTCCAGGAGTGATAGTTGCCGGCGGCATCTCGCAACGCAACGTTGAAATCGTCAATGTAGACGAGCGTACCTGATACGGATTCGCCGTTATCGAACGTGACCGTCACGGTGACTGGCTTTGAGGCGGCAACGGACGGCGGCCGAGAGCGACAGTGCGCGGAAAGAGCAGACGCTGCTGTAGCGTGGGCGGATCGTATTTGGAGGCGATGCCGGCGAGGTCACCGGTAACGGAATGACAAGTCGGCGCATCCTCCTGTGCCATTAAAGTAAGCTGCACCGCTTGCGCGTTACCGGTCAGAACGTTCAGGACCTTCGTATAGGGCCCGCTTCGAAGCGTATCTTCCACCTGCTGATGCAGGAAATGAGAGATGTCCCGGATTTGATTTTCGGTCAGTGAAGCCATAGGCGTCCCGGCGGATGCGGGATGAGTATGGCAGCAGATAAGGCCCGATTGTGTCGCCATAGTGATCGTGCAGAACGACGATGGATCGAACCAGGTCGGGAGCATTTCCCGTCGCCTCGCGCGAGCGGGCCATGGCAACTGCCGCAATCGGATCTGTAGTTCACTTTGCCGCGTTCGGCTGCCTTGGGATCAATGATCTGCCGGTCCTGGGGACCGGCTGAAAGTGTCCTGCGGCGGGGCGAAGCAGCGGCATTGGGAGCGGAACTGTTTGGCGGGAGATTTTTCGCGAGGTAATCCGTTACGGTTTCGAAGTCGGCGGGACTTCCTTTTGCGCCGCGCGTGATCATGTTTGCGACGACTTGGCTCCAACCTTCTCTCGTCATGCCACGGCCGAGAACTATGGTTGCGGGATGGCATGCTCCGCAGAGTCGCTGAACCGTATCGCGGCCGGGAGCGTCGGGCAATGCCGGTGTTTGCGCGAAAACCGCGACTCCGGAGAGTAGCGCGCCGAGCGATAAAAGCCAGCCGCGCGCGAAGCGGCCTATCACTTTCGAGACGGGAAAAATGCAGCAAACGTCTCAATTCTACATGCGCGGTCCGGCAGCCTTTTGATAGGATGCTGATCGCATGATGAATAGACGGCGAAGCCTGAAATCAATGGCCGGGGCGGCTGCGTATACTTTGATGGCGAGAGGACAGTCTGGCACTCAAACGGGTAGCGGGAGATTAAAGCAAGGCGTTTCTTATTGGACTTACCAAAAATGGTTCACGCTGGACGATCTCTGTAAAGAAGCGGTGAGGATCGGGCTGAAAGGAATTGATTTGGTGACGCCGGACCAATACAGCGTAGTCCAGCAGCATGGCTTAGTGCCGTCGATGACCTCCGGCTCGAAGCCAAACACCATCCCAATTGGGCTAAATCGTCTGGAGAATCACAATGCCGTGCTCGAGAGCCTGAAGAACGATATTACGCAGGCCGCGGCTGCGAAAGTACCTAACGTGATCACATTTTCGGGGAACCGCGGAGGGATGCCGGACGGAGAGGGCCTTGAAAACTGCGCCATAGCGCTGAACAAAATTAAAAGCTACGCAGAAGAGAAGAATGTCACAGTCAATCTGGAACTCCTGAACAGCAAAGTGAACCATAAAGACTACATGGCGGATCACAGCGCATGGGGTGTGGAACTGATGAAACGGGTGAATTCACCGAGGGTGAAATTGCTCTTCGATATTTATCACATGCAGATCATGGAAGGCGATTTGATTCGAACCATTCGTGAGAACCTCGACTTTATCGGCCATTTTCATACCGGCGGCAATCCCGGACGGCATGAATTGGATGATACGCAGGAAGTCAATTGGCGCGGTGTCGCCAAAGCGATTGCGGATACCGGCTATACCGGATTTTTTTCACACGAGTTCGTTCCCGTGCGCACGCCGCCGATTAAGAGTCTCGAACAGGCTTACGAGATATGCTCCGTTTAGTCGCGCGGCCGGCGGTTGCATTGAGTCGCGCTCGTCTAGCTCCGGACCATAAGGATATAGTTTCAGCAATGACTCGGCGTTTCTTCAGTTATGGCCTGATTCTGGCCGCTACATTCGGAAGCACTCTCCTGGTTGCGCAAACGGAACCGGTATCTTTGAAATCACCCGACGGTCAGGTCGCCATTTCCTTCGAATGCGTCTCCGCAAATTCAGACGGAGGCGGCCAGCTAGTTTATTCCGTTACTTATCGCGGCAAACCATTGATCACGCAATCAGCCCTGCGGCTGGAGTTAGCCGGGGCGCGTCCGCTTGGCGCGAGCGTTCAAATCGTACAGCAAACGCCATCGCAGGGCGACGAGACATACCGGCTGGTTACTGGCAAAGCAAGCGTGGTCCGGAACCATTACAATGCTGTGCGGCTTGAACTCGCCGAGACGAACGGGCTTCGACGGCAGCTCGAGATGGAGGCTCGAGCCTACGATGACGCCGCGGCGTTTCGATATGTGATCCCGGATCAGCATGCCATTCGCGAGTTTCGGCTGGCAAGCGAGAAAACAGAGTTTCGCATCAGCAAGGACGCGACAACTTACGCTCTGGTGCTGCCGCATTTTCGCACTATGTATGAGAGCGAATTCTTGAAACTGCCGGCGAGTGCGTTTGCGAACGCGAACGGCCTTTCTCGAAAAGTGCTGATCGGACTTCCATTGCTGATGGAAGTTCCGGGAGTCGCGTGGATGGCGATCACGGAAGCAGACATGCGCGGCTACAGCGCGATGTACCTTGAGAATCCTGGAACCGGTTGGGGCGACCACTATTTTGAATCGCGGCTTGCGCCCGGAGACGATCCGGAGATTGCCGTTTCGGGCTCTCTTCCTCATCATTCGCCATGGCGCGTTTTGCTGATAGGCGATGAACCGGGCAGACTGATTGAATCGAACGTGATTACCAGTTTGAATCCGGAGTGCGCGCTTGAAAGACACGTCCTGGATTCATGGCGGACTGACGGCATGGGATTGGTGGAGCGGCAGTATTAATCGTGAGGGCAAGCCGGCCTACACAACCGACACGATGAAGTATTACGTCGATTTCGCGGCTCGTTCGGGGTTTCCGTACATGCTCATCGATGCCGGCTGGTCAGCGCCGAACGACATCACACGCATGAATGGAAGGGTGGATGTACCCGAGGTAGTGCGTTACGCCGCCACGAAAAATGTTAAGGTCTGGATCTGGCTGACTTACAAACTGGCTGACGCGCAGATGGAAGAAGCGTTTCCGCTTTACGAGAAATGGGGAGTGGCGGGCCTGAAGATCGATTTCGTGGAGCGCGACGACCAGAAAGGAATCGAGTTCTATTATCGCGCGGCGGAACAGGGGGCAGCCCACCATTTGATGTTGGATTTTCACGGGCCCGACAAAGCCGACCGGAATTGACCGCACATATCCGAACGTCCTCGGCTATGAAGCCGTGCTCGGCATGGAACAGTCTCGCGCGGGAATGCGTGATAACCCGGAACATCGACTCATGCTGCCATTTACAAGGATGCTCGCCGGGCGCATGGATTACACTCCGGGCGGTTTTGACAATGTCACTCGCGACGAATTCGTGCCGCGCTCGCCGCATGCACAGGTGATGGGAACCCGCGCGCAACAACTGGCTATGTACGCCGTCTACGAAGCGCCATTCCAGATGGTTTCGGACACGCCGAAAGCGTATGAGGATCAACCCGCGTTCGAGTTCATCCGGCATTGCCCGACTACTTGGGATGAGACCAAAGTCCTGAATGGCCGTCCGGGAGAGTACGTCACTATTGCGCGCCGCAGCGGAAAAGAGTGGTTCCTCGGAAGCATGACGGATTGGGACGGGCGCGAATTGCACATTCCGCTCAGCTTCCTGGGACCCGGCCGTTACACGGCCGAAATCTACGCCGATGCGGATGACGCCGCCGAGTATCCGAAAAATGTGAGTGTCCGAAAACAGGCGGTGGATGCAACGATGTCTCTAAACCCGAAGCTTGCCCCGGGCGGCGGTTTTGCAGTGCGATTCGTCCCCGCAGGACGGTAATCAGCGCCGTTGAAACAATCGTTCGTCCCAGCGAACAGGCTGCGGATTCGCGACAGTGATTTGCCTGAAATCCGGATGCTCGGGATTGAGCAGGATGTTTCGTTCGCGGCCGCGAGTCACCATGCTGGGGACGATTAGAACGGCAGAGCGGCGCTCTGCCAGCCATTTATCGCCAAACGCACGGCTTGCCCGAAAATTCGCAGCATCCCAACCGGGAACATCTGTTTCCCTGACAATTTCGATGCGCAGAGTTTCCGGAACTTCGATTTCGACAACGGAATGCGTCTTCGGCACGCGGCCCAGATTGGAGTGAATCAGCGTTTCAAGCACCGCTCCGGCAAACGTTTCGGCCGAGTAGATAAGAGGTTTGCCGGGCGAATTCCAGCGGCCGCCTATGAGCCGCGATCCGGTTCCATCGAAAATGGGAAAGCGGCGATCCGCAATCCGGAACGCACGCATCAGGCCGGAATGCCGTAGAATAACCGCTCGAGAATTTCCTCTACTTGCCTCGCTCCCAGTTCCGTCATTGCCACTTCAAGCGGAGTGCGCCGTCCGAGTTCCGGATGCGGTCTGGTAAGCCACTCGCGCGCATCGGTCTGATCGTTCCAGACGTATTCGGCGGCGGCAATGACCCTAGCCAGACGCTCCGTCCGGGCGCTCTCGGCCGGAGAAAGCCGCGTTCTGCGCTTGAATGTCGCCTCCGGCACGATTCGAAATATCATGTCACGCACGTCGCCACCCGAAGAATAAATTCGCTCGGCTGTGCGCCGCAACGCGCGTTTGGGGATACCGTGCGAGACTGTCTGTTCTAAATCATCGAGCGAGCGGACGCGCCGTCCCAAGATCGCCCTACCGCCCATTATTTCCGCAATACGATCCGCTGCAACCATGATCCCTCGGTATCATTGTAGCTCAAAATGAGGATCAAGTGATCTGAGCGCCGCCCGTGCGCGGTTTTGCGAGAGATGCCGGCTAAACCAATCGGTCGCCAGGCGCGCAACTTGCTCCAGAGTGCCCGGCTCTTCAAAAAGATGGGTAGCTCCGGGAACGATCTCCAGTTTCTTTTCGCATTGGAGTTCGTTCAAAGCTTTCTCGTTGAGTTCAATGACGGGATTGTCATCGCCGCCCACGATAAGCAGCGTGGGAGCCTTTACCTTTGGCAATGCGTTCCCGGCGAGATCGGGTCTGCCGCCGCGAGAAACGACAGCGCCAGTCGATTCCGGGAGTTGAGCGGCTGCAATCAGCGCGGCCGCCGCTCCGGTACTTGCGCCAAAATAGCCGACAGGCAAACCACTGATCGACGAATTTATGGCAAGCCATTTGGTCGCCTCTACCAGCCGATTGGCGAGCAGATCTATATCGAACCGCAACTGCCGCGTTCGCAGATCGACTTGTTCCTCTTTCGCCGTGAGCAAGTCGAGCAGCAGTGTAGTCAATTTGGCCTGTTGAAGAATACGGGCGACAAACCGGTTGCGCGAACTCAAGCGGCTGCTTCCGCTGCCATGCGCAAAGATTACGATACCTTGAGCGTTGATCGGAATTGTAAGGTCGCCAATGACTCCGGAGGGCGGGATTCGAACAGATTGTTCCGAAGGCTCAGGTTTGAGTGCCATGAGCGCGCGCTTCCGATTACGCCGGAACCACCGGCGCCTTTTCCTTGGGGATCCTCAGAAGGGTGTCTTTGCTAATTCCCAGATGTTGCATGACCAACTCCGGCGGCGTATGTGTGATCCAGTCGGAAAGCGATAGATCCTGAAATCGACTTGCTTTAAACATCTCCAGAAAAATCAGATCCGTATCGCCTGTGTTTTCGACGTAGTGGCCCAGTGTCTTCGGCACATAGCCGACATCGCCGGCGCTGAAATCCGCCGTGCGCGCTTTCGAGCCATTGAAAAACACCGTCATGCGGCCTTTGCCCTGAACGAAATACTGCCATTCGTCAGCATTTTGATGCCAATGCAACTCACGTAAGCCGCCGGGCTTTACGATCACGTGGGCCGCTGCAATGGTGGTCGCCACCGGGAAATTGCGCGAGTCGATGACCCGCACTTCTCCCGAGTTGGTTTTGTAAGTCGGCTGCATGGAATGCAGGGAGAAGTTGAATGCCAGCGGAGAAAGCGACTTTGAGCCGGCGGCCGCGCGCTGGTCTTCCTCAAGAGGCGGCGGGACGGGCTGTTGGAAGATATAGCGCCCGTCCGGCGGCGCCGCATAAACCCCATCGAGCGCGCTTTCGGGGACTCCCCAGTTCTTGGCCAATACCTCGCGCGGCGTGTGTCGCGTCCAATCCGAAATCAGAGTGGTGTTGCCTTCGGAAAATTTGCCATCATCGAAGACCAGCAGAAACTCGCCGCCATCGGGACCCAATCCCTGGATCGAATGAGGAATTCCGGTGGGAAAAAACCAGATGTCACCTACTCCGACGTCTTTTACAAAGCTTCGGCCGTCATTATCTATGGCGGTGATGCGAGTTTTTCCGGTCAGCATCAGCGCCCATTCAGCGGCATTGTGCCAATGCAATTCGCGGATGCCGCCCGCCGCGAGGCGCATATTCACGCCGGCAATGTCTTTTGAAATTGGAAAATCTTCGACAGTGACTTGCCGCGACCAACCACCTTCTTGAATGCGCCGATGGGCCGCGGAGAAGGAACTCCAGAACGTTTGTACTTCTCCATGATCGGTTTTGGGCGGCAGAAAAGTATTCGGGTTTACGTCGCGAATACCTTTGTTTTCCGGGCCCGGATCGGTAACGCTCTGATCCTGAGTGGCCCTCCCGGCGCTCTGTATCTCCTGCGCTCCAGCGCGCCCTGCGCCTAAAATGGCCGCGGCCAGCGCCGCCGACCCTGTCAATAAACGCCGCCGGTCAACGCCCTTCGGTTCTGCGGCTTCTGGCGACATGGCCTGTCGAGAACTCTCGTTGTTTTCCATCGTTCGATATAAAACCTGTGAGACCCAATCGACCAAGGATATCCCACTTACTTAAGATGATGTGGCGATTTGGGCCCGCGCATGGCCTCGGGCTCCCTGACCACGAAATACGGTTGTCGGGTCAGCGTTGCCGATAACCCCGGATACAGCACGCTTCTCTGGGCTGGCTCCTTTATTTCGAAGTAATATTCGAGCGGAAATACTGAGCCTGTGTAAGCGGCGGGGATGATTGCCTTGTATTGCTGGCCAGAGCCTTCCATTTCGACCACGTTGAACCGTTCGGCTTGATTCACGTGCCGATAGTACAACTGCACGCGGGAAGCCGGCTTCTCGAGCGCGACATTGATCGCGAGAGGTTGACCGGGCTGAAACGATCCGGCGGGCGTGTGGCTCGCATTTAGAGTGGCTCGCGCCGACCGGCCCAGTGCTGTTTGGATGGCTTTCGCAATCGCGGATTGCTGCTCCCCGTGCGCAGTGGCGGCCTTACCTTCCACTGCCGCGATGTCCTTGTCGATCGCAGGCAGTCGATCAAGCCAGTGCCCGCGCAATTGTGGATGTTCGCCCACCGTGACGTCGGATTCATAGACGCCCTGGGCGCGATTCGCTAACTCGGCCCAGGCAGCGCGGGCCGTGCGGTATTGGTTCAAGCACTCAGTCAGCGCCGCGGGATCGCCGGTTTGTTCGTAGATGCGGTAAAGCACGCCACTGCGAAACTTTGCTCCAAAGAAACGGCCCAGGCCTGCCTGGATGGCAACGTCGGCAGCAATCCTCCTCCACTCCGGGCGCTCCTTTCCTGTTGTCTTAGACTCTGCTTCGGCCAGATGTTTGCCGGCGGCATCGGCGTAGTCCTCTATCCACTGCGCGACTTCAATCGGCGAATACTTAACGCTGGGTTGATCGTTGAGCAGCTCGTCAGCGTAATCGTTAATGCGGGAGAAAAGCTGCGGGTCGAAGGGGCTTACGTTTCCGAAAACGCGAGGAGCAGGGGTATCCGAATAGGGCTGATAGTGCTCGGCATCGACCATGGATTGATTGAAGTACATTTCGGGCCAATAGTTGTTGTTTGCGGCAGATGCGCCGTGCGCGGTAGTCACTATCGGCAAAATGCGGCTCGCGTTGGCGAGAGCGGCTTCAACCTGTTCGGCGCCTCCGTTGAATTCGTGGCGCAGATAGCGACGCCAAACGTCAGGGGTCGTATCCGGGTTGTAGAGCATTCGTCCCCAAATGCGATAACTGTACACATACTTCTGCCAATCCCATCGCGGGTTCAGGGAGGCATCCGCATAGGCGCATCGACTCCCGGCAATTCCAGAGCCTCTTCTGCCCTTGAAGGAGAGCGGCTCGCAAATCTCCACGCCCTCGCTGCCGCAGAAGCTAAATTCTCTCGAATATGCGCTGGCGCTGAGCGGATCGCCCCAAAGCAGAAGACGCTGTGTACCCGGCCAGATTCGATGCACCACTTTCCAGGGCCGGTCTTCCCGCAGCAAATCGCCATAGCCGTATCGGAGAAAGCTGCGCGATCCTTCGCTGAGATTCATCAGCGCGCTGGTCTTCTTCCCGGATTTTGGCCGCTCCAATTCGCGGATGTCGGCCTGATGATACGTCATGCCCATGTGCTCGGCCCAGAATTTCGGGGAAAGCGTGATCTCCTGACGCGTAGCTACGGCCATGTCAAGCATGGACTGATCCATACCCTTCGCGTGCATATCGATCCGCACCGGCCGGCCGCATGTCGCCACGCCATCGAAGACGGTTTTCCAAAACTGATAACTGCCTTCCTGCACGCCGCTTTCGCCGTGAACGCGGAAGGTAATGCCACTGATCGCCGGACACTTTTGGAGTAACAGCCGAACGGCGTCGCGGCAATACGGGCCATGAGTCGCGCTCGACAAACCTTCAATTGTGTAATTGGGATGAGGGCTATCAATCCATTGGTAGCCGTGCATCCACAATCCGAGCTGGAACTCCATGCCGCGCGCCACGGTTTGTTCGCTGATGAATTGGAGCATCTCCAGATTGCGATCGCGTTCCTCATCCGGAAGCTGCGGAGCGCGGACGTGGTAACCGGGAACGGGCAAAAAGAAGGGATAAGCAAACAGGAAATATGCGTCAGTGACTTGACGCAAAAAGTCATATCCGATGCCCAATGCAAGATTGAAGCGATTGAAACGCTGTGAAGCCAGCATGGTTAAATATCGCGGCCACATGTCGCGATCGTTGTACCAGGGCTTGTCTTCCACATCGCTTGTAAACAGCCTGGTTATGCTGCGTACTTCGTTTGCGGGCTGCTCCGTGATGGGTGCCTGAATATTGAGCGCTGCTACAGGATCGGTCGAATTCTGAACGCGGTCGGCGAGATCTAAAAGCGCATAAACTAAGGCTCTCGTATCGTGACCGCAGGCCAAGGTCACCTGAGTCTTGCCCACCGCGCCGGGAATGAGGCCTAGCGCCTCAGGTGCAAAAGGTACCGTGGCATGAGCCTGTTTGAGAATGTCAACCGCAGCCTTGCTCTTCCACCCCGCTACCAGTACGCACAGGTCGCTTGCTTTTGCTTGCGTGATGCTTTTGCATCGGGACACTCGAACGGCCTGATTCTCCAGAGATTTCTGCAGCTCGTTTGCGGCCCATTGAACGGGCGCGGTAAGCGCCGCATCATTGGGGTCCAACGCAATCGAAACGGTTTTGTCCGCGGCGCACAAGCTGCCGACCGCTGCTGCGGCAGTTCCAGCGCTCACGATAAATTGGCGCCGGCTCAGATCACGCTTCACTCGACCCACACAGCTACTCCTTCTGTCGCTTCGAGCCTCATTAATTCTTACCCAGACTGCTGGAGAGGCGATGATACTTTCTCAGCAAACCTCGCGTGGCTCGTTCACCCCACGTTCCGAAGGGCTGATCCGTGGTCATGTATGTCCAGACCGCGCCGCGCCGGCTTGGGTCCACTCCGCGGGATTCTGCATCAGCAAGACGTCGAGCGATCTCGCTATCGAGATTCGCTTCCAATTCTTCGAACCACTGATGTACCCGGGTCAGGAATTCATAGAGCATATCCCGGCCGCCCCAGGAGAGCCACTGAACACCCGATCGGAGCTCAGCAATGTCGGCGAGATGCCCGGACCAGAGATCGTCTATTGTCCGGAGCGCGACGAGCCGTTCCAATTCCGAGCCGCACGATCTCTCTCCGGTGAGAATCGATTGACGCAGCGCCTGTAATTTCAGACGCTGGCCCTCGACGGCAGATTCATACTTTTGCAGAAACAGGCGTATCTCGAGGTTCTGCCCTTCTGCTCTTTTCTGCATCTCCTCGGGATCGTCACCGCCATATTTTACGACCAAATCGTCCTGCATAGACACAAAAAAGCGCGATTCGCCCGGATCGCCCTGACGGCCGGCGCGGCCTCGTAGCTGATGATCGATTCTGCGGCTTTCGTGCCGGTTCGTGCCGATTACGTAGAGCCCTCCCAATTCGACCACTCCGGGGCCTAAGCGAATATCCGTTCCACGGCCAGCCATGTTGGTTGAGATAGTGATTGCGCCTCGCTCGCCGGCACGCGCGATGATTGCCGCCTCCTCTTCATCGTGTCGGGCATTCAGAACGTTGTGCGGCAGAGACCCCAACATGGCACTCAACCTCTCCGACTCCATGACGCTCGAAGTGCCGACCAGGACCGGCCGGCCCGTTGCGTGCGCGCGTTGGATTTCTTCGAGGACGGCGCGCTCCTTCTGCGCCTTGCTGGGAAACAAAACATCGGGATGATCGAAACGGATCACGGGTTTATTGGTCGGGATCACCTCGACTTCCAACCCGTAGACCTGCCGAAACTCTTCAGCTTGCGAAGCGGCTGTTCCGGTCATGCCGCAGACCTCCGGATAAAGAGCAATCAGATTTTGTAAGGTAATCGATCCCAAAATAGTGCCGTTCGGGCGGGTTGCAACGCGCTCCTTGATCTCGATTGCAGTGTGCAAACCGGCCGGCCAGCGCCGGTCCTGAACCACTCTTCCCTTCCATTCATCCACCGATTGCACGAGGCCATCCTTGACAATGTAATCGACATCGCGACGCAGAAGCGCGTGAGCGTGGAGAGCATCCTGCAGCGCGGTCAGCAGGGGCAAATTGGATTCTTCATACAAATTGCCGCAGCGGAAAATGTGTTCGGCGCGTCGAATTCCAAAATCGGTCAGAGTTACATTACGATGGCCGGCCTGGATCACAAAATCCCTGCCCGGATGCATCTGACGGACTACTGCTTCAGCCATGCGCGGAAAGGCTTGCTCCTTTTCCAAACCGCCCGCGATTACCAGAGGAATTCGCGCTTCGTCGATCAAAATAGAATCGGCTTCGTCGATAATTGCCACTGCAAATGGGCGATGGACCTGCTGATCCGCATAGAGCGCCATCTGATCGCGCAAGTAATCGAAACCAATCTCGGTTCCAGTGGCATAGGTGACGTCGGCACGATACGCGGCTTGACGTTCTTGCACCGTCATTGACTGCTGCACGGAGGCGACGGAGAGACCGGCGACACGGTAAATATCACCCATCCAATTCGCATCGCGCCGCGCCAGGTAATCGTTCGCTGTCAGCACGTGGACGCCGAGTCTCTTGCGCGCGTACCAGACGGCGGCCGGAACGGCAGCGAGTGTCTTGCCTTCTCCCGTCTGCATTTCAGCGATCTTACCGTTCGCCAATGCGAGCGCACCCTGCAACTGGACATCGAACATCTCCTGCCCGAGGACACGAGCGCCAATCAGCGCCGTGATTGCGATCACGTCCTCAAGGCTGTCGGCTTCCTCGCAGGCAATCCGCAACTGTGCATCGCTCTGCTGGCGCATGGCCGCGCGTTTTTGATTGATCTTTTCGATCGCTGATGCGGTCTCGCGGCTTCGCCTGGACAGAGAGCTAAAGAAATTCATTGCCATGGCGCCGCTCGCAACGCTTTGCTCCGGCGAGGCTATGGGAAAGCAGCCCGAAGCTTTCGAGGTCCATCATTCTAATTTAAGTGGGCACGAATTCATGAGCCGCGACATTCCAGATCTTTTTCTCGGATAATCGAAGGTAGGCGCATGGGAACAATAAAGGTCATGGAGCGTGTGGGTCGTTTACCCGGAATTCCAAACGGTGGTCGTTCACGATCCTTCGGGCGCGGTGAACGAATATCGTGCCGGTGAGCGGATTACACTCCCGGGCCCTCTGTCCGCAATCAGCCTCGGTCTTCAAGACATCTTTCGGCTCGAATCGTGATCGTTTCGTTTCGCCCTCGTCCTTGGCCCCGCTTAGCGCATCAAGGGTTCGAAAATAGCGTTGGGATTTGGTCTAGCCGGGAATCCATCGCTCCCTTTCACGTGATCGTGCCTAACATTCACACGATGTTTCAGTTAATGCTCGTGATCGGGAGGATCGTCGTGATCTTTCCTATCGTTGACAGCTCTTTCCGGTACTACAATTCCGCGTACGCCTGCACGATAGCCGTCAAGGCCGGTATTTAAAAGCGACCTGTCGTCAGAAGGACACGACCAGTTGGATCCGTCATCGATGTTGCCGCTGCCCTTGTAATGGGCCATCTCCGGAAATTTGCAGAGCGGCATGGTACGAACGACACTCATCGAGGGATTGTCGTTCAAGAATTTCACGGCAGGAATGGCGTCAGGTGCGACATCCCTCTCCACCCAGCCATCGAGCGCGGTCAGTAGATCGAATGAGTTTGGCCCTGGTCCGCCACCGCAATGGTGCATTCCAGGTTCCAGGAAAAGGCGCGCACCTTTTTGCAAGCGTTCATAGCCTCCGTTGATGCTCGCTGCGTCCTGGTAGAAGCGTATGGTTGCGAACGGGGAGACTCGACCGTCGCTGTAGCCCTGGTACAGGATGAGTTTGCCGCCCCCTGCCAGGAACGGACCCAGAGCCTCGGGTTCATCTCCATCCAGCCCTTCGGTGCGACGATCCAACAGACTGATGGCAGCGTCAGTCACGACACTGGAAAAGCTAACTGAGAAGCCGGCGTTGCTGTTGAATTCCGAATTGCGGTAGACCATAAAGCGCAAGACGTTATCCGCGGCGAACCATGAGATAGGTGGGGAAGCACCCCAGGGTTCGGCGCCGTGTAAGTCAGTGGGTGGACCGGCGCCTTCCACATCGGTCGCAAGGCTGGAGTTGACCAGATCGGTTACCGGGCCGCCAAAGGAAGCGATCAACCCTCGTTCATCGGTCGCTGCATCCAAATAGTTATGAAGGACGCCAAGCTGATCTTCCGTAAGGCAGCCAGTCGCTGACGCCGTTGCTGCATAGAAGAGACTCAGCCTTGAAGTTGCACTGAGCCGGATTCTGGACGAGCCCATCTTTGACGCCGTCCAAGGCATCGCATTGCTCCAGGACCTTCTGGTCGATGAGTGGCAGCAGGCCAGGATCGATGTAAGCAGCGGATGACTTGAGGAGCGCCTTCGTGGTGCTGAATAAGCGTATCGTTCTGCCACGGTAATCAAAGGTGGGATCTCCGGCGATGATGCCGTCGAAATCGGCCGGGTATCTGGTGGCCTCTACCAGCGCCTCGCGTCCACCACCCGAGCAACCCTGGAAGTAGGAACGCCGGAGCGCATTAGAATACCAATTCTGTATAAGTTCCCTGCTGGTAAGGGCAACCATGTGGACGGCACGATAGTAAACATCCAACAGTGCATCCTGATCCGGTGTGCCGTTCATGTCGAGAGCCCATCCCGCTTCGAAGACGCTCTGAGTGGACTTGTGGCCATCGTCGGTCGCGATCAGGGCGTAACCTTTGGCTAGAGCGTCGAAGGGCACCCCACTCCCAAAGACGAATCCGCAGAGGCCTCCACATCCTGCAAACAAAGACTTTCCGTTCCAGTTTTCGGGAAGCAGGATGCCAAAGTTCGTCGTCTTCCCGGTCTTCTTATTTGTGATGACGGTTCCGGTAAGCTGGCAATATCCGGGCAACGTTCCGCTGGAAGGCACCGCGAGTGCGCCTGTAGGTTGCGGTCCTAGATCGAGATTTGCATTGCTGACCGGAGCGATTGTCATACCGATTGGGGCCAAGAGCTGGACTTGAGACGCCGTGCAATTCGACAAGAGCGGCTGGGCAGAAGCTGCCGCAGGCAGCACGCTTGTAACGAGAATAAAGAGACGTAAGGGGCTCAAACTAAGAGATCCTGTATTGATAGTCATTTGAAACATTCCTGATTTCGGTGCTGGTCTGTGGTTGCTCGGACATTACACTCACCGCTCCTGCTCCTCATCGTCATCGCTGTTTAGCGGTTGCAGAGCGTGCGCGAATATGAAGTGGCCGATCTTCTCGCCTTCTTTGAGCCCATCTTCCACAGCGGAGCGGAAGTGAATGCCGGCGTAGATCCGCGATTCGCCAACCTCCGCAGCGGCCTGGGAGAAGCTTGTAAACGATCGAGTCAATCCGGCAAATGGAACACCGCTCGTAGTCGTAAAAGGAACATCGTCGCGATGAAAGAACCGGCGTAATACCTCGCCAGCTGCGGCGCTGGTGACGCTGTGAGTGGACGTGTAGTCCGGAACTGCGGGCGTATTCAGCAACGATGACCAAGCTGGATCAGCAATGGTGTCGTCGTTTCCGTCCGTGTCGCCGGCACGAATAGCGGTTACTGGTCGCCAGAAGTTGAAGTCATACTTGGTCTCGAACCCTCCTATAAACCCATCAGCTACGGCGATATTGACCAACGCGAGCAGGCGCGCCGTATCCCACAAATCGAGACCGTGCGACTGCGCCACGACCTGCGCGATCCTGCTCCAACTTGCGCCCGTATTTTCATACCAGAACCGAGCAATGGACGTCTGTTCGGCAGTCCGGACCGTGCTGTTCTTCTCTCCAATTGCCTTTACTTCGTTGTAATCACGTGCGTACCGTTTTCCTGAGAGGCGCGGAGGGCCGTCGGGCTCGTATTGAGTGCTTCGCCGCAGTACGAAGGGGCTGACATCTCCCCAACCCGGAA
Source organism: uncultured Acidobacteriaceae bacterium (assembly GCA_963778345.1). Classification (GTDB taxonomy): domain Bacteria; phylum Acidobacteriota; class Terriglobia; order Bryobacterales; family Bryobacteraceae; genus Bog-105. The sequence continues at coordinate 1,350,562 of CAVZTP010000002.1, forward strand.
GCGCGGCAGGCAATAAGTCCGCCGGCGCAGGTGGATCGAAAGGAATGGGGTTCGGTGTGGGCTGCCAATCGCCTGGCTGTGTACCGGGTGTGTAGGTGACGAGGGTGGTGCTATGGTCGATGCTTCTGAGCAGAAGAATGGCGGCCGCAGCGGCTTGCCCAATGGCGATACCCTGGATTTTTCGAAAACCATTGGCGACGGCGGCCAATTCTGCGTCACGTTCTGCATCTATCTGGGCCACGGCTAACGCCTGCGTCGCCGGTGTTCCGAACCCGGGAAACGCCACATTACCCACCGCGATCGCTCCAACCAAAGCATCGTGAGCGGCCACCGCAATCGCTGCTTCCATGGAAGCTCCCCTCCTCATCTCGCCTTTAAACGCGTATCGCTCAGAGCGGGAATCAATTGTGTTCAAGGCGTCATAGATGGCGACATGAACTATGGCAAGAGTGCGCGACTGAACAACGGCGTTTTCTCCGGCCGTTAAGGTGGCCTGAACAGCGATGCTGTTCCAGTTGTTCACCGGGTTCACTGCAGCGGAGACTATGGCGGTACCGGCTACCAGCGCGATGGCTATCCGTGTTGCATAGTTCACTGAGGTTTCAATCAACTTTTTCGATTTCATAAATTCCTCTCTCTTTCTCGCGATCGCCCGCTGCTTTTAAAATCCCGCGGCGCAGGGCGCAGGCTCAAAATTCCGGCGGATCGAAGGTTTCTGGAGTTTGCGCCACAGTTTCCGACAAATCAACTAATTAGGGGTTAAAGAGATGTATACTCCCTGTAAGTAACACCATGGGTACCCGTGCGAGTAATGCGCCAGGGGCCAAATTGTGCGTAAACGGCGGGATTTCCGACAACGAAATTCGGCATCAGATCTCCAAAATTCTGGCCAGCCCCGAATTCGCCCGCGCCACTCGCCTCGGGTCATTCCTGCGGTTCATCGTCGGCGAGGCAATGGAGGGCAGAGGGGAGCAGTTGAAGGAAGTCATCATAGGCGCGGCTGTTTACCACAAAAACGCAGGGTACGACCCGAAATCCGACTCTACTGTGCGGGTCGAGGCGGCCAAGCTTCGCCTCCGGCTTCAGGTTTACTATCAATCGACAGGACAAGCCGAGCCATTTCGTCTTGAGATTCCGAAGGGACGATACGTACCTCAGTGGCGTCGCACTGCCCATGTCCGGCGTACGCCAAAGATGTTGCTCATCTCCTGCCTGGCTGTTGCGATAGTGGCAGCCGGCTGGTGGATGGGCGGACGCGGTAAGAAACGCGGAACCTCGTCCTTACCCGATCTGATGCAGCAGCAGCTGACTACAAACTCAACCGAAATACCTGTGAACACGGGGGCTATATCTCCCGATGGCAGGCATTTGGCTTATGCGGATAAGGCCGGAGTTCACGTCAAATTCATTGACACAGACGAAACGCGAACTATCCCAGCACCACCGGGTATATATTCGGGCCGCGCTTGCTGGTCTACGCTCGTCTGGTTCCCCGACAGCGCGAACCTGCTTGCGACTGCCGCGTGTCGGGATCACAACAGCATCTGGCTATTCTCGGCGGCTGGCGGAACGCCGCGCCACATCCGCGATGATGCCATCGCTCTGTGGGTATCACCAAGCGGCTCCACGATTGCATTCGCCGCTAACGCCAACCGTGAGATTTGGCTGATGGATGCAGACGGCGCGAATCCGCGAGTGCTGGCTCGGCTCGAAGACGGCAGCACAGTGTTTATGTCGGATGGGTTCTCGAATGGCGAGCGCCTCAGGTACCTCAGACTGCATGATATGTACAACCGAGCCGAATTCATCCTCGAAAGCCGCGACCTCAAGGGAGGGCCGCCTTCCGTGTTGTACCGCGAAACTTCAGCGACGGTCTCAGGAGCAAGGCTCATTGCATTTTCCTCTGCCGGACCCGGACGGATCATTCTTTCCCTTAGAGAACGAGGCGCCGATAACTCCTCCCTCACCGCCGGTTGCAACCTTTGGGAAATGGGTATTCGCGGTGTCAACGGTGTGCCTTCCGGTCAGCTCAGGCGTTTGACCAACTGGCCAAGGGGATTCATCTTAGGTGATCTCAGCTCAACGGCCGACGGTGGACGGTTGGCCTTCGTAAGACATGCGAGCCAAGGTCGCGTGTATGTTGCTGACCTGAAGCCGGGCGGCTCCCGGCTCACAGTCCCGCGCCTTCTGACATTGACTGACGGCTGGAATGCACCAGTAGCATGGATGCCTGACAGTAAAGCGGTCCTCTTCACCTCTAATCGCAATGGACGTTATGGACTCTGGAGACAAGTGCCGGCGGAAGAAACGGCGCAACCACTAATCGACGGAAAAGAGGAGGCCCACTTCCCCGTCGTAAGTGTAGACGGAGCCTGGGTCGTGTACGTCGCTGGCCCGCCACCGAACAATCTCGCAAGTGTCCGGGGCGCCTCGAGGCTCATGCGTATTCCGATCGCCGGAGGGCCCTCGCGAGAATTGTTCACCGCCCGGATTTACGGTTTGCCACGTTGTGCCAAAACGTCAGGAGGTCTCTGTGTGATCGCCGAACTGGGGCCGGACCGGAAGCAAATCATCTTTTCCGCTTTCGACCCGGTCCGAGGCCGCGGCCCCGAGATCGGCAGGTGCGGCATCGATTCGAACACTGCTTACACTTGGGATCTCTCTCCGGATAGCACGCGAATAGCTCTGGTGAACTTGGAAAAGAATCCAATCCAAATCATCAATCTGAGGACGCGAGAGCGGCGCGACCTCAATGTGAAAGGCTGGAATCGTTTCGGAGATTACGTGGATTGGGCAAGCGATGGAAACGGACTATTTCTTTCCGGCAATAAGCAAGGGACTCATTGGCTGCTGCACGTGGATCTGCACGGTAACAGCCAGGTCTTGTGGGATCATCCGATCCCCAACTTTACGCGTGGAGTTCCATCGCCAGACGGCCGCCACCTTGCGATCCTGGACCGCGGTTACAATCGAAACTTCTGGATGTTGGAGAATTTCTGAACGCCCTAGTGCGCTGGCGCTTCATCCAGCCAACTCCCGTACATCGTCAATCCAATAATCCGGCTACCATCGCGCTAGATCCTCGCGCTTGCCATACCCATACGTCACAGCACAGCACTTCACTCCCGCACGCCGCGCCGCTTCCATATCTGCCGTTGAGTCTCCAACGAACAGACACTCTTCTTTGGTCCCGCCCAGCGCTTCGAGGGCGTGGAAGATCACATCGGGATTCGGCTTGGCCGGAAATCCGTCGGTCCCTTGCACGTGATCGAAATAGGAAAGCAGCCCGAACTTTTCTAAAATCAGCTTGGTTGTCGGCGTTCCCTTCGTCGTAGCAGTCGACTTCTTGCCGGGCAATTTTGCCAGAACTGCGGCCACTCCAGGATAAACGCGCGTACAACAGTGTTCCCGGGCGGGATAAATCCTTCGATAATGCCCGATCAGAACCTCGATCTGCTCGGGCGAGTACGCGGGAAACAGGTCTTGGAACAGGTCGAGAAGATGCCGCCCGATGTAGCCCTTCAGAAACTCGAAGGGGACATCGTTGCGCGGTGTACAAGCTAGAACACCCTGGATGGCTCCGCAAATATCTGCTGCGGAGTCCACCAGGGTGCCGTCTACGTCGAAAAGGTAGATACGGTGCGACTCAGTCAAGCGGGCTGCGGACTCTCGCCACCCACTAGACCCGGAACCGAACCCGTCGGATGCGGGGCTATCACCGTTCCCCCATCGGGCGGCGACGTTGTCGTCTTTGATCCACCCGCCACCTTCGGCAGAGTCTTCCCGTTAATAAGATCCAGCACCTCCGCACCATCCAGAACCTCGCGTTCCAGAAGCGCCTCGGCGATTCGAATTAACGCGTCAGCGCGCTGCTCGATAATCTGCTTCGCTCGGTTATACGAATCCTCAACCAGCTTTCGAACTTGCTCGTCGATTCTGATCGCAGTTGCCTCGCTGTAATCGCGATGTTGCGCAATCTCGCGGCCCAGGAAGATCTGTTCGTCTTTCTTTCCGAAGCTCAATGGGCCGAGTTCGCTCATGCCCCATTCGCAGACCATCTTGTGCGCCATTTCTGTGGCGCGCTCGATGTCGTTACCCGCCCCGGTCGTCATTTGGTTCAGGAAAATTTCTTCGGCAATCCGTCCGCCCATCAGAATCGCCAGCCGCGTTTCCAAGGAGCTCTTGTCGTGCGAAAGCTTGTCGTCGAGCGGCAACTGCATGGTTAATCCGAGCGCCATGCCTCGTGGAATAATCGTGACCTTGTGCAGCGGGTCCGCATTTTCCATGAGCGCTGCAACCAAAGCGTGACCAGCCTCGTGATAAGCCGTCATCTTCTTTTCTTTGTCGCTGATGATCATGCTCTTGCGTTCCACGCCCATCAGCACCTTGTCTTTCGCCAGCTCGAAATCGGACTGCGTCACCACCTTGCGGTTCTGGCGCGCCGCAATCAAAGCGGCTTCGTTTACCAGATTGGCCAGATCGGCACCCGCGAATCCCGGTGTTCCGCGCGCAATCACGGAGAGGTCAATATCGTCTCCCAGCGGTGTCTTCTTCGTATGTACTTTGAGAATGCTCTCGCGTCCACGGACGTCCGGACGATCGACCACCACGCGGCGATCGAATCGTCCCGGCCGCAATAGTGCCGGATCTAAAACATCCGGCCGGTTTGTTGCCGCAACCAGGATGACGCCTTCGTTCGATTCAAAGCCATCCATCTCGACCAGCAGTTGATTCAGTGTTTGTTCGCGCTCGTCGTGGCCGCCGCCCAGACCTGCGCCTCGATGTCGGCCCACTGCGTCGATTTCATCGATAAAGATAATGCAGGGCGCGTTCTTCTTGCCTTGCTCAAACAAGTCTCGAACGCGGCTGGCGCCCACGCCCACAAACATTTCCACAAAATCGGAACCCGAGATGGAGAAGAAAGGTACGTTCGCTTCTCCGGCGATCGCTCGCGCCAGCAGCGTCTTGCCGGTACCTGGGGGGCCGATCAGCAAAACACCTTTGGGAATGCGTCCGCCCAGTTTCTGGAACTTCTGCGGCTCACGCAGAAACTCGATAATCTCCTGTAGCTCTTCCTTGGCTTCTTCCACGCCGGCAACATCTTTGAAGGTGACCTTCTTCTGTTGCGAAGAGTGCAGCCGGGCCCGGCTCTTCCCAAAGCTGAGCGCCTTGTTCCCGCCACTCTGCATCTGCCGCATCATGAAAATCCACAAGCCCAGCAGGATCAAAACGGGTACTGCATTAAACAGAATTCCGATCCAGCCGCTGCCGGTTGAATCCTTCCAACTGTATTTAACGCCTTTCTCCTGCATCATCTTGTAGATTTCGGGATAGTTGGGCGGAATCACGGTGTGATATGCCTTACCATCTGAGAGCGACCCCTGCACATCGGTCCCGGTGATGTTGGCATCCTTCACCTTGCCGTCTTGTACATAGGTCACAAAGTCCGATACCGAAAGATTCTGGGGAGCCGGACCTCTGCCAGTCTTTACAGCCAGATACACCAGGACCACCGCACACACAATAACTACCCAAAAAACGGCGGTTTTTACGTTTGAACTCATGAACTCACCTTCTGCCAGCGAAGATACGTGCCGGCCCGGGCGCTAGACGCCCGATTCCACCCTGATAATAAAGACGTCAGTCCGATAACTTTCGATTCAAACACAGCCCGGACTGCTCTCATCTTTCATGACTCGATAGACCAGACGGATTGCATCGCGACTCTCAGCGGAGGCGACGAATTTCGCCGAAACACCAAAGCGGCGAACCCAAGCAATCTCATCTCCAGCAATCAGCACCGGCCAATGGCGGCGCTCCCAAAGCAAAACTCGATGCTCCTGGAACAGCGCTTTGATCTTCTCCGGCCCCCTGTGCCCCGGTCGCCAAAGTTCGTCACCGGGCTCCCAATTCCGTATGTAGAAGGAATTGGATTCGACTGCGCTGGTTAGGGCGGCGGCCTCTAAGGACGCAACTTCGGCTGGAAACTCTTGGTCTTTCTTGAAATTAGCACAAAATTGCGGCTCGGGATTCATGCGAGTGACATTAATAATGCCCCCATCGAACGGCAGTCTGTATTCCCCCCCAAAAGTCAGGGGGACCCGGTAGTGGCGGCGCTCAGAATTCCACTCTCCAGGGCGCGTCAGCAGAAGAGTATCGAAGGAACGAAATGCGTCTGCGCCAGGCACGATGACACGGTCGTGGCCATGAGCGCTGGAACAAATTGCCAGTATCGCGTCCACATGCTCCTTATCAATAGACCGGAGGTCCCCGCGCACATCGATCAGGGCTCGCCGGATGAGTCTTCTTTGAACGGCGGGATGTAAAGCTTGGAGGGCGCCCATTTGAAAAAACGAACCCAAACGGGTTCGTTTGGTAATTTGCTGGTACAGGGGCTCGATCTGTTGAAACCAATAGTCTTCCTCTGCTTGGGCCACGTCTCCTATTCCGGCCAGCACGACTTCCAGATTCGGATTGAAATCCCGAGCCAGCGCCGGAATGGCTTCGTTTCGCAGACGATTCCGGGCGAACCCGGCATCGGCATTCGAGGAGTCTTCGCGCCAGGTGATCCCCTCGCTTCTCGCCCAGTTGCGAACCTCTTCGCGGCTGGTCGTCAGCAAGGGCCGAATGAGTCCGCCAGCCGTTACCATCCGCATACCAGCCAGCCCGGCCAGTCCCGAACCGCGAAGAAATCGAAAAAGTATGGTCTCGGCCTGGTCGCTTCGGGTGTGACCGAGCGCCACTTGTTTCAGACCACGTTCCGCCATGCAACGCCGAAAAAAGGCTCGCCGCGCATCCCGGGCAGCCTCCTCCAGATTGCCTTCGGGGACCGTTCCGGATCGTTCGACATGAACCTCAATTCCGAGCGTGTGGGCCAGGGTTCGAACGAACTCCTCATCTTCATCGGATTCCAGTCCTCTGAGCTGTGATTGACATGCAGAACCTGGAGCTGGAGCGGCAGCTTGGCCGAAAGGCGATGGAGAATGTGCAGAAGGACGACGGAATCCGCTCCGCCCGAGACCGCGACTCCTACGGCATCGCCTGCGGACAGCATGTTATAACGAGGGATGATTTCGCCTACCCGCTCGAGCAGATTGCCGGTCAATACCGACATTCTATGCCTTGATTGACCTTCCGCCTGAATGCAAATCAATCCATCGCTCACTGAATCAGAAGTCAACCGGCTTGCCGCTGGTATCAAAGTGCTGCTCATGGACGTGGACGGCGTTCTCACAAACGGGGGTCTTCATTTCGCGCCTGACGCAAACGGCAAAATGGTGGAGACCAAAGTTTTCGATTCTCAAGATGGAATCGCCCTGCGCTGGCTCACCTGGTACGACGTCAAAACGGGTGTCATTAGCGGGCGTGATTCGGCGGCTACCACTGAGCGAGCCCGTCAGGTGGGAATGACCTGGGTCATTCAGGGCCACATCGAGAAGATTCCGCTGTATGAGCAGATTCTTGCAGAAGCCAAGGTCGATTCCCAGCAGGTGGCTTACGTGGGTGACGATCTGACGGACGTCGTTATTATGCGCCGAGTGGGGCTCTCGTTTGCGCCGGCGAACGCGCGGCCGGAAGTAAAACAATCGGCCAGCGTAGTGGTTAGCGCGTCCGGCGGCTCCGGCGCCGTCAGAGAGGTGATCGAACTTCTACTAAGGGCTCGCGGTGTTTGGGACGAATTACTGAAGAAGTATGAGGTGGTTCTCTGAACGAAGCTGAGACCGGCAAAGTCGGTTTGGTTATGGTTACCGTGAGTGCGCCGGGTGTGTTGCATCAACTGACCGGCGTCATTGCCCGGCACGCCGGCGATATTCGTTCGGTCTCCATCATTGAAGACCAACCGGCCCGGACGAGAAGTCTACTTCGAACTCGATCTGCCTGGCTCTTCCGAAGTCTTTGATTACCGATCTTCAGGCGCTCGATGTTGTCCGGTCAGTAACGCCCGTTGAATCGCTCCAGCAAGTCTATGGGAAGCGCATCATCATTGTTGGCGGCGGCGCCCAAGTCGGGCAGGTCGCGCTGGGAGCCATTTCGGAGGCCGACCGGCACAACATTCGCGGCGAGCACATCTCCATCGATACGATTCCGCTGGTCGGAGAGCAAGCTCTAGCGGCGGCGGTAAGGGCGGTTCGACGCCTGCCGCGCGTGAAAGCACTCGTTTTGGCGGGCTCTCTGATGGGCGGAGATATCGAAACCGCTGTGCGCGAGGTCCGTTCCGAAGGATTGCTGGTGATCAGCTTAAATATGGCGGGAAGCGTTCCTGATGCTTCGGATCGGTAGTCACCGATCCGGTTCAAGCCGGTGTGATGGCGGTGATGGCCGTTGCCGACACCGCCAAATTTACAATCGATCGCTTACACCGGCGGATATTCTAAGACTGCTAACTGACGCTTGCCGTCCTGTACTGCGCCATCAAATCATTCATCTGATCTTTAATGTGCAGTTTCAGCTTCTTGAGGCGTTGTTCTTCCAGCTCATCGTCACCGGTGACGTGAGGCTTGGATTCGATTTCCTCGATCTGCCTCTTTAACTGCGCATGCTGCTCGGCAAGCGTCCGAAATTGCTCATGAGTAGCGAGCAGATGCGCTTTCAAATCATCTTGCGTGTGATTCTCCATTAAGGGTTCTCCTTTATCGAGTAACCACGCCGAGTCTGGTTCTGGATGTAAGGGGGAAAGAATCTGGCCCGGTGGGTTTGAGTGCATTGATTCACTCGCGGATGGTCACCAGTGGCCACCCGCATTCCAAAAATTAGCACTATTTCATGTTCATGACAATAGCAGTTTCCTCTGGGTACTGGTAATAGTACGGTCTCCGCCCTATTTCGGCGAATCCAAACTTTCGATAAAGCGCCTGGGCGGCAGAATTTGATTCACGCACTTCGAGAAAAAAAGAGCCTCCCCGGGCTAGCTCGTGGCGGACCAACGCTGCGGCGATTCCCATGCGCCTGAAGAGTTTAGCGACCGCGACGTTCAGAATTTCCCGTTCCGGCGGATCGATTTCGCTTCCGTCAAACGTCTGGCGCGATACCAGAAATCCAACCACCCGACTTTCGATCTCCGCTACGACGCAATCGTCCTTTTGAAAATCGTTGGCTGTCCAATGCGGCCGAGGAAACGACTCCTGTTCGATCGCTATCAAAGCCGGAATGTCCTCTAGCGTCACATTGCGGATGAGCGGCATCACTTCGATGCAAGGTCGATTACATTCCCCGATGTATGGAATCGGTCATCGGCCTGGGCGGCATAGGTGAGCGATACGCGTTTGGCCGGCTGTTGCGGACCACACGTCAGACTGGCCCCGGATGCGTTGTTCAGCAGTAATTCGATCGTGCCGCCAGCCCGATCTTTTATCCAAAGGCGATCATGAGCTGCCCAGACAATCCACTCGGATCAAGACACCGTCCATCTTCTTTTTGGGAACCGTCGCGTTCCAAGGGACTGCGTTTTCAGGTTTGCTTCCGCCTGCGGCCGTGTCCAAGGCTTGATTGGCTTTCGCCTCCGCAGCGCGAATCCGGTCAGCTTCCGATTGCTGGGCGTGTTGATCCGCTACATGCACGGCTTCACGTTCACGACGACGCGCTTCGTCGGCTGCGTCGAGGCGCTCCTGCTCGGAATCGAGCCGAAGCTGGTGGACGCGCTCCCGCTCTGTGCCTGGAGCGGCTGAATCCTCAGCTCGGAGCCAACTGCCTTGAGCCGCAGTGGCCTGACCGGCGGTCGTTTGCAGTTTTGCGAGTTCGATCCAGTACTGGGTTGCGCGAGGATCAAGTTGCGTTGCTTTCTTGAGCAGCGCCTGCTTTTCCGCCGGATCGGAGGTCAGTTGCGCCTGGAGGAAGACCGGCTCCGCCCACAGGGGGTTCAGTTGCTGCGCTTTCTTAAGTAATGGAATCGCTTCGTCGGGTGAACGGTCTTTCGCCTTTGCTACGAATTCCGGAGCACTCCGGATGCCGCTTTTCGCGGGCGTTTTCAGGTAAGTCTCGATATCGTCAATACCTTCGACGGAGTGCTCGCCGAAATCCCGCTTGGGATCGAGAGGGCGCCCGGAGACCGGCACGGCCTGCCAGTTATGAGCTGCGAGGTTTGCCTGGGCTTCTTGTTCAAGCGTCTTGGAATCCTTGCCGAACGCGTTCTGCTCGGCTGCGGGAAGACCGCTGCCGCCCTTCAGGGCTGTCATGAATATATGAAAGCTGGCGCCATATTCGAACTTGGTGGCGAGCAATTGCATGCGAGCCCAGTCCAGATCGGGATGAGCCGGCGCGCCGCCCCAGGTGACTCGACTCCCTTTCGCTTCAAGAGTGCTAAAGAGTTGGCGCAACCCCGATTCGACTTCCGAAGGTAGACGGGGCGTGTTGGCATCCAACAAAATTCCAGCGACTTGCCCGAGCGGAAGACGGGTTCCAGGCGGGCAAACCAGGACGAATTGGCCGTTTTGCCAAACGAACCCATCATTTGGCTTCGTTTTTTCAGATTTGGTGAGCAGGACGCGAATCGGCCAGAGGCTTGGCAAATCTTTCGATTCGAGTAGTCCACCCAGGACCCAGCGGAGCTGCTCGAGCTGCGTAAGGGCTTCGCGGGCGGCGCCCGCGTCGCCATCGGTATCGACGTAGAAGGGTCCAATGTTCAGCTCGGTCCAGCGGTCGCGCGCAGTTATGGGAACAACCCCAAAATACGAAACGAACCCAGACAGGAAGACGAACGAAACAATGCCCTTTCTAAACACGGTTCTCGACCAGTACTGGTTTATACCTTACCGTATTAATCGCGAGGTGTCTGGCGCAGAAGCGCGTAAACCAGCTATTCTGCTGCATAGCATCGTTCGGTCGGGAGGCACAACGGATGGACAGCGAAATGCTGCAAGAGAAGTTTGAAAATCACGAGACACACTCGCCGACCGAAGCGATGCAGAACTCCCGGCAGGCGCGCTCTCGGGAGCGCTCTCTCCTTTTACTCTTCATCGCCGTCGCGGCATTCAGTTTTGTGTGGTTTTACGGTAGTGACCTGCAGTTATTAACCGGAATAACCGTGGCCCATGTCGATGCCGCGTTTTCGCAAGCCGCAATGAAGTAAGCGCTCCCTTCGATTATCCCGCGCCGAAACACAACCCGCCATCAGGGCGTCACCAGCACGGAAAGCAAATCAGCCAATCCTCGTAAATCCCGTGGTGAGGTGTCACTATGACGGCGTCGGATGTTCTTGTCGAAAGCCTGATCGATTGGGGCGTGGATGTCTTGTTTGGTCTTCCAGGCGACGGCATCAACGGTTTTGTGGAGGCGCTCCGAACCCATAAAGAACGCATTCGTTATATTCACGTCCGCCACGAAGAGACCGCTGCGATGGCCGCCACGGGCTACGCAAAATTCACAGGTAAGCTGGGTGTCTGTTTCTCGACGGCCGCGCCAGGCGCCGTTCACATGCTGAACGGTCTTTACGACGCCAAAATCGACCAAGCGCCGGTATTGGCGATCACGGGCATGACGTATCACGACCTGATCGGTACGCATTACCTGCAGGACATGAATCAGGATTACCTGTATCAGGACGTCGCAATTTACAACCAGCGGCTGATGGGTCCGGCGCACGCCAAGAACATTGTGGATTATGCGTGCCGCGCCGCGCTGAGTCATCGGGCCGTCTCGCATATCGCTTTGCCGATCGATTATCAGATCGCCGATATGTCGGACCAGAAGCGATCCAAACGCAACTTGAAGGGACACACCTCCGAAGCATTCACGATCCCGAAACGTGTCCCCGAGCGCGATCAATTGCAGAAAGCGGCCAAAGCTCTTCAGGGGAGAAAAAAGATCGCGATTCTGGTTGGTTCCGGTGCTCGCGGCGCTCGAGCGGAGGTTCTACAGACGGCGGACCGCCTTGCCGCTCCTGTGATTAAAGCGCTGCTCGGCAAAGATGTGATTCCGGACGACAGCCCGTTTACCACGGGCGGTACGGGTGTCGTGGGAACGCGGCCTTCTTCGGACGTTCTAGAGAATTGCGATGCGTTACTTATCATCGGCAGTTCTTTTCCGTATATCGAGTTTCTTCCTAAACCTGGCCAGGCGCTCGGCATACAAATCGACGACAAACCCGAGCGCATTGGACTGCGCTACCCGGTGGACATTGGTCTCGTAGGCGATGCACAAGCGACGCTGCGCGAACTCTTGATGTACTTGTCGCGCAACGAAGACCGCACGTTCCTCAAGCAGGCGCAACAGGCGATGGAGGAATGGTGGGACCTAATGGAGGAGCGAGGTACTCGCAACGACAAGCCGATGAAGCCGCAAGTGGTGGCGTGGCATTTGGGCGAGGCGCTCGCGGACGACGCCATCATCACGGGCGATTCAGGCACGGTAACGACCTGGATCGCGCGCATGAAGCTGCGAGCCGAACAGCAGTTTTCTTTCAGTGGGACATTGTGCAGCATGGCCGCGGGTCTTCCATATGCGATCGGCGCACAGGTGGCCTATCCGGGGCGGCAAGTGGTCTCATTCACGGGCGACGGTTCCCTCAGCATGATGATGGGCGATCTTGCCACACTGGCTCAATATAAGCTTCCCGTCAAAATTGTGGTTTTGAAAAATAACACGCTGGGGCTGATCAAGTGGGAGCAAATGATTTATCTGGGCAACCCGGAGTATGGAGTCGATCTTTATCCGATCGATTTTGTGAAAGTCGCCGAGGGATGCGGTCTGCAAGGGGTGCGCATAGACAATCCGAAACATTGCCGGGAGCAGTTGAAAGAGGCGCTGGCGATGGATGGTCCGGTGGTGGTGGAGTGCGTGACAGACCCGAACGAGCCACCCATGCCGCCGAAAACCACCAAGGCTGAGATGAAGCATCTGGCTGAGGCCCTCGTTCGTGGTGAGAGAGACCGGGCGCGAATCTCACTGACGATCGGCCGCCAGGCGATGGACGAAGCTCTCTTCCCGGCGAGCGATTACGGCGCGTTGCCTCGGATTAAGCAAAAACTTACTCCGTCAGGTAAGAAAGAGGCGAAGTAGTGATTCCGGTGAAGGAGGTTGTTCCTGCTGCTCAAGCCGAAGAACTTGCCGCTGCTCTGCATCGCCGGACCAGCGCGGAGGTGCGTTTCGATGCGGGCTCACGGGCCTTGTACGCATCCGATCTCTCGATGTACCGGCAAGTGCCGGTTGGCGTTGTCGTCCCGCGGAGCTATGACGATGTGATCAAGACGATCGCGATCTGCCGCGAATACCACGCGCCTATTCTGGGCCGCGGGTGCGGCACAAGTCTCGCGGGCCAATGCTGCAATACAGCGGTGGTCATTGACTTCTCCAAATATCTCAACAAAATTGTCGAGATCAATGCAAAACAGAAGTATGCCTGGGTAGAGCCCGGTCTCATACTAGACACGCTGCGCGATGAGACCGAGAAGCACCATTTGACTTTCGGTCCCGATCCCGCAACGCATGAATACTGCACGTTAGGCGGCATGATCGGCAATAATTCCTGTGGCGTCCACTCGGTCATGGCCGGAAAAACATCGGAAAACGTGATTGAGTTGGACATTGTCACCTATGACGGCGTGCGAATGACGGTCGGCAAAACGAGCGAATCCGAGCTGCAGTCGATCATAGGCAAAGGCGGCCGGCGCGGAGAGATCTACGCGAAACTCAGAACGATTCGAGATCGCTACGGGAATCAGATCCGCTCGCGCTACCCCGAGATTCCGCGCCGCGTCTCCGGTTATAACTTGAATGAACTCCTGCCCGAGAACGGCTTCAATGTTGCCGCCGCGCTGGTGGGGACCGAGAGTACTTGCGCCATCACGCTGCGGGCGAAAATGCGGCTTGTACCGAGCCCGCAATTCCGTTCGTTGATTATCATCGCCTATCCGGATGTGTTCAAAGCCGGCGACAATACCGCGCCTATCCGGCATGCGACGGATCCGATCGGGCTCGAAGGCTTTCACCATAAAGTCATCGATAACGAACAGAAGAAAGGCAACGAGGTGGAAGGAACCGATTTGCTCCCGCAAGGCGACACCTGGCTGCTGGTAGAATTCGGCGCCGATTCACAAAAGGAAGCGAACGGGCTTGCGCGAAAAGCCATGGAAAAAATTCGCGCCATAGATCATGACCACGTGGGGATGCGTCTGATCGAGAATGCCGCCGATCAGAAGAAAATTTGGAAAATTCGCGAATCGGGCGTGGGAGCGAGCCGCATTCCAGGAATAGAGGACGCTTGGCCGAGCTGGGAGGATGCCGCGGTTCCGCCGGAACAGGTAGGCAACTATCTTCGTGATTTTTATAAACTGCTCGACAAGCACGGTTACAGCTGCACGCTGTTCGGCCATTTCGGCGATGGGTGCATTCACACCCGCATTACGTTCAATCTCAAAACCGCAGCGGGCGTCAAGAATTATCGCGAGTTTATGACGGAGGCCGCTCACACGGTTGTGCGCTACGGCGGGTCTCTTTCGGGTGAGCATGGCGACGGCCAGGCGCGCGCAGAATTTCTTCCGGTGATGTATGGCTCCGAGATCATCGAGGCATTCCGCGAATTCAAGTCGGCGTGGGACCCGGAATGGCGCATGAATCCGGGGAAAGTGGTGGACCCGTATCCGCTCGATACGAATTTGCGCGTTGGACCGGATTACAAGCCGAAACCCGTACTGACAATTTTCAAATTTCCCGATGATCACAGCAGTTTCGCGCAGGCTACAGAACGCTGTTTCGGCGTAGGGAAGTGCCGCGGATTGAATGGCAACACGATGTGCCCCAGTTTTCATGCCACTCGCGAAGAGATGCACAGCACGCGCGGCCGCACACGACTGCTGTTCGAAATGCTGCGAGGCGAGGTGATTCAAGATGGCTGGCGCGATGAGCATATCAAGGATGCTCTCGATTTGTGCCTTGCGTGTAAGGGCTGCAAAGGCGATTGCCCGGTCAACGTGGACGTGGCCACTTACAAATCCGAGTTTCTCGCGCACTATTACGAAGGCCGGATGCGTCCGATGAGCGGCTATGCGATGGGAATGATTTTTCGCTGGGCCGAAATTGCTTCGCGCTTTCCTGGTATCGCGAATTTGATCACGCAAACTCCGGGTTTGTCGAATTTGGCGAAAGCCGCCGCAGGCTTGACTCAACATCGGAAGATGCCGGCATTCGCGAATCAGACCTTCAAGAGCTGGTTTGCGGAGCGCAATGCGCGCACGCGGCGCAAGAACGATAACCGGCCGCCGGTTGTGCTGTGGGCGGATACCTTTAATAACTATTTCTTTCCGCACACAGCCAAAGCGGCAGTCGAAGTTCTCGAATCTGCCGGATATCGCGTGCAAGTTCCAGGGCGGAATCTTTGCTGCGGGCGGCCGCTCTACGATTATGGTTTTCTGACTGAAGCAAAACAGCACGCTCAAGAGATCATCGATACTCTACGGCCACAAATTACAGCGGGTGTTCCGGTGGTTTTTCTGGAGCCAAGCTGCGCCTCGGTGTTCCAGGATGAAGTGACAAATCTGATACCAGGCGATGAAGATGCGCAGCGCCTGCGCGAGCAGTCCGTTCTCTTGAGCGAGTTTCTCGAACACGCGGGCTATCATCCGCCCACGCTGAAGCGAAAGGCGCTGGTGCACGGCCATTGTCACCAGAAGGCGCTGGTCGGGATGAAAAGCGAACAGAACCTGCTGAACCGGATGGGTCTGGATGCCGAAGTACTGGATTCCGGCTGCTGCGGATTAGCCGGCTCCTTTGGATATGAAGAGGGGCACTACGAGGTGTCGATGAAGATCGGCGAGCGTGTGCTTTTGCCGCGCATTCGTTCCGCCGAGAAGGCCACGTTGATTATCGCCGACGGGTTCAGTTGCCGCGAGCAGATCATGCATGGCACTCAGCGGCACGGCATGCATCTGGCGGAGGTCATTCAGATGGCGCTTCACCAACCTGTGCCGGTTCGGAAGAATAGGGCAATTGAAACAGGGTGGGTGCAGGAAACGCCGTCGTATCCGATCATGACCGCTACTGCGGGCGCTGGATTATTGATTGCGGGGGGATTGTTTTTGCTATCGAAGGCGCAAAACGCGCAGAGTGCCGATCACGTCTGAAGCCTGCGCTCTGAGTGTCGGCAAACCTGTCAGTCTTACAGTCTTACTAATCTAATTTGCTTTGGGCTGAGAGTTGGGCAACCGCGGCCGTGGCAGGCGGGAAACTGAGGCGTTTATTACGACGACATGACAGCGACGCCGATCAATTCATTGGGTATTCTTGTTTTTCTCTGCCGCGCAAACGCGATGGCCACTGTGGCACGCTAGCAATGCCCGCGCTATCAGCGCCTTAAGTGTTGGGTTTTTTGCAGAGGAAAACACAGGATCGTGAAACTTGGCCTCGATGGTGGGATCTGCACCGGCGTCCAAAAGGATGCTCACTAAATTGATATTGTTGGTTTCCACCGCATCCATTAGCGCTGTTCCCACGCCCACGTAATCGTTGTAATTGATCGCGGCACCTTTCTCGATCAGCTCTTTCACTGCTGCAACATTATTCCTTTCAATCGCAATCTCCAAAGCGCTTTCGCCGGGTTGCAGGTTCGGATCCGCACCGTGATCGAGGAGCAGCCTCAAAATTTCGAATTCATCCAAGAACGCTGCTTTACGCAATGCCTGGCCGCTGCCAAGATTTGGATTCGCTCCTCGAGCGAGCAGTGCTTGCACCAAGGCTGTCGATCCGATTGATACGGCTTCAAGGAGTGCTTCCCCTCCTTTTCCGTTCACATTCAACTGGGTGTTCAGGAGGTCTCTATGAGCAGCCGCGATCTGTTTCCGGGCGATATCGCTGATCAATTGTAATTCCTGGGGACCGAAGGCTCTACTACATGCAAAGGAAAGTTGAGGGCACGCGAGATCGTAGGCTTGCCAGACATCGCTTCGATCTCCGAACTCTTCACTAAAGGCCGCATACATCAGACATGTGAACGGAGGTGGTGAACCGTATGAGGGATTGTTTTCTCGGCATTGCGCGCGATAGTCATTACGGGCTTTCTCCGTCTCCTTTCGTTCGGCTTCAATGAACGCGAGCGGCTCTTGTCTTAGGCGGCAATTCCAGGCGTCTTTACAATCGATCGCGTCATCGTAGAACGTGGAAACTGTGTTGTTCTCTTCCGCTTCGAAGAGACTCTCCCAATTCTGGGTAAACGGATGGTTTACATTCGTTACTCGATAAAGTTTGAGATAGTAAACTGCGTCCCGAAATCTTCTTTGAACTGCCGCTTCAAATGCACGCCTCGCAAACTCTTCCGATTGCGTCTTGATCTGGTCTATGGGATTATCCAGAACATCAAGACGCCTGAGGATCGTCGTATATCCGGACTGCCCCCTGCATTGCAAATTGGTTGCGCTTGCCTTGCAAGTTAAAGGCCCAAGCTCTTTTCCCGGGCCATCGTATTCGACAAGCGACCAAGTCCTGTCCTGCAATTCGTGCCCGGCAACGAAAAAGATGTACTTCGAGAACGTCAACTTGTAACCCTCAAGCTTTGAAGTATCTGGGTAACCCCGAAGAACCAGGATCGAGTCTGCCCCGTTGATCGTTCCTTTAAAAATCCCGATATCGGGTTCCGTAGCCCAGCATTTTCCTGTTAGCCTAGTAATTATTACCAAAATAATTACTGTTATAAGTGCACGGCGCATATCTGTGACCTTATCGTCGTATCGGCGTGGCTCTTGAATAGAGTTTCGGGGTTTGGTTAACTCGTCCGATGGATCGCACACTCCGGGCAAACTGCGCTTCTGCACACCTGATAAGTGATCCGTTTCGAGGTCATCGGCAGGCGCGCACACACACCTAAAATTAATTAGAGTGTCTAGAATATAAACGGCCATCCCCCGGGAACAGTGTACTCAATCAACACATCCGCTACAGTTGACGGTGTGGTTGCGTTGATGCCATTGGAATAGAGCACAATAGCAACTTTTTGACCCGCATAAGGAACAAAATCCGCGCCGTAATTCTGAGCGTCAGCTAGGAGTTGAGCCCCGTCTGCCGTCAGGTCCGCCGTCTCATATCCCGAAATCAACAAATCATAGATCACGGTCTGAATGTCCTCAACTGTAGGATTAAGGCTCCAATCTGCTCCGTATTTGTTATTCAATACCCAATTTATCTGTTGCCAAGCCTGAGCCATGCCCGCTCCCGGCTGGGCGTACAAGATTGGATCGTACGATGAGTATGCGGTGTAATTTTGGGCCGTGCCCGGAATCGGCGCATACGGATTCCAGGTCCACGCGTTATATACATTTGAAGGCGGACAGAACTTAACATAGAGCCTGGAGCAAAGTTGACGATGACAGTCGCCGCTGTTGGTCCACCGAGGATTAGGGCTTGCTCTGTTGCGTTCACAGCTTCGGGGAAATCTGAGAGCGTTGGCGGAACGATCAATGAGACGACCGTGTTCAAAACGAGATTTCCAGTTGCATTGTCCGTTGCTCGGAGGATTAGGGGATAGCCGCCTGGAAAGGCGTAATCGGGCACTGTTACAGTAAGCGTTTCATTCCCACTACCAGAGAGTGCCTGTGGCGTCACGACTGCGGTGATGCCATTAACCAGACCATCTACGCCGAAAGTGACTCCATTTGTTACACCTGCTGGCAGCGTCTGGCCAACGGTTACTGAACCCGTGTTTCCGATAGGGACCGTAAGCACCGGGGCTGACGCGGGGATGGACACGGTTTGGACATCGAGAGTGAACGTTGCGTACTGTGTGACGCCAGTATTGGAATCCGTTCCTGAAATCGTAATCGGGTAATAGCCGGGCTGGAGTGTAAGCGATGCAATTAAATCAAGCGTAGCGGTGCCAGGTCCCGTAAGAGAAGATGGGCTAAAGCGTCCGGAGAGCCCATCGGAAGGATTTACCAATGTAAGAGCCACTGGATCTGTAAATTCGCTATTTGCCTTTTCGGTGATGATAATGCTCGTTGGATTGTTAGCCGAAATTGAAACGCTGGAAGGTGCTTCTAGGATGAAGGGCGTGAGCAATATATTGCAAAAGTCCGATGTAATAAGAGTTGTGTTGTCTCCAGAGCTCACGGCCATGCCGGCATAAACTGTTTGGTTCAGAGATAGTGCAATCGCTGAACCAAGCTGTGACCAGCTTATCCCATCTGATGAGAAATAACCCAAAACGCTGTTTCCGGAACGGGTTAGCCTCATCCAGATGGGAGTGCTCCAGCCGTTTACACTGGCGTTTGATGTCCATACACCGTTGGTTCTGTAGGACAAACTCAAAGTGGTTCCCCCCACCAGTGCTAGCGAGACTTCTTCGGCGGTACTGTCCAAACCGTCGCGGATGATAAGACCGGCAACTGCATTGGTATTTGGCCAGCTTGTGCTCGTCAACTGAGTAACAATCGACCAGTCTGCCTGTATCGTGTTGTAAACATAATGGAACTGTTCGCACTCGCTGCTAATGCCGCAGCCAGACCCTTGAACTCCGAGTAGGCCGGAACTCGAGATTGCACTTCCAGCAATACCAGTACCACCTATATCTGAATCAGCCCACCCGGTTGGCAATGTCCAAGAGATACTGCTGGCGCTGTCGAAAAGCCCCGATAGCAGACCGCCATTGCCGGAGCTGATGAATACTCCAGCGTATGCGACGGTATTACTTATTTCTGCAGATACGGCGGAAGCAACTTGATTCCAACTCGTACCGTCTGACGAGTAGAACGCGGTAAAGCTATTCCCAAGCCGCGACAAGCGAATCCAGAGCGGCACAGTAACGGTTACAGAGCTCGTCGAAGACCAAGTGTTTCCATTCCTGCTCCCAAGAACTAAGGTGGTTCCCCCTACGATCTCAAGCACGACCTCATTGCTATTTGGCGCAAGGTTGTCCCGGACCATCAGACCCATCATCCCGACGCTATTTGGCCCGCCAGTTATCCTCACAACAGAAGACCAGTTACCTTGAACTGTTTGATAAGCAAAATTCGCCTGATCACAAGTACTGCTTTCGCCGCATCCTGCTCCCTGAATTGAAAAGACACCGTCGTCGGACCATGCACTGCCCCCACTTCCAACAGCGCCGATATCCTGATCGTTCCAGCCCGATGGTAAGGAGTTCTGATTTACTGTCAACTGGAAGGGAATAGCTTGGGTAATACCAGACTGTTGGTCGGTACCGATAATAGCGATCGAATAAATACCCGGTGGTGTAGTGGAAGAGGCGACAAAAGTAGCACTGGATGCTCCGGACCCACCCTGATTCGGGGGGCCGAATGTTACCGATGCGCCCGCTGGGAGCCCAACGACTGAATAGCTTATTGTGCCACTGAACGTTGGTGGTGCTGTTTGAGTGAATGCCACCGCATTGGAACCTCCAATATTGACCGATAGCGAAGTGGTGCTCGCGCTGAGGGCAAAGCCCGCCGTTGGTGATATACCTGAAATTCTTAAAGTAAGCGACGTAGTCTGAGTTTGTCCGGTTTCAGAATTCGTCGCTAGTATTGTGATCGGCACAGAGCCAGTTACGGCATTCGGCCCCGCCAAGAAAGTGAGAACTGCGTCTCCAAGCCCATCCACAGCCGGGGGGCTAAATTGAGCGGTAACACCCGTGGGAAGCCCCGTCACGGAATAAAAGACGCTTCCAGTCACGCCGATTGTTTCGGGTACGGTGATGCTAGTCTGCGAGCCTGACAGCGATACGGTCGAAGGCGTTATTTCTTCAATAAGAATAACGGCCTGGCTTCCAGCTGCACCGTTTGTAGAGATCTGAATCGTATTGGTTTCCTCGAGCGTAATGGAAGAACTAGCTATACTCGTGGACGTGTCGACCGACACAGCGGAGCCGTTGTTGATCGTAACTGTTCCCTGTAGACGATTGCTGCCTTGCGTATTGCCATTAGCAATTGTGAGTACATACGGGCCATGCATGCTGGTGGGCAAAACAATGGGAAGGTCAATTGAGATCGGCTGCGGAAGCGTGCTCCCAATTGCCGTGTAGAAAGCAATCAAAATCGGCGACGGAACATACGATCCGTTGACAAGATGATAGAGGACATCCGGGTGCGGACTCTCTCCCGTTCGGTCCCCGGGAACAAGCAACTGGAGCGTCCCATCATGTTGTACGTCGACCAGCAGTGAATTTATCGCGGCTGACGTAGTATCGATCCCAACGGTCACGGTCGGGCCAATGCTGGTCAGCACGGTGCCGTTCCAGGTAAACAGCCAATCCGCGGCGTTTCCGTCGTTGTCAACAAATGATATCTTAACGTCCGGGACGCCATCCCCGTTTACGTCGACGAGCTGAAGCTCACATGGCCCAGCATTTATGTTGGCTGTTAAGCTGACCGTTCGGGTATATGCTCCTCCTTGCTGCTGTAGCACTGAGATATTGCTCGCAACACCATTCGAGTAGCCCGCTATGATTGTTTGACCATCGTACTGAGCAGAACACGAAAATTGCCCGTAGCCTATTGGATTGGGATCGTCATTTATCTGCTGCAGTAAATCAGCAGGAAAAAAGCTGCCCACGATTGCGGGGTCTCCAGGGCCGGTCTGTCCTATCACTCTAGTCGAGAGCAGTAAGAAATGCGGCGCTAGCGCCACGATCCTCATTGTTGACCTCCGAACACGATCGACTGAGCGGTTGGGCGATACTGTGGGACGCGGTTAGCGACATCATCACTATAACCTGGACGGGTATTGTATTTACTCCACACTGATTTGAAATCACTGATAAGATCGAAAAGACCATTTAACTGAGGAGAGGGGCCATATTTCTTAGCAAACAAAAGCTCGATCATCCTGGTAGCAATGTAGGTTGAATTCGTGTCGCTTTGAATGTTGACATCAGTATCGTATAACGCTGTTGGATGCGCGCGTAAGCCGTGCTCCCACGCTGTCTGAAACATCATTTGAAATAGCCCATAGCTTGCCGCTAAAGAAGTCTGAGCAGTAAAGTCATCATTCGTACAGAGATAATCGGTGATGTAGCGATCCTTATTGGCCGACTTGTAATTGGCCCGTGGACTGTTTGTAATGATTTCTCTCCAAGTGCTGCAACAGACGTTATTCTTAGTATCAAGATCGCCGGCACTGACGTTTGCGCCCTGAAGTATTCCGTTTGGATCTTTCCAATCCTTGTCAGCGGCAAGTGTATAGGCAGTATACTGGTTGGCTCTGAAATCGGGCCCACGGGACATTACGGCATAATCGCCAACCCAGGGACCCAGAGGCTCGTATCTGTACGACATAGCATTAAACGTGTATAGGATTCCTGGGCAGCCTGAGCTTTTAAGAAATGAGGAGGAATACCAGACCTATCCGCGTATCCGATTAGCAAACTATCTACGGACGAAGCCGGCCCAAGGCTCTGCGGTGCCTGCACGGTCACGGTGATCGGTACAGCGTCGGTGCACGCGTATTGGTCAGCGGTCGTCGGGGTTAGAGTGATTCTGGAGGTGCCAGTATGCGTGGCTTGAAAGGAAACGGTGCTACCGCTTCCGTCGCCTATGGGTACAAGGACACTGTCGTGAATAACGCGTTATTATCTAAAGATTGCGTTGCGACTTGCTGGTCTGAGATCTGAGAGGAAAGTGCAAGAAAGCCCAGCGGATCGGATCGCAGCCTTAGCTGCAGCGTTCCGCCCAGAGGTACGGAGGCCGCGACAGGACCGTAATTGCCATTGTAATATGGATAGCCGCCGGTATATACTTCAGACCAGTTGCCGTTATCCACACGTCCGACCACATTACAACCGGCGTAACCAAACCAGGTCGCTATGTACCATCCGTCTGGATAAGAATCGGATTTAGGAGTAATTGAAGCATGGGCCGTTAATACTACGTCGCCGTCGCGAGTATCAGCCGAGACATCAACAATCTGCCCATTAATAAACGGATTCGATAAGTTTAATTGACCAGATTGGCTAAAGATGGTACGTCCATTAGATAGCGTTAGATGCACTTGCCACTGAGCCGTCGCGCCATCGAGGCAACATTGATTGCTCGCTACGCTCCATGCAAAAAGTCTGGTGCCTTTGTGTAGAGTTAGGGCGTTGTGACAATCTACGGGCGGGGCGGGGCTATTATCGTTGCTTGTGTCCGCCTCGAAGCTTGCATAAACAGGGGTATTTTGAACATATGTGCACTGAGAGTTGCAGGCTGTTGCGGTGAGAAGCGGTATAGCAAGAAACGCACTGGTGTGTAAGAGCTGTTTTAGAGAAGGTGCAAAAAGCGTTCGCCGGATACCCAGACATTTCGATAGAGGCAGCATCACGATGTGTTCTATTAGACATCTGTCTCGAGATTTTGTAAACGAGGAAGAATCTGATAGTGAAAACGGGGCAGCCCATTCGTGACAGAATCGGGTTGCTGTTTTTAGACGAGCCACTAAATGGCCTTCAACGCGCGCCCATGAAGGAAGTCCCAAAGATTACAGATCTTTTCGTCGTGCCTAATCTCTCGCTGTGCTTTTTGAAATTTTGAAAAGAGAGAGCGGGAAATAGTACAGAGAGTATTCATTTGTGACGAGATGTGTTTGCGGTTGCACATGCTGCTCCAGATCGGCTTGACCTTGGATCCCTTGGCGCCCCGTTACAGCGCGAATGAACGTTCTTGCCACGCTCAACTGGCACGAGAACAGGATGTTCCTTTGTCTCGCCGGCCCTCTCGGTCTCGTCGGCTCCTCGCAGGCTCATGGCCGCCGACATAAGAGTGGAGCTAGCATCCGCCAAAATCTCGTACAATCGTGCTTGCTACATGAAAGCATTTCGTCATCGACCCGAGTAATAGGGGTGCATGGGCACTGTCATCAGAAGGCGCTCGTGGGAATGAAAAGCGAACAGAACCTGCTGAACGGGATGGGTCTGGATGCCGAAGTATTGGATTCCGGTTGTTGCGGATTAGCCGGTTCCTTTGGATACGAAGAGGGCCACTACGAGGTGTCGATGAGGATCGGCGAACGCGTGCTTTTGCCGCGCATTCGATCCGCCGAGAAGAGCACGCTGATCGTGGCCGATGGGTTCAGTTGCCGCGAGCAGATCATGCATGGCACCGAGCGCCACGGCATGCATCTGGCGGAGGTCATTCAGATGGCGCTTCACCAACCTGTGCCGGTTCGGAAGAATAGGGCAATTGAAACAGGGTGGGTGCAGGAGACGCCGTCTTATCCGATCATGACCGCTACCGCGGGCGCTGGATTGTTGATTGCGGGCGGATTGTTTTTGTTTTCGAAGACGCGAAACCTCTGATTGACATAAGCGAAAGTTCTGCTGATGTCTTGGTTAACCGATCAACGTTCCGCAATCAGCAGGATCTCGTATGCGAGCAGTCCCGGAGCGAGGGCCGTCAACACACGTAACACCTTATTGCCGAAACGAAGCAGCCGGTTCTCGGAACGCATCGGAATCAGGCGCTCGAGCGGCATGATCGTATAGTGGTGGCCGGTTACGCGGTACCCGTGCTCTTCCAGCAGGGCACGAATCGTCTTTGCCGTGAAGAAGCGCAGATGCGACCAGTCAAGGATGCCGCGATCCGCATAGCGAAAATTCCCAAACAGCACCATCAGTCTGACCGTTAGATTCACTGCGTTTGGAACCGAAACGATCAATTTGCCCCTGGCGCTCAGCAGTCGTCTGCAATCCTGCAGCAGCTTACTTGGATTCTCAAGGTGTTCGAGAATGTCGAGCGCCAGAATGCGATCGAACTCCTGGCCGGACTTACGAAGCTCGCTCAAGCCCGTCTCAATGTCGGCCTCGATTACATTGTTTCCGGGAATTTGGAACTGCGAAGGTTCGAAGTCAGTCCCCATTTTCCCACTAGTCGGCTTGCGGCGCAGTTCCAACACGCGTTGATCCCTTCCTATCAGGCGCGCGGCGTAATAGTGAGCGGAATAAAGACTGCGCTTGATGGCGTAAGGGACGAAGTATTCTTCGTATTCGGGGTAACAGCGCACCGCCCTGGATGTTTCCATGTAGCGGTAGACGGCGCGAAGAATCGCTTTTGCGTACTTCAGCCCGTTTACATAGCAAATCTCGTCACCGTAGAAGGTCGGAATCGGGACTTCCAGAATCTTGAAATTCTGGTGATGGAGCTTGATGATGATCTCCGTATCGAAATGGAATTCATCCGCGAGATTGTCAAGACGAATCTGTGAGAGCGCGTGTACGTTGTATGCGCGATATCCGCTGTGAAATTCCGTAAGGTTCAGACCTAAAGCGCGATTTTCAAAGGCTGTCAGAACTCGGTTCCCGAGATATTTGTAGAGCGGCATGCCGCCTCTTAAGGGGCCCACCGAAATCCTTCATCATCCGCGAGCCGAAGACCGCATCCGCTTCCCCCGAACAAGCGGTCCATACATGTGCGACAGCAGTTCCGGAGCATACTGGCCATCACCGTGCAGCAGAACCACCACGTCAAATCCTTGCTCAATGAAGTAGCGGTATCCAGCTTTCTGATTACCGCCGTAGCCTAGGTTCTTGGCATGCTTTAGAACCCGCAGCTTCGGCAGATTGGCCATGGCTTGAATGCCGACCGCCAGTTCGTAAGTTGCGTCCTGACTGGCATCGTCGAACACCACCACCTGTTCCACGTTGCGCCAGACCTCGGGCGTGATGCGCTTGAGCACTTTGCTCAGCGTGGTAATTGCGTTGTAGGCAACAATGAAAATGCCGATCCGTTTACCGCGATTGTCGGCGCGAGCGGCTGTTTCTTCTAGCGCATTCTGGCGGAATTGGGGAAGTGGCTCAAAAGGAAGAGCCAGGCTTTGGGGCCGGTCCGCGATGGGTGCGGAGATCCTCGAAGACTCCATTGCTGGCAAACTGGCCGCCCGAAGGACAGCCTGCAACTTGATCGTAACATCAAAAATAATTAGAAATAACCGAGCGATGTTAGGCCTACAGGTTGCGCAGCCACGGCCAGGCATAAAACCGGCGGTAGCAACTCATACAGCGGGAAGGCTTTGCCTGCATGATCAGGAGCGGCAGGTCGCGGAATCGAAGATGAGATTTCTTGACGTGTCTTGATAAGCAGGTGGGACACATGGGAGTTCGAATAGAACGTACCCTGCGGCCGCAGCTTCTCTCAATTTTTTATCCTGTCAAGCTGGTAATCACCAGGGCGCCGGCAAGAACAATCATCGTGATGGCCGTTGTCCACGCGATCACGTTCTGCCATGGCCCGTTTTTGAAATTGCCCATCAAGCGCGGCCGGTTGATCAGTCGCAACATATAAAGGAGCACAAACGGCAGCAGAATTCCGTTCGCCACCTGCGAGTAGAGAATAAATTTCAACAGAGGCAAATGCGGAATGAGCACGAAGGCCGCCCCCCCGCCAATCAGCAACGTGTAAAGCCAATAGAAAATGGGCGCTTCGGAAAAGCGCTTGTCAACGCCGGACTCGAATCCAAGCCCCTCGCAGATGTTGTACGAAGTTGCCAATGGAAGAATCGCAGCCGAAAGCAGGGAGGCGTTGATGAGGCCCAACGGCAAACAGAAGCGATGCGAATTTTCCGGCAAAGGGCCGCAGCGCGAGGGCCGCCTGGGCAACATCTGTAATTTCGGGATGGTTCGAATGGTAAATTGTCGCGCCACAAGCAACCACAATAAAGAACGCAATCACATCGGTGACAATGCACCCCGTTATCACATCAAGACGGCACAGATCATAATGCCGCTTATCGATGCCTTTCTCCACCACGGCCGCCTGCAGATAAAACTGCATCCAGGGCGTAATGGTTGTGCCAATCAGTCCTACGATAAGCACGAGATAGGCGGGATCGCTGCTCAGCGTTGGAATGAAGGTTTGTTTAATTGCCAAATCCCAATCCGGCTTTGCAAAGAATGCAGAAACCGGATAAGCAAAGTAGATCAAAGAAGCAACAATCAGAATGCGTTCCACGGGCTTGTAGCGGCCCCGCACAATGAGAGTCCACACGAGCGCTGCCCCAGCGGGCACGACAATGTATTTGCTGACGCCGAAAATACCCATTCCGGAGGCGAGTCCGGCGAATTCGGCGATGATATTGCCGAAATCGGCAAGCCCTAGAACGATCATCGTGAAGAACGTCGCGCGCAATCCGAACTCTTCCCGGATTAAGTCGGAAAGCCCTTTGCCCGTGATGGCGCCCATTCTCGCGGCCATTTCCTGGACAACGATCAGGGCGACGGTGGTTGGAATCAGCGTCCAAAGAAGCTGATATCCGAACTGGGCGCCCGCTTGCGAATAGGTAAGGATTCCGCCCGGATCGTTATCGACGTTTGCGGTGACGAAGCCCGGCCCCAGGACAGCAAGGAACGCGATCAGGCGCGCGCTGATCAAGGCAAGGAACGGTTTTCTGCGAACGGGGATCTGAATCATGCGCCGCGGCGAATTGCAGAAGCTCTATTGTGAATCACCTACTTTTCAAAATCGTGAGAAAACCCGTTCATTGAATCGCCGGCGTTGGTTTGGGAACCGCGGGAGTTTGTTTGGCGTACTGCGTCAGCCAATCAATGACGGTCGCATACCAGAACTGGCTGTTCTGCGGCTTCAGAATCCAGTGGCCCTCATCGGGAAACTGCACCAGTTTGGAAGGAATTTTCATTTCCTGAAGCGCGGTGAAGAGTTGCTGCCCTTGCCCGATGGGCACGCGATAATCCAGTTCGCCATGAGTGACAAGCGTAGGCGTTTTGAAGTTCTTCACATAAGAACTCGGCGACCATTTCTGGTACACGTCCGGATTCTCCCACGGCAATCCTTGAAACTCCCATTTGGGAAACCAGAGTTCTTCAGTAGTTCCTGCTTCGCTCCGCAGATCGTAAACGCCGGCGTGCGAGACCAGGGCTTTAAACCGATCGGTGTGCCCCAAAATCCAATCGATCATATAGCCGCCATACGACCCGCCGGCAGCTACCATGCGCTCCTTGTCGATGTAGGGAAGACTACCGACGTAATCTACAGTCGCCATGATGTCGTCGTATGCGCGCCCGCCCCAATCTCCATTCACGGCATCCGTAAAACTCTGCCCATACCCGATAGATCCATGCGGGTTGGGCAGGACTACCACGAAACCGGCCGCAGCGAAAACTTGAGGATTCCAACGATAGCTCCAGGATTCCCCCCAATCGCCTTGCGGGCCGCCATGAATCGCAAAGAGTACAGGGTATCTGTTCGCTGGGTTGAAGTCGGGCGGTTTAACCACATAGCTCTCCACCTTCGCACCATCGGAAGTGTCCACGGAAATCTTCTCGAGCGGAGTGAGTTGAAATTGGTCCAGAGTCGCATCATTCAGGTGCGTCATCGGAATGCCGCTCCCGCCTTTCGATGTGGCTTTGTTGATCTCAACAGGTTTCGAACCGCTCTGTTCCATGTAGATCATCGTGTGATTATCGGCGGTAAACTGCATGGCGCTGACCGACGTCGGCCCTTGCGCAATGGTTCGAATGGCTCCCCCGGCCGCGGGAATCATCAGCAGAGGCGTTGCTCCGTGATCGTCGATCGTAAAAAAGATGTGCGTGGAATCCGGAGACCAGGTATACCCTTCTACCCAGCGATCCAGCGAATCGGTCAACGTGTTCATTTTTCCCGACTGCAAATCGAGCACCGCCAATCGCCACTCATCGCTTTCATATCCAGCGCGAGTCTGGGTTCGATATGCGAGAAGTTTTCCATCCGGAGAATACAGCGGTCCTTCATCGGCGCCCGGGTTTGTCGTGATTCGCTTCGCCTCGCCTCCGGCCGCCGGCACAGTGAAGAGATCGCTGTTCGTGCTCGTGGAGGGGTCGGGATCAGTGTTGGCCATGTATGCGATTTGCACGCTATCGGGGGAGAAAACGTAGGCTTCAGGACCGCCCAACGAAAAGGGCGGAGCATTCAAATCGCCCGGAGTAAGATCGCGGGCTCTGCCGCTTCCGTCCAGCATCTGAATCAGAAGATGTTGCCGCCGTTTGCCTTCGTAATGGGTCCAATGCCGGTAGAGCAAGCGAGGTGTAGACGCGAGCTTTCATCTTGCTCGCGGCCTCCTGATCGAGATTCGATTTATTACAAATCGGATCGTAATCGACACCCGGAGCTGCATTTGTCGCCTCGCAGCCGGGATAGACAGCGCTTGTAAAGAGGATCAGTTTGCCGTCGGGAGAGACGGTTACGCCGTCAGCCTCGGTAGGAACGTTAGTGATCTGCTTTACGTCCGTGCCGTCGGCCTTCATCGACCAGATTTGAGATCCGGCATTCCGGTCGGACACGAATACGATGCGGCTGGAATCCGGCGTCCAGCGTGGACGCGTATTCGACATGCCGTCGTTCGTCAAACGCCTGGGAGTGCCGCCGTCCACGGGAACAACATAAATTTGCGTGGGCTTGGTGTTGTTCGCCATGTCGACTGTTTGGGCGGTAAATGCTACGGTTTTTCCATCTGGAGACAACTGTGGATCGTCGATGCGCGCGAGCCTCATCATGGCGTCGAAAGTAAACGGAGCTTTCGCGCAGAACGCGGTCGAGGCGCTCAGCGCTCCGGCGAAGAACGCGCACAGAGCGGCATTTCGCATGACTCTCATTCTAAGCGGCGTGAGATAAATTAAACTTCGTTCGATGCCTAGCCGCAAGATTGAACATCAATTGGAATCCCTTAACTCAATGCGGCAATCCGGAGCCACAGAAGAAACCCGTTTGGGCTTGCGCAAAGCGCTGGATGACCCGGTAAACGTAGTAGTCGCAAAAGCGGCCAGTGTTGCTGCGGATCTGGGAATGCAGGACTTGATTCCGGATTTGCTCAAGGTCTTCGATCGTCTATTCGAGCATCCCGCTAAATCGGACCCGAAATGTTGGGGCAAAGAAGCTATTGCCAGAGCACTTACAAAACTGGACCATGCGGAATCCACTGCGTTCTTGCGCGGGCTGCGGCATGTCCAAATGGAGCCTGTATGGGGAGCCGAAGCCGACACGGCGGCCAGTTTGAGAGGCATCTGCGCCTTAGCGCTTTTGCAGTGTTCGGACCTCACTCGGGAGGACAAACTCTGGCACGAAATGCGCGCACTCACCGACAAACAGGCAAGCGTCCGGGCAGATGCCGCCCGCGCCTTGGGCGAGTTGGAGGGCATTGAAGCGGCGCTCCTCCTCCGGATCAAGGCACGAATGGGAGACAGGGAGTCTGCGGTCACCGGGCAAGCACTGGAATCGCTGTTGCACGTCGAGGGAAACGCGGCCGTTCCGTTCGTGTCCGAATTTCTTGCGGAACGCGATGGGGAGATCCGGGAGGAAGCCGCGCTGGCGATGGGTACATCCCGTCTTCCGGAGGCAGTAACCGCGCTGATTCAAACCTGGGAACAATCGCGCTCCGTCCACTCAAGCGATCCGCTGCTTCGCGCACTCGGCGCATCACGCCAGGAATCCGCAATCGAATTTCTGACCGGGCTCATCCGCGGCGGTGAACAGCCTGAGGCACTTGCCGGGCTGAGAGCACTTGAAGTGCAGCGCGATTCGGCCGAGATCTATAGAAAAGTCGCCAACGCCGTCGCCATCCGTCAAGAATCCAGCATCACGGAATATTTCCGACAGCATTTCCCAAAATGACAGGCCGTCCCCGTCGTCACGGCATTTTCTCGATCGTGGGCAATGGATGCAGAGCTTTCGAACTGAGCCATGCCTGACGCAAAGCGGTGATCTCGGGTGTAATCGGCTGTCCTGCCTGCTCGTAGGGAACCAACTCGAGCATGGGATTTGCCTCAAGCACGATCTCGATCTCTTTTTCCCCCGCGCGCGTACCCGCCTTTACCTGAATGCGATCTCCCGGTTTGCGACCCGCTATGCAGGCATCGAGGTCGGTGCTCGCTTTCACTGATTTGCCACCGCATTGCAGAATACGGTCTCCCTTATCGAGACCAGCATCATAGAGAGCCGTTCCACGCAGAGTATTACCTGTAATTTCGGCTCCCTGGTCCGAATAACTAAACCGCTGGGTTCCCAGCGATGCCTGTCCCGGGTGCGTGCTCCTCAACAGGAGACCCGCGCGTCGCAGCAGCGCTTCGTAATCCAACGGTTCCATTCCGAAAATGTGCCGGCGAAAGATCTCATCCGCGAATTCGCGGCTGCCGGTAGCCTCGGCAAGAGCGCTCTGCAGGTCTTGCAGCGTGTACGGTTTTTGTATATCCGGGTGCTCGCGCCACATGGTACGCATCCAATCGTCAAGCGATTTGCCTGGAAACCGCTCCCGTATCGCCAAGTCAATGCCGAGTGCCAGCGCTTCGCCGTACGTGTAATAAGAAATGAAGATATTGCTGAAATTGTTCGGATCGATCGAGGTGGCGGCGTCCACAAACGGCGCCATTCGGCTCATATCGACTACGTTGAACACCTTACGCCCGGGTGCGGTCAATACGGCGCTCACCGCGAAGCCTATGCTCCTAGCGAATTGATCGAGCGTCGATAACCCAGCCCGCTTAAGAGTGAGCGGTCCATAGTAATTCGTAAAACCTTCCGCGAACCACAATTCTCCCGACATGTTCGCGCGGTCGAAATCGAATGGCTCCAGCGATCTTGGGCGAATGCGCTTGACATTCCAGGAATGAAAGAACTCGTGCGACACGGTTCCTATCATTCGCGATGCGGAGTCTTTCAGCTCACCTGTCCCGGTGATCACGGTGGAATCGCGATGCTCCATGCCATCGCCGGACGCGTAGGGGAGATAATCGATCAAAAACGTGTATGTACCGCCGTCATATTTAGGCAGCGCGCCGAAGACGCCCTCCTCTTCGAGCACCACCGCCTTGCACATCTCGGCATAGACGCCCGCTTCGGCATCGGTCCCGCGGTGATGCAATGCAAGGCGAAAGGTCGCGTCTTCAATCTTCCACTCAGGCAGGGCATGTGCGCTGATCTCAACCGGGCTATCCATCAACCACTCGAGATTTTGCGCCGACCAAGTGCCGTCCTCATGAGGAATCAATTGAGTTGCAATTTTCCAATCTGAATGTTCCGGTATTTCGAATTTCAGAGACGCTGGCCGATTCTCAAAACCGGCGGCCCAGACCAGCGTGGCCGGCAAATTGAGGTGGGCATGCGTTTCATCGATCCCGTCGTACGTTCCGTCGATTCGGTCGCCATAAAGCGTATACTCGACTATCACCGTGCCCTGGTGTCCGGTGATGTTCCAGTCGTAGGGGTTCGGGCGAGTGATGGAGAGCGAATGTCCCTGTGCATCCGAAGCGCGAAAGTTGTAGACATTTTTCGCGAATTCATGCAAAGCATAACGGCCCGGTGACGATCGGCTCATTTTGACTTCGAGCACAGGTTGTTGGATACCGGTGAACGTAGCCCGAATTTCCGCTTCGTGGTGCACTCGATTAGGGAATCGCAGCTCATACCGGACTGGTTCCTGAGCAAAAGCAGGAAGCGCAAACAGAAGGCACAGAATCCAATTCTTCAAACGAAAGGCTCCTAGAGACTCGCTATTCACGGTAGCGCACGAGTCCATCACGAGCCGGCTGTCAGATCCTCAATCCATCCCAGCATGCGAGCGTAATGCGAACCACGCCAGAAAACCTTTCCGCATCCTGAGCAGCGGCTGAATTCGTTCTTCGTTTCACGCGTGTGCGGCGGCAGCAACTCGGCGACTTCGTCCTTCGAAACAGGCCACAGCAGCGCATTGCAATCCATGCAGCGGCGGAAAGGCGAGAAATGGGAATGGAGCGCGAACCGGCGTGTTACTTCGCGCAACTGATCGTGCGGTTTGTCACAGCGAACGAAATATCCAGCGTCAACTTCACTCCGTTTCAGGAGTCCGGCATCACGCGTGAGCAAGACACGCGCTTCTCCACTGGCGATCTTGGCAAGGAGTATGTCATCGGCAAACCGGTCGTACCATGTGTCGAACCCAAGCATTCTGAGATAGGCCGCCAACCGGCCCAGATGTCCGTCCACAACGAATCGAGGATTTTCCAGGAATACCGGCTCCGGACGGGGAAACACATCAACACGGTCTCCATCCGCCAGTTGTTCCGATGAGGAAGTTGCTTGCTCATTTACGGTAATGCGGCCGATTTCAGTGTGAGGTATGCCCAGGGATTCGATAACATGCTTTATCGTGTCGGTTGTTCCCGCGACATGTTCGAATTCGGTATCTCGCTTGGGAGACTTTAGGAAATCATTAAGTTCGCCATAAAATCGGAACAGTACGCGCACACCGATCACTCTTCGTATTGGAGCTGTTATGTGATCGGCCACATGATGAATCTTCCGTGGCGCAATCCGTTATATGGCCCTGAGAAGCGGAGAGTGCTCGGGGACTATCCTCGCTCGTTACTATCACAACATAATTTGGGCTTCTCGGCTGGGCCATGTCTCGCTAAACACAACGCCACATAATGGATTGCGCCACAAAAGACCTTAATTTCCGGATTCGAGTACCGGAATCCGACGTTTCTCTTCGCGCATCCTTAAACAATGGACGGTGTCCAACTCAAACGCGTGCTGTCTGTCAACGTAGGCCAGCCGAAAGAAGTGAAGACGCCAAACGGAACGGTGCTGACCAGCATTTTCAAATCGCCGGTCCAGGGCAGGGTGGCCTTACGCGGCTTCAACATCGAGGGAGATCGTCAGTCGGATCTGACTGCCCACGGCGGCCCTAACAAAGCCGTGTATCTATACGCCTCAGAACATTATTCATATTGGGCGGAGCAATTCCCCAACATGCCTCTGCCATTTGGCGCTCTTGGCGAGAACCTGACCACGGAAGGTTTGTTCGAAGATTCAGTCCACATTGGAGATCGGTTTCGAATCGGATCGGCGATTTTACAAGTGACGCAACCGCGCATGCCCTGCTACAAACTCGCCTTGCGCTTTGATCGCCCGGACATGGTGAAAAGATTCTGGCAGAGCGGATATTCGGGGATCTATTTCTCCGTCGTCCAGGAGGGTGAACTCGGAGCCGGCGATGCCATCGAACAGGTCGGATTTGATTCGCTGCGGGTGACCGTTGCCGATGTAGTACGGCTCTATAAAGGCGATGTCACGGACCCGGAGCTTTTTCAACGCGCGATCCGGGCGCCTCTTTCCGGCAGTTGGAAGGAAGGCATTCGATCGCAATGGGCCGAACGTGAGCACTAGTCGCGATTTCTAAAGAGCCTGTCCATACTAATCGGCCCTGCTCCCGCCGCGAAAAGGTACAAGAATAGAAAGCAATACAAAACTGCCAGTTCGCCGCCATTTTGAATCGGCCACAGCCCGCGTGGATTGTGCGTCCTGAAGTATGCCACTGGCCCGATCGTCTTTCTGCTATGATGAATACGTTCCTACCTGAACTCGTTCCTTGCTTCGAGTGGTGTCATACCACTTCCCGCGAATTTCGCTCGGTCTGGTCACGTAAACCTCCCGTTTAAGTTCATGAAGGAAATCCGCCGCGACTGCGCGGCTCAACCTTATGAACACATTCTCTGAACTCACACTGAACCAGTCTCTGCATCAAAATCTCGCGCGAAATTGCTTCAAACAGCCGACTCCGGTACAGGCCCGATCGATTCCTCCCGCTTTGGCGGGCGCGGACGTCGTCGCCACTGCTCAAACCGGCACGGGGAAAACGCTCGCGTTCCTAATACCCATAATTGAAATACTGTCGGCGAATGCCGCAAGCAAAGAAAATCGAAGAGGCTCGTCGTGCGTTCGAGCGCTGATTCTGGCGCCGACGCGCGAACTCGCGCTTCAAATCGCTGAAAGTTTTTCAAATCTGTCCGTCAACACCGGCCTGCGCTGCGCTGTTGTTGTCGGCGGATTGAGCGAACAAACTCAACTCCATGCGCTGCGGCGAGGCGCGCAGGTTGTAATCGCCACACCAGGCCGGCTCGAGGATTTTCTTGGCAGGAACCTGATCAATCTCGGCGCGGTTTCCACCGTGGTCCTGGACGAAGCCGACCGCATGCTCGACATGGGCTTCCTTCCTGCCATCGAGAAGATTCTGTCGGTGTTGCCGAAAACCCGGCAGAGCCTGTTCTTCTCGGCAACCATGGAGCTAACCGTGGAACGCCTGATTCGACGCCACTCCGCAGATCCTGTCCGCATCGCCATCAACGGCTCTACAGCAAAAACGCCTGACGAAGTAGATTTGCATTTGTACGAAGTGGAGAGCGAGATGAGAATCCCTCTGCTGCGGCACATGCTGACTCAGGAAGACGGCTCGTTTCTGGTGTTCGCGCGCACAAAGCACGGGACTGATCGGCTGGCCAAACGGCTTTTCGCGTCAGGCATCCGCGCGGTTGCGATGCACGGCGACCGGACTCAAAATCAGCGCAATCAGGCTCTCGCCGGGTTCCGCGACGGCCGCTATCGGGTGCTGGTCGCTACCGATGTCGCCGCGCGCGGCATTCATGTCGATAGCGTTGCACATGTGGTCAATTTCGATCTACCGCAGGCGCCGCAGGATTTTATTCACCGGGTCGGCCGGACCGGCCGCGCCGGACAACGCGGATCCGCATCCACCTTCAGTTCAAAATCCGAACGCGGCGAGATCCATCGCATTGAGCGTGAGTGCAAGGTTCGCCTTGTCCGCCGCGATGTTTCACCGGCAATATTGAACGGATGCGCAGAACTACCGCTTAGTCGTGGCCGGCTGAACAGGCGCTAGTCTGGGGTTGTGCACGCGCACGTAGATTTCACGCGAAGCTGCTCGGCTCTGTTCGCCTGCGTCTGTCTGGCCAGTGCCCAGCAGCCAACTCCGGGGCACATTTCGGTTCCTGTTTTTGGCACAACGGTTGTGGTTTCCTCGGGGCTTCGCGGCGAGATCTATTTCATTCCCAAGGGAAGTCAATCTCTTCCGCGATTCAAACACCGGACACCGGTGGGGACAATCTACACCACCAGCCTGAATATTCCAGCTCATGATTTTAGAGCAGGCTTTCCCGGCATCACTAAC
This sequence comes from uncultured Acidobacteriaceae bacterium, assembly GCA_963778345.1. Classification (GTDB taxonomy): domain Bacteria; phylum Acidobacteriota; class Terriglobia; order Bryobacterales; family Bryobacteraceae; genus Bog-105. Next base: position 1,386,376 of record CAVZTP010000002.1, read on the forward strand.
CGCTTCGAATGGTTTGCCATCGACTACAGGGGCAGATTTTGGACTCAACAAGCCGGACAATATGGGTTCGGCTTGACATCGGACGACGGTTCCAAGCTGTACATCGACGACCACCTCGTGATTGACGATGACGGTATACATGGCCCTTCCGGATGCACGGCCACGGCGGAGTTGGAGGCCGGGATTCACTCGATACGCGTCTCTTATTTTCAAGGCCCGCGATATGCGGTGTGCCTGATCTTGACTGTTGAAAAACCCGGCCAACCCTGGCAAATTTTCAACACCTACGAGTTCCTGCCGCCTTCAGATGCCCTGGCGTGGACGTCCGTCGACGCGGAGCAGATTAAGAACAAGCTACGCAAAGTAAAGGTGGGACACTGCTGGGCACAATAAGCGTGAAGTGGCATACGGGCGACGCAGGCCGGCATGGATTGACTCCTGTGGGCGCGGCCTGAATTTCCATATCAGCCCCACAGGGACTTCCCGGGGTTATGATGGCAGCCATGATTTCGACACGAATCAAGCGATCGAGCTCGGTTTTCCTGCTTGCGTTTAGTTGGACCGCCGCGTCAGCAATGGCTCAAAGCCGCGCTGAGGAAGTTGTCTTTGAGAGCGGCAGACTGCAGTTACACGGATTCCTTTGGAAACCCGCAGGGGACGGCCCTTTCTCCGCGATTGTATGGAATCACGGCAGCGAGAGATCGCCCGGTTCGCAGCCGGCTCTGGCCAAATTCTACACGGCGCATTCCTACGTCTTCTTTGCTCCCCATCGCAGAGGGCAAGGCCGCTCCCCGGGCCCTTACATCCAGGATCTTGTCGCTGAAGCGCCTCCCATGGCACGCGCGCAGCGCATGATCGAACTTCAAGATGAGGAGGTTGATGACGTTGTCGCGGCGCTGACCTTTCTGAAGTCGCAGCCGTTCGTCGATGCAAGCCGTATCGCCATTTCCGGCTGCTCCTTTGGAGGCATTCAGACGCTGCTTGCCGGGGAACGCCAGCTCGGCGTGAAAGCCCTGGTGCCGTTTGCTCCAGGCGCCATGTCTTGGGAGAGAAATCCCATCGTAGGAAGCCGGCTCAGCCGGGCAGTGGATCGCGCTCAGGCGCCCATTTTTCTGCTTCAGGCCGAAAATGATTTCAGTCTTGCCCCGAGCCATGTCTTAACTAGAGAAGCAACTAAAAAGCACAAAGAGTTCCAGTCGAAAATCTATCCTGCCTTCGGCACCACGAATCATGACGGGCATTGGGGCTTCTGTTCCACGGCAACCGACGTCTGGGGAAACGACGTACTCGAATTTCTTGATCGGGAAATGGCGAGGAGCAAGTAAAGCGATCCGCTTACTTCGCCAGTGATCGCGTTCCCCGCATCATGCGTTCGAGATTTGCGATGGAATTGGGACCGTCGCACTCGAGCGCCTTGTCCAAAATCGCTAAAAGATGCCGGAATCCAGCGCGTACCCGTTCCTTAGATGATTTTGCGCGTGGACGCTCCGTCTCGTTGTTCGGTTTGACCCTTTGCTGGTTCCCAATCAACTCGAGCGTCTCCTCCATCAGAAAAGGCAGCTGTATGCTTCGCATCATAAGATTCAATTCCTCGCTTACATCTGCTTGGATGTGCGCCTCTAATGACAGGTTGCTGTCTGACGCATAAAGCTGTAATATCAGATAGTGCCGGTCAGACCGAAATACCAGATCGTGCTGGAGAGCCTCGCCGCCGACATCGTTTCCGGGCGCTTTCAACCCGGAGACAAACTGCCCAGCGAATCCACGTTAGTTCGCAAGTTCGGCACATCCAGGATTACCGTTGGCCGGGCTCTCAAGGAACTTCAGCACCGGGCGCTGATCGACCGCATCGCGGGTTCGGGAACCTACGTCCGCAATAAAGAAGGAGATCGCACTCAAGCGCTCCTGTTCGGTCTTCTGATACCAGATCTTGGCGAGACGGAAATCTTCGACCTCATCTGCCAGGGCATTGCGAACGCGCCGCAAGCGCACGAGCACGCGTTGCTTTGGGGTCACGTCGATCTCACACGTTCGTCGAAACAGGAGCAGGCCTGGTTGCTCTGTCGGCAATTCATCGCAAGGAAAGTGGCTGGCGTCTTTTTTGCCCCCCTGGAGTTTGAACCTGAAGCGGAAAGAGCGAATCGCCGAATTCTCTCCGCATTGAAAGAAGCCCGGATTCCGGTCGTGCTGCTGGACCGTCCGGTCAGCGCCAAGCCGCAGCGGGAGCGGCCCGATCTCGTCGGCGTCAACAACCGTCAGGCTGGATACGTGGCCACCGAACACCTGATCAAGCTCGGATGCAAGCGGATTGGATTCCTGGGATATCACGGGGCAGAGTCAACTATTTCGGCACGCATGGGGGGCTACGAGGAAGCATTGCGCAGTTTCGGATTGAGACCAGCCTTGCTTGAATCTCCGGCGGAGCAGAACGAATCGATGGAAGGCTTCGTCTGCGTTAATGACCGGATGGCCGGCCAATTGATGCACAGTTTCCTCGCGCGGGGCATCCGGATTCCGGAGGAGATTCGCATCGTGGGAATCGATGATGTGCGATACGCCAGCTTGTTGCCTGTCCCACTGACGACGGTTCGCCAGCCTTGCCGTGAGATTGGAGAAGCGGCTCTGGCAGCCATGCTCGACCGCATCGATCGGCCCAAAATGCCGGCACGCGATGTTTTGTTAGACGGCGAGTTGATTGTTCGCAAGTCATGCGGCGCGGGCTGAAAAAAATAGCGCGTCCGAAGTACGAACGCGCTGTTGCAGTCGCTTGACCCTAGTGAGCGGTGCGCTCCTCCGAATTGAAAGACCGAAGTCCAACCGGAGGCGCACCGAGTTAGATGCAGTTGGCTTGCCAGAAAGCCCAATGTGGCGAAGCGCCTGCAGAGCAATAACAAAGGAAACGATAGGCTACGCTGTATAGCACGAGTCAGATAACGCTCGGTCTTCACAGCGACGCGAGCGGATAATGGCGACGTACGAATACGATCGACAGGAGAGTGCGATGGCACTGAGCGTTACCTCGCGCATGGAGGATGACTTTGCGATTCTCGACGTTGTTGGCCCGTTAACACTCGGACCATCGTTAAACGCATTACGCGAAGGCGCTCGGCAGGTCCTCAATTCGACAACCAAGCCGTCGGGAATTATTCTGCGAGTGGCGGGAGTTACCGCGACCGATAGTTCCGGACTGGGCGAATTGACGGTGATCTATACGCTCGCAACCCGGCGCGGCTGCCCTATCCGATTAGTGGAAGTCAGCTCTCAACTGCATAAGATGCTAGAGCTGACCCGCCTGGACGGCTTGTTACCCACGGCAAGCGATATTGCGCAGGCAAAAGCTGAAATGAAGAGGCGGTAGAAGACCTCAGAAGTTATGGAAATGCACGGCAAGAACATGATCGGTTCGGAACTTTGCGGCTCTGGCACGAAAACATTCCGCGCTTTCGATCCACGCGCGGGCAGGCAGCTTGACCAGCCCTTTCATGAAGCTACGCAAGCCGAACTCGATCGGGCGCTGGAACTCGCCGATTCCGCCGCCGTAGAGATGCGGCACATGGAACCGGAACGAATCGCTGCGTTCCTGATGTCGGTCCGGGAAGAAATCCTTGGCGTCGGTGACGAACTGATTGAAACGGCGTCCCGCGAAACGGCTCTCGATACGGGACGTCTGCAAGGCGAGCGCGATCGGACCGTGAATCAAATCAAAATGTTCGTCGACATCGTGAAGGAAGGATCCTGGGTAGACGCGCGGATCGATACGGCGTTGCCGGACCGCAAACCTCTGCCCCGCCCCGATATTCGGCGCATGCTCGAACCGATCGGGCCCATTGCTGTTTTCGGAGCAAGCAATTTTCCTCTGGCCTTCTCGGTGGCAGGAGGAGATACTGCTTCTGCTTTCGCGGCGGGCAATCCGGTCGTAGTGAAAGCTCATCCGGCTCATCCTGCTACTTCGGAACTTGTGGGCATGGCCATTGCGCGAGCCGTGAAATCCAGATCCATGCCCGAGGGAACTTTTTCGATGCTCCACAGCTTTGGCACGGAGATTAGCATCGCCCTCGCTACGCATCCCAAGACGCGAGCCGTTGCATTTACCGGATCGTATCGAGCCGGGCGCGCGCTTTTCGATGCGGCGGCGAAGCGGCCCAACCCGATTCCGGTCTACGCCGAAATGGGCAGCGTAAATCCGGTCTTTCTATTGCCCAGTGTTTTGAAAAGCAATGGGGCGGGGATTGCAGAAGGACTCTTTCGCTCGGTGCTGCTCGGCGTAGGCCAGTTCTGCACGTCACCTGGATTGGTGTTCGGCGTCGAGGGAGATGGGTTGCGAGGCTTCAGTTCAAAACTGAAGGAGACCTTTCAGCAAGCCTCGCCCGGCACGATGCTGAATGCTGCCATCTCTAAAGGTTACTCAGATAAGTTGAACAGCGTTGCGCAAATTGAAGGAGTTGAGTCGCAGCTCTCTTCGCGCCCCAGCGACGCAAAACACGCCGAAGGCCATCCGGCGCTGTTTTCAACGAATGCCGAAACCTGGCTACGCCATAAGGAACTGCACGAAGAGATCTTCGGTCCAGCCACAATTCTAGTTCATTGCGGATCGCAGGCCGAACTCCTCGATGCCGCACGCGCGCTTGAAGGCACGCTCACTGCTACGATTCACGGGTCGCCTGACGAGCTAGCCAAGAACTCCGAATTGATCGATTTGCTGAGCCGCAAAGCCGGACGTCTGATCTTCAACGGCTTTCCCACGGGCGTCGAGGTCGGGTATGCGATGCATCATGGAGGCCCGTTCCCGGCAACGACGGACGAAAAATTCACGTCCGTCGGAGCCACCGCTATCTATCGGTTCGCGCGCCCGATTTGTTATCAAAATTTCCCAGAAGAGGTTTTGCCTGCTGAACTACGGAACTCAAATCCGCGAGGGATCTGGCGCACGGTGAACGGACAACTGACTCGCGACCCGGTTTAGCGCATGTCGATTACGATTCCCGCGGATGTCGAATCGTGCGAGGTGAAGTACGGGACGAAGAAGATAACGCTCACCAACCTGAATAAGGTATTTTGGCCCGCACTGGGGAAAACCAAACGCGATCTCCTGACGTACTACATCGAAATATCACCGGTTCTCCTTCCTCATCTGAAAGACCGGGCCATGGTAATGAAGCGGTATCCAAACGGCATCGAAGGCAAGTTCTTTTTCATGAAGCGCACTCCGGAGTACCGGCCGAACTGGTTGGAGAGATGCTCCATCGCTCATAAATCGGGAAACATTATCGACTTCCCCCTGGCGCAAGATCTCGCTTCCCTCCTCTGGATTGTGAACCTCGGTTGCATCGATCTGAATCCCTGGTATGCGCGGTGCGATGACGTGGACCGTCCCGACTTTCTACATTTCGACTTAGACCCGGTGCCGCCAGCCGAGTTCCAGCAAGTCTGCGAAGTGGCGCTCCTGGTGAAAGCGTATCTGGATTCGAGGAAGGTTGAATCATACGCGAAGACGACCGGCTCGCGGGGCATTCACATCTACGTTCCGATCCAACGGAAGGAAGTTCAAAAGGAGGTCTGGCGCGTGGCCAAGCAGATCGCAGTCAAGCTTGCGAAACAGCATCCGAAATCCGTCACCTCGGAATATCGCGTTGCGCAGCGGCCCGCGGGACGAGTTCTTGTGGATTACAACCAGAATGCCTGGGGAAGAACGCTGGCCTCGGTTTATTCCGTTCGGCCAAAGCCGGAAGCATCCGTCTCCGCGCCCGTAACGTGGGAAGAAGTAGAACGCGGGATCGCCATCTCCGATTTCACGATGGACACCGTTCCTGCGCGCGTTGAAAAACTGGGCGATCTCTTCAAATCGGTGCTTCGCCAGCGTTCCCGCTGCCCTTTGGAGTCGCTGCAATGAGCCTAGCCCTTCCAATCGATTACGCTCCGATGGAGGCGGATACGGCCCGCGAAATTCCTACGGGCCCGGAATGGGAATACGAGCCGAAATGGGATGGTTTTCGGTGTCTGGCTTTCCGCGATGGAGACGCTGTACACATGAGCTCGAAATCGGGCCAGCCGCTGGCGCGCTATTTTCCGGAAATCCTGGATGCGCTGCAATCAATTGCCGCCAAAAAATTCGTCGTGGATGGAGAGCTGATCGTTACGCAAGGCCGACGGCTCGATTTCGACGCGCTGTTGATGCGAATTCATCCGGCGGAGAGTCGCATCCAGAAACTCGCCGGCGAGACGCCCGCTACATTCTTAGTTTTTGATCTGCTTGTGAACGAGCGCGGAACGGATTTGACGCAACGTACGCTCGAAGAACGCAGAAGTGAGCTGGAGCGGTTCTCCGAAAAATTCTTGGCGGGCCAGGATCGAATCCGGCTTTCTCCACGCACTCGCGATTTTGAGACAGCAAAAGCGTGGTTCAAGCGAATGGCCGGCCCGCTCGACGGAATCATTGCCAAACGCGTGGATCGCCCGTATGCCTCGGGGGAGCGCAGTTCGATGCTGAAGATCAAGAATCTGCGGACGGCGGATTGCGTTGTAGGCGGATTCCGCTACGGCACGAAGAACCGTCTTGTCGGATCGTTGTTGCTTGGGCTTTACGACGATAAGGGCTTATTGAACCATGTCGGATTTACGTCAGGACTCGCGGCAACAGATAAACCCGCGCTAACCAAGAAACTGGAGGCTTTGATTGAGTCTCCGGGCTTCACCGGTTCCGCTCCTGGTGGGCCAAGCCGCTGGAGCACGGAGCGAAGCACGGAATGGGAGCCTCTGGCGCCCAAGCTGGTGGTGGAAGTGCAATACGATCACTTCTCCGGACATCGCTTCCGACACGGCACGAAGCTACTTCATTGGCGGCCGGACAAGAAACCTCAGGATTGCAAGCTGAACCAGGTGAAGCGGGAGAGCCAGTCGGCGCTGACGCTACTCGATTAACGCGCCGCTCGACTGCGCCGCAGCGTAATCAATAACAAGCCTGTCAAACCGGCCGCGAAAAAGGCGGCGGAAGACGGCTCGGGAACCACCTGAGCGCCGAAGGTGATGTTATCCAATATCAAGGAACCGGCGCTGGAGCTGAAAACCACTGAATCAAAAACGCCCACTCCCAAATTTCCCGCAGGGAAGAAACCGCTCTCAGGCGAAAGCGAGATAGTACCGAGCAGCGTACCGGTACCGTTGAGGCCGGAGTAGAGTGCTGCAGAAGCGGCCGTGGTCGCTTCGTAGTAGAACGAGAACAGGCCGCTAAAGCCATTCAGCACGTTCATCGTGCCGGAAGTGCCAGTGACCATTTCCGCTCGCGCTGGTGGCGCGAACACTCCCTGCGCCACGGTTACGAAATCGGGCGTGAACGTTATCCCGTAGTTCGGTCCTGGTCCGGAACCCAAGTTACCGAATCCGCCGTTGTAATAGTTGAGCGCTTCTTCGCCGACCTGAAGATTATTGAAATCCAGAGTTGTGATGCCGGCGGCACTCGCAAGCAGAGAGCAGAGCGGAATCAGGAGTACTCCTCGGCGTAGCATGGCAGCTCATTCTTAAAATACACTGAATGTAACCACAATGTCATCTGCCGGTGCAGCAGCCGTTACTAAGGGAAACCCCAGTACTCGCGAGCAACGCCTCAGGGAGGGACGCGCTCATCGAAAGGCGTTGAGCCGCGTGGGTCTGGGTGAAATGCAGCCTCGCCCGCACGGTGTTGATCCGGTCCGCATACTGTTGGGCGCAAAAGACGGCAGGGTTACTTCGCTACTGCCGGTGAAGTATGCGCGGATGGCCGCATCGCCATTCACCTTTTTCCGTGGCGCGGTTTCCGTGATGGCGGCCGATCTCGCGCGCGCCCCGCATACCGGCCTGATGGTTCAGCTTTGCGGCGATGCTCACCTGCAGAACCTGGGCTCGTTTGAAGCGCCGGATGGCCGCTTGCTGTTCGACATCAATGATTTCGATGAGACGATACCCGGACCTTGGGAGTGGGATGTCAAGCGAATGGCCACCAGCATTGTGCTGGCGGGGTTCGAGGCTGGCCACCGTCGATCGGCTTGCACAAGTGCGGCGCAGGTTTTTGCCAAAACGTACTGCAATTCGATTGAGAGTCTGGCCGAACAGCCGATCCTGGTAGCGGCGCGCCATCAGATCCATCGTGTGCAAAAAGCTCAAGCCGTATCCGCAGCCCTGCAACAGGCGGCGCGCGCAAATCCTTCCGATCTGATGAAAAAATACACCGAGAATGGCGTGCGCGGGCAGATCCATTTCAAGAAGATCGAGCACGCACTCTGGAGAGTGCAAGGCAGGCAGCGGCAGGAGATTCTGACGAGCGTGCCGCTCTACAAGCAGTCCCTTCCTGCGGAGCGCCTGCATCTGTTCGATTTTTTCCGGCCGCTGGATGTCGCTTTCAAGATTGTGGGAACGGGCAGCGTTGCGCTTCGCGATTATGTCGTGCTGATGGAGGGGAACGGCACGCAGGATCCTCTGTTCCTGCAAATCAAACAAGAAGTGGCGTCTGCCTATGCGCCGTATCTGAAGACTGCGCCGTACGCAAATCAAGGGCAGCGGGTGGTCGAGGGCCAGCGGAAAATCCAGCCTCTATCGGATCTGCTGTTGGGATGGACCCGTATCGGGGAACACGACTATCTCGTGCGTCAATTGAACGATCACAAGGGGAGCGTGGATCTGGCGCAACTGCGGGGCGAGGGTTTGGGCAGCCTGGCGTCAGTGGCGGGTGAGTTACTCGCACGCGGCCATGCTCGTTCCGGCGATGCGTTGACGATCAAAGGCTATATCGGAGCACCGGGCAAAATTATCAAAGCGATTATCCGCTACGCGCTGGAGTACGCTGCCCTCACGGAGCACGATTTTGAGCTGTTCAAAAAAGCGATCCGCGAGGGCCGTATCAAAGTTGCGAATTAGTTAAAACCGGACGCGTAGCCCGAATTCCATCCAGCGCGACTGTGCGCCGTTGGGGGCCGTGAACTGATTAGATACAACTCCCCAGGTGGATGGGCTGCTGATGCTCATGGTCGGGTTCGCAGGCTGGAAGTGGTTCAGCACGTTTACGAACTGGAAAATCAGCGTGCCGCCCAGCCGCTCGGTAAAGTGGATGTCTTTGGAGACCGTTGCGTCGAGGTTCCAGGTCGGGAATCCGCGGATTGGTCCAGCTCCGTTGGTGCCGGTATCGATGCCCAGAATTGGGGGCCGGAACTCGTTGAAAACCCCACATGGATTACGTAAACATATTGATGCCGGAATTTCCGCTGGTCCCCACACCGTTACACGGAGTGACGTTGTTGTGAGCGGAGTTGCCGCCGGTAAACGGGGCGATCGGGATCGCATTTTCGTAAAGACCCTGATTCCCGTTGCCGTAAACTTCGCCGAAGGCCTGGGCATCCGTGTTACTGCCGGTGCCTACGTTGATCTGCAGCGGAACGCCGCTCTGCGCGGTGAACAGCGGCGAGATGGTCCAACCTCCGAGAACGTGGCCGAGAAGGCCGTGCTGGCTCTTATAAATCGGCGGCTGGTAGAGCATTAGCAGGCTGTAGACGAATTTGATGTCAAAAGCTTGGGGACCGTAGCCGTAGCTCAGGTTCCAGGGATTGGGAACCGTAGAGGAACTGGTAGCCTGAACAACGCTTCCCGTGCCCAAGGCACGGCTCCAGGTTAGATTTGAACTGGTTGTTAAACCGTGCCAGTCTCGGGTGGTGAACCTGGTGAACGCGGCGTTGTAATTCCCGTAGCCATTGCTGGTGACATACTCAAAGCGCCGTGAGTTGAGGATTAATGCCGGTGCCGAGCGCGGGAGAACTGAGCAGCGTGCGTCCCAGCGCCCATCCATTAGCTGAAGAAAGCGACTGCCATAAGCTGTAAACCTGAGTAGATTTGAAGGCCGAAAACTGATTCTTTGCCACTGCCGCAGTACAACTCGAGGAGCCGGAGCAGTACGCAGAGTTCGGGCCGCCTAGCGCCGCTTCGAAGAACGGCTGAACGGGAACAGGAGTGGTTGCGCTACCCGCGCAAGTTGGCCCCAAGCCGCATAGCGCGGTGTAGGTGGCAGCGTATGCCTGCGCGAAGCTCTGTCCGTTCACGCGTGGTCATCCACGGCACGGCATCGATATTGATCTGCTGGAATTCATTGCTGATCTTGCGTCCGATGTAGCCGACTTCAAAAATCATCTTGGAGGAAATTGCGCGTTGGATGGTGAAGCTGAACTCATCGGAGTGGTTGGGCTGAAAGTTCGGATCGAGCTGGGAGCCATCGCTCGCTGCGGCGTTGCCGTTCACGCCTGGGAAATAAGGTTGAGCCAGATTTTGCGTAACCGCCGGGAGCGGGGCCACGTTGCCATCCGTGCCGATGCGGAAGGCGTTAGCAGGCGTCAGGGTGGCCGGGTTAGCGGCGCACGTTCCGTTCATCGACGGATTGCATGACACGGCCTGGAGCAGGCCCGGCCCGAGCAATGGAACCAGCACCAGATCCACGCCGTTTGTGCGGCCATAGATTCTGGCGTAGCCTCCGCGGACCACGGTTTTGCCGTGACCGAACAGAGCGCCAAGGATGCCGCTATCGAAATTCGGATTCCAAGCTGCCGAGACGCGCGGACTGAAGCCTTTGTAGAACGGATTGTACGGATACTTTTCGCCGCTGCCGACATTCCGGATGGTCTCAAAACCGATTTCCGGAGCATAAGCTTGTCCCGCCAAGGCCGCAGTCTGGCGATTCGCCAGGAAGTTACTCAGAGCGATCGGATTGCCGGCGGCATCTACCATCTGGACTTGTTTTCCGTTGATTTCGTAAGGGGGCATGGCGACGCTGTAAGCTAAGCCGTAAGTCAGAGTGAAGGTTGGCTTCATGTGCCAGGTATCAGTGAAATAAAAGTCGTAAGTAGGAATGATGTCCTGGTCGAAGCCGAACGAACCAGGAGGATTCAAGGTCAGGCTGTTTCCGCTGCGCGTGTACATCAACTGAGACTGGCCAACAATGCCGAGCGCTTCGGCGTAATACTGATCCCATTGCGTAGACTGGCTGGAATTCAACGTGGATGGTGTTGTGTAACCACTGGCAGGAATACCGAGGTTAGTTATCTGATAGGTCGTCGAGGTGTCAATTCCCACGCCGTTGTCATTTCGGGAGTGAAAATCGAAGTTGCGCATGTAACTCGCGCCGAATTGGAACAGTTGATTGCCCTTAAGCAGACTGAGGTCGTCGCGGTAGAACTGGTCGTGACCGTCCCAAAAGCGCTGACGCGTATTCTGCGAATTCACATTCGTCGGAATTAAGGCGTTCAGTCACAGCGGCTTCACCGCCCATCTCGAGCGCTCCGCCGAGTCCAGGAAGCTGCGGCACACCGCCCAAGTCACTCCATTGCCAGAAATTGCGCAAGTAGCTGATGTGAACATCATTGGTCAAATTAGCAGTTAGTTGACCCGTCAGCCCACCGACGAAGTAATCGGGTTTTTGGGGACGCGGAGCCGTGGCCGTGTATTGTCCGGTGGGGCTCAAAGTAGTTTGGTTACTGGTCTGCTGGAGGTAACTATAATAGCGGTAGCTGCCCATGAATTTCCATTTATCGCCAAAATCATGATCGATGCGGGCAACGAAGAAATTCGAGGACTGAGGAAGCGCTAGTGTCCCAAGATAGCCTTGCACATTGACGCCATCGACGCCTTGGCCAGAATTGTTATATTGCGGATCATTGGGCAAAGGTAACTCACTCCAAACCTGACTGATCGTCTTATTCAGACCAATACCTCGAGGATCGCAGTAAGTTCCAGAGCACGCAGGATAAGTGACTCCGTTCTACGGTCACCGGGTAGGGATTTAGGTTGTAGGCAGTTGCGACGCTTGCAGTATTCGGAAGCGTGATTACGCCTGCTTTGAACAATGCAGTGGGCACCGCTCTTTCAAAGCTCACCGTGTTGGGGTAACGCATTCCTTCGTAATTGGCGAAGAAATAGGTCTTGCCGCCCCAAAATTTGGGAGTCAATGGGCCGCCGAGCGCGCCGCCGAAACGGTTGCGGTGGGTTTTTGGCAGCGGAGTGTAAGCCAAGCCCAACTGCGGATCGGCCGTGTGGTTGTTTTTCCAAAGATTCGCCGCGCCGACGTTGTTTGCGAAATAGTACTCATACAGCGCGCCGTGAAACGCATTGGTTCCGCGTTTGGTCACCATCTGAACCTGGCTGCCGGCCGCACCGTTGAAATCGGCTGTCTGCTGGCTGGTTCCGACTTTGAACTCTTCGATGCTTTCAGAAGGAGTGGGAATGACGCCGGAGGGCGTGCCACCCGTGGAGCCCGTACCGATATAGCCGTTGCCAGGCGTGTAGGTGGTGTTGGTGCCTGCCATATCGTCACTGTTATTACCGCCGTCGAGCTGGAAGCCGTTCTGGTCGGTGGCCGCTCCAGCGACGTTACCGGTGGGCGCAACGCCCACCTGCAAAACCGAGAGGACGGAAGCGTCGCGGCCGAGGTTCGGAAGCAACAGCACGGATTCACCCGTGATCGTGGCCCCTACGGTTGCGTTCAAAGTTTGCAACTCGGCGCCCGCGGCGGCTTGCACCTCGACCGTGGTAGTGGTTGCGCCGACCTGGAGGGTGGCGTTGATCGTCAACTGCGAACCTACTTCCACCGTTTGCGCTTCGACTCTCGAGGTAGCGAAGCCAGCTTTGCTGACGACAACGCTATATGTGGCTGGCGGCACAGCGGGAAACACATAACGGCCGTCGGAGTTAGTCGTAGTAGTCAGCGCGCTGCTGGTGGCGGCGTCAATGAGCTTGACATCAGCTCCAGGGATTTGCGCGCCTTGCTGATCTATGACTTGGCCCGTGACCGTGCCGGCCGAACTGGTTTGGGCTGAAGCCGAAATCGCGCTAAAGCCCAACAATAAAGCCGCACAGATGAGAGTTGCTAGCTTGAGAAGAAAGAGATACACCGATCCCATCCTGCCGAAAGCTCCGTTTCATAGAGACTCCTCTTTTCACACTGCTAACGTTCAGACCCAGAACGAGGTAAGGCTAAAGAATATACGAGAGATGCTAAGCGGAAACCGCCCCGCTGTCAAGGGGTTGGGTTGTTAGAAGTTTGTGCCGGGGTTTGTAGTACGCAGTGAATGTAGGGGAAAATACCCTTCACGCTGAAGGGGGTCGGGACCGGGCCCGACCCCTCCTGTGTCAAAAGTGAATTCGAAGGCCGAACTCCATGTTGCGCGGAGTGTTGGCTTGGGTTGTGATTTTGCCGAAATTCGTGGGGCTGCTGAGACTCAGGCTGCTCGGATTGCTGAGCTGGACGTGGTTGAGAACGTTCGTGATCTGGAAGCTGAGGGTTGCGCCGACGCGTCCTTCTTTCCAGATGCCGATGTCCTTGAGCGCCGTAGCATCGACATTCCAGGTCGGCTGGCCGCGAAGGTTGCCGATAACCGCCGCAACTGGTGTCGTAGCCGAGAATGCAAGGGCCGGAACTCCGAGTAGACAGCAGCGGGATTGCTGAACAGGTTCACGCCGGTCGGGTTATTGGTTCCAAATCCATTGGATCCGCTGACGTTGTAGTTGCGCACTGCTGCCGCCGGTGTATGGCGCCGCTGCCACGGCGTTCTCGGCAACGGAGGTGATTCCGCTGGAACTGGATTCGCCGAATGCCTGGCAAGCCGAACTGCACAAACCGCCTTCGGTGTACCCGACGCCGATTGGGCGCCGCTTTGAGCGGTGAAAATGGGCGAGAAGGTCCAGCCGCCGAGCACATGGCCCACAACTCCGTGTTGCGTCTTGTAATACGGCGGCTGATAGGTAATCGCCAAGTTGTAGATGAACTGATATCGAAGCTGTTGGGCCCGTAATTGGCGTTCGAGATTGAACGGATCGAGCGTGGTGTAGGCGCTGGAGGCCTGGGTGACGGCGGCGGTACCAAGCGAGCGCCCGTACGTGAAATTAGAGATTGCGCTGACACCGTGATAATCACGCGCTCTGTAAGTCACGAACAGGGCATTGTAGTTTCCGATATCCTAAGCTGCTATCGAGGCTGGCCGAGGACATCTGATTAGTGTCGAGCATGGTGTTGCCGAGTGTCCAGGAAGGAGCGCTGTTCATGGCTCTCCAGAGGCTGGACACCTGAGTGCCTTTGAATGCAGCCAACTGTTTGGTCGCGAGAGCAGCGGTGCAACTGGAATAGCCGTTGCAGTAGGACGAATTTGCTCCGCCCAGCGCCGTTTCAAAGAAGGGCTGCGCGGCGACATTGCCGGGCGCGGTCAGATTGCCGCAGGTAGATGTCAGCCCGCACAAGGAGATGTAAGTGGCCGCATATGCCTGGGCGAAGCTCTGGTTGCTCAGAGTGGTCATATAGGGAACCGCGTCGATATTGACTTCTTCTTCTTCATGCTGGATGCGGCGACCGATATAGCCGGCTTCGAGTGTCATTTTCGTCCCGATGGCGCGCTGGATGGAGAACGTAAGTTGTCGGTGACTTCCGGCCGGAAGTTCGGATCGAGCGTGCTCGGGTCCTGCGCATAAGCGCCGTTGATGCCGGGGAGAAACGGCTGAGGCAGCGTTTGCGAGGCCGCCGCGAGAGGGGCGGCGTTGCCGTCAGTGCCGAGCCGGAAGGCCGTCGCAGGTGTGACATTGTTGGATCCGAGGCACGGTTCCGGCGCTGCTGGCTCCGGCGCAATTGACCGCCTGAATCAGACCGGGCCCAAGCAGAGGAGTCAAAACCAGGTCGACGCCGTTGAGCCGGCCATAGATGCGGCCGTAGCCGCCGCGAATGACAGTCTTGCCGTCGCCGAAGAGCGCGCCCATGAGACCGCTGCTGTATTTGGGATTCCAGGCCAGCGCGACACGAGGACTGAATTCGGTCCCAAACCGGATTGTATGGATACTTGCGCCCGACGTTTCGGATGGTTTCGAATCCAAGTGTCGGATTGTAGACCTGGCCCTGGAGGGCGGCCGCTTTGCGCTGCGCCAGATAACTTGCGGCGTCGATCGGCTTCCCGATTCTGATCCACCAGCATGACCTGAGCTCCATTGAGTTCGTAGGGAGGAAGCTCGAGCGCCCAGGACAAGCCGTAAGTCAGCGTCAGGTTCGGTTTGATATGCCACGTGTCGCTCGCATATATGTTGTAGCTGGGAATAATACTGCGCTCGAAAGCGACACTACCAATGGGCTGAATGGTCAGATTACTGCCGGAGCGCGTATAAGCAACCTGCGGCTGATTGACCATGCCCAGGGTCTCGGCGTAAAGCTCCTGGAAAGCTGCCTGCTGGCTGGCCGGCACGGTGGACGGGAAATTGAAATTGCCGAAGTTGATGCCGTTGCTGTCGATCTGGTACACGACCGCATTGTTAACGCCATTGCCGTTGTCGGTGCGCATGTGGAAATCGTAATTGCGCTGGTAGAGACCGCCAAACTGGACGATGTGGTTGCCCTTGATCATCGTGATGTCGTCTTTGAACATGTTGTCGTGGCCGTCCCAGAAACGCTGGCGCACGCTTTGCGTGTTGACGTTGTAAGGAATTAGAATGCCCGCCGCGGTGGCGCTTTCCGCCACGCCACTATTGAAGGTGCCGCTGCCGATTTCGGCCGCCCCGCCGAGCCCCGGCACCTGCGGCGGCGCATTCTCGCTGCCCCACTGCCAGAAATTGCGGGTGAAGCTGTAGCGGAAATCGTTCGTCGCCGACGGCGAAAGCGTAGTGGTGAGACCCGTTACGAAGAGCGCGGGAAGCTGATCGCGCGGCGCCGTCGCTGCGGGGACGCCCTTGGTATCGCCCGGAAGCACGCCGCCGATATCGACTTGGTTGCTGGTCAGGTTGTCGAGCCGCATGAAGTGATAACTGGTGAAGAAATGCCATTTGTCGGAGAAATCGTGATCGATGCGACCGACGTAGATGTCGTCCGTCAGCGGCGTTCGAATGGTCGATAGAAAGCCGAGGATGTTGTGCCCGTCCGCGCCATTGGAGGCATAGAGCGGATCGTTGCCTTCAGGCATCTGATTGTTCCAAATCTGGTTCACGATCGGGTTGATGCCGATGCCGCGCGGATCGCAGAGGGCGCCGCCGCAAGTGGCTGGCTGATAGGTCACGCCGCCGACGGTCATGGCGGTCGGATTGAGATTATACGGTACGTAAATGCCCGCGCTGTTGGGTATCTGAATGATGCCCGCGCGCAGCAAGGTCTGACGGGACTGGCCTCTCATAGGTACTGACGTTCGGGAAGCGTTGCCCCTCGTAGTTGAAGAAGAAGTACCATTTGCCGCCGAGAAAATTGGGCGCCATCGGGCCGCCGAGGGCGGCGCCGAAGCGGTCGCGATGGTTCGAGGGAAGCGGCGTGTAGGGCAAGCCATACCGTGAAGGCGTGTGGTCATTGACCCAGGTATTAGCTGCGCCGACATTGGTGGCGAAGTAATATCCGTAAGCGGCGCCATGAAATTGATTGGTGCCGCGCTTGGTGACCATTTGCACCTGGCTGCCCAAGCCGTTATTGAAATCGGCGGTCTGGTTGAAGGTGGTTACTTTGAATTCCTCGACGCTCTCGACAGGAGTGGGGACCACGCCAGCAGAAGAGCCACCCGTTTGCGTTCCACCCAATCCCGTGAAGTTAGTAGTGTACGAGGTGCTGTTGCCGGACATGTCGTCGGTGTTCTGGCCGCCGTCCAGCGTGTAGGTGTTTTGATCCTGCACGGCGCCGGCGGTATAGCCGCCCAAGGTCACTCCCGGTTGAAGCACGGCCAGGGTGGCGACGTCGCGGCCCAGGTTCGGCAGCGAAAGAATGGCTTTGGTTGCGATAGCGTTGTGCCCACAGCCGCATTGGTGGTTTGCAGTTCGGCGGCGGCTTGCGCCTGCACTTCAACTGTAGTTGACGTTGCGCCGACCTGAAGGCTCGTGTTCACGGTTAACGTGGTGCCGACCTCCACTTGCTGCGACTGAATGCGGGAAGTAGAGAATCCGGTCTTACTAAAGACGATATTGAAGATTCCGACGGGCACGTTGACGAAGACATAGCGGCCATCGTTGTTCGTGGTGGTGGTCAGGGCGGCGTTGGTGGCCGTGTCGATCAGCTGCACTTCAGCGCCCGCGATGGCAGCGCCTTGCTGGTCAGTCACCTGGCCCGTGACGGTGCTGGTCGACGTGGCCTGCCCCCAAACGAGGGGTGCGCCGAGGGTAAGCGACAGGACCAACCAAACGGCCGATAGCCCGGGAAAACACACACGCGCTGCACGCGCGCGAAAGATCGAAGTCATTGCGCGACTCTCCTCAAAGCGGTAATTTAGCGTGAAGACCCCGCTAGTTATAAGGAGATACTAGTCGGAAATGGCTTCCCTGTCAAGGATCTGAGGCGTGAGACGGTCTTACGGGATCGCTCGACATTCAGGCAGTCCAGGGTTTTACTTCGAGAATGCCTTTGATAGCCGTTCTTCATTCGATTTTCGATGATGGACCAGACTTCCGGATCGCAGCCCTTCCATTCGGCCACGGCGACGTTGCCCAGATAGGGCAGATCCGCGACGCCCATCTTGCTCGAGAAAAAGCCGCTGACCGTCAGGCTGCGGAATTCGCTGAAGAATCGGGCCCAGGGGTGGTCGGCCTGGGTGGCTTTGTCGAGGTAGGCGATGCGGTCGAGAATTTGCTTCTGCTGATCGGGCGGGGCGTCGGCAAAATCCTTTTGGAACAGCCGGTTCGATTCCCGATCGAGCCACATCAGGCCGCCGAAGATCTCGGCTTGCAGATTCTCGTTGAGATCCTGTTCCTTTCGAAAAGCGATCCAGTCGTCCAGAAATTCCGGCACGCCGGCTTGCGATGCGCTTCCGCTGCGCTCGTCGGCGGGAATAATCAAGTCGCAAAGAACGTTGACGGTGTGCCACTGATGATCGTCGAAGGTGCGGCGCTGGTAGGGACCTTTCGGGGTTTCGCGCGCGGCGGCCATGTGGGCATGGTCATGCATTTCCGCAGGCGCAGCGCCGGCTAGCGCGGCAACGGCAGGAACCGAACCGATGATTTGAAAGAGATCGCGGCGGGTTACAGACATAGTTACACCTTCACGTTGAGTTTTTTCACCTGATCCGCAATGTACTCCGAAGTTCGCCAGCCGAGCGCGGAGATGGTGAGGGTTGGATTTTTGTCGGCATTGCTGACGAAGGGCGCTGCATCGGTGATGAACAGGTTCTTTACGTCCCAGGCCTGACAATACTTGTTGAGCACGGAAGTCTTGGGATCGGTACCCATTTTGGTGGCTCCGACCTCATGGATGATCTCGCCACCCCGGGCGATGCCCCAGTCGTGCTGCTCGCCGGAGCTGTGCGTGACCACGCCGCCGGCGGTTTCGATGATTTGCTTGAAGGTCTCCTGCATGTGTTTGGCTTGCAGGATTTCATCCTCGCTCCATTTGAAGTGGAATCGCAGAACGGGAATGCCCCACTGATCGACGACGTTGGGATCGATCTCGCAATAGCTATTGTCATTGGGGATCATTTCGCCGCGGCCGGAGAAATGAACTTCGCAGCCGTAGACTTTGCGAAGATTCTTTTTCAGTTCGACGCCGTAGCCGCCGCCGAGCCAGCGATCGGCATAGCCGCCTAGAGCGCCGGCTCCGGGCAGCTCGCGTCCGCCGCCAATTTCGATGTGATAACCGCGCGCGAAGGGCAGCTTGCCGGCTTGCTGCTGCTTGTAGAGCCACCACGGCATGTAGAGGTGCATGCCGCCGACGCCGTCTTCGTTGCGGGGCGGGAGATCCTGGAGAATCGGCAGGAAACCGCTGACCGCGGAGCCGACCGTATCCATGATGTAGCGGCCGACCAGACCCGAGGAGTTGGCAATGCCGTTGGGAAACTGGCTGCTCTTGGAGTTGAGCATGATGCGTGCGGTCTCGCAGCAGCTGGCGGCGAGCACGACGATTTTGGCGCGAACCTCGACGTCCTGACGTGTTTTCTTGTCGACGTAGGAAACGCCGCTCGCCAGGCCGTCGCCGCCGACGAGCACTTCGCGAACCATGGCGCTGTTGCGGATTTCGAGATTGCCGGTCTTCATGGCCGGGAAGAGATGGACGCCCGGCGAGTTGAAGTTCGCGTTGACGCCGCAGGAGCGCCCGCACTGCGCGCAATAGTGGCACGGCGGGCGGCCATTCAGAGGCTGCGTGAGGATGGCGAGGCGCGAGGGAATGCAGGGGATCTTCAGCCGGTCGCAGGAGGCCTTGATGATGCGCTCGTAGCAACGGGGCGCGGGCGGCGGCTGGAACTTCCCGTCGGGCGTATTTTCGAGACCTTCCTGGCGATCCGAAGACGCCGATCAGTTCCTCGGCTTTGTCGTAATAGGGAGCAAGCTCTTCGTAGGTGATGGGCCAATCGAAGCCCTTGCCGTCGCGGCTGTAGGGCTTGAAATCGTACGGACCCATGCGCAGGGAGATGCGACCGTAGTGATTGGTGCGTCCGCCGAGCATGCGGGCGCGCCACCAGATCCAATCGGAACCCGGGGCGTTGGTGTAGGGCTCGCCGGGAACTTCCCAGCCGCCGACGAGCGTAGCATCGAAAGCGCCCCATTTGTGCACGCGGTCGCCGGCTCCGCGATGCGGGACCTGATAGGGCCAGGCGAACATTTTGGATTGCTTGGTGCAATCGAACCACTCGCCGGCTTCGAGCAGGCAGATCTTGGCGCCGGCGTTGGCGAGGACTTGCGCGGCGACACCGCCGCCGGCCCCGGAGCCCACTATGACGACGTCGTAGGTTTTTGAAGTGGGTTGGGCAGTGGACTGGACAGGGGCCATATCATCCTTTGTTTTATCACTTGAGGGTTGATGAGGTGAGCGATTCAGGCGGGCACGTATCGCTTGACGGCGATGTCTCCGGAATGCTGTCTCATTTGCGCTACGTCGTAAGCGAGTTGCATGCGTAGAAGGTGGTTCATGTCAACACCGAAAGCCTTTTCCATGCGCAGCGCCATTTCCGGCGTGAGCGCGGCTTTGCCATGGAGAAGGTCTGAGAGTGTGGCACGACGGATTTTCAAAATCTCTGCCGCTTTCGACACATTGAGACCGAGGGTCTCGATGATCTCAGTTCTAATCAAGTCACCCGGATGGGGCGGGTTCTTCATGGGCATCGTGGGCTCCTAATGATAGTCGATCAGGTCAAGATCGCTGGCGGTATTCGTCTCTTTGTGATAGCGGAAGATCAAGCGCCAATTTCCGGTGGCGGTTGGACTCCAGAATTCCTTCAGGCCGCCCTTAAGCGGGTGAAGTTTCCATCCCGGGAACCGGCTGACCTGATCAAGGCTTTCAGCGGTTTCGAGTGCAAACAGCAGCTTGCGCAGCTTATCGGGCATGGCGGACGGCACTCCCTTAGCATTGTCATTCTCATAAAGTTGCCTTAGTCCCTTGTGGCGAAACCGGACAAGCTCCATTGAATTCCTTCATGATTCCAATATGTACGGCAAGGCCGTACATGTCAAGCGCGGCAAACATGGCCGCTGGAATTCCCTGTCGCGTGATAGTAGTCTAAACCAGTTGACTTCCTTGCCAGAAAGAAAATCCCGCGGAGGGTGGCTCCGCGGGACGTGATGGTGTTTCGCTCGATTTTTAGAACGAGTAGCGAAGAGAGAGCTGGAGGTCGCGGATGAGGCCGCTCTTGCCAGTAATCTCGCCAAAGGTACTGGAGGTCGGGTTGAAGTTCGGGCCGCTCCAGTTGGGGTGGTTGATGAAGTCGTACGCTTCTGCGCGGAATTCGATTGCGTTCCGCTCATTGATCGCAAACTTCTTGAATAGCATCAGATTCCAATCCTGAAGGCCGGGACCATAGATGTTGTCACGCACCCCGTTCTGAAGATTGAATGTTCCAGCAGCCGGTTGAGTCACGTTGGCTGTAAAATATTTTGGCGAATTCGCGTTCGCGTTCAGACCGGAGGCAAACTGGCCCACGATTGTCGGACTACCGCTCAGCACCCAGAACTGGCCTTCGGAGCCGCAGCCGAAGCTGCCGAGGTCGGTTGTGCTGACACCGGCAAAATCCTGATTGGATCCGATTCCACATGGGGTACCCGTCTGGAATTGGGCCACGCCGCTAATTGTCCATCCTCCGAGGAGCTTACCGCTCATCTTGGTGTGATCCTTGAAAAACGGTAGTTCGTAGAGATAATTGATAACTACAATGTGCCGCGTGTCGTATTCGGAGGGTCCCCACAAGTTACTGGTGTTGTAAGTATCGGGCACGATATCGCGGTAATTTGAGCTGTTATCGGAGCTCTTGGAGAACGTATAAGCGACCTGGAACATGGAGCCGGCCGTAAAACGGCGGGTCCAGTTAATTTGTAACCCGTTGTACATGGAGTTCACGACGGGCTCTTCTTCTTGAATCGCCGCGAAGCCTTTATAGGGGCGCAACGTGTTGATATTCGCTCCGGGATTGGCCTGCAGAGTTCCCGCAGGGACTTGGTTTATGTCATATACATCCCAGCCGTGATAGCCCCGGTGCGCGACATAGGCGACCGAGAGCGTGGAGTTCAAGGGCAACTCGCGCTGGAAAGTAACGTTCCAGTTCCACGCGATGGGCTGTTTTAGATTTGGGTTCATAGTTGTGGCAGTGATAGCCGCAGCCGTGCCACTGACCACCGAAGCTCCCGGATTATCGACGCGTACGTTGTTGATGGTTACAAAAGGCTGGAAGGGGGAGTTACCGCCGGGGAAGATGTTATCGAGCAGGGGCATACGGGTTACGAACTCGCCGGCGCCGGCACGAATCACAGTCTTCGGATCGAATTGGTAAGCAATGCCAAGGCGCGGCTGAATCGGATTGTAATTGGGCGCATACGACTTCGACAGGTTGGGTGCGAAAAGGCTGTTGCAGGATGCGCCGTCGCAGATCGGGTTGCCGTCGGCGAGAACGCGTCCCTGCGCGGAACTCGGAAAGCTGCTGAACCCCGGAATGACCATTCCGTTATACGGGTTGCCCGTTCCGAGAACGACATTTCCAGAGGAGTTCACAGTTACTGCTTGTGCCGGATTATATAGCTTTCCGTCGAAGTAGTCGGCATTCGCCCACAACGGATGATACCAGCCGATAGTGCTAATACGGAGACCGTAATCGATGTGCAGCTTGGGACTTACTTTCCAGGAATCCTGCGCGAACTCTTCAAACATGTAGCCGCGCCAGATGGTGTAAGCACGCGGGCCGATTTCGGTGTAACTATCGGCATATCCAAGAGCGAGGTTTGCGATGCTAACGCCCGATGTTGCTACACCTGCTCCGGCATCGGAAAATACGAAATTGCCATTCTGGTTGTTCGCGCCGCCGGGAACCGTGCTGACGTTGATTTGGTCGCCATCGTTTTCGCCGTCGTAATCGAAGAGGATACCGAACTTAATGGTGTGATTGCCCCAGACCTTCGTCAAACTATCCGAAGCAGTATAGATGGGACCGGAGGAGTGCGACGGATAGGGACCGCCAGAAAGGTTGTAGAAACTGTCGTTCAACGTGGCGTTCGGGATTTTGTGAGCGATATCCTTTCCGCTAAACAAATAGGGGAAATTGATGCCGAGTGTCTGGGCATTGAAACCAGGAGCTGCAGTGTTTACCGGGATGTAAACGTCGTCAAGGCTAACCGTCGCTCGGGCCTCGTTGACGAGCGTGGGGCTGATGGTGTAAATCCAAGCCAGGGTGTTTAACTGGTTCGGGCGATTGAAATACTTTGGCGTTAAACCCGATCCTTGATCGAATGGTTGATATTCGAAATAAGCCAAATCGCTCTTGCGGAACTCGATATGATTCTTGTCATTCGGCAGGATGTCGAAATTGAGCGATTCTTTCCGCTGATTGTAAGGATGCGCCGCCTGTGAGATCCAGTTTTGGGTGCCGCTCAGATAGCCGGGTGTTGCGGTTGGATACGCGTCGAGAATCGCAAGACCATTCGGGCTGAGCCTGTTGACGGGAATGATATTGCCTTGAAAAGGCACACAGCCGGCGCTGCCCAGTTTCGGGCAGGTCGCGGGATCATAGATCTGGTGAGTTCCGCTATACCAGGGGTTTGGACCCAGCAATTCACTGAAATTGCCTTGGCGCATCAGATTGGTCGGCACGGCCTGAGTCTGGGTATCGGTCGATCGCTGCCGGAGCCAATCTTCCGCGACAAACCAGAAGAATTTTTGCCGGAACTTGTCCCACTTACCCGGAATCGCTACAGGCCCACCGACCGCAAAGCCAAAATTGTTATAGCGGTACGGCGATGCAAAGTTTGTCGACGCGCTCAGGTTGCGACCCCAGGTGTTGGAGTTCATGTCCGAATTCTGGAAGTACTCATATAAGGCGCCATGGAAATCGGTCGAGCCGCCTTTCGAGACAATGCGGATCTGACCACCTGAGGCGCGGCCGTATTCGGCCTGATAATCGGCGGTGAGTACCTGGATTTCCTGCGTCGTGTCGACATTCCCGACACCGATGACTGCGCCGTTAGAGCGCGTGCGCAGGGCTGGCGCGCCATCGACGGTAACCATGGTGTCCCAGGTTCGGGCGCCATTGATTTGGAACGGTTGCCCGGCGGGACCGAGACCCTGTTAAATCTCCGAGAGTGGAGCCGCTGCGAACGCCAGGCAGAAATTGCGCCGAATAAATGGGGCTGCGGCCGTTCAGCTCTTGATTTTGCACCTGCTGGCCCGTGACTTCGGCCTGCACAGCGCCGGATTCGGTCTGCAAGACTTCGGCCGTAGCGCTGACTTCGACGGTTTCCGTAGTCTGGCCGACGGCAAGATTTCCGTCGAGGGCGACGGTCGAGTTGGCCTGCAGGACGTTGTGCGTACTCTCGAACTTCTTAAATCCGTTGGCCTCCGCGTCCATCGTGTAACTGCCAGGAAGAAGGTTCGTGACCGCATAATGACCGGCGGTATCGGTGGTAACCGTGTGCTCTTCGTTAGTAGCCTCACTCTTGATGGTTACTTTGGCATTGGGCACGATGGCGCCGGTTTGGTCCCGGACGAATCCCGTGATGGTGCCGACGTCCGACTGCGCGAACGCGGCGATTGAAAATGTAAGACAGACTGCTACTGCGATGCAAAGATGGGCAACCTTTGCGAAGGTGTTATTCCTCATAGAAAACTCCTCAACGTAGAGAGCTGAAACATGCCAGCGATGACGGCTTCGCGTCCACCGCAAATTCCGAAGCAAAAGACTATGGAGAGTATATCGCAACTGGCTGGGAATGCAATCGTGTGCATTGTGAAATTTCGATGAATGGGGGAAACGCTCCCTGGCGGCGCGGTTCCGTCACGGGCACGTATTGCGACAGATACCGCTTGGCCATGATGAAGCCCATTTTGAAATCGTCACTGAAATCGGGGCCGGGGTTGTTGTCGGCGCCGTAGAGCGGATCTTCCTGCTCGATGCTCATGGCTCCGGCGTAGCCGACATCCTGAAGCACGCTGAAGAATTCGCGCCAACTGATGGACCCCATGCCGGGGATGCGATAGCGCCACCAGCGCGCGCCGTTCACCGGGTTGATTCCGCCGGCGCGCAGCACGGGCCACAGAATTTCCGTGTCCTTTAAGTGAACGTCGTAGATCTTAGTGGCGAAATCGCGCGCGGTCTGGATGGGATCCATGAATTGGCGAACGAGGTGCGATGGGTCGTACTGCAGGCCGACGTAGGGAGAATCGCCAAAGCCTTTGAAGAGCGCCTCGAAGCCGACGGGGCTGGTGGCGATGTTGGGGGACTCCGGATAAGGCTCCCATAAGATGCGCACGTGATTGCGCTCGCAGGCGGGGAAATATTTTTCGGTGTAGACGCGGACGATTTCGTCGACCTGATCTTGAAAAGACTTCGATGGATCCTTGCCGGATTGCGTGCCCATATAGGGGACGCCGAGTTTGCCGGCGAGATCGATGGCTTTGACGAAATAGTCATTCTCGCGGGCGCGCTGTTCGGGGTCAGGAGCGATGTGGTTGCCGTCGATCTGGAAGGCGGAGACGTGCATCTGAAATTTCTGCAGGGTCGCTTTGATGTCCTGGACCTGGGCGTCGGTGATCGTGCCGGCGTCGAGACTGGAACGCGGGCCGGCGCTGAGGATCATGTTGGTGAAGCCTTGCGTTTTCGCGAATTCGACATTGGCGGGCGTGTAGCGGCCGAGAACTCCGAGCATGGGTTTCCACTCGGTGTGGCGGTGTCTGCGCGGGCGTTGGAGCGGGCTGGGGCGATTGGCCGGATTGCGCGTTCAAGGCGGCGGCCGTGGCAAGAGAACCGAGGAGCGTTCGGCGAGTCATATCGTGATCAGTGTATCGACAGTGGGCTGGAGAAAATGAGTAATGAAAAGCAGCGGCGGCGGGCTTAGACAAGCCTAAGGACTAACAACCCTTCGTTGCTGCTCGCGAACTCGGCAATTCGGAGAGAATTGACACGAATGAGTGCCTCGGCAAACTGGGTCGGATATCGCCAACTTTCAAGCAGAATGACTCGCGGAGGAGGTCCGAAGCGTTTGACGAGCGGAGGGTAGTCATCACCATCCGTGGTGATGATGTCGAATCCTGCGCGTTTGGCATACGCCCAAATCGTTGCGTCGCGTTCATTCCTGGGAAGTGGGAGATCGAATAAGTGAGTCGAGTCGGGGAACAGATCGACCAAACGGCCCACCAGTTTGGGGGACAAATTCGCATCGAACAGCAGTTTCACAAACCAGAAACTCTGGTATTTGGAAACTGGGCCGCATAGGCAAAAGCAGCCTTGAAATCATCTTTTTCAAGGTACGGATAGTCCTGAAGAATCTGCTCCTCGGTTGCACCGGACGCAAGCCACTGGAGAACCTCTTGGACCGTGATACGGGTATCTCGGATGCACGGTTTACCCGAACGGACTCCACTCTTGACGACAATCCGGGAGAGATATGGGTTGGCCGCCGTACTCATCGCAATTCTCAGTGTAAAGCTTTAAGGGGATCACGTTAGCTCCAAGCCCTTAGTCTCCGGTACCCAGGCGGCGCTGATGGCGGCGGCGGCGAAGGCGACGGCACAGGCCGCGAAGCCCCAGGAGAGGCCGTGGACTTCACCGATGGCTCCGATGATCAAGGGCGCGAGGGCGCTGATTCCGCGGGCGGCGTTGTAGGAGACGCCGAGCGCCGTGGCTCGGATTGCAGTGGGAAAGAGTTCGCTGCCGAGGATGCCCGAGCCGGTGAAGAAGCCGGTTCCAAAAAATGCGGTGATGCAGGCCGTCAGCAGGATGAGGCCGGGGCGGCGCGCCGCGGCAAACGCGGGGACGGATAAGGCCGCGAGCACTAGATACAAAATGATGGTTCGCTTGCGCCCGAACTTGTCGGCGAGCATGCCGAATAAGCAGATAACCGGGCAGCATGCCGGCGAGATTGAGGATGGTCAGAAATGCGGTGAAGCCAAATGTTCCGAAGTCGCGGCCGCCTTTTGAGGCGGGGAGTGCGAGGTAAGCGGGAATCCAGGTGAAGAGGCCCCACCAGGCGAACATGCCGAACGTGTTCATGCTCAGCAGCGCGAGCAAGCGAGGCATTACGCCGCGCCAGAGAGCGAGTTTTTCTGTTTTCGAGGCGGGAGATTCGAGCTGGCGCTGCCAAAGCACTGGTTCGGGAACGCCCTTCTGGATCCATAGCGTGACCAGCGCGGGAAGGACGCCCACGAAGAAGACCCAGCGCCAGTTGGCGCGCGCGAGCACGAGATTGGCGACGATGGCGGCGAGCGCGTAGCCAATGGCCCAACTGCTTTGCACGATTCCGAGAGCACGTCCGCGCCAGGCGCTGGGCCAGGTTTCGGCAACCAGCGTTGCGCCGGAATTCCACTCGCCTCCCATGCCGAGGCCGAGGAGAAAACGGAAGACGGCGAGCATAGTGACGGTGGTTGAGAAGCCGCAGGCAAAGGTGAAGATGGAATACGTAAGAATGCTCTGGCTCAACATGCGGCGGCGGCCGAAGCGGTCGGCGAGCAGGCCGAATCCAAAGCTGCCGATGGCGGAGGCAACAAGCGTGAGCGTGTTCAGGAAGCCCGCGGTGGACTTTACTCATTCCGAATTCGCGCATGAGCGTCGCGAGCACGATGGAATAGAGCATGACGTCGAAGGCGTCGAGCATCCAGCCGAGGCCGGCCGGCAACGAGCGTGCGGCGTTGCGCGATGGTGGTATTGCGCCAGCGGAACTGCGCCTGCGCGGAATCGGGGGAAGTGGTTTCCAGTGTGTTCACGCGGGGACACAGCGATTATTCCACTTTTGTGTTCGGCTTGCGTTTGCACTTCGGATGCGGGAAGGTTGGGGCGATCGCGCATGATTTGCCACAAGACCTTGTCGCCGACATCTCGTTGAATGTGGCGGATGCGCAGTTTGCCGTTGGCCATATAGCTCAAATGGACGCGATCAAACGCCAGGCCGGCGGAGGCCATCAGCTTCATGTAATCGCCGTGGGCGGTCTCGTCGGGCGCTTCGGTGTAGCCGGAATCCCAAGTGACATCGGGCGAAACGCCGCCGGTGGCAGACCCGCTTCGTTGAGCTTCCGCGCCCGCAGCACCTGGCCGCGGCGCGGGCATGCCTTTCAGCGCCATGTAAATTCGGATTCCGTTCACGATGGGCTGCGTCATATCTTTGGGCTGCCAGCGCTGGCCGAAGCGTTCGTAGCGGTCGTTCATGCGGGTTTCCAGATCGAGCAGGCCAGGCACGTTTCGCTCGGCTTCGACAATGCGGTCGCGCAGCTCGTAGGTGACTTTCTCGCTGTAGGGATGCTCGGGATCGCGAAGATAGGTCAGGCTGGTAAACCAGCCGCGCGGAATCCACCAGGCTCGGCCCGGGTTCGCGCCTTCCCGCGTCTGAACCCAGCCTGTGTATTCCGAGAACGGCTGCACCCATTCGTGCGAAGGATAGCCGTGCGGATTGAGGAAGCCATCGGGCAGCCAGGATTCGAGAAGAAGACGCCGGGTTCGGGATTCCGGATAAACGGGATCGGGTTCGGATTGGCCGGCTGAGACATCGGCTGCCAGCGAGCCATGATAGCCGGGATGCAAGAGATTGTCGGGCGTGACTTTTGCCAGCACGATGGAAAGCTGCGCGCCGTCCGGATTGTCGATGGGATGAAGAATGACATTGACCTGTTTCAGCATGGCGCGGGTCGCGGGATCGGTGGCGAGCTGCTCGGCCTAATTTGTCGATATGGCTGGTGCTCGAAACTTCATTGGCGTGCTGGCGTCCGGAATAAAGAATGGATGCCTTTAGCGTGGTTTCTTTCGGCCACGACCGGAGCTGCGCGGGGGAAGGCAGCATAAAATCCGCCGCCCAGATGTCGCGGCCCAGGTAGCTGCGGCCCATCCAATACACGTTCACGCCTGGATAGGTTGCGAGCTTCGCCAGAATCTGGGCGTTCTCGTCAGGACTGATCGGTTCTTCCCATTGCACGATCGGAGTTGTTTCAATTGGTTTCGCGGACTTTCGCGATCATAGGTCGCGGCGTGGCGGGCGGCTGCGACATCCCAGGCGACAAATGTTCGCGGAGGCGGGCTGTCGGCCTTTTCGGTCAGCGGAACGGGAAGTTCGAACTCGAAGGCCAGTCGAGGGCAGGTGAGGATAGGCGATCTCGTCGCGATACAGGCCGGCGCGGTGCATTGCTTCCAGCCATTGAATTTGCGCTTTCGCCTGTTGCACGGAAAAGAGCGATCGCTCCACCTGATCTTGCGGTTCGAGCTTGATCCACTGCTCATAATCGTCGTTGGCGTAATCGGCAGGCAGAAGCCACGCCAGCTCTTCCAGACCGTCTTGTCCCGCTTTCACGCGAGCGCGAATCAATCTTGGCTGCATCGAACCAGCCAACACGGGAAGATTCCGCTCTTTTTCGTGACGCTCGCCTTGCGCATCGGTCCAGCTTAAGCGGACGACGGGATTTGCGGCGGGCTTTCCATAGAACTCGATGTGCACATGGCCGTCTTTGCCATCCTGCGAGGCATGCACGACGGGAATGATGCGGCCCACGTAATTGATTGGCCTGCCGGCTTCGAGATTGCCCATCATGTCGACGAAATTTTCGGTTGAATAGAACGTGTCTTCCTGAAGCGCTTCGAGCGAAGAGATTCTTTCCTTATCGAGGCCGATGCTGTAGTCCGGCTCGCTCATTTGTATGTCGAGACGGAGCGTGTCGAAGGGCGGCGCAAATTCGGGACGGAGGTCGCCCTTGGCTTGGGCCATGACGTGATGGAAGATTTTCGGCAGAGTCTCGTCTTGATAGTGGTCCCAGAACTCCTCGATGTCGGTCTTGATGCGCTGGTCGAGAATGACATTGGTTCCGGCTTCCAGACGCACCCAGCCGGTATCGACTTGCACCTGTTCGTAACGCGGCATGGTGCTGTTGTAGGGACGCATGGCGGTGGTGACGGCGAAATCGGCCTTCGATATTTCCGCGCCGGCGGCATTGTAGGCGTGCACGCGATACGTGGGCGAATTCGGAGATGGATCAAATTCGCTGAATTCGATGTTCTTCAGCGGAATGTTCGAGCGACTTGGCGAGCATCTCGTCGACGGGATAGAGTTCCTGCACCCAGCGCGCATGCGAATACATGGCTCGAACGCCGGTGGGATCGACATCTTTTGCGAACTCGATTTTCAGGCGCGCAACAGACTTGCCCTGAAGCTCCGGAGCAAGTTCGTCCATGAGCCAGCTATAGCCTTGCTTGTAGGCGCACAAGACGACGACTCGCGCCCGCTGCCGATCGATCCCGTGCTGTATCAGCATGTCCGTGAGCTGGTTCTTGAGCTTGTCCCGAACCTCCGGCCCTTCGCTGACCCGGGCGACCAGAGTGACGGATTGGTTCCGCTTGATGTCGTGCAGAGCGTCGCGAACCAAATTCAAGAGGCGCGTTCCTTCCCAGGGAATCGTCAGATCTTCCTGGAATGTCGGCGTGCCCTGATGGTATGGATAGGCGGGCTCCTCGAAATGCAATTCAGGGTTTTCGGTGCAGCATTGCGTGCCGGCATGCAGGCTGCTCGACTTTCACATCGATTTGGTTCGCATGAAGCTGGGATTCGACTTGCTTGCGGACGAAATCTTCTAATTGCGGGTCGGCCAGATCGACGTAGACTTCGGCTTTTACGTCGCGAACGGAATTGCGCTGAGGAGTGGTTGATTTCGTCGATCCAGCGGTTGAGGTGATAGAGCGAAACAGCGGCTTGACCCACGCCGGAGCGCAACGAGAAGAAGCGATGGAGATCATAGCGAAGCTCTTCCAGCGCGGCGTATTGCTTTCCTGTTTCCCAAAGATTCGGGAAGCGATCAGTTAAAACCTGAAGCGCCGCTGTCGCGCCTTGCTCATCGCCACGGACAAGCACGGCCGATTGTTTTCCAAATGCGTGATCGATGACACGAAGCTCGCCCTCACCCGAAGAGAGCGGAGTTTGCGCTTCAGGACCGGCAGTGTCTTCGCTCTGCAGCTTTTTCACGACTTCTTTTCCGAGGGCGGAGTCTTCGCCAACGACGGCTTTGGTCTTCACATCCTTGAGCGGGACATCGGCGGCAGGTTTAGCCAGCGGAAGGGTCAGTCCGGTCGTTTCGAGACCCATGCGGGCGGCCAAATTCGCCATCGCAACGCCTGCTGCGCCGGCTGAAATGTAAAGCTGCCCATCGAGAGAGGACGGAATCGGCATCTTCGGAGTGCCTTTGAACAGGCCTTTGGACGTGTAGAGAGTGGAGAGATCGAGTGGTTGGGGAGTGGCGGCTTCGGTTTCGCTCGAGTTCGCGGGGCCGGATGGGGCGCAGCGAGATCCTCTGAAGGCGTATTCCCGGAAGTCGGATTTTCGGCGGAAGGCGGAGGGAGGCGCTACGGCAGGCAGCGGCTTTGGATTCACGCGCAGTTACGTCTTCGGCCTGACCGAGGAGAGCGAGCTCATGGACCGCGCCGAGATGGGATGACTTTAACGCGGTTTGCAGAATAGCGGCATTTAGGGCAGCGCCCGGCCGAGAGAAAAGCGCGGTTGACTCCGGCTTTCCCCTTCAGATACGTCAATCCGGCGAGTTGAGCGTTAGCACGAGGGAGCGGCGCGATTCACCTCTTCAGCAGATCGAGTGAAAGGCGATCGCCGGAAACTTTCCAGATAATGGAGCTGCGAGCGGAAAAAGCATCGGCGGCAGCCAGCAAACCGGCGTCGTCGTGACCGAGTACAACCAGGTTGCCGTTGAGCGCGAAAACTCCTCCCTCATTCGGTTGCAGACGGCGCAGATAGGCGTCGGCACCGGCAGCAGCGCTCTGAGGAACCGCATCTTTGCCGATCCAGATTCGAGGGCCATCGCCGGAAGCTTCCGGTTGCGTTACCACGAGCGGCGGCGTCAACCCTGTTGTCCCGAAGCCGAGTCGAGCGGCAATGTTCGCAGCCGCGGCATTCTCGGCAGCGCTAGGATGAGCGGGCACGACGATCTTTCCGTTGATGAAATCGACGATTCCATCGGCATTCGTGTCCTGGAGCATCCAACCGGCGGAGAAGACATCGATCAAATGCGATGTGTTTGCGCTCGAGGCCGCGTTTGGTGTTTGATACGCGAATAGCGAAATCAGCGCCAAAGGCGCGAGCAGAGGAAATTTAGAGGACACGTGATACTCCGAATTAAAAAACAAAACGCGCGGCTAATTCCGCTTGTTGAAGATTGCCGGCCGCGGTGATGGTCCCGAAGGATGCGGATGCGGCGCTGGTGATGTAATTTCCGGCCAGCAGGTTCTGGTGACCGAATACGTTGAAACACTGCCCGATCACTTCCAGATGACGCTGCTCCTTGACAAAAAACCAGCGTGACAGGTGAAGATCGACGCTGTTGAAGGGATTTGCGGTGATGCCTGTGACGGGCGCTAGTCCGAGGGTCGCGCGATAGGTGTTTACTGCAGATAGACTGAGATTCCGGTTCCCTTGGTTGCGCGATGTACCGGTAACGTACTGAGCAGTGCCATCGGCATTGGTGCTCGTTGTAAACGCGCTGAACGGCAGCGATGAGCGCAGCGTCCAGATGGCGCCAAGCGTGAATTTCCATGGCAGGTCCACGGACCCGGCGGCAACGAGTGAATTCCGGCGGTCGATGTTACTCGGTCCCCAGCTCAAAAGAGGATTTGAATAGTTGACAATCGCCGCCTGAGGATTGTTGTCTCTCGCCGATGCCAGGGTGTATGAAACGGTGGTCTGAAAACGGTGACTGAATCGTTTATCCAGCTCCACGAATAGCGCCTTGTACTTCGCTTGCGAGGTTGGTTGGTGCTGCAGAATTTGACCCCATTGCGGCAGGGGCCGAACGTTGTTTGCATTCGGGATAATTCAGATCCACTGTTCGATAATCGCGCAGTGTATGTTCGTACACGCCGTCCACCTTGAGCGCCAAATCGTTGGTGAACTGGTGCGAATAACCGATGTCGCTCTGCTGGGAATAAGGGTTCTGGTAGTCGGGCGAAAGGACGGTAACGTTCGGCGGCGCGGTTGAACAGAAGCTGCTCGCACTCTGCGCTCCGAATGGATTCGGATAAGGAGGGTTTCGAATGGTGATGTTACATAGCGCCAGATCGCGGTTCTCGGGAAAGTTGAGAAGTGTTTGAATGTTGTTGTAGTAAAGTCCGTATCCCGCTTTGAAGACGTCTCGTCCTTTATGGAAGGGGTCCCAAGCGATGCCCACGCGCGGGCCGAAGTTGTCGCCGTCGCCGCGCTTGCTGGGATCGCCCATAAATGGAATCGGCTTGGGGAACGAAGCGGGATTCACGCTCTCGTTGAAAGAGCCGAGCTCGCGATCGTAGCGGAGGCCCAGGTTGACGGTTAGTCCGGGATGGACTCGCCACTCATCCATGGCAAAGAAGCCAAGCTCCCACGTGGGCACGCTTGTAGCAACAGCCGGAATTGCGGCCGTGAATAGAGTGGGATTTGTGAGCGCGGCAAGCGATGCCGGATTGAAGGGATTAAAGGGTTGGTCGCTGCCGAAGGTGTAGGTTCCTTTTACGTTGCTCGCGGTCGCGTCGGTGAAAGGCACATAGTTGATGTCGAAGCCGAACCGGAATGTGTGATCTCCCTTCACCAGGCTCAGCACGTCATTACCCTCCCAGCGCTTCTCGGCGCCATCCTCCTGATATCCAGCGCCGTAACTGAAAGCTCGGAAATACATATGCGAGTTGAAGCTGCGCTGTTGCCTGCGGAGAGGTCGCGAGGGTTTCTACGTTTCTCCAAACGTTTCCCGGAGGGCCTAACAGGTACGCGGAATAGGCATATTGAAAACGAAACTCGTTCACGATCGCGGGCCCCGGTGTCCACGTGTGGCCGGCCACGATGAGAGTGGCGCGGAATCAAGACCGTCATAGCAAAAGCGCTCCGCGTTGCCATTGCAGCCCTGAAAGGTGAGCCTGATTCCATTCCTGCGCGTAACGCACAAAGACGGATTGGTTGTTGCTGATTTGATGATCCACCCGGGCGGTGATCATCTGATCGTAGCCAGGCTGAGTGAATGTCCCCTGCAGGACGCCGTAATCCTGTGGCGCGTTGGTGAAAATCGTGTAAGAGGCGTTGGTTTGGGTACGTTCGTAGGCGAGATAATAGTGCGTTTTGTCCTTGACGATGGGGCCACCGATATCGGCGCCGAATTGATTCCGATTGAACGGATTGCCGGTGTGTTCGAATGCTTCTGCCTGCTGCTGGAACGTATTGTCGTGGTTTAGCGCTTCATTTCTCCAGTACTCGAAAATCTCGCCGTGAATATTATTCGTTCCGCTCTTTGTCGCGACAGTCACTAATCCGCCCATATACAAACCGAACTGGGCAGGATACTGAGCAACATAGACTTTGAATTCCTGCACCGCGCCTTCGGGGAAGTTTTGGCGTGGTTCACCCTGCTCCGCCCATGTATTCCTAACGCCGTCCATTAAGAACCCATTCGCGTAGTAATAAGCGCCGCCGCCGACCTGAATATTGTTGTAGAACGTGCGCGAACCGTCCTGGGTAGTTCCGGGCTCGAGTAAGGCGAGGTTCAGGTATTGACGGGTGTTTACGGGGAGCGTTGTAATCTGTTGCTGATCGATTACTCCCGAAACATCCTGGGATGTCGTATCGATGACCGGCACTTCTCCGGCGACTTGCACGGTTTGCTGAGCATTGCCGACGCGCAGAGTGACATTTTGCGTCACGTGCATTCCGAGATTGATATTCAAATGCGAGATATTTTCGGTTTGGAAACTGGGGGCCTTAATTTCAATGTTGTAGGTTCCCGGCGGAACCGGAGCGAATCGATACTGGCCTTCGCGCTTCCGTCGAGACGGAACGCGCAACTCCGGTCTCTGTATTGGTTAGCGTGACCTGCGCGTTGGGCAGGGAAGCGCCTGAAGGGTCGGTAACAACGCCGGCTATTTCCGCATCTCCGGTCTGCGCGAGGGCCGTCCCTCCCGCGATCAGGAAAAAAGAGAGCGACCGGGGTCAAGGCGCCGATCAGAAAGCGGGGTGTAGGCATAATTATGGGGGATTATATCGAGAACGTTTAGGCATTTCTCTACGCGATCTCGCGAATGCAGGGGATTAAGGAGCAAATCCGATCAGTGCGTATTGCGATAGACACGGGTGGAACATTTACAGATTGTGTTTATTCTTCTCAGGGACAGCTGAACGTTCTCAAAGTCCCCTCGACACCCTCAGATCCGGCGGAAGCTGTTTTGCAGGCAGTCGCGAAGATTGCGCCGGACGAAGCGACGGAGGTTCGTCATGGAACGACGGTGGGAACAAATGCGCTGCTCGAGCGAAAAGGAGCGCGCGCGGCGTTCGTTACGACCGCGGGATTTGAAGATACGATCGCGATCGGCCGGCAGAATCGCCCCACGCTATACGACTGGTTCTTCACAAAAGAACCGCCACTTGCGCCGGAAGAACTGCGATTCGGAGTTGTGGAGCGCACTGCGTGCGACGGCTCGATTCTACATTCTGTAAGCCGGGAAGAACTGGCGCGGATTAAAGAAGCGATTCGCGCGCAGAAGCCGGAATCGATTGCGGTTTCGTTATTGTTTTCGTTTGCCAATCCGGCGAACGAACGAGCTGTGGTTGGGGCGCTGCGCGAGATCGGCGTTCCTGTTTCGGCCTCGCACGAAGTCCTGCCGGAATTCCGCGAGTATGAACGCGGCTCGACGGTTTTGATTAATGCGTACCTTGCGCCAAAAATGCAGCGCTATCTGGAACGGCTCGACATGCGGGCTCCGATCGGCGGGATCGCACCTTCACGTCATGCAATCCTCCGGGGGCATCATTCCCGCATCGGTGGCGGCGCGCGAGCCGGTACGGACGATTCTTTCCGGGCCCGCGGGAGGAGTTGTGGGAGCAGGCGCGATGGCGAAGACTGCGGGTTTTTCGAAGATACTGGCGTTCGACATGGGCGGGACATCGACAGATGTGGCGCTCGTCGATACGCGAACGACGCTTCGCACCACAACGGAGTCGCAGATCCTGGGCATGCCGGTTGCTGTGCCGATGCTGGATATTCACACGGTGGGCGCGGGCGGCGGATCGCTGGCCGGGTTCGATCGCGGCGGGGCGCTGAAGGTCGGGCCGCAATCAGCGGGCGCCGATCCGGGTCCGATCTGCTACGGACGTGGGGAACAGCCGACAGTCACCGATGCCAATTTAGTGCTGGGCCGACTGGACGCGGAGTGGTTCCTCGGCGGCGGCATGAAGCTGGACGAGGCGCGCGCGCGAAGTTACTTTAAGGGGGCGAAAGGCGGTCTCGCAAGCATCGAAGACTTCGCGGAAGGCATCATCCGGCTGGCCGATTCACACATGGAGAAAGCGCTGCGGAAAATTTCCGTGGAGCAAGGCTACGATCCGCGCGATTTTGTTCTGGTAAGCTTTGGCGGCGCTGGTCCTTTGCACGCTTGCGCGCTCGCACGGGCGCTGAGGATTCCGAAAGTACTAGTTCCTGCGATGCCGGGAGCTCTGTCGGCCTACGGGATTCTGGTCTCGGATATCGTGCGGGACTATTCGCGAACGGTCATGCTGCGTCCGGGCGACGCGGGGATTGCTCGGCACTTTGCGGCACTCGAGGAAGTCGGCGAGAGAGAGATGCGAGCGGAAGGACTGAGCGCGATGGCGGCTCGATTCGTTGACTTGCGGTATGCAGGCCAGGGATATGAGCTCACTGTGGATTGGGGCGATGATTTTGTTGCGCAGTTTCATCGGTTGCACGAGCAGCGGTATGGGTATTCGGATTCGGGGCGGGCTATTGAAGTGGTGAATGCGCGGGTGCGAATGATTTCTGCGACCGGTGAACAGGAAGTTGGACGTGAACGTCCGCCGCGGACCAGGAGGTCTGCCCCACAAGCGATGAAGAGGAAGCGGGTGTTTTTTGGCGGCGAATGGTTGGAGGGCAGGGTTTATGATCGAGAGCAACTCGCGGGGGGCGATCGGTTCGGCGGGTCCGGCCGTGATCGTCGAGTACAGCGCTACGACTTTTCTTCCTCCGGATTGCTCCCTCTGTGTGGACCAGCAGGGCAACCTCGTCATTGAGGTTTCGAAATGACGGCGCCCGATCCGATTGAGCTTGCGATTTTCAAAAGCGCGTTTCATTCGATTGCGGAAGAAATGGGCG
Source organism: uncultured Acidobacteriaceae bacterium (assembly GCA_963778345.1). Classification (GTDB taxonomy): domain Bacteria; phylum Acidobacteriota; class Terriglobia; order Bryobacterales; family Bryobacteraceae; genus Bog-105. Next base: position 1,422,848 of record CAVZTP010000002.1, read on the forward strand.
CGGCTCTGAGGCGCACGGCATTTTCGCCAAACATCAAAGAGCGCCGCGACTACTCGAGCGCGGTTTTCGACCGGGATGGAAATGTGATCGCGATGGGCGACGACATGCCGGTGCACCTTGGCTCCATGCCGATGTCGGTTCGCGCGGCTCTCGACAGACTCACTCTCGAACCCGGAGATATCGCGATTCTCAACGATCCTTACGACGGCGGGACCCATCTTCCCGATATCACGCTGGTGATGCCGGTTTTCGTCGCGGAGAAAGAGGATGCGGCCTTTTATGTTGCGAATCGCGCGCATCACGCCGATGTGGGCGGCGCCTATCCGGGATCGATGGGCCTGTGCCGCGAAATTTTCCAGGAGGGCATTCGCATCCCGCCCGTAAAACTGGTTTCACGCGGCGCGCCGAATGAGGGTGTATTGGCTCTGATTCTTAATAACGTTCGCACTTCGAGAGAGCGGGAAGGTGATTTGACGGCCCAGATCGGCGCCTGCCGGGTTGGCGTGCAGCGCGTGACAGAGCTGGTTGAAAAGTACGGGCTGCCTCGCGTGGAGAGCAACGCCGCCGGGCTTCTGAACCATTCCGAGCAACTGATGCGGGCCGAACTCGAAGGCTTTGCCGGAAGGCGAATTTTACGCGGAAGATTATTTGGATAACGACGGCATCACCAATGATCCGGTAAAGATCTGCGTGACGGTCAAAACGGATCCGAAGCGGGGACGAGTGCGGGTGGACTTCACCGGTTCCGCGCCACAAGTGAGCGGGAGCGTAAATGCGGTGGCGGCGATTACGTATTCAGCTACGTTTTACGTGCTCCGATGTCTTTTGCCGGAGGAGGCTGCGCCTACCGCGGGCCTGATGCGGCCGGTGGACCTGGTGATTCCGGAAGGTACGGTAGTCAATGCCCGGCCACCGGCAGCGGTAGCGGGAGGGAATGTGGAAACTTCGCAGCGGATTGTCGATGTTCTGCTGCGCGCGTTTTCGAAGATTCTTCCGGATCGCATTCCAGCAGCGAGTTCGGGCACGATGAATAACGTCACGATAGGCGGCATCGATCCGCGCACCGGACAGCCGTACGCGTATTACGAGACGATCGCAGGCGGCTTCGGCGCGCGGCCCGATCGAGACGGCATTCCGGGTGTTCATACGCACATGACGAATTCGTTGAACACGCCGATCGAGGCGCTCGAGTATGCGTATCCGTTCCGCGTGCGGCAGTACGGCTATCGAAGAAATTCCGGAGGTTCGGGCAAGTTCTCTCGGGGGCGACGGGCTGGTTCGCGAGATTGAGCTTCTGGGTCCGGCACAGGTGACGTTGTTGACGGAACGCCGTACATTCGCACCTTACGGTTTGTACGGCGGCGCCGAAGGAAGCAAGGGCCGAAATGTTTTGATCGAAAACGGGATGGAAACGCCGTTGGCGGGTAAATGCAATCTTCACGTCGGCGCGGGGGCCGTTCTGCGGATTGAGACGCCCGGGGGAGGAGGATGGGGATCTACGAAGGACTCAACTGAACGCGGCGAACAAACTTGACCGCTTTGTTTTCGAAGATTTGATTGACAACGGAATCGGGTACAGCTTCGTCGGTTTCGATAATCGAAATAGCTTTGAGCGGCTTATTTTTTGCATCCTCCCTGCCGAGGGCGAAATTTGCGATGTTGATGCCGTTCTTACCGAGCACGGTGCCAAGATAGCCGATCACGCCCGGCACATCTTCATTTTTCGAATACATGAGATTGCCATCCAGCGTGGCTTCGCAAGAAATGCCTTCGACTTGCAGCAGCCGCGGCTTGTTCAGCACGATAGCGCCTACGGCTGAAAACGAACCGGCCTCGGATTCGAGCTCCATTCGAATGGAATCCATGTGCGGCTGCCCGGGTTCACGCTGCTCCACAACTCGGAAGCCGCGCTGAGTCGCGATTTGCATTGCATTTACAACGTTCGCTCGATATTCCATGGAGCGGCTCAGAACACCGGCCAGTCCGGCGTTCCTCAGGATCTCGGTGTTGTGCTCCGCGAGCCTCCCAAAGTATTCAAAGCGGATGGTGTGCGCGTTCCCGATTGCGATATGGCTCAAGAACAGACCTAAGCGCTCGGCCAGATTTACGTACGGACCGAGCGTTCGATACTGCTCGGCCGTCATGGCGGGCATGTTGACTGCATTCAACGCGACGCCGTTTTTCAGATATTCGAGCACTTGCTCGGCGATTCGCACACCTACAATTTCTTGCGCTTCTTCCGTTGAGCCTGCAATGTGCGGGGTGGCAACCACGGGATCGAGGTGAAAAAGCGAAATTTCTCCGGGCGGCTCTTTTTCGAACACATCCAGGGCAGCCCCCGCCACACGACCGCTTTCCATGGCAGATCGCAAAGCTTCGGCATCCACTAACTCACCGCGCGCGCAGTTCACGATGCGAACGCCCGGCTTCATTACGGCGAAGGCTTCGGCGTTCAGCATGTGATCGGTTTCGGGAGTTAGCGCGACATGTAAGGTAATGTAGTCGCTCTCGGCGTATAGTTCGGGCAGCGGCATCAGCTCGACGCCGATGTCGCGAGCGCTCTGCAGACTCACATAAGGATCATGCCCGACGATGCGCATTTCGAAAGGCTTCGCGCGACGGACGACTTCGCGGCCAGTGCTGCCAAGACCGACGACTCCCAGAGTTTTGCCGCGGAGTTCATTGCCGAGAAATTTCTTCTTCTCCCACTTGCCGGCCCTGGTGGAGACACTCGCTTGCGGGACCGATCGCGCCAAGGAAAGCATCAGAGCGAGAGTGTGCTCGGCCACCGAGACCGCATTCCCTCCCGGAGTGTTCATGACGAGCACTCCGGCGTCGGTAGCGGCCGGAAGATCGACGTTATCGACGCCCACTCCGGCGCGGCCAATGACTCGTAGTTTCGGCGCTTTCGCGAGAACTTCCTTTGTCACCTTTACGGCGCTACGAACGATCAACGCATCGCAATCGGCAAGATGAGGTTCGTAGGACTTTGGGTCCGCCACGATCACCTCCCATCCCGATTGAGCACGAAGCAGATCGGTCGCCGCGGAGGCCAGCGGTTCAGCAATCAGAATTTTCATTGAGCCGTTTTCAGTGCACCGCTACCGCGGCTTCCTTGGAAAGAGCGACATCGGCGTAAACGTTCTGAACGGCCGCGACACCGGAACCAAAACGGACCGGGTGGCCTTGCGCTGTCAGAATGATTTCCAATTCGGCAACCACCGCGAACAGGTCGTGAAAATCGAAATAGCCGAGATGAGCAAGCCGGAAGATTTGACCTTGCATGGTCCCCTGCCCGTTCGTGATGATGGCGTTGAAGCGTTTCCGGAATTCTTTGACGATTATTCCGGAATCCATTCCCGCGGGCGGACGAACGGCGGTTACCGAAGATGCGGGCGAGTTGGAAAACACTTGGAGGCCCAGTTGCTTCATGGCTTCGCGGGTCGCTCTAGCGAGCAGTTGCGCATTCTCCACCAGTTTGTTCATGCCGATGGATTTGATGTATTTCAAGGCTTCGGCGAAGGCGAGCAGCAGGGCGATGTTTGGCGTCCAGGCGGATTCGCCATTGGCGGCGTTTTTCTTTTCTCGCTTGAGATCGAAATAATAGCGAGGCGCCTTGGAAGATTCGGCAAGCCCCCAGGCCTTTTGACTGATGGCAACAAAGGCGAGCCCGGGCGGAATCATGAATGCTTTTTGAGATCCGCCAATCACGACGTCGAGACCCCAGCCATCGACATCCAATGGCATGGTGCCGATACCGGTGATGGCGTCCACCACGAATATGGCATTGGTCTTCTTGATCGCCTCGCCCATCGCCTTCACGTCGTGCTGGGCGCCGGTTGAGGATTCGGATGCCTGGACGAAAACACCTTTGATATTGCTGTTACCGGCGAGGGCCTGCTCGACGGCTTCCGGCTGCACCACTTCTCCGTAAGGAGCCGTGAGCACGGTGGCCTTCAGGCCATGCGATTTCGCGATCTCCACCCAGCGTTCGCCAAATTTTCCCGCCGAGCAGACGACGACCTCATCGCCGGGCGAAAAGAAATTTTGAGCGGCCGCTTCCATGCCGCCGGTACCCGAGGCGACCAGCACCATCACATCATTCGATGTTCCCAGCACCTCCTTCAGATCGGCGAGAACCTGCTTATATAGGTTGCGGAAATCGTCGGTCCGATGGTGGATGTCGGAGCCCATCATGGCGTGCAGCGCGGCGGGCAAAAGAGGCGTTGGGCCGGGCGTGAGAAGGCGTTGTTTTTTTATGTGCATGGCGGAGCGGTTGACTCGGAAAAACAACTTGGTTTCCCGGGCTGTGGAACAGAAGTTTCAGAATATCAAAAGGAGCCGACCACTTGGCGTTTTTACCGCCTATAAAAAAGGGTGGCCTGAGGCGCAAATCAAATCAGGCCGGCGCGACTGAAATACAGACGCCGGTCACGGATGTTGCATGTGCATCTTTACCGTTGTTCTCAACAGCTTTGAAGGCGGGGCTTCGAGACAGAAGGCGGAATGGTTTGTAAGCTTGGGCCGTGAGGAGGGCACCCTCGTTTTGACTTCCGCGAGAGTCGATTTGTGGCAGAAAACACGTTTTTGGAGGGTAAAAACCGGGTTTTCGAGGGGTTAAACGGCCGAATTCGGCGGTAATAACGCAGGAAGTTGGTCGATCATTTGGCCGCGATTTCGGCACAAATCTGTTCCATTCCTTTCACGGCATGGCAGGCTGCCGCGAGTTTAGCTGAACCGATCAGCGTTTCGAAGTCTCTCTGCAGTTTATCCAGAGCGCGGATCACGTGCATAGCCTGCACTCTGCCTTGCGGCCGCAGAAAGAGTTGAAAGCTTCTCGCATCGTCAGCGTCGATGCGCCGGCGGATGAAGCCCTTGGCTTCCAACGAGGAAATGCAATGGCTGGTATTGCCTCGGGTCGTGCACAACGTCTCGGAGAGCTGCGAAGGCTTTACCCCCTGGGGATCGTCGAAGAAAATCGCGAGCAGGACAAGAGCTTCCATGAAATGCAAGTCGCCGGCCTGCAGAATCCCAGCCAGATGCCGATCGACTAGACGGGATGCCCGGCTCACTTCAAATAGAAGACTCTGTTTGAGGAAGGCCTCAATTCTCATACGGTTTAGTTTAATTCACAAAGAAACTATTTATTCTTTAACTAAATTTCGTTTGCTCCTCCGCAGTTTGGAGGGCATCATCGTAAGGCATATGCCCTCCGCCGAAAGTGCCTCTGCGCTGTATCATTTGCCACTCTTCGAACTGCTCTACAGGGCACACTCCGTACACCGGCAGTTTCATACTGCCGGCGATATTCAACGTTGTTTTCTGCTTTCGATTAAGACCGGAGGTTGTCCTGAAAATTGCCATTATTGCGGACAATCCGCGCATTACCAAACAGGATTAACGCGCGAATCTCTGCTTTCGGTAAATGAAGTTCTCTCCGTCGCTCGTAGCGCCAAGGAACGCGGCGCAGAGCGATTTTGCATGGGAGCGGCTTGGAGACAGGCTCCGGAAGGCGAAGCATTCAGTCGTGTTTTGCAAATGGTCAGAGAGGTAAAGAATCTCGATCTCGAAATCTGCATGACACTCGGAATGCTGACACCATCGCAGGCGAGCCAACTGAAGGAGGCGGGGCTCGACGCATATAACCACAATCTCGATACCAGCCCAGATTATTATCCGAAAATCGTCACCACGCGCACGTATGCCGACCGGCTGGGCACTTTACGCGCAGCGCGAGAGGCCGGGTTGACACTCTGCTGTGGCGGCATTCTTGGGTTAGGCGAGAGTATCGAAGACCGTTGCCAGTTACTAGCGGAGCTAGCCGCATTTGATCCGCAACCGGAGTCGGTGCCGATTAATTTGCTGGTACCGATTCACGGCACTCCTCTAGCCTCGCAGCCATCGGTGGATTCCCTGGAGTTGGTACGCACCATTGCGGTCGCGCGACTTCTCATGCCAAGATCACGCGTCAGGCTGGCCGCAGGACGAGCGAGCCTTTCCCGCGAAGTACAACTGCTTGCCTTCTTCGCAGGCGCTAACTCGCTGTTTGTGGGAGACAAGCTCTTGACCACCGCCAACTCCACCAGCACCGCCGATGACGAACTATTTGCGGCCCTCGGTTGCGAATCCTGAGTCTGATTCCGTGGAATTCGCTCTCGAAAACCGAGTTTGCGACCGGCTACGCGCCTTACGAGCAGCCGGACTGTACCGTGTGCCGACCCCACCTTCAGGAATTGATTTTTCGTCGAACGACTATTTGGGTTTAGCGGCCGATCCCTATATCAAGGCGCGCATGTGCGCGGCAGTGGAGCAGGACGGATGCGGCTCGACCGGATCCCGGCTTTTGCGCGGGGACCGCGCCGCCTTTTCGGCTGTCGAAAAACGATTCGCCGCCTTCAAGGGCGCCGAGGCTGCTCTCTACTTTGTAAGCGGATATGCGGCAAATATCGCCGTCCTCTCAACCTTTGCCGAGGGTAACGACATGATCGTGAGCGATCGGGCAAATCACGCCAGCATCATAGACGGAATTCGGTTGAGCGCGGCGAAAAAGATCGTTGTTCCTCATGCCGATGCACATGCGGTGCAGCGGGCGCTCGCAGCGGCAAATTCGTCCGGGCAAAGCTTCTTGGTTACCGAGTCCGTTTTCAGCATGGACGGCGATGTCGCGCCATTGGCGGAATACGCCGAGATTTGCCGCGAACACGGCGCCGCACTGATTGTTGATGAAGCTCACGCGGTGGGAGTGCACGGCCGTCGCGGAACCGGCTGCATCGAAGCAGCGGGCATCCAGCGGGATGTCTTTCTTTCCATAAACACTGCCGGAAAGGCGCTCGGCTTGTGCGGCGCGTTTGTGGCTGGGCCGGAATGGGCCATTCAATATCTGATCCAACGGGCTCGCCCCTTTGTTTTCTCAACAGGGCCGCCGCCGGCGCTGGCGATTGCGCTCGAGGCGGCATTGGACTTGGTTGAGAAAGAGCCGGAACGCCGCCAGCGGGTACTCTCGTTGGCCGCGCACCTGAGAGGATTGCTCGCCGATCGGGGGTTGGCCGTGTCACGCGATGGATCGCAAATCGTTCCTGTTTTCCTGTACGACAATGCACGCGCGATGGAAGTGGCAAGCTCTTTGCAGAAAGAAGGCTTTGACGTGCGCGCCATTCGGCCGCCGACTGTTCCACCCGGCACGGCGCGATTACGGGTTTCCGTCAATGCAGCACTCGACGAAAAGACACTGTATCGCTTTGCGGATTCTCTTTTGGCTTCGATGGCGAAGTACGCCGCATGAGGACTGGCGTGTTCGTTACCGGAACCGGCACGAATATCGGCAAGACCGTCGTTTCAGCCGCTGTTTTGCATCGATACCGGCAGGCTGCCCCTCTGCGGTATTGGAAGGCGGTTCAGACGGGCATACCGGACGATGACGATACAGCCACGGTCAGGGAACTAGGACAGTGTTCCATGGAAGAAATCAAATCACCGGGCTACGCTTTACCACGGCCGCTTTCTCCGCACCTCGCCGCGAGATTGTGTGGTGAAACGATTGAACTTTCAAACCTGGTGAGAGTCGTCACACAAGAAGATCAGACCCGAAGCTGGGTAGTCGAGGGCGCGGGCGGTGTTTTGGTTCCCCTGAACTCAACTGAGTTGATGATCGATCTGATTCTTGCGCTCGCGCTTCCGGTACTCGTGGTGGCGCTTTCGCAGATCGGCACGATCAACCATACCTTGTTGACGCTCGAGGCGCTCAGAAGCCGGACTATCACCGTTGGAGGAGTGGTTCTAAATGGGGAACCCAATATAGAAAATCAGCGAGCGATTGAAACCTATGGAGGCGTCGCCGTTCTCGGCGCGATGCCGCGTTTCTCAGCACTGAATTCGGCAACGCTGGCGGCCTGGTCGGCGGCGGAATTCGATCGGGATAACTGCCTTGCACGCTTCCTGGGGGCGGCGCCCAAATGAAGCCTGATCTTCGAAGTATAGGGAGTGCTGATGGTTGTCACCTGTGGCACCCGTATACCCAAATGAAGACGGCTCCGCCACCATTGCCTATTGTTTCCGGGAAAGGTGTTTATCTCTATACCGAAGACGGCCGCCGAATTCTCGACGGAATTTCATCCTGGTGGGTGAACATTCACGGACATAGTCATCCGCGGCTGAACGAAGCTCTTGCCCAACAGGCAAATGAGTTGGAGCACGTTCTGTTCGCCGGTTTCACTCATGGACCGGCGGCCTTCCTGGCAGAAGAGTTAGTCGAAGTTTTGCCCTCGAATCTTACTCGCATCTTCTATTCCGATAACGGTTCTACCGCGGTTGAGGTGGCGCTGAAGATGGCATTCCAATACTGGGCTAACACCGGCCAGCCGCAGCGCCGTGATTTTATCGTTTTGGATCATGCGTATCACGGCGATACGGTAGGGTCCATGTCGGCAAGCGCCGAGTCCCTATTTACAAAGCCATTCGAGCCACTCCTGTTCAAGGTACGGCGAGTCAGCGCACCGTATTGTTTTCGCTGCCCGCTCGGACTGCAACGCGCTCATTGCCGGATTGACTGTTTATCGTCGCTCGAGCAAGTACTGAGTGAAGCCGGTGAAACGACAGCCGGAGTGTTGCTGGAGCCCATGCTGCAGGGCGCCGGCGGAATGATTGTCTGGCCCTCCGAATTCCTGGCCGGCGCGCGCCGCCTCTGCGATCAGCACGGAGTGCTGTTGATTGCGGACGAAGTATTTACCGGATTTGGACGCACGGGAAAGATGTTTGCCTGTGAGCACGCCCAAGTGCAGCCGGACCTGATGTGCCTCTCCAAAGCGTTGACCGGCGGTTATCTACCAATGGGCGTCACAGCGGCTACTCAGACAATCTTCGATGCATTTTTAAATGACGATCGAAAAAAGACGTTCTTTCATGGCCATTCCTACACCGCAAATCCTCTCGCATGCGCGGTTGCGAGGGCAAGTTTGGCGCTGCTTCGCAGGGAAGGGCTGATCGATCGCGTGCATAGACTGGAAACTCTTTTTCGGGCGCGGGGTGAATCGTTGCTGCGATTAGAACGCGTCGGCGATGTTCGCGTGCTGGGCGGCGTGTTAGCAATTGAACTGGTTCATGATCGGCATACACGCGCGGCAGATGGATATCTGGACCAAATTGGCCCCGAGCTAACGGTGGAATTTCTGCGGCGCGGGCTCCTCCTGCGCCCGCTCGGAAACATTATTTACTTCATGACGCCTTACGTGATCCTCGATAACGAGGCGCACTGGGCACTAGACCAGATCGAAGAGGTTCTTCACAAATGGCTATAGCCTCGATGCCAACCACGCGCAGGTCATGATGTTCGTTCCGGGAATGAGCGTTGCCGGTACTGGCCTTTCGATACCAGCTACCGCAGTTTCAAACAGCGAGGTTGAAAAGCGGCTTGGGTTGGAGCCGGGATGGATTGCAAGGAGAACCGGAATTCAATCGCGGCCCACGGCTGCCGCGAACGAAGCAACCTCCGACTTAGCAGTTGAGGCAGGCCGCCAGGCATTTAAAAGGCCGGTGTGCGGCCTGCCGACGTTCGTCTTCTGTTACTTGCGACAAGCACACCGGATCACCTGTTGCCGCCAAGCGCCCGGCATCGGCCCCCGTGAGTGTGTCAGTCGTCGTGCTCGCTACGGGCTGCGTCCGCATCGGCGGCGAGATCCCGCAGTAACTCAAAGCACTCGCCGCTTTGGCCGATGAACAATCCGTCGGCGGTAAGAGCAGTGAGAGCCCCCATGGCAGCGCCCTTGGTCCGCGTCGGACGGATGATCGAGCAGGGCGGGAACTTCCGGCTGAGGAAGGGACAGGGCTCCGGCATAATCAGGTTGGCCTGCAACGACTCCGGCTGATTCGTCGTGAGGTCCACAAATGTTACCGTGGCTTTCGTAATGGGGTCTGTGTCGCTCAGCGGAGTCGCATTACCAGCCTTATCTTGCCAAGTCTGAAAGTGCATGGTCTCTGTTGGACCGATACTGAGCAGAATCCGCAAAACTTGACGGTTCGTCACACGTTGGGCCAGGGATGGATACAGACTGGTTCCACCTTGCTCAATAAATGCAAAATGAAATCCTGCTGTGAAGGCGATCGCTTTCAGGTGGTCGGTCGATTGCCCAATGATGCTGCCCGCTGTATCGGCATCGCTTCTGGGAATGGCTGGATGCTGCCCAATATTCAAGCCCTTGACTGCTTGCGGAAAAGTGAACCCAGGGTCTAGATCGGGATTGTTGTTACTGCTGCGGTACCGCGTCCAAAAACTGGTGTCCACACTCAGTTGTGTCAGATTTGTAAGCCGTCCTTTCCCTGATGACCCTTGCGCTGTACTGCCCGGCAACGTGCGAAACGTAGGGCCATTTAGGAGATCAATGCCGGCCGTCGACGCATCTTTAGAAGCTAAGTATTTCATCAGGAAAGCCGCGTGGCTGAACTCATCGTCGGTGTTGTCGTGAATATACTGGGGCATGTCCATATCGAGAAGCGTCAGGGCATCCGTGTAGAGCGGGTTCCCTCCAGTCATCTTGGCGAACTCGTTGTCCTGCGTTCCTCCGAGTTCCCAATATTGCTCCCAGAGATCACTTTCGAGGATCTCAGCCGCGGCTAAGAACCGCAGAATGGCTGCGTCTCCTCTAGTGAGTTGGCCGCCATCATCGTCATCATCATCATCATCAACATTTCGGGCGAAAAGCGATGAGCCACCGGCCAATAGTCCGGTGCCCACCGTAGCGGCGCCGACGGCTAATCCTTTCGTAAGAAAAGAGCGCCGATTCGGAACGCTCCTCATGTCCTTTAATTTTTCACTCACTGTATTTCTCCCTTCGCGAGCGGTGAACGGAATCAAGCTTCTGTATTCGGCCCCAAACCATTCCTACGGCGATCTTAGGCCAAGGATGTAGGGGAACTCGTCGCGAAACAGTGAACAGTTTGTAAAAGCAAAGCGCCGCGTGGAATAAAATTTTGATCGAGCTGACGGATAAAGGAGATCGCCAACGTCGCGGAGCGATGAGCGAGGCCGCCCCCGTTCAGGCAGTTAGACCTGCTGATTGGAGATGCCACGGACGCTTACCAGCAGAGAACGATCCAAATCATTTGGACAGATAATGCGCACGATCGGAGCCATTTCGGCCGTAAGCTGGCCGGATGGAAAAGCGGGGCGTTCACCCGGTGACAGGCAGGCCTCGCCGAACGTAGCTTTCGAGGCCACCCTTGAGGATGGCGAGCTTTCTATAACCCAAATTCCAGAGGATGGACGCCGCCCGCGAAGACTCGGCGCCCGTGTCGCAAACCAGAGAGAGAGAAGTCTCCAAGGGCAAGCCGTTCACGGACGTCATTAGCTGGGACAATGGGATTAAAATTGCTTCCGGGATTCGTGCGGTGGAAATCGCGTTTCTATCTCGAACATCGAGCGCGACGGTCTTCCAGGCGGCTAACCGTATAGCGAGTGTGTCCGCGTCTATTTCTTCGATCACGCTTAAAATGGGCGAAGGTGCTTCAGGAAAGGCCCGGAATTAGATTCGTATAATTCGCCGTAATTGTCCAGCTATTTTCAGGAATTATTTCGTATATATGACGAATTAATTGATTCATTACCCTCGAGCCGGCCGGCGCTTGCTCATTCACGCGGCCCAGCTCCAGGTCCGACCGCAGGCGATGTCACACGACGAATCGCGATGGCAAGGATCTTCACCGGCGTATCCGGCTTATCGTCGGCATTTCGGGGGACCTGTGAGATGGCGTCAGCGATCTCCTGGCCGGAGACAACCTGACCGAAAACCGAGTAGTGCCCGTTAAGGTGCTCGGCAGGCGCGACTGTGATAAAGAATTGACAGCCGTTGGTGTTCGGGCCCGAATTAGCCATGGCGAGGACACCGGGATGATCAAAAGTCCGATTGGGATCGATCTCGTCATCGAATTTGTAACCGGGAGAGCCGCTTCCGTCGCCGGCGGGATCGCCGCCCTGGATCATAAATTGAGGGATGACGCGGTGAAAAGTGGTTCCGGAATACAGCGGCGTGTGTTTCACTTTCCCTGAAACCGGGTCGGTCCACGGCTTCGTGCCCTCCGCTAATCCGCGGAAGTTTGCAACCGTTTTGGGGGCTTCTTTTTCGAACAGGCGGCAGACGATGTTTCCCATCGAGGTGTATATGACTGCGTAAAGCCCTGGTTCCGTGGGCAAGTCGACAGAGGGCAGAGGCGGGGCGCTCGGCTTAGTACTGTGGCGGCTGGGCGGGGAAGACTGCTTGGCCTGTCCGCCGGGCAAATTAGAACCGCAAAAGCAGGCGGCGGTAAGCACCACGATGAGGGAGAGAACTTGTCTCATTCTCAGCCGATTATAAAAGGATTGGGAGATGTCCGGTTCCCTATTACCGCAGCCGGATTGTAAGCGCAAGACGTTTAACATACAATTCAAGTTAAGTACAAAAGTCATGAAGTACATCCTCGCAGTGGCGTCGATCTGCGCCGTTTTGTTTTCGTCTGCCTGCACCCAGAGTCCGGAGAAGCTTGTAGCTGCCGCAAACAGATATCACGACAGGCAAAAGTATAAAGAAGCTTCGATTCTCTATCAGAAAGCGATCTCGAAAGACAAAACGAACGCCGAGGCGTACTACCGCGAAGGTATAAATCTGATGGACGATCGGAACTTCGGCGAAGCCGCTAAGTATCTGCGGCGAGCGATCGATCTCAAACCGGATAACGTTGATGCCGCTAGCCGGTTGGCCGAGATCTATCTGGATGCCTACGCATTTGATACGAAGAAGTTCAAGAGCCTGTTGCCGGAGATCGGGGATCTAACGATGAAGATCCTTCACTATCAGCCAAATTCATTCAGCGGACTTCGATTAGAGGGGCTATGGCAGATCGCCGAGGGAAACGATGACAAGGCCTTGGAAAGCTTCGCTAAAGCAAATCAGGTCAAGCCGTATTCACCCGAACTGATCTCCTCGTACGCGGCCGCTCTGGTCAAAGCCCAGCGCCCGGGCGAAGCGGAAGCGCTGGTTCGCGACATGTTGGCTCACGACAAAAAATGGGGGCCGGGTTATGACTTCCTGTTTCTCTTCTATTCCAGACAGAATAATCGGGAAAAAGCGGAAGCGGTTCTTCGCGAGCGCGTTCAGAACGATCCATCCAACGCGGTAGGCATTCAAAACCTGGCGAACTTTCTTGTGGCCACGAATCGCTTCGACGAAGCGGAAGGGATTATCAAGCGGGTCGGCGACGATCGAAAGACGTTCCCGGTCGGTCGCGAAATTTTGGGCGATTTCTATTTCCGTTCGAAGAAATACGACCAGGCGTTGCAGCAATATCAGGCTGGCGCAAACGAAGATACGAAAAATGCTCTGGCTTATCAACAGCGGATCGTCGGTGTTTACAGCGCCACGGGACGCCGGGCAGATGCTCTTCAGCTGGCGAAGACCATGGCGGCCAAGAATCCCAAGAATCCGGGCGCGAACGAACTGTATGCGTCGCTGCTGCTGCAGTCGGGCTCCAAAGCGGATCTGACCAAGTCTCTGAACGAGATCAAAACGCTTAATCCAGAACAGTCCCGGTGACGCGGCATTGAACGTGGATCTCGCCAGAATCTATTTCAATCTCAACGAACGGGATAAGGCCCTGAATGAAGCTCTGGAAGCGGTACAGAATGAGACCAAGAAAGGACCGAGCGGCTCGGACTAGCGTGCTGTTCGGAGCCAGATTGATCGCCGGGCGCGTCTATGAGGATCAGGGTCAACACCAAAGAGCTATTGATGAAGTGAGTGAAGTGCTCAAAGCCGAACCACGCAATCCGGACGCCCGTCTCGTCAACGATCGCGCGCTGATCGGCGTCGGTCAGGCAGATCAGGCGCAATCGGATTTGGAAGCATTGCTGCAAGAGTACCCGCAGATCAACGATGCCCGGCTGCAACTCGCCAACCTCTATTTGGGCCAGAGGCAATATGACAAAGCAGCAGACCAATTCGGTCGCGTTTGGAAAGCCAATCCGCCGGACAATCGTGGCTTCGTCGGACTACAGACTGTGAAGTTGGCCGAAGGGCATGGTGATGAGGCAATCCAGGCCATGCAAGACCTGGTTCAGAAGAACCCCACGGTGTTCGGGTACCGCTACGAACTAGCCGGCTTTGAGGCGACTGCGGGGGGTCAGGCGATGCGATCGGATCCGGAACGGGCAAATCAGTTATTTCAACAGGCGGCCGACAACTACAAGGAAATCCTCAAGACCACTGCCAATTCAGCAGATATATGGCTTCGTTTGGGCGTCCTGCAACGGCAACTCCGCCAATACGATGCTGCCGTCGCCTCGTTCGAGCAGGCCAGTGCTGCCGATCCGCACCGCCCCGAAGCTGTTCTGAATGAAGGAATGCTTTTACAGGAAATGGGAAAGAAGAAGGAGGCCATCGACGCATATAACAAGACTCTGGGAATTGATCCGGAAAATGCGTTGGCCCTCAACAATTTGGCTTTTTTGAGCGCCGAAAATGGGACCAATCTGGATCAGGCCATGACCTTCGCGGAACGCGCTAAGAAGAAGATTCCGAACAGCCCTGATATTTCAGATACGCTTGGGTACGTGTATTACCAGAAGAATCTTAATTCCGAGGCGCTGCAGATCTTCCGGCAGGTCGTCCAGGAAAATCCTCATAATTCGACCTTCCGGCTGCACCTTGCCATGGCTCTCTTCGAAGCAAGGCGACAAGCAAGGGGCGAAGGACGAAGCGGAAAAAGCATTGAAGGATGCGTCCCAACCGGACGAGCAGAACAGAATCCGTTCCTTTGTTAACCAGATCGGCTGAGCCTCCCGTATCGTCTCCGGCAACCGCCCCAAGCTGGCGAGATAGAAATGCTTCCGCCAGCTACGCAGCGCCCTTTGCCGTTTTCCTTTTCTTCCTGGCGATCTTCGCCTGGATTCCCATGGATGCGCGCTGGGAGTCTCCGCTTCGCGTCCTGGTGCTGGCCGGAGTCTGCTTCATTTGCTGGCCGCGCGAACTTTCTTTGCGGCCCTACCATTGGGCAGCAAGTATCGCGCTCGGGGCCGCAGTATTTATTTTGTGGATTGCACCCGACCTGCTGTTCCCCGGTTACCGGCAAACGATATTTTTTTCGAACGGAATAGTTGGCCACCTCCACTCGTCTTTGCAGGCTGCCGAGGTTCACAGCTCCTGGGTACTTGCCTGGAGAACCGTGCGCGCAGTGCTCATCGTTCCCGTTATTGAAGAACTCTTCTGGCGGGCATGGCTGATGCGCTGGCTCATCAACATGGATTTCCGGAAAGTCCCGCTCGGAACCTATGCTCCGTTCGCGTTTTGGATGACGGCGATTCTATTCGCCTCGGAACATGGGCCTTATTGGGATGTGGGCCTGCTCACGGGAATCATTTACAATCTTTGGATGATCCGTTCGAAATCGGTGGCCGATTGCATTCTCATGCATGCCGTAACGAATGCGATGCTGAGCGCTTATGTCATCGCGACGGCTCAGTGGCAATATTGGCAATAAGGCCAACGCTTCCGGCAGCACGCTCCGGCCGAATGATAAAGTCAACAGTCAGGAGAAAAGTCCGACCTAGACTATGCCCTGCCTACTTGCGCTGTTGGCTGTAGCATTTCCACGAGTTGCCATTGTTCTTCTTTGGCTGTTCACAAATTTCTTCACGGGCGTTTATCACAACCTCATCATCCCCATCCTCGGGTTTATTTTTTTGCCTCTCACGCTGATCGTCTACACCTACATGACGAGGGTGCACCCGGTCACGCAATTTGGGCAGCTTACCGCGACTGAGCTTGTCATTCTGTTCGTGGCCGTGATCATAGATCTAGGATTGCTCGGCGGAGGAACTGTCGGACGCCGGCGCGGTTGAATTCCGGCCGCGCAGCGGCGAGCGGTGTTCTCTCTGAGAAGGAACAATCGCCGGACAGCTACTAGGTTCACGTGGCGCTATTCCGTACGCGTAGTGCGGCTATTCAGGGCATCGACGCGCATGTCGTAGACGTCGAGGTGGACATGTATCCGTCCGGCACGAGCCGTGACTTTGTCACGGTGGGCATGCCCGATGCTGCGGTGAAGGAGAGCCGCGAGCGAATCAAGTCCGCTCTGCTGAATTCGGGCTTCGGTTATCCGAGCAAATCGGTCACCATCAATCTGGCCCCGGCAAATCTGCGGAAGGAAGGCGCGGGGTTCGATCTGCCCATGGCCACCGCGATCCTCGGCGCGATGGGAGCGGTAGGCGCGGGAGACGATTACATGCTGGTGGGCGAACTATCGCTAGACGGCAGCTTGCGCCCCATTCGAGGCGCGCTTTCCATTGCTGTGTGTGCCGCGCGAAAAGGTATCCGAAATCTTCTGGTTCCGTTCGATAACGCCGCGGAAGCCGCGGTTGCGGAAGGAATCAGCGTCTTTGGCCTCAAGCATCTCGCGGAGGTTGTGCAATTCCTGAATGAGCCGGCCGGCTTTACGCCCACGACAGCGATTCTGCCGGAGCTGAATGCGACCGATCCGGAGGTACCGGACTTCAGCGATGTGCGCGGCCAGACCATGGCTAAGCGCGCGCTGGAAGTAGCTGCGACCGGCAATCATAACGTGCTTATGATTGGCCCTCCCGGTTCGGGAAAAACCATGCTCGCCAAGCGCTTCGCCGGCATTCTGCCGAAGCTCACGTTTCGCGAAGCTCTGGAAGCAACACAGATCCATGGAGTCGCGGGCGTCCTGCCGGCCGGAATCGGAATTCTTCGCAGCAGGCCATTTCGCGCGCCGCATCACACCATCTCCGATGCGGGCCTGATCGGAGGCGGCAGCGGTAGCGCGCGACCGGGTGAAGTGAGCCTGGCGCATCAGGGCGTATTATTCCTCGACGAATTGCCGGAGTTTCCTCGCGGCGTTTTGGAACAACTGAGACAGCCGCTCGAAGAAGGATCGGTAACACTGGCACGCAGCAACGGAACTTTGACCTTTCCCGCGCGAATCATGCTGGTGGGCGCAATGAATCCCTGTCCGTGCGGATTCTACGGGGACAGCACGCGGGAGTGCCGCTGTACTCCCGGAATCATTCAACGCTATCTCGCGAAGGTAAGCGGACCGCTACTCGACCGCATCGATATGCACATCGAGGTTCCCGCGGTTCCCTACAAGGAACTTCGCAGCAAGGGCGACGGCCAATCTTCGGCGCAGATTCGCGAGCGCGTGGAGGAAGCGCGAGAGAAGCAGCGGCAGCGAGGCTTCTACAATTCGCAGATTCCGCACTCTCAACTACGAACGCTGTGCGCGCTGGATGAGAGCGGCGAGCGAACACTCGAGATGGCTGTTCGGAGAATGAATCTCTCCGCTCGCGCTCATGATCGTCTGCTGCGCGTCGCCAGAACCATCGCGGATCTCGATCATGCGGATAATGTCGCGGCCAAGCATCTCGCCGAGGCTGTGCAGTGCCGGAATCTGGATCGGAATTACTGGAACTGTAAGCTCCGATGCGCCCTCATGCAGCATTCGCGTGTTTCACAAATACGAAGAAATGACTCCTATGCCGTTCCAACGCTTCCCCTACAGCGAACTCAACGCCCGGCAGCAAGAAGCCTACAACTTCCAAAAAGCTTCCGCTGTGTTGGCCGACTACGGTTTCGTAACTATCCGACTCACCAACGACTGGCGCGGGGCAGACTTCATCGCGCAACATCTAGACGGAATCACGTTCTTAAAGGTTCAACTGAAGGGCCGAGCATGTTTCGCCAAGAAGTATCGAGGCCATGATTTACATATCTGCTTCCCGAGTTCGGGCGCTTGGTTTCTGTACCCCCATGACGCAGTTCTCGATCAGGCCCTAGCCTTAGGATTACTTGAAGGAACAGAATCTTGGGATATCGAGGGACTCTACCATTTCCCACAGGTTACGGGAACCCTCAAACCTATTCTCGATCCGTATCGACTTTGATCTCGTGAGGCCGCCTACGTTTTCGGCTTTAGCACGTCACTCCCAAAGCTTCCGAGCCACTGCCGATTTCGGTCATGCCGATTCGCAAAGACTGAACAAAGCATAGGGGACCCGATGCTCAGAATTGGTTGGGGACTTAAGGTCTGGAACTGCCCTAGCCGCGACCGCGCGAAATTCGAGTTCTTGAGGCGTCTTCAGAGATTGGCGTGCGTCCTCGTTATCATTCTTGTGGATGCCGCTCACGGCGCGGTCCATACGGTCAATCTCAGCGATGCAGTTCGAATTGCGCAGAGGCAAAATCCGGATATTCTTCTCGCACGTCTTGATGAACAACGGGCAGCTGATGGTATTGCCATCGCGAATGCGCCGTTCTCGCCCAAACTAGAAGCGGGGAGTGAGCCTGTCTTCACCTATGGTTACCCAAACAGCGTTAAGGGTTACGCACCTTCTATAGCAGCAATGCGCGGGAGCATGTCACTATACAATCGTCCAGACCGCTACGATGTGGCGGTTTCCCGAGAACGTGCGAAAGTCGCCCAGCGTTCTAGTGAAGAACGGATGGAAAACGTTGCTTACCAGATAGCGACACTGTTTCTAGATGCGCAAAAACTGCACAAACAGGAAACTTTGATTCAAAGCCAATCAGTATCGTTAGCGAAGGTCGTCGAGACTATACGGAGTCAAGTGGATGCAGGAGCTCAGCTCCCCATCGAGCTCGACCGCATCAACGTCGAAGCGGCCGGAACACGACAGCGACTGGAATCGATCCGTATCGACGAGTTAAACGTGGAGAGGCTTCTCGCGGTTGCTGTAGGCTTTTCCGCGAATGACCTCGTCCAACCGGCGGACGATCACCTGTACGACTGTGCTGTAAAACCTGAGTATGAGGCGGTAAGATCCGCCCTGGAGCACGACCCAACCATCAGCATCTTGCAATCGAATTTGATGGCCACACAGCTTCAACTACGTGGGCGTGAGGCGATGCGCCTTCCACAAATGGATCTCATCGCCCAGTATTCGATGCTTAAAAGGCAAAATTACGCAGACTACTTTCCTCCGAATAGGATACAGCGTAATAATGCCGAGATCGGGGCATCTTTGACTCTTCCTCTATTGATAGGGTCCGCTCGGGGAGGTTTGGCATCGCAAGATCAGTTAGACGCACAAAGACTCAGGATTCAGATCGATAGCGCTCGAAACCATCTAGCTGCTGACGTTCATAGAAGTTATCAGCTGCTGCAAAAGGCGAAAGGCGCGCTTGAACTTGGACACCAAGAATTGGACCTTGCGGCTGCGGCGTTGTCCGTCCAGATGGCTTTGCGGTCCGAAGGTCGACGCTTGCCAAGCGATGTCGAAAGGGCGCGTATAGATGTCGACGAGCGCTCACTTGAAATTTGCGAAGCGGAGGTACAGGTCGCAAAGGCTCAGCTGGCGATAGAGCATCAACTGGGGACGTTGATATCACGGGTTTCAGTTGCAAGGCTAGACAATGATCCTTTGTCGCGGCAATGAATCCCTGTCCGTGCGGCTTCGAATTTTGGCGTCAGGAGCAGGCAGACATAGCGTTACGGCAGTGAAGTGCGGGTCCGCTACTTCGATGCGTTTCACGAACTGCCGCGTCAGGTGCTTGCGTTCCTTCAGGCTAAGAAACTGATATTCGGCAAATACCGAAGCAATCAATTGTGCCGTTTCCCGGACGTTTGAAGTGGACCGCAATGCTCTCTGTTGTTGGTCCTTGGTCACCAAAGCGCTCCAACTGCGTGTTTCGGCATCGATGCGGCGCCCTTCTGTCGCTGCCTCCTCGTCGGAAAACACCCCTTTCAAGGTCAGACTGAGCAACCGTTGCTTCTCAGCTCGCAACCGCTCGAGTTCCACTGCCGCTTTCGCCACCATTTCGTCCATTGGGGACCGTTCCGGCGGCTCGAGCGCCTTTTCAATCAGCGAACCCAAAACAGTTGGCTCAAGGAAGATTTCGGAGATGAGCGTGCTCAGCGAGTAATCGGTGACTTCCCGGATCAGCTCGGGCGCTCCGCAACCCGGTCCTCCTTTGTGCTGGCTCCGGCAGTAGTAAATATCCAGCCATTTCTGCCGCCGGCACCGTCCCATCCTTTGCTGTACATCCGCGCTCCACAGCGGCAGTAGAGCAGACCGGAGGCCTCAAACCGGCTTTCTTCGGACCGCGAACTGATCCAGCTCTTTCGGCGTTGCTCGAGAATCGCTTGCGCTTGGGCGAACTGTTCTTCGGAAACGAGTGGCTCGATATCGAGCTTTACTCGTAACGGTTCGACGCGCCGGATCTTCTTCCGATCGGTCTGCCGGCCGTTCCGCGAGGAGCGCTTTTCGCCCCGCTTCTGCGTATAAACACGGCATCCCGTCCAGATCGGGTTGCGCAGTTGGTTGTACAGCACGCGATCGGAGCCGTAGCCCAGTTCTTTGGCGATCGAGAGCACGCTCCGATTCGTCGTGACCAGGATGTCGAAAGCCGTTTTGATCCGGGTGGCCCAGGGCTCCACCCAGCTCCACTGCCCGGTTTTGAAATCAAAATCGACGCCCTGCGGCAGCGTAATCTTCGCGTTGGCGCAACGGCCGCGCTTGCGATTCTCCTCTTTGGCCGTTTGGGTGTTCCGTAAGATGCGTCTTCGATCCAAACCGGCCATCATGCCGGAGACCAAAGCTTCCATGAATCCGCTATCCTCGTGCACATCCAACCTGGACGAGGGGGTCCAAATGAGTTTTCGTTGCTTCAGGAAGTAGTCGTAGATGCTGAAGGAGGAGAAATCGTCTGGCCGCATTAGCCTGTCGATCGCCGCGACCACCACACCGTCCACATCCGAAAGGGAACGAAGGAGTTCTTGGAATTCCTGGCTCTCCAGTACCTGCGTTCCGCTCACATCCGTGACTTCAACCGTCCGAACGACCTCCAAATTCCAGCGCTCGGCCGAAAGGCGGATCTCTTGTTGCTGGCGCAACAGCCCAGCGCGCCCCTCTTGCGCCTGCTCTTCCGTGGAAAGACGGCAAAAACCAATGGTGCGAAAACGACGCGCAAGGGTACGAATTTCGAAGCTCACGACAGGATTCTAACAACCAACCTTCACGGACCTTCAGCTTTCCATCGGGAAGCTATTTCGATTGACCGATCAGAGTTTGTGATTCCTCAACCCAGCTTGGGCGACTGTTAGTCGATACAGGCAAAATGCCAGTCTGGCAAGCTCGCCATGCGGGTTCGACTCCCGCATGGGCCATGCTCGTAACCTCCAGTTGCTGTTGCGCTTCGATTGGCTCATCCCTGAGTTTGCGCACACATTTCGCTAACATTTGTTCGCCGCACCAGTTTTTGCGACCGACAACCTTCCCCCTCAATCATCATCGCAAACTTTCCGGGCTTATTTAAATGCTCCTCTGCCATTTTCGCCTTGCTCGCATTCCTTGAGTAATACAGGTGATGGCGGATCACCGGCACGGACGATTTTGTCATTCACTCTGGATGGAAGAGATAGATCAAACCTTCGCGACCACCCGCGAGTAATGGGCGGAAACCACTGCTCCGGAGTTGATCGAACCGCAAATTTGGTCAATCGTGGAAGCAGGTTACCGAGATGGGCGTTTTTCAGGATCTTGAGTTCTCAATCTACGAGATGCACGTCATACCTCAACTGGACGGTCTAGATTTGGAATCGCGCGTTGATGGGTATCGGGCTTGGTCACCGAAAGCGGATTTATCGCGACTGATGCCCTCCAGCGCATCGCAGCGGCTGATGACTGGAACGACCCATTTATCGGCCTTGTGGCCTGCCCCTTTGCGTTCCCGGGTTCAACAAACCATTTTATTAGCGGGAACACTTTCAGGTTCGCTTGGAGCGTTCTAATGCGCCTGGCTTATTGCAGAAGCGGGGTGCGGCAGATGAAGTGTCCGAAGAACTCTGTCCTGCGGACCGCAATTTCAGCTAGTGTTGTAAGTGGCGAGGGACGCGGTGCCACAGCCGGCAGACGAGTTGATTGTGGATTCAACAGGAGCCGAGACTTTCTGCGTTCGTTTAGAGCAACAACTGTACAGACTGGGTCGTTCCGCAGTGAACGAGCTATGCTTCCCCGGAGATCATGGCTTATCGCGCGAGCATCTCATTTTCGAAGGCGGGCCCGATGGCTGGACCGTAAAAGACTTGGGCAGCCGCAACGGCACGCGCGTTAACGGAGTGCCGCTCACGGCACCAGCCCGCCTGGCGCATGGCGACCGGATTACCGCCGGTCACCTCACAATTCGATATGCCGCGCAATGCGAGCTGCAGGACCTCAAAACGGATGATGTCGTCTTCGTGGCCGAAGAGCCGGAGCTCGCGGCGCCTTCCGTGTCGATCGACCTCAAATCGGCTTTAGAAAAAAGCACGGATGTAGCAGGCCAGCCAACGCTCGGGAACGTCCATCTTGGGGCTCTGGTGCGGGCAGGCCGAGAACTGGCCGGACATTGTTCGCTCGAAGACCTGTTCCAACTGATTCTGGATCTTTCGCTGGATGCGGCCAAGGCTTCGCGCGGAGTTGTGATGACACGCGAAGCTGACGGAAGCCTCAGGAGTCGTGCAATTCGAGGCGAAGGGCTGCGCATCAGCGCGACAGTACGCGACCGCGTGGTCCACCAGCAAACATCACTGCTGGTGCGTGACGCCAGGCTGGATGATGCTTTCGCGCTTCAACAGAGCATCGTTGCGCAGCGCATTCGCAGTTTCTTGGCCGTGCCGCTACAGACCGGTGAAGAAGTGATTGGCCTTATTTATCTCGATTCGCCTGAGCTAATCCGGGAGTTCACGGTTGAAGATTTGAACCTCGTCACGGTGATGGCGAATATCGCCGCAATTCGAATCGAGCACGCTCGACTCATAGAAGCTGAGCAAGCGAAAAAGCTGCTAGTTCGGGAACTCGAGCGTGCCGCCGAAATTCAACGGCGCCTGTTGCCTGACAAGGCTCCAGATATTGCCGGCTTCGATGTGGCCGGATACAACGCGCCGTGCCGCACGGTAGGTGGAGATTACTATGACTTTCTCCGTTACGTGGATGGGCGGATAGCGCTATTGATCGGCGATGTTTCAGGCAAGGGCTTGGCGGCCGCGCTGTTGATGTCGAGCCTGCAAGCACGTATTCAGGTGCTGTTCGAAAAACCCGACGCACTTTCTGACCAAGTAGCCCGCTTGAATCGCATCACTGCGGCATCTTGCCCAGGCAATTGTTTCATTACCTTTTTTGCTGCGATTCTCGATCCTGCAACCGGTCAGATGCAGTATTGCAACGCTGGACATAATCCACCGCTGCTACTCCATAAAAACGGAGAAGTAGAGCCGCTTGGTGCAACAGGAATGGTTCTCGGCATCTTCCCCAGCGCAACCTATGAGGAAAGGACGTGTCGCCTGGATCGGGATGAGTTGCTGGTCCTTTTCAGTGATGGGGTGACAGAAGCGTGTAACCCCGAACTGGCTGAAGACTTCGGCGAAGGCCGGCTCATCGCATTCCTGAAGAAAGAACGGCACCAACGGGCCGCGGACCTCCTCGAAGCAGTTAAAATGGAATTGTCATCATTCACCGGCGCTGCGGCTGCCATGGATGACGTAACCATTGTCCTCGTTCGCAGATTGTAATTGAGGTGCGGGGTCAGTTCAAACTGATCCATTAGCGAGTCTCTTGAGATCGCGTCGTAAACGGTTCCAAGTGGTATACTCACGCGAAAGCCATGAGTTGCCCCGCCTGCGGAAGTGCAATCGCTGGCACAGCGCGTTTTTGTTCTTCCTGCGGCAACGAGGTGGATTTCGGCGCCACGGCCTCGCTGGAGCCTGAAGGCGCCTCTCCCGTTCCCGGCTCGCCAGCGGACTCTTCGAGGAAGCGAAGTTCCACTCCCAGCCGCAGGACTTCCTCCTCTTCCGACTCCTTCGATGGCGCGCGCTTCATTCCCGGGACGGTTCTCGAAGATCGCTACCGCATCGTGGCCATGGCCGGACGCGGCGGTATGGGCGAAGTCTATCGCGCTGAAGACCTCAGACTCAGCCAAACGGTGGCTCTGAAATTCCTGCCGGAATCCATCGCGCAGAATGGCGCGGCCCTAGCGCGCTTCCACCGTGAAGTCCGCATTGCGCGACAGGTCTCCCACCCCAATGTCTGCCGCATCTTCGATATCGGCGAAGCCGATGGCCTCCCGTTCCTCACCATGGAATATGTGGACGGCGAAGACCTATCCACTCTGCTTCGGCGCATTGGGCGGCTGCCAGTCGCGGGCAGATACCAGGGCTGGTTGATCCAGTTGCAGGATTCGCCCGGCCCGCCGTGAAACGCGAACGATTTCACTTGTGAGCGGGATGCGCAGCCGTTCGTATTCGCGCAGCGCCGATTCCGCTTGCCGAACAGTGCTGAGGCAATACGCTAGCATGACGGCATCCTCAAGTGCCATGCAGGCTCCCTGACCGAGATTCGGCATGGCGGGATGCGCTGCATCTCCCAACAGCGTGACGCGGCCGCGACCCCAGCAGCGGAGCGGGGGACGATCAACGATATCGTTTTGCACGATCGCCCCTTCGCTAGTCGCTTCGATGACATCGGGGATTGGCGCCGTCCAATCGCGGCACAAGACTAAGACGTCGGCTTTGGTCTGCCTGGTGCCCTGAGGCGCGTTTTTCGTGAGGAACCAATAGAGTTGTTCCCGCCCGCAAGGCCACAGCCCGAATTGAGATCCCGTGCCTAGTGCCAGAAGCGCCGCGCAATCCGGCAGCGCTCCTTCCTTGCGGAGAATTGCTCGCCAGCAGGTATAGCCGGCGTAGCGGGGCGGTTCTGTTCCATGCAGCCCAGCTCGAATTACTGAGGAAATGCCGTCTGCTCCCACCAAAACATCGGCCTCAATGCGTTGCCCATCTTCAAGGATCGCGGTCGAATCGTTGAAGCCCACGCAGCGTGCACCGGTTCTTACCCAGGCCGGCGTAGCTCTTCGAGCAGAATTCGTTGCAGAACGGCGCGAGGGACGCAGAGGCAGGGCGCGCCGGCATTACGGCTAATATCTCCAAGTTCGTTAACGGCAAGAAGACGCCCCCCCGGGGCCCGGACTGAGTTACGTTCTATAACCAACGCGGAATCCCTCACGCGGGATTCCACGCCAAGTTCGCGCAGCGCGTTCGTCGCATTGGACCAGACGGAAAGCCCAGCGCCGATCTCACGAATGCTGTCGGCCCGCTCGACTACCAGGCTTTCAACCCCACGCGACGCAACGCCACGGCTGCAGCGAGACCGCCGATCCCCGCTCCGATGATGACGGCTTGCATCCGAGTAGAGTCTAGCGCGTGTGAGAGATCGCAATCAGAGTATAGTTACGGCACCGTCTGAATATCAGTGAGAAAACGACGACGACGATGGGATCTGCAAAGCCGGACATTCGAAGATTAATGTTTGGAGGATTGACCGCCGGCCTATTGATCAACGCGGTTGAATACCTCACTCATGGCGTACTTCTCGATCCGCAATGGAGAGCCGCATTCGCTGCGCTAGGCAAGACCCCGAAGGGGTGGACAACCTTCATCCCGTCCAATTTTCTGGTCGGCATTATTGGAATTTGGGTTTACACGAAGTTCCTGACGAGGTACGGTCCGGGTCCTAAGACTGCAATCCGTAGCGCCCTTTCAATATGGATAGTTTTTTGGGTGATCCCCATAATGGCTTTGCAGCCCATGGACCTCTTTCCCAATGTGCTGCTGCTTACGACGATTGCGGTCGGGTTGTTGGACAGCATTCCGGCCGTTCTACTCGGCGCGTGGATCTATGGGCCGAGACTCGCACGGTGGAGACAGCAACCAGGAGAACATCATTGAAAATCTCTTGATTAACGGGTCCGGGTCACCGCGCCTGGCGCGCGGCCACCCAGGTGGCAGTTCCTTCAGAAAGCGTAATCAATCGGGTTCCGCGAGGCGCCGACCGCCTTTTATGGGTCGATCCCGATTTCCCTTCTGACGGCACGGCGTTGCAATCCCGATTCCTGTCTGAAATCCGTTGCATCACCAAGCTCCCGAGATGTCCTATCGGGAAGTCGGATCACTAATGGGAAACGCCGCCGGCACGTCCATTGTCCGCGTAGTCGGCTATGGTGAGATTGGCCCAAATGGTTTTCTGAAAACGGCAAAGCTTCCAAATCCGATCAGCCTCGAGGTTAAACGTATTCGTACCCGCAAGTCGGCTTCGGTCCAGTATTGTTCGATGGGCCGGCATCCTGGAGGTAACGGAACAAGCGACGCTCTGCCGCTCGACCGAACTTGCCGACTGCTAGCAACGCTTTCTCCAGACCGAAACTCGAGCCGGCAGGCACTTGCATCCTGATAAAATTGATGCCTAAAGCCTCCCACGTAGGTTATGACGGTGCCAACAAAGGATCGAGTCGTGTCTATCCATCCGTACTTCAGAGTCTCGGATGGCAAGATAGATCAATTCAAAGATTTGTGTGCGCAGTTCATATCGGTTACTGCCCAGGAGCCAAAGTGCCTGTACTATGGCTTCAGTTTCAATGAAGATAACGTGCATTGCCGCGAGGCATACGAGGACGCAGAAGGGCTTCTCGCGCATCTTGCTAACGTCGACGCTCTTCTGAACGAGGTCTTTAAGATCGCTCAGGTCACCCGGCTTGAAGTTCACGGCGTAGCTGAGGAGCTGGCCAAGCTTAAGGAACCGTTGTCCACCTTGGCTCCAACCTATTTCACGCTCGAGTATGGAATCCGCCGGGTATCTTAACGAGCAGATTTTAAGTGACGGAATGATCGAAGAGTCGCCCGGGAGCTGCATCTTCGATTGTTCCCGCTTGCACGCTGAAGATCTTGTCCCCGAGTCGTCGGCGAATCCGGTAATTGGCCACGTTTTAGCCCGACAAGGATCATCGCTTTAGCCAAATCAGATGACGGGGAGAAGCTTGCAGGCGGCTCACCTTGAGAAAAAATCGTCGAGAAAAGCTGCGGTCTTATCGGATATACCGGCGATCTTGTTTGTTGCTTGGCGATAGAACTTGAAATTGAGCTCGGTTTCGGGTCGACCGTCCTTCCAATTGCTGAAGCGCTTAAGGTCGCTCCGCCCCAAAGGCCGCTTTGCGGCCTCATACATTTCACGGTGACGCTGACGCGGGGTGTTTGGCGGGCAAGGCCCGCTTTCTTCGCGATCGATTCGGCGGCACAGACTACGCCGCACGCTATGAGGCCTCGGCCGCCCTCGTTCTCACTCGCGAAAATGAAAACCGCGTCACCCTTGGCGATGTTCTTACCGCCGTACATCGTCTTTTGCGCAGTGAACTTGAAGGTCTTTGTGCGCAGGTCGCGAACTTCGGCTTTTATCACGAACACCATTCCATCGAGTATCGCCGTTCTGAAACGCCAGGTCTCAGCCGGTTGCAGCCATTCCATAACCCTGCTGTTCGAGTAACCCTGGATCGGACTGTTGTTTGGCAGTAGCGAAAAAGCTTTCTCAAGACTGCTGATCGCGCGGCGAATTCTCAGCTCTAAAGCGGTTAGGCCGAAGTAGCGGGTGGGTGGTGCGATCCGTCCATTGGGACCTCCAGCGCTGATCTCCGTTATTCTCCCTACCGAGACTCACGCCTCCCGCGGCAAAATGTACTCTAATGGCCGGTCACGAATGTTACCACTGCAAGCAATGGGTCGAGGAGGGAGAACCGCATGATTGTTGGAGCACAACGGAAGCCGCTCTGACGCGTCATCTTTCCGATGATCTTCGCGAGGCGTGGGAACGCTTGCGCGAAGCGGCGGCTGCTTTCGGTGAACAGCGTATCTACGCCTCGCACCACTCGATCATGTTCTCGCGAAAAACCTGCTACTTCTTTGTGCGTCCGAAACAAAAATACCTGGAACTGTGTGTCTTCCTGAGACGGAGGCTCCAAGCTCCCCAGGTGCGGCGCGTAGATCAGGCTTCGAAATCGAAACTTTACCACCTAATCCGGATCACACATCGGGACGAGGTCGAGCCGCCGATCACCGACTGGCTTCAGGAAGCGTACATGCTCTCGAACGAACTCTCAAAGCCGGGTGCCTCAAAATGGACTCCCGCGGGGAAGCAGACGGCGGCACGGAAACCCAAGAGCACTCAGCAGCCAGAAAAGGTTCAGCGAAAGGCAGGACCGACTTCGAAACGCGGTGTAAAAGCAACTGGCCCGCGTTCGTAGGGTGTGCACGTGGATTCTCTGACACATTCGAAGGCACGGCAATGGAAGGATTGCCCGTAACCAGCACAATGGCGCAAAGCTAAAACCTGCAGCACGACCACCGTTTGCGCCTCATTCTATGCGGCCAAGTCCGGCAAAACGCATACGCTTAGCGCGTTATACCGCCGCGTGGGTTCGCCGCGCAACGTGAGATACCCGCGCTTGCACATAAACTTCTCCTTTGCCCCGTCACGACGCAACTCGCGTCAGGTTCTCGACTGTCCCAAAGCGGGATGCACCGCCACGAGAGACCAGTCTGCTGGGTAATGAAGGAGAACAAGCAAAACGTTACACTGTCCGCGCTAATACCGTCGCGTCGGTGCAGGCCCGCACGGAACCTCTTGCCACTGCGTGCTCGGATAAGATGCCTTGAAGCATCACTTGTTGGGGGAAGGATGCTTCGACATGTATGCGCGCCACGCCTCCCGGTTCTCGATGCGCGCGTGTAGCGGTTCCGTGCTCGCCCCCGAAGCAGGCTGGTTCGCCCTCGCGGGCGCGGACCGCGTGTCAACCTGCATCACGAGTGGCGCAGAGCTTGCGCACGACCACAGCCCTCAAAGGCTCGCGACGAATAAGCTAACAACGGTGCTGCCTGACACTTTCAAATTCGATCCGAGCCTAGCACATCCAATCCGTGATGGTTGGGTGCGGCCAAAGTCGGCGGCGCAATTGTCGGCCCCGAGTGAATTGTCAGCACTCCGGACACAATCCGACTCGTCCAAAACATTAGTACTGATATGTCGGCTAGCATCTTGGAAAGATAGCTCGCCACGAAAGGGCACTGGCATTCAACCTTGAGAGTGGCAATCACTCGTGTACGCTCTCCAGTCGCTTACGCTAGATCTTGCTATATCGTCTTTGAAAGGACGAACGGATGCGCGAGTTCAAGTGGTCCCCCTCGGAGAAGGCCATAGCTCGAAAGGCCTTTGACCAGGCCCGCAATAGTGAGCTGCAGCAACTCGTTCGTGAGGCCAAAGCCAGGGCAGCGCTCATCGATGAACCGTCCGAGCTATGGGAGCTAGAACGTTGGTTGGCTGAGCGCCGATTAGAGATTGATCGTAAATACGACTACCGATACTCTGTGCTCCCGATTGTATTCGCCGAACTCGTCAAGCAGGGACGCATCGCCGAAAACGATTTGCACGGGCTTGCCCCAGAAAAGATTGAGCTAATCCTAGGCGCTTCGCGGCTGTGAGGACACTGCTCGACTTCTCACAATCGCGCTCCGCCGCTCGAATCGGACTTCGACAATTCTCTAGACCACTCTTCGGATTGCCCGTCCACTTTTTGGGTTGAGGGAGCCAGCCTGCCAGGCCGGCCTGCACCCAATCCCTTGGAGTTAAGCTGGCCATAATGCGTGTTGATCCGCAAGGCTCAATTGGCGGTCAACCCGCATTATCGGTTCGCAGGTTTTTGCGAAGCGTTGGCGACACTCTGTTTTGGGATTCGACCTTAGTAGCCGCGCATTTTTCCCTGCGCGAAGGCCAAGCCCGCGACCTTGTTTCTGCGCTTCAGAGGGCAGGCCTCATTGAGCCGGTACGAGGGATTGGTGGAAGGGGCTGGGTAATTAGTCAAAAGGGGCCAATCGTTTGCAGGCGCCAAAGCCGCTAAGCCGATTACCCGCCAAACCGCTGAAAATGCGCTGCACGAGTTCATGGTGCGCGTCCAGAGGGTCAACCAGGACCGGTATTTCCTGGCGAAAGTCACGGGCGTCGTGCTTTTTGGCAGCATGCTGCGCGTTGACGTGGATAGGCTGGGGGATGTTGACATTGGTATCGACCTCCAAGCCAAGGAGCCCAACTGGGAACGCCTGCAGGAGCTCAACGCTCAGCGCGTACAGGAATACGAATGCCAAGGGCGCCGAATCAGCGGGTTTCTATCACGCTCTTTCTGGTGGCGGCTGGAGGTCCTTCGTTTCCTAAAAGGGCGGAGCCGCTCGATCAGCTTGCACGATTATGATTTCGAGAGCCGGCTTATCGACGCGCTACCTTACCGCTGGCTTCTTGGAGGGCCGCCACAAAAATACGATAGTCCGCCGGTGGTGTCGTCTCCTGCGCCCAGGGCGAGAAGACCGAAGGGGTGTCCGTTCTGAGGCGTCTCGTCGGCCTAGAGCCGGCAGCGACCCGCTGATAGACGGTATGCGGACTTGATTCCTAATTCGGACTTGCAGCGATCTCGTGGTGCGTCGGTACTATCGGGAAATGCCAGTGCTTATGCAGAGATCTGCATATCGCCTGGGTCAGTTTTGCCTAGCGCCGAGGCCTTGGTGAGCATCCGGACTTCGCTGCAGAGCTGGAAGGCGGATCGCGTGCCATGATGAAACCGGTATCCTGCGGAACAAGAGGAAGGTAATCAAACGATCACGACGCGAGTTTATACGCTCGACGAGTCTTGCGGCGATAGGCGCTCCGCCAGCTTAAGCAGCTGCAAAGACTGGCATCCCAACTCGAGTCCGTGGCCGGACGGATGCGAAGGTGTCCATCTTAGCGTTTGGATGCCGCAGCCGGTTTAGGCAACATCGAGACGAAGACGCGACATTAGCAGCGCTGAGGCTTGCGTGAGCGCTTCCTCGGGCTGATGGCACCGCTCTCAAGTGCGGCTTGAAAAGAGCGCTGTTCGGAGTCCTCTCGATTTCAGCGTGCCCTAAGCCATGCCTCACGCAGTTCCACGCGGCGCGGGGCGTTCATATTGAGCAGGCGGACCGTGGCCCTTCCCTTTGCCGTCAGGCCAGTAATATATCCATCCCGAACGGCGAAGTGATCGCCCCAAGTGTCCAGACGTGGATTGAAAAGAGGCACCACGGCGTTGCTGTCGGGATCGATGCTGGTCAGATTCGGTCCTTTGTACGCGTTGCACCGGTCACACGCGAGGGCTAGTGTATCGGGCGCGTCAGAGCCACCGTGCTGGCGCGACACGATGTGTTCGATGTGAAAGGAAATGAGAGGCGTTGCCTCCTGTGGTATGCGGCAGTACTCGCAGGCGTTTCCGGCACGCCTGCGAACCAGCTCCTTGATGGCTGGCTCCATTTACGCGGGATGCTTCGTGAGAAAGTGGCGGGCTTTGGCCTGGATGATGGAGATCAGGTCAACGGCTTCCACAAAATCCTTGTACTCGGCATCCTCGGCAGGCGTGAGCGTCCCCTCGTTGGCCTTGCGGCGCAGTTCCGCGATGTGGGCCTCGAGTTCCGAGTCTGCGCGCAGTTCGAGAACCGCGCTCGCCACTTCCGGTGTGAAGACATCGGTCAGCGGATCGAGCAAGCGGTCCAGATAGCTTGTGGTAGCCATTAACCCTATTATCGTTCGTTTCGTGAGGGTCCTCCCACACTCGGTTCCACCACTGTCTTGATCCGTTGGCGAAGCCGGGCGGCGTGAGCGCCGGTGATATATCCTTCGCGGTGGGCACTGGAGACCGCCTTCTGCAGGAGATCAGTGCGGCCACCGTTTGATCGCAGCAACCCCAGCAGACGGGCTACGTGACCATAGCTTTCGACTGCCACCGCCTCGGCGAGCGAGAAGGCGCCATCGCGCCTTCTCGGCCAATTCATTCATGCGTTTGAGATCGGATGGCTGGAACTCGAGAGAGGATGTACCGCGCAGCGTCCGGCGCGAGCGCGCCCCGCGAGGCAGTTGATGTTCCCATGTAGCCTATCGTGTTGTCTGCGGGTTTTGAGTGGCATTCAAGTAACGAGTCCAGTCAGGCCTGACCTTGGCCCATGCGGGAGTCGAACCCGCATGGCGAGCTTGCCAGACTGGCATTTTGCCTGTATCGACTAACAGTCGCCCAAGCTGGGTTGAGGAATCACAAACTCCGATCGGTCAATCGAAATAGCTTCCCGATGGAAAGCTGAAGGTCCGTGAAGGTTGGTTGTTAGAATCCTGTCGTGAGCTTCGAAATTCGTACCCTTGCGCGTCGTTTTCGCGCCATTGGTTTTTGCCGTCTTTCCACGGAAGAGCAGGCGCAAGAGGGGCGCGCTGGGCTGTTGCGCCAGCAACAAGAGATCCGCCTTTCGGCCGAGCGCTGGAATTTGGAGGTCGTTCGGACGGTTGAAGTCACGGATGTGAGCGGAACGCAGGTACTGGAGAGCCAGGAATTCCAAGAACTCCTTCGTTCCCTTTCGGATGTGGACGGTGTGGTGGTCGCGGCGATCGACAGGCTAATGCGGCCAGACGATTTCTCCTCCTTCAGCATCTACGACTACTTCCTGAAGCAACGAAAACTCATTTGGACCCCCTCGTCCAGGTTGGATGTGCATGAGGATAGCGGATTCATGGAAGCTTTGTCTCGGGCATGATGGCCGGTTTGGATCGAAGACGGATTTTACGGAATACCCAAACGGCCAAAGAAGAGAATCGCAAGCGTGGCCGGTGTGCCAATGCGAAGATCACGCTGCCGCAGGGCGTCGATTTTGATTTCAAAACCGGACAATGGAGCTGGGTCGAACCATGGGCGCCCCGAATCAAGACGGCATTCGACATCCTGGTGACGACGCAATCAGAGCGTTCTCTCGATCGCCAAAGAAGTTGGGCTACGGCTTCGGACCGCGCGCTGTACAATCAACTTCGCAACCCGATCTGGACGGGATACCGTGTTTATACGCAGAAGCGGGGAGAAAAGCGCCCATCCCGGAACGGCCGCCAGGCAGATCGGAAAAAGATCCGGCGCGTAGAACCGTTGCACGCGGAATTTTCGGCGCTAATGTGAGTTGCGCTCTGGCATTTGGAACAAATGGAGTCAATACAAATAAGGAGTGGCTCGAAACGCATCGCGTCGATTGGAACATCAACGATAAGCAGAAGATCTTTTTCCGCTTCAAAGGCGATCACGGATTTCAGCCAACATTTACCGATCTGCTTACAGCGAGTCTGAACGCACAGAGCATTCAGCCCCAGTACGAAGGCCAGATCAATCACACTTACGTCATCTCGCCGACCACCGTGAATAATTTCATTCTTTCGTTCCTGTGGTACAGCGCAATTTTCGGACCAGCTGATCCATCAGCAGCCCAGAAGATTCTTCCGGTTGGGATCCAAGTGAACGATGGCGGGCCGAACGGGGCGTTCGAGGGCGGATCGGGCACAGGCGGCTTCTACGTTTTGGGCGGATTCTTCGAGAATTTCTTTTTCTATCCTCAAGGCCGCCATTCAGGACAAGGGCAGCTCATTGATGACTTTTCAGTAATCAAAGGCAACCATACGATCAAGGTCGGCGCAAACTTTCGCAAAAACCGCATAACCGACTTCAGTTTTGAGTCCGGTACAGTTGGGGTGTACACGTTCAACTCCTTGACCGATTTCGCAAATGGGGTAATGAACCCAGACACTGGTTCAAACTACTCCCAAAAGTTCAGTCCCCTTTTAGATACGCACATTCGACTTTACAACTTGGGTTTATACGCCCAGGACGAGTGGGCCGCCGAGCCAAATTTGAAAATCACGTATGGCATACGTTTTGACCGGACCTGGAATCCCCTGTGTCTGGATAAATGTTTCTCCAGTTTGACGGATCAATTCACGCTCTCCAGTTTCCAAAAGGGGATGAGTATTCCTTACAACTCCTCTATCAAAGAGGGGCTCTCACATGCGTATTACAGCACCGATTCTATGGTTGCAGATCCGCGATTGGGTGTAGTCTGGAGCCCACGTGCAGGCAACAACACGGTGATTCGCGGCGGCATCGGGCTATTTTCAGATCTGGCGCCTGGCCAACTGGTCTCGAACATTTTTAATAACCCGCCGTTCCCGTTTACAGCGACGATTTTCTCGGGCCAGGCAGATACGGAGAGCAACCCAAATAGCTCCGCGTTTGCGGCGCAGGCTCAATACAACGCTTTCAAGACAGGTTTCTTTGCTGGCGATACTCTCGATGCACTGAGCAACGTAGTGGCGGGATTCAGCCCATTCAACTATTTCTCAACTCCTCATCATTTCGCCACTCCACGATATCTCGAGTGGAGCTTTGAAATTCAGCAGCCCATCGGTTCCAAGAACGTGCTCGTAGCAACCTATAGCGGGAATCACGGCTACAATCTCCTGGTGCAAAACGGCTTTGCGAATGCATACGTCCAGGCATCTTACGGATTGCCGTTTGCTGGCCTACCCACGACACCGCCCGACCCGAGATTCAATCAAGTGACGGAGCTAACTAATGCAGGCTATTCGAACTACCATGCCTTCACAGCTCAGTTCCGTCGCGCGTTCTCGTATGGATTCCAAGGCCAGATCTCGTATACCTGGAGCCACGCGCTCGATACGATTTCGAACGACGGTTCGGGAGAGCCGTATTCGTTTTGCCCTGGATGCTCCATGACTCTTTTGAGCACACCTTCAGTTGGGCACAACTACGCCAACTCGGATTACGATATCCGGCACAATCTCGTCGCGGATTTCCTCTGGGATACGCCATGGAAACCCGCGAATCGCCTGATCTACAACATGCTCGGAAACTGGACCCTTTCGGGCAAATTTTTTGTTCGCAGCGGAAGCCGTTCAGCGTCTTTGATGGCTCGCTCGCAGGGGCACTCTCACCGACCGTCAACGATAGCTCGGTTAGCGGCTCCCATACGCTTCTGGCGACCGCTGTCGCTTCCGTGGCCGCAAATTGCGGCGTGAGTGCCGTAGATACGCCATGCTTTAGCTCCAGCCAATTCGCACCTAGCCTATCCGAGACTTCGTTTGGCAATCTCGGACGGAACGCTTTTCGAGGGCCAAGGTACTTCGACGTCGATACATCACTCTACAAGAACATTAGCATCACCGAAAAGCTCAGACTCCAGATCGGCGCGAGCGCTTACAATCTGATGAATCACCCACATTTTCAAAACCCGGCAGCAAATATAGCTGCCGGCGGACTCGGATTGATTACCGCGACTGCTGTTCCACCGACGAGCGCCTATGGTTCATTCCAAGGCTCGGCAGTGTCGGGGCGCGTTCTGGTGCTCACGGGCCGGTTGCAGTTCTAATCTGTCTCGAAAAGTGCAGGAGCGTGCCGGAAGTGGGCAATGAGTGCGCTGCTGCTTATCCTAGCCCACAAGCCCTGACTGGAGACCTTCTAAATACGGCAGAAGCACTCGGACTAAGACCTCATCGAGCCTCTCTGTGAGATAAGGGCCTTTGGCCCTTGGACCGGCGACAATCATATTTCTTGCCGGAAAAAATACTAGACGGCGAACAGGCCCTTTGGGCAATAATATCGATTCGTGATATATCAATAGAATCCAGACACGGGTAATAGAGGCGGCATGCACTGCGATCAAATCACATGGCATGCTTTGGCGAGGTCAGTATGACTCCGGAACAGTTCTGTCAGATCCGCGAGGTTTTCGAGAGAGCGATGCAGTTGCCCGCGGAATCTCGAAGCCCTTACGTACACGAGGCGTGTCGCAGTGATACCGAACTGTTAACAGAACTGGAGCGGATGATCGAGGCGGCTGGGCAGTCGAACGCTCCGATTGATCGGCCCGCCCTTGAGGCGGTGGTCGCAGATGGTACATCTACTGCTGCCATATCGGACAGCATTTCAGGGGCCGGAGCAGTCGTTGGCCCATATCACCTTCTCGATCTGATTGGTATCGGCGGGATGGGCGAGGTTTGGCTCGCTGAACAGAAGTACCCGGTTCGCCGGCGAGTAGCGCTAAAGCTGATCAAGGCCGGCATGGACACGCGCGAGGTGGTGGCGCGATTCGAATCCGAGCGGCAGGCGCTGGCGCTCATGGATCATCCGGCGATCGCGAAGGTGTTTGATGCCGGATCGACCTCGCAGGGCCGTCCTTACTTCGCCATGGAGTACGTGACTGGTGTCCCGATCACGACCTATTGCGATAGACACAAGCTGACGACACAGGAGCGTCTGGAACTGTTTATGCACGTGTGCGAGGGGGTGCAGCACGCGCATCAGAAGGCGATTATCCACCGTGATCTGAAGCCATCCAACATCTTGGTGACGGAAGTAGACGGGAAAGCAGTGCCGAAGATCATCGATTTCGGGGTTGCAAAAGCCATCTCGCAACCGCTCACTAAGTACACCCTACTCACGCGCGCTGGCTCGATCGTTGGCACTCCGGAGTACATGAGCCCGGAACAGGCGGAGTCAGCGGGGCAGGACATCGATACGCGTACCGATGTGTACTCATTGGGAGTGATCCTCTATGAGCTACTGGTGGGCGCGCTTCCGCTGGATCTTCGTACATTATCTTTTGCGGACATCTTAAGAAAACTACGCGAGGAGGATGCGCGACGGCCGAGCACGAAGCTCCGGATGTTGGGCGAACAATCCAGTGTCAGTGCGAGGAACCGGAGCACAGAAGTAAAAGCACTGACGAGACAGCTGCGCGGCGATCTGGATGCGATCACTTTGAAATCGCTCGAAAAGGAGCGTTCACGCCGTTACAGTTCGCCATCGGAGCTAGCGGGCGACATCGAAAGATATTTGCGGAACGAAGTGGTGGCGGCTCGTCCGGCCAGCTTCGGATATCGAGCGCGGAAGTATATCCGACGCCATCGCCTGGGTGTAGGTCTGGCCGGCGGCTTGGTACTCCTGCTTGCAATCTTCACCATTGTGCAAGCGATTGAGTTACGACGCATTACACGTGAGCGCGACCGCGCCGACCGCGTCACGAACTTCATGACTAGCATGTTCAAAATATCGAGCCCGAGCGAAGCTCGAGGTAACAAAGTAACGGCGCGGGAAATTCTTGACAAAGCATCGAAGGATATTGGCGCAGGACTGGCTAATGACCCGGAGCTCCAGGCCCAAATGATGGATATTATGGGCACGGTTTACTTCGGTCTGGGGCTTTATCCGCGGGCAGACTCACTGTTCGCGCGGGCGGTTGAGATCCGGCGGCGGGTGCTCGGAGCGGAACACCCCGACACGCTAAGGTCAATGAGCAGTCTAGCCAACACCCTGTGGTCCGAAGGCCGCTACGCCGAGGCCGAGAAACTCGAACGCGAAGCGCTCGGCATTCAGCGCCGCGTGCTCGGCCCGGAGCATCCTGACACACTAACCTCGATAAACAATCTTGCCAATATCCTCGATGATCAGGGCCACTACGCTGAAGCGGAGAAGTTGAACCGCCAAGTGGTCGATATTAGGCGGCACATGCTTGGGCCGGAGCACCGCGACACCCTGAACTCGATGAACGACCTGGGTAATGTCTTGCAACGAGAAGGCCGTCTCCAGGAGGCAGAGAGCTTGCAGCGCCAACTGCTCGACATTCGTCGCCGTGTTCTCGGGCAGGACGACCCGGACACGCTGATCTCCATGAGCAACCTGGGTAACATACTACAGTCGAGCGGACAGTACGAACAGGCAGAGAAAGTACTGCGTGAGGCACAGCCGGTTGCGGCCCGCATCGTCGGCGTCGAGCATCCGATTTGGGCCAGCATTACCTACAACCTAGCGTGCATTGCTGCGCGACGGGGACAACGTGACGAGGCACTATTGCTTTTGCGTGAGGCGATCAACCATGCACACGGGCAACTGATGCTCACGGTGCAAAATGATCCCGATCTGAAGTCGCTTCACGGAGATCCCCGCTTCGAGGCCATCGCGGCGTATGCTCGTCAGCGTGTCGCGGCGGCAGTGAATGAGAAGTGAAAGACTCCAGAACGACCGAGATTGGCACAGCCCGAGGACCAGAATGGCAAAAGCTGCGCTGTTTGCGCCAAGCCTTCCGCCTTGCAAGAACTTGGATCGTCTCCGTTCACCGTCATCATTGATTGGAACGCCGTAACTGGATCTGGAAGACCATTGCCCAACACGCGTCAGTTATCGAACGTTGGCCGATTCGACGTTTGACGGGACTACTCCGCAATTGAGACCGCTTGGCTTAGCATTATCGCGCAGTTTTTCGCTTGATGCTTTTTCTCTGTAGTCTTCGCTTATTTAGACAGATCGACCTGTTCTCCTCAATCAAGGTTGGGGTATTTCACCGAACTACTACTGACCTCGGAGGAAGCGATCATGCCACACCAAACTGAAGCAGCTAGATCCGATGCGGCACCCCTCACCCTGCCCGAGTGCGGTGGCGGCGATAAGGCGGCTGATACGTTCTAAATTGATATGTGTCGCGCAGAAAACGCAGTTTGAGTGAGGGAGTTGGTCCAGTGAGAAAGCGCGGTGCGAGGGGTTCAATCGTTGTCGCGGTACTCCGATACAGGGCGAAATGGCTAGGGTTGGCAGGGGCACTGATCCTGACGACCGGCGCCGGGGCGCAGAAAATCGAGTACCACGTTGAGAAGGCGGAAGATTCTCTATTCGGACACACGCTGCAGGCGACAGCCGGCGGCAAAACCTACACGCTGATCGATGAGCCCGAGACTTGCCTGGAGGTGGTGGACTAGCGGGACTGGGACGGCAACAGTTTGACCGATGCTCTCGTCGAGCGCATCGCCGCTTGCGGTGGAAATTGTTGCGCTGACAGCTTCTTCTTCGTTTCCGCTCTGGGCAACGGTCGTTTCAAAATCACCAAAGATCTCGACTACTCCTGGAGGCTCCCGATCCTCGAGAAGTGGAAAGGCCGCTGGAGCGTCGCGATCGTGTTCGAGAACGAGGGTTAAACAACACGCAGCCGCCGGAAGAGGTCACGAGCCGGTTCATCCTGAAGCGCGGCAAAGGGGCGAAAGTTGAGGAGTCGCGGCACAAGGACATGACGAGTGTCCTCGAAATGCACTCCGCCATGTTCAATGACGAAAACGAGGAGCACAGTATCCGATACGACCTCGATGGCGACGGCAACAAACTCTGGGAGCGCTGGGGCCGAATACTCTGGACTGTCCGGTTCGCCAACGGCAAGGAGTTTAAGCCTCGATTCCGAAATTAGCCTGAAGACAACCCGGGCAAGGCTCTGACAAGAATGGAGGATGGACAAAGAGAGTGGGGACATTTGCGTCCCGCGAGAAGCGCTTGCGCTGCTATCGGATGAGCGTCTGATCCTGCGCGAAACCAGCCGGGCGGTAACACCATTTGGCGGTGTAGCGGTATTTGTTGCTTACCTGGCGCACCGACTATCGGTGGCAGAATTGTACCCCATTGCGTGCATCACTGCGATAAGGTGTTCTGGTTGCCCCAGTACCACTCGATTTTCGAGGAAGCACGACGGGAACTCAGCCATTCCTCGAACAGCTGGCGTTCAATTGTGGCGCGAGTCCTTTCGTCCAGGCGTGCTTCGCGGAGCCAGAGAACCTGATAGACGCTATATACTCCATTCCACTCTATGGGGCCGACGACTTCTCTGGGTGTGGCACGGAAACAAGCATCTGCCAGTTGGATAGGCATCTCCGCACGGCGGAGAGTTACAAATAACTCTCGATTGGTTATTGTGCTCGTTTCTGCACCGTACAGATACGATTGGCAGGCCACTTCAAAAAAAGATCGCCTCCCGTGTATCACATCTTGTGATACGGCCACGGCGTCGCCCCCCTTTGGAAAGTCAATCCTTGCTAGACCCACACTCTCGAATCCTGCGCGGTGCTGCTCGAAGTAAGCTTCGATGCGATCCCCACAGATCCGTTCTCGCAGCTTCGCCACCGCTACTTCGTCGGCAACCCATCGTTCCAGTTGCTGATGAGTGATCCCGCGGTCTTTCAGCCATTGCTGCGTATGGTCTGCATGGTACAGCTTCCGCTTACGGCGGAATGCATCAAGAGCAGTTTGCAATTCATCATTCGAGATGCTGACCGGGTTAGAATTGAGCTCCTCCTCAATGATACAAGCGTTGATGAGTCGTACCATGACCGCAGTATCCTCTAGGTATTGATCAAGGCAGGCGATTCCCTGATCGACTTTCATGAGTGTCGCATTGACGCGCAACAAATGCTTGTCGGTCCACCGTTGCACGCCTCTCATGGGCCACGGTAAAGCCTTGTCTGGGCAGATGCCGATAGAAATCGTCCTGTCCGAAAGTCGCAGCAGCAGATCGTAGTGGAACGATCCGTCATACGCCTGCTCTTCCCAGAGAAGGTCGAGAGTCGTATCCGGCACCTGCTGCTGCAGATCGCGAAGCGCTACTCGCGCTTGATGCGGGCAAGCGCGTCGACTGTTCACTTCGCTCAAATAATCGAGCGAACGTTGGACCATGTCATATACAGTTGGATTCATTGAATTAGCTGCTCCGTTTCCGTCTCTTGCTGTAGATTTTGGTTTGTAGTTTGCATTAGCAGATCACAAACTGCTTCCGTGATCGGCATGCCGGTCTCCTCTTCGACCCAGAGGTATTGCCCGTTCGGATTGATCTCGAGGAAGACGTACTGCCCATCAGGCGTGAAAACTAAGTCTATTGCGCCGTAGCACAGACCGAGTTGCTGTACCAGAGATAAGCAGCGTTGGGCGATCCCTGGAGGCAAGTCGTGCGGCTTATAGGGCGTCCTGTGGAAGTCATAGCGGCGCCAGTCGTGCTGCGTATGCCGAGTAGCTTGTGAGTGGATCTCCGCCGCAAACAGTTTTTCTCCAACCACGGTGACTCGCAGCTCAAAGAGTTTCCGCACATACTCCTGAAAGATCACCGGGCAGTAGCGTACGGCGCTGGCATAACCTGTATCGCGTGTCGAGACCACCTCGGTGTACCGGCAAAATTCCGTCCCAATGGTCGTGAAGAAAGAAAATCCGACCATTTTGCTGACGATCCTGCCCTGGTGCTGTTGATAGAAGTTCAGGAAGTCCACGGGGCTGTTCGTTATCAGAGTGGGTGGAACCTCAAAGCCCAGCTCTGCTGCCAGTCGTAGTTGAGAGGCCTTAAACTGAGCTCGCTTGATAACAGCGGGGCTTGCCGGAACCCAAGGAACTTGTATAGAGTTCCAATAGTCATTCACAAAAGTCAGGCACTCGTCTTCAATCGCATCTTGGCTCAGTTTGTCCGAAATCATATCGTGAGCTTTAGGTGGCCGCGGCCGGCGATACCAGATCTTTTGAACTTCACTGGGATTGAGTTCGATCCCCTCATGTCGTAATGCATAATTCACCGAGCCGGAACCTGGCCAATGAAAAGAGAGCTCCGCGCTCACGGGGAATTCTGCCGTGTTCCAGCGCACATATTCCGCGCCTCGTTTGGTAAGTTGCACAGCGAGATGATCGGCATGCACGTCGCCTGCTTCGGTGAGAATCAAGATCATTGAACGGAACTCCTATCGACGCGGCGCGGTGAGATTTACCGCGCCACATCCAGTTATGTAAAGCACCTACTCGTCATCACACATGCCCGGCTCTGTACAGCTTCCGGAGCTGCCTCCGCCAGGCCGCATACCACCCGAGACTAGCCGCAAGTTCTCTTCCGAGAGCTCTTGACCTTCTATGGCGATGTCATCGATCGCAGTACGCGTGTTCTCCCTCGCATCCTGCTCGTTTGTTGACTTATTCATGAGTTTCTCCTTCTGAGTTACAGGTTCTAACCTGCTTTCCTCAGTTAGATAAGCGAAGATCATTCGCAAAAAACATCAAAGAAATCTCGCGACGGAGATCCGGAGAACCTAAGTTCCGATACAATGCTAGTGAGTAGCGGCAAAACCACTCGAAAGACCCAGGTTGATTGTGCCTGACCCAAATGCGATTTATTCGTGCATGGGATGACGATAGAGGAAGC
Organism: uncultured Acidobacteriaceae bacterium; assembly: GCA_963778345.1. Lineage (GTDB taxonomy): Bacteria > Acidobacteriota > Terriglobia > Bryobacterales > Bryobacteraceae > Bog-105. The sequence continues at coordinate 1,464,554 of CAVZTP010000002.1, forward strand.
TAGTCTACTGGCGCAGGTGATTTCCGTTCGCCCGCACCGGGGCTTGATCGAGATTATGCGTTGGGAGATTATCTTGTCCCGGCGTTTTCCAGAGCTGAGCAAGACAGGGAGCCCAGCCTGTTGATTTGCTCGCACTCGAATGAAATAACAATCCCGGCAATTTCAAAGGGTTTGAGGGTTTAAACAAAGGCCAGAAGCTCTTTCCGCAGGTGAGGGAACTCCTCAGGGGTTTAACGATTAAGCGACTATGACACAGCCCCGATCGTACTCGGAAGTTTGTCCCAGAGCCGTACTCAACAGTGCGGCGTAATGTCCTCCCCTTGCCAACAACTCTTCATGCGTGCCTCGCTCGATAATCCGTCCATCATCCATCACGAGAATCAGGTCGGCATCACGGATCGTACTTAGCCGGTGCGCGATTACGATCCTCGTGCAACGTAGTGCCGCCAGATTTTGATGAACGTCCATTTCAGTGATGGCGTCCAGTTCACTGGTGGCCTCGTCGAGAAGTAGAATCGCGGGACGGTTGACCAGGGCTCGGGCGAGGGCCACACGCTGCCGCTGCCCACCCGAAAGCGAGGTGCCGGTGTCAGTGAGCATTGTTTCATAACCCATTGGCATCGCCATAATGTCTTCGTGAACACAGGCGAGTCTTGCCGCCGCAATGACGTCTGCCATTGGCGTCTTTGGGTCTTTAAGAATGATGTTCTCCCGAATGCTAGCTCCAAACAGGGTCGAGCGTTGTGTAACGACGCCGATTTGAGAGCGGACCGATCGCAGCTCGAGGGTTACGAGATCGACGCGGTCATATAGAACACGCCCACACGAAGGCTGATACAGGCCCAATATCAACTTGGTAAGCGTGGATTTCCCGGCGCCGGATCGGCCGACGATCGCTACCTTTTGACCGGGAGCAATCGTCACAGAGACATCTCGTATCCGCGTTGTGTCCGTTCGACCGTAGCTAAAAGATACGTTGTGCAATTCAATGGCGCCCGAGAGAGGCCCGGGCTTTGAGACCCTGCTGAGATCCTGCTCGGGCGCAGCGTTAAGCACATCTTCGATCCGCTCAATATAGCTGCCTAAAATCTGAAGCTGGAGTGCGGTTGACATCAGCGTCGAAATCGGGCTGAGGAACCCGGCCGCCAACGCGTTCAGAGAAAGCATCGCGCCTAAATTGAGGTTGCCGTTTATGACTTGTAGTCCGCCAAACCACATTACTGCCAGCGGCGACCCGATCCGCAATGCACTCATGAACAAATCGACGGCGGCGGTCAGGCGTCCGCGTTTCAGTGAGACGTTCAACTCGCTGACAAATAGATTCGACCACTGCTCAACCGCTCGCACTTCAACGCCGCTGGCCTTGAGCGTTTCGATCCCAGCGAGCATTTGGATCAGATAGCATTGTGCCTTGGACTGCACGTGTAGGTCCTGAGACATCAATTCCCGATTTTTGCGGTACGATACAAGAAAGGCACTTGCCTCGAGTAAACCTAAGATCATCACCAACAGCGCCATAAGCGGGTTAGCCAGCACTACGATTACGATGTAGAAGGTGGCCAAGGACCCATCCAGAAGACCAGAAAGGGCGCTCGAGGTCAACAACTCGCGAATCATCGAGTTGCTGTTCAGCCGCATCATCAGGTCCCCCGCGGAACGCTGCTGAAAAAAGGCAAATGGCAACGAAACAAGGTGCTCCAGAAAGCCGAGCGTCATGTGCGTGTCGAGGTGCGTTCGTAGATAAAGTAAAAAGTGCGACCGGATGAGTGAAGTGAGGAACTGAAACAATACGATTGCAATCAGCCCCAAGGCTAGCACGTGGAGCAGCTGATAATCAGCGTGTGGGACGACCCTGTCAACGAGCGTACCGATCGAAACCGGAATCACGAGCGCGAACAGTTGGAGAAGTATTGAGGTGACTCCTATGCGCGAAAGCAGGCCGAAATGCCCAGCGATGTACCTGAAATACTTCCATACGGTACGTGTTGTTTGAGCACCAGGCTGAAAGTTATCACTGGGCTCGAGTATTACGGCCACTCCCGTAAAAGAGTGACTGAAATCATCGAAGGAGAGAATCCGCCGCCCGGCGGCTGGATCCATGATTTCAACACCGTCTCTGCGTAGTCTCTCGAAGACAACAAAATGTGAGAAATCCCAATGGAGGATTGCACCCTTTTCGAGGAAAGGCAGCGCGTCCAGGTCAAGCTTGACGCCTCGGCCGCGCAAGCCGAACATTCGACCCGCTTCTAATAACGAGTGCGCGTTCGTCCCATCGCGATCCGAGCCAATAAGCGCACGGATTTCGCTAAGCGGAATGTGCTTGCCGTAATAGGCCAGCACCATCGCCAGGCACGCAGCGCCGCATTCAGAATCTGATAACTGTCGAATGAATGGGATCTGGCGTGCAATGTGTTTTGCTTCGAGCTTATGCAGCACCGGGAAACGTTCAACGAGTGGCTTTATCTCTCTGCTACTCATGTCGCCTCTCAGAGACGGCTTCCAGCGCGGGCACTAAACTCAGTAGAATGCGATTTGACCTCAGGCGAGCTTCGATTCGACCTTGCATGCCGTCGTGGAATTCGCACCAGTTACCGTCTGCCTGAAACCTCCTCGATGGCAGGCGAGCTTGCACGATGACGGATGGGCCTTGCAGCATCAGTGAATCACCGATCTCCTGCCCTATAAAACGACGAACTTCAGCCGGACCGACAACCTCATTTCCAACAGAGTCGATTGTTAACGGCTGGTAAGCATATCGAAATCCTGCTAGTTCGAACCGTAACGGATTGCCTACTCTTAACAAGGGACGATATTGTCCCGGTAAGATCGCGATCACTGAAAGCGGATCGCTATCTTCGACAATGGTGAGCAGCAACTCGCCTACTGCTATAAGCTGATTAGGACGTATGCGCACGTCTCTAACAATCCCGCTCTGGGGCGCCAAAACCGTCCGGCAATTTAGGCGCTTCGTCGAGGTCTCAATTTCGGCGCGCAAGGACGCAAGTTGCTGTACCGGCGCTGGATCATTTGGGCTCTTGAGCCTGTTGATTTCCTGTAGCTTTACTTCGTCCTCCAGGTGGCTTAATTCGATCCTCTCCTGTGTGTCGATGAAGTGCACTAGAGGTTCATTAAGCGATACGTGCTGTCCTGGTTTCACAGCAATCTGGGCGACCGTGCCCGCGGTTAGTGCAGTAACCGCCGTTCGCCGCTCGTTCCGAACAACAGCGATCCCGCTCGCATACTCATCGATGGTTCCGAAGACGGCATAGATCGAACCTGCTACGAACAACCCCATCAACAACCAATACATGGAATTCGTCCAACGGGGCGAAATGCGGAGGAGATCACCATCACGATGGCGGCTGCCAAAGTGATACTCCAGGGCCAGGTCGCGGAAGATTTTGGAAGATGTCGGCACCACTTACCTCTCCTCTGAGACAGAGTCAGCCATCGAAGCTTGAAGACCATCCTGATATCGCTTGGAAGTTACCGAAACGTACCCACTGACTCCCGGTCTGACGAGTAATGCCAGGTCGCCGGAAACGATCAATCTACCCTCAACTAACCGGTCCTGCGATACGGCATCGATTCCCGTACTTGTGTGCTCCACCACTCCGGGAATGATGGTATTTAAATCTTCCTGATGAAATTCGATACTTGAGCCAACACGGATCGCAGTTCGCTCATTGTTACTGACAGCAAACCTGACCCCCAGATCATTCGGTCGAACAAGACTGATCACAGTCATACCCGGGTGAACCGTCGCACCGACGTCAACATAACGGGCCGCAACCGTTCCCTCAAACGGCGCTCGAATCGCTGTCAGGGCCAGTGCTTCTCTTGCCTGGCTAATCCGGGTCGCCTGTTCAGTAAGGTGAGCACGCGCGGCGGCGACGCTGCTCTCACATTTCTCCACTTGAACTCCAGCAGTCGCGAAATCTTCCTTGGATATTAGTCCAGCTTCGAACATCAACTTGCGCCGGGCGTACCGTGCTTCAGCATCTTTCAGTTCGATCTCCGCGTTGCGTTGTTCAGCTTCCACTGAACGAAAGGACGCGTTCGCTACCTCCAGCTGCTGAGCCGCCACTACGGGTTCAACTCTCGCAATGAGGTCACCGGCCTTAACACGATCGCCCAGGTTTGCATATATCGCCTCGAGTCGTCCGTCAGATCGCGCGACAATTTCTGCCGATTGGCGGGAAAATATTATGCCGAGATATTGCTGATGGATTTCGTGAGCAGATTTCTCCTGGTTTCCTGTACTCTGTCTGAACTCCTGGCCGCTGCTGCTGGATTCTTGAGTAAATAATGTGGGGACTTCTAATCCTGGTCGAGCACAAGACTCCGCGTGCCCCCCGATCAGCCGCAGGCCCACCTTTACCAAGGCTATTACCACCGTAAGAGCCAGCGTCGCGCCTATGAAACATTTTCCAGTTCGTATCATCATGCTTTAACTCCTCCGTTCACACCGGGAGACGTCTGGCTTGTATTTCCCCAATATCACTCGATGTCCGCTGTTCGTCATTCTTCCAGCCAGTCATCAAGGAGCAGTCTTTTTATCTCGTTGCGGCGTGCGATCGTCGAGGCCGGCAGGAAAAGCCAAGACTAGGACGATAGCGTAGCCTGCTTCGGCGTGCATGGGTTTCCAGCACTTCACCTCGATGGGCGACTGCCCATTATCCATTCACTCAGGTAAGCGAAAACTGGAACCAAATCGCATCACAAAAGTGATAGGAAACGGATTCCCAATTGAGAACAGAATGAGAACGACTCGCTAGAAGTTAAGAGTAATCGAGAACGGGACCAATGAAGGAACTGATTATCGAGGTGAGCGCCCCTTCACAAACGCGGTCGAACACAAAGCCCGATCGGAATCTCAAAGTTCGCACCGCTCTGGACCGCGGCGGTCCGCGCCATTGGAATCAGGAAATTATTGCTGGCTCGGATGTTCTTGTCGGCATCACAGATCCCAGATAAGTTTGACAAGCAGCTGCCCGTGGAGGCTTCTATCGGGCAGACCATCGGCAACACATACAGAGATCTTGGCTCATTTCCTTGGGCGGGGAGCATCCCAGCACGCCGCTCGGATTCGAAACGCGCCACGGCTTCGCACGTGTCCATGCCAGCCTTGATCAGCTTCAGCGCGACTCACCGGCGAACCAAGTATTTCTGTTCAGCGAGCCAGACTTCTCCCATCCCTCCGATACCGATCAGATCGAGCAGATGGTAAGGATCAATAGCTGTTTCCGCTGCTGAAAAGGATTGCGGTCAGGCTGTGTCAGTTATACATTCTGCGGTCACCACCTCAAGAGCAGGGCAATCAATAGGAGCGTTCGACTGTCCGGCCGCTTCCACCATCCGTTCCACTTCTGTGAGCAATTCGGTATTATCGCGACACACATTTTGAATATAAGCGTTTCGAGATTGCGTAGGCAGTTGCATCGCCCTCTCGAAAACGTGGCGGAGCTGACAAAATTGTTCCGGAGTCATTCTGACCTCCCCAAAGCACCCCTGTGCTTTGATAAATTGCCATTGCTTGCTTATTGCGAGGATCTGGCTTCTATTGATATATCACGTGTTGGCATCGTTGGGTGGGCGAAACGGAATTAGGAGTAAAAAATCAGCTTGGCGTTCGGCTTGGAATCACAATTGGCCCGGAAAGTGCGTAAGCGAACTTGAGGAGCGGCTCTAAATGCCTTCCCAAAGTGTCGATATAACAACGCTCATTCAACAATGGCAACTGGGCGATCGTCAGGCGATCGATCAGCTCATTGAAAAGGTCTATCCCGAGCTAAAGAGGATCGCAGGTGCCCACTTGAGAAACGAACGCCTTGAGCATACACTCGCACCCACGGCTCTGGTGAATGAACTCTATCTGAAATTTGTGGCCTCGTGTCCCGCCGCTGTACAGAATCGGGCTCACTTTTTCGCGCTCGCGGCTCAAACTCTTCGGCACATTCTGGTAGATTACGCACGACTTCATAGGGCAAAGAAGCGCGGAGGAAACGAGTTCAAAGTTACCTTGAGCGCCGCCGAATCAGGTTTCGCACCCCGCAACGAAGATCTGCTTGCCATTGATGAGTTACTGAAGCAGCTTCAGCAACTCGACGCGCGCGCTGCTCAAGTCGTGGAGTTGCGCTTTTTCGGTGGACTCAACGAGGAGGAGGTAGCACAAGTATTGGGAGTTTCAAAAATCACAGTTCAGCGCGATTGGAAGACCGCGCGAGCATGGCTGATGAGTCGCCTAATGCCGCGGAGACGAGGGGCCGCCCCCTCGCCTTGAACCCGCGGGCGGTGGCTTAGATAACAGCGCTTCGATCCGTCTCCATAAAGCATCGTCGATCAGCCCGGTGTGGCCGCTTCGCTGCCGGTCACACGACCCTACCAAGTTGGCCGGCGAAGTACAAGAACCACAAGACCTACGTTTGAAATGCGCTTTTAGAAACATCTGATTGAGGCAGGCGTATTGAGCACCCTTGCAATCACAGGCATGATCGTCAACTCGCACCGGCAGCGGCTCAGAGCGGCCCGTGGGAGGTCGGCATTGCCGGCCGGCCAAGTGACGCGAATGTGAACAACTCGCCGACAGTGATTATGCCGACGCATCTGGGAATTCCTCCCTCCAGCGTCGTGAGGCTAACGATTGCCTAGTGATGAACAGTTACCGATCGGAAGCGGACATCAGAGGCGCTGATCAGTGGTCAAGCAGGAGCGGAGAACGCGATACTTGGCTATTCACAGCGTTGAAAACGCGTTCCCGCCGCAACACGGCAGCAAAGCGTCACGGAGCGCTTTCGGCGACGGATACCGCCCAGTCGGTTCCTTATTTAGGGCTCTCAGTACGATGTCATCAACCCTGGCGGACAGCTGGTCTTTGATTCTGCCTCGCGTACTCACGCGTGCTCGGGCCGCTTCGCGCCCCTTAACCGCTATGCTGGAAGGAACAACCTCGTCTTCACAAATCGCGCGCACGATTTGGTGAAGGGCTCGGCCCTGAGTGGCATATGGGTTTTTTCCGGTCAAGAGCTTATATAGGATCATCCCTAAGGCGTAAACGTCGGTCGCAGGAGTTATACTTCCGCCATTCACTTGCTCGGGGCTGGCATATTCTGGCGTCATTAGCTGAAAATTTGTTTGCGTGACGAATGGTGTCGAACCGTTTGTCTGTTCATCCAACAATTTCGCAATTCCGAAGTCGAGCAGCTTGACAATTCCACTCTCGGTCACCAGAACATTTTGAGGTTTGAGATCCCGATGGATGACACGATGGCGATGGGCATATTCGACTGCTTCGCAAGCCACAGCAAACAGGTTCAGCCGCGCTCCTACGTTAAGCTTGTGTGCGTCGCAGTAGTCATCAATGGGCTTCCCGTCGATGTACTCCATAACAAAGTACGGCAGGCCATCCTGGGTCGTACCGGCATCGAGAAGCCGCGCGATATTCGGATGATCCAGGTCGGCCAAGATCTCGCGTTCCCGCCGGAAGCGTTGCATTACTTCCGGGCTTCCTAGATCGGAACGGGCAATCTTGATAGCTACCTTCTTCTGAAACGCCCCATCTGCTCGGTGTGCAAGATACACGGTACCCATTCCACCCTTTCCGATTTCCTTGTCCACGCGATAGGGCCCGAGGCACTGTCCTAGAACGGGTCTTGAACCATAGGTATTTACGTTGGCTGCTATCTCGAGTGCCGGCTGGTCCAGCGGCCCGTTGGGATATTCCGCCGCATCCATCATCCCTTCGACTTCTGCGAGCAGTTCCGCGTCGTCGCCGCAGAGGCTACGGGCATTCATTTTTCGGGATTCCGAAGGCAGTTGCGAAGCGATCTCAAAAACTTCGCGAATTTGGCGGAACCGGTCCGGCGTCATATACTCCAGCGCAGCCGGAGACTCGATCACTGTTACTAGAAAGAGCCGCAATCGTACGCCTCCGTCTCGACGTGAACTTCTAAAAGCAAGCGGTGCCTGTTTTTTTGTGCTGTGCACTTCGCCAAAACTGCTCGATTCAGTCATTTCTTTCCGGTGACCTTCGGAATGCTGTGGGCACATAACAGGCCTAGAACGGTGAGCTTGGTATTTCAAAGATTTAGGCGGGAAGCTGCCGGTGCTTGAGTGTAAGCCGGGTACAAAATATGCGCAAGCTCGTACATTGTATGCGCAATGGCGATTTCTCGAACAGTCGCGATTGTAATTCGTGATCGAGATCGCGGCGCCCTGTTTAAGAGCTTTGATCCGCGATGGACAATTCACCGTACCGTTACGGCGAAGTCAAATCAACAGAGCTTCTCGCGAGCCGAAGAATCGTAGGCACGGCGGCCAGAAAAATCGAGTGAACCAATTCTTTTTCTTTCATGATTCCCCTCCTGCGTAAACGGCGAATCCAGCGGCCTCCTATTGGCGGTATAATCGCCACCCGATTCTCCTCGAGCCGAATTGCTGTTGTTTTCTGTCAAATAGGCGTAAACGGCAGGGTGGAGCAATCGGGGAGTGGGATTTATTTCAAAGGATGACAAAGCATCCGGTCACGAGTCGGCGCCGCCGCAGGTCGACGAGCAGGCTTCAGGAGATATAACGCTCCTGCTCCACGCTTGGAACGAGGGCGACCGAACCGCACTGGATAAGCTGAGTCCCATCGTTTATGCGGAATTACGGCGTCTGGCGCAACATTAACATGATTGATCGGCATAGGGGCGGCGGCCAAGGTCCTGGCGGCCGGCTCAGTCATTGAGCGCATCGTTTCGCAAACTTTGACCGGACGACCCATCAGCGTCAATGACCTTTCGGCCATCAGCCGCTCGGCGGGAGCGGCCTGCGTCTGTGTTCGTCGCGCGGCTCTGCAGCAAATCCTCCTCGAAGAGCTGCCAACATCAGCTGTGAAAACCGGCGTGCGCTGTATCGGTTTCGAGAAGTCGACTGCCGTAGTGGAAGGAGGTCAGCGCATCGAGGGCGAAATCGTCGTGGGAGCCGACGGCATCTTCTCTGTGATCCGCGATCAGCTGCACGGGACAGCGCAGCCTCGGTACGCCGGCTGCACATGCTGGCGCGGAATCTATCATGGCAATGGAGTGCTCCCGGATCGCACGTCGCTGCTGGCCGTGGGTCGCGGGAGCCAGTTCGGGCTCTGGCCTTCCGGAGCAGGTCAGTATTACTGGTTTCTCACAAAGAACTCATTGCCGAATAGATCCAAATCCGAGCCCGGATCTCAGCCTGTGGCGACATATGGTCACTGGCCGAGTTTAATCCGCGAGATCATCGCCGGCACTCCCGAGAATTGGATCGTTCAAAACGACATCATCGATCGGCCACCGCTCTCCTGGTGGGGCCGCGGCCGCGTCACCTTATTGGGAGATGCGGCCCACGCGACCACTCCGAATTTCGGACAGGGCGCCTGCCAAGCCCTTAAGGACGCCATCGCTCTGGCCGATTGTCTACGCCAACAGCATCCGCTGGAAGCGGCTTTGCGGGAATACGAGAGGCGGCGCATCCCACGTCTTCGGCGATCGTCGGCGATTCCTGGGGAAGCGGCCAAATGCTGCAACTCGATCATAGATTTTTGGAAGCGCTCCGCAACTGGTTTATGGGGACCTGGTTGGGAAAGCACCTGACCGAGCGGATGTTTCGCGAACTGCTCACGTACCGGGTCCCGACGCTACAACCGCCGGCATAGCAAATGATGCGGAATTGTCCGGCAATCCGAAGCTGGTGCAATGCAGAAGGCTTAAGCGCGCCCGAGCGACTCCAACAATGAGCACGCCTTGTCGAGTGCTTCTGTACCATCGATCTGCGCGCCGTACTCGCAGCAACGTTGGCGTATGGCGTCGATTCAACCAATTCTTTGAGCATCGTTCCTGCGCGCGCTCCACGATACTTCTCCGGGTACAAGCTCCTGCCCAGCCCCAATCTTTCTACTCGCAGTGCATGATCCGGCTGGTCGTGTGCGTGTGGCACCACGAACTGTGGAATGCCGGCTTTCACCGCATGGGCCAAGGTTCCGATGCCTCCGTGGTGAACCACGGCCGCACACCGCGGAAGCACTGCGGGAAACGGAACCCACTCCGCATGCCGGACATGCGGGGGCAGCTGGTCAAATACAGGCGTTCGGTGCTTTCCCACAAACAAGGCCTTCGCTCCAGCGAGCCGCGCCACCTCTACTGATTCGCGGAAGAAAGCATCAAGTTTTGCTTCAGAGCCGGCCGTAAACAGCACAACTGGTCCACTCGCAAGAAACTCATGCAACCCGGGCGTCAGCGTGAGCAGCGGAGACTGGCTCTCAGCCATCACGAACCCCGTTAGATGCACGTTCGGCGGCCAGTCCCGCTGCGGCGCAGCGAACCACTTCGGGAACAGCCCCAGAACCAGTTGCGGCGAATGCAAGTAGCTTCGGAACAGGCCTTTCACCGGCGCCAAACCCAGCTCGCTTCGCAACGAATTCACCGGCGGGCCGAGCTTCTTGTCAATCAGGTGCTGGTCCAACAGTGCCATCAGTCCGGCCTTCAGGAACCGTGGCAACTTCGGCCCCATCGGCATCCGTCCCAAGCGCCCGGAATCAATCAGGCTTCGCAGCAACGAGGGCTGCACATGCACCGTAGCCAGCGGGACGCCGAGCTTGTCCTGCGCAATACGGGCACCAAAGCAAACCGGCGACGCCGCTACAACGGTGTTTTGGCTAAAGCGCGTCGCGATCACTTCATACAGACGCCGCACATTCGGGCCGATGACCCGTTCGGCGATGCACTCAAAGCCTTTATTTGGGTTCCAGAGGCGCGGATCGGCAAACAGTTTCTGCGCTTCGGCGCGCGTGCCCATTGGCACGAAGCCGAGCCCAGCCTTCTGCACCTGTTCCTCGAACTCTTCATTCGCAACCACTGTGGCGGCGTGTCCGCGCTGCAGCAAGCCTCGTCCCAGGCAGAGCACTGGAATCACATCTCCAGCGCTGCCCAACGTTGGTAGCAGGAAATCAAGTGTCATCGGGTTCTCCTGGGCCGGTTTGTTTCCCTACGTATGTCTCCGCTGGCACTGTTCGTTCGGCGAATCAACTGTCTGGAAGCATTTGGCCTCGATCAGTTCCGGTACTTGAAGTGAACAATTTCCGAGTACTACGGGCGTCACACCGCAGTTACAAGTGAGGTTTCGGCATATCGGGCAGAGCAGTGTAACGCCGGTCGAAAAATGCATTGTCAAGATGGGGTGTAAGGATTATCGATGACGAAGAGCCAGCGCCCATCCGGTTGCCGGCGAGCGGTTTCTGTATTTCGGCCCTCTCTTCGGATTTGACTGCCGCCGGATCCGCTCTCATTCAGGATCCATTTCCCATGCAACATCGCGAGATTCCCCGCGCAGGTCACTCTCAGTGTATGCAATTCGAGAGTAGGCTGCGAAGCGAGAACGTCACGATACAATTGGCGGATGGCAGCCGTTCCCTGTATAAGTCCCCGACCGCTTACCAGGACTGCGCCCAACTCATATAGAGCGAGAATTGACTTCAGATCGTGACGGTTGAAGGCATCTTGGAATTCGAAATACAACTCTTCGGGCGACTCAGCCATGATGAGATGATCCACCGTCGGCCTCGCAACCGTGACCTCGTCTCGATTGATTTTTTCTTTCGAGACTGGTGGACGGCCACCCTGATGTTTCCGGCTTTTCCAGGTCCAGAAGATTCGGAAGGCTTTCCCTTGCCACGTGAGAACTGTCGCGGGCTTCACGAGGAACAGTGCCGATCTCCATTCCGTCCACACCCTGCATAACCACACCCAAAGGAGACGATCCGCTTTCGTCAGCTTGGGGCGCTTGGGTGCAGAGCGTTGCAAAATCCCGATCTGGTGACGCAAAGCCAAGTTCTCCAACTGCAGAGAGGCACGACTGTGAGCTGTGGATAGCAAGGTTGCGAGGATCGACAGTAGAACATGCTGCATTGGGTCTGTTGATTTCGGAAGCTGACGAGAACTCTCATTTTCTCAATCAGATCGAGGTTTCCGAGATGCACAGCCAGCAAACCTGTAGGCGGCTCAAGAGAATACGAAGAACTGTTGTCGGGTGTTGTGGAATTGTTGGAAGCTGGCCGTTACCAGATAGCACGCTTGGTTCACTCCGTCCTACTCGATCGTTTCCGACTCCGGTACTTCGCCAATCACCAGCACTTCCACATCGTCTCGCCTGAGGAACTGTAAGTGCCGCTGTCTGCCCGCTGCGCCTGGCACAAGCACTACTTTGGTCGCCTCGAGGTCCGGATTTACAACCACGCGCACAACTTTGATGCCGATCCGCTCTTGGCCGCTCTTCGCCAGCTCGCGCAATTTCATCTGTGGCAGCACGAACAGATTTGCCACGTCCGACCGTTGATAACGGTTCCAACCGAATGCATCTGCCACGCCAGTCAAAATGCCATCGGGCGGGCGCATGTGCCAGTGGTCGTGAAACCGCCACACGACAAGGCGTTGCTCTTTGATAAACGCGTCTTTCTCGCGCCATACGGGATCATTAGTTGCTGCGAAGGATTCTGTATTGTCTTCGCGACGATAGAATGTCGCTTCTGGGGTGAATGCATTGAGTGGGGAGGACGTAGTCCAGGCATTCGCGACGAATCGTTCCAATCAGCCGTTCGCAATGGGCGACTTGACTCGTGTTTCATCGATCTTTGGTTTCTCCTTCGCCCAACGAATCGTTCCAACGGCTCCGCCACGATCTTCGCTAGCAAGGGATTGCGCGCCATGCCGAACACATAATCCACCTGATTGGCTTCGCACAACGCCATTAGCTCTTTCGGGCAAAACCAGAATCAGGGCGCAACACGATCTGCACGTCCGCGAACGAGTGCGAATGCGCCTAACGATGCTCTTGATCTCTTTACAGCTTCTGGCCGCAGGATTGATGTTGCTCGACCGTAAGCGCGCTGGCTCGGCTTTGCCAAGAACGTGTTTCTCGCCGGGATCAAATTTGATCCAGCAGCCGTCAAGCTCCCCACGCTCCTGCCGATTGCAGGCCCTGATGCCTGCTGAAGAATTGTGTACGGGATTCCCGTGAAGCAAAACGAGGATCAAGGGATCGGCCGCATCGACTCCATTCAAAATTCAAAAGGCACGCTATTTGGCCGACATTTCCGGACCAGGTACTACTTCCAGGCCGCCTTTTTCGATCCGGTCAACGTTCTTGTAACAGCTGCTTCCGGCAATGGCGAAGGCGTTCACGCGCTTACGATCTGCGACACCCGAGGAAAGTATTTAAATTATCCGCGAAATGCCACACGGGCGGACATAATAGTATCACCTGTCGTTAGGGAGCCGAGTAGTGTGCGCCGTCAGCGCGACTACCCTGCCATATGGAGGTGTTTCGATGCGCCACATCAGTGGCTTTCTACTTTTCTTGGCCGCGAGTGCGGCGTTCGCGCAGGTAGCGGGCACTGGTTCAATCGAAGGAACGGTTACCGATCCCTCTGGAGCCATTGTTCCCGGTGCGACTGTCACGGCAACCAATGTTTCAACAGGAGTTGAAACCGCGAGCAAGACAACCAGCTCCGGAGTTTTTGCAATCCACACACTTTCGCCGGGTGAATACACGGTCACCGTCGTAGCCACCGGATTCCAAACCCTCAAGCAGGAGCATGTCGTCGTAGATGCCCTTGCAACCGTGGCGGTAAATCCTAAGCTGCAGTTAGGCGCAACTACGGAAGCTGTAGTGGTGCAAGCCGAACCAACCGTACTCAAGACGGACGACGTGGCTCTGGGCTCGTCCATGGAGAACCAGGTGTACGATTCGCTCCCGCTAGCCATGAACGGTTCCGCGCGCGACCCCACTGCGTTCGCTGGCCTCGCTGTGGGAGTTGACAACTATAGTACGCAGGCTGCCGGTCCTTCGACCGGATCGTTCAACGGTGGCCAGACCTATCAGAACGAGGTTTACATCGAGGGTCTTCCTCTGACTAGCGCGGGAACCGAGGCCGATACCCGCAATCTGGCCTTTGGAGTCTCGGTGGAAGCAGTGGATCAGTTCCAGGTAGAAACGTCGGGCGCCAAGGCCATGTACGAGGGACAGGGTGTCGAGAATTACGTTTTCAAATCCGGAACCAATCAGTTCCACGGCGGCGTCTTCGAATATTTCCGCAATACGGATTTCGACGCCCGTGGTTTCTTCGCGGCCACTACCCCCATCGAGCATCAAAACGAATTCGGGGGCACGATCGGCGGCCCCATTAAGAAGAACAAGATCTTCTTCTTTGGCAGTTACGACGGTTACCGCTATGATTCCGCATCTCCTCCGGGATTCCAGAGCATACCGACCGTTGCCGAACGCACCGGTAACTTCAGCGCCTTTCCTCAAGTCATTTACGATCCCACCAGCGCGACCGGGAGCAACGTGCGAGCGCCGTTCACGAACAATACAATTCCGATGAACCGCATCTCGCCGATCTCGCAGTCGTTCGAGTCTTATCTGCCTGCGCCCACGAACGGCAACATACAGAACAACTACCTGGCAAGTCTGCCGATTCTGGTGAACAATAACAACACCACTGACAAGGTGGATTACAACCTGACTGACAAGAACCGTCTATTCGGCTTGATCAGCATGGGCAAGTATTCAACGAACTTCACGGGTAGCCTCACGCCGATCACCACGTCTACTCTACCCCCGCCATACACCGATGGACGCGTAGTTGCCGAGACCTCTACTGTTGGCCAAATCCACGACACTTATACCTTCTCACCGTCGACCGTGAATGAGTTCAGTGTTTCTTACAGCCGATTATGGATACCGCTTGGCAGCGATTCGGGAAACGGTAATTATCCGAGTAAGGCGGGCTTGACCGGTCTTCCACCAGGACTCGGAAGCAACGCGTTGCCCGATATGACTTTCAATGGCAACAACTCGCCCATCTCCTGGTTGGGTACTAACTCCCACGTCTTTAACGAAGCTCAAAACACTTTCGACCTTCAGAACAACGTACTCTGGGTCAAAGGCAAGCACAACCTCACGTTGGGCTTCCAATTTCAGGCACTCCAAGACAACGAAACCTTCCCGCAAACCGCTGGTTTCACCTTCAGCAACAATGAAACCGCACAGTTCAGTTCAACCGGAACCCTTATCAGTACCACGGGACTCAGTTACGCCGGCTTTCTATTAGGGGCCGTGGACGGCGCTAGCGCGCCTCAGTATGCGGTGACCGAAACCGGTGGTCGTTATAAGACATACGCTTTTTACGCTCAGGACGATTACAAAGTCAGTTCGCGACTGACGCTGAACTTGGGTCTCCGGGAGAATATCTGGAGTCCATTTACGGAAGTGAACAACGTCATGTCGTTTTTCAATCCAACTCTGGCCAACCCTTTGGCGGGAGGGATTCCAGGAGCCTTGCAATTCGCAGGCAACGGAACCGACGGTTGTGGTTGTTCGACCCCGGTCAAGCAACATAACTTGAATCTCGCGCCTCGCATCGGTGTCGCTTACCAGGTCAACGACAAAACGGTCATCCGAGCCGGGTACGGCATCTTTTACGCGCACGCTGGAGGCGTCGGCGGACGCGTAAATGGACGCCAAGGCCTGAGCCAAATTGGTTACACCTCAGGCAACAGCTTCAGCAGCACGGTAACGGGACAGCCAGCCTTTTACTGGAATAATGGATTTCCCGCGAATCCGCTTCCGCCGCCGTTCTTCAATCCTAGCTACGGTATCGGTTTCATTACCGCTGCCACGGGCGCTTCCATCGGCGCCGGACCTGGTACAGCTCAAACGTTGGTATACGGCGACCCCAACTACGGCGGCAAGCCGCCTTATTACGAGGATTGGAGCTTAGACATTCAGCGTTCTTTAACTCCCAACTTATTATTGAGCGTTGCTTACAGTGCAAGCGCTGGTCACTGGCTGCCTGGCGCTGGCGTAGCCGGGCCGTTCACCGATCAGATTCCGGAACAGTATCTTCCGCTCGGATCCCTGCTTACTCAAACTCTTACTCCGGCAACCCTCGCGCAAGCCCAAGCGATATTTCCGAATATCAGAGTTCCGTTCTCCAATTTCACCGGGACCATCGGTCAGGCGGTGAAGCCGTTCCCGCAATACAGCAGCCTCTCGGATCCATGGCTGGACGTAGGGAATTCCACCTACAATGCACTTCAAATCTCGCTCAATCACCGGCTATCCCACGGCTTCACGTTCATGATCAATTACACCTTCAGTAAGGAGCTCGACGATTTGGCAGGCGTGCGCGATCCCAACAAGGACTTCCTGGAGAAGGCTCCCGGAACCATTGATCACCCACAGGTCGCTTCCGCTACGTTCGTGTACCAGCCGCCCATCGGCGCCGGTCACAGCTGGAACAGCTCGAATAGGATCGTAAGCTCGTTGATCAGTCACTGGCAGTTCTCTGGAATATTCACGCTCACCAGCGGAGCTCCGTTGACGATCACCGGCACGTGCGTCGGAGCTGGCGTCATCGACGCGACCTGTTATCCGAATTACAATCCGAATTTTTCGGGAAGCGCATGGCAGAACGGTTCCATCGGAAGCGAAGGTGCAAACGTCGGTAGCACGGCTTATCTCAACAAAGCGGCTTTTGCAGATCCTGCAAACTACACGGTAGGCAACGTCGCTCGTTCTGCCCCGTTCGGACTCTTTGCTCCTCACACTGCAGATTTCGATTTGAGCGTCCGCCGCGAGTTCGCGATTACAGAGCGAGTGAGACTAGCATTTCAGGCCGACGCGTTTAACGTCAACAACGCGGTTCATTTCGCTGCTCCAGGAACCGGGATTGATTCCGCTAGCTTCGGCATTTTCTCAGCTATGGCCAATCAGCCCCGCAAACTGCAGTTTAGCTCCCGCATTTCGTTTTAGCGAGCACGGCACGGCTCTATCTCCTATGCTAAGGAGGGCCTCGTTATGTCGTTCTCCGCCGTAGGTTTGCTCATCGCCGGACTGATGTCGGGAACCAATATTTTCACCGACGTCGCTCGCAAGAAAGCAGTCCAAAAACATTCATTGATTCCGACGACGTTCTGGTGCCAGGTGTCAGCAGCGATTATCTTCGGTTTGGTTGTCATCGCGCGGATGGGCGCCGGATCTCATATTGCTTTTCGAGATGGAGGGCCGCTGTTCGGCATTTCCGGCGTTCATTTTTCCCCCGCCTCCACGTATTTCATCTACTTGCTGATCGACGTTCTGCTGGTCTCCATTGCGAACGTGCTTTACTTTCGTGCCCTGCAGGTATCGCCTCTATCGCTGTGCATCCCGTTTCTCGCATTCACGCCGATATTCCTGATTCCCACGGGATTCGTAATGCTCGGAGAATTGCCCCCCGCTGCGAAATTGCTGGGCGTTGTGTTAGTGGTTGTCGGATCGGTGTTGATGCATCGCCGGCTGTTTGCAGTGAGCTGGGCGGCGCCGTTTAAGGCTGTCATACAAGAGAAAGGAAGCCGCTACATGTTGATTGTGGCGTTTATCTTCTCTATCACGAACCCGCTCGAAAAAAAGCTGGTGCTCCTCAGCGACGTGTACACCCAAGCGTTCTCTTTCGGCATCGGTTTATGCGTATTCTTCTTGATCTTGACCTTGGCAAGACGCGAAAACTTTGGCGCCGCCCTGCGCGGAAATGTGCTCTGGGTTTCGGCCGCTGGAGTGATGGACGGAGTCTCGCTGCTGCTGCAGTTCGCGTCCTATCACTACATTGATGTCGTAATTTCCATCAGTATCAAAAGAGCGGGAATTGTACTGGCAGTCTTGTTCGGGTGGCTGTTTTTCCGCGAACGCGGGATTCCGGATAAGGCAATAGGATCTTCAGTCATGCTCATTGGAGTGCTGATTATTTACCTTCCGGTAAACGCGATCGAGGCGATCGCAATGACGTGTATCAGCTTCGCCGGCGCTACGGTAGCGCTGTATGCGACTCGTAGGCCCGCCTCCGAGTTGGAGCCTAAATTGACGGACGCAAAATGAGCGGATCCGAAACCGTCACCGTTTCGATCGTCGGCTGCGGCGGGATGGCAAGCCATTACTTGAATGTCTACCGGGATCTGGATTGGGTCAGGGTTGCTTCTTGCATCGATGTGAATCCGGAGGCCGCCAACGACGCCGCGCGGCGTGTTTCGGCGCAAGTCGCGGCGTCGTCGTTCGATGCGGCGCTTTCAAAGAATGTGGACGCGGTAATCATCAACACGCCGAATCGCTTGCATCGGGAACAGGCGGTTGCGGCAATGGAAGCAGGGAAACATGTCCTGCTGCAGAAACCCGTTGCCGCGAATCTCGATGATGCGGAAGCCATCGCGAGGGCGGCTGAGGAATCCGGCAAAATAATTGGCCTTTATATGAGCTATTTCGATCAACCGCTCATGCACGATCTTCGCGACATCATCTCACAAGGATTTCTAGGCGACCCGGTGCATTGCTATGGCCGCTACATGCATAAGGGCGGCATGATTACTTCGGCGCAGGCGCTGGAAGGGAAGCGCACGTGGCGGACTTCGCTAGCAGAAACCGGAGGCGGTTGTTTCATTCAACTTGCGGTTCATTACATCCATCTTTTCGAGTGGATGACAGGGAGCATCGCGACGCGCGCCACTGCGTTCACACGAAATCTGCACAGTCCGGGAATTGAGGGCGAAGATTTAGCCTGCGCTCTCTTCCAACTGAACAACGAAGCCATGATGACGATCGATACGGCTTGGTGTGCAAACGGAGAACAGCTTTCCCTGCACGGCACAGCCGGTAGAATTGAATACCGTAATAGCCGGTTTCTGAGCATGGCATCGGCTAAAGGCGCCTTCAAGGGACGTGTGATCGACTACTCGGGCGGCATCGAATCATCATTCGATGGGCTACACGGAATCGAGCAGCAGATGGAGATCCTCCCTCCGGCATTCGGCGATGCCGGCAATTCACTCAACCAGCACAGAATGTTTCTGGAGGCGGTTCAAAAGGGCAAACCCGCATTTTGTTCTATTTCTTCCGGCTTGCACGACTTGCGGTGCGTGCGCGCCGCCTATGATTCGGCAGAGCTCGGACATACAGTGAATATTGCGCAATAAGCCTTGGAGGCGGTCGGTTTGAAACTGGGTATCGTGGCCGACGAAATTGACCGTGACTTCAACCGTGCTCTCCGGACCGGCACGCGCTTAGGACTGAGCCGGTACGAAATTCGGAAGCTGAAAAGCGGCAGAGCTCCGCTGTGCGACCGCGGCGAGTTGTTCGAGGTAGAACGCCTGGCAAAAGAGGCAGGCGTGGAGATAACGGGCTTATCTCCAGGCCTTTTCAAGAATGTCACCGATGCCGCAACGTTCGCCAGGGAAATGCGAGAAGTGTATCCAAGAGCTCTCGAATGGGCCAAACGGTGGAATTTGCCGGCATTGATCGTGTTCGGGTTCAGAAAACCGGGAGCGGTGGAGGAGAATGGCGATCTTATTTCGAGTGACGATCCACCGCCGGAAATCATCGAGTGGCTTGCGGAAGCGGCCGAGTGCGCACGTTCCGATGGCATTCAGTTCCTCATAGAGCCGGAGCCTGTCTGTTGGGCCGACACATGGGCTTCGACCTTATCTCTGATCCGCAGGGCTGCAGTGGGTTCTCTGAAAATCAATTACGACCCCGGCAATGTAGCTTGGAAACAGCGTCGAGACTCGATGGACGACTTTGACAAAGTAGCGCCGCTTATCGGGAACGTCCACATCAAAGATCTGAAGCCGATGCCGCCTGGGTCGGGACGGCCACAATTCGTGCCAGCCGGCGAAGGCGTTATTGAGTACCGGTCACATTGCGCCGCTTTGCAGAGGATCGGCTATCAAGGTTCAGTTTCTCTGGAGCCGCACATGAGTGGTGACGAAGAGACCATTCGGAGATGCAAGGATGCATTCCTGAAACAATGGCAAACAGCGGCCGACTATTAGCCTCGCGGCCGAAAGCGACTCCGCGATGGAGCCGGCGGAGCTTCTTCAGGTAATTGATCGGCGCACATTTCTAGCAGTTCAATCATGTTGAGAGAAGATTGAGCCACGCTGTTCGTTGACATCATGGGCACTTCCTCAATCGGATTCAACACCTCAGGCCCGTTCACAACACGCGAGCGATACATATCCAGCCACATGGTGTACTCGCCATTTGGCCCAGATGTTGCACGCTTCGCGAACGCAGGATTCTTCGTTTCCATGTACGCGTAGGCCGCCAATCGCCCACCACCCGCGTAGCGCCCGTCAGAGCCTTCATCACCGCTCTGCATGTCCTTCGCAGCCACTTCTTTGGGCGCGTTGGTGAGCCGGCAATATTGCAGAAACGCTTTTTTCCAGCCTGGATTATCAATGAGCTGATTTATTTCGAATGCGACTTCCCCGCCGCCCTGAATGATTTGAAGATTGTAGACGCCAAACGGATCATCCCCCAGCGGGTACATCATGCCGGTCTTAGGGTCGTAACCGTACATGGCGTCCGGGCCGGTCATGAAGCCGTACGGCATCTTCGCTATGCAATCCATTCCGGTGATGATCTTGTCGCGATATTTGGTGTCGCCTGTACGCTCCCACTCCGTCATCCAATTCCCCACATAAGCCAGCCAGTCCGGACCTCCGCGGATGCGAGCTGGATACTTTTTCGCTCCTTTTAGCGGTGCAGCTTCGCGCATGGGATCGATTTCGAGCAACGTATAATCCGCATTCACGACGGAATGCAAAATGTCGCCCGTTCGTTCATCTGTCGTGAGATAGAAGTAGAAGCGCCGGAACGCGGCTTGACTGATGCGTGCTTCCTTAGCGCCATCACCCCAATGCCTCACGTTGTGACGCGAACCCAACATCGCAAAGCGTCCGGAATGGTACGTATCCACCTCGCTGGTGTGGCGCGTCATGTGCTCCGCCATGCGGAAGACATCGTGACGACCGGTACGCAGGAAGCTGTACCACAGCCACATATCGGTGGCCAGCTCCGTGTTGTCCCACGCGAAACCGCCCACGTCGTAGCGCCATACGTGCCGGTTGGGATCGTAGGTGTGCATCACATCGCCGAAATCCCAAAAGCCATACCAATGCCGCTGTTCTATCTCTTTGAGATACATGGCGAGCGCGGCATCGAGGTCGTCTTCCATCGCCTTCTTGTAGGGCGTGGACCGGTCCCGCAAGCTCCAAATGCCAAATACAGAAGTCGAGTGAAGATACGCGGGTGAGCAGACAAGAATCGGCGGCTCCTGGGTTACCTTTGCCTGTTCGACGCTGTCTCCCTTAGGTGGCACGCTAGTCCTGGGATGCGCTTGCCGGCGAGCTGATCCGCGTAAATCGTATTGCCAGGAGGCCCTATGAAGCGCCGGCCAATGAGCTTTATCGAACCATTCGGCCAGTAAGCCAGAGTCCAGCTCTGCAGCGGCAGATTGTTCCCTTCAGCGGTAGTGAGCTGAAACGTGTCACTCTTCTGAACCGTTCCGCGGGGCCACGGAACTCCCCAACTGACTCCGCTTTCGACCTGCGGCGGGTTTCCGCCCAGCCAATCGACTGCGATGCCTCCCTCTTGCTGCTCGACTCTTGGCGCGGACGAATTTATGTTTGCGGATGCGGGGACTGCTGCTGCAAGTACGCCAATTGCATCTCGTCTTGTGATTCGCATCCATTCAACCTTAAAGTATCTTTACTGAGGTTGAACCGGCATTAGTTCCGGAGCGGGGACATTCGTTTCTTTTGGCTCTCGTGGATTGAATTTCTTAGCGAGTTCCGGCGTGGATTCGAATTGGGATGCCGGGACGTCTGTAGCTCGATCGACTTCGACGCCAAAGACATAGCTGGGCCCGAACATATTGCTTGTGAAGATGACAAGTTTCTTGTCCGGTGAAAAGCGGACGTTCGGTTCAAGATGATAATCGTGGTGAGCCATGTTAACGAGATGCTCGGAGTGGAACACACCTGGCTGCCACAAGCTGGGGGCATTCAATGCGCCAGCGGTCTTCAGCATTTGCGGATGAAAGAGTTCAATCCATTCGCCATCGGTAGCTTTGGCTATCTGTCCGGGATCGCCGCCGTCGCCCGTGAACAACGTATTCCCTTGCGTGAGATTGAAATGAATGGACCATTCGTTACGTTGCATATGGAACGCCGTACGCTGCTTCGTTTCTAAGTCATAGCCAGCAAGAAAAAAATCTTCGCTTTCGGGAAACTGCCAGTCATACCAAATGGTTTTTCCATCGAGTCCCCAGAATTCGTGACCGGCAATCTCCATTGCCATGGTGCGTTTGTGGATAAGAGTGTTCTGCGTGCCGTCAGTGTGGATCATCCAGATGCGGTCTACCTTCTGCCAAGGGCCTTCGTGGCAATACATGAGGAGGGCGGGATCGACCGGCGAAAAGAGCATGTGACCAATCCAGTCTGTGGAATGCAAGAGCGTTGTCACTTTGCCCGTCTCGAGGTTGATGGTATAGAGCACCACCGGAATGCGAGCGGCGAGCCGGCGCTCCATCATTTCGGCTTTATCCTCAGCCTGAACAAGATTGCCGGCTTGCGGCGGGCGAGGGCCAGTGGATGCTGATGAAGCCGGCTGCGGGCGGTTGCGTCCATACTCCTGTTGCGCTCCCTGTTCGGTTTCGTTGTAAGTGCCAACTCCAAGTGTTTCGTCGGCATTGATGGTTGCGACGCTCGCACGCGGGGGCAAGGTAACAAGCTTTTTCACCTCACCTGTGTACATATCGGCCTTGTAGATTGTGCTCAGTCGAGTGGCTGGGTCGAGCTTTGAGAAGAAAACGCTGTTTGTTTTTCTGCTGACCACGATGGCGTGGATGCCGCCCCGGAAAAAGCCCGGTGTACGGGAAGCGGCCTCAGCGGGCTGCGGCGGATTCGGAATCAGCAGGCGAGTTTTCATTGCTGTCAGGTCCAGCACGTGAATGCCATCGGGCGCGTCGTACGCCATCAATTTGCCATCGGGCGAATAGGCATTCACATTGAAGTAGAAGCCGGAGGACCCAGATTCGTTAGTAAGGCGAAAAACGCGGTGACCGGTATCCTTATCGACCCATGACTTCGGTGGATCCTGCGTGCTCGGAAGAGCGGAAATAACGGCTGAAGCCGCAATACTGAGAGTGCTGACCGCAATGAGAAGGAGCGCACGCATGATAGATTGTCGTTTTCCGAGCCCGATATGACCGAGAAGACCTTGTTCGATCCTGGTCCCACGCTATCAGAGCCTTTTCGAGCAGCAGCACCGGCGAAAAGAATGCCGAACTAGTTGCAGGCTTAATGGAAGTGCAACACCGAAACGCGGGATCGCGACGGAACCCCGACCTCAAAAACGCGGGGCACACGATGTGCAATCGTTGCTGGTACCGTGCATGCGTGAAGGTGAGCGCTCTGGCGCCGGTGCTGTTCTCGATCGTAATTGTGACGGCTCATGCTAGCCAAAGTGACGATTTGGCGATGCGGTCAGAATCGGCAAAGCAGGCGATGGCGGCCGGTGAGTATGGGCGTGCAGAAGAGATTTACTCAGCGCTGATCAAAGAAGTCCCGCCGAATGCAGGGCTGCTGCTCAATCTCGGCATGACGCTCTACTACGAAGGCAAATATCCGGATGCAGTGCAGCAATGCAAGGCGGCGTTGCGGCTAAAACCGGATTGGCCGCCGGCCAGCTTCTTTCTAGGCGTGAGTTACGCGAAGCTGCACAAACCGGAACTCGCGTTGGGCCCGCTCCGAGCAGCCGGAACTGCAGAGCCGGACAACAAAATATTTCAATTGGAGTTCGCCGATGCATTGCTTGCGACCGGGCACTACGAAGACGCCGCACAGCGTTTCGGCCACGTATCGAACCTAGATCCGGCGGAAGCAAGAGCGTGGCAGGGTCTCGGCCTAAGCTATGTGCACCTATCGCAGCAGTACTTCAATACCCTCGAATCGGAGGATGCGGAGAACCCATACGCTCTCCTGCTGCTGGCCGATTCGTACTTAACACAGGAGCGATACCGTAGCGCATATAAACTCTATCGGGCTGCTCTCGCACGAAGACTGGCCATCCCCGGCATTCACAGCGCGCTTGCGGAAGTGTACCGGAAAACGCAGCATCCGGATTGGGCGGTGACGGAAGAGCAGCGCGAAAGTGGTGCGCCCGCTCCTGATTGCAATACCCTTGCGGAAGCGTGCGCTTACATGTCGGGCCGCTACCGTGAGGTGATCGCCAGCTCGAGGAAGGCCGCAGACGCGCTCTATTGGAAAGCGCGCAGCTATGAGGCGCTTGCGCTCGCTGCCTTTGACAAACTGCGCGCCATGCCTGAGACACCACAGATTCATGAGCTCATGGCAGAAGCGTATCAAGTACGCGGACAGAACCACGAAGCCATGCAGGAATTCCAGAATGCGCTCAAACTCGATCCGGCCAGCGAACGACTCAAAGCGTTGTATGCCACAGCGGTGTGGCGTGACCATGATTACGCGTCAGCGCTGCCACTGCTTGAAGAGCTGGAGCGCTCTGACCCAAACTCAGCAGACCTGAAATTCGAACTCGGCGATACGCTCTTACAGCAGGACGAGGCAGAACGAGCATTATCCATACTTCTTCAGGCCGTGGAGCTCAATCCGCATCTGCTGCCCGCCCAAGGCGCTTTGGCAAAGGCGTACATAATTGCCGGGCGAGCTTCCGATGCTATACCGCATTTTCAAGCCGCTCTTCCGGCCGACGCCGACGGAACCCTGCATTTTCAGCTCGCGAGAGCATACGAGCAAACAGGGCAAATAGCGCTCGCCAAGCGCACGCAGGAACAGTTTGCCGCCATAGCCCGACGCAGAAGCGGGAGCAACAAAGATGATGAGATGGAGATTGCGGCGCCCTAGGCTTTTTCTACCGCTGGCCGCGATTGCTGTCGCCTCACTCACGTCATTGTGCTGGTATGCGGAACCTGTTTTGCCTAATGTGCCGCCGATTCGATTCGAAAATATGGCCGGCAACGCAGGGATACGCTTCACGGTCCGGAATTCGGCGACACCGGAAAAGCACTTAATTGAGACGATGATCGCCGGTGTGGCCGTGTTCGACTATAACAACGATGGCTGGCCGGACCTCTATTTTGTAAACGGCGCCGCGCTGCCGGGCTTGTCTAAGGACGACGATTCGTTATGGAATCGCCTCTACCGCAATAACGGCGATGGCACTTTCACCGATGTAACGGCGCAGGCAGGTGTACAAGGCACAGGATACGGCATGGGTGTAGCGGCAGGCGATTTCGACAATGACGGAAACGAAGATCTATTCGTCGCGGGCGTGAATCGTAACATCCTCTACCGAAACCGCGGCGATGGCACGTTTGAAGATGTAACCTCGAAAGCCGGGCTCACTCGATCAAGCTCGGAGGGCAAGCCCTGGTCCATTGCGGCGGGCTGGTTTGATTACGATAACGATGGCCTGCTGGATCTATTTGTGGTCAATTACGTCCGCTGGAACGGCGCGCGGGAGCGTTTCTGCGGTGACGAATCGACGGGCGTAAGAATTTACTGTCATCCCGAATACTACACAGGACTACCGAACAGCCTGTATCACAACAACGGGAACGGAACATTTACCGACGTTTCAAAGCAGTCTGGAGTGGCTGCGAGCATTGGAAAGGGTATGGGCGTAGCGTTTGGCGATTACGATCACGATGGCCGCCCGGACGTGTTCGTCGCAAATGATACCGAACCCAATTTCTTGTTTCACAATGAGGGCGGCGGACGCTTCCGGGAAGTTGCAATCGAGGCGGGTGTCGCGTACAACGAGGACGGCCGCGCTATCTCGTCTATGGGCGCCGATTTTCGCGATTACGACAATGACGGCCGAGAGGATCTGTTCGTTTCGGCGCTGCAGAACGAAGGCTTTCCGCTTTTTCGAAATGCAGGACACGGCCGCTTCGATGACGTGGCGCGAAGGAGCAACTTGAGCCGCCTGATACGGCACATAACAGGTTGGAGTGATGGCTTCTACGATTTCAATAATGACGGGTACAAGGACCTCTTTATCGCAGCAGGTGACGTGCAAAACAACGCGGAGGCCACTTCCAATCGCAGTTCGAAGCAGCGGAATCTCGTGCTCGTGAACCAGCATGACGGTACGTTCGCCGACGCCTCACCCGGCGCAGGGGAGACATTTCAAGCAGTGGGATTGCATCGCGGAGCCGCATTTGGCGATTTCGATAGAGACGGCCACATCGACATTGTGGTGACCCGCCTGAATGAGGCCGCAGAGTTGTTCCGTAACATCTCGGCACAGAACTCGCACTGGCTGGAGCTGCGGCTGATTGGCCGGCGCAGCAATCGGGATGGCATCGGCGCTTTGGTGCAGGTAACAGGGGCCTCCGGTCTCAAGCAATGGAACCGAGTGACGACGTCCGTAGGCTACGGCTGTTCTAGCGACAAGACAGTGCATTTCGGCCTGGGATCTGACCCGTTTGTACAGGAATTGACAATAGAATGGCCCACCGGTCAAGTGCAGCGGCTACGCAACGTCGCAGGGGATCACACAATCACGATTCAGGAACCGTAGAATAGGAGCCCAGCATGAATATCTCCAGACGCCGATTCGTACACCGGACGGCTGCGGGCATGGCCGCCGCGCGAAGCGCCAGCGCTGCTTTGCAAGCGAATCGTGCCAGTTCGGGACCGCAAGATTTCTTTGCCGAACTTGTCGATGCAAATGAGGGCGCAGTAGACGCTGTCCTGCGTGACCTTGCAGCCGGGCAGATTCAGCCTGCTGTACGGCGCGTCGGAGCAAATTTGGAGGCGCTCGCGGCTGCGTTCTGCGCCCGCGAATCACCGCGGCACAAGAGCTCTGCGCTTATAGACCCTATGGAGAAGGTCTCGGCACAGCTCCTGCAGGCGCAGCATGAGGACGGCACAATAGATTCGGGAAATCTTCACTCTCCGCCGGATACCGGCTTCGTTTTAGAAACGGTGTGCACCGTTTTCGCGGTGTTGCGCGAGCTGGGTGATCCACAGCTTGGCCGGCTGCAAGAGAACTTGAAGAAGTTCATCCTGAGAGCGGGACAGGCGCTGGTTACTGGAGGCATTCATACTCCTAACCATCGTTGGGTTGTGTCGGCGGCGCTCGCTCGTGTCAATTCGCTTTTCCCAGACGCGAAGTATGTCGATCGGATCGATGACTGGCTGGGAGAGGGAATCTACATCGACGAAGATGGCCAGTACAGCGAGCGAAGTACGGGTATCTATTCGCGCGTCATCGACAATGCCCTGATAACGATGGCGCGCTTACTGAAGCGCCCCCAGTTGCTGGACCCGGTCCGGCGGAATCTCGAAATGACCGTGTACTATACGCATCCCGATGGCGAGATCGAGACGATCGGGTCAAGGCGGCAAGATCAGAACATGGTCGCGTATATCTCGACGTACTATCTCGAGTACAGATATATGGCATCGGCCGATGCGAACCCGCTGTTTGGCGCCATCGCGAGATACATCGAACAGATGCAGCCGGAACGGGTGAAACGGGCGAACCCTCTGATTAATTTTCTCGAAGAGCCGTTACTGCGGCACCCGCTTCAAGCGGAAGGAAATTATCCGACAAATTATTCGAAGTTATTCCGCAACACCGGTATGGTTCGAATTCGGCGAGAGGGGGTCAGCGCCAGTGTTTATGGCGGTTCCGACTGGCCCCTGGGCGTGGCGTCCGGATTGGCCAGTAACCCGGCGTTTTTCACGTTTAGGAAAGGCAATGCGCTACTTGAATCCGTGCGTCTCGGCTGCAACTTCTTTAGCGAAGGCGCGTTTCGCAGCCGGGGCATTAGAGCCAGCGGCAATACGTTTGCCCTTCAGCAGCAATTCGAAGTTCCCTATTACCAACCCCTACCAAAAGACAAGCGAAATCCAAACGGCAATTACAAACTGACTCCTGTGAAAGATGACCGGTACTGGAGCAAAATGGATTTCCCCAATCGTCGCATGAGCAACATACAAACGCTTCGGCAAGAAATCAACGTGACTGAGAACAATGGAAACTTCGAGCTGGCCTTTAATATCACGGGCACGGATCGCGTGCCGGTCACCATCGAGCTCGCGTTCCGGCCCGGTGGAATCTTGCGAGGCGCATTGGAAGAGAAGACTA
Source organism: uncultured Acidobacteriaceae bacterium (assembly GCA_963778345.1). Lineage (GTDB taxonomy): Bacteria > Acidobacteriota > Terriglobia > Bryobacterales > Bryobacteraceae > Bog-105. The sequence goes on from CAVZTP010000002.1 coordinate 1,492,568, forward strand.
AAGACAAAATATATCTGCTCCGCGAAGGCACTGGCCGTTATACGGTCGGCGAGAATACAATCGAGTTTGGTCCTGGCTCAATAGAACATGAAGAGCTGAATCTCTCAGGTTCTTCGTATCTTGCCCACGGCGCGACCCTCCGGCCTAACGGCATTTGTCTTTACATAACCGGATTTACTCCTTTTCGGCGAACATTGACGATCACCTGAGGGCGGTGTGTCTGCGGCGACCTGCCCAAAACAATTCTGTTGACGAAAACGGCGCTGAGCGTCTAATCTTGGCAAGGCAAGTTTTCAGGGGGTGAAATGAATATCCTAAGCGTTCGAATGATCGCTAAGTATCGATTGAATTGTCTCCCCATCCTGCTTGCTTTGACATGTTGCGCGGCAGGGCTCTGGGGGCAGACCTACACGGGCGTAATCAACGGGATTATCCAGGATCCAAGTGGCGCCCCCGTGGCTGGGGCCACGGTGAAGCTGACAAACACCGCCACAGGAGAGATCCGGACCACAACCTCGGCCGAGGATGGCCGGTACACCTTCTCACAACTGAATCCGGCGACTTATTCGCTCCGGGTACAGAAGGCCGGGTTCCGCGATTATGTGGGATCGGACATTCTGCTGAACGCGAGTCAGACGCGCGAGGTGAACATCAACCTTGAAGTCGGCCAGGCGCAGCAGACAATCGAGGTGACCGCGGGGGCTGATTTAATTGACACCCAGACAGCAACGCAATCAACTACCTTAAGCACCACGATGGTCGAGCAGCTGCCGCAGCAGGCCCGCAATCCACTGGTCCTGTTCAACACACAGGCGGGAGCAGTCGCGCCGCGCACCGGCGTATCGACCAGCGACAACGACGAAAACCAAAACCGGTTCTCGATTAACGGCGCGCGAGATGAAGAAGTGCTGGTGCTGATCGACGGCGTGCCAGATGCCACAGGCGATTGGGGCGGCGCCATCATCGCGCCTGGCGTTGATTCCGTGCAGGAGTTTCAGGTAATCCGGAACGCCTATGACGCGCGGTACAGCAGGACAGCCGGGGGCGTCGTAAACATCATCACTAAAGGCGGTACGCAGAGTTTCCACGGTACAGGATTTGAGTATTTCCAGAGTTCGGTTTTGAATGCGAACGACTTCTTTAACAACCTGAACAACATCAAAAAAGTGCCATATCACCGTAACGATTTCGGCGGAAACGTAGGCGGCCCTATTTGGAAAAAGTGGAAGCTGTTCGGTTTTTACGGTGCCGAATTCATGCGCCAGACGCGTCCCGGAACTTTCATCACAACGCTGCCAACTCAGCTCGAGCGGAGCGGCAACTTCAGCCAGAGCTTTAACCCTGACGGAACACAGATTCAGATCTTTAATCCGTTCTCGACCGTTACCAGCGGCGGCGTGTCGACGCGATCGCCGTTCATGAACGACACGGTTCCGAGTACGATGATTTCGCCCATAGCATCCGCTGTCTTGAACCTTCTGCCGCTGCCAAACCAGCCGGGCTCGGGACCAGCTCATGCAAACAACTTTGCTGTTTCACAATTCACGAAATCGATCTTTAATCGGTATGACGGCCGTGTTGATTGGGTGGTCTCCGACAGGGATTCACTGTTCGGCCGCTTCACGAAGGCCCCGCAGGATACAACGCCAATCGACGTGTTTCCCCGACTGGTGGATACGGCCACGTATACGCATGAGCCTCGCTGGAATGTGGGATTAGGCGACACGTGGAGTGTGAATCCCACCACGGTGCTGACCTTTTTGGTGGGTGCGGGAAAGTTCACCCAGGTAAACAACTCGATCGGTTATGGCCTGACAGGCACCTCACTTGGATTGCCCGCCGGTTTAGTGGGTCAGTTGAACGTTCCGACGCCTCCTGCCTTCAGCCTCTCTGGATTTTATTCGCCCGGCAATAGTAGCGTATCCATCGCCGCACGGTCGATGGTGGATTACGGGATTTACGGCAGCAAGCAGTTCAGTGCTCATCTCTTGCAGTTCGGCTGGTACGTGAACCGCTACTACCTAAGTCTGATCCAGACGAACTCCGCGACTTTCAATTTCAACCGCTTCTTTACGGACGGCCCCGTTGTGGCGCTTAGTGGAAGCGTAGACTCCGGGGATACCCTCGCGTCCTTTCTTCTGGGCACTGGCGCCAGCGGTGACGCACCCCTGAACGCTGCGCCGACTACGTCGCAAGCTGATTGGAATTTTTTCGTTCAGGATGCATGGAAGGTGAACCAGCGATTAACCGTCAATGCGGGCCTCGCATATGAGCTTCAGCGGGCGCGAACGGAGCGCTACAACCGTCTGAACTGGTTTAATTTCACTGCGCCAAGTCCGCTGGCGCAAGCGGCAGGACTGCCCAATTTGGAAGGCGGCCTGGTGTTCACGACCCCGCAAGATCCTTTTCAGTGGAAAGCGCCTCATCTGAACTTCGCGCCCCGAATCGGCATTGCGTACAAGATCACTGACAATCTTGTTTGGCGCGGTGGGTATGGGATTTATTATGTCCCCACAATCACAGTGGGGCCCCTCGGCAACACCGGATATTCAATCGACAACACCTGGCAGTCGACGCTGAACAACGGGCTCACACCATATAACTTGCTGAACAATCCTTTTCCGACGGGGCTGGCAACTCCCACGGGAAGTTCGTTAGGTATAGCAACTGGTGCGGGGTTCTCGCTCACAACAGTAGAACGAAACCGGCCCACGCCCTATACACAGCAATTCTCAATGGATTTTGAGTATCAGGTCTCGAAAGGGCTGCTGCTAACAGCAGGATACTCCGGCAGTCAGGGCCGAAAGCTGCTCTACGGCTACGGCGCATTCTACCAGGGCATCAATATCAATCAGGTGCCGGACCAGTACCTTTCGCTTGCCAACGCACTGAATCAGTCCGTGACAAATCCTTTTTACGGTGTGATCGCCAGCGGCCCACTTTCGCAGCCCACCGTACTTCGGAGCCAATTACTGCGGCCGTATCCCCAGTTCCAGAACATCTACATACTCGACCAGCCAGGAGCCAGTTCCAGCTTCAATGCTTTCCTGATAAGCGCAACCGGACGCATAACGAACAGCTTGACCGTGATTGCCTCGTATCAGCGCTCGCGCGCCGTCGACAACTCGTCGGAAGACCAGGGCTGGGAGGTAGGAGATCAGTTCCGCGACATATACAATCTCTCTCTTGAGAAGTCGGTTAGCGCCCATGACGTGCCGAACAGCTTTGCGCTGAACTATGTTTATCAGCTCCCGGTGGGTAAGGGCCGTAAATTTGGTTCAAAGCTAAACCCGGTTGTAGACGCCGTAATAGGCGGGTGGGAATCGAGCGCAATCTGGACAATCCAGTCGGGCTTACCCCTAATCTTCTCGGCGCCAGTGAATGAATTCAATTACAGTACGTATCAATTCCCGAATGTAAGCTCAACCGTACCGGTCGCAGTTGCGAACCAGAGCATTTATCATTGGTTCAATACGGCAGCGTTCACGGCACCCGCTTCTTTCACATACGGCGACGCGCCAAGATATATAGGTCAAGTCCGGTACAGTCTCGGGGACAACTGGAATCTCAGCCTGGCGAAGAATTTCTCGCTAGTGGAGAGACTGCGAATGCAATTCCGCGCGGAGATGTACAACGCGTTTAATCATGTCCGTTTCGGACGCGCTGACACGACTATCACCGATGCGGCATTCGGATTGGTCACGGGCGAGGCCCCGGGCGCAGGGCCGCGCATGATTCAAATGGCGCTGCGCCTGCAGTTCTGATTTGGTGCTGTCAAGTATGCGCCCAGGCACAACTGCCGAGCAACGGTCAACAGCAGGGCTTGGAGGGCCCAGGCTCTGCTTCGAACGATGCGAAGGTTTTTACGGCTTGTACCGCGAGCGCAAGTCGGTCCACAAGGAACAGAACCCTTTGCCACGGCTGATTTTATGAGCCGGTAGATTTCGTCCACGAGTGTAAACGTTCTGCCTGTGCCCGTTGCAATCGCCACAAGCATTTGGTGCTTTCGCTCTGCGAGCTCCTTCTCGATGCCAGCGCTTGCCCCAGTCCATATCTGAAGGAAAATCCGGCAGCACGATCTCGCCAATTACATCTGCTTTTAGTTCGCCACTGCCAACGTCTGACCGAGCGCCGTCGCGCGGATCGAACCAGCGAGCACGATATTTGCCGAACGGAATCACCCCACGCACAAGGGATCGCGGACAGCCCTTTTCAAAATAGGCGAGGAATATCTGCTGATCTGCGGTGTGGGCCGCATAGGCCCAACCTTCGTAGCTCTTTTCGTTATAGTTCTCATGCGAAACGATGAAGTTCTCGTCTGGGATCAGCTCTCCCACATCTTGACCGGCGCGGCGGGTTCGATATCAGCGCCCCAGATCCCTTCAGCGCCGTTAACGTGACCTGCGAGACCTCCAGAGAGGAAGTCGCCGTACATCGCGGATCGTACGAACTGATCATCTTTGGGCGTTCCGCCGGGAGCTCCGTACTTGTAACCGCCGTTCAGACCGCGTGCATCGAAGTAACCGGCATAGTACGGCTCACCATTGAGTCCCGGGCCCCAATTCGCCAACGTCGAAGGGTTGGCGTTAGCCGATAAGAGATTGCCGAACGGAGGTGGTCCGAACTTCTGCAGTACCAGATTGATGGCTGCCAGAAAATCCGGTACGGTCACGCTCTCCTGAATGTTGTCGAGATAGATCGGGCTAAGCACAGTTGTTGGCCTGGTACCGAGCAAAGACGTATTCAATGAAGCGCGCGTAGGAGTAGGGCTAGGCGGGGTTAGCCCGGCCCATGAAACCAGCCTTTCCGGGGGCTGTCGCTGCGTAGCTGGGCAGGTAGGAATCGGCGGATTTAACCGCGCGGTGGCGCATTCCCGCTTGTGCCCGCACAAACCTGCACTGGAGCGTCCCCACAAATGTCGCCGTGGGAACCCTATGGGAACTGCGCAGGCGATAGCGACGGCACAGGTTACCCGGTGTTCGCGCTGTTCGCGGCCAGAAGTTGCTGTCCGGACATTGGCAGGCACACGCCGGAATGGGCGATCCCGAATCAGAAGCTGTTGCCGCCTGAGATGAATCTCCCTAACAGCACTACATAGATGCCTTTGAAAACCTTCAAGGGTCTGAAAGCATCGCCCGCATGGTTCGCGCCATGTTGGGAGATTGGCTTTTCAAGCGCCTCTAGGGGAGCTATCACTTTGGAAGGCGCTCACTCTCCTGGGTTCGCCCGCAATCCTCGCGCACATCTCTAGAATTGCTGAATGTTGGTTGCGACCTGCGCGAGACCGGAGCTACATAACGTGCCGCGAGCAGTCTCTGGGAAGAAGCCGCCGATAGCCATAACTGTGTTCGATTTCATCAGCGACTGAACAGCCCCACGCCAATGCGAATACACAATAATCGTCGGCTACAACTCCCCGCACCTCGCATACTCTGCGACATAAATGCGATCTGTCGCCGAATTGCGCATTGGGCAGTACGTAATGGATCTCGTGGGAGTTGCAGTTACCTGTACGCCAAACCGATAATGGATCGCAAGGCATCAGCTCACAATAGAGGCGTTTGCATCCTGCCAGCCGGGGAGCAGTACCGGCACAAACTGTTCCCCCGATTCGCAGGAGACTAACATTCGCCCACAAAAGCAGTGTCGTTAAGCGCCGCTCGGCTTTCTCATCGAGGCCGCCACACGGACTCACTCGCTGGCACGTCGATCCAGGTACAGCCGCTAGCTCAGCCGCTGGTAGCCAGGCGTTCCGGTGCATTTGGCTGCTTCAGAAAAGTCGAGCATACTCGTTTTATTTCCTCTAGGAACGCCTCGAACCGGCGTGGCTTGGAAATGAATTCTGCGCCTAAGAGGGCGGCTTTCTGTTGATCCCGAGGATTGATCGAAGCGCTGAGCACGACAACCGGAATGGAGGTTAACGCCGGATTGCGGCGAACCGCAGCGAGGACCGTCCAGCTATCAACTCTCGGCAGATTCAGGTCGAGAATGACTAATTCTGGAGTCCGCGCAGAACCGTATGGTTCATGCTTATTCAGAAAGGCCAACGCCTGTTCGCCATCGGACACTCGATACACGCTAGCGGTGATTTCTGCAAGCGCTATGTGGCCGGTCAATGGCCGCTATCAATGCCGACGGTGTCTGCGATATCGACAAGTGAATTGGGAAAAAAATAGCTCCCAATCCGGCACCTAGTAGGTGGCTACCGCTATAAGGCGTTGTTTTCGGTCGCAGTAGGTTTGAAAACCCAGAAGAATCCGCGATAAGTTCCTGGCTTGCCAGGCTCCCAACAAATCTAGTAGAATTCAACTAATTCGCGCTCCTGGTCGCCAAACCGGGGTGGCGCACGCCAGCGGCCCATAAAAGACTTAGCGCAAGCAGCTTCAATCGAGCGTCTGGCTAGTTGTGCAGGGGGTCCGTGCAGAACTTGGCGAAATCGGATGATCCGGCTTTTGAGGCGGCGGCTCGTCAATCAGTAGATGAGCTGATCCATTACTTTGCTCGCCACTGGCTCGAAGGTACTACCCCCGATCCTGATAAAACGGTTGCCTACATTAGGCTTTTGATTGAGCCAAAGTTGCTCGCGGAAGTAGCGCTGCTTCGTGCGTAACTGGAAGACTGGCGGCAATCAAGAAACCGACGCGGATACCCTCGCCGACGAACGTCGGGTGCGCCCGATACTCATCACTGAGGCAGACCGCTGGATCTAGGGTTGCGGGGCAGCCTGGAAGATATGAAACTTCCGCCGCTTGCTGCCCCTCACCTTTACACGTACAATCGTTGCCACCGCCTGGATTAAATGCCTGACCCTCGTCGGATTTATAGAATCCTTATCGTTGACGACAATGACGCAGATCTAAATCTGCTTCGAGAGGCGTTCTCCGAGTGTGGTCAGCCATGCCGCTTGGCCTGTGTGGATTCAACCGATGCCGCGAAGCGACTCTTCAAGACCATTCCCTTCGATCTGGTACTGTCCGACATGGGAGCCGATACAGATCGCGTCGAATTGATCCAATTCATTCGCGGCGACGATATTCGGAAGAGCCTGCCGGTGGTTGTTGTCAGCGGGATGTGCGACTCCCGTCCGGCATATCAGGCGGGGGCGAATGCCTTTATTTCTAAGACTACAGATGTTGATCAATTTTTTGCCAAGATCAAATCACTCATGGATTTTTGGATTCATACCGCCGAACTGCCGTTCTAACTGTCTTGAGGGCTCTGTTGCAAACTGGCGGAAAAATCTCTGTTAGCGTAAAGGCCATGAACGGAGATCGGCCAGCGTTGTTTCGAGGGCGACACTTTGCCGATGACGTGATCATTCTTTGCGTCCGTTGGTACCTCCGCTACTCACTGAGCTACCGAGATCTCGCCGAGATGATGTCGGAACGGCATCTTTCTATGGATCCATCCACGATCTGGAGATGGGTGCAACGATATGCACCCGAGCTGAATGAGCGAATCCGCCATGAACTGAAACCGACAAATGGGTCTTGGCGAACCGACGAGACCTACGTGCGGGTGGCGGGACGCTGGACCTATTTATATAGAGCTGTGGATTCGACCGGCGCAACCATCGACTTCTTTCTTTCGGAAACTCGCGACGTGTTTGCCGCGGGAGCGTTCTTCCGCAAGGCGCTCGCTGCGCCTGGTCATCCTCGCCCGAGGGTGATCAACGTCGACGGGAACCCGTCTTATCCCCGTGTTGTTGACGAACTGAAGAGGACTCATGCACTCGGCCAGCGATGTCGCTGTCGCGTCGTCCCTTACCTCAACAACATTGTCGAGCAGGATCACCGTGCGATCAAACGGCGGATCCAGGCGAGCCTCGGTTTCCGTTCTTTCGCGGGCGCGGAGCGAACGATCCAAGGGCTACGAAGCAATGCACATGATCCGCAAAGGACAAGTTCGATGGCTGGCAAAGGGTGACATCGCTGAACAAGTCCGCTTCATCAAATACATCTTCGGCCTCAGTATATGATCGACGGATTCCAGCAAAGCGTGCTTCGCGCCTTGTCCGCGCCTATTTGCAACAGAGCCGCTTCGGCGGTACACGCGATCGATCGTGACTGGGGTCGAACGATAGCGCAAGGAATAGTCTTAGCCGGCTCACAATTCGTCGTTGTGCGGGGCCTGGAATGTTCCTATGCCGCTCGCTAAACTTCGTCAGGTGGATTGGCTCCGCGCGGGAGTCCCTTTGCCGAGGCCTCGGCCCCCGGTGGTTCACGGAACGGTTCCACCGAAATGCGCTGGTAAGACACTTCCAGCACGGTCAGGTATTCTGTACCGCCCGGCGATTCGAGAACTACACGATCGCCCGCTGCCGACTTCAGCAACGCGCGCCCCAGAGGCGAAACCCAACTGATGTGGTTGCGGTTGAGATCGACCTCGTCGGTGCCTACGATGCTCACCACTCGCTCTGTTCCCGCGGCATTGGCATAGCGCACGGTGGCTCCGAAGAATGCCTTCGCCGCCGCCGGCCCCGCTCTCGGAGTTTCCGGGTCGACCACTTCCGCGGACTCGATTCGCTTGGTGAGAAAGCGAATCCGTCCATCGATTTGGCGCAGCCGCCGCTTGCCGTAGTGATAGTCTGCGTTTTCACTGCGATCGCCGTTGCTCGCAGCCCACGCCACCACCTCCGTCACGGCCGGACGTTCCCTGGTGAGCAGAAACCGGTGCTCCTGTTTGAGGCGCTGCAGGCCGCCCGGCGTTATGTAGTTCTTGCCTGGCGCCGCGGGCTCGTCCGCTTGTGGTTTTCTTGTAAACCCTTTTCGCATATCTTAGTCCGTCCGCGCAAGGGGCAAACATAGGTTGGTTATGTGCGGCGACGGCTGCACCGCAGAGAGGCGCGATCCATTGAACGGTGGGCGGCGGCGATTCGCCGTGAAAACGCGACTTCGCGACAGGTGATCGACATAGCCGATTTCGCCGCAAGCGTTCGTAGAACCGATGAACGCATCAGTTTCAAGCCAACCATGAACGGACGATCTCTCAGGCGGATTTGAGTGCCTGAACTGAAAAATCTGCATCGGAGATTACCTCCCGGTACGGATCGCGTCAAATTGGTCCTGGAGCTCCGGTGCATAGCAGACGATGTCCTGGCGCAAACGCCGAAGCGCCAGGTCCTTCGCTTTAGCTTCCAGCATTATGTCGAATTTCAGGTCCTGCGTCTCGAACGCAAATCGTACGAAATCGAATGGGTGGATGTAGTCGGCGTGCGCGGTCCACCTAGGTGGTTGAAAAACGATTTTCTTCTTACGGGTTTTGCGATCCACACGAACGACTTCTTGCATCTGGGTGCGGGGCGAGGAGTAGTGAATTTTAGGGCGGATCCCGTCAGGCCACGTCTGCAGGAATCGTTCGAGTGTTGGGCGCCACGCCAGGCGTTCCGGGTTGAGGCACTGATGGTGCTGCATATCGTAGACCAGCGGGACACCGGTTCTTTCATGGATGCGCAAGACATCGGCCGCGCTGAAACGCACGTCATCATTTTCAAGCACGAGTCGCCGCCGCGCCGGCTCCGGTAGACCTCGATAGCAAGCCACCCAACGATCGAGGGCCGCGCTCCTGCTATCGTAGGCTCCTCCTACGTGGATTACGAGCACGGCCTCGGGTCCAAGATTCATCAGGTCAAGTATTTCGGCTTGGGCTGCCAAATCCCTCACGCTTTGGCGACGCAGTGCTCTGTCAGGGGCGTTCATAACGACGAACTGGGATGGGTGAAAAGAAAGCCGCAGGCCGATCTGGTTTGCCCTGCGCCCAAGTTCGGACAACTCCGACCGGCTTTCTGCGATTTGGTTATGGAACTGCGGCAGTTCCGGATGGGTTAGATACGGAGCAATATCCGACGACAAACGGTACATTCGGATGTTCGATTTTTCCAAATAGGTGAAAATCGCATGAAGATACTCGATAGACACCTTAAGGTGAGGACCCGACTGCCACCGCCGTGAATCATTGCTTTTGAGACCACCTTCAGCAAGCACTTTTACAGCGAATCCAAGCCGTGCCGGTACGGATGGAGATGGGACGTGCGAGGTCGTTTCTACACGCCCTCCGATCCGTGCAGCTTTACGAGTTTGTTGTAGATCCCGAGAAGCAGAAAAGTGGGGGCCCACTGGCCAACGAACAGGGCTGCATGAGGCTTCTTGCTCATATTGAACGCGAGCGAACCTGCGATACAGCCAAAAGCTGCCCAGAGAAACACATCGGAGGGAAGCTTTGCCGTCTGCTGCTCAATACTTCTCGCCACCATACCTTCACGATGTTCTTTCTTTGCGCCGCGTTCGGGTTCCGATTTTAATAATTCTTCGTAATTCATTGCAGTTTCTCCATTCGCTTCTGCCTCTTAAATTTCCGCCGGCGAGTAAGTACCGTACTGCCGCCGCTGGATGGCTTTCCAGGTTACGGCTTCGTATACGGCGGCAACGCCCACCAGAGCGTAAATCACTGAACTGACAGGCGAGGTCTCGCCAAAATGTCTGCCCACGATAGCGGCTATCAGATCGAAACGGAAAATGCCGACTAAGCCCCAGTTCAGACCTCCGGCAACCAACAGCACGCGCGCTAGTATGTCAAGTTTTTTCATAGTAACTTCAATCCTTTCTCAACAATGAGTCGTGATTTCTACAACCACATCTTGATCGTAGAGAAAAAGCGGTTTACTGTAAAGCAAAGGAAAACATCTGTTTTCCCTAGCATCAAGATGTGCGAAGAAAGTTGACTCAAAGGAAAACGAAACGAATGGAATCCGAGACGATTAGGCAAGGCCTAAAGCGATATTCGATTGGCGACAAACTGCGGCGTTTGCGGCTGCGTAAGAGCATGGGGTTAAGTGAGCTCGGCAAGCACACAGGGCTTTCTCCATCATTGCTATCGAAACTGGAACGCGACCTGATGCACCCGACGTTGCCGACTCTTCTGCGCATCGCACTCGTCTTCAGCGTGGGGCTGGAATATTTTTCAATCCGGAGCCCAAGCCTGCGCTCGAAGTTGTACGAAAGCGAGAGCGCCTGCGTTTTCCGGAAGCGCCCGACAGACGCCATCCCGTGAACCATTTTGAGAGCCTGGACTTTCCTGCGGAGAACCGCAGCGAACGACCCTCGTTCCTAGAGCGCGCGAAGACGCGATGGGGCGAGCATCACGGGAGAGATGCTCATTGAGGACAGCAAAACGGCCCGATCCGGCGTTGCCAGATGAAAGTGGCAAGGAACGAACCGACGAAACACTGGTACCCATCAACCTGGTTAACCCGGTTGAGCTGATCGTGCTTTCGGTGAAGCAGAAGGCTGCGCGCTGCCGCCTGCGTGGAAGTGCCCACACAGTCACACTTCGTGCAGGTGGCCTTTGGGATCTTGTTCCGGGTGAGATAGCGGTCGTCCGCCAAGAAAACAATGGAGCTACGAGCGCAATCCCTACCTTTCCGGCGAAATTGAATCTACGCGGCTCGACATACAGGCGCTTGGCCTTGTTCCCCTCAAATTGGAAGCGAGGGGCACGCGGAAGCCTGCGGACCATTATTGGGGCGAGGAAGGCGAGCCGATCGAAGATTGGGCCAAACAAATTATCGCGTGGGCATCGCGTCCGGAATTTGAGATGGAGCAAGTGTTGCCGCGAGCGGATGCAGAGGATCCGTTTTTCTGACCCCATCATAGAATCCAACGACCGGAAGGACGGCGGCGATATTGAAAGCGCAAACAAATTCCTGATGGATCCCTGTCAGGCCGATCTTCGCTGCCTCGATGCTCATGCACATCTTGGCAACATTGCTTTCGATCACTGGCCAGAGATAGCAATTCGCCATTACGAGGTGGGGCTTCGGATCGGCGAATTGTCCTTCGGTGAAAGCTTCGATGGTCTGCTTCCGTGGGGGTGGATCGACAACCGGCCATTTCTCCGCTGCGTTAATGGATTTGGGCTGTGCGTTTGGCGGCTAGGCAGATTCGAAGAAGCTGAGAATATTTTCAAGCGGATGCTCTGGCTGAATCCTTCCGACAACCAAGGCGTCCGATTTCTGATCGATGACGTTCGCACTGGAGCGGAATGGCAATCGCGCAACACAGGCAATCAGTAACACACATGCCGTCCTGATCTATTTCTTAAGGTCAGCCGCTCGGCAAGTCGATCGACGCAGTGATGGCGGCCCGCACACAAGTTGCTTCAAATCAGCGTCTTGGCAATAACCAGAGGGCTGTTTTTTGGGCTCCCAATGCAGATATTGGACGGCTAATGGACGGACGCTCTGTGTTGTAAAGCCGCTGTGATCAACCGCAGCCGCCCGGGTGGCGGTAAAGTACTCTTCTGATGCGCCTGTCAAAGTGGAAGAGTGATTCGCGTCGGACCCGCCGGCTGGAAATACAAGGACTGGGATCGTGTCGTGTATCCCAACCCCAAGCCCTCGGGGATTCGATGAGCTGGCCTGATGGCGTCAACTAACGTTCGCTTGCCGATCATGGATCCGCGTCCCGGCTATCCATCGGAAGAGACGCTCTCGGCGTAGTCGTGGTGCCTAAAGAGAGCGCTGCCCCATTGCTAAAGAAGGCTCAACAGCTCGACGAGACAGAACACGGCATGCTTCCTTACATCGAGAAATACAAATCGATACGAAAGGCTGTTGCTCATTTCGGTCGAATAGAAGTCGC
>CAVZTP010000003.1:0-296999 GCA_963778345.1 uncultured Acidobacteriaceae bacterium
TACCTGGCGCAGGTGAAGAAGGAATTTGCGGGGATCAAAGCGCTGTTCGGTGAATATCAGCAGGCGCTCGAGAAGACCTACACGGTTCCCAATGTGCCAGAGCCGAAGTAGAATCGCGATTCGCCGTGTGCTGCCGGCGCGAAGTCATGCTCCGGCTTCCTTCGACTTACTAAATGGAATCCGCACCGTGAATCGGGTTTCGCCAGGGCGCGATTCGAAGCTGACATGGCCATGGTGACTAGTCACGATGCGGTAAACCGTATCCAGTCCAAGACCGGTTCCCTCGCCAACGGGCTTCGTCGTGAAGAACGGCTCGAAGATCCTGGGCTGCAGTTCAGGCGGGATGCCCGGGCCGTTGTCCGTTATTTCGACAACTGCACAGGTCGCTCGCGAGCCGTGCGAATACAGCAGCTTTCCATTCTCGTTCATGGCATCAATCGCATTCGAAATCAGATTCGTCCAGATCTGATTGAGCTCGCTGCCATGCGCGCATATCGCCGGAAGCGTCCGGTCATAATCGCGAACCACGTCGATGCCGTGTTTCAACCGATGGCGCAGCATGATCAGCGTATTCTCCAGCCCGTTGTGAATGTCGATCTCCTGCTCCGGGCATCTGGTCCATGTAGGAGTATTCCTTCACGGCGCGAACCAGCTCGGAAATCTTGCCGGCGCCGCTTTCAATCTCTTCGATCAATCGGCTGATGGTAAACGAGGCGGTCAGGCGCGTGAAGGCATCGGCGAGAAATTGCGGAGGCACCTGTTTGGCGACTTCTTCGAGCGTGCTTCGCTCGCAGCCGACATCGACCAGGGCAGCGGCAAGATCCCAGGCATTCGGGAGATCGATGGCTTTCGAGCCATGCCGCGAACTCTTCTTCGCGCTCGCTGCGCTCCAAGGTGTCCAGAGCGGAATGCGCTCCGGCTTGCTGGATCCAATCGCAATCCAAGCGGGCAAGAAAGAGACGCGCCGTCTTGAGGCAAACCGCCCTTGTCGAGCTGAAGCGCGGCAGTGCGCACCGAAACGATGGCCCGCCGCAGAGCTGTCGGTCGCGCGCCGGACGGCCGCAGCGGGATTATTCAATTCATGCGCCAGACCCGCCGAGATCTTGCCCAGCGCCATCAGCTTTTCCCGCTGTTGATCGAGCCACGGTGGTTTCGCGGATGCGATCCGCCAACACGCTGACCAGCCGCTGATTCAGTACCGGCATGCGCTGCAGCATCTCGGCGAAATGGCTCTTGTGAAGCGTGGCCCCGCGGCTTTCCATCGCTGCATGCGCGGTCGAGGGATAGTGGGTGAGCCGCGAATACGGCAGCAAGCCCGTGACCTGGCCGGCGTGCATCACGTAAACGCGGCCATCTGCCCGCTCCGCGCGCATTTCGCCGCGAAACAGAACCATCAGATGCTCGGCCGGATCTCCGGCGCGGACCAGGATCTCGCCCGGCTGCAAATCAAACGACTCCATGTGATCGCCAGCCAATCGAGCCCGTCGGCGGGCAGATCGGAAAACATGGAAATCGCCGTCAACTCCTCGATCGCCGGGATGAGCGGCTGGTTTGGTGATCGCGCTGTCCATGTTCAGACCTTGCTCAGATATTGATGCACAAACTGAATGGCGACTGAACCTTCTCCCACGCCCGAAGCCACGCGCTTGATCGAGCCGTAGCGAACATCTCCTACCGCAAAAACGCCGGGAACATTCGTTTCAAGAAGGCCCGGGTCGCGGTCAAGCTGCCAGCCTTTCGGGCGCTTGCCGTCGCGCATCAGATCGGGACCAGTAAGAACGAATCCGCGCGCATCGCGCTCCACAACGCCGTCCAGCCATTCCGTGCAGGGCTCGGCGCCGATGAAGATAAACAACGCACTGGCGGGAACAGTTTGTGTCTCACCGCTGGTGTCACAGGTGATGGAGATGGAACGCAGACGATCCTCGCCCTGAACCGCAGTGACGCGGCTGCGGCATTCCACATGAATATTTTCGGTCTTCTGAATTTGATCGATCAGGTACTGCGACATCGTGGCCGCCAGGGAAGCACCGCGAACCAGCATGACCACGCGTTGCGCATATTTGGAAAAGAACATCGCCGCCTGGCCGGCGGAATTCGCGCCGCCGACGATATAGACGTCTTCGTCGCGGCAGGAGATCGCTTCGGTCGCTCCCGCGCCATAGTAGACGCCCGCTCCCTGCAGGCGCTCCATGCCAGGCACATCCAGCGTTCGCCACTGTACGCCCGTCGCCAGGACCAGAGCGTGGCACGAAACCTCCGTGCCATCGCTGAGCTTCAGATATCGATACGGGTCCGTCTACGCGGATCGCGCTCGCCTCCTGCGGCGAAACGATCTCGACGCCAAAACGCCGCGCTTGCGTCACAGCGCGCATCGCCAGGTCGGATCCGTTCAGACCGGCCGGGAAACCGAGATAGTTTTCAATTTTTGAGCTCAGGCCCGCCTGTCCGCCCGGCGCTTCGCGCTCCACAATCAGCGTCTTCAGGCCTTCCGATGCGCCATACACCGCGGCCGCCAGACCAGCGGGCCCGCCCCCCACGATCGCCACATCATAAAATTCCAGACCGGCGCGCATGCGAAGCCCGAGTTTCGCGGCGACCTCCTGCCAGCCCGGCTGTTCCAGACGATCGCCATCCGGAAAGAAAACCAGCGGCAATTTCAGCTCATTCGGGCCGAGGCTCTCCACCAGCCGGCCCACTTCCTGATCGCGCTCTGCCGCATCCGCATCCAGCCATTGAAACGGCACTTGGTTGCGCGCGAGAAAATCGCGCATCTCATAAGATTTGGGCGACCAGCGCGTACCCAACACGCGCACGCCTTCGAACGGCGGCTTATGCCTTGCAAACCATTCCTGCAGAAGATCGTCCAGCACGGGATAAAGTTGCTGCTCCGGCGGGTCCCACGGCTTCAGCAGATAGTGGTGCAGCTGAACATCGTTAATCGCCTTAATGGCCGCTTCGGTGTCGGCATAAGCCGTCAACAGAACGCGCTTTGCGTCCGGATAGAGCTTCATCGCCTCGCTGAGCGTCTCGATCCCGTTCATGTGCGGCATTCGATAATCGACTACCAGCAGCGCCACCGGATCGTTGCGCTGCTGCAATCGCCGCAGCAGATCGAGAGCGCTCGATCCCGATTCGGCGCGCAAAATGCGATAGGTCTTGCTGTAGCGTTGCCGCAGATCGCGTTCGATGGCGCGCAACACCTCAGGATCGTCGTCAATGGTCAGAATGACTGGTCTCGCCATACGGTTCTTATAGACACGCCAAACAAGGCGTATGCTTCAGTCTCGTTCCTTTCAATCGAGCGAAGCAATGAATCGCGATCGAGAGCGCCGTCATGCCGCACGCCATTGATGAACAGGCCGGGCGTTCCGTAGACGCCATTAATAACTCCCCGGCGGAAATCCTCTCGTACGCGCTCCTCATAAGTCCGGTTCTTCAATTCTTCACGAAAGCGTTCCGTGTCGAGCGATAACTGTTGCGCATACCGGCGCAAATCCTTCGTCCCCAACGCATCGTGATTTTGAAACAAGATGTCGTGCATCTCCCAGAATCGGCCCTGCGCGCCGGCGGCTTCCGCCGCTTCGGCAGCTTGTTGCGCGTGCGGATGAATTCCCGAGCGCGGATAGTGCCGAAATACAAGGCGCAACTCGTCTCCCAGTTCCGCTCGTAGATCGCTGAATGGTTACGAATAGTCGTCCGCAATCGGGGCACTCGTAATCGCCGTATTCGACCAGCGTGTAACCGGCCTCGGGCACGCCCTGCACGTGATCGTCCGGCTGAATGGGTAGAAGCAGCCGCGAAAGATCGAGCTCGGATTGTATCGCCGACACCACCGTACTAGGATGCCGTGCGGATGGCGATTCGATTCGCGGCGGTCATCTAAGCTCGTCGGCTCCGTTGGAAATCCGAGTGATCCGCCAAGCTTCGAAACCCCCGGCTAACGGCCGAACACGCTGAATTCCCGCGCGTTTCAGTTGCAGCGCCACACGGGCGCTGGTGGCTTCGTTGGGTCACGTACAGTACAAGATGACTTCGTGACCCTCCGGAATTTGATGCGATCCCGAGTGTAAGTCGTCCGGCCGCAGTACCAGTGCGCCGGCGATTTTCGAACCGGCGCGTTCGACTTCCGTGGGATGGCGCAAATCCACAACGGTGACCGGCTGCCCGCTTCCGATTAACTCAAGAGCTTCACTTGGCGTAATGCGATTGATGCGCAGTTTTCGGAGAAATCGCTTCCGTTCGAAATATTTCACCGCGATATACAGAGCCAGAAGCCCGGCGACAACCAGCCCCGCGCGGCGGCTGAACAAGCCCAGCAGTCCGGATAATGCATCCACTTGACGATAAAAGATCC
Source organism: uncultured Acidobacteriaceae bacterium (assembly GCA_963778345.1). Classification (GTDB taxonomy): domain Bacteria; phylum Acidobacteriota; class Terriglobia; order Bryobacterales; family Bryobacteraceae; genus Bog-105. The sequence goes on from CAVZTP010000003.1 coordinate 4,358, forward strand.
GGCCCAGCAGAAGATAGGATCCAGCCCAGAGCGCACAGCCCGCCGCATCGGCTAGTAGAAATAGCCAATAACGCATTCCGCTAATGCCAGCGAGTGAAACCGAAAGCAGGCCCATTCCCGGAATGAATTTTGAGAACAGCAATGCCCCTGCGCCGCGCCTTGCGAATCTCGTTTCGGTTGTTCGCACGCATGTATCCGGTTCGAGCGATAGCTTACATAAAAAACCCAACACCCGGCGGCCTTGAAATCGGCCGAGCTCATACCAGAGAATGTCGCCAATCAAAGCAGCGACGACTGCTATTAACAAAGAAGCGCCAAAAGAGTACTGATGGTTCCCCACCAACGCACCCATCAATACGAACAGCGGGTCGGCTGGAAGCGGCAGACCGATTCCAACGGCCAGCAGATAGACGAACAGCACCCAGTATCCGTGCCTCAGAAGTAGATGGCTGAAAGAGAACACTGAAACTTGATCCTAGCCTTAAGGTTCCTGGTCGGTTTCAAAGATCAAGTTCAAGTTACTACGCTTTAATAGAGGTTTATGCAAAACCAAAGTTGTGATATCGGGCTGATTGGCCTGGCGGTGATGGGACAGAATTTGGTCCTGAACATGAATGATCACGGGTATCGGGTTGCTGTTTTCAACCGAACGGTCTCAAAGGTGGATGAATTCATCGCTCATGAAGCAAAAGGGACGCAAGTAGCAGGTACGCACTCGATAGAAGAATTGATTGGGGCGCTCAAAAAGCCCCGCCGAGTGATGCTAATGGTCAAGGCCGGCGACACAGTCGATCAGATGATCGAGCAAATCGTCGCCGCATCTTGAAAAAGGCGACATTATCATCGACGGCGGCAATTCGCATTTTCCGGATACGAACCGGCGCACGAAGGCGTTGAACGAAAAAGGAATTCTCTTTATCGGGACCGGCGTTTCGGGCGGTGAAGAAGGTGCGCGTTTTGGACCATCCATCATGCCGGGCGGCAATATCGAAGCGTGGCCGTACGTCAAGGATATTTTTCAGTCGATCGCCGCAAAAGTGGAGGACGGTTCTCCCTGTTGCGATTGGGTGGGAGAAGCCGGCGCGGGCCACTACGTGAAGATGGTCCACAACGGTATTGAATACGGCGACATGCAGCTCATCTGCGAGGCCTATCAATTGCTGAAAGAAGGATTGGGACTCAACTCAGACGAGTCTGCATCAGGTGTTTGCGGAGTGGAACAAAGGCGAGCTGGACAGTTTCCTGATCGAAATTTCCGCCGAAATCTTCACGAAGAAGGACGATGATGGCCAGCCAATAGTGGATAAGATCCTCGATACCGCGGGACAGAAAGGGACCGGGAAATGGACCGGCATCAGCGCGCTCGATCTGGGCACTCCGGTAACGCTGATCGGCGAAGCGGTATTTGCCAGATGTCTCTCGGCTCTGAAGGAGGAAAGAGTCGCCGCCTCTAAAGTTCTGAACGGTCCCAAGCACGCTGTAGGCACGCTGGATCGGAAAGGCTTTATTGAGGATGTCCGGCGGGCTCTCTACTGCTCGAAGGTGATCTCTTACGCGCAGGGATACATGTTGTTGCGCGAAGCCGCGAAGGAGCAGGGCTGGAATTTGAATATGGGCGGTATCGCGCTGATGTGGCGCGGCGGTTGCATTATCCGCAGCCGCTTTCTTGGAAAAATCAAAGAAGCCTACGACAAGAATCCGCGTCTGACGAATTTGCTGCTGGATGAATTTTTCAGCGATGTGCTGAACAAATATCAGGAATCGTGGCGTCACGCGATCATCCATGCAATCGGCTATGGCGTGCCGACGCCCGCATTTTCCACGGCGCTTGCGTTCTACGACGGATATCGGACAGAGCGGTTGCCCGCAAACCTGCTGCAAGCGCAACGCGACTTTTTCGGCGCGCACACTTATGAGCGCATCGACAAACCGCGCGGGCAGTATTTCCATACAAATTGGACCGGACGCGGCGGAAGAGTTGCGTCCGGGTCCTACAACGCCTGAATACGCGGCAAACCTGGCAGAAATCTTTTGACATAGATTCCGATCTATGGACGGGAGAAAGTATGAGCTACGGCCTGAATGTCCGGCAACAAGGCGCATTGGATTTTGTTTCCATCGGCGCGATGGTGTACCGCTTGGATCCCGGCATCATTCCGTGGCGTAAAGCGACCGAATGCAAGATACACGTGAGCGGCGGCGAATTCAATGTCGCCGCAAATCTCTCGGACTGCTTCCAAATGCAGACCGGCATTGCCACGGCGATGGTCGATTATCCAATCGGCGATATGGTTGCCGAACGCGTCCGTGCCATGGGCGTAAAGCCGTTCTACAAGCATTTCAAGCACGACGGCGTGGCTGGTCCGAACATCGCGACCGTATACAGCGATCGCGGCCAAGGCGTGCGCGCGCCCGTTGTTTTTTACAACCGCAGTAATGAGGCTGCAGCCAGGCTAAAACCTGGAGACTTCAATTGGAATGCGATTTTTTCGGGCGGCGTGCGGTGGTTTCACAGCGGCGGAATATTTGCCGCGCTTTCAGAAACAACGTCCGAAGTGACCATCGAGGGTATGCAGGCGGCCAAGGCTGCCGGAGCGATTGTCTCGTTCGATCTGAACTACCGGGCGAAGCTTTGGAACGTGATCGGCGGACATGATCGCGCCGTGGAAGTGATCGGCCGGATTGTCAAGAATGTAGACGTCCTTGTCGGAAATGAAGAGGATCTTCAGATGGGCCTGGGGATACCGGGGCCGGAGGTCGCCGCGAAATCGAAACTGGACCCGAGCGCCTTCTTTGGCATGATGGACAACGTTCGCAAGAAGCATCCGCAGGTCAAAATTGTCGCGACCACTCTGCGAGAGGTGCACTCCACGAATCGCCACAGTTGGAGCGCCGTGGCCTGGATCAACGGCTCGACGTTTCAGGCGCCCACAGCCGAACTCGATGTGTATGACCGCGTCGGCGGGGGCGACGGTTTTGCTGCCGGGTTTATTTACGGCCTGCTTACGGGCGAGCCGGAGCAGGAAGCCGTCAATCTGGGCTGGGCTCACGGCGCGCTGCTCACAACGTTCCCGGGCGACACGACGATGGCGACTCTCGATCAGGTGCGCGGGTTCGCAAAGGGCGGGTCTGCGCGTATCCAGCGCTAGCTCTCTTTCTCCTTGACAGCTTAGGAAAGCCGGGCATTATACTCCTAATTACATTAGGAGTGTTCATGTCCGGCCCTGCCCAGCTTCTTCCTGGAACTCTCGATCTTCTTATTCTCAAGGCCGTGTCTCTCGGTCCCCTTCACGGCTATGGAGTTCTTCTGCGTATTGGGCAAATCTCCGAGCAAGCTCTGCTCATCGAGCAGGGCGCGCTTTATCCGGCATTGTTTCGTTTGGTGCGCCAGGGACTACTGAAACCAAGCTGGGGGATATCGGAGAACAATCGCCGCGCCAAATTTTATGAGCTTACCGCTGCCGGCCGCAAGCGATTTCGCGAGGAGACCGAAGGCTGGAATCGCCTAGCCAACGCCATGACCGCCGCTCTTGCCGCCCAACCGGAGGAGATATGAGTTTCCTGGCCCATCTTCGCTCCCTTGCGGCCAAGTTTCTTCATCGTTCTCAAGTTGCAAATGAGATGGAAGAGGAGCTTCGTTCGCACATCCAGCACCGTGCCGACGATCTCGAACGTTCCGGCCTAAATCATACCGAGGCAGAACGCCGCGCGCGTATCGAATTCGGCGGTTACGTGCGGTTCAAGGAAGAAAGCCAGGAAGCGCATGGGCGGCATTTTCTTTGAAGTACTTCGTGCAGGATGTGCGGTTCGCTCTCCGCCTATTGCGCAAGTCTCCCGGATTCACAATCACCTGCGTAACAACCCTGTCGCTCGCAATTGGCGCAAATGCCGTCGTTTTTGGCGTCTTGAATGCCGTAATCTTGCGCCCGTTGAATGTGCCTGATGCGGAGAGCCTGTACGGAACCAGCACGGAAGCGAGGCTGACTCGTATCAGTCGTATCCCGATTATCTTGACCTGCGCGATCGCAACCGCAGCTTTATTGGCTTAGCCGCATATAACGTTGCTCAAGGCGCGGTGGACACAGGTCGGGATACTTCCCGCGCGTGGATCGAGGAAGCGAGCGGGAATTATTTCGATGTATTAGGCATCGAACCGTATCTGGGCAGGTTTTTCCACAGCTCCGACGAGCATGGGTCCAGATAGCGCTCCGTATGTCGTGCTCACCTACGAATACTGGCACAGCCACTTTCTGGATGATCGTGGTGTGCTGGGCCGTATCATGCGGCTGAACAAGCATCCTTTTACCATCCTCGGTGTAGCGCCACCCGAGTTCCACGGAACCCTATTATTTTTCTTCCCAGACTTCTGGGTTCCGATAGTTAACCAGGACCAGGTAGAGGGGGTGAACGTCCTCAACGCGCGGGGAAACCGGTCCGTGCTTATGGCCATGGGACATCTGAAGCCGGGAGTCACTCGGGCACAGGCAATTGTCGATCTGAACGGTATTGGCAGCTATCTGGAAAGCACTTACCCCAAAGTGGAGCGCCAAAGGACCTTTACGTTAGCGCGTCCAGGTCTTTATGGTGATTTCCTGGGTCGTCCGGCACGGGCATTTCTAACAGGCTTGATGCTGTTGGCGAGCTTGATTCTTCTCGCTGCATGTGCGAACCTGGGAACCCTGTTTGCCGCCCGCGCCGCCGATCGATCGCGCGAAGTTGCTCTGCGACTCGCGCTGGGATCGAGCCGCAACCGCATTCTGCGTGGACTCTTTACAGAATCGGTGCTGATTTCTCTGATCGGAGGTACGTTCGGGCTCGCGGGAAGCATAGCCCTGTTGCGGATGCTGAGCGTGTGGCGTCCAGTACCCAGATGGCCTATCCATGTGCCCATCACTCCCGACGCAAATGTTTACGCGGTTGCCTTACTGATGGCCTTGCTTAGCGGAATTCTTTTCGGCATGGTTCCGGTGCGTCAGGTGCTAAGGACCGATCCATACGAGATCGTCAAGGCGGGAACAAGAACAACAGCTGGGCGCCGGATCACGGTGCGAGACCTGCTGCTTGTCGTCCAGATCGCTATCTGTGCAGTACTGGTTATTTCCTCGATGGTCGCCCTGCGCGGATTGGCACGCGCGATACATAGCGATTTTGGCTTCGAACCGCGGAACGCCATTCTGGTCAATACAGATTTGAGGTTGGCCGGTTATAGCAATGACAAAGTGCCCGGAATGCAAAAGCGCATGCTCGACGCTGTGAAAACCGTTCCGGGCGTGAAGTCAGCCGGGTTGGTTGATTGGCCAGCCTTATGCACCGCGGGCTGGAGCAGCACACCTATCTTTACCGACGACACGACGGATCTGAGGCCATCGAATGCCGTCGCTCAATCGGTAGTATTCAGGATATCTCCCGAATACTTCCACACAGCGCGGACAGTGTTGCTGTCCGGAAGAGGCTTCACCTGGCATGATGATAAAGATGCGCCGCAGGTAGCAGTGATCAACGAAGAGTTTGCGCGCAGGATTTTTGGCTCTGAAAAGAACGCCGTCGGCAAACACTACAAAGTGCCCGACGGGGCGCGCATACAAGTCGTTGGTGTTGTAATCAACGGAAAATATGAAACCCTTACGGAAGGTCCACGGCCAGCGATGTTTCTCCCGTTTCAGCAATCGCCGCGGAGCGAAACGTGGTTGGTACTGCGCTCAAGCGGAGACCGGCAACAACTCTCAAGCGCCATAAGGAATACACTTCGAAGACTGGATTCAGGGTTGCCTCTCTACATTGGAACCTGGAGCGAAGAGATGGATTTCGCCTTATTTGCTCCGCACGTCGCCACCATAGCGCTCGGTGTCTTGGGGATGATGGGTGCGATGCTGTCCATCGTCGGCATATTTGGAATGGCTGCCTATTCCGTCAGCAAGCGGCTGAAAGAATTGGGAATTCGTGTCGCTCTCGGCGCGCAGCGCACGGAAGTGTTGCAGGCGGCTTTGGGACGCGCAGTCAAATTGCTGGCCTGGGGTTCGGCAGCAGGCTTGCTCCTTGGAGTTCTGGCGAGCCGGGTATTGTCCGCCATCGTGTATCAGGCAACTTCCCGCGATCCGCTAGTCTTGGCTGGCGTCGTCCTGGTCATGTCGTTACTGGGGCTGTTGGCTACATGGCTTCCAGCGCAACGCGCGCTCTCGCTCGATCCTTTAACACTGCTGCGCGAGGAGTAAGATTTCGGCTCTCCGTTATCTTTTTTTGTTTCGGTTATCCACAACGTTTTCGCCTCTGAGTTAACCGACATCTAACTCGCTTTGTAAATCCAACCATTTTAGTTTGGACTTACAGGTGCCTCTGCCGTATACTGCAAGCCTTACGGGAGTGGAATGTCTGCAGCACTAGATAATCTAAAGCACATTGTTGTCCTGATGATGGAGAACCGTTCGTTTGATCACATGTTGGGGTCCCTCCGAGTTCAGGATGCGAGGATCGACGGCCTGACCGGGAGCGAATCGAATCCCGACACGACGGGCGAGCCCATAAAGGTTCAGCCTCAAGCCGAATTTCAGAGCCAACTCGATCCCGACCCGGGCCACCATTTCCCGGACGTGGACACCCAACTGTTCTACGGTAGTGCGGATCACACTACCCCGACCATGCAGGGCTTCATTCAGGCCTATTTCCAACAGCGCAAAGACGTGGACCACTCGCAGAAGATCATGAACTATTTCACACCGGACAAACTTCCCGTGCTGACCACGCTTGCGCGGAAATATGCGGTCTTTAATCGTTGGTTCGCATCGATTCCGGGACCAACCATCCCGAATCGCGCCTTCGCTCATTTCGGAACCTCTTTCGGCCATGTGGATATGAGCGTTTTCTATTTAGGCGAACCCTATCTCAGCGTCTACGAGCGCATGCTGAAAGCGGGTCGAACGGCCAAGATCTACTACTATGACCAGCAAAGTTCGACGATTGCCCTTGCCTTTCTTCTGAAGGCTCAACCACAACTGTTTGGGACCTACGACCAGTTCCTTGCGGACTGCAAATCAGGCCAGTTGCCCGATTACAGCTTTATTGAGCCAAATTACACCGATCACGATGCCGACGATGGCGAAGCGCTCGCCTGCGATCAGCACCCCGATCACGACGTGCAGGCCGGCGAGGAATTCATCGCCAGCGTCTACAACGCCATTCGAAGCAATCAGCAGCTTTGGGAGAGCACAGCCCTGCTCATCGTGTATGACGAGCATGGCGGCATCTACGATCATGTGCCGCCTCCCGCATGTACGCCTGGCGAATTCAAAGATCAGGCAACGGGTTTTCAGTTTGACCGGCTGGGTGTGCGCGTGCCCGCCGTTCTCGTGTCCCCATGGGTCCCCGAAGGAACCGTGGTGTCGCCGATGAACGCTAATGGCACGATTGACGACCTGCGGGTGTTCGAGCACGCTTCTATTCCGAATACGGCCACCAGCTTTTTCATTGGCGCGTACGATGCGCGAACTCAGCGGGAGAAGCTCTCGCAAACATTCCTGGATGTGCTTTCGCTGCCTGCTCCACGAACCGATTACTTTGAATTCAACGTGGGAGGAGGCAGTGCACCAGCTGCGCGTGCCCGCGTAATGGCTGCCGGAGCAGCGCCTGGGAGCACGGGCATTCCCGCTGTTGCTGCTGCAGCGCCTCAAGCGATTGCGATTCCTCAGGCCCCTCGAACGGCAATGAATCCCAGCCGCCCCATCTCCGGATTGTTGAGCGATCAGGTCAAGCATCTCCATATGGCGGAGTTGACGCTTCCGCCCGAGCAGCGCACCAACATCGACATCCACGCCATCCAGACCGAAATGCAGGCGAGCACTTATATTCAGCAGATGATGTTGAAGCTAGCCGGCAAGAAGGGCCTATGAAACGCGCGCTTTTAAGCCTCCTTTTACTGGCCTGCGCCTCTTCCTACGCGCAAGAGAGCCAGCTTGGCGCAGACTTCCGGCACGAGAAAGAAGACCTGCAGGCGAGCTGTTCCGGTCCTTTCTTTAAATCGTTTTTCGGATGCGCTCAGACACTGTTTACAGATCATCCGCTGCACATCGCGATCGGCAGCCTCGCGCCGCAAAACGGATTCGCGGCTGGTCCTGCCTTCGTTGCGCACTACACGCCGAATGAGCGCTGGCGGCTCAGTTGGGATGCGGATGCCGTCGCGTCGAAGAACTCATCCTGGCGTGCGGGCGTATATATGAAAGCAGTCTACATCCCGCGAGAAACAATCGGAGTCACGACCGGAACTCCTGGGCAGGCTCCAAAATCGAATCTCACTGTTCGCGAATATCCGATCATCAACGTCTACGCCCAATCGATTTCGCTCAACACAATCGACTATTACGGGTTGGGCAATTCCACCGCGGTGGGCGGCGAATCGGTGTTCGGGATACAGGAGACGATCGCCGGCGCAAATGCAATTGTGCCGATCATTCCCAAATGGAAGATCTCGCTGTTCGGCGAGATGAATGGCCGATTTGTGGACATTCGGACAGAGCATGGCGAAGCGACGCCGTCAATCGATCAACTCTATAACCAGCCCAGCCCGTACTTTCAAGGGACTGTACAGGGTTTGACAAGCCAGCCCGGATTTCTCCAACTGGGGGAGGGACTTCGCGTGCGGCCCACGTTCGCTTCCGATCACGTGCAGCTGAATTACCAAGCCACGTTTCAAGAATTCATTGCGCCTGGCTCGGGATTCTCGTTTAATCGCTTCACTGCCGACCTGGCGCATGACTTCCCGATTTACGGCAACTTAGCTTTGTTCCGGGCGAGAAACTTCAACGGCCCCGATGAGTGTGCAACCAGCCCCGGAGCTAAGTGTCCTGCAGTCACAAGGAATCGCTCAGGCACATTCAGCGCCCGGTTCCTTCTCTCGGAATCCTTTGTGTCGGCTGGGAACGCAGTGCCGTTCTATTTTCAACCGACTCTCGGCGGCTCTGACATTGACGGCAACCAGTTCTTAGCGAGCTACCACGACTACCGCTTTCGCGCTCCGAATATTTTGCTGTTCCGGGCAAGTTTCGAACATTCGATTTGGGGTCCGCTCGGATTCATGTTTCTAGCCGACGAGGGCAAGGTCGCACTGACGCACAGCGATCTCGATTTCACTCATTTGAAGCACAGTTTCGCAACAGGGCTCACTCTCCGCGCCGGAGGATTTCCCGCCGTCTCATTGTTGTTCGCCTGGGGCGGCAAGGAAGGGACGCACACTATTATGTCGGTGAATCCATCGCTCCTCGGAGGTGATTCACGCCCTTCGCTTTACTAGCGAAAATGGCCCTCCTGTCATTTGGTTCTACCGATGCTATGATCTAGTTCAGAAAGCATCAATTTACATGCGGACGCGTCTTTTGTCTCGCATTTTCTCTCTCGGCATCCCATCCAGACGGCGGTCATGGCCTTGGCATCTGACTGGAGGTCTCGCCCTAATATGTGTTGCGGCGATCGGTACAGCCTCGCCCCAATTGCAAGATGGGCCTGACAACACAAAACAGGTTGGAAAACCGCCTTCCGCCACCGCGAATGAGCCCGTAGCCATTGAATCCAGGGCCAGCGTGGCTTCGGTCACCCCGGCGGATTCCCGCCCTGTGGATATTCGTGTAAACAAGACGCTTGTCTTGATCAACGTTACGGTCACGGACCCCCTGAACCGCTTTGTCACGGGTCTGGAAAAAGAGCATTTCCGGCTTTTTGAAGACAAAATTGAGCAGGAAATCACCCAGTTCTCCAGCGAAGATGCCCCCATATCCATTGGGCTGGTGTTCGATACGAGCGGCAGCATGGGTCCGAAATTGCAGAAATCGCGACAAGCGGCGGCCGAGTTTTTTAAAACCGCGAATCCATCGGATGAGTTCTTTCTCGTCCAGTTCAATGATCGCCCGGAGCTGACCGTGCCTTTTACCACGGATACCGATAAGATCCAGAGCACTTTGACCTTCACACAATCCAGAGGACGAACGGCTCTGCTGGATAGCGTTTACCTCGCCATGCACGAAATGAAAAAGGCGCGTAACCCCCGCAAGGCCTTGCTGATCATCTCCGATGGCGGCGATAACAGCAGCCGGTATACGGAGACGGAAATCAAGAGCGCGGTTCGCGAGGCGGATGTTCAAATTTTCGCTATCGGAATCTTTGAGTCCATGGCGAATCGTGGGCGAACTCCTGAAGAAGCGGCTGGTCCAGGGCTACTGAATGAACTGGCGGAACAGACAGGCGGACGCGAGTACGCCGTAGAGAATGTGGCCGAATTGCCCGATATTGCCGCCAAGATCGGGATCGAGCTCCGCAACGAATACATTCTCGGTTACACGCCGAAGAACCGGGAACGCGACGGGAAATACCGGCGAGTGCAGGTTAAGTTGAACCAGCCTCGCGGCCTGCCGCCTTTGAAAGCTTATTTCCGGCTTGGTTATTATGCGCCAACTCAATAGCAAAGTGCCCCACAGCCGCATGATGACGAGATGCGTTTTGACAGCGCTTCTGGCCAGTATCTTTCTCGGAGCTCTGTTCGCTCAGTTTGTCGCGAACACACGGCTTGTCGTCCTGCATGCGAGCGTAGCCGACAAGAAGGGCAAACTGTTGACGAACTTGAATCGCGACGCCTTCAAGGTTTACGAAAACGGCCAATCTCAAATGGTGAAAATTTTCCGGCGTGAAGACGTGCCGGTATCGCTTGGAATCATCATTGATGACAGCGGCAGCATGATGACAAAGCGCAGCCGTGTAGAGGCGGCAGCCGTTTCGCTGGTCCGCGAATCAAATCCGCAGGATGAGGAATTCATTGTCAATTTCAACGATGATGCCTATCTGGATGTCCCCTTTACCAACGACATCCGCAAGATGGAGCAGGGTTTGGCTCGCATAGATTCCCGGGGCGGTACGGCCATGCGAGACGCCATCAACATGTCGCTCGATTACATGCGGTCGCAGGCAAAGAAAGATAAGAAAGTTATTCTTGTAATCACGGACGGTAATGACAATGCAAGCAGCGTCTCACTGGAGAAAGTGGTGGCGCGTTCGAATCAGAGCGATACGCTTGTGTATGCCATAGGACTGTTTACGGATGAAGAGAAGCACGATGCGGTAAAGGCGCGCCGTGCGCTAAACGAGCTGACGGCGGCCACCGGCGGAATGGCTTTTTATCCGAAAGACGTCAGCGAAGTACAAGCCCTTGCGGTGGAAATTGCTCGCGATATCCGCAATCAGTACACCATCGCTTACACGCCAAGTATCCAGCAGCTCGACGGTAGCTATCGACAGATCAAGGTGACCGTGGACGCCCCGGGCCGGCCGGTCGTCCGTACACGTTCCGGCTACTACGCAACGCCGGATCTTGCCGGGCCGAAACAATCGGCGGAAGCTGAAGTAAAAACTGCCTCTGCAGCGGCGCACAATTGATGCTCCGCTTTGTGTGGATCGCCTCCCGTGGTTACCGGCTCTGTCCTTGGCAGTCGCCGTACTTACGTTGGCGCATAGAGACGTATTCAGGAATTCCGGCGGAATCCATCACGGCGCGTTCTTTCTTTCGGTTTCTCTGGCTCGAGAAAAGCGCATTGTGGGAACATTTGCGTTGGGTCAACCGGATGCGCCGGTTGCAGCATCGTTAAGATTTTCCGCGAAAAATCATGGCTGCCACATCCCCCGCGTCGGCGGAAGAACTGGCTGAAGCTTTGCGCAATGCTGCTTCAAAAGGCCAAAAAATTACTGCCGTCGGTAATAACAGTAAGCGGCTCATGGCCGGCCCGGTTCTGTCCGCCGATCTCATGGTTTCCACGCGCGCTCTGCGACGCGTCCTGCAATACGAAAAAAGCGATCTAACGATCAGCGTGGAAGCGGGATTACCATTTTCCGATTTGCAGGCACTCCTTGCTCGTCAGGGCCAAATGATCGCCTTGGACCCTGCCTTTTCCGCCCAATCGACAGTTGGAGGTGTCGTCGTTTCAAATTTGAGCGGCCCAATGCGGCGCGGGTTCGGAACGGCCCGCGATCTCGTCATCGGAATGACGTTTGCAACTTTGGAAGGAAAGCTCATCAAAACCGGAGGCAACGTCGTCAAGAACGTCGCCGGCCTGGACATGGGCAAGGTGATGATCGGCAGCTTCGGCACCCTGGCCGTCGTGACTAGCGTGAACTTCCGGGTTCATTCGCTTCCTGCGGGTACTCGGACGTTCCTCTTCGCTCATCCTGATTTGGATTCCGTCATGGAGCGCCGGAATCGCATTCTGAGTAGCGTTCTCCAGCCGATGGCGATCGATCTGATCTCTCCGGCCGCGGCGCCGCGAGTGCGAAGTCGCGGCCATGTGCTCGCCGTGCGAGCTGGTGGCAGCCGGGCCGTGTTGGATCGGTATGCCCGTGAGCTGCATGGCAGCGAAGAAATGACCGGAAGCGACGAAGTGATTTTCTGGCAGCAGATTCGCGATTTCACAGCCGACTTCCTTCGACGTCAGCCGAAGGGCGTTGTACTTCGTATCTCGACAACGCTTACCGATCTCGGATTGCTGTTGAGGCTCGTTTCCGGCCCTTACGTCGCCCGCGCCGGATCGGGAGTCACATACGTCTATCTCACTTCCTGGCAAGGAGTGCCTGTGCTGTGGAACGCTGCGGCGGAACGAGGCTGGAGCGCTGTGGTCGAATTTGCCCCCGACGAGATCCGCACCGCGAAAGAGCTTTGGCTGTTGCCGCGTGATGGAGGCGCGAGCGCGTTTGCCATCATGGAAAAGATGAAGCAGATGTTCGACCCTGACAAGGTTCTAAATCGTTCACGCCTGTATGGCCGGATCTAGCCTGCTGGAAATTCTGGAAAAGCCCAAAGAAGGACCCTCGCAAGCAGACTTGGACAAATGCGTGCATTGCGGTTTATGCCTGAATGCCTGTCCAACCTACCGCCAGCTCGGTTTGGAAATGGATTCGCCACGCGGCCGCATTTACCAGATGAATGCAGTTGCGAACGGTGCTCCTATAACGGATTCATACACAGAGCATCTGGACCTCTGCCTGGCTTGTCGGGGATGCGAAACGGCATGTCCATCCGGTGTGCCGTACGGCCGCATGATAGAAGCCGCTCGAGCGGAGATTGAAAACCACAGGAAACGTTCACTGTGGAACCGCGCTGCCCGGAAACTGATGTTTGAAAAATTGCTGCCTTCCCCGGCGGCTCTACAACTCGCGGGTGCGGCTTTATACGTGTACCAGATCTCCGGCCTTCAGCGCCTCGCCCGCGCCACGGGCATTTTGAAGCTCTTCGGCCGGTTCGCCAATCTGGAGGCTCTCGCGCCCAGTGCTGAAATCCCGTTCTTCTTCTCCAAAGTGGGCCAAACGTTTCCGGCGCATGGAGAGCAACGCTATCGTGTCGCGTTCCTGGCTGGCTGCATCGCCAATGTAGCTTTTGCGCGCCTGAATGAAGCGACCGTACGTGTTCTGCAAGCCAACGGTTGCGAGGTGGTCGTTCCAGGTGGTCAAAACTGTTGCGGCGCCCTTCACCTGCATTCGGGTCTGAAGCAGCAAGCCCGCGCTCTCGCGAGAAACAACATAGATGCCGTGCTGTCGGAAGATTTCGATGCCATTATTACCAACGCCGCCGGTTGCGGTTCCACTCTGAAGGAATACGACGAACTTCTGGAGCACGACGCGGCGTATCGCGACAAAGCGATTCAGTTCAAGTCACGAATGAAGGACATAACCGAGTTTCTTGGCTCCATCAAGCTGAATACCGAAATGGGCCCGGTGAACGTGGTTGCTACCTATCAGGATTCCTGCCATCTCGCCCACGGCCAAAAAATTAAGAATGCTCCGCGCGAGTTGCTGAAAGCCGTGCCTGGACTCGTATTTCGGGAAATGCGAATGGCAGACCTATGCTGCGGCAGCGCCGGTATCTACAACATCGTGCAGAACAGCATGGCGATGCAGATCCTGCAACAAAAAATGGATTACGTCGCGCAGACCGATGCAACACTCATTGCCACTGCGAATCCAGGGTGCATGCTGCAGCTCGCAGCCGGTGCACGGCTCTACGGTAAAGGACAACGCGTTGCACACGTGGTCGAAGTGCTCGACGAAGCTTACCGAAATTTCGGCAATCAAGAGAAAATGATCTCAGAACCGCGCGCGTGAGCAAGCGGACTTTCAACTAGTCAAGCGGCCGCGTCTTGAAGCTTGCCTGTACGTCAAAGGCGCTCAAGAAATTTCGAATCGCACTCTCGGCGTTTCGTTGGGCCTGGTCGAGGATGCCCATCCCGATAGCAGCCGATCGAATGTCGTTTATCGCTTGGAGTCGCGCCTTGTGTTCGAGGTCCGGATCATACGGAACCCACGGAGTCCACCAGGTGATCTGTCGATCCCAAACCTTCGTTTGCTTCTCGTCCAGAAACGCTTCGAACAGTTTCGCTGCCGGAAGGCGAATCGCGATCGAACGCTTACCTGTGTAGCGAACATCGTGGGAGGTGAGCGTTGCTAGATCCACACCGGCGAGAACTTGACCCTGAACCATTAATAGAATCGATTCCTCTCCGAATGGCACCTTGGGTTCACGCAGACCGACAACGCGCTGAATGCTGTATTTCACCGTGACAAGTTGATTCAGTTGCTTGACTTGCGTGACGACGGACGCCGAATTGAGGCGATGAATCCCATACGCTTCTCTGAAAAGCGAATAGAGAAAAATCCCGCAGAGCACGACAATCAGCGCACTGCTCGAAACAATGGCGGCGATCTTCCATCTCATTTCAATGGCCGCGCTCCAGAGTATTCGCAATTTGAAGCAACCGCGGCTCCGTGAAGGGCGCACTGATTAGCTGCAACCCGATCGGCAGGCCGCTGCTTGTTTCGCCGCACGGCATCGATAGCGCTGGTTCACCTAGAAAATTGATCGCGCGCACCAGACGCGTGGAGGCCATGCGGGTGTCTTCCTCCTGAGACCCGATTTTCACGCGTGTTTCTTCCAGCAAAGGAGCAGCCGTCGGAGTGGTGGGTGTGACCAGAACATCTATCTTTTTCCATACTTCATCGAAATCGCGGCGAAAGAGACTGCGAATGCGTTGAGCGTTTACATATTCGTGAGCCGCAATCATCTTTCCCTGCTGGATGAGTTGCCAGACATCGTCGCCGAACAGGCTTGAATCCGCGCAATTGGCATAGAGGGCGGCAGTTTCCGAGAGCTGCATGACACGTGCGGCGGCATTGATTTCGGCTGGATCGGGAATATGGATTTCAACAAGGGAGGCGCCCAGCCCTTCCATCCGGGAAACACTCTTCCTAACGGCTGTGGAAACCTGATCGTCTACGCGATCGAAGTAAAAATTATTCGGCAGGCCGACGCGGACGCCCGTCAGATCGGGCACCTCTGGCAAATCGAATCCGGGTCCGGCCATAGTGTCCATAGCTAGCGCGCAGTCCTCGACGCAGGACCCAAGCGGCCCCACGTGATCGAGACTAAAGGCAAGAGGCAAAACTCCGTGGCGGCTCACACGGCCATAAGTGGGCTTCAGCCCGGTGATTCCGCAAAAAGATGCCGGAATCCGAATGGAACCGCCGGTATCGGTGCCGAGCGTGAGCGGCAATAAGCCCGCCGCCACAAGACTCGCCGAGCCGCCGCTGGAGCCGCCGGCAAGCCGATTCGTATCGCGCGGATTCAGAACAAACCCGTAATGCGGATTTTTCGAAGTAATTCCGTACGCGAGTTCGTGCAGATTCGTTTTACCGACAGAGATTGCCCCGGCAGCTTTCATCTTCTTAACCGCCGTGGCATCGTGCTTCGGCACAAAGTCTCGAAACACAAGCGACCCGCCCGTTGTGCGAACACCTCGGGTATAAAAGAGGTCTTTGAGCGCCACGGGAATTCCGTGCAACGGCCCGCGATCCATCCCCGCTGCGAGTTCCCTGTCTCGCTCGATCGCCTCTCGCAGCGCACTCTCCTCCGTCTTTGTGATAAAGCTTCGGAACACGTCCCGCCGCTCGATATCGGCCAACGTTTGCCGGATCAGCTCGACACAAGAGAGTTTCCGTCCGCGCAGCAGGGCGCCGAGTTCGCGAACTGTCATTCGTCGCTTTCCGCCTGTGGCGTGATTGGTTTGTAAACCCCTGCCGGTTCCACGTCTGGCGTCAGCCGCTCCGTCAAAGGCGCAAAGAGCTCGCGCAATGCCGCAACGATTTCCTGATTCTTAGCGTTCCGCTCTTTCTCCCGATCGTCCATGGCGTTACTGTGGAGCCGGCCCGCGCACCACCTGCACGAAATTGGCCGGACTCAAATGTTTCGCGAACGCCGCGCGGACCTCATCGGCAGTCATATTGAAATACCGCTGCGCCGCGTGACTCGGCTCATCCAGCGGCAGGCCGATTCGTGAGCGGGCTATCATGCCGCCCGCAACCGCGTCTTCGCTCGATTCGGCAAGCGGAATCTGTCTCAGCAACAGCGCCTTCGCCTGCTGCAGTTCCGCCGGAGTAACGTTCGTCTTCTGCATGTCGATGAGTTCCTGCTCTACCATCGCGCTTGCTTTGGAAACATTCTTCGGATCGCAGCCATAATCGATGCTGTAGGTAGCACGCGTTTCACTGGCATTCAGCGAATCATTGATGTTGTAAACGTAGCCCGCCTTCTCGCGTAAATCGCGGTAGAGCCGCGTGGCATAGAATCCGCCGCCAAGCACGTGATTTCCAAGCTGAAGCGCATAGTAGTCGGGACTGAAGCGGTTCATCTCCAGTTCTTGAGACAGATTCACCGTATCCTGAATTTGACTGGGATCGGGCACATTGGCGGCGCTCGGTTTGTTAGCCGGAACTGGCGGCAGCACCACCTCAGGCTTTGCTCCGGAGGCCTGCCAATTTCCGAAATTCTTCTCGATGATCGAACGCGCTTCTTCAGGCGTAATGTCTCCGATCACGACTATGGTCGTCAGGTCGGGGCGGAATGTCTTGCCGAAATAGCCAGTGATGTCTTCGTACTTAAGCGACGAGACAGTCTGGGGAGTGGTCTCCCGCAGAAGCGGATCACCGGCTGGAAGAAGAGCCCGTGAGAGAGCTCGATCCATGCGATAGGATGGGCTCTGCAACTCCCCGGCACTCAACTGAGCAGTCTGCTCTTGCACTACTTTGAACGCATCTTGAGGCAGCGCGGGATGCAGTTCATTGTCGGCCAATAATTCCACGCCGCGCGCAAAATCCTGCTTCAGCACCTTCAAATTGAAATTTGCGCCGGCCGATTCGGAAGCGGCAATATCATCCAGAGCCTTCTGGAACGCGAGCCGGTCCAGAGTCTTCGTTCCATAAGAGAAAAGCCCTTCGAGAACATCGGAAACGCCGTCCTGGCCGGGAGGCGTTTCGAGTTGTGTTTGTGTCTTGATAGAACCGAGTAGCGTTATCGTCGGGCTCGTTTTCTCGCTCTGGACAATCAGCCTGATCCCGTTTGGCAGAGTCACGTCGGAGGGATGGAGGGTCGCTTGAGGTATGCGAAGCGACTTCACCGCGGCGGCAGCCCATTCTGGAAGAGCAACCGGCTTTGTCGGCGCCGTAGTTGCGGCCTCCGTGCCGCCAAATCCTTTCGCGGCGGCAGCTTCTCCCGAACGAACCGGTTTAAGAATGGCGGTGATTGCATTTTGTTCCACGAGATACTTCTTCGCCACTCGATTCACATCCTCCAGCGTCACGCGTTTCATGGCATCGACGTCTTCATCCGGAGATTGGCGTCCTTCCGAAGCCAGAGCTTGCGACCACAGAGCAGCCAGATTCGTGATGGAATTGCGGCCGAATTCAGCGCTCGCGATTTCTCCTTTCTTGGCGGCCTCCACCAGATCGGCCGGAACGCCCTTTGCGGCATAATTATCGATGATCTTCTTCACTTCGGCGGTGATCGCTGTCGGGTCGGCTTCCGATGGAATGGCCCCCAGTGCAAAAGCCGCGCTCGCCTGTGGATAGGTTTCGAGTAATGCGAATTCGGTTCCAAGCGCCTTTCCTTGAGGGACTAGGCCATAAAGATCCGCACGTTGACTGGAAAGAACGTCACTCAGAATGCGAGCCGCTGCAAAATCCGGACTGTCGGTACCGGGGAAGCGAAAGGAGACGACCGCCAACAAATAAGGCAAATTGCTGTCGATCGTGAACGACTCGGCTTGCACGGGACGAAGGTTCACCTCCGGTCTGGCCGGGAGCGCATGACGCGGAATCGAGCCATAATACTGCTTGATCTTTGCCAATGTTGCGGCAGGATCGACATCCCCGGTTATCACAAGAATCGAGTTGTTCGGCGCATACCATTGCTCATAAAATTTCTTGAGCATGTCTCCGGTGGTCTTATCAAACGAGGCTTGCGTCCCCAGCGCATCCTCCTGATAGGGCGTCCCGGCAAACATATCCTTGTTCAACCGCGTAATGAATTTGTATACCGGGTTTGAGAGATCGCGCGCAACTTCCTGCTCGATGGCCCCACGTTCCTCCGCCCATTGAGCTTGTGAATCTTCGACCCCCGACATGCAAGCCGCATCCACACGCAGCGCAACGTCGAGATCCTGTGCGGGAACGGTCACGAAATACTGCGTGATGTTCTGCTGGGTATCGGCATCCATAAAACCGCCCAACTGAGCGTAAATCGCGGAAATTTGATCGGCGGTCAATCCCGTACACCCACGGAAAGCCATGTGTTCCTGCGCATGCGCGAGACCGGGAAAACCAGCCGGCGTTTCATCGCCACCCACCAGATAGTTATCCTCGATGGTCGCGACCGGAGCCAAAGCGTCTCGAACGATCACCACGCGAAGGCCGTTGTCGAGAGTGGCGCGCGTGACGTTACCCGTATTGGATGTCGGTGTTGGAACCTGGTGGGCGAATCCGGCGAGAATCGCCAATAGCGCGAGAAGACCTAATTTGTATCGCATCGTCAGCTATTCACAGATTACGGTACGGCTTTATGGGGAGCTATCATGAAGCCGTCATGCCCCACGTTGCTGAGTTAATATCGCCTTCGCCGTTGACGGTTCTGCAGGAAGACGAGGCGCTTTTTCAAGCCTCCGTTCGCGAATTTGCCAACGATAGGCTGGCGCCTTACGTTCGCGCCATGGACGAGGAAGGCAAATTTCGCAAAGAACTGCTCCTCGAAATGTTTGAGCTGGGGCTCATGGGCATCGACATCGCAGAACAGTATGGAGGGCAGGGAGGGACATTCTTCCAAGCCGTCCTCGCCATCGAAGAACTCGCGAAGGTCGATCCCTCCGCGTCGGTGATTGTGGATGTTCAGAACACGCTTGTGGCCAATGCTATCGAGCGTTGGGCGAATCCCGCGCAGAAGCAGAGATATCTCGCGCGCCTTGCTACGGGGAGTGTCGGCGCATACGCATTGTCAGAGGCTGGCTCCGGTTCGGACGCTTTCGCGCTGACTACCAGGGCCGCGAAGGACGGTGAGGGATACCGGCTTTCCGGCCGCAAGCTTTGGATTACGAATGCCGCTGAAGCGGACATTTTTCTGGTGTTCGCCACTGTGGACCCTGCCGCCGGATATCGCGGAATTACCTGTTTTCTCGTCGAACGCGGCACTCCCGGATTTCAAGTCGGTAAGAAGGAAGACAAGCTCGGTATCCGTGCCTCCTCGACCTGTGAGTTGATCTTGGACGATGTTCGTCTCGGAAGCGAGCAGGTGATGGGCGAGCCGGGAAGGGGTTACAAGATCGCCATCGAGACCCTGAACGAGGGCCGGATCGGGATTGGGGCGCAAATGTTGGGCTTGGCTGAGGGCGCCTTCGATCACGCCCTGCGGCATGCCCGCGAACGGAAGCAGTTCGGAAAGCGAATCGGGGATTTCCAAGGCGTACAGTTCGAGCTGGCGGAAATGGCGACTCGGATCGAAGCGGGACGATTGATGGTTTATAACGCAGCGCGATTGCGGGATGCCGGCCAGCAGTTTGTCACACAAGCCGCAATGGCCAAATATTTCTGTTCGCTGATTGCCGAAGAGGTCGCGTCACAGGCCGTGGAAATCCTCGGTGGGGTCGGTTTCACCAAGGATTACCCGGTCGAAAAGCTGTACCGGGACGCCAAAATCGGCCGAATTTACGAGGGCACCAGCAACATGCAGCGGGTCACCATTGCCAAAGCTCTGCTCGATTCCGGCAAATGACCGGAAACGCTCCCCGGTTCGCCATCCGTCACAGTAGACAATAGTAGAAGAACCAGTAAACATGTTTCAACGCAGCTGCGCCCTCGCTTTGTGTGTTCTGGGTTCGGCGGTTTTATTGACAGCCGCGGACACAAAACCCGATCCTACGCCTGACCAGGTTCAAGACATCATCAAGAAGTTCATTCAAAAGGAAACCGAGTTCGCCAACGCTCGCGAGAGTTACACGTACCGGCAGACCACGAAACTGACCGAAACCGATCCTCCCGGTGGAAGCTTCGAAGTTGTGGAGGAAGTCGGGTTCGACGACCGCAATCGGCGCACGTCGCATGTCACCTACGCGCCGGTTGTCAGTCTCCAAAACATCCTGATGACAGCGGAGGACGAACAGGATTTTAAGAACGTCATGCCGTTTGTCATGACCACCGACACCGCCGACAACTACATCATCAATTACGTAGGGCGAGAAAAGGTGGATGAGATCTCCTGCTACGTCTTTGCGGTGAAGCCGAAGGTGCTCACCAAAGACCGCAAGCGGTACTTCGAAGGCCAGATTTGGGTGGACGATCAGGATCTGCAGATCGTCAAAACGTACGGACGTCCGACAGGCCACTTGGGCCGGAATGAAGACCAGCAATTTCCGAAATTCGAAACCTATCGCGAGCAGATTGACGGCAAGTATTGGTTTCCCACCTACACCTATGCCGACGATACGCTGAATTTTAAGGACGGCCCGTCACAGCGGATCAAAGAAGTGATCAAGTACGACCACTACAAGAAATACGAATTCAAGACCGAATCGACAATCAAGTACGGCGAGGTCGGCGGAACTCCGGCGAATCAGCCGCCGAATCCGCCTCCGGCGCAAAAACCTCCGCAGTGATGCGAGTTTCTAGGGTAATGCATGTGAAACGAACCTGCCTGCCGCTTGCGATAGCGGTCTGTCTCGTTCACCTGTCCATCGCTGCGGAAGCTCCAGCGGCCCATGTTCGAAATTTCAGCAAGGTGAATGATCATCTCTACAGGGGCGGCGAGCCGTCCCTCGTGGGACTGCAGGAACTGGGCGCAATGGGTGTCAAGCTGGTGATCGATCTGCGCGAGCCAGGCGGGAGCACTGAATTCGAAAAACACGAAGCAGAGAAGCTGAAGATGAAATACGTGAACGTACCGCTTCCTCCTTTATCGGCCCCGACAAAGGAAGAACTCGGCCAGGTGCTCTCTCTACTGCTGCATGACGACTCCCAAACCATCTTCGTCCACTGCCGGCGAGGAAAAGATCGTACCGGCACCGTGATCGCCTGCTACCGAATTCAACACGACCGCTGGAACAATGAACAGGCTCTGCGGGAAGCCCGGCAGCACGGGATGAGCATGATGGAACGCGCAATGGAGTCTTACATTTTGCACTTCCAGCCCGAACCGCAGTATCAAACTAAGTAACCGCGGGTGCCGCGCAGGCGCGTGCTACACTCAAAACTCCCCTCCGGCTTCTCCCCCGCTGCCGCTCTGCAGTTCAGGGCATCAGTTATATGGAACGCGCTGTCCGGCTCATCAAAAATCAGAAAATTTCCGGTGATATTCTGAGCGATGCTGACATTGCCCGCGCTGTCTGGCCGGCAGCCGTCGGCAAGAGCATCGCTGCGCATACCGGCCGCCTGAATCTGGTGCGCACCACCCTCGTTGTGGAAGTGGAAGACGCCATTTGGCAAAAGCAACTGCACTGCTTAAGCCATCAAATCCTAAGTCGCGTCCGTAACCTGACGGGCACCGACCGTATTCGCGATATCGAGTTCCGCATCGGGGTTCCGCGCCGGCAACCACAACGCGCGGACTCTCGGGACGCGAGTCTCTCCCCGTATGGCCCCGCATCCGAGGACGAATCGGAACGCATCCAAGACCCTGTGCTAAAGAAGATATATCGACTCTCGCGCAGGAAGGCTACCGGTTGAATTTATCAGATAAAGACGTCCGCTATGTCGCCGATTTGGCGAATCTGCGACTCTCTGATCAAGAAGTGCATCGCATGTCGCACGATTTGGGGCAGATCCTCACGCATATCGAGCAATTGAATCAACTTGATACCTCCGGCGTCGAGCCCATGGCACAAGTGCTGTTTGATGCTGATGAAATAGCGACGCTTCGGGAAGACGTTCCCCGCGCGCCGCTCAGCAATGAAGAGGCGCTGGCGAATGCAGCCGCCAGTGGCGCAGGCTACTTCAAGGTTCCAAAGGTGATCGAGCGATGAGCTCCGCCTTGTCCGATATTTCTTCGCTGACGATTGCATCGATTCGAGAAGGCCTGCTCAAAAAGAAGTTCTCAGCTACCGAACTCGCCCGGGCCGCGCTATCGTCTGCCGAGGAAGGGAATTCGGCCACGAACGCCTTCCTGACATTTTCACCGGAACGCGCTTTGAAAGCTGCTGCCCACGTGGATGAGGAGATTGCGAAGAATGGCTTCGTGGGGGCTCTGGCAGGCGTGCCCTTGGGCGTCAAAGACGTAATCGTCACAAAGAATTTGCGAACTACCTGCGGATCAAAAATTCTGGAGCACTACGTCCCGCCCTACGACGCGACAGCCGTGTTCCGCCTGGAAGCCGAAGGTGCCGTCGTCATCGGGAAGCTGAATTGCGACGAGTTCGCCATGGGTTCCTCCACTGAAAATTCCGCTTTCGGACCCGTGCATAACCCGAGGGCGCTCGATCGGGTACCGGGCGGTTCGAGCGGCGGCTCAGCGGCTGCGGTCGCGCAAGGCACCGTCGTGGTTTCGCTCGGATCGGATACAGGAGGATCGATTCGACAACCGGCAAGCTTCTGTGGCGTGGTGGGCGTTACACCTACTTATGGCCGAGTGTCGCGATACGGCCTCGGTGGCCTTTGCCAGCTCGCTCGATCATATCGGCCCGTTCGCTCGCAACGTGGAAGACGCCGCCACGGTCTTGCGGCTTATGGCGGGGCACGATGAGCTCGATTCCACCTCCGCATTCGCCCCCATCGACGATTACGAAACACTGATGAAGCATCCCCCCGCCGGTTTGAAGCTAGGCCTCCCGAAAGAATATTTTGAGGGACTTGGCCCCGAAACGGGCGACGTGATTCATGCGGCCGTCAGACAATTGGAAAGCCTCGGCTGCGCGATTCGGGAGATCAGCCTCCCGCACACCAAATACGCGCTCTCGTGCTACTACATCATTGCGACGGCCGAAGCCAGTTCCAATCTGGCCCGCTACGACGGCGTCCGCTATTCAAGCCGCGAAGACGGTGAAACCCTGTCCGATATGTACCGCAACACGCGAGGCTGCGGATTCGGCGCGGAGGTGAAGCGCCGCATCATGCTGGGCACCTACGTCCTGAGCGCCGGATACTACGATGCCTATTACCGCAAAGCGCAACAAGTGCGAACCCTGATTGCGCGCGATTTCAGCAATGCTTTTCAGGAAGTGGACGCGATCCTGGCGCCGGTCTCTCCGTTTCCCGCTTTCAAGATCGGCGAGAAGATGGACGATCCGTTAGCAATGTACTTATCCGACGTCTACACACTCACTGGCGATCTTTCCGGTGTGCCCTGCATGAGCGTCCCCTGTGGCCAATCCGCAGATGCATTACCGATTGGTCTTCAAATTTTTGCGAAGCACTTCGATGAAGCGACAATGTTTCGCGTCGCCTACAATTACGAGCGCTCTACCTCGCGTTAAGTTTGGGCGCGCCGCATTGTGACTCGCATCGGTCCGGCCGGGTGGGCATACAAAGATTGGTGGGGCATTGTCTATCCCGCCCGCAAACCGCGCGGATTTCATGAGCTGACATTGCTTTCCGGATACTTCGACACGATCGAGATCAATGTTTCGTTCTACCGTCCGATAACTGCTAAAACGGCCACGGCTTGGCTCGACAAAATTCAACAAAACGCAAATTTCCGATTCACAGCCAAGCTATGGCGCGGTTTCACGCACGATCGAAATGCGACAGAAGCCGATGAGCAGGAGTTTAAGACCGGACTTGCGCCATTATTCGAAGCGGGCCGTCTGGGGCCGCTGCTGCTGCAGTTTCCCTGGTCCTTCCGCAACACCCCCGAGAATCGCGATTACGTTTCGAGGTTAAGAACGCGATTTTTCGAATACCCCCTCGTCCTCGAAGTTCGCCACGCAAGTTGGAGTGAGCCGGGCGTGCTGGATTTACTCGAACAGCTGGATCTCGGTTTGTGCAACATCGATCAACCGCTGTTCAAGAGATCGCTGAAACCGAGTGGCCTCGCCACTTCAGCCATTGGATACGTCCGCCTCCACGGACGCAACTATAAAAGCTGGTTTACCGAAAACAAGCATGTGGGTGAGCGTTACGATTATTTGTATTCCGTGACCGAACTCGAACCGTGGCTCGATCGAATCAAGGCTGTGGAGCACGGCACGAAGGACACCTATGTGGTGACCAACAATCACTACCTCGGCAAAGCCGTTGTCAATGGGCTGGAAATTTCGTCGATTTTGAAAGGAAAACCAGTTTCGGCTCCCGCATCGCTCGTAGAGCATTATCCGGAGCTACAGGAATTCACCAGCCCTGAGCCGGAACCCGGTCAACTATCGTTTCCAGCGAATTGATTTCTCCACCTCGGCCATCGGTTTGTCTTTCCAATACCGATTGAAATTCTCCATGCCCATGAAAGTGCGAGTGATCATCCGGTCGATGTAGAGAGCGCCATGGAGGTGATCGATTTCGTGCTGAAGGATGCGTGCGTACCAGCCGGAGGCCTGAATAATTCTAGGCTCCCCCTTATGATCGAGACACTCGACCGTCACCTTCCGAGCTCTGGGCACAACGGCTGTAAATCCTTGCAGGCTCAGGCAGCCTTCGAAAAACTCAACGTCCGAGCCCTCGTCCAGCGAGATTTTCGGATTGATGATGGCATGAAACGCCACCGGCCTTCTTTCCCGTTCTTTCAGAAAATTCGAAGGCGAGTCTTTTGTGTATTCGGGCTTGTCTTCAATTACGGCAAGCTGCAACGACTGCCCCACCTGAGGAGCCGCGAGTCCCACTCCGGGCGCATCGTGCATCGTCTCCCGCATGAACTCGATCAGATCCTGAATCCGTTGACTCTGAATATCGGCCATGCTCAACGGTTTCGCGCTTTGCCGCAACACGGCCTCCCCGGCCTGTACAATCTTCAATCGCATAAAGGCGCACACTCATGCTAACGCTCCGTCGGAGATTGTAGTCGTCGTAAACTCGAACGATTCAGGTATGCTGAGCGATTTGAGTACGTCGACCAAACCTTTGCAGCGCGAGCCACGCTGGCCGGCGCTCATTGCCGTGATCGCTATCGCTGGTCTTTATCTCTCTCTTCCGGAGCGCCTCACGCTAGGCCCGAACTGGGCGCTTCTGGTGGTCGTTGCGCTTCTTCTTGTGCCGACTGTTATTGCTCATCGTGTGGGCAGGACGAGATTGAATTTTGTTTTTGGGATATCGTTGCTGGCCGTGATTACCGCCGCTGTAATCTGGTCGCTCGCCAATCTGATCGCCGGCCTCCCGGACAAGCGCCAGCCTCCGATAGATTTGCTGAGATCCGCGGCCGCGCTCTGGATGAGCAACGTGCTCGTCTTCGCTTCGTGGTATTGGCGTCTCGATGCTGGCGGTCCCCATCATAGAGATCTCCGGCCGGTTCATTCCGAAGGTGCGTTTCTCTTTCCCCAAATGACTCTCCATCCGGAGTCGAAATTGGCCAATCCCAGTTGGAAGCCCGGGTTCGTAGATTACCTGTTTCTGGCCTTCAATACCAGCACGGCTTTCTCTCCGACAGATGTCCCCGTCCTGTCGCGCTGGGCCAAACTCCTCATGATGATTCAAAGCTGCATCTCCCTGAGCACGATCGCAATTCTCGCCGCCCGGGCGATAAATATTTTGTAAGCCGGAAACTTTTCCCGCCTTTCGGGACATTACATAAACGAGTGCAACACGGCTGATGCTGAGCGATGAAGCTTTAATCCTGGAGTTCCAGCGCGGGTCGCGTGCGGCCTTTGACGAACTGTTCGAGCGTTATCGCGAACCGCTCTACCGCTTTTTCCGCCGCCGCATTACCGGTGTCGAACGAGCCGAAGATCTCACCCAGGAGACATTTCTCGCGGTGATTCGAGGAATTGCCAGATATGAACCACGGGCCTTGTTTCGAACTTATCTCTACGGCATCGCGCTGAAACTGGTCGCAGCCCATCGCCGCAAGCAGACGAGGATCGACG
Organism: uncultured Acidobacteriaceae bacterium; assembly: GCA_963778345.1. Lineage (GTDB taxonomy): Bacteria > Acidobacteriota > Terriglobia > Bryobacterales > Bryobacteraceae > Bog-105. The sequence continues at coordinate 30,688 of CAVZTP010000003.1, forward strand.
GCGTCCACGAAGCGAATCACCCGGATTCCCTTGCCGGGACGCCAGATTCAACACTCTGGGTTCGGCAGGCGTTGGAAAAATTGGATGCAACAGAACGTGAGATTTTGATGCTGCGGGAATATGAGCAACTGACGTATGGAGAGATCGCGGACCTCCTTCGCCTCCCGGTAAACACCGTCCGATCCCGACTATTCCGATCCCGCATGGCATTGCGACAGCATTTGCAACCGGCTAGGCAAATCGAGGAAGCACAGAGATGAACACCCAAATGCTTATTCACCCGATCTCGGAAGAAGAATTGATGGCCTACCTCGATGGCGAACTGTCGATGGACCGAGCATCGACTGCCGCGGCTCATCTGGAACAATGCCGCCATTGCCAAGCTCTAGCAGCGGATCTGCAGGGCGTGTCGAGAAATCTGCTCGAATGGCAAATCGAACCTCCCAGCCCGCGCCTCAAGGCGCCAACAACGGACCCATTAAAAGACACTCGCGCTCCCGAACGCCGGACCCGAGGGATGCTTTCTCCGCTCCGGTTTCGCACTTGGGTTGTTGCCGCTGCAGGTTTTTCCACGCTGCTGCTCGTCGTTGCGATTACGCCATTGTTTACTCCTCGCCGCCCGGCAGCAATGATGAGTGGCCTTATCAATTCTCGTGTCGGTCAACAGACGGGCTCGGCCGGTTCGAAAGAGCAGTTCCAACATCTCGCCGCTGAATCCAACCAGTCGGTGCCTGCTCGTCTGGAAAACGGTCCCCTCATCGCCCGCACCGCCGAACTGAGCATAACAACGAAGGAGTTCACCAGATCGCGCGCTGAAATCGACCGCATTTTGAGCGCACACCAAGGTTACATAGCTCAACTATCTACCAGCAGTTCTTCTGACCAGGGGCACTCGCTAACCGCAACTTTGCGCGTGCCCGCGGCCCAACTTGATTCGGTCCTGTCGGAGCTCAAGAAGTTCGGACGAGTGGAAGGCGAGTCTCAAAGCGGTGAAGAAGTGACACAGCAGTACATCGACTTGCAGGCGCGGCTGCAGAATGCGCGAAATACCGAGCAGCGGCTCACTGAGCTTCTACGCGAGCGTACGGGCAAGCTGTCCGACGTACTGGCCGTCGAAGAACAAATAGACACTACTCGCGGCCAAATCGAAACCATGGAGGCCGAACAGAAGAATCTATCGAAGCGAATCGCTTTCGCCCCGCTCCAGCTTCGCCTCATGGAAGAGTACAAAGAGTCGTTGAACCTGGAGCGGCCTTCGACTTCAACGAAGCTGAGAAACGCCGCTATAGACGGATACCGAAGCGTCGTCAACGGCATAATCGATCTATTGACCTTTCTGCTGACATACGGCCCCGGTTTACTGATCGCGCTCGCCATTCTATTCTTCCCAATTCGAATCCTATGGAAAAGAGCCGCCCGGAACTGAGGCGGAAGGTAGGGGCGAGGCATGCCTCGCCTTTTCTGGATTATGACTTTTCGACTGGGGTCTTCCGGCTAAACACTTGCAGCTCTCGGCTGAAACGTGATCGTATGAGTCGAATGAGCGCATTCGCTGATATCGATCCGCTCGACAGGTATCCCGCTATCGGCTGAGAAGCGAGCCACAAATGCCTGGTTCCACGCGATCGGCATATGTGTGCCGCCCGCCGGATTAGCACGCGACCCAGGTTTACCTTCATTGCTTGATTTAGACTTGTCGATGTATACAGCCCAGAGTTGATCTTCCCGTCTCACCTTCACCAGAGTGAATCCAAGGCAAACGTCGGTGTTCAGCCCAAGAAAGTCGATAACTCGGCCGTGATCCTGCACGGCGGGCTTCGAATCGGGATTGTATGCTGCCCATCCCGAGCCCGCTAGCGCTTCTCGCGCTTCCTTTTTCCACTGAAGATACTCCTCCTTGGACATCCAGTTGATGCCCGGTCGAAGATCCGGAGGCAAGGATTGCCATTGGACAGGGAGCTTTCCCAATTTGTGCTGAGCGTTCACGTCGCCGGGAATCGGTGCCGGCGGGTTCGTCATGGGCGCGTTCACGTTTTGCGCGTTCAGTCGTCTTGCAGTCTCCGATGGCTTCGAAAACGAAAGATAGGCCGGCATTCTTCCGCCCAGATCACTCTCCCCTTTCGGGTCCCTTCCTGGAAGCACCTGATTCGTGGCGCCTATCTTCGAGGGAAGGAATCGGGCGATTCCGGAATTCGTGTCAAGAATCCCAAGAAACCACTGGCCATCTGAAGCGATGTCCCAGTCGTGAAGATCCCTCGGATCAAAGCGAAGGGCCGGCGGCGGTGCTGCATTGTAAGGCATTCGGAATCCTCCACGCCGCTTGCGAATGATCGGCGTGCTTGACTATCCTCCCATTTTCGATGCCAGCATCTCTGAGTCCAGGTCGAACCCCTGGGCCAGAGCGAGGGATTTGGCCGATTTCCGGGCCGCTTCGGATCGAGATCCGTCGTCATATAGCGACGCCCTCCGCCTTCCTTCAAAGAAGAGAGTGGCGAGTACCTTCATACAGAAGCCCTTACAGGCGCAAAGACTTTTGCTCTGTGGCCGCTTTCTCAAGCGGTGCAGTCCTGTTTTGGCAGAGATTCCTCGCTCGGCGTGGTATCCTATTGCAGTAGGATACTTTGTATGCCGCGCGGCAACCCATCACCGAAGCTTGCGATCACTATGGACCCTGACATTCACGAAGACATTCTTGCGGCGGCCGCCCGCGATGGGGTGAGCGTCTCAGCCTGGATGACCATCGCGGCGCGCGAAGCACTGCAGCGGCGGGCTGGTTTGGCGGCGGTCGCGCTGTGGGAAAAGCAGCACGGACGCTTCACCGCAGAAGAGATGAATGAAGCTCGCCGCAGCGTGCGGGCGCAGCTCCGAACGTCGCGAACGGTCCGGCGTCCGGCATGAGCGCCGTCGTCTACGACGCCGCCGTTCTCGTGGCCGCCGATAGAAACGAGCGGCGGGCGTGGGCTGAACACAAGGCCCGTTTGGAATTTGGCGTTATTCCTTTGGTTCCCGCGCCGGTGGTCGCCCAGGTCAGCCGGTCTCCACAACAAGCCCAACTCCGGCGCTTCTTGACTGGGTGCGTGGTCGTTCCTCTTGGAGAGAGCGAGGCGCACGAAGCAGGGCGGCTGCTCGGCATGACCAGAACAGCGGATGTCGTTGACGCCGTTGTGGTGACGACAGCTCTTCGCCAAAAAGCTACGATTCTCACAAGCGACCCGGACGACATAGAACGGCTCGTCAGGGCTTCCGGCCGCGAAGTTGCTGTGGTCGCTGTCTGAAGCAAAGCGAAGACGATCTCCAGGATGCGTCGTCGGCGAAATGCAACGCCCGAACACCGAAGGCCACAGAGGTATCGGTTTTTGCACTGAAAGTTTTTTGGTTTAGGATTGAATCGTGTTTGCGCGGGAAATCTTTCACGGCCTGCGCCGCCTCTCTCGAACTCCCGTATTTACGCTCACAGCGATTGTCTCCGTCGCGCCTTGGCATCGGTGCCAATACCGCAATCTTCAGTCTCTTCGACGCACTTTTGCTTAATTCGCTGCCGGTGCGTGAGCCGGATCGCCTCATGCGCATCGGTGCACTCGAAAACAATGGCAGAACAATCGCCCTCCCCGGCCCACTGCTCGATGATCTTCGTCATGAACTGTTGCTTGACGGAATCTGCGGATTCCAAACACCCCTTTCAACAGTCGAATTGAAGAACACGCCCGAGCCCCTCGGCGCGCTTTCGATTACAGGCGATTGCTACAAAACTCTCGGCGTGCGCGCCGGCAATCGGGCGTATATTCATGCCTGCAGACGAGACGCCGAACGGACCCCGCGTTGCCATGCTGTCGTATGGATTCTGGCAGCACAGATTCGGTGGGAATCCCGGACGTGCTCGGAAAGACTATACGCATCGAGGGCGCGCCGTTCACCATCATCGGCGTAACCGCGCAGCGGTTTCACGGCTTGCAGCTAGGTTTTCCGCCCGCCGTCACTTTTCTGCTCACCCAGGAATATGCGCTTGCGTCCAACACGCCGAACAAGAGCCCGTTCTTCTGGGCCGACGTGCTCGTGCGATTAAAGCCTGGCGTAACACAGCGGGAAATCGAGGCGCAGCTCGAGCACGAAATGGCGCAGGTTGCTCGACGAATACCTGCCTGCGGACGGTTCAAAGGCGCCAATCGTGAAGAGCTCTTGAGCATGCCCCCTAAAATCTCATCTGGCGTCAGCCGGGATCGATTATTCCTTGCGGGATAATTCCGCAGCCCGTTAACGGCCCTGGTCGGAGTAAGTTTCCTCGTTCTGTTGTTTCATGCATCAATGTGGCGAACCTCTACTTCGCCCGCGGACTGAAAATAAAGCGGGAGATAGCCATTCGATTTGCTCTCGGCGCTTCGCGCGCGCGTATCGTTCGTGCGCTGTTCCTCGAAAGTGCGATCTTGCTTTCTGCCGGCCTTGCTATCAGCGGTTTCGTTGCTTACACATGTGATCGGCTCCTTCTCGGCATAGTGAGCCATTATTACTCCGGATTTTCTCTGGAACCCGCGTCTGACAAGTATGTCGCTTTTCTTCACTGGCGTCACGGTCCTACTTGCGCTTCTGCTATTCGGTCTCTTGCCCGCATGGCAGACAAGCGACATCGATTCGGCCGCTGCGCTGAAAGCCGCTTCACGGTCGCTGAGGGGCGGTCGTGCGACGAATCGCCGTATCTTGATATGTGCGCAAGTGGCTCTCACTCTGGTGCTTTTCACGGGTGCTGGCGGTGTTCATCCAGACCTTGCGTCATTTGCAGACTGAACGCCTCGGATATCGGAGTGAGGCCGTCATCGATGCGCAATTGATTCCGTTGCCTCGCGCGCTTCCGGACAAATTCGACTTTGCAAGTTATTGTCGCGATCTGATCGATCGGATGAAGAGCTTGCCTGCTCGAAGCTGTAAGTATGTCAAGTTTCTCGCCGCTCGTCACGATGCCGTACAAAGAAGATATTCGCCGGGCCGATTCCCCGGGCGGGCTATTCTCCAGGGTGCCGGCGAGTTTGTCACCAATGGGTTTCTGAGCACCATGCGCATTCCTTTGCTTCAAGGCCACGATTTCAGTCGTCCGATAATTCCCAGTCGCAGAAAACCGCCATCGTGAGCCAGTCCCTCGCCAGGCGGCTTGTTCCCGCACGCGAGCGCGCTCGGCAGGCACATTCAATTCGGAACCGAGCCCGAAACCCGGGATTTGGAGATCGTCGGCATTGCAGCCGATGCCCGCCTGGAAGATATTCATTCCGATGATCTCGGCTTCGTTTACTTCAATTTCTGGCAGCACCCCAAAAGCGGCGAACTGGGGCAACCTTCAAATACGATACGCCGGTCCACCGGCTCAGATGATCTCGGCCATAGCGCCGAATTGCGGAAAATAGGTCGTCAATACGCTCTTTACTGAAACCCATCTCCCAACAGCGTGACTATTCGCTCATGCGGGAACAATTGCTCGCCGACCTCGGGACGATGTTCGCCGTTCTTGCCTTGACGCTTGCCGCCGTCGGTCTATTTCGGCCTTTTGAGCTTCTTGGTCGCGAGCCGTGCGGCGAGTTTGGCATGCGCGTCGCGCTCGGAGCGGAGCGTCCGGTATACGCTGGCTGATTCTGCGGGAAACGCTTCTGTTGGTCGGAACGGGAATAGTGATCGGGTTGCCGGTCTGCTATCCGGCGTCGCGGCGGCTCTCCAGCTGCTCTACGGGATTCCGGAATGCCGGTATTGCCGCTTCTCTTACCGGTGATTGTTCTGTGCGCTGTCGCCATAACTGCAGCTCTGATCCCGGCTCATCGCGCCAGTTCGGTCGATCCTATGGTTGCGTTGCGCCATGAATAGCCTTCATGGTGTCGCGGCTATTGTTTAACCAGCGATTCCTCTCCGGACCAAACCTCAATAGGCGGCAGCCCCCGCGATTTGCCTCTGCGCCGATACGACACGAACTGATCCAGGTAGATGTAAATCACAGGCGTGATGTAGAGCGTGAGTAGCTGCGATACGATCAAGCCGCCGACCACCGCGATACCGAGGGGGCGTCTCGCTTCACCCCCCGCGCCTGTTCCGAACGCGATGGGAAGCGTACCGAGCAGCGCCGCCATGGTTGTCATCATGATGGGCCGGAAGCGTTTCAGACATCCTTCAAAAATTGCTTCCTCGGGAGATTTTCCCTCCTTGCGCTGTGCCTCGATTGCGAAGTCGATCATCATGATCGCGTTCTTCTTCACGATTCCAATGAGCAGAATGATACCGACAAACGAGTAAAGGTTTAAATCTTCGCCGAATAGCAAGAGCGTCAACAACGCGCCCAGGCCGGCTGCCGGTAACCCGGACAAAATCGTAATCGGGTGAATGAAACTCTCGTACAGGATACCCAAAACCAGGTAAATGACGAGAACGGCAATCACTAAGAGGATGCCCAAGCCGCGGAGTGAACTTTGAAATGCAGCCGCCGTCCCTTGGTAGGAAAAGCTGACCGTGTCCGGTAAACCGATCTGGCGCGCTGCGTTGCTGATCAGGCTCGTAGCTTGACTCAGAGCCACCCCGGGCGCGACGTCGAATTGGAAGTTCACTGCGGGTAATTGACCAATGTGATTCACACTGAGCGGGGCCACCGTCTGCTTCAGCTCAGTAACGGCGGAAAGCGGCACCATCTTGCCTTGGCTGCTTCGAATGTAGAGATCGCGCAGAGCGGCTGGATCCCGCTGGTACTGCGGCAGTACCTCGATAATCACGTCGTATTGGTTAGCCGAGGTTTGAATGGTTGTCGCTTTGCGATTGCCATATGCATCGTAGAGCGTATTTGCGATCTGATCGGGAGTTACGCCGACGGCGAGAGCGCGATTACGGTCAATTTCCACCTCCAGGCGTGGACTGCTCAACCGAAGATCGCTGAAGATATTTCTCAACTGGGGAATGGAGTGAAGCTTTGCCTCGAGTACCGGCGCCCACTTATAGAGCTCTGCGGTATCGGCGTCCTGCAGGGCGACCGAGTATTGGCTGCGGCCCTCATTTTGGCCGAGCGGAATAAGCGGTGGAACTTGTAAGAACACCATCAGTCCCGGAATCTTCATAAACTGCGCTTCCAGTTGACCGATGATTACGTTTGCTGGCGGCCGCTTCTTGGCATCCTTAAACGCCACGAACACAAAGCCCTGATTCTGTCCTACGAAACTTCCCGTGCCCGACCCCCAAGTGTCGATCCATGGATTCTTGGCGAGAATGGCATTCACTTGCTCTTGCAGACGGACCATTTCATCGAACGAGGTGTCTTGCGCCGCTTCGTCGCCGCCTTGCGCGAACCCCTGATCCACCGTCGGCATAAAGCCTTTCGGCATGATCACGAAAAGGTACAACGTCGCAACCGTGAGCAGAATACTGGCGAACAGCGTCGTTCTGCGATGGTGCAAAACAATCTGTAGCGTTCGCCTGTACGTGTTGTTCATCCCGTCGAAAAACTTTTCGGACCAGCGATAAAAAGCTCCGTTTGGATGACTCTCGTGCCGCAAAAAGCGGCTGCAGAGCATGGGCGTCAGCGTAAGCGAAATGAATCCGGAAATAAGCACCGCCACCGCGATCGTAATCGAAAATTCGCGCAGCAAGCGCCCGATAACGCCGCCCAGGAACAGCACCGGAATAAAGACTGCCACCAGCGAAACCGTCATGGACACGATGGTGAATCCCACCTCTCGCGCGCCTTCGAGGGCTGCCTGCATGCGCGGCTTGCCCATCTCCATATGCCTGACGATGTTTTCCAGCATGACGATCGCATCATCCACGACAAAGCCTACCGACAGCGTCATGGCCATCATCGAAAGGATGTCTACCGTGAAGCCGAGCAGCTTCATGGCCGCGAAAGTGCCGAGCAATGAAAGTGGAACGGCCAGGCTCGGAATCACCGTCGCCGAGACGTTTCGCAGGAAGACGAAAATGACCAGGATGACAAGGCCGATGGTCAGCAGAAGCGTAAACTTCACGTCCGCAATCGACTCGCGAATGTTTTGCGAGGCGTCGAATGCCCTCCCAATTTCAATGCCGGCAGGCATCGACTGCTGCATCACGGGCAATAGCGCCTTTACTGAGTCGGCAACCTGGACAGTGTTGGAACCTGGTTGCTTGTTAACTGCCAAAACGATACTGTGCTTGCCGTTAATCCAGAAAATACTCTTTGTGTCGCTAACGCTATCGATTACATTTCCTAGCTCATTGAGGCGTACCGGGCTTCCGTTTCGGTAGGTAACAATGAGCTGCCCGAACTGCGAGGCTGACGTCAACTGGCTGTTGGACTGAACAGTATAGGATTTCGAATATCCGTACAGAGATCCGGCGGGCAGATTCAAGCTGCCTTGGGCGAGCGCATTTCGCACCTGTTCGAGATCGATCTGGTGCGCGACGAGTTTACTAGGATCCATATCCGCTCTGACGGCATACTTTTCGGAGCCGAAAACTTGCACGCGCGCCACACCGCTGACCATCGAGATCCGCCTCGCCATCATTGTTTCCGCGTACTCATCCAACTGCGAAAACGACATGGTTTTGGAAGTCAGAACGATGAACAGGATGGGGCTCTCCGCCGGATTCACTTTCGAATAAGAGGGCGGACTCGGCATGTTCGTCGGAAGGCTGCCTTGCGCCCGCGCGATGGCTGCCTGCACGTCCTGTGCCGCCGCGTCGATATCCCGGCTCAAATCGAACTGCAATGTGATGCTCGTCGATCCGAGAGAACTCGACGATGACATGCTGTTAATGCCGGCAATCGTGGCGAACTCACTCTCCAGAGGCGTGGCGACCGAAGACGCCATTACGTCGGGATTCGCGCCCGGCAGCCCTGCGTTGACCTGAATCGTCGGATACTCCACGGCCGGCAAGATTGCTGACCGGCAGCGACGTGTAGCTGAGAATTCCGAATATCAAAATGCCCGCCATCACCAGGGTGGTGGTGATCGCGCGCCGGATAAACAGATCTGTGAAATGCATTCTAGGTCCCTCAGGACTGCCCGGGAACGCTCGTCTCTTGGGCATCGCCCATCTGAGCTTGCGTCTTTAAAAGTTCCACCTTCATTCCCGGAGCGAGGCGCATCTGCCCTTCTGAAATCACCATTTCTCCAGGTTGTAAACCGCTCCCGATGATCGCCTCTTCTGCTGTTTTCGGAGGATGATAATTGCGCAATACCTGAACCGGCCGCATTGCCACCGTTTTGTTTGCCGGATTCACTACCCAGACATATTTGCCCTGCGGTCCGGTTTGAATGGTGCGGCTCGGGACAACAATACGGCCGTGCTCCACCTCCAACTGCGCCTTCACATTCACAAATTGCCCCGGCCACAGTGCGCGATCGGAATTTGGAAACTCGGCTTTCAGTTTAATGGTGTCCGTCGTGCTGTCCACAGAGTTGTCGATGAAGCGAAGAGTGCCTGTTACGGGGTTTTCGCCGTCTGGAGTCGACTTGGACCAGCAGCGGCCGCTCGGAATTGTACTTTCGGACTTCAGGAAGCAGTTGCTCCGGCAGCCCGAACGTAACGTAAATAGGAGACATCTCGAGAATCGTGACGAGTGCGGCATCGTTGTCCTTGATCAGGTTGCCCGCCTTGATCGCGATTGCGCCCGCCCGGCCGCTGATCGGCGCAGTAATCTTCGTATAGCTGAGTTGAAGTTGAGTCTGCGCGAGGCGAGCGCGATCCGATTTAATGGACGCGACAGCACTCTCCACCGCCGCCTTATCCGCATCGAGCGATGCCTGATTCGAATCGGCAGTGGCCACTACTTGCTCGGTCTGTTCCTTGGAAAAGATTCCTTCCTTTGACAGTTCCAGACCTCGATCCGCGGCCGCCCTGGTCTGCTTCAACATGAGCTTCGTCTTTCACTACGTTGGCGCGCGCCTGCTGTTCGAGTGCGGCATCCTTCACGAGATCGGCCTGAATCTGAGCGATCTGTTCTTGCAGAGGTTCGGGATCGATTTCGAAAAGTAGCTGGCCCTTTTCGACGTTTTGTCCCTCCTGGAAATCCACGCGAAGCACCTGTCCCGCCACTCTGGATTTCACGTCCACACTCGCGATCGCCTCGACATTACCGACTGCGGATACGTCCAGCGGAACGTCCGAAGCGACCGCCGGAACCGCGCGCACGGGCGCGGCTTGCATCATCATCATCATCATGGCGTTCGGACCCGCCGCTTTCTTTCCACAAGAAGCAAACACGAGGGCGCAAACGAGCACGCCAAATGCGAACAAAATTGTTTTTTTCGACCTGGATTGAGACACGAAACCCTACTTACGCGGTGGGATTACTCCCATCGTCCCACAAAATCGGCGATCTTGCAGGCATTCTTGTACCCAGCTATAGATACGCCTTAGAACGCCAGATGTTCCATGCAGCTAAAAAGCTGCGGAAATGTCATGCTTATGTGTTGGTTCAGAACACATGTAAACGCCGTTCCAGCCCCGCCGAGGCTCTTCTGGAAGGAGCATTCGGTCCTGGATCGGCTCTAGGCGTGGTTTCGGTTCCGGGGCGCGTCGTAATCATCGGAGACCATATTGATTATCACAATCTGCCGGTGCTAGCGATGGCGATTCAGCGGAAAATTTCCATTGCCTTCCGAGCGCGCGGTGACCGGCTTGTGCGTGCTATCAGCGCCGGTGAATATGGTTGCCGGCAGTTTCTGTTAGAGCCGGAGCTCGATTCCGGTCCAGCGGGCGATTGGGCGAACTACTTGAAAGCCGCCGCTAACGCGACACAAAAGCGTTGGAAAGTTACGCGAGGTGTTGACGCTGCCGTAACATCCGATCTGCCTCCGGCCGCCGGTTTGTCTTCCTCTTCTGCGCTTGTCGCCGGGTCCATGATCGCTCTGCTTCGAGCGAACGAAATTTATCCCACTGTGGACGAGCTGATGGAGATCTTGCCGGAAGCCGAACAGTTTGTCGGCACGCGGGGCGGGGGAATGGATCATGCCGTGGTTTTGGCCTCCCGACCGCGGTTGTGCGCTTTTGGTCGGGTTTTCGCCGCTGGAACTCTCCCCGATCCCGATTCCTCCGGGTTGGTCATTTGTAGTTGCGCACAGCCTGACGAAAGCGGAAAAGTCGGGAGCGGCGCGATTGGAATACAACGCCCGCCGCGCGGCCGGTAGCCGGGCGCTCGAGAAATTGGGCTTCCCATCTTATCGCCGCGCTCTGGTGGCGTCCGCTCCCCGACTGCGCCAGGCGTCAGCTTACTGATGAAGAATTGCGTGCTTTCCGACACGTGGTGGAGGAGGGAAGCGCGGTTCAGAAAGCCATCGCCGCTCTTCGCGACAACGATGCAACCCTCTTTGGACAGTTGCTGCTTGCTTCCCATGCCAGCTTGCGCGATCAATTGCGCGTGAGTTGCCCCGCGCTGGACGAAATTGTGGAAATCGCCGTCAATGCGGGCGCCTTGGGTGCTCGCGTCACGGGAGCGGGGTTTGGCGGCTGCGCCATCGTCTTCTGCAAAGCAACAGATCGCGAGCAAGTCTGTGAGCAACTCGTCCAGCGCTACTACTCAAAATTCAGTGATTTCGACCGTCAGAACCATTTGATCGTCGCTGAGCCGTCCGCGGGAGCAATGGTTGACTGAGACGATTCATTCGACATGCGGTCATGCTTGCTGCCGGCCGGGGCACGCGAATGGGCAGCATGACCGAGGCGACACCGAAACCCATGCTGCCGATTCAGGGGCGGCCGATGTTGGAGCATATTCTCGAACGGCTCGCCGCGGCAGGGATGGACCAATTTTTCGTTGTCGTCGGTTATCGCCACGACGTGATCGAAAATTATTTCCGCAATTCCAACTTGCAATGTGGAATTCCGAGTGCAAGATCCCGTGAACGGGACCGGATCGGCGGCGCTGCTGGCCAAGGATTTTGCCGATGCCCAGCCGTTCCTGCTCACCTACGGGGACATTTTGTGCGACCCTTCGGAATACGTGCGCTGCGAGTCGGAACTAAAACGGAATGAGGCTGCCGGGGCAGTCATCGCGGTGAAGGCTGTCGATGATCCCTGGCAAGGCGCGGCTGTTTACGAAGAGGAGGGACGAGTGCGGCAGATCATCGAAAAACCCCCGAAAGGCACATCGACAACTCCCTGGAATAGCGCCGGATTTTATGCGTTTCGGCCAGTGATCTTCGAATACCTGGAGCGATTGCAACCTTCCGCTCGCAATGAATACGAGCTGACTTCGGCTCTGGACATGATGCTCGAAGACGGCCTGGAACTGCGGATTTCCGCGGTTCAGGGTGACTGGCGCGACGTGGGTCGTCCGGAAGACCTGAGCGCCGTCAATTTCCTATCCTGAACAGTATGTCTTCGACAGGCTATAACCGGTTTCTGCTACTGGTCGCCGGACTGGGTGGCCTGCTCTATGGCGTCGATGTAGGCATCATCGGCGGCGCGTTGCCGTATTTGGAGGCAACCTCCGGTCTGAATGCGAGCCAGCTTTCAGTGATCGTGGCCGCTGTTTTGCTGGGTAGCGTGATCTCGACTCTATTCGCCGGCATGCTGGCTGACTGGATGGGACGAAAGCGCCTGATGGTTCTCAGCGGGCTGGCTTTTGTGGTGAGCATTCCGATCATTGCCGGTTCGCAAGGCTATGAGCCGCTGTTTTTCGGACGTTTGCTGCAGGGCATCAGCGGAGGATTCATCGGAGTAGTTGTTCCGCTTTATCTGGCCGAATGCCTGATTGCATCGAAGCGCGGTAAAGGCACAGGGATTTTTCAGTGGCTGCTGACGCTGGGGATTGTCGCGGCGGCGCTGATCGGGATCTATTACAGTTATCGCGTGGCGGAAGTCGCCCGTGCTGCTAATGCAGCTCATCTGTTTGCATTCGAGGATCAGGCATGGCGTCGCATTTTTTGGGTTTCGCTGCCTCCGGGCGTCTTGTTCGTGATCGGTAGTCTGCTGGTGGCGGAATCTCCGCGCTGGCTATTTCGACGAGGCAAAACCGAAGCCGCGCTCCAAGCGCTTCTTCGCTCCCGCAGCGCGGAACAGGCCAGACTTCGAATTGCGGGAGATGGAGCAGATTGCCGCCGCCGAAAAAGACAAAGTCTCGCAAAGGCGGCAAGGCCCGGGATTCGCTTTTGCGCCGGAAATATGTAATTCCGTTCGTGCTGGCTTGCGTCATCCTGTTCTGCAATACAGCCACGGGCATTAATTCCATCATCGGCTACAACACCAATATTCTTTTGCAGAGCGGCCTCTCGGATCTGCAGGCGCATTGGGGTTACGTTGCCTTTACACTGGTCAATTTTCTGATGACCATCGTCGGCCTTCTGCTCGTGGATCGCAAGGGGCGCAAGTTCCTCCTGACCTTGGGCAGTGCCGGAATCATTGTGTCTCTGATTACGACAGCCATGCTTTTCCGGAATACGGAAAAACTGCGCGTGGACTGTCGGGATGCCGTTCAAGCGATGGTCAGCCCGGATCAGACACTCACGATGCGTTTCGACGGAGCGGAGGCAAACAAGCTTCTCGCCACGAGCCCCGCGGCTGGAGGCATCAATGGCAGCCGGGCAACTTTGACGATTCTCTACTCCTATGGCGATTTCACCGGTGGAACAAATGTCGTACGTTCTGACGATGCCGCTGCGCCGCCTATCAAGATTACTCGCGAAAGCTCTGTTCCCGCTAATAGGATCGAGGCATTTTTCAAGAATCCATTTGCGGATCTGAACAGTGCCCGCACAGCCCCTTTGCACATTGAAAAAGCTCTCATCAGCCCCGTGCCGGATACGCAAAACGGTTGGGCGGTAGCGATCAGCCTTTATGTGTTCATGGCGTTCTTCGCGCTCGGTCCAGGCGTGTGTGTCTGGCTGGCGCTTTCCGAACTGATGCCGACGCGGATTCGATCGAACGGGATGAGCATCGCCCTGGTGATCAATCAAGTGGTCTCCACTACACTGGCGGCGATCTTCTTGCCGGTTGTCGGCAGGTATGGATACTCGACAATGTTCTTTCTGTTCGCGGGCTTCACGGTCATCTACCTTATTACTGCCGCATTCTTCCTGCCTGAAACCAAAGGCAAGACTTTGGAAGAGATTGAAGAGCATTTTGAAACAGCCGGGGCAGTCCTAGAATGAAAGACGATCGTGTCATTTCCTCCTGTCGAAGAACAACTTGTTTACCTGAAGAAGGGCCTTGCGGAACTCATTCGTGAAGAAGAGCTGAAAGAGCGTCTAATCGCGTCCGCAAAAGAAGGCCGCCCGCTTCGGGTGAAAGCAGGCTTCGATCCCACCGCTCCGGATCTGCATTTAGGCCACACGGTTCTGCTTCGGAAAATGAAGCATTTCCAGGATCTCGGCCACACGGTCATCTTTTTAATCGGCGACATGACCGGGCTGATCGGCGATCCTACGGGCCGCAATATCACGCGTCCGCCGATGACGCGCGATGAGATCCAGCGTAACGCCGAAACTTACAAAGCCCAGGTCTTCAAGATTCTGGATCCCGAGAAAACCGAAGTGCGATTCAACAGCGCGTGGCTTGAGCCGCTCACGTTCGAGAATCTGATCCGGCTTTGCTCAAAGTACACGGTCGCTCGTTTGCTCGAACGCGACGATTTTAGCAAGCGCTACAAAGAAGGAACGCCGATTTCGGTTCACGAGCTCCTGTATCCGCTCGCTCAGGCGTTCGACTCGTTCGCGCTCGAATGCGATGTCGAGATGGGCGGCACGGATCAGAAATTTAATCTCCTGGTGGGCCGCGAAATTCAGAGAGATTATGGGCAGCCTCCGCAGATCGTCGCCACCGTTCCCATTCTGGAAGGCATCCATGGCATCGAGAAGATGTCGAAGTCGAAGGACAACTATATCGGCATCACGGAGCCGCCCAAGGTCATTTTTCGCAAGATCATGCAGGTCAGCGATGAGTTGATGTATCGCTATTACGAGCTGCTGACCGATCTGCAAATGGATGACATCGCCCGGCTGAAAGAGGATGTCGCTTCCGGGCGAAGAGATCCGATGGCGGTGAAGATGGAACTTGGGCGGCGGATCGTTGCCGATTTCCATTCGGCCGCGGAAGCCGATGCCGCGCGTGAGGCGTTCGATCGCGAAGTTCGCCAGGGCCTGGAACCGGCGGACACGGAGGTTCTGGATTTGCCCGGGTCGGTGACCACGGAGAAAGGCATCCGAGTGGACAAATTGCTGGCGACGATCGGGCTGGCCGAGAGTGTTACGGACGCCACGCGAAAACTGAAGGCGGGCGCGGTGGAAATCAACGGCGCTATTTTCAAGGATCTACTGCTCACGGGCGCTACGGCGATTCTGGTCATTCGTCTGGGCAAAAAATGGAAGCGAGTGCAGAATTTGAGTGAGCCGGTCTCGAAAATCTGGAATATGATGAGGGCGAAAGGAAAATCATGGCTACTGTTCTTACCGAACCTACAAGCACGCAAACTCTAATCAAGCAAACCAAGATTCTGATCGATAACAAATGGGTAGACAGCGTCTCGGGCAAGAAGTTCGACACCATCAACCCGGCTACGGGCGATGTGTTGGCGAAGGTGGCTGAGGCAGACGCAGCCGACGTCGATCTGGCTGTGAAAGCTGCCCGGAAGGCGTTCCACTCGAAAGCGCCCTGGCGCAGAATGTCCGCCTCGGAGCGCGGAAAACTTCTCAACCGGCTGGCGGATCTGATTGAGAAGAACATTGACGAACTGGCTACGCTCGAATCGCTGGACAATGGCAAGCCCAAGCATGTCGCGGCTGCCGCGGATTTGCCGCTCACCATCGCGTGTTACCGCTATTACGCGGGCTGGGCCGACAAGATTCAAGGCAAGACCATTCCGATCAGCGGCGATTATTTCTGCTATACCCGCCACGAACCTGTTGGCGTGGTCGGACAGATCATCCCGTGGAATTTTCCGCTATTGATGCAGGCCTGGAAACTCGGCCCGGCGCTCGCTTGCGGGAATACGGTTGTGCTGAAAGTGGCGGAGCAAACGCCTCTGAGCGCTCTGCGAGTGGGCGAGCTGATTCTCGAAGCGGGATTTCCCAACGGCGTGGTGAATATTCTTCCGGGCTATGGGCCAACTGCGGGAGGAGCGATCGCGCGCCACATGGATGTCGATAAGGTGGCATTCACCGGTTCGACCGAAGTGGGGCACCTCATTATGAAGGCTGCGGCGGAAACGAATCTGAAACGAGTCACCCTCGAATTGGGCGGCAAGAGCCCGAATATTGTCTTCGCCGATGCGGATATGGAGCAGGCGGTCGAAGGGTCGCATTTCGCGCTGTTCTTCAATCAGGGACAGTGCTGCTGCGCGGGCTCGCGGGTATTTGTCGAGGACAAGATTTACGACGAGTTCGTCCAGCGCAGCACGGAACGGGCTAAGAAGCGCACGGTCGGCAATCCGCTCGATAAGAATACGGAGCAAGGGCCGCAGGTCGACAACGATCAATTTAATAAGGTGATGAGCTATGTCGAAGCGGGGAAGAAAGAAGGGGCAAAGCTGATGTGCGGCGGGGAGCGCGTCGGCGATCGCGGCTATTTCGTGGCTCCCACGGTTTTCGCGGACGTTAAGGACGATATGAAGATTGCCGAAGAAGAGATCTTCGGTCCGGTGATGAGCGTTTTGAAGTTTAAGGATATGGATGAGCTGGTGGAACGCGCCAACAAGACCATGTATGGTCTGGCGGCAGCGGTTTGGACGCGGGACATTACGAAGGCGCATCACATTGCGAACAACGTGAGAGCGGGCACGGTGTGGGTGAACTGCTATGACGTTTTCGATGCGGCTGCGCCGTTCGGAGGGTTCAAGCAATCCGGCATCGGGCGCGAGCTGGGCGAATACGGCTTACAACAGTATTCGGAAATCAAGACGGTTACGGTGAAGCTGTAGATTTAAAAAAAGAGGAGCAGGCCGCCAAACCTGCTCCTCGTCAAAATGCCGCTACGCCGCTAGCGGCATGTCCACAACATTTCTGACCGGCATCTCTACTACGTTGTCGGTCGCGAGCTTCGTCAGAAGAGCGTCCGTGGCGATCGCCAGTAACTGTTCCGCCCGATCGCCGAGATCGAATTCTTCGGAGAAGCGCCTCAATTGCGTGTTGAACGCGCGCCGCAGCAGCACTAACGCTTCTTCCAAGCCCAGCTTCGGGATATCAATGATTGCGAATTTCAAAATGCTGTCCATGAGCACCGTTTCCACGTTGAGCATTTTGTAGAGCGAACGGCGATTCTTCATCACGTACTTGATGACTTCCTTGCTGCGGTAGGCGAAATAGTGCTCGCGGGTAAACCAGGGAAACCGTTTCGTGTCGAGCGTCTTCAACTCGCGGCCCAGCTTATTCGCGGCCGAACGGAAGGCCCGGTCGAGAGCCTCGGTCTGCTGAATGTCGTAGGTGAACATGTTGGTCGGTTTGCCCGAGAACGGATGCGTGCATTGATACACGAGAATCGGATATGCAGTGTGCGGCCGCAGGAGAACTTCAGGATTGACTGCGAACCATTCGCGAACCCAGCCGCGCATTGCGGTCTGCATGGCTTTCGAAACGGTCGAGTAAGTGGGGAAATAGGCGGCGGTGCGTTCCCTGGGAGCTCGCTTCCAAACCGAGAAGTCAATTCCGGAATTCTCAGCGCACGCCGGCGCCTGGTTCGTCTCGACGGCTGAAGCATCTGCTTCCGTGTTCCGCAACGGCATCATGATCAGTTCGCCCATTTGATCTCTCCCAAAATGCGAAAGCCGGGAACGTGTCCCGGCCTGCCTGAATTTGATTTCTACTCGGGGGTGTTCACCCGAGCGACCACGAAAGTAGCACAGCCGCCAAAACAAACTGGGGTCCGATGAAGGGGTCAGACGCGGAAAAAATGCTGTAACCGGCTGATAGAGATGGAGAAAAAAAATTTGAGAAATATTTTCAACTTTTGTGACTACTTTTGCGAGACTTGCGAAAAGCACCCATTTGGGGGTGTTTATCGCACCGCCTCACGGTCGCGGTTCTGCCGCAAAACCGCTCCTCACGGTCGCGGTTCCGTTATTACTCGTTATAAAAAAGATCCCAGGCCATCACAATTTTCGGTTCTCATTCTGAGCTCGTGTCTTCAATGAGTTAGGGCTGATTTCCAGGCCTAGCGTTTTGGCGGTGGATTACGCTGCTTGCGGGAGAGAACGAAGCTCTCGGAGGGGTAATAATGCACTTTTTTGCGGTAATAACGGGGTTTTTGGAGGTAATAACGCGCTGATGGCACGGCCAACTTACGAAGTTACGGCGAAGATGCGGAAGATGGTGAAGGCCATGGCATCGCTGGGCTGCCGGCATGAAGATATTGCCCGGATGATGGAGATGACTCCGAAGACATTGCGCAAACATTTTCGGAGCGAGCTGGATACGGGCGCGATCGAGGCCAACAACAAGGTAGTGCAGTCGCTGTTCGAAATGGCGACGACGGGGAAGAATCCCACAGCGGCGATTTTCTGGGCGAAGACGCGGTGCGGATGGCGAGAGCGGTCGCGGGATGCGGACCCGTCGCCGGAAACGCCACAGATCATTGTGAAAGTGGAATAGTTGGCGCGGAAAGAGAGAGCGGCCGCGACGACGATCGGACTGCGTCCAGCCCAGATGGAGGTGTTCCGGTGTCCGAGGCGGTTTCGGGTGCTGGTGGCGGGACGGCGATTCGGAAAGACGCAACTGGCGCTGGTGGAACTGCTGCGGGCGGCGGCTGAACCGCAACGGAGCGTGTGGTATGTTGCGCCGACTTACCGGCAAGCCAAGCGGATCGCATGGAACCGGTTGAAAGAACTGACGCGTCCGTTCTGGAGCGGCCGGCCGAACGAGAGCGATCTGAGCATTGTGCTGCGCGGGGGCGGGACGATTGCGCTGAAGGGCGCTGACCGGTACGACTCGCTGCGCGGGAATGGATTGGATTTCGTGGTGCTGGATGAGTATGCTTCGATGCGGCCGGAGTGCTGGACGGAGGTGCTGCGACCGGCGTTGAGCGACCGGCGGGGAGGAGCGCTGTTCATGGGGACGCCGCAAGGAGCGAATCATCTGCGCGATCAGTTCGAACAGGCGCAGCGGGATATGGAGTGGCAGGCGTTTCAGTTCACGACGATCGAGGGCGGGAATGTGAGCGAGGAAGAACTGGCCAGCGCGGCGCGGGCAATGGACGAGCGGCTGTACCGGCAGGAGTTTGAGGGGTCGTTTGAAAGCGTCGGGCATGGGCTGGCGTATTACGCGTTTTCACGGACGGAGAACGTGCGGAGTTGTGAGTACGATCCGCGGCTGCCCTTGATCTGGTCACTGGATTTCAATGTGCATCCGATGTGTTCGGTGCTGCTGCAGCGGGAGGGGGAAACGGTATACGTTCTGGATGAAATGGTTTTGCACAATGCGAATACGCCGGCGGCTTGCGAGGAACTGCTGAAGAGAACGGCGGGGTGGCAACGCGCCGGGGCGGTGACGATGGAGGTGTATGGCGATGCGAGCGGATATCAGCGACGCACTTCGGGGACGGGCACGGACTGGAGCTTGATTCGGGAGTTTTTCGGAGGACGGAGAGGACAGTTCCTGGCATCGGTTCGCGCGGGGAGCACGAACCCGGCGGTGCGGGATCGGGTGAACGTGGTGAACAGCCGCTTGTGCAGCGCGAGCGAGGAGCGGCGATTGTTTGTGGATCCGCGATGCCGGGAATTGGTGCGGGATCTGGAGCGCGTGCAGTGGTGCACCGACGGGGCGGGGCAGCCGACGAGCGAGTTGGATAAGTCGGATCGGATGCGGACGCATGTTAGCGATGCGGTTGGGTATTATCTGGCGCAGGCGTTTCCGATGCGGGGACGGATTGGGCTGCAGAACGTGGGGAGAGTGGTGTGGTAAGGAGGAGACAGGAGTCAGGAGACAGGAGACGGGAGTCAGGAGACAGAGTGATTAGCCAACGACCGGCGGCTCGAACATTTCGCGATTTGATTGTTTGGCGAAAGGCGCATGAGTTTGTGCTTGGCGTCTACCGCTTCACTGGCTTATTTCCTAAGCACGAAATGTATGCGCTCTCGATGCAAATGCGTCGCGCTGCAATATCGGTGCCGGCCAATATCGCCGAGGGTTTCCGAAAACGCACTAAGCCCGACAAGGCGCGTTACTTGAACGTCGCGGAAGGTTCACTCGAGGAGAGCCGCTATTATTTGATCCTGGCAGTGGATCTTGGATACGGGGATACCGCTGAGTTGATGGCCCTCCTTGAAGAAGTGAGCCGTCTCCTTCACGCATACGGCAGAGCGATTC
This sequence comes from uncultured Acidobacteriaceae bacterium, assembly GCA_963778345.1. Taxonomy (GTDB): domain Bacteria; phylum Acidobacteriota; class Terriglobia; order Bryobacterales; family Bryobacteraceae; genus Bog-105. The sequence continues at coordinate 50,913 of CAVZTP010000003.1, forward strand.
TGGCTCCTTGAGGAGAAGGTTTGCCGATCCTGCCGGCTCGCATTCAGCAAAGAGTTCGGCGATAATGCTTTTGATCGATCTACGGGGACTTTCGAACGGCCTATCTCGACCAACATGGGCCCTCAATTGGCTTGCCGATACGGAGGGCGCGGGGTCTTTTTTTCTCGCCGCCATGAATTATGTACAAGTTTAGCTGAAGGAGTTGTACTAGTGTTAAGAATCTGGCTGGGGCGAGATTCGCTGGGCGACGGCGAATCAGTTATGCGGGATTGTGACGATAGCTTCCGAAGCGCGGCGGCCCGTGTTTACGGTCAATACGTCTTGCAATTATTTTGTGGACATGTCGGAGAACAGGTCGGCAACGGCCAATTTCACGTCGCCCGCAGTTAATTCTTCTCCGATGCCAATCAGCTTGAACGAATCCGGACCATGAGACTCGAAGCAAACCTGGGCGGCCGGGTCGATCACCCAGCAATGAGGGACGCCCCACGCATGATACTGTTTGCATTTCCGGAGCAGTTCGGATTGCGTTTGGCCGGGCGATAGAATTTCTACGCACAGCAGGGGGGTCGAGATCAGATAGCCGCGCTGATCCGTATCGAAGGTTCCGGGGTGCGTGAGTGTGACGTCCGGAACGAGCCATTCCTCGCCGCGCGCGAGACTCCATTCCTGATGAACGGTTGCGCCGATGCGGCGGGCGATCGGCTTCAACCGCAAAACAACGTTGAACTGGCACTCGGAATGAGTCTTACCGCCCAAAACACGCTCCACGAACTGGCCGTTGACGAATTCAAGGTATCTGTCGCGCTCGAGTTCCAGATCGAGCGGAGCTGAAACATGGGTTGCCATTTGCGCCTACAGTTGATTGTAGGCGCTTCAATGAGGCCGCGATCCGGTGGATCGCGGAAATATGCGGCTCTCCTACGTCACACATGCACAACACCCAGCTTCAATTTGGTTGCCTGAAGCAAAAACTTGCCGCATGACCGGATGATAGAACATTTCTGGGTCTTTTGGAAGTGAGATGTAGAGAAGAGAGGAACTTTTTAATTTGTTGTTGACACACATCATTATATAACGATACACTTGGCAATTCTACACATTAGAAAGCAGGTACCGTGTCATTTGAATTCTCAGATTTACTGGCTGCAGTAGGTGGGTCGGCGGCGGCGTTCCGCTCTATTACACAATTACAGCCCGTGGGTGGCGTGGGGGATAAGGTCTTTCCCGTCACGTTCGCAGGGGGTGTCTATGCAAGAGAAAAGCGCCGCCTCGACGGCGCTGATGTTGATTGCGTGCTCATCGATTCGGTGCAGTCGCAAAGCAACAGGGCAGAGGAAGCGCTCATGCGTGCAATTGAGAGGGGCCAACTCTCTTTGCCGCTCATCGAAGTGGATTTCACTTCGGCGAACGAAAAGCTGCGGAGCCCGTTGCCGAACCTTACCAGTCTTGAAGTGCCTCACAGACTCGCTGATGCAATCCTGCGCGACAGCCAGTTAGAAGATGGAACCCGATTTTCAAAATCTGCGTACGCAAAACAATGGAGCCGTTCGAATGTCTGGAACGCCAGTGCCGTTTATGAACTGTGCCCGACGGCCTTGGTGTTTGGCATGTGGGGCTCTCCCGAGAAGCCCGGCGGTTTGGGCGCCAAATTCGAGCGTGCCTATGTTTCGGAGATCGTGGCAGTCGATGTGGTCGGGAACAACGGAGCGCCAACCGACCGGGAAGGCCGGAACGACCTCACCCAAAAGCGAGCAGGATTCCGAATCGATCCACTCGGGTCAAGTAAAAGCGTCGCTCTGAAGCAACGAGACGACGGGGGCTTTGAAGTCGGAAGTGGAAAACTAAGGCCCTCCGAGTTAAATCACGGCAACATTCTGTTTGAGTCTTCGAACACAGGGATTCGGTTCCGTTACGCGGAACAAACAACCGTGGTCTCACTAGGAGCGCTGCGGAAACTGCGCTTTCCCGTAAACGGTCGCACCGACTCCAGCACCGACGACGCAGCTCGGGCAGTTTTGGCCGCTATGGCCCTGTGCGCCGGTGTCTTGTCGGCTGAGACAGGAACGAGTTTGCGTTCACGCTGCCAATTGTGGCCGGTCGCCGACCGCGAATGGGAGTTGCTTGAAAAACCCGGGCAGGATGCTCGGAGATTCAGCTTGCAGGGACAGCGAGCAATCGCCTTGTTGAACGAGGCCGTCACCCATGCCGAAGGTGCGGGATTGAAATGGATGAAGCACAAGCTGGTCTTGAAACCTACGCCTGAACTGGTTGAACTAGTGCGACAGAGCCAGGAAAACGCCGCGAAGGAGAAGGGTGAAGGAGAGGCGCAATGACGGTCCTGGGCATTCGATATTTGCGAGGGTACTCGGTATCTAGGGATGCGGCGAAGGACTGTCCAGAGTGGCCGCCGCATCCTGGCCGTATATTCATGGCGCTCGCGGCGGCGCATTTCGAGACCGGGGAGGACGAGGCCGAACGTCGCGCACTGGAGTGGCTTGAGCAGGAGAGCGCCCCTTCCATTGCGGCCAGTGGCGCGAATGAGAGATCGACTGTCACGACTTACGCCCCCGTAAACGACAAATCTGGCGGTATCACTGGGCGGAGCCGACAGCCGCGTAGTTTTTCAACGGTCAGGCCCGAACGTGACGAAGTGTTTCTGATCTGGCAGGGCGACGCTGAGCAAAAAACACAAAGCGCGCTCGATCGGATTTGCCGTAGGGTAACACGAATTGGGCATTCCTCTTCATTGGTGCAGATGTGGGTGGCGAGTGGGACTGAAACGCCAGCGGCGAATTGGGTGCCGGTCGATTCTCTGGTTCGCGATCGCATGCGTGTACCCGAGGCAGGGACTATCGCGTATTTGGAGCGCTCCTTTGCGAAGCGGGAGGCGCAGCAATACACGGTATTGCTGGATGCGATCGCGTCTGCAAAGGGAAGGGAAAAGAATCGGCTCAACAAAGAGCTAGACCAGTCTTTTCCGTTGGGCGCTCCGGGACCCACTCCGCCTCAACTGACGAAATGGCAGGGGTATGCCCCTGCCGGACGGCTGTCCGGCATAGAACCCGCGGTTCGCCGCGGGCCGTTCGATTCGCAGCTTATCGTTTTCGCGAAGGATGAAGGGCGCGCCTGGGCCTAGAGACCACGGTGCAACTACGGGTGCGTTGCGGAACGCTGCGATGAAGGCATCGGGAGAACAGCCGCCGGAGTGGTTGACTGGACATCAGGCAGATGGAACTCCAACGCTGCGCCCGCACGTAGCATTTTTTCCGTTGCCCTTCGTCGATGCGCGCCACGCTGACGGACACGTTATGGGGCTAGCGATGGCGATTCCGCATGACCTTTCAGAAGAAGAACTTAGGAGAACTATAAGGCCCCCTGCTTTTCAAGGACAGCGGCGAAGAGCGAGTCCTTCGCTTGTGGCGTGATCGCACCAAGCAGCCGGGGATTGTGTCCAACAGAGTGGGAATGGCTTCTGCGCCGGGAAACGCGTCCGCGCCCGCCGGTTACGTTGCGTGCTGAGACATGGATCCAGGCGAGTAAGGTTTGGGCGAGCGTCACTCCCGTCGTGTTGCATCATCATCCCAAGCGCAATCGCGAACGCGATGTTCAGCGTATTGTGATGGAGGCGTTCGAGTCAGCCCTGCTACCCTCACCTGAAGGTATAGAAATTTGCTCCGTGTCTCCGTTAACGGGCGTGGGGCATGCGCGCTCGATCCCGCATTCGATGAGGGGGGTAACTCACTTAGCCGGTATCAGACGCATGTGATCGCTAGGTTTGCGGCTCCGCTGGAAGGGCCAGTATTGGTTGGGCGCGGGCGATTTCGGGGCTATGGTTTGTTCCGGCCGTGGCGAGGAAACAATGAACGGTCTCAACCCTGAGCAGTTCGCGCAATTCTTCGAGGGCTTGCACGGGTACAAGCCGTTTCCATGGCAGTTGCGGCTCGCCGAAACTGTCTGTGCAAGCGGTTGGCCGCAGACTATCGATGTTCCTACTGCGAGCGGGAAAACCGCAATCATTGATATAGCTCTTTTTTCACTCGCCATCAAAGGCCCGGAAGCACCCCGACGCATCTTTTTCATCGTGGACCGTCGAGTGATTGTCAACGAAGCTTATGAGCGTGCCTTGCGCATCAGCCATACTCTCATTGAGTGCCTTGAGTCGCAAGACGTTGTGGGCCAGGTTGCACGCGCGCTGAATCGACTGGCCGGAGACAGCAGGAAACCGCTTCGCGCGTACGAACTTAGGGGTGGCGTATACCGCGATGAGAGCTGGATTCGGTCACCGTTACAACCAACCGTGGTCACAAGCCGGTGGACCAAGTCGGCTCCCGCTTATTGTTCCGAGGGTACGGTGTAGGGGAGAACCAATGGCCTCTGCACGCCGGTTTGATCGCCAACGATGCACTGATCATCCTCGATGAAGCCCACTGCTCCAAACCGTAGGGAGAAACACTTACGGCCGTCGAGCGGTATCGCGGACCGGAATGGGCCAAAGCCCCGTTACGAAAGCCATTCCATTTCGTGGAGATGACTGCGACGCCGTCGCGAATCGTTGATTCGCGGTTCAGGATTAGCGACGAGGACCGGGCCGACGAATGCTTTCGGCTCCGGCTATACGCGCAAAAATTAACTTCGCTCTCCGAGCCGGTAACGGGCAAAAAAGACGCTTTCGAAAAGCTTGCGGAGGAGTTGGCGAGGCAGGCGAAAGCGCTCGCTGATGAGGTGGGAGCCACGCGCGTGGCCGTGATGGTCAATCGCGTGGGCACCGCGAGGCGCGTTTTTGAGCGATTGCAGAAGAATGGCCTCGAGGCGCGACTCGTGATTGGCCGCATGCGGCCTTATGATCGGGAACGCCTGAATACGGAGTGCTCATTCCTGAAGTCCGGCACTCCTCGTCAAGCTCGGTGCCCCATGCGAGTTTATCGTTTCGACACAGTGCCTGAGAGGTCGGCGCAGATCACGTATTCTCGATGTGCTCGTTTCTGAGTGCGCGAGTATCGATGCGTTATTGCAGCGATTTGGCCGTTTGGATCGGTTGGGCAAATTCGGGGGAAAGCGGAGGGGTAGCATCGTGATCGGCTCTTGGCAGTTGGATCCCGGTAAACCCGACGCGATTTATGGAGAAGCGCTGGCGCGTACATGGGCTTGGCTAAGCAGCATCGCGGCTGAAGGTCACGTGAACATGGGCATCGAGGCGCCTGTCGGGGCATCCGCTACGGTTTCACAGCTGCTCAAGACGAAAGATGGTGAATTCTTGGACACGCTACGGATTGAGGCGAAGCGGGGACCCGTGGTGCTGCCCGCTCACGTCGACGCACTGGTGCAGACCAGTCCACAACCGGAGCCTGAACCCTCTATCGCGCTATTCCTTCACGGACCCGATGATCGCGTGCCGGATGTTCAAGTCCTTTGGCGAGGAGACTTGAATTCCGGGAATAGCGAACACTGGGCCGAAATCGTTGAGATCTGCCCCCCGGTATCGGGCAGAATCGATGCCGCTGCAAATTGCAACGTTAAGACGCTGGTCAATTATTGCCCGCTTCGAGAGGGCACGGATACGAACGAATCAAGATCTCGCTGGCCGCGACGAAATTGAGGAAGACGGGAACAATTTTGAGTTATCTCCTAAAGCACTAATTTGGCGCGGCTCTGCGGGGAAGTCTAACCTCGCTTCGCAGCAGGCGTACGTGCGACCGGGCGACACAATCGTAATCTCCTGCTGGCTTGGAAGGATGGGACGTTCTCGGCCATATACCGACTGGCGCTCGCATCGATATTGCTGAAACGGTTCGGATCGAACTGAGACGAAAGGTGTGTGTCAGGTTTCATCCCGACCTGTTGCCCAAGTCCGCGCGGGAAGCTCTACTGGGAGCCATGAGCGACGAAGGGATGACACGCCAGGATTTCATACACACGGTTGAAGAGCACCGGCAACTGCTGCCCGATTTCATTCAACGCGCCGTGGCGGAGTTATTGAAAATCAAAGCGAATCGATTTGACTCCTTATCCGGAGTGGAAGCGGCTACGCCCTGGAGGGGTGGATTAGAAAGGAAAGCAACGACGGTGAAACGCAGTTCTTAGATGCTCACTCGGATGAGGTCGGAGGGTCGCAGAGGCGAATTCGGCCCATTTATTGCCGGAAAGCTTTCGAGAGGTATTCAGACAAGCTGGACAACTGCACGACTACGGAAAAGCCGACCTGCGTTTTCAGTGATGGCTGAGGCAGGGCGATCTATTTGCAGCGCGGTTTGCGAAGCGAATGCTGGCGAAGCTGGCGATATTGCCTGCCGAGACAGGAGGGCAGCGGATTACCCTATAATTTCCGTCATGAATTACTATCTCTGTTATTCGCGGAACGAGCTACAGCTCAGGAGAGCACTGATCGAGATCTGCTGCTGCACCTTATCGCGAGCCATCACGGACGTTGCCGGCCTTTTGCGCCCGTGGTTACTGACAGCGAGGGAGAGTGCGTGCAGTTTGGCGGCATGGAGGTTTGTCAGGCGGCAAGGCAAAAGGGGGCTCCCCATCGGCTCGAGAATGGCGTCTCCGACCGCTTCTGGAGACTAACGCGCCGATACGGCTGGTGGGGTTTGGCGTACTTGGAAGCGCTGCTTCGTCTTGCTGATTGGGGAGGTGAGTGAGCGGTCACAAACACAGGTGCTGGATGAGTAAAGCAATAACACTGACGGCGTTGGATGGTGCGAACCCGCTCGCATTTCTTGCGGCTGTTGGGACATTGCGGCTGGCCCAGCTCGCGAACGACAATATCGTTCGCATGCGCTGGGAACGGCGCGGCGCATGGCACCCCTGTATTGAAGGCGCAGGTGACACCGAAGAAGATTTTTGCGAGCGGATATTTGCGGCGCCGTACGTGCCGATAAGAGCCATATCGCGGCTCGGGAAAAATATTACTGTCGCTCCGGAGGTATTCGCGGAATTCGTCGATCTCGCCATAGAGACAGTTTCGATGAAGGACAGGCGTGCAGCCGATTACGCTGCCGCGTTCGGAAGCGAAGTGCGCGAAAACGATAAAAAAGGCCAGATTGAGCGCACGGATTTCTGTTTCATCACGGGTTCCGGGCACCAGCATTTCATCGGGACCATGGAGGCTCTGAGCGAAAGGGTCACGCTGCAGCACGTCCGCGATGCCTTATTTGCCGGTTGGCGCCGGGACAAAGGCTTTTCGATGAGGTGGGATCCTGCGAGATGCCGCGGAGTACGCGTTGCGCTGGAGCGATCCAGGGCCGGAGGGTGCATCTGCCGTGTGGGGTGCGAACCGGTTGGCGATCGAAGCGTTGCCGCTGTTTCCGACCAACCGTTGAACGCGGTTTACAGACAACTGGCTTTCGGCGCGAGAAGAAAACTTGGCCGCAAGTCCACTTGGCCCATTTGGACGGACTGGATAACTGTCGATTCCGTTCGCTCGCTTCTGTCTCTAAGGGAATTGCTCGTTTCGGATGAAGAATTCAGCAGAGACGAGCTCGTATCACGTGGCATTGGAGAACTCTACCGCTCGCAGCGGGTTCGAATCGGGCAAGGAGCAAATTTCAAGGTGAGCTTTGCGGCCCGCGCGCGCGATTTTGACTAATGCGGAAATCCTTTATCGTCAGCTACGACATTTGCGATGAGAAGCGGCTCCGGAAAGTATTCAAGATCATGCGGGGATATGGGGATCATCTTCAGTTTTCCGTTTTCGAATGCCAATTGACTGCTACCGATCTCGTCCGATTGCGGAGCGAGCTCGCGGATGTCATTCACCATGGCAACGATCAAGTGCTGTTCGTGGATTTGGGACCGGCGGAGGGTCGCGGGGATCGGGTCATTACGGCGCTCGGAAAGCCCTATACTTCGCTCGATTCTCCTTGCATTATCGTGTAATTCCCGTGTAAGTACCTTGGAGGTGCTTGTTGGCTACTGCCCCACTGCCGCTCCATCCGGAACGGTCGCTGCCCGATTATCTTCCGGCACGAATGGTCAATGAGTTCGTCTATTGTCCGCGGCTCTTCTTCTATGAGTGGGTGGAAGGCGTATTCCGTGAAAGTAGCGACACGGTGGAGGGCTCGGCTCAGCACAAGCGCGTGGATCGCGATGACAAGGGCATTCCGGCGGCGGATGAACTCGGAGACGAACGCATTCATAGCCGGTCGGTAACGCTATCGAGCGAAACCCTGCGAGTGATCGCCAAGATGGACCTGATTGAAGTGGAGGATGGGGTCGCTACGCCGGTCGACTATAAGCACGGCAAGCCGCGCATGAAGGATGACCGCCTGGAGTTATGGCCGACGGACCGCGTGCAATTGTGCGTGCAGGGATTGGTGTTGCGGGACAACGGATATCGTTGCGACGAAGGCATGGTCTACTATGCGGCCACCAAGCAGCGGGTGCGGATTCCGTTCACGGAGGAGGTGGTTGCGGAGACGCTGGGCGCGATTGCAGGAGCCTGGGAGGAGGCGCGCGCCCGGGTGATGCCGCCACCGCTCGAAGACTCGCCGAAATGCGTGGGATGCTCACTTGCGCCGGTGTGCTTACCCGATGAGGTGCGGTATCTGGCGCGGCGGGCCGAAGAGCCGGATGTCGAACAGTTGCTACTATTCGCGGCGGGAGAAGCGGCAGCGCCTAAGAAGCCCGTTCAGAAAGAAGTACGGCGATTGATAACGCCTCGGGATGACTTACGTCCGCTCTATCTGAATAAGCCTGGGCTACGCGTTGGTAAGGCGGGCGCGGTACTTCAGGTGAAAGAGAAGGATTCGCTGGTGCAGGAAGTGCGAATGAACGAGATCTGCCAGTTGAACCTGATGGGCAACATTCAACTATCGACGCAAGCCGTGCAGGAACTGTGTGAAGCCGGTATTCCGATTTGCTACTTCTCGATGGGCGGGTGGTTCTATGGCATCACAACGGGTATGTGCACCAAGAACATTTTCCTGCGACAGCGGCAGTTCACAATGGCGGAGCAGGCGTGGTTCTGCAGGAAGCTGGCTCGTTCCCTGGTGGCGGGGAAAATTCGGAATCAACGGACCTTTCTACTGCGGAACCATTTGGAACCTGACCGGAGGGTGATGCGCGCCCTGAAGGAGATGGCGCAAGATGCCGAGCAGTGCGGGTCGATGGAAGAGTTGCTGGGTGTGGAAGGCAACGCGGCCCGGTTGTATTTCGGTGCGTTTCAAGGCTTCATAAAGGTAGAGGCCGACGATGAGTTGCCGGGCATTTTTCAGATGGACTTCGCGGGGAGAAATCGCCGGCCACCGCGCGATGCGGTGAACGCGTTGCTTTCGCTCGGCTACAGTCTACTGGCGAAAGATTTGACAATTGCTTGCTACTCGGCCGGCTTCGATCCGATGATGGGTTTTTATCATCAGCCGCGGTTCGGGAGACCGGCGTTGGCGCTTGATTTGATGGAGCCGTTTCGAACTCTGGTTGTGGATTCGGCAGTGGTGACGGCGATTAATACGAAGATGGTGACGCCCAAGGATTTTGTGAGCGCGGCATCGGCCGTTGCCTTGACGGCAGAAGGGCGGAAAGGGTTTTACCGGGCGTATGAATTGCGCATGGATGCAATGGTTACGCATCCAATATTCGAGTATCGGGTAAGCTACCGGCGTTTGCTGGAAGTGCAGGTACGGTTGTTGGCTAAGTTCCTGGAGGGAGATATTGACGACTATCCGGTGTTTACGACGAGATAGCGCGCGAGAGGCGGAGTGAGGGCGGAAATGCGGGAGGCGCTCGCATCGGAATAACGGTCGTGTTTTGAGTAGCTTGTATGGGTTTGGTGGAAGTGCTACCGTCATGGTGCGGGTCTTGTGAGAGCATCGCTCGCAAACGTGTTTGTAGCTGGTTGAAAATAGAATAGTTGGCGGCTGGGCTAATTCCACGATCAAATGATCGTGGCCTCATTGAAGCGTGGACTGGGGAGCGTGCCATCCTGGGAAAAGAAGCAATTCCACGATCAAATGATCGTGGCCTCATTGAAGCAAGACTTTTCTGCCGCGCCGTTTCTTCCGTTTCCGCAATTCCACGATCAAATGATCGTGGCCTCATTGAAGCAATCGAGGATGGTAGCGGAATCCTCACCGGCGGGCAATTCCACGATCAAATGATCGTGGCCTCATTGAAGCATCCCAATATTCCTGGTAGACCGTGACCGTTGTGCAATTCCACGATCAAATGATCGTGGCCTCATTGAAGCAGTTCTTCCATGATTCGGATGGACTCCAGATTGTGCAATTCCACGATCAAATGATCGTGGCCTCATTGAAGCTTTTCGAGATCAGCCGCTTCCCGCACTGCTGGCAGAATTCCACGATCAAATGATCGTGGCCTCATTGAAGCCAGACAATAATTTGACCGTGTACACGTTCGTGTGCTAAATTCCACGATCAAATGATCGTGGCCTCATTGAAGCATTTCCCGCGAACAGCGCAGAGGCGCGCGATCGCAAATTCCACGATCAAATGATCGTGGCCTCATTGAAGCGACGATTTACCGGAAGCGATGCAGGCGGCCTGGATTCACGTTCGCTGTGAGTACCGGGACTTGCCATAATCAAACTAGACCGATATCCTTGAAACATGCCGACCGTGCTTCGATTGGAGGGGTTTCGGTTCTTCTTCTACAGCAAGGAAGGCAATGAACCCGCACACGTCCACGTGGAGCACCAAGAGCGGCGCGCCAAATTTTGGCTAACGCCGGTTTCCCTTGCCTGGAACGCCGGATTTAACACCTCTACCGTGACCTGGCTCTAGGCCGTGATCAGAGAACATCGAACCGCGTTTTTGGAGAAATGGAATGAGCACTTTGCCCAATAGGCCAGAACCTCTGGCCGTGAACGTTACTTTCGAGACCGACTACTTCACCGTGCAACTCAACGACGGTCGCGCCCTGTCTGTCCCTTACGTTTACTCGTCGCGTCTTGCGGAGGCGACGCCGGAACAACGCGCCGACTACCGTCTGATCGGAAGAGGCGATGGTATTCACTGGCCCCAAATCGACGAGGATCTTTCCGTCCGCGGACTGCTTTTAGGAACGCCCGCCCGTTGACAGGTTACTTCGAAATGGAGCAATACAAATCGAACTGGGATCTAGCCTCGATCCCCAATGATGCGTTTCTCTCCGAGCTCGGCCGCCGCAACGCCGCCAAACGCACTGCGCCGCTAGGCGGTTTTCGCCCGGGTGCCGGGCGGCCTGCTCAGCGTGTTCGCTGCCCTCGCTGCGGCCAACTGGTTACGAAAACCGAAGCCCGCCGCGGCCACGGCTGTCAAGCTATTGTTGGGTCTTCGGCTCGCTGACAAAGCGCGGACAGGAGACAGGAGACAGGAGACAGGAGACAGGAGACAGGAGACAGGAGACAGGAGACAGGAGATAATTTTGCAAGCGCGTCAGGATGTACGGTGCGCGTAGGGGAATCGAGAGAGGAGATAATCGATCCAATCCGTGATTCGGTGTCCTGTTTTGGCGGAAACCGAGAGGGTAATTAGGCCTGGGCGGACGGCGTTTATGTTCGCGCGCGCGGCGCTCCAGTCGAATTCGACGGCGTCCGCTAAGTCCGCTTTGGTGATCACGGCTAAATCCGCGCTGTTGAAGATGGTCGGGTACTTCAGCGGTTTGTCTTCTCCCTCGGTGACGGAGAGCAGAACAAGCCGGAGACTCTCGCCTAAGTCGTAAGAGGACGGGCAGACCAGATTGCCGACGTTTTCGATAAACAGGAAATCGAAATCCGCAAGGTTCCAATCATCGATCGCGTTTTCGATCATCGCGGCTTCCAGGTGACAGAGCGTTCCGGTGGTGATCTGTTTCACCTGGGTCTGGCTGCGTGCCAGGCGCACGGCATCGTTGTCGGTCGCGAGATCGCCGACCAGCGCCGCGGGGCGGTAATGTTGCTTTAAAATTGTCAGCGTCTTTTCGAGGAACGCAGTCTTGCCGGAACCGGGACTGGAGACCAGGCTCACTACAAATACGCCTTGCTCTTCGAAGCGCCGGCGCAGCCTGCGAGCAACCTCGTCATTGTGTTTCAGGACGTTTTGGCGGATTTCCAGGATGCGGGGCGAAGTTGTCATTCGGTTAACTCCAGGCCAGAAACTTGCAATTCGCGGCCATGCACGATGTCGGTCGCGGGCGTGCCGCAATCGACACAGTAGAACGATTGGATGGAGCGGACCGGGCGCTCTGCGTTGCAGTGCGAACAACGAATCGAGATGGGGATCTCTTCGATCACCAGAGCGCATTTCGCAAAACGGGTTTGCTCAGCCGCAAGTTCGAAAGCGGAAAGGAGGGCTTCTTTCACCACGCCGGCGAGGGGTCCGAGTTTCAGATGAATTGCTTCGACGCGCACGTTGCCGCGGCGTTCGACTTCTTCCTCCACCACATCCAGGATGCTCAAAGCGATGGAGAGTTCATGCATGGACGTCTCCGGAGGAGCCGAGCGCGGCTAACGCCGCCTGGCCTAGGCTGATGCCGCCATCGTTCGGCGGGACCGCGGAATTGGTCCAGATATGCATCCCCTGCCGGTCAAGCCGCGGCTTCACAAGCGCGAGCAGCAGCTCGTTCTGAAAAACGCCGCCGGAGAGCACGACGGTGTCCAGAAGGTATGTTTCGCAGAGCTTAAGCGCGGCTGCGCAGAGGCCGTTCGCCATGCCTGAGTGGAATGCACGCGCGATTTCCGGTTGCGGCCGCCCGCGCAGGCGATCAGAAACAACGCAGTCGAGTAACGGTCTGAAGTCCAGTTCATTGCCATCCAGCGGGAATGGATATGCTTCGCGAATCGGCGAGCGGATCGCGCAATCTGTTCGAGCCACATCGCGGCTTGCCCTTCGAAAGAGATCTCACGCGTGAAACCCAGCAGAGCAGCGGCGGTATCGAAGAGTCGCCCGACTGAGGTGGTCTTGAAGGTCCGAATGTTCTTGCTCAGAAGATCGAGAGAGGCGCGATAACGGCCGGAAAAATGGAAAGGCGGCGCTTCAAATCCGGCATGCGGTGGAGCTGGGAGAGGAATCCAGCCGCACATTGTACAGGGTATCGCGCGGCCGCATCTCCACCGGGTAAATACGCGCTTCGGAGATGCATGGCGCGAGTGAAGCCAGCGGTGATGCTGCCGACGAAAAACTCGCCGCCCCAAATCGTTTGATCGTCACCGAAGCCCGTGCCATCGAAGCTGACGCCCACAACACGGGTATCCCAAGCCTGGCGTTCGGCGAGAACGGAAGCGACGTGGGCGCGATGATGCTGAACGGCCGTTTTTCGCGCGGCCTGAAGATCGAGCGCGTAAGCGGTGGACGCATACTGAGGATGCGCGTCGTGCGCGAGCAGAAGGTCGCCGCGATTGACTTCATACATGGAAATCAGATCGTGAATCGTCGCCTGAAAAGCCTGGAATGACGAGTAATGCTCGAGGTCACCGATGTGCTGGCTGACGAACGCCTGCCCATCGACGACCAGCGTAATTGCGTTCTTGAGGTCCGCGCCAACCGCGAGAATCGGTTGGTGACATGGGATGGTGGTGACGGCGCCTGGCGCGTAGCCGCGGGAGCGGCGCAGTATGGCAGGGCCAAAAACGCCGGCGCGCGCAACGGAGTCATCCATTCGACGCGCAATCGGCCGCTCGCCAATGAGAAATGCATCGGCGATGCCCGCGAGACTTTCGCGCGCACTGGTGTCGAGATATGCGATCGGCTCACTGGACCGATTCGCGCTGGTCATGACGAGAACATCGGGCGCACCCGCTGCAAACAGGAGATGGTGCAAAGGCGCATACGGCAGCATAACGCCCAGTTCGCCGTTATCGGGCGCGACTTCTGGAAGCTGCACTTTGGCTGGGGCTAAAACAATCGGGCGTGCAAGCGAGGTGAGCAGCGCTTCGGCATCGCGTGATAGCTGAATGAGCGCACGAGCGACTTTCAGATCGCGCACCATGACTGCGAATGGCTTCTCTTTGCGAAATTTTCGTTCACGAAGAGCATGGACGGCGCTGCTGTTGTGCGCGTCGCACGCCAGGTGATAGCCTCCGATGCCCTTGATGGCGATGATTTCGCCGGCATTCAGTAGCCGAGCGGCTGCCTCTATGCTGGCGCTGTCTCCGGAAACGGTCTCGTTGACCGACTCCAGAAAGTAGTGAGGTCCGCAAGCCGGGCAGGCAATCGGTTGGGCGTGAAAGCGGCGATCGGCGGGATCAGAATGCTGCGCGGCGCACAAAGGATCGAGCGCCCAGTGCTTCATGGTTGTGTTCGGCCGATCATAGGGAAGCGCTTCGATTACCGAATAGCGAGGACCGCAGTTGGTGCAGTTGATATAGGGATAGCGGTAGCGCGAATCGGCAGGATCGAACAACTCCGCTAAGCAAGATTCACAGACAGGCAGGTCGGGAGATATACGGACTGATGGATTTCCGTTGCCACGGCTCTTTCGAATTGTGAAGCCGCTGAGGCCAACGGCATCGGACGCCTGAACGTCGATCGCCGTGATTTGAGAGGCGGCGGGCGGCTGCGCGACGAGCTCGGAGAGAAAAGTTTGTACAGCCGGCTCCGGACCTTCGACATGAATATCGACTCCTCCGGCTTCATTGAGAACCCAGCCGGCAAGAGAATTCGCGCAGGCCAGACGAAACACGAAAGGGCGGAAGCCGACGCCTTGCACGACGCCGCGAACACGGATGGAGCGCGCCGCCGTCATTTATTTAGAACCTACTCCCACGATGCAGCCGCGTCCTTGCCAGCCAATCTGTACGGCTTTGCCATCCTCAATGAGAACAGGGACTGTACGCCGGCCGTTCGTCGCCTCGAGCATGCGCTTGAGGGCGTTGGAATCGGCGTCGACGTCGTATTCGATGAACTCGCGGCTGTTCCATTCGAGCCATTCGCGCATCTCTTGCGTATAAGGGCAACCTGCTGTTCCGTAGAGCTCAGTTTTCGGCATGATCAGGCGCCTGCAAGAGTTCGCGTATGAGGTGGTACACCGAAGCTTGCACTTCCTGGATGCGCGGGATGTAGTCGGAGTGAACGACAAGGGCATGATCGGCCAAACCGCGCCGGAGAATTTCGCCGCCGTCGTAGCCCAACAGAGCGACTGTGAGCAGCTTGCGCTTGCGAGCTTCTTCAAGAGCAATGATGATGTTCCGAGAGCCGCCGCTGGTGGATATTCCTACCGCCACGTCGGCGGGACCGGCTTGGGCAATGAGCTGGCGCAAGAAGATCACGTCGGCGCCGACATCGTTTGCCAGCGCGGTGATGTTGGCGGGTTCCATGGAAAGGGAAATGGCCGGAACCGGCTTGTATCCAGCAGGCGGCAGGACGCAATCAATCGCCCAGTCGTTGGCATCCGTCGCCGAACCGCCGTTGCCGAAGAGGATGAGCTTGCCGCCACGCGCCAGGCGCTCCCGAATCGCGAGCGCCGTTTCCACGATTTGTTCCGATTCTTCGCTGGCGACCTGCGCACGTAATTTCGCGTCTTCCCGCACTTTCATTTGAATGGAAGCAGCGACTTCATCGATGAGGCCGGAGCTTTCCTGCTTTTGCTGTCCAAGAAACGGATAGAGAAAACTCGCCTCGCCGGCATCGTGACCCAATTCGCGGCGCTCAAAGAAAACGTGTACCGTCTCCCAAAGCGTGTGATAGAGGATCTCGATCAGTTCCTGGTGCATGAAAGGATGGTTGGTTGTTTCGCCCAGCACGTACGTGCCGGCGGGGCCCGGCAGCGCGAAGGTCATGCAGCCTCGCATGTCCATGGATTCGAGAGATGCGCAGATATCGGGATCGCTCTCGGGCGGACCAAAACCCATGACGATGTCCGCGGGGCGGGCAATGGCTTCGAGCCACGGACCGGAGAGCAGAGACAAATCGAGGGCAGGGAGGGCGCGCTTGCCGACGATCACCGGATGGACGAATTCAACCGAGACGTGCTGGGCATCGGTCGCATACGGTCCTCGTCCGAACGCGAGCAGCCGGCCGCCTTTGAGAAAACGCTCGGACATCTCGCGACAGGCGATAGCAAGACGTTCCGCCTCGCGGGAGAAGAACGCATGGTACAGTTCGTTGCGGGCGTGCAGCGCACTTTCAACGCGGCCGGCAAGTTGGGAGAGGCTGGCCAGCATGTCAACAGATGCGCGGCAGGGGATCGCCTACAAGCATGTCGATCACGCGCGTTCCTCCGTATGCAGTAGTTCCGAGCACAGTAGCCGCAGGCTGATGGCGGATCTCACCAATGAGGGCGGCGTTTTCACCGCCGGGCGTTTGTTGAAGAATTTCGAGGGCCACATTCGCGTATTCCGGCGCAATGACCAACAGGAACTGACCTTCGCTGGCGATATGAAGGGGATCGAGACCGAGCAACTCGCATGCGCCACGCACGGTGTCGCGAAGCGGAACGCGTTCTTCAAACAGCAGCACGCTCAAGTTACAATCGCGGGCCAATTCATTCAGCGAGGTGGCCACACCGCCGCGGGTGGGATCGCGCATCCAACGAACGCCGGGGCCGGTTTTTTCGACCAGAGCCTCAATGAGCGGAAGCACGGAGCGGGTATCGGAGGAGATTTCACCTTCCAGATCGAGCTCGCCGCGGGCGAGAAGGATAGTGATGCCGTGATCGCCGACGGGGCCGCTGATCAGCACTTTATCGCCGGGGCGAACCGAGGCAGGCGAAATCGTGATGCCTGGAATCAGTCTGCCGATGCCGGCGGTTGTGACATACATGCCATCCGCTTTGCCGTGTTCGACAACTTTTGTATCGCCGCCTGAAATGATTACGCCGGCAGCATTCGCGGCTCTGCTCATGGCCCGGACTTGCGGCTTCGAGAATTTGAGTCGGAAGGCCAGCTTCGAGGACATAGGTCACGACCAAAGCTTCGGCTTTAGCGCCCGAGACGGCGAGATCGTTCACGGTTCCATTCACGGCGAGTTCACCGATCGATCCGCCGGGGAAGGTCAGCGGCTTGACGACGAAACTGTCAGTGGTGATAGCGATCCGGGTTCCGTTCACGTTGAGGTGGGCCGCATCGCCGAGAGGTTCGGGCGATGTGCCAAATAGGAGCGGCGCAAACAGGCCTTCGACCAGCCTGCGGCTGGCCTTACCTCCGGCTCCGTGAGCCATCTCGATTTGCGAGTCGCGGAACCGAATTTTGGGCGAGTCGGCACTCATGCGCGGCTTTTCGTCAGACTGCTGCACTAAGCTGAGCGAGGTTCTTGCGGTGCTCGTAATTGTAGTAAGCGGCGCAGGAGCCTTCGGAAGAGACCATCAGGGCGCCCACGGGACGCTCCGGCGTACACTCCTTTCCGAAGAGCTTACATTGCACGGGCTTCAAAACACCCTTCAGCACTTCGCCGCATTGCGCCGCTTTGGGGTCTGTCACGCGGACGCCGGACACGGAGAAGCGCCTCTCGGAATCCCATTCGGCATAGCTGTCGCGAATCCGCAGAGCGGATTGGGAAATGAAACCCATGCCCCGCCATTCAAAGTAGTTGCGCAACGCGAAGACTTCGGCCATGGCCTTGAGGGCGGCGCGATTTCCTTCCCACGGCACAACACGCTTGTACTGATTTTCGACTTTGGCTTCGCTTGCCTTGAGCTGTTGCAGAAGCATCAGGATGGTTTGCAAGATGTCGACGGCCTCAAACCCGGAGACGACGATCGGTTTGCCTTCATTGCGCGCCACCCACTCGTAAGGCCGGCAGCCGATCACGGTGGAAACGTGTCCCGGCCCTAGGAACGCGTCGATGCGCATATCGGGCGAATCGAGAATCGCGCGAATGGCAGGGATGATGGTCACGTGATTACAGAAGACGGAGAAATTACGCACGCCCAGGGCTTTCGCGCGCATTAACGTCAGGGCAGTGGAAGGCGCGGTGGTTTCAAAGCCGATGGCGAAAAAAAGAACGTGTTTCTCGGGATTTTTTTGCGCGATTTTCAATGCGTCGGAAGGCGAGTATACGATGCGTACATCCATTCCGCGCGCTTTGTGTTCAAGAGGACTGCCTTCACGGCCGGGGACTCGCATCATATCGCCGAACGCGGTGAAAATCACGTTGGGATCTTTCGCGAGGGATAATCCATCGTCGATACGCCCCATGGGAAGAACACAAACGGGGCAGCCAGGGCCGTGCACCAGTTCAATGTTGGGCGGCAGCAGATCTTTTAAGCCGAAACGATAGATGGCGTGCGTGTGTCCGCCGCAGACCTCCATGAAACGGTAATGACGGCCGGGGTCGGCGAGGCGTCGAATTTCGTCGGCGGCTTTGGTGATCACGACGGGATCGCGAAATTCGTCTACGTATTTCATATTCAGTTCCCCGGCAAATCGCGCGGTTGCGGGCCGGCGGCGTCGCCTGAACCGTAGCCTTCGACCTCTTCCAGAACTGCCTGGCTTTCGCCCAGCATCGCGAGCATACGCAATTGATCTTGGGCTTGTTCTTCGCCGATCTTGCTCATCGCAAAGCCGACGTGAACCAGGACCCAGTCTCCGACTTTCAAGGCCTCGTCCTGCAGCAGCCCCGTGTCGATGTGACGCCGCACTCCGACAACTTCGACGAGCGCGCGATTTTGGTCGTCAGCGGGTAAAAGCTCAACAATCCTGGCAGGTATTGCGAGACACATCTACAAACCCTCCAAGGCGATGAGGCGCTCGATCCGCTTCACCGCTTCGTCAATTGCAATCGAAACAGGTTCGCTCAGGCCCATTTGACCTTCTTCACCGCCGAGCGTGGCCGGTTCGCAGCCGACCAGCACGATACGGGCCGCGACGGGTCCCAGGGCTTTCGCCAGGCGAAGAACGTTCATGGGATTCATGGTGTGTGCGTCGAGGGCGATGGGCGCCGCGGAACCGGCTGCTTCGTTTAGGTCGGGCTCAATGATATAGACCGCGCCAGGCTCCTGGCCGCGCGGGCATGCATCGATCAAAATGACGAGTTCGTAGGGTTCCAGTAATGCGTAGGCGAGATCGTAACCCCGAATTCCGAAGTCGCGTACGTGCACGCTCGCGGGAAACTCCTGCTTGGCGAGCCGCCGCGCCACTTCGACACCGAAACCGTCATCTCCCAAGAAAATGTTGCCAATACCGGCTACAAGAATCTTCGGTTTTGCGTAGGGCTCGATCTCCTCAGGCTTGAAGAAAAAGCGGTGGCCTGGCTGCCGAAGCACGCCTAGATCTTTGCCCGGATCGTTTTCGAGCACGACTGCTACGTGCAGATTGCCTTCGTAATCCTGCTCGATGGTTTCGACAACCGCTGTCTGCCCCGCCAGCGCCAAGTCAAATATGTCGCCTCCGGGCCGGGGATGAAGCACCACCCGGTCACCTTTCCTGACCTCGCAACCGGCGATCTCAATCGATTCCGCAGAGGCCTTGTCTTCGAGCAGCTGCCATTCCCATTCGTTCATGGCGACTCCTCACGAGCTTGACGCAGACCACGCAAGGCACCGTGCATTTTCATCAACTGCTCGGGCGGCATGGATTCGGTTCGCTCAAGGATCCGGCGGGCGCGGTCATCCACGGTGCTCATTTCGAGCTTCTCCTCATCGGTCAGGGTCATGATGCGGAGCGTAAGAATTTCGTCTATTTCGGTTCCATCGAACAATGCACCGGCGCTTTCGGGTGCGATTTGCGGATAGTCGTACAAGATAATGGGCGAGGAGAGCATGACATCATGGCAGCCTTCGTCGCCCACCAGGACCGGATAGGTTCCCAGGTTCCGGCATTGGGAGGCGGCCGCCCGGTACTCGTCAGGCGGGTCGAGCAAGGAGACGAAATCCGCACCTTCGAGTTCGAGTATGACGTGTGCGGATGCGAGGGACTGTGCCAGCGCGCGTTCCCGGCTGGATGATTTGGCTTCATCGAGAAGCGTGGTGTTCGAGACATCCACTCGAACCTTAAACAAGCCATTCGCGAGCTGTGCAACCTGTATGTCGATCATCCCCTCGATGGGTTCACGAAGCCTCACAAAGCGCTCGTCCGTTTCGCGGCTCGCCGGATAAGAAAATGCGTGCCGCGCCGGCCCGAGGGCAAGCTCCGCCACAGGTAGATTTCGAACCGGCACGTCACGTTCGGTGGCTTCCTGCCAGCCATCGTCGCGGTCGATGAGATGAAGAAATCGAGCGGTGACATGGAGAGCCGCGCCAGGTGCAAGCGAGGTCACCAGACACTCGGTTTGGGTGTTCCATCGATCGGCACCCTGTTGCGCTTCGGCAAAGGCTCGCGGATACAATATGCCAAAATTCCAACGCCGGCGGTTCTTTACAGCGGACGCCCGGTAGGGATAAAGAAGATAACCCTCATAGAGGATGGCGTTCGCGATCTCATCTACTTTTTGGCGGTTCATGCGCGCACCGGGTCCTGTTCCATGGCGAGGAGCGTTTCGAGCGTTTGCTCCCAGGTAGGAATTGCGTGCTGAACTTTGTAGTCGTAGAGGCGCTCAAAAACATCGCGCCTCAGACAGAGCCAGGCACTATTTGGATAATAATAGTCCATCATTTGGCGCCAGGTGCGAACCGGCAGACGGTAGCGCGCCTCGGTGTTCCAGGAAATCGGGGACACTTGCAGCGCGCCTTCGGGACCAGCGTAGAAGACAGTTCCGCTGAAAAGCAGATTCAGCGGAATGTCGCCGTCCGAAACAGCGTGGAAATATTTTGTTGCCGCGACGTTGAAGTCGAATGTGCAGGGCACCTGCAGATCGGAGGTGGTTTGGCCTTGGAAGGATGTGATGACGACGCTTGCGTGGGTCCACAGCATCGGTCGAAGAGTCTGACCCCAGCGTTCGGGTTGATCGAACAAGTCGCGCAAAGATTTTTTCTCGACGGCATTGTACTGGCGGCGATTCGCTTCGATTTGAATTTGCGCGCGAAGGGCAATCGTGTGAATTGTCTCTTCAGGGATGGCGTTCTCGACGTGCAATTTCAGAGCGAGTGACGGCTGCGCAGAGAAGGGAACGGCCTCCGCTCCATGCACACGAAACCTCAGATCAGGCATATGCGCTCTCCCGGGAAGCGCGGGTTTTCAATTCCTCGAAAAATAAACCAATGTGTTTCCAAACCTCCGGCCCGCCGGAGAGGCCACGCCATTGGGCACGGATCAGCCCAACCAGCTCATAGCACTTGTCGATGGGAGCTATGTAATACTCGCCGCCGCCGGTGTGTGCCTGCTCGATTCTATTCACCAGAAGCGCTTCGACGTCCGGCTCCATTTTCATCAGAATCGGGTTCTGCTGAACGATTTCGTTCCACGCCGCGATGGAAGGGATAGATTCCGTCGCGCCGGCGGGACTCGGATAGAAGGCGAAAATTCTGTCTTCCACACTGGTTTCGAGGAAAAACGCCAGGCCAATGGGAATCATGAGGTCATCCCATTGCGCGTCGCTTAGATGAAAATTTTGAAGAGCGCGGGTGCGGCGCGGCACACGCTTGTATTTTGTCTCGCCTTTTGCGTGAAAAAGAACGGCACAGGCATCGCAAGAACAGAGGAGTTTTCGCGCAACCGGTTCGAGAAGGTGTTGGTGTTCCGAATGCAGGCCGGCTCCGCAAAGCTCGCAGCGTTCTCTGGGATCGCGCCGGCGGACTAAACCGCGCAGCGCATTAAATGAGCCGTATTGCGCCTCGGGCATAACGGAATTCATGAACGGCTCAAAGTGCGAGCGGGTCCGGATCCGTTGGCGATTTGCAAGCTGTCGAGCGGCACGAACCCGGAAGCGGATTCGGTCTGGGCCGATTCAATCATGATTTCGGCCGCATCCGGAGCTGTCTCGAATAGGGAGGCTCGAACGATTGACTGCAACTCGGCAGTGGTGGATCCGCAGGCGTGGCCATTGGTGTCGATTTTCAACCTGACGGTAGCCTGATCGACGGCGAGCACGTGGACCGTCGCGGCACGGCGAGCCAAGATTTGCCGGGCCTTTTCCACACCGCGATGAACGCGAGTCGGAAAGTCCTCCGGGTGCAGATCATATAAGACAAGCAAGCTGCCGACCAGTTCATCCGCACCAAGGGACCGAACCATTCCTGCGCCTTGCTCTCCTGTTTTCGCGACAATCTCAAGAATGCGCTCCATGGCCGCGCTGTGCAGATCCATGACCGATTGGAGCAGCTCTTTCGCCGCAGCCCGCATTGCCGGATCGGCAGTCGATTCTATGTTTTGAATCAACTCCTCGATCCGGCCGATTTGTTCTTTGAAGGCCTGCGTGTCTCGCATAGCGAGCTAATTCCCAGACATGTTCCCAAACATGGGCGAATGCACGGTTTCGAGCACCTTGCCTTCGCCAAGATACATATGGACGCCACAGGGCAGACAGGGATCGAAGCTGCGGACTGCGCGCATGATATCGATGCCTTTGAACTTGTCCGGTCCGTTCTCTTCGAAAATAGGCGTGTTCTGGACCGCGTCTTCATAGGGCCCGGCCGTTCCATAGATATCGCGAGGAGTGGCGTTCCAAGGCGTCGGCGGATAGGGGTGGTAGTTGGCGATTTTTCCTTCACGGATGACGACATGATGGGAGAGCACGCCTCGAACGGCTTCGTGGAATCCGCAGCCGATGGCTTCTTCGGGCACTTTGAAGTCGGTCCAGGTTTTCGTTCTACCGGCGTGCAAGTCGGCTAGAGCCTTTTCGATAAAGTGAAGCGCCGCGGCTGCGGCATAGGCCTGGAAATACGTGCGAGCGCGATCGCGTTCAATTGCGTTGCTCCACTTCGGAATCTTCCATTCGAACTCCATCTCGGGAAGCGAGATGGTCTTCGGCAGATAAATTTTCACACTGTGGCCGGTAGCTTTCACGTATCCGATATCGACTATCCCGGCCAACGCGGTGGACCAGAAACGCGCGATGGGTCCACCGCCCGTATCGAGCGCGAGATGATCGCCGGTGCGTTTGTCGTACCAACGCGGGCACATCACCCAGGAATAATTGCCGTTGAAATCGCGTTTCTGCGGGCGGGGAATGGTGGTCTGATTCCAGGGATGCCGCTGATCTACCGGATTTCCGAGCGGATCTTGTCTAACGAACGTTTCACCCTGCTGCCAGTCGTCGTAATAAGAGTGGCCGAGAAGAATACGGATATTTAGATTGATGTCGACCAGATCGTTGGTTACCAGCTCACCATCCACAACGACGCCCGGAGTAACATACATGGCGCGTCCCCACTCGGTCATATTTTTGTAAGTGTAATCGCAGACTTTCGGATTGTTCCAAGAGCCCCAGCATCCGAGTAAGATGCGCCGCTGACCTACTTTCTCATAGCCTGGAAGGGCTTCGTACCAGAAGTCGAAGAGGTCGTCATGGAGCGGAACTACTTTCTTCATGAACTCGACGTACTTCATCAGGCGAACCAGATAGTCGGTGAATAGCTGGTGCGTGGGAACCGTGCCGACGCCGCCAGGGTAGAGAGTGGACGGATGAACGTGGCGGCCTTCCATGAGGCAGAACATTTCACGCGTCATGCGGCTCATCTGCAAGGCTTCGCGATAGAAGGAGCCGCTAAACGGATTGAGCGAGGTCATGATGTCCGCGATGGTTCGAAAGCCGTGGAGGTTTGCGTGGGGCGCGGGCGTACTTTGCGCTTTCGTCCAAACTCCTGGGTTGGTTTCCTTCACCATCTGCTCGCAGAAATCGACGCCAACGAGATTGTCCTGAAAAATGTTGTGGTCGAACATATATTCGGCCGCTTCGCCGAGATTGACAATCCACTCGGCGATATCGGGCGGCCGAACTCCGAAAGCCATGTTTTGTGCATAAGTAGCGCAAGTGGCGTGATTATCGCCGCAGATGCCGCAGATACGGCTGGTGATGAAGTGGGCGTCGCGGGGGTCCTTGCCCTTCATGAAAATGCTATAGCCGCGAAAGATCGACGATGTACTGTGGCATTCGGCCACTTCGCGATTATCGAAATCGATTTTCGTGAAGATGCCGAGACTGCCCACGATCCGGGTGATCGGATCCCAATTCATCTCCACCAGGTTGCGCGGTTTTCTTTCGACACCCGGCATCGGTTCGGTGATTGTGCTCATCGTTTGCTCCTCTAATTCACGACTAAAAAGCTCTTGGTTGATAACCGGTGGTAAGCCGTTTGCCAGCATGGCGCCACTTCGGTTCCTTGTTTACGGTGTCGTTCGTGATCGAGCGAAGAGCACGGATGGCCCGGCCGTAGACTCCTATAATGTTGCTCGATAATGTCGCGCCCGGCGGCTCGTCCATGAAGGGCATGAACTTGTCCGGGAAGCCGGGCATGGTGCAGCCGATGCAGATGCCGCCTACATTGGGGCACCCTCCAATACCATCCATCCAGCCGCGTTTAGGGACGTTGCAATTTACGACCGGACCCCAGCAGCCGACTTTGACGAGGCATTTCGGGGAACCATATTCTTCCGTAAAATCGCCTTGTTCGTAATAACCAGCGCGATCGCAGCCTTCATGGACGGTGGCGCCGAAGAGCCATTTCGGCCGGTTCTGATCGTCTAGCGGAATCATGGGAGCCAACCCGGCAACTTGGTAGAGCAGATACAGGAGAGTCTCCATGAAATTGTCAGGCTGCACCGGGCATCCGGGGACGTTCACAATCGGCAGGCCTGCTTTTGATTTCCAATCCCGGCCTAAGTAATCCTGCAAGCCCATGCAGCCGGTAGGATTACCGGCCATGGCGTGAATGCCGCCATTGGTCGCACAGGTACCTGCTCCGACGACAGCCAACGCTTTCGGCGCGAGGCGATCAATCCATTCACAGGTAGTGATCGGCTGACCGGTGCCGGGATCGGTGCCTAACGCTGCCCAGTATCCTTCGCGCTTAATGCGCTCGTTGGGGATGGAGCCTTCGACCACCAACACGAATGGGTCAAGCTTGCCCTCCCATGCCTGGTACCAATACTTCATGAAATCGTCGCCGACTTCGTAGGCGAGAACGGGATTGTGGAGATGGACTTTCGGCAGACCGGGAATCGCGCCGAGCACGACGTCCTCGACACTCGGTAAAGTGGCTGCCGTGACCGAGACGGAGTCCCCATCACAGCCCAACCCGGAGGTCATCCAAACGATGTGGATATCGGGAATGGGAGATGGCTTTTGAGTCTTTTGACCGTATGGGGCAGGATCCGGCATGCTACAGCGCTCCTCGATGGAAATGAACCGGCAGCTTGCGGACTGCCGCAATTTATAGACCTGTCACGGTAGATCGCGTTACGGCTTGGAAAAAAATTAACCGGACTTCGTCAGAAACGCCCCACGGTCGCGGTCCAGAAAGTCGATCGACTAGAAGAACTGCCTTCGGCCCCGATTTTCGAACTTAAGGCAATTGCCGATGCTCTCATCGCCATTCACACCGTACCGGACGAATTGCGCTTTTTTGGGCAAGAAGCTAAACGGCAATTACCAGGACGAAATGGGCAATCGCTACAATGTGCGCCTGGAAGGCACGCGCGTCAGGCACTCGATGGGAATGGCTTCCATCAAAATGTATGACAAGTTCGGGCAGATTCTGCGTATTGAAACCACCACCAAGGACGTTACCTTTTTCAGGCACTACCGCGAGGTAGAACAACGCAACGGAGAAGCGGTGATGAAGTTTGCGCCGATGAAGAAAACCATCTACAGTCTGGCTCCGCTACGCGAATTGTTGGCCGCTTCCAACCGACGTTATCTGGAGTTTCTGTCGGCCATTGATAATCCCAGCAGCGGCTTCGGCAAGCTGAATAAGATCAGCCGCACGGTGCACGACGAGGCGCGTTCCTATCGCGGCTTCAACTTCTTCGATCAGGAGGACGAAACACTTTTCCTCGCATTAGCCCGCGGCGAGTTCACCATCAGCGGCCTCCAGAACAAAACTCTGCGCCGCTGGCTACCGCAGTACAACAGTGGACAGCTCTCCAGAATCCTCCGCAGACTCCGCACTCACGGCCTTATCAAGAAGGCAGCTCACTGCTACAAGTACTACTTAACCGCGCTCGGAAAACACGTCATCGCACTCGGTCTCAAGCTCAAGCAACTCGTGATCATCCCTGAACTCGCCACTTCGCCCGCGCACTGATTCCATTTCCTGCCATTTTCGGCAAGAATCTAACGATGTAGGTACTCACGGTCGCGGTTCAAAAACTCGCTCGACCATAAGAATGACCGCGGTCCTGGTTTTCGTACTGAGGTAATTACCGGTGCTATTTGCTGGGTTTCGTGGCCTGCGCGAATCAGCCGCAGCACCTCTAGCCCGTGGTCCGACAACTCCTCCATGAAGGAGTGGTTTTTAGATGCTCCCCCGACAAACTGATGAATCATCTTCAGACTGCCTCCGATCATGCGAGCGCGATAATTCAACTGTGCTCTGCTTGAGAGGCGAAGCGATTTTCTTGAGCTGCGATGAGCGTGCTGAGCTAAGGCCGGATTTGCTGCTCAGCTTGGCGCCTGGCATGCCTCACAGCGTGGCCGCCCAGCAAGATACGCTTCTGCTTGTAACCATATCCGAGCAGATCGTATGATTCCCTTCGATGATGCGCATCGGGCCGTCCACTATCCAAAAGACCGGCGGTTCCGAATTTGGATTCGCCCCTCGATCCTAATTCTCCTGATAGTGCTCGCTCTAGTTCCATTGGTGCTGGCCTGGGTACAGCACGCGTTCTTCGGTCTGCCGTACATCGCGCCTTCCCCGGCATCTCTTGAAGGCGCAGCGACCGGCCCGCATGGGTTTCCGGTCTGGATCCGTTGGAGTCACTTCTTCAATCTGATTTTTTTGTTCATGCTGATCCGCAGCGGCCTGTCGATTCTGATGGACCACCCGCGCCTATATCTGAATGACCATTGCACTCCCGGCACGGAATGGATTCGCTTCACGCCATTGACGGTACCCAAGGACCGCCTCTGGACAGCAAAGGACGACGCGCGCTACATCTCGCCCGCGGTTGCGCTGCCAGGCTACCGTCACACCGTGGGGATCGCGCGCTCCTGGCATTTCATCAACGTCTATGGGTTCGTGCTCACTGGTGTTTTTTTCGTCTGCGGGTTGCTTACCAGCGATCAGTGGCAGCGCCTGGTACCCACCTCTCCCGCCGTTTTCATCGACGCCTGGAACACTTTTGTCCATTACGCAAATCTTCACTTGCCGCCCGAACCGAATGGCTTCTATGGTTACAACGCGCTGCAGCAATTGGCCTATTTCGCCACCATCTTCGTTATGGCCCCGCTCTCCATTCTTACCGGGATGGCGATGTCTCCCGCGCTGGTGAATCGTTTCCCTCGGTATGCCAAACTTTTCGGCGGACGGCAGGCAGCCCGGTCCATCCACTTCTTAATGCTCGTGGGATTCCTGGCATTTGTGGTCGTGCACGTCACGCTCGTGGCGCTGACTGGCTTTGCCCGCAATATGAACCACATTGTGCTGGGCACCGACGATCAGCGCCCAACCGGGATGATTCTCGGCTTTATTGGCATTGGGGTCGTGCTGCTTTGCTGGATAGCGGCGCACTATATTTCCTGGTATTTTCCTCGCGGTTTGCAGCACGCGCAGAAGGCGATCACAGAACCGGTCAAGCTCCTAACGCTCGATCGTCTGATTCCACGCCAGCATTACACGAAAGCGCAGATCTCGCCCTACTTCTGGCCCAATGGCAAAATGCCAGTGCGGGAAGACTGGAAGCAACTCGCGACGGATGGGTTCAAGAGCTACAAGCTGAAAGTATCCGGGATGGTCGACAACCCAGTCGAGCTTTCGATCGGCGAGATGCGCGCTCTGGGAGCCGAAGAGTCGATAACCATGCACCATTGCATCCAAGGCTGGTCGGGGATTGCGCAATGGCGCGGAATCTCGATGCGCAAACTGATCGAACTCGTACAGCCCAAGCCGTACGCCAAAGTGATCGCGTTCTACTCTTTCGGAGGCTCGTTGTACGGCGGTCTTTACTACGATACGCAACAAATCTACGATGCGATAAAACCCGGGTGCATGCTGGCCTTTGAGATGAACGGTGAGCCGCTACCCGCCGTGTATGGAGCGCCCCTCCGTCTACGCGTCGAAAACCAGCTCGGCTACAAAATGGTCAAGTGGATTGAGCGGATTGAATTTGTTGAGTCCGAGAAGCTGCTCGGAGAGGGCGAGGGCGGCAAGAACGAAGACGACGAGTATTTCGATCTGCTACCGAACATTTAAATGACCAGGGGCAAACCCCAAACTTCTCCAAGCCATGCGGCCCACAGAGCGGAGCATGTTTTCCGGCTCATGGAGCGGCTGAGGTTGAGCTGGCTGCTAGCCCACTTGCCGCCCACCGCCGTCTGGGCGAGTTATGTATTCGTGAACAGCTTCGCCACCATTGGCCTGCTGGCTCTGCTGGCATTCCTGACGCACAATCCGTTTGTTTTCCCCTCGCTCGGTCCCACAGCGTACCTGTTCTTTTTTACTCCGCTTGCGGAAACAGCGAGCCCACGCAACGCAGTTCTGGGTCACGCCATAGCGCTCTGCTGCGGCTTTGCGGCGTTTTCTGTTACCGGCATGAGCCATCTTCCACCGGGCCTACCCGTCGAGATCTACTGGCCGCGGGTTTTGTCCGCCGCGATTTCGCTCTCGCTCACGGGGGCCATCATGGTGCTTCTGCGCGTCAGCCATCCGCCTGCCGGTGCGACCACTATGATTGTTTCGCTCGGGATCATCTCCAAACCCGAATATCTGGTGACGATTGAGGTAGCTGTAATCCTGCTCACGGCCCAGGCATTGGTAATAAACCGGCTCGCGGGGCTCCCGTATCCGATCTGGCAAACAGCGAAAGCGCAATCTAAGTGAATGAGCCTTGATCCAAACCGAATCGCTGCAGCCCCGGGAAGTGGGAATCCGCGCTTGAACCCGAAGAATCATCACTCGGCTCGATAGGCGATTAATTCCGAGCTTGTGGACGCCGCAGAAACGTAGGAGGTTTTGATGACCAGCTCCAGGTGCTGAATGTTTGCGCTTCTGTCGATTCCAATCCTTCTTAGCGAATCCGAGAGGCGATTCAGGTCCGTTACGAAATCGCCCGCCGCCTCCGTTCCTTCCGTGCTCGTCCCGGCAATGATCAGGGCCGGGGCCCTCCCCGATACGTTCGGTTCAAGCGCGATGAGCGCGTAACCCTCCGAAAACCCGCTGTGACTCCGGGTCGGCACGTAGACCGGCAATTCACCGGCTCGCGGATGGCGGTTGATACACACGTCCATCCCCGAATCGAATCGATGAACAACCTGAAAATTCAGCTTGTCGTATAACAATTGCACCCAAGGATTGGACATCGGGCTTCCGAATAACACCAGCGGCTGATCGCCCTTCAGTTCGGAAATCTCGAAGCGGTTACAATACCTGACGCGAGCCTCGGTCCCCCCTTGGGCTGCCAGCCCGGCGATCCGAGCAGCCAGGATGGCATCGGAAACTGATGTAAGTGGAATCTCGTTTAGAAAGGCGCCGAAAGGACCTGAAAGATTTCCACCATAAGCGAAGTTATGCGTCGCGTACGTTTCAATTGGTACATCGCGCCCCGATCTAACCTTATTTACTACCAGATTCGCGTCCGCCACCACCAGGTTGATTTGCCGGCCCGTTTTTAACAGTGCCGACCATGGCAACAACGCTCTCGTGGTCAGCGGTGGAGTAGCGGTTTGGCGATGATGAATGCCGAGGGCCGCCGCTGCTGCAATCCCGCCTGCCGCAAGAAGAAACAGAAGAGCGTACCTCCTCGGCAAGTTACTCGAATTCACGGCATACGGTGCGCCCTTTCCCTGAACAACAGTCTCAGGGGCCTTCTCTGAGACGGCCGCTCTCTCGTTCTCGGGGGAAATCGCTATCTGCGGAATGTAAACACCCGAAGGCAAGCTAATCTTAACGCCGCTGTCAGGTCTCTCCCGGTAATACTCCCGAAGGCGTTTACGAACGTCGTTCGCCGCTACGCGTACCACCGAATCACGATCAGTATCGAACGAGCTGTCTCGTCCAAATAGTTCGATCCCAAGTATTCGCTCCTTCAGTTCATCGAAATGAGCTCCAAGCGCCTTATCGACGACATATTGGAGAAACGTGCAGCTGCGATGACTGGTGCGAAACTGGTCACTTTCCAGAATGAGCTTCAGTTCTGCTCGCACGCGTTCCACGTTACTGGAACGTGAAAGCTCGTGGATATCACTGCAGAGTTTGGCAACTTGGTCAACGCGCGACAGCAAAGACCAAACCTCCCGTTCAGGATATCATCCGGCCATATGGACGTTACGAAACGGCCGTAACGCTTCGCATCGCAAAAGTCCGCTGCATACTGGATCATTACGCGTCCCGGGGACAATCCAGGAGGCTTCAGAGATGGATAAATGTACGAAGATCGTGTTCGTGACGCTTCTTGGCGTCTTCGCAGTTATCGTCACATGCACAGGTCGAAAGAGCGTCAGTATCAGGGATCATTAGCGATAAGACCGGTGCGCCGCTTGCAAACGCGCAGGTCACAGCGGAAAATTTAGCCACCTCCGTAAAGACTTCAACACAGACCAACGGCAGCGGAAACTTGTATCTCAATCTTCTTCCTGGCGATTACCGCGTTACGGTCTCACAACCGGGATTTGCAACCGCAACTATTCCTAAACTGACGCTATCGGTCGCGCAGGCCGCCACTCTCAACCTGTCTCTCGAGGTCGCTGTCGTCCAACAGCAGGTCACGGTAAAGGACGTTTCGGCGCTGCTCGAGCAGGAGACTGCCAGTCTCGGCTCCACCATTCAATCCCAGCAGATCTCTCAGTTGCCATTGCTTTCTCGGAATCCCTACTCGCTGGTCGTGCTCGCCCCAGCCGTTAATCCCAAAGGAAATCCCGGCACGGGGCCGCTGATCAATGGGGGACGCTCGAATGCCAATGCACTGTTGCTGGACGGCCAGCAAGAGCTGAATTCAACTACCAATGACGCGGCCTACACCCCGCCGCTCGATTCTATTGAGCAATTTAAGGTGCAGACCAGCAGTTTCCAGGCAGAATACGGGCGCACGGCAGGCGGCGCTATCAACGTCATCACCAAAATGGGAACTAACCAGTTCCACGGCGCTCTCTACGAGTTTTTCCAAAACGACGCGCTCAATGCCAACACTTACACGAACAACTTGGCCGGCCTGCCGCGTTCCGTCGTGCGCCATAACGACTTTGGCGGAGACATCGGCGGTCCAGTTTGGTTGCCTAAGATCTACAACGGCCGCGACCGCCTATTCTTCTTCCTCGCCATGGAGGCAATTCCGGCCCGCACTCCGCAGCCGCTCATTTCCAGCGTACCTACCTTGCTGCAGCGTTCGGGCGATTTCAGCCAGACCTTCGGCGCCAATGGGAAGCAGGTCGTGATTTACGATCCGACTTCCACCAAGGCGGATCCGGCGCATCCCGGCCAGTTCATCCGCACCGCATTCCCCAACAACAAAATCCCGGCCGGCCGCATCAGTCCCGTCGCCACTAACATCCTCCAGTTCTTTCCGTTGCCAAATGCGCCAGGTGTAGGCAATACTGGCGTGAATAACTACATCAGGAGCGGCAACAGCGCCAGCCAAAATCGTGAAACGCTTGCACGGGTCGACTATGCTCTTAACGACCGCCAACGGCTGTTTGTACGAACCGGGGTAAATGTAAGCAACACTACCTTTAATGCGATAGTGAATGACGCGTTCCCCCAACAGACCTCGACCGCTTACGAGCCCATCGACGGATTGAATTCCAGCACCGTGGTGGGCGACACGGTTACGTTTCGCCCTACTCTCATAGGCGAATTCCGGATCGGGTACACTCGGGTCTCGAAGAACAGTGTTCCGACTAGTCTCGGGTTCGATACTACGCAACTCGGTTTCTCGCCTTCCGTCGCGTCTGTTGTCCGGGCCGGAATATTTCCGGGCATTAACATCACGGGTGAAGCTCCACTCGGCACGGCCACCACAGCTCTGCGGCTCAGCGTACAGGATAATCGCCAGACCCAAGGGGTCCTTACCTGGGTAACCGGCCGCCACACCATCAAAGCGGGAGGCGATCTGGAGGTCTTTCACAACAACACCTATTCGCCCAGCAGCCCTTCAGGCACGTATTCCTTCGGAGCGAGTTTCACTCAGGGACCTAATCCGACAACGGCCTCTGCGAATGACGGTCTAGGTCTGGCTACCTTTTTGCTCGGCTTACCCACCAGCGGCTCGCTCACGCTGGATCCGTCATTGGCGACGCAGCAGATATACGCTGCCGGGTTCGTCCAGGATACTGTTAAACTCACACCTGGATTTACGCTGGACGTCGGCCTTCGGTACGACTTCACGTCTCCCTGGCAGGAT
The DNA here is from genome assembly GCA_963778345.1 of uncultured Acidobacteriaceae bacterium. Lineage (GTDB taxonomy): Bacteria > Acidobacteriota > Terriglobia > Bryobacterales > Bryobacteraceae > Bog-105. The sequence goes on from CAVZTP010000003.1 coordinate 83,134, forward strand.
CGTCTCAACCAGCTTGCCTACTTCGATCCGCATACTCCCGACTCGGTCACCGGGCTTCCCGGTGCCTTACTCTTCGTAGGCGGCAATCATCGCGGCCAAACCAATCCCAACACGAATGACTGGGGCCCGCGCATCGGCATTGCCTGGCGATTCGCTCCCCGCACAGTGTTCCGCGCCGGTTATGGTGTCTTCTATGCACAAGGTAATCGCGGCATCGGCGCAGTTTCGAGTGAGCTCGGCCAGGGCTTTCAGACCAGTACATCCGTGTTTTTGGGAACCCCGAACCCCATCTCGTTCGCTCCGCCCATTGGCGCATCTTTCTCGAATCCATTCGTGACAGGCTTCAATATCCCTCCATCCAACTTAGTTGGTCAGGGCATCAGCACCATCGTGCCGACCACGCCGACCCCCTTGCAGCAGCAATGGACCGCAAGCTTCCAGCACCAGCTAACGCAGAATCTGTTGGTTGAGGTCGCCTACACCGGAAGCCGCGGAGAGCACATCTGGCAGGATTTTCCGTTAGATGCCGCCAATCCCGCCTACTTGTCACTGGGCACCGCCCTGGCGCAACTGGTAGGCAACCCTTTCCTTGGAAAAATCACCACTGGGTCCCTCAGTGCGTCTACCGTGGCGCGCAGCCAGCTGCTGCTTCCCTTTCCGCAATACACATCCATCAATCTGCACGATTACCCGGTCGGGGATTCCAGCTACAATGCCTTCACAGCCCGCGTCGATAAGCGTTTCGCGCACGGTTTCACCATCGAGGGTTCGTTCACCGCGAGCAAGGAAATCGACGACGTCGGTGAGCACTTCTCCGGCAGATCCGGTATCACTGATCCCTACAATCTGCGCTTAGACCGCTCCGTAGCGGATTACGATGTCCCGCAGCGGCTCGTCGTTAGCTACATCTGGCAGTTGCCCTTTGGTCCAGGTCAGTCCCATTTTCACTCTGGTCTGCTCGCCACAATGGTTGGTAATTGGCAAGTGAACGGCATCACAAGCTTGCAGAAGGGCGAGCCGATTGTGATATCTGCTCCTAACGTTTCCGGCTTGCCGGGATTGACCTCAGGCGCGAACCGCACGGGGACCGGCGCGCTGCCGGGAGGACCGACCGCAGACGAATGGTTCGACACCAACGCATTTACGGCGGCCTTGCCATACACGCTGGGCACGGATTCGCGTACAGAACCAAACCTGCGTGCCCCGGGGATCGTCAATTTCGATTTCTCTCTCATGCGCAATCAACTGATCCGCGAGAGGTTCAATATTCAGTTTCGGGCCGAGGCGTTCAATTTGTTCAACACGCCGCAATGGGACCCACCGGACAGCAGCGTAAACTCACCCACCTTCGGACGCATCTTGGGCGGGGGCAGTGACCGCGCTCTGCAATTGGGCTTGAGACTGTCGTTTTGATGCTTCTCCGAAGGGAGCTCTTAAAGCTGCTCCTTAGTTCGCCCGCTGTCCTCGCATCCTCGGCACCGCGAGTTGACCCGTCTTCACTGGACGGTAAAGTGCTGCTCGGGTACCAAGGCTGGTTCAACTGCCCGGATGATGGCTCTAACCGGGGTTGGCGAAGTTGGGCTCGCGAAAATCTCTCGCCCAGCTCTTTGACAGTCGAGATCTATCCGGATCTGTCGGAATTCTCTAAGGCTGACCTGTGCCGGATGCCGGGCTTTACCATCGACGGAGGTCCGGCGTATTTGTATTCAGCTTGGAATCCGCATATCGCAAACCGGCATTGCCAGTGGATGAAGGATTATGGTCTCGACGGTCTTCTGGTCCAGCGCTTCGTCTCGGGCATTCCTGCCAAACGATCGTCGGGAGATGTGGTGCTCAAGAACGTCATTGCCGGTGCCGCCGAGCACGGCCGCGTATTCGCAGTTGAGTATGACGTCACAGGTTCCGATCCCCGGACCTTCTCCCAGGCCATGCGCGAAGACTGGGAATATCTGGTCGATGATCTGAAAATCACCTCTTTGCACGCCTATCTTCAACATAATGGCAAGCCGGTGCTGTCCGTATGGGGTATGGGATTTTCCGAAGATCGCAATCCACCGTACGACCCTGAACAAGCACGCCAATTAGTGGCTTGGTTCAAATCTGGAGCGCCGGAGCGCCTCCGTGTTACGTACATGGGCGGTGTCCCCAGCCGGTGGAGAACGCGAACTGCGGATGCCCGTGCGGAAAAAGGCTGGAACGAAGTCTACGCGATGATGGATGTGGTTCAGCCTTGGACAGTAGGCCGTTATGCAAGCGAAGCTGCGGCAGACCACTGGAGGGACGAGTTCATTATTCCCGATATGAGCGCGAGCAGGCAGAACGGGCAGCAATACATGCCCGTGATCTTTCCCGGATTCTCATGGTCTAACTTGAAAACGAATTCGCCATTCAATCAGATACCGCGAAATGGTGGGCGTTTCCTATGGCGGCAGGCGTACAACGCAAGATGCGCCGGAGCCCGCAGCCTGAAGATTGCAATGTTTGACGAGGTCAATGAGGGTACCGCCGTATTCAAGATCGCGCCATCGCGCGGTTCAGCTCCCGATCAAGGAAATTGGCTAACGCTCGACGCCGACGGATTGCGTTTGCCCAGTGACTGGTATTTGCGGTTGTCCAGCGAAATCACTCGCGTGTTTCATGGCCTAGCCGACAACACGGCGGCTATGCCCGCCGTTCTAGACAGCATCCGTAAGTACTGACTGGGCACTTCGATATGCGATTTTCCGCTATTCGTCCAACCCCTCTGCTTCGGCCGTTGCTTTCCGGTCCAAAATAGCCTGATCCCTCCGCGCACCGCGCACTGGCATCTTCCGCGCTCTTTCGGCCTCGGCAAATTTCCGCATTTCGTGAATCCGTACTCCAGTGATACACGGCGGAGGTCCTTTTGGGGGGCCTTCAGCGAGGACCGTATCGAGAATGGCTGAGGAGATGCTGCGCTCGTGTTGAAGCGCGGTTTCGGCCTGCTCGATTCTTGGCGATGCGCCGTCGAAAAGCGTATCGGCCGTTTCGCTCAGATTCGGTGTTGCATTGTTCATGAGAAACGACACGGTTCCCCAAGCTACGGCCAAGAGAGCTTTCAGTGATAGGCAGGAGACGACCAGTCTAGCCCCCGGATAGACTGCCACTCCGACCATATGCGGTGCATTGCGGGCGACTGGTTTGACGCTGGCGACCTCGAACTCCGCCAGTTTTTGGGCTGATCTGTTTTGCGGCTACGACATGCGCGGCCGGCGGAAATGTCCAAGCTCCAGGGATCGGGCGTGCCCGATCCTCACGGAACACACAATTTCATCGAACCTGAAGCAGGCACGCAGGGAGCACTCCGTGGTAGAAGTGGAGTGGACTGGAAGACAGGAGGCGCCCAAAAGATGAAGCTTTCAAATATTGTTCGATATCTGGTGATTGCCGCGGTCGCAGCGACTGTAATCGTGAGCCTCCCCGATATAAAGCGCTATATCAAGATCAGCACTATGTAGGCTATTGTTCCAGGACGACAGCCGCAGATCGGGGGGAATCTTTAGTTTACCCGAGGTGGGCCGCGAGTCGGGAAGTTCAGGTGTGGCGACGACGAGCGTGCCCGGATTCGGCAACTCCACGGTGGCGGAAATTGTCTTCTGTTGTTCCTGGTTGACAACTACGACGGCGCGTTTTCCGGTCTTAGTTACGAAAACGGAATAACGGTGCGCGCCATCGGCGCTCACATTCGCGCCCAGAGTGTCACGGAACTCGGCATCCCAAAGCCAAGCCTTGTATTTGCGCCGCAGGGAATCGATTTTTTTGCCATAGGCGAGCGTCAGAGGGAAGTCGGTCAGGTGGCCTTTGAAGTTATAAGGTTCGTAGCTGATGATGTAGCGATCCAGCAGAATCAGGTTAAGCATCTCCCTGTCGTCGAAGCCAGTAACAGCAACCATCAGCGGCGCCTGCGGATCAATGTATCGTTCCACTGCCGTCGAGTTATTATCGATGCGGAAGTAGGAGACAGGATAATACTGCATCAGCCAGTCCTGATGTCCTTCTCCGGCGAAAATAAAGTCGCGGCTTACTTTATCGGCGGCGGCTCGCAATTGCGCAGCCATCGGCATGTCGCCGCCATAGATAAAGCCCGGCGCCGTGTAGCCATGATCCGGCGCAAAGTTGTATTTGACCGGACCGTGGTGGCAGTTCTCGTCAAAGAGCCAGCCCGATCGCGCCGAGCGCGAGCAGTTTCTGAAACTCCTTTGTCGCAATATCGCGATAGCCGGGCATTAGAAAATCCATCACTGCCCGGCGGTGATTATTGATCCCGGCTAACTGCGTCGGCGTGTAATAACTGTAACCGCCTTGCTCGTAGGGAATGCCATAAGGATCGGTGCATTGGTACTTATACAGTTCGCGTTTGTACCAGGGCATGGTCATATCGGCCCAATTCAATTTTCCAAACAGAATGATCTTCACGCCCATCGCCTGAATGCGCGCGATGGCTTCATGCAATTGCTGCCAGGTGCCTAAGCCCGGATCGGTGTCTTGCGCGGGATCGCCGCCATCCTGCCCGCCGCAGATTCCAGCCGACCAGTTGAATCGCGCCCACCCCATTCTTGGCGCATTCTTCGCCATATTTCACAGGTCCGGTATACGGCACGCGTTAGTCTTGCTCGGGCGAATTGATTTGCAATTGCTGCCAGGAGTTCAGGTCTGCGACCCACTCCGGAACATGCGGCGGCTTGAACCACGTCGTGCGCCACTGCTTGTATAAGTCTACGCCGGCGTGCCAGTCACCTTTGTATGCGGTCATTACGACCGGCGCCAGTTTCACGGTGGAATGCGGGTGGGCAAAGATGAAATGAGTGGTCCGAAACTCCATGTGCACGGGATGACCATCGATATCGTCCTGTTGCGGGACCGGATCGCCGATGGATTGCACAACACCGGGATATTGCTCAAAAGTGTATTGAAGCAAGTAGCGTTGGGTTGGATCTTTCATCTCTACATAAAGGCCTCGATCGGGCGCTTGTATCAGACAGAAGAGGCTGCGGTAGGAATCGAAAGTTTTGGTTGGGACGAAATCGCCCCAATAGCCTTTTTCATTCCGGAACATCGGATAGATCTCGTCGGATTGGAGGTTGCCGTACCAGGTGGTCCTGACGTGCATGGCAGCATCCCGGGCAGGCGCATTGAAATCGCCGAAATAGGGATAGTCGATGGTTTCCACGACCAGCGGAGAATCATTGATCGAGATTGCCCTCAAATGTGAGGACGCCATTTTCCAGAGTTACGGTGGCTGTGAAGGTCATCGGCAATACGCCGCCGTGTTCGCTGGTCAGATTTTTCCATCTGAGAAGAAGCTCATGGTCGGAAAGTTTTCGTTAGCTCGGAAACGCGCTGTTTTTGCCCGAGCACGAAGTTATATCGGCGGTTGGGCAAAGGCGCGTGCAGCCGAAACGAGATACCGAGTTCAGGCCGCCTTTCGAGGATCCAATGCGTGGATTTATCTTCCAATCGGGTCAACGCGCCTGAATTGGTGTCAAACGCGACCAGCAGTTTTTCGTCTTGTAAGCTAACCTCGCTTGCAAAGGAACACTGCGCGGCCGCGATGGCAATCGCGCACAATGCGACGGAAATGCGGATGGAAGAATAGTTCTGGTATTTCATTGCAATGTTTAGAGTCTGGACGGCATTCATCTTCGCAGCAGAAAGTGAAACGATTAGCTTTTCTGCAGTCGCTTACGGACGGAGTTCGGGACTGGGCTTGCCCCTCGCTTGCGCTCAGGGTTCCGTAGGGCTCGGCTTGCGCCTCGCTGATCAGGCGGCGAGGCAGTAGAATTTCGGATTCGCAGCAGCGGCTGCAGCACGGCATGCCGATCGGGCACCTCACGACCTTCGCGGCGGCCGGCGATTTTTTCCAAGAGCAACTCCATCGCTGTACGGCCCATTTCCCGAGTGGGCTGGGCGACGGTGGTAATTGCCGGATGGAAAGTTTCGTTCCATGCGAAATCATCAAATCCGACAATGCTGACGTCCTCGGGATATTGCAAATGCATCCGCTGGAGCGCTCGTACACACCCCCTCAACAATTTGTTGCTAGTGCAGAAAATTGCGGTGGGAGGCTCGGGGCTGCGCAGAAGATGGGATGTGAAATTGTACGCGGCATCGACATCCAATCCTTCCATCCCGCAATATTCGTCGCGTATGGCTAAATGCGATTCCTGCATGGCTTTTCTGAAGCCGTCGAGGCGATGCGCGTGGGTCGAACGGCTCAGACTGCCCGCTATGATGGCGATCTCCTTGTGGCCGTGTTCAATAAGGTGACGAGTGGCCATATGCGCGCCGGCGATGTTATCGGTAGTGACGAAACTTCCGCGGAAGTTTTGGGTATGCGGTCGAAAAACACGATCGGAAATCTTTTCAGGATGGGGCGTTCATAAGCCATCGAAGAATCGCAGCAAGCGATCAGAACAGCTTCGACGCGATGCGAGAAGAGCATATCCAAGTGGCGCTGCTCGACGGCGGGATCTTCATTGGAGTTGCATAGAAAGAATGAGTAGCCGACGTTCGAGGCTACTTCCTCGGCTCCGGCGACTACTTCGGCGAAGAAGGCGTGCCCCATATCGGGAATGACCACGCCAATCACTCGGGTCTGGCCGGTCCGCAGACTTCGAGCATTTTCGTCGGCATGATAATCGAGAGCTTCAATCGCCTCTCGAACCTTTCGGGCTCGCCGGGGACTCACGCGTTTGTTGCCGTTGATGACAGCCGAAACCGTAGCCGTAGAGACGCCCGACAGGCGCGCTACGTCGCGCATGGTGATTTTGCCTGTTTTACTCACGTTTTAAACGATTCGCTCTTACCAAAAGATCCACTGCAAAATTCCGAAGACCACCCCGACGCCTAACCCCCAAAAGAGGGGACGCTTGTATAGCGGCAGGTGACTGTCATTGGGAACTCGGCGAGGCCACGAACCAAGCCCTTCAATTCCGCGTCTGGTTTGGGTTCGGTGAGGAGACTTACCAGCACGGTAACCAGCACGCAGATTAACCAGGCCCAGAGAGCGCGGTAGAGATTTTCCGCCATATCCTTGGCATCGGGAGAAAGCGCAATCCAGGCGAGTTTACCGGGATCAGCCTTGACCATCGCATACATTCCGATGGATGAAACGGTTCCGGCCAGAAGGCCGCAGAATCCGCCTTTCGGCGTGGCGCGTTTCCATAACATTCCGAGAATGACAGTTCCGAATAGAGGCGCGATAAAGAAACTGACGAGCGCCTGCATATAATCCATGATGCTCTTGAAGTGAGTGACGAAGTATGCGGTTCCTATGCTCACAAGCACACCAATAATGGTGCACCAGCGTCCCATACTCAGGTAGTGAGCGTCGGTTGCGTTCTTGCGCAAATAGGGCCGGTAGATGTCATAGGTCCAGACCGTGGCGAAGGCGCTCACGTTGCCGGCCATTCCCGACATGAATCCGGCGATGAGAGCAGTAATGCCTAAGCCGAGCAGTCCAGGGCCACAGTAACGCGCGAGCATCAGGGGGAGAACCTCGTTGTAGCTGTGAAGACCGGGTGCGGCGGCGCCTTCGGGGACAAGTTTGAAAGGAAGAACAGCGAGGGCCAGCAAACCGGGCAGGATCACAATCAGCGGCACGGCCATTTTGAAATAGGAGGCGATGATGGGAGCGAATTGGGCGGAACGCAGATCCTTTGCCGACATGGCGCGCTGAACAACGAGGAAATCCGTGGTCCAATACCCGCAGGCGATGACACCGCCCAGACCGAAGACAATCCCGGTCCAGTGGACTCCCATCGGATTGCCGCCGAAGGTTCCGAGAGTTCGCCACAGGTGAACGAAATCGCCATGCGGAAAATTGCGATGAATTCTATTCACGAGTCCGGACCAGCCGCCGGCTTCGATGAGTCCGAGGATGGGAATCAGCAGTGCGCCCAGCCAGATCAGGAAAAACTGCAGCACCTCATTGAAGATTGCCGCGAAGAGGCCGCCGAGCGCGACGTAAATCGCGACCGTGATGGAGGAGACCCAAATGCTGAAGTGGATGTTCCATCCCAGAACGACCTTCATCACCAGGGCCATTGCATACATATTGATACCGGACATCAGCACAGTCATGAAGACGAAGGAGATTCCGGTGAGTGCGCGGGTGGCCTCGCCGTAGCGTAACTGGAGATATCCCGGGACCGAGTGGGTCTTCGAGATGTAGTAAAAGGGCATCATTACCAAGCCGAGCAAGACCATTGCGGGAAAAGCCGCGATCCAGTAAAAATGGGTGGCTAAAATGCCGTACTGATAGGCGGAGGCGGCCCATCCCATCAACTCCAGAGCACCGAGGTTGGCCGACAAAAAACTCAGCCCGGCCACCCAGGCCGTCATCTCCCGCCCGGCCAGAAAGAAGTCGTTGGCGCTGGTAGCGTATCGCTTCAGGTAGAGTCCGATACTGAGCACCATCAAGAAATACACGGCGATGATGGCGATGTCCTGCGGGCTCAGCGAGATCAGCCGGCTAGCCGGTGCGGTCATTTCAATTGAGGGTACGCCACGGGGGAAGGGCGGGTCAAGGAATCTGGCGCAGTACTGAGATTTTCTAATCGATTCGCTTTTCCCCTTGACGGGCGGCATTATCAGGAGTAAGGTTTTCATCAGATGAACGCCAGAACTTCCGCAGGCCACAGAAAGCGATGGCCCGCGCCACTGGGTCTGGTTCTGATGGCGTTGTGCGCAAGCAACGTGTTCGCGCAATTGGATCAAGGAACCATTACGGGCGTGGTGCAGGATAGCTCGGGCGCGGTTGTCTCCGGCGCACAGGTAACGCTCACCAACACGGATACAGGGCTGGTGCTGCAGACCAAGACCGATGGGAGGGGCGTCTATATCTTTTCTCCGGTCAAAATCGGTCATTACAGCGTGAGTGCGGCTACTCCCGGGTTCCAGACTACCTTGCAAACGAATTTGCAATTGAACATACAGGAGAGACTGAATGTCGTGCTGGTTCTAAATCCCGGCGCGGTGACCCAAACAATCACAGTTACAACCGCGCCTCCACTGCTTCAGTCGCAGTCGGGTTCGGTGAGTCAGGAGATCAGCACCCAGACCATCAACAACACTCCGTTAAATCAACGCAACTGGGTATACCTCGCACAGCTCACGACAGGCGTGGTTCCTTCCTCGGGTACTCGGGGCGGGGGAACGGGCGACTTTGAATCAAACGGACAGCGCGCGGAACAGAATAACTTTATTCTGGACGGAGTTGATAACAACATAAACATTGTCGATTACGAAAACGGATCCAGTTATGCCATTGCTCCGCCTCCGGATGCGTTGTCGGAGTTCAAGTTAGAGACAGCGGACTACACGGCTGAATACGGGCATTCGGCCGGTTCCGTGCTGAACGCCAGCATCAAATCGGGAACCAACCAGATTCATGGCGATGTGTGGGAATACTTCAGAAACACCTCCTTGGATGCGCGGAACTGGAATGCATTGGTGATTCCGCCGTACCACATGAACCAGTTTGGCGGGACGCTGGGCTTCCCGATCTTCAAGAACAAACTTTTCTATTTTGGCGATATTCAAGACACGCGTATCGCTTATGCCGCGACGAATACGTACACGACCCCGACCTCATTGATGCGCCAGGGCAATTTCAGTGAGATATTGAATACCGCCCTTACCGGGAATTCATCGCCTGTGAAGTTGTATCAGCCGAATTCCGGCGGAACGCAGCTGTTGACCTGCAACGGACAGATGAATGTGATGTGCGCGAGCCAGATCGACCCGGTAGCTCAAAAATTGCTTTCGCTGTATCCGCAACCGAATGCAAACGGAGGGAAAACATTCAACAATCTAGTTGAAAATCTGGCTACCGACAGCGATCCGGTTCAATGGGACCAACGTGTGGATTGGAATATAAACGAAAAGGACCAGGCCTATGCGCGGTTTAGCTACGTGCATATTATGAACAGGAACACGCCGCCTTTGGGGCCGGTTCTGGATGGGACAGGAAATTTTGTCGGTTCACAAGACAGCTATCTGACTCAGAATTTCATGATCAGCGAGACGCATCTTTTTAACCCGAATCTGACCAATGAATTTCGCTTTTCCTTTAATTGGGGAATCTTCTTAAATCTGCAAGAAAACTATAACGTGAATGAAGCGGCCAGCCTGGGGTTGGGCGGAATGCCGTTCGGACCAGGATTTCCCGACAATGGCGGCTTGCCTAGCGTCACTATCGGGGGTATCACCGCTTTTGGAACGCACGGTAACGATCCGTCAATTGAGAAACAGAATGTTTACCAGATTATCGACAACCTGACTAAGATACTCGGCAATCATTCGTTCAAGACGGGCGTTGATTTGCAGCGGATACGGGTCTTGTTCCTGCAGCCACCGGCGCCGCGCGGCAACTACGGTTATAACGGTCTCTATACAAGCATTCCAGGACAGAGTTTCACAGGATACGGTGTCGCCGATTTCCTTGCCGATCAAATGAACTCAGCAAGTATTACCAACGAGCCCTCGCTCAATGACGAGCAGGGGTACAGTTCCGGATATATTGAGGACAACTGGAGAGTAACAAACAAGCTAACACTCGATTTAGGGCTGCGGTACGACTATTTTCAGCCATACAAAGAAATGGCGGGACTGCAAGCAAACTTCGTTACCACCTCAGCGGGAATCGGCACGGGCACAGGGCTTTACCTGATCCCATCGGCGAGCCGAAATGTGGCTCTTCCCGCGGCATTTACGAGCACACTGCAACAGGATAATATCAGCCTGCAGTACGATTCCAATTCCAGGCTGGCGAGCGAGCAGAAAACAGCGTTTGCGCCGCGACTCGGCGTTGCCTATCAACTGGGCAGCAAGACCGTTGTGCGCGGCGGCTTTGGCATTTTTTACGGGGCGATAGAAGGCGCGGGATCCAATGCCAATATCGGAGAGAATTTTCCCTTTGTAGTTCACGCGAATCTGGTCACGCCGAGTTGCAGCGCAAATAAACCTTGCCCTTCTTTGGGATCTCAGGGGGCCACGCTCGAACAGGGGTTATCGCAGCAGATCGCGCAGGGCATCCAAAACTTTGTTTCGGCTCCAGGTCTATTTGGCGAAGATCCATCAATCAGGACGCCTTATACGGCTAATTATAATGTTACCGTTCAACGTGCGTTTTCGAACAATCTGGCGGCGACGTTAGGTTATGTAGGAAATTTCTCGCGAAACCTTATCACTCTAGTAACTTCCAATGGCGCCGAGGCCCTTTTGAGGTCGGGACTTAATTCCAACATCGTGCAGCCGTTTCCGCAGTTCAGTAGCGCAAACCTACTTACCTATTCAGGTAGAAGCCACTACAATGGATTGCAGGCTTCGTTGCAAAAACGTTACGCGAACGGACTCAATTTCTTAGCTAGTTACACATGGTCGCATGCCTTCGACGACTCAGTCGATCCATTGGGAGGCGGCATCGGCGATCGTAACAGCAATCTGATTCCGATTATCGACGAATACACAAATTCGTCGTTTGATGTACGCCAGCGGTTCACGTTCAATGGTTTTTACCAGCTACCGTTTGGGAAAGGGCGTGCCTACTTGAACGGCTCGCGGGCGGCTGACCTCATTGTTGGCGGGTGGGCAGCAAACGTGACCTTCTTTGCGCAGACCGGATTTCCGTTCACCGTTGGTCCGAACATCACAGCCGCAGCGGGCGGAAGCGCGAGAGCTATTTTGACCGGAGATCCCTTTGCTTCGGGCGGTACCCCAAATCCCACCAATCCGAACGTGACCTGCGCAGCGCAGACGCATACTACGGCTAATTGGTATAACCCGTGCGCCTTTGAAAATCCGCTTGCTGGAAATACGATTCCAGCGGGCACTTATATAACAAACTTTGCGCAGGTACTTGCCTATCTTGGCGGTAACGCCAACCGGATATACGGTCCAGGGTTTGAGCGGATTAATATGTCTTTGTTCAAAGACTTCACGGCTTGGCGCGAGCAGCACTTACAGTTCCGTGTAGATATTTTCAATGTGCTAAATCATCCGAGTTGGGCAAATCCATCCACCACGAATATTAATTCGAACGGTGGAACCATAACGGGTCCGGTCTCTTTCCAAAGCAATACGCCCGACGCCAGGTTTTTTCAACTTGCACTGAAGTATGTGTTTTGAAGAAAGCGGACAGGCCCCCGGCAACGGCAGAGCGATAGATAGAAGAACCTTCAATAAGCTGGCTGGTGTTCTTGGCGTTTCCGTCTTGACGGGACAGGAATCCGGACCGCGCGTGTCACAGCCGGGAAGCCGCGCTTTATGGAACCATTATTTCCTGGGGGCGGCGTATTATCCCGAATGGTGGCGGCCCTCCGAGTGGGAAGTAGATTTCCGCCAGATGCAGGAACTGGGGATCAACACCGTTCGAATGGGGGAATTTGCCTGGGCCTGTTTTGAACCTTCCGAGGGAAAGTTCGATTTCGGATGGATGGATGAAGCGATCGGGGTGGCCAGTCGTCATCAGATCGACGTGATTCTCGCCACGCCGACTGCATCGGCGCCGCCCTGGTTGTACCAACTGCATCCGGACGTTTTGGGCGCCAACGCAAAAGGGCCCTATACGTATGGCGGGAGAAAAGGCTATTGCACCAACAGCCAACACTATCTGGAGGCGGGCGCGCGCATCACGACTGCACTGGCCGAACACTATGGCCGATTTCCGGGAGTGATCGGCTGGCAGCTTGATAATGAGCCGGGTTTCCCTTTCGAATGCTACGATCCAAACTGCGAGCGCGCGTTTCAGGCCTGGTTGCAGAAGCGCTACGGCACTCTGGACGTTCTAAATCGCACCTGGAACGGCGCATTCTGGAGTAATGAGTATTCCGACTGGTCTCAGATCCATTTTCCGACGAATTCGGCGGAAGGCGGTTGGCAGCCGGCAATCAGCCTGGATTACCGGCGCTTTTTTTCGGATTCGTTTTTGAATCACCTGAGGCGGCAGGCGACGATTCTGCATGAACACGCGAAAGACCAATTTCTGTTTACGAATTGGCCGAATGCCACGTGGTCCGTCGACGTTTTTGCAGGAGCGGAGTTTCTGGATGCAACGGCCTGGGACAATTACGTCAGCGCGCCGGGTCTTTCTGAATTTCACCACCAGTACATCGCGGGATTTCATAACGACTTCTGCCGGTGTGCCGGAACGCAGCAGCGATTTTTCTGCGCCGAACAGATTGCCTACCTTCCACCGAACGCTCTCAATCAAGGACTGCGCTTGCAGGCCTACATCAATCTCGCGCACGGAAGCCATGGGCAGATTTATTTTGAATGGCGCCGTCCGCTGGCGGGCAACGAGCAGTTCCGGCCGTCGCTGATAAAGAGATTCGACGGATCGATCAATCCGCAGAAGCCGGTGTTCGAACAAATCGGCAAGGAATTTGCGCGCCTCGGTCCGCTTTTGGGCGGCGCGACCACTCGTGCAGACATTGCACTTCTTTACGATTTCACGAACGAATGGTCGCAGGGATTTTGGTCGGTGGGGGACAGGAACGACCATTACGACAGCGCAGCGGGGCGCTATTACAACGGCTTTAAAGTGCTGCAGCGGAATATCGACATCGTCCCGTTCGCGACCGAGTTTTCACGTTACAAAATCGTTGTCGCGCCGAACCTGCGCCTGACTGACGATTCGATTGTGCAGCGGTTGAAGGCTTTTGTGAGGAATGGCGGAATTCTGGTGCTCAACAACCGGGCCGGCACACAGAACCTGGACAACAGCATGAAACGAGTGCTTGCGCCGGGACCTTTTTCAGAGATTGCGGGTGTCACCGCAGAAGCCAAGCTCGATTTAATCGAAAACAATCCAGCGAACGGGTCGCTTAATTCGGAGCTCGCGATTATCTTTCCGGGTAACGAAACAGCCTTTCGTCCACGCACCATTTTGGAATCGCTTACGCTGCACGGCGCGGAGCAGATCGCTGCATTTCGCGGCGGCCGGATGACAGGGAGGCCGGCCATCACTCGGAATCGCGTAGGTCGAGGATGGGTTTTCTATGTCGGTACGGATTGCGCGGAACATGGCTTCCACGAAGCTGTTGCCCACGCAGTTGGAACGACCGCAAATCTTTCGCCACTGATTTCGGCACCTTATGGTGTTGAAGTGACCAGCCGGGAGGACTCGAAAGCGATTTACTATTTCTTGTTGAATCTTACCGAGAGTTCGTGGAACAAGATCGTCTTACCTCGACCGATGGATAACGTGATTACGGGCGAGGCCGGCGTCAGAGAGATCTCCTTGGGACCGCTGCAAGTTGCCGTAGTAGCGCAGGCCCTTTAGGCCGGCACACCGGCGGGTAGAGATGCGGATCGCACCGGCAGGCAATTTGCATAATTGGTAGAGGAAAAAACAGGATGCTGTCCAACAGATCGATACCTCGCGCGACCGTCATTCCGGTGTTGGCGTATCGGGATGTAAATCAGGCTGCGGCTTGGCTGTGCGATGCATTCGGATTTAGCGTGCGTCTACGGATCGGTAACCACCGCGTGCAGTTGAATGTGGGAGAAGGAGCGGTGATCGTGAGGGAGATGCGCTCGAACGAGACCAACGCAGTTCCGGGCATTGGATACTCGGTCACTGTTCGCGTCGAAGATGCCGATGCCCACTGCAACCGTGCCAGGAATCACGGGGCGCGGGTCACGCAGGAGCCGGTGACTCATCCGTACGGGGAGCGGCAATACAGCGCGGCTGATTTTGCAGGGCACTCATGGACCTTTTCGCAGTCCGTAGCGGATGTGCATCCCCAGGATTGGGGCGGAACGGCGGAACAGCTATAGCATTACGTTGCTGCAGTTCCCCATGCAGTTTTTCCGGATGGACCTGCACTGCGAAGCGTGACTGTCTTCCGAATGAATACTGCGCCTTATGAAGGGTAAAGCAAAGAATTCACCAATGCGCCGAGCTTAAAAAATTCTTCCAGAAGGCTCGGTTTTTTGAAATACGCTGTCGCTCCGAGCTGCCGATTTTTCTCCATTTCGTCAAGGGCTTCCGAGGAGCTAACAATCACCACCGGAACCAATGCACAACGACGGCTGGCGCGAATGCGGCTCAATACCCAATGTCCCGATCGCTTGGGTAAATTCAAATCGAGTAAGACAATGCTGGGACAGGCTGCCGTTGCATCCCTATCGAGACAATCGAAAAAGGAAGCGGCTTGGTCGCCGTCCGAAAGCACTGTAGAGTCACACTGCACATTGTGCTCCCGAAGCGCTTCCTCGATCATGAAAACATCTCCAGGGTTGTCCTCCACGATGAGGATGCACTGCTTGTCCGCGGACGTTTCAGCGTTTGTGAAGCGCAGAGCGTCTTCTTCCGAGGCGAGAGGTCCCGCGGGAAACGGGATGCCACGATCCGGGAGCATCACTGAGGCAAGCATTCGGATCGTCCTCTCGGAACTTGCTGGCCGGCTTGGGGCTCTTCGGCAGGAAAAGCAAAAAAGAATGTAGAGCCCGTGCCCACTTTCGACTCGACCCAGATGCGGCCCCGGTAGTGCTCCACCAATTTCTTGCAGATCGCCAATCCCAGGCCTGTACCCGAGTAACGCTCGCGCGTATGAAGACGCTTGAAAAGGCCGAATATCTGGTCCCGGTAATCGGGCTCAATCCCAATGCCGTTATCCGCGATAGAGATCACCCACTCTTGGGGCTTCCGATCCGCGGTCACTCGAATGACAGGCGGCCGCTCGGATCGATACTTCAGGGCATTACTCAAAAGGTTCTGAAAAAGCTGATTCAGATGCACTGGTTCTATTTTCAAAACGGGCAAAGGGCCGCGCGTAATAGCGGCATTGTTCTCACGAATGGCAACCTGAAGGGTGGCTAGCGTGCTGTCGAATACCTCGTCTAGAGCAATCGGCGGTTTCGGCGCGATGGATACACAAGAAGCCTGCGTATAGGCGAGCAGATCGCGGATCATCCCTTCCATACGGACCGCGCTTTCGACACATTGTTTAATGATCAGATCGGCTTGGGAATCTAATTGGCCGTGGTATTTTTTCTTCAGCATCTGACTGTAAAGCGCGACCATTCGCAGCGGCTCCTGCAGATCGTGACTAGCTGAATAGGCAAACTGCTGCAAGTCTGCGTTGGCTCGGGATAAAGCGCGGTTTGTTTCTATAAATCCGGTGACGTTGCGAGTTGAGCCTGCGACAGCCTCGACTTCGCCGTTTTGCGAAAGCACGGGAACGAGAACGTAGTCGAGATGCTCGATGTCTCCATTCATGCTTACAAGCGCTGTTTCGTCACGGATGGGACGCCGTCGATCAATTACCTCCTGCATTTGGATTCGCAGTTTGGCGACAAGCTCGGCTGGATATCTCAACTCGTCAAGATTTTTGCCAACCACGGCGGAAAAGGGTCTTTGCCAACGCTGCAGCAGAGCTTGATTGGCGTACATCAAGCGGCCCTGGAGATCGAATACGTAAATGGAATCAGGCGTGTGCGACAGCGCGGTATCGAACAATCGCCACTGCCGCTCAATTTCCGCCGCACTGCGGCGTTTTTCTTCCTCCTGCGACAGTTCCCGACGCAGATGAGCAAGCTCCAAATTGACCCGAACACGCGCCAGGAGCTCACGTGCGTTGAAAGGCTTTACCAGGTAATCATCGGCGCCGGCCTGAATGCCTTCTACACGAGCTTCTTCTCCAGCACGTGCCGAAAGCATGATCACAGGAATCCCTTGACTGCTCTTATTGGTGCGCAACGCGTGCAGCAAGCCGAACCCGTCCAATTCCGGCATCATGACATCGGTCAGAACCAGATCAGGCATGCGAGTCTCGATCGTTCGCAAGGCTTG
This sequence comes from uncultured Acidobacteriaceae bacterium, assembly GCA_963778345.1. Classification (GTDB taxonomy): domain Bacteria; phylum Acidobacteriota; class Terriglobia; order Bryobacterales; family Bryobacteraceae; genus Bog-105. The sequence goes on from CAVZTP010000003.1 coordinate 99,950, forward strand.
AGCTCCATCGCTGACGGATTCTATTTCGAATTCAGGTGCCAGGATGTGTTCGATGTATTGCCGCATATCGGCGTTGTCATCGGCCAAGACAATGCGCCTGGAACGCCTGTTCGCAGAGTTCGTGCTTTCGTTGGGCCGGTACGATACGCAATTCGTAGGCAGCCAGTGTAGAGCCTCTTCGACGAATATATTTGCGGCTTTAAGGCTTACATTCGCTTTGCGGTCATGATGGACCTGTTCTGCCGGAAGGTGCTTGTAACCCTTCGGAACACCAATGCGAAAGGTTGTACCGACGCCTAACGTGCTTTCTACCCAGACTCGTCCGCCGTGCAACTTCACGAGATCTTCGACCAGTGCCAAGCCAATGCCAGTGCCTTCATACGTGCGCCCCCGTGCACCCTGTACACGATGAAAACGCTTAAAGAGGTTCGGAAGCTCGTGCCCAGGGATACCCGTGCCCGTATCGGATACCGATAGCAGAACCTCCCGCCCGGCTTCTTCCAGTTGCACACGGATCGTCCCATGAAAAGTGAACTTAAAAGCATTGGACAGGAGATTGAGAATGATTTTTTCCCACATCTCGCGGTCTACATAGATCGGCTCGGACAGTTTTGCGCAGTGGACTTCCAGCCTCAAGCCAGCCTTTTCGGTAGCGGAACGAAAAATGCTCGCTAGGTCACGGGTTAAAGCGGACAGGTCCGTGCCTTCATACGCGGCTTGCACCCGATTGGCTTCGATGCGCGAGAAATCAAGTAAGGTATTGACCAACCGAAGCAGCCGAAGCCCGTTTCGATGAACCAAGTCAATAGCCTGACGCTTCGCAGTAAACTCCTCTTTGCGGTGGGTCAGCATTTCTTCGAGCGGCCCGAGCATCAGCGTCAGAGGGGTCCGGAATTCGTGGCTGACATTGCTAAAAAACGCAGTCTTCGCTCTGTCAAGCTCAGCCAACTTTTCAGCGCGCTTCCGTTCCTCCTCATAGGCGCGAGCGTTCACGATCGCGGCGGTGAGAGCAGCGCCGATGAGATCGACGAAAGCCCGGTATTCATTCGTGAACGGCAGTCGAGGGCTTACCGCCGCAATGAGAAAACCAGCCGGGTAGTCGAATCCGGCCATCACAATTGGAAGCACAAGCGCAGTGTCCGGAGACTCCGGATAGGGCCCACAGTTTAACGACCCAAACAGGTTCGTGAGACCCGTTACTGTGCAAGGTGTTCCGGTGCGAAGTATCTCATCCAGCGGCCACGGAGAGCCGCCGCCGATTTCGATCAGTTCTGGGCTTGCGGGCGTGCCGCGGTTCAGATGTGCGGTGGCGGTCAGGCGTGCCCGTTTACCGTTTTCGTCCAGCAGGTAAACCATTACAAACGGTAGGTCCAGGTGATACTGCCTGAGCGCGGTTATCGCCAGGTCGCAAGCCTGTTCAATGGTCTTCGATTGACTAGCCTGCGATCCTAAATCCTGAAGAGCACGGGTGCGACGCTGACTCAGCATCTGTACAGTGGTCTCAGTAACCGGATGAAATAATCCCCCAACCTCGCCGGATTCATCCCGAATAGGACTCAAAGAAAACGTGAAAAAAGTCTCCTCCAGATAACCAAGGCGGTCGAGGAACATTCTCTGATTTTCGAGAAAAGACGTCTCTCCGGCCAGCGCGCGGTCAAACGCCTCGGCCAGGCTGTCCCAAGCAGACGCCCAGGTCTTTGTATAATCTTCGCCCAATGATTTTGGGTGTTTTCCCGCGCAGATAGGGCGATATCCGTCGTTGTAGATTTGAATGTGCTGCGGTCCCCAGATCAAGTTGATAGGAAAGTTCGAAGCGAGACAAAGGCTCACCGTCGTTCGCAAACTTTGAGGCCAACTTTCTATGGGTCCCAAAGGTGTGGCGGCCCAGTCTTTGGAGCGAATTGCCTCGCCCATGATGCCGCCGCCTATTAAGAAATGGCCGGCTGCAGATAGCGGTGACTTGGATGCGTTAGGCACCTGGTCCTCCGGATATTGTTAAGTTTGGTCCGGATTAAAGAAAGGAAGGCGCGCCGCGCTGCACGGGCCTTTGGGACTTTCCCAAGAACTTGGAATCTACGAGCGCGCGAAGAGGCGCTCCCGGACTTATGCCTAGTCTACCGTTTTAGAGTTCAAAGAGCAAAGAATTTGATCTCCAGGCGGGTTGCTGTCGCGGTGAATTCGTTAGCATGGGCGCACTTCCCGCAGGGGCGAAAACCTGGCCAAGCGTCGACAGGAGTCTCGACGCGGCACGCGAGAGTGCGCGGGCCACAAAAAGGCGTCACGAGGGATACGCGTTGCTTCAGCGGTGCTGGTCGTGAATTTGCAAAGTGGATATAGCAGCTTTTCCGGCCAGAGGAGCGACCTCAGACCCGAATTGCCATCTAAACTAGATAAGAGGGCGTTGCACCACGAAATGTCCTTCCTCCCCGGTTGCTAGCGAATATCCCGGTCGAAACGCTATCTGAGGAAAAGGCGAGGCAGGCCTCGCCCCTACATGAACTCAGGTGTTCCGGATGGCCATCCCGATCCGCACCAATGAAAGGCGCTAATTATGCAACAACCAAAACAATATCTATTCATCAGTGATTTCGACCAAACCCTAAGTTTCAACGATTCCGGCCTGGCATTGAGCAAATTGATCGGAGTGGATGGCTTTGACGAGCGAGTAGCTGGGCTCTCTGAAATACATCTGGTGCAGCAGGGCGGGGAACTGTCCTATTTGCTGCTCCACGATCCGGAATTCCGGCGCGTTCGCAAGGAGCATTTGGCGGCCGTCGGAAAACAAATTCGCCTGAAGGAAAATATCGGATTGCTTTCCGATGTTCTTCGAGATCTCGACGGGCATGAGTTCTCTTTCCACGTGGTTTCAGCCGCGCCCGAGGAGGTCATTCAGTCGGCGCTGGAGGGAATCGTTCCTCCGGAGCACATCCACGGGACACGTTTTCGGTACGATCCGGATTCCGGTGAAATCGAATCGATCATACGGCTTCCCGCTGGTTATGGAAAAGTCGCGGTCGTGGATCAGCTAAGGGCCCAGATGCGGATCGGGCACGACAGTCTGGTCTATGTCGGGGATGGCGGCTCCGACGTTCACGTGATGCTTCATGTGAACCGCCTGGACGGGCTTACGATCGCGGTATCGGAGAACAAATATCTGACTCCGATCGCGAGACGCACGATTCTTAGCGACGATGCGACCAGCGTTCTGGTGCCGATCCTCGAAGATCTCTTCGGGTGGAACTCGACCAAGATCCGCGGGTTCTTCGAATCGCACGGCCTGGCGGTTCAGGAGTGGGACAAGGTGCGGACAGATTCGATTACGCTTTGCCGGACCGCTACGCTTGGGCCGACGGCGCTTTTGACGGATGCTCCGGTGAATTAAGAGCCCAGTGGCTCCGCTTCTCTTGTCGTATGATCGCGGTAAGTACGGAAACGAGCGCGTTGTTGCGCCAGGCAGGGACGGTCCTCCCAGCGCGCCCGCCCTGGAGATAATCTAAATTTTCCCACGACCTACATCTACGACTCGCTGGGACGGCAGATCCAAGTGAAAACAGCAGATGGAGCCGTTGCTTGTACGAGCTATTCAGGAACCCAAGCCACAGTGACGGATCAAGCCGGACTGGTACGCACAAACGCCTACGATGCGATGGGGCGCCTGACACAGGTGACGGAAGATCCGTTTGCAAACACGGCCTGCAACGGAATAGCGAGCCCGTCGCCACACCTGAACTACGCGACCGCGTACGCGTATGATGCGTTAAATGACCTAACGGCGGTAAACCAAGCCGGGCAGACGCGCATTTTTGCGTACGACTCATTGAAGCACCTTACCTCGGCGGTCAACCCCGAGAGCGGAACGATTTCCTATACATACGACAACGCCGGCAATCTGCAAACGAGGACCGATAACCGCGGCGTCGCGACAAACTACAGGTACGACGTCTCCTATCGGTTGCTGCAACAGAGCTATTCTGACGGGACGCCAACAGTAAACTATGGATACGACGCGCCCGGCGTAACGAATTCAAACGGACATTTGACGAGTATCGCCAATTCCAGTTCGACGACCAGATTTTCTGGATTCGATAACGTGGGAAACGTGTTGTCTACGCAAGCATGTAATCTCAGGACAGACCTACACCCTCACTTACGCTTACAATCTCGCTGGTGCGCTGACGAGCAAGACCTACCCATCAGGGCGAGTGATGACAAATGGCTATGACGGAGCGAATCGGATTATTCAGGTGAGCGGGGCCTACGGCGGCCCGGCAACCAGCTATGTGAGTCAGTTGAACTACTCGCCACAAAATACGCCGAATTCCTATTATTACGCCAACAATGTGGCAAGGACGTACACTTACAATAGCCGGCTACAACCGGGCTGCATGTGGGACGCGGTCAACAACGACCCGAAGTTTTATCTATTCTCGACTTGTCCCAACTGGGGCGGAAGCAACAATAACGGAAATCTGCAGGGGAACACTCAGTCTGAAGGCGGTCCCGGCCCGCTGGGAACACTGACGACGTATCAAGACAGCTTCTCCTATGATGGAGCGAACCGGCTGACGAGCGGTACGGAATCCAGTCCGTCGTGCGGCGGGACCTGCTGGACACGAACGCATCAATATGACGCATTCGGCAACATGTGGGTAACTTCCAACGGCGGCTTACCGAATGTGACCGGCCCGACCTCGAACGTGTTCAACTCCAGCAACCAGATTTCGGGCGTACAGTACGATCCGGCAGGAAATCAATTAATAGTGAACGGAAACACTTTGAACTACGACGCGGAAAACCGCCAGATTTCGGCGACCGAACCGCCGTCTCTGGGAGGCGGTACCGAGAGCTATTTCTATGATGGCAAAGGACAGCGCGTGGAGAAGTCGGGACCGAGTGGGACGATAGTGTACGTGTACGATGCCTTTGGCCGATTGGCAGCGGAGTATTCCGACGGCCCGACAGTAACCCCGGCCTGTCAGACGTGTTATTTGAGCTATGATCATCTGGGCACCGTGCGGATGGTGACGGACGCCACCGCGCAAGTGATCGCACGGCATGACTACGTGCCGTTTGGCGAAGAGATTCTGCCTCCCTACGCGGGGAGGGGCGCGTCGCAAAGCGGCATTTCGAATTTCGGCGCCCCGGACAGCGTGAGCCAGCGGTTTACTGGCCAATTCCGCGATTCGGAAACCGGCGAGGACTTTTTCAACGCGCGCTATTTCACCGGGACGCTCGGTAGGTTCAATAGCCCAGATCCCGGAAATGCAGGTGCAAGTCCAGCCAACCCTCAGGATTGGAATGCTTACAGCTATGTGGGAAATAATCCGCTGAATGCGACAGATCCCGCTGGCTTGGCACGAATTGATCAAGACGGGCTGAACCTGATTAGGGCGGACCTGGGGCTAGGTCAGGACCCATGGACTGGCGGGTGTGCCGGTGGTTTCCTGGCCTGCGGCGGTGGCCAATTGCAGAACGCAGAGCAGCGATATGAAAATCAGCTTGATGCTGGCTTTTACGCGAATCTGGTTGGAGGGTACCTTGCAAATGACGATTCGAAATCCGCTCAGCAGGTCGCACAATTAGGCGGCTATCAAATTTCCGACGTTTCGTCCACGTTTGATGGGCAAACGACTCATGCAGTTACGGTCTATCCCGTTTCAATGACTGGCGGGCCTAACACAAAATCTGGGAACGCTGAACCGACAACACCCAGCCTCAACATCGATGTAAAAGGGTTGCTTGGAAGAGCTGGAACCGCAATTTGCGGCTCACAGCGCAGTACGGGAGAACAAGTCTTTACGAGCGTTCGGAACGGTACAGCGAAAGGACTCGTGGGAGGAGCGCTAAACGGAGCGGGTGCGCCCGCAATACCGCTGCTAATCCCAAATATCATGGGATCCCTTGAACTTGGGGCCGAAGCCGGTGTCGTCGGGGGTCCTGTAGGTATGGTAACCGGTGCGCTAATCGGAGGAGCTGCCGGTGCGGCTTCGGGTGTCGTGATCGGGTTCGCAAAGTCTGCAGCCTGTAGCGCCGCAGGGTTTTGAAGATCGGGGTTATAAATCATGGCCGGCGCCGTATTACCTACTAAGATAAAACGATTCATTTGGGGCGTGCTTGCATTTCTTCTAACGTTCCTGCTGTTCTTCTCCTGGGAGGAGCACACTTGGTACGGCGCGTTGAAAGCTGCAATTGGGGTTCTGCTTTGGGGCGTGGTTTTTCTGGTTATGGAGTTCGGATGGAATCGGTACCGCTCGAGGCATAACCGGAAGAAACCTTCTCCGTCTAATGACGCGACTCGATGTCGGTAAGAGATCTCGGCGTGGCGGTCTTCCATATGAACTGCCCGATACAGCCAACTATGCCGGGAGAGCCGAATATAACATCCTCAATGTGCCCGGCCGAGATCTACAACCGCGGAGTGCAGGCAATCTGGATGAGCCAGACAGCTTTCTTGTCCCTCCACTTCCATGATCATGGCAATCACTGATCTCATAAAAGAACTGAACGCGCTGGCTCCATTGGAGCATCACAGGCTCGCCCCTATACGAAGTGCGGCGATCAATGACGTCATCGGCCACCTGACGCAGTCCTTTGCGGCAGCCGGAGAAGACGAGCGCGCGCAAGCCCGCGCGGCCCTCACCCAGCAGTCGAGCGAGGTGCTGTTAGCCTACGCCTGGGAGATGGCCGAGGAGGCAGTGTCGCGTAAATCGGGGGAGATGGTCAGCCGAGGCCTATTGGCTTTGTCGCTTGAGGACGGAAAACTCGACGCGCGGGATAGCATAGTTCGAATGGCGGTTCTGTTTCGCAGTGCCCAAAGGCTAGGTTTGGACGCTGAGACACTTTTCGTCTGGGCGGCGAATTTGGCAAAAGACTCATATGTCAAGCGCGGCATGCAAACCTTTCCTCTGCGCAGTGCCGAAAACCGCGATCTAAGAAAGGCGTTTTATATTTGGGAGGCGAATACGAGTGAGGGCTTTCGGTATAGCCAAAAGCCATGGCCGATGCGGCGCCTCATCTGGCGCGAAAGGCTGCGCCGTTTATTTTTGCGAAAGGATTGAGCGCAGGTGGAACTGACGGAGCAGCGGCACGCGCTGCACAATTGCACAAAGCACGGATTCCGGAGAACTGGCTGGTCGATACCAAGGGCAAATGGATCGCGACTCAGTTAGGCTTCGATCCCTTCGATGCCGATTGGGTAGGAACGATGACAAAGCTGCTGGAGAACGCTCGGTTGGGCAAGTCCCCTGCCGGTTCGACCGAATAGGCTCATCGAGCCAAGCATGTTCAATGCGCATGTGCTATGAGAAATAGGTTCATGCGCGTATTCATCAGCCTCGCCATTGCACTTGCCGTTACCGTTTCGGTTTCAGCCCAGGAGGTCTCCCAGAGCGGATTAGAACTGAAAGCGCCCCGGCCCATGATCGATGAGCCGGAGCGGGCTCCGAAAGCCATGATTGCGAGCGCTAATGAACTCGCCTCTCAGGCCGGCCTTTCTATTTTGCGGAAGGGCGGGAATGCCGTGGATGCGGCGGTCGCGGTTGCTTTTGCGCTCGCTGTGGTTCATCCGGAAGCAGGAAATCTGGGCGGCGGCGGCTATATGCTCGTTCGGATGGCTGACGGTAGTGCGCGGGCTATCGATTATAAGGAGACGGCTCCGGCGCTCGCGCATCCGGGCATGTTCGCAGGGCGACTGGATTCGACGGTCGGATACAAAGCTTCCGCTGTTCCGGGCACGGTTGCGGGTATGGGACTCGCGCATGCGCGATTTGGCAAGCTGGCATGGAAAGATGTCCTCGAGCCGGCCAGACGTTTCGCGCAAGACGGTGTTCCGGCCTCTCAGCGCATGGAAATTATTCTGGCGCTGCAAGCGCCGGTGATGAAGCAATTCCCGGAAACGGCAAAGATTTTTTTGCATGGTTCGGATCGACCGTTGAAACAGGGCGAACTCGTGAAACAGCCGGAACTGGCCGCGACGATTAAGCGCATACAGGAGCACGGCTGGCGAGAGTTCTACGAAGGTGAAACCGCTCATCTCATCGATCAGGATATGGCCGCGCACGATGGGACGATCCGGTATGACGATCTGAGGAATTATGGGGCGATCGAGCGCGAGCCGGTGAAAGGCTCATTCCGAGGCAACGTTATTCTTTCCATGCCTCCGTCCTCGAGCGGCGGTACGACTCTCATTGAGATGCTGAACCTGTTCGAAACTTTTCCGGCGCAGCTTGGGGCCGAGGGATCGAGCAGGCAGCGGCATCAAATGATCGAATGCATGCGCCGGGCTTTTCGCGACCGAGCGGAGTTCTCCGCTGACCCGGCCTTCTTTCCGGTTCCCATCGATCTGCTCATCAGCAAGGATCATGCGCGGGAGCTCGCGCGATCGATTGAGCCTGACAAAGCAACTCCCTCTAGCGCGCTGCCTGAGGTAACTGCTAATCCCCTGGACCCGTCTTCGCACGAGTCGGACTATACGACTCATTTTTCGGTGATCGACGACGCCGGCAATATTGTGAGCAACACTTATACGCTGAACAGTTTTTATGGTTCTCAGGTGATGGCAAAGGGCACCGGCGTTTTGCTTAACGACATCATGAGCGGTTTCAGTAATAAAGCCGGCGTTCGGAACGAAATCAAGGCAGGGAAGCGGCCGGTCTCATCCATGACGCCAACTATCGTGCTGCATGAGGACGGCTCTCCCTGGTTTGCACTGGGCTCGCCCGGGTCGGCGACGATTCCGAACACGGTGTTCCAAGTGATCGTGAATATCATCGACTCGAAAATGTCTCTTCGAGACGCAATCGAGTATCCGCGCATTCATGAGCAATATTTGCCGGATCGAGTAGAAGCGGAACCAGGCGCGCTGGTGCTGGACGTGGCGGAGAAGCTGCGCTCCTACGGCGACACAATCGATCCGAAGCTACGCTCGCAAGGCGATGTTCATGCCGTGATGATTGAAGAGGGCTCAGGATGGAGATTAGGGTGGTCCGACGGGCGGCGGGGCGGCCGTGCTGTTGGATATTGAGGCGCCGTTTAGAAATTCAGCTTTAATCCGAGCTGGAGGACGCGGTATGACTCGCCGGTCGAAATGACATTCGCCGAGCTCGGCAGCGACACGGTTTGACAGCAGGTCTGGCCGAAGACGGTGCTGGTGATGGTTGGGCTGCCGGTACTGGCGGCGAGCGGCGAAGCGAAATTCGGATGATTCAGAGCATTGAACGCCTCAGCGCGAAATTGCAGCTTGAACCGTTCGGTGATTTCAAAATTCTTTAGCAGCCCGGCGTCGAGATCCCAGAAACTGGGCGCTCGTGCGAGATTCCTGCCGCTCCCTTCTGAACCGGGCGGCGGAACGCAGAAATATGTCTGACCGTTAGAAAGCGCAACGCAGTCGTAGTGTGGATCGGATGGATTCGTAATGAGCTGGCTTGCTTGATACATGACCGGACCCTTGATGCCGTTTACGAACTGGAGGCTGCCCTGATCCATCGGCCCTATTACCAGCGCCGCACTATTGTGGGCACCGTTTTCCGTGCGAATGCCGGAATTGATGGTGTACGGCTCCCCGCTTTCGAATGTGTAGATTCCAGTCAGAGACCAGCCGCCGACAATCTCGTTCAACCATTTCGGCGCCGCCGATAGAAAGTGTTTCCCTTGTCCGAAAGGAAACTCGAAAAGCAAGTTGAGCAGCAGGACGTGCGTGTTATCGAAGTCAGAAAGGGCGCGGTCCAGTCTGAAATTATGGACATCGGTTGGGGTGCGGGAAAAGCTGGAAGTGCTCAATCCGCCGCTGGTGGTGGCGCCGGTAGGGTCGACCGACATATCGTCAATGGACTTGCTGAAGGTGTAGGACAAGCCCAAGGTGACGCCCTGTTCGTAGCGCCGGTGCAGTGCGACGAAGAGCCCGTGATAATAAGAATCGCCGCCGGCATCCTGATAGAAGATCGATGAGAACTGCGGATTCGGACGAAAATAATTTGCCGGAAAACCTTTCGCCAGCAACCAACTGGAGGTCGCTTGGCTATCGAGGCGAACGGCCATGTCGCCGATGTTGCCGCGTTGGAGGTCCGAAAGCGACGTCGAACTATTAAGAAACGAGGCGGATGAGAGCTGCATGAGCAACGCCGGCGTTTGGCCTGTTACGCCCGCCGGACAAGCGGCGCCGCTCGCCTGGCAGCCTGACAGAACGTTGGCCCGAGCGATATTGAACGATTGCAGGAATCCAGGCTGGCTGGTGGAGATCTGATTCAAGTCGTAAGCGCGGTACAGGTGAGTTCCACGTTTTCCGACATAGCCGATTTCCGCAACGATATGTGTCGGGAGTTCCCGTTGAATGGTCAGATCCCATTCGTGGACGGTGGGACTTTGCAGGTTGGGGTCGAACGCTCCGACGGCCGGCGCCAGGTTGTCGGGCTGCGGCGGCGGAGACAGCGCAGCCGATGGCGCGATCGAGGGCGCGGCAATGCTGAGCGGATACCCTTGCGAGATGCGGTTCAGCGTCCCGGAGGGTGCGGTGCAGCCGGCAGTCGTACTAATATTGCCGCTGCCATCCACAGTCGAAGTGCAATTCTGCAGGAAGCCAGGCATGAGGCCGGCCATCGCGGTCACCTGGAAGCTGGAGAGGGTATCGAAAAACATGCCGTAACCGGCGCGCACCACTGTCTTTTGATCTGGCGACCAGGCAAGACCCAGGCGCGGAGCGACAGCCCCGATATTGTTGTTCTTAAACCAGTGATCCGCCTTCACAAAGGTAACCGTGCCTTGCGAACCGTCCACGGGCAGGTTGGGGACGAGCGTCTGCTGCGCATCGTAGGGCGCGGGGTTGAATTCCCAGCGGATGCCGGCGTTGATCGTGAAATTCGGGCGTACCTTCCACTCGTCGGAAACATAGGTATCGTACTGGTGGAGACGCGTGTAGACAGTGGCATATTTGGCAGGCTGATATTGATTCGAGTTGAAATTGGCAAGATAGCCCTGCTGGACCAAATACGGAATGCCGGCCAACTCCACAATCGCCTGCTGCAAGGTGTTGATGTCGCCTGAGTAGGGTGCAGTAGCCGGGTCGCCGCCGATGGTTCCCGGAATGTTGTTGAAGTTGCCAGGCCGCTGGGTCGCGTTGAAGGAGATCCAGGGAACGACTGCCTTGCTGCCGAAGAATCCGCGGCTGTCGTTATGGATGTAAAAGCGGTCATTAATGCCGAAGTGGAGGGTATGCGAGGTGAAGGCCTTGGTCACATCATCGATGATTTGGGGCGTCGTCACCGCGCGGGCGGTGTGGGGCGAAATGCAGTAGGGAGCGGTGATGTTGATAAAAGAGCCGAACAGACACTGATCGCCCCACGGGGGGAGCTTGGCCGGATTACCGAAGTTCGGGTTTGATTCGCCGAAGGTAAAGACAAACGCAAAGCGATTGAAGCCCAGGGTTAGCTCGTTCACGAGAGTAGGGGAGAAGGTATGCCGGTAACTTACTGCCAGGTTCCTGCCAAGCCGGTTGGCTTCGCCGAGCGGTGGAAAACCGGGAAAGACGATCGGCCGGTCATTTGTGAAGTCGCCTTCCTTCGTGTCATAGGTGCTCTGCAGCCAGCGGCCGAAGAGGTAATCGTTGGGACCGAAGTTGTGGTCGATCCGAACCATAAGTTGCGGACCGGTGAATTTGGAGGGTGGGTTCCAACTGTAACCGCCTGTGTTCAGGCCATCACCGGCGGCCGCAAAGTTGTTGGGGAGAGGCTCGCTGTTGATCAGGCCCAAAGTGGCGGGATCCGCGCCGAGGCCCTTCGGGTCGTTGGCGAAAATATTGTAGCTATCGACGCAATTCTCGAATTTATTGGCCGCGCTGCAGGTGGCGATTCCGGGCAGCAGGTTCCCGCTCGCATCTACGAGGGCGGGCGAGTTGCGGGTATAGTTCTTGCCGTTGGCGACCACGGTGCCGCGCACGAATCGAAAGAGGCCATTCCGCAGCGTTGAGGTGTAGACGGAAGGCGTTGTGCCAAGAGCGGCGGAAATTGGCTGGCTTAACGTGATCAGATTCGGTTGAAGACTGACAAAGAAAAAAGTTTTGTCCTTCTTGATGGGTCCGCCTACGTCGAAGCCATACTGGTGGAGTTTCAGTTGCGGAGGCGCGATGCCGGAGGCATTGCTAAACCATTCGTTGGCATTGAAGTCTGTGTTGCGATTGAAATAGAACGCTGTGCCGTGCAGGCTGTTTGTGCCTCCTTTGGTGACCACCATGACATTGGCTCCGCTGTTGCGGCCATTTTCGGCGGTGGCGTCGAGCGTGACCGTGCGAAATTCCTGCACATCGTCCGGCTGAAGGCGCTGCAGGTTCGATTGCGGGTTGGGCACCGTGGATTCGTTGGCATCAATACCATCGATGGTGACATTGTGCGCCCGGTCACGAGAGCCGAAAACATGCGTGCCTGAGCCGGTGTTTGAGTTTGTTCGTTGAACTACTCCGGGCTCAAGCGTCAACAGCGCCAACGGATTGCGCCCATTGAGGGGGAGACTCACCGCCTGCGCCCCGGTGACGACATCGCTGACGGTTGCGTTGGTGGTTTCGATGCGCTGATAACCGCCCTCGACCTGGACTGTTTCTTGCGTGGCCCCCACATGCAAACTGACATCCAGAACAAGAGGCGCGCCTACAGTCAGAACGTTGTGCACCCCGGAAAACGTTTCGAATCCGGGCTTGGAAACGGCGATGGTGTACGGTCCAGGAGGGATGGACGCAAATTCGTAATTGCCGGTGGAAGTGGTGACTCCTCGATATGTGATGCCCGTATCCTCGTTCTTGGCTTGAACGTTCGCATCGGGCACCACCGCCCCCGATACATCCGTGACGACGCCCGTGATGGAAGAAGTGCCTTGCGTCCACACCGGCATCACAGCCGCCATCAACATAAGTACGCCACACAGCACGTTGGCTTTGTTCCGCATGTGCCCCCTAGCTTTAGAGAATATTATGGCGATGCGGTCCTTTGTGTCAAGACATCGTTGGACGCGGCCAGCGATTCAAAGGAATTTAAAGAGGCGGTTCCAACGCCTTCGATAATTGAAGACGTTGTTAGCGATTCCCGGATCGGCTGGTGGCTCCAGCGAGTCGTAGATGAGAACCGGTTTCCCGACAATATCGGATGCATCGAGAAAGCCCCAGTAACGGCTGTCGAGCGAATTGTCCCGATTGTCTCCCAAGACAAAATAGTTTCCAGCGGGAACCACGGCTTCCCCGCTGACAACGTGGTGTTGGAGCAGGCCGCGAATCGCGCGCACCTCGCCGGAGCCAGGTTGCACTACCATCTTGGCGGGATCGGCGGGGAAGTTGTCGCGATACGGGTCCGGCGCCGAACTGAACTTATGAACCACATAGGGCTCCGCGAGAGCAACACCGTTCCGATAGACGGTGTTCGACACGATGCGGATGCGATCTCCGGGCACGCCGATGACGCGTTTTATGAAAGTCTGCCGGCGATCTATCGGGTAGCGGAAGACAACGATATCGCCCCGCCCCGGGCTCACGCGCGGGAAAACTCTTGCGACAATCCGATCGCCGACGAGAAGCGTGTTTTCCATTCCGGCGGAGGGAACGATAAAGGCCTCAACAAAGATAAAAGGCAAGGTAAACAGGCAGGTGATAAGGATCCAAGGAGCAGCGTAGCCGCGGCGCGCGCCAGATCGGGCGAGCGATCTGCCGGCCAGAAAAAATAACAAGGCAAGAGCAATGTTCGATATGACAGTGAACGCGACGGGCCCCTTGGTCAAGCTGCCACCGGTATGCAGCAGAATCAGAGGCACGACCGCTAACTGCCCCAACGCGAAGAGAGCGAAACCATACGCGCTCCAGACTCTCTTGCGCAGGATACCCACGCCCGCCAGCAATGGAAAGAGCGCGAACACCGCGAGCACCATCTGTTGAATGGTGGAGAGCAGCGCGACGGCTGCCAGCAGGAAAGCCACGATAGCCGCGGCAATTGGGAGTTTGGGCGATGATGTCGTCACGCCCGGCGGAGAATCAAGCGGCACAGAGTTCAGGTTAGTTCATCAAATCGCAACAACTCTTATTCCTGACAATTCCGGATAACGAATGCTAACCAATCGGTTAACCACCGCGTGTAGATAGCGCTTCGTTGAAGACGCCGGACCCGGAATGCCGGTTCGAAAACCGGCATGGAGCCTCGAAAGGCCGCTCCACGCTGGGGCCGGTTGGCGCGCGATGGGGCGAGCGGGATTCGTGAATTTGGCTTCTAAGCTGCAATCCAAACGGAATATGGCCCTGATGGACTTCGTAACACTTACTCAGGAAACGCGGCTATTGGGCCTGGATACTGTTCTGGATGCGGACATTCTCTTGCCAGGCAGTTTCACCGCCTCAGAGTGCGTTTCCGGGTTATCACATGCGCGGATCGAGCTCCTCGCGAGAAGGGAGTTTGCGGCGGCAGTAGCCGGGGTGGACCTCATTGGCACGCCCATGTGCTTATCGGTGTGTGTTGACAGCGATTATGAAAGGGGCGCGCGAAGGTACTTCCATGGAATTGTCAGCCAATTCAGCGAAACAGGCCAGAACGATGAGTTCTGCTATTACCGTGCCGAATTGGCGCCGTGGCTATGGCTGCTGACGCTGGACTCGCAATGCCGGATTTATCAGGACCAGACCAATCTTGAGACGGTCAAATCGGTTCTCGATGAATACAAAAAGCGCTTTCCAAAACTGGTCGACTATGAGGATCGAACAACTGTCAAATATACAAAAGCCGATTATTGCGTACAGTATCGGGAAAGCAGCTTCCAGTTTGTTTCGCGGCTATTAGAGGAAGATGGAATCTGCTATTTTTTCGAACACGCCGAGGACAAACACACATTAGTTCTGGCTGACTCGCCTTCGGCGTTTAAGGCATGCGCGGAACAGCCCGTCGCCCGGGTAGTTGCATCGTCAGGTTCGGGTGAATTCACGAACCCGATCCTCTCGTGGCAGCAAAAGCGTAGTTTGATACCCGGGAAGTACACCTTGCGGGACTTTCATTTCCAAATGCCAAGTAAGGATTTACAGGTCCAAGAACCGACTATTGTCGCGAACGACGTTGCCAAAGAACTGGAAGTGTATGACTATCCGGGCGAATACGCGAGCCGTTTCACGGAGAAAGAGCGCAGCGGCGAAGTACGGGACGAAGCACAGAAAACCGTGAGCTTGCGGATGCAGGAGCTGGAAACGGTAGCGGAGGAAATCAGTGCAAGGTCGTTGTGCCGAGCCTTTAGGCCGGGCCAAAAATTTCAGCTGGAGGAATCATCGAACTTAGGTCAAAACTTCGTTATTACTTCGGTGAACCACAACGGGAGGCAGACGCCGTGGTACGAAGGAGACGATCGCGCCGAGTCGACGGAAGAGCCCTACAGGAATGAGTTCACGTGCATAACGGACAAGGTTCCGTACCGGCCGGCACGAAAGACGCTTAAGCCTCGCGTAATGGGCCCGCAGACCGCGATTGTGGTTGGGAAGCGGGGAGAAGAGATCTGGACGGATGAATTTGGGCGCGTGAAAGTGCAGTTTCATTGGGATCGCGAAGGCAAGCGGGACGAAAACAGCTCATGCTGGATTCGAGTTTCCCAACCTTGGGCGGGCGGAGGATGGGGCACTGTTTCCATCCCGCGAATTGGCCAGGAGGTCATTATCGACTTTCTGGAAGGCGATCCGGATCAGCCGATAATCACCGGACGCGTGTACAACGCGGAACAGATGCCCCCTTATCAGCTTCCTTCCGGCGGTGTAGTGAGCGGGATAAAAAGTCGCAGCACCAAAGGTGGAGGAGGGTACAACGAGCTCTCGATGGACGACACGAAGGGCAAAGAGAAGGTAACCATCCATGCCCAATACGATATGGGAACGACGGTCGAACACAACGACACACAAACCGTTGTTCATGGGGACCGCACTATAGCGGTGCAAACCGGGAAACACACCGAAACCATCAAGGGGGACACGACTATCACGATCCAGAGCGGCGCTTACGTGCTGAACGTTCAGAACAACACGCATACGCATCGGGTGAAAGGAGATGTTGTCGAACTCTACTCCTCGACTCAGAAGACTCAGGTGGCAGATGACATCCTGATCCAGTCAACTGGAGCGACGATCACGATCGATGCAAAAACTGAAATCTTCCTGCATTGCGGCGCGAGCTCGCTCAGCCTGAAGCAGGACGGCACCATCATCCTCTCCGGCAAGAACGTTCAGGTGACCGGCTCCGATCAGGCCCAGCTTGGAGTAGGTAATCAACAGGTTACATGCAATGTACAGAAGGTAAATGTATCCGGCGCCGCGATCACTTCGAGCGCGGTTGGCATGCATGAAATCACCGGGGCTCTGGTGAAGCTCAACTGATCCATGCGCAGGCTTTTTGAACCAATGACGGAGCGGTTGGGGCGGTTTATTCCGCAGCGCGATCATTCTGCCCTAATCATTCGCTGCGGAGGGGCAGAGACGATCGCGGTGCTGAAAATATTGGAGGGCTTGGCGGAAAGCAGTTCTTCCGAGCTGTTCTGGAAATACACGGGCGATTTCACCTCGCCCGCTGATTACGCTTCAGCTGTCGTCAAAGATTTCCAGGCAAAACACGAAGCCGCCACCTTACTCATGAAACGTGAGGGGATGCGCCCATGGCCAGCAATTCCCGAGGACCTTCTTTCAGACGGAAGCGCACCCGTACTCCGGCTCCGCCGGTTGGTGAGTTTCTCGAGGTCTCTGCTTCCCACACAAGAGGGAGCGCTGTGCGTCTGGATTTTTTTCCCGATGGAGAACCACGCGCCGGACCAATATGCGGCCTTGATGGGAGACCTGCTGCACCACGATTATCCATTTCCGTGGTATCACCACGTGCGTTTTTTTGTGCGCGACGACGCCGAAGGTCCCGTGCTCTCGCAAACCTTACAGGGTCGAATGCAGATCGACTTTTATCAGCCAGATTTGAGCCATAAGGCAATCGAAACAGCTCTGGAACAGGATGCGGCCGACGAGCGGCTGCCCTTAGTCGAAAGGATGCAAGCCGTTCTGTTGATCGCAAACAACGACTACGCTCACAAGCGGTTTCGCGAGGCGCTAGCGAGGTTCGAGCTCTTGTATACGTATTACGATTCCGTTCACAACCTGGAAGGCGTTGGCCTGGCGCTGAACGGCGCCGGAGAGTCGCAAAGGCGCCTGGGAAATTGGGAACAGGCAAGCGACTGCTTCGAGGCTGCAGTGCATGCAACGTCAGAGAGCAATCCGCCACCATTGCCTCTGCTGCTGAATATTCTTCTGAACCTAGCAAACCTCAGGATGGACCAGGCACGCTGGAGCGAAGCTGAGTTCTACTACTTCGCCACCGATCAGCTGGCCACTGTGTTGCGAAATCCTGCTTCGAAAGTACAGTCGATCGAAAATCGCGGTTACTGCCAATACATGCAGGGAAAATCGGCGGACGCGATCGCAACGTGGAGACTTGGAGAGCAGATAGCTAGTGAATTGGGGCAGGAAGCATCCTTAAAAAGCCTACAAGGACGCTTACAGAATTGCGGCGCATACGGCCAGCCATCTTTAAGAGGCGCTGCGTAAGCGGAAGCCGCCGGGAATTGGCGATAAATGTCGGATGGTGTAAATCCATTTACTCAATCGGCGAACGCGCTCAGCTCAATGGCGGGTCCGCGCTCGACGACGAGCGATGGCGGGGTGCTCGGCAGGTGGATGACTTCGACCGGCCAGACAACAAAGGGATGGAAGGATCTTTTTTCTCCCATACCCGCCAGTGCCACACCCGAGCAACGCGAGGCCGCGAAGGAGAAAAAGGCCGCGCAGGCCGTGCGACAAGTGGCAAGCACTTTGGGAGCAATTGCGAGTCTGATCAATGCGCCAAAGGACATGCTTGACACAGGCTTTGCGAACCTAACGGCGCCGTTAGCCGCAGTTTTTCCAAGCATGCCCGCAGCTACGCTCACGACCCTTTATGTGGGAACCCCGCACGCCCACCTCCATCCTCCGAGCTTGATCCCGCCGGCTCCTCCCGTTCCACTGCCCAGTTTGGGCCCGGTTATGTTGGGCACTTTTTTGCGCGTGTTGATTAACGGGCTGCCGGCGGCTCGCGTTAAGGATATTGGGATCGCCTTCACCTGCGGTGGATTTTTCCCGTTCTTTCAAATCACGCTCGGTTCTTCAAACGTCTTCATCGGCGGTCATCGAGCGGCGCGCATGGGCGATCTCTGCAAGGCCTGTACGGAGGCGGAGAATCGCGATCCTTCCGAAGCAGGCGCTTTCCTGGCCAAGATCGGCAAGATGGCCGGCATGGCTTTGAAAGGAATTCACTATCTCGGGCTGGCTGCGGGAGTTGCCGGGGCTGCCGCGGATCTGGCTGAAGCAGCGGTAGAGGATCAGGCAGCGATGGCTTCGGCGAAAGCACTTGCGGCCGCGATGGGCGCGGCTCAGATGGCGGCCGATCTGGCTGCTGCCGCGCTCACGAAGATGATGGGAAAAGATCCTGGTGAACCGCCTTCGATCGGGGCGCTCATGATGGGCCATCCGAACGTGTTGATCGGCGGATTTCCGATGTTCGACATTCCGAACCCGGCCACTGAATTGCTTGGCTGCCTGAGTAAGTTCACGGCGCGCTCCCCTCAACCCGAAAACGAGGACGAGGAAGAGCCTTGCGACGGTAACTGCGAATGAGCTATGCAGGCGTGCCAAGTTAAGAGGAGCTGCGATATAGATTGGGTAGGCGACCCGATCAATGTGGTCACCGGGGCGAACAGCGGCTTCAATCTTGAATTTAAGCTGCCGGGACCCTTGCCCCTGTTATGGCGGCGTTATTATGACAGCTCGAAGGCTCACTTTCATGGAAGCTTGGGGTGGGGAAGCGCGCACGAGTACGATCGCTGTCTCCAGTTCGATTTGGATGGGCTGCGATACACATCGCCGGTGGGTAAAGTTATTCCTTTTCCTCCGCTTTACAAAGACGGAGATCGGTTCGCCAATGGCGGCCTGACGCTTCGGAGACTACGCAGCGATTCGTTTGAGATTACCAGTGCGGAAGGCGAATGCGCAGAGTTCGTCCTGAAGTCTGCGGCTCCCGCGCCGATACAGAGGCTCCGGAAAGGAAATGCCGAAATCCGATTCGAGTACGATTCTCAAGATCACCTGACAGCAATCATCGATTCCGCGCGGCGGCATATCCAGGTTCGATGCGATTACCAGGGACGCGTAACGGAGCTTGCCCTGACAGAGGGGAAAGGGCGGCAACCACGAACCCTGCTCACCTGCGTTTACGACAGCAAAGGCGATCTTATCCGCGGCACAGACGCCTACGGTAATTCCTTTCACCTTGAATACGACAGCTATCACCGCGTAATCACTAGACGCGACCGCCGCGGCTACTCGTTCTTCTTCGAATACGACGAACATGGGCGATGTGTTCGTTCGCGCGGGGAGGACGGATTCCTGGAAGTAAATCTTCGCTACTTGCCGGAGCGAGTCACTCTCGTTACTCATGCGGACGGCGGACTCTGGCAGTACTTTTATAACG
This sequence comes from uncultured Acidobacteriaceae bacterium, assembly GCA_963778345.1. Lineage (GTDB taxonomy): Bacteria > Acidobacteriota > Terriglobia > Bryobacterales > Bryobacteraceae > Bog-105. The sequence goes on from CAVZTP010000003.1 coordinate 119,479, forward strand.
AACACGGCGTTCTGGATCGAATTATCGATCCCTACGGCGGGACCCGCCTTTTCAAATTGGATGCGAAAGGACGGATCGCGTCTGAGTGCGATCCAAACGGAAACCTTCGGAAATGGATCTACAGCGTCACGGGAGCAAAGCTCGGAAAACTCTCATCGTTGGGCGTTTTCTCCACTGATCCGGATGGGCCTGCCACGCCAGACCAGGCGCCCTCTGCGATTGCCAGTTCCGCTCTCGAATGGCTGTATGGGCAGTTATTGAATAATAAACGGCTGGATCTGCCCAGGCCGGAAGATCCCGCGCTTGCCGGACTAAACGGTCTAGGCAAAATTATCCGCACTGCGGACCAGTTTCAGGAACCACGGGAAAAGCACGACCTTGGGCTGCTCATCGGCGAGACTGGGCTGTACGGGTCTGCTCGACGATGGGTCTATGATGCGGTTGGCAATATTCAGCGCTTTCACGATCATGACGGTTGTATGTATCGGTATGAATATGAATCGTACGATCTCCGTGTTCGCGAAATCGATCCGCTGGGAAATGCCATAACCTACAGCTACACAAAATCCGGTCAGATCGCTTCGATAACGGACGCTGGAGGAACTCGAAGCGAATATTCTTACGATCTGGCGGACAGACTTTCGGCAGTTAGCAGGCATGGCGCGCTGAAAGAGTCATACCGATACGATCGGGCGGGAAATCTCACCGAGAAGTTAGGATCTGATGGGCGCCCGCTTGTCACTTTCGAGATTGGACCTAACAACCAAAAAACGACTCGCAACTTAGCTTCCGGTGAAAAACATTCATTTCGCTATACGAAAGACGGCCGGTATGCGGCTCTCTCAACCGGGAAGCACGAAACAGAATTCGCTTACGACGGGTTCGGCAATCGAATCAAGGACGAGTGCGATGGGCTCGGCGTCGAGCACAGATTCTCGGCTCGTAACCGGTTAGCGTCCACTAGAATCTTCAAGAACTTCACCATTCAATATCGGCGTGAAAGCCAAGACACGCTCCACCTGACTGATCCAGCGGGAAATAAACACGAGATTCAATTCCTCGGCAGCGGGCTGGTACAACGGACCCATTTCAATCGAACGTCGGAGCTGACTCAATTTGATCCGGATGGCCGCTGTCTCGTTCAGGCTGTCATCTCGGCGAAACAGCCGACCCGACGTTGGTTACGCCAGTACTCGTATTCCGGCGAAGGCGATCTGTTATCTGTCGAGGACAATCTCCGCGGGACAACAAGCTATGAATACGATCAGGCGCACCGTCTGGCTCGGTCGATCAGAGGCCAAGTTGCGGATCGCTTTCGGTTCGATAGCGCGGGAAACCTAATCGAGCAGCCGGGCTTGTGGGGCGTTTTAGTGAGAGATGGCAACCGGCTACTGACCGCCAGCGGGAAGGAATTCGACTACGACGACCGCAATGCTGTCGTGTCTCAACAAAGCGCGACGGGCAAAACTCGTTTTTTTTATGACTCGCGAGACATGCTCGTGCGCTGTGAGGTGAACGGGAGAGAGTGGAAAGCAGAATATGATCCGCTCAGACGCCGGCTGAACAAATCGTATGGGCAGTCACGTACGGAATTCTTTTGGGATTCGGACCGTTTGGCCGCGGAGCGTCATGAAGATGGCAGAATCAGAATCTACGTCTATGCCGACCATTTTTCACTGACCCCGCTGATCTTTCTTGATTACGCCTCAATTGACGCCGACCCTCGAAGCGGCGCGGCATATGTCGTTTTTGCAAACCACCTCGGAACTCCTGTCCGAGTGGAAGACAAGTACGGCGAAGCGGTATGGCGCGCGGAGATTGAGCCCTATGGGTTGGCGCACATTGATCCATCAGCTTGCATAACAATGCCGCTTCGTTTTCCCGGCCACTATTTCGATGGCGAGCTACAGCTACATTACAATCGCTTTCGCTATTACAGTCCGCTGCTGGGCCGGTATTTGCAATCCGATCCTATCGGCATTGCCGGAGGGGTCAATCTTTACGCTTATACAGTTAATCCGCTCAAGGAGGTCGATGTTCGAGGCGACTGTCCAGCGAAAGCGAAAGCCAAGAAAGGCGCGGGAGCCGCGGATGACGGAGGAGATGCTGAGTCGATGCCGATCCGAAACAAGGCACTGGCGGGCGACGTGCATCCCGTCACCGGAGTTCCATTCGACGAGAATGGATTTCCAGTTTTTGACGCAGTAGCAGATGTCGATATTCCGCCCGAACTGTTCAAGGAATCGGATTACAAACAGTTCAAAGCTGCAACCTTGGCCTTGAACGAGGCACTACAAAGGAGTCCAGAAGCGATGCAAGACTTCACAGACGAGCAATTGAGCCAGATTGCGAAGGGCGAGACTCCCGATGGGTACACATGGCATCACAATCAAGATGACGGGCGAATGCAGTTGGTCGATGAAGATACTCACGCGAAGACCGGGCATACTGGTGGGGACTCTATTTGGGGGAATAGAACATGAATTGGACTGGAAGCCTCCAGCCGGTTAGTAAACAGGAGGTAGAGGCTATCGAATGGGTTCTCGGTGTCAAGTTACCCGATGACTATCTAGAGTGTGCGATGGTGAATCACGGTGGTCGGCCTTCTCTGAAATGCCTAGATTTCGCTAAGAGGAAAGATAATGTCTTTCAAAGCTTGTTACCTCTTACCGAGCAAAGCAAGCGAATGGGCGTCGTCCAAATGATAAGTTCGGTTACAGATAGACTTCCGGGGCAAGTCATACCATTTGGAAACGATCCCGGAGGCAACCTATATTGCTTCGATTACCGACGCTCGCCCTCGCCGCGCGTTGTGTACTGGGATCATGAACTAGCGGTCGGTAACCCGCCAGAAGCAATCGTCCCGGTGGCGGAATCGTTCACAGAATTGCTCGGAATGCTGCACGGATGTGAGGAATGATTTCGGAGATCGGCAATGAAGAGCACCACTTTGTTTTTGGGGCTTCTGTTCATGATGATTGGCTTCGCCAGTCTTGTCTTTCTTCGTCCGGAGGAGACAAAGACAGCAGACGCGATTATCACGGGCAAGGTTTTTCAAAAATCAACCACGTACCAACAGTCGCAAGCGGGCCCGAACCGGGGACTTCAAACGCCCACGTCGATACCCATCGCTGAAAGCTACCTCTTCTTTCTCAAACTCGTAACGCCGGAAGAGACTGCCCGGATTGCGCTGAACACTCTAGCCAGCAGGGAGTTTGAGGTCGGACAGAAGGTCCGAATTCAATATCAAACCCGGGGAATACCGTTTGTGTGGCGCCGGATTTATGTGACTAGCATGCATGCCGAGTAGATGGATTCCTCAGGCCGAGTTTTCCTGTTATCGCCCGCCAAGGCCGGTGGCAAACGCTACGAGATGCTGTTGCGCGAGCAGGCAACTTTCGATCTGGCCTTGAGGCTTCGGCAGAGCGCGGCGACGATTGGCGAAGTCTATACTTTTATCAGCGGATTGTATTTCCGAGGCAAAATGGCCTATGCCAGGCGTTTTCGCTCCGCCCCTCCGGGTGTTCCTCCCACGTTGGTCATTGTGCCCGGCGTAGGTCTGGTTCCTCCGGAAACGCCCGTTGCGATCGAGCAGCTACGCGCGATTGCGACTATTCCAGTAGACGAACGTAATGCTAGTTATCGAGACGCTCTTTTACAGGCTGCGAAATTGCTGGATCGATACGCGGGCGCGGCGTGCTTGCACGTGCTGCTCGGTAGCATTGCGAGCGGTAAGTACACGGGCCCGCTGCTTGAAATCTTCGGCGAGCGCCTGGTGTTTCCGGCCGATTTCGTCGGGCGCGGCGACATGAGCCGGGGCGGATTGATGTTGCGTCACGCGCGTCTCGGGACCGAATTGCCATACATTCCAGTACAAGGAGCAGTGCGGCACGGCGTTCGCCCGCCCAGGTTAAAGTGATGCCGGAGGGGATCCTCTTCATCGGCTTGCAAGGAGCGGGGAAGACAACTTACTTTATGAATCATTTTGCCGGGACTCACGCACACGTGAGCCGCGATATCCAACAGACTGCAGAGCAAGAAATGACATTCATTCGCGACTGCCTTCGCACCGGGCGCTCGTTCGTGGTAGACAATACGAACGCAACCCGAGTCGCGCGCGCTCCGTATATCCGGGAGGCGAAAGCTGCCGGATTCCGCATTCTCAGCTATTTCTTCGATACGCCGGTTCGAACAGCAATTGGCCGCAATAACCATCGTAAGGACAAGAAGCCGATCCCTGTTCCGGCGATCCTGCGGACGGCGAAGCGGCTGGAGCCGCCGTGTTTCGCAGAGGGAATCGATGAAATGCGGACAATCGCAGCGGAAGCCTCAGGAACGGAGCTTATAGATTGTAGTGAGTTGTATCTTAAATTACCCTAGGGGCAACGAGAACACGAAAGCGAAAATGCCACACTGCGAATAGTGAAAGCTTCCCGCAATCTGCCTTGGACCGTCGCCGTGATCGTCTGGATCGGGGTGATTTTCTTTTCTTCCACATCCCTGGCAGGGCAATGGTCGGAAGAAGGTTTCAGCTATTTTTCCGGATTGCTTTTCAGCGGCCTTCATCCTGGCGCGCCCTCTTACGACTGGCTGCATTTGTTTGCGGACAAAGGCTTTCATGTCATGCTGTTCTTTGTTTTGGCGTTGCTGTTGTGGCAGGCCGTTCCGGGGATACGCGGAAAAGCGGTCGTCATCTTGTTTGCAGGCCTGGTTGTCGGCTCGTGCAGTGAGTTCCTACAGCGCTTCTTCCCAGACCGCGATCCGGCAATTCGAGACGTGCTCATTAATCTGGGGGGAACGGCTCTCGGGGTGATCGTGAGCGTGAGGTTGTTCGAATCTTCTTCGGAACTAGCTTTATCCAGATCGACCAAGAAGCGCCGGGCGGCCTAGTTTCCCCTCGGCGGTACTCTTGCGTAATGCGATCCCTTCGGTACTTCAGTAACGTCACATTGGACGGGTGCTGCGATCATCGTGCAATATTACCGGACGAAGAGTTGCATCGCCACGCGACCGAGAACCTGGAGCAGGCCGACGCCCTCCTCTTGGCCGGGTGACTTACGAAATGATGGAAGCAGCGTTCCGTCCGCCGGCGCGTACGGGAGCGAGGCCTGATTGGATGGAACCCTTCGCTTGGACAGAAGATGCTGACAAGAAAATCGGAATTGGGGGGACGGAAGGGGACATATCAGTACTGATGTTTTGGACGAGTCGGATTCTCTGGTACTTCCTGATGGCTTTTATCGTTGCCAGTGCGGTTGGCGTTGTGCTGCCCGTCTGGGGTTGGTGCGCATGCGATCCGATTAAACTTGCACAGATGACGTGAGCCAGATATCAATTAACGGGCAACCCGGACATCGCTGCCTGCGCCATCGAATGTGGGCGGCCGACGGGGCGCAGCGGCCAGTTAAAGCGGAAATGCATGTATGTTAGCCGTCACGGCCTAAGCAATCTGTTGAGACGAACGGTCTGTCCGAGCTCCGAGCTTGTTGAACTCAAGCATGGCGGAAGCATATATTTGTCTGCAAGGAGTTCCTATATGTCCGCGCCGTCGGCAAACACGGAATCAAGCGTCTTCATTCGTCCGATGAAGGAGGCCGATCTGGGGGAAGCGCGCAGAATCTTCCGCCTCGCTTTTGGCGCCTTCCTCGGCGTTCCGGATCCGGAGGCGTTTTGGGCGGATCGAGAGTACGTTTTCACGCGGTGGCGAGCCGATCCGGGCGCGGCCTTGATAGCTGAATTGAATGGCAAGCTGGCTGGGTCAAATTTTGCAACGCGCTGGGGCAGTTTTGGCTTTTTCGGCCCCCTAACGGTCCGGCCCGATCTATGGGACCAGCACATTGCTCAGAAACTGCTGGCTCCAACTATGGAACTCTTTGAGAAATGGGATTTGCGAGAAGCCGGTCTTTTCACGTTTGCACACAGTCCCAAACACATCGGGCTCTATCAGAAGTTCGGATTCTGGCCGCGATTCCTGACTGCCATCATGTCGGTAGAAGTAACTGGAAGAGCGACATCGGCAATCAAGTATTCGAAGCTGAATGAAGAAGACCAAGACCAAGCTCTGCGCGCCTGCCGCAATTTAACGGATTCTATCTACGAAGGGCTGGACTTGAGCTCCGAAATCCAATCGGTGAAGGATCAGAACTTGGGCGAGACCGTCCTCGTGTGGGGTGGCGACTCGCTGGATGCGTTCGCAATATGCCACTGCGGTGAGGGCACCGAAGCCGGACAAAAGACCTGCTACGTCAAGTTTGGGGCGGTGGCACCAGGACCGCGGGCGGAGAAGGGGTTCGAACATTTACTGGAAGCCTGCGACGCGCTCGCCGCAGAGCGCAGTTTGCAGCGAATTGAAGCTGGCATGAGCCTTAACCGCAGTCAGGCCTATCGTCAGATGCGTCGGCGCGGTTTTCGCACTGATATTCAGGGTGTTGCGATGCACAAACCTGACTCACCTGCTTATAATCGGCCGGACGCCTTCGTCGTGGACGATTGGCGCTAGCCGAAGTTCGTCACGAGAGGGTCTGAAAAGCGACTAAGTCGTTCAGAATCAATTCAGGCAATCGCCGAGTCTGCACTACATTTTCGGATTGAGTTCGAAGCGCTCCGGTAGAACGAGTCCGAGTTGCTGCAGGAGTGCGTTCTGCTCGGCTGAAGGTTCGGTGATGCGGCGCAGACGGATCTCGCGGCCGTCGGTGGTCGGCAGGACAATATCGGCGCTCTGCAGAGTGGATAACAAAACCAGCGCCTTCATTGCCGATAACGGCTGCGCATTGGTGATGCCGCGGACCGATGGCTGTGGGACAATCGCAGCCCGGCGCTTGAGCAGATGCTTCAGCGTGACCCACAGAGCATAGCCGAGGAAGGCAACCATCACGTGCGCCTTGACGCGCGGCTCCAGCTGATGAAACAAGGGGCGAATGGACAGCTCGCTTTTCAGCGCGCGGAAGGAGGCCTCGGCCTCGGTCAACTGCATGTATCGAGACCAGAGTTCCTCGGCCGGGCCGGCCTGCAGATTGGTGCGCAGCATATAAGCGCCCTCCCGCAGCCCGTGCCAGAGCTTGCGATCTCCTTTGATCGACCACTGCAGGCGAAGGCCGTGGGGCGTGTCGCGCAGCGCCAGATCGTACAGGTCGCTCACCTGGGGATGGCTGGCTTGAATGCGCCCCAGCCGCCGCTCCATTTTGTTGCGATCTTTCAGACGGCCCGTCTCGATGGCTTTCGCCAGACGTTTTAGAGCATCTTCCATGCGGGTTGAGAAACGATTCCGGATGGCTTGCTCCTTTTCCTTGCGGCCTGCCGTGCGGCACAGAATATAGGTCTCTTCGCCCTGTGGAATGGCCACTTTTTTCACTTCTACATCGGGCCGCACTTGCATCCAGTCATCTTTCAACAGCTCTTGTTCAAACTGCTTCATCTGGCTGCGTGGTGTTCCTACCAAGTATTGGCCGCCGCGTTTGCGGATCGCCCGAAGATTCTCCTCGCTCACAATGCCGCGATCCAACACCCAGATCCGCCGCGCTTGGCCGTACTTACGCTCCACCATGCGCAGGATCGTTTCCATGGTTGACACGTCGGCGCGGTTGCCGTCAAACGTCTCGTAGCTGAACGGAAAGCCTTCGCTGTTGACGATGAGCGCGATCACCATCTGTTCGCAGTCGGGGCGACGATCGCGCGAGTAGCCGCGCCGCATCATCGGATTCTTCTCGGCCGCCCCTTCCACGTAGGTGCTGGTCAGGTCATACAGCAGCACGTCGAACTCAGCCCCGAACAGCTCCCCATAGCGCTGCTTGAGATGTCGCTCCAGTTTGGTCTTGTGCGGCAGAATCCGGTCCAGGCAGCGGTACAACCGTGTGTCGTTGATCTTGCCCTCTGCGATGCCCAGCAGATCATCCAACGCCGTCGCCGGATACCAGCGCTCCTCGATCGCCAACTCGCTGCCCGGTGCACAGAACCGGTTGATCGCCAGCACCGCGGCCACGCGATCAAGGTATATCTGCGTCCTGCTCATCCACCATATCCTCAAAGAACCGATCCAACTCCAGACACTTCCATAGCTCCAGACCGAGCCGGCAGGAACCGAACTGCCGCGTACGCTCCAGGCGCACTTTGTTCAGCAGCACGCGCGCTACCTGCGGATCGTCCGGCGGCGGTTCAACCTGCGACGGGAACAGTTTCAGTTGCTGCTTCTCGCCCTGCCCGTTGAAGACTTCAATCGTCTTCAGCCAGCGCGCCTGTGCGGAACTGTTCAGCTCACCGAGATAGCACAGCGTTCTCTGCCGTGGACCATCCGGCGTGCGCACCGTTTCCACCAGCGACCAGTAGCTGTGATCCTTGCCGTCCTTGCTCCGCCGGTTCGGGCGCAGAAACATTCTTACCCGATCTTGTCATGAGACCGCGAGCCCTTCAAGAGGGTTGGTCTACACTACATCGGCTTTCCGGAAATCCGTCGTTCTAGGCAAAGCACTTCCCATCGCCGAGCACCGAAAAATTAATCAAATGAGTCACAGCGTGACGAACTTCGGCTAGCACATCATCTTTGTATTCTGCGGGAACGATATTTCTGACAAGATTGCCTGATTTTACCGACATGAAGACTTGGACCGAGCGACTGGGCCACTCCCACCTGCGCACATTTACTGACAAGGACAATCGTTTCTGGGTGGAGCAGAATACCTCAAAAGCTTCGAAATGGGCAAAGCTCGCCCGAAAAGGCCACGATATTGCCTGGGAGTTCGATAGCCCTGGCGGGGCATATACCGGGCGCCTGCTCATTGATGGCGAGATCTATATGACCGCTGAGGCAACGAACAAGTTCTTGAAGGATTAGCAGGGTGCCTTTACCAACCGCATCCATGCGGGCGCGATTCAGGTGGCGCCAGATGATGCACCCGGCTTCGCCATCCAGATTTGATAGGTAATCGCGTCGGCGAAGGGCACCAGAATAAGCTGCTGGCGCTTTCCGCGATACTCGCCGTCAATGCTATAGACTTGATCCCCAGCCCAATTTGCGGTAGGAGCGCCGGTTTGAGGCGCGAGTTTGAGCTGCGAGGGATCCGTGGAAATGGGATGCGCGGCCGATAAGTCCTTAATTTCCGGATTCAAGGTTTTGCCGAAAGCGAGAACCTGAGGACCACGCTGAATGGCTATCTCTTCAGGGTGCGCGGGAGCACCGTCGATGATATGAATAGCCATGTCTATGGCGATCTTGACCGTATCGCCACGCTTCCACTCACGATTCAATGTAATAAACTCGCCTGGATCGCCGATCAGATGCGATCCGGCTATATCTACAACAAACTTACTTGCCCATTCCGGCACACGCAAACGAAGCGGGAATTGCAGGTTATGGCTCGGCTCCACGTGCAGTAGGATTTCGCTGCTTTCCGGGTATGTGGCCTCCGAATAGATCTGAACCGTCGCCCGGCGGCGAAGCTGGAAAGTTGCGCGTCCGCCGGTATACTGCATGACGACAATTCCATTTCCGTAGCGTCCCCAAACTGTGAAAGGAATAATTGAAATCGCCCGGGCTTCATTCGCGGCACACTCATCTGTGCCCGACGCCTGTTTCTTTGTACCATTCAACTGAACATCTGAAAAGACAACTCCTGTCTTGACATCTTGCATAGCGAATATTTGGTTGTATATCATTCGTTCCAATTGCTGCGCATAGCGGGGATCTCCGGTAAGGCGGAGTATGTCAAGAGTAAGTTGCATCCATGTTGCGGTTACACACGCGTCCGCAAGTTGCGAATCCGAGTGGCCATTCGTTAGAATGGCGCCATTCAGATTGAGGCCCGAATGAGCAATATTTGCCCAACCGGCGAGTACGAATCGGAAGTAAGATTCTTCGCCGGTAATCCGGTAGAGTTCGACCATACCGAGAAGACTTGTGAGGTTCCCGAATGTTTGCAGTCCTACTGATCGGCCGGGCCGTTTCAAAGCAGCGGCAAGTGACCTGCAAAAATCCAAATATCGCTCATCGCCCGTGTACCTGTATAAGTACACCATCGGCTCCAGCACAACGCCGGGCTCAGATTCAGCGCTCCTGGCAGAAGTTTTTAGAAGCTGATTCGCTATTTTCTTGCACGCCATGAATGCACTCTCATTGCCAGTCTCGCGATAGTAGGCGATGAGGCCGAGTAACTCGTACCGGTGAACCGAGGCGTCGTCGCTATTTTCAATGGCTTCATCAGTCGATGGCCCGGAAACGAGCTGCTTTGCTATGCGGTCCATGACAGCTCTGAGTTGCTCGTGCCGGCGGTATTCATATGCGTTCGCTGCGGCATCGAGAAGCGTCCCGGCAAATTCTCTGGAAGAAGCCGAAGCCTGCGAATCGAGGGTCACCCGCTCCAGGTATCCCTCGCTGTTTACGCGAATTCGGCTAGCCAGGAGTCCAGTAAGTTTTTGTTGATCTAACGCAAGGGGACGATAGCGATCTGTAACCGCGTTGACAATGAGCGGCTTCGGGAGTTGAGCGAATACAGGCGGGATGGCGAGGAGCAGCAGCCAAACTTTGGAACGAATCAACGATCACCTTCCGGCTGATGCCAGTGTAACGCCGTTACCGGTGGAGAATTAGCGGGTGCGCCTCGCCCGTTCGCGCAAGCCCAGAAAATTAAGTAAGATTTAATCTGCATTGAGTAAACCTTCTTCGAAGAAAGGTGTTTTTAGAGGTGTGGCGCCGTATTGCACTACCGGGGCGCTAGATTGCAAGCTACGGAGACAAATATATGCGCGTCGCAGCAAAAACTCGAAATCTTTTAATGATTGGCGCTTGTGCGCTTCTGTTTTGCGCAATGCCGGCAACTTCTTCGGCCGGTATCGCCATTTCCATATCCATTGCACCGCCGGTATTACCCGTTTACGTACAACCGCCTTGCCCCGTTGAGGGATATATCTGGAGTCCTGGGTACTGGGCCTGGGGACCGGACGGTTATTACTGGGTGCCCGGGGTGTGGGTTGCGCCACCTAGGGTTGGACTTTTGTGGACTCCTGGATATTGGGGTTTTGTGGGCGGGGTATATGCTTGGCATGCCGGCTACTGGGGCCCGCACGTCGGTTTCTACGGCGGGGTGAACTATGGCTTCGGTTATACGGGTGTAGGCTTTGTGGGGGGCGGATGGTTCGGCGGCGTTTTCCGATATAACACCGCCGTTACCAACGTCAACACGACCGTTGTGCGGAATGTTTACGTGGATAGGACAGTCATCAACAACACAACCATTGTGAATCGTGTAAGCTTCAATGGACCCGGCGGCGTTGTGGCGCGTCCGACCGTCCAGGAGCAGGCATTCATGCGGGAGCAGCACTTCCAGCCAACAGCGAATCAATTGACCCATGAACAGACTGCTGGGCAAGATCGCAATCAGCTTGCATCAGTGAATCATGGACGCCCGGCTGCCGCTGCAATGGATTCGGTGAATGGACGCCGGTTTAATCAGCAGGGCCGGATAGCGAATGGGATCGCTTCCGGACGATTGACGGCCGGTGAGACGAAGAACCTGGAGCACCGCGAAGCCAATCTGAATGGTGAAATCCATAATGACCGTCAGGCCAATGGCGGCCGGCTTACTCCACAGGAACGCCAGCAAGTAAATCAACAGCAGAACAACTTGAGCCATTCGATTTATAACGACAAGCACAATGCCGCTAATGCACAATACGGCAACAACCCCGTGGGGGAGCGGCGGTACAATCAGCAACAGCGCATTGCTCAAGGCGTCCAGAGCGGACAGATGGCCCCAGGGGAAGCGGCTAAAGTAGAAGGACGCGAGCAGAACATCAATCGTCAGGTAAATGCTGACCGGCGCGCTAACGGCGGCCAACTGACGCCCGGCGAAAAGAAGCAGATCAACAAAGAACAGAATCACGCCAGTCGCGAGATTCATCAAGAGAAGCACAACGAAAAGACGGCGCCTCGATAGTGCAAGGGTCTTTACTATCGAAGTCGCGCTAAAACATCGTCGCGCGAGGTGAATTGCATCGCTCGGATTCCAAGTAATTCCGCGCCTTGGACGTTGGCTATGCGGTCGTCCAGGAAAAGCGTCTGTTCGGGAGAAGTACCCAGCCCTTCCAGACAGTGCTCATAGATAGCGGGTTCGGGTTTTACGGAGCGCACTTCGTAGGAGAGCGTTACCTGGTCGAAGCAGCCGAGTTTTCCGGTCTGCGTTTTGAGCGCTTCGCCTAATTCGCGCGGCATGTTTGAGAGCATTGCGACCGGCTTGCCGGCAGCTCGGAGTTGATCGATCCACTCCCACATCGCCGAATCGAACTGCATCCAACTCACGTTGTCTAATTCGACCAGTTTCTCGATCGCCTGGGCTGTTATCGCAGCACCGGCGCGCTGTGCAAGTCCCTGCCAGTACTCGACGCAAGACAGGACGCCCTTGTCGTAATCGAGCCGTTCGGACCAATAGAGTTCGGTGAACAGATCTTTGGGAATCCCGGCGACTTCAGCCATGCGGGCCTGATCCTCCTCGGTCTGGTGATGGACCAGGACGCCCCCGTAATCGAATATGAATCCTTCGTAGGAACTAACGAGCGCCATCAACCACGTGCTCGCGCCGGCTGCGCACTTCGCGGATGGCGTAGATGCGCCGGCCCTGGCTTTCGAAATAGGTGCGCATGAGAACTTCGCCCACAAGGCCGGTGCTGAAGAGCATGAGCCCGGCGAGTAAAAACAGAGCGCCGGCCACCAGCAGGGGACCGTGTTCCGCGATGATATCCTGACCCCCGATTTTCTTCACGAGCATAGAGAGCAGCACCAGGCTTCCCAGTGCGATGCCGGACAGGCCCCATTTTCCGAAGAAGTGCATGGGGCGGGTGAGATAGCGCAGCAAGAAGCCGATGGTGAGAATGTCGAAGAAGACCCGAAACGTACGGCCCAGGCCGTAGTGCGACGCGCCATTCGGCCGTTCGACGTTTCGAATGGGCACTTCCACGATGCGCGCACCGTAAAAACTGGCCAGAGCCGGTATGAAGCGATGCAACTCGCCGTAAAGATTAATGTCTTTCAAAATCTCCGATCGATAGGCTTTGAAGGTTGTGCCGAAATCGTGCAATTCGACGCCTGAGGCGCGCTTCATCATCCAGTTCGCGATCCGCGATGGAATTTTGCGTGTGATGGCATTATCCACGCGATTTTTTCGCCAACCGCTCGCGATGTCATAGCCTTCGTCGATCTTCTTGAGCAGCAGAGGAATGTCCTCGGGATCGTGCTGCAGATCTCCGTCGAGTGAAATGATGACGTCCCCGGATGCTTCGTCGAAACCGGCGGCAAGTGCTGGAGTCTGCCCGAAATTGCGCCGCAGGCGGAGAACCTTCAAGTGACTATCGGTCTCGACCAGATTCGCGAGAAGATCGAAGCTGCGGTCGGTGGATGCGTCGTCGATAAAGATGATTTCGTAAGGCCTGTGAAGGCTCTCCAGAACGGCTGTGAGGCGATCGTAGAGGGGCAGAATAGCCGGTTCCTCATTGTGAATGGGGATGACGATCGATAGCATTTTGTTGGAGATATCCCCAGTGTAACGGAGGAGTAGGGAAAATACACCCCGGGCGAAGGAAACAGCCCTTCAGAACGCGGCAAACTGGTACAATAAGTTTATAATATCTGATCCGGTAAGTTGTCCTGTTTGCAATAACTTGCGCGACATCTCACCACCTTTCTAGGAGTTTCTCTTTGGCAGAGCAAGACGGGTCGTCTGGCGGTGGTTTGTTCCCAGGCGATAACAAGAACCTGATTCCGATCAATATCGAAGACGAGATGAAGCGCTCGTACCTGGATTACGCCATGAGCGTGATCGTGGGACGCGCTCTGCCGGATGTCCGCGACGGACTGAAGCCAGTGCACCGCAGGATCCTGTACGGCCTGCATGAGATGGGGCTGCACTACAACCGGCCAACGCGCAAATGCGCCAAGATCGTGGGCGAGGTTCTGGGAAAATATCACCCCCACGGCGACACGCCGGTGTATGACTCTCTCGTTCGCATGGCGCAGTCGTTCTCCATGCGTTATCCGCTGATTGACGGGCAAGGCAATTTCGGATCGGTCGACGGCGACCCACCAGCGGCAATGCGGTACACCGAGGCGCGCCTGGCGAAGATCGCGGGCACGCTGCTGGAGGATATTGACAAGGAGACGGTAGATTTCCGTCCCAATTACGACGACAGCGAAGTAGAGCCGGAGATTCTTCCGACTCGTGTTCCGAATCTGCTGATCAACGGTTCCTCGGGGATCGCAGTAGGAATGGCGACGAACATTCCGCCGCACAACCTGAAGGAAATCATCGACGCGACCATTGCGCTCATCAACGACCCGCATACGCCATTAGCGAAGGTTTTGGAGATGGTGCCTGGGCCGGACTTTCCGACGGGCGGCTTCATTCTGGGGCGGCAAGGCATTCTGGACTACTACTTACGAGGCCGCGGAAGCCTAAAACTGCGCGCGAAGGCCGCCATCGAAAAGCTCGGGAAGGATCGCGAGGCGATTGTGGTGACTGAGATTCCGTTCCAGGTAAACAAGGCGCGCCTGATTGCGCACGTTGCGGCGCTGGTTTCCGACAAGAAACTGGAAGGCATTTCCGATGCTCGGGATGAGAGCGACCGCGATGGAATGCGTATCGTCTTCGATCTGAAGCGGGGCGAGCAAGCCGAAGTGGTCCTCAACAACCTGTACAACCAGACGCAGATGCAGGTGAACTTTGGCGTGATCATGCTGTCGATCGTGAACGGGCAACCGCGCGAACTAGGGCTGCTCGATGTCATGAAGCGGTTCATCGATCATCGTCTGGATGTTGTCCGGCGACGGACCGATTACCTGCTCCGGAAAGCACGCGATCGCGAGCATCTGCTGCTTGGATTCAGGAAAGCGCTGGATAATCTTGATGCGGTGATTACTCTGATTCGCGCAGCCAAGACGCCCAAGGAAGCCCGCGAAGGATTAGTGAGCCGGTTTGAATTCACGGAACGCCAGGCGCAGGCGATTATCGAACTCCAGTTACAGCGCTTGACCGGCATGGAGCAGCAAAAGATCCTCGACGAACTGGCGGAGATCCAGAGGATGATTGGCGAATATCTGGAGATCCTGGGCTCTGAAAAGGTTCTCAAGACACTGGTGATCAAGGAACTCAAAGAAGTCCAGAAGGATTTCGGGGACGAGCGACGTACGCAGATTATCGAAGACACCGGCGAGATCCGGCTTGAAGATCTGGTGCAGATGGAAGACGTCGCGGTGACCGTTTCGCGCGGCGGCTACTTAAAACGCACATCGGTGGATACATACCGCAGGCAATCGCGCGGCGGTAAAGGCCGGATCGGCATGGGCACGCGTTCCGAAGATGTCGTGGAACATCTGGTGATCGCTTCGACCCATGCGTACTTGTTGATTTTCACGAACAAAGGCCGCGTGTACTGGCTCAAGATATACGAGATTCCAGACGCCGGCACAACCGGCAAAGGTAAACACGTTTCAGGACTCATCAGCTTGCAGCCGGATGAGACAGTGAAAGCGTTCCTTCCGGTGAAGGAATTTGTCCCAGGCAAGTTCATCGTCATGGTGACGCGCCAAGGCGTCATCAAGAAATGCGAGCTAACGGAGTTTGACAATCCGCTGTCGCGCGGGATCATTGCTTTGGCGCTCGATGAAGGTGACGAGTTGCTGGGCGCAAGCATTACCACGGGCGAAAACTTCATCTTTCTGGGTTCCCATTTGGGAATGGCGAGCCGCTTCAACGAGCATGAGGTGCGGGCGATGGGCCGTCAGGCGAGGGGTGTTCGAGCGATGGATTTGGAAGAAGGGGATTATCTCATCGGTCTCGTGGTGGTGGAAAAAGAAGGATTGATTCTTTCGATCTCCGAGAATGGATTTGGGAAACGCACTCCGCTGGAGGATTATCGCCTCACATCGCGCGGCCGGAAGGGCGTGATCAATATGAAGACCACCCCCAAAGTGGGGAAGGTAGTCGCGGTGCTCTCCGTCAAGGAAAATACGGATCTGATGATCATTACCAAAGACGGCAAGATCATCCGGCTGGAATCGGGCGAGATCCGTCAGGCCGGGCGTTCCACTCAGGGCGTGCGGCTTGTTCGGATGGAAGAAGGCGACCAAGTGGCTGCGGCTTCCTTGATTCCGGAATCGGAAGACGAAGGGTCGAAGAACGGCGAGTTGCCGCTACAATAGGAGACGTGCCGCGGATTGGAATGTAGGCGATGGCCTCACTCGTCACTCTTCAGGCCACGAATACCGCGTTTGATTCCGCCGATCTGCCCGCGAAACAACAAGCGCTCTTTGCGGTTTACAGGATCTAGGCCGGGTGATCGTGGCGTACTCGGGCGGAACCGATTCAGCATACTTGGCTTGGGCGGCGAATCGTGTTCTGGGCGATGGCGCCATCGCGATTACAGCCGACTCGGCATCCATTCCGGCATCTCACAAACGCGATGCCGAGGCGTTCGCGCGCGAATGCGGATTTCGCCATGAATATATTGAGACGCACGAGTTCGAAAATCCGGACTACGTGAAGAACGACAAGGACCGCTGCTTTCATTGCAAAGACGAGCTGTTCGTTCGCCTGGAAGCATATGCTCGCCAACACGGTTATGATCACATCGTTTACGGTGTGAATACCGACGATTTGGGCGACTACCGGCCAGGTCAACGCGCCGCGAAATTTCACGAAGTGAAGGCTCCTTTAGCAGATGCCCAACTGTCTAAAGCTGAAATTCGGGAATTATCGCACCGGGCGGGACTTTCGACCTGGAATCGCCCGGCGGCAGCGTGCCTCAGTTCCCGCGTGCCATACGGAACGAAAGTAACTGTGGATACCATCAGAACTATCGAACAAGGCGAAGAAGCGATCCGAGCCTTAGGCTTCCGGCAGTTCCGCGTGAGATTTCATGGAGACCTGGTGCGCATCGAAATCGCCAAAGAGGAGCTTCAACGGGCGCTGACCGTCGAAAGCGCGAAAGCGTTCACGGAGATTTTCAAGAGCCTCGGTTTCCTGTATGTAACGCTGGACCTCGAAGGCTACCGGCAAGGTTCGTTGAACGCTGCATTGGCTGCAACTCGCGCCTTGAGTTCCGGTTTTTAGCTGCGGGTCACGATTTGGAATCGGTTGAACTCGAACTCGATTTCGTTTCCGTGGCGGATGAGGATGTCTTCGAGGTCGGAGCGCTCCCGGAATCTGAAGCAGCGGGAGCAGCGGGCGTTGACGAATCCGTCTTCTTAGAACCGCCGTTATCGCCTGTTTTACCTTTGGCGTAATCGTTGACGTACCATCCGCTGCCCTTAAACTGCAGGGCAGGAGCGGAAAGGAGTCGATGTACTTCTCCGCCGCACTTTTCGTGCGCGATAAGGGGCTTGTCAGAAAACTTCTGCATCACCTCGAACACTTCTCCGCATTTCTCGCATTTGTATTCGTAGAGAGGCATCGTGTTCGCTGGTTCCGGATCGATATGGCGCTTAGGGTTGCCTTGGGCTCTTTTCGATAATCGGATGTTGCGGATCGTTTATGATCGGGCCGTTTGTCTCATTGCTCAATTGGGCGATCGTGGTTTTTCCGGTGACAAGATCAATGGACTGTTTCAGTAGATTGTCTTCGGTGTTCTTCGGAGCAGTACCGGGAATCGGATTGCCGTCCTGATCCAACTCGGGTGAATTGTCATTTTCCGCCAGCTGAACGGTGGGAACCACGCCGGTGTCCTGGATCGCCTTGCCGGAGGGAGAGTAGTATTTGGCAACAGAAAGAATCACAGCTCCCCCATCATCCATTTGGATAGTCTTTCGCATACTGGCGTCACCATAGCTCCGTTCGCCGACAACTTGGGCCCGCTTGTCATCGAGCAGCGCTGCTGCCGCGATTTCCGCTCCGCCGGCCGTAGCCCGATCCGTGATCACCACCAGCGGACCTTTCCAGACATCATCCTCTGACTTCGCGTCGAATTCTTTCTTGGCCGTCTTCTGACCTTCCAGATACGTAATCTCTCCGGTATCGAGGAATAAATTCGCGAGGGAAATGCCTTCTTCCTGCTCGCCCGTGGAACAATGGCGCAGGTCCAAAACAACGTACTTGGCTCCTTGCTTTTTCAGGTCCTCGATTTTCGTCTTGGCCTGATTGACGCGCTCTCCCGCAATGCTGGCGACATGCAGATAGCCCACGCCATTCGGCATCAGTTTGGCGGTTACGTCCGGATAGGACACGTTTACGCGCGTGAGCGTCAGCTTTTGCGGATCTGGATTTCGAAGCCTAAGAACCGTAACCTCCACCGTCGTGTTGGCATCGCCTCGCAGGAGCTGCTCCGCATAAGCGAGAGGCATATCGCGCGTCGCGACATTGTTAATACTCTCGATCAGATCGCCGGTTTCGATGTTTGCCTTCTCAGCCGGCGAGCCGGGCAGCGCATCCACCACCGCCACATAGCCGTAGCGCTTCGCGAGGATCAGGCCGACTCCGGCCTTTGCGGTATCTTCTCCCTTTTGATATTGCCGGTATTGATCTGCATTCAAGTAGCTGGCGAAGGGATCGACGGATTCGAGCAGGCCGTTGATTGCGCCGAGCGTAACGCTCTTCATATCAGGCTCTTCCACATACTCGAGCTTGATCCGTTCCAGTACCTCGGTATAAACCTTCAGGTGACCGTAGACGTCATCGGAAGCAACAGCTCTGCTGCTTTTAGCGCCCAGGAGAAGCAGAACGACGACGCAGGTCGAACTGCCGACAATAGTCCATTTAAAGCGATTGTTCATGAACAAAAATCCGGAAGTTAACTAAAGTATATCGGATTCAGAGGCTTGACAGGGGCAGAGAACTTCCACAGCCCCATTTTTTCGACGCTCATCGGTCAGGAATGGTTGCTGTCCGCGGATAAGAGTCAGTGCTGTCATGGTCTCAGGCGAGTACGGCGGCTGGCACTTCCCCGCTGGACGTCTGTGTTTCAGTGACGGTGGCGACCTCCAGACGAGCAGTGAAATGGAACGTGCTTCCACTCCCAAGGTCGCTTTCGACCCACAGACGCCCTCCCATCATACTGGCCAGCTGGTAGGAAATAGTGAGCCCCAGGCCAGTTCCTCCGTAGCGGCGAGTGGAGGAGGTGTCCGCCTGCGAAAAGGCTTCGAATATGGTTTTCTGCTTACTCGGGGGAATGCCGATGCCTGTGTCCCGTACCGAGAAATGCAGGAGAGCCCCGCCCTCGGAATCCTGTTCTTTAGCCACTGAAAGCGAAACCCCTCCGGAACTGGTGAACTTAATGGCGTTATCGAGGAGATTGAGCAGCACTTGCCGCAACCGCAGCGGATCGCCGATCAATTCGTCAGGGACCTGGTCCAGAATTTCCGAGGTCAGGAACAGGTGTTTCTGGCGCGCACGCAAAAGAAGGGATCGCACCAGCTCATCGATGGATTTGCGAAGGCGAAACGATGTTCTGTCAAGCGTCAGCTTCCTTGCCTCAATCTTGGAGAAGTCCAGGATGTCATTCACGATTCCCAGAAGTGAATCGGCCGAAAATTTCACAATGTCCAAGTATTCCCGTTGTTCCTCGTCCAGGTTGGTGCTGAGCGCGACGTCGGCCATTCCCAGGATGCCGTTAATCGGCGTGCGGATTTCGTGACTCATGTTGGCCAGGAAGTCGCTCTTGGCGCGACTGGCTGCTTCCGCTGCTTCTTTAGCCAGAATCAGTTGTTCTTCCGTCCTTCGACGAACGTCAACCTCTTCCTCGAGCGCCTGATTTGCGAGAAGCAGTTCGCTCGTGCGCTCCTGGACGCGTAGCTCTAATTCGTCTCGCGAGCGGCGTACCTGTCTTTCGCTCTCTTGCAAGGCCGAAGTGCGCTCGTCCACGAGCTTCAAAAGTTTCTGCTCGCTCAATTTCAGCTGGCTGACGCGGAGCCGGTACGCGCCGCCGCATAGGCTCAGAATCGCTAAGCCGATCAGGAACAGAAAGGTTTTTGTCTCGTAGAGATGCGGCTGAAGTGTCAGCGCAACGGCTGCGTCATTTTTGCTCCACGCCTCGTCATTCCCGGCGAGAACGCGAAACCGATACTCGCCGTGCGGAATGTTCGTGTAATAAGCGGTTCGCCGTCCTCCGGCCTGGGTCCAATCCTTGTCGAATCCTTCGAGCATGTAACGGAATTGAATCTTCCCCGGAGCAATGAAGCTCGGAGCAGTGAATTGGAATTCCAGTTGGCCTTTTCCGGGCGGTACCACAACCGGCTTGTCTAAAGGAACGTCTTTGTTGTTGACAGTGACGCGCTCCAGAATCGGCTGGGGCGGAGCTTCGTTCTTCACCAGCGCATAGGGATTCACCATCGCCAGGCCGCCACCGGTCGGGAAGTATAGGCGCCCATCTTTCGTTCGCCAGCCCGCGGGCTGAAATCCGCCATTGCATTCGTGGCTCCTCATCCCATCCGCTGTGCCATACACGACAGGTGTGATATTCTCCACGCGCCCCTCGGCGAAATCATTCAACTGTTTCTTGCTGAGTTCGAACACCCCCTTGTTGGAGGTGACCCATAAGTGCCCGAGCGTGTCATCCAGGATTTGGAAAACGGCATCGTCGTACATTCCCTTGGAGCTGGTGTACGTAGTGAATTTTCCATCACGGAAGCGGTTCAAGCCTCCGCCATTCGTCGCCAGCCACAACGTGCCGTCCGGATCTCCGTAGATGGAGTAAATCACGTCGCTGGAAAGCCCGTCGCGCGTGCTGTAACTGCGAAACTGCCCATCTTTGAACCTGTTCAGGCCGCCATTGGTTCCAATCCAGAGATTGCCGTCTTTATCTTGGTAAAGCGAGAGCACATAGTTGTTCGATAACCCGTCTCGCGTCGTATAGGTTGTGAATACGCGGCCATCGAAGCGGCTCAGACCTCCGTGTGTGCCGATCCAAACGTTGCCCGCGCGATCGGTATAGGTACACATCACCCAATCGCTCCCGAGGCCTTCCCGCGCGGTGAAAGTCGCCATTTTTCCGCCATTCAGCCGCGCCAGACCCCGGCGCGTCCCAATCCACATGCTGCCTTCGTGATCTTGAGTGATGGAGAAAACAAAATTGTCCGGCAAACCCTGGCTGGTGGAATATGAGGTAATGCGGTTGTCCTTCAGCCGCATCAATCCCTGGTCGGAACCCATCCACACAGCGCCCTCGGAATCCTGGTAGACGGGCAAAATTGTGTCGCTGATGAGGCCGTCCTGCTTCGATAGCGTGGCAAACGAGCCTTTTTTCAAGCAGGTCAGGCCGCCGCCCGCAGTTCCCACCCACAGGCTCCCTTCGCGATCTTCCAGAATGGCCGCTACGTCCCTACCGACGAGTCCATCTTTGTCGGTATACGAGTCGAACCGCCCGTTTACGAAACGGCTCAGTCCGCCGCCCCCCGTCCCGATCCATAGCGTCCCGGCACGATCTTCATACAGGGAATAGATCATGTTCTTGCTGAGTCCGTCGCTGGTCGTGAACCGCGATATGCCGGCCGAGGTGACGCGGTACAAACCGTCGCTCGTGCCGACCCAGACCGGCCCTTGACGGCTTACTGCGAGAGTACGAACATATTCATTCGTCAGGCCCTCTTTCGCCCCGAACGTCTGGAAGGCGCCATTCGAAAACTTGCTCAGACCCGCCTGTGTTCCGATCCAAAGCGTGCCATTGCGGTCTCCCGATATAGCGAAGACCGCGTTATCGGCGAGCCCGTCCGCCTTCGTGAACACATGAAACTCTCCATGTTCCAGGCGAATGAGTCCGCCGCCGTCCGTTCCAATCCAAAGCGTTTTGTTGTTGTCTTCGTAGAGCGCGCGAATGGAGTTGTTCGTGAGACCGCTGCTGGAAGTGTAGGAGGTAAACTTTCCATGGCTGAAGCGTGACAGGCCGCCCCCATTTGTTCCAATCCACAAGTCTCCATTGTGATCGGTCAAAAGCGCTTGAATCTGATTCGTCTGAACTCCGGAAATGTGCTTATCCAAAGTCGTGAATCGCACACCGTCGAATCGCGCTATACCCTCTTCGGTACCCAGCCATAAATATCCGTCTGGGGTTTGTGCAATAGCCAGAACGGAGTTTTGCGGCAGGCCTTGCTGCATTTGCCAGCCCTGATGGATGAACTGCCGGATCGGCTTATCCGGATCGAGGCTGGCACTTGCGGGAATGGAGAAGGACGTGAAAGTAACACAAAAACCGAGCAGCACTCGTTGCACCCGGCGGACCGAGCGAGCGCAGCTAGCGGCTAGGAGGATACACCCTAAGACCTTTCCTGATCCTCCTGATTTGGATCTCACGTCGCTGAACGACAATGCGTACCCTTCCTAAACTTTGATCGGCTGATTTAAGCGAAACATTGAGGCGCAGAGCCGCAAAACCTTAAATATCGTGGGCGGGTGGCCTCAATATCTCAGGAGTCTTCGGGAGAGTACGGGAGAGTACATATTTCTGGCCTCTCCACAGGAATTACTTCGCGGAAATGTCTGGTACTAAGTTCGGAGGAGCGGCATCGGGATGTAAGTTAGCCCAATACTTGCGGTGCGGAGCTTGAGTCTCAAGGAGCAGACCGTCTCAATTTCGTGTTTACCAGACCCAGGCACTCGAAGCGCCAACATATCTATAGCGGAACGAAATGCTGCTGATGCAGGCCTGCCGTGAAGACAGCCCAAGACAAATCACCAGTCTCGATAATAGTCTCGTCAGCGAGCCTGCCCAAAGAGCGCTGTCGGAATTTTCAGTTTCGTCCTCAGCTGTTTCAACGGAATTAGCCATTTTTTGGCAAAACCGATCAATGAGGCGCTAACCTATTCTAATAACAAATGACTAATTCTAATAACAAATGACTAATGGAAGGGAATATGAAAATACGCATTCGCTGTATCATCGTGGCAATACTTGGCGTCTGGTCAGGAACAGTGCAAATGTATGCCACAACAGTCGAGCAAACGTATCAACTTCCTAAGGCCGCGATTCCAGCATCGGCGGTAACTTTAAACTGGAAGTACCGGATGAGCTCGGCACAGGCGAAATCAGGCAGTTTGGCGCCGTGGTGCTTACTAACAAATCGGGATCCACTGGCCGTACTGCGCACCAACCCACTACATGATTACGAGATAACAATAAAAGATGCAGGAGGGAAGGTTGTACCTATGACGGAGCTCGGCAAGCAGCGCGAGGCGGGAGAGCAGGAGATGTTTACTCACTCTCCTCTGTCACTCTTCAGCCGGAAGAAAGCACCAGGACGATCATCAACCTGCACTCTTTCTACGACCTAAAGCCAGGGCAGTACATAGTTCAAATCCGGCGGCGCGCCGTAACGACGAGTTCCAAAAGCACGGATACCGCAAAGGGGGCCGCAGAGAACACTAATACTGGGGCATGGGTCTCCGGCTCGCTGAAGATCGTACCTTGAATTGGCGGTCCGGGTGAGCACCATTTAGCACTTCCAGGTGAATATATCCAGGACTGGAGCCAAAAGCATTGTCTTGTATGCCTCACCCAGCATCATCGCGGCTCTGGCGCGACCCAACCATGCCAGGAGCTTAGTGATCAACAGCGCCTCCGACTTGAGAGCTTTGTAAAATCATGGTACAACCTGCCAAGCAGCCATCGCGTTGACCCTGGCCAGCAGCACCGTTGACTCTGCCTGCTGACTTCGAACGGTTGTCCGCACTGTGGCTTGAGCGATTCAATCGACTTGGTTCCACCGAATACTAGCAAGGTAGAGGGCCCTTTTCCTGAGCAGTTTGAAACTACTCTTAACCCTTGCACATTACCGACAGACAACAGTCCACTTACACGACGCCATCAGATCCATTTGGGACAAGGCAGTCCCTATGTACATGAGCATGAGCATTGCTCTGACCCAGACTTCTCAGAGGAAACACTAAGTAGAACCTTTAACATGCACAAGCGCGCTATCGGAAAGCTGTTTAGGACCCACGCTGGCCGTAAGTTTAGAGCATATCTGCGCGAGATTCGCATTCAGCACGCTGCTCGTTTGCTTGACGACCACAGAAGAAGTCAAAACGATTGCGCCAATGGGGGCTATACGGATCAATGCTAGTTTGTGACATACTTCCACGAGATTAGGGATGCACTCCGGCTGAATACAGAAAGCAAGAGCGTGAACCGGCCTTAGCCAGGGTGAACTCGGCCGCTAGTTATCGAACGGTTACTGCATGAAGGATGTGCCGCAGGACAAGGGGCGCTTACGCCTCCGGCTCATCGGTCAGCTACCAGATATACGCTTTGGCCTGCTCTCGCCGGCTGTAATCGTCGAGCACATGGACTACGCGAATCTTTTTCAGCTTGGCGGGCGAAAGCTGGCCTAGCGGGATATACACGATCTTGCGGTTAAAGCGCCCTGCCAATTGCCGGAACATGCTTCTGGGAGGCTTGGCGGCAATGTAAATGACGTGGCGTTCAACGGAATAATCCAGCGCCGCCATCAGGAGCCGTTCCGCTTTTGTTTCCGCCAGGTCATAATCGCTGTCGCTCCAGATATCGTAAAGACGCCTTGGTGGAAGCGTCATCAAAAGGCCACCGTATTCAGCGCGTCCAATACCCGGCCCCACAATATGCTCGAACGGGTGTGTCGAATAGAATGCCATGTCCGACTCGTTTTGGTGCTCACCGAGCCAGGTGGTGAGATAGGGATATCGATCATTGCGATCTTCATCGAAAATAATCACCAGTGCCCCGACGTCGCCCGAAAATTTGCCCATCTCGCGGACATAGAGTTTGCCCTGATGCCAGTTCCGGACCGTCTCGCGCAGATCGATCCCGTCGAGGGTTGACGTAGTGAACGGCTCGACACGCGACCTTTCTTCGGAAATCATGGTCTTTGCGTAGCGCTTTAAGAAACGGCCATAGTTTTCAATGACCAAGTCTTCCGGAGGGTAAGAACAAATCGATGCGCCGTTGGTCTGGCTCGCCCACTCGCCTTTGAATTTTTCCCGTTTGCGCTTCTTCAGGCCGGAAGGCTTCAGCATCTGCTTCATACGCGGCAGACGTCTTCGTATGCGTAGCTTCTTCGTTCTGAGCCAAACCTCCTCACCCGAGATATTCAGCGTTTCGAGCGGCGGATCTTCCGCCAATTGCGCGCTGTAGCGATTTGCAGTTTGCCAAACTTCGTAAGCGAAGTTATCGTCGACGATAGATCGCGCCCCAAGCGTTAGATCATATAGTCCCGGTACCAAGTGGGCATCGAGCATCGCGAGATTTCTGGTAAATTTGGCGAGGCTGATGCGTTGCCAGGATTGAATCGTATCGCCGGTGTTCGCTTCGTATTCCTTTTGCGCTTCGCGCAACAGCGCCATCTGCCAGCGGGGTCGATCCAATTTCAGAGATTGGAACCTCTCCATCCGATATTCCTCGTATCGTTGCTGGTAATACGGTGGCTCGCTGGTCACCTCCGCCAGGCAATCCGGATGCAGATTGAACAATTCGCCCTTACCGAACAGACGCACACGCGGCGCCAGCGGCTCCTCCTGCGGAACTTCCATTGCATCTAGAACGGGATCGAGCATGTTCAGCGAGAGAATCACACCAACGGACGCAAGCGGGTCCGCGCCTTGTAGTTTCCAGGCCATCGCGGCGGCGTGTGCTTCCAGTTCAGGAGAGCGCGGCTGCGGGTGAACGCGATAGGCTTCCACGTACCGTTTCATTCCAATCAGTTCCAAGGAGTACGGCTCAGGGTATGAGCCAAAAAGATGAGGCTTCTCGTGGGTGGGTGGCTCCAGAAATACAATTTCGGCTTGCAGTTCTCGAGCCGTGCGAAGCGCTTCGACGAACGGATCTCCTGGTTCAACAGGAATATACGTAGCGCGCTCCTCTTCGTCATCGCCGTCGTTATCCGCCTCGGGAATGACGATCACCGAGATGCGCGGCATGCGTTCGAGGGCCGCATCGTACTCCCGTTCGAGCGACGAAGGAAGCTCCACCGCGACTACCGAAGGCCGGTGTTCCAGCAGATAACGTCGCACGCGAATCGTGAACTCCAGTCGTCCAGGAATCACGGGCAAGTAGGTGATGCTGCTACGCGATATCGTGCCCGCCGAACTCGATTCGCCCAACATGCTTCTGCCTAGCGCCGTCCGCTGTACCGAAGCGCCTCTTCGCCGAGGACCGACCGTACCGACTGCAACAACAGACGTTGCGGATGTCCCCTCTCGCTTCCCAGCTTCAGCGCATAGCGAGCAATGTTTATTCCGTCGCGAACCGTGTAACTTTCATCGGAAGCGTGCGCCTGCTGCAGGAAATCCGTGACATACTGCAACACGTCGTCCGGGGAAAACGGCAGGTTCTCGCGCAGAATCGCAAGTTCTTCCTCGCGCTCCGGAAAATCAATGAGGATCTGCGGCTGAAGGCGGGAATGGATGTACTCGGGTAAATCGAAAGTAGACGAATCTTCGTTCATGGTCGCCACCAGCCGAAAGTTCTGGTGAGCTTTGATCTTCACGCCCGCAACAATCGATTCGACATAGCGCCGGCTATCGAGAAGCGGCGCCAGGCTGGCCCAACTCTTCTCGCTCATTCGATTCCCCTCGTCGAGAATTGCGACTCCACCGCAAATCATGGCGGTCACCAGCGGAGATGCGACGTACTTCAGTCGGGAAGTGCCCTCAATCACCGGGGTGATCAGAAGATCTTCCGGTCTCGTGTCCACGGTCGCCTGCAGAATATACACTTCGCGGCCGAGACGTTTTCCGCCCGCATACGCCATGGTGGTCTTGCCCACCCCAGGTTTTCCCAAGAGCCGTGGATTCATCGGAACGTCCCGCGCATCGATGACCATCCACGCAGCCATCAACTCGCGCATCGCCTCTTCCTGTCCCACCCACGTGACGTTCAGTTCATCGGGGTGAGCAAGGTTCAGTTCGATGCCTTCAATCTGAACTTTCATAGCGCTCCGACCCGCTGCAAGCTCAGGCGATTCTTACCGGCATGGTTGTGGTTTTTCAAGCTAACTCGTGTACCTGCTTTACTTATCCATCGTAGAATGAGAGTGCTTCGCGGATGACGCCAAAACTGCTGCGCCTGGTATATGCGTTCGAGTTCCTGATCGCTCTGGTGGCCATCTTCACAGCGTGGTCCGAGATCGGCGGCCAAGCGGCTCTGGACCTAATGAATTGGGGATGGAAGCTAGGTTTGAGCGTAACGCTGGCAGGCACCATTGTGGCCTATACGGCAGCGGTTGTTTCCGAGGATTCTATCTGGACTATGCGATCCGCGAGGTGGTTAACGGCAATCGTTGTGGTTACGCTCGCTCTTGGCGTGGTTACTTACTATTACGCTCTACAGGTTGATACCGGGGAGTCGGACGAAACCGGGACGATTTCCGCTTCCGATTTACCTCCGGATTCTCTCACCGCTGTTTCATGACGACAGGCGATCCCGATGTCGAGTATGCATTTTGGACGTCCCCGGGCACGACGTTCACGGTCACATATCCGCTCGGGTTGTTTCACGAAATAGATTTCCAGGTGAACGAGGGATATCGCCGGATACCGCACGGCGGCGTCGAAACCGGCGGTTTGCTGTTCGGCCGTTCTGAGCCCGAGTAGCGCGAGGATTGAAGCGTTTCGGAATATCGAATGCGAGCACGCCTCGGGACCTTCCTTTGTGCTCTCCGAGCGCGACCTCACGCGACTGAAGGAGCAGATTACCGCTGCGGCTTCGGAGCCCGAACTTCATGGCCTCGAGGTTCTCGGCTGGTTCATTGGCCACACCCGCAGTCCTCTCAAAATGAACGATCGCGAGTGTGCCCTTTTTGAGGAACTGTTTCCCGAACCCGGCAAAATCACGCTCCTGATCAAGCCGGAGCGATTTCAGCCCACCCGATTCGGCTTTCTGGTGCGCGGTCCCGATAGCAAACTTGAAAAAGACGCGAGCCAGCAGGCCATCATATTGCCACTTCCCGGACGAGCAGGCAAATCTGCGGAGGGGCCGATTGCCTCGATTCCTGCTCCCGTTGAGGCGCCGCCCCTGCGCACCCCAAACAGAAGCCGCCGGGCGCGCCTGCGATCGCCGCGGAAACCAATGGGCTCAACGCGAGATGCCGTCACCTTCCGGGCCTCCGGCTCGAGTGGACTTGATACCGCACCCTGTAGAACCTCGAGCGAGCGAGCGAGCTAAGACAACCGAGATCGTACCGGCTCCCTCGCTCACCCCTTCTCCGAATCTTCCTGATATCGGAGGGCCGCATCCCGAAAGCACGGCTTCGCAAGAGCTAATCGAATTCCAGCCATCTCACCACCAAACCAGAAGACTGGATCGCGAGGGAGCGCCATCTAGTCTTCGATTGATGCTGGTTCTGCTTCTTGCTGCGGCGCTCGGCTGCGCGGTCGGTTATTGGGCCTACTCCCAATTGCCCGCCGCCACCATCGCCTTGAATGTGCACGCCGAGCCGTCCACTCTACTCATCTCATGGCCGGCGGAGCAGACGCGCAACGCCGTCTATGCCGCTCTGCGCGTCGATGACGGCCAGTCTGTTCCCTTGTCGCCCGAGGAAAAAGCGACCGGAGAAGCCGAAATCACTCTCACCAGCGACAACGTGAAAGTTGAGCTGATTGCGCAGCATTGGATGCGAGATTCGCGCGGCATCGTCCGCTACGTCAAGCCATTGCCTCCTGCTACTGTGCAATTGCCCGAGGCAACCCAACCGGCTTCGCGCCCGCCACCCTCCAGCGAACCGCGCTAAACAGGGCGCTTCACTCGAAGATCCTCGCCTTTGATTTGCGGCGGTTTCTCCACGCCAAGGATTCCAAGAATTGTAGGCGTAACGTCCTGCAGAGCGCCCCCTTTACGGAGCACCACGGGGTCGTTGGAGAGATAAATAAACGGTACCGGATTTGTCGTGTGATACGTGTGCGGGCCTCGTGTGACCGGATCGATCATCATTTCCGCGTTTCCGTGATCGGCCGTAATGAGCCACGACCCTCCACACCGCTTCAGCGCGGCATAGAGTTCGCCCAAGCCGAAATCGACCGCTTCACACGCGCGAATCGTGGGCGCGAGCTTACCCGAATGACCAACCATATCGGCATTCGCATAGTTCATGACGACTACATCGAAGCTGCCTTGCTCAATGGCTGTTACCACCTTCTGAGTGATACCGGCTGCGCTCATCTCCGGCTGTAAATCATAAGTGGCCACTTTGGGAGAAGCTACCAATTCGCGCTCCTCGCCCGCGTACGGCTTCTCATTTCCGCCATTGAAAAAATAAGTTACGTGTGCGTACTTCTCTGTTTCCGCGACACGTAGGTTTTTCCAGTTTGTTTGCGCCATGACGTCGGCCAGAATGTTATCTGGATGCTCAGGCGGCAAGACAAAAGGCAGGCCGAAGTTTTTGTCGTACTGAGTCATCATTGTGTAAGTAAGATTCTTCGGTACCAATGAACGGGACGGCTTTCTTAGCGAGAAATCCGTGAGCGCCACCGTAATCTCGCGAGCACGATCCGCCCGATAGTTGTACATAAACACGCTATCGTCGTCCCGAATAAGGCCGATCGGCTCATTCCTGTCGTCGACAATAGTTACCGGTTCGATGAACTCATCCGTGATGCCACGCGTGTAAGAAGCGCGCACCGCGTCGGCGGCAGATTGCACTTTACTTCCGTTGCCCAGAACCATCGCTCCGAACGCACGCTCAATGCGGTCCCAGCGCTTATCACGATCCATGGCATAATATCGGCCTGAAATGGATGCGATCTGCCCTATTTGAAGCTCGCGCGTCTTTCGCTGGAGTTGTTCGATAAATCCGGCCCCGCTCTCAGGCGGCGTGTCGCGGCCGTCCATGAAACAGTGAATAAAAACATCGTGCAGTCCATGTTTTTTTGCCATTTCCAGCAAAGCAAACAAATGCGTCAACTGTGAATGTACGCCGCCGTCGCTGCACAGGCCTAATAAGTGAAGCCGATGACCTTCGGCCTTCTTCATCGCATTGAGAAGGGCCGGATTTTCGAAGAATTCTCCCGAGCTAATGAGAAGGTCAATTCGCGTAACATCCATGTAAATCACACGTCCAGCGCCCATGTTCATGTGACCTACTTCGCTGTTGCCCATCTGTCCTTCAGGCAGTCCGACGTGGAGTCCCGAAGTGTGAATCAGCGTGTTCGGATAAGTCCGCAGTAAGTGGTCATAATTCGGTTTTCGGGCGAGAGCAATGGCATTCCCTTCGATACTGGATGAATAACCCCAGCCGTCCAGAATCGTAAGGACCAGCGGTTTGAGTTTGGCCATTTCCACTCGCCTAGCGCCGAAACGCCTTCTTGCCTAAATAAACAGCGGCGTCGCGAAGCTCTTCTTCGATTCGCAGAAGCTGGTTGTATTTCGCGATCCGATCCGTGCGACTGGCTGAGCCCGTCTTAATCTGACCGGCATTTGTAGCCACTGCCAGATCTGCAATGAATGCGTCTTCCGTTTCGCCTGACCGATGCGAAATCACCGCCGTGTAGTTCGCGCCGGCCGCGAGCCGCATCGTGTCGAGCGTTTCGGTCACCGAGCCGATCTGATTCAGCTTAACCAGAATCGAGTTTGCGACTCCTTTGTCGATGCCCTGTTGGAGGCGCTCGGAATTCGTGACAAACAGATCGTCTCCCACCAATTGAATTTTGTTTCCCAGAGCCTCGCTCAGCTTTGTCCAACCGTCCCAATCGTCTTCCGCCATGCCATCTTCAATGGAAATGATGGGGTATTTCCTTGTCCAGTTCGAGAAGAACTCTATTAATTGTTCCGATGTTTTCTCGCTCTTGTCGGATTTCTTAAAAACGTAACGCGCCTTGTCTTTGTCGTAGAATTCGCTTGCGGCGGGATCGAGGGCAATCGCGACCTGCTCTCCCGGTTTGTAGCCTGCCTTTTCAATCGCTTCCATCAGGACCTCGGGCGCTTCTTCGTTCGACTTTAGATTGGGCGCAAAGCCGCCTTCATCTCCGACAGAGGTCGAATGGCCTCTCTTCTTCAGAACTCCCTTCAACGTATGGAAAGTCTCGACGCCCATGCGTAATGCTTCTGAAAACTTCTCCGCGCCGACGGGAACAATCATGAATTCCTGAAAATCGACCGAGTTATCTGCGTGCGCACCGCCATTGATGACGTTCATCATGGGTACCGGAAGCACGCGCGCGTTGACGCCGCCGAGATAGCGGTACAGCGGCGTCATCTCCGACTGGGCCGAAGCACGCGCCACCGCCATCGAAACAGCGAGGATTGCGTTCGCACCCAGCTTTCCTTTATTTGGGCTGCCGTCCAGGGAGAGCATCGTACGGTCGATCAGAGTTTGATCTGCAGCATCGAGGCTGGCCAAGGCGGGTCCGACTTTTTTATTAATGTTCTCGACCGCTTTGCTCGTGCCCTTTCCGAGATAGCGCGATTTGTCTTTATCGCGCAGTTCCACCGCTTCGTGCTCGCCGGTAGACGCTCCGGACGGAACAGCCGCTCTGCCCACCGTACCGTCCGCAAGATGAACATCCGCTTCCACAGTCGGATTCCCGCGTGAATCCAGAATCTCTCTTCCAATTACCTTGACAATGTCCATTTTCAGTGATCCCTCAGGGATAAGTAAGTCGCGTTGCAGTCTCGCAAATGAGCTGGCTGCGGCCCGCTCGGCGCGAATTCCCAGCGTAGCAGGGCAACAAACTGGTGGACGATTTGATATATGATTCGTGCTGGAGGTGTCAATGTCGAAGGTTGTAAGTTGCCGTGAAGTGGGCGTGGATTGTGATTTCGAAGCGCGGGGAGAATCCGAGCAAGAAGTTTTGCAGAAATGTGCTGAACATGCCAAATTAGCTCATGGAATGGACCAGATTCCTGCCGACCTCGCGGCCAAGGTCCGCGCATCGATTCGCGATGAAGAACCCCGGAAAAAAACCTCGACCGCCGGGTAGCATTATTCGAGCGCTTCTGCCGCGCTTCAGCTACAATGAATCTGTTACCCACTGCTTATTCAGCAGCCCGGGCTTATCGGAAGGTGGTGAATTTTAGTTGGCAGAAGTTCATATTCAAGAGGGAGAAACTCTTGAAAGTGCGCTGCGCCGCTTCAAACGCAAGGTTCAGCAAGAGGACATTGTGAAGGAAATCAAGCGGCACTCGTTCTACCTGAAACCAGGCGAGAAACGCCGCACCAAAGAAGCTCTGGCTCGCAAGCGCAACCGCAAGAAGCGCCCGCGTGAGATAGAGTAAAGCGATTCCCAATAAAAGCCCGCCGATTCCGAAAAGTCAGGCGGGCTTTTCATTTGTGCGCCGAGTCGCACGCCCACATAGACTAGAAGTGATGGACCTCGGCACAAAATCACGCACGCGCTTCTCTGTTTTCGCGTGGGCGGTGTTGGCCTATAACATCCCGGTGATTTTGTGGGGAGCTTATGTGCGCGTTTCGTTTTCGGGGGACGGCTGCGGCGCACATTGGCCCTTCTGTAACGGCCAGGTGATTCCGCATAATATGGCGGCTCCCATGGCCATCGAGTTTACGCATCGCCTCATGACCAGCGTGGATTCGCTTGCCATGATCGCGATGTGCATTTGGGCCTTTCTCGCGTTTCCGCGCAGGCACGCGGTCCGGCTTTATTCAATGCTCGCGCTGCTGTTCTTGTTTATTGAAGCTCTATTGGGCAGGGGCCTGGTGCTGCTTCGATATGTCGGAAGAGATCAGTCGGGCGGTCGAGCGTGGTATTTGTCTGCGCACCTGACGAACACGATGCTGCTCTTGGCGGCGTTGACAATCACCGCGTGGCTTGCTCATACGAATACCGACCGTGCACAAATTGCGAATGCCTCGCGTTCGGCCCTGAGCGCGCTTTTCGTAACCATCGTCGTATGTATCACAGGGGCCATTGCCGCGCTGGGCGATACGCTTTTCCCGGCGGTCTCCCTTTCGGCCGGCATGCAGCAGGATTTTTCGAATGCCTCCAGCATGCTAGTGCGGCTCAGGATGGTGCATCCCTTGGTGGCGATGCTCGGAGCAGCTTATCTAATCGGGCTCTCGTCCCGAGTACTGAGGCGCGACGAGGGCAGTCAGGCACGCATCGCCGCCACTCGTGTTTTGAGTATCACCTTGCTTCAGCTCGTTGCCGGGGTAGTGAATCTGTCGCTGCTCGCGCCGGTTTGGATGCAGCTCTTCCATTTATTTATGGCCGATCTTTTGTGGATCTCGGTTGTGGTCCTGGTGCTCGAGAATGACGGCAGTGCGAAAAATCGAACCAGCGCTGACGTACATTTAGCCCGCGCTAAAATTTACAAACAATTTACGCCAGGTAACTCATAACGGCGAGGAGGGTACTTAAGCTCAGAGTATTGAGAAAGTATTTTCCAAACGTTATGCTCGTCGTGCGCCTAGGACCTTGTTT
Source organism: uncultured Acidobacteriaceae bacterium (assembly GCA_963778345.1). GTDB lineage: Bacteria > Acidobacteriota > Terriglobia > Bryobacterales > Bryobacteraceae > Bog-105. Next base: position 152,781 of record CAVZTP010000003.1, read on the forward strand.
GACGCTACATTTTTTCTAGCGACTACCTTTCGGTACGGTTGGTCTCGCGCTGCATCGGATTTTCCGAATTACTACACTGCGGCGGTCCTACTCCGCAAGGGGAGAGCCGCTAAGGGACTACGACGACTGGACCTGGTTCCAGCGCCAGATGAATTGTGCGGGTATCCATAAAATGTACTGAGTAGAAAAAGGTTTAGTAGCAGCCGGACGCGCTTCGCCGTTTGCAGCAATTCGGCGCATAGATCCCGCAGACCCCGCTTGCTATGCTGCCATTGCTTCCGGTCAGCGAATTTCCCGTTAGGTGTGAAGCGCCAGTGTCACTGAACAACGATTTTACACCGGAGGGTTGCGGTTACGATGTCTTCAGCGACGAATGGTACTGGCCCTATTCGACTTCAATCATGGTGCCATTTGGACATCTACAGGGGTTTATGCATACCGATGCGATCGGAATAAACGGATATACACAGCCCGGTAACCGCCTTCCATCGAGTACAGTCATATCGAGATAGCCAACAAGGGAGACTAATTATATGTGTAGGAACTTCATCAGTAGACTCCCCTTCGCGTTCACGTTGCTTTTCTTGGGTAGTGCATTGGCCCAGACAAACCAACCCGGCGTGATACGCGGTATTGTTCTAAACGAGCAAGGCACGCCGGTTATGCACGCAAACGTATGGTGTCATCTAGTAACTACACGAGCCCTAGGTTCTGCTGTTCCAAGCGCTCTCACTGGAAATGATGGGCGCTTCTCGATTACGGATCTGCAGATGGGCGAATACATCATCAACCCGTGGAAAGAGGATGAGGGATATCCTAACCGCGCCTTCGCTCTCTACGGCGGCCGGCTGGGCAAGGAATTATTGGTCCGGATCACATTGGATACAGAGTCCCCGATTGCTGATAATCTTATCCTGGTGATGGGCCCTAAATCGGGAATAGTCGGGGGGTCAATAGTGGATTCGGTTACAGGTACTCCGGTAACAGCAAATGTCCGGATATCGCGCACCGACGGGCCCGCCTTTCGCGAGGAATCCAGCAACGGAACCTATCGCCTCTTGGTCCCGCCGAACACGTCGGTTGGATTTTCGGTTCGGGCGCCAGGTTATCGAGATTGGTATTACCCGAACGTCGCTGATTCGTCCGGCGCCGCTCCGCTTCTCTTGAATTCTGGGGAAAGAAAAACGATTAACGTTCGGCTCGTACCCCAGTCGAAATAGGTGCGCCCAAGTGGGCGAACTGTTCGCTCGTCCAGATACGTCTAAGCGATTACGGCGGTAGAAAGAGATCGAACCAGCGCTGGCGTACCTCTACCATTCATCGGCACGCCTAATTTGTTTTGACTCTTTGGGCCGTGAAGTGAATTGGCACATGGGACTCGATACTACTGTCGGTCATCATCGTAAATTGGATGGCATCGCCCTCGACAGTGCCCTTATAGTAGTGCTTATCTTCGTAACTCTTTTCCTCCGAGTTAAGCGACGTAAGGGACTTAGTCATAAAACTGATACGGTTTCCCACAATTTTTCCGTCGAGTATGCCTAGTCCGCCGCCCTGAGTGGCTCCCAACAATGAGGCCGTGCCGGATAGGTCCTGACCGTCAACCTCAAAATCGAAGACCTCGTTGTACGTATCGCCCCAATCGTATTTCACCGTCGCCTTCCATTTGCCCGCAACCGCCGCGGTTTTGACCGGATTCTTCACGCTCTCCGCTCCGGCGTGATTTGCCGGCCTCGTTCGCTGAAACAGCAGAATGCCAAGAACGACTATCATCACTCCTACGCCCGATAGAAACGCCGGCGCGAATTGCCTCAACCTGCCGGTCTCCAGCCGGAAATCAAGACCATGAACAGCTTTGTGCAGCACCTCGATCAGTTGTTGTGCATCTGAATGGAAATGGGCATCGCGGATTTCCACTGCTTGACGATCGCATAGCGGCCGCAAGTCTTCAGGTAGTTGTTCAGCCTGCGGCAATGTTGCTCCGGCGACAAGAACAGGAATCACTCGAATGCCGCGCTGCAAAGCTTTTCCAATTTCCAATCGGACAAAGTCATGCGGATTATCAAGCCTCCGTTTTCCGCTCTCTTCGGTTACGGTCAGCCAGCGGCTGCCGATGACGGCAAGGAGCACGTCGGAGGCGCCAATCTTATCCTCGATGACCGCGCTAAAGTTGTCTCCGCCGGCGATCGTATCGAGATCCATGTACGTGTTCTTTCGGCCAAAGGAGGCGCTTAGGATGTCGAACAATCGGCCTGTATAGCCGCCGCTATCTTCACGGCGATAGCTGATGAACACTCCCGGCATGGAATCCTTCGTTAGGACAGAATAGCAGGCCAATCGATTTGAAAAAATTCATTTGACAAGTTTCACGGCTAGTGCTATTTTCTTAGCAGATGCTAGAAATACAGCACAAGGAATGGCCGGAATGGCTCTGACGGGATTGAGCCGCCGGGAACGGCAGATCATGGAGATTCTCTACCAGTGGGGTCAGGCATCGGCTTCGGAGGTGAGGGAATCGATGGAGGATCCGCCGAGCTATTCGGCTGTTCGCGCCATGATGCGGGTGCTGGAAGAAAAAGGTCACGTCAAGCACCAAGTGGAGCGATTGAAGTACGTCTACGTTCCTATGGTGACGCGCGAGAAGGCGAAGCGTTCGGCCGTAAAACACCTTTTAAGTACGTTCTTTCGAGATTCTCCGGAACAGGTTGTGGCGGCGCTGTTGGACGTCTCATCGCGGCGCTTGACACGCGAAGAATTGGACCGTATGTCGGAAATGATTGAACAAGCCAAGAAGGAGGGAAAGTAAATGTTTGGTTGGAGCGAGCCGTTATCCTATTCGTTTTTCCTGAGTGCGGTGGTCAAGAGTACGGCCGTCTTTGCCGTAGCCTGGCCATCGACGTGGTTGCTCTATAAGCAATCCGCCGCCGTGCGCCATCTGGTCTGGACGGCGGCATTCGCGGCGCTGCTAGCTTTGCCGTTTCTCTCCGTTTCGCTACCGACTCTGCATATCCCCGTACGGGGCGCATTTCTGACTCCCGGTGCAAACTTTCGAACGAACGCCTCCAGGCCGGCTAGTCTTGCAGCCGAACCACAACACGCGGAGGAATCGGCCGCTGCCCATGTGAAATCGGTGCCTCAACCGCCCGATTGGCCGATGTTGCTGTTGCTGCTTTGGGCCGCCGGTACGGCTGCAAGCATGGCGCAGATGTTAATAAGTTGGGCTGGCATCCAGCGCATCCGGCGAGCGGCCCGCCCACTCAGAATTCCGGACTTGGAGCCGTTTACTCAACGGCTTGGAATCGAGCGTCAACCGGATCTTTTGGAAGCGGAACAGGGCAGTATGCCAATGACCTTCGGCCTGATCCGGCCGGCTATTTTCCTGCCTGGCGATGCAGCGAAATGGACTGAGGAGCGGCGCGGTATCGTGCTTCTTCATGAATTGGCGCATGTATCGCGTGGAGATACGGCGACCCATCTGCTGGCGCGAATCGCTCTGAGCTGGTATTGGTGGAACCCGCTGGCCTGGATGGCATGGCGCGAGTTTCTGAGGGAGCGAGAGCGCGCCGCGGATGACCTTGTGCTCAGCTTCGGTGGGCGGGCGGCGGAATATGCAACTCATCTGCTGGACATTGCGCGTTCCATGCAGGCTGGCCCGGCAATCGGTTGGGCGGCCGTCGCGATGGCGCGTCCTCGACAACTCGAAGAGCGGCTCAAGGCGATTCTCGATGGTCGCCGCAACCGGAAAAGAGCAGGCCGGGCATCCGCTACGTTTGCCGCGATCGCAGCGATTGCGGTCGTCGCACCTCTAGCTGCGCTGCAGGCGCAGGATAATACGAAACCGGCGCTGCCTACTGCCTTCCGATCAAATTCAACGGCTTTCGCTGCGCTGCAGCCGCAAGATGCCACGACACCCGCGCTACCCACCGATGTGGACGCAATGATTCGCGCGGCTCTCGAACAAAAAAATCCTGGAATGCTGGACAAAGCGGCGGAAGCTGCTGAAGCACTGGGCAAGTTCGAAGTCGCGCAGAAGCTGCTCGACTCTTCACTTACCATTCGCGCACAGGTTTCGGGGCAACAGAGCGGCCAGTACGGCGTGGGGATGCTGAAGCTCGGCGATTTGGCTCGCGATCAGGGTAAATTCGATCAGGCCAAGACCTCCTACACGAATGCGCTGGCTGTGCTCGGCACCGGACCCGACGCCGCGACGGCATTAATCCATTTGGGCACGGTAGCGCTTGCCACCAAGGATTTCGATTCGGCAATGGACGATTTCGCGCGCGCACAATCTCTTAACGCGACAAACGCGAGCGAAGCCGCGCTATGGATGGCCATTGCGCAGCAGCGGCAAAACAATTTCGAGAAAGCCGACTCGTTCTATCAAAGCGCTCTGGCAGGGGAAGATTCCAGTTCTGCGGCGGCGGCGACAATCATGGAATTATATGCACAATTGTTAGATCAGCAGAGCCGCCTTGACCAGGCGAATTCGATGCGGGACCAGGCAGCCGTCATCCGGAAGGATCTCGGCGCACAAGTGATTTCACAGAGCCCTGGCCCCAACGTATACCGCATCGGCGGTGCAGTCACTGCGCCAAAGCTCATATCTAAGATAGAGCCGGAGTATTCGCAGGAAGCGCGAATCGCGAAATATCAAGGCACGGTTACGCTACGGGTGGCAATCGGACCTGATGGTATGGCCCATAACATCCAGGTGCTTCGCGGACTGGGGCTGGGCTTGAATGAAAAAGCCGTGGCGGCAATCACCCAATGGAAGTTCAATCCGGGCACTAAAGATGGCCAGCCGGTCACAGTGATGGCAAACATCGAGATAAATTTCCGGTTGTTCTGATGGGCCGGTTCGCGCTTTTCGCGTATGGACATTTGATGCCCTGAGCCGTACAATCTCTGCCATGGCGCTTTTTCAGCCTGGCGAGCGGCTTCTTCTGGAGGCGGTATCCCGCCTCGCTTACTGCAATCACTTCCTGCCCGAGCGCGTGGACCATGAAAAGGCCGCGTTGGGTACCGATTTCGTGTCGGGCGAAGCGGTGTGGAGCGCTTCAGTCACCGACCCTGATGCCGTCCGCCCGAACGTCACGCGCATACACGCGAAACTTGCGCCGGTTGTGGACCGTGTTCGCGACAAGCTAGTGAACGCCGCGGACGTGAACGCGCGCGATCTGGCCATCTATGAAGATTGCGTCCACCATCTCCTTTATCAACGCTTCTATCCTCAGTTCGTCGCGGCGAACGGAAACTGGAAGTTTTACAGCAACTTCATTGCCGGCTGGAATCGCTATTTCCACATGCCGGGCAAGCGCTTCGAAACCGCCTTGGAGCCCTCGCACGTATTCGCCTGTTTCTGGCAAATCCAACGGGCATTTCATAGCATCTTCGACAGCATTATCGGTAGCTCGCTCGCGGCGGCCCGTCTGAGGGCCACCGTATGGCAATCGATTTTTACTCACGATATGCGGCGGTACCGGCGCACGATGTACCGGAAGATGGTCGATTTCCCCACACTCATTACCGGACCCTCAGGCACGGGAAAAGAGTTGGTGGCGCGCGCTATTGCGTGCTCCCGCTATATTCCGTTCGATGCCGAACGCCAGAAATTCGCGGACGGCGGCGCGCCCGTATTTCTGCCCATCAATGTCGCGGCTCTCTCGCAAACGCTCATCGAGTCGGAGCTATTCGGGCATCGTCGCGGCTCGTTTACCGGCGCAGTCGCCGATCGTAAAGGATGGCTGGATACGTGTCCGCCGCTCGGCTCCGTGTTTCTCGACGAGTTGGGTGAAATGGATCTTTCGGTACAGGTGAAGCTGCTTCGCGTAATCGAAACACGCCGCTTTTCGCCCGTGGGAGACACGGCATTGCGTGAATTCCATGGAAAACTGATCGCGGCGACAAACCGGAATTTGCCGGCCGAGATTCGGGCGGGACGATTTCGGGAGGACCTCTATTACCGGCTATGCGCGGACTTGATTGAGACTCCTTCGCTCGCTGAGCAGATTGAGAACTCGCCGGATGGCATTCGTGACCTTCTGCTGTACATGACGAAACGTGCCGTGGGCGAAGAGGCCGACCGGGCTTTGCCGGAAGTGGAGCATTGGATCAAGACTCAGTTGCCGCGTAAATATGGCTGGCCGGGGAATTACCGCGAACTTGAGCAGTGCGTCCGCAATATAGTCATCCGGAAGTCATATCGTCCCGTGCAGACGGAAGAACAAAACTCCTCAAGCGACGGTTTTTTCGAGACATTTCGCGCCGGCCGCCTGAAAATGTCGGAACTAGCTGCTTACTACATCGCGCAGGTATATCGGCAGACCGGGAGCTACGAGGAAACTGCGCGGCGAGTGGAGATGGATAGGCGAACGGTAAAAGCGAAGGTCCAAGAATATTTGCGCAAATGCGAAAACCCACCCGCGAGCTAGCAGGGGCGATACGCTAAATATTCTGGAATAGGTCGTGGCCACAAAAGAACAGCTCGGCCTGCTTGACGAGGCGTTCGAAACAGCAAAGCCGCCCAACACCCTCTACTGCCATCAGGAGTTTCTCGAAAAACTCGCTGAGCATAGTCGCGACTCAATCGGCCGTCGAACCGCGTTTCTGCTGCAGCGGCTTTCCATCGATGCCGGCCGCATGCACTATAAGCCGACACAGGGCGTCAATCGCGGCTGGCGCCGCTCGCGGCTTGGCGGCAATCACGGCAGTCATTATTATGCGTGGTGGGCTCCCCAGAAAGCGCTTCCGCTTAAGGAATCCGGCGAATTCTCCGACGTCCCCGATGGGGCCGTGTTTTTGCGCGATATTCGCCATCACGACGATCATTCGGTGTTGAGAGCGCAATCCTTCGCAAGCGCAGTACATGCCCGTGACCGTTCACGATCTGCGGCGGCAGGAATATGCGCCGCTTCCTTTGACCCAGCCGCAACTGCGGTTTGCTTCGGCCCGGCAGCCGGTCCGTCTTCTCAAAGGTCATCCGGGGTCCGGCAAGACCACCGCTCTCTTGCACGCCGCCGATGCATCCGGTGCGGAGCGCATCCTGTACCTGACATACTCGCGGAATTTGGCCACACTAGCTCGCGAATACTTCGATCGCTTCTGTTCATCGCACAAGCGATTCCATGTAGTGACGCTTTCAAGTCTCGTCCGGCAAATTCTTGGATCGGATTTACCGGTGGTTCCGGAGCAGGAAGGTACAAAACGTTTTCAGCGGGATCTGTTCCCGTTTGCGCGCTCCCTTGGCGCTTGGACAAATATTCAGCCGGCTCTTTATGACGAGATCTATGCGCACCTCGTCGGCGATGCGCTTCCTGTGGCGATCGGCCGCTTCGCCGCCTCCAAACGCCCGCGAGTCCCGGACGAGGCGTACCGCGAACGGCGCATCCGCTATCTCGGCCCGGCAGCTGTCACGTCGGCGCTCGATGTCTCGGCCCGTCTCGAAAAGGTCGATTCCAGCACGCTTGCCGAACGCTATTTTCCGGAACTCGCGCTTGCCTGGCAGGCGATGGAGCGGCTGCGTTCTGCCGCCGGAGGCAAAAGCCATCCGAATCTCGACCCCAGTTTGCTCGATTTCGATTGCATTGCAGTCGATGAGTGCCAGGATCTGACTCCGCTTGAGGCGTTCCTGTTAGTAGAGCTCGCCTCGTGTATCAATCGCGGCCGGCGCACAGCAGTGCCGCTTCTGTTATCGGGAGACGAAGCCCAGACCGTACACCCTACCGACTTCGAATGGGGCTGGCTGAACGATCTGCTTCATTCACAGCTCGGCACGCCATCCGAGTACAAGCTTTCGAGCAATTTGCGCAGCCCGCGCCGGATTGCGGAGCTGGTCAATCGAGTCTGGGACCTGTATTCTCATCTTCAAAAGCAGGAACGGCCGAGCGGGACCGGACAGGCGGAGATCGAAGACGACGCTACCGACCAGGTTCTATACTGCACCGCCAGTCCAGGGCCCGATTTGGAGCAGCTTCTGATTTCGCTCTCCGCGCGTGAAGGACTCGCGATTATCACTCTTGAGGACATGGTTCCCGCATATGTTCCCGAAGGCGCCCGGCCGGCGGTTTTCACGGTCTCCGAAGCCAAAGGACTTGATTTTAATTCGGTCTGCGTACTCGATGCGGGCCATCATCTCCAACGGATCGTTCGGGATGACGGACATTTCCGCGCTGGTTCCGATGTCGAATGGCTGCGGAGACGGCTGGCCATCGATCAGCTTCGGGTGGCGCTCAGCCGTCCGGCGGAACGGCTGTTCTGGCTGGATGTGAATCCGACGGACCATGTCGTACGCCAAAGCATCGCGTTTCTGAACGGCGGGCATGCGGAGACGGGAGTAGCGTCGTGCGTGCCCGCCGCTCTGCTCAGGACGCTTGAGGAAGACGAACTCGATGCCGAAGAGCGTGTACAACGCTGCCAGGCGGATGCGCGCCAATTTCTGGATGTGAAGCCCGAGATCGCGTGGTCGCGCGCGCAACAGGCGATTACGTTATTGGGCCGTCCCGGGTCTTTAGCTGCCGTTACGGATGAGGCGGCGCGGAATTCCGCGTTTCTCACAGTGGCCGAAATATGCTTCATTCTCGGTCTGCGTAATGCGCGACTCGCTTCTGAGTTGGGTAGGCCCGATCTCTTCAGCGAAGCGTACCGCGCGGCGGCTAGCGCCAACCGTTTTGGCCTGGCCGCCATGATTGACGTCATCGGGCGGCTTCATCGCGCCACCAGCGAGAATCGCTTGCATGCCTTGGTCGATTTAGCTCAAATTCTTCCCGCGCGCAAGGCTGAGATCGAGCCCTGGTTGCGGATTGAGCTTAGCTCCCGATCCAAAGCTTGGGCAGAAGAGCTGGAAGCAGCCGTTTTCAACGGCCGCAATGCCGCGATACTTGGTCAAGGTCCTCCCGCCTTTTTATGAAGCGCTCGACGTCCCTGAACGGGCTGCACGCACACAGCGCCTTTTCCAACGCGCAACCCAGCTCTTCATCAAAGAAAAACAGTTCGCGACTGCTCTTGCGACCTTGCGCGAATTGCCGGAACGCAAACCCGATCTTGAAGCCGTTTGCCACGAAGGGTTGGGTGATTTTCGCAGCGCGGCGGAGTGTCATCTCCTCAAACCCGATCTCAAAGAGGCGTTGCGCTGCTACCGGTCAGTTCCCGATCTCGATGCAGCTCTGAGGCTGGTGAACGAGATCGGCAATCATCCGGCCGCCGAGTCTTTGCAGTGGATCTCCGAACTCCAGCAGCTAGCGAGTAAGAGGCCCGAGAAGTTCACGAAGGTGGTGACGCCTGCGGAGAAAAAACTGCTCGAGGAAGTCCTGGAGCGATCGCTCGGCGTCAGCCGGCGAAAACCGGCCGCGCGAAAGGCGGTTAAGAAAACGCCCGCGACTCCGCGAAAGCAAGTTGCCAAAAAAACAAAAAGCGCGGACAACCCCTACTTCTGAACTATCGTGCATTCGAGCGCCATCGCCGCCCGATCAGGAAAACAGTGCCGCAGAGCAGCAATGCGAAAGTGGCCGGTTCGGGCGTGGGCGCGGCGGTGACGACAATACTAGCCGGTACGGACAGAGTGTTGCCGAAAGAAATAGGAGTGCCGGATCCGGACGCCGGATCGGTCGCATAGAGGTCGTACGTCATCACGATTGAACCCGTGGTAGTTCCGGCAGTCGCAGCCGGAGAGAGGAGCAACCTTCCAATGCCGGTATGGTTGGCGGCGGTGAATAACTGGATGAGGGTCGGGCTTTCCGATGGCGCGGGACCAACGTCGATGAAATTGTATTGGCTGAAATCCGTGAACGTGCCAATCGCCGCGCCCAGGGGAACGAATGCGAACGAATTGACCACCGCGTAATCGGTGCTGTTGCTCAGCGTAAAGTCCCACCCGACGGTTTGGCCAGGGCTGCCGCTCACCTGACTGCTTGGATTCAGAAAAAGCACAGGCGCGCTAGCAGCGGAAAATGCGATCACCGCAAACAGCGGTACTACAAGAGAGAGTCGTTTCATAAGAGATCCTCCGAAGATTGGTTATTGAAACAGATTGTTCAGGGTCGCGGAACCGGAATCAGCGCCGGCGTTCGCGCTGAACGAGAACGTAAGAGAGAAGCGCGCGTTGGCCGCGCAACTGCTGAAGTTCCAGGCGACGGGAAGCGTGCCCGACGCCCCGGGTGCGATCACACCCACCAGAGCCGGCAGGGTTGGAAGCGAGACGGGAGCAGGCGTGCAGGCAGCGCCGGACCTGATTCGAAAAAATACTTCCGCTGCTGGTCGTTTGCACGGCGTTGTAAAAAGAGGTGCCGCCCATGTGAAAGTTCATGCGGCGAACGCCCAATCGCGCCGCGTTCAGCATATGATCGAGTCCCCAGAGCGCGGAGGTTTGCGCGTTGCTAACACTGTTCTGACCACCGCAGGCAGTTGAATTCGTTTCGCCCATCTGCAGGTTCAACCCGTAGGGTTCGATTTGCGAGAGAGCATAGGTGAATCCGTCCTGGATCTTGGAAACGTTGCTTGCCGCGAGAAGCTGCGCCGCCGTGACCGTACTACCGGCAGTGCAGACGTTGGTGGGATAGGCGTGAATGGTGATGAGACCCAGGTTTGCATTGTTCGAGCCGAGCACGTCGCCCAGAAACGGCGGGAGCATGGGTTGCAGCTTCGAGACCGTGTAGTTCGAGTAGGCTGGTGCCACTCGCAGAACGTTGGCTGTGGCGGAATTTCCCTCTAGCGCGGCAACGTAGGTCAGCACATCGTTGGCCTGATCCTGGGGCGTGTACGCGGTCCGATATCCGTTCTCGCCAAAGAGATCGATTTCGTTGCCGAGTTCCAGACCCAGAAGAGAACCTCCTTCGGCTTGCTGGGCTGGCAGGATGCCGTTTGTGACTTCATCCACCATCCAGGCCCCAGACCCCGGGCTGGAAGCCTGGCCGAGATTCAATCCTATGAGCAGAGGCCAACCGGTATTTGCGGATGTCTGAAACAGGCTCTCCAGCAGATTCAGCGTCAGAGATGCCGTATTGGTGCACAGGCGGGGATTGGGAGGGATGGCGCCCGACCAGCAGTATTCATCCTGCGAATTGCCGCCGATGCGGAACGTGCCTTGGCCGAGATTCTTCACAAGTGTGATTAAGGCCGCATTGTTGCCGGAAGGAGAAGAGCCAAAGAAGCGTGAAGCGGAGCTCAGCTCAATGCTGAGACCGAGAAAATCATTCGGTATCGGATTGCTTACCGTTGGCTGCGAAACCTGAATCGTTGCCACAGTCTGGCCGCAAAGAATGCCTGACGGCAACAGTAAAATGAGAATTGAAACAACGTGGCGCATCGCTGAGAAGACGCTGGTAGGGTTTCCGATGCTTCCGAATTCCTGATGCCGGTTCAGTGTAGAGTAATTAATATCACTACATTGAGAGATCAGCATGGATAAAGTAGTTTCGGCCGCGGATGCCAATCGCAGGCTCTCGAGTCACCGCAAGCCCGTGGGCCAAAATCACCCCTGCCATCGAGGACGAGAGGGCCGCAGAGGGGGCGCGCTCGGCCCTTTTGGCCCGGCTCCGAACAGAACGAGCTGTGAATGTCGTCCGTTGGACGCGTGACAAGCTGTACGATGACGCACGATGAAGATCGCTTTGGACACCAGCATTCTCTCCTCCGCAGAGGGCATCGGCGGCGATGCGAGGCAAGGCGCTCGAGTTAATTGAGCAATTGCCAACAGGGGTTGTCGTGCTCCCGATCCAGACGTTCTGCGAGCTGTTCAACGTACTCGTCCGAAAGGCCAAAATGACGGACAGCACGCGCGCGGGCAGCCGTGCTGAGCTGGCGAACGCGTATCCCATCGCTGAGACATCCGCTACTGTAATGATCTGATCTGGCATCCGATCAGGGTCTTACGATCTGGGCCTCGGTTGTGCTGCCCGCATCGGCCGAAGCCGAATGTCGTTTAACTTCTTCCGAGGATCTCCAAGAAGGATTTGCGTGGCGTGGAGTCACCGTGACGAACCCATTTGCGCCGGCGCTTCACCCTCTGCTGGTAACACTATTTATCTCGTCAACGGTTAATCGTACGTTGCCATGTGGGGAGATCTCACCAGTCGTTTCGTTGAGATCGACTTCATCGGCCAGCATAACTATGACTCCGTGAGGGTCTTTCGTTGCTGTGTAAATCCTTACGCGGGCATTACCCTTGAGATGAACGATACGAGGACTCCACTCTTTATCAATTTCGTTCGCTTGTGCGCTAACACGACCCCTAGGTATCGGCACCGCAATGTATTTAGTTCCCTCAGAATTGGTCGCTGTGCCATCATGCGAGACGGCAACTTCAGAGATGACCATCATCGCCGAAACGGCGGTAAGACAAACAAGAAAGCGTTTCATAGGCAGGAGCCCTCGCCATTGATCGTATCCCTTTTAGACAGCTTCGACGGTTCCGCTCCTGACTGCATTTCACAAATCCGCGTCGTGTGCATGCAACACGGACGGCTGCTCTTAAAGCCTGAACTTCCAGGAGGACTCACGAATACGGCGCGGGCAGGCGAAGTTTCCGCCGATGTTCGCGCATCGCCCATTGCTGATCCGTAACGATCCGAACGTCGCTGCGCGGTTCTCCCGTACAGAGCAGAACAAATCCCGCCTGCTTGTCTTCCGGAAAATACGAGTTCGATTTCGACTGGTCCACCGTGCCGCTCAACAGCCGGCCCGCGCACGTGAGACAGCGGCCCTGGTGGCAGATTGCTGGAAGAATGATGCCGTTGCGCGCGGCCACGTTCCATATAAACTGATCGCGGCCGCATTGGAATTCGCGTTCGCCCTCGGTCGTTTCCAGCACGACTCGGTAGCGTTCCTTGCACTCCATGCGGCCGCTGTAAGCGTTCTCGAGGCCAGCCCTTACGGATTGTAGAAATGGACGTTCTTGCTATACGGCGCTTCGCCTGGTGTACCACGCCGGAAATGGCCCGACGGAATGCTCTTACCGTCGCGCTCATGCGCGAGCAATTCAATAAACCAGGCTTCGTGCTCGATTTCCTCGTTCAGGATTCGCGACGCCATATCGTAAGTGCGCGGATCCTTGCCGAATGTCATATCGCAAATCGCGATCCAGCTGCGGATGGCGCAGCGTTCCGATTCAAGCAGGACGGTCAAGATGTTCACCACGCTCGGAGGATTCGGCAGCTTGGCCGCGACGCATCCGGCTTGATTGTGAAACTCCGGCAAATCGTTCGGCAACTCTCCCCCGAGTTCGTAAATGCGGGGAACAATTAATTCCCAGTGCGCGCGATCCTCTAACCGCGCATCTTCGCAGATTTCCTTGTAGTCTTCATATCCGGCAAGATGCATCCGCAGAATCGTGTAATAGTAATACGTGCTGGCGAACTCTGCTGCCGCGTTTGCGATCAGCATCTTGATTAGCTTTTCAACGTCAACCCCGCGCGCGCGGATCACTTCCACTCCGACGCGTTGTGTCACATCACCGGCCGCTACCGGCTTTACATCAGGCATGTTTTCGTCCTTTCGAAAACCAGACTACAACAGCGCCGTAATAATTTCGCCGGAACTTTATGGCGTTGTCGGGCGGGGGTGCGAGGCTGTGCTGCCCTCCGTCATGCCCAGAACCCACTTGATCGCTTCGAAATACATTTTCTGAATGTCCGGATGGTCCCACGCTTCTTTCGTGTGGCCCAGCGTCGAATAGAAAACCCGGCCCTTCCCATACATTTTCGACCACGCCACGGCGAAATCGTGATCGGTCCGGTGGACGCGCGGATTATTGTAATCAAGCTTATTCGGGTCGAGGCTCAGGAGTACATTCACCTTGTCGCGAAACCATGCTTTGTCCTGGTAAATCTCGTCTCGTTTCACGAATTCACGGGAAAATGGCGAACAGCCGGGAAACTTGGATCTTCATTGATGGGCGCGTTGAAGGTCATCCAGGGATGCTGATCGAACCAGCGGCCGATCATTTCACCGTACTCGGGCCACTTATAATTCGTGTCCAGAGCCGCGTCAACGCCGACAAAGCCTTTTCCATCGTCCTTGATGAACGACATCATGTCGCTCTTTGATCGTCCCTCAGATCCAATTCCCCGGTTGTGCTGGCAAAAACGAGAGCGTCGAAATAATTCAACGTCTTCACGTTTCGCTCTTTGATATCCCTTTTTGTGATCAGCTCGGTGTCAGTGCGCAGGGTCGCCTGCCAAAGTTTGGTGTCGAGGCCCATCCTCCAGATATTCGCCATCGCGTCCGGAACGGAATCGTGTTCCCAGCCTTTGGTCTCGGAGATTACCAGGACGTGCGCCTCGCGATTCGGAGGCAGAGTTGTTTTCGGGGGAGTTTGGGCGGCCGCCCGCCGAAAATAGAAACACATCAAAGCTGCTGCGGCAATCAGCATCATGAAGTGCGCGGAACGTTTCTGCCTCACAGTGACAGCTTACTTGATCGTTGTTGAGTAAATCGATCGAGTAAAATCGCTGCTTGTCGATCACCTTCCGCGAACTACTTCGATTCTTGATTCACCTCGGTTACTTCGGCCCTTTCGTCATGGGTGTGATGGACTCTTCTTTTCTCTTCCTGCCATTCGGAAACGACCTTCTGGTGGTCGGCCTTGTGGCGCGCCATCACGATGGCTATCTTTGGTACGTACTGTCCGCCGTTTGCGGCTCCACTACCGGCGTGTTTCTGTTGGACCTGATTGCGCGCAAAGGCGGCGAAGCAGGCGTCCGGAAAGTCGCCGGGCAAAAAACGTTCGACCGTTTGAAGCGGAAAATTGGGCAAGAAGGTGGAGCGGCACTAGTGGTTGGCTGTCTCGCGCCGCCTCCGTTTCCCTTCACGATGGTCGTCGCCACAAGCAGTGCTCTCGGTTATCCAAGGAAGCGCATGCTGGCGTTGGTAGCGGTCAGCCGTGCCGTCCGATTTCTGATCCTGGGCTTCCTCGCCATCCAGTTTGGCCGGACAATTTTGCGAATCGCGAATTCAGAGCCGTTCAAGTGGACCATGATCGGCTTTATTCTCATTTGCCTCGCCGGCAGCATTTTTTCGATTTTGAAGTGGGCCCGGCGCGGAAAATCCACTGAACCTCACGAATAACCAAGCGCTCCGGTAATACTCACGCTCCGCGATCAGGCGAAGCGCGCATATTCGTCAAATTTCGCTCACTCAGCCCCTGTCAGCTCCAGGCTCAACGCGAACGTCGAACGCTCGCGCCGGAGATCCGGATTCGCCCGAGCCGATTTCACGGCGTGAATAACGGCATCAGCTTCCGTCAGGCCACCGGTCCCGGTTTCGATGACGGCCGAGCCCACCAAGAAAGCAACCGACGCCCGGCGGGATACCACGTAGGCGATTACGAAGGCTAGTCCCAACAGTGCGATCGGTAAATGCGCGCCGTGCCCGTCCTTCGAGCAAAGGGCGGCGGCAGCCGTCAGGAAAAAAGCCATTGAGATGACCAATAACCCCGGATAAGTCGTGTTGATCTTCTCTATTCCTCCCAGGTCGGACAGGGAGATGATCATACTCGCCTGAACCTCGGAATCTCTAAGGACAACGAAATTCGTGGTAACCGTGGCCAGCGGATTCGATTGGATTATCCCCTCGTCGGGCAGCGCCGACATGACAATACTCGAGATGCCTTGCACGCTTGCTTCGATCACCAACCTTAATTTCTTTATCGGCAGTATGGGCTGACTTGCGCTAGCTGCGACGTGTATTTTGGAGGAAATGCCTTTGCCCAGGACCGTGGTCGCAATTACCGGCGCTTCGAGCGGAATCGGGGCGACGTTTGCGCGAAAATTGGCGCCCGAACATGACTTGCTGCTGATTGCCCGCCGTAGAAACCGGCTCGAAGATTTAGCCGCCGATCTGTCCGGCAAATTTCAATCCCAAGTCGAGATTCTCGAAGCCGACCTGACACGCGAATCCGAACTCGCCAACGCAGCCGACCGAGTTGCAGCCGAGCAGCGTTTGATACTGCTGGTGAATAACGCCGGGTTCGGGGCTAAGGGACGATTCTGGGAAGCTCCGCTCGAAATCCAGGAGCGCATGCACAAACTGCACATCATGGCTACCGTGCGCCTGAGTCATGCCGCTCTTCGCAATCTGGTAGCCAGGAACACGGGCGGATTGATTAACGTTGCCTCCGTCTCCGCATTCGTCCGAAGCCCGGGAAGCATCAGTTACTCCGCCACCAAGAGTTGGATGACTGCTTTTACCGAAGGGCTCTATCTGGAGCTGAAGGGAATGCGATCGAACGTCGTCGTCCAGGCGCTCTGCCCCGGATTCACCTATTCGGAATTTCATGACACCATGCGCATCGACCGGCGTCGCTTGGCGGGCTCCGCATTCTGGATGACTGCCGAGCAAGTCGTGGATGCTTCGCTCGCAGGTTTGGCAAAGCGGAAACTCTTCGTCATCCCGGGCTGGCGATATCGTTTATTGACCGCGATTCTCTCCAAGCTCCCGACCGGCTTGCGGCTTGCCGCGGAATCATCAACCAGGAACGCGGCGAAGCGGCTGGAAGGCGCACAATAAAGTTATGAAGCTCATGCTGGCTATCTCGATCGTTTTCCTGGGCGCACTGGCATTGGCGGCAGACGAAATGAATCTCGTCAAGCTCCATGTCGATTCGTTCACCGTGGTCGGCATCCAAACCAGAACTTCCAACGCCCGCGAGGGAACCTCGGACGCCCTCATCCCCGGAATGTGGGCTAGGTTCATGAACGAAAACCTGCTGAGCCAGATACCCAAACGTGTGGACTCGCGCATTGTGGCGCTCTACACGGATTACGAAAGCGACAAAGACGGGCCGTACACTTACGTGCTCGGAGCGAAAGTTTCCTCCGCGAAAGACGTTCCTTCTGGAATGACTTGGCGCACGGTGGAATCGGGAACCTTTGCCATGTTCACCGCACAGGGCGGCCCGCCCCCTCAGATGGTCGTGAATTTGTGGAAACGCATCTGGTCCCTGGAGAAGCCCGGATCGTTGCACCGATCCTACAAAACGGATTTCGAAGTTCATTACGGACCCTCCGATCCCGCCCAGGCCCGCGTGGATGTCTATGTCGGACTCCAGAAATAGCTGGCTAAGGCACACTTTCCAGTCCACTACCGCTCTGCCGCGCCTGCCCGCTCACTGCCGTTCCCCGATAAATGCCCGAAGTTCAGAATGGCGTTAAAAACCAATGCGTAACTGCCGATCGTCTCTCCCCTATAAATAGGATTATTCGCAAACAACAACACATTCCCTTTGCCGAGATGCGCGTGAACAACCACTCCGCGTTCTGCGACCGCATCTCCGCCCTCCAGCAGGCCCGACAACAGAAGGCCCTTCTGCTCCTCATATCGCAAAATCACTTGCGGTCGATCTGCTTCCGGAATCACATAAGGGTTGTTTCGCAGTTGCTCTTCGTTCAGTGGAGTTGCCTCCCATGGCTTCGGCGACGGCAGAGGCTCGGCCTTTTGAACCGCTCTGGCTTCTGGAACATCTTCGTCCTCCGGACCGCCTCGGCCCGTCGGGCGCTTATATTCCTTCTCCGTTAAAAGCGAACGGTTCACCGTCAAATTGCTTACTGTAAACGCAAGTCCGTCCTGGCTGTAAACCCCCAAATTCGAGTCGTAGCCATAAGCGACGGGGTCCTTCTTATCCACCACTACCGAGCTCAAGACGCTGCCGACGACCTTGGCATTCTTGCGTGGCGCGACAAAAACGCCCGGCGCGAATCCTTCCTCGATCGCAAATTGCGCGCTATCTTCCGCTGTAATCAGCAGCCCGCCCTCTTCGACGAAGCGCTTCAGATTCGCAAGGCCGGAAAAGCCGAGGCCGGGTCGCATATCATCCGTTGTGTCCGTGGCCCCCAGATTCGGGGTTAGCTCTGTTTTTTGCCATGGCAGCGAATTCCCCCACATCGGCAAGCCATCTACAATTTGTTCGGCGGAAACGTGTCCCACGGGTGCGAAAACAATTACATCGTATTTCGCCCCCAAATTATGGTCTTTCGAAACCGCCTGCGTGCTGATGTAATCGAACGGCACATGCAGCCGGTCGAAAGCCATGCGCCACCAGCCTTCCGTTTGCGTAGCCAGCCACGTATGCATGAACGCAATGCGAGGCGTCTCTGCCTTGTGGGTTCGCACAGTCGGTCGCGCAGCCATGCCATACGCCCTCAGATCAAGCTCCCGCACGGCCGTCTTCAACTTCGCATTCTCAACTTCGCCGATCAGAATGGAGCCCGCCTGGAAGTGCTTGCCGCCCGATTCAAAAGCTTCTTCCGCAATCGAGATATCCGCGCCCTTCAGCACATACGCAAGCGCCGCAAGACTCACCTCTCCGGAATTGTTGATCGCATAGACCGGGCCCTCTCCCGCGACTCCCCCGCCGATCTCGCTCAGATCGACAACTTTTTCCATCTTCGCAGACAAAATCGAGCGGTCGGTCACGCGCACCGCTTTGACATTGAATAAATCGCCAAAGGACCACCCGGTATCGTCATACGGCCGCTTTTGTGGGTCGTCTGGCGCCCAATACTGCCGGTCCAGAAGCGCATCCGCTGCGCGTGAGTAAGGCTGATCCATTCGAATCACGAAACTGCCGACTCCAAAATTTTGCGGCTGCGCTGTTGCTGGATGTGCCTGCTTATCATTCGCAGGGCGCTGCGGGTGGGCCAGCGGCGGAATCGTAACCGTCGCGTTTTCACTCAATCGATGAATCTCCACGTGCTGCGCGGCAAGCACCTTAAGAACCTCCATCTGACGATTCAGATAGGCCTCATCCGCAGGCAGAACGTACGCCGCCGGGCCAGAAGTCTGAGGCTTCTCAATCGATCGCTTGCTCTTCAAATAATAGTTCTGCAAAAAGTGCTTGCCATTATGCGCAAAGTAGGAAAGTGTCGTCAGCAGCGCTGTCTCCTCGTAATTGTTGTTGTCGCGTTGCGACCACACCACAGTCGGGTACGGAGGGTTTTGCCGGTACCACGTTCTTGAATATTGATCCGGAGTCAGAATGCGTTTTTCTGTATCAGCGCCCCCGTTCCCGAATGTTTCGTAGAGCCGGCTGATGCCATTGTGCATTCCCGCCAGGAACATCAAATACCCCGGACTCCAGGTATCAAAGTTCCCGTGCGTAAAAGCGCCGGGCATTCCAAAATTCTGAAGCTGCTGCACGTTGTTCCACCCGAGCGCCGCCCACTCATCGGCAAGCATGGGGTCGATCCACGCATTGTAAGGACCGTCTCCCACTGTGTTGTCGTATAAGAAAGGCACCGATTCGTGCAAGTCATGCAGCACCTGTGCATGCCAACTTAGGTATGCGTTGAGTACGTTCTTTGTCAGATCGAGCGTCATGGCCATTGCATCGCGGTTATTGTCATGAGCGACATAATGCCCCCAGTAAACAGGACGCGGCCAGTTCTCGCCTGGATGAGCCTTGTGCCAGCGGTAGAGATCCACCATGCGATCTCGCCCATCCACCTCCACCACCGGCGTGATTAAAACGATCATGTGAGACCGAATGTAGCGTATGTAAGGAGCATCGTCCACCGCCAACCGGTAAGCCAGTTCCATCAGAGCGGTGGGCGCACCTGTCTCCGGAGAGTGAATCGTTCCCGTGATGTAGTAGACGGGGAATGACTGCGCGACCAGCTCCTCCGCCGTCGCGTCTTTCATTCCAATCGAACGTGGATCCGCTAGCTTGCTCAAACGCGCTGCATTCTCGTTCGCCTTCGCCAGCATCTCGTCATCTGCGACCGCGGCGGCGATCATCTCTCTTCCTTCCTCGGTATGCCCGATCGTAAACACTTTCACTCGGGGTGTTGCGGCGGCCAGTTCGCGGAAATAGCGATACACGTCTTCCGCATACGGCAACATATCGGGAGCGCCCGCAATATCGCCCAAAACTTTCGCGGGCGTCGGTACCGTCTTCGAGGCCGGCAAATAATTCGTCAGCGGCGAATTCAATGCGGGTGCGGTCGTGTACTTCAGAATCCGCTGCGTGTAAAATTCGTCCACCTGCTGCTTGGGATTGCGAGCGAATTCATCGCCGTCCAACGTTTGCGCCCGCAGATGCCAAGCGGACAAAAGCAGGATCGGCACAAGAAAAAAGGGAGAGCTTCGAGTTTGGGTCATCCAATCTTAAATAATAATGTGTCCTCACTGAGCATAGTGAGCTCGTCTTTTTCTTTCTGCTCGCTCTCTTTTGTAGTTGCTTGAGTTCGGCGACGAGCTTCTCGCGCAAACGGTGGAGACTCATTTCCTGAATTTGGAGATTACGAAACTGCCGCTCATAGGCGAGATAGGTGTGCATGCGAAGCATGGTGAGTCGTGCCCGCGGATCGAGATCGGCGACCTCGGCGGCAAATTCGTTGCAACCTTTGACGAAGAGAGCCTCTTCAAGACCCGGGATGCGGTCCACCGCCAGGTGGCATCGGCGAGCGACTGAACGATTTCGCACTCGCGCTCACCCACGGGCCGGTGCATCTTGTCATATCTATGCAGATGCTGTTCGTAGCGCTGAGCGTCATCTCCGGGTAGTAGAACAGTGCGGCCGGTGAGCGCGGTTTTGAGAGCGTTTTTGGAAGATTTGGTTCTGCCCGTTTCGGAGGTTGGACCCGTGCTGAGCTGGGCGTTCGCGCGATTGGCAGCGAGCTGTGCTGCGGAGATAGTTGATACGGGTTTACGATTCTGCTGCTCCACTCCCTAACCCGGACGAGCCGGAACCAAACAGGTAAGCGGAAGCTGCTGTTGATAAGCCGCTTATTCAAGGGAACGACACCTGCGGTTTCTTTCCCTTGAAAACCCTTTCTTCCCTTCCGGGCTCTCGGACAGTGGAGTTACTATTCCGGCAGAGGGCTGGTGCATGGGGCTCATCACTGAGCGATATGAGGAAGAGATTGCCGGAGTACTGTCTTGCTACGACCGGGTGATCATTCAAGGAACCCTGCCCATCTTCTGTTACGCCGAGGGCATGACCAGGTACCTGCACGCTCGCAGCATTCGGATCTTCGATTTCGCGGCATTCGCTAAGCCACTCACCGATGCCATCAAAGCCAACGCCGAGGCACTGGCGGCCCAGAACGGTTTGCAGATCGACTACATCCGTAAGAAGAACTTCCGCAAAGAAGAGCGCATCCAGGAGATTCTGCGCAAACGCGGCACCGAACCCGGCTTGGTATGGATCTTCTCCGCTCTCGAGCCCTGTACCACCTATCAGCCCTGGTTCAACAAACAGAGCAAACAAGCGTACTTGCGTCCCGACGATGGCAAGTGTCTGCATTACTACTTCTACTTCATCGACCCAGAGCTGGGGCTGTGCTACGTGCGCGTACCGACCTGGTGTCCGTTCCGCCTGCAGTTCTACTGCAATGGACACAACTGGCTGGCGCGGCAACTCGAGCGGCGCGGGATCGGCTATCGGCTCCTGGACAATGCCTTCGTCGCCCTCGATGATTTTCCAAAAGCTCAGCAATTGGCCGATGCTTGGGAGGCCGGGCGGCTGCACCGCAAGCTGGACGAGTTTGCTCAGCGCTACTGTCCCATCCTGAAGCAGATCGAGGAGTCCTATCACTGGAGTCTGGAAACAGCAGAATATGCCACAGATATCGTGTTTCGGCGGCAAGCCGATCTGCAGGCCATCTACGGTCAACTCATTCGCACCGCCATTCACACCGTCAAGCCGGACGACATTGCGACTTTTTTGGGCAAGAAGCTAAACGGCAATTACCAGGACGAAATGGGCAATCGCTACAATGTGCGCCTGGAAGGCACGCGCGTCAGGCACTCGATGGGAATGGCTTCCATCAAAATGTATGACAAGTTCGGGCAGATTCTGCGTATTGAAACCACCACCAAGGACGTTACCTTTTTCAGGCACTACCGCGAGGTAGAACAACGCAACGGAGAAGCGGTGATGAAGTTTGCGCCGATGAAGAAAACCATCTACAGTCTGGCTCCGCTACGCGAATTGTTGGCCGCTTCCAACCGACGTTATCTGGAGTTTCTGTCGGCCATTGATAATCCCAGCAGCGGCTTCGGCAAGCTGAATAAGATCAGCCGCACGGTGCACGACGAGGCGCGTTCCTATCGCGGCTTCAACTTCTTCGATCAGGAGGACGAAACACTTTTCCTCGCATTAGCCCGCGGCGAGTTCACCATCAGCGGCCTCCAGAACAAAACTCTGCGCCGCTGGCTACCGCAGTACAACAGTGGACAGCTCTCCAGAATCCTCCGCAGACTCCGCACTCACGGCCTTATCAAGAAGGCAGCTCACTGCTACAAGTACTACTTAACCGCGCTCGGAAAACACGTCATCGCACTCGGTCTCAAGCTCAAGCAACTCGTGATCATCCCTGAACTCGCCACTTCGCCCGCGCACTGATTCCATTTCCTGCCATTTTCGGCAAGAATCTAACGATGTAGGTACTTACGCTCGTGGTTCTGTTCCAGATATTCATTGCTCGGCTCGCTGAGGAGCGCGGCCTCATTTTCTTGAACCTTCGGCTCGCTGAGGAGCGCGGCCTCATTTTCTTGAACCTTCGACTCGCTGAGGAGCGCGGCCTCATTTTCTTGAACCTTCGACTCGCTGAGGAGCGCGGCCTCATTTTCTTGAACCTTCGACTCGCTGAGGAGCGCGGCCTCATCTGGCCTTGGTGCTTTGGCACTGAGGGTTTGTAGCCTGAAGGCAGCGCGCTCGGCGGCGCGGCGGGCTTGCGGTTCTGGCGCGATGTCATCATACCGATCGTTTTCGCGTGAAGGCTGTGGAGCGAACTGTCTGTAAGTGCCTCGAAAGTCTAATAAGAAATTTGTGGGGTGCCGTGACTCTTGAAGAATGTCTAAGCAGACTTCGATTTTGAACGTTCATGCGATCTCAGAGCCTCAAATCGGTCCTGAAGCTCGGGCGCATAGCACAGGATGTCCCGGCGTAAGCGATGCAGAGCCAAGTCCTTGGCTTTCGCCTCGAGCATAATGTCGAAATTCAGGTCCTTCGTCTCGGATGCGAAACGAATGAAGTCAAAAGGGTGGATAAAGTCGGCGTGCGCAGTCCATAGAGGGGGCTGCAGAATTGTTTCTTTCTTCCGCCTTTTGCGATTCACACGGATGACTTCGCGCATTTGCGTGCGAGGCGAGGAATAGTGAATTTTAGGACAGATACCTTCAGGCCACGTGCGCAGAAATCGTTCGAGCGTAGGCCGCCAAGGGAGGCGTTCCGGATTGAGGCAGTGATGGTGTTGCATATCGAACACCAAGGCAACACCAGTTCTCTCGTGAATGCTCAATACGTCGGAGGCGCTGAAACGGACGTCGTCGTTTTCGAGCACCAGACGACGCCTCGCCGGCTCCGGCAGATTCCGATAACAGGTTACCCAACGATCGATAGCCGCGCCCTTATTATCGTAGGCCCCGCCCACGTGAATTACGATCACTGCCTCTGGACCAAGGTTCATTTCGTCAAGCATCTCGGCCTGTGACGTCAAATCGCTGACGCTTTGGCGACAGAGCTTTTTATCGGGAGCATTCATTACGACGAACTGAGAAGGGTGAAAAGAAAGCCGCAGACCGATCTGGTTTGCGCGGCGCCCCAGTTCGGCCAACTCCGAACGGCTTTCCGCGATCTGCGCCCGAAATTGTGGCAAATCCGGATGTGTCACATACGGAGCCAGATCGGAGGACATTCGGTACATTTGGATCTTCGATTTCTCCAAATACGTGAAGATTGCATGGAGATACTCGATGGACACCCGGAGGTGAGGACCCGACTGCCAACGCCGTGAATCATTGCTTTTGAGACCAACTTGGCCAAGCACTTTCACCGCGAATCCAAGCCGCGATGGCGCGGCCGTAGATTGAACGTACCGGGACGTCCTACACCCCCTCCGATCCGTGCAGTTTTACCAGTTTGTTGTAGAGTCCAAGAAGCAGGAACGTGGGAGCCCACTGGCCGACGAACAAGGCCGCGTCACCCTTTTTGCTCATGTTAAAGGCCAATGAACCTACTATAGAGCCAAAAGCCGATGCACCCGACCTTACCAACTCTTCTCCGCATCGCGCTTGTTTTCAGCGTCGGCCTGGAGTACTTTTTCAATCCGGAGGCCAAACCGGCAATGGAGATCGTGCGAAAACGAGAGTGTTTGCGTTTTCCGGAAGCGCCCGAGATACGGGATCGCGCGGACGACCGCACTCGTTGTGGTAGTCACAACGTGATCTAAGAAAGGCAAGATCAAGTCGCCGATAAGCCGGTTCCGGTGATAATGCAGCGCGCGTTCGAGGCCATTCTCTAACCTTCTGCAGTTCAGCATAGTGTGTAACAGGTCGAAAGCCGAGGCATTGGCAGCGAGGCATCGGCCTTACACTTTTACCCAGGCTTGTTTCGCCGCGCTCTCAGCGACCTTCTCGAGAAGAATCATGCCGCGCAGTCCGTCTTCGAAGGTTGGATATTCAATGGACGCGGATGGATCGGCAACCCTGGAATAAAATCGCTTGAACACCTGCTTGTGCGAATCGTCATAGCCTTCGCTGTGCCCGCCGGGTAAATCCGCGAAGCTTGCGGCGGCTGGGTAGAAGAGTGAGGCGTCTTTGATAATCGTTTGATTCGGTTCGTTGCGATGTCCGATCCACAATGTATCCGGCTGCTCCTGATTCCACGCGACGCCAGCCTTCGTGCCGAAGATTTCGAACGCGAAGTGATTTTTGCAACCGGCGGACATCTGGCTGACGGTAAACGCACCCCGGGCCTTATCCCCGAGATGAAGCATCACCACTCCAAAATCCTCCGTGTCGACGGGAAATGTTTCGTAATCCGCCGTGGCGGATTTCTTACCGGAAAACGTCTCGACCGATCCTTTCGGCCGCTTGCGTGTTTTATGGAAAGTGCTGAGATCCGCGCAGACAGCCGTGATTTTCAAAGCCGTCAGGTGTTGGATCATGTCCATCCAGTGCGAACCGATATCACCCATCACGCGCAATTTGCCATTGGACTTGGAATCGAGCCGCCAGTTCCAGTCTGTATCGTAGAGCAGCCAGTCTTGTGAATACGTACCCTGGACGATGAGGATCTCGCCTAGGTCGCCCGCTGCGATCATTTGCCGCATTTGCTGGACTACCGGGTAATAGCGAAGATTGTGCTGAACGCAATTGACGGCGTTCTTGGCTTTTGCCGCGTCCACCAACTTCCGCGCCTCCTCGACGTTCATCGTGAGCGGCTTCTCGCAAAGCACCGCTTTTCCGGCATCGATGGCCGCGAGAGACATCGGATAGTGATCCACGTTGGGAGTACAGATGTGGACCGCCGCGATTTCTTTATCCTGCAAAACATCATTAAGATTGCCTGTCGCGAAAGGAATTGCGTTCGCTTCGGCGAATTGCTTCGCCCTCTCCGGGCTGCTGCCCACCACTGCGGCCACTTCCACGTTTCCGAGGCGTCGAACATTTTCCGTATGGACCTTCCCCATGAACCCAGTGCCGACAATCGCGGTCTTGATCTTCTTCATTTCAGGTTTTCATCTCCTCAAACAATCTACACTCCTCGGGTCCCTCGATTTGGTGTAGACTTGCAGTCAATCCACAGGAGGTTTTTATGAACAGGTATTCCAAATATGCTCTGTTTATCGTCGGATATTGCGTATTGGCTTGCGGGCTGACAGCGGATTCGATACCCACATTCACAGCCACTTCTGCAAGCGCAGGAGTTGGCGGTGGATGCGGCGGGAGCTTCGGCTGCTTGTTTGGGTTCTCCGCCACAAGCAACTCCTTCACACTCTCCGGTTCGGGGTTTAGTGACTCAAGCTTTAGGTATCCTTTGATTCCTTTTCTTGGGTTTAATCAGACGTCTTTCGCGGTTAGCACGGACGAGCTTGCTGGACAACAGATCAAAACGGGAGCGTTTGGCATGGTGACTCTGGCAGGCGTAACGTACTACGTGGACTACACCGGCTCCGGAACGATCAATGCGCCGGAAGTCAATATAGAGCCCGTCGGCGGTAATGACCTCACTGCTACAAGCTTCACCGTGACATCTGGGAATATTGTTGCGCCAACTATAACTCCCGCGTCACCTTCAACAATCATCGTCTTGCCGGCAACGATGCAAGCCAGTTTTGGCGCCTGCCTTCGGACGTTCTCGGAGCAGTGTGGTTCTTCTCCTCTCGTAGCGAATGTGTCCATCGATTTGACAGGAGAGTTGATGTATACAATAAGCGTTTTTTATGAAGAAGGAACGAATCCGGTCTTTGCAGACATTTCCGAGTCGTTCGCCAGCACCCCAGTACCGGAGCCGCGAAGCATCATTCTGGTGGTGCTGGGAGTTGCGCTCGCGGCGTATCTTTCTAGAACAGGCCGCTCCGCTGGCGGTTCCGCTACGTGACAGAATTGCAAACCGCTGCTACTCTGTTTGAAACAGGGTTAGTCGATGTTGGTTCGCGTTTACTGGCACAGGCGGAGGGCGGGGGGAGTAGCCCGGTTTCAGAATCTGGCGCTGGCGACGGCCGCGCTGCTAACGCCGTCGGCGCTGGTCGCCTTCACGATTTTCTTTTGGTCCGTAGCGGCCGAATTCCACTGGACCAGCAATTTCTTCGTTTCAACTGGCCTGTTTTCCCACTGGCAGATGTGGCTCTTCATCGCGGGAGCTTTTCTCGGCTTGGCGCGGCTGCTCAACCGATACGCCGAAGGCCGCAAACATTTGCCGCAGTAATCACTCTTCAGTCCTGGCCTATAGCTGCATAAGAATTCGCTGGAGAGATGCCCAGCAGAAATTCGCCCATGCGGGCAAATTTTTGCCGATGCGCGGACAAGTTTCACCCGATAAGGTTCCGGTAAGTACCGGTAATGAGACGTCGTGAAGTCCAGAAACTTTCGGCACCTGACGTGCATCGAGAAGAGCAGCAGGGGCAACGCATGTCTGAAACTCGCACGACGGCAATTGCCGTGAGGGTCGAAACGGTACGAACGGGCGTATTAGGCGTCGTCCAAACGCTCGGAGAAGGAGTTGGGCGGATTGGCGTGTGGGCAGCCGATACCGCTCAGCACTTTGGCGCACTGTTGTCTGCCCTAATGGGTCCGGCGGTCTTTTCGGCATACGCTTTCGCGGCTTGGAGCCTTGCGAATAACCTGGGTAAGACGGACACGTTTGTCTTTACGGCCGGTCCATTATCCAATTGGTTAGTCTGGTTAGCGATTGCGATTTTGATTAACCTCGCCGCGCTTGTTCTGCGACGACACACGCGAGCGGACAAGCAGCGTTAAGGCTTTCGGCGCGACGGACTCGATTCGCTTTTTTCTCTGTTATCCTCTATTCAGGAACCCCTTCCGTCGATGTCCTTCAGTTCGCGTTCTTACGTGAATCGTTTTATTCCGTCCAACCGTTTTCCAGTAGGCCTGAAATGGCTACTGATCAGCAACGTAGTCATTTTTATCTTTAATTATATTTTGGCGGCGAGCAGAGCGGACCTGTTTTTCCAAAATTTTGCTCTCGTTCCGGCGGAAGTCGTGCAGACATTCGCGGTTTGGCAATTGGTCACGTACATGTTTCTGCACGCGAGCATTGGTCATATTCTGTGGAACATGCTGGCCCTGTGGTGGTTCGGCGCGGAGTTGGAGCGCCTCTGGGGCACCCCCAGATTCCTTCGGTTCTATTTCACGTGCGGGATTTGCGCGGCCCTAGCTGTCATCCTCGCGGCGTACATCTTTGGCGGCATCGACGTGGTGACCAAGGGGTCTTCGGGCGCGATTTTTGGCGTGCTCGTCGCGTATGCGCTGGTGTTTCCGGATCAGACCATCTTATTCGGATTTTTGATCCCCATGAAATCAAAGTACTTCGTTATGATCATGGGGGTTATCGTTCTTCTGCAGTCCTTTAGCGCAACCGTAGGACGGCAGGCCACCACGGTCGCCGTAGTCGCGCATCTGGGGGGTTTGGTGACCGGATACCTCTTACTACGCGGACGGAGACTCCAATCGCAAATACGGCAGCCTCTGGTGTCCAGCTACAAGAACTGGAAGCTCCAACGCGCAAAAAAGAAGTTCGAAGTCTATCTTCAGAAACAGGATTCAAATCGCGATCGCTGGATTCATTAAGATTTAGCTAATCAGCAAAAGGTAACAGTATGAAGTACCGCATTTTCTCCGCTGGCGTTGCCGGGATCAGTTTGGCGCTGGCGAGTCTGTATCCGTTCGACGTTTTCGCCCAGGAAGCACCGCAAAGCCAGAGCAGCGACTCGGTGGCGAAACCGAAGAAGAAACCTGCCGATGAAACGCCTTCACCGGACCAACAGCAGATTCCCTCTGAGTTTAAGAAGCCGAAAGACATTCCGAAGGACACCCCCACATTCCGCTCGAACGCGACCACGGTGAATGTGGACGTGGCGGTGCTTGACGATCATAACCATTTCATTCCGCGGCTGGGACAGACCAACTTCCGCGTGTTGGAGGATGGAGTTCCGCAACAGATCAGCCAGTTCGGCCATAGCGAAGCGCCCATTACCATCTGTATGCTGATCGAATTCAGCGGCCGTTTTCAGGCATTTTGGACACAAGGATGGTACGAAACGCTGCAAGCCGCTTACGGATTTTTGGAGACTTTAAAGCCCGATGATAATGTCGCGGTGGTCGAGTACGATTTGCGTCCCACCATTCTCTCGGATTTCTCGCCCGACAAGCGCAAGGCGGAAGAGGCGATGAGGCTGCTTCGTATTCCGGGCTTCAGTGAATCGAATGTTTTTGACGCTCTGACGGACATGGCGGATCGGATGTCCGGCATCGACGGGCGGAAAGCGATTGTTTTGATCGGGACCGGCCTCGATACGTTTAGCAAGATTACATTCGATACGGCGCGGAAATCGCTCCAGGAAGCAGGAGTCCCGATTTATACGATGAGTGTTCTGCAGATTGCCCGCATCCAGGCGGAAGCGATGGGAATGAGTCCGATCGCAGATATGAATTTTCTGCAAGCCGATAATGAGATGAAGACCTTCTCGAAAGAGACGGGCGGTTTATCATTTTTCCCCAGATTCGTGGGGGAGTATCCCGCGGATTTCCGCCAAATTCTCGATGCGATGCGAAACCAATATTTGCTGTCTTACCATCCGACCAACACAGCTCGCGATGGAAAGTTTCGGCGGATCAAGGTGGAGGTCATTAACCCGGAGACCAATGAGCCTCTCCGCATGCAGAACGAGAAGGGCAAGCCGATCAAGTACCAGATCATTGCAAAGGCGGGATACAAGGCTCCGCGCGAAGTCGATTAGCCGAGGAAGGCCGCGCACTTCACGCCTGCGGAGACTGGCAGCTACAACGAGTGCGTACTGTCAAGTACTAGATCTCGCTTTATATGAGTTCGATGGCGACCTGTTGACACATTTGACACGGTTTGTTAACGTCACTGGGTCTCGATGCGATCTGCTCCTTCCAATCGCGCACCTAGCTCCGCTGTTATTCTTCTGGTCGATGACAACCGGGATGGCATCCTTGCTCGCCGGTCCGTGCTTGAAGAATTGGGGTATCAGGTTGTGTCAGCCGGTTCTGGACCTGACGCGCTAAAAACCATAGAAGACCAGGTTTTCGATTTAGTTATTACGGATTACAAGATGTCACCCATGGGGGGTTTGGAGCTCATCGGAAAACTGCGCGAGCGGAACTTCCGAGGCCCCGTCATCCTGCTGACTGGCTTTGCGGAGACGCTGGGCCTCTCGCCTGAAAATACAGGCGCGGACATTGTGATTCAGAAGAGCGCCAACGAAGTTGCGGCTCTGGTACGCAACACTAAGCGCCTGCTGAGTCCTCCGAAAAAGCCTATGCGTTCGCAAGTGCGTTCCGCGGGACGTTCGCAAGGCGCAGGTTCGTGACTGGTTGCAGTTAGGCGCTGACGGTTGCTTCAAAATTTCGAGTGCCCTTCGCTACAGTTAGGTGAATGAGTATTGATCGGGCCCTCGGCATTGGACTGTGTGTACTCGCGTTCTCTGCAAGCGTGCGCGCAGCCACGCCGGAAGGCGCGCGGACTGCCTCTCGAAAGACTTCCCGAGTCAACAGCTCGCCTCTTCTTCGTTCTCTCTCTTTGCACGATCGCATTGCGCAACTCATCATCGTAAGAGGTTATGGAGATTACCCTCCAGCCGATAACGTTGAATACAGAACATTCACTCGCTGGGTTCGCGAAGACCACGTGGGCGGATTCATCGTAGCGGGACGAATTCGAGACGGGAATGTCATTAGCGCGCAGCCGTTCGAGATGGCGGCTTTCATCAACCACATGCAACGCCTTGCGAAGACGCCGCTGCTGGTGGCTTCCGATTTTGAGCGCGGCGCATCCATGCGAGTTGCGGAAACCGCGAAATTTCCTTACCTGATGGCGTTCGGCGCGGCTCATGATTTGCCGGCCACTCGCGAATTGGGAGCGGCCACGGCGCGGGAGGCCCGTGCGCTCGGCGTCACGTGGGTATTCGCTCCCGATGCGGACGTGAATAATAATCCCGATAATCCGATCATCAATGTCCGGTCATACGGAGAAGATCCCGAGGCTGTCGCGGCCGGCGTATCCGCCTTCATCGATGGAGCACATTCCAACCCGGCAGATTATGTGCTTGTGACCGCGAAGCATTTCCCTGGCCATGGAGACACTGCGGAAGACAGTCACATGCAACTGGCCAAGCTCGATGAGCCGAAGCAACGGCTCGAATCGCTGGAATTGGTTCCGTTCCGCGCAGCCATTCAACACGATGTGGATTCCATCATGACCGCACACATGACCGTCCCGGCCTTTGAACCTGAACCCATACCGGCAACCGTTTCCGAGCGCGTGCTTACAGGTTTATTACGGGACGAGCTTGCCTTCAAAGGATTGGTGGTTACGGACGCTCTGGAGATGCAGGGAATCGCGTCTCTTTTCACGCAGGGAGAAGCTGCGGTGCGCGCCATCGAAGCCGGAGCAGACGTGCTTTTGATGCCCACCGATCCGCAGGTTTGCATTCGCTCCATCATGTCGGCGGTGCGTGGCGGCCGCATTTCACGCCAGCGAATCGACTCGAGCGCAGCTAAGCTGTTGGCGGCAAAGCAGCGGGTTGGGCTCTTTCGCGGTCGTACGGTCAGTCTGGACGCCATCAGCAATCAGATCGAAGATTCCAAAATTGACGAACTCGCGCAGCGTGTCGCCGAAAAAGCTGTGACGCTGGTAAAGGACGAGAAGCATCTGTTCCCCGTCCCCACTCCGGATGGCTCGTGTCTGGTAGTCATGGGTGAAAGTGAATTTTCACAACGGGGCGAGATACTTTCGCGCGAACTGCGCCGAGGGATGCCGGCTCTCAAGACGTACGTCGTCAATTCCAAGACGCCGGCGGCGGTGCTTTCGGCGATTGCCATCGATGCTTCGCAATGCAAGCAGATCTATGTCGCCGCATTTGTCACGGTCAGCGCCAACCGCGGCAGTGTTGCTTTAGAGGGCGGGCTGAACGCGTTCATGAACGCCCTAGTGCATGGTACGGCACCCGTGGCGCTGATCTCGCTCGGTAATCCCTATCTGTTGCGCGACTTTCCGGACGTATCTGCTTACGCGGCGACCTTCAGCAGCTTCGACCACTTCGGAATCGGCTGCGGCGAAAGCAATTTTGGGAGAGATTCCGATCGCCGGGAAAATGCCGGTATCCATACCAGGACTCGCAAAGATCGGCGACGGTATCGATGTACCAGCTAAACCGAAGCTGGCATCTAACGGGTCGGGATGATACAGATTACCTGGCTTGGACACGCAACTTTTGAGCTTCGCTTCGACTCCGGCGAGGTTTTGGTGATGGATCCTTGGATTGAGGGGAACCCTGCGTACCCGAAGGGCTACAAAATCCAGAAGGTAGATGCGATCGCCCTATCTCACGCCCACTTCGATCATGTGAACGATGTGATTCCGCTCTCGAAAAAATTTGCGCCCAAGTTGGTTGCGATTTTCGAGACCGCGTCGTGGTTCGAAAAGAAGGGCGTGAAAAACACTATTGGTATGAATAAGGGCGGCACTGTGGATCTTGGATTCGTAAAGCTCACCATGACTCATGCCCTGCATAGTTCTGCCATCAAAGACGGGGATGAGTTAATCTACGGCGGAGAAGCGGCGGGCTACGTCCTCAGCTTGAAGGACGGACGGCGAGCTTACTTCGCGGGAGATACGGCTTTGTTCTCCGATATGGCGCTGATCCGGCAATTGTATGAGCCGGAACTCGCTTTCCTGCCGATCGGCGATCACTTCACGATGGATCCGCATCAGGCTGCACATGCGGCGCGAATGCTGGGGGTGAAGAGGGTCATCCCGATGCACTATGGCACGTTCCCCGCCCTCACTGGCCGCCCCGAACAATTAGCCGAGAAAATTCTGAAGGATTCGATTGAGGTTTGGACTCTGAACCAGGGTGAGGCGGTGAACTGGTAGGTAATGAAAAGAGCCATTTCCGCGGCGGTGATGCTGGTTCTTGGATGCTGCGCGGCCCTTGCACAAACTGCGGCGATACCGCGCTTTGACGTGGCGTCGATTAGGCCGGTTCCTGCGATGGCGCGGGAGCCGATCGATTTCCGAATACAGCCAGGTGGCAGATTAACCATTACGAACCTGACGCTCAAGATCATGGTCAGGGAGGCGTTTGGCGTTAAGAATTATCAGATCGCGGGCGGGCCGGTTTGGCTCGATACCGACCGATTCGACGTCGTGGCCAAGGCGGATGACGATCCCAGCCGCAAACAGATGATGACCATGCTTCAAGCCCTTTTGGCTGAGCGCTTTCAACTGAAAGTCCACAGGGAAACCAAAGAGGGTCATGTTTACGCGTTAGTGGCGGCGAAGGGCGGAGCGAAGCTCAAACCGTCGACAGCCGATCAGTCCTACGTCGGCCTTTCTCGAAACACTCCGACCGACCAGGTGGGCGTGAGCTACACGATAACCGGCCAAAAAGCTGCCATGGCCATGTTCGCGGAGCGCTTAGGCGAATTAGAGTTGGGTCGTCCGGTCCTGGATCGCACGGGACTTCAAGGAGAGTTCGATTTTAGATTGGACTACGGGACCGCTGATAACCCCGGCACTGAGCCTTCCATCTTCACCGCCATTCAGGAGCAACTTGGGCTTAAATTGGAGTCGGCCAAAGGTCCGGTCGAAACGCTGGTAATAGACGGTGCGGAGAAACCGTCGGCCAACTGAGCCCGTACGCGGCAAAGCTTAAATTTCAAAAAAAAGCCCAGAGACAGCTTGCGCCGAGTCTGGGCCGTTCGAGATTACGAGTGAGTTACTTCTGGGAAGTCGACGTTTTCGTCGTGTTGCTTTCGGTGCTCGAGGTACCGTTGGCGTTCTTTTTGACGTGCTTCTTATGAACCTTCTTGGTTGTGGTCTGCGTCTGGTTGGTGTCCGCAGCCTTGTTCTGGACCTTCTTCGCTGCGCTGGGAGCAGCCATCAGAAAAGGAACCGCCGCAACGGTCAAGAGGGTCGATGTAAATAGCTTTTTCATTGTATTTTCTCCTTCAACTGTGGCGGATCTTTGATTTTTGAGACGAACGCGAGGACAGCGGCTGTTTGTTATCGCTGTTTGTTGTTTTCGCCGCTGTCCCTTCTGTTCGCTCGTTCGCCGCTCACAACTCCACTTTGCGCTTTAGGGCGCTTCCGCGCCATCACCTCAATGGGCGATTCTTTATCCCGTATTTTCGGGATAGCCGGAAGGAAACATTAATGAAAGAATCGTCATGGTGCAGGGTACGACTCCAATTACACGGTCTTACTTACAGCGGCTGCTGCTGGTCGGTCTTGGATTATCGGCTTTATTGCTGCTTTCGGCTCTATTGCTTGCGCTCAGAACGGTCCATCAGATCAACGGCAATGCGCAAACGTTTACCGACCGGCAAGCTCTTGCGAAGGCGGCGATCGATGGGATTGAGAAGCAGCAGAACGAGTTGAACGGTCGATGGCTGCAGTTGGCGCGCAGAAAAGATGTGGTCCGGCGCGAGGAGATCCTGGATCAGCTTGCGGAGAATCGCGCGCAGATGAGCAGCGCTCTGGAATCCGCGTACGAAGAGGCCGAATTGCTACGCGAGAGCATATACCAGGAGGGGCATGGCCTGCTTCGATGGACCGTGTGGCTCTTCGCTGCGTGCGTGGGATTATCTCTTCTCTGCGCTAGCTGGGCGGTACGAGCCTCTACTGGATTATTTGGAAAGCTAGAGCAGCAAGCGGCGGACCTCGCGAGAATGCAATACCAGTTCCTGGAGACCCAGGAGAATGTGGCTCGGCGATTCTCGCACGAATTGCATGACGAACTCGGGCAGGCATTAACTGCCGTAAAAGCAAATTTGTCGGCGTTGCGCCGAAGCCCGGATGAGGCACGGGTAAACGATTGCCTGCGCCTGGTGGACCAGGCAATCAAGGACGTACGCGAGATGTCCCAGCTCCTGCGCCCAACCATCCTCGACGATTTCGGGCTGGATGCGGCGCTTCGCTCGCTATCGGAAAGTTTCTCGCAGCGCACCGGTATCGAAGTGAAGTATCACAGTGAAATCGGCGACCGGCGATTGCGGGATGAAGCGGAGACGAGCCTATTCCGCATCGCGCAAGAAGCGCTGACGAACGTTGCGCGCCACGCCCACGCAACTGCCGTCTCCATAGATCTGCTGCCGCAAGGTGAAGAAATCGTTCTGACCATTCGAGACAATGGACAGGGATTCCAGATGGCTGAGCGGCGCGCCGGAGCCTCGGGGCTTGGGTTGGCAGGGATGGAAACACGAGCACGCGGCTGTGGCGGGCGACTGCGAATGGAAACAGCCACGGGCAAAGGGTTGATGATTGAGGTGACGTGCCCGACGGGACAATAAAGATTCTGCTAGCGGACGATCACACGATCGTGAGGCAAGGCCTGAAGCTGATTCTCTCCGCCCACTCCGACCTACAGGTAGTCGGCGAGGCCGCGAATGGCCGTGAAGCCGTCGAGCTTTCGCAAAAACTGAAGCCGGACATTGTGCTCATGGATGTCGCGATGCCAGAGCTGAATGGGATCGAAGCAACAAAACGGATGGTAGAGGCCAATCCGCGAATACGCGTCCTGGTGTTGAGCATGCATAAGGAGCCAGTCTATGTGCGCGAGATATTGCGGGCCGGCGCTCGGGGCTACATCCTCAAAGACGCTATTGATACGGAGCTGCTGAGCGCAGTCCGATCGGTAGCTCGCGGCGACGGATATGTCAGCCCCGCGGTTTCGGGAGCGCTGTTGAGCGATTACCGGCAGAACGTGACGAATCCTCTCGATCTTCTCTCCAGCCGCGAGCGGCAGGTTCTACAACTTATCGCGGAAGGAAAGACGAACAAAGAGATCGCCACTCACTTGAATCTGAGCGTCTACACCGTCGACTCTCATCGCGGAAAGGTCATGGAAAAACTCAACCTCCACAGCACTGGCGAACTGGTCCGGTTCGCGATGAAGCAAGGTTTGATCGATTAATACGGTTATGAGAATTCTTCTGTTCAGCGGCAAGGGAGGCGTGGGGAAGACGAGCGTGGCGGCTGCTACGGCGGTGCATCTCGCGGAGGCCGGAAAGCGCACACTAGTGATGAGCGTCGATCCAGCGCACAGCTTGGCCGATTCTTTCGATCTGGACGGGGCGCTTTTTCACGGCGACACGTCGGAGCCCAAGCAAATCGCCGACCGACTGTTCATGCAGGAAGTGAACATCAATCACGAGATCAAGCGGTATTGGAAGGACATTTCGGCCTATATCACTTCCGTGCTCCGCACTACCGGGCTCAGCGGCGTGGAAGCGGAGGAGATGGCGATCTTCCCCGGCATGGAAGAACTCAGCGCCATGATGTACGTGAACAAATATCGCAAAGGCGACGAATTCGACGTGATGGTGCTCGATTGCGCTCCTACTGCGGAATCGCTGCGCTTCATCAGCTTGCCGACCACGCTCGATTGGTATATGAAGCATATCTTCCATCTCGAGCGCAGCATTCTGAAGGCCGTGCGGCCGATCGCGAACCGCGTTTCACCGATGGAGTTGCCGCCCGACAGCTACTTCCGCAATATTCAGGACCTGTTCGGGAAGATCGAAGGGGTTGATAGCGTGCTCGAAGACCCGGCAATTACCAGCGTCCGCCTCGTCACGAACGCGGAGAAGATGGTGCTTCGCGAGACCCAGCGAGCCTTTGTGTATTTCTCGCTGCACGGGCTTGTCGTGGATTTCATCGTTGTGAACCGACTCATTCCGGAAGAAGTGACGGACGCATTTTTTGGGACCTGGTTGGAATCGCAGCGTACGACGCTAGCCGAGATTGAGCGGTACTTCGCTCCCGTGCCAGTTCGCCGGATTCCGATGTTTCCCAACGAGGTCCTCGGGTATCAGAGGCTTCGCGATCTGGCGTTGAAGCTGTATGCGCCGGGCGAAGATCCGGCTGCTGTCACTCGAAATTCCGCGCCATTTTCTTTTGGGCGCGAGGGCGATCATTATGAAGTGCGGCTGGACTTTCCTTTCGCGGAGAAAGGCGAGATTGGGCTGTTCCGAAAAGACGACGAACTGGTGATTGAAGTCGGCACCATTCGACGCCATGTGGGCCTGCCCACGACCATGGCGAGATTGACGCCAACCAAAGCCACGTTGTCCGGGCGTAAGCTGGTAGTAGAGATGAGGGAGGCAGTATGAGCGAAGCCGGGCAGAGCGCAGAAAATCCGCGAGCAACTCCGCTCGTGGACGAGATTTGCGGTTGTATTCGCAAAGGTCTGGAAGCTTTTGCCGATGCGATCACGCCACCCGAATCGGCCTGCGGGCATTTTCGAGAGGCTCGGATCGAGATGCTGCGCGGATTCCGCGAAATCATCGACCATAAAATCGACCGATTATCGCGCCGCAAAGGCGGGGGAACGCGGGTCGTTGTAGAGTAGAATCGGCCAACGCAGTCGTGCTCAATTGCAGCTCGCGCAGCCTTGGCATACGCCAACAATTCAGGCCTTAGTCCCGGAGGTCTTTCCCGAGTCTCCGCCACCACTCCAGGTACCGCTGAGCTTATCTCCATCGGCCTTCAGTTCGATGTCGTAATCTTGGCCTTGATAGGGCACCTTAAACTTCAGGACACCGTCTTTGTAGGTGAAGTCTTTCGCGGGCTGCGCTCCCTCGTCGCCCAGGAAGGCTGCCAGCTTCCCGCTGTCTTCCTTCAGGACCAGGACCCATGTCACCGGATCGCCATTGGTTTCCGATGTCATGTTCCATTTACCGATCAGTGCTTTGTAATCTTGTCCAAACGCAGAGATCGCGATTAGCGAGGTCACCAGGCAAATGGCGAAGATGCGTTGAATTGTCTTAAAGGCCATGAGGCTCCTTGTCGGTTTGAACTGGGCCTGATTGTTCTCTTAGACGCGAGTATACTAACCTCGGACCTCAGGCGATCGGGTTGTCGATGGCCGCACGGGAGATTGGTCCCCCCGGCCGAACCGGCAAGAGATTTATTCTTCTTCGTCCGGCTCCTCATGGCTGGCTTGTTCAAGCAGCGGCGGCGAGATTTGCGTCAGCAGCTTGTCGGCTTTTTCTTCCTCCATGAGCGTTTGCGCCAGCAATTTCGCAACTTTGCTGTTTCCGAGCTGCTCGGCAACCGTTCGCAGCGTCCCATAGCCTGAAATTTCGTAGTGCTCTACTTTTTGCGCCGCCGCGACCAGAGCCAGATCCGCGACAACATCCTCTTTCTCCTTACCCTCCGTGATGGTCTCCTGTCCCTCTTCGACTAGCCCTTGCATGGCCTTACATGGCTTGGCTTTAGGTTTTGCTCCGAGAAGCTCGAACGCTTGTTTCAGGCGATCAACGTGACCTTTGGTCTCTTCAAGGTGCTTCTCAAAAGCTTGCTTCAGCTTCGGGTCATGCGCGGCGCGCGCCATCTTCGGCAGCGCTTTCACCAACTGCCCCTCGGCGTGGAGCAGATCTTGCATTTCTTCCACGAGCAACTCTTCCAGTACTGGCATCTTTTCTCCTCATTTCAAAGACGCCATTTACCTTTTCCAGTTTCGTAAGTAGGAATACTTGCCAGCTAGGCGGTTGTCATCTTGCGTTTGCGAAACTCGTCGAAGCCGACTGCGGCGATGATTACCGCGCCGATAATCACCTGCTGCCAATACGGATTGATGCCGAGAAGATCGCTTCCGTTTGAAAGCAGTCCTATGATGAAGGCGCCCACCAGCGTTCCGACCACGCTTCCTTCGCCACCGGTCAAGCTGCCGCCGCCAATCACCACGGCGGCAATCGCCTGCAGTTCGTAACCCTGTCCTGCCGTCGGCTGGCCCGTCATGAGACGCGACGCCTCAATCATTCCGGCCAAGCCCGTGAGCATCCCGGCGATCGCGTAAACCGCAGTCAGATGAAATTTGATCGGAACGCCGGCATAGTAGGCGGCATTCGGATTACTTCCGATTGCAAAGGAATAGCGGCCGAGCCTCGTATTCTCCAGCAGAAAATGCATCAACACCGCGCACAGAGCCAGAATCCATAGCGAAAAGGGAATGCCGAGCACAGTGCCATCTCCCAAGAAAGAGAATGCGTCTGGGATGCCGTGCACCGGCAAGCCCTTCGAGACCACGAGGGCGAAGCCGCGAAAGCCTCCAAGGTCCCAAGCGTGACAATGAAGGGATTGATCCGCAGCTGAGTGATCATCAAGCCATTCAGCAGTCCGCAGAGGAGGCCGACTGCGATTCCGATACAGATGGCCACTGGAATGGGCTGGCCACCTTTAATCGCCATCGTGCCAAAGAGGCCGGCCACAGCAAGGATGGACCCGACCGAAAGATCGATTCCTCCGGTAATGATCACAAGCGTCATACCGAGAGCCATGATGTTAATCACCGCTGTTTGCCGCGCGACGCTCGCCAGATTGATCGGTGTTAGAAAGTGCGGAGTGGCAATGGTCAGCGCAAGAAAAAGAACGATGAGGGTGAAGAACGGAAGTAACTTCTGCAGCCTCTGCATCATGCTTTTTCCACCAGCCGGCTTTCCGCGGCGGGGGCTGCCAACCGCATGATCTCCTCTTGGGTGGTGCGGCCAGGCAGTTCTCCGGTGAGCCTCCCCTGGCTCATGACGAGAATGCGATCCGCAACTTGGATTAATTCCGGCAACTCGGAACTTACCATTAAGATCGCTGCGCCAGAGCGCGCCAGGCGATCCATCTCTTCAAATACCTCTTGCTTGGCGCCGACATCAATGCCGCGAGTCGGCTCGTCGAACAAGAAAACCCGGGCTCCGCGAGCGACCCATTTCGCGATCACGATCTTCTGCTGGTTTCCGCCGCTGAGCCGACCGGCAAGCTGCTGCGGACTGCTGCACTTGATACGAAGCCTGTCGCGATATTCCTCCGCAACGCTCATCTCAGACCTTTTGTTCAGAAAACCAAGCGTGCTGATGCTTTTCAAATTCGGCATTGTGATGTTGTAAGCAATCGGCAGCTTCAGCGCCAACCCATGGTGCTGCCGGTCTTCAGGAATGAGCGCCACTCCCGACGCAACCGCCTGCCGGGGCGTTTTCGGCGTCACCACTTTGCCGCAAATTTCGACCGTGCCTTTATCGGGAGGATCCAGGCCAAACAATACCCGGCAAAGCTCCGTGCGTCCCGCGCCCATCAAGCCACCGAGGCCCACGATTTCGCCGCTCCGAATTTCGAGATCGATGTCCTTCAGCATTCCGCGACTGAGTCCGGAGACCCGCAGGAGAGTCTCGCCCGCCGGAAGAGGGTCGCGCCGGTAGATTGCGTTTACCGGCCGCCCAACCATGTGTTGGATGAGCTGATCGCGCGTAAGTTCGGCTAGAGGACCCGTGTGCACTGTAGCGCCGTCGCGAAGCACTGTTACCCGATCCCCCACCGATCGCAGTTCCTCGAGCCGGTGGGTGATGTAAATCACGCCCATTTTGCGCTGGCAAAGCTCACGAACGATACGAAAGACCTCATGCGTCTCAGTTTCGGAAAGAGAAGACGTGGGCTCGTCGAAAATCAGAAGACTCGATCCTTGCGCGATCGCCCGGCAGATCTCAACGAGTTGTTTTCCGGCGGGCGTCAGCCGCTCGACACGAGAGTTCGGGTCGAGTTTGAACCCGTTCTGCGAGATTACGCGATTCGCCTTTTCCAGCAACGCCCGGCGATGAATCCATCCCGTTTTTGAAGCGCCTTCCCGCCCGAGAAAGATGTTCTCCGCGACGCTAAGATGCGGAGCCAACAATGACTCCTGGTGCACCATTGCGATGCCGTTCGCCGAGGCTTCAGACGGCCTCGCGAAAGAGACCGGATGGCCCCGCCAGAGCATCTGGCCGCCGTCGCGCTGGTACATGCCGGCCACGATCTTCATCAAGGTCGATTTCCCGGCACCGTTTTCGCCCATCAACAGATGGACTTCTCCTTCGCGCACCTCCAAATTTCCATCGCGAAGCGCCTTTACGCCGCCGAAACTCTTCTGAATACTAACAAGCGAAAGCAGCACCTACGTGAGTTTATTACACGAGCCAGGATGTCCCGAAGAGACGGCTTGCCTGTCTTGAAATTACTTTCCAGGATGCAGAATCAGCTTTTGCACCCGCCAGTTCAGCAGCTCGGCCACATAAATTTCGTTTTCCGACGGGCAAGCTAATTCGTGAATCCAGCCAAACTGCTTCGGTTGACGGCCCGTCTTTCCCAGCATGCCCACAATCTTGCCATCCAGGGTCAGTTTGTAAATGCGTCCTGGAAAAGCATCGGACGTGTATAAATATTGCGTTGGACCGGGCGTGATGCAGATCGCCCATGGCGAGCCCGGCTGCATCGTCGCGGATGTCTGCGGACCGGGGCGGGCGCCCATCCAAGGTTGCGCATCCTCCGGCGCAGGAATATCGATTGTCATCTCGCGGAGAAACGTGCCATCGTGATCGAACACTTGGATACGGCGATTGCCGCGATCGGCGACATAGATGTTCCCGGCCGCGTCCGCCGCGATGCTGTGCGGAGTATTGAACTCACCCGGGTTCTTTCCCGGCTGACCCCACTGCTTTACCCAGTCGCCGTTCTTGTCATACTTCGCCACGCGCGAATTGATGTAGCCATCGCTGAAGAAAATGTCGCCTTCGCGATCCCATGTGACATCGGTCGGTTGCCGGAACTGGCCGTTCACGGCAGGGCGCGGCGGATTCACATGCGTCCACGGACCACTGTTATCATCCGAGGCCTCCTTCTTGCGCCCAAACACCATCACCACCCGCCCCTCCGTGTTAAATTTCACGATCATGTCCGAGCCTTTATCGATCGCCCAGATGTTATCGTCCCCGTCCACGCGCACTGCGTGAGCGAACGACCAAGCGTATAAATTCTTCCCGATCTCTCGGATATATTTCCCGTCCCGATTGAATTCGAGCAATTGCGCCGCAGTCGCTCCATACGCCGGTCCCGTCGTACCGCCGCGAGAGAAAACAAAGACATGCCCTTTGGAATTCACCGCAACGCCCGCGACCTCGCCCAGGTATAAATCCTGGGGCAATTTCAAGAAATTGGGCTCGGAATCGTACGGAATTTCAGGCACGGATTGCTGCGCAAACGCCGCCGCGCCGAACAACGCCAATAAAATCATCGAATGGTGTTTCAGGACATCCTCCTCGAGTTTTTCGTCAACCGCCTCAAGTGAGGGTACACCCGCGGCGCTGATGAGCCCTTGGTTCTCTTGGAAAGCGGAGGTGCTCTACGGCGCTTTAAGGCCGACGTAGATCTCGTGCACAAAGGCGTCGGCACTCACGCGGCCGTGTCCCCACCGCGCGTCGAATTCCGAGGCCGGATGCTCGGCCAACACTTGATTCTCGGTTCGACCAGCCTCGATTGCATGCCGCACACGATCGCGAACGATCACGATCATGTCGCGAAACGCCTTGACGTCCGCGCCGTTCGTCACTTTCCCTCGCGCGGGTACGATACGCATGGTATCGCCCGTCCATCCGCCGAGCGTTTTTACCAAGCCATCTAACTTACCGCCTTGTTGGGGGTCGATTTCCGGATAGCCATCGCCAGGGTAAACTTCGCCCAGGTACACCAGGTTCGCTACATGAAAATGCACGATCGAGTCGGCATCGCTGTAACCTGGCGTTTGATGCACAACGTGGATCGCTTCATCGTTCAAGTCGAAAGTCAAGACTTCCGAGAATGCCACACGCGGACGGTCAACGCCAAGTTCAACCAGCCTGGATGGCAACGGCTTGGAAGCGCCCATGGCATGTCCGCCTAACCGATCGAGTGCCTTTTCCTGCATCGCAACGAAGGCTCCGCGCCGCCCCCATCCGGCGTCGCCTTCGGAATGAGCGAGGTCTTGAGGTGCAATCACCACGTAGCGCACAGCGGATTTCGTGCGGCTTGCAAGAACACTGCTGATTTGCGGAGTGCTCGCCAGCGATGGAGTTCCAACGAGAAAAGCGCCGTCTGGTCCAACCGAGGCGATGACATTGCCGGCGCTCGTCGCAAACACCAGCAGATTCGGCGTGATCTCCGTGACGCTGGCGCTGTCCTGAGACCCCGCAGCGGATTTGTTTATGGATCCGAGGATAAGCAGGATCAGCACAACGATGCGAGGATGCGCCCAGTTTTTGGAAAAGATCATGATGCGATAAACTCCCCCATGCTGACTGCGGGCGCAACTTTCGCGACCTCATTTAGAAATCGTCTACCCACACGCAGCATTTCAAACTGTTCCACATCGCACAGCCCTGCTGAACCAAGAGATTCGCGGAGGTCCGGATCGCGATAGAGCCGCAAAATCGCCTCGGCAAGCGCATCCGGATTTTCAGGCTCAACAAGAATCCCGTGCCGAACGACCTCGGGTACTGCGGCTGCGCGAGCCGCCACAATCGGTTTCCCGGCCGCCATTGCCTCTAGAAATACAATTCCGAAGCCTTCCTGGACGCTCGGCAGACAAAAAGCATCGGCGCGAGTGTACTCGGCAGCCAGTATGCTCATGCTTACGTCGCCCAGCCAGCGAACGACAGGCTCGATGTTCAACTCGGAACAGATTTGGCGGAGCCGCTCACGCTCAGGACCGTCTCCCACGATTCGAATCTCGAGCCGCGGGATACTATCGCGCAGCAGGGCAGCAGCCCGAAGCAACACGTCCACGCGTTTACGCGGATAAAAGCGGCAAACCGATAAAACAGTGAACTGTCGGGGATCAGGAGCAACACTATTTGCGCGGAACAGCTTCCGCCATGTTGTGAGGTCAATTAGCTCCGGCACGACCACAGCGCTCTTCACGCCGTAGAGCTCTTGAAGGCGCGCTACGCAGTACTCGCTGATCGTGATCACCAGGTCGGCGCGCCTGGCATGTCTCGCCTCGAGCCGCGTCTGAAGCGCCAGACTCGCGCGCGTGCCTCCGCGCTCGAAACGGACGGCATCCCCCAAGACTCCCTTGATGCAGGCCACGTGTGGAGGTGAGTTGCGTCTGCCGCCAATCGTGTACCCATCAACATCCACGCCAACGGTAGCGTCGCAACGGAAGCTTCGCCACCGCAGCGCTTCATTGAACAAAATGCGCGTCGCCGTGTACACGGGCGTGTGCACTCGCGGAGTAACGAAGTCGACATCGGTGCCAAGTTGGCGGAGCGCTTCGGCCAAGGTCCGCGTCCCGACATAGCAGCCGCTGCCGCCCCTCACATTCAACGGAATCGCTGTTATGAACGCAAGTCGGCCCACGTATCAGGTCCAGAGCGTACCGGTAGATGATTCGGTTTCATGCGTGTTGGTTCCCCGGACTGTTCTGCTGAACGATTTTACCGTTCCCGGAGCCGCCACAAACAGGGGAGACGGCAAAAACCCTGCTCCACACGTCTCATCTACCGTTCGCTCCGCCAAACGCCTTCGCTTTCCTGCCGCCGTCCTCCTTCGGTCCGCGATTCAAAATGGGCAAACAGCAAAAACCCGTTCTTAGGCTATGGAACGGACGGTTTGTGCTCGATATTTGTTACAAGGGGCCAGTGGAGATATGCTCAGGAACGTGCACGAATATCGAACAATCATTTTGGGCGGCGGCATGGTGGCCGGGTATGCCGCGAAAGAACTGGTCGAGCGCAACCTTAAGCCGGGCGAACTCGGGATCATTTCCGAGGACAACGCGCTCCCCTATGAGCGGCCTCCGCTTTCGAAAAGCTTTCTCGCCGGAAAGGACGACGAGCAGAGCGTGCTTATCAATCCGGAAACCTTCTATCATGAGCACGACATTGGCGTCCACTTAAATACGTCCATCCAGCGAATCGATGTTCCTGGCAAGCGGCTGCAGCGCAAAGAACGGGCTGGAATTTCGCTTCGGCAAATTGGTTCTGGCAACCGGCGCTCGCGTACGCACTCTCAGTGTGCCTGGCGCGCAACGTGAACACGTGCTGTATCTGCGTTCCCTGAGCGATTCCGTGCGCCTGCGGGATGCGCTCAAGAGCGCGAAAAAGGTCGCTGTGCTCGGAAGCGGCTTCATAGGAATGGAAGTGGCCTCGCAGAGCGCCCAGCAGGGCCGCGACACAACGCTCATCTTTCCTCAGGATCGTATCTGGAAGAATTTCTTCACGCCGGAGATGTCGCGCTTTTTCCGCAAATACTACGAAGACCGCGGCGTGCATTTCGTGCCCAATGCGCAAGTAAACGCGATTGCCAC
Source organism: uncultured Acidobacteriaceae bacterium (assembly GCA_963778345.1). Taxonomy (GTDB): domain Bacteria; phylum Acidobacteriota; class Terriglobia; order Bryobacterales; family Bryobacteraceae; genus Bog-105. The sequence continues at coordinate 197,339 of CAVZTP010000003.1, forward strand.
CGATTCTGTCTCGCTCTCCACAGGCGCGAAACTGGACGCGGATTTAGTCGTGGCAGGAATCGGTGTGACACCTGTAACCGACCTGGCCGAGGCCGCGGGGCTAAAAGTAGACAACGGGATAACAGTAAATGAATCTCTGGAGACGAGCGCTCCCGATCTTTATGCCGGCGGCGATGCAGCCAATTACCAAGACGTGCTCTTCGGAAAGCGCCGTCGCGTCGAGCACTGGGATAACGCCGTGAAGCAGGGTCAGTATCTCGCCCGGCACCTGTCCGGCGAAGCAGAGCCGTTCAAGAACATCCCCTATTTTTTCTCGGATGTGTTCGATTTGTCGTACGAGTTCTGGGGCGATACCGAAGGTGCCGATCGAACAGAGTATCGAGGCGATGTCAATTCCTCCAGCTTCAGCGCCTGGTGGCTGAAGGGCACGAAAGTCGTCGCCGCTTTTGCCATGAACCGGCCCGATGCGGAGCGCGAGCAAGCCAGCCAGCTTTCGTTCCCTCCTTCATAGCCCGACAACTGAAACATTCATTCGCACCTCATACTGGAACCAGAAAGAAAAAGATCGAGGGCAGATGACTTACTGCATCGAAAGAAGCGAGGCCATATTTTCGACACCGTCCCAGAGATTGGCGAGACGAAGGTTCTCATTCGCGGCATGCTGATTGTCCTCATAGTTCGCGATTGGTGACCGTGTGCGTCGACGCAGCGCGCTCCCTGGCGCCTAATGGAGCGCTGCCGCCCATGGTCGGCCATTCGATCACCTCGCCGCGTGCAGCTTTTACCGCGTCCAGCACTTCGGCTGCAATAGGCAAGTTCATGGGCGTGCGAACGGCATCGTAGCCGGCTAAATCCTTTTTGACGAAAGCGACCTTGGGATGCGCGAGCAGCGTAGTACGATCGGGAGGCGCCTCCACTACGAAATAGCCCTGCGAGCGAATGTAGTTGACCACCCATTCCTGTTGCTCGGCCCGGTGAGTTGCGCAAATATGGATCTAGGCTCGTTCTGCCGGCCGTTCCTCGTCCTTGATCGATTTGACGACTGGCGAGAACGAGGGTGTTTGCCATTCCGAAGGAGTCACCGGCTGGCCGTCTTAATGAGCGTAGAAAACAAATGTATGCTTCGCTCCGGGAGTGCGGCTTCGCCGAAAGACGATGGGCGGGGCGCTGCGGACTTCAAGAAAACGCCCTTCGAAGTGACGCTTTTGCAGCGCCTCCATCAGCATTTCGGCATTACGGCGAAGACCGGCGGGATCTGCAGCCACATTAGGGATGCTAACCGAAGTTCGTCGTGCGCCGTGAAAAGGCGCTGGTACACAGCGGGTGAAAGTCCCGCCCGGGAACTGGTTCGCTCCACGCGGTAGCAATCGGAGCAGTAGTGGAGGTAACGAAGCTGCTGAAGCCTCTGGTGTAGAGGGTCGCGTTAGGCGACTTGGCAAGTTTGTAGGCCGTAGCAGACGTGAACGCCGTGCAGGCCCCGAAAACGGTAATGCAGGAGCTGACCCGCCGACGATCGAGGGAAAGCCGAAGCCAATGGGAGAGTACGAGCGAGCAATCCCAGAGGTCCTGCCGGGGTATGGGCGACGGCATGCAGACAAAGGGGACCAGACGCAACACGGGAAGCCCCAGCGGTGATCGCCGTGCGATCAACCGGCAACTCGCGAGAGCCAGGCCGGGCCGTTTGGGGTGGCGGAGAGGCTCGTACTACCGAGGAAACCGGGTAATGCCGGTGGAGGGAAGGGGCCTCAGTTGAAAGGAGACGCAAGAAGGGACAAAGGACCGAGGGATTTGCAGTGAACCCTTGGAGTGAGACAGCAAGTTAAGGGGGTAGCGGCCGTTCAATGAAAAGGCATTGCACGGCTGGGTTGATGTTCTCCATTCTGAAAATGTCTGGGCGGAGGATAAAGGCAACGCAGAGATGCGACCCGAGCGTCGATCCAGATGCCGGAATGGCTGGGGCGGTGCAATCCGCCCCGATATAGCAGAGCGATTCTGGCCCAAGAGCGATAAATCTCGGGGTTTCAGGGGCAGCGCCCCTGATCAATGAAGCCGAGTTCCTCGGAGGGTGTGAAAAGATCACTTTGCGGCCAGTTTTGGCGCTTTCTCGGCAGACCCCCAATGTATCCCCTCTGCCCAGCGATCGCTTATAGCGCGTTCTAAGCGCGAAATTTTTTCGGCTCGAGCGGAGCATGCTCGGTTGGCTGATTTTTTCACAGCTTCTCATGATGCGCCTTTCTCAAACTCAGCCGGCGTGCAATAGCCCAGAGCCGAATGCAGCCGTTGCTGGTTATAAACGACATCCAGGAACTCGCTATGCTGCGCCGCGCCTCCTCGAAATCCCGGTATTCATTGCGATAGACCTCGTCGTACTTCAGCGTCTTCATGAACGACTCGCAAGCGGCATTGTCGTACGGATTGCCTTTGCGGCTCATGCTGATGGTGATCTCGTGGTCCTTCAGAAGCTCCGTGTAGCTGCCTGAGGCATACTGAACGCCGCGATCGGAATGGTGCACCAGGCCGGGTGCCGGCCGCCTGGCAAACAATGCCATGCGCAAAGCGGAGACAGCCAACTCGGCTTCCAAAGTTCTTCCGAGCGCCCATCCGATGATGCGGCGCGAGTAAGCGTCCAGCATGACCGACAGATATACAAACTCCTCACGCAATCGTATGTAGGTGATATCGGCCACCCACAACTGGTTGACGGCAGTGAGTTCCATGCCGCCCGCCAGATTCGGATAGATCGGCAGATCATGACGCGAATCTGTAGTGCTGACGAACGCGCGGCGGCGCACGCACAGCAGGTTGTCTTCACGCATCATCCGCAATACGCGCTTGTGATTGACACCGAAATTGCGCCGCAGCAGCTCCGCGGTAATGCGCCGATAGCCATAGCTCGGCGACTCCAGCGCAATCTTCTGCATTTCGTCCCGCACTTCCATCTCGACTGGAATACCTTGACGCGGCAGCCGCCAGCGATAGAATCCAGCCCGGTTCAGCCCGGTCATGGCGCACAAGGCAGTCACGGCTTTGCCTTCTTTCGCGGCGCCACGGATTTCTTCAAACATACATCCGCGCCATTGACGACGGCTGGCGGGTGATAATCCTTGAAATGCTGTAAGGCTTTTTTTAAAAAATCATTCTCCATCGTGAGCTGGCCGATCTTGCGCTCCAACTCGGCGATGCGCCGGGCGTCATCCAGCGCCGGCAGGTCGGCCCCCCGCCGACCAATACCCGGAAACGCCGCTTCGCCTTTCGCCCGCCATTCACCGCGCCATCGCTCCAGCAGCTTCGGACTCAACTGATACTTGCGGGCGATCTCCGTCGTGGTCGATCCCGCATCCAAGGCACGCATCGCCGTGATCTTCAACTCGCGGCTGTATACAGCTCGGGACAAATCCATTCCTCTCTCCGTTCAATGTATTTGTTCCCTTAACTCGCTGTCTCATCTTTGGGGTTCACTCCAATTGGCGATGAACCTAACAACCCCACTAAGTGTTCAGAAGTTGCAGAAGGCGTTGCATGACAAAGCGAAGGGATCGCCTGACTTCCGCTTCTATGCGCTGTACGACAAGGTGTACCGAAAGGACGTTCTGGCATTTGCCTACGAATGTTGCAAAGCCAATGGCGGAGCAGCAGGAGTAGACGGCCAAACCTTTGAGGAGATCGAGAAGTACGGAACAGAGCGATGGTTAGACGAACTGGCGGAAGAGCTGAAAAGTCGAACGTATCGACCACTTCCGGTGCGGCGAGTGTATATTCCCAAGCCGGACGGCAAGCAGCGGCCGTTAGGAGTGCCCACCATCCGTGACCGGACGGTGGAAACGGCGGCAGTTCTAGTTCTCGAACCCATTTTCGAGGCTGATCTGCAGCCGGAACAGTACGCCTATCGGCAGGACCGCAGTGCATTGGACGCCGTAAGACACGTCCATAAGCTGATCAATACAGGCCATGGAGAAATTGTGGACGCAGATTTAAGCGGATACTTTGACTCGATTCCGCATGCCGAGCTTCTCAAGTCGGTAGCTCGCCGGGTCGTCGACGGAGCAATGCTGCATCTGATCAAGATGTGGCTCCAAGCGCCGGTTGAGGAAACGGATGAGCGCGGAAGAAAGCATCGAAATACGCGCAATCGGGATGAAGGTCGGGGGACTCCGCAAGGGGCTCCGATTAGTCCCTTGCTCAGCAATTTGTACATGCGTCGGTTCGTGCTCGGGTGGAAGAAGCTGGGGCACGAGATGCGTCTGAGGGCGTACATCGTCAACTATGCCGATGACCTGGTGATCTGCTGTCGAGGCAAGGCGGAAGAAGCCCTCGCCACGATGCAGGACATTATGCAGAAGCTGAAGTTGACGGTGAACAAGACCAAGACGCGGGTCTGCAGGCTGCCGGAAGAGAAGTTCGATTTTCTGGGCTACACGTTTGGACGCTGTTACTCGCCGCAGACGGGGCGGACCTACTTGGGTACTGTTCCGTCCAAGAAGCGGGTTATCCGCATCTGTGAGGCGATCAGCAGCGAGACTGGACGGAACAAAACTCTGCTGGATCAAGAAACCGTGGTAGCGACCCTCAACCGAAAGATTATCGGATGGGCCAACTACTTCTGTCTTGGTCCGGTCAGCAAAGCCTACCGGGCGGTAGAGCAACACGCCCGCAAGAGGCTACGGCAGTGGCTGTGCACCAAGCACAAAGTGCCCTGGCCGGCGACGAAGCAGTTTCCCGAAGCCGACTTACACGACGTGCTGGGCTTGGTCCGCCTTACTGAGCGGACGCGCAGCTTCCCGTGGGCGAACTCGTGATCCTTTCTCCGGGAGCCGGATGCGTTAAATGCGCCCGTCCGGTTCGATGAGCGGGGGTGTGAAAACGGAGCAGGATGGGGCTAGTGAGGCACCGACAGACGAAAGGGTCGGTAACAGATAGGCCCCATCTAAACTACCGCGTCACACCTCGACTCGTCACGAGAGGGTCTGAAAAGCGACTAAGTCGTTCAGAATCAATTCAGGCAATCGCCGAGTCTACACTACATTTTGGATTGAGTTCGAAGCGCTCCGGTAGAACGAGTCCGAGTTGCTGCAGGAGTGCGTTCTGCTCGGCTGAAGGTTCGGTGATGCGGCGCAGACGGATCTCGCGGCCGTCGGTGGTCGGCAGGACAATATCGGCGCTCTGCAGAGTGGATAACCAAAACCAGCGCTTTCATTGCGGATAACGGCTGCGCATGGGTGACGCCGCTGACCGATGGCGGTGGGACGATTGCAGCCCGGCGTTTGAGCAGATGCTTCAGCGTGACCCACAGAGCATAGCCGAGGAAGGCAACCATCACGTGCGCCTTGACGCGCGGCTCCAGCTGATGAAACAAGGGGCGAATGGACAGCTCGCTTTTCAGCGCGCGGAAGGATGCCTCGGCCTCGGTCAACTGCATGTATCGAGACCAGAGTTCCTCGGCCGGGCCGGCCTGCAGATTGGTGCGCAGCATATAAGCGCCCTCCCGCAGCCCGTGCCAGAGCTTGCGATCTCCTTTGATCGACCACTGCAGGCGAAGGCCGTGGGGCGTGTCGCGCAGCGCCAGATCGTACAGGTCGCTCACCTGGGGATGGCTGGCTTGAATGCGCCCCAGCCGCCGCTCCATTTTGTTGCGATCTTTCAGACGGCCCGTCTCGATGGCTTTCGCCAGACGTTTTAGAGCATCTTCCATGCGGGTTGAGAAACGATTCCGGATGGCTTGCTCCTTTTCCTTGCGGCCTGCCGTGCGGCACAGAATATAGGTCTCTTCGCCCTGTGGAATGGCCACTTTTTTCACTTCTACATCGGGCCGCACTTGCATCCAGTCATCTTTCAACAGCTCTTGTTCAAACTGCTTCATCTGGCTGCGTGGTGTTCCTACCAAGTATTGGCCGCCGCGTTTGCGGATCGCCCGAAGATTCTCCTCGCTCACAATGCCGCGATCCAACACCCAGATCCGCCGCGCTTGGCCGTACTTACGCTCCACCATGCGCAGGATCGTTTCCATGGTTGACACGTCGGCGCGGTTGCCGTCAAACGTCTCGTAGCTGAACGGAAAGCCTTCGCTGTTGACGATGAGCGCGATCACCATCTGTTCGCAGTCGGGGCGACGATCGCGCGAGTAGCCGCGCCGCATCATCGGATTCTTCTCGGCCGCCCCTTCCACGTAGGTGCTGGTCAGGTCATACAGCAGCACGTCGAACTCAGCCCCGAACAGCTCCCCATAGCGCTGCTTGAGATGTCGCTCCAGTTTGGTCTTGTGCGGCAGAATCCGGTCCAGGCAGCGGTACAACCGTGTGTCGTTGATCTTGCCCTCTGCGATGCCCAGCAGATCATCCAACGCCGTCGCCGGATACCAGCGCTGCTCGATCGCCAACTCGCTGCCCGGTGCACAGAACCGGTTGATCGCCAGCACCGCGGCCACGCGATCAAGGTATATCTGCGTCCTGCTCATCCACCATATCCTCAAAGAACCGATCCAACTCCAGACGCTTCCATAGCTCCAGACCGAGCCGGCAGGAACCGAACTGCCGCGTACGCTCCAGGCGCACTTTGTTCAGCAGCACGCGCGCTACCTGCGGATCGTCCGGCGGCGGTTCAACCTGCGACGGGAACAGTTTCAGTTGCTGCTTCTCGCCCTGCCCGTTGAAGACTTCAATCGTCTTCAGCCAGCGCGCCTGTGCGGAACTGTTCAGCTCACCGAGATAGCACAGCGTTCTCTGCCGTGGACCATCCGGCGTGCGCACCGTTTCCACCAGCGACCAGTAGCTGTGATCCTTGCCGTCCTTGCTCCGCCGGTTCGGGCGCAGAAACATTCTTGCCCGATCTTGTCATGAGACCGCGAGCCCTTCAAGAGGGTTGGTCTACACTACATCGGCTTTCCGGAAATCCGTCGTTCTAGGCAAAGCACTTCCCATCGCCGAGCACCGAAAAATTAACCAAATGAGTCACAGCGTGACGAACTTCGGCTAGCTGCTTCTTGCATCCAAATAGGTCATGGATGACGGCGCATCCGGACATTGGCCGACCACATCCGGACTTATCGGGAGTAATCGAGAGCTGTTAATCGAGGGCCAGGAGGTAGCGTGCGAGGGAGCTCATACGCGCCTGAACGTGGTCGGCAACACGGCTGCGAAAGCAGAACGCCTGTGCTGCGCTTCTCTTAACGAAGTAGCCCTGGATGGAACGACGGGGCTTTCCAGTGACGTTGGCCGTATGCCCATGCCAGATTGCGGCGTTGAAAAGGATCATCATTCCGGGCTCCCCAAGTGCAACAATCTCGCCCGGGTATGGGGCCCGAAGGTCGGGAAGTCCATCCGTCGGAACATCGGGCCATTGATGCGATCCAGGGATGAAGCGAGTCGCCCCGTTCTCTTTCTCGAAAGCATCCAACGCGAGAATGAACCCAAACAGTGGAGCATCTTGCGACGTTCGGGACAGATCCGCGTGGAGTTCCTGTGCTGGCGTTCCGGGCCGCAGAGTTCTCGCCAAGAAGGAGCTCAATTGGAAGGGTCCACCTATGAAGTGGCTGCATGCTTCGAGCAGAGGCGGGTGGAGAAAAACTTCATCGAATAAGGAGCTGAAACTTAGCAGGTCCGACATTCGCGTCGTGCTGCTCCCGATCTTGAGGTCGGGTCCACACGCTTCGGCCATGATCCGGTCATATGCCTCCGCCAAGCTGCGAAGTCCGTCGCCGGAGAACGGACCAGGAATGGTCAGAAGCCCGTTCATATTCAGCAGGGCAACGGCTTGGGGCGGGAGTGCATTTTGCGCTCGCAAGTGTTGAAAGAAGTGAGCCTCCACGCGGATGAGCGTAGCAAAGCAGGTAGCCTCGAGCGATCAGTCCTGTGAACGTGCACTGGATTCGCGATCACCAGCGCGCGATACGCTAAAGGCAAAGACGCACGCAACGGGACTTCACAGGACTAATGTATGGAGCCTCGAATTTCTTGGTGATTCACAAATCGCGGCGTTCACGGACCAAAAACCCCGCAGGTTTGTGGAGCAGGCCGTCCGGTTCAGTTTGACCGTAGCGCGATCGCCGGATCGATCTTTGAAGCTCTTCGTGCAGGGAGATATCCTGCCACGAGTGCAACAGCTCCAAGCAGAACGACCATGCCAACAAAGGTAAGCGGATCACCGGGAGCAGTCCGAAACAAAAGAGAAGCGATCAGGCGCGAAACCGCCAACGATGCGACAACTCCGATGGAAATACCAATCAACGCGAGTCGCATGGTCCTCCAGATCACATCGAGTTGCACACGGGTTTCCGTCGCGCCAAGAGCCATGCGTATGCCGATCTCCGGTCTCTGCCGCGTCACGGAATATGAGATAACCCCATAAATTCCGAGCGAAGCCAGAAGCACTCCGAGACCCGCAAAGATTCCGACCAGCAGAACAAAAAAGCGTCGTGGAGACGTGGCGTGATCGACGAGCCTCTGAATCGGTTTAAATTCTGTCGCTGGTTGTCCGGGATTGATCCGCCGTAACGTGATCATTACACCTCTTGCCAGCGCGGTGGGAGGCAGCTTCGAACGCACTACCAGGTATGCGCCTTCCGGCCCAAACTGTTTTGTCGCGGGCAGGTACATCTGTGCTCCTGCATTGTCTTCTGCGCTGCTTTCGCGAACATCTGTAATCACACCGATCACCTGGGCCTCGGTTCCGCCAGCGAGGGCTATACGGCCAATGGGGCTCCGCCCCGGCCAGAGTCTTCGCGCCACGGTCTCATTAATGATGACTACGTTCCTGTTCTCGGCGATGTCCTGCCAACTGATGTCGCGACCTTCCAGCAGGCGCATTCCCATTGCCTTCAAATAACCTGGCGACACAATGTAGACAAATACCGGGACGAAATCGCGTCCATTGGGCTTCTGCTCGCCTTTTGCGGCGATTCCCCAACTCCGGTTGCGGCTCATGGGCAGGTTATCGGAAATCCCGGCGGTCTCAACACCAGGGATCAGCGAAGTGCGCTCGATAACCTCCTGCCATTTGGCGGCGCGCACAGCCGCCTTTTCGCGATCATCAAAGTCAAGGCTGATAGCGGCTGCACGGCTTGGCTCAAAACCCAAGTCGACATCCAGAACGCGGAGAAAGCTACGCAGCAATAACCCGGCGCCGACAAGTAGAACGCAAGCCAGAGCAATTTCCGTTACGACCAGCGTCGAGCGCAAGCGGCCATGTTTTTTGCCGTCACTCGCTCCATGTCCTCCACTATCTTTCAATAGCTCCTGCAGATTGCCGCCCGACATGCGCAGTGCCGGCGCTGGTCCGAAGAGAACTGCTGCGCCTACTGTGAGCAACAGCGTCCATCCCAGTACTGTTCCGTCCACGCGCACTATGCTGAGCAGCGGCAGGGCAATCGATTCTTGATGAGCGAGATACCGGATTGTGAAATACGCGAGTCCCAACCCGAACGCAGCTCCCGCAGCGGCCAGCACCATGCTTTCGGTCAGCAGTTGACGCACGATCCGGCCGCGCCTTGCCCCCAAGGCGCTGCGCATTCCGAATTCCTTGCTGCGCGCCGCCAGCCTGGCCAGCAGCAAATTTGACAGATTCACGCAGACAATCAGCAGAATCAGCCCAACCGCACACCACAACACAATCAGCGATCGCCGCAGCTTGCCGCTGACGTAGTCTTTCAATCGGGTAAGTTGGCCTGTGAAAATCCCCTTTCCATATTCAGGGTGCTTATGCTCGAAATAGAGTTGCGGAAAGATTTGATCGGCCTCCTTCTGTGCTTCCGCCAATGTCACTCCTGGCTTTAAGCGGCCCACCAAGGCCAGATCGTTTCCGTCATCGCGGAAATCATCCATGATGTAGGGCACGAAGAGATCGACCTTGGCTCCCGGCGAGAAGACCGAGCCAAAATCAAAGCTGCTCGGTAGCACTCCGACAACGGTCACTGAAGTATTGCTCAGGTCAATGGCCCGTCCAATAATGCTGGGATCACCTGCAAACTGGCGTTTCCAAAACGAATTGGTCAGTAACGCCACGGGTTGGGCGTGTTTCACAAATTCCTGAGACTTGAATAATCGTCCCAGCGAGGGCTCTACACCGAGTGTTTGAAAGAAACCTCCGGCGACAAGTAGCCCGGTAACGGGTAACGGCTGCCTATTTCCAATGATCTTGAAGTTGTCGGGTCCAGTAAAGGCGAAGTACCCGCTAACCGACTGAAAGGAGTGGTTCTGTTGCTGGAAATCTTGAGTCGCATCCGCTGTATAGGTTTTGCTGGACTCGCCGGCTTTGGGATCCTTTTCCACAATCCGTACCAGTTGCTGCGAATCGGGAAATGGCAGCGGTCGCAGCAAAATCGTATTCACCACGCTAAAGACCGTGATATTGGCGGCTATGCCGAGTGCGAGAATCAGTACCGAGACCATCGTGAAGCCGTAATCGCGCTTCAGTGTGCGGAAGGTGAAGCGCAAATCCTGCGTCAAGACGTCGAGCCAAGGCAACCCGCGTACTTCGCGGTGCAGCTCGAGTGATTGCTGGACGCCACCGAAGCGTACAAGCGCGTGTCGCCGGGCTTCTTCTCGAGACATACCCCGCCTGATGTTCTCTTCGAGAGCCATTTCCAGATGTGAGGCCATCTCTTGGTTGAGTTCCTGATCAAGTGGATCTTTGCGGAAGAAAGAGCGAATTCGGTTGAACGCTTCTCGAAGGAAATGCCTCACGGTTCAGCTCCTTCGCCGTGCATGGCGAGAACCCGCGCTATGACTCCGGAGAGCCGTTGCCAGTACGCCGTGTCCTGCGCCAACTGCTTCTTGCCGGCCTTTGTGATTGAGTAGAACTTCGCTTTGCGGTTGTTATCGGAAGTGCCCCACTTGGCCGCGATCCAGCCGCGCTGCTGCAATCTCACCAGCGATGCGTAAATCGTTCCCTGGTTCAGTAAGACTTCATTCCCGCTTGCCTGTTCAATGCGGCGCGCGATGCCATATCCGTGCAGAGGACCCATTACTTCGAGCGTCTGCAGAACCATCACGTCGAGCGTCCCTTGCAAGAGATCGAGTTTGGATTGGCCTATTTGTATGCCGTGTGGCATGACCACATATTATTACGAGGCCCTGTGTGGTGCTGCCATAGGAATATTTTCGATTCTATATTTCGGAAACTGTGCCGGATTAGGACTGATAAACGCCGATCAGATCTCTCATTGCTGACCGAACTGAAAACCGTGATGTCCTCGAAGCTGACTTCTGGGATAACGCACATTTCTGGATTGCAGATAGAAGCGGAAACTGAGTTGAACTCCAAGCGATCTTCAATTAAGCAACTCCACAGGCGGCTATAGCAAAACGGTCTTCGGCACAAGCCACGGTTCGCAGATAATGTGTTAATGCCAGAGGACATCCCACAGTCTGCAACAGACGAGAACTGGACGCGCCGTCCTATCAGAAAGCCGTCTGTAGTTTCACTGTCCAGACACAATGTGCGACGGGTTTGTAAAATTGCCTAACTGCGACAGAGACGATCTGGTGCGGTGTGAACAATGTGCGTTGAGTTCGTCATCATCTGCGCAGACCCTCCTAGAAATGCAAAGATTCGTGGCCGACGTTTGTGACTTCTACTGCCAACGTTCCTCTTCGATTTTTTGCAGGGGTGATAGCAATGCGCCTGGAGAGATAGTTGACATCCTATAGAGCTTGGATTCATCGGTCCGGTTACGCTCTCGCGGACGCGAAGCCGACTTCTGGACAATCAGTGGTGCAAAGGGGATTTCACACCAATCATCGCGCACAGTGCGGCATACGGCGTTTAGATATCTTCTCACTTATCGCCATGCTCGACATCTCTCTCGCGTTCATTTCTACTCGGATTGAGAACGGTCATCGACCTAAGAAAGGAGTTGGTATGCGTGCGCTGTGTCGCGCTGTCGCACTCGCCTTCGTTGTCCTGCTGATCGGCGGGACTCTCTCCGCCGAACAGAAATCGAAATCTTCCCGCAAGGTCCCGGTGGGCGCGAAGAACGATGCCACACCGAATACCGGCGGTGCGTCGACGCGTCCCGGCTGGCGGCTTGTATGGAGCGATGAATTCGAAGGAAAGCGTCTCGATCCCGCGAAGTGGAACGTCGTGGTCCGCGAGCAGAGTAAGCACGACGAGTTGCAGTACTACGTCCGCGACGAAGTGTATATCGAGCACGGCTGTCTCCGGCTGCGCAGCCGTAAGCGTGACTACGGCGGCATGCATTACACCAGCGGCCGCGTGGACACGAGCCACAAGTTCGCGGCGACCTACGGCCGTTTCGAGATTCGCGCAAAACTGCCAGGTGGGAAGGGAATGTGGCCCGCGTACTGGTTGTATCCGCAGAACCGGGACTGGGCCATGGAGCGGCTCATGGCAGACACTATTGCCGCGGGCAATGAGGCCCTGATTCCAGAAGAACGGCCGTGGTACAGCGAGATCGACATCATGGAATTCCTCGGCCATGAGAGGAACGTGATTTACGGCACGCTGCATTACTACACGTTCAAGGGTGAACAGAAATCAAGCTCCGGCACTTGGCGCGGCGACGATGACTACACCAGTGACTTCCATGTTTATGCGTTGGAATGGGAGCCTGACGCAATTCGCTGGTATGTGGACGACAAGCTTATCCACACAACGGTCACTGGCATCCCGCATACGCCGCATTACCTGATCCTGAACACGGCCGTTGGCGGCAAGTGGCCGGGCAATCCTGATGACACGACCGTCTTCCCGCAATTTCACGATGTCGATTACGTCCGCGTCTACCAGCGGGTTCCGAGTGAATAAACAATGAGTTTTGGCCGGCGTGTTTCCGTCAAGGTTCATTTCTAGTCGTTCACGAGTGATAGCAGCCCTTCTCATCGAGCACCCGAAGTAGCGGGCTTCGAATACCCGATGAGAAATCAGCATCTCCGTATAGCTCCCAACCGCCGCACATGGCAAGGTGCTGATGCGGTGAGTTTCTTCGCCGAAACTCGGATTAGGGCTGAAAAGCGCCGCAGCGTACGGTCAAATGGAAGCTCTGCAACCTCCGGAAAATCGAACAAACTGTCTCGTATGGCCAAGAAACGCAAACGCACTCCCAAGTCCATACTGACCTACAGCAGCGCGAACAACATTGGGTGTTCGCCGACCTGATCGGGAAGGGTGGTCACATTAGAACAGTTCCCATTCCTGACTGGGTCGCCGAAGCAGTCAACGCCTGGTTACGGGAAGCTGGCATTACGGAAGGCGCTGTCTTCCGTGCCATCAGCAAAGCCGGTCGCATAGCACCCAACGGCTTTAGCCCTAAAGTGATCTGGGGTGTTGTCAAACAAGCTTCTGCACGTTGCGGGCTAGCGTACGTTGCGCCACACGATCTTCGCCGAACATGCGCGCGACTGTGTCACCAAGCCGGCGGAGAACTTGAACAGATTCAGTTCTTACTTGGACACGTCAGCGTCCAAACGACCGAGCGATACCTCGGATGCAAACAGCGATTGAGGAATGCTGTCAATGACAACATCGGCCTTGAGCCTGAGGAGTAGCCCTGATCCAAGGGGACTTTTCGGTAGCTGTCGCCTGACACTTTCCGGCCAGCCGACCTCTCGGGCGCGTCGGCCTCCTCGAGCCCAGAAACATCTATAATTGTCTGTTCCGATATCGCAAGCCGCAATCAAGCCTAAATTTACGGAGATGCAAGATCGTGAACGTTAATCCCTATATCTCCTTCAAGGGCAATTGTCGTGAAGCCATCGAATTCTACACGAACGCCTTAAGAGCTGTCGTGCTCCTCAGCCAGACTTTCGGCGAGTCCCCGATAGCAAGCATGGGCCCCGCAGAGAACGTAATGCATTGCTCGATTCGAATTGGCGATTCCACGCTCATGATGTGCGACGATCCGCGCCCGGAGGCTGCCTTGGCTGATGGGAACATCAGCTTGGCAATAGGCTTGAACGATCCGAAGCGCGCCAGGCTGTTGTTCGAGAATTTGGCCCAGGGTGGACGAACAGTCATGCCGCTGCAGAAGACTTACTGGGCGGAAGCGTTCGGCATGGTCACGGACAAGTTCGGCGTTAAGTGGATGGTTAACTGCGAAGCCCCAAAATAACCATCGTTTACTAATCTTCCGGTTAAGGGCCTGCAACAAACCGCAACGCTGCACCATATTGCGAACGGATCGCGCGCCACTCGCAAACTGACCGCATCGGGACTTGCGGGTACGAATACGTTTAACCTCGAGGCTGATCGGATTTGGAGGAAGGTTTTGCCGGCGCTTTCAGAAAATCCTTTGAGCCAATCTCACAATAGGCGACTTTACGTCCGAATGAATCGCTCTAGCCATACACTTTGAGGCATGAGCTGACTCACCTCATCTTTTGGGGCTCTACACAGGCTTCACTGTTCACGGCCCGCTCCCGACGGAACCCCTGCTGATAGCTTCTGCGGTAAGTGGTTTCGGATGCACTACAATTAGCGGGTCAGATGGAAGCCACGCCGACCTTGATCATTAAGTACTTCAGCGGATTTATGCAGAATCTGGTTCCGCTTTTTCAACGGCCCTACACGTGGTCCGAAAAGCAGTGGAAGACGCTCTGGGACGACATAGAGAGCTTTTACGATGTCGATATCCCAGCAGGGAAGGCTAGCCACTTCTTGGGAGCTGTGGTCACTATGCCAGCCCGAAGCGTTCCGGTCGGAATATCGAAATTTCTCGTGATTGACGGCCAGCAACGCCTCACCACCATTGCTCTTTTGATGTGCGCCATTCGAGATTCGTTGTCACCTGAGGATCAGATCAAAAAGAGGCGCGTGCAGAAGTTTTACCTGACAAATGAAGATTATCCGGATACCGAATTCTTTAAGCTGTTGCCAACCCAAGGCGATCGAGAAGCCTATTTCCCACTGATCAAGGGTGAGGGAGCGACGGCACCGGATTCGCAGTTCAAGAAGGCGTACGAGTTCTTTCGGCGACGCCTGCGCGATGACAGCGACAGCGGCGAAAAGATAGCGCCCGGCCGTATTCTCGAAATCATTGAGACCTGCCTAATGGTCGTGATGATCAATCTGAGCGATAGCGATGACCCGTACTTGATCTTCGAGAGCTTAAATTTCAAGGGCTCGCCGTTGGAGCAGGCGGACCTTGTTCGGAACTACTTCTTAATGCGATTTCCGCTCGGCGAGCAGCCGACCGTGTACGAAAAGCACTGGCTCCCGATGCAAAACCGGTTGGGTGTAACGCTGACTGAATTCATGCGGCACTTTTTGGGTGCTGAAGGCGAGGAAGTTCGCAAAACTGACGTTTATGCTGCCATCAAACGTCTGGTGGTGGATTCTGATTCAGCTTCGGTTCAAACGTTGATGAATCGGATGGAGCGGCTATCGGTTTTTTATAGCCGATTATCGGGCTTCGCGCCCGAAGCGGATGAGGAACTGAGCATCTTCTTTGACCACTTCAAGAGGCTGGACTTCGGCAGTGTGTATCCCCTACTTCTGTCCCTCTACGAGGATTTCGACGAAAACCAATTCACAATTGACGAATTCCGTGGTTCCCTTCGAGTCCTGCACTCGTTCATCATCCGTCGGATGGTCTCCGGCGTGCCATCGAACTCGCTTTCGGGCTTATTCATATCTCTTTGCCGCATCAAACCGGTCACGTAACGCCGACCGCATGGCTTGCCGCGGCGCTCGCCAAAGAATTGAAAAACCGCCGATGGCCTAGCGATGCGGAATTTCAGGACCGTTGGACGCGCGGGCAGATTTACGGCAGCCGCGCGTGTCAGATCGTTCTGGAGTCGCTTGAACGACAATACGCGCATCACGAGGCTGCGCCATTCACCGAAACACAAATCGAACACATCATGCCACAGGCGCTGACACCGGATTGGGAGAACTTTTTGGGTGCTGAGTCAGCCCGGACGCACGCTGATTGGCTGCACACCATCGGCAATCTGACGCTCACCGGCTACAACCCCGAACTGAGCAACAAGTCGTACGCCGAAAAGCGTGCCGTATACGCACTGAGCCACTTTGAACTGAACAGGTATTTCGGGACCTGCGAGGCGTGGGACGCCACGCATATCGAAGAACGGGCGGCGAAGCTTTTTGGCATTGCACTCCAGCTTTGGCCACGTCCAGCTCTGATCCATGCAGAGAGCGCCGCTGCGAGCGAGAAAACTGCGCCGGCCGGCTTTCACGCGGAATGTGTCAAGGTGGTCCAGAGCCATTTTGGAGTCCATTTTTTGAAACTGGCCCAAACAAGGTATAGGTCGGTTGATGGCGAAAACCGCGTGATGTGCGCGGTTTCTGCTGAGCACAACGAAACTGGGGGAACCCCATACTTTTGGTTCGCGTTTCATAAGACGCAGCTCGATTTTCTGCAGCGGTCAGGGAAGGCGTGGATCTGTCTCGGCTGCGGATCGGCGGAGACGACGCTACTGATTGGGCTTCCAGAAATCGCGAATAACTTGTCTCTGATGAGTGTCACCCAAACGGAGGACCGCCATTATTGGCACATCGTCATTGCCAAGCGAATGGGCCGCCTAGTCCTGCGCCTCCTGGGCGGAACAGATGGCCCTGATCTGACAGATTTCAATATCGGTTCGGCCACAAAACAACGATAGCGAGCTCTACCATGGCGTCACTTGTCCGTGTAACGCGCGAACCACTGATCTGATAGCGATTGCCACGATTCGGGCGGATTAGGACTGATAAACGCCGTTGTCGTCTGAGTCGTTTTTGAACGCCCAATTGCAAGTTGCCCAGACTTTGCGAGCTCGGCGACGGAGAACTGCGAAGTCAATAAGGGCATAGGTACAACTTCAAAGATCGAGGACTACCCACGCCGGAGCGTGGTCGCTAAGGGACTGCTCGTGGGAGGCTTGAGGCTATGAGCCCAGAAGGTAACCATTGGGCTTGTTAAGCCCGAGTAACGTCGTTAATAAACGTTCCCTCGCCAATTTAGGAATTATCTACTCGCGGTTGTGCGGCTGATCTTCGGAATCGAGCTGCCCTGCCACGCAAAAACGTATCGTTTTTCCTTACGCACATTACCGATGAGGCTGGGACGGAAGCAAGCGATACAGGTACCGCCAGCATGGCGGACACTCGGGTAGACAATTCCCAATGAGCCAGCATGAAGAAGGCGCTGCGCGAGCGCTTGCGATGCTTTGTAGCTGCGGGGGACAAGGGCTCTGTCAAAGTCCCGTGACTTCCGAATGTCGTGAAAGTCGCCGGTAAAATCCGCGAGGTAATCGTCATAGGTTATGGTGTCTTCGAACCGGCCAATCTCGGCATATTCGGTCGATTTGTGGAATGCCACCTCTGCTTGTGCGGTTTGCAGCGCAAATCCGGCGTACCATGCGCCGCGATCGGGGCCGTTAAAGCGTGAACCGAGCGGGTGAGCATGAGTGAAGGCCGCATTGATGACCCGGAAGCTGGGGACATCGAACACTAATTCATGGCTGCCGATTCCGGGCAGCAATCCGTTCTCGGCCCACAAGCGGTCGTTCGTGGCGTGATCCAGATCGAACAAATCCCGCAAGTGCTGGTCGCTATCAGCGATTCTCACGAGAACACTTTCAAGATCGGGATTGTATTTGGAAGGGATCAGGCGATGCGTGTCGTACTGACGAACCAAATTGACCGGCGGCAGAGCGTTTGACTCACGCACATTTCCTCCGGGTCACATTCCTCCCCGTCTGGCATCGAGCAGTCGCCGTACGATTTGCATGGCGGGAACCCCTCCGGGAAGCATGTAATCAAGCGGGGTTCGCCCTTCGAAAATGCGGTTAGTGTTGGGCAGCCGCACCCACTCGTCCGCCAGTTTCTCGCCATACAGGATGTTGAGAGCTTTGAAAATACCGATCAGGTAGGAAATCCTGGTCAGAACATCGGCATCGAGTAAACGCCCGGGTTTCTTTTTCCAGTTGTAATAAGGGCCGTTCGATATGCCGCCCAGAAGAGCGCGCGCGTCTTCGTCTCGAATGCCCCAGCGGTCCACGATGTTGAAGAACGCTTTGAGCGCCGATTCACTGAGACGTTCTCGCTCCGCTCGCGATGCCAGGTCGATGAGAGGGGCGGGTTCGTAGAGGCCAGTCGGGTACGCGGGCTTTAGGGGCATGCGGATCTCTCCTGTTCAGGAGTATATTACATATTATTCAGGAGAGCAAGGGAGTTTATATATAGCGCCGGATCCGGACTCGAAACCGCGTGTAGATCCACGATACGCCCAGTAAAATG
Organism: uncultured Acidobacteriaceae bacterium; assembly: GCA_963778345.1. Taxonomy (GTDB): domain Bacteria; phylum Acidobacteriota; class Terriglobia; order Bryobacterales; family Bryobacteraceae; genus Bog-105. Next base: position 215,528 of record CAVZTP010000003.1, read on the forward strand.
ACGCCGAGGGCGATGAAGCTCAAGATGCGGTAAACCGTTTCGAGATTACGAAGATCGTAAACAAACAGTTTCACTACGCAGAGCGCCAGCAGCCCGAGGCCTTGCAGCCGCAGAATGCGTTCGCGCAGGGGGAAGCCGGCTGCAAGCGAGGCCAGGGCCTGAATACCCCAAGCCACGGTTAGCAAACCTCCGGAGACCTGATCGTACAAGAGGGCCATGATGATAGCTGTTGCGGCGAAGGTAAACGCGGGAGCAAACGCGTGTTCGCGGTCCTGCGGAATGCTTCTGAAGACAAGCCACAGGAAGTAGAGCGCAGCGGCTACGGCCAGTGGGATGAGCAGCCTCTCGGCGGGAGATTGCGCATCCCATAGTTCAGTCAAATTAACAGCGAAGAGCCGAAGACATGCGATTCCGATGATGCCAGCTGCGATCCAGCGGAACGAGCCGGCGCCGGACAGGGACGCCACGGCGACTGAGAGCAGCGCGAAACAGGTCCAGGCGAGCGCGGTGGCTGCTGACGGGAACAGCATCCAGAGCGTCAGCAGGGCGAAGACGGAACCCGCGATTGCGAACCCGTCGCGGACACGCGTTAATTCCTTTGTGTTGACCTCGTTCGGGCGTACGAAGAACGTTCGCGCGGTGAATAGCCAGCAGGCGGCGGCCGAAGCCGCGGAGCACGTCCAGATAACCTGCGCCGGGTGAGGGCCAAACCCGCCGGTAGATAACGAAGTCAGGGCAGCAGCGGCAGCCGCGAAATAGCTTTGAGAGCGGAATTCCAGAAGCGCCTTGCGAATTCCGATTTCGAGCAGTACTAAAGCGAAGGCAAATAGAGCGAGCGGAGCGGCGTGCGGCGTAAGCTCGACGGCTAGCACAAGGGCGAACAGAGCCGAAGCTGCGAAGGAGAACGGGACCTTCGAGCGCCAGAGGGCGCGGTTCAAGTAGAAGATTCCGGCGTGGGCCAAGACGGAGGGAGTCCAATTGTGAAGCGAGACTCCGGCAACGATCACTTTGCCCCAGGTGGAAGAAGCGGTGAAGCCCGCGTCTGCCAGCGATGCAATAAATCCTGACAGCGCCAGAGAGCGCAGGAAACCAGATCGGAAGCGGACGCCGGCCAGATAGAGGATTTCCGCTTCAGCGGCGAGCGAAACGTTGGTCCAGAATCCAGTGACCCGCCCGAGGATTGCGCTTCCCGCGAGCACGGCGGCAAGCGTGAAGGGCGGTTCGTAAGTTCCGCGACGGACGGTATCGAATGGTTCCTCTATCTTTTCCTGTTGGCCCACGCGTACCGAAGCAAGCCGCAATAGCGCGCTGGCTAGAAAAAGTGACGCGGAAATCGCGGCCATTCGCCACATTTCGGTTCCGGCGGCGGACAACCAAGCCCGATAGGAAAGCGCGAGAAAACCGATGGCATTTAGAGGAAAGATCCAGGTCAGGCCGAAACTTTGCGAGCCGCGGCGAGAGCGAAGGATATCGAAGGTTTCGAACAAGACCCAGTAGACGATGAATAACGACTCTGCCAGGTACAGAGGCGCATTCGAGTTGCCTCGCGAAATGCAGGTGGCGTATGTGGCGATCAATCCGAAGAGAGTCAAGGTGTACCATTCCAAGCGCCAACCGAAATACAGGAGCGAGGCTGCGAGCGGAATGAGGCTCGCAACCGCAAACGGAGTGGATGGCGTGACGGCGAGTGCCGCGAAGGCCGTGAAATAGGCGAGCGCGGTGATGCCTTCCACCCGGTATCGCAGCGAATGAGCAATCATGGCGGCAGCGACGGCGAGTAACAGGACAGAGCCTGCGAACGGGTTTGTAATGATCTGCGCAGCGGGCAGAGCATACATGGCGTATGCAGTTACGTAAAGAGCCGCCCAACCTGCGCCGATTAAGCCGCGTGAGAACACCTCATAACGCCGGCGGCGTTCTATGATGAGGCCGCTTATCAAGATGCCGCCGCTAATAATCGCGGCAGCGGCAGCGCGCCCGGCGGGATTTACATGGCTGAAAGAATAGGCCAGAAAGAGAGCGATGCCAATGACCAGAACCAGCGCGCCAATCTTGTTCAAGATGCTGCCGGCGAAGAGCGTCTCCCATTCTTCATCGCCCAGATATCGCCGGACGTGCTCGCGCCCGGGTAGTGAATTGGGGCGCTGGTGAAAACAGCGGTGTGGGTGAGCTGAGCGGTTGCGGTTCGGATTCTACACGGGGCAGGGAAACCGGTTCCGGCGTTGGCGCGATCGTCGGGATGCGTTGAGGTTCTGGCGCTTGCTCGTGCGGCGGCGTTTCCGGGCGAAGGGTCGAACCGAGTTGCTGTTCGAGTTGGGAGACCCGGGCCGTGAGTTCGGCGAGCTCACGTTCGAGCGCCTTCTTGTCTTGCTTGTTCGCCCAAAACAGGCGCGAATCCAGCGCCTTGATGCGGTCCGCCAGGATCAGCCAACCGGCAACAAGCGCGAGCAGCAGGATGGCCAATAACACGATCACGCCGTCACCTCCATACTCGCCGGCTCGGCTGACGCTCTCTCGTTGGCCAAAGCGCGAGCTCGGAACAGATCGATTTTGCCGCTGCCGAGAACCGGAATCGATTCGACCAGAAAAATGCTTTCACGTTTTGGGATCCAGAGCGCGGGAAGACCAGCGGCGTTCAGATGCTCGATGATCTGGGCGGGCGTGGTGTGCGGAGAGGTGTAGAGCATGACGAGGCGTTCGCCGCGACGCTCGTCCGGTACGCCAGTGACGAAACAGGGCGAGTTTTCAAGCGCCGCGCTTGCGGTCTCCTCGATCCTGAGGTGCGGAATCATTTCTCCGGCGATTTTGCTGAATCGCGAGAGGCGATCGGTAATGAAGAGGAAGCCGTCTTCGTCGATATATGCCAGATCTCCGGTGACATAGTAGCCCTCGTGCAAAACTTGCGCGCTTTTTTCCGATGAACCGAAATATCCGGCCATCCGACTAGGGCTGTTCACGAGCAACAAGCCTTGTTGGCCGCAGGGCAAAGGCGCGAGCGTTTCGGGGTGAACAATGCGGAGGGAGACGCCGGGCAAGGGGCGTCCCACGCTACCGGAGCGCGTTCCCGGTTGACCGTCGGAATCGGACGGTTCGGGCGTGTTCGCGGATACGCAAGGGCCGAGTTCCGTCGCGCCATATCCGGCAAGCACTCCCACTCCAAATTTGTTGCGAAACTCGTTGGCAACGGAATCGCGCAATTTCTCCGCGCCCACGAGGATGTAACGCAGCGTGGAGAACTGTTCGGGCGCACACTTGCGGATGTAATGTGTACAGAAAGTCGGCGTTGAGAGGAAAAAGGTCGCGTGATGCGTGCAAGCCAGTTCGCCCACCGCCTTGGCATCTGTCGGATTCGGATGGTAAACCGCGCGGAACTGCCGAGCAACGGGGAACCACAATGCGAACGTATAGCCAAAAGAGTGAAAGAAAGGCAGGACGCCAAGCATACAATCATCCGAATTCAAAGGAAACACGGATGCCGCCGCTTCGATATTAGACAAAACGTTCCAGTGGGTGAGTTCGATGCCTTTCGGCACCCCAGTGCTGCCGCTCGAAAAGAGAACGGTTGCAAGATGGTCGGGAGCGATGCGGCCGGCGAGGCGCTTTGTGCGCGCGAAACGGGCGGTTAACATCGCAACAGCCTTTTGGGCACGGCCGAACTGGGGCATGAGCTCTTCCAGATAAACCATTTCAGGCCACGCAGGCAGATTGGCCTTGGACAAGAAGGCCTTCGAGGTGATCACCGTACGGACACCGCACTGTTCCATCGCGGAGCGGCAGTTTTGCTCGCCGGAGGTGAAGTTGAGATTGATTGAGGTGCGGCCGCCGAGGGTAACTCCGAAATTGGCGATGGCGGCTCCCACAGAGGCAGGCAGCAGCATGGCAATATGCTTTTCAGCCGCGCGGTTTGCGTTCAGCCAATTGCGAACGAGTACGGCCGCGGTGAGCGTGGCGCCGAAGTTCAGTTGCTTTTTGGTGGAATCGGCTATAGCGGGGCGGAACCAGTTACGGCGGGCGGAGCGGATTAGCGCATGGGCCAGCGTCGAATCGGATTTCTTTCGCAGGTTCACCGCTCGTGTGCCGAGTTCCAGGACGCGCAGACGTAGATCGTGAGCCGTGATTGTGCCATAAATCGGATTGGCGATGACAATTCTGATCTCGCGACGCAGGGAGCGTATCCAATCCAGGAAGGACCGCCTGCCGGTCGCGGAGAGTGGATGATTCCGGAGGCCGTCGAGATAAATCGGGAGGACGGGCACGTCTGGCGCGTACCCCATCAGATGCTCGATTCCGCGCTGGAAGGTCTGCACATGACCTGTTCGGGTGAGACCGCCCTCCGGAAAGATGCAAACCAGCTCACCTTGCTTTAGCTCGTTGCTTGCGTTTCGGAGCGCGCGCACGGTTTCCTTCGGCGAACCGGGATTGATGGGAATGGCTTGCAGAATTTTGAAAAAAGGCTTAGCGAATTTGAGATCGAAATAGGGCTTCCACATCAGGAAGCGGATAAAGCGGTGCGTGCAGCCGCCGATCAGAACGGCATCGACATATGAAACGTGATTGGAAACGAGGATTGCAGCCCCAGTTGCCGGAATGCGCTCTGCGCCTTCAATAGTGATGCGAAAGAGCAGCCGGCTGAGTCCGAACACATTCAGGCGCAGAAGTTCGGCTGGTAAAACGGAGACGATATAGGCGGTCGCTGCCAGGGTGACGATTCCGAGGGCGGCGATGATGCGAATCGCGGGCCAGTGCAGTTGATCGTGCAGGATCCACAGAATGGCGGAAGCTAGCAGGATTCCGGCCATATTCACGAAATTGTTGGTCGCGAGGAGACGGCCTTTTTCCTGCGTTCCGGCGCGTTCCTGCAGGAACGCATTGAGCGGCACAAAGAAGAGCCCACCGGAGAAGCCGATGGCAATTAGCCAGCACAAGGCTCCTGCATAAGAATGTGTCAAGGCGAGAAAAATAGAAAACACGCCGAGCAGCGATGACCCGATTGGCACGAGGCCAAGTTCGATGTGATCGTGGGAAAGCCAGCCTGCCGCGATGCTGCCGATACCGATGCCAATGGCGAGCGCGGTCGCGAGAAGGCCTGCTTTGCTTCCATTAATGTGTAGCGTCTCCGTGCCGGCCAGCAGAACCGCCATTTGAAATAGCGCTCCAATAAACCAGAAATAAGACAGGCCGCTGACAGTGAGAGCGAGCGCGCGGTTGCCGCGCAGACGCCGGAAGCCGAGCCACACTTCGGAGAACGGATTCCAATGGAACCGTTCCATTGAACCGGAGGGGGAGACTTTGGGAATTTTCAAACTGCACAGAGTTCCGACGACCGCGATGGCGAGCAGCGTGGAACCCAAACGCCAGGGATTCAGTTTCCATCTCTCGATGAGAAAACTGCCGAAGCTTGTGCCAAGGACGATGGCGGCGAGGGTGGAGAATTCGACCAGACCGTTCGCGGCGCTGATCTCGGCTTCGCTCATCATCTCCGGCAAGATGCCGTACTTGGCGGGGCTGAAGAAGTTCGCCTGAACGGCGAGCAGGAACAGAACCCCGAGCAGAATCTCGATTCGATTGAGGAGTAGCGCGCTGAGGCCCAGGACCATAGTCACGATCTCGAGGGCCTTGGTGATTTTCAGCACGCTGGTTTTGCTGTAGCGGTCGGCAAGCTGCCCGGCATACCCGGCGAAGAGCAGAAAGGGCAGAACAAATACGGCGCCCGCGAGCGCAAGATATCGCGCGCCGAGCTGGGCGTTACTCGCGACGTCGATTGCGAGTATCGAGACCATCATCTTGTAAACGTTGTCGTTGAACGCGCCGAGGAATTGCGTCCAGAGGAACGCTTCAAAGCCGCCGTTCGCCAGCAGGCGCGAATAATTTCCGGAAGAAGGCTTGATTGTCTCGCTGATCATGCCCCGAGTCATTGCATATCCTGAGCCAAAGCCGTTTCTCTAATGTATCCACGAAGTTGGGTGGGATGCCAAGTTCTTTGTCCAGGCTTAGATGGACATTTTATGTACCAAGCCGTACAATATCTGCCGTTGGCGGAAACTTGGACGGTCTTGGAATGGTGGTGAGAACCTCGGCTTCAGCCGGGAAGCCAAATCTCAGCTGGCTAAAGGGATACGGTCAAAGTCCTGCCGCGCTCGGCTGTCCTCGCTCAGCTTTGTCGTAAGCTTTTCCGGCCCTTGGGCCTTCAACAGTGGCAAGAAAGCCTGCACGAGAGCAGGATCAAAATGCTTGCCCCGTTCTTGGGCGAGTATCTCCATCGCTTCATCCAAGGGGAGGGCTTCCTTGTAGGGCCGAGCATGTGTGAGGGCATCGAAAACATCCGCGATAGCCGTGATGCGTGCGGCCATCGGAATAAGTTCGCCGGCAATGGCCTGAGGATATCCCGTCCCGTCCCATCGCTCGTGATGCGAAAGCGCGATCTGGCGAGCCATTTGGAGAACCGCGCTTCGACTGCCGGATAAAATCTCGCCTCCTATGATGGTGTGCGATTTCATAATCGCGAACTCCGCATAGCTGAGCTTTCCAGGTTTTGTGAGCACACGATCCGGAATGGCAATTTTGCCAATGTCGTGCAGCGGCGCCGCGAGACGCACCAGGCGCACTTCTTCCTTGGGCCGGCCGAATGCCTGGGCTAAGTTGGCGGCAAGCATTCCTATTCTTTCGGCATGTTGCCCGGTTTCATCATCGCGATACTCCGCCGTAAGAGCGAGTCGCTGTAGAGTCTCGATCTGCGCTTCCTCTAGTTCGCGAGTGCGCTCTTCCACCCTGCGCTCCAGAATTCCGGCATCGCTTTGCATTTTGGTGTAGAGCGAACGCGTCTGGAGTTGCGTCTCCACTCGGAACAGAAGTTCGGAGCTATCGAGGGGCTTTGAAAGAAAGTCTTTCACGCCGACCGAAATCGCCTTTGCTCTCGCCTCGGCGCTCAGTTCTGTCGCAACCACAAGGACGGGAACATATATGTCATCCGCCAGTTCGTCGGTAATCAGCTTCACCGAAGCCAACCCGTCCGATTGAGCGAAATCGAGAGCCAACAAAATCAGATCGGGCCGGTGCTCCCGGCAAGCCGAAATGACTTGTCTAGCGTCCGTGAGCACCTGCAATTCCTCGTAACCGGCGGAATTGAGAATGCGCGTCGCCAGACGAATAGTGTCATGATCATTTTCGACGATCAGAATGCGGGATGGCTTGCTGGAAATCCGATTCATAACAGTGCTGGCTCAATCGCCCGCGAATAAGGCGAAGCCTAGCATCAGAAACTCTAAACATATATCGTCGAAAATACGAGGAGTAATGAGCCCATTTTTGGGAATTAACAGCAGTACAGAAGTTCTAGGTCAGTCGTTCTATCCATGATTTCATGCTGCGAACTCACCAAGCAATACGGTTCTGTAACCGCAGTGAACTCCCTGTCTTTGGAGGTTGCGAAAGGCAGCATCTGCGCCTGCCTCGGTCCTAACGGCGCCGGCAAGTCGACTACCGTCAAAATGCTTTCGGGGCTTCTCGCTCCCACTTCCGGCCAAGCTTCCGTATGCGGGTTTGATGTCGTAGCGCATCCACTAGAGATCAAGCGCCGTATTGGAGTGCTGCCCGAAAACCTAGGTTTATTCGATGACCTTACGATCAAAGAGCACCTTCTTCTCACTGCTCAGATCTACGGCCTTAGGAAGCAGCAGTCTCACGCCCGCATCGATCAACTCTTGCGCGTGCTCAGCCTCACCGATGCGGCCAACGCATTCGCCGGCTGCTCCTCGCATGGTATGCGCAAGAAGACCGCGTTCGCAATGGCCGTGCTGCCCAACCCGGAGGTGCTCTTTCTGGACGAGCCTTTCGAGGCTATCGATCCCGCCACGTCCAAGATCATGCGTGACCTGTTGGTCTGCGCAGCCGGGAACGGCGTGACCGTCTTCCTCACCTCACACATTCTGTCGGTGGTCGAGCGCATCGCACAACAGTTCGTCATGATTCGCGGCGGGACCATCGTTTGGAACTCCTCAGCCGCCGAGCTGCCTCGCTCGCTCGAAGAGCTATATCTCGACCTCGCCGAACCACCAGTTTCAGAGAAATTAGAATGGCTCGCATCCGGGCAATCCTAGCCGCTCTGGCAACCGCCGTACGGCGGGATTTTCGAAGCGTGGGATCGTTCTCGGGCAACAATCTTTTCGTTGTCGGCGTGGCATTTTTGTTCCTCGGCGATCACGAGGTGTTCGTTGACATCAGCGCCTTTATCGGACTGATCCTCTTTATTCCGTTGAGTGCCGATCCGTTGCGGGTCCTGCCGCGTGATCGCCTGAGCGTCTGGCCCCTCAGCGCGGGCGAGCGCTGGTTATTGCGAATCCTCAGCCCGTGGCTCAATCCTGTCACGTGGCTGGTGGCGGCACTGGTGGTTTGGAAGCGAGCGTCAATCGGTCTTTGCGCCGTGGCCGCCGGGGCGTTTGCGATAGGTTTCGTGTTGCCGTCGGCTTCCCGCCGCGTGCAATGGAGTGTGGCGCCGTTTGCCCAAATTTCCGAGCTCCTTGAATCAGTTGATTCGCAAGAATCTGCGCGAGATGCTTTCGACTCTCGACTTCTGGTCCAGCTTATTGTTGAGTACGCTGTCCTTGGGCTTTCGCGTGGCAGGACGGCTGCCAAGCGCGGCCTTGCTGCCGCTCACAATACTCGTAATGCTCGCACTTTCGACGTATGCACAGACGCTCTTCGGGCTCGATGGCGATGGCGGAATAACGCGCTATCGCCTCCTGCCTGTCCCCGCCTGGCAGATTCTGGCCGCGAAAGATGTGCCGTTTCTTTTGCTGTCGGTGCTGGTGACGTTGCCTTTGGCTCCTGCTGCCGGGCTCGCCGCCGCACTCTCGGCTTTGACCATGGGCTATCACGCCTCCGTGATCCACCACAGCGACCAGATGCGTTGGCGGTTTTCCAGCGGCCTCTCGTTCGGTGCGAGCATTTTTCAAGTAGTTGTTATGTGCGCGACCGCGGCCGCGGTTTACACTGTACCGCTCCTAGTGCTGCTTTGCTTCGGCGCCTATGCGTGGTCCACCTGGTGGTACGGGCGGGCCATGGAGCAACAGCGGCTTTGATCGCGTGTCGCGGTGAGTTCGTGAATACGGGAAAACCGCTTGCTTACGCGCGCGGCTCAGCTTGTAGAGTGCGTGTGTGAGGTCGTTAGCACGGAGAGACCGCTTGGTTAGAAAGAGACGGTGGTACGCTGGACGAACATGTTTGGATCGTTATTTCTTGTTGCCGTGCTGATAGCGCAGGCGACGAGTCCAAAACCGGCGGCGAGCCCAAAACCGGTGGCGAAGGCCGCGCCGGTAAAGCCGAAGACTGCTACGCCTCCGGCATTGGCGACAGATGACCAGAAGGCCATTTACTCGCTTGGTCTATCGGTTTACCGGTCGCTGGCGCAGTTCGATTTGTCTCCCCAGGAATTGGAGATTCTGAAACGCGGTCTTACGGACGCGGCAGCGGGCAAACCAGCTCTGGATTTGGATACCTGGGGTCCGAAAATTGAGCCGCTTGCTCGCGCACGAGCCGCGCGAGTGACGGAGCGGCAAAAGACCGCTTCCAAGGCTTTCATCGAGAAAGCCGCCGCCGAGCCTGGCGCCGTGAAGACGGACTCCGGGCTAGTGTACCGGGAGCTGACGCCCGGCACTGGGGCTTCTCCTAAAGCCACCGACACGGTGAAGGTCAACTATCGCGGCACGTTTGTGGACGGCACGGAGTTCGACAGCTCCTATAAGCGGAACACACCCGCACAATTCGCGCTGAACGGCGTGATCCGCTGCTGGACGGAGGGGGTGCAGAAGATGAAGGTGGGCGGGAAGGCCCGTCTGGTGTGCCCTTCCGACCTGGCTTACGGAGACAATGGCCGGCCGCCGATTCCAGGAGGGGCGACGTTGGAGTTCGAAATTGAGTTACTAGAGGTAGTTGGGGCGCAGCCGCTACCCGCTAAGTAGAAATCTCAGGTTAAGATCAAATCTACACCATTTGGGAGAATGTACACGCTTTGGCTTCACACTTATTGCATGCATTGCTCTAGCCGTTCCGGCGTTTGCCGAAACAGACACCTGGCAAATTGATCCGAACCACTCTTCGGCACAGTTCGCCGTCCGTCACATGGCGATTTCGACGGTACGGGGCGCCTTCACGAAGATCAGCGGGACGGTTCAATACGATCCGGCGGACGTTTCGAAAAGCTCCGTAGACGTAACGATTGATGCGGCTTCGGTGGACACTCGCGTGGAAAAGCGCGACAACGATCTGCGCGGCGCAAGCTTTTTCGACGTAGCGAAATATCCGACCATCACTTTCAAATCGAAGCGCGTGGAATCGGCGGGACAGGGCAAACTGAAAGTGACGGGCGATCTGACGATCCACGGTACGACGAAAGACGTAGTGCTGGACATTGATGGCCCAAGTGAGGCGGCGAAGGATCAGCGGGGCAACATGCACATGGGCGCTTCCGCGACCACAAAGGTGAACCGGAAGGACTTCGGAGTGAGCGGCTATCCGGCAGTGGTTGGCGACGATGTTGCGATCACGATCGATGTGGAGATGGTGAAACCGGCTGCATCCGCTCCGACAGCGAGTCGGTGAAGAGCGCAGGCGAAAACGCTTGCTCCACATAACGGCTTAACTGTTTTCTTCGAGGACGAGGACGGGAGCCATGGCGAGGGGTGTGGATCGGCCGGCGGAAGAGATATCGAGGGCAGCGGATGCTCCTTGCATTTTGCCGTTGAAGATGTGCGGGTGGACTGAAACGTCCGCCTTCTTCATTTGCAGCTCACCGTATTGAAAGAGCGGAAACGGTTCGGAGCCATTGCAGAGACGCTCCTGCACCACATAGGGTGTTCGCAAGGCAATTCGAAGAGCACGCTCCCAGGCCGATTGTCTGGTTTCGAGGCCGATGAAAACCGGCTCGTCCCCGAGGTCTTCATTGGGGCGGAGAACCAGACGCTCCCGGTTGCCGAGAATAAACTCGAGCAGATCGACGTCTTTGTCCTTGTATTTGGTTTTGCGCGGTGCGACAACGCGGGTCCACGGTACGAAGGTGCGGAGCAATTTGCGATCGGCAATCGGAAGGCCGGCGGTTACGGTTTCATCCGTGAGCAGTTCGAAAAGCGCGCGCCGGTGGGCGATTTCGGAGCGGAAATCGTTGACCACGCAGACGGCGCGATCGCGATAGGCGAGCAATAGAGGATGAGAAAGATCAAACCGCGACAAAAGCTCGCGGGTGAGCAGGCGCCGAAAAACTATGTCGATCTGAAATTCGCCAGCGCGGAGTTTGCCGTCTTTGTATGCCAAGCGATCCGGCGAAGTGACGCGAGTAGGCAGGCGGGCAGAGTTGAACTGCTCGGCGAGAAGGTGGCCTTCGCTCGAATCCGAACCGAACTGATCTCCGGCTTCGAGGATGGCAATGTTGGGGGGCCGCCGACCACCGAATTCCTTCCAGGCTTGCAAGACGGCGCTTTGCAAGCGCGTGCCGGAGCCGATTTTCGAGAGCCGATAGCGGCCACGCTTGAAGGTTTTGAGAATGGAAAGATCGAGGAAGAGATCGGCGAGCTGGTCCGAGTAGGCGAGGCCTTTCGGCTTGCAGGTTTCGAATCCCTGGATCGAAAGAGAACCGTTTTGCAGGTGCGCATCCATGCGCGAGGTCACGCTGAAGCGCGAGTATCCCGACGGAATGGCGGCCAACATTTTTTCGGCCGGAAGCATTCGCAAGCGGTTGAGCAGAGCAGGGGAATCGAGGGCCAGGGCCTCGATATGGTCCAGAACGGCAGCCAGATGCTCCGTGGCACGGGTAAGCATTTCGAGCTGACGTCTTGAGATAAACTGGGGGCGTAAGACGGGGGCGACCAGCCGTCCGGACTCGGTCAGGCGCTGTCGACGCATCCGCTCCTGAAGCTCTTCGGCCCAGGAGAGATCGCGGTAACAATCCTCCTCGAAGAGCTTGTGGTAGCGGGCAATTGCCTCGCCAAGCTGCGCCATTGCGGTCCTTTTCTGAGATTTCTGAGATATAAGTATGGCATGTAGAAGGCCATTTTTCGCGGTGGGAGAAGTCTGAAAATTCCCAGTACTCCCATGGTTTTGTGGGAGTACTCCGGTCGGAGTACTGGAGGGTTGGGGTGCTAAATGTCTGAAAAATTGGAAGTCACGCCGCAAGAGGCGCTGGTTCGTTTAGGAGGCTCGGAGGCTGCGATTTTGATCGATGTCCGGGAGCCGGAGGAATTTGCGCTTTCGCGGATCGAGGGGGCCGAGCTGATTCCAATGCAGTCTATTCCTCCCGAGTTGCAGCGGCTGGAGGCGATGGCGGACGAGCGGACTCTGATGGTTTTGTGCCATCACGGGGTGCGGAGTTTACAGGTGGTTTCCTGGTTGCGGCGACAGGGAATCGAGAATTGCTTTAGCGTGGCAGGCGGAATCGATCGATGGAGCCGGGAGGTGGATCCAGGCGTGCCGCGGTATTAGGGAAGTGGCAGGTTGGCGCCGGCATGAGCGATCGATGCCTCCGGCTGACCCGAACCGTTTCAGGTTTTCGCTTGAAGCGAATCCGGTAAGATGAGGAGGACGGAGAGGTGGCTGAGTGGTCGAAAGCAGCGGTTTGCTAAACCGTCGTAGGCCTTTAAAGTCTACCGGGGGTTCGAATCCCCCCCTCTCCGCCATTAGATTCTAAACCACTTACAGCAAATTTAAACACTCAGCGGGCAATGGCGGGCAACGTGCTCCTCAGAGAGCATGGCCGTCACTCTCTATCGCCGTCATCGATCGGAATGCGAAGCCGGCTACGCGGAAGAGTTCCGTTCCGGAGAATTCGAAGAGCATAAGAAAAACTGGAAGCGCTGCGCCTGCCTGATCTTCGCTTCCGGCACGCTGGGCGCAAAATTCCGCCGCCGATGCACGGGCAAAAGCGCCTGGGAAGAGGCGAAGGCAGTTGCCGCGCACTGGGAAAAGACGGGCGCATGGGACAGCGAGGCGCTTCTTCCGCCGCCGGTAAAGGAACCCGATCCGCGAGACCGGGTGACGATCGAGCGTGCGGTAAGAACTTCCTAGATGAATTGCGGGAAACCGCGGCGTTCGCCACGCACAAGAAATACCGGTTGTTTTTGAATCGCCTGGTGGTGTTTTCCCACCAGCGCGGCTACGTGATGCTTGACCAGTGGGAGCCGCTCGACGTGCGGCAGTTCCGCTCCACCTGGCCGGTGAGTCCTGCTACGGCTGTGCGCCGCATGGCCATGCTCAAGCCGTTTTTCGAATATTGCCTGAGCAATCGGTGGATGCAAAGTAATCCGGCGCGCGCCATCAAGAATCCGAAGACGCGGGCCATGCAGCACAGCGAGCAGAAGTTTCCGTTCACGGATGAAGAGATCAAGCGCATGTACGCGGCCTGCGAGCGCTATGGAAGGACGTACCGGCACAAATGGAGCGGCGAGGATCTGGCGGATTTCATCTCGCTGTCCATCTATACGGGCTTACGAATTTCGGACGTGGCGCTGTTTCACATTGACCGGCTGCAGCCGAGCGGAGAAATTTTCCTGCGCGCCACGAAGGCCGGCACGAATGTGTATACGTGGGTCCCGATGTGGCTTCAGGAGCGTATTCGGACGAAGGCGAAGGAGCGGGGGGATATATCTTTGGAGCGCATAAGCCCACTACGCTAGACATCATTACGGAAACGTGGCGCAGGCGTCTGAATCGGCTTTGGGAGATGTGCGGGCCATGGACAAGAAGGCCGCACCCGCACCGTCTACGACACACTTTTGCGCGTATTCTCTTGCAACGCGGAGTAAGCGTGCAGGACGTGGCGGACTTGATGGGCAACACGGAGGCGATCGTGCGCAAACACTACAGCGCGTGGGTTCCGGAGAGACAGGCGAGGTTAAGCCGCATCCTGCAGGAAGCCTTTGACGACAAGCCGCGCCCGAAAGAAAAAGTCGTTTCCATCCGCGCTGATTAGAACAGCGCCATTTGCTCTTTTTGTTTCTTCGCGAGCTTCTGGAGTAATTCGTCGAGTCTGACGCGCTCAGGGAGCTGTCCTTCCTTCTGGAAGGTGACAAGCGAATCAGGAGAGACGCGGAAGCGCTTGGCAATGGCAGCGATGCGCTCCGCTATCTCAGGGTCGAATTGTTCATCCTCCATTGCTGAGCCTCAAATGGATGCGACGGGCGGTGCTTTCGGGGATCGCGTAAGTGGTGTGACGTTTGTTTTTGCCGAGCCTGATCTTTATAACATCGGGTTCGGTGGAAACAAGTTTTCGAACGGTCTCTCTGCCGAGGCCCCAGAGCTTGGCCAACTCCCCGATCCGGTAGTGCCTTTCAAAGGCCGTGGCGTCGTCCATAGATCACGCCCCGGCGATGGACTCCATGTCGGTTATCCCGAAAAACCCGCTCGCGTAGCGGCTTTCACGTTCCATATCTTCAAGGCTGCGTATCCAGGCCTGAAGCTGGTTTTTCCGGATAAACACCTTTCGCCCCAAATGAAACGCCGGAAGCGGCGGTCCATGATGCTTTCCGCTTAAGATCCGGTAGAGATGGGAGCGCGAGCAACGCAGCTCGCGCGCCGCTTCGGGCAGGGTGAGGAGGACGGTCTCCTCCTCCTGTTTTAGGTCGTGAACGCGCAGCGGCGTCATTGCGTTGCCCTCGCGAGAATCATCTGGCCGCCGCCGCAGGGGTCCTTGAACTCCGCGGCGAGTTGGTTATTGGCAAACGGCGTAAGCACAAGCGAGGAAGGCGGGCAGGCGGTGGTGGTCACGCCTGAGCCGATGATCCTGTCCACGGTGAAAGAGAGCGATTTTCCTTCGGGCTTTCCGGTGAGAATCGCGGAGACGGGATTGAGCGCGGCCATGATGGATATCGTCTTGTCGAGATCCGGCGATCGGTAAGTAAGACGGGTAGTGGGCGGCGGGCATTTGAGCCTGGAATAGGCGGTGAAGGATTCCGGATCGTCTCCCGGCTTGACGGTGAGATCGAGAATGCACATTCCACGGGGAGGCAGAAGGTAGGCACTGCCCCGCCATAGCCCAAGGGCTTTCTTTCCCGCGACAGGCATCACAGGAGCGGGTTTCTCCTGGCGCTGGGCTTGTTGCGTTCGCTGGATGGCTTGCCGTATGGCCATTTGCCGCCGGTACTCTCTTTGGTTCGCCCAGGTCACGACGTGACGGTAGAGGTAGGAAAGAGGAAGTAGCGCTATCAGCGCGTAAACAATCAGTTTTTTTTGTTTCTCGGTGAGGTTCATTTGGTGTCCTTTGAAAACGATGGGGCGAGGCGCTCCGCGGTGGCTTTGCGCAGATCGTCGGGTAAGTCGCTGGGCAGGCTGGCCAGGTGGACGGTCGCCTTTTCCTCTTCCGTGGCCGTGTTATTGACGATCTCGCCGATGACCGGGCCTATGTTGGCCATGTCCATCGTCTTGCGCAGGTAATGCCAGTTGCCGTACCAGGAGACATAGTTTTTCATGAAGAGAAAGAGCGCCGCCATGCGGAGGTAAAAGGTCAAGGAGGGCTGGGTAATAAAGAGGTTGCTCAATAGGATGGAAAGCACGGCAAGGAAGATGGGCTCGTAGATGACGCGCACGCGCCAGAACGACTTTCCGCCCGGCAGAAGCGGGAAAAACGGCAGTGGCGGCCCCTCGAAATACGAAACCATCTCTTTTTCGGGGTGAAGCATGCGGCGCCATATCCGGAAGCCGTGAACGAAGCTCGCAAGGAGATAAAGCTCGGTGAATTCACCCAGGCCGTACATTCCGGACGCCATGCGCATTCCCGGAACGAAATGCCCGACCATTCCGGCCACACCGGAGAAAGCCGTCATGACGATGAGCATCATGAGGGCGAGGGACTGCGTCACGGCGTTGAAGTAAGTGGACCCGTACCACGGTCTCAAAAAAATCTCTATGGGCGCCGTGACGATGCTCGAAACGAAGAACACCGCGTTCATGGCGTAGTCTTCGATATTGCCGACGTTTAAACCTTCGGCTGGGGATGATTTATTCATCAGAGTTGTCCTTTCATGTCGCGTGTGAAAAGCACGCGGAGGTAATTCGATCCGTGGGGATTTTTCGGGGTCTTGCTGGCGTTGAAGATTTTGCCGGATTGATAGACGATGGCCTCGGCATAGGGGCTTGAAGAGCTGGGCTTGGCAAGCCTTGTAAATTCGACGGGTTCCAGGATATGCGCCAGGTGTTTATGGCCGCTTACTCCGGAATGCATGTCGTGGGCGTTTCCGCCGGCGTTGTAGCCGTCGAGATAGCGGTATTGTTTCCCCAGCTGATCGGCGGCGTAGTTACAGGTCTCTATCTCGTTTTGCTGGTGGAATATCTTAAGGCCGCTCAAGTTACCCAGGAAGGACTTGGTCTTTGAGCCCGGCTGGTCTTCGCCTAACTCTTCGGAAAGGTTCAATATGTTCTGGGTGAGGCAAACGACCGCGACCCGGCTGCCCCGGCAGGTCTGCTGGAAGAAGTTATCGCGCCTTGTTACGAAATACTGCATTTCGTCCTGCCACAGGAAGGTCGGGTTCGGAGATTGCGAGATTTTTCCGGAGCCACGCCCTTTGGAAAATCAGCTTCAGGATGATGTTGATTAAACGGCCGGTCTCATGGCCGTATTCGAGCATCGGAAAATCGCACAGCACAATGCGATGGCGATGCGTCGTGTCCTCCGGCGTAAAGCTGCATTTGCCTGAACAGAACAAACGATTGAACGGATTGAATAAAAACTTATCCGCCATGCCGGACCAGGTCATTTCCAGGGAAGATCTCGGGCGCTCGTCGAACGCCGGCCACTTCTTGAAGATGTATTGCGTGGCGAAGTCGAGATCGCTCCATTGATCGGGCGTTAAGGTGTGTTTGCGCTCCTTGATGGCGTGAATAAGTTGAGCGCAGTAGGATTGGCCCTGCCAGTCGCTTTCTTCATGCTCATTGGGCCTTGTGGGGAGCGACTTAATGACGCGGTCGATGCTGGCGATGGAGATACGCTCTCCGGCGAGTTCGAGTAACTTGATGCAATTGCGCATTAATTGCTCGTTTCCCCGTTCCCAGAAAGGATCGTGCCCCCCACCGTGTTCCTTCTTTCCGATGGAAACGAGCGTGGAGAAAAAATCGATGATCGATTCCATGTCTCCGGCCCCCCTTCCGGGCCGGGTGAATTCGTAATGAAGAGGATCGAAGGAAAGGCCAGATTCGGCGTTGAAGATAATGAGGTCGTCGCGTCGGCCTAACGCCGTGGCGATGTCGATCCACTTTTTTGCGTTTCCTCGCCTTTGGCGACTAACACAAGGCCTCCGGAGTCGCGGCGGCGCATCAGCGCATAAGCGAGGTTCCTTCCGCTCGTCGTACTTTTCCCGGCCCCCGGAGATCCGGCTATGAACGTGCCTTCGAAAACCGTTTTCCAGTCGGCGTAATCGGATTCCGACAACGCAAGCAAGGGTTGATCGAGAAGATTGTTATTGGGTGCCATGGGTTTAAAAAGAGGGCGCGCGAAGGTGCGTGCGCGCCCGGATAAATTCATTGCTTCTGGGCTTCGCAGGCCTTGCGCGCTTTTTCGCGCTCCTTGTCCTGCGCGTCTTTCTGAAGGGTTTGCGGATCGATTCCGGTTTTACGGATTTTGGCCGTGAGCTGCTGCTTGAGCTTGTCCGTCACCGGGACGGCGGGTTTCTTGTCCAGGTGGGCTTTGATGCAATCCTGGATGGCCTGCTCCTTGATGGCATCGTTCTGCTTGCGGAGATTGTCGATTTGCTGCTGCTTCAAAAGCCGCTGGCGTTCCGCCTCCAGGCGTTTCAATTCGGCGTCTTCTGGCGTTTGTGCTTTCGGCTCCTCCAGGGCCTTTTGCTGGGCCTTAAGAAGCTCGATCTGCTGCTGAAGCTGCAGAGCCTTGATCTGGCGTTGTATCTGGTCCGGGTCCGGCGCGATAGGCTTCGCTGGATCGGGAATGGGCTGCTGCGCGGTAGCGATAGCCGCAAAAGCGAGCAGAAGGAAGAAGTGTTTTGTCATGGTTTTACCTCGTGGGGGATTTTGTCTCGGGAGCCGGATATTGCGGTTTGGCCTCCGCGGGCGCGATTGCGTGGATGTCGGCGAAGATTTTTCCTTCGGACGTCAGGATGAAGTCCTGGGATGTAAACCGGTAGCCTTCGTCGTTCCAAAGGGTTTCATCGAGCCGGAAGGCTAAATGCCCGTCGAAGATGACGGCGTATTGCGGATCGTATTTTGGCGACTCGATGTAGCGCACCTCATAGGCGACGCCGCGTTTTGAAATGGCGAGGGAATCGGGCAGAATCCGTTGGATACGCAAGCCGTCGATGTCGTCGCCGTCGCTTGCGATGCATTTTGAAAAGGCGATGACGGCGCTATGGACCTGTTCGAACTGATGGGCATCCTGGTCGAGCCATCGGATTACGAAAGCTTTCTGGCCGGAATCGTTAGTGACGGCGGCATCGATAACGACGCCTTCGGTGACGGTTTTATCTCCGCACTTGATTCCGGTGAAGGATGGCGGGTAAATCGGAATCGGGGTTTGAGCCTTGGCTGTAAACAGTGAGGCGCATAGGGCGCCAGAGAGAAGAAGTAGGTTTCTTGCTGACATGCCCTGATGATGGGGCAGTCAACGGCTATTACGAAAGTTAAACGGAGTTAAGTGGCTGCTGGTTCGAGACGGCGTTGCTCCAACGACAGGAAGCCTTGATGGCCGCGCAGGATATCAAAAATTGGCATCATATGGAGCCACGCGATAAGTGGGCGGGAATTCGCCCACGCGGCTTCAAGGGCCGCCACAGCCGCGTCTTCATCATTGTTGATGCACAGCTGGAGAATCGCCGCCTGGAATTCCATCCAAGGAGCGTACTCGACTACGAATCCGACATCGTGTTTGAGGGTATGTGTGAGGGCTTTTTGAAAGACGCAATGGATTTCGGGATCATACTCTTCTTTCCAATATTTGAGGGCTGCAACGCGTCGGTTGAATTCTTCGAGTAACTCGTCTTGAAATTCGGCGGGCGCCTCTTCAAATGGCGGGGAACATGCGCAAAGAAATGTCAGCCCGTACATGAACCAGCGGAGGCCGTTCACCGGTGTTTCCAGGATGGGTAAATGTATGTGTAACGCCCGCATTGGCATATTCATGGCGATTTCCGTCATGGCCATGCCGAGCTGCGCGAGAGGAAAAAGATTGTTGAGCCAGATCGCGGCTTCGAAAGCGGAATGGGCCTCGTCAAAGCGCCGCAAGCCGTAGAACGTCAAGCCGAGTAAAGCGTGATTGAGTGGGTTCGTCGGGTCGGCGGTGACGTTGGCCGATATAAGTTCGAGCGCCTCTGTGGTGCGTTCTACGGCGAGGAGAAATACTTGATACCAACGGTATTTGCGGATCTCACTCGGGTTTGCGGCGTAAGCTTCGGCGTAGTGAAGGGCGGCTTGGGGGATGTCTCTGTGGGCCATAGCCAACGTTCCTGCGACGGCTTGCACTCTCCAGTCTTTCGGGGCCATTTCCAGAAGTGTGTCTAAGCGGTTATATGCATCCGTGACTGAAACGCGAAAAATCAGGTATTCAAAAAAACTGCTTGCCGCGCAGACGTCAATCCAGGTGAGGTTCGCGGAAAAGTGAAAATACGTAGGGTCTTGCAGTATGTAGCCCAGATGATCGGCAGCGATTTCGAGGTCTTGCGGCGTGGCTCTGCCAATGTGATAAAGGGCGGAAAGGTATTTTGCCGATGTTTCATTGGCGGGATTGTACGTGAACTCCGGCTTGTAGTTCGATGAGCGTTTTTTCCCCTTCTCTGTCGTGCTGCGCGGAAAAGCGATTATGATTGGGTCGTCTTTACCTATTGTCTGGTTATATTCGGCAAGCAGCTGCCGCATGGAAACAGCGTGAACCCGCGCGACGTTTGAGCCCGGCGCATAGTCGGTGGCAGGAAAGAGTGCCTCCGCGATATCGCGTTCGGTTATCGGACTGTTGTGTCGCCTTTGCTTATTGCGGGCAAGAGTGGTTTCAACAATGAAGCGAAGTACGGCGGATGGACGGGAGTGATTAGAGAAGGCCGCGCTGTTAAGAATGATTTCAAGTTGATCGCTTATCTCCGGATCGGATGGCGTTGTTCGGTCTTTGGGAGTCATGGGAACAAAAAACCGATCCGACCATTATGCAAGGTTTTCTATTGGAATATTCGAGACTTAACGCCGCTTAACTCTCAATCCCAATGGGCTTGCCTAAGAATGGGGCTGGGTACAAAGAAATGGCATTTCTCGATTTCATAAAGAACCGCGATCAGCAACCCGCCCAGCAAGCGGCAAAGCCCGAAACCGCGAAAGAGATGTATTCGCGCGAAGCGGCGCAGGAGAAAGCGAACCGGATTGACCCTACGCCCGAGCAAGTAGAAAAAGCGCAGAAGATAGGCGAGACGTTGCGTAAGGCGACGCAGCATATCGGCAACGATAATGCGCCTCAAGCGGATGCGTCTTCAAACGGAAGTCAAAGCAGTCCTGCCGCGGAGATGCAGAAGCAGAACGGGCAGGACAAGGCGCAGGCGGCGTTAAGTCCCACCGATAATGCGTCGGGAAAGACCGCGCGCAGGAACAGCAAAAGGCTCCTGAAAAATCTCCGGACAAGCAGCAGACGATAGCCCGGCCCAGCCCCTCTTGGGAACGTTAGAGATTTTTTAGTATGTCGGCTTCAAGCTCGTCGCACATGGCGCGAATGGCTGCAGCGTCGAGGGGGTTTATTGTTGCGTGCAGCCGGTGGTATCGGTCTAGCTTGCGGCGGGTTTGCTCGATATACGCAAGTAGGTCGCCCTGGCTGGCCATGGGCGGCGGCATCAGAAGGTCAATATGCTGCGCGTCTGTCATAGCAGCTCCATGTGCTGTTGCGGGCCTGATCATACGAAGAATCGGGGCCACGGGCAAGCGAATAGAGACCGGCAACATAGGTGCGGTCGCGATACCCCGTGAACTGCCTAAGCTCTGCTTAGGGGACAGGTGTATACGGATGCATTGGTTGATTTTTCCTGTTGCCGGTATCGCGTTTAAGTTGTATCGGATCGGCTTCCCTGAATGGTGAAATCGAATGATTTTCATCAATCACCAGAAAAGCGCGGCGGCGGCGAAGGATTACTACACCCAGCACATCGCTCCGGGTGACGGCAAATACTACACGCAGGAAAATGCGCAGCAATTGAAGGGTGTATGGCACGGCAAAGGCGCGGAAATGGTCGGCCTGTCGGGCGAAGTGGAGCAGTCCGACTTCTTCAGGCTATGCGATAACGTCAATCCCGCGACCGGCGAGAAGCTGACGCCGCGCAACCGCGAAGACCGAAGGGTAATGACGGACATCACCTTCGATGCGCCGAAATCGGTGACGCTGGCCTATGAGCTGGGGGGCGATGACCGAATCCTCGACTGCTTCCGCCAATCGGTGCGCGAAACGATGGCGGAAATGGAGGGCGACGTCCAGACACGCGTTCGCAAGAACGGGGCGGATGAAGACCGGCTTACGGGCAACATGATATGGGCGGAGCATATCCACCGGACGGCAAGGCCGGTGGAGGGAATGCCCGATCCGCAGCTGCATGCGCATGCCACCGTTTTCAACGCGACCTTCGATGCGGCGGAAGAACGATGGAAGGCGATTCAGCTTGGGGACATCGTCCGCGACAAAGGCTATTACCAGGCGGCGTTTCACGCCCGCCTGGCCTCAAAATTGAAGGACATCGGTTATGGCATTGAGAAGGACGGCAACAGCTTCAGACTTGCCGGCATTGAACGGGCCACGGTAGAAAAATTCTCGCAGCGGCATGGGGTGATTGATAAGGAGGCCGCGAAAGCTTGGCGGCACGATGACCCGCAGAGTAGGGCGAAAATCGCCCGGCGCTCGCGGGAAAAGAAAAACCCCGAGCCGCAGTCCATGGAAGAATTGCGAAAGGAATGGGACAGCCGTTTGACCCGGAAGAGCGGCTGGCCATTCGGACGGCGGCGATGGGCCTGCAAAAGGGCGATGCCACGATAACGCCCGAGCAGGCCAAAGAATACGCGCTTGAGCATTCGTTTCCAGAAGGCGTCCGCCGTATCGGAAAAACAGCTTAAGGCAGAGGCGCTTAACATATGCCGTGGGCTCCATAAAGCCCGAAGAAGTTGCCGATATAGCACAGCACAGGGAAGTGATTCCGGTAAAGCATGGAGGGCAGATGTTCATCACGACGAAAACCGTCCTGCGGGATGAAGTGGCAATGTTGCAATTCGCCAGGGACGGGCAGCGGAAACGAAAGCCCCTGTTGATTTCTTCCTCCTCCTATGAGGAGGGGAAAGTGAACACGCAAATCGCGAGAGCCATGAAATCTCTTGGCGGGCTGTCTGATGAACAAAAGAAGGCGGCGCTCCATATCCTTAACAGCCGCGATACCGTGACCGGCATCGTGGGTAAGGCCGGTACGGGCAAGACGACGATGATGCGCGCGACAAGGGACGCCATGGAGGGTGAAGGGCACCGTGTCTTGCGTTTGCGCCTTCGTCTCAGGCCTCCAGAGGAGTTCTTGCGAAAGAAGGCTTCAAAGACGCCACAACGCTCGCAATGCTCTTGAAAAACGAAAAGCTCCAGGAGCAAATCAAAGGCCAGATCATCTGGGTGGATGAAGCCGGGCAGGTTTCCTCCACGATATGAACCGGCTCATGGACGTGGTGAAGAAACGGCAATAACCGCCTCATTCTTTCCGGCGATTATACGCAGCATTCCAGTCGTTGAGGCCGGTGACGCGTTCCGCCTTTTGGAAAAGGAAGCGGGCGTGGCTCGCGCGGCTTAACGGAAATCCGACAGGCAGACCGAGCCCGGATACAAAAAGGCCGTCGAGGCGATATGCCGAAGGAACGGGCAGGGCCGCGCAAAAGGGATTCGATGCGCTGGACAAGATGGGTTGGATTGTCGAGGCTCCGGCGAAGAGGACCGGCATGGACTGCTCGTGAAGGATTACCTGAAAGCGCAGGAGGAAGGAAAGAGCGCGCTGATCATCGCCCCGACTCACGCGGAAGGTCAAAGGCTTACCGATGAATTGAGAAGCGCTCTAAAAGAGCGCGGCGCGCTGGGCAAAGAGCATACGTTCATGGCGCGCAAATCGACGGGATGGACGGATGCGCAAAAGAGGCGATGTCCGCAATTACGAGCCGGGCATGGTGGTCGAATTCCATCAGAATGCCGAAGGGATTTACGCGCGGCAGAAAAGGCGGTGCATCGCCCAGTGACGAGCAACGGCCTGTTGCTGCAAAAGCAGGACGGCTCGCGAGCGCGCGCTTGCCGGTAGAGCGAAGCGCAAAGCGTTTCGATGTGTTCCGCACCGCGAGATCGCCATCGCCAAAGGCGACCGCATCCGCATCACGAAAAACGGCGAGGCCAAAGTCGAGGGGCAGGCCAAAGGCACGCGCGTCAATAACGGCGATATCTTCACCGTCGAGGGCTTTACCAAAGAGGGCGATATCCGACTTGGAAAAGGGCAAGCTCCTGCCGAAAGACTGGGGCCATTCTAGCCTCGGTTACGTCGATACGTCAGCTATGCCGCCAAGGCAAAACGGTGGACCGGGTATTCATCGCGGCGGGCAAAGAATCGCTCCCGGCTGCGAATCAGCAGCAATGGTATGTGTCCGCTTCCCGTGGCCGGGAAATGGCGAAAAGTCTATGTCGATTATAAGCAGGACGTGCGCGATGCGATTGCGCGCACCGGGCAACGACTATCGGCGGTCGAACTGACGCAAACGAAGCTCCGGCCGTCATGGCGCATCGTTTCCATCAGTCGCTGGAGCGCAACCGGGTGAGCCGTTTCCTTGAAGCACGCGCGGCGCAAATCCGTCGCGGATTACTGGCGCGATAAAGGGCGGGGGCAAGGAGGGCATGAGCTATGCCTGAGGCGAGGAGAAAATCGTTTGCGCAGGAGTTGATGAAAGGTGGTCAAACCGGCGGCCTGTAGAGGGCGATGACGGAAAGCGCGCCGCGGAAAGGCAGATCAATGCCTTCAGTCTCAATTTCCGCTTCAAGGATGGGCGCAGGCGAAGCGGAATTTCATGGGGGCAATATGTCACCCACGAATGGGAAGACGGAGGCGAAAAGGAGATTCTGCGTTTGATTATGGGCATGCAGGTGGTGACGATAGAGGGATGGAATCTCGGCGTGATTGTCTGGCCGACATTGAGAGCGGCCGCGAACCCGCATTAAAGAGCGCAATAGCCGGGAAGCGGAAATGTTGCGGCATAACAACCCGGATAATGAGCCGATTGTCACGCAGATTGAAATCACGCCGGCTTTCAAGGAAATGGTGAAGAGACTGACTGAGGAGGAAGAGCGGGATGCTGGATTGGCTCGAAAAGTTAGAGGATAGCGAATTGCGCGCCGTCATTGCCCGGGCGGAGGAATTACTGGCGCTGCATGACCGGGAGCGCAAGGCGGAAGCATTAGGCAAGGCCCGCGCTTTGTTGGAATCGGTGGGCTTAAGCCTTAAGGACGTTGCCGGGAAAAAGAC
Source organism: uncultured Acidobacteriaceae bacterium (assembly GCA_963778345.1). GTDB lineage: Bacteria > Acidobacteriota > Terriglobia > Bryobacterales > Bryobacteraceae > Bog-105. The sequence continues at coordinate 239,998 of CAVZTP010000003.1, forward strand.
AAAGCACGAAGCGAAGCTGACTTACAAAGGCGGCCACAGCTATCAGCATCCCGACAATAAGGCGCTGGTGTGGGCCGCCAAGGGAAAGAAGCCGCACTGGCTTTGCGAGTTGGAAACGGCGGGCGGGAAGGCCGTTGAAATCGCACCGGCGAATGATACGGTCGCCCTCAAGAAAACAGGGTGAAGCGATGTCGGAGGAAATCCCGGCGGAGGGCTTCAATGGTTACGCGCGGGCCGGTTTACCCTGCCGGGCGTATGTCGTGCATGTGAAGCCGGACGGAAGGGCGTTGCCGTATGACGTCGCGAACAAAGGTTGTCAATGGTACGCGGTTTATCCGTCCGGAATAGCGATGGCCTGCCGGAATCGCAGGACGGCGGTAATGCTGGCGGAAGGAGCTAATGGCGAGTCTCCGTGCGTGTTCCGGTGGGAGAGCGATGCCCTGCTTTTCCGGATGGAGGAGGTCCGGACGGATGAAGGAAAGCGGGCGCTGCGGTACGCGCTGGATCTCGTGATGGCCGTGCGCTCCAACGGAAAAACAAGATGGTCGGCCAAACTGGTGGCGGATATTCTCGCGCTGCTGCCCGATTATTGGCAGGGAGAAATATGCTGCTGTCTCGATAAGCGTTACCCGGATGAAACGGTGCTTCGGCTGTTTCCGAAAAGCAATCCGGAGGATGAGGAGCTGATTGAAATACGCAGGGAGCGGTTTGTGAATTAACGGCTGCGCTCCTCGCACTCGCGACGTTCCCGGTGAACTTTCGCCGCCCATAGCCCTTGCGACGCGAGCGTGCCGGTGAGGATGAGAATGCGATTGTAGCGCCAGCGTTTCTCCGCGTCTTTGACGAATTCCGCCATGAGAAGCGGAGAAAGCTGCATGGCGGTGGTGAGCATATGCGCGTAGGGGGAGCTGGTGATGCGGGCGCGGCGAAACGCCTGCCGATTGCGGCTTTCCGGTTGTAAATTATTGGGCTGCATTTCCCGCGTAGGTTATGGCGCAAGCGAGTTTTCGTCAAGATGAAAGGGCCATTCGAAGACCGCCCTTCCGGCGGGCCGCTACCGAAAGGGAAATAGAGTAGTCCAAGCAAATTTTCAAGCCGCATCAGCAGCTTGTTCGCGAAGTTCGTTAAAGGGTCGCTTTGAAGAACACGCGCTTTTCTTGCTTCCCCGATGCAAGCGTTTCCTGTACACTCTGCCGGATACATCGGGGAAAGCCATGCCGGAAGCCGTCACCAATGAACTGATATACGAAGTGCTGAAGTCCGTTCAGGCGCAGGTGGCCATCATCCGCGAGGACGTTGCCAGTCTGAAAGTCCGCATTACGTCGCAGGACAGGATATTAAGCCGGATAGAAGGGGGCTTTGCCGATATTCACGCTGACTTCGCGGAGCTTTCCGGGCGCATGGACAGGTTGGAAAGCCGCATGGAGCGTGTTGAAACCCGTCTGAACATCTACGACCCCCGACACTAAAGAAGGGCCTTAAATCCCGCTCGAAACCCGCAGCCGGCGGGCTGTGGCGGAAGATAACCACGCGCTGGATACCGAGCCGGAGAGGGACATCGACCGCTGAGTATGCCCGCGCGAACAGAGTGCGGCCCTGAAATATTCCACAGCCTGCAACGGCGGCAGGTACTCCTCCGTCATCTTTCCCGCTGCGGCACGTCCACCTGCACCACGCTTGCTGCCTTCGCCGCGTTTACAACCTCGGCCACCCGTAACGCATGACGGCGCAGCACCGGCCATTGCGCGTTGCCGAGCACCACGACCGCCATATGAAGGCCGGTGAGATTCTGCTGATAGGGCAGGTTCTTATCGGGCGTCACCAGCACGTCGAATCCCGCCGCTTCCGCCACACGCAGCAACTCGCCATTACTTAAGCTGTCCCATCCTTCCTGCGCCGCCGTCCTCACCATGTGGCCCGTCAGGAAAGTGCGGAGCGGCACGGGCGTGCCCTGGTCGAAGAGGACGCGCATCAGCGGCTATGTGCAGAGGGTTCTTTGGTGCCCTTCCGGGCGAAGTCGATGACGGCCTGAACCTGGGCGCGGTTGAGACCGTCGAACCATTCCATGATGTTGTCCACTGTCGCGCCCGCGTCGAGATTCTCAAGCAGCACGGAAACCGGCATGCGCGTGCCGCGCAGCACCCACGCGCCGCTCACCTTGCCCGGAACGCTTTCCACTTCCGCGCATTGTGACCAGTCCACTTTTGTAATCGCCGCCTCCCATTTCATGGTGGCCCATCCTACACGACCTTGGCCCGCGGCATCAAGCCCCAAGAAATTTCAGGGCAGCCAGCCGTGTGCGCAAGTCCTGTGCATCTATCGCTTAAACCGAATGCCGGCGCGGATTAGCGCGCTGTGCACTATGGAGCAAATTCTGCGGTGACCCCGTCTGAGGGGGAGCAAAGCATGTGCCTCGTCGCCAGGAGCACGTACGGTTATTGCTCGGTCGCTTCGCGTATGGCCGCCCGCGCCTGCTCGTAAATCGAGAACATCTCGCACGCGGCCGCGAGTTTGGGATAACGTCTGGTATCGGCAGCCCACGCGCGCCACGCCGTCTCGAACCGGCACAGCGCAGCCAGCATGACGGCAACTGCATTCTCCGCAAGGCGGGATGGCTCCAGGTAACGCAGTTTCTGAGAAGCGTCGCCATCCGAAGTGATTTCGAACTCGTTCCACTCGGACTCGCCGCCGCCGCAGGGTTCACCGCATTCTCTTCGGGCCTGGCGTTTTGCTTCGGCCAAAGCCTCGCCCAAGGTGGTGGCTTCGACCTCGAATGTCGTGTAATAGGGAACGCTGCACCAGGCAGTCACGTGATAAACGGTCAGGGCAGGTCCTCCCGGTTGCGGGCGAGTGAGTCTTCATCAATGGAGAGCGTGCCCAGCAGATCGATTTCGTCGTTGTCGTAGACGTCGATGATAAGGCCTTCCTCGCGGCGGAGGATGCTGATGTCGAAGATGTCGTCGACGCGGACATAGACACGATCTTCGTTGTCGTCTTCCGCCGGGGTGTATTCGAATCTGGCCATGGAGATCTTCCTTCTGTTGGAGCGATGAGAGGGAAGGGGCGGCGTCGCCGCCGCCCCGGAGGGAGTTACTTGCCGTCCTTCTTGGGCATCGGCTTGCGGTAGCGCAGCTCGTAGCCCTTCTCGGCGCCGGACTTGGCCAGCGTGTAGAAGCCGGGCGCCAGGCTCGGCTCCTCGAAGGCCATGGAGATGTAGAATCCGCGGTCGTGATTGCGGTTCCAGGCGACGCCGATTTCGTTCTGGCCGTGCAGGACGATGTAGTCGGGGTGGTTGTCCTTCTCCTTGTCGTCATTGGGCTGTAGCGTGATGGTGACGCCCTTGATGGCGAGGGTTTCAAGCTTGCCGGTGAACACGCCGTTGTCGCCTTTGGTGAACTGGCCGATGACGAGTGCTGACTTCTTCATAAAACTTCTCCTTTCGTTGGTGAGGCCCGCCCAATGCATGCCTCTTTAACGAGTCCCGCCGCCTATCAGAAGCTCTAGGGAGCGACTGCAAGACCAACGAACGGTTACGGTGCGCACGCATCGCGATCCGCTTCGAAGGAAAGACACCCGGAACGCGATGCGTCCTCGCGCACCTTCTGTTTGGCTGGTCTTGTCCGGCGATCCCGCTTCTGATAGCAAGGAATCGATTAATAAGAGGCAGCATTGGGTTAGCGGGCGAATGTCGGAAAGAAGAGTCGCGAAGGAAATCCAGCACGTTAAATCGGCGGTGGGGTGAAGGGTCACGGCGGCAGTTCGAGGGAAAGACGCGAGAAGCACGGCGGGGCGGCATTCATCAGGGGTCATGCTGCTGGTAGAATTGCGCGGCGCTGCGGGAGGGCATAGAGCTTTACTCTAGAGGCTTCTGAGGCTGCCGCTACGGAGCGTCAGAATCCCTCCCCCGCGTCCTCGGGTTGTCACGCTCAAAAAGAGTTAACGCATGAGTGCTTCCGCAATCGCATCCCCAGGTTCCGTACAACGAAAAGTGGAAACCACGAAAAATCCGTCCCCGCAGGATATCGCCAACTTGGCATATGCTCTCTGGCAGCAGCGAGGCTGTCCCGAAGGTTCATCTGAAGAAGACTGGACCGAGGCGGAGCGGCAGCTGCATGGCACATCCGCGCAAGCAATAAGCGCGGGCGGCCGCTGAAGCAACACCAGCCGGGCGGGAACGCACGTTCGTTCCTGTCCCGGGCCTTTCTCAAGAGCAAGGGCGCGGCAGCAAAAAATCGCGCGGCGCACGGAAGGGCCATCAGCGTGGCCGGAACACCGGGCGCTTAGGTGATTGGCGTTCGCGGCAAGTGAGTGGCGGCAAGTAACCTGGCCAGAAGGTCATAGGCCTGCCGGATTTCGTCGCTCATCGGATCGCCCGGATGCGAGGCGGCGTAGCGGGCAAGGGCCGCCAGGGCGCGCGCGGGATCATCCAGGTCCGCCGTGACGGGATTCTGCTGCCGGTCGCGGTTGCACGGGATGGCGCGGTCGCCAAGCGCATAGGCGGCGGACATGGCTTTGAGTAACTGGCTGCGCTCGCTCATCGCATCAGGATAGACCCAAAGGGGTTGAACGGACAGGAGCGCGATGCTACCGTGCACAGATGCAGGCAAGACGGCAAAAGGTTCCCATGAGCGAAGAGCTGCGCACAGTGCTTGATGACATCGGCGGGCAGCCGCTGGAAGGCAGCGGCTTTGAGGACGAAACGCCGGAGCCGGAGTTCAGCGGGAAAGAGCCCGACGTTGCTGAGCAGCCTCCAGAGCGCTAATGCGCTGCGTATGCGGGCCGGCCTCTGCGATATCGGCCGCGCGATGGCGGCGCAGGACGTAATCCGTGGCCTTGGCGGCGGCGCTCGACGCCCGGAAGATTTCATTCTTGTCTTTCTTCAATGCGCCGAGCCATGAGGCAATGTAGGCGGCGTGCTGATCGGGATTATGCGGCAAGCCGGTTTCCAGCGCGATAAGCCATGACCCGATTTCGGCCGTCAGTTCCTCCCTCGCATAGTGCTCGTCCTCGGGACTGAAGCCGCGCGACCGGGTGAGCGTTTCGCGATTGAGGCGTTTTTCATTTCCGCTCCAGTGAATGAGTTCGTGCGCCGCCGTGGAGTAATAGGCGGGCGCGTCGTGGAACTGCTCTTTATGCGGAAGCTGGATATAGTCGCCCGCGCGCGTGTAATAGGCGCGGCTTCCGCCGTGGCGGATCTCGGCGCCGGAGCCGGCCAGCATCTCCTCTCCCGCCGCGATGATCTCGAACGGCTTGCGCGGCTCGGTAACGAGGGGAGGAGTTGCCTCCCTTAAAACGTATGCGTGGTGGTGTAGATGTCGCTGAAGCGCCCGTTGAATTCGAGTTCGATGGTCCGCAAAGTGACCTCCAAAGTGAATTCCCCGTAGGCGCCGTCGTTGTTCTCCCAGCCGTCATGCTCCTGCGACAGGAAGCCATAGCAAAGCTCCTCGATGGCATCGTGGAGCGTGGCCTGGGCGGCACTGACCTTGCCGCTCCAGTCGGCTTTGCGGATTTCGATTGTGATTTCGGGCAGTTCCGACACGCTGTCGCCTTTATAGGCGAGGACGTTGTTGAGCTGTCCCGAATCGCCTTCGCCGTCGAATTCCACGCGGACGCGCGTGACGCCCGCGCCGGACAAGGCGTCGAACAATCCGGCCTTATTCAAGGCGTTGGCTTCTTTAACCGCCCTGGCGTAGTTTTGGTAGCCGGTCATGATGTCGTTTTGGTCGCTCATCGGCATTTCTCCTTGTGCAGGTGGCGCAAGTCCGCCCTTCGGCCTCGCTTCAGGACGGCCATTGCCAGAAGCCGGAGCGCTGTCAGCAGAAAGTTTTTGCGAAAGAAAGACAGGCTATGAAAAGTTTCTGCTGACAGAAGGAGCAAAGGCTTCTGGCATACTTGCCGGACGATGAAGGGGAGGGCGGACTTGCGAAAAAAATCGAGGGAACTAGCGGCCGGTGAAAAGCCTGTCGCTGTAATGCCGCACCTGGGCCGCGCGGTGGAGTTTGCCGTCAATGAGGAGGATCTGCTCGTCGGCGGCCAGGCGGAGAATCTGCTCGGCGGAGATCCCGCCCACGAGGTTCGCCAGATCCTGCGCCATGCGCTGATTGCGCGCGCCGAACACTTGCACCACTCCGGCGTTGTCGACGAGGGTATTCGCCTGCGGGCCGTAGATACTCAATTGCGCGGCATTCTGCCAGAAAGACCAGAAGGTTAAACCCCAGGAGCGCATGAGGGTGGTCGCGGTAAGCAGCGCGTCGATTTGTCCCAGGTTGCCGACTTCATCGCACAGCATGAGGGTGCGGTGCTCCGGCGCGGATTTGCGCTGGGTGAGCGCCAGAATCAGTCCCGAAAGCCACATCCGCAGGAGCGGTCTGTAAGCCGTAAGGCGAAGCGGCGGCACGATGATGTAGAGCGACATGTGCTCGCCCGCTATAAGCGCGTCGATATTGATGGAAGAACTATCGGTGAGCCTGCGGATCAGGTTGCTGTCGAATAGCCGCAGGTGGGTTTGCGCGCTTCCAAGAACACTTGGCCGGGTATTCTGATCGGGCAGTTGAAGGAAGGAAGTGAAGGCGGCTTTGGCGGCGCGATCCTTGATTTTCTTTTTGTCGAGAAGACCGGCGATGGCGTAAACGGCATCCTCGTCGTTAAAGAGGTCAAAAAGCGTGCTGAGAGTACATTCGCTGGGCTTGCAGTCTGCGATCAGCCATGCGACGCCTCCGGCGATCATAGTCTCCGCCCAATCGTTCCAAAACCGGTCCCGTTCGGCGGCGCCGCGCTCGACGATCTCAGCGGCGAAGCTCCTTGCGATGCTGGCCGGTTCGGTTCCGGAGAGGAGCAGAAGATCGAGCGGATTAAGCGAATCGGTTTGTGCGTCGTCGCGCAGGTCAAGGACATGCACCTTCTGGCCCATGGCCCTGCGGGCATCCGCGGTGGCGGCGTAGACTTCGCCCTTGATGTCCATGACGATTAGCTGGCCGGGATGTCTCAGGGCATTGCAGATAACGGGCCCCGAGGTCTTGCCGGTTCCGGTGGGCGCGAAGGTAATGAGATGACCATCACCCGAATAGGTGATGAGTTCACCCGCTTCGGAGCGGGCGGGCGGAGTAAAGCCGATGGAGCGCGGTGCGGCGGTGCGGCGTCCGAGAATCAGTTGGAAAGACATGGCCTTACCTGATCGCGCGGCGTAGTTCGGAGGAGGATTGATCTAAATTCGATAGCGTTTTGAAGGGCATGAGGAGGGAATGCTCCTGAGGTCAACGGACGTGCAATGCGAGTATCGCCTCGTTTTGCGCAATCGCCAAAAACTTAAAATTCCAGTCCGTTAACCCTGCGCGCATGCAACGTTGTATAACGTTGCTATGACGCCCGGCCAGGTAAAAGTCGTTATGCGGCGGCACGCCGGGGCGATTCGGCAGCACCTCCTTGCCGAAGCCGGCGGTCGCGATTCCGAACGCGCGCCCCTGGAAAGGTTGCTTAAGGAATGGGAGCGCGACCTGAAGAGCGGCTCCGCCCTTCCCACCCGGCTTTCGCTGGCGGAGCTCGCAGGATTTCGCGCCGCTGAGGCGGACAACGGGGCTAAAAGCAAGGCTCTCGGCAACGTTCGCGCTTACGTCTCCCGCGTGCGGAAAACGATCTCCCGGACACCCTTGCTGGTTGGCGGATACCGCTTTGACTTCGATATCACGCACGACCAATACGGGCTTGAGGTGGCGTGCGAGGTACAGAAGAACAAGAACCTCCTGAGATTCTGGGAGCCGTATCTGAAGAGCGAAAAGAAAGCGGTGATTGCGCTGGTGGAGCGGCTGTTTTTTCAACTCGCGCCGGACGTCTACATTCGCAATGCCCGCGTGAACAACGTCGAGGACTACGCAAAATGCAAGCTACTGAAACGGCTCGTGACGAGACCTCCGCACCCGACCAGCCTCTACGTCTCGACCGGAGAAGCCGCGGCGGCATTCACGGTTTTGAACACGTTCACGAACAAGCTGGAAATTGCCGCGGAGGGGTTTTTATTCTCGCCCGGCATCCGGTATCCCAACAACCTGGTCGTGATGGGGTCGGGAACAGAAGAACCCCGCTTCGACCCGCCGGAGCGGTTCCGTTACCGGATAGCAAGCGGCGGAATCACAAACAGGACGGGGCAGGATGATGTTCCCGGACAAATGGGACGAACTCATCATCTACGTGCTTGTGAGCCGCTGGCGGAACGAGGATGGATACATCGTCACGACCGTTCACGCGAGCCACGGCGAGAGCCATCGAGGGTGTGTGCAAACACTTAAGCGACGACAGTCTCATGAAGACGCTGTTTGAGAAACCCTCCTGGCCCACGGCGCTGCAGCTTGTGTTCAAAACCGTGCTTCAGCGCGAAGGTCCCGGTAACAGGTCCACCAGCATCAGCTGCATTCGCCAACAGGCGTATTAACGGGCAATTGCGGAGATGGACCACGTTCTGCGCGATCCGGGGCATGGCGCAAGAGCCGAAATCGCAGCGGCTCTTGCGCGCAACGGTTTATTCAACGGCTAGCGATTCTGGCCGCGGCCTTTCTGGAGGTCGCGGATCATGGTCGCGGCTTGGCGCGCGGCCTCGGCCAGATCGAGAAGGTCATGCCTGCCGAAATTGCTGCCGTTCTTCCATTCGCCCGCTTCGTCTTTATAACGGATGGTCGGGGCGGAGGCGCGGTAGAACTCGCCCCTTTCGCCGCTGTTGCGCCAATCGCGATTTCGACATTGCCGTGTTTCGCGGTATCCACCGGGCGTCTGCCGGTGGACTCCGATGCTTCGTTCGTTTCCGCGCGCTGCGCATTGGAATGTGCCATAAGAACTCCTTGATGTTGAGGGTTAATAGCCGGTGAATTATAGGCACGCGTTTACAACTTGCAAGGGTGTTTTTGTGTCGAGTGACAGCTTTGGCGCGTGAGTTGGGCATCCGAGCGCGCTTTACGATGGACTAGGGACGCGGGCCGCGCGTGCGTGTGCGCAATGGGTGGATGATGATGAAGAACGCCAGCCCCGGATGCACCGAGATGGCCGCCCAGAAGCCCCGCGACCTGGCGGGAGCAGGGGAGGATTGAGTGATGTCTCCGATTGTGATCGTTCCCAAGGCCAAATAAGTGGGTGCAAAACCTGAGAACGTGGCCCCCGTCGCCGCGCTTCGATCAGCAGTACATGGACGAGGTCCGGGATACCGCCTGCTTATCTTACTTATTGAAAGATCGATCTGGATTTCCGTCTTTGCCGGAATTGACTCTTGCGGTAAACCCTGCGCTTGCGGATTCTGGAACTGATTTCCTCCAGCGTCTGCGCGGTGCCGTCCCTGTTGATCCAGCTCCGGGATCATTGGATTGATCCTGCGGCGCCATCCCCTGCCGCCCGTCGCGGGGACACACCGGCGGCCGGTCGGCCGTCCCCGCAGGAGGCGCGAACGGATCGGCGGAATAGCCCGGTGCAGCGCTTCCTTCCCCATTCAGGGCCGGCCCGGTCACTCCTGCCGCCTGGGACGACCCATTCACCGGAACCAGCTGCCACTTCTGGGCGTCGGCAGCGCCATATTCCCACTGAATAAGGGGAGCGCCGTCCTCCCGGGAGCTGTAAGACACGGAAAGCGGCCGGGCGCTGTGCATCGGCTGAAGCGTCACATAGCCCTGGCTGTCCGGCGCGGATACCGCCCATACTTCGTTGGTGTAACTGTCTCCCCAATAGGGAAATTGGATGATCTGTCCGCCGTTATCCAGATAGCCTCCCGCCACGTTGAGCGACAGTCCGCTGTTTTTCGCATCCACCCGGTATCCGCCCTGCACCGGAGTGAACGAAAAGGATTCGTTGTCATAGGGGCCGCACGCGTATTGGACGATGGGTGCGCCGGTATCGGGGGAATTCCCGGCGACGTTAACGCATTCCCCGCTGTTCTTCGAGACGATCTGAAACTCTTGTCCGGAGGGAACCGAAGCGTCCCTCTGAAGCCCGCAATATCCGTCTCCCTCATTCACCCACAGCTGCTGGAGGAGATAATTACGATTGCCCAGCGTGACGTTATAAAGCGAGCCGTTCGGCGCCGTCTGCGTCGGACCGAACTGCCATTCGCACTTATCCGCGCTCTCGCCAATGCCGGCGCTTGTGCTATACCAGCCTGTTGCGCTCGATAATCCTTGCGGATCGCTAATCGTTTCCCCAAGCTCATGCCCCAGAACCATGGCCATCGCGTCGGCGGAGGGATTATTGTTCGGGCTGATGCCCTGCGCCGAACATCCTCCGGTCAGCTTAGGGTTGAATACCTCCGCAGTCTGCACCGTTACGCCATCGATGACATGGGCACCATGATCGCCGCAAAAGACGGAAGGAAACCCCGGTATCGTGTTATCCGCGGACGGCAGCAAGATATAAAGGCCATTGGGATCGGGAGGCCCGAGCGCGCCCGACCGGATGGCGTTTTCAATAATAAGCGGGCGGACATCCAGTGCCAGGAAAGTGCCCTGTGAATAATTGTCCGTGACGCTGCCCGCATAACGGACGGAGCTTGTGGCGCGGCTCAGATTGGCGTCATAGTAGCTCGTCTGTGTATTCAGAAGAGGCGATCCGCCGAGGTTGGAAACAAGATCCGTCAATATCGCAACCGTGTCGGTGTCATTGCTCCAGTCGCCGTACAAAATGAAATAGACATTTACAGGCTGAGTCAACACGGGGCCGCCGTGATAGTCAATCCGTGTCCCTGGGGAACATCGCTGATGGATGCACCGTCAGCGGAAGAAGACGCACCCATTACCTTGGGCGAAGGGGGAGGTCTATCCAGCTTCAGAACATGACCCCTGCCGTCGTCGGCATTCTGCTTCCACTGCCCCCCACGCGCCAGGCCGGGCGCGAAGGTGCCCAGGGCAAGAAGCGCCGTGGCAGCCGCGCCCGCCGTAGGGGCGGAAACGTTCCGCCGCCGCAGCGCATTCCACTTGGACGCATATCCGGATTTGTCTTGCCGCGTCTCTTCGGTGATCTGTTTCTTACCCGGCGTTTTTTCCATCGCTTATGTCTCCTCCCGTTCTTCGTGATGCCGTTTATGCGCCGCCGAGGCTCCGTGCCGAATCGAGCTTCTCCGGGACGCAAGCGTGCTTCAGGTGCAACGGAGCATAGAGAACCGCCAGCGCTAACACAAATGAAGATTTGATGAAGATTTAGGGGTTAACGAAGGCGCGGCGGAAAACTAAACTGTTACAAATACTTCCAACCAATGGCAGAACAACGGGTTAGTTACGGATACCTTCGGATAGAAAGAGCAACTGTAACTATGTGCAGGTACTCTCACCAGCACCACAACCGAATATGCCGGAACCTACGGGCATTTACTCCTGTTTGGCGGGCGCCCTCCCGGAAACGTGCTTGTAACTCCCGTCATCACTTCCTTGGAAGCGCAGAGCATTGACAAGAAATTCGATGACGGGTTACCGGCCACGGGCGTTATCACCACGGTCACGCCGCTAGTTTTACCGAACTGCGCCACGACTTCCGTACCCAGCAGCGCCGCCTACAACATCAGTGCGACCGGCAACCAGTGCATCCTGTAATTCACGACAGGTTTCTAACCGAAGATGGCAACCACCGCGTGTTCGGCGATTTAACACAAATCACATGGGGTAATTGCGGGCGGGGACTTCGCACGATAGGAAGGAACTGTTCCGCAACAATTGCCGCTTGCTGTGCAGAAACACGGGGCGGGCAAGCATGTTCAACCCCATTTTATGGAGAAGCACTATGGAGCAGTTTGTCGGTCTGGACGTATCGCAGGAAGTCACCCACCTGTGTGTAGTCGATAGCAAAGGAGAGACGGTCTGGCAAGGCCGATGCTCCTCCACGCCGGAGACCATTGCGGAGGCGATTAGAGCCCACGCCGTGGAAGTTGCCCGCATCGGGCTGGAAAGCGGCTCCCTCTCGACATGGCATTGGCATGCACTTCGGGCAATGGGCCTGCCGGTCATATGCATCGATGCGAGGCATGCAAAGACGGCGCTCAGCATGCAGGTGAACAAGACCGACCGGAATGACGCGCGCGGTATCGCGCAGCTCATGCGCATGGGCTGGTATCGGGAAGTCGGCGTCAAGAGCCTCGACAGCCACACCATCCGCTCGATGCTGGGTGTTCGCGCGCAACTGGTTGGGATGCGCACCAACGTCATTAATCAGATTCGGGGGATTCTGAAGACATTCGGCGTTGTTCTGGGCAAGGGTCGGGGCACCGGCGCAGCGTTTGAACAACGGGTCGAAGCGCTGTCTCAAGGCCAGGGCGTGCTCAACGAAACGTTACGCGTCCTGCTGTCTGTGCTGCGGCATCTCGACGGTCAGGTATCGAAGCTCCAGGCGCAGGCACACGTCTATACACGTCAGAATAAAGCCTGCCGTCACCTGATGGGCATACCGGGCGTGGGAACGCTGACGGCCGCCGCATTCGTATCCACGGTGGACGACCCTGTCAGATTCCGAAGCTCCAAGAGCGTGGGGGCCTATCTCGGCCTTACTCCCAGACGCTACCAATCGGGCGAGATTGACCGCAACGGGCATATCTCCAAATGCGGGGATACGCTGGTGCGGACGTATCTCGTCGAAGCGGCTGCGGCATTATTGGCGCGCTCTCGACGGCACTGCGCCCTCAAAGCATGGGGCCTTCGGCTTGCCAAGCGCGGCGGCATGAAGAAGGCGATGGTGGCTGTTGCCCGCAAGCTGGCCGTCATCATGCACGCCATGTGGACAACGGGCGAGGAATTCCGCTGGTCGAAAGCTGGAGCGGCTGCCGCATAATGCCGCAGGAGGCATCGCGCAAGAATCCGTCATCTGACGGGTAGCTTGTCCCTTGCCGGGACGAAGCGACGGCCATCCCGTGCAATTTGTTGCAACCTTCAGAAGGAATTCCGAAGAGATTGCGTTAATCACATGGGGAGGCCGGAGCATCCGACGCCATGATGTGGCGGGCCAGTCCCGACCACGCAGAGAACAATGAAACCGGCAAGAACAGGCATCCGAAAGCGACGGAGGAGGAATACCAGAAAACAATTGACTCTCCGCCCGCAATTAGAGAACCCATTGCGCACACGCACGCAAGGCCCGGTTTCATTGCCCTTGCGGCTTACGGAAGATACGTGCATAACTGCCTCTATGAGCAGGAAGACAGGAAAGCGGCTGAAGCAAGTGGCCACCTACCCTCTCCACCGGCCGCGTTCTCCCGACGCGCTGGGTGGGCGAGCAACATGTGGGGGTCATCGCAGAATTTGTTCAAAAACGTACGCTAAGGTGTCGTAGCACTTGAATTTGCTCTACCTTTTCAGATGCGATTGGGACGCGACGGTAAAAGGTGGAATATTGGCCGACCGCCAAGGCAACGTGTCGCATAAATCAGAAATAGTGATGAAAAACTCAGCCCGGATTTCCGGTTTGATGAGCGCGGCGTGTGTTTTCGCAGGGGTTTGAACTGGAGCCAGGTTCCGGCTCCGTCCTTTACGCCGCTTTTAGCGGCTGAGGGGCGGGATGAGGTAGTTGGAATAGTAGCCGAAGCCCGCCAGCCTCTGCTTCTGGTGCCATGCCGCTTGCGGGTCGGTGATGGAGATGCGCGCGGGCGCGGCGCTTTGCTTATCCTCGTCCGGCATCGCCGCGTCCAGCGCATCGAGATAGGCACGAACCGGACGGCTCACCGCGTCCGGGTTGATAACCCGCTTCAGCTCTTCCGGCGAGGATACGCGGCGGTCGTAGTTGACATCGCCCACAATTACCGTGCCGTCCACGGCAAAGCCGTCGCCTCCTACCAGGCCCGCCTGCCGGCACTGGCTCACCACGTTCTCAAACAGAGTGCGGTAAATGCCGCTCTCCTGAAACCGGCCATAGCGGTTCTTGGAGAAGGTCGAGCTGTCCGGCACCTTGCCCTCCAGCCCCACTTGGCAGAACCAGCGGTACGCGAGGTTCAGATGCACCTCCTCGCACAGACGCCGTTCGGAGCGGATGCCGTAGGCGTAGCCCACCAGCATCATGCGCAGCATCAGCTCCGGGTCTATCGAGGGACGCCCCGTGTGGCTGTAATACGAAGCCAGCGCCGCGCGAATGCCGTCAAAGCGCAGCGCCTTATCAAGCGAGCGCAGAAGATGCTTCTCAGGCACATGGTCTTCGAGGCAAAAGTCATAAAACAGCGACTCGCTAACCGCCTGCCGCCCCATCATAAATTGCCCTCTGATGCTGTTGAACAAAGGCATCAGATCACAGCAAAAACCTTCGCGCAAGCGCTACTGCTAAACAAAAAGCGTGTGGAGTTTTTCAGCAGCATCGGTGATTCATGCAAAACGCGAGTGGAGATTCAAGGACTTCGCGCCGGGGCAGGAACTCAATATTTTCCGTTCGGCAGAATCAGAAAGGCGCAGTCATAGTTGTTGTCAGTGGGGTTGTACACGGCAACCGCTGCGCTGGCCGTGGTGCCGTCGGCAAGCATCGCGTTAGTGCCGCTGTTCACAACGCAATTTTTGACGTAGCTGTTGTGCCAGTTCGGCGCAAAGCTCATCCATGTGCCGCTCCCGGGCAGCCCATCGTCCACTTTTTTGTCTAGCAGATACGCCTCCTGTGGGGTAATAAATCCGCATCCATCCCATTGCCCGGTGCTGCTGCATGGTGCTCCTACAGCCAGGTAATTTCCGGCTGGCAACACCCACCAATCGCTACTGCTCCAGCCGCCCCCCGGATACTCAACCATCGTGTAAAACTGCGATTGGCTCACTCTGCCGCCCGGACAGTTTCCCGTGGAGCAGTTATAGGCGGTGCCGCCGGTGGCAGGGACGCCAGAGTAACTCCCCTGAATCATCGCCGCATTCGCCAGATGTTGCCACATAGTAAATTCTTCATAGATGAGGGGGCTGCCTTGTTCGCCAATCCCTCCATCGCCATTCCCGTTGCAAGTCTGTGTCCCGGTTCCCGCGCCTCCTGTCGCGCAGTTCGGATTGGTTCCCCAATAGGAAGTGGCATTGGCCATGTCTCCGGGGAGGGCGTTGTATTTCTGCTCAAAGGCGGCAATTGCCTGCTGGTAGGCGAATACGTCAGTAACGATGGACTGCAAGGCGGCGTTACGAATCATCGACTTTCCGACGAGAAGGCCGCCGACAATCAGGCCGATGATTATGAGCACGATGCTCATTTCAAGCAGCGTGAAAGCGCTGCTCCCGCTATTTTTGCGATTCACCACCATGCCGCGCCGAACAACCAATGCACATCATCCTGCGTCAGGTGTAAACCGCCGTAGAGGTAATAGTTGGCCCACGCGAGAGTCGCGCAAACACCGGCAAAAAACCCCAAGGGAACGAACAGCCAGCGGAAAGGTTTCCGGATGTGAAGATGCGCATGCATCAGGAGAGTATGCGCGGGAATTGTTAATAAAGCGTTACCGTGCGTTTTTCTTGATTGGTGCATGACACGTTCCTTATCGTCCTGAATGCAATTAAAAAGGGCGATGTGCGGGAACCGGAGCGGCTGATGGGATTTATACGCACCGTCGTTCGCAGGCAGGTGGCCGGATATATCGAGACGGCCGTGCACGCGCGACGCGAACGCGCCGACCTGGAATGTGGCCTCGTTGTCGCCGACAGAAAACAGAATCCGGAACAGGCGGCGATAAAAAACCAGGAGCGGGAAGTGATTTGGAAGGCGTTGGGCACGCTTTCCGCGAAAGACCGGGAGGCCATCGTGCGCTATCGCATCGAGGAACAGCCGAGGGAGCAAGTCATCCGGGAGATGGGGCTGCAAGAGGACGGCATGTCCGAGAAACAGGGCGAGACGCGGTTCCGGCTGCTACTGAACCGCGCGGAGGCGAAGCTCGGCAAGATAGCGCAAAAAAAGCTGGTTGCGGCAAGGGGGAAGCCGAAAACGGATAGCAATGCAGGTGATGGGAAGGTCGATGGTGAGGCCAGGGGCGATGCGCAAGAGCCTCTGGTCATGGAAATACTGGCCGCATTGCCACTGACGCGGATTCCCCAGTCGGCGCATAGCGATGCGGTTTCGCAACAGATCGAGGCGCGAAAGCAACTCATCCGGGCGGCGCTCAAGGAGAGGAACGCACAGGAAGGCATTGCTTGCAGAGAGGCCGCTATCGACATGGAGAAAGCCAAGAAAGACCTTGAAAACGTCTACAGCAGAAAGCTCTACAAGCGATACCCATATCAGCCAGTGCATACAGACCTCGCCGCCATTAGGTCGTTTCTTGATAAACGGCTGGGAGAAGACGCGGCAGGAGGGTTCGGGGAAAGAGTGGAAAAGAGCCGGGCCGCAACGGAGGGGCAGGAGCGGTAGTAACTGGCTTTCACCGCATGAAAGCCATAGACGCTTCGCTTGATCGCCCAAGGCGGATTGTTCTCCCGGGGGGAGACCGCAGTTCCCTAATCTTCAAGAGTTAATGCGCATATATTGTGCACGGAACTAGCCCACTGAAACCGGACCGTGCGTGTGCGCAATGGGTGAATTACGTTAAATGGCAGCGGCGCAGGATGGTCGACGTTACCGGCTGCTGATGGCGATAGCGGCAATGTAGTTGCCTCCTCCCCACACTTGAAAATTGAACTGGCCGTTAGCGGAGCCTTGTGGACAGGCAGGCTCAGAACTAGAGGGACTGGTTTCGCATGTGTAAGGCGGAGGCCCGCCGATGGAGCGGAGCCAGTTGCCGCTGCTGTTGAACTCCTGCACGCGGTTGTTATAGGGGTCGGTTATCCAAAAGTTGCCGTTTGAGTCAATGGCTAGCTCGACGCCACCATAATTGCGGCCATTGGCACTGCCTTCGCAGCAGCCAGGGTCACCTTCATCCAGATGGATGCCGGTATCCGAACCGCTGCTGTTGAACTTCTCGACGGCGTATCCGAAGTACGGCCACCAGAGATTGCTGCCGGAATCGAAGACAAAACCGGTTTGCCACTGGTTGCCGGAGCCGTTGAACAGCGTGTTCAGCCAAGAACCGCTGCTGTTGAACTCCTGCAGGCGCCCGTTGCCCGCGTCATTGACCCAGATATTGCCGCTGGAATCGATAACGGGGTTGCCTTGTATAACATTAAATTGACCATTGCCCGTGCCGGAATAACAGGTGCAGGACGTATTGCTGGAGCATTGGGTGCAGGTATGGGTGCCGTCGCCCTTGTCGCCACCGATGGTCATGAGCCAGGTGCCGCTGGTGTTGAACTTCTGGAGGCGATTATTATCCTTGTCGCTCACCCAGATATTGCCGCTGGAATCGATAGCAATTCCATCCGCCTCGTTGAATTCCCTATCCCCTGTGGCACTTCCGCCAGCGCAACAGCCGAACCCGCTGATATAACTTCCGCTGCTGTTGAATTCCTGCACGGTGTCGTTGCCATAGTCCGTTACCCAGAGATTGCCTTTCTTGTCAATGGCGATGCCGGAAGGCATGATGAACTGGCCGGGGCTGGTGCCGCAACTGCCGAACTGGCCGAGATAGACGCCAGTCGTGGTGAAGTACTGCACGGTGCAGTTTGCATTGGCACCGCCCGCAACATAGACGGTCTGGCAACTGGCCGCCGTGAGCGGGTAATTCAGCGCCTGAATCTGCCACGGCTCCTTGAAGGTCACGATGTCGTCAAAATTATCGAGCGCGTTGGAAGAGTCGATGGTCGGGTATTTCTCGACGTAAGTGGGCGAGTAGGTCGTGGCCGTGGCGCTGGCGTTGCAGTGGCAGTTGGTCTGCTCGTTCGCATTCACGCTGCCCGCGTTCATCACCGTGCCGTTGCTGGTATAGCCGCCATGGCCGTTCGCGCCGTGGCTGACGATGGCGTACATGCCCGCCGTGGTGCGCGGATTGCCGGAAGCGTCGTTGACGGTGATAGCGCTGGCGCTCGTCACGCTGCACAGGGAATGCACGCTGGCTGGCAGGCTGTTGCTCACGGTGTAGGCCGGGTCAACGGCGTAGCGCAAGCGCCTGCCCCAGGCGTCATACATGAAATCGTCCGTCAGGCGCAGCGTGCGCGTGGGGATGCCGCCTTCCACCGTGCCGGAGGCGGCCTGGAAATTCGCGGCGGGCGTGCCGCCGTAGCAGGTGCCGGGGGTCGCGGCCTCGACGCCGTAGTTCGTGGCTCCCTGCGCGATGGTGAGGCTGGAGGGACAGGGGATGCGGTTGTTGGCGATGGCATAGTCCAGCAATGCCTTCTCGACAATATCCATCTTCGAGACGGTGGCGTTGACGGCGGTTGACTGTAAGTAGGTGAGGAATATTTGCATTCCGCCGCCAAGAACGATGGCGATAATCACCAGCACGACGGAAAGCTCTATGAGCGTGAAGCCGCGTTGTGAGGCGATGCAACGAATCATTGGTCTGCGATGCGTTTTTCCAAGGCGTTTAAGCGGTCGCGCAGCACAAAATAATTAAGCATCACGCCTGCGCAGAGAAACGCGCAGGAGAGCAAGCAGGAGCCACTGAGAATCAGAAGGAGGCTACCCGTATTGTCTGGAAACAGGCGATTGAAAAGGGGCCGAAACATCCAAGGAAAATAGAGCGAAGCGAGAGCGCCCGCAAGACAAATCAAGCCGCCAATTCGGTAAAGCTGTGGCATAAAAACTCCCTGCAAAAAGCCGGTCGCGGGAAGTATGCGCGGGAAATGGTTAAAGAAGGGTAAATTCTATTTTCTAGCGCAACACCCGTGATGTAGAGGAGGACTTGCGGAGTTCGCCTTTAACATCAGGAGGTTGCCATGAGAGCCTATCGGAGGGTTGGGTATGAGGAAAGGAAAAAGATTTACCGGGAATGGCGGGCGGGCGCGTCCGTCAGGCGGATTGCTTGCAAGCTGAGGCGGGCGGCCTCCACAGTGAGCCGCGAGCTGAAGCGCTGCGGGCAGGAGCCGCTGGGCTAACCCAAGTTGTCCTCACTATGGTAGATCCGTTGCACTTTCCGCTGGGAGCCAAAAGCCTTAAGATCGCGCCCTTTGCCGCGGAGAGGGAAGTCCCTTAGCGAACTCTTCTATCAAAGAAGAATCGGGGCCGAAGCGGGAAAAACCAGGGCAAGCAGTACGCCCGCGGCGCAAGCCACGGCAACGCCTGCTATGAGGCTGCGGAGGGGATGCAGGTGGCATATGCTGCATGGACATACCCAGCTTGTCGTTCGTCGCGGGGCGCTTGTCAAGCGCGGCATCGCGGTTAAATCGCGCATTGCACTATCGGCATCTCGTCGTAAGTGCGCCCGTGCAGCTCCCGGCCCGTCATATCCTTCCTGACACCGCCCCACTGTTTAAAGAAGAAAGCGACGTTGCGCCTAACGCATTGCCGGTGAATCGAATTAACCCACTCGTGCCGCATGGGGCGGGCTGCGGGGCCGGACTCGCCGCCTACTATCACCCAATGAATGCCGGTAAGCGGCAGGTTATCGAGCGGCCCTATCAGCGGTTCACAGGAGAGAAAGCGCACCTGCGCAGGCACGGCGGCAAGGTCGGCAATGCGGTTAATCACGCGGGCGTCCTCAACACTCACTCCCATCCACACGTTGGAGGGCCAGGGCAGGGTCGGCCCCAGCTCGCGGAGTCGTTCGCTGCGCTTGGTGAGGATTTGAAAGGTGTGCTGCGGGCACGCCTGCATGGTGGCGAAAACGGCACGGATAAAGCTCTCAGGAACGTCCTCCTGAAAAAGGTCGCTCATGGAATTGACGAAAATCAGGCGCGGCTTCTTCCAGTGCCTGGGCGTGTCGATAAGGTCATGGTGCAGGGTAGGGAGGAACCCGTTGCTATAACGCTCGGAGCCCATGGCGTGCAGGCGTTTTGCCATGCGTTCCGCGTAGCAGTGTTTGCATCCCTGGCTTACTTTGAAGCAGCCCGTTACCGGGTTCCACGTCATTTCCGTCCATTCGATATTTGATGCGGTCGCCATCGTTCCCTCCTTCAGTCGTCTTTTAGTAGGATGTCCCGCGCAATTTTGACAGCGGTTGGTGCGCCTATCTCATTCGCCGCCGCGAAGCATAGCAGATAGAGCGGACTCTGCCGGGAATTCTTCAGTACCTTGCCCTTAACGGCTTGGACGAAAGCCTCATCGAGACGCTTATGGATAAAAGCTTCAATCTTGGCAACCGGCGCATCCCGTTCTACAGTTTCGCGCGTATTGCCGAACAGGTCAGGCGTGGCGGGGAGATTCACGCGGTAAAACTCCGTGCGCCAGGCGTCCGTGCCGAAAACGGAATCCAGTTTCTTTTTCCACGGTTCGGGGATGTCGCCTGATGCATCAGCAGTCGCGCCACTCCGACGCCGAGCGGGAAGAGATACCAAAGGTCAACCGCCTGGGTCGCGGCCAGCGCCTGCACGGTGCTCCATTCCACCTGCATCCCGTAGGGGTCGAGGAAAACGACTGCGCGCTCTTGCCGCCAGTTGCGTTCCTTGCACCAGGCTTTCAATTCGCTGTTGGCGTCTCCCTGCCGGAACTCGCAGCGCGGAAGCAGCGCTGAATACTCGCTCCCTATGGTCTGTCGCAGGGCCGCGACGTGGGCATTCGACTTGTCGATAAAGAGATAGCGGTCAAACGGCTCTGCCAGGCTTAGCGCGATTTTGGCGCTGCCGGCCTGGTACTGCGTGGTTTCCTTATCCTCGTAAACATCGGCAAAGAGCGCCGACTCGCGAACTACCTTTCGAGCGGTGCGTGTTCCGGTTCCTGCGAAGGCGTCTACATACCAGGTCTTCAAGTACCGCGCGCGGGGGTTTTGCGTGAAGATTTGCCGGTAGGCATTCAAATATTTCTGAAGGGTTGAAAGCTTTATCTCCGTCCAGTCGCCGCCAAAGGTGTGCTCGGTCATGCGGGTCACTCAAGTCCTAATGATTAAAACATAAAGGCACGTTTATGTTGTAGCAGGACGGCACTGAATAGCCACGTCGTTCCTTGGCTCGGCGCTGCTTGTCGAGTGCGGCCTGCGCCTCATCCGGGGTAGGGAAGGGGATTGACCGCTCTTGCCCCGTTGCTCCGATGCGGCCCCACTCGCGCATGAGGCACGATTGCCCGAATAAATCCGGCTGCACGTCGAGCCGGTAGAAGCGGTGCATGCGTTTGCCGGTGTCGATGCGATAGAGGATGGGGCGGTCATGCGGCGTCCACCTCTCGAAGCCCGCAGGAGCGAGCTACACGACGAATTGGCGAGAGGGAACAACCACATGCTGCGTTAGCGTTCGAGAGTTTTACCCCTTATTTTCCGTGCTTGTCTGTAAGCATCGCGGCGCTTATTAGCATCGATGTCGGGGCGCTCCAGCTTGTCGCTCTCCTGCGCTTGCTCGCGCTCATCATCGGACAGCATGGGGTAATCGTCCACGGGGTCGAACAGGTCTTGAACCGTTCGGGGATGTTTTTTGCTCCACTTCTTTCCCGGCATGCCCGGCGAGTCCTTAACAGGTTGCGGTCGGGAAAGAGTAAGCCCGGAGTCGGGCTTTTTCAATGCTTTTTGTAAGGGTTCAGTGTAGCAAGTGGCTATCAGCCAAAAAAATGTGAGAAATATTCCGGCGCCACACCACTTGACCAGCAGAAATAGGATGTTCGCTTTGAAGCCGGGCCTGGTTAGCACTCCCTAGGCCGGAAGCATCGGTGCCCGGAGGAAAAATACCGAGGAAGAGACATGAATACTATTAGCGCAGCTATCGTTCTTATATTTCTGGGCACATCATTACCTGTCTGCTGCAACGCCGAGGCGCTCTCAAGCGAGACGGCTCGTACGCGATCCGCGTACGTAGGACTGCGTGCACGGACGGTCACCCCTGAGCGGAACATCACGGCCGACCATGGAGCAGAGGTCACCGTTGTTGAATACGGCTCACCAGCTGACAAGGCGGGGATTCTGGTCGGGGATATCGTTGTGTCGTATGAGAATCTAGCCGTTAATAACGCGACGGATTTGCAGACCTTCATCCGTGAAACGCCCGCCGGTAGCTCAGTGAGTTTGGGCGTCATCCGCGAAGGTCGAAGGGTAATGATGCCAGTTCAGACCACTGCACGAGGTAGCGAAGCGCCCAGCGCCCCGCCGATTTCAGATTCCATACTTGGTTGCTTTAAGGGAGCTGGAATTGTCTTAACTGCAGAGTTGGTTTTTACAATTGCCGTATGTAGTGCAGAAGCTTTGGCAACAGGCCAAACGTCCTTTTGCGGAGCGCTCCTAGACACCGTACTGGATGATGCGCCTGAGCGGTCAATCAAAGCCTGCATCGCGGGAAGTGGTCTTCCTTTTCTTAATATGAAGTAACGTCTAGACTGCGGCGATGCGCATGAGCAATTCGCTGCGGGTGCTCATGCTTCTACTTTGATTTCCCGGCTTTGACAGAAGTTTCGAGCGGGAGTAGAGTCGCTCGGTTTTTCATAAGGGCGGCCAAATGAGCGATTGCGAACGTCTGATGCAAGAGCTTCAGGATGCTATCGAGCATCACGATTGGCACTGCGCCAAATCCCATGTGGCTGCGATAAAAGAGCATCTGCAAGAGGGCCGCGCAGCCATGTCAGGGAATCTCGGAAAGAAGAAAGTGAAAGAGGCATTCGCCGGCGGTCATGATGATTGCTGCTGCCAGCTTTGCGAGGCGCGGTCATGGCTCGCGGATGCGGAAGCGGCCTTAAGGTGATTCATGTCCATGGGGTGAGAGTGATGGATTGGATACTGGCCTCAGCGCGCTCGCTTCCTCCAGGATTCCGCTGTCCGTCTGCTGACCAAATGAAAGCGAGTACACGGCCGTACGTCTCAACCCTCCTGCTATGGCCTCGCAAAGCGCAGCGGTTTTAGCTTATTTCTAATTGTCGATTCAGTCTAGTAAGGTTTTCCGCAATCCTTGCATGGACTCGTATGGTCAGGCGGGTTGTCCGAGAGCTTTGTGGGCGCCTGGCACTTCGGCGTTTGGCACCGATAATGGAACAGCAGGTGTTTGGTTCCGCATGCGCGACAAACGAGCTTGCTATTGCGATCCAGAGGAAACTCCAGCTTATAGTCCGCACAGTCTCGAGCCTCGCACGAGAATGTCGAGGTGCGGGAGTTGACCGCGTACGAACCGCTGGAGCGTTTACGTTCGGTGGATGTATCTTCCTTGGTCTCCCGCTTTGCGCTTTTCGCCGGAGGGGGGTCTGCCGCCGCCGGGATCGCTCCTTCAGCCTTCGTCTTTACGCTTACCGGGGGTGGTGAAGTTGGCACGGGAGCACTTGCCGCGCCGGGCGGCCCGGGCCATCGTTGCCGTTCCTTAGCCATCAGCTGGTCAATGACCATTTTCCTGGTGCCCCGGTCCAGATACTGCAGACTTCCGCCGGACTGCTCGATGACATAGGCCATCAACTCCTCATCGGTGTTCCAGGGACGCACCGTCGGTAAAGCGGGTGTGGTGAGCGATTCGTGCTTCTGCATGGCGAGGGGGAACGCTTCGGCAATGAGCTTTGGGGCGAGTATGATTTCTGGTTCCTGATCGGGATTTTTCTTTGTGCTGCACGCCGCAAGGTGGTACTCGTCGAAATCTCTTCCATTGAGGATCTCTGACAGAAGCGTTTCCTTGCTGCTCAATGGAACATGGATGAGATGTTGCGGCTTCTGCCCCCAATCGCGCGGCCAGGCAAGGCCTTCGAGAACCACTTCCGGGTATCGATCGCCTGTCCTGAGTCTGGTTGGATAGCCCGGCAACGGCTGAGCCCGTTTCCAAATCTCCTCATCCTCGCTAATTTTGTGGTTTGCCGCATACACTCTTGCGGCTTCCATGTCCCTGCCCGCGATCTGTCTTAGATCCCCGTCCTTAATGGGTTTTTCGGGAAAGGTAATCAGGTACTTCGCCACGGCATTGGCGAGAGATGTGCCAGCGGGCCCGTAGAGGACGAGCGACTTGCCGCTCGGAAGGCTTTTTGTCTGACCGGACACCTTGCCGTGAGAGTAAATTACCGCCAGCTTGGCCACTTTTCGCCTCGATGTGGCCGACTTTGCTGGCAGGATTTGCACGCCGGGATGCTGCGATCCGGGCGGCTGCCTGAAGGGAACCTGGTAAATCGTAACATTGCAGACATATTTAAGCACACGCATGCGACTCGGCGGAATACGTTCATTCGGACAAGAAACGGCTGCGCGGAATGAGCTTGGTCAACGGTAGGTTTTCGGACGCATTCTGCGATGACCCTTAAAGCTTAAGAAAATGAGTGACAACGAATCCGACAAGCGCGCCGGCGAGACCGAGCGCGGTCATGCCAATGGCGCCATACAACGTCCATGACACATGCTCCGCCGTGTGAAATTTGATGATCAGGTCTTCTATTTGGGCCTGAATCTCCAGCCGGTGTTTCAGCTCTTGCAGTGAATAGGCCGGCTGACTGAGCGAGTCGAGCTCTTCCTGAAATTTCCGAACTCGCCTTTTCGACATGTCCTCGTGATTCTTGAAGAACGTTTTGTTCTCTCTCCTCGCGTCGTCATCCAGTGTCTCTTCCGGCATTTGCCCTCCAGTTGTTGTACCTGTCTTCGGGACAAGATGTCCCTGTTGTATTCGATGAGTTGGCGCATGCGTGCGAAGGCGCGCATAATGGCGATGCTCATATGAACGGCCCTGTCGCTGCGCAGGACGGACGAGAGCATCGCAACGCCGTGTTCCGTGAAGGCAAGCGGTTGATATTTAATGCCTCTTTTAGATGAGATCACAGATTGTGACCTCATCTCGGCTGCTTCCGGCGTGGGATAGCTGAAACATGAAATCACTCGGAACCGGTCCGGGTTTCCCGTGACGGCCCAGATCAGCGCCCGAGGTTCAACTTGGTACAACTCCGCCAAATCTCGGTCGAGCATGACCTTCTGGCCTCGCACGACATGGATAAGGCTTTCCACGGGGCCGTGCGCGGCAAGTTCTTTGGCGGTGTGCCTGGGATTTCTAGCCATGAGGACGGATGTAAACAGTTCCATCGCGCCGGTCAACACGACAGAAGGTTCAGGACCTGCGTGCAATTCGGCAGCACCTGAAGTTCGAGAACCGCTCCGCGCAGGATGTCAAATCGGATCTCGATGGCCAAGCGTTTTTGGGCTGAGTTGTCGCATAGCGCCACAGTGGTGACTTCGCGCTTGCCTGGGATCTCTATGAAAGATAAAATCCGTTATCTTTCGTGAGAAGCACGGGGGGGTATATGGTAGATGGGCTTGTTACTAACTTACCGGTACCGCTGCCGCCGAACCATCAGAATATCGCCAAGCCGCAAGCTGAGCTCCTTAGCTTCACGCTCTGGTAGGAGCCCATATTTCAGATCATTGATGTTGATTCGACCATCCTCGATATTCGGAATGCGCAGAACAGGATAATCGCTGCTGCCATTTCAATACTGAGCGGTACGCGAATGCAGTCGTTCCGCAGCCGACACAACCGCTGGACAGCGGCATGTTCCGGACATTATCAGCCAATGATTCTTCGGACGTGCGCAAAACGAGTGCTTTTGATGCATGGGCAAAGGCCGAAGCCCTTGCGGCCGAAAACAAATTCAATGATGCGCTCTTCTGGTACGAGAGAGCAGCCGCGAAAGGAAACATGAACGCGGCGGCAGAAATCGGCTTCCTCTATCAGCACGGCCTCGGTGTGAACGTGAACTATCCATTGGCGGCAAGTTGGTACGAGGCAGCCGCAAACAGGGGGAACATGGTAGGGATGCAACTGTTCGCGGTTTTGCTTTTCAAGGGGCTTGGCGTATCGCAAGACCAGACGCGGGCGCGGGTGCTAGTGAACAAGGCATATTTACTCGGGAACTCCGATTCAGCATTTGTGCTCGCTGATCTCTATGAACATGGAGTACCCGGTATTCCGCCGCAACCGGACCTATCCCAATTGTGGTATCAAAGGGGCTACGCAGAGCTGCAGAAAGCCTATTCCTTGTGCTACGACGACAACGTGCGAAAGCAAATGGCACAATCGATCGCAAGGATGCTAGAAGGACTGTACACGACGCCCACTTCGACGGTAGTCTTCTCCGTGATCGCAGGAACTGATTCGCAATTTAAAGTCCCGCCAGCAAAAGAGGAAGCGCATCAGGTGATCAAGGTCAAACCTACCATGCGACATGGGGAATCGGAAGCCGAATGTGATGCTACTTTCTCAATAGACCCGACGTTGTGGTCCTTCAGGGTTACTCGTACGGACAACGGACGGTATTTGGTAAGGGCTGCCACCGGCACTCAGTGGTTTCAACTTATGGCCTTGAGAGCCATGGCCGCTACGAATCGAATTCGGACTCCGCTGGGGCTCAGGATCTCCATGACTTTGACAGTCATTGAAGGGGTCGTGTCACGAAACGGAATATCAAACGTATCAAACAATCTAATAATTCGCCCGGTGCGATGCCGACTTTTCGGGGTTATAGCCGCGCCGGTCGTAGAGCTTGGTGGTGCTCGGGGTCGCGGTGGCCGGCGGCTTTCTGCACTTCTTCCAGCGACGCGCCGTTTTCAAGCGCGGTGGTGATGAACGTCGCGCGCATCGAATGCGCCGAATATCCCCGCTCCAGCCCAATTGCCTTGGCATGCTTCCGCAACACGCGGTCAATCGCATCGGGATGCATGGCCCGCCGTGTTTCCTGCCGTTTGCGGTTACGGCTGAGCGGCCGGAACAACGGCCCGTCCAGATCGTCGCCGTGGCCCTGCCGCCTCCAAATAGCCCGGATGCGCTGCGCGGTCTGCGGATGAATGGCGAGGGCGTCGCGCCGGCCGCCTTTACGCTGATGCGCAGCGAGTCGTAGCCGCGGTTCTGATGCAGATCGCCCACTTTCAGCGCCGCGATTT
Organism: uncultured Acidobacteriaceae bacterium; assembly: GCA_963778345.1. Lineage (GTDB taxonomy): Bacteria > Acidobacteriota > Terriglobia > Bryobacterales > Bryobacteraceae > Bog-105. The sequence continues at coordinate 266,714 of CAVZTP010000003.1, forward strand.
CGGCGCGGCGAAATCCCACTTGCAGTCCCACTGAAATATCGCCCGGTCGCGAAGCCCTCAATGCGTATCGGGGTCGGGATTGTCGAGAATCTTGCGCGCCTGCGCTCGTCGAGAAGGCCAGCGTGTTCCTTCCTCGCGGTTGATGTTCGGGCGCTCGACTTCGGCGACGTGATTCTTGGCTAGATGGCCGTGGCGACCAGATGCTTCATCAGGCTCGAAGCGCCGCGAGCCTGCGGCGGATGGTCGATGCCGCGGCCTTGTCGATTTCGCGCATGATGCGCTCCCAGGCAATGACCGCGCGGTGATCCACCTGCCGGAGTTCGTCATAGGAACGGATTTCAGCGTGCGCATGAAGTGCCCACATCCTGCTTATAAGCGCGGCGCGTGCGCTTGCTTTTCTGCTTGGCAAGCCAGATATCTTCTTCCGGGATTTCGGCGAGCGCGGCTATAGCGGAGACTGGCCGGGAGCGGCTTCGAAACGGCAGGCAGAAGCACGGCGGGGGCGTTTTCTTGCTTCATGGCCGCCCCGTGTTTCTCATCTATTGCGGTGTCAGTGGGCATTGCGGATCAGCTTCACTTTGATGGGAAGGGTGACAAGGCGCATCTTGCTTTCGGCGGTAAGAACGGTAATTCGCGGCGCATCACGCCGAGTGAAAGACAGCGCGCGATCGGCGAACGACATGCCGTGCGGTTTGGCGTCGGGATAGAGTTCGGCTGCGGCTGCGGCGTGCGCTTCATCGAACGGGAGAATGGAAGAGACAGACGGCGGATGGCGGTGCAACGCCGTCGGCGTCTTTTCCGCGCTCAATGGCTTTTTCAACACTTCCGAGTAGTTGACGGCCGAGATAACCGCGTCGGACAGCGCCTGCCAGACAATGTCTCCGCCAGGCTCGGAATGAAGAAACGCCATGAGGGCGGAGGCATCAAGGACAACGCTAGTCACGCTCGTGCTCTGCACGGCGATCCTGCAGGATTTCCTCCGAGAGCAAAACATCGGGTGGCGCGAGGTCGGCAAAATAGGCCTGGACTTCCGCCTTGATCTGTTCGCGTGTCTTGACGTGCAGACCGCTGACGTCCTCGACACAACGACCGTGTCGCCCTCGGCGATGTGTGACGGGCGCGGGCTTCGGCCGGAAGCACGATGCGTCCCGAAGAATCCACTTTAAGGTGGTATATCTGCTGCTCGGCTTGACATGAGGCTGTCCCGTTGTTTGTGGTTAGTGGGTAGATCTGTGTGAACTATGACAAAGTGTGGGAATTAGGGCAAGAAGAAAGTGACAGCCGTGATTGCTTGTTCTGCGGAGCATGTCCTAAGTCGCCCCCTGCCCCGTGTCTTTAGCTACGTGATAAACCGGATTATCACGTAGCCGGTGCGGTCCGACAAAATCCGTTATCTTTCATGAGAGCACGGGGGGGTATATGGTCGATGGGCTTGTTACTGAACTTACCGGTACCGCTGCCGCCGATCCTTGCCGGGCAAGTTACACCTGAGACGCAGGAGCGCGTCGAGCGTTTCTATTTTTCTGTTGCGGCGATTTTTGAGACCTGGGTCAAACGCCGGCAGTCGCGTCATACGCGGCGCGCTTACCGCGAGGATGTCATGGCCTTCGTGCAATTCATCGGAATCGCCTGGCCGGGGCAATGCGCGTCGCTGCTGACCGTCTCCATCATCGATGTGCAGGAGTTCCGCGAATCAATGCTCGCCGACGAAGCCGCGCCGAAAACGCTCAACCGGCGCATCAGCTCGCTATCCAGCTTCTACAAATATCTGCAGGCGCCGCGGCCGAGCTGCGCCTGCCGATCACGGTGCCCAATCCCGCGCATGCGCAGTTCATCGCCCGCGAACCACCCGATGCGCGTCGAGGAAACCAAAGCACTGTCGGTCATCCGCGCCCGGCAGCTCATGAATCTGCCGTCCGGCGAATCCGTCCTCGACTACCGGGACCGCGCCATCCTGAAGCTCTATATTTATTCCGGCATCCGGCTCGCCACCGGCTGCCGTCTCAAGGTGGAGGACTTCCACATGGATGAAGGCGAAGCGACGATCCGCCTCCATGAAAAAGGCAACAAGCGCCGCACGATCGGCCTCAATCCCGTTGCCGCTCAGGCCATCGAGGAGTATATCCGGCACGCGGAACTCACCTCCGGTCCCCTCTTTCCGCCCCCGCCGTGCTCCCTCCTCCGAGGAACTTGCCGACCGCGGCATGGGCGAAGTGACGATGTACCGCGTGATCCTGGGCTATCTGGAGCGGCTGCCGGGCGCGATGAAGGAAGTAACCGGCAAAGACGGCAAGCCGGTCAAGCGCTGCATCTATACGCCGCACTCGCTGCGCGCCACCACCGCGACGCTGCTGCTCGACGGCAGCACGGATATCCGCAAGGTGCAGGACTTGCTCGGCCATCGCCACGTCACGACCACGCAGATCTACGACAAGCGGCGGCGCGGGACGTCAGACAGCGCCAGTCATCTGCTGGTGATTTAAGCCTAGGGGATTTCCGCAAAAAGCCTTGGAAAGGTTCGCAAAGGCGCTCCAATTCAGCCTTTCGGCTTGACGCGCGCCGCGCCGCTGTTGAGCGCCTCCGCGAGTGCCTCGCCGCCGCCGCGCTGGATGGCGCGCGCCAGGGAATCATCCGCCGACGTGCTCTCAATCCAGCGCAGCACCGCCGCCTTGGTGGTGATCCACTTCCGGCCGACCTTGCGCGCGGGCAGCGCGCCGGAGGCAAAGAGATCATACACCGTATCCACCGACACCATGAGCATCAGCGCCGTCATGCCGACATCGAGCACTTCGGGAAGCCGCGGCGGCAGGCGCGTGCGATGCGGATTCTTGTCGGATTTGCCAGGCTTTGCTCCGGTCACGGTGGGTTCTCATTCGTGGATATTGGGGGATATTTGGCTAATGCATCACACCAGAGCTGTCAAGGGCGCAAAAGCGAGCAGCGTTGGTAAAACAACACCAGGCGAAGGAGCGGTGCGGCTGTTCCTTTGACAAGTGTTAAGCTACAGGCTACAGTCTCCGGGTGAAAATCCGAAGCTTCCTTCATAAGGGCCTGAAACGGCTTTATCTGGAAGACAGCGCCAAGGCGGTTCCGCCCGCCGCGCTGGACAAGCTGCGAAAGATGCTCGCCTATCTCGATAGCATGGAAGACCCGGAGGAATTGCGGGCCCTTACGGCCTAGAAGGCGCACGTTTTGACCGGCGACCGCAAAGGCGACTGGAGCCTGAGCGTCACCCGCAACTACCGCCTGACGTTCCGGATAGACGCCGCAGAGCGGGAGATTTGTGACGTGAATTTAGAGGACTACCACTAAACGAGGAGTGAAACGGCCATGCCCATAAAGAATCCCCCCCATCCCGGCGAGTTCATCCGCACGGAGATTATCGCACCGGCAGGACTGTCCGTCACGGATGCCGCGAAGGCGCTTCAGGTGTCTCGCCCTGCCCTGTCCAGTCTCCTTAACGGCAAGGCCGACCTGTCGGGCGACATGGCGATGCGCATCGAGAAAGCGTTTGGTGTGAAGATGGACACGCTCATGCGGATGCAATCGAACTACGATATTGCGAAGACCCGCAAGCGCGAGAAGGAGATTCGCGTGCGTAAGTTTCACCCCGGCGACATCCATCCCTGAGGCACGGGAATGTACGACGACATCTTGCGAGTGCGATCTCCCGGACGACCTACGGCCCGAAGAACGGCGCTTTCAGACAAAATCTCTCTACCGGATTATGGACCGCTTACCATCACGAAGACGGGGCGGCTCATCAACCACTTCGCGCGATATGTGCAGGATGCCAATCCTCGGTTTGGATTAAGCAGGCAGATGACAGGCATAACACCGTATCTCCGTAAGACCGTGGTTACGTAATGACGATGTTACGGCGTTGCGGCTGTGCTGTCAGGCCCGCTCCGTTGCATTTCGCTCACAAAACTGCGCCCCGCTTCACACGCTCACGCGTGTGGGATTTTACCGCCTCAGGTCAGGCTGTCACCTTTGCGTAATTGCGGGCGACGTGCTTAGTGGCATCTCCAGGGGAGGTGCTGCTGCCTCGCTAACAATTAACAAATGGACGGTTATGAGCAAGATTTTTGTCGGCCTGGATGTATCCCAGAAGTTCACCCATATCTGCGCAGTGGACGCGGAAGGCAATCGAGGATGGCAGGGCAAGTGCGCCACGACCCCCGAAGCGATTGCCGAGACGATAGCAAGCAAGATTCCGGGGGCCACCTGTATCGGCATGGAGAGCGGCCCGCTTGCGGCCTGGCTCTGGCATGCGCTGCGGCAGAACGGGTTGCCGGTGGTTTGCGTGCATGCGCGACATGTGGCGGGTTACCTGAACCTGCGCCTTAATAAAACCGACAAAAACGACGCGCGCGGCATTGCGGAGTATCTGCAAAAAGGAAACTGCTCCATCGTCAATGTCAAGACCATGAACAGCTATCGTGTGCGCACTTTGATGGGTGAGCGCGCCCAGCTCGTGAGCATCCGCACGGATTTGAAGAACCAGATTCGCGGTGTCCTCAAACTCTATGGCCTCATCCTTTCTGAGAAAGACGGAAACAGCTTTGACGGGAAGATACGGGCATCAACGAATCACTGCCCCGAAGCGCGCGCCATGATTGAGCCGTTGCAGGCCGTGCTCAAGACAGTGCAGGAGCAGGTGGCGGTGCTTGACAAGCTGGTGGAAGGGTATGCCGGTGATGACCGCATGTGCAGTCATCTGATGACGATTCCCGGTGTCGGCGCAGTCACTGCCCTTGCTTTCACTGCGGCCATTGATAACCCCGCCCGCTTCAGGAAGTCGCGCACCGTGGGCGCGTACTTCGGCCTTACCAATCGCCGCTATCAATCGGGGGAAGTGGACAGGGGCGGTCGAATATCCAAGCAGGGCGACCGCCTGATGCGTACCTATCTGTTCGAGGCCGCTGGCGTGTTGCTGACCCGTGTCCGGAAATGGTCGGCGCTTAAATCCTGGGGCATGCGTATCGCTAAGCGGTCTGGCATGTGGAAGGCCCGTGTTGCTGTGGCGCGCAAGCTCGCCGTCATCATGCACCAGATGTTGACGACCGGTGAGGAGTTCCGCTGGTCGAATGCTCAGGCTGCCGAAGCGTAAGAGGATTTATCGCTTTTATGCCGGGGCTGAAAAAAAAACACAGGATAGGAGAACATTTACAGAACCCGTCGTAAGGCGGTAGTCCCTTTGCCGGGACGAAAGCGCCGGTGAGCCCGCAAGTTTTCATGCAGCCCTTTAACTTTGGGAAGGGACTGCGACTTCACCTGGGGTACCGGAGCCTCTGATGGAACCGTGGAGCGAGAGCATGCCGTGGCTGCTCGACTTCGGTGAGAACCATGACCCGGCAGGAACAACCGACAACGCGGTGGACGTGGTAAAGGGCCGTAACAAAAAAACTCACATCCGGGCAGGTGTGTCCAGATGCCTTGGATAACTCTTTGAACTGGTCGAGGCTCACAAACCTGCGCCGAAGCGCCTTCTTCGTGAAGTCGCGCAGGCTTTCGGTGATGAGCTTGCCGTTTTCATCCAGATACTCGACCCGTTCGGCAATCACGGTGGCCCTGACGCCGTCGACATAGATCTTGCGCCGTCTCTCCGGGTCGGTGTTGATGGTGATATCCGGCCTGATTCACCGACAATCACCGTTTCATCGCTGCCTGGTTCCGGCGGGATGGGTCATCCGTCATCTTCCAGCGGCGCCACATCCTCCGGCGGAGTCATGGGGTCGTCCTCGCCTGGCTCGTAAATCTGACCGGCTCGCCGTCGAATGCCGGATCGGCGAAGTGATCCGTCGCTTCGCGAAAATCCATCAGCGTGAAATAAAACTTCTTGCGTGTCCTCATGCACGCGCGTGCCGCGCCCGACGATCTGCTTGAACTCCGTCATGGAGCCCACCGGCCTGTCCAGCACGATAAGCCGGCAGGTCTGGGCATCGACGCCGGTCGACAGCAGCCGCGAGGTCGTCACTATAACGGGATAGGGCGCTTCCGGGTCGATGAAATTGCCGAGCTGCGCCTGGCCTTCGTTATCGCTGCCGGTGATGCGCATGATGTAACGGTGGTTCTTGCGTAGATATCCTTGTTCTCGTTAATGAGCGCCTGGCGCATGCGGGCCGCATGTTCTTCATCGACGCAAAACACGATGGTCTTCTGCATGCGGTCGCCGCTTTCTTTCAGGAAATCCGAGACCTTTCTTGGCAACGATCTTGGTGCGGTCGTCAAGCACCAGCGTCCGGTCAAAATCCTTAACGTTATAAATGCGGTCCTCGATTTCGTTGCCGTAGCGGTCCGTCTGGCCCTTCTGCGGCCGGTAGCCTTCAACGTCGACGTCGATATGGACCTTCACCACCTTGTACGGTGCCAGGAAGCCGTCGCGGATGCCTTGCTTCAGGGAATAGGAAAAGACCGGCTCCCCGAAATAATGGATGTTGGAGACATATTCGGTCTCCTTCGGCGTGGCGGTCAGTCCTATCTGGGTTCGCCCGTAAAATACTCCAGAATCTCACGCCAGGCGGAATCTTCGGCGGCGCTGCCCCGGTGGCACTCGTCAATGACGATGAGGTCGAAGAAACCCGGCGAGAACTCACGGAAAAGCTTCTGCCGTTCTTCCGGCCCGGTGATGGCCTGATAAAGGCCGAGATAGACTTCGTACGCCGTATCGATCCGGCGCTTCTTATCGAGCGCCAGCGTGAGTTCGACTTCGCGTGCCGTCCTGGCGCTCGATGGTCTTGCTGTCGGTGCTGAGTTTGGCCATGGCGGCTCCGAACGGCCGGAAATCGTTCACCATGGTCTGATCGATAAGCACATTGCGGTCGGCGAGGAACAGGATGCGCTTCTTCCGGCCGGCATTCCATAGGCGCCAAATGATCTGGAATGCCGTATAGGTCTTGCCTGTGCCGGTCGCCATGACCAGGAGGATGCGGTCCTGCCCCTTCGCAATCGCCTCGATGGCCGCGTTGATGGCATTCGTCTGGTAATAGCGGGGCGATTTGCCGCTCCCGTCGTCGAAGTAGTCCTGCAGGATGATTTGCTCGGCCTCCGGCGTCAGGCCCTTCCACCTGCGGTATCTGATCCCACAGATCATCGGGTGAGGGAAATTCTTCCAACCGGAGGGTCGTTTCCTGTTCGGGGCTCAGGCCGGTGCGGTCGTGGAAAATGAAATCCGTCGCCGTTGGAGGAAAAGACGAACGGGATATCGAGCGTCACGGCATATTCCAGCGCCTGCTGCATGCCGTCGCCCATGCTGCAGTTATTGTCTTTCGCCTCGATGATGGCGATGGGGAGATTAGGCTTGTAATAGAGGATGTAATCCGCGCGTTTCGCCTTGCCGCGCGTGACCAGTTTTCCCCGCACGATGATACGGCCCTTCGTGAAGCTCACCTCTTCACGCATCTGGGTCATCTCGTCCCACCCTGCCCGCCTAACAGCCGGGCTGATGAATTTCGTGCAGATGTCGCGCTCGCTCAGGTCCCGTTTATTCATTGCGACGGTGCGTGCTGTTTACTGCCGCGGAAGATACGGGCATACTCCTGAAATGGCAAGATTTTCTGGTAGTCAACCAAAAGTATTGTCTACCAGATTACCATTCGGAGACCCTTATGTTTACTGCAACCCCACTGTAATCAAAGGACTTTCGACGCCAGCTCGGTTCTTGGCCCATCGTGAAATCGCCGGTAAGGACGCGTTCTATCTTGTGAGCCCTACATGGCGGAGGGTCCTTTATCTAGGGCTCGTGAGCCCTTTACCCGTATGCATCACGTGCCTGCGCCGGCCGCGCCGAGGGATTGATCCGGGCGGATGCCGACGAACTCGTTCAGCTTGAATTTTACGCAATATTGCGTATATAATTACGCAATATGCGTAAACTCCGACCCTCGATGCGCTGCTACCGAAAACCCGTCAGGGAATCCTCGCGGCCACGCTCGTGCAGCCGGAGAAAGGCCTGGTACGTGTCGGAGCTGGCGCGGCGGATGGGCGTGCCCTCCTCGAGCCTGCAGCGGGAACTGCACGACCTGAGCGAGGTGGGCATTCTTAAAACCCATCGGCAGGGCCGCATGGTCTATTACCAGGCGAACACGGATTCGCCGGTGTTTCCCGATCTGCGCGGCTTATTGCTCAAGACAGCCGGCCTGGTGGACGTGCTGGCGCAGGCGCTCAAGCCAGTGGCAGCGAAGGTGCAGACCGCATTTGTGTACGGCTCCATCGCCGCGGGCAACGAGCAGAGCGACAGCGACATTGATCTCATGGTGGTGGGACAGGTGTCGCCGGCCGAATCGCCTTGCCCTTGCGCCGCGCGCGGGAATCGCTGGGCCGCGAGATTAATCCGACCGTCTACACGCCCGCGGAATTCGGCCAGAAGCGCGCGGCGAACGACCATTTCTGACGCAGGTATTGGACAAGCCCAAGCTCTTTGTGATAGGCAACAAGGATGAGCTGGGCAAAGTTACTGGCGGATAATCGCGTGACGGCGCTTCCGCCCAGCAAGGCGGAGCTCGATAATCTGCGCTCGATTGTGGCCCGCAGCCGGAAGACGATGGAGTCGGCGCCCGGCCTGTCGGCCGATGCGCGATTTGTCATGGTATATGACGCGGCGCCGGACGTTATCGCTGCTCATCGTGCGGGCGGCAGGCTATCGGCCGCGCACGGTGGGCGGGGCACTACAAAGTGATACCGATGCCGACGGTTTGTTGAAAGAAGTGGAGCAATTTGCAATGGAAGCGGAAGCGTGGATTAGAACGCATTATCCAACTTGGCCTAAGAACCAGCAGTCGAGTCCGTTTTCTTCTTCTGGAGGTAAGTTTGAGGCCCTGGCGTCGATTTCATTTCGGGGTGGTAGTCTCACAATTCCGTTTGCCCCTGCTCTCTTCCTGCCGAGCCATCCTCTCCACGTTCCGGGCTGGTGCGAGTGACACGAGCATCTATGAGGCAACGGCGGGGATGAGTAAGTCATGCGCTCCATGCATGTAAGTGCCAATCGGATTCGGAGACCGCCGACTACTAATAGACGGCGAAGCCGCCCCGCCCGTGTTTCATTGGGCTAGTCAAGGAAGGGTGTCTGTTCGCATGAGGAGCCATTGGATCTCTCGCTCTCGCCGTGCGTACGCGTATGCGCGTATCAGCTTATATCTTTGATACCCGGCAGACCCCGATCCGCGAAGACGCGGTCTAGGCCTTCGAGCAGATAATCGTGCATCTTCCGGTTTTCCTCGAACGCGAGTTTGCGGAGCTGATCGTGCACCGCAAGCGTCAAATAGGCCGTATGCTGCTTAACGCGTGGCCGCCGCTTGGACTCCCCTCCCCTCTGCCCGGCTCCGGCGGCCTCCGTGATTCGGCTGCCGCCCCGCCGTGTTTCTCGGTGCTGTGCTATCGGCGCAGGAATAGCGCTGGCGGCTTGCTACGCTGCCGAAGACCGCATCGAGTGACGTGCGCTTCCTGGAGCTCATGGGAGCTTCTCCAGTTTTCGGCTGATCCACTTCCAGAGATCGCGTATTTCCTGTGCGGCTTTGCCTTCCGGCTCGAATTCCGTTACCCCAAGGCCCGCGCCCTGCGCATCCTGGTACGAGTTGCGCAGGACGATGAGATGCGGGCAGACCATGCCGAGCATCGAGAGCCCCTTCTCCGCTTCGCCATTGCGATAGCTGCGCGGCGGCGTCTGCGTCAGTACGAAGGCAGCGTCTTTCTTCAGGCGATTGATCGTGGCGATGGTCGGCGGCGTCGCTTTCATGTCGCCCGGCGTGGGCCGGCACGGAACAATGCAGAGATCGCAGGCGCGTATCGCCGCGGCTGCGGCGGGCTCATCGCGGCCGGGCGTATCGATGAAGACGAGATCGAAGCCATCTTTCTGCGCTTTACTCGATAGCCTCGCCGAGTTCGGAGGACTTGATGGTCGCGAGCGCCGGCGTTTCGGATTCTCGATCCTTGAACCAGGCGGTCGCCGTCCCTTGCGGGTCCATGTCGAGGAGGAGCGCGCGTTTTCCCTTCTCCTGCGCGGCAACCGCGCAGCAGAATGCAAGCGTCGTCTTGCCGGAGCCGCCTTTCTGGGTCACAAACGAAATCACGCGCATCGGACACAAACCTCGATCAGGGTTTCAGGGTGAAAGATGATCAGGCTATACACGTACACGCGTATCATGGCAAGCTCCACAGTGATGCACGTTGAACGCGTATTACTTGTATCCTTGTGTGCTTGTTATACGCGTATGCCAGTGCAATCCGGATACGCGTGTGCTGTATACAGATCGTGTCGTGCTCAGACGCCTCATAGCTCGTACGCGAAAAAACCAAGAACGCGGTATACGGTTGAACGCGTATAACGGTTTGACGACGCTCGAAGCGAAAACTATTCCGGTGCGCTTCATCACAAACTGGTATCGATTGCCGGGGATTTGGCAAGCTGCTCAAAATGAAGGAATCAGCGTGAACTTGCAGTAGCAATGACGCAGAACACGAAATATTTTGCGCTGACGGGCTGGATAACCTTTTTTGGTCAGTTACCCATTTCCATGAGCCTATTTTTCCGGCCTCACGCTCGAATTAAAGCGGACCTCTCCTTCCTATGCCTTTGGCCATCGCGGTTCGAAGCGCCGCTTCCTATATTGCCGAGCATTTATCTTTGTAGCCAGTTTTGTACGGTTGTCCGATGAGACCGAATGGGTAGTCCGTGTTTGTTTGATGGGGAAAGAAGGCGTGGGGATGGTCAAGGAAGGGTTGGCCTTGAAACCCTTCCTTGGGAAGCGAGAGGCCTCGGATGGCCTTGAGCTTCCGGGATCGGTGGATCTTTCGAAGACGGTCGAGAATGATGAAGCCTTGAGCAATGGAAGTTATCCACAGGGGTGCGTGAGTGTTAAATAATTACTGTTAGAAGTGTGTTAAGCAGTGGAGTCAAATGTTACTAACTCATTGGGCGGACTTACTAATTTAGACACCCCTGCGTCAACGAAACCACGAAAGTCCGTCAAACGCAAACCAATGTTTGCGTCAACAAAACCACGAATCGGTTCGGCCGTCAATGAAAGAACGAATGGCGCGATCTCGTCAGCAAAACCACGAAAAATCTTCTTGCGTCAACAAAACCACGAATGTATTGTGAGCGTCAACGAAACCACGATAAATCAGGGAAACCACGATGGTCGAGGGAAGCAATCGACGCGGAGGAGAGCAGGGCAGGCTGGCAAGCTGGCGCTGCTGCCTGCAGCGGCATCCCAATCACGACCTGTTCATCTGCGACGTACTTGATGCCATCCCCAAGGACGATATGGCGAGCATGGAGCATCCCATCTTCTCGCTTGCGACTAAGCCCGACACGCGGGTGCTGCGGTACGAGCACAAGAATGTGGTGGTGGAGATTGCGCCCAGCGTTAAGGGTCTTGCGACCATCTACGACAAGGACATCCTGATTTATTGCATTTCGCAGTTAATGGCGAAGAAGAATGCGGGGGAGCCGCTGGCACAGACGCTGCACGTCAACGCCCACGATCTGCTCGTCTGGACGAACCGCGAGACGAGCGGCGACGCGTATCGGCGTCTGAAAGATGCTTTCGAGCGCTTACGTGGCACGACGATCACCACTAACATCAAAACGAACGGCGAAGACTCCGTGGAAGGCTTCGGGCTGATTGACAGCTTTCGCATTGTCCGCGAGACGCGGTCTGGAAGGATGAGCGAACTGAGGGTGCAGCTCTCGGACTGGGTGTACAGAATCATCCAGGGGTCGGAAGTGCTGACGCTGAGCCGCGACTACTTCCGGCTTAGGAAACCGACCGATCGCCGGATCTACGAGTTGGCGCGCAAGCATTGCGGTGAACAGGACGAGTGGAAAATATCACTCGAACTCCTACACAAGAAAACGGGAGCCAGCAGCCACTATCGCGAATTCAAGTCCATGGTGAAGGAACTGGTGCAACACGATCATTTGCCGGATTACCGCGTCGCGTTGGAGGAAGAAATGGTGGTGTTCCGGAACCGCATGAGCTGGCAGCCCAAAACTGATATACGCTACCCGGTGCTGGATACGGAAGCCTATCACGATGCAAAGCTCGTTGCGCCCGGTTACGACGTCTACTACCTGGAGCAGGAGTGGCGCAGCTGGTGGGTGGATAGCGGTACGCCGGAATTAGGCTCGCCGGCGAAGGCTTTCGTGGGTTTCTGCAAGCGTCGGTATCAGCGCCAGCCGAATCCTTGATACGCGTGCACGCGTATGCCTGTATTCGGTGTGCGGGCTGAGGAGCATTACTCTTCCGTTTTGGACAGGACTTTTCGAATCGAGCGAACCGGTAGGGCTGAGATCAACCGACCTTTTCCGGAAACAAGCCCGGCATCCATCGCGCGGCCAGTGTGGCTGGAAAAACAAGCCGCAGGGGTGCTCGGGGATTCGCGGATGTGAGCACGCCCTTGTCCACCAGCGCGGAGACAATGCGGCGCGCGTGGCGCTCGCCGGCGCCCACAACCGCGTCAGCTTCACCGCGCGGCAGTTCGCCTCGGTAAAGAACGGCTTCAAGAATATTTCCGGCTTTTGGCGGTAGCTCACCAAGCTTTATTTCCTCTTCGGCCCACAGCAGGATGCGCGTGCGCAAGCGTTCAGGTTGGACCAATCCTTCCATGAAAGTGACCTGGTCAATGCAGACGGTGAGAAAGAATCGCGTGAATACCGCAAGCGCCTCTTCGCTGAGCGCGCCGCGTCCGTCGAGGTCGTTGCGCCGCGGCTGGTCGCAGTCGGAGAGATGGCGCTTATACTCCTGCACGTTGCGCGCAAGTCCGCGCGCCACGGACCAGATAGCGCCCGTCTCTAGCGCATTAAGAAGGATGGCGTGTGACATAAGTCTGGCGACGCGGCCGTTGCCATCGAGGAACGGGTGCATCCAGAGCAACCGATGATGAGCGGCCGCGGTGGAGATAATTGATTCGGTCCTGCCGATGCTTTCGTACACTTCGGCAAAACGCCGCAGGAAGCGGGGCAGGGCGCCCGGACTGACAGCGATATGATTTCCGACCTTGACGTCGCGTTTGCGCAGCTCGCCGGGTATGAGGCGCGCGCGTGCGTCGGTTGCCGGGTCTTCCACCCAAAGAAGATCTTCGGGTAGCAGCTCACAAAAGCGGCGGTGAATTTCGAGGACGCCGTTGGGCGTCACAGCGGTTCTCCCTTTGAGTCCTCCGTCGTCAATCCATCGCTGCACGGCGATATGGGCCTTCGCTTCGATCTGAAGGTCGCGGTTGCGTGGATTGCTGCTGTACTCGCCCCGCAAGGCGCGCTCGATGTCGACGGGATGGGTATTGTGGCCCTCGATGAGGTTTGAGTAATAGCAATTCATCGCGCGCACGAGATCCGCAAGCGACGAAAGAATGCTGGGCGGAAGACTTGCCCGGAAGCTCGCCGACCTGTGCGTGAGGTCGAGCGCCAGATCGGTCAGCTCGTCGCGATAGCGGGGGCCCAGAAGCAGGGGCTCCATGGCGGAGACGGGCTCACCCCTGTCCGCCCCAATGTCCGCTTCTATGTCCGCTTTCATGGCCGTTCCATAATTGTCTATAAACAATTACAAGTCATGTGTATACCATGAACATAAAGGACTGACAAGCGGCTTAGATGTCCGGATAAATGTCCGCTTGGATGTCCGAGCGAATTACGATGGGGGATGACCCGGATGGCGCTTGTTCCCTTACCCTTTACTCATGTCGCGATCGAGGCGCGATTTGTGACCGGTCCAGTGGCTTAATTTTATTCGCCTTTCGGGTACACTGCTTCTGTGGCGCGCCGATCCTGCGAAGTCACCCTGCGCCTGTCGAACGGCAGAAGCTACACCGCCGTGATGGACGCTGAGTCCACCTACGGTGCGGCGCTCGCTTTCCAACGGCATTGCGAGAACTCGCCGCCCGATTTGCAGCGCCCGCGCGTGGATTACAATGCCGTGGTGGACGTGAAACCCATATATAAAGGGAGCGTGCGCAAAGCGATGATACGGGCCGTGGAGAAGGAAGCCCGAGCGGGCAGGAACAAGCCGCAGCGGTGACGCGCGATCGAGAATTCGTCCACGTCGCGGCAACGTTGCAGATAGATGGACGAACGCGATCATGTAACGTCCCTCATACGCTCCAACGACCAGCTTCGCGCCGCTCTCATTCTTGCCGGAAAGGAACTCGGCAAGCGAAAGATGGCGGGCAGGCGCCGTCAGAAAATGCTGGAGCTGATGCGCGCTGCGGTGCGGGAGGGAAGGGCGACCGCGAAAGCGGCGAAGGCGGAAAGAGCGGCAGGTCGCGCGGCGGCGAAGTCAGCCGTCTTAAGGCGGTCCCTTTCTCCGAATTGAGGGATGTAGAGTCTCGAAACAGAAGGACCCCGCGCGGCCAGCGGGCAATAGCGGGCAATGCGGCATGGCAAATAGGGCATTGTCGGGATACGTGGGAACGTATTTTCTACAAGTTATGGAAACGAAAAACGGAGGCCGGGTTCGAATCCCCCCCTCTCCGCCAGTGTTCTAGCCGACCTGTTTGCAATCAACCAGATCCCTTCATAAAGCTCCTCATTTCATAACGTTAGCGCCGAAGCCCGAGCAGTAGTGATAACCGACCGACAGCAAACGATAGCATAGAAAACACAGTGAAAACCGTTCACCTGGCCATGCTTCTTGCGGTCTTTCCTTCCGCAGCGTTTTGCTCGGATGAGCTGACCGTCTACGAACTGCTCAATCCACAGTCACACTCGTTCGCCATTATTTACGACACGTCTACGTCTGTAGAGGGATCGGCTTATCTGTTCAATCCGATACGCCGCGGCTCACTAGCCTCGGATGAGCGCGTTATTGATGCTGCGACGGGAAAGCCTCTTGTATTCGGCGTCGTGACGGCGGACGAAGCTGCGAAGAACGGGCTACGCGGCCGACCGAACGCGGACAAATACATTCAGGTGAAGCTGGCGCATCCCGTGCCGAAGAATGGAGAAGCGCGCGTACGGATTTTCAAGACTTATACCGACCCGGCGTCGTACGGCCTTGATGAAGGCGGATTGACGTTTCAGCGCAGCTTCGGAATCAAGCGCAACGTGATCGTTTTGCCTAAAGGATATGAGTTGATTTATTGCGGTGCGCCGGGCATTGTATCCACTCAAACGGACGGAAGGATTCGCGTGAGTTTCTTTAACGATCGCGATGACGAGCTGATGGTGCGGTTGAAAGGAAAACTGCTGCCGTGAAATTTGTTCCCCTAGTCGTGTTGATTGTTGCCCCATTGGCCTTTGCGCAGATTCACCGGGCCGAACAGGACCGGGAAATACGCTACTGGCTGCTTGATCCGGACACGCATCAGTTCAAGATCTCGCATGACTTCAACGTATTGCGCATAGGACAGAAATACGTCCACAGCTTCGTTCGCAAAGGCAGTGTCGTGACCCAATCGGAGATATTCGATCTCGATACCGGCGAGCAGTTAAAGACTTACAACGTGACCGGCAAGGACACGAACGCGCTGGGATACTATCCTACTTCCGCGCCCGAAGACGAAGTCGTGGTGCAAGCGGAATTGCCGCATACGATCGGACGCGGGGAATCGGTGCGGGTGCGGGTGATTGAGACATATGCAGATCCGACATACACGGTCAGAAACGGTGAACTGATTTGGGACCGCACGTTGGGGCGCCCGCGCAATGAAGTGACGCTCCCCGACGGCTGGATGTTGACACAGGTTACAGTTCCGGCGATTATCTCCCTCGATGCGCAAGGCAGAGTTACGTGCCGATTCACGAATCCCCGCAATGATGAGTTACACGTCATCCTGAAAGCACGGCGGAGGCCGACCGCGGCCGCCCCGTCTAATTAGCTACGCGGGCAAACATAGTTCCTTACGTGGCGGACGCCTGCGAATCCTGGGTTGAGAATTTCTGATATGGTTGGTTCCTCCATTGTGATTCAAGGCCGACAAGGTGCGGGCGTTCCGCTTCCGCGGGAAGGTGTCGCCCGCTTCCGCCGCAAGCAGGTGAGAGCCGTCGTCTGCGCACTGCCGATTCTTATACTGTCAACTGCGCTTGCGCGTGCGTTCGCCGCGCCCGATTCTGACTGGCCTTTGGGCGTCCGACGACGGCGCCATGTACTATGTGCGCCAAATTGGAATGCTTCAGTCTGTAAAGGGCAACCGTTGCTGATTCGGCGGCTTTGGTGGCCGATCCTGAAACGCCTTCTGCTGGTTCCGCAGCATGCCGGCCAGAAATTGCCACGTCGGCCCTGGCGTCTCTCGCCATGGAGCCGGCACGGTTACTCGACAGTAGATTGCATGGTGCGGCTCGAAATGGACCAATGTGCCGGGCTGGGCATGAACGATTGAGCGTTCGTCCGGTGCAAAAAATCCAACCTCAGCAAGCCCAGACTCGATGGGGAGTTCGGAGGTGTCTAACAATCCTGCAGGCGTCACGAAGTAGAACTCGTTGGAATAACGCAATCCGATGCGGCGCTTCAACGGCTGCCTGATTTCGCAGAGAAAGTCCGCTCGTGAGGTCTTCACTTCGTAGCACACCCGTCGCATAGAAGTGTGAGGCAGGCAATTTAGCGCATACCCATCGAGACGCTGGGCGGCATTACCGTGGAACCCCGTTCCGACACGAAGCTCACGCAGGAAAATCCATTCGGATGTGCTCCTGTGAAGACAGCGTTGAACGACATCGAGCAAGACGGTTGATGTTAGTTTGCCAGCCTGACGCAGAGGTCGTACGTCCTCGAGATTTCCAGTCGCGAGTACAGCCATACTGACTATTCTCGACCCGAGCCCGTCAACAAAAAGCTTTTCCAGAACTCGAATTTCGCGTGGCTGCCCGCTACCGGAACCAGTTTGAAATCATTGCCGGCCTCCATGACCTCTGGATCATTGCCCACTGGCGGCCAATGCGCGACGCCCTTTCCATTCGGATCGCCATGCATGACGAAGTTTGCCCAATAACAAGACATGAGCTCAGCAATTTTCCGATCCTGCGGCGTGAATGGGCGATCGGACATGTTCAGAGTATTCAAAACGTACGGCAGCTCGGAGCTGTGGAAGGCGCCAAATCGCGGGGCATCCGGGCCGGGCAGCGCGTGATTCCACAGATATTCATACACCGGCGTCTTCGAAGTCTTGGCGCGGACTTGTGCCCATAGGTACAGGGCCGTTACGTTGCCGTCACGAGCACTTTCCTCGAAGGCTGATTTGACTTGGTCTTCCGTTGCGGCCGGGTACAGCTTGAGAAACTCGTCGGCTTGATCGCCGAAACGCTTTTTCGCTGCCTGTTGATAAGCCTCTACCGTTGTGGGCGTCCCTTGCGGCCCGGCAAGCCCCTGCAATTCTCCGCTGTTGATGCCTGTAAGGCTGACTACGTCGTTCTGCCTGGCCTCGGCAAATACGGCTGAAACCGGAGCGGGCAACAGGTAGCCGTCCACAATGGGAACGAAGCGTAGCCCCGGTTCCGTGTTGGTCAACTTCTGCCAAGGCATCGCACGCAGTTGAGCAAGAGTTGTCGCACCTTGTGCGTGCAAGAACTTCTCACCGTCGCTTTCGGCCTCCGTGAGCGTTTTAGGAGGGATCCGGATTCCCATGCGGCCGACTGTCGAACCGCCGCTTTCCATGATCGCTCCTTTAAAGAGCCCCTTTGCTAAAGGAGAGGCTGTGAGGTCGTGCACCGATATGCTTCCGGCCGACTGTCCGCCGACGGTAACGCGCGTGGCATCACCGCCGAAATGGCTGATGTTGGCTTGCACCCAGCGCAGGGCCGCGACTTGGTCAAGTAAGCCGTAATTGCCGGACGCGTGATGCGGGGATTCACGCGTAAGTTCTGGTAATGCGAGAAAGCCGAACACGCCCACGCGGTAATTAAAGGTCACGACAACGAGACCCTTCTTCGCAAGACCCTCGCCGTCATAAAGAGGAACGGCAGCAGATCCGGAATTGAATGCGCCGCCGTAAACCCAGACAAAGACGGATCGCTTTTCGGCGGCTGATTTCGCCGGTGTCCAGACGTTTAGTACCTACATCGTTAGATTCTTGCCGAAAATGGCAGGAAATGGAATCAGTGCGCGGGCGAAGTGGCGAGTTCAGGGATGATCACGAGTTGCTTGAGCTTGAGACCGAGTGCGATGACGTGTTTTCCGAGCGCGGTTAAGTAGTACTTGTAGCAGTGAGCTGCCTTCTTGATAAGGCCGTGAGTGCGGAGTCTGCGGAGGATTCTGGAGAGCTGTCCACTGTTGTACTGCGGTAGCCAGCGGCGCAGAGTTTTGTTCTGGAGGCCGCTGATGGTGAACTCGCCGCGGGCTAATGCGAGGAAAAGTGTTTCGTCCTCCTGATCGAAGAAGTTGAAGCCGCGATAGGAACGCGCCTCGTCGTGCACCGTGCGGCTGATCTTATTCAGCTTGCCGAAGCCGCTGCTGGGATTATCAATGGCCGACAGAAACTCCAGATAACGTCGGTTGGAAGCGGCCAACAATTCGCGTAGCGGAGCCAGACTGTAGATGGTTTTCTTCATCGGCGCAAACTTCATCACCGCTTCTCCGTTGCGTTGTTCTACCTCGCGGTAGTGCCTGAAAAAGGTAACGTCCTTGGTGGTGGTTTCAATACGCAGAATCTGCCCGAACTTGTCATACATTTTGATGGAAGCCATTCCCATCGAGTGCCTGACGCGCGTGCCTTCCAGGCGCACATTGTAGCGATTGCCCATTTCGTCCTGGTAATTGCCGTTTAGCTTCTTGCCCAAAAAAGTCGCAATGTCGTCCGGCTTGACGGTGTGAATGGCGGTGCGAATGAGTTGACCGTAGATGGCCTGCAGATCGGCTTGCCGCCGAAACACGATATCTGTGGCATATTCTGCTGTTTCCAGACTCCAGTGATAGGACTCCTCGATCTGCTTCAGGATGGGACAGTAGCGCTGAGCAAACTCGTCCAGCTTGCGGTGCAGCCGCCCGGCCTCCCAAGCATCGGCCAATTGCTGAGCTTTTGGAAAATCATCGAGGGCGACGAAGGCATTGTCCAGGAGCCGATAGCCGATCCCGCGCCGCTCGAGTTGCCGCGCCAGCCAGTTGTGTCCATTGCAGTAGAACTGCAGGCGGAACGGACACCAGGTCGGTACGCGCACGTAGCACAGCCCCAGCTCTGGGTCGATGAAGTAGAAGTAGTAATGCAGACACTTGCCATCGTCGGGACGCAAGTACGCTTGTTTGCTCTGTTTGTTGAACCAGGGCTGATAGGTGGTACAGGGCTCGAGAGCGGAGAAGATCCATACCAAGCCGGGTTCGGTGCCGCGTTTGCGCAGAATCTCCTGGATGCGCTCTTCTTTGCGGAAGTTCTTCTTACGGATGTAGTCGATCTGCAAACCGTTCTGGGCCGCCAGTGCCTCGGCGTTGGCTTTGATGGCATCGGTGAGTGGCTTAGCGAATGCCGCGAAATCGAAGATCCGAATGCTGCGAGCGTGCAGGTACCTGGTCATGCCCTCGGCGTAACAGAAGATGGGCAGGGTTCCTTGAATGATCACCCGGTCGTAGCAAGACAGTACTCCGGCAATCTCTTCCTCATATCGCTCAGTGATGAGCCCCATGCACCAGCCCTCTGCCGGAATAGTAACTCCACTGTCCGAGAGCCCGGAAGGGAAGAAAGGGTTTTCAAGGGAAAGAAACCGCAGGTGTCGTTCCCTTGAATAAGCGGCTTATCAACAGCAGCTTCCGCTTACCTGTTTGGTTCCGGCTCGTCCGGGTTAGGAGGTTGTTCTTTGATGTCTATTTCTATTGGGAGAAGCCAGGCTATTTTCGCGACCATAGCCGGCCTGCTGGCGGGTTCCACGGCGGTGCTCGCACAGCAGCAGCCGCCGCAACCGCTTACGGATGCGCAGCGGCAGACTGCAAGAGCGCAGCATCAGGCCGAATTGGAGAAGGAGTATGAACGGCATCCGACGCTCGCCATCGGGGCAGCAGCACCGGATTTCAATCTTCCCGGAGTGGATGGCCGGAAGCATCGGCTGAGCGAGTACGCGAAATATCCCATCCTGGCGATCATCTTCACGTGCGACCACGGCCCTACGGCGCAACTGTACGAGGGTCGGATCAAGAAGCTCGTCAGTGACTATGGGCCGAAAGACGTGGGATTCGTTGCTATCCAGCCGAACGCGGTAGCTGCCGCCTCAGCCCACGAAATGAACTACACGGATGTCGACGATTCGCTCGATAGCATGATGATCCGCGCGAAATACCGGCATTTCAATTTTCCGTACCTGTACGATGGCGATACCCAATCGACTGCGGAAGCTTACGGTCCGAAAGCAACTCCACACGTTTTTCTTTTCGACAAAGATAGAAAGCTGCAGTTCGAAGGGCGCATCGATAATAACCAGCGCGAATCACTGGTGAAAACCCAGGACACGCGCGCGGCACTGGATGCCATGCTGGCGGGGCAACCTGTAGCGGTCAGGACGACGCCGGTGTTTGGCTGCGCAACCAAGTGGAAAGACCAGATTGAAATGAAGCAGCGGGAAACGAAGCAGTTCGAGCAACTACCCGTGAACCTGGACATGGCAACCCCCGAAGTACTCAAGACACTGCGTACGAATCCGACAGGAAAATTCCTGATGATCAACTTCTGGGCGACCTGGTGCGGACCGTGCGTGGAGGAGTTTCACGATCTACTGAATACCTTTCTTTGGTACCGCAGCCGCAACTTCGAGCTAGTCACCGTGTCTACCAACGATCCAGCGGAGAAGGCCGATGTGCTGAAGTTTTTACAAGAGCAGCACTCCGGCGTGCGCAACCTGATTTTCTCGAGCGATGACACCTACGCCATGCAGGCGGCATTCGACCCGAAGTGGGATTCAGGCGTACCGTTCACCATCGTCCTCGCCCCGGACGGATCGGTCATTTACCGCGAAGCCGGTGAAGTCCATCTGCTGGACCTTCGCCGCGCGATTCTGGCTCATCTTCCCGAAATGGGCTATCCCGGAACTAACGCTTACTGGGCAAGCAAATAGCTGCAAGCCCACGCCATGAAAAAGAAACTAGCATTCTACGCGCTGGCCGCATTTACTGGTGCGTGCCTCCTCAGTCAGGGCAGACAAGCACCCACTGGAAATCTCGGGGCATTCACAGATCATCAAGATATCGGTGCCACGCCGAAAGCGGGTACAGCAGAGTACAATCCTGCGACAAAGGAGTACCGCGTCACGGGTGGCGGGGCGAATATCTGGGGCAAAGTAGACGCGTTCCAATTTGCCTATATGAAATTGTCCGGCGACGTAACCCTCACCGCGGACGTACACTTCGTCGGTGAAGGCGTGGAGCATCACCGAAAGGCCGCACTGATGATTCGTCAAAACCTCGATCCCGATGCACCGTATGCGGACGTCGCCCTACACGGCGACGGTTTGACGTCGTTACAATATCGCGAGTCGTCCGGCGATGTGACGAAAGAAATTCGTTCGGATTTGAAAGCCCCGGTTCGGATTCGCATCGAGCGGCGCGGAAACCAGTTCACCATCGCTGCAGGCAACCCCGCCGAAGAACTGAAGCGGTCAGGGCCCGTTACCGTCAACTTACAAGATCCGGTGTATGTCGGACTGGCGGTAGGTTCACACAATGCAGATGTATTGGAAACAGCAGTGTTCTCGAACGTAACTCTCCAGCAGGGTGCAGAGCAGAAGCCCACACCCATAAAAACCAGCCGCGTCTCGGTTTATGATCTGCGGAGTAAGTCGGTGAAGGTGCTCTTCTCGGCGGACCAGATGATCGAGGCGCCGACGTATTCGCCAGACGGGAAATACCTTCTGGTGAATTCGAAAGGAGACTTGTGGAAGCTGCCTGTCGGGTCGGGAACACCCGGGTTGCAGAAGATCGACTTGGGTTCTGTTAGCCGGTGCAATAACGATAAAGGCATTTCGCCGGACGGCAAGCTGATTGCTTTTTCGTCATCAGCTACTGGCCACGGCTCACAGGTCTATACAGTTTCCTCCGCGGGCGGAACACCGAAGATGGTCGTTTCGGAGACGCCCAGCTACTTCCATGCCTTTTCTCCCGATGGCCGCTGGCTGGCTGTCGTGGCACAACGTAACAACAACTTTGACCTTTTTCGGCTGCCGGTGGGCGGCGGCGAGCAACAGCAACTTACTTCGAACCCGGGTTACGATGACGGACCGGATTACTCGCCCGACGGCAAATGGATCTACTTCAACTCAGATCGTTCCGGCAAATGGGAGGTGTGGCGTATGCCTGCCGATGGCGCCGGACCGGACGACAAGAACGCACAGCAGGTAACCAGCAATCCAGATGAGGAGGACTGGTTTCCCCACTGCTCTCCGAATGGCAAGTGGATTGTTTTTATCGCATTTCCAAAAGGCACCGCGGGACACAACGCACACCTGAACGTGAAGCTGCAGATGATTCCAATGCCGGCCGACGAGATCAAGCGTCAACCCGCGCAGACGCTGGCCGAATTCTTCGGAGGGCAAGGAACCATCAACGTCAATTCCTGGTCGCCCGATTCGACCAGGATCGGCTTTGTCAGTTACGAACAGTAGGAGCCAATGTGTACTCAAGAAGAGACTTCGGGAAAATAGCGCTCGCGAGCGTTCCGCTGTCCCTGGCATTCGCGAAAATCAACTCCAAAATGGACGGCGTTCGGCTTGGCGTTCAGACTTATAGCTTTCGTGATCTGCCGCTGGGCGCTGCGATTCAAGCAATCGCGGCGGATGGCCTTGGAGAGTGCGAGCTCTACTCGCCGCATATCGAAGGTGGTCATACCGACCGCGCTTCCATCCAGGGCATGAGGCCTCCAGGCGCGGGTGGTGGAGGTGCAAATCAGCCTGACCCAGCGGCACGCACAGCGGCGCGCGCTGCGGCACGCGAAGAACTCCGAAAGTGGCGGCTGTCGGCGCCTATGGATTAGTTTCATGGAATCCGTCAGAAGTTCAGCGAGGCTGGCATCACCATCGTTGCGTACAACTTAAGTTTCAACGATAGTTTCAGCGAAGAAGAAATCGACCGCGGCTTCGATATGGCGAAAGCGCTGGGGCGTACAGTTCATCACCGCATCCAGTACACTCTCCGCGGCGAAGCGCGTGGCGCCATTTGAGGATAAACACAAGATGATCGTGGCAATGCACGGACACTCCAACACGAAGGATCCGAATCAATTCGCGAAACCGGAGAGCTTCGCCCAAGCTATGGCAATGTCCAAATACTTCAAGATTAATCTGGACATTGGACACTTCACGGCGGCCGGCTACGATGCAGTTCCTTATATCCAAGACAATCACGAAAATTTAATGCTGATTCACCGTAAGCGTACGGTTAGGCTTTCAATTACCAACAAGTTGGGCGCCCATAACGAAGCCTAATTCGATATCAGCGAGGCGGGACACACCGCGCCACATGGCGGTGTTACCCGGTGGAGAATCTTTCGCGCGAGCCAGATAACCGCCCAAGCGAGCAATCTTGGTGAGATAAGAGAAGAGCGTTCTACGCCGCCTGCCGGAGAGCGTGTCGTAAATGAGCAGATGGAGCACGCGCATCTCGATGGCCGTCAGAGCGAGAGTGGGCGAAGCCATCGGCACTACTCGGTTCATCATCGTCATCCAGAAGATGCGCCAACTGAGGATGCAAAATACGGCGATCAGATTCACGATTCGTTCAGCGGCACGGAGCTTGGAGGCTTCCGCCTTGCAGCCTGACTTCAGGATCTTCTGGAACGTCTCGATTTTCCATCGCATTGCGTACCAGGTAAGCTTTTCTAGCGCATCTTTACGCGACCGGATAGACAGATTCGTAATCAGTTTCCAATCGACCATCGCGCGGCCGGTCGGCTTTCTACGCTCCTGGGCATGAATCACCGTCAGTGTCAGAGAAGGGTATCTTTTCTGTTTCCCGATCGGCGGCTGAACTTGGAGTCGTTGGTATCGAATGTCTACCGCGGCATCGGACACTTTTCCAGTGGCGTCGCGGATTCGGATCCGGCAGGTTGCTCTCACCTTCGCTTTCCTCATCGCTGCTGAGATCGTGTGCTCTCCTTCGCCGGCAAGCCGATCCACGCACGTTCGGACCAGGAACTTTGTCCCACTTTGCTCGGCCGTGCAAAACAGCTCGTAAATGTCGCTCTCCCGATCGCCGATGTGCACGCAACGCTCCGCTTCACCCAGCAATTCTGTGGATTGTTTCAGGTTCTCCAGCCAGCGGAAGCTCTTCTTCTCCTCAATAGGCACCCGGGTTGGATTTACCGATCGCTTGAGGGCGTTTGTCCCCTTGAACTTACTCCGGCTCCAGAACTTAATTGCGGTCAGTCCTAGCGGCAGTCCTTCCCTTGTCACGGCCAGACTGGAATGCATCAGCACACCCCTGATGGCGTAGGATTCCGCTCGACCCTTGAAGCCCTTGTTCACAACACCAAGACCTTGAGCCGACTCACCGTAGAAAACGAATTCCGTTGTGTCATGCAGGATGAGGACCGGACCGGCCACGGCAGTCACTCGCTCACAAGTCGCTTGAAAATTACCTGACAGTATCGCTTGTTCGCCGACTCTCCGATTCGAAAGAAAGCGGTAGGGAGCCTTTGTGTTCTTCCAATCCTGACAGGCCAGTGGAATCGATTGCCCCAGCCGAGTCTCGAGCTGCCGCACGAGCCTCTGAAGCCGCCGACTGAGCCTGGCGTCCCGAAACTGGCAATTCACAAGATCCTTCGAAAGAAACGCTGGAGCATGTTCAGCGGAGTAAGGCGCCTTAGTCTCTCGCCTCCGCCGAAACAATTTAGGGGGTTTTGTTTTGGCATGCTGGCGGCATTCTACCCCTCTGCCGCCCCGATTGCCAAACAATTTCATCCGGATTTGTGGGTAATTGAAAGACGGTGATGGCCGGCTTGACAAGGAAGGCTATCTTCTACCGCTTTGCGGCGGGATCGATCCCAATTCCGGTGGAAGGTCTGCCGCCGATCGAGGGCAGCGTCTATTAGGCTCATAAGAAGGGGAAGAGCCGGTATTGCTCGTTATGACCAGTACAAGTTGGAAGCGGCCTTCCAGCAGATTCCATATCGGCCTCCAATACACGCCCGTGCTTTCCATGGCCACGTGTGTAACACCGAACTGCTTCAGCCAGTTGGCCAATTCGACGATCTCCGCTGTCATTGTGCCAAACCGCCGCTGAATACGCTTTCGCGTTTTGCCTTCTGCTGTCAACACGCAAGCGGTGATTGAGCTCTTATGCACATCCAAGCCGCAACACCGCTCATAAATCACGTCCATAGGTGTCCTCCTGCCAGCACGAGAGGACACCGAAAAGAGAGATTCTCCCTCGCGTGCTCATCCGCAGATGCGGAGGCAACCAGTCGCTGTTCCCAGCAGTGTCCAGACCAAACTTGACAACGGGTTCACAGCGCCAATGTTCTCCGGCCTTGTTCTACGTGCGGGCCATATTAGAGTATCCAAACCAGCGCACGATTTTCATCCGTCGCTGTGCCGCCCGCGGCATGTACAACTTGACAACCACAACTCTGCGACTCTCTCGATCGAAGGCCAGGCTCTCCCCCTTTCCTCCGGCAAACTGCATGAGGCGAGCGAAACGGGCTTCTCGGAAATAAATCTACCCTTCGTCAGCAGGTGTAGATCAAATCTTCCTCCAAAAAGTCGGGGATGAACAAGTAGATGCGCAAACAGACCCAGAAGTTACCGGCATAGCCAAAGCGGGAGTCGAACCCGCTTCGGCGGCGAGCAGACCGCACGAACTCCTCCCTTGAGCACGGAGGCGATGGTGAGAAACAGCCACGGTGATGAGGGGCTGCAAAGCTCGCAGACGTCTTAGGCACGTTCTCCGAAATGCTTGCTAAGTCTTTCGATTCAGGCTTTCTGTCTGCCGTTCGTGCCAATATCAATGAGACATTTCTAGCGGCTCAGATTAAAGAGCAGGGCTGGTAAAGCGGCGGGTTCACCAGATCCGGAAGTGACGCCGAAGGCGAAGCGGCGGAATTTCAGCGCAGTCTATAAGAAGGAGATTCTTGCCGAAGTGGACGCCGCAGCGGGAACCGGCAATATCGGTGAGATCTTGCGACGCGAAGGAATCTACTCGTCTACATTGACGGGTTGGCGCAAGGAACGCGAAGCCGCCGTAGACACTGCATTTTCACAGAAGCGCGGTCCCGAGCCGAAACACAATCCATTGACAGCTGAGAACCCGCAGGAGAACGTCAGTGTTGGCGCTTGTCTCACGACCCACTGGACCTGCAGCGGCCGCAGCTTCTCCGCCGATAGTGAACTTGTCGCCCAATAAGCGGTTCATACCGCTTTCCTTCATTTACCAGCATGATTACGTCGGTAGAAGAGGCGCCGAGTTGCAGTCCAAAACTTCCGCCCTCAATCGCCACCGCTGCCGGAGCGCTCCATCCATGTGCGCACTTGCGGCAGGATGCGAATCCCCGGCCATACTTACCGCCGACACCAAAAGCGCCCTTCTTTAAACCCGGAACAATCACGACACATTGAGCTTTGTCCATCAAATCCTGCGGAATTCCTTTATCCGGGCTGGCCATGACTTCGCTCAGTGCCGTGGAAGCATTTCGGAGACGTTTATCCGGGGTGCGTTCTTTACCTATGAGAAGCGCCGGCAATAAACCCAAAAGAAGGTATCGCATCAAATTTTCCCCCAAGCTATAGACGATTTTGCTGCTGAGTAAAGCCAAAAAAAATCTCGACTCTGCTCCATTGCCGGACTTTCAGCCTCTGACCGATCTTGCGAAGATGGTTCCAGGCAATCTCGCTCTGTTTGCCCGCTACGTATCGAAGGCGAACACCGATGCTGAGGATGGTCGTTGAAAGGAGTGATTTCGCCTGCGTGAACGCTAGCTGCAGGTACCTGGACGTGACTGTCACTCACCGATAGCGCAAATAGCCGGAGAGCATGGAAGGATCGGGCCACCCCCTTGCTGATCTTCGCGAGTATACGTTGCGCGTCTATACCGCGGAGCTGCGCTTAAGCTCCTGTTCAGCAACTCTCTGCATCGGAGCGCTTTCTGCTCGGATGTCGCGATCTAGAAAGTAGTTGAGAGCCGTACGAAGAGTTGCGATGGCCGCGAGCTTCTCAATGTCGCTCCATGTCGGAGTGACCGCCGTGTTGAGAATGTCAGCTGTGAGCTCAAATTCAAGCGCCACGGCAAGCCACCTGCCCAGAGTCAATCGCATCTCGTTCTTGGCCGCCGCCGGGCTATTACGGCGCACGAAGATGAGAGCCGCTTTAATTGTGGCTTCGAGTGCAGCAACAGCGATGATGACGGCCGCTGCAAACTCAACACCACGTGCAATCGTCTGTATGATGTACTTGGCGTGCTCGTCGAACCACGGTGGCACGGAACGTTCGACATCTCTGTTACAAACAGAGTTTCAATCAATCAACGCGCCGCCTGTCGCGGATGAGCTCGGTTCCGATTCGCGCAAATCAGCTCGCCGTTATGATAAACAGCCTTTCACGCTTGTCGAGAAGATAACAAGTGAGAATCTTTCAAGTCGAATATTCCGTGGTACCGGAGTATTCCGCACAGGACATGTTTCGTCAACCCAACTCATCGAAGCTCCGACTTCAGGACCTGCCTACGGAACCTTTGCAACGCGACGCGTGTGATCGATATGTGGCAACCCTTGGAACTGTCGGAGCTTGGATAAAACACGGTGCGCAATGAGCACTGCTATGGGCCCCGTCGCACCGGCAACGCAGCTCGTCGTACTCGCGTTCCCCGCGTCCGATAACTGCGGCCTGGCGCAACAGCGGCAACACATCCAATTCACGCGATTTCCGTGATTCGAGTTGCGCAACCATGCTTCAGGCAACGCTCTTTCTAGCAGCTTGCTTTGCGCTCTCGCGCTGGGCCCCGTTCGGAATCAGAGAGAGCGGCTCGCAGTAGCCAATCGGCCACTACGCGCGCTCTCTGTGCCGCACCGGGCATTTTCGCCAAATAGACAGCACGCCACATGGCCCAGGCCAATAATCCCGAGAACTTGAGCCCAAATACCTGTGTAACGCCCGCGTGCTTACCGACTAACGCTAGCTCTCCCACCGGGCGATAGCGGAACGCAGCCGGCTTCTCCCCGCACCGACGTGTGCACGTTGGGATATCTATCAACGCTGTCCCGCACGAGATCGTTGATTGCTGCCATCGTTTCCACACCGGTGTAGCCTCCGCCTGCCACGACGAACGTCAGAAGTTCCCTTCGGTTGTCCGCATTTTCCTCAATTGCGGCGCGCTCAAGGCAGGCTAAAACCCGGTCGCAGACCACCCCGCATCCTCGACGTGCTTCATCTGAAGCGCGTTTTCTTCGACGCCAGGAACATGATGGAAGTTGGTCACCGATCCGAGCGCCACGATTAGGTGATCGGCTTTGATGTGGCGTTCGCTGGGATCAAGTCCCGTCGCGCCCACAAGCACCGTGACGTCGTTCTGCGCAACATCAACGCCTGTGACGTGCCAGCGATAGTAAGCACCGCAGGCGACATCGCTGAATCGCGGGTATACGCCTAACTCCATTCCGAAGCTGTTGATCCGAGCAGCGAAGGTGACAGAGCCGACGGTGTTGCGCCAAATCCATCAGCGCGAGCATCGCGACCTCTGGCCCAAGCCATTGATCCAGTCATAAACAACGCGCACGCGGACTCATTGCGACGTTCTCCACCTCCGGACGTGCTTCAGCCTGTCGGAGGGAGCGGACTCCCCGCCGGTAGCCGGCACACTGTGATAGATTGAAGCAGTCGTGAAGTGGATGGAACCGAGTTTAGTGGCCGTTTTAGTGTCCACTTTTCGATCAGACGGCATGGTTTGGTGCGGACTGGATGGACAGTATAGACAAGCGGCTGGAAAGGCTAAAGCTTCAAAGACAACTAAGTAGCAGATAAATCAGGCCAGCGGGAGTAATTCAGCGGTAGAATGCCAGCTTCCCAAGCTGGACGTCGCGGGTTCGATCCCCGTCTCCCGCTCCATGTTTTCAACGATTTAGAAGGTGTTTGAAATCTCAACCTTACTGCGATTACTGCGTTAAGCAAATTAAGCTCTCCCGATCACCTCGCGGAGCCGGTTGGAGGGTGTTGCGAGCATCCTCCAACCAAACCTCAGAACCCCTCACGTAGCCTCCTTTTCAGAACAGCCTTGAACTTCTGGCTTCCTGCGCCGCTACTGAATAACGGCTGTCTCCAAACGACGAACGGCTGCTAACTTCTGTTCGAAAGTTGCCACCGCATATTCATTCTCGTTAACGTCCACCGTGTTGCCCATTTGCGCCGACCGCGTATGAGCATCAACGCCGACCTGCTTTGATCGCGTTGCGAAAGTTCTTCGCATCACTTGAAAGGTGGCCCATTCAAGACCGGCAGGCTTTAATTTGGGAAGCATGTATCGCCGCCACAGGTTGTCTCGGGCGATCGGCTTGCCACTTTCCGATGGGAACAGCCAGTCGTCAGCTTCGCTCAAGAATGACTGGCTGATCCATTGTTCCAGCAGCAGCTTCGTCCCGGCTGTGAGCGCGACTTGCCTGGCCGAGCGCTTATTCTTTGGATCGCCCGTTTTGCCCCGATAGAGGCGTCTTCGGACCCAAAGACTGTCACCCTCGAAGTCGGCGAGTTGCAGCCCCAGGATCTCTCCTGGACGCATCCCTTCCCAAGTTGCCAATCGAAAAATGACCTGCTCACGAGTATCAAGAAGACCTGCGATGGTTGCCATATGACTGAACTCCATCACTCTCTTCTCTCGCCCCGGCCGGCATTTCTTGGGCGTGAACAGTTTAGTAGCGGGGATTTCGATAACAGCGAGATCAAAAATCGACCGAAGTCGAAAGCGCAAATGGTCTACCATGCTGCGGCCGCATTCTTTCGCGGTCGCATGTAGGAGCTTCTGCAACTCGTCCCGATCAATTTTCCGCATGGGCCTTTCACTAAGATTCCGAACCAAGTGATACCGGATTCGGTTTGTCTCCGTATCCTTCGTCGAGTCTTTCCAGTTCTCTTCGTAAACCGGGAAGTAAACCAGTTCGATAAACTCCTCGAAGGTCTGTTCCGCCTTCTCGCGCCGCTCCGTAGCCTTCGTTGATTGGCTTGAGAATTTCCTGCAGCTTCGCTTCGGCGGCAATTCTCGTCACTTCACTGCATATTCCTAGTTCCTTCGATCTCGGTATACCCTCCTCTCTCCATTGCGCATACCAGCGCAATTTTCCTCTGCGCTTTTTAGCCTTAAGGCTGCCGCGCTGAAATCGCTTACGACGCATTTGCTTTCCTCTTTCTTGCGTCCTCAGCGACAAATCCTGACTTGCGTAGATATTAGCATTGCGTTCGGCATTGCTTCA
>CAVZTP010000004.1:0-79930 GCA_963778345.1 uncultured Acidobacteriaceae bacterium
ATACCGGCTTGTCGGAAACTGGCCAGTTCAATTCGAATTACCGCAATCACCGCTGGATTTGGCTCTTGAATGCCTGATGGGACCCGGAAATGAAAAACAAGTTGATGAGCCGCGCCATCATCTGCTCACTCATCACGTAAGGCCAGGTACGATCTCGCGCCGAACTCTCGTTATAACCTTGCATTAACAAGCTAATGACGAATACGCGCCTCTAAGCTATTGTCCGTGGAGATGCGGGCAGTCACAGTCATCTAATCAGATGCGGCGCCACAACATCGATGAACTCCCGCGAAGTGATCACCTTCGTTTTCTTCCAGAACTTCGGAAAATGCCGCTGGTTACCGGTGACCAGGTAGTCGGCGCGCGCCGCATCGGCGCATTCTAAGAACTTGTTGTCGTCCGGGTCACTCGTGACCTGAAGCAGGCATGTGGGTTTGACCGAGTGAGAGTGGTTCTGAATGAGTTGCAGCAACTGTTGACGGGGACCTTTTCTAATTTGCAGCTCTGCGCGCGAGAGCACATCACGGTACTCCGTGATAATCTCCTCGGTGACGTATAGTCTGGCCGGCTTGGTGATGGCGAGCAGAAGGACCGTGCGCTGAAGCCCGTCCGGCTTGATGGCGGCGGAGACGATGATGTTGGTATCGACTACCAGCCGGAGCGCGATCATCAGCGCTTGCGTTTTTCAGCGCGGGCCGTCTTGATGATCTGGTCAATCCGCTGTGAGCTAAGCTTGTTGGTGCCCTTGCGCTTCGATTCTTCACCAATGACGCGGAGCACTTCGGGTTCCGGGGCCGCCAGGCGTACATAATCGCGGATACTGAGCAGCACCGCAGTGGGCGTGCCTCGTTTCTCGATCACAAGCGAGCGCTGCTCATCTTCCACCAGGCGCAACAGCTTGCCGAAGCTGGTGCGGGCCGTGAGCGCCGATACGATGATAGATCTGTTGTTCGCTGACTGCATTGTGAACTCTTCAGTTCAATTATCCGAACTGTACAGTTGAATTGCAACCTGTTGACCGGATATCGTAACCGGTTACTGCCGATTCCATCGAGCGTGAGCACTCTTTCGCCCTCGTTCGCGCCGCTCTTCCAGGCTAGCTGTTGCCCAATAGTTCCGCGAAGCCAGACCGCGTGGCCCAAACAGCGGAATCATCTCCTTCCCCTTCGCCAAAAAGCAGCGATAGGACAGCCACATGAATAAGTCCAGCACGGCCGGAGCCGCGGCCAGCACTTTCACTGCTTCGAGATCTGCAGGAATGGGATGCGCCATAATCTCCCGGTAGAACTCGTCACTCAATACGATCAGATTCTCGAATTGATCCGAAATCGGATACTGTTCGGGATCGCGGCTGTACCAAATCTGTGCCTCGCGGAAAAAGCTGAATCGCGAATGCTGGACCACCTTGGCTGTCCCACGAACAGCATCGGTGCCGAAGAAGATGGTGGCCCCGAAGACTCGTTCGAAGGCGGCCACCAATCGCCGGTACTCCTTTCCGCCTTTATGCATTCCGAAGGTTTCCAGCATTTCGGCGGCAGTGCGGAAGCGAATCGTTTGGCTCTGTTGGTGGACGGCAAGCGTGGCCAGATAAATCGGCACGATTCGATCTTGGCCAAACGGCAGACCGTAACTTGGATGCCCGGTGATCTGGAGAACGAAGTGGCCGTTTCGCCGCTCGTACAGCATCTCGCCGGCAGGCGGGTTCCGCACCGGGAGCCCGCACAGGACAAATGGTCTCGAACTGAACCCCACGTTCTGCTTTCCTTCCTCGCGCTTCATGCCTACCGTGCAACTGCCTTCGGCTTGCCGCAGTTTCTGTTTTGAAAACACCGGTTCCGGCAGCATCTGTTTTAGATTAGGCTGGCGCCGGCAGATTCCAATCCGGGTCTGCCGCCAGTCTCGTGCCCGCACACAACTCGGGCGTTCATCTTTTGCAACCCTCACCTCGCGTCAGCGTTCAAGCCGGCTTTTTGCCCACGTGGCAAAGCTACGGCGCATAACCTGAAAGGTTGCCCGCGCCAGTCCTACACGCTCAAGCTTCGGAAGCATGTTCCGGGTCCAAAATGTTCTCCGTACTCATTGGTGTCCCATTCTCGGATGGAAATAACCAATCAGTTTCGGAGCCTTTTTCAGTCGCTCGACCGAGAACTCCAACAGCAATTTCGTGCCGGTGGTCAGCGCCACTTGGCGAGTTGAACGCCGACTCTTCGGATCACCGGAGCTCACCCTTATACAGGCGTCTCTTCACCCAGAGCGAATCGCCGTCCAAGTCCGAAATTTGCAGGGCAAGAATTTCGCCCGGTCGCATTCCCTCCCAGGTTGCCAGCCTGGCTATTATCTTTTCTCGCAGATCCAAGCAGTCAACCAAAATGGCTGCCTGGCCCGGCGTTAGAATACGGCGCTCACGTGATGGCTTGCAGTCTGGTGGCGTGAACAGCGACACTGCGGGATTCCGATCCACGATACCTTCCGCCCTTTGCGAGTTTGAAAATAGATCGCAACCGGAAGCGCATATGATCGAGCATGCTGCGCCCGCAATCCGGCGCCTTGCTTTTAAGCAAGGCTTGCAACCGCTGGCGCGTGATTGTCCTCATTCTCTCCTCGCCTTCCGAACGGCGCGCCACTCGCCCGCAACATAAGAGCCAGTTTGCTGCTCGCATCGGGCCGAAGCGCTGCAGAAAGTCGGCGCCGTGGAAGGTCCGCCGGGCGCGTCGTGAGAAAGCGGCGCTCCCGCCACGCTGCACCGGGCAAGTGCCTCTTCATATGCCGGCCTCGATGCTACGCTGCTTGTTCGTAGGTCGCGATGATGACGCCCGTCGAAGTTGTGTCACTAGTGACAAGCTTCATGTTCACGGGGTGCGAGGTGCCGCTGAACAGCTTTTTCCCTTTTCCGAGAACGATCGGACAGGTGAGCAGTAGAAGTCGGTCGATGAGATTCGCATCAAGCAGTTGCGGATAGAGCGTTGAGCTTCCCCAGAGGACAATATCCGACCCTTCCTCCCCTTTCACCTTCTTCAACTCGTCGATGTTGCCCAGTTGGTGGCTGTTCGCCCAGTCGAATTTCGCCAAGCTCCGGGTTAGCACATATTTGTTCGCCTTTGTGAACACGGGCCCAATTGGATCGTCGGCAGGAACCTTGGGCCAATGGCCAGCAAAGATGTCATAGGTTTTGCGGCCTAACAGCAAGTCATAGGGTTTATCGAGGGTGCCCACCAATCTCAGGACTGCGCCACCACCCTTAGCATCTCGGTATGGAGTGACCCATCCGCCGAGATCGAAACCATCACTTGTGTCCTCTTGGGCGCCGCCGGGGCCCTGCATGACGGCATCGAGCGACACTCTTGCAGTTGCTATGATTTTCCTCATTCTCCCTCCGTCGGGCTGTGTTGCTCCGGTTCAAGCGGCGTCTGTTCCGTAATTGTTGGCGGCCAGACCGTTCCGTTGCTTTCTTCAGATCTTCCGTCAGTGAACGGCCGCACCTCGACCGAATAGTGAAACGGCCGCACCTCGACCGAGGCCCGACAGGCTACGGCAGCCTTGCGCCCCCACGCTAGTGCCTCGTTCAGATCAGCGGCTTTCAGCACCCAAAAACCAAGTACGTGTTCCTTGTTCTCCGTGTACGGCCCGTTGGTGACGAGCAGCTTGCCATTGGGCTGGACCCGCAGCGACCTCGCACTACTGGTCGAGGATAGGCCGCCCACAAAAATCCTGACACCGGCAGCCACCATCTCGTCGTTGAGCACGTCGATCTCGCGGTGCATCGCTTCGGTTTCGACGGATGGGTCGTAGTCGTCGGGGCGGTAGATGGCAATCAAATACTCACCGCCGGGCAGCGCGGC
Source organism: uncultured Acidobacteriaceae bacterium (assembly GCA_963778345.1). GTDB lineage: Bacteria > Acidobacteriota > Terriglobia > Bryobacterales > Bryobacteraceae > Bog-105. Next base: position 3,840 of record CAVZTP010000004.1, read on the forward strand.
AGAAACAATCAACGCCGATGACGGACGATTTTCCGGTTCCTCCTCAAGGCAGCGCAGGATGACCAGTTCCACAGCCGGATCGAGATCACGAACCAGAGTAGAAAGGCGATGCGGCGTGCTCTCGCGGCGAACGCGCATAATCTCGTCGTAGGTCTTGCCCGCGAATGCCGGCTTGCCGGTGAAGAGTTCGTAGAGCACGAGTCCGAGCGCATAAATATCGCTGCGAGCCGTGACCTCCTTGCCCGCAAGCTGCTCCGGTGCCATGTAGTCCGGAGTTCCGCTGCGCACGTCCTCAATCTGATCGGCTAAGCCGGCCAGGCCGAAGTCCATGATACGCACTTCGCCTTGCCGATCGAGCATGATGTTAGAGGGTTTCAGATCTCGGTGCAGCACGCCCTTGTCGTGCGCCGCCGCTAGCCCGCCGCAGATCTTGCGCGCGATCTCCAGACCTTTATCGCGGGGAAGCCGGCAAACACGCCGCAGCAGCGACGAGAGGTCTTCGCCGTCCACGTACTCCATCGACAGGAAAAGTTGGTTGTCGATCTCGCCGATGTCATAAACGCGACAAACGTTAGGATGCGAGATGAGGCGTGCGATGCGGACCTCGTTGCGAAAGCGCTCCAGCATAGACTCATCGATCATCGACTCGGGCAGGAACTTGAGCGCCACCGGCTGACCCAGCGTGAGATCGTCGGCGCGAAACACCTCACCCATGCCGCCGCGCCCGAGCAGCGAAACGATGCGGTAGCGCTCGACAATCAGCATGCCGGGCGCGTAGCGCCCTTCGTTGCGGGAAAGATGCGATGCCCGCCGGAAGGAAGAAGGTCGTGGCGGCGGATACTCGAGTGCGTCCGCCGAGGTGACCGTGGCTGCGGTAAGAGCGTCAGCGCGGGCAGAACCTGCGGAACTCTTCCTCAACGGACTTCCGCACTGCGAGCAAAACGGCGCTTCCAGCTCTACCTCCGAGCCACACTGCTGGCATCGTTCCATTTGCAACGGCTCCACGGATCGTTATCGCATATTACCTCGCCTTGAGAGCCTCGAAGCGTGCCGTTGAAGTCAGCCAGAGCGGCGAGTTGCGCGAATACTCCGTCTGCGCCATGACGCAGAGCGGCAGCGAATGCCTCATGCACGGCATCTTTCACGCGAAATCCAGATCTGCGAGAAGGGCACACCAGCGCGACAGAACCCAGGCCCGAGTTCTGACCGGTGACGAGTCTAAATGGTTCTGCTGAGAGTCTTCGACTGCAGCGGCGGCATCTACGCCGAAGTAGCAAACGGAAGGCTCGCCGACTGCGCACGGCGCACCTGGTCCGACGGGTTTTGGTGGCGACAATGAGCGTGGTCGGCAAACAAACGGTTGTCTTGGTCAACTGCAGAATTGGCGACGCGGAGGCAATCCACTTGGACGTGTAGTCGCCTATGTTGACATTGGCCCCCAATTGCGTTCAATGAGCGAGTTATTTTCGGTTTAACTGGTTCCAATCTGTGCACGCGCACGTAACCTTCACATTTGAAATACAGCTAGATTCAAGCGGGCATCATGATTGGCCAGTTAAACCCGGATGTAGTAGAGTGGCCGGGCGCTGCGGCGGAATCGGCGAGGCTTTTCAATCCGATGAAACTACCGCGACGAGCGGGATTCTTCCCGGTGGAACGTTATCCGGGAGCAATGGGAGAGATAAGATTTTCATAAGCCTGCCTGCACAGGCTCTTCGGGTTGATGAGTTTTGATGGAAATCCGCGCACAATCCAGATGGAGTATCGCGAATTTGCAGTGCCTCCACTACTGGGTTCCCATTTCCTTTGCTTTTGGACGCAAACTGCGCGCGGCTCAGAGGGTAAATATGTACATCGCGTACTGCCCGATGGCTGCATCGATATCGTCCTCGTGAACGACGACCCCCCAGTCGCGGTTGGGCCGTGGACTAAGTCTTTCGTGATTCCATTACCAGTTGGCACGCGCATTCTGGGCGCGCGCTTGCATCCCGGCCGAGCGCCAAGCCTGCTTGGCTTGCCTGCCACGGAAATTCTCAACCAATCGGTGCCGCTTCTGGTTATCTCGGGCGGCTTGCGGAAGACCCGATTTGATCGTGTATTCGACCAACCAAATGCCGCTGCACGATTATCTGCGCTCGCTGAGGCTCTCGTTCCTAGTCTGAAATACGCGGCTCCGTTGGACGAAGCGGTCGCGGCAAGCATCACATGGCTCGGCTACCATCCAGGTGCGCGAATTGAACACCTGAGCAGTTGCATCGGAATCAGCAATCGTCAGCTTCAGCGGCGATTTTTAAGTGCGGTTGGCTACGGCCCAAAAATGTTTCAATCTGTGCTGCGATTTCAGCGGCTTCTGAAGATTGCGAAGGGAACCGGTATGCAGCAAAGCTTGGCTGAGCTTGCCGCGGAGGCAGGCTATGCAGATCAAGCACATATGACGCGCGAATTTCGGCGCTTTGCTGGCGTCCAGCCGACCGCGCTGCTCCATTCCGCCGAATGTACCCTCCAAATGTCCGATTTGTTCAATACATAAGGCATTCTCCGAAACTATCTTTCAATTGATGAGTAGAAGAGAATGGTTCGCCAGTTTGTGTTTGGCGGGTGTGCTGATTCCAGGAAGAGGAGATGGTATGCAAGCGACGGAGAAACTGAAAGTTTTGTTTATTGTGGGCTTTGGGCCCATCGTTCGTGATGTGAACGCAAGCCGCAAACTCTACAGAGACACTCTCGGGATTTCTTTTAAAGAGGAGAACGACGGCTATCTTCATACTGGTGCTCTCAACGGCGCAAAGCATTTTGCTCTCTGGCCGCTCCAGCAAGCGGCGCAATCGTGTTTTGGCCGTGATTCTTGGCCAGATGATGTGCCGATTCCGCAGGCTTGGCTTGAATTCGATGTGGATGACGTCGAGAGAGCTACAGCGAAACTTGAATCGCAAGGGTATCGAATGCTCCTCAAAAACAAGAAGGAACCGTGGGGCCAGACGGTCAGCCGATTCATCGATCCAGAAGGGATATTAGTCGGGATTACCTTTACGCCCTCGATGCGCGAGAACAAATAGCCAAATATCGAATTCAGAGGCAAAAATCATATTCTTGGAATGAATTTGCGCGATACGAAAGTCGCTTGAGGTGTGGTCGCGACCGGGTTATCGGAAACTGAGAGGAGGACTCCTGTGAAAATCTGCATAAGTCCAGCGCGGTCCAACGTTGAGCGTTATTTGCGGGTAACTGAACTTATTGCTGACACGTGGCCAGACAGGATCGGGGCGAGGCATGCCTCGCCTTTGGCCGATAATGTTTAGACCGGTTCGCGGGCGGTTCAAATCGGGGAAGTTCGAAACCAGCTCAGTCAGTTCCTAGTTTCCGAATAGCGCCGTCTTACCATGGTGGTATCGGGAGCACAACAGAAGTGCTAACGGTAAGCAACAAATAGACCGTCTCGTTCGTCATTCTTGTTGCGGCAACAGCAACGCTGACGTCTAAATGACCAAATCGCCAACAATCCGGCTTCTGCTGGGGCTCTTGATCACGCTTGCGGCCGTGACCGGGTTCTCGTGGTACTCGCTTTATCAACTGGATGGCCTTCGCAAGCTGCAAAATGACACGATCGACCTTAACCGGCATGATTCTCTGCTCCTGCTTCGTGTCCAGGAGGACTTGAACACAATCGGGTTGAAGGTCCGGGACATGACTCAGATGCCCCATACGCTGGGGATTGGCCGATATCGTGATGCCTTCGCGGGTTTGCGCGCCGACTTGCAGCAGGCGCTTCAGTCGGAAGGAAGATTAAGGCCTGTGACAGGGTCGCAGGAGGCGGAGGTCAGACTGCGAGCTGCATTGAGCCGGTTTTGGCAGACTTCTGACCAGGTTTTCGCGGAAGCGAGCGAGGGTCACGAAGCGATTGCGCGAACGTTGGTTTCCACAAAACTTTTCGCCGAGCAGACCATGTTGGCGACCAGGGTCTCGGACCAATTGGAGCGAAACACAAAAGCCGAGGAGGCCGCCGACAAAGAGGTCGCATCGATATACGACCGGGCCGAACGCGAGACTTACGCCTTTTTAGCAGCGACCATTCTGGCCATCCTGATAACGAGTCTCTACCTGATCTACTCCAATCGCCAGATTTTCGAGAAGCTCGAATCGCTCTCGCGTCAGAGGCGAGTTCTCGCTGCCAGGCTGATTACTGTCCAGGAAGAAGTGCTGCGCTCGGTCTCGCGCGAACTTCACGACGAATTTGGACAGATATTAACTGCGGTCAGCGCCATGCTCGCCCGGGCTGAGCGGAAGGGGGTTCCACCGGATTCTCCTCTTAGGACTGAGCTCACCGAGGTTCGCGAGATTACACACAACACTATCGAAAAGATGCGCAGCCTATCGCAGATGCTGCATCCAGCGGTTCTGGACGACTACGGCTTGGCCAAGGGAATTGAATGGTACACAGAAGTTTTTCAACGGCAAACGGGAATTAAGACTGAGGCCAGAGTCCGCGGGAAGGCGCTGCGCATTACCGGACAGCCGGCCATTCATTGTTTCCGCATAGTGCAGGAGGCGCTAAACAACGCAGCGAAGCACTCAGGCACAAAGCGGGCAGAGATAGAAATGATTTTTTCCTCGGCGACATTAACGGTAAGTGTACGGGATTTCGGCTGCGGAATGACACCCGCAAAGAAGAGGAGCAAGCCCGGCCTGGGCCTGATTGCGATGCGCGAACGGGCAGAGCTATTATCGGGAACTTTGAATCTGGTGTCAGCCGTGGGAGTCGGCACTACGGTGTCGCTGACCATGCCGCTTCAGCAAGAGGATCACGTGTCCGAGGCAATAGAACAAGAGACGATGGGAGAGGTAGTCAGTTGGAAATCATGAATGAGGTAATTACGGTTCTGCTGGTAGACGATCACAGCCTGGTGCGCCGGGGATTCCGGCGCATTCTAGAGGACGACGAGGGGATGAAAGTCGTCGGCGAGGCTAGCAATGGCGTCGAAGCCATTCGGATGGCATATGAACTCAAGCCGAAGGTCGTGGTGATGGATTTGTCCATGCCCGAGCTGGATGGCGTGCAAGCGACCAAGGAGATAATGAAACATCTGCCTGGAACGGAAGTGCTGATTTTGAGCATGCACTCGGAGGATAACTACGTTCGCAATGCGCTGGACGCAGGCGCCAAGGGCTACTTGCTAAAGAGCGCAATCGATGTGGATCTGGTAGGTGCGATCCGATCGGTGGCTGAAGGGCAACGCTTCATGGGATCAGGATTGAAGTACGTCGCCCAGGAGCAGGACGATGAGTTGAATAAACTCACGGCTCGAGAGAAGCAGGTTTTACAGCTTATCGCGCAGGGCAAATCGAACAAGGAAATCGCAACGCTTCTGGATTTGAGCGTCAATACGGTGTCTGTGCATCGCGCCAACCTGATGGAGAAGATGAATATCCATCGCACGGCGGAATTAGTGCTTTTTGCGATACGTAAAGGGCTCGTCGCGCCGCAATAGTCGACGCGACCCGCAGGCCGATTTCGCCGCTACTGAATTTTTCTTGCGTTCTTCGCGTCGGTAGCCGCTTTCTTTTGCGCTTGAAGTTCCTTGGCTTTCGCGAACTTCTTTTGAAAGCGGTCAACGCGTCCTTCGGTGTCCACCAGCTTTTGACGGCCAGTGAAGAACGGATGACAACTAGAGCAGATTTCGACGCGCAGGTCGCCTTTGTGAGTGGAGCGCGTGTGAAATGTGGACCCGCATGCACAGATGACGTTCACTTCATCGTAGGCGGGATGAATCCCTGCTTTCATTACTCTGGAATCCTTTCGAGCAGAACGGGGTGGGTTACCTCAATCTTAACATACGATGGGCTGTTATTAAGCGCAAAACCCCATCCAGACGGCTCGACGAGTGCCTGGACGGGGCTTTGCAAAGTAGCCTCGCGGCTATACTCTAGCTACGTTACGCGCGACGGGGCGGCCGGTCCACAGGAACTTCGGCCTCGTCACTGAACGAAACCTGAACGTACGAACGGCGACTTTAAGAGTCGGCCACCTCGCGCGTGGATTGTATGCTACAGTCACTACCAGAATTCATTCGACTGGACCACCTCCTTTTTCAGTGATGATTTCATTGTAAAATTGCGTTCCGAACGTGTCAACGAGTCGCACTGAAGTTCTGTCGAAAAATGATTATCGACCGGCGGGCGCGCGAGTGGATCAGCGGGTTCCTCCTGCTCGGAATATTAGTAGGGCTGCTCGGCTCGCTCCTTATCGCTTGGCAGTATCACATCGATACAGATCCGCAATTGATCGGCCTGCATTTTCTGGCGTTGAATGCCGGCTATGTCATCGGGGTCGGCTTCGGCACAGAGGCTGATTCTGCGATTTCCGATCCGGCTTGTGGCGCTGACCTCGTGCGGAATCGCGTTCGCAAGCCTGGTCGCCTTGACGCTACTGATTCCCCCAATATCTCCTTTGTGGCGTCTGATTGGCCTCGGATTCACGGGATTCGGCGGCGGGCGCTCTCGCGACCGCTCTGCTTATACGTTTTGGCGCCCCATTTCGCCGAATCGCCCGCCGCTGTCGCGAATCAGAAGCGGTCTGCTATTCGGATGCGGCTGCCTGGTGGCGACACTGATGGTCGGCATCACGTATTTTGCCGGTTCCGTTCAGATCGAAACTGCGTTACTGGCGATCGTTCCGCTGATCTTCTTAGTCATTTATGCGCGCGAACAAACTTCCAAGCGCACTTATCCCGGCTCCTGTCCGCGGAGAGGAAAACAGGGTGCGCCAGACGCTGCGGAGCGCTCGCAGCGTAGCTGCGGTTCTGTTCAGTCTGCTGCTTTTTTTCCAATTCGGAAATGAGTGGGCGCTCGCAGGATGGCTGCCCCTTTTCCTGATACATCGCCTTGGCGCTAACCCCGTTTGGGCCATTTTCGCTTTGGCCGTTTATTTCCTGGCGCTGATGCTTGGCCGCTTAGCTGCGCAGGCCTTGCTTCCTCGCGCAAACCATCGTAAGCTTCTGCTGACGAGCATTGTTGCAGCCATGCTCGGCTACTTACTTCTCAGTCTCACCAATTCCATGACCGGAGCATGGATCGCGGTGGTCATTGTCGGTGGGGGTTTTGCTCCTATTTATCCGTTAATCTCGGAGACGCTAGACGATCGTTTTTCCTATCATCCCGGCTTTTACAACGGAATTTTCTCCATTGCGATCACCGGCGCGCATGTTGGCCCCCTGGCTCCTCGGATATGTGGATTCTTACCTGGGTATCAGGTACGTCATGCTGCTGCCCGCCTTTGGTTCCATCGTCGTGCTTATTCTGGCTCTCCTCATCATGCTGGAAGCTCACGTAATGGGCGGAAGGAAGAGCGATAGTAATCGCGGGAAGGTTGCTCTGGCTGGCAGATGACACGTTTGCTCAGGTTCTCCATAACATTCGTTCACAGATCTATCAACTTTTATTTCTCGCTCCGATTCAGCAACTTTCGGCGAAAATTTGAAATCGACGGTTCGTTTTTGCCCTTGCGCGTGCTAGCGTGTAGCCGCCACAAGTAAAAAACATGAGCCCTCGATCCATCCGCCGCGCCGCCGAGCGCAAAGCTGCCAAGCTTCGCCGCAGAGCCGAACAAAGCCGGAACAGTGGCGCAGACGATCGGGTGTGTCGTCTGCGATTTCCCCAGCCCAACTCGCTGCTAACCGTCAAAACGCACAACTCAGTACCGGTCCGCGCAACGAAGCAGGCAAAGCCATTTCCTCCCGCAACAACTTCAAGCACGGCTTCCGAGGCGAATTCTCGCGTCCTGCCTACTGAAAACCAGCACGAATTCGACAATCTCCTCGCCGCCTTCCGCGAGGAGCACCAACCCTCCACTCCCAGCGAAGAGACCGCTCGTCGATCAGCTCGCAAAGCATCTCTGGCTCAGCCGCCGTGCCGGTCGTCTGCTCGATCAGGCGCTTATGTCGAACGACGACCTCCGCGAACAGCAGAAATCGATTTCCCTCTATCTGCGCTATCAAGTCTCGAATGATCGCGGCTTCTCCAAGTCCCTGAATGACCTACTCCGCATCCGCGCCCAGAAGTTCCGCGAGCAGCTTGGGTTCGAACGGCAACGGCACAAAGAAGCGATGGACGCCGAACGCTTAAAGCAAAAACAGGCTGCCGAGGCTCGCAAGCAGGAGTTGCATGAGGCACGGGTTCGAACGGCAAACGCCAGGGCCGAGGATCTGGAACAGAAGACAGAAATCGAAGGCATGCTCAACGCCGATCTCCCCGGCCACACGCGCATCCCTTTTTGGATGTGGAAAAACGTGGCCAAGAGATCCATCGAAGAGATCGCCGCCGAATTTCAAGCCGATCCCAAGCTCGAAGCCGCCTGCCACCGCGCCGCTTGATGTACTCTAATGCGGCTCCGCCAGATCCGGTTCATAGGCGGGCAGCACGTCGTTTTCACCCGCAATCCAGGTATAAACGGTGGGCAAAACAAATACGCTGAGTAAAAGCGTCGCGCTCAAACCCCCCACAATTACGATGGCAAAAGGTTTTTGGGAATCCGAACCAATGCCGGTCGAAATCGCCGCGGGCAGCAAACCAAGCGTAGCTACTAACATCGTCATCATGATTGGCCTCAGCCGAAGCACCGCGCCTTCCACGGCTGCTTCGTGAATGCCGTATCCGCGAGCGCGCAGTTGGTTGATGTACTCGATCATGATGACGCCCGTCTCCACCGCAACCCCGAACAGAGCCAGCGTGCCGATGCCCGAGGAAACGCTGAAGTGAGTTCCAGTGAAATAGAGCGCGAAAAGCGCGCCGATCGGAGAAAGTCCCAGGCTTACCATCGCCAAGCCTGCCCACTTGAATGAGCCAAACATCGAATACAACAGGAAGAAGATCACCGCCACGGTGACCGGAACAATCACAGCTAAGCGAGCGTTGGCCCGCTTGGCGCTGGCATATTCGCCGGCCCATTCCAAGGAATAACCGGGCGGCAACTTCACTTTCCGGTTCACCTCCTGGATGGCTTCTTCGACCGTGCTGCCGAGGTCGCGTCCGCGAACGCTGTATTTAATGGCAACATAGCGGGAATTATTTTCGCGATAGATCTGAGAGGCGCCGTCGCGCATCTCGATGTTGCATACCTGGTCGAGCGAAACGCGTTCACCGGAGGGCGCCAGAATTCGAATGTTCCGAATGGCATCCGGTGTCATACGGTATTCGGGTTGATACCGAACCACGAGATCATACCTTTGCTCGCCCTGCAGAACCTGGCTAACAGCCTTGCCGCCAATCGCGGTTTCAACGGCATCCTGCACATCGGATACATTCAAACCAAACCGGTTCGCCTTGGCCCGATCGACGATAATGTTCAGATTCGGTTGCCCGATGACTCGGAATAGACCCAAATCTTGAACACCGCGAATGCCCTGCATCACTTTGAGAATCTCGTCGCCTTTTCCCTCCAGGAGTTTGAGATCGGTTCCAAAAATCTTAATCGCGAGTTCGCCTTTTACGCCGCTAACAGCCTCTTCCATGTTGTCCGCGATGGGTTGCGAGAAGTTCCAAACCGCTCCGGGAATTTTCTCGACCTCGCGATCCATGGCGCGAATCAGTTCCTCCTTGTCTCTACGGAATACCGGACGCCACTCCTCCTTCGGCTTTAGATCGACAAAGTATTCGGTATTCGAGAACAGCGCCGAGTCTGTTCCATCGTCGGGCCGTCCTACCTGGCTGACTACTTTGGTCACTTCCGGAAAGCTGGCGAACATCAGCCGCGCTTCCCTCATCACGCGCTCGCCCTCCGCGGGACCAGTGCTTGGAGAAAGCGTTCCTCGCGCCCAAATCGCTCCCTCATCAAGATGGGGCAAGAACTCAGAACCGATAGCGCCGCTGACCATCAGATACACGGCGATAAGCAACAGTCCGCCGGCCGTTCCGAGCACGATGAGCCGTCGGCCCAGCGAACTCATGGCCCATTCCAGCGAGCGACGATAGCCTTTGATGAGCGCGATCAAAATCGGGTTCCGCCATTCCTTTGTATTGCTGCCGAACAGCAGCAGCGCCAAGACAGGAAGAATTGAAAGCGAGAATAGTAAAGCTCCCAGCAGGGCATAGGCGACTGTCAATGCCATGGGGCGGAATAGACGCCCTTCCACATGCTGCAGCGTGAAAATCGGCAGGTAAGCGGTGATGATAATCGCCCTGCGCGAAAAAGACCGGCCGCTGTACTTCATGAACAGCCTCGCGGATTAGATCCATCACGGTTCGTTCATGATCGCGTCTGCTGATGTGGCGCAGTACGTTCTCAACCACAACCACAGACCCATCGACCACCATTCCGAAATCCAACGCGCCTAAAGACAAAAGATTGGCGGGCACGTGACTCAAATCGAGACAGATGGATGCAAACAGCAGCGCAAACGGAATCGTCAGCACTACGATCAATGCCGAACGCACGTTGCCGAGGAACAGGAATAGAATGACCGAAACCAGCAAGATACCTTCGGCCAGATTGTGCATCACCGTGTGCGTCGTGAAATGCACCAGGTCGCTGCGGTCGAGGAAAGGAACAATCTTCACGCCGGGCGGAAGGAAGTGATTGTTGAGCTCGTCTACTTTCTGATGCAGTGCGGAGAGCATCGCGTCGCCGTTTGCGCCTTTGCGCAGCAGGACGATGCCTTCCACGACATCGCCGTCGTCCACGATCGTGCCGTCTTTGCGGTGAATCGCTTTACCGATTTGTCCGAGGCGTATTTTCGGCGCTTGTGTCACAAAGGCGATATCGCGCACCAAAACAGGCGTGCCGTTCTGCGATTTCAAAACAGTTTGCCCAATATCCTTCACGTCCCGGAACAAACCGACTTCGCGGACGTTAACCTGCTGCTCTCCGGTTTGGATGAAGCTTCCTCCGGCATTGACGTTGTTGTTCGAGAGCGATTGCTCTACCTGGCCGATTCCGAGCCCATAGGAAATCAGCTTGTTCGGATCGACCTGGGCCTGGTACTCGCGAGTAGTGCCGCCGAAGCTGGAGACATCAATTACATCGGGGACGGATTTCAATTGCTTTTCGATCACCCAATCTTCAAGCGACTTGAGCTCCATCAGATCGTATTGAGGGTTTGTGCTCTTCAGCGTGTACCAGTACAACTGCCCGACCGGACTGTAATCGGGGCCGATCGTGGGCTGCAGATTATTCGGCAGCGTCACCATGGACAACCGCTCCAGCACCTTCTGACGGTTCCAATCGTTGATGGATTCGTCGTTGAAATTCATGGTCACGACCGACAATCCGAACTCGGAGATGGACCTTATATTGGCGAGATCCGGAATGCCCGCCATTTGTACTTCGATGGGAATCGTGACTTGCTGCTCAACTTCCTCTCCGGCGCGCCCTGGCCACTGCGTGATGACCTGAACATAGTTGTTGGCAACATCCGGGTACGCCTCCACAGGCAAGTTCTTGAAAGAGATTGCGCCCCACACAAGCAGCAGGATTCCAACCGCCAGAACCAGCAGTTTGTTCCGTAGGGAGTAATCGACGAAGGCGCGGATCATATCTCTTTATTCAAACGGCTCCCGTCTACTGCTCGCTTTCCGCATTGAGAGCCAAGGCATCGTTTACTACTTGTTGGCCAGGAGAAATGCCGGACAGTATGTCCTGCCTTCCATTCGCGATACTGCCGCCTTTCACCTCTGTCCTGCCGGAATTGACCGTCGCCAATAGGAACGAATACCCAATCGCGGTCGTGCAGATGCAGAACGGCTCCGCTCGGAACATTTGCGTACTTCTTTCCATGCAGTCCATAGAATGTCGCGGTGACAAACATGCCCACCCGCATGATCCCGGGATTAGCCAGTTGTATGCGGACCTTTGCGGTACGAAGGTTTGGATCGAGAACTTTCCCGATGTTGCTGATGCGGCCATGAAACATGCGGTCGGGGTAGGCGTTGAGCTGCACGTCCGCGGTATCGCCAAGGCGCACCTGCGGCAGATCGTTTTCATATACGTCGCAGATGACCCATACCGTCGAAAGATTAGCGATCGTGAACAGATTGGGTTGATTGTCGGGCGTGTGCACGCTGGACGATTGGACAACGTTTTGCTCGACGATAGTTCCCGATACCGGAGCGTATATGTCTACTACCGGGTCTTCATGAGCCGGGTCCGCGCCGAGCGTCCGGATCTGCTGAGCCGCGGCATTCAGCGTCACTCTCGCCTTCTGTTCCGTGCCTTCCGCGACCTGCAGATCGTTGAGTGAAACGGCCCCGTGCTGGTATAAAAGCTGGGCTCGCTCTAATTGTTTCCTTGCCAGATCTTCGTCGGCTTTCGCCTGATTGTAGGTTTGGAAAGCATTGGAGATGTCGTTGCTCAACACCTTGAGCAGTAATTGACCTTTCGTCACGTCATCGCCAAGCTTCGCGTAAATGCCGATCACCCGGCCCGCCGCCAACGAAACAACTGGTATGGATTTCTCCACATCCGGATTCACGTTGCCGGTCGCGTGCACTTCGGCAGTTCTTCCCGATCGGTAGCAGCAACCAATTTGAATCGTTCGGGTCGATCTACTTTAATGACGTTCAGATCGGGTTGCTCAATGACTTTGGTTTCGGGAGGAGCAGCGGCCCTCACATCCACCTGCTCTTTCGAATGGCACCCGACGGTCAATGTGCTGACGAGCACCATCACACCTACAAAGACGAAATCTGCCCGTCTCATCGAATTACCTCGCGCCCCACTGCGAAATTCACTTGGTTGGCGGCCGAAAAATACGCGCCTACCAGATTCAGATAATTCACCTCTGTGTCGCGATATTGTTTCTGAGCATCCAGAAAATCCAGCAGCGACGCAGCCCCATGCTGATATGAAAATGACACTGTGGACCTTATGTCCTCCGCCTCTTTCAGATATTTGTCTTTATAAGGGCGCAGAAGCACGAGCGTATTCTGCAACGTCGCATAGGCCGAATCCACATCGTGAAGCGCGGTAATTTCCGTGGCATCGCGCAATTTCTGGTTCCTGCCTATATCAAGCAGCGTGTGCAGCTTGTCGCCTTGATTTCGATCGAAGATGCGGAGGGGAATGCTGACACTGGCACCGACCGTGTTGTAGGCGCCGGGATTATTAAACGAACCGTTATGCGTCCACCATCCGCTAAACGTCGGATCCGTCGAGCCGTTTGCAACCGCCAATTGGTGATCGGTACGCGCTTTTTCGAGCGACTGCTCTGCTTCCCGCAGGTCGGGGCGCGTCTCCAGGGCCACCTTTCGCAATTCATCCAAGGTCGTTACAGGTTCGCCGAATTCGAATGCTTCCGTTACGTCGAACTCATCCACGGGCGTTCGGTCGCGGAGCAATGCCAAAAGGTCGATTTTTGCGGTCCTCAAGTCGACTTGGGCGGTCTGCACATCCGATTCGAATTGGACGCGTTGCAGTTCCACGCGTTGAAAGTCGACTTTCGCGATTCCCCCCGCGTTGTAGCGCTCGCGATTGATCGCGATCTCCTTGTCGTAGTAGTCGAGGTTTTCCTTTGCCACCCCCAGCACTGCCTTCTGCAGCAGTACGCGCACGAATGCATCGCGAAGATTGAATAAGAGATTTCGCTCCAGATCCCCCTGGGCAAACGTGGCAATCGCCGTTGCTTTCTGCGCGCTCGCTAGGCGAAGCTCGCGCTTATGATCTCGTTCGTGCAAATAGCTCAACGTGGGTGTAAACAAAGTGCCCGCGAATGGCTGCCAGATTCCGTGATGAGGAAAAATTTGGGTCCCATCCGTGGCCATGCTGAAATCCGGATTCGGACGCAGGTAAGCCGTGATCTCGTCGGCCCGCGCTTCGTCGATGGTTACCCTTCCGGCTTGTAGCGTCGGATTATTTGCTCGAAATCTTTCCTGAGTCTCCTGCCATGTCAATGCACGCGACGGCGTGGCAGTCTGGGCCAAACATCCGGCTGCAAACAGGAGACCGATGTACAAACGCCAGCTTTGGCGCTGCATCTGCCCTCCTCGATATTTTTTCTGCTGGGTGTTGTAAGGTTGCGGTCTAAGCCGCTAAGGCGCGGGCGGGGAACGGCCGGCCCTGAAGGGTGCGATCCGGTCAAGAACACTTATGGTGGGCGCGAAGACTAGCCAGATGAAAAAGAGCGTGAAGACTATCGCGCGCGGTTGAGAAACCACGGGGGTGTCCATGGTCTCGTACAGCCGTATCAGATTGTCGGTATGGCTCTGCTTGCTCGAATCTCTATGCTTATGCTGAGAATTGAAGGTCATCAATCCGCAGAACATCGTCTGTCGCGGAAATGTACGGGAACAAAGCCGCGACAATCAGGGCGACGCCGACGATATGAAGCCAGGCCGGAGCCCTCTTTTCGCACGTTTTCTTTCGCGATGCGGCGCGAAGGGCGCTCATGAAGGCCAAAAGCCCAAGCGAAAGCCATGCTAGATTCAGCGCCGCGTCGAAATGCACTCCTTTTTACCGTAACATGCTGTTTTAGGTCTCTAAATTACACGGTGAGCGGGGCGCTGCTTCGAATTTCAACTCACAGAACCTTAGTCGCTGTTTGGCGCATCAATTGCTTATAGGGCCTCTAGGGGCGACTTTTTGAATGCGCGCATTCTTTCGCATACTCCTTTTGTTCTTTTGTGCGCTAGCCCTTGAGCGGCTGCAATCAGCCACTCCGGTCGAAAATAACCAATTGACTTATTACTGGCGCACTACGCCTGTAGGGGACACGGCTCAGCTTGTCACTTTATTCTGCCGCTCCTGCTTAAACGCAGGCGATCAGGCGGAAGACTTGCCGCTGCTAGCCGTCTTGCGCGACACGCTGGGCGATAACAACCCGGAAAACGATCGGCTCACATCTGTTTGGCTCTTGAGCTATGCGCGGCCGAACTTTGGACAGAAGCTCCTTTCAGCCGTGCCGTTTTTTTATTGGCGTGTCGGGGAGTGGATCTAAGTCGGTAGCTGACACGGCTCCGCTCTTTGACCTGACTGCGCCACAGCACCCTGTGGTCTCTGAAGTAGGACGCGATTTGCTTCAATGGACAATGCTCGATCCGATGACCACGCCCGTTCGCGCCACGTCCCGCGCCTATAGGACGAATCAGCTCGATCACGAACGGCTGCATCTTGAAGAAGCGGCCAGCTATCTTACGTCAAGCACCGGTCGACAATGATCCAGCGGGCTTGACGCGTGCACAGGTGGACACCATCATCGCGCGCCTGGAGCTTCGCAAGAGGTTATTGGGCGGTTTCGTCGATCAGCGTCGCGCAGCAAATCTGGGCGAAGAATCCGGATTTGAGCAGGAGCGCATCCGCAGCCGGAATTGGGAACTCCTTCGACAGTGTGCGGAAAGAACCGGCCTGATATTCGAGCCGGTCGATCTAGGCGGCGCTGCGGCGCAATACGGGATATTGTGGTTTCCGGAAGGACAACGGAGCTCCGTCGAATGGTCTTTCATTGGGACCAGTATGGAAACTCTTGAACATTCGCGATCCTTGGCAGGATGACCGGCTCAAGCATTGGAAAGGACCGGCCTATTCGCGCTCTTTGAATGAAGGAGGCAGCTTACTGCCGTTCGGTGAGCAAGGGGCTCAGCAAGTCCAATTAGTTCCTCTTGGTGTTTACAGCTTGACTTACCCCAGAGTTCCGTTGTTGCTAATTGATTTCCGAGACAAGCTTCACGTTCGCCGCCATGAAATGACCCAGCGGTCGATCAATGAAATCACCGCCGGCGTGATCGGCATTTCTCATTTCACAAATTGGTACTACTACGTGGCTGCCGACTTGTATGACTTCGTGGTTAACCGTCACGGAGGCGCAATGGATAGGGCGGCCCGTCTGGACTCGTATTCACAATTCCGCGTCGCGCTCGCGCTCGACCGGCAGCTAAACCCCCAGCTTCGTGCCCAAATGCAGCGCCGAGTGGATGCGCTGGCAATTAATCCACTCGAAGCCGCGCCAGCTCGCGAACTCCAACTCGCAACGGCTCGCTACGCCAAGCTCGCAAGAGCAAGCAGACGACCACGGACGCTTGCTCCAACAGCTCGACAAGGAGCGCCGCGCCGAGTTGGCTTCGTTTGGAGAAAGCCATAAAGTACGGTTTACCGAGGCGCTGCTGCACGACGCGAGTTTCGGCCTCTACACACATCGCGCCGCGAAGAATCCTGACAACCTAGCGGAACTGGACAGCTATCGACGCATTCAGTACAACTTAAATTTCCTGAACGGAATTACTTGCAGCGGGCACTCAGCCTGAGATCACATACGAGGTTTCGCGCATCCGGGATTCCGTGACGGAATTGAGCAGCCTGATGGCGGGGGTTAGCTCTCCTGCGATGCGTGACGCAGGCGGCGGTTACATTACAACGGCTACAAGCCCTTTCACGTGATCAGGAGTCTGCAGGCAGACTGTTCAGTTGCGCTTACCGCGCTAAATCGTAATGCCGATTTCGCGAGCAAGCCGTCGCTCGGAATTGCTAGCTCCACCCGCACCTCGGCCCGAACATCCGATACCGTAGAATCTGTCAAGTGACCCGCCTTTTCGCGGTCCTTCTGCCTCTTTCGTTTGCTCTCGGAACAGCTGGGCAAACCATTTCGCAGGAGAGAAATCAGCCTGCGGCGAGACGCGTGGTCATTTTGAAAGTGGATGGTCTCGGCGCGGATCTGCTGTCTGCATCCATGCACGAAACCGATCCCGTCAACCGGGAAATCGCGCCTCCCCTGGCTATCGCACATCTTCGTCGAAAATGGCACGGTTTTTAATAACTTCTACACGCGCGGCATCAGCTTGTCCGCCACGTCTTGGTCGATGCTCGACACGGGCCATCACGCAATCATTCGCGGCAATGTCGAATACGACCGTTATACCGGCCATGTGTACGACTATCTCGAATTTTTTTCCGTTTTATCTCGGGTACGCACGAAATAAGCGGGTGGACATGCCCGGAGTGGAAGTGCTCGATCGGGCCGGCATTCCTCTGCTGATCGATGATTCCCTTACGCTCATGTATTTCAGAGCTTCCAGCTCTTCCAACGCGGAGTCCGCTGGCCCACGCTGGAGCACGTTCTCGAGCGGCGCTTCTCCTCAAAAATTCTGCTCTCGATGCTGGAAAGCGCCGGAACTCCCTCCCTCGATGAGATCCTCGGACAGGAAACCGAAAAAGAACTCGATCAGGCGCTCAAGCAGCCGGAGACCTTCTACCTCGATTTCTATACCGGCGATGTCGATCATGAGGGTCACGCCACCAACCAGCCCGCCGCTCTTTTTGAAGTTCTGAAGCGCCTCGATGGCTTAGCCGGACGAATTTGGACGGCCATTCAGCGCACGCCGCTCGCGAGCGAGACTCTCTTCGTCGTCGTTTCCGATCACGGCATGAACAACGTGCCGGGAGTATTTAGCCAGGCCTTTAGCCTGCCGGACTTGCTGAACAGCCCGCAAGGAGGGGCTCATCATGTCATCACGAATCGCCACCAGCTCAGTGACTTCAAAATCATGGGACTCGATCCTCTGGTCCAGCGAGTTGTTACCCCGAGCAATGCTTCGTTTTACCTGGCGGGTGAAGCGGATCACTACCCGACGGCGTGGCTCGATTTGGACGGCAATGAGCGCGCATCCCTGCATCTGCGCAATTCGGATCTGAACAAAATACACATTCTCCTGCTGCAGCTGGCAAAGCCGGACCTTCCAAAGAACGTACGAAGAGCCGCCGCTGATTTTCTTGCTGAAACGATCGACCGGCATAGATCCGCATGGACCACTACCGCTGATGAACTGCAACAGGAGATGACTGCGCTCCAAAAAGCAATAGACGAGCGGAAGAAAAATGTTGCCGCGCAGCCCAAACAGTGGACCGCAGAGCAGCGCGATGCCGGCGAGGATAAAGCCGCACGCCGCCTGAACGATGAACTACTAGCCTGGGAACGCGAGCGTGCGGAGTACTCCGATTACCTTGCACATCTTCGGGGCTTACTTTCTCTTCGGCCCTCAGCAGACCGGCCGTTTCAGCAGAAAATCTCCGCGTTTGTTCCTCAACTCAGTCTCGGCGATAACAATACCGTACATGATCTGCAAGACTATGTCGTCGGACTGTCTGCAAGGGGCCTAGTTCCGGGTGCGGATGGAAAGCTCGACGAAGAGCAATCGTTTCGTCACGTCAACTATTTCTCACTGTTCGCTCAGCAGCGTGCGCGCAATAATCCGCAAATCGCGCTTTCGTCACGTCCGATCGACTTCACGATCATGCGTCTCCCTGCTGCTGCGGGAAAGCAATCGTATTGGGTTTATGCTGACGAAGATAATCAGCTCCTCGTTTGCACCGATACAGCGGGTCGCATCGCCGCCTTTCCCGTTCGTCGATTGACGGAAGATGCGTCCGGCAAAATTAGTTGGGACCCGCAGCCCTGGCATTCTGGATTGCCGCTCCGCCTGTTTGAAGATCCCAATCTGCATTTGCCCTCCGGCTCCGACCGTGCGGCGTGGCTTTCTTCGTGGCACACGGAACGGGAATGGTTTGACGCAATTCATCTGTGCCTGTATTCGAACGGCGTTATAGGAATCACGGAACAATTCTCGCCTGTTGGCGATAACGTACCCGGTCCCCTCGGAATCGATCCCATTCTGCTGCGTTACGAACGCCGGAGGCGGGAATTGGTGCAACCCGATCTCCAGCTTTTCGCGGCCGATCATTGGAATTTCAACGTTCGCAACTTCAATCCGGGTGGGAACCATGGCAGCTTCTTGCGTATCTCAACGCATTCCGTGTGGATGATGGAGGGCGCGGGTATCCCCGTTCGAACCGTGGAAGAACCTTATGACAGCCTGAACTTTGCTTCGACTATCCTGCATCTCGTAGGCCGAACGCCTCCCATGCCGGATCGTGTCGTGCCGTTGCAGTAGCCCAGCGGTTGAGGTTCTATTTCACGTCTGCATCGAAAACACCCGTCTCCACGTGAGTTTGGCCAGTCGTCCCGTGCCAAGAACCATTCATGATCCCAGGGGCTGCCCATTGTCCGACAACCGGAGTTCAACGGCACGTAAGCGAAATACTTCGGAGCGGTGCGTCCTCCGGCTACTTCCGCATTCTAAAGCCTTGGCTGACTCTCCGGGAGAATCCCCCCACCAACCGGCTTTCTTCAAGTACGCACCTACAAACCGACAACCGAAGCGATTGCTAGCAGATAAAGTCGGTGGATGGTTGTATCAACGGTATCACCTGTACCCGTCGCGTTGTGCTGTGAAATGGAAATTGGGCTGGTAATAATCCCCGTAGCCGCATGCCCCATCAGTGTGAGATTAACAACAATTATAATTCACCCCGCCTGTTCCGAGTGAACTGCTCACGATCCGGCGGGAACGGTTGCGGAGCATTAATGTACGTTCGATTTTCACTCGTAGGTCTCCTTGTTTGCTCGATTCTTCCATCGAGCGGCCAGTCGGTCCGAAACATACCGGAACCTTCAGCCGGCAATAGCTACACGGTTTTGTACACGGGCCGCCTCTTTGGCTATTTTCGATTTCCGGCGGTGCAAAAGCTCTCGGAAAATAGCTGTCTCGCCCTGGCCGGCGACGGTATTTTCCCGTCCAATGCTGCTCGGGAAGCGCAAGCATTCCAAACCCAGATGGACCAGGGACTAAAGGCGGCCAAGGGAACGGTTATTCGAGTCGCTGTCGGTGACAATTTCGCGCCCTATGTGTTGAGCCGCGACTTCGTCGATGATCGGGACTTAGCCAAGGTGAAGATCAGCTCGAAAGCCAATTTTGAATACGATATCGAACAGAAGAAGTGGGTAGACTCGCCCGATTTGGACGGCAAAGGATACGAGAGATATCTGGCAGGCGAGGGCAGAGTTCAGGCTGACAATGTCGCGTGTTTTCTGATGGCCATGCAATTTGATGCGATTGTGCCGGGGATGCACGACTTCTATTTCGGCCCTGAGCGGCCGCGCGAGCTGGCACGACTGATGATGCAGCCGAAGATGCCGAATTATCATGCCGTCCGAATGCTGGGGTCGAATTTGTATCTGGTGACGAAATATCTTGACCCGAATAAGCCGGCAGGCCCTGATGCCTCGAACACAGACAAAAAGGCAACGGAAAACGCTAAGCCAAGCAAGAAGCAAGCGGATAGAATTCGGGACAATTTCAGCGCTAAAGGCGTGCTTCCGAAGACACCGTTGCCGTGGATGAGGGCTATTCGAATCAAAGGAGCGCTGGCCATCGAATGGAAAGACAGGGCGGCGCATCAGATGGATGAGGACGTGGACGAAGTGTTCCAACATACTGACTTCGACAAAACCACTTTCGATGATTTCCTGAAAGGAACAAGCGACAGTATCGACATCTCTGGTACAGATGCGGCCCACCCAAGAATCAGGAATCAATTCAAAGTGACAAAGAAGGTTCGTAGCGTCGAGCTTGAGTGTCAGAACCCGAAAGCACCAGAAGAGCGAAATCTGAATACTTGCTGGCCTACGCAGGTTATGGCACTCACGCCGAAGGCGCGGATCGGAACCGACCTGCTCTACTGGCTGAGCGACGATGCAGAGTTGCTGCAGCCCAACGCGCATTACGCATTAGTCCTGAAAGAGCCGGGCGCGGCGAAAGAGACACAATGTGACATAAAGGCAGATCCGAAAACCCATTGCGAGACCTTCAACACGGCGTTTCCTTATTTCGAATACCCATACACACCGCGACGACTGGACGGCACCGAGCACCCCTGGGCGTTAAAGGAGGCCGCTTCGATATCCGGGAACTCGGTCGCCATCTTTGGAGTAGTGGATCCGGACCTCGGCCAATACATAGGTCAGTTGAACCGCACCTGGCTGGATGTGAACGTTAACGGGAACACCCGCTTCGTGGACAACAAGTACGAAACCGATCTGAAGATGTCCGATCCCGCCGAAGCCGTAGCACAAGCTCTCGAGTTTTGTCTCTCAGATTCCAAATGCAAGCATTCACGAAAGATTCTTCTCGCGGAGATGCCGGCAGAGAAGGTGTACAGCATGTTGAGTGAACTGCACGCGATCGCGCCTATCGATGCGTTTGACGTAGTGGTGGCGCAAGCCGATCCCGACCGGCCCACGGGCGAGAGCCTTCTTCGTCGAACGCGTGAGAAGGCGGACTTGGCTACACAGCTTCCTGGTACGCCAATCCTCGTTCCAGGGTCGCATTTCGCTTCGGACGATCCGTACAACCTGCATGTTCGGCTGCAAAGGGCGGTGATCACCAATGATGTACCCACCTGTGACACCAAATCAAAGCAATGCCCACCGCCTGTGCAGGTTGTGGAAAATACGGTACTGGATTCGGAGCCCCCGGTGCAGTTAAACCCGTTTAAAGATATGAGCGACTTCTTGCAAAACAAGCTGGGCCTAAACATGTGTAGGGATTTCTGCTTCACTCACAAATTGGCCCCGATATTCAAACGGCTCGATACAAAGCCACCGGATCCCTCACCGCGATCTTGGAAGTCCGCAATGGAGAAGGTGGGCGTAGCGTTGATGCAGGAGGCTTGTCAATCCGATGTGGCGGTTCTTCAGCATAGGGACGTATTCGTAGCACCGGAGATGATTCCGTTCCTCACGAAGCAGATTGACCAGCGTTTGGCGCCCGCTTTGATTGACGGGATGTTCTGGAAAGGGGATGCGATTGAATGCCTCGATGTCCCGGGTCAGTCCATCAACGGATTGATCAAGCGTTCGGCGCAACTGAAACAGCAGCAGGAAAGCGGGCTAGTTACCGACCTGACTTCTAATTGGGATCTGGTGACCGCAGGAGCGGACGACAAACAAACGGACGATGCACACCGAGTCATCAACGGGCAGTACGTGGATCCGAAAAAGCTGTATAAGTTAGCCACAACCGATTTCATTGCGGGTGGCAGCACTGGATACACAACACTGGAAGGAGCCCAACCCCTGCCCAATCCGAAGTGGAGCAAACTGCGCCTGAGAGATCTCGGCCTCAATATGAGGGACGAGATCAGTCATGGCAGCATCGATCGGAAAAACATGTTCCAGGCTTCAGAATATCTGGACGAGTTACAAAGGCCTGGCCCGCCGCCCAAGCCGGACGCCACATTCTCGGGGTGGCTGAAGGGGCTTACAAGTTTTGATGAGTTTAAACCCATCAGGGCCGATCCCTTCGAGCAACAGGCCCAGGAAAAGCCCCGATGGTCGCTGATGCTGTATAGGGCCGATCTCAGCTACGCGGTCAGCGCCCATAACGGGTCAGAGTCGTCGCTATCTCAGCGCTTCCCAGGCGTTGGCTTTGTCGATCTTAGCTCCGCGGATTCGTCGTCGTTCGCTGCCGATTACAGTGTGCGCGTGCAGCACGATTCGAAAAATTGGGAATTTTACGGCGAGAGCGATTTCAATTACTCATACAAGAAACTACGAGGCAAAAATGGTTTATACACACGAAGTGAGCCCGCCGACTACTGGTACCAGGAGGCCGGCTTCGCCTGGAGATTAGACCCAAGGCATCAAAGCTCCTCCGCATGGAAGCTGCTCATACCGGGCGCGTTCCGCAATCAAGTGCCGCCGCTGGTGCAGATCTCGCCTATTACAACGACGGTTTCGAGCTCGTCGAAATCTACCGCGAATGGTCAGTTCGTTCGACAGGAAGCGACCTGGTATCCGGCGTTCCGCCCCGGTATCCGTTGGGACTATGCTTACCCGAAGCCAAGCGGCTCTCAAGAGCAGGCAGTCGCACAAGATCAGTCCGGATCGAGTGGTGTGGGGAAATCAGCTGGGTCGAGCACGAACGGCGCAAGCCCCTCCTCGGGCATTCTCGCCAGCTATTTCGAGTTCGGATACCAAGTGGGACAGTTGACGCATTCTCCGAACGGATATCAATTTTCTAACGGCGGGACTTGTTACGTGCAGAATCTCGTGCCTTGCCTGACCGCGATAGGGTCGCTTCCGCAAGCGTCTTCGATCAATCTCATGACGGTGATCAGCGGGCGCTCGCACTTCCAGCATGGTTTGTATCTCGATTTCCGTCTTGATGTTCCGCTTCCAGGTATCAGCAGGTTGGAATACGTCACCGAAAACAGAGGAGACTTCTTCTTCGGCGCCAGCGGCGACGCTTCGGTGGATACGAGATTCTTCGATGACTTGAGACAATCGCTCAGAGTTCCACTAACCAGGAGGCTATCTATCGCTCCGACTCTGGAACTTATTATCTATCAGGACAAGATCTTGGAGAACTATTACCGGAGCTACAGCACGTTCGTTTCGCTGAACTATACCCTCGACTGGCATTGGATGCTGAACTTCCGGCGGGCATTGGACTATGCGAATCCTGTCCCAGCGCTGCCAACGCTGCCGAGCAGGTAAGCTGCGAAGGCAGTGCTCGAAGCGATCTGATTGGATTCATTGAGCGACGTGATTCGCTAGATTTTTCGACTCTTCAAGCTTCGCAACGCCGGAACTGCGCGACAGTAACACCCTCGGCACTTTGCTGCGGGATATTACGGTCGGGTAAGTGACCTGTGACAGCGAATGTAATTCCGATTTGCTTTCCAGTCGTCGGTGATCCGACAGGTGTTTCTGTATGGTTGAAATATTAGGTTATCATAGAGTTACGACGGCCTAGGCAAGCAATATCCCCACGAGCCAGTCTAAACGCATCCCCCAGATCAAGAGATCTGCAATCGCTTTCAAGCCCTGTCGAGAGACTTACGCATGCCTGCGGAAAGCTCTCACAATTTTATTGCGCGTCTGCATCGAAAACGCCCGTCTCCACCGTATTCCCATGCTTCATCTGCACGAAAATCCGGTACCAGCCCGGCGTGGGGAAACCGTAAGGGAAAATTACTTCATTCGGCAGGGGATCATCCGCCGGCATTTTCATGCCCGGCATGTCCATTCCGGGCATCTGCATTCCGCGCAGCACTCGTTTTTCCTGCGATCTGGTTTTGAGCCAGCATGAGCGCCGCCATCGATACGGAACCGCTGGGGTGAATATGCGCGAATACAGTTCCATCGGTCTTTACGAACGCCGCATGTCCAGGCATCCCCATGTAGAGCGCCATGTCTCCGGGTGCGTGCCCCTGCGGATCGAGCAGGCGAAATCGAAATAGCACCGGCTCCTTGGCGCGCAACGGACTAGATTCTCGTACCCACTCCATGCGGTAGCGATCAGGTAACAAAAACTTTCCGCTTTGCGTTACATTCGCGCTCCAAGGAATCGCGGTGCCGCTTGAATCGTCGCCGGCTAGCGCTCTCCCGTTTACTTGAGGCAAATCGATCGTCGCCACCATGGTTTCGGGAAAGCCGTTTGCATGGACTATATCGGCATACAATTTGTAGGTTCCAGCGGGCATGCTGGGGAGGTTCAGGCGAAACGCTCCCGTTTCGACTTGGTCCGGATGAAGGTGAAATACGACGTCCAAGCCCGGCTGCCGGATCAAGTACAAATGCATCAAATGATCGTGATCGGGAACGAGGTCATCGATTCTTCGCTCGAACAAAATGTTTCTGAACCCTGGACGGCGCGGTTTCAACCATCCTGGATCGGTCAATTTCAGCGTCAGCACGCCTGACCGATTCAATGCCGCGTTCATCCGCAATGGCTTGTAAACGTCCTGTTCGTATGAATTCGCTTCGCTGCTCCACCAGCGATCGCCAAACCAGACCACGCCGATTAAGACGGCAAACGCAATGCTCATCGCGATTCTGCCTCGGCGCCTGCTTTCGAATCCCGGTTCATCTCCCGGCTGCAGCTTCGCCTCTCGAACGGAGGCGCCCACAATGGCGACCAAGCCGCCCACGAGAAAAATTCCCAAACCGACCAGCACTATTCCAAGTCCGCGCTGCATTTTCTTCGTCGCCAGAGCGGCGGAAGGCACAGGCACAGCCAGGGCCCCCTGACCCTTCGAACCTTCCACAGTTAACCGTACCTGCCATGATCCAGGCGTCATCATCCACAGCGATCCGGTGAAGAATTGCGCATCCCTGGAAGACACCTTGAGTTTCTCCGGAACCGGAGCAAATCTGGCGCCCACACCGGCCATTGGCATGGGGACCGCTCGAATTTCGCGCACTCCCGGAGTCTCACAGCGGATTTCCAGTTCCGCAACGCCCGGAATCACAGTGGGAGGCCGAACGGTTACAAACAATTCGTAAGCTCCGGCTTTGCCGTCCAAATAAATATCCGGGCTCCCGACGTGCGCCTGTGCAAGCAGGGCTAGCGCCGCGCTTAGTACTACGCCCCTGGCGATTCGAACAGCCATGGCTCGTCTAGCGTTTGATCTGGCTGAACCAGGCGCCGCGCGAGATTCCCCAACGAACCGCGAGAGTACAGAGGATCAGAGCGATCCCGATCCCCCTCCAGAATGCATATATCCCGTCGTTGGGGAAAAATTCATTGCGGGCCAGATACGAAGTGGGCGCGAGACCATAAGGCACATACATAGTTCCAAAGAATGGATTCCGCGCCGCCGGCGACATCAGAAATTCCGCAAACGGCCACTCGAAGGCCAATAGCATTCCGACAAAAACGGCTGCGCTGACCGCCGCCAGTTTCCAGGCGATTCCAATTTTTTCCGCGACGCCACAACAGGTCCAGGGCAAAAGCCGGAACTATGAGAAGCATCGGAAACTCCGGCGGAATGAACTGCGTGACGTGCTGGTAGACCGGCCCGAGCTTTGGCTCGGCCGGAAACAGCGGCAGCACCAGAATCAGACCAATGATGAACAATGTGTAGAAGCCCGCAATAAAGGTGGCGGCAAAGCGGATTCCCGTTGCTCTCGAGCCCACCGCCAGCGCGATCGGAATCACCGCACAGACTAAAACGTATGGAAGTGAAGTGTGGAGGAGCACACGTCCCGTATATTCCATCAGCATGATCATCGCCACGACCACCATCCCGCCCTCGATGTAGAGAAATAGCCACCTCGAGACCTGAGCGGCTTTCGCAGCTCCGCGATTCATATGACCGGCGATCAAAGTTAGCGTTCCGAGAAACACACCGTAAACGCCGATGAACAACAAGATGTGTGGCGGACTGATAATCTTCACATCCAGTCCGTACGCATCGTGCCACCAATTGTCAAAGGGAGCTGAAGTCAGCATCGCAATACCGCCCCACGAGGCGATAAATGCGCCAAGCGGCGCACGGAATCCCCAGATGTGAACCGATGGGCGAGCCAACGATGTGGATTTCGAAAATGTTGTCGAAAGAATGATGTATCCGAATGCAATTCCGGCCAGCACTCCACACATATAGATGGCAATGTGCGCGGGCGTCCAGAATGTGTCACGTCCAATCGACTTGTGCCATGAGATATCCCAATGCGCTCCGATCATTGCCGAGGTGACCGCCAGCGCGGCACACCAGATGTACCAGGGCACGCCGATGGATTCGGCCGAGAGAACCTCTGTTCTAGCGTTCCGCATAACGTCCACGCGAAATACTGAACCCTCGGCGTTATTCACGTTGCCCGATTGTATCGAGGCCATCTGCCGAAAGGATACCCATGATTCGGTGTTCTGTCCACCTAATTCGGTAGGAATTCACTAACATAGAGCCTGTATGAACGTGGCCCGATCGGTGATATTCCTGCTGGCCCTTGCGCCCGCCTTCGCCCAGACTTCGCGAATCGATCAGGTCCTGACGCAATTGGAACAGGTGCGCTCATTTTCAGGAGTGTCGATTTCGCCAGACGGCAAATGGGTCGCCTGGACACTACCAACACCGGAGGACAACGGAAACAGCGAAATTTATCTGGCTGATTCGAAGGGCGCTGCCAAAGCTCGGCGCATCACCGCCGGAGATGGGACCGCATCGCTTCGTGAATCCGGAGTGGCGTGGTCGCCAGATAGCAGCAGGATCGCATTTTTTTCCAATGCGGGCTGTAGCCCAGGAGCAGGTTTTCGTGTTGCCGGTCGCTGGTGGAAAGGCTCAGCGAGTCACCGACGTGACGGGCTATGTGACGGATATCCGGTGGTCGCCCGATGGCAAGACGCATTGGCGTTTCTCTACGCGGAAAACGGCGGCGGCGGAGGTCCGCTTGAAGCAGTTCCGGCGCAAGTCGGAGCAATTGAGAGTGAAATTCACAACCAGCGGCTCACGATTGCGAATGCGGCCGGCGGCGAAATCCGGCAAGTTTCTCCCGCTCAATTGAATATCTACGAGTACGACTGGTCTCCCGACGGAAACCGGTTCGCTGCAATCGCCGCGCCTGGCCCTGCGGATAACAACTGGTGGATCGCTCAGCTATACACGGTCGATATCAAGTCCGGGCAGATGAATGTCCTCTATCATCCGCCCGGTGGAACGGCAGCTTGCCGTGCCGCGATGGTCGCCGGACGGAAAGCAGATCGGCTTCATTGGCGGCCTGATGAGTGATGCGGGATTCAACGGAGGGGACATCTTCGCTGTGAGCAGCGCGGGTGGCGCGGCCCGGGATCTCACACCGGCAAGAAAGAGTACTCCGAATTGGTTCGCCTGGCATGGCAACGAGGAACTCGTCTTCACCGAAGACGTGGACGGCGGCGGCGCTATCTCCACATTGAACATCGAAAACGGCAAAACCGAAGAACTGTGGAAAGGCGCGCAGCAAGTTTATGATGCCGGCAATTACCCAGACTTCTCTCTGGCCGGGGATGGCAGAACGAGCGCGCTGATCCGCACCTCTTGGGCGCAGCCGCCTGAAATATGGGCCGGTCCAGTGGGCGACTGGCGGCAGCTAACCCATCGAAAACGCGGAGCAGCGGCCCCACTGGGGTAAGGCGGAAAGCATCGTCTGGAACAACGAAGAATTTCGCGTGCAAGGATGGCTGCTCTATCCGGAAAATTTCGATCCTGCAAAGCGTTACCCGATGGTGGTTTCCATTCATGGAGGACCCGCAAATGTGAGAACCGCCTCGTGGCCCACTGCCCATTTCGACATGTCGGTCATGGCCGGCTTGGGATATTTCGTGTTCTTTCCGAATCCCAGAGGCAGCTACGGCGAAGGCGAGGCATTTACTCGCGCAAACGTGAAGGACTTCGGCGGCGGCGACTTGCGCGACATCCTTACCGGTATGGATGCCGTGCTGAAGAAGGTTCCGGTCGATACGAATCGTATTGGCGTTACGGGCTGGAGCTATGGCGGATTTATGACCATGTGGACCGTTACGCAGACGAACCGCTTCCACGCCGCAGTCGCGGGCGCAGGTATCGCCAACTGGCTCAGCTATTACGGGGAGAATTCCATCGATGAATGGATGATTCCCTATTTCGGCGCATCCGTTTATAACGATCCGGCTGTGTATGCGAAGAGCTCGCCCATCAACCTTCATCAAGCAAGTCAAAACTCCGACGCTAGTGGTGGTCGGCGAACTGGACGGCGAGTGTCCGGCACCCCAATCGTTTGAATTCTGGCACGCTCTCAAAACGCTAGGCGTTCCCACGGAACTAGTCGTCTACCCGGGCGAGGGCCACGCCTTCCGTGACCCGACGAGGCGTATGGACGTAGTGCGGCGTACGGCGGAATGGTTCGACAAATACTTGAGGCAGCTCCCGCTGAAAAACGGATCTGCAAGCTGACCGCTACAATAGTCTGAGTTGTGACTGAACTGATACGGGACATTACCGTTACCGGGAACTGATTTGGGCGCTCGCCTTGAAAGAACTCAAGATCCGTTACAAGCGATCTGTTTTGGGCTTCATGTGGGCCCTGCTGAATCCCATGCTCCTGATGATTGTGCTCACGGTGGTCTTCTCGACTATCATGGGCGGCGGCATACCGCACTACGCCATTTTCCTGCTCAGCGTGCTGTTGCCGTGGACCTTCTTCTCGCAGTCACTTTCCTATGCGGCGGAATCCATCGTTGGTAATGGCGACTTGATCAAGAAAGTTCGGGTCCCGAAGCTCATTTTTCCGGTCGCGGCCGTTGTCTCCAACATGATCAATTTTCTGCTCTCGTTGATCCCGCTCGTGTTGATCGTGCTGGTGGTAGGACAGCCCTTTTACGTCACTTGGCTTTACCTGCCCGTTCCATTATTGGCACTGACGATTTTCACTCTTCGGCGCAACGTTCTTCTTCGCTGCCGCAAACGTTTATTACCGGGACGTCTCTCATATTCTGCAAATCTTGCTGCAGGTGTGGTTTTATGTGACGCCTATCATCTACCCGATAACGTTGTTCCCGGCCCATTACCGATGGCTTTTTAAGCTCAATCCGGTGATCTTTGTAATAAATGGATTCCGGCTCAGCGTCTACTATGGGATGCTGCCCGCGATGCAATCGATCATCGCGTCCTTTGTTTGTGCCTTCGTTTCGCTGGCGATTGGATTTGCGCTATTTCGCAGATACCAGGATGAATTTGTGTTTTACGTCTGATTGCGAATGCCGTTGAATTCTATTTCCATCAGGGTTGAAAACGTAAGCCAGCGGTTTCGTGTGATTCATGAGCGCCCTGATACGTTGCGCGAGCTGTTCTCCAAATTTTTTCGGCATACCTCGAATTTTCACGATTTCGAAGCTGTCAAGAACGTATCGTTTGACGTGCATGAAGGCGAGATGGTGGGCATCATTGGGCGCAACGGCTCAGGGAAAAGTACATTGCTCAAGATTGTTGCGGGAGTGTACCGGCCCAGCGCCGGACGAGTCGAGGTCAATGGAACTATCGCGCCGCTCATCGAGTTGGGCGCCGGCTTTCACGGCGAGCTTACGGGCAGAGAGAACATTCTGCTCAACGGACTGCTGCTGGGTTACTCAAAACGTGAAATGCTCGAGCGAGAACAGAGCATCATCGATTTCGCCGATATCGGAGAGTTCATCGACGCGCCCGTGAAGCAGTACTCTTCGGGCATGTACACTCGCTTGGCATTTGCCGTCGCGACTGAAGTCGATCCGGACATTCTGGTGATCGACGAAATCCTCGCGGTCGGCGATCTCCCATTCCAGATGAAGTGTTTCGACCGCCTGCAGCGATTTCGCGCCTCGGGAAAAACCATCCTGTTCGTTTCCCATACCATGGGTCAGATCATTGAGTTTTGCGATCGCGCCATACTGCTGGACAAGGGCAACATGGTTGCGGATGGACATCCCGAGGAGGTAGCCGAACTTTACATGGCGTCTGCTGGAATAGCAGAGACGCCACAGATCGCGGACACCGCAGTCGTTCAAGCGTAAGTCGGAGCGCGCAGTGGTACGGCGTGTTTCCTCTCTTGGCTTCGCCGCTGCCCTGATTGCTTTCTCACAATCGCCGCAGACCAACATTCGAGTCGATACCACTCTGGTTCTGATTCCGGTAACCGTCACGGATTCTTTGAACAGGTTTGTTCTCGGATTGGAGAAGCAGGATTTTCGCGTTTTCGAGGATGGAAAGGAGCAGAAAATCAAGCAGCTCTCGGGCGAGGATGCGCCGTTGTCTGTCGGATTGCTGGTCGATACCAGCGGCAGCATGGGTTCGAAGATTGATACGTCCCGCCGTGCTGTCGCCCAATTCCTGAAAACGATGAACCCTCAGGACGAAGGATTCCTGATCGAGTTCAGCGATCGCGCGGAACTGACCGTTCCGCTTACAGACCGGATGGATCAGATTGAGAGCAAGCTCACCGCGGCGGAATCGGGCGGGATGACCGCATTGCTGGATGCCATATACATAGGTCTGCGAGAAATGAAGCGCGCGAAAAATCCACGAAAAGCGCTTCTCCTGATTTCCGATGGCGGCGATAACAATAGCCGGTACACCGCATCGCAGATTAAAGACCTGGTTCGGGAAGCAGACGTGCAGATCTATTCGATGGGGGTTTTCGAGCCATTTCCGTCGTTGCTGAGCGAGGCGGAACTGTCCGGACCGCGCCTTTTATCTGAGATTTCGCAACAGACCGGCGGTCGGGCTTTTGCCGCCGTCCGGCCTGCTGACCTACCCAGCATCGCGACGAAGATTGGCATCGAGTTGCGCAACCAGTATGTTCTCGCGTACTCTCCGCTGAACCAGGAGCGGGATGGCAAGTTCCGTCATGTCGAAGTCAAATTGAAGCAGCCCGCGGATCTGCCGGAAGTGAAGGCGCGCTGGAGGCTGGGTTATTACGCGCCGTCGCAGTGACTACCGGTGAGCGCCACCGTGCGCCATTGGCGCGCACACCCGGTCTGGATGCTGGAGCTGCCACGGAATGAGAAAATGCGCCGACTGTTCCTATTCTCGCGGGGAAAGATCGTGGAGTGAAATTCGGCGGCCGTATAAACGGATGCGAAATTCCCGCTGCTGGAATGAAGGAATGCGGATATCCAGGCCTGTTTGTCCAAGTGTTTCTCCACCTATCTCCATTTACCGGCCTCGACCACGCTGCGCCATTCGTGTGATTGACCCAATGCTCATGATTCGGCGGTCGAGGATAGGCCGGATTGCGATAGTGGCGGGGCAGATACAGCGGATACACAGGAAAGAGACCCCAGATACCAGGGCCGGCTGAAAGGTACGGATTGAAGAAAGAACTGCCGGGAGGGAAAATGCCCGGAACATTGCCGTAGCTCGGAGGCCCAAAAACCAGCCCCGGGTCGGTCGGCGAGATTCCGCCGCTGTCGGGGTCGCCGGGATCGCCCGGGTCGTGCGCTGTTTCAGCGGATAATTGGTTTTCCGCGGCCACGGCTCCGCTGCGATCCTCGGCCCACCGTGAGAACTCGTCGTCGGTATCCTCGCCGAATTTGTTCGTCGCCGCCGCTGCCGCAAAAAAGTAAAGATGTGACGTATCGACCGTGGATTTCTTGCCGTCCTGCATCACCTCTGCTTCACCCTTGTAAACGTGCAACACCGAGGCAGGCTCGGAATCCAGCCGGTAGACTCCCTTGGCCGGAAACCGGACTTGTCCATCCTTGAAAATCACCGTCACTGATTTATCGGAAGTGCGCCTGGAGCGAATCAAGAATTGCCGACCCATTCAAGAGTTCCGCCCGCGTATCGCTCAGGCTTGTCGAGATCATGCGAAGGGCGGTGTTTTGGTCGATGCGAAGAAAGACGCCCGGAGTGAGCAGAACCTCCGCCCGCCCGTGTTCCGTCCGCAGCGTCGATCCTTCTTTAATGGCGGGAAACGTGCCGAACTTCTCTGCAAGAGGTTGGCCGTCGAGAAAAGCCGACCCCTCGAAATAATTCACAACTCCGGAACGGACAGACAGGACGGATTGCGCGTAACCAGGGAGACTTGCCAGCAGAGCCAGCACCGACGGCAAGAGCAGGCGTGAGTGTTGCATCACGAACCCCTTTCCCCAAAGCATGTACTCTTCGGGGCCGCTTGTCAATGCTTATGAGAACATACTCGTGACAACATGCTCACGCCAAACTGGGCGCGAGAGATTCCCGGTCAGTCGGCCGGGGTATATGCCAGGGTGTTGTCGACGATGGCCGGGAGCTTTTCTTCCGGCGCAGTCCGGCGCCAGGCCCAGGTGGTCATCATGGTCCCGTCGACGAGCTCCGAGGCTGTTTCAAAACTGCAAGAGCGGAAAAGGTGCTCGACTTCGAAATTCGTGAGCGAGCCGTTCACTCGATGATTGGTATCGATGACGAAATGTGTCGTACATCGCCGCAGAAGCTCACGCGATGCGCGAATCACATCGATTTCGGCTCCTTCAATATCGATTTTGCAGAAGGTCGGCGTCCCCCAGCGCTTAAACGCCTCCGCGAGTGTTTGAGTTTTTACGTTTTCCAGGCTGCCGGCGGTCGCACGTGAGGATACACAGGCCAAGTGCGATCCAATGGTGCCTTCGGCATTGAATGGGATTTCGCCGCCAGTGCCGGATATGGCCTGCCGAACCGCCGCTACATTCTTAAGTCCATGGCGTCGAATATTGCGAACCAACAGCTCAAAATTGAGCGGATCCGGCTCGAACGCGACCACGAGGCCAGTTGCTCCCACGACTTTGGAAAGCGCATACGTGGACACGCCGCAGTGGGCGCCAATATCAAAAACGGTTTCGCCGAGCCCAGGGCGCTGCCATCTGAAGTAGGCTTCAATGGCTTCTTCCTCTTCGGGCCAGGATGCGAGTTCAAATTCGAGACCGGAACGATACCTGTGCAGGGTTGGCTTCGAGTAATCGACCACCCAAAGTTCACCATCCTTCCGCGGCATCACGGGCTTGAAATATGTATCAAACTGTTCGCTCAAACCGGGAACGTAAATGAAATGCTTGAGCGATAAGCGCATCGCGCAGTCGTGTTTCCGCAGCTCGATCATGTCGCGGCAGAATTTGACTTTGCACCCGTGTTGCCGGCTTTTCCGGCTGAGTCAAGAGCTGAACTAACGGGTTACGTGGTCCAAGTTTGATGAAAGCCTGCGTAAGGCGGTAATGGAGAGATGCCATGCGAGATCGATACGACGGGAGTCCGTAAGCGTAGTGGTCTCCGATTTGGATAATTCGCAGGTTTACGTAAGAACCGCGAATGGGCTCAGTGAGGGCCGAAAATGGACTTTAGTTGCCTGAGCAATTCGGCCAGTGCGACATAGACGTTGAGGAGTCCTAAACCGCTGAGCGCGCCTCGAAAATAGCGGCTCATCCAGACGTGTAGGAGACGGGGAGCGTGAACGGGGACCCAGCTCAGATCCCAGTTATTGAGCCAGGGAAACACAATCAGAAATATGCCCAATTCAAAGGCAAAGACGATCAAGCAAAAGGCGAGGATTCGCCTGTGCCACCTCACGAAGCGGCTCTGTTTCGCAGGCGGAGGAGAAGCGGGAGTTGTGGGCATCAGAGTGCTCACGCGGATGCTTCCTCAAAGAGTTCTGCCTGAGTTGGGCCGTCAGTGATGTAGCCGGCCCAATGCACTTGCGAGCTATTGGCGCGCACCGGTTCGAAGCTGAATCGATGCAGCAGAGTGGGACCGTGTTTCCTCAGCGCTCGCTTGTGATCGGGAGTAGAGTAGCCTTTGTTCGAGGCGAGATTGTATTGGGGAAAGACTTCGTGCCATTGCGCGAGGCACGAATCGCGGTGAACCTTTGCCAGAATAGATGCCGCCGCAATGGCGCGACAGCGGGCATCGCCATCGATCAATGGCAACTGTTCGATCGGGAGGTCAATTTTGACTGCGTCGATGAGCAGGAAATCCGGCTGCAGGCTTAGCGCCTTCACTGCCCGCCGCATGGCGAGCCGCGAGGCTTGATAGATGTTGATCTGATCGATTTCAAAGACGTCCGCAGCGCCAAGCGCCCAACAAATGCACCGAGCTTTGATCCGAGCGGCAAGCGTGTTCCGCTGATCGGCATCGATGATCTTGCTGTCGTGCAGGTACCGAACCGGGCGCAGGGGATCTAGAATGACTGCCGCAGCGAAGACCGGGCCGAACAGGCATCCCCGGCCCACCTCGTCCACTCCGGCAATTCGAGAAAAACCTCGCTCGCGAGCTTCCCGCTCATAGGAGCTGACACACCGAATAAAGGGCTGGCGGTCGCTGCCGTCAACGGCCTTGCGACGTCCAGGGCCGAGCTTTGCGCTTGCAGCTTGAGCCACCGAAACCCAAAAACCGCCTATTCACGCTCCCGAAGGCGGGCGGCTTTGCCCTTGAGACTGCGCAGATAATAGAGCTTCGCGCGGCGGACGCGGCCAGTGCGAACCAGGTCGATATGATCGATCACCGGCGCATGCACGGGAAAGATGCGTTCCACGCCTTGGCCAAAACTGACCTTGCGGACCGTGATGGTTTCTCCCATCCCAGTGTTCTTGCGGGCAATCACCGTGCCCTCGAAGGCCTGCAGGCGCTCCTTGTCGCCTTCTCTAATCCTCACGTGCACCCGGATGGTATCGCCCGGACGAAATTCCGGATGCTCTTTTGCGCGAGCGTGCTTGCTGATGAATTTGCTGACCAGTGCGTTTTGCATTTTAGTTTTGCCTCGTGTAGCGGCTGCCGGTCAAATCCGGGCGAAGCCGCGCCGTTTTCTCGCGCGACGCAGCCCGACGCCAGCGCTTGATCTCCTCATGATTCCCACCCAACAGTATCTCGGGCACCTTCCAGCCGCGAAACTCCGCCGGCCTGGTGTACTGCGGACAATCCAATAATCCGTCGTTCTCTTCGCTGAAACTTTCATTCCTCGAAGAGTCTTCGTTGCCGAGCACGCCGGGCAACAACCGGGCGACGCTGTCCACGATGACCGCAGCCGCCAATTCGCCTCCACTCAGCACAAAATCGCCGATCGACACCTCTTCGTCCGCAAGGTGCTCGGCAACCCTTTCGTCTACTCCTTCATACCGCCCACAAATGAGCAGCAGATCGTCCAGCCGCGAAAACTCGCGCGCGAGCGATTGCGTAAACACCCTGCCTTGCGCCGAAACCAACACAACCTTCTGCTTCGACGTCCGCTGCGGCAGGATAGCTTCCACGGCCTCGAATACAGGCTGCGGTTTCAGCAGCATTCCTTCGCCCCCGCCGAACGGCCGGTCGTCCACAGTTCTGTGACGGTCGTATGTCCAGTGTCTCAGATCGTGAATCTGAATATTCAGCAGGCCATCCGATTGGGCCCGCCGGATCACACCGTGTTCGAAAGGCCCAGAGAAAAACTCCGGAAAAATCGTGACGATGTGAAATTGCATCGCCGCCTACAAGTCCAACAATCCCTCGGGAAGGTCGACTCGAATAGTCCGCTCACCGAGATCCGTGTCGCATAGCTGAGTTACGAACGGAATCAGCACCTCGCGTCCATCGATCATTACTTCCATCAATGGCGGCCCGCCAAACTGTTGCCACCCTTTCACCACTCCCAAGCGCCTGCCATAGCTATCGAGCACGTGGCAGCCGATCAGATCCGACCGGAAGAAGTCACCTTCAGCCAGCGTGCCTCGGTTTGCGAATGGCACCCAGAGATCCGCGCCGCGAAAGCGCTCAGCGGCGGCGATGGAATCGACACCGGCAAATTTGAGAACCCACTCGCCTTTGTGCCGCCAGGCTGCAGCAATCTCAACGGGAATGTCGGAACCATCCGCAAGATGCGACGCTAGCGCTTTTCAGCGCTTCTATACGTCCCGGGACATCCGTTTGGGATTTCGCTACTAGTTCCCCCTGATTGCCGCGCGGCCGCAGAATTTCCGCGATTACTACCCTTTCCCGGTCCATAGCGCGCCCGACGGGTTATTCGAGAATCTCTAGCGAAAATCGTCTGTTTAGCTTGGTGCCCACCGCTCCGAGCAACGTTCGAATGGATCTCGCGGTTCGGCCCTGTTTCCCAATCACCTTTCCCAGATCGCCTTCAGCGACCCGCAACTCAAAGACCGTGGCATGCTCCCCCGCAATTTCGTTGACCACCACTCCGTTCGGCGCGTCCACCAGCGCCTTGGCGATCTCTTCTACAAGCGTCTTCACGCCGTTGCTCTCATTCATCTGTAACCTACGTTCGTCCGCAATTCCGCAGACTGGAATATTACCGCCGCGCTGCTGATCTAGGCCGCTGCCGGCGCTTCAGCCGGATTCATCTTCAATAGCCGCGTGACTGTGTCGGAGGGCTGCGCTCCGTTTTTCATCCAATAGTCGATACGCTCACGGTTGAGCTGCACCTGTGCAGGCTTGGCGATCGGATTGTAATGGCCGACTACTTCGACCGAGCGGCTATTGCGAGCTCGATCTTTCTCAATCACGACCACACGATAGGTGGGTTTTTTCTTGGCGCCAAACCGCGCCAGGCGAATAGCTAACATCGTAACCTTTTCTGTTTTATATTGTTACAAACACTAGAATCAAATCACTCCAGAGCGGGCCGAAGCTCCGCGCCGGCTGAAGCCGCATTAGAATCCGGGCAGACCGGGAAGCTTCATCTTCATCAGCTTCTTGCCGATCAAGCCGCCGGGGCCAGTGAAGCTCTTCATCATTTTACGCGCTTGCGCATATTGTTTCAGGAGATTGTTCACCTCTTGCACGCTGGTACCGCTCCCTTTGGCGATCCGGCGCCGGCGCGAGCCGTTAATCAGCATGTGATTCCGCCGCTCCTTGGGAGTCATCGAATCGATGATGGCAACCACCCGACCCACCTCATTCTCGTCGATTTTCGCGTCTTTCAGCTCCTTCAATGGGCCAACCTTAGGCATCATGTCCAATAGCCCCGTTAGCGAGCCCAGCTTCCGGATCTGTTTGATCTGGTCGCGGAAGTCCTCGAGAGTGAAATCGTCGCCGAGCAGCTTCTCCTGCATCTTCTCGGCGGTCTTTTCGTCGATGGCCCCCTGGACTTTATCGATGAGTGAGAGCACATCGCCCATTCCGAGGATTCGTGAAGCAACGCGATCGGGATAGAACGCCTCCAGGGCATCGGTTTTCTCGCCAACACCTACGAATTTCAGCGGCTGGCCAGTGATCGAACGAATGGAAAGGGCAGCGCCACCCCGAGCGTCGCCATCCATTTTCGTCAGGATCACGCCCGTGATACCGAGCCGTTTGTGAAATTCATCCGCGGACCGGACGGCATCCTGCCCGGTCATGGCGTCGGCCACGAAAAGAATTTCCGTGGGATTCAGCGCTTCTTTCAGTTCATGAAGCTCCTGCATGAGCTGATCGTCGATATGCTGACGTCCTGCTGTATCGACTAAAAGCAGGTCGCGTCCAGTCTGCATGGCTTCCCGGCGAGCCGATTTCGCCAGTTCGAGCGGTTTCGTTTCCTCCGGCGTGCCCTCGTATATAGGC
The DNA here is from genome assembly GCA_963778345.1 of uncultured Acidobacteriaceae bacterium. Lineage (GTDB taxonomy): Bacteria > Acidobacteriota > Terriglobia > Bryobacterales > Bryobacteraceae > Bog-105. The sequence continues at coordinate 41,398 of CAVZTP010000004.1, forward strand.
GTGCTTACGTTCTTCGCCAGAATGCTCAACTGGTGCCGGGCAGCCGGACGGTAAACGTCGACGGAAACGAGTTGGGGCTTATTGCCTTCTTTCGTAAGAAACCGCGCCAGTTTCGCGGCGCTGGTTGTTTTGCCCGAGCCTTGCAGACCGACGATCAGGAGAACTGTCGGAGGCTCGTTTGCGAAACGAAGCCGCGATTGGTGCCCACCCAGCATTTTGGTCAATTCATCGCGGACTATTTTGACGACCTGCTGCCCAGGCGATAAAGCCGTAAGGACTTCTTCGCCCATAGCTTTCTCTTTGACCTGCTCGATGAACTGCTTTACGACTTTGAAATGAACGTCGGCTTCCAGGAGCGCCACGCGGATTTCGCGGAGCGCCTCCTCCATGTTGGCGGTGCTCAGTTTTCCTTCGCCGCGCAGGTTCTTGAAGACACGCTGCAACTTGTCGGACAAATTATCGAACATGATTGAACGCTACAGGGGAGCCGGGAAGATGTGGGGAGACACTTCTGCCCGCGACGGAAATGAGCCCGTCACAGGACGAGTATAGCGGAATCAAGCTGAAAAGTCAGTGCAGTAGGCGGATCTCTGGCCGGAGGGAGCGCAGGTCCCGCCCTAAGATCGACCGTTCGATGGACCTCGTTCCAACTTGGGTTTCACAACGGGATTTATGCCGTTTTGGAACGCCTCAGAAAGTCAGTCACAAAAGACTCGCATTTTTTTTCCTGTCTAGAATCAATAACTTAGCTGGATATTTTTTGGCCCGAAATGGGGTCGGCGCTGGGTACCTTCGTGTGCGAAAGGAACTCACGACAACCTATGTTTCCTCCCATCTGGCTTGATCCTTGCTTCTGGCAGACACTTTCGAGCTTTTTCGGATTTTAATCGAAGGAGCTGATCTACCGGGCAGAAACACCTTGGTATAGAACCCGGGAGGGCAGTAAATTGCTATAATTAACTGGCCTTTATCCCGGATTGTTTCTGCTTCCCCGAATTTCAGCGTGGCTGCCAACGTCACTGTGCTCGCCTACGCCTCTCCGACTGTTCACGGGGCTCCTGATTGTGCGCTTGGGCCTCCTCGACGCAGGCCAAGGCCAACTCTTTCCAGGCAGCGACCATGTGCAGGCGACCATGATCGAGGGGCGAAAGCAACGGGACCAAGGCCGGTTCAGCGATGCACTCGCAATATTCCAGCGGGCTGTTCGCGAAGCGCACCAAATCGGAGATATCGCCGATGAGGCTAAGGCGACCGTTAGCGTCGCTAATCTTCAGGGTCGCCTGTTTGACTATGGCGGGGCTCTAAAATCCGCTGAAGCCGGTCGCGAATTAGCGGTTCAGGCGGGCGACAATTTCACCGCCGGAACTGCGGCAAACAGCATCTCCACAGTTTACAGCCAGCTTGGCGACCTCTCATCCGCTGAAAGGAACTCTCTTGATGCGGTGCACTTTCTTGAAGGGACAGATTCTAGGCCCTATCTGGTGGGCGCCCTGCTTGGTCTCGCCGCAATTCAAGTTCGAAACGGCGAGACTCGGGACGGTATCATCACTTCGCAGCGCGCGATCGATGTCGCGCATGCTGCTAAATCAGCCACCCTCGAGGCTACTGCTTGGGATTATCGCGGTATCTCGCTTCTCGTGAGAGGTGATATTCCTGAAGCCGAAAAAGCCCTAAACATCGCGCGCGACATTCGCACCAAGATTCCCGACAAAGATGGATTGGCTATTACGCTGGAGCATTTGGCCGAACTCGACCTGAAAAAGGGCAATTACGCGGAAGCCCTGGCGCGTATTGATGAGGCATTTGCATCCGGAGGCATCGGGTTCAAGATCACGCCACAGTACTACCCGATACACATCCGCGCTCTCATTCTGCTGCACCTCGGCCGAACCCAGGACGCATTAGGAGAATTTCGGCGCGCCGTGGATTCAGCAAGAAAATGGCGGCAAGGCGCTCTTCCGGGAGACGCGACAAACACTCAAACAGTTGTGCAGCTCCATGAGGTTTATCAGGACTATGCTGAGCTTGCCGCGGAAGTCTCTCTTCACAAGCCCGATTTAGACCTGGCTCGCCAAGCCTGGGAGGTGCTCGCAGAAAATCGCGCCGCCACACTTCGTGAGCAATTGGCAGTCTCTTTAGCGAAACGTTCGTTACTCCCGCCGGAATACTTCAGGCTGCTTTCAGAACTCCAGACTGCGCAGTCCCGCGTCACTTTAGGACAAGGGTCAAGCGAAAACGAAGCAAAGCTTGAAGAAATTCGTCTACAATTAAGCGATCTCGAAAATAAAATCGGATTACAAGCACACAATTTCTCGAAAAAAGAAGAGAGAAATCCATATAGGAATTCACTTAAGCATATTCAGGACAGGCTAGGCGAGAATGATCTGCTGCTCAGTTTTTGCTTGGGCAGCCGAAAATCGTTCCTCTGGGCTGTCACAGGGGACCAAGTGAATCTGTACGAGCTGCCGAAAGACGCGGAAATCGGGAAGCAGGCGAATGCCTTTTCCGGCGACGTTCGCAACCATCGGAACGCGGATCCTGCAGGCAAGAACCTGAGCGGAATGCTCTTCGGGAAATTGCCTGTGCCCATCTATCAGAAGCCCAATTGGCTTATCACGCCCGATGGTGCTCTCATTGAGGCCGTGCCCTTCGCTGCCTTGCCAGAGCCAGGCAGGTCCGGCAGTACTCAGCCACTTATCGCGACTCACACTCTGCGCACACTGCCTAGCGAACTGCTGTTGCTGACGCCCAATTCCGCCAAATCCGAACATCGCTTCATCGGCGTGGGCGATCCGGTTTATAATTCGGCCGATTCACGGCGCATTCCCAGTGCAACGCTCCGGCAAGCGAAAAATGGGGAGAACTCCGTCTCTCTCGCTAGGCTGGCTGGAAGCGGCCGCGAAGTCAGAATCGCGGCAAAGCTGAGCGGCATGCCGGATACAAAACTTCTTCTTGGCTCCGACGCGAATGCCGAATCGCTGCGCGAGGCCTTAGCCAAAGTTCCGGAATTGCTCCATTTTGCAGTGCACGTGGTGAGTCCACAAGGGAAACCCGAAGAAGCGGCCTTGGCGTTGAGCCTGAGCAGCGAAAACATGCCCGAATTGCTCACCCGTGAAGCGATTGCTGCCTACCGTGTTCCGGGCACTCTGGTCGTTCTGAGCGGGTGTGCGTCGGATCAGGGCAAGACCATTCCCGGAGCGGGACTGATCGGCCTGGGTAGGGCTTGGCTGCTGGCGGGCGCTTCGGCCGTCGTTGTCAGTGCGTGGCCTACTCCCGACGATTCGGGCCTTTTTTTCTCCGCTTTCTACAGTCATCTGCAAGGCATTACATCCGGTCCGCTCGCCGAGCGGGCCGCCGCCGCCCTCCAGCAGGCTCAAATCGAAATGAGGCGCAGCGGCAGTTACCGGAGTTCGCCCTCGTTCTGGGCTGCTTATTCGATTCTTTCCAAGGAGTGATTCTGATCCATGACCGGCAGCCAACCTAAACTAAGTCCCACGCCAGCGGCGCAAGAAAATTCACCACCCGGAAACACGGCCGATTCCACCCCGAAACCGGGTCTGTCCACCACCGATTGGAGTCTCCTGGTTCAGCGCATCAAAGCTGGAGAGGACGCGGGAATGGAGCAGCTTTACAAGCTGTTCAGCCGCGGTATTCGCTACTACTTATGCCGGCAGCTTGGGCCTCAAGAACTGGAAGATAAGGTACACGACACCTTCCTGATTGTGGTGAACGCAATCAAGCGCGGCGACTTGCGGGAACCGGAACGCCTGATGGGATTCGTCAGAACCGTCGTTCGCAGGCAAGTTGCCGCCTACATTGAAACAGCAGTTCATACGCGGCGAGAACAGGCCGACCTCGAAACTGGCATTACCGTAGCGGACCGCAAGCAGAATCCCGAGCAGGAAGCCATGCTTCGGCAAAAAACCGAGCTGATGAAGAGTGCGCTCGAAGCTCTCTCCAAGCGGGATCGAGACATTTTGGTGCGCTTTTATCTGCAAGAACAACCGCAGGAACAGATTTGCCGCGAGATGGCTCTGACCGAAACTCAGTTTCGGCTTCTGAAATCCAGGGCGAAGGCGAAGTTTGGAGAGATTGGCCGGAAAAAACTGGCGAGTAACGGGATTTTCTCAGTTTTCGTGAGAGCGCAGGCAGGTTAGGCACACTAATCCCAGCAGAGAGAAGAATAGGAGTAAACCTATGCAGCCCACATTTCTCGATCATCCCAATGAGGAAACACTAGAACGTTTTGTGTTGAACAGATCCGGAGAGGAAGAGCTCGAAACGGTAGAGACACATATCCTCGCCTGCGAGTCTTGCGTAACGCGATTAGAACGTCTCGAAGCGGAGATCGCCGATATAAAGATAGCCGCGGCCCAGGTACGCCGGGAGTTGCTCGAAAAGGAGCACTCGGCGGCCAAAACGTCGTGGAGAAGTTGGTTCACGGTTCCGAAATTGTCCTTTGCGGGCGCTGTTGCCGCTCTGGCGCTCGGAATCGCTGTTGTTCCACAATTCACGCATCGCGCCGGTCCGGTTGCGGAAGTCAGTTTGACGTCTTACCGCGGTCTGGAAAATCCCACGGTACCCTCCCGCGAGCGATTGCATCTGCACCTCAACGCGGCGGATTTGCCCGAAGGCGCGGTAGCCGTTCAGATTGTGGATGGGCAAGGTGCGAGCCTCTGGAAAGGCTCGTCGGAAGTTCGACACGATCAGGTCGATATCACCGTACCAAGCATGAGCAAAGCAGGAACGCACTTCCTTCGGCTTTACGAGATCGGCAAAAACAATTCACAAGGCGACTTGCTGCGCGAATTCGCGTTTCAAGTAAAGTAGAGCCATTCTAAGCCGCGCACGCACTTGCGTACGCGGCTTTTCTTGATCATCGGTCCCGAACCGAGTCTACAATCACTTTTGGCGCGCTGATCCGTTGAAGAGTATCGCTAAGGCTTCGATAATCGGCCCGGATTGTGCCGGCAGTTGAATTGAGACGCGTCGCAATTTCGTCATCGCCATAGCCCGCCGCGAGGAAGCAGCACAGTTGCTTCTGGTACTCCGAAACCTGGTAGCCGCCGGAGTCTTTCGCATATTCATCAATGAGCTTCGCGCTGATCGATGGACTCAAAAAGCTGCCGCCGCCGGCCACCACGTGAACCGCGGAAATCAGATCTGTTTGCGCGGCATCCTCAAGCACATATCCGCGCGCCCCCGCTTTGAAGGCCTCGGAGACGTATTCCTGATCCGTGAGAGCGGTTACAAAGATGATTCCTAAGTCCGGATTTTTCAAAGAGATCTCTCGCGCCACAGCTATCCCGCCTGGCTGTGGAAGCTTAATGTCGAGCAGAACGATCTCCGGACGCCTGTATTCCGCCAAAACCACAGCTTCGCGCGCATTCGCTGCCTCTCCACTAACACGAAATGCAGGCTGCCGTTCGAGCAGCAGTCGAAGATCACTCCGAATGATCGGATGATGATTTGCAAGCACGATGCGAATCGGTTTTTTCATACAGCCCGCGAAAGCAAGCTCCTAGCTTCTAAGTAATCGCCCGGCAACGCACTGCGCGGAGGCTTGGCAAGGATCAAGGAGATTATTCCCCGTGTTGACCAAGCACCGCTTGGCTGCCGGGCTACAGCGATACCCGGATGTTAGCGGTTCTTTTCATCTCGCGACATCGTGTCCGCAGGGTATTCTTTGGCTGATCATCAGGTAGACGCCGCCCTCTACCCCCGTTCAGTCCCAAAAATCCCGTGCTCAGGGTATGGCGTCCGGGCCTCAGAGTTCCTAGAGTGGGTCTTGGGGGGCAGATCTGCCTCCTCCGCGAAGCGCAAACGCATCGATGCATTCGTCTCTAAAGACTGTCTCAACGGAAACTCTCGAGCAATTGCAGCAATTCGACACGTGCTCGGTATCAAACGCAATCGAAGAGTTTCAGGTTAGAACCCGCAACGAGGGTTTTGTGAATGGCTCGGTGCGCTGCATGTTTCCCCATCTACCTCCGAGAGTCGGATACGCCGTTACTGCACGGATACGTTCCTCATCGACTCCCGTCGCAGGGCGATTGTATTACGATCGTGCGGACTGGTGGTCGTACGTGCTTACTATCCCACCGCCTCGATTTATCGTGGCTGAGGATGTCGATCACAAACCTGGATTTGGAGCCTTGTTCGGGGAAGTCCACGCAAATATATCCAGGGCTCTTCATTGTCTTGCTTATCTAACCAATGGATCTGTACGCGACTTACCGGGAATCGAGGCCGCCGGTTTTCAGGTTTTCGCTGCTAGCATATCGGTCTCACATGCTTACGCCCATGTAGTGGAATTCGGCGAACCGGTGGAAATCGGCGGGTTACGGATCGCGCCTGGAGATTTGCTTCATGGAGATCAGCACGGTGTACTTTCGATTCCGATCTCGATAGCGCCAGAAATTCCCAGGAAGGCAGCAGAGATGTTGGAAACGGAAAGGGAGCTTATCGAGTTTTGCCACTCGAAAACTTTTTCGTTCCAGAAACTGACCGAAAAAATACAACATGTCTCGAACAAACTGGGTACTCCCGATAAAGATTCAAAATGAAGTTTCATCAGCAAGGCCCTAATCGCTTAAATAGGCGTGGGATTGTTTACTCGCGAGTCCTCTCGAAGGTTTCAATTGCATGTCTGATTCTGGCAACGGCCGTCGGGCTGGTTTCGTGTGGAAAGAGTGACATGGCCCAAGCAGGCGGTGCAGGGGCTTCGCAAGCCAGCTTGCCCTCAGTCGCAGTTGCAAAAGTAACCAGGAAACCGATGGCGCGATATCTCACTGTTTCATCGGAGCTGGTTCCTTTCCAAGAGATCGACGTGTTCGCAAAGGAATCGGGGTTTGTCTCGAAGCTCAACGTGGATTACGGAAGCCACGTAAAAGCGGGGCAGCTTATGGCCGTTCTTGAAATACCAGAACTGCAAGCGCTTTTGCAGGAGGACCAGGCCTCGATTAAAAGCATGTCGGATCAAGTCACTAATGCCGAACATGAGTTGGGGCGAATTCAGGCGCAACATAAGGTACTCCATCTGCAATACGATCGACTGAACAGCGTTGCCACCAGCAAGCCGGGCTTGGTTGCACAACAGGAAGTCGACGATGCTCAAGGTAAGGATCTGGCTGCGGAGGCCCAGGCGGAGGCCGCCCAATCCCGCCTGCAAGTCGCCCAAAGCGACTTAGCCGTCGCTCAATCCAAACTCGCCCATGACCAGGCGCTGTACGATTACTCAAAGATAACCGCGCCGTTTACGGGAGTAGTGACACAAAGATACGCAAACTATGGCACATTAATGCAAGCAGGCACGACGTCGAGCACGGCGATGCCGCTAGTAAAGCTCTCAGAAGAAGACCGATTCCGTCTGGTAATCCCCGTGCCTGAATCGTACGTTCGATACATCAAAATAGGTGACTCCGTAAACGTGAGGGTTCCGTCTTTGGACAGGGACTTCCCGGGCAAAGTAGCTCGTTTTTCTATTGATGTAGGCGCCGCCACACGCACTATGCACACCGAAGTGGACGTGCCCAATCCGAAGGGAGTCCTGATTCCAGGAGTTTACGCCGAAGCTACGCTCACGCTCGACAGAAAAGGGGACGCGCTGGTCGTTCCGCTGCAGGCGGTAAATCAGGGCAGCGATCACACGAATGTCTTGGTAGTCGATGATGGCAATAAGATTCAAGACCGGCAGATCACTTTAGGCATTCAAACCGAGACGGACGCTGAAGTATTGTCGGGTCTCCGCGACGGGGATCAAGTCGTGATTAGCGATAGAAGCGGCCTGCGGCCCGGCGAAGGAGTCACGCCCAAACTAACTAAAGCGAGCACTTATAAGAGTGAAAGCTAAGTCAGCATAAACTCAAACGCCCTGAACTTATGTCAATTTTCTCCATTCGCAATCCCTACTTCATCGTTGCGCTTTGTCTCGCCCTCTGCTTGATCGGGGCGGCGAGTATCCTGCGCATGCCTGTTGATCTCTTTCCGACAATTAACATACCAACCGTCGTAGTTGCGACCTTCTATTCCGGAATGCCGCCGGCAGACATCGAGGACGACATCACCAATCCGTTGGAAAGGTTTTTTACAATGGCCGCCGGCGTGGATCATATGGAATCGCGTTCCATGCTGGGCGTCAGCATGATCAAAGTTTACTTTCAGCCTGGCACGAATGCCGATACAGATGTCACCGAGTTGTCAAATCTAGCCCTCGCGGATCTGAAGCGATTGCCGCCCGGCACTCTTCCTCCGGTCGTGCTGAAGTTTGATGCTTCCAGCCAACCGGTCTGCCTGGTAACTGTAAAAGGATCGGGCCTGACTGAAACTCAGCTTCACGACCTTGCACAGTTCACTATCCGTAACCAGATCGCGGTTATTAAAGGAGCCACAATTCCTCCCCCATTCGGCGGCAAATACCGCCAAGTGATGGTATACGTCGATCCTTATAAGCTTATGTCCCGGCAGTTGAGCCCGATGGATGTCGTAAACGCCGTGAATCAGTCTAATTTAATCCTTCCCGCGGGTGACGTAAAGCTGGGTCCATTCGACTATTACGTTTATTCCAATAGTCTTGTGGAAAACATGAAGCAGCTCAACGATGTTCCAATCAAGACTGTAGGCGACTCCTGGGTTTCCATTAAAGACGTGGGCAAAGCGGAGGACGCCAGCCAGATCCAATACAACATCGTGCGAGTGGATGGACAAAAATCAACTTACATTCCGATTATGAAGCAGGGAGGTAACACTAACACCATTCAGGTTGTCAACGGAGTTCGTGAACTGCTCACTAACCTATACGACATTCCGAAGCAGCTTGTGACGAATGTCGTCTTCGATCAATCCGTGTTTGTAAAGGAAGCTATCCATACGGTGCTGGACGAAGGTCTTATCGGCCTGGCTCTGACTAGCGTCATGATTCTCATGTTCTTGGGAAGCCCACGGGCCACGAGCGCCGTTCTGCTTTCGATTCCCATATCCGCCTTGGCTACTTTCATCATTCTTGATTTGATGGGCGCCACGGTGAATACGTTGATCCTGGGCGGCATGGCTCTAGCCTTCTCGCGTGTGATCGACAATTCCGTGATCTCACTCGAAAACATTTATCGCCATCTTGAGATGGGTGAACCACCCATGAGGGCGGCGGAAGCGGGAGGTTCGGAGGTTACGCTGGCTGTTCTTGCCGCCACCCTGGTGGGCGTGGTCGCCTTCTTTCCCGTCACGACCTTGTTCGGTGTGAGCAAGTTCCTGTTTTCGGCATTAGCGCTATCCTTCTGCCTGTCTCTATTCATCTCATTCGCAGTTGCCATGACGGTGATCCCGCTCTTTTGTTCGCGGTTCTTGAAGAGCGTGCCGCATGCGACTCACCACAGCGAGGGTCTGGAGGGAGAAGTCTCCGAGGATTATCTGAACGAAAGCCGCCATAAGAAATCCTTGTGGACCCGGTTCACCGAAGGATTTAATGCAGGCTTCAATAACGTGCTCAGCGTTTATGAAGCCTCTGTGAGGCGTTGCCTGAAAAGGCCAGGACTCACCGTTCTTGCACTCACGGGACTTTTCGTCTTGAGTTTGGCGATTTATCCGTCCCTCGGCGTTGCCTTCTTTCCCCAAACCGACGCTGGTCAATTCACAATCAACATGAAGGCTCCCACTGGATCCCGCATTGAGCTGACAAACGATTACGTCGGCAAAGTTGAGAACCTAATCCGTCAAACCGTGGGCCACGACCTCAAAATGGTGGTTTCCAATATCGGTCTTGTCCCGGATTTTTCGGCCCTTTATACCAACAATGCCGGCCCGTACACTGCAACTGTTCAGGCCGAGTTGAATGATGACCACAAAGTGAGCACCTTTAGATATATGGACCGGGTTCAAAATGAGATTGCGCAACAGTTTCCAGAGATTCGCACCTTCGTACAAACCGGCTCCATGGTGGATGCGACGTTGAACTCGGGTATGCCGGCTCCCATTGATGTGCAGGTTACCAGCCGGAACATCGGACAGAACTACCAATTAGCCCAGCAACTTGGAAACCAGATTAGGAAGGTGCGCGGCGTCGGCGAAATCTATATTCCGCAGGACATAAACTATCCCGCTGTACGAATGGATATCGATCGGGTCCACGCGGGCGAACTAGGACTTACTGAAAAAGATGTTGTCGACGACGTTATTACCGCTCTCAATTCCAATGTCATGATCGCCCCGAATTACTGGGTAGATTACAAGACTGGAAACGATTACTTCCTCACGGTTCAATACTATGAGCACGGCAGGCCTGCAATTCACAATTTCCTGGATCTGACAAATATTCCTTTAAAGGCGCCGAATCTGAAGGAGCCCACAACGCTGGACACGGTGGTTAAGCTGAATCACACCGAAACACCTACCGAAATCGACCATTATCAGATCCAGCGAGCGGCCGATGTTTACGTAACACCCAAGGGCGAGGATCTTGGCCGGGTTTCGAGCGCAATCTCGAAAATCGTTTCCGACATGAAGGTTCCGGGCAATGTACGTGTAAACCTTCGGGGAATGGTGGAAGGAATGAATCAATCCTTCAAAAGCTTCGCCCAGGGTTTCATTCTTGCGGCGATGCTCCTATACCTCGTCCTCGTTGCCCAGTTCCGTTCTTTTGTCGATCCGTTTCTTATTATGCTCGCGATTCCCATGGGCTTTATCGGTGTTTTGATCATTCTTCCGTTAACTGGAACGACTCTCAATGTTATGTCTCTAATGGGTGTGCTGATGCTGATTGGCGTCGCGGGCTCAAATAGTATCTTGATCGTTGATTTCGCTCACAAGCTTGAAGACCAGAATCTGTCGGTAGCGGACGCCGTCATTACGGCATGCCGCGTTCGCCTTCGCCCCATTTTGATGACGTCGTTGGCAACCATCATTGGAATGCTACCCATGGCATTGAAGCTCGGCACTGGATCGGAGCAATATGCGCCGATGGCGCGCGCGATCATCGGCGGGCTGACCTCCTCTGTCATCCTGACGGTTTTCATCGTGCCTGCGGCGTACTTACTAATCTACGGAAAGAAGGATCGGAACCGATCCGGCCAGATCGAACCCGTACGTGCTTAAGCGCATCATGACTAGACAACCGATTGTTCTTGTCTCTCTAATTGCGGGTATTTCGTGCTTGCTTCACGGCCAATCACCCGCTCCACAATTGAGCTTGCAGGACGCACAGGCGCTAGCGCTGAAGAATCATCCGCAGGTACTTGCGTCCCAGGCAACGTACCTTCGCGCAGATCAAATTACTACGGAAGCCAAGTCGGTTTACTATCCTGCCATAAACGGCGAAGTGACGGGAGCGCAAGCGGATGTAAACAGCCGCCTCGGGGCCGGTGTCATCAACGATCCCCGGTTGTTCAATCACTTCGGATCCGGTCTGACGTTGTCTCAGTTGATTACCGACTCGGGCAGAACGCCGAACCTGGTTTCAAACGCCAAACTACAAGCCCAAGCCGGCCGCGAAGATTACCGGGCGACACAATACGACGTTATTCTCGGTGTTGATCAAGCTTATTATGAGGTCCTGCTCGCGCAACAACTGGTCAAGGTCGCACAACAAACCGTAGCGACTCGTCAAACGGTGGTGGATCAGGTCTCCGAGTTAACCAAAAATAAGCTCAGATCCGATGTCGACCTCAGCTTCGCGCAAGTCAATTTGGCAGATGCCAAGCTCATGTTGCTGCGAGCGCAGGATCGCCTTCAAACTGCGTACGCTACCCTCGGCCAAGCTCTGGGTACTCAACAATCCGTCCAGTACCAGCTCTCGGAGCAGCCGATGCCGCCGGAAGCTCCGACAGATGTAGAGCCGCTCATCAACCAGGCTTTTCAAAGTCGTCCGGAGCTGGCGAGTTTGCGTCTTCAAGTGGAGGCAGACCAAAAATTCGTCTATGCGGAGCGTGATTTGAAGCGGCCGACGGTTAGTTTGATAGCAGTCGGCGGAGCACTGCCGTATATCGAACCTGGAAATGCAAACCCCGACATACGGACCGGCTATGAGGCCGCCGCAGTCAACGTGAATATTCCAGTCTTCAATGGGCATCTGTTCAGCGCCCGCCGGCAGGCGGCGGAATATCAGCTACAAGCAACACAGCAGCGCGTGCGCGACTTGCAGGACCGGATTGCGCGTGATGTTCGAGCCTCTTGGGCGCGCGCGAGGACTGCTTTTGATGCGACTGCAGCTGCGCAGCAACTTCTGACCGAAGCCAACCTGGCCCTTAACCTGGCTCAGGGCAGATACAATCTGGGCCTGGCCTCTATTGTTGAACTGACGCAGGCGCAACTCGGACAAACTTCCGCGGAAGTTGAGAACCTGAACGTAAAGTACGAATACCAGGAAGCATACGCAACGCTTCAGTACACGCTCGGATTACTGCACTAACAGGCGCTCCTCCAGCGAATCGTTGGGAAGATTGAAATGAAACACAGCGCCAGCCAAACCCGGCGTCTTCTGCTGATCGGCTTTGGCGGACTTTTGTTACTGCTCGCAGTGACGGGTCTGAATGCGCTTTCGGTTCTCGGGAGAATCCAAACTCGAAGCGAGAACATCCGCCAGGATTACTTCAACCGGGACCGAATTCTGGAGCAGCTTCGCTCCGACGTTTACCTTTCCGGCACATACGTTCGAGATCTGCTTCTGGAACAAGATCCTGGCCGAGCCGATACGCATCGTAAAGAGTTGGAAGATGCACGCGTGCGTATAGAGACCAATGTGGCAGCGTATAACGCCATTCTTCGCGGCGAAGAACGGCTTCCGTTTCAGCGGTTCACAAGAGAAGTCAAGGCGTACTTCGATTCGTTGCGCCCCGCTCTGGAATGGGATGCCGCCCAGCGCCGCACTCTCGGATACGCCTTCATGAAGGACTCGCTTTTGCCACGGCGTATGATCATCGTTCACCTTGCCGATCAGATTAGCGAGGTCAATCAAAAGCAAATGGAGGCAGGAAACAGGCAAGTAACCATTTTGTTCGCTAATTTTCGACGCTCTTTGATCATTCTGCTTGTACTCACCCTGATCTGCGGAACGTTATTGGCAGGCGGAAGCATTCGCAGGATATTGCGTTTGGAGCGCGAGTCGGCAGAGCGCTTTGACGAAGTGGAGCAAGCCCGCGGCGCATTGCGGGATCTGTCCACGCGTTTGATCGCAGTGCAGGAATCGGAGCGGCGAGCGTTATCCAGGGAGTTACATGACGAAGTGGGTCAATCCCTCTCCGCTCTGCTTCTCGGGGTTGGCAATGTAGCAGCTATTATTTCGCCGGACGATAACACGGATGCACGCAGCCAGCTTCAGGATCTACGCCGGCTTGCGGAAAGGACACTGGCCGTGGTCCGCGACATGTCACTGCTCCTTCGCCCGTCCATGCTCGACGATCTGGGCTTGATACCCGCTTTGCAGTGGCAGGCCCGTGAGGTGTCCCGGACGAAGAACCTGTCCGTGCAGGTGCACGCCGAAGAACTGCCCGAAGATATTCCGGACGAACACAAGACCTGCATTTATCGGCTTATTCAAGAAGCGCTCCACAATATCGCGCGGCATGCGAAGGCGAAAAGCGTAGACATTCATTTGTGTCAGAACGCCGATAAACTACTGCTCACAATTCATGATGATGGACGAGGATTCGTACCCGAGCGAGAGAAAGGAGTCGGTCTCCTGGGAATGGAAGAAAGAGTAAAGCATCTGCACGGCTCGTTCCAGGTTCACTCGAGTCCCGGTGAGGGCACTTCCATTCGAGTTGAACTACCTCTTTCAGAGAAAGACTCAACAGTGCAGGTATGATTCGGGGCCGCTGCTAGGTCTCGGAATTCTTCTGCTCGTACGGCTTGGTCGAATACCGCGCGGCCTCTTCCTGGGCCCCGGCCGTGTTGTCATGCGTGCGGATCGCCTGTTTGTACTCGTTCACCGCCCGATCACGCTGCCCTGTTACATCGAAAATCTTGCCCAAGTTGACGTGAGACCAGACTTCAGTCCATTTCGGATCGAGATCGCCGTTGATGGCTGCGCGAAACTCATTCGCCGCGGACTGGAAATTGTTCTGCTTGAAAAAAAGCTCTCCGATGCGATAGTGCGCAAGTGAGCTGTTCTTGTTTACATCCAGCGCCTTCTGATATTCCCTCAGAGCATTCGCAAAATCGTTGATCTCGACGAACTGCTCGCCGCGCCGGATCGCCACGGCAATTTCCATGCTGGGATCGAGGCGCAGCAGAACGTGGTTCGGATCGAGCGTCAGCTTTCGCGGTTTGCCGAAAGTGTCGACGCTGAATTCAGACGAAGTACCGGTCACTTCGACCTTCTTGTCCTCCGGGTTGCCTTCGGTCTCTATTCTGAGGTCCACCGGCATCCTGAACGTATCCAGATCCTGATTGATCTTTCCGACGACGCGGAACCCCTGCTGAGTGCGGAAAACCGTGTATTCGAGTTTAAATTCCGGCGAGCCGCTGGATTCCAGCCACTGGATAAAGAAATAGCGCAGATCCTGATTCGAAACTTCCTCCATGACTTTCCGGAAATCTTCACTGGTAGCCGATTGCCAGCTGTATTTGTCCATGAAAAGGTGAAGACCCTTCTTAAAGTTGGCGTCGCCCACCACGTTCCGGAGCATGTTCAGAATGGCAGCGCCCTTCGCGGCCGTCAGGGCCCAATACTCCGGCGAGTAATCCTCTAGCCGTGCAGCTTGCAGCACCGGCGGATCTTTCACCGTCAGCGCTTCGACATAGGTTGTCTTCAGGTCCGTATCCATTGCACCTGGACCGGCCGTATGCTCGGTGTACAGCAATTCCGAATAACGCGCTGGGCCGTTCTCCAGCCACAAATGATTCCGGTTAGCGGGAGAAACCAGGCCGCCCCACCATTGTCGGGAAAACTGGTTCGCCAAAATTCGAGTGTTCACTTTGGTGTTAATGGAACCCGGTGCAAGGAAAACGACTCCAGGCGCGGAATACCCATTCACAGCGCCGGCTTCAGTTTCCACTAAGGCGAGATTCGCTTGAGGAGCAAGACCATACTCAGATGTCAGAAAGGTCATGATCTTGCCGGTTTCATCGCCATACGTTTGCGCCGCTCCGGCCTCTTGCCCGCGGAAGAACACATCCGTATTTATTCCCTGCGAGGAGACGCGCACTGGATCGCCCTTCACAATCGCGATGCTCCCCGGGAAGCTCGTCTTGTCGTAGTGGAACGAATAAACCGTGCGGCCGTTGCTCGCTCGATCCGTTTTCAGATCACCGCTGGCTATCACCCGATATTCGGCGGGAACGGTGATTCGCAGGTCTGCCGCAAAACGGTTCGTGGTGTATCCACTGACAGGGAACCAGCGCGCCGGATAAAGCAAATACCCAAAATCGGGGTGTAGCGCCGCGAATTTGATTCCCGAAACCGGCGAATCTTCGTCTCCGGTCAGCTTGCCGTCGTAACTAAGAGAAACCGAACAGGGCTGGTTTTTCTGCAAACCGTTTGGAAATCCAACCTTCACGGTAAAGTCCTGCGTGTTTCGGGACGTCTGGAGCGCCTGGCCCTGCGAATCTACCGTTTTAGAAACGGTCAAGGCATTGTTTAGCTCGAAAACGGCATCGTTTGCCGCCTCGAGCGGCGTGAAATCGACCTTTGCGGTTGCCACAAGAGATTGCGTCCGCGGATTCACATCCGCGTCAATGGTGTACTTCTGGACTTGAATGCGCGAATGCTTTTCCTGGCCCCAAAGTGCCGCCGCAAGGGCCAGGAGAAGAATTGTCCATCTAAAAACACGCACCATCAATTTATTGTCTCCTGGACCAAATCACGCGTTCTTCCCTCTACATTTGATTCGGCCCCGCACGATTCAACAATGAGGCTGGCAGCCCGCCGCAAGGGGTCTCCTTCTTGTGTAAGCAAAGCCCGAACACGCGCCAGGTCGGCTCGCATCCGGTCGGCCCTAACCGGTTTGGTCAGCAGTTCTTCCGCGGCCCTCACAATCTTTGCGGGTGTCATATCGTTCTGAATCAATTCAGGGACAATCTCGCGCTCGGCAATGAGATTGACCATGGAAAAAAAAGGCACTTTGACAAGGTGACGTCCGGCATGCCAACTCAGCGGGTTCACTTTATAAAAGGTCACCATCGGAGTGCCCAAAACCGCCGCTTCGATGGTCACGGTCCCGCTCGCGGCTAGCGCAAGATCAGCGTGACCGATACAATCCCATGTCTCGTTTTCAATTACTTTGATGGACAGCGCCCGAATGCGTTCCCAAAAGTTTGAAAAAGCGTTTTGAGTGCGAAATCCCTTCGGACACGCCAATACCGTTGTCAGTTTGAAGCGGTTTCGAAGGGCGGCCACGGTATCCAAAAGATCGGGCATATGCCTGCGAGCCTCTCCCGCACGGCTTCCGGGAAGCAGTACCAACATCCGCGAGTCTCCAGCCAGCTCGTGGCGGTCCAGAAACTCCTCACGAGCGCGCGTGACGCGAGCCATCGCCGCCAGCGGATGTCCTATATAGGTTGCATCCACGCCCCGTTCCCGGAACCAGCGCTCTTCGAAAGGAAAAAGGCAGAAAAGTTTGTTCACCAGTTCACGAATGGTCTTCACACGGCCTTGACGCCACGCCCAAACCTGGGGAGCTACCAGGTAAAACACTGGTACACTCATGCACTTCAGATGTCGCGCAAGGCGCAGATTAAAATCAGGGCTGTCGGTCAGAAGCGCCGCATCTGGCCTGTGATCTCTTGCAAACCGTATCAGCTTGCGGTACTCGCCGTAAATCCTGGGCAGATGATGAATCACCTCCGCCAGGCCAACCACCGCCAAATTGCCCGAATCGATCACCGGCATAACGCCAGCCGCCTGCAGCCGGGGACCGGCGCATCCGTAAAAATTGGTCGAACGGTAAGTCTGGGATAGGCTCGAAACAACACCGGCGGCGTACAGGTCGCCCGACGCTTCGCCTGCGGATACCAAAAACTGCACTGCGTTTCCCTCAAGTGTACCAGTGCAAATGGTACTTATGCTTGATTTTGCAAGGAACCCTCTCTGCTAGAATCGAGGTCGAAAAAATAGATGTCCAGTCAACGCGAGCCGATTCCCGTGAATCCGGCTCAAACGAGTCTCGTCAGGGTAAGTGTCGGGCAATTCGCCGAGCGATTCAGGGGCGAAGTTATACCCTTGAGCAACACCTTCGGCTACTTCTGCGCCTCGGTTCCGATGAGCGACGAAGTGGTGAAAGAATACCTCGAAGAGCCAATTGCGGCGCTTCCTCCGTCACTCGCGGCTGTCCTGCCTCACATTTCCATCCTGCTGGTTCCCTATCTCGAGCGCTGCGGAGATCGCCGTGTCGGCGCAAAAAGAAAAACGCGTACCGGACTCGACAAAATGAGCGACTTCGTGGTGGCGGAGCGCCCAGCCGATGATCGTCAATCCTGGGCTTCGCAAGTCAGCTTTGAAAACGAAACGGTACTTTTCTTTGCTCTCAAAGAACAGGATGTAGCCGAGTACCATTACCGGCTCTATCGTCGGCTCGCGTCCCTGGTGGTCGAGAAATGGTTGCCTGAAGCCGCAGGCAGCTATAAGGCGCTGATCCGGGAGGAACTCACGGCTGGCGTTCATGGCGAAGTGGATGATGAAAGCTGGCAGGCAAAACAAACTCTCCTCCGCCGGCAAACCAACATCAAACGCGAGAGCCCGTTGTTTTCGGATTATGTTCGGCTCTCGTTTATAGATACCCTGACGCTCTATCTGCATGGAATCTGCTGCGACATCGACGTGGAGACGGGCCCGCGCCAGCTTCCCAGCCGCTACCTGCGCAAACGTCTGAATCTCCTGAAAAGCCTTTACGTTCCGCCTTCCGGATACGCGGTTTTCCCGGAAGACAGCGAGCAGACCAAGAACGGCAACTAGATCGAGCCAGGGATATGGCCACTGCGACGCCACCGCTCACGCTAGAGCAATTCAACGCACAATACGCCAACGAACATGGCTATGAATACTGGTTCGGCGAGGTGGTCCAAAAAGCAATGCCTACCTGGTTACACGGCCTGCTTCAACTGATTCTACGGGAAGTTTTTTACAAACTCGGCTATATCAGCGGATCGGAAATTGATCTTCGCATCGACCCAAATTGGCAGCCACGGCCTGATGTAACGGCTGCGCTCGAAATAGAACAGCCCTACCCCACGAAGCCGGTTGACATTGTTGTCGAAGTCCTCTCGGACGACCCGATGACCAAGGTCTTTGAAAAATGCCGTAACTACGTGCGGATCGGTATTCCTCAAATTTTTGTTTTCGATCCGGAGTCGAGAACAGCCTGGGAGTGGAGCCGGGAAACCGATAATCTCGAGCGCATCGAGACTCTCCGGCTTCGAAACGGCTCGACGCTCGAAATCAGCGAGATCTGGCTCGAATTAGCGACTCGAATAGAGAACCGGAAACATTCTTAATTTTCAGTACAGTTAAAGGCCTTTCCCCGATTCGCACCATTCGCCCCGAAAAGGGATGCGAAACGCCTAATCCACAGTGAAGTCAAGATGTGGGGGTGCTATGAAAATTCGAACGGATGCTCTGTCTCTTTTGCCTCTATTCGCCGGGGCCGCGCTTTGGAGTCAGGTAGTACCAACAGCTTCCTTAAGCGGGACCATCACCGACCCCTCAGGCGCGCAGGTCCCCTCTGCGACCGTTCAGCTTGTGAATACGGCTACTCGTATTTCCAGCCATGTGAACGCGGATCAGCAGGGCCGTTTCCTGTTTAACTTTTTGCAACCTGGAACATATCAATTGGATGTGACCGCCCCAGGCTTTAGCGCCTATCATCAGACCGGAATCACACTCGACGTGAATGCTCCCGCGACGGTGAATGTTCATCTCGCTCTGCAATCGACTTCGCAAGAAGTCACGGTCAATGCGAACGCTCAGATGGTGGACACCGAATCCGGTACTCTGCATCAGATCGTAGGCGAGAAATACGCCGAGAACCTGCCGTTGAACGGCCGGAATGCGGCGACTCTCGTATACATGGCTCCAGGAACGGTGCCGGGAAAAGGAGAGGACACGGGAACCTACGCGACGACAAGCGATTCAATTGCCATTTCCGTCAACGGGACTTACGGCGATCAGGTCGCGTACAGACTAGACGGCGCCACGCATGAGGATCCCATTACAAACGTAAATGCTATCTTCCCGAACCCCGATTCACTATCGGAGTTCAGCGTCCAAACCAACAACTTCGATGCGCGCTATGGCGGGGCAGGGGGCGCTATCGTGAACATCGTCACGAAATCCGGCACAAACGAACTTCATGGTTCGCTATTCGAATATCTTCGGAACGGCGATTTGAATGCGCGAAACTTTTTTGCGGCACAGCAAGACGCGCTGAAACGCAATCAGTTCGGCGGGACGATTGGCGGCCCGATTCGGAAGAACAAACTATTTTACTTTGCCAGCTATCAAGGCACGACAATCAACAACGTCACCTACGGCAATACCGCATTTGTACCCACAGCGGCGGAGCGTCTCGGGAATTTTTCCGGGTTGAAGCCCATTACCAATCCCGCGACAAGCAAAGCTTTCTCAGGCAATGTTATTCCCTCAAATCTGATCTCTCCCTTAAGCGCCAACATTCTGACGAAAGTTCCTGATTCAGCCGATCCGACCGGTCTGCTGCTTTACTCACAACCGAGCGCGACACGCAATCATCAAGGACTCGGAAAGGTGGATTACTTGATTGGCCGTCATCAGCTCTCGGCCAGCGTCTTTTTTGTAAATTACACCGATCCCGGCTGGAACGCGAATAATTCGCTGCTCAATTACCGTCTCGGGCAGCTTCAGACCACGAGCGAGGGAAAGATCAGCGATACCTTCAGCATTACTCCGCGACTCGTGAACTCTTTTGTGGTGGATGGCTTGGTTTTGAATTCCACGCAGACGCGAACCGCGCCGTTTTCCATCTTCGACTTCGGAAATCCGAACGTTGCCAAACCGGATCCTCAGTTTCTGGAAACAGGAATCAGCGTTACTGGATTCTCCGGGTGGGGCAGTGGCTCGCCGCAACCCCCGGGCAAGTGGCTAAGAGAAGATATTGAAGCGTCGGAGATGTTGAACTACGTTCACGGGAGCCATTCTCTCTTTGTCGGGGCCGAGATCGATCCGTACATTCGCTTCGACTCGCGCACAGGCTATCAGGAAGAGCCGCTGTACAGTTTCAACGGAAGCTTCACCGGCAACGGACTGGCCGATTTTCTGCTCGGCGATGTGTCTACTTTTACCCAGACTGCGGGAAAAGCAAAGTTCACGAGGGGCCAGCAATACGCCGCGTTTGTTACCGACGATTGGAAAGTGACCCATAACCTGACTTTGAATCTCGGTGTGCGCTGGGAGCCGTTCTTGCCCTACACCGATCCTGTAGCGAACCAGGTCGGGGGCTATATTCCAGGCGCGCATTCGACCCGGTTCCCCAATGCACCCACCGGTCTCATCTTTGCGGGGGATCCTGGCTTCCCGGACGCCGGGATTCATAACAACCTGGGGAATTTCGCGCCACGGATTGGGTTTTCTTACGGCGCGAGAACAGGCCCGCACTCTACTGTTCTGCGCGGCGGCGTGGGCATGTTCTTCATACAGCCGTTCATGAAGCTGTACAACAACTTCGTTCAAAACGCCCCGTTCAGCCCCTCGGTTCAACTCTTCGGAGTGCAGTTCTCGAACCCGTATGGCAGCGCCGGAGTCCAGAATCCGTTTCCGCCTTTCGCTCCGGTGTATCCAGGCCCGAACACAACGTTTGCTCTTCCCGTCACGTTCCAATACTTCGATCCAAACTGGAGGCTCGGACATCTGGAATCGGCGAATTTCACCGTTGAACAACAGGTCGCGACAAATCTTGTCGCCCGAGTTTCCTATGTAGGCGATCGCGGCGTTCACCTTCAGTATTTCGAAGAACAGAATCCGGCCATTTATCGGCCCGGCGCGACGATCAGCAACACCAACCAGAGGCGACCGCTCTACCCCGCCTATGCCTCGCTCATAGAAATGACGAACGGCGGAGTATCAAATTACAACGCCGTCCAAATGAGCCTGGAAAAGAGAACCAGCGACGGCCTTACCTTTGTTGCGAATTATACGCGCTCCAAGTCGCTCGACAACCAATCGGTCGATCAGCAATTTTCGTTGTCCTCGCCCGACCCATTTAGCCGCGGGTTCAATTATGGCTTATCGGATTTCGATACTCCGAACAATTTTTCATTGTATGGGCTTTGGGATTTGCCCAAACTGCAGTCCTACGAGCCGTGGTTGCGAAGCGTCGTAAACGGATGGGCGTTGACCGGAATTCTGAGTTGGAGAAGCGGCACTCCGTTCACCATTATTTCAGGGCAGGATCGATCTTTGAGCGGCGTGGGACTGGACCGGGCTGATCTCACCGGCGGCCCATATTTGCCTTCCGGCCGTTCTACTTCGCAAATGATCAGCGAGTATTTCAACATCAATGCCTTTGCTCTGAATGCTCTGGGGACCTTTGGCACTGCGCCCCGAAATCTCCTTCGCAATCCGGCCTATTTCAACCTCGACATGGGTTTGCAACGCAATTTTCCTATTGGAGAAAAACGGCGGTTTCAGTTTCGTGTGGAGGCGTTTGACCTGCCGAATAACGTGCACTTTAACCAACCGGGCGCTAACGTCGGCAGCACAAGCACTTTCGGGCGCATCACCTCGGCAGGCGATCCGCGCATTCTTCAAATAGTCGGCAGGCTTGAATTCTAATGCGGAAGTGCGCCGCGCTGTGTTGCTTTTGGGTATTATCGCTTTGCCCGGCTCTCGGCCAGGAACCGTGGTTTTTCGCCGTAATGTCGGATCCGCAATTCGGGATGTACGCCAAGAACGCGAACTTTAGCCAGGAAACGGCGAATTTCGAATTCGCGATCGCCAATCTGAACCGGCTGCATCCGCGGTTTGTGGTCATCTGCGGCGACCTGACGAACAGGCGGGGAGACGCCGCCCAGATCGCCGAATATCAGCGGATTCTCAAAAAGCTTGATCCCTCCATCCGGGCGTACAGCGTGGCCGGCAATCACGACGTGGGAGATGTTCCGACTCCCGCGACACTCGATGCTTTCCGAACCAATATTGGCCGCGATTACTATAGCTTTGTCGAAGATAACCTGGAGGGCGTTGTTCTCAATTCCAATCTGATTCGCGCTCCCGAAGGCGATCCCGAAAGCGCCCGGCAGCAGGAGGAGTGGCTGAAGAAGACGTTGCAAGATGCCAAATCGAATTCGCAGCGTCAGGTCGTGGTCTTTCAACACGTTCCGTTCTTCATCGAGAATGCGGAGGAGGAAGACGGGTATTTCAATATTCCGAAAACCGCTCGCCGCAAATATTTGGATCTGCTTGAACACGCTGGCGTGAAATACGTCTTTGCCGGCCACTATCACCGTAATGCCGGAGGCAAAGATGGAGATCTCACCGAGATTGTTTCGGGCGCTGTAGGAATGCCGCTCGGCGGGTCGCTTTCCGGATTCAGGATCGTTACTGTGCGAGGTGGAGAGCTGGATTCACCTTGGTTCTCTCTGGGCGGGATTCCTAATCAGATCGAGTTGGGAAGCCGTTAAGGGGCTGGTGGGAGGGTTCTCTCCTAAGCCGCGCGGTGCCAGGCAAGATAGGCAATCGGGGTGCGTAGTGGCGTGAGAGTACGGCGAGCACCGTCTAGCGAAGGACAGGGGAGTTGGCTGGATACTCTTTCAGACGGTGACCTTCGAAACAGTGGTGAGTCGTCCGCCTTGGGCCTGAAAACGCGCGAGGAAATCCTGCTCTTCCTCGGCGTTCAGGCTTTTGATCGCGTCCATAACCAGCTCGACTTGCGCTCCCGTTTGGAGTAAGCCGAAAGCGGCACACTGCACACAAAGCTCCGTTACCACGCCATAAAGCACGTAGCGCTCAGCCTTAAGGATACCGAGCAGCGGCCGGAGATTGGGATTCGTAAAGCAATCCAGCTTCTGCTTTTCGACGATGATTTGAGCGGCCTCGCTCACTGAGTCGTTCACGATGCTGAGGACCAGTGGATTTCTCAGCAGAGTGCCGGACGCTTTTTGCTGGCCCACCGTTCCTTGAACGCAATGCGGCTTCCAGGCCTTGAATTCCGCATCATCTTCGGCGTGCGCATCTGCAGTGGAGATAATTTGAATGCGCTGCGCGGCTGCGAAGCTTGTCAGCTCCACCAGGTATTTGACGATATCCTCCGCCCCGGGAACGGGGAGCGCACCGGCCGGGTAGAGAAAATCGAGCTGAGTGTCCACGTCGAAAAAGATCGTTTTCACGGCACCTTACACTCGCTGAAGTTCGAGACGAATGCCTTCCGCTAATTCCAACACTCGGGGACTAACTTCCACTGGATAAGGTACGGCGGGGTCAAGAGACAACAGATCCTTCGGGAGCGCCGCGACTGCGGATTGCGAGGCAGAACGGGTTTGCGCTAGCGAGGGCGCCGGCTCAATTAGTTCACCGGCAACAATCGCCGGCCGAACCAGCGGTTCACCTTCCGTATCGGGATTGCACTCGTTGTAGAGACCCACGACGTCGTGATCGCGATAGCGGAAAATCTGCTTGGCTCCCGGCAAAGTGGTCTTATCGTCACTGAATTTTGCGGTGTAGTGCAGCGTGTCGCCGCTCTTCAGCTCCACCAGTTTATACACCGCCGGCAGGGCCGGAGCGTCGGACGATGTAGCAAGCTGCGTGCCTACGCCGAAGGCGTCGATTGGCGCTCCGGCCTGAACCAACTTCGCCAAACGGTATTCATTGAGATCGTTGGTCGCGAAGATCTGGGCCGAGTGCAAACCAGCCTCGTCTAAAATGCGGCGTACTTCGCGGGAGAGCGCGACCAGATCGCCGCTATCGAGGCGAACTCCCCAAAACGGCCTTCCCAGCCGAACGGCCAAGCGCGCAGCTTCAACCGTGTCGTAAGTATCTAAAAGGAAAACAGTGGATTCGCCAAGCAGATGCTGAAGCGCGCGGAAGGATTCCTCTTCATTGGGGAAAGACATTGTCCAGGAATGCGCGGCGGTGCCGAAGACGGGAATTCCAAAGCGCATTCCGGCCTCCGCGTTGCTGGTACCCGAACAACCGCCGATATAAGCGGCGCGGCCCGCGAGAACGCCGGCCGCCGGTGAGTGGGCGCGCCGGCTTCCGAACTCAACAACGGGACGTCCTTCGGCCGCGATCGCGCATCGAGCAGCTTTCGAGGCTACTGTTGTCTGAAACGCAAACGTGGATAGCAGATAGGTTTCCACAAGCTGAGCCTGAACGAGCGGAGCACGGACAATCGCGATGGGCTCATTGGCGAAAACAGGAGTGCCCTCCGGCAGCGCGAAGAGGTCGCCGGTAAACCGGAGATTCATCAGGAAATCGAAGAACTCTGGCGGGGCGTCTTTGAATTGCGGCAGCGATCGCAAATAGTCGAGTTCTTGCGGCTGGAATTTCAGCGACAAAAGATACTCGACCGCCTGTTGCAGGCCGGCCGCGATCAGGAAGTTTCGCGGTTCCGGCAAGCGCCTCACCGTCACCTCAAATGTCGCGATCTCTTCCGTTTTACCGGCGGCGAAATAGCCAGCCGCCATCGTGAGTTGATACAGGTCCGTATTAAGAGCAGACATGATAGGCCTTCCGGCCGCGTCTACTTCTTGGCCGTGGGTTTGATCGCGTTACTTGCTTCCAGAATATCGTTTACGGGTTTTGCGTCGAGTTGATAGAGAGCGGGCTCATTGCCGCGCCGGGCGATGTAGCCATCAGCGATTTTCGCGAACTCCGCTTTCTCCACTCGTCTTACCGTCGTTTGAGGTTACGGTAACAGTGAGCGCCTGGAGAGGTGAAACCAGTGGTAACAAACTTGGTGCACGATAGATCCCGCAGCTTGTCGATAAGCGATTGGACAGAACCGGAATCCATGGTCTGCCCGTTCAGCTTCCAATCGGTGCCGCTCTTGGTGTAGAGCTTGTCGCCCGAATCCTGCTGGACCTCAATCTTTGTGGGATCACTAAACCCGAAATCGAAGATCTTCTTGTTGCGGAAATCGTCGAGAGGCTTCTCAACCTCCTTGCCGAGATCCGACGACACTTTGTAGTCGCCTTTGACCACGCTGCTTTTGGCGTAGTAGTCATCCTTGTTCTTTCGAATATCGAGAGTTTGCGTTCCCGAGGCATCGGTGACCTTCGCAACCGCGACCGGTTGGCCGGAATCATAGGCAGCCTCAGTCTTCTTCGCGTCTTCGGCGCTCGCGGACAGATCCATTTTCGCGTCCGTCAGCTTGCGCAGCAACTCTTCCACCTGGAAACTGTCCGCCCGGTAAGGCTGAGGTTTAACGATCTGCCACTCATTCTGATTGTTCTTGCCGAACTCGACATCCGATTTGCCGGACGCGAGTTCGATACTCGTGAGCTGATTGGAATCGAATGTAAGCAGCCGCTTGTCGCGTAGATCGTTGACGCTTTTGTCGAGCGAAGTTTTTGTAGACGAGGAGACGGCGTACACTTTCGGGTCCGATCCGACGCGCGCATATACGAGCGAACCGGCCGGGACGTCATCGCCAAAGTAGATCCGATCCGATTTCCCATTCTTCTCGTCAACCGTGACCGTCAGGCTGGGATCGTTGAGACCGTACTTCGACAGATCCGTTGGCTTGTCGTCAACCACGTTATCGGCCGTAATGGGACTCAGCGAAGAAGTCAGGCTGTTGACGGCGTCTTGATCGGCAGGTAAGCTTTCCGGGACTGGTGATGGTCCATTTCCCGCCTTGGCGCTGAAGCGCGATGGTTTGACCATCCTTCTTCTTCAAATTCAAATTCTTGACCTGCGCATCGGGAATATCGACCAGCTTCGGACTGGTCGGCGTGGTCTTTCCCGTACCGGTGGATTGCGGATGCCGCTTCGCCCACCAAACAGCTCCGCTGAGCGCCGCGAGAATAATCGCCGCGATCAGTAAATTCCGTGATTTCATCCTATCTCCGCTTCAAGAAGATCAAGACTCCGCCCGCGATAATCAGCAGCGGAATCACGAGCAAATCGAAATAGAAGAAGAGGCTCATTTGGCGCTGCGTCACATTCAAGCGCCGGTCTTCCGCTTCTTTCGGACGAATGGAAATCAGGTCTTCGTCGGATGAGAGCCAGTTGATCGTATTCAGAGCCAGATCGCGATTCGCATTGAAACCCAGCATATTGTTGGTGAGGAATCCCGACGTGCCGATGACAACGAAACGGCCTGGATTATTCGGTTTCCCGGTGTTGTACGTGCCGGCTGCGCCAAGGACGAACGGACCTTTCTTGTTGTTCGGATCGGCGGGATTCACCTCGTTCGTGTTCAGGCGGGTGGTCGCGATGGCTCGATTGGTGGTGGAGAAGAGCTTGTCCACGGTCGTTTTGTCCGTATTCTTCACTTCCATCGAGCGGGTGATGGGAAGACCGGTAACGGTGTTTTTCAGATCGTTAACGATCGGCTGAGACTCGTAATTACTGATGAGCGGAATCTCCGGCCCTACGCCGAACAGTTGACCCACTGGATTCTCCTCGAGCACGAGATCGTTATCCTCGGTGACGCCCCAGCTCTTGAGGAGATCGACTAAACCGGTGTTTTCCGCTATGTGCTCGCGGCCGAAATCCAACGGCGGGTCGAGAAGAAACAGAGCGCGGCCTCCGTTCTGGACATAATTCTTGATGGCCGTTACTTCGTTTGGCGTGTAGTCCGATTGGGGACCCGCAATGACCAAAACCGTGCAATCGGAGGGCACCGCCGTCTTGTCAATCAGGGTCACGGCTTGCGCCTGATAATTGTCGCGTTCGACCAGGCTCTTAAATCCCGACAGACCGTTACTGTCTGTATCGTCGAGAGAGCGCTCATGACTTCCGTTTACAAAGCAGACCTTACGCACGCCCTTCAGGTCTTTCACGAACGCGCCCGTGATTCCTTCTTCGGTCAGCGGCCTTGGCTTCTTCGCGCCTCGGCCCAATCTCTACATAGGCGGTTCCTGGAAAACGCACGCCGTAGGAGCGGGCCAGCGTGGGCTGCTTCATGTAATCGATGTACTGAATGTGAATTTTGGGCGATAGATTTCTGTATCGATCCAGCATGCCTTTCGCCTGATCGAAACCGCTCGCCTTGTCGATGTATGTGATCGTCGCGTCCGTCTTCAGATTTTTGACGATCTTTTGCGTTTCCTGAGAGAGCGTGAACCGCTTATTACTGGTCGTATCGACTGTTTTGTTGTAGCGATTCGCCAGCCAGTTCACTAAAACCAAAGCCGCCAAAACGACGATCGTGTACAGCACGGCGGTTGCGCCATAGCGCGCCTGCCGCGCCGCAACCGTATCTTTCGGCTTTACCGGAGGCGGCGCCTCTGGCACTGCCGGCGTGCTCGCGATTTCTGTAGAAGTGGTGTCCGCCATTACGCCCTCCACCGCAACGACTCGAGGGATCGAGAGGTTAGAAACAATCCAAAAAAGATCATAGACAGGTAGTAAACGAAGTCCTTCGCTGTCGATCACGCCGCGCGAGAAGCTATCCATGTGACTGACGATGGAAACGTAATTCAGCACCTGGACGGTATCTGAGTTTCCGAAAGATGTGGTCCAATTCAAGATCCACAACACTAGCGCCAGAGCGAACCCCAGCGCGCCGGCGACGATCTGATTGCGCGTGAGCGTCGAAATAAACGTGCCAAGCGCCAACAGACATGCGCCTTGCAGCAGGATGCCAAGGAATCCGGTGGCAATCGGTTTCCAGTCCGGATTCCCGTAGATGAACAGGAACGAAAAGTCGATGAACAGCACCAGCAGCAAGGCTCCATACATCAAGACCGCCGAGAGCCATTTGCCGATGATGATTTCCATGTCGTGAACCGGAGATGTGATCAGCAACTCAATGGTGCCTTGCCGCTTCTCTTCGGCAAAAAGGCGCATGCTGATGAGCGGGATCAGAAACAGTCCCACTACCGCAATATTCGAGAACAACGGCGCAATCACCTGCTCATTCAAATTCATGGGAAACGATTGGCCGCTCATCTGGCTTTCGAGAGAAGCGTGCACGAAGCTGGCGCTGATGAGCAGGTGAAAAGCCCGCTCAAGAACGCGAAGATGGTAAGTAGAACCCAGGCGATCGGAGAAACGAAATACGAATAAAGCTCCCGGCGGCAGATTGTCCAAATGTTTCTCACTGCACACCTCCGTCGACAATCGCCGGTCCTTGTTCGGCGCCGGCTCCGGTGACTTGTAAATAGACTTCTTCGAGAGTAAGCGATGGTGGATTTCAACTCGAGCAGATCCCATCCGGCATGCACAACGGCTCGCGCTACATCCGCGCGAGCGTTTTGTTGCGGCAAGCTCTCGACTTCAAAGATGAGCCTGTCTCCGGCGACCACCTTTTCGAGTACTTTGCTCACTCCAGGAACCTGTTCTATGCGCTGCCGAACTGCGGAGGCATTGCCGTTTCCCGCCGATGCCCACCTGTACTTCCACCGTATTTCCCACTCCTCGATGCTTGAGATGTTCGACCGAGTCGGTGGCAACCAGGTGCCCCCGATTGATGATGATGACTTTTCTGCATACAGCTTCCACTTCGGGCAGGATATGGGTGCTGAGGATGATCGTGTGCTCGCCGGAAAGGCCCTTGATCAACTCGCGCGTTTCGGTGATCTGTTTCGGATCGAGACCCGAAGTCGGTTCGTCCAGAATCAGATACGTCGGGATTGTGAATAATGGCTTGCGCCAGTCCCACGCGCTGCCGATATCCCTTGGAGAGTTTTGAAATCAGCTTGGATCTGACATCCTTCACGGAGCAGCGCTCCATCACCTGCTCAGTGCGCGTCTTCACATCGCGAGCGGGAACATTCTTCAAGCGGGCAATGAAATTGAGGTAATCTTCCACCGTCATTTCCGGGATACAGTGGTGGGGCTTCGGGAAGATAACCGATGCGCTTCTTGATCTCGAAGGGCTGCTCGAATACATCAAAACCGGCCACGCTCGCCTTCCCTGCAGTGGGCGGCATAAAGCACGTTAAGATGCGCATCGTGGTGGTTTTTCCGGCCCCATTCGGCCCCAGAAAGCCAACTATGTCGCCCTTCTCGACGGAGAACGAAATATTGTCCACCGCGACGTGACGCGCGTACTTCTTTGAAAGACCTTCAACCTGAATCATATGGTTTTTAACAGAGAAGACCTAAGCTCATCGGAGAACGAGAGCTAGTCTGTAGTGCTTACCACGTCCACCGACCGCCTGTGCGCTCAGTGCCGCTTTCACGCACGAAATATCCAGGATAGTTAAGCCGGGAAATCGCTGTCAATTGACAGACGAGTCACCGGCGTGATCGTTAGGAACGCGGCTTTTACCTGGCTCGAGCGCCTTCCCTCACTCATTCAAGCCTAATCCAATAATTTGAAATCCGGCATCTACAAATACTACATTTCCAGTAACTCCCCGCCCTAAATCGCTGGCGAGAAACACGGCTGTGTCGGCTACTTCCGCAGGGTCGGTATTCCTGCGAAGTGGCGCATTCGCTGCGACACCTTCGAGAACCTTGGAAAAATCCTTTATCCCACGAGCCGAGGCGGTCTTGATGGGCCCAGCGGAAATCGCGTTTACCCGAATCTTGACGGGTCCAAGGTCGCTTGCAAGATATCGAACGCACGCTTCGAGCGCAGCCTTGGCGACACCCATCACATTATAGTTTTGGACTACGCGCGTGGAGCCCAAGTAAGTCAAAGTCGTAATAGAGCCGCCATCCGTCATGAGAGGAGCAATGGCACGCGCGACAGCCACCAGAGAATAAGAACTTACTTCTTGCGCTAACAGATATCCCTCGCGGCTGGTTTCGACGAAAGGCCGGCTCAGATCTTCTCTATTCGCGAAAGCGATGCTGTGAACGATCGAATGAAGCGGTGCTGCGCTTCTTAGTTCAGAAACCAGATTATTAAGCTCTTCCGACTTTGTAACGTCACAGTTCAGCACTTTAGCGGCTTTTAGCTCAGACCCCAGTTCTTCGACGGTTTGGCGTTGACGCTCGCCTTGATACGTGAGCACGAGGTGCGCGCCTTCCCGAACAAAAGCAGAGCCGATTGCATAGGCAATACTCCACTTGTTCGCAACGCCCAGCACGAGCGCGGTCTTGCCCGCGAGCAACTGTGGCATGAAAAAGTTATTGTAGCGTGCGACTTTGTTCACTCATGCTGAAGGGCGCTCACCGTAGCTGAGAGACCCGTACCCAATCGACCAGAAGGCTTTGCGGGAATTTTGTGCTTTCGTCAGGATTGCCAGGCCAGGCGCCACCCACCGCGAGATTTAGCAGCAGGAAGAAGGGATGGTCGTAAACCCAAATGGTTCCTTTTGGCAGGGCGGCTGGCGTGACCGTCGCGTAGACGCGGCCATCGAGAAACAAACTGGACAGATTCCGGCGACCACTCGGCGGAATAGATGTGAAAGTCGTCTGAAAGAGGTGAGGAGTCCGGCAGCGCGTATTGCGAGCTGATGGCGTTCTTACCCGAATATCCGGGCCCGTGCACGGTGCCGTGCACAATCGAAGGCTCCTTCCCAATATTTTCCATGACATCGATCTCGCCGCATTTGGGCCAGCCCACGGTCGCAATATTCTGTCCGAGCATCCAAAACGCCGGCCACATGCCCTGGCCGTAGGGAATTTTCATGCGGGCCTCGATTTTGCCGTACTGGATTGCGAAGTTTCCTTGCGTTTTGATTCGCGCGGAGGTGAACTCGCCGGCATCCGTCTTGATTGCACGAATTACGAGATGACCATGGCCATCCTGAAAAATATTTTGCGGATCTTTTGTATAAACTTCCAGCTCCCGATTTCCCCAACCGCCGTCTCCGAGATCGTAAGCCCATTTAGCGGGGTCAGGCGGCGCATTGCGAGCACCGTCGAATTCGTCGCTCCAGACGAGATGCCAATTCGATCCGGGCTGAGGCGTTGCAGCGAAGACTGAAAACTGTAGAACGTACAGTGTGAGCAGGAGTCGAACCATAAGCAAAATCATTTTAGGCCGCGAATAAATCACGATATCGCGGGATGAACATGGATTCGAGAAATCACACTGCTCTATGGCAGATCGCTTCGAGCAGACGCCCGGCACGGCGGTTTACGTTCCCGACCTTTTCGGACCGGCTTAAAAAGCGGCGGCCGAATAAATACCGCCGCCGCCAAGGACTGTTTGCATGCGCTCCAGAGCACTCTTGTGAATTTGAGAGATGCGGCTCTCGTTGACCCCTAAGATCCCGCCAATCTCTTTCATCGTCATATCGCGCTCGTAATAGAGTGTTACAACTTGCTGGTATCGTTCTGGGAGAGCTTCTATCGCGGAATTCAGCTTCGTTCTCAATTCCGCGCGCGCGAAGAGTTGATCCGGACACTGGGCTGGCGCACAAGGCGTTTCGTGAAGCGGTTGATCATCGCGCTCTGACTTCATTTGAGCCGCGGCCAGACCCAGACTGCGGAAATCCACCATTAAGGCTTGCCACCTGCGAGAGTCCAAACCCATCTCGCTTGCCACTTCAGCCTCGGTCGGATTCCTGTGAAGCTTAGTCGCCAGGTCGCGAGTTACGGCTTCCACTTGCTTGTAACGCTTGCGCAAATCGCGGGATGCCCAGTCGAGTTGTCGAAGGCCGTCCAGAATTGCGCCGCGAATGCGATGTTTCGCGTAGGTCGGGAAAGCAACTTCCTTGTCAGCCCGGTACTTGGTTGCGGCATCAAACAGACCCATGACACCGGAATGCACCAGATCATCCAGCTCAACATGCACCGGGAGCGATCTCTGTATGTGCGCGGCAATCGCCGTCACAAGATGCAGATGTTCCTGGATCAGTTCGTCTCGAGTGGATGTATCTTCAAGCGGAAGATTGGCAGGGGCGCGCTTACTGGCTGTGGCGTTCATGAGTGTTGTCTCCAGCGCCAAGCTTTGTTTCGCTCGGCTACGGCTAAGAGAAAAGCACCCCCTCCACCATCAGAGACGGCTGCGGGCTTGAGTGCGCGAATTACTGGCGGCGCACTGACTAAGGCTTTTTAATCCAAGTGATTAGTCGCGCAAGGCGACGAAGTCACACGAATGACGCAAAGCGTCCAACACTGGCGATGCGACCATTCCGGAACGCGGTCGCTTTCCGGTAGGTTTCAAAAAGGCAGGATTGAACCGGTTCGGAACACCGGGCTAAATTTCGCCCGCGTTTCTTACCGGGCTTGGGGCGCTAGGAATTTTCCGACGTCAACCGACGTGGGCTTTGAGTGCGGATAAGGCAGCCTTCTGGCTGGCCGGTGGCTTTTTCGGCGCCAAGTCTCCGACGAATCGATTGGGGGCAAGGTGAGATCCGACCACGTCGTTGTTTCCGGCCGAGTACTCGCCGTATCGGGCAACTCGTGAATCGAGGTGCTCTCGAAGATCCTCGCATTCCAGCAAGTCGAGAGCGCTCATTTCGAATTTCGCGATGAGGCGGTCAGCGATTTCAGGACGGAGTTTCCGCGCTCCTTTCAGGATGTTGTGAATCTGCGGCTGCGAAATTCCCAATATTCTCGCCAGCCCACGCTCGGTGAAATCACCATTTTGGATTCGCCCATTTACGAAGCGAATAAGCCGTTCTTGGAGTGCTCCAAAAGTAACTGTTTTGCGCGAATTTGATTCCAAGGTGAAATACGGTTCCTGAATTCTGTAGAAAGATCCCGATTTTACCATGTGTTGTCCTGGAATAATCCGTTCGCCTAAAGGCTTCTATCTTATGCGGTTGTGGATAACGACTAGGAAAACTCTCCGAGCTATGTGGAAAAAATTTCGCATTAATTGGCTGGCAGATTCGGAAGTACCGTATTGTAATTACATCACCGACACACACGGGAATCTCTAAAGGTTTTCGGAGGTTGGAGGGAAAAATAAAAAATGCAGTGGACTCGTACCGAAACTCTTGCCCTTGCTCAGCAGTCTTGCACATATTGCTATGGTCTTGGCCTTAGGCCGGGACGTTCCGGGGTGTCTACCCCTTGTAATTGCGTTTTTCGAGCAATTTTCCGTGCGTGCTATTCACGCTTCCGGCAGTGTGCCTCTAAGGAGAAGTACATTAGCCGAGTTTCGCTGGAATCCAATCCAGGACGCCAGCGGAGGTCCGTGTGGGGTCTCAAGAACGAGGAATTCATCGCCGACTTCTGCCTGGTCAGCCGACGCACGCTCGATGAACAGCAATATAAGCTATTCAAATATCATTTCTTGCTCGGGGCGGACTGGTCGGCCTGCTGCCGGAAATTGAAGATTGATCGGGGAACCTTTTTTCACGAGGTGTACCGGATTGAACAGACGCTGGGCCGCACTTTTCGTGAACTCGAGCCGCACGCCCTATTTCCGCTCGATGAATATTTCGGAGGAGATGGAAAAACCCGTGTAGCGACGGTGACGCCTTTCCCGGTCCAGACCGAAGCTCCTTCCAAGTCAAAGCGAGTGAGCAAATTCCCTCTCAAGCGGGTTGCCTAAACCTGGCAACCGCGCCTTCACGGTCGCGGTTCCGTTTCGGGCAGTAAAGTTATCTCTTTGGCCGCCGCCGTTCCCGGAAGAACCCGGCGAGCAGCGCGGCGGCCTCAGGAGCAAATAATCCTTCTTCCACGCGCACGCGATGATTCAGCAATTCGGAATCCGCCAGCGAGAATTTGCTGCGGACCGCTCCGAATCGGATATCTCGGGCGCCGAAAACCAGCCGTTCCACTCGGGCAAGAACAATCGCGCCAGCGCACATTATGCAAGGCTCGATCGTCACATAAAGAGTCGTAAGCGGTAAGCGGTAGTTTCCAAGGCGGGAGGCGGCGCATCGCAAGGCCTCGATTTCCGCATGCCACGTCGGATCGTGCGAGAAAATCGGTCGATTCCGGCCCTCGCCAATAGTCGCATCCTCAGATACGATCACGGCCCCGACAGGAATCTCGCCTTCAGCCTGAGCTTGAGCCGCGAGCTTGAGCGCCAAGCTCATGTAATTCCGATCCGACTCCGTCCATCGCTCGCTCAAATTCAATTGAACCAGAGATGAAAGCGGCTCGTATTTCTGTTACGGTACCCTAACTAGAAAGGGGCGGGGTGGCATGTTTAAGTACTTTCCATTAGCTTTCAAGAACAGTTGGCGGAATCGGCGGCGCAGCGTGCTTACCATTTCGAGTGTTGCCGTCTCCCTTTGTCTCTTAGGTGTTCTGATCGCCATTTATCACGCGCTTTTTTATGGAGAAGCAACCCCCGGACAGGCTCTGCGCCTCGTGGTTAGGCACAGAGTGTCTTTGGCCCAACCGATCCCGCAGGCTTATGAAGAGAAGATTCGCAAGGTCCCTGGCGTAAAAGAG
This sequence comes from uncultured Acidobacteriaceae bacterium, assembly GCA_963778345.1. GTDB lineage: Bacteria > Acidobacteriota > Terriglobia > Bryobacterales > Bryobacteraceae > Bog-105. The sequence goes on from CAVZTP010000004.1 coordinate 75,713, forward strand.
GTTTCGGCCTGGAATTGGTTCGGCGGCACATATAAGGATAATCGCGATCAGAAGAATTTCTTCGCGCGCTTTGGTGTAGAGCCCAAAACCTTTCTCGCGATCCGGACTCAAATGGAGATGCCGGACGATCAGCGAAAGGCCTTCGTTACCCAGCGAACTGGCTGCGTGATCTCGCGCGACCTCGCTGAGAAGCTGAATCTAAAGCTAGGCGATCGGGTCACGCTGATCGGCGACATCTACCCGGTAACTCTCGAACTGAAGGTGGTCGGCATTTTTGATGATCCCGACGCAACTCAATCTTTGTTTTTCAATCTGGATTACCTGAGGGACGCGTTACCTCTGGCAAGGCGGAACTGGAACAGCGCCATAGCGATCCTGGCGAACAGCACGGAAGATGTTCCGAGCATCGCGAAAACCGTAGACGAGATGTTCGCGAACTCGTCGCCGCCGACCAAGACTGAATCGGAGCAGCAGTTTGCTTTGAGTTTTGTTGCGTTTCTCGGCAATATCAAACTATTTCTGCTCAGCATTTGCGCCGCGGTGACGTTTACCATTTTGCTGGTTTCGGGAAACACGATGGCCATGTCGGTTCGTGAACGAATCAAGGAAGTCGGAGTGTTGAAGACGCTCGGTTACACCAACTACACGATTCTGGGCATTATTATTGGCGAGGCGATCACGATTTCGCTGATCGGCGGCACGGTGGGTCTGGTGCTGGCTAGTATGCTCACGGTAGCTGTGGGGAAGGTTGGCGCGGCCTTCGTAGCTCAACTGAATGGGTTGTCATTGACCCCAATCACTTGTTTAATTGCGCTGACCATAGCGCTGCTGATCGGGTTTATCAGCTCGTTCGTCCCTGCGTGGAACGCCGCGCGAACGAACATTCTGGATTCATTGCGTTACACCGGGTAAGGAAAAATCGTGGCGATCCCTATCTCATACAACGTTCGCAACCTGATCGTCCGCAAGGCGACAACACTCATGACCGCGGCGGGCATCGCGATGACGGTTGCGGTTTTGCTCGCCGTCATGGGACTTGTTTCGGGGCTGAAGTCGGCGTTCGAAGCGACGGGAGATCCCCTCCACGTCCTCGTGCTTCGAAAAGGCGGGAATGCCGAGCTGACCAGCCTGCTGACACAGGAGCAATTTCAGACGGTGAAGAGCTTTCCGGGAATCGCAAAAGGCCCGGACGGTCAGCCGATGGCGTCGATCGAGATGGTTTCGGTCATCAATCTTCCCAGCACCGATAGCCCGGAGGGAATGAATGTCACGCTTCGCGGGCTGTCTATTCGAGGGGTCGAAATGCGCAAGTTGAAGCTCGCCAGCGGTCGCTGGTTCCAGCCTGGCCACCGCGAAATCGTGGTGGGCAAAGGCATTAATAAACGATATCCGACCGCACAGCTTGGGAAGCAACTGAAATTCGGGAAAGGATATTGGACCGTGGTAGGGATCATGGACGGCGGAAAGAGCGCCGTCAACAGCGAAATTTTCGGGGACGGCAATCAGGTCGCCTCAGATTTCAATCGGCCCGACACTTATAGCTCAGCTTTACTCCAGGCCACTGACGAAGTGAGCGCGGCGGCTCTAAGAAAGTCGCTGGAATCCGATCGCCGCTTGAATGTGACGGTGCTCACCGAGAGGGAATATTATGCGGCGCAAATGATTTCGGCCGGGCCGCTACAGTTTCTGGGTTTTTTCGTTTGCATCATCATGGCGGTGGGTAGCTGCATTTGCCGCAATGAACACGATGTACGCAGCCGTAGCACGGCGCGCGAAAGAAGTGGGGACTCTGCGGATTCTTGGATTTACGCGCGGAAGCATCCTGCTTAGCTTCTTTCTGGAATCTTTGCTGCTGGCGCTCGTGGGCGGAGTAATCGCGTGCATTATCGTTTTGCCGCTGAATAACGTGACAACCGGGCTGGGTAATTTCATCACCTTCAGCGAGACGAGTTTCAACTTTCGAATTGGCCCGGAGATCATGGCGATCGGCCTGTTGTTCTCGATCATCTTAGGCGCTGTCGGGCGGACTTCTGCCTGCCCGGCAGGCTGCGAAAAAGGAGATTCTGACCGCGTTGCGCGAAGTATAACGGCGGCCGTTGTTATTTGAAGTATGGAAACAGAGCTCAAGAGCCTGCGAATCGATCGAACAGCAAGACGCCAGCGCGAACCTAAGCCGGTCTTGAAGCTGGTCGTTTTGGCAATCATTATCGGGATCGCGGCCGTCGCGGCGGTGCTCGGTTATGAGAAGTTGAACGCCGCAGTGCCCGTTCAGGTCGTGCAGGTGCAATCGCCGATGAGTGCCTCGGCCGCCGGCGAACAGGTGATTCTGACTGCTACCGGATACATCATTGCGGCGCACAAGATCGAGGTGGCTTCGAAGGTGAACGGCAAAGTGGCGTGGATCAGCGTCGATAAAGGCGACAAGGTGCAGGCGGGCCAGGTGCTCGTGCGCCTGGAAGACGATGAATATCGAGCGCAGGTGGAGCAGCAGCAGGGCCAGTTCGCGAATCTGGAAGCCAAACTGCGCGAGGACCAGAACGGCTCGCGTCCGGAGGAAGTAGAAAAAGCTCGAGCGGACGTGAATCAGGCCCGTGCGGACCTGGAGGATGCGAAAACGTCGCTCGATCGGACCAAACAACTTGTCAGCGAAGGTGTGCTGGCGAAGCAGGCTTGGACGATGCGCAATCCAAATATGACGGCGATGTCGCGAAGGTGGCGAGTCTGCAGCGAACTCTGGATCTCGCTGTCTTGGGCCCGCGGAAAGGAAGAAATCGACCAGGTTCGAGGACAGATCGAACAGGCCAAAGGCGCTCTTGCATACGCGCAGACGCAACTCGACAATACCATAATCAAAGCGCCTGTTACCGGCACGATTCTCGACCGAAACGTCGAAAAAGGCGAGTTCATCACTACCGGTTTCGTGGGCGATAAGGGCGCGAAAGGCTACATCGTGACCATGGCCGATCTGAACGATTTACAGGTGGAGTTGGACATCAGCCAAAATGATTTTCCAAAGCTGGGTCCGCGGCAGAAAGGCATCGTCACAACCGACGCCTATCCGGACAGAAAGTATCAAGGTTACATTGAGCAGGTTTCTCCCGAAGCAGATCGAGCCAAGGCAACCGTCCAGGTGAAAGTACAAGTGGAGCATCCGGATGGCTATCTTCGTCCGGACATGAACGCCACGGTTTCGTTCTATAACGAAGCGAACGCCAGAACCGGGCGCAGCCGCGAAACGCATCATCGTGATTCCGGAAGGAAGCGTTCAGAACGGGAGCGTTTTCGTTGTCGTGAATGGCCATGCGCAGAAAGCGGGCCGTGACGACGGACGGCAGTTCAGGAAAAGGAGTGTTGATCGCCAGCGGATTAATTGGCGGCGAAGACTTGATTGTGAGTCCTCCCGCAGGTTTGAAGGACGGGCAAAAAGTTGAAGTGAACATAGATGGAGAGAGCGAATACGTATGAGCGAAACGATTGTCAAAACGCGCAGATTAAGCAAGGAATTTGTTCGGGACGAGTTTCATGTGGTGGCGCTGGAGGAAGTCGATATCGATATTCACCGCGGCGACTTCGTTGCCTTGATGGGTCCGTCCGGTTCCGGGAAATCCACGCTGCTTCACCTGATCGCAGCGATGGACAAGCCTACCGATGGCGATATCGAAGTCGTGGGCGCGAATCTGCGGCAGCTCAGCGATAAGCAGATTGCTCACTGGCGGAACGAGCACATCGGGTTCATATTTCAGTCGTTCAATTTGCTGCCGGTACTGACGGCGCTTGAGAACGTCGAGCTGCCCCTGAAGCTGACGAAGCTGAGCAAGAAAGAACGCATTGAGCACGCTGAGACCGCTTTGAAACTGGTCGGGCTGGGCGACCGGATGAAGCATCTTCCCAAGCAATTGTCCGGCGGTCAGGAGCAGCGCGTCGCCATCGCGAGGGCGATCGTCACCGACCCTGACTTGATTCTGGCCGACGAGCCGACAGGTAATCTCGACGCCGCCGCGGCCGAAGATGTGCTGACGATGCTGACGCGCCTGAACCGCGAGTTTGGAAAAACGATCGTGATGGTCACGCACGATCCGCACGCGGCCAAGTTTGCGAAAACGGTTCGCCACCTTGAAAAAGGTCAGCTGCTGCCCGAAGGAACGCTTCCGGCGGATTGGGCATCCGCTATGGCGCTGCGCGGCTGAGAGAAAAACACGCCGATCGGGATGCCATTTT
>CAVZTP010000005.1:0-125471 GCA_963778345.1 uncultured Acidobacteriaceae bacterium
GCGATGCACTCGTCTGGGACGATCACTCAGGATTTGATCCGTTGCCTGATTATGAGCCCGCGAGATGGGGGAACGACACGGAAGTCGCTTCTTCCTTGGGATCATCGCGCGAACCGAGCCTGACCTTGTGCTCCGGCAGCTGACGGGTCCCACCGCTCATGGGTGTAAACAATCCTTGAGCTCTGTTGACGATTCTTAGACGGGCGACTTGTCGCGAGTCCGCGTTTACTAAAGCACGCATTGGAGTAGCTACAGCGGTAGTAGTTCTAAGATGGCGAATATGATTGTTTTTCATTCGGTACTGGGCTTGCGGGACATCGAGCAGCGCATTAGCGATGATCTTCGCGCCGCAAGTCATACTGTCACGCTTCCCGACCTTTACGAAGGCTACACGACAGATGACATCATAGAAGGATTCGAAATCAAAGACAAAATCGGCTGGAATGTGATCTGCGAAAGAGCTTCGGCGCGCGCTCGCGCCACTTCCCAAAACCACGGTACTTGCGGGAATTTCAATGGGAGCTGGCGTTGTAGCAGAAGTCTGGCCCTACCAGCCATTAACCTCAGGCATATTGCTGCTTCACGGATTGGCAAACGTGCCTCCCAATATGAAAGCACGGCTTCCGATACAGCTTCACGTTTCGCACAACGATCCTTTTTTTCGCAACGAGATGTTGACTCGTGGCAACGCACTGTGGAACGTCTTGGTGCTAGTGTCCAAGTTTTTAGGTACGCAAACTCAGGCATTATTTCTGGATCCCAGATCACCCGACTACAACCAGATGGCATTCACAGAGGTTTGGCAGGAAATAACGAAATTTCTCAACCAAATTGATGATACATAGAATTTTGCGCATGTGTTTGACGCTCGGGCGGCGCGCGAGTGTTGCGACTCTACGGACCTTCGTGGATCGGTGTCCATCCCTGGCGTTGCATGGCGGCGAGATTCTTCTTGGCCTTTACGAACCCACGCGCGGCTGCCTTCTGATACCAGCCCATGGCAATAGAATTATCTTTCGCGACACCCCGACCATGCTGGTACATCCAGCCAAGCGAATCCTCTGCGTTTGGAAAACCCTTGGTCGCCGCCGTGCGGAATAAGAAGACTGCTCGTTGATCGTCCCGTGGCATTCCTTGACCAAGCACATACATCCATCCAAGATTGGTCTGGGCTCGCGGATCGCCTTGCGCCGCAGCGCTTTTGAACAAGGCGGCTGCCGAGCGATAATCTTTCCTTTGCATGCGCGCCAATGCTGCAACGGTTTGGGCTCTTGCGCGCTCAACGTCGATGAAAGAATTAGGGTCATCATCGACAGCTTCACTACGGGTCCGCGCTTGATATCCGTATGTCGGCGCCGCGTCTGGGGCGGAGGATAGGCCGGATCTCGGTTGCTCATCCGATGCCAGGGCCGCCATTGATGCGGCGATTAGAGCTTGAAGAATGCAGAAGGCTAACCAATTGCGGTTCATAGGACCAATCGATGTCGTGCGGACGCTGACAAGTGGGCAATCTCCTATCAAGCTCACTCTGCCGCTGGGATAATGCTATCCGCTTTCTAGGAAAGCGGTCAGCGGGAGTCCGATATTCTTATCAGACTGCCGCTTCTTAACGCAGGAGGATGGACACCTCAGCCCTTGGCACCGACTGCTCTAATATGGGCGTCTTCGGTGACATTGGCGGAGCTCAGGCGCGGACCGCGACGCCGTCCACCCAGCACGTGACATCGTGCTCCATGTCAGATTTCGAAGCCTGCTTAGGCTTGAACAATCTCTCTCGGCCTACTGACGGTCACATTCGTGCGGTTTGGCGCCGCGGGACGCAAGCTATCCGGGAGGCGGTAGGCCATTTGTCTCTTGGAGGAGGCGGAACGCCATGTAGCCGAGGGCTACTAATGCGCAGAAGAGGACGAGCCACAATATAAATCGGCGCCGTGGAAAGGGCGGCCTGGGCGCGACTAGTCGTGCAGCTCCCCCGAGGGTTTCAACACTTGCGAGCGTCGCCCGCGGTATTTCGGTCTCCGAGATAAAAGGGGAGAGGTTGGTGTGTGCTACGTTCAAAGAACTGCTACCGTAAGCGAGCAAAAAGGGCTGATTGCCCTGGGCGAAGAAGACGACCTCCTTCGGACGCCAGGCAGCGATCAGTCTCAGAGGGCCGGCGGAAGCGGAATTGGGAATGCGGGCGAGCCAGTAGCGATGCTTATTCAACGGGATGTCGATCGGCTGGTTCTGCTCGTCGCCGTGTGTCGTGTGAATGCGATAAAACCGGCCGTGCATCACGAAATTCCACGCATCACTTAACGTTCTTCGCGAGTACAAGTCAGCCACGACCACACTGTTCGCCTCGGGCAGCTGCAGATCAACCCGCTCGACCGGAAGCTGGCCGCTCAGATCAAACACATACTCGGCCGATTGGCGCACATGCTGTCGGGCCGCTACCGTTTCGCTTTCCCAATCAGGGGCGGAGTGAGACTGGGCAAACTCGGCCTGCACCGTCGTGATGGGAAGTCTCGGCGCGCCGTCGACCCAGGTGAGTCGCCAAAACCTTGCACGTGTGGGCGGCACCTCGATGCGAGCCTGGAGCAAAGCGCGACCATCCGCCTGTAAGCTAGCAACCGGCGCTGCAGCGACGATAGTGTGCCAAGAATCGAGGTCGTCGCTCGATTCGATCCGAACGCGGCCGGAAAACTCCGCAGGCGCCGGTACCCAACCTAACTGCAATGCCGCCACAGAGTCCTTGAAGGCGCGCGTATCGAGAAGATATCGCTGGGGCACGGTTCCCGAAGCGAGCCCCGAGGAGCTCACCGTCAGGGCCATCAGTGCCGTCGAGGGCGAATCCACGGTGACGCGCATTTCGGCTGCGGTCGCCGGGACGGCGCCGATGAGTGGGAATAGCGGCAAGAACTCGGGGGGATGCGGAGGCTGCGATTCGGCGGGAGTCGGACGGATGAAGAAGGGCACGACCTCGCCGCGAGCGTTAAATACCGCCATATCGCCGAGATCATCACGCACTGCGCCCTGAAAAATAGTCAAGGGCAGGTTGATCCGGTATGCCGAAGCTTCCGACGGCGAGACGATCGGGTAACCGTACGCAAAGTCTCCTGGCGTGAAGACTGCAGCGTGGACCAGGCTCGCCGCCTGCGCGAAAAGCGCAAGAATCCATAGCAGGCGGAAGCCAGAGCGTTTCATGATTTCTGTGCGGGACTGGGGGGAAGGGGACAGTAGTACCCGATCACCAGCATTAGCCCCCCGACGCCCACGAACGAGATGATTCGCTCGATTGAGCCGACGCTCGACAGATCCACGAAGAACAGTTTGGCGGTGACGGTGGCAAGAAGTGCTGCCCCGGCGAACCACATGGACCGGTCCGATTTAAGGATCGCGAACAACATCGCGGCGAAAGCGAGGCTTGCCCAGAAGATTGACAAGGCCGTCTGCGTCACGGTCGACTGCAGCATGCCGGATAGACTCCAGGGCACCCCGATCCACTGGTGGAGGGTCCGGAGCAGCGAGGCGTTCAGCCACACAAAGCCTAGCACTGCAAGCGCGAACGCAGGTGCGCGAGGATCAATATCCGCTTTGATGACGTAGGGCAGGCCTCGAATGACGCGCCAGCAGCGCCAGAGCACGAGCAAAACGAATAATTGGATGATGTCCACCGGATTGAGCATTGGGACGTAGGGAAGCGGGGCGACATCCCCAGTCATCGACAAGTCGGTGGTGAGGCTCCAGATCGAGAGAGCGAACGCAAGGCCGGCAGCAATGATGACGTAGGCTTCGGGATGCCGAGCCAAAGGCCATGGCACGCGGCGCGGGCCGAGCACAAGAGCGGCCAGTGCGACGGCCGGAATGATCGCCCAAGCGACCGCGGGCCAGGAGTTACTCCCACGAACCAAAAAGTTGACCATCCACTCTGTTTCCCAGCTCGATAAGGCAATCAATAGCCCCCCCGACACGACATGCATTGCGCCGGACCCTTGCCTTGCCAGGGCAGACTCCTGGCGGTAAAGCACCGAGTACCAGCAAGCAAACGCCATGGGCCAGGCGATCCAGCCGCCCTGCTCGAAGGGATGGCTCTGTGCGATCGCAGCGCCTAGCGCGAACATCAGCATGACGGGTAATTGCGCCAGGGCCAACGCAACGGCTGCCGGCATCGATAGTCTCTTGTGAAAGACGCTTATCGCCACGGCCGTCAGCGACAGGAAACTAAGTGCTGCCGCAACGAGATAATCTCTCGGCACGAACTGCGAAAACTCGGCTAGCCCCCCTAGCGACCACCAGAGCACACCCCAGCAGAACACTACGTTCGATAGCACGGTCTCCGCCTGGCGTCCGGATCGGGCAAAGACAAAAATATTCGCGGCAGAGGCAATTGAGGCGCCGCTCACGAGCAGCACAGCCAAGTAGGCTTTCCAAGGCAGCGTAGGGAATGGGCTGACGAACCCAATTGGATGGTATCTGGTATTATCGATGGTATGGACGTTAAGATCGACAAAGCAGGGCGGATTGTCGTCCCTAAATCCCTTCGCGAGCGCCTAGGATTCCGGCCGGACACAGAGCTACGGGCCATTGAACAGCCCGACGGTGTACTCCTTAAGCGAGTGGAAGAACGGCCGTCGATGACTAGAGCAGATGGACTGTGGCTGCATCGGGGTGTCCCCGAACCGAGAGCGAACTGGGACCGGGTTCTTGAGGACATGCGGGAGGAGCGGATCGAGTCCGTTTTGAACGCATAGCCGCTGTGAACATTTTCTTTGACACGACCGTTCTCGTCGCCTCGTCCGAGCAAAGTCATCCGCACCACGCGCAAGCCAGGCCCGCGCTGTTGCGCGTCGCCAAGGGCCAGGACAACGGCTTCATCAGCGCACACTCAATTGCGGAGGTATATGCGGCCCTCACACGCTTGCCGGTTCAGCCGCGCATCCATCCCGTCGAGGCGGTGCGCATGATCACCGAGAACATCCTGCCCCATTTCGAAGTCATACCTCTAGATAAGCAGGACTATTGGGAAGTGTTGAAGACCATGGCTAGCGAAGGGTGGATCGGCGCGAAGATCTATGACGCTCTGCTGCTGCGGTGCGCCGCCAAGCGCAATCCTGAACGGATCTATACCTTCAATCTGGCCGATTTCAGGCAGTTGGCTCCCTCCGCCCTTCAGGGAAAAATATGTGTGCCGTGAGTGAGGGCTCAGTGCCGGAAGTGCCGCACACCCGTGAAAACCATCGCCAGGTTCAAGCGATCGGCGGCTGCAATCACTTCTTCATCTCTGACTGAGCCGCCAGGTTGAATAACCGCCGTGATTCCGTATCGGGCGGCTTCCTCAACACCATCCGGAAACGGGAAGAACGCATCGGAAGCGAGAACCGTTCCGTCCAGCGGGAGAACCGCTTTCATCGCGCCGACCTTCACACTATCCACGCGGCTCATCTGTCCCGCGCCCACGCTGACTGTCTGCCCAGGACGCGCGTACACGATTGCGTTCGATTTCACGTGCTTGCAACACTCCAGCCGAAAATCAGCGCTTCTCGTTCCAGGCCGTAGGTGGCGCTTCGTCTTCACCTCGAGCGCGATAGATCCAGCGAGCGTCGTCGGCAGTTTGGGCCAGCAGACCGCCCGAGATCGATTTGATGACTAGCTCGCGCTTCGACACCGGCAGCACTCGTACGAGGCGCAGATTCTTCTTCGCCGTGAGAATCGCGAGCGCTTCTTTCGAAAACGCCGGCGCCGCAATAGCCTCCACAAAAAACTTGCTCACTTCGGGCGGTCTCCTGGTCAAGTTCTCGATTAAAGGCCAGCACACCGCCATAAGCGGATATCGGATCAGCTTCAAGCGCTTTCTGATACGCTCCTTCAGCGAGGGCTGTTCGGCGCAACCACAGGGATTGGTGTGCTTGATGATCGCTGCCGCCGGCGATTCGAACTCCTGCACCAATTGCCAGGCCGCGTCGAGATCCACCAGATTGTTATACGACAGCTCTTTGCCATGAAGCTGTTCGGCGCCCGCAATTCCGCCTTGTTTGAAGCTGTACAGCGCAGCTTGCTGATGCGGATTCTCTCCATAGCGAAGAATGGCCGTGCGCTGAGGCGCAATATGCAAACGCGACGGCAGTTCCTCTGACGTTGTCTGTCCTTCAGCGTCGATTTGCGCCAAACGCGATGACACCGCCGGATCATATGCTGCCGTGTGCGAAAACGCTTCTTGCGCGAGCCTCCAGTGCGTGGCGCGTGCAGATTGCCGTTCGTGTTCCGCCAGTTCGTTCAGGATATTCGTACTGGTCCGGCGAGACAATCACGGCGACATCCTGAAAATTCTTGGCAGCCGCGCGAATCATGGTCGGGCCGCCAATATCGATGTTTTCGATCAATTCTTCGCGGCTGACGCCCGGTTTTCCGGCAAATTTCCAAATTCATACAGATTGACGACCACCATCTGAATTGCGGGAATCGCGTGTTCGGTGAGAGCGTGCATGTGTTCCGGATTCGACCGAATCGCCAGAATGCCTGCCGCGATTCGCGGGTGAATCGTTTTCACGCGGCCGTCGAGCATCTCGGGAAATCCCGTGACCTCGGCCACTTCGCGCACTGGAATCTTGTGGTCACGAAGCAGCTTTGCCGTGCCGCCGGTCGAGATGAGTTCCACTCCCATCTCGCTCAATTTGCCGGCAAACGAAACAATTCCGGTCTTGTCGGTAACGCTAAGCAACGCGCGCTCGATTCTTGGCATAAACAATCATTTTTGCAGAGGGCGCAAACTGTTCTCTCGCCTGACGTGAATAGAATCGGTATGTGCCCCACTACTGCACTCTGATACCCGGAGACGGTATCGGTCCCGAGGTCGCGCAAGCGACGGTTCGCGCGGTAGAAGCGACCGGCGTGGATATTTGCTGGCGCAGGGCCGAACTGAACGAGGCGATCATTCTGGAAGCCGGCAAAACGCTGCCGCAATATCTGCTCGATTCGCTGAATGAAACGCGCGTCGGGTTGAAAGGTCCTGTGACTACGCCGGTCGCCGGCGGCTTTCAAAGCGTGAACGTTGCGTTGCGAAAGGCGCTCGATCTGTTTGCAAACGTGCGTCCCGTCAGGACGCTTCCTGGAATCAAAACGCGCTTTCAGGACGTTCGGATCGACATGGTGATTTTTCGCGAGAACACGGAAGATCTCTATTCCGGGCTTGAGCACGAGATCGTCAAAGACGTTGTCACAAGCTTGAAAGTAATTACACGCACCGCTTCAGAGCGCATTGCGCGGTATGCATTCAACTACGCGCGCAAAAATGGCCGGAAGCAGGTAACCGCCATTCACAAAGCGAACATCATGAAACTGGCCGATGGGCTGTTCCTGCGCTGTTGCCGCGAGATCGCTAAACAATTTCCGGAGATTCAGTACAAGGAACTGATCGTCGATAACGCTTCCATGCAGCTGGTGATGCGGCCCGAGACGTTCGATATTCTGCTGCTGCCGAATCTCTATGGTGACATCGTCTCCGATCTGGCCGCGGGGCTCGTGGGAGGACTCGGAATCGTGCCGGGAGCAAATATGGGAGAGACGCACGCGGTGTTTGAGGCGGTTCATGGCAGCGCTCCCGATATTGCGGGCCAAGGCAAGGCGAATCCTACCGCGTTGATGCTCTCAGCGGTCATGCTTCTTATCCACTTGGGTGAGACCGGCGCGGCAGAGAGACTGCAGAACGCCGTGGAGAGTGTCTACCGCGAAGGCAAACACCTGACCGGTGACGTCGGCGGCACTGCCTCTACCGAGGAGTTCACCGACGCCGTGCTGAAAGCCCTCAGGGGCTAATTGAGCCCGTTTTTCCCAATGAACGAAATCAAATCAACGATGCGGTTGGAGTAACCCCATTCGTTGTCATACCAGGAGACGACTTTCGCCAGGTTACCGTCCAACACCTTCGTCATTTCGGCATCGACGATAGAGCTGTTCGGGTTGTGGAGGAGATCGGTTGAAACCACTGGATCTTCGGTGTACGCCAGGATGCCTTTCAGCGACCCGTCTGCAGCTTCCTTCAGCGCCGTATTCACGCCTTCCGTCGTCGTGTCTTTTTTCAGCACGGCGACGAAATCCACAACGGAGACGTCCGGTGTAGGAACGCGCATCGAGTAACCGTCCAGCTTGCCTTTCAATTCCGGAACCACCAATCCGATCGCTTTGGCTGCGCCGGTTGAAGTCGGAATCATATTCAGCGCGGCGGCACGGGCACGGCGAAGATCCTTATGCGGAAAATCGAGAACATTCTGATCGTTTGTGTAGCTATGAATCGTCGTCATCGTACCCTTCTCGATTCCGAACGATTTATGCAGAACTTTGACTAGCGGCGCGAGACAATTCGTGGTACACGATGCGTTCGAAATGATGTTGTGCTTGGCCGGATCGTACATGTTATCGTTCACGCCTAAGCACGATAGTCACATCTTCGTTCTTAGCGGGCGCCGAAATGATTACCTTTTTGACCGAACCGCGTAAATGTTTCTTCGCATCGTTTGCGTCGGTGAAGCGACCCGTTGATTCAACCACGATTTGCGCACCCAGTCCGGACCAATCGATTTCCGCGGGATCTTTTATCGCGAAGATCTTGAGCTTTTTTCCGCCTATCCGGATGCTATCGCCGTCGGCTTTGATTTCATCTTTCAGATGACCGAGTATCGAATCGTACTTCAGCAAGTGAGCTAATGTTTTTGTGTCGGTCAGATCGTTCGCAGCAACAAATTCGATCTCCGGATTGTGGAGTCCCGCCCGAACAACATTTCGCCCGATACGGCCGAAGCCGTTGATACCTACTCGAATTGCCATATTTCTCTATTCTACGGGCGAGGCATGTTTGAGTAGATTGTAGGTCGAGTGACTTCGTCTAGAGCCTGAATCGTCCTTTATGGCCGCTTCAGCCACTTCTCATACTCGCGCGTATGCCGTGATTCCAAACTCACTTCGCGCCCGGCAATAAACATCTGCTTAATATTGGTCTTCGCTTCCATCGGGTCGCCGTCCGTCAAAATCAAATCCGCAAGTTTGCCTTTTTCGATAGATCCCAACTGATCGCCGGCGCCCAAAATCTCGGCGCTGTTGATCGTTAGGGCTTTCAGCGCTTCGTCATGCGGCAGCCCGAACGCAACGGCTTGCGCCGCTTCGAAGGGGACGTTGCGGGCAAACTCAACATCGAAGGTCCCGAAACAGAACTTCACGCCCGCTTTGTAGAATTCATTCGGCAAAGTATAGGAAGCATCGTACGGATCGTCGTCGCGCATGGGCAACTGGAACGTTTTCCCCAGCACCACGGGAATGGTTTTCGCTTTCAGCAGTGGCCCCGTGCTCCCGATCTCGCGCGGGTCCGCGATAATGATCTTCACCCGTTCTTTGTCCGCGAAATCTACCGCATCCTTGATCATGCGCTCTCGTTCCGCGCGTACAAACAGAGGCAGCTTTCCGTCGATCACTGGAATCATGGCTTCCAGCCGAACATCGTGTTGGAAATCAGGTCCGCCCGCGGCTTTGGCTCTCTCATAGCGGCGAGCTTGTTCAAAGAATTCACTCAAGTTCTTCAATTGTTCCCGATATTGGCGTTCTTCTTCGGCGTAAGTCCGCTGCTGTCCGCCGAGAAACGCCGCAAACTGCCGCGGCACGGTCTGGATCTGAGGGAAAAGCATGTCCATCACCGCGCTCGGCTTTACGGCCATCTGTTCCCAGGTCCACCCCTCCAGATGCATCAGCGCGCCTTGACCTGTGATGAGTGTTCCTCCTCCGGCGCGTCCACCCCGCGCCTCCGCTTCCAGGAAGGCTGATCACAGTTGTAATTCCCGATGCTCTCGTGACCTCCACATGCTCGCTCGATGGATTGAAGGCAACTTCGGCTTTCAACTCGGGATTAAACAGGCCAATTTCATCCAGATCCACCGTGTCTCGAATCGCCGAAATTTCAGACAATCCCACGTTGGTCGCGGCGTTAATCAGCCCTGGATACATCTGCAATCCACGCCCGTCTATGACACGCGCGCCACCTCTCGCTCCAATTCGCGGCCCGAGGTCGACGATCTTGCCGTCCATTACCAGAACCGCTCCATTGTGGATCTCAGGCCCGGTCACCGGATGAATCGTGACATTCCGAATCAGAACCGAATTGTCCGCTGCCGCGCTTGCAATGCAAGGCGCAAGGCAAACGCAACCAAGCGCCAGAAATTTTGCCATTCTCATTACTGCGTCACCCCCGCTATCGGCGTGCTCGGATTTTCGGGACGCGGCCGTCCGGTTCGCTGGCCGCCGCTCTGCGCATTTTCTTTATCCAACAGAATTTTCTTTTCCTGCTGAAATTTCGGACGCGTCTCCAGATCCTTGTCCCGGTCGAAATATTCGTGCCCGTCAATCCACACCTTGAGCGCCTTCGAGTAATTCGACAGCGGATCTTTATCGAACAGAGCCAGATCAGCCGATTTACCCACTTCGATCGAACCAACCTTGTCGTCAATCCCCAGCTGCTTTGCTGGATTGATGGTTACCAACGCCAGCGCCTCGGTCTCGCTCAATCCGCCATAGCGCATCGATTTCGCAGCTTCCAGATTGAGATGCCGCTGCAATTCGTCTGAGTCCGAGTTCACCGAAACCACAATGCCCTTGCGGGTCATGATTGCCGCGTTATAGGGAGTCGCATCGTAAGCCTCAATCTTGTAAGACCACCAGTCGCTGAAGGTGGAAGCGCCGGCGCCGTGCGCCTTGATTTCATCCGCTACCTTGTAGCCTTCCAGCACGTGCTGGAAGGTCCGGATTTTGAATCCCATCTCGTCCGCCACACGAATCAGCATCAGAATCTCGTCCGAGCGGTAGCAATGCGCGTGTACGTATCGTTGGCCTTCCAGAACCTCCACCAGCGGCTCCAATCGCAGATCTTTCCTGGGGGGAATGGGTTTTTCGCCGCGCGCGACACGGTCGTTGTACTCCTTCCACTCCGCTTGATAATTCTTGGCTTCCGTGAAACTCTGCCGAATCACCTCTTCCACGCCCATGCGTGTTCCAGGAAAGCGGCGCTCCACTGCCGGTCCCTGACTGAAGAAGTTCTGCTGCGGCTCGCCCGCGCGTTTGGGGTTCTCGCCTAGCGCAAACTTGATGCCTGGTTTTGCGCCTTCGAACAACATCTCTTGTGCGTTTTTGCCCCAGCGCAGTTTCACGACCACCGTTTGACCCCCGATCGCATTGGCGCTGCCGTGCAGCACATTCGAAACCGTCAGACCACCTGCAAGAGCGCGATAAATATTGATGTCGTAAGGATTGATTACGTCTTTGATGTTCACCATCGAGGAATCCGAAACCGTTCCTTCGTTCACGCCGCCTTCAATCGCCGTATGGGAATGGCAGTCGATGATTCCCGGCATCAGAAATTTGCCCGTTGCGTCCACAATGGTCGCGTCCGCTGGAGCGCTCACATTCTTTCCGACAGCCGCGATCTTCCCGTCTTCGATCAGGACGTTTCCGTTTTCGACGGTACCTTTCGTCACCGTGAGAACGGTTGCGTTCCTGATCAATATGGTTTCGGCCCCACTCAAACCTACGGCCGCCGTAGCCGCGAAAAACATCGAAAATACGCGCCGCATCACTTCTTATCTCCGCCCGTCATTTCAGTTCCCGTTGGGCCAGGTCTTCTTCCGCCCTGCCCCGCTCCATTTGCCGGTCCTTGTTGCATTTCTTTGGATGGCTGGAATTGCTTTCCATCCACAAACACATACTCAATCGTCGACTTATCGTCGAAAGCCTCGCCCTTTGTCACCACAACATTCGCGATCTTTCCTTTATCGATGCTCCCCATCCTATCGGCCAGACCGTACATCTCCGCTGCATTCAATGTCAACGCGCGGATCGCATCGGTTCGTGTTAAGCCGGCGTCGATTGCTTTTTTGACGGCTCTTTTTAATTCCGGCGCCGTATCCACTCCATCCGAGTAGAACCCGAACTTGATTCCCGCCTTGGCAAACATTCCCGCCACCGCTGGCGCCTGATCCCGCATCACCAGTTCCCGATAATTTGGAATCTCGTTGGGGTCTGCATCCCGCGGCTTGTCCGGCCACTTCAAACTGATCAGCAACGGCACGCCCGACTGCTTCAGTTGATCCACTCGTTTGTACGCCTCGTGCAAGCCATAAAGGACGAACGGAACCTTCAGTTCCGATCCGAAACTCAGCATGCGGTCGATTTGCTGGGCCTCATCGGCCGGCAATAGGATGCGCGGCGATTCCGCCAACCCTTCGAGATCATGATCGTATTCCGGGCGCTTGTTGCCGGCTGGATTCGCGGCGTAAATCAGTTTCGCCTGTTGATACTGATTGAGATCGAGATATAACTGCCTCACGTACGAAATGTTCCCCATCAGAGACGCGGGGAAAGCTCTGCCCATCCCTCCGCCCCCAACCCGAAACATAACCTCCTGGCCGATCGGCTGCGCGACTACCATGTCACGGCCCCGTTCGCCGGCCAAATCCACCATGGCGCCCAATCCTTCCACGATGCCCCGGTTCGGAAAGGTTGCTGCCGTCGTAAAACCCGCTGCCCGTGCCGCCTCCAGTCTACTGTCCGTGGGAACCACTAGATCCGCCGCGCGCTCGAACGAATACGTTTGGGGCCTGTCTTCCGGTCCATGAACCCTGGGCTGTGCCGCAGTTTGTTGCGCCGCCGGAGTTGCCGGTGCTGGCGTCGGCGCCGGAGTTTGTCCCGTTGCTGCACCTGCTCCTCTTCCCGTGGGAGCCGGGGTCGCGCCCGGAATGCCCCAAGTGCTCAACCCGTCGATAAAGCCCGGATAAACCGTCAGCCCTGTCCCGTCAATCACCCACGCATCTGCAGGAATATTCACGTTAGATCCGACGTCCTGAATCAGCCCGTCTTTCAACAGAACCGTTCCTTTGGGCAGCTCCGCTCCGCTGACCGTTACGATGTGCGCATCCTTGATTGCGATAATGGACTGCGCCTGGGCCAAAACTGCCGATCCGGCAAAAGCGAAAATCGTAAGCGCGCGAGTAAATTTCATAAGAGCGGAATTCCAGTCACAGTGAGAAGTAAATTTCCTCATTTTGCCATAGTGAGGCGAATGAGCTTGTCGCACAGTTACTTGCCGCGCCCAGAAAGTTCCTTCTCCGGCCGGGAGCGCCTCTGTCCGCATTCGCAAGGTGCTACGTTTCCGGCATGAAGTCCAATGGAAGCCAGAAAGGATCCACAGTTAAGCCTCTTATTAAGGAGCTGGTGGATCTGGACAAGGCAAATAAAAACGTTGTGAAGCAAAACCCCGTTGTGGAATCCACGCCATTGGCGCCTCCTGATCTTTATCAGGACGATGGCGCAGGGTACAATCTCGATTTCACTTTTCCACAGGAATAGTGAAAGCCGGAGGCAGGCCGCAGTGCCTGCCTTCTGAATTCGGGACAGCGCTTCCCGCGAATTTCGAGCGCGCTCCCAAGCCGCTCACGAGCGGCGTTTGGCTGGATGTTTTTCCTGGAGCAGACGCCTCAGGCGTGGCTTGTCTTGAGCCGGACGGCCCAGGGCTGTGCTATGAATTTCTTCCACGCGGCGTCATCGAGAACGAAGCGAGTCTGATCTGCGAGCGCTTCCTCCGCCTTCTCTCGCGCACTGCGCATGATGAACTCAGTGACGCTCACGCCTTGCCGTTCCGCCGCCACTCTGATCGGTTCCCTTCCGACGCCGTGGCTCTGAGTTGGAACCGGTGATCACGTCGCTGCTCTGCCCGGGAACCGCGAAAGCCCCATCAGAACCACGTTGAGAAGGTCGCCATGGAGCGCGACCATGCTGGGATCAATCGTATTCTGAAAAGAGCATTCTTTCACACGCTTGACAGACGCTGTTTCGAACTTAGGCTGCTCCGCACCTATGAGCGGCATGGTTGTGACAATGCCGGATACGACAACTATCGATGCGAAAGATCTCATCAGGAACTCCAAACAAGCGGATGCGAGCAAATGCGTTAACAGTTACTTTTCAATGTGGTCTCTCGATTTCACGACAAGAACTTAAAGGAATTAACAGATTACCAATATCAATCGATGGTCGGCTCCCAGCGGGAACGGTATCATCGATCCCGGCATCATTGGCCTTTGACAGCGAGGGGAAAAGGTCGCCATTTGCGACCTCAAACCTCTCCGTTCTTCACCGGCGTGAGCCGGAACTTAAAATCTCCCGGAAAACGGCTGCGGTTGCGCCGGACGGCATCGTTGAGCCGCTTGGTTTCCACCTCGTACAACGCAGCCAGGTTTGAAACGGCCCCTGGGATGGTGGCTCCTGGCTAGTGATCCCGTTTAAGTTCTCTAGAGTCAACGGATATCAAGTAGAGAAATCTGAGCCGTAACTTTTTTGTCGCGTGATGAAAATTTAGCTTGACGGATGCCTAGTCCTCTGGCACTATCAGGAACGTCCCACTATTTAATCGCCAGGATCTTTCTTGCCGTCGCGCAAGTCGATTGATCTTATATTGCCGTTCCGTCTGCTAGACGCTCTTGAGAGTTTGTCGGGAGATTAGGTTGGTTGTAGTTGCATCTATCCTGGTTTCTATTTCGCAGTACTCTAACTAACTAAATAACTGATACGTTTGCTCCGCATATCTCGGCGGCGGAGCTTCCCTAAAAACGACTTCGTCAACTGCTTGTGTGTATTACAAATGATTACTTACGAAAATGGTATGCGCCAACCAGAAGATATGTTCTCAGTTGCGTATAAGAGAATAGTTGGGAATAAGGTTATTGATTCGCTAGTGCTGTCAGCGATCCTTTTATCGCTTACCCATTGCGGAGCAATTAACGGCCTCGCACAGTCCATCCAATCCGCTTACCCGGCGACGGAATACATCCGCATGAACGGGCAAGTGATCGCCGCCGAGCATATGGCGCCGCCGTCTGCCGCTATCAGCGTTAGCCTTTCCCCGCAAAACATCACCGTCGGGCCCGGTCAGCAATAGAGCTTTAAGGCAATCGTGACAGGAACATCAAACACTGCGGTTTCGTGGTCGATTACCCCAAGTTTTGGAACCATCACACAAGCGGGCCTGTTCACCGCCCCTGCGTCCACGGTGGGCGCGCAGATTGTCACCGTCAGCGCAACGAGTCAAGCCGACTCCACGAAATCCGCTTCAACCTCCATTAGCTTCTACGATCCGAATCTCAATTCGCAGAGTTCGTCTCCCGGCCCGACTTACCCGATCCGAGGAACATTCCTCGATTTCTATCGCGCTCTTACGCCCGATTTATGGGCGTTGGAATTCCGGTATATGAAGCAGGTCAATATCGATACCATCGTGATCGTCTCTGTTGGGCAGCTTCAGGCCAACTCCGATGGCACGTACAGCCTGTCGCCGACGGGCCTGCTTTACCCAAGCAATTACCTTCCCCCTTCCACGCGCCCAACCGTTGATCGGCTGGAACTGCTCTTATCGCTCGCGGACTCACAGGGAATGAACATTTATCTTGGTTCGCTGCAGACCGCGACCACCTGGACGGATGGTACCGAATTCACGGCTTTGCGGCAATGGAATCAACAGGTCGAGTCCGAAATCATTCAACGTTATGGGCGCCATCCCTCTTTAACGGGGTGGTACTTCACCCAAGAGGTCTGGATGAACTGGGTGAAATATTATGGTGGCTCCAATTATGACGCTTCCACCTATTACGGAACGACGCTGATGGCGAACTGGGCCGCCGACCTAAAGAGTATCGACCCTAAAAAGCTGGCCACAGCAGCAGTAGTTTTTAAAGAGACCGGTTCCGGCTCAATGCCGGGACTAACACCGGCAGAATTGCAACAGTGGATGACCAGTTTTCTCGCGACGACCAAGCTGGATATCATCATGCCGCAGGATGGGCAAGGAGCACAGCAAGGCGCACCCTCCATTACCGATCTTCCCAGCTATTTTTCTGCACTGGCGGCGGCTGCACAATCGGCCGGAAACGTCGCGCTGTGGAGCACGACTGAGGTCTTCTCTTATGTCTCCGGTTTGGGTGCCGAACAGTATCCCCCCGCGGCGGCCAGCCGTGTTCAGCAGCAAGTGAGCGCGGTTCGGCCCTACGTCACGGGGTATGTGAGTTGGATCTTCGGCAATGATATGTCACAACAAGCTACCTATTACCCAGTTGAGGCTAGCGAGCTGAGCAGACGGTACAGCTACCTTCTCAACGAGACGGCTCCAAATTACGATTACATCCCGATCCAGAGTTACCAATGCAGCAGCACACCCAGTCCCCAATATCCTGATTCGTCAACCACGCCAAAGCTTACGGATCGGACGGGCGGCGGATATAACGACGCTTATACCCTCACGACCTGGGTGGGGTTCGCCAACAACACCTATGGAGAAGCCACAGTTCAGATCACCGGCGACCTTGGCAGCGTGAAGCCCATTGCCCAGGCCAGAGCACTGTCGATGTCGTGGACTGCGGCCGGAGTCTTGCATCCCGATCAGATCGAAATCGATGCGTCGCAAGACGGGGTGAATTGGGCGCCCTTCGGATCCACCAATTCATTTCCCCCGGATGCGCCTGGTTATTCCGTCATGTGGGGCGAAGTGGATGGCTCGGCATCGGCGCGTTATGTCCGCTGGACGTTCACCTACCGCGAGTGGCTGATGCTCACCGAACTCGAAGTGACTGGACCTCAGTAGAACGGATTGAAGGATGCACATACTGGCAAACTGTGGTCGAGCTTTCGTGATCTTCCTCCTTCTTGGGAGTTGCGCCACCGCGCAGACAACTTCCGTTGTGGACGGGACCGTACCGCTTGGCATTGGGCCCGCCGCGTCGTATCCTCTCTCGGGATTCGAGCATTATGATCCGTTCAGCGGTAGCCTGAATCCCTCACTCCCGTTGCATCATATTGGAGGCCGGGGCGAGGCGGGATTCGACCTGGTTTGGAATTTTCAGCAGACCTGGGTAGCGGCAAAACGCTACGGAGGCTCCAATCCGTTCATTCCCATTGACCCCTATCCGGATGCAAACGTGGCTGGTCCTCAAGGTGGTGCGGCTGGACCGTTGGGAGCGGGAGCCGTCTTCAGCAGGACCGGCTCCGCGTTTCTGTCGTGTCCGAACGTTGGGAGCGCCGTCGGATCGACACTTACGCGCATCGTCTTCGAAGAGCCGAACGGCGCACAAGTGGAATTGGCGTCAACTCTAAATGGAAACGTCTACAGTATTTCGAACGCCTGTAACCAAACTCCGGCGAGTGTGGACGCCGGAAGAGGGATGCTTTTCAAAAGCACGGATGGCAGCGCTCTGCAGTTTCTATCGGATTCGAATGTCTTGGACTATACATCTCCGGGATTTGGCGAGGCGGACACAAAGGTCAGCGGGTATTTGGTGTTTCCCAATGGCATTACCTATCGCATCGATAACGCCCAGGTAAGCTGGATACGCGATCGCAATGGAAATAAGATCACGCTCGAATATAACAGCAGCGCACAGGTCTACGTAACCTGGTATTTGCCCGTGAATGTGCTGTCGCAGATTACTGACTCCCTCGGCCGCATCACCACGATCAATTACAGCGACTCGTCCTGCGGAGGCTGCACAACCATTACGTATCCTGGAGCCGGCGGGGCTTCACGGGCCATCCAGATCGTTCAAGCCCACTTGTCCTCCGGACTCTTGCGTCCCGATTACTCCTCCGTCACCTCAATTGATCAACTGTTCCCGAATACGGGTCAACCTACGTATAACTTCGATCCTATACTGGCCAGTTACATTCAATTTCCCGACGGCCGCCGCTTCACGTTTCAATACAATCCTCACGGCGAACTGGCGCGCATTAGCCTGCCGACCGGCGGCGCCATCGAATATGATTACGGCGACGGCCACAACGCCGGTGCGGACGGCTTTGAGGGCGTGACCACCGACAACAATCCGGTCATGATTTACCGCCGCCTTCAGCAGCGGCGCGAATACGCCAATGGCGGAAACGGCGGCTCGTTCACCTCCAAAACGCAGTACCCGGTTTCGTATCAATCGAGCAACCTGACGGCCGAAGAGCAGGTCTATGACCCAAGCGGGAATCTGGTTAGCCAAACGGTGCATACTTTGCATGGCTCGCCTCTCGATGCGCTGACCATGAGCGGAACAAGCTGCAATCCGTGGAACGAAGGCCTCGAGACGCAGACCGATTATGGCGCACCGAGTGCGCTCATGACCGTGGTGCACTATTGGACGGAGCAATCCGGCTGCAGGAGCAATCCGCAGTTATCGAGCCAGACAACCATCCTTGACGACACAAATCAAGTCTCACAACAGGGGTTCGCTTATGACGCTTATAACAACGTGACTGATCTGTACGAGTACGACTGGGGAACAGGTTCTCAGGGGAGCCTGATTCGGCATACTCAAATGGCGTATTTCTGGAGTACGAACGCCACTTTTTCTGGCACGGCGTCGTATTTGGTTAGACTGCCATATTACCGGATCGTTTACGACTCAAACGGAAATCAGGTAGCCGAAACATCCTGGCATTACGATGAAAACCCGGTGCAGGATGCGCCTGGCATTTTCGGTCATGACAGCAATTATGGAGCTGGTTGGAACACGCGCGGTAACGCAACTTCGGAATGGCAATGGCTGAAGAACCAAAGCGGCTCCTGGACTGCCGTGGGAACGCTGCGCACGTTCGATATTGCCGGGAATGTCCTGACACAGCAGGACCCAAATGGAAATGTAACCGCGTTTGCCTATAACGACGATGGAGCAAATGAGTACGCGTTCCCAACGTCGACGACGAACCCTCTTGGACAGAAAATCACCATTGCATACGATTACAATGTCGGCAAACCGGTCCAGACGACGAATGCGAATGGGGTGAACACAGCCGCCTCCTACAACGACCCCTTGGACCGGTTGACACAAGTAACACGCGCGTCCGGAGTGAGCGGGCTTGAGAGTCAGACGAACTACAGTTACCCCGGTCCTAATCAGATCACGGGCAAGCAAGATCAAAACACCGAAGGAGACGGCGCGCTCGTCACAACGCAGTTGTACGACGGTTTGGGGCGGGAGTCCACGACCCAGCAGTACGAAAGCGGTTCAAGTTTCATTGAAGTGGATAAAACTTACGATGCAATGGGCCGGATCTATACAGTAAGCAACCCATACCGCTCCGGCGATGCAGTAGCGCTAACTACCTATCTGTACGACACCCTTGGGCGCGCAACAAGCGTGGCGAAGCCCGACGGCGCCGCCACGAGCACAACCTATAGCGGCCAGTACCAGTTCGTTACAGATGCAGGAGGAAATAGTAAGCGCTATTGGTACGACGCCGCAGGCCGGCTCTACAACGTGCTGGAAGATCCCGCCAGTATCAATCCGAATGGATTCAACTACACAACTGATTACCGCTACGATGTGTTGGATGATTTGGTGCTGGTAAGTCAAGGATACTGCCCAAATTGCCGTCAACGCCAATATACATACGATGCCTTACGACGGCTAACGCAAGCCACGAATCCGGAGAGCGGGACTGACGATTACAGCTACGATGCGAACGGCAACCTGACCACCAGGACCGATGCACGTGGAGTCACCACGACGTACGCCTACGACGGCTTGAATCGGCTCGCGTCGAAAACCTATTCTGACTCAACTCTAGCGGTCAGTTACACGTACGACGATCCAGTCGTTTCTCATAGTGTCGGGCAGTTGACGCAGGTCGCAAATGGGAATTCGACAACCAAGTATCTAGGTTATGACGCCCTCGGCCGCATTACGTCGAACCAACAGATCACCTCCGATGAAACGTACACTTTTTCCTACACGTACAACCTATCCCGATCCCTCATCTCGGAGACGTATCCTTCCGGGCGCGTGGTCACAACCGCTTACGACGGAGCTAATCGAGCCAACTCGACGACGGGAATTCTTGCGGGACAGCGCACGCCGTACGCGTCGGGAATCAGCTATGCGCCGCACGGCGCACCCCTAAGCTTTACGATTGGGAACGGTATCTCGCCCGGCTTTACCTATAACAATCGGCTGCAGATCAGCAGTCTTTGCGCCAGCATTGGGGACAACTCGGGGTGCTCGAACACAGGCAGCAGCCCGTATCTTTTCTATGATTCTCCGAATTGGGGAACGACGAATAACAATGGGAATCTTTTGGGCGAAACAATATGGAAGGGCGGACCGGGGCCGCTGAATTCCCTCTTACAATCAACTCGAACCTATAGCTACGATACGCTGAACCGCCTAAGCACGGCTAGCGATTCAAGTGGCTGGGGCCGCCAGTTCGGTTACGATGCCTGGGGCAATGGGTGGATGACGGCGAACTCGGGTGTAACTGCAGCTGGGAATACGCCTACTGCGAACGTTTATAACAGCAACAACCAGACGACGGGCGCAAGTTACGACAATGCTGGAAACCTGCTCTCGGTGAATGACTTCACACTCCGTTACGATGCCGAAAATCGGCAAACCTCGGCCGCCGAGCAGCCGAGCCTGGGGGGCGGTCAGGACCTATATCTCTATGATGGCGACGGGCAGCGAGTCGAGAAGGTGGGGATGGCCGGAAATACGGTGTATGTGTACGACGCTTTCGGCCAGTTGGTAGCCGAATACAACACATTCGCGAGTTCGTTTGCCTGCGTAACATGCTACATTACGACGGACCAGCTCGGCAGCGTGCGCATGGTAACCGATCAAAACGGAACCCCAGTGACTCGGCACGATTTTCTTCCATTTGGCGAGGAAATTCCCGAGACGTCTGGAAGCACGGATGTAGAGCAGCGCTTCACGGGGCAGACTCGGGATACCGAAACGGGCATGGATTACTTCAATGCACGCTACTACGCAGCCCCACTGGGACGTTTCAACAGCGTAGACCCGGGACATGCCGGGGCAGACCCAACTGACCCGCAGACCTGGAATGGGTATTCGTATGTGAGGAATAATCCGCTGACTTACACAGATCCAACGGGCGAATCTTTCCTGTCGATTTTCAAAGAGATCGCGACAGCAATAGCAGCTATCGCCGGTGTGCTTTCGGGCTTAGGCGTCGCATGGGCGGCACCCGTTGCGCAGGTTGCTGGGTTCGCCAGTGGGCAAGCGCAAATTGCCGGAATAATCGCAAACCATTCTGTTCCGAGCGTTGTAGCCGCTCCGCTGAGCGAGCGGGTCCCTCTCCCCGTAGCTGTTTCTAATCCCGGACAGTTTGCAAATGACTATCGAACCGACCTCCATTTAGCGATGACCTATGATGCTGCACTCGCCGCTGGTATGGACAGATTCAGTGCGAGTTGGCTCGCTTCGCGTGTTGCGAACGTAGATAATCCATTTTCTTGGCCCGGTTCCCAGGGGACTGACGCAGCGCACACGCATTGGCATGCTATGGGCGGGCAGACCGGGCACGGAGCGGAGACATGTAGTGCCGCATACGCCGGTACTGTGAGTGCACTGGGCGATGCGACCCGACGAGCTCAAACTGGGGATCAAACCGCGACGGCCTTGGCTATCCACATGATCCAGGATTCTTACGCCAGCGGCCATCAATACCAACTTTGGTCAGGAGGGGTCCCGTCCCTAGCTCACAGAGCTGGCGATGCTGTATGGAGCCAATCGCCAGAGACGCAACCAGTCGGTATCTCCGTGCGCTTAGGGGCGAGATATCCATGCAGAGCCCCCAATCGTATCTAGCTCCCAGACCGGTAAGCTGCAGGTGAAATCGGCGTGGGATTATTAAGCGCTTCGTCTGTAATGGTCGTCTGTGACTAAGAACAAACTCGATATGCAATTGCTGAGGTATTGGTCAATAGGCGCGGCCCTTTCGCTACTCATTGTTGTGATGAGTGATTTCAGTGTCCATACGCCTCTTCAGGCGATAGCTTGGATCCTCTCGGTGCCTTTGTTGCCGGGATTGTTCCTGTTCGTCGAGGTGGCACGAGCATCGAGAATCGGAGAAAGAGCAATGACACTTGGCATAAACGTCTCCCAGGTGTTGGTTGGGAGCTTCATTTACGGCGCACTGGTTCTTGTCATACATAGAATGTGGCATCGCCGAGAGCGTTCCGGCACTGACCCGCGACGGGGTGCCCGGAAGTCCATGTAAATCGATTGCCAACACTAATTCGGTCACCCTTTATCGAAGTGGACCAGATTTACCACACCACGGGCCTGGTGCTTCCTTGCGCAGAAGCCCAATTCGTAATGGCAACCTGCACAGCGTCAGGTGAGGTGTGGCCGTGGAATACTTGCCTTCGCCTAGCAATGGCCAATAATCCATGCTGATCTTAAGACGAGTTGGCGCACGGAGTGGTGCTGAGCGTCAAGACCGGCTCCATGGAGCACTGGTATTCGGCAGCGGAGGTCCGGCGTGTCTTTCTGCGGGCCAGACTGAAGTCTCAATGAGGGGAATGAGAGTCGCCGATGCCGAGGAATTTTAGCGGCATTCTGGACGCCGTTCGGCCGCCGAAGTAAACACTCTCTAAGATGCGCGGAATCCGCACTTGGCCCCGAGCGCAGAGAGCCACCCCGATACATCTAGCGGTGGTGTTATTACAATCCATGGCGATGAAGCCTCAAGCCCATTGTCTTGCAATCGCGACGGTTCCGCTCGAACCGGATTTTCGCCGAGGAGACGCCATGCGCGCTCGCTTTCATTCGCGATCCAGCCACGGAGCCCGCCTTCGTGAGGCAGCACTCCGGGCTCCCCTTCGGTTGACTCCCGTGGAATGCCGTCAGGCCGATATGTTCGCAAGGCTTTGGAACTGGGTAGCGCGGTCGAGCGTACGTGCATAAGGGCGACCCACGGGAGGGGAACCTCCGGTCACAAATCGCGAAAAAAATTATCGCACCGAAAAGATTGGCTGTTTACGCCTTTCCATGTCTGAAACCGGAAGCGCGCCCCATATCCTCGGACGGGAAACAATTCACATATGTCCTCAGCCAAGCAAATCACAGCCAACCGTGCCAACGCTGTTCTGTCCACGGGTCCCACTTCGTCGCAAGGACGGGCCAAAGTATCGCACAACGCACTGAAAACCGGTCTCACCGGCCGCACCGTCCTCCTGCCGGCGGATGACGTAGCCGCTTACCAGGCCCATACCGATCGCATTTTCAAATTGCATTCCCCCGAAGCCGACGAAGAAAAACGTCTCACCCAATCCCTTGCCGATACGCTTTGGCGTCTCGAACGTATCCCTTCTCTCGAAGCCGGCATCTATGCCATCGGCCGCCGCGAACTCGCCGCGCAGTTTGCCGACGAGGAAGACGAAGCCGTCCGCAAAGCCATGATCGAAGCCCAGGTCTTCCTCTCCTATCGCCGCGATTTGAACAATCTATCCGTTCAGGAAGCGCGTCTGCGCCGCCTCTACGAAAAGGACGAAGCCGAACTGAAGCGTTTGATAGCGGAGCGCACGCAAGCCGAAAAGGACCGGCTGGAAGCGCGAAAACCGCCGCTGGAGCGTCGCCATCGACGAACTACAAAGCCGCGAAAGCCGAAGATTTGCCCTTCGATCCTGCCGAAATTGGCTTTGAATTTTCAGCCGAGGAAATCGCGGCCCGCCACGACAAGCAGCACATGGATGCCGTCATTCGCGGAGCCCGCTATTACGAGTACAAGGCGAAGGGATACAT
This sequence comes from uncultured Acidobacteriaceae bacterium, assembly GCA_963778345.1. Taxonomy (GTDB): domain Bacteria; phylum Acidobacteriota; class Terriglobia; order Bryobacterales; family Bryobacteraceae; genus Bog-105. Next base: position 23,583 of record CAVZTP010000005.1, read on the forward strand.
CAAGACTCCCGAAAAGAAAGCCGCCTGAACCTCTGTCGAACGGCCCATGGGGCTCATTTGCGTTAGTGGCGCCCACAGTAAACTACAGGGAACGGGGATCTCTTGGCGACTCAATCTAAAACGCTGCCGCAAATGGGGCGCATTTCGCCCGATCCCCGGCGGATCGCCCGTCTGGCGGAGCAGACCGCTCTGTTCAATGCCCAGCGTTGGTTCGCCCGCGAGCGCGCCTGGATCAACGAGCAGCATCTGCAGCTTTGCAGAGTCGCCGCGCCGACCTTTTTTGAACAGCAACGAGCGGAGTGGTTCCGCAATCAGCTCGCTTCGCTTGGCTGGTATGCGAAATTGGACCGCGCCGGGAACGTGTTGGCGAGTTTTCGCGATTCGGCCGAGCACCCCGGAAATTTAGTTGTCTCGGCGCATTTGGATACGGTTTTCGCGCCCAGCCGTCCGGAAGAGATTCATTTCGGGCCTGATGGGCGGCTTTTCGGACCGGGCGTGTCCGACAACGGATCTGGCCTGGCGGCTCTGCTCGCGTTGGGAAGAGTGCTGGCCGAGACGCCCGATCTGCACGAGCTGGCGCGCGCCGTTCTGCTTGGTGGCAAACGTTGGCGAGGAGGGCGAGGGCAATCTCAGCGGAATGAGATATCTTTGCCGTCAATCCCTGCAGCTCTCCACCGTGAAAGCATTTCTCGTTCTGGATGGACCCTCCACGGATCACATCACGGCGCAGGCGCTCGCGAGCCGGCAGGCTTGAGATCAGCTTTACCGGCCCCGGCGGGCACAGTTGGAACGACTACGGGATGCCGAATCCGGTTCACGCGATCAGTGCGGCGGTGAGTTCCTTCATTCAAGCAGCGGAGGCGCGCAATACGGCGGAACGGAAGGAGCGCTGCTCCTTCAACTTCGGAATTATCGAAGGCGGGTCAAGCATCAATTCAATTCCTTCCAGCGCGCGCGCGAAGCTCGATCTTCGGTCAGAGGAACCGGGCATTCTCGATGAACTTTCCGGCCTGCTTGGCGAAGCTGTGGAGCGAACCATCGAGCATGAGAATCGAAGTGCGCGCTCCGCCCGGCTGACGGCGAAAATAAAGGAACTCGGTTCGCGCCCCGGAGGCAGGCTGGCGGATGAATCGAATCTGCTGCGAACGATTCAGGCTGTGGATGCTTACCTGAACATTCGATCAAGAATCGATTGCGCCTCTACCGACGCGAATGTTCCGCTTTCAATGGGACTTCCCGCCATCTCGATTGGGGCGGGCGGACAGGGAGGGGGCGCACACAGCAACCAGGAGTGGTATCAGCCGGATGGCCGTGAACTGGGATTGCGGCGCATACTTCTCGTCCTGGCCGCGCTCTCCGAAGAACCTCTCTCCACCGAACCGATACCTGCAAAGCCGCTCTAGGCGCCTGTCACGTGAGTAGCACGCTCGTGCAAACGCCAGCGAGAAAGTCGCCCGCGCGCTGGCAGGCCGATCTGGTATTGGCATTGGTAGCGCTGATTTGGGGCACTACTTTTGTAGTCGTCAAGCAAGCCCTCATCGAAATTTCCACGATGTATTTCCTGGCCGTGCGGTTTGGGCTGGCAAGCGCGTGCATGCTCGGAATGTTCTTGCCCGCATTCCGCAGCGCGGGCCTGAATGCGATTTGGCGCGGTTTACGCGGTGGAGCTGTCGCGGGTTTATTTCTATGGCTCGGCTACGTTCTGCAGACCTTTGGCCTGAAATACACCAGCGCCGGAAAATCAGGATTTCTCACCGGGCTTTACATTGTGCTGGTTCCGCTGATCAGCGCCTCTGTTTCCCGGCGCTGGCCACAAACACGGGAACTGCTTGGCATCGCCGTAGCGACTGCGGGCATGGCATTTCTTACTGCGCCATCGCTCGGCCGCAAGTTCCAATTGAACCGGGGAGATCTTCTGACGCTCGGCTGCGCGTGCGCTTTCGCGATTCATTTGCTCGTGCTCGGATACTTTTCGCAACGGGAGCGCTTCGAAGCGGTAGCGCTTGGGCAAATCGTCTGCGCCGCCGGCTTGTCCACGATCTCTCTGGGGGTGGAACCCCCGAGTGGCAACCTGGAGCCGCGGCGTCATCTTCGCTGTTGTGCTTACTGCCGTTTTCGCCACGGCGGTGGCTTTTGCCTTACAGACGTGGGGGCAAAAGTACACCAGCGCAACCCGGACTGCACTGATTTTCGCGCTTGAGCCGGTATTCGCGCTCGTGACAGCCGTTTCGGTCGGGCGTGAGCCCCTAACCTTTGCCGAACTGCTAGGCGGAGCTCTGATTTTAAGTGGGATTTTGGCCGTTGAACTGAAACCGGCGCGCCGCGCCTAACATCGGACTATTAAACGAGCGGAATAGGAGCTTTCCCGGATTCGAAAAGCGGATTAGTTTCTCTATACTGAGAAGTACCGCTCCGAAAGGGTCTTCCTGAATGCCGATCCTCCAGAAAATGAAGCAGCAAAAGCTGCTGGGCTTTGTCCTGCTGCTGTTTACCCTTGCTCTGGGAATTGTTATCGGGACCGTCATCAACACCGGGGTGAAGGCGGACCGCCAGAATTCCAACATCGCGCCTGACGCCACACCGCTCAGCATTCCCCAAGCTGTTCCCATCTCTAACGAGTTCACGAAGTTGACCAAGAAGGTGGAACCTTCCGTGGTTTACATCGAATCGGATTACCTGCCAAAGCCGGGGAAACGCACCACGCGGCATGGCGACGATTCGGATGATGACGAGAGCGGCGGCGTTCAGCCGAAGAGCCAGGATCCCTCCGACATCTTCAAGAAATACTTCGGCGGTTCGGAGCCTCGCTCGTTCCGCTCTGAAGGTTCCGGCACGGGCTTTATCGTAGACAAGAATGGCTACATTCTCACAAATCATCACGTGATCGAAAAGGCGGATCGCATTAAGGTCAGGCTGAACGGAGAGGATGCCGAATATCGGGCACGCGTCATCGGGTACGACAAGGAAACCGATGTTGCCGTGCTGAAGATTGACGCAAAACAACCGCTTGTTCCTGTGCAAATTGGCAACTCCGATGGCGTTCAGGTAGGAGACTGGGTGATCGCGATCGGCTCGCCGTTCGGTCTTCAGGCGACCGTGACGGCGGGAATCGTGAGCGCCGAACGGACCAGCCGCGATTTGCCGGGCGCGAATCAATTCCAGAATTTCCTGCAAACAGACGCGGCGATCAATCCCGGGAACAGCGGCGGCCCGTTGCTGAACATTCGCGGCGAAGTGATCGGCGTGAATACGATGATTGCGACCCGAAGCGGCTCTTACGAGGGGATTGGCTTTGCGCTGCCCTCCAATGTGGCGGTGAAGGTTTACAACGACATTATCCGGGAAGGTCGCGTGGTGCGGGGCTCAATCGGCATCAAGTGGACGACGAATGGCAGCCAGGCCGATACTCTGCATGCTTTTGGCCTCGATCACGGAGTTCTGGTGGAGAGTGTCGCCGCCACCGGACCGGCGGGAAAAGCCGGCATCAAGGCGGATGACGTGATTGTTGCCATGAATGACCGGCCTGTAAAGGATGGCCAGGAACTGGTCAACCGAGTGGCGGACTTGCCGATCGGCTCGACCGCGCTGTTCACGGTGGATCGCGATGGCAAACGGCTTGATTACAAGGTAACTGTGGAAGAGACGATCGGTAGTTTGGGCCGACGAGCCGCAGATTGCAGAGAGCAGACAGGAAACACCGCAAGCCGCGAAAACGCTGGCTCCAGCAAAGTTCGGCATCACGATCATGCGATTGACTCAGAAAGAACGGCAAGATCTCGGGATGGACGCGAAAGATGGCGTGAAGGTGGTTTCCGTGGATCCGGGTTCGTTCGCCGATGATATCGGAATGGTGGAAGGGGATGCAATTCTCTCGATCAACCGGGTACCGGTATCGTCGCCGGACGATGTGATGAAGGTGCAATCCGCTCTGAAGCCTGGACAAGCGGTTGCGGTCCATATCATCCGCGGAGCGGGAACGGGCGCGCGCCGGGCCTCCACGCAGCCCCAGCGTTACTACTTATCCGGACGGCTGCCCCAGGACTGAAGTCTGGGCCTCAGGCGATCAGCTCGGCCGCTCTTTTCGCGAAATAAGTCAAGATAAAATCCGCGCCGGCGCGGCGGATGCTGGTGAGCGATTCCAGGATAGTTCGATCCAGATCAAGCCAGCCATTGTTCGCTGCCGCCATGATCATGCTGAATTCGCCGCTCACCTGATAAGCGCCCAGAGGCACATCGAAACGCTGTCGTGCTTCGCGGATGATATCGAGGTAGGGCATCGCTGGTTTCACCATGATCATGTCCGCGCCTTCCTCGAGATCGAGAGCGATCTCGCGCATGGCCTCGCGGCCGTTCGCCGGATCCATTTGATAACCGCGCCGGTCGCCGAATTGCGGCGCTGATTCGGCCGCTTCGCGAAAGGGTCCGTAGAACACCGATGCGTATTTCGCGGCGTAGGAAAGAATCGGCGTGTTGGAATGACCGGAGCCGTCGAGAGCTTTGCGAATAGCGGCTACCCGGCCATCCATCATGTCGCTGGGCGCAACGATATCTGCGCCCGCTTCGGCGTGCGAGACCGCCGTTTTCGCAAGCAGCTCAAGCGTGGCGTCGTTGTCGACATCGCCATCTTTCACAATGCCGCAATGACCATGACTTGTGTATTCGCAGTTGCAAACATCCGTGATGACGAGCAGATCCGGGACGCTCCGCTTCAAGGCGCGAATCGCGCGCTGGGTGATTCCGTCGGCTGCGTAAGCTCCGGAGGCCAGCTCATCTTTCTTTTCCGGGATGCCGAAGAGAATCACGCCGCCCAGACCCAAGGATTTGCATTGCTCGCCTTCGCGCACCAGATTGTCAATCGACAGCTGCGCATGGCCCGGCATGGAGCCGATTTCCTTGCGAACGCCTTCGCCCGGGCAGACGAAGAGAGGAAGAATGAGCTGCGACGCACTCAGATGCGTCTCGCGCACCAGGCGACGAATCGCTTCGGAAGAACGCAGCCGCCGAGGGCGATGCACAGGAAAGGCCATGGTTCTTATTCAGTCTTGCAAACAGGCGTGATCTGAAAATGGCCTTATGGACCGCAAAGCCGCAAAACGGTGGTTCGTCGCAGGACGGGTGCAAGGTGTTGGCTTTCGATTTTTTGTGCAATATAAAGCGACCGCCCTCGGATTAGCCGGCTGGGTGCGCAATCTGGACGATGGCCGCGTGGAAGTCTACGCCACCGGACCCGCGGCAAAGTTAAGCGATTTGGCTTCCGCGCTCCATGTCGGACCACGCGCGGCCGACGTCAGAAGCGTTGAAGAACGCGAGGAAGCTGTCGAGAATATTTCGGGATTTTCGGCGAGATAAGTGCGTTCGTCAGTTTGGATATATCCTATTGCGCGATTGCGGCGGCTGCGGCGTTGGCGGGCTCTGCCTCCTCGGGGGGCTGCGCCGCATTATTGAAGCTGTAACCGAAACCGCGAACCGAGCGAATGAGCAAGGGGTTCGCCGGATCGGCCTCAATCTTCTGTCTCAGGCGCAGAATGTAAACGTCCACCGTGCGATCCGTGACTGCGCGATCATGTCCCCACACGGCATCGAGCAATTGCTCGCGGCTGAACACAACACTCGGCCGGCTCATCAGGAATTCCAGCAGGCGAAATTCGGTGGCCGTGAGCGTGAGCAGCGTGCCGTCCAGGCGTGCCTCGCAACGGCTGCGATCCAGTTCCAGACTGGCCGACTTCAAAACACGAGTAGCACTGGTTTGACCGCGGAACTGAATCTTGATGCGCGCAATCAGCTCACGCACGAAGAACGGCTTCACGATGTAGTCATTCGCGCCGAGTTCCAGGCCGACGATGCGGTCCGTCTCCGATGCGCGCGCGGTCAGGAAAATGACCGGAATGTGCGCAAGTTCGGGGTGCTGCCGGATGCCTTTGCAGATTTCCAAACCGTCGGAATCGGGCAGCATAATATCCAGCAGGATCAAATCCGGCCGTTCGCGCCGGCATAATTCGAGTACGCCCTTTCCGGTCTGCGCACCCACGACAGCGAAGCCTTCTTTCTCGAGGTTGTACTTCACCAGCGCGTACAGGTCGGCATCGTCTTCGATCAGAGCTATCTTTCTCATGCGGTTCGGAGCTACGGCCTCAAGGACAGAGTAACCGGGCGATCTTTACATTCAGGTTACAGCACGCGTGAATTCCAGCTAAATACTATTGCCATCTTCGCTCTCCTGAAAAACGATGTTATCGTGAGAGATGCCATCGCTTTTTGTGGGCTCTTAGCTCAGTTGGTTAGAGCGCTTCCTTGACACGGAAGAGGTCGGTAGTTCGAGTCTACTAGAGCCCACCACACGTATCCCGCGTTTACATTTCTGACAGTCACATTTATGTTCTATTTAGAAGAATGGCTTTGCAATGCATCTCCGATCCGCTCCAGCATGACCGAACTCAGCACTCCTGAAGAATGCGATGCTCTCCTCTCCCACGATTTGGCGATTCTGTTTAAACACAGCCCTTCGTGTCCGATGAGTTGGATGGCGCATCGTGAGGTGACCAAGTTTCAGACAGCGCAGCCGGACATTCCCGTTTTCCTGATATCGGTTCGAAAACGACGCGACCTGGCCCGCCTGATTGCAGAACGAACCGGCATTCATCACGAATCGCCGCAGATTATCGTCATTCGCGACGGCCGCGTAGCTGGATCAGCTTCACATGACGGAGTTACCGCCGAATTCTTGACCGCCTTCTCTTGATATTTTGAATAGATGTTGCAAACGGCGCTGAAGCGAATTGCGCCACCGAAGCGGCTGCTCTATGGACCGGGCCCTTCGATGGTGGACCCGAGAGCTTATGAAGCGATGAGCCAGCCGGTGCTGGGTATTCGCGATCCTTATTTCCTGGAGCTCATGGGCGAGATTCAGGAGGGCCTCCGCTCGGTTTTCGGCACCAGCAATCACATGACGTTTCCCGTCCCCGCTGGCGGAAGCGGAGCGATGGAAGCCGCGATTGCGAATTTCGTCTTGCCCAATTCCAAATTCGCCATCTTCGCCGCGGGAATCTTCGCCGATCGGATGACGGCCATGGCTCGCCGGCAGCGCGCCAATGTGGTTCGCCTGGAAAAGCCCTGGGGCGAAGTATTCACAGCCAAAGAAGCCGAAGAATTTCTCGAACGCGAGCAGCCGGATGCGGTCGGGTTCGTGCAAGCGGAAACCTCGACTGGAGCGTATCAATCTGGGCGAGCGATTGTACCGGCGGCACGCAAATTGGGAGCGATGGTGATCGCGGATTGCGTCACATCGCTGGGCGCCATGCCTGTTGAACTGGACGCGATAGGGATCGATGTGGCGTTTAGCTGCTCCCAAAAAGGGCTTGAGCTGTCCGGCTGGTTTGTCCCCGGTCTCCTTTTCACCAAACGCTGCGGAATGGCTGGAAAGACGGCCCGAAGAGCCTTTTACCTGGTATCTGGATCTTCGGATGATCGCAAAATATTTCGATCCGCCTCATGTGTATCACCATACTCCGTCTCCGCCACTTTATTACGCGATGCATCAAGGGCTGGCCGTGATTGAAGAAGAAGGATTGCGAAATCGCTGGGACCGGCACGAACGAGCAAACCGGCGCCTAATTGCCGGCCTGCGAAAACTCGGGTTCCAGCCGTTGGTGAAGAATGCGGAGGATCGCATCTGGCATCTCACGACCGTGATGCCTCCCGCCGGCGTCGATGAAGCGCAGCTCCGGCAGCGGTTGGTCGACCAGTATGGAATCGAAATAGCCTCTGGCCTTGGGCAACTGGCGGGAAAGATTCTTCGCATCGGCACCATGGGACCGCTCGCCACGGACGAGAGCGTTGATTTCCTGCTCGAATCTGTTGCGGCTTGCATCTAAACGAAGCTCATGTCGTCCGACTTCATCGTTCATTTAGGGCTGTGCCAGCTGCAGTTGCTGAAGGGCGACATAACGAAAATCGCTGTGGACGCGATCGTGAACGCCGCGAATTCGCAGTTGGCGGGGGGCGGCGGAGTGGATGGAGCGATTCACAGCGCTGGCGGCCCTGAGATCATGCGCGAATTGGACGTCATTCGGGAGCGCATAGGCCGTTGCGAACCCGGGAGCGCCGTAGTGACTGGCGCAGGCCGCTTGCCGGCGAAGTACGTTTTTCATGCCGTGGGGCCGCGATATCGCGATGGCAAACACAAAGAAGCGGAATTGCTGGAATCGTGTTACACGACCTGTTTGAGATTAGCCGCCGAGCATGAAGCAAAGAGCATCAGTTTTCCCTCCATCAGCACTGGCATTTACGGTTATCCGATCGAAGATGCCGCCGAGATCGCGGTGAAGAGCCGTAGCGGAATGGCTACAGGGACATACAGGGCCGGTTCGGACAGTCAAGTTGATCCAGTTCAGTGAGACCGACCATGGCGTTTATCGCGAGCACGCGCAGAAGCTGCGGGGTAGCCTGGCTGCTGGAACTCACAGCTAGAATGTAAGTGGCCGATGCAAGTTCTCGAGGCTGGACAGAACAAATATCTACTCCTGGAATTGGATCCCGAATCCGTCGGCAACATCGCGCGGCAGGCGGGTTTTGATTTCAAGATCGACGATCAAAGGCGCGTGTTGTCGCTGGACCTCACGGCCACGGACCGGCAAGCGCCTTTGTTGCTGTTCGACGCGGCAGATCCGGGAAACCTCGGCTGGTTTTCGCGTTGCCAGTTCTACGTAGATGGCAAATCGGGCAGTGTTCTCCAGACGCCGCTCTGGCTGGCGAACCAGCGGGATAGGCACGGCCGCACGATGCCGCACGCCGTTCGCCTGCAAATTGCGAAGGAGCTTCCGGGTACGTACCGAATGCCCGGCCGGCAACCGGTCACTGAGCAGGTTATCTATGCAGTGCTGATCAATTTGCTGAATGCGCTGTTGAACACGGGAGTCGGGGTTTGCGGCGGACCTGCCGTGAAGCCGCTGGCGGGCCGAACGGAGAATATCGGACCCAGGAATTAGGCGATTTTCGGGTCGCACCTCGAATTTCATGCCCACTATCTTTTCGCGTTTCTGATAGGGAGTCGTTGCCGGACTTCGCTCGCATAATGCCGCTGGCCGCGGTGAGTTGGGCCGCTCGCCTTGGATGGCTGCATCTGGAAAACACCTGGCTGGCTTTTCTCGGGTTTGCGGCTACGCCATACATTTTGAGCGCCTGGCGATTGGAGAACTCATCACCGACAAGCTCCCGAAGACACCCAGCCGCAAAGCGCCCCTCGGATTCGCGGCTCGAATTGTGACCGGAGCATTGTGCGGAGCCGCTATTGGCGTCAGAGGTGACGTGCTGGCTGGCTGCCTCCTGGCGGGCGTGCTTGGCGCGGTTGCGGGGACACTGGGCGGCTATGAATTTCGATCGCGGCTCGTAAGCGCAATCGGTGGAAATGATCTTCCGATCGCCCTTCTTGAAGACGCAATCGCGATCTGTGGCTCTTTCTTGATCGTCTCTCGATCTTGAACGCCTGCCGCTTCGAAAAACGATTTTTCAACTTGTCGATTCCAATGGACCCCGTTCGACTTGCAAGTAGAGCTTAAGCTTCAGCGGCTTAAGACCGCGAAGCGGAGTCAAAACAAAACCAAGAGGAGACGCAAAAATGCGATTCATGATGCTGATGATTCCGAAAGGGTATGAGAAGGCCGAGCCTGGCGCCATGCCTGATGCCAATGCCGTTGCCGCGATGATGAAGTATAACGAATCCCTTCAAAAAGCCGGCGTGTTGCTCGCGCTCGATGGCCTCCATCCGCCCTCGATGGGCGCGCGCATCTCATTCTCCGGAGGGAAGCCAAAAGTGACAGACGGGCCTTTCGCCGAGACCAAGGAGGTAATCGGCGGCTACTGGATGATTCAGGTGAAATCGAAGCAGGAGGCCATCGAATGGGCTTCGCGCTGCCCTGCTTCAAACAATGAAGTGATCGAGATTCGACAGGTGCAGGAGTTCGCGGACTTTCCTCAGGACGTTCAGAAGGCTGCGGGAAATTTTAGCAAGTTGCAGACGCAATCCAAACCGCGCGATCAGTCATAGCCTCGGCTCAAGCTTCGGTTAGCCCAAAAGAGCAAAGGCTCCTGGTCGGAATGACCGAGGAGCCTTCTCGTTTTATAACGTTCTTTCGTTAACGTCGTCCGCCGCCGTGACCGCCACCACCACCGAAGTGGCCGCCGCCACCCGAAAAGTGAGCGCCGCCGCCACTGTATCCGCGTGCCGCTCCGCCGTATCCACGGGCGACGCCGCCATAATATCCACGTCCTCCCGCATAACCGTATCCACGCGTTGCCGGGTAGCCGCGGTAGCCGTATCCGTAGCCTCTAGCCGGATATCCGCGATAACCGTAGCCCCGATAGCGATTTCCCCAATATCCCCATCGGCCACCCCAGTATCCCCAGTATCCGAAATATGGGTACGCGTAAGCGTAAGGGTCGCAATAGGGATACGTGTATGGATAAGCGCAGGCGTAAGGATATGAATAAGCCGGGTACGCAGGATAGGCCGGCCCGACCCCGACTCCAAACCCGACCACTTGAGCAGCAGCCGGAGCAGGTGTCATCAGGATCAGAGCCGCAGTTAAGGCGAGCAGCGGGAGCCCGAATTTCTTGAGCATCTGCACCCTCCTATCTGTATTTTAGACGCGGCTAAGTCACGTTGGGATTCCTTTGGTCTGCGTTGCGACAGCGCGGGCAGAATTCCGATCACAACCACCCCACATCAAATCGTCACCGTGATTTCTACGGCTTACAGGCGAGAGTAGCCGCTGCGCGAACGGCCTGGCCTTTACCCTCGTGTGGGAAAGTACCATGACTACCAACTTCCGATTAGCATTAACATCCGTTGCGATGATTTCCGCTTCGATCATCTTCACGGGCTGCAACACGCAGCCGAACCATCCGAACCAGATCAGCGCTTTCGACGGCGCATGTTATGACTCATTGACACTGGCGCACGGAGCGCTCGCCTCGTTGCGCGGCCAGCTCCAGGCGGATTACCCGCAGTATGCTTCGGCATTCAATCAGGCTGTGGCATCTTATTCCGTCGCTCTCGATGCGTATTCTCTTTACCGCGCGGCTCCGAAGAGTGAAGCGGACGTGACCGTCGATATCGGCAATCTGACCGTCAGCATCGTCTCTCTTGAGAACGCGTTCGAATCCGATTTGCATGTGTCCGCGGCGAGTGTGCTGAAAATTCGCGCTCGGGCGACGAAGATGCGCCAAGCGGCAGGACCAAACGTACCCGCGATCGATATCTTGACTGAGCTGGAGGTGGCGGCGGCAGTTGCGGAAGCCGTTCCCGCTGCGAAACCGTACGCGCAATTGGCGGCGGTGGTGATTGCCGCGACACAAAGCGCCTTAGCTGCCGAACAGTCTGCTGCGGGACAACCGATCGACCTCTCGACCATTCAACCCGTCAGCCCGATTCAGTAGCATGCGCCTCGGCCCGGCGATCTCCGTCCGCGAGTAGGTTCAAATGGTTTAAGCGAATGCTAGATCAGACAAATCACTGGATGGAGATCGCGGGCACCGCAGTGGACGGGCTATTGGTGTGCCGCATTCTGATGCTGAGGCTCCATCGCGTGTACTTGTTCATCACGCTGGCTTGCCTGGTGGGCGTATTTTTCGATGTGACTCAACTGTGGCTTGGGGCCGGCTCGCCGGAAGACATCAGAGTGTCCCTTTACTCGCGTTTTTTGTATGTGTTTTTATATCCGCTGGCCGCGTGGGATGTTTTTGAGGAGGCGAAGACCGAGACCGCGAAGCTGCGGAGGCTTGCAGTCGTCCGGCTGATTTCCGGGTTGATTTTCGCCGCCATCTTCGGATTTATTGCGTCCGCGTTCTTCCAGGAAAGTGAGACGAACGGCGAGTCAGCCATGCTCGCCACGCTCGCAGTGGTGCTCTGGGCCGGAACCTCGACGGCTACGCTGGCCTTTCTTTGGACGCTTCACCGGCAGATCCGCAAGCAGAACATCGTTTGCCCGAATAACACTTTTGTCTGGATGGTGTTCTACGAACTTGTATTGGTCGGCGAAGTTCTGACCTGCCTGCTGGCGATCGCTTACCCTCTGATCAATTCGACGGCCGAGGCTTTCGTCAATCTCGGCTTACTGACGTATGGAATCCTGATTACCGCCTGGTGCATTCTCAGGCTCAGAGGAATAGCTTCCGGCGTACCTTCCACGCCGGAAAACGCCAGCTTATAAACTTCGTTCCACCCCGACAGCCGTTCGCCGTCAGGCCAGATCGCCGGCTTGGAGCGGCAATCGCCTCACCCGTTTTCCTGTGGCCGCAAAAATAGCGTTCATCAATGCCGGAGCAGTAGGCGGCAACCCAGGCTCGCCGATGCCTGTCGGCGCAACCGTGCTGGGCACGATATGCACCTCAATAAGCGGCGTCTCCTTCATCGAAAGCGTAGTGAACTTGTTGAAGTTATTCTGCACCGCGCGCCCGTCCTGAATCGTAATCTGACTTTTGAGCGCGGCCGTAAGTCCGTAAACGATCGCGCTCTCCACCTGCGCCCTGAATGCCATCCGGATTCACTGGCAGTACCGATATCGACAGCCGACACCACCCGGTTCACTCGAACGGCCGCCTTTGTCGACCGCGACTTCCACCACGTTGGCGACGTAGCTGTGGAACGAGTAGTGGCACGGCAATTCCCCGCCCTTGCCCGCTCGGCAGCGGCTTGCCCCAGTCGCTCTTTTCCGCGGCAAGCTGCAGAACAGTCTTTGAAGCGTCCGGTATCAAGCGGCCGTTCTTTTTCGTCCGAGCGGTCCTTCACCAGACGAGTCTCGCCCAACTTCTGAATGCGGAACTCGTAGGGATCGGCGCCCGCTGCGTGCGCCAGCTCGTCCATGAAACTCTCCATGACGAATCCGATGACGGACGCTTCCACCGATCGCCACCAGGCCCTCGGCACGCCGGATGCGGCCGGCAAGTATTCCAGCTTGTAATTCTTCGCCAGATACGGCATCTGGTCGCCATCCCAAGCTCGGACGATTCCGGCGGCGCTTTCCCCCCAGTAATCCGCAATCGAAGTCGAGGTGCTCTTATGCCTCCACGCGATGATGTTGCCGTTCGCATCCACCGCGCCGCTGATGCGGTGATATGAAGCGGGCCGGTAGAAATCGTGCGTCATGTCGTCTTCGCGCGACCAAACGAGTTGCACCGGCTTTCCGACATGCTTTGCCACTTGCGCCGCTTCCATGGCGAAGTCGCCTTGATAGCGCCGTCCGAATCCGCCGCCCATAAACGTCGTGTGAACCTGTATTTTCTGCGGCGGCAGACCGCTCACCTGCGCAATCACGCCTTGGCCCAATCGGGCGCTTGCGTTGGCGCCCAAGCCTCCGCTCCGTCGCTTCGAATGTGCACGGTGCAGTTCATCGGCTCCATCGTGGCGTGCGCCTGGAACGGAAGCTCGTAATCGCACTCGATCTTCTTTTCCGCTGGCGCGCCCGAGATGGCGGCATCGGCGTCGCCCCGGTTCAGCACCACCTTCATCTGCGAATCCACCAGCTTGCGGAATTGCCTCCGCAAACTTTCGCTGCTCTCGTTCGCGTGCGGACCGAAATCCCAATCGATCTGCAACTGCTTGCGCGCCTGCATCGCGATATAAGTGCTTTCCGCCACCACCGCTACGCCACCCGCCGCAGTGAACTCCCTCCGGCACCGGATCGATGGTGAAGACGTCGTAGACGCCCTTCATGGCCTTCGCTTTCGTGGCGTCGAAACTCTTCACTTTTCCGCCGAACACCGGACATCGCGCCACAACGGCGTACACCATGCCGGGCACCCGCACATCCAGCCCGAAGGTCGCGCTGCCGTCTACTTTCGCCGGAATATCCGTGCGCGGAAGCGATTTCCCGATCAGCTCGAACTCCTCGGGTTTCTTCAACGTCACTGTCGCGAGGTCGGGTACGGGCAACTGCGACGCAGCCTCCACCAATTCGCGTATAGCGCAGCTTGTCGGCGCCATGCCACACCGCGCCGTTCTTGGCCGTGCAGCTTTCCGGAGCTACGTTCCAGCGTTGTGCCGCCGCTGCGATCAGCATTTGCCGGCCCGCCGCACCCGCTTTTCGCAAGGGCATCCACATGCCGGCCACGCTGCCGCTGCCGCCCGTGCCCTGGCCTCCATAAGCCGGATCGAGACTCGCATGCTCCACGCTTACGTTTTTCCAGTCGACACACAGCTCGTCCGCCAGAATCATCGGAAGCGATGTGGTCACGCCTGGCCCATTTCCGATTTCGAGTAGATCAAGGTGACCATCCCGTTTTGGTCGATCTTCACCCAGGCCTTCAGCGGATTCGCAACCGGCTTTTTCTGGCGCGCCTTCGCCACGCGCGGCGCTTCAAAGCCGATCACCAAGGCCGCTGCCCGGTTTGCAGAGTCGTCTTCAGCAGCGTTCGCCGCGACAGAGTATTTTGCGACCGTCGCTCATAGCTCACCTCCGTGCGGTTCGCCGGAGGCTTCCGCCGTGCATCGACTCCGCCGCCCTCAAAACAGCTTTGCGAATCCCTGTCGCCGTTCCACAGCGGCAGATATTGTTGGACATCGCTTCATCCACTTCCGCCGGAGTCGGATTCGCGTTCTTCTTCAGAAACGCCACCGCGGTCATGATCTGGCCCGATTGGCAGTAGCCGCATTGCGGCACTTGCTCCTCAATCCAGGCTTGTTGCACGGGATGGCTGCGATCGTGCGAAAGCCCTTCAATGGTTACAATCTTCTTGCCCGCCACGCCCGAAACAGGAAAGACGCAGGAGCGCGCTGGAGCGCCGTCGATGTGCACGGTGCATGCTCCGCAGGCCGCGATCCCGCAGCCATATTTCGTACCGTGAGGTTAAGTGTGTCTCTCAGGACCCATAACAACGGAGTCTGAGGATCGACGTCAACGGACTTCTTTTGTCCGTTCACTTCAAACGAGATAGCCATTCGGAACCTCCTTTGGCTCGGAGCTGGCGGCTCTCTCTACAATATCCGCATTCAACTTACGAGGAAAGCCCCAAAATGGAGACACCGCAATATGTTAAGAAGGAATTCCGACAGGAGCTCGAATGTCCTTAGCGAAAGCGTGCACGCTAGGAGCGGCCATGGTGCTGTTACTGGCGCCGCAAAAATCACGCGCCTTTCAGTCTTCGGAGGCAAACCAGATCGAATTCGATCATTCGTCCAGCGAATTGCGTCCCCTCATGGAACGCTTCACCGCCGATCGCGGAAATCTCCAGCGGTTTTACAATCTGGAGGACTCGCCGGAACGCCGGGAGCGCTTTCGCAAATATTACGAAGCATGGCTTTCGCGCTTATCGGAGCTGAATTTCGACAAACTGAGCCAGGACGGAAAAATCGATTACATCGTGTTCCGCAATGGTCTGGATCATGACATTCGCGTGCTGGACCTGAATGCAAAGGATGATGCGGACGCGAAGCCTTACGTGCCATTCGCGCCAACCATTCTGGAATTGGAGATGTGCCGCCAGGAGATGCAGACCCTGGATCCGCGCGAAGCAGCCGAGAAGCTTTCCAAGCTCACCAAGGAAATCGAAGACGACGCGGAAAGATCTCGAGGGGAAGATAAAATCTCAGACGGCGGCCGACACCGTCCGCCAGAGAAAAATCAATGCCGCCCGCGCAGTCACGATTTCAACCAATCATGCGGAACACGCTCCGCACCTGGTTCACCTTTTACGACGGCTACGATCCTTCATTCACATGGTGGGCCGCGGCCGATTATAGAAAAGCTGACGCCGGCCTGCAGAGCTACATCGCATTTTTGCGCGAGCAAGTCCTGGGGCTCAAGCCGGCGCAAGCCAATCCGCCACCGCAAACGCGGCAGAGGCCCTGGAATCCGCTTCTCGGCCAGCCCGGAAATCAGGGCGGCGAAGCGGCTTCGGCGGTCCGGGTGAGGGAGGCGGCAGAGGTTCGGGGCTTTCCGGAACCCCGATCGGCAGCGCCGAACCAGGAGAAACCAACGACATCATCGGGCATCCTGTGGGCCGCGACGCTCTCCTGAGCGAGCTGGCTCACGAGATGATCCCCTACACGCCGGAAGAGCTGATTGCTATTGCCAACAAAGAGTTCGCCTGGTGCGAGAGCGAGATGAAGCGCGCCTCGCGCGAGATGGGTTACGGCGACGATTGGAAGAAAGCGCTCGAAAAAGTGAAGAACATGTATGTCGAGCCCGGCAAGCAACCGGCAGATGATTCGTGAACTGGCGCTGGAAGCGATCAAGTTCATGGACGATCACGACCTGATCACCATTCCGCCCATTGCTCGTGAGACGTGGCGCATGACCATGATGAGCCCGCAAGCTCAACTGCTGAATCCTTTTTTCCTGGGCGGCGAAGTGATCCAGGTGTCCTATCCCACCGATGCCATGTCCTATGAGCAAAAAATAATGAGCATGCGCGGGAACAACCGGCCATTTGCCAAGGCCACTGTCTTTCACGAGTTGATTCCCGGGCATGAATTGCAAGGCTACATGGGAGCGCGTTTTCATCCCTATCGCGGCGCGGCGCTGGGCCGAACGCCATTCGTCACCGAAGGATGGTCACTGTATTGGGAGATGCTGCTCTGGGACATGAAATTCCAGAACACGCCGGAAGAGCGCGTCGGCGCTCTTTTCTGGAGAATGCACCGCTGCGCCCGCATTATTTTTTCCTTGAGCTTCCATCTGGAGAAGATGACGCCCGATGAGTGCGTGAAATTTCTGGTGGATCGTGTCGGCTTTGAACGCGAGAACGCCATTGGCGAGGTGCGCCGGTCATTTGCCGGCGGTTACGCCCCGCTGTATCAGGCCGCCTATCTGCTGGGAGGCATGCAGTTCTACGCGCTTCACAAAGAACTGGTGGATTCCGGCAAAATGACCAATCGTCAGTTTCACGACGCAATCCTCAAGAGAAAACTGGATTCCAGTCGAAATGATCCGCGCCGATCTCACGCATCAGCCTCTCACACGCGATTACAAAACCAGTTGGAAATTCTATGGCGATGTGACTGCGCAATGATCTCCAGACGCAAGTGGATCGTTTCTGCCGCTGGTTGCGCCATCTTTGTACATTACTTGCGAGCGCAACAGGAGCCCACCTTCTCGACGGAAGTGAAGGTCGTCAACATTTTTGCGACGGTTCGCGACAAGACAGGGCCAGATCATCCAGAACCTCAACAAAGACGACTTCGCCGTTTTTGAGGACGGAAGACCGCAAGTGATTCGATACTTCTCAAGAGAATCGGACCTTCCGCTGACCATTGGCTTGCTGGTCGACACGAGCCTCAGCCAGACTCGCGTTTTAGAGAATGAACGCGGCGCAAGCTACCGTTTTCTGGATCAGGTCTTGCGTCAAAGCAAAGATAAGGCCGTTATTGTTCAGTTTGACCAGGCTGTGATGATCCGGCAGGAACTCACTTCTTCGCATAAGGATTTGCAGGATACGCTTTCGCTTGCTCGATTCGCCGAATGCTCAGGAAGCGGCGTACGGCAGCGGCACTCTGCTCTACGATGCTGTGAGGACAGCCGCAATTCAGGTGATGCGAAAACAGCAGGGCAGAAAGGCATTCATCGTACTCACCGATGGCGTGGACGTGGGAAGCACATGCACTCTCAACGATGCCGTGGAAGCGGCTCAGCGCGCGGACACCATTGTCTATTGCATTCTCTTCTCCGATGAGTCCTATTACGGCCGCGTCCTTTCGATTGGTCCGAGCGGGAAGGGAGTTCTGGAACGCCTTGCGAGGGAAACAGGAGGCGGATTCTTTGAAGTTTCGCCGAAGCAGAACATCGAGCAGATTTTCAGCGCAATTGAGGAGGATCTGCGAAGCGAATACAGCTTGGGGTTTGTCTCGGATCGGCCGGTGACGTCATCGGGATTTCGCAAAATCAGAGTGACCACCAAGCAAAAAGGCTCGTAGTGCAAGCGACCGGGCGCTATTATGCCGAGACGTGACGTTTTGGCGGGTGAAAGCGTCTACTCTGAGTACAAATCTTGCTCGCGGAGAGGCGGCTCCGCCGATTCGCCTTCTCGCGTCGGCACGCCGTCGGGCTGAGAACATTGCTCCGCGAGCCGCTGTAAGCCCTGCGAAGGCTCCCAAGCCAATGGGCTTGCGAAGATCATCGTAGATCGCTTCCATGCCTCCCCGGTTGAAGTATGTCTCATGCCAGAAGCCGTCCCTCCCGAATCGCGCAGAAAATTCACCCACCAGTCCTTGTGCGGAAGCGCCCGCGTCCATTTCTCCAGAGCTTGAAAATCGCGCCAGTACTGTCTCATGCCGACATGCGGCGGGAAAAGAGAATAGATGACTGGTTCGTGCAAAAGCAGCCCGTCAGGCCGTTCAGCGACCGAGGCCGAAATCCTGGGACCAAAGCGCGCCAGCGTAAGCAAACCGCGCGGCGTGTTGACTCGCATCCCAAGATAAATCACCACCAGATCGGGGTAGCTCGATAGATCAACTGTCCTGCGATCCACTCGCGTGGCCATGGGCCCATGCTATCGCGAAGCGTCCGGTTTCGGACAGTGTTGTCCCGAAGATGGCCGCGAAATCGACGCAATATCGCAATTTTCACGAACAATCGCTGGTAAGACAACTGCTTGGGAAACTCTGTATGGATGCGCTTGTTGCCGATACTCGATACGCATTGAGAAGTTTTCGCAAGGCGCCTGCTTTCTTTTCTCTCGTGATTGGAATCTTGGCGCTGGGAATCGCTGCCAGCGTATCGATCTTCAGTTTGGTGGATGGGATTCTGCTGCGTCCTTTGCCGTATCGCAATCCCGGCCGCCTGGTCACGCTGACCACCTACGCGCCCAGGCCGCCATTCGATTCGAATGGATCGGTCACTTATGCCGATTTCCAGCAATTCAAAGCCAAAAGCCGTTCGTTCGAAGATCTCGCAGTCACGTTTCGGACAGGATGGTCGCGCGTGACCCTGACGGGCGGCGAGGAGTCGGTTCCCATGCAAGGCGCTTTTGTATCGCCCAATCTGTTCTCGTTATTCGGACGTTCTCCGCTTCTGGGCCGTACGTTCACAGCGCAAGAGAATCTGCGTCGGGAGCGAGTGGTTGTGATCAGTGAAGGATTGTGGGCGCAGCGTTTCGCCCGTTCGCCGGACGTTCTGGGTAAGGATCTTGAAATCGGCCACGCACGCTGGCAGGTGATTGGTGTTATGCCTTCCGATTTCCAGGTTCCGTTCCTGAAGACTCAGCTTTGGGCGCCGGTGCTTTCGCACCCGGAGTGGAACACAGAAGAGACCGACCCTCAGAAGTCTACCCAATGGGATGTCATGGCGCGCCTTAAACCAGGGGTTTCGATAGGCGCAGCGCAAGCGGAAGTCGATTCCATCTGGAAGGGATTGCGAACCGCGCTCCCTGAACCACACGAAAATGACATCAAGGTTGTACCGCTGCGCGAGCACTTTACCGGGAGCGTGCGGAAACCCATGCTCGTTCTATTCGGCGCGGTCGCATTCTTACTGTTGATTGCCTGCGCGAACGTGGCGAACTTACTGCTGGCTCGTGCCGCGCAACGCCAGCGCGAGCTGACGGTCCGCACCGCGCTGGGAGCCGGACATGCGTATCCTTCGCCAGCTTGTCACAGAAGCAGTCACTTATTCGTTAGTCGCCGGCGTACTCGGCGTCGCGGCATCGTTCGCTCTGGTGCCGGTGCTGAAGGCGATCGCTCCAGCAAATGCTCCGCTATTGAGCGAAGTCAGTGTAAACGGGCGCGCATTGCTCTTTGCGCTCGCGATCAGTGTCTCCGCCGGCGTGCTGCTCGGCGTGGCTCCCGCATGGCGCATCTCGCGGCGCAATTGGGGCATGGTCCTCAACACGGCCGGACGCGGGATGACGGAACGCGCTTCGAGCGTCGAGCCAAGAACGTCTTAGTGGCTGCTGAGTTTGCGCTCGCCATGGTGCTCCTCACAGGGGCTGGCCTGCTGATACGCAGCTTTATTGCCGTGCTGAACGTGAATCCCGGGTTCCATGCGGAAAACGTTCTGACCATCCAGATGGGCGCGCCGAGCGGAACGCCATCCCAAGTGACTCAGTTTTACCGCGAGATCATGCAGCGCATTCGTACTCTGCCCGGCGTGGAAGCTGTCGGGGCCGCGAGCACTTGTTCTATAGCGATACGCGGACCCAGCTCTCCGGTTGGTCGAGGGCCGGCCGGCGGAACCGAAGTCGTCCTGGAAACAGCTCGTCTGGACCCAGATCACCGGCGACTATTTTCAGGCCATGGGCATCCCACTTCTTCGCGGCCGCACTTTCACCGATAACGACCGGCCGGATACCGCGCCCGTCGTGATTGTGAACGAAGCTCTTGCCCACCGCTATTGGCCCGGAGAGGATCCCATCGGAAAGCGGGTCAAGGGTTTCGACCCGCGCGGCCGAAACGACGACTGGCTGACCGTGGTTGGCCTCGTCAAAGATGTCCGAAGCGGCGGCCTGGAAAAAGCGCCTTATTCGCAAATCTATGAAGTGCAATCGCAGCGCGGCGAAACTACCGGCAATCTAGTAATCCGTACGGCTGCGTACCCCACTCAGGTAGCCGCCGCCGCGCGCACCGTCATTCGTCGTGTGAATTCCCAAGTCGTGATTTCGTCTATTCGGACGATGGAGCAGTTGCTCAGCGCACAAGAAACGCAAAGGCGTTTTCAGACCTGGTTAATCGGGGTGTTCTCGGCGATTGCTCTTGCGCTCGCGGCGCTGGGAGTCTTCGCGTTGATGCATTATTCCGTGGCTGCCAGAACAGCCGAGATCGGAATTCGAATGGCTGTCGGTGCGCGATCAACCGATATCGTCCGGCTCATCTTAAGCAATGGGGCACGCCTTGCCTGCGGCGGCATACTCGTTGGCGCAATCGCGGCGATGTGGACCACCGAGGCGATCGCCGGAATGCTTTTCAAAGTTACGCCGGAAGATCCGATCACGTTCACCTGGGCCGCACTCACTCTACTCGGCGTTGCACTGTTGGCGTGCTATCTCCCGGCACGCCGCGCCTCGCGAGTAGACCCCATGTCCGCATTGCGCGAGAATTAACCCGCGTATCTCATGAATCTGCGCCGCAGACGCAGTACCGCAAAGGGCAACAAAATCAGCGCGCCCAAAAATACAGTTCCTGGTTCTGGAGTCGAGGTGACAGTTGCGGGAGTAACACTGATGTTATCCACCGCAAATGCCGCAGCCGTAGAGCTCAAAATGATCTCGTTGAAATTCGAAGAGCTGAAAGCCGCAACCCCCTCAGCGAAGACAAATCCTCCGGACGGGACGGAATCTGTTTCAGTCACGGAGCCAACGGATGCTCCGCTTCTAAGCGCCTGGAGCGTGAACGGAGTTGGAGTGCCGGTGATTACCGCAAAATCCAGGTTCACACTCGAAAGCCCAGCGCTGAACAGAATCGTCAGCGTCTGGTTAGCAGTCCCGAACGCATCCGTTAGGACGTTGCCGCTCAGTGTCTGAAAAACAACACCAGAAGCCGCGGGTTGCACGACCTGAAAGCCATTGGGATCCGCCGACCCGCTGAACGTGGCCGAGATACCATTGTTCGTATCCGTAAACGTCGTTCCCTTGCCCACAGTATCGGAATCGAAGTTGAACAGGCTGGCCGCGATACCAGCCGAAGAACTAAAAGCTAACGCCGCGAAAACGACAGAGATACGGCTCAGTTTGAACATTCATCCTCCGCAAGCTTCGGCTGAAACGTGGAACAGCGTGTTCAAGCCGCTAAAGGTCTAACCCTCATAGATCGGACCAAGTTTCTGTCCGTTTCGCCCGATGACCGGTTCGCGGCAGCAAAAGCGTACTATAGGCCCGTGTCGCAGTACCAACGTCCAATCTCCTGGTATTCTAAAAGTTCCGAGCGGTAATTAGCCGCAATTTCCTCCTCCACGGATTTAGCACCTTTTGAAAATTGGATTTGTAAGTCTCGGCTGTCCCAAGAATCTGGTCGATACCGAAGTCATGATGGGACAGCTTGCGGCCAGTGGCCACGAATTAACTCCTCAGCCCGCGGAAGCTGATGTGATCGTGGTAAATACTTGCAGCTTCATCGATCCGGCGAAGCAGGAGTCGGTCGACACCATCCTGGAGATGGCCGAGTACAAGAAGTCCGGCAAGGCCCAGCGATTGATTGTCGCCGGATGCCTGGTTGAGCACTACCGCTCAGACATTCAGAACCATATTCCTGACGTGGATGCCGTGCTCGGGACAAACGAACTCGAGAAAATCACCGCGCTCTGCGAAGGCCTGACCCCCAAAGAGCTTCCGCCCGAGCCTTACCTCTATCATGACCTTACGGCCCGTGTTTTCACGACCCCGCGTCATTCGGCATACATCAAAATCGCCGAGGGTTGCGATCACCCGTGCTCGTTCTGCATTATTCCTCAGTTTCGCGGTCAGTTCCGCAGCCGCCGCTTCGAAAGTGTCGTGAACGAAGCGGCGCGCATGTTCGCAATGGGCGTGCGGGAGATTAACCTCATTGGTCAGGACACAACTTGTTACGGTCAGGATCTTGGATTAAAGGACGGTCTGGCCGATCTTCTTACCCGGCTCGCTGAAATTCCGACCGAGTTTCCAAAATGGATTCGGTTCCTCTACGCCTATCCGAACAAGGTCACGCAAAAATTGCTTGATGCCATCGCGGCTCACGAGTCGCTGGTCAAGTACATCGATATGCCGCTGCAGCACGCCAGTGCGCCTGTACTGAAGCGAATGAAGCGTGGGGCAAATGCGGACATCTTTCTGAAATTGCTCGAGCGAATTCGCGCGACAATTCCCGGTGTGGCAATCCGGACCAGCATGATTGTGGGTTTTCCGGGTGAAACAGAGGCCGATTTCGCTGAATTGTGCCAGTTCGTCGAGGCCGCACACTTCGATCGCCTCGGTGTTTTCTCGTATAGCGACGAAGAAACCAGCCGCAGTTACAACCTGGATCAAAAGATTGACAAGCGGACCATCTACGCTCGCAGGCGGAAATTGATGGCGACCCAGCGCCGCATTTCTCTCCTCTGCAACAAGAAACTCGTCGGCGGCGAGTTGCCCGTGCTCATTGAAGGACCGTCAAAAGAAACGGATCTTCTGTGGGAGGCGCGCCTTTCGACGCAGGCTCCCGAAATTGACGGCGTTTGCTACATCAACGATTTTGGTTCGATTCCTAGCGCGCAGCCTCGACCTGGAGAAATCCGTACACTCCGCATCACCGAAGCCCACGATTATGATTTAGTGGGTGAGTTGGTCGGTTCGCCCGAGCAGTCGTACGCGCCGGTTTCGCAAGCAGCAAATCCGTTCCCAATCCTGAGTTCTCATTCGCATCGGACTGGTATACCCGTTCGATAATGGAATCGGCGGACGGCCTGGAAAGCCACCGCAGGCCGAAAACCCGCTCCACAATGAACTGCCCTATCTGCAAAAAACCAGTGCCGCTTGATGACCCAAACATGCCGTTCTGTAGCGATCGCTGCAGAGTGCTCGATCTAGGCAACTGGGCATCGGAGAAGTACGTAATTTCCGCTCCGCCCAAGGGAAATGATTTCGAAGAGTTGGAAGACGCCGATGACTTTGAGGGGCCTGAAGGTCGAGCCCAGTGAACCGGCTGGCAGTATTGCTGGCGACCTGGTTCGGGTGCGGTTACTTCCCGTGGGGACCCGGTACGATTGGGTCGCTCGCCGCGCTCGTCATTGCTGTTCTCTTGCACGCATACAGTGGCGCTGGCCGGCCCGCATTTCTGCTGCTCAGCCTTGTGTTGCTATTCCCGGCGGTCTGGGCTTCTACTCTTACCGCCAGAAGCCTGAACCAACCAGATCCCGGCGTCGTCGTTATCGACGAAGTGCTGGGGTTATGGGTGACGTTGTTGGGAGCCACTGCGCTAGTCTGGAAGACGTTCCTCGCCAGCTTCATTCTTTTCCGTCTGTTCGACATCTGGAAGCCGTGGCCCGTGCGTAAACTGGAACGTTTGCCGGAAGGGTTCGGTATTGTCGCCGACGATATCGCGGCGGGACTATACGGGGCGCTTATCTTGTATATAGGCGGGGCGTTAAGACTTTACTAATATGGCAAGCAAACAATCGGCGTCTGACCAGCCCAACATGCGGCCTACCATCGCAAAATTGGAACCACCCGCGGCGATCACCGGTGGCGAGTTGCACATTCGCGGCCAGCATCTTGCATCCGCAGGCCGGCCCACGGTTCGCCTCGGTAATCAGGCTGCGCATCTGATTGTGGCCGGCGATTCCTACATCATTGCCCGCGTACCCGACGCGGCTATGGTCGGCGAGGTGGTGGTTTCCACCGGAACTTTGGAAAGCGATCTCAAAGAGACTCACTTGGGAATTCAGATTGCCGATAGCCTTCACCCCGTCGCCAATCCGGCCGTGGACCGCGAGGGCAACGTGTACAGCACCTTTAGCGGATCGCGTGGGCAGAAGTCGCCCGTATCCATCTATAAGATAGACACAAATTACAACTCGAAGCCCTTTGTCACCGACCTGATGAATCCCACTGGCTTGGCCTTCGATCGCGAAGGATTGCTTTATGTCTCCAGCCGGTATGACGGGATTGTGTATCAAATTACCCCGGCCGGGCACATGTCCGTCTTTGTCGAAGGCATGGGCGTCGCCACCGGCCTGGCCTTCGATCGCGACGAAAACCTCTACGTCGGTGACCGCAGCGGGACTATTTTCAAAATCAGCAAGTCGCGGCAGATTTACGTCTTCGCCACGCTCGAACCCTCGATTGCCGCTTATCATCTCGCATTTGGCCCGGAGGATTATCTCTACGTCACCGGGCCCACCACATCCAGCTTCGACGCCGTAAATCGCATCTCGAAGGCAGGTGAAGTCGAGACCTTCTATCGTGGTTTAGGCCGGCCGCAAGGACTTGCCTTCGACGCCAAGGGACGGCTATACGTGGCTGCTTCACTGGGAGGCCGCCGTGGAATCATTCGCATCGACGAGTCGCGCAAGCCAGAACATTTCCTCTCCGGTCCCGGAATCGTGGGTCTGGCGTTCACTCCGTCCAAATCTCTGATCCTGGCCACCCATAATGCTCTGTTTCGTGTCGATGTCGAGATCGCCGGGCGCCCCATGCCATAGCCCCGTTCATGCCCAAGGACGCTGAAATTATTGCGGTTGGGAGCGAACTCCTGACTCCGCAGCGCATTGATACCAACTCGCTCGTAGTCACCGAATACCTGAATTTCCTGGGCGTGGAGGTCGTCACCAAACAAGTGATCGGCGATGATCGCGATCGGCTCACGCACGCCATTCGCGGAGCTATTGAGCGCGTTCACATTGTCGTGCTGATCGGCGGTCTCGGTCCAACGGAGGATGACCTGACCCGCGATGCCGCCGCCGCGGCGCTCGGCCGGAAGCTGATACTCTCTCTCGAACAGGAATCGATTCTCATCGCTCGCTTTCGGCAGATCAACCGGCCTATGGCAAAGAACAACATCAGGCAGGCTTATCTGCTGGAAGGGGCCGAGGCCATGCCGAACCCCCATGGAAGCGCGCCCGGACAGTTCCTCTACACGGATCGCGGCGCGCTCGCCCTTTTGCCTGGGCCGCCTGGCGAACTAAAAGCCATGGTGGCAAATGAGCTTGTTCCGCGCTTGAGGCATGTTGTTCCTCCGCAAATCATCAAGGTCCGGAGTTTTCGAATTACCGGCATTGGCGAATCGGACCTGGACGCGCTCATCGCACCTGTGTACACCAGGTACAGCAATCCCGTGACTACCGTGCTCTCCGCGCCTGGAGACTTGTTCGTGCATTTGAGGGCGCAAGCCCAAACCGAAAAAGAAGCGGACGATCTGCTTCGGGAGGTCGCCAATCCAATCAGCGAATTGCTCGGTGATCGCATTTACAGCGATAACGCGGACGAACCCCTCGAAACGGTGATCGGCTGTTTATTGCGCAAACGGCATTCCACCGTATCCACTGCCGAGAGCTGTACCGGAGGTCTGTTGGCAGGGCGGCTGACCGAGCAAGCAGGTAGCTCGGATTTCTTTGTAGCCGGTTATGTGACTTATAGGGACGGTCAAAAGCAGGACCTTCTGGGCGTCTCAAAGGACCTGATCGCAAAGAACGGCGCTGTCAGTGAACCCGTGGCCGCAGCCATGGCGGAAGGAGCGCGGCGGCGCAGCGGCTCTACCTACGCCCTCTCCGTTACTGGATATGCTGGCCCTTCCGGGGGAACCGAATTCGATCCAGTGGGCACGGTGTACATCGGAATTGCCGAGCCAATGGCAACCCGGGTGGTTCGAATTCGCTATGGAGGCGACCGGTCCCGTGTCCGCACTCTCGCCACACAGGGCGCCTTGGATCTACTGCGGAAAACGTTGCTCAAAGCTTAGCGCCAAAACGGCCCTGATCGCTATACTGAGAATGATTGATGGAAGTGGCGCTATCGTCTAACGGTTAGGACGGAGCCCTCTCAAGGCTTAAATAGGGGTTCGATTCCCCTTAGCGCTACCATGTTTAAGTTCATCCGAAGCATGTGGAATTAGAATCGTATCAATTGCGCGAAGAGCATCAACGTTATGATTTCTTTCACAACGGCTAAACGGGTCCTGATCTTTTCAGTGGCCACACTAGCCATTGCCGCGCCACAAAAAAGGACATCGCCACGCTCCTCTTCGCAACCGGTTACTCTCTTGACATTTCGGCGGGCGCTTCTGAATACGCCTGTTGTTTTGCAGGGCGGTTATTGGGAAGACGCTGTTCTGGAGGGTGGACGGTACAAAAACGTTGCGTGGTCCAAACCGACGATAAACTTCCCCGCAATAGGAGCCGTTCTAGCAATTCAGTTGGCTGACGGGTCGGGCGAGTGGGCGAGACCGAATGCGTTTGGCGAAACACGTTCCAACCTCGCCTCTGATCCGGTCGACCCCGTCGTGAATGTTGTTGTCAAAACTGCATCAGGAAGTATTGTCATCACAACAGGGCCAACCTCTGATTACATACCGAAAGATGAATGGACCAGACATTCAATCTACTTTCTGCCCACAACACCTCAAAGCAAACATGCCGAAATAATCAAGTGGCTACTTCCCACAGTGATTGGTAAGGACTTATTTGCTGTCCACAGGTCGGTTGTTTACGAACCCAGCGCAGGAGTAGCCGATCTAGTAGCTGGAAATTCCGAGCGCATAACTGGTCTTGACATGCAAATTCGTTCGAATGGCTTTCTGAAACCCCTACAAATCAGGAAGGCCAAGTACGACGAAGAATCGGATTCAGTGATATTGGAACTTGCGTTGCCGGACCAGACACCGGTGCTGTTTTTGTCTCATTACGTAGAACGTGAGGGGAAATCATTTCTTAGCAAGATAGAAGGCTCTCTGTTTGCGGAGATACCCGCTTTTTATAGCGCGGCGGATGTAAAGGGATTGCGAACGGGAGCTTTTGTAGTCGGAATGTCCGAATATGCCGTGTACGATCTCATGGGAGTGCCGGACGAAACAAATGACTGGGGGCGCGGCGGCACACAACTGGTCTTCGCAAAAGGCGCGATTCTGGTATACCTAAACGCGGCTGGTCGAGTAATGGACTCTCAATCGTTCAGTCGGTAGTAAATCGTCCACCTTCGCAGGCATCCCGGTAGCGCGCCAAATGTTCCAAGGAAACGGTTCCTGGGCGGATGGATCTAAAAATGCCTTTCTTCGCCACAGGGTTTTCATAATAAACGTCGGAACGCCGGGTCATTGCGGATGTAGCCCATCCAAGGGTAAGCTCAGCGAGTAGACGACTTAACGGCCCCCACAGTACGAAAACCGATAGCTTCGGTGAGGATTTCCTCCTCCTGCTTCTGCTGATTGGTGATGTCGCGTTCAACGATGGCGATTAGCCGTTTCAGTTGCGACTGGATCGGGCCGTCGAGAGCAGCAACACCCGAGGTACTCGGATAAAGTAGAACGCGGCGCGATGGTTGCGCGTTAAAACTGGACACGCTCTTTATAGGTGTGTCAAGTAAGTCATTTGTTTTCAACCGTTTGCAGATTTCATGTGTGCTATCATTATCAACAGGAGGAACAGAAAATGGATGTGAAAAAGACCATTGGACCGGATCGCACGTACATCGACTACATGCACGGCAACTCCGGCTGTAGGGTAAGGAAAAGTACGTGCCAGCGAATCGAGAGATGTGATGAAAATGCCCCGTGGTACGAGCGGAATCCCGTGGAACCGCTGCCGATTGATGACCGCTTCCAAGGAACAGTCCCACTGCGTCCGAATCCGCTATGGCTGATAACATTCAGCGACAACGTACAAGCGCACGCGAACGGTCGCGAATTGAGGAAGTTGCTGCGAGGCGGGTTATCCTTCGAGGAGCTATGGGCACTGGACCTGACCACTAGGTGAAGAGATGGAAGCTAGAGTATTGGAAAGTTTGAAGGTGCTCTTTGCTCCGTTGGTGAGTGCCGTGCTAGTGGCAGTCCTGACTGCTCTCTTTCAAAATCGCATGTGGAAAAAGCAGAAGGCCACCGAGCAAAAGATTAGTCTCATACATGAGTGGGAAGCGTTTCTTGGGGCTGTTGAGTATGCGCGCATCTTTGAGTCTGGGAATGAGCGCCTTCCCGAGTGGGTCCGTCAAGCGTTGACACGGCAGGACGGACTATTACGTAACATTGGGTCTGCGTTTTCAAACAACGAGACAGTGAAGGCCATGGAAGTCTTAGAGAAAGAACTAAAGTCCTTGGGCTATCAGGATTGGCACAAACGAAATCAGCCCGCGTTAACCGAGTTGCGGCGCGAGCTTCTAGGGCGAATGAATCTAGAGGCATTCCCTTGAAGTTCACACCTCAGCACCTGCTGCTGAACTCGCCACGATTTGAGTACGACATTCGCCAGTGTATGGCGGGCGGCGACCCCTTGTCTCTACGACAGCAATCAACACCGGAATAAATTTCCGTTTCCAATTTCCGACTGCAACAGGAAATCTGAAATCGACGCCCCACCCCCTCCAATTGGAGGCGGTTGTCAGGTCGCGCTCCCACCCTCAGGCGCTAGATTCGATTTTTGAAGTTCCGGCTGTAATAGAGTTCACGGTCAAAATCGGAACTGGCCTTCCGAAATGAATTGGCAGAAACGCCACCCAAAAAAAATATAAAAACCAAAATTGGAAATCCGGGTCAGTCTACCAGGATCGCTTCTTCAGCTTTGATTCAATCAATGTAATCGGCATTCAACGGCTACGCCGCTCCACCGCACCGGTGTTTCGTTTCGCACTGACTCTCTTCGCCGACGCTTTCCGTGTTTTCATCCGGCCATCCCGAAATTTCGCAGACGCTTTCTTACTTGCCCGGCCAATGCGTTGTTCCAGGTGTTGGTATTTGGGATCGTAAGCCCGCACATCGGCGTCGGTAACTGAGACCAACATCTTCCTCGCAAACTGATCCAGTTTTTTCTGTTCCGCTTTGCTCACTCTACCCTTGATGCCCTCCGC
Organism: uncultured Acidobacteriaceae bacterium; assembly: GCA_963778345.1. Lineage (GTDB taxonomy): Bacteria > Acidobacteriota > Terriglobia > Bryobacterales > Bryobacteraceae > Bog-105. The sequence continues at coordinate 53,004 of CAVZTP010000005.1, forward strand.
TACAATTCGGAGTGCGTGTCCAATTATGCCGGTCACTGTACCTTCACCGGCTTTTTCCAAGAGTTCTTTAACGAACGGGTCCATCGCAAAACAGCGTAGCGGGTGCCCTCTCTATTCGCCTGATCTTCGCTTATACTACTCCAGTGTCCATCGGCCTCACTGGCGAAACTCAGAGTCGTCCCCTTGATCGCTATGTTTCGACCGTTGCCATAGCGGCCGCGATCATCACGGCTGTCCGCGAAAGTAGCCGACCTGGACTTAAGCATCGAAAAGGTGATTAGAACCGTTGAGCAGAGCGTGCGACTGGCGCGAACCATTCTGAATGAAGCCATGCGGAATTGACCGGCGGCCCGCCCTCTAAGGTTTTAAGGCACACTCAGCATGGCCACAATTGCATTGAATTTCAACAGTGGTTCCGGCAGCTTCGCAATAAGGACTGCAGTATTTGCTATCGTCTCGCGCCTTACAGTTGCACGATGGATGAGCGCATTTTTTGTCTTCGGCCATAAAAACTCCTGGCGGTTAGATCCGGAGCGGGCCAAACGGCTACCTCTCGCTGAGCCATGGACGATTCTGTTAAAGAGTCTGCTCCCGGGAAAGCTACGCAAAAACCTCTAGTACTTTAATCTTTGTCTTAAAAGGTTTCGCGGCTGTGTCTAGGGAACGTATAATCCCGCCCGTAGTACTGCCTACGCGGGATAGCTGAGAAATTTATAACCATCTTACCTTCGGAGGGTAATCAGTTGGCTATTGTACGTTTTGTTGATCAGTGCTTCGGTTGCAGCGCTAGTTTTCGCTGGCTCTGCGGCGATTCGCCGACCCGATCAACATCAATCTGTCTGGGTTTGCAAACGGGTCCTGGTGCAACGTGGGTGGAGGGCCGCTCGTTAACTGCGGCAGCCTGCCTACCGGAACAATGCAGACTTCAGAGCGGCCAAACTTTTAATATTGCCGGCGCCAATGGCGGAAACAACGCGTGGTTCGCATCCGTTGCGGCTAACAACAATCCGGGTACGGTGAGTCTAGTGGTTCCGGTGAACGTTGCCAATGTTGTCGAATGTTTATACACTCCTGAACACGATGTGGGGTCAGAGCGGAACTTCTTACGACACAATCACTTTCACCGGTTCAGGAGGCGCAAGTTACTCCGTCGCTCTGATGGGCAATTACGGCATCCGCGATTACAACCAATACATCTGGACCAATTCGATCAGTTCGACGGCACACAGTTCCTTGGCTTGGAGCAACGGTCAAGCCGGCGACTGGCAGCGCCTGGATGAGCAGGCGTTCGCATTGCCGAGCTGCGTTTGCCGAATCAGACGCTCAGACCATAACGATCACGGACAACGGAAAAGACGATTTTTCCCGCATTTTCCTGTCCGGCTTGAACGTTAGAAACGGCCGGCGATCCTCGCGACCAGCAGTACCGGAACCTGCGGCGCTCTTCCTGACGGCCGGAGGGTTCATTGGGCTTGGCCTCTTAGGCCGCCGAAGCGCCCGGAAGTTACGATAAGATTTCGCGCATACGCAATAGAATCAGCTAGCCTCGGTCGCGGATTATCTGCGGCAAACTATTGCTAGTTTGGCAGTTAAATCACCGTTTTCACGCCCACGGCAGCAAAATTCGTTTCCAACTTGACGGAATTTGAGGGTGCGGGCGCTCGGGGGTTTCGGGTTATTGGGGTGAAGCGCCCGCATTCGCTACGGGGATGTACCTGTAAAACGCGAGTTTTTCAACCAAAAGTTACGGCTGACAGCCTCGTTTTTCTTGTACCCGAAAAATGCTAGTCGAACATTCCCTCGAATAGTGGCGAACTGAGATATCTTCGCCTGCATCTGGAAGCACAACCACAATCGTCTTCCCGGCCATATCAGGTTGATTTGCGATCCGGACAGCCGCCACCGCCGCCGCGCCGCACGAAATTCCGCTTAAAAGCCCTTCTTCCATGGCCAGCCTGCGTGCCATCTCAATGGCCTCCTCGTTCGTCACCTGTTCCACCCGATCCACCATCTTCATATCCAGTGTGGCTGGAATAAAGCCCGCGCCGAGACCCTGGATCTTGTGCGGTCCTGCCTTTACTTCCTGTTTGTTCAAGGTTTGGGTAATCACTGGACTGCCTGCCGGTTCCACTGCGACCGAAATTAAAGGATGCTTCTTCTCGCGCTTAATGTAGCGCGACACGCCGGTGATAGTTCCGCCTGTACCTACGCCGGACACCAGCACATCCACCTCGCCGCCTGTATCCTCCCAGATCTCCGGGCCTGTAGTTTGAAAGTGAATTCGAGGATTAGCCGGATTATTGAATTGTTCAGGAATGAAATAACGGCCCGGATCCGAATCCCGAAGGTCTTCCGCTTTCACCATGGCTTCCTGCATGCCCTTCGCGCCTTCGGTGAGCACCAGATTGGCGCCCAGTACCTTCAAAACCTTGCGCCGTTCCAAGCTCATCGTGTCGGGCATCATCAAGGTCACTGGATAGCCGCGCGCAGCGCCCACGAACGCCAGCGCAATACCGGTGTTTCCGCTCGTCGCCTCAATGATCTCCATCCCCGGTTTCAGTACACCGCGCTCTTCGGCATCCCAGATCATCGAGGCGCCAATGCGGCACTTCACGGAGAACGATGGATTTCGCCCCTCGATTTTCGCCAGAACGCGCGCCTTAGCGCCATCCACGACGCGATTCAGCTTAACCAGCGGCGTTCGCCCTATGCTGAATGAATTATCTTGATAGACCAAAACTTCCTTTCAGATTTCCCAGTTGGGAACGTACTGCGTTCGCTTCTCTCTCCATGTCCGCGCCAGTTCCGCAAACGTCGTCTGGTCCAAAACATCCGAGACGGCGCTGTCCACTTTTTGCCAGATTTGTGCGAAAGGATCGTCGTTCTGAGTGCGTGAGACTGCTTTTACATTCTCCACCGCTCGGAGAACTTCGCCTACTGTAATGGCGTCCGGCGATCGCGCAAGCAGATAGCCTCCTTCCGCGCCTCGCCGCGAATCGACAAATCCGTTTTGCTTCAATCCCGCGAGAATCAGCTCCAGGAATTTTTGCGGAATTTTCTGCCGCCTGGCAATGTCGGCAATCTTTACCGGCGGCATGGGGACCGTGCTCTGTCGCGAATTCAGATATTGCGAAGCAAGATCGAATACAGCCTTGAGCGCATACTCGCTCTTGACCGAGATGTTCATCCGTTTTCCAATACCGATTCTAATCTTCCAAGCTCAGACGCCGTATAACATGAGGATTGCAGGTTTGAGCTTTTTCCCTCATGGAGAGATCTTGTCGCGACAGCTTTTCGGAACAGACGGAATCCGCGGCGTGGCCGGTGAGCCGCCGCTGGATCGCCAGACGGCCTACGCACTGGGAGTCGCACTTGGCACGTGGGCACGGGAACTGCACGCCAATCACGCGCACGCGGAAGTGCTCATCGGAATGGACACCCGCGAGAGCGGTCCGTGGCTGGCGGAGCAAGTGGCCGGCGGCCTTGCAAGAGCGGGGGTTTCGGCCCGATTCGCCGGTGTGATCACGACACCCGGCGTGGCTTATCTGACGCGCACCGGGCCGTTTGTGGCCGGCGTCATGATTTCGGCTTCGCACAATCCTTACTACGATAACGGCCTCAAGGTGATCAGCCACTCCGGTTATAAACTTCCGGACGAAGTGGAGTTGCAGCTAGAGAAGTTGATCACCGGTTGGCTGCAAAAAGATGAACATCCCGCCGCCAAGGCGCTGTCTGTAGACAAAGCCCTGGATAACCTCTACACCGATTACCTCGCCGGTACCGTTACGGGCGCTTTCCCGCTCCACCTGGCGATTGATTGCGCGAACGGCGCAGCTACCGAAGTGGCGCCTCGCTTATTCGAGCGGCTGGGCGCGAAAGTGGACTGGATCTGCGCATCGCCCGACGGCCGCAACATCAATCTGAATTGCGGTTCGCTGCATCTGGAGGGACTGCGGCGAAGAGTTCTGCAGACCGGCGCTGATTTGGGAATCGCGTTCGATGGTGACGCGGACCGGGCTCTTTTTGTATCTTCGAGCGGCAAAATTGTCGACGGTGACGCCGTGCTCTTTTTGGCAGGCTGCAGCTTAAAGCGGGCGGAGAGGTTGCCGGGCAATTTGGTGGTCGCCACCGTGATGTCCAATCTTGGTCTTGAAAAAGCGTTCGAAGTGCTCGGAATTCGGATGCTTCGCACCCCGGTTGGCGATAAATATGTTCTCGAAGAGATGCTGAAGCGGGGCGCGGTTCTGGGCGGGGAGCAATCCGGTCATGTGATCTTCACCCAATACGCCACGACGGGCGATGGTCTGCTGACCGCTCTGCGAGTGCTCGAAATTGTGCGCGATTCCGGCCAATCCCTCGATTCTTTGGCGCGCGGGGTAAAGACCTTTCCGCAAAAGTTGGTAAATGTGCGCGTGAAGCACAAGCGGCCGCTCGCGGAACTCGAATCGGTTCAAGCGGAGATCGAAGCCGCCGAACGAGAATTTGCAGGCAGCGGTCGCGTGGTCGTCCGATTTTCAGGAACGGAACCCCTCGCCCGCGTCATGATCGAAGCCGAATCGGACGAGGAAGTCGATAAGTGGACCGGTCGCATCGCTGACGCAATTCGCGCGGAATTGGGCGCCGCGAATTAGCTTCCGGCAGGTTGGCGATCGTGGTGTATACTGGCGATCTAATCAACTATATTTTCGAAGCGAGCCCGCTCCGGACCAGTTCTACACCTCCCCGTTTGAGAATGAGCGAGAGATTCTTTGAGGAGGTAACCCATGAACATAGCGACGCCGTCGAAAGCCTGCTCAGTGGCGTTGAGTGTCTGCTTTTGCTTGAGTTTGTTGCCGAATTCGGCGTATGCGCAGACGGCCGCTGCGGGAACGATCACGGGCACGTTGACTGATCCTTCTGGAGCAGCGGTGCCGAACGCAACGGTGGTAATACACAACGCCGATACGGGAGTCGACCGCTCCACCACAACGAACGAATCCGGAATCTATAATGCGACTTTTCTGCAGCCTGGGCATTATGAGCTGACCGTTACGAAACCAGGTTTCGCGAAGCTGGTTCGGCAAGACCTCACGCTGGAAGTCGGCCAGACGCTGCAGATCGATTTGCAGATCCCGGTGAAATCGACCCAGGAGACGGTGACGGTTACGGGCGAGGCTCCGGTGGTGGATACCGAGAAGACCGAGACATCGGAGGTAGTGGACCAGAATCTGGTGCAGAACTTGCCGATCGTAGGGCGACGCTGGGACAATTTTGTGCTGCTGACGCCGGGCGTCACGACGGACGGCGCCCTGGTTTCCTATCGCGGTATTTCGGGCCTCTACAACAACAATTCCGTGGACGGGGCGAACAACAATCAGGCGTTCTTTTCCGAGGCGCGAGGACGGAGCGGGGCCACCACAGGCGTTCCGTATATTTACAGCCTCGACGCGATCCAGGAGTTTCAGGTAAGCGCCAGCAATTACAGGGCGGAATTCGGCCAAGCGGCGGGCGGCGTGGTGAATGCCGTGACTAAGTCAGGCACGAACAGCCTGCATGGAGATTTGTTTTACTACTTGCGCTATCCATCTCTCAACGCGCTTGATCCTGTGAACAAGGCGAATGGAATCCTCACGCAGCCGGTCCATCAGCAGCAGCAATTCGGCGGGAGCGTGGGAGGGGCATTTATAAAGGACAGGCTGTTCTACTTTTTTAACTATGACGGCTCGCGCAAAGTTTTTCCGATCAGTTATATCAGTACTTCGAAGTTTCCACTTGGCTGTCCGGCAGCGGTTACGGTGGCCCAATGTTCGGCTGCAAACGGTTATCTTTCCTCGCTGATTGGATCGTATCCGCGGACGGGTGTCAACGACATTGGCTTCGGCAAGCTGGATTATCAAGTGAACTCGGCGAACCGGCTGAGCGCAAATTTTGATTTGGACGACTACCATGCGCCGAACTCTTACAACTCGAATACAACGGTCAGCAACAATTCAATTACAGCGAACGGCCCTATCGTGCTGCACGAACGTTTTTTCGTTGCGAATTGGGATTCCATTATCCGTCCCACCTTAGTGAACAATTTCCGCTTTCAATGGGGCGTGGACGATGAGGTAACCGGCGCCAACGAAGGCGGCCCGAGCGTGACAGTCGCAAGCGTAATGGCGTATGGTATGCCCAACGCGCTGCCGCGTCCAGCATTTCCGGATGAGCACCGGTTGCAGTTTGCCGATACGCTCTCGATTTCAAAGGGCAAGCACCAGATGAAGACGGGCTTCGATTTGAACTTCATACATGAGCTGGCGATCAATCTATTCCAGGGCGGCGGAATCTACAGTTATAGCGGTTCGCCGGCGGCAGCGTTCTCCAACTGGGTTCTGGACGTGTACGGCGCCAACACCGGCGATGGCCTGACCGGAAGGCATTACAGCTCTTTCACTCAGGTGACCGATCCAATTACCGGCGTGGGAAAAGACGATTTTTATGACAACGATTTTGGCGGCTTCTTTGAGGACAGCTGGAAGTTCCGCTCAAACCTGACTCTCAATCTGGGCGTGCGATATGAACTGCAGCACGTACCTCAGCCTCCCAAGCCCAATACCGCGACGCCTCTGACAACGCTTTACACATCGACGCTGAACATCGACAAAAATAACTTCGCTCCAAGGATCGGTATCGCGTGGCAGCCGATGAAAGACACAGTCGTGCGATTAGGTTATGGCATCTTTTACGGAAAGACTTCAAACAGCACGTATTACGCGCTGCGGGTGGAGAATGGGGTGTACCAGCAAACTTTCAATTGCCTTCCCGGCACTTGCCCCTCGCTGACATTTCCGAATCTGATATTTACTCCTCCCGGTCCTCATCCGCAAGCTCCCTTTGCTGGCGCGCTGGCGCCCGTGGTTACACCTTTTACTCCGCCTGCGCTTACGCAATTGGCTCACGGGCTGGTTCCCGATTTCGTGAATCCGCTGGTGCATGAAGGCGAGCTGACGGTAGAACGCCAATTGCCAGGCGGCATAGGATTTTCAGCCGGATGGTTGTTCAGCCGCGGCGAACACCTGCCGGTATTCGTGGATGCCAATATTGCTCCGTCAACCACCACCCACACCTACGACGTTCTTTCCGCTCCAAATGGATCAGTAGCGCAGAGCATCACGGTGCCGTTTTATACGACGCGCCTGAATCCACAAACGGGGGTGATTCTGAACGGCTACAGCATTGTGAATTCCTGGTACAACGCTCTGGTGGTAACGTTCCGCAAACAGATGCGCAACGGAGTGGAGGCGCTGGTCAACTACACCTTTAGCAAGTCCATTGACGACGGAGCGGTGGCCGGATCGGCCGGCACATTCTTCGGGACGGATTGGCCGCTCGATCCAAAGAATCAGAAACAGGAGAATTCGCTCTCAGACCTGAACCAGACGCATCGATTCGTCGGCAGCTTGGTGTGGGCGCCGCCGTACGCCAGGAATCTTTCCAACACATTTGCACGCTTCCTATTGGATGGGTACGCCTTTTCTGGCGTTGTAACCATTGCCACCGGACAGCCGATTTTTGCTCAGATCAGTGGATTTCCGAGCGGCGGCGTCGATTATGGCGTAACCGGCGGCGAAATCACGAACACCGGGGGCAGCACAGGCGGCCGCCCGCCGCAAGTAGGGCGGAATGTTTATATTGGGCCTTCCCTGCATAACGTGGATTTCCGAATTATGCGGCAGTTCGCTATACACGAAAACATACGGCTGCAGTTTCTTGGGGAAGCTTTCAATGTGTTCAATCACACGAACATCAGCGCCGTGAACGGGACAGCGTTCAACTATGCGGCCGTAGGAGCATCGGGTTGTCCAGCCGGCCTCGCCGCCGGGTCGAACGGGTGCATCATTCCCAATCCAACGTTCGAGCTGCCCACGAGTTCTTCGTCGCCCAACGGGTTGTATACAGCCCGGCAGCTGCAGATTTCAGCAAAGCTGGTTTTTTGATACGGGATTCCCGCCGGCCTGGACAGGATTTTCGAGTCTCTGAAACCTGACCCGAAAAGTAGCGCCTTGATTCGGAATGCTCTCGACCTCGATGCGTGCCTGGTGGCGGCGAGCGATGCCCTCCGCGAGCGAGAGGCCCAAGCCGTAACCGCGTGGCCTGCTATCTCTAGATCCGCTTGAGCGATAAAAACGCTCGAATATGTAAGGCAGATCTGCTTGAGCAATACCCGAGCCATTATCCGCGACTTCCAGGTAAACATCGTTACCGCTTGGGTCCAAGCGGATGCCGACAACGCCCTCGTCCTTTGAATACTTGATTGCATTGTCCAGCAGGACGAGCACCACCCGGCGAAGCGCAGGATCGTTGCCAAACACATAAACGGCTTCCGGCGGCAATTGGGCGATGAGCTGAACTGTTCGAGATTCCGCCAAAGGTCTGAGTTGCCTGCATAGACCATCGATGAGCGATGTCATTTCGACAGGCGCCATAGGCATCTCAACGGATTCCGCATCGCAGCGGGCCAGAAAAAGCAAGTCGTCGAGAAGCGTAGTCATGCGCTCCGAATCGAGAACAACCTGTTCCAACGCCTGGCGATAATCGGAGGCGGAGCGCGATTTACGAGCGGCAATTTCAGCCGTTGCGCGAATCACGCCAAGCGGAGTACGTAGCTCATGCGAAGCATCCGCAGTGAAGCGTGACAGCCGCCTGACCGCCGCTTCGAGACGGGACAACATCGAGTTCCAGGTCTCGGAAAGGCGCTGAAGTTCGTCGCCCGTTTTGGGAACGGCCAGCCTTTCCGAGAGATTCCCAATACCGATGGAGCGCGCGGCGGCGATGATCTCGGCGACCGGTTTGAGCGCCCGCCGGCTCAGCCAGACGCCTCCCGCGCCCGCCACAAAAATCACGCCCGGGATGAATGCCAGGAGAAACAGGCGTAATTTGCTAAGTAGTTTTTCGATGGTATCCCGCGAGTCTGCAATCGAGATCGTCCAAACCTGTCCTTTAACTAGAGCGCTGGTTACGAATAGGCGATAGTCTTTCTGATGCCAGAGTACGTCGTAGAACTGGGCATCTGGCCTATTCATTGTGAGCCAGGGGAAACTCTCGTTCGAATCGAACACGGCTGAACCCTTCCGATCGAGCACCCGGACATAAGCGTCACGCGGCAGCCCCCGAGAGAATTCGCCAATCTCCTCGGGTAACTGGACGCCGGGTTCGAGCATCGCTTCTGTTCCGAGAAAAGCAGCAAGGCCACGCGCTTGATCGGCCAAAGCTCTGTCCAGATCTCTCGCGAGACTATGGCTCATCGAAAACCAAATCGCCAGCGCGAACGAGCCTAACCCGGCACACAAAACAAGCGAATACCAGACCGTCAAACGGAAGCGGATCGATTTACGAGTCATGATCCGGTAACCGTAGACAGTAGCCAACGCCCCGAACCGTGTGGATCAATTTAGGCTCGAAACCCAGGTCTACCTTATTTCTCAACAGACGAATGAATGCCTCGACCGTATTCTCCTCAACGTCGCCGTCGAATCCCCAAACGGACTCCAGAATGGTGTCGCGGGTAAGAGGTTTTTCCGGGTTGCGGAGCAATAATTCCAGAAGCCCGTGTTCTCTAGGCGTCAGGGTAATCGCTTGGCCATTGCGAGTCACTTTACGCGTTGCCGTATTGAGGGTAAGGTCCGCGAACTGCAGCAAAACAGTTTGAGGAATCGGGCCGCGGCGGCTGACGGCCCGCAACCGTGCCAGTAGGATCTCAAAAGAGAAAGGTTTCGTCAGGTAATCGTCTGCTCCGGTGTCCAATCCTGTCACGATATCGGCCATCCCGTCTCGGGCCGTGAGCATGAGCACAGGCGTTTGATTGGCGGACTGCCGCAAGCGGCGCGCCACGGTTAACCCATCCATCCGAGGAAGCATAATGTCGAGGACGATGACGTCGAAAATCGCGGATTGCGCGATTGCGAGGCCTTCTTCTCCGTTCGAAGCCAGCGATACCTGATGCCCCTCCTCCGAGAGTCCCTGTTCCAGCAATGCAGCCATTCGCCGCTCGTCTTCGACAACCAGAATGCGCATGGCCCTCTGATGACAATGCTAGCCAAATAGTCTGAAAAATCGCTGAAAACCCGTTTCAGCGATTTTTCAGGAACGGCTGCTCTAATGAACTTGATGCTACCGGAGGGCCACAGGTATTGAAGAGGAAATCCGGAATTCTCATTTCGCCGGTCGGTGCTTGCGGTTATGGCGACCATCTCAGCCGGCCAAACAACATCGCAGCCAGAATCGCAAAATCCCGGAAACCCGACAATAAACTTACAAGAGGCATTTGCGCGCGCTCGTCAATATGCTTCGCAGATCCAATCCGCGAATATTGCGGCAGAGCTGGCAAAGGAAGATCGCAAGCAAGCAAGAGCGGCAACTCTTCCGTCCGTAAACGGCCTGAATCAGTTCATCTACACGGAAGGAAACGGCACGCCGTCGGGCGTATTCGTCGCCAACGATGGCGTGCACGTCTACAACGAGCAGCTTAATGCTCATGAAGAGTTGCTTTCGTTTGTCAGGCGCGGCGAAATCCGAATGGCCGCTGCGGCGGAAGCAGTCGCCAGAGCGAAAGCAGACGTCGCGGCGCGTGGACTGAACGCGACCGTGATCCAGGACTATTACGCTATCGCATCAGCGGAACGCAAGCTAAAGAATGCGCAAAGGAGCTTGTCGGAAGCGCAACAATTCCTGGACATCACTCAAAAGCAAGAACACGGCGGCGAGGTCGCTCACGCGGACGTAATCAAAGCTCAGATACAAACGCAGCAGCGCCAGCGCGATGTTCAGGATGCTCAGCTCGCGGTCGAAAAGGCGAAAATTGCGCTCGCAGTGCTGATTTTTCCGAGGCTGCAACCCAGCTACGAAATTGTCGATGATCTCTCTCAGCTTGCCGTTTTGCCGCCTTTGCCGGAAGCCGCCGCGCAAGCAGTAACAAACAATCCGGATCTTCGTGCCGCTGAATCGAACGTGAGTCAAGCACAATTGGGAGTAACCGTGGCGCGTTATGCTTACCTCCCGTCGCTTGGCCTAGACGTCTGGTACGGCATTGACGCCAACCAATTCGCCGCCCGCACGAACAATCCGGCCGCCGCGGAAGAACGCAGCAATCTGCCGAATTTTCAAGTGCCCTACCGGCAGAATTTAGGATACGTTGCGCAGGCGACCCTGAATATTCCGTTATGGAATTGGGGCTCCATTCACAGCAAGGTGAAGCAGGCCGCTTTGAAGCAGCAACAAGCCGAACTGGATCTCACGACAGCGCGAAAGACGTTGGACGCGGAGCTTGCGTCCAGCTACAAGGAAGCCCAAACAGCACTTTCTCAGGTGCAGTCATTGCATGATTCTTCCGATCTGTCGGCGGAGAGTTTACGTTTGACCGTTCTTCGTTATCAGGCTGGAGAAGCCACCGCACTTGAAGTAGTGGACGCGCAAACAACCGCGAGCCAGGCACGGAGCGCCTATGACGACGGCTTGTTGCGCTATCGCATCGCGCTCGCGAATCTGCAGACACTGACAGGAAATTTCTAACTATGGCGAAGATACTTCTGCTCTTTACGATTTGCTGGTTGCTGGTCCTTGCCGGTTGTTCGAAATCACCCGACGCCGCAGGATCCGGAGGTGAATCCGAAGCCGCCACTCCCGTGCAGGTCGCCATCGCAAAACGCGAACCGATCCAGCAAATCATCACGGCGGAAGCGATTTTGTACCCGCTCAAGCAAGCGACAATCGTTCCGAAGATTAGTGCGCCCGTACAGCGTTTTCTGGTGCAGCGAGGCGATCACGTTCGGGAAGGGCAGCTTTTGGCGGTGCTTGAAGACCGCGACCTCGTGGCCGGCGCCCAGGAGAGCCAGCAGCTTTATCAACAGGCGCAAGCTACGTATCAAAACACAGCGGCGGCAACCATGCCGGACGACATGACCAAAGCGAAAACGGATGTCGAATCGGCTCGCCAGGGCCTCGAAGCGGCCAAAAAGGTTTATGAAAATCGCGAAGCATTGCTTCGCGAAGGAGCTTTGGCGCAAAAACTGGTGGACGATGCAAAGGTTGCGATGGTGCAGGCGCAAAGCCAATATGAGACGGCAGAGCAGCATCTGAAATCGCTCGAAACTGTGGGCCGCACCGAGCAACTGAAGAGTGCGCAAGCGCAAATGGACGCAGCCAAAGCCCATTATCAAAGCGCGGAGGCGCAGGTGTCTTACGCTGAGGTCCGCAGTCCCATAAATGGCGTGATCGCTGACCGCCCTTTGAATCTCGGCGAAATGGCGAGCAGCGGCTCGGCGCTATTTTCTGTCGTCGATATTTCTCAAGTCGTGGCACGCGCCAATATCCCGGTACACGAAGCAGCCTCTATTCGCGTGGGCAAGCCGGCTACGATTTCGGGTCCGGGCGGCGAACTGGCCGGCAAAGTGACGGTCGTCAGCCCTTCAGTGGATCCGAGTACGACAACAGTAGAAGTGTGGGTGGAGGCGCCGAATCGCGGCGAGAAGCTCAAGCTGGGCACAACCGTCCAGATCTCAGTGAGCGCAGGTGAAATTCCGGACGCAATTGTGGTTCCCGTAGCCGCCCTTCTGGCCTCCGATGAAGGCGGCGAAAAGGTGATGGTTGCGGGAGCGGATTCGCTCGCGCATGAGCAAAAGGTGCAAGTGGGCGTGCGTTCCGGAGACGACGTGCAAATTCTAAGCGGCGTGAAGGCCGGCGATCAGGTAATCACCGACGGAGCCCTGGGGCTGGATGACAAAGCGAAAATTCAAATCGGCAAGCCCGAGGAGAAGGACGCGGGCGCATCCAAAGATGAGGACGAAAAGAAATGAGCGTTGTCACCCCTGAGGCCAGTTCGCAGCTTCAAGAGCAGGCGGAACACTGGACTGCGCGCTTTCTCAAATCGATCCTCTTCATTATTTGCGCGCTGGCGATTTTCGGCGTGTATCTGGCATTCAACATTCCGATCGCGGTCTTTCCTTCGACTAACTTTCCGCGCATTGTCATTGGCGTCGATAACGGCGTGATGCCCATCGACCAGATGCAGGTTACCATTACACGGCCCATCGAAGAAGTCGTTAACTCGGTTCCGGGCCTGGAGCGCGTTCTATCCTTAACCAGCCGCGGCTCGGCGGAAATCGACCTTTTTTTTAACTGGAGCGTGGATATGTTCCAGACGCTGCAATACGTGAATGCTGCGATTGCGCGCGCGCAAGCTACGCTCCCTTCCACCGCCGCCGTCACGGCAAATCGCTTGACGTTCGCTGCCTTTCCCATCCTCGGCTACAGCATGACTTCGGCCACAGTGCCTCAGACGACTCTCTGGGAGTTGGCCACCTATAGCATCAAACCGCAACTCAACCGGCTGTCCGGCGTTTCCACCGTTGTCGTTCAAGGAGGGCAGGAACCGGAATTCGAAATTCAGCCCGATCCCGCGAAGCTCGTCGAGACACAGGTAACGGTGCCGAACATCTTGGATGCGATTTCTAAAAGCAATCTGATCGATTCACCCGGACTACTGCAGCAGAATCATCAACTCGTCCTCAGCCTGGTCAGCGGACAAGTTCACAACCCGCCCGAAATCGGCGGCATCGCCATAAAGACTACTTCTTCTGGAGTTCCGATCAAGATCAAGGATGTGGCCGCGGTGAGCCCATCCGTAAAGCCTGTTTACACGATCGTGACCGCCAATGGAAAGCCCGCGGTGTTGCTGAATATCAACCGGCAGCCTGACAGCAATACCATGGCCGTTGCCGGCGAGGTCCATCAAAAGATCGAAGATTTGCGCCGCACGCTGCCCGCCGGCGTGGATATCCAGCCCTTCTACGATCAATCCGAAATAGTGGGGGCATCGATTAAGAGCGTCCGCGACGCGATTATTATTGGCCTGATTCTCGCGGCGACGATTCTGGTCTTGTTTTTGCGCGACTGGGGAACGTCCGTTGTGGCAGGGTTGGTGATTCCCGTTACCATCGCGGTGACATTTATCGCACTTCGCGCCATTGGCCAGAGCTTTAATTTAATGACCCTGGGCGGCCTCGCGGCAGCCGTCGGGTTGGTCATCGACGACGCGATTGTTGTCGTAGAGAACATTGTTCTTCATCGCGATGCCGGGCAGACGCGCGGAGAAGCGATCCGGAGCGCCATACGAGAGATTCGAGCGCCTTTGGTGGGCTCCACCGTCACGCCCATTGTCGTTTTCCTCCCGCTCGTCACGATTACCGGTGTGACGGGCACGTTTTTCCGAGCCCTCGCCGTGACGGTCGCGGTCGCGTTATTGACATCCTTATTACTGGCTCTTACCTGGACACCGGCTCTCAGTCATCTGCTTCTCCGGTCGCGCGGAACGCATGCGCCAGCGGCAGGCGGTCCCAGAATTCAACATGAGATCGCAACAACCGGAATTATGGGACGCTTAACCCGTACTTACGAGCGTGCGATAAAAACGGCTCTGGCCCGCCCCTTTCTCTTGCCTCTGCTCTGCGCGGCGCTGATCGTGGTCTCATTTTTTTGCTATCGAGCGCTCGGCAGCGATCTGCTTCCCGCAATGGACGAAGGCGGCTTCGTTCTGGATTACTTGATGCCGGCCGGCTCGTCTCTCGCGGACACCAACCGCGTTTTGCTTTCGGTGGAGAAGATCATTCACTCCATTCCCGAAGTGGAGGGCACTTCCCGGCGCACGGGCTTGCAGCTTGGCCTCGCGACAGTAACAGAGGCCAATACCGGGGACATTTCGGTCAAGTTGAAATCCAAACGGTCCCGAGGAGTGGACGAAGTGATTTCCGATATTCGCGAGCGGGTGAACAAACAATTTCCACAGTTGGATACCGATTTCCATCAAGTGCTGGAAGACATGATCGGCGATCTCACCAGTTCGCCGAATCCCATCGAGATCAAGCTGTTTTCTGAAAATTTGAGCCTGCTCAAGAACTGGGCGCCTAAGGTGGGCGACGCCATCAAAACGATTCCGGCTGTTAAGGACGTGAAGAACGGCATCGAAGACACTATCAGCGGTCCAGCGATTACATTCAATATAGATCAGGCGGTGACTGCCCGGGCCGGGTTTACGCCGCAGGAGGTGGAACTCGATGCAAGCGCGATATTCCAAGGCGAGCCCGCTCCGAATCCGATTGTGGTGAACAACCGCCCCTACACTCTGCGCGTGACCTTTCCTCCGCAAACCAGGTCGTCGCTGGATGCGATCCGCAATACGCTTCTGATCAGCTCGACGGGTAAAGTCGCGACGCTCGGCACGCTATCCGATATACAAACCGATCCCGGCCAAGTGGAAATTCGGCGCGAGAATCTTCAGCGCGACGTGGCAGTAACCGGACGCCTGGAGGGAATGAGTCTCGGCACCGGCATCAAACTCGTGCAAGCGAAAGTAGCCGGTTTGCACATACCCTCTTCTATCCGCGTAGTTTATGGAGGACTGTATCAGGAACAGCAACAGTCTTTCCACGATCTGCTGTTCGTACTCGCCGCGGCAATTGTTCTGGTCTTCATTGTGCTGTTAGTGGAGTTCGGCGGTTTTGCTGCGCCGATAGCGATTCTTTCTTCGGCTCTGCTCTCCACCTCGGGAGTTTTCTTCGCGCTTTTTGTAACGGGCACGACTTTCAACATTTCGTCTTTTATGGGGTTGATCATGGTGATCGGCATTGTTGCTAAGAACGGAATTCTGCTGCTGGATGCGGATCAGAAATTTCGAAGAGAAGGTTCGTCGCCTCGGGACGCCATGATCGAGGCGGGCGAGAGACGGCTGCGGCCTATCATGATGACGGCACTGGCGACCATAGCGGGAATGATTCCGCTATCGCTCGCCATCGGCGCCGGGTCGCAGATGTTGCAGCCGCTCGCGATCGCGGTGATCGGAGGCATACTCGCGTCGATGGTGCTTTCGCTGATCGTCACGCCGGCGGTGCACTATTATCTCGCGAGAGAATAGCGGCCGAGAAACAAGCCTGGGCGATGTTATATTGTGGGTGGCGGCATTCGCCGTTTGTGGACCCCACCGGAACGGGCGCGTAGCTCAATTGGCAGAGCAAGTGACTCTTAATCACTAGGTTGTAGGTTCGATTCCTACCGCGCTCACCAAATTCTGACCGACTCGGGGATCGACTGTTGGTAATATTTCGCCCGAAACGATAGCCTAAGGCATCGTGAAGGATGTGAAACCGATCGCCATTAGCGATCGGGAGCTTCAAAAACGGGATTGGGATATCGCCCATGTGCCAATCCCGTGAAATAAAAAGTTATCGGAGGATTTGGGGGGCAGGATAAACTGACAACGGCGAAGATAAATTTGTACGATAAGGATGCGCGATCTACATGCCTCTACCCTATCAGGACATTCTGCGGAACGTTGAATCGTTGAGCCGGCCCGAGCAGCTTCGCCTCATTTCGGAACTGGCAGAGCATCTTCGTGTGAATGCAACGCCAGAAACTCGCACGAGTATCCTCGAGCTACAAGGACTCGGAAAAGAAATATGGCAGGGCATTGATGCGCAAAAGTATGTGGACCGCGAACGCGCTTCATGGAATGGATAGATGGTCTGCGCGATACCGTTGTAGGCCTAGACACGGCACCCCTTATCTATCTCATCGAAGAGAACTCAGACTACCTTCCTATCGTCCGTCCATTCTTCGAAGCTGTTGATCGAGGAGAGTTTCGAGTTGTCAGTTCCATACTGACCTTGACGGAAGTACTCGTTCACCCCATGCGACAAGGAGACCACGAACTCGCGGATCACTACCGCCGAGTTCTTCTCCAGGCAAAGGAAGTTACGACCATTCCTGTTTCGGCAGAGATCGCCGAAGACGCAGCGCAGTTGCGTGCCAGACATAATTTACGAACACCGGATGCCATCCAGCTGGCTACGGCAATCCGTTCAGGGGCATCCTCATTTCTGACCAACGATGACCGGATGCCCAGACTCGCCACTCTAAAGATTTTGGTGCTAAATAAACTCAGATCGTCCGCTTAAACATCAGAAAGCGCTTTGCCGCTAGCGACCACACAGTCCCAGCATGCGACAAACCTAAAAACCGGCGGGTACACAACAAGGTACACAACACGCGCTGAACACCCCATATTTGGCGCTCGTAACCCTAGTAGATGCAATGTTGAATCAATAACATACACCAGGACACATTGTCTCTTAATCACTAGGTTGTAGGTTCGATTCCTACCGCGCTCACCAGCATTTTCAACGAGTTACAATCTATCGGATAGCAGCGATGTACATACGTACAGGGACATTCACAGGGACCCTCTCCGAGTTTCCTTCTTTCGGTCGAAGTGTCAAACCAGCGACGGCTTCCACCTTTGCAGCCATTCTGATATGGGTATAGCGTTCTAACATAGCTCTACTCACGTGGCCCATGAGCGCCAGCATGGTGCTCTCTGGCACGCCACATTCGGCCAAGCCAGATTGATACGGGATTATGGTTACCCGTAACGGATATTACGGTGCTCCGAGATGGGCATGCCGTCGGGGATTACAAGTACATACTGCTCGACAAAGACGACGGTGAGAAGGCCCATGCGAAGTATCTAGGGCGCGAGTGACATCCAACGGCTACTGGGACAAGTAGCAACTGTCGAGGACCCGCCAGGCCACGTTGCGACGCACAGAGCGTCGCTGACTCGCGCTGCGGTCGAAGCCAGTCCGTCAGGATCGTGTAGCCGCTGTAATTACGTTGCCGCAGTTCGCGCAGTAGCACGTGCGCATTCCAGACCCCGGCCTGAAGCGTTCCTGCAGATATGGTTTGAATGGCTCCAGTTTGCTCACCGCAGCCGGTCTTAGTCCGTATACCGGCCTTCCCTCCGGCTTCAGCAAGTACTTCCGGATCGTCTTACGATTCGAGAATGGCGTTCGTCGAGTTTGGAAGTAGAAGGTAATGACGCCGCCGATCTGACCTCACCTCCCAACCCGCTCTGAAATCCACGAAAGCACGATCCTGTTTCTTCCGTAAGCCACCTCGGGCCTGCCCTAAAAACCGGCCGTTACACGGGATGGCTGGACGGCACTGGCGGGTCGGGTAGGATCGGCGAAAGGCGGCTGAGGTCTGCCTTCAAAGCAATTGTCGCAAGCAATTGCCGCGATTGACGGCCTCAAACAATCGCTATATGATAGACCCACTATCGAGACAAGCAGCTAGAGGCTGAATGCCCGGCTTCGTCACTCGTAGGAAAGAGGAGGAGCGAAATATGAGATCCGGGATCGGGCTGGCTCTTGTGGTTTGCGGCTTTCTGGGACCACGTTATGCAGCTCGCGCTGATACATATGTGTTCACGACCATTGAGGTCCCCAACGCCCGTTATACTGGGCCGGCCCAGATCAATAATCTCGGCCAAATTGTTGGAACCTTCAACGACGGAGCTGGTAAGCACGGATTCGTGGAAACCAACGGTGTATTCACCGCTTTCGATTTTGGTACCACGCCGTTTGGTGGCACGACCCAGGGAGATGCCATCAATGATACCGGTCAAATTGTGGGAACGTCAGACTCGGGTAGCTTTCTCTACGCGAATGGCACTTTCACTCCTATCATTTATCCCGGACTCGCGACATCTACCTTCGCCCTTGGGATCAATGATGCGGGCCAAATAACCGGAATGGCCGATGCAACCGGTTTTCTCGACACAAATGGCGTTTTCAGCATGATCAATGTGCCCGGTGCCATTCTCACATCCGGCCAGAGCATTAATAATCAAGGTAAGATCACAGGATTTTATCTGCTCGCGGGCTCCTTAGCTCAAGGCTTCATAGACGATGCCGGCGTATTTACCACTATCGATGCTCCTGGCGCGACAACAGGGTCTGGGGCTATCCCAGGAACCTTTCTTGGGTACATGAATGACAGCGGTCAGATTATGGGATTTTATACCGACGACACTGGTCTCCACAGTTTTTTGTACAGCGACGGGATCTTCACCGCCATCAATGTGCCCGGCGCTTTATCCACATATGCCAGTGGCATTAACGATGCCGGCCAGTTCGTCGGAACCTACACTGACAGCGCCGGCGTGCAACACGGCTTCTTGGCGACTCCTGTTCCCGAGCCTGCACCGCTTGCCCTGTTCGCTCTCGGCGTGACGACGGTTGTAGGCATGATCCGACTGAAGCGCTCAACGCATCGCCGCCAAATTGCCCGCCATACTGAAAAGCAAGCGCAGTTGTTCATCCTTCAGCGGTTTTAAGAAGTGCTCCTCATACGACCAACATTAGCCGACTTGCGCCTGCCTATTGAACTGGGCCTTCCTGGGGGTGCCGGGTGGCACGGGTAGGTCGGCGAATCGGCTATTGAAGGCGGCTGGGGGTCTGGTTCAGGATGCTTTCTGGTCAGGTGAGAACTACAGGGACTTTTACAGGGACAAAGGTTCAACGGCTTCATACTCCCTGGGAACACCTGAGCGCCCCGCTGAACGTTCAAACCCTTTATTTACAAGAGCAATGAACACTGGTGATAAATGCGGATTCCTGCCAATCAGAGGGCATTCCACGACTCTTAATCACTAGGTTGTAGGTTCGATTCCTACCGCGCTCACCAGCTTAAACTATTGAATCTCCGCATCTTTTTCTGGAGCATCTCTCACGCTCGAATCTAGCCTGTAACTTGTTTTGTAACTTCTTCGGCTTCCCCCCTGGGGATGGTCGAGTCCGACGCTGACGTACATGGACGCACTTCGAAATTTATCCATAGTGTGTGAATTGGCCGAATCGCTAGTCGCAGCGAGACATGGCACATTTTCCTTTCGTAGGTCCTATTCATGTGAGGCACGAAAACAAAGCGACAAAAGCGACAATTTGGGCGGCGATCCGTTCCGTATCTAAACGAAAACCGAAAGGCTCGATTTCATTGGCCCGTCTTTGTGCGCAATGCAAATGCGAAACGGTTTTACTTGACCGAGAGCGATCGCCGCTCCTTCAGCCGGGCTCTCGAACAGCGGATATCCTTAGATTAATATCCATGAAACCCGGCAGCGAAGAACCTCAGCTCTCCCTTTTGCCGCCTAAGTTGCTGGCGGAGGTGCAGGCCGCAGCGGAGGAAGAACATCGGCCCGCGAATGAAATCCTGCGGGATGCGCTTGAGCTTTATTTGAGGCATCGCAACCAACTTGCCCACCCGCACCTTGCGTCAATAGGCCCGACCCTGACGCGCTCCCAACTGGCCGGACAGCGCATCCGCGAGCTCGCAAAGGCGTTACCTTGGGGGGTATCCCGATAAAGGAGCTTATCGAAGAAGGCCGCCAGTAGACAGGGCTTGCCATCATCGTGCCGTAACAACCTGGCTCCGACCTCCACCCGGTTCGGGATGATCACCAGCCAGACCGTCCTGGCAGGAAAATCTGCAATTTTCGCTGCGCTCCTCTTTTCAGGGCGCAGTGATTTGCCAAAAGAACTCCCCATATGTGGATGGTGCCTTCTTTACGCCTTCTTTTGCAACCGTCTTTTTCTCTAAAGCGAGGTTCGGACCGTCCAACGTCGAATAATTCTTGTCTTTACATCGCCGTTATGACATTATTGCTTCCTATTAGGCCGCATTTACCTGGTAGTGAAACAGCGGCTGGAGATAGCGCAAAGGAGACCGTGCATGACTCTCAATCGAAGCTATCGAGGAGTGAAGTTCCCCCTCGTAATTCTTGGGTTCTTCCTGCTCACACTATTCACAAGACCACTGATGGCGCAGTCACAGCCCGTCAGCGGCACTGTTGTAGATTCGTCCGGGTCCGCAGTTCCCGGCGCGACAGTCAAAATCACGACTTGGCCAAGAACGACGTCGTCCGGCAAACCACTACGGACCAGACCGGCCGGTTCCGGGAACTCGACATCCAACCGGGCCGTTATGTCGGTGACCGTCGAAAAACCGGGCTTCAAGAAGGCCGGACGTCAACTTCACGGTGGATGTAAGCCGGGAGGTGGACCTTGGGACCATCAAGATGGACATCGGCCAGATCACCGAAACCGTGTCCGTCAGCGAGGTTGCTCCTCCGGTGGATACCGACACCATGGACAAGGCGTACCTGGTGGATCAGAAGCAGATCTCGCAATTGCCCATGAACGGCCGCAACTGGATCGCGCTCATGAGCACGGTTCCCGGCATGAGCAGTTCCGCGCAGAGCGACTTCGGCGTGAACTTCAACGACGTTTCGCAGTTCCACGGCCTGGGCGGCCGCGGTTCGGAGAACAATTTCTACCTGGATGGTTCCCCGAATATCGACGTCGGCGACAACCAGTCGCAATATACCCAGCCCAGCATCGATTCGATCTCGGAGTTCCGCGTTCTGCAGAGCGCCTTCAATGCCGAGTACGGCCGCGCGGAGTCGGTCGCCGTCGCGGTCCAAACCAAATCCGGCACGGCCAAGTTCCACGGAGCGGCATACGAGTATCTCCGCAACGACTACTTCGACGCCAAATGCGTGCTTTGCAATACCCTTCAACCGGCGTTGCGGTACAACCAGTTCGGCGGGAATGTCGGCGGATGGTTGTGGGTTCCGAAAGTCTCCACGCCTTCCGATAAGAAGATCTTTTTCTTCTACAACCGCGAAATGACGCGCCGCAACCTGCCGAGCAGTGATTTTGCCGATGTGCCGGACGCGCAGGTGTTGAGCGGCGATTTCAGCCCCTTCCTCACCACCACGAAGAGCCAGTACGGGAACTATTTCGTCGGCACGGTTTTCGAACCCGGCACGGTCACGCGAGACAGCTCCGGCAACATCACCGGCGGGACGCCTTTCCCGGGCAACAAAGTTCCGCAGTCGATGTGGAACCAGCAGAGCGCGGCCTTGCTGAAGGTATATAGCCAGATCATTCCCGGCTACGCCGGCCTTCCGGCTGCCCCGAGCCCCGGCTATGCTCGCTACTACTACAACAATCCCGACATCCTGCAGAAAGATCAGGATCTGGCGCGCATCGACTACCAGGTCACGAGCAAATTCAATACCTTTTTCCGCTGGGTGAACGATTACCAGAAGGAACAAATCCAGACCGGCATCTGGACAGGCGAGCCCTTCCCGATGCAACCGCAGGTGCGTCCCAAGCCCGGCAGCTCGTGGTCTTGGAATCTGGTGAATACCTTCACGCCGACCCTGGCTGCGGAAACGATTCTGTCCTATAACCATCAATCGCAGTCGCTGTCGATCGTCGGCAACAACCCGATCAGCATTCCAGCGCTCGGCGCCACGTTCCCGCAGCTCTATCCGCTGACCAACATCACCAATTCGATTCCGAATGTGAGTGCAGGTGCGGCCAACTGGAGTCTCGGCAGTCCCGGTTGGCACAACTGGGGCAAAGACTACGCGCTGATGGAAAACGTCACCAAGGTGCTTGGTCAGCACACCATGAAATTCGGCGCTTACCTCAATCGCGACGACAAGGCGCAAACAGCGAATTTCGGATTGAACGCCACCATCAATTACAACGGAACGAACACCATGACGCAGGATACGGGCAACGGTCTGGCGAACCTGATGCTCGGCAATTTCAGCAGCTACACGGAGCCGAACCTTGCGATCTTCCCGTACTTCCGCTTCTGGGCTGCCGAGTTCTACATCCAGGACAACTGGAAGGTCAACAAGCGCCTGACGCTGGAATACGGAATCCGCTTCCAACACATGGTCCCGACCTATACGGTGGTTCGCGGCGGCACGCCGGGCGGTGAGGGCACGTTCAAGCTGTATACGGTCGATCTGACCAAGTACAACCGGGCGAACGCTCCTGCGCTCGATTCGAGCGGCTTCATCATCGGCAACGCGCTGACCGCGCTGCAGAACGAAGGATTGGTTTGCGATCCCTGTTCCGGCACGCCCCCGGGCTTCTCGCCGTCCAAGAACTTCTTCGAGCCTCGCGTTGGTTTCGCCTATGATCGTGTTCGGCGACGGAAAAACGGCTGTTCGCGGCGGCTTCGGCATGTTCAATGAGCGGCTGCGCCAAAACAACTTCAACTTCGGCGCCGGTGCTTCCTTCCCGAACATATCGAACGTTTACGCCATCAACGGAAACGTCTCTACAATCAATGTCGCTGCAATCACCGGCCAGAATCCCGCTGTGCAGGCGCCGAAATGACTGTGTGGCCCAGCAACAACACGATGCCCAGCATCTATTCCTGGTACGCGGGCGTCCAGAGGGCGTTGCCGGGCAACTTCACGCTCGATGTCTCCTACTCCGGAAACCGTTCCGTTCACCTGATGGATCAGCGCCAGTTGAACGCGCTGCCGGCTGGTACAACCTTCGGCTCCGCCAATGCTCTGACGATGCGCCCCGTATCTTGGTTGGGGCAGCTTGAATGCGGTAGAAACAAACGGCTACTCGCGTTACAACGGGTTGCTGATGCGCTTGAGCCGCCGTTTTGTCCACGGTTTAACGGGTAACGTAAACTACACGCTCTCGAAGGCCATGGACACGAACGATAACGATTCCGACCAGATCAACAATCCGTTCAGCATCGCCCAGAACTACGCGCTGGCGGGGTACGATCAGACGCATGTGTTCTCTACGGACTGGGTGTATGACATCCCGGCCGTGCACGCTTTTGACAAAGCCGGTACTCCGAACCATGTTGAATGGTTGGGAGCTGACGGGCATCTTCCGCGCTCAATCGGGCATGCCGTTCTCGATGACCTCGAACGGGAATATATATGGATGGAATGCCGGCAGCCAGTATGTCAACGTGGTCGGCAATCCCTATGCGGGAGCGAACAGCAGTCAATGGCTCAATCCGCAGGCGTTCGTCCGTCCTCCGGACGGTCAGTACGGCACGTCGGGCCGGGATGCGTTCCGGCTGCCCGCGGTCCAGAATCTGGACGCCAGCCTGATCAAGAACTTCAACTTCACGGAAACAATGAAACTCGTTTACCGGTTTGAAGTCTTCAACGTACTAAATCATCCGGAAATCTGGGGCGCTAACTACAACTTCAGCGGCGACAACCCCGGATCGCACATCTCGAGCACGAACAACACCTTCGGTCAGGTAAATTCCTGGCGCGATCCCCGCGTTATCCAGATGGCTCTTAGATTCCAGTTCTGAAATCGAGCGACCTGGCCGTGAGCGCCGCGACCGTCAGGGAGCATGTATGGGCCGAGCAGCAATCAATTCGCGGTTGAGCGCGTGGATCTCTTCCATCATCGCTTCGGTTACAGCGGACGGATCGAAGTCGTCGGGCCGGTAGTTACAAACCAGATACTGTGGCATGATTTCTCCTTTTTGTTTGCTGTGATTTGTTTCCGATGACTAGTTTCTCGTTCATTCGGGAGCGCAAAGGACGCGGACGCGCGCCCCAGGTCAGAAAAGGAACTCGCTCGTTCTTTGCAAGGCGAGGCTGACACCGCGGCCGTTTTGCGCGGGCTCCTTGAGAACCGTAGCTCATCGTTCTTTTGTCTTATAGTCGTTGGGGAGACTCAAAATCGACAGCTGCTCCAATTTTTTGTTCCAGCTGCCAATCCGTTCCTGCAGGAACTGCCGCTCTGGTTCCTGTTGCGTCAGCGCCAGAGCTTTCTCATAAGCGGACCGAGCCTCAGTACCCGGCCCGATTCAGACCGGTAAAGGGTCTCAACGGTCTTGCTGAGTTGTTCCGGCACAGGCCGCCGCATCTCCGCCAAAACTAGCAAACGAACGCGCTAGACACAACCGCCCTCGGGCTTTCTCACCCGCGATTCATCAGCGTCGCCGATGCGGATCTTCTCACTGCGTGCGATTTCGTAAGCTTAACTCCGCTCATCGATGAGCCTGATTACTCGTGTGAGCAGACCTTGTCGGCCCGCACGCTTATCGTAGGGGCCGGGCACGCTCGGCCCAAAAAGTCTTTGCATGTCCACAGCAATGCAAAAATCTGCGAACCAAAAAAGGGATCGCAATAGAGAGCTGCAAAAAGTGCCCTCCCTTTGCTCAAGGACAGGTGAGATCCAAGGACTTGTCTACCGTTATGCAAATGGTTAAAAGCCGCAACCCAGGACAAACCAGGGACAGCAAGTCATTCCAATTTCCGGATTGCTGACGACCCGCTCTGGAGACGTGGAATGAATTGAGCGGGTTGTCCGTTTGGTCCGGCGAAGGGTGGTTTCTCGCTCTCCCGCCCCACTCGCGACCTCGATCCCAGCAGCCTCCAATTCAATCAGAAGTCTTGCCGATTTGTGGCACGAATCGCGGCGGCGAACAGAGCGGTCGAGATCAGGGCCATTACGGACAGTGCAGTCCATGACAGCGGCGGAGGTAAGAGAAGCGTGTGGTTCTGGTCCCAGTGCATGGTCCTGAACTCTCCCATACGCCACATCAGGTTCAGGCGGTGTGGCCTGAGCGGATGCCATTGGGCCACAACAGTATGGATCATCAGGAGGAGGTAGCAGGCTACTCGGAGCGGTATACTCTCCCGGCGTCACTACGGCCAGGAAAAACGAAGATGAATAGATAATAATCCCGCAGGCAAACCACAAGTGCGCTGAAGTGCAGCGCTTCCATGACGAGGAAACGAGTGATGGGTAAGCGGGCAGAGAGCGGGCAATAGCAGAGCGCCGGTAAGAGCGTAAGCACAGCCACTTCCGCCACGCCGAGCGCAATCTGGGTTCCGATCACGCGGAGACGGCTCACGGGAAGCGCGAGAGTGAAAACGGCGGTTTTATGCGAACGCTCCCGCTGCAACCCGCCAAGGCCAAGGAAGATGACCAGCAGGGCGAAAAGGCCCTTCGCCTGGCCCGAGTAGATGAGATTGTAGATGTACTCGCTATGTACTCCCTTCCGCAGATGAAGCGGAACCGGAATACTGCTGCCGGCCTGTATGTACGGCTCGTATAGAACCGCGAAAACGCAGAATGCAATCAGCGCCAGCGCGGTGACCAGGAACCTCACCCGGCTTTCGCGCCAGGCTTTATACCACAGCATCGTCAGAAGTCCCTCCTCCGCGTGATGCAGGTGGCTACCGCGATCAGCATAATAGTAGACGCCGATATCGCCGCGAGGGCCGGAGGTCCATGTGGTCCGGTCCCTCTCATCAAATCATGAATGTCGATCACGTAGCCTTCAACTCCTGGCAGGTCGGTGACGATCGAGTAAGCGAACAGGAAGGCCACCGCGGCCATTGGAGCGGAATACTCGCCGATAAACAGCACCGACGCGACAAAACCGATGGTGAAGATAAGCGCGCCGCCAAAAGCCCAAAGTACGCCGAAATGAACCGCCTGAGACCAGGACCAGGTCTCATTTACCAGAGGCGAAAGCAGTGGCAACAAGGTGGCTGGCAGAAAAGCGACTACAGTCGATTCGGCAAAGCCGACGACTGCCCGCGTTGCGGTGAGTCGCCAGCGGCTGACCGGGAGAGCCAGCGTGAAGGCTGAGGTTCCGTAAGCCCGCTCCCTTCCCAGGCCACCCATGCCGAGCAACAGAACACTTACCACGAATACGTCGCGTAAGTATCCTTTGTATATGGCCGACCACAGATATTGGGCGTAAGTAATATTGTGGTCACTCACCTCCATACGGGCGTCCCGGTTCATGAACACGAACAGCGCCACGAGCCCCGCGATTGTGATGGCGCTCAGCAGAAACCGGGTCCGGCTCTCCAGCCATGCCTTGTAGAACAGCATCATTGTGAGTGCTTCACTGTCTCGAGAAACAATTCTCGCAAAGTTATTGGCGCAATATCCACGGACGCCGCATCCAGACCCCGGGCCCGCTCCACGATCTCGTCCGTGTTCTGGCGCGCTACCACGACCACCTGACGTCCGCTGGTCTCGATTCTCTGGACGCCCGGGACCTCGAAAACATGCTCCGGCGGGCGGGTGGTGAAGCCGAGTGTGATACGCCTGTAGTCCTGGCGTAATTCATCAAGCGACAGGTCAGCCGCAAGCTTCCCGCGATCGATGATGCAGACGCGATCGGCAATACGTTCCACCTCGGTGATTTGGTGCGAGGAGAAGAACACGGTGGTTCCTTCCGCGGCAACGCCCGTCAGCGTTTGAAGCAAGTCCTCAATGGAGACGGGGTCAAGGCCTTCGCTCGGTTCATCGAGGATCAGAAGAGCGGGACGGCGAGCCAATGCGAGCAGCAGCGCGAGCTTGGTCCGCATTCCCTTCGAGAGCGCTTTCACCTTCCGGTTCGACGGAAGCTGATATTGACGCCGCAGTCGCTGGGCGATTTCCTCGCGCCAATCCGGATAGAATGACGCGGTGAAGCGAATCAATTGATCGACCGTCATATAGGCATAAAGCTGTTTGTCCTCGCCGACATAGGCGACCTGACGACGCATGTCACGGTTCTCTCTGGCGTCCGTGATCGGGTGGCCCAGTATCGTGCCGGACCCGGACGTAGGATGCGTCATGCCGAGCAGCATCTTGATGGTTGTGCTCTTGCCCGCGCCGTTGCGACCGAGGAAACCGGTAACGTGATTCGCGGCAACGCGCAGGTTGAGTGCGCTCAAGGCTTGAAATGCCCCGAAACACTTCGTGAGATCGCGGGTGTCGATTACGTAGTCCATCCATCATCTCCTCGTTGCCAGTTGCTCCGGATATAAGAGTTCCGCCTCAAACAGCCGGCGAATCTCTTCTTCAGACAAGTCTTCCCGGCGGAGGGCTTCTACCACGGCGCGGACACGCGCTTGAGCCTGGCGGACCTTGTCCGATCGCGTTCGGCTCTCGCTCCTCGGCACGATGAATGCGCCTGAGCCATGGCGCAGTTCGAGGACTCCCTCGTGCTCGAGTTCCGAGTACGCTTTCGCTACCGTGTTGTGGCTTACGACGATTTCCTCAGCAAGGGTGCGAATTCCGGGAAGTTGATCGCCGGCACGGAGGACGCCGGTGTCCACGGCGTGCCGGATTTGCTGCATCAGCTGCAAGTAGAGGGCTTGCCCGGCATGCGGGTTCAATTTGAAAGTCAATCAACTGTACCAGTGTCAGTGTACAGCAGGTGTCGAAATTAATGCAAGCTGTTGAACTGCGAGGTGTACCGAGGCATTTGCAGCGACGTTAACACCGTCATCAGTGACGTGGCCCAGGTGCTATCTACAAGTTGAGCGCGGCGGAGTCGCTACCCCGCCGCGCGGGTCATTGCGCGTTCCGAGCAGTTGACGCGCAAACCGGAAATTGACCTAGCTCCGACCGCTGCGGCCAATGGATGAGTGGTCGACCGTCCACCACCCGGAACATGTCGATGCCGAACTACTCGCTTCGTTGCAAAGAGGCTTAGCTGTCGGAACTCGCGAGCCTTCGCCGTCTATGCAGAGCTTCGAAGAGCTGCTCAAGCAGCGGTGCCGTTACGTTCCCCATGATTGCAATCTGTCCCCAATTGCGAGATTGAAGATAACGTGATTCATACGCAATTTGAAAACCCGCATCGAGACACTCGTTGGGAAAGGAATAATTCGGCAGAGCAAATGTCGTGATATTCGGTGCCGCGATCATCTCAGAGGCAACAGGCTCGAGTCCCAGAGATCGCATCCGACGTCGCGCGTGCTGCCCAAGCACGGAATATTCGTGAAATCGCCGGGCCGCCGCTTCTGAGGATCCGTAATCGTCTTCGAGCGAACGAGCGAGAGCGAACACCAATGAAGAAGGTACCGTCGATAGAGGTCCGGGCGTTTCGTACATACTTACAAGGTTGAAAGAGGGGCAAAGGATCTTTTTCGAAAGCAGGTACCTGCATTTGTCATTAAGGTACACAAAGGCTAAACCAGCGTAGGCGCCAAGCGACTTACCGGAGACACCGGTGGCGAAAAAGAGAGGTTCCACTTCGCTCGCAATCCTGGTCGCTCCGACACTGCTTACGCAGTCCAACGCTACGGCACATTTCGCTTCGCGGGCAAGTTTAAGCAGGGCTTCCGTGTCATTCAAAACT
Source organism: uncultured Acidobacteriaceae bacterium (assembly GCA_963778345.1). Lineage (GTDB taxonomy): Bacteria > Acidobacteriota > Terriglobia > Bryobacterales > Bryobacteraceae > Bog-105. The sequence continues at coordinate 81,807 of CAVZTP010000005.1, forward strand.
CCAGTGCTTGTCTCAAGCTGCACAGCCCAGATCCATGCTGGTTTTTGATCCAAGCCGTTTTTGATCGCCGCAAATGACCAAGGGCCACCCCAAGAGAACGATAGCTGGTGAAATAATAAGCCGGCCTTCTCTGCCTGATCTGCGATGCGCTCTCCGAATTCGCCGTTGCTGATGACCAGCCCCCTCGCGTCCCCGAAGATCGCCTTCAAATTAGCGCCGACAGCATCGTTCGCAACGTCCTGCCACCAGGAAAAAGAACGACCTCAGCGCCGGTGAGCAATCCCTTTAACAGTGACCTGACTCTTTCGTAGCGGCTTATAAAGGCTGGAGAGCGATGTGAAACCGGAAATGAAGCAAACGCTGCGATCACCCTCGGATTCATGCAGACCGGACCGGGCATAAGGCTCACCGGATTTGATTTCTTCGTAGCGCGATGCCAATGGCGCTGGTGTATCTGAATTTGCCTTGGGTTGGCTCTAAGTTGCTCAATGATTGGCATCACCATGGGTACAAAACTCACCGAGCCTTCCGGCACAGCCGGCCCGAGAGGCTGAAAGCCAAGCTTGCGGTACATGGATTCCCTTTCGGCTATCGCGGAGATTAGCAAATGGGAGAACCCGTTCGAAAGCGAAAAACTGTAAGCCTGCCAAAGAAGTCCGGCAAGTATGGTGCGGTTCCGTTCTTGTGGATCGATCGCAAGCAACCGCAGTTCGACCGGGTGAGCAGGTCGCGAATGACACTGAATGTCCGGCAGCCTTTTTGCAACCGAGAAGTCCGGCCCACTGTTTGCCGAAATCATGCCAATCACTACGCCATCGCGAACCGCAATGAAGTAGCGATTCTGAGCGTGCAAATGGTCGATCAGGAGGCGCGACGCATTGGTTTGGTGCTGCGCTATCTCCTCCGCAAAAACTCGATGGTTAAGCGCGTGGACCTGTTGTAATTCATCTGAGCTTTCGGCCTCTTTAAAAAGCAGTCTTCCCATGCGAATTTGCCCTTCAGAGCCCAAAAAAGGAATATTACAGTGTCGCCGATGCGGGATCTTCTCACCGCGTGCGATTTCGTACGCTTAACTCCGCTCATCAATGAGCCTGATTACTCGTGTGAGCAGACCTTGTCGGCCCGCACGCCTATCGTAGGGGCCGGGCAAATGGTTAAAAGCCGCAACCCAGGACAAACCAGGGACAGCAAGTCATTCCAACTACCGGATTGCCGACTATCCTGCAAGAACGGCAATCCGACGAGAGGCTGAGCATTGGAGCGCGTGCGCACTCTGGTGCGGGTCGCGGCGAAGCAGCAGACCGAACATGCGAGCTGGTGAAGATCCGCTGCGCAGTGGGCACCCGTGCGGGAAGTACGTGACGTGACCGTTTCCGTCACGTCGCGCTCCCCCGGAAATGTCTTCAGCCACTACTTGGTTTCTTTCGCACATTACGGGAGCGGCGGAACTGCGCGGGCGGACATCCAAATTGGCGCTTGAACACGCGGTTGAACGCCGCTTCCGATGCATAGCCGACCTCGGCCGCGATCTCGCCCACGTTCGCATTTGAAGACACGAAGTATTTCCGCAGCCAGCTTGAGCCGCCACCGTGCGAGATACGCCATGGGAGGCTCGCCCAGAAAGTGACGAAAGCGCTCAGCGAATCGCGTGCGCGAAACCCCGATTTGGTGGGCGAGGTTTGCAATGGTCCAAGCGTGCGACGGGTTCTTATGCAGCAGCGCGAGCGCTTCGCCGATCACGGGATCGCGTGCTCCGGCGAGCCATCCCTTCTGCTGATCCGGCAGGGCCTGGATGAAACGCCGGAGCGTCTCGACGAAGAGAACTTCAGATAGCTTGGCAAGAACCACATCGCTGCCGGTTCCTCGCCCTCCGGCTTCACGCACCGAGAACCGGATCGAATTCGCCAGCCATTGGCCTGCGGAATCATTCGCGATATTGACCACGAACATTGAGGGCAAGCCCGCAAGTAGGACTTCGCTCAAACTCGGATCGCAGGCCATATAGCCGCACACGAACTTCGTAAGTTCCCCTCCGCCGCCATAGCGGGCGACTTTGAGTCCATTGCTCAAATTCCTAGCGAAGGTCGTTAGCGAATCGACCGGCTTGTCTACGCCGTTTCCCAGGATGTGCGCGTCCCCGTGAGGGAAAATCACCACGTCGCCTGCCCCCAGATCGCGGCGGCTCCCGTCGGGCAATTGCGCATATGCGCGGCCATCGGCCAGGTAATGGTAGATGATCACGTGACCGGCACCGGGGCAGAGCAGCGGAGCGACCTGGCTCGATTGCGACGACGCCACGCACCAGGGAGCGGAAAACTCGGCATTGAAAAACAACGCTCCTCTGAGCTTGACGATTTTCAGCACCTCGGACAGGGCGTCCATGAGCTCCAGGTTCGCTCGATTTGGACGTTTTCGGCAAGAATGCGGAATGATCGAGCAAGTTTTAAAGTCCAAGTCCGCCGCATAGTAGAGCCAGGAGGCAATACCCATGAGTGTTCTAGAGAAACAGACCGGACTGGACGAATTAAAGACCCGCTTACGCAATACCTGGATGACAGGCGACTATGGCCGATTCAGCCGCTATATGGAACGCGACGCCGAGGCGTTCTACCGGCGCCTGCCCATAAAGCCGGGCGCGCAGTTGCTCGATGTGGGCTGCGGCGCGGGGCAACTGTCGCTGATTGCGGCGAGAGCGGGAGCGCGTGTGACGGGCTGCGATATCGCAACCAACTGGCTGGCCCAAGCGCGTCGAAGCGCGGCCGCGGAGGGGCTAACAATCGTGTTCGAAGAAGGGGATGCGGAAGCGCTGCCTTACGAAAACGCCACGTTCGATGCGGTGGTCAGCCTGATCGCCGCGATGTTCGCGCCTCGCCCGGAACTGGTCGCAGCCGAGCTTACTCGGGTCTGCCGGCCTGGAGGGATAACCGCAATGGCCAACTGGACGGACTCTGGGTTCGTTGGGCAGATGTTTAAGACCATCGCCAAACACATCGCGCCTTCGGGTATGCCGTCGCCAGTGTTATGGGGCGATGAGCCGACCGTTCGCGAACGGCTGAGGAGCGGGGTCGCGAGTCTCGAATGCTCACGCCAACTCTACGAACTCAGTTATCCGTTTTCACCGGCGCATGTAGTCGAGTTCTTCCGCGCGAACTATGGGCCGATGACGCGCGCGTTCGCCTCAATCGGAAAAGAGGCGCAACAGCAGCTTCGTGACGAGCTGACGGATCTGTGGTCCCATCACAATCGGGCTACTGACGGAACTACCAGGGTCGATGCGGAGTATCTTCAGGTGATCGCGGTACGAGGCCAACCGTCGGGAGGGAACCATATGCACCGGGACGAGTGAGACGCTCGGCATTACGCCACCCCCGGCGTTGGGTTTCCTGAGTGTACGTCAACGCTCCTGAATCACGCGCCATCCGGAAACTGGCCGAGCCTGCGGCGTGATAGATCCGGCCTAACGGCGAAGTGGCAATCTGAGAACCGAGTCGAGCCTGGCGCCGATTACGTGACCCTTGGCGACCAGGGCGGATTATATTTCTCAGAATGCGAGCCGGGCGCCAATTCACGACATAGTCGAGTTCTCGCCCATATGGATTGTTTCCGGACAGCGGACCAACCTGGACGCGATTCGTGAAGGCTTGCTCTAATTGTTGATGATTCAGTGTCAGCAATATTCGGCAGAAACCCAATCGTCCGGACTTCAGTGGCAGCGCGCGGTGCGATAGATTACTGATGCCTCAGAGCCACCATCGGATCAATTTTCGCTGCGCGATATGCCGGCAGCCCGCCGGCAACCAAGGAAGCTCCCACGAAAACCGTCAGAGCCGTGCCGATGACGAGCGGGTCTACCGGCTTGACTCCAAATAAGAGAGATCTGTGTGAAACGCATCAACACAAACGATACCGGCCATTCCGGCTATCAACCCTGCCGTCATCGGTGCCGGACAGATCTTTCAACACCAGAGCTATAAATTGATAAGCGCTGTGCACCCAGCGATAGCCCGAATTCCGATCTCTGCGTGTCCGCCGGGTAACGGAATAGTTTAGAAGGCCAAATAAGCCGATCGCCGCAAGTGCGAGGCCCAGGAATGCAAATACTCCGCCAATGCCGGCAAGTAGTCTTTCTGTTCGAATTGTATTCGCCCACTACGGCGCTTCGAGGGTTGTCACATCGCGAACCCTCAGTTCCGACCCCAGAGCCTCCGCCTCCATGCTCTACTATCTTTAGATACCGAAACGGCGTCAAGCGTCGAGCGAACATACATCGTGAAGGCCCGCGGAGGCTTCATCGGCATGTAAGCAATCGGCTCGGGTCCGTTACGCAGACTGCCAAAGTGAGAATCGGCAGTTACGCCGACAATCTTGTGACGCACGCCATCATCGCGCCGAAATTCGCTGCCAAGCACCGGCTGCGTTACCGAAGTATTTTCTCGCGAATGTACGGTTCACAATCGTTGGAACCGGCTCGTTGTCGTTATCCTTGAGGCGTAAAGTCGCGACCGTCGAGCAAAGGAACACGAAGTGTCGCGAAATACCCTGGGTGAGACGCGGTAGAAGGTCTCCTCTTGATCGGATGGCGCCCGACCCGGCAACACTACTCTTTGCGCCCGGCGTGCGTCCGAAAAAACCGGCATCGAGGCCGTAGCCGCGCCCTGCACATGCGGCAGCTCCCGCCGTACGCATCTGGATCTGACGCATCAGGACGAGTTGATTTCCTCTTTCCGGCGTATTGGTGATTGTCAGCACCGTGACATCCCTCGCATCAAATCCCGTATCGACCGCGACCAGATTACGGAGACTATATACAAAACAGGCGCCGCCAGTAACAAGGCAGAACGCGAACGCGATCTGCACTCCCACAAAGATACGGCCGAGCCGCAGCCCGCCCACCTGCTCGCCGGGATGGCGGAGTCCGGAAATGGGGCGATTACTGGTGGCCTGCCACGCCGGAAGGAGGCCGAAGAAGAGTGCGGACAGCGCGCAGATCGCGGCAGAGAACAAGAGTACGTGGATATTCAGCGCCAGGTCGAGCTCGATGGGATTTGCCCTTGTAGAAACCATCCCCACAAGCGCCGGAGCGGCAATACTCGCCAACAGCCAGCCAAAGATGCCGGCCAGAGAGGAAATCAGCAGACTCTCGGTCAGCAAGTTGACGAACCAGGCGCATCACGCCCCGCGCCCAGAGACAACTCGAAACGCCATCTCTGCCGCTCGCGCTGTTGAGCGCGCGAGTAGCAGGCTGGCCACGTTTGAACTGGCAATCGACAGCATGCAAGCGGATACACCGGGCAGAATCCATAATGGCCGCGAGAAAGTCCGTCGGAATCCGGATATCCCATTCGCCCCGAATGCGCGAGCAGCTTCATCTCGCGTATCTGTTTCTGTAAAGCGGAGGGCATCCCCCCCATGCCGATTCTGAGTTCCTGTTGATCGTGGAATGCGGGCTTGCAATCGGGCAGTGAGCTGCTGCATGCTGACGCCAGGCGCAAGCAGTCCCATGATGTGGAACATCCTTGCACTCGGATTTGTGAAGATACTCGGATCGCTTACTGTAACAGGCAGCCATACATCGACAAATTTACCCGGTTCCACGCCGGAGAAGCCTTTTCGGGCAACACCGAGAATAGAATACGTCCTGTTATCCACAACGAATCTCTTCCCGAGTACGGCGGGATCACCAGCGAACCGGCGCTGCCAGAAGTCATAGCTCAGCACTGCTATCTTCGCGGGGGGCCGGGATAATGATCTTCCTGTGGGGAGAAGAGCGCACCAAGCGCCGGCGGTACACCCAATACTTCAAATGCATCGGGCGAGATGGCTTGCCGGATCACCTCTTCGTACGGTGCATCAGCGCCGGGCAGCCTTCGCTTCCACCCGGTTCGGCGAATCGAAAAGCGCAAGACGTGCGGAATCACCAGCCGCCACCCGAAGCTGCTCGTAGAGTGGATAACTGAAAACACTCGTTATCCCCGGAAGCCGGAATCGCCGCCATGTCGTTGGTGAAGCGGAGAGCGCGAGCAAGCGGTCCGGTCGTGGCAACAGGCAGCGGCCGCACCACGCCGCATCGACGATCGAGTAAATCGCCGTGTTCGCTCCGATAGCCAACCCGAGAGACACGATCGCGGTCATGGCAAAAACCCGATTTCGAATCAGACCGCGCGCCGCATAACGGAGATCCTGAAGCGTTCCTTCGAGTGCTCACCCAGAGCCTGCACATCCCGGCTCGTCTCGCGAATACTGTCACATTTCCGAATGCAAGAGCAGCCTGGTGTTGAGCCTCCGGCGCCGTCAACCCCCGACGATGAAGATCTTCCGCGCGGCGCTCCATATGGTCGCTGATCTCGTCCGCCAAGATCTATCGTCCAACCGGCGCGAGTTCAATGCGTTCTTCAGCCTCGAAAACCACGACACAATCAAACTTCTCCAATATTCTTTCATCTGGCGCTATGCGTAACGCAATACACGGGCAACACCGCCAGAAAAGCTGTTCCAGTTCTCCCTTTCCGTTGTGAGTTGCTTCGCTCCGGCCCGGCTAATACGATAAATCCGCGCACGGCGTTTGTTTTCAGTCATCAGCCATTCGGCTGTGATCCACCCCGCTTCTTCCATCCGGTGGAGCGCTGGATAAAGAGAACCTTCATCGACTCTAAGCGCTTCTTTTGAAATCTCTTGAATAGCATTCGCTATTCCGTAGCCATGCGTCGGCCCACGGCGGCTCAGAATTGTCAGAATCAGCATAGTCGAGGGCTGACTGAGCGGAATTTGATTTTGGCCATATACTACGACCGCTAGGGTAGCAACCTGAGTAAACCATGATGCCGTCCATTTTGTCGAGTCTTCTTGACGGTTCAAGCGTAAGCCATCTCGTATCTGGCGTGCGTCGGTGATGTCGTCGGTCTTGCCGAGCGTTCTTTGCCTGCCGGGATCGTTTACCACCGCCTTGGGGAAATTCCACAATTCGCCCTGGATTCCAACAGATCCAGAAATAACTGCGACCTTTCCCTCAGTGGACTTAAGTCGGGTTGTCGTAGATTGGCAACCCGACGAAATCGAGCCGCCCGTTTGTCTACGACAAGCGGCTGTCTGAGCGACAACGCCGACCACTAGTAAACACTTCCCGACTACTCACGATTTACGGCCATTCGGAGGACGCGCAGAAATATAAGTTGCTAGATCGCTAGCAGCTCTTCCAAGAATTGTCGCTAGTGCAGGATCGACCGATTCGAATTCGCCTGCGGCGATCGCTTCGTAAGAGCCTACCCAGGTGTCCACTTCCCATGCGGGTACGCCGAGTTTGCTGCGCCATTCCCTGGCGGCGGCCCCCGGCTCATCTTCGTAGCGAAGCGCTCGGTGCGTAAGGGAACTGAGCAATGCCGCCGTCTCCGCTAGGTCGAGAGCTGAGGGACCGGTCATTGGAAATGTGCCCAGCAGAGGCTTGTCGCTAGCGAGCAGCTTTGCGGCGGCTTCCGCCACTTCTTCCCGGCCAACCCATGACACTTTGCCTTGGCCGCCGGGTCCTTTCATCACCCCGTCATCGTTGAACATCTGCACTGCCAGTTCGGAATAAAAACTGTCCTGCAGGATCGCGTGCGGCACACCGGTTGCCTTCAGATATTGCTCGCTTTCATAGTGATCGCGTGACATTGGGAAACAAGAATTCGGCGATGCTCCCAATGTCGATAGGTAGATCAGGTAGCGGACGCCGGCTCGCTCCGCAGCCTGGAACGCGTTGCGATGCAATTTTGCGCGCTCGCCCGGTTCGGCATAGCCGGACACGATGAACGCTGAACACACGCCTGCGAATGCGCGGTCGAGCGAGTCGACGTTACCGTAATCGCCTTTGACTTTGTCTGCGGTGGGAAAGTCGGAAAGATTGTTCGGATTGCGGGCGAGCAAACGGAACTGCTTTCCGAGCCGTTCCAGGTGCTTGGCTATAGATGAGCCAATGTTTCCTGTGGCTCCTGTAACAAGGATCAGATCAGGCGTTGGCATGGCGTTGTACTCCTTTCGAGGCGAGAACCGACAACATTGTAGATGTTCGGTAATCCAAACCGAAACAAATAATGTTACGATATGTCTTGGCACTTCACACAATGACGAGAGGGCGGTCCCACGTTGTATGAACTCTCGCTTTTCCATTGCGGTCCACATTCTCACCCTGCTAGCCTCCATGCCGGACGAACGGGTCACATCGGAACTGATTGCCGGCAGCGTAGGGACCAATCCTGTGGTCATTCGGCGTCAGCTGGCATCGCTCCGGAAGGCGAAGCTGGTCGCGTCGAAGGCGGCGCGTGGTGGCGGCTGGGTGCTCGCGCGAAAGCCTCAGTCAATAAAGCTAAGCGAGGTAAGAGATGCGCTGGGCGAAGGAGCCACTTTTCGAATGCATCGGAACGATCCTTCTCCAAACTGCGTGGTTGGCCAGAATGTTCGACAGGCCTTGCAGGTCGTGTATCAGGATGCCGAGAAAGCCATCACGCGCTCTCTTCAAACTCGGACTATCCAGGATTTGCTCATCGCAGTAAGTCGCTGCTCAGAGAAAGCCGCTCCAGGCAGGAAGTGATTGCAATGCTACTTCACAAAAAAATGTTCGTAACGGGAAAGACAACAGGTAAATAGTGACAAACGTAGGTGTACTGAAATGTTCCGGGTTGGCAGTCGTAGCCGTTTTTGCGTTGGGTTTCGGGAGATCGGCGGTCGCGGCAAGCTGTGATCGCGCCTGCCTTCTTCAGCAAGCCGCGCAGTTCAATAGCAACATGCTTGCTCACTCCACGGGCAAGATTCCATTGGCCGACGGCGCGGAAATTCGTGAGAACACGAAGGCCATATCGCTCGACGCCAGCAAGTGGTCCTCCGTTAAGCAAATCCGCTCTGCGGGCGTGTACGCTGATCCTGTCCTAAGCAACGTGATCGAGCATGTAGCGGCAGAAACCGACGCCGGCAAGATCGTTTATATCGGTACCCGGCTGAAAGTTGCGGATGGCAAGATCACGGAAGTAGAAATAAACTTCGACGACGGGCCTCGGGTGAATGCGAAAAACCTTATTCCGTATGATCCGTTTTTCAACACGATCGTGCCCGAGGGAGAGCGTTCCACTCGTGAGCAACTGGAGCGCATCATCACCTCGTATTTCCACGGCCTGACGGACCATCAGCCGATTGAAGCAGACTACGATCCGCGTTGCGACCGCTACCATAGCAGAAATCGGGTTACACATAACGGTCGCAACGGAATCGAAGACAGTGGTGACGTCGGTTGCTACGAGAGCAATCTGGGTCCAAAGCCCTGGGGACCGGCGACCGAAACGCGTATTGCACTGGTCGATCCGGAGCGCGGCATTGTGATCGGCTACTCAATCCTTTACTACGGTAAGAGCGAACGCAGGATGCAGATCAATGAGGTCTTCAAGATTTTGGACGGACGCATTCGCATGATCGATAACATCGGCCTCATGGAAGAAGGGATCACAAGCTCTGGCTTTACTCACTAGGTAGATACCGACTCATTTCATTGGGGACGTTTGATGGAATTCCAGACAAGCAGCTCAAGGCGGCGATTTCTCTCTGCGCGAAATGAAACGGTCAGGCCTCTCAGCCATCTGCATGGCTTTTGCGACCGACTACCAACCAGGCAATGCGTACGACCGCTTTCTCAAAGGGCTGGCCTCTATGGATCGGCAATCGGAACGCAACGGCATGAAGCGTTCCCTTACCCTGACTGACGTTCGCACCGCCCATAAAAAAAAACAGCCAACGGTCATCCAGGCGGTCGAGGGCTATGCGCGAAATGTCCGGGCGCTCGTTGATGTCATCGGAGTCGATCATGTGTGCATCGGCACCGACACCAAGCTTACCCAACCCAGTCCTCGCCCCAGTGGTCCCGGCGGACCCCATACCAGTGGGCCTGGTCGGGGCGGTCCCCCTCCCGGTCCACAGCATCCGCGCGTCGGGGAACGCACCAATCAGGCATGGCAGGATGAAACGGCCGGTTTCTACTATGTCGTTGTCGATGCCATGTTGAAGACCGGCTTCAAACCGGATGAAATCGCAAAAATCGGCGGCGACAACTTTCTGCGTGTATTCGGCGAGGCCGTTAAGAAGTAGGCGTAGGCGGGCTGGAACCCGAGAGTTCCTGCGTGGATTGCCCACGTGTGACGGCGCAGTATTTACGAACTTTTGGAACGTTTGGCTCAGTGGCTTTGAAGCTTTGAAGTCATAAGCGTTGATCGGAACTCCCGAGGCGGGTCGAGGTTGAGGCGCAGCGGAGAGTTGAGCGCCGAGGGAGTTCGGATAATGCTACTTGAACGAAGCCGTGTCTCGAGTGCTCCCCTGATAATCTAGGGAACTTGCTTAGGCGTTCTCTCGTAGATGATCATAGGAAGGAACCTGTTCTAAATGGCCAAATCTGCCACTCCCACGTTGCTACAAGGCACATTGGACCTATTGGTCCTTCACTCGGTCGCCCGGGGAGCGATGCACGGCTATGCCATTGCTCAAACGATCCATCTGCTGTCTGATCAGGTGTTGAAAGTCGAGGAGGGGTCGCTATACCCGGCGCTGTATCGTTTAGAGCTAGATGGCTGCCTCGCCAGTAAATGGGGGTTTTCGGAGAATAATCGTAAAGCGAAATACTACGAAATCACCAAGCGCGGGCGCAAGCTGATTGCCGAGCAACAGGAAACGTGGGATCGACTTTCCACCGCAGTCAATCGAGTGCTTGCGAGGGAACCACGATGATCCGGCGCCTGCTGCTCAAAGTGCTGCGTCGCCGCCGGCTGCAAGAAGAGTTGAAAGCGGAACTCGCCTTTCACCAGGAGATGGCGGCAGCAGCCAACAACTCCTCCGCGTTGGGTAACCAGACGGTGATTCTAGAACAGGGGTTGGAGGTGTGGCGCTTCAACCACATGGAGAATTTGTGGCGGGATTTCGTCTACGCGCTGCGCACGCTGCGAAAGAGTCCCGGATTCGTAGCTGCCGCGCTATTGTCACTGAGTCTCGGCATCGGCCTCAATACAGCGATTTTTTCGCTCGCGGTTGAGTCTCTATTAAGTCAGCCGTCAGTACGCGATGCGAAATCGCTGGTGTATGTACGGCAGGGAGGGAACAGCCATGTTCTTCCAGAAACGATAGAGGACCTTCGGCGCAGCGGCCTATTTGAGGACGTAGTGGGCGAAAACGATGAAACCTTCATCAATTTCGATAACGGAGCGGCGACAAAGCAAATATTTGCTGCGCAGGCGACGCAGAACCTTTTTACCGCGCTTGGAATCCCCGTACGGCTTGGACGAGGCTGGAGCGAAAGCGATCCCAAGGAAGTAGTGGTGTTGCATCCCCATTTTTGGCGTACGCGGCTGGGGGGCGATCTCGAACATTGTAGGCAAGGCGATCCGGCTGGATGGACGTCTCTACACAGTTGTTGGCATTTTGCCGGATAACTATCGCAGCCTGATCGGTTACGGCTTTTCGCCAGACGTACTCATGCCGACTTATCTGGACGACACCATCTTGGCCGCGTATGCCCGGCTCAAGCCAGGCATGACCATCGGTCAAGCGAATGCTGCGCTGGCGGCACTGGGACATCATCTGCATCATGAATTCCCAGCCAGGTATGATTTGCAACAACCGCTGAATGCGAGCCCCGTCGCCGGCATAGCTCGGGTTCAGCTAGAGAAGCAAGCGTTAACCATCGGTGTTTTTTTCCTCGTTCTTCTCGTCGGTGTAAGTTTGGTTCTGCTGGTTGCCTGCACTAATGTGGCTGGCCTGGTATTGGCTCGTGCTTCCGTGCGCCGTCAGGAGATCGCCATCCGGCTTGCTCTCGGCGCAAGCCGCATGAGACTGTTGCAACAACTAATGATGGAGAGTCTTGTGCTGTCAGTTGCAGGCGCCGCGGTGGCTTTCTTTCTTTGCTCTGGCGGCGGCTAAAGGCGCCGCGGCTATTTCACTTCCTGTCCCCGTTCCCATCCGGCTCCATATTGAGATGGACTGGCGGGTTGTGTCCTATGCCGCGCTATTGGCCACCGTTTCCTCAATCGCCTGCGGCTTGGCGCCGGCGCTTCTCTCTTTAAGAGAGTCGCTCTCCCAAAGGATGCAGCGGGAGCGAAAGTTGCGCCTGAGGCGCGCGATGGTAATTGGTCAGATTGCCCTATCTTCTATTGTGTTGACAACGGCCGCCCTGTTTTTACAAAACCTGTTGCGAACCAAGTCGATCAACCCCGGTTTCGACGTCCACCATACGGTGCGCGCCGAGGTCTTTCTCCCCCAGCACCGATATACCGGCGGCAAGACGATAAATTCTTACGTCAACCGAGCGCTTGAGGGGCTGCTTTCTATTCCCGGTGTGGACGCCGCTGCAGCAGCAGGCATCATTCCCTTCAACGATGCCCGCAACTTCGGCGTAACGCTTGCGTTTCCTGAGTCCGGCGAAAAGAAGCACGCCGCATTCAACTGGAACGCTGTGACACCAGACTATTTTCGGGTAATGGAGATTCCGCTGTTGCGAGGGAGAACGTTTGGCGGCCAAGACCAAGGTGCATCAAAGGTTGTGGTGGTTAACGAAGAGTTCGTTCAGCGCTATCTGCCGGGGCGGGAACCGCTCGGGCAAACATTCATGTGGAACGACGAGAAAACCCTGTATCGAATCGTCGGCGTTGTGAAAGCCACGAAGAATATGACGATTGGCGAGGATCCGCGCGCGCAATTGTACGAACCGCTAGCGCAGATCGTCAATGACAGCCCCCGCATTCAGTTCGTGGTCAGGTCTGCCGTGCCTCCCGCCGGACAACTAAAGGCAGTGCAACAGATGCTGCGCATTACCGAACCAGCGTCGGGCATCAAAGTGGAGACAATGTTCAGGGCCATAGGGTTTGCATTTTTGCCATCGCAGGTGGGAGCCTTTCTGATGGGCAGCATTGGTGCTTTGGGGCTGCTGCTGGTGATGATTGGACTTTACGGAGTCCTCGCTTACTCGGTGGCGCACCGAAGAAGAGAAATCGGCATACGAGTGGCGATCGGCGCTTCGCCATCCAATGTTTCGGCACTGGTACTCCGCGAGTTCGCGCTGATGCTCGCTATCGGGATTGTCATCGGGGTAGCGGTCTCGTTATTTGTAACTCGCCCACTAGCACTGTTTCTTGCACCGGGTTTAAGTTCCTCCGATCCCCCCAGCTTTGCTGTGGCGGTTGTTGTTCTTTTAATAACGGCTGCACTCGCGGTAGTCGGGCCGGTGCGCCGGGCTTTGAGTCTTGAGCCGATCCGATGCCTTAGATATGAATGATGGCAGCCAGGGCCAATGAGTCTTCGAGAGTCGTCAGCGAATTCGTGAGGACACTAAAGGGGAAGTTGGATTCACCTCGTCGCATCCCACTCGACTTGCCCCTTCCGATGAAAGCTTCATGATTGGCTATCTACTACTGAGCAAGGACCACTTGTACGTTTAGGGCTTCGGATGAGTGGCGGGCCGGACCCTCGTTGGGCCTCCCCGACGTGCCTGGAAAAAGTAAAACTGGCCGCCGAGCATGTTCTTCATATCGACCACTCGCACCTGTTTGCCTAGCTTCAGCAATCTACGAGCATTTTCCTGGACAAATGGCATATTCTTGCCGAGTTGAGCCGCGAGACGATCCGGCTGCTGATTCAGAACTTCGACGCGATTGCCGCTAAACATCCTGCACTCCACTCCGGCGCGTCATACTCTTACTGATTCCTCGGATATCATCATCACATCCGCAGATTGTGCTCTCGCGTGCGTTCGGGAAGCTGGAGAGCCTGCTCAGCTTCGGGAGGGAATATGTCCAAAGCATTCCTGGCGGTTCTTGCCGCTGGCTGTTCCGTTATCTTCGCGCCGGCAGCCTTTCCGCAAACGGCTAACGCCACGCTCTCCGGTGTCATTCGCGACCCGCAAGGCGCGGTTGTGCCTCATGCCTCAATCACCGCAACACAGGTAGACACGGGATTGATGCGGCAGACCGCGAGCGGCGACTCCGGCGACTATACCATTCGCGACCTCCCTGCCGGCAGCTATAAAGTAGAGGCCTCCGCGCCCGGCTTCAAAACGGCTCTGCTCCAATCAGTCAGCTTGCAGGTCAATCAAACCGCCCAGCTGGATATCACCTTACAAATCGGGCGCGGTTTCTGAACAGGTGAGTGTTTCCGCGGAAGTGCCGCTTCTCGCGACGGAAACTTCTTCCGTTGGCCAGGTGGTCGAGAACCGCTCGATTGAAGGGCTCGCCTTGAACGGACGCCAATTCTGGCAGCTTGTCGCGCTTGTGCCCGGAGCCAGCTATACGCCGGGCGGGGAAGGGACCAGAACCGGCGGCAGTTCGATTCGCGCCTCGGTGGTCAACGTTCAAATCAACGGCACTGGCTTCATCTATAACGGCTGGCTGCTGGACGGGACCGACATTACGGAATACGAACAGGGTGGAACCAACGTTCAGCCGAACGTCGACGCGCTTTCTGAGTTCAAGGTATTGTCAGCGAACATGCCGGCGGAATACGGCCACACACCAAACATCGTCAGCGCCATTACCAAGAGCGGCACAAACGCATTTCATGGCACGCTTTTCGAATTTCTGCGCAACGACGATTTCGATGCGCGCAACTTCTTCGCCGTTTCTAAGAACGCCCTCAAACGCAACCAATTCGGCGGCACCGTCGGCGGCCCGATTAAGAAAGATAAAATCTTCTTCTTTACGGATCTGGAAAGAAGTCTTCAGCGGCAAGGGATCGTTTTCAACGATACGCTGCCAACCAACGCAATGCGAACAGGCAATTTCGCCGGCCAGAAAGCGTTGATAGATCCCACCGGTCCGGGGTTTCCGGGTAATGTCATTCCCGCCAACCGCATTTCTCAACAAGCTCTTTTCTTTCTGCCCTACATGCCGACTCAGAGTCAAGGCGCTTTCAATGCGCCGCAGAGTTTGGATATTTACAAAGCGGATATGAGGGTGGACGCCCAAGTCACCGATGCGGATCATCTGACAACGCGCTACTCCATAGCCGACAATCTGGAAGGCGATCCAAATCAGTATCCGGCCCTAGGCATTCAGCCTCTGCATAGCCGGGCCCAAAATGCCGCGCTCACCTGGACCCACATCTTCAATCCGCGCTGGCTGAACGAGGCTCGTTTCGCGTACTACCGCGACTATTTCCTCTTTGGCGCAGTGCTGCCGGGCGCCAACTTCGACCAGGAAGCGGGAATCACAGGCTTTGAGCAAACTCAATTAAGCCCGAGTTTTCCGCTCATTACACTTTCCGGTTTCTCCGGGTACAACGGCTCTGGCAGTAATAGCCTGCCAAAAGCAAATCGCATCCGTACCTGGGAGTACAGCGAGGTCCTCAGCTACAGCAACGGCAAGCACGACATGCGATTCGGCGCGCAGCTCTATCATCAGACGCATGGCTTCTTCAACGGACAATCTCAAGAAGGGCAATTCGGGTTCACGACGAACTACACGGGAAATGCCTTTGGCGACTTTCTGCTCGGCTATCCTTCGAGCGTTTTTCGCGCCTACCCTCTGGCGCTCTACGGAAACAGAGCAAACGAATGGGCACTGTTTTTTCAGGACGACTACCGCGTTACCCACGATTTCACTTTGAATCTGGGTCTTCGGTGGGCCTACAATCCCTTCTTTGACGGAATCAACGGTCAAACTTCCGCCTTCGATTACGCAAGCGGGAAAGTAGTGATTCCCACAAACAGCAATGGAACTCTTCTTGATCCGATCCCCCAGCCGGAAACCCCGCTCTTGCTGCCGTTGTTCAGTGATCGCTTGCTGGGAACCAGCCAGCTTGGCCTCCCGCAATCGATTAGACGAACGGGCCCTGGACAGTTCTTGCCGCGCTTCGGATTTGCATGGCGTCCCGGCGGACACGATAAATTTGTGATTCGCGGCGCCTATGGCATCTTCGATGAATTTTTGGATACTAACTTAACGCTGCAATGGGCGAAGGTGCCTCCCTTTGAGATTACGCAGACGGTAAACAATACTGTTCCAAAGCCTGCTTTCACCTGGGCAAATCCATTTCTGGGTCAGCCGCTTGTTTCCGCTAACCCGAACCCCGGCCAGGTCTGTCCAGGTACAAGTCTTGTTCTGCTTACGTGTGTGGCGCCCAATGTGTTCGCGGCGCCTGGAAGTCTGAAGCACACCTATATACAGCAGTGGAACTACTCTGTTCAAACTCAGTTGATGAATAATTTGTCGCTGACCCTGGCGTATGTCGGCAACAAGACCACGCATGAGCAGCTCATCTCAGTGCCGGATAACGTTCCCGTGCCTGGACCCGGCGCAATTCAGGCGCGTCGTCCCTACCCTCAATGGGGGCAGTTCTCGATGGGCGAAATGAATGGAGATGCGAACTACAACGCGCTGCAGGCCACCATCGAAAAACGCTTCTCGAACGGATATCAGATGCTCGCATCCTATACCTGGAGCAAATGCCTGGACGACGGCTCGAATCAAAGTGGGCCGATCACGCTCTCCATGCTCTTCCAGAATTACGCGCCCTGCGATTACAACCTGCCGCAAAACTTGACCGTCAGTTCCGTCTACGAATTGCCGTTTGGAAAAGGCCGGGCACTCCTCAGCGGAGCAAACAGATTTGTCGACGGACTTTTCGGCGGCTGGGAGCTGGCCGGCATTCTGACCGCACGCTCCGGGTTGCCCTTCACTCCGGTGATTTCGGGCGATCAGGCAAACACGGGCGTGGGAGGCCAACGGCCAAACGTCGTTGGCGACGCCGCGCTTTCCAACCCCACAGTGAGCGAATGGTTCAACGTAAATGCGTTCGCCACTCCCTCGAAATACACCTACGGCAACTCAGGCCGCAATATTCTTACTGCTGATCGGTTGATCCAGCTCGATATGACGTTGGAAAAGCGCTTCAGCATTCTGGAAAGCCGCCAACTCGAGTTCCGTGCCGAAGCGTTCAACTTACTCAATCGTCCGACGTTTTCAGCCCCGAACGCGACAATTGGTCCAGCATCGGCGGGTATTGTCACAAGCACCCTGAATGCAAACCGGATTCTGCAATTAGCTCTGAAAGTTTATTTCTAATGACTGAAAATCACCTGGACCGCCGCGAATTCCTGCAAACTGCCGCGCTCACCGCAACCACTCCTCTGTTTATGCGGCGCGGCTACGCAGCCGAAGAAGATGATCGGTATTCAGATCGGCGCTGTCTCCTTCATCGATGAAGGCACGGAACAAGCGCTGGAGATCCTTCAGCAACAAGGAGCGGTCAATACGTTATTTCTCGCCGTATTCACGTATGGTCGAGGAATCGCTGGACGTCAAATACCAGGGCAGCCTCTCCCCGACCACGGCAAACAAGAATACGACCTGAATTTCCACGGCGGGAACTTCGCTATTCCGCATCCTCAGTACTACAAGAACACGGTGTTGAAGGACACGCGCGCTCCCGACTACGGCAATTTAGACATCCTCGAAACAGTGCTGCCCGCCGCCAAGAAACGCGGCATGAAGACCATCTGCTGGCTCGAAGATGTATATCGCGGCGACATCCCCAATATCGAAAAATTACAGGAAGTAGATCTGCACGGGAAGAACGCGCAAACCCTGTGCTTCAACAAGCCTGATTACCGAAACTTCCTCACCGGTCTGGTTGAAGACTATGCGCGATCTTACGACATCGACGGCCTGATGTGGGGCTCCGAACGGCAAGGCGCTCTCAGTAATTCATTGGGCGCAATGCATGGCGGATTGCACAGCGATCCGGGCCGCGTGACCTGCTTCTGCGAATTCTGTCAACGCAAGGCTCGCGCCCGCGGAATCAATGTCGATCGCGCCCGGGAAGGTTTTCTCCAGCTCGAAAAATTCGTTCGCGCAGGACGCGCAGGCAACCGGCCCGTCGATGGCTATTACGTCACATTTTGGCGCATTCTGCTGAACTATCCGGAGATCGCCGCCTGGGAAATGTTGTGGACCGAAAGCTTGCGGGAGACCTACGCAGCCATTTATAAAACGGTGAAATCGGCTAAGCCGGACGTGCCCGTCGGGTGGCACATCTGGCATAACAATTCCTTCAATCCCATCTACCGGGCCGAGCAGGACCTTCAGGTGCTCTCGCAATATTCAGACTTTCTGAAAATGGTCATCTATCACAACTGCGCCGGAGAACGCATGGCCGGCTACATCGATAGCGTCGGGCAAACCATTTATGGAGATACTCCGAAGCAGCTGCTGCTTGATTTCGAATACAGCGTCATGAACTATCAAGAGCGGAGCTACGCGGAAATTCCATTTACTGGGCTATCGAGCGATTACGTGTATCGGGAAACGAAGCGCGCCATGGACGGCATAGCCGGCAAGAACACGCTCATCTGGCCCGGTATCGATATCGATATTCCCACGGCCAAGAACCACAGCGAATGCACTCCGCAGGGCACGAAAGACGCGGTGCTTGCCGCATTCAAGGCTGGCGCTCCAGGCGTGATTCTTTCACGCAAATATTCCGAAATGAAGCTCGCCAATTTGAAAGGCGCCGGCGATGCAGTCAGAGAACTTGGCCTTGCGTAAATGATGAATATGGATCGGCGTACATTCATGGCGGCCATGGGGTCCGGAGCCTTGGCTGCGAACGCAATCTCCGGTCAGAATTCCGAGCCGGTTAAATCAAGAGCGAACCAGGTAATCGGAATCCAGATCGGTTCCATTTCTTTCCTCGACGAAGGCACTGAGAAGGTGCTCGACATCTTGCAAGAGAAGGCCTGCGTCAATACGCTCTTTCTCGCTACATTCACCTACGGCAACGGAATCGCCAGCCGGCAACTCCCCGGTCATCCGCTCCCTGATCACGGCGTTCAGGAATACGACAAGAATTTTCACGGCGGCAACTACGCAACCCCTCATCTTCAGTACTACAAGAACACCGTAATCAAGGACGTGAAAGCGCCGGATCACGGCAATCTCGACATTCTCGAGATAGTCATTCCAGTCGCCAAGAAGCGCGGCGTGAAGGTCTACACCTGGAGCGAAGATGTCTGGAGTCCGACCGTTCCAAATATCGAAAAGATCCAGGAACGGGATCTATACGGCAGAAACGCTCGTACCGTCTGCTTCAACAACCCCGACCATCACAATTTTCTGCTCGGATTGATGGAGGACTTCACCCGTTCTTACGACATCGATGGCATCATGTGGGGCTCCGAACGGTATGGCGCGTTCGGCAACATGGTGGAATCGGTCCATAACCGGAACGGGAACGATCCCTCTCGCGTGACTTGCTTCTGCAACTTCTGCCAGGAGAAAGCTCGCAAGCGAGGCATAAACGTCGAGCGAGCCTTCGAAGGTTTCCACGCACTGGAAAAATGGGTTCGCGCATGCCGTGGCGGCGAGCGGCCCACCGACGGCTATTACACCACTCTCTGGCGAGTTCTGTTCCGCTATCCCGAAATCCTCGCCTGGGAGACGATGTGGAACGATAGCGTCCACGAAACGTACGACGCTATCTACAAGCTTGTGAAATCGATCAAGCCTCAAATGCAGGTCGGCTGGCACGTCTGGCATGCCCACAGCTTCAGTCCGTTCTTTCGCGCTCAGACCGATGTGAAGGAACTCAGCAAGTACTCCGACTATCTCAAGATGACCGTCTATCACAATCTGGGCGGTACGCGCATGGAGACGTACATCACCAGCACTCGCAATACCGTGTACGGCGACATGCCGATCGACGAAGCTCTGGAATTCGAATACCGCATCATGAATTACCGCGAGCGCGGCTACGAAGAGCTTCCCTATACCGGCCTCTCGCCGGACTACGTCTATCGCGAGACGAAACGCTGCGTGGAAGGCGCTAAAGGCACAAACACACAGATCTGGCCCGGAATCGACGTCGACATCTCAAATATGGATCCGAACTTCAGCCGCTGCACGCCGCCGGTCACCAAGGAAGTCACGATGGCTGCGTATCGCGGCGGCGCCCAAGGCCTGGTGATCTCGCGAAAATATTCAGAGATGAAACTCGCGAACCTTGCCGCGGTCGGCGACGCGCTGCGCGAAATGAAAATCGCGTGAGCATTGCAGGATACTAAATAAATCGTTCATTACCCGTTGCTTGCCGGGTTATGTGCCGTTTATAACTCGGTTAGATAAATGTAAGATCACTCCCGCCTCGTTCGCTGTATCTTGAGCCTAGAATTGCTGGCCCGGAGCTTACAAGGCGTATCTTTCCCCGCCATGTTAGACGGATTTCATGGATACGTGCGAAAACCACCGCCTCTCGGAGCCGAATGGGGGGGGAATATGAAAATCAAGGATAGATATGCGCGGCCGTTGCTTCCTGCGCTGACCTTGCTCGTTACCGCACTCTTCATCTTGAACTTGCCGCTTTCTGCCCAGTTGACGAGCGGAAATATCGTCGGAACGGTGTACGATCCGTCGGGAGCGACGATTCCTGGGGCCGCTGTAGTGGCCCATAACACTGCTACCGGTGTGGATGTAAGTACAACTTCGACCTCCGCCGGCCAGTTTCGGTTTGAGAACCTGCCCGTTGGCATCTACACGATCACCGTGAATGCCGCGGCATTTAACAAGGCCGAGGTGGGCAACGTCGATGTTCAATTGAACCAGACCGTTACCACCAACGTCACCCTCACCGTCGGACGAACATCCACAACCGTTCTGGTGACCGAGGCCACGACTCCCGTCGATACCACCACCGCGCAGGTTCAAACGACGTACGATACCAGGCAAATCTCCGATCTGCCTTCGGCAAGCGGCGGACAGCTCAACTCGGGCGTTATCAATCTTTCCTTGCTAAATGCTGGTGTTACTAGTAGCGGCGGCGCGGGATACGGCACTGGACCCTCGATTGGCGGTCAACGCCCCACCAACAACAACTTCACGATTGAAGGTATCGACAATAACAGCTTGGCCGTAACCGGTCCCATCGTCACTGTCCCCAACGATGCTGTTTCCGAGTTCAGCGTCCTGCAAAATCAGTTTTCACCCGATTTTGGTCACTCTTCCGGCGGCCAGTTTAATCAAGTCGTAAAAAGCGGCGCCAATCAGTTCCACGGAATGGCCTACGAGTACTTCCAGAATCGCAACCTCAATGCCGCCGACAATCTGGATTTCGTGCAAGGTAATCCCCTTCATCCGCGCATGGACAATAATCGCTTCGGAGGTAACTTTGGCGGTCCCATCAAACGCAACAAGCTGTTTTTCTTTGGAGACTACGAATACAATCCGGTCGGCGGCGTGAATTCGACGGCTTACTACGCGCCCACCGCGGCCGGATACGCCACGCTCGCCGGGTTGCCAGGCATCAGTCAGACGAACCTTGCGGAGTTTAAGAAATATCTTGGCACAGCCCCAGCGGCGGCGGATCCAGCCACCCTGCCCTTCGGCGCACCCATCCTGGTAGCGCCGGGTCCGGGCAGCAATGAGAGCCTCGGAACGGGTGTATTCGCGCCGCATGCGACCGGGGCCATCAGCATCCCGGTAGGACAAATTCCTTCCGCGCTGCCAAGCTTCGCGAATTACGAATATGGCGTCGGTTCTGTCGATTACAACATCTCGGATAAAGACTCGCTTCGCGGGCGATTCATTCTAAACCGGACCGGGGTCATGGATACCGCGGGCTTTCCCTCGGTGTTTTTCGGTATTCTGCCCGCAAACGCGTATCTGGTGACCCTATCGGAATACCACACCTTTACGCCTACTCTGATCAATGAGTTCCGGCTCGGATTCAACCGTCTAAACCAAAGCTTTCCGGTGTTTGGCAACCAATCTTTCCCGGGGCTGGATGCATTCCCCAATATCGGTGTTGCCGAACTGAATGCCGGATACGGTCCCAATCCAAACGTTCCGCAACACACGATTCAGAACCTTTATCAACTCACCGACAACCTGACGTGGACGAAAGGGAACCACAGCCTGAAATTTGGCTTCGACGGATGGAACTCCATCTCGCCTTCCAGCTTCACACAGCGTTCCCGTGGCGACTACCTATGGAATTTTCTCTCTGATTACCTATATGACAACAATCCTGATGCACTTGCGCAGCGCGGATTGGGTAACGTCACTTATTACCAGAATCAGCAGCTACTGGGATTCTATGGGAACGATAACTGGAAAGTGACTCCAAACCTTACGGTAAATCTGGGACTTCGCTATGAATACCTGACCATACCGCTAGGCGAGAACACACAGGATCTCAATGCTAGTGCAAGCGTTCCTGGCGTGCTTGTGTTTAAGTCGCCGGCCACTCAAAAGACGAACTTTATGCCTCGGATCGGACTCGCATATTCGCCGGGAACGAACGGCAAAACCTCGATTCGCGCTGGTTTCGGAGTTAGTTACGATGTCTTATACGACAATCTGGGAACGCTCAGTCTGCCTCCACAACTAAGCACGACAGTTGATGTAACCGGCTTGAATGCTACCGGATTTCTCGCAGGCGGAGGCATACCCGCGAATACCGCCGTAGCGCCTCCTGAAGGCGCCGCGGCCAGAGCGAAAACTTCGGGCTTCATTCCGAATCAACAGCGCCCCGAATCCTACAGTTGGAATTTTGGCATTCAGCGACAGTTCGGCGGCAATTATCTCTTTGAGAGCCGGTATCTGGGTACACGAGGTCTCTTCCTTCCCGTACAGCTTCAATTAAACAGGCGGCCGTTAGTAAATGCGTCGAACGCGCTACCCGTATTCTTCACTCCGCCCACTCAAGCAACATTGAATTCGCTGACGAACACACTCGCGAACCTTCAAACCGCTGTGGCTAACAACGGCTCTATCGTGCCCGCATATAACAATGCTGGATTCACCAGCACGATTACTGCTTTCATGCCCGAGGGTAACTCCACTTACCATGGATGGTCTAACGAACTGAGCCGGCGTTTCTCGAACGGCCTCCAGTTTCGAGGATCTTACACTTGGAGCCATAACATCGACGATTCCACGGACGCGCTGAACAGCACCACTCTGGCGCCGCGTCGCCCGCAAGACTCCCAAAACCTTCGTCCGGAGCGCGCGTCGTCCTTACTCGACTATCGCAATCGGTTCGTGATGCAAATGATCTATGACGTTCCCTATTTCAAGAACTCGAACTGGTGGGTGAAGAATCTGGTGGGGAACTGGGAGATCGCGCCTGTTTACACCTTCCAATCGGGTCAGCACCTGACGCCTCAGAGCCAGGTGGATTCTAATTTGAATCGCGACACGGCTCCGGATCGCGTAATTATAAATCCCGCGGGCAACTCCAGCCTCGGCGCCACAGCCACTCCTCTGACCAACAGCGCTGGTCAGATAGTAGGCTATCTAGCGGCAAATTCGAACGCCATGTTCATTGCCGCGCCTCAGGGGACCATCGCGGACGGCGGACGAAGCCTGCTGAACTTGAATCCCATCGACGATATCGATTTGACGCTCGCCAAGCGGTTTACAATTACCGAGCGCTCGCGGCTCGAATTCTCCGTTCGCGCGTTCAACATATTCAACCATCCCCAGTATGTAGGCGGCTATGTTAACGACGTGCATCCGTTCGGACCCTCTGGCGGAGGATACGCGCAAGGCTCGTCGCTAGGCGATTTAGCGCGAAGCACCATTACCCCCGGCTCCAGCATTTTCGAACAGTGGAGTCAGGGATTTTCGAGCAATCCACGAGAGCTGACACTCGCCCTCAAACTAATCTTCTGATCGCGTTCGGCAACGTCAATTCCATTCCCGGATAATGATTGAGAGGAGTTGCCACGATGAAGCTAATGATTACAGCAGGATTGATTCTGGCAGCGTTCGTTGGCGTGAACGCCGCCGCGCAAGACTGGTATCACGATCGCGATAGCCGCTACCAAGGGGAGCGGTGGCGATCGCACGTGTTCTTAGAAGTACGGACAGACCTGGATCATATCTGGAGTGCAAGAAGGGCGGCCGAAAGGGAGCGGAACCGTCTCGAGCGGACAAAACAAGAGTTAACGGAATTGCAAGATAAGCTCGATCACGGCCGCTTCGATAACGGCATCTTGAACGACGTAATCGACTCCATCGCAAAATCGGCCAACGACGAGCGTTTATCGCCTCGCGATCGAGCCGTTCTAAGCGACGATCTGAACCGGCTCAAGGATTATCAGAATAACCACAATCACTGGAACCGGTAGGATCGCATTCGCGAACGAGGCTGCCAAGCAATACCGTCACGCCCATCTCCGCCAATTGAATGTCCTCCGCCTGGGGCAAGCCGCTCACCGCGATTGCCCCAACCACCATGCCGTCCTTCCAAACCGGTACGCCGCCGCCCCACCCCGTAAACCTCGCATCGCCGAAGTAGCCAATGTCGAAACCTTTTTCGGGGTGGCGTGCCGCGTTGCCAATCTCCTTGCTGGGTTTGCGCTCCCGGGCAGCGCTGTAGGCTTTGTTCATAGCGATCGTGATGGAGGAAAGCGGAGCTCCGTCCATACGCGCCAGCGCAATCAGGTCTCCATGCGCGTCGCAAACCGCCACCACTCCCGCCTTGCCGCGCTTCAAAGCCTCGGCACAAATCGCATCCATAGCACGGCGCGCTTCCGCGTATTCAATCGTAGATTCTGTTTTCATTGATTTGATAAGTTTGATCGTCTATCGCTCGTAATGCCAGTTTATGTTTATGCCATCCTCGCGCTGGCTTGGTTCATTTGGTTCTCTGCGTTTCTCTTGCACAGGCAGACTTCAGATAAAGCGCAGCAGGTGAATTTGCGTGCTCGTTGGGGGATGGTATTGGAATTCGTTGCGTTCGCGTTGCTATGGCAGCGTCGATTTTGGGAGCACGAGCCACAGCCTTGGAAAGTGATCCTTGCCATCCTCTTATTCGCCGCCGCGTGCCTGCTCTCGTGGACCGCCGTGGGCGCGCTCGGCCGGCAATGGCGCCTCGACGCGGGCTTAAATACAGACCACCAGTTAGTGCGTTCCGGTCCCTATGCTCTTGTACGCCATCCAATCTATACGTCGATGCTGTGCGAGCTCCTCGGCATCGGGTTGATCGTCGCACCCTGGCCCGCCTTTCTTGCTGCTCTGATAATTTTTGTCATTGGCACCGAGATTCGTGTGCGAACTGAAGACGCGCTACTTGCCTCGCGTTTTGGAGAGGAGTTCACAAAATATCGCCGAAGCGTGCCTCCCTATATTCCCTGGTTGCGATTCTAGAAAGATTCGCCTCAGCACAGTACGGATTGCCGCGCGGTTTACGCCTGCAGACGAGCCTTCAGATATCGGCCTGTATAGGAAGCGCCGCACGCCGCAACCTGCTCCGGCGTACCCGTCACAACCACTTCGCCGCCTGCATGCCCTCCTTCGGGCCCCAAATCGATCACGTGATCCGCGGTCTTGATTACATCCAGATGATGTTCGATCACAAGCACCGTGTGGCCCGCATCCACAAGCCGGTTCAGACATTCCAGCAAACGTTCCACATCCGCAAGGTGTAAACCCGTGGTCGGCTCATCCAGAATGTAAACGGTATGCTTCGATCGCTGCAGCTTTGAAAGCTCCGACGCGATCTTGATCCGCTGCGCCTCGCCTCCGGAAAGCGTCGTCGCCGACTGGCCCAAGGTCAGATATCCAAGTCCCAGGTCGTTCAGCACTTGGATCTTTCGGCTCAAGGACGGCTCGTCTGCAAAGAAGGCCGCGGCTTCTTCCACCGGCATGTTCAGCACGTCCGTAATGGTCTTGCCGCGTAACGTGACTTCAAGCGTCTCGCCATCGAAACGGGCGCCCTTGCATGCGCCGCAGGTCACTTCCACGTCCGGCATGAAATAGAGCTGCGTGGTGATCACGCCTTCGCCCTGGCATTCCTCGCATCGGCCGCCCTTCACGTTAAAGCTGAATCTTCCTGCTTTATAGCCGCGCTCGACCGAAAGCGGCGCATGCGTGAATAGCTCCCGGATCGCATCGTAGAAGCCGATGTATGTAGCCGGATTCGAGCGGCTGTTCCGGCCGATTGGCGATTGATCGATATTCACAATTTTGTGCACGTTTTCGATGCCGTCGACCAGCTCGTGATCGCCCGGCAGAGTCCGCGTATCGACCAGTCGTTTCCAGAGCGCTTTGTACAGGATCTCGCTAACGAGTGTGCTCTTGCCGGAGCCGGATGCGCCTGTGACAGCGACCAGCATGCCCAGCGGAAAGGTCACGTCTATGCTCTTCAGGTTGTTCTCCCGTGCGCCGCGCACGGTCAACGTCTTACCGTTTCCTCTCCTGCGCCCTTTGGGCGTGCCGATCGATTGCTTGCCCGAAAGAAACCGCCCTGTTGGCGATTGTCTGCACGCAATCACATCGTCAATCGTCCCCTGCACCACCACGCGCCCGCCATGCGCGCCCGGCCCGGGACCCATCTCGACAATGTGGTCCGCCGCTCGAATCGTGTCCTCGTCGTGCTCCACCACGATCACCGTATTGCCGATGTCCCGCAGGCTTTTGAGCGTCGCGATCATCTTCGCGTTGTCCTTTGGATGCAGGCCAATGCTCGGCTCATCCAGAACGTAAAGCATTCCCATCAACCCGGAGCCGATCTGAGTGGAGAGACGGATTCGCTGCGATTCGCCCCCGGATAAAGTGCTGGAGCGGCGATTCAGGTTCAGATAATCGAGTCCGATGCCAAGAAGCAGCTCCACGCGCGCCCGGATCTCGCCCGATATCTGACGGCCCGCGTCGGCCCCGCGTCCGACGGCCTTCAGCGAACCGAGGAACGCGTAAAGTTCGTCGAAGTTGAGTCCGCCAACCTCGTGGATGGATTTATCCGCGACCGTGAACAGCAATCGTGTGGCGCGGAGCCGCGCCCCATTGCAATCGGGGCAAGTCCGTTCCACCATCACTTTGTCCAGCCACTCTTCCATGCCCGAGCTGGCCTCACCGCGCTGGCGGTAGCGGCGGTAGTGGCGCTCGATTCGCCGTGCGATTCCTCCGAAACCCACTTGTTTGCCTTCCCAGTCTTCCCGTTTGACCTTCGCCTCGGGCGGTACTGTCATGGAAAGCTTTTTCGAATCGATGCCATGCAGAATCGCGTTTCGCACCGAAGCGGGCAACTTCTCCCAGGGTTGGTCCAGAGAGAATCGCAGCATTTTCGACAGGCTATACATGATCCGGCCATCCCAAGTCTCCGGGTTGTAGCGGAACGCCTCACGCACGAAACAGCCGCCGCGAATGCTCCGCTTCGGGTCCGGTATCAGCAGTTCCGGATGCGTGACCTTATCGACGCCCAAGCCGCCACAAGTGCGGCAGGCGCTTTCAGGATTATTAAAGACGAAGTACTCGGGCTCAATACCGCCGTAAACGAAGTGGTGGGTCGCGCTGCCCAGGATTTTGTAAAATCGGTCGGCCGCGGCTTTGCTCGCCCCGGACAGCACTTCTACTTGAATAAGTCTGTCGCCCACCAGCAGCGCGGCCGCGATTCCTGCTTTGATGGCCCTTTCGTGTCTCCGGCTGGCCACGAAATGATCGACGACCGCGTCCATGTCCCGGATGTTGGAATCGTCTAAATCGATTTCAGCCGAGATGTCCACGGGCTTTCCATCGATAAATAGCTTTCTGCAGCCCTTCTTGCGTGCTTCTGTGAATACAAAGTCCAGCTCTTCACCATAGACCCGGAACAATGGCGCGCGCAGTTCCACCTCCGCCCCTTCCGGCAGCGACAAAATCGCTTCCAGAATCTGATTGGCGCTTCGAATCGGCACGCGCTCGCCAGTGCGTGGGCAGTGCGCCTCCGCAATCGTGGCAAACAGCAGGTTCAGATAGCTGGCGATATCGGTCATGGTGCCAACCGTGGACCGCGGGTTGCTGCCTATCGTCTTCTGCTCGATCGAGATCACAGGCGATAAGCCCAAAACGAAGTCCACATCCGGTTTGGTGACCTGAGCGACGAATCTTCTTGCGTAGCTCGACAGCGATTCCATGTAACGTCGCTGGCCTTCGGCGTAGATAGTGTCGAACGCGAGGCTCGATTTGCCCGAGCCCGAAAGACCCGTCACCACAATCAGGCTGTCGCGCGGCAACTCGAGCGAGACGTTCTTCAGATTGTGGACGCGTGCGCCCTGTACCGCAACGGTCGTGCGAGGAGCAGGTCTGATTTTCCAGCCCACGCCGCTTCTATCGCGCTTTGCCATCGGCCGCTCTCGTCGCATGGAAGAACGCCAGTTCATCCACATCGACATTACTCTTGCTGGTCAGGCGAGCCGGAAGGGCCGCCTTGCCGATGAGTCCCCGATCGGCCAGATATTCACAAGCGCCAGTCACGCCTCCGATGCCGAAATTGCGCTTGAAATGGTCTTCTATCTCGGTAGCGGACCGGGCCTCCCCGGCCTCGCGCAGATGATCGATTACCGGTCCGAACAAACTCTCGGCGCGCTCAGCCATGTAGTCGTCGATCGCCGAGAGCGCAGCCTGCACCGTGCTTGAAGTCTTTCTGCTGTTGAGAATGTCCACATAAACGGTTTTGAAGAAGCTCGGGTTCAGTTTGATGGCTTCAGGAAGCGCCTCCCGATCAACCAGCAGACGCGCGTTCAACACCTCGATTTTTCCCAGACCGTTCGCGGCGTACAGAATCCATAGGGCGGTGTAGTCGAGGTCCTTCCGCGTGATGAACCATTTGTGGGCCTTGTAGATGGATGCCAACACTGCGGTCGCCGCTGCGAGCAGTTGTATCTGCACGTCGCGCTCGCCGATCGTCTGGAGGCCCGCGCAGAGATCGGCAATCGATTCGTCGTGCGTATAGAGAAGGCGACCCTTGGCGATCAGCGAGTGGGCAAAGGAGTTGCGGATGGACCCTTCCACCGTTCGGCGAAACTCTGTACGCGGCATCAACATGGCGTGGACATTAACGCCGTCCGCATAGAGCGACAGCCACTCCTTTCCCGCCTTCCTGTCATCGACCGTTATCAGGAGTAGATCGATATCGGATTTCGCCCAAACCGTGTCATGCGAGAGACTCCCGCACAGCACGGCTGCGAGAACAGAGCGATCCCGCTTCACCCGCTCAATCAACGCCTCCAGAGCCGCGCTGAATCTCTGCTCGATCGCATTTGGTATGAGCGCTCTGTGCGATTTCCCAGCCATGTATCCAATCTCGGAGATTTTACCGCGCGCGCGAACGCCAAAAGCGAACCCCGATCAAGGGAACCGCTCCTGGCCGAGATAAACTACCGTAACAGTGGGTGAGAATGTTTTTAAGGAAGGCTCTTGTGGGCGTGCGATCCATTCCAAGCTATCTTGCTCGAAATTCTCAGGAAGCGCGCACGTGTCAATGAGATCGACGGTAACGCTGCACCTCGTTTCAAGCCTGGATGGCTTCATTGCCAAGAAGGACAACAGCATTTCGTGGATGGACAGTTCTGGCGACGTCTACGAAGAAGGAATTACTGACGACGGCGCTGAGGTCGTCCAGTCAATAGACTGCTACGTTCTAGGTTCTCGCACTTACGAGCACGCGCTGCAACTCGGCTGGCCCTATGGCGATACGCCGACGGTCGTGATGACAAATAGAAAACTGCCGTCCACGAGGGAGAGCGTGGAGTTTTGTTCGGGCGATCCCAGGAAATTGGTGGGTGAGATACTCGCGCCTCGATACGAAAACATCTGGCTGGTGGGAGGCGCCATGTTAGGCCAGAGCTTTCTCAAACTCGGCTTGGTGGATGAAATCAGATTGATGATAGCGCCGATCATACTGGGTGACGGACTGCATTTATTCGGTAATTCCGGTACCGGGCAGAAGTGGCTTCTGAAGGACGTAGTCGCTTATAAGAACGGCTTTGTCGAGTTATCATACAGGCGCCAATCAGCCGATTCCTAGCTGAAAGCGCTTACGCCAGGCGGGCTCCCCTGATAATGTCGACCTGAAAAGGTACGCAAAGCACTCGCGCTGGAGGAAACATCATGTCGGAGGATGAGGGGATCATCGGAGTATCGGATCACGGCGGTTGGGCGGTGCTGGTGACGGTCGCGGGCGACGGGACGCTCCTCGACCATCGTCGCGTCGAACTAGTGGACGAGAACCTGCCTAAGATTCCCCACCACAGCGAAGGGCAGGTGCTTCCCCTCGATGAGGCAGTGGCGCTGGTGGAGCGCGTGCGAGCGTCGGCGGAACGGCACGCGAAACTCGCCCTGGAGGCCGTCGCCTTGACGGTGCCCGGGCGCATCCGGGGCGTTGCGCTTCGCCAGTGCCCGGGACTGCCGGCAACCATCGCCGAACGGATTAAGGACTACCGGGCTCATAACGTCGCCGACTGGGTGATGTACCGCAAGGCGCTAGCCGCCGCGGCCGAGGCGCGCGGTTGGGCCGTCCACTGGTACGACGCGAAGAAGGTGTTTGATGCAGCGAGCGAGGCGCTGCGCATTGAGGACCTCGATGCCCACTTCCTCCAGCTGAGAAGGTCGATCGGGTCGCCCTGGGGCAAGGATCGCAAGCTCGCGATGGCGGCAGCGATCGTCGCGGCTAGGGTGCCCCTTCACACTTTTCCAATTTGAAAAAACGAACCCAAATGCTAGTTCGTTTGGTTAAATCGCCCTCGCGCCTTTCCGCCCACGCCATTTCAAAACTCACGCAAATTATTTCCCGAATCGAATCCACGGCTTGCCCGTATTTTTACCCGCGCGGCGCACGCCCAGGTGTCCATACTCGGGCGAAACCAAATGGAAGAGTTCGATCCAGAAAGTCCCCGCCGCTCTGGCGGTCCGGCCACGCCTGAGGGAAAAGCTCGCTCCAGCCAAAACGCCTTCCAGCACGGGTGTCGCTCCAAAACTAAGATTCTGCCCAATGAGAATCAGGAGGACTTCGACGTGCTCTGCGGCCGCTGGATGGCTGAATTCCAGCCGGAAAACGAAGCCGACGGCCACTTCGTGGAACAAGTCGTCCTGAATGATTGGTTCCTGCAGCGTGTATTAAAGAGATACAACGCCGTGGAAACGGAACTTGCGGACATCGACTTCACCAACTGGACGGACGCGCAGCACAAGAAAATGCAGCTTGCCCTCCGCTATAAAGGAGAAGCCGAACGCGCCTTGAACCGCTCCCTACGCGCCGCCGATGTCTGGCGCAGAAACCGCAACCAGGAAGTTCGACAGCGCCATCTCGACGACGCCCGTGCCCAGTCCCAACTGCTCGCTTCGGAACGCCGGATCTTCAAGGAGATACAGGCCGAACGGGAGGACGCATGGCAGAGCCGGGCTGAAACGGAAAAAAAACTGCGTACGGCCGAGTTGAAATACGGCTTAGATGTGTCCAAGCAAAGGGCTGCAGTAGAACGGATTTGGGCCGAACAGGATGCCTGCTGGAAGAAAATCTTGTCGGACCTTGGCGCGGATGACCCACCACCGTCGTCTGATGATTCCTCACAACCTGATCCCTTCTGATCCGGGCATTACACTCTGTCGTCGCTCCGAATACGGTAGGATCAGCACAAATGAGCCCCGAATTCGGTTCGCGGCCGTTAAGCAAACTGTAACGCCGGACACGCCGGAACGTCTGTGGATTCAAGGCGTGTTGTATACGAAGGGAAAGGAACGTGGGGTTGGCGCATCAGAACTCGAAACTTAGCCCTCCTAGGCTGGGCGGAAACGTCATTATCGGCGAACTGCTCCGGAATATGGAGCTAGGCAAGTTTGAGATGGCTTTCACCGTCCTTCTGCCGTGCGTTTTCACCGTTTACCTGCATCCGGACGATCACAAAACGCTGAGTGGCGTGTTTGATTTGATCGCCGAAGACGCGCGCCGGGCATTGAGGGCTCGCGTGAGCGAACTCAATACGGATTCCGGGCGTCTTAGGGTCCGCCGCGGCAAAAAGTCAAGAGAGCATAAGATCGCCTGCCGCGATTGGAGCATCGAGTTCTTGCCGGATTCTGAAGTACCCGCCGGCGATGTCGAGATTCACTCCGAGTTGAACGAAATCGCGGACCCGGGTTACCGCGGTATGAAGACCACGCTCCTGGAGCGCGAACCCAGCGTTACCCCGCACCGCACCACGAGTCAGCGGCAGGAATCGCGTCCAGCGCCGGATACCGTTTTCGCCGAGATTCGCTATGAGGACGAATCGGGCTCGCAAATATACTTAATCACTCAAAATCAGGTGAGAATCGGACGCGGCGGTGATGAGCAGCCGATGGATCTCGCGCTCTATGCCAGCGATGAGGTTTCGCGCGAGCACCTGGTCATTCGCCGCGATCCTGCTACCGGCGTCTTCTTCGTCACCGACGTCAGCACGAACGGAACATGGGTAAATGGCAGAAGGCTGCGCAGGGGTGTTGAAGACGTGTTGCCGGGCCGTGCCCAGATCGGAGTAGGCGAGGTGCTCACTCTGGCATTCGAGCCGCGAAAATGAAATTCCTGTACATCGCGCACATCCCGTTCGTGGTTCTGTTCTGCCTCTTTGCGCTCGGGTTTGCATGGACGAATTGGCGAGGGCCGGGAAAATCATGAAGACCGTTGCTTCCTGGCGCGTGGCAGTTGCCAGCGATCCGGGACTTCAGCGAACCGTCAATGAAGATCGCGTACTGGCCGACGACCTTCACGGTGTCTTTGCGGTGGTCGACGGACTGGGCGGCCATGCCGCTGGTGAACTGGCCGCCGAAACGGCGCTCCGCATCATCGAAGAGCAAGCCGGCGTTCTCGAATCGAGTAGCGATGTCGAAGGCGCTATTCGGCTCACCATCGCGCAAGCCAACAATCGGATCTTCGAACTGGCGGAAAAGAATCCCGATTGGCGCGGCATGGCCTGCGTCCTCACTTTGGCCGTCGCCCAGGAAGACCGCGTCGCCGTGGGTCACGTTGGGGATTCGCGCCTGTATCTAGCTTGGAACGGAGGGCTGCGTAAGCTCACGGCCGACCATTCACCGGTCGGCGAACAGGAGGATCGGGGTGAACTCACCGAAGAGGAAGCCATGCGTCACCCGCGCCGTAACGAAGTATTCCGCGATGTCGGTTCCAATCTGCGCCAGCCCGGCGATCCGCAATTCATTGATACCAAGAGTTTTCTTTTTCGATCCGACGCCGCCCTCTTGATTTGCAGCGACGGCTTGAGCGACGTTTTGACCTCCGCCGAAATTAACGCCATCATCGAGCGCTACGATGGCAACCCGGATAAGATTGCGCGCCAACTGGTCGAGGCGGCGAACGCCGCGGGCGGCAAAGATAACGTGAGCGTCGTCTTTGTCGCTGGACCCGAGTTCTTGGGAGCCGAATCGAATGCCCTTGTGGATGCGCGAAGCCGGCACGCGATTACCCGCATGCGGAGCGAGCGAAATCCGTGGTGGCCGGGGTTCCGAGGCATCCTCTGGCTCCTTTTGGGAATGATCCTCGGAATGCTCCTCTGGGCTCTGCTGGAGCGCTTGATCCCGCGCCCCGCTCCGCCTTCTACCGAACACCCCGTCCGAGCGTCCGTGAGTGGCGCGGACTCCCAGTTAGTGGACTGTCCCGGAGTTGTGGCGCACGCACTCATGCGTGCGGCGTCGACGCCTGGTTCGTTCCGATGTCGAAATCATTGGGAGGGTTCGCTAGGAAACGAGCGCCATGGTTAACCGCGACAAATTCGGCAAGTACGAAATCCTGCGCAAACTAAGCC
Organism: uncultured Acidobacteriaceae bacterium; assembly: GCA_963778345.1. Taxonomy (GTDB): domain Bacteria; phylum Acidobacteriota; class Terriglobia; order Bryobacterales; family Bryobacteraceae; genus Bog-105. The sequence continues at coordinate 115,342 of CAVZTP010000005.1, forward strand.
GAAGCATGACCGATGTCTACTTGGCGCGTGACGTCGAGTTGAATCGCCTAACGGTGCTGAAAATCATCGAACACTCTCGCGATGAATTCACTCAGCTCGTCATCGAGGCCGAGAAGCGCGGCGCGCTCCTTCAAGAGCAACTGCACCAGATCGATTCGCGAATTCTCGAAGTCTTCGAGTGCGGCGAGCAAAATGACTGTATTTTCGTGGCCATGGAATACTTCGAGGGTCGAACGCTCGCTGAAATTTTACAGGCCGAACGCAGGCTCGTTCCCAGACGCGCCATCCGCTATGCGGCTGAAATCTGCAGCCAGCTTCGCACTCTTCATTCTTTCGTCTCCGACCTCGATGGCCGGAAAACAGCCGTCGTGCACGGCGACATTAAACCGTCGAACGTGCAAATCGGACCGAATGACGAATTGAGGCTTATCGATTTCGGCATCGCCAAAGTGATCACGGCGACCCACAGTCTGACGCATCATAATCTGGGGAGCCCCAGCTACTGCTCGCCGGAACGAATCAGCAAATCTCAGGTAGACCCTCACGCCGATCTTTGGGCCGTCGGCGTCAGCCTCTACGAAATGCTGGCAGGGACGCCGCCTTACCAGGGCCAAAACACGCGCAAGCTAGAGAATCTGATTCAATCCCGCCGGCCGCCCCGCGCTTTGCCGGCCACCTGCCCCGCGGCCGTGAAAGCCATCGTCGCCAAGGCACTGGCTGGTGATGTCGCCCGCCGTTACCAGTCGGCGGAGGAGTTTGAAAGCGATCTTCGCGCGTTCCTGGATACTTCTCCCACCGTTGCCGAGCAGGAATCCCAACGCTCCTGGAATGCCAACGCAACCGTGGAAAGACAGCCCGCGCAGCCCAAGCAGGCTCTCCGGATCATTCATCCTCGGCGTGCGCAGCGCTGGAATAATTTCACCAACGTAGCCATCGCGCTTCTCGCCGGAATCCTGGTCGGCTTGTTGGTTTTCATGCCGCTTGGCTATTACTACCGGCTCTGGTCCGCGGCGGGACCGCTCCGCGAGCGAAAGGATTATGCTCACGACAGCCGCGAGGCTCTCTCGTCGGATTGGAATCTATATCGGGAATTGAAAACGCGGGACCGGTTTCTTGGACAATGGTCTCCCATCGCTTCGCTCCCTGAAACTCTGCGCTCCAACCTCCTGAGCGCAGCCGACAACATCCTCGACAGTTTCCGAAACAGCTCCGATGCGCAACTGACGGATTTCGATTGGGCTCGGGCGCGCGTCTGCCTGCGCTACGCGCTGCAGATCGACCCCGGGGATGCCAAAGCAAACGGGAAGCTCGCACTTTGCAATGCCTACTTCAATCTCGCGGAGAATCCCGACCCTCCTAAATGCGACGCAAGCCTTGGCTATTTTCGGCAAGCGCAATCCTATCTTCCGCGCTCGCCGGATCCGCATCTCGGGATGGCCCGGCTCTACGTCTATTCGCTGCACAATATCGGGCAAGCGCTGGGCGAGTTCTATCAGGCGGAGCGGCTTGGATACAAACTTGGGCCGAAGGAAGCCGAGGAGCAAGCTGATGGATATTTGTTCCGTTCCGAAGCATTTCTCCTGCGTGCCAAACAAGCCCCGGCGACTGCCAGGCAGGAAAGAGCGAAATGGCTGCAGATGGCGCGTAATGATACCGAGCGCGCGTGGAATCTTTATGAGCCAATCGCCGGTTTTTCGAACGTCAGCGCCAACCTGGAGCAACTTCAGCAGGACCGCCTCGAACAGGTAAAACTTCAGAGCGTCGAGGTTCGTGTTCCTCCCAAGCCCCATTACAAGAAGCGCTACTCGAGTGTGCGGCGATGGCAGTAACGAAGAGCTGGGATACCAGTGTCGCGGTCCAGTTGGACCTCGAGAAAAAATTCAACCCGGTCGAAAGGCGTCGTGAACTGCGTTGGCTGCTGGGCGCATCGATTCTGGTGAGCTGCGGCATCGCCCTCGTGGTGTTGGCGAAAACGCAGGATTTTCGCGAGCAGCAGGATCGTTTGGATCACGGCGAGTTGGTCAATCTCAATCAACTGAGCCGCCCGGAAGAATTGCAGCCGCTCTTAAAACTAGTTGAGGCCGGAAATGAGCAGGATTCGATCTCGGAACGCCTCTGGAGTTTTATAGAGAGGCACAGGCCGTTGCCCAATGTGGGAGCGCTGGCGCGGCTGCATCTGCTTCCTGTCGCAAAACTGAAGCCGACTGTGACCGTGCGCAGCCCGCGCGATTTCCTGCACGCTCTCGCGCTTTGGGCAACCCTCTATATGGCGGCTTTTTGGGTTGTGCATTTTGCCTGGCGATGGCGGAGATTCCGTGGCGACCCCGCGATTCTGCCCGCCCTTCATCTGCTGACCGGCATCGGCTTGATTCTGATGATCAGCATTCGAGACCCGCTGCGTGACACGCTCGAATTCAAGAAATTTGCTTGGGGCGTAGTGGTTGGATGCGTGGCTCTGCTGCTGCCGCTCTTGCGGCCGCTGCAGTATCGCAATTTTTCAAAGTGGATCTATACGCCGCTGCTGTTGGCCTTCGCTCTGTTCTTGGCCTTGATGAGGCTCGGCTCCGGTCCCACCGGCAGTGACGCCAAAGTAAATCTCGGACCCTTCCAGCCGGTCGAAATGATCAAAGTCCTGCTCGTCTTTTTCATGGCGGGCTACTTTGCTCATAACTGGGAACGTCTGCGCGACCTGCGCCAGAAAGTTTTCGTTCCGCGATGGCTGCGCTGGCTTGAACTTCCGCGCATCAATCACGCGCTGCCCGTGATGTGCGCGGTTGCCTGCGCGCTCGGCCTTTTCTTTTTGCTGAAAGACATGGGTCCTGCGCTCGTGGTTGGGTTTCTCTTTCTCATCCTGTTCGCGGTCGCGCGTGGGCGCGCCGGTTTGGCCTTGCTCGGCATCGGCGTGCTCGTCGCCGGAGTAGCCATCGGCTACCATTACGGCGCGCCTCACACGGTGGTCGAGCGCGTTTCCATGTGGCTTTCGCCTTGGGACAACGATGTTCGCGGAGGCGATCAGCTTGCGCACTCGCTCTGGGCTTTCGCCACGGGAGGGCCGTGGGGCTCCGGACCAGGTTGGGGAGATCCGGGCGTTATTCCCGCCGGACACACCGATCTCGTGCTTCCATCCATTGCCGAAGAATGGGGATTGCCTGGCGTAATAGCCATCGCGCTGTTATTCGGGCTCCTGGTTCATCGGGCATTCCGCATCGCCTTGCGCGCCTCGGACGAATATGGAATGTTCCTGGGAATCGGATTAGGCACGCTGATCGCTCTCGAAATGCTGCTAATCTCAGGCGGCGCGCTCGGCGCAATTCCGCTCTCCGGAGTCGTCTCGCCGTTCTTGAGTTCCGGAAACACGGCCATGCTCGCCAATTTTCTGATCTTCGGAATTTTGCTTGGGAATCTCGAACCAATCGAGCTCAACTTCAGATCAACAGCCTGAACAAATCGGACCCATTTTTCGCGTTCCCGCCGCGATAGTGTCGTCAGCACTGGCGGTCTGCGCTCTGGCGCTGGTAGCTCGGTGCATCTTCATTCAGGCATTTCACGACCGGGAACTGCTCGTGAAGAACGCGTTGGTGTTCACGCACGACGGCGTGAAGCGGCCGCAACGCAATCCGCGCCTGAATCTGCTCGCTGCATCCATTCCGCGCGGCAATATCTTCGATCGCAATGGCGTTCTATTGGCGACAAGTAGCTGGGCGGATCTCGAGAAGCATCGCGCCGAATACCAGCGTCTCGGCGTCTCCATCGATCAGGCGTGTTCTCGGGTCGAAAGCCGCCATTATCCTTTCGGCCCGGCAACCGTTCATCTCTTGGGCGATCTCCGGACCGGCGAAAACTTTCACGCGACGAACGCCTCGCTGATCGAGCACGATTCGAATGTGCGATTGCAAGGCTACACCGATTACGCCGATCTCGCTCCCGTCGTACGCTACCGGCATCAACGAGCGAATCCCGTTGTTGAAGCTTTGCTTAACCGCGATCGGGATGTGCGCACAACCATCGATATACGGCTGCAACTCAAGGCCGCCGAAATTCTCCAAAATCGTTTGCAGCCGACCGGGAAAAAAGGGCGCACTAGTAATCATGAACGCGTTGAGCGGAGATGTACTGGCGGTTGTGAGCTGGCCGGCTCCGCCGCAGAATGGCGCCTCCACTCCCGATGAGTTATTGGATCGTGCGCGGTATGGGCAATACCCGCCCGGCTCGACATTCAAGCTGGTCACCGCGATGGCCGCTCTGCGATTAAATCCGAAAGCGATGGATGCAATCTATTCGTGTCGCGGACTCGGCGACGGCCGCGTGGGCACCGTGATTCCTGGCTGGCGGCGGCCCATCCGCGACGATGTGGGCGACCATGCCCACGGATCGCTCAACATGGCGAATGCGATTACGGTCTCTTGCAATGCGTATTTCGCGCAGCTCGGTGTCTACAATGTCGGCGCGCAGGCGCTCCACGATACGGCGGAACTGCTCGGCATCCCCGCCGGCGACGTAAGAGACATCAAGAAGATGATGCCTTTCGCTGCCTACGGTCAAGGACCGGTTGTGACAACTCCATTCAAAATGGCGCGCGTGGCGGCGACCATCGCGGACCATGGCGCGATGCCGGAAGGGCGCTGGGTTCTCGATTCAAGCAACTCGCGCACCAGCGGCCCAGCGCCGGTTTTAGCTGCCGATTCGGCCCTGTTCCTGGAAAAGGCGATGCGGTCGGTAGTGACCAGCGGCACCGCCCGAACGGCCATGAACGGGCTGACATTGGCTGTGGCGGGCAAGACCGGAACGGCGCAACTGGATGCAGGCGATCCGCATTCCTGGTTTGCCGGTTTCGCGCCTTACGATGCAGACCCGAGTAAGAGGATCGCGTTCGCTGTGGTTGTAGAGCACGGCGGGTACGGGGCAAAACTCGCTGCCCCGATCGCCCGCGAGTTGTTGGAGGCGGCGCAGCAGCTCGGCATTATCATGAATGCTGCTCCGAATTAGGAGATAAGCACGTGGCAATTTCCAATGTCATCGAACGGCTGGGCAAGGCGATCTTCGAAGCGCCCTTTGGAACGGGGCGGCTCTCCAAGGATGCTCCCGAGCTGGCGGAGATCCGCCTGGCCGTGCTGGATTTGGTGAAAGCGAAGAGTCATCGCGCGAGCGGAAAGAATGTTTTTCCATACAACGTGATCCGGGTCGAACTGCGCGGCATACCGGAGGAGCAGTCTTCCGTGTTTAAGAGCGACTTCCTGGCAACCTATCTCACGCAAGAGCTGAAGACCGGACTCTCTCGATCGAGCTATCGGTTTCCGGACGATTTGCGCGTCGAGATGCGCACTACTGCGGCGCTGCCCGTCTCAGGCGAAGAGTGGCTCGGCGTGGAGACGGAAATCGAGCAGAAGAAACCCGCCGAAGCTCCCGCGAAAAGCCGCAAGCCGGCCAAACTAGTCGTGCTCCAAGGGTCCGCGAATCAACCGGAACTTTCGCTCGACAAAATGCGAATCAACATCGGAAGAACCGCTGAGGTTTATCGCGGCGCAGGCCCTTCGCGCCAAAACGATCTTGCGTTCACCGAAGACACCGAAACCAACCGTAGCGTCTCGCGCGAACATGCCCATATTCTGTTTTCGCAAAAGACCGGCGAGTACCGGATATTCAACGATCGTTCCTACAAAGGCGAGGCGAATTGCGGTCTGTGGATCGTACGCGATGGGCTAAGCCAGCCGATTCACCGTGGCACGCGCGGAACGGTGCTGAAACCCGGCGACGAGATTCATTTAGGCCGCGCCGTGCTGCGATTTCAGTTGAAATAAAAAGCGATTTAGTGCTGGCTGCCGCCGCCCGGTTCGTATTGGTGTTTGTAACTCGAGTTGATGAACTCGTCCACGTCTTTGTGAAGTTTGTCGTCCGCCTTCTGATCGATGTAAACCATGTGACCGGATTCGTAATACGCGAAGCCGATGTTCTTGCGGATGGGCGGCTCCAGATTCATGTGGTTCACCGTGTGCTCGATGCCATTGAAAGGAGTGGCGACATCGTAGTATCCGCAAAGCACCAAGACCTTTAAGTAGGTCTCCTGCGTCATGGCGGCGCGCAGGACCTCTGCCACCGCCGTATTGCCGGTCTGATCCCAAGGCTGGACGCGCGCCGTAACGGTGTAGTACGTCTCGCCCTGCCACTTCAGCTCGCGGCGCACATAATCCTGAAAGGTCGCGACAAAGGCGCCTTCATACGAAGCCTCGCTCGGATCGTACTCGTCGCGTTCTCCGGCGGCATCGACGTCCATGCCTTCAAAGCGGGAATCCAGGCGGCCGATGGTTTTCCGTTTATCGCGCTCCAGTTCCTTGAACCAGCGGAACGGGCTGACGCGAAGATTGGATTCCTCGATATATTTCTGCGAGAGACCTGTAAAGCGCGCCATGTCTTGCGCGACTTTCTGATACTCGGCTTGCGATAGCCGGTCTCCTTTATCGAGCGCCTGGGCATACTCGCCATGTGCGAATTCACGCGCTTTCTCTGCCACCTGGTCTATGCTTTCGTTCTGCAGATCGGGAGGCAAAAGATGGTGGTACCACGCGGTGGTGACATAGGTCGGCAGGAAAAAAATGGAGCGGTCATCCGCGCCAAAGTTCGAAAAGGCCACCGAAGATAAGAGCACGATGCCGTTGAGGTAAATTTCATGACGATTCTGGAGCACGCCGGACAATTCGGCCGAACGAGTGGTGCCGTAGCTTTCACCGATCAAGTATTTCGGAGAGGCCCAGCGCTGGTTGCGCGTGACGTATTCATAAATGAAATCGGCGAACCAGTTGGCGTCTTCGATGACCCCATGAAATTGGTTGGGGTTTTCGCCGGGCGCGGGCCGGCTGTATCCGGTCGAGACGGCATCGACGAACACCATATCCGTGGCGTCCAGAAATGAGTCGCGGTTATCTTCCACCAGGTAGGGCGCCGGCATGGCGGACCCTTCCGGGTTCAGCACCACACGCCGAGGGCCTAGGCCCATGTGGGTGAAGAGCGATGCGGACCCGGGGCCGCCGTTATAAACAAACGAGAGCGGGCGCGTTGCGATGTCCGGCACATTCTCTTTCGTGTACGCCACAAAGAAAAAGGTGGCCTTGGGCGTTCCGTCATCGGCTTTGATTACGTAAGTGGCGGCCGTCGCGGTGTAGTCGATGAGCTCGCCGCCCACGCGCGCTTTGTGATGTGTGACAGATGATTTCTCTTCGGGAGCCGGTCCACGGCGCGGCTGCTCCGCCCCTGCAGCCTGAGCTTGCCGTGACAATTGAGGCTGCGACTCCGCCGGCTGCCGGGTCCGCTGCTGGAATTGCCGTTGCTGCTCCTGAGCGGGTGGAGTTGTAATTTGCGGATTCTGTTCCGGGTTCTGCCGCCCCTGCCCGCCGCCATCCAGGCAGCCAGAAACATTGCCGCTCCCAAGCCGGCAATGCGATTCGTTTTCATGCCGTCCGTCCTCCTATGTACTCTCGGAGTACCTTAGCACGAACGGATCGAATCGCCGCAGGCGCTAGATGACATGCATAAGAAGCAGAACAACGACGACGAGAGCCGATCCGAATTCGCCAACGACAACAACAAGAATGAACCGAGCAAAGGACGACGAATGAAGTAGGATGAGAAGAAGACCCGAGGTCGACTACAATGTCGATCTCGTCCGCGCGAATGCGCTCGGCAATCGCATCGCGAGACGAGGGCAATGTGACGAAATGAGCCACACGGTTCTGTATGTCGTCCGTCAACGAATCTCTTTCGGGTACAAGCGAGTAGACGAACACTTCAAATGCGGTGCGATCGTGATGTTCAAAAACGGGTGCGATGCTCTTGAAGAGAGCGTGGTTATAGAGATCCGGCGAAACATAGCCGATCTTCAATCGCCGATTCGGATCTTGAGAGTTCGTATGCGGGCGACCTTTTCGGAAAAGAGAGTGGCGCGGCATGCAAAGCGTTCCAGCGGCAGCTCTCTTCAAACAACGATTCGGGCGTTGTTTCGGAAAGAAAGTTCAGTCTGTGCAACACCCAGTGATGAAGCTCGCCGTCGCGCTCGATACTTAGGGAGCGGCGCGCCGATTGCATAGCTTCCTCGATGCGCGCGAGTCTCTCGCAGGCTCCCGCGTGAAGCCGCAGTGCATACAGGCTGTCTGGCGCAAGCTCGAGAATTCGAGCCGCCTCGGCAGCGGCTGCTTTCCAGTCCCCTTCCCGAAAGGCGATGGTGGCCGACAACATAGCCCCGTCTGCATGCAGAGAGGGGTCAACCAGCAAAGCCCGCGTCAAGCGCGCGCGAGCCCGTTCGTAGTCACGCGTCTCCATATAAGCCCTCGCTGACGAGAACAGCGTTCGGCCTGAGGGCTTCGCAAGCTCGATAGCTCGGCTGAGACACTTCACGGCCTCACAGATGGCCTTCCGCCCTCGATCATGACTTCTCCGAGTTCGGACCAGGCAGGAGCAAACAGCGGGTAGAAACTGGTTGCGCGTCGTAGTATTTCCTCCGCCCCAATCAAGTCGCCGGCTATCCGCAGGTTCGTTCCTTCGACAACCAGAAGCGCAGCGGAAGAAGGGGGAGGATGCTGGCCGGAGTTCTTTCGCTTGGCCCTAGGGCGCACCTTCAACGATCATCTCCAGGGATGTAGTGTTGAAAATTAGTCAACTTTTCCGCGCAAGGGAATCCCTCTCTTTTAGTCCGAAGACAACTCGCACCTTCTCACCGAAATGTACGGCTCACTAACTGCCATGAACTCGCAGGAATTCGGGGAAGTCAATCGAACGTCTAACGCGCGTTGGAGGAATTGCCGCCGGTTAATTGCTGGTTTGACGAGAGCCTTGCTCCATAGTCCTGCGGAAGCATAGCCTATCCCCCGCTCCGATCAGTTCTCGATCTGCGATGGATACTCGCTCGCTCAGAATTTTGAGCCGCTCATCCAACGCGCAGGGCTACGATCTTCGTTTCCAACGGCACGCCTCGGTCAACGGTTGTGTGCAGGAGAACGGAGAGGAATCTGATCCGGGAATATCTGCCGATCCGATTCCAAAGCGTCGACAAGCTTTCGGTATTCGTGACAAATTCGGCAGCCGCCTCTGTGCCGTATGTAGTTGTGCCGGCCAGAAGGAGTACCCGTTGTCCATCGGTGGTCCCTGGTTTTGACACGATCAACGCGTACTCTTCGGTGAAGCTGGCCCAAACGAAGCGGATATGCCGCGTTCGCCCGCTCGCGGCTGCAGATTGAGAATCGAAAGGTCGCCTCTTCTTTCGGGTCCCGGCGAGACACGGAACGCGAAATCTCTCTCGAGCTGTAATTCGCGAACGGGCAGGTTTTCAGACTCGGTGAGCCGAAAAAGATGATGTCGCGGCTCCTGGCTTCGTCCCAACTCAGCCGCTGTGCGCGCCTCAAATCGAACGTCCGCCCCACCGAATTTAGCACGTTGTGCAACGCGTCCACGCCGAAAACCTCTCCAACTCCGGTATACCCTTCGTAGACAGATGCCTCAACTTCACCCGGACGTAGATAGCGAATACCTGTTTCAGGGCGTCCCACAAATGCCGCGTTGCTGAAGACAATGAGCGGCGGTCCCGGTCGCTAAGGGCCAGCATTCCCCAAAAAGCCTTGGCGTCCGCCGACACATTGGATGTATGCACGCCTGGCTTGTTAGCCGACCCAACCAGAAGGTGACGACGAGCAATGTGAGCGCCGTAACCAGCAGAAGACCGCGCACGCGCCATCGCCCGAAAAACCCCGTGCGGACCTCAACCGGTCGGATGATTGGCACCGGCGCGGCGTCCGGCGCGGACTTGAGGAATAATAACGCGTGGCCACCTCTAGGCAGCTGAATTTGCCACCCATCCCCGGCGCCTGCGCCTGAGTCATAGTATTCTTCAAGCCTGCTCCGCAACCGGCTCGTATGTACGCGGACGATCGAATCCGTTCGCGGATCAAAGCTCGCCTCCCGGTGAAAGACCTCTGTTGCAATCTGGTGCTCTTTCAAACTTTCGTTGGGCGACTGCAACGAATGTTCCGTCAGATATCGCAATAAATTCGATAGCATTTCTGAAGTTCGAAATAACGGGCTGCTGAGAATACGATTTATGGAATCGCGTTTCTCCGCCTTGACTGACCCTTCGTCCTTCACATGTG
>CAVZTP010000006.1:0-158358 GCA_963778345.1 uncultured Acidobacteriaceae bacterium
TACATCGAGCTCAAAGCCGCCGAAGCGAACAATAAGCCCCGGAACGATATTTTCGGGCACCTTCAGTCTCCAGCATTAGAGAGGAATATAGCATCACTTTCGCATCATGAAGCGCGCAAGTTGTCGTTTTCCAAGAGACTAGCGGATCAGAAATTGATTCGAATGCGTTCATGGTGCCTCGACGAATTTTCATTCATAGTTGCCGTCGAGAGCTGATCAGAAACTGCTCCGAAGTTTCGGACGAGCGGCGTTGATACCGCAGTCGGAGACCACTCAAATATTCCGAAGGAGGAATTCGCAAATGAAATCACTCTATGCTCGTTTTTTTGTTAAAGACCGGCGTAATCATACCAATCAGAACGACTCGCACCGCGGTGGGACCAGGCTGAGGCCATTCGCTGCGGTTGCACTTTCCGTGCTGCTGGGCGGGGCTGGTTCTCTGTCAGCGCAGGACAACTCCAGCGCAAGCGTGCCAGAGAGTATGACTGGGAATCAAGGCGCGCAAGTCGCTGCATTGTACCGGCTCCAAGCGGCATTTCATCGAGCCTCAACTGTACACGATCCGGTGAACGGGGATTTGGGTGACGTGATTACGGAACGTATCCGCGCAATGCTCTCGCTCTGGACGGACAACGGCTGGATCTTATTCGATATTGGGAGCGCCCGCGATGGTTATTACATCGGCAACGGCGATCCTGCGAATCCATCCACATGCCCGGCTCCGTCGGACAATTTCGGGAATCGCGGCACGCTCTGCACGTTTTTCAAATATGTCGCCGCGCCCTTTCAGCCTGTAAATAAGTTCGTGTCGCTCGCGCCCAGCTACAAGACCGAAATTCATGTCTACGGCAGTGAGGCGACATTATACTTCGAGTGCCACTTCTTCAACGTAGCCATGGATCCGGCTACCGGCCAGCCGCTCTGGGCCGCTACAAACCACCTATCGCTCGACGGCGGTGTGACCAAGGTTGAGAGCCGCTGGCTGTTTTCGCGCGCGAATGTGGGGGTAGTGGGTGTTCCGGCGCCGTAGCACAATCAGCATCCGGAGCTGCGAAGAGCGCTGGCCTGGGGATCGGTGCGAAGAAGGTTCGTAATAGGCGTCGCAATGTTCGATATCCGCGCCAGCAAATAGCTGCTAATTTCGTTCGCGCTCCGGAGAGGCGAGTTCATCGGGCGCGCGAACGAGCGTTCGCCATTGCTGGCTCTTCGCCTCCATTGAGGACAACTACAGGGGGAATCCAATGACGAGAAATCTGCTCCTTTCCCTCGCAGCATGCGGATTGGGCTGCGTTGGAATGCTCGCTGCCTTCGACGATTCTGAGATCGGCAGAGAGGTCGCGATTCCCGTTCACTTACAGAATGGCGAAGAATATACCCTGTCCACGCGCGCCCTGATCGAGTTCGGAAAAAAGCTGTTTATGGCGCGGTGGACCTCTCAGGAGGGTGCCGGCCGGCCGGCGGCGAAAGGCACGGGGAATCCCCTGAGTGATCCGCTGGCGCCGTTGGTGTTCCCGCGCAATTTCAACCGGATCTCAGGGCCAGATACGAATTCATGCGCGGGCTGCCACAATCTACCGGACGTCGGTGGAGGTGGGGACATCGTAGGCAATGTCTTTGTGTTGGGCCAGCGCTTCGATTTCGCCACCTTTAATGCGACAGACACACTGAATACGAAAGGTGAAATGGATGAGCGCGGGTTGCCAGTTACGCTTCAGACAATCGCCAATTCCCGCAAGACCATTGGGATGTTCGGCTCTGGGTTTATTGAGATGCTGGCGCGCCAGATCACGGCCGACCTGCAGGCAACCGTCGCCGAGACTGCGCCTGGCACAGCTCGCGCATTAACGTCAAAAGGCATTTCATTCGGCCAGATCATCTGCCGGGCCGATGGTACCTGGGAGACATCCCGCGTGGACGGAATTCCCGCGCCCAGCCTGGTGACTTCAGGCGGGACACCACCGAGTCTGATTATCCGGCCGTTTCATCAAGCGGGCAACGTCATTTCGCTGCGCCAATTCACCAACAATGCTTTCAACCAACATCACGGAATCCAGTCAGAAGAGCGGTTCGGTGGGGGCGTAGACGCCGATGGCGACGGCTTCGTGAACGAATTGACCCGCGCAGATGTCACAGCGGTGACGCTGTTCCAGGCGACTCTTCCAGTTCCGATCCAAGTTATTCCGAACGACCCGGATATCGCCAGAGCGATCAGCAATGGCCGCAGAGTGTTTCTGGACATCGGCTGCAGCCGCTGTCACATACCACAACTCCCTTTGCAGAGGAAGGGCTGGATCTATACCGAACCCAATCCCTATAACCCGCCTGGCAATTTGCAGCCCGGCAATGCGCCCGCGCTCGCCATAGATCTGACCAGCGATGAGCTCCCGGGACCGCGCCTCAAGCCGACAGGCGATGTAGTCTGGGTTCCTGCATACACGGATTTCAAACTTCATGACATTACATCGGGCCCTGATGATCCGAATCGTGAACCGTTGGATATGAACCAGCCAGCAGCCTCGCGGGCATTCTTTCTCGGTAACGGAAAATTCATTACGCGGCGGCTGTGGGGCGTAGCAAACCAACATCCCTTTGGCCATCACGGGATGTATACGACTATGCGAGAAGCCGTGCTGGCGCACCATGGAGAGGCCGAAGATACTTATACAGCCTTTCAGAATCTGAGTAAGTACGATCAGGATTACGTGATCGAATTTCTGAAATCACTGCTCATCGTGCCTGATAAACGGGCAGAGCGTCGGGGAGGCGAGCCAAGCATGTAGCCGAACTCTCAATCCGGGCGCGTGACGTCGGAGGCGCGCCTTCGTCGGATAATGTTGCGTGGGGACGAGTAGCTCCCAAAAAACGGCGGCTCGGAAACGAACAGTTTCGGATAGATTGCCTTAACGCGTCAGTGTTTAGTTTCAATTCGCCCTCAAGTGCTCCACGAGCACACTGAAATAAATAACTCGCTTTGCGCAATTCGTCCGCGAAAGCGAGCTGTCTCCCCATTCGCCTGCCACGTTGCCGGGAAGACGCAGATAAGATGAGGCCTCGCTGTCGTTTGGATCAAAAATGTGGATTTATAATAGCTAGGTAAATTGTTGATTATAAAGATATTACGGAAGCTAATGGGAGTCGAACCCACCCGTGACAACAAATGTGCCGCACTCCGGTTTTGAAGACCGGGCCCTGCACCGGCAGAGTCTAGCTTCCGACTGAGATTGTAGCGTTCCCGGTGGCTTGCAAAAGCTGTTCGCTGATTGCGTATTTGAGTTCATCGAGTCCCGCGCCCGTCGCGCTCGATATGGCGTAGAACGGGAAGCCATGTTCATCGGCCTCCCGGCGCACTTCTTCTATGCGGGATAACTCCTGGCAAGCATCAATCTTCGAAGCCACGACGATCATTGGTTTCGAAATCATCGCCTCGCTGAACTGACCGAGCTCTTCAAGAATCACATCGAAGTCTCTAGCCGGGTCGCGTCCCGTGAAATCGGAAACATCGACAAGCTGCACTAGCAGCCGAGTGCGCTCAATGTGGCGGAGAAACTGAATTCCTAAACCGTGCCCCTCATGCGCGCCTTCGATCAAACCGGGAATATCGGCCAGTACAAACGTCCGATCGCCCGCTTGAACCACGCCCAAGTTGGGCTCCAGCGTTGTGAACGGGTAATCGGCAATTTTTGGTTTAGCTGCCGATAAGCGCGAAATAAGGGTTGATTTCCCGGCGTTCGGAAATCCGACCAAGCCAACGTCCGCGAGAAGTTTCAATTCCAAACGCAGCTTGAAGAACTCTCCCGGCTTGCCTTCTTCGTGCTCTGTGGGAGCTTGGTGCGTGGAGGTGGCGAAACGCGCATTGCCGCGACCGCCGCGACCGCCGCGCGCGACCACGAAACGCTGCCCCTTCCCGGTGAAATCAAAAGCTGCTCTCCGGTTTCGGCATTGTAAACCACGGTCCCTACCGGAACCGGAACTTCGATGGTTGCGCCTTCGCGGCCTGTGCGGTTGCTGCCCTCGCCATGCCGCCCTCGTTCAGCCGTATGTTCGGGATTAAAGCGGAGATGAAGCAGCGTGTTGTAATGCTCGCTCGCCACCAGGACCACATCGCCACCCCGCCCACCGTCTCCGCCACTCGGACCGCCCCGCGGGACAAACTTCTCGCGCCGAAAGGCAAGACAACCGTTGCCGCCGTCGCCGGCTTTCACCGAAACTAAGACTTCATCAATGAACACAGAATTTACGGCGACAACCGAAGTCGCGAAATGAGGAACGCAGGCGCGCCTGAGGGCGCACGATCAGAAAGGATGTTAAATCTGCGCGGCAATCACGTTGATGAACTTGCCCATGCGGCCGCGGTCACGGAACTCCACCGTGCCAGGGACAGTTGCGAAGAGTGTGTCATCTTTGCCCACGCCCACATTCTTGCCCGGCTTGTAACGCGTTCCGCGTTGGCGAACGATGATCGATCCACCGGTGACAAATTCGCCCGAAAATACCTTGACTCCCAGTCGCTGCGAGTTTGAATCCCGGCCGTTCTTGGAGCTGCCTAAACCTTTTTTGTGCGCCATTACGACAAAATCTCCTCAACTTGTACGCGCGTGTAATTCTGGCGGTGACCAATGGTGCGCTTGTACTGCTTCTTCCGTTTGAACTTGAAAACAAGAACTTTGTCGCCACGGCCGTGAGCGGCGATCTTTCCGCGAACACGCGCGGTTTTCAGGGCATCGCCCAGCACTAGATCATTGGATTCGTTCGAGATGGCCAGCACTCGATCGAATTCGACATCGGCGCCTACATCGCCCGACAGCGTGTCTATTTCAATGGTCTGGCCAGGCGTCACACGATACTGCTTTCCGCCTGTTTCAATCACAGCATACATATTTTGCCCTTTTGGATTATCTACCGTTCCAGGGTGCTCGCACTTACAGCGAAATCACCAACCGGATACACGAACAGCTTTCGCTCAGAGACGATCTCTTTCATAATACCCCAAACCGGATCGCGTTCGGGTACAGTTTAGTGAGAAATGCATTGGACTCGAATAGCGCTCTTATCCATCATTGCTGTTGCGATACCCGGCGCGGCACAACAGCAAATCACCGCCGCCGACTACGGACGCGCAGAAAAGTTCATGGGCTACAACGCTGGGCCGCTCGTTTTCCGTTCAGGCGTTCACCCGGTCTGGCTTTCGGATGACCGGTTTTGGTACCGGATCACCACGCCCGAGGGCAGCGAGTTCGTGCTCGTCGATCCTTCCAGCGGAACCCGGACGCCGGCATTCGATCAAGCCAAATTGGCAGCGGCGCTGTCGGCGGCATCGGGAAAGAAGTACGATGCGCATCATTTGCCCTTCACCCGATTTGATTTCTCGGCCGACGGCCATGCGGTCTCTTTCGAGATCGGCGATGCGCATTGGAATTGTGACTTGCAGAGCAGTCATTGCGCGTCGGCGGCCCGGCCAGGCAAGGGTGCCCCGGGCGAATCCATGTCGCCCGACAAGAAGCGAGCGGTTTTCATTCGCGATTACAATCTCTGGGTTCGCGATGTCAACACCGGCAAAGAAACCCAGCTCACCACGGACGGCGCCAAGGACTTTGGCTACGCAACGGACAATGCCGGTTGGACTCACAGCGACCGTGCCATTGTGCTTTGGTCCCCCGATTCGAAAAAGATCGCCACGTTTCAGCAGGATCAGCGCGGCGTCGGCGAGATGTATCTCGTCGACACTCGGGTTGGCCACCCGCATTTGGAGGCTTGGAAGTATCCGCTTCCAGGCGACGATGTCGTCACCACGATTCAGCGCGTCATTATCGACCTGGATGGCCTGCGGGTCATCCGGCTACAGATGCCTGCCGACCAGCACCGTTCCACGCTTTGCGACGATGTAGCGTGCCGGGGGGGCCAGTGGGCGGATGTCGAGTGGAGCCCCGACGCCTCGCACCTTGCATTCGTCTCCACCTCTCGCGATCACAAACGCGAGCAGTTGCGCGTGGCTGATGCCGCAACCGGCGCGGTTCGAGACGTGCTCGAGGAGACCGTCGCGACCTTCTTTGAATCCGGCAATGGTCGCGTGAATTGGCGTTATCTGCCGGCTTCGAATGAAGTGATCTGGTTTTCGGAACGCGACAACTGGGGCCACCTTTATTTATATGATCTGGCAAGCGGCGCGCTGAAGAACCAGATCACTAGCGGCGATTGGAATGTGACGCAACTGCTGCGGGTCGACGAAAAGAATCGCATACTTTACTTTCTCGGGGTTGGGCATGAGAAAGGTTGCGATCCGTATTTTGTTCATCTATATCGAATCGGATTTGATGGTAAAAACCTCGAGCCGCTGACGCCGGAAGACGCTACTCACGATATTGCGCTCTCGTCCTCGGGAAAGTATTTCGTGGACAGCTATTCGAAGCCGGATGTTCCTCCCGTTACCGTGCTGCGCGATGAAAACGGGAAGCTGATCAGCACGATCGAGAAGGCCGACATCTCGCGCTTGCTGGCTGCCGGCTGGAAACCGCCCGTTCCGTTTACGGTGAAAGCCCGCGACGGCTCTACAGACCTGTATGGATTGATGTTCAAACCGTCTGACTTCGATGCCGGTAAGAAGTACCCGATCATCAATCACATCTATCCGGGTCCGCAAACTGGAAGCGTCGGGAGCCGCAACTTTTCGCCTGCTCGAGGCGATGCGCAGGCTCTTGCGGAACTCGGTTTTATCGTGGTCGAGATTGATGGCATGGGCACCCCGTGGCGATCCAAGAAATTTCACGAAGCTTATTTCGGCGACCTGGGCGACAATACCTTACCGGATCAGGTTACTGGCATGAAGCAGCTTGCGCAGCGTTATGCCTGGATCGATATCGAGCGCGCCGGTATCTACGGCCATTCCGGTGGAGGTTATGCAGCCGCCGACGCCATGTTCCGCTATCCCGATTTTTTCAAAGTGGGCATTTCAGAAGCCGGCAATCACGACAATCGCGAATATGAAGATGACTGGGGCGAGAAATGGCAGGGTCTTCTGCAGCGCAAACCCGACGGCTCATCGAACTATGACAATCAAGCCAACCAAAACGTCGCGAAGAATCTGAAAGGGCATTTGCTGCTGGCGCACGGTTCCATGGACAACAATGTCCCCCCTTACAACACTCTTCTGGTTGTGAATGAGCTGATTAAAGCCAATAAGGATTTCGATCTGATCCTGCTGCCGAATCGGAGTCACGGGTTCGGTAATGAGCCTTATATGGTGCGCCGCCGGTGGGACTACTTCGTTCGTTATCTGCGGGGCGCGGAGCCTCCGCATGAATATGAACTCCATGCGCCGGCAAATCCGCTCCGGCAAGCAGGTTCGTAAATATTTTCAGCGATTACAGCTACGCCTTGGCAATCATCGGCTTCCCTTCATGCGCCACCAGGAGGTCGTGCATGTCGTTGGCGTGTTCTTCTTCGTTAGTCAGAATGCTTTCCATCATTACGCGCGTAGTAGGATCCCGATCGCCGAAGAAACGAATTAATTCGCGGTAATGTTCGCAAGCGATCCGCTCGGCGATCAGGTTTTCCTTGATCATTTCGATGAGATTCGCGCCTTCCACATATTGCGAAGCCGATCTCGTCGCCAAACCTTCGGGATTGAAATTCGGCGAGCCTCCGAGCTGATTGATGCGTTCGGCCACCTTCCGCATATGCTCTTGCTCTTCTTTTGCATGCTGCTCGAATTCATCTTTTACGCCTTCGCTTGAGATCCCGGTAGCCGCGATCGCATTCATGGTGTAACGCAGCACGCATACAATCTCGGTTGCGAGCACGGACTGAAGGATTTCAATCGTTTGTTTCACGTCGCCTTCATAGGCGGGAGTGACCGCGCCTTGCTCGATACTCGAGCGAGCTTTAGCCCTCAGTTGCTGCACGTCTGTCAGAAACGGCTGATTCTTCGGCATACCGTCATTCTAGTTGAGCAGTAAATCGCGCTCTTATTATGGTATTTGCCCAACCGAATCCTTTCCCTGTGCTTGGCCGCATTAGCAACGGGCCTTTCAGCGTTTGCCCAGACGAATCGGACCATCGGGCTCTCGCTCGACATCACCGATGCTCCACGTAAAATTCTGCGCGCGGCAACTGTCGATTCCCGTCATGCCGGGACCGCTCACGCTCGTTTATCCGCAGTGGATACCCGGTGAACACGGTCCGACCGGGCCCATCGACAATTTTGCTGGAATCACTTTCACGGCGAATGGACAAACACTGCCGTGGCAGCGGGACGACGTGAATATGTTTTCGTTCCACTTGACCATTCCTGCCGGAGTTACCACGCTTGCAGCCAAGGTCGATTTTCTTGCTACGGCCGCTCCCAGCGGTTTTTCCGCTGGAGCGTCTACCAACGCCAATCTCTGCGTCGTGAGCTGGAACGAAGTAATCCTTTATCCAGCGGGCGCGGAGGCCTCGCAAGTCACCTTCGAACCCTCGATCACGGTTCCCGGAAGGCTGGAAATTCGGTACTGCACTGAGCGTTGCGTCAACCTGCTGGAAATGTGACTCGCTTTCAACCGGTGCAGCTGGACATGCTGGTCGATTCGCCCGTTCTGGCGGGGCGCTTCTTCAAGGAAATCCCGCTCGCTCCCGAAGTCACGCCCAAGCACTACCTCGATATGGCGGCGGACGGGCCGGAAGATCTGAACGTCGGTTCCGACGAAGTGAAAGCCTTTAGTAATTTGGTTCGGGAGACAGGAACGCTGTATGCCTCGCGTCATTACGGCAGCTATCATTTCCTGCTCACGTTGAGCGACAGCGTGGCGCATTTTGGGCTCGAGCATCACCAATCCAGCGACGACCGCGTGGAAGCCCGAACCTTTCTTGACGACGACCTGAAACTGCTCGCCGGCGATCTGCTTCCTCACGAATTCACTCATTCCTGGAATGGGAAATATCGGCGTCCGGCGGGACTCGCCACATCGAATTATCAGCAGCCCATGAAAGGCGATTTGCTATGGGTCTACGAAGGGCTAACCCAATATCTCGGAGACGTGCTTGCCGCCCGCAGCGGAATCTGGACCGCGGATCAGTATCGAGCGTATCTCGCCGCATCGGCGGCGGAAATGGATCATCGCCCCGGCCGAACCTGGCGCGATTTGCAGGACACCGCGACCTCCGCTCAGATTCTCTACGGCACAAGCGAGCAGTGGGATAACTGGCGGCGCTCCGTCGATTACTATCCCGAAGGGGAACTGATCTGGCTCGATGTGGATACAACGATTCGGAAGCTCTCGCATGGGAAGAAATCTCTCAACGATTTCTGTGCGCGATTCCTGGGCCTAGGCGGGAACACAGCGCCGGAAGTCGTGCCCTACACATTTGAGGACATTGTCAGCAATCTAAACGCAGTGCAGCCATACGATTGGGCTAGCTTTCTTGAGAGAGCGCCTCACGTCGAAATCTCCGCACGCGCCGCTTGGACGGCATCGCGGAGCGGAGGCTACAAGATCGAATACAACGCCGAGGAGAACGAGTATGTGCGCGCGGAAGAATCGCACGATCGCGGCGTAAATGCGTGGTATTCGATCGGCCTGCGTATCGGCAGCGACAATACGATCTGCCGACGTGCTGATGGGTTCACCGGCTTACAATGCGGGACTCGGTCCGGCCATGAAGATTGTCGCGATCAATGGCCGCGCCGCAACTAATGAGCTGTTGCATTCAAGCTATTAAGGATGCGAAGGGCAGCTACGCAACCCATCGAACTGATTGTCGAGAACACCGGATTCTTTAAGACGGTCAAAATCGATTATCACGAGGGCGAGAAATACCCACATCTTGTGCGGGAGGAGCATACGGCGGCTGTTCTGGATGAGATCTTGAAACCGATGGTGAAACATCCGGAGAGCAAGACGGCGGAATAACGTTGCCCGTTTTTTTTCCGCTAGATAACCTTATTAATGATGAACTTCGTCACAATTGACCGCTGGCCCACACCGCAGCGCGTAGACTATCGGCCTGAACTCGAAGCGGGCAACGTCCTGTTTTTCCCAACCACTCCGTTCCCGTTTCCCGACGAATCAAAAGAGTTCCTTCGCAAACTGAGCTTCTCGGGCCGGGCGATCCACAAAAACGTGGCTTATCGTCCGGCGAGCGATCGCGTGACTGGAGTTGATGCCGATCCCGCTGAGTTATCCCGGTTGCGAAGCATTCTGCGCGATTACTCCCAAACCGTCGTGCGGTTCACCGCGGAGTTGTTGCCTCAATATGCGGGAAGCTGGAAACTCGATTACGCCAGCTTTCGTCCGCTCGAGGAAGAAGGACGCGATCTTCCGCTGAACAAGCGGAACGATCTGATTCATACCGACGCCTTTCCTTCCCGCCCCACCGAGGGCAGCCTGATATTGCGCGTCTTCACCAACATTCATACAGAAAAAACACGCAACTGGGTCACAACAGATCCTTTTCGTACAGTCGCGGAACACTACGCGCGCGACGCGGGATTGGATCAAATTGCTGCCGGAAAATCCTCGGCCGGAGGCCGGCTCTTGACTCAATCCGCTCGCGTGCTACATAGCCTGGGGTTGCCCATCGTCCCACGGTCTGCGTATGACGAATTCATGCTGCGCTTCCATGAGTATCTGAAGCGCAACTGACGAATTTCAGAAGAACTGCCCGAAATACCGATTCGATTTTCCGCCTGGTTCTACTTGGCTCACCTTCACAGACGTGGTTCCGCATTCCGTTCTTTCAGGCCAGCACGCGTTGGAACAAACTTTATCGTCGCTAGAAATTCGCTCTTCAATCCTGACAACGCGCCGGTTTCGATTCTGCAGACACTGTGCGGGAGGCCCTTGCTGGATGCGGCGCGGAGCGCTTCCGCGCATTAAAATAGGTCATGGCCACAACCGTAGCCACCACTCTGACTCTGGAAGAATTTCTCGCGCTCCCGGAACAAGAAGAGGATGGAACGCACTACGAACTGGACGAAGGAGAGCTGGTACGCTTGTCGCCCACAGGAAAACCACACTCGCGAAGGATTGACAAAATCTATCGTTACCTGACGAAATATCTTCCCGAGGAGCAATGGGACATCCTGCCCGGGGAGCTTGGATTTATCATGGCCGGCGATCCGAAGCCTACCGTGCGCGGGGCAGATCTGGCGGTTATGCCTCATGAGGAGGAAGTTGCCGAGGGAATGTCGCGCGAGCCGGCGCACTTGATTGTCGAAGTGGTCTCTCCCAGCAACACACCGGATGATATCGAGCGGAAGCGCATCCAATATCTCAACTTTGGGGTGCAGGAAGTGTGGGTGGTCTACGAAAAGGCCCGCACGATGCATGTGTACTTCAATCCGGAGGTCGCCCACCGGCTGAACCGGAGCGAAGTGTTCGTCGCGACCCGAGACAGCGTGTTTGAATCCACGCTTGGCTTTCCGGTCGTCGCCCGCGAAATACTTCGGTAGGACAAATATGACTGCCGCGATTTCGACTACTCACCCGGGTCCGGCTCTAACAGCGGAAGAATACAGTAGACTGCCCGAGGTAATTGGCTTCAAGGACGAATTGATCGAAGGAGAACGTGTTTTGGCTCCCATGCCGGCGTTTTCTCATACGGTGGTCATTGACAACTTGGAATCGCTGATCAAACGGCAGTTCCCGGAGTTTCGCGTCGCTCGCGAGGCTGGCTGGCGTTTTCAATCCGCGGAGGGAATCGACAACGTCTCCGGCCCGGACCTGATGCTGCTGAATGCCGAAGATTACGACCGCACGGCTAAATCGAGCGGTTATTTCGAAGGGCGCCCGATCTTTGTTGTCGAGGTAGTCTCTCCTTCTGAACGGAAATCGCGCCAGCTTCATAAAATCGGACTCTACATGGAGGCCGGAGCAGGAGCCGTGGTTGAGGTGGACTACACAAAGCGGATTGTACTCGTCTATCGGCCCTGAAGAAGATGCCCCGGAAGTGGTCCGGAATCGCATTGATCGGCCATTCGCGGCCGACTTTACCGAGATCTTTGCCCGGCTTTAGATGGAATAAGCCCAGTACTTTCCGAAATTTATTGCACTGCTCCAAGCCTTGCTCACTTCTTATCCCAGTTACACTAGAAGTACAAGCACAAATATGCTCGAAGGCGCGCTCGCCAAGGTTTTTGGCACTAAACACGACCGTGAGATCAAGGCGATCCGGCCCCTCGTTGCGGCGATCAACGATCTCGAACCACAGCTCCAGCAACTGCCGGATGCTGATCTAGCCGCGAAAACGCAGGATTTCAAACAGCGCCTGGCGAATGGCGCCTCACTAGACGACATTCTCATCGAAGCGTTCGCCGTCTGCCGGGAAGCCGGCCGGCGCATCCTTAATATGCGCCATTTCGATGTGCAGTTGATCGGTGGCGTGGTGCTTCACCGCGGGCGGATCGCCGAAATGAAAACCGGTGAAGGAAAAACGCTGGTTGCCACCCTGCCCAGCTATCTGAACGCGCTGGCCGGTAAGGGCGTTCACATCGTCACCGTAAACGATTACTCTGGCGCGCCGCGACTCCGAATGGATGGGTCGCATCCATCGCTTTCTGGG
Organism: uncultured Acidobacteriaceae bacterium; assembly: GCA_963778345.1. GTDB lineage: Bacteria > Acidobacteriota > Terriglobia > Bryobacterales > Bryobacteraceae > Bog-105. The sequence continues at coordinate 12,535 of CAVZTP010000006.1, forward strand.
CCTGAATGTCGGCACCATCGTTCATGATCTCGACGATCACGAACGCCGCGAAGCCTACAACTCCGACATAACGTACGGAACGAACAACGAGTTCGGCTTCGATTATTTGCGCGACAACATGAAATTCCGCCTGGAAGATTATGTGCAGCGCGACTTCAACTTCGCCATCGTGGACGAAGTCGATTCCATCTTGATCGACGAAGCTCGAACGCCACTCATCATCGCCGGTCCGAGCGAAGAGTCCACCGACAAGTACTACCGCGTCAACCGCATCATCCCGAATCTCGAACGCGGTGAGGTGATCGAAGGAAAGGAACCCGGCCAGTCCTACACAACCGGCGATTTCACGGTGGACGAGAAACACCGCAGCGTCGCCCTGACCGAGGACGGTGTTCTCAAGGTGGAGAAACTGCTGAATACCGGCAATCTCTACGACCCGGCGAACATCGAGATGAATCATCACGTGCAGCAGGCGCTGCGCGCTCACATCTTGTATCAACGCGATCGCGATTACGTTGTGCAAGAGGGGCAGGTGATTATCGTCGACGAATTCACCGGGCGTCTGATGCCGGGCCGGCGCTGGAGCGATGGTCTCCACCAAGCTGTCGAGGCGAAGGAAAACGTGAAGATCGAGCGCGAAACTCAGACGCTCGCCACCATCACGTTCCAGAACTTCTTCCGCATGTATAAAAAGTTGGCGGGAATGACGGGAACCGCCGATACGGAAGCGGCAGAGTTCAGCAAGATCTACAATCTCGAAGTCACCGTCGTCCCGACCAATAAACCGCTGATCCGCATCGAGAACGCGGACATCGTCTATCGCACCGAAGACGAGAAATTCCGCAACGCCGCCAAGGAAATCAAGACTCTCCACGAGAAGGGGCAGCCCGTTCTCGTCGGAACGATTTCCGTCGAAAAGTCCGAAAGGCTCTCGAACGTATTAAAGAAGATGGGCGTCCGGCACGAAGTGCTGAATGCCAAGAATCACGAGCGTGAAGCGCACATCGTTGCTCAGGCCGGACGCAAAGGCGCGGTCACGGTCTCCACCAACATGGCTGGCCGCGGTACCGACATTCTCTTGGGCGGCAATCCTGATTTTCTGCTCGAAGAACGGCTGAAGAAACTTAGCAAAACCGCCGAGCTTCTCCCGCCCGGTGAGCTGGAAGAGATCAAGGAGCAAATTACCGGCGAGATTCGGAAGGAACACGATGAGGTGACGGCGCTTGGCGGCTTGCACATTCTCGGCACCGAACGTCACGAATCGCGGCGCATCGACAACCAGTTGCGAGGCCGCGCCGGCCGTCAGGGCGATCCCGGCAGTTCGCGGTTTTATCTCTCATTGCAGGATGATCTGCTCCGCATCTTCGGCGGAGAACGCATGCAGAACCTGATGCTGCGCCTCGGCATGGAAGAAGATGTACCCATCGAATCGCGGATGATCACCAAGCGCATTGCCGCTGCGCAGAAGGCTGTGGAGGCGCAGCATTTCGCCTCCCGTAAGCACGTCCTCGAATACGACGATGTGATGAACAAGCAGCGGCAAGCTGTGTATTCGATGCGCCGTCAATTACTCGAAGGAGAGAACCAGAAAGAACGAATTCAGGAAATCGTCAACGGAATTGCCGGCAGCTTCATCGACAAGTTCTGCCCCGACAATGTTCGCTACGATCAGTACGATCTCGTCGGCCTCCAGACCGCAGTCCTCAATCAGTTTGGAGCGAAGCTGGATCTCGAACGAGCTAAGCGGTCTCAATCGGAGGGAAGTCGAACAGAAAGTCAACGACCTCCTGACAGAACGCTACGACGAAAAAGAGCGGATGATCGGCCCGGACAATCTGCGTCAGGCCGAGCGCATCATCATGCTCAACGTAGTCGATAACCAGTGGAAGGATCATCTCCTTTCGATGGACCATCTCAAGGAAGGCATCGGCCTCCGAGGTTATGGCCAGAAGGATCCGCTGATCGAATACAAGAAGGAATCCTTCACCATGTTCCAGGACATGATGGATCGGATTGAAGACGAAACCATCAAGTATCTGTATTTCATGCGCATCGAGACAGGAAATGTGCCGCTGCCCTATCCCGAACCGGAAGAAGACCTGGATGAAGAAGGCGAGCTAAACGCACCTGAAGAACCGACGCTCGAACAGCAGCGGGAAGCCCAGCGATCGGTTTTGGATCTAACGCGTAACATTCAGCGCAAGAAAGACAAAGAGCTCGCTGATCTGCAGTTTGTGGGCGGGAACGGAACGGGCAATCAAACGCAGGCCAATAAGGGTCCCAAGGTCAAGCGAAATGAGCTTTGTCCCTGCGGGAGCGGAAAGAAATACAAAAAATGTCACGGTGCCGCAGCTTAGCAGTAGCCGCTCTTCTGTTGAGCGGTTCACTTTGGGCAGATGATCAAGCTCTCTGGAAAGAATATGGGTTGGTTAACACTCAGACTAAGCAAGCTGGGTAAACTGGCGGTGACCACGTACCGCATGAAGGATCTCACCGGGGCGCTTGCCGCTTGGGAATGGCTTCGTTCCGCAAAAGGCCGCACTTGCGGTTTGGCGACCTTTTGCACGCAGGATGGAAAGCGGACCGTCGTCTCCGACGGCAATTACGTGGTTGTATTCGACGGCGGGGTTCCGGATAAAGCCGAAGTCGCCGAAATCCTCAATACGCTTCCTAACAAACGGGATACCTCCCTTCCGGCCATTTTGACGTTTCTTCCGAGGCAGGGTATGATCCCGGATTCCGCGAGATACATACTGGGTTCTGCCTCGCTTCAGGCATTTGCTCCCGAACTGACATCCGCAAAGCCGGGATTTGAACAAGGAGCCGAAGCCCAGGTTGCCGAGTACCGGATCGGAAAAAGCTCCTCCCCGGTCCGTTTGGCAATTTTCTACTATCCCACGCCCGAAATGGCGCGTCTGCATTCGATCGAGTTCAAACTTCTGCCGAACACCCATGTCAAGCGCTCGGGTTTCCTGGTTGCGGTGGTTTTCGGTTCCGCCTCGGACGACCAAGCCGAGACACTGTTGAGCCGGATACAGTACGAGGCAAAGATTACTTGGAATGACGTTCCCCCACCGAGTCCCATCAAACCGCTGTATCAATTGCTGCTTAATATCATGTACTTGAGCATTGTTTTGTCCGCCATTTGCCTCTTGGCTGGGCTGATCTATGCGGGGATGCGGCTTTATCGAAGGCGCTATGGGACACTCGAAGCCGACGAGGCAATGACCACGTTGCACCTGACTTGAACCAGCTTGCCTTAGCTCCTCGTAAGCTTTAGAAACGCTTGAATTTAGCTCCTCATTGACACAGCTTTTCCACAGCAATTTCAGATCCCTTGCACAGGGGAAGCGAAAACATCTTTCGGTGTAAATGGTTTGTACGCTGGTACTTACGGCGCGTTTGCGGATGCCGGAAAAATGCGCTTGACTTCACTTCACGCTCGCCCTACACTCCAATCACAAACAGGTTTTGGCGGTTGCGAAGCCGTCGGATCTGATTCTCCCATCAAACGTAACCTCTGGTGCGCCAGAGGCCTGGTAGCAGGAGAGAAAATGCTCATTCAACAGAATGGGCATTTTCTTTTAGTTACGGGCGGAAGTTCCCAAGCATGAGACCGGGTCCGCCCAAAGCCGCAGAGACTCCTCAGACATGGCGCGAGCGTCTGCAGGCGCTTCGGAATGTTCCGCCCTTGCTGAGAATGGTCTGGGAAACCAGCCGCCTGCTGAGCCTTTGTACTCTTCTGCTGCGCTGCGTCTCAGCGATGTTCCCGCTAGCCACTCTCTGGGTTTCCAAGCTGATCATCGATCTTGTCGTGCGAGCCATCCGGCATCAACCGATGGACCGGAGCCTGATCTGGAAATTATTGATTCTGGAGCTGCTACTTGCGGTGGCCTCCGATACGATCGGGCGTTTTATCACGTTGGTCGATAGCTTGCTTGGCGACCGCTTCACGAACTTCATCAGTATTAAACTGATGGAACACGCGAATTCGCTGGACCTGGTTTCTTTTGAAGATCCAGTGTTTTACGACAAAATGGAGCGGGCCAGGCGGCAGACCACCGCACGGCTTGGAATGCTGGCGGGATTGGCCGGCATGGCTCAGCAGCTCCTCACGTTGCTGTCCTTGCTCTCGGCGGTTATTTTCTTTTCGCCCTGGCTGCTCTTACTGCTGATCGCCGCCACGATTCCGGTTTTCTTCGGCGAGACGCGGTTCGCGATGTTGAATTACTCCATGCTGTTCCGCTACACGCCTGAGCGTCGCGAACTGGATTACCTGCGCTATCTCGGGGCAAGCGACGAAAGCGCCAAGGAGGTCAAAATCTTTGGCCTCGGTCAATACCTGATTGACCGCTCACGCACGCTCTTTGAGCGTTTCTACGCCGAAAACAAGCACTTGGCGATTCATCGGGCAGTCCATGGCGCGCTTATTAATCTTGTTCCGACGCTCGCTTATTACGCCGCTTATGCCTTTATCATTCTCCGGGCCTTGGCAGGCGCGCTCTCGATTGGCGACCTGACACTGATGGTGGGCGCTTTCTCAAGAGCCCGAAGCATCATGGACAATCTCGTCTCCGGGCTCGTCAACGTTTCTGAACAAGCCTTGTTTATCAAAGACTTGTTCGACTTTTTCCAAACCAATCCTTCCATTACTTCCGCGCCCGATGCCCTGCCTGCGCCCCGGCCGATCCGGTTTGGGTTCGAATTTGAGAATGTCTCGTTCGCCTATCCCGGTTCGGAGCGGAACGTTCTGAACAATGTCAGTTTTCATTTCTACCCTGGGGAGAAGATCGCGCTTGTCGGGGAAAACGGGGCCGGAAAAACGACTTTGGTAAAGCTGCTCGCGCGCTTGTACGATCCAACTGAGGGACGGATTCTTCTCGATGGGATCGATCTGCGAGAGTATCGGGCGGATGATCTGCGGCACGAGATCGGCGTGATCTTCCAGGATTACATGCGATATTACTTCCTAGCTGGTGAAAACATTGGCGTGGGACGTATCGATGAACTGCGGAACGAGCAACGCGTGACGGCTTCGGCGAAAAAAAGCCTGGCTGCGGAAATCATTGAAAAACTTCCCAAGGCCTACCAGCAGATGCTCGGCCGCCGGTTCGAGGGCGGAGTGGATCTCTCAACCGGGCAATGGCAGAAGATTGCCTTGGCTCGTGCGTATATGCGCGATGCCCAGATTCTTATTCTGGATGAACCGACAGCCAGCCTGGATGCGCGGGCAGAGTTTCACGTCTATCAGCGATTCGTGGATCTTACAGCCGGAAAGATGGCGGTCCTGATATCCCACAGGTTCTCCACGGTTCGAATGGCGGATCGCATCCTGGTGCTTGAATACGGCAGGATTGTCGAACAGGGATCGCACCGGCAGTTAGTGGATCTCGGAGGCAAATACGCCGAGCTCTTTGAACTCCAGGCCGCCGGATATCGCTAGCCAAATTTCCGGCCTACAGGATTAATCTCAGCCGGAACTCTCAAAGCCGCCGCGTACTTCTTCTTTGGAAAGTACCGATGCGATTTCCCTTGGGCGGCAAGCGATTGTATCTGAAAAAAAGAAGCCGCCGTCAACTTCCATTTCCCGCCACGTCAAAGATGCGCATCGCGCAAATTAGCGCGACGGCCAATCCTTTCTTTTCGGCTACGGTGTTCCCGCTTAACGCCTGGAGCCGGCTCGAAGCGTATCGTCCGCAGGTCTTGATGGGGTCCGCCGCCGACCTTCAACGCCTCCTCGGTCTGGATCTGGGGAGTGTTGATCAGGCCGTTCTCGTTTTAACGAGCGATGCGGACGAGCCGCTCACGGATATTACCAGAGTTATTTTGTGGCAGATGCTCGGAGTGCCGATCTACGAGCTGATTCTCGGGTCGCCCGGCATGCTGCTTGCTTCGGAGTGTGTGGCCCACGAAGGCTGGCACATCGAGCCGGGAATTACCGCTTCGCTCGACGGCGGAGAACTCTTCTTCGAAATACACGGCCGGAAAGCGGCGCACTCGGGGTTTACGGGAGAACTCATTACGCAGCCCTGCCCTTGCGGCCGCGCCGGCTTACGTCTCGCGAACATCGCAACGCAACTACTGGACGAAGCCCGTCAGTTAGCCGCGATTGCCTGAGCAGGGGGCATAGAGCAACTGGTGGTCCGCCGGACGGGAGTAAGCCAGGAAAGGTGCTAAAAGGCCGGATTGGTTGCGCGGAGTGGAATTGACATAAGTAGCGTCTTTCACTGTAACCTTCAATGTTTACAGGAGTTCAAATGTTGTTTGAAAGCACCCTGTCAGTATCCAGTCGCTTTCAATGATTCTCGGAATGTCTCTGGTTGTGTGCACTATTTTGCAGATATCGAAGCCCGCTCTCAATGGTGCTAATGACTTTACTGTCCTGCTCGGTTTTTAGTGCTTGCTGAAGCCGCTCCTGTGCCACCTTGCCGCCGATGAGTATGAGGGCCTCCGCGGCATATTTTCGCGTGTTCGGATCGGGGTCGCCGAGCGCTCCTGACAAGGCCGGAATTGCAGGCTGTCCGATTTTGTGCAGAGCCTCGACGGCGGGGAAATAGTGTTCAGAGAAACCAGTTACTCCGTGGAGATCCGCCAGGTGCTTAATCAATGTGTCAATCGCTTCGGTGGCTTTTAAATCTCCCAATAGAGTTATGCACGCGCGACGCGTGTCGAATTCGGCGCGAGGATCACTCATTGCCTCAATAAGCGCCCGAATGATACTTACCCGGTTGTCAACCGATCGTTGTGCCAGCGTCCTGAGGCGAAGCATTGCCTGCGCTTGATCTTGTTGGTCAACCGAGCGCAATAGCTGAAGATTGGTTCGTATGTCCGCTTCTGATTCCGTTGACTCGGCTTGCACGTTCGTACCCCCCATGTGCACACATAGAAAGGTCGCCGAGATCATGATAGCTAGTAATTTAAGCAACATGTTACCTCACTGCGTTGTCGAAATAAGACCCGTCCCAAAGTACGACTGCGTCGTTCCATTTGTGACGACCAGTTTGTTATGCCAAGTCGCCTTACAAATACTATTACCCTGCTGGGCCCACGAGGTAAAGTTCTGAACCAAATACAAATTCTGCGGCCCACCGCCGCTATCCCTTGCGTATCCAGGTGCGTCGATCCAGTAGAACTGTGTCGCTCCAGCTGGCTGCTGCGTATAGCGACCCAACGGATCATCATCTGATGTATTTATGGGTTGCGTTATCGTCACCTTCAGTATTCCTGTAACGCTCTGATGCAAGTCCCATAAAGACGCACCATCAGATACTGTACCGAGGGGCAGCTGCGGTAAAGGCGCTTCAGCAGATTGGTTTCCAGATCACGGTCCGTCGCGGACGCTGGTCTTCCCCAGTGAGGAGAAATCTAGTAAGCTGTAATTGGTTTTGTATTCTAACGGTCGACAGAAGCGATGCCGAGGATCACCGGACATCTGTTGCTTGGATTTCTCTCCTGCAACATCGCCGTGGTTTCTCAAAACCTGAGCGGCCCCACCTTGACGCCCTCCGGCTTTGAAATGAGCGCATCATCCCCGAAGCCTGTCAAGGAATTCGACTGGTCGGTTCGCGGGGGTAGCTCGGCTCCCGGCTTTCTCAACAGGCTAACAGTCGAGACGTACGGGATTGCGCTTCGGCGGCAGCCCGCGGATTCGAGATCCCGTCGGCGCTTACTCCCGGCCCGTTCACCTTCTTGCGGCTCGAGTGTCCGCAATGCATCGTGCGGCCTAATATGGAGCGTACAAGGTTTACGCTTCCGCCATTTGGCGCCGAGGCGGCCCTGTCGCTCGCGAATCGCCGAGCCGAGCTGTTTACAGGCTTTGTTGGGGCGAACGCGTGGAAACCAGACAACGCGATAATCGAACCGGCTCCCTTGCCTCCCCTACTTCGGGCCAAGCCTTTTCGTGATCCCTGGTCGGCACCGGCCTTCAATGACGCATGGGAGACGCAAGGAACCGGCGGCGCCAGGATTTCAATAGATCCTGATCGGCGCGTTTGGCTTGGAGTGGCAGGGAGATACTTGTCGAATTTCGGATATGGCAAAAGACACTGGAATATGTTCGGAGGGAGCGCCACCTTCCAGTTGGGGCGTTAAAGCCTGGCTCAAGCAAGCAACTAGAAGGAGAACCCCACGATTCCGCGTGCTGCTGTTCAAGCGAACCGGACATCCAATTACGCCACGCCAGCTTGTGACTGCTACGTAGGGTCTCATCGAGTTCGTCCGGTTCTAAATGAGCTGTCAGCCCGGGATGATGATAGCGGCCGGTCTCGGAATGGCGGCAGCCTGCCAGGACGGCAAGACGACCGAGTGTAGAAAAGATGCCACTCAGCATCTCCTTCCATACCAGTTCCAAAAGCTGTGGGCCGTCGTTCATCGAGAGAGGGCGCTGCGTGTATTTGCCCCAGGGCGCTATCCAAATCCAGTCACAACAAATCCCAAAATAATTCTCAGACCCATCCGCGCCGCCAAAATCCAGCCGTTTCCCCTTAGTTTCAACGCCTTACATCCGAGACGCCCCACCTGTTATCGGACCCGCTTCCCACCACACCACCACTCACCGCGCTGCACGCCCTTCTAAAAAAATAATGGAGATCAAGCCACTCACATGTCTTCGGAAGCTCAGATCAAAGCCAATCGCGCCAACGCCCAAAATAGCTCGGGGCCAAAATCCCCGGAGGGCAAGGCCAAATCCTCTCTCAACGCCGTCAAAACCGGACTCACCGGCCGCACTGTTCTGCTGCCCGGCGACGATGCCGCCGCCTACGACCGTCATGTCGTGCGCTTCTTCAACGAATACCAGCCCCAAACCGATGCCGAACACAACCTCGTGCAGTCCGTCGCCGATACCGAATGGCGTCTGCTCCGCATCCCCGCGCTCGAAATGGGCATCTACGCCGTCGGCCGCCTCGAATTCGCCGGGAAATTCACCCAGGAAGAAAATCCCGCCGTCCAAAGCGCCCTGATCGAAGCGCAAGTGTTCCTCGCCTACCAGCGCCAGTTGAACAATCTCAGCATCCAGGAAGGCCGCCTGCGCAAGCAGCGCGAAAAAGATATTGCCGAGCTCAAAGACCTGCAAACCAAGCGCGTGCAGAAAACGGCTCAGGAACTCCAAACCGCCATGCAGCTCTATCAGGAAGCGCAGAGCGAAGGCAAACCCTTCGATCCGGCCGAATTTGGGTTCGAATTTTCAATGCAGCAGATCAATCAAAGAATCGCCTACTGGGACTTCAAAAAAGAGGGCTGCTCCTCCGCCATAGCCGAAATCAAAAGCCGAAAAGCCGCCTGACGCCAATCCCGCATCGAGTTGGACACGACTTCGGCCCGAAGTGTGTCTTCAGCGGACCAGCTTCATGCTCGCTTGGAAATTCGAACGCTCCCGTTCACGGTTTTGGCTTCGATCAGCGGCCCGCCCGCGCCGAGTTGGAACGACATGTTTCTGCCGATCTCGCCGGTTACAGTCACCGGAAATTCTACTTTCAGACTGCCGTTTACGGTGGAAGCATGAACTTGCGCCGAGAAATTTTCCGGCAGATTCAGCCGGACACTGCCATTTGTCGTTTCTGCATGCAGGCCGTTGCCTTGCCAGCCGCTCCCGGCTAAATCGATCGTGACTGACCCGTTCGCTGTCGAACCATCCACGTCACCGCCGACCTCCGCCAGATGCACGGAGCCATTTTGCGTCTTGAACCGGATCTCTCCCCGTACGGTCTCAACGGAAATGCTCCCGTTGTTCGCATTCAAATTGAGATTCGACGCGTTGGGCACCCATACTTCGTAGGAAACGCCCCAGTACTGCCGGTCTGCATGCGAAGGACCGGATGGCTCAATCATGCCGGCTCCGCGTGTAATCGAAACCTGAGACGCCAGTGCGCGAGCATCGGAATCAGTCGCCGCAGCCGTTTGAATGCAGGCCCTCACCAGTACATCCGCGTTGTTCCATCCATGTACCCGAATGGAGCCGTTAGCGCCAGGGTTGACGTAATCCGTCGAAGCGGCCGGCAGACGTTGCTCCCGCGATTCCGCGTAGCTGACCAGATCATTCACATGAAAATGGTCTGCGGAACAGTTTTTCTCGGCCGGGGCGGTGGGCCACTCGCCGGCCTGCATGGACCCTGACGAGATCGTTAGCGCGCCTGCTGCCATGAACACATACAGAACTGAGCGTTTCATTCTTCCTCCCGCGCGATTTAGACGGAAATCGCTCGCGCCAGTTAGGAAAGCACGCCGGAATCCTTTGAAAACCGCAGCATTATCAGTAGATTTGTGCATTCGATTGTCCGTTCGTGGGACGGACTTGCGCGAAGATGAGCAGAGCCATGGCTCAAACGGCGATCTCTCCGGAAAGCATCTCGTCTGCCTATGGATTGATCAAGCCCCATATTCGGCAAACTCCTATCCTTGATATATTCGGCAGCGACTTCGGTCTTCCGTCCGCCTCGATTACTCTGAAGCTCGAGCTGTTTCAACACTCCGGTTCTTTCAAGGTGCGCGGAGCGTTCACGAATCTGCTATCGAAAACGATCCCGCCGCCCGGCGTTGTAGCGGCTTCCGGTGGAAACCACGGGGCGGCGGTTGCGTATGCGGCAATGAAGCTCGGGGTACCCGCGAAAATTTTTGTCCCCACTGTCATTTCGCCGGCAAAGCTCGAGCGTTTGCGCGAATACCACGCGGACATCTGCATCACAGGCGAGCGCTACGCCGAAGCCTTGACTGCGAGCGAAGAATACGTTTGCCAAACAGGAGCGCTTTCCATCCATGCATACGATCAGGTGGAAACGTTGCTGGGGCAGGGAACTGTCGCGCTCGAAATGGAGCAACAGGCCGCCGCGCTCGATACCGTACTGATCGCAGTCGGTGGAGGAGGTCTTATTGGCGGAATGGCTGCCTGGTATCACGGTCGCCTGCGAGTGATCGGAGTAGAGCCGTTCGCCGCGCCTACGCTTTATAAGGCGCTTGAAGCAGGGCGGCCTATCGACGCCGAAGCGGGTGGAATTGCCGCCGATTCGCTAGCGCCTCGCCGCGTCGGAGAGTTGATGTTTCCGATCGCGCAACAGTTCATCGAGCAAGTCGTTCTCGTCACCGATGAGGAGATCGTTCGCTCCCAGCGGACGTTATGGAATGTCGCGCGCATTGCCGCGGAACCGGGTGGAGCGGCCGCTTTGGCAGCCCTTCTCTCCGGCCGCTATAGACCCAAAACGAGCGAGCGTGTGGGAGTGCTGGTGTGCGGTGGCAATACAGCGCCGTCGATTTCTCGCGGTCGCTTTAAGGCTTGCGCGCAACAATTTCGGCCACAGGGCGCCGATGCGCCGAATCGCGAGACTTTCCTTCGTGTTCGTGCAGGATCTCCCAATCCTCGAAATACGTTCGCAGTTCGCCCGGTCTCATCCGGGTGGCGGTCGGCTGTTCTCCTTCCTCTGGAATGTGCACGATGACCAGTAAAATCCCGCCGGGCCGCACTCCGTTCTTTGCCGCTTCCAGCAGGTCGCGCTGCAGGTAATAACAGACGAGGATCAGATCCCATGTTGAAGGCTCAATCTGAAATTCGTGTCTCTGCAGATCGGCAACCTTCGCCTCGATGTGCAAACCCGATTTGATCGCGCGGCTTCGGAGTACCTCGATCGCAGCCGGTGCTCCATCTACGGCCGTCACGCTCCAGCCGCGTGCCGCCAGCCAAAGCGCGTTGCGGCCCGTCCCGCACGCTAAATCCAAAGCGCCCCCCGGTTCCAGTCGCGTTACGGTATCGAAGACCAGCGAGGCCGGTTCGGCGTCGAAATCCTCGCCTGCCCGCTCCTTCGAGAGATAGCGTTCGTTCCAACCCCGAATGTCCATAACTGCGTTTCCTGGAATCCGAACTCCCAGTACAATAGAGCCGAATGCGGCTTGTTTTGCACGTTCTTTTGACATGCATGCCGCTGGCCGCACAATCATTTTCAGGCGTACAGCAGTTGGAGGCCGCCGCCCGCCAGCACCTGGCTGCACGCGATGCAAACGCCGCGTTGAAGGATTACGAAGCGCTGGCGCAGTTACAGCCTAAATCAGCCGTATATCAGGATGAGATCGGTTTTCTTCTCGCCGCCACAAGCCGCAGCGGTGAGGCGGTTCCGCATTTCGAGCGCGCGACACAACTCGACCCCAATATGGCGCAAGCCTGGTATCACCTCGGAGTTGCGCTGCTGATAAGCCGGCAAGCCAATTCCGGATTGCGCGATTTACAAAAGGCAGTCGCGCTCGCCCCCAACAATCGCCGATTATCGCTTTCACCTTGGGTCCGCGTATATCGAGGCCGGGGAATACGCGCAGGCGATACCCGAACTGAGTAAGGCCGCGCAAGATATGCCGGCGAACCCTGCAGTCTGGGAAAACCTGGCGCTTGCGCTGCAGCAGCAGCAGCGCTTTAAGCCAGCCTGCGATGCTTATCGTCATGCGTTGGAGCTCGATCCGAAAAACGATGCCGTTCGTAACAGCTATGGATATGTGCTCGTGAAGTCCGGTGATCCGCCGGCCGGCCTCAGGGAGTTCCGCCGCATCCTGGCGCACGATCCGAACAATCAGCGCGTCCAGGTGAACGTTGGTTATGCATTCATCGGCGCAGGCGATTACAAGGAGGCTATCAAGCAACTCTCTCAAGTAGTGCGCGATTATCCCGATGCGGCCGACGCGCATTACGACCTCGGCATCGCATACAAACAAAGCGACGATCTTCCGCACGCTACGGCGGAGCTGGAACGGGCAGTCAAACTCGACCCATCGCTCGCCGAAGCTCACTACGTCTTAGCGACAAGTTACGTGGATCTGAGCGAACCCGAAAAAGCTGTTCAGCACCTGCGAGCGGCTGTGCAGCAAAGGCCCAATTATGTGGATGCCTGGTTCGAGCTCGGCACAGTTCTAAAGCAGCAAGGCGACATCGACGGCGCTATTGAGGCGCTGCGTCATTCGGTGGCCCTGGACAACAAAGATGCCGGAGCGTATAACACGCTTGGCCTTCTTCTCCGCCGGAAAGGCGATGCGGAAGGGGCCAAGGAGGCGTTTGCGAAAGCCGCGGCAATCCGCCACAGCAAGGCGACATCGACGGCGCTATTGAGGCGCTGCGTCATTCCGTGGCCCTGGACAACAAAGATGCCGGAGCGTATAACACGCTCGGCCTTCTCCTCCGGCGGAAAGGCGACGGCGGAGGGGCCAAGGAGGCGTTTGCGAAAGCCGCGGCAATCCGGCAGACCGAGGAACAGGAGAAAGAGAAAAAACTCCGCCAGGGAGCCGCGCGCGTTCAATAAGTTCAAAACAGAATGCCGGCTACCTGCTCGGCGACACTTCGAGCTTTCTCGCGAATCGCATCTCGCGGCAGAGAGCTGTCCGTAGTGCTGAGCCGAACCAGGAACGCCCGGTCGCGCACTCTGCCGATCACCTGCTCGGAAGTGCGCCCTTGTCAGGCTCATAAGAACACGCCACCGCTTCATTCCCAATCGCCCGCAATGCCTCGACGCGAGTGCCGCATTGCGCTTTGAACGAGGCAAATTGAGCTCTTCGGCGCACTCATCGTCTGTACATCGATTCGCAAAGAGTACAGAAGCGCCCCCTGCCGGCGAACAAACTCACAGACCGCATCCTCCGCGGTCTTGCTCGGATGAGTGACCGTGACACTTACCGAACCGCCCAAAACCCCGCCCGCCGTAGCTGCATTGAGCCAGGGGCAGTTTTCATCCGCTGCGCACATCGCGGGCAGCAGAAAAGCAAACATCGAGAAGATATCGAAGCCCTGCCGCCAATTTGCAATCTCGCCTAAACCGAGGCGTTTCTTAGCCGGCGTGAGCGCTTCATTCTTCAAAATCTTGCCGCCCTCTTGGATGACGTACAGCCGGTTTACATCCAGATCCTTCAATTGATCCACTTGCCCGCTCAACCAGCGAATCTCGACTGCATCCACTTTCGTGGCTTGGTCCACGCCGAAATGCATCCGCATATCGTTCTGCGAGAAATAGCTTCCGCCGCTCCGTAGCTCGTCCATTTGCACCAGCGGCTTTTCCGCATCCGGCTTGGTCTTCGCGATTACCGTGACGCGGCTCCCAATCCCACTTCGGTTCGATTTCACCCCAACTAGCTTGATCTTTATCCAATTGCGTGACAGCGTGGAGTCACATCGCAAGAGCTGAGGGATCGCATTGACGCAGTTCACCGCGATATCTATGTCGCCGTCATTGTCATAATCTCCGAATGAGCACCCGCGCGCCGGCGCATTTTCCAAAATACCCGGACCACCTTTATCCGTCACCTCTTCAAATCGCCCATTCTGCAGATTGCGGTACAGGTACTTGTGTTCCGCGTATTTCAGATCGGCATTCGACTTGTCCACTTCCGGGTACACGTGTCCGTTCGACATCAGAATGTCGAGCCATCCATCGTTATCCATGTCGAAAAAACCCACGCCCCAGCCCAACAGGCGCGTATTGACGCCGAGGCCGCTCGGATACGTGCGGTCCTCAAAGTTCGCATCGCCTAAGTTCGTATAAAGGGAATCGGTATCTCCGGCGAAATTTGTTTTCACTACGTCCAGATTGCCGTCGCGATTGTAGTCACCGATCGAAACTCCCATCCCAGCCTGCGGCTTTCCTTCCGGAGAAAGAGCCGCGCCCGATTCCACGGCGATGTCTTTGAATGTGCCGTCTTTTTGGTTCTGGTACAGCGTTGCGGTAGTGGAATCGTTGGCGACGTAAATGTCAGGCCAGCCGTCGTTATCCAGATCGGATGCCGCGACACTCAGGCCATACGTGCTGCTTGTATTCAGGATTCCCGCCTGCTTGCTTACGTCGGTAAACGTGCCGTCTCCGTTGTTGTGGTAAAGAATGTTTTTGCCGCCAGGCAGCCCCGGCGGTCCGCACGCAACTAATAATCCTTTATAAGTGCACGGGCCGGCTTCGGGCGGCGGCGCGGTTTTCAGGTCGAAATCGACGTAGTTTGCGACGAACAGATCCAAGCGCCCGTCGCGATCGTAATCGACAAACGTGCATCCGGTGTTCCAACGCGTCTTTGGACCCGGCTGCAGCAGGCCGGCCTCTTTCGTGACGTCTGCAAACGTGCCGTCGCCCTTATTGCGATAGAGAGCGTTTTGTCCGTAATAGGTCACGAACAAGTCATCATGACCGTCATTGTTGTAATCTCCAACGCAGCAGGCTTGTCCCCAGCCGGTACGATGCTCCAAGCCAGACCCTTTTGTCACATCGGTGAACGTGCCATCCCGATTGTTTTTAAAAAGATGGCAATGCGGTTCCTGCCCGGATTTGAACCCTTCCAGACGCCAGCCATTTACTAGAAAGAGATCCAGCCATCCGTCGTTATCGTAATCGTAGAACGCCAGACCGCAGCCGGTGGTCTCCAGAAGATACTTATTCTTGCCTTCACCGCCATAGACCGTCTTTGTGTCTAATCCGGACTGCTTCACTACCTCGACAAAGCTGACGCCCAAGGGCGTGCCTTCGATGGGCGACTTCGGTCCTTTCGGCGCAGGCATTGCCTTGGCGTTATAGCTTCGTTCCATGGGCCCGGGCAATTTGGTCTGCTGGTCCGCCTGTGGCGGAGCAGCCAGCGCCAGCACCTCCGAGAAAGGAAGCACCAGCGCGGTGCTGCTCAGTGAACGAATAAAACGGCGCCGATTCTTATCCAACTTACAACTCCACTCCACTTCTACCACGTGTTGCTCACGCCCGTAATCTTCGTGTTCCAGTACCTGAAATTTAGAGATTTCCGCTGTTTTTCGCTATACTGGCGATAAGGTATATTGGCCGCCTTTTAGTCTGCCGATCGCCGCATTAGGAAGTTTCAGCAGGAGTTCCCGTCTCAACTTATGTTTGATCTGTTTCGCAGCCGAGAGAAGAGTGTGCGCATTTTGTTGGGCGTCATTCTTGGCTTGGTCTCCATCTCGATGCTCTGGTATCTGATCCCTGGGAGCGGTCTCGGGGGAGTGGGCGCTTCCGGTCAGAACGTCATCGCGGCCGTGGGCGGCGAGAAGATCACGACCACGGATGTAGACCGGCAGGTGCAAAACATTACGCGCGGCCAGGCCAATCTGCCCAAGGGAGTACTGGCCATGTACGTCCCCTCGATCGTCAATCAACTGATCGAGGAAAAGGCGATGGCGTACAAGGCTCGCGAGATGGGCCTCAAAATTTCCGATCAGGAACTTGGCGATGCCATTCAGTCCGAGTTTGCGAGCGCGGTAGGCAGCGGCTTCAACATGAGCGTCTACCAGGCAGTGCTGGCGCAGCAAGGCATGACCGTGCAGGATTACGAGAACCAGCGTCGCGAGTCCATGCTCAGCGCGCGGCTCGAAAACCTGGAAATGCAATCGATCATCGTCTCCGACCAGGACGCGCGGGAAGAATATAGCGCAAGAACGTGAAGGTCGGGCTCCAATATGTAGGTTTTGAAAGTAAGGATTTCGCTTCGAAAGTCAATAAGGATCCCGCTGCGATTAAGGCTTACTTTGACAAGAATCGCGGTGCATTTCGCATTCCGGAAAAGCGCGATTTCGATCTAATCGTTGGCACAGCCGCCGATTTTGTGCAGAACGCCAAGATTTCGGATGCGCAGCTTCAGCGGGAATATCAGGAGAACATCGATAGCTATCGGCGTGCCTGAGCGCGTGAAGGTTCGCCATATTCTGATCAAGACCCAAGGCAAGCCGAAAGAGGAAGCGCCAAAGTTGAAGGCCAAAGCGGAAGACATTCTGAAACAACTACAGCATGGCGCCGACTTTGCCCAATTGGCAAAACAGAATTCCGAGGATCCGGGTTCGGCGGTCAAGGGCGGCGAGCTGGGTTGGATTGTCAAAGGCCAGACGGTGCCCAACTTTGAAAAGACGGCGTTTTCGCTGAAACCGGGCGAACTGAGCGGCGTAGTCGAAACCGAGTATGGTTATCACATCATTCAAGTAGAAGAAAAGCAGACCGCTCATACGCAGAGCTTCGAAGAAGTCAAGCCGCAGCTACTTGCCGACGCTCAAAAGCAGGCTGGGGCGGACGACTTAAAGAAGGCCATGGACGCCGCGCATGACGAAATCGCTCAACACCCGAGTCAGGCCGAGGCCATTGCCAAGAAATACAACTTGAAGTTCTTCAAGCTGTCCAATGTTGCCTCCGGCCAGCCGTTGCCGGAAGTAAACAATCCACCGGAATTGACGAACGCGATTTTCGCGGCTCCCAAGGGCAGCGTTACGGATGTAGCCGATCTGTCGAATCAGGGTAAAGTCGGCATTCGGCGTGATTACGAACGTGATTCCAGCGCGCAATGCCGAGTACGCGGAAGTGGAGAGCGACGTTCTGCAGCGATACACGACCGCCGAATCTCTTCGCCTCTCGCAGGATGCTGCAAAGAATGCGGCCGATCGCGCTCGCAAAGGGGAAAGCCTGGAAGCGATCGCGAAAGAATACGGGCTGACAGTGAAAACCGCCGCGCCATTCACGATTGACGGAGCGGCTGAAGGAATCGGCACGGCCAGTCTGCTCTCCGCGGCTTTCAAGGATAATGTGGGCGCGGTTGTCGGTCCGGTCGCGGGCCCTACAGGTCAATTTGTTTGCAAGGTCTCCGAGAAAATCCCGGCCGACATGAGCCAATTCGCGAAAAATAAAGACGCGATGATTCAGAGCCTGACGCAGCAGAGGCAGAGTATCCAACAGCCGCTATTTCGCGATAGCGTCGTTTCGGAATTGAAACGCAGAGGCAAGATCAAGATCAACGAAGCGAACTTCAGCCGGATCGTCAGCTCTTATCAGGGTTAGGACCCAAGGCGAACGTGCATTTCATAGAGGTTCTTCGCAGTCTCACGAATCCGGACAAGCTGATCGCGCTGCTCTCGACGAACATGACGGGGTGGATCGGCTATCTGCTGCTGTTTCTGGTTGTATTTGCCGAAAGCGGTCTGCTGGTGGGATTCTTTCTTCCGGGCGATTCGCTGCTGTTTACGGTGGGCATTGTGGCCGGGGCGGGGAAGCTCGAGATCGGGACCATCATTGTTATGCTCGCGGCGGCCTCCATTCTGGGCGATGGGATCGGATTCCTGCTTGGCAGCACACTCGGCTACAGGCTATTCCAAAACTCGAATTCGCGCATATTCCGGCGCGAGTATCTGGATCGCACGCACGCCTTCTATGAGCGGCACGGCGGCAAAACCATCATCTATGCGAAATTCGTGCCTATCATTCGTACATTTGCCGCCTTCATCGCCGGCGTCGGCAAAATGCACTACGCCCGGTTTTTGACTTTCAACGTGGTGGGCGCCGTTGGCTGGGTGACGCTGATGGTGACTTTAGGCTATAAGCTCGGCGGGATTACCGTTATCCGGCAGAACTTTGAAAAGGTGGTGCTCTTAATTATCGCCATCTCGCTCATACCGGCGCTCATGCAGGTGCTTCATAGCCGAAAAGCCCATAAGCAGGAAGACCCCGCTAGAAGTGAACACCTCCGCCGCAGACTAGCACCTCGCCCGTTACGTAGTCCGAGAGCGGCGAGCAAAAGAAGAAGACCGCGTTGGCCGCATCTTCAGGGGTACCGAGCCGGCCGAGGGGAATCATCTTGGCTGCTTGCTCGCGTACTTGAGCCTGCATTCCGACGCGCACGTGCCGGTCGCCAATCGAGATGGCGGTCTCCGCATCGTCCATTGGTTTGATCAAGCGGGTGTCGATCAGACCAAAACCAACCGCATTCACGGTGACGTTATAGCGGCCCCATTCCTTCGCCAGAGTTTTCGTCAGACCCACAATCGCGGATTTGCCGGACGCATATCCAATCTGTCCAGGATTGCCGTCGAGGCCGGAAATCGAGGTAATGTTTACCACTTTGCGCATCACGCGCGCGCCGGATTCCTGCTCTTTCTTCGCGTGTTCGCGTATCCAGTGTGAAGCCGCGCGCAAGATCCGAAAGGGCGCCGTGACGTGGATATCGAGCATGGCTTGAAACTGTTCATCTGTCGTTTTCTGGATGACGTTGTCCCAGGTATAGCCGGCGTTGTTGACAATGATGTCGATCGATCCAAACTCCTGTATCAGTTTCTGAACAACGGCATTCGGAAAATCGGCCTTCGTCAGATCGCCCGCGATGCTCGCAAGTTTCCCGCCTGAGCCCCCAACGCGGCCTCTGCTTCCTGCAACGCGGTCTCATCGACATCGGCGAGCAGAACCGAGGCGCCGGCTTCTAACAGTTTTTTCGCGATGGCACGTCCTATGCCGCGAGCGGACCCGGTGACCAGCGCGGATTTATTCGCAAGGGAGATATGCATTCGGGACGATGGCCAGAATATCAGACGCGGGGACAACGCTTGCTTACGCGCGGCTCGTTCAGAAGAGCAGCATCTGCGTGTCTGCAGCCTGCGGCGGCAGGTCTCTCTCCAGGTCGCGAGCCGCGATACCTACCCGCTCCCGGATGGCGTCGACAAGTTGCCGGATCCGTTCGGGGTATGCGCCGCGAAGGTAAGCGCCGGCGCGGAAGCTCGCTTCGTAGCGGCTCAGATGTTCGGGAAACTTTTCGGCAAGAAAGGGGAAGAAGACGCGCTGGGCCGCTGGCTGAAGGAAAAGCACGTTGGCGCCGAACTGCCTGGCGCCGGCGCTTTTGGCGGCCCGCGCCACGCCTTCGAGGCTCTGCTCCGAATCGGTGAGCAAGGGCAGCACGGGATTTGCTATCACCCCGCGTAGACGCCCGCCGCGGTTAGGTCGGCGACGGCCTGAATTCGAAGGTCCGGACGCGGCGCGTAGGGTTCGGTAAGACGCGCCAGCTCGCGGTTCATGGTGGTGACGGTCACGGTCACTCCCACCTCGTTGAATTGGGAAAGCCGTTTCAGCAGTTCCGCATCGCGGCTCACGAGATTCGATTTCGTGGTGATGAAGATGGAGACGCCGCGGAGGAGCATCATCGCTTCCAGTGCCTGCCGCGTCAGGTGGAACTTCCGTTCGGCGGGCTGATACGGGTCCGTGGCCGTTCCGATACCTATAATTTGGCCCGGTTTTACGGATTTCAGCTCCTCCCGAAAAGCGAGCGGATCCCAATCCTTGGCATAGATTTCGGTTTCAAACGCGGCTGCATCGCGGCGCTCCAGAAATTCGTGAGTAAAGCGCGCATAGCAGTATTTGCAGCCATATTCACAGCCCCGGTAGGGATTGATCGACCAGTGGAACGGCACCCGCGCCGAATGACAGCGGTTCAACCACTTGCGGGTCGGGAGCGTGCGGTACTCCACGCGCTGCTTTTCGGCAAGGACGCTGCCTTCGGCCGCCAAGCGGGCAATACCGACCAGCGGACCATTTGCTGCATGAGAAAACTGCTCCCAAGAGCAGTATTCTCCTTTTGTTCGCCTATGTCAAGAGCGCTGCTTCCGTAGTTTCTGAAGAGCCGGTCGGAAAAGCATCTTGCTGGGTCTCGTACTAAACCATTCGGAAAGGTGAAGTACGTACCACGGGCATGTCGATGACATTGCAGAGCCCGCCATCGGAGGGCCTCGGAGCTGGTTCGGCTAGAGTACTGTAAGTTCTGCATTTTACTGGTACTTAGCGGCTCGCGAGGGCAATTGATCGAGGAGCCGTCCTGTTCGTATCCTGAATTCGACGGTCCTGAGGACCCGGATTCAGTTGTTAATTACTAACCAATTCGAATCAGAGTGTGCCGATGCACATTCGCAACGTAAATACCTATTTCATAACACGAGGATTAAATGAAGAAAAATTTCTTAGTAGCGTTTGCAGGATTAGCTGCTTCGCTTTTATCTGTTTCTAATGTGCAAGCAACTACGGTGCCCACGCTGAGCATTTCCTGCAAGAGGATGCTCTTGCTGCGTTGACCGCGAGTTCATCGACCGGAGCGGTGTCGATGAATAACATCTCTTACAACGACTTCCTGCTGAACACCGTGACAGGGCTGGGGGCGCCGCTGCTGACTTCCCCCTACCTCAACTTGCAAACTCTCGATATCACGACGCCGACGCATGAGCAGGCAATCACACATTGACGATCATGCTGACGGAGACAGGGGCTCACTGCCACGACACACCAGCTTGCCGCTGACCAGCGCCTTCACCGGCATTCTCTCGGGAGTTTCCTCCGAAACGATAACCAGCTACTACGACGCGAGCAAGCACAGTTTCGGAACAGCCAATGTATTGAGCACGGCGACTTTCGGTGCTTTAAGCAACAACAGCAGCCAGGTCGGCAAACGAGAACATTGCGAATCTTTCGCATCCTTTCTCAGAAACCGAGATCATCGTTGCGAACTTCTCGGCGGCAGCATGGATAGCTTGAACTCCAGTGCGGTAATCGAAGCCGGCGACGTCCACTCCGGAACCAGCTTCCTGCGCCTTGATCGGCGGCGGTCTTCTGGGTGTTGCCCTGATCCGTCGCCGTCGCCGCTCGGCCAACTAAACTGAGGCGCGAGGCCGTCAATAGCGAAAGACCCGGGCTTCTGACCCGGGTCTTAAAATTCGAATTCGATGTACGGTGAATGTGGAACTAACGTCGAGAATCCTCACTGACTTTCTTGCGTGTTGGATAGCGCAAGAGTTCCGGGCGGCGCGTGTTAAACGCAATTATCCCTTCTCCACGCACGCGCCGCTCGGATTAATCGCGGGTTTAAGAAGCCAAAAGCGAAATCACGCCCTTCTGGCGCAGGCCGTTCAATGCCAAACCGTGGCGGCCACGAACCCCGGTCTTCTCAAAGATGTGCTTCAGGTGAATCTTCACTGTCCCCGGCCGGATGCCAAGTTCCTGAGCGATTTCCCGATTCTTAAAGCCTTGCTCAACCAGTTCCATAACCTGGTGCTCGCGCGGAGTCAAGTCGGTCCGGATCTGAGCCTCGACTGCCGAGGCCTCTCTAAAAACAGAATCCTGCATCCAGCTTCGACCCTGAGCGACCGCTCGCAAGCAGGAAAGCACGATCTTCGTGTCGGCCGATTTGCGTAGAATTCCTTTGGCCCCTGCCTGTAGAAATCTGAGGGCTTCGGCCTCGGTGATAGACATGCCCCAAACCACCACGGCCGGCACTGTGGACCGCGTGGGTCCGTGTTCGGCGGGCAATTGATTCAGCGCATCCAAAACGGTCTTGGCGCCCAAACCCTTGTCTATGATCAGGACGTCCGTTTTGTCTGCCGCCGGGCTGAGCATCCACTCCGCTGGAGAAGCATGCGACGCGCCGAACGACAAATCATCCGTGGACTCGAGGAGGTGCATTAGCCCGTTGACGGTCAGGGGCTGGGTCTCACAGATGGAGACAATCTTCTTATTCTTGCCTAAATATACATCCATATTTCTGCCTAGGCTCCTTATCGGCAGGGCTTCTCTCTCACTTGAGTGGGGATTAGCTCACATTAATCTCGCGTGACGAGTCCGGCGAATACCCTGGAGTAACGACCGTCGCATTTTGCGAATCGAACCCATTGGAGGATCATGCGATCTCGTTTAGCGTTTGCACTCTGCTCCGCGGTTCTGGTGCTCTCGACGGCTTGCAGCCAGGCAGACCAGGAGAGAGCTCATAAGAAGGTGGAGGAAGCCCGGGAAAAAACACGGCGGGAGGCAGATCGTCTCCAGGCGGATGCCAGAAAACTCGGGCATGAGGCCAAACAGCAGGCACGGTCCTTAAGCCAGAATTTCGATCAAGCCGTGAACACCCGCAGCTCCCGCCTCGCAGGGCGCGACGGATCGGGCTCAAGAAAAGATGGAACATGGCGCCCGTGATTTGCGCGTGGAAGGCGATAAGGCCGGGGCGAAACTGGATCATGCGGCGATGATCGCTAAGGTAAAAGCGAAGCTGGCGACGGATGTGGGGCTGTCCACGGTCACCGGCGTTGATGTCGATGCCAGCGGGCGAGTCGTCACTTTGCGAGGAACCGTATCCTCGGAGCAACAGAAGCAGCAAGCGGAGCAATCGGTAAGCCAGATCAGCGGCGTAACCAAGGTCATTGACGATCTCCAGGTCAGGCCTTGAGCGACGTCACTCGGTAACGTTAATCGTGCCCCGGCACTTTGGCGATCCGCACCGGCAATGCACTTTCTCGACCCTCTTTTCGAAACGGTAGTCGATGGTCAGCTCCTCGCCTTTCCGGATGTCGCGCGCGCTGATGTATAGGATGTGGCCTTTGACGATGCGCGAAACCAGGTTCGGATCGCAAGAATGGTTGATGTATTCAGCGCCGGAGCCGCCCGCTGCGCCGTCGATCGTCCAATAGGAATCCAGCGTAAAAAGATAGGTGAACTCGCTTGTTTGCGACACGGCGCTTCGTCTCCCGCCGGCTGATCCGCTCGCCGGTATATTCAATTACTTTTTTTCCGCGAGGGATGTTTTCGGTGGCATAGACTCCCCAGCGGTGAATCTTGGAAGGCGCGAGCTTCATTCCAAAACAGGTGTAATCGGGATCAATGCGTGGCGTTGCCTTTCTGGCGCTGGTGTTCGAGTGATTCGCGGAATTTGTGTGCGCCATGCTCGACAGGTTAGCGGAAAAGAGTCCTGTTCGGTATCGGCGATTCTACTGAATTTTGCTTTTGATGACTTCGACTAGCTCGCGCACGGCATCCGCGCTCTTCTTTAAAGCGGATTTTTCTTCCGCGCTCAGCTTCACCTCATACACTTTTTCGATTCCGCGCTTGCCAAGCTTCGCCGGAACGCCCACGAAAAGCTCATGGAACCCGTACTCGCCTTGCAGATAGACGGCGCAGGGCAGAACTTTTTTCTTGTCCTTCAGGATAGATTCCACCATTTCCGTGGTGGAAGCCGCGGGTGCATAATAGGCGCTGCCGGTCTTTAGATATTTGACAATCTCCGCGCCGCCATCGCGAGTCCGCTGCACAAGCCGGTCTATGGTCGCCTGATCGGTCAACTCGCTTAGAGGGATTCCGCTCACATTGGTAAAGCGGACCAGCGGCACCATCGTGTCGCCATGGCCGCCCAGAACCATCGCCGTCACATTCTCAAACGAGACATCCAGCTCTTCCGCGATGAAAGTACGAAAGCGGGCAGAGTCCAGGACCCCAGCCATTCCGATGACCCGTTCGCGAGGAAATCCGGAAACCTTGAGCGCCGTCCAGCACATGGCATCGAGCGGATTGGTAACCAGGATGAGAATCGCGTTCGGAGATTGCTTGACGGCCTGTTCGCGTCGCGCTCTTGACCACTTCGTAGTTGGCCAGCAGCAAATCGTCGCGGCTCATGCCGGGCTTGCGAGGGAACCCGGCCGTGATCACCACAATATCGGATCCGGCGGTCTCCTCATATCCGTTCGTCCCGGCAATCCGGACATCGTAGCCTTCCACCGGCGCCGACTCGAGCATGTCCAAGCCTTTGCCCTGAGGCACGCCTTCCACCACATCCACAAGTACGACGTCAGCCAGCTCCTTGGCGGCGATCTTTTGAGCGGTATTTGCCCCGACATTGCCGGCGCCAATCACGGTAACTTTGTTGCGCATAATGCTCCTGATCCGGATCGAAGAAGCAGTATAGCAATGGGCGTTACTCTTTCGATCCAGTACGTAACAGTACTCTTCTCTTTCTCCTGGAAGCTCACGTATTTTTCTGTTAGGATTAACGGAACTGCAATCTTGCCAGCTATTCTAGTTCGGGGTTTTTCTGGTTCGTAAGGAGGTTAGAAGATGCGTTTTTGCTGCGCCGCTTCACTGTTTCTGATTTTTTCCGCTCTCGGCTTTGCTCAAGCTGCTGGCGGAGTCGCTGGAATTTCCGGGCGTTGTCCGGGATTCATCCGGGGCAGTCGTGCCGAATGCCACCGTCGTGGTCTCAAATGATGCGCAAGGCATCACGCGCAATCTCAAGACGAACGATTCGGGAGTTTTTGCCGCGCCCGCTTTGACTCCGGGGTCGGGCTATAAAGTCACCGTGACGGCGCCGGGCTTTGCTCCCTACGAGGCCAAGGACCTGACCCTGCAAGTCGGCCAGAACGTCAATCTGGATGCCACCCTCACGGTGGGACAGACGAGCACTACGGTTGTAGAGGTCAACGGCAGCGGCCCAATTAATCGACGATGCAAAGACCGATGTCTCGCAAGTTGTCAACACGCAAGACATCGCGAATCTGCCGATTAACGGCCGGCGTGTCGATAGCTTTGTGTTACTGACGCCGGGTGTAACCAATGACGGCACCTTCGGTCTCCTCACATTCCGCGGCGTGGAGGGCAACAACTCGTTCCTTCTGGATGGCAACGACAACACGCAGCAGTTTTATGACGAGAACGCGGGCCGCACGCGCATCCAATCGCAGATTTCCGCGGACGCCGTGCAGGAATTTCAGGTGGTCTCTTCGAACTTCTCCGCCGAATACGGGCGAGCGATGGGCGGCGTGGTGAATACGGTTACCAAGAGCGGCACGAACCAGGTTCACGGTGGCGCTTTCTACTTCTTGCGAAGCACTGGTTTTGATGCCAAGGATCCGTTTTCCACCATCAATCCGACCGAGCACCGCATCCAGACAGGGGCCTTTGTCGGCGGACCGATCAAGAAAGACAAGTTGTTTTTCTTTCTTGAGCACGGATATTACGCGCCGGAACTTCCCGATGACGGATAGCCAAATTAAGGTGGGGGTTATCGATATCGACCAATCCGAACAATCCGGTTTGGCGGCGCTGCCGGCTACCCCGGCGCAGTGTCAGGCGATCAATGGATTGCTGCCGCGCTTTTTCGGCCAGATTCCGCGTACGGCCGACAACGATTTGTACTTCGGCCGGGTGGATTACAACCTCAACGAGAAGAACACTTTCAGCGCGAGCTTCAATTACTTGCGCTGGCTGTCGCCGAACGGAATTCAAACCGGCATCTCGTCCACCACCGGCGCGGCGATTACGGGCAACGGTGACGATTCGGTTTTCCTCCGCGACGGCAAGGCCACTTGGACCTATGTGCCGACCAGCAACTTCGTGAGCGCGTTCCGCTACGGCTTGTACACGGACCGCGAGGCCGATACTTTCGATCAGGCGGAACTCGGAGGCGGTCTTGGTTTTCTCGATGTGTCCGTCGGCGGCGTGCAGCTTGGGCCGGCGACCTATCTGCCGCGTATTCAGCCGCTGGAAACCCGCAACGAGTTCGCCGATGACCTCACCTGGACCAAAGGCAAACACACCATCAAATTCGGCGGCAGCCTTGCGGATACAACCGACAACGTTAACACTCTGATCAACCGGTACGGCTCCTATACCTACCAGACGCCCACGGCCTTCGCGCAGGACTACAGCGGCAACACCGCCGGTTTAAAGAACTGGACCGCCTACTCGCAGGCGTTTGGCAATCCCGCCGTGAGCTATTGGATCAGGGAAGCGGGATTTTATCTCGAAGATCAGTGGCGCGCGACCGACAAGCTTACTTTGACTCTTGGCGCCCGCTACGAGCACTCTTTCGTGCAGCAGCCCTCGATTGTAAATCCTGACTATCCGCAGACGGGACACATTGACACTGGGACTCTAAACCTGATGCCGCGTGTCGGCGTTGCTTACCGCGTCAACGATAAAACCGTGGTGCGCGGCGGCTTTGGCACATTCTACGCGCGCCTGGTCGGCGGGATGATTGACGATGTTTTGGTCGGCCAGGGTCTTTTTCAAGTCGCTGACTCGCTCAGCAGCACGAACAAAGCCCAGCTCGCTGCCGGTCCTGTATTTCCGAACGCGCTCGCCGCTCCTCCTACCGGCGCCTCCGTGGCGGCCTCCACCCTGCAGTTCACTGCGCCGAATCTGAAGACGCCCTATACCGAGCAAGCTTCTGTTTCAGTTGAGCGGCAACTCGTGGGAAATATGGTTCTCACGGTTTCCGGGATTTGGAGTCACGGTGTCAATCTTTATGGCGTGACGGACCTCAACGCTCCTCCCCTGGGTCCGGCGTTCACGTACAAGATCGACGATGCGAACGGAAACCAGGTAGGAACATACACAACTCCGGTTTATCTCAACCCGCGGCCGAACACGAAGTACGGCGGAGTGTACGAAACCACAAACGGCATCAGCAGTTGGTATGACGGGCTGGCGGTTACTTTAGAAAAGCGCTTTTCGCATGGATTCCAGGCTCTGGGATCTTACACCTGGTCTCATGCCATCGACGATGGACAAGGCACCAGCACGAACGCGGTTTTCTCGGGCGCCGTTTCCCAGTGGACCTATAACGGAAACTACGGATTTGACAAAGGGAGCTCTCTGATCGATCAGCGCCATCGGTTCTCCCTCGCATTCGTGTGGGCGCCGACATTCGTTCACAGCGACAACGTCTTCGCCAAGTACGTGGTGAACAACTGGCAGCTTTCGAGCATCACGACGCTGGCCAGCGGCCGTCCGACCGGTAGCGGCACCATCCGCATCACCGACACGCCCGTCGCGGGCATGTTGTCCACCAGTTCGCTGGACGGATTCGGCGGCAATTCTCGTGTGCCGTTCCTGCCGGTGGACAGCCTGTACACGCCGCCCACTTATCGCGAAGATTTTCGCCTCACTAAGGGCATTCCGCTTGGAGAACGAGTGAATTTGTACCTAAACTTTGAGGCATTCAACGTCAGCAACACGTGGTCGCCCACGAGCCTGACGACCCAAGTTTATACCGAGACGAAGGGTGTGCTCACGTTGACGCCGACGGCCTATGGAGTTGGATCGGGAGACGGAGGTTTTCCGGATGGCACGCAGGCTCGGCGCCTGCAAGTAAGCGCTCGGCTCACTTTCTAAGCCTCTCGGGAGTGTCAGCAGCCGCCGTAGAGCGAGCGAACGTGCGCCTCGGCGGCCGAGGCCAATCCTTCCAGGTTATATCCGCCTTCGAGAACCGAAACGAGCCGGCTGTCGCAATATCGTGCGGCCAAATCCGTCATCATGCAAGTCAGATCGGTGAAATCTTCATCGGTCAGCAGAAATTGGCCGAGCGGGTCGTTGATCCGCGAATCAAAACCGGCTGAAATCAGAATCAAATCGGGCTGGAATTCGCGCGCCGCAGGCAAAAGAATGTTTCGAAATGCGCCCACAATTTCTGCCGCACCCGAGCCTGCGGGCAGTGGACAGTTAATCGTCTTGCCGGTTCCCTCTCCCTCGCCCTGCTCTGAAGCGTCGCCAGTCCCCGGATACCAGGGCGATTGATGCGTGCTGAAAAACAGCACCGAGCCATCCTCGTAGAAGATGTCCTGGGTGCCATTTCCATGATGGACATCCCAATCAACGATGAGTATTCGTTCGGCGCCGTACTCGCGTTGAGCATATCTTGCACCAATGGCAACGTTATTGAAAAAGCAGAACCCCATGCCCCGGGCTGCGCTGGCATGATGGCCGGGAGGCCGCACGACACAAAACGCATTCACCACGGTGCGCGAAAAAACGGCATCTACCGCCGAGAGGACAGATCCCGCCGCCACGCACGCCGCTTCCAGAGAATGCGCGCTAATGTCCGTGTCCCCGGTGCTCAATTGCGAGCGGTGCTGCCTGATTTCGCGCTCAACCAAAGCGAGATATTCACGGGTGTGCACAAGCGCCAGTTCATGCTCGGTGGCATTGCGCACGTCTAGCGGCTTTAAATCGCGCAGGAGACCAGCGAATTCGAGCCGGTTCATGATCGCCGTATAGCGCTCCGGCTGTTCCGGATGCCCTGGTCCTACATCGTGTTTTTTGACTCTGGAATCCGCTGCTATGCCCGTCTGGTGCATGCCGCGAAGCACTCAGACGCTTGCTGCCTTGATGGAAACGAGCTGCTCTTCGGGAACCGGCTCAACGGATCGCGTCTGCTCGCCCCGGAAAAAATCGAAATAGGAAATCTGGTGCACGCAGGAAATGGTGCAAAGAGGAGCGCAAGACTTTTCGGTGATGTATTCGCGCCGAATATCCGCGAGGGTGTAATTTTCAAGCGGTTTTGCAGGAAAGCCACGCTGTTGAGAGCAATAATGAACCAACCCGTCTTCGCAAACGTAGAGATATCGCGAACCCGCGCGGCAGCGCCAGTTGCTCGGCTGCCCGTTCGCAATGTTCTCCTGGAAATAGTTGATTCGCGAGAAATGCCTCTTCTCGAACTTTTTCATTTCGAGGAACACTTCCCGCTCGCGCGGAGCAAGCGGCCGTAGTTGGCCGTCTCCATCGTGAATGATCCCCACCGTGGAGGTAAATCCCAGCTCCATGGCGCGCTTGCCCACCACCAGAGCGTCTTCCGGATTGTGAATGCCGGCGCCTAAGACGGAATTAATATTCACGTGGAAGTGAGCGTGCTCGGAAAGAATCTGCAGCTTTTTATCCAGCACTTTCAGACTCTTCTTCGAAACGTCGTCGGGTTTCACATTGTCGATGCTGATCTGCAGGTAATCCAGCCCCGCATCGTTCAGCCGGCGGACGCGATCGGCAGTCAGTAGATAGCCATTCGTGATCAGGCCGGCCAAAATAGCGTTCTTGCGGATGCCGCGGATGATGTCGTCCAGGTCGGGATGCAGCAGCGGTTCCCCGCCGCTAAGCGTAATGACGCCCGTGTTCAGCCTGCCAAGCAGTTCGAGCCGGTGAAGGATCGTTTCCAGCGGCACAGGCTTCGAAAAATCGTCATATTCATTACAGTACGCGCAGGACAGATTGCAGCGGCGTATTGGGATAATGTGCGCCATGATCGGGTGATCGGTATTCAGAGCACCCCGGATCAACAGCTTGGCTTCTCGCAGACGCCTATCCAGCGTCCGCCGGCGCCGTTTGCCATTCAGGTTCGGTTCGGACATTCGCGAGACACTTTCATTTAATCACACCGTATCCTCCTATTCCCCCTGTAATTCAACCGAGATGTTGGAATAAGTGCCTGAGTGTAGAGGGTTTAAGTGTGAATGGAGATACGAAAAACCACTAGCATCCGACCCAGGAATCGCTCCTGGCACGTAGGCTACTTAGTGGGGGACATTGGCCGCCCTAAACCGATAAGATTCGTATGATGTTCGCGTCTAAGGCCGGTGCCGTTCGAGGCCGCCCGCTTCTTCTGACCGCCCTAGTGGTTACCGCATCGCACCCCTCCCCTGGGGCTGAGCACTGGATATCCCTCACCACCTCGCATTTCGAGATGTACACGACGAACGGCGAAAAACAGGCCGCGCAGGCGCTACAGACTTTTGAGCAGGTCCGTTATTTTTTCGAGCAGGCCAGCCATTCGAAGACCGTCGCGAACACGCCCGTCCGGATCGTTGCTTTCAAATCCGAAAAAGAGTACAAACCCTACCGGCCCAATGACGGCACCTTCGCCTATTACCAGCGTGGCCGGAAGTGCGACTACATCGTGATGCAGGATATCGGTCCGGAACACCATCAGGCGGCCGTTCACGAATACACCCATCTGGTCGTCGAGCATCTTGGATTGACCTTTCCGATCTGGTTGAACGAGGGGATTGCGGATTTGTATTCCTCCCTTGAGCCGCGTGGCGGACAGGCCATGGTCGGTCGGCCCTTGCCGGAGCGCATCACGACTCTCGCACAACAACGATGGATTGATTTGAGCACTCTATTCGCCGTCGACCGGAATTCGCCGTACTACAACGAGAGCGAAAAGATGTCGATCTTCTATGCGGAAAGTTGGCTGCTGACGCACATGCTCATGCTAGGTGATGGTTATTCTTCTAACTTTGTCAAATTTCTGACTTCGGTGTCGAGCGGCAAATCGTCGGCGGAAGCTTTACAGTTGATTTACGGCAAGACAGTCAAGCAGGTGGAGGCCGATTTGAAGTTGTACCAGCAGCGGGCAACCGTGCGCGGGTCGGTGTTCAACATCAAACTGGAGAAGTCGGACCTGGAGCCTCAGATCGCCGATCTTTCGGAACTGCAGAGCGGCCTCGCTCTCGCGGACCTGTTGGGTATGCGGCCTTCGACGGTTGCCGAAGCGCAAACGCGTCTGACGGAGCTATCAAAGGATTATCCGGATAGTCCGGACGTTTTGGAATCGCTGGGTTATTTGGCGTGGCAGGAGGGCCATGTCGACCAGGCGCGCCAGTATTTCGCGAGCGCGGTTCAGCATCACTCGAAGGATGCCGAGATGATTTATCAGTATGTCCAACTTCAGCGCTCCGCCGGCGCTTCGAACGCGGAATTGATGGGCCTGCTGAAACAGGTGGTAAGCCTGAAACCAGCCGATTCCGATGCGCGTCTCGAACTCGGACTTCTGGCTCTGCAGGAAAAGCAATTTGGATCGGCTCTTTCGATCTTGTCGGAAATAAAGATCGTGAAGCCCGATCGCGCCTACCTCCTGTTCTCCGCGATCGCATATTGCCGCCTTCAGCTCAAGGATTTGGAGGGCGCGAAGATGTACGCGGAAAAAGCAAAGCAGTACGCGAGGGACCCAAACGAACAATCCCAGGCGGAGAACCTCTTGAAAGCTCTGA
This sequence comes from uncultured Acidobacteriaceae bacterium, assembly GCA_963778345.1. GTDB lineage: Bacteria > Acidobacteriota > Terriglobia > Bryobacterales > Bryobacteraceae > Bog-105. Next base: position 43,844 of record CAVZTP010000006.1, read on the forward strand.
ACGCAGACAAGAATACGCGGTGATATGCTCGGAGCGAGGCAGTGCATTTGAAGATCCGGCATGTCTTGTGGCTGTTTGGCTGCACGGTCGTCTTTCTTGGTACTGCGTACGCTTTAGATCGAACGTTACCGCATCCTTTTCGCGAATACCCCGGGATAGAGTACCGGCTCGGCTCGATTCCGCTTCCGCCCGATTTTCAGGAGAAGACGGAATGGGCCTTCGCTCGCTTGATGTATCCGCCTGGTTGGAATAACGGTTACGCCGGCCGCGACAACCCCGAGTGGACGGAAGGCTCTTCGCTCTGGTCACAAGATTTCCCGCGGGCGGACCGGCATTTCTCCGAAGCCGTGCGGCGACTCAGCCGCGTCCATGTGCGTTCAGTGGAACAGGTTGTGAACCTGGATGACGGCGACGATGTGTACAACTGGCCCTGGCTCTATGCCGTACAGGTAGGTGAATGGGGAATCACCGACAGCGAGGCCAAGAAGCTACGCGATTATCTGCTGCGCGGCGGATTTTTCATGGCGGACGATTTTCACGGGACGGTGGAATGGCAGGTTTTTCAGGAAAGCATGAAACGTGTATTTCCGGACCGGCAGATCGTGGACATTCCAGACAGCGATCCGATTTTTCACACCGTTTACGATCTGGATGAGCGATACCAGATTGTCGGCCACGATCATTTGTTTCAGGGTCATAAGCTGGACGGTTACGTGGCGCGCTGGCGTGGTATCTACGACGACAAGGGCCGGGTCATGATCGCCATTTCCTTTAACTCCGATATAGGCGATTCCTGGGAGTGGGCCGACGACCCTGAGTATCCGGAGAAGTATTCGGCGCTAGGCATTCGCATCGGAGTGAACTACATCGTCTACGCGATGACCCACTAATTTACGTTCGGAAGCGGGCCGCCGCTGTTTCTCTATAGTTGAAATTTCACAACCGCCGCGCTTCCGGCAGCTACTCGAATTGGGCATTCACCGCGCTGAATTGGTAACCGTTCCAGCAGAGCCGGCTGCCACGTTCCCGCACTATTCACTTGGGAGCCGCCCAGCTTTACACTGGCTCCGCTTTCGAGCGCGGTCCCGGTCAGCCGCAAGGCCTGCGCTCTCACGAAGTGACGCGTGGCCGCGATAAGCACATCCGCATCATTGGCCTCATCTTTATTGATCACCGTTACGGAGAGTTCTTTGCGCTTGTCGAGAACACCGTATGCAGTGAGGTTCAAACCAGCCGAATCACAATCGACCTGTAATAATTGCCCTCGGGCAGCCTGTGCGAACGCGAGCATCCCGTAGTATTCCGGCTTGGCTGAGTAGGTGCCGTGTTCGTCGTCGCCAAGGGGAGAGTACCAGCTAATAAATCCCAACTGGTTCACGCCGGTCTCCATGTTCACACCGGCCGCATTAGCCGAGGCGAGCGTGAACATATAGTCCAAAACCCAAAGCGCCGAGCCAAACGTGTCACTCACGCCCTGCTTGCCGCCTCCCGAGAAAGAATTCACTTCGCAGATGCGGTAGGGCAGATGCGATAAAGCGGATGCAGCTCTCAGTTTTTCGAGCTCAGGACCGAGTTTCGGATCTGGGTGCAGCACTTTATCGAGTGTGCTTTTGGGATTCGCGCCCTCTCGATAATAATGGTGAGTTAGCAGCACCAGGTCGTTTCCTTCATCTACCGCGAATCGACTCACCCAGTCCGTAGCAATGGCCGCATCCGGCCCGGCAAACGGTGCATCGGGCAGCTTGGCGCGAATGGCAGCCTTGTAGCGGCGGTATTCAGCGAGAAAATCCTCATAACGATAACTCTTGTTCCCTATGTGCCGATCTCCGATCGAAAAGATCCGGCTCGTTGCCGATCTCAAACGCCAGCAGCTTACGCTTTACAGCAGCCGAGACAGCCTGCGCTTCTTCAATGGCCTCGGCCTCGCTGCCGCCTCCCAGATTCAGGCCCCAGATCAGCTTCCAGCCCGTCGCCTCGAGAAACGCGCCCAATTCGCGAAGGTTGGCTTCGTTCACTACGGTGTTCTTCGGCGCCGAAACAGCTTGCCCGTTCGCATCGAATGACGAATAGTCGGAAGTGTTTCCACCCACGCGGATCACCCCGCGAGGTCCAAGCGTGCGCACCAGCTGGACGTAGGTGTGATTTTCCGCGCTCAGCAGCCCAGATCTTGCCACGGAGGAAATCTCGTAGCCTAAACCCATGAAATCCGCCGGTATCGTGCCGAGCGAACGGCCGATATCAACTTTTATTCGAACTGAGCGCGAGCCGTCCGATGTGCCCCCATAGACCAGAGCCGTTCCCAAGGCAGGCAAACCGAGAAGAAAGTTTCTACGATGCATGCATCCACGCGAGTTAGAAGTCTAGTCACAGCGTAAAACAAACCAGCATTAGGCGGCGGGCCGGAATTGAGGCTGAGATACTTGCAGATATGCCGTGCCCGTGTTTCGAGCCGGAACGCGTCGCGCCCGATCGTCAGCACACCAAAGCGCGTTTGCCGCTCTTGGATGAGTACGACGGCTTGTGTCACGCCGGTGGACATCCCGAGCCTGCTCCCGCCTCGCTCCGTTTTCAATGTTGCAATCGCGGATACTCGCGCGGAACGTGCGAACAGTTTCCCGCGGCCGAGACTCGATCTTCGCTGCGATACAGCATTGCGCGCCAAACAACAAGCGAGCTGGAAATCGTCTGCATAGAGGAACAAGATCATTCTCCACTGCGCTGGCGCTCGGTGCATTACCTCATCAAGACTGAAGAATTAAAGCCGGAAGTGGATGATGTCTGTGTTCGCGCTCAGCTGCTGGCATTCTGCCGTGGTTTCCTTGCACGGTTCTGCTGTTAAGAGTGCGCTATTTAGTGGTTCATGTCGAGCGCGCCGCCAAAGAACTTAATTGTGAATACAGATAGCTCTGAAAAGGTCCGCACTGTCCGCCAGTCACAATCGGAATACTTTGAGATCTGCTTGCCGAACGACGCTAATTTGTTGGGCAACATGCTGGGTGGCCACGTAATGCACCTTGTCGATTTGTGCGGCGCAATCGCCGGCATGCGGCACGCCCGCTGCACCGTCGTAACGGCTTCTATTGACCAGATGACCTTCCTGCATCCAGTGCACGTTGGAGAGCTGGTTCGGTTGAAATCGCAAGTGAATCGCGTATTTCGAACCTCCATGGAAGTCGGCGTAAAGGTCTGGGTGGAAAATCTTCATACGAGTGAGTTGAGGCATACTTCCTCTGCCTACCTGACTTTTGTGGGGCTCGACCGGGCAGGGAATCGCGTGTTGCTGCCGGCGATCGTGCCGGAGACAGACGAAGAGAAGCGACGGTACGAAGAAGCCGCTGAACGGAGAGCGTATCGGCTCGCGTTCAAGGACAAGACCAGAAATACCGTCGATTCGTAGCAGGAGAGAAATGTGGCGCAATTCATGTTTGCAACCGGGATTGAGAACAGCTATCCCACGATTGCGTTAGCCGATGGCTCGACAAAACGCATCGATGAGATGGAGAAGTGCCTGCATTACCGATACTGGCGGGAAGACTTCGCGCTCGTTCGCGATTTGAAAATCGAATTCTTGCGTTACGGGCCTCCCTACTACAGCACCCATGTGGCGCCGGGAAATTATGATTGGGACTTCTCGGACCGAACGTTCGGCGCGATGAAGCAACTCAGGATTACGCCCATCGCGGACTTGTGTCACTTTGGAGTGCCGGATTGGATTGGAGGATTTCAGGATCCTGATTGGCCCAGCCTATTTGCGGATTACTGTAAGGCGTTCGCGGAGCGGTATCCGTGGGTCCGGTTTTATACGCCCGTGAACGAGATTTACGTGGCGGCCACTTTTTCCGCGCAATTCGGCTGGTGGAATGAACGGTTGACGGGCGATCGGGCTTTCGTGACCGCTTTGCACAATCTCAGCAAGGCGAGTGTCCTCGCGATGCACGCCATTCTAGATGTGAATCCCAAAGCCATTTTCATATTGAGTGAAACGTCCGAGTTTCACCACCCGAGAACCCCTTCATGCGCTGAGATGGCCCGTATCAATAATGAGAAGCGATTTCTATCGCTCGATTTAGCCTACGGACACCCGATTACTTTTGAGATGTACGAATACCTGCTGGACAACGGCATGAAGCGAGAGCAATATCACTGGTTCCGCGACAACCACCGCAAGGAACATTGCGTCATGGGCACGGACTATTACGAAACCAACGAACATTTGGTAAACGATGACGGACGGCTTTCTCCGTCAGGCGAGATTTTTGGATATTACGTCATCACGCATCAATACTTCGATCGCTACCATCTGCCCGTGATGCATACGGAAACGAACCTGCCTGATAAGGATCGCGCGCCAGCATGGATTCGGAAAGAATGGGCCAACGTTCACCGGCTTCGTGAAGATGGAGTACCGATGTTGGGCTTCACGTATTACAGTTTGACGGACCAAGTGGACTGGGATACCGCGTTGCGCGAAGACAACGGAAACGTGAATCCGCTTGGCTTATATGATCTGGATCGCAGGATCCGCCCTGCCGGCGAGACCTACCGCGAGATTATCCGCGAGTGGTGCCACATTTTACCCACGCAAAGCCACAGCCTTTATCTGAACTGCTAAAAGCTTACTCCGGGTCTGCTTTGTACATGTATTTGATGCAGTGCTTGAACAAGAGGAGATTTGGCGCGTCAATACGATTCAGTTTTAGACAGTCGCGATCGTACCACTCGATGACGCCTTCCAGTTGCTCGCCGTCGGTCAGCACGACCACCATGTGCGTCTTCCCTTGCATTTGCTTGGAATAGTAAAACTGTTCGGCATTGGTCTGGTCCGGGGGACTGCTCTTCTTTGCCGTAGGCGGACGTCTGTTTGGGTCCCTGACATCTGCCGCGGCGTTGTTGCGCGTGGGTTTTCTGATGAGCGACTCTAGGCGCCTCTCCTCGATCATTTGTCCTCGATTTGTCTCCGCGATGTGTGCACTCGTCCGGTGCCGAAGAGCGCTAGTTGGCTAATAGGCGCTCGCCGTTTCCGTGGCGTTACGTAATTTAATTATCATAGCGTCGAGCGCAGACGTCTTCTGGATATTCCGCCGTACCATCAATACAAGCTCATCGACGCAGCGAATGGCTTGTTCGATCCAACTGAAATTCACCGCTTGCGCCAGTTTCGTGATGCGCTGCTGTGCGTCGCGATTTTTCACGGCAGCTTTGCCGTGTAAACCCGCTAATACGTCTTCCAAAACTCCATAAGCCAGCTTGAGGTAGTCTTCCAGTTTCTCGGACTTGCTGGCGGAGAAAGCTTCTGAATGCTGAACCCATGCTGAGAATGGCGTCAGCCCCGCGCCGCACTCGAATGCGGTTAGCATGAGAGCGCGCCGATCCCGGAAGAGAGCCAAATCAAGAGATGCCGCGACACCCGGGCTCCCTTGCGAGAGAGCAATTCGCAATTCGGCATCGGGAAGCGCGCGCGATTCGGCGAACTGGAGCATCTCGGCATCTGACAATCGCCCCATCTGAAAGACGATGGAACGCGAGCGAATCGTTGGCAAAAGATCGTAAAGATTTTCGGCCGTTGCGAAGATTACCAAATGATCGGGCGGCTCTTCCAGGATCTTTAACAAGGAATTCGCGGACTGCTCATTGGCACGCTCCAAATGATCGATCAGGAACACGCGGTGCGAGCCGCGCAGGGGTTTTAATTGGGCGCGTTCGCGTAGCAGCCGCATCTGCTGAATCGTAATCTGGCGTAAGGGGCCTTCCGGGGCGAACGTGACGAAGTCCGGATGAGAGGAGAAAAATAGGGGATCGTCAGCGCGTTTCTCTGAAGGCCATTTCTCGCGCTGTTCAATAGCTCCCAAGTTCGCGGGAAGACTCAGGTCGTCCTGCTCGATCTTTCCGGGGTCGCCGAGTAAACGCGCGGCGAACCGCCTGGCGAGGGTTGCCTTGCCAACGCCTTCCGGACCGCTGAGCAAAATGGTCTGCTGAATCCGGGACTGTTCAATCATTTGAGCGAGAGTAGCCGCAACATTTGCGTTACCGTGAAAATCCTGAAATGACATTACTCAGCGCCTATTCTGGCCTCGAATCGCTTTCGTAGCACGGGAGTCACTTCGGCCCACACCTTTTCGGCAACTTCCGCAGGCTCGCCGCGTCCGTCCACCATCCGGAAGCGTTGGGGCTCCAACAAAGCAATCTTTCGGTATCCCTCAGCGACACGCTGATGGAACTCGATGGATTGCCGGTCCAGCCGGGCCTCGCTTTCCTCCATGCTGCTTCCTTGGTTGCGTTTGTGAGCTCGGTTGAGTCCTGTCTCAACATCCAGTGCAACGCAGATAGTGAGATCCGGCAGCAAAGATCCTAGTGCCACCCGGTGCATTTCGAACACAACATCGAATCCGAGGCCGCGGCCTTGGCCTTGGTACGCGAGGGTCGAATCAGTGAACCGATCGCTCACCACAATTTCACAGCGGCTCAGCGCCGGAACGATAATTTCGGCGGCCGCTTGCGTCCTCGATGCAAACATCAACAGCAACTCGGTGACGGGCGCCATCTCCTGATGCGCCGGATCCAAAAGGATGCGGCGAATTTGCCTCCCGATATGCGTCGCTCCAGGCTCCTGATTCTCTGTTACGGGATAACCGGCACGCCGCAGGCGTTCCATCAATAGCCGCATCTGCGTCGTCTTGCCGCTTCCCTCTGTCCCTTCGAAGGTGATGAAGAGACCTCGGGAACTCTCAGTCATATACAAAATGGAGCAGCGTCTTCAAATCCTCCCAGGCCTCGCGCCTCGCCTGCTGATTGTATTGGCGCAGCAGGTAAGACGGATGATAGGTGACCATTACCGGAATATCGCGCCACTTGTGCCACTTGCCGCGTGATTTCGTGATGCCTTCTTTCGTATTCAAGAGCGCCTTCATCGCCGTCGAGCCCAGAGCGCAGATGGCCTTCGGCTTGATCGCCATCAACTGGCGAAAAAGAAATTGCCCGCAGATTTCCATCTCTTCCGGCAGCGGTGTGCGATTCTCGGGCGGGCGGCACTTCACTACGTTACAGATGTAAACGTCCGAGCGCTGTACCGAGATGCCTTCCTTGGCCGCTGTGTTGTCGATCATTTGTGTCAACAACTGGCCGGCCCTGCCCACGAAGGGCAAACCCTGCTCATCCTCATCGGCGCCGGGACCTTCACCGACAAAAACGAGTGGAGACCGTTCGTTCCCCGATCCGAATACAATGGTGTGACGCCCTTCGCAGAGACGGCAGCGCCTGCAATCGCCGATATCGGTTCGAATGGCTTGTAATGTGTCGCTCTCGGGAGCGAGGGTTGGCAACACGACAAGCGGAGGCTCGATGCTCGAGGGCTGCTCAGGGACCCGGTAAATGGAATCGATTCCCAAATCGCGATAGAACTCCAGATATTGGCGAATCTGCTCTTGAGTCATTAAGATCGCTTACGCTGGAGTATCCATTGCTCGTAGCGAAAGACGCAACGTGGCAACCTGATCGAGGATGCGCTCGGCGATCTCTGTTTTGCTCGCCGGTCCCGCATGGACGATCTGACCGGAACGCGTGATGATCTCGACCTCATTGCGATCGGACTCGAATCCCAATCCATCCTGGCTCGACCAGATTCGCCACCACCATGTCGCATTTCTTGGAGGCCATTTTGCGGCGCGCTTCCTCGATCAGATTCTGAGTCTCGGCCGCAAAGCCGATGAGCAAGCGGTCGCCCTTGCGTTCTCCGACCTCGGCCAGAATGTCGGGAGTTGGATCAAGCGGCAAAGAAAGCCGCGTCGCCGTTTTTTTCAACTTCTGGCGGGAGACTTCCGAAACATAATAATCGGCGACGGCAGCGCTCTTGACAATGATGGTCGCTCCTGGCAAGATTTTCCATGACGGCCTTATACATCTCTTGCGCGGTCCGAACCGGAATGAGTTCGACGCCCTGCGGAGCTGAAATATTGACCGGTCCTGAAACCAGAACGACGTGCGCCCCGCGCTTCGCCGCAGCCTCCGCGAGCGCATAACCCATCTTTCCGCTGGAACGATTACTGATATAACGAACGGGATCAATCGGCTCCTGAGTAGGTCCAGCCGTCAGGAGAATGGTCTCGCCCTCCAGATCTCTCTTGGCGCGCCGCAGCGAATCGACCCGCTCGGCAATTCGCGCCGGATCCGAAAGACGTCCTGCGCCAATCGTGCCGCAGGCCAGCCATCCTTCATCCGGCTCGACAATGGAGCATCCGCGCTGGCGCAAGACACTCAGGTTTTGCTGGGTAGCGGGATGATCCCACATGGCAGTGTTCATCGCCGGAGCCAATACCACCGGGCCCGGAAAAGCGAGATACAGCGTCGACAGAAAATCGTCCGCCAAGCCGCAGGCAAACTTCGCCAACAGGTCGGCTGTCGCAGGCGCAACGATCAGCACATCGTGCTCTTGTGCTATCCCAATGTGCTCGACCGCACTCGAGAGAGTGTCAGCGGCACTGGTTTGAGAGAACAGGCCGGTAATTACTTTTCGACCGGTAAGGGCCGCGAAAGTAAGCGGCTGGATGAACTCCTGAGCCGCCCGGGTCATCACTACCTGGACATCATGCCCGCGCTGTTGGAGCGCGCGCACGAGTTCAGCTGACTTGTACGCCGCGATTCCCCCGCCGACACCAAGTACGACGCGCATCGACAGCGAACTATTCGGCTACGGCCTGCTCCAATTCCGCCGCCCCATGATCCTCATAGGGAACCAGGCCGCGCCGGACTTCTTCCATCGCCAGAATTGTCGGTTTCTTGTTTGTGGCGGGCAACACGCTGCGCTGCCCATTCTGCAATTGACGCGCGCGCTTCGCCGCCACGATGATGAAGCGGTACGTGCTCGAATCCGCGTCGTCAGGAATACAATACATTGCGTTTCTGCTCTTGTCTGCCATTTTTTCTCCACGTTGAACAGCCGATCAGTCCCGGCTATCCACACTTTCAAATAATGAGGTCGACCGGTCCCCAAAGCTCTTGAGAATCGGCCGGATCTGGTCTTCCATGCGGATACGCCGCACCCGCTCCGCCTTCACGATGGCGGCCAGTGTAGCAACCGACTCCTCCACCTGATGATTCACCAGCGCGTAATCGTACTGAACGTAATTGCGAATCTCTTCGGCGGCATCGCGCAATCGCCGCTGAATCACTTCTTCGGAATCCTCGGATCGGGACCGCAACCGTTGTTCCAGGATGTCACGGGAGGGCGCCAGAATAAACACACTGACCGCCTCAGGAATCCTTTCCTTTAATTGTCTCGCACCTTGAACATCGATGTCGAGGATCAGGTCCTTGCCCTCGCGGCGCGCCTGATCGAGAGCCTTGCGATTCGTGCCATAGTAATTCCCGAATACCTCGGCATGCTCAAGGAATTCACCGCGCCGGATGCGCTCTTCAAACTCCTGGCGCGAGATGTACACGTAATTCTCGCCGGGCTTTTCGCTCAGGCGCGCCTTGCGGGTGGTGTATGAAACCGAGAATCGAAGTCCGGGCTCCATTGCCAACAGGCGTGCAACCAGCGTTGACTTGCCCGATCCGGACGGCGCCGAGATGATGAAAACTGTCGTCATGCGTTCGCTGGAAGAATATCCGTCCAGCCCGGTTCGATCCTGCAGAAACTGACTATTCAAGATTCAAAGCCTGTTCCCGGATTCTTTCGATATTAGCCTTTATCGCCAACCCGAGATTGGTAATTGCAAGTCCAATTTCCCCCACGCCAGAGGTCTTGGACAAGATGGTATTCGTCTCGCGATTCATCTCCTGCAGCAAAAAATCGAGGCGTTTGCCCACCACGCCGCCATCGCCGAGAATGCGCCGCAGTTCCTGCGTGTGAACCGCTAACCGGGTCACTTCTTCTTGTATGTCGGAGCGATCGGCGAGCAGCGCCGCTTCTTGCGCCAGTCGAGTTTCGGAAATTCCGGAATCGCCGAGCAATTCTTCGATCCGTTGGCGCAGCCGCTCCAGGAATTGCGGGTTCGCTTCGGCGCGAAGGGCGGAAAGTCTGTTCGTATGCTCTTCGACGGCCGCGACCTCGCGCTCTATCTCGGCGCATAGCTCACTTCCCTCGCGCGCACGGTAGCTATTCAGGTCCGCGATGCACGCGGCTACACCGGCCAGGATCTCCGGTTCGAGCGCATCGGGAACAGACTTCACTTGATCAGCGGTTTCGAGGACACCGGGTATGGCCATAAACGCATTCAGATCAGGCTTGCTATCGAGCTGAAAATCCTGGCACGCACGCCGAAACAGGCCGACATAGCCGGCGAGTAGATCGCGATTGTAGCCCAGCTGGTTCATTCCCCCGTCGCGAGTCAGAGATACGCGAATCTCAATGTGTCCACGCTCAATATTTTGCTTTAGTGCAGTTCGCATCGCATTCTCAAATCGCGCCAGCTCACTGCCATGATGAAAGTGAAGATCTAGCCCGCGGTGGTTCACGCTGCGGAGGCTGATCGACAATTCCCCAGCGCTGGTCTGTCTGCGAACGGCCGCGTAACCTGTCATGCTACGCACCGGGCGCGTCGCGTCACCCAACGGGCGCACCCGAATCCGCATGTTGTAAATCATGCAGGCGATGGTACATGCCTTTGCCAGCCAGCAATTCGTCGTGCGACCCGCTCTCGATGATCCTTCCGGAGTCGAGAACGACGATCTTGTCGGCTTGGCGAATGGTAGAAAGCCGATGCGCGATCACGAGAACGGTCCGGCGCTTCATCAGAATAGTGAGCGCCTGCTGCACGAGTCTCTCGGACTCGGTGTCCAAGTGCGACGTAGCCTCATCCAGAATCAAAATGGGGGCATTTTTCAAAAGAGCGCGGGCGATTGCAATTCGCTGCCGCTGCCCCCCGCTGAGCTTCAAACCGCGCTCGCCAATGAGCGTCTTATACCCGTCTGGAAGCTCCTCAATGAATTCATGGGCAAGCGCGGACTTCGCCGCGGAAATGACTTCCTCTTCCTTGGCGTCGGGCCTGCCGTAGGCGATGTTGTCGAACACTGTGTCGTTGAACAAGAAAGTCTCTTGCGCGACGATGCTTATGTTTTCGCGCAGGCTATTCAGCTTGAGATCGCGGACATCTCTGCCGTCTATCAGAACGGCCCCGCCGGTGACGTCATAAAAACGGGGGACAAGATTGGCCAGAGTTGTTTTTCCAGCGCCGCTGGGACCGACCACGGCAACGACTTCGCAGGCTTTTACCTCGAGATTGACTCCATCGAGGACCATCCGCCCGTTCGCCATCGGATAGCTGAAGCGAACACCATCGAAGCGAATGCTTTTCTCAAATTTCGACAGCCGCACGGCCGTGGGCTTGTCCATGACGTCCTGCTGATGGTCTAAATATTCGAATACTTTGAGGGCCGCGCCAATCCCTTGCTGGAAAATGTTGTGAATGTTTGTGAGACGTTTGATTGGCTCATACAACATGACCAGCGCGAGTACAAAGCCAGTGAACGTACCGGCGGTCATCGCAGCGCTTTTCACCTGCATTCTGGCCATAGTCAGCAGCAGAATGATGGTGAGAGCTCCGAACACCTCGATGATGGGGGAAGCGAGCGCTTGCTGTGCTACATATTTCAGGTTGCCGGTCTTCAGCCGCTGCGCCGCCAAGTTTGAAGCGCTTTGATTCATAATCTTCAGCGCCGAAGCTCTTTACCACCTGATGACCGGTAAGGGTCTCCTGAAGAATCTGGTTCAGGCTGGCGGCCATATCCTGCGCGTGACGCGTTGTGCGCCGTATTCGGCGTCCCAGCCTGACGGTCAAGAACGCTACGACCGGGAACACGAGAATACTAATCAGCGATAGACGCCAATCGATGCTCACCATGGCCAGCAGCAAGAACAGAGCCGTGAATATTTGACGGAGCCAGTCGGCGAGCATCGTCGACACAGCCACCTGAATGCGATCGATGTCGTTCATGATGGATGACATGATCCTGCCCGTGGTTTGGTCTTCGAAGAACTGTGCGTCCTGCCGCAGAACGCGATCAAACACCTCCTGACGCAAATCCATGATCGCGCTGATGCCTACCCAATTCACCAGATAGTTGCCCAGGTAGTCGCAGGCGCCTTTGGCGATGAAGCACATCAATATGCCGAAAGCGACCATCGTCCAGATGTTGTGAACGAAAGAAGGCACGACATCGCTCAAGTGGACCTGAATGCTCGTATGCGGAATGGAGAACAACAACGCCGGCGCATTATCAGCCGGGCTAGGATTGAGCACGCGCTCAAATACCAGCGGGATGAGCTTGACCAGCAGCCCTTGCGAAAGGCCTACCACGGCCATGAAGAAGACCGAGGCGAGGAGCGCCGGAACGTATGGCTTTGCGTACCGGAGCAGACGATAAAGGTCCTTCAAGCGTGCGCCTCTTCAAACATGCGCAGGCGCTCGAGGGCGGCAATCACGCGTGACACGGTTACCTCTGAGAGTCCGTCGGGCGCGACGACGATTTCCGATTCCGTCTGCCAGGGACCCCAGATCGCCGGGCTGGAACTGCTGAATAAAACGACGCTGCGAACGCCAAAGGCGGCCGCCATGTGAGCGGGACCACTATCATTGCCGATGAAGACGGTCGCTTTCGACAACACTCCCTTGGCTGCGCTGAGCGTGCCCTGGAACACCTGGTGGTGGGCAAACGGCGACGGATCGTCCGCTGGACCCGAGAGAAAAACCGGAGTGATGTTCCAGAGCTTCAGGTACCGGGCAATTTCGCAGAAGCGCTCTATGGGCCACTGCTTATTCGGGGCGGACGCGAACGGATGAAGGACCGCATACCGGCCTTCAATCGGCGAATCGGCGACCGCCAGCTCTGCCCGAGGAACCGGTTGCACCGGAACACCGAGCGCGAAAAATGCCGAAGCGAGATGTTCCGCGGTATGGACGGTGCGGTTTACGCCCATAATTTCCTGCGCGCGGCGGATTTTAATGTTATAAGCCAACGTCGTGCTGTGATGCACGAAACCTGCACGCCACTTCGCTCCGGAAAACGCAGTGATCCACTGGCTGCGGGTGCCTCCGTGAAGATTCACGCAAAGAGACGGTCTCCAATTCCGAACCGCTGGCCAGGTAGGCGCAAGAAGAGCGGATACCGCGGAGTTGCCTTCGAATACGGACTTGAATCGATCTTCCACGGCGATGCCAATCGCGAGGTCAGGGCGAGCGTTTTTCAGCAACCGCAAACCAGGCGTCGTGAGAACGCAATCGCCGAGCGAACGCAAGCGAATAACGGCGACCCGGGACCGTTCCGGCAGTTGCTCCAGAATCGTCATGAGACCTACGGCTCAATGGTGGCCTGGTCGACCAGCATGATCGGAATGTCATCGCGCACTGGATAGACCCGCTTACATTTGACGCATTTGAGGCCGCTCCCATCTTCTTTAAGGATCAAATCGGCTTTGCAAACGGGACAAACGAGTATTTCCAGCAGCTCTTTGCTGATTGCCATGGAAAGTCTTAGTTTAACAAGGGTTCCTGCGGCTGCCCTGTCGAGTGATCGGGAAAGCGGTTACCGGCAGGGCTGCGGGAGAAACGGGGAGAATGACTGCTGCGTACCGCCGATAATACCCGCGGCGGCGGAAGCAGGCTCGCGTACAGGAAAGGCCCAAGAACATGAAAATGAGCAGCACAACCAGGCACCCAAGCCCGATATTCTTCATGACCGAGTTTCTACGGGGAACATTCGTCGAAGGCTGCTGTGAATATTGAGGCGGATACGGAACTTGTTGGCCCGGCTGCGAAGCGCCCGTGAATCCCGTTCCGCAGTTGGCGCAGAACTTCGCATTATCCGGATTGCTCAGCCCACAATTTGGACACGTCATATTTAGAGCTACTGTAACGAATTAGGAACCCGGCTTGCATTTGCATGTTTGCATTTGCATTTAGATGAGCTCGCACGCGATTGCGAAAACAACAAACGTCGCACTCTAACCGTGAATGGCGTCTAGATGGCAGCAGAGGTGGTACATGAGCGCTGTTCGTTTCTTGGCAACATTATCGGTATCGGTTGTTCTTTCCATTGCGGCTCGGGCGGATTCTATCAGTTCGATTGTGGTTTATGGCGATAGCCTCTCCGACAATGGGAACTATTTCAAGGCGACGGGCATGCCAGGGGCGCCCTACTACGATGGGCGGCGCTCAAATGGTCCCATGGCGGTGGAACAAATGGCGAGCATGCTTGGAGTGCCGCTCACTGACTACGCCTATATCGGCGCAACCACGGGTCTCGGGAACTACGAAGATGGAGGCACCCCGAGTACATTCGGGTCGACGCAGCTTCCCGGAATGTTGACGGAGCTGAGCAACACGCCTAACGCCGTGAGCTCCCATCCGGGAGCGCTGTTTATCGTCTGGGGCGGTCCGGACGATTTTCTGTCCGAACCGAACGCAAACCCGCTAACGGTCCTTCAAACGGCGGTCGGCAATATAGTGACTATCGTAGGCACTCTCAAAAGCGAGGGAGCTGCGAACATTCTTGTGCCTGGCATGCCCGACGTGGGACTGACGCCTTACTATCAGTCGCTCGGCCCCGTGGTGGCAGGTGAGGCTTCGGGACTTACGGATGCGTTCAACGCAGCGCTTCTAGCGAACCTTCCTGCCGGCGTGAAATACGTTGATACCTCGTCGCTGCTGCGGCAGCTAGTGAAAAATCCCAGCCAGTACGGATTCACTGACGTCACGGATGCCTGCTACAGCGGAACCGGCACTTCGGCGTGTGCGAACCCGGATCAATACCTTTTCTTTGACGATTTCCATCCGACGGCTCACGCAGACGCTCTCTTGGCAGACGAATTCGTTGCAGATGTCGTGCCGGAACCCGGCACGGTGTTTATTGCGGCCTCCGGACTGGTGCTGCTTTTTGTAGTTCGGCTTAGGCCCCGACTTAGAAAATCAGCTTCATTGCGAGTTGAAGCTCTCGAGAGGATCCGCCATCTCCGGCGGGAACACGAGTACCACCTGTGATTAAGCCTAACGTTGACGATCCGACGGTCGAAACGGGCTGAGTGAAATTAGCTTGATTAAAAAGATCGAATGCATCAACCCGGAACTCCCAGGATAAGCGTTCAGTGATTTTCGTATTTTTTACCAGCGATACATCCGTATCGAAGAAGCCCGGTCCGATGATGACGTTCCGCCCTAAATTTCCGAAGCCCAGCGTTGTCCCAGGCGTTGTGCCCTGATTGATGAACACCGAAGGATTCTGAACGTAAGTGACTGTCGTAGGACTGCCATTCGTTGCCGGCGTGAAGCCGGTAATTACGGGCCCAGCCACGTTGGGCCGGAGAAGGCTGACCCCGTAAATGAAGCGTTGCTGAGGTGGAAATTGATGGGATTGCCGCTCTGGGCGGTTTCGATAAGCGAAATTTGCCAGCCTTCTTTCAGCCGGTTTCCCTTGAAAGGCAGATCGTAAACCGAGTTCAGAACGATCCGCTGGCGTGCATCGAAATCCGACAGACCACGGTCGCCCGCGATATTGTAGCTGTTCTGCAGCGCCAGTCCCTGAATATTGCGGGAGTTGTCGTCAATCGATTTGGCCCAGGTATAGTCGGCGTCGAACTGCAGTCCTTTTGCAACGTGCTTCTTGAGGGTTACCCAGAGCGCGTTATACGACGAGTTTCCATCACTTTCGTAGACCGCAATATTTGACAGCGGAAGACCGGGATCTATCGGGCTACTGGCGGAAAGCGCGGCGTAGGGGCGCGATTCCGTTGATCGAACTGGTTATAGTTCCGCTCGATATTCAGATCCGTGCCTTTCGTGCCGAAATAACCGACCATCATGCCCGAGGTCCTGCGTCAGCTGTTGCTGAATATTGAAATTCCATTCGGAGAAGTAGGCATCTCTGTAGTTATGCGCAACTCGAAATGGGAGCAACGCTTCCCCCCGCGGCCGGAAACGCGTTGCCGAGGGTCACAAAGGGAACTTTGATGCTCGGCGAGAAGGATGATCGGAAAGGCGTACGGCGGATTCGTCGCCAATCCGGTAACCAGGCCGAGTGTCGGCTGATCGGTCATGATCGCGTACGCTCCCCGGACCACGGTCTTGCCGCTCTCAAATGGATTCCAGGCAAAACCGACACGCGGCTGGAAGTTCAACGCGCTTTGGTTGTAGGCAAGGCCTGGGCCCACCCGACTGGCCCACGTGCTGCAGAGTATCGGTCGTTGGATCGAAGACCACGAATCTGTTTTCCGCTTCGGTGGGGGTGCCGTACCAGTCATAACGGAGGCCGAGAGTGACGTCAGCGAGGGCGTCATCTTCCAGGTATCGGTGGCAAATGCGCCCAACGAATTTCCGTAGACGCGGCTGGAGCGATTGGACGTGTTGGCGGTGAAGCCGGTGGCCTGATCCGCCAGGAAGGGGTTGATCGCTGGCGAAGGTGAACGTGCCGGGCGTGTAGGAGAAGCTATCGGTATTTTGACGGCGGAACTCCGCGCCCGACTTTAATGGTGTGGCTGCCATGGACCCAACTCAACGTGTCGGACGCGACCGCGACATTATCGCCGCGGCCTTGCGGGAATCCGCCAATGCCTCCGAAACGTAAAGTTCTCCCGTGACGGTGATCTGCGGCAGGCCAATGGCGGCTGCGACTCCGCTGTTGATGCCATATGCGGCGGCGCTCAGGTTATTATCGGCGACGAAAGTGATGTGGATACGGTTATAACCGAGGCGCGCTTCGTTAACCAGTGTCGGAGAGATGCTCCAGGAGTCATTCAGCGTCAAGAGTTGACGCTGGCCGTTCCGCTGGTCTCCGCCGCCAGGAAAACTGTTGCCGTCGGTGGAGGGCGGCTCATTTCTCTGATCGCGCTGAATAGCGTAATAAGCGTTGAGCCGGTTCGTTTCGGAGAAACTGTGGCTGAGATTAGCCGTGCCTTGTTCGATATTGACGGGAGCGACGGCGGCTCCGGCAAATTGGTTCGTGCCGGAGTTTGGGAGTGGGATCAGCGGCAAGCAAGCTCCTGGATCGAGCGGATCGCTGGAGGACGCCGCCTGAGCTCGTTGAGCAAGCGATAAGGTTGTCGAGGAGAGCGGTACGTCCTGCCGCTGCCGAAGACCTTCATAGCTCAGAAATACGAAAGTTTTGTCTTTCTGGATGGCCCCGCCGCCATCGCCGCCGAACTGGTTGCGCTTGAACGGAGACATCGGATTCGGCTGGTTGACGCCGCCGACCACATGTTCGTCGGATTGGAAAAGTTGCGCGCGTCCAAATCGTTATTGCGAAGGTACTCGTAGGCTTCGCCATGCCAGGTATTTTCGCCGCTGCGAGTCGCGATATTTACGATCGAGCCCGAGTTCCGGCCGTATTCCGCGCTGAATGTCGAATTGTCGACTTTGAATTCGTCGACCGTGGCGATAGTCGGCTGAAACGTGATCTGGTTTTGATTCGGATCGCTCAGGTTGATGCCGTTGACCATAAAGTTGACGCTGTCTTCGCGCGCTCCGGCCGAGTTGAACGAAAACGAGCCTTGCCCGCGTAGAGGGGCGGTCAAAAATCCGTTGGCGGGCGGCGTCACTGAACCGGGAATGAGCAAGGCAAGATCGACGAAGTGACGGCCGTTCAACGGTATCTCCTGAACCGTTTTTTGGTTGATCACCGTTCCTACCGAGACCGAGGCGCTTTCCACTAGAGGCGCGCCTCCCTGGATTTCGATGGTGGTCGAGGTAGCAGCCACTTTCAGGGTGAAATTTTGCGCGGTGATGGTTCCCACCGACACGACCAAATCCTTCGCCAGGATGGTCTGCATGCCCGGCGCTTGCACTTGCACCGTATAGTTGCCCGGCGGCAGACTGGGAATCGAATACAATCCTGCGTTGTCGGTTTTCAGGGTGTGGCTTTCGCCTGTCCCTTCGTTCGTTACCGTCACTGTTGCATTCGGGAGCACCGCGCCGGTGGCATCGGTGACGGTTCCCTGAATTCCACCAGTGGATTGAGCGAATCGCACTGCTCACGAAAAGCAGCAATACCGCCGCTGCGCCAAAAAGAATTGCGAAAAGGGCGTCAAAGCGTCGGGACACACCAATCCTGTAAGGGGCTGTCATGGTTAAACCTCCTGAGCTTTTCGAGACAAAACCTGATACTTGTTCGGATTCTATCAATTTCTGGGCATCTAAGCCTTACCGCTACAAAACCTCTACATAACTTTTACCTTTGGCCTCTGCCTCATGTATCGTTAGCCTTATGCTCCGACGCTCTTTCTTTTGCTCCGCGCTTCCGCTGATCGTACGAGGGCAGAATGCCCGTCCGGCCGCATTGCAGCAGTTGCGAACCAACATAGAGAGGATCGCGAAATCGGTGAACGCGAAGTGGGGCATTTACCTCAAGTGCCTCGAAACAGGCGAAGAGATCGCGATCGATGCAGACGAGCAGATGGACACCATGAGCGTCATCAAAATCCCCCTCATGGTCGAATCGTTCCGCCAAATTAGGGCAGGGAAGTTCCCATTGACCGATCGCATCGCGCTACGAAATGATGACAAGCGTCCCGGAACGGGCATCATTCGTTCGCTCGACGAAGGCATTCAGCTCACCGTCAAAGACCTCCTGACCTTGATGATCATTGTCAGCGATAACACTGCCACGGATCTGATGTTCCGCCAGGTTGGCGGGATTGAACCCGTCAACGCGCTGATGAAGGATTATGGGCTGACACAAACGCGAGCCGTGGGAAGCGCGAAAGTCTGGTTCGATGCCCTACGTGCGGCGCCCAGCGCCGCTGACTTTCACCGCGAAGGAAAGCATCCGTTTGGATTATCATCGCCGCGGGACATGGGGAAACTGCTGGAACGAATAAAGACCGGTCAAGCCGTCAGCACAGAGGCCAGCAACACGATGCTGCAGATCATGCGTGGCCAGGTCTATCGCACGCGCCTTCCAAAATATGTGAACTGACTTCAACATTCCGCACAAGACGGGCGATTTCCTGCCTTACATCGGCAACGATGTCGGTATCTTCGAGAGCCCCGCGCAGAAACATTGTGGTCAGTGTTTTCACGGCGAACCACTACGGGATCGGAGCGAATCTGGAAGATGCGATCGGGCGTATCGGCGAGCAGATCGCAGACTATTTCACATACCGGGAAAACGGGTAGAGACGATGCCAACACTTTGAAACCGCACGCAGGCCGCATTCGTTTTACGCTTAGTCATGCTGGGACGGCTCCGTACGGCGTTTCTGCTCTTTGCGGCAATTCACGGGATTGCGCAGCAGACGAAATGCGTTCTAGAGGGAACTGCCGTCGATTTCACCTCCGCTGAGCCCTTACGCAAGACCACCGTTCGTTTGATTCCCTCGACCTACTACGCGCCGGGACAAATGGCGATTACGGATGCTTCAGGCCATTTCCATTTCGAAAACGTTCCTGCCGGCGAGTATGAATTGACCGGCGAACGGACCGGTTATCTGAAGAGCGAATTCGGAGCACGGCAACCAGGCGGCAACGGTACGACTCTGCATCTTAAACCGGGCAATAAGCTTACCGGCCTCATTCTCAAGCTTGCGCCTTGCTCAGTGATCACCGGCAAAGTCACTGACGAGAGCGGTGAGCCCATTTCAAAAGCGCTGGTTTATGCGGTATCGCGAACCTGGATTCGGGGGCAGCATCATTACGACCGCTCCGAAGGGGGTTGGACAAACGATGCGGGCGAGTATCGAATCATCGACTTGCCGCCCGGCCATTACTATCTGGGCGCCGAAACGTCGCCGCAAGGCTTTGTGGACAAGCAGGGAGGCGCGGAGAAGCAGATTCTTCCCGCGTTTTATCCTGATTCGCGAACTCTGGATGGCGCGCTCTTGCTGGATGTGCAGCCGGGACAGAGCTTGCCGGGGCTGAACTTCGAATTGCATGCTGGGCGAGTATTCCACATCAGGGGCAAGCTTGCCGGCAATTTGCCCATCGAGGGCCTGACGCTTAACGGCCATCCCCACAATCTCGGTGACGGGATTATGGATCTCGAGAGCGAACAGAAGGCCGGCGGGAGCTTCGACTTCTCTGGAGTGCCGGCCGGAAACTACGATCTCGAGTTGCTGAACGAAGAATATAAGCAGATCGTCGCAAAGGTTCCCGTTGAGGTGAAAAATTCGGACGTGAACGGGGTCATCGTCCCGGTTCCCAAGCGATTTGAAGTGAAGGGCGTCATTCACCTCTTGGAAACAAGCAGCGCGGCTTTGTCGCAATTTTTGGTTATTGCGGCCGATGCAGGTTCGCCGCTGATGAGCCATCCTTATCAGGCCAGTGTTGAGCCCGATGGAAAGTTCACGATCGGGAGCGTGTGGCCAGGCAAATACCTGCTCGGGTGTGCTGCGGGTCAGGGTAATTACGTCAAATCCATCGAATATGGCGGTCAGGAAGTGCTCGGCGTGCCGGTTGATCTGATCACCAGCGCCGGACAGATTGAAGTTACTGTAAGCGGCGGTGCAGGTCGGATCGACGGCTCCGTTCAAGCACCGGATTCGGGAGCCTCAATTGGGGGTTTGGAAGTGGTCTTGGCATCGGAAGCGCCGCGTAGCGATTATTATGGGGTGCTACTGGCGAAAAGCGATCAGGACGGCCAGTTTTCCTTCAAGAACGTTCCTCCGGGCAAATACCAGGTGTTTGCAGTCGCCGATGTGGAGGCTGGGCTGCTGGAGAACAGAAGCTTTATCAATCAATTTCAGGAAAATGGCATCGAGGTCGATCTACCCGAAAACGGTAATTTGCAGATTCACGTCCCGATCGTGTCGTCGGAAGACGTGCAGCGTGCGCTAGACGGCTTTTGGACGATGAAACGGCTGGCGTGTGCCCTTCTGTTTGCAACAGCGCTCACTGCGCAATCGCCTTGCGCAATTCGCGGCACTGTTGTAGATGCGCTGAATAGCCAACCGGTTGCCAGAGCGCAAGTTTTTGCGAGCGCGGATTCGGATGCAGATGATGACGATGCGGCCGCGCCGCCCGTTCGACAAATCACCGATGCGCACGGATCCTTCTGTTTTGAAAATCTCGCTGAAGGTGATTACGTCGTGACAGCAAAGCGGGCACGGTACATCGACGCGAGCTTTGGCGAACATTGGCCAGGTGGTTCGGGTCATATTTTGGAAGTGGCGGCCGGGGAACCCGTCGCTCCCATCACGATTGAAATGGCCCCTCAAGCCGTCATCAGCGGTGTATTGCTCGATGGAGAGGGAGACCCGGTGCAAGGCGCTCCCGTCGATCTGCAGAAGCCCCATTGGAAAAATAGGCGCCTTACGGCCAAGTCGGTGCAACAGACCACGACAGACGATCAGGGCCGGTATCGATTTGCAGGCTTGGTTGCCGGCTCGTATTTTGTCAGTACGATCCCGGCGCGCGACGGTGCGAGTCCTGCAAGGAGGATGTTCTTGGACCAGAGCGGTCAACCATTCCGCCAAGTGGAAGGCAAGGCTTACTACAAGGACTCGATCTCGCTCCGCGACGCTACCCCGATTCGCGTCTGGGCAGGCCAGGAAGTTAGTAATTTGATGCTGATTCTCCGCAAGGTTGAGGCGCGTCATGTGAGCGGCGAAGTCGTTCCGGGAGTCTTAACACGGATTCTTGGTCTTTCCCAGGAAGATAGTGGCTTTTTGCTCACCGTTCCCATTCAAAACGACGGCCGCTTTCTTGCCGACGGCCTCTTCCCGGACTCTTATGTACTTCAAGGCCCGAGTGTCGCGAGGAAAGAAATCGACCTCACGAATGGAGATATAGATGGTGTGGTTCTCGAGCGGAATGAGCCGATTGAGCTTCAGATCACCGTGCATCTGGCGGGAACGAAGGTTCAATCTCCGATTCGTAACTTGGTGCTGGTCGATAGAACACATGAAAACGCTCAGTTCCAAAGTCCTCAGTTAGTATCTGAGAACAGATTCAAGAGCCTCGTTCCTCCCGGGCAATATGGAATCGGCCTACCCGGCGAAGATCCTCCCTACTTTTTCAACGGTCTGACTATTGACGGAGAGCCACAACCGGGGCCCATTCTCGATTTGAAAGGAGGCGGTCGAAAGGTCAGTTGATCTCTTTCTGAGTGCAAACGTGGCAACCGTCGAAGGCCGGGTGATGGGCGATCAATCATTAGAAGAAGAAATCACGCTACTTCTCGAGGATGAGGCGGACCCGGGCTTTTCACTTACTAAGCTGGCCAGAGCCGATGGAAAATTCCAATGGAATTTGCCGCAGGCCGGAAGATATCGCCTGTACGCTTTCGAAGAATTCAATCGCGACTGGTGGGGAAGTCCTGAATTGACGGCGCTCTTCGCCGGGAAATCGGTCATTTTGGAGGCCAAAGAAGGCCAGCATTTGCATGTAACTTTGCCCCTCATTTCTACAGAGGAGTTTCAGGAAGCATTGAGAAAAACGGGCTTCTAGCGAAAAATATGTTCGTTCTTGTCGAAATCATTCTCACCGGCCCGTCATTGTGCTGAGCGGCAACACATTGCCCTCCGGATAATGAAAGGACACCCAATGAACTACACGATTTTGATTTATGAAACCCCGGCCGACTTCGCCGTGCGCGCTGATCCCGATGCTAAGAAGCGGGAAGCGTATTGGGCGGTTTGGCCTTCTTATACCAAAGTGCTCAAAGAAGCCGGCGTTTTTGTGGGCGGCGCGGGACTGCAGCCACCCGACACAGCCACAACCGTGAAATTTAAGGACGGGCAGCGGCTGGTGCAGGATGGCCCATATGCCGACACGAAAGAGCAGCTTGGCGGTTTCTACATGATCAATGTTCCGGATCTCGATACCGCACTCGATTGGGCGGCTCGCTGCCCGCACACGCCCGGCAGGGTCATCGAAGTGCGGCCCAATCTTGTTTCCCCGAGCTAAAGAAGATCATGGATGCGCGTGGCGCGGTCGAGCAGGCCGCACGCGATTCCTATGGCCGGCTGGTTGCGTTTCTAGCAGCCCGCTCGCGGGACATGGCGGCGGCGGAAGATGCACTCGCGGATGCATTCCGCGCCGCGCTCGAAACCTGGCCCCGCATAGGCGTTCCGCAAAAACCGGAGGCATGGTTACTAATAGCGGCGCGCCGGCGGCTCATTGATAATGCTCGCCACGCCCGCGTGCATGCGGATGCTGTTCCGGCCCTGCGCGCGGCCGCGCAGGAGGCCCGCAAACTGACAACCATGGAAGCCGAGTTTCCCGACGAGCGCCTGCAATTGCTGTTTATCTGCGCTCATCCGGCGATCGATGCCGCGGCGCGCACTCCTCTCATGCTGCAAACTGTGCTGGGACTCGATGCCGCACGCATCGCCTCCGCATTTCTCGTGCGGCCGGCCACAATGGGTCAGCGGCTGAGCCGCGCAAAGACGAAGATCCGCGATGCGCGTATCCGATTCGAGCTGCCCGAGGCCAAGGAATTGCCCGCGCGTCTGGATGCCGTGCTGGAAGCGATCTACGCCGCCTATGGCAGCGGCTGGGAAGATATTTCGGGTTCGGATCCGCGCCGCAAGGGCTTGGCTGTGGAAGCCATCGAACTAGGCCGTCTGCTTTCTCGATTAATGCCCGCTGAACCCGAGGTGCAAGGACTGCTGGCCCTGATGCTCTTTTGCGAATCGCGGCGCGATGCGCGACGTTCCGCAACAGGAGCTTACGTGCCACTTTCGGAGCAAGATGTCGAGCGCTGGTCCAGAGCGATGATCGAGGAAGCGGACTCTTATCTGATTGCCGCAAGCCGAGCCGGAAAGATCGGTCGATTCCAGCTCGAGGCCGCGATTCAGTCGGTCCATGCGCAGCGCGCCCGGACTAGCCAGACTGACTGGGAAGCTATTGCCGTAATGTATGAGGCACTCGTTCGCATTGCGCCTACGATCGGCGCCCTGGTTGGGCGTGCCGCTGCTGTTGCCGAAGCGCGCGGAGCCGCTTTCGGATGGGCGATGCTCGAAGCGATTCCCGGCGAGGCGATCAGCAGTTATCAACCCTACTGGGCATTGGCCGCTCACCTGCTGAAGCGCATGCAGCGGCTTGAGGAAGCGGCCGCCGCGTATAGCCGCGCCATCGGCTTATGCGAGGATTCCGCGGCCCGCGAGTTTCTGACCCAACAGGCGCTTTAGTCACGCAAGAGCGGTGAAGACTTCCACTAGAGAAGTAGTTCCCCTCCGCACCTCACTCGATTCCGATTCCACATCAATGCGGCCCGCATTGTGTGCTTCGTACATTCCGGCAACCAATCGCGCGTAGCTGTCGCTGAGTCCGCCTTGAACCAAAGCAGGAATCCAGCTTTCCGGAGGCAGTTCTTGCGCCTCGACGTGCCGGCCTACCGCAATTCCCATGGTTTTCACGATTTCATCCATCGAGTATCGTCGAGGACCTTCCACATGCACCACTCGCACGCTTTCAGTTTTCTGATCAGGGCCAGCAAGCAGATCAGCAGCCACAATGCCCACATCGAGACCGGAAACTAAGGGAAGAAACCTCGTGCCCGGACGATAGAACGTGGGGAGCACGCCGGTGCTGGCCGCGCGCTTGATAAACCGGCTCCAGTTTTGCATGTGTTCCGCCGATCGCAGAAATGTGCATGAAACCGGAAGGGATTTTAACCTTTGCTCAAGCCGGTGAAAAGTGAGCGTGACGCCCGTTCCAGTCGCGTGATGTGCGCCGTAGTCGGAAATGGCGACGACGGAACGAGGCTTCACATGCGCCAGGGCTGTGCAGATCGCCTCAATCTTGCTCTGATGATCGGCCGGAGCATCTGCCGCTTTAGGATTCATGGGACATATTACGAGCACAGCGCTCGCTCCTCGAAGTGCAACTCCGAGAGCATCTGCATCCTGCACATCGGCCACCGCGATCTCACTGCCATTGTGCGCCAGTTCGTTGGCTTTCGCCGGATCGCGCACGATGGCCCGAACCGGAAATCCACGGCCCCGTAGATCGCGAACGGCTGTTCCGCCTATTTTGCCCGTCGCTCCTAGAATTGCGTACATCGCTTTTCAGAGGCTATGCCCTGTAACCCAACCCGCTCACCAAGCGCCCCTACACACTGTATATAATCTGAAGCTATTAACAATGTTGAAACCGCATGATCTTGTCCGTGCGCCGGGTGCAATCCTCGCGTTCGCACTTACCTTGGGTGCTGGTGGAGCGTCGCTGTTCGCTCAGCCAGCGGCCGCTCTGGCCAGTTCGCAGAAAATTGATGAGGATTACACAAAACTCATCAAGCAATACCTGCAGGACCCGCGTGTTACTACGGAATTGGTCGATCATCTGCCGGCGTCCAGCACGGTTCCCACGCCGCTGAAGTTCTTTGGCCGCATACCCGGTACTCCAGGAGAGCTGACCTACGCAAAGGATATTTATCGCTACTACGAGGCGCTCGCGAAAGCCTCTCCGCGCGCAAAATTCTGGAAAATCGGTCAGACCGAAGAAGGCCGCGACATGGTCATTCTCGCGATCGCCGACGAGAGCACCATCAAGCAGCTCGACAGATACAAGGAGATGCTCGCGTCGCTAGGCGATCCGCGGAAGACAACTGAGGAGCAGGCCCAACGAATCATCAGAACGGCTAAACCGATTTACTGGCTGAACAGCGGCATTCATTCGCCTGAAACCGGCGGTCCTGAAATGTTGATCGAGCTTGCCTACCGTCTCATTGTTGAGGAAACACCTTTCGTGCAGGCGATTCGGAACAACACCATTGTGTTCATCACGCCCGTGATCGAAGTCGATGGACGCGAAAAAGAGGTGGACACTTATTATTACGGCAAAAAGACCGGCAAGCAGCGGCCGCCGTTGATGTATTGGGGCAAATATGTCCAGCACGACAACAACCGCGACGGAATGGGCCAATACCTGAAGCTCACGCAGAACATCACTCGCAGCCTTCTCGAATGGCATCCGACTATTTTTCACGATCTGCACGAAGCGCAATCGTATTTGTACGTTTCGACGGGCACCGGCCCGTATAATGACTCGCTCGATCCGATTCAGGTGAACGAGTGGTGGCTGCTTGCTGAAACCGAAGTGATGGAGATGGCCAAGCGCGGTGTTCCCGGCGTGTGGACTTATGGATTTTACGACGGATGGGTTCCGAACTATTTGTTTTGGATTGCTATTACGCACAATTCGTTTGGGCGGTTCTATGAAGTGCAAAGCTACGGCCCGGACGTGAATAAGAACCTGAGGCTGCCCGCGGCAACTACCAGCCGTGAATGGTTCCGGCCCAATCCGCCGCTGCCCTCGATCGCCTGGGGACCGCGCAACAACACGAACATTCAGGAATCGGCGCTGTTGCTGGCGTTAAATCGGGTTTCGAAAGATAAGGAACTGTATCTCCAGAATTACTGGATGAAAAACAAGCGCTCCGTCGAAAAGGGCAAGACCGGCCCGACCTACGCTTGGGTGATCCCTGCGGCACAGCGGCGTCGCGATGATACTGCCGACATGGTGAACGCGCTACGGCGGCAAGGACTTGAGGTGCATACGGCAAATTCAGCCTTCCAGGCTGGAAAGATTCAAGTGGCTGCTGGCGATTACATCGTTCGAGCCGATCAGCCCTATCGCGAGTTGGCGGACATGTACTTCAGCATCCAGAATTATCCTGTTGCCAATCCGCGACCCTACGATGACACGGGTTGGACGATGCAATTCATGCGCAACGTGAAGCTGATGCCGGTGACGAACAAGTCGATTCTCGATTCACCGATGACCATGCTCACCGCCGATGCAAAGGTTGCCGGGTCCGTCCAGGGAAGCGGAGACGTGGTGGTTGTCGATCATACCACCGACAACAATTTAATGGCGTTCCGGTTCCGCAATAAAGACGTGAAGATGCTCGCCGCTGAAGACGATTTCGACCTGAACGGACATAAATTCCGGGCCGGAGCGTTCGTCATTCCCAATGCGGATCGGAGCAGGCTCGAACCGTCAATCCAAGAGCTCGGCCTTTCGGCATGGGCGACGGCTTCACCGCCTTCGGTGAAAACGCATGAGCTGGACGTACCGCGCATCGGTTACGTGCATTCCTGGTCGCGAACGCAAGACGAAGGCTGGGTACGCGCCGCGCTCGATTACTATGGTGTGCCCTATACATATTTCGCGGATCAAAAACTGCGCGAAGGCAATCTGCGCGACAAATATGACGTGATCATCTTCCCGAACGTAGGCGGCACTCCACAATCGCAAGTGAACGGCATTCCAAAGACCGGTAAAGATCCGGTGCCCTACAAGAAATCGGAGCTTACGCCGAATCTGGGCGCGAACGATGAAAGCGACGATATTCGCGGTGGAATGGGCTTGCAGGGTCTGGGAGAGCTTGCGAAATTCGTGGAAGATGGCGGCACGCTGATTACCGAGGGTTCTACTGCCGCTCTAATGGCCGATTATGGGTTGACCTCCGGCATTTCTGTGGAACACCCGGAGCAACTGGCCGCGCGCGGAACCATTCTGCGCGGTCTCATAACCGATCGCAAGAGTCCTATCACATACGGGTACGACGGCAAGGATCTGCCCATCTATTTCAATCAGGATCCTGTTCTGATGGCTGGCGGTGGTGGTTTTGGGGGCTTTGGTGGCGGAGGTGGGTTCGGGGCTCGAGGCGCGCAAACGTTTGGACAAGATGTGACTCCAAATGCAGTGCCGGTGCATATTTCGCCGTGGCAGGAGGACGAAGGCGCAACTGCTCCAGAGCAGAAAAATTCGCAGGTGGATGAAGCGGAAGCCGCGCGGCAGATGATGCGTGCTTATGGGCTGGGCGGCGATGAAGTTCGTCCACGCGTCGTGATGCAGTTTCCGGCAAGTCCGAATGACATGTTGTTGTCGGGAATGCTTTCCGGAGGACAGGCTCTTGCGAACCGGGCGCTTGCAATAGACGCGTCCGTTGGGAAGGGCCACATCGTCCTGTTTGCTCTACGGCCGTTCTGGCGATGGCAGACGCAAGGAACCTATTTTCTTGCATTCAACGCCATCCTGAACTGGAACGATTTGGACGCGGGCAAACCGCAGCCCAGGCAGCGGCAGCGAGAATCGGCCGATACGCCGGGACAGCAGTAAGCGCCGTTCATTCCGCCACAATCACTTCGCCCCGAATGAGGCGCATGGGCGGATTTCGTGATGATGTCATCCCTCCGTGCGCTTCTCGCCTCTGCTGCGGACGCTTGTCACGGTAACCTATTGGGCGGCAGCGCCGATTTGCAGGGTCAACCTCGTGATGAAAAATACAGCACTCATAGCGTTAGCAGGGATGTTATTAGCCGTCACGCTTCTTGGCGCGACTGTTTACGGACAAGGGCCCGATCCTTCTCAGAGCCATTTGCCACCAATGCGCGAGCCGGCGAACTCGAAGCTACCCACGCTGTTCATCATTGGCGATTCTACTGTCCGGAATGGGCAAGGCGACGGGAAGAATGGGCAGTGGGGATGGGGCGATCTCATCGGGGTGTACTTCGATCCCTCGAAAATCAACGTCGTTAACTGGGCCTTGGGCGGCCGGAGCAGCCGCACGTTCATCACCGAAGGCCATTGGGACAAGGTCCTGGCAGAGCTTAAGCCGGGCGACTTCGTCATGATGCAGTTCGGTCACAACGACGGCGGCCCAGTGAACGACACGAGTCGCGCACGCGGTTCGATCAAGGGCACCGGCGACGAAACGCAGGAGATCGACAACATGCTGACGAAAAAACACGAGGTTGTGCATACGTTCGGCTGGTACATGCGCAAGTATGTGACCGACACGAAAGCGAAAGGCGCAACGCCAATCGTGTGCTCGATGATCCCGCGGAAGATATGGAAAGACGGCAAGATCGTTCGAAATTCGAGCGATTACGCCGGGTGGGCGGCGGAGGTGGCGCGGTCGGAACACGTGCCTTTCGTCGATCTGAATGAGATCATCGCCGCGCGCTATGACGAACTCGGCCCTGAAAAGGTGGATCCGCTGTTTGGAGATGAGCATACGCATACGACGCGGGCGGGCGCGGAACTCAACGCCGAGTGTGTGATTGCCGGCCTGAAGAGCCTTCCCAACGATCCGCTAGCGCCCTATTTTTCAAAGAAGAGCCGCAGCTGTGAAAGGAACACGATGATTATCGCCGATTTAGCAGAAATCACCGGACGTACTTATCCGGCTCGCAGACGAACACAGAACCTGGTAGGCGGCGCGAGTCCGATTCAGGCTACGAATTTTTCGCTGGGTCACGTGACGCTGGAGCCGAACGGCGGCCAGGTGCCGTGGCACAACCAGGAGCAGGAAGAAATTTATTTCATCGTGGAGGGAACGGGCGAGATGTGTCTGGGCGAGGAGAAAACGACCGTGTCACGCGGGCCAGGCGGTTTATATTCCGCCGCGAGTGTTTCATCAGTTGACGAACACCGGCTCTGCGCCGATGCGCATGATTTATTGTTACGGCCCGGCCGGGGACGTTGCGCATTGGCGGCAGGAATTGGACGGCACTTTGCCGCGCGCGGGCAGTGGAGGCGCCGCCGCTGCCCGCGGGCGCACATCCTCAATGCACAGAAAAACCGAAGGACGCGGCATGAGCGCGCGAAGATTCACGCGGTCGGCATCATCATGAATGGCGTCACCGGGACGCATGGGGCTGAACCAGCACCTGCGGCGGTCGATTCACGCGATCATGCAGCAGGGCGGCGTAAGGACTGAGCGACACGGAAACGATCATGCCGCGGCCGCTGCTGGTGGGGCGAAACGCCGCGAAGCTCGAAGCGATTTCGCGAGAATTCGGCGGATTGCCGTACACGACCGATCTGGACGAGGCGCTCGCGAATCAGGAATACTGCGATTTACTTCGATTCGCAGACGACGGATCGGCGAGCCGAGGCCGTGCGGAAAGCGATTGCGGCGGGTAAGCACATCTACTGCGAGAAACCCGATTGCGGAAAATTTAGAGACGGCGATGGATCTATACAAGATGGCGGAATCGGCGGGAATCAAGCATGGCGTCGTGCAGGACAAGCTCTGGCTGCCGGGTCTGCTGAAACTGCAAACTTTGCGCGATCTTGGTTTTTTTGGCCGGATTTTATCGGTTCGGGGCGAGTTTGGCTATTGGGTTTTTGAGGGCGACACGATGCCGGCGCAGCGGCCGTCCTGGAATTACCGAAAAGAGGACGGCGGCGGCATCATCATCGACATGCTGTGCCACTGGCGGTACGTTCTCGACAACGTTTTCGGGGCGGTGAAGGCCGTTTCCTGCCTCGGCGCGACGCATATTCCCGAGCGCTGGGACGAACAAGGCAAGCGCTACCCCTGCACCGCTGACGATTCCGCTTACGCGACGTTCGAACTGGAAGGCGACATCATCGCGCACTTCAACTCGTCGTGGGATGTCCGCGTGCGGCGCGACGATTTGCTTACGATCCAGGTGGATGGAACCACGGGTCGGCAGTTGCGGGACTGCGCGATTGCTGGATTCAGCCTTATGGCGCGACGCCCCGTCCCGTATGGAATCCCGATATTCCGCAGCCGCTGAATTTTTTCGACAGCTGGCAGAAGGTGCCCGAGCAGACGAGTTACGACAACGCATTCAAGGTGCAGTGGGAGATGTTCCTGCGGCACGTCGTGAACGACGAGCCGTTCCGATGGAATTTGCTCGAAGCGGCAAAGGGTGTTCAACTCGCGGAAGCGGGGTTGGAATCCTGGCGAGACCGGCGCTGGGTCGATGTTCCGGAAATTCCCGTAATTTAACCTAAGAAACTCATACGGCTCCGTTGAATCGAACGGTTTAACTGGGCTAAATGACGCGTTGAGTTTATTTGGTTTGACTCGACGCAGCCATTTCATAATCAGGATCCGGGTCATAGTTCCGCCAGATTAGAGGGTCTTACTATGTCGAAACGCAGCCTCGTCGCTGTTCTCGTTTTTCTTTTTCTCATTTGCGATTTCCGCTCAGGAGTTTCGCGCCACCATCAGCGGTGCGGTGACGGATCCGACCGGATCCGCAATCCCAAACGTCACAGTCATCGCGAAGGAAGTTCGAACCGGAACTACGTCGCAAGCGACTTCGGACGCGAGCGGGCAATATCACGATTCCGTTTCTGCTTCCCGGCGACTACGAAGTGGACGCGAACAGTCCCGGATTTGGAGCCTTCTCCCGCAAAGGCATGCAACTTGGTTCGGGCGATCACCCGATTGTCGATATTCAGATGCAAGTCGGAAAAGAACAGCAAACGGTCAGCGTGACGGCGGACATTCCGCTTGTCAACAATCCGAACGCTTCGGCGGGTGAAACGATCACGACGAAGCAGGTGGAAGATCTGCCGGTAAACGGGCGAACTCCGCTGATGCTCGCGCAGCTTTCGATGGGCGTGATCCCCGAGGGGCAGCCATCTCTGGTGCATCCCTTCGATAACGGCGGAGCGGCCGATTTCAGCATCGCGGGATCGAAGATTCAGGCGTCCGAAATCCTGCTGGACGGGTCGCCCGATACAACTTGGGACCAGCGCGTTGCGTTCAATCCGTCCATGGATGCCGTTCAGCAGGTGACCGTGAATATATTCGATTCCGACGCGGTGTACGGTCACACGAGCGCCGGAACGGCAAACCAGATCTCGAAATCGGGCACGAACCAGTTTCATGGCACGCTTTACGAGTTCAATCAGAACAATTTCACCAGCGCGAATAACTTCTTCAGTAATGCGGCGGGCAAGCCCGTTCCCATCTTGCATTACAACCAATATGGTTTGACCGCCGGAGCGCCGGTAATTCTTCCCAAGCTCTACAACGGAAAGAACAAGCTGTTCTGGTTTTTCGCTTATGAGGGCCTGAAAGACAACACGCCCACTCCGACTACGACCACAGTTCCGACAATGGCGGAGCGGCAGGGGAACCTCTCGCAGCTGCTGGGTTTAGGAAGCGACTTATCAGATCTACGATCCCATATACCGGCACAATGAGCGGCACGACGATCAACCGACCAGCGTTCGCCAATAACATTATCGATCCGGGTCGATTAAATCCCATCTCTCAGGCGTATCTCAATCTCTATCCGCAACCGAATACGGCCGGGCTTGCGAATGGAGAAGACAACTATTTCGTGAATGCGCCAAGTATCGATAACTTTTCGAGCGAGTTGGGCAGATTGGATTACAACATCGGAAACAACGATAAGTTGTTTTTCGACTTCCGGCATAATTCCGGACTCAGAATAAGAACAATCTGTTCGGCGAATCCGTTATACCGGCAGCACTCTGGTTCGCGAGAACTATGGGTCGAGCCTTGACGAAGTTCACACGTTCGGCGGCAGCACTGTCTTAGATGTTCGCTTGAACTGGACCCGCATGGATGAAATCCATTCCGAGCCGAGCGCGGGCTTCGATCCCACTACGCTCGGCTTTCCTGGCGTACCTGGCGGCCAATTCGGAGCATGTGCAGTTGCCTGCTATTTCGTTTCCGAACTCCGGAAGCGGAGGCTTTCAATCGCTGGGCGATACCGGAGCGAGCAGCCTGCCTTCGGAGGTTTATCAAATATTCGGCACATTGGAGAGGGTGATCGGCAACCATACTTTGAAAGCCGGTGGAGACGCGCGGCGATATAACTTGAGCGACATCGCTTACGGCGCGGCGGCCGGCTCGTTTACGTTTTCGACCAATTGGACAACTGGGCCTACGAGCAGTTCTCCGGCTGCCCCCATCGGACAGGATCTCGCGGCATTTTTGCTGGGCTTCCGACTTCGGGCAGTTATAACGAAGCCTCGTACGCCTACCTTCGCGAATACTACTACGGCTTGTTCTTGCAGGACGACTGGAGGGTGAAGAGTAACTTGACGCTTAACCTGGGGATTCGGCTGGAACAGGAAACCGGGATGACTGAGCGTTATGGCCGAATGGTGAACGGATTCAATACGACGACTCCGAATCCGATCGCGCCCACCGCTCAAGCCGCTTACGCCTCGAACTACGCGACGTATCAGACCGACTGTGCGGCTAACTCATTTTATTGTCCCGCAGCTCCCAACGCTTTCGCGGTAAAAGGAGGGCTTACATTCGCGAGCCCGAGCAATCCGTTCGTTTACCCAGCATCATCCCCCCATATCAGCCCGCGTATTGGCTTTTCCTGGAGTCCGTCGAAGTTCAATAACAAAATGGTTGTACGAGGCGGATTCGGTATATTTGTAGCTCCCCTATTCTCGACCGGACTCGCAAATATCAACAATAGCGGCGGTATCTCCTCTTCGCCGATCGTGAACCAGGAAGGGTTTCAGCCAAAGCACAACATTTCCGGTCCCGAGCACGTTTCTCACTCCCACAACGACACTCAGCAACCCGTTTCCACTGGAATTCTGCAGCCGGTTGGCTCTTCGCAAGGCTTAGCCACATTCCTCGGCCAGAGCGTGAGTTTCCTTTCCCCCACCATTAAAAATCCCTATTCGGAACGTTGGGAATTCGATATCCAGGAGCAGCTTACTCCAAACTTGTTAGTGGAGATTGGATACATCGGCAATCGCGGAGTGCACGTTGTCATTCCGCAGACCGAGTTGAACTTCCTTCCGCGTGCTTATTTAAGTACGTCGAATTATCGCGATGCTGCCGATAACGCGGTGGTGACCGCTTTGAGCCAGAGCGTGCCGAATCCGTTCAAAGGGCTCAACCCGAACGGCAGCATCAATGGTTCGACAGTCAGTCTCTCTCAACTGCTCGCGCCCTATCCGGAGTTTCCGGTTGACGATCAATGGGGGCAGTTTATCGGGAGGCATCAATGGCGTCCTCATGCAGAACAATACCGAAGGCTCATCCTGGTACAACAGCTTGAATTTCCGGGTGGAGAAAAGATACAGCGATGGACTTTCTCTGATCGGCAATTATGCGTACTCGAAGTTCATGGAACGGGACGATTACCTGAACGACTCCGATTACGGACCGGAGACTCGCGTGTCGCCGTTTGATCATCCGCACCATATCGCGCTGGGATTCAGTTACGATTTTCCGATCGGTAAAGGCAGACGGTTCGACCTGCATAATCGCTGGGCCGATGCGTTTCTGGGCGGCTGGGTGACAAACGGAATTTATCAATGGGAGATTGGAGCGCCGATTGTATGGGCGTACGAACCTCGCCTACTGCCCGACCCCCAGTCCCGCCTGCAATGGTTTCGGCGGCCCCATTAATCTGAACAGCAGCAACGGAAACGGCCAGGCGTTCAATTTGGCCGCATTCGACTTGAAAGTCGGCGGATCAGCCTTCTGATACGGTTCGCACGTTCTCAACAACTTTCGGGAATCTGCGCCAACAGGACCTGAACGAGCTGGATGCATCCTTGCTGAAAAATTTCAACATCAATGAAACGACTTATTTCCAGTTGCGTTTTGAGACATTCAATGTGATGAATCATCCCGGTGTTTGCCGCGCCAACGGTAAGCAGCGCAACCAGCACCACGTTCGGGCTAATTCAAAGCCAGGCCAACAGTCCGCGATCCATTCAGTTCGGCGCGCGGTTTGTCTGGTAATTCGCCGTGGGTAGAGCGCCATCGATAAATTTCATCGCGAGCAGCGTTCTTGTTGCATTGCCGTTCGTGGCGGCCGCTCAAGACACGCGTACTGTAACTGAGCCCGTAATTCCGGCTAGCTTGTACGGTTCTGGCGGCCAGCCTGACATCGGTTCACAGAGCGGGGTTAGCAGGAGGCAGACGAGAGCAAGACCGGATACGAAGCGGATTCAAGAAGCGATTGACAAATGCCAGCCAGGCAAGGCAGTCGAACTAACGACGGACGGCGACAAGGACGCCTTTCTTTCCGGCCCGTTGGATCTGCGGAGCGGCGTCACGCTCGTGGTCGACAAGGGCGCGATTCTTTTCGGCTCACGCAATCCGCGCGATTACGATATTTCGCCCGGAAGTTGCGGGGTGGTGAATGAAAAAGGACACGGTTGTAAGGCGATCATCAATGGCGATAACGCGAATGACGCCGGTGTCATGGGCGACGGCATCATTGACGGCCGCGGCGGCGCGAAACTTCTGGGCCAGAACGTTTCGTGGTGGGATCTTGCCCAACAGGCAAAGGTCACCAACAAGAATCAAAACTGCCCGCGCTTACTGATTCTTTCGCATTGCAATAACTTCACCCTTTATCGAATTGCTCTGAAGAACTCTCCCAATTTTCACGTTTCTTATAGCTTAGGCAACGGATTCACGGCCTGGGGAGTTGTCATCGATAGCCCGAAAACGGCACGGAATACGGATGGTATCGATCCGGCGAACTCGACGAATGTGACAATTACACACTGTTTCATTCACGCAGGCGACGATAACGTGGCGATTAAAGCCGGCGGGACGGTTCCCATCGACCCATATGTCGATTGTGCATAACCATTTCTACACGGGACATGGAATGTCGATTGGCAGCGAAACCGATTCCGGTGCAAGTCAGATCCTGGTTTCGGATTTGACCATTGATGGGGCCGACAACGGCATTCGAATCAAATCGAATTCGAGCCGTGGAGGATTGGTCGAGAACGTCGTCTACGAGGATGTCTGCATTCGAGATACCAAGAACCCGATTTTCATGGACTCGAACTATTCGTTTTACGGGAAGGAGCGGAACAAGCTTCCGACATTCCGGGACATTACGCTTCGCGATGTGCACATTTCAGGCGGCGGCAAGATTACATTGGACGGTTACGATGCCAAGCACCGGCTGGAGATGAATTTCGATAACGTGACCATCAGCGGCGCAGCCGCAAACAATCACCGCCGTTCACGCCGATTTGAAATTTGGGCCGGGAATTGTGAACCTCCATCCGAAGGGAGAGGACGTTACAGTGACGGGCAATTCTGCTTCGGCTCCGGCGGCGAACTCGTGCGAGGGCAAGTTCGTGCCTATGCCCAGTGATCGATAGAGGCGAATAAATTTATGACGCGACGAGAGGTATTGGGAAGGACCGCGCTTTTGCTTCCGGCGATACGACTGGCAAGCGCAGGCCAGCAAGAGCCCGGAACGAGCGAATTAGCGGCCGTACTTTCGCGAATCAAGCCGCCCCAATTCCCGAATCGCGATTTCGAGATCACGAAGTACGGCGCCGCCGGGCGACGGGCAGATGAAGTGCACCGAGGCGATCACGAAAGCGATTCAGGCATGCAGTGCCGCAGGAGGGGGTCGCGTTGTTATTCCCAAAGGCGTTTTCTTGACGGGCGCGATTCATCTGGAGAGCAATATCAACCTGCACGTTTCAGAAGGCGCGACTTTGCTTTTCAGCACGGATCCAAAGGACTATCTGCCCGTGGTGTTCACGCGTTTTGAAAGCACCGAATGCATGAACTACTCCCCGTTCATCTACGCATTCGAGAAAGCAGAACATCGCGATCACCGGCCCTGGAACGCTGGACGGGCAAGCGGACGAGGAGCATTGGTGGCCTTGGACCCGAAGAGCGCGCGGCGGCGTGACGCGAGACCAGCGCGGCGGCCCCAGCGATGTAAAGACACTCGTAGAGGAAATGGGAAACAAAGATGTCCCGGTGGAAAAGCGCGTTTTCGGCGATGGACATTACCTGCGGCCCAATTTCGTTCAGCCTTACCGGTGCACCAACGTATTGATGGATGGGTTCACGGTGAAAGCGATCTCCGATGTGGGAACTGAATCCAACGCTCTGCCATAATGTCACGGTTCGCAACATCACCATCGATAGCCATGGGCCGAACAATGACGGCTGCGATCCGGATGCGTGCCGGGATGTGCTGATTGAGAAGTGCACGTTCAGCACAGGCGACGACTGTATCGCGATCAAATCCGGACGTAATCGCGACGGCAGGCGCGTCGGCGTTCCTTGTGAAAACGTCATTGTTCAGGATTGCGTGATGAAGGACGGTCACGGCGGAGTTTCCATCGGGAGCGAGGTTTCCGGCGGTATTAAGAACATGTATATCCGCCGGTGCGAGATGAGCAGCCCTCATCTGCAACGCGCGTTACGCATAAAGACCAACTCCTATCGGGGCGGTGAAATAGAGAACATTTACTTCATGAACGTAAAGGTCGGGCAAGTGGCTGAGTCCGTGATCGAAGTCGATTTCTATTACGAAGAGGGCGAAGGCGGACCATTCAAGCCTGTGGTGAAGAACGTTTTCGTCAGTAATGTCACGTGCCAGAAGAGCAAATATGGAATGTACTTGCGAGGATACGCGAATGCGCCCATCACCGGAGTTCACATCGCGCACTGCACATTCAACAATGCCGAGAAGGGAAATTTCTTCCAACACGTGGCAGCGGTGAGTGTGGACGATGTGACGGTAAATGGCAAGCGTATTACCGTTGGACGATCTCAAGCAAAGGACGAACTAAGCCGTTCCACTTACTCCATGGACAAACCAGTTTTGCTTTCCAAATATTCGATCGGAGTCGGCGACCGGTTCGCGCAGGAGGCGAAAGCGCAACTTCGGGCCTGTATGATGGCGGCCGACAAAGGCGTTGATGTCATTCCGGTCTGGAACAAGTCGAACCGCGAGCATCTCATCATCGGCTCCGAGCCCAGCGCGACGCGTTCCGCGGCCGACGAAGCGGTCCGAGCGCTCGGCTGGAAGAAGCCGTATCACCTCGACGCCGATCATATCGGCCTGAAGACAGTGGAGCGCTTCATTAGCCCTGCGATTTCTTTACGATCGATGTGGCGGACCTGATCGGAAAGCCAGCGGACGATGCGTCCGTGCAGAAATTCGTCGATAAGCATGGGGAATTGATTGGGAGATTTCCGTATTCCCGGCGTGGAGCGTTCTTTTCAAACTGACAAGGCCTTTGTCAAACGAATTGCAAAGAAGTATTTGGCGGCGGTGCAGGAGGCCGGCCGGATTTATCGAGAGATTGAAGGGAAGAAGGGCAAAGGGAATTTCATTACGGAAGTCTCAATGGATGAAACGGACTCACCGCAGACTCCCGTGGAATTGCTGGTGATCCTGGCCGCAATTGCAGACGAAGGAATTCCGATTCAGACCGATCGCTCCTAAGTTTACGGGACGCTTCAACAAAGGCGTCGACTACGTCGGCGATGTTGCGCAAGTTTTCCGAGGAGTTCTCCGACGATGTCGCCGTGATCTGCCTATGCTGTCCAGCAATATGGAATGGCCGATAACCTCAAATTGAGCGTGCATTCGGGCAGCGATAAGTTTTCCATCTACGAACCCATTCGCCATGCCATGAAGAAATTCAATGCGGGCGTCCATCTGAAGACGGCGGGGACGAATTGGCTGGAAGAATTGATCGGTTTGGCCGAAGCGGGCGGGGAAGGGCTTGCATTGGCTAAAGAGATCTACGCGGAGGCGTATGCTCATCGCGAGGAACTGTGCGCGCCATATGCTGCGGTCATCGATATCGATCCGGCCAAATTGCCGCTGCCCGAAGAGGTAAATCAGTGGTCCTCCAGCCAATTTGTTTCGGCCTTGCGGCACGATCCGAAATCGCCGGCTTACAACAGCAGCATCCGGCAATTGCTTCACGTCGGGTTCAAGGTGGCGGCAAAAATGGGAAACCGCTATCTGGATTTACTGCGGAGGAATGAGAACGTGGTGGCGAAGAATGTGACCACGAATCTCTTCGAGAGGCACATCAAGCCTTTGTTCCTGGGAGCCTGACCGAATGCCACAAGATCTTTTCGACTTGAGCGGACGCGTTGCTGTAGTGATGGGCGGAACATCTGGAATCGGCCGCGCGATCGCGGTGGGACTGGCGCAAGCCGGCGCGGACGTCGTGGCGACAGGCCGGCGCGAAGGGAAGGTCGAGGAGGTTGCGGGCGAAATTGAAAAGACTGGCCGCAAGAGCCTGCGCGTTACGGTGGATGCGGCGCAATAGAGGCTCGATCGACGCGCTTCGCGATGCGGTGGTTGGAAAGTTTGGGCCGTATCGATATTCTGGTCAACTCAGCCGGACAGATTTTCCGGAAACCGACCGTCAACATCAGCGAGAGCGAGTGGAACACGCTCGTCGACGTGAACCTGACAGGAACGCTTCGCGCCTGCCAGAGCTTTTATGAGCCGCTTGCGGCCAGCGGTCGAGGGTCGAGTGGTCAACATAGCTTCGCTGAACTCGTTCGTCAGTTTTTTCGAGGTGGCCGCGTATGCCGCCTCGAAGTCGGGCGTTCTCGGGTTAACGCGCAGCCTCGCTGTCGAGTGGGCGCAGCGCGGCATCAATGTGAATGCGATTGCACCGGGCGTGTTCCGGACCGAGTTGAATTCCGGGCTCCTGGACGGAACGGATCGCGGCCGTGAGTTGCTCACGCGCACTCCGATGAAGCGCTTCGGGAAGATTCCGGAATTGGTAGGCACTGCGATTTTCCTGGCATCCGACGCGGCGAGTTTTATTACGGGGCAATGCATTGCCGTGGACGGCGGATTCCTTGCATCCGGCGTAAATGTGTAATTATTCACCGGCTTGAGCGAATTCGACAGCTTTTGTCGACACATAGTATTTGGCGAGCATGTTCGGAGTTTCCCAAGCCGGAATCGCCTCTGGCGACCGTAGATATTCGAAGAACCGATTACTCACTTGAGCGAAGTGCGCCTCGTGCCCCACGCGGAACCGCTCTGGAATGACGATTCGTGCCTCGTACGGACTTTGAAAAACCGAAAGCCCCGGCCAGCGCGACTGCAGAGTTGCGGATTTTATCTTGAAGCGCAGCAAACACCGATTCCCGCATCCCGGAGTTGACTGGCAGAACATACAGCTCAGGAATGTGTTTTTCCGGCTCGCCTTGACGAATCTCGATTGCCGCCCTTGTGCCTCGAAATGCGGCTTCATACACGTCACCTGCGCCTTCGGGCGCTTGCCAATCCCACGTGATCTCTAGCGAAACGTGCACCCCGCGCAAGGTGTAGCGAACCGAATTGTTGCAGTAGTAGTGCAACTCGCCACCCTGAATGTATCGCTCGAAAGCCGGCGGGAAATTGGCTTCGCCAGTGACCTCCTGAAATTGAGCCGTCGTCAGTTTGAGAGGCCAACGCCGCGCCGCCAGCATTCGGATGTCTTCGCGATAATCAATTGCCTGCTCCGCGAACGCGGTCCACTGCACCAGATCGATTACATGCGTGCCGACGTCAGCAAGCCCTTCACCTTGCTCTTCGCTATCGAAGAACCAAGCCGGGCGCTGCAGCGGCAGGCCGGAAACAATCTTCATGACGTTGTGAACGCTGCGAGCGCGCACACCCGGGTGGTCCGTGGTTCCCGGTTCCAGTTCGCCGAATACTTCTGGCGTATTGACCAGTTCACGCTGCAATTGAGAAGTAATTTCGTAGCGCTCAGTCATGATGTCATACGCAACCAGGCCCTTGTTTTGGGCCTCCGCGAGCGCCTGCTCCAGCTTGGGCATGTTACCGAAAGAGATGATCCAGGGCTTGTCCGCCAGCACGTTCAAACCGGCAGAGATGGAAGCGAGAATCCGATCGATCTTGGCGCGATTTCTCCCGGCGAGCACGACAACATCGCCCGACCGGTTGCGAATCATCGCGCCCAACGGATCAAGGCCACAGTGAATGTCCAACTCCCAATGCGTCGGGTTGCGCGTACGCGTATTGAACAGTGCAATACGCTTCAAATAGTCAATCAGTTCCGCGCCAAGCGGAGCGTACACCGAGACGCGCGGATGGAGATCGGAATACATCTCCCTCTGCACTAGCGAAGCATGAAAATGGGCAGGATCGAGAATAATCAGGCGGTGTTCCATACCATGATGAGATCGTTATGTCTTTCTAAAGCTGCCGTTTAAATTATTTCCGTTGATTTAGAATCTGCTTCAGTCTATATTTCGGCTAGTTTCTGACCTGCAGTTCTAGAAAAGGGGGGTTTCCATGCGGCACATCGCCCTGTTGCTTGCGTTCCTTTCTACTTATCCTGCGGCCATCCTTGCGCAGACAACCTTTGGCTCTATCACCGGTAATGTCACCGACGCCACTGGCGCGGCTCTGCCTGGCGCGCACGTCAAGGCGACGGAGACACAAAGCGGCTATTCGTACGATACCGAAACAACAACGCAGGGCGACTTTACGGTTCCAGACCTGCGGGAAGGAAATTACTCCATTGCTGTCACCGCAAGCGGGTTCCAGGAAGCTAAGATCAACAACATCCAATTGGCCTCCCGCGAGATCCGCCGCGTGGACGTAAAGATGCAACTCGGTGAGGTGACTTCATCCGTTGAAGTGAAGGCGAACCCGGCTTCGGTGATTGAAACGGAAACGGCGCGCATCAGCCAGGACCGCACCAACATGGAATTGGAAGATCTTCCGCTGAATTCCCGCAGTGTCGCATCTTTCCTTTCTCTGGTTCCAGGAGTCGGACAGGCTACCACGGTTACGGCAACTTACCGTTTCAATGGCAGCCGCCGCAATCAATCCGAGTTCACGGTGGATGGAATCAGCAATATCACTTACAATGGCACCCAAACCAGTCCGCTCACGAATTACATTGAGAGTTTTCAGGAAGTTCGTATCGATAGCGCCGATAATACCGCGGATGCGGGCGCGATCGGGCAAGTGACGGTGATTTCCAAATCGGGAACGAATGACTTCCATGGCAGCTTGTTCGATTATTACGTGACGCCCGTTTTCCGGGCACGCGATTTCTTCTCTCCAACACGCGCCACCGGCATCTCACACCGGCCCGGCGGCTCAATCGGCGGTCCCATAGACATTCCTCACATCTACAACGGTCACGACAAGACGTTCTTCTTCTTCGATTTTGAAACGTCTAGAGGCAGCCAAACGCAAAATCTGATCAATCCGACCGTCCCATTAACACCTTGGCGCACGGGCTTTTTCCCGGGAATCTCAATCAAGAATCCGACGACCGGCCAGCCTTACGCGAATAACACCATTCCAGCGAACCAACTCAATCCCGTCTCGCTCGCGATTCAGAATATGTTCTATCCAGTGCAGAATAACGGGCCGACTACGGGGTCCGCACCGAGCCCCAAGAACTTCGTCACAACCCTGACTCACCCGTTCGATCCGAACACTTTCTGGTCCGGGCGCCTGGATCACCGCGTCTCCGACAAGACGTTCCTCTTCGCGCGCTATACCTGGCAGCGGCAATACAGCACCGATTATGAAGACAACCTGCCCACCATTGGGCGCCTGACCGATACGCGAAACACACGCAATGCCGTCGCTTCCTGGAGCCAGATCATTACGCCGAGCCTGGTGAATGAATTGCGCTACGGAATGATGTACACGAATGAGCCGCGGTTCGGAGCCAACAACGGACTGAGCCTGGTGGATCAGCTTGGATTAACGGGCTTGTTGCCAAACTTGCCCAATCTTCCCGGCATTCCCAACATTTCTTTTTCGAATCTTGGCATACAAGGCATTACGCAGACGGCGTTCGGTGGACCCGATTTCCAAAATTTCAACCAATACATTCAGGATCAAATCACGTGGACTCGCGGAAAGCACACGGTCCGCGCTGGAACTCAGATCGCGCGTGCCTATGCGGACAACGTGGTTGAATCGAACAACCTGTTCGGAAACGAGACGTTCTCAAATCGTTTCAGTGGATTTCCGTATGCAGACTTTCTGCTTGGATATCCGAGCACTTCGAGCGTGGCCGCACCCGCTCTCGACGCACCCTTCCTGCGCTGGAGCTACGATTTCTTCTTTACCGACGAATACAAAATATCGCCGAGGCTGACCGCAAACATCGGCTTGCGTTACGAACTGCACCCTGCCTGGAGTTCGACCAACGGGCTTGATTCCGCATTCGATCCTGCGACCGGAAAAATTGTGATCGAGGAGGGCGCGCAAAGCAAAATCAGCCCCTACTTTCCGGCCAGCTATGTAGGTATCGAAACTGCTTCGCAAGGCGGTTATCGCCCGGGTTCGCTGATCGAGACGGATAAGAACAACTGGGCGCCCAGAATTGGTCTTGCATGGCGGCCTTGGGGAGACAAGACAGTGTTCCGCGCCGGCTTCGGCATCTTCTACGATCTGGTCCCGACGCAGGTGAGCATGGGCAGCACGCCATTTTCCGTTAGCCCCGCATCCTATACAAATCCGACTAAGGCTTCGGCAGGGAACCCGATTATCGTGCTACCACTGATGTATCCAACGACGCCCATCAATGCTTCGACGGTCGGGCTTCCCGCCGCATTCAAGAAAGATCTTCGCATCCCGTACTCAATTCAATACAACCTGACGGTTGAACGTGAGATTGGGAGTATGGGCGTCAGGGTGTCCTACGTCGGAACCGGCACCCGTCAGGGCGAGTACTACGAGAACATCAATCAGCCTTTAGCTGGGCCTGGTCTGTACATCAACAAGCCGCGCCTGCTCCCCCAGTTTGGAAACATCACGTATGTGACGAATGGCGCAGGCCACCAATACAACGGGTTAAACACAGAGGTCAAGCGGCCGCTCGCCGTAGGATTGCTCTACGATTTCAATTGGACCTGGGCGCGCGATATCGGCGATCTGGAGCGCGACCAGCAACCCGAGGATTCGTATAACCTCGCGCGCGAGCGTGCGCCGTGGGCCGACATACCAAAACATCGGATCACCGATAGCCTCATCTACGATCTGCCCATCGGCACAGGACAGAAATTTCTTTCAAGGAGCAATCACTTTATGGATGCCCTCGTGGGCGGCTGGCAGTTTACGCAATCTCTGACCTGGAGCACGGGATTCTTCTTGACGCCTTTGTGGACGGGTCCGGATCCAACAGGGACGGCATTTACTACAAGCGCGACAGCCCCGAGTGTGACGATCCGCCCGAACCTGACAGCGAATCCGAATCTGCCCTCCGACCAGCGTTCCGTCAACGACTGGTACAATCTCAACGCATTCACACCACCGGCGGCGGGAGCGTTCGGCACTTCCGCAAAAGGCGTGATCGTCGGACCGGGCAGTTTCACCGTCGATGCGGGAATTGCGAAAGTATTTACTGTGGCGGAGCGCTTCCATTTCCGGCTGGAATTTACCGGCACTAACATCCTGAATCACACGAACTTCAACGCGCTCCTGGGTAGTTCCTCCACCATTGGTCTCATCAATGGCGCTACGTATCCGGAGAGCACGGCGCTCATCTACAACAATCCCGGCGCTTCCGGAGTGATTACTTCGACCGGAAATGGGGGCGGCGGCCTCGACCCCTCGGGCGCCCGGGCTTTTCGCGCCGGTTTGCGGCTGGACTTCTAGCAAATTGATTTTTTGTTATCTATTGTCGTTGCGCCCACATCGGCGGCGACAACGGCCTGCATCACGCGCTGGCGCGTGATTTCCCAGCTTCTACCCGGCAGGCGCAATAGTGAAGTTTCGGCGGGTCCATTGGTGCACACTGGTTCAGAATGCGCAGTGTCGCGGAAATTGCGTTTCGAGCACGCCAGGAAACGGCTAATCTATTTCTCCTTGTAGCTCAGCCCCGATTTTCCGGCCACGTGCCCGGAGTGTTGGCGCTTCCAGATCCGCGCGTAATAGCCGATGCGCTGCGCGGGTCCGATTACGCCAAGTCGGTCGAGGCGATCGCTGAAAGCCTGATGGCTCATCGCATCCCCATCGTTGGAATCAGCATCGACACCGGTCCGGAGATCCAATGGCGTCGCGATTACGTTCATGAAAAGGATTCCGGAGCCTCCTATTTCCGGCGCATCCCGTATCTGGATTGGGGCAGGGTAGGCGATCACAAGATGATTTGGGAGCTGAACCGGCATCAGCATCTCGTTCTTCTCGCGCAAGCATTTCTGCTTACCAGGCGGGACGAGTTCAAGCGCGAAATTTTTGCCCAACTCGGCAGCTGGCTCGATCAAAACCCATTCCAGCGCGGAATTAACTGGGCCAGCGCGCTCGAAGTAGGAATCAGAGCGCTGTCATGGATTTGGGTTTATCATTTTGTCGGCGCGGA
The DNA here is from genome assembly GCA_963778345.1 of uncultured Acidobacteriaceae bacterium. Classification (GTDB taxonomy): domain Bacteria; phylum Acidobacteriota; class Terriglobia; order Bryobacterales; family Bryobacteraceae; genus Bog-105. The sequence continues at coordinate 88,585 of CAVZTP010000006.1, forward strand.
AATGCCGCAGGCGCTTCGCCGCCGCTTCTTGACCGGGCTGTATCGGCACGGGTGGCACTTGGCGGAAAATCTTTCCGTCTATTTCTCTCCGAACACGCACCTGCTCGGCGAAGCAGTTGCTCTCCACGCGCTCGGGACACTTTTCCCGGCGTTTCCCCATTCGGCACAATGGCGAAAACGCGGCGCGGAAACGGTCACGGCGCAGCTCGGCTTTCAGGTTCAAACTGACGGTTCGCATTTCGAGCAATCCACCTACTATCACGTTTACGCGCTCGATTTTTTCCTTTTCTTTTACCTGCTGGCGGGTCGGCCCGCGGAATTTCGACCCGTATTGGAACGAATGGCCGATTATCTGTTTTGGCTTCTCGGCCCCGCGCGTCGGATCACATTTTTTGGCGATGATGATGGAGGTCGCCTCTTCCATCCCTATGGAGAGCGCGACCAGTTCGGACGCGCCACGCTCGCCACCTGCGGCATTGTGCTCGGCAACGATGCGTGGATCGGAAACGCCCATGATGTCGCACAGCAAGCCGCATGGTGGATCGGAAGGGATACTTTGAGCGCGGCCCGGCAGCAGCGCGCATCATCTCCACGCGGTCCTCGGCTCTTTGAAAGCTGCGGCTCAGCTTTCCTCGAATCCGGCGATCTATTCCTGCAGATGGATTGCGGCCCCTTCGGGTGGTCCGGTGCGGGCCACAGCCATTCCGATACCTTGAGCATTGTTCTCTGGCGCGCCGGAGAGCAAGTGCTCGTTGATCCTGGCACCTACACTTACGTCGGCGACCCCGAGGAACGTCATTGGTTCCGAGGCTCCGCGGCCCATAACAGCGTGCGAATTGATGGACTCGATCAGGGACGCATAGCGGGTCCGTTTCGCTGGTCATCAAAGCCTGATGTGAAGCTGGAAGCCTGGCGGCCGGATGCGGGCGGCGGGTATATTCGGGCCCTTTGCGAATACGAAGGATTTTCCCATCGGCGCCAAGTCTTGTTGCAACCAGGGAAATTGCTTGTCCTCGACGAGATCAATCTGGATCAAGCCAATCGTCCGGGCAGCGAACACGTTTGCGAACAGATCTGGCAGCTTGGCCCCGCCGCTGTAAACATGAACTTCAGTTTCTCCGTCCCAGTCTCCCGATCCGTTTCTAAATTCTCGCCCGCCTATGGGGCGAAGTGTCCGGGCACATCTTTTACCGCCAAAGTGAGCGGCCTCCTGCCAATCCGGATCGCTATGCTGCTGGAGGCTCAGGGGAACAGCTCGATTTCAGTGGCAGAAGCTCAACGAATGCTAGAGAATTCCGCTCTCCTCGCCAGCCGCGTTGATTGAGGTTTGATTTCACCTCAGCACTCCACCCGCTTGTAATATAACCATAGTGGGTATAGAATGAGCGCATGGCCGATCCAAAGCCGCAGGCGTTATTGCCGCTGCCGTCTGCGACCTTTCACATCCTGATGTCCATCGCCGAGGAAGACCGGCATGGTTACGCGATTATCCAGGACGTCGCCGCGAGAACCGAAGGCGCATTGAAGCTCAGCGCCGGAACCCTCTATCGTTCCATCCAGCGCATGCTCGAGCAAGGTCTGCTCATCGAGACGCGCGAACGGCCCGACCCTGAACTGGACGATGAGCGGCGCCGCTACTACCGGATCACGCAGTTCGGCCGGGCGGCGGCAAGGGCCGAGGCACGGCGATTGGCCGAGTTGATAAAACTCGCTCGTGAGTGCGGATTCGCTCCGGGGAAGGCCTGATGACCTTCTATCGTGCGCTGCTGTTCCTCTATCCGGCTGCGTTCCGCGCCGAGTACGGCGAAGAACTCTCGAAGCTCTTTGCCACGCGCCTGAGGGAAGCGTCCAACCCGCTTTCCCGGTTTATCCTTTGGTTCGAAACAATTCTCGACGTTTTGCTGACCGCAGTGCAAACGCACTGGGACATTTTGCGGCAGGATATTCGCTATACCTGGCGCACGCAGCCGGTGTTGAGCGTTATGCTGCAGCCTGCCAACGGATTGCCGTATCCGTCGTAGCACATGAAATACGCCGTATTGCTTGACCGTGGAGCGAAAACGATTCCTGAAGCGGAGCTGGTGAACGCGTATGTCGAGGGAGGCGGAGCAGGGACAACCCCGATCTGTCGGAGGAGCTATTAGAGGTGCGCCAGTGGATGTGGGTGTAAAATACTGGAGTTTACATAATATCTGTTATCGGTCATAACCGTGCCGCCTTTTCGAAGTGCGCCTGCATTGGACAAGACGGTCCGGTTTGTAACTCGATTCGCTGAGCTATAATTGCTTTCTCTGCGGCTCACAGAAAGGAAGTGCGTGCCGGAGGATGGTGAACCTGCATCAGGCAACTGGCTCCGCGTCGAGGCTCTGTTCAACGAAGCCTTGGCTCTAGACGAGAATGCCAGGCCGGAGTTTCTGCGCCATGTCTGCGGCAATGATTCCGAGTTGCAAGCCGAAGTGGAATCGCTGTTAAGGCATGCTGAGGCCGACTTCGCTGAGCTGACAACTCCGATTTATGAAGCAGCCAGTGAAATTGTGTATTCCGCTAAGCGCGCGCCCTTGTCTCCGGGCACCCGGTTGGCGCAGTACGAAATAGCCCAAAAGGTAGGCGCCGGCGGAATGGGCGAAGTATACCTGGCATGGGATACTCGGCTGAATCGCAAGGTCGCCCTCAAGATGCTCCGCTCGGAATTGGATTTCGAAGCGCAAGGACTCGAAAGGTTTGAACGGGAGGCACAAACTGCTTCCGGGCTTAACCATCCCAACATCCTCACGATTTATGAATTCGGTCAAGTGCAGGAACGGCACTTCATCGCAACCGAATTTGTGGAGGGAGTTACGCTGCGACAGCGGCTGAATGACGGCAAGCTCGAAACGAGCGAGGTGGTGGATATTGCCCTGCAACTATCCCATGCTCTTCTGGCGGCACACGCGACCGGGATTGTGCACCGGGATTTAAAGCCGGAAAACATCATGGTGCGCGGCGATGGCGTAGTGAAGGTTCTGGATTTCGGCATTGCCAAGCTCAGCAGCGCGGTTCCCGCCAAACCAACGCGAGGCGGCGAGGGACGCGTTGCGGACACGCGCCCAGGCAGTGTGCTCGGCACAGTGAAATACATGTCTCCCGAGCAGGCGCGAGGCACTCCGGTGGATGCCCGAAGCGACATCTTCAGTTTGGGAGCCGTAATGTACGAGATGGTCACCGGCAGGACGCCTTTCGAGGGTGAAACGGACAGCGACCTCATTGCCGAAATACTGAAGGGAGATCCCCGGCCCCTGATCGAATCGGCGCCCGGTACTCCCGCTGCCCTCGAATTCATCATCAGTAAGGCGCTGCGCAAGAATCGGGAGGATCGTTATCAGAGAATTGAAGATCTGCTGGTTGATCTAAAGAATCTCAAAGCCAGCCTCGAATTCCGCGCCAACCTCCTGGACGAGGCCGTTCCTTTGCCGAGAGGAAGAGGCCTGATGCTTTGGGCGATCCTACTAAGCGTTGCTATCGTTATCGGCTATTTCACGTTCGTCAGACCAGGGTCTCCTCCGGTTTCCGCAAGGCCACAGAGTATGGCGGTACTTCCGTTTAAAAATGTAAGGCAAGACGCGGCACTGGATTTTCTTGGTTTCTCGCTTGCCGACTCGGTGATAACAAAACTTGGCTACATCAACGCCCTGACGGTCCGCCCGTCTTCAGCGGTGGAGAAGTATCGGGGCCGCGAAGTCGATCCGCACGGAATCGCCAAAGATTTGAAAGTGGATCTAATTCTGGCCGGCAGCTTCATTAAAGACGGGAGCACGCTGCGGATCAATACGCAACTCATCGATGCGCGTACGGAGGACATGCGCTGGCAGGACAGTATTGACGTCAATTACGACAAGCTCCTCACCGTACAAGACGAGGTAGCGCAGCGCATCGTAAAAGGCTTGCAGTTGAAGCTTTCCTCGGCCGAGGCCGAACACCTCAAACCCGAACGTCCAGTGAACTCGCTGGCATACGAGTTTTACTTGCGCGGCGTAGATCTTTATTCGCTGGGCGACTTTACAGCGGCAATCAATATGCTGGAGAAATCCACCGCGATCGAACCCGGATACGGCCCGACCTGGGCGCATCTCGGTCGAGCTTACACTACGAATGCCTCCCTTCAATTTGGCGGAAGCGAGCAATATGCGAAGGCGCAGGCGGCCTATGAAAAAGCGCTCGCATTGAATCCATTCCTGATTGAGCCGCGGGTATACATGGCTAATCTCTTTACCGATACGGGTCGTGTGGAACAGGCAGTGCCGCTCTTGAGGACAGCTCTACGGGATAGTCCCAACAACGCTGAGGCACATTGGGAGCTTGGCTATGCGTACCGGTTCGCGGGCATGTTGCCGGAATCGATTGCAGAGTGCGAACGAGCGCGTCAACTTGATCCCGAGGTGAAATTGTACAGTTCCGCCTTGAACAGCTACTTCTACGTAGGACAGTACGACAAATTCCTGAGCAGCTTGCCCGCCAACGATTCCGCTCTCATCGTTTTCTATCGCGGTTTTGGCAATTTCTATAAGGGCAATTTGCAGCAGGCCTCGGCAGCTTTCGAGCGAGCATATGCGATGGATCCGTCTTTATTGCAAGCCGAAGTCGGGAAGGTCTTGAGAGATGCGATCGCGCACCGGGATGCAGCCGGCATCAAGTTCTTACGAGAAACCGCGCGAGCGGAGTCAGGGATCCTGAAGCTCTGTATAAAGTGGCTGAAGCGTACGCCGTTTTGGGAGATCAGGCATCGGCTCTCCGGATGTTGGCGCGCGCCATTGAAGGCGGCTTCTTCTGTTGCGACTATCTCATCAACGACCCTCTAACGAAACGGCTGCGTGAGAAAGGCGACTTCAACCGGCTGATGCAGCAGGCGCGCCAGAGACACGAAGACTTTCGCGCCAGGTTCTTTCAATAACAGCTTAGCGGTGACAAGCATGGATTTGACCCCGCCTGCCACCGTCTTTGCTATCCGGCTCCAGAAATGCCGGCATCGCAGCTTGGAACTGCGTTGTATTTTGAAGATCAGTATTTCACCGCCGTATTAAAGAGCTGAAGCGTGTTCTGATTGTCATCTACCGCTGCCAGCCGCAATGCGTTCCCGTCCAATTTGAGGCCGAGCCCGAACGCTCCTCCATTATTCGGATCGACGGATTGCTGGGCAACGAAGGTCCCATTGGTCGTAAACTCGACGAGCTCACTCGGCTGGTTCGGGTCTGCATTAGATCCGTCGCTATTGGCGACAATTAGATGCCCGTTCGGAGCGATGACCAGATCCAGGGGGCCGTGCAGATGGACAAGATCCTGAAAGAGAAGCGTGCCCGTCCCCTGGTTAGAAGCAGTCTCATTAGCTTCCGGAATCCCGTACACGGCATTATCGAAAGAAGAAGCCACGTACAGGATTTCACGGACTGGATCGTAGGCGAGGCCCGACGGTCCGAGTTCCAGGGCGGCCGGGTCCGGGCGGTGATTAAATCCTGAGCCGATGATTACGGCGCGCAGGATAGCTAGTCCACCGTTTTCGAGATATCGGAGATCAAAGCGGGTGATGACGCCTGTCAGGACGTTGGAGACAAAGATTTGAACTCCACCTTCGTGCTCGTTAATTGCCATACCCCATGGGCCGTTGATCAAGTTAGGATCCGTTACCTGGCCGAGCAATTGGCCATTTGGGCTGATAAATAATAGCGAGCCGGCTCCCGCCGTGGCGGATGTTCCATCGGTCGTCGGGAGGTTGCCGACCACAACGATGCCGTCCCGCAAGACAGCAAGCGCAGCGCTCAGACCGGGTACATTGCCCTGGAAGAACAGAGATTGCTCTCCTCTGGGAGTGATGCGGACGATCGTGGTTCCGGTGCCTTGCAGATTCTGGTTGTTGTTGAAATTGGATACCAGAATATCGCCGGAGTTCAGCGTCAGCCCCGAATGTATGGTGGAAGGAACAAACGCTACTCCATAAGGGTTGACGTCACCATTCGGGGGAATTGTCGATACGGATGGCGGCGCAAGCGGAAGAAGCGCGCTAGCTTCTGCCGCTCTCAGGGAAGCGCCTGAGAGTAGTAATACAGTGAGCCCAGTCAAGACGGCTTGGCTGAAAAGTTTCCGGCGAGCCTTGATTGGCTCGACGGGATTCGAGATTGCGATTTTCATTGATGCTCTCCTTGTGAGAAAAACGGTCGACCAATTCTGGTCTCCGCTTAAGAGAGCGCCGTTTCATGTACCAATTCCCTCACGCGCAGTGATTAATCTTTTTTGGATCGAAGCGAGGTGCGCGCGGAAACTCTTGAATTGGAAGTTCGGCCTTACCGCTCGCCGCTGTGGGCCAGTTCCCGATGGAGCCACGCTTTCGCCATTCTCAGTTCGCGGTGTACGGTGGCGGGAGAAATACTCAGAGCCGCGGCGGTCTCGTCGTACGTAAGGCCCCCGAAGAACATCAGCTCCACGATCTGACTCTTGCGGGAGTCGCGGGCGGCGAGACGTTGAAGAGACGCATCGAGCTCCAGCAGTCCGCTCGGCATATCGGGACCCACGGCGATGGCCTGATCGAACGGAACGTGTTCGAAATCACCTCCCCGCTTCTGCCGTTTCTGTGCCTTGGCGTGATCGACTAAGATGTGGCGCATCACGCGGGCGGCAACAGCGTAGAAATGAACTCTGTCCTGCCACGAGACATCGGAACCCGCAAGACGCATATACGCTTCATGGACCAGCGCTGTGGCCTGAAGCGTGTGATCCGGACGTTCCGAATGCAGGCAGCGAGCAGCTAGTTTTCGAAGCTGGTCATAAACCAAGGGGATCAGCTTTTCGAAAGCTTCTTTATCTCCGGCACTCACCTGCTGGAGAAGCCGCGTCAGTGACTGCTCGCCCGGCGATGCCATTTTTCTGCTACGTTCGATCACACTTTCGGCGGTACAGCGCCAAACGCGTATCTCACAGTATATATGTCGCGACACTGTGGCATCCACACATGTTCCGTCCAACGCTGCACCGGTCCAACGAGCAAGGACCGACGTTTTTAGCACAAAGCCTGTCAGTTTTCGGCTGGCCGGCGAGCCTCACCTACGGGTTTGTAAGAGTCCGACGGCACAGATCAGTCGGTACGGTATTAATCTGGTGCATGGCACGCATTGAACCCGTTCTGATCGATTTACCCATGCCGATCAGGACGCCGCGCCTCACCATCCGGCCGAAACAGGTGGGCGATGGCGCGATCACTGCCTCTGCCGTTATGGAAACTTGGGAAGAACTCAACCAATGGATGCGTTGGGCTGAGAATCGGGATGCGTTTACAGCCGAGTTGATGGAAATTCGTAACCGGCATGTCATGGCCAGTTTCCTGCTGCGCGAGAGCGTCGAACTGATCGGCATCGAAACTCAAACCAATGAAGCGGTGGTTTGGTGCGGGCTCCATGATATCGATTGGCAGGCTCGCCAATGCGACACCGGGTATTGGGTTCGCAAGAGCGCCCAAGGACGTGGGCTCGCAACCGAGACTGCCAATGCGATGCTACGCTATGCGTTCGGCGCGCTCGGAATGCAGCGAGTCGGGCTCACGCACTCGATCGGAAATGAACCCAGTCGCCGCATTGCACAGAAGCTCGGTTTCGCTCTTGAAGGCATACAGCGAAGGGGCAATTTGCTCCCCAGCGGTAAGGTGGTAGATAGGTACTGCTACGCTCTGTTCGATACCGCTGGACTGCCCGATCTAGAAGTGAGTTGGGGAAAACGTGAACCCTCATGAGCGGAAAGCCGCACCTCCTACAGATCTTGCGTGCTGTTCGCTTCTGTGCCGGTTAATGTGATCACCGACGGAAGCTGCCGGTGTATACTGATTCCGGTTCGTCAATTCGGTGTAATTCCATTCCCTATCGCCGATGGTTTCGCGACGAGAACTTCTAACCGGCAGTGCGGCTGCTGCTGTATCCTTCGCCGCGCCGCTTCACGCTCAGAGTGCCCGGTCTGGCAAGCCGAATGTGATCGTCATCTTGATGGACGATCTCGGCCTGCATGACCTCGGCTGCTTAGGCGCCGCCGATCTGAAGACGCCGAATATTGACCGGCTAGCCACTTCCGGCGTGCGATTTACCAACTGGTATTCAAACGCCCCGGTGTGCGCGCCTGCTCGAGCGGCCTTGATGACCGGCCGCTACCCAATACGCGCCGGCATGCCCTCGAACGGCGGCAATCTCCCACCCGAAGAGAAGACGATTGCATCGCTTCTCAAGACCGCCGGTTATGCCACCGCACTCACCGGTAAATGGCATCTCGGATCGACTCCCGACACCGTTCCTAACGCGCATGGCTTCGATTTCTTCTACGGCTTTCATAGTGGCTGCGTCGACTATTACTCACAGCGTTTTTACTGGGGCGAGCCCAGGATGGTTAATTATCATGACCTCTGGCGCAATCGGGATGAAATTTTCGACGACGGCCGCTATCTGACCGAGCGGATCACCGAAGAAGCGGTGAGTTTCATCGATGCGCATCGATCAGAACCCTTTTTCCTCTATTGCGCCTTCAACGCGGTGCACTATCCCATGCACGCACCCGGCAAGTACGTCGAACGGTTTCCCGGCATGGATCGCGAGCGCCAGATGTACGCAGCCATGCTTTCCGCGGCCGACGATGGCGTGGGTGAAATTCTGGGCGCCCTCGATCGGTCTGGCATTCGCGACAACACGCTCTTATTTTTCCTGGGCGACAACGGCGCTACCACCGAGGCCCGCGCCGGCCTTAACCAGAAACCCGCTACTGCCGGTAATAACTCGCCGTTTCGCGGATTCAAATTCAGCGTCTTCGATGGCGGCATGCATGTTCCGGCCGCTATGACTTGGCCGGGCGTTGTTCCTCGGAATCAAGTGGTCCGTGAAGTGGTAATGACCGCCGACATCCTGCCCACGGTCTGCAAGATCGCCGGAATTCCCGTCCCCGCCGATCGCACCATCGATGGTTTCGACATCCTGCCTGTGGCTATCTCCCATGCCGCCTCGCCGCACGAGTCGATCTTTTGGGCAAATGGCAAGCAATTGGCGGTACGTCGCGGCAAATGGAAGCTGGTCATCGATGGCATCGAGTATGGCCGGACCGAAGAGAGCCGCAAACCCCTCCAGGGTGATGATGCGATGTTCCTCTCAAACCTGGAAGAAGATCCGGGGGAGAGCCGCAATCTGCGCCACGATCATCCGGAGCTTGTGGACGACTTGGCCGGCGCTGTTCATCGTTGGCGGGAAACCGTCGCCAACAAGTGATATAAGTGATCCTTCCATCAGCGTGGAGAGGAGGACTATGTCTCTGTCGAAGCCTTGCAGAATTGTGTCTGGAATTGTGCTTGCCGGGTTCGCCGCTGCGCTGTTGAATGCTCAGACATCCACCGGGCAAATCGATATTACGATTCACGATCCCACTGGCGCTGTCGTCCCCAAGGCAACGGTAACGATCACAGGCTCCCAGACGGGCAATCTCGCAAGAACGCTCGTGACGAACGAATCAGGACTCGCTGAAGCGCCGCTGCTTCAGCCTGGCCAGTACGACCTTGCGGTGACCGTGCCCGGCTTTGAAGAGCTTCAACGCCGCGGCATTGTTCTCCGGGTTGGAGATATCCTTGACTTGCGCCTGACGCTGATGCCCGGCAGCACCACTCAGGAAATCACTGTCGTCGGGCAGACTCCGCTGCTCGAAACCAAGTCCGCCACGCTCGGACAAGTCATGCAGCAGCAGGAAATTGTGCAATTGCCGCTAAATGGACGCAATTATCTCGACCTCGGTCGATTGGCGCCCGGCGCCATTCCTTCGCAAGGCAGCCGGGATCAAACTTTCGCGGCTTACGGAAATACTGGTTTGCAGAATGCTTTCCTGCTGGACGGCGCGCGTAACGATAATTACCTGCGAGGCCTCGACAACCGTGCTCGTGACATGCTTCGTCCGCCGCTCGACGCGCTCAGTGAATTTCAGGTCCAAACCAGCAATTATTCCGCCGAATTTGGAGCTTCCGCCGGCGCCGTTGTCAGTGCCATCACTAAGAGCGGGACCAACCAGTTGCACGGCTCTGCCTACGATTTTCTTCGCAACGACCGGATGGACGCTTCCGACTTCTTCGCCCAGCCCGGAGTCAAGCCCCTACTGGTGCAGAACCAGTACGGTGGCTCTCTGGGCGGCCCTGTCGTGAAAGATCGCGCCTGGATCTTTGGCGCCTATGAGGGCACGCATACGCGCAGCGAATCGGTGGCCTTCGCAACCGTTCCGACGCTCGCCATGCGCCAGGGGAACTTCGGCTCGACCGCGATCTTTGATCCTTCCTCAACCGCGCCCAACCCGAAAGGGTCAGGTTACGTGCGAACTCAGTTTCCCGGAAACATCATTCCCGCATCCCAATTCGATCAGATTGGAAATCAGATTCTCAATTACTATCCCCTGCCGAATCTTCCGGGCCTTGCCAATAATTACACCGCCAACGTTCCCCAACTGCAGGCGAATCACAATATGGTGATTCGCGGCGACGCCCAGGTCAGCGCCCGGGACAACATGTTCGTGCGCGCTTCGGTTACCCGGTTCAGTCTCGATGCCAACAATCCCCTCCCGCCGCCGGCCCAGGATCCTGTTGATCGAACCATCAATTCGGAGGGAGTTGGCTACGGCTATACCCGGATCTTTACTACGACGCTGGTGAACGAGTTCCGATTTTCCTGGACGCGAATGACCGTTGATCAAGACGAGACCACGACGCTGAACCCGATCATTAACGGGCTACTCGACCCCCAAATTAAGCACGGCACGCCAACTTTCAACGTGACCGGCTTTGCCAGCTATCGGAGCCCAGCCGGGTGTCGTCGGGAATTCGCCGCTGACGAAAAGCTCGGCCGTCTGGGATCTGTCCGACAACGTCTCAAAATCGTTTGGCAGGCATCTGCTGAAGTTCGGTACCGACCTCCAGGCCATTCGCCCCTCCACGTTTTCCGCGCTCAACGGACGCGGCAGCCTGGGCTTCACGGGAGTCTTTTCGCAGGATCCGCAGAACCGCTCGAAAACCGGCAGCCCCATGGCCGATCTCATTCTGGGGGACGCTAACAGCTTGACTACGGGCACTGTAGCCCAGGCCGTCGAGCGTGGCCGCTATGGCGGCTGGTATTTTCAGGATCAGTGGGCCGTCACTTCATCCTTCACACTCAATCTCGGCATGCGCTACGAGCTATTCTTCCCCTTTATCGAGACGCAAAACCGAATGGCCAACTTTATTCTCGACTCGTCCGATCCCCTGTTTGGCCATCTGGTTCTCTCCGGTAATTCCTCAAAGCCGCGCGCGCTTGTTACGCTCGACAAGAACAACTGGGCTCCGCGAGTCGGCTTCGCCTGGCGTCTTCCGGGGTTGAAGGGCGCTGTGATCCGAGGTTCCTACGGCATCTTTTACGCGCAAGATCAGGGAAACGGGGTCACCTCCCGTATGACCAACAATCCTCCGTTTTACGGCTATGGCGGCGTCTCCATTACCAGCGATCAATTGAATCCAGCCACCGGATTCGTGTTGAGTTCGGGTGCGCTCGCCCCGCGTCCCGCCCCCATCAATCCATCGCAATTTGTGTTAAATCCGTCTTCTACCACCCAACTTGTCAGTTGGAACGGGCGCTACACCACGCCCTACGTGCAGGAATGGAATTTCACAATCGAGAAACAATTGCTGGACAATATCGTCTGGCAGACCAGCTACGTCGGTAACCTGGGGATTCACTTATGGGGTCAAACGGAGGGAAACCAGCCCCTTACCAACGGCCCCGGTTCGCCGACTACGCGACGGCCGCTTACGCAATATACTATCGCTTCGATCAAGGCTTTTACGCCCTGGGATCGCAGCACCTACCAGGGGCTCTCTTCACGTCTCGAAAAGCGCTTTTCGCAGAATGTATCTTTTGTCGCTAGCTTCAGCTACGGCCGCGCGCTCGATCTGCAAGACCCCGCTCTTGATGCTTGCGACGGCTGCGGGCCCGGCGATACCGTGCAGAATGCCTACAACCGCGAGGCGCAAAAAGGCCCCTCCGACAACAATGTCCCGCTGCGCTTCGCTCTTGGCGGCCTCTGGGGTCTCCCGTTTGGACCCGGACGAGCGCTGCTCCATCAAGGTTGGGCAAGTCAGATCGCCGGCTTTTGGAAGCTCGGCGCCATTTACCAGGTGCAGAGCGGACTGCCCTTCACCGCGAACCTCTCTTTCGATAACGCGAACGCCGGAACTACCTCATATCCGAACCGCGTCTGCAATGGGAATCTGTCGAACCCCACGCTTTCAGAATGGTTCAACGTGAGTTGCTTCGTAGCGCCGCCCTCTTATCAATTTGGCAACGAGGGGCGCAATGTCCTGACCGGCCCCGGACGCAATAACCTCGACTTCGCTTTGCACCGCAGCTTTCGCATTCCGTTCCACGAAGCCGGCTCGCTCGAGTTTCGGGCCGAAGCCTTCAATCTCTTTAATCATCCTCAGTTCAGTCTTCCCGCCGCCACCATCGGTAGTCCGGGAGTCGGCATCATTACTAGCACGGCCGTTCCCAACCGCCAATTGCAGCTCGCCCTGCGCCTCACCTTCTAAAAGCGCAGCACCAAAGGCATCTAAACTACTGTTTCTTCCCGCTGATACTCCGGCCGCCTTGGTGCAGCGTCACTTCCGTCACCGTGCCCGACGCATCCCGACTGAAGTCGAGTTCCGCTTCCACCACCTTATAGAAGAACTTGTCGGGTGCCTCTGCGAAGATACGGGCCTTCGGCTGATTTGCCGCCTGAGCTTCCAGATGATCGCCTTCCATCGTCACCGTGAGGGTGAAGCCCGGCGCCAAGACATAGCTGCCGGCATAATCCTTGAGCTTGTCCGGAGCAACGCTGATCTCGTGGTGCTGCGGAGCTTCCGGCACGGTGTCGGACACCTTTTTAGCGACTTGATCCCGCCCACCCTGATGGAGCGTCAACTGAGTTACCTTCCCGGAGGCGTCCTTTTCGAACTTCACTTCCGCCTCCACCACTTTGAGGAAAAACGACGTCGGAGACTCTGCAAACAGCGGAAACTTGGGCTGCCCCGTCAACTGGGTTTCCAGTTGGCTGCCGTCTAGCGTGATGTCGACATTAATTCCAGGAGCAAGCGAATAACGGCCGACGAACGGTTTGAGTTGTTCTGGCGTGAGAGTGATCTCTTTACGTTCGCTTGGCAGCGTGACCTTCTCGCCATGGACCGTGGCCGCCAAGTCGGCCGCGATATCGCTCGGAGCGCCGCCATTGAGATTCGCCAGGACGACCACAGTCATCTGCTCGTCTGGCCAGTAAACAAGTTCGGCGTTGAAGCCTTGGATGCCTCCTCCATGCTCGATGCGCTTGTGCCCATTCACGGTAGTGATGAATAACCCGCATCCATAGTTGTTCTTGAAGGGCGTGATCATTTTTTGCAGAGAGGCAGGTTTCAACAACCGGCCGCCAAAAAGACCGCGTTCCCATTTGAGGAGATCGCGCGTGGTCGAGTACAACGAACCGGCCGAGTACGGAACCGTCATATCGACATAGCCGGCAACCGTGACGCCGTGCAGTCCCGGCGTGTACCCGTAGGCGTGGTGCGCAATGACTCGCGAGTTCGAGTCGTACCCCGAATCTGTCATGTCGAGCAACTTGAAAATGTTTTCATCCAGAAACTGCTGATAACTCTGCCCGGTCACTTTCTCAATCACATAGCCCAGCACTTCATATCCGGAGTTGCTGTAATTCCACTTGGTTCCCGGTTCAAACTCGAGAGGCTTGTCTCGGAAAAATGCGAGCAGCTTCTCGGGCGTAGTTGGCTGAGTCTGGAATCGCTCGTATTCAGGGAAACCAGTGAAGTTAGGAATGCCAGACGTGTGGGTCAGCAAATTGTAGATCGTGATCTTGGCCCAGGCAGCAGGGGCGTTTGGCACATATTGACTGACGGGATCATCGGTCTTCAACTTGCCCCGTTCCTCAAGCAGCAGGATGCAGGCGGCCGTAAACTGCTTGGTCACGGAGCCGATCCGGAATTTGCTTTCCGCTGTGTTTGCGACATTCCATTCCAGATCCGCTGACCCGTAGGACTTCTCGAAAACTACCTGATCGCCCCTGGCAACCAGGACGTTCCCCATGAACTGCTTGGCATCGGCCCGAGCCTTCGCAATCTCATCGAAGCGTTCGCTCGGATTCTGTGCGGCCGGATTCTGTGCGGCTGCCACCATGACGAACGAAAACAGCAAAGCAAATTTGCACATAGGAGGACAGTATAACGATTGCGCTTGGAACGCGGCGGATGGCTCGACGCGGAGTGGCTCGTAACCGAAAACTCGCGCCGCGCCAAGCTCTACAAACTCACCCAAGCAGGCCGTAGGTAGCTACTGACTCACTGCCGGAGCCCAGCCAGATACGCGACCAAATCGTCAACTTCGCCAGGCGTAAGACTCGATCCGTAGTTGTCCGGCATCAAGGATCGCTGCGAACGTTCGATCCTCATCAGTTCCGATTTATCAAAAAAGTGAAAACCGCCGTCGAGGGTCTGGAGTTGCAACGAAAAGTTATCTTCATTCCGTGCTACGCCGGTGTATTTCTCACCTAGGGCGGTAGTGACGGTCAGCGTTTCGCTTCGGCGTTCCAGGTTCTTGTTCGGGCCGGTGATCGCACTCCGAATCTCCTGCAATGAGTGAATCCTTCCAAAGCTGGAAAGATCGCCCGCCATAAATCCGCCTTGTCCGCGGACGGAATGACAATCCCCGCACTTGGCACGTCCAAAAAAAAGAAGCTTACCTGCTGCCGCGTTTCCATGGCTGGCAATCGACTCCGTCTTACCTTGCAGTTCGCGGAGATAGGCCACCACGGCCGAAAGTTGTGCCGCACTGAGCGTCTTCACGAATCCCGGCATGCCCTGCGAGGGAATCCCGTACTGGATCACATGCAACAGTTCGTCGTCCGATGCCAGCTGAACTTTGGCGCTTGTGGCGATTTGGGGAGCGTGTTCCCCGCCCCGGGCGTCCAAACCATGACACGCGGAGCAAACAGCCGTGAAGATCTGCTGGCCCTCCCTATTTTCCGGCCCGCCGTTCTGACGTCCCAAGGCTCCGGCGCAAACAGAGGCAAGACCCGCCATGATGAACCAGGTAACCGTTCCACGACTCCAGCGCATATACTTTCAGATTGTAAAGATGCTCAAATACCGGGCCGGAAAGCATCTGGGAAGTCTGATTCCGCTCTTTTTCACGTTCTCGGCGCTGCTGTCTTCCGAGTTAACCATTCAGGCGCCGGGGGCGAACTGGCTCTCCTACAACGGCGACTACTCCGGTCAACGCTATTCCACTCTGAAACAAGTCAATACAGCGAACGTAAACACGTTGCGCGCGGAATGGGTATTTCATTCATCCAATTCGGATACTCTTGAATGCACGCCTATAGCAGTGGACGGTCTCCTGCTGGTTACTTCGGCGAATGACGTGTTTGCTTTGGACGCTCGTACTGGGCGTCAGGTCTGGCATTACGCTCGCCCGCTAACCGAAGGCCTGATCGACGATGCCTCCGCCCATCACAATCGAGGCGTGGCCCTGTGGCATTCCAACATTTATTTGGAAACCGACAACGCTCACCTGCTTTGTCTCGATTTGCGTTCGGGCCACTTGCTCTGGGATGTTCCCTACGCTTCAGGAAACAAGAACTACGGCGCGACCAGTGCTCCTCTGGTGGTTCGCGATAAAGTTATCGTCGGAACTTCCGGCGGAGATGATGGAGTGCGGGGATTCATAGCGGCTTTTGACGCCGCATCGGGTAAGCTGTGTTGGCAATTCTGGACCATTCCTGCGCCGGGTGAGTTTGGATCCTCGAGCTGGCCGGGCGACACTTACTTGCACGGCGGGGCCACGACGTGGATGCCGGGCTCCTACGATGCCGAACTGAACACTCTCTACTGGGGTACCAGTAATCCCGCTCCGGATTTCGACGGTGATCCGCGCCCAGGCGACGATCTCTATACCGATTGCGTTCTAGCGCTCGATCCGGATTCAGGAAAGTTGAAATGGTATTTCCAGTTCACCCCGCACGACCTTTTCGATTACGATGCAACCGAGACAGCCGTGCTCATTGACACTCCCTACCGCGGATTCCCGCGCAAGCTTCTCGTGGAAGCCAACCGCAATGGATTCGTATATGTTCTGGATCGCACGAATGGGCAATTCCTCGCAGGCACTCCGTTTGTCAAAAAATTGAACTGGGCCAAAGGTCTCGATTCGAATGGCCGTCCCCTACGCACCGAGGTAAAGCCGTCGGAGAACGGCGCCGTCGTCTGCCCCGACATGACCGGAGCCACCAACTGGTTTTCGCCTTCTTACAATCCCGCCACTCACTTGCTTTACTTCATGGCGCTTGAGAGCTGTCAGAAATACTTTCTTCAGCCGCAGAAATTCATCGAAGGCCGAGGATACTACGCGACGGGCGCAAAAAAGATTCCCGGCGACCGGGGAGAGAAAATCCTGCTGGCGTTCAATCCCGAAACGGGCGCATTCGTATGGCGTTATCCGCAGGTGGGCAATGGAAATTCGTGGGCCGGTACCTTGACGACTGCCGGCAACCTGGTCTTCTTTGGAGATGATTCGGAGTCGTTCGAGGCAGTCGATGCATGGTCGGGCAAGCCGCTCTGGCACTTCAATACCGGCCAAGCTATCCATGCGTCGCCTATGACTTACTCGACAAAAGGAGAGCAATACATTGCGATTGCCGCCGGCAGTGACGTGTTTGCTTTTGCGCTCCCATAAAAAAACTCCGGAGTAAGAGGACAGCAGCCTCAGCAAAAAGAACTCCGGAGTAAGAGGACAGGAGCCTCAGCCGCGCCTGTTGACTCGACTGAGGCAGATTTGAAAGCTAGGCTGTGGCCGTGGCTTGCGACATCTTGGCCATCGCCTCTCGACTGCGCCGCTCCATTTCCTGAGGAGCGACATCTTCAACGTGAGTGGCGAGACCCCAAAGATGGCCATATGGATCGGTCAAACTCCCGAACCGGTCGCCCCAAAACATGTTCTCCGGCTGCTTGTCCGCCTTGCCGCCCGCATCGACAGCTTGTTTGAAAACCGAGTCGACGTTTTCGACATAAAGAAAAATACTAACCGGAGACCCGCCTAAGGACTGTGGCGATCTATTCGGTCCCATTTCCTCGGCGAGCATGATGATCGAGTCTCCAATCTTGAACTCGGCGTGCATAATCCTTCCGCCCGGACCAGCCATTCGGTGCAGTTCTTTGGCGTTAAACGCCTTCTTGTAATACTCCAGCGCCCCACTGCCGTCGTTGACAACAAGATAGGGCGTCGCCGTGTGATACCCCGGCGGAATTGCGTTTACTTTGGTAGGCATTTCTGCTTCCTCCTTGTGAATTTTATCGCACGCGCATTGCACCATTCGGCGAGCACCGGCTGCGCACTGCGAGCTTTTGATCGGCCGCAAACTGTGCTGAGAGTACCGGGACTGCGCGGGTACTCCGGAACCGATGCTCGCACTTCAACACCTTCGGATCCGGTCTCGTCGCTTATTCCTTGAAACCGCCCCAACCTGCATAAATGCTTTGCCAATCGAGTGCTGTGTGTTGTTATAACCCGCTCGTAAACCCAAGTGCTATATCTTGTTTCCCAATGGAATACTAACCTCGACTTCTGTCCTTCACCTAACCAGTACTAGCGCCGAACTAAGTTGCACGTCTTCTTTAATAGTTAGACGATAAGTTCGACCCACTCCATAAACATGACGGCGAACACATGCAGAACCGCTTTGTATCTTGGCTGTTCCTAATCGCCAGTATATTGATTGGGAGTTCGCTTCCGATCTTTGCGGACTGCAGCGCTTCCCCGTGCGCCCTGACGAACAGCAATCCTATCGCACTGAGCGCGACGGCAAGCGCTTCCGCATTGGACACTTCCACGATCACGGTCACTGGCTTTTCCTCGACTTCGTCGATCGCCAAAGCTACAGTTACGCTCAACAATTGGGCGGAAACAGATGGAGGAAATGTCAACCGGGAATTCTTTCTCGTTTATACACCTGGCGGATCGTCGAGTAGCTATTCATACCAATTTCTTTCCGGACTCGGAGATTCCAACGGATTCTCAAATGTAACTATCATGCTCGATGATGGCGCGCTCGCTGGAAGCGCTCCTGTGGGCCAAACTGTGGCCTCGAACAATACATATACCTATCTGCCCACGGTTGCAACGAACGCAAGTTATTCGCAAAGTTCTGGTTCAGGATTGGCGGCAGGCACTAATAACTTCGCCGCGCCTTTCGGGACAGCAACGTTCGCATCGGTTTTTGGCGGTTTGCCGGCCAACGGGACCTGGACCCTGTACGTGTATGACGCCTCGTCAGGGGATGCGCAGGCCTCAATCGCGGGTGGATGGACGATCACCGTTACAGCGGCGGAAGCGTCCACGACAAACACGAGTGTGACAGCGTCGGCGGCGGAGGCATTTATCGGCGATAACATTACATTCGCCGCGACAGTCGCGAACACCGCCAATTCGTCGTTGACAGTGAGCGAGGGGACGGTGACGTTCACGGATACAACAACCGGAATTGCGCTCGGCTCATCCCCGGTGAGTAACGGAACGGCAATTCTCGACAACGTGACGTTTTCGACGGAAGGCAATCACATCATCACTGCGCAGTATAACGGCGATGCGAATTTCGGCGTGAGCAGCAGTTCCGTTAACGTCTTTCTCGATCATGCAACCAGCATCGACGGTCCGACGTTCTGCAACACCGGCCTGAATTTTATTAACACGATGAGTGGAAGCGCGGCGGGCGCAAGTGTGTATCCGCAGCATGTTTTCGTCAGCGGATTGACGGGCAGTTTGACCGGAATGAGCCTGCAGTTGTCTAATCTTCAGAATGTTGTTTTGCCGGATTTGAACGTTTTGCTGGTGGGGCCTTCGGGAACAACTCAGTTCGTGGCGCTGGCGGGCGCCGGCGGCGGAAGCCCGATCCAGAGCGGAACTTCTCTCACTCTCAGCGATTTCGGCGGCCCGATTCCAATAAGTGGTGTGGGGACCGGGCCCTATCTGCCGGCGGACGCGAGCGCGAGTGTTGTTTTTGGTTTGCCCGCTCCCGCCGGGCCATACGCGTTGGCGCAGCCGCAAGGCTCGGCGAGTTTTGCCACAACGTTTGCGAGTGAGCTAAATGGCGCGTGGAGCCTCTATGTCTACGACTCGAGAGGCGGAGATAGTTCCAAGTTCGGCGGCTATTGCCTGGCTTTCACAACCAGCAGCGTGGCCGCAAGCACGACCGTGCTGAATGCAAGCGCGGCCACCGCGATGCTAGGCGAACAGATCACATTCACAGCCGCGGCGACCAGCAATGGATCTCCCGTCACAGGCGGAACCGTGACGTTCAAGGAAAACGGTCAAGTAGTCTCCGGCCCCACCGCAGTGGACGCGAACGGCGCAGCAACTTACCAAACCTCCTCGCTCGCGGAGGGAGTTCACACGCTTACGGCCGTTTATAGCGGGATTCTCGGGGCATATAACGTTAGTTCGGCCAGCGCCAGTGTCGAGGTGGACGCGCAGACGGCGATTTCTGGTCCCGGCGTGTACTGCAACCCGGGTGGAATTACATTTTCAGCGAGCGGCAGCAGTACGCCGTATCCGTCGCGAGTCAATGTAACAAATCTTCCAGGTACGGTAAATGCAGTCACGGTCACGCTGAACGGTCTTACAAACACGGATCCGAGCGGCATAGGAATGCTACTTACTGGCCCCAGTGCCACCAATATCGTTCTGTGGAAGGAAGCCGGCGGCCCGACTGCGGTAAATGGAGATAACATTACTCTGGACGATGCGGCCGGATCTACAAATTCGATTGCGTTTCCGCTGCCTGCGTCTGGTAGTTACACATATTTCCCTACGGCGGCAACTGCGAATGGGGCCTTCCCTGCCCCGGCGCCCGCAAACGCGAGCTACGCGCCCCCGGCGGGATTGCAGACGCTGACGTCCGCGTTTCAGAACCTGAATGGAAACGGATACTGGAGCCTTTACACCTCTGGAGCAGCGGCCCAGACCGGAAGCATCGGCAGTTGGTGCTTGAACTTTACTCAAAATCCGCCGGTGCTTTCAGTGGCCGTATCGGGTCCAACCACGTTGACGCAAGGACAAACCGGAGCGCAATACACGATCACAGCCACGAATAACGGGCCTGGGCCGACGGGAGGAGCGACGCCGATCAGCGTGAGCGAACTGCCGGGAGCCGGCCTCACCGTAACAGGCATGAACGGGACCGGCTGGGACTGCAGCAATCTGCCCGTTTGCACGAGCACCGCGGTAATGCCGCAAGGAGCAACTTCGACGATTACCGCGACGATCAGCGTAAGCAATAGCGCAGGTTCGCCGCAGACGAATAGCGCGAGCGCTTCCGGCGGTGGATCATTGGGTACGGTAACAGACCCAAGTCCGCTTTCGATTATGATTCTGGCGCCGACGACTACCGTAGCGTCGAATGCCTCTGTCGCATTCAGCCCCAGTGCTCAAACCGTACTACTTTCGGCGGCCGTATCGGCGAACGGCCCAACGGTAAATGGGGGAACGGTGACGTTCTCGGTCTTGAACGGTGGAACGCAGATTGGGGTGGCAGTGACATCGGGTATGGTAGCGAACGGCAGTGCAACTGCGGCGTTCGTGCTGCCGGCCGGAGCGGCGCCGGGCACTTACACGATTCAAGCCATGTATAACGGGGCTGGCAATTTTGTAACCAGCAGCGATAGCGCCCATAGCTTGACCGTAAGCGCGGCATCAACAACCATTACCGCGGCGAACGCAAGCCCCGCGTTTAGTTCGAATGCTCAGAACGTGACCTTATCGGCAACCGTGACGAGCGCCGCCGGGCAAGTGAATTCCGGATCCATTACTTTCGCGATTTTCATCAACGGAACCCAAGTCGGTTCCCCCGTAACATCGGGCACGCTGGTGAACGGTAGTGCTAGCGCAGTTTTTGTCTTGCCGGCCGGAACCGCGGTAGGGACGTATAGCATCCAAGCTACTTACAACGGAGCCGGAGACTTCGCATCGAGCAACGACAGCGCACATAGCCTGAACGTGGGCGCCGCCGCCACGACGATTACAGTGGCAAATGCGCCGGCCACGTTTAGCGCGAACGCCCAGAACGTGACGCTCTCGGCAACCGTGACGAGCGCGGCCGGAACGGTCAACTCCGGAACCGTGAGTTTCACCGTCTTCAACAGCGGAACGCCGGTTGGGAATCCGGTAACTTCCGGTACCGTGACAAACGGCGTGGCGACCGCTACTTATTCGCTGCCGGCCGGAACTGCGGCAGGAAGTTATAGCATTTCTGCGTCCTATACTGGCGGCGGGAATTTTGCGGCGAGCAGCGATAGCACTCATAGCCTGGCAATTGGCCCGGCCGCGACTACGGTCGCGTCCAGGAATGCGACGACGACGTTCAGTCCAAGCGCCCAGAACATTGCTCTTTCCGCGAGTGTAACCAGTACGGCGGGCGCCGTGAATGATGGCGCCGTGACATTCACGATATTGAACGGCAGCACGCCCGTGGGGTCCGCCGTTACGTCCGGCACCGTGACTGGCGGAAGTGCCAACGCGACATATTCGATTCCGGCCGGAACCGCAGCAGGAACCTATGTCATTCAGGCGACTTACAACCCGGGCGGAAATTTTGCCGGCAGTTCCGACAATTCGCATAACTTGAGCGTCAATGGAGCTGCAACCGCGATTGCGCCCAGCAATGCGTCGGCAACGTTTAGCCCCAACACGCAGAATGTAATTCTTTCGGCAACGGTGACGAGCGCGGCCGGAACCGTAAACGCGGGAACGGTAACCTTCACGCTGCTCAATGGCGGGAATCTGTTAGGCTCGCCAATAACTTCCGGCACTGTGGCGAACGGTATCGCCAACGCGACGTTCTCGCTGCCCGCTGGAACACTCGCCGGAACATACACGATGGTAGCGGTGTATAACGCCGGCTGGAATTTCGTAAGCAGTAGCGATGCGACTCATAGCCTGACCGTGTCGGGAGCGGTCACCACCACGCTCGCAACCGGAGCTTCAGCGATATTCAATCCGAGCGCACAGAACGTGACGCTATTTGCAACCGTGACGAGCACGGCGGGGACAGTGAATGCAGGAACCGTGACCTTCACGATATTAAACAACAGCACAACCATAATAGGAACGCCCGCGACTTCGGCAACTCTCAGCAACGGCAGCGCCGTCGTAAGCTATTCTCTGCCTCCGGGTACGGCAGCCGGAACCTACGTGATTCAGGTAGCCTACAGCGGAGGCGGAAACTTCGCCCCCAGCACCGATGGCGGCCACGCATTGATGGTGGGCGGCGCGGCAACAACAATTTCCGCCGGCAATGCTTCGATCAACTTCAACACGAATGCTCAAAATGTGACCCTATCTGCGATCGTGACAAGCGCTGCCGGAACGGTGAACTCCGGAACTGTGACCTTCACCGTCTTGAACGGTTCGACGGCAATCGGATTGCCGGTCACCTCTCCTGTCGTGGCGAGCGGCGCAGCAACGGTAACCTATTCCCTTCCAGCCGGGACTGTCAACGGCACTTATACAATTCAGGCTGTCTATAATGCAGCTGGGAATTTCACATCCAGCAGCGATACGGCCCATAGTTTAATAGTCAGTGGGCCGACGACTACCGTCGGCTCCAACGCGTCAGCCGTATATGGTTTCGGAATTCAGAACGTGATGCTTTCCGCGACGGTAACGAGCACTGCCGGAGTTGTGAATGCCGGAACCGTGACATTCTCGGTTTATAGCGGGGCAACATTAATTGGCGCCCCGGCGATTTCAGGCACAGTCGCGAACGGCGCTGCCGGCGCAACCTATTCCGTGCCGACGGGGACAGCCGCGGGCACGTACACCATTCAGGCTGCCTATAACGGGGGCGGTATTTTTGCCGCCAGCAGTGACAGCACGCATACTTTGATCGTAAACGGCGCCCTAACCACCACGCGTGGAAACAATGTTTCCACGACCTTCAATCCAAATAGTCAAACCGTTGCGTTATCTGCTACCGTCAGCAGTGCCATGGGACCGGTGAATGCGGGGACAGTAACGTTCACGGTATTGAGCGGTGATAACCCGCTGGGTTCGCCAGTTACCGTAAACACGTTCAGCGGAAACGCGAGCGCAACTTACACCTTGCCTGGAGCGCTGGCCGCCGGTACATACAGCATCCAGGCGATTTACAACGGCGGCGGAAATTTTGCGGGAAGCGCCGATAACACCGGTGTATTGACAGTGGGTCGCGCCGCAACAACAGTGATTGAGAGTGGCGCCTCGGCTACGTTTAGCCCAAACTCGCAGAGCGTAACACTCTCGGCAACTGTTTTGAGCGTGGGAATTGCGGTGAACGGCGGAACTGTTACGTTCATTGTCTCTAATAATGGAACAGCGCTCGGATCCCCGGTTACATCGGGTACCGTAGCGGGAGGCACTGCGACCGCGACGTATTCCGTGCCCGGAGGCGCAGCCATCGGCACTTACACTATTCAGGCTGTCTACAACGGCGGCGGGAACTTCGCGGGCAGCAGTGACAACACACAACTGCTGACGGTAGGCGGCGCGGCCACCGTCACATCCACCAACAATATCGTGGCTGCATTTAGTGCAAGCGCGCAGAACGTGACACTATCGACGACGGTGACAAGCACGGCGGGAATCGTGAATTCCGGCAGCGTCAGCTTCACCGTTTTGACTCCGGTTGCAAGCACCGTGACAGGGAATGTAGTGAATGGGAGCGCGAGTGTAACGTATTCCATTCCCGCAGGCACGGCAGCAGGAACATACACGATTCAGGCTGTTTATAATGCTGGCGGCAACTTTGCAATCAGCAGTGACGTAGCCCATATTCTGACGATATCGACAGCCCCCAGCACGACCGCCGCGAGCAATGTATCGGCCACATTTGGCTCGAATGCTCAGAACCTGACGCTTTCGGCCGAGGTGAACAGCGCCGCGGGCGTGGTGAACTCGGGAACTGTGACTTTCACGGTCTTGAACTTTGGAACGCCGATCGGATCGGCAGTGACCTCCGGCGTCGTTTCTAACGGGAATGCCGGCGCGACGTACTCTCTTCCGGGAGGAACACCGGAAGGTACCTATTCGATTCAGGCGATCTACAGCGGTGGCGGGAATTTTGCCGCCAGCAGCGAGACCGCGCATACTGTAACCGTTGGGCCAGCCGCGACAACAATTCTAGGCAGCGCGGCAATCGCCGGTTTCAGTCCGAATGCCCAGAATGTCACGTTTTCGGCTACCGTAACGAGCACTGCCGGGACAGTGAATACCGGAACAGTGACTTTCACCCTGCTGAACGGGGGCATGCCGGTGGGAACTCCCGTGACGTCGAGTGTAGTAACAATCGGCCACGCGAGCGTCACTTATTTACTGCCGGGTGGGACAGGACTCGGAATGTATACGATTCTGGCGGCCTACAACGCAGGTTGGGACTTCACAAGCAGCAGCGACGCAACGCATAGCCTCACCGTTCTCGGCGCGGCCACGACCATAGCCGCGAACAACGCTTCGGCTACATTCAGCGCGAACGCTCAGAATGTAACGCTCTCCGCTGCTGTCGCCAGCGCGGCGGGAACCGTGAACGGCGGGACTGTAACCTTCACGGTTTGGAACGGAACCACGGAGATCGGAGTGCCGGCCATCTCGACAACAGTGGCCAACGGGACAGCTACTGCGACCTATGTTCTGCCTGCCAACACCCCGGCGGCTACTTATGAAATTCAAGCGGCGTACAGCGGCAGCGGCAGCTTTGCGGCCAGTAGCGATGCTCCCGTCACTTTAACCGTAATGGCACAATCGGGAGCGCTGATGTTTGTGCCGGTGACTCCATGCCGCGTAGTAGATACGAGAAATGCCACTGGACCCTTTGGCGGGCCGCAGATGACGGCGGGGAGCACGCGCACTTTCGCGATCCCGGCCAGTAGCTGCGGGATTCCCTCGACTGCGCTTGCTTACTCGCTGAACACAACCGTCATTCCCAGCGCCGCGCTCGGATATCTGACCATGTGGCCGGCAGGGCAAGCGCAACCAAACGTCTCGACCCTCAATTCTTTCGATGGCCGCATCAAAGCGAATGCCGCGATTGTGCCGGCGGGTACGAACGGAGCGGTAAGCATTTACGTGACGGACGCTACGCACGTGGTACTCGATATCGACGGCTATTACGTGCCCGCCGGCACTCCTTCATCGCTCGCGTTCTATCCCATGACCCCGTGTCGAGTCGCGGATACGCGGCAAGGAACCGGCCCATTGGCTGGACCCTCGCTAGGCGGCGGATCTAGCCGAATGTTCCCGATACTTTCGAGTTCGTGCAACATTCCTTCGACCGCTCAAGCATATTCGATGAACTTTACCGCCGTGCCCGCCGGGCCATTGCTGTACCTGACAACCTGGGCGACCGGGACAAGCGCAGCCGAACGTTTCTACACTGAATGCTCCGACAGGAACGGTTACCGCAAACGCAGCCATCGTGCCGGCTGGAGCGAATGGAAGTGTCTCGGTGTACACCAGCGACTCTACGAACCTGGTGTTGGATATCGATGGCTACTTTGCGCCTCCCGGAGCTGGCGGGCTGTCGCTGTACAACTTGAGGCCCTGCCGGGTGCTGGATACGCGAACCCCCTTGGGCGCGCAGCCCTTCACTGGAACGCTCGCTGTGAACGTAGGTGCGAGCGCCTGCGGCGTCCCAGCCACCGCGAAAGCCTACGGCTTAAACGCAACTGTAGTTCCGCCCGCTCCGCTTACTTACCTGACTCTGTGGGCTGATGGCCAGTCGCAACCGGTCGTATCGACGCTCAATGCTCTTGATGGAGCGATTACTTCGAACATGGCGATTGTCCCTACAACGGATGGTTCCATCAGCGCCTTTGCCTCAAATGCGACGCATTTGATTCTCGATATTTCCAGTTACTACGCGCCGTAGCTTTGCGAGAACCGGTGGTGACTATCGCGGATTTTCGGCGCATTGCTCTGAGCCTGGAAGGCGCTGAGGAGAGCTCTCACATGGGATCGCCCGATTTCCGGGTGGGTGGCAGAATCTTTGCGACGCTCGCCTCGCAAAGCCAGGGCTACGGCAACCTGGCGCTCACGCCGGAGCAGCAGAAAGCATTCGTTGAGGAACTGCCGCAGATCTTCGTCCCGATTGCCGGCGGATGGGGACGAATGGGAATGACTCACATCCGGCTGTCTGAAGCAAATCAAGACGTGCTCGCCGGCGCTCTGCGCGCAGCCTGGAAGCTGCGGGTAGAGAAGAACGAAAAGACGAGTCGGAAGAAACGCGATCCAAAAAGCCGAAAGGCGAAAAGTAGAAATGAGGCATTCTGAGGCGAGCTGACATGCTTCGCCCCACCATGAAATCGGGTCCTCGGTAGCGATCGGGCATGCCCGATGTCTCCATGATGTTACGGGGGAGTTCCGGCAATTTTCCGTCGAGCGCCTTCTGCCTTTTCTGGTTGCCCTTGATCAGGATATGGAGATCATTATCAAACCGCACCAGGATAGGCGCAACGCTCCAGCTTTGCATGTCTCCTGAGGTTCCTCGCAAACCTAGCGCAAATACCCGAGCCACTGCGGATCTCTTTGGCACAGAGATCTCACAAGATTTGCCGCAAGCTCCCACTGCCCAACAATCGGATATTCCAACAAAGCGAGCCGGGCCAACGCTCCCGAACCAGACAGCGCTGCTTGGATAATTGTTCGTTCGTATGCTTTGACAGACTGAACTAGTCCGCGGACCGCCTCCGGCAACGCACCCGTAAACCGCGGGCGGGCGCCGTTTCTGTCTACTGTACACGGTACTTCGACCACATCTTCCGCTTCCAGATCGCTAATAGAGCCGTGGTTTTGAACGTTCAGGACAATTTGCCGCGCCTGCTCGGAAACCAAAGCGCACATAACGTCCAACGCGATGCGATGATAGCCGGTCGCCGTCTCGAAAGGATTCTCGCTTTCTTGTGCACCATCGAACGCCGATCCGGCCTCCGCTTCCAATTTCATGTAAGAAGCGTTGCGGCGCATGAGGTATTGACGATAGGTCGCAAGCGCGCGAGCGTCGTCCTCCGATTCGAGCTCGTGAAATAGTTCCCCATTCATCCGTTCGAGTTCCTCTCCGCGAGTGGCGCCCGCCTTCAATTGGTTCTCATACGCTCTGCGTTGGCTGTAATAGAAAAACAAGTACTCTGTGGGAATCAGACGAAGCGCTTGGATAAGGTCGGGGTCGAACAATTCCGCTGAATAAAGACTCCGCAGCAATTCGGCATTGTCCAGAAGATATTCAGTAACATCTTCGCCTCGTATCGTGAGGCGGCGAACCCACCCCAAGTGATTCAAGCCGGCATAGTCGAATGTGCAATCCTCGTACGGTTGAGCGAGCGCCGTGGCGATTCGGTGAAAGAGCTCGATCGGTGTATCGCAAATGCCGATCACGCGCAGAGAAGTGTGTTGCGTCAGAGCCTGAGTAATAAGCCCGGCTGGATTGGTGAAATTAATGAACCAGGCCTGCGGAGCGACAGCTTCCACCGTTCTGGCCTGCGCCAATGTGACCGGCAGCGTGCGAAGCGCCATCGCTGCGCCGCCGGGCCCGGTTGTCTCCTGACCCGCGAGGCCATGATCAATCGCAATCCGTTCGTCGCGAGCGCGAGCCGCCATGCCACCCACCCGAACACTATTCAAAATGAAATCGGCGCCCTCTGCCGCTTGTTCAAGTTCTGCAGCGATCCGAATTTCAAAAGGGTTTGAAAATTGGCGAAGCACTTCGCGGCCTAGCCGGGCAATCGTGCTCACGCGTTGAGCGTCGGTATCGAATAATGTGACTTCGCCGATCCGCAGCTCTTCTTGGGATTGAGCAAGACCGTAGATAAGCAGAGGAGTCCGCACGCCGCCTCCGCCGATAATCGCGACCTTCATGAATCTCCTTTTGATAATTCCGTCGCCAGACAGGTCGGGCGATGGGAATCCGTCAATGCCCCCAAATGCCTCTGTTGAAACGGCCCCGCAAATCGTCGCAATCCGAAGACACTCTTCCGGGGATCTGCCTTTCAGCCAGGCATGCAGAAACCCGGCATTAAAACTGTCGCCCGCGCCCGTGGTGTCGATGGGATTCACCTTATGCGGACCCGCAAAGAATGTCTTCTTGTCCCACAGCAAAGCGCCGCCGGAGGGACCAAGTTTCAGAGCCACACGGAAACGCCTGCATCGGCGAATTTCTCCAGAATGCGGGCGGGATCTGCTTCACCCGTCATTCGGCAGGCCTCGGTTTCGTTCGGAAAAAAAATGTCTAATGTTTCGCAGGAAGTGAATCGCGCCGGAATGCGAAAGCCAGTCTTCGTGCCAACCCGCGTCAAGAGAAACGCTGCAGCCGTTGCGATGAATTTCTTCAACCAGTTCGCCGACAGAGTCGAAGCTTGGCGCATAAGCGAGGTGAACGTGCCGCGTGCCCGCGAACTGTCCTTCTTTCGCCGCCCTCATCAGTGTGTCGGGAAATTCGCGGCTCGCTCCAAGATAAGTGAGGAAAGCTCGATCCTGTGGGCCTGTTGCGATTACCGTAAATGCGGTGGGTTCGCGCGGATCGAGCCGAATTCTCCCGGTGTCCACGCCATTGGCTTGCAGTCGTTCGATAACCCACTCGCCTGTATCTGTTCCTACGATTCCTAACACCGCCGCGCGGTGTCCCGAGCCTTGCCAAACCACAAGCCGTTATCATCGCCCCGCCGCCAATTTCGCGCTGGAAATGAGTGGCGAAAATTTCCCTCCCTGGTTCGGGCCAACCCTCAAAACCACTCAGAATCAGGTCAACGAAGAGATCGCCAGCTAGGATAACCTCCGGCGCGTTGTCCATTACGTGCTGGCCTCGACCGTCTGAAACGGCCACTCATGAGCGAGACGGGCGCGCCACAAATAGCAGAGAACGCCGATGATAACTAACCCGAATCCCGCAAGAATATAAGATGCGCCGCTGGCGATCAATATATACACCCATCCCAGCAGAGCAATGATGCTGGTTACCGGATAGAGCGGCATTTGGAACGGGCGCGCGATGTCGGGCCGGTTTCTGCGGATGAGCGTGACGGCCACAACCTGCGCGATGAACTGAATCAATACCTGAATAACGATAAGAGCGTTGATGAGCACTTCCAGATTCAGCAAGCACGCGAGAGCGGACGTGATTCCCATGAAAAGTACCGAAAAACTTGGAAAAGTTTTTCGACGGATGAAGGCGTGCAAATGCGCCAAAGAAACGGCCGTCGACCGCAGCGGCATACGGCACTCGCGAATAGCCCAGCAGGACAGCAAATACGGAAGCGAAGGTGGTCCAAAGAACGAGCACGGTCGCCGCCTGCGCTGCTCGCATTCCATAGATGCGATTGATGAACTCGGAAACAATCGACGTGGATCGAATGGCCTCGCGCCAGGGAATGACGCCAATGATCGTGATGTTCATCGCGAGATAAAAGATGGCGACGGCGACGATGGAGATCAGTATGGACCGCGGGATGACGCGCTCGGGATTGCGCACCTCGCCGGCGAAAAAACAAACATTGTAGTAACCTCCGTAATCGTACATGGCAATCAGGGTCGCGCCGCCGAGGCCAAAGAAGAATGCCCGAGAAGGCGCAAATGCTCCAGGAGGAAAATCGAAGGCGAGCCGCGGATTGAAATTGGCGATGCCCGCAAAGGTGATCCAGAACGCGGTGCCCACCACGACAATCCACATTGCAATAGAGAGCCGGCCCACGGAACGAATATCGCGATAGAGGAGAGCCGTAATGAGTACGCAAATGCCAACTGCGACCGCTTTCTCTTGCCACCACGTCATCCCATGAGAAAGGAATCTTGCGTATTGCGCAAATCCGACCGCGCCCGACGCAATGGTGAGCGGAGCGATCAAAATCGTCTCCCAAATGAAGAGAAAACTCATCAGCCGTCCAAGGCTCATGGGCCCAAATGCTTCCGAGAGGTAGTGGTAAGGACCGCCGGTATCGGGCATCGCGGCGCCAAGTTCGGCCCACACCATGCCATCGCACAGCGCAACAAGCGCGCCAATGATCCAGCCAAGAATCGCTTGAGGACCATTCGTCTTGCTGAGCAGAATGGGAATCGTGATGAACGGCCCGACGCCGATCATCTCCAGCATGTTCGCGGATGCAGCTCCGAACAGCCCGATGCCGCGGACCAAGTGAGGTGATTCGGCTTGGGCCAAAGGCATACGTTATCATACGGGTGCTTTGCGCGGCATTGTGATCTGGGTGCTGTTTTGCGGTGCGCTGCTGGCTCAATCGTCACTTGAAGAGGCAGTAACGCTGGCTCGGTCAGGCCGGTACGCCGAAGCTCGTAAGGCGCTCATGGGCGTGACGGAACCCGCCGAACTGAGCCAGCGCATTGCGTTCCATCGTTTGAGAGCGGCCATCGCATCAGGACTCGGACGAACCAACTGCTGCCGCGAATGAGATGCGAGCCGCACTCGCACTTTCGCCCGGCGATTCAAGTCTGCTGCTCGGCACGGCCATGGCGGAGTTGCAAGCCGGACAGCTTGACGATGCACTTCAACACGCGCGAATGGCCGAAAAAAGCGCGACTGCGGAGGCAATTCTAGGCGATATTCAGGAGAAGCGCGGCAATTATATGGATGCCGCGACCGCTTATCAAGCAGCGGTTGAACTGGCGCCCGATCAAGAGCAATATCGAATTGCACTGGGGCTGGAACTCATCCGGCATCAGTCGTTCAGGCCGGCGATTGATCTGCTCCAGAAATCGGCTGCATTGTTTCCCGAATCGGCGAAGATTCGCACGCTCCTGGGTATCGCGCAATATGCGGACGGCAATCTGAAGGAGGGTGTGGCGGCTCTGGAGGACGCGATCGAAACCGATCCAAAGTTTGAAGCCGCCGTATCGCTCCCTTGCCCAGATCGTACTGCAGTCATCTGCCTCGCCCGCGCCGCGCACCGTGAAATTACTTTGCGGCTGGAACGCTCTCGTGTGCAGCGCGCTGAGACTCCGGGAAGCGCGCGAGAGCGGCGACGCTGCCCTCGAGAAACAAGCCATTGCCGGCTTGAAACGCGCTCCTGCCGAAAGCGTCGTTGGTCGCTGCGAATTGGCCCGCGCCTATGAATGGACGGATCAGCTTGCACCGGCTCGCACGGAAATGGAAGCGTGCGTGAGGCTCGATCCCATTCCGCAGAATCACTATCGACTGGGACTCCTCTATAAAAAGATGGGCTTGACCGAACTCGCGCGCCAGGAGATGCAGCTGCGCAACGAGATCCTGCAAAAAATGTCCGAGGAAACAGCGCTGGGTTTGAACGCCCTTCAATCGTTCTCATACTCCGCGAAATAGACCTTAAAGAGCCATAGTGGGGTGGCGCTCTGCAAGTGAGTTTCTGGAGCGTCAGAGCGGCGAATGCTACGTTGGATGAAATCGGAGTGGAATCGCGCGGATGACGCATCTTCGGTGTAGTGTTCCCGATTGCAGGACCACCTTGGAACTGCATGATCGTGCTCTGGCCTGCCCTCGTTGCGGGGATTTGCTCGAAGTCGCTATAGACGTTGAGCGGAACGAGCCCTCGTTCCTGAAAAATCTATGGCTCGAGCGGCGCATGTCTCACGATCCGCGCTATCAAAGCGGAGTCTGGCGATTCCGCGAATTTCTGCCCGACTATTCATCGGAGGAAATCGTCACTCTATCCGAAGGCAACGTGCCTCTCGTCCGTGCCCGCAAGACAGCCAACTGGGCAGGCGTTCGAGATCTGTGGTTCAAGCATCTTGGATGGAATCCAACCGGATCGTTTAAAGATTTGGGCATGACGGCGGGAATGACCGAAGCCAGGTTTGTGGGTGCCCGGGTTGTGGCTTGCGCCTCCACCGGAAACACTGCCGCATCTTTGGCGGCCTATGCGGCGCGCGGCGGCATGACCTCGCGGGTATACCTCCCGGCCGGACAAGCATCGAAAAATAAGCTGGCGCAAGCGCTCGATTATGGCGCCGAAATCGTCCAGATCGAAGGCAGTTTCGACGATGCGCTCAACGCCCTGCTCGAGGCGTCGGATCGGAATCTGTATTTCCTCAATTCCATCAATCCATTTCGAATTGAAGGGCAGAAGACCGCCATGTTCGAATTATTCGAGCAGTTCGGTTGGGAGGTTCCGGATTACCTGGTCGTACCCGGCGGGAATCTCGGCAACTCCTCGGCTTTTGGCAAGGCCCTGATGGAATTGAAAAATTACGAATTGATCGACAAAGTGCCGCGATTGATCATCGTGCAGGCCGAAGGAGCGAATCCCCTGGCCCGCTTGTGGAAATCGGGAACCCGGGAGCTACACGCCTTGGAATTCCCGGAGACAGTAGCGACCGCTATCCGCATCGGGAATCCGCGTTCCTGGAAAAAGGCGCTCCAGGCGATCGATTTTACGGATGGGCTGGTGATGGACGTGACGGATGAAGAGATCGGAGAGGCGAAGGCGATGATCGGCCGCGATGGAATCGGTTGTGAGCCGGCTTCTGCTACCACGCTGGCCGGAATCCGGAAACTGGTGAGCGCTGGCAAAATGGACCGGGATGCCAAAATTGCCGCCGTCCTCACGGGACACGTTTTGAAGGACACCAATTTCATCATCAAGTGGCAACAGAAGCTCGAATCCGGAGAGCCTTCCACTGTCACTGCCCACTGAAGTAGTGGGATGGTGTTTACGCGCATGACCGAGCCCTCGCTTTCCAAGTTCGACATCAGGGTGCCCGCTTCGATTGCGAACTTGGGCCCCGGATTCGATACCCTCGCGGTGGCCGTGCAATTGTACTTGCGCCTTTCGGTTCGTGTTGTGAAAGGCGAGAACGAGTTGCGCTTCCATTTCGTCGATGGCGAACTGGACGGCGAGAACTATATCGAGCGTGCATTCCGGTTTGCGGCTTCGCAACGCGGCGCAGTATTTCCCGCCCTGTGCGTCGAAGTGCGGAGCGAGATTCCCACCAAGTCGGGCCTGGGAAGCAGCGCCGCGGCAACGGTAGCAGGCTTGCGTCTCTACGAAGCCATAGCGGGTCCGCTTCCTCCACAGGGGTTGCTAAATGCGGCTTGCGCGCTGGAACACCATCCCGATAACGTTGCTGCGGCGCTGTTGGGCGGACTGACGATCAGTTGCCAGATGCCTGACCGGAGCGTTGCCGCGGTGCGGATGGATTGGCCCGAAGCGCTGCGATTTGTGGTGCTCACGCCGGAGCATTCTTTGCCCACGCCGGAATCGCGCAAGGTTCTGCCGAAACGCGTTTCTCGCGAGGACGCGGTCTTCAACTTGCAACGCGTCTCGCTCCTGTTGCAGGTTCTGCAAAGCGGCAATTTCGCATTACTGCGAGAAGCGCTGCATGATCGCATCCACCAGCCCTTCCGGCAGAAACTGGTGCCGGGACTCGAACGTGCTTTGGCGCTGGAGCATCCGGATTTGCTCGGGGTCTGTTTGAGCGGCGCGGGTCCATCAATCGTTGCCCTCGCCGAACGTAATTTGAGTGAAATCGAAGAATTACTCGCAAACAGCTTCTCGGCAACGGGCTTGCCGTTCCGCATTCGCAAGCTATGCGTCTCGGAAAATGGCGACTGACTGGTGGCGGGCCTCATCCCGCTGCCTAAACTCTGCACATTTAAGGTGGGCCAGACGATCGCCTTTTGTCGTCTGGCCGCCGACTGGCAAGTCTCTGCTAAATTGAGAGTGACCCACGCTCGTAGCGTCCCCATCGTCTAGCCCGGCCTAGGACACCGCCCTTTCACGGCGATAACAGGGGTTCGAATCCCCTTGGGGACGCCAGATCAATTCAATAGCTGATGCGCTGACGTCATGGCTGATGTGCGGCGCCGCTCTTACAAAACGCAAATTGTTTGTTTCAGCGTAACGAATGGGACCGGGCAGCATCAATTTGATGCATCGATCTGTACCTCTGCGAAGGCCAGGTCGGAGGAGGCTAGCGTGAACAGATTGACTTCAGCGTTCGGGTGCGTTTTGCTTATCTCTGCCGTAAGTTACGCGACCCCAATTACATTTACGGGCGTTATTTCCGGCGCCAACGAGAATCCTCCGACGGGATCGCCGGGCACTGGAAGCGCTATTGTCACGTATGATTCATCGACGCATTTGCTTTCCGTTGATGTAGTGTTTTCGGGACTGGAAGCGGCCACAACGGCTTCGCATATACACTGCTGCGTCGCGCCGCCTGGAAATGCGGGTGTGGCCACAACGACGCCTACCTTCACGGGATTCCCGCTCGGTGTTACCTCGGGAACTTTCGTAAGCACATTGGATTTAACGCAGGCATCGAGTTGGAATCCCGCGTTCATAACCGCTGAGGGTGGGACGACTGCAGGGGCCGAAGCGGCTCTTGCTGCTGGGCTGGAAAGCGACATGGCTTACCTGAACATTCACACGACCGCTTTCCCAGGTGGCGAAGTTCGCGCGTTCCTGGTCCCCGTTCCGGAACCTGGGTCCGCAATGCTGGCAGTGGCGGGATTGGCAGGATTGGCGTTCTTGTATCGAGCCAGGCGTTCCCAGGTCAGGTCTCGTACTTAGTACTCACATTCGTAAATACGGTGACATATCATTTGAGCTGATTCGGCGGCGTAATCTGATAGGCTGGCAATTGGGGGCCGTGGCCTCGATGCCAAGAAAAAGCCCATTCAATGTGCATCTCTCCGGCGACGAGCGGCTGACGCTGGAAGCTCTGGCCAGAAAATATACGTCACCGTATTGCGATGTGATTCGAGCCAAAATCATCCTCCTCGCAGATGAGGGCCTGTCCAATGATGTCATCGCTGCGCGACTGGAAACGCCTCGTCAGATTGTTAGCAAATGGCGCAAACGATTCGCTCTTGCTCGATTGCCTGGACTTGAGGCGCAGCCTCGGGGCGGGCGTAAAGCCCGCTTTTCCCCCAGCCTCGTCGTTCAAGTTAAGGCCCTGGCTTGTGAGCTTCCGGTCAAACTCGGACTTCCGTTGTCCCGACTCTCGATCAAAGAAATCCGGCAGCACGTGATTGCTCAAGCCTCGTCGCCGAGATCAGCGGCACCACGTTATGGCGCTGGCTCAGCAGCGATGCCCTCCGCCCTTGGCAACATCGAAGTTGGATCTTCCCCCGCGATCCCAACTTCGCGGCCAAAGCCGGTCCGGTTCTCGATTTGTACGAACGCATCTGGAAGCGCGTTTCATTGGGTGCCGATGACTTCGTGATGTGCCTTGATGAAAAGACAAGCATTCAAGCGCGCCGCCGTAAACAGCCCGCTTTGCCGCCTGCTTCTGATCGGGTCAGCAGGGTTGAACACGAGTATTTTCGTGACGGTGCCTGGACCTATTTGGCCGCCTGGGATGTTCATCGCGCCAAGGTCTTTGGGCGCTGCGAAGTCAAAAGCGGCATTGCTCCTGTAGATCGTCTCGTCAGTGAAGTCATGAGCCAAGAGCCTTACAAATCTGCTCATCGCGTCTTCTGGATCATGGACAACTGCTCCGCCCATCGCGGTCAGAAGGCCGTTGATCGACTGCGCTCCAAATGGCCTAACGCCTCACTCATCCACACCCCAATTCACGCCAGTTGGCTCAATCAGGTTGAGATCTACTTCTCCATTGTTCAGCGAAAAGTGCTCACGCCTAACGATTTCTCCTCTTTAGACGAACTCGAACAGCGC
Organism: uncultured Acidobacteriaceae bacterium; assembly: GCA_963778345.1. GTDB lineage: Bacteria > Acidobacteriota > Terriglobia > Bryobacterales > Bryobacteraceae > Bog-105. The sequence continues at coordinate 124,292 of CAVZTP010000006.1, forward strand.
CTGCTTGCTTTCCAGCACCACTACGAACGGACGGCTTCACCCTTTCAATGGACGTTCACACGCAGCGACCTGCAGGCTCTCCTGGCCAAGATTGGTCGGAAGCGCCTCGCCCCCGCGGCCTGAAACCGCCGTTAAGAATACGTCACCGTAATTCCGAATCAGGGTACTTAGCCAAACAAAACACACTTAGCTGATGCGTTTGCGCGTCGTTCGCTTGGCTGCGCCAGGGCTGCCGCATGGATGTGGAACCTTCATCCACTGCGTGGGATTCACCGGCACACCATTCACGTAGAGCGTCCAGTGCAGATGCGGACCGTTCGCCCGTCCCGTTGCGCCGACGTACCCGATGACATCGCCGGCCGCTACATGGTCGCCCTCTTTGGCCGACGTTCTGGACATGTGCATGTAAATTGATTCGACTCCCTGTCCGTGATCCAGAGCAACAGTGCCGCCGCGCAGGTTAAAGCTGCGCACCAGTTTCACGTCCCCGCCTGCAATCGCATGAATCGGCGTTGCAACCGCTCCACGCTGGTCGAGTCCCGCGTGGAAATCACCAGTTGCCTTGCCGTTCAGATAGCGTTCTACACCAAACAGGGATGTCAAACATCCCGGAACCGGGAGCTGCATACGATCCTCCCAGTACCGCGTCGGCGAAACCGTTTTGCGAAATCCACTGACACTCTCCTGCTCTCCCGGTGACGGCTTCAATGCCGCGACGGAACGCTCGATGATGACGTTCTGTTTCGGGTAATGCGCCTCAAGCACCTCTATCGCGAGGGACTTCATCGCCGTACCATCTCGCCCCAGTATCTCGAGCGGATACTCTCCCGGGTTCTCGAGCACAGGGACCGGCATTAAACCCAGCAGCGTCCCGTTCGTCTGCGGAAACAGGTGCACCATCCGGCCATTCATGCGCGCACTCTCCGCCCTCCCTGCCGGACACGTCACGCGCGCGACTTCGCCCTGCGGCGCCGCTTTCGGGTTTACCGCACAATCGCTGTCATCCGTTGCCTTCGATAGAACCGTAAAAAGCAGGACCACGATGACTAGAACGACCTTATTAGTCTGGCCAGTCATTCGTCTCATGTTTCGAAATTTCTTTGTCAACCAAGGTGACTCATCAATGTGAATATCCGAAACCGAGCGGCGACCGTGAGGGAGCTTGTATGCCCGCTTTCCGCTGGCGTTTCGTTAGAATGCGTTCAGATATTTTATCCATGCACCCGCGGGCAAACGCGCTATCTTTGCGCGACCGAATTGCCGGGCCATTCTTTGTATTGATCGTGCTGAGCGTGCAAACCCATTAACGGGGCATCCCATGGATTCTTCTCAGTTGTAATTTGGTCGTGGCGTTCCGGATATTGAACGAAGAATCGGCGGCTGCGCGATCAAAACCAGCCGCCGGACGGCTCGAGGCCATTGAGGCGCAGATACGTGACGAGATTGCCGTAATGCAAGGCGTCATGACTGGGGAGCTGCGTCAAGATGAACATCTTATTCGTTTTGTGACCCCAGAAGTCCGCCGGGTCGTTGAGGTGCGCATCGGCGAACCCGGCGTACGCGCCATCGCAGTAGTCGAAGGAGCTTTTAAGGTAGGCCAGGATCTCGGTCTTCGAACTCTTACCTGTAGCCGGGGCAGGACGTGCTTCGCCCTTGGCGTTTGAACACAAATAGTAGGATATGTCCGCCACATGAATCACGATCTCGGCGAACGAGCGAACGTCCTTCGTCGGCCGGTAGCTGAACTTGGACTCTGGCATTGTGTCCGCCGACTTCATGATCTTGTCCTGCATGTTGCTGCGGAAGATGGATATGGTCTTCGTCAGCGGATTCGGCCCCGTGGGCGGCTTGGGAAAATCGGGCGAGATCTGAGCATTGGCCAAGGACGCGAAGGCGCAGACAGATACCACGCCAACAGGAATCGTGAAGCAAGCAATCGATCGGAACATTTGAGAATCCTCCAACAGACGGGCCATGCGAATCCCGAACCGCAATCCTGCTAAACCGTTCGCATGGGCGCATTCCTATGGGCAGCTATTCTTCCGACCTTCTTCATGTCAACTCGCTGCGTTGTCTGATGTTTAGCGGCTTGCCGACAGCGGGAACTGTCCGCTAGGTGTCCACTTGCAGGAAGAATCGTCACGAAATCGGACAGCTATCTGGGTTCGATTCCGTTTTCGGCGGCCATGCGTCACCAGTCCTCAACGCGCGCTTCCTGACAGCTTGAGATCGCCAACTCCGTTAGCGAACTCTTGATGGGCGCATCTCCTCTTGCCAGACCAGGAAAGTGCTGCTACTATCCTAGATAGACTAGGAGTAAGCCAAATCTGCAGCGAAAGCGGCAGGCGGTTTAGGGCGATGTGCACATTCGCGAACAAAACTTATTTGTAATCGTTTTCATGCAATCTGGCGAGGGAGTTTGTCTGGTGAAGAGATATCTAAACATTTTTCTGCTGGTGGTCTTGGCTCTTTGTGGCACACGTGCAAAGGCACAATCTGACGGGCAGCCTGACGCTCTTTTTGTGACCATAAAGTCGCTGGATGCCAAACTCTTCGATGCGTATAACCACTGCGATTTGACAACGCTGGGGGCTATGGTTTCCGACGATCTGGAGTTCTACCACGACCAGACGGGGCTATCGGCGGGGAAAGCACCGTTTCTGGCCGCGATCAAGCAGAACATCTGCGGAAAGGTGCAGCGGGAAGTACTGCGGCAGACACTGGAAGTGTATCCGCTGAAAAAATATGGAGCGGTTGAGATCGGGATACATCGCTTCCATCACCCTGGCGACCCCGCGAACGTGGGGGACGCCAAATTCATTATGTTGTGGCAGAACAAGGATAATGCGTGGAAGGTAACGCGCGTGATCAGCTACGAGCACAATCGTGGGTTGCTCGCAAAATAGCAACGCTAAAATTGATTTCTCCAAGTTTTTGGACAATTACTTCACATCGTAAAGAATGGTGTCAAATACGGCTCCAATGGCTGAGCAAACTGACGAAGAGATCGGCACAGCCGCCGTGAAAGCCATGTTTTCATTGTTGGGGTCTCGTCCGCTCGATCGATCCGGCACGCGCGATAATCGCTGCCATTGGCCGTAGTTGATTAACCACGCCATCGATATTCGTGAGTAATTCGCTGACCTTGCGCTCAAGTGCCGCCCGAGCCCGCGAGGACGTGGCCTGTTATACCACTGTTATTCGTGCCGTAATGCCACAAGCGGGTCTACACGGCTCGCTCGGCGTGCAGGGATGTAGCAAGTGGCCAAGGCTACCATCATCAGCAATAGACTAACCCCGATCAAGGTGAGCGGATCGCCCGGCTTTACCTCGAAAAGCATGCTACCCAGCAGGCGCGTCACTGCCAGCGATCCCGCCGCACCGATCGCCAGCCCCGTTGCGGCCAGCACGAAGCCCTGGCGCACTACCCGTCCGAGCACCTGCCGGGTGGCCGCGCCCAGCGCCACGCGAATGCCAATTTCGCTCGTGCTGCGCGTCACCTCGTGCGCCAGCAAGCCGTACAGCCCGATGGCCGCAAGAAGCAGCGCCACCAGCCCAAACAGGCTCGCGAGGTGCGCAACCAGCCGCTCCTGGAAAAGCTGCCTTTCGATGGTTTCCGTCTGCGTCAGCATGTTCACCACCGCTATGTCGCTGCCCGCCTTACGCACTACATCGCGGACATCGGGCGCCAGCGCCATCGGGTCCCGCGAAGTCCGCAACTCGAACGAGCTGCCCCTCCAGGCCGGCACATAGATCGTCGGAGCAATGGAACTGCGCAGGCTCTCATATTTGGCATCGCGCACCACGCCCACAATCTGCCACCCAGCGCTCGCGGTTTCATCCTGCGATGGATCTCCATTCACGCCCGGCATGTAAGCGCCGAACGGCTGCCCGATCGGGTTCACATTCGGAAAATAGTCGCGTACAAAAGCTTCGTTCACTATGGCCGGCTCCGCCACGCTCGCTCGCGCCTCCTTATCGGCCTCCGTCTTAGCCGTCAGCTGGTACTCCTCCGGTTCGAATTTGCGGCCTCGGAGCAGGGGGATTTTCATGGTTTCGAAGAACTGGGGGCCCACCGGCATATAGTCTGCAGTCTTCGTCGATCTCGGCGGCGTGCATGGCAGGTGAAAGTCGGTGCTCCACGTGCTGCCGCTCAGCAGAATCGAATAAGAGTAGCTCACCGCCGTCACGCCCGGAATAGTGGCGAATCGGTCCCGCAGATCGCGATAGAAACCGGCCATGCGTTCGTCCTTGTATCCCGTGAGCGTGGCGTCCACGTAAAATGTCAACAGATTGCTGGTGTCGAACCCTGAATCGAGACTCCGCAAGTTCCGTAGTGTATGGACCACCAGCCCCACGCCCACCATCACAACAACAGTCAGCGCCACTTGCATAACCACTAAAACATTCCCCAGGCGGAGTCGCCCTTGCCGCCCGCCTAACCCACCCGCGCTATCTTTTAAAGCCGGCGTCAAATCGATGCGCATCGACCGCAGCGCAGGCGCAATTCCGAACAGCAGGCCGGTCAGCAGGGTAGCCGCCAATGTGAATCCCAGCACGCGGAAGTCGATGTCGGCAGAAAATCGAAACCACGAGTCTGCATGGTTGAGGGCGAAATCGACCAGTCCGTTCGCGCCCCAATAAGCCAGCACAATTCCCAATGCACCCCCCATCAGCGACAGCGTGATACTTTCGGTCAGCAACTGGCGCACCAGCCGTGCACGCGCTGCGCCCACAGCTAGCCGCACCGCGATTTCTTTCTGCCGGGCCGCCGCACGCGCCAGCAGCAGCCCCGCTACGTTTGCGCAGCCAATGAGCAGGACGATCGCCACTGCAATCATCAGCACGTACAGCATCGTGGAGACGCGGCCGCGTAGCCCCGTTAAACCGCTTTGCGCCGGCAGCAGTTTGATGGCCGGCTGATCCTCGGCCTTCGCGATAGGCTTCTCCGCATGCAGCAGGTTATAGGCGAACATGCTGGTGAGCTGGCTTTCCGCGGCAGCTACGGAGATTCCCGGCTTCAACCTTCCCGCACTCACAATCCACCACGAACCGGCATCCTCCTGGCTCGGCGTCCACTTCCAGGCAACCTGCAGATTGCGCCGTTGCCACAGCGCCACGGAAAAATCGCGCACATTGCCGGGCGTGAGATAAGCAAAACCCTTGTCGGCAACGCCTACCACGATGAATGGCGCCCCGTTCAGGTCCAGCGTTTTTCCAATGATCGAAGGGTCGGCGCCGAACTGCCGCTTCCAATAGCCATTTGTCAGGACCACCACGGCCGGCGCGCCGGGCCTCTCATCCGCGGGGATGAGTACTCGCCCCAGCGCCGCGCCTACTCCCAGCGCCCGAAAATAATCCCCCGAAACGTACTGCGGGTTGGCGCGATGAACCCCGCCGATGCCACTTACCGTCACAGATCCGCCACCCGCAAACTCCGCCAGACTCATGAACGGGCCGCGCTCCCGCACTTCATCGAGGAATGGTTTCGATAATGAGCAGCCGTGCTGGTCGGCGCCCTGTCTTTGGTTGTCGCAATCGCCATAGAAGTTATGGCTGTGGAGTTTCGGGCCCGACCGCATAGACCACTCAAGCAGCATCAGGTGGTTCGGATCGCGCACTGGCAGCGACTTAAACATAACGGTGTTTATGACGCTGAAAATCGCTGTATTGGCGCCGATGCACAGCGCCAGTGTGAGCACGGCCACGGCTGCGAATCCGGGATTTTTCGCCAGCAGGCGCAGGCCGTAGACTACATCGCGCCGCCAGTCGGTGAACCAGGATAGTTTTCCGCGAGTGTCGAATTCGCGGTCTTCGATCTGTTGCTGCCACGCTGCCATAATCGGTTCCTTTCCGTGATGCGCGTTCGTCAGTGCACTTGCCAGTGCTTGCCAGTCGCTGATGTGCCCCCGCGCGATTTCGGCTGCCTGCGCTTCGCTTGCCCCCATTCGCAGAGCCTCGGAGTAGGCATCCTCCATCTGGCGCGCCACTTCTTCGATAATTTCGGCTTCACGCTCCGGGCGGAAGCCACTGAGGCACAGGCGCCGTCGCACGTATTCGGACCAGTCAGGCAGGGCTCGGCCGCACAATCTGGTTGATGGTGGCCACGAACTCGTCCCAGGCGCTGCGCTGGTCCTTCAAGACTTTGCGTCCTGCGGGCGTTAGCCGATACAGGCGCCGACGCCGCTCGCCCGGCTTTTCCAGCCAGCGGCCGGCAATCAGGCCGCGATCCTCAAGCCGAAACAGGATGGGGTAGAGCGAACCGATGCGAAAGCGGATTTGCCCTTTGGAACGCTCTTCAATAAGCTTGCCAAGGTCGTATCCGTGGCGCGGACGCGCTTCGAGAAAGGTGAGAACGAGGAGCTCGGCGCTGCCTTTGCTGAGATCGCGATTGAACACTATACTTTACCGAAGTATACTTCAGCGACGTATAGATTGGGCGACTAGACTGAACAGCGCAATATGCGCTTTTTTTAACGCCGGATATGGGCGAACCGGCGGGTTAGCGGTAACTGCCTGATTCCAACTTGGCCGCGAAGACACCTGCGGTAAAACTGAGCCCTGAGTGCGACGCTGGAGGAATGGCCCGCGGGTGGTCCGGATGTGTTTACTGATGCTGCGGTTTGTGGCTGAAAAACAGCATGGTCGTAGACTGGCCTGTCCGGCAGCCGAGCCCGGCACTTGTCCGGAAGCTCCACTTGCGAAGCACTGGAAAAGATTCCGCCCTTCCTGTTCTGTCATTCCGTTGTCGTCACGCTTGCAGTATCATCGAGGATCATCGATCATTGTTCCCCCTAAACGAATATTCCGGCCGTCCTGGACTCGGCGGAACATCAAAGAGGGCACCGCTGTTAGCCGGATTGCTCAAACCGATGCGGCGAATCAACAACTCTTTCCAATGCCTACCTGTTTGGCTGCGCCGTTACTTGTTTGCGTTCAGCCAATTGACGCTTGGGACCGCCTTAGCCTGGCTCTTACTGAACGCGCTTGGCGCCAAAGCTACGTTGGTCGTGTCGCTCATTGGAGACGTCGTTTTCCTCGGATGCGCCTGGCTGGGGTACGGCGAAGGCGTTCTGGCCGGGATTTTGATAACGTTTGTCATCCCGCACTTGTTATTGCCAGGGACTCCGTTGCATCCCGACGGGGGTCGCTTCGGGCTGCTATTACTTCTTTCGTTACTCGTGAGCAGCATCTCCGCATATAAACGCAAGGCCGAAAGAGCGCTAAAATTCGCCGCCGACGAGTTGGAGAGCCGGGTCCAATCGCGTACCCTGGAGCTCCAGCGAGCCCTGGAGGAGATCCGGGCAAGCGAACTACGCTTTCGTCAGCTCGCCGATTCCATGCCCCAGATCGTATGGACGGCCGCTCCGGACGGAGTGGTTGAATATCTGAATCAGCGCTGGTACAAATTCACAGGCCTTGGTCTCTCGGATCACCTTACCGAAGACATCCATTCAATCATTCACCCGGACTCATTAGCGGATTTTGTAACCAGTTGGGAAACTGCCGTTCATGCAAAGAAGCCTTATGAAACTGAGATTCGCTTTCTCGACGGCGCAACTGGAGAATATCGTTGGTTTCTATGTCGTGCCATCCCTGTGCGGGACGGCGGTATGAACAGCATTCGGTGGTTTGGAACATTCACTGATATCCACGAACAGAAACGAATCGAAGCAGCCTTCCATCGAGCCAGTGCAGATTTGAGCCGGTTCGCTTATTCGACCAATCACGACCTGCAGGAGCCTCTGCGGAACGTGGCGACCTATTCGCAGTTGCTCGAAACGAGGTACGGCAGTGGCCTGGATGCAGAAGGCACGAGTTTCATTCGCTTCATCTCGCGAGACGCTAAGCGCATGTGTGCCCTTATCACCAACTTAACGATCTATACCAGTGCCGGGGGCTCTTCGGAACTGGTTCCTACCCCTTCGGATGCCGATGCTGCAATCAACAAAGCGCTTGCTAATTTGCAACACGTGATAACGGAGAGCCAGGCTGTCATCGTTCATACGGACCTGCCGCGAGTCGGACTCTCTGAAAACGATCTTCGGCAGATTTTTCAAAAGCTGATTGAGAACGCGATCCAGTACCGAAAAGCAGACATCGCGCCGCGAGTTGAAATCACTGCGCTGCGTAAAAGGGCAGAGTGGATTTTTTCGGTTCAAGATAACGGAATCGGAATTCCCGCCGAGTATACGCAGCAGATCTTCGGGGTCTTCCAGCGTCTGCATGGCGCCGGTCAATACGGCAGTATCGGTATGGGCCTTGCGATTTGCCAGAAGATCGTGGAACATTACAGCGGACGCATTTGGGTTGAGTCTCAACCGGGCGTTGGCTCCATCTTTAGTTTCTCGGTGCCTGTTGCTCCAGCATTTAAAATGCTTCCTGGGCAGTACCGAATCCAGAAAACACCGGATGTGCAGTCAAATTTCTAAATTAAACGGAATTTGGCCGGATCGCCCCGTCAAAAGCCCGTTCGGCCGTTTGAACGGCGGGAGTCAAGTTGCAGCGTCCATAAACGCATGCCCATCACAGACCAAGTCCCCGGTACCGGGATGGGCCTTGGTATCTGGAAACGAATTACGCAATTCTGCTACAGTCGCATGTGGTTCGAATCACGGTGTTGCCAGGGAGCTATCTTCTTCTTCACCTTTCCAATCCCAAATCGGCGGTGCTCCGCGGCAACACCACATCTTGCTCGTGGAGGACAACACGGGCGACGTCTTCATCGTGCAAGAGGCTTTTCGGCAGCATAATATTCGAGCTGTCCTACATATCGTTCAGGACGGAGAGGATGCGATGCAATTCATAGATGCGGCTGATACAAACGAGTCTGCACCAATACCGAAGCTTGTTTTGCTGGATTTGAATCTGCCAAAGCGAAGCGGTACGGAAGTGCTTGCCTATCTCCGCCGTAGTAAAAGGAGTGCCAAGGCCAAAGTGTTAATTGTTACGTCCTCGAATTCACCTCTCGACAGAGCGGCGACACAACAGATGGGCATAATTGGATATTTTTTGAAACCTCCGGACTTTGAAGAATTCTTGAGAATCGGAGAAGTCGTCGACGAGGCTTTGCGCAATGATGACGATTCATGAAAAATATAGTGAAATCAGGTGGATAGCCGTGAGACGATTGACAAGTGCGGCCGGGTGTCAGTTCGCAATCCGAGTTGATCGTCGTCCAGGCCGCCATGCCCGGGTTGGCGAACGCGGGCGGCAATTACATCATCAACGCGTTCGGGGACTGGGGCTGATAATCCGAGCGATGCCGACCGGGAATGACGCGTTACGTCCGGTATCCGAACGTGTACGCAAGCTGCTACTCCAGGGGCTCGGAATCCGCATGCGTGAACTATCGAGGATGGCGGTCTGTCCCGCCGGGTCGCGACCGTGGTGACCGGAAGCGGGATCTGGGCCATTTTTCACCAATGCTAAGACCGGCGTCGAATTGATCGGCCATCAGTGCGCGAGAGCGCGCTCACGAGCGCTCAGATCAACCCTCAAACGGGCTCTCGGACGTTGCGGACGCGGCCGAGAGTTGTTCGTTTCCATGAGTGCACACCGCGGTGAGATTCAAAATGGTCCCAATATGGATCGGACATTTTTAAAACCGCTCCCGAGTGGAGGTCGGCGATCCGGACACAATGTTTGCCGCTGCCTCCGACAATGCTCGTAAAACCCGGCTTACTGGTGGAACACTACGTTCTATCTCACGGCGCGCGGGCTTACAACATCGGCGATGCCGACCGAGGGCGGAATCCTGCTTGACATCGAATTCGATTTCCTATCCCATGAAGTGATCTGCCGTACAAGCCGCGCGGAAATCGGCAGAATCGCGCTCCGGCCCATTTCGGTGGCTCAGTTTTTTGACGAGTTCTTCAAGACGCTTACGTCGCTTGGGGTATCCGTCAGAATCGATCCGATGCCGGTTGAAATAATGAACCCCATCCGTTGCGATCTCGACACAGTTCATTGCAGCTACGACGAGGATGAGGCGGCTCAAATCGAATCCGGGTCGCTATTTCGTTGCGTGACAAAGTACGGCACGGTATGGGGAGAAAGGATCACCGAAAAAGTGATCTGGCACGTTGTTCGCAAAATACGCCATGCGCAGTGAACTCGGCAAGATCGCGCCTCATGATTGAGGCGCACGTGCGCCCGCCTATGTCATGAAGCCGGCGGCGAGTTGGAACAAATCCAATTCTTGCTGGGCCATATCAGCGTACAGACAACCGAACAATACCTTGGAACGTGCCGCTGCCGTTCAGTGTCTTGAATCCCTACCTCGCGGGCGAAGGTGTGGATCGCCCGCGAAAAAGTTTTCTCACCGCCTGGATTTGCGCCTAAATCCATTAGCGCGCCCCGAGTTTGATCGAGACCATCGAAGCGATGCCCAACGTGTAGTGCAGGCTCCTTTCAACTGACTCTGAGCGCAACGAATATGCAGTCAAGCTGCCAGGCGGCGTAATCTTCGCCAGTACGCACTTTTTGTCGTAGCAAGCGAACGTGACGCTGGGTTTGTTCGGCTTGCCGTCTTGCTGACTTCCTAGCGGGACGAAGATTGTTCGACCGGTCGCGTTTCGGAGCACAAATACCGGTGCGCTAGCGTCCCACTGCGTCAGCTGATACCGTCCGGCGGGCATGGTCGTCTTATTCGCAATGAACGCGAACGGAATATCTGCAATCGCGTGATTATCCTGCGCCGCAACGTGAGCTACAAATGGACCAGCGATTCCTGCTGCCATCAAAATACTTGTCAAAATGCGTTTCATATTCAATCTCCTGTGTTTTCCTCTTTTGAGAGGTTGCTTAATTTCCTCTCTCGTCTGACACGGCGGGAAGGCAGATGAAAAACTCTAACCGAGACGCAAATCTTTTTTCGGGCCTATAATTGGTGCTACAAGCAATGGCTGACACCGCCACCCCGGATGTAACCGGACTGCTGCGGGCTTGGACGGGTGGAGACAGCAGCGCCCAGGAAAAGCTGGCGCCGATCCTGTGGAGAGAGTTGCGCCAGAATGCCCGCGCCTACATGCGCCACGAGCGGGCCGGCCACACACTGCAAGCGACCGCGCTAGTGAACGAGGCCTTTATTCGGCTGGTGGATTTGCGGCGCATCGAGTGGCGAGACCGCTCGCATTTTTTCACCATGGCTTCGCAAATGATGCGGCGCATCCTTATCGATCACGCACGCTCGCGCCGCTACCAGAAGCGCGGAGGTGGCGAGAAGGTTTTTTCGCTAAACGATTCGGCGATGGCGGTGGCGGACCGCGCTAGCGAGTTGATCGCTCTCGACGACGCGCTCGAGGCCCTGGAGAAGCACGATGCCCGCAAAGCGCGAGTTATCGAAATGAGATTCTTTGGAGGACTTTCGGTAGAAGAAACCGCCCAAGCTCTGAACGTCTCCAGCCAAACCGTGCTGCGCGACTGGAGCCTTGCCAAAGCTTGGCTCAGACGCGAAATGAGTAAGCCGGCCCTGGCGAGACCAGCCCATGGATAACACTCTCTGGAAGCGCGTCGAGGATCTGTATCACGCTGTTCTGGAGCACGCGCCCGAACAGCGCGACGCCTTTCTCAGCTCCGCCTGCTGTGGCGATTGGGAGTTGCGGCGGGAAGTGGAATCGCTGCTCAGTCATGGCGAGACCAATGGCTTTCTCAAGGCACCGGCCTGGGCGGGCGCCCTCGATCTAGAGAAGTCCTCCAGTAGTACAAAAGCGCCGCTCAGCAAGGGCGCCGTCCTCGGGCCGTATCGCGTGATCGACATCGTCGGGGCGGGCGGCATGGGCGTAGTCTATCGTGCGCGCGATACTTTGCTGAAACGTGAGGTGGCAATCAAGGTGCTGCCCGACTCCTGGTCGCGGGATCCCGATCGTCTCCGCCGCTTCGAACTAGAGGCGCAGGCTACAGCCGCTCTCAACCATCCCAACATTCTCTCGATCTTCCATGTCGGCCAGTACGAGGGATCGCCGTACATAGTGACGGAACTGCTGCAAGGCGAAACCCTGCGCGATCGCCTTCGCCGCGGCTCCGTGCGTCTGCGGCAGGCCTGCGATTTCGGCGTAAGCATGGCGCGCGGATTGGCAGCCGCTCACAGCGCCGGCATTGTGCATCGTGACCTCAAACCGGAAAACCTGTTCCTTACCAAGGAGGGACGCCTCAAAATCCTGGACTTCGGATTGGCCAAACTCACGCAAGTTCAGGCCGTGAGCACGGACAGCACGTGCACAATACGGGACCAGACCGATCCGGGGCTTGTATTAGGCACGGCGGGCTACATGGCGCCGGAGCAGGTTCGGGGCCAGGAGGTCGATCACCGGTCCGATATTTTCAGCTTTGGCGTAATTCTTTATGAGCTGTTGAGTGGCCACCGTGCGTTTCAGGGCGACACGGCAGCCGAAACGATGGCGGCGATCCTGAATCAGGAGCCGCCGGATTTGCCCGAAACTGTGCCATACCCTGTGCGGCAGACAGTGCGCCACTGTCTGGAGAAGGCTTCCGGCAACAGGTTTCAGTCGGCGCGTGATCTATCGTTCGCGCTCGCAGCCATGTCGGAAGCTACAGACCGCAGCGGCGCTGCTCCGAAATCTGCCGCGGCACCGCTTTGGCGCCGCCACGTCTGGATAGGCGTTCTGGCTCTTCCGTTGATGGCGCTCGCGATCCTCACGTACCGGCTGGTTACGCCGCAGCCGCAGCCAATGAACTGGTCCGGAGCGCTTCTGGGCGGACCGGAAATGGCCTTCAGACCCCGCATCGCGCCGGACGGCCACATGGTTGCCTTCTATGTTTTGGATCGAGGCTACACACAGGTCGCCGTGATGACACCAGAGACCGGCAACTGGACCATGCTCACTCGTAGTCGCGAGCGCGGGTATGTGAGCAACGTATCATGGGCGCCCGATGGCGCCTCCATCTATTACGATCGCGCCACTTCTGTGCCGCAGGGGATCTACTCCGTGCCGGTGCTCGGCGGCGACGAGCACTTTGTGTTTCCAAACGCCTTTCGCCCCGAAGCGCTCCCCGACGGAAGTTTGCTGGCCGTCAAACTGAATTCCGCGCATGAATGGCAACTCTTCCGCTTCTGGCCTGAAACGGGACGGGTACAGGACCTGCCGGTCGCCACGGTCGAAATTGGAGAAACTTTGGCCAATCCTCGCGCATTTCCCGGTGGCAAGGAAGCCGTAGTCGACGGGGCGCCACTGGGGCATGAAGCCGAGGGCATGAGGCTGATGGTCGTCAATGTTGCTACCGGCGCCACTCGTCCGCTTGCGCCCGGCGTTCCCCGGGGCACTGGCACCCCCGACTATGCAGTAAGCCGCGACGGCAAATCGGTGCTGTTCACAACAGAGCTTGGGGAGTTTACTCGCGTGCTTTCGGTCCCTTCCGATGGACGAGGATCGGTGCGAACTCTGTTCACGACCACCCACGAAGCATGGGGCATAGACACTGCGCCTGATGGAAGCCTCTATGCTTGCGTCACCGATTTACCAGCGGAACTGGTAAGCCGTCCGCTCGACCAGGATCGGACGGAGACCATAGCTCGGTTTGCGGAGGTTTCTGACCCGGACCTGATTGCCGTCCTGCCGGATGGACGTGTGCTGCTAACTGTTCTCAATTCGGATCGCGCACGCCTGGTGGCGGCCGAGCCAGGGAAGAACGCGGCGGCCATTGTCGCCACTACAGAGCAAACGTCAACTCCCGCAACTGTGGCTGGCCCGGGGGAGATCGCGTTTCTGATCGGTCCTGAACCGCGAGCCACCATCGCGCTTGCAGAGATTGAGACTGGCCGAATCACGCGTCGAATCGCGCCAAGCAAGGGCGAAATCGTCTCCTTGGCCGCTTCTCCGGACGGCCGCACGCTGTATTTCTCTGCAGCAGGCAACATCTGGTCCGTTCCGTCCGCGGGTGGTGAAGTGCAAGAGATTCGAGCCGGTAATCGCGTTGTAGCCAGCCCGTCCGGCCGGGAACTCTTGGTGGGCGTTTTTGAAAGCCCGAATATGCGGCTCTTTCGCGTTCCACTGGACGGCAAGCCAGAGACGGAAGTTCCAACCGATTCTAGCTACGCGTTACGGTATTCGCATCTCTCGCCCGGCAGTTGGAGCGCGGACGGCCGATTACTGGTTTCCATGACCGAGTCCTGGTTCGGAACACCGGCGATACTCGATACCCGGAATGGTCGTGTACAACGCCTTCCCGCCGACAACATAAGCGAGTATGTCTCGATGGCGTGGCTCCCTGGCAGACGAATAGCTGCGCTGCGCGTCGGTATGCGCTCCGAGTTATGGCGATTCGCACCGGCTAAAGAATGATCGCCGGGAGGAACTCACTGCGCCGGCAAGAGGCGGGAAGGAGCGTGAAAGGCTCTAACGGAGACGCAAATCTTTTTTCGGACGTATAATCGGTGCTACAAGCGATGGCCGACACTGCCACTCCGGATGTGACCGGACTGCTGCGGGCTTGGACGGGCGGCGCCCAGGAAAAGCTGGCGCCGATTCTGTGGAAAGAGTTGCGCCAGAACGCCCGTGCCTACATGCGCCAGGAGCGGGCCGGACACACACTCCAAGCCACCGCGCTAGTGAACGAGACCGTCCTGCGCGTTTGGGGCCTTGCGAGAGCCTGGCTCACGCGCGAAATGAGTAAGCCGGCCCGCTCGAAACCAGCCCATGGATGACATTCTCTGGAAGCGCGTCGAGGATCTGTATCACGCTGTCCTGGAACACGCGCCCGAAAAGCGCGACACCTTTCTCAACTCCGCCTGCCGTGACGATTTGGAGTTGCGGCGGGAGGTGGAATCGCTGCTCGGTCATGGCCAGACCAATAGCTTCTTCGAGGAACCGGCATGGGCGGGCGCTCTCAAGTTGGCGGAGCCCTCTACGAGTACAAAAGCGCCGCTCAGCAAGGGCGCCGTCCTCGGGTCTTATCGTGTGATCGACATCATCGGGGCGGGCGGCATGGGCGAGGTGTATCGCGCTCGCGATACGTTGTTGAAACGTGACGTAGCAATCAAGGTGCTGCCCGACTCCTGGTCGCGGGACGCGGATCGTCTCCGCCGCTTCGAACTGGAGGCGCAGGCTACAGCCGCTCTGAATCACCCCAATATTGTTTCCATCTTCCACGTCGGCCAGTACGACGCATCGCCGTATATAGTGACCGAACTGCTGCAGGGCGAAACGCTGCGTGATCGCCTTCGCCGCGGTTCCCTGCGTCCGCGGGAGGCCTGCGATTTAGGCGTGAACATTGCGCGTGGATTGGCAGCCGCTCACAGCGCCGGCATTGTTCATCGTGACCTCAAACCGGAAAACCTGTTCCTTACCAAGGAGGGACGCCTCAAAATCCTGGACTTCGGATTGGCCAAACTCACGCAAGTTCAGGCCGTGAGCACGGACAGCACGTGCACAATACGGGACCAGACCGATCCGGGGCTTGTATTAGGCACGGTGGGCTACATGGCGCCAGAGCAGGTTCGGGGCCAAGCCACCGACGCACGCAGCGACATCTTCGCTTTTGGCCTCGTCTTGTACGAGATGCTCACGGGGCGACGTGCTTTCCAGAAGGCCACCTCGGCCGAAACGATGAGCGCAATTCTGAACGACGAGCCGGCAATGCTCTCCGCGAGTGTGCAGAATATCCCTCCGCCGCTCGTGCGGATCGTGAGCCGATGTCTCGAGAAGAAGCCCGAGCGACGCTTTCAACATGCGTCGGACCTGGAGTTCGCGCTGGAGACTTTCTCTGATTCGAGCAGTACGGCAACTCCCGATGTGGGCGAAGCGGTTTCGTATAAGAGACGGATCTGGCTGGAAGCGGCCGCAGTCACCACGCTATTGGCAGCAGTTGTGCTCGCCGCTCACTGGTGGTGGACCGCTCCCCAACTGCCATCGTGGTCGGGTGTCGCCCTGGGAGGCCCGGAGTTTTCGTACTCGCCCCAGGTGAGTCCAGACGGACACACGCTGGCAATGGTTGGCGCAATACAGGATTGTGGGCAGCCGATCGTCATGATGCCCGCAACGGGAAATTACGCGATTCTCAGCCAGGATCGGACGCACGGTTACGCGCACTCCGTAACCTGGTCGCCCGATGGAACGCTGCTATATTTCGCACGCCTGGCGGGCGGGCCTACGGGTGTGTTTAGCGTGCCAGCGCTGGGCGGGGAGGTACGACTCCTGCTGCCAAACGCCGCCGCGCCCAGGGCTCTGCGGGACGGCAGCCTGCTGGTAAACCGCATGAACGAGAACCGCCGCTTCCAGGTCTATCGCTTTTGGCCCGAGAGCGGCCGGCTGGAGGCGTTACCATTTCTCCTGGGGGATGAGAACCGATTCGCACACACTGTTGCCGTGCCCTTTCCGGACGGAAAGAGGGCACTGATTTACGCGATCAACGCGCGCGCCCCTGAAGGCAAGCTAGCGCATCTTTACGTGCTGGACTTGGACACAGGAACCAGCCGGCAGCTTCCGTCCGAATTGGAAAACGGATTGTTCGCTATCGAGGTGAGCCGTGCGGGTACCATCCTGTTATCCCGGCGCCGCGGACAGTTGTACGAAGTGGTGGAAACGACGGGAAGTACGGGTGTGGCGTTCTTCCTACCCGCTCCCTTTTAGCGGCGGACGGCAGTATTTACGCTGACCAACAGCAACGGTCCGGTGAGGTGATTCGCTTTTCCCCGGCAGGCGGGCTGTGGAGGTCATCGCGCGAATACCGGAGGTTGCGTCTGCGGCACTGGCAATGCTGGCAGATGGGCGTGCGGTTGTCGGCCAGCTGATTGCAGGCAAGACCCACCTGGTGGCGGTGGAGAAGGGCAAGAATCCCGTGGACTTGCTTACTACGACTGAAGAGATCAATCGTCCATTCGCCGCCAACCAGTCCGCGGTCGCATTTGCCCTGGGCGGCCCACAGTGGGACACCATTGGAGTGGCATCCCTGGCAACGGGCCGTATCACACGTCGTATTCCGGCGGGCAAAGGAATACTGGCGTCCCTCGCATTCTCGCCCATCGGCGAGCTCATCTATTTCGCTGCGGGCGGGTACGTCTGGAGCGTGGACCCGGGCGGCCGGATCGAGAGAGTGGCGAAGGGAGACAGTGTCGCCGCAGGCCGTGACTTTCTGGCCGTACGTTCGCGTGAGAATGGGACGCAGCATCTTTACCGCGTACCGCTGAATGGCGGCGCCGGCGTAGAAGTTCAGCACGAGGAACCCCTCCACAATCTGAATATCTCGCCGAACTCGATTGCACCCGATGGACGAATCTTGAGTTCCGTTGCCCCTATCGATTCCTGGTTGTTCCCGCCGGCGATGACGGGAAAATCCGGGCGGTTGGAGCGGATCTCGGTCGACTATCAGGGTGACATCCATTCGATGGCATGGACGCCGGATGGGAAAGTAATCGCGCTAACCCAGGTAGTCCGAGCGCGGGTCTGGAAGTTCACGCCGCAACCGCGTTGACCTTAGCACCGGCGACTGTCATCACCAATGAAGAAGTGAACGCGTCACCGGACAGTTCCTAACTCATTTCCTCTCTCGTCTAACACGGCGGGAGGGGTGGGTGAAAAGCTCTAACAAGACGCAGATCTGTTTTCGGGACTATAATTGGTGCTACACGCAATGGCCGACACTGCCAGCCCGGATGTGACCGGACTGCTGCGGGCTTGGACGGGTGGCGACAGCAACGCCCAGGAAAAGCTGGCACCGATTCTGTGGAGAGAATTGCGTCAGAATGCACGCGCCTACATGCGCCAAGAGCGGGCCGGGCACACACTGCAAGCGACCGCGCTAGTGAACGAGGCGTTCATTCGGCTGGTGGATTTGCGGCGCATTGAGTGGCGAGACCGCTCGCATTTTTCACCATGGCTTCGTAAATGGTGCGGCGAGTCATCGAAATGAGATTCTTTGGAGGACTTTCGGTAGAAGAAACCGCCCAAGCTCTGAACGTCTCCAGCCCAACCGTGCTGCGCGACTGGAGCCTTGCCAAGGCCTGGCTCAGACGCGAAATGAGTAAGCCGGCCCTGGCGAGACCAGCCCATGGATGACACTCTCTGGAAGCGCGTCGAGGATCTGTATCACGCGGTTCTGGAACACGCGCCCGAACAGCGCGACGCCTTTCTCAGCTCCGCCTGCTGTGACGATTGGGAGTTGCGGCGGGAAGTGGAATCGCTGCTCAGTCATGCCCGGAACAATAGCTTTTTCGAGGAACCGCCGTGGGCGGGCGCCCTCGAGCTAGCGGAGCCCTCCAGTAGTACAAAAGCGCCGCTCAGCAAGGGCGCGGTCCTCGGGCCCTATCGTGTGATCGACATCATCGGCGCGGGAGGCATGGGTGTTGTCTATCGTGCACGCGACACGTTGCTCAAACGTGATGTAGCGATCAAGGTGCTGCCCGACTCCTGGTCGCGGGATCCCGATCGTCTCCGCCGCTTCGAACTAGAGGCGCAGGCTACAGCCGCTCTCAACCATCCCAACATTCTCTCGATCTTCCATGTCGGCCAGTACGAGGGATCGCCGTACATAGTGACGGAACTGCTGCAAGGCGAAACCCTGCGCGATCGCCTTCGCCGCGGCTCCGTGCGTCTGCGGCAGGCCTGCGATTTCGGCGTAAGCATGGCGCGCGGATTGGCCGCCGCTCACAGCGCCGGCATTGTGCATCGTGACCTCAAACCGGAAAACCTGTTCCTTACGAACGACGGACGTCTCAAAATCCTCGACTTCGGATTGGCCAAACTTACGCAGCTTCAGTCCGTAAGCACGGACAGCACGTGCACCATACGGGACCAGACCGGTCCGGGGCTTGTGTTAGGCACGGCGGGCTACATGGCGCCAGAGCAGGTTCGGGGGCAGGCCGCCGACGCACGCAGCGACATCTTCGCTTTCGGCCTCGTCTTCTACGAGATGCTCACCGGGCGGCGTGCTTTCCAGAAAGCCACCTCGGCCGAAACGATGAGCGCGATTCTGAACGATGAGCCAGCGCCGGTTTCGCAAACTGTGCCGAGCGTTCCGCCTTCACTCGAGCGCGTTGTCAGCCGTTGTCTGGAAAAGAAACCGGAGCAGCGCTTTCAACATGCCTCCGACCTGTGCTTCGCGCTGGAAACTCTCTCCGATTCGGGCAGCATGGCTTCCCCTGCTATTCGCGAAGCGGTTTCGTATAAGAGACGGATCTGGCTCGGAGCGGCCGCGGTCGCCGCACTGTTGGCAGCAGCTTTCATGGCGTGGTGGGCGCAACCGGCGGCCATTCCCGTCGTGGAAGCCGTAACCCAACTCACCAATGACGGCGAGGTGAAAGCTGACAGTGGCCGATTGGTTACCGACGGCTCGCGAATCTACTTCGGCGAAGGCCCGCCGGGCAGTTACACAATTGCGCAGGTCGCGGCTAGCGGTGGTCCCACCGCCATCATCCCCACCCGATTAGCCAATTTCCAGTTCACCGCCTTAAGCCGCGACGGGTCGTATCTTCTGGGCGCAGCCGGCGACGACTTCGTGCTTCCTTTTTGGGCGCTCCCGCTGCCCGGTGGAGAACCGCGCCTCCTCGGATCCATCGCCTCTCAGGATGCAGACTTGTTTCCGGACGGTCGCATCCTGTATTGCCTGGGAAACGGCATCTATGTCGCCGAGAAAGACGGCTCCCAACCGCGTAAACTCCTCACTGTCGACGGCGTCCCGGTGCAACCGAGCGTCTCGCCGGACGGAGAGCGGTTTGTCTTCACCATCTGGAAGCCCGCCCATCGTCCTTTCTCCATCGACGAGGCCAGGGCAGACGGGTCCGGTCTCCAGATCCTCCTGAGGAACGGCGCGGCAGACCGCCTCTGCTGCGCTCGATGGACGTCCGATGGCCGCTACCTTGTCTACCAAAACAGGCATGAAGGGCGGAGTGACCTCTGGGCTCTGCCGGTGCAATCCGGGCTTCTGCACCGCTCGGCTTTGCCCGTCCAGCTCACCAATGGCCCCCTCTCTTACCGTTCTCCCGTTGCCAGCCGGGATGGGAAGCAGATCTTCGCTGTTGGCATGGAGCCGCGCGGTGAACTCGTCCGCTGGGACACGAAATCGAAGCAATTCCTTCCTCTGCTCCCCGGTATCCACGCTTTCAGTCCCTCCTGGTCCACAGACGGCAAGTGGGTCGCCTACACCACCTACCCCGATCACGCGTTGTGGCGCAGCCGGTCCGACGGGACCGACGCTTTGCAGCTCACGTTTCCGCCTGAGCAGGTCTTTGCCCCTTCCATTTCCCCCGACGGGAAGCAGGTCGCGTATTCCAATTCCGCACGCGCTATTTGTCTGATCGGCATGGATGGAGGATCGCCGCCGACGGTCGTGGAGAACGACGCGTCATGGCCGCGCTGGTCGCCGGACGGAAGCCGCCTGGTGTTCAGGGATGGCGGCGCTTCATCCCACGACCACATCCTTGATCTTCGCACCGGCAGCAGTTCCCTGGTTCCCGGAGCGGCAAACATGTGGGGTCCCGAGTGGATCGGCGCCCAGCGGCTAGTCGCCAGTACGCATGATTTCACGAAGCTGCTGGTTTTCGATCTCAGGACCCAGCAATGGTCCACGCTGATCTCATTCACCGCGCCCGCCTATGTTGTCAACTGGACTCACTCGCCGGATTACAAATCGGTGTACTACGTCACCGGGGGCACAGACCCCATGCTTTTCCGAATACGCCTGGCAGATCGCAAAATCGAGACCATCACCAGCCTGAAAGGCCTGCACCGTGCCACCGGCCCGGGCGGAGGTACCGCACTCGGCGTTGCCCCTGACGGCTCGCCAGTATTCACCCGCGACATCGGCTCGCAGGAGATCTACGCGCTCACCATAAAGTGGCCGTGAGCAGTTCGCTGGCGATGCGGTCAGTGGCTCCTCATAGCACGAGATGATGATCAACGCGAACTCAATGCGAACTCGTTCCCGTCTGCGTCGAACTGGAGCCCTTCTTCCCCCGCTTCGCCTTCTTCTTGGAATGACTCCGCTGCGACGCGGTGCTGGTTCCCGTACCGGTATCCGGCGTCAGCTGTCGTTGTGCTCCCAAATCCGGATTATTCGTGCCGGGCTCCTGATGCGGTACGTCCTGTTTATTTTGCGGTGGCCCGCTCTGTTTCGGGCTTTGCTGCTGGCTCAGCAGAATTCCCGGCCCACACGCAAAAACCACGGCGATAAGGAGGCTGTTCAGTCGTTTCATCATCGACTCCTGTAGACTTGACCATGCCCCGTGAAGAATCGTTTCCAACAGCACGTCGGGACATCCGCGCTGCTTCCGCGAGTCCCGAAAGATTAGACTGAAAACAAGTTCAGCTGCACCCGCAGCCGCGTCATCATGAAAAGACCTTTAGTCGTTCTCCTGCCCTGTGTAGCAGTCGTCCTCCTGTCCGCCCTTTGGGCTGCTGAGCGGAAGCAGACCCGAGGCAACGGTCCTTACGGCGTCCCGCAAGCGACGTTCTTCGCTCATCGCCTCGGAACCGATCACGCCGAAGGCATCACCACCATGGACATGAATGGCGATGGCCGGCCGGATATCCTCAGCGGCGCGTATTGGTACGAGAATCCTGGGCCGAATGGCGGCGAATGGAAGCGCCACCAATTCCGCACGGTCGAAATCTCGGGCGAATTCGTCTCCGATTGCGGCGAGTGGGCGGTGGATGTGAATCACGACGGCGCGCTCGATCTCGTCACGGTGGGATGGCAGACCGACGGCCTCTGGTGGTATGAAAACCCGAAAAAACCGGATGTCATGTGGGAAAGGCATCTGATCGCGCACACGGTCCAGACGGAAGGCACCTGGATGGCGGATCTCAACGGCGATGGCGTCCCGGACCTCGCGCTCGCGCACTATGGCCGCTCAGGCGTGATCTGGGTCGATTTCTCCGGTCCCGAACCGCGTGTGCACAAAGCCGGCGGCCACGATCAGGACGGTCACGGCATCGGTATGGCCGACGTGGACGGCGACGGTAAAACGGATCTGCTGACACCGTTTGGCTGGTTCAAAAATATCGACGCCAACAAAGATCAATGGGAATGGCACGGCGACTGGAACTTGGAGGATGCCGGGTTTCCCATCATCGGCTACGACGTAAACAACGACGGCAAGACGGACATTATTTACGGGCAAGGCCATGGCTATGGCCTGTATTGGCTCGAGCAGCAAGGGACCGGAGTGGGTCGCCACTGGATCAAGCACATCATCGACGAATCGTTTTCGCAGTCGCACGCACTCAGACTCGTGGACATTGACGGCGACGGCGAGCCCGAACTGATCGTGGGAAAACGCTATCGCGGGCACAGCGGAAACGATCCCGGATCCTATGATCCACTGGTCATCTACTACTACAAGATTGATCGCAAGACTGGAAAGTTCACTCGGTATCGCAATCTCCGAAAACGGAACCGCGGGAGCGGGCACGCAGATCATCGTGCAGGATTTGGATGGCGACGGCGATCTTGATATCGCGGTAGCGGGCAAGACCGGCGTACACTTTTTGGAGAACCTGAAAATCAACAACGTTCCGAAGGCAACTCGCGAAAACGAGCTTCTTCTAAATAAGGAATGGCCCTTCCCTGGAGAAGGTGGTGGGTCGCATCCGCCAACGAAGTAGCACTGCGCCATCGGGCATAAAACATTTCGATCCGCCGCATAGAAAATTGCGCATTCGTGCGCGGACGTAAACTTGCTACGCTTTGGCTTTGACCACGTCGTCTCCTATGAAAAGTGTATTCAGGCTTTTGTTGCTGTTCGGGGGCCTCTCTGCAGCCTCGCTGCTAGCTCAAACGCCCGCGACGGAACCAAAAATCAATTCCGGCGATAACGCCTGGATGCTGACCAGCGCCGCGCTCGTGCTGATGATGACGGGGCCGGGTCTCGCGTTGTTCTATGGCGGATTGGTGCGCAGCAAAAACGTGCTCAGCACGATGATGCATAGCTTTGCGCTCATGGCCGTCATCACCGTGCTCTGGGCTATTTATGGGTACAGTCTCGCGTTTGCCTCGGGCAATTCGTTTATCGGAGATCTGCGCTACGCATTTCTTAACGGCGTGGGTTCGGCTCCGAATCCGGATTACGGCCCCACCGTTCCTCACGAGACTTACATGGTTTATCAGTTGATGTTTGCCATCATCACTCCGGCACTCATCTCCGGCGCATTCGCCGAACGAATGAAATTCAGCGCCATGTTGTTGTTCACGTTCCTATGGTCCACCATCGTCTACTTCCCCATGGCGCACATGGTTTGGGGCAAAGGTGGACTGCTGAATGCGTTTCTGGGCGGAAAGATCCCCTGCTTCGATTTCGCGGGTGGAACGGTTGTTCACATCACTTCGGGAGTCAGCGCTCTGGTCTGCGCCTTGTATCTGGGCAAGCGCGTCGGTTTCCCGAAAGAGCCCATGAAGCCGCACAGCCTTGTGCTCAGCCTCATTGGCGCATGCATGTTGTGGGTGGGCTGGTTCGGTTTCAACGCCGGGAGTGCCGTGAACGCCTCCGGTCTGGCCACCAGCGCTTTTGTCGCCACGCATTTTGGCGCATCCGCCGCGGCGCTCGGGTGGATGTTCGCCGAATGGGTGCGGCACGGCAAGCCCAGTATGTTGGGCGGCATCTCGGGAGCCGTTGCCGGCTTGGTGGCCATCACGCCCGCTTCCGGTTTCGTCCAGCCCTTCCCCGCCCTGCTCATCGGGTTCCTCGCCGGCGCATTCTGCTTCTTCATGGTGACAACCGTCAAAGGCAAATTCGGGTATGACGACACTCTCGATGCATTCGGCGTGCATGGCGCGGGCGGCACTCTGGGCGCGATTCTCACCGGCGTATTCGCCACCAACGCCATCAACGACGGATTGAAAGACGCGGCGGGGCAAATACTGCCGCTCGGTTGGGTCGACGGCAATCCCCGGCAGCTTTTGAATCAGGGAATCGCTGTCGCTATCTCGTGGGGATTGGCCATCGTGGGCACTCTGATTATTTTGAAAATTGTCGATCTGCTGATCGGCCTGCGTGTTTCAACCGACCAGGAACTGGAAGGCCTCGACCTCAGCATGCACGGAGAGGAAGGATACAACCTCGACGTCTAATCTCGCTTGCAGAACCGCGACCGTAAGAAAGCGGCCCCGAGCTTTGTAAACATAAACTCAGCCATGAAAAAGATTGAAGCCATCATCCAGCCGCACAAATTGGACGACGTCAAGGAAGCCCTCAAGACCATCGGAGTGGACGGCATCACGATCACCGAGGTGCGCGGCCACGGCCGTCAGAAGGGTCACAAGGAGGTCTATCGCGGAATGGAGTACGAAGTCGATATGCTTCCTAAAATCAAGATCGAAACCATCGTCTCCGATACGCGCCTGGATGAAATTACCCGCGCCATCTCATCCGCCGCCCGCACCGGAAAAATCGGCGACGGCAAAATTTTCATCTACGACGTTCTGGAAGCGATTCGCATCCGCAACGACGATACAGGCGAGGCAGCGCTCTGAGTGCCCCAAACCGAGCCGCGACCGCAAGGGAGCGTCTTTTGAAAAACGAATGATGGAACCCTCCACATCACCAATCCAGGACGCAACCAATCAAGCGTTACTCGCATTCCAGACTGATCGAGATCCCTCGCGCGTTCTCACCACCCGAACCAATCTTGTGGACTCGCTCGTCACCAGCGCATCCGCCGATTATTTGAACCCCGGAGTCGAGTTCGCCGTTGCCGCGGTCGGCGGCTACGGAAGGCGTGAGCTGTTTCCGCATTCGGATATCGACCTCCTGCTGATTCGTCGAAAACGAAGCGGATCTCGATCGCATGAAACAGCCGCTGTCGCAATTCCTGCGAGTTCTTTGGGACACGCGGCTTCGCGTCAGCCATTCTGTCCGCACCGTCGCCGAGTGCTGCCGGCTGCACGATCAGAATCTGGAGCTGCACATCAGCTTGCTGGATCTTCGTTTTCTATGCGGTGATGAAAAACTGTTTGATTCGCTTTCCCAAAAGCTCCCCGGTTTTTATCAACGCAATGCCGCCACCATCATGCAGCGGCTTGTCGAATTGGTGCGCCATCGGCACTCTAAGTTCAATAACACTGTTTACCATTTGGAGCCGAACATAAAGGAAGCTCCTGGCGGCATTCGCGATATACACGCGATGCGCTGGCTTTCCCAAGTCGTTCCGCAATACGCGGAAATTCAGGAATCGGTAGCCGATGTGGAAAGCTCGACACAGTTCTTATATGCTCT
Source organism: uncultured Acidobacteriaceae bacterium (assembly GCA_963778345.1). GTDB lineage: Bacteria > Acidobacteriota > Terriglobia > Bryobacterales > Bryobacteraceae > Bog-105. Next base: position 149,457 of record CAVZTP010000006.1, read on the forward strand.
GCGCTGCTTTCTTCATTTTCAAGCCGATCGCGACAATAACCTGCTCAGTTTCGAGCTCCAGGATGAAGCCGCCCGTTCCTTATCCGCGGAGCCGCTTGCTCCGGAGGAGTGGATGCGCACTTACTACCGCCACGCGCGGCAGGTTTTCCAATGCACGCTCCGGGCGCTGGAATATGCCGATGCGCAGCAACCTTCGCTGCTTCGAAATTTTCGCGACCGGTTAGGCCGCCTGTCTACTTCCCAGTTCACCGTTTCACGCGAACGCGTCTTCCTGCGCAACGCGTCCGAAACGCTGAACTCGCCGGAGTCCGTCTTGCGCTTGTTCACTTTCGTGGCAAGGCATGGAATTCCGCTCTCTTGGGACACGCATCGGCGGGTTCGCAATGAGCTGACTCCTCTGGCCCATCTTTTTCAGGAGCGCTCGCTTCCCTGGTCCGAGTGGCGCGAATTGTTATCGCAGCCCCATGCCGCGCTTGCGCTGCGGGAAATGCAGGAAACTGGCCTTCTCAATGCCGCGGTTCCCGGCTGGCACAGCATAGACAGCCTTGTTGTTCGCGATTTCTATCACCGCTACACGGTGGACGAGCACACGCTGGTAGCAATTCAGAGCGTGGATGACATCATCGGAAACACACCCGGCACGCCCCCACGCCTTCATCAACTCGCAACCGAAGACGATGATCCGGCCGTCCTGCGTCTCGCGCTGCTTTTGCATGATCTCGGCAAAGGCACGCGTCCAGGCGATCACGTCCGAGGCTCGCTCGAAGCGATGGACGCCGTAGCGCAACGCCTGCAGGTGCCCCCGCAGAAGCAGCAGGCCATCCGTTTCCTGATCGAGCATCATTTGGATCTGTCGCTGATCATGAACGGCCGCGACCTGGAGGATCCCGCCACGGCTCGTTTCTTGACCTCGCGGATCGGCACCCAGGAAGATCTTCGCCGCCTCACTCTTCTCACCTACGCCGATATCAATGCCGTCAATCCAACCAGCATGACTCCCTGGCGGCTGGAGCAGCTCTGGCGAGTCTATTCGCTCGGATTAGAGCAGCTAACGCGCGAGCTGGCCACGGACCGCATTCACGAAGACGTCGCCTCCGCCTCCCCGAAACTGGCGCAGTTCCTCGATGGCTTCCCTAAGAGATACATCAGAACCCACACCCCCGAAGAAATTGAACGTCATCTCGAGCTGTGGCAGAAAAGTAAGCGAGAAGGAGTAGCCGTCGAGATTGAAAAAGAAGCGGGCGCTTACCGCCTGACTGTGCTGGCGCACGATGAACCGGGCCTCTTTGCGCGCCTATGTGGAGCTCTCTCCAGCTTTGCGATGAACATCGTAAAAGCCGAGGCTGCATCGAATACCGCCGGGTGTATTCTGGATCTCATCCGCTTCACGGATCCGCTCCGCATTCTGGAGCTGAATCCGAGCGAAGTCAACCGGCTGCAATGGACCATCGAATGCGTGGTGAGGCGTTCGGTGGATGTGGTGGACCTGCTGAAAAGAAGGCGGCGTATTCCCCGGCCGACCAACGACTCGACCATCGCGCCAAGTGTCCGGTTCAACGACGAAGCCTCCGACGCTTCCACACTCGTCGATTTCGTCGGCGAAGATCGTCCCGGCCTGCTGTACGATCTGGCCTCGGCGATCAGCGAATGCGGTTGCAATATCGAGGTGGTGATGATCGATACGGAAGCGCACAAGGCCATCGACGTGTTTTATGTAACGCGGAATGGCGGGAAACTGAACGCGGCTACCGAAGAACGGCTGAGTGCGGATTTGCTGCGCGCCGCGGCGCATCCCTGGTAGCCACCATCAAAAGCCACCACTCCAAAGTTTCCGAAATCGAGAGCCACTCTTTGCGCTGAAAGCTCATTCGATCAGGACCACGTCGGACATCTCAGGGAACGGCGTCACTCCCGGGGAGGTTGGCTGCTGCTCGGACGAAAAGCGCTCGCTCAACAATGCGTCCAGCTCGCCTTGACGCCCCGTGAATATGGAAGGGTGTGCCGGCAAGATGTTTCCCCGGACATGGTGAAGTAGCGCCTTGAACTGTATATTTCCAGACCGGCGGTCCGCCGTCCGGCACTGCCTAGGTTCGCTCTAACGATGATGTGAACGCCGTTGCCCGATGGTGAGATCTCAGCGTAGCTGTTAATGCGGTGAATGAGCGTTCGGCAGTCTTCGTTTATGCTTCCATTCCTGGCGCGACACTTGTCCAGATCGATTCCACAGAACGGATCAGCTGCTGTGAACACGAAACCGATGCCATCCGCTCTGAACCGTTTCATGGCTCCGCAGACATGCCGAAATGTACTCCAGGTTTGCGGCTTGTCACAACCTGCCGCCTTGCCGCTCCATGGCGATATCGGCATCTTCGCCGTCCGCCCATTCGCCTCGACGCGGCGCCATAGAACCCATTGCTTGTACTCCGGTCATCTCCTGCGGGACCCGGATCATGCTGCCGCCTCCGTTTCAATCGTTTCGTCGGAAGACTCGGAATGGGTGGCAGGGCCGGGGAGACCCCATTCCAAGTCGATCACGCGGCCGCATTTGTCGCATGTAAACTGCCGTTCTGGAGTTTCGAAATGTGAGCCGCAAAGACACTCTGCGCAGAAAACTGAAGTCATCCTCATGAGTCGCTCCATTCGGGCGTCAGCGGGTAATAGAGAAGGCACCCGGTTTCCGGGGACTAAGACGCCTTTTCCTCCGAAATTTCGAGCGCGTTCAGAATCTCCGCCGCCGTCGACTGAACGAAGTGCAGGGACGCGGTCAGTGTCGCCGAGTCGCCGTCATATAGCTTTATGTAGTCGCAGGCGGCCGTGTTTGTATCCAGCCCGATAGCCTTGCAAACGACGAATGCGACGGCTTCGGCTTCCGTCTCGCGGACGGTGCGGGTTGTCTCTTTCCGGCGCTCATCGCGGTGCAGTAATTCGTGACCGATCTCATGCGCTAGCGTCGAAACTTCTTCGGCCGGTGCCATTCCCGGCAACAGCGCGATCCGCCCGCCATACGAGATCCCGCGAGCTGGAGCTATGCTTACGTCGTAGCGGACTTCGATGCCTCGCGATGCTGCGAACCCCTTCAGCAACTCGGCGTAATTCTTGGCATCTCCGCGGACTGTCGCGAACGATGCCAGCTCTTTTCCTTCCGTTTGTAAAACATCAAAACGTATGTCGTGCGAAAGCCGACCAGCTGTTGGAAAACGTTGGGCGTCCCCGTGTTCTGTTCATCCACAGCTTCGCGCTTCACGAGAACCGGCGCGAGAATCGCGATTCCTTTCTCACCTTTGTGGGCGCAGCATGCTCGACCATATGCGCTTTCGGTTACGCTCGATTTTTCAACTCGCTGTGGCATAGGGCATCGTAGATCGGAACCCCGCGGTATCGCTGTTCACGCCACGCAAATACAAACCGGGACGGGAGCGCTACGTCTTGACGCGACCGCAAGCGGCCGTGTTGGTTGGTTCTTTGGAACTGCGTGAACAAGCAATTGCCAGGCTGGCAACCTGGGAGGGAATGCGACCGGGGGAGATTCTCGGTTTGCGTGTTTCGGACATCGACGGTGATTCGCTCTGGGTCAGAAGGCGCTTGTATAAAGGCGACTTAGACGATCCTAAGAATGAGCGCTCTGCTCGCCAGGTTGCGTTGACAACCGGGACGAAGGTACTGCTCGATTTTGGGTCGAGCGGTTGCAGACGGGATCCGATACGGATTGGTTATTCCCATCCGAAAACGGGACGCCGATGAGGCGCGATAACGTTTGGTACCGATACATGCTTCCAAAGCTCGAACCGGCAGGACTGGGTTGGGCTACTTTCCAAGTCATGAGGCGAAGCTTCGCCACGTGGGCGAAGAAAGCGGGAGTGAATGCGCATACGCGCTCTGCGCAGATGGGAAACACGGTTGATGTGAACGAAAATGAATATGCGGTAGCGACCTTCGAAGAGAAGCTGGCTGCCGTTCGCAAAGTGGAAAAGGAAAAAGACGTCATTCAATGACGTCGCGGGGAGCAGCGGTATGTGGCTCTTTGAGATTGAGGCTACGCGAGTGATTTTGGATTTGGCCAGAGGGTGTTGCAGCACCCTCTGACCGGGCTCAGCGAGGTGATCGGGAGCTTAAAGCATTAATCGCATTAAACTTGAGATTATGGAGTCTTCCCAAGTTATTGAAAACATGGAGCGGGAGACGGGGATCGAACCCGCGACGTCCAGCTTGGGAACTTGGACAGAAATTGACAATAAACAACTTACGCGTCCAAGGGTTTGCTTTCTGACAACCTGCATCCACTGAGTTTCACGTTGTTCTTCGAAATTGGCCCTTAATGGAGTAATCGGAGTAACGCCGATTATCGCCTCCAGCCTCACTCTGATCGGCCTCGACGGCTCCCTTCCGCAAACGCCCAACTGCCCCTTAAGGCGGCTACGAAAGGCGTTCTTCTTTGTCAATCAAAACCAATAATTCGATCGCGGGCAGCTCGTATTCGCGGGCTGGCTTTGAAACCGCAGCTGCTGTCCTCAGGCGTACCCATCAGGAGTTTATCGTTTCAAAACAGTGCTTGGGAAAAGCCGACGGCATCCGCCTAGTGAAGGTTAATCGCGAGCAGCGAACCCAGGAACTCTGTTTTGCTTCCCGGCCCTTTGTCTTATGTGGCCTGCCAGTGAGGTCTCTTCCAGCCGGACAGCTACTTTACGAGCGGCGAAACGGTCAATTCTTTCTCCAGGTGACGGGTCACCCTAAATTTGGGGTTCCATTCGGACAGGATCGCATCGTTCCGATTTTTCTCGCGACATTAGCTGTTCAACAAAGGAGTCCGACAATCCGGTTTCGGAGTGCCGGCGAAATGCTGGAGACCTTCGGGATGCACAAAGGCGGCAAAGAATATCGCCGTTTGGTCGGGGCTTTCGAGCGCATCTTTGGAGCAACAATTTTCTTCGGAACTGACCAGACCCGCGGCGCGGCGAAATTGGTACAGCGTTCTCGCTTCAATTTCCTGCGAGAGGCCCAGCTTTGGTATAACAAGCGTCCGGACCAGCCGGTCCTCTCAGATCAATTTGAGAACGTAATTACTTTGAGCGACGAGTTTTATCAGGAGATTGTTGCGCACCCTATTCCAACGGATTTGGAAGCCGTGCGGGTATTGGCTTCCTCGCCAGCCGTCCTGGATTTGTTTATGTGGCTTTCTTACCGCTGCTTCTCGGCCAAGTCGGAGGAGTCTGTTCCCATACTAGGTCCACTTGGTCTCGGCGCTCAGCTTGGAAATGTCGAGTATGCGCGCCCTCGCAAATTCCGAGAGAAGTTGCAAGAGTGGCTTCAGGTGATCAAGGCCATGTGGCCAGAGTGCCCGGCGCGTTTGTCGCCGACCGGAGATTATCTGATTCTCAGACCGGCAGCTGCCCTGACTACGAAAGGAGCATGAAATGGCAGCGCCTTCCTTTGCACCTAGCCCCGCAGCAACCAGACGTCTGAGCTTGGCCGAAATAGATGCCGTTGTATCGGCACGATTGGGACCGACGCGCGGTCTGGGCAATTCGCAACCGGCATGTTTTAATCGGCAAATTGCGATGTACTTGGCGAAACATATTGGCGGGTGGACTACAACAGTCATCGGCCGTTTTTACAACGGGCGCGATCACTCGACGGTGTGCTATGGCATTCAGAGAATCGAAGCCTTGCGAGAAATAGACTCAGACGTGGACGCATTGATCACGGATCTAAGCCGCCGGCTAAAGCGAGATTCGACGGATGAACAGCGTTCGGAGCCCAAACTACCTGATTTGAAAAACGTGAGCGAAACTGACCTGGATCGTTTGGCCGAGATTATCGCGGAACGGGTTTGCGCGCTTATCGGGGACCGAGTCTCTGGAGCGGGCGGCGATGCATAGGTGCCCGCTGACTTTTGGAAGCCCTTGGAGTGGCCGATGCTCGAGCTAGTCCTTGATACAAACGTACTCGTTGCCGGTCTTCGTTCAACGCGCGGGGCGTCCTACCAGTTGCTGCGCATGGTCGGCGGTGGCCGCTTTCGGCTAAACATTTCGGTTGCTCTTGCACTGGAATACGAGGACGTGTTGAAGCGGCCGGGACTGATCTCCGGCTTCAGCGAGTCCGACGTGGATACGTTGATTGACTACCTGGCCGCCACCGCCAACCTCGTACCGTCCGTTGTCCAGCTCAGACCGGGTTTGCGGGATCCGGATGATGAGCGTATCTTGGAATTAGCCCTGCAAAGTGGTGCAGTCATTGTGACGCACAATACGCGAGATTTCACGGAGCATCGAAACTCGGTGTTGTCGTGAAGACGCCTAAAGAAGTTCTTGAGATGCTGGAGAGTGCGACTTGAGCGTGAGTATAAACATTCCGGAAGAGCTATACGACCAAGCTCGGGGGATTGCGGACGCCTATCACATTTCGGTCGAACAAGTCTTTACGTCCGCTTTTTCAGAGCATCTATCTGCTTGGCGGCAACTTCGTGACCGGGCTGCGCGAGGCGACCGCGAAAAGTTCTTGGCGGTTCTGAACCGAGTTCCGGATGTTGAGCCGGAGCAATTCGACGCTCTCTGAGTTTACAACTGCCCTCACCTTTTGACGCCCCGTCAGTAGGTGAACCGAATTCTCAGAGATTCGTTAACGGCGTGACCCGCCGCTGAATCTGAGCGATCGCCTGGGCTATTCTCTGGGATTTGCCACGGGATTTTGGGGGCGCTCAGGGCAAAAGTCTCTCAGGCAATCCGGTGCGCCTTCGCCCACCGTTCCGATCGTCACTTCTGAAACTCTCAATACTTGTCGCCGGTGCGCACAGCCAACCAAGCCTTCCGAACCCTGTATCTATATAAGAGCTGCTGTGCCCGTGGTTACCTTGATTGCATCGACTTGACGAGGAAGCTCGAACGCCACCCCTTTTCGAGATTTCTCGAGGGGAGCTGGGAATTGACATCTGCGAATAATGCGCGGGACTTTAGGGGCGCTCTCGGGATCAGGCATTCCTTTTTCTGCCGCACAGCGTGCGGGGCGGCACTTTATTTTTCCACATTTCCACAAAGTCACGGCGCCTAATCAGGTTTCCTGTCAGGCAGTCAGGATATATAAAGAAGACGCCCCGAAGGTCCCGCGCTTTGGCCCCTAAGGTCCCGCGAAAACTGGCTTAAAGCGCCCCTAAAGTCCTGTGAAATGGGCGGATATTCACACGACAGAGCAGCAAGATTCTGTCGGTTCTGCCCGTTAACTTGAACCACAGCTCGATTTGCAAGGACCCGCTCGCCAGCTTGGCGGTGCCGCCGTGATTCAATGGGTATTTTGTATCACACCCCGTCACTATCAATTGAATGTCAACCACCCTCAGTCTGCCCGAGCCGGGGCAGCTCGTCTCGGTTCGTCAGCGGCAGTTCGTCGTCACTGATGTCTTAGTAGGATCGCTGCCACCCGATCCACTCACTCGCAGGCCGGCTACCGATCAGCACCTTGTCGAACTCAATTGCGTCGGCGACGACGGCTTTGGCGAAGCACTCCGGGTGATTTGGGAGATCGAACCGGGGGCGCGAGTCATCGACCGCAAGTCCGATCTTCCGGCTCCGACAGGTTTCGATTCCCCGCAGAAGTTGAATGCGTTCCTCGATGCGGTGCGCTGGGGGGCGGCATCCTCGGCGGACCCCCGCGCGATTCAATCTCCGTTCCGGAGCGGCATCACGATTGAGGACTATCAGCTCGACCCTGTGGTGCGCGCCGTTCAGATGCCGCGGGCGAATCTTCTCATCGCAGATGATGTGGGCCTGGGCAAGACGGTCGAGACCGGCCTCGTCATTCTCGAGCTCATCCTTAGGCATCGAGCCCGCACGGTGTTGGTGGTTTGCCCGAGCGCATTACAAATCCAGTGGCGCGATCAGATGCGCGAGCAAATTCGGCCGGGAGTTCGTCATCGTCGACTCCAAGCTGTTTTCCGAGCTCCGCCGGAAGCGTGGCTTGCAAGTAAATCCCTGGACGCATTTCCCGCGCCTGATTACTTCCATTGACTTCCTCAAACGGCCGCGGCCGATGCGATTGTTCAAAAATGTGCTCCCCAGGCCTGGGCAGCCCGCCTTCCCGCGCCGGCTCGACATTCTGGTGGATCGACGAAGCCCATAACGTCGCGCCCTCGGGCCGCGGCGCTATTCAGCTCGACTCCATGCGAACCGAAGCGATCCGGACGCTTGCTCCGCATTTCGAGCACAAGCTATTCCTGAGCGCAACGCCGCACAACGGCTATCGCGATAGCTTCACAGCACTCCTTGAGCTGCTGGATAATCAACGTTTCGCGCGCAGCGTACCCCCGCGTGAGGACCAGCTTCGGACATCCGTTGTGCGCCGGCTTAAGAGCGAGATTGTCGATCGATGGGGCCAGCCGCGATTCGCACGACGCGAGGTCGTGCCGCTGGAAGTGGATTATCAGGCTTCGGATGAACGCCGTGTTCATTCCCTACTGCGGCGGTATACCGAGTCCCGCCAGCAACAGGCCCAAACACCCGCTGAGCGAGTTGCAACCGAGTTCGTACTGAAACTGCTCAAGAAGCGCCTCTTCTCTTCACCGGCAGCATTCGCTTCTACCCTGGAAAAGCATCGCGAGAGCCTCCGCTCGGCCACCGCGAACAAATCTGGCCGCCTCTCGAAAACGCAACTCGAACGCGAATTCGATCGCCTCGACGAGGAATTCGGCGACGACGAGCAGTACACGCAGGCTGCTGACGAGACGCTTGAGACGGCGAGCCGCCTCTCTTCCGTGCGCCCAGCAACGAAGAGCAGCAGATGTTGGAAGAGATGGCGGAGTGGGCGCGGAAGGCCGTTGACCGGAACGATGCAAAGAAGGAAACCGGCTCTTGCAATTTCTCAACGGGCAGCTTCGTCCTGACGGCAAATGGACCAACAATCGGGTGATTATCTT
>CAVZTP010000007.1:0-1203712 GCA_963778345.1 uncultured Acidobacteriaceae bacterium
AGCTCGGCGCAGCTCCCGCCAGCGCGGCTGCAAGCGGAGCACGGTAATCATTCTGCCGATCGCGATGACCAAAGATATTTTGACGGCGGACACCGATTACGGTGGCGATGGTTCTCGATCACGGCCTGCAATTTGGCAACGATAATCGGCCTCATCGAATCGGCCCTGTGATGACGCAATAAGCCCATCGGCTCCGATCTCCCAAAGCTCGGAGCCACTGATGCGAACCGGATTACCCGTGCCTCCGCCCCGGTGTTCGTGCCGGTTAAGGTCCAATGGTACTCAGCGCGATCGCCTCGGACGATCGAATCATCCATGCTCACCCGCATATCGGGGAACGCCGTCATGAATGATCTAGCGACTTCCGCAATCGCGGTACGCCCGACAGCGGGAGCGCCACTATTGATCGTTAGCGAGCCATCGGGTGAATAAAACGCTGAAAGACGCGCAGGATCTTGGCTGCACCACGCTGCGGTGTAGCGTGCCGCGAAATCCTGCAATCCTGCATTGTCAAATTGCATGGGCTCCTGAATCTGAGTCATTTGTTCACAATCGCGACAAGCTTGCCCCTATATCTTGACGTTCGATCTATCTTGGATGTAAGCTCAAGCATAGAAGGTTGAGGTATCGATGCCATCTTCGCGTTTTCCGATCCCGCAGGGCACGCTTGACATGCTGATTCTCCAAATCCTTTCGCTCGAACCGGCCCACGGGTATGGGATCGCGCAGCGGTTGGAGCAGATCTCGCGCTCGGTGGTCCAGGTCAACGAGGGCTCGCTCTATCCGGCCCTTCACCGACTGGAGCAGAAGGGCTGGCTGCGCGCGGAGTGGAAACAATCGGAGACTGGCCGCGAGGCCAAGTTCTATTCCCTTACTGCCGTTGGGCGCCGGCAGCTTGCGGTCGAGAAGGATAGCTGGGCGCGCCTCTCCGGCGCAGTCAAACTGATCTTCGAGGAGGGCAGCCGATGATCCGGCTCTTCAACTGGTTCCGCCGTGAGTCCCTGGAGCGTGGCCTGGACCGCGAGCTCCAATATCACTTTGATCGCCGCGTCGCTGATCTCATCGCGTCCGGCATTCCCGAAGCCGAAGCCCGCCGCCGCGCCGCCGCGGGGCTCGGCCTCACCCAGGTGCGAGAGGAAGTCCGAGATGTCTGGCTCACCCGCTGGCTCCGCGATTTCCTCTATGATCTCCGCTTCTCCGCGCGATCGTTGCTCCGCAGCCCTGGTTTCACCGCGGCGACGCTGCTCTCGCTGGCTCTCGGCATCGGCGCTACCACCGCCATCTACTCGCTGGTCGATCAGGTGATCCTGCACGCGCTCCCAGTTCGCGAACCCGAGCGCCTGGTTCTCGTGGATTGGAACGGCGACGACCCCATCACCCACGCCACCGGCTCTTATAACCTGATGCCTTACCCCATCTGCCGCGACCTCCAGCAGCAGACCCGCTTTTTCGACGGCGTCCTCTGCCGCGCCGAAATCCAGGTCAACCTCACAGCCGTCGGCGATCCCACGCCCGTCGCGGCCGAGATCGTTTCCGGCAGCTACTTCTCCGTGCTCGGCGTCGGCCCCGCGCTCGGCCGCATCATCGAACCGGAAGACGATGCCGCGGCCGGCGCAGGTCCGGTCGTGGTGCTCTCGTATGACTTCTGGCGGGCGCAGTTCGGCGGCGCTGCCGATATCGTCGGCAGCAAGGTCCTGATCGGCAATCACGCCATGACCGTGGTCGGCGTGGCTGCCGCCGGGTTTCGCGGCGTCGACGTCGGCGCCGTGCCTGCCTTCTGGATGCCCACGTCCATGTACGGCAACGCGAACCTCGACACCGGTGATGAGGATCTCCTCAACGGCCACACCCGCTGGCTGCAGATCCTCGGCCGCCTCCGTTCGGATGTTACACTCGCGCAGGCGCAGACCGGTTTGCAGCCGTGGTTCAAGGCGTGGCTCGAGGACAGCACGCTTCGCCCCGGCTTCCCGAGGGTTTCGGCCGACCACCGCCGCGAGTACCTGGCAACCACTCTCGAACTCACCTCCGCGCCCCAGGGCCATTCTCCGCTGCGGCGCAGCCCTCTCAGCCGCTCTGGCTATTGTTCGCCGCCACCGGTGTTCTGCTCGGCCTGGCTTGCCTGAACGTTGCCGGCCTCTTTCTCGCCCGCGGTTCTGCACGGGGCCGCGAGATTGGCACGCGCCTCGCTCTCGGCGCCTCCCGAGGCCGTATCGGCCGTCAACTCCTCACCGATACCCTACTCCTTGCAGTGGCAGGTGGTGTCCTTGGCGCGGCCGTAGCTCCGCTTGCCATCCGCGGGCTGATCGCGTTCTTGCCGCACGAGCTCGCCGCCAACGCCCTACGCGGCACCCTCAGCTTTCGCCTCCTCACCTTCGCCTTCTTCGCTAGCATCGCCGCAGGCCTCCTGCGTGGACTTGCTCCCGCCCTCCGCGCCGGCAGCGACAGCCTGGTCAGCTCGCTCCGCGCTCGCGGCAGCACTGGCTTCGGCGGCGTCCGCCTCCGCAAGGCGATCGTCACCCTCCAGGTGGCCTTCTCACTCATTCTCCTCATCGGCGCCGCCCTCTTCCTACGCACGCTCACCAGTCTGCTTGCCAAAGGGCCCGGCTTCGATACATCAGGCCTCCTCTCCTTCACTATCGCTCCGACGCAGAATGGCTATTCCGATGCCGATGCCTCGCGCCTGGTCCGCCGCCTCGACGAGCAGGTCCGCGCCTTGCCCGCCGCCCGTTCCTCCGCCGCTGCCCGATTTGCCTTCCTCAACGGCGGCGCCTGGAGCAACAAAGTGACTATTCAGGCCGATCGCCGCACCGTTAGCGATGGCATCATCAATTTCAACGCCGTCAGCCCCGGTTTCTTCTCGACCCTCGGCGTTCGCCTCCTCGCCGGCCGCGATTTCGACCAGAGCGACACCCTTCCCGCAGGCGAGATCGGTCCCCGTTGCGCCATTGTCAATGAGGCCTTCGTCAAACGCTATCTGGCCGGGCGCGATCCCCTGGGCGTCCTCATCGCCCGGGGTGGTAGCTCGGACGTCAAGCCCAATAGCCGCATCGTCGGCGTTGTCGCCGACATGAGCTATCGCGGCGTCCGTGATCACTCCGAGCAGGTCTTCTTCCCGCTCTTCGAACACGACGACACGGGCGCCGCCTTCTATATCAAGGTTCGCGGCGCTTCCGGGCAGGCCATCCCCTCTATCCGCCGCCTGGTCCGCCAGGACGACCCGCGACTGCCGATCCTCTGGTTCCGACTCTGGACGACCAGGTCAGCCGCTCGCTCACCACCGAGCGCATGCTCGCCGCTCTCTCGGGCAGCTTCGGCGCGCTGGCGCTGCTGCTCTCGCTGATCGGTCTATACGGAGTGATGTCTTTCGTGGTCACCCGCCGCACCCGCGAAATCGGCATCCGCATCGCGCTTGGTGCCACGGGTGCTTCCGCCATCCGCCTCGTGCTGCGCGATGCCATCGTTATGATCGCCGTCGGCATGGCCATTGCGCTCCCTTGCGTTGCCGCCCTCGGCAAGCTCATCCGATCGCAGTTATTCGGCGTCACTGCCACCGATCCCGCGACCATTGCCGCCGCCGCACTTGTGCTCGCCAGCGGCGCGCTCGCGGCAGCATTCATCCCCGCGTGGCGGGCCTCGAACGTGAGCCCCACGGACGCACTCCGGCTTGAATAGGGCGGATGGCCGCAAACGCCTCGTATCTGATTTGGATCGTGGACGGATGACGCGCTACCGCGACAACAATCACCTCACTAGCGATATCCCCACCCGCTGTGCCGGCTCCACTCAGCATCGCCGAGGCCCGGATCCTCTCACCGCATGCGATTTCGTAAGCCTAAACTCCGCTCATCAAAATGAGCCTGATTACTTGTATGGGCAGGCCTTATCGGAAACAGCTATGCGCACCCAGCCCCCAAAAACCCAAAAAAGTCTCTCCCAAAAAAATGAGTCACAAGCCAAAAACTCAATGTTTACGGGCCTCGCACGCTGAAAACACTTGACACGGCATGCTACAGTATTCTTGAAAACGCCGCACCGCCGTTGTTGCCGCTGCGGCGTTTTCCGTTACGCGCGGGCGAGGCACGCCTCGCCATACCGGTTCGCAAACCGTTACAGGAGATAATCCAGGACAAACCAGGGGTAGCAAGTCATTCCAATTTCCGAATGGCCGACCGCACGGACACAATTGGTAATCCTGCGCCGTGAACGAGGATCACCACAAGCTGAGCCCGTTCAACTTCACCGTGGCACTGACCCAGCAGCTTGGTTGTGACATCCTCAGAGATGGCACGAGTCTCTCGTCGCGCCACGGAAGAGAATTAATTTTGCAAGTTTATCTGATCAACCCAAGCGATACCGCGTTCGGTACCGCCGTTATCACCCCGCGTTGGCTGTTCGTTCTCGCCGGAGCAACGCCTGAGGAATTCGGCGACCCGATCTTGTGTGACGAAACTCTGGAAGCGCTAGATGTAGAGAGGGTTGCGCCCGGGGATATCGTCGGGATAGGCATCCATACGGGGAACGCTCTTCGAGGGTATGCGATTGGGCGTCTGGTGAAACAGCGGGGCGCGTTCGTGGTCTTCGGGGGCATCCACACGACGCTGTACCCGGAGGAAGCTTTCGAGCGAGGGGCGGCGGACTGCGTCGTTCGCGGAGACGGCGATGTAGCTTGGGGCCATGCTCTAAGAGATCACGCGCGCGGGGCTGCGCAGCGTGTGTATGAGGGCGGCCGGCTTGACGCCAGCCAGTTCAAAGTGGCGCGCTGGGACTTGCTGGACCGGTCCAAATACATGTGGGCGTCGGTCCAAACCGTTCGCGGATGCGCGAAACATTGCTCGTTCTGCTCTGTGTGGCGGACCGACGGCCAACGGCCGCGGCAAAGGGCTTCGGACCCGGTCATCGAAGAGATCGTGGAACTCCGGAGGCGAGGGTTCCGCTTCATCGCACTTGCTGACGACAACTTCTATCCGGTGTCGCTGACGGATATCCAGTTGGCGGAACGGCAGAAGAACGATGCGAAGGTGGCGAAGTTGAAAGGCATTCGTGCACAGCGATTCGAACTCATGGAGCGCTTGGCCGAGCTTCCGAATGGGATGGTTTTTTTTACCCAGATCACGATGGAAGCGGCGGAGGATCCCGATTTTCTGGAAGCGATGCGCAAGGCGCGAATCTTGGGTGCGCTGGTCGGTATTGAGGCGGTCACGGCGGAGGGCCTGAAGGCCGTGTTCAAGGACTTTAACTTGTCGGGCGAGAAGCTGGTGCAGCGGCTGCGGCAGTTTCAAGAACACGGGGTGCATGTTCTCGGGTCTTTCATTTTTGGACTGCCGACCGACCGCCCAGACACCTTTCAAGCCACGCAAGAACTGGCACAGCGTTCCGGAGTTTCCTTCGCGCAATTTGTGATGCTGACGCCGTTTTGCGGCACGGTCGACTTTGAGCGCTGGGAAAAAAGCCTGGGCGATCAGCCGCCGGCAGTCGATGGAATTCCAATCACGCGCTACTGGCTGATTCCGGCCGACAAAAGGCCCAAGATGTTTATGCCGCATCCGACGATGAGTTCGGACGAGATGCGAGCCAGAACCCAAGGCGTCTGGGACAAGTTTTACAGCTTGCCGGCCATCTGGAAACGGTCCGCGTGTACGCCGACATTGCGCTCACGCCTGGCGTTTGTTTTTATCTCGAAGCTGTATCGCCAAATGTATGCGAGCACCGGCATCGCAACGGACAGCGCACGCCGTGAACGGGCTACGCAGTGGGCAAGACGTATCGCGAAGGTGACACGCCGATTGTTCCACGCGCCACCAATGCCGGATTTGCAGGTGCCTCGCGCTCGTCCGAGTGCTTCGACAGATCTGTTGCGTGTACTCAGCTGAAGATCCGCGGTAAATCGCCAAGGGTTTACCAATACGCATTCGTGGAACTATTTCCGGTTGTTGTCGGACGACGAGCAACCTGGAAACAACCTGCAGCAACGTCGGTTTCCACACAACCTGAGGGGCTGGAAGAGCTTTTCTCTCGAGAATGAGATACGCCGGGAATCGCATATTCGGGGATGACGGTCCACCGCAGGCGGGCTTAGGATGATTTTGGCTTAGGTGCGGAGCCCGCCGGCACACTAAGATGGTCTTGATTGCAACGAGACTGAAGAACGGCCGTGAAACTTAATTTGGTGACGCTGGTGGTGCTAATCATCGGCTTATCGCTCTTCGGCATGCATGCCGCGCATCTGCCATGGACTGCATGGCGCATTGTGGGAATTGCCATTGCAGCGCCGGCATTTCTTTTGTTCGTAGCAGCGCGCGTTGAGCTGGGACGCGCCTTCAGCGTGCAGGCCAAGGCGACGACGCTGGTAACGACGGGCCTCTACTCGCGCATCCGCAATCCGATTTACTTCTTTGGCGCGTTGTTGATCCTGGGAATCATCATCTGGATGGGACGGCCGTGGCTGCTGCTGATTTTTGCGGTACTGGTTCCGCTCCAGGTGGTGCGCAGCCGGAAAGAGGAGCGGGTGCTGACAGAGAAGTTCGGCGCCGCGTATCGCGAGTATAAGCAAAAGACCTGGTTCTGATGCGCATTGTTGGTTGCTGCTAATAGCAACATGCCGCTCACTCCGAGGAAACGGTCCGGATTCTGGTCGTGTCATCAGCCATCCGTCATGATCGATTCGCGGTTGGGAGGGCCGCGAACCAATGCGAAAGCAGCACCCTAGAAAGAAACGGTGTACCGCTCCAAAGGCAGTCTTGCGGTTGCCAGATCTAGATCAGGGGGATTCGCAACGCCGTTAACGATCGAATTGTGATCCAGCCGAAACATCGAGCGGGTTCGAATTGCGAGTGGACGAGTTGCCGACCACACTGGAGTAATCCGGAAACAACAGTGGCGGGCTACTCAGTTTCTGACAACCGGACTTTTCTGGCGCGATCTCCAAAATCGCTTCCGGGTCGGATGACTCGGTGGGAATGCCGAACCTGGCCGCTTCGTGTTCTGTATTCGTGTTCTCTCTAGACTAGAGGACGATGACAACGTGTCCTTTCTTGTGTCCGGCTTCGACGTACCTGTGAGCCTCAGCAATCTCGCCTAGCGAATATCGTCTGTCGATCACGGTCCTCAGTTTTCCAGTATCAATGAGCGACTTGAGAAAAAGCACATCTTCACTGGTTCCTCTCCCCACACCGCCAATCACCCGCGCGGCCCCCGTGATAGAAGCCCACTTCTCTTGGACAATCCCTCCAAGAATCGATGATAATCGTCCAGAACCGCCGACTCGAACGTAGAAACCGCCTCGCCTGAGCGATTCCAGGCTCCGCGAGAAGCCGCTCTTGCCAACTGTGTCGAAGACGATGTCATAGACCGGGCCGGCTCGCGAGAAATCCTCTCTCGTGTAGTCGACCACCGCATCGGCGCCGAGGAACTTAACGAGATCGACATTGGCGGTGCTGCACACTCCGTGACGTGCGCGCCAAAGTGCTTCGCCAGTTGAACGGCGAAAACGCCCACACTCCCCGACGCTCCATAGATGAGCACGTTCTGTCCGGCTTGGATATTCGCTTTCCTTAGGAAATGCAATGCTGATACCCCGCCAAACAGGACCGCCGCAGCTTCCTCAAACGTGATGTTGTGCGCTTTTGTCGCCAGTAACGCGTCCTCAGGCAGGCATACGTACTCGGCATGCGTGCCGAACCTGAACCCTGTCGATCCAAATACCTCGTCGCCTTCGCCGAAACGGGTCACGGCTCCCCCCACTGCTTCGACTCTTCCCGAGAACTCCATCCCTAGTATCTGGATCTTCTTGGGCCGCCAAAAGC
The DNA here is from genome assembly GCA_963778345.1 of uncultured Acidobacteriaceae bacterium. Lineage (GTDB taxonomy): Bacteria > Acidobacteriota > Terriglobia > Bryobacterales > Bryobacteraceae > Bog-105. Next base: position 7,803 of record CAVZTP010000007.1, read on the forward strand.
CGGTCCAGAATCTTACGATAAATGGAACCGCTCTTCTCATCCTCCAGTCCGCTGCCGAAACCGTCGTCGCATGAATGCGGATGAGGACTTGGTTGTCCTTCGGGGCAGGCTTTTCCACGTCCTCGATTTGGACGACCTCTGGTGGTCCGTATCGGCGATAGACGGCGGCTTTCATACGGCGTTGGTATGCACGTTGCCTCCAAGCAGTCTACTCCTGCCATTCGCTGCCCAGCAATTAACGGCAGTGGAGGTCGTGCAAGTTATCGACCGACGTCCAAGTTGGCAGTAACTCTCGCTGCGCCTCTACTGTGCCGCGTCGGCGTCTTTTCCGATCAAGGCTATCGGCCATCCGTACAAAACGACGGCGCATATTTCCGACACTGGTCGTGAAACCGCGTTGTCGGAAAGTTGAAACTCGTGGTCGCCTATCGGCTTGTTTCCGGATTGCGGTCGGATCACGCGCTACCCGAAAACATCACCTCACTACCGATATCCCCACTCGCCGCGCCGACTCCACTCAGTCTCGTCGATGTGGGATCCTCTAACCGCATGCGATTTCGTAAGCCTAAACTCCGCTCATCAAAATGAGCCTGATTACTTCTATGAGCAGGCCTTATCGGAAACAGCTATGTGCGCCCCAGCCCCCAAAAACCCAAAAAAGTCTCTCCCAAAAAACTCAGTCACAAGCCAAAAACTCAATGTTTACGGGCCTCGCACGCTGAAAACACTCGACACGCCACGCTACAGTATTCTTGAAAACGCCGCACCGCCGCTGTTGCCGCTGCGGCGTTTTCCATTTTCACGTACGGGCGAGGCACGCCTCGCCATACCGGTCGCAAACCGTTAGAGGAGGTAATCCAGGACAAACCAGGGGCAGCAAGTCATTCCAATTTCCGGATGGCCGACAACACTGGAAGCCAATCCGTATAGGCCAGGGTGATACAGCGGCCCTATTTCGGGCGGGCTCAGCCGTGAGGAAATGGCGGCGGCCTGGGACTAATGTTAGCTAAATTAAACGCGATCTGCGCCTCAGAGGGCCTGGCTGAGGCGCTTTTCGAGCGGTTCGGTCGTCCGGCGCACACGGCCATTGTGGTGAGTGTCATCGTGGCCACTGATAACCGCGAGACTTGACCTTACTGCTCACGGGTGCAAGAATACACCTCCATGGATGCGCGCTGGCAGCGCGTCGAGCAGATTTTCGATGCAGCGGCGGAATTGCCGGAGCCTGAACGGGCCGCGCTGCTCGACCGGACCTGCGCCGGCGACGAGGATCTACGTCGCGAAGTGGAATCATTGCTCGCGCATGATCTTGCGGACGACCATTTCATAGAAGCAGCGGTCGCGGCAGCGACGCCCGAGACGCTGATGATGGCGGATACGTCTGCGCAAACGGCTATGTCAGATGACGCGCCATTTCCCGGGCGGATTGGGCCATACCGTATCGTACGAGAGATCGGTTCCGGTGGCATGGGCGTGGTATACGAGGCCATCCGTGAGGATGAATTCAAAAAGAGGGTAGCTCTCAAGATAATTAAGCGCGGGATGGACACGGTGTCCATCGTTCGGCGGTTTCATCGCGAGCGTCAGATCCTGGCCGCGTTGACTCATCCCAATATCACGGCGTTGCTCGACGGCGGCACTATCGCGGATGGACGACCCTTTTTCGTGATGGAGTTCGTGGAAGGTGAACCGATCGCGGAATATTGTGATAGGCGTAAGCTCACCATCCGGCAACGGCTGGAAATGTTCCGCGTGATTTGCACCGCGGTACAGTACGCGCATCAGAACCTGGTGGTCCATAGGGATCTGAAGCCCAGCAATATTCTGGTAACGTCCGGCGGTCTTCCGAAACTACTGGATTTCGGTATCGCGAAAATTCTCAATGCCGGCGCGACCTCCGGGACAACAGGTCTTACGGTCGCCCCAATGCGCATCATGACTCCGGAATATGCGAGTCCGGAGCAGGTCCGGGCAGACCCGATTACCACCAGCACAGACGTCTACTCGTTGGGTGTGCTGCTTTACGAGTTGCTGACAGGGCATCATCCATACCGATTTAAGACATTGACACTTCAGGAAATTGAGCGTGTGATTTGCGAACAGCCACCCGAAAAACCGAGCGTAGTAATTACGCGCGCCGAGCAACAGCCAAGCGAAAGAGTTGGCCGGCAGGTACTGACGCCGCAAACCATCGGCGCAACGCGCGAGGGCGCACCTGAGCAATTACGAAGGCGGCTCAGGGGCGACCTCGACAACATCCTCCTGAAAGCGCTTCAAAAAGAGCCAGACCGACGATATGCGTCCGTGGAGCAGTTCTCGGAAGATATTCGGCGACACCTCACAGGTTTGCCGGTCCTCGCCCGCAACGATACGATGGCGTATCGCACCGGGAAATTTGTATCGCGGCATAAAGTGGGCGTATTTGCCGTTGCCGCGGTGGCTTTCACGTTAGTTGCGGGCGTAATCGTGAGCTCCTGGGAGGCAATGCACGCGCGCCGGGCGGAGCAGACCGCGATTATCGAGTCGGCAACGGCGAGAGCGGTCAACGACTTCTTACAAAATGATCTCCTGGGACAGGCGAGCGCTGCAAACCAGTCGGGGCCGGGCACCAAACCGGATCCGCATCTCGAGGTGCGGACGGCCCTGGACCGGGCAGCAGTGCGAATCGCAGGAAAATTTAATCGGCAACCCCAGGTCGAGGCTGCCATTCGAGACACGATCGGGCGGACGTATATGGATCTCGGGTTGTACCCGCAGGCACGGATGCAGCTGGAGCGAGCGCTGGAATTAGAGCGCCGGGCCTTGGGAGCGGAGAATCCGAAAACCCTTAACAGCATGGAAGTCCTGGCACGGACGGCCTTTCTTCAGGGGAAGTATTACGAGGCCGAGGCGCTCTTTAGCGAAGCCTTGGAAATCCAGCGCCGCGTGTTAGGTCCCGAGCATCCCGACACGCTGCGTTCCATCCTGGGTCTCGGCCCCATCTACCAAGTGCAGGGCAAGTACGCGCAGGCCGAGGCGCTTCTCAGCCAGGCCGTGGAGACTCAGCGCCGCGTATTAGGTCCCGGTCATCCTGTAACGCTCGCTGCACTGAACAATCTCGCCTACCTCTATTCTTACCAGGGCAAGTACGCGCAGGCCGAGGCGCTCGATGCTCAGACTTTGGAGACGATGCGTCGCGTGGTCAGGTCCCGAGCATCCTAACACGCTGATTTCTATGTATAACTTGGCTTCTGCCTACCAAGCGCTAGGCAAGTACGCACAGGCCGAGGCGCTGTTCCGTCAGAACCTGGACATCCGGCGTCGCGTGCTTGGGCCCGAGCATCCCGATACGCTCTTTTCGATGACCGCTGTGGCCGAGGTGTACCAAGATGAGGGCAAGTACGCGGAGGCCGAGATGTTGGGCAAGGGGGCATTGGAGATCCAGCGTCGCGTACTAGGTCCGGAGCATCTCGCCACGATCTATTCCATGATCAATCTTGCCGCCATTACGGCTGTCAAGCCAGATATGCGCAGGCTGAGGCACTGTCCCGGCAGGCCTTAGAGATCAGCCGGCGGGTGTTGGGCCCCGAGCACCCTACCACTCTAATCAATCTTTCGGTTCTCGCCCACCTGTACCAACTGCAGCGCAAATACGCGCTGGCGGAGAGTTATGGGGCACAGGCCCTGGCGGGACGACGGCACGCGTTGAGCGCGGAACATCCAGGCACGATGGAAGCAGCAGCCGACCTAGCATTGGCCTATTTGTCACAAGAGAAATTTGTGGAAAGCGAGCCGCTGGCGCGCGAGGCATTAGAGTTTCATCGCCGGGAACAGCCGGATAATTGGCGGCGCTTCCTTGACGAAAGCCTGTTGGGCGCCAGCCTGGCTGGAGAAAAGAAGTACGCCGAAGCAGAACCGCTATTGCTCGATGGTTATCAGGGCATGCTGGCACGAAAAGACAGGATCGACGTTCCAGACTGGTATTATCTGGACCACGCCCGCGAATGGCCTGTCCAACTCTATCAAGCTTGGGGCAAGCCAGATAAGGTTGCTGAGTGGCGGGTTAAGCTCAAAGCCGCAGTGCCTCAAGTGCGAGCGGAGCAAGTAACACCCCACTAAAACCTTCAACTATTGGAGCAGCCTGTTCTGAGCGCATGCTCATCGGTACATCTTGACCATGCATGCGGATAGCCAGGAGAGCAGCAGGCTCATGAGCTTGCTGCTCTCCTCCCTTATAGTTCGATGATCGTCAGGTAAGCCCCCTATTTTGGAATGGACCGCTGGACAGTCGTCCTTGTGGATCCTGTCGAGTTGCACACCGGCGCGGGAGTTGTGAAGGCACCATTTGTCGAATAGCTACCACCGGCTCCGAACGACGGGCCCCCATAGAACCACGAGAAGAACGCGAGTTCCTGCAAATGGTACGTGAAGCCGTTTGGCATGGTTACGGGCGGCAGGAGTGTTTCGGACAGCGGATCCCCGACTTCCAGATTGTTCTGGCATGCCCCAAAAACCTGGCCAACATCGCCCCAAGCAGGAGTCGCATTGCTTCCCCAAGGGTCATTTAGCCACTCGCCGATTTCATGGGAAGCGACAGAGACATCGGCCACACCTTCAAACAGGCTCTGATTGCGGCCTTCGAATCCAGTGACGGCATAAGTCTGACCGTTTGGGAGCGCGGCGTGATATCCGAGATAAAATCCCGAACCGTAGCTTGGTGAAATTACGGAGTTGTACAAGAGAAAGAGTGGCAACTCTCCCGGCGTGAGCACTTCTTCATTGATGAACTTCTGCATTTGTGAATCAATGGTGTCGATATCGACCACGCCGAGATATCCGGGAAGGTTGACGGAGCCGGTGTTGGTTCCGCACAGGCCGGTTGTATTATCAACAGAACCATTGACACCACCGTTAACGGATATGGTCAGCTTTGGTCCGATGATGGGGCTAAGAAGGACGTGATAGCCCCCGCCGTTCGCCTGGACATAATTCCAAGCCTCGGCACGGAGCTGCGCATCGCCGTATTGCGTTACTCCAACATCTGCTCCGTTGATGTTAAGGTCGGTCTGGCTGAAAAGGGGAGATGCGGTTAAGAGGGTCAGAGCCGTGTTGCCATCGCCAAGACAGCCGGCATCCGGGGCGGTTGGATCGAAAGTGTAGGTACTGCCGTTCTGTGAAATATTGAGCACGACCGGGATTATTACTGTAGGGACCACAGTAGGGGCGTTGGAAGTGAAGAAATCGTTGCCGACTAACGAGCCAGAATACGTCGCGCTATCTTTCGCCGCCTTCCAGCTATACGACCAGGTCGGCAAGCTCTCCGCGAATGTGGCAAGCGGGGCATTGGCGGCCCCCGTGAGATTGCCGTAGCCCAACGAACTGTTGCTATAGGTATACACGATCTGGCTGATTTGACCGCCTCCCTGCTGAAAGGCCCAGTGCTGGTCGTTTGCGGTCGCGAAGCTGCTCAGCCCCGTGCCGACCGCCGCCGGTGGGGCATTCGCCGCCGTGGTGAGATTGCCATATCCGAAATACGGGAACGAAAAGCACCCGATAAGCGGAAAGCAGAATTTGTTGTAGGTATACACGATTTGCCAGATGTTACCGTCATCGGTCTCGAAAGCCCAATGCTGGTCCTTGTCAGTCGCGAAGCTGCTCAGCGCACCGATTGCGGCGGGTGGGGCGCCGGTCCGCTGTGTGAGATCGTCGTATCCGAACGAACCGTTGCTGTCCGTAAAGACGATCTGCCAGATATGACCATCGCTGGTCTGGAACACCCAATGCTGGTCCTTATCGGTCGCAAAGCTGGTCAGTCCGGTCGCGATCACAGCCGACGGGGCATTGGCCCGCTGAGTGAGATCATCGTTGCTGAACCCGCTGCTGCTGTATGTAAACACGATCTGACGAACATGACCATCGCTGGTCTCGAAAACCCAGTGCTGGTCGTTCGCTGTCGCGAAGCTGCTCAGCCCGCTGCCGATCGCGGCCGGCGGGGCATTGGCCGCTTGGGTGAGATCGCCATATCCGAACGACCCGCTTCCGTACGTGTACACAATCTGGCCGATATGACCATCGCTGGTCTGGAAAACCCAGTGCTGGTCGTAATCGGTGCTGAAGCTGCTGAGTCCACTGCCTGCCGCGGCCGGTGGAGCGCTCGCCGCTTGGGTGAGATCGCCATATCCGAACGAACCGTCGCTGTAGGTATACACGATGTGCCAGATATGACCATTACTGGTCTCGAAAACCCAATGCTGGTCGTAATTGGTCGCGAAGCTCGCGACAGCATTTTGAGCTTCCAGATGCAGAGAAGGGTTGCATAGAAGGGCAGCTAGGATCAGAACTTTCGTCCGCATCCGCGCACCAGTAAGAGTGGCCAGTGCGCCTTGTATCTTTTGTCCCATGCGGGACGAGGTGGCCAACGGCCTAAATTTTTCAGTCGAGTGCATATTGATTCTCCTTGTCCAAATCCGAAGTCGGATCCCTTGCGGTAAACCGGCTTCTAACTGCACATTCGGAATGAGTTGCCGAAGCGGCTAGCGCAGCCAAAGAGAATCTTTGTAAGAATCGATCTCATGGATGCATGCCGGTCCGTTACCCATCTGTTGCTCGAGTGGGGACAGGGCAATCCCGCCGCGCTTGACGAATTGATCCCGCAGGTGCACCGGGAGCTGCACATTATCGCCCGCTCCTATCTAAGGCGCGGCCGCAGCAACCAGACTCTGCAACCGACAGCGCTGATTAATGAAGCCTTCCTGCGGCTGATCGATCAGTCCCAGCCAATAGAGTTCAACAACCGTGCTCATTTCTTCGGCCTCGCCGCGCGCATCATGCGGCTCGTTCTGGTGGATTATGCGCGCGCCCACGGCGCCGAAAAGCGTGGGGCCGGAGCCCGCGCGGTTACGCTCGAAGAGGCACGGCTTATGTCGCCTCAGTGGGCGCCTGACGTGATGGCGATTGATGAAGCCCTCGATCGGCTAGCGGAGGTCGATCCGCGCAAGGCCAAAGTGATAGAGCAGCGCTATTTCGGCGGGCTCAGCCGTGAAGAAATAGCCGTGGACTTGGGCACAACCCTAGCTACGGTCAAACGCGACCTGCGGCTCGGTGAGGCATGGCTAAGGCGTTTTCTGTCAGAGCCGGGGAATCTCTCGCCACCTACTTAAAAGCCGTCTTCCGCAAGTCTCGGTGCGGAGGCGTTTTCAAGCGCGCAAGGAGACGGCCCCAGGGGTGGATTACGCGCTACCCGGAAACAATCACCTCACTACCGATATCCCCACCCGCCGCGCCGGCTCCATCGGCATCACCGAGGCCCGGATCCTCTCACCGCATGTCGTAAGCCTAAACCCCGCTCATCAAAATGAGCCCGATTACTTCTATGAGCAGGCCTTATCGGAAACAGCTATGCGCGCCCCAGCCCCCAAAAACCCAAAAAAGTCTCTCCCAAAAAACTCAGTCACAAGCCAAAAACTCAATGTTTACGGGCCTCGCACGCTGAAAACACTTGACACGCCATGCTACAGTATTCTTGAAAACGCCGCACGGCCGTTGTTGCCGCTGCGGCGTTTTCCATTTTCACGTACGGCCGGCCACGCCTCAGCGTGGGCGTCGGCCATGCCCAACCCAAGGAGATCAATATGTCCACAGCAGCGCAAATTTCCGCCAACCAAAAGAACGCGGAGCATAGTTCAGGTCCCCGAAGCGAAACAGGAAAAGCGGCCTCTTCGCGCAACCATCTCGTCCACGGTCTCTCCGGCGCCGGATTCCATGTTCTCGAGGGCGAAGACCAGAACGCCTTCACCGAACTCTTCACCAAACTGACCGCCGAATATCAGCCCGCTGCCGGTACCGAAGAGATCCTGGTCGAGCAAATGGCGCAATCCGCGTGGCTGCGCTTACGCGCTGTGCGCCTCCAGGAGAGCTGTTTCGAGGGTGGCGCCGTCCCCGAGCACCGTGAGCGGTCCTTTGTCCTCTACCTCCGCTACTACACCACCCACGACCGCGCCTTTCACAAAGCCCTGCAGGAGATGTTAAAGCTAAGAGCCCAAACCAGAAAAGCCGAAATTGGGTTCGTCTCGCAGAAACGCAAAGAAGTCGAAGAAGCGCGCCGTCAGGCAGCCGAAAAACGGAAGCAAGAGATGCACGAAGTCAACCTCTTATTCAGTCAAGCAAAGCTCGACACCGAAACATCGCGACGTTTGGCGGTCGAAAGCGAGATTCACCTGAACAACTATCGCGCAGAGCGCCTCTCCGGAGCCGCAAAAGCCGCCTAAACCGGCTCGAATTTAAACGGCTTTTCGCCACTCGAACTTGACGTGTGCCGGCCAGAATTGAGGACTATAAACGCCTCCCAAAGCTGCTATAATTGATACGAATGAGCTTCTGGCGTACGCGCCTGCGGGTTCAATTAACGCTAACGAGACCTTTATCCATTCCGAGCTCTCCCACCGCTTGCCAATTTAGCGTTTCCCGATTCTACGAATCCATAGGTTTGCTTTCTCTATCCACTTTTTGTTCTTAATGAAGTCTTCTGTGCAGATCTCGCGCGGCATTGAGTCCCTGTTTGGCACTCGTGACGAAAATATTCGCTTACTTGAATCCGAACTGAACCTGCGAACACGTCTGATGGACGGCGATTCGCTCGAGATCGAGGGCGACGAACCGCAAGTGCGTCGCGCCGAGCGGATTCTCGAAGATTACGTGAGCCTCGTGAAAGAAGGTCACGTATTCAACAATGGCGACCTGAACAGCTATATGCGGGTTGTCACGACGGACCCGAATGTTTCGCTGCGACGCCTCGTCGAAAGCGGCAAATCGCGTGCCGTCGGCAAGAAGGTCCTGGCGCCCAAGACAATAAACCAGCGCCGCTATGTAGACGCCATCGAGAATCATGATCTGACGCTCGGAATAGGTCCCGCCGGTACCGGGAAAACTTACCTCGCCGTCGCCATGGCCGCGGCCGCGCTCTTGAATAAACGAGTGAGCCGGATTATTCTCACGCGCCCGGCTGTCGAGGCCGGCGAACATCTTGGCTTCTTGCCCGGAACGCTGCAGGAAAAAGTCGATCCCTATCTGCGGCCGCTCTACGATGCCCTGTTCGAGATGATCGATGCCGAAAAAGTGGAGAAACTGCTGGAGCGCAACATAATCGAGATCGCCCCTTTGGCTTTCATGCGCGGCCGCACATTGAACGACTGTTTCATCATTCTGGACGAGGCGCAAAATACCACGCTCGAGCAGATGAAGATGATTCTCACTCGCCAGGGTTTCAATTCGAAAATGGTTGTAACCGGAGATCTGACGCAAATCGATCTGCCGTCCGGAAAGCGAAGCGGTCTCTTGAACGCGGTGGAGGTCTTGAAAGGCGTAGAGGGAATCGCTTTTGTCAATTTCAACGAAAAAGATGTGGTGCGCCATCCGCTGGTGCAACGAATTGTGAGAGCTTACGACCGGTACAACGAGATGATTGGCGCTGGCCGTCAGTTGGATCTGAAACTGGGCAGCGAGACGCCTCAGGACGCGCCCGTCGATCCTCCGCCCGAACACAGCGGTGGAAATTCCGGAATTTCCCTCGCTTGCTTAACGCACTATGTCATCTGGTGGCAGTACGGTGCTCTTTAGGGCTCTCGACGCAACGCTCAAATTGTCAACAGAAGAAAAGCGTGTGCTCAGAAGCTTCGCGCGCGCTTTATCGGATCGCGTCGTGAGCGGGCGCTCCTATACCTGCGTCATTACGGACGATGCCGAACTGCGCCGGTTGAATAACGCTTTTCTCGGTCACGATTACGCGACAGATGTCTTATCGTTTCCCTCCGCCGATGTTGCTGGCGATCTAGGTGAAATCGCCATTTCGGTGGAACGCGCCGAGTCGCAAGCCCGCGAGTTTGGCCACAGTCGGATTGAGGAAATTCAGATCCTCATGCTGCACGGCCTTTTGCATCTCGCCGGAATGGATCACGAACGCGATGCCGGCGAGATGGCTAGAGCCGAGCGCAAGTGGCGGGCGGAATTTGATTTGCCGTTGAATCTGATAAGCAGGGCGCGGACTGCGAGGCAAGCTCGATGACCTACGTTTGCATTGGCTTGGCTTTGCTGTTGACGTGTCTGCTCGCTTTTGTTTCGTACGTCCAGTTGCTTTATTTGGAATCGCTCCGCCTGATCCGCCGCGAAGTGCCGTCACTCGAATTCTTCCGGGAAAGTCTAGCGGCAAAGATCGGGCTGGAACCTGAGCACGGCTCGTTGGCCTTCTCGCTTGTAAAACACGTATCTCTCTTTCTGGTGGGCGTGTTCTATCTCTGCGCATTGGTCCGCCCCGGAGTTCCGCAATGGCAGAGCGTCATTGAGGCGATTGTCGCTTCTTTCGTCGCCATGTTGGTAACCACCTACTTCGTCCCCCTGTTCCTTCATCGCCGCACGAAAGGCCAATGGATGCTTAAGACGCTTCCGGCCATCAAGCTGATCGCTGCCTGTGCCGCGCCTCTGGCTGCGCTGGTGCGTATGTTTCAATCGCTTCTCGATCTCGACAAGGACGGCCATGGCGAAACGGCTCCGGCCGATTCGGTCGAACATATTGAGGCGTTCATAACAGCCGGCGCCGAGGAAGGCATTCTCGAGGAAGAAGACAGAAAACTGATCCACTCGGTTGTGGCATTCGGCGACAAAAGTGTTCGCGAAGTCATGACGCCGCGGCCCAATATCATTGCGATCTCGATGGACAAATCTCTCGAGGATTTGCGGCAGCTCGTCATTCACGAGCAGTATTCACGGGTACCTGTTTACCAGGACACGATCGACAACATCATGGGCTTCGTGCACGTCCGGGACATGTTCGAGCTCGATGACGAGGATCGGCAATCAAAGCCTCTCAGAGAGCTGATGCGGCCCATCCCTCTGGTTCCGGAAACGAAGCCTGTAACCGATCTGCTCCGCGAAATGCAGCGCGACGGGGCACACATGGTCATTGTTGTGGATGAGTACGGCAATACAGCCGGCCTCGCGACCATGGAAGATCTGGTCGAAGAAATTCTGGGGGAAATACGAGACGAGCACGAACCGGATCGCGACGTGCATCAGGAGGGCGAGCATGTCTTCGTTGCACCCGGCAATCTCGATCTGGACCGGCTGCAAGATCTGCTGGATTTCCGGCCTGAATACGATGCGGAATCGACCACCGTAGGCGGCCTGGTGACGGAGTGGCTTGGGCACGTGCCTCAAGTCGGTGAAGCGGTCGAGCGCGGCGGTATTCGAGTGGAAGTATTGGCGGGCAATGAACGGCGGGTTGAGCAGGTCCGCATTTCTAAAGTTCCCGCTCCGGCGTCGTCGGTGTGAATACGTGAGCGACGCATCGCATCGCTCCGGGTTCGTCTCCATCGCAGGCCGCCCAAATGCCGGGAAATCCACGCTGCTGAACGCTTTGGTTGGTCAGAAACTGGCCATCACCGCGCATCAACCACAAACGACTCGCACGTCCGTTCAGGGAGTGGTGACGACTCCCGAGGCGCAAATCATCTTCATCGATACTCCGGGCATTCACAAATCCAATACACTTTTCAACAAACGGATGATGGATACTGTTCGGGGCGCGTTGCAGGATCGAGATCTCGTGCTCTACATCGCGGATGCAACAAGACCCGTTATTGTCGAGAAGACGAGCACGCGGTGAGTGCGCTCGGGAGCGCTCACGAAAGCGCTTCTGGTTCCCAATAAGATCGACAGAGTGGAAGACAAGCGCCAGCTCCTTCCTGTTATCGCGAGATACATGGAGCTGTTCCCGTTTATCGAAGCCGTCCCGGTGTCCGCGCGGACAAAAGACGGAATCGAAGATCTCAAACGCGTCATCGTCAAACATCTCCCTGAAGGGACCGCCCCTGTTCCCGGAAGACTATCTGACCGATCAGCCGATGCGTTTTCTGGCCGCCGAAATCATTCGCGAGCAGATCTTGCGAGAGACGCGCGAGGAAGTTCCTCATGCGGCTGCCATCCTGATCGAACAGTGGGAAGAGAGTCCAAAGCTAATCAGGATCTCCGCGACGATTCACGTGGAGCGGCCTGGCCAGAAGACCATTTTGATCGGCAACAAGGGCCAGGTCTTGAAAGAAGGTAGGATCGGAAGCGCGCCGGCAATTGGAAGCCATGCTCGAACGAAAGGTCTTCCTGTCCTTATTTGTCAAAGTGAAACCGAACTGGCGCGAAGATCCGTCCTTTCTGGATGCCGTGGATTGGCGTTCGATGGTAGGCTCGGAGGGTACAACCGAATGAGACGTTGTTTCGCTGTTCTTTTGATACTGGGTGCTACATGGGCGCAAACGACCTTCGCGGACGATCAGAAAGCATCGAATCCGGATGACCGGATTTCCGACCAGGTTCGTATGCGGTTGGCAACGGACGCGGATGTAAAGGGCGGCGCTCTCGATGTGACGGTTAAGGATGGCGTCGTTACCATCAAAGGCCGTGTCGATAGCGATAAGGGTAAGCAAAAGGCGACCAAACTCGCCAAGAAGGTCAAAGGCGTCAAGGAAGTGGACAACGAACTGGCCGTTGGTCCGCCTACGCAGTAGGCTTGGGCTCGTCGCCCAGATGCCGATCCGGTATGAGATAGTTCACCACGTAATCCCTCACCGCATCGCGAGCGGTGTCATGGGTTGCGTGAACCCTGCCGAACGTAGCTTGTCAATGTTTGCGCGAGTGAAGTATTGATATTTTTCCTGCAGCACTTCAGGCATTTCGATGAATTTGACGTTGGGCTGCTGGCCTAGCGACGCAAACAAAGCGTTCACCAGAGCGAGCCACGTGTGGGCCTCTCCCGATCCGATATTGAACAGTCCGCCCCCGTCCACGTGCTCCGATAGAAAGACAGTAGCGGCGACCGCGTCCTTCACATAAAGAAAATCCCGGCGCTGCTCGCCGTGCTTAAATTCAGACCGATAGCTCTTGAAGAGCGAGACCTGCCCGGTTTCAAGGATTTGATAGAAGGCCTTGTGAACCACGCTCCGCATGTCGCCTTTGTGCGCTTCGTTCGGGCCGAAAATATTGAAGTATTTCAGGCCGGTGATGCGAGGCAGAATGCCGGCGTGTTCGGCATAGCAGTCGAACAAGTGCTTCGAGTATCCGTACATATTGAGCGGCCGCAAGTTTTCGAGCGGCGCCGATTCAGGCAGGCTCGCTTCCAGGGCGCCATAAGTCGCCGCGGAGGACGCGTACACAAAACGGCGGTCACCTTCCAGGGCGAATTGCGCCAGCGCCTTCGTGTACTCAAAGTTGTTGTGGATCAGGTAAGCCGCATCCGTTTCCGTTGTAGACGAACACGCTCCAAGGTGGAAAATGACAGCGATGTCGCTGAAGCGCGTACCGGAAACATCCAGCCGCATTAAGAGGTCGTCGGCTTCGATGTAATCCGCGAACTGGAGCGGCGCCAGATTCTTCCACTTCTCGCCTTCGCCAAGGAAATCGGAAACCAGAATGTTCGTCAAGCCGCGCCGGTTTAACTCCCAAATCAAGGCGCTCCCGATGAACCCCGCGCCTCCAGTCACAAGTATCCTGCCCTTCGAAAGATCGGTCATGTCGTTGGTTCAAGATCCCCTAACGATGAGGAGAGGCACTTTAATGCGATGCCGCACAGCATTGATGGTAGTACCGAAGATCAGATCCTTTACTCCGCGATGGCCGTGCGATGCCATGACCACAAGATCCGGCCTTAGATCGCGAACCGCTCCGGCGATCTCTTTCACCGGGCTGCCATGCCGCACCGCAACATCTACATCAATGTCCTGCTCTCGTAGAGATCTGACGACGTTCTTGAGATAGTCCTGCCCTTCCGTTATTTCCGCTGTCGAGGAAAGCGATCCAAACATTTGGCTCGTCACTCCTTCTTCCACATGCAGCAGGGTCATTCGCGCACTGTGCATCTTCGCGATAGTCAACGCATACCCGAGCGCCTCATGGTCCGACTCGCTATGGTCCAGCGGAACAAGAATGCTCGAGTACGTCCTCAAAGGAAACACCGGAGCGGACTCGTCCGGCAGCGTAACCGCGACCCGCTCGGATGAAGAAGGAGCGCGGCGAATCCAGGGCCAGCAGGTAATCACCGACAAGCAGCGCAACAAACCCCAAACCGATTACGGCTGACCCGATGAGCAGAACGGGCCGGTACTCGCCGCTAGTCGCAGCCCAATCTCGCACTTGCCCCCAAAGCAGCCAGATATTCAATACCAGAATGAACGCGGCACAGGACCATGCTCCGAGCTGCAGCCAAAATCCGTTTGCGAATTTTCCCATTCGCTGCCGGTCGCTCGTGAAGTGCACCAGAGGGTATGACTGCGAATGGAAGCTGCAGGCTGAGGACGACCTGGCTCAGAATGATCAATTTGTATGTCCCCGTGTCGCCTGCAAAATAGATCGTGAATGCGGCCGGCGTAATGGCCAGAGCGCGGGTCACGGCTCGACGCAACCAGGGTTGCATTCGAAACCGCAGAAAACCCTCCATGACGATCTGGCCGGCCATGGTTCCGGTCAGAGTGGACGATTGGCCCGAGCAAAGCAGCGCTAATCCAAACAGCAGACCGGCGAGAGTTGTTCCCATCAGCGGCGAAAGCAATTGGTAGGCCTGCTGAATCTCGGTAACAATCATGTGGCGCTTAAAGAAAACGGCAGCCGACATCACGAGAATAGCCGCATTGACGAATAGCGCTCCATTCAACGCAACGGTCGAATCAATGAAATTGAAGTTACAAGCGACGCGCTTATCTGTTTCCGTCTCGCCGATCTGGCGGGTTTGCACCAGCGCCGAATGCAGATACAGATTGTGCGGCATGACGGTAGCGCCGAAGATCGCCACCGCAACATATAACGTCTGCGAATTCAGCCGGGGCAGCAAACCGGTCAGTACTTCCGCCGCGTGCGGTTGTGCAAAGAAAATTTCAAATGCGAAGCATCCCGCAATGGTGGCGATCAGGACCAGCACGAACGCTTCGATGACTCGGATTCCCACGCGCGTGAACCAGAGCACGAGCAACGTATCGGCGGCCGTAACCAGCACTCCGATGAGCAGCGGCAAATGAAAAAGCAGATTCAGGCCGATCGCCGCTCCCAGTACCTCAGCCAGATCGCACGCAATGATGGCCAGCTCGCATAGCATCCATAGAGCGTAGGAGACGGCCTTCGGATATTCATCGCGGCAAGCCTGCGCGAGATCGCGCCGGGCCACGATTCCAAGCCGGGAGCTCAGGGTCTGGAGCAGCAGGGCCATAAGATTCGAGGCAACCAGCACCCAGAGCAGCCGGTATCCGAATCTTGCGCCACCCTCCAGATCGGTAGCCCAGTTGCCGGGATCCATGTACCCGACGCTGACGAGGTAAGCCGGTCCGGCGAAGGCAAACAGCCGCCGCCAAAACTTCGTGTGGGAAGTTGTGACCGTCTCGTGAACTTCGGGAAGGGAATGACCCCGCGAATGCTGGGCTCGCTCCGGAATGGCGGCCTCATCCATGCGCATACTCATCTTCTAGTATGCCGTGTAGGTCAAATCTCGGAGCCGCGATAACCCGGACGATCAGAAAGTGCATCGGGCCGCGAATTGCATGCGCACGCGGCTCAATCTTGTACGATTAACGATTGACATGAAACCCTTCCCTCTTATCTTGCTTCTTTCGCTCACCGCATCGTACGCCGCCCACCGATTTGACTGGTAATTGGGTCGCCGCCACGCCCCTTAGCGATGGAACCATGCGGCGCACGTACTTCGACCTGAAACAGGAGGACGCACACATCACCGGCCATATCCGCACGGGTCAGTTCTATTACACGATCTCGGAAAGCACCGGCTCCGCCGACGCATTCACGGTTATCGGAACGATGCAGGACGGCAACACAGTGCGCCGCGTGACGTACGAGGGAAAACTGATAGGCGATGAGCTGCACATGACGACTCGCCGCAATCCAAACGCGCCGCCAACTGAACTGGTGGCGCACAGGGCTCCCGCCGGCGAAGGCGCCATGCCTGCGCGCCTGCCGCTTCCCGCGATTCACAAAGTCCCCTACAACGGGCTCGCGAAAACTCCACCGATGGGATGGAACAGCTGGAACAAGTTCGCGGGCAAAGTGGATGATGCAGGTGTTCGCGCCGCCGCCGATGCGTTGGTCTCCACCGGCATGAAGGATGCCGGCTATTTGTACGTCAATATCGACGACACGTGGCAGGGCGAGCGCGACGCCCAAGGCAACATTCAAAGCAATAAGAAGTTTCCGGACATGAAAGCTCTCGCCGATTACGTGCATGGCAAGGGCCTGAAGATTGGAATCTATTCTTCACCCGGTCCGAACACTTGCGCCGGATACGAAGGCAGCTATGGACATGAGGAACAAGACGCGCGAACTTATGCGGCGTGGGGCATCGATTATCTGAAGTACGACTGGTGCGGCGCCCGCAACATTTATAAAGACGACGAAATGCAAGCCGTTTATCAAAAGATGGGAGACGCACTACTTGCTACCGGGCGACCCGATCGTCTACAGTCTCTGCCAATACGGCCGCGACGACGTTTGGAAATGGGGACCGGAGGTCGATGGAAATCTCTGGCGGACGACAGGGGACATCCACGACTCCTGGGCTTCGATGTCGAAGATCGGTTTCAATCAGAACGACTTGGCTTCGTATGCGGGACCGGGACATTGGAATGATCCGGACATGCTTGAAATCGGAAATGGCGGCATGACGGACACCGAATACCAGACGCACATGAGTTTGTGGTCGATTCTGGCGGCGCCGCTTCTGGCAGGCAACGATCTGCAACATCAATCTCCCGAGACGCTCGCGATTCTGACAAACCGCGAAGTGATTGCGGTCGATCAGGATGCTGCCGGCAAGCAGGGCACGCGCGTTTCGAAATCGGGCGATCAGGAAATCTGGGTAAAAGATCTGGCGGACGGATCAAAAGCTATTGCGTTATTCAACCTGGGCGCAGATTCGGCGTCCGTGGTCGGTGAAGTGGGCCGATGCTGGTTTCTCCGCCACACCCGGACATGCAAAAGATCTGTGGGCGCATGAACGACGTAAAGCTGGAAGGGCCCTGAGTACACGGCCACGGTGAAACCGCATGGTGTGGTTATGCTGCGCGTTTCGAAGTAAACGGAATTAAATGGGGGCAGACACAAAGTCAGTCCCCATTTTCCGATGCTTATCTTGAATCGTGCTGAAGGGCGAAATGATTCCGAAAGAGCTGAGCGGCAACTTGTCTGCCGAGCATCTCCCCATCTTGAAGCGAATGATTGAAATGGAAGCCGGCAAAGATGCGCGCCCAGTAGACCTCATCGAGCCAGTCGCCCGTGTCTTCGAAGGTGTGGGTATGGACGCCATCGCTGAATACCGTGCTATCCGTCACAACGTGGACTTTGCGAGTGCCGAAGAAGTTTGCCACCAAAGTGGAAACTGAAGCCGTCAGGCAACCATGCGCGGCGGGATACTCGGGGTGATTGGGTGTGGCGCCCAAAGGCGTCCAGTTTGGATCCGGAGACAGGTCCGGATTGTCGCCCCCTGCCGGGATGGCCGCCAGCGGTCGCCAAAAGCCGTACGTGTATTTTGCGTTGTAGCAGGCGATGGCTGCGTCGGCGTAACCGGTCCAGACAATCGCCAATAGACGAGCCGAGTCCATGAGATCCAGGCTGTAGTGCTGGATTAGGTAGTTGAAGGTACGGCTATACTGCTGTCCCGTATGGGCAGTCCAGAACAGGCCGATTTCGGTTTGAGCCGCAGTGCGCAAAGTGCTGTTCTTGTCGCCGAAGAGTCGGGTCACGTTGTAGTCGGCAACCCATTCTTCGCTCGAAAGAGCGGTAGGTCCGTCCGGCAGAAACTGCGAGGCGCTTTGCATAGTGAAGGGGCGCATCTGGCCGAGCCAAGGCGTAACCGGCGGGGCATTCGGCGGGTTCGGCTGCCAAGCACCGGGCCCACTGCCCGGAGTATAGGTGACGTTCGCGTTCAGTCCGTCGCCGGTGCGCTCGGCAATCAGCGCGGCTGCGGAGGCCTCGCCGACCTCCACGCCTTCGGCTTTGGCCCGAGGACTAGCGGCGATTGCGTTCATTGAGGCGTTGTACTGCGCATCCAGGCTTGCCTGCTGGTTTGGGAAGTAGTTGACCAGCACGCGATGAGCGGCGGCCACGGCAGCCGCCCCGTCCGATGCACTCGGCCGCGCGGTTCCGAAGTAATAGAACGGCTGAAATTTGTGGCGGTGAACCGCATTTACGGCATCGTAAACGGCGATGCTGCTGTAAGCAAACCAGACGCCTGAAGCGCCGGGGCCCACGCCCCCGTTGGTGACGATCGCGGTCGAAGCATTCGTGTTCCAATCTGTGACCACATTCTGAGCGCCGGCATTAACCGATGTAAGCACGGCTGCAGCGCTGAGTAGCGAAATTCGTAAGTATTTCATTGAGTCTCCTTGACCGAGGTAGCTGGGTTTGTCCGGTATTGCCGGCCTGGCAGAGATCTTCGGCGTTCAAGGTTGGCGGTGCAATCCCGCGGTTCTCCTTTTCTCATCACATTCGAATCAGAAGCTAAGCTCCTCATTGGGCATAAGATCAGGGGAGATCTCCGAAACATAGTTCTGTGTGATACCCTTCGCTTTCGGGAATCGTATGCCGGAGCCAACGCAAGATGCCGCGGTTCGCCGCTTCGGCGCATTTGAGATCAACCTGCAATCGGGAGAACTTCGCAAGAACGGGCATGCGGCTGCGGCTTTCGGGACAGCCCTTCCAAGTCTTGGCCGTACTGATTGAGCGTGCGGGCGAGGTGGTTACCCGGGAAGAACTGCATTCCAAGCTCTGGCCGGTCGATACCTATGTCGATTTCGATCACGGACTAAACAACGCAGTCGCGCGAATTCGCGAGGTACTGGATGATTCCTCCGGCACGCCGCGCTACGTGGAAACTATTCCGCGGCGTGGTTACCGCTTTATAGCGCCGTTGGCGGACGCTCGGCCGGCGATAGCCTCCCTGCCGCCCGCCGAGCCGGAAATCAGTCCTCCGCCCGAGATCGCTGGTCCGGGTGCTAAAGACCCTTCCGGGCGCCCGTCAAAAAGAGAATCGCTCTGAAGCGCGCAAAAGTGTTGCTCGCGGGAGCGGCCGTGATAGCGTCTTCGCCGTCGGTTTTGTGCTGTATCGCAGCAGTATTAACGGTTCTGGACGGCCGGCGATCAAGTCTTTGGCAGTGTTGCCTCTGAAAAACTTGTCCGGCGACCCTGCACAGGAATATCTTGCCGACGGAATGACCGAGGAACTCATAGGACGACTGGCCGGCATTCGCGACCTGCGCGTGATTTCCCGCACGTCGGCGATGCGCTTCAAGGATACGAAGCTCTCAGCGCCGGAGATTGCCAAGACACTCCAAGTGGATGCCTTAGTGGAAGGATCGGTAATACGTGAGGGCGATAGAGTTCGCGTCCACGCGCAATTGATTCGCGGCGCAGCCGACGAGCACTTCTGGTCGGAAACTTATGATCGCGAGATGGGGGACGTGCTTGCGCTACAAAGTGACGTAGCGCAAGCTATCGCAGAAAAGGTCGAGGTTACCGTTACCGGACAGGAACGCTCCAGGCTTGTCGCCGCACGCCATATTTCGCCCGAAGTTTATGAGAGCTATCTTAAAGGACAATTCGGCGCACATAACACTCGAGCTGAGCTCGAACAGAGTATCACCTATTTCGAGGAGGCGATCAGGAAGGACCCCACATTTGCACCGGCTTACGTTGGGCTCGCAAACGCCTATGAAAATCTCAGCCTGATTCTTGTCGGTGCTCCTCCTGCTGAAATGCGCCCAAAGGTCATCAGTGCGGCCCGGAAGGCGCTGGAACTGGATCCTGAGCTTGCCGAAGCGCACGTCCTGCTGGCGGATGTATATCAGAAGCGATGGCAGTGGAGCGATGCCGAGGCTGAATACAAGCGAGCCCTTCAGTTGAAACCGAATGACGCGGCGCGCACCTGGGATTTGCGACTTGGCTGATGTGCCAGGGGCGTATAGAAGAGGCAATTGCTTGGGCGCGGCGCGCCCGTGAACTGGATCCGCTCGGGGATGCCGGCGGCGTTCAGCATAGGCTGGATTCTGTTCCAGGCCCGCCATTACGACGAGGCCATTCGGGAACTCCGAAGCGCGCTGGCAGTCCATCCGGACTCTGCGAATGCCCGCTTTTACTTAGGATTCGCGCTGATTGGCAAAGGTCAGCCGCAGGAGGCAATTCCCGAGCTCGAGCGGACAGTTTCTCTGATGCACCGCAGCCCCGGCTCAGTCGAGTTGCTGGCTACCGCTGACGGCGTATGCCGGCCGTCGCAATGAAGCGCTTCGACTAATTAACGAATTGAAGCAACGCCGGCAGAAAAGCTATGTTCCAGCGGGCGCTTTTATCAATCCCTATTTGTCGCTTCGCGACTACGACGAGGTATTTTCGTGGTTCGAGCGAGCCTATGCGGAGCAGTCCAACATTCTGCAATTCGTGAAAGTGCACCCTTTCTTTGATCCTTTACGTGGCGATCCTCGTTTTGAGGACCTCGTTCGGCGCGTCGGGCTTCAATAAGATGGCTTCAGCACAAGCGACGATTGCTGATGCGCAGTCCCTGGCGTTGTTGGGCAAGAGCATGATCGAGTCGCTGATGTGAGAGCGCCGATATTGATTGATCCGAGCTCGCGTATAGCCGCCATGGGTCGGCTCCTCCGTGGCTCTAACGCATCTCCGCCGTGCTAACGTATCTTTTCCCATATTTTTTCCAGCGACATGCCGCTCAAGGAGCATCTGCGATGAGACGTAGATTTTTCTGGATAGCCCTTCTGACCGCCTGCTGCGTCTTCGGCGAGACCCAGTCTTCGGACACTCTTCTTTCCGGTCTTCAGTGGCGCGATGTTGGCCCGATGCGCGGCGGGCGATCGTTCGCCGTGGCCGGGCACCCGAGCCAGCCGGACACTTTCTACATGGGCTCCGTAGGCGGCGGCGTCTGGAAGACGGAAAACGCCGGCAGAACGTGGTATCCCATATCCGATCAGGGCATCCCGATCGGCTCGATCGGCGCGATCGCGGTTGCTCCGTCGAACCCCAACGTCGTCTACGTCGGCACGGGGGAGTCCGATATCCGGACGCAACACTCTTATGGCATCGGCATGTTCAAGTCGACCGACGGAGGCAAGACCTGGACTCACATTGGCCTTGAATTGACGCGCCGCATCGGGAGAGTGGTCGTCGATCCGCGAGACGAGAATCGCCTCTATGCCGCGGCCTTGGGCGATATTTACGCGCCGGCGCCCGATCGCGGCGTTTACCGCTCCACCGACGGAGGCGCAACCTGGAAGAAGGTTCTGTTCAAGGCGGACGATGCCAACACAGTGGGTGCAGTGGACCTGGCCATCGATCCGAAAAATCCGCGCGTTCTTTACGCTTCGCTGTGGGCCACTCGCCGGCCTCCCTGGGAGGTCTATGCTCCGGCGTACCTTCCAGGCAGCGGCTTATATAAATCCATCGACGGGGGCGACACCTGGAAACAAGTCGGCGGCGGATTCCCGCGTGATCCGTTCGTGGGCCGGATCGGCATTGCGGTGTCGCCCAGCAATCCAAAACGTCTCTGGGCTGTGGTTGACGACGTGGGTCGTGCAGTCGCTCGGCCCTACAATCCTGCCGGCGGTCCGCCCGATTCGGGCGAATCCGCAAAACCAACCGGTGGCATTTACATCTCGAATGACGCTGGAGCTACCTGGAAACTGGTCAACAACGAAACTCGGCCTGTGGGGGCGCGGTTGGTACTTCGCGCAAATCGCAGTGGACCCCGCAAATCCCGACCGTGCCTATGACATCAATACCGCGACTTACATGACCACCGACGGGGGTAAGTCGTGGGTTCCCGTGAAGGGCGCTCCGGGCGGCGACGATTATCACCAGATATGGGTCAATCCGAAGAGACGGCAATCGAATGGTGCTCAGCAGCGACCAGGGCACCGTGGTCAGCGTGGATGGCGCGAAGACATGGAGCACCTGGTACAACCAGCCCACCGCGCAGATCTACCACGTGGGCGCCGATAACCGCTTTCCCTATTGGCTTTACGGCGCGCAGCAGGATAGCGGGGCCGTCGGCGTCAGCACCTGGTCGCGTTTCAGCGTGCTCTCATTTCGCGACTGGGAGCCCACCTGCCTCGCCGGCGAAAGCAACACCGTTGTTCCCGATCCAAAGCAAGGCAACATTCTTTATGGCGGAGGCGCGGCCCGATGCGATCAGGCGCTGAATATCGCCCTTCCAGCGGGATCGTTGCCGGCGCCCGATCAGAACGATCCGAACCGCCGCGAGTGGACCCAGCCCGAAGTCTTCTCGGCGGCAGATGAGGCGCTCTATTTTTCGAATCAATTCGTATTTCGCTCGCGCGATCGCGGCCGCACCTGGGAGAAAATCAGTCCCGATCTCTCTCGCGTGAATCCGCCGATGCCGCCGGCGATCGATACGCTCACAGCCACGGATCGCGATCAAGTGATGAAAGACCGCTTCGGCGTGGTCTATAGCATCGGTCCGTCGCCGCGGGAGGCGGCCACCGTTTGGGCCGGCACCGACGATGGTCTGATCTACGTCACGCGCGACGACGGCAAGAACTGGAACGATGTGACGCCGGCCGCGATGACGCCCTGGAGCAAGGTGACACAGGTCGAAGCGGGCCACTTCGATTCCGCCACCGCCTACGCCTCCGTCGACCGGCACTGGATCGCCGATATGAAGCCGTATGTCTATCGCACTCACGACGGCGGTAAGAGCTGGCAGAACGTCGTGAACGGCATTCCCGAGGGCGCTTACGTGAACTCGGTCAAGGAGGACCCGCAGACCAAGGGACTGCTGTATGCGGCGACCGAGCTGCGCCTCTACGTATCTTTTGACGATGGCGATCACTGGCAATCACTGCAGAACAACATGCCGGTGGTCTCCGTTCGCGATGTCGTGGTACATGGCGACGATCTTGCGATCGCCACGCACGGTCGAGGCTTCTGGGTGATGGATCAGATGACGCCACTGCGGGAGATCGCCGCGAAGGGTCCCCAGATCGCCTCGTCGGACGCGTATCTGTTCGAGCCTGGCGAAACTTTTTCTATTCGGCAGGGCGGACAGAACGGAACGCCGCTGCCGCATGAGGAACCTGAGGAATCCAATCCGCCGCAGGGCATAGTAGCCTACTACTGGCTGAAAAGCGCTGCGCCTGCGCCGCTGAAATTCGAGGTAGTCGACAACCAAGGAGCCGTGCACGCCTGCGTCGCCAGCGACACACCCGTGCATCCGGTCGATACAGAGACAATCAACGTGCAGGCCTACTGGCTCGAGCCTGCGCAACCACCCTCGGCGGCGGCCGGAATGCACCGGTTCGTGATTGGCGGCCCGGCGGCTCGCGGCGGCTTTGGCGGTGGTGGAGGGCCCGGCGGCGGACGCGGCTCGGCTCCTGCTCCGCCGAAAGATGCCTGCACAGGAATCCCAATCGCCGGAACGCAGAATCAGGGACGCCGCGGTCCCGGGCGCGGAGGCAATCCCGGATTACAGCCGGGGCAATACGCGCTTCGGCTGACAGTCGCAGGTCAGACATACACGCAGCCGGTGACCATTAAGCCGGATCCTCGGGGAGTACCGCCTCTGCCGGCTCAGACCCGCAATCCTGATTCGGATCAGGACCAGGACCAATAAAAGCACGCAATCAGAGTTTAGCCCGCTCCCTGATTCCTGGTTATCGACGGCCCTATGTGTGTTAGTGGTTTTGCGGCGATACTTTTGGATCTTCTCGACCCGCGTGTACGTATTCCGCTCTGTGAGTCACAAAAAAATTGAGGTCGGCTTGTAACCAAACCGATTCTGCCGAGTATTGCAACTGAGAAATGCAGCGACCGACTTGCTAACCGCGCGCCGGCTTATCCGTATTTCAAACGAGCCGTAGAGCGTGGACGAGTGGTAGCGGCACGGTACACGGTCAGGGAAACGATATGGCGGATTTGCAGGAAGCGCTACGGCAACTTAGAAAAGCACCCGGATTCACCACCACCGCGGTGATCACACTCGCCCTGGGTATTGGCGCCACCACCGCGATCTTCACCCTCGTTCATCAGGTAATGCTCAAGTCTCTGCCGGTCACCAAGCCCGAGGAACTCTGGCGCGTAGGCGACAAAATCCGCTGTTGCAACTGGGGCGGGTACACGCAGGATAGCGATGGGAATTTTTCGCTCTTCTCCTATGAAGCCTACGAGAATCTCCGCGAACACACGCCCGAGTTCGCCGATCTGGCCGCACTGCAAGCCGGGAATGCGCCTCTCGGTGTTCGGCGCGCAGGAGCGCAGGGCCCCGTCGACACTCGCAATGGCGAATACGTCTCCGGCAATTTCTTCCGCACCCTCGGCATCCACCCCTGGATCGGCCGCTTGATGACCGACGGCGATGATCAGCCGGGTGCACCTCCCGCCGCGGTCATGAGCTATCACGTCTGGAGCGATAAATACGGCTCCGATCCCTCCGTTGTGGGCGCGAGTTATGAGATCAACGGCCATCTGTTTACAGTGATTGGCGTCGCTCCGCCCGGCTTCTACGGCGCCAAGCTCGCGGGCTGGGGCATGCCCGATATCTGGATCCCGATCAACACAGAACCTCTGCTTGACGGCGAAGCCCAGCGCGTTAAACGCCCCAATCAGAACTGGCTCGATATCGTCGGCCGGGTGCGCCGCGGCGTGAATCCCAAGTCGCTCGAGGCCAAGCTGCGCGTCGAATTCCATGACTGGCTTGCAAGCCATGTGCCCGACATGGAGCCCGGCGAAAAGCAGACCTGGCGTCAACAGACCCTTCACCTCATCCCCGGCGGCGCTGGTGTGGCAGCCATGCGCGATCAATATGAAGCTGGATTGAAGTTGCTGCTCATCGCAGCCGGCTGTGTTCTGCTTGTCGCCTGCGGCAATCTTGCCAATCTCATGCTCGCCCGCGGTTTGAAGGAGCGCTCGCAAACGTCTCTGCGCGTCGCTCTCGGCGCGTCGCGTGGCCGACTGGTGCGCAAAGCGCTTGTTGAGTCCACCCTTTTGGCCGTCATAGGCGGCGTCCTCGGAATTGGGATCGCCTATATCGGCAGCAAACTGATTCTCTATCTGGCGTTCCACAGTGCCGGCGGCCGGGCGAACTATGTTCCGGTGGATGCATCGCCCTCCTGGGCGGTTCTGTTGTTTACGCTCGCGGTGTCGGTGCTGACAGGAATACTTTTCGGTATCGCCCCCGCCTGGATGACTTCGCATGTCGATCCGGTCGAAGCCCTGCGCGGCAGCAACCGTTCCGTGCGCGGCGGCGGCTCCATCGCGCAAAAATCGCTGGTGATCGCGCAAGCCGCGATGTCGCTCGTTCTGCTCTCCGCTGCCGCTCTGCTCGGCCAAAGCCTGCGCAATTTGGAGCACCAGAATTTTGGTTTCGTAACGAAGGACCGCTATTTAGTCTCCATCGACCCGACACTCGGGAACTACAAGCCAGAACAAATGGAGCCGTTCTTCCGCCGTCTCGACGAGCGCCTGCTGGGCGTACCCGGAGTGCGCATGGTCGCTCCCGCTCTCTACGCGCCCATGAGCGGCGATAGCTGGAACGAGGGCATTCGTATCGCAGGCCGCCCCGAACCCGGGCCCAAGGAAGACACCGGCGGCGGCTGGGCCCGCGTTATGCCCGGATTCTTTGAAACGCTCGGCGCAAAAGTCGTACAGGGCCGGTCCATCCAAGAGCAGGACACCGCCACTACTCGTCCGATCGCGGTCGTCAACGAAGCCTTCGTTCGACGCTTCTTCAAGCACCAGAACCCGATCGGCCAGCACTTCGGCATGGACCGCATCCAGTATGCGAGCAAATTCGAGATCGTCGGCGTTATACGCGACATCCGCTACATGACCTGGGATTACAAGGATCCGATCCGGCCGATGTTCTGGCTGCCCGAAACGCAAAGCGTCAAATACGACGATCCGCAATTCAACACGTTCGACCTCTTCTCCCACTTCCTCCGCAACATCGTCATTTGGGCGCCCGGCAATCCGCGCGGTATCGAGGCCGAGGTGCGCAAAGCAATCGCCGGCATCGATCCCAACCTGGTGGTCTACAGCGTGGATCCGTACTCGAAAATTCTTGCCGGCGATTTTCAACAGCAGAACATGATCGCCACCCTCACCATGCTTTTCGGCGTGCTCGGCCTTGTTCTCGCCGCGGTGGGCTTGTACGGCGTGATGGCCTACACGGTAGAGCAGCGTACGAGCGAGATCGGCGTGCGCATGGCGCTCGGCGCGGATCGCGTGCGCGTAGTCGTTATGGTCCTTCGCGGCGCCTTCTTCCAGATTGGCATTGGGCTCGGCTTCGGCATTCCGCTCGCCATCGCCGCGGGCCGGCTCATGAGCCGTCAACTCTACGGCGTCTCTCCATGGGACCCGCGCATGCTCACCATCGCAACACTATTACTCTGCGCCGCCGCGCTCCTGGCATCCTGGATTCCTGCTGCCCGAGCCGCCAGCATCGAGCCTATGGCCGCGCTCCGCACCGAGTAGCAATCACGCGTTCAATACAGCAGAACCCCTTCACGCAGGCGCTTCGTCAAACTGCCTGGCTTCGTACACGACCATCCCCGGCGATTCCAATTGATCTTCTTGCGTCTGAGCATCGAAAGCAATCCAATTTATTGGACCCCGCTTAGAATGAGAGTCATGCGAAATGCCGCTCTGTGCGCGATTGACGATTACAAGCGGATGTGTCGGGAGTAATGGCGGACTTCTAGACCGGAGGGACCTGGTCAGTCGGAAAGATAATGCGCGCTTTGACTCCGACTTCTTCAAGATGATAAAGCAATCGTGAGCCGTCGATCAGTTCAACGGGCTTGTCTCTGCAAAAGTCGTAGGCATCCGGTCCGTAGCTGCTGGTTGTGACAAGAATCCCCTTGTTGGCACCTTCATTCATCATCGTTCCGTAGAGGTCGCGCACTGCTGAGACGCCAACCGTATTGCTGTAACGTTTCGCTTGGATTACGACTTTCCCACCGAGGATAGGTCTTGTGTCCCACGCAATAGCGTCAACGCCGCCATCGCGGTGCGTGCGGGTTAACTTTGTTTCGAGCCCCATGCGGGTGAACAGATTTCCGACAAGGCCTTCAAATTCTGCGGGGGTTAGGTCCATTAGATTTGGCCGAGAGTCCAGTTCGGAAATGACATCAGTTTCGCTGATAAACCTCTTGTCGATCATGTCAAACTCAATGACCGGCTTCACCGGGAGCAATTCTGCGGGTTGTGGCGAGACCTGGGCACCAAGATTGCGCAAGCATGCCCTGGTATCGACCAGATCCAGCACTAGGGTTTCGAACCGCTCCCTTGTAACTCGCAGAGAGATTAGGTATGGTCGAATCGCATTGCCAGTAGCAGGGTCAATCGCATCGACGAAGCCACTGAAAACCAGCACATCAACAGTCCGACTACTATCGGCTGAGAAACATTCGTGGAGGCACCGTAGCGCAACCGCAGCTACGACATCCCGATATATCTCCTTAACCTCGGCAGGTTTCCTGCGCCTTTCTTCGACAGTATCCTTCGTTTTCACATACCGATACTCCACAATTTGCGGCACGACACCGACTGTGGGGAGTTTATAGTCGAGGACCAGTTGCTTTGAATCGGAGTCGTACGCGATCCGATACTCCTGCAAGAACTCATCTGGCCACACTGATCGATCAAGGACGAGTTCAAAGAACGCGACGACCGCATCACTGTCGCCAGCCTCATAGCGCGCTTTCAATTCCTCAATTTCGCGGTTGCGCTCAGCAAGCTTGTTTTTGTGAGCGGCTAAATCTCGATGATATTGCTGCTCGACCATCGCTACTTGGCTAATTCTCGTAGTTCCCTCCTGTTGCCACTTCGCGTAGTCTGAGGCGAAGGATTCCTCTGAGCTCCTCATTCGGCGCTCGTAGCGGGTGCGATATCCAATTAGCTTCTCCCACCATGCAGGCGGGCGCACTCCGGCAGCATACAATTCTTTTTTTGGCGGGCACTGACCTCGCTCGATCGTGGCAGGAATCTTCAGAACTGGCGCCGCCTCCCGAATTGCAAGACATGAGAGGACACTGTCTTGAGTAGGATTCTCCCGCAAATCGAGTATCGTACGCAGGGCATTCAAACGAGCACAAACTTCGCCCGTCATCGCCTGTGCCTCATCAGCACGAGAAATTTGGTACTGATGCCGATCCATTCGCTGCTGTGCCCGCCGGAGACTGAGTTCCTCGCGCTGCTGACGTAATTCATCACGCATTCGCCTGCGTTGGTCGATCTCGGCTTGCCGTTGGGCCCGGGCCGCTGCTCGTGCCGCACGTTCAAAAGCGACTAGTAACGAACCATGTCTGGCCATACTTGCATGATCGTCATGATAATCCACAAGAAATGCACATCAGGAATGAAAAACGCAGCATTTTAACCGACAAGCGAACGGCCTCCGATCGAATCATGAGACGAGCGCAACGCAGACCTGATCGATTGGCATTGGGCTCGGCTTCGGCATTCCGCTCGCCATCGCCGCGGGCCGGCTCATGACTCGTCAACTCTACGGCGTCTCTCCATGGGACCCGCGCATGCTCACCATCGCAACACTATTACTCTGCGCCGCCGCGCTCCTGGCATCCTGGATTCCTGCTGCCCGAGCCGCCAGCATCGAGCCTATGGCCGCGCTCCGCACCGAGTAGATCAATACAGAAGAGCTCCGCTCGCTTCGCTAAACAGGCCCGCGCGCGTCTATCATGCAAACTGTTTAGCAGGGTCGATAATGAAGCCGCAGGCGTCGTTCAACCCGGCCCATCCGTGGCATCGCAATGACCCATCACTTATCTCGCCGTCAACTGCTCAAAAACAGCTCCGCAGCAGTATTGTCATCACTCGGCGATTTCCGCGCTCGCGCCGCCACGGACGCCCGTCCAGCCGTGTTGGCCTATGTCGGAACTTACAGCTCGCCGCAAGGCCCCGAAGGCAGCAAAGGAAACGGCGGAGGCATCTATGTCTTTGCCATGGACCCTGCGACCGGTACTTTGACTCAGAAACAGCTATGCGAAGACGGAATGAATCCCTCCTGGCTGGCGTTCCATCCTTCGGCCAAATATCTGTACGCGGCAAAGGAAGTCTCGAATTTCAATAGCCGTAATACAGGGGCGGTGAGCGCTTACGCCATAGACGCACGCTCTGGAACCCTAGCCCGATTGAATACCGTCAGTTCGGAAGGCGCAGGACCTGCCCACCTGAGCGTTCATCCTTCAGGCAAATATGTTTTGGTAGCGAACTACCACGGCGGAAGCTTCGCGGTATTGCCCATCCTGCCCGACGGACGCGTTGCATCCGCTACTGACGTCAAACAAGACACTAAACACCCGGGGTCCGTACATGCCGCGAGTGCGCCGCCCGGCAGCTTCGCCATCAGCGGTCATGATCGTCCTCACGCTCATATGATCGAATCCGATCCTTCCGGCAAGTTTGTCCTCGGCAGTGATCTCGGAACGGACACAATTCACATTTGGCGAATGAACCGGGAGGCCGGAAAGCTCGATCCCGTAGAAGACGTCTCCGTACCTGTCGGCGACGGCCCACGCCACTTCGTTTTCCATCCGAACGGCAGATGGCTCTACTCGCTACAAGAAGAGGCGTCCACGCTCATCCTGTTCGACTTTGATCCTGCCGTCGGCACTCTTAAAGCGCGGCAGCAGGTTTCGACATTGCCCACTGTTTTCGCCGGAACCAACTTCACCTCTGAGGTGCGTGTCTCAAGTGACGGAAAGTTTCTCTATGCGGCAAATCGCCTCCACGACAGCATCGCCGTGTTTTCAATTGGTGCGTTGGGCGGACTAACCTATGCAAGTGAAACCTGGACACGCGGCGACTACCCCCGCAATTTCACCTTCGATCCGAGTGGAAAATACATCTATTGCTGTAACCAACGGGCGGACGCAATCACGTGTTTTCGTGTCAGTCGCGCTACAGGTGGCCTGACCTTCACCAATCGCTACACCGCCGTCGGAACTCCGTCCATCATTGTGTTCCCGCAGCGTAGCGCAACTTGAACAGCGCAGTAGCCATGAGAACTGCGGCTGCGCTCTCCTCATTCTTGGGTTCTGGTAGACCGCGCGATGAGCCCCAGTCCGGCAGCGAGAAGCAACAACATGATTAGGGTGTGAAAAAGACTCGCCGGTTGAAAGTAGATATGCATGTTTGCAATAACGCCCGTGAGAATGAAAAATGCCCCGGCAACCGTCAGCAGCCAGCCAATGACGCTCCGTCCGTTCCATAGCAATATTCCGACGCCGATTAGCATCGGAATCAGTGTGATCCCGAAAGCGTTTGTGCCGTGCAAGCTCCAGTAAGAGCCGACCACAGTCACCTGGTTAGTCAGCAGATAGCCTCCGATGCAAATCAGCAGAAGGCCCATCAGGAAATCGCGCAACCCACCTGGCGTACCACCTACATCACTCAAGCGTCGTCCTGCCATGAATTCGAACATAGCAGGATTCCGTGCTTGGCGGCGCTGCCGTTCCATTGCTGGAAAGCTTTGCGTGCCGGTGTAGAACATCAAATTGCCCGGCGCCGTCGCAAAGTTAGTGTATGCGGTTTGTGCTATACGGCAAAGCTCTGGCCCGATTCCTGCTCAGAACTCGGACACTCAGCCGGTGTCCCCTGATGGAACCTCATTTGCCAGCCAGCGTCGGTGCGTACCCAAACGGATGACCTCAAAGTACACTTGTGTAGTTTTCCGCGCGCATCCACATGGGCGGAGAGGTAAGTCAGCAACGCGACCCCTTCCGCTAAGACAGTCACGTTGAAATTCTCGGAGTGAATGGCGGGAAGCCCGCTGTTCGGCCCGAATTCGTTCAGGATATCGGCGCGACTGTAGCGTGTACCTGATCGCCCGAACTCGACGAATTCCGGGTGCAGCAGCGCCTCCATTCGGTGCCTGTTGCGACGAGTTTCAGTGACGTGCATCTCTGTTTCGAGTGCTCTGAGTTCTTCAAGCAACATAAAGCCATTGTCATTGTTCGTAATAGCTGGATCACAGACTTCGAAAATAGTTCCATCCCTCTCTCCGGAAAAGACTTCCAGGACTTTTCCACATGTGGAAAGTTCGTTTCGTGGCCGAAACATGCTACGCTCCATCAGGCTCGTTGGGCATCTACCCAGCGGGCCATTTCTTTTTCAGGAGCTCCCCTTGTCCTCGTCCGCCCAAATCGCCGCGAACCAACGTAATGCGCAGTTATCTTCCGGACCTGCCTCTGAGGTCGGGAAAGCCAAATCCTCTTTGAACGCCGTCAAAACGGGTCTTACCGGCCGCACCGTTCTGCTGCCTGGCGACGATGCCGCGCTCTACGAAGCCCACGTCTCAGCATTCATGAAGCGTCTCGATCCCGCCACCGAAGAGGAGCGTAACCTCGTGCAATCTTTGGCCGACACCGAATGGCGTTTGCTCCGAATCCCCGCGCTCGAACTGAGCATCTACGCTCTGGGCCGCCTCGAATTCGCAGAGCTGTTTCCCCAAGAGGACGCAGCCGTCCGCAAGCAGCTCATCGAAGCCAAAGTGTTTCTGGCTTACCAGCGGCAGCTCAACAATCTGAGCATTCAGGAAAGCCGTCTGCGCCGCCAGCGCGAAAAAGACACAGCCGTACTGCGTGAACTGCAGGAGAAACGGAAGGACCGTCTGCGCCGGGCGGCCGGCGAATACATTATTGCCGTTCGCTCAGGCCGTGGCGAACAGTGGAAGCCGGAGGATTTTGGGTTCGAATTTTCATTCGACCAAATCAAGGCCCACGCGAGAGCAAATCAACCCCAAACTGTTTGCCGATTACGAGCGCGAATCGGCCAAAGCTGCCTAGAGGAGTATCAAATGCAGCGGGATCCCTTCGCCGCATGCCCATAATGGTGCATGAGGGCGACGAACCCTGGCCTATCTTTCATTCCAAGAAGTCAGCTATCGAGTAGACGGACGAACGATCCTCGACCGAATCAGCTTTCGATGTCGAGCGAGGAGAAACGCTCGTTCTTTTGGGCCGCAGCGGTTCCGGCAAAACGACGGCGCTTCGTCTGATAAACCGCATGCTCGACCCTTCGGACGGGACGATCTGTCTGGACGGACAGGACGTCAGCGCGCTCGATCCCATCAGCTTGAGACGGCGCATTGGTTATGTGATTCAGGATTTTGGACTGCTCCCCCACTGGACGGTCGAGAAAAACGTGGAACTGATCCCTCGATTGCTCGATTGGCCGCTGGAGAAGAGCCGGCAGAGAGCACGAGAACTGCTGACTCAAGTCGGCCTCGATCCGGACGAAATTGGTCGCCGGACGCCGGACCATCTTTCCGGAGGACAACGACAGAGAGTGGCCGTTGCGCGTGCGCTCGCAGCGGACCCGGTTCTGCTCTTATTCGATGAACCTTTTGGAGCGCTAGACCCGGTCACTCGACACGAAATGCAGCAGCAGTTTTTGCAGTTGCGCGGACATTATGAGATGGCTTCCGTCTTCGTCACGCACGATATTCTCGAGGCGCTTGCGATCGGCACCCGGATCGCGGTACTAAGCGGCGGCAAACTGGAGGTGATGACCACGCCGGAGAAGTTTTACCAAGTAACCACTCCGGTGGCACGAGCATTTCTCGACACGTTGCCCGCCGGAATCGCTGGCGCTGACGGTCTTGCCGTCTGCGAGACGCCATGAAACTAATCGCTTTCTGTGTGTGTTCGGTGTTCGTATTCGCCGCAACGCCTGACAATCCTCTCCCCAGTCCTCAGCAGCTCAAGCAGCGCGCGCTGGCTCGAAAAAGAACTGGACATGTTCCTGCGTGCTTTACGTTTCGTGAATGGACACAGGGAGTCGCGCGCGGGCAGGAGTACTGTAGTCTATGATCTGGCCGGTGATCCGAATTTTCATCCCAGGAAAATCGAAGAACGCTTTGCGCAGGCCCTCACGGGGCGCATCTGGCTGGATGAAGAGTCGGGGACG
Source organism: uncultured Acidobacteriaceae bacterium (assembly GCA_963778345.1). Lineage (GTDB taxonomy): Bacteria > Acidobacteriota > Terriglobia > Bryobacterales > Bryobacteraceae > Bog-105. The sequence continues at coordinate 40,764 of CAVZTP010000007.1, forward strand.
CCTGTCGAGAAACGGTCCGCAATCCCGTGACTCCGTCCAAGCCCTAGATACTCTGTGGACCCGATTGTTCTGAAAAGTCTTCTGCGCGATGTCGCGCAGCTCACAGGGGAGCATATCTTCCTGGTCGCCGTTTCCTCGGCTGCGGCAGTTCTGATCGGAGTGGGAACTGGTATCGCAGCAACTCGGCGCCCCGGTCTTCGAAGAATATCCGTGTCGGTTGCCAGCGTCCTTCAAACCATCCCCAGCCTGGCGCTGTTTGGTTTTCTGCTTCCCGTGCCTCTAATAGGAGGAATTGGAGAACACACCGCAATCATTTGCTTGATCCTCTATTCCTTGCTGCCGATTTTGCGGAACACGATCGTGGGGATCACAAGCGTCGAAGCACCGGTTCGAGAATCCGCCGTGGCAATGGGCATGACCGATGGGCAACTGCTGCGCATGGTGGAACTGCCGCTCGCCGCGCCAACAATTATTGCCGGCATCCGCATTGCGTTGGTGACAAACATCGGCACCGCTGTGATTGCAGCGATCATCGGCGGAGGCGGACTCGGTGTTCTGATTTTTCGAGGCGTGGCCTCGGTGGATACGCTCCAGATACTCGCCGGGGCCATACCCGCCGCGGCAATGGCTCTGATCGCGGATGCCGGAATGAATCTAGTGGAACGCAGAATCAGGAGAAGATGATCCGCATAATCGCGCTTTCGGCCTTCGCCGCACTTTTGTGCTCTTGTTCGCGCAGTGGAGCAATCGTAGTCGCCTCAAAAAATTTTACCGAGCAGGTTCTGCTCGGCGAGATTGCCGCGCAGCAACTGGAACGAAAACTGCACATTCCCGTCGAGCGCAAACTCAATTTGGGGGGAACGCTCCTGACCCACGAGGCAATCGTGAAAGGCGACATTGACGTGTACCCCGAGTACACGGGCACAGCGAGCAGCGTCGTGCTAAAACAAACGATACCCGAGGATCCCGTCCGCGCCTACATGGTCGTCAAGGATGCCTACCTGCAACGCTTCAAGCTGGTTTGGCTTCCGCCCCTTGGCTTCAACGACACCTTCGCGATGGTCGTCCGCGCGCGAGGATGGAAAAAAGCTGGTTGCGCCGCAGTTATCCGCGGCGGAGTCGCGAAGCTGGCGCTTAGGAGTGGGTTACGAATTCCTGACTCGTCCCGATGGGCTCCGGAAACTGGACCAGGTTTACGGACTTCATTGGACCGGCACTCCGCGCAGCATGGATTTGGGGCTGCTTTATCAGGCATTGCGGCAACGCAGCGTGGATATGGCAGCGGCCAATTCGACCGATGCGGAACTCACCCAGCCTGGGTTCATGGTTCTGAAAGACGACAAGAGGGCATTTCCGCCTTACAGTGCATGTTTTGTCCTTCGGAAGAGCGTGGCCGTTCAACGGCCGGATGTCGGAATGGCTCTGACGATGCTTTCCAACCGCATCGACGAAGAGACAATGCGCGGCCTGAACCGGCGCGTGGATGTGGAACATCAGCCCGTGGAGAAAGTAGCTCGGGATTTTCTCGCAACTCAGCCCTGAGGAAAATTCAAAGATGATAAACAAGCTTGTCCTTGAGAATTTAAGGCATCGTTGGGTTCGGACGTTTTTGTGCGCGCTAGTGGTGGGCGTTCAAGTAATGTTGCTGCTCACGCTCATCGGAATGAGCCGGGGAATGCTGGAGGATTCGGCGAAACGTGCTAGCGGCACGGGCGCGGATATTTTTCTCAAGCCCGGCGGCACTTTCTCGTTGTCCACGGGTCAGGTGAATGAGAAATTCGTCGATTTCGTAGCGAAGCAGCCGCACGTAAAAATGGCCGTCGGTGTGTTGATGATTCCGACCGGAGAATTGATCACCACCTTGAACGGCGTAGATATCCAGCAATTCGACAAGATGAGCGGCGGCTTTCGTTTTGTTGCTGGTGGACTCCCGAAAGACCCGGACGATCTCATTGTCGATTCGCAATACGCCCAGCAGAACAAAATCCATGTGGGCCAGACATTCAAGGTCATCAACCACAATTGGCACGTTAGCGGCATTATGCAAAGCGGCACACTAGGCCGTCTGGTAGTCCAATTGAAACGGCTTCAGGAGCTGACCGATCTGGGCCGGGTTTCTGAGATCCTCGTGAAACTGGATGATCCGGCGAATACAGATGCAGAAGTAAAGGCTCTCAATCAGTTGCTGCAGGGCAACTTGACAGCGATCTCGATGAGAGATTTCGTCTCGCAGTTCAGTATCAACAATGTTCCGCAGCTGAAGGCTTTCATCGGAGTCATCACTGCGCTTGCGATCGTGGTGGGCTTTTTGGTGGTTTTCCTGTCCATGTATACAGCCGTTGTGGAGCGCACCCGCGAGATCGGAATACTCAAGGCATTGGGGGCAAAGCCGCTCAAAATTTTGGACATTCTGGTTCGTGAAGCAGTTGTCCTGGCTCTTGCCGGATGCCTCATCGGAATTGGCCTGTCATTCGCCGCCCGGGCCCTCATCATGGCGATTGTGCCTGCTTCCTTGCAAGTAGCTACCGTACCCGATTGGTGGCCGATCGCAGCAGTGATCGCATTAGGAGGCGCATTGCTGGGCGCGATTTATCCCGGCTTGAAAGCCGCGGGGCAGGACGCGATTGAGGCGCTCGCGTATGAATAGCGTCGCGGCGAACGACATCATTCGCGTACGTGGGCTGCAGAAAATCTATCACGTCGGCGACGTCGAAGTACCGGCTCTGCGTGGCGTAGATCTTGATGTCGCGAGAGGTGAGTTTCTCGCCGTGATCGGACCCTCGGGGTCGGGGAAATCGACGCTCTTTCACATCCTCGGAGGTCTTGCCCCTCCGACTTCAGGCGAGGTGTTGATCGATGGCGTAAACCTGAGGCAATTGACGGAAAACGAACGAACGGAGATGCGGCAAAAGAAAGTTGGGTTCGTTTTTCAGAAATACAATTTGCTTCCCACACTGACCGCGCGAGACAATATCGCCATCGCGCAATCCCTCGCCGGCGTCACAACCCAACCGCCGAAATTTGATGAGACTTTAGAACTACTTGGGATCAGGAATCGTCTCGATCACAGGCCGCGTGCGCTTTCAGGCGGCGAGCAGCAGCGGGTCGCGATCGCACGCGCGCTGGTGAATCAACCGGCGATTCTGCTCGCCGATGAGCCGACCGGCAATCTCGACACCGCAAACTCAAACGCGGTTCTGGCAATTCTGCGCGATCTGAATCGGCAAAGCCGGCAAACAATTTTGATGATCACGCACAATCCCGAAGCTGCCGCGTTCGCCGACAGGACAGTTGCCATGCGCGACGGCAGAATGGTCGCGGCTTAGGGTTTCGCCGGCTCTATCCACATGTGCATACCTTTGAAGTCGAAGGTTACCGTGGCTTGGCTCAACAATCCGCTTCCCACTGTGGCGTCGAACTGAACGTTGGGCGGATGGTCTTCGGCGGTCATGAAATAGAGGGGCGCATTTTCCATGAGCTGAATACTCTGATAGCCTTCCGTAGCTCCTTCCCCTTTAGCTAGTTGGACGCCGGTTTGGACGTACGGGAAAAATTCCTTGTGCTTGCTCTTGCTCTCTTTTTTGAGACCGAGTTTCTGCACTGATCCCGGATACACCAATATGGTTCCGGTGAAGAGAGTATCCAGTTGGGCATCGATCGGCTGATTGTTTATGGAGAACCCAGTTCGTGGTCAGAGTGACCGGCCCGTATGCGCCGACATGCTTGACCACCAGGTCAGTACAAGCCTGCGGACAGGGTTGGGCCGTTTCCTGCGGCTCGGAAATCCTCAGCAGGTGACGCGTGTAATCCATCTGGAGCAGACGGTTCTTGAACGCGCTATAAGTGAGCGCGCCATCGGCTGGCAGGGGCTGCAGTTTCTGACCGGGCTTATCAGGTTGTGCGGTGGTGTCCAGAACCACAAACGGAAAATCGCCAATCGCCACATCGCCGAGCTTCGCTCCCGGTACTACGGTCCGTTGAACCTCCGAGATGGTCGTGCCATCGCGGCCTTTGAGCGGCTCCAGAGCCAATCCGAGCGACTGCGCGACCTTGGTGTCAATGTAAGAGTTCGCCTCACCCGTATCGATCAGCAAACGTACTGTCTTGCCATTTGCGGTCGCCATGTCGACGCAGGGAAGTCCCGAGCAGTCGAGTAGGGGAACGTCGATCAGCTTGGGTTGCGATTGCTGTGGACGGCTCTTGATGTGCAAACAAAGCCGAAGAGATGGCTAGAAATGCAAAGCAGCTTTTGACAGAGAACTTCACACTTCCATTCTCTACCGGCCGAAAAGTCGTGAGAGTTAGGCGGGGCTGTCGGTCAGCATGGTTTGTAATCTCGATCCCAACTGCCGCTTGTGACCAAACCACGTTTGCAGCTTGTCCAAATAGAGATAGACGACCGGGGTGGTGTACAGCGTGAGTAACTGGCTCACCATCAAACCACCGACAATGGTGATGCCGAGGGGCCGGCGCATTTCCGAACCCGTGCCCGTTCCAAGCGCCAGCGGCAGCCCTCCCAGCATCGCCGCCATGGTGGTCATCATGATGGGCCGGAAGCGCAGCAAACAAGCTTGGTAGATGGCGTTCCTCGCCGAGATTCCTTGCTTTCGCTCCGTATCGAGAGCGAAATCGATCATCATGATGGCGTTCTTCTTGACGATCCCGATCAACAGGATGATGCCGATGAGCGCAATAACGGTCAGATCCGTTCCGAAGATGATTAGCGCCAGCAGCGCGCCCACACCCGCCGAGGGTAGTGTGGACAGAATCGTGATCGGATGAATATAGCTCTCGTAGAGCATGCCCAAGACAATGTAGACCGCAACCAAGGCAGCAAGAATAAGCAGCGGTTCGGACTTCAGCGAGCTCTGGAAAACTTGCGCCGTTCCAGCGAACGCTCCATGCACATTGGCCGGCATCCCGATCTCTTGCTCAGCTTGCTGGACAGCATCCACCGCTTCGCTCAACGCCACACCGGGAGCCAGTGCGAAAGACAGCGTGATGGAAGGGAACTGCCCTTGGTGATTGACGGTCAGAGAACTGAGAGCCGTTTTGTAATGTGTGAATGCCGATAAGGGAACGGGCGTGCCCGTGTTCGAACGAACGTAAATGGAATTCAGAGAGGCAGGATTCTGCTGGAATTCCGGCAGAACTTCCATCACCACGTGGTATTGATTAATGCCCGTGTACATGGTGGAAACCTGCCGCTGCCCGAACGCGCTGTATAAGGTCGTGTCTATACTGGCGGGGCTCACGCCCAGACGCGACGCGGTGCTGCGGTCGATGACCAACTGGGTAGTAAGACCGTGTATCTGTTGATCGGTATTAGCGTCCAAAACGAGGGGAATGGTCTTCATCTTGGCCAACAGCTTCGGCGCCCACTCGTTCAAATCTTGCAAAGTGTCCGATTGAAGGGTGTATTGATATTGAGAGTTGCTTCCCCGGCCGCCGACTCGAATATCCTGCGAAGCTTGCAAATACAGGGTCGCTCCCGGAATGCGCGCCAACTTGCCCCGAAGGCGATTGATCACCTGGTCCGCTGAAACATTTCGTTCGGCCAGGGGTTTGAGTTGGATTTGGATATGCGCGGAGTTCAGCGTGCCGCCGCCCGTGAACCCTTGCACATCCTCTACCGCGGGATCGGTTTGAATAATGCGCAGATAGGCGTGCAGTTTGTCCCGCATCGCCGCGAATGAAATATCCTGGTCGGCTTGAATCATTCCGCCAATCGAGCCGGTATCCTGCTGCGGGAAAAAACCTTTCGGAACGATGACGTAAAGGTAAACGCTCACCCCGATCGTCACCAGAGTGATCACCAGTGTCAGTTGCGGATGCTTCAAAACCACTCCAAGCGTCCGCGCATAAGTGGCATGTATAGTGTCGAAAGCACGCTCGCTGAGCCGGTACACGAAATTGTGCTTCTTATTGTGTTGTGAACGCAACAATCGGGCGGAGAACATGGGCGTGGTGGTGAGGGAAACCACAAGCGAAATAGCGATCGCGATGGTCAGAGTAACGGCAAATTCGCGAAAGAGGCGACCGACAATTCCGCCCATCAGCAAAATCGGGATGAAGACGGCGACCAGCGACGTGCTCATCGAAAGCACAGTGAAACCGATCTCCTTGGCGCCTTGAAGAGCGGCCTTGAACGGTGTCCAGCCCATCTCCAGATAACGAGTGATGTTTTCAACGACGACGATGGCATCATCCACAACAAATCCCGTGGACACAGTCAAAGCCATCAGCGATAGATTGTCGAGCGTATAGCCGAGCAGATACATGGCTCCGAATGTCCCCAGAAGCGAGAGGGGAACAGCGATGCCAGGGATGAAGGTCGCCCACGCGTTTCGCAGGAAGGCAAAGACGACAAGAATCACCAAGAAGACGGAAATGAGTAACGAGTACTCGACATCGTGCACGGACGCTCGGATGGTTGTGGTCCGATCCTGCGCGACATTCAGATGAATAGAAGGAGGGATGGAGGCCCGTAGCTGAGGCAAAACAGCTAGTACCCGATCGACGGTATCGATGATGTTCGCCGCGGGTTGCCGCGATACCGCGATGAGAATGGTGGGCCTCCCGTTGTCCAGGCCATCATTCCGAACGTCCTCGACGGAATCGATTACGTTGCCGAGATCCGCCAAACGGATGGGAGCGTTGTGCCGATAGGTCACTATCAGCGGAGCGTATTCCTGGGCATGGAAAAGCTGGTCCGTTGCACTCAATTGCCAGCGGAATTCATCGTTACTTACCGCTCCCTTTGCCTGGTGTGCGTTGGCATTCTGAAGCGTCGCTGCAACGTCGGTCAGACTGAGGCCCAAGGTGTTTAAGAACGTGGGATTGACCTGAACGCGAACAGCGGGCCGGGAGCTGCCCCAAACGTGTACTTGTCCCACGCCGTCGATCTGCGACATTTTTTGCCCCAAAACGGAATCGGCGATGTCGTACATGTGGGGCCGATCATAAACGTCGGAACTCATCGCGAGCATCAGGATGGGCATGTCGGCAGGATTGCTTTTCCAATAGCCGGGATTGCTGGGCATATCGGCGGGAAGTTGCCCGCGAGCGGCATTAATAGCGGCTTGCACATCGCGTCCGGCCGCGTCGATGTTCCGGTCCAGATCGAATTGAAGGGTGATCTGACTGCTGCTGAGCTGGCTGGACGAGGTCATCTCCGTCACGCCGGCGATGCGGCCGAACTCGCGCTCCAGCGGAGTCGCCACAGCCGAGGCCATGGTTTCAGGGCTGGCGCCGGGAAGATTGGCATGAACCTGAATGGTCGGGAAATCCACCTGCGGAAGGGGAGCCACCGGCAGCAATCGAAATGCCAACACGCCGGATAAGGCAATGGCCGCTGTCAACAGCGATGTGGCTACCGGTCTTTTGATGAAGGGCGCCGAAAGATTCATGAATTACTCCGCATGCACGGGTTCCCCCAGTTGCTCTCGGGCGGGCACCGGGACACGGGAATGCGTCACGCGCTTTGCCAGCCTGTCAAAAAAGAGGTAGACCACGGGTGTTGTGTAGAGCGTCAGGAATTGACTCAGGATCAATCCCCCGACAATGGTGATGCCCAGGGGACGCCGCAGTTCGGAACCGACACCCGTGCCGAGGGCCAGAGGAAGGCCGGCGAAAAGTGCCGCCATGGTGGTCATCATGATGGGCCGGAAGCGCAGTAAACAGGCCTGATAGATCGCCTGTCGCGGAGTCTTTCCTTCATGACGCTCGGCGTCCAGCGCGAAATCGATCATCATGATGGCGTTCTTCTTCACGATTCCGATTAGAAGGATAATGCCAATCAGTGCGACGACGTTGAAATCGTCATGGCAGATGAAGATCGCGAGAATCGCGCCGACGCCGGCGGACGGCAAGGTGGAGAGGATCGTGATCGGGTGAATGTAGCTCTCATAAAGAACACCCAGCACGATGTAAACCACCACCAACGCCGCCAAAATCAAATAAGCTTCATTCGCGAGCGAGTTCTGAAAGGCGGCGGCTGTCCCCTGGAAACTGGAATGGACGCTCAGCGGCAAGCCCGATCTCCTGTTCCGCCTCTTTGATCGATGCCACAGCGTTGCCCAGCGACTCACTACCCGGCAAGTTGAACGAGATGGTGACTACTGGGAACTGTCCCTGATGGTTCACGGTCAACGGCGTTCTCGTCTGCTCGAAATGCGTGAAAGAACCGAGCGGAACTTCTGTTCCGTTCGATGAATGGATATAGATATCATCCAGCGAATTTGGATTGCGCCGATATTCCGACGCAACTTCCAGCACGACGTGATACTGGTTCAACTGCGTGTACATCGTCGAGACAAGCCGCTGGCCGAACGCATCGTAAAGCGTGTCATCGATCTGCTGCATCCCGATACCTAACCGCGATGCGGTATCCCTATCGATCACGAGCACGGTCTGCAATCCGCCGTTTTGTTGATCGGTCGCGACATCCCGCAGCGTGGGCAATGTTTTCAGTTTTTCAACCAGGCGCGTTGTCCAGGTGTTTAGCTCATTTGCATCGGCATCTTCCAACGTGTATTGAAATTGCGTTCGGCTCACCCGATCCTCGACCGTGAGGTCCTGGACCGGCTGCATGTATAGAGTGATTCCATCGACCTGGCCGAGCTTCGGCTGAAGACGCCGAATGACATCGCTGGCACTAATACCTCTATCTTCCAGCGGCTTGAGATTGATCTGAATCCGGCCGCTATTCATAGTTGTGTTAACGCCGTCGATACCTATGAAGGATGACAAGCTATCGACCGCGGAATCTTGCAGGATGACCTTTGCCAGCGCTTGTTGCCGCTCGGACATGGCGGCGAAAGAGATGTCTTGTGGAGCCTCGGAGACGCCCAGAATCACGCCCGTATCCTGCACAGGGAAGAAGCCCTTCGGCACGACAATGTAGAGCAGAATGGTCGCGACAAGGGTTGCCACGGTAATGGTCAACGTCAAAGGCTGATGCCGCAGCACCCATTGCAAAGTGCTGCCGTATTTCGCGATCACCCAATTGAAAGCGTGTTCTGATTTTCGGTAAAACCAGCCCTGCTCGTGTTCCGGTCTGTGGCGCAGGATCTTGGCGCACATCATGGGCGTCAGTGTCAGGGAGACAATTGCCGAGACCAGGATGGTAATCGCCAGCGTGATGGCGAATTCGCGGAACAAGCGCCCGACAATATCACCCATGAATAGCAACGGAATGAGCACGGCGATGAGCGAAACCGTCAACGACACAATGGTGAAGCCGATCTGTTCCGAACCTCTCAATGCCGCGCGCAAAGGAGTGTCGCCTTCTTCGAGATATCGGGAGATGTTCTCAATCATGACGATGGCGTCATCGACCACAAAACCGGTGGAGATGGTCAACGCCATCAGCGTTAGATTGTTCAGGCTGTAGCCGAGCAAATACATAACGCCGAATGTTCCGACAATCGAGAGCGGAACCGCGACGCTGGGAATCACGGTCGCGGAGAGATTGCGCAGGAACAGGAAGATGACCATGACCACCAGGGCCACGGTGAGCCCCAATTCGAATTGGACATCTTTCACTGATGCGCGGATGGTTATCGTTCGGTCGGTGAGAACCTTTACGTCTACCGCGGAAGGAATGGAAACTTTCAACTGTGGAAGCAGGGCTTTGATCCGGTCGACGACAGCGATGATGTTCGCGCCGGGCTGCCGCTGGATGTTCACGATGACAGCCGGAACGGTATTCATCCACGCGGCTTGCCGGGTGTTTTCTGCGCCTTCCACAACGCTGGCTACGTCTTGCAGGCGGACTGGCGCGCCGTTCTTGTAAGCAATGATTACCGGTTCATATCCCGAGCTGGTGAGAATTTGATCGTTCGCGCCTATGGTGTAAGCCTGGCGAAGGCCGTCGAAGTTGCCTTTGGCCTGGTTCAGGTTGGTTTGATTCAGTGCGGTCCGCACATCTTCGAGACTCAACCCGTAAGCCGCTAATGCGGTTGGATTGATGCGAATGCGAACGGCCGGTTTTTGACCGCCGCTGATGGTTACTAAGCCCACGCCAGGAAGCTGGGAAATTTTTTGGGAGAGAGTGGTATCCGCCAGATCCTCCACTTTCGTCAGAGGGACGGTATTCGATGTGAGAGCTAGCGTCAGGATGGGCGCATCAGCCGGATTGACTTTGCTGTAGATGGGCGGATTGGGAAGGTCCGGCGGCAGATAGGTTCCAGCGGCATTGATGGAGGCCTGAACCTGCTGTTCCGCAATATCGATGTTGAGATCGAGGTCGAATTGAAGAGTGATGATGGAGCTCCCGAAGGAACTCGTGGAGGTCATCTGCTTCAGTCCGGGGACCTGTCCGAACGTACGCTCGAGCGGAGCGGTTACCGAGGACGCCATTACGTCAGGGCTTGCGCCCGGATAGAAGGTGAGGCACTGAATAGTCGGGTAATCGACTTCCGGAAGAGCGGAAACAGGAAGCTGCTTATAAGCGATGGCGCCTGCGATCAGGATGCCCGCCATCAACAATGACGTTGCAACTGGCCGCAGAATAAACGGCCGAGACGGACTCATTCCGCGGATCCTTGCCCGGTTTGCCGGCTCTTCTTGCCGCGGCGACCGGGAGATGGAGTTGGCCCGGGTTGATTCGAATCAGGCGAATTTGTGCCCGGCTGCCGCACGGATACCTTCATGCCTTCGGTGAGCTTTTCCGCGCCATCCACTACCACGTTTTCTCCGGGCTGAAGGCCCTGGTCGATGGAGACGTCATTTCCTTCCGAAAGGCCCAATTTCACAGGCCGCATGGCTACGGTGCTGTCGTCTTGAACGACGTAAACAAATGTTCCCGTGGGACCGCGTTGAATCGCTACTGCCGGAATGATCGTGACGTTCCGCTTCGTGTCCAGCGACATGCGAATGTTTACAAATTGATTCGGGAATAGGGCGTCATTGACATTCGGGAAGATGGCCTTCAGCCTAGAAGTACCCGTCGTCGCATCGATCTCGTTATCGACAGTCAAAAGCGTGCCATCGGCGAGTTTCTTGGTCTGGTCGCGATCGTAAGCCTCTGTCCGCAGCGTCGCTCCCGTGCGCAACTTCTCGAGGACAGGCGGAAGCTGATCCTCAGGAATGGTGAAGAGCACTGCAATGGGTTGAAGCTGGGTGATGACGGCTAGGCCGTTTGCGTCGGACGCGTGAATCATGTTTCCCGAGTCGAGCAGTCGCAGACCGATCCGGCCGCTAATGGGAGCCGTGATTTTGGTGTAGACGAGATTGAGCTTTGCGTTATCAATGGCCGCTTGGTCCGCCGCAATCGCCGCCTGGTCCGCTTGAATGGACCCGCGAAGCTGGTCTGCCGCGGCGAGCTGCGTATCGAGCTGCTGCCTTGGCGATGATCTGATCTTTAAACAGGTCCTGGTCGCGCTGATAATTTACCTGGGCATCCCGCAGCGCCGCTTGATCTTTGGCCAAATTGCCCTTGGCCTGTGCAAGGTTCCCCTGGGCTTGATCAAGCGCCACTTGATAAGGGCGAGGATCGATCTCGGCGAGAACATCGCCCTGGTGCACAAATTGCCCTTCTTTGAAGTTTACGCTGATCAACTGGCCATCAATCCGCGTTTTCACCGTAACGGTGTTGTTAGCGGTAACGGTTCCGAGGCCTTGCAAATAAACGGGCATATCGCCTTGGTGAGCGGTGGCGGCGACCACGGGGATGCTCCGGGGCCTCATCGCTGCGCCTTTCTTGGCGGCGACGGCCGCCTTTTTCCCGGTCTCGTACTGGTATAGCTGATAACAGCCGTATGCGATCAGCCCGAACACCAGCAGCCAAACCCACCAGTACTTGCTTGAGCTACCTTCGGCCTCGGCATCGAGATCCGGAAAATGTCCGGCTTGCGGAACTGATGTGCGGCCCTCCGCCGGGTGTGGCTCTGTCGAATGCGGTTCAAGTGTGCCGGGTGGCTTCATCCCCAATCTCCCCTATCAGTTTTGCAAAGGACGCGAAGGTCTCGTGCGTTTCGATTAGTCTTTCGTGAATTAGACGCAAAGCGGCAAGCGCGTTGCATCGTATGCCGGGAAAGACGATAACAGTATTCCAGACGTTACCCATAGGGATTGGTTTGTCCGTGTAAAGAATTGAAACGTCAGGAGAAATGAATGGTTCGGATCTTGTCAACGAAAGCCGAGATGGCTGAAGCGGCGGCCGGTTACGCCGCACGCAGCTTGCGAGCTTTGCTCTCGCGGCAGGGCAGGGTGCGACTGCTGGCAGCTACGGGTGCTTCCCAGATCGATTTCCTTGACCGCTTAGTCTCAGAACCTGGAATTGAATGGCGCCAGGTTGAGCTGTTCCACCTGGATGAATATGCCGGGATTGCCATGGACCATCCTGCAAGCTTTGCGCGCTACATAAGACAGCGAATCGTGGACCTAACCGGAATTGAGCGCTTTCACCTCCTGGATGGCACGCTCGATCCGGGGGAAATGGCCGCCGAAATGAGCCGGGAGATCGCGCGGGAGTCCGTTGACCTCGCGTTTGTGGGTATCGGCGAGAACGGACACCTGGCGTTTAACGATCCTCCCGCCGATTTCGAAACGGAATCTCCGTATTTGGTCGTGGAGCTGGATGAGGCGTGTCGAAAGCAGCAGGTCGGCGAAGGCTGGTTCTCCTCCTTTGAAAGTGTCCCTCAACAGGCAATCACCATTTCCATCCCTCAACTGCTCAAGACAAAAGAAATTTTATGTATTGTGCCGGACGCCCGGAAGGCGGAAGCGGTCAGGCGCTGCCTGGAAGAACCGATTTCACCTTGGGCGCCCGCGTCGGTCTTGCGAGCCCATCCCAATACGACGATTTTTCTGGATGCTGCCGCCGCTTCGCTTCTGGAGACATGAAGATGTTGCGCAGTGGGCAAGTTTTCGAAAGGAAGCCAGACTTGAAGCAGTTATCACTATGGGCAGCCGTTCGGGCGGTAGTGCGATTACATCTCCAAAAAACCCCATCGAAGACTGTTGGATACACTGTGGAGAAAGGTCCACAATGGAAACCATACAAATTGTCCTGGATACAAAGCTCCTTAAGGCCACCGATACCGCAGCAAAGCGGCAAAAAGTGAATCGCTCCGCGTTAATTCGCCATGCTCTTCGGGAACACTTGAAACGGCTGCAGATGAAAGAGTTGGAGGAGCGTGATCGGCGCGGTTATCAAACTCAGCCCCAACGCATCGAAGAGTATCGTCCCTGGGAGGAGGCGGCGGCTTGGCCGGAGGACTGAGCCGTGGTGATGTTCATCTGTTCCGATTTGCGCCACCGGACAAGCAGCGACCCGTTCTCATACTTACACGCGATAGTGCCGTTCGCAATCTTTCGACCGTAACAGTGGCCCCGATTACCTCTACAGTTCGAAATGTGCCGTCCGAGGTGGTCTTGGATGTGAATGACGGGATGAAAGGCCGGTGCGCGGTAAACCTGCACAATGCCGTCACCGTCTCACAAGAGCGGCTGGGCAAACGGGTCGCCAGCCTAAGTGCTGAACGGATGCACGAAGTTTGCACGGCACTGCGATTCTCGCTCGGATGCGGTTGAGCAGCACTTCCCAATTTAGCCTTAATATCGGTTCACTCGTATCTTTTTGGACCTTCCACGGTAATAACTAGGTAGAGAGCCAGATTGACCGCGGAACAAGCGTTTGATGATCACCATAAGGCCGTGTACCGGTTCGTCTATAGACTACTCGGCCGGGCAGATCTTGCAGAGGACGTAACTCAAGACTGCTTTCTGTCTATTCTCCGGGATCCGCAGCGCTGGGATGCTGCGCGCGCAGACATAAAGACCTACTTATTCTCGATTGCGAGGAATCTGGCCTTTAAACGCTATCGCGATGACCACTCGGAGATGCAAGTTGACGAGGATTGGGCTGCATCCGTGCCGGACAACGGGCCCGATCAAGAAATTTCGGTAGTGGTCGCACAGGTGGTATGCCGGTTGCCGGACCTCCAGCGCGAGGCGTTGATCCTTTTCGAATACGAGGGATTTCAACTTGCCGAGATCGCGCAGATTGTCAAAGCAGATATTGGGGTCGTGAAATCGCGGCTGCACCGCGCCAGGGAGAGATTGAAACGCGCGCTCGCGCCATACAAAAGGGTTGGAGGATATGAAAATGTTTGCCAATGAAGAACTGACTGATCTGGAGTTGAACGAAATGCTTGCCGCCTGGATTGTTCCGGATCCACCTCAATGTCTGAGAGCGCGAGTTTTTTCGGAGACGCGAAGTGCGTCGAACTATGCGCGTGACTTTGCTTTTGAGATCGATTCTGTCATTGAGAAACCCTGGTACAAATCGCTGATCTCCAATGTCCACGATTTGATTCGCCCCCTGAAACTCCCGCCTTTGAAGGTGACCTCCAAGCCGATTGAGGTTGGAACGATTTGGGGCGCTTACCGGGGCAGCGAGAGGAGATCGGGCGCCATTTCAGTTCTCATTCACGTGGGAGCGGTTGCCTTACTACTGGCTGTCTTTCAGTCACCTGCTGTACGCCATAAGCTGAAGCAAGTAACTGATATCTACTTTCCGGTTGAACCGTATAAAGCAAAGAACTCAGATCTGAAGCAGGCCGGCGGGGGTGGCGGAGGCGGGCAGCACCAACCCCAGCCCGTCAATCGTGGTCGGGCTCCCCGATTCGCTCCCAAGCAATTTGTGCCCCCGGCACAATCTGTTCCGAAGCCTGTTCTCCCGACCATTCCAACGATTACGGCCCAAGCTCCGCAGATCGTGGCGAGTGATTATGGCGATCCTCTAAGCAAGCTGGATGTGCTTTCCGGAGGTACCGGGTCGAATGGTCTCGGCGCCGGTTCTGGTGGCGGAATTGGTCCCGGCCACGGGGACGGCTATGGCCCCGGTTTCGGTAGCGGAATCGGGGGTGGTGTTTACCGGATTGGCGGTGACGTTTCGCAGCCGACGCTTGTCCTCAAGATTGAACCCGAGTACTCGGAACAGGCCAGAAAAGCTAAGTATTCGGGAACTGTGCTTCTGTCGGTCATCATCGACGCGAATGGTACGCCCCGTGACATTCACGTCGTTCGTCCGTTGGGATTGGGACTTGACGAAAAGGCCGTCGAGGCTGTCTCGAAGTGGCGTTTTCACCCGGCGATGAAAGGCGGCAAGGCAGTCGCCGTTCTAGCGCAAGTGGAAGTCAATTTTCGACTGTTGTAAAGCCCGGATCTCACCGGCGTGATCAGGCCCTAACTATTTTTCCGCCGGAGGGCTTGATCCAGTTCTTGCCAAATCCGTGCACCTGGAATAGACGTCAGCTCGTTTGTCATCTCTAGCGCCATTCCAGTCCAGCGAAAAAGTTGGCGGCTTTCCGGATTGGCGACATAAATATATTTGAAGCCCCATGCCTGGTATGCCTGACATTTTTCGAGTACGTATGGCATCGCATCGTCCTTGGAAAGAATCTCGACAACCACATCGACTGGCTTCGTAGGATACGGGTCTTCCACCTCGCCGCTAGTTGCTATCACGTCAGGCTTGGGATGGGCATCGGCAACAATCCTGAGCTCCACCTCGGCGGCGGCTACGTAACCGGCCTCATCGAGTAAAGCCATAATGATCTTCTGCAGGAGACCGTGAATCCAGGTAGGCATACCCTTCGGCACTGCTTCTCCATGCCAGTATTCATAGGAGCGGTCGCGGTGTTGATATTTTGACTGGAACTCAACAAGCGTCAGCTTTTCAGCAACACCAGACATAGAGTCATTTTCCCTTTGTTTGGCGATCGTCGGCAGCTATCGCTGTCCCGCCGGTCTCTCACCGTTCGGCGCCGCTGAAACCGTGGTCCAGGAATTGGCTTTCACGTCTTCCAGCAAACCGCTTTGCCAGGCGTATTCCTTGTGCTGCTTCAAAAAGTCTGTTGCGTGAAATTCCACTCCGCAGGGATGACCCATGCCGGCAATGAAGGACATTCTCTCCGCCATCGCGCTGTCGGCGACTTTCGCCTCCGCCGTTCCCGCTGGGCCATACGGGCCTTGCCAACCTTTCAATCCTCTGCTCGACCGATCAACATGACCGCAAATCGTGCGCTCGTTCGGATCGATTTCCTTCGTCAGAACGTCATAGTGATCGGTCTCGAATTTCTTGCCGAGTTCCACATCGATGTGACCCTTGTTTTCGGCCATTAGCTGATCCCAGCGACGGTGGCGGACCTGGTTCGGAGTGTTCGGATCGTTAGCCGGGAAATCCGTTTCTTCGGCAACCAATTTGGGATTGATCGGGAAATTTGAGCCGACGAAGTAACCGTCCTTTGTCCGCTCGAGCGTCACGTATTTCAACCCCAGTTCCAAGCGGGCAATCTCGTTCGCCTTGCGATCTCCAACCAGCCAGGTATTCGCGTAACCTCCGTTGTTTCCATCCTCCATGATTTTCGCGAAATCGTCGATGGACTCGGAGTATTGCATCGCCTTGCGCGCCCGAACAAATTCCGGAACAGCATCCGTCTTGAAACCATGGAAGTTCCCGATCGTCGTCTCCGTGATCATGATGCCGGCGTCGTTAATGCCGAAATCGTCACCGCTGTGAATCAACCCTGGCATGCCGTCCATGATCAGATGATGGCCGGAAGAGGGAGCAATGTCGAAAATGATGTTCCATCTGGTTCCCGTGAGGTAGTCCGTCCAGTTGTTGTGCCCCATTACGATCCTGCCGTCCTTTGTATACGCGCCGGTAGCAACAAACGCGCTGCAGTGATCCGGAGCATGGCTCGGACCTACAACACCCTTCGCTTCATGGGTGCGCGCATCGTCGTAGTAATAGGAGAATTCCATGTACCCGTTCATCGCCACAAGGTCGATTAAATCCAGCTTTGACCCGTGCGCTTGCAGGCCCTGTTGCATTCCTTCCAGTTCTTCGCGGTACTCGGCCGGCACTTTCGGCAAGAAATATCGGGTAGCCACACTACGGAGATCGGCCCAGGAATGATTCACGCCATGCGTCGTGCTGAGCTCGATGGCGCGCTTCGAATCTTCTATTTCGGTAGCCAGCAGATATCCGTGCTGAAAACCGATCGCCGACGGATTGCCCTCGAGGTGAACGAAAATCCAGCCATCCTTGGTTGGATTCCGGAACCCGCCGTGAAGCCGGTCATCCGATGGCGCTTGGACGTGGGCCGCTGACGTGAACGAAAGCGCACCATAGAGCAACAACGACAAAACGAGCTTCATAATTCCTCGATTAGAGCATCATAGTAAGAGAAGTGCAAACCACAGCAGAAGTCGTCGCCAAGGAGCGTGAACTAAATTCCCTTTCATTGCTGACTGTGATTGTCGTGCTCGCTACCGTCACCATGACTTTTGGGGCGATCATCGCGGTCTTCATCTATCGATCCCAAGCGGGATTGTTTTGGGGGCACCTCAGAATCCCAGGAGTACTCTGGGCCACCACGGGCATTCTTCTGGCGAGCAGCATCACTTTCGAACGAGCCCGGCATGCCCTTGCTCGAAATGATCAGCGGACGTTTTATCGGCTTACGATCTGGACGGCGACCTTGGGAGTGGCATTTCTGATCGGACAGATTACCGCCTGGTTCCAGATTTTAGCTTCGGGCGTAATTCTCGCGCACAACGCTCACTCCTGGTTCATTTTCTTGTTTACCGGGCTGCACGGGCTGCATATTCTGGTGGGACTCACCGGATTGGGGTACCTGATTTTTCGTACACATGAGCCTGCGAGCGGGCCAAAATACCAGATGACCACGCGGGCGGTCGCGACCGGAGTCGCCGTTTTCTGGCACTATCTTGACTTCTTGTGGATTGTGCTTTTCTCGCTCCTATTAACCTGGCGTCGCTAAGAACACTATTTCGGCAGCCATTTTTTGACCACGGCGACGAGCTGTTCGGCCTGGAATGGCTTGGAAAGATAGTCGTCCATGCCCGCGTTCAGACAGCGCTCGCGCTCTCCAACCAAGGCGTTTGCCGTGACCGCAATGATGATGGGCTGCCGCTGTTCCAGCAGGCGAATCTGGCGGCTTGCCTCAAAACCATCCATCGAAGGCATCTGACAATCCATCAGAATCAAATCGTAGGGATGCGCCCGATGCGCCGCGAGCGCTTCGCTCCCATCAGCCGCCAGATCGATGTCAAATCCCGCGCGCTGCAAGATCAGCTTTCCTACGCGCTGATTAATCGGGTTATCTTCCGCCATCAAGATCCGGAGTTTCCCGTCGCGCGGAAACTGTTGTGGATGATCTTCGACCGCGTGCGAGCCTGCCGGCACTCGGGGCGAGGAAACTGAATCCGCGGAAGTTGACTGCATAGTTAGACAACCGGGTTCCGTTGGCGTGAGCCGCTTTTTTCAGCGAGATCACGCGGCTGCGTTTCTTAGGTACAAAAATAACATCGAGGACAGGAAGAAAGATTCCTAATTTTACCAAATGAATATGAAATTTCCGCCGATTTAAAGCGTAACTAATGAAGCACTGCTTCGTCCCGCTCGACTTTGCCGTCTCGAATATGAATGGTTCGGTGGGCATGCATGGCGATATCCGCCTCATGCGTAACCAGCACAATCGTATTGCCCTCTTGATGCAACCGTTCGAATAGTGCCATGATTTCGCTCCCGGTAGTCGAATCCAATGCACCCGTAGGTTCATCCGCGAGCAGGATAGACGGCCTGTTGACCAGAGCACGGGCAATCGCAACACGCTGCCTTTGTCCGCCGGATAATTCGTTCGGTTTGTGGTTCATGCGGGCCTCTAAATCTACCGAGCGTAACGCTTGCCGGGCGCGCTCGATCCGTTCCTGAGAGGAAATGCCGGCATAAATCAAGGGAAGTTCGACGTTGTGCAAGGCGGAAGCGCGCGCCAATAAGTTAAAAGTTTGAAAAACGAACCCTATTTCTTTATTACGGATCCGCGCCAGCTCGTCGTCTTCCATGTCGCTCGCTAGTTTTCCGTTCAGATAATAAAGACCCTTTGTCGGCGTATCCAGGCAACCAATCAGGTTCATCAGGGTTGATTTCCCGGAGCCCGACGGACCCATGATCGCAACGTACTCGCCGCGGCGGATCTCGATATCCACGCCCGAGACCGCATGGATCTCCTGGTCGCCCATTATGTAGGTTTTCCAAAGATCGTAAGTACGGATGACAATGCCTTCGCGCTTGAGATCTTCACCGCGGCGCTCACGCTGTTCCGGAGTGAGTTCTTGGACCGTGGTGTCTAGAGTTGCCATCTCAATGGTGGAGGACGGTTAAGCTAACTCCGCGGGCTAACTTGCAACTGGCGTAGAAGGCAGAGCGGGCGCCTTATTGTCCACCTTCACTTTGGCATTATTCCGAACCGTGCGGATCACTTGATAGCTGCCGGTAACGATCTGATCGCCATCTTTGAGTCCGCTCAGCACCTCGATATCGGTGGCCCCGGTAATGCCCGTAGTCACTTGGCGAAACTCAGCTTTACCGTTGTTCACAACGAAAACTCCCTGCAACTCCTCTTTCGCGGCCTTCTGCGCCGCAGGATCCAGCGGTGGTCTTTTACCGGGTTTGGGCTGCTCTAATTGACCTTTCTGGCGAATTGTCAGAGCCTGAATCGGAATGGCGAGAGCCTTCGAGCGAGTCGCGGTCACAATCTTGGCGGTGCACGATAAGCCAGGACGAACCAGGCTCTCCGGAATGTCAAGCGCGATCACTACCTTGAAATCCTTCGCTTCCTGGCTCGAAGTCTGACTCTGAGAAGCGGCTACGCCGGTCGATCGAACAATAGCGGTATCGCCAATTTCGATGACCCGTCCCTTGAAAGTCTTGTTTGGAATTGCATCGATCGTTACGTCCGCGGGCTGATCTATTTTGACGCTGACAATGTCGGTTTCATCCACGTTCACCTCCGCGGTTATGACCGACATATCGGCGACCGTCATAATCGTCGACGATGTCGAGCTCTGGATACCGGGAACAACGGTTTCACCCACGTGAACCGGCAGATTGGTTACAACACCGTCAAGCGGGGCTACTGCGTCGAATTGAGATAAGACGTTCTGCGATCGCGACACCATAGCCTGGCTCTGCGCCACTTTCTTTTGTGCCGACGCCAATTGCGCCGCGCTTTGAGCTCGTTGGGCCTGCGCCTGCGAAACTCGCTTTTGGGATTCATCCAAGGTAGCTACCGCCAGGTCATAAAGCGCCTTCTTGGCCTCATAGTCCTGAGGAGCAATTAGTTTTTGGTCGAAAAGTTCTTTGCTGCGTTTGAGATCGATCTTCTTCTGTTCGAGATCGGCGCGGTCGTGATCTACCTGGGCCTGGGAAACCGCGATATTATCGTCAGCCGACTTGAGTGCCGCTTCGCTTGCCGCCGAGTCCGCAAGCGCTGCATTCAGAGAAGCCTCCTGCGCTTTCAGATCGGCCGATGGCTGCACATTCGCGAGGCGGGCCAGCACTTGGCCTTTCTTTACGCGGTCGCCTTCCTTAACCAGGATTTCGGTAATGGGGGCCGGCCCCTGCGCTGCACCTATATTTATGTAGTTTCTTGGCTTGATCTCTCCGGATGCGGTGACCACGGAGGTGAGGTCCATCCGCGTCACTTTGCCTGTCTGGACAATCACCACTCCTCGCTCGCTGATTTTGATGCTGGCGAACACGCCACCTGCGATCAAAACCAGCAGGCCGAGCAGGATCAGTATTTTCCACTTCTTCTTCAAATTGGCCGAGTCTCCCCGCTCCCATTCAGGACGGATACCTGACGGGGAATGTTCCCGCAATCTGGCAGGTTTCTCCTGACTTTAGCATGCTTTGGAGTTCTCGAACCGCTAAATTGCGGTTTGCTAAACGTAGATTCGCTTCACCCGGGCGTGAATACCGCAAAGCACGCTATAGGAGATGGTTCCCGCAGTTTTCGCGATCTGCTGTGCGTCGATGCTTACGTCTCCTTCCGAACCGAGGAGCGTAACGGCATCTCCTACGGCGATTTCAGGAGAGTAACTCACGTCGATAGAGGTCAGGTCCATCGAGACGGCTCCCACGATAGGAGCCAACTTGCCATTGACAATGACGCTACCCCGATTCGATAGCCTGTGAGGAATCCCGTCCGCGTACCCGGCTGCTAGTACGGCCACTCGCATCGCGCGGGTAGCTCGAAACATACCTCCATAGCCGATCAAGGCGCCGACCGGTACATCTTTGACCGAAAGGACGGAGGCACGCCACGTCAGCGCTGGTTTCACGTGCAGAATCCGGGGCGGGGAATGCCCCAGGGCTGGAGAGACGTACCCATATATCGCATGGCCTGGGCGAATCATGCCTCGCCAGGCTTTCTGCCGTCCGTAAGCGACCGGGATAGTGCTGGACAGGTGCATCAAAGCCGGACGGATGCCCAACCGGCTCAGACCGTCTGCCAGGCTATCGAAGGTTCGCAGTTGCTCGTCGGTTTGCGCACTTTGGTAGTTCGCGGCGGACGCGAAATGCGTCATGAGTCCTTCCAGTTCGACATGCTTCGCTGCCAGAATCGCCTCGCCGATGATGGGCGCGTTGGAGCGGACTCCGAGCCGGCCCATTCCGGTATCGATTTTCAAATGGTATCGGTACCGGTGGCTGCGCTCGACCGCAAGTCTGTCCAGTGCTCTGAGATCCTCAAGAGAATGAATCACCGGGGTCAAATCGCACGCCAGCAGAGCCTCGCGGGTAAAGGGCAGGAAATCGGCCATGACCAAAATCCGAGCTTTGATTCCCGCATCTCGCAACGCTATCCCTTCTTCTGTATTGCTGACCGCCAGCCAGCGTGCGCCTTGCTTGTTCGAGCGTCCGCGACACCTCGACTGCGCCATGGCGGTAGGCGTCCGCTTTCACAACCGGCATCACCTCCACGCCAGGGCCGACCACATTCCGAATGGCCTGGAAATTCGCCGCAATCTGGCCTCGCGAAACCTCGACCCATGATCTGTAAGGCAAGGACTTGGGCCGGGAGGGTGAGACCGATGATGTTTCCAGCGCCACGGGGGCCGTAACCAAAGAAGGCTCGCTCATTTCGTTCACTGCACCCGCTGCAACAGATTCTCGTAAGCATCTGCTACGGCGTCCCAACTGTAAAGCTTCTCGACTCGCCGCATGGCTCGGCAGCCCCATCCGGTGCGTTCTTCCTCGGGCAAGCTGACGGCCCATTTCAATTTCTCCAATAGATCGTCTGTGAACGGAACGGCTGCATCGCCGGCGGCCTCGGCACTCTCGGGCGTGTTCAAATACAGCACCAGCGCTCCGCGGCCCATGGCCTCAATCAAAGCAGGATGTGTGCCTCC
Source organism: uncultured Acidobacteriaceae bacterium (assembly GCA_963778345.1). Taxonomy (GTDB): domain Bacteria; phylum Acidobacteriota; class Terriglobia; order Bryobacterales; family Bryobacteraceae; genus Bog-105. Next base: position 62,994 of record CAVZTP010000007.1, read on the forward strand.
GACCTCGGTGGCTTGAATGTAAACCGCGGAATGCGACTGGAGTTGGTGATAGCCTTCGCCATAAATCGCCCCGGGAATGATAATGCGAGGATCGCTTGTGCTCTTCACCTTATTTATGTAGTCCGTGGCATATGGTGCGTCCCCCACCAGCGCCAATTTAAAATCGGTATTCACCTGTTCAAAAACTTGTCGGACCATGAGCGCATTGTTCTCTGGTTCCATGCGGCTGACATATAGGACGTATTTGCCCGGCTCTAATCCAAGCGCCCGGACCATGTTGGTTTCTCTCACCTTGCCGACTTCGGCCCCGTAGGGGATGAAACAGGACTGTTTACCATACCGCTGCAGGTAATATTCTCGAATTCTTTCCGCGTCAGTCACAACCGCTGAAGAGCACCACGTCGCCATCCACTCCGAAAGCAGGTACCAGGTTTTGGCAATGCTGTTCCACTTTTTCCGGTGCCTCTCCAGGCCATCGACGTTCAACACAGTAGACATTCGCGCCAGACGCGGCCAAAACGTGAAGACGGCGTTGGCGGCATTGCAATAGAGAACGACGTCGAATCGCCGGAAGAACAGGTCGAGAGTCGAAATGCCAGTGTGAGCCACCGTATCGAAGTATTTGTGACGGATGGTCGGCAAATAGCGCAGATGCACCCCGCGATACTCGCGTTCCGGGTGTTTATCGCGGCAGTAAACAGTCACGCGATGGCCGCGCTCCACCAGCCGTACCGAAATCTCTTCCGCAAATGTTTCGAACCCGCCGTAGTTGGCTGGAATCCCGCGAGTTCCCAGCAGGGCGATGCGCATTAGCGGCTTACGGCGGAAGTGGCTTGCATTCTGGTGGCGATTTCGGGAGCGGGAAAACTCGCGGGCGTATTCGAAAACCAAACTCCCATGTACTCGTTCGTTACTCGCCGGCGCGACATGATTTCCCGCCGCTTCGCCCAAGTTCGCCGGCAGATTCCGGAGCAGCAGCGGGAAGGCTCGAAGGGAAGGATGCTCGCGCTAGCAGGCACCCGCCCAGAACTATTGCGTCGCGAACCGTAATTGCAAAAAAATGGCGAAAATAGATGCGTGCGGTGGCGTTCTTCATCCGCATCAGGAAGCGGTTCTTTACTGAGTGCATATTCAAAATGGGGGTGACCGAACTCCGGTTTGATGGCAGCACGCTGCGCACGTGATAGGCGGTCGCGAAGGGAGTATACAGGCACTTCCATCCGAGTAACTGGGCTCGCCAAGCCACATCGGCATCCTCGCGATACGCGAAAAAGTCTTCATCGAAGAATTCACCACTGATAGAGACGTCTTCGATCATTCTGCGGCGGTAGAGGCCGGCGGCTCCCGTGACTCCGAAGACGTACTCGGGCCTATCGTATCTGCCATCATCGGATCGCTTGCTTCCGCGATCGAAGTGCCGCAGACTGGGCGTGAAGTAGATGCCGGTCGAATCGAGAATCGGAACCGCTCGGGATTTCAAAGCTCGCCGGCATAGCCAGCAATTTGCCGGAAACGCTGCCGATGCTTTCGTCCGACTCTCCTGCCGCCAGCATCTTCGTTACGAAATCGGGCAAAAGCCGGACATCGGGATTGAGCGCGAGCACCCATTCGCCACGCGAGAGCCGAATGGCTTGATTCTGGCCGCTCGCGAAGCCGACATTATCGCTGTTGTAAGTGATACGAAGGCGCGTCTCATAATCCTTCAGAATGTTGCGCGTCCCATCGCCAGAGGCGTTATCTATCACGATCGTTTCGATGTCCGGATAATCCTGCCCAAGCAGCATGATCGAGACACCGCCGAATAAAGCGAGCGCTGTTAAACGTGACGATTGTTATCGAACAGAGCCACGAGCGTGAGGGAGCGGAACTCACCCTGGCCTCACCAAACTGAAATAAAGCCGCCAATAGATATCAAACCCGACTTGACGCTGAAGGGAATGAATTTCGCGCTCGCTTTCGGAGAACGCGGCTTCAATACGGGTTCTTTCCTCTTCAGCGGTCTGCCGGAACGATGGCCAACGGCGCAAGCCCTCCCATTTGCCGCGAACCGCCGCGAGAAAATTTCGTTGCTTGGCCGCGGCAAACAAAGCCAGTATCTGTCCTACTAAAATAGGCCAGGCGAATCGCCGAAGCGTTTTCGCGGAGTAGTATTTCGCGAGGATTAACACCTGATTCCGGGCCGTGAGAAACATGACTCGAGCGCTGCTCTTACCGAGCGTGGTTTTGCTCATGTGTGTTGCCACGGCGGCCGGTTCGTAGATTCCTTTTAGCCCCGCCAGCGCGCACCGCACTCCGAAATCTACGTCTTCATAATAGGATTCGAAACGAGTCTCCAGCAGTCCGATCTGCTCAAAAACCCGGCGATGAAACAGAGCAGCGGTCATGGGTGCAAACGCAATTCTCCTTCGCGAGGACCAGACCGCGCCATCATGTTTCCCATAGCCGCAGCGCCACGCATAGGCCGCTCTGGACACCAGATCCCAACTGCCGTCGATGACGTTCAGCCCATCGGGGCGCAGCAGCTTTCCCACTGCGAAGAAGGCATTTTCCTCTTCCGCAGTGTCGATTAGGCGCTCGAGCCAGTCCGGCTCCAGGACTACATCGTTGTTGACGATCAGCAGCCACTCTCCCTTGGCCCGATCGATCGCCGAATTCACGGCCACGGCAAAACCTCGATTCTCGGGGAAAGCGATCAGATCAGCGCCGAAATTCCGGGCAATCGTCTGGCTTTCGTCTGCGCTGCCGTTATCCACTACGAGGACCTGATTCGGCGGCCGTGTCTGCTCGTGAAGGTTACTGAGGATACTTTTCAGCAGATCGGCCCGATTCCAGGTGGGGATGATCGCCGAAACGGTTGCCATTTCTTAACGATACTGTGGCCGGAGCTTAAGGACCGCGATTACTGAGGACCGCTGACTTTCATCAGCGAGTCCTCAGTTTTCTTTTGGTGCAGCTTCTGCACAATCGCGAACTCTGCATCTGCATCGGCGCGCCGGCCCAACTCGCGATAAAGTCGTGCCAATCGATAGTGTGAGTCGAAGTTCGTAGGGTCGGTTCGAATTGCTTCCCGAAATTCGGCGATTGCCGCATCGTAGTGCTTGCTCTCTGCATACAGAATCGCCAAGTCTTCGTGCGGTACATGCAAATCGTTACGCAGTCCGATCGATTTCTTCAGCAGCTCTGCCGCTTCTTTATTTCGCGTCGCCTTCATCAGGACATCTCCTAAATAGGCACTGGCCTGAGCGTTCTTGGGATGATTGCTGAGTTCTTGCCTAAACTCGCGTTCGGCATCGGCGTAGCGTTTCTGTTTCCAATACAAGTACCCCAGTCCGAAATGCACATCCGGTTGGCTAGGAGCAGCCTTGGCCGCCGCTTCAAACTCGGCGATTGCGTCCTCAGTCCGGTACGCGGCGTCGAGCGCTTCTCCCATCAACATGTGAGCGGCGACGGAATTGGGGTTCCGATCCAGCAGGCTCTTGAACAAAGCCATCGCCTCGTCGTTCTGGCCTGACCACAAATAACATTTGGCAAGCAGATACGACAGCTCCTCATTCTGAGGCTGTGCGGCAGCAAGCGGTTTAAGCCGTTCCGCCGCCTGGCGATATTGGTGGAGCCCGAAGTAGCTCATCGCAAGCAACGTGTTTGCCTGGTCGCTGGGTGCTTTGGCGTTCTCCTTCTCAAAGGCCGCAATCGCTTCGTGAAAATTCCCGAGCTTAAACCACGCGAGCCCCAGATTCAGGTAAATTCCGGGCAAACCGGGGTCAATCGCAATCGCGCGCTGGTACGCCTGGATGGCTTCGCGATAGTCGGATTTCCGAGCGAGGCTCACACCCAGATTCGCCTGTTCTATTGCCTCCGGTTTGTGCGTCTGGCCGAAAGCCGATCCGATCAAGAGGAGCGCGAGTGCAGGTCGAAACACCTGCATAAGAGGATAACGTTGATAGACTGGAAATGCTTTTCGATTGGGCACTTCAACCGTACATCCAGGCTTTGATGAATCCGCTTTGGTGGCGCGCGCCAAAGCAGGGGATTCTGGCGCCTTCTCTGAGCTAGTGAAGCACTATGACCGGCGTGTCTTCCGGATGGCCAAGCAGATTACGCAGAATGACGATGACGCCGAGGACGTTCTTCAGGAAACATTCCTAAAAGCATTCACCCATCTCGACAATTTCCAGGGAAATTCCAAGTTCTACACGTGGCTGGTGAGGATCGCCGTCAACGAAGCTTTGATGAAGCTGCGGAAGAGGCGCTCGGACCGGAGTGTTCCTTTGGACGAGCCCATTGATACGGGTGAAGACGAAATGATTCGTGAGATCGCGGTGTGGGATGAGAATCCGGAGGACACTTATTCACGCGAAGAATTGGCGAATATTCTCGATCAAGCGGTGCAAAGTCTGAAGCCAGCTTATCGAACCGTTTTTATTCTGAGAGACATCGAAGAAATGTCCATCGAGGAGACGGCGGAAGCGTTGAACTTATCCATTTCGGCTGTAAAGAGCCGGCTGCTACGGGCTCGTTTGCAGCTTCGCGAAAAATTAACTAGACAATTCAAACGGAAGGGGGACGACGCGTTTGCTTACATGTAAGCAGTTTCTGCACGAGCTGAACGACTTCCTGGAAGATACGCTCGACCCGAAACTCCGGGCAGAACTGAAAAAACACGTGAGCGAGTGCCCAAATTGTTGGGTGGTTTGCGACACGACGGAAAAGACAATAAAGGTCTTTAAGGGCATGGATGCCCAGCCTGTTCCCCAGTGCGTTCAAGACAGGCTAATGCAGGCACTAGAGAAAAAGATGAAGGAAAAACGGGAGAAGACCGGCGAACAGTTCGACGCCTAGGCTTTAGACGGCGCAGAGCCTCAGACTCCGCACATGTCACCGAAAATTATGGAGCTGGCCGGCCAAAGATCTCGTTGAATTTTTTCTGCTGTTCAGGGGTCAGAACATCGAGGATGCGTTTTCGTCCGTGCTCCGCGACATCCTCGCGCTCATCTTCAATGTTCTGGTAGTACTTGGCATAGTCATCCAGTTCCCGCGTGACCGTTTTCTCCTGCTCAGGAGTAAGCTGAAGAACAGCTTTGAGACGTTGCAGACCGACACGCTGAGCGGCTTCAATACCGCGGGATTGCGTGCGGGGCGTCATGCGCGCGTGAAGATAAAGGCTGCTTACCGCGGAGCCGAACGCTGCACCGCATACGAAGATCACCGCGAGAATGACCAGAACTTTGGGATTAGACCAGGCGGCGTCTCCCCGCCGTCGAATGGGCCGGCGTGCTGTGACGGAGGTGGCTATTGGAGAGTTCCTTGGTGCGAAGCGAAATTAACCAGTACAGCATCCCTCTGTTGAGCTTGGTTGCCCACCACGAGGGCGTCATAGTGCGATTCTTGGGCCACGATGCGCTCGCCTCCCAGGTGGCCGTCGCGAGCCTCCTGCGTGATCACGTAAGTACCAAGCATGAGCGCAATCGTCAGGGAGGCGTAAGCGAGCCGTTTTCCGAATGGCGAGTAGATCAATACTCCCCAAATGGACTCCTTGGCCCGCTCCTCGATGCGCTGCATCACGCGGGCGTAAAAACCAGCAGCGGGCTCGATCTCTTCGGTCGAGCGCAAGGAACGCAACATTTGAGACTGGGCGTTCATTGACTCGAGTTCCGATGAGCAGGCCGCGCAGGAGGATAGATGCTCCGTTAAATCGGCCGTTGACGCGGCTCCCCTTGCCGCGAGCAGATCTTCCAAACGATCCCGAATGGATCTGTGCATATTTCCCTCAAAAAAGCCCAACCAATTTGCGGATCTAAATGCCCGCTTTACTCAAATCTACACCCAAACATCGACTTGCAACAATTACTCCGCCGGAAGGAGTTAGGGGCGTTTTTTCCAGCCGCTGCGCGGCTTTCATCAGTTTCTGGCGCGCGCGAAAAAGTTTAACCTTGATCGTATTTTCATTCAGGCCGGTCATTTGGGACAACTCCTCGACGGAATGCCCCTCCACTTCCTTCAACAGAATCAGGGACCGGTCTTCTTCAGAAATCTTTGAAAGCAGCTTTAGGATCAGATCGTGCTGCGCCAGCCTCTGGTCCACTGCGGGGGCATGATCGGTCGCCGGTTCCGCGTGCTCCATGCGAAGCGAATCGTCCGCCGAGAAGTCGCTTTCGTAAACCAGCTTGCGCACTCTCTTTTTGCGCAGATAGTCATAGCACTCATTGACCGTGATCTTGTAAATCCAAGTCAGAAGCGAGCTGCGGAAATCGAAGTTCTTGATCGAAAAATAGATCTTCGCGAAAACCTGCTGAGCAATATCTTCCGCGTCATTGCGATTCCGAAGGATGCCGTAAATGATGGAGAAGACCTTGGCTTGGTACCGCTCAACGATCTCGCGAAAGGCGATTTCGTCCTGAGCCTGCACGCGCCGGACTAGCGCCGCCTCCTCCGTGGTTCGGTGATCCAATCTGGTCTTCGCCCGCGTTCCCTCTCCGGCTGTTGCCGGGAACGGAAGAGTCGCACTGAGCCCGCTCATATATGGCGACGGACGTGCCGTCTTCTGAACGCGTTACAGAAACTTGGCGCTCCGTCAGCGCCGGAACATCCATTATCACAGAGCTTTAACCAGACCGGAGGAAACTGCGCGGCCGTGAAGCGGGAAATCTCTACCGCGCATCAAAAAAGCGAAGATTGGTTGTAGACTAGTAAGACAGCCATAGTATTTCAGGAGATTAGAATGATTCAGCTAACCGAAACCGCCGTGAGCAAGGTAAATGAAATCTTGAATATGCAAGAGCCCAAACCTGCTGGTCTGCGCATTGCCGTGGTCGGCGGCGGGTGCTCCGGGTTCAGCTACTCGATGGCTTTCGAGAACCAGTCGAATATGCTCGATAAGACATACAATTTCGGCGATTTGAGAGTGTTCATCGATCAGGCGAGTTTGCTTTATCTGGATGGGGTGGAAGTGGACTATGTGGAGACACTGGAGGGCTCGGGCTTTAAGTTCAACAATCCACAAGTGAAATCCACTTGCGGCTGCGGTAGCTCATTCAGCGTCTAACAGATCACCCGAAAATTTTTTTTAAAGGCCGAGGGAGTGCGTGACTCCTTCGGCCTTTGTTATTTTTGGAGCCGATGCAACAGCTGATTTGCTGACGGAAGCCCAGAATCCCCACTCGGCCGCGATCGATTCGCTTCCCACGTTCGAGATGCTGCGGGTGATCAACGCAGCGGATCAGGAGGTTGCGACGGCTGTGGAGCGCGAGCTGCTTCCTATTGCGATGGCGCTCGATCTTGCGATTCCGAGGCTGGAAGCAGGAGGCCGGCTCTTTTATCTGGGCGCTGGGACTTCGGGCCGCCTCGGTGTTCTGGACGCCTCAGAATGCCCGCCGACCTTCAATACGCCACCCGATCTTGGTGCAAGGGGTGATTGCGGGTGGAGATCGCGCCTTGCGGCATTCGGTTGAAAAGGCTGAGGATGATCCTGGTCAGGGGAAAAGGGATTTACAGGCACGTCGTTTTGGCGCCGGGGGACGTTCTGGTGGGAATTGCGGCCAGCGGCCGGACGCCGTACGTTTTGGGGGGTATCGAATACGCCCGTTCGCTGGGCGCTCTGACGATCGGCCTAAGCTGCACACCGAATTCCGAATTAGCCAAAACGGCTGAGATCGCCATCACGCCGGTTCCGGGTCCGGAGGTCATTACCGGCTCGACACGCATGCGCGCCGGCACGGCCACGAAACTTGTTCTGAACATGCTGAGTACGGGGGTGATGATCCGGATGGGCTACGTTTACGGAAATCTGATGGTCAATGTGCAGCCCACAAACGCAAACTCGTGGATCGCGCACGCCGAATCATCGCGGAGATCGCGGAGGTGTCTTATGATGAAGCTTCGCGATTGCTGGATGAGGCAGGTTCAGTGCGTATCGCGATCTTGATGCACAAACGTAAGCTGTCGCGCGATGGAGCGAAAGCACGGCTCGCTGCTGTGAACGGCCGGCTGCGCGCGGCGCTCGCGGAATGAGCAGAATCGCGGCCGAGGCTGACTTTAGACACAATGGACAAATTTAGAATTGTGGGTGGAACGTCGCTAAACGGCGAGCTTCCAGTGAGTGGATCTAAGAACTCTGCTCTGCCCGCACTGGCTGCCTGCCTCTTGACAGAGGAGCCGGTGACGCTCCGGCGAATCCCGCAGGTAAAAGACATCGCGACCATGAAAGATCTGCTGGCGTATGCCGGAGCGCGGGTCGTGGATGAAGACGGGAGGTTTGCGTGAGCGCCAAGTCTCTGGAGCGGCCGGAAGCGCCGTACGACGTGGTAAAGACGATGCGCGCTTCGAGCCTTGTGCTAGGGCCGCTGGTGGGCCGGACCGGCCGGGCCCGGGTCTCCATGCCGGGTGGTTGCGCAATTGGAGCGCGGCCCATCAATCTGCACGTTTCGGCACTGGAACAATTGGGAGCGATCATCGAACAATCCCACGGATACGTGGAAGCACGGGCACCCGAGGGACTGCGCGGCGGCAACATTCACTTCGATCGCATCAGTGTTACTGGAACGGAAGACGTGTTGATGGCGGCTGTGCTGGCGCGCGGAGAAACGATGATCCGCAATGCCGCCCGAGAACCCGAAGTGAAGGATTTGGCCGATTTGCTCATCAAGATGGGCGCCCGGATCGAAGGCGCGGGAAGTTCCATTATTCGAATAAAGGGCGTCGAGCGCTTGCACGGCGCGGAGCACTCGATCATTTCCGACCGGATTGAAGCGGGAACTTTTCTGCTGGCCGGCGCGATTTCGCGGGGTGACGTACTGGTGACCAATTGCACGCCGGACCATGTGGCGGCCCTGACGGTCAAGATGCAAAAGGCGGGCGCGGAAGTGGAAGAGCTGGAGGGACAGGCTCTCCGTGTCCGCTGCTCGAGACGGCCGCAGGCGGTCGACGTGACGACGGAAGAGTATCCGGGATTCGCGACGGATCTCCAGGCCCAGTACATGGCATGGATGACGATTGCGCAAGGAATCAGCTTCGTCACCGAAACCATTTTCGAAAATCGCTTCATGCATACCCAGGAACTTGCCCGCATGGGCGCGAACATTCGCATTGAGGGCCGGCAGGCAATTATAGCGGGTGAAGACGAGCTGATGGGAGCCCAGGTGATTGCTTCGGATCTGCGCGCCAGCGCCTCACTAGTGCTGGCGGCGCTGGTGGCAAAGGGCGAGACCACAATCGATCGCGTGTATCACATGGACCGCGGATACGAGCGAATTGAGGAGAAGCTGGCGGCCGTGGGCGCAAAAATTGAGCGAATCCAATAAACGAACTTATATGAGCACACCGGCAAAACATCACAGCGAGGGTTTTCTGGCGCTTGTCATGGATGCGAAGAAGCGCATCCGCGAAATCGGCATCGAAGAGTACAAGCGGCTTCGCGACGCTGGTGAAGCCGGGCAACTCGTGGATGTCCGCGAAGACCAAGAATGGGAAGCGGCGCATGCGGAGGGCGCGGTTCACCTCAGCAAAGGCATCATAGAGCGCGACATCGAGAAGACCTTCCCGGATAAACGTACGAAGCTCGTGCTCTATTGCGGTGGCGGGTACCGGTCGGCGCTGGCCACAGACAATCTGCGGAAGATGGGGTACGAGAATGTGATCTCGCTGGATGGCGGATGGCGCGCTATCGAGGCGTCGGGCTTGCCCTTGGTGCGACGCTGACAGTTCATTCCATTCAATCTCAGACGGATCGTCCGGGCCGGCCCGCCCAGCGAGAGAAGAAACGTGATCGTCCCACCATAGTCGAATTTCCGGAAATAGTCCCGGAACCCAGGATTATTGAATGGTCAGCGTGCCGGGAAGCGCACCGGAAACACCGCTATTGACTCGGGGAGCGCCGTGAACGAACAGCCTGATGAGAAAACTGCTGACGCTTGCGAACGCGCCCGATAACCTCCGCTCAAGCAGTCGCCGAGACGCGATTCACCTTCCAAGCTTGCGCTCAGGCCACATGGATTCGTCCTTCGCCGGAGTACCAACGATCTTAATGTTTTTAAAATCAGCCGTCTCATTGAATGAACCGACTCCGACTTTCCCCGGTCCGAGACTCAGATCCACGGCGTGAAGGGCAGGTATCAGGCGATCATCTACGCTTACCTGAACGGTTCCGGATTTGCTGTCATACGTTAGCTGAATGTGGTACCAGCGATCTGCCCCCGGAAACGCCGGCCGGCCTACCTCTGAACTGATGCGAACTCGCTCGCCTCCGTAAACGTGGAATATCCCGTTATGGACCGGCTGTTTCGTAGCCGAATCGGTTGACAGATGGGCGTAATCGAAATGCGCCGCATCGCGGTAAGCGAAGACGATCATTAGCGACTTCTTCAAAGGCCGCACATCGGCTTGTACTGTGACGCGGGTGAAATCCGAAGTATCCGCCACGGCGAACTGGTTCGGCCGTCTTGGACCCGGCAAAGGTTCTCTGGCGGTAACCAGATGCAAAACGGATGTCCCGCCCTCCTGGTCCACCTTCCAGTCAGCCGCATTAGGGACGGTCCATTTATAACCGAAAACTTGAAGAGTATCGGCAGCGCAAAGCGTCAACGTAGCGGACAAGAGGAGAATCAGGAACTTCATCCCGTTTATGCTACAGGAGTGAGTAATTCTGAATCTCGCGTTTAGGAATTCTCATTTGACAGTTGTCACGACCGCTCATAACGTAGGTGAAGAACGACTATGAATCCCACACTGACTGAGGAAGTTACCTCAACTGCCGGGTCGCAGTCCCTGTTGGACGCAGGACAGATTCGCCGCGCGGTTGAAGATAGTTTGCAAAGCACGCCTTTCATTGACGTGCACACCCATTTGTTTATGCCGTCGCTTGGCAAGCTGGGGCTGTGGGGCATAGACGAGTTGATCACCTATCACTATCTGGAAGCCGAGTTGTTCCGGTTTTCCAGTGTCACGCCCGACAAGTATTGGACCTTGAATAAGCGCCAGCAAGCTGATTTAATCTGGCAAACGCTGTTTCTGGAAAACGCCCCCGTATCCGAGGCAACGCGCGGCGTGGTGGCAGTACTGCACGCATTCGGCTTGAATACTCGAGCACGCGATTTGAAGGAAGCTCGCGAGTTTTTCGAACATCAGAAACTGGACCAGCACATCCGGCGCGTTTTTGAGCTTGCCGGTATCAGCGAGGCGGTCATGACGAACGATCCTCTCGATCCGGAAGAGGGGCCTCTTTGGGAAAAAGGCGCGGAACCGGACGTGCAGTTTCACGCTGTTCTCCGGCTCGATCGAGTGCTGAACAAGTGGGATCAACATTGGCAAGCTATGGCGGCCAAGGGCTACCGCGTTCAAGAGAACCTGGCGGACGAAACAATCGCCGAAGTACGGCGTTTCCTGGCGGATTGGTGCGCGCGTATGCACCCCGTTTACATGGCGTGCTCCCTGCCGGACACGTTTCAATATCCGGAAGGCAGCGTGAGGGGACGCCTGCTCAAGGAAGCGGTCGTCCCGTCCTGCCGTGAACACAACATCCCGCTTTCGCTAATGATCGGCGTGCGGTACCAGGTGAATCCCGCAATACGGCTGGCCGGCGATGCAGTGGGTAAAGCCGACCTCCACTCCCTGGAACACCTGTGCGTCGAATTTCCCGAAAATCGGTTCCTCACGAGCGTTCTGAGCCGCGAAAACCAGCACGAGTTGTGCGTCTACACGCGTAAATTCCGAAACTTGCTACCCTTCGGCTGCTGGTGGTTTCTCAACAATCCCTCAATTGTCGAGGAAATGACGCGCGAGCGCATCGAGATGTTAGGAAATAGTTTCATTCCGCAGCATTCGGACGCGCGAGTCCTCGAGCAGGTGATTTATAAATGGAAAAATACGCGGCGTACGATGACGCCCATTCTGACGAACAGCTACCAACTGCTTGCCGAAGACGGATGGCCGGTTACCAGGTCACAGATTAAGCAGGGTATTGAATCGTTGTTCCGAACCAATTTCGAGCGTTTTGTGAATCTACGTGCGACTCATGAGCGCCACAGCACCGCTTAAGCGGCAGGTCTCGCCACAGCCCGGTACACTGCGTAATTTCCGCTGGTATATCTGCGGCCTGCTGCTGTACGCCACGACAGTCAACTACATAGATCGATCGGTATTGGGCATTTTGGAGCCCACGATTTCTCGCGATCTCCACTGGAACAAAACCGAGTACGGAACGATCACGCTCGTCTTTCAACTCGGCTACGCGATCATGATGCCTTTCGCCGGACGCTTGATTGATTGGCTTGGGCTGCGGGTCGGGTATTCGCTCTCCACACTGCTCTGGAGCATTTCCTCCATGAGCCATGCGCTGGCCAGAAACGGAGTGGAATTCGCGCTGGCGCGGCTTGGCCTGGGCCTGGGGGAGGCCGCTAATTTTCCTGCTTGTATCAAGGCCGTCGCCGATTGGTTTCCGCGGCGGGAGAGAGCTCTAGCGACGGGAATCTTCAACGGCGGCTCGAATCTAGGGGCGATTATCGCCCCTTTTGCGGTTCCCATTGTTACAGCGAAGTTCGGCTGGCCCGCCGCATTTATTTTTACCGGGTCGCTTAGCTTCTCGTGGGTCATTTTGTGGGTCCTCGTTTACCGAGAGCCGGAGGATCATCCGAAGCTCTCGGCGCAGGAGCTCGCGCTGATTCGCTCCGATCAGGAAAGCACTTCCACAGATGCCGTTCCTTACGGCCAACTCATTGGCAGGCGCGCAACCTGGGCTTTTGTGATTGGAAAGCTGCTGACCGATCCGGTCTGGTGGTTCTACCTATTCTGGCTCCCCGGTTTCTTGCACGATAGCTACGGGCTCGATTTGCTCCACATTGGCGCCCCGTTGATCACGATCTATGCTGCATCTGCCGTGGGATCGGTCGGAGGAGGCTGGCTATCTTCTTCCTTGTTGAAGAAGGGATGGGCTGTAGGGACAGCGCGCAAAACTGCAATGCTGGTCTGCGCGCTGGCAGTGACTGGCGTGATTTTTGTTCCGAAAGCCGCGGGCGATCTGTGGCTGACGGTGGGGCTCATCGGGCTTGCCGCCGCGGCGCACCAAGGTTGGTCGGCGAATTTATTTACGGTCGCTTCGGATTGCTTTCCGCGCAGGGCTGTCGGGTCCGTGGTCGGACTCGGAGGACTGGGGGGCGCAATTGGCGGAGCATTAGTGCAGCCTGCAATTGGTAAATGGCTGGATTTTTCGGGGAACGCTTACGGACCTATTTTCTTCTTTGCCGGATCAATGTACCTGCTGGCTCTGCTGATCATTCAGCTACTGCTTCCTAGGTTCCAGCGCGTCGAGGTGTAACTCGGAACTGATCGCCATTGTTCCTAGCGTGGATTGCAAGAACTGCGCAACGGATAATGTCAGTGCTCTGGGATACTCTGATTTCATCATCGCCAGCGCCTGCCTGCGAATAATTCTGTGATCTCGCACTCGAAATAGTTCAAAGTAACGCGTTTGGCCCCGTAAAGCTGCCTCTGGAAGGATGCTGTAGCCGAACCCTGCCTCAACCAGTTTCTTTATCACTTCGGTGTCGTCAGCCTCCATAGCCACCTCCGGCGCAATGTTGATACTTCGGAAGAATTTTTCGATCATGACCCGCATATTGCTCCTGGATGGATACAGCAGGAATTTGGCCGATGCCAACTCGTCCGTGTCGATAAAACGCACACCGGTACCGCGCACCGGTTTATGGGAGGGCCGCAGAATCAGCAGCTCTTCATCAAACAGCGGAAAAAGCGCAAGGTGCGTCGCGTCGTAAGGCAAGGAGATAATCGCCAAATCGAAACGCCGGTCAAGAAGACCCGCCACCATCTCCTCCGTTGCCGAAACGGTCACTTGAATGGGTGTGTGCGGATATTGCTTGCGCAGTAGCCGCAGAGGGCGTCCCATCCGGTGGATCAGCGTTGTCGCGCCCGTGGCAAGGTGGAATGGACGGATGTCGCTCGACGGATCGTTTGCAAACTCCTGCTCAATTCCGCGAACTTGCCGGACAACTCCCTTGGCCAGTTCAGAGAGCCGCAGCGCCGCGGGCGTCGGGCTAAAGCGCTTTCCGCTTCGCACAAACAGTTCCGTTTGGAGTTCCGTTGCGAGATTATGTAACTGCAGGCTTACAGCCCCGGGCGAGAGGTAAACGCGTTCGGCGGCTCTCGTAACGCTTCCGTGCTCTATCACCGCTAAGAAGAGTTCGAGCTGCCTGATGTCCACTTCGGCTCCGAACCCTAGGTTATCGTTTATCGACGCATCTGTAAGATGCGACGTCGTCTCTAGTGAGCTTGTGAATTTCCTACCCAGCACTCATGCACAAATTCCGGCGTGAAGCGGTTCACCACATCCGGCGGAACATCGGACTCTTTCAGTTCACGGAATTCAAAGTGAACCGGATCTTCCCGGCCCGGACCAACTGCCCCCACCAGGTATCCGTAAACGTTCGTTTTCGCCGCTTTTGCATCTTTCGCGCTGGGCGGCAAAGCATATCGTTCCGCGCCTGCAGTTCCAATAATCCATCCGGGCAGAACACCGCCGTGAGTCCGCCAATACTCTGTGTTGAAAGATGCCATCCATGTAGAAATGCGAGTGGCTCGCCAAGACGTACACTGGCTTGCCGGACTTCTTCTTGAAGTCGAGCAGCCACTCATAAACTTTTCGTCCGCTCTGCTGCCCGTCTGGCGATTGATCCATGCTGTGGTTGCTCGAAATGCTCTCGGGCAGCGCCTCATGCATCCCTACACCAAGCTGCGGACACTCGAATCCAGTTCGTCGCGATGCAACACAGCTTGCACCCACTTCATCTGTTTGGCATCGAACTGATCTGGAGAGGCATTGTCCAGAGTGAGGAAGTCGATTCCATCTCTGATCCAGTGGTAATAGCCTTTCACCGTATGGTCGTGCGGATCGTCTTTCAGCCGCTGCTCGCGGATGGACGGATTGTCCAGCCAGTCCGAAAATTGCGCAACGAGTTCTTCTCTGGTTTTCGGCGGAATCAGTTCATGATTGCCAAAGGCCAGGTACACAGGAACATTGCCAAAAGCGTGAAGCTGATTGTCGATGAAATCCTGCCAAGCGTTGGCGAGATAGGCGCTAATGAGCATGGGGTCGCTGGGACGCGCCGGCTTATGCAATTGGGCATAATCTTGATCAAATCTGTAGATGGCGCGGTAATCGCCCAGATGCCAGTAAAAGGCGGCGTTCTCCGCGGCAGCGCCCTTTGCAATCGCGGGCATAACTACGTCTCCGCAATTCCTCGAATCACCCGAGACGACGAAGCTCCACGTTGGTTGCTGCGCAATTACCGCAGCGTTCAAGAGGAGACACAATAACGCTGTGCGGAATGGAACCGTGCGAGAAAGCATTCTTAAATAGTCTATTCCGGGGCAAAATTGATTCTAATTTCGCCGCGGCACGCTAAACTAACTATTAGTACGGGAATGCCTTAGAACCCGGAATCTAAAGACTACATGAATCTGCTCGATCCGGTGGTCGCGTTCTTGTTCGCTCAGCCCACACTCGGCGCCCGTATTGCAACCGGATTGTTTGACGACACTTTTTCAGGTATTTACCGCTTGTCGCCATTCGATTGGGCGCTGTTAATTCCGTATTTCGGTACCCTGATTATCCTCTCTATTTATGGGATGCATCGCTACGAGACGATGCGGAGGTACATAAAGTACCGCAGGAACCTCCCCAAGACGTCACCAGAGAAGTACGAGCAACTTCCCAGAGTGACGATTCAGCTGCCGCTCTATAACGAGCGATTTGTGGTGGCGAGGCTGCTGGAAGAGACAACTAAAATCGATTACCCGCGCGAGCTTTTGCAGATTCAGGTGTTGGACGATTCGACCGATGAAACGCATCCCTACACAGAGCGATTATGCAATGAGTACATTGCCGCCGGGTTTCCAATTGAATACCATCACCGCACCAATCGGCACGGATATAAAGCAGGAGCGCTGCAGGAAGGCCTTGCTACCGCAACCGGTGAACTGATCGCGATCTTCGATGCCGATTTTTTACCTCCGCGTGATTTTCTTACCCGGACGGTTCACTTCTTTGTGGATCCCGGCGTCGGGGTTGTGCAAACGCGCTGGAGTTACCTCAACAAAGAATTCAGCATTCTGACGCAAGTCGAGGCCATGTTGCTCGACGGGCACTTCGTGCTGGAGCACGGGGCCCGCTGCGGATCCGGACTGTTTTTCAATTTCAATGGAACCGCCGGGATTCTGCGGCGGAAAATGATCGACGATGCCGGCGGCTGGCAGCACGAGACGCTTACAGAGGACTCGGATTTGAGCTATCGGGCCCAGTTGAACGGATGGCGCTTCGTGTATCTTCCCGCACTTGATTGTCCTTCAGAGCTGCCGGTCGAGACGTTTGGTTTTCAAGTTCAGCAGGCGCGCTGGGCAAAAGGGTTGACACAGGTGGCCAAGAAATTGTTGCCTCGCATCCTGAAAGCTGATTTGCCGGCCAGGGTCAAGATTGAAGCGGTGATGCACTTGACGCCGAATATTTCGTATCCGCTGATGATTGTCGTGTCCATGCTGTTGCTGCCGGTGATGATTGTGCGGTTTTACATGGGCATCTTTCAGATGGTGTTGATCGACCTGCCTCTGATTGCGGCTTCATTCTGGTCGATTTCCGCATTCTACCTGTACGCGCAGCGGGAACTATATCCGAAAACGTGGTGGAAGTCGATCGCTTTTCTTCCGATGCTCATGGCGGCAGGAGTTGCGCTGACGGTGAGTAACAGCAAGGCTGTGCTCGAAGCGCTGTTCGGAATCCAGACGAGCTTCGCGCGCACGGCGAAATACGCGATCGGTTCTCAGAAAGTAAAGATTAAGTCCGCGACTTACCGGCGGCGCAGCGGATTGCTTCCCTATATTGAACTGGCGATCGGCAGCTATTTCGTGTACATGATCGAATTCGCGGTGGATACCTATAACTTCTTCGCGATTCCGTTTCTTCTTCTGTTTGTTTGTGGATATTATTGGGCCGGTTTCACGACTCTTTACGAGGACTTCCGCGATAGACTGCAATGGCGACGCACGCGTGAACTGGCAGAAGCGCGCTATTTCGAGGCCTAGACGGTTCGGGCCTATGCCCTACTAGGCCAGAACCTATTCCGCTTGTTGCAATTTCTTTTCTGGACGATACTTTCGTTAACGGTAGCAAAGAGGAAAACATGAGGCGCTAAGACGCAGCGTCCCATGCCTGCTCTCCCTACAGTTCTCCACTGCGATCATACTGTCTTCTCCTGGGGGCCCGTCTCGAAAGAGGCGGGCTCAATTTTATTACGTTGAGTGGCTCCTGCTGGGGGAGCCAATCCGAGACCCTCCGACCCAAAGCTCGCTCCGAACGGCTAATATCGTGATATGGCGACTACGGCCCCTACCCTTGTGCCCCTTGAGATTTATCTGCAAACCGCCTACCGTCCCGATTGCGATTGGATTGATGGAGAACTCCGCGAGCGACATGTGGGCCAGTTCGAACACTCGAATTTGCAAATGGTATTAAGCGCCTACTTTCACAATCGGTGAGACGAGTGGAAAATCAGGGTCCTTCCGGAACAGCGGGTGGAGGTCAGACCCGGAAGATACCGAGTTCCAGACATCGCAATCATTCCGATAGATCGCGAGCGGACGCCTATCTTGACAGAGCCGCCCCTGATTGTAATAGAGATCATGTCACCCGCCGATAGAGCGGCGGATCTTCAGGATCGCTGTTTGGAGTACATCCATATGGGCGTGAAAAAGCTATGGGTCTTCGATCTGGTCAAGCGCCGAACTTGGGATGTCGATGCTCAGGCCTGGCACGCGGTGGATAGCGCGAACGATCAGGCCGTTCTGGGACTCGGCGCGATCCGGCTAAGCCCGAAGGAAATTTTTGAGCTCAACTCGAAGTGATTTGGAACTGGAACGCCCGTCCAGTGTCGCAGGGGTTTACGCACATCAGAAGCCGTGTAAGAGATGACGTTTTCGGGAACTGCTGCGGCCGGCGTCATCAATTTACAGATCCAGAGGGCAAGTAACGTCGAAGAGAATTTCGCGCGGACGGTGAACTGTGAGCATTTACCTTTGGCATTATGAGCGCCGAGACAGCTTCTCCGCAGCCATCCAGCGCTTGCTCGGGACCCAATCAGATTTACTCCATACGGGTGGGCCGCCGGGGCGTATTTCGCTTCGGCGATGGAAGTCTATTGATAGTCAATCTCACGCATGGAACTGATCGCATTGATCTCGCGGCTCATCACGCCCACTGTACTATGACCTTTCAAGTCACTGGTCGAACCGGGCGACGAGTTTGACTTGGTCCACGGATAGATACGACGACCGTTAGTCTCGTGGTCGGTAACGCGAGCCTGACGGCCGCTGCATCATTGTCCTTGCTGAGCGGTATTCGTGATTGGTCGCGATAAGGTAGTGGCTTGGGACTTTTCATAGCACTCCTGCGCGGCATAAATGTTGGTGGAACAGGTCTTCTGTCGATGAAAGAATTGACAAGCATTTGTTCAAGACTCGACTTTCAGTCCATTCGCACCTACATCCAAAGCGGCAATGTGGTTTTTGAGAGCAGCTTGTCGGAGGAATCAATTCGATCGTGCATGGAAAAAGCCTTGGCCGCCAAGCTGGGAAAGAAGATTAATGTCATGGTCCGTACTTCTATAGAAATGCGTTTGGTTCTCCGTCGCAATCCCTTTCCCGATCAGGAACCAGCCAAGGTGGGCGTCGCCTTTCTACACGAGCCGCCGCCTGAGGATTTAATTAAGAATGTGATCGCACCCGGCGGCGAACAGGTAAAGCGAGGCAGGCGGGAGATCTACGTTTACTACCCAAACGGAATGGGACGATCCAAGCTGAAATTGCCTTTGAATGAAGCAAG
Organism: uncultured Acidobacteriaceae bacterium; assembly: GCA_963778345.1. Taxonomy (GTDB): domain Bacteria; phylum Acidobacteriota; class Terriglobia; order Bryobacterales; family Bryobacteraceae; genus Bog-105. Next base: position 81,868 of record CAVZTP010000007.1, read on the forward strand.
GGCAACGGTTCGGAACATCAACACGATTGCGAAGCTGGTCGCTATGACAGAAGGTTGAGTTTCTGATGAGAGTTGACACGGCGTCGACTCCGCGTTTCTATTTGATTTCCCGTTGCGGGAGAAAACTGCTCAGAACACTGTCTAGCAGATTCTCGGGGCCCGAGAAACCCTCCAGCATCCAAATGTTGCCGCGAGGTTTGCCGACCGCCAAGGCGATGCGTTGGGTTTGGCGCGACAGACTGATCCGGCCAATCTCCGCAACGGAAGGCAAATTGAGTGCGCCAAGCTCCTGAACGGACCCGGTCGCAACATCCAGCGACGCCAAGAACCGACTACCATCCGGATGACGAACGATTCCAATCAGGCCCGAGCCATCCTTCTGCCAGTCAAACGTGATCCATTGAGCATTGCTCGCTGCTTTGCTTGGCTGGCCATCAGGCGAGATCAGGAACAGCGTGTCCCGTGTGTCACAGGCGATGAGATTGCCGGCGGGCGACCACCGTACATCGTGAATGGAAGGAAGTTGCCGAATGAGAGAAGGCGCCGTGTTCCCGCTCGAAGAGGCAGTCGCCAGCCACCACTGGCCATTTCTATTCAACGCAAACGCGAGAGTATTGCCATCGGGCGACCAGGTCGGCGAACGTTGCTCTTCGACGTGGCTCAGCAATTGAATTAACGGACCACCCGCATGGTTGAACAGATAGATGGAGTGAGTGCCCGCGTGGCTAGCAGTGAAGGCGAGACGCTGGCCATCGGCTGAAAACGAAAGATCGCCGAACGAAGAAACCCAGGACCGACCGAGATCCTTGGCAGACACAAGCGGATGTTCCCAACCCTCGTCGACGCTCTTGACCCAAATCTGCTGAGTGCCTGTGCGGTCCGTCACAAACGCTAACTGTGAGTTGAGTGGAGACCAAGCCGGGCTTAACTCGTTGAGTGAAGACGCCACAAGGGGCTTGAGCGTACGATCAGCGGCGGTGAATTGGAGCAAATCGAACTCGTGTTCCGAAACGGTAAACGCGATGCGCTTCGAGTCCGGGGAGATGGCAGGCTGCAAAGCATCCTGAGTTGTCTTTGTAATCGGCAAAATCTCTCCACTGGTGAGATCGGCAATATGTAAGTCAGCGCCGATCGTTCCCGGGAGAACCCCACCGAAGAGGATCCGGCGTCCATCGGGCATCCATTGAAACGGGTACACTCCATCCTCGAATGTCAGCGCGCGATGCGGCTGACCAGCGGGATAGGGAATGGTCCACAGTTCGGAATAGCCGCGCCCCGATGCGAGCCAGATGCCGATCGACTTACCATCGGGTGAAAATCCGACATACCCTTCGCTGAAGGAAATGTAAGGCCAGTGGTTATCTCTATACCGCACACCTTGCGCGGACTGGGCATCGGACGCAATCCACAGCGAAAGCCCCTCGCCGGTCTCGTTGGCTAAGTACGCGAGAGCGCCCTTCGGTCCTATAGAAGCTGCCCTGACGTTTCTTCTTAGCAGTTGCGGGGCTCCGCCACTCGCGCCAACCGACCAGAGGCCTGATGCATCAGAGTGATCGCTACTTATATAAAAGATGCGGGTACCGTCCGCCGACCAGAACGGCTGGCCGCAATCTCGTGCGGAGTGGGTTATTTGAGCGGCTGCATAAGCCGACAAGTTGCGCACAAAGATTTGGCGCACGTCAGCCACATCTTCGGTGAAGGCTATGTTCTTGCCGTCCGGAGACCAAGCGGGCTCACCTTCGTACACCGCTGTCGTTGCCAGCGGCGAAAGGCGGTATTTTCGAAGATCTATGCTGTGGCCTCTTACGCTCAAAAGGCGAGCGCAGAAGCCGGCAACGACAAGACACATGATGAAACAGCAAAGCAGGACTGCTTTGCCCGTCGGCGATTTAGTGCGCGTGCGCGTGGGCGCGACGAGATCACGCCCTCTTCGTTCTATAAGGCTTAGATCGCGTCTGAGGTCGAGCGTTGAATCGTAGCGATTCTCGCGGTCTTTTTCCAGGCATCGTTCCACGATCCACAGGAGAGGTTTGGGAAGGTCGGGATTAACAGCGTCGAGAGGCCCGCATTGCTCACCTACGATTGCAGCCATAGTGCGTACCGCACTGCCGCGATGGAAGGCCGGCGTTCCGGCGAGCATCTCGTAAAGAATCAGCCCGAACGAGAACTGGTCCGACCGGATATCAACAGGCTCGCCGCGCGCCTGTTCCGGGCTCATGTAAGTTGCCGTCCCAATAATCAGACCTGGTTCGGTAAGCTCTTTGAGCTGATCGCGATGTGAAGGACTGACCTGCTTTGCGAGTCCGAAATCGAGCAGCTTGATGCGGCCCGTTTTCGTCAGCATGATGTTCGCGGGTTTCAGGTCGCGGTGTACGATACCGGCGCGGTGAGCGGCAGACAGGCCATCCAGAATCTGGAGTGAGAAGTCGATGATTTTCGGAAGTGGAAGCTGTCCTTTTTTGAGCAGGCTTCGAAGCGATTCCCCTTCGATAAGCTCTGTCACGAGATAAGGAACGCCATTGTCCAGCCCGACATCGTGAACGGTAAGAATGTTGGGGTGGTTCAGCCCGCCCGCTGCGCGCGCTTCTTGAAGGAATCGCCTCTGCCACTCCGGATCGGCGCTCGACGCTTTTACTAATTTGATGGCTACTTCACGCTCCAGACGGTAGTCCCAGGCGCGGAAAACTTCGCCCATGCCTCCCTCGCCCAGGGTTGAGACGATCTCGTAAGGCCCAATGCGATTTCCGGCAGCTACAGTCATGACTCAATATCTTATCGGCCAATCCCGTGAGGCTGTACGGTAATCCGCAGATAAGCCCCGCTACATAGAGGCCGATCGTGACGGAACTCGACGTCGTGAGCGAAAAATCCCGATGCTCAGCTGTGATTGAGCAGGCTCAGTTTTTTTCGTGTGTTGTGAAGCAGACCGAGTAGACCGGAGGGGACCCAGACGATAGCCGGTATTCCGACGGGGATGGCGGTGAGCAGGCCGATAATGCCAGCTTTGATCAAAGCGGATTCTTCGTCATCACCGTACCATTTTATTTGCGCCTTGTAAGTGATACGCCCAAGCACGATGCCGGCGGCAATCGCAAGCGGAATCAAAACCGGAAGGGCGATTCCCATCGTGGTTGCGGCTGCTCCGAAGAGCATCAGATCCACGATGAAGGCGAGAAATGCAATACGAGGATCGATTCCAAAGATCTGGTCGAGACCCTTTGCGGCTGTATGCACCTGCGGCGCGGAATACGAAGGTTGATGCTGATACGAATTGCTGGCTTGATACTGCGTCACCAGCTTGTTGTCTCTACCGCAGGATGGGCAGAAGTGGGTTGTCTCAAGAGTGACGACGCCACAATCAGGGCAGGCGGGCATGATACTTCTCCTGGAGTCGAACTGCTGGGGCGGTTCGCTGCCTATTTAGAGTTTATACCTTCTCTCAGGTGGATCCACATGAATGCGGCCTCATGGTAGCGCTCCTCCTCGGTTAGCTCGCAAATGGTATTTGCTGAGTATCTCAACCGTTTTGTCGATCGGCAGAGCGTCTACCGTGTGCCCGTTCCCGGTTGTCGTGGTGGCTCGAAACAGGGAGTTACAGATCGCCTCTTCAGTGGCTTCGATCGCAGCGAGAAATAGCGGCGACATCGCGTCGTTAGTAATCACCTCAACGTGCCGGGTCGTTGATTTTTCGGCAGTGTGGATGCGTACTTGCGGTGCGGTCGAGAATGCGATCGCATAGTCGCCGCTGCCGTTCGATGCCGCACTCCCGGTTCGGGCCAGACCGAGGAGCGTTCTTGCTGCGAGCCGTTTCAGGTTACGAGCGTCCATCGGTGCGTCAGTTGCGAGCACGATCATGCAAGATCCGTTCCCCTGGTCTGTGCCGCTGCCTGCCTGTTGAAGTTGTTGGCGGAGGTAGTATTGGCCCAAGTCCCGGCCAACGGGTGCACCCGCGATCGTTAGGATGCCCCCGAAATTTGTCTGGACAAGTACGCCGACGGTGTACCCGCCGAGATTAGGTGGAAGGCGGCGAGACGAAGTTCCGATGCCTCCCTTCCAACCGAACGCTACCGTCCCTGTGCCTGCCCCGACAGCGCCCTCCTCGACGGGGCCGCCTTTTGCGCTCTTGATGGCGGCGAACACATCGTCGGCAGTGACATGACGTCCACGAATCTCGTTCAGGTATCCATCGTTTGTTTCACCAACGACAGGATTGACGGAGAGGACATTTTCGTTGCCGGGGAAGGTGAGCACGTATGTTATGAGCGCATCGGCCACTCGGGGCACGCTGAGAGTAGAGGTGAGCAGGATGGGAGTTTCAATCTCGCCCAACTCATCGACCTGGGTAGATCCGGTGAGCTTTCCAAAACCGTTGCCGACGAAGACCGCACCCGGCACTTTCTCGCGATATAGGTTGCCGGAATGCGGCAGAACAGCGGTTACGCCGGTTCGAATGTTATCACCGCGAATGATCGTGGTTTGCCCGACTTCTACGCCGGCAACGTCGGTAATCGCGTTGAGGGGACCAACCGGCAAGATCCCAATTTTCAGCCCTAAGTCCGAAGCACGAGGCCGTGTGTTGGAGGTCTTTTCCTGAGCAAAGCCGGGCGTCAGCACGAGCATCATCACCAACAGGATCGCCGTCGCCATGGACGCTGATTATACCCGCCTTTTGGTCAAACGGCCTCAATGGGTTTCCCCTGGGCATGGGATAATTCGGTTACATCCTTCAGGCGTTTGTGGGTTCTTTACTATAGACAACAACGGCGAAGAATAATACCGGCAACAGTGCTGCTACTTTTGAGGAATTCAGACACTATCATTGAGGATCTCCGTCCGTAGCCCCGCATGGCATATCAGATTCAACCTTTGAGAGAGTTTTTGGTTCGTCCCGCGCTCCCGCCGTCGCTTAACCGGCTTTCCGAGCTTGCTTACAATCTGCTCTGGAGTTGGGATCATACGATCCGCTCCCTGTTCCGTCGCCTGGATCCAGTGCTCTGGAAAGATTCCAATCACAATCCAATCCAATTGTTGGGCCGTGTCTCGCAGGAAAAGCTCGATAGAGCGGCGGCCGATCCGCGCTTCGTTTCGCTGTACCGGCGGGCTTGCGAACTTCACGAAAATTACCTTCATTTTGCCAGTCGCGGTGACGGCGTGCCGCAAATTGCGTATTTTTCCATGGAGTACGGACTGCTCGACTGCATGCAGATCTATTCCGGCGGCCTGGGCCTTTTGTCCGGGGACCACCTCAAAGCAGCCAGCGATTGCGATTTTGCACTCACGGGCGTGGGCCTGCTCTATCAGCGAGGTTATCTGCAGCAGTACCTCAATCCGGACGGCTGGCAGCAGGAACGAACCCCGCTCAATGACTTCTATACGCTGCCTGTTCGGCCATGCTTGGGCGAGTGGGGTGAAGACATCATTGTGAGCGTGATGCTACCCTCCGGCGAATTGTTCCTGAAAGTCTGGTATATCGATGTCGGACGCGTGAAGCTCTACCTGCTCGACACGAACATTCCGCAGAATAAATCGGTGGAGCACCGCGAAATCACAGACCAGCTTTATGGCGGCGATATTCACAAGCGCATTCGCCAGGAAATCGCTCTAGGCATTGGAGGCCTTCGAGCGCTGAAGAAGCTCGGTATCAAGCCCACGGTCCACCACATGAACGAAGGGCACTCGGCGTTTCTCGCCATTGAGCGCATCCGGGTGATGATGCAGGAGAACGGGCTGACATTCGAACAGGCTCTGGAAGCCACGCGGCTCAGCAACGTTTTCACGACACATACCTCTGTTCCAGCCGGGATCGATCTCTTCGATTCGAGCGTAGTTTACGACTATTTCACCCGGTATTGCGAACATGCAGGCTTTCCTTTCGAGAAGCTGCTGACGCTGGGCCGGAAGAACCTGCAAGACCCGACGGAACGCTTCTCGATGGCAGTTCTCGCGCTGAAGACTTCCGCATTCCGAAACGCGGTCAGCGTTCTTCACCGGCACGTTTCGCAGGAGATGTTTCAAGATCTTTGGCCTCGTTTGCCGGTGGACGAAGTGCCTATCACCTCCGTCACGAACGGCGTCCACTCGCCCACTTGGATCAACGGCGATCTAGCGAGCCTGTACGATCAATACCTCCAGCCCGATTGGCGCGAACGCCTGGAAGACGCCAAGATGTGGGAGCAGGTGCATGAAATTCCCGGCCAGGAGCTTTGGGAAATGCACCGGAAGCGGCGGCGGCGCATGGTGGCCTTTGTGCGCGAGCGGGCAGGCAATTCCGCTCTGCACCGAAAAGCGTCGGCGGCTGAAGTGCGGCGACTTCAGGAAGTCCTCGATCCCGACGTCTTCACCATAGGTTTTGCCCGCAGGTTTGCCACCTACAAGCGAGCTACGCTGCTGCTCCGCGATGTCACGCGTTTGAAAAAGATTTTGAATCACCATAAAATGCCGGTGCAGGTGGTTATTGCCGGCAAGGCACATCCCAAGGACCATCCGGGCAAAACGCTGATTCGGGAAATTGTAAGTCTTTCCCGCGATCCGGAAGTTTCCAAGCGCATTATTTTCGTTGAGGACTACGGGATCCAGGTGGCGCGTGAATTAGTGCAGGGAGTGGATCTGTGGCTCAATAACCCGCGCCGGGGCGAGGAGGCTTGCGGCACCAGCGGCATGAAAGCGGCCATGAACGGCGTGCTGAATCTCAGCGTGCTCGACGGCTGGTTCGATGAAGCGTTCGAGCTGTCCGCCGGCTGGGCAATTGGGGACCGCGCGCCTTATTCCGAGGATCAAGACGATATTCACGCCAGCGCAATTTACTCGACCCTAGAAAACGACATCGTTCCGCTGTTTTATCAAAGCTCGGAACAAGAAATCCCAGCCGAGTGGGTTCGCCGGATGAAACTGTGCATTGCCAATATCACTCCGCGGTTCAGTTCCGGCCGTATGGTTGCCGAATACATGTCGGAGCTTTACCAACCCGCGCACAACCTCTGGACCAGTATTTCGAAAGACAACTTCGAAGCTGCCCGTCAAAAGACGATGTGGGACGCGCGGATGAATCAGGCATGGCACCTGATCAAGTTCGTCGATCTAGGAGATAGCCCTGGCGATCAGGTAATGAGCGGTTCCGCAGTTCCCCTTCGCGCCACCGTGGACTTGGCCGGACTAGAGCCCTCAGAGGTACGTGTAGAAGCCGTAATCGGGCAAATCGGGGTCAACGGGCAACTTGAGGACACCTATACGCTCCCGCTGGCGCCGGTTGAGGAGCGTGGGACATCGGTGGTCTTTGCCAGTGAATTCACCGTACAGCAGACGGGCCGGGTTGGATACTCGGTTCGAGTTAGCCCAAACCACTTTGACAACCCGCTAACACGTCCCTGCAATTCCCTGCTGAAGTGGGTCTCCGATTAATTTTGGGTAAAGCTTTGAGGAATATTACGTGACCCACTGGCGCGGCGGCCAAAAGCATGGTACATACTAATCAGGTGCAGGCGGAATCTGCTACCAAAGTCCTCTCGATCGTCGGACTCCGCTCTCTCCATCGAGACTTCCAGTCCAATAGGCGATTTTTCTTTTAAATCTGGAACTGCACCGGTTTTACGCCCAGTCCGCCAAAACTACATTCAGAGGCTCGTACTCTCATATGTTTGCTGGACTATTCTAAGGAGCCGATCAACGACAAATGGACGGAGATCGCAAATACAGACAAAACGGCTATCAAGATTCCGATCGAAACGGAAACCGATCGGAGCGGCCGCGCCCGCAAGGACCGAAACTCCCCCTTGATGTAACTGGACCCAAACTCCCTCGGCTGGTCCAAACGATCGCCGCAGCGAGATGCTATAACTGTGCCGTAACCCTGGCGCCGGACATAGATTATAGAGGGACCTGCCCGAAATGCGGGAGCGCCCTTCACTGTTGTAAGCAATGCGTCAATTTCGATTCCTCGACTCGCTTCCAATGCCTGAAGCCCATTCCTGCCCGGATTGCCGTCAAGGACCAGGCCAACACCTGCGAGCTCTTCGCGCCTCGTGTAACGGTGGCTCGTGACGCGCTGCCTTCCGGGACGGTAGCCAGAATGCCGGAAAACGGCATCATTGCCGCCCCGAGCAGTGCGAACGACGCCCGCGCGGCGTTTGATAGCCTATTCAAGAAGTAAGCTGACAAACCAGGGCTAAACTCCGCGCAGACTCTGGTCTGCCCACTCGGAATGGCTTCGTCCAAAATCAAGAAAAAATCCAGCGCCGCAAAACCGTCCGCCATGCCGCGGCAGGGGGCGATCCCGTGTTTGATTCTGATCGTCATCATTCTGGCCATTGTGGGTTTCTTTTTCTTTGCCGGAATCCGGACCACCGGTTAAGAGCGAGAAGATCGAAATAGTATGAGAACCGACGGTAGAGCGGCCGATCAACTGCGCCGGACCACGATTACGCCCGGCTATCTGATGACAGCCGAAGGCTCCGTTCTGATCGAGGCCGGGAACACCCGTGTCCTCTGCGCCGCCACGATTGAAGACAGCGTGCCGGGTTTCCTCCGCGGAACGGGTAAGGGCTGGGTGACGGCGGAGTACTCCATGCTTCCACGCGCCACTGTGACGCGAACTCCTCGAGAAATTACTAAAGGGAGACCGTCCGGCCGCACTCATGAGATTCAGCGGCTCATCGGCCGTTCTCTGCGTTCCGCAGTGGATTTAGCTGCTCTCGGAGAGCGAAGCGTTATCGTCGATTGCGACGTTCTTCAAGCGGATGGAGGCACCCGGACGGCGGCAATTACCGGGGCCTATGTTGCGCTGGCAATCGCGCTTTCGACTCTCGTGAAGTTCAAAGTCGTGCCAAAGTCGCCGCTCATCGATTCCGTCGCCGCCACCAGTGTCGGCATCATCGGCGGACTCTCGATGCTCGATTTGTGTTACGAGGAAGACTCTCGTGCCGAGGTCGATATGAATGTCGTCATGACTGGCTCGAACAAGTTCGTCGAGTTACAGGCCACGGCGGAGCGCACGTCCTTTGGCGATCCGGATCTGAGCGCTCTGATTGCACTCGCTCGCGCGGGCATCGCGGAGTTGCGTGCTGTTCAGGAACAGGCGTTGGCGGCCGAACGCATTGTGCTTAACATTTAACTCTAATTTCGGACTGTCCCGATTTCCCGTGGCTTACGATATGGCGGCTGAAAGCCGCTTTGCACCAACGCCGAAATCTGCCGGTTTACCGCATCGTACGTCAGCCCATCGCCGCTGACCACCGTGGATTCCGGTCTGGTAATAGGCGAAAGGCCCTGCGATTGTTGTCCGTCATCCAGCGTAGTGGTTGTAGAACTTAGCTGCGGATCATTGGGCAGTGAGGTGTCATTAAATGAGTCGACGCACAGCGGCGTTAGAGCCTCTGACTGCGTCACCCTGTGAACCCGGATCTCTCAGGTGTAGGCGGTAGCACAATAAGCTCGAATGCGGACGGAGGCGGCATCTCCTTGATACCCGAGATTCTTTGGCATTTCTGAATGATTCCTTTCCGCCCCAGGGACAGGCCAAACGTCCCAGGGCCGTCTGCAAGCATCGGCTTTACGGCGCAAAATAGCCGAAGATATCCAGGATGAGCTGCGCTGGATTGTACGCGTAGGCGTCAATCTTGCCGTTACTGGTTGCCACCACTGCCAAATTGGGACGTTACCGCGCCGTCCAGGGCGTTCAGCGTCGAAACATTGGGCTCCGGTTGCCCATCCGGCCAGAGAGTCAGGCACAACAGTGCGCCCGGCGGGACAACCGTTGCGTTCTTCTTAACGCTGCGTGAGGAAATGGTGTATGGAGGAATGGCTTGTCCAAAATCAAGGGGAGTTTCAGCCTCTCTATTTACGCCTGTTCCACGAATCGCGGCAAACTGAACGAATTTGCGTTGGCCGCCAGAGAATCCGGGCTGCCCGACCTATCTATTGAGCCTCTGCCGGCGCTCGCCGAGATCCCGCCTCCGGAGGAAAATGGCGTTACTTTCGAAGAAAATGCTGTTCTGAAGGCCGTATATTATTCGCGCTTCACCCCGGAAGTCGTCCTGGCAGACGATTCCGGCATTGAGGTGGATGCACTTGGTGGCGCGCCGGGCGTCTACTCGGCGCGCTATGCCGGTCCGGAAGCCACCGATACTGCAAATAATGAGCTCCTTTTGCGTAACCTTCATAACACTAGAAATCGAACTGGCCGCTTCGTCTGCGTGTTAGCGCTTGCTCAGGCCGGACAGATGCTCACCGTTTGCCGCGGGAAAGTGGAGGGCGAAATTCTCACCGAAGCTCGCGGCAACAACGGATTCGGTTACGATCCCCTGTTTTTCTATTCGCCCTTCGGACGCTCCTTCGCCGAAGTCTCCGCGCGCGAGAAATGGTCGGTCAGTCATCGTGGCAATGCGGTACGAGCGCTTCTTGAACAGTTACCGCGCCTCTTCCCTCCGCCGATCTTGAGAAAAACTAACTCATAATCCCACGCCTCTAACAGTCCGATAAGATACGGGAATGCACCGGCACCTGCTCCATAACGGCGACATTCGAGATACCAGTGAAGTCCTTCTGTCTCCCGGCCAAGTGGGATTTATGAATGGCTGGGGAGTGTTTAGCACGCTGCGTGTCTCCGAAGGGGTTCTCTTCGCTTATGAGCGCCACTACGAGCGAATGAAAAAAGATGCCGAGCGCATGCACGTTCCGTTCGAGCTATCAGCACAGGATCTGCAGCGGCTGCTGCTTTCACTGGTGGACGCGAATGAGGCATTCAACGCGACTCTCCGCGTCGCGATCGTCCGCAACCGGGGCGGATTATTCGAAGGGCCGCGCGTTGACCGCGAAGCAGACCTGATTGCCTTCACCGCCGATCTCGCGAGCTGGGGGGCGGGCGTAAAGCTGAGCTACGCGGCAAATGTCCGATACGGCGCATCGCCTTTTGCCGGAGCTAAAATCACGTCCTGGGCGGAGAACCTGACCCTGTATGAGGAAGCACATCGGCAAGGCTTCGATGAAATGCTTCTGCTCAATGAAGAAGGTGAGATAAGCGAATGCACCTCGGCGAACATCTTCTGCATCCAGGAACGGAGCGTTTGGACTCCGCCTCTGGAAAGCTCGGGCTGTTTACCCGGAGTAACGCGCGCCATTCTGCTTGAAGAGATACAACTGCCCGGGATTTCAGTCGCTGAGCGCGAATTAACTCCATCCGATTTAGAAGAATGCGATCAGGTATTCATAACATCCACGACCCGCGACTTACTGCCGGTTTTTGAAATCGATGGTGATCCCCTGCAACAATCGCCCGAGGTGCTGAATTCGCTACAGGAAGCGTTCCTGCAGTTTCGCACGAGATATATTGCCACGCATGGCCGGCGAAATGAGATTTTCGCTGCATGACGAATTCGGCTTTTGCCTGCCAGTATTGCGGAAAATCGAATCTTCGCCGTTCTCGCAGACAATCGCCGTTTGAATTCACAAGAATGGCGCTAGGCAGTTATCCCTTTCGCTGCCTCGATTGCCGCCAACGGTTCTGGATAAATATCTGGCTCTTTTCGCGGCTTGCATACGCCAAATGCCCGAAATGTCTGAGGTCGCAGCTCACTTACTGGCCACGCCGCTTTTACCACTTACCTGCCTGGAAGAACCTGTTGATCACTTTCGGTGCTCACCGCTATCGCTGTACGGCCTGCCGTTGTAATTTTCTGAGTTTTCGGCCGCTCGCTCCGGACAATGATGCGGCAGGGGAGGAATCCGAAGAGCGAGAACGTGGAGGCGCGCAGCCATCCGGGACGGAATCCTGATCTCTACAAACCGATTCCCGACAGCGCAGCGCTTTTCTGGTGAGACAGGACCAGGAGGCAGCCAACCTGCTCGCCCAACGTGCTGAGCATTTCCATGTCGCTGCCGGAGTGAATCCGAGGCTCTCGATGCTGCACGTTAATCACGCCTACTACTTTGTTTTGAGAAATGATGGGAGCAGAGAGAAACGCCTCAAACATATCCTGCGGAAGGTCCTTGAAGGCCTTAAAGCGAGGATCGCTGTACGCTTCTCGCGATATCGCAAGAAGCCGCCTTTCGCGCGCTACCCAACCAGTCAGCCCCTCTTCCAGGCGCAAACGGACTTTCCCGATGTTGCTGCGGCTGGGATCGCTCGATGCCGACAGTACCAGTTGTCCATCTTCCACCAGATAGATCAGACAGGAATCGCAATTGAGAAAATCCCGGACCAGCCCTACTATTTCGTGTAGGACGCCTTCAAGTTCCATGTCGCGAGTCATCAGCCTGCTTACACGTTGGAAAAGTCGAAGCTGTTGCTCGACCCGTTCCAGTCGAGACTCGAGATCCCGGTTCTTGGACACCGACTTCATTATCACAGAGATCGGCGAGTTTGGAGAGTGTCATAATTTTTGAAGTGCTTTCGAGCCAGCCTGGCAGAAAAGCCATGCCTGGTGCGCGCGGACCAGCGATCGCCAACTTCAAGCGCAGAAGGCATTTGCCGCCTGCCATGTCCGTGCAGTGGGTTGCCGGGCAATTATTTACGTGTATTTACGAGTGTTCCATTCACGCCAGACCTGGAAGGACGCATTCTTCGGGCAGTAGTACGATGAATTGAGCATTTTCGAGGAGACCCCCTTTGCATGTGGAGTAAACGAACACAAGACGAATTACCGCAGAGGCCGGAAAGACCGGCTGGTGTGCCAGCGTCGCCCGCGCCCACAGTGGAACCTCAGAGGAGAGAAATTAATAGCATGTCATCGCCAACCAGAACGTTTGAGCCCGAGACACCGGCCGGCCGCACCGGTTCCGCCGCTTTAGGCAAGAATGTAACCGTAAAGGGACAGATTTTCGCTCGCGAGGATTTGACCATCGACGGAGAGGTCGAAGGCACCGTCGAGTGCCAGGAACATCGGCTCACCATTGGCCCGAATGCGCGCGTTCAAGCCGGTCTTAAGGCGCGCGAGATTATTATTCACGGATCGATCCAGGGCAACGTGGATGCCAGCGATAAGATCGATATTAAGAAAGAAGCCAAACTCGTCGGCGATATCAAGACCAGCCGTATCGTCATCGAAGATGGAGCCTATTTTAAAGGCAGCATCGATATCTCCAAGGCGACACCTGCCAAGGCGCCCCAACAGCCCGCATCGCAGCAGCAGACAGCTCCGCATCCAGCGAATGCAGCCCCAGTGCCCGCTGGCGCTGGCTTCCTCGGTGAAATAAGAAGTTTGGGAGAGCCTCAAACCCCTCCATGGGCTGGCCTCTCCCAAAATTTTTGTCACCTCGCTCCTTGACCTCTTCCCTCGAATCCCGATGAGATTTAGTGCAGGCAAGGAAGCCTCGAACAAACTGTCTCCTAAGGATGCGCCGCCTGCTCTCACTAGGCACAGCAGCGGCTTTGACCAGTTTTGCGCCATGCTGCGGTCTTCTGAGAATCTTTCGATTCTGGACATGTCCGGCGCGAGCCAGGCGAATATCAGCTTCATTACGGGTCAGGGGCATCGCATCTCCTCCGACGACATCATCGGCACCATGCATGAGTGCTTCGGCGATGATTTTCTCGAAAGTCAGCAGGCCGCAAGCAATGCTCAACGATTTCTGGATCAAACCCTCACCTTCCCCGATCAGTTCTTCGATGGAGCGCTCGTTTGGGACGCTCTGCAGTTTCTTACCCCTCCGCTGCTCGAGCAAACTGTAGGCGCAACTGCTTCGCGTGATGCGGCCGGGCGGACTGATGCTGGTGTTCTTCAACGCCGATGAGAAGGCAAGCCGCATCCCGATCTACAATTACCGGATACAGGACACGAATACGCTGTTGCAAACTCCCCGCGGCACGGGCTATCAGCGCAGCCAGTATTTCAATAACCGCACCCTGGAAAAGCTGTTCGAACGGTCCTCCTCTCTGAAATTCTTTCTTACGCGCGATCACCTGCGCGAAGTCATCGTTCGAAAGTAAACGTCACGGCTCCATGGCGCGAGTCCCTTTCCCTCCCGCCCTCTACAATGTAAATTTCGAGGGAGTTCCTTTCTTTGTCACTGGAAGATGAGTTATTGCGCCAGCGCCACGAGCGCTTGGAGCAAATCCGGCAGCTAGGTTTTGACCCTTACGGTCACGCGTTCGAATACACGCACACCATTCCGCGAATTCTGGCCGAGTACGGTCAGAAAACCGCGGAAGAATTGGCGGAGCGTGTCCAGGTTCGAGTTGCCGGCCGGATTCAAACGATCCGCCGCATGGGGAAAGCAGGTTTTCTCCATCTTGTTGCAAGACGGCCAAAAACTACAGCTCTATATTAAAAAGGATGCAGTCAGCGAAGCCAGCTACAAACTCTACGAGTTACTCGATATCGGCGATATTATCGGCGCCGCGGGATATCTGTTTCGCACCAAGACCGGGGAACTGTCCATCCATGTCGAAGAACTATTCTTTCTATCGAAGATCATGCTGGCATTGCCGGAAAAGTGGCATGGCCTCGAAGATATCGAAATCCGTTACCGGCAACGCTATCTCGACCTGGTAGCGAATCCGGAAGTTCGCGGCGTCTTTATCACGCGGTCGAAGATCGTCCGCTCACTGCGCAGCCAATTGGACGCGCGCGGCTTTCTGGAAGTGGAAACGCCCATGATGCAGTCGCTTTATGGCGGCGCAGTTGCCCGGCCATTCGTCACGCATCACAACGCGCTCGACATCGATCTCTATCTGCGCATCGCTCCCGAGCTGTATTTGAAGCGGCTGGTTGTCGGCGGGATCGAGCGCGTCTATGAGATCAATCGGAACTTTCGCAATGAAGGCATCTCCACTCAGCACAATCCCGAGTTCACGATGCTCGAGTTCTATCAGGCTTACAGCGATTACCGAGGCATGATTCAGCTCTCGAAGGAGTTGCTTCATCAGGTTGCTCTCGACGCAAGCGGCTCGGCGCAAATTCAATATCAGGGCCGCTCGCTCGATTTCGCGAACTTCCGCCAATTTTCGATGCGCGAAGCTATCGCCGAATTCTGGAACGGCGCGGATAAACCAACTCCCGACAAATCTCAAAGATCCTGAATGGCTGCTTCGGCATTCGAAGGAAACCACGCCGGGTACTGCGCTCGTCGATCTTTTCGAGCAGCATGTGGAAGATCAACTCTTCGATCCGACCATCATTTACGATTTTCCGGTCGAAGTTTCTCCTTTATCGAAAAATAAGCCGGACGAACCTGAGTTCGTGGAGCGTTTCGAAGTGTATGCGGCCGGAATGGAAATCGCCAACGCTTTCACGGAACTGAATGATCCACAGGAGCAGCGCCGCCGTTTCGAGCAGCAACTGGCCCGAAAGGCAACCGGCGATGAAGAAGCGCACTTGATGGACGAAGATTACATTCGAGCGCTCTGCTACGGCATGCCTCCGGCCGGAGGCGAAGGGATCGGCATCGATCGACTGACGATGATACTGACCGATTCTAAATCGATTCGCGATGTGATTCTGTTTCCGCTTCTGCGGCCGGAAGGACCCATCGGCCTTGTTGATCGGCTTCGGGAGCTCGACCCCTAATCTTTACGAATGTCTCGCTTCGAATGGATGGTCGCTCTTCGCTATCTTCGCGCGAAGAGAAAACAAACGGTCATCTCGGTGATCTCGGTTATCTCGATCCTGGGAGTTGCCGCCGGCGTCACAGCCCTGATCGTCGCGCTTGCCATAAACAATGGCTTCCAGAGCACTCTCCAGTCCAGTCTGCTCAGCGCCACGGCACATGTCAGTATCCAGGAGCGAAACCCGACATTCGGTATTGAGAATTGGGAAGAGCTGATCCCGAAGCTGCGACGTATTCCGCACGTGATCGAAGCCACGCCGGGCCTGTACGGGCAAGTCGCCCTCAAGGGGCCGCTGGTGGGCTCAGGCGCTGTTCTCAAAGGGATTCCGCTGGGCGATGGGCGCCCCAGTTCCGGAAATGCTTCACCGCCTTAAATCTGGATCGCTCGATGGCTTTAACTCACCTACGCGGCGAATACAGCATCATTCTCGGCTCGCGCTTGGCGGAGCAAGCCGGTATTGTGCTCCACAGTCCAGTTACGGTAATTAGTTATCAGGGCCAACTGACTCCTCTCGGGCGTTGTCCCCAGCCTGTTTCATTTTCGCGTTGCCGGCATTTTTGAAACTGGGTTGTACGATCTCGATTCGACGTGGGCCTTCACTTCGCTTGCGGCCGCCCAACACGTTCTGGATCTCAATGACGTCGTAAACACGATCGAGCTACGCATCGATGACATCTTCAGAGCGCCGCAAATTGCACAGGAAGCGGAAAGAATCATCGGCCCTAAACTCATTGCAAGCACTTGGATGGATCAAAACCGTTCTCTTCTCAACGCGCTCCGATTGGAGAAGACGGTCAGCCTGATCACGGTAAGTCTTATCGAGCTGGTTGCGGCCCTGAACATCTTAGTTGTCCTGGTAATGCTGGTTATGGAGAAAAACCGGGACGTCGCAATTTTCATGTCCATGGGCGCGAGACGTCAGCAAATCCAACGCATCTTCATGCTCGAAGGGCTCATGATCGGTGGAGTGGGATGCGTCGCCGGACTCGCGATCGGTTACTCGGCTACTGCGCTCCTGAATTATTATCACTGGCTGAGATTGGACGAGCAGATCTACGCGATCAGCTACGTACCTTTCCAAAGCCATTGGACGGATGGACTCTGGGTTGCGGCGCTGGCGCTACTCACCAGCTTCATTGCTACGCTGCACCCGGCCCGAAGCGCTTCCCACATCGCGCCCGCCGAAGCGCTTCGCTACGAATGACTCATGGCGCTTTTGAAGCGCCACAACAGCGCCTGAAAATGGAGAGCGTTCGCGAAGCTTCTTCGCTGCGCTGCCGAAGCCTCGCTCACTCGCGTATGTTGATAGCAGCCGTAGGCGAAGAGGCCGACTATTCTGGGGCGGTCGAGCCCGTGTACGAATGTGGTCCGGGGCGTAATCGAGGCACAACGGCATGTCGCCCCTGCCGCGGGGCGGGAGCACGAGAAGGAATTTCTCTTTTCTGCAAGCGTCCCGCGCCTGGCGGCAGAGGAGGTTGATTAGGGACGTAGTGTATCGCTGCTGCTGTGGCATTGACGTGCACAAAGACAGTGTCACGGCTTGTGTGCTGTGGGCGGAAACCAAAGGCAGGAGCCGACAAGAAAAGCGGATGTTGGCCACGTTCACGCAGGATCTGCTGGCCTTATCGGATTGGCTGCACGCGTGTGGAGTGACGCATGTCGCGATGGAATCGACAGGCGTGTATGGGAAACCGGTGTGGCACATTCTGGAAGGGCATTTCGAATTGCTGCTGGTCAATGCGCAGCACGTGAAGGCGATTCCGGGCAGGAAGACCGATCGCAAAGATAGTGCCTGGTTAGCGGAGTTACTGCAGCATGGTCTGCTGAAGAGCAGTTTCGTGCCGCCCGAGCCGATCCGCGAACTGCGCGATCTCACGCGCTATCGGGTGAATCTGGCGCAAGAGTGTAATCGTATCGCCAATCGCATTCAAAAGGTAATGGAGGACGCCAATCTCAAGCTTGCTTCAGTAGCGACGGACGCCCTCGGAGCCTCTGGACGGACGATGCTGAAAGCTATCATCACGGGCGAGCGAGATGTAGAGAAACTGGCCGATATGTCAGGTGGCTTGTTGCGGAGAAAGATTCCGGAGTTGCAGTTGGCGTGGGAAGGGTATGTCAGCCAGCATCATCGTTTCCTGCTGCAAGAGTTGCTCGATCACTTGGAATTCGTGGAATCCAAGATGACTCGGCTGGAACAGGAGATCGCAGAACGGCTGCGCCCTTTTGAAGATACTGTCCGCCGGCTCTGCACGGTTCCGGGGATCGATCGTGTCAGTGCCTGGGGCATTATCTCCGAGATCGGTCTCGATATGCATCAGTTTGAAGATGCCAAGCATCTGGCCAGTTGGGCCGGCCTTTGTCCGGGCAACTGGGAGAGTGCGGGCAAACGAAAGAGTGGAAGGATTCGCAAAGGGAGCGCTTGGTTAAGACGCCCTCTCTGCCAGTCAGCCTGGGGCGTTCCACCAAGCAGAAAAACTATCTTTCCGCTCTCTTCCGACGATTGGCCGCCCGACGCGGTGTCAAACGAGCCACGATTGCGGTTGCACATGCTCTGCTGTGTATTGCTTATCGCATCCTCCGAGATCCGGTCGAGTATCGCGACCTCGGTCCAGATTACTTCGATAAGCTGCATCCTGTGCGGCTGAAGAACAGACTGGTGAAACGGCTGGAAGGACTCGGCTTCCAAGTTACCTTGGAAGCCCGATCCCTCCCAGCCTAGAAGTTATTTTCGAAGGAATAAATTGACAAGCTAACTTACTTCGATCCGCTCCCCTGTACCGCGAAGTCCCAAATCAAAAGCTGTATGTCATCGCTCTCGCCTGTGTCAGCGTATTCCATGAGTGCGTATTCGCCCGGAGTAAGCGGTTTCTCAGGCCAAACTTTGTATAGTCCATTGCCAAGCTGCTGATCGAAAGTGTCCATCTGTTTTCGTTCTTCCAATGCTTGCTTAGTAACTGGCATGAGTGCGATATCTTCCACTACTCGCACGTTCTTTTTCGGACTAAGCCGGATGATTCCGAATCTTTCCTCCTTTTGAAGCCTGAGATAGAAGGCGGGACGCTCTTCGTTGATCACGAACGCTGAATGCTCGCCCTTAATCACTACCGACGCTTTGCCGGGCACAAGCGGTACCGGTGAAAGCACTTGAAGCGTTTTGCGTTTCTTATCCGTGATTACCTGGTAATCCGCGGACTTCAGCGCCTTCGGCTGACCCGGCGGCCCATAATACGCCCCGACATCCATAGGTATAGCTTCAATCTCGTGGCGTAATTCTCGCTCGGCCTGCTCCTCTTCATCTTGGGCGCGAGTTTCCTTTGCTACTTCCTGGTCTTTAGCCTTCCGCTGGTTCTCGGTTTTGTCGAGATCAACAAGCTCTTTCGGAATCTCTTCCCACTCGCCGCGCTCGGTGCTGTAGTAGCGGATGCGATCGCCAAGTAATTGATATTCCCGCACCAAGTGATAATCGCCATCTTTCAAATACAACTTGAAAGTCTCGCCAAGCATCAACACTGCGGCGAGAAAAAATAGCAGAACTGCGCGCACAAGGCCATTCTATCGATGTTTCGCCGACTGATTGGAACGGTTGCTGCGTTAACCTGAAAGAGGAATGGCGAAAATCGGCGAAGTGATCGGCTCGGCGGCGGCAATCGCCAAGGGCATGGGCATCACCTTCAGGGAAATGCTCCAGCCCGCCATCACTGAAGAATATCCGGACGCGCCGGCTCAACTGCAGGAGCGTTTTCGCGGAGCTCACGTGCTTCAGCGCGATGAAAACGGCCTCGAGAAATGCGTAGCCTGTTTTCTTTGCGCGGCCGCGTGTCCGGCCAACTGCATCTATATCGAAGCAGCGGAAAATACCGCGGAAGCACGCTTCAGCGGGGCCGAGCGCTACGCCAAGGTCTACAACATCGATTACAATCGGTGTATCTTTTGCGGATATTGCGTCGAAGCCTGTCCGACGGACGCGATCACTCACGGCCACGGTTTCGAACTGGCCAGCTATAACACTTCCACTCTGATTTACACGAAAGAGCAGATGCTGGTGCCGCTTCCGGAAAGCGGCGCGCCGCCCACGCAGCACAATCCAGCCCCCGCGGGTGCGGTGGGCAAGCTATAACCCGGCGTCCTACGACGCGAGCGGCACTACCAGAATTGGAGTGCTTGTGGGAGCACTCGAACCGGCGCTTGGCTCCACGCTCACCGCAACCGCCTTTGCTTCGGGAGAGACCGGCAAAGAAGAAACATTAACGGAGTTTCCCGCAGCGTCGGGGCGGAATAATCCCGCCGGCTGAGGCGCGCCGTTCGCGGGAATAAGCCACAGCTCAAACGTCTTGCCGGAGGCCAGCGCCGGAAGTTGCGAACCCACGAACACCAATCCTCCCGTGCGATTCACCAGCACGCGTCCGTGAGGCACGTTATTCGATCTGCCAAACTCCACCGTGCGCGTGTCTGATTTGGTCAGAAGTTCCACGGCCGCGCGCAGTTCGTTCCGCTCCCTTTGCAATCCGCTCAATTGTGTGTGCATGGATTGCATCTCGCCCCCAGACCAAACGGAAAACACAACCAGAGCAGCGCATGCCGCAGCCAGCGCGAATACCGCAATGCTCCAGTTTCTGGAACGCTTCGGTGGGGCTACACTCGCGAGCACCCGTTCCCGCAATCGGCGAGGTGGCTCCACGGGTTCCGCAACATTCGCCAGCGCGGCCACAACATTCGACGCATCCCGCACATGCTCCAAACAGTACGTGCACTGTTCGTCAAGGTGAGTCTCAATCTCAGCCGCAAGTTCCGGTTCCAGCACGCCGAGTGCGTAAAGATCGTACAAATCGTCCATTTCGGCGTGTGTCATATCGTCGCGGCCCCTTTGATAGCCGCGCGCAATTGACCCAGCGCGGACCGCATCCAACTCTTGACGGTTCCGAGCGGCTGTTGCAGTTTGACAGCTATTTCCGATTGCGATAGTCCTTCAAAATAAGCCAGCTCCATTACCAGCTTTTGACTGGAATTTAATTTCCCAAAAGCTGTTTTGATTGTCCTTACATCATCTATACGAGACTCAGCGCCGGCCGGATCATAAGAGAAAGACGAGGGAGTGACATGCTCAATTGGACGTAGACGTTTGGAAAACCGCGTTTGTGCCGAACGTAAGTGATCAATCGCCAAGTGCCGGGCAATCGATAAGAGCCAAACTCCCAGCGATCCTTTACTCGAATCGAATTCTCGAGACCGGTTCCAAAGGCGTATGAACAATTCCTGTACCAAGTCTTCTGCCGTGCTTTGGTCGCGAGTAATTCGAAGCAGCAGAGAGTATGCCTGCCGGCCATAGCGGTCATAGGCGGCAGTCAGCGCCTCCGGTTCCCGCTTTCGGAGCCGCTCGATCAGAACGGAGTCGTCGCTACCGTTGGAGGGCATGCCTTCGAGTGAAATGGTCTTGCCTCAGATACGGGACGAGAAACGTTACCTCACCTTGGATATCTTGCCGTTTCGTTATCTTAACAAACAACAGGTTCTCTTCTGCCGCGCCCGGATCGCGGGTCGTCCTCAGAAACAGATTGTAAGCGATTTGTCTTTTCCGTGATAAATCTTCGGAATGTTCACGGGGCCGCCGAGCGATGCTCCGTAGCGGTTGTCCTGATACTCCGGCTTGAGTCCACCAGCGGCGTTCTGGAAGAAGGTGGGCGCGTCCAGCGCGCTTGCGGAGAACCATTCGTGCAGTTCGCCATGATAAGCGTTCGTGCCGCTGGTTGTCATCAGGTTGACCACGGCCCCAGGTGTGTGTCCGAGGCTCGCATCGAAACCGCTGGTCTGCACCTTGAACTCGCTCACAGCGGCTTGCGGCGGTTGGAACGCGACAAGCGGAATGGTGCTCGGTCCGCTCGAGGTGTTCGAGGGCGAAGCAAACGTATCCGGCACGCCATCCAACGTCGTTTCATTCGAATACAACGCGTTTCCGTTGGTGGAAAACTGCGAGGAGGCGCTGTTGAAAGAGGTCTTGCGCGCGCGCAGATTGGTCGTATTTACGACGCCAGGCGCAATCAGAACCAGTTCCTCGGCATTGCCGGCCTGGAGAGGCGGTTCATCTATGCGTCTTTAGTCGACTACTTGACCTAATGAGACCTGACTTGTCTCAATCGTCGGCGGCGCACCTTTGACCTCGACCGTTTCCGCGGCGGTGCCCACTTCCAATTGCAGTTCGAGATTCAGCTTGTCGTTAACTCGCACTTCGACGCCAGCGCGTTGGAGTTTCTTGAATCCCGGCATATCGGCGCGAATCGTGTATGTCCCAGGTAAGAGATATGGAATGGCATAGATTCCATCCTGGTTTGTTTTGGCGCTCGCGGTTGTTCCCGTTTCTGAATTCGTGACCTGAACATTGGCTCCTACAATGACAGCGCCAGAAGGATCAAGCACCCGACCATCGATCTCGCCGCGGCTCTCTTGCGCCAGCGCTCTTAAACCGATCAGCCCGAGCCAAAAAACTAGGAGCGTGATGGACGTGGTTCGCATGGTAACTACTCCTTTCCGGGCGACGGCTGACCGACAGGCGGAGGCGCATCGGAAGAGGGTGCCGGCTTTCCATCGATCGTGTTGGCCTCCATCAACTCAATACGCGTGCCGTCGGGATCGTAGAGATTGAGTTGCCGCTTACGGTTCACGCCAACCTGCACCTTCAACTCCTTCCCATAGTCTTTGTAAGCCGGTCGCGCTTTGAGCGTCTCCATGGCTTTTTCAACATTCGGGACTACGAGACAGAGATGATTTTTTGTGCCGATCTGCTCCGGACCAGGGTACGTGCGATACAGCATGAATTCGATGTAATCGGTTCCGTCCGGAACACGCATGTTGACCCAGCTCAAAGTTTTTCCGGAACCGGCAGCGCCGCGCCAGAATTCTTCGAACCCCAGGATGCCGTGATAGAACTTCATCGACGAGTCGAGATTCCCAACCACCACTCCAACGTGCGTCATGTGATCGGAGATACGGGTGTCGGGCATGAACTTACCTTTGTTTTGCATGCTCCAGCCGTCGGGCGTATATTGGACGATCTCGACTGTGTGGTGGTCCGGATCTGTAATGTTGAAGTTCAGATTCTTGATCTGCCCCTTGCCCACCTTATCGGGAACTTTGACTCCCTGTGACGCGAGGTACTGGCGCATCCCTTCGGCATCGTCCGTGTAGAGCGAAATGTGGTTTAAGTGGCCGTCCTGTCTTGGCGGTTCAGCGAAGAGTTCCAGGTACTGGTAGTCGTTGATCTTGATGAACGCGATGCGGTCCTCGCCGCTGCTCTTACGCTTGAGACTGTAGGGCTCGTCAAAGCCGAGAAAGTCTTTATAGAAGGCGCGTGCCTTGCGCAGGTCGCTCTCATAAAGTGCCATGTGAGCAACGCCGAGAATCTTCGGTCGCTTCGGAGTCTGCCCCGCCAGGGCGGCGGCCGCAAGAAACAGACCCGCGATCGTGAGCGAAATTGCAAATCTCTTCTTCATGAGTGTGGTTCAGGTTGATCGTAGTGAGTTCAGCTTCTCAATTCCAAGTAAATTCACCGTTCAGAACTCGCCCGTCGCGTATCCAGCCATGTTTCAAGAGCTTAGAAGTTCATTTTTTACGTAAAGAGGTGGTAAAAGCGCCTCTCTCCAGGCGTTCTACACTTGATACATAAGTCGTGTCCCGCACTCAAATCCCCATCGATACGCGGAAGCTTCTGGTGGACCGTATCGCTGCGAGCCGGTATATCGGTAAATCTGCCAGGCTGCGCGCGTTGCTTCTGTATCTCTGCGATCAAGTCATAGAGCACGGCGTGCAAGAGATTCACGAGCAGGAAGTAGGCCGCGCCGTTTTCGGCCGGTCGGCGGATTACGACACGATTTCAGACAATATTGTCCGGGTTCACGCTTCCTTGCTACGGAAGCGGCTCGACCAATACTTCTCCTCAGAAGGGCGTGATGAGCCAATCATTATGGAACTTCCGAAAGGAAATTATGCCCCCGTGTTTTGCGAGCGCGCCCGCGGGGAAGCCACCGAACCTGGCGCGCCCGCGCCGGCGGCCTTTACGGATCTGACGCCCGTTTTGCGGAAGCCTTCGCGGGTTTGGTTTTTCGCCGGGCTCGCCATCTTCTTTGCGGTTTTGAGCGCGGTTCTGCTCATTCGCGATAAGGCCGCTTTGAGCGCCTCGCAGCGCCTGGCCGGCAATGGGGGAACGCACGGATTGTGGTCGCGGATTTTTGTGTCAGGTTCAAATACCGACATCGTCATGGATGATGAAGGGGTCGGCTTATACGAGGAACTGACCGGCACGCCCATTGCGCTCTCCGATTATTTCAACCGCAACTATCTCCGCATGCTCGGGGCAAACCCTTCTGGTCAGAAACTGAGTCAGGAGGCGGTCGGTTCGATTATTCTGAAACGCCAGTCGAGCTATGCGAGTGCAACTCTTCTTTGGAAGCTGAGCGCGATCGCTGCACAGGAGAAAGCGGCCGTTGCCCTTCATTTCGCGCGGGACTATTCGTTTCGCGAGCTACAAATCAATAATGCTGTCCTGCTGGGCAATCGTGTTTCCAACCCTTGGATAGAGGCGTTTCAGGATCGTCTCGGGTTGCGATGGAAATATGACGCTGACCGTGGCGCTTATTATCCGATTGATACCTGGTCGGCCGGCGGCGGCTCGGAAGATCGGTTCCGAACAGCAGGCGACGGCTACGCGGCAATAGCAATGCTTCCGAACCTGAGCGGAAAGGGAGCGGTGTTGATTCTCTCGACCAGCGGAGGGTCTGCCCTGAATGCAGCGGGCGATTTCCTGGCCGATAATGAATCCGTTACCCACCTGAAGAATCTGCTGCCGCGCACACAGGGGGACAAGCTTTCCTATTTCGAAGCGTTGCTGCGCATCAAGAGCCGCAGCAGGATTTCGCGCGATACATCGATTGTGATCTGCCGCCCGCCGCGTATTTGAGTACTTCTGAAGTCATCTCGCAATCGGTATTCGAGTAGGATTGCGTTCACGCCCATAGCGCAATCCTACCCCGTCTCGCTGACGATCCCGGAGCGCTTACCGCAAGCCGCCGGACGCGAGCAAGGTCTCGCCGGTGAGCCATCCCGAATCCGTAGACGCCAGAAAGACAGCAATCGGTGCGATGTCCTCAGGCTGTGCAATACGTCCTAATGGGGTCTGCGCCTCAGCCTGCTTATGAAAATCGCTTCCGATGACCCCGATCGCATGCGTTCCCTCGGTGGCGACTATACCCGGATTGATAGAGTTCACTCGAATCTTCTTCGGCCCCAGCTCTTTTGCAAGAACGTGAGTGACTGCGTCCACCGCGCCTTTAGTTGCCGTATACACCACTGCATTGGGCGGCGTCAATTGGCTCACGACTGAACCGATGTTGATGATCGTGCCGCCATCACCGCCAAAATGTTTCGCCGCTTCCTGGGTAGTCAGAATCAGTCCCAGCACGTTCGTGTTGAACTGCCGGTGAAATTGCTCTTCCGTCACGTTTTCTAGCGGCGTAAACTCGTAAACACCAGCGTTGTTCACGAGCACGTCCAGTCGTCCAAATGCATTCTTGGCCGCGCGAAAGATATGTTCCACGTCCGCTGCCGTGCCGACGTTACCCTTCACCGCAATCGCTTTGCCGCCTTGCTCCACGATTTCTGTGACAACGCGCTCAGCGCCTTCTTTGCTCGAAACATAGTTCACCACAACCGCTGCGCCTTCGGCCGCGAGAGCTTTCGCGATGCCCGCGCCAATTCCCTTGGATGCGCCGGTAACTACTGCTACCTTGTTCTTCAGTTTGCTCATCTCGTCTCCTTCGGTCGCGATCGCCGTCGTTTCGACGTTTCGACAACCGTTTGAATGATGAGCCGGCTAGGCGAAAGGGTTCAGCTTTGCGATCAAATCTCCGCCAAGCGGTCCAGGTACGCCTGGAGCACATCTCGTTGTAGCGCCAGATTGGCGAACTTGCCGTGCCGGACGATCGAAACCAGCCCCGCTCTCTCCAGTTCTTTTAGATGATGCGAAAGCGTCGCGGCACTAACAGATTGGCACTCCCGTACATCCGTACAAGCCACGGGATGGCGCTCTGCCCCGATTTGCTTCAGAATTTCGTAGCGATGCGGATCAGCCAGCGCCTTCGCGATCAGGCGTATCTGATTCTCTGAAATTGCAGCCCGCTTCGCCACCCTCAGCTCCCAAGTTCAACTGTCAACCGAATGTACCGCATTGCCGGTCAATTCTGTCAGTATGGTTTGATTCGGTGGAAAAGACAGGCGTCCGTTGCATGCGCGTAACCATTTGCCAGATCTACGCGAATTCACCGTTAGTACCTACATCGTTAGATTCTTGCCGAAAATGGCAGGAAATGGAATCAGTGCGCGGGCGAAGTGGCGAGTTCAGGGATGATCACGAGTTGCTTGAGCTTGAGACCGAGTGCGATGACGTGTTTTCCGAGCGCGGTTAAGTAGTACTTGTAGCAGTGAGCTGCCTTCTTGATAAGGCCGTGAGTGCGGAGTCTGCGGAGGATTCTGGAGAGCTGTCCACTGTTGTACTGCGGTAGCCAGCGGCGCAGAGTTTTGTTCTGGAGGCCGCTGATGGTGAACTCGCCGCGGGCTAATGCGAGGAAAAGTGTTTCGTCCTCCTGATCGAAGAAGTTGAAGCCGCGATAGGAACGCGCCTCGTCGTGCACCGTGCGGCTGATCTTATTCAGCTTGCCGAAGCCGCTGCTGGGATTATCAATGGCCGACAGAAACTCCAGATAACGTCGGTTGGAAGCGGCCAACAATTCGCGTAGCGGAGCCAGACTGTAGATGGTTTTCTTCATCGGCGCAAACTTCATCACCGCTTCTCCGTTGCGTTGTTCTACCTCGCGGTAGTGCCTGAAAAAGGTAACGTCCTTGGTGGTGGTTTCAATACGCAGAATCTGCCCGAACTTGTCATACATTTTGATGGAAGCCATTCCCATCGAGTGCCTGACGCGCGTGCCTTCCAGGCGCACATTGTAGCGATTGCCCATTTCGTCCTGGTAATTGCCGTTTAGCTTCTTGCCCAAAAAAGTCGCAATGTCGTCCGGCTTGACGGTGTGAATGGCGGTGCGAATGAGTTGACCGTAGATGGCCTGCAGATCGGCTTGCCGCCGAAACACGATATCTGTGGCATATTCTGCTGTTTCCAGACTCCAGTGATAGGACTCCTCGATCTGCTTCAGGATGGGACAGTAGCGCTGAGCAAACTCGTCCAGCTTGCGGTGCAGCCGCCCGGCCTCCCAAGCATCGGCCAATTGCTGAGCTTTTGGAAAATCATCGAGGGCGACGAAGGCATTGTCCAGGAGCCGATAGCCGATCCCGCGCCGCTCGAGTTGCCGCGCCAGCCAGTTGTGTCCATTGCAGTAGAACTGCAGGCGGAACGGACACCAGGTCGGTACGCGCACGTAGCACAGCCCCAGCTCTGGGTCGATGAAGTAGAAGTAGTAATGCAGACACTTGCCATCGTCGGGACGCAAGTACGCTTGTTTGCTCTGTTTGTTGAACCAGGGCTGATAGGTGGTACAGGGCTCGAGAGCGGAGAAGATCCATACCAAGCCGGGTTCGGTGCCGCGTTTGCGCAGAATCTCCTGGATGCGCTCTTCTTTGCGGAAGTTCTTCTTACGGATGTAGTCGATCTGCAAACCGTTCTGGGCCGCCAGTGCCTCGGCGTTGGCTTTGATGGCATCGGTGAGTGGCTTAGCGAATGCCGCGAAATCGAAGATCCGAATGCTGCGAGCGTGCAGGTACCTGGTCATGCCCTCGGCGTAACAGAAGATGGGCAGGGTTCCTTGAATGATCACCCGGTCGTAGCAAGACAGTACTCCGGCAATCTCTTCCTCATATCGCTCAGTGATGAGCCCCATGCACCAGCCCTCTGCCGGAATAGTAACTCCACTGTCCGAGAGCCCGGAAGGGAAGAAAGGGTTTTCAAGGGAAAGAAACCGCAGGTGTCGTTCCCTTGAATAAGCGGCTTATCAACAGCAGCTTCCGCTTACCTGTTTGGTTCCGGCTCGTCCGGGTTAGGGCGTGTCGGTGTCTGAGCAACGCCCGGAGGAACTAAAGCAACCAGGAGAACTGGAGGCACTTATGGAGCGCTATCAGCAGTCAGACACTGAGGCTGCGGCGACGTTGGTGGCGCAGCTCAGTCCGCAGATTTACCGCCTCTATATCGCCCAGGTGCGGGACAGGGTGCTCGCCGAAGACCTGCTGCAGGACTTTTGGCTGAGAATACACAGCGCGAGGCGTACCTACCGCCCGGGTGAGCCCGTGCTTCCCTGGATGTATGCGATTGCCCGCCGAGTTCAAATCGACCACTATCGCCGCGGCAGGAGCAGCCGGGATCACGAAATACAAAGTGACCGGTTACCGGAGCGGGCCGCTGAGGAGACGCAAGCCGGAGATTCGTCGAATTTGACAGATCTTTTGAAGACGCTTCCGGCCGCGCAGCGGCAAGTCATTTTGTTATTGAAGGTTTCGGGTCTCACTTTAGAAGAGGTGGCGCGTGCCACTGGAAGCAGCGTCGGAGCAGTCAAACAAAAGGCACACCGAGGCTATGAAAAATTGCGTAAGCTTTTCGGCGGCGAAACATGAACTGCGATGAGATCAGAGAACTGCTTTCCGAAGGTCGGCCGCTGACGGGCTCGGCGGAGAAACATCTCGCCTCCTGCGCAGCGTGCCGGGCAATGGTAGAAGCACTCACATTGCCGGAAGTCCCGCTGGACCAGGAACGCGTCGATCGCATTCAGAAAGTGATCGCAGCCTCCCTCACGCGGGTTCGCCCGTTGCCATCGGATTGGACCTTGGTTTGGAGCCTTCTGGCGCTCTTCATCGCGTTTTCGCTGATTGCAGCTATTCCTGTCGGCTACAACGGATTTCACGTCCTCGACGCATACCGGAGATCCGCTTATTACGGCTTGATTCTGCTGTGTGCCGCGTTTTTGGCAATTACCGCGGTTCAAGAGATGATTCCCGGATCGCAGCGGAAGATAACTCCGCGCTGGACAATTGTTGCCGCCATGCTCTCGCTAGCTTTGCTGGCTTGGCTGCTCTTTCAGAACTTTAATCTGGACCGCTTCGTCCCTCTCGGCATACCGTGCTTGCGGCTGGGCGTTATCTGTGCGGTGATCAGCGGTGCATTATTCTGGTTAATCGTTAGAAAAGGTTTTTTTTCGTCGCCTGTCGCGGCGTGGGCGGCCGTCGGGTTCTTTGCCGGGCTGGCCGGGGTCGCCGTTCTTGCCCTTCACTGTCCGATTCAGAATTCGGCTCACATCATCGTTTGGCATTTGGGTGCAATGGCGGTCGGCGGCGTCGGAGGCGCCCTCGTCGGAACTCCGCGACGCTGATCCGGCACCGGAATCTTTCGCGGCGAAGCATAACTTTCTCCTGCCCGCATCCGAATTCGATATTGAGCGGTGTACTCACCGGAAGAATCGGTGTTTATCACCCCACATTTCAGTACTGGAGAAAGCATGAAACCCACTTTCACTTCACTCGCCATTACAGTCGCGCTCAGCTTCACCAGCGCCGGGCTGGCTCAAAATATAGAGTCTGAAGACACGGGCGCCGTGTTTGTCATGACCAATGCAGCAGATAAGAACGAAATTGTCGCCTATAATCGATCTACAAATGGCGCATTACGGCAAGGATCCAGATTCGAAACCGGCGGTAGAGGAAGCGGCGGCTTGGTCGATCCTCTGGAATCTCAGGGATCTCTCATCCTGAGCCAGGACCGCTCGCTTCTGTTTGCCGTAAATGCCGGAAGCGGTAACATTTCGGTATTTCGCGTCGATCACTCCAAATTGTCGCTAATCGATCTCGTTCCCTCAGGCGGTAGCGAGCCGAATGCCTTGGCTCAGCAAGGAGACTTGCTCTATGTGCTCAATACCGGTGGAAGCAGCGGTGTGGCGGGGTTCCGGTTGAAGGAAAACGGCAAACTTACTCTGATCGCGAACTCCGTGCGTTTTCTTAGCACTAACACAAGCGGTGCGGCCTCACTGGCTTTCAGCCCCGATGGGAAATTCTTGGTTGTTACGGAACGATTAACTAACGATATTGATGTATTTAGCGTTCTGGAGGACGGCACCTTATCCCCCATCGTGGTGAATCAGGATGCGCTTGCTGGTACTTTCGCGGTAACTTTCGCTCCTAGTGGAACGGCTCTTGTAGTCGAAACCGGTCCCGCGGACGTGACGAACGGCTCCACGATTTCCTCGTATGCCGTTCTGCAGGACGGAACATTGATGTCGATAAGCGCCGGCATCCCAACTGAGGGCGCGGCCACTTGCTGGGACGCGGTCACGCCGGATGGGCGCTTCGTCTACACAAATAATGCCGGAACCTTTACCATCTCCGGCTTTGCTGTCAACGGAAATGGAACACTCACGGCATTGCCCCATACCGTACAAGCAAGTAACCCGAATGGGAGTTCTAACATTGATTTGGCCATCAGCGCCGATAGCAAATTCCTGTACAGTCTGAATGCCGGGATCGTACGATTGGCATTTTCGGTATCAATAAAGACGGAAGCTTGACGAACCTTGGCGCCATCGGCGGAGTTTTGGCGAAAGGCGGATTCAACGGTATCGCGGCATTCTGATCGCGCAAATGCGAGTCGCGGCTTAATCCGCGGCTCGCAAGCTTTTCTCACAACGATGTCGGTAGAATCAGACGATTTGAATTTCAGAATTCGCCGCGCGCGAGAAGACGATGTGCCGGTCATCTACTCCATGCTCCGGGAATCGGCGATCGCCCAGGGCGGTGAGAACGATCTCTCTGCCGACCCGCTCACTCTCCGTGAGGACGGGTTCGGCAGAGAGCCGCGGTTTGAGTGCTTGCTTGCCGAGATGCATGGGAAACCTGTAGGTCTCATCTTGTATTTCTTCGTATACTCCACTTGGACCAGCCGCAATGGTTTGTATGTCGAGGATCTCTACGTTCTTCCACGCTATCGCCGCCAAGGCATAGCTCGCGCACTAATGGCGGACGTCTCCAAACGAGCAGTCAAGACAAGCTGTCGATACGTCCAGTGGGTTGCACAGCTCACAAACGGTTCTGCTCTGCGCTTCTATGACTCGATCGGCGCCAGAACTCTCTCAGAGTGGGTGCTCCGGCGTCTTACGGGCGAGGAACTCGAACGGTTAAGCAAGCCGGTTACAAATCCTCGTCGAAAATCCGATTGAGTGAAAAGTCGCGGAGGAACTTTCACTGTCCTTTATATACCTTGACAAGCATATGCTCCATAGAGTATATCAAGAGGGTGGAATCAGTGTTCGAAATCATTGCGGAGCCGAACCGCCGCGCGATATTGAGCCTCCTGGTCTCGTCACAACAGTCCGTGGGAGAGATCGAGCGTCAACTTCGATTGCCGCAGCCGAGCGTTTCAAAGCACCTGCGAGTGTTGCGCGAGGCCGGTTTCGTGGAATCCACGGTGGACGCACAGCACCGTCTGTACCGGCTGAAGCCAGAACCATTTCAGGAGATGGATGCCTGGCTGGCTCCGTTCCGTCGATTCTGGTCCGCTCGGGTAGATGCGCTCGAACGCCACCTCGGCCGCATAGATCAGCGTGGGTCGCGCACAAGGGGCTCCAAACGCCCTGTGCGCTCGTTAACATCAACGAAAAGGAAGACAAGGAGAAGACGACGCGGCTCAAACCGCGAACGTGACAAAGGAGAAACGAAATGAAAATCAAATTGACCAGCATATATGTAGACGACCAGGACAAGGCCCTGCGCTTCTATACGGAGGTACTGGGCTTTGCCAAGAAGGCCGATTTCAGTCAGGGTCCCTATCGCTGGCTGACCGTGGCCTCGCCCGAGGAGCCGGACGGCACGGAGCTGCAGCTGGCGAAGAACGACAACCCCGCGGCTAAAGCGTATCAGCAGGCGATATTTCAACTGGGCCAGCCCGCGGCCATGTTCTACACCGGCGACGTGCAGGCTGATTACGAGCAGATGAAAGCGCGAGGCGCCGAGTTCACCATGCCACCAACGGATGTGACGGCCTCCAAGATCGCGGTGCTGAACGACACCTGCGGCAATCTCATTCAGGTCACGCAGCTGATGCGCTATTCGCGCTGAGGAAAAGGAGATGAACGATCGCGAGCAGTACACACCGGGTCCTGCCAGTGGGGCGCAGGTACGAAAGGACGGAGAGAAGTTGACGCTAATTCTCGTCAGAGAATTGCGCCACTCGCCGGAAAAAGTTTGGCAGGCGCTAACCGACCCAGCGCATCTGCGCGAGTGGGCACCCTTCGAAGCCGATAAGAGTCTGGGTACCGTTGGAACCACGGCGAAGCTCACCACGGTGGGAGCGCCAACACCGCAGGTCTCGGAGACCACTGTGAAGCGAGCTGAGGCGCCGAGGCTGCTTGAGTACAACTGGGGTGGCAGCGACCTCCGGTGGGAGCTCGAGCCGCTCGGCAGCGGCACGCGCCTCACGCTCTGGCACAACATCGATAGCCGGTTCATCTCGTGGGGCGCCGCAGGCTGGCACATCTGTTTCGATGTTCTGGATCGCCTTATCGCCGGTCAGCCCATTGGACGCATGGTCGGCCCCGAGGCGGTGAAGTTCGGCGGCTGGCCGCGATTGCGCGCCGAGTACGCCAAGCAGTTCGGCACTGAATAAAGGTCCCATTGAACTGGAACAAATGGTTTCGGCAGACCCACCGCTGGCTGTCTTTAGTCTTTACGGTGACCGTCATCGTCAACATCGTGGCCGTAGTTACAGGCAGGTATGCCACCTGGGTGGGCCTCTTGGCGGTGTTCCCGCTCGCCTTACTCCTGTTCACCGGTCTGTACTTGTTCGTGCTGCCTTATGTCACCAAGTGGCGCGGCGGGCGACGCACCCGACTGAACGGGCGGCCGGCCAGCTAGCTCAGGTGCGAGAGCGCTCAGGCGGCTTTGGCCGTTGTGCGCGGTTTCAAAGTTGGAGCTAAACATGAAAACATCCGTCCCGGTGGGTGTCAAGCGCGCCCGCAAAGAGCAACGGGTTCCTTTGCCTGCTTCCGGGTGCGCATCCGCTGCCGTTGTGCTCAAGGCAAGAGCCAGCGGCCGACTAGCTTACTCGCAGGCCCTATCGTGATTCTCGACTCATTTTCGTGGTGTTCGCCGGGTACCTGGATTCACAAGTGCCTTATGATCAAAGTGGTTAGCCCGAAAAGTACCTTGGAACAGACCTGAAATCCTTTTCCTCGCAAGGCGAGTGCGGGTTCAAGTCCACCTCAGGCACTACTTATCTGCAGCTACCGATGCCGGAGAATCCAGTTTCCTCGTACGATGAGATCGCAGGCATGTACCACGCGCTTTGGGCCGATTGGTACCTGCCGGCCGCGACGACGGCTCTAGAAAATTTGTTTTTCTCCCGCATCCCGAACGGCGCACGCGTTCTGGATCTGTGCTGCGGCTCAGGGCACGTAACGAAGGAACTAGTCCGGCGCGGATATGACGTAACGGGAGTCGATTCCTCTGCCGAACTGGTGGCGCTAGCTCGACAAGATCTCCCCGGCGTGGATCTTCGCGTACAAGATGCACGCCATTTGCAGCTTGAGAAGCGCTATCATGCTGTCCTTTCCACGTTCGATTCTTTAAATCATATGATGACTCTCGGCGATCTTCGAGATGTTTTTCTGAAAGTTCGCGGGGTCCTGAAACGTGGCGGAGTATTTGCTTTCGACATGAACCTGGATGAGGCCTATTCGGCCGATCTCCGACAGTGGACCGTAGACGTGAACGATCATGCGATCGGGCTCGTGCGGGGGACTTACGACCCGAAAACACGCAAAGCCGCGACGGAGCTCATCTGGTTCGTGCGGACCACAGCCGACAACTTATGGATGCAACACCGGAGCGTGGTCGAGGAACGGTGCTATTCGCAGTCAGAAATCTTGCTTGCACTGACTGAGAGTGGTTTCAAGAGTGTGGAAGCGATTGCGGCAAAAGACGCCGGCATGCGCGCCGATGTGGGCTTCGGACGAGTATTCTTCGTTGCAAAGCGCTAAGAAACGCCGGTGCCGCCCCGCATCGATAAATCTAAGTATTGCTTACTTCGGCGGTCAGCTTGCTCGCCAGCGGCTGGGTTTGTCCGGCGTACTTGTTACTCACCTTCTTGTAGTAAGGAACCGCAACAGGGGAAGAAAGCTGCTCAAATGTAAAAGAACAGATGCGCATTCCAGGATACAGGGCCACAGGCATGATGCCGAGGTTACTGAGCTCGAGAGTGGCTTTGCCGCGCCACCCGGGATCGAATAATCCGGCGGTCCCATGGACGATGATTCCGATCCGGCCGAGGCTGGATCGCCCTTCCAGCCGCCCCAATACGTCATCATCGAGCTCGAGAGTCTCTTCGGTGATGGCAAGCGCGAATTCTCGCGGCTGCAAAACGAACGGATCGCCGCTTTTCACGTGAATTCCGCGCATGATGTCTTGAATGGCACTCTTTTCCCGCACGTCGATATAAGCGTGACGGCTATGTTCAAACACGCTGAACTCCGCGCCCAGACGGAAATCGACCGAGCAGCTTCCGAACTGTTGTTCGGGCAGCTCGGGTGAGATTCGGATTTTGCCCCGCTCAATGTAGCGGCGTATGTCGACGTCGGAAAGAACCATGGCGGAGACGCGTGAACAGCCATCCTAGCATGCGGGGAAATGCTATATTGAGGGGGTCACGGGACGCCGTAGCGCTCGCGATGCGGGGCATTAGGTTGCGTTTTTCGCAGGCAGTGGGCGGCTAGCTCAGCTGGGAGAGCACCACGTTCGCAACGTGGGGGTCGTGGGTTCGAATCCCATGCCGTCCACCAGAAAAAGTCTGACGATGGCTACAAAACCCACAAGAATCATTGAGCCGAATTGGCCGACCCTGTCGGGCAGGATACTCGAAGGGGGATACGAGATTCAGGAATTGCTCGAGGCGGATGGGCCTCGCGCCGCGTTCAAGATCAGAGTGCTTGGAGCGCATGGAACAAACGCCTACGTCGATCTGTTTCAAGTGAATGCGACGGCTGCTCAGGAGCAGATGGACGCCTGGACCGCCGCGAAAGAACTTAAGCATGCGAACCTGAATACGCCGCTGTCGTTCGGATGGACACAATTGGACGGCGCCGATTTGATCTACGTCGTTCTGAGCCGCGCGGACGAACTGTTAAGCGGCGTTCTGCGGGAACGTGCGCTCAATTCAAAAGAGACGGGAGATCTTCTCAAAAGCCTGGTTGCCGGATTGCAATATCTGCATGGGCATGGATTCGTGCATGGATGTGTTTCGCCGGAACAGGTGCTCGCAATGGGTGAATCCATTAAGCTTTCCACCGTGTGTATCCGTCGAATCAACACCACTCCGAATGTTGAACTGACACGAGCGCGATACGTCGCTCCGGAAAATTCGGTCAATGTCACGCCCGCGGCGGACATCTGGTGTTTGGGCGCGACGCTCTTCGAGACCCTGACGCAGAGGATGTGTGGCCCGAACTTCGTCCAAGACGCCGCGCAACTGCCGGTTCCTTTTGCGACGGTAGTGGGGCGCTGCCTCGATCCCGATCCACAGACTCGTTGCAAGCTGGCGGACGTCGTATCTCTGCAAAGCGGGCGGCCGGCGCCGCGTGTGCAATCGCAACCACCGGCCCATCCGCAAACGCCTCCTGTGCTGGCGGAAGTGCCGTTACTATCAAGAATTGCGCCTCGCGCGAAATCCCGTTCCACGCCGGCGCGCACGTGGATCTATGCCGCGCTCGGATTGCTCGTTGTGTTGGCCCTCATCTGGTTTGCGCGGCCGAAGCGCACGACCGTCAAGCAGGAAACTGCCTCTAGCGCGCCTACAGCTCCCGTGCCGGTATCGCGAGGGAGCGCGTGGGAAACTCGAACACTGACTCCGCCTGACGCAGCCACTCGAAAGAGCACGGCACGCCCGCCGAATCCAGGAGCAACGATAGCGACCACGGCTCCGGCACCCCGCGAAAGCGCGCTTCCCGCAAAAGACGCGTTGCATACTGGGAATCGACCTGTCTGGCGCGTCATCCTGTACACCTATGCGCGACAGGAGGATGCGGAGAAAATGGCGCAGTCGGTGAACGCGAAGCACGCCGGCCTGAATGCAGAAGTATTTACTCCGAGTGGCCATGGCGGCCCTTATCTGGTGACTGCCGGCGGCCAAATGACTCGCGAAGACGCCGTCCGTTTACGGCAGCAGGTGCGTGGCCTAGGAATGCCTCGCGATTCCTATATACAGAATTACAGGCAGTAACCGGCCGCGCTTACTAGCAGGATTACTGGGTTAATAGCCAGCTGTCGTCCGAGTACATCCAAACGATTCATCTGTTTCGTAACCAGTACAGGAGCAGTTTGATGATCGGTACTCCATCTCTCTCGGTCTTCCTTTTTGCGGCTGCGCTAACGGTTGCTTCCGGTCCACTGGCACGGGCTGCCGAGGAGAAACAGGACGTCAAGCTCGACCGGCAGGTACGAATACCGGAAGGAGTTTTGCAACCAGGCGAATATACGTTCGCTGTCGAGGACAGACTGCCTGATAGAGCCATACTTCGAATTACGAATCTCAACCGCGAGGATAGTAAAAATCACTTCCTGGTACTCACAACGGCGAATCGGACATTGAAAAGCGATGGCCGCGAAGGGCTGATTTTCTTTAAGCCCGATGACGCCGGCGTACGCATCTTACGCGGCTGGGTTTGCCCAGGTTGCTCGATGGCCCTCGAGATTGTTTACTCGAAAGACGAGGCTGTAGAGATTATGGATACCAGCGCGCAACCCGTGATGGCGGCAGATCCTACGTATGACAAGCTTCCTAAACATCTCTCAGTGGATGACATGAAGGTTGTGACTCTTTGGCTGCTGTCGCCGAAGAGAATTACACCTGAGGGTCGCTCGGAGGGCGTTGTTGCGAAGAAGTACACGAACGGCGCTGGGATCGCGGACGTTGCAACCTCCTCCGCAGAGGTTCCGCGGAGTGATCGCAGACTGCCGAGGACAGGCACCAACAGCGCCTCTCTTCTATTTCTTGGGCTACTGCTCATCGCGGGCGCAGCAGGTGTGCACTTTATCGGGAACTCTCACCACGCATCGAAATAACGCAGACGTTAATACGTAATATGTATCTCAGCCGAGTGCAGGTCGAACCTCAATTGGTCAGGCGACAATGGCCGGACGCCGGACGCGAAGGCCAAGCGGACGCTTTCGCGTGGCCGCAATGGAGGAATGTAACGTTAGCCGTGGGGTTGGGGATACTATTCGGGTTCTCTGTCGCTGCAATGGAATCAAGGATCGCTAAGCCTTCGCCGACGCAAGATAGTCATTCGGTTGAGATCTCACCTTCGAACGCCTCTGAAGAGTTAGTCAGGCTAGAAATTCGAAACAGACGGCTCGAGGTGTTGGTTGGGGTTCTTCGCCGGCGTAACGAACATCGGGTCCAACAGTTTGCGCCAGAGGATACCACCAGCCCCCGGCGTTCGGAATGAGGCGGACAGCAGAGTTAGCGCTTCTTCTGGGAGGCGTGTTGCTGCTCGGCTTGGTTGGTTACCGGGTCTTAAGCTACGCCGCGTTTCAAAGCCATCCTGAATGGCTCGCCGCTCCTCCTAAACAATCCCCGGGCGCGTTCCTTCGAAGGAGGTTGCTGAGGCGTATCTATCCATCGGTTTCCTTGCGGGTTTTGGGAAGGCTGGAAATCGTGAGGCTCGGTATGTCAACACTTGTTGTCGAAGGCGATGATGACGCGAGCCTGAGCTTGGCGGCCGGTCATGTGCCGGGCACTCCGGCCATCGGCGCGTTTGGAAATAGCGTAATCGCGGGACATAGAGATACCTCATTCCAGCCATTGCGCAAGATAAGACTCGGCGATCGCATTCGAATCGATACGGATAAGAGCTACATTTACGTTGTTAGCTCATTGCGAATTGTCGATCCGGACGACATCAGCGTACTTCGGAGTGGGGAGAAATCGACATTGACGATGATCACGTGCTACCCGTTCCGCTATGTAGGTCCGGCCCCAAAACGATTCGTTGTGACGGCGCGGAAAGTGGAAAGATAGAGGCTCTGAAAATGAGAAAGAGCGGAATGAAATCCGCTCTTCTCGGGCGCTCCGGCGTGTATCAGTTCTATGAAGACGCCTTACGCGCTCGCACTGGACGTAACAAGATTGCCGTTCACGCCGTTTGGAAAGAATCCACCAGAAGTCGCATTGGCTTGCATACCGTAGGCCAAGAAGAGCACTTGCCCAGGAGTGCGTATCGCGGTGAGACCTGTGGTCGCGTCTGCCGATATGAACGAGCTTCCCGAAGGGGGCGGAAGAATATCAACCCCATCGAGTTGAGGCGATTGGATTCCTAAGCGCGCGAGTTGCAGGCGTATATTTCCGACGTGTTCGGCTTCTGTCGCCAGAATTCTCGCTGCTGTTCCAATGTAGGGGCTGCCCGAAACGACAGGAAGCGCTGCTGCGCCGCCATAAGCGGTTACTCCGATGTCTTCGAAAATTCGGGCCAATCCGAGGAACTGGGCTTCGCTACCAAATCCGAGTCCCAGGGAGGAAAGCGCAGCGAGGTTGATTTGAGGTTTTGCTACCGGGTTAATTCCGGCAGCGGACAAAGCGCCGCGCAGGAGCGTGACGTGCGCGCGTTCATCAGCCCCGATTTCCGCGGCAACTGCCGCGGTAAAGACGAAGTTATTCGAGAAATTCACCTGACTGCCGCCGACCGTTTGTCCCTGATTTCCGGAGCCGGTGATCCCGATATTGTAGGGCGGCTGATCGATCGTCTGGCCGGTGGTCGCGACCGTATAAAACTCCGCCTCAAGGTATTCAAGATTTAAGGCGAACTGTAAAACATCCACAACCGTTGGCGACGTTGGATCGTTAGCGATCACGCCATCGTCGGCGCGGAGTTTCAGGCCTCCCGCTGTTAAAGCAGCACCCGCCGCGGCGGTTGCGATGCCGAGTTTTTTCAAAAGGCTGCGTCGATTCGGCGACTCAGCGATTACATCTGAAATGAGATTTCCCACTATTCCTCCACATAGAATTTCAAAAATTGATTCCTAAAACGACTACAAGACAGACGAGCGCCGCTTGCGCCTGACCACCAGCACGATGGCGCAACCGAGAGCAGGGATCATGAGCCAGAAAGTGGCCGGTTCGGGAGTGGCTGCAGTGTTGGGATTAACAGAAATATTCAAAGCGTAGCCGGCATTTCGCGAATTGAAAGCCTCATCCACGAAAGTGCTTCCACCCGATCCGAGGTCAACGAATCCACTCGAAAGATTGGTTGCGGTCGCAGGTTGCTGGTTGAGCCAATCTGTTAAGACCGCGATGTAGCTGCCGGCGGCGACGTGGGAGTCGAGAAGGTAGGCATCCAGCGCCAGTCCTGTCGACGAGTCCTTCGTTGCGACCGGTGATGTTACTGCTTCGCCGAAAACGTAGTTACCGGCACTGTTGTACAAAGTGATCATCGGTTGGAACCCGCCCGCGTGCGCCGTTGTGCCGTCGAGGTTTGCTCCTCCACCGTATGAAGTAGTAAATATCGTTACGGTAGAACTTGAAGCTACGTTGAATGTTTCTTCCAACACTTGAGCCTGGTTAGTAAAAGTTCCAGAGTATGTTTGTGTCATCGATGCCGCTCTCACCCGAGGTGAGCCGAGCATACAGAAGAGCAGAGCTGCCAATGCTACGGTTAGCCTGCCGTTTAACCTCATTCTTTTTCCTCCAAAAAACTGAGCGTCAAAATGCGTTCACTCGCTTATACGAGATGGAGCAGGGGATGGACGAGGAACTAGAAGTTTTCCTGGTACTAGGTCCGGGCCTGAATAAAGATCTGCTCGTGTTTTTGAAACATCCCCATCTACCATTTAATGTGCCCGCCTGGTGACTGCGACGGTGAGTTGATCGACCGGTTTAGAAGTCGCGATCCCGACGGACTCGCTGGAGTCTACGATTGGTATGGGCAAGACCTTTTTCTTCTATTCCTGGGAATCGAATCAGTGGGGCAAACCTGTCACCACTATTGGAACCGTTCCCACCCCGGCGGAACGAAATGGCAATCTTTCGGCGCTATTAACGTTAGGCTCGGCGTACCAGATTTACAATCCCTTCACCACCACACCTGCCCCAAAGGGCCGGTACAGCCGCGCTCCCTTTACAGGCAACGTCATACCGCCGAGCATGATCGATCCGATTGCCACGAAGATTATGAGTTACTACGCGCTTCCGAATAGCGCGGGGACCGCATCGGGTCAAAACAATTACACGCAAAGTATCAAGGACATCTTCGATTATTACGTGCATGTCGTGCGCATCGATCACACGTTCTCCGAAAAGAACCGCATGTTCGTGCGTATGGATTATGACCACTACCTTGAGACCGACCCAGGTTTTTACAACAACATTTCTGGTGGAGTAAACCTCACACGCATTAACAAAGGCGGAGTGGTCGACGATGTAATCGTTCTGAGCCCCAGCTCGATTCTCGACCTTCGTTATGGTCTGACCCAGGAAGCTACACCCGAACAGCGTGTCAGCGCCGGTTTCGACCTGGCGTCTCTAGGATTTTTGCCACAGCTTGTGTCGCTTTTCGATCCGAAAACCGCGACATTTCCTAACATCTACATGAACACCAAGGCGGAGACCTCTTCCTGTACGGGCGCCTGCACGGGCACATTCTCCGGTTTCGGCAACTTCAACAATGGGGACGGGACAAACACGGGCATCATTCACGATTTCGCCGGCACGTTCAACACTCTGCACGGCAGCCACGACCTTCACTATGGCGCGGAGTTCCGGCTCTATCGCTCCTTCGGATTCAATGGAGGCTATGATGTTTCTCCCGGCCTTCAGTTTCTTCCCACATATACAAATGGCCCGCTGGATAACTCGCCTGTGGCGCCTATCGGTCAGGAATTTGCTTCATTCCTGCTCGGCATTCCGTCTGCAGGCCAGGTTACTCGAAGCGCGAGCTATGCGGACCAGAACACGCATTCCGCGGCCTTCATTCAAGATGATTGGAAACTGAATCCCAAACTGACGCTCAACTTGGGTGTGCGCTACGAGTATGAATCGCCCGTCAGCGAGCGCTATAACAGGGCCGTCCGCGGCTTTGACTATACGGATTCTAATCCGATCGCGGCGCAGGCAATGGCAAACTACGCGGCCAATCCTGTGCCCGGATTACCCGTAAGCCAGTTCCACGTACTCGGCGGACTGATGTTTGCGAATCCGCAGGACCATAATCTGTGGAGTCAAGGTCCCGGACATTTGCTGCCCCGCTTTGGGCTTGCATATCAGCTCGATTCGAAAACGGTCCTCCGTTCGGGATACGGCATATTTTTCGATACCATTGGCGTAAATCGCAGCCCGGCCATTCAGACCGGTTTCACGGCCACCACGCCCGTGATTGCTTCCTACGATAACGGCGTCCGCTACGTTGCCAACCTGGAAAATCCTTTTCCGAACGGAATTCAGCAAGGGGGCACGGTGACGGGACTTACCACGAATCTGGGCCAAACACTTTCCGTATATCCCAACAGCCGTGTTCAACCGTATTCTCAGCGCTGGACCTTCGATTTGCAGCGAATGCTTCCGGCGCAGTTT
Organism: uncultured Acidobacteriaceae bacterium; assembly: GCA_963778345.1. Lineage (GTDB taxonomy): Bacteria > Acidobacteriota > Terriglobia > Bryobacterales > Bryobacteraceae > Bog-105. The sequence continues at coordinate 122,991 of CAVZTP010000007.1, forward strand.
TTGCTCGATGTTGCTTACGTTGGCAACAAGGCTATTCATCTCACAGATACGCGGAATATCAACGCTGTGCCGAACCAATACCTCAGCACGACAGGAACGCGCGATCAGGCAACGATTAATTACCAGACACAGAGCTTCCCTAACCCCTTTTTTGGCATCAACAGTGTTTACGGCGCTACCATCACGCGAGCCGATCTGCTGCGGCCGTACCCCGAGTTTGGAGACATCAACCTGATCGAAAACAACGGCTACTCGTGGTATCACGCCCTGCAAGTGCGGGCCGAGAAACGGTTCTCAAACGATTACACGCTGAACGTGGATTACACCTGGTCGAAATTATGGAGGCGACTAGTTTTCTCAATCCCGGCGACACCGCCCTCTATCGCTCCATCAGCCAATATGACCGGCCGCAGCGGATTGCGATCACAGGCATCTGGGACATCCCATTCGGCCGCGGCAGAAGATTTGGCGGGAATCTTCCGAAGCTCGCCGATTGGGCTATCGGGCAATGGCAGCTCAATGCGTTCATCGCGAAACAGAGCGGTCCGCCATTGGCGTTCGGCGATGTGATCTTCACGGGAACCAGCGCCACTCAGATCAATCTGCCATCCGATCAGCGTTCCGTCAGTATGTGGTTCAATACTGCTCCCTTTGTTCGCGCGTCATCCGCACAGCTCGCCGAGGATGTCCGGACGTTTCCCAAATATTTTTCGAACGTCCGCGCGCCGAATCAATCGTCTTGGGACTTCTCGCTATTCAAGTACTTTGCCTTCACCGAACGTGTGAAGCTGCAGTTCCGGGCGGAGTGCTACGACGCCTTGAATCATCCGAATTTCGATGCTCCGAACATGACGGTGACCGGAACCAACTTCGGCGTGATTACCGCTCAGGGCTCGCCGTCTCGCCAGTTCCAGGGCGCGCTCAAGCTGACGTTTTGATTTCGAACCAAAGGAAATCGCCTTGCACCTGCACACTTCTCGTCGTGGATTATAGCCGGCTTGGGCGCCGCATTTGCGGCGACAGTACCCTCCAAGATTGCCTTCGCTTCTTCCGGGGAAGCACATCGAATTCGTTTCGGTTACACCGCCATGACGTGGGGCAAAGCGGAGCGGCAGGCGATTGATGACATCTCAGCGATCGGCTACAAAGGAATCCAGTTTCGTATCGAAGCAACCACGGAGTTTCAGCCCTCTGAACTGCGCGATTTATTGCAGCAGCACAATCTGACCTTCGTTGCCCTCTCGAGCGGCGATTTGTCCATCGACTCTGCGGCCGAAGCAAGCCAGATTGCAGAGCATACCGCTCATGCGAAGTTCGTTCGCGATGCGGGCGGTCTTTACCTGCAGCTTCTGGATCAGCTCAAGTCGTATCCGCGCACCGTGACGCCGGAGGAATGCAAGCGCCTGGGCAAGCTGCTGACGGAGATCGGGAAACATACGGCCGATCTGGGCGTTCCGCTCGGATATCACAATCATCTGAACACGATCAGCGAGCACTCGAACAATCTTAAAATGGTGCTCGAATCTTCCGATCCGAAGTACGTGAAGCTGGAATTGGACACAGCGCATTTCGTCGCGGGCGGCGGAGACCCGGCAAAAGCCATCGAAGAGTATCGCGATCGGCTCTTGTTCCTTCACCTAAAGGATGTTGTGGATATCGCGTTGGACACGCCGGGCGCGAAGTATCCATTCAAATTCGTGGAGCTCGGCCGGGGCAAGGTGAATTTGCCGGCGGTGTTCGCAGCGCTGAGAAAAATTGATTATCGTGGTTGGGCGGTCGTGGAGTTGGACCGTGTGCCCGATAAATCGACAACGCCAAAACAGTCGGCCATGATCAGTAAGCAGTATCTGGAAGACAAAATTGGTGAAAAAGTCTAGGCTGCCTCTCGTCTAGATACCGCTTTACACTTCGGGCCGTATACAGTTCCCATACCGAGGCCCGACCGTGTGGGAGCGCCACTCATAGATCTAGCTAAACCAGCGATGATCGTATTCAATATGCGCAACCTTCTAAAGAACTCAATTCGCATTGCTGTCCTAGGCCTATGCCGGTTTCCAAATCTCGTGAGCCCGTTAGCGGATTAGAAGGCTAAGCGTTCCTGCCGCAGTGCGGCGCACGTGACGATACCAGCGCGCGAGCCAGTTTGGCGGGACGCCGCCCCAGTAAAGAATCTGCAAAGTGGTCCAGTGCAGCCAGACCAAAGCGAAATTGCGCTGCTCGAAACGCCGCGATGACGTTCGTATTCTCGACGGCAAATGAACGAATCGGCCAGCTCTGCGCAACCGGCGCAACAGGTCGAGATCTTCGAACAATGCCAGCGCGCGGAAACCGCCGATGCGATTGTAAACTTCGCGGCGGACAAAGATACCCGAATCGCCGTAGCAAAGGCCCAACATTCTCAGCATCGGGTAGATGATGGTCAATTGCCTGGCGGCTCGCGAAGGGCCGTCAAAGAGCAATCCAAAATTGCCGCCTACAACTGAGGTATCTTCCAGATGCGTTCCGATCTCATGCAACGCACTTGGCGGGGGAGCCGTGTCGGCATGGACGAACCACAGCACGTCACCGCTGGTTTCCAGTGCCCCCGCATGCATTTGCGTTCCGCGTCCTGCCTGTGCGCCGATGACCGTCACGCCCTCCGCGCGAGCGACAGAAATGGTTTCATCGATGCTGCCGCCGTCCACGACTACAATCTCTTTCTCACCCTCAAGCCTTTGAAGGCTGCGCAGCGTGCCAGCGATGCACTCCTGCTCATTCAAGGCGGGAACAACAATGCTGATTAGCATAATTGAACGCGCCAGGCCCGAGTTGCGGGCGCTAAAGACGGATCGACGGCCAGGCGCTCGTCCAAGAACAAGAGGTCGCCGGGGGTATCGATATCGAACAGCGGTTCAAGTTCCGCAATCGCGAACTTCTCTTGCTCCAACTTCGTTCTCAAGGCTTGGCACGTTTGCGCAGTGCTCCACGGGAGCGAATCGAACAAGCCCGGCCGGCAGCGCCTGAGCCCCAACAAATAGAAGCCGCCGTCGAGGGACGGGCCGATAACGGCGTCCGCAACTCGTAAGGTGTCCAGAGCAGCTTCAAGATGAATAGCCGTGAGCGTCGGCGAATCGGACCCGACTGCGATGGCTGCTTTGGAATCGAGAAGTGCGCGGGTCAGGATACGCTCGATGCGTTGTCCCAGATCGCCCTCACCTTGAAGCCAGACATTCTCGGGCGAAACACAAACAGGGAAATCCCCGAGCCGCGTGGTTGCGAGGATTGGGCGAACGCCAGCGCACAACTTAACGGTCCGCCAAACGTCCAGAAGCATAGCGGCTGCCAAGCGAGCCGCGCTTTCACTGCCCACAGCCCGCGCCAATCGAGTTTTGACCTCGCCGGCAATGGGTGGCTTTGCGAATACGCATACGGGGACTGCGTCGGCGCCCCTCACATCAACATTATTACGGGTTACGAATACGACGTGGCCGTCGCGACGCTGGAGCCGCCGGATAACCGCGGAGCCGGAGGCAGAGCGACACTTGAAGGTGACCCCTTAACTCCGAGAAGTCACTCTATGAGAATGCTGTTTTTCGAGCTCAACAGTGCGACGCTGCAAGCTATTCTTCTCGCAGCGCACGCATTGGATCTACAGTCGCGGCGCGGTGTGCGGGCAAGCTGGCGGCGAGCAAGCCGGTCAATAGCAGGAGCCCTACCGCGGTTCCAGCAACAAATGGATCGGCTGTCTTAATTCCGAATAGGAGAGATTTGACTACCGTCAAAATGGACAACCCGCCTGCCAGACCGATGATGATTCCTACGCCCATCAATGCCGTTATGTCTTTTACAACGAGAGAAACGATTTGGGTGCGCCGTGCGCCTAGCGCCATGCGAACGCCAATCTCTTTCGTGCGCCGCACAACGGAATAATTCACGAGCCCAAACAGACCGACGGCAGCGAGAAGAAGGCCGAAAAAGGCAAACGCTCCACCCATACCGGCAAGCAGTTTCTCACGCAGTAGCGTGTTTCCGATGATGGTTTCGAGACTGGTGACCTCGTGGATCTGCATTCCGGATCCGAGGCGACGTGCCTCGCTGTCCACAATGCGCATAATTTGACCCAAAGGAAGCGGCGAGCGTACATAGAGCGTAAAGGCAGTGTTGCCGTTGATGGGAAGATAGGCGATCGGAGCTGCGGCGCTTCGTAAATTGTAGTACCGCGTGTCCGCCACCACGCCGACGATGATCTGGCGCGCCGACGAATGATCCATGCGAGAGACGTAGCTGAACTCGCGACCCAACGGGTTTACCCTGTCGAAGTATTTCCGTGCAAATGTTTCATTCACAATCGCCGGCGTCGGCTGCCCGACGCTGTTGTCACTTGGTTTGAAATCGCGCCCGGCCACAAATGGAATGTGGAGAGCCCCGAAATAACCGGGAGACACAGGGTAAAGGATCTCTTCCTCCTTCGAAGGACCCTTGCCCGGTACAGAAATTTGTTCTAACCAGCCTCCGCCGCCGAAATTGAGCCACCAAGCCAATGCAACTGCCTGGATTCCGGGCTGACTCGCCACTGCTTGTTGGAGCTGAAGCATGTCATTGCGCAGCCGGGCTTGCCCCGGTTGCTGACCACCCAGCCACATTATGGAATTCTTAGCAGCTTCCGTGGTAAGGCTCAGCACGGCTACGTTCTGTGGATCGAATCCAGGATTGATGCGGAGCAGATTGCCAAGGCTGAATAGGAAGGCCGCGCCGATTGCTATCAGGCAGAATGCGCAGACTACCTGTATGCTGACAAAAAACTTTCCGAGTCGGAATCTCCCAATCTGTCCAGCCGAAGCCCGCAACCCGCGCACCGGCAGCACGCTTGAAGCTTGCCACGCGGGGACCAGGCCGAAGAGTACGGCTGAGACCGCTGACACTGCGATGCAGAAGAACAGTACCCGCGTATCGATTGCGAGTGCAAGCTGCAACGGATCGCGGGTTGTTGAAAGCAAACGCACCAGCAGGGGTCCTGCGTTTCGCGCGAGCAACTAACCCAATGCTCCGGCCATGAGCGAAAGAATGAGGCTCTCCGTGAGCATCTGACGGATGAGGCGCATTCGTCCAGCGCCGAGCGCTACTCGCATCGCCATTTCACTTGCGCGAGCCGTCGAGCGCGCCAGCAACAGACTCGCCACATTAGCGCAGGCCATAAGCAAAATTCCCGCTGCCACCCCGAACAGAATCCACAGTGGACGCAAGAATGTCTTCCGCAAATCGGATATTCCAGTGGCGGCAGAATGCACGCGGATCTTGCTTTCCAGGAATTGCTTCTTAATGACATCCGGCATGGCCGGAAAGAGTCTCACGAGCTGGACCTGAAAATCGTGGAATGGCGGCTGAAGATGCGCTTGTACTTGCTCGGGCGAAATCCCTGGCGCGAAGCGGCCGATAATCTGGAGCCAGTATGCTCCTGGGTTCCTAAGGACGTATGGTGTCTGTAGTGTCCCGGGGAGCCAAACGTCTACAAATTTCCCAGGCTCTACGCCCCGAAAGCCCTTGCGAGTTACGCCAATAATCTCCGCTTCTTTGCCATCGATTCCGATTCTTTGGCCCACAATGTTTGGATACCGCTGGAAACGACTTTCCCAAAAGTCGTAACTGATGACGGCGAGCGCGCGGTCTTGTGGGATACGGTCCTCCTCTTTAGAAAAAAAGCCCCCAACTGCTGGACGAATCCCCAAGATGTCGAAAGCCTCTCCGGAAATGTATGCCCGGTTGATTGTTTCGATGGGTGCGTCTGGTTTGAGCCTTTTCATTTCCGCGCGAAACGGTCCGCTGAAAAGCCCCAGCCGCGCAACGGATTTAGTGGCATCAACGAACCGGAGAAATTCGCTGTAGCTGAACGAGTCTCTTTCGGTCCCGGCCGGAGTTCCCGGGTTTGCTGGCGCTGGCCAGGAAAGCGTGAATAATTGATCGGGCGCCCGAACGGGCAGTGACCGTAAAACCGCTGCATCCGCAATGGAATAAATGGCCGTATTTGCGCCAATAGCCAAGGCCAGCGACAGCACGGCTGTAATAGCAAAGGCGCGGGATTTGCACATACCTCGCCAGCCGTAGCGCGCGTCTTGAATTGTTCCGTCGAGCCAAGCCAGAAGGCGAAACGCGCGGCTCTCTTCCTTGAGACGGGTGACGTTTCCGAAACGCCCCTGGGCCTCTCGCTGGGCTTGTTCGCTGTTGAGTCCCTCGGCCCGTAAAAAGGCGGCACGCCGTTCCAGGTGATCTCTGATTTCCTCGGCAAGATCTTCATCCATTCGGCGCGGGTACAATGCATTTTTCAGTCGGGAAAGCCAGGACATAATGAGAAACTCCTCAAAGCAGTGCTACGCGTAACGCAGCACCCGCACGACTCCGGCGGAGAAGCTTGCCCAGCGCTCCGATTCACACTCCAATTGTTTCTTGCCGGTTTTCGTTGTGTGATAGAAGCGCGCCCGGCGATTCGTTTCGCTCACTTTCCACTCTGCGGCAATCCATCCAAGTTCTTCCATTCGATGCAACGCGGGATAAAGCGAGCCTTCCTCGACACGCAGCGCTTCCTGCGATAACTCTTCAATGGAACTCGCAATTCCATAGCCGTGCAATGGGCCTCGACGATCGAGAATTGTCAAGACGAGCAAATCAAGCGCAGTTTGAGCAGAATTCGGCTTGGCCATCGGTTATACTCCGTTCACTAGGCATAGCAATCTTATGATACCTGATTCGCTGACGTAATCGCGAGTCGCTTTGACGTCGCGAACACTGTGGAACGTGTCCCGACAAATTCGTTTCCGCGTGATTTCAGCGAACTGTCAGCGAAATACCTATGGGAGACTACTTACGGGTCATCCGCAGCTCGATGATCACCCGCTCGTGCCCCTTGTCATCGATCAGGAAATGGCGATGGAGGAGAAGGCGGCCGTCTTCCTCAAGGTGCGCGCGTGCGACCGTCTTGCGCCCGGAATGCTCGGAATCGAGAGCCGTGGACCAGAGGACGATGTTCTTGCCGTCGAACGTACCGTCACTCTGGCGAATCGACATCGTCGCCTGCCGCGAATCGTACCACACCGTAGTGAAGCGATTCGTTTTGGGATCGAAGCCGGAGATTCCGGTGCCGGTGCTCTTCGTTCCGTCAGAATTGAAGAAGGTGAAATCCGATTGCAGAAACTTGCCGTCCTGGATCATGTACTGCTTACAGGTGCCTTTCGTCACAATCGGCTTCCCATTCATCGGGAAGAACGTCTTGAGGACGTCCCAGTCACCCGCAAATTGGGCGAGTAGCCTCTGACCGGCGCCTGGCGCGCTCGGCGGCTCGTATTGATTGTGAGTTTGCTGCGCGAGCGCGGCAGTGGCAATGAGCAACATCGCGGTAATCCATCTCTTCATCTTCTTCACGGCACGCGCATGATAGGTGACGATCGCGAGCACTGCACGCTTCCTGGCACCTGCCAGTCAAGTAGGAACGAAACCACTGCAAATTGTATCAACCCGCACATTCGAGCGGACTTGCCGGGGTTCGATTCTCTCGTGAGTAATTCGAAGCCGTTTCCATCTTCGGCGAATCTCTGCCCTTTCCTGGGGAAAGGCGGGTTCTGGTCTCCGGTCCAGTTTCTTGCCATCATAAAGTTGAATCGGCGTGGTAATCGAATGGGGAATTCGTACGAAGGTGAACCGGGAAACTCTCTGAAGGTGCTGCAAGGCGATTTTTCCGGCAACAGCTTCCATAAGGCGTTGCTTCGCCATGGCTGTAAGGCATTAGTGAGGGGCGATGTCACGACACTGCAGATCAACGTAGGAAAATTTTGTAATCAGGCGTGCCAGCATTGCCACGTGGAAGCCAGCCCTAAGCGGACTGAAAGTATGTCCAAAGAAATCGCCGAACGTCTGCTGAAAATGCTGTCAGTCAGTCCAAGCATCACGACGGTGGACATCACCGGCGGCGCTCCGGAGCTGAACCCAAATTTCCGGAGTCTGGTCACTCGATCACGTGAGCTGGGCCGCCACGTGATCGACCGCTGCAATCTCACCGTCCTGTTTGAACCGGAAATGGAAGACTTAGGAAACTTTCTGGCGGAGAATCAGGTGGAAATTATTGCCAGTCTTCCCTGTTACACTGCTGCGAACGTCGATGCCCAGCGCGGACGGGGCGTTTTCGACAAGAGCATTCGCGCATTGCGCTTGCTCAATGAGCTCGGATTCGGCATCCCAGGTTCGTTATTGAAACTGAATCTCGTCTACAACCCGCTGGGGGCGAGTCTGCCTCCCGATCAGACAAGCTTAGAAGCCGCGTATCGCCTCGAATTGGGCGAACACTTCGGTATCGAATTCCATCGGTTGTTCACCCTCACGAATATGCCGATCAAACGCTTCGCCGATTTCCTGGACAGAAACGGAAAACGCGCGGATTACATGAAATTACTGATGGAGCACTTCAACCCGGTCACCGTATCCGGTTTGATGTGCAGGTCGCTCATGAGCGTTGGATGGGATGGAGCGTTCTACGACTGCGACTTCAATCAAATGCTCGAAATCGGCATGGCCGGACGCCGTTTGACGGTTTGGGATTTCGACGACTTCGGCAACTTGGAGGGCTGGCACATCGCTACTTCCACTCATTGCTTCGGATGCACTGCCGGCGCAGGCTCGAGCTGCGGAGGAGCGTTACAGTGAACGTGAGTGTTCGTCCGGCAGGCTCCGAAGCCGAGCTGACTATAGTGAAGCAGCTTTTTCAGGAATATTGGAATTCCTTCGGATTCACGCCCTGCTTTCAAGGCTTCGATCACGAACTCGAGAACTTGCCGGGCAGCTATGCACCACCGTCGGGACGGCTTGCGTTGGCGTACTTGAACGGGACCGCCGTTGGCTGTGTGGCTATGCGTCGATTCGATCGGCAACGCTGTGAAGCGAAACGTCTGTACGTCAGGCCGACCGTCCGCGGTCAAGGAGTCGGCCGCGCCCTTCTCGAATGGCTAATCCATGAAGCCCGAAGCGCAGGATACGCGGAAATGCTGGGCGACAGCATGCCCGTCATGAGCGAGGCGATCGCAATGTATGAGCGAATCGGCTTTCAACGTATTGACCCGTATGCTGAACAACCGACGCCTGGCGCCATTTATCTTCGCCTTGCGTTGTAGTCGTACCAAGTACTCATCCAACCGAATAGTGCTGCTGCGCCCTTGCAACGCACGTCTGAAAAGTTGTCTTATATGCTTACACACGGGGAAACAATTCATGCGCGGTACGCCGTCTGTTCCGCTAAGTCTTGGGTTCTCCTTGTCTTTGAGTCTGGACAGTAGCGATGAAGCTCTTGCCTTGTGCCTTTCGAAACGCGCCCAACACGCGCGCGTCGTATATCGCACGCAAAACAACGCGCTTCGTAGTCAATGCCGTCTTCGCTCTCGCTTGTCTTGCGCCATTTCATAGAGTCTCCGGTCAGACCTGCAAACCCGGCGAGCTGAGAGTTTTCATCAAAGACTCGCAGGAGAGCCCAATTTTCGACGCGCAAGTCCGGCTGACCTCCGGTGCCACCGAATTCGGAACCCTGATGACTTCCACCAGCGGGATCGCGGATTTCAAGAACGTGCCCTGCGGTTCCTGGTCTGTCCAGGCAAACAAAGGCGGATTCGATGAGGGTACCAAACCAATTGAGATGACCGGAGCGCCTAATTCCGAGATCTCTCTGACTCTAAATCCGGAGATGAAGCGCTCGAGCGTAGAAGTGAAAGAAACCGTAGCGGCCGTAGACCAAAGCGCCGCTGAACATAACGAATTGCACCCTACCGAGGTGAAGAATCTTCCCACCAACCCGGCGACTGTCGCCGAAACCCTTCCTTTGGTACCAGGGGTTGTGCGATCCCCACAGGGAGAACTGATTATCGACGGTACCGGCGAGCAGCGCAGCGCATTCGTTGTAAATCAGAGCGATGTCACCAATCCTGCGACGGGACAGTTCGGGCAAACGATTCCAGTGGATGCCATAGAAACAGTCAATGTTCTGACCGTTCCTTTTCTCGCGCAATATGGCCGGTTCACACAAACCGTAGTCGCAGTCGAAACCCGGCGAGGGGGCGACAAGTGGCATGCGGATCTCAACGATCCCTTTCCCGGATTTCCGGATTCGAAGCTACCATATGCGAGGGATTCGCAATGAAACGCCGCGGTTCGTGCTGGGCGGTCCGCTGATTCCCAATCGCCTCTACTTCAATTCGGCAATCGTCTACATACTGGATAAGGTCCCGAGCCGCACGCTAGGATTTCCGTTTAACGAATCCAAGCAGGAATCGATCAATTCATTTACGCAGCTCGACTATATTCTCTCCCCGAGGCAAATCCTGACTGCCACCTTGCATGTCAGCCCGCAGCACACTAATTTCGTGAATCCGGATTATTTCAATCCGCAACCGGTGACGCCCAGCTACGCGCAGCATGATTACGTCGGAACACTCACCCATCATTTGGGACTATGGGGCGGGACCTTGGACAGCTCGGTTTCCTTGCAACGCTTCAGCGCCGTGATCGGGGCACAAGGCGATGCCGATATGCTGCTGACGCCCGAAGGGAACCACGGCAACTTCTTCGGCGGGCAGAACCGGGACTCGCGCCGTACGGAGTGGCTCGAAATTTGGTCGTTGCGACCTGCGAGGTTCGCCGGAACGCATCAGGTCAAGATGGGTTCATCCTTGACCAGTTCCAGCGATCAGGGGCGCTTCACGTACCGTCCCGTCGATATCCTCAACACGGCGGGCCAGGAGTTGGAACGTATCGATTTCACCAACCCTCCCTCCTTTAACCGCAGCGACCTGGAGGTAACCGCCTACGTGCAGGATCACTGGACACTCAATCCGAAAATCTCTTTCGATTACGGCGCGCGAGTGGAGCACCAAAGACTTGCGTCGAGTCTCAGGATCGCACCGCGTCTTGGTATGGCGTATAGCCCGTTTTCCAACGAACGCACGGTTCTTCGTTTTGGCTGGGGCGATTTCTACGACCACATTCCTCTCGACGTTTATACTTTTGGCCGTTATCCATCGCGGAACGATCACTTATTATGCTCCGGACGGCAGCATCCTCGGTTCTCCCATCCGATACGTAAACCTCATTGGAAGCGTGACCGGACCAAGATCGTTCTTCATCAGCGGAAAACAGGTGGCGGGAGCTTTCTCGCCGCGCGGCGCTACCTGGAATGCGCAACTCGAGCACAGTTTTACGAGCTGGCTCCGGGTTCGGGCAGTGTATATCGATAACCGCTCGCTTGGGCTCATCGTGTTCGAACCGGATCTGCTGGGAAAAACGAACGAGCTTGTGCTGAACGGGGATGGGAGCGCGCATTACAGGCAGGCGGAGGTCACGGCGAAAGTCTCCTGGAAGGACGGCCAGCAGCTCATCTTTTCCTATGTCCGCAGCCGCAGCCGGGGCAGCTTGAACCAATTCGACACATTCCTCGGCAACTTTCCAACGCCTTTGCTGAGGCCGGATTTGTATTCGAATCTTCCTGGCGACCTGCCGAATCGGTTTCTGGTCTGGGGGCGCGTCAATCCTCACTTTTGGGGTTTGACGGTTTTGCCGATTCGTCGAATACCGCAATGGATTTCCGTATGCGACGTTCGACGAGTTTCAGAACTACGTCGGAACGCCCATACAGCGATCAGACGCGATTCCGCAATTTCTTTTCCGCCGACGCGCGGCTCATGAAAGATTTCAAGGTCACGCCGAAATACTCGGTGCGCTTATCCGTCACGGGTTTCAATTTGACTAACCATTTCAACCCGCTCGCGGTGCATGACAATACGGCCGATCCTCATTACGGATGTGTTTTTCGGCAACTACCATAGGCGCTACCGGTTCGATTTCGAAGTGCTCTTCTGAAGCTGATCCAGAACTGCGTCGACAACGGCGTCCGTAGAGCTAGTCCCACCTAAATCGGGTGTCCGGATGCGCTCTTCGGCTAAAACGGAGCGCACGGCAAGATCGATTTGCCGCGCGGGTTCTTCTAAACCAAGGTGCTCAAGCATCATGGCGGCGGAAAAAATTGCAGCCAGCGGATTCGCGATTCCCTTTCCCGCAATATCGGGAGCGGAACCGTGAACTGGTTCGAACATCGAAGGGAACTTCTTAGTGGGATCGAGATTGCCGCTGGCGGCAAGGCCGATACTGCCGGTAACGATGGCCGAAATATCGCTCAAGATGTCCCCGAAGAGATTGGAAGCAACCACCACGTCGAAAGACTGGGGCCGGCGCACGAAATTCATAGCCGCGGCGTCCACCAGCAGGGATTCTGTCTCAATATCGGGATATTCGGCGGCGACTTCCTGAAATACACGATCCCAAAGGACCATGCTGAAGCCTTGCGCGTTCGATTTCGTTATGGATGCAACTCTTCGCTTCTTGTTCCGTTTTCGCGCCTGTTCGAATGCGAAACGGATGATGCGCTCCACGCCATGTCTGGTGAAAACAGAGGTTTGAATCGCAACTTCATGCGGATGACCGTGGTGAACGAAGCCACCGGCCTGCGCATATTCGCCCTCCGTGTTTTCGCGAACGACAAGCATGTCGATATCGCCGGCCTGAACGCCTTTCAGCGGCGAGCCGACGCCCTGATAAAGAATTGCCGGGCGAATATTTGCAAACTGATCGAAGCCGCGCCGGATCGGAAGGAGCAAACCATTTAACGTGACGTGATCCGGAACTTGCGGATGTCCGACTGCGCCGAGAAGGATTGCGTCGTGACGCCGAAGCTGATCCAACGCATCAGCCGGCATCATGCGGCCATGCTGGAGATAAGAGTCGCTGCTCCAGTCGTAGTTTGTCGATTCCAATTCAGCTCCGAAGCTCGAAGCTGCCTGGCGGGCAACCTCAAAAGCCGCGGGAGTAACTTCCCGCCCGATGCCATCTCCTGGAATGAGAGCGATAGAGAATTTTGTCATGTTGTGCCGAATGTCTACTGCTGATTGCTCCAAAGCGGCACTTGCGGGATTGCCTCGCCGTCCGCGCGAGGATCGGAGGCGCCGTAATGGGTTCCGCGGCCATCGCTCATCACGGCATTTCCTCGTCCCATCTCCGGCGAGTACGAATCGAGTACCTTCAACTGGTGTCCTTTCGCCGTGAGAGCGTCGCGAACAGATTGTGCGACGCGCGATTCGATCAACAGATCGCACCCCTCAAACGTCGGCTTCGTAAAGCGCGCGGCGCTGAGGGCTGCTTGTATATTCATGCCGAAATCGGCAATGTTCGACACGAATTGCGCGTGTGCCTGGGCCTGGTTAAAGCCGCCCATGATGCCGAATCCGATCAGTTGATCGCCTTTTTGCATGAAGCCAGGAATGATCGTATGAAGAGGGCGCTTGCGCGGAGCAAGCGAGTTCGGCTTACCCGGTTCGAGAGTGAAAAGCTGACCACGATTTTGAAGAGCGAAGCCAGTGCCGGGCGCAACCAGACCAGTACCGAAGGAGTTGAAGTTGCTTTGGATCAGCGAGACGATGTTCCCATCCTGATCGATTACGGTCAAGTAAGTCGTATCTCGACCGAGAGCAGTCAGCTTTTCGCTCAGCTCCGACGGCGAAACGCTGCAATGAGCGTGGGAAGGATCAATCGAATCGGCCCGTCTGTCGCGCGAGATCCTTCGACAAGAGTTGCTCCACGGGAATATGAGAGAACTTGGGATCGCCAACGTATTGCAGCAGATCGGCGTAGGCCAATTTCTTCGCCTCAATCATCACGTGCAATGCTTTCTCGCTGTTGTGGCCGTATTCGGCCATTGGAAACTGCTCCATGATGTTGAGCATGGAGAGCGCCGCGATGCCTTGCCCATTGGGCGGCAGCTCCGAAATTTTCCAGCCGCGGTACGTGGTCGCGATGGGTTCCACCCACTCAGGCTGAAACTGCGCGAGATCGTCTTCCGTCATAACGCCGCCCTGCTGTTTTGAAAATTGGACGATTTTTTGAGCTGTCGGACCGCGGTAAAAGCCGTCTCGTCCATGCGCGGCGATCAGCCGGAGCGATTGGGCGAGATCCGGATCGCGAAAGATTTCGCCGGTTCCCGGCGCATGATCTCCGGGCAGAAATGTTTGCCGAAATCCCGCTTGATCGTGTAGCTCGGCGCCGGCGGTGGCCCAGACCCGAGAGACCATCTCAGCGATCGGTATGCCATTTTGGGCGTAGTAAATTGCCGGCTCCAACAGACGGTCCAGGTGAGTTTGCCGAAACGCTTGTGCAGTGCATCCCAGCCTGCAACCGCGCCCGGCACTGTAACGGAATAAATGCTCTTTCGTGGCAGGGTCTTAGTGATTCCATGCGCCTTTAGAAAATCGATACTCAATCCATTCGGCGCCCAGCCGCTCGAATTCAGGCCATAAAGCTTTTTCGTTTTGGCGTCGTACACGATCGCGAACAGATCGCCGCCGATGCCATTCATCATCGGTTCGGCGACGTTCAGAACCGCGTTCGCGGCAATCGCTGCATCAACCGCCGAGCCGCCTTGTCTCAGAATGTCGGCTCCGGCCGTTGAGGCAAGCGTCTGGCTCGTAGCGACAATTCCCCCTCTGCTGACAACCATGGAGCGGCCGTAATCACGGCCCATGTCTAGCTTCGACGCGGTGGTCTGGGAGAACAGTCCGGGAACAAACACGATGAGGAGAGCGAAAGCGATTCCAACATGGATGCGCATGAAGCCATACTACTCAAACGAAAGCGCCGCTCGTTGCCGAGCGGCGCGAGGAGGATCAATTCAGGCTAAGGAATTTCTGTTGTTAGTTACGCGGCGGATTCACTCCCGCGGGCGGATTCACTGTCGGCGCGAGGCGCTGCGCTCGGCGGTGTGCCAATCTTTACGCCGATGATCTCACCAGAGACGACCAGCTCGACGCGCCGGTTCAACTGCCGCCCCGCCGACGTGTCGTTGGAGGCAACGGGATAGTTTTCTCCGTAGCCCGACCGCATTCATGGTTTGAGTATTCACGCCCTGCTGCATGAGGAAGTCGCGCACCGCGTTGGCGCGTTGTTCGGAGAGCTTCTGATTAAATTGGGCCGTGCCGGTGCTGTCCGTATATCCTTCGATTTGGAGATTCAGGCCAGGATGCGAAACGACAATGCCCGAGATCCTTGCAAGCGCTAGCTTGGCAGGTTCTCTGAGACTGTATTTCGCGGTGTCGAATAAGACATCCTGCATGTTCACGACCAGACCTCGCGGGGTTTCACGGGTCGGAAGAACTGCGTTGAACTGCTGTAGTAGCTGCTCTCGAAGCTGATTCTTCTCCTGCTCGGCTTGCTGACGCAGGCGATCTGCCTCGCTAGCTGCCTGATTCGCTCTTTGGGCTTCGGCGGCAGCCTGAGCACGGGCCGCGTCTGCCTCTAATCTGGCTTGGTCAGCGGCAGCTCTTTGCTGTGCCTCTAAGCGCGCCTGCTCCTCTGCCTTCTGGCGCTGTAGAGCGTCCTTCTCGGCCTGTTGTTGGGCCTGCTGCGCAGCTTCCTGGGCCTCCTGAGCCGCCTTTTGTGCCGCCGCCTGGTGCTCGGCCGCTTCCTGCCGCTCCTGCGCGAGAGCCTGTTCCTGCTGCCGTCTCAGCGAAATGACGCGGGCATCTTCTGCCTTCTGAACCGCCTCTTTAGCGGTCATGATGGCGGGTTTCCACTCCTTGCGGGCCTTGTAATCTTCCGCCTGGTTCAACAGGTTCTGAGCGTCGTTGAACGTGTCCGATGCATATTGGTCGGCTTTGGCGTAACGATCGATCTGTACTGCATTCATCGCTTCATACAGTTCAAGCGGGCTTTTCTTGTCGGAAGTGAGCACAGGCTTAAGCTGGGTGGCCGGAACATGGTACGTATATTGGCCCCGCCGCAGCAGCTCGTATTTGGCATTTACTACTTCGGTTTTGCCCATGCGTATCTGTGCGAATTACGTTCTCCATAACAACCACATCGCTGGGCTGCCGGACGGCAAAGTAAGGTTCAGCAGTGATGATCAATCCGAAAGCTTGCAGTTCGGTGGTCACGTCGCCTTTGAAATTGCCATTGGAATCAACTACCACTTCGCCCAGGTTGGCGGCATGTCCGTCTGGCGTGATGGCCCACAGCACGTAAGTGAGGTACTCGGGCCCGAAGCTCGATGGGTCAGGAAGGTTTTTTGCATCGATCTTGATCTCCATGTGACCCAGGCGGCTGTTTACGTCGGCCGTGCCTTTCGCACGCGGAGCGATCGACGTGCCTTGAAAATCGATTTTTGTCCACCCACTGCGATCACGGTAGCTGACCGCTTGAATCGAATGGGAAACAACTTCCACCCGGAAAATAGGGTTCGGACCGCTGGGCGCATTCTGCTGCTGATTACTCGGCTGTGTAGGATTCGGCTCCTGCCCCACTGCCACGACCGGCAGCAATATAAGCGCAAAAGAAGCTAACAATCTCATAATAAGAAAGATGTTGCACGGCCGTTACCAAATAACAAACTTCCAGTTTTTGTTTTACTTACAAGGGCAGCCTCACAAAATTACTAGGTACTTTTTGCAGATATACGGAAGTCGAGGTTGTGCCGTGCCCTCCCGCTAAGATCGTAATGGTGAATACGCCTGAGGTATCTTCGGTCGAGGTAGGGCCTAAGAGACGGTTCGCATCCCCCTTACTGCCCATTTTTCTGATTGTTGCCGTGGATGTCCTCGGTTTCACAATCATTCTGCCGCTGCTGCCGTTCTATTCCGAGCGCCTCGGTGCGACTCCCATGGTGGTGGGCGAACTCGTTTCGACCTATGCCTTTTGTCAGCTCATCGCCGGGCCTATTTTAGGCCAGTTGTCGGATCGGATGGGGCGCCGGCCGATTCTGCTCGTCAGCCAGGGCGGAACTCTCGCCGGATTTCTGCTGCTCGCCTTTTCCCGGCAAATCTGGCTTTTGTTTGTTGCTCGCGCCATCGACGGAGCTACCGCCGGCAACCTGACTATTGCGCAGGCTTACATCAGCGACGTCACGAAACCTCACGAGCGCGCGAAGTCCTTCGCGATGATCGGCATTGCTTTTGGGTTTGGATTTCTCGTAGGTCCAGCCATCGCGGGATTTCTTGCCCGGTACGGATATCAAGCCCCGATCTTTGCGGCTTCCGCGCTCTCCTTCACGACCATTCTGTGCACGTTCTTTCTGTTGCCGAGGCGCGAGGTGATTCACGAGCACAATGAAGCGGCGGCCGAAGATCCGGGGCCGGGCGGCAGACGTTTGTCGTTGATTTCCTGGGGGCAGTACCGGAGATATTTTCGCGATCGCGAACTGGCGCGGCTGCTGCTGCAGTGGCTGCTGTTTTCTTTTTCGTTTTCGACATTCATCTCGGGGTTCGCGCTGTTTGCGGAGCGCCGCTATGTCTGGAACGGGCATCCGGTCGGCGTACGCGAAGTGGGATACATCTTCGCCTTTACCGGTTTTATCGGAATCATCATGCAGGGCGGCATGGTGGGGCGGATGGTGAAGTGGTTCGGCGAGCGGCGAGTAGTTCAGATCGGTTTCATCAGCTCGTTCCTGGGGGACATAGCGGTCGGTTTCACCAGAACAGTCGGACAACTGCTGTGGGTAGCGGGCCTGGCAGATGTCGGAGGCGCGGGATTGCGGCCGGCGCTCGACAAGCCTGGTGAGCCAGAAGGCAGGCAAGCGCGAACAGGGCGTCATCATTGGCTTGACGCAATCATTCATGTCGATTGCGCAGATCACCGCTCCCGTGATTTCAGGATATTTAATCAACGCGAGCGACCTCCACCACGATCAACGCTACCTGATCGCATGGGCGGTTTGGGCGGGCATCCTTGCCGGCCTCGCGCTGTTCTTCCAGCCGCATAAGTACGTTACGAAGCCGGCCGCGCTTTGACAAGCTTGTCGCGATGGTTGAATTTCCGAACGTCGGAATGGGTGCTGATCGGGTTCTTTGCCTATATCGTTCTGCTGACGCCGTTCTTCCCGGAGCGCCCGAATCTCACGATATCAGCCGGTCATCGTATTGGCAGCCGTTTTCGCGGTGCTATCGTTGCTGGCGCGGGCTGAGCATCACAAGATACGCGAACTCGTAAGCATCATACGCGATTGGCTTCCCATCGTACTTACGCTCACGCTTTTCGCGAAATGGAACTGTTCCTGCCGCCTCATTTCGATTACCACTATGAAGCCATTTGGATTCGATGGGATCGTGTGCTGCTGGATCGATGGCGCTTGCGCTCCGCAATCGAAAGCTTTGGCTTCCTGCTGCCCTTTTACTTTGAGCTCTGTTATTTGCTCGTGTACGGAGTGGCGGCCTATTGTGTCGGCGTACTTTATGGGTTAGGACAGCGCAAATCTGTTGACCGCTTCTTCACAATATACTTAGCCGGAACGCTAGCGGCGTACGCGCTGTTTCCCTATTTCCCTTCGCAGCCTCCGCGGATCGTTTTCTCCGGGCTGGATAATCCCGGCATTGTCACCTGGGTTCGTCATCTCAACCTCTTGATTTTGAGCAAGGCCACAATTCACGTGGGCGTTTTTCCCAGCGCGCATGTCTCGTCCGCGTTCTCCTGCGCCTGGGCGATGTTTCTGCTGCTTCCGAAGCGCAAGAGGTTCGGCTGGGGGCTGGTTGTATATGCCGTCAGCGTCTCGATCGCGACCATCTATGGACGATATCACTATGCCGCCGATGCGTTGGCGGGCTTCGCTCTCAGCATCATCGCAGGCGCATTGTGCTTTCTTATGCGGCCTGACAAATTCACTATTGATAAGCAACCAAAGCGTTGAACAGTAGCTTGAACGACTGATAGCTTTGCGCACGATATTGCGGACGCATGCCGAAGAGGACGACATGTCCTTCGCCTACTTTGGCGTCCACGATGGCGCTCTTGTTGGCGATCAGATTTGCGCCCAAAAGCCAGCCGGAAGCAAGAATATCGGAATCCGGATAGGTGGCGATGGATTGTTGATTACTGGTAAATGCGGGGCTTTGTTCGCTCCAGATGGTGATGTTTTCGGGCAAGCCGCGCGTGAGCGGACTGGAAAGATCCAGCTTTACATTCAGCAGCGATCCGGGAGAGTAGAAATCGGCATTTCCGCCCGGCCGGTGTTGGCTGCGCCCGATTGACGTCCGCCGCGGCGGCCACCTTCCGCGCCACCCGGTCCAGGCGTCGCATTCCCGCCCATGCCGCCTTGATAATCGCCGGCGGCATTCGCTACGCGCCCGCTCAACACGTTCGTGGCTTGCGCGCCCAGATCGTCGGTGCAGAATGCAGTCGAGTGATTGAAACAGAGAACGGTCCCTCCGGAATCCGCAAACTGCTTCACCGCTTCGATCCCGTTGTCACCGATGCCGCCGGTATATTCCTCCGGCATGGATCCTTTCCGGAACCCGTTCGTAATGCTTGCGGCAGTCTGGTCAGGGAAGATGATCACGTCGAATTTCTGCTTCAGATTGCCCGCCTGAAGATCGGCATTCGTCACGTCTTTATAGTCGAAGCCGAAGTTGTCAAACAGCCAGCGCGTCCATCCTTCGTCCATGCTCGGAATCCAGCTCTTGTAGAGAGCGATACGCGGTGAGGAAATTTTTTTCCAACCCGATCCCTGATCGGTAGCCGAAAAATCGCCGCGTCTGCTCGTTGCGCCAGACCGGCTTCCCGGATTTCCATAGACGCGTGGCAGTGTGCCAGGAATCGGTATCGGAAGCGCTGTACGCAGTGGGCGCGGGCGCATCGAAGGGGAATGTTTCCCGTGTAAATGGTCCCGCAATGGGTTCGTTTACGGTCTTTGCTTCCACTCCGAAGAGCAGAGGCAAGGTCTCGGCGGTTGTATCGTAAGGCCGCTTCGGCGGACCGCCGGGATAAAGGTGTTCATCGGGATAATGCTGCCGTTCCAGAAGCGCCTTGGCGTAGCTGCTGTACGGCTGCTGCATCAGAATCACGTGATCGCCATTCGGCGCTTTCTGAATTTCGACCAGGCCGTACGCGAGAGTTTCGAGCATTCGGCGCGTTGCGCCGGGGTCGCGCTGCTGCGCCGGAATCACATAGGCATAGGGCGTCGTGCGCGCCACCGCGCGTTGGCCCACCTTATAGAAACTCCGCAGCATATCTTCGCGATGAATCGCCGCGTTGTATAAGCACGATTCGAAAGCGATCAACTGGTAATCGATGATGTCGCGCAAATGCCATGCGCCGCCCGGCCAAGGCTCGAGGAAATTCCAGCTTCGTTCCTGCGCGTTGTAACCGAGCGGATGGGTATCGAGCTGATCGAATTTGAGCGTAACCGGCGTGGCTAATCGGGCGCTCGCCGATTCAGTAAGGATGCGCAGGCCGCCATGGAAGGCCTGATAGTGGCGCGAAGGAGTCCAGAAATCATACGCGGCATGAATCGCGACGCCAACCTTGCCGGCGGCAGTCAAATCGGTGGCCATGGAGATTCCGATCATGTTCATCTCTTGCGACAAGATGGGATCGACGTTCGGCTCGATGGGATCGAGCCAGGGTGGGATGAAAATGCGCGATGCAGCCCTCGCCTTGCTGGTGAACGTCGTAAACAATCTCCGGGTGCCAGACGTTCTGTATTCCGGCGATCGTATTGCGAGTCTCGGGTTGGGAGAAGATATACCAATCGCGATTGTTATCGTGGCCTACATAGTGCTGCCACAACTCGGGAGGCTGGCTGCCTTCATACGGTGTGTTCAGGGTTTTGCGATACCAGCGAGTGACGATGTCCACGCCGTCAGGATTCAAAGAAGGGACAAGGATCAGGATGGTGTTCTGGCGGATGGCTTGAAATCGCGGCGATTGATCCGTCAGCATTTTGTACGCAAACTCGACGGCGCTGTGGGTGGATGCGACTTCGGTGGCGTGAATGGAGCACGTCATCAGAACGATATTCTTGCCTTGCGCAAACAGCGGTTCCGCTTCCGCGGGAGAGGTGATGCGCGGGTCGGCCAAACGGCGCTGAATATCGCGATACTTGTCCAGTTGCCGCAGAGTTTCAGGCGAACTGATGATGGCTTCGATGAATGGGCGGCCTTCGACGCTCTTGCCGAGTTCCTTTACCTGAATGCTTCCCGGCGCGGCTTTTTGCAGTTTGTAGAAATAGGCGACGACCTGGTCCCAATCGAGAAGAACGCGATCTACACCGATCTTGTGACCGAAATGGCTTTCGGGAGTCGGGATGGTAGCGGCGCAAAGGGAGTACAGATCCGGCAAGCGGAATGAAATGAGCAAGAAATTTAAGCAATCGTGATATTCAGTTACGGCCTCGTCTCTTCCTTTGCAACACCGTAGTAGATCCCGTTGAAGATGAATTTGAAGGTGGCTTGCGGCTGTCCGCGGAAAGCGACTTCCGGGCCCAATAGAAACACCTTGCCGGAACCGAGATTCGATTCGGCGACCGCAACGCTGCCGTCGAGATACTCTTGTCCCCAAGCCCAGCCGCTATGAAGCGGAGTTGCATTCGGGAACCAGGCGACCGGAGACGTTCCTTTTAAGCCGGCATCGGGACTCAATCGGAACGCCGGGCTGTTATCGAAGAAAACATCAACTTTGTCCGGCATCCCATAGGCGAGCGGATTCGTGTTATCCACGCTGGCGGTCAGCAGAGATCCGGGAATGTAAAACTTCTCCGGCGGAAGCGGGCGCTCTTTTCCGTCAGCAGTTCGTTCGGTAAGAGCGCTGGTCAACTGGAAGTCCTAGAAGAACTCGCTAGCGAGGTGGAAGAACCAATCGTGATAACCGCTCCTCCTGCTTCAGCGAATTCACGAATTTGAGGAAAGGTCTTTTCCGGCGTGATGTGGCCCAGCCAGGTACGATATTCAGCCGGAATGTCTTCCGGCTTCGGCTGCCGGCCGAAGAATGCTTCGCTGCCCGCGCCAAAACGGGCTAAGCCGCTGGCGGCGCGAATTGCGCCATCGGTGAAGACAAGCACGTCGTAGTTCTTATTGAGATCGCCGGCATCGAGTTCCTGCGGATAGACAACTTTGAACGGAAATTCGAATTGCTCGAAGATCCAGCGCGTCCAGCCCGAAGGCATGAGACCGCCATATTGGTCGTAAAGAGCAATTCGTACGGGCTTCAGCTTGAGGGCGCTGCCGCTTGGGCGGCGAGCCAGTCCGTAGACGTTCACGCCTAGCTCTTTTGCACCGCGCTCCAGGATGGATCGCGCAGATGCGCTAGCCGGAATCCAGATCGCGCCGGTGCCCGCATCCTTCGTGTCGGCTTCGCTGGGCGCTGTTTTCAGCCAGTACACATCGCATTTTTCTTTCAGCAGCCGGTTCATCAGAATGAATGAGTTGTTCACCCGATGACTGATGAGGTAGCCTGCCGGTCGCGCCGGTCCGGAGAGGGAACCAGGAGGCGGATTCAGAAGCCCTTCGACGCGCTCGAATGGGCCGTCGAAGCCTTCCAGGATGCGATCGAACTTCACGCCCATCTGGAAGGCCAGCGTGTAGCCGGTGGCGTCGTAAGGCGGAATCGGCGGGCCGCCCGGATAGCGGAAATCATTCGGATGATCCTGCGGCTCGAACATATCCAGGACGTGCGGCCGGAAAGCCTGCGCCGATTTCACAACGTAGGATCCCGGCGGCGTAGGTCTTTCCCGCAACCTGGAAACTGGCGGTTGCGCGCTCCACCTCTACTCCGTTCTTCAGGAGAGCATTCAGGAATTTAATCGTGGTGGGAAGATCGGGCTGGTCGGCTGGAATAATGTAGCCGCGCGGATCGCGTGCCGCGGGATCGTGCAGGACGGAATCGTAAAGCTTGGCCGGAACAGTTCGGGTGCCGGCGAAACCTGCGGCTCTCGGATTGACGGGCGCATTGCTGGCGCTCTTCTCGTTCTCGGCCGCGGTTTGCACAGCTTCGATCCGCTTTGGCGAGATGGTCCACGAATCCTTGCTGCCGCGATCGATCGAATTCTTGCCCATCCGGTAGATGTTGTAGAGAAGCGTTTCGCGGTAGCGAGAGGCAAAATCGAGCACTGCCCGATTCGCGGTGAGCGAATATTCGATCGATTGCCGCAAGTGCCACTTCTGCGGTGCGATCGGAAATGGCATGTCGCCTCTGGGCAGTTGCATCGGAGGCACCAATGGAATTTCGATGGGCGTTGGATTCCCGATGATCTCGGTCAACAGGCCGATGATGTTATGGAAATACGTGGTCGTGCGGAGGCCACCGTTGTACCAGGTTGAATAAGTAGCCGCGCTGCGCATTCCCGCGCCGGGCTTGTCCTCCGCTTCCATGCGGCTGTGCATAGCCGAGCCCACCTGATCGAGTTCCATCATGATCAGGGGATCGAAGTGATAGTTGAAGGGATCTCGAAACGGAGGCATGAAAATAACCGCGCCGGGAGGTCCGGTCTGGTGGTGGTTGTACATGATCTGCGGAAACCACTCGAGATACAGAACGCGATTAATGTTGGTGGATTCCGGCATGTTGCACATGAAGAAGTCGCGATTGTTGTCGTGGCCGATGTATTTGTGCCAGAGCCTGGGAAGGCCGGCATCGGAGCGCTTGGTGGGATCGGGATTGCGCATGTACCAGTCGGCAACCAGTTCCTGACCGTCCGGGTTGTCCTGAACGAACAAAATGATGACGTCGTTCAAGAAGCGCATCGTCTCGGGATCGGTCCGGCTGACCATCTGGTAAACCATCTCAGTGAGAGCTTGCGCGCATTCCACTTCGCTGGCGTGCAGACCGCCATCGATCCAAATGACGGCCTTCCCTTCCTTCGCCAATGCGTGCGCCTCGTCATCGGAGAGGCCTTCGGCGAGCGCGAGCTTGCGTGAGATCTCTTTGTAGTGATCCAGCATCTTCAGATTTTCGGGCGAGGTAACGATAGCCATGTACTGCGTGCGGCCCTCGGCCGTCTTGCCGATATCGACCAATTTCATGCGGTCCGATTCGGAGGCGAGCTTGTGCCAGTAGTCGCTTAGTTGCGTGTAATTGGTGAGCTGATAGTCATCGCCAAGGTTGAAGCCGAACTGCTCCTTGGGCGTCGTGATCTTTCCGGCTGTCTGGCCCAAGGCCACCGATACCGCGAGGGCTGTAACGAGCGTCAACAACAGTGAGCGGGTACACTTTTTAGCTGCTTGCATGAGAGAAAGAAAAACCCAAGTCTAGAACAATGGCTTCGAGGACGTTCAAATGGTTACGGGCAAAGCCAGCATTTGTAAGAATTCGCTTATTTCGGAGGGCTCGCCGGATGGAGGTAACCTGCAAGAAAACGGTAAACTTCCTGGCGCGATTCCTTCGCCAGTTTCGTATCCGTGCGATTGAAGTAGTGGCCGCCGGGAGCGTTTTCGTAGACCTTGTATTCGAACTTCTTGCCCTCCGCTTTCAGGGCTTGAATGAGGTGCTCCACTTCCAGGTAATTGACGTCTTCGTCGTTCGTATTCGTGTGAATGAGCAGGGGCGTTTCAAGATCCTTCACATGCGTGACGGGAGAACGCTTGCGGTATTCCTCAATGTCGTCGCGAACCGATTTGCCTATGTGGTACGGCGCTGAATAAAGCTGGCGGTACCCTTCGGGTTCATAGCCCATGCGGGCCACGAGATCGCTGACCGGGACGCCCGCATAAGCGACGGCATAGGTCTTCGGATGCTCCATGATGTTCATCAAAGTAATGGAGCCACCGTGACTCCAGCCCATCATGCCCACGCGTTTCGGATCCAGGAAGCTGTAATTCTCCAGCATCCATTGGGTGCTGTTGAAAACGTCATCCACCTCGCGGCCGCCATAATCGATCTGTTGATAGAACCCGAGTCCATAGCCAGTGCTGCCGCGGTAATCACAGGCAATAATGCTGTATCCCTGCTCTAGAAGTTCGTGAATGACGTGCAGGTCGCTGGTATCGAAATTGGCATGTACGCCTTGATGGGCGAAGGTGATCAGGGGTTGTTTTCTCGATCGGTCCAGATTCTTCGGAATAAATGTATAGGCGTGAATAATCAGCGGATTCGTTGCGCCGGGCGCTTTAGGATTCGCGATATGGGCCGGGGGCGCGCTCGTGTATTCGACTTTGTCCACGTCGGCGATATTGGCGAGGCGCGTGAACCAGAGGACATCGTCTGCGCGCTTCAGCACCTGATCGAGACTGTTCTGCATCGCGAGTTGAGACCCGCCGGGTGCTGGCGCGGCTGCTGGAGCAGACGTTCCGGCTGCAGGCGAAGGAGGCTGCTGGGCAAGCAAGGGCAGTGAAGCGCAGACGAGGAGTGCAGGCAAGAGCGACTGTGTCATGAGCGGACTGGAAATTACGACTGTATCCAAACGGAACGGAGCCGGTCAGGCTGCTTCGGCCACCGAGGAAGTGTTGTTTTGCGAAACGAACCCAATCTCCGTGCCCGGTGAAGCATCATTTTGCCGAACGAACTCGTCCTCGGAACGTGGTGAGGCCGCAGTTTGCGAAACGAGCCCAGGATTCAGGGACGCTTGCTTACGTGCGCTCTGCTTCAGTCGGAGAAGCGTGTTTAGCGCCTTATGGAAGCCGCGATTATAGGTGGTTTGATAGCGGAGGAACAGGGAAAGGCGTTTTTCGTCGACCCCATTGGCCGTAAAGCACTCGTTTTGCAGGCGGATAGCCCGCTGTTCGAGCCAGTAGGATTGGGCCATTTCGTTAAGCAGGAGCTCTTCGGTCGGGTTTGCGGGCTGGTGCTCTTCTATAAGGTCATTGCGGAGGGATTCGAATGCGGCAGGGTCTTCGCCGGGAATGATCAAGTGACCGGTGGAGAGGCCGTGCTTCAGCGAATTACGAGACGAAGCCAATTTGCCCTGGGAACTGCGCGGGCCCGTTGAGTGCTGCGCGTTCTGGCGGTTGATTTCGGCACGGTGCGAAACGAAGCCAACCGGCTCACTCATGCTCGCGGTTCCGTTGGAACTGTTGTGCGAAACGAAGCCAGCTCGAGTGGACGGAGCGATTCCGGCGCTGCGATGAATCCGGTCACGAACAGCACTGACGTGAGCCAAGAATTCGCTTGAAAACTCGTCCTCAAGCTCGGGATTGAATCGGCCCGGTTCGTGGGTTGGAGGCAGCGTCTTCAGTAGAGCTTCTTTTCGCTCCAGTTTCTTGGCTTTCCGCTCGGCTTCGCGGCGCTCTCTTCTGATTTCGCGAGATGTCATGGGTTTCCGGCTCCTTGTCGAAGAAAATGGGCAAGAGAAGGCGAATATCCGCCGTCTTGCCCGGAGGAGAAGATAGCACGTAGAAACAAATGCTTAAGGCATCTGGAGCGGGATTTTAGCTGTAAGCTATTGAAACGGAAGTAGAGAAATTATTTGTACAGTGCCGTGACCCACTTGCAAAATGATCGGAACATAGGCGGGCAGGGGTGTTGACAGAAGGAGATTGGCTGTGAGCTACTGCAACTGGCGTGAAGTGGGGGGGAGTTTGCGTGAAGAAGCAGAAACTGCGCACGCCGCGGCAGCGCCGCTGCCGGCGTGGGTTGTTTTCAGGAAGAAGACGGAAACTAACCAGTGAGTTTCAGCAGTTGATCGACGGTGAGGGCGAGCACGCCGAACATCAGATGCGCCATGATCTTGCTGGCTCCGCGCACCCGGATGAAGCGCGCCCCGAACTGGTCTTTCAAGCGGCTGTACACACGCTCGACCATAGTGCGTAACTGAAAACGCTGCTCCTCGGCGGGTGTGAACGGGAGCCGTTTCCGGTCGCAGCGAGCGGGCGTTTTACGTCTTTTGTCATAGTGCCGCAAGCTGTCCTGCCGGCGTTTGGGGATGGGGACCGCGGCGCCGTTGGGCGCAATCAGCGGAACATGCCCGAGAGTTCTAGTGTGAGCGTCGATGTGGTAGGCATCGTAGGCGGCATCCATCAGGTCATACAAGTAAGTCACGCGTTGCGAAGTCAACGTGATCAATGGAACGGCCACTTGCGAATCATGTACGCAGGCTCCGGTGAGCAGGGCCGTAATCGGGATCTGTCCATCGGCCACATCCAGATGTAATTTGTAACCGCGCCAGTATTGTTGATGGCCTTTGCTGCTCTTCTTCACGCCCAAGCTGCAGTGGCGCGGCAAGCCGGCCATCATCTCGGGCACCGCCATGCGGCGCTGCTCTTCGATGCGGCTGCGCGGCGAGCGTGGCGTGCTGCGCTTCGGTTTGGGACCCATTTTATAATGCTTTCGCGCCGGTTTTGGGGGAGGGTTTTCTGGAAAACGTTCGCGAGCTTCAATCGCGCTCGAATCACGTGCTATGTGTCCAATCAGCCGGTCCTTCTGCGTCTCGCGAATCACTGCTTCGTGCAGGCGTTGTGGCAGTTCGGTTGCTGCGAATTCGGCGAAGGCACGTGAGAATGTCGATTCATGCGGGATCATCTGCACGCTATTCCAGCCGCATAGACAGCGCAATTGCCGGTCCTTGCGCAGACGTTCGATCATCTGCCGCGTCGTCTCCAGACCATAAATCGCTTTCGCCAGGAACGCCGCAGCGAGCGCCTGTCGATCTTTCGACGGGCGCCCTCGCCAGCCACGCTGCGGCGCGATCCAGCGCGTCAAAGAAAGCATGCTCAGCACCGCCACCAGCAGGCGTGCGTTCCCGGATAAGGATCCTAACTCCGACTCCAAACGGTCAAACAACACGGTCTGCAAAACGTGTGAAAACTGCAGCAATCGTTCGCGTGGGGTACTCTGCATCTGAGGGCTTGTCCTTGTTTTTTGTTTGTCTGGAAAACAACAGAGTACAAGGCTATGGCCCTCCTTTCAAACATTTCTTATCGATTTTGTTCCAGAAACTCCCAACCTTCTCACGCGCCCTTCCTTAATTTTGCAAGCGGCTCCCGTGATTGAATTGCAAAACTCGGCGCAGAACATGGGGCTGAGGTCTTGACATGTTGAGTTTGTTATGAATCTGAGTGATTGGCGTGGCGGACACAGCGCTGTGTAAGCAGACTCTGAAAGCGGACACGCCGCGACTGCGCTGCTGGCGGCGCGAGTGAGGTTCAGGAAAAAGGGCGGGGCTAGCCGGTCAGTTTCAGCAGCTGATCGACCGTGAGCGCGATCAAGTCGAACATGAGATGTGCCATGATTTTGCCGGCTCCTCGAACACGAATGAAGCGTCCGCCGAATTCATCTTTGAGCCGGCTGTAGACGCGTTCCACCGTCGTGCGTTCCCGCAGACGGTCTTGCTCGGCCCAGGTGAGTTCGCGATAGATCGGCTCGCAACGGTACACGGTCTTTTTGCTCCGCGAATCTTTTCGAATCGGAACACGTTCGCGAAGGATCCGGTGGCGACGCGGTAGTTCAACCAAGGGACGATGCCCCATAAGCGCTAACTTAAGCGTTTCAAGGACAGGTGAGCCGTTTTGAGCTGCGAAGGCACTTTCCGGTAAGCCGGTTTTTTAGCCATTGATGTGGACCTGGTGATGGCCTCCAGCAGGTTATTGTCCGGATTGCCGAAAATACAAGAAGCGATCCGGACACGAGGTTGGCCGGATTCATTTTCCAACACCGCCGACCAACAGAGTTGCTTCCAAGTGGCACGTCGTTCAGCGAGTCTGTGTTTGCTGAGCTACTTAAATTAAACGCCACCGTTGTGCCATTACCGCTCCAGCGGGAGTACGGGATCTGGCAATGCTATAGGCCGGCAATCACTGAAGTTTCGCGTATTCCGCTTTGGCCTGTTGGAGAACCGGGATGTCGGGGTCGGCGCCTTTCCAGAGCGTGAGAAAATCTTCGTACCTGGCTTTGGCCTTGTTCATATCCGCCGCCAGAGCCAGCGCTCGGCCCATTTGCATGCGTGCCAGCGCTCCTATTGGGTCGAGTAGAACAATTCCGGGGTGATCGATGATCTTCTGAAATTCGGCGGCCGCCTTGGCGCTCTGATGCAGTGCCAGATAAGCCTCGCCGCGCATGTAAACGGGATAGAGGGCTCCGAACCAAGTCCACGTCAACCCCAGCTCGTGAGAGACGGCGGCTTGCAGGAATTCAAGAGCTCCTGACGGGTCACGTCGATTCAGGGCAATACGTGCGCGTAACACCGGCAAATAACTGAATCGGACTAAAGTGTCCTCAGAGAAACGCCTCTCGAGATCGTTCGCGAGTGCCTCCGACCTGGAGGAATCTCCGGAAACAGCCAGGGCAAAGGCAGCACCATACTCCACGTCGCGATTCCTCGAAAAATTGAGAGCGTCTATGGCCGATTTCCTAGCCCTAGACGGATTCCCGAGGAGAGCATCCCGCACTGCCGCTCCCGCTTGAAATACACCCGCTCGTTCTCGCTGCGCAGCCTGCTGGGCTTGGGCTACCGCGACGCGTGACTTCGACCTGGCCTGTTCGAGATGGCCTGAATATGCGAGCGCAGATGCCTCTTTATTGGATACCAAGCCTTCCGCTCCCTGTCTCCCCTGACACCGAGCAATTGCCTTTTTCATTCCAGTCTGATCACCTTTCAGAAAGGCAACGTCATACGCGAGCATGAAAAAGTCATCAATCTCCACGCCGCGTTTAGTGGCACTGCGGAGGATGTCCTCAGCTTCTTGCAGGCGGTTTAGACACGCATTGTTGAGCGCAAGATTGTAATACGCTATGGCGTAATCCGGGTATAGCTCAATAGCTTTCCGAGCTTCGGCGGCAGCTTTTTCGTATTGACCGGTGGCCTTGTTGACCATCCCGGACAACATAGCGTGGGGCCCTGCCTCACGAGGATAGCTTTGCGCCCACGCCTCGGTTGTCTCCCGAGCCTTCTCCAGGTTTCCCGTTACAAGCACATCGTAATTAGCAGCGATGAAGAACTTCTCGCGATCACTCGTGCGGTCTCGGAGCCGCCAGGCTCTTCGGAGGCTTTCTGCTGAGAGGTCGGGCGCATCGACGTCGCCGTACATACGCCCTAGCGACGCGTGTGCCACGGCGAATTCAGGATCGATTTCTATCGCGCGCTTGAAAAACGGCAGGGCAGCTGTCGAGCCATTTGAGGTATGGACCTTCCAGCCCGTGCTATAGGCCTTCAAGGCTTCTAGTGAGGGTGTAGTAGCGTCAGAGAGCGGCGTATCGTGCTCTTTTATGGCAGCAAGCGATTCGCCCACTCGCGATCTAAAGTTTCGGGCGAGCCTCGTTAGGGCACCCAAGATCTCTTCTTTCTTTGTGGCTTGTACCTGCTCCTCGTACATAACGTCACCTGTGCCGCAGTTTTTTGCGCGCAGCGCTATCGCGTACTGAGTTCCGAGGCTTGCAATCGAGCCTTCTAGTACAGCCGCGCTTCCGTTCCGTTCGCATACCTCGCGAGCCAGTTCGGGAGTGAGCTGGCAATCTGCCGGTTTGGCCATTAGCTGCAGTGTGCGTTGAATGCGCTCGTCTGAAACGACACTGAGGAACGGCGATTGGCCAAGCTGTATCGCCAGGCCCTGGCGTAATGTCCCGTCGAATACAGGATCGCCGGTTTTATTTATGAAGTCAGCGAGCACGATCGTGTCTTTGTCGGTAAGCTTTGGGGTGCGATGAAAGTAGAAGTAAGCCGCGATCAAGATCGCAACTACGGCTGTCGAAATAGAACCGATCAGTTTCCAGTGCCTTGCACGATTTGGTTTGGAATCTCGGCCGAGCTTCAGCCGATGAAGATCGGCGCAAATTTCCGACGCGTGCTGATAGCGCAGCTCACGATCGCTTTCCAGGCATTTGGATATGATGCGCTCCATTCCCGGCGGTAACCCGCTCGGCGTCGCTACCGAGGGGAGCTTTCCAGTTGCCATCTCGTAAAGCACCAGCCCAAACGAGAACAGATCGCTCCGTTCGTCCAACTCCTGCGCCGAGGCCTGTTCCGGCGACATGTAGGCGACCGTGCCTGCGGCGGCCCCCGGGCTGGTGAGATGCTTCGTCTCCAGGCTTGATGCCGTTGCTTTCGCCAAGCCGAAGTCCAGGATTTTGGCAAGCCGGTGATTCGTGATAAAGATGTTGGCCGGCTTAATGTCGCGATGAACAATGCCCTTGCGGTGTGCTGTCTCAAGACCTTCGACGATTTGAGAGGCATAATGGAGCACATCGCTGAGGGGCAGCGGGCTACCGGAGATCCGGTCGGCCAGCGTGCCGCCCACTAGCAGCTCCATCGCGATGAACGGCTGTCCGGCTTCTTCGCCGATCTCATAGATGGTACAAATGTTCGGATGGTTCAGTGCGGAGGCGGAGCGGGCTTCCAGGCGAAGGCGCTCCAAAGCGCCTGGATGGCTGGATAGCTCGTCGGGAAGAAGCTTCAGCGCTACCTGGCGCCCTAGCCTTATGTCCTCTGCCCGGTAAACCACGCCCATGCATCCAGCACCGATTCTGTCGAGTACCCTGTAATGCGAGATTTGCTGGCCTGAACGGTGCTGTGTGGGTGCGGCTGGGAGGCCATCGGGCTGAAACTCATTCGCACCGATTCCCGCGCTGGAACTGCTGGCAGAAGGTTTCACCGACATGATCAGCCGGTATCCGCGCCCCTTGACGGTCTCGATGTACCGCGGTTGATCTGCCGAGTCCCCGAGTGCACTCCGCAGTTTCTTGACTGCGGCATTCACGGAGTTGACAAACTCTACAATCGTGCCGTTCGGCCACAGCAGGCTACGGATCTGGTCCCGGCTGACAACTTCGCCGGGGCTCTTTAGGAGCAGTTTCAAAATTCGGAGCGGTTGCTCGTGAAGCTGAACTTTCCGGCCGTCCTGATACAGCTCTCCAGATTCGACGTCGATTTCGAACTCACCAAAGCGTACGGTTTTCGTGAGCTTTTCGCTTTGCATAACAGCCCGTCAGAGCGCCTTCCATTCTAAGCGAGTTCGCAAGTCTTCGCGAGGCAGTCCGTCCGTTCTAGATCACACGGAATCACATCGAAATCACATGCGTTTTGAGCCGGTTCCGGACAGAATTGAGCGCGAGGGCGAAATCAACGCCGTATCAGGAAAGGAGATAACAATGCAATCGACAGTATTGATCCGGATTGCCGGGACAGCCGTACTCGGGTTCCTAACAGTGCCCCAGGTACAGGCGCAGGAAGAGCAGGAGCACCAAGCGGGGCGCTTTCCACATTACAGAGTGATCGACCTCCGCACCTTAGGGGGAGC
This sequence comes from uncultured Acidobacteriaceae bacterium, assembly GCA_963778345.1. Lineage (GTDB taxonomy): Bacteria > Acidobacteriota > Terriglobia > Bryobacterales > Bryobacteraceae > Bog-105. The sequence goes on from CAVZTP010000007.1 coordinate 154,958, forward strand.
CTGGAGCAGCGGCTTCGGGATTAACAATGCTGGTGAGGTTGCCGGCGCGGCTGCCACCTCAGGCCAGACCGGCGGACCGTCCGCAACCGCTTTTCTTTGGCGCCATGGCCACATGATCTCTATTGGCACGCTCGGCGGAGGGAATAGCGGGGCGAGTGGGGTCAATCTCCGCAGCGAGGTGGCGTTGAGCGCCGACACGGCCACTCTAGATCCGAACGGTGAGGACTTTTGCTACGACGGCACTTACCAGCAATGCCTTGCAGCCATTTGGAAGGACGGGAAATTGACGGCGCTCTCGACACTCAGGGGCCACGACGAAACGGGGCAACCTGTCGGCAACAGCCAGGCATATGACATCAACGATGGGGGCCAGGTCGCGGGGTTTTCGGAAACCGATACGTTTGATCTAACTTGCGCCACACCCGGAAAATCATACCAGCGATATCGATTCGCTGCCGTAATCTGGGAGCCTAATGGACACGCCCGGCAATTGCCTCCGTACGGCGACGATAAGGTGGCATTCGCCTGGGGGATCAACAACAGGGGCGAGGCTGTCGGGGGCTCTGGGCTATGCTCGAATACCGATACCCCGCCAGGCTACCAGGCCCCGATGGGCGTTCGCTCAGTGCTCTGGCTAAAAGACGGCACACCCATAGATCTTGGCAATCTGGGTGGCCCGCTAAGTCTTACGGGCGGCATCAATGAGCGAGGTGACGTAGCTGGCGCATCATCGACCAAGGACGGCCCTGTCCATGCGTATCTGTGGACCAAGGAATGGAGGAAAATGCGGGATCTCGGCACGTTGCATCCCGATGACCAGTTGGTGGTGGCTCCGTGTTGCAAGACAGTCAACGATAGCCGTCAAGTAGTGGGTTTTGTGTTAGACGCGAATTTCAATTCGCATGCATTCTTGTGGCAGAACGGGGTCATGAAGGATCTCAACGACATGATCCCGAAGGACTCGGGATGGAACCTGCAAGCTGCCGAGTCGATCAATGATGCCGGACAAATCACAGGGTATGGGCTGATCAACGGCGAGACGCACGCGTTCCTTGCGACCCCATGTGATGATCAAGATGGTCGAGAGTGCTCTGGACCATCACGATAGATAAGCTCGCGGCGGCATAGCGCGGACCGTGACGGAGGACCGGATCACGAGGGCTTCGAAACAGCTCAAGAGCCGCCAGCACCCCCGCCGCGGTAGTGTTTCCGATTAGCGGTCGTATAACGCGCATAACCGGAAGTTAGGCACGGCTGAAGGTCGAATAAGCTCGCCGCGGTCGCCCAGTATCTGCCGACGCCCTCAAGTCTCGGCAAGTAGGGTTTTCGGACAAGGGAAAAGTGGCGAGTACTCCTGTGTTCAGCCAAGTTAACGCTTATGGGGCTTGCTCCTTGTTTTTTGTTTGTCTGGAAACAACAGAGTACAAGGTTCGAAGCCCTCTTTCAAAACATTTCTCCTTCGTTCTGTTCTGTAATTCTCCAGCCCCTTCCAGCAACATTAATTTTGCAAGTGGCTTCCGTGATTAAGTCGGAATTCGGGCAGGATTCAAACACTGACGCTCCTCGTTTGCGACAGAGCTACATCCGGGTCTGTGGTCGAGATGTTGCAGGGTGGCGAGTTCCGATTCGTGCGGGAAAGTTTAGGCGCTTCTCTCTCCTCCCCCTGAGTCGCATCCGAAGTTTGCGCCGGGTCCGCGACAAGGTTCTCCCGTTCGACTTGCTCCGCTTATTCGCGTATCGTGCGATCGACTTTGGCGATTTCCTGCGGGTGATCCCGAGAGATCGCGCGATTCGGGGTCGCAGTGTGATCTTCATCGTTGTCCGGTCGTCGGTAGAACTCGAGGCGGATTTGCGCATGCAGTTTGCATTTACGGCTCCTGCCAGTCGAGCGCGTAGACCTCCTGCGTGCCGGTGTCGCGCAACAAAAGAGGCGAGTTGTCCGGCGTGACGCCAATCCACGGGCCGCCGGTCCACCTGGTATTGTCGGTACTCTTCAGGCCCACGACCTCCTCCACGCTGCGATCGCTCACGCGCACGCGCATCAGTGCGGGCTGGTTTGCGATTCGATAAAAGTAGACTTCCTGTCCGTCAGCCGACCACTGCAGCCAACCAATATCGCTCTTCACGAGTTCCGCCCAATTTCGAGTCTTGAGATCGAACAGCATCAGCGCGTGAGAATCCGACGTCCTCGCAACAATGTATTGGCCCTGTGGCGACCATTCGGATTCCCACAGCCCTTCGGAATGGGGAAGTCGCTCGACTCTGTGGTTTTCCAAGTGCACCACAGTAACTCCTGGCGGTGCTGCCTCAAGAAAGTAGACATAACTAAACGCGATAGATTTACCATCCGGCGACCAACTGGGGTGATGTTGATTGTGCGGTTCCTCAAGTAGGGATTCAGGTGTGCCACCGGATGCGGAAATCACGTAGATTCTCCATGTCTTTCCTGGCGAGACAGCTACAAACGCAATTCGTTTGCCGTCCGGGGACCAGCATGGCTGTAGAGCCTGGACGGGAGGAGCAGTAAGCTGGAGCCGCTCGCTACCGTCGATCTTGCTCCGCCACAACGTGCCCTCCGGAAAAGCAACATAAGTGACCCATTGCCTGTCGCGCGAGAAACTGACGAATTCGGCCGAAATGCCCGCGAGATACGGCAGCCATTGGTGCGCGTTGAGATCGTAGCGGACCAATTCGCCGCGCAGTTGTTGGCCGATTACGTACAGCTTCTTGCCGTCTGGGCTCGGGACGGGCGCAAGTGAATTCAACTGCCCCGAGGTGAGTTGTACGGGTTCATCTTTCGACCTCCGAAGCCAGCCACGGACGCTGGCTTTTTCTTTGGTTGCCCAGATTTCAGTCTTACCGTTGCGAGTCGCTTGAAAAACGAAGTACTTGCCATTGAGAGTCCAGTTTCCGCAACACGCAGTAGGTGGCTGGTTCCAATTCGGAAGCAACTCGTGTATCCCTGTTCCGTTTGCTGAAACCTCCCAAATCGAAAGCCCGCCGGTCTTGTCCATAACGTCACCTACTGTCATTCGCAAGCGGCTCCCATCGGGCGACCACCGCAACCAGAAAGCGGTTCCAGGAAGGCTCGTGATTTTCTTAGCTTTACTCCCGTCGCGGTTTGTGCGATATAAATCCCGATCCTGGATATAGGCAATCTCCTTCCCGTCGGGAGACCACGCCGCGGCGGTGGCAAGCACATTTCCCACGCGGCGAGGCGTCCCGGCCCGCAAGGAGAGCATCCAAAGCGGCCATCCAAGTCGATGAGTAAAGTTAGTAACCAAGAGTTCGGAACGACCTGGCGACATGTCCTGGATTTCAGGCAGTCCGAAGGGCGTATGTAGGAAAGCTGTGTCGCCGCCACCCGTGGAAACCTGGGCAATGGCCGAAGCTGTCCCAGCCTCCTCCGCGAGATAAAGCTGTGACCCATCCGTCACCATCGCACCGCGCGCTTCCCCTTTCCTGTGCCCATCGTGACTGACCCGAACGTAACCGGACACGCGCGGCGGGGTCAACGGAGCCGTTGTGACATAAGCCATAATTGCCGTGCACAGAACGCCAGCACCGGCCAAGGCGAAGCGAAGTGATATCGCTTGCCGCAACCGAAGCAGCAACTCCTTCTTCCGCTTCAGCCCTTCCAGATGGTCGCGAATCTCTGAAGCATGCTGGTAACGCACATGCCGGTCCTTCTGCAAACACCTTGAGATCACGCTTTCCAGTTCTTTAGGCACCGATGGGTTCAGAGTTCGGGTAGGCGCCGGACTCTTGTGCAGAATGCTGTCGAAGATTTCCTGCAATGAACTGCCGGTAAAGGGAGCGACCCCTGTGGCCATCTCATAGAGCACTGCGCCGAATGAGAACAGATCGCTTCGCATGTCCAACTGTTCCCCGCGTACTTGCTCTGGAGACATATAATCGGCGGTCCCCAACGCTGCACCAGGATCTGTCAGTTGCTCTTGGCGTATCCTGGTTCGGTCCGTTGCGCTGATTTGCGTCTGCATAACTTCCGGCCCCGAAATCTTGGCAAGTCCGAAATCCAGGATTTTCGCATGTTCCCGGTTCGTTATGAAGATATTTGCGGGCTTGATGTCGCGGTGAACGATGCCCTGCGCGTGGGCGGTATCGAGTCCTTCGGAGATCTCAATCCCGAACCTAATTAGCGTTCCGGTATCCAAAGGGCGTCCAGCGACGCGGTGCTTAAGCGTCGCTCCTTCCAGATACTCCATGACCATGAACGCACGCCCGTCTTGCTCATCGATCTCGTAGACCGTGCAGATATTCGGGTGATTGAGCGAGGACGCCGCTCGTGCTTCACGCTGAAAACGAGCGAGGGCATGAGGGTCGCGAGCAAGCTCATCCGGCAAAAACTTCAACGCAACCAGGCGATCCAACCGAGTGTCGACAGCTTTATACACGACGCCCATGCCGCCGCCACCGAGCTTCTCGACAATCCGGTAATGTGAGAGCGTGGCGCCTATCAGCGAACTGAGGTCAAGTTGCGCCTCGTCGGGTTGATTCGCCGTAACTATGCGCACAGCCACTTCCCGGGCGGGCTTTTGCAGAAAACTTCCGGCCTTTTGATGGGACTTCAACAAGGATCGGACCTCGCGCTCTAGGCCCTCGTCTCCCTTGCACGCCCGACGCACAAACGCCTCGCGATCGAGCGCCGGCTGCTGCAATGCCGATTGCAACAGTTCATGAACTTGTCGCCAGCGCTCACGATTCACTGTCAGCACCACCGGTCATTTCACGGTAAAGCCATGCTCTTGCGGTGCTCCAGTCGCGTATCACAGTGATCGAAGATATCTTGAGCACCTCTGCCGTCTCTTCCACGCTCATCCCGCCGAAGAAGCGCAGTTCCACCACCTGAGCCATGCGGGCATCGAAACTGGCCAGCTTGTTTAGCGCCCCGTCCAGGGCAAGCATGTCTTCGGACTGGCCGCTGCCGCCTATGACGGCCTGCTCCAACGGAACGTGCCGGACGCCGCCTCCACGTTTCAGGTTGTGACGGCGTGCGTGCTCGACAAGAATGCGCCGCATCAGTTGGGCCGAAACCGCAAAAAAATGTGCGCGGCCCTGCCACTGCATGCGCTTGTAGTCCACCAGCCGCATGTAGACTTCGTTCACTAGAGCCGTAGCCTGCAGGCTGTGACCAGGACGTTCCTGTCTCACGTAATTCCGTGCGACATGGCGCAGTTCCTCGTAAACAATTGGGGTCAGTATGTCCAGTGCGCGTTCGTCGCCGTCAGTCCAGGCGCGCAGAAGCTCGCTCACATCCGGTGCCGACCTCTCCATTCTTCAATTTTGGGGCATTATAACTGAAAAAATTGGGTCGAAATGATAGCTGTCTCCCTTCGTTTGCGCCACTGCGGATGAGCGCGGGTAAAACCCGAGCCGAAAGGAGACAATATGCAATCCACAACGTTAAAGCGAATTGCCGGAACGGCACTAATGGCATTTCTGGCAGTACCGCTCCCGACAATCGCCCAAGAACAAGAAAGAAAGCCCGGCGCTTCACATTACAGAGTCACAGACCTCGGTACATTAGGTGGCTCGTCCAGCATAGCCTTCGCCATTAATAGTAGGGGTGACGTAGGCGGCGCCGCGAATGTGCCAGGCGAGTCCCAACACCCGTTCCTTTGGACTAAAGACACCGGCATGCTGGACCTCGGCACGCTAGGAGGATTAAACGCTAGCGCAGCCGGTCCTAACAACAAGGATGAGTTGGCGATTTATTCCGAGACTTCCAACTTAGATCCGCTCGGCGAAAATTTCTGCGCTTTCGGCACTGGCCATATCTGTCTTGCGGCCGTCTGGAAGGATAGCCAAATGAGGGCGCTTCCGACGCTGGGCGGCAATAACGCCCAAGCTCTTGCTATCAACAACCGCGGCCAGATGATTGGAGTTGCGGAGAACAGCACGCAAGATCCCGAGTGCCCCTCGCCTCAAGTCCTCGATTTTGAAGCCGCGATATGGGAGCCAAACGGCAACATCCATGAACTCCCTCCACTGCCCGGCGATACGGTTGGATTCGCCCTGAGACTCAACGATACAGGCCAAGCGGTCGGCTCGTCGGGTTCATGCGCCAACACGACAGCTTCCGGGCTCGAAGCGGGGCCGCATGCCGTTCTGTGGAATCACCGCTCCCCCATCAATCTCGGCAGTCTGGGAGGCACGATGCTCGGCACAGCTGCTGCCGTCAATGATCGAGGTGAAGTGGTTGGCGCGTCCGACCTGTCAAGCGAACTTCCCGGCTTCCCTGGGGTGCAACTCCACTCCTTCGTGTGGACTAAAGATGGCGGAATGCAGGACCTCGGCACCGTTGGGGGCGATTTCTCGGGATTGCCAACACAAATCAACAACGATGGACAAGTAGTTGGTGCATCGTGCGACATCAACGGGAACTGCCGTGCGTTTCTGTGGCAACGCGGAAAAATGATGGACCTGAACGCGCTAATCCCGGGGGACTCGCCGCTATATCTGGTGTTTGCTCTGGATATCAACGATGCTGGAGAGATCGTCGGCCAAGGCCTCGACACAACAACCGGTGACCTGCACGCTTTCCTGGCCGTGCCAGGCGAGGACCACGAGGCGGACGCCGCTACCGAGTCGGAGAACACGTCCGAAAAGCCGCGGCCAGTTCTTTCGGAGAGTGCACGTCGCGCTATTCGGCAAGAACTAGGGCAGCGCTACCACGTCACGGGAACGCGTTGAGGCACCAAAAAGAAGGGGCAAAGGAAAACAAAGGTTCGATGAATTGTTAGCCGTTGCCCCTTGCCGATCTACTGGATTGTGGCGGGATTGGTGAATACATCGTCAGCAGTACACTCCAGATGGAACGACGGAAACAACTCTGCTTGCCCACCGCTTCGGCTCGCCAACTGACACTGTCGGCATCAATTAGCGCTTCGTCGTTGAGCAGTTGTTGCCAAGTTCGGCTTGCGCTTCGCAACGCTCTGACGAAAGGGGATCCTTGGAGGCGATTATGAGCGAGCGACGCGCAAACCGGAACTTGGTTGTACGGGGATTTCGACGAAGCACACGAATAGTTTTCAACAGCATCTGCGAACCAGACTTTAGTAGGCTGCCACGGCAGATGGTTTCTTGGAAACTGCTATATGCATACGCCGGGGACCTTTATGCCTTGAATATTAACGGCGTGAGTCCAGATCCGCGAGTAGCCGCTAGTCTTACTCCGGGTCAAACTGCTAAGGCCAACCCCAACAACTCTCGGGCGATAAGGATCAAAACCCCAGCTCTAACTCATCAACCCTGAGCCACGAACATTGATCGTAAATCGCACGGTATGGTCGACGAATACGCCATCATTCGCGAGAAGTAAATGAGCGAGCTTTTCGTACCCGGCTGAGTGCCGGAGAAGACGACCGCTTGCAAAAACGTTTTCAATCGTGAGGTTGTCGAGACTCTCTTCTCCCCGGTTACCGATTGCACCGGGAAGAGTGGAGCCACCCGCCGGGATCGAACCGGCGACCTGCTGATTACGAAATCCCGGGTCGTAATCTATGCTGTTGATTCTGTGATCGGCGTCTGCCGGAGCATATTGGCGATTTCGGCTCGGCCGGCGCGTATTGAACCCGATTTTGAACCAACGTCGCCCACATGAATACCTCAACCTCTAAGCGTTGCTTCGAATGTCAAAGCCGGGAGTGGCAGCTAATTCGATGGCAAGCCGCATCTACGATGGTCGATGCCACATTGATCGAGTCGGCCAACCGGGCGCTGGTTCGCCGTTACCCTCAACAATGGCTGTCATCTGTTTCATCCAATCCGCGCGCCACTGGCTGATGCTCGGAGCAAGCCTTGCGGCTTCTGCAACAATCTGACGAGCTTGTTGCCAGGTCACGGGGCTCTTGGGTCCGCACAGAACGCTATAGAAGACCGTATCCGTATTCTGTGGCCGCTTTGTGGGGTCACAGTCAATGATCACCGGTGCATCGTAGCCTTCCAACTACCTCTCTTGGTGGAAGCCATTCTGATCCGTTTTGGCTGGACCACATTCTGCAAGTCGAATCTTTATAAACAGAATGTATCGGTTGCCCTCACAACTCTCGAAATCTAAGGCAAATGACCCGCGATCCCGAATCTTTTCAATGTCGATGAACTTACGCACTCCTAGCAGCATGTCTTTCCGATCAACGCCAGTTCCAATGGTCGGGTTCGTTGTGCCATTTTCGCTTGCTCGCTTTCGATTGTACGCTTCGCTTCGGTGCGCCGCGAATGCGGTCGTTGACGGGCTCCCCCGGATCGCTCCCTTGTCACGCGCAATCCAGAAACCGAAGTTCGGCTGCGGCCATTGGTTTGTACGGCCCGGAGAGCCATGCACTGCTAAATTGACTTGATTGTCCACTCCTACGCTCGGCCGCACCGAGCTGTCCAAAGGCGCTATATGAGCTCAATGGTGACGCGGCGACCTACCATCGCGGCCGCTCGCTGCAGACTTGAGAGCGTAATGTCGTCCTTCGCGCTGAGGAGCCGGTCAACCTGCGTGCGGCTTGTCTTCAGAAGCGTGGCCATTTTGTTTTTCGAGATTTTTTTCTTCTTCATGGCCTCGGCGAGTTGCCACGCCACGACTTCCTTGACCGCCTGCGCTTGCGCCTCCTCGAAAATGCCCTCCTTTTTGAGGAAGTCATCGACGCTCGATCCCATGTGTTTCTTGCTCATTGCTCCAACTCCTTCTTGCGCTTCCGCGCCAGCGCCAAATCCTCATCTGGCGTCGCACGGGTCTTTTTGATGAACCCGTGCAGTGCGACCAGGTGCTCACGGTAAACGCAAAGCAACACACGCGCGGTGCGCTTCGTCGGCAGATCCGTCCGAATTTCCCAGAGGCCGTTTCCCATCGCGCGGCACAGCGGCATTCCTATCGGCCAACGCCATTGCGCTCGCAACAGATCCTGGCCTATCGCCTGCCTTTCTTCCTCCGGCAGCTCCTTCAACCATTCCCGTACCGGCTCGCTGCCGGTTAGCGTGCGGAAGAAGATCAGAGGGATCCTCTTCGGCTTAGGATCGTCCGCCATGCGGTGTACCGTACTTAGCACATTGTACCTTAAAATGTGCAAGCGCCATCATGGCCGATCGAGTTCGCCGACGAGGTCTTCCGGTGCCAGCTTGGATTCGCCGACCATGGCGCGTCCTGCGCTCTTAATCAGCCTTTCGTAGCGGTCTTTGGCGCATGCGACGGCTCGCGGCCTCGCGTCGACCGGCGGCTCCGGCACGCAGGTTAAGAGGGCTTTCGCCAGAGTGTCTACATAAGCGAACACGCTTGCTGCGCCCGCGCAACGCGGAAAACATCCTTTCTCACCTGGATTAGGGTCGCGGCTATGCGTTCCTCCGCCCCCGTCAATCCCTCGTGCCGTTCCGATAATTCCTGCTTCACGGCATACCTGATGAAAGCCGTTGGAGACGCGAAGCGCGCGTCTGTGAGACGGTCTCGACCTCCTTCAATACCCGGTCAGAGAACCTGATTGATCGTTGCGGCATGTACGGACCTTCTAAATACTAAGGGACTCCTGGAGGGGATGTCGGGACGCTGTTGAGCTAAAATTCCCAAAAAAGAAAGCGCATCCCAAACGGGATGCAGCGGTCGAGGAACGCAACCCGCCGTAAGCCCTCGGAATGGGAGCGCTGAGACCAGCAAACCGACGGCGTCGCATCCCACTCTGCCGCAAGTCAAAAATCCTGGCCCGACTCCGTCCCGATTCGGTCTTCCAGATTCCCATAGTTCTTGAGAGCGATTTCTCCGCCGAGCAACGTGCGGGATTCCTTGTTGTCCCTCCCCAATCGCCTTGAGGAGTCGCTTAGTACTTAGAGGGTCTATGCCGGGAAAGATGAACTCACGAATTCCGCCGACTGGGCGATGCAAGTTCGTACCCGCCTCGCGCGGCGGCGCGCGGAAAAGCCGGCCACCAATTCCGCGTTCTCAAGGAAGCCGGCCGCAATGCCGGAATCGAAGGCGTGACTCACCAGATGCTCCGGCGCACGTGCTCGACGTACATGGCGCAGATCACAAGCGTGAAGGACGTGCAGGCCCACCTTCGGCACACGAATGCGAAAACCACGCTGGAGCATTACATCAAGTCAGTGCCCGAGAGCGTGAGGGTAGCGGTGGAGTCGTTGGATCAGCTTTTGAAGAAGAGACCGAGCGGTTCAGAAACGCCAGCGAATTGAACCCAATTGAACCCAACTCGAAGACGAGGCAGCCTGTAAATGTTTGATTTTCTGGAGCCACCCGCCGGGATCGAACCGGCGACCTGCTGATTACGAATCAGCCGCTCTACCAGCTGAGCTAGGGTGGCTTGAACCTTCCCCAGTTTAACTCAGTCTTCGATCGTCGCTATCCTACGAACACATAGCTTGCCTGAACTGCCAGAAGTCGAAACCGTCGTTCGTTCCATCACCCCGCACATCCTCGGGCGAACAATCCAAAATGCGCAATTCTATTCGCATCGCGTTACGCGCGGTAATCTCTCCGCGACCGCCGCCGCGCTCAGCGGTTTGGTGATTAAGCACGTTCGACGCCGCGGCAAGCAGATCCTTATCGAGCTCGATCGCGGCGTCATGTATGTCCATCTGGGGATGACCGGAAAGCTGCTCTGGAATGCGTCTGCGGGCAAGTATACGCGCGCTGCTATTGAATTAGAAAACGGCACGCTGATCTACGACGACGTGCGCCAGTTCGGCCGCGTGGAGTTCTTCGACAAACTTCCGGAATCGTTCAATCGCATCGGTCCCGACGCTCTCGATGTTCCGTTTGAAGAGTTTTATCGACGTTTGCATCAACATCGCGGCAACATCAAAACCCTGCTGCTGAACCAGGCATTCCTCGGGGGCGTTGGCAACATCTATGCCGATGAACTGTTGTTTGCCGCTCGTGTTCACCCGCGCGCTCTTGCCAGCCGCATCTCGAAAGTACGCGCTGAGCTGCTGCATAAAAGCTTGCTCGAAGTGCTCCGGCTGGCCATTCAGCACCGGGGCTCTTCCATTTCCGATTACGTGGATGGCGCAGGAGAACGCGGCGCATTTCAACAACTGCACAACGTCTATGGCCGGGAAGGCCAACCGTGCCCTCGATGTGGAGGATCAATCCGCAAAATTGTCATTGCGCAGAGGGGGACTCATTACTGTCCACGTTGCCAGCGCGCCTGAGTAGGCACCGGCTCCAACTCCGCTTGTGCCGACTGCCGGATTGCATCCACGACCTCTGTGACCGTTTTCATATTCTTCACGTCATGCACGCGCACGATATGTGCCCCATTCAAAATACTAGCCGCAACCGCGCCCGCCGTGGCGAATTCAACATCCTCAGGTTGTTCTCTTTTCAGAAATGATTTGCGCGATGGGCCGATCAATATCGGCACGTCGAACGACCTCAGTAATCCCAGATGAGCGATGATCTCGGAATTTTGCTCACGCCGTTTTCCGAATCCAAGGCCCGGATCGATGACCACCTGATGCTTCTGCACGCCAGTCTGACGCGCTCGATGCAATGCCGCTTCCAGATCGATACTGATCGAGCGCATGAGATCCTTCATCGGAGGCAGTTTCGCCCAGGTTTCAGGATTGCCTCTCATATGGTTGATCACAAGTCCCGCATCGTACTTCGTGACCACCTTCGGGAGTTGAAGATCCAGCAGTATTCCGCTTGGATCGTTGATGATTTCAGCGCCATGCTCCAGCGCTTTCTCCGCCACGCCCGGACTTATAGGTATCCACTGAAATCGGAATAGTCAACTTCCCGCGCAGACGCTTGAGCACTGGAACAAGCCGGCGCAATTCTTCCGCTTCGGAAATCCGCTGGGAGCCCGGGCGAGTCGATTCAGCGCCGAGATCGAGGATGTCTGCGCCTTCGTCCTCAAGCTCTATCGCCCGCGCAAAGGCGCGATCGGGATCAGAATATTGCCCTCCGTCAGAAAACGAATCGGGCGTGAGATTCAAGATCCCCATCAGCAGCGTTCGATCGCCCAAAATGATTTCCCGCTGCTTCAGTTTCCAGTGATAACGCTTTTCCATTCCCTAGACTATGAGTGTGGCAGACGTTCCCAAGCCGCTATCGATCATCGTGCCCGGCGATGTTTGTCGGGATTTCAGCCAGTCATCCCGGCTGGAATGGCTCGATACAAACCATACGGGAGCGTTTGCGATGGGAACAGTCGCGGGCGTGAATACGAGACGCTATCACGGCCTGCTCATCGCGTCTTTGAATCCGCCTGCCGACCGGTATTCCATCCTGCCACGCGTTGAAGAGCGAATCACCGTCGGCGGCAAGATTTTCGAACTTGCGACTGTGCAATACCCCGGAACAGTACAGCCACGGGGATTCGAATTTCTGGAGGAATTCAGCATCTCGCCTTTTCCCTGTTGGCGCTATCGAACCGGAACAGTCGAGGATTGAAAAAACGGTTTGTTTATTGGACCAGCAGCAATGCGTGTTAATCCGCTATCAAGCGACGCTGCGCGTGCCGTTTGGAAGTTCGGCTGACGCTCTCCTTTCGCGATTATCACTCGCTGACTCATAAGAACCCTGCTCTCAGCAAGTCGATATGCAACGCGGTCCAGGAAGCATTTCGTTTACGCCCTACCCTGATCTGCCATCGCTCACGCTACGACACAATGGAACGTTCAAAGCTGACGGGATCTGGTTTCTGAACCACGAGTATTTGCGAGAACTGGAGCGCGGTCTGGATTTTCGCGAAGATCTGTTCTCGCCCGGTTCGCTTCAGTTTGAACTGAATCCACAGAGCCCCGCCTGGATCATCGCCGCCCTCAACACCGGCGAACTGGCCCCGCACCTACAAACTCCGGACATATCCTCGCTTCTCGAAGCCGAAGCGGCGCGCCGCGAATTTCGCGCGGCTTCCAAAATCGACTCAATGCTGAAGCGAGCGCTAGATCAATTCCGGATTAAGCGGTCCGATGGAAAGCCTTCGTTGATTGCCGGTTATCCCTGGTTCACCGATTGGAGCCGCGACACTCTCGATCAGTCTGCCCGCGCTATGGAAGAGCGGTTTCGAGTGGCGGGAAAGCAGAGAGATTCTCACTCTGCTGGCGGAATCGCGATCGCAAGGAGTTCTGCCCAATCGCTTTGCCGATAAGGGTTCGCTGCCTGAATACAATACTGCCGACGCCAGCCTCTGGTTCTTCGTGGCCGCGCACGAGTTCTTGAAAGCGAGTAATGATTTGGAATTCTTGCGCCAAACGTTTTATCCGGCGGCGCGCGACATCGTCGAATGGCATATTCGCGGAACTTACTATCACATTCAGGTGGACGCTGCGGACCATCTGCTTTCCGCAGGCGACCCTCAAACACAACTGACGTGGATGGACGCGAAAATCGGAGATGCCGCCGTCACGCCCAGGAATGGCAAAGCAGTTGAAATTAATGCGCTCTGGTACAACGCGCTGCGGATTCTTGCATATTGGTCGGAGGTCCTTGGTTTTGCCGGGGAGCACCAAAAGTTCCAGAGCGAGGCGGAGCTGATGTTGGCTTCCTTTCAGCGGAGCTTCTGGAATCTGGACCGTGCTTGCCTGTATGACGTGATTACACCGTCGGGGCGTGATCCGAGCGTTCGACCCAATCAGCTCGCTGCTCTCTCGCTGCCGTTTCCGTTGTTTGAGCCGCAACGCGCCCGGTCCATCGTTGAAATCGTTCGGACCACCTGCTAACGCCCGTGGGGCTAAGAACGCTCGAACGAAATGCTCCGTCCTATTGCCCGCGTTTCGAAGGTTCCATGGCGGAGCGTGATCGAGCTTATCACCAAGGCGCCGTGTGGCCCTGGCTCATGGGCCCATTCATCCGAAGCGTATCTTTACGCTTATGAGGGGTCGGACCAAGCTGTTTCTTTTTGCGGTGAATTGCTGCGGGGCCTGGAAAAAGAATTCAGCACCTGTTGTCTCGGTTCGTTAACGGAGGTCTTTGACGGCGATCCGCCCCATCTTCCCGGCGGTTGCCCATCACAACTGTGGAGTGTGGCTCAGTTTCTGATCGCACGGGAACGGTTGGGCCATTTCAGCCGAGATTGAAAAAAGGTCAAGCTTCATGTTTTTGCTTCAACAGCCTGCGCCGCGCCCATCCTAGCTGTTCGTCCACAAACTTCGGCGATGTCCGGCTGATTCGCGCGCAGCGCATCCAAATGCGCTTTGGTGGCTGCCGGAGAACATTCCTCCAAAGCACCACTAAAATTTGCGCGAGAGCCTTTCAGCAGATCTCTGAAAGTTTTCTGAGCCATTTCGTCAAGCATTACCGTGAGATGATTGCCGCATATCCCGCCTTCGCGAAGCGCTTGTTGTGCGACCAGGAACAGCGGGGTAGTGAGCCCAGTTGCGAGCAGTTCCGCAGCGAAATACAGTTGCTTGCAACCCTCCCGAATCTCAAACACGCGGGCGTCATTGCGCTCGATGAAACGGCGGACCTGGCGCACGGCGGATATGTCTCCCTCCACCACAAACCAGTGCTGATTTGTGCTGGGCATGTTTAGAATCGTACCGATAGACGCGCCGCGCATCCTTAAAGGCTCCAAGGATTCGGTCGTGAGCCAGCTTTCGCACAAAACAAAGCACAGGTCCTTAAAAACCAGCTCGGATGCGCCCAACTCCTCTACTACGCGCGGCACTGCGGCATCGGGAATGCGCAACAGAATAAGCCGGGCAGCTTGCAGCTCTTCATAATCGGAAACCGCATATCCGCCGCGCAGCATATGAGAAAGTCGCCGCGCAACGCGCAAAGCAGTAGACTTAACAGGTCCGAGCTCCTCGGCTAATTTGGGCAGTCGTAGAATAGCCGATTTAGTGGAGTTACCCTCCACCACCAGGCCGAGTTGCAGCTGTTTCTTCATACACACCGCTCATCTTCAGAGCTTTGATTCGATCACGAAACTGCGCCGCTTTTTCAAACTCAAAGATCTTAGCTGCTTCACGCATCTTTAGTTCGAGTTCGGCAATTAAGGAATCGCGCTCTTCCGGTGTCAACGCAACTTCGGTCTCCGGCTCCAGGTCCAAGGGAACAGTCACGTAGTCGGCTTCGGCAACCGCCACTAAGCTCATATCGATTGGCTTAACGATAGTCTGCGGAGTAATGCCGTTCGCTTCGTTATAAGCCCGTTGGAGAGCACGCCGCCGTTCCGTCTCTCGAATCGCGCGCTGCATGCTCTGAGTCATTACGTCCGCATAAAGGATTGCCCGTCCGTTCACGTTTCGCGCCGCTCGACCAATCGTCTGAATCAGAGATCCGCTCGATCGCAAAAATCCTTCTTTATCTGCATCAAGAACGGCCACCAAAGATACTTCGGGCAAATCCAGTCCTTCGCGAAGCAAATTGACTCCGATTAAGACATCATACGCGCCGCGCCGCAAATCGCGAAGAATTTTTATGCGATCCAAGGTGCTCACTTCGGAGTGTAAGTACGCGCACTTAACGCCGACCTCTGCATAGTACTCGGCAAGGTCTTCCGACATGCGTTTTGTAAGCGTGGTCACAAGCACACGCTCGTTTCGCTCTGCGCGCAGGCGGATTTGGTGCAAGAGATCGTCAACCTGACCTCGGATCGGGCGAACTTCGATCTCGGGATCGATAAGTCCGGTCGGCCGGATAATCTGTTCCACAATCACGCCTGACGATTTGGTTAATTCGTAGGGACCGGGCGTAGCGGAGACATAAACCACCTGGTTGACCCGGTTCTCGAATTCCTCAAATGTCAGCGGGCGATTGTCTCTGGCGCTCGGAAGACGGAACCCGAACTCCACCAGAATGTCCTTGCGAGAGCGATCCCCGTGATACATGCCTTGCAGTTGGGGGACCGTCTGGTGGCTCTCGTCGATGAAAAGCAAGGCGTCATTCGGGAGATAGTCCAGTAAAGTCGGAGGCGCTTCTCCCGGAAGCCGCCCGGAAAAATGGCGTGAGTAGTTTTCGATGCCATGACAGAAACCGATCTGCTTGATCATTTCCAGATCGAACATCGTGCGTTGATACAGTCTCTGCGCTTCAATCAGCTTTCCGCTGCTTTCCAGTTCCTTGTGCCACCACTGCAGTTCATTCTCGATGCTTTTCATCGCTTGCTGGCGGGTGGGCGCGTCCATCACGTAATGCGTCTTCGGGTAGATAGGCAAGCGCAAATACGTTTGCTTCACTTGTCCCAGAACCGGATCGATCTGGCTGAGAGACTCAATCTCATCGCCCCAGAGTTCGATGCGGTATGCATTGTCGTCGTACGTCGGATACAGCTCGATCACATCGCCGCGGACGCGAAAGGTTCCGCGCCGGAAATCGTGATCGTTTCGCTCGTACAGAATCTCCACCAGCCGCTGTAGCAATTCCTTGCGGCTGATCTGCTGACCCTTCTCGAGCATGAGCAACATTCCGTAGTACGCTTCCGGAGAGCCGAGTCCGTAAATGCAACTGACACTCGCGATGATGATGCAATCCCGGCGCTCGAAAAGAGATCGTGTTGCGGATAATCGGAGCTTGTCTAATTCATCGTTGATGGTCGCTTCTTTTTCAATGTAGATATCGCCCGATGGAATGTAGGCTTCCGGCTGGTAATAATCGTAGTAGCTGACGAAGTACTCGACCGCGTTCCCGGGGAAGAACGTCTTGAATTCGTGATAGAGTTGGGCCGCTAGCGTCTTGTTGTGCGCGAGAACGAGCGAGGGACGTTCACAGGCCTCAATGATTTTCGCCATCGTGAACGTTTTTCCGGAGCCTGTGACGCCCAGCAGAACCTGATGTTTCTCGCTATCGAAAACACCGCGAGTCAACTGTTCAATTGCGCTCGCCTGGTCGCCGCGCGGCTTGTAATCGATGGCTAAACGGAATAACACATCTCAGTATAGAGAAGTAAGGGATCCGGCTATTGCCCTATTTCAAGCAACGGAATGCAGCTAATCCGCTCGCGTTCCGCATTGAACTCGCAGCCTAGCAGAGCGATGCACGCGATCAGGTACAGCCAAATCAGCAAAATGATCACGGTGCCAATGCTTCCGTAAAAGATGTTGTAGTTCGCCAAATGTCCGACATACCAGGCGAAACCCAGTGTTGCAATCAACCACAGAGCGGTTGCCAAAAAGGCGCCGGGCCACACTCGAATGAAACGGGACGAGGACTTGCGCTGCACGGGTTCTGGCCTATAGTTCGGCCCAAAATAATATGAGCAGACCTGTGACAAGAGTGGTTGTACAAAAAGCCAGCGCATATCGAGCGATGCGCCAGGCCAGCTCCACCGGTGTGCTGATCTCGGATACGCCGATCCAATGAATAAAGGCCGCCTCACCGCGATCTCCGCAGATAATCAACGAAGACGCGGCCACAGCGGGAAACGCCGCAATCATAACCAGAAAAATCGCCATCCCGCGTTGCTTCAGAAATGGCCGGCCGGAGGGAATCCGGTAGGCTGCCTGAAAGCCCTCCATCAAACTGATCATCGCGCCGGAAGCCGCCCATAGAGAAAGCAATATCGCCACCACCGGCAGCGAAATCGGTTTCACCGCTCTCGCCCTCAATCGGGAAAGCACAATGTCCTCCGTTCCAGGAGGCAGCACTTGTTGCACGAACGAGGAAATCACGTGCACAACGGATTGCGCATTCACCTGAATCAAGACAAACGTGAGCGTGGTCAGTACTGGAAACAGCGACAGCAAAAACGAATAAGCCGCGCCTTTCGCAATACCGAAGCAGTTGTCTTCGTAGGCGGCAATAAAAGCGCGCCGCAGAAGCCAAAAGGTCCGCTCCACCGGACCCGGGTCGCTGATAACGAACTGCGGCCGTGCTCGGGCCGATGCTATTTCCGGAGGTGTTCCAACGCGATCCGGCATGACCATGGCTCCTCGCTAGCGATGATAACGGAATAGGACGTGGCCGGAACAGCCCGAAGGTACTAGAAAAGCTGTTATCATACCTTCGCGGCGGAGTGCTCCAAGTTTGGCTTTGGTCGAACCCCGGTTCGGCTTGAGCCTCTCCGGGGTCCCCCCGAGGGAAATGTGAAGAACTGAGATTTCGTCGCGTGAGGGAAC
Source organism: uncultured Acidobacteriaceae bacterium (assembly GCA_963778345.1). Classification (GTDB taxonomy): domain Bacteria; phylum Acidobacteriota; class Terriglobia; order Bryobacterales; family Bryobacteraceae; genus Bog-105. The sequence goes on from CAVZTP010000007.1 coordinate 172,976, forward strand.
ACTGCGCGACTGCGCAGAACGCCTCACGCAGAGTCAGATTCGTTGGAGTATTCTGCCGCCGCCCGCAATGTCGAAATCGCAGCTTTTAAGCGCGCTGGCCAGGTCTTTTCTCGCTGGTGAAACGACTGTAGAGCAGATTGTTGCCCGCGCCAGTCAGACTTTGGGGCGCTCTTGGCGTTGGGTTCGGCCCTTGGCGCGGCGATATGTCGCAACGGTTGCCGGATTGCCGCGTCCGCGGCATCGCGACGTGGTTCAGTTTCTCGCTAAGGACCCAGGTTTTGCGCGCGCCTGGTCAAAACATTTCGACAAGTTATCTGTCGGGCAATGGCTGATCAGTCCGCAGCAAATGCAGCCAGTTCCCGCGGCTCAAGCGTGGGACATCCCGATAATTGAGACCGTTGGAGATCTGGCCACTTGGTTTCTGCTTAGCGTGGGGGACCTGGAGTGGTTCGCCGATCTCAAAGCGCTCGGATACAAAAAGAGTGGTTCGCGCCTGAGGCACTACCATTACCGGATTCTTGCAAAACGATCCGGCAACATTCGATTAATCGAAGCACCGAAGCCGCGCCTGAAGGCGCTGCAACGGCGGATTCTTTCTGGGATTCTCGACAAATCCCGCCGCACTCAGCCTCGCACGGGTTCGTGAACGGGCGGTCAATCAAAACGTTCATCGCGCCTCATGTCGGTCAACGCGTTGTCTTGCGGATGGATCTCCGGGAATTTTTTCCTTCCTTCGCGGGTGCAAGAATTCAAACTCTGTTTCGAACCATCGGTTATCCCGAATCGGTTGCCGATCTGCTCGGCGGTATTTGCACAAACGCCGCTCCCCGCGAGATATGGAAAAGCCTGGCAGGCGAAGTCGATCCCAAAGAATTACAGGAAGTCCGTGTCTTGTATTCTCGACCGCATTTACCTCAAGGCGCGCCCACCTCGCCCGCGCTCGCCAATATTTGCGCTTACCGGATGGATTGCCGGTTGACTGGACTGGCCAGATCGGCTGGCGCCGAGTATACCCGTTATGCCGACGATCTCGCGTTTTCCGGCGGCGAGGCATTCGAAAGGCATGTGGAGCGGTTTTCAACGCACGTCGCGGCAATTCTACTTGAAGAGGGTTTCAGGGTGAATCATCGCAAGACTCGCATTATGCGTCAGGGCGTGCGACAGCAACTGGTGGGCCTTGTCGCCAATCAGCGCGTGAACGTCATGCGAAGCGATTTTGATCGCCTCAAGGCAACGCTCACCAACTGCGTTCGCCTCAGTCCCGACAGCCAGAACCGCGAGTCCCACCCCGATTTTCGGGCACACCTCGAAGGCCGTGTAGCATTCGTTGAAAGCATCAATCCGGGCAAAGCAAAACGTCTTCGCGCAATATTTGATCGGATTCAGTGGCAGTAAGGCTCGGCGGAAATGGTCAACGGCTATTCCAGTAATTTCTGGATCTGGCGTTCAATCGCATCCCGCACGGCCTCACGGGCCGCATCGTCTTTATATGGCTGCCGGGGCCAAAAGAACCCTCTCAGACCGTCCTTCCGCCTTCTCGGCACGATGTGAATATGGAGGTGCGGCACTGTCTGGCTAACGCGGTTGTTAATCGCAACAAAGGTTCCTTCCGCGTCTACGGCGGATTCCACGGCTCTCGCGATCAACTGTGTCGCCTCGAGCGCCGGCCCCGCCAGTTCGGCCGGAAGCTCTAATAACGTGTCGTAATGTTCACGAGGACAGAGCAGCACGTGCCCGGGAAACACCGGCCGGTTGTCCAGAAACGCGAAAAAATCCGATGTTTCGTAGACTATGTCCGCCTGCAGATGCCCGCTGGCAATTTGGCAAAAGGCACAAGACGGCGCTTCCACGCTCAAATGGTAGCCGAATTCGTCAATTCTTTGGCAGCGTTGGTCTTGAGAGGGCCCGTACGAACATGAAATGAGTGGCGCTTCTAATCAACGCACAAGGGCTGGCCAAATCCTACGGAGCCTCTCCGTTGTTCCGGAACATTTCACTCAACATTTCGGAAGGCGATCGCCTCGGCCTGATTGGTCCGAATGGCTCCGGCAAAACGACGCTCCTGGAGATTCTGGCCGGCCGTCGTGAGCCCGACAACGGTGAAGTTGCGATACGAAAGAACACGCGGCTCAGCTACGTCGCGCAGGAATCTCAGTTTCAGCCTGGACACACGGTGAAGGCGGTGATCTCACGGGCGCTGGACAATTCGGCCGTGCCGGAAAATGAACGCGAAGCGCGTGCGGCGGAAACGCTGGGGCGTGCGGGTTTCACGGATTTCGAAGTGGATGCAGCCACTCTATCGGGTGGCTGGCGCAAACGGCTGGCCATCGCCGAAGCTTTGGTTTCGGCTCCGGACATTTTGTTGCTGGATGAGCCCACAAATCATTTGGATTTGGCCGGCATCGAGTGGCTGGAACAACTGCTGCTTACATCGAACATTGCGTCCGTCGTCGTGAGTCACGACCGCTATTTTCTCGAGAATGTCGCAACAGTGATGGCCGAACTGAATCGAATCTATCCGGATGGTTTGCTGCGTGTCCAGGGAAACTACAGCACGTTTCTCGAGAAGAAAAGCGATTTCCAGATTGCTCAAACGAAGCGGCAGGAAGCTCTGGAGAATCGCGTGCGCACCGAAATTCAGTGGCTGCGCCGTGGACCCAAGGCGCGCGCCACGAAGGCGAAGGCACGAATCGACAACGCGCGAGAAATGATCGGAGAGCTCAAGGATCTGAATGAACGCACCCGCAGCGGCACGGCCGAACTCGACTTCACTGCGACCGAGAGAAAGACAAAGCGGCTAATCGAACTGAAAAACGTCAGAATATCGTTTCGACAATCGTTCGATATTCGATGGCGTAAACTTCACGCTCGCGGCCGGAATGCGAGTGGGGCTCGTAGGTCCGAACGGCAGCGGAAAAACGACGCTTCTGCGCCTCATGCGCGGCGAGATCGATCCAGTCGAGGGAGAGGTGTTTCGCGCGGAATCATTGCGGATTGTCTACTTCGATCAAAACCGACCTCTCGATCCGGAACTCACTTTGCTTCGTGCGCTCGCCCCGGACGGAGACTCTGTTATATATCAGGACCGGCCGATTCACGTGGCGTCTTGGGCCGCGCGATTCCTGTTCTCGAATGAGCAATTGAACCAACCTGTGGGCCGGCTCTCCGGCGGGGAACGAGCGCGGGTTTTGCTTGCAAAACTGATGCTGGAGCCAGCCGACGTCTTGCTCCTCGATGAACCCACGAACGATCTCGATATTCCGACGCTCGAAATATTGGAAGAGAGCCTTCTCGAATTTCGTGGAGCCCTGGTATTGGTAACACATGACCGGTACATGTTGGATCGCGTCGCATCGATTGTGCTGGGCCTCGATGGCCGAGGCAGCGCGGAACAGTTTGCGGATTATCTGCAATGGGAGGCTTGGCAGGAACAACGCGAATCGCCATCTGAAAAAGCGACGCGCACCAGCCGCCGCTAGATCCAGAACTGGCAAATGGCGCTCAACGCAGTGGAAAAAGAAACTTTCGTACCTGGAAAGCCGCGACCTCGATTCGATTCAGGAGCGAATTATCGAGGCCGAGCGAGTTCTTGCAGCAAAACATGCATTGCTTGAAGAGCCGGCGGTGATTCGAGATCCCCAGCGTCTGCGGGAGACCTACAAAGAAATGGAGGAAGCGAAAGCGACCGTCGAGCAGCTCTATACGCGCTGGGCCGAACTGGAGCAAAAGATAAGTTGAGCTCGAACACTCCTAAGATAGCTTCCAACTTGAGCGAAATTTCCCCGCCGGCTCGCGAACAGAGCGCGGCAAAAGCCGTCTTTACCATCCTGACTGCGATCAGCTTCTGCCATCTCCTGAACGACATGGTTCAGTCGCTGATTCCAGCGGTCTATCCCATACTAAAGAGCTCTTTTCATCTCGACTTCGCCCATCTCGGCCTGATCACGCTGGCCTATCAATTGACTGCGTCGCTATTGCAGCCATTCATCGGGCTTTACACCGATAAGCGGCCCAAGCCGTATTCTCTGCCAGCCGGAATGGGATGCACGCTGGTCGGGCTTGCTGCTCTTATCGACGGCCTCGAATTTCTTGATGCTTCTCATCGCGGCTGCCCTGGTGGGCGTGGGATCTTCCATTTTTCATCCCGAATCGTCCCGAGTGGCGCGCCTGGTTTCCGGTGGACAGCACGGGCTTGCGCAATCCATCTTTCAGGTGGGCGGTACAGCGGGTACTGCTCTCGGCCCCTTGCTGGCGGCCTTTATCGTGCTGCCGAAAGGGCAATACAGCATCTCCTGGTTTTCGTTGGCTGCTCTGGTTGGGATCGTCATGCTGACGAACGTAGGCAACTGGTACAAGAAACATGCACTAAACGGGCCGAAGCACCGGGAATCACATTCTCAGAAGCACTTCAATCTCTCGAGGAGAGACGTGATGAGATCGATCGCGATTTTGGCGATCCTGGTCTTTTCGAAATATTTCTATCTCGCCAGCCTCGGAAGCTATTACACGTTCTACTTGATGAGTAAGTTTCATGTGTCCGTAAAGACTTCACAGATCGACTTATTCATTTTCTTGGGTGCGGCTGCCGCCGGCACGGTAATCGGCGGTCCGGTCGGGGACCGCATCGGCAGAAAGCACGTCATCTGGTGGTCTATCGTGGGCTCTCTTCCATTCACTTTGATGCTGCCGTACGCCAATCTATCGTGGACGATCATTCTCACCATCGTGATCGGGTTAGTATTATCGTCGGCCTTTTCGGCAATTCTCGTGTATGCGCAGGATCTGGTTCCCGATCAAGTGGGAATGATTTCGGGCCTGTTTTTCGGATTCGCATTCGGGATGGGAGGAATAGGAGCCGCGTTGCTCGGATTGCTTGCCGATAAGACGAGCATCGATTTCGTCTATCACGTTTGCGCGTTCTTGCCGGCAGCCGGACTGTTGACGGGGTTCCTGCCGAATCTCGAAAGAGCGCGGCGCGCTGTCGCGCCGGTTGACAAAAACGCGAGCGGGCAGACTATAGTTCAAATCACGCACTAATGCGACAGGTGAATCTGAGCCAGCTTGCCACGGCCTCCAGCGAGACCGCGCGCGACATCAACCGCCGTGTTGTGCTCAACCTCATCCGGAACCGGCAACCGATCTCGCGGGCCGACCTCGCCCGGCGTTCGGGGCTTCAGCGCAGCACGGTCTCTTTGATTATTGAAGAGCTCATAGCGGACAAATGGGTAATCGAGGGGCCAACCGGCCGTTTGCCGCGCGGACGCAGGCCCACGTTTCTGCGGCTCAACGATCAGCGCGTAGTGATCTGCGTTGACATACGGCCCTCGCGCACCACGATCGGAATCGGCGATGTGAATGGCCTATTCACTCCGTTGGACTCCATTCCAACTCCCTCCGACCCCGCTGTCGCGGTGAAGGAACTGGTGCGGCGAATCCGCTCGCTGGTAAAGGCGCGCCCGGAAACCTCGTTCGAAGGGATCGGCGTCAGCATGCCGGGCCGTATCGACCTTTCCACGCATCAGCTTGTTTTCGCGCCTAATTTAAAGTGGCCCATAACCGATCTGAAAGCTCCGTTGGAGCGAGGAACGGGTTTGGAAGTCGAACTGGAAAACGCGGCGAACGCCTGCGCTCTTATCCGAAATGTGGTTCGGCCGCTCCGGCGAGATTCGAGACTTGGTCGCCATCACGGTCTCCGAAGGCATTGGCGCAGGGATCATAGCGCACGGCCAACTCATCAGCGGAAGGCGCGGCATGGCCGGAGAGTTTGGACACGTGCCGCTCGAGCCCGAGGGACCGCTCTGCAGTTGCGGCAACCGCGGTTGCTGGGAGGTGCTCGCGTCCAACCGGGCTGCCCTTCGTTACTACTTCGAATCGCGTCCTCAAAGCACACATGCGGAAATTGAGAATTTCACTTTCCAGGATCTGCTTGGTCTTGCCGAGCAGGGCGACGTTCTGGCCAACCGGGCGTTGAATCGCATGGCCCTTCAAATTGGCCGCGGCACACGGATGATTGTCGCCGGTCTGGCGCCCGAAGCGATCACCTTCATCGGAGAATTCACAGCCGCCTGGAACCGCTTCCGCCCCGTAATCGAGGCCGAGGTTCAGGCCCAGAGTATTGCGCCGGAACCGACCACTCTGCTTGCCGCCAAGGATGGCGCAACCGCGCGCGTGCGAGGCACTATCGCGCTGGTCTTGCAAAAACACTTCGGAGCGCCTGCCCGGCCGTTCGGCAGGTTTCGAGCTTCTAAGGCCGGCCGAGAAAACTTCAGGAACTTGACTTTCAAATACAGTTATGAATATATAGTTTGAAAGGCAAACAATTGCCGTCGCCGTGGCTTGAGGGGGCCAAAGAAATGACAACGTGGAATCTACGTACGATTCGCTGCTCGGTAGCGATGGCCGCAATTTTATTGGCTTGCAACATCGGCAACGCCCAAGTCCTTTATGGCTCGTTGACGGGAAACGTAACCGACCCTTCCGGCGGCGGCGTTCCCGGAGTCCACGTGGAAGCCACGAATCAAGGCACCAACGTGAAGAGCGAGGCGAATACCGATGAACACGGCGTCTATCGCTTTACGGATCTGCAACCCGGACGGTATACCGAGTCACCGTGGCCGCCAAATCGTTCAAGACTTTTTCAGAAACCAATGTGCAGGTGCAGCCGGGCACCGTGCGGCGCGTAGACGTGCAGTTGCAAATTGCCTCCACCAGCGAGACTGTGCAAGTTTCCGCCGACGCCGTGGTACTGCAAACCGATAAAGCCGACATCCATACGGAGATTTCGACCACTGAAGTGGAACAGTTGCCGTACAACGGCACGGAAGGCAAGAACTTCCAGTCGCTTCTGCTTTTGCAGCCGGGCACGGACACGACGGCAGGCACCGGCGAAGCCAATTCGGCGGCCGGCAATCCTCAGCGAGCCATCACGGTTTTCCAGAACGGCGTTTCTTCGCAGGCCAACAACACCAGGATGGATGGCGCGCTCAATGCTTATCCGTGGCTCCCGGTGAACATTGCTTACGTTCCGTCGCCGGAAGCCATCCAGACGGTCGCCGTCAGCGCCAACGCATACGACGCCGAGCAGGGTAAGGCCGGCGGAGCAGCTATCAATGTTGCCATCAAGACCGGCACCAATCAGTTGCACGGCTCGTTCTTCGAGCGCAATACCAACAACGACTTCTCCGCCGTCAATAATTATTTCTCGCATCCCGGCCGGCTTGCCAAGAACATTCAGAACCAGTTCGGATTCACTCTCGGCGGCCCGGTTTGGATCCCAAAGATCTACAACGGCAAGAACAAGCTGTTCTGGTTCATGTCTTACGAGAGCACCCGGCAAGTCCAGTTTGCTTCGGACCCGAATCTGACGCTGCCCACCGCGGCCATGCGCACGGGCGACTTCAGCGCAACCGGCGTAATTATCTATGATCCGCTGACAGGCAATCCCGACGGCACGGGACGGACGCCGTTCCCGAACAATACGGTTCCCACCAACCGGATCGCTCCCGCCTCCGCCACACTGACGGGGCTTCTGCCCGCTCTGACCAGGCCAACCTCGTTCCTCAACAACTACGACGCCTACGGCTCCACGACCTACACCGTGGATCGCTACGATTGGAAGGTCAACTATAATCCCACCGACAAAGCTATGCTCTGGGGCCGATACAGCATTTCCCCGATGGACATTTTGGCTCCGCTGGTTTTGGGAAAGGCGGGCGGCGATGCGTTCAACGGCGGCAATCCGGGCCACGCCGGCGGGCGCGTCCAGGTAGTGGCTGCCGGCCTTACCTATACAGCCTCGCCCACACTGGTGTTCGACGGCAACGCCGGCTACACGCGCCAGAACATCGGCGCCAACGGCGATCCGCAAGACGGCGATTATGGAACGGACGTGCTGCATATTCCGGGAACCAATGGCGTTGGTCCGAATTACGAAGGCATTCCCGGCTTCCAGATCGCGGGGGTTGCGAATATTGGAAACACCAATACCGGCAGCCCGTTTCAATTCCGCGATAACCAATACACAAGCAATATCAACGTGACGAAGATCAAAGGGTCACATAACATTCGTGCCGGCTTCGAATACAATCATGCCGGGCTCAACCACTTTCAGCCGCAGGGAGGAACTTTCGGCACGGCCCGCGGCACGTTCGGCTTCGACGGTTCGCTGACCGCGCTCAAAGGCGGCACGGCCATTAACAATGTTCCAGCCGGCAGCGCCCTGCCTGTCAGCCCCGCCAATTCATGGGCCCAGTTCCTTCTCGGCTTTCCTTCGGAGACCGGCAAGGTCACCCAGGTCAACAATCCCATCGCGCTCCGTTTTTCTTCGTGGGCGGCGTATGTGCGGGACTTGTGGCAGGTCTCTAGTAAGTTGACCGTCGATTACGGCTTGCGATGGGAATATTATCCGATCTACTCGCACGACAATTTCGGCGCGGTTCGTTTCGATCCGGCAACGGATAATATCTACGTTGGCGGCGAGGGCGGCGTGCCATGGAATGCCTACTCTTCCGCCAGCAAGAAAGGATTTGGGCCCCGCTTCGGGTTGGCTTACCGCCTTACCGAGAAAACCGTCGTTCGCACCGGTTATGGCATCAGCACCGATCCCGATAACATGCGCAATCAGCGCAACCAATATCCGTCAATCGTGAATCAGGTCTATCAGCCGGCGAACACATACCAATTCATCAGCTACGCCAGCGTGCCAAACTCCGACGGGGCAGCGCGAGTGACGCTGGCGGATGGTATTCCTTCTCCGACCTTCCCAAATATCTCGGTCGGCATCATCAAGCCATCGGCGACGGCTTCTCCGACCACCTATCTACCGAGCGTGAGCACCGTGACATTCCCGGCCAATTTCAACCGGGGATACTACGAAAGCTGGAACTTCACGATCGAGCACGAATTCTCGCCCACGCTCATCGGGCAGGTGGGATATGTGGGTACGCATGGCGTGCATCTCGACATGGGTGTCAACATCAACGGATCGGCTCCCGGCACCGGCACGGCCGGGCGGCAACTTTATCCTTATGTCACCAGCGACATGAACGAATACGAACCGTTCGGGGACCTGACTTATAACGGATTGCAAGCCACGCTAAAAAAGCGCATTGGGCCATCGATTATCGGGGCGAGTTACACGTTCTCTAAGGCGATCGACAATATCAATGGCGATAACAATGACGGCACCATTTGGCGGGCCTATCCGGTCTCTTTCAGCCTGGATAAGCAGATATCCGGTTTTGACCGTCCGCATAATTTTCAGTTCTATTCCGTGTATCAGTTGCCTTTCGGCAAAGGACACACGTGGCTGAATCACGGATTGGCCTCTTGGGTCGCCGGCAACTGGGAACTCGACACGACCCTCTCGCGCGAGAGCGGATTGCCATTCGGCGTCGGTACCAGCGCCGCCATCAATGCCGGCGGCCAAGCTAACAGCGCCAACCAGATTAGTCCGGTGGTGCAGATTTTGGGCGGCACCAATCCAAGCCATCCCTATTTCAATGGAGCGGCTTTCGCCAATCCCGCGCCTAACGTGCTCGGTTCGACCGGCCATTACCTCGGCGGCGTATTTGGGCCCGGGATGTTCCAGATGAACGCCAGCATCTCCCGCATCTTTCCGTTCAAGGAAGGAAAGATCAACTTCCAGTTAGTGGGCGAGGCTTACAACTTGACGAACACGGTAGTGTTCGCCAACCCAGGCACCACAAGCGGCGGAGCCGCGAACTGCTGCTGGACAACCGGCGCGAACGGCGTGACCAACTACAACAGCTTCGGCGTGATCACTGGAACTCAATCGACTCCGCGGTATCTGGTGGTGGCGGCGTATCTGCGTTTTTAGGGTTGCTTCGGCGGTTGACCTCCGCCGACACTTACGGTTCGATCTCGCATGTCGGAGGTTTTGACTTCAAAGCGCACGGTTCGCGTTTCGCCGGCTTTCAGGTGAATTCGCTGAAAACCTCGCAGCTCGGGATTGCTTCCGTCCCGATTCGTAAGATAAAGCTGAACCACTTCATCGCCATCACGCGATCCAGAGTTAGTTACGTCGGTGCTTACCTCGAGAGCCCAGCCGTTTAAGTTCGCGTATTTGAAGGTCGAGTAACTCAGGCCGTACCCGAACGGATACAGCGGTTCGCCTTTGAAATAGCGATAAGTCCGGTTTTGCATCGAGTAATCCGTGAAAGGCGGGACTTGATCGAGCGACTTATAGAACGTGATGGGGAGCCGGCCCGCTGGATTATTCTTGCCGCTCAGCGTTTCCGCAATGGCTGTACCCGCCTCCTGACCGCCATACCACGATTCCAGGATGGCCTGCGCGCGCTGCTTTCGCGATATCGACTGCGAGGGCGCTTCCGTTGACGAGAACGACGATTGCGGGTTTACCGGTATCGAGCACGGCTCGAACCAGATTGCGCTGCGGTTCGGGAAGGCGAATGTCGGTCCGATCGCCACCGTCGAATCCGGGTATGACAAGCTTTGATTCTTCGCCTTCCAACCGGGAATTCAAGCCGACAAAGAGAATGGACAGATCGGATTTCCGGGCGGTATCGACTGCTTCCTTCAATGCGCCATCGGCCGGAGGCGACCAAACGAGCTGAATGCCTCCGCCCCCGCCGTTTTCGTTGTAATCGACGCGAATTTTATACGATTTGCCGGCATCGAGGTGAATCGGAGCGGTCTTCGCCAACATCATGTCGTTGGCTTTTGCAATGTCGGAAGCGAGCAGCTTGTCGTCGATATACAGCCTGGCGGCATCGTTGCGGCCGCATGCGTGGCACTCAGCCCGAATCGCGCCCAGTTTGTACTCGCCGGATTCGTTTACGCGCACATAACCGGACCATCGAACGGAATACTGGTCGCGCGGAACGGCCTTCACCACGGCGGGATCTTGCATTTCCCAATTGAAATAGACGCGCGGCTCAACACGCGAGAGCTGCGGCTTACCTTCAAAATTGCCGTTGCTGAAGTATTCGGCCCGCAAGCCGTGTTTACTGCCGCCTTTCTCCGGCGTCAGCACATTCGGCCGGCACAAGCGCGGTCCAATCGGCAACATAAGTGCTGCCGAGCGCAAAATGAATGGTGGAACGATTCCGGAACTCCTGCTCGATTCCTTCGAGAGGAGTGACTATGCGGGAAGGGATGCCGTTGTAGTTGCCGAGCAGAGCATCAGGATCGTCGGCACCCGGACCGATGACCGCGATGTTGCGCGGCGGCTTGACGAGCGGCAGAAGCTGATTGTCATTCTTTAAGAGCACGATGGATTTTTCAGCCGCCTCAAGCGCAACTTGCCGGTGCGGTTCCGAAGCAACCTGATCCATTCCGATTTTTGAAAACGGAACGCGATCCGGAGGATCAAACATACCCAGACGAAACCGCGCTGTGAACAGGCGCTCCACAGAGCGGTTGATCTCGTCTTCAGTGATATAGCCGTTGTGCACGGCATCGGCCAAGGTTCTGTAGGTTCTGCCGCAATCGAGATCCGTACCGGCCTTGACAGCATCGGCGGAGGCTTCGGCCGGCGAATTCGCGTAATGATGGCCGCCGTAAATGTCTTCGATTGCGTCGCAATCGCTCACTACATATCCTTTGAAGCCCCAGGCGTCGCGCAGATTGGTTTTCAATAGCAAGTCGCTGGCGCACCCAGGGACGCCATCGACTGCGTTGTAGACGCACATGATGGAATCTACTTTGGCCTGCTCCACGGTTTGCCTAAATGCGTACAAGTAAGTGTCATTCAGATCTTCTTCACTTACGTGCACGTCGAACTTATGACGCGACAGTTCGGGACCGCTGTGAACCGCAAAATGTTTCGAAGTGGCGATGGTTTTAAAGTAATGCGGATCATCGCCCTGCATGCCCTGGATGAACTGAATTGCCATTTCTGCGGTCAGGTATGGATCCTCGCCATACGTTTCCTGGCCGCGACCCCAACGTGGATCGCGAAAAATGTTGATGTTCGGAGACCAGAACGTTAGACCGTAGTAGCGGCCGTGGTTGCCGTGCGCGATTGCGTCGTTGTACTTGGCACGAGCCTCGGTAGAGATGATATCGGCGATGCGGCGCTCCAAATTTGTATCCCATGTAGCCGCCAACCCGATAGCCTGCGGAAACACCGTCGCGATACCGGCACGTGCGACGCCGTGCAGGGCTTCATTCCACCAATCGTAAGCCGGAATGTCGAGGCGTGGAATCGCCGGCGCAGCGTTCTGCATTTGCGAGATCTTTTCTTCCAGCGTCATGTGAGAGACGAGATCGTTCGCGCGTTCTTCCGGGGTCGCGGTGTAGTCTTTGTACTTGGGAGCGCCTTGTTGAGCCCACGCCGACGTGAGCGCAGCGACGAATAGTACAAGTGTGGGGATGATGCCCCGGCGCAAAGGGAACCCCGCAACCAAAGCGGCCGCGCGACCTACGGAAGTGAATTGTTTCATGAGATCGGTTTGATACGACACTCGAACTTTATATCATTTCCGCAGAGCGTGAGCTACGGTCAGGGGCGATGGTGGAGGGATCGTACTCGAGTCGCGTTCAGTACTTGGGAACCGTCGGATCTACCTTGTCGCTCCAAGCGGTAATTCCGCCGGTCATGTTGCGTACATTTTTGAAACCGTTCTGCTTCATCAGATCGACGGCTTTTTGGCTGCGTGCTCCGCTCTTGCAATGCGCCACAATCTCGGCGTCCGGATCCAGCTCGTTCAAGTGCTTCGGCAATTCGCCTAACGGAATCAGCTTCGCGCCCGGAATGCGGGCAATCTGATATTCGTGCGGCTCGCGCACATCAATCAAAATGAAACTGTCGCCACGATCGAGCTTCTCTTTCACTTGCAGGGCGTCAATTACGCCTTCGGTCGCGGCCGGCTGCGCCGCCACGGGTCGAACCCCGCAGAACTCTTGATAATCGATCAATTTCGTTACCGTCGGATGCTCGCCGCAGACCGGGCAATTGCGATCGCGCTGCAGCTTCAGCTCGCGAAATCGCATATTCAGTGCATCGTACAGTAACAGCCGGCTTTTCAGCGTTTCGCCGGCGCCCAAAATGATCTTGACTGTTTCGGTGGCTTGAATCACGCCAATCAGGCCCGGCAAGATCCCCAGCACACCGCCCTCCGCGCAACTCGGAACCAATCCCGGGGGCGGCGGCTCCGGATAAAGGCAGCGGTAACACGGTCCATCTTCGTATGCGAATACGGTCGCTTGACCTTCGAACCGGAAAATCGACCCATACACGTTGGGCTTCTTCAAAAGCACGCAGGCATCGTTTACCAGATATCGGGTCGGGAAGTTATCGGTCCCGTCGATCACGACGTCGTAATCTTTCAAAATTTCCAGGGCGTTCTCGCTCGTTAAACCGACGTCGTATTTATCGATTCTGATGTTGGGATTGATGTCGAGCATCCTATCTCCGGCCGAATCGAGCTTCTTCCTGCCCAGATCGCTCGTTCCGTGAATCACTTGCCTCTGTAGGTTCGAAGCGTCCACGACATCGAAATCGACCACGCCAATGCGCCCCACGCCGGCCGCTGCCAGATACAGCCCGACAGGCGCGCCCAACCCGCCCGCTCCGATCATGATCACCTTCGCCTGCTTGAGCTTGAGTTGCCCTTGCATGCCGACTTCAGGCACGATGAGATGGCGGCTGTATCTTGCAATCTCTTCATTCGTAAGCGCCGCGGTCTCGGGCTCCGCTATGCCAACGGCCCCGCCCGCAATGCTGGGCACGATCGAGATCGTCTCGCTGCCTTCCAGCTTCGTCTGGTGCTTATCCAGGTATCGGATGTCTTCGTCGTTCACATATACGTTCACAAAGCTGCGCAGCTTTCCCTGCTCGTTGAACAAATTCTTTTTGATGTTTGGATATTTTGCGGTGAGCTGCTTCAGAGCTTCGTCGACCGTGCCGCCGGTTACTTCTACCGAATCGCTTTGCTCGGTAAATTGCCGCAGCGCGGTAGGTATCAAAATTTTGGCCATATCAATTCCTCACGTTCCGCTCTCGTTTGATCTTCATCGGGCAGGAAGCTGTTTGCATGATTGAACTTTCCATTGGTGATTGAGAGCACGACAAACGAATACCAGGGACACGAATTCTTCAGGTCCGTCGCGGAGAAATACGCGTCGCAATCCGGATGCGAATGGAAGATCCCGATCAAATCGATTCCGCGGTCTCGCGCCGCTTTATCGGCTTCCAGGAGATCTCCCGGGCGCAATTCATAGCGTTCGCCCTGCTCTCCGGCGTATGCGTTGTCGAGGGCAATCGCTTCAGTCACAATTTTTTTGTCGCCTATCATGTGTCCCAGCATCGCGCCGCAACACTCGTTGGGATAGGTTCTTTCCGCATGCAGAACCATCGTCTGCCACGGCTTCGGTTCAATTTCAATCATTCCAAAAATCTTCGCTGAGATACTTCTGGCCGCCATCGCAGAGGATAGTCACTATCAGCGCGTCCCGACCTTCATTAGATAGCTCTTCCGCCACGCGGGTCGCAGCAGCGATGTTGGCCGCCGCGGAAATACCGACCAGCAGCCCCTCCTCGCGAGCCAACTGGCGTGCCATTGCGTAGGCGTCTTCCGTCTCAATCCAAAGATTGTAGTCAGCGAGATTCGGATCGTAGATTTTTGGCTTGATTGACGACGGCATGTGCTTGGCGCCTTCCACTCCGTGCAAAGGCGAAGCGGGCTGCACCGAAATGCACTGGACGCCTGGGACATTCTGTTTCAAACACCTGGTAACCCCGGTGAACGTCCCGGTTGTCCCTAAAGCTGCCACGAAATGCGTGACTCTGCCTCCGGTTTGATCGATGATCTCAGGTCCGGTCGTGGCGAAGTGCGCCTCCCAGTTTGCGGGATTGCTATATTGATCCGGATAAAAGTAAGCATCCGGATCATCATCGTAGATCTCGCGGCAAACCCGAATGGCGCCATCCGAACCTTCGCCTGCCGGAGTCAGTACCAGTTCCGCGCCGTAGGCCTTCAAAATTTGCTTGCGCTCGGGAGAAGCATTTGCCGGTAAGCACAGCTTTACGCGGTAGCTTTTCGCGGCGCAAATCATCGCGTAGGCGATTCCGGTGTTTCCGCTGGTCGAATCCAGCAGAATCTTGCCGGGCACCAGTTTCCCTTGTTCTTCGCCGCGCCGGATCATATTGAATGCGGGCCTGTCTTTCACCGATCCGCCCGGATTGAGGAACTCGGCTTTCGCGTGCACGGAAACCGCGCCGCGCCGTCCCGACCGGATCTCAAGCAGCGGAGTGTTACCGATTCTACTCAGCAGATCGGTATGCACCAGGCGTTCGGCAACGGCGGACATCACTTTCTAGTGTAAGTCTATCGCCTTGCCGGAGAATACTTGTGTCAGTACTGTAGTGACTATTTACTAAGCTGCACCACTTCAATTCGTTCCAGCATTCTGAGCGACCTTGCCGGCTTCTTTTCATGTGGAACCACAATGCGAAAGGGCCCTTGCTTTTCATTCAGCGGTTTTCCATCCGCTTTGTCGGCGATCAAGATTTCCGAGCCGGTGAAGGCGGGATCCAGTTCCGCAAGGGTGTACACGACTTCATAACCGTCGCGGGCCTTGGCGAGCACATAAGAGGAAAGTGCCTTTCCCCGCAGTTGCTCACCGAGTGGCGCGCCCGCGCGCAGGAGCACGTCATGCAGAAGCACGCCTTCATACGAAATCTTGACGTTGTGTTCAGTGGCGACCACCGTGCGCCGTGCCAGCTTCCCAAAATCTTCTGTCGTGATGGTGAGCGCGGGCTTGTCTCCGACCTGAATCGTAAATGCCGGGCTCTGCGCGGGCGCCGGGCTGACAATCCAGAACAGTAAGAGGGAGATGACGAGAGCGTTCGATCCCTTTGCGCTTGACATCCTGTCAATATAAAACAGTGAACTTCAGATGCAGTTTGGCTGTTGGGATAGTCATTACGTGTATGTCCACTTCGCAGATGTTCAGCGCCGCGCCTCCAGCGGAAACTGATTTTTTCGTTTACGTTGGCGCGTACGGGAAGGGAATTCAAGCTTACCGGTTCGATCCGTCTGGCCCGAAGTTGAAAGATCTAGGCATGGTGGGCGAAGTTGTCAATCCTTCCTTTCTTGCGACGGACCGGCATTTTCAATATCTTTACGCAGTAAGTGAACTGGAAGGTAAGGTGAACGGTGGTGTGGCCGCATTTCGAATAGATCGGCGCACAGGATCGTTAAAGTTCTTAAACAGCGCCTCATCGGGCGGACAAGCACCTTGCCATCTCGCCGTCGATCACACCGGGACGATGCTGCTCGTTGCGAACTACGGTACCGGCGGTGTTTCCGCCTTCCCCATCGAACAGGGCGGCGGCCTAGGGGAAATGTCGGACCTGATGACCGCGCAAGGTTCCAGCGTGAATCCGAAGCGGCAGCAGGGCCCGCACGCTCACGAAGTGGTGATTTCGTCCGATAACCGGCTGGCGTACGTGCCCGATCTCGGTCTCGATCAGATCCGCATTTACCGTCTCGATCCTGCCAACGCGAAACTCGCGCCGGGCACTCCTCCCTTTGCAAAACAAGATCCGGGAATTGGCCCGCGCCACCTGGCCTTCAGTCCTAACGGCAAATTTGCTTATGTGGCCAACGAATTGAAATCCGAAGTCACCGCGTTTTCGCATGACGTGAAAACCGGCAGTCTTAGCCCCATTCAGGCCGTGTCCACGCTTCCGTCCGGGTTCACCAGCGAAAATGCTCCGGCGGAAATTGAAGTCGATCGCGCGGGCAAATTTCTCTACGCATCGAACCGCGGCCCGGGAACAATCGCCGTTTTCTCTATTGATCCGGGAAACGGTACGCTAAGACAAATTCAGATTGCTGAGACGGGCGGCACTTGGCCCCGCGGGTTTGCAATCGATCCGACGGGACAATGGCTGCTGGCGGGAGATCAGAAATCGAATCAGTTCGTAATCTTTAGCGTTGACTCGCACAGCGGTCATCTCACCTTAACCGGCCAGGTCTTTCACGTACCATCGCCGGTATCCTTCAGCTTTGTTCCAGCAGAGAGCCAGTAAGCGGAGGCGACATCCTGCTGAATAGGAACATCACCAGGCGGAGATTTATACGGACAGCGGCGGCTCTGGGCGCAACCGCCTGCTGGGGCCGTGCCGGGGCCGCACCTTCACGCATTCCATGGCGGGAGCAACGAACTTCTTTCCTGAAGGAGTAGCTTCCGGCGACCCGGATTTCAGTAGCGTTCTTTTGTGGACCCGCTGCAATCCAAGCCCGCACCCGGTCAAGCAACTGCTTGTAGAGGTGGCGGAAGATCCGCTTTTCAAGCGCGTTATTGCGGTGACACACGTACCAATTTCAGCCGCATCCGATTGGACGTGCCGCGTGCTCGCCGGTGGGCTTCAGCCGTCGACGGTTTACTGGTACCGGTTCACTGATCCTCAAGGCAATGGCAGCCGTATGGGCCGCACTATTACCGCTCCGGCCGAAGACGATGCACGGGCCGTGCGCTTCGCGTTCGTCAGTTGCCAGAATGCGAACCAGGGCGCTCAGAACGCTTATCGCCGCATGATTTTTGAAGATGAGCGCGCAGCGGAGCAGGACCGGCTGGGCTTCGTCTTGCATCTCGGGGACTTTATTTACGAGATCGTCTGGTATCCCGAAGAACGCCCGCAGGGAATGTATGACCGCCGTCTGCGCGACATCGTGCGCTACGAGCACGGCGAACATATTGACGATTTCCATATTCCAACGACGGTCGGCGATTATCGCGCCATCTACCGTGCTTACTTGCACCATCCCGACTTGCAGGACGCGCGTGCCCGATGGCCGTTCGTCAATATGTGGGACAACCATGAGTTCAGCTGGCTCGGCTGGCAGGCACTGCAGAAGTTCGATGGCAAAACGCGACCCGCGCAGACCCGCAAAGTTGCGGCAAATCAGGCGTTCTTCGAATACCAGCCCGCTCGTCTGACCCGGTCCGGCGGCTTGTCGCTTGAGCGCTTCGATCCGCCGCGGGTGGTCGATGCGCCGATCACCATGTTCGACAACCACGGCCTTGGGAGGGAGCCCAACAATCAAGCCGCGATCCGCAGCCTCCAAGGTTATCGGGCACTGCGGTGGGGGCGAAATGTCGAGTTGATCGTCACCGACCAGCGCAGCTATCGATCGGAAGAGCCGCTGGATCGCGCTGAAGCAAAGGCCTTTGTCAGCCCTGATTTTCCGGAGTTCGTACCGGAAGAGGCAATGGAGATTCTGGACGCCGCCCGTTCGTATAACGGCGGCCACCCTCCTGAGACGATTCGCTATGGCAACGCCGATGTACCGAATTTTCGCAAGGACGCTCCGCCGCAAACGATCTTGGGTTACGAACAGAAGCGGTGGTTTCTGAAGCGCCTCCGCGAATCAAAGGCCACTTGGAAGATTTGGGGCAACACGACCGCAACCCTAGATATGCGCGCCGATCCGCAAAATCTGCCGCCGGGCATTACCAGACCCTGGCCTGGAGCAGCGTATGCCGGCTTTGCTGGTGCGGACTGGAGCAACGCTTACGTCGAGCGCGCCGAGATCTATGATTTTGTCCGCGATCATGGAATCACTGGTTTTGCCACTGTTGCCGGCGACCGGCACAGCTTCTGGGCTGGACTCGCGACAAAATCGCTGCCACCCAGATCCTTTGAGCCAGTCGGTATTGCTTTCGTCACTGGGTCGATTTCAGCGCCGGGAATAGTTGAAGCGTTTGAGCACGGATTTCCGAAGCAGCATCCCTTACGGCCTTTGTTTCTCGGACAAGCGCCGGCAGACGAGGCGCCACAGCCCACCGTCAACTTGTTGCTTCGTCATGGCGTGCGTTCCTGCTTCGAATACGCAAAAAGCGGTGACATCGAGAAGGCGCGGGCCGCATCAAAGCCCAACTTGTCGCCTCACCTCTCGTTTGTGGACATGGGCGGTCATGGCTACGCAGTCGTGCGCGTCTCGAGCGGAACGTTCGAGAGTGAGTTTGTCTGCATACCTCGACCGTTGGAACGCAGCGATCGAGCGGATGGAGGTCCACTCCGCTACCGTGTTCGTGTGCGAACCAATTTGTGGGAGAAAGGGCAATCGCCCAGGATGGATGCACAGGTGCTGGAAGGCGATGCGCGTTTTTCGATCGGGTAAAGCCGTTTTGGAATGGAAGCGAGTGACTGATCCGACTGAGGAGATCGCTTATTGCGACAGATGTAATACCTGCGAAGCGATCTGCGAAAAGGCCGTTCCTAGTGTCCCGGCGGTCGTGTAGATATACTGGCCCGTCGGTTGTGCTGAGTTGTAATTGGTGGCTCTCGGATCGTTCGCAATCCGCTCCAGCAGCGTGTTATCGACGGGCTGATAGGAGGTTCCGCCCAATCCGATGGTGTAGATGATCGGGTTGTAAATTGCATCGCTTCGAATGGTATTCGCCATGTTATCCGCCGCATTCCAGGCGGCGTTTGAGATACCGAGAGGAGTATCCACCCGCCAGCATCCCCACGAGGGCACATTGGGGATGTTTGCATACGGATAGTTACTCGCGGGACTACCGTTTGGGCAGGGGTCGAGGGCTTTGCCGCCGGCCCGGGGCAGTAGCGAATTCGTGCCGAGATTGTTGACATCAAACTGAGGCATATACGCTATGTCCGCCCGGACCTGCAGGCTGTTATATGTCCAGCCGGATGGGGTGCCTGCGAATGCGCATCCGGATGCACTGATGGCGGCCGGCAGAAGCCCGCTAAAGTAAGGGTTTTGTGAATTGATAGGAATTCCTGCGTCTTGAAACACGCCCCACGTTGGGCCGGTGGTGTAAGCATAACCTTGCGAAGCGGTGATCACTCCGATGAACGGGCCGGTGCCGGTGCACGAACTAGGGCCTGTGCTGGTTAGGACGTTATAAGGCGCCGATGGCGAGCTCGCATTGTAGGTGACGACATCTTGTCCATTGTTGGTGTACCCATAGCGATAATCCAATAATGCTTTCTTCGGGAAGGCGGCATCGACGGAATCCGGTATTCCGTCCGTGAAGAGCACAATTACGTTGAATGCATTTTGTGCTCCGACGATTCCCTTGATTTGCTGATATCCCGCATAGAGCCCGTCGGCCGTGGTTGTATAGCCGGTGCAAACCAAGCTCTGCAGCTTGGAATTGATGGCGGTCTTGAAGGTCTGATTTGGCGCGAAATCCACGTAAGGGCCGGATTGGAATGTGACCAGACCTACGGTGTCCAGCCCTTCTGTGAAAAAGTTGATGAAGTTCTGGGCCGCCGTGGATACTGTGCCGCAAGCATTCGCCTGTTGGAGGGAATAGGTTCGGTCCAGCACCAAAATCACGTTAGTGATGCGGCGTTTGGCCTGTCCCGTAGCCGCTATCGTAGCCGTATTAAACCCGAGCAAACGCATGAAATAGAGCGGAACCGAAACTTGGGCGTTCACGGTGACGGAGATAATCCCTTGGCTCGGCGTTGGCGCGGTAACCGTTGGCACGCCACCCGAGTTGACCACCGAGGTGCCCATAATTCCCGGCTCAAAATCCGCCGCGAAATACTGTTGCGCAATGGTGGTTGCCGAACCGGAGCCATACGCTCTAGCCGCTGCAACCGCGGCAGCGTCTACCGACGACGAGAGTCTCGTTCTCATCCAGAACAGGACGGAACCGTCTATGGCCAGACCAACGAGGGGTAGGAGGATCAGCGAGATGATGATGGTCAGGATCAGAAGGGCCGATCCTTTTTGCTGTTTTCTCGAGTAAATTTGCAGCGGGTTTTTGGACATAGTTCAGAAGATGAACGTCGAGTGGACGCCCGTCGTTCCGAGAGGTCCCCACCAACTCAGGCCGGGAGTGGATACGTAGACCTCCGCGATGTAGGCGTATTGGGCATCGGGCAGCGTGATGGAAAAATTTTGAACCCGGGCAGTCGAATTATTCATGTAGCCGGAATTCGGCGTGCTAGGGCTGCCTGTGTTGACGGTACCGTTGCTGTTGATGATTGACGCGCTCGGTGTGCCAAAACTGCTGGTCAGGAGCCCCGAATTCCCGACCACGATTCGCCGGGTGAAAACGGTGTAATTCATGTTCGTGCATTGCGCGGTAGTGAATCCGGCGCCAGTGCAGTCGTTCTGGGTGATGGGCGTTACGGAGGAGAAAACTACGACAGCGTTCCCGCCGCTCGTCAGTCCGAGTCCCGGCGACAAAGTAGTTAACATCTGTTGCCCGGAGGCAGAGGAGAAATCCATACCATACGAAAAGAGATGGGCGGCGTCCCGGGCGAACTGCGTGACCTGAATCGAAGTAATGAGATTCAATCCCATCACCGTCGTGCCGAAGAGCAGCGGCAGAAGAAAGAAAGCGGTACACATGAGGAACTCGATGGCTGCGGTGCCGGCTTCCGCTGAATGCTCTTTTCTGTTCAAGAAGTGTTCTCTCACGGGCAAGGCGGATACGGATTGCTCTCCATGACGTCGGTAGCGACCGAGGAGAGGCTCAAGGGGGTACTCAGAAAACCGGTCTTGCCCTGCCAAACGGGAGCAAGGGGCACTACCGATATTCCACTGACGGAAACCTGGACGATATTTCCGCCGGCAGTACTACCGGAGCCGGTGACCTGCGCAAAAGTGGTAGGCGAGTAGTATGTGGTTGTTACGCTGCTAAGGTTATTCGATGTGATAAAGCCGAACGAGTAACTCTTCACAACCTGCTGTACGGAAGCCCCTAAACACTGGCCCGAATACGGCGTTCCGACAACGGCGAATCGTACGCCTTCGCGCACTCCTTCCTGAATCGCTGAGCGGGCGAAGATCGCCCAAGCCACATCCATGATCAAGAAAACAAAGCCGAGGAGGGGAAGCAGGACGAGCGAGAATTCGACCATCGTGCCGCCGGATTCGCGCGATCTCCGAGCCTGACGACCGCCGAGTGCCGGTGTAGTTGCCAGTCCAAGTAAAATCATGCACGCTGCCTTAAAAGTAGTAAGCAGGCGGGCAAAGGTTCTCATTGAGAGGCTCACCGACACTTATCGGCAGACTCGGGAGATTCTTAGGTTGTGGGCGGGCTTTTGCGTCGGCGGCTCAGATATGGCAGTGGCTTAGGCCGCGTTTTGCCAGGTACTGCTGATGATATTCTTCGGCCCGATAAAAGCTCTGGGCTGGTTCGATTTGGGTAGCGACGGGACGGCGGAAACGGCCCGATGCTTCGAGTTTCGATTTCGATGCTTTCGCGGCTTGCTCTTGCTCCGGTGTGTGGAAAAATATGACGCTCCGGTACTGGGTGCCGACATCGGGACCCTGCCGGTTCACTTGCGTAGGATCGTGCGCATTCCAGAAAATATCCAGGAGTTTCTCATAGCTGACCTTCGCAGGATCGTATTCCACTTGAACCACTTCGGCGTGGCCGGTGCGATCCGTGCATACGTCCTTATACGTTGGATTCGAAGTGTGGCCGCCTTCGTATCCGACGGCCGCATCGACCACGCCCTCTGTTTCCCGGAATGTCGATTCAACGCCCCAGAAGCACCCTGCGCCAAAAGTAGCTTTTTCGGTCATCAATCCCATTATCCTTCCCGTTGGGTCCCGGCAGGGTCGCGCGGGGATGGTTCGAAGAGCGGCATCTGGCGCGGAATGGCGGCAATGGCGAGCGCGCCCACCATGGCAATCGCAAAGACCACGGCCATGGGCGCAAGATAGTTGCCGTAATGCTCCCTTAACTTCGGAAACAAGATACGGGCACCATGTCTGCCCGATCGTATTGACGGGAAGAATAATGGCCATCGCCCGAGCCAGTGTATTCACTCCGAACTGCTCGGCTGCCATGAGGGGAATCAGAAAATAATCCGCGCCCATCGAAAACCCAAAGAGGATGGAAAAGCTATATAAGGACACAATGTGGCCGGGCCGGACCAGCAGAAGCAAGAGAATGGTTGCGGCCACGACGAAATAGGTGGCGGTCATGACGCGTTTCTTAGAGAAGAGATCCGCCAGGTATCCGATGCTGAGGCGGCCCGCGATGCTCGACCACAAAATCGCCACCGAAGCCGTCGTCCAGGTTGCATCCAGGTATTTCTGATCCACAAAGCCCTGATCGCGGAAAACGAATTTCATGTGCTGGTTGATGGAGCCAATCGAGCCGATGGAGCAGATACTGCCGATCATCAGCAGCCAGAACGATCCGCTGCGGAGCAAGTGCCAGAAGCTATGCGGCGCGAGGTTGAGATCGGGGGGAGGCTCGGCGGTTCCATCCGGATACTGTCCGATTTCGGCAGGCTTGTCCTTCAGAATAAAAATTGCGAGCGGCCAGCAAAGGAACATCAGGCCGCCCACTGCCATGAGCGCCGTTTGGAATCCGTACCGGTCCGTCATGCCCCGCACGAAGAAGGATCCGAGCCCTCCAAACAGCCCGACTCCCACGTAGACGATGCCCATCGCCCTCCCGCGCTTTTTCTGGAACCAATACGAAACCAGAATCTGATGCGGGATGGGCCCGGAGAAGATGTACCCGACGGTATAGACAAAGTACAGAAGAAAATAAACCGCGAGCGCGCCTTTCATGGCGCTGAATCCGAAGAACGAAACGGCGGTCAAGGCGGTACCGGCGATGATGAGCTTGCGAGGGCTGAAATGGGGTATGATTACCGGTCCCACCCAGATCGTCAGCAAGGCCGCAATTGGAAAGCCGAGAGTGATCTGGCTGAGATCCCAGCCATAGGCATGCTGGAAATAGTCATAAAAAAATGGAATATTGTAATAAGGGATTCCAACTGCGATGCCGAAGGTGACGACCGTCGCGGCGACGATCCACCAGCCGTGGAACATGTGTCTGGTACCAATGGGCATCGAACCTTTCTTATAACACCTAAGCAAGGGCATGCCGGTTTTTTGAAGTATCGGATCAACCCCTAGGACTATTTCTAGGATTTCCCGAAAATTGCGGGTTACAACCTGGAGCGCTGGGCGTCTAACTGGTCGAAGCCCGAAAGACTACCAGTCTGGACGGCAGCCCTGCCGGAAAGGACAAGCTGGAGGAAATTCAGGAGGCATTAACGAGTGATATGAGACACTTACCGGAATTAAAGCAGTTCAAAACTGCGGCGATGATTGCGGTATCGGCGCTCTTGACGGCCGGGATGGCCATGAGCGTGGAGCCGAACACACGCACATTTACCGCCGGTCAGAAAGACAAAGTGCAAGGTGTGATTCTCTCGCGCGATGGAAGCACTTTGAAGGTACGCGGCGACGACGACAGCATTGAAACCATCGATCTTACTAATGAGACCAAGATTCAGCTCAAGCATGGGGTGTTCGGGCGCAAGACGGACATGAAGCCGGACGCTCTGGTCGCTGGGCTGCATGTCGAAGCTCAGGGCAAAGGGAGCGAAAAAGGCGACTTGGTTGCCGAAAAGGTCATTTTCGATCCGAACTCGATGAGAGCGTCGCGACAGGTTGATGCGCGTGTCGCGCCCGTTGAAGCGCGTACGGGCAGTCTCGAGGGAAGAGCTGGGCAACTGGAAGCCCGGGCCGGACAAATAGAAAATCGTGAGGGTCAGCTGGAGGACACGGAAAAGCAGACGCAGCAACAGGTCGGGCAAGTGAAGGACCAGGTAGGGCAAGTTAAAACCGAAGCCGATCAGGCGAATCAGGGGGTTGACACGGTGAACCAGCGCGTATCAAACCTCGACAACTATCAGGAAAAGTATTCTGAAGTGGTCTACTTCCGTTTAAACAGCGCGAAGCTTAGCCCGGAAGACAAGCAAAAGCTCGACAACCTGGCTCAAGAAGCCAAGAACGAAAAAGGTTATGCGGTCGAGGTGGCCGGATTTGCGGATAAAACCGGCAGTGCTTCCCTAAACCAAAGATTGAGTGAGGAGCGCGCAAACGCGGTGATCCAGTATCTGGAGCAGCAGGGCGATATTCCGATTCATCGCATTCTGACTCCCGCGGGGATGGGAACCACGCATGAGGCTGCCGACAACAAGACCAGTGCGGGCCGAAAACTGAACCGTCGAGTGGAAGTAAAGGTACTCGTCAATCAGGGAGTAGTTGCCGGCTCGAACCAGCCTAGCGGCACTCCCACGGTGAAACAGCCGGGAGATGTAAGTAGGTAGTTTTTCTCGAGAGTGTTGTCCACCGCTCTGAGAAAGGAGGGCCGAACGGTCTCAGTACCGCTCGGCCTTTTTTATTGCTCCAAGGCCGTCGCCGGTGCCGCATTCATCGCGTTAGGCCGGAAAAGAAGCGGAGCGAAGTCGATCAGGTTGCGTTTCCAAACCATCCAGGTGTGCATTCCTGGGGTCTCGATTTGAGTCACGCGGATGTCTTTGGATTTCAGCCACGCGATGAGATTGCGGTTCAGAGTAATCAACCGATCGTCGGTGCCGCAAGCGATCCAGAGCAGATGAAGCTGCTCATTTGCCGACGAATTCAGGCGTGGAAAATCGGCTGCAAAGTTATCGCTTTCGCCTCCGGCACTAAATGCCCCGACCCAAGCGAATTTATCCTGCCGGTTCAAACCGGTAAGCAGAGATTCCGCGCCTCCCATCGAAAGCCCCGCAATGGCGCGGGATTCACGCCCCGGTTGCACTCGATACGTTTTCTCGACAGCCGGAATAACTTCCTCGATGAGAGCGGATCGGAAGTTGTCGAAGTTCTTTTCGCGCACGGTTGGATTACTAAAAGGCGCGCCAGAGGTGGGAGTTCTCTGGACAATCTCCGGGGCGCCGTAGCCGAGGGGCATTACCACAATCATTGGTTTTGCTTTCTTCTGATCGATGAGCGAATCGAGAATCAGATTCGCCTTCCCCACCGCAGTCCAGCCGCTCGCGTCATCGCTGTAGCCGTGAAGCAGGTAAAGAACCGGATAGCGCGTGCTGCTTCTGGGATCGTATCCGGGCGGAGTGTAGACGTAAAAATCGCGGTTGTCGCCGATGATTTTGGAAGTGTAGAAATGATGGTCGATTGCGCCGTGCGGGATGGCGGTCATCTCCCAGGGCAACGGTGATGCTCCGGGCACATGGACAACGCTGCTCGGGTTCAGAAGATTGGGAATGATATCGGAATTGGAGGGGTCTAAGAGCCGAACGCCGTCTGCCAGGAAGGTATAACCATAGAGATCCGGCTGCAGGACATCGCTGGTTGCGCTCCACACCCCTTGTTCGTCTTTTTGCATGACCAGCGGCTCTTTTACACTCGCAATGTTGACGACCACTTTTTGCGCGTTCGGGTCGCGAAGTCGAAAAGTAACATGTCCATCGCTTTGAACATCTGGTGATTGGATACGAGGGGGTTGCTGGGCGAAGCTGATGGCGGCGATGGAAACAGCGCAGAATAGAGATCGTTTCATGATGTACAGCTTATCTCCTGACGTTTTTCTCCGCTGCGCCCGCTGATGACGGTTGCTGCATTCACCCCGGTGGTAATCGTGGCCGCTCTGCTGGCCGGCTTTGTGGGATCGCTTACCGGGCTGGGCGGCGGCGTTATCGTCACTCCGGTTCTGACGCTCTTTTTGGGCGTGGATATTCGCTACGCCATCGGGGCCACCCTGGTCTCGGTCATTGCGACCTCATCCGGAGCGGCCGCTGCCTATGTTCGCGATGGCTACTCGAACATACGAATTGGCATGTTTCTCGAAATTGCGACGACCTTCGGAGCATTGTTCGGCGCGTTTCTGGGCACCCGCGTTCCCACCAGCGCTTTGAGCATTATTTTTGGACTGAT
Organism: uncultured Acidobacteriaceae bacterium; assembly: GCA_963778345.1. GTDB lineage: Bacteria > Acidobacteriota > Terriglobia > Bryobacterales > Bryobacteraceae > Bog-105. Next base: position 199,645 of record CAVZTP010000007.1, read on the forward strand.
TCTGCTACACGCGGCATGGCAGGCAGCCCAAGGTCATAAGAACTCGAAGGCGCCGCTGCCGCCCGATCCTCTTGCCCGGAAATTAAAACTCGACGGTTCCTATCGCACAGCAGAAGGGCCGGAAGGATATAAAGTTCACCGCGTAAAAACGGGTTTTGCATTGATGTTCGGCGCCGGGACCATATCGGGTCTGCTCGGTATCGGCTCAGGTTCGCTCAAAGTGATCGCGATGGATCAGGCGATGCAGATCCCGTTCAAAGTATCGACAGCCACGAGCAATTTCATGATTGGCGTCACGGCCGCGGCCAGCGCGAGCGTGTATTTGAGCCGTGGATATGTAAATCCGGGCATCGCCATGCCGGTCGTGCTGGGCGTGCTCTTGGGCTCCATGATTGGCGCGCGCTTTCTGTCGCGTCTGCCGGCGCCATTTCTACGACGAGTTTTTGCCATTGTGGTTGGCGTGATTGCGATTGAAATGATTTGGAGCGGAATACGAGGGAGAATATGAATCCGGCGCGAGTAACCGACAGCACCATCGAACGCCTGGTCAGCGTTCTTCTGCGGACGGGTGTCTTGATTTCGGGCACGGTCGTGCTGGCTGGCGGAATCTATTTCGTGGCGCTGCACGGCCGCGAGGTCATCCATTATCAAACCTTCAGCGGCCAACCAAGCGTGGACCGGATCGTAAGCCAGATTTTTCGCGGAGTCCTCGCGTTGCGGGCGCGATCCATCATCCAGTTCGGAATCCTGCTGTTAATCGCCACGCCCATCGCACGGGTCGCGTTTTCGTTGGTAGGCTTCGCACTGGAACGAGATCGCACTTATGTCCTTGTGACCGCGATTGTATTGGCGGTTTTACTCTTCAGCTTGATTGAAGGCGCAATGCAAGGGTGAAGGGTTTAGAGAGGGAGACAGAGTCTGTGCTTTCCCCGATTGCTTTGCGGTATCGCTGCCGTCATTGCGGTCGTTGTCGGGCGGCGCGGTCTTGGATCTATGTAACGGCGACTCTTGCGTTGAGCGCCACGGGTCTTCCCAACATATTGCCCTGAGCGTATTCCACACCTATGGTTTTGAGCGCTTCAAAGGTGGCACTGTCTTCGACGTGTTCTGCGACGGTCTGGATCCCCATTACTCGGCCAATGTGATGGATTCCTTGAACCATCGCGTGGTCAATGGGATCTCCTGCCATGTTTTCTACAAAACGCCCCGCGATCTTGACGTAATCTATCGAGAGGCTTCTCAGATAGGCAAACGAGGATAAGCCGGTGCCGAAGTCATCCAACGCAAATAAGCATCCGAGTTCTTTGAGTACCGAGATAAACCGAATCGCATGAGAAAGGTTTGCAATCGCGGCCGTTTCGGTTATCTCGAGACACACTTGCGCGGGGTCAACCTTCGTTCGTCGCAATTCGTCCATAACGAAGCTGAGGAAGTCCTCATCTCCTAACGATTGCCCGGATACATTAATCGAGTAGATGACTGGATGTGGACTGGATTCCCGGTACTTCAGGGCCTCGATGGCATGGCGAAACACCCAGCGATCTACTGCCGTCATAAGGCCGTAATGCTCGGCCGCCGGCGTAAACTGATTTGGAAGTATGAGGTGGTTCTCTTCGTCTAACAACCGGAGGAGTATCTCGCCCCACTCTCGGCTCGTGCCGTTTACTCCTAAGGGAACGATGGGTTGGTAATAAAGACAGAAACGATCTTTCCTCAACGCATTATTAATGCGTCCTACCCATTGCATCTCGCCGTGACGCTGTAGGAGCGTGCTGTCATCCACTTCATAGACATGCACCCGGTTGCCTCCTTTTTCCTTAGCGGCATAGCAGGCGGCATCCGCGGCGACGAGCAGGTTCGAAAGAGTTACTCCGGTTTGCGGAATCGATACTACTCCGATACTCGCGCTGATCGTGAAAATCTTGGCTTCCCACTCGAAACGAAAATCCCCAATCGTTTCTCGGAGATGATTGGCAATGCGCCGCGCTTGTTCCTTTGGGCAGTTTTCCAGCAGAACACCGAACTCATCTCCCCCCAAACGGGCCAGACTGTCCCCAGCCCTGATATGACTCAGCATCAGAGCGCCCAGTTGGCGCAGTAGCATGTCTCCGGCTGCATGACCGCTCGTATCATTGACAACTTTGAACTGATCCAGATCCAGGTACAATAATGCGCTGGGCTGGTGCGCCTCCGGATAAGCGAGAACGTGCTTTAGGCAACGCTCAAAGCCACGGCGGTTTTCGAGCCCGGTAAGGGCATCTTGCATCGCTTGGTGGCTCAATTGCTGCACGAGCTGCCGCTTATCGCTGACATCCCGAAAAATCAGAACGGCGCCGATGGTTTCTTTGGCAGCATTGATAATCGGTGCCGCTGTATCGTCGATAGAAAGTTCCTGGCCATCTCGGCGGATCAATAGCGTGTCACCGGCTAACCGCGTCACCTCACCACTGCTGAGGCAATTGGCAACCGGATCTTCGGCGCGCTTTCGAGTTGCCTCAGTAAAAATATTGAAAACATGGGGCGACTCTAGCCCTGATGCTTCTGAGTTACTCCAACCGGAGAGCGTTTCCGCAACAGGATTGAGGTAAGTGATCTTGGCTCTGTTGTCGGTCGTAATCACAGCATCGCCGATGCAGGCCAAGGTGATCTGGAACATTTTATTTTCGGCAAGCAGTTCTTGGTTTGCCTGCTGTAGGCTTAAGGCCCGCTCTTCGAGGGCGTCTTGAACCTTTCTGCGATTCGCTTCCGCCTCCTGGCGTGTTGTGACCTTGCGCCCATGCGTTGCTCTTGCGGGGAGGTTCGCATTCGTGCCCTGGAGTTGTATTGGCAACCTGAAGTAGAACGTGGAACCCATTCCAATCTCCGATTCGACCCAAATGCGGCCGCCGGCGCGCTCAACAATTTGCCGGCAGACGGCAAGCCCGAGACCGTTACCAGAGCGCTCCTCCCCGTGAAGGCGTTTGAATGGTTCAAAGATGCACTCGCGATATTGTGCCTCGATTCCGATCCCGTTATCACGAACAGAGAAGAGATACTCGTCTTTTTCTTCAATCACCGAAATGTGTACGTGCGGTCTTTCAGTTCGGCGGTATCGGAGGGCATTTTCGATCATGTTCTGAAAAATCTGCAGTAATTGCGCGGAACATACCTGAACTGCGGGTAACACGTCGTAAGTAACAATCGCGTTCGCTTCTAGGATAAGAACGCTCAAGTTCATGAGAGCTGTGTCGAGTGCGGCGGAAGCTTCGATTAGCTCTTCTGGCCGGTCACTGCTCAAAACCTGAGCGTGTCTGAGCAGATCGGAGATCAAATCCGCCATGCGGCTAGTGCTTTTGATAATACTGTCGATGTAGCTCTCTCTGATTTCGGCAAGTCCGAGCCCGTCCTGCGAAGTTTGTCTCAAGCGCTGGGCCAACTGGCACACTGTTCGAAGGGGATTCTGCAGGTCATGAGCAGCCATATATGCGAATTGCGTCAGGCCTTCATTGGAGCGGCGCAGCTCGAAGATGCTTTGTTCCAGGCCCTCTTGTAAGGTAGGACCCTCCACCTGAACTGCAATTTCGGATTTGAGCTCATCTCGGCGCGGCGCTGGCAGAGGAGTGTGACGGGAAACGGTTGGATTCATTGGATGGCTTTCTCGAAGCCCTTACGGACGGATGACAACATCAGCGAGATCGGTGTCAACCGAACATTTGTACAGTGAGCGGTTCGCCTTAGCTTGCGTACTGACGATACGGCAAGTTGCGTGGGCCGAAAGTCCTTAGAGGCCAAACCTTCTTTTCGGCCACAGAAAAAAGGCAGGCTTTGGTAGGAATGCCTTTGGAGATCTGTTAATAATACCAGGTATTTAAGGTATTGCTATGGATTTCTCTAGATTTTCTGCAGTTATCTGGTCTCGGACCAATAATTGGCTTTTAATTGGATCAGGATTGCGAGTATCGATCATCCCTTGCGTGGATTTGAGTCTGCTCTTAAGAGCTGCTCACTGCAGTTGCGATTCGAGGCGCTCAAATCGCTGCTTTAAGTCTTCGAAATCCGATCGCAGGTTGTGGAGTTCCTGCTCCAGCTGGGCGATTTTCGACGACGGCGCCGGCAGCGCTGGTTCGGAAACAGATTCGGGCGCGGGCTCGCCTGACAGTCAGATGAGCGTAGCGCGCCTCTTTTTGACCCGGCTGGCGAGGCAGTTTTTTCGCGAGACCGCCGCCCGGCCAGTCCGCCAGCTTTTCCAGAACCGTTTCGGTTTCACTTAGATCCGCGAACGCAAACATGCGCTCGCTGCGATCCTTGATCTCTCCCAACGTTTGCGGGCCGCGCAGCATCAGCGTGCAGAGCACAGCCAGCTCACGGCGCCCCAGGTTCAAAGTCTCCGATATGCGCTGGCTGTACTTGTTCACGCGGCCGCTGCCAGTAACCGTGAGCGCAAGCTTTTTCTCCCGGAGACGATTTACGGCGTCGTAAACCGTATCTTCGTCGTAGCTGACCACGGGATCGCGATTCGATTTTTGATTACAGGCATTCACTAAGGCATTGAGTGAAAGCGGATAGTATTCGGGCGTAGTGGCTTCTTTTTCAAGAAGAGCGCCGAGGACGCGAACTTCGGAGGCATCGAGTAATTCCATCGGTGAGTCTTTTACAAGATTCTCAGATGGAATCCGCCGTCCACGTGCAGAACCTGGCCTGTGCAGTAATCAAGATCGCCGTTCGCGATGGCCCGCACGGCGCGAGCGACGTCCCGCGGCTCGCCCATGCGCCGCTGCGGCAATAAGCCATCCGCGATTCGCCGATCATAATCGGCGGCTACTGACGAAATCATATCGGTGCGAATAATGCCAGGCTCGATTTCAAATACCGGAATATTATGCGGCGCAAGACGCGCTGCAAACAGCTTCACCGCCATGCTGAGGGCCGCCTTAGTCATGCAGTAATCGCCGCGATTCGTCGAGGCGGTAAAACTGGAAATCGAACTCACGAAAACAATGCGGCCCGATCCTTTCTCGAGCATTCCTCGAGCGATCTGTTGGGTCAGGAAATACGGACCCTTCAGATTGGTCGCGAAGAGTTCGTCGAAGCTTTCGGGAGTGGCTTCCAAAATATCGCGCCGCTCGCTGGGAGCGATCCCGGCGTTGTTCACGAGCAGATCGATTGCCGGAAAGCGCTCGCGAATATCGCTCAGGAGTTGACGGATGGAACCGGGATCGTCGAGGCGGCAACGCAGGATCGTCGCGCCGGTTGCTTCAGCTACCGATTGAGCGGCGTCCCGGTTGGTGTTGTACGTGGCAATGACACGGTGCGTGGTTGCCAGTTCCTCAACGATCGCGCGTCCAATGCCGCGGCTGCCGCCCGTTACCAGCGCAATCGATTGGGACAAGATTCCAGTTTAGAGATCGAGCGGATTTTGCAGCGTGAACGTGAGCCGCGTCTCGGCCGGAACTTTGACTTTTTGTCCGGACGTGGCCACTTCCGCTGCAGTTCCTACTGCCGCGCCGGAACCCGCTCCGATAGCTGCGCCTTTTCCTCCGCCAGCCGCCGCGCCGATGATTGCGCCAAGCGCCGCCGCCCCACCAATCACCTTGCCTGACCGCGCGCCTCGCGATCCGCTTGCCTCAGGTACGCCCGTGGTCACAATATCGTAAGTGCGGCCGTTGACGGTGAGCCTTTTCAGGTCTAGCGTAAGCACGGTTCGCCCTTCGATTTTGCCCGATTTCTTTGCGTCGATAAGCGTTGCGATAACATCCGCGCCGCGCGGAATGGCGGTCTGGCCATTCACAATGACGGGCTGATCGAGCGTCGCGCGATAGGTCTGGCCCAGGTTGTCATGTTCGGAATTCACGGCATCGATCAGACGAACCACTAGTTGAGTCCCGGCAGGCACTTCGACGCTTACGGGACCATTACTGGGAGGGGCGCTTGCCGGAGCAGCATAAGTTTCAGGCGGACGGCTTTGCGGCGGGGGCCCTGCCTGTGCATAGCTCGGATTTTCTGCAGGAGGAGGCGGGGGAGGACTTGGCGGGGGTGGCGGCGGATAATTCGCAGCCGGCGGCGCTTCCGGGGGGCCATTAAATCGTATGCTCTCGATATCGTTCAAATAATACGTGTTGATCTGGTTGCCAACAGCGAATCGAATCGAGCGGCTATCGCCGGCCACGAAGCTTCCTTCCACCCGGCTCCCGTTCCGCAGAACAATCGTGTCCGCGCTCAGCGTCATCCCCGCTAACAGCAGAGAGACGAGGACGCTGTTTCTTTACGGAGACCATCTCAGTTGTTGACCATTCTAAAGCAATGACGTGAAGCACGAATTCCGGTTTCGGCAACGTCAACGTCAAGCAACTACGAAAGCTGTCTCGGCGGAGGAAGCGCCTGGTTCGCTGCTCGTGCGTATCTCGCGGCCAAATCGGGACGCAAGTACGTCAAAATGCGCGTGGCGACCTTTTTCCCTTGTCTGAATGCGTCAGCGTACAAGCGATCCCGCTCCTCACGAGTGTAAGTGAAGCCTATGCTATACAAATGGTTCAGCGAAAGCCCCAACACTTTGGTTCCCGCGTAGGCAACCGCGGCTTTGGCCACCAATCCGCCTCCGAATGGGACTTTACCGACAAGTTGTCGCGCCAGAGCGCGCCATCCGAATGCGCTGCCAATTACGGTCGCGATTTCAGATTTCTGATGAATATATCCCACTTCCCGATCACTCCCCGCAGCGATCAGAAATGCCATGCGCACCTGACTCATGGTCAGGAACGCTGTGTCTGAGGCGAATTCGGCCACGGCCCAAGGCAGCTCGATCAGATTAGGAATCACATCCGGCAGGGCAGTGGCAACCGAGAAGAGCGTATTGTCGCGGCAAGTCTTCGCAATGACACGTTCGACAAACGGCCGCCGAAAGGGCAGAAATGATTTCGCGAGAGGAACGCCTAAATCCGGATAAGCAGCAAGTGTTTTCTCGGCGAAATGGTGTGTCCTGTCAGGATGAAACACCACTGCTCCGTGCGGCGCGATAACGCTCTCGTCGTATACAGCGAGATCAATCCCGGGAGCAGAGGGTTGGATAGGGGCGCGCGTCAGAAGCAGCGCGGATTCCCGGCGGCGGGCCGGGCTGAGGTCGCGCAGAAAAAAGCTCTCCAGGCGATGATATGCTTCCTGATCCGCCGCATGCAGGGCAATGTGCAAGGGCCGTTCGCTCATTTCGCGAACCTGCTTCGAGTTCAGCGTGGTTAGCGCCTTTTTGATGTTGATAAGACCTTCGAAACTCATTGCGAATTCTCGTGAGATATGGGTGAATCCGCGCCAAACAGGCGCAACACCACTTTAAACTGCCGCTGCCAATCTGAATTGATCCCGATACGTTCGACATGGATCTCGGACGAGAAGTAACGAAGAATCGTTGCGTTCGAGGAGTGGAAAGACATCGCCGGGGCGAGGAGCAGAAGTCTGGGCGCCTTATCTGTCACTGCAAGGCCCGGAAAGAGATGCTGAAGCTCGCCCCGCCGAACGTGCCACCGGATACGCATCCAGTAATCGAGCGCCTGCAGCGGCAGATGAATGTCTTCGGAGGTCTTCATCTCAAGAACCGTTAAGTGCCCCGCGGGCGAGATTCCGAGGAGATCGACAATATCTCGATCACCGGCGGCGAACGTGAGTACCTGACCGTGCAGTGGGCTTTCGAGAAGAGTAGGGTCGATAGCCGCGATGTTTGCACGTACCGCCGATTCCATCCACCGTTCAGGAAGAAGTGGTGTTGCTGAACCGATGCTCAGGTTCGACAAATGAGCGGCGAACCGTTCCAGCTCGCCGATCTGATGAGCGGCTAGCCGGTCTTTTTTCTGCAGACCCAGTAAGATGTTGCCGTCTTCGATGCGCGCAAATTCCACCCCCCGGCTGCGGATGCTGAGAGCGCCATTCAGTTCGGGGCAGCAGCCTACGCCCGGTATCGCCTCGAGGCGCGCTAGCAATGCCAGATGCTCCGCGCTTAATTGTTGCGGTACATACTGCGGGCTAACGCGCGTGTCCAGATTGCCCAGGTCTAGCGGATCCACCTCGCCCGCGGAGCCATGTAAATTGTATCGGAACATCCGTGATCCGAGCGCTTGGCCGTCAAGCCAGGAAAGGCGATGCGCGGTAATGTTGCCCGCTGCCTCCGGTAGAAAAAGGCATAAAGAGGTTTGGGCCTCGCCCCGGGCGTGTGCTCGCACGTGTTCAAACCAGATCAGCGCGAAAGTAAGCATGGCGGACTCATCTTGAGTCGACGGGCAAGCCATAGCCGCGATGTGCCGGTTTCCTCGGCTGAGCCGCGCCCGCGGAAAAACGGACGAGAAGGAACGCTGTAAGTCAAGTCCGCAGGAGACCGTCTCGATGTCCCAGCCCGGGAACTGACGGAACAGCATGCGCCGGAACTGTTCGCTGAAACTCTGGCGAAGACCGGAAAGCGACTTGTGCGCGGTTTGCGGGCGATCGAGATCCAAAAAACTGAGTTTTCCCGGTTTCCCGCCGAAGCGGTGAACCGCGCAATCGAGGACGCCCGTAGCCTGGCGTTCAATACTCAGAATGCGTCTCGAGAGGCTTCGGGTTTCGGTCCAGACTTCAAACCACAAACGCCCTGCGCGTACTTCCAACGCGTATTGTCCTCCGCTCAGCCCAATCGGCTCCTCGCCGTATTCCAGCACCACTGGCGTTCGGCACGTGCTTAGAAATGTTTGAATCGCGGTTTGAAGCGCACTTGGTTCCAGCGATTCGGAACGTTGCGAGGACTTTCTATCATGGAGTTTTGGCACTGGGGAATTCTACGTTTGGATCTCGCCTGCAGGAAGTAGAGGCGCGCATTCGCCGCGCTGCCGAAAAAAGCGGCCGCAATCGGTCCGAAATAACACTAGTGGCGGTGTCGAAGAAATTTTCTGCCGTGAGGATTCGTGAGGCGTATCAGGCCGGTTTGCGGGATTTTGGTGAGAACTACGTTCAGGAATTCGCGGAGAAGGCGCCGGAACTGCAGGATCTGAAGGACGCTCGATTTCACCTCATCGGACACCTGCAATCGAACAAGGTGCGACTGGCCTGCGATCTATTCCAAGTGCTGCAGACGGTGGATTCTGCGAAGCTCCTAAGCCGTTTGGATGCGGCCGCTCGCGAGAAACAAAAAAAACTCGAGGTTCTGCTCGAAGTGAAGCTTTCGGAGGAAGAGAACAAAACCGGTTCGCGCCCCGAAGATATAGCGGCTCTGGTGGATGCGGCCGGACATTGTTCGAATCTCCGTCTTTCGGGACTCATGACAATGCCGCCATGGCCGGAAGATCCGGAGCAATCAAGGCCGTATTTCCAGAGGCTTGCGGCACTCGCCCGGCGCTTTGGCTTATCACAACTGTCGATGGGAATGTCAGGCGATTTCGAGGTCGCCATTCAGGAAGGCGCGACGATCATCCGCGTCGGAACCGCCTTATTTGGCGCCAGGCCCAAACCCGCCCCTGCTGTGCTACCAGTCGAATGATACGTTTTGGCTTGCTCCGAAAGGCCACCATACTGGCCGCCCTGGTTGGTCCTCTCGCGCTGCTCTCTCAAGTCTCGACTCGAACTCCACATCTGACGAATCGGCAGGAGGAACTGGGACTGGTTATTCCCATGCGGGACGGCGTGCGCTTGGCCGCCGATCTCTTTCTGCCACACGCGGGAGGGCGCTGGCCCACCGTGTTGGTACGAACTCCATACAATCGCAAGTCTTCGACGATGGTCGGTTATCGATTCTTCGCCCGGCGAGGATACGCCGTGGTCATCGAGGATGTTCGCGGGCGCTTTGCATCACAGGGCCTTTACGGTTCCCCGGAACAAGAGGGACCCGACGGAAATGACACCATTACCTGGATCTCCGAGCAGCCTTGGTCGAATGGCAGGGTCGCGATGGCCGGCAGCTCTTATCTCGGAATTTCCCAATGGTGGGCGGCTGTTCAGGACAATCCGCATTTACTCGCGATCTCTCCGATGTGCTCGGGAGACGACGAGTATGCGGATCGGTTCTACTCGACGGGCGGCGCTCTACAGATAGGCCACCGCCTACTGTGGCTGGCCGAGAATCTTACGCCGCCATCGCACGTCCGGCCACTCTTCGACACTTATATTGAACACGTTCCGCTGCGAACCGCCGATATTGCCGCGACGGGGGTGGTTCTGCCGCTCTGGAGAACTGCGGTCGCACATCCCTCCTACGATGAATACTGGAAGACTTTCAGTATTCGGGATCGAATTTCGCGCATCGCAATTCCCGTTTTGTCGCTCGGCGGGTGGTTCGATGACTACGCCGAGAGTGACTTGGACGCGTTCTCCCGTCTGGCGCGGCGTCACGAAACGGTGGAAACCTGGATCGGACCGTGGGCGCACAATCCGGGATGGAAGTTCCCGACGCGAGACTTCGGTCCGCAAGCCAGTATTCCGATCCGGCAGACGCAGGCGGAATGGTTTGATAAGTGGGTCGCAAAAAAGACCGCGACGGAGCCCGAAGAGAGCGGCTCCGCTCTGCTCCATATTTTCGTTATGGGCCCGAACGTCTGGCGCGAAGAGCACGAGTGGCCGTTGGCCCGGACTCATTACACGCCTCTCTATCTGAGTAGCCATGGACATGCGAATACGTTGTCAGGTGACGGGCTGTTGCACTGGCAACCGGTTCAGAAAGCGGAATCCGATACGTTTACCTACGATCCCAAGGATCCGGTGCCGACTATGGGAGGCGCGATCTGTTGCGAGCCGGCGATATTGCCTCCAGGACCCCTGAATCAGCATGTCGTCGAAACGCGTCCCGACGTGCTGGTCTATACATCGGCGCCGCTTTCCGAGGACATTGAGGCAACCGGCCCGGTGCGCGTCGTGCTCTATGTTGCCACTTCGGTCAACGACACAGATTTCACTGCGAAGTTAGTAGACGTGCAACCGGACGGACGTCCACTCCTTGTCACCGATGGAATACAGCGATTGCGCTATCGCCTTTCACTGGATCACCCTGTTTTCGTGAAACGAAATACGGCGTACCAGATTAGTATCGACGCCGGAGTAACCAGCTATGTCTTTTCGACCGGCCATCGGATCCGTATCGAGATATCGAGCAGCAATTTTCCACGTTTCGATCGGAACATGAATTCGGCGCGGCCGAACGCGGATGAAACGAAATTTGCAGAGGCGCGGCAAACCGTCTTTCACGAGAAGGGCTACCCGTCCGCCGTAATTCTACCGATTATTTCGAAAACGAATGTGCCGGCGGGAGCGCAAAGAGCAAACTAGGGTTAGTCGAATGCGACCGCAACAGCTCCGGCGAAGATGAGCGCGCCGCCCAGAGCTTTGCCCCAGGTTAGTTTTTCTCCGAGGAAGAGCGCCCCGAACAGAATCACCAGGACCACGCTGAGCTTGTCTATTGGAGCTACTCGAGAAGCCGGCCCGACCTGGAGCGCCCTGAAATAGCAAAGCCAAGAGAGGCCGGTCGCCAGCCCGGAAAGGGTGAGATAGAGCCAAGTCTTATTCGATGAAACATGGAAAGTGCCGGGTTGACGCGCCACATACGCAATAAGCCAGGTAAATGCCACAACTACTGTCGTTCGCACAGCGGTTGCGAAATTTGCATCGACACCCGCGACGCCGAGCTTCGCCAAGATCGCAGTGGCAGCCGCGAAGAGGGCGGATAGGAGCGCCCAGGTGAGCCAAGTCATGTACCGCTATTCGGAAAATGGAGACCGGTTCGCTGCACTTTCAGCACGGGCTGTTAAGCCAAGCCCTGCTCGACCGCGTACCGCGTCATCATGGCTGTCGAGTGAAGCTTCAGGCGGTCCATGATAGCGGCCCGGTGGAACTCAGCCGTACGCACCGAGATGCCGAGTTGGCCTGCTATCTCTTTTGCGGAGCATCCTTGCGCGATAAGACGCAAGACTTCTTTTTGCCTCTCGGTCAGAGTGCCTTCTGGAAATTGCTCCTCCGGCTCCGAAAGCGGCACGCGAGGCCCGATGTACTTGCCTCCATTCAGCACGATGCGAATCGCCGAGAGCAGCTCTTGGGCCGGGGCACGCTTCGAAAGATAGGCCTGCGCGCCCGTTTCGACAGCACGCTTCACAAAGCCTGGCTCGGTATGCATGGACAGAAAAATCAACTTCAAATCAGGGCGTTTTCGCAAAACGCGCCGGGCGGCTTCTATGCCGTCTCCATCGGGCATCCGAATGTCCAGAACCGCCACATCGGGAGAGAAGGGCTCAATCGCTTCCTCGAATGCCTTAAGGCTGTCCACTCCCAAAAAATGGTAGTCATCGCCGGCCATGTAGGCAAGAGCATCCAAAACGAGATGATGATCGTCGGCAACGAGAAGCTTGGGCCTGGCCGAGTTCACAGGAGAGCCATTTTGTTGCGTCATATCCACCTCGTCGCGATCAATCTTTTCGACACCTTGAGTTTTGGAATCCACACGGAATTGCATCAAAGGTTTTGATGCTGTCTTACTTTTGGATGCGTTTGGTTAAGAAATATTACTAGGATTTGTGGCGTAATCTTCGTAATTGCGACGAGGTAATCGAGTAGTGAGCGGGAAAACTTATTTCCAGCGGGCCGAGAAAGAGCTTCGAGCATTGAGGATCCATGAGGCGCTCCATCTCTTTACGTTGGCCGAACAGGCCAATCACAATCCGGATTCGTGCGCTGCCGCACGCTGGACTTGCCACATGCTCATGGGCAATTTCGAATTCGCCTGGCGCGAAAGCGACTCAATTGCTAAGCGAGGCCAACCTGACCCGCATCGGTTCTGGGATGGACGGCCGTTTGCGGGCCGATCGGTACTGATGCGTTGTTTGCATGGTCTGGGAGACACCATTCAATTCTGTCGATATGCTCCTCTGATTCGCAGTGAAGCGAAAACACTGGTGATTGAGGCTCAGCCCGCGCTGAAAGCTCTGCTACAAGAGAGCTGGCTTGGCCGACCAGGTGATTACCTGGGGTGAGCCCGAACCTCCTTGGGATCAGCAAATCGAGGTGATGGAGGCGCCGCGCATTCTCAGAACCACGATCGATTCGGTTCCAAACACGGTTCCTTACCTGGATATTTCGGCAACGCCGCTCATCGGCAAGTATGATGGAAAACGCCTTTTGCGGGTCGGGATTGTGTGGGTATCCAGCAGGTACAATTCAGCCCGCTCGGTACCGCTAGACTGCATGGCGGGGTTGTTTACTGTCTCCGGGAGCTTCTTTTTTTAGCTTGCAAACCGGAGCGGAATGCCAGCAACTTGCATCGTATTCGGGGCGAGTCGTCGATCTGGAGAAAGAAGCCGTTCCCGTGCTCGCGGCGGCGAAAACCCTGAAGACGCTCGACTTATTCATTTCCGTGGACACGATGATGGCGCATTTGGCGGGCGCAATGGGCCGGCCGGTTTGGACGTTGCTTCCGTACGAGTGCGACTGGCGGTGGATGGTGGGACGTGAGGATTCACCGTGGTATCCAACGATGCGCCTCTTCCGGCAGCCCCGGCCGGGAGATTGGGATTCCGTCGTTCAGCGCGTTCAAAAGGAACTGGAGGCGCTGGTCAGGATGCGGTGTCTTGATGCTCCGCAGAATCTTCAGCCGGCATCTCTGGCCCGGGAAGCGTAAAGAAAAAACTCGATCCGGAACCGGCTCGCGATTCCGCCCAGATGCGGCCCCCGGCTCGCGTCACGATCTTTTTGCAAGTTGCCAACCCGATGCCGCTTCCGGGGATCTCCATTCCGTGCCGGCGCTGCAAGGGCTGAAAAACGCGTTCCAGCCACTCGGGCTCAATGCCAATTCCGTTATCATGTACGCCCATCCTCCACATCGACTCTTGTCTTTCCGCTGTGACCCGAATTTCCGGTGGAACATCGCGACGCCTGTATTTAATCGCGTTAGATAACAGGTTCTGAAACAGTTGGTTCAACGGCTGCGGCTCGACATATACTTTCGGCAACCGTTCGTGGCTAACAGAGGCTCCCCGAGGTTTCGATGTCTTTTTGCAGGTTTTCTTCCGCGGCTCGCAAGGCGAGCGTGGCGTCGGTTGGTTCAGAAGATCCAATCGCGGTTCTGCCTGCCAGCGCGTGGGCGAGTACCGCTTCAACCAGATCAGCCATCCTCTGAAGACCCTGTGAGATCTGTGTGATACATTTCTGGCCTTCGGCGTTGAGCGCGGGCCCCGTAACGCATGGAAAGCAAGTCCACAAGCCAGCGCGTACTCGTGATAGGCGCGCTCAGATCGTGCGAAGCGATGCTTGCAAATTCTCCGAGTTCTTCATTCGAGCGCTCGAGTTCCACGGCCATGCTCTTCAGACGCTCGTTTACCGCCTCTAACTCACGCTGCATCTGTAAACGCGCCGTGATATCCGTATGGGTCGCGATGATGCTTCGATGCTCGTCGTCCGGATCGGAGAGCAGAACCCAGGAAGCCGAAACGGTCACTGGAGTGCCGTCGCGTTTTAGCTGTCCCAATTCCCCTTGCCAAACTCCGGCATCGAGAAGAGTTTCGTTGATGTGCTCCAGAGATTGCGGATATGTGGTTTGCAAAAGCTCGCTTGCGGATCGGCCCACTGCTTCTTTCGCTGACCAGCCGTAAAGCCTCTCACATCCGGCGGTCCAGTGCGCAGATCAGCCCATCCCAGCTATGAATGAATACCGTGGATTCGTCCAAGGCTTCTGCCAAAGCCCTCAGCTGTTCTTCAGCTTTCTTCCTTTCGGTAACGTCTCGAACTACTTTGCCGAAACCGGCCAGATTTCCGGTTGGATCGCGAAGACCGACGGTCACTCCTTCCACTAGAATTTGTTGGCCGCTTTTCTTGGCCAGCCAGCGCGTATCCGACGTGCGCCCTTCCTTGGCGGCGGTCTCCAATTCTCGTTCGGAAATCCCTTTTTGCCGGTCTGGCGCGGGCAACAAAAGATCCAGATGTTCACCAATAAATTCCTCGGCTTCGTATTCGAAGCCTTGTTTCACACCGGGGTGCCAGGAGGTGAAGTGTCCGTTTGTATCGAGCAGGACGATAACAAATTCGCTGAGCTGCGAAACGAGTAGCCTGAAGAGTTCGCTCTGGCTCGTGGCGGGTGTTTCAGCCATTGTGAGTAGCCCTTTTATTGTGCAACGTCAAAAGAGCAGGACCATAGCTGCTGGTATTTTTGCGCGCAGCGGGCTTACGCGCATGGGAAGATCTCGTTGACTGTGCGAACACGAGGTTGTCCGGATCCCAGCAGGACCTCGCTGACGGAAGCGGGCGCGATCTCCAGTCGATGAATGTGGTCGAGCGGCATGCCGAGTAAGAGGATTAAGAGGGCCCGTATTACATCGCCGTGGGTAACAACTGCAACTGTGACCATATCGCCCTGTGAGTGACGAGCCATAATCTGCCTGACCGCGCCCCAAGAACGGATCTGCACTTCCGTCATAAATTCGCCGCCCGGAGGGCTACAGGTCGATCGCACCTCGTTGTAACGTTTCCAGTCCTCAGAACGCGCCAAATCGTCAAACGTTTTACCTTTCCAGTTTCCAAAATCAATCTCGTTCACACCCTCATCGATCGAGACGCCGAGACCCTGGGCATCTGCTATGAATTGCGCCGTCTCGAGGGCGCGCTCCATGGGACTTGAAACGACTTCGTCCAGACGATAACGCTGCTTCAGCGCGTCCGCTAAGTTTCGCGCTTGCGCTTGTCCTTCTGAGTTCAGATGAACACCTGCCATGCGTCCATAGAGCACGCGCCCCAGAAGATCAGTGCTTCCGTGCCGGATCAGTAGAATACGAATCATAAACGGGAGAGAAACTTCATTGCCAAAGAGCCTGACTGTTGACGAGATCGAAAGGCGAGTGAACGAACTAGGTCCATGGTTTCATAACCTGTCTCTTTCGGGAGTGCAGACTGCGCCTAATCACTTCTTAGGAGATTACCCGACAGCCAAATGGCAGAACTTCCAAAATGCCATTCCGAAAGATCTGGCGGGCATGAGTGTTCTCGATATCGGATGCAATGGCGGATTTTATTCGATTGAGATGAAGCGCCGGGGAGCTAAGCGCGTCTTGGGTATCGATCATGATGAACAATATCTGGCTCAAGCGCAGTTTGCCGCCGAGGTCCTCAATCTTGATATCGCTTTCGAGCGGATGTCCGTCTATGAAGTTCCTAAACTGCGCGAGCGTTTCGATGTTGTGTTGTTCATGGGAGTCTTCTATCACTTGCGATATCCGTTATTGGCATTGGATCTGCTACGGCAGCACGTCACGAAAGACTGGTTCATATTCCAATCCATGCTGCGTGGCAGCCGTACGCGGCCGGAAATCGAGAAGGACTATCCGTTCTGGGAAAAGGCCGTATTCGAAAAGCCGGGTTTTCCAAAATTGCATTTTGTTGAAAACAGTTACTCGCAAGATCCGACAAACTGGTGGATTCCGAATCGCGCCTGCGCCGAAGCTGTTTTGCGAAGTGCGGGATTCAAGATAGAAGGCGTGCCCGAAGCCGAAGTTTTTATCTGCCGCTGCGATGAGTCGGCTTATCTGCATCCGCTGCCTATGAAGTGTAATTAGCTCCCGAAGCGACATCTGCCTCAACTGCGACTCTCATGATTGAAGCCGTCATGCTCTGGAACGAGCCGAACAATCTTTCACACTGGGATTTCGAAGTCGATCGCGATTGGTCTGCGTATGCGCGCATGGTGAAATTGGCCGCCGCCGCTGTGCAGTCGGAAAATTCAAAACTCACGAGAGTGTTGGGAGGTATTTCGCCAATCGATCCAGCTTTCATCGTCCGCATGCATGATTTAGGCGCTCTCGATTACCTTGACGTGGTAGCGGTTCACGGTTTTCCACTGGATTGGAACCATTGGACGATTCACGAGTGGCCCGATAAATTGGCTGAAATTCAAGCAGTTACAACGAAGCCGGTATGGGTTTCGGAAGTGGGAGCGTCCTCGTTCGGCGCGGAGGAGGTGCAGGAGTTTGGACTCAAGAGAACGGCTGAGCTTCTCATTCCGCGGCTAGACCATATCTACTGGTACAGCCTTTTTGATCTTCCCCGCGCGTGGCCCGCCACAACGCGCCACCGCGAAAGTGAAGGTTCCTCGTACTATCGCCACTTTTACATGGGCCTCTTCCGGGAAGATGGCGCAGCCAAGCTAGCGGCGCGGCATTTTTCCGCCTATACGCCATCACTTGGAATTTGTCAGTGGTTTCACTTTGAAGATCCACGCTTGGAACGCGGCGTTCAAGCTCTTCGCGATCTTGGCGTGAAGAAATTGCGAACAGGACTCAGTTGGGCGGATTTCGACCGTCCTCAGGCCGCAGCAATGGTTCGATCGTCAGATGCAACTTCTTGAACCTTTCGAACTTACTGTTACGTTCTGCTTTACTCCGGAGCGCTGCGGGATGCGGCCCCATCACACCAGTCCTCCCCGCGATCCGGAAGAATATGCGGCATTTTGCGCCGCTATGATTAGACGCTACGGCCTGTAGAAGTAGCCCCTGGCACTCGTTGCGTGCCGTGCGGATACTCGATCCGGTGCTGCTGAATCTCGTATTTCTACATATCCAGACTCCGGAAGATCACCTGCGCATCCAAGGTAAGTAGTAACAAACTGAGCTACAAAGCCTCTTATCAGTAACCGTAGTATGTACTTCTATTTATGAGCGGCAAAATGGAGCATCGGATTGATGGCTATATATGCCGCCACTCTCATCGATTTTTCCTATTCGTAATGCCCCTCAGTAGCACAAATTCCAATACCAAAGGACAAAACGAAAATGAAGGGAACCGTTCTTATTACAGGCGGTGCTGGATTCATCGGGTCCCATGTAGCGGCGGAATTACTTAGAGCTGGGTACCACGTAAAAGTTCTAGATAGTCTTGTCACTCAAGTTCACGGCGAGAGCCCGGAACGTCCCGCCTATTTGCATAAGAATGTCGAATTTGTTTTAGGCGATGTGCGAAATCCAGAAATTCTGGATGAGGCTCTCGTTGGGGTCGACGCAGTTTATCATTTCGTTGCGCTCGTCGGTGTCGGCCAGAGTATGTATCAAATCGCCGAGTACACGAGCGTGAACAATTTGGGGACTGCCGTTCTCCTTCAGAGGTTGGTGAAGCACCGGGTCACTAAGCTGGTCGTCGCTTCGAGCATGAGTATTTATGGCGAAGGTCTCTACGTCACGCCAAGCGGTGAGCCCTATTCCCAGGCCGCCCGCAGCGCGAAGCAATTGAAGGCTCATGAGTGGGAGATGACCACGCCGGAGGGATTGCCTCTGCGAGCCGTGGCAACGCCGGAGACCAAACAACCCTCGCTCGCCTCCGTCTACGCACTATCCAAATACGATCAGGAACAAATGTGTCTGATGGTCGGGCGGGCCTATGGGCTGCCCACTGTCGCGCTGCGCTTCTTCAACGCCTATGGCCGGTACCAGTCTCTTTCGAATCCATACACGGGCGTGCTCGCCATCTTTGCCTCGCGCCTGATGAATGGAAAACGTCCCATCATCTTCGAGGACGGGCAGCAACTCCGGGATTTTGTCAGCGTCGAGGATGTGGCTCGCGCCTGCAGACTGGCTTTGGAAGTGGATGCCGCGCAGGATCTTGTTTTCAATGTGGGAAGCGGATACACCGTCCAAGTGAGAGAAGTCGCGAAGAAACTCGCCGGTATTCTCGGTAAAAGAATCGACCCTGAGATTACCGGTAATTATCGCGTCGGCGACATACGCCACTGTTTTCCCGACATCAGCTCTTGCTCAGCGCATCCTCGGCTACTCACCGAAAGTGAATTTGGAAGAAGGCATGCGCGATTTGGCTGAATGGCTCGATCAGCAGACGGCTCACGACCGTTTCAACGAAATGCGGGAAGAACTCGCTTCACGCGGTCTGGTCGTCTAGGAGTTTTAAGTGCAAAACGATTACATCCTTATCACGGGAGGCGCGGGATTTATCGGTACTAATGTCGCCCGCGGCTACCTGCAGGAAAATCGGCCCGTTCATATCTTCGACAATCTGGAACCGAGCCGGGGTCGAACAAAACGTTCGCGAACTGCAACGAGATTTTCCAGGAAGAGTTTTGTTCACGCAGGCCAGCACGCTAGATCGCTCCGAGATCGAGAAGGCGGTGAACACCGCGAGCGCAATCTATCACCTCGCCGCTCAAGTCGCAGTTACTACGAGTCTGGACAATCCCTTAGCTGATTTGAAAACGAATCTGTCTGGGGACGCTTTATCTCTTGGAGGCCGTTCGTCATGCGAGTGCGCGGCCACCCCTTCTCTTTACATCGACGAATAAGGTCTACGGCCGGCTCGCGAAGGTGGCGCTTCGTGATCGCGGCGATCGATATGAACCGGAAGACGCAATGACCGCGCGATCCGGAGCAGGCGAAGACCAGCCGCTCGATTTCCTTTCGCCCTACGGATGCTCGAAAGGGAGCGCGGATCAGTACGTTTTGGACTATGCGCGTTCCTATGGAATTCCGGCGACGGTGTTCCGGATGAGCTGCATCTATGGCCCGTATCAACTGGGCTCGGAGGATCAGGGCTGGGTGGCGCATTTTCTGCGGCAAGCAATGAAAGGCGAGCCGATAACAATTTACGGCGACGGAAAACAGGTACGCGATCTTCTGTTCGTGCAGGATCTGGTACGCGCAATGCGCCTGGCGCAGGAAAACACGAGCGTCACGGCCGGCGAGCCGTTCAATCTTGGCGGCGGACCTGAGAACAGCACGAGTCTTCTCGAGCTATTGGAGGAGATTCGATTATTGACCGGGAACGCGATCGAGATCGAATGGGGTCCCGAGCGTCTTGCGGATCAGAAGTGGTACGTGGCGGATACTTCGAAGATTCGGCGCATACTAGGCTGGTCTCCCCAAGTTACTGTTCGCGAAGGCCTGAGATCTCTGCATAACTGGTACTTGGCGCGGCCGGCACTCGTAACTCAGTCGGAGGTGCAGGTCGCCTGATGCGTTTTGCGTTGATAAATCCCGCCTGGAATTTCGAAGGCAGCATTTATTTCGGATGCCGAGAGCCGCATCTGCCTTTGGAGTTCGGCTATTCAAAATCGCTACTCGAGCAAGCCGGCCACGAAGCGATCTTGCTGGATGGCCAACTCGACGGCCTTACGAACCAAGACATTGTCGATGGCATGAGATCTTTCGACGCCGATTTCGTCGTTGTGACGACCGCGCCTAGTTATCTGTTTTGGCGGTGTGCGCCGCCGGAGCTTCGAGTGCCTCAGGAGTTGTGCCGCGAACTGCGTGGTTCAATGCGCGGCAAGCTAGTCATTGTGGGGCCGCACGGCTCGACAACGCCTCGCGCCGCCCTGAAGAAATCTGGATGCGGATGTGGTAGTGATGGGCGAATGTGAGGAGATTCTCCCGCAATTGGCTGAGAATCCTTCGAATGTCTCGTCCGTTGCGTTTCGCGAAAGCGATAGCATCGTCATCCGCGGGCCGAACCGAGCCTCGGATATGAAAAGTCTGCCTCCTCTGACCTGGCCGGATGCCATGGTCGCGAAACACAGACATCATCATCACCGTTTCGACGCGGAGCCGATCGGACCCGGAGCCGAAATGGAAGCATCTCGCGGCTGCCCATACCACTGCACCTTCTGTGCGAAAGACAATTTTCGTAACAGCTACCGCAAGCGCCCTCTGGCGACGATTTTGCAAGAACTGGATCGATTTGTCGCACAGGGCGTCGAATACATCTACTTCATCGACGAGATCTTTCTGCCGGATCCGAAACTTCTGGCCGCTATCGCCGAACGAAACATCAAAATCGGCGTGCAGACGCGCATCGACCTTTGGAATGAGGAAGCGATTCAGGCGCTGGCGCGTGCCGGCTGCGTTTCCATCGAAGCGGGGGTGGAGAGCATTACCGAAGCAGGCCGCGCCTATTTGGACAAGAAGTGCAAGATGTCTACGGAGGAATTAAGTCAGCGGCTTATCTTCGCGAAAACCCTGGTCCCGTTTGTGCAGGCGAATCTGCTCGCAATGACGGAAGACGATGCCGACACGGTGGAAATCTTTCGGCAGCAATCTGGAAGCGAATGGCGTTTGGGCCAACAAGCCAGTGCCGTTATTTCCGTATCCAGGATCGCCGGAATACACGCGGATGTGGGGTCCTCCGGACGATTTCGCCTGGGAGAGAGCGCACGAAGCCTATCTCAACGGTTTCGATTCCTTCAGTGACATTCAGGAACAGCGGCCTCAACCACTCGTGGAACTGGAAGTAATCTCGCATGGCCGGTAGCGTCCAGGAACACAAAGAGAGCCCCCTCAAAATTTTGATGACGGCGGACGCGGTCGGCGGGGTCTGGCAGTATGCCGTCGACCTGATCACCGGCCTTGTGGAACGCGGTGCGGAAGTTTTGCTGGCCGGCTTGGGGCCACGCCCGTCGGATGCCCAGAAGCGCCAGCTTCCTGCCTTGGGAGTAACGCTGGTCGAAAGAAATTATGCACTCGAATGGATGCCGAATCCATGGGACGAGGTCGACGCCGCCGGTGAATGGTTGCTCGATCTTTCAAATTCATTTCAGCCCGACGTAATTCACCTGAACGGCTATGCTCACGCGAGCCTTCCCTGGCGCAAGCCGGTTCTGGTTGTGGCACATTCGTGCGTTTATTCCTGGTGGCGAGCCGTTCACGGATGCGCGCCGGGACCGGAATGGGCGGAATACAAACAGCGTGTGGCCGAAGGGCTTGCCGCAGCTGCTATCGTGATCGCGCCGTCGGCGTATATGGCAGAGGCAATTTGTCGCGAATACGAATTGCCTCCGGAAAAATGCCGCATCAATCCATAATTTCAGCCGTGCAAAACCGATCGGCCAATCCAAGGAACCCTTCATTCTTGCTGCTGGCCGTCTTTGGGATCCAGCAAAAAATCTTGCGTTGTTCGATCGAATTTCATCCAAGCTGAATTGGGAACTCCGCGTCGCCGGAAGCGATCGCGGGCCTGAGAATTCCGCTGTGTCGGCGGAAGCTGCGCGATTTCTAGGAGCTTTGCCGCATTCCGAATTGATGAGCCAAATGGCCCGCGCGAGCATCTTCGCACATCCCGCTCTTTACGAGCCGTTTGGGCTAGGCGTACTCGAAGCGGCCCGCGCGAAGTGCTGCCTGCTCCTTTCCGATATCCCCAGCCTTCGCGAACTCTGGGATGGGGCAGCCCTCTTTGCCGATCCTAGAGATCCCGAACAGTGGTTATTTGAATTGAACCTGCTCAGTAACGATTTTGAGAAGCGCGAATCCCTTGCGGCGGCCGCTTTTGCTCATGCTGCCCGGTACAGCGCTGATAAGACTCTCGACTCATATCGGCTGACCTATCAGTCTCTGGTGGGCTCAAAATCTAACACGAATCAGGAAGTGGCGGCCTAATGCGCGTCGCGATGTTCTATCACTCCCTGGTTTCCGACTGGAATCATGGAAACGCGCATTTTCTTCGTGGCATCGCCGGGGAATTGCAAGCCAGAGGCCACTCAGTCTCTATTTTCGAGCCGAAGAATGCCTGGAGCCGTGAGAACCTGCTGCGCGAACACGGCCAGGCCGCGTTGGAATCATTTCGCAACGCATTCCCGAATCTGACCAGCGAAACATACGCGCTCAACGAACTCAAGATTGAGGAATGGCTTGAGGGAGTGGACCTGGTCCTCGTTCATGAGTGGAACGACCCGAAGCTGATTCGCGCAATCGGCGAATACCGACGGCACAATCGAGGCATTCGCGTTTTGTTCCACGATACCCACCACCGGGCCTTAACTTCTCGCGAAGAGCTTGCGCGATACGATCTTACGAACTACGACGGCGTTCTCGCGTATGGGGCATCGCTCCAGCAGATGTATCAGCGCCGCGGCTGGGGCAAGCGAGTTCACGTGTGGCACGAAGCCGCCGATATCCGCACCTTCTATCGACGAGATGCCGTCCAGACCAAAGGTGATGTGATTTGGATCGGCAATTGGGGAGACGAGGAGCGTACGCAGGAATTGCGAGAGTATTTCATTCAACCCGCGCGGCATTGTTCCCTGAAAGCTCAAGTGTATGGAGTTCGCTATCCGGAATCTGCCCTGCGCGAATTAAGCAATGCGGGCATCGAATACGGCGGGTGGCTGCCGAACTTTGAAGTCCCCGATGTTTTCGCACAATTCAAGGTCACCATTCATGTTCCGCGGCGTCCCTACACACGAGAACTGCCTGGCATTCCCACCATTCGACCGTTTGAGGCTCTTGCCTGCGGCATCCCGCTTGTCTCGGCGCCTTGGCAGGACACCGAAGGGCTGTTTCGCGTGGGGCAAGACTTTCTGATGGCGCAGAACGGACCGGAAATGGAGAGCCATCTTCGGGATGTACTGAACGATTCCTCTCTTGCTCAAACTCTCGTTGCCAGCGGCTTAGAAACAATCCGCAATCGCCATACATGCGCACACCGCGTTGACGAGTTGCTCGGCATTTACGAAGCAAGCCAGCCCGCGCCGGCCCGACAAGAACCCCAACTTGCGGAGGTGCGCGCGTGAAAATTGCCTTCTGGGGATCGAGTCTCGTCTCCGCTTACTGGAATGGAGCGGCAACTTACTATCGGGGAATCTTGCGTGCTCTTGCCGGCCTGGGAAACAACATTACGTTCTTTGAACCCGACGCTTACGACCGCCAGAAGCATCGAGACATCCCCGATCCTGAGTGGGCGCGAATCATCGTCTACAATCCAAGCGATCCCGCCGAAGTGAATTGCCATCTCGCCTCTTCGGAACGCTTCGACGTGGTAGTGAAGGCAAGCGGCGTCGGAGTTCTGGACGACTTTCTCGAGACGCGCATCTCGCGAATGCCCGCTTCTGTCTGCAAAGTATTTTGGGATGTCGATGCGCCTGCCACGCTCGATCGCCTCGCGACGAATATTGAGGATCCTTTTCATGCATCATTAACCCGCTTCGACCTGGTCCTCACCTATGGCGGCGGCAACCCGGTCATCGAAGGATACCGGAAGATCGGCGCGCGAGAATGCATGGCGATCTATAACGCCTTCGATCCGGATATTCACTTCCCCGTGCCGCCCAATCCGCGGTTTGCGTGTGACGTCTCTTTCCTCGGCAACCGTCTTCCCGATCGCGAAGCCCGGGTTGAGGAATTCTTCTTGCGTCCGGCTCTGCGGACTCCTGAGAAGCGCTTCGTGCTGGGTGGCAGCGGGTGGGCCGATAAGCCAATGCCGCCAAATGTCACCTATGTAGGCCACGTTTACACAGCCGATCACAACGCCTTCAACTGTTCCGCGCGAATGGTTCTCAATATCAGCCGCGAAAGCATGGCGCGCTACGGATTTTCTCCCGCGACTCGAGTTTTCGAGGCTGCCGGCGCGGCGGCCTGCCTCATTACCGATGCCTGGGAAGGAATCGAATCGTTTCTGGAACCGGGAGAAGAGGTCCTGGTTGCGCATTCGGGCAACGAAGTCGCCGCATATCGTTCGGGATCTGAGCACCGATCGAGCAAGATCGATCGGTGAAGCGGCTCGAAAGCGCGTATTGGCAGAGCACACCTATGCACAACGGGGGAAACTCGTGCAGTCGATCCTGCAAGATACTTTATCCGCCAAATGGCCGGCCGCGATGGAGATGAGTGTTTGAAAAAACCGGAATTCAATTGCGTATTCCTCGGGCTTTCCATCACCTCGACCTGGGGTAACGGGCACGCGACCACTTACCGTGGCCTGCTGAAAGAACTGTCCCGGCGCGGGCATGCCGTTACCTTTTTGGAGCGGGATGTCCCCTGGTACGCAGCGAATCGCGAGTTCGACGAATTGCCCTACTGCAACATCGGGCTCTATAGCACGCTCGATGAACTGAAACAGCGCTTTGCAAGGTTGATCCGTGAAGCCGATGTCGTGGTGGTCGGCTCTTATGTGCCCGAAGGAATCGCGGTAGGCCGATGGGTAACATCGATCGCCACGAATGCCACGGCCTTCTACGACATTGATACGCCTGTCACTCTCGCCAACCTCAAGAAGGGGACCTGCGAGTATCTTTCCCAAGATCTCTGCCGCAAGATACAACCTCTATCTGTCGTTCACAGGCGGTCCAACGCTTCACTTTATCGAGCGGAAACTCGGGTCGCCCTGCGCTCGCGCGCTCTATTGCTCCGTGGATCCTGCGATCTATTATCCGGAAGCCCAGCCAATCAAGTGGGATATCGCTTATCTCGGCACCTATGCGGCGGATCGGCAGACCGCCCTCGACCGCATGCTGCTGAGTGTCGCCAGGCAAGAAGGCGGAGAAGAATTTCGCCGTAGCCGGTCCACAGTATCCCGATCACCTGGAGTGGCCTCCGAACGTAGAGCGAATTCAGCATCTTCCCGCCCGGGATCACTGTGAATTCTACAATTCGCAGCGCTTCACGCTCAATCTTACGCGTCAAGACATGATCCGAGCCGGGTATTCTCCAAGCGTCCGCCTCTTCGAAGCGGCGGCGTGCGGAGTACCGATTCTCACGGACGAATGGCCAGGTTTGAGCACGTTCTTTGTTCCGTCGTCAGAAATTCTCCCAGTTCGCAACGGCGCGGATGTTACGTCTTACCTTCAGATGCCCTTGGAGCGGCGTCTTGAAATTGCCGAGAAAGCCCGCCGACGCACTCTGCGTTTTCACACCGCCGCTGTGAGGGCACAGGAGTTTGAAGCGTTTGTAGCCGGATTTCTAGAGCAATTGAGTTACTCCGGAAAGGGCCGTAGAGCCGAAGTAAAACAATCTCCGACTGCCGCGTTGATTTAGCAAAGAAGTGAAAAGCATGAAGAGTATGAAGTTGTTCACCGCTGGAGGTTTGGTCTGTCTCGCCTCCGTGGCGCTTTGGGCTCGGCAACAGCCATCGCCGCCCGGCGTTCCGGTCAGCATTCTAGTAACCCTCGAGCCAAGGCGAGGCAAGAGTATTCCGCCGGTCGAGCCCCAGGATATCAGCGTTCGCGAAGGGAACGAGACGAGACCTGTTACCGCCCTTACGCCGCTGCGTGGTGAACGCGGCAGCATGCAGCTTGCTCTTCTCATCGACGACTCCGCTCGCGGGACGTTCGACACAGAAATCAACACCCTGAAGCAATTCATCAATTCACTGCCCCAGAATACCGAGGTCGGTATCGCATACATGCGCAGCGGCATGGCGCAATTCACCGAAAACTTTACGCGCGATCATGCGGCTGCCGCTAACTCTATACGAGTGGCCTATGGTCCGGGCGGCGCGGACGTGAGTCCGTACGATTCGCTCTCCGACGCCATCAAACATTGGCCCAAAAGCGAAGCGGCTCGGAAAGAAGTAATCATGATCAGCAGCGGCATTGAGGGCCTGGGGGGTGGTTACGCGCCTGAAAATCCCTATGTGAACAAGGGTATTTCAGATGCGCAAAAAGCCGGGGTTGTTGTCTACACGATCTACAGTCCCAGCGTGGGGCATTGGGGACACAGTTACTGGAGAAATACCTGGGGACAGAATTTTCTCTCACAGCTCTCGGACGAAACAGGCGGCGAATCCTACATGATCGGCTTCGGATCGCCTGTCTCTTTTCAACCCTTCCTGGAGCAGATCAGGATGCAAATGGAGCACCAGTATCTGCTCACTTTCGATGCCCGGCCCGAGAAGAAATCCGGCCTGCAACCGATCAGCGTGAGCGTAGTGGAAAAAGACGCAAGCATCGCGGCGCCCGACAAGGTATTTGTCAGAGCCGGCATGTAAGCAAAACCCAGCGCAAGCGCTTTTAGGTCAGCGTTCGGGTGCCTCGGCTCACCGGCTTGTCCGCCGTCGCAAAATCCGCTGCCGCTTCGTTTGCCGAAGCGATATCTTCGCCGCCCGT
This sequence comes from uncultured Acidobacteriaceae bacterium, assembly GCA_963778345.1. Classification (GTDB taxonomy): domain Bacteria; phylum Acidobacteriota; class Terriglobia; order Bryobacterales; family Bryobacteraceae; genus Bog-105. Next base: position 226,406 of record CAVZTP010000007.1, read on the forward strand.
ATCGCGTAATACTCGTTTTGCTTTATCCACCCAGTCGTTGTTATCGCAATGCACGGACAAAAGAATTCCGCCTTCCTTGATGCGCCCCTCGTAGCGCTTGGCCTCATATTCCGGTATTCCCATGCCGACCAGCGCTCCGATGATCCCTCCCACCACTCCGCCCGAGCCGACGCCGGTCAATGCCGCGATGATCGGACCTGCCGCGACTAAAGGCCCGAGCGCCGGAATTGCGAGGAGACCGATGCCCGCCAGGACTCCGATTGTTCCTCCGATAATCCCGCCCGCCACCACTCCCGTTGCCGTCCCTTCGGGCGCTTTCGTGTGCTTCTCATGCGCGAAATCCTTCGTTCCGACGTTATCTTGCAATAAGACCGAAATATCTTCGCTGCGGAACCCGGCCGCACCCAATCGGTCGACTGCATTCTCCGCCATCTCACGATTAGCAAAAATTGCGAACGCAGCCGTATTCTTTCCTGCCATGGTTTCTCCTCTGGATTCAAACTCCGTCAGTAGTGAGACTACGGCAGCGGTGGCCCGTTACTCGCATCGATCCGCACCAGCAGGTCCCGTGGTGGTATTACACGACTTTTAACGGAGCTGTCTGCTGAACAAAATCATTAACTCAGAACAGAAGATGCCAGAGACGTCGATACCATCTGTTCCATGGCTTCTATCAACTTATTCATCTGAATCGGCTTCGAAACATAGGCATTCATGCCTGCGGCGAGGCAACGCTCCCGGTCCCGCTCGAGCGCGTGCGCGGTCATCGCAATGATCGGCATCTGCGTCTCGCGGTATCGTTCTCTTTCGCGAATCTCCGCCGTAGCTTGAAACCCATCCATTTCAGGCATCTGAACATCCATGAGAATGAGATCTACTTGCCAGCTCAGATTTTCCAGAACCTCCAGCGCCTCCCGCCCATTATTAGCTGTAACTACCGTATGTCCCTGTTTTTCGAGAAGCCGCACCGCCAGCTTCCGATTCACCGGGTTGTCCTCTACCAGAAGAGCGCGCAGCGGCGCCATGGATGCAAGCTGCGGCTCGTTTCGTGTTTTCTTTATGGGAGAGATATCTTTGTCGATCTCCCGGATCGATCGCACAATCGCATTTCGCAGTTCCGCCTGGTCGATCGGTTTGACTACCAGCTCCTCAATTCCAAGATGCCTGCAGCGCGCGGCATCGGCCAGATCGCCGGCCGAGCTCAGCATCATGATGAATTGGCCAGTGAACCCGCCGCTTTCACGCATCCGTTCCGCCAGCGCGAAGCCGCTCATTTCGGGCATTTCAGCGTCCATGAGCACGAGCGGGAAAAAGTCTCCGCTTTCCCAAGCTCGGCGAAGTTCGATCAAAGCTCCGCGCCGGATCCTGCACTGCCGTCACTTGCGCACCCCAACCCTTTAACAGATCCGCAAGAGTTCGCAAATTGGTGACGTTGTCATCGACGACCAAAATGCGCGTACCTTCCAGATCGATGCGCTTTCGCTCCGAGACATTTCGAATACCGAAGCGGGCGGTAAATCCGAAGGAACTGCCTCGGCCGACTTCGCTCTCGACACAAAACGTGCCGCCCATCATCGCAACAAGCTGAGATGAGATCGTTAGACCTAGCCCGGTTCCTCCGTACTTTCGCGTGGAGGAGCCATCGGCTTGCGTGAATGCCTCGAAGATCAGCTTCTGCTTCTCGGCCGGTATTCCGATTCCGGTATCGGTAACGGTGAACAGCAGGCACGCCTGTTCTTCTTGCCGAGCCTCTTGACGCACGCGGACCACCACCTCGCCTCGCTCGGTAAATTTGATGGCATTGCCAATTAGGTTCACGACGATCTGCGTGAGCCGAATCGGGTCGCCCACCACGAGGTCCGGCACGTTTTCGTCCAGTTGGCAGATGAGTTCCAGGCCTTTCTGGTGTGCTCGGACGGCCAGCGATTTCAGGCACTGATCGAGACATCTTCTGAGCTCGAATTCGATCGCCTCAAGCTGCAGCTTCTTCGCCTCGATCTTCGAAAAATCGAGAATGTCATTAATGATGCTCAACAGCGAGTCGGCCGAGGACTCGACCAGCTCCAGGCATTGGCGCTGTTCCGGCGCAAGTTCCGTATCCAGCGCGAGTTGCATCATGCCGATGATGCCGTTCAGCGGCGTGCGGATTTCGTGGCTCATATTTGCCAGAAACTCGCTCTTCGATTGATTCGCCGCTTCAGCTATTTCTTTTGCAACTTTCAGTTGCTGCTCCGCGCGTCTCCGCTCCACGTTCTCAGCTTTCAGTTCGAGAACCCGTAGCTCTAACTCGTCGCGCGAGCGCCTCAGCCTGTCTTCCGCTTGTTTGCGGTCGGTAATATCCTCGACAATTCCTACTACGCGGTCAAGTTGTCCACCCGCATCATTAACCGGGAAGGATCGATCCCGCGCCCAGCGCGTCGATCCGTCCGAGCGGGTAATCCGATATTCGCAATCCGCGTACTCTCCGCTCGTCTGCGCTTTCTTTGCCGATTGCACTCTGCTCGCAATCCTCAGGATGAACAGCATCGAGCCAGGCGGAAGAATCCCTCAAAACGGTTTCCGGATCTTGTAGCCAAATCTCGCGAAAGGCGGGACTCACGTATAGAAATTTTCCGTTTCTCGGGTCCACCATCCAGAAAACTTCATGAATATTTTCGGCCAATTGCCGGAATCTTTTTTCGCTCTCCTCTAAAGCCCTCGTGTGGTGAGCCAAGGCTCGCGTGCGTTCGTCCACCAGCAGCACCAGCTTGGTTTCGTTCGTTCGTAGCTGCCTGACTCTCAGACGATACGCTCCGAAAAACAAGGCCGCCGCAATCAACGAGCAAAGCGATGCGAAGGAATGAGTTTGATAAAAGTGCGGAAGTAGAGTAATCGAAGCAATTGCGCCCGAGTTGTTCCAGACCCCATCTCGATTGCATGCAATGACTTTGAAGTGGTACTCCGCCGGAGGAATATTCGTGTAGTAGGCTACGCGTCTTGTCGCCGCATCCACCCAGTCCTTATCAAAACCCTCCAACATGTACTTGAAGCGAATCTGATCGCTCGACAATAAACTTGGCGCCGTGAACTCGAACTCCAGCTGCCCCTGTCCGGGTGGGATGCGAATCGGTTTATTGGGATTGAAGGTCTTGCGATCTATCACCACCCGCTCGATCACCACGGACGGACCCGTCTTTATCCGCACGCAAGCGGGCGGGGTTAACAATGCTGAGCCCTTTCATCGTCGGGAAGCAAAGCCGCCCATCCATCGTCTTCCAGACAGCGGGTTGAAAAGCTCCGTTGCACTCTTTCGTCCGCATGCCATCCGACGTTCCGTATCCAATGGAGCGGATGCTGTGCAGACGGCCTTCCGCCAGCAAATCGAGATCGTTCTTCCGAACACGAAAGACACCGCGATTTGAGCTCATCCAAAGATAGCCGCCATCGTCGCTAAGAATTCCAAAAATCGCATCGTCAAAGAGGCCGTTCCGGGTCGTGTAGGAAGTAAACTTCCCGGCTTTAAATCGCGACAATCCTCCCCCGTTTGTGCCTAGCCAGAGCGTTCCATCCGACTCCCCATTAATCGCCCAAACAACGTTATTGGAGAGCCCATTCTTGGTCGTGTAGGACGTGAATCGGCCGTTTCGGAAACGATCTACTCCGCCTCCGACCGTGCCAATCCAAAGCGTGCCCTCTGCGTCTTCATAAATCGAGACGACATAGTCGTTCGAAAGTCCATTCCGGGTTGTGAACGTGGTGAAATGCGCTCCGTCAAAACGGCTGAGACCACCGCGCGTACCCACCCACAGATGGCCGCTCCTGTCAACGTAAGTGGAAACTACCCAATCGCTAGGGAGGCCGTCATGGGAAGTGTAAACGCTGAATCTTCCATTTTTCAGCCGGTTTAGGCCTTTGCGGGTTCCAACCCACAGATCTCCGCTCCTATCCTGCGCGATCGAGAACACAAGATTGTCCGCGAGCCCGTTTTTCACGCTGTACGACGTGATCTGGCCGCCTTTCATCCGGTTCAGCCCACCCCCGCCTGTCCCTATCCAGAGCGCGCCCTCACGATCTTCAAACACGGGGAGAACGACTTCGCTGGAGAGTCCTTGGCGCGACCCGAACGTAGTAAATGCTCCATCTCGCAGGCGCGCCAGACCACCGCCTTTCGTTCCAACCCAAAGGCTCCCTTCCCGGTCCTCGAAAGTAGTCCAGACTTGATCCGAAGGCAATCCCTGCTTAGCTCTATACGCGCTGAATTTCCCGTCCCGGAATCGGTTCAGCCCTGCCTCCCCAGTGCCGATCCACAAAGTTCCCGCTGAGTCTCCCAGCACGGACCAGATAGTGTTACTCGAAAGTCCATCCCGCGTTGTGTAAGTCGTGAATCGGCCGTCAACCAATCGCGACAAGCCGCCTCCGTTTGTGCCGACCCATACCTCCCCTTTGCGGTCTACATAAACCGATTTGAGGTCCGTATTTCGAAGCCCCTCCCTCTGCGCATATACGGCAAATTTGCCGTTCTTAAGATGCGCCAACCCGGCATGCGTACCCATCCACAGGGATCCGTCTCCTCCCCCGGAAAGCGAAAACACGGCGTTATCCGGAAGGCCATTGTCGGTGTTGTAGACCTGAAATATACCTTTATCGAATCGGTCTAGCCCACCACCGTCCGTCCCGATCCAAAGCACCCCTTGGCTGTCCTGGTACAACGAACGAATCGCGTCGCTCGACAGGCCATTTCGTGAAGTGTAAGTAGTAAACCTGCCTTCCCGAAGACGGGTCAGTCCTCCGCCATTTGTTCCAATCCACAAGCTGCCCTCCCGCCCCACTAAAAGAGAGGAAATTTCGTTGCTTTGCAGTTCCGGGGTATTCTCCTTATCAAAAACGGTAAAGCGCACGCCGTCAAAGCGTGCCATCCCGTTTTCCGTTCCAATCCAGAGATATCCATCCGGCGTTTGAGCAATGGCCAGTCCTGAACTTTGAGGCAGTCCTCCGTCCGCTGTCCAAACATCCTGGGTGTATTGGGTAATCGCTTTTGAGGTGTCGAGAGCGGCGCGTGCGTGGCTTGCCAGCAAGCACGCGCAAATCAACCGTGTTAGCCAAACAATTAATGGTGCTCTCGACAAGTTGTTAGATCCGGCCCGATTCTGATACCGGCCCGCACACACGCGTGGCGGCCCCAATGTTGTCTATCGGCGGGACCTCAACAAATGTTGAGCTATTGATTAAATGGTCCCGATGCTCAACCTCATCACAGACATCCGTTTTTCGGGACGAACGTGCATCCCTCTTCGCCCTGCTCTTTTGTGGCGCCTCATTATTCGCCCAATCGGCCGGCAGCCCGCGAACCATCCTTTTGTGGCAAGATGGCGCGCCTGGTGCTCAGGGCGACGCTGATTCCGATAAACCGTCATTAACCCTCTATCCCGCTCCGGATTCAAGCAAGATACCCACCGGTATAATCATCTGCCCGGGCGGGGGTTACTCTCACCTCTCAATGGATAAAGAGGGAACTCAGATCGCGGCTTGGCTGAACCACCTGGGGATTTCGGGATTCGTGCTGAAATACCGCCTCGGGCCTAAGTATCACTATCCCGTTGAGCTTTGGGACGCGCAGCGCGCCATCAGGTATGTACGCTCGTATGCCTCTGAATTCGGCATTCAGCCCAACCGAATTGGCATCTGGGGCTTTTCCGCCGGCGGGCATCTCGCCTCCACGGCGGGCACCCACTTCGATGCAGGCGACGCCAATGCGACCGATCCGATCGAGCGCCAAGGCTCCCGGCCCGATTTCATGATCCTCTCTTATCCCGTCATAACCCTGGAAGATCCGTATGCCCACGTCGGATCTCGCGTCAGCCTGCTGGGCGAAAAGCCCGATCCTGCCATGGTCCGGTCGCTGTCTAATGAAACGCAAGTAACGGTCAAAACCCCGCCCACGTTTCTTTTTCACACAACCGAAGATCAAACGGTGCCAGTTGAAAACAGCGTTCAGTTTTATCTAGCACTCCGCAAGGCCGGAGTCCCCGCCGAGATGCACATCTATCTCAAGGGCCGCCACGGCGTTGGACTCGCGCCCGACGATCCCGTACTACGCACCTGGCCGGACCGTCTCGCCGACTGGATGAAAGTGCAAGGCTATCGATAAAACTCAGGAGTCGCGCCGCCTGAGGACATAAGATATTAGGAATTGATGCACAAAAAAGCTGCCGAACCGCTTGTCCTCGCGCCAGATAACCAGGAATACCAGACTAAGTACGCCAGGCACCTTGAATCCATCGGCGCTCAGTATGCAAACAGAGGCGAGGCGATGAGTCTCGCTATCGGTGGCCAGTTTGATGCTTTCGGCACGTTGATGAAGTGGTTGCTGATCGATGAAGGGCTGCTGCCCGAGCATACGCTCATAGATGTCGGTTGCGGCTCCGGAAGATTAGCCAAACAGCTGGTTTCTTATCTCCGGGGCTCTTATATAGGAACCGACATTCTTCCGGATTTCCTTGCACACGCCAGCTCGGTTTGCAACCGGTCCGATTGGCGCTTCGAACTCGTCCAGGGCATGGAAATTCCTGCCAATGACCTGTCGGCTGACATGGTGTGTTTCTTCAGCGTTTTTACTCACCTTCTTCACGAAGATTCTTACCGCTATCTTCTCGAGGCCCATCGTGTCCTGCGCCCCGGCGGCAGAGTCGTGTTCTCGTTCTTGGAATTTGCTGTGCCTTCCACCTGGACCGTTTTCGAAAATACGGTCCGTGCGCGGCAGGCTCATGTGCCTCATCATCATAATCAATTCCTGAGCCGCGATGCTATCCAAGCGTGGAGTCATTACGCTGGTTTCGCCGTCACTCACATCTACGATGGCAACGTCCCACATATCAGCCTCCGGCATCCAGTTACTTTGGATGACGGAACTATTCTTCAGGATAAGGGCGCGTTGGGCCAATCGGTCTGCACGCTAACGAAGAATTAGTCTCATGCTTCCGAAGTTTCTTCGTCGAGCAAGAGTACCTATCGCTTAACTGAGACTCCAGCCTTTCCGAAACTTCGGCTTCAGATACTTATCTGCATCCGAATTATTGGTAACGCGCATCTTTTCGCTGTCCCATTCCAGCTTGCCTTCAAACCGCAGCGCAAGCACCCCGAGCGTTACCCACTCGGTAAAGGGAGCCGAAACATTGAAATTGGAGCACGCGGGGTCGCCGCCTTTGCAAGCGCGGATCCAGTCTCGATAATGACCTGGCGATCGCGTCAGCAGCTCGGGCGGGAACTGGTAATTCTTCATTTTCTCGACTGGGATGAGGCGCGTCCATTCGCCATACGTGCCCGTGGTAATGAATCCTTTCTCGCCAACAAACAAGCTGCCGTTGCTGCCCGTTCGTATTCTTCTGGCAATTTCGTTTTCCCGCTGTGCGGCCGCATCCCTAGGAGGCGGAGTTTGTTCTTGCGGCTCTTCAGCAGGCGGCGGTGGAGGAGAGAAAAAGGCATCCGTGAATACGCCGCCAATCGGCTGCGATTCCCGCGGCGCAACACTTGCACGAAGGTTCGCCTGCCTCTCCCGGGGAAGATCGCCGAGGATTTCACCTTTGGGTACGCCTGGAATATCAGGCTGCTCCATCATCGCGTCGTACCAGAAAACTTTCACGGGAGGCATTTCGCCGCGGGCGGGAAAATCAAACCGGATCACCGCTTTCGAAGGATAGTAATAGTCGCTCTTGCCCTCTTGCTTGACGCACTCGACACTCTCAGGCGCACCCAACTTCAGTGCGAGATTCGGCGCTCCCAGAATATGGCACGCCATATCGCCCAGCGCGCCGCAGCCGAAGTCGTAAAAGCCCCGCCAGGAGAACGGACAATATTTGTCGCTGTACGGGCGATTGCTTTCGATCCCTAGCCACAGATCCCAATCCAGCGTAGCCGGAACGGGAGACGGCGGCGGAAGATCCGGCAGCCCTTGCGGCCACACAGGGCGATTCGTCCAGGCATGCACCTCTGTCACATTGCCGATCTCACCGGCCCAGATCATCTCGGCGCATTGCCGCGTGCCTTCGTTCGAATAGCCCTGATTGCCCATTTGGGTGGCAACGCCATATTTCTCCGCCGCTTCCTGCAATTGCCGGCATTCCCAAATAGTATGCGCGAGCGGCTTCTGTACATAAACATGCTTTCCGCGCTCCATCGCGTGGATCGCGGCGGTGGCGTGCATAAAGTCTGGGATGGTGACGATCACCGCATCGATGTTCTTGTTTTCTTTATCGAGCATGATGCGAAAGTCCTTGTATTTCGGTGCTTTCGGGTGCTGGTTATAGGTTGCTTCGGCGCGCTTGTCATCCACGTCGCACAAGGCAACGATGTTTTCAGTCTCCGCGCAAGCTCTGATATCGCTGCTTGCTTTTCCGCCCGCGCCAATCGAAGCGATATTCAACTTCTCGTTGGGAGACTTGTATCCCAGCATTTTCAAAGACGGCGTGCTTCCAAAACCGCCCGCTGGCACCGCGCCAGCCAGCAGGGTCCCATAGAAGAAATGTCGCCTGGTCAATCCACCATCTTTCATTACCGGCCCCTTTCTGCGCCCGACGTCTTTTCGCGACTCGGGCCCGTCCTCAATTCCAGTTATAACGCCTCAGGCGGATAACCGCGCCACGTCACAGTCCCGAGCGCTCCTGCCGGACTTCCTCGACACCTCGCTTCCGGCATCGATCACGGCCCGCAGCGCCTCGGACGGAATCATATCACTGCTATCCATCACCACAATTTTGCCGGCCGTGCATGGATAAGCGGGTCAGTTCCACCGAAGCTCGATCCATCCTTTTGCAGCCGGAGATCTCCGCCTTGGCGCGCTGGCCGGGGACCATCACAATACTTAAACCGTTATTCTCGTTGAGTAATGGCGAAAACCGAACTGCTTCCGGAGTGGGCTGATTTATCGGAATGGGGGCGCGTGGAAGCATTCGAGAATCTTCCACGCGACCGGGCTGACGACTTTTTCCTCCAACTAAGCAGCCGGGATCAACTCGATTTGGTGTTAGCGCTTCCCGAGGGCGAGAGAAGGATCTGGCTGCGATTGCTAGCCCCTGACGATGCCGCCGATCTGCTCCAGCTTGCTCCACTTGAAGAGCGCGAAAAGCTTGTCGCTCAGCTCGACGATATTACGCGCCGCGAGGTACATGCCCTTCTGGCTTACAAAGAGGATGCGGCAGGTGGCTTAATGAATCCACGTTTCGCGCGCCTGCGTGCGGACATGACGATTGACGAAGCGATCAGCTATCTTCGACGCCAGACCAGCCATAGCGAGACAATCTATTACGCGTATGCCCTCGACGAAGCGCAACATCTGTTAGGCGTCGTGGGTTTCCGGGATCTGTTTGCGGCCGATCAATCGAAACTAGTTCGCGACATCATGCGCGCGAAGTTCATTTCGGTGTCCGAGGATATGGATCAGGAAGGCGTCGCCCGGCTTTTCAGCAAGCATCATCTACTCGCCATACCGGTACTCGATTCAGACGGGCACATGCAGGGGATCGTCACTGCCGATGACATTGTCGACGTAGTCGAACAGGAGGCTAGTGAGGATATTCAAAAGGTCGGAGGCACGGAAGCTTTGGACGGTCCTTATCTGCAGATAGGATTTTGGCAAATGGTGAGGAAGCGAGCCGGGTGGCTCACCATTCTCTTCGTTGGCGAAATGCTTACGGCTACCGCCATGGGTTATTTCGAACAGGAGATTGCGCGCGCTGTTGTGCTCGCGCTCTTTGTCCCATTAATTATCAGTAGCGGCGGCAACTCCGGGTCGCAAGCAACGACCCTTGTGATCCGTGCGATGGCCCTAGGTGAAGTGCGCCTGCGGGACTGGTGGAGAGTCATTCGCCGTGAACTCTCGATAGGTTTCGTGCTCGGAAGTGTTCTGGCGGCGATTGGAATGACTCGCATCCTGCTTTGGCAGGCGATTTGGAGACCTTATGGTCCTCACTATTCAGTGGTTGGCCTCACTGTAGCTTTCAGTCTGATTGGGGTCGTACTGTTTGGAACGATTGCCGGCTCGATGCTGCCGTTTATCTTACGCAGAGTTGGATTGGATCCCGCTAGCGCATCGGCGCCGTTCGTGGCAACCCTGGTTGATGTGACTGGGCTGATAATTTATTTCACGATCGCGAGCGTGATTCTGAGAGGAACGCTGCTCTGAGTTTTGCAAAGCGCCGAAAAGGGGCATGTCCGGCCCTTTTGGGGCACACCTAAAGAGCAGTGTCGCCGGTTTGGGCTGATTTTTCAACAATTCCAGTTCGTCACATCTGGCACTTCGATTGCATTTCATCGTTACGAAATCAAAATCAAAAGGAGACTTTGAAATGTATCGATATTTAAGAGAAGCCGCGTTGGTTTCCGTCATTGGGCTGGGAACGTTTTTTCCCGGCGCGTTACAGGCGAAAGATAAGGCGGTCTGCGGAGATGGACAGAACTCAGCAAAGTCAATTCAGAATTCAGAAGATCGCATAACGCGCGACGTTCGCCACGAGTTGGTTATGCTGCCGTACTACGGAGTATTCGACAACCTGGAATTCCGCGTGAACGGTTCCGTGGTGACGCTTTTAGGGCAGGTGACGCGCCCAGTGTTAAAGAGCGATGCAGAAGGCGTTGTGAAACGAATCGAGGGTGTGGAGGAGGTTAAGAATCACATCAGGGTGCTTCCACTCTCATCGATGGACGATCGCATTCGGCTGGCGGTCTACAGTGCAATTTACAGGCAACCAGCCCTGAATCAGTATGCACTGGGGGCCGTTCCAACGATCCACATTATCGTCGAGAACGGACACGTAACGCTGGAGGGAATGGTTGCGCGAGAAATGCATAAAAATATCGCCAACCTACAGGCGAATACCGTGTCCGGTGTGTTCTCCGTGACCAACAATCTGCGAGTAGACGGCTGAGGATTTTCCTCTGCACGCCGCAGAACCGGAGAACTCTCTTGACGGCCGGGCGCATGGCAGATCTGTGCGCCCGGTTTTTTTGAAATTTGCAAATCACGTAATAGGAACTTTCATGCCGCATTCAAACTACTCGTCGGAGCGGCCCCCCTGGTCTGAAGACACGGAGGAGGCTCTGGCGATGCAAGAGAAATATTTACGAAAGCTGACCAGAGGCCACCCGCCATCGGCTGAAATGTCGAAGCGAATCATTAGGTGCACTGTTCGCCTCGCGATCCTGGCCCTAGTGCTTTGGCTGTTCTGCGAAACGGTCGTCTCGTAACTGACTGCAATACTGAGGGCACAATACAATCAGGCACCCCATGGGGGAATTCAAGACTTCGCCCGTTCGAATCGGGACTTCCGGGTGGCATTACAAGCACTGGGTAGGACCTTTCTATCCGCCTGGGACGCCGGCTTCGAGGATGCTTCCGTTATACTTCGAGCGCTTCGATACCGTGGAGCTAAACAACAGCTTTTACCACCTTCCGAAGAAATCAAGCCTTGAGAATTGGAGGGACTCCACCCCTCCAGGTTTCTGCTTTGCAGTGAAGGGCAGCCGCTTCATCACGCATATGAAGAAGTTGAAAGACCCGGGACAGGCCTTGCAGAGATTCTTTGAAGCCATCGAAATTCTTGAGCACAAGCTGGGCCCGATTCTGTTTCAACTCCCGCCGAATTGGGAGTTGGACGCGGAGCGTTTTTCGAATTTCCTGAAAGCCTTGCCTCGTCATCATCGCTATGCTTTCGAATTTCGCAATGCATCCTGGAACGTTTTGCCAATTTACGACCTTCTCTCAAACCACGGCGCCGCTTACTGTATTTTCGATCTTGCCGGCACGCAATCGCCCATCGAGGTGACGACAGACTTTGCCTATATACGCTTGCACGGCCCCGGCGGAAAATATCAGGGAAGTTATAGCGACGAAGCTCTGTCAAAATGGGCTGCACGGATTGGCGTTTGGCGTCGCGATTTGAAAGGCGTCTACGTCTACTTCGATAATGACGATTCCGGCTACGCGGCTCAGAACGCTATGAAATTGAGATCAGTTTTGGAGGAGAGTACGGTTGCCGGTCGCTGAGCAACCGCCCCGAACCTGGCGCGTGGTCTTCAGCCCATACACCGCTTTTGACTGAAAGGCAGGGGCCAGAGCCAGCCGTTCTTGCTTGATCTGAGCCCAATTGTGTCGTTTAAGCGCCTGCCGCCGCCGCTACAAGCGGGACTTCATAAACCGGATCAAAACGGCGTTTCAGTCTCAGAAACCTGTGCTCGAAGAAGTTGTAGCTGAGCCAAGCGACCCCGAAAGCCATCGCAATCGTAATCGCGACATACAGGAACGCGTACCTTGTTCGAATGGGAGACGGCATTCCGAGAACGAAAGTACGTATGTAATCGCAGATGAAAAAGAGAGGCAGGTGATACACGTATAAGCCATAGCTGTATTTGCCGAAACTCCTCAACCAGGGAGCATTTAGAACGGGAGTAAGGAACGGAATAAATCGTTGCGACGATCCCACCAGAGATCCGAAGATTAACGCCAGCCCCGCGACGCCTATCGTGTACATATAAGGTCCCGCATTGGTGTCGGTGAATTCACGGGGATCAACGAGCGCAATCCAAGCAAGAACCATAAGGCCGACAGCTGCCATTGAAACCAGGACCCTTCCTGGAAGACGAGTGTGCCGCGAAAAAAAAGCGGCCACACCAGAACCTACGAGTAGGCCGATGCCTCGCGTTGGGGTCAGGAGGTCGATCCAAAACTGAGGACCGAAATGCCAGACCAATAGCGAACTCAAAAGAAGACTTCCAAGCGTGCCCCAGATGCACAACCGGAGCAGGCGCGTTTCGGAAACATTCCAAACAATCCAAGGCCAAAGCAGATAGAACTGCTCCTCTACTGCAAGACTCCAAAAATGTCCAAGGATATTTGACGAGGTCTGTCCGGAATGGCGAAGAGGAAGCCAGTTCTGAAGATAGGCGAAATAAGCGATGCGATCGCTGATGCGATAGTAGGGCAACGCTGATCTCAACCAAGGCCAGTGAGGGGCTGTAAGAAGAATTACGCTAAGGCACAAATAATAGATCGGGAAAATACGCAGGAACCGCCGCATGTAGAACGAACTTGAACGGTTGAGAGCCAGTCTGCTCCGAATGAGAATTCCGGTGATGAGATAGCCGGAGAGCACGAAGAACAGATCCACTCCGCACCATCCGAAAGTCATTGCCGGAAGAAACCAGCTGGTCAGGTTGTTCTGGCGGAATACCCAAACAGAGTGCGCGAGCAAAACCAAAATAATCGCGATCCCGCGGATCCCATCCAGGACGGGTTCGTGCTTACGTATGATCGCCATGACGAAACGACTGAATTCTACCGTAGACTTGCCGTGGTCAATAATGGCACACGAAAGCAAGACTTATTCTGCGAAATACAGGGCATATCCCGCACTAACAGAGTGGAAAACCAAGGAGCCACTCATGAAGCGCGTCTGGACCATTTTGTTCGCCATACCTTTGCTTGCTGCAAGCCTAGCCGTTCCTGTCAGCGCCGCGACAGCGAAATCGACCACCTCGACCCAGCACGCGGGAGCTCTGCCCGACTCGCAAATTGAAGCAACTATCCGTACCAAGCTGGCCAAGTCCAAAATTGGAAAGGACGGCTTCAAGTTCCGCGTTCAGCGTGGCGTGGTGACCTGGGAAGGATCCACTAACGTGGTTCAGCACAAGGGATCGGCAACGCGCATGGCGAAGGCGGCAGGAGCCGTGCAAGTCATTAATAATATTCAGGTCAGCGCAAGCGCCAAAGCCGCGGCCGCGTCGAATTTGAAGAAAGCCACTGTTCAGCAGTAACAGCTCGGGCGGCCCCCCAACTTCTCCGTGATAGAGTTGGGAATATCAAATTCGAATAGATTCCTGAATGAAAAGTAGTGTATTGTTAGCCGGTCTATCTCTGTTTGCCGCTCTGGCGTGGTCTCAAACAAAATCAACTCCGCCGCCGGCGTCCCCCGCTGCAGCCGGTCAAACAACCCCTTCGAGCTCCGCTGCCCAGCTCAAGCCCCGCGGGCCTGAAGCTGTCGCACAGCAGGACCCCAACCGCGTGGTGGCGACTATTGAGGGCAAACCGATCACCGCGAAGCAGGCCGCTGACATGCTGAAGCCGCTGCGTCCGGAGGATCGAAAACGCTTTGAAACAAATCTACAGGGATTAGTGCAGCAGTTGTACATGCAGGACGAGCTGGCGAACGAGGCCGCGAAGCTGAACCTCGATCAGCAGTCACCCTGGAAAGAGCAGTTGCAGATGGCCAGGGCAAATATCTTGACGCAGGCCTATCTGAGCAAAATGTCGACCGCGACAGCCGGGAATGCGGCGGAAGATCCGCAGCAGTATTACAATTCCCACCCAGCCGATTTCGACCAGGTAAAGCTCAGCGGGATTCTGGTTTCTTTCAGCCCGCCCGGTACGCCTGCGAACAGCAGTACCAATGCGCGGACGGAAGCTCAGGCGCTGGAGAAGGTAACCGACCTGGAAAAGAAGATTAAGGGCGGCGGCGATTTCAGTGCTCTCGCTCGCAGTGACAACGATAACCAGCAAGCTGCGGTTCGCGGCGGCGAATTGGGCACATTCGTGATGGGCGACGCCAACCTTCCCGCAGATATCAAAGCAACAATCGAAAAATTGCAGCCGGGCCAAGTCTCCGAACCGGTTCACTTACCGGGCGGCTTTTACATTCTGAAGTTGGATAGCCGTAGCAAGCTACCGTTTGACCAGGCCAAAGCCGGCATCGTTCAGAAACTACAGAACGAGAAAGGTCAGGCAATTTTGAAACAGCAGATGGATAAATATAAGATTCAAGTTCAGGATCCTGATTTCTTTAATGCGTCCAGCGCTCCATCGGCTCCCGCAGCAAACGTCCCGAGCCTCCACAGGCCAGGGGATCAGGCACCACCCAGCGCGCCGGCTAAGCCTCCGGGCAAGTAAGAGCGCGCGTCCTCACATTTTAAACGCTTGTGTCGGGCTGCCTGAACTGATCGGCAGCCCGATTCGTATTTCAACGCTCCCCGAATTAACCGCTCATCGAGGCAAGTTACTTTCCGGGCATCCTGAACGGGGAATATGGGTGTATGCGGGCTGTTTCATTCGAAGGCGGGAGATTGTACTCGAAAATGATTTGCTGCTCGATGTTGAAAGACTGCGTTTTGTTCTGATTCATGAACTTTTTCACTTCGTCTGGGCGCACCTCTCTAACAAAGCCCGGAATCATTATGCCGAACTCCTGCGAGTGGAGGCCGGTAAACGGACTCGCGGCGAACTGGGAGAATCCGCGGGCCTGAAAAAGAGTTTGTTGCACCCAAGCCACGCTGCATTTTCTTCCAGCCGCTGGCGCGACTATGTCTGTGAAAGTTTCTGCGACACTGCCGCCTGGCTCTATTCGGGCCAGCGGGACCATCCGGCGTTTACATTGGGAAGACGGTGGAGACTTCGCCGAATGGCCTGGTTTCAAAGTTTAGAAAATGCGGGCTTTCGGTGCTAATGGACGCCCTTCTAGCGATACACTAGAGTTTTGAGGTATCAGTGATCAAGACCAAGTGGCCTGCATTGGTGTGCCTTGCCGGAATGGCGCTGTTTTCGACTTCGTGTTCGGACACAATGGCGGCGCGCTCTTCGGGCAAAGAAACAAAGGATCGAAAAGCAGCGCCGGACTTCACACTGACGGACGCCAGCGGCAAGCAGGTCAAGCTGAGCGATTACCGCGGAAAAGTAGTTCTGTTGAATTTCTGGGCAACCTGGTGCGGTCCTTGCGCACTGGAGATTCCCTGGTTCATCGAATTCGAACAACAGTACAGGTCGCAGGGGCTCGAGGTGCTTGGCGTATCCATGGATGAGGATGGCTGGCAGGTAGTTAAGCCTTACATCGCGGAGCACAAGATGAATTATCGCGTGCTCCTAGGCAACGATTCCGTGAGCCAGCTTTATGGGGGCGTGGAGTCTCTGCCGACAACTTTTATCATCGATCGCGACGGAAAATTCGCCTTCTCGCCTCACGTGGGCCTTGCCGGAAAAAATGAATATCTCAACGAAATTCAGACGTTACTTGGCGTTAAGCCGACCAGCGCTTCTCGGAACGTTTTGCGCCCTGTGCCTGCCTTTTTTGTGTCCGGGGCAGCAGCAGAATAAGCTTGCGGTAGTTCGGCCACAGCAAATCACGGTCAAGCGCGGCGGCACCGCGACCCAGACGCTCAAGATCATCATATTGCCAGGCTTCCATGTGAACAGCGATAAGCCGAAAGACGAGTATTTAATCCCTTTGAAGCTGACGTGGAACGATTCCCCTCTTCAGGTGAAAGCGATTTCTTACCCGCCCAGTGAAGAGATCAAGGTAGGAGCCGATACCCTCTCTGTATTCACAGGCCCGATCGATATCCTCACCGATTTCAAGATACCGCAAGACGCAGCCGCCGGAACCACGATCGTGACGGGCAAACTTCGCTATCAGGCCTGCAATAGCGAGATGTGTTTTCGCCCGTCTTCTATCGACATTCACCTTCCCGTCGTAATCGAATAGCTCGCGGCAATGCGCTGGCTTTCCTCCCTGTGCGCGGTCGCGGCATGTGCGCTGATGCTGTCCTGCAACCGGCCGCCCGACTCCGGGCTCTACGTGGACAGCGTTATCGATTCGGAGCTCCGGAGCATTCCGGCCATTGATAATCACGCGCATCCTCAAAAAGTGGTTTCAAGCGGAGAAGAAGACCGCGATTTCGACGCGCTTCCGGCGGATGCGATTCAGGATCCGGCTCTACCCACTCCGTTTCGAGAGAACAGCCCTTACTTTCCCGAAGCCTGGCGCGCGCTGTTTGGTTACAACTTTTCGGACTCCAAACCGGAGCATCTGGCGATTCTGAACAAGAGCAAGCGCGAGATCCGGAAGCAAAAGGGCGATCTTTACCCGTCCTGGGTCCTGAATCATGCCAACACGGAAATCATGCTAGCCAATCGTGTTTCCATGGGCCGCGGTCTGGCTAGCCGACCGCTTCAAGTGGGTGCCGTTTGCCGACATGTTCCTGTTCCCGTTAAACAATGATGCAATCAAAGCGAAGGACCCGGAACATAAGGCGTTCATTGGAAACGAAGAAACATTGCTGCAGGGATTATCTCGCGAACTCGCAAACCGGCAAGCTGCCCCCAAGCTTCGACGATTATCTGGCATTCGTCTCTCACATGCTGGAGCGTTGGAGGGCTGGCGGCGCCGTGGCTGTAAAGTTCGAATTGGCGTACCTACGCGATTTGGATATCAGCAATCCGCAACGCGAAAGCGCCGAGCGCGTTTACTCGATCTACGCTCAATCTTCGGAGCCGTCGACTGAAGAATACAAGATTCTGCAGGATTATCTTTTCCGTCACATCGCTCGAGAAGCAGGCCGGCTCGGTATGCCGGTGCACATCCATACGTCCATCGGAGCCGGAAGCTATTTCCGCGATGCGAATGCGAACCCGCTTGCGCTTGAACCACTGTTCAACGATCCGGCTCTTCGTAAGACGAGATTTGTCATGCTTCACGGCGCGTGGCCCTTCGCTCGCGAGGCTGCGGCTCTGATTTTGAAGCCGAATGTGTACCTGGATGATTCCGCATTCATGTATCTCGCCTATCCTGTCGAAGCGGCTCGCGCCATACGAGCTGTATCTGGAAGCGGCGCCCGAGAAGGTGTTGTACGGATCGGATGCCAGTCCATTTTCGAATGATGTTGGCTGGGAAGAAACCGCCTGGATCGGTTCGAGAAATGGCCGGCTGGCTCTCGGGCTTGCTCTCACGGGAATGGTTCGGGACAAGGAGATCACTCTCGATCGGGCGAAACAGATTGGCCATATGGTCATGCGAGACAATGCCCGGCAGCTCTACGGATTCTGATCGCTTGCCATGCGGCGTCTGCTGATTCGCCCGGGTGCGATCGGCGATTGCATTCTCTGCTTTCCCGCGCTCGAGCATCTTCGTACGGAATACACGGAAATCTGGATTTCATCGGCGGTCGTTCCGCTAATTCATTTCGCGGACGTGGTTCGGCCACTGGCTTCTACAGGTCTCGATCTGGTCGGCATTGGCGATCTGGAAACTCCAGCTCTCCTGAAAGCGAGACTTCAATCTTTCGACTCGATCGTTAGCTGGTACGGAACGAATCGGCCGGAGTTCCGGGAGGCCTTGTTGCGGTTCGGAGTAAGTTGCCAGTTTCTTACAGCTTTGCCGCCATCCGGCTATACCGGGCATGCTATGGATTTTTTCGCAGACGCAGGCCGGTGCCCCGACGGGCTGTCTGCCTCGCCTGCGAGCGTCGTCATACGAGTTCGCGGCACGGAATCGTGATTCATCCGTTCTCGGGAAGCCCGCGCAAGAATTGGCCGCTGAAGCTTTATCGAGAACTAGCCGCGCCGGATGCCCTGTCCGGTGAAATGGACCGCAGGGCCGGAAGAAGAGCTTGATGAGGCGATTCGATTTCCGAATCTCCAGGAACTGGCGGATTGGATCGCGGCCTCACGTCTCTACATCGGCAACGATTCAGGAATCACACATCTGGCCGCGGCCGCGGGCGCGCCTGTTCTCGCGCTGTTCGGACCTGCATCATCGCCGGTATGGGCTCCGCGCGGTCCGAACGTCACTGTTCTGGAATGCGATGATCTGGAAAGCTTGCAGGTTGAAACTGTTTTGGCCGCTGCTAATCGGCTGCTTGGCTCGCGGTAGAAGCCGGCGTCCAACGCACAATCGGCTTCCGCGCGGCTGTCACTTCATCCACACGGCTAGTGCGAGTCGAATGGGGCGCGTTCAACACCAGCTCCGGAGTTTGTTCCACTTCCTGCGCGATAGAAATCATCGCGTCCGCGAAAAGATCCAGCTCACGCTTGGTTTCGGTTTCCGTGGGTTCAATCATCATCGCGCCACGAACAATCAGCGGAAAGCTGACCGTATAAGGATGAAATCCATAGTCGATCAGCCGTTTCGCAATGTCGCCCGTACGGACGCCTTTCCTAGACTGCCGGTCGTCGCTGAATACACACTCATGCATGCTGCGCGCCTTGTAAGCCAGCGTGTAATACGGCTCTAACAGAACGCGAATGTAATTGGCATTGAGCAGAGCGTCGAGCGTGGCTTGGCGCAAGCCATTTCCGCCATGCGCCATGATATAGGCGAGCGCTCGAACCAGGACGCCGAAGTTACCGTAGTAAGCGCGAACCCGGCCAATCGAATCCGGCAGCTCATAGTTCCATTTCCAGCTATCGCCTTCGCGCTTCAGACGTGGACTGGGCAAGTACGGCGTGAGCACCTTCGCCACGGCAACCGCGCCCGATCCGGGACCGCCGCCGCCATGTGGAGTCGAGAATGTCTTGTGCAGATTGAGGTGCATCACGTCCACGCCGAAATCGCCCGGACGCGCAACCCCAACCAGATGCGTTCATGTTCGCGCCATCCATATACACCAGCGCGCCTTTATCGTGCATGATGTCGCAGATTTTGTGAATATTTTCCTCGAAGACGCCGACCGTATTCGGATTGGTGATCATCAATCCAGCGACATCTTCCGTGGTCGCGTTGCTCAGAACCTCGAGATCGACCATGCCACGATCATTCGATTTGATGTTCTCGACTCTATAGCCGACCATCATTGCCGTCGCCGGATTCGTGCCATGCGCGGAATCAGGAACCAGGATTTTCTTCCGAGCGCCGCCGCGGTTTTCCAGAAGCGCACGCATCATCAGGATGCCCGTGAATTCGCCATGCGCCCCAGCAGCCGGCTGCAAGGTCACTGCGTCCATTCCCGTAATCTCGGCCAACGCCGTTTCCAGTGCCGCGATCACTTCCATGCAGCCTTGTGACAAAGCATCGGGTTGATAAGGATGCGCCCAAGCCAGCCCCTCGGTGCGCGCGACGAGTTCGTTTACGCGCGGGTTGTACTTCATGGTGCACGAGCCGAGCGGATACATGCCTAAATCGATTGCGTAGTTCCAGGTGGAGAGCCGCGTAAAATGACGCAGCACTTCGAACTCGCTGATTTCCGGGAAATCTTCTATCTCGGCGCGAACATTTTCTTTGCCGAGCGCCTCGGTTGGGATCGACCGGGGTACATCCAGATCGGGAAGTTGATAGCCGCGTTTGCCCGGCGAACTCAGCTCGAATACGAGCGGTTCATTTTGGACGATATGCTTTGAAACTTTCTTGATCATGCCTAATTCTGAAACCAATCTGGGGCGCTTACGCTCCGGCTCAGTGCCGCCAAATGCAGCGGCCACGGTATCCATATCCTGACGCTTATTCATTTCCGTGGCACACAGCAGCATGCAATTCTTCAACTCCGGATAAAATCGTCCCAGCGGAAGACCGCCGATAATCTTGTCGTTCACCAGAGCCGCATTCACTTCGTTCAGGCGATTTCCCATTTGTCCGCGCCACGAATTCATTGAAGAACGGCGCTTCAAATTGCAGCGGGAGCTTGCTCGCGAGATAGTGAGCCTTCGAAAGATTCTGTTCCGCCAATTCGCGCAGACCCTCTTTCCCATAGAGGGTCATGAACACCGTAGCCATCAATGCAAGCAGCGCCTGGTTCGTGCAGATGTTCGAAGTCGCCTTTTCGCGCCGGATGTGCTGCTCTCTGGTTGCAAGCGTTAAACAGAAAGCGCGTTTTCCCTCGGCATCCGTGGTCTCACCCACCAGCCGCCCGGGAATCTGCCGGATGTACTTTTCTCGCGTGGCGATGATGCCCGCGTACGGGCCGCCGTAGCTGGGCGATATGGCGAAGCTTTGCAACTCGCCGACCACAATATCCGCATCTCTTGGCGGCTCGATCAGGCCGAGCGCAACTGGTTCCGTGAAGACCACGGCCAGCATTGCGCCTTTGCTTGAAACCACCTTCGCGATTTCGCCAATTTGTTCCAGGATTCCGAAGAAGTTCGGCGTCTGCACGATCACACCGGCGACGCTGTCGTCGAGCTTCTTTCGAAGATCGTCCATGTCCAGCTGGCCGTTCTTCGCATAAGCAAGCTCAGCCACGGGAAAGCCCTGATGCGTCGTGTACGTCGCGAGCACTTCCCGATACTCGGGGTGAACTGTGCGAGCGACCAGAATTTTGTCCCGGCGCGTGATGCGTACCGCCATCATCGCCGCTTCCGGAACCGCGGACGATCCGTCATACATGGAAGCATTCGCCACGTCCATGCCGGTCAACTGACAGACCATCGTTTGAAATTCAAAGATGCTGGTCAGCGTGCCTTGCGAAATCTCGGCTTGATAGGGCGTATAGGAGGTTAGAAATTCGCCCCGGGCTACGACTGTGTCAACCACCACGGGCCGGTAGTGGTTATAGACTCCGGCGCCCAGGAAGCTCGCGAAGCCGTTCGCGTTTTGCGCGGCGCGCTGCTTGAAATAATCGACGATCTCGTATTCACTTTTGCCGTCTTCGATCGCCAGAGCCCGGTTCAGCCGGATCCCGGCGGGCAAATAAGAGACCAGGTCTTCTTCAGAATTCAAGCCGATCGTATCGAGCATCTCGCGGCGCTCGGAATCGGATTTAGGTAGATATCGCAAGACGCTATTCGGCCCCTACATACTTCTTATAGTCCGGAGCCGTCAGCAGATCGCTCATTTCGGCGGGCGCGGATAGTTTCACTTTGATCAGCCATGCGTCGCCATGCGGATCCTCATTCAGCTTCTCGGGACTTTTCGAAAGCAGCTCGTTGATTGAAGTAACCTCTCCGGTTACAGGCGAATAAATATCGGATACAGCCTTCACCGACTCGACCGATCCGAATGTGTGTCCTTTCGTAACATGCGATCCGATTTTCGGCAGATCGACAAAGACGATATCTCCGAATTCATGCTGTGCGTGATCCGTGATGCCGATGGTTCCCTGGTCGCCTTCCACATGTACCCACTCGTGCTCTTTTGTATATCTGTAGCTTTCCGGATAGCTCATGTTTTCGTTCTCTTATAGAAAGGAGTCGGAACTGTTACGGCTTCAACAGGCGAGTTTCGAATCAGAATTTGAATGGCCACGCCGGGAACGGCTTTTTCGAACGGCAAATAGCAAAGTCCAATGTTCTTGTTCAAGGTGGGAGAAGGCCCTCCGCTGGTGACCCATCCCGCAGGTTTACCTTCCATCCAGACCTCGTAGCCATCGCGGCCGATTCCGCGATCCTTCATCTCAAAGCCCACCAGTTTGCGCGTGAGGCCCTGCTCCAGAACCTTGTGGAGCGCCGGCCGGCCGATGAATTCGCCTTTTTCCAGCTTCACGATCCATGCCAGATCGGCTTCGAGCGGATTAATGGACGCCGTGATTTCATGGCCGTAAAGCGCCATCTTGGCCTCCAGTCGCAGCGTGTTGCGCGCCCCCAATCCGCACGGTTTAATGCCGAACTCCTCGCCTGCTTGCAAAACTGCATTCCAGGCTTGCGCGGCCGATTCCGGCGGAATGTAAATTTCGAAACCGTCCTCACCGGTGTAGCCGGTTCGCGCAATGCGCGCCGGTATGCCATCGACGGCTCCGTCCGTGAACCAGTAATATTTGATTTCGCTCAGTCTTGTTTCGGTGAGTTTCTGTAGCGTCTGAAGCGCCTTTGGGCCTTGAATGGCGATTTGCGCGTATCGTTCGCTTGCGAAATCGACTTCAGCATCAAAGCGATTGTTCGATCGGATATGCTCGAAGTCTTTCTCCTGATTCGATGCGTTCACGCACAAAAAAAAACTGGTCTCCGACGCCTTGTGGACCAGGATGTCATCCACGAATCCGCCGTGCTCATACAACAGGCCGGAATACTGGGCTTGACCAACCTTTAACTTCGCCGCGTTATTTGTGGCGACGTAATCGACCAGTTTGGCGGCTTCGGGACCTCGAATCTCGATCTCGCCCATATGGCTGACATCGAACACTCCTACTGCGTTCCGGACGGCGTTGTGTTCCTGCAAAATGCCCGAATACTGAACGGGCATGTTCCAGCCGCCGAAATCCACCAGCTTGGCGTTTAAGGCGGAGTGAACATCGAAGAGCGGCGTCCTTTTTAACTCCGAAACTGCACTCATTAGGCGAGAAACCTCAGCGTAGCATGGCGATTGCGCCTGTCGTTGAACCCGTGCGAGGGGTGACGTAAGTCCGTCGAAGATGTACTAGACTACGAGCAATCGACCCGAATTATGCTAAGCCCCATTTGCCGCAACTTTGTCCTCGCCACAGCGATATCAGTTTCCGCAAGTTGCGTTGTCAGCGCTCAACAGCGAGCCTCCGCGCTTGCCCCCGACGTAGTCGCGAAACGGAAAGCCATAGAAGCTGAGTTGGAGTCGATCGCAGTGATCGATCGCAAAGTCATGGTCCCGATGAGCGATGGCAAACGCATGGCCACCGATATCTATCGACCCAAAGACGCCTCGAAGAAATACCCCATCATTTTTGTTCGGACGCCCTACAACTTCAACTATTGGGACGTACAAAATGGCGTGCCACGAGACCTCAGTGCGGAGTTGGACGCGGTGAAGCGCGGCTATGCCTATATCGAGATGAACGAGCGCGGCCATTTCTTCTCGGAAGGCAATTACGACATTCTCGGCGCTCCGCTTTCGGACGGGACGGATGCACTCAATTGGATGGCCTCGCAGCCCTGGACCAACGGCAAGGTGGGAACCATCGGATGTTCCTCGACCGCGGAATGGCAGTTGGGCGTGGCAGCCCTCGGCAATCCGGCTTTCGCGGCCATGATTCCGGAAAGTTTTGGGGCCGGTGTCGGACGCGTCGGTCCTTATTATGAGCAGGGCAACTGGTACCGCGGCGGGGCCGTGCAGATGCTCTTCATCGCGTGGCTGTATGGGGAACAAAACCAGGTCAGGCCCATGTTTCCGCCGGACACCTCGCAGCAGGACCTGATTCGCGTTTCGAAATCTTTTGATCTTGCGCAGCAGCTCCCGCCGGTCGACTGGTCCAAGGCCCTGCGCCACCTTCCCGAAAAGGACATTATCAAGGCTGTCGATGGTCCGCGCGGGATTTTTGCCGACGCAATGCCGGTCGAGACCGAAGGAGGCATGATCGAACGCACTCCCAACAATCCGGCCTGGTATCGAGGCGGCCTTTGGCACGATGATAAGCCGATTAACGTTCCTGGCCTCTGGTTCATGACTTGGTATGACGTCTCGATCGGCCCAAACCTGGCGGCATACAATTTCGTTCGACGTACCGCGAGGCCGGAGATCGCGAATGAGCAGTACGCGGTGATCGCACCCACTTTACATTGCGGCTACAAACGAGCGGCTGAACACACCGTGGTGGGCCAGCGCGATATGGGAGACGCGCGGCTCGACTATGACTCGCTCACTTACGGATGGTTCGATCACTTCCTCAAAGGCGAGAACAATCAGATATTGGAGAAGACACCCAAAGTGCGCTATTACACGATGGGCTTAAACAAGTGGCAAACCTCCGATACCTGGCCGCCAAAGGGAGCTGAACCGATGACGATGTTTCTCTCGAGCGCGGGCAAAGCGAACAGCCTGCATGGCGATGGCGTGCTGTCCACGAGTGAACCGTCGAGCGATAAGCCGGATCGGTTTGTTTACGATCCGATGAGCCCGGTGCCATCGTACGGCGGGAACGTTTGCTGCACGGGTAATGCGGTAACCGGAGGCGCCTTCGATCAGCGCGATATGGAAGCGCGCGACGACATTCTTGTATACACTTCTGAGCCGCTGAAGAACGGGATGGAATTCAGCGGCCCCATGGAAGCGACGCTTTATGTCTCCTCCGATGTCAAGGACACAGATATCACGGTGAAAGTGATCGATGTGTTGCCGGACGGCACGGCTTACAACCTGGACGAAACCATTCAACGCCTTCGGTATCGCGATGGCTACGACAAACCCGTGGTGTGGATGGAGCCGGACAAGGTCTATAAAGTGACGCTGCAACCCATGGTGACCAGCAACTACTTTGGGCCTAATCATCGCGTGCGGATTGAAGTTTCGAGCAGTAATTTTCCGCGCTTCGACCGGAACTTGAATACGGGCGGCAACAACTACGACGAGGTGACGGGCGTCGTGGCGCACAACGCGATCCATCACTCTAAGGAGTATCCTTCGAAAATCGTTTTCACCGTCGTGAAACAGCCGGCTCAGGTATCAGTGGAAGCAACCAGATAACCGATTTCCTTCGCGCGGAGCTTCGCGATCCGCCCGATCAGCTTCACGGGAACGGGCTTGTCGAGCGGGAAGCGAATTGTGCCCTTATGGACCTCATACGGCGCCAGCTCATCCTTGAACGCCGCGACAATGCGTTCAGAGGCGGGATAAAGCGAGTAGTGCCGCTTCCACGCAGCGAAATAGAGCACGGCGCGACCGTGCAGTTTGTAGGTGGGCATCTTGTACGAAATCACTTCTTCGGCATCCGGCAGGGCGTTGCGGATGGCGCTCCGCACGCGCTGGAGTGTGCCCTGCACGGTTTCGGATTGCGCCGCAATGTATTCGTCGATGGAATTAAAGTCGCTCTTGGCCATCGGAAACTAGATAGACTTGCAGCGCTTCGCGAGGAGGCCTGTGGCTTCCCTGGTGTCGATGTCCGCAATGAGCAACCCTTGCGTGCCGTAGGGCTGGTAACAGAGCAATGTCCCATCGGGCCGTACCACTGCTGAAGTGGTCGGCGATCCTACGCACGCATAGTTTACAGTTGCGAAAAAGCACGTGTTCTCCGCGGCGCGGCACAACGCTGCTTTCTCATGGAATGAGTTTGCGGGATCGGCGAAAATCGAGGGACGGTAACCGCCGGGTTCGGCTTCGTGAAAATGAGGGTGGAACACGATGGATGCGCCATGCTGGACGGCCCAGCGGACGGTTTCGGGATAGCGCCAACCTTCATGGCAGATCGCGATGCCAAATGTCACTGGACTGGTCTGGAAGACGCGCCTCCCAGAACCGGGCGAATAGAGGCCCTCCTCGGTGGGGTCGAGCTGTACTTTATCTTGGAAGCCATCGATCGTTCCATCTCGATTGATGACCAGAGCCGTGATCAGGAGCGCATTTTTGACCACGCGTTCGGTGCCGAGAACAACCGCAAGATTTGCCTTCGCGGCGGCCGCTGCCACCATAGCCCACGCACGTTCGAGGAATACCGGATCCGGGGGCGGCAATCGCTTCCCGACGCCACGGTAGCCGGGAATGAAGGATTCCGGAAAGCAGATGAGCTCGGCGTGCACGGTGGACGCTTGAGCGATGGCTTGCTCGGCCAATGCAATTGACTCTTCAGGAGTCGCTGGGAATTGGAGGTTCGCGAGTGCGATTCGAAATGTGCTCATCCGGCATCCCAATTTTAATCGCTATTGAACATCGTGGTTGGTTGCGTAGACCCAATGATCGGCAACCAGGAAATTCGCGACAGAACAGAGGGCGATAGCTCCCACAGCCGATGGCAGGATGGGTGCTTTGAGCCGTTCGACAAGGCAGTAGGTCAGCAGCGTATTTCCGAGCAGCGAGATGAGGCCGTTGCCGGCGTGAAATCGCCAGAGCCGGCGGGCCCTTTGCCGGATGTTTTTGAGCCGCCGATCGCGCCATGTGAAGCGCTCGTGCCAAAGAAAATTGTGCAAGACAGCGATCTCAACCGCAAGCGCAGTGGTGGAAACGGCGGACATGCGGAAGTATTTCGTCATGAAGTAAAGCAGAAGCAATTGCAATGCCGCCCCCAGCGATCCCACGAGATTGAATTTGCCGAATCGGACCCATTGCCGGGTGGCGATGTTCATTGCAGCGCTTCCTCTCGATAAAGCTTCATCGTGTGGCGGATGGTGGCGGTCATGGCTATGCAAGACATTCCGGCAATGGCCCCAGCGCCAGCAACGTCGAACAGCAAAAATCGCCGGCTCACGATGGTCACATAGGGATGGAAGAATAGAACGGCATTTCCCAAGGCGAGCAGAATTCGTATTTCCGTGGGGCCAAAGATGCCATGCGAAAGATGAAAGCGTCCCATCGTGTAGGTTGCCAGATAGCTCTCAATGCTTAGCGCGTAAAAACACACGAGCATTCCAGCGGCTATTTGCCAGTGCAGAAAGCCGGAGCATCCGAGCCCCACCATCAGAGCGAACGCGCCCAAAGTATCGGCAATGTGATCCACGTAAAATCCATAACGGGGGCGTTGCTGGTTGCGAACCCGCGCGAGCGTGCCGTCAAGGCTGTCACCCAGCCAATTGAGGGCGAGGAATAAGGTTACGAGCCACAGAGCGCGCGCGTTTTGCGATGCGAGCGCGTACGCCACGCCGGCGAATATCTGGGAGGCCACCGCTAACCCGGTTAGGTGATCCGATGTGATGACTGCTGGTGTCCGCTGCGCCATCCAGATCAACAGGCGCTTCTCAAGTTCCGCGGTTAATGCCTTGTGAATCCGGAGCGCGTTCACAAACCCACTCTGTCCGCCAGGTGTTTCTGCTTCTGTCATTGGGACCTCGTGACTCGAATGATGCCCGACGCGGGTGCTGTCGGCAATGCAGGGCGTCACAAACGGTTCTCGTTTGAATCTCATCGCGCAAGTGACTGAGCCGCTGGACTTACAGGCAATCCTCTATAAGTGAAGGGGAGGCTAAACTGGAACCTTGCCGGTGTCAGGCGAAGCAACGTCGCGGGTATTTCGCTTCGGAGTGTTCGAGGCGAATGAGGCAGTGGGAGAGCTGCGTAAACAGGGCGTCCGCATCAAACTCCATTCACAACCCTTTCAGGTACTCATCCTGCTTCTCGAAAGGCCATCCGAACTCGTGACGCGCGAGGAGATGAGGCAGCGGTTGTGGGGCGACGATACATTCGTGGATTTTGATCACGGCCTGAATACGGCAATCAACAAAGTTCGCGAAGCGCTAAACGACTCCGCCTCCCAACCGCGATATGTTGAGACGGTCTCCGGTAAAGGGTATCGCTTTATCGCGCCAGTGTCACTCGTGCCGATTGTTTCGAAACTCTCCGAGGAGGTTCTCGCAGCGGACGATTCTCAAGGCACAGGTGCTTCAACCGCAACTTCCTCAATTCTTACGGCTTCGCGCGATTTGCCCGTGGCTCCGCGTACGGTGGTGCGGACTTTGCTGCTGCTGGCCCAGGCGATGTATCTGGCGTTCTATTTAGGTGCGCTCGCGAATCTTCAGGAGATCCACGAAATTTTCGTGGACTCAAAATTACTCTCACCGGCCTTGTTGATGGGGATTTTGATGACCACGGCCACAGGGCTGATTCCGGTCCGGCTGTTCATTGCCGCCGCACTGGCGTTCGATTTTTCCCAACTTCCTGCAACATTCGGCAGATTATTTCCCGTGTTGTTGGTGCTCGACCTGTTATGGGCGTTGTCACCGCTTCTTCTGATTCATCATGTGAGCATTGGTCTGGCTTTGGGTATGAGCGCGGCCCTGGTTTACATGCCGTTTGCTCAGCGCTCACTGATTCTGATGTATGCCCGCGGAAGACGTGATCGGTTTTAGCTCAATTCAAATTGCAAACAGGTTACGGAAGCCGGGGCGAACTGAAAGACGAGAGGTGACGCGCTCGGGACGGATTTCGCGGCAGGCTCGATGGCGCGAGGCTGATCCAGCGTATTGTGAGCGTGTATATCCGAAGAACGTTAAGACCGTCGCGCGTACTTTGCCGATCCGGGAATCCCGAACATTGATCTCGGCTTCCTGAGAGTTGCGAACGTCGGGATTAACGACTGTCAGAACAGCTTGCTTGTCGCGTATGGAGCACGATCCGCTCAACGCGGCCAATCCCTTGCCCGAAGCGCCGCTCAGAAATGGCGCGTCGAAGAGCGCGCGAACCGAAGTGCCCCCCTGATGCGCGGCATACATCCGGAATACGTGGTAAACGGGTGTCACCGTGAATTTATCGCCGACCGTAATGAACGAGGTATGAATATTGTTGACCAACTGCGCGGCATTGGCCATCGCCACCTTGTCCGCATGGCGGTTGAAAATGTCGAGCGTGAGGCCCGAGACCAGGGCATCGCGCAGAGTGGGATAGTAAGCGAACAGGTAGCTCGGATCAATACTGGGATCTGTGTCGTGCCAGGCGCCCCACTCATCCACCACGAGCTTTACCGCATGTTCGGTATCCACCTCACCCATGATTTGCCAGTGATGGCGGATCAGCTCTTCGGTAACCATTGCATCGGACAGCAGCTTGTACCATTCATCCTCGGTGAACTCGGTGGACTTGCCCCTCTGCGCGCCGCCGCAGTAATAATGTAGGGCGCTTCCGAAGAGGCCGCGCAGGGGTCGTTTGTTCTTCTCGGTTAGCTTCTGGAAAAAGCTGCGAGTCCAGGCATAATCGGCGACATTCGGTCCGGATGCAATGAAAGCCAATGGAACGTCGAAGCGCGGCACCCATTCGGTGAAGCGGCGAAACTCAATGGCATACTCGTCACCGGTGAAATTTCCGCCGCAGCCCCAGCTCTCGTTTCCGACGCCCCAATAGCGGACATTGAGCGGACCGGGAGCTCCGGTTTCCGCGCGCAGCTTGGCAAGTGTAGTAGTTCCGTTCGGAGAATTACAATATTCGATCCATTCATAGAAATCGAACGGGTTCAAGCTGCGCACGTTCGCGGCGAAGTAAGGTTGAGCGCCGACCAGCTTGCAGAAGTGCGCAAACTCATTCGTGCCAAACTCATTGGGATCATATTTCTGAGGGCCGTCGGGAGCTTTTTGGAGGTAGGGGGTGTTGGCCCAAAAATTGGTTCGCGTGGGCCTCCGATCGCGCGGCCCAACGCCATCGCGCCAGTTGTAGCTATCCGCGAAACAGCCTCCTGGCCATCGGATGACGGGCGGATTGAGCACCTTGAGGCTGTCCACCAAGGCCTTGCGAACGCCTCCGATGTTGGGGATCTTAGAGTTCTCTCCTACCCAGATTCCGCCGTAGACGCAACCGCCGAGATGCTCGGTGAAATGTCCGTAGAGGTTCGGCGAGATGGTACCGATCACTTCTTGGGGCAGAATGTCGATTTTGGCCGAGGCGGCGGAAGAGGTCCGCGGCGCCAAGAGGGCGAGACCAGACACTACAAACTCGCGGCGATTCATGCGCTTCATGGTAACGCTTGCACCAGGGTGAGTAAACACCAGACCTGGGAATAGTTCTGGTGTCTCTGGCTGTCAGCGGCGCGGTCTCAAGAAAGAGCTTGCAAGCGTTTGCAAAGAACCGTATACTGCGAACCACAAAGGTTCTTCAGAACCACATTTCGCGTGAGGTGACCTCGCCATGTTGAAGCGATACGGATTCCCGGCTGTGACTGCCATTCGCCACAGTCGCATTTCTCACCGTTCTGTGCTCGCAACTGGGACAAGCACAGGAACAAGGTACAATTTCAGGACTAGTGACGGACGCCTCGGGCTCGATCATACCTGGCGCACACGTCAAGGTGACGGACGAACAGACCGGCTTGACCCGGGATTTCCAGACGAACCAATCCGGGAATTATACGGTTCCGCAGTTGATCGTCGGGAAGTACACCCTTGAAATCTCAGCTCGCGGCTTTGCTAGTTACAAGCAGACCGGCATCCCCATAAACGTAAACGACAATCTGCGAATCGACGCGCACCTTCAGGTGAGTACGATCGAGCAAACCGTCGAAGTCCAAGCGAACGCGGTGCAAGTGCAAGCCGAAGATGCGACGGTGGGCCAAGTAGTTAATCAGACTCAAGTGGAAGATCTTTCGGTAAATGGCCGAAATTTCACCTCGCTGGCGGCGCTGGTTCCGGGCGCCTCTTCCACTCAACCCTCCTTGAACACGCCCGTGGGCGTGACTTCGAACACAAGCATCGAATTCAACGGCATGCGGCAGAGCAACAACGTGTGGCGCATGGACGGACAGGAGAACTATGACCGCGGTTGCGGAGGTTGTGTGGTGGTGTTGCCGTCCGTGGAAGCCATTAGCGAATTCAGAGTTGAAACGGCGGATGCCGTCGGTGAGCACGGGTTTTGGCAATGCCGGCCAAGTCAACGTAGCCACGAAATCGGGATCACGCGATTTTCATGGCACGGGTTGGGAGTACGTTCGCAATGAAAAGCTCGATGCGAACAATTTTTTCACGAATCTGAATGGCCAGCCCAAGCCTCCCCTGCGATTCAATGTCTACGGGTACAACATCAGCGGCCCTGTTTTCATTCCCAAAATTTACCCCAAGAGTAAATCGAAAACATTCTTCTTTTTTAATGAAGAATGGCGGAAACTGAGGCAAGCGTCTCTGTTTAATGTTCCAACACCAAGTCTGGCGGAGCGAACTGGCGATTTCAGCGCGTTGCTGCTTCAAAAGACGCCTGTACAGCTCAAGGACCCGTCAAACGGTGCAAAATATACCGGGCAATATCATTCCGGCAAGTAAGCTCAATCCGAACGCGCTCCTTTTGGCAGCGCCGAATTTCCTGTTTCCCGTGCCGAGTAACCCCAACGGAAACTTCACGCTGTCCTATACCGTGCCTACGAACCTCCGGGAGGAGATTGTCCGGATTGACCACAGCTTTACCGACAAAGAACAAGTTTTCTTCCGATACATTCAGGAGACCAATAACCAGAACTTTACAAACAACCTTTGGTCGAGCAGCAGTTATCCCACTACAACCACGCTGTTAGTCAATAAGCCCAAGCTGTATTACACTCAGTTGACCTCAACTTTAAGCCCCAGCACAGTGAATGAAGTCTCGTTGGGCTATACAGACCAGCCATTGAATCTTTCGCTCAATGGAAATTATCAACGCCCTGCGGGACTGGGCATTCAGCTTGTGTATCCAGGCGCGAATACGGCCAACAAGAATCCGAACATCTACTTGCAACAGACGGGTACGAATTATGATCTCGCCTCGTGGCCTTGGGTGAATGAGTTGGAAACCTGGACGATACAAGACAATTTGACGATGACGCGCGGCGCTCATACTTTTACGTTCGGCGGCATCTGGATGCATTTCAACAAACAGCAGGATCTCTTTGGGCCGACTCAGGGAGCATACACCTTCACTGGTCAATTTAGCGGCAACGATTTCGCCGATTTTCTGCTTGGTTACCCGTATGAGTTTCAACAACTTCAACAACAAACCGAGCCGAACTATCTCAGCCGGAGCGGCGCACTCTGGGCGGACGACAGTTGGAAAGCATCTTCCAGGCTGACGCTCACACTGGGTTTACGTTGGGATGCGTTTCCGCACGCCTATACGGAAAAGAACGATGTTTCCTCTTTCTACACCAATCTGTACAACCCCGCCAATGCTCCTACGGTGGATTCGAATGGACGCATTGTTCCGAACACCGGCAATCTGCTGAACGGCATTGGCATAGCCGGCCAAAACGGGATACCGCGAGGGCTGGTTCAGAACCACTGGGCCATTTTTGAGCCACGATTGGGAATCGCATGGCGTCCGTTCAGGGACGATACGGTTATCCGCACTGGCTCCGGCATTTATTACGAGCGCGTGCAAGGAAACGATATCTACAATGTTGCGCCCAACCCACCGTTCAGCAGCACTGCCACTATCTTCAACAGCACCACTGCTCCGGTCCCGCTGTTAAACAATCCAGGAGGAGGCAGTAGCGCGATTCTTCCTGCCGCCATGACGGTATATGATCCCGCTTATCCGACGGCATCGACCTATCAGTATAATTTCGGCATTCAACGCCGGCTGGCAAAGAGTGTAGTGGCTGATGTTTCGTATGTCGGGACGAAGGGTACTCATCTGTCCGATACGCGCAATATCAATCAGCCATTCGCGGCAGGCGCCGCCCAAGTTCGAGCCGGAACGGCCAATGTGAATCAGGTAAGGCCCTATCTTGGGTACGCAACGATTTTGCAGTACTATAACGGCGCTAATTCTAGCTACAACTCGTTGCAAGCAAGCTTGAGAACTAACGAATTCCACGGTCTGACACTGCAAGCATCTTACACCTACTCGCACAGTATTGACGATGTGGACGGCGACGTTCCTGGGAACGCTCACCAAGATGCTTATCGAGCTTTCCTCGAATACGGCAATAGCGGCTATGACCGCACGCAAATACTGGTGATGAGTTACGTGTATAACATCCCGGCTCCGTCGCAGCAGCGCTTCGCGCGAGCGTGCTGGGCAACTGGCAACTCTCTGGTATCAGTACGTTCGAAACCGGAACACCCATCAACATCACGCCTCCCGGGGGACAATGTGGGTATCGGTGTTAGCGGCAGCCCTTATCGGCCCGATTTGGTCGGCGATCCCACTGTGGGAGGCGGCTCGCGTCAGGAATGGTTTAATCCGGCAGCTTTTGCCAAGCCGCTTCCAGGCGCGTTTGGCGATTCGGGCCGTAATGTGGTACGCGCCGCGGGAATTGATAATACGGACGCGTCGCTGTTCCGGAATTTTCCGCATATCCTGAAGGTTGAAAGCAGTGGCTTGCAGTTCCGTGCAGAGTTCTATAACATCTTTAATCACGTTAACTTCAGTGGCTTCGGCACCACGTTTGGGGCGAGTAACTTCGGCCAGGCGACAGCGGCGAGGGATCCGCGAACGATTCAGTTGGGTTTGCGGTTGTTCTTCTAGAAACGCTCTGGGGCGCTTACGTTTCCGGCTCGGTTTGTGTATCGCGATCTGCGCTTATGCGTTGAGTGCGCAAACCGCGGAACAGATTAATCGGCAGGCAGCGGCTGCGCTTGCAGCCGGCAAAGTGGATGCCGCAATCCCGGAACTGCGTGAGGGGGCTCGTCGGTTCCCCGCGGATGCGCACATCCAATTCAATCTTGGCTTGGCTCTGGTCCGGAAAGGACGATTGAGCGAAGCGATTACCCCGCTCGAAAAAGCCGCCCGGGAGCCTGCGCTGGCGGCCGAAGCGCACTTTCTTCTCGGAGCGGATTACTTCGAAAACAAAGAGTACGCAAAAGCCGTTACCGAGCTCACGGGTCTTGAGAATTCCGATCACAGCGAACGAGTGTTGTACATGCTGGAGGAAAGCAATCGCCGGAGTGGACACACGGATGCGGCCAAAGCCGCGTTCCACGAACTGATGACACGCTATCCGGACTCAGCCTGGACGCATTACCTGATGGGTACTGCGTATGAAGATCAGCAGCAGTTGGAACAAGCCATCGAGGAATACAAGTTGGCGCTCGTGAAAGACCCTGGAATTCCAAACGCCAATTTCGCCATCGGGTACATCTACTGGCGACAGCAAGACACCGAGAATGCACGGGAGTGGTTGCAAAAGGAGGCGCAGAAAGGATGCCACGGGCTGGCGAATTTTTACCTCGGCGAGATTGCCCGGGCGGAAAGGGATCTCAAAACCGCGGAAGTTCGATACAGGCGCGCACTGCAATGCGATCCCTCCAGCGCGGATGCGCACCTGCGATTGGGAATGGTGCTCGAGGACCAGAAGCGCTATAACGAGGCCATCGCTCAGTTGAAGGAGGCCACCGTCCTAGAACCCAATGAATCTTCCGCTCATTACCACCTCGCGTCGGCTTATAGCCAGACGGGCCGAAAAGCGGAAGCAAGAGTCGAATACAACAAGGTTCGCCAAATCCAAGCCGCCAAAGACAATGGAGTGGATGTAACGAGAACGAGCAAACAGTGATGAGTCCGCGCCTGCCTGGGCGGGTGCTTCCGGTGGCGGCTTACTTTTGCGCGGCAATCCAGGTAGTTTGTGCGGCGGACTATGTGGGAGCCAGCGCTTTGCGCCGAGTGCCACAAAGCACAGTATGAAAAACAATCGGCCTCCCATCACGCACAATCCCTGCACGTTATCGAAGGCAGCGTGGTAGGGACGACGCTGCTGAAGGATGGGCATTCACCTGACAATCGATTGCAGTACGAGCAAGGGACGAATGCGATCATCGTTCGCGAAAATGGCACGACGGAAGGCGCGGTCCTCGAATGGGCGTTCGGAGCTGGTGTTCAAGGAAGCACGCCGGTAGGTCATTTGGGCGAGCAATATATCGAGCACCAATTTTCGTATTACTCGAGAATTCGGGGTTTGGCGCCGACTTTCGGTCATCCGGCGCGCGTGAGTACGCCGGTTGCCGAACTCGGGATTCTTCAGGACAACCGAACGATTTTCCGTTGCTTCAATTGCCATGCCACGGGCGTGCAGCAGGGGCCGAGCGGACCGGACCTCCGCGGGCTGCTGCCTGGCGTTCAGTGCGAGCGGTGCCACGGACCAGGCAGCGCCCATATCAAAGCTGCAAAAGATGGCGCTTCGATTGCCGCCATACGGAACGAAGTTGTTAATCCCGGCCGCCTACCCGCAAAGGCGCAGATTGAGATTTGCGGACAGTGCCACAGGTTGCCCACACCGGATCTGGGTGACCAGCCGGAACTCGCAGATCCCGTGACTGTAAGATTTGCGCCGATCGGTTTGCTGGCGAGCCGTTGCTTTCAGGCCAGCGGAACGCTTTCCTGTCTTACGTGCCATGATCCGCATGACAATGTCCGTCCACGAACCGATGTTGAGTATTCCGAAAAATGCTTGAGTTGTCATTCGAGCGATGGAAAGCCGACAAAGCTATGCCGGCGGGCTGAAAGGCAGAACTGTTTGCCATGCCATATGAAGCAGGCCTCTCTGGGGCCGTATTTGCAGTTTACGGATCATCGAATCCGGGTGTACTAAGCTGATTTTGCCTGCAAGCGATACTGAAATATCCGTTTCAAGATGGAGACGAATCGAAAATTTTCCACAACCGCGAAAGTTGTTGTTGCAACAACGGTAGCGCTTTCGTTCATCAGCTACTGGCGCGGTGCAGCAATCGTTCTGAGCGACCTTGCTTCCTCCATGTTCTACGCCGGAGGCATTGCCGAACAAGCAATTGGGAAGTCGGCAGCCTGGTACGTGCTGGGAGTCATGGTTTTCAGCTTTGCCGTGCGCTCCGTCTACATGGAGAGCTGCGGGATGTTTGTCCGCGGTGGCGTTTATGTGGTCGTAAAAGACAGCATGGGGCCGTTCGTGGCCAGACTATCCGTATCTTCGCTGGTGTTCGATTACATTCTGACCGGGCCAATCAGCGTCGTTAGCGCGGGGCAGTATTTGGGGCGGCTAATCAATGAGCTTTGCGGGTTTGCGCACGCCAACATACATCTTGATCCCAACATGTTCGCCGCGTTTTTTGGCGTGCTCGTTACGCTGTATTTCTGGTGGAGCAACATCAAGGGCATTGAAGAATCGAGTTCGGCGGCCCTCAGAATCATGCAGATCACCACGGTTATGGTAGTTGCGCTCCTGATCTGGTGTCCGCTCACGATCATCATTCAAGGGAAATGGCACCTTCCGCCTTCGCCGGTGCCGAGCCACCTGGTTCTGAGCGACGAATCCTCTGGTTGGTTCAAAGGAACAATCTGGCCGACTATTCCGATTGTGGCCATCATTATCGCCTTCGGACACTCGTTGCTGTCGATGAGCGGTTTCGAAACGTTGGCGCAGGTTTACCGGGAGATTGCTTCGCCCAAACTGAAGAACCTGAAGATTACGGGCAACATCGTTTGCTGGTATGCGATCTTCTCGACCGGTGTCATCACACTGTTCGCAGCGATGATTATTCCCGATGATGTCCGGAAGACAGTACATCGACAACCTGATAGGCGGTTTAGCCATGAATCTGGCCGGCCCGGAAGTTTTGCGGCTGGCTTTTCACGTATTCGTGGTGATTGTAGGCGTGCTGATTCTGTCGGGAGCAGTGAACACCTCGCTCATTGGCGCAAATGGCGTTTTGAATCGTGTTGCCGAAGACGGGGTGCTGCTCGACTGGTTCCGCAACCCCCACGCGCGATTTGGAACCACCTACCGGATTATCAACCTGATCACGATCCTGCAACTTACCACGATCATTCTGAGCCGGGGCGATGTTTATTTGTTGGGCGAGGCGTACGCGTTCGGTGTGGTTTGGAGCTTTGCGCTGAAGGGCCTCGGCGTTCTTGTGCTGAGATTCCAACGAACTGATCAGGAATATAAGGTGCCGCTGAACCTGCACATCGCGGGTAAAGAGATTCCGGTGGGATTGGGTTTCACTACACTGATTCTGCTCGCGACGGCGGTTGCGAACCTGTTCTCGAAAGAATACGCGACCATCTACGGAGTTAGCTTTACGGTTGCGTTCTTCGTCGTTTTTACGATTTCCGAACGAATTAACGCCAGAAAGCATAAGGCCCACGAAGACCACGCGTTGGAAAAGTTCAATTTACAACAGCAGCCGCAATTGGATGCCAAAGCGCTCCACGCGCGCGCCGGATGCGTTTTGGTCGCCGTCCGAAATCCAGGAAACATGCAGCATCTGCGGCGCATTCTGCAAAGGATCGACCTGCGGCGGAACGACATCGTCGTGATGACAGTCCGATCGCTGGGCGCGGACAGCGAATACGATCTGAACGAAGATCAGGTGTTCGGTTCGGATGAAAAGGCCTTGTTCTCGGCAGTCGTAAACATGGCGGAGAAGGAGGGGAAACCGGTCGAATTACTGGTTGTGCCCTCGAACGATCCGATTGATGCGCTGGTGCAAACGGCGAACCAGCTAAAGGTCTCGCGCTTGGTTACGGGAGTTTCTCCGCGAATGGCGTCAGATGAATTGGCGCGAAGAATCGGTCTGGCGTGGGAACGGTTGCCCGAACCGCGCCATCCGTTTTCGCTGGAGATCATTACTCCAGGGCGGCCGTCGACATACGTCAACCTGGGTCCACATCCGCCGCGGCTGTGGCCTGAAGATGTGGATAAGCTGCACGATCTTTGGCTGAAGCTCAGCAGCGACGATGCCGTAGGGTCGAAACTTCACCATCGGGATGTGGTTGGTTTAGCTCTGCGGCGGCTGGAGCAGGAATTGAGCGGGGCAGAACGAGAGGAATTGCTGCGCCAGTTGCAAAATGAGCTGCGGAGCCATTGAAATGAGGGCTCAGCATCAATGCCGGAAAAGTGTGATATTCGATTGACGGGGCACGTTTGCGATCCGCTCGATTTGGTCGTGCATCGCGGCAAAAGCAGAGCTGTCTTCGATGTATCCTTGAGGTGGCAACGGCTCGGATTCCAATGCGCCTCGTGCTGCTTCAAGATCATCTGAAACAAGCGCCTTATTCCAGCCTTCGTGTTCGTACGCCAACTTAGAAAGAATGGCAAACAAACTTATGGGATCGTAGTGGGCCGAGCGGAGATATTGCACCCCAACTGTGTTTGCTTGTATCTCCGATTGGCGGATGTGACTCGCCCAACTCCAAGGAGCCAAGGGCGATGACAGCACGCAATTTCCAAAGCTGACAAGGATGAACTGCGCCTGGCTGGCGTGCATGAAGTGCATCGCCGGCGAGTGCGCCTGCTCGTGTGCCAAAATCGCAGCGAGTTCGGCCTCGCTCTGCGTGCGCAGTAGAAGACCGGACGAAAAGTAGAGCACCCGACGAGGAAGCAGAATCGCATATTCTTCGCGGCTATTGGTGAGGTGGATATCGAGGGGGGAACTGGGAATGGAAATCGCCAATTTGGTTTCGAGATGCTGGACGTAACCCGCAATTCCGGCATTTTGAAGGCGCCCGTCTTTTTGTTCGATATGCTTTGCGAGCTCAGCTCCTAGAACCACCTCTTTTTCGGCCTCCCCTGTCGTCGTTACCGGAGTCTGCGCGGAGAGATATGAGGCAATTGGCGCAATGAGCAGAACTGCGCAAAGCAGACCGCCGCAATGTCGACGCTTGGGCCGGACCATTGAATTCACCCTTCCGTAACGAAACTTTCACCTTCCAGCGCGTTTCGGAAATCCATTTCGGCGGACTGAAGGAGTTGAGTGCCT
This sequence comes from uncultured Acidobacteriaceae bacterium, assembly GCA_963778345.1. Classification (GTDB taxonomy): domain Bacteria; phylum Acidobacteriota; class Terriglobia; order Bryobacterales; family Bryobacteraceae; genus Bog-105. The sequence goes on from CAVZTP010000007.1 coordinate 265,077, forward strand.
TCGTTCTCGGTTTGTGCGACAAACAACAGGATGTCGGTAATCGCGTCGACGGCGCAGGCGTACGGATCAGTGCCGCTACAGCCTCGGTATCTCTTGATCGTCTCCTGTCCGCGCCGTTTGCGTTCTTCGATTGTCGCCATTTAGTGCTTCTCCCAGCTATCCATTCGAGGTTGTCACCGGACCGCTTTGCTAGCGTGCGCGGCTCTGTTCTGAGGATAACGTCTCTTGGTGTCGCGGATAATGGTTCATCCGGCAATATGATTGGACACCTGCGGGGGACAGTTCTTGAAAAGCATCCGAATCAAGTGATTGTTGAGGCGACCGGTGTCGGGTATGAAATCCAGATTCCGATCTCGACGTACACTTCGCTCCCGGATGCCGGTGCGGCGGTCTCTCTACGCATTCATACGCACGTGCGGGAAGATGCCTTGCTCTTGTTCGGATTTTCCACGCAAGAGGAGAAAACGGTTTTCGAGCGGTTGATCTCCGTGAGCGGAATTGGGCCGAAGCTGGCGATTACGGTGCTCTCGGGTTTGCCGACGGCGGATCTGGTAGCGGCGATTCGAAACGGGGATGTGCAGCAGTTGGTTCGGATTCCTGGGGTCGGCAAGAAGACCGCCGAGAGGATCGTGCTGGAGTTAAAGGACAAGTTGTTATCAATCGGGCCCGCGGCAAAGGGAATTCCGGCCGGCACGGGTACTTCCGCATTCACCGTACTGGAACGGGACGTGCTTTCAGCGTTGCAGAATCTCGGATGCTCGCGGCCGGCCGCGGAAGAAGCGGTGCGAAAAGCGAAAGAGCGCGGGAGCTCCGGAGGAATTTGAGCCATTCTTTCGGGCGGCGTTGGCGCTGATGCGTTAACTTGAGAATTCAATGCGCGCGCAAGGAACGGTTTCCGCGGCACCGCAGGAGGATGACCGCCAGTTCGAGACGGCGCTCCGACCGACTCGACTCGATGATTTTGCCGGGCAACCGCATGTACGTGAACAACTTTCCATTGCTATAGAAGCGGCCAAACGACGAGGGGAAGCGATGGATCATGTTCTGTTGTGCGGGCCGCCGGGTCTAGGCAAGACAACGCTGGCAGGGATCATCGCGCAGGAACTTTCGGTTCCGATCGACCAAACGGCGGGCCCCGTCTTGCAGAAAAAACTCGATTTGACGGGCATTTTGAGTAGTGTCAGAGCACGCCAGGTCTTCTTCGTGGATGAAATTCATCGCTTGCTGCCGGATATCGAAGAGATCCTGTATTCCGCGCTCGAGGACTTCCGGCTGGATATTTTGATTGGAACGGGACCGGGGGCGCGAACGCACTCCATTTCCTTGCCGCACTTTACGGCGGTGGGAGCGACAACGAGGCAGGGTTTGCTGAGCGCACCGCTGCGGGGGCGGTTTGGAATCGTTCTACGGCTTGATCCTTATGATGAGCTGACGCTGGCGAAGATCGTGACGCGATCGGCCGGTCTTCTTGAAATTGAGATCAATGGCGATGCGGCACGAGAAATTGCCAGGCGGGGGCGGGGAACACCTCGTATCGCCAACCGTCTGCTCAGAAGAGTTCGTGACTATGCGCAAGTGCGGGCTGACGGGCACATCGACTGTGGAGTCGCGCAGGCCGCTTTGGATCTGCTGAAGGTGGATCGGTATGGTCTCGACGAAGTAGATCAAAAGATCATGACTACTATCGCGGAGAAATACGGCGGCGGTCCGGTAGGATTGAGCACAATTGCGGCATCCATCGATGAGCAGTCGGACACGATTGAAGAGGTGTATGAACCCTATTTGATGCAACTTGGGTTTCTGGACAGAACACCTCGCGGACGCATTGCCACGGATCGGGCATTCGAATATTTTCAGATCCCGAAACGGCAGCGATTTGCGGGATCTCAGCATCCATTGTTTTGATGTATCGGCGCCTTAAAACAATTTATCTTTCCCTCGGTTCGAACTTAGGCGATCGGGAACAGAATTTAAGCCGGGCTGTGGAGGCCATTGGGAAGGAGCAGATAACAATCGTTTCGCAATCTGCTATTTACGAAACGGAGCCTCAGGACGTTACTCAGCAGCCGTGGTTCTTAAACCTCGCTCTGGAATGTGAGACTCGATATTTTCCGCTTCAGCTGTTGAGTATTCTGCAAAGAATTGGGCGCGATCTCGGGAGGGTACGCGAAGCCGCTCCACGGAGGGGGCCCCGCGTGATTGACATCGACATTCTTCTGTTTGGCGATGTTGTAATGGAAACGCCGCAGCTCACGATTCCTCATCCGCGAATGTTCGAGAGGCGATTTGTGCTTGAGCCATTGCTGGAAATTGCGCCGGATCTAAGGCATCCTCGCACAAAGGAACCACTGAAGAAGCTACTGGGTAGAGTGGGCGGGCAGAAGATGCGCAGGTTCGGAGTTCAGGCGTGATCGAGCTTCTCGATCAGTACGGTCGCAATGCGATTGCGGTCCATTTTGCTAATCGTGAAGCGGCGGCCCCCGTACTCGATGGATTCGTTCATTCTTGGAATGTGGCCAAACTGAAAGAGCAAAAATCCCGCCAGAGTTTCGAACCCGGCTTCCCCAGGTAGAACCAAGTTATAGCGAGTTTCAAGATCGCGAATGGTGGTGCTGCCTTCCAGATGTAGCACCTTGTCCTGATTTGAAGTAGCCGGGCGCACGACGTCGTGCTCGTCTCCGATATCGCCGAAGATTTGCTCGAGAACATCCTCGAGAGTAATCAGTCCGGTCACAGTTCCGAATTCGTCTACTACAAGGGCCATGTGAGTGTGGCTCGTGCGAAATTCATCGACGAGCTGGTTGAGGGGTTTAGTTTCCGGCACTACTAACGGTTTGCGAACGAAACGGCGCAGCCGGAACGGGCGAGCTGCCCTGCGCCGCTCATGAGCAAATCGGCGCTCGTCCCATACCCGAATCAGGTCCTTAAAATGCACAATGCCGACGATCTGTTCGGGGCGGTCTTCGTACACAGGAATGCGAGTGAATTTGTGTTCGGCCATGACGCTCAGAACGTGTTCGAGACCCGCATCGATAGGAAGCGACACGATGTTATGGCGCGGCGTCATGATCTCGCGAGCCGAATATTCGGAAAGTTCGATGAGGCGCTGAATGGCGTCTTCCTCGAATTGTTGAAGACGGCCTTCGTGACGGGCCGATTGGATGATGTACTTCAACTCTTCGGACGAATGGCCGCCGCGCATGTGTCCGGTTCCAAGGGAGAGCGCTCTCAAAATGAGCGCGGAGGTGCGCTCGATGACCACTACAAAGGGCTGCGAGATGCGGTAAAAGACCAGCAGGGCGGGAGCAGCCAGCACCGCCAGCCGGTCCGCTTTGCCGATGGCGAGATTTTTGGGAACTACTTCACCGATGACAACGTGCGCGTAACTGATGATGAGGAATGCCAACGCGAATGCGACTCCGTGCAGCAACACAGGCGACGCGCTTGCGTGTAGTGAATCGAAGACGCCTCTGAGGAATTGATAAACGGTATCTTCGCCCGCCCAACCGAGGCCCAGGCTCGCTATAGTAATTCCAACTTGAGTAACGGATAATAAGCGGCCTGGGTTCGCCAGCAGGCTGAGCGCGCTTTGGGCGCCGGTCTGACCTTGAGCGGCAAGTTCGCGAAGACGCGATTGGCGAACGGATACAAGGGAGACTTCGGCTGCGGCAAAGAAGCCGTTTGCAGCCAAAATAAGTATCAGGATGACGAAACGAAGCGTCATCCCGGTTGCAAGGCAGCGTTTAGCGTCTTTGCGCGCTGGACTCCGCATCGATGGGTTCGCAGCGCGGAGTAAAATCGGTGATTGCTAACCCGGCTGGTGCGCATCATCAATGTGAGCATAGCGGTTCTGGTTGTGCTCATCGCGGTTGCGGTGTATTGGTTTGCCGTCCGTCCGTTGCCGAAATTTTCCGGCGAAATCATAGCGCCGATCCAGAAATCCGCAGTCATTAAGCGGGATGTTCGGGGTGTTCCGCACATTGAAGCATCTTCCTGGCAGGATGCTATTTTTCTGCAAGGTTTCGTAACTGCCCAAGATCGATTGTGGCAAATGGATGGTTTGCGGCGATTCGGAGCCGGTCAGTTGGCCGAAGTCTTTGGACGAAGCGCGCTGCTCACTGATGAGCTTTCCCGCAGGATGCGAATGCGGGCCATCGCGGAGGCCGATGTGGCGCGGCTGAGGCCGGAGGAACGCGCCGTCATGGTGGAGTACGCGCGGGGAGTGAATTATTTTATCGACACGCATCATGGGCGCTACTCGCTCGAGTTTTCACTCCCCGGTCACGAGCTACGATCCGAAGCCGTGGACCTTGGCGGATTCCGTGCTGATCGGGTTGGTGATGTACCGGGACCTTACAGATTCATCGAAATTCGAATTCAGCAAGGGCACCCTGATGAGCATGGCGGACCCGACGAAGGTCAGGACTTTATTTCCGGCCGTACAGGGCGCGTACGTCAGTCCAGGATCGAACGCATGGGCCGTATCCGGAGTACACACGGCGGATGGAAAGCCGATGGCGGCCAACGATCCTCATCTGGGATATGGAATTCCAGGCACTTGGCATCTAGTGCACCTCAAAGCGCCGGGGCTGGATGTCTCGGGTGCGGCACTGCCGGGGCTTCCGGGCGTCATCAACGGCCATAACGAGCAGATCGCGTTTGGCGAGACGAATCTGCAAGCGGACGTCATGGACCTCTATGCAGAACAGATGGACGAACGCAATGGCCGGTACATGTTTCAGGGGAAGCTGGAACAGGCGCAGTTAGACCGGCAAATGATCGGCGTGCGAGGAGCGAAGCCGGAGGAACTGGACATCTGGGTCACGAAACACGGTCCTCTTTTGATTCACGCGAACGGGAAGGCTTACACGATGAGGTGGAGTGCCGCGGAAGGATTCGGATTTCCTTTCTTCGAGATCGACCGCGCGCAAAATTGGGAACAATTTCGAACCGCGCTGAGCACGTTCTGGGGGCCGGGACAGAATTTTATTTACGCGGATAAAGCCGGCAACATCGGATACCAGGCGGCGGGCCGGGTACCGATTCGCCGCGACTTTGATGGAGACGTGCCTTTAGATGGCGCTTCCGGAAAATTTGAATGGGATGGCTACATACCTTTCGAACAGATGCCCAGCGTCTACAATCCTCCATCGGGAATCGTCGCGACTGCGAACCAAGACTCGTTTCCTCCCGACTTTCCCTACCGGGTAGAAGGCAATTTTGCAGATAAATACCGGATTCAGCAGATTCGAGCGCTATTGAGCAGCCAAGAGCAAGCTGACGGTGGACGACATGCTTGCAGTTCAGAAGGATGTTTACTCCGCGTATGATCATTTTCTAGCTCAGCAGGTTGTCGCGGCGAGTAAGCGCGGCAGTTCGGATGAAACCGTGCGGGCCGGGGTTGAGGTTCTGCGGCGCTGGAACGGCCAGATGGATAAGGATCAAGCCGCGCCGATGATGATGGAACTGCTGAGCGGCCAATTGGGGGCGGCCCTGGTAAAGAACCTATCGCAGCGCGCCGCGAATACGGCTATTCCCGACATCCGGCCGAGGCCGCAAGTTATCGAAACCTTGCTGCGGCAGCGGCCGCCGGGCTGGGTCGCAAAAAACGACTGGGATGGGTGGCTACTCGAAAATTTTCAGGCCGCGTTACAGGAGGGGCGCAGGCGTCAAGGAACTCCCGTTTCGAAATGGAAATGGGGACGCATGCTGACGTGGACATTTGCGCATCCGGTGGGAAAGGAGTTGCCGCTTGTGAGCCGATTTTTCGATCTCGGACCCGTCGAGATGAGCGGCTCGGGGACGACGGTGAAGCAAACCACGAGCACGCTGGGGCCTTCGGAGCGGATGGTCGTGGACTTTGGCGATCTCGATAAATCAGTGCAGAACCTGCCCGTTGGCGAATCGGGTTTTGTGGCTTCCGGGCACTACAAGGATCGAATGGCCGGCGTACTACGTCGGAAAAAGCTTCCCGATGCAGTTCGAGCACGTGAATGCAAAAGAGGTGCTGACGGTACGGCCCGGCGAGCAGTGAAGACGGTCTATACGATTGGGCATTCTACGCGTCCTGCGGACGAGTTCGTGAAGATTCTGAACGCCTTTCGACATCGAACGCGTAGCGGACATCAGGACCGTGCCGCGATCGGGCCGGAATCCACAATACAGCCAGGAAATATTCGCGCCGTTTCTGGCGGCGCACGGAATCGAATACGTTCACTTGAAAGCTTTGGGCGGACTGCGGCATGCTCGAAAGGATTCGATCAACACGGCTTGGGAGAATGCGTCCTTTCGCGGGTATGCGGATTACATGCAAACTCCGGAATTCGCGGAAGCGATTGAGACGTTAATGGACGATGGCCGTCGAGAAGCGGACAGTTATTATGTGCGCGGAAGCGGTGCCCTGGCGATGCCATCGATCGCTGGTAGGCGATGCTCTACTGGTTCGCGGGGTCGAGGTCGAGGACATCATGAGCGAGAAAAGCTCAAGACCGCACAAATTGACGCCTTGGGCCCAAGTGGACGGGCTGCGAGATTACCTACCCGAAAAAAGGCGGATGATGGAGAATATGCGATTGCAGCTTTACCTTCTCACCGCCATTCTCCTGGTGGGTTCCTGTGCCGCGGCGGCTACTTGGCAGCAACAGCAGGCACCGCCACCGCCTGCTTCACGTTCCGCTCAGACAGACTGGATGGCTTTGAGCTCCGGCATAACGCAGGAGCAGCTCCCGGATCTCGAAGCTCAGCTGCAATCGAATCCGGAGGATTTGACTGCTCGCTCAAAGCTACTTAGTTTCTACACCCAAGTACGGGATTCGCAAAATTACTCGAGACATCTGTTGTGGGTTGTCGAACACCATCCCGAGGCTCAAATGCTGGATTGGGCGATGAACGTCGCCCCTGCAGCTGCATTGTTGAGGCAAGGCGGCGATTACGACTCTGCCAAGGCGCTATGGGAGCAAAATCTGATCAACAACGGCAGCTCGCCAGAAGTGGTGTACCATGCCGCTCTGTTTTTTCGGAATTCGGATCTGCAGCAATCAGCGCAATTACTTGGGCAAGCCCGCGGATTGATGCCGTCGAATCCCAAGTATCTCGATGCACAGGCGAGGATTTACGTCGACACATACTTAGATGGCAGCAAGCGATTAGACGTCCCGGCAAATCAGAGTGGGGATGCCGAGGGCATTTTGCAGGCGCAACTGCAGGGCTCAACCGACGCGGCTTTGCTCAGCCGTATTGGAAGCATGCTTGTCAGTCTCGGCAGAGAGCAGTCCAATGAGCGCTACCGGCGCACAGGCATGCAGCTTCTGGAGCAAGCTGTAGTTACTGATCCGTCAAATCCAAGGTGGAAGGAAGCTCTTGCAAGCGCGAATGTGCCCACCGGCCCTGTGCGTGTTGGCGGGCAAGTGGCGGAAGCAAATCTACTAAGTAGAGTAGAGCCAGTATATCCGCCTCTCGCATTGGGCGCGCGCGTTCAAGGAACGGTCGAGTTCATGGCGACGATTGGCCCGGACGGCCGAGTGGAAAATCTCCAACTCGTGCGAGGGCACCCATTGCTGGTCAATGCTGCAAAAACGGCAGTACTGCAATGGACCTATCGGCCAACCCTGCTAAATGGCAATCCCGTAACTGTGATTACGAATGTTGTGGTTCCGTTTCAGTTGCCTCCGCCGCAATAGAGAAACGGTCCTGGGCGGGAGATAGTCGTATGGATGGAAATCAACATGCCCCGACAAGAAGAACACGACGAGCCTGAAAACCTGGTCGAAGCTCCTCGGTGAAGCGGAGCGCGCAGCGCGAAGTTTGCAGGATGCGGCCGATTCGAATGCGACGCTACAGGGATATTACTCGATCAATGACGTGAAAGCGCCGGACGAAGTCGACAAGGAAGCTACAAAGGATAGGGCCAAGCCGGTTCCATAGCCGGCCGAGCGATTACTCTCCTCGCACCGGACGTCTGGGCGGCTCGGCGAGATTGGGTGGAATCATTGCGGAATGCTGCTCCAGCACGACCTGGCTTCCCGGCCATCCGGAGATTTCCACAGTGCCATCGCGCCTGAGGATGTAGCGGCGACCGCGCCAATGTATCGAGTTCCCGAAAAATCCGGCCATCCAAAAGGCAAACCCAAGAAGATCTTGTAGGGGGAGCAGAACCCACGGGATTTCGGCGGAGAGAATCCGTTCCGAGACGGTCCAGGCAACGGCGACGCGAAAGATGATTGTCATTGCGACTAGCGGCCAGCAGGCCGGAACCAGCAGCAATAGCAATAAACCAACCGGAAACGGATGGGTAAAGAACTGTCCCACGTACCCCCACGGGCGCGACCGTCGGGAGGTCCGTGCCCATCGAAGCCGATGCGAGAAATTCTGAAGCATCTGATCGCTGCCGATGCGATGTTCGATTACGTAAGGCGAAACCCGCACGACAAATCCGAGATCGGCGGCAATTCTCCCGAGCATGAAGTCTTCGGAGCTCAGATAATCCTTCACGCACTCCAGGCCGCCGAGAGCCACAAGAACGTGCCTGCGGGCAACAATCGTTGGCCCGACCGCGAAGTTGGCGCCTTCGATCATAACAGCGGTGAATAGACCAGCATGGAAGTCGGTGTTCATACCGATTGCTTCAAGGCGCGACCAGATGGTTTCACCTCCTATGGCGCGGTAGGGGCAGGTCACCAAGCCAAGTTGCTGATCGGCGAATTCGGCAGCCAAACTGCGGCAGAAATCCCGTCCCACCCGAACGTCGCTATCGCTCATCACGATGAGATCGTTTTCGGAGTGGTCGAACATTCGCTGAAGGCTGAAGACCTTCGCATGCGGATACGGCGGCTCACCCGTGAGAAGCAGCTTCGATTTAACGGCGGGGTAATCGGCCATCAAACGTTGCACTACTTCGGCGGCGGGATCCCATTCGTGGCGAACGGCGAATAATAGCTCGTAATCCGTGTAGTCCTGCTCGAAAAAACTGCGCAGATTGTCTTCCAGTCCTTCGTCCAGTCCGGCGAGAGGTTTGAGCACACTAATTGCGACGGGCTTTTGAAGCGCGGCCGGGCGCCGGCTGCGGGCGTGCCTCACCGCTGCTGCAATAGCAAGGATGCAGTAGACCCAGCAGCCGAGCAGAACTAAGGCTGCAATAACCAACAGTTATTCTTTTAAAATCGGCTATTCTTCTAAACTCTTACTCGCATTGAGCTGCGAAAGGCGGGCGATGAACTCTTCCACCCCAACAGCCCCCTGATCGCCATGCTTTCGGTTGCGGACCGAAACCTGTCCGGCCTGAGCTTCGCGATCCCCCACAACCAGCATATACGGTATCTTTTGAAGCTGCGCTTCGCGGATCTTGAAATTGACCTTGTCACTGCGGTCGTCAAGTTCCGCCCGAATGCCGGCTTCAGCGAGCTTGCGATGAACTTCGCGCGCGTAGTCGTTTTGCCGGTCGCTGATGGGCAAAACCGTAGCTTGTGCGGGGGCGAGCCACACGGGGAAGGCTCCGCCGTATAGCTCAATCAAATAAGAGATCATGCGCTCCATCGTGCTGACGATGGCGCGATGGATCATGACTGGCCGATGGTGTTGACCGTCGGCGCCGATGTAGTTCAGATCGAAGCGGTTCGGTAGATGAAAATCGATCTGAATGGTGGAATAAGTTTCTTCGTGGCCCATTACATCGGCAAGCTGAATGTCGAGCTTGGGTCCGTAGAAGGCAGCTTCGCCCGGCGCTTCGGTGTATTTCAATCCCAAAGAATCCAAAGCTTCGCGGAGCACACGTTCGGCGAGGGTCCACATCTCTTCGTTGGCGACATACTTCTCGGTGTTGGTTTTGTCGCCCAGCGATAAGCGGTAACTGTACTGTGTAATCCCGAGATCGCGGTACGCCTGTTCGACGAGCTGCATCACTTTCGTGAACTCGTCTTTAATCTGCTCGGGAGTGCAGAAAATATGCGCGTCATTCAGCGTCATGCAGCGCACGCGACTCAGACCGCTAAGCACACCGGAACGCTCGTATCGATACATGGTGCCGAGCTCGGCGATGCGGACGGGCAGGTCACGGTAACTGCGCATCTTGGATTTGTAAATGAGGATGTGGTGCGGACAGTTCATCGGCCGCAGCACCATCTGTTCCGTCTCCAAATCCATGGGCGGGAACATGTCTTCGTGATAATGTTCCCAATGGCCGGAGCGTTGATAGAGCTCGATTTTCGCCAGGTCTGGCGTGTAGACGTGTTGATACCCGGACGCGCGTTCTTTTTCGAGGATGTATTCCTCCAGCAGGCGGCGGATTGTTGCGCCCTTTGGCAGCCAGAGCGGCAGGCCGGCGCCGACGAGTTCATTTACGGTGAATAGCTCCAGATCCTTGCCGATGCGTCGGTGATCGCGTTTTTTGGCTTCTTCGAGCCGGTTGAGATAGTCTTCGAGCTCTTTCTTCGTGAAGAACGCCGTTCCGTAGATACGCTGCAATTGCGGATTCTTTTCGCTGCCTTTCCAATAAGCGCCGGCGATCGAGAGCAGTTTGAACGCCTTCAGCTTTTCGGTTGAGGGGACGTGCGGGCCGCGGCAGAAATCGATGAAATGCGGTCCCAGCGTGTATTCGGAGAAGATCTCGCCGGCACGCTCTTCGATCAGTTCTCGCTTCATCCAATCGTCGCGATACTTTTCCAGACCCTCCTGTTTCGGAGTGAGTTTGCGCTCGAACGGCAGGTTCTTCGCTTGCAGCTCGCGCATGCGTGCTTCTATCTTTTCCAGATCTTCAGGCGTGAATTTGGTCTCACGCTGAAAGTCGTAATAGAAGCCCGATTCCGTGGGAGGACCGATGCCTAGCTTCGTTTCCGGGAACAGTTCGAGAACGGCCGCTGCGAGTAAGTGGGCAGTGGAGTGACGATAGACCTGCAGAGATTCCGCGATTCTTGGTCGTGAGGATCTCCAGTTTCGCGTCGTTCTCAATAGGGCGCGTCAGATCGAAGAGCTCGCCATTTACGCGAGCGACAACGGCATCCGCGGCGAGCCGTGGACTGATAGATTTTGCAACGTCGATGGGGCGCGCGCCTTGTTCGACGGCCTGTTGACTGCCATCCGGCAGTGTAATTGTCAAGCTGCTCATGCTTTTGAAAATGTTCGCCTAGTTGAGGAACGTCGGCTTATCCTTGAATAAATTCGAGCGTATCAGACGGTTGGAAAGGCGGAGACACTTGGGTATCCTTGAGCAGGTTGAGTATTACTGGCCTTCACCAGTAGGATGTATTGCCGAGACCAACAGAGCAGTGAGATGCTCCAAGTCTCCTTTCATGCTCTCTTCTGACGCGGTGTAGAGCTGATCTCGCTGAAGGTGATCCCGCGCGATTCGATGGACGGCTCTGAGATGGTCAATATCAAAGCTGCCGGCGATTGGCCGAAGCGAGAGCTGGATCAACCGAGGTATACGGCGTTTGCTTCGAACTGCTCAAGCCTTTCGCCATCTCGAATATTGGCAAGGTTGATCAGGAAAGGAGAATTAGGGTAGGTGTACTTGTCGCGAGCTGAGTAATCTTTCAATGGCACGGTCGAGTTCTCCGACTGTAATTTCTCCTGACACAAATCGCCCGACCAGTTCTTGAACTTCTGCGGAAGGCTCTAACCCTTCGAGCCGCAGCGAAGCTAGAGCACTGTCGGCCAGCGCTTTGCGATCGCGAAGCTGCTTAGAGGCGGCGTTCTTTGTTTGTGCCATATCGAGGCGTTGAAAGCTACAGCCCAATTGTCTCATCACTTTTTCAAGATTTGCGGCCAATTCAGCACAAACGTAATGGGCGAAGCAGTGCTGTCCGGGAAGCGGGTCTGCACGAGAAAACGCTGCCCATCAGGCGCTACCGTATATGGATCGGCGCCCACGGCGCCCGTCTTGAAGAGAGCGCGGGGAAGTCCGGCGAAGTCATCGCTAATCGGCACGGCCATGAGCCGGTCATCCGGTGACAAGTAAAACAGTTGCTTGCCGTCACGCTGCCAATGCGAATAGCGGCCCCCGGCGTTCGAAACCACTCTCCGGCTATGTCCGGCGGGGAAATCCTGAACGTAAACTTCGTATGTCCCGGATTGCCTGGAAGAGTAGCTAATCCAGCGTCCATCGGGCGAAAGAGCGCCATCCTCCACATCGAGAGAAGACGGCACAACCGGCTTGGGCACTGGATTTCCGTTCAATGGCAGAACCCACAAACCGGAGCGGGACTGCGCATCCGTCATGCGAAAGAGCAGTTTTTGGCCGTCCGCGGACCAATCGAGCGGCCATTTGTCTGCTTCCGAGTGGAGCAACAATTCACCGCTTCCCGCATCGTCGATTCTTTTGACGAATAGATCTCTCTCGCCGCCTTTGGGCGCAGCCGAGTAGGCGATGCGAATACTATCGGGCGCCCAGACGGGTGCTTCCGCATTCGACGTACTTGTCACAGGAAACGCAAGATTGTTGCGAGCCAAGTCTGTCACCCAAATGTCATAGGCGCCCTTCGGTGCCCGATACTGAATGGTTGCCAGTAACTTTCCGTTCGGAGATAGTGAAGGCGACAGCGGCAGCACGCCTTCGGACCACTTCTTTTGCGATTGGCTTCCGACCGGGCCGATCTGTCTGCCGGCACGATCGAACCAGGAAAGTTGATAGCGAGCTTGCGCCCCAGTGCGATAAACCAGCGTTCCGGTTTGGGATGCCGAGAAGACGGCGTAACCGTAATAGCTCTTCAATTGATCGGCAATTGGGAGTTCCTCGCCTTCAAGGCTCAGACGTTTCGCGTCGAATCGATGAGCTATGAGGCTTCCTTCGCGCGCGTATAGCAGATATCCGGGCGGTGCGAAGGCGGCATTCGAGGTCACCCCCGATACCAGACGTTTGGCTTCCAGGCTGTCCAGCGAACCCACATAGATGCCGCTGTTTTCTAGCGTCGCGGCGCGTGCGGTATACAAGAAATGAAGATTGTCGGGCAAAAAACAAGGCCACCAATGGGAGCGCTCTTCGCGTGACGAATCGATCCTGGTCACCGGCGCCGGACGCTCTCCCCTCATACCCGAGACACGCAGCAGAGGGCCGCTACCTGTGCCGGCAAGAATTACGTTCTCGGCGCTCCAGGCACCGTTGACAACGCCCCGCAAAGTGCAAACGGTTCGCTGAGCGCCGCTTGTAATCTCCATCGCCTTTAATCTGTTGTCCACCTGAAATGCGAGAAAGCGGCTGTCGGCGGACCAGAATGGGTATTTGGCTCCTTCGCTGCTGGAAACGGGCGTGAGGGTGAGGGTATCGAGGGAACGCACCCACAGCATAGGCTCGCCATTCGGACCCGTAGCCAGCAGCGCCAGGTATTTTCCATCGGGAGACAGCGCCAGCGCCGGGCCGCCTGTCGATGGATCGCCGCCCGGAAGAGCCATTTCAAATCGCATCAGGGCCGGTTCAGCGGGTTTCCGCAGCCCTGATATCACGGCCACCGCCAGCGCCGCGAGCATCAGCAAGCTGCCGATTATCCAGGCCAGCGGCGCGCCAAACTTTTTGCGTCGCGGCTCTGGTTGCACGGGAATCGCGTTCGGTCCGGAGGGAGACCAGACGGCCTCCAGGGTAAACGCGACGTCGCTTGCAGACTGAAACCTCTCGGCCGGCGATTTCTCCAGGCAGCGGCTAACGATTCGCACTAAAGCAGGCGGCACATTTTGGTTGGCAAAATCGGGCGGCTCCTCGCGCAAAATTGCGCTGATTGTATCGGCATCGGAATCCCTGCGGAAGGCTGGCCGTCCGGTGAGCATTTCGTAGAGGACCGCGCCCAATGCGAAAATATCCGACCGGTGATCTCCGCCTTGGCCGCGTAGCTGCTCTGGCGATAGATAACCGAGGGTCCCCATGACTACCCCGGGTGCTGTCATGACGCAGGTCATGTTTTCACGCTGCGCTTCGGTTGCATGGGCAGGATCGGCTAGCTTGGCCAGTCCGAAATCCAGCACCTTAATGCGTTCCTCGACAGTGACAAAGAGATTTTCTGGCTTCAAATCGCGGTGTACGATGCCGTTTTCGTGAGCCGCGGCGAGAGCCCGCGCAATCTGCACGGCAAAACCGACCGCTTTCCCAACCGGCAATGCCGACCCGCTGAGGCGCCGGCGCAAGGTCTCGCCTTCCAGGTATTCGGAAGCAATGTAGGGGAGGCCGTCGTGAACTCCGATGTCATAAACGACCAAGACATTGGGGTGATTCAGCGCGGAGGCGGCCCGGGCTTCTTGCTCGAAGCGGCGCACCCGGCTCGGATCGCCGGCCAGCTCGGCGGGCAGCAGCTTCAATGCGACGTTGCGGCCAAGGCGTGTATCTTGGGCCAGAAAAACCTCGCCCATCCCGCCAGCACCGAGAAGCCTAACTACGCGATAGGGTCCGATGAGCTGTCCGGCGGCTGCAGCCTTTTCCGCCGCCAGCGCTCGCGCGGCGATCTCGAGCGCCGGTACTTCCAGAAAGCCGTCGGATTCGTCTTGCTCAGCTTCCATCATTTAATCTATGAACGGGGCAGAAGTGTGCGGCTGGCGCGGTCCCTTGGCTCTCAACTCGCGCCGGAGCCAATCTTTGGCCGACTTCCAATCGCGCATCACGGTTCCCACCGAAACACCCAGCACCTCGGCCGTTTCCTCTACGCTCAATCCTCCGAAGAAGCGCAGTTCGACCAGTTGCCCCTTGCGGGAGTCTACCGCACTCAGGGCCTGCAACGCCTCATCCACGGCCACCAGATCCGCACCCGGTTCCTCCGCTGGGGCCAGGCTCTCCTTTAATTCGAGCAATTCAACCTTGCCGCCGCGCTTGAGGGAGTTGCGAGACCGCGCCCAATCCACCAGAATGGCGCGCATTGCTCGCGCGCAGACGGCCAGAAAATGAGTCCGGTTCTGCCAATCGGCCTTCCTGGAATCCACCAGCCGCAGATAGGCCTCGTTCAGCAGCGCGGTGGTTTGCAGCGTATGATCGGGCCGCTCGCGGTTCATATAGCCATGAGCCAAACGATGCAGCTCCGCGTAGACGAGAGGGACGAGCTTGTCCATCGCGTTCTCTTCCCCTCGGCTCCAGGCCTGCAGAAGCTCTGTCACCTGCTGCGAAGACGGGGCGCACATAAAGTGATCTGTTGAGTCATTATCCGCCAAAAGTTACTGCAAAGTTGCGGGTTTCCGTGCACGCCGGCTGCCGGCAATCCACCACCGGACACCGCGAGTCCAGAAATTCCGGGATGCGATTGAAATTTTCTTCGCTCGATTCCGCTTATCAGGGTGAGAGTGGAGGAGGCACAGACAGGATGAAAGCCAGATGGAACACGCCGGCTCGGGTTCTTGCCGGGTTTCTTCTAACCGCCGCATACGGATTGCCGCAGGCTTATACTGTTTCGGCCAAGCCCGGGATCGTGAACTACATCGAAGGGAACGTGTATCTGAATGGTAATCGAATCTCCAACAGCGCGACGAAAGCAACATTTCTCAGTGCAAATGACACGTTGTCTACCGATACCGGCAAAGTCGAGGTCCTGTTGACCCCGGGCGTGTTCCTGCGCATCGGTGATGGCAGCCAGATCCGGATGATCTCGCCCTTGTTCACGGATATGCAAGTGGAACTGGTCCGGGGCGAGGCTATGGTTGAGGCCGCCGGGCTGGGAAAAGAGAACAAAGTTCAGATCCTCAATCATGGCGGCTCGATTCGGATCGAGAAGAACGGGCTGTACCGCTTCACAGCCTATGATCCTCCCGCGGCGGCAGTGATCGCCGGTAAAGCCCAGGTCTTCTTCGGGAAGCAGGAAATCGCTCTGAACAAAGGGCACGAGACGCCCCTCGTTGAGCCGCTGAAGGCGAAGAAGTTCGACCCTAAGAAAGAAGACGATCTGTACGCCTGGAGCAATGTACGATCCGAATACGACGCTGCGGCGAGTTATCAGGCGGCGAACAATGCCTTGCTGTACTCGAATGGGTACAGTTATGCCGGTTGGTACTTCGATAGCTTATTCGATTGCTGGGCTTGGTTGCCGGGAAGCGGCGCGTTCTACAGCCCCTTCGGTTGGGGTTTCTATTCTCCCGGGGTGGTTCGGCATGCGCCGGTGGTCACGACTGGGGTTGTCAGAGGCGGCCATTGGGTCCACGACCCGGACCACGACGGCGATCATGACGGCGGCCATCATCATCGGCCCTGGCAAGGTCCGGGTACTACAGCTCCAGTTCCGGTCAACCCGAGGAGGCCGCCCGTGGTCGGTCTACTCGCTGCGTCGCCTGCCGAGGAGCGCACTCTGCGAACCGCAGCGGCTCAATCTTTTGCACAATCCGGATTTCGGACGCAAAGCGGGGCTCCGGCACTCGGTTTCTCGGGAAACCGCCCGGTGCGCGCTGATTCCGGGCGCGTGAGCGGCGGTTGGTCTGGCAGTTCAGGTCGTGCGGCAGCCCATTCTGGCGGCTTCGCTCGAGCCGGGGGATCTGGCGGCGGCGGACACTCCGGAGGGTTTGGTGGCAGTGCTCACTCGGGTGGGTTTACCGGCGGAGGTGCAGGTGCTGGAGGCCATGCCGGGGGAGGCGGAGGTTCGGCTGGCGCAGGAAGCCATGGTGGGCGGCGGATCTGGGCATTCGCGGTAAGTGCCTGGAAAAGTATCAACCCGCCTGTGGTGAGGGGGATGCCCGTTTAGGAAGGCACTTGCGTGCAGCCCCAAAAAGATCTGCTAGCCTGCTTAGCAGAGTCCGTCCTTGCATTGAAGGTAACTGTCATGACCATCGAGATTAAACGTTGTTTTTTTTGAGCTGATATTAAAGCCGAGGCCGTGAGTCTCAAGAACAATATCGAACGTGAACTCAATATTCCGATTCGGCTACGTGCTGGCGCACCTGGCTCATTCAGTGTTCTCCTCAATGGCGAGCAGATCTTCTCAAAGAAGCAGGCGGGGCGCTCGCCAAACGCAGCTGAAATCATCAAATTGATCCGCGAGAAGAGCCTGGAGCGATAGGCTAAGCGAAGTGGCGGCCTAATCGCCCTTGCTGTCTATCAACTGCGGCGATCCTCGGCTCAAGCGCGAGCGCCTTCCGGTTTCCGCTCAGGCAGAACGCTTGCCTGCCGTCCACGCAGCAGAATGCCCAAGCCCAAAAGCAGCAGCGCCAGGGCAATCCATTGCGTAATCGAAAACGGACCGATCAGCGATTGCTCGTGCTCTCGGAAGAATTCAATAATGAACCGCGCAATCGAGTAGAGAACGAGATACAAGCCAATCACGTTCCCCGGACGATGGCTCTTGCCAAACTGGCGATAGAGAATTCCGAAGATGATGAGATCTGCCGCTGATTCGTAAAGCTGAACGGGATGGAGCGTCTTCCCGAGCGGAACGGGCGCGGCGAAATCGGATCGAAACCGCACTCCCCAAGGTAAGTCGCATTCTTTACCCCAACAACACCCGGCTGCAAAGCATCCGAGCCGTCCGATCGATTGCCCCAGCGCCACGCCCGGAGCGAAAACATCCATGGTCGGAAACGCTGGCATGCGCTGCTTTCGCATGTAGAGCACGGCAACCACCAGCGCAGCGATGAAGCCGCCATGGAAAACGCCGGCAGCTTGCAGAGTTTCGAGCGTAAAGATCTGCCCAGGGTCCCTCACGTAGTAACCAATATCGAAAAGGAACATGAACAGTTTTGCGCCCACAATTCCCGCCATGGCGCAGTATACGGCCAAATTAGTGACCTTGTCTTGCGATAAACCGGCGCGGCGGGCCAGCCGCAACGTAATCCCCAGTCCCGCCAGGAACCCGAGCGCAACCAGCACTCCGTACGTGGGAATGTAAAACGAACCGATTTGGATGAGCTTTGGAAACATTCAGTACTACTTGTGCGCGAAACCGGTGTGCTCCTCCATAGGCTTGCGCCGCGCCCGGAGAAGGTCTAACAGCAACAACAGGGCTCCTATAGTAATCGCACTATCGGCCACATTGAACGCTGGAAAAGACCAGGAGCCGTGATATACCTCAATGAAATCAGTAACGGTTCCATGCACGATGCGGTCGTAGAGGTTCCCGATCGCGCCTCCCAGAATCAACGCCAGCCCCAGACGCGTTGATAGCGCAGTAAAAGAACTGCTCCGGCTCCAGAGAGCGGAAGCGACGAAGACCAGTACGATGGTTGATACACCTATTAAGACGGCTGTCCGTAAAATTGGGTTGCCATCCGCCAAAACACCGAAAGCGGCGCCCGGGTTCTCCGTATGCACGATCCGCAGCCAGCCCGGAAGTATGCTAATGCTGTCCGATGCAGTCATAGACCGAGCTACAGCAATCTTTGTGAGGCGGTCTCCCAGCACCACCAGCAATGCCACCGCTAGGGGCACAAGCCGCGGCAGGATGTTTCGCGAAAACAGCACTATGCGAGGAACTCCGGCAGCACGGCCGCACACGCCGCGCAAACGGTGGGAAATTCAGCGTTGCTCCCGACGTCCTCCGTATATTTCCAGCAGCGTTCGCACTTGTCGCCGCGAGCGCGTTCCACCCGAATCGTCAGCCCCTCGGCAGGCTGGCGATCCAGGTGCACTTGGGAAACGATAAACCATGTGGGTAGTTGGGACGCAAACTCGTCCAGCAAGGAATAGAGATCGCTGCCTGCGCTGAGGAATACCGCCGCCTCTAGTGATGAGCCAATGACCTTGTCTTCTCGCGCCGTGTCGAGTGCTTTCAGCACCTGGTCGCGAATGGGGACGAGTCGATCGAATGAGGCGGCTTGCTTGCGCTGTTCCTCGGTGACGCCCTCACTGAGCTCTTCCGGGGACGGGAAACAAGCTAAGTGTACGCTGTCGAAATCCGCCCGCGAGGACTTCTTGTGCCGCCAGACCTCTTCGCAGGTGAACGAAAGAACAGGAGCCAGCAGACGCGTTAGTGCCGAATTCAATCGATGAAGTGCCGTCTGCGGACTTCGTCGCGCGGGAGACGACGGGCCCGCTGTATACAGCCGGTCTCGCGAAACATCGAAGTAGATTGCACTCAGATCCGAAACCACAAAGTCATAAACCGCGCGATAGATCTTGTGAAACGCATACTCCTCATACCAGGCGAGACAGCGGCGCACCAGATCCTCGGCACGCACCAGAATCCAAACCTCGATTCCGGCAAGGCGACCTCCGGAAACGGCGTGGCGCTCGGGATCGAAATCGCCTAAGTTGCCCAGCATGTATT
The DNA here is from genome assembly GCA_963778345.1 of uncultured Acidobacteriaceae bacterium. GTDB lineage: Bacteria > Acidobacteriota > Terriglobia > Bryobacterales > Bryobacteraceae > Bog-105. Next base: position 284,222 of record CAVZTP010000007.1, read on the forward strand.
TAAACGTGTTGCGCAGCTTCCGATAGGCTTCCGAAAGGCGAGTGAGGATCACTTCAGACATCCGAACGTCCTCGGTGAAATCGACCGAAGCCACCCATAGGCGAAGAATGTCCGCGCCATATTGCTTCAGGATCTTTTCTGGGCCCAGGCTTCCGATCGACTTCGACATCGCCCGGCCTTCCGCGTCCAAAATCCAACCGTGCGTCGCGCACTCCCGGTACGGCGCTCCGCCCTTTAGTCCGACACCGACCAGAAGTGAGCTATGAAACCAGCCGCGGTATTGATCGCCTCCTTCGATGTACATATCGGAGGGCCAAGGCAGTTGATTTGCCGCGTTCAGCACGGCGAGATGGCTCGAGCCGGAGTCGAACCAGACATCTAGAATGTCCGTCTCTTTTCGAAATCCGGAGCCGCCGCATTTGCGACATGTGCAGCCGGGTCCCATCAGTTCGCTGACCGTCTTCGAATACCAAACGTCCGACGTGTGCTGCCGGAATTGTTCCACAACGCCCTCAAGCACACGTTTTTCAGTAAAAGGCTCGCCGCAGCCCTCACAATAAAAAACGATAATCGGCACTCCCCATACACGCTGGCGCGAGATGCACCAGTCGGGCCGCATGGCAATCATATTGGAGATTCGTTCTTCACCCCAAGCCGGATGCCACTTCACGGTGCGAATTGCTTCGAGCGCGCGCTTTCTGAGTTGCTCGCGCTCCATGCCGATGAACCACTGCTCTGTGGCGCGAAAGATCACCGGGTTGTGGCACCGCCAGCAATGCGGATAACTATGGTCTACGTTCGTTTGAGAAGCAAGCGCGCCATGCTCCTGGAGCAGCTTGATTACGATCGGATTGATTTGCCAGACCGTCTTACCGATCAATTCTTCGGGCAGCGAGCCGCTCGCGCCTTCGGCTCGGAAGATCCGGCCGGCGGCATCCACGGGGCAGTAGACTGGAATTCCATATCGCTGGCATACAACGAAGTCTTCCTGTCCATGGCCTGGCGCAGTATGCACCGCGCCTGTGCCCTGTTCCAGAGTGACGTGATCCGCGAGCAACCCCGCTGAATCGCGATCGATAAACGGGTGCCGGAAAATCGCGCCTTCGAGCTTCGTCCCCGGAAAACGCGCAATGATTGTCTGATCCCAACCGAGCGCCTCGGCTACCTGCGGCAGTAAGCCTTCGGCGACGATCGTCACGCCTTCTGGTGTATCGACGGCGACGTACTCGAATTTAGGATGAAAGCAGATTGCGAGATTGGCCGGAATCGTCCATGGTGTCGTCGTCCAGATCAGGCAGGAGACCTCGCGGCCGGCGAGGGCCGGATCGATGGCGGCCGGATCCGAGGCCAGCTTGAATCGAACGTTGATGGAAGGACTCGAATGATCCTCGTACTCCACTTCGGCTTCAGCGAGCGCGGTACGATCCTTAATGCACCAATGAACCGGCTTCAGACCTTTGTAAACGTATCCGCCCTGCAGAAAGTCGACGAACGCCTGAGCGATGACCGACTCATATCCGGCGCTCATCGTGAGGTAGGGATCTTCCCACCGGCCCAACACGCCCAGCCGCTTAAACTCAGTGCGATGAATATCGACAAACTTGGAAGCGTACGCGCGACAATCCGCCCGGATTTCGACCGCGCTCATGGATGCTTTTCGCTTTCCCAACTCCTGATCAACTTTGAACTCGATCGGCAGGCCATGGCAATCCCAACCAGGGATATAGGGAGCATCATAGCCCGCCATGGTCTTTGATTTAACAATGAAATCTTTGAGGATCTTGTTAAACGCCGTTCCGAGGTGAATATTTCCGTTCGCGTAAGGAGGACCGTCATGGAGAACGTATTGAGGACGTCCCGCGCGCGATTCGCGAATCCGGCGATAGAGATCCTCCGCCTCCCACCGAGCGAGCGTCTGCGGTTCGGTTGTAGGCAGGTTTGCCTTCATCGAAAATTCTGTTTTGGGCAAGTTGACCGTCTTTTTCAGGTCAACGGTAGAAACATTCATGGATTACTTCATCGTAACGGACGGACCCGTTTATGGCGGAACAAGAGCTAAGCGCACCGGACTTCGACGAATTCCGCGCACTGGCTCTGGTTGCTCTGCCGCTCTCCTGTATCGATCGCCCGCAGAACAGGCCGGCCCTTCGGAACTACTTGTATGCCGGCAGCGAGCTTCCGCTGCTCATTGAAGACCACGAGAAGAATCGCGCCTTTTACGGCTGCTACGATTGGCACTCGGCGGTGCACTGCATTTGGACGATTGCCGCCATTCTTCGACGCTTTCCTCAAATTCCAATCGCGGGCCTTGTTCGCGAAAAATTGAATAGCCATCTGACTCAACGGTCCATCGAAGGCGAACTCGAATTCTTTCGGTCTGCCGGCACATTCGAATTGCCGTATGGACGTTCCTGGCTTTTGAAACTGTTTGCCGAACTGCAGTCATGGAACGACCCGGACGCAAGCCGCTGGAACCGGCATCTCTTGCCACTAGCCGAATACTTCGCAGCCACTCTGTTGGATTACGTAATCACATTGGAAGTCGCAAACAGGTCCGGTCTGCACGGAAATTCGGCCTACTCGCTGAGTCTTGTGCTCGATTATGCGGATGCGTTGCACGATGTCCGACTCCGTCAAACGATCGAAGAAGCGGCCCGTCGCCTGTTTGCGAAGGACGTAAACTGCCCGATCGGATTAGAGCCATATGCGGCGGATTTTCTATCGCCCTCTCTGGAGGAAGCCCGGTTGATGAGTCGTGTTCTAGATCAGAACCAGTTCGTCTCGGTGGTTCGGCGAATTCATGCCGGCCACGGATTCAGACACCTTCAGCCGGACGACCCTCCCCGTCGATACAACTCCGATGAGCGCACCTGAACAGCTTGCGGCAAAATCTCATCTCATAGGGCTTTCGTTTTCTCGCGCGGAAGCCATGCTTCAAGTCGCCCAGAAGTTGCCGGCGGACGACCCGCGCACGCCAATTTACCGGCGCTTGGCGGCCATTCACGGCAAGCACGGCTGGGACAATATGTTTGCCGCTGGCTACCTTGGATCGCACTGGCTCGCCACCTTCGCTCTGCGCTACGAATTGGCTCTGGCATTGGCAAAACGCTCGCCGAGCGTCCCGCTGGTCATATAATTGTGGCTTGCAGACATCACATTCTTAAACGCTACCGATGAAGAGATTACTGCTCCAGCGGAGTCAGCGATTCATCATCTGGCTAGGAGTTCTTCCTGCCGTTCTCGGGTTCGTAGCTTATCGAACAAATTCACAGCACGTGGCGAGCGTTGAAGCGACGCTTTCGACGGACAATTTCATCCGTAGACTGGACGAACTGCTCTCGACCGTTCAGGACGCGGAGACCGGCCAGCGCGGCTACCTGTTGACGGGCCAGGATCAGTATCTTGGTCCCTTTCTGACCGCGCAAAATCAGCTTAACGGCAGATTGGCACAGGTGGACACACTCGCCGCGCGGAACGGAGTGCCGCGGGAGGAGATGTCGAGGCTTCACCACGTTTTCAACCTCAAGATGACGGAACTGGAAAAGACAGTGACACTTCGCCGCGGCGGCCAGCCGAAAGCTGCTTTGCAAGAGGTGGAGACGAGCCGTGGCCAGCAGTACATGTCGGAGATTCGCGTCCTGATAAGCCGCTTGAAGGACCGGCAGGTCGCCGCTTTTGGCCGGCGGCTCGAACAACAACGCCGCGGAGAAGAGCAACTGGACGCCGTTCTTGCAATCGGGATTCTGGTCGGGTTCGTGTTTCTTGTGATGGCATACCGGCTCAGCAGTTTGTACGCACGCGAACGCGACAAGGGAGAGCAAGAGATCCGGAAGCTAAACGCGACCTTGGAATCGCGTGTCCGCGAGCGCACCGAGGAATTGGAGATCAGAACCAAGGAGTTGGAACACCGCTCGGCCGAGCTACAGCGCTCCAACGCGGACCTTACGATGTTCGCCTATATCGCGAGCCATGACCTGCAGGAGCCCCTACGCATGGTGAGCAGCTATGTGGGTCTGTTGGCGCGGCGTTATAAAGGCAGGCTGGACGAGTCGGCCGACCGTTATATCGAGTTCGCGGTAGACGGCGCAGGCAGAATGCAGGCTCTGATTCAGGATCTTCTGGCTTATTCGCGAGCCGGCACCGAGGCATTGCAGAAAAAGCCGGTGCCGGGGGGGCAAATTGTAAAAGCCGCGTTGGAGAACCTGGCGCTGAGAATCAGGGAGACCTCGGCGGTTGTGCGTTACGACGATTTACCCACGGTGTTCGCGGACGAGATAAAGCTGGGGCAGGTGATTCAGAATCTGCTCGCCAACGCGATCAAATTTCGCAAGCCTGGAGTGAATCCTGAGATTTCAATCTCGGCACAGCGGGAGGGTGATCACTGGAAATTTGCGATTTCCGACAATGGAATCGGGTTTGAAACCAGATATGCCGACCGCATCTTCCAGGTCTTTCAGAGGCTGCATGGCGTGGGCAGGTATCCGGGTAACGGCATCGGGCTCGCGATATCGCGACGTATTATTGAGCATCATGGGGGAAAACTGTGGGCCGAGTCGGAACCAGGAATTGGGTCGGTATTCTTCTTTACTTTGCCGATACCAACTGAAGGCACGCGTTCGCAATCAAACTTTGGCGAGCGAAAGGAACCCAATTTTGCCGCCCAGACAGGCTAGGGCGTTCCTGCGGTTTTGATGGTGATGGCGGGAATGTCCTGATCGTGTACGGCCTTGTTCAGGGCCGGGACGCCGGAATCCATTGCCTGCTTTAGCTTGTTGATCTGCGCATTAATCCCCGTGGCCAGATCTTCGTAGACTTGCTGTTGGGAAGCGGTGGGTTGCCCGTCGGCTTCGCCAACCGCCGACAAGAGAGCCGCCAGTTTGTTGTTGAGCTTCACGGGAAAGTTGAGCGGATCTTCGCTGGCCCTGTTCTTGGTCTGATAGAGCGCTTCCTCGATGGCGGTCAGTTCATCGGACAGCTCTTTGGCGCGATCGATCACCGCCTTGGATTTCGCTGTGTCTCCCGCTGCTTTCAGCCTCGCAGTGAGATCGTCGATCTGCTTTTTCACGTCACGAATCTGAATCACCGCTTGATTTGTCTGGCTCAGCTTATCGCGCATTTGCAATTCCAGCTCAAGCTGCGCGCTGTACTGCTGGGGCGTGATTTCGAGACGCGGATCTTTGCGGACTTCGAATTTCTGAGTCTGCGATTTGCCGTTTGCGGTGAGTCGCACCTGGTAAATGCCCGGCACGACCAGCGGGCCACGCACGCTACCGGCCCAAAGAATCATACCGGGAAAAGTGGTCGCATCGGGATAACGGAGATCCCATTCAAACCGGTTCAGGCCCTTTTCGACGGGAACTCTTTGAGCGCCGCCGCCGCGACGAGGACCGCCTTCTTCCTCTTCCATCTGAGCTTGTTCGGCCGAGGATGCTTCGAGCGTTGGCCGGGCACGCTCGGGAGGCTTGCTCGAGAATTTCTTGACCAGCTTGCCCTCCGAATCCAGGAATTCGAGCGTCACTTCTCCTTCCGGTTTGTCTTTGAGCCAATAGTAAACGGTCGCGCCGTTTGCGAGGATTCGAACCTACGTTCGCAGGGCCGCCCAATCCGCCGCCACCGAATCCGCGGCCGAAAGCTCCCCGATAGGTGTGTTTCGGCTCGAACAGGTGAACGTCTTCATTCGCGATTCCGTCCGTCAACTGCGCCAGTAATTGAGTATCGTCGAGGATCCAGAACGCGCGGCCTTGTGTGGCGGCGACGAGTTCGTGCTCGCGTTTTTGGATGGCCAGGTCCGCGATGGGCGTGATGGGCAAATTGAGTTGCAGACTCTGCCATTTCGCGCCTCCGTTGAACGAGACATAAATACCCGTTTCTGTTCCGGCATACAGCAGATTTTTCGTGTTCGGGTCTTCGCGAATGCAGCGAGTGAAAGTATTCTGCGGAATTCCGTCGTTGATTTGCCGCCATGTTTTGCCGTAGTCCGTAGTCTTTAAGAGAAACGGCCGGTTGTCATCGAATTTGTACATGGTAGCGGCGAAATAGGCGGTCCCCGCATCAAAAGGCGATGCCTCGATGGAGTTGATCTGAATCCATTCGGGCATGTTCTTGGGCGTGACATTCTCCCAATGCTCGCCGCCATCGCGGGTAACGTGAACCAATCCGTCGTCGGAACCCGTCCAGATCAAGCCTTGTTTTACCGGCGATTCGATTACGGTAAAGATGGTGTCGTAATACTCAATGCTGGTGTTGTCCTTGGTGATGGGACCGCCGGAAGAGATCTGTTTCGACTTGTCATTGCGCGTCAGATCGGGGCTGATCGCTTTCCAACTCTGGCCCTGATCTGTCGAAGAGAACAATACGTTCCCCGCCGCGTAGAGCAAGTCCGGATTATGCGCTGAAAACAATAACGGAAAGTTCCATTGAAAGCGGTATTTCAGCGCATCGGGGGCCCAGCCCATTTCGTTGTCGGGCCAGACCGTGACGTTGCGGGTCTGCCCGTCGCGATGATCGTAGCGAGTGATCAAGCCGTCATACGATCCCGCGAAAACTATGTTCGTGTCCTTGCGATAGGGAGCCAGCCATCCGCTCTCGCCGCCTCCGACCGGATACCAATCGCGCTCACCGATACCGCCGCCCGCGCTTCGAGTCGCAATCTTCACTGTGGTGTTGTCCTGCTGCGCGCCATATGCGTGGTATGGAAAATCGTCGTCGAGCGCCACTCGGTAAAACTGAGCGGTGGGTTGATTGTCTTCAGTCGTCCAATTCTTGCCGCCATTCGTTGTGATGTTCGCGCCGCCGTCGTTGCCCTCGATCATGCGTTGCGGATCGCTGGATGAAATCCAAAGGTCGTGATTGTCTCCGTGCGGGGTTCTGATCGCGTTCCAGGTCTTGCCCGCGTCGTCGGAACGGAAGAACTGAACATTGGTTGCGTAAACCTTGTCGGGATCTTTAGGGTCCGCAAAGATGCGGCCGTAATACCAGGCGCGCTGCAGGAGCTTTCTTTCCGAGTTGACTCTTGTCCAGGTCTTGCCCGCGTCGTCGGATCGGAAAACACCGCCTTCCTGCGCCTCGATCAGGGCGTAAACGCGATCCGGATTCGCGGCCGAAACGCTGATGCCGATGTTGCCCAGCACGCCTTTCGGCAAGCCGGTATTCTGGGTAAGATCGGTCCAGGTATCGCCGCCGTCGGTGGATTTGAAGAGGCCGCTACCGGGGCCGCCGCTTTCCAGATCCCAAGGCTTGCGATACACCTCCCAAAATCCTGCATAGAGGATATTCGGATTGGTGGGATCGAATACAAGCTCGATTGCGCCGGCCTTCGGACCGCGATAAAAGATTTTGTCCCAGGTCTTACCGCCATCTTTCGAGCGATAAATACCGCGATCTTCGTTCGGAGCCCACACGTGGCCTAAGGCCGCGACATACACGAGGTCCGGATTCCTCGGGTGGATTCGGATGCGGCTGATTTGGCGCGTATTTTCAAGGCCGATGTGCTTCCAGGTCTTGCCGCCATCCATGGATTTGTAAACACCGTCGCCATGCGAGACATTGCCCCGGATATCGTATTCACCCATGCCGGCGTAAACGATGTTGGGATCGGACTCGGAAACGGCGACCGCTCCGACAGAGGAAGTTCCGAAGGGCTGGCCATCGGAAACGGACCGCCAATCCATGCCTCCGTTGGTTGTTTTCCAGATGCCGCCGCCCACTCCGCCGAAGTAGTAAACGTCCGGCTGAGAATCGACGCCTGTTACCGCAGCCACTCTTCCGCCGCGAAACGGCCCGACCTGACGCCACTTGAGAGTCTTCAAAACGCTCATATCCTGACCGGCCAGCACAAACGCGAGCAGGAAGAAGAATGTCACAAACAAGATTGGTCTACGCATGCGAGTACGATTCACCTTGATGGGGGCGGTGTTTGTTGATCGGACGTTACACCAGGCTGGATCTCAGCCAGCTTGTGCGACGCCAAAAGCTGATTGAAACGCGCGAGATCTGTCTGCAGCGCTTCATTGAATTTAGCCTGGACGGCTTCGAACCGCGAGGTCAGGACGTGAAAGACTTGGTAATCCTGGTCCGTGGGAGGATTGTCTCCGGTCTCGATGGTTCGCGCCAATGCGGCAATCTGATTGTTCAGCTTGATGGGAAAATTCAAAGGATCTTCGTTGGCGCGGTTCCGTATTTGATAGATTTCTTCCTCGATGGTCGAAAGCCTGTCCCGGAGCGATGCGCCTGCCGAGGAAAGGGCTAGCATCGTTCGCTTTGGCGGCGCGTTCTTTCGCATCCTTATTGATCTGGCGGATCTTGATGACCATTTCATCCGCTGCACTGACTTGATCCCTCACTTTTGAGGCGAGCTGAAATTGCTCCTCCAATTGCGCTTGCGTGACGTGCTCACGCGGATCGAGCTTCACGATCAGGGGCTGCGTTTCGGATTGCCCGTTCGCGGTGACTCGGACCTGATAGCTGCCGGGGACCGCCATCGGACCCTGCTCGGCGCGAGCGCCCCACATGATTTCGCCTTCAAATACGGTTGCTCCGGGATACCGCAAATCCCATGTGAACCGGTTGCTGCCTGCTTTGCGACCGGGCGGCTGCGCGCGCGGAGGGCCGAATTCAGAGTCTTCATTTTCTGCATTGCGCGTTCTCTTCTTCTCCTCGTCAGCCGAGCCGGTGAAGGTTCGAACGGAGCTGCCGGCAGCATCCAGAATCTCCACGGTGACCTTGTCGGCAGGCTTTTGCAAATAATAATCGACGGCGGCCGGACGGAAGGAGCGAATCGCGTCGTCCGGTTTGAAAAGATGAACGGCCGATGCGGTGATGGAGGGCTGCAGTTGCCGCAGGATGTCTATGTTGTCGAGCACCCAGAATGAGCGTCCATGGGTCGCGATTACAAGATCGTCGCCTTCGACCAGGAGATCGGAGACTTGAGTGTCGGGCAGGTTCAAGCGAAGAGCTTGCCAGTTGTCGCCATCATCGAAAGAGACATAGATGCCGTGCTCCGTTCCGGCGTAAAGCAGACCGGGGCGCTTTGGATCTTCACGCGCGACGTGCGCATAGTCGTCTTCGGGAATGCCTTTTACGATCTTCGTCCAGCTCTTACCGAAATCATGCGTCCGATAAATGTACGGTTTTCGATCGTCCAGCTGATACCGCTTTGCCGCGAGAAAAGCAGTTCCGGCTTCGTGCGGCGAAGCATCGATCATGCTGATGCGGCTGAATTCGGGCAGTCCCTGAGGCGTGATGTTGGTCCAATGCTTGCCGCCATCGCGGGTGATGAATGCCACGCCGTCATCGGAGCCGGTCCAAATCGTGTTCGCTTCCTGAAGGGATGGGGCGATGGTGAAGATGGTGCCGTAAATTTCCGGACCGTTTTGATCCTTGGTAATGGGGCCGCCCGAATCGCCCAGAGTCTTGGGATCGGCACGAGTAAGATCGGGGCTGATGGATTCCCAGCTCTGTCCCTGGTTGGTGGTCTTCCAGAGGTGCTGCGAGGAGGTGTATAGGACGTTCGGGTCTACGGGCGAGAAGACGATCGGGAACGTCCATTGCCATCTTTCTTTTAACGAGGACGCGGGCATTCCGGAAAAGAACAGTGGATAGACTTGCACGTCGCGCATCGCGCCGGTAGCGCGATTGAATCTGCTGAGCAACGCGCCCTGGCTGCCTGCGTAGAAGACATTGGGATCGCGTGGGATCGGGAGCGATATATCCGCTTTCACCGCCACCCACCGCGTAATAGGGAGCGAACATGCCCGACCCTGAGCGGCGGAATCCGCCCGCCTCGCTCTGGACGCAGACGGTAGAGCTGTCTTGCTGCGCTCCGCAGACCTGATACGGAATGTCCTTTGTCACGGCAACGTGATAAAGCTGGGCGGTCGGGAAATCCTGCGCGGTCCAGGTTGCGCCGCCATCGAAGGAAACATTGCCTCCGCCATCGTTGCTGTTGATCATGCGCTGATTGTTATTGGGATCGATCCAAAGATCGTGATTGTCGCTATGAGGCGGCCGGATGGTCTTAAATTCCTTACCCGCGTTGGTCGATTTCAGAAACGCTACGTTCATGACGTAGATGGTGTCTTTCTCTTTCGGGTCGGCATAGATTCGCGAGAAATAGAACGCGCGCTGCAAGGCGCGCCGGTCCTGGCTCACGAGCGTCCAGGTCGCGCCCGCATCGTCGGATCGGAAGACGCCGCCGTCGTTCGCTTCCACCATGGCGTAAACGCGATTGGAATCGGCGCCGGAGACGGTCACGCAGATCTTGCCGACGATGCCCTTCGGCAAGCCGGGGTTGCGCGTAATCTCAGACCAGGTGTCGCCGCCATCCGTTGATTTGAACAATCCGCTGCCGGGCCCGCCGTCGTTGAGGAGCCAAGGGGTGCGATAGACGTCCCAAAGAGATGCGAACAAGGTCTTTGAATTGTGCGGATCGAAAACAAGGTCGATGGCGCCGGAATGATCATCGCGGTAGAGAACCTTCTTCCAGGTTTTTCCGCCATCGTTCGAACGAAAGACGCCTCGCTCCGGATTCGGGCCGTAGGGATGACCGAGCGCGGCGACGAAGACAATATCGGGGTTCTTCGGATCGACGCGGATACGGGCGATGGCTTGCGTATCGGGCAATCCCGTTTTGTGCCATGTTTTTCCCGCGTCTGTGGATTTGTACACGCCGTCGCCTTGCATGATGTTTCCGCGCAACTCGGTTTCACCCATTCCGATATACACAATGTCCGGGTTCGATTCCGAGACAGCCACTGCGCCGACGGAAGAGCTGGCGATTTGTCCATCAGTGACCGGCTTCCAGGTTGTGCCGCCGTCGATGGTTTTCCAAAGCCCGCCGCCCACCGCGCCGAAGTAATATTCAAGCGGACGGTTGGGACTTCCAGCGCAGGTGAGGGATCGTCCCCCTCGATTCGGCCCGATGTTCCGCCACTTCAAAGCGCCAAACACAGATGCGTCATAACTTGCAGCGAGTCCAATGTTGGCTGCGAGAAGAGCGATCGAGCAGAGTCTTAAACCCATAATGAAGATGAAATCATAACAGTATCGGCGCAATTCGAGTGCGAGTTTTGCCTTACGATTCGCAGACGACGCTTTCGCGATCGTCCGCGCCACCTTTAGGCGGCTTTTTCGACCATCAGCAGCTGACTTTCGCGGCTGACATCGAGGTTCGCCGCGTGCTTGAGGTTCCAGTTTTGGAAAATCTGGTGGTCGGCCTTGGCTTCGGCGAGCAAAAGGTCGAGTTTGTGGAGGTCTTGCTTACGTTTTTCGATGTTGTCCTTGCGGGTTTGCTCGGCCTGTTTCAGCCTCTGCGATTCGAACCCAATTTCGGATTTGCGCTTTTCCGCTCTTAGCTTTAGAAGCTGGTCGAGGCATTTGTGAAAGGCGCGGTCATGGGTGGTTTGATACCGCAGATAGAGCGAAAACTGCCTTTCCATGTCGCGCATCGGCAGTTCGCTCGAGAGGGTCAGTTCCTGAAGCCTCAGGGCACGCTCGACGAGCCAGTGATGCCGGGCCATTTTTTCGACCAGCAGGGTTTCGGTGGTGTTTTGCGGTTGGTGGTCGGCACGGAGACCGGCGAGCAAGGTGTCGAATTCTTCCTGATCCTCGGTGGGAAGGACGGTGAATTCGCCGGTGAAGCCGTGGCGGAAGTTATTCAGGCAGGAATGGGCTTTGCCTTCCTCGGTTCTTGGACCGCAGCTGTGCTGTGCGTTTAGTTGGTTCGCGGAAATTTGCGCGGACGTGGACATGAGTACCTCTGTGAAATGAAAAACGCCGCTCCAGCATCGGCGGCTGTGCGGCGTTTTGAGAATTCGGGAGCTAGTTCGAGCTACCGTGAATTAGTCTAGCACATGGTTCCAAATGATTTCGCGTAAGTTGATGAAAATGGGGTGAATTTAGGCCGATACGTTAAACGGCGCACGGACAACCTGATCGAGCTTCAGTCCTAACCATGACCCAGAGAGATCGGTGACAGCGCCATCTTGGATTCTGAAACTGCGCAATGAACAGTTTGGGCGATTTAGAGTGAGGGTTAGCCCAGAGCTTACAGCGCCAGAATGAGCGGATGTGTCGAACAAGACGTCCAAGGGCGACACTGCCAGAACTTCGCCCCATCAGGTACCTCGTCTACGCTCGATCCAGAGATGAACGGACGAACAGTGTCCGCGACATCGGGCAGGAACTCGTAAAAGGCTTGCCAATCTTTTCCGACCACGTGCCGACCCAACCGATGGCCTTCAATCTCGAACATCCGAATCGGCAGTTACGGAGACAGCGGCAATCGCAGTAATCGCAATTGCCGACGAGGCGAACACGTACGGCATCGTGGCATTGGATCTCTCTTGGAATTTACACCCGCTGTCGTAGGTTAAGTGGCCCACCGCAGGTCAACCCTTCGGCGCTTGACAAGAATGGGCTCTTCCGCAAATTTGGTGCAGATCAGGGGCCCAGGGGCGCGAACGGGAGAACTCTGGCGCGAAGTAAGCTGAACCCCGCGCGCCCGTACATTTGACGCTTTAGAGCCTTTAGGCGATTAACTTGACCTTCAACCTGGCCACTATTCCAGGAGCTTTCGACCGCGGCGATGACTGCGTTCCGGTCTCGGCACAGGCCCTGAGCAAACCGCGCGATTGAGGCGTCCGCGGATGACGCGGCATTGCGGATCCATGCGAGCATTCGTGCGCCATCCTTGCTCTGTAAGGCTTCGCGAAATTCCAGCGCCAGCCCGGATAGCTGCTGGATGTGAGGATGAACGGTCGCCAGGCATTCGAGCAAATCCTGCTGCTCAGGGAGCCGGCGTTCGGGACGCTTGCAAATAAGGATGGCAACGTCTTTGGGCGCAAGGCGCTGGCGAGGCTTTGGTTTTGCCTTTTGCTCGGCGCGCCAAGAAGAAACATAATGGGAAACCATTTGGCGACTGCCACGGTATCCTCGGGCGCGGATCTCCCGGAACAGTTGAGTAGCGTTGTGGCAGCGTTGCTCCCATCGCCGCCGCAGATATTCATCGAACTCGCGCACATGACTATGTCTGCCGGAGGGCGGTTTACGTTCGGGAAACCCTTGAGAGCGCAACCAGCGACGAACGGTCTTTCGCGACATGCCGAGCGCCTCACCGATGGCAACCTGCGAATGCCCCCTGTTGTGCAGCTCAATTACCTGTTGATATCGCTCTAACCGGCGACAGCGGCGCACACTTTTCATGCGTTGCGCGGCGCTTTCCGGCTTCGGCGCTGGAGTATCTGGTGGGGTTTGGTGTTCACAATCCGCAGCCGGCAATTCGAGTTCTCGCCGGTGGCTTTCCAGAACCCGCTGAACTGCTTCTGAAAAGTTTACGACTAGATGAAAGCGATCCGCGATTTGGACAGCCTGGGGAGCGCCATTCGCCGCACCCTCGGCGTACGTACCGCATCGATCGCGGTTCACGGTTTGAACGGCAGGCCGATCGGCCAGCCAGCTTGCTAAATTCCGAGCAGATCGATCTGGAAGTAGATCCACTACCCGGCGCCTTTCCAAGTCCACCAGAATCGTCCCGTAGTTCTGACCTTTTCGCCAAGCCCAATCGTCTACTCCAAGATGATGGATTGGCTGTGTCTCGCCGACTGCTGGCACGGATATTTTCACGATCCGTAAAACGGTGTCGTCACTGACATGGATCGCCAGCCGGTCTAGAAGACGGCTGCCGGGCAATCCTCCGGTGCTGTATCCGACGAGCCGAATTACATTCTCCAGTCGCTTCGTTCGCCGGGCGTGAGTGGCTACCACACCATTCACACGTTCAGCAAAAATCCTTTGCCGGCACTTTGGATTGCGGCAACGGTATTTATGGGCATTGATTCGAATCTCAACCTCGAGTCCCTGCCACGGAAGGTCGCGAACCCTCCGCGTGTAGGCACTGTGACGAGATCTCGATACTGTCCGGCAATGCGGACAGCACGCTACTTGCTGAATCCCGACATCCAGGACGAAATGGTCGCGCTGACGTTCGATCTTCCTCAGAATCAGTTTTTGGGGTTCAGGCAGCACGGATTGCGAATGGCTCGGGGGAGTTGCCATTTGCAAACTGAGTGTAAAACATTACACAAATGAAATGTTGTACGTCCAGAGAAGGCTGGCGAGTTCAGTGGGAGAAGAAACCCACCGGGGTAAAAGTCAGAAGCCCCGTAGCTTGATTGATGAAGAGGTGAGAGATCTAATCTTTAGAGTTCAATGACAAAGCCGCCGATAGGGCGGTGAGCGAGTCACCGGGCCGTAATGCAGTGAACGCAAGGTGGCCTCGAAAGTTATTCCAAAGGCTGAGCCTTCAACATTTGGGTGAAAGCAGCATGGGATGGCGCAGACTGACCGAAGCGCCATCACACTTTGGCGGGGTGATTAGCGACAGCACGGTGACAAGGACACGCTGAGCAACTGGAGAAGCCCTCCTCGGCCGCCGGGGAAAGCCGGCGGAAGCAAGGTACTTCGTATAACTGGAGACCCCAGGAAGTCGAAGGAAAGCGAGAGGGTGGCGGAGGGGTTCGGAGTAGCGGAGAAACGGAGTAATGTCCGTAGAGCGAAGGGACCCTGCTGAGTGAAATGGCTCTAACAACAAGGGAGGCAAGGGTACTTGAGAAAAACACCTATCAGTTTGCAGGACCTGAGGCGGAGCCTATACGTCAAGGCGAAGGCGGAACCAACTTGGCGTTTCTGGGGATTATATGTCCACATCTGCAAGATGGAAACTTTACGCGAAGCCTACCAGATGGCGAAAAAGAATGACGGCGCACCGGGAATCGATGGGCTTACATTCGCAGCCATCGAGGAAAGCGGAAGAGAGGAGTTTCTGAGGCAGATTCAGGACGAACTCGTACAGCGAAGATATCGGCCCATGCGAGTGCGGAGGAAGGAAATACCGAAGGACGGGAACAAAGTTCGCGTTCTTTCGATACCCGCCATTCGTGATCGTGTGGTGCAGGGAGCTATCAAGCTCGTCCTGGAGCCGGTGTTTGAAGCGGACTTCCAACCGGGCTCGTTCGGATACCGGCCCAAACGGACAGCGCATCAGGCAGTACATCGGGTTGCAGAGGCGATCGCGAAAGCAAAGACGCGCGTCATCGATATTGATCTCCGGGCCTACTTTGACAATGTCAAGCATCATCTGGTGTTAGAAAAGGTGGGCCGCCGGATACAGGACGGAGACGTGTTGCACTTGCTCAAGCTGATCCTGAAAGCGACCGGGAAACAGGGCGTTCCGCAAGGGGAGTGGTTTCGCCGCTGATCAGCAACCTCTACCTTAATGTGGTGGACCAGATGCTGGAGAAGGCGATCGAAGTGACCCGCTACGGGGGAGAGAAGCAATTCACGGTGGTCCAATATGCACGTTTCGCTGACGACCTGGTGATATTGATTCACGCTCACTGCTGGAATGACTGGCTGCTAGGGGCGATAGAAAAACGTTTGCGGGAGGAACTCGCCAAGCTGCAGGTGGAAATCAACGAGGAGAAGAGCCGGACCGTTGACTTATCTAAGGGAGAAAGCTTTACCTTTCTGGGATTCGAGTATCGCCACGTTCTCGGAAGTAATGGAACGCGGCGGCCGTTATTAGTGCCCAAGCTGAAAAAGCGAAAAGCATTGACTCAGAAGCTCAAAGAGATCTTTCGAAGATACGTCAGCGCACCCGTGGGAAGGGTGATCGAGCAGATCAACCCCATTCTCAGGGGTTGGGTGAACTACTTTGCAGTAGGGAACTCAAGCCGGTGCTTCTCGTTTCTGCGGAGTTGGGTCGAAAAGAAGACCCGGCGCCATCTGATGCGGGCTCAGAAGCGGAAAGGCTTCGGCTGGAAGCGATGGAGTAGCGCATATCTGTATGAACAGCTCGGATTATTCAACGAATACCGGGTCCGGCATCATCAGATCATGCCGAAAGTCATTCCGGCTTGATACGTCACATAACCCTTGCTGTGAAGCATTCAGGAAAGCCCAGTGCTGGAAATCGGCACGCTGGGTTTGATGAGGCGGGGGCTGGAAACAGACTTACGGTCCGGCTAGTGAGGCACTCCCAGAGGAAACGGGGAGCAACAGATAGGCCGTGCCTAACAGTACTGCGCCAGCTCTCGACCCTACTAGGAGAATTTCTGGTTGTCACCCTGCACCAAATTTCCGGAAGAGCCGAAAATTGACCCGGCTTTGCTTTCCAAAATTGACCCAGTCTGATTTGTTGCGGGTCTCGAAACTGTAATCTAAGTTCCGGGCCGTAGTTCCCGACGCTTGCGGGAAAGGGATGACCAGATGGGATGAGCACCACAGAGTGCGATACCGGCAGCCAGGACTCCAGCCATTACAAACGGCGGTCGAGCGGCGCGCTCCAGCGAGTCCGCGTACCAGAGGGCGACCGCGCCCGCCACGAAGAGAAAGGGCGTGAACCACGCTGCCAAGACTGCGAAGCTTCGTGATCGCGCCGTAAGCCAGGCTTTCGAAAGGCTCCCGACGAAGGACAGCACCACCGCGGCGATCAGCACACGGACCAGTATTTCGGATGCTGCCTCCAACGAGTTTCTGACCACGAACGCGCCGGCATCTCTCATGCCGCTCGCGACGAAAGGCTCGTGAAGCCACGATGCAGCATGCCCTTCAAAGGCGAGATTCAAGGTCAACGCGAAACTGAGTAAAATCAGTGTCGCTAGCGACCCACACCATAGGCCCGCAATCACAGCCAATATGACGGATCGTGTGCGTTCCCACGCGGCCGAACCGGCTGCACCGAGCAGACCCAACATCAGCAACATCGAGCCAGCGCCTCGCACAAGCTGCGCTGTTCTGTTTCCATCCAGTGCGAACCACTCGATCGCATGGCTTGCGATGAAGATCGCGCCCAATATCAAGCCAGTTTGTGCTCCGGTTGCAAGCGCCTCCCTTCTCTCCGGATGTCGCTGGCGCCACACCCATGCTGCAAAAGCTACGTAGCCCGACAATAACGCAACGTCTGCGATAAGCAATCCACTTCCGAGACTCGAAGGATGGCGGCCAACGCTGACGACTATGAGTAGAAACACGAGCAAGGACCCAAGGATTGCCGGTCCGCCGAGCGTACGGTCTTTCGCAAGACAAACAACGATTGCCAATAGCACTTGGCGCCAGTACCAGGTCGCGGTGCGCCCTTCTCGATACTGCTCAATGAGGTCACCGACAAGAGCATCGCCATGGGGACCTGAAGTGAGCCTTTCCAATAACTTTGTTGCCAGGATTGACGGTTGTGAGGTTCTCATTGCGTTCCTCCTTGAAGCGCGGGAATGCCTTGCCACAGCTTGATCAGCGCAGCTTGCGTGGCGCGAACCTGACGCAGACCCTTTTTCGTAATGCGAAAGTATCGCTTGGCCCGTCCGCCACGCTCGGGCGTCGGTTCGCCGACTTCTGACGCTACAAAGCCTTTCCCTTCCAGGCGCTCCAGAGCGGCGTAAACGCTGCCCACCAGCACTTCACGACTCGTGCTCTCCTCAATGGCTTTGGAAATAGGAACTCCGTAAGCCGCCTCGCCCAAACGGACCAGGGCGAGCATGACCATCAGCTCAAAGTTTCCAAGGGCCTCACGCGACATATAGTCAAGTATAAAGAATAAATCGGTGGATGACAAGCACAAGGCACGGTGTGGCTGCATACGCCTGAGCTTCTGGGAGCCATTACGTCCGTGGGTTCTTCCAAGAGTCCTACAAGTCCGCTCCGAGGGCGACCGGCGCGGCGGAAGCGAGTGAGGCGTCGGCCGCGGAGACGCCGGTGTCTGCTCAAAGGATGCGAACAGCACTTTGCTCCCAGGCAAGCGCGCCAGCGCTACTGCAGTGAGGGTTGCCGGGAGGTGGCGCGGAGATGGTCGCGGTGGAAGGCCCAGCAGAGATACCGCGATACGGCAGTAGGGAAAGAGAAGCGCGACGGGAAGAGCCTTGGCGTGTCGCAATCGCTGAACTGGCGCAACGATGCCGAGCGCGTCGAGATACCCGCTCACCTGCAGAACGAATCCAACCGTCCCTGCAGATATGCGTATTGTTTTTCGGATCGAGGGAACCGACCAAAGCTAGCCGTTCCGAAAAGGAACAGCGCCGAGACCCGGACCGTCAAGAGCAGCGGTATGAACCATACCATCTCGTACCTTGAAGACTCCGGGGAAGCGCTCACTCCAACCTTTATTCGCCGCCGGAACATATTCACGCGCATTCGCCTCAATTGCTTTCACCGTGGGGACATGCGCGGCAAGCGAAACCGATTGCAAGAGAGACTCGCCCGGACAGGTTAAATCCTGGACGCACAGGAAAACTTTTTTCTTTTGTCCCAACGCCGCCAACAGCAACGCTTGGCTCTGGCATTTACAAGCTTTCAGCGCAGCGCCTGAGTAACCCATTTCCAGAGCTTGGAGGAAGGCGTCTTGGCCCGTAAGCGATTCATCAATAACCACGGGAACAATCTTCGATGCAGCATGCATGTCGTTTTGAGGATTTGCTTTTAGATCGCGTGCGGTGGGCTGCTCGACGTACTGTATCCTTTCGAACGCATCAGGCGATTTCGCTTTGAGATCGTGCAAAAAATCTATCAAATAATCGACATTCGGGCATTTTTCGTTGAAATCCAGCGAATAGACATACCTCGATACTTTTCGTTCGCGCTCCGTCTGAGCCGTGGCCCCGTTGACGCGGATGACGCGATCTAAATCCCATTCATGATCGTCGCCATCCAGCTTAATCTTGATATGCGTGATGCCGTTATATCGAATCCACTGGGGCAGAGTCTCCGGCAGTCCATCCTTAATCGGGTGTTTCACGTCGGCTTGTGTAATCGGATCCACGGCGCTTACTAAGTGATAGAGCGGCATTTCTGGCTTCGACTGTTGCAGGATGTAGCGGTCAAGGGTCTCTCCACGAAAATCCGGACCCAGGTAATGACTCAGGTCGTGATGCAGATACTCCGGTCCAAGCGTCTGGTAGCTGTTCTTTCCGTGCAGCTTGCCGTACGCATCGTGGACCGCGGCGTCGAACGGACTGGCCGTAACTAGCGTGCAGAGTTTTGGAATTGGTTGTGCGAGACTGCTGGAGATCTCGGCCGCCGCAGCTAGGTATTGAGGCTCCAGAGTGCAATTTAAATCGATCGGATGCCCCCATTCGCGCTCATCCCCGGTCAGCTTGGCGATGCGAGCCGACAAGTCCTTCATTGCGCTGAGCGTCTGATCGTAGGTCAACTTCTTCGAGGGGAAAGACCAGACATTCCCCATCGGCATGGATCCATGACCTTCCGCGACTTTGCCGTTTCGGCCGCGCACTCTGCAGCGAACGTTCTGAATAGTGACCTGAGTCACCACGGTGCCGCCAAACTTCATGGGCGCCCTGTACTTGTAATCCTCGTAGGAGGGTTCGATTTCAACGATTTGGATGTCGGTCGGTGCCGGTCCCGAGTAGATAGCCGGGAATGTGGCGATACATCCCGCGAACGATTTCAACGCCTGCCTTCGGCTCATCAACTGCTTAAACTTTTTCACTTCCTGATTTATATCAGTGCTGTAATGAGCCTCGCGCTCCGATGTATAACCTCTTCGTGAAGGTTTGATACATTTTAGACGTCTTTCTGAGATGCTTGGGGGTTTTGTGAGTTGTTCGCCGTTCCGTTCTGTCGCGTTTCTTCTCGCCGCCTGCGCCGGTATCGTCAGCGCGCAAATCTCAACAGCCACTCTTGAGGGAACTGTTACTGACCCGTCCGGCGGTGTCGTCGCGGGTGCGACCGTAGCAGCCAAGAACTTGGGCACTCAGGTGATTCGCTCTGTCACAACGGGGAGTAGCGGTGATTACACGATCCCCAACCTGCCAGTCGCGCATTACTCCATCACGATTACTGCGCCCGGGTTCCAGACCTACACCATCTCGGATGTTGAGCTTCAGGTGGCGCAGCGTGCCACTGTGAACGCGGCCCTTCAGGTAGGCGGTGTCGAGCAGCAAGTGACTGTCGGCGCAGCCGCCCCTATCGTCGAGACCTCTGAGGCCTCTGTTGGTCAGGTCGTCAACCCGATCACCGTCGAACATATGCCGCTCAATGGCCGGAGCTTTTGGCAGCTGACGGACCTGACGCCGGGTGCAACCTATACACCCGGTGGCCAAGGCACGCGACTGAACGGCGCTTCCATCCGGTCCTCGGTTGTGAACGTTACTATCGACGGAACCGCGCCGAACCAGACCGGATGGTTTCTCGACGGAGCGTTCATCACGGAGATGCAGACCGGTGGGACCCTCATTCAGCCCAACGTCGATTCGATACAGGAATTTAAGGTCGAAAGCTCCAACATGTCGGCTGAGTACGGCCACACGCCGAATGTTGTAAACGTCGCTCTGAAGAGCGGAACGAACGGATTTCACGGCACCGGGCTTCGAGTTTCTTCGAAACTCAGCTTTCGACGCAAAGAATTTCTTCTACGTCCCGCCTGTCGGTTCGAACGAACACATCGAGCCTTATAGGCGCAATCAGTACGGCTTTGCTGTGGGGGGCCCCATTCGGAAGGACAAGACCTTTTTCTTTGCGGATCTCGAAAAAACCGGATTTCTTCAGGGTGAGGACTTCAATAACATTGTGCCAAATTTGGCGGAACGAGGCGGCAACTTTAGTTCGCTCCAGAAAAAGCTCCTTAACCCAACGGCTGGCTATCAGCCCTTCGCGGGTAATATCATTCCGGCTACTTCGTTCTCGCCGCAAGCCCTATTCTTCTTGAACTACATCCCAACGCCCGACACCACTCAGGGGTCTACCAGTTACTCGGCACTTACAAACAACTTGCTCCAGCACGAACTGCGTGGCGATCTTCGAATTGATGAGCAGATCACGACTGCAACTCAGCTATCGGGGCATTATTCCATCAACAACACAGATGAAAACGATCCGAATCCATACGTGACCCTCGGTTCTTTCCCGCTCCACAGCCGCGCCCAAAACGCAACAATATCGTTAACTCACATTTTCACGCCCCGCGTTACTTAACGAAGCCCGCGTTTCTTATTATCGCAGTTACTTTTATTTCGGTGGGACATTGCAGGGAACTAACTTCAATCAACTCGCTGGCGTGCAAGGATTCAACGATACAACGTCAATCTACAGTTTCCCTCAAATTACTATAACGAATTACTCCACCATCACCGGCTCGCCGTCCGATCAGCGGCCGAAACAGAATCGGATTCGCAACCTGCAGTACGCTGACAACGTAAGCTATACAGTCGGCCGTCATAGCATTAAGATCGGCGCGGAGCTGCTTCATCAGACGGCAGGTTTCATCAATGGATCGAATTCGGTTGGAACCTTCAACTTTGTGGGAACTTACACTGGTGACGCGTTTGCGGATTTTCTGCTCGGCTATCCTGACAACGTCACACGCGATTACTTTAAGCAGGAGAATGGAGATTACCAGAGCTTCTGGAGTTTTTATGCCCAAGACAACTTCCGGCTCACTTCAAACTTTACGCTTGATCTCGGCGTCCGGCTCGATCTGAATGGTTTCTATAACGGCATCCGCGGGCAGAAGAGCGCGTTCAACTTGGTGACCGGGAAACTGATCATCCCTTCGACGATCGATCCTAATGTGCAGTCGTTAACCCCAACATTGCTTAGCCTGTTCAGCGATCGATTTAACTTCACAAACAGTCTCGGGCTGCCAAGCTCTATTCAGCCAATACAAAAGAACTGGGCGCCCCGCGTGGGTTTTGCCTGGACTCCCCTTGGCGGAACGAAATTTGTGATTCGCAGCGGCTTTGGGATCTTCTACGCCTTTCCGGACAGCAACACAATCAACAACACCGTCGCGACAATTCCGTTTTTTGCTGCTGTCACAGTGACCAATGATCGTCCTCCACTTGCACCCACCCGCACTTGGGCAAACTTTTTTCTGGGTCAACCCAATGTGACTGCGAATGCCAGCTGGAGCCGTCTGTGCCTTTGGCTATGTCGCTCTTTCGTGCTCCACTCCTAGCGTCGACTCGGGCGCCATCGTCTTCAAGAGCCAAACTGTCGACGAATGGAATTTCGCAGTACAGCGCCAACTTACCGGATCGACATCAATCGACGTCGCATATGTGGGTAATAAGACAACGCATCTCAATCAGAACCTGACAATCAACGATCCGATCCCTGGACCGGGCCAAATTCAGGCGCGACGTCCTTATCCACAGTGGGGCCCTATCACATATCCCGTGTTTTCCGAAAACGCAAATTACAATGCACTTCAGGTTAAGTACGAATCGCGGGATTACCACGGATTAAATACGCTGATTTCGTATGCCTGGTCTAAGTGCATCGATTCGGGAAGTCTGCAAGGGGGCACTACACTTTTACTTTTGAATCAGAATCGCGGGCCGTGCGATTACGATCTGCCGCAAACTTTCGCCGGTAGTTTCGATTACGCGCTGCCGTTTGGGCACGGCAGGGCGCTGTTAGGCAATGCGAATCGTTTCATAAGCGAGATCGTTGGTGGATGGGAAGCCACGGGAATTGTGACCATTCGATCGGGTATTCCTTTTACGCCAACTATTAACGGAGATGTCGCGAACACTGGTGTTACTGGTCAACGGCCCCAGGTGATCGGAAGCCCCACGCTTATTGGGGCGCCATCCTGTTGGTTTTTTGTCGCAGCAAATCCTGCCTGTACGGCTCTTGACTCCTCCGGGACGAGTGCCTTTGCAACTCCGGCGACATTTACGTACGGTGACGGCGGTAGAAACATACTGCGTGCGAATGGAATTAAAGAGGTGGATTTCAGTATGCTCAAGACTTTCCCGATTGACGAAGTGAGGCAGCTTCAACTCAGGGCGGAAGTCTTCAATATTTTGAATCATCCAACCTTCTCCGCTCCCTCCACTGCCATTAACAGTGCTTCAGGAGGCCAGGTAACGACTACGCTGAATGCTGCTCGTATCATTCAGCTTGGAGTGAAGTTTGTTTTTTAACGCTACGGATTTACCACTTAGATGTTGAACAGAAGAACGTTTATTGCGTCCGGTACCGGGTTATACGTTCTGGGCGCTGGCGCCAAGTGATACGATTGGGCTCGGCGTCATCGGGACAGGCGGTCGGGGCACCTTCGTCATGGAAGCTTTCCGGCGTAACCCTGCCGTCCAAGTTGTGGCCGTATGCGATGTCTACGAGCCGAATCTGGAGCGTGGAATTTCCGTAGCATCAGCTAACGGCCAAAGCAAGCCGCGCGCCTATCGCCATTATCCGGACTTACTGAACAATAAGGACCTAGACGCGGTTCTTATTGCGACGCCCGAACACTGGCATCATCAAATGGTTCTGGATGCGTTGGCGGCCGGAAAAGACATCTACGTTGAAAAGCCGCTATGCCATACGCCCGAGCAGGGTGTTCAGATTGGTCGACGCCGAGCAGAGTTCGAAGCAAATTATTCAATGCGGTATGCAGCGTCGCAGCTACGATCTGTTTCTTAAGGCCAAGCAAATCATGGGAAGCGGCGCTTTGGGCAATGTGCGCATGGTCCGGTCCTGGTGGCTCAACAACTATCTAAGTGCGCCTAAGGCAGCCAAGCTCGATGGCAAACTCGATTGGGACCAGTGGCAGGGTCCCGCCCCAAGAAGGCCGTTCGACCCCGATCGTTTTCGGAATTGGCGCTACTACAGCGATTACGCCGGTGGCATTGTCGCCGATCAGGGTGCCCACGTTTTCGACGGTATCCATATGTTGATGGGGTCCGGTGTGCCTGTTTCAGTTACTGCCTCGGCGGGCAAACCACATCGGCCTGCGTTCGATACACCCGAGTCTGTTACCGTATCGGCTCATTATCCCGAAGACTACATCGCGGTGTTCACTATCAATTACGCGGCCATGAAGTATAAGTCGCAACATGATCAGTTGAACCAATTCGACGGAGACAAGGCCCGGCTCGACGTAGGACGCGAGAACCTGAGCCTCTATCCGCAACGCTTCGACGAGCAGGCGGCAAACACTTATCAATCGGAGCGAGGGTTCGCTTATGCAACGGACCTTCACGTTGCAAACTTCGTGGAGTGTATCCGCAGCCGCAAGAAACCTACCGCTCCGATCGCACTCGGATTTCAGTCTACGCTGGTTGTTCAAATGGCCAATTTATCGCTTAAACACGCACGTCAGATTCGCTGGGACGCTGCCTCTCAGAAAGTGGAATGTCTAATGGAAATGAAGCGTAGTTCTCGCCGCGCAGTTCTGCAGACCGGAGCAGCCGCAATCCTCGGCGGTACACTCTTGCAGTCTGCTCCATCTAAGCCGATGCCGGGAGCCGCAAAATTGAAAGTTGCTATTTTTTCCAAGCACCTCCTGTTCCTCCAAGGCGATCAACTTGCGCAAGCCGCGGCCGATATGGGTTTCGATGGCATTGACCTTGCCGTTCGCAAAGGCGGCCACGTGGATCCGTCGCGCGTAAAGCAGGATCTTCCAGGGCTTGTAGCTGTTATCCGTCAACACGGGCTGGAAGTGCCTATGCTTACGACGGATATTGTTGATACCGGCACTCCCTACGCGGAAGATATCGTGCAATGCATGTCGGAGCTGGACATTCGTCACTATCGCTGGGGCGGTTTCAAATACACGAATGACGCATCCATTCCCGCTCAAATCGACAGTCTCAAGCCGCGCATAGCAAAGCTGGCGGCCATGAACGGCCGCTATAAAGTTGGAGCCATGTATCACACGCATTCTGGTTTCGATGTTGTAGGTGCTCCTATCTGGGATCTTCATGAACTGCTCACAGGGTTTGACCCTGCAGCGGTAGGCGTCAATTACGATATCGGCCACGCCACGGTCGAGGGCGGATTCGGCGGTTGGATCGATAGCTTGCGTGTCACTGGTCCATACTTGCGCGGCGTCGCCGTCAAAGATTTCCTTTGGGAGAAGAATGCCCGAGACCAATGGCGGCCCGTTTGGAAGCCGCTAGGCCAAGGCATGGTCGATTTTTCGAAGTTCTTTCAAATGGTTGCAGCGGCGCACTTCTCTGGTCCGCTTCAACTGCATTTCGAATACCCACTTCAGGGCGCTGACGAAGGTATTTCAAATGTCGGCAATCCCAAAGAAGTATATAGCGCCATGACCCGGGATCTGAAACGACTGCGAACCTATCTTTCACAAGCGGGGTTGGCCTAAGCTCATTGAAAGTTCGTTCTTACTTTTGCTCGCTGGCTATTCTTTTCGGCCCCGCTGTTCTGTTCGGCCAAGCTGATTCCCAGGCAGCCGCAACACAAGTCACGGATGGCAAGAAAATCTTCTCCCAAGCCTGTGCTGGATGCCACGGGGCAGATACGTACGGTACCGATCGAGCTCCCGGCTTGTCCGGCAATCGGCGGGTCCGTGCGCGCACCGTTGAACAATTACGAAACACCGTTGCGCAGGGGATCCCGTCAGCCGGTATGCCTGCATTCAACTTTTCTCCTCCGCAGCTCGATTCGATTGTGGCCTTTGTTCATTCGCTGAATACGGCTGCTTATCAAACGCCTCTACCTGGCAATCCGGAAACCGGCAAACAGATCTTCTTTGGAAAGTCTCAGCAATGCAGCCTATGTCACATGGTGAACGGATTGGGATCCGACACAGGCCCAGACCTATCTACCGTTGGGCACGAAATGACAGTGGAGGAGATCGAAGCCGCTTTGCTGCATCCGGATTCCCATATTACGCCCGGATACGATCTGGTGACGGTTGATTTGCTAAACGGAAATCGGCTGGAGGGCTTTGCCAGAGGGCAGACCAATTTCGATATTCAGCTGCAGGACACTGCGGGCAACTTCCATCTGCTCCAGTCGACTGAGATTGCATCGGTCCGAAGAGAAAAGCATTCGCTCATGAAGCCCTGGAACGGCACTTCCGAGCAGCTTCAGAACCTGGTCGCTTATCTAAGCCATCTTACGGGCGTAACTCCGGCAGACCCGAAAGCTGCGGCGGATCCTAACTCGGCTCCAACGCACGGTGTCGATTTCGAGCGGATCAAAAACCCCAGGCCCGGTGATTGGCTCAGTTATAACGGCAATCTGCAAGCAAACCGTTACAGCGAGCTCAATCAAATCAATACGGGCAGCGTCGAAAAACTCAGTTTGAAGTGGGTTTTTCCCATTGAGCACTTCGGTCTGGAAGCGACTCCTATCGTTGCCGATGGGGTGATGTACGTCACGGGTCCGAATCAGGCGTACGCGCTTGATGCCCTTTCCGGCCGAGTAATTTGGAAGTACTCCCGCCCCCGCACTCAAGGTTTGGTCGGCGATGCATCGCTCGGAACCAATCGCGGCATGGCCATCTTGAAAGACAAAGTCTTTATGGTGACGGACAATGCCCATCTGCTCGCATTGAATCGAATCACTGGCGCACTGGTTTGGGAACGTGTGATGCCCGAAGAACCCATGAAATACGGCTCAACAGTTTCGCCGCTGATCGTGAACAACACTGTGGTTGCGGGTGTGTCCGGAGGCGATTGGGGCATTCGCGGCTTCATCATCTGCTATCAGGCGGATACCGGAGAAAAACTTTGGCGTCACTGGACCATTCCCGATCGCGGCGAGCCTGGTTCGGAAACTTGGAAAGGCAAAGACCTGCTGCTGGGAGGCGGGTCCACTTGGCTCACTGGCTCCTTCGATCCGGAAACAAACACGCTCTTTTGGCCCACCGGCAATCCGTGGCCCGATTCCGATGATCGAGAACGTCCAGGCGACAACCTTTTCACCAATTGCATCCTCGCGTTAGATCCCGCGAACGGCTCGCTGAAGTGGTATTTCCAATTCACTCCTCACGACACGAATGACCGTGATGCCACCGAGCCCCCGGTCCTCATCGACACTGAATACCAGGCACAGCAACGCAAGCTTCTGTTGCATGCGGACCGGAATGGGTACTTCTATGTCCTCGACCGTACCAACGGCAAGGTGCTTCTGCATTCTCAGTTCGTGCGTATCATGAACTGGTCCACCGGCATCGATGATAAAGGCCGTCCCCTGCTTTCGTCCGCATTCAAAGCGTCACATAACCGCCGCACAGGATGCCCTGATGATGCAGCCAATTGGAGTTCTACCGCCTTTAGCCCTCAAACTCGCCTTTATTATTTCGAGTCGCTCGAACAGTGCCAGTCCGACACTCTGAACGTTAGCTTGCGCACTTCGGCTCATCTGGACGAGACCGGCCAAAAGTATATTCGTGCCATCAACATCGACACCGGCAAGCTAGCGTGGGAAACTCCGCAACTCGGTCACGTTTTTCTGAAAACATGGCCGGGAGTGCTGGCCACGGCCGGCGGACTCCTGTTCTATTCAGACCCGGACGGCAGCTTCGTAGCAGCCGACGCGAAGACCGGCAAAACGCTTTGGCACTTTCCAACAAACATCACCATGAAGGCTTCGCCCATGACATTTGCTATTCAAGGCAACCAATATATGGCCGTCGCTGCCGGTTCGAACATTCTTTGCTTTGGCCTTCCCACCGACGTGCGCTGATACCCGCGCTGACCCTAGGGAGCGGATTTGCCGGCGAGATCATAATTCAGTATCGATGCGCTTCTCTCGTCCGGCAGCAGCCAAATCAGCAGCCCTGAAATCAGTGGAATCGTTCCGAAGAGCACAAACGCCGGTGTGAAAGACCATCGGCCCACAATCCAACCTGTGAGAAGACTAAAGATCATGCCGCCGAATCCTGCTCCCGTACTGGCGAATCCCCAAGCCGAAGCTACCGAACTTGCCGGGTAAACATCGGCTGTCAGCGCGAGCGTGTTTGCGAGCGCACCGGTATAACCGGCGGCAGCGACGGAAACCAAAGCGATGGATACTGCGGCGCTCTGTACGAAGGCTGCCGGAACCCCGGCCATCATCAACAGGGAGAAGCTGATGATAATGAGCTTTCGCGCTTTTAGTGGAGAAGAACGCGAGGACGAACTCGTGCGGGATAGGATCCACCGGGCGGATACGCCACCAAGCAGGTTCCCCGCACCCGCGGTAAAGAATGGAATCCATGCCCACTCGCCTATTTCTTTCATGTCGAAAGCTCGTCCGCTCTTCAGGTATTGCGGAAACCAAAACGTGTAGAAATACCATACTGGGTCGCTAAATACTTTCGACAAAGTGAACTGCCAGAGAAACCGCGACGAAATAAGCTCCCGCACCGGAGTACGCGGCGGGATGACACCTTGGCTGGGTCGCTCGGGTGTGCGGTAGATCAGCAGCCAAACTGCTAGCCAGACAAAGCCCAGTGCTCCGATAACGCTGAATCCAGCCTGCCAGTTGTAACGCAGCACGATTGCCACCACCAGCGGAGGCGCGATAACGGCGCCCACCGACGAACCGCTGTTGAAGATGCCTGAGGCGAGCGCCCGGTCTTCCACGGGAAACCATTCCGCCACCACTTTTACAGCGGCCGGCCAGTTGCCCGCTTCGCCAAGTCCCAGAAGAAATCGATACACGCCTAGGCTGAATGATCCTCGCGAGAAAGAATGTAAGAGTTCAGCGGCGGACCACCAGGCAACAGTCAGCCCATACCCGGCCTTGGTTCCGAGCCGGTCGATGATCGGCCCGCACAGGGCGTTCATTAGCGTGTAAGCCAGCATGAAGGCGAACACGATACGGCCATACGCTTCACTGGTCATTCCGAAATCGTGTTGAAGAACCGGCGCAATTACGGACAGCGTTTGGCGGTCGAGATAATTGACTACCGTGGCGGCAAAGGCCAATGAGATCATCATCCAGCGCAGCGGCAATGGCTTCCACACGGGG
The DNA here is from genome assembly GCA_963778345.1 of uncultured Acidobacteriaceae bacterium. Taxonomy (GTDB): domain Bacteria; phylum Acidobacteriota; class Terriglobia; order Bryobacterales; family Bryobacteraceae; genus Bog-105. Next base: position 312,935 of record CAVZTP010000007.1, read on the forward strand.
GTGGCTTGAGAAACAGCTTGGGACCGGGTGCCTCTCTGCATGAGCCGTAACCAGGCTTTGGAGTTAATCACTTGACTTGGGCCGCTGGAATGATCAGGCTGCCGATTATGCCGCTGATGGGATCGCCAACCACGACTCGCAAAGTCGGCAGGCAGTCTCTTGGCTGGACATATCCCCGGAACAAAACGCCCGATCTCAGATACGTCACGTGGTTTTCTTTGTTCAACTGGAAGTTCAATCTATTCCGCAGTTCCTTGAGCAAATGACCCTCACGTCCTGCTGACAAATATAGATCCCGGGCGTGCCTTTCCTTAGATCGCCGCTTTTCGAGTTGCACATTGTCGTGTTCATGCCCAACGGATTGAAGTCCGATTCCGAACGCGGCTTGAGGCCGAAAACATACCGGCTCGAATCGCCCGTCATCGAAGAGGCGCGTGGAGGCAACCTGGGGAACTCAAGGAGAGATCGTCAAGAGGTTCGTTAATTCTGCGTAAACGCCGGAACGGCGAGTGAACGAATTATTTCAAACCGGTGACGACGAATAGATCAGAGATATTTTGTTGGCTGGAATAAACGACGGTGTGGAGGTCTTTAGCTATATAAAGAGGGAAAAGACCGGCCACGCCGGGCGGAACGACGGAATCGAGACGGCGGTACAACGACGAAGCACCAGTTTGCAAATTTAGCGACTCGAGAATAATGGATCCGTTATCGCGCTTGCTGGTGAGGATCTCGTTGTCGTTCACAAACGCTACGGGATAGACAGATTTTGCGGTTTTGATGGAACGGGTGCGGCCGTTGGTCAGCTCGAACAAGGTGATTTCATGGCCGCCGTCCGTTACCATGGCGAATCGGCCTGACTCATCGATGATCGGCGCGTCACAGTTTATCGAAATGCTGAGTGGTATCGGGTGTCCGTCGGGTAAACGCTGCCGATAAATCTGGGCGTCTTTATTCGGACCGCTGCCCTCGAAGAGTATTTCAGGGACATCCCGGCTACCGATAAACTTAGCCCAGCGATAGGACATCCCGCCGGTCATAACGGGCGTGCTGCTCTTATTTTGAATCGAAATCCACGAGAGCTTCGTTGCGTCCGACGAACTCTGAGTCAGCGCCCACTTGCCTTCGGGAGACAGGTCCATAGCGCGGCCGGTTCCGATCCGCTCAGTGGAATTCAGGCGCGGCCGATAGATGTAGACGCTGTAGTCCTTGCCGCCACCGGAGCCACTTTCATCGAAGAGAACGAGTTTCCCATCGGACGAAATAGCCACTGCCCTGGACCAATCGAGCCAGGAAATGTCACGTCCGGCAGGCTGGTTCACATCGCGCAGTGTCATTGTCATGCGTTCGGTGGTTCGAGCGATCAACACCTGGCCGGTGGGAGCTATGTCGTGAAGTTGCAGGCCGCCTGGAGTTCGAGCAAGTTCTCTGAGATGGCCGCTCAGGTCAACGGCCATGAGAGCGCGCTCGATGCCCGAGGAGGCGGCTGTGAACCAAACCTCACGTCCGGAAGCCGGCCAAGCCAATCCGGCGAGCGAAGCCCAGCCCGAACTCAGGACCCGTGCTTGACCCGATGAGTTCATGAGCATCACCCGCCCGGCGTCGTCTTCCAGCATGGGATGTTCGGCAAACGCGATTTTGTCTTTGGAAAAGACACGGAGATCGGAAATGGAGCCGGTTTTCGCGGTATAGATTTTCCGGCCCGGAGGACACTCGACGGAAAACACCAAGTGATCTTCCTTTATAAGACAGAGAGTGCCGTCGGAGCCCCAGTCGGCGCCTACGGCGTGCTCGGGAAACGGATGCGGCGCACCCCCAGCAAGCGGCACGGATTCGAGGCGGGGTGTATCCGAGTCCGTGCGGGCTCCGAAGATTCCTAGCTCGTTCGAAGGCGAGAGGCTCACGATCCGGGATCCACGAAATCCAAGGATTCGCGGCTCTGGCTTAGCGGGGTTCAGCAGGAAAAGCTGGCTCGGCTCTCCGTTCCAGGCTGCGCTGAATACTACAGTTTTCGCGTCAGCGGTAAATCTCGCATTATTCACGAATCCCTGCCGGAACGTGATCTGCCGAAAGACTGGCTGCCGGCGCGACCCATTAATATTTGAGAGCAGCACGCCGGCGACACACAGCACAAACACGCTTGCGGCGCCGGCAACGATCCACTTCACGCTCGAACGACGAGAGATCTCCACCGGAAGAACGGGATTGTAGCCGTTCGATGCGCCTTCCCGTACAGGAACGCCCACGAAACCATTCATCTCTCCCCTCTCCTCGGCAGAAAGCACGACGGGAGCTAGAAATCGATATCCAATTCGAGAAAGCGTTTCTACGTAAATGGGATTCTCGGCCGAATCGCCGAGAGCCATTCGCAAGCGGTTAACGGCGGTGTTGAGTCCGCTCTCGAAATCGACGAAGGTGTCGGAGGCCCAGAGACGTTCCTTGAGCTCTTCTCGCGTGACGACATGGCCAGCCTGTTCGATTAGAGCGCGCAGAATCTGAAACGGCTTGGTCTGAAGACGTACCCGAACTCCGTGTTTGCGCAGCTCGCCAGTACGAAGGCGAAGTTCGAATGGTCCGAACCGAGCTACCGGCTCGTTTCTCGAAGATACCGTCTCGATCTTGGCGTTTTCCATGCCGTTCCAGACAGGCTTCCCGGTAAGACGAACGAGAAAGTTTTTGGTTCTGTAAAAAACGTGCAAAATTTAAAACCGTTTGATAACGCGCCTTCTGCACAAGGAACCTCTTCCAACAGGGATGGCAAGCTTTTTCTTTGTTGGTACAAGCACTTACTAGGTGAGAAACAAGTTACCCGGCGTCCATTGCGGAATATTGACAGGCCCGATTAGCTTCGAAAACAAAGCGAGGCCAAGGCCATGTTTGCAAAGCCGTTCCATCGGGTTGCTCACGTTTCACTGCATTTCTGTTTTAGTGTTTGCCCGGTATTGATCGTGCTGGCGGGAGTGGCGGCAGCGTCCGCGGGGGCCTACTTTACCAGCTGCACGAGAAGCGCAACCGCTTGCTGACGCCGGACGCTTCAGAAGGCGGAACCAGCTGTAGCATTCCGCGCTGGACCACTTCGGAAGGTTGGCAACCTTCGACGAAGTGGTGCTGTGGAATCAACTGGGCGAAGTTTACCAGAACGAATCAAAACTGGGCGAAGCTCAGCAGGCTTATCGGGAGGCCATGCGGTTGAACGAGCACCTGAGCCAACCTCGCGAATTTGAACTGGCTGTTTCATTGAATAACCTGGGCAGCATCTCAGAATGGCGAGGCGACTTCGCCGGAGCAGAGGCATTGTTCCGGCGATCCTATTCGCTACTCGAGAAAAACAAGTTCCTGGAGAGCCCAACCGGCGGCTCCGTACTGAGCAATCTCGCGCTGAGCGTGCAGCAACAGGGGCGCTACCAAGAGGCGCAATCACTTTCCGACCGCGCTTTCGATGTGATTCGAAGACAGCGAGGAGAGAACAGCATTGATTATGCGAGGACCCTCACGAATGCAGGGCTTTGGAGCCTTGAAACGGGGAAGTATGAGGATTGCATCACGAAGAGCCGAAAGGCCCTGGCAATAGAAGACGGCTTGCCGTTCGTCAGCAATACAGATAAGGCGTTCACATTGAACAATCTGGCGCTCAGCCTGGTTTACATCGAGAATTTTACGGAGGCCGAATCGCTGTTTTTGCGAGCGCTGCGCCTTCAGGAGAATGGCGCTGCGCCCGATCCCAAAATCGTGCAGACTCTGAACAACTTGGCGATGCTGGAAAGAAGGGCGGGGCGGATCGCCGCGGCACAAGATCACGAACTTCGTGCGCTGCGACTGACGGAGCGATATTTTCCACCAGGAGATGCGATGTTCGCCAGCATCTGGAGCAACCTGGGGATGATTGCCGCCGAACAGGGTCACTTTCGCGAGGCCAAGGAGTTATACGAGCGAGCGGCGGATGTTTGGTTGAAGACAATCGGGGAGCAAGACCCGAAATATGCCGCAACGCTTTCCAATTTGGCGAGTTTGGAGGCCAGGCAAGGACATCATAAGAAAGCGCAAGCGATGTATGAAAAGGCTTTGGAGATCGATGAAGCACGACTGGGCCACGACCATCCCGAGGTAGCGGGCGATTTGGCGAATGTTGCGTCACAACTGTATTACCAAAAGAAATATGGCGATGCCATAGCTCTGTATGTGCGTGCGGAGGGAATACAGGAAAAAGGGCTCGGGTCCGAAAACGCCGAGATCGCAAGGACGTGGCGCAATATCGCGGTAGTTTATCGAGCAGCCGATCAGATCAGAGAGGCGGAGAGCGCGTATGAAAAGGCAATTAGTAAGCTTGGGGCTGCGATGAGCCCTGATACGCCGGAACTGGCAATATGGCTTCGCGAATACGCGGAAACATTGCGAAAAGGTGAACAGTTTGGCAAGGCCGAGCAGGCGGAGGTTCGGGCCATGGGCATTCAGGTTCGAAACACTATTAAGACCGCGAAGCTGGAAACTGCTCCCATGCAGGCCAAAACGCCTGCTCCACAAACGTGGAAGCAGTGATCTGATGGATAGCGAGCCAAAATGGCCGCGCCAGTTGAAATAGAATGCGTCGCGTTTCGCTACACATTTGTTTCGAAAGCAGACAGAATTTCGAGTTAGAGCATGCGTTTACATATGACAGGCGTGGGCATTTGAGCGATGTAGAGGATTGGCACGTCGCTTGCCTGGATACGGGAAAGCAATGGGGGTAATCTTGGACTCACATCAGCCGAGAGGCTCATCGCGTCTTATTTACAGGTTTGGTGTATTCGAGCTTGGGGCGGAGGCGGGCGAACTATGGAAACACGGCACTCGCATCAAGTTACAAATCAAACCACTGCAGGTGTTGTCTGCGCTGCTCGAAAGACCAGGGGAGTTAGTTACTCGCGACGAACTATGTAAAAGGCTATGGCCGGCGGGGACTTTTGTCGATTTCGAAAGCGGACTCAATACGGCAACGAATCGCTTGCGCGCGGCGCTGGGCGATTCAGCCGAATCTCCGCGATATATCGAGACTCTGCCGCGATTGGGATATCGGTTCATTTGTCCGGTCACGGAAATTGGAGAGAGGCAAGCCGGAGCGTCCCGAACGTCACAGCTCCGGCAAGAGGAAGTCATGTTGCGTCAGCCGGCTTCCTCTGTTTCCCCAGCTATTTCTTCACCGGTAACGGCCAGAGCACGTCCGCTGCTGGACCGGCTGAGGAGATTTCTGCCGTCGGTCGCTGCCTCCACAATCGTCCTGGCCATGGTGTTTGCCGCTGGGTACGTTCGTTCGAGAACGAATTCGTCGCGGCCGCAACCGGTTTTTCGCGAGTTGACGTTCCGAACGGGAAAAGTGGGCCCGGCGAGATTTACGGCCGATTCCCAAAATGCAATCTATACGGCGAAATGGACGAACGAGGCTGCGGGTACATATCTCGAACCGCTGCAGACCTCTGAATCGCGACGGCTCGGTTTTGCCCGCGGAGTGTTGACGGCAGTTTCGCGAGACGGAAATCTTGCCTTCGCTGATACGGGAGCCTGCTTCTGCCAGCAGTCGCCTCCAGGTGTCGCGTGTTTCGCTGGGCGGCGGAACGGCTGAAGTAATCGCCGATGGCGCGAAGGAGGCGGACTGGGCTCCGGATGGACACGAACTCGCGCTAGTTCGCGAGCATGGGCCCGAATCCATCGTCGAATTTCCTGCCGGCCACCAAGTCTATACGTCCCAAGGTTGGATTGATTGCCTGCGCGTTTCGCCTCGGGGAGATCAAGTTGCTTTCTTCGAACACCCGGTGCGCGATGACACCGGCGGCTATTTGCGGATTGTGGATCGGGCCGGGCACACACGCATGCTTACGGGCGAGTGGAGCAGCGGCGAAGGACTGGCGTGGTCGCCATCCGGCGGCGAAATCTGGTTTACGGCCAGTAAAACGGGAGCACGCGGTGTTTTGTACGCGGTCTCGGAAACCGGAAAGCTGCGGCAGGTCTCCGATACGCCGTCGTCGCTGCGACTTTTGGACATGTCGACCACCGGGCGCGTATTGCTCGCAACGGATGACACACGCCAGACGTTAATGGCCGCATTTCAGGGCGAAAAGGATACGACGGATTTGTCGAAGTTCGATGCGTCCCATGTGGACGATATCTCGTCCGACGGCAATCTGGTTCTATTCACCGAAGGCGGTGAGGCCGGAGGACAGCACTATGCGGCCTATCTTCACAATCATAAATCGCGCTGCACTTTTCAAATCGGCCCCGGCCGCGGGTTGGCTATTTCGCCGGATGAGAACTGGGTTTTGACAATCGATCCACAGGATCGCAGCAGCTTGACGATCACGTCGGTGGCGTCGCGAAAATCCAAAAAGATTTTCGGAGAAGGATTCAGTTACCAATGGGCGAAATTTCTCCCGGGCGGCACGGATTTTTTGGTCGGCGGAGCTTATCCTGGGAAGGCTCTGGCTATTTGCAAGCAGAGTATCGAGCCAGGCAAACCGGTTCCGATGAGCGGCATCCCTTATCTAGATCTGGTTTCGCTGTCGGCGGACGGTAAGCGAGTAGCAGGGGTCGATTCCAGCGATAGAACGCTTGTATTCGACGTCGTGAACAAGACGGCGCTGACGACAATACCCGAAACCGCAAGACTTCCTGTCGCGTGGAGCAAGGATGGCATTCACCTTTATGTGGTGACTCGCTGCGACTCGATGTACATGATTTCCAAGCTGAATGTGACCAACGGAAAAAGTGAGGCATGGAAGGCTATCTCTACTGACGATTCGTCGGGATTTGCAGGATTGGCCAGCGTGGTAGCAGCACCGGAAGCCGGAACTTATGCTTATTCCAGCCACATCAGCTTTTCGCGTCTTTATGTCGTGGACGGGTGGTCATAGCCGAAAACCCTCGCTGACGCGCGCGGTCACGCTCACTCCCTTACTTCCTCGGACTCTGCTTCTGGATATTTGAGAGATTGTAGTCCCCGGAATCGCTGACGTTGACCGTGGCTTTGATAGTGTCACCGACATGCAGGGTGTCGAAATCGGCTTTCGATTTGACGGGATATTCCATGGTCATCGCTTCCATGAAATTGGGAATTGCGTCCCAGTCCCCAGTCGCGGTTTGACTTTTGGCGTTGAGGGCCGTTATCTTACCTGAGAGCGCGTAGTGGCGCTCGGGCTGAGTCGCCTCCGGTTTGCGAGAGCAGGAACTGACGGCGATGAGCAGGGCAATTAGTAGAAGCAGTCTCACGTATCTATAAGGTTAGCCGGACAGCCCAAGGCGAGTATAATGCAGAGCGGCTGTTCAATAGGAGATCGACTATGAGTACGATAGCACCGGAGATGCCGGCGAACCAGCCTGGGAATTTCGGGAGTGATTTGGCCGGGATGGGCAATTTTCTCATCGATCCCGCCGGCTGCGGCGCAGCGAGTTTTCAGTAAGTGGTTCTGGGTAGGACCGCTCATTGTTGTTTCTATTATTGCGATTGTAACGAGCTACATGCGGCTACCCATTACGCAGCATGCGATGGAAAACATGCCGATGCCGCCGAATGCTAATCCGGAGCAATTTCAACGAGGCATTGAGATGGGCATGATGGCACAGCGCATCTTTGTGTGGCTCGCTCCGGTTCTAACCGTTATTCTCTATGCAATCAGCGCGCTGATCCTGTTTGCGATGTCTTCGGTCTTGAGTGTCAAGGCGAAATTCGGGGAGCTGTTCAACCTGATTGCCGGATGCTCGTTAATTCAGGCGCTGGCGGCAATCGCGAGCCTCGTGATTTTGAAAGCCAAGGGAGAAGTCTCGACGATCGCCGAACTACAGCCTGCGCTCGGCCTGGATATTTTCATGCCGGAAGGAACAAACAAGTTTCTGGTTGCTTTTCTTGCCTCATTTTCAATTTTCGAAATTTGGTGGATCATCATGGCCGTGCTGATCTTTAGTCATGCGTTTCGGGTGAGCAAGGGGAAGGCGTTCGCCGCTGTTCTACCGTTAATTCTTTTGGGTCTCCTATTTAGGCTGGTGGGAGCGGCGTTCCAGCGTACGTGAACACGTTCTACAATAGAAGCATCAAGCAATACAAGGAGGCTCAATGCTCCGATCCATTGGCCCGACTGAACTTCTTATCATCATCATCGTCGCTTTGCTGCTATTCGGCGGGAAGAAGATTCCGGAATTGGCAAAGGGTTTGGGCGAGGGGATCCGAAGTTTCAAGAGCTCGCTAAAGAGCGAGGACGAGCCCAAAGACGAGAAGAAGCAGGTCTAACGAGGGCTCTTTACACCTCGGCGGCGATCATTGATCCCGCTCCTTGTTCCGCATTCACTCCTTTCCGTTAAATCAGGGATTTTCGCTGGTAATCATAGCATTGCGGTGCTACGTTATTAGGCGGTCTGTCCGAAACGGACGGAGAGGACGCATTGAGGAGAGGATCTTACGGAACAAGAAAAAACAAGAAGACAATTTTTGCAGACCGGCGCGACGGCGGTGACGTTGGCTTCTTCAGTAGCATCCGGTCAGACCAGTTCGGGACGCAGGCCAAACATTGTTTTTATGCTTGGCGAAGGACAAAGAGCGGATGCGATCGGCCTCGCCGGCAATCGCATTCTGCAGACACCCAACCATGACCGGATTGGACGCGAAGGCGTATATTTCCGGAACGCATTTGTCACTAACGCGCTGTGCGCCCCGGCGCGGGCGGCGATCATGACGGGCATGTACTCGCATGCGACCGGCGCGCTTGGCAACGATACGAAAAATCCGATGCCGGCTTCGATCCCGATGTTCACCGATCTCTTGCATCAAGCCGGCTACGAGGTTGCGCTTTGCGGGAAAGCGCATATCGGATACGGCGCGCGTGACCGCTACTGGGATTACTATGTCGGCTACAACGCACCAGGAACGAACTACTATCATCCGGTGATGTGGGAGGGCTACAAGGGGAACATTACCGGGCCCAATACATATAGTGAGTACGTTGACGATTTCGTGACTGATCGGGCCCTCAACTGGCTCAAGCAGAAGCGCGATAAACCATTTTGTCTGCTGTTGTGGTGGACCGCGCCCCATGCGCCGTTCTACCGCGCGCGAAGACATTTGGATCTGTACAACGGCGTCTCCATTCCGAAACCGGACACGTTCGATGACGATTTGAAAGGTTATCCGGGCAAACCCCGAGCCTTCGCCGACGCCGATAACAAGATTGGCACGACAATTCTGGGAAACGACGATCCGCGCTCGCTCGAGGAACTGGTAAAGGACTACTACGCGGGTCTGGTTGATATTGATGAGAACGTCGGCCGAGTTCTCGATTATTTGAGCGAATCAGGACAACTCGATGATACGGTCATCTTGAATGGTTCCGATCATGGGTTCTTCCTTGGCGAGTGGCGAATGTACGACAAGAGATTCATGCATGAGCCTTCCATCCGGGTTCCCATGACAATCCGCTATCCAAAGGCGTTCGAAGCCGGGCGTGTCGTGGACGGGATGGTGCTGGACCTCGATATTGCGCCGACGCTGCTGGAGTTAGCCGGGGTGAGTGTTCCACGCAAGATGCAGGGCCGCAGTCTGGTCAAGGTGGCCCAAAACCAGGAACCGAATTGGAGGAAGGACTGGCTTTACGAGTACTACGAGTATCCGGCCTCGCAACGGGTACGGCCGCATCGTGGGATTCGAACCGAGCGTCACAAGCTTATACATTATTATCTCGCTCCGGAAGAGTTCGAGCTGTATGATTTGCAGAGCGATCCGGGCGAGCGGAATAACCTTTACGAAGATCCAAATCACTCGGAGTTAGCTGGTACTCTCAAGGCGAGACTGACGGAACTCCGGCGAGAAACTCACGATCCCGCATTAAAAACATAACAGTTACTGAGTTGAGAGTAACTGAGATGAAAATATGCCAGGAACAAACAAAACCCCGCGATTTCGCGCGGGGTTCGCAATCCGTTGAAATTGCTAAGGCCGAAACGGCATGAACGAACGCGCTATTTGGCGGCTACTTTCTTCGGCGGAACGATGGAATCCTTGACGGATTTTGCCACCCGGAATTTCACTACTTTCTTGGCGGGAATCTTGATCGCTTCACCGGTCGCGGGGTTACGTCCGACACGTGCTTTGCGCTCCGCGCGCACGAGGCGTCCGATGCCAGGCAGCACGAAAACGCCATTCTTCTTGGTCTCGCGAACCGCCAGCTCAGCCAGCGATTCGATGAAATTCTTCGCTACTTTGTTGTTGACACCAGTGGTTTCCGCGAGCTCTCTTACGATCGCGGTCTGAGTCATTCGTTTTATCTCGGCCATTTAGAACCTCCCTAGTCCTTTAGTGAAATTTCGAAAGAGAACTCTGCACCCACATTTGTTTCGTTTGCGAGGGTACAAACAAAACGATGCAAAAATGTTTGAGCCCTTCTCAGTCAACTCGATGATACGGAACTGAGGCGCGCTTGTAAAGAGAAAAACAGCAAAAAAATGGCGGTTTTCCGAGTTTTTTGCTGTTCAGGGCCGCTGAAAGGCCCGTCAGGACGGTTCAGCACGTCAAACAGCGGTCGCGAAAGGCTGTTTTGGGCTGGTTTCAGCGTGATGCAGCCTGCGATTCAGTGCTGGCGCAAACTCCCAGACCGCTTTACGCCATCAGGCACGCGCGGGTGAATCCTGCGCCTAAGCGCTATCGATCCCCAGATTCCCGGAGCAAGAGAGCTCGGAGAGAGCGCAGATCTTTGAGCACGCGGGCGCTCGCTTCCATTTGTTTACGCAACTGGGAGAGCTTGTACAAGACGAGCCGTAATGCTTCGATCCGGCGGGGTGATTGGTCAGCCTCCTCGATCAGAGCTTGAATTTCGCGCTGGGCGGTTTCCGTCTCGTGCCGCAATAGATGTACGAATTCTTGAGCGCTTTCCAGTGTCTCGAACGGCATCGTTGTTTGGGTTGGCATTCCATCGCCCCTGGTCGTTTAAGAGAACACCTTGGATCGCGCCATACGGATCACGCTGCCATTCGCGGGACGCCGGTTAGAGATCAGGATCAAATGCATTCACTATTATGAGACATATGGGGATTTGTCCGGTGACTGTCTCTCGGCGGCGTGTTTGTCGATGGACCGCGGCGGCATTCCTATAAGATTTTTCAGGCGCGGGACGCACGTTAGCGACTGTTCCGTAGGTCTTGAAGATCAATTAGGCCCGGGTGGCGAAATCGGCAGACGCAAAGGACTTAAAATCCTTTTCGCCGCAAGGCGAGTGCGGGTTCAAGTCCCGCCCCGGGCACCAGTTAGGCGACGCTAGTACGAAAGTACTCCGTAGGTAATCCCGCATGTTGTTCTCCTCTTGTTTGCCACAAAGAAACACGCTGTCTAGCTTCGCGATTTCCTGACAGTTAAGGAAAACTTGCAAGAAAAATGCGAGGCCAGTCTTCGCCGGCTGCTCGCGCCTCTCGATGCTGCATTTGGGTTGGTTAAAAGTGCCTCTACATTCTGCGAGAAACTCCGTGGCACAATGTAGCAAGACTCTACATCATGAATGCGCCGAATACGCAGATTGGCAACTGGCTTGGACGCAAGCCCCCCGCAACAGAAGCTGACCTCCTGCGGATTGTAGAAGAGCGGCTCGCCCCCGCAGTCATTAGTCGGCTGATCAGTCTCGGCCTCGAGCGGTCAGAAATCGATGCCACCGTCATTCCGCTGCGCACGCTCCAGCATCGGCGCTCCCGCCGTGAAAAGCTGACCATCGAAGAGTCGGATCGAGTATTGCGGGTAATCCGGACAGTTTCGCTGGCGGAATCGGTTTACGGCACTCGGCAGCGGGCGTTGGAATGGCTGCGCAAGCCTCATCCGAGGCTCGAGGGGCGGCCCCCACTGTCGCTCCTCAAAACCGATATGGGGAGCCGGATCGTGGAAGAACTGCTGGTTCAGATCGACGAGGGCATGTTCATCTAAGTGATCCTATGCAGGATCAGCCGCCACCGAGACCTTGACGGACCACGAGGCTTGCGGTCGCCGGGCCGATGGCATCATGCCGGGCAGCCGATTGTCTATTTGGCGGAGAGTGCGGCGGGCGCGCTGCTTGAAGTGTGTGTTCACACGAGCGCCAATGACGTGCCGCCGGATTTCACTTTGCTGAAGATCGAGGCACCGGAAGTACAGGTCCAAGCAATTCAACATGACGGGCTGCCAGACGGGTGGCAATCGCAGTTGGAGTTGACGCGGGACCTGGGAACAGCATGGCTTCAGAAGAAGGACACTGCTTTGCTGCGTGTTCCTAACGCAATCGTGCCTGAAACCGTGAACTTTCTGCTCAATCCTGCACATCCCGATGCAAAGAAATTCCGGATTGTTGACGTTTGGCTGTATCCGTTTGATGTCCGGCTGAAAAAATGACGGACTGATGTACCGAATGTTTGGCTTGCTCGTCGAATTCCTCCTGGACTGTTTCGATCGGGAACAAGCCGCCTTCCTGCGAACAAGTTCCGTGCAGAGATGCTCCCGGATGTGCGTTTCCCCAAGAAGATTTTGATGCTGAGCATAAACGCGGGAACTTGAGTTTTCGCATCCCAACGCCTTTGTTCCGCGGCTTGGGTAACAACACGCAACGTGTTACTCCAAGTCCCCGCAGGCGGAGCGGACCAACTGCGCTAGTTCGAGCAGATTCAGCTTAAGCACATAGCCGCAAGCACCTACTCTGCGCGCGGCGTTTCTCAGCTCATCGTCGTCGTAATCAGTGACGACGAAGATCCGGGCAGAGGGGCAGACCCGCAGTATCCCTTCGGTCGCTGCCAGCCCGTCAAGACGCGGCATGCGGATGTCCATAAGCACGACGTCGGGCCGGTGCGCCAGATAAGCTTCCAATGCATGTACGCCGTCATCGCACTCCCAGATGTCTGTGGCGACATCCGCGAGCGTCCTCCGCAATAGCCGGCGCACACCCGCGTTATCCTCGACAATCAAAACAGTCATTGGAAGCGTCACTAGCCACCGGGAGAGCGAATGAGGCGCATTCTGCGACACTCGCCGCTCTCCCAGGTTGACTCATCATCCAGCTAGAAGGCCGAGCACTGGCCCTGCTTCTTCCCGGCTGTGTTGCCTCCTCCTTTGATTGAAGCGTCGACCGAGCAACTGAGCTTCTTCGCGACCGAATTGTCGTACACGCCGATGGGCTTATGCATGAGAAACGGGCTGAGAAGGTTGTTACTTCACTATGAACTTAGCGGTGGTTGTTTCGGTCAGTGAACCGGAGACGCCGCTGATGGTTAGGGTGTAAGTGCCGGGCGCTGTGCTCTTCGGGAACAGGATGCCGGTGATGCCGTAGGCTGTTCCGTTCAGGTGCACCGTCTGCGGAAAATCGAGGCATTCCCCGACCCGGCGGGGCCGCCCGAGCAGCTCAACATGACGTTTCCGTTGAAGCCGTTTACGGATTTGAGCTGCAGGAGGAAAGCGGCAATGTAACCGCGATAGATTGTTTCGCTTGCCGGAATGGGCGTGATGGTGAACGTGGCTTTCGGAGTTACCGTGAAGCTCTGGCTCACCGGTGTTGCCGCTGCGTATTGGGCATTGCCGGGTTGCGAGGCTTGAATGGTGCAGGTACCGGGATTGACCAGCGTGGCGGTTGTGCCGGAAACGGTGCAGACGGCCGGCGTGAGCGAGGTGAAACTCACTGGCAGACCGGAGCTGGCCGATGCGGTTAGGGTCAGCGGTGTACCTTGGACCTGGTTCGCGATCGGGTTGAAGGTGATGGTTTGGGTGAGCGCAATACCGGTACCGCTTAACGGAATCGTCTGCGTGGCCGGATTGCTGTTCGAGGCGTTGTCGGTCAGTACAGCGGAGCTCGTTATGGCTCCGCTTATGGTGGGCGTGAAGCTGATGCTGAGATTGCAGCTTTCGCTCGGGGTGAGCGAGAAGCCGGCGGTGCAATCGGCGGGCGTGCCGGAGCCGGCGACCTGCTCGAAATTGGGGCCGATGGACAGGCCGGGCGCAAGGGCCGAGAGCGTGGCATTGCCGATGTTTTGAATCGCGACCGATTGCGGGCTATCGCTGCTGGTGCTCTTAACGCTCGTTGCGGCGAAGCTCAATGTGGGCGGATCGGCAAAGTCCAGCTTCTCCACGCGGTTGTTGCCGGCATCGCCGACGAAGACATTCCCGTTGCCGTTCACCACCACGCCTTCGGGATAGCTGAATCCGCTGCCCAGGGTGTTGACGGTGGTGTAGCCGCCCGCCGCCAGAATCTCCTTCACCGCACGGTTGCCGTAATCGGCGACGAAGACATCTCCGCTGGCGTCCACCGCCACGCCTGCGGGATCAAGGAATCCGCCGCCCAGGGTTTTGATCGTGGTGTAGCCGCTTGCCGCCACAATCTCCTTCACCGCATTGTTGCCGTAATCGGCGACGAAGACATTTCCGCTGGCGTCCACCGCCACACCGGTCGGGATCAAGGAATCCACCGCCCAGGGTTTTGATCGTGGTGTAGCCGCTTGCCGCCACAATCTCCTTCACCGCATGGTAAAGGTATCGGCGACGAAGACGTTCCCGATGCCGTCCACCGCCACGCCGTAGGGTGCGTAGAATCCGGTGCCCAGGGTGTTGACGGTGGTGTAGCCGCCCGCCGCCACAATCTCCTTCACCGCACTGTTGCCGGTATCGGCGACGAAGACGTTGCCGCTTCCGTCCACCGCCACGCCGGCGGGATCAAGGAATCCGCTGCCCAGGGTTTTGATCGTCGTATGCCGCCCGCCGCCACGATCTCCTTCACTGCGTTGTTGCCGAAATCGGCGACGAAGACGTTCCCGCTGCCGTCCACCGCCACGCCTCGGGGATAGTTGAATCCGCCGGCCAGCGCGAATCGCGCGGTTGGCAGGTAAACGCCGCCGGTGGTGGTGTTCGCAAAGGTCACCTGCGCCGCCACGCCGATGCCGTGAATAGAGGTCGTCGCCAGTACGTTGCCGCTCGCATCGACAATCTGTACGGCGCCGTTGCGTGCTCCGGCGAATTTGGGGGAAGAGGTCGACGTTGACAATACAGGCGGAGCCACTACTAACGCTGCCGCTGCAGGTGCTGCCGCTGGCCAGCGTGAAGTCGAGGTTCGGCGCGCCCAGGGTGAGCACGGCCGGTGTGCCGAGCGTTTCGTTGGCATTGATGTTGTATTCAGGGTCAGGCTGGCGCTGGAACCGATATTGACGCTGCCGAAGTTGACGGCCTGAGGCTGCAATTCGACGATGCGGCTGTTGCCGTAATCGGCGACGAAGACGTCCCCGTGCCGTCCACCGCCACGCCGGTCGGAAAGTTGAACCCGGAGCCGAGGGTGAGGACGGTGGTGAGCCGCCTGCCGCCAGGATCTCCTTGACGGCGTTGTTGTCGGTGTCGGCGACGAAGACGTCGCCGGTCGCGTCCACCGCCACGCCGTGGGGACTGCTGAACCGCGGCCGAAGGTGTTGACGGTGGTGTGCCGCCCGCCGCCACGATCTCCTTGACGGCATTGTTGCCGGTATCGGCGACGAAGACGTCGCCGGCCCCGTCCACCGCCACGCCATCGGGACCGTCGAATCCGGTGCCGAGGGTCTTGATCGTGATGTGCCGCCCGCCGCCAGAATCTCCTTGACCGCATTGTTGCCGGTATCGGCGACGAAGACGTGCCCGCTGCCGTCCACCGCCACGCCGTACGGGGCATAGAATCCGCTGCCGAGGGTGTTGACGGTGGTGTAGCCGCCCGCCGCCAGGATCTCCTTGACCGCGTTGTGGCCGGTGTCGGCGACGAAGACGTTCCCGCTCGCGTCCACCGCCACGCCTTCGGGAGAGCTGAATCCGCTGCCCAGGGTGTTGACGGTGGTGTAGCCGCCCGCCGCTACAATCTCCTTCACCGCATCGTGGCCGCTATCGGCGACGAAGACGTTCCCGCTCGCGTCCACGGCCACGCCTTCGGGAGAGCTGAGCCCGCTGGCCAGCAATGTGGTCTGAACACCTGCGAAAGATACCGTTTGAGAGTGTGCCATTACCGGAGCCAGCATCCCTGCGATAGCAACCAGCGCTCGCAGCGTGTGGCCCGGGTGATAATTTCGAATTTCCATCATTCTTGTCTCCTTAATTCCGCCCTTTGGGTAACTGCTCGAAGCCGAGAGCGGAGGCGGTTCACTAAGTACGGCGAGAGCAGGTGGGTAATCCGCTAACGAGAGTAAGCGAAACAGCATCGGAAAAAAATAGAGGCGGCTACACGATTCCTGGTGTGCAGCTACACAAAAGCTGTGTAGCCCTACACAAAAAAGTTGCTGGTTGTTGCGGCCTAGAGGTTAGTTCGGTTTTGCAGTGCGAAGCGCAGCAGGGCGTTGGCCCCGTTCAGTCCTAACTTGCGGCAGATGTTAGTCCGATGGTTCTCAATCGTTCGGTAGTGGATGGAAAGTTCTGCGCCGATCTCTTTGCTTGATTTATCAGCGGCGATTAATTGAACGATGCGCCTTTCGATTGGCGTCAGGAGGCTCGCCGGGACATTATCCGGCGTCGTTAGCAAACGGGCGGTGAGGGCTGAACTGAGATACGGCTGACCCGCGGCGACTGCCCGGATGCCTGCCACGATCTCAAGCATCGCGCTGTCTTTCAGAATGTAGCCTTTTACCCGGAGGTTCATAGCTGCACGAAAAAGATCCTCGCTGTTGTGCATCGTGAGAAAGATCGTCGCAACGGGCAGTTGCCGCTTAGCGATCTCCCGTGCGACTCCGAATCCATCCAGCTTCGGCATATCGATGTCAAGCACAACAACGTGGGGCGCAAGTTGCCCAATCAGGGCGAGCGCGGCTTCGCCATCCGCGGCTTCGGCCACCACACTCAGCCCGCTATCTTCCTCGATGGCCATCCGAAGGCCTTTCCGAACGACAGGGTGATCGTCCGCCAGCAGAACGCGAATTGCGTCAGCCATGGCGTTTCCCCCCGGAGTTGACTTGCACCGATACAACAGTGCCGCGGCCGGCAGCCGTTTGCAACGACAACTCACCACCTAGCGAACGAGCACGTTCCGCGATTCCGATAAGCCCGAAACCGCCTGTGCCCGGCTCAAGATTCGATTCGGAAGTGCCATGCGCCCGCGTGAAGCCGGTACCGTTATCTCGGATGGTAAGTGTGACGCCGTCGCTGCTTCGCTTCACGCGGACGCTCGCCTCCGTGGCTTGGGCATGCTTGACGATGTTGTTCAAACATTCCTGAACGATCCGGTAGAAGTTGATCCGCAATTCCTCGGGAAATACATCATCGATATTGTCGATTTCAGAGAAGAAGGTAGTCGCGGATGCTCTCGAAACTGTCTGGACGATTGCTTCAATAGCTTTGGTTAAGCCCAGACTATCCAAGTGAAAGGGCCGCAGGTTGTAGGAGATCTCCCGTGTCTCGTCGATAGCCAACGCCGCTTCGGCAGAGATTTCTTCAATGGCCCGCACTTTCCCGCTGCTCACTGCAGCTTGTCCCTGCGCCTGCATGAAAAAGAGAGCGAGGTTTTTCATTATGACCAGGCGTTGTCCGACGCTGTCGTGCAGTTCGGCAGCGATACGTTTGCGCTCGTTTTCCTGAGAAGCAATCAGTTGCTGCGAAAACCCCTGCTGAAGAGCCTGTGCGCGTTCGAACTGTGACACTCGATAGCGCCACGCTCCACCGACCAGTATTGCGGCTCCCATAAGCTCGAGCAGTTCGAACCACCATCTCCGGTAGAAGGGCGCCAGTACCGTGATGCTAAGACTTTTTCCTTCATTGTTCCAGATACCGTCGCTATTGCGGGCTATCACTCTGAACAAGTAGTTACCGGGGGGCAGATGCGAATAGTACGCCGTACGCCGCAGCCCAGCGTCGACCCAATCCGAGTCCACGCCTTCCAGTTTGTAGTTAAAGCGAATCTGCCGGGAGTTGATGAAGCTCAGGGCCGTGTACTGAATTTCAAAGTTTTGCTTGTCCGGCCCGATCCGCAAAGGGCCGTCAGGAGAAATGGGCGCGTGGTCCACCAGGACGGACTCAATCATAACGGGTGGTGGTTGCGGATTGATAGGGATGGCGTCCGGGTCAATCACCGCGACTCCGTCCTGCGTAGGAAACCACAGCTTGCCGTCTCGAGCTTTGATGCCCGCCGGTGAAATGCCGCCATTACATTCCACGTTGAGCATGCCATCGCTCCTGCCGTACGCAATCGAGGTAATGGTTCTGGTCTTACCGGCGGCGAACTCATTCAACTCCCGCTTACTGACGCGGTAGATGCCCCGATTACAGCTCATCCAGAGATTTTCCCGCGCATCTTCGAGGATTTGAAAAACGCCGTTGTTGAAGAGTCCCGATTGTTCACTGTAGTGGGTGAACTTGCCATCCTTGAGGCGGCCCAGACCACCGTCGTACGTACCAACCCAGAGTACGCCGTCGCGGTCCTCGTATAACGAACGGACACTGTTGCTCGGCAGTCCTTGGCGTTCTGTCCAACCTGTAAACCGGCCATTTTGAAACCTCATGAGGCCTCCGTAGCCTCCGATCCAGAGACCATTGGCGCGGTCGTCGATGATCACTCGGACATCGACGTCCAGCACTCCATCGTTCGCCGTATAGAGCGTGTAAGTTCCGTCTTTAAATCGCGCCAGCCCTCGCGAAGTTCCGAACCAGATCGCTCCGTCCCGGTCTCCATGAAGTGCATGGATCTCGCGTTGCGAGGGGGCAACGCCGACCGGTTCTACGAATCGGCCATGTTCGTAAGTCCGAATGCCGTCTCCCGCAACCCATAACCGGCCTTGCGAATCCTCAGAAAGCGCCGTCGGATGCGGCGGCACACCATCCTTCATCGTGTAGGTTGTAAATCTTCCATTTTGGAATCGGCTCAGGCTTCCGATCCATGATCCGATCCAGATAACGCCGGTGCGGTCCTGGTAAATGGGATAGACGTTCTGAGTTCCCAGGCCGTCTTTTGTCGAGTAGGAAGTAATGGCCTTTCTGCGGGCGCGATATAGGCCTCGGCCGTCCGTGGCAAGCCATATGTTGGCCTCCCGGTCCTCGTAGAGCACCGAAAACGCAATCCTCTCCGGTTTGCCCCCTGACGAGCAATCCATGAAGCGGACCAAGTACTTCCCGATGCCAATTCGCCAAGCATTTCCGCGGCGATCCCGGTAAGTGATTGCCCCTTCACGGGCACTGATGTGTTCGACGACGGCGTTTCTGATTCTGGCAAGAGTGCCGTCCCCGGTCTCCAGCCAAAGCGTCCCGCTCTCCTCTATTGCTACGTGCTCAACTTTCAAGCCACAAAGCCAATGCGGGAGCCGGTACGTCAAGAATCGTCCCTTGACGAAGCAGTACAGAACGTTCGAATCGACACCCCAGAAGCCATCTTGCGGTCTCCAAAGGAAGGAGTTGTAGGTAGTCCTGTTTCGCCTCGGAGTGATGTCAATGAACCTCCGGCTGGCCTCCTGCCATTGCAAAATTGAGGACTGGCTCGATAGCACCCACCTGCCGCCGAGCCCATCGCCGGCCACGCCTCGAATCGAGTTTGGAGGCAATCCGTATTGGGCCGCGTCGGTGGTGAAAGTTCCTCTGTGATATCGCGTTAAGCCGCTGTCCTCAGCTCTGAGCCACAGATCGCCGTTCCGATCTTCATCGAGCAATTCAAACCGATTCGAACTGATGCCGGCCGAGTTGCTCTTGTTGAAAACCACAAACCGCACGCCATCGAAACGGACCACACCATCGTAAGTGGCTAGCCAAAGATATCCGTCGGGCGTTTGGCAGATGCCGCTAATGATGTTCTGCGGTAGGCCATCGTCGGCGGTCCAGACATCGAAGTCGTATTGGGCCCGGGACGGCAACGCCGCGCAAAAGAGAACAAACAATGGATAACAGCAATTCGCTAGAATGCGGAGCGCAATTCTTCTCGGTTTCACCAGATTTCGTTCGAATCCATTCAGGATACTACCGGGCAGACGGGTTTGCGCAGTATCCTCAATAATGGCGCGCAGCCCAATCCCAAATGCCGTGCGCACTTTGATCGTTGGCGCTTGGTTCGCTGGACTCTGGTGGCTGGAGAAGCGGCGCGCCCTCCGAACCGTTCAGCGCAGTGAACTTGAGCAGGATATGCGCAACCTGCTCATCGCGATTCTGATTGTGTTCGCGGCCGCGTGCGCGCTGCTCTTAATTGGCCCCTTCAGCGCAGCTTGTAGTGCTCGACCGAGTCGCGCGAGATTCAGCGCATCCAAAGCCGCGAGGTCCGCACTCGAAAGCTCACGACCGAGCAGGCCCGGCACATCCCATACAGCAAGGTTTTCCGTTCTCGTTGCGATGTTCCATCACGTGATTACGTGATCCGCTGAAATTCACAACGGTCTCTGGTGCACGGGTATCGCGATGTGCATGCATATGCATGTATAATTGGCATATGCGGACAACAGTGGAGATGAAGGCAGAGCACCGCAGCGCCCTACTTGCCTTGGCATCGCGTCGCGGACACAAGGGGTTCTCCGCCGTGCTTGGCGAAGCTATTGAGAGTTTCTTGCAGGGCGAAGCCGAGCGAGAAAAGCGTCGCAAAAAGCTACTGTCGCTTGCCGGTTCGATTTCGAAGAAGGATCGTGAAGAGTTGCTGCGTGAAACAAAAGAGCTTCGAGAGAGTTGGCGGTGATTGTCGCCGATACTGATGTCCTGATTGATTTCCTTGCCGGCGTCCAGCCGGCAACCGATCAAATTGCGGAGTATATTGCGGCGGACCAGCTCCAAACAAATGCTGTGAGCTGCTTCGAGCTTCTGAGCGGCACCGGTGAAAACAAGCGCGGTCAAGCAGTGCGTCAATTGCTCGAATCGCTCGGCGTGTTGCCGCTAGATCGTGCTGCCGCCGAGCACGCGGCTGACGTTCGGCGCAAACTTGAACGTACAGGCCGAAAGATAGGAATGGGCGACAGTTTGATCGCTGGTATTGCTCTGGCGCACGATGTGCCGCTGCTCACGAGGAACAGATCTCACTTTGAGCGCGTCGAAAACCTCAAGTTGGCGTAGGTAGACGCCGACAATCGGGAACGGCTTACTAAGAACTTTCGCGACAGGCTTGGGAGTGGTAATTCCTACAGCGCCTGAATCCACGTGATCATGGGCGAGGCAAATAGCGCGAAGATCAATCCGAGAACCAACCAGCTTCTCGTGAAACTCTGGATAGCGAGCCCCTTCGAGTTTAATTTGCGCGGAGGCGCTTTCAATCGCATTGAGATCTTCAGGTGTCAGTTCAACCTTCAGCCTCCTCTTCATCGCTCCTTATCGGGAATCGCCTACTAGCGTGAACCGTATTGCTCATCGCTGACATGTTCCATCCAATCGACGTTCTTGCTGTCCTTCTTTTCCTGAATCGCAATGTGAGTAATTGCCGTACTCGGCGTAGCCCCATGCCAGTGCTTCTCGCCGGGCGGAAACCACACCACATCGCCGGGCCGAATCTCCTCGACCGGTCCGCCTTCGCGCTGAGCCCATCCGCAACCCGCCGTTATGATGAGCGTCTGACCGAGCGGGTGCGTATGCCAGGCCGTGCGCGCGCCGGGCTCGAAAGTCACGCTGGCGCATGAAACGAGCGCCGGCTCCGGCGCCTGAAACAGCGGATCAACTCTTACCGCGCCGGTGAACCATTCCGGTGACCCTTTGGCGGAAGCTTGCGAACCAACTCGTTTGATTTCCATATTTCTCTCTTCAGCGGGCACGCTTTTCGAAAACTTCCTTTGCAACCGGCAGGGCCGAGAAGGCGTTCGGCCAACCGACATAGAACGCCAGATGTGTGATGACCTCTCCTGCCTGCGCCTGAGTGAGTCCGTTATCCGTTGCCCGATAAGGCATCTCAATCGTTTGATTGCGAGCGATCAAAGCTGCAATGGTGACAATGCTGCGATCCCGCGGCGAGAGCTCAGGGCGTTTCCATAGTTCCGCTATAGGGCCTTCCGCGTACTTGTTAAGCGCCGGGGCCACTGCCCTGGTGTCGTTTCTCGTCTGCATGGGTTTTGGTTTGCTCTCAGGAACCGGCTTCATTCTGTTCATAGATCATTCAGGTCGTATCCTGGCTTTTTGTAAAGCTTGTTCCGGCTATTTTGAATCTCAGGTTTGTATGCGATCATTCTTTGGCCTCCTCAGGGGCGCAGTAGCGTTTTGATCGCACGCCGCTCGTCCATCGCCCGATATCCTTCAGCGACTTGATTGAGCGGCAGTGTCAAATCGAACACTTTGCCGGGGTTGATTTTCCCGTTCAGCACAAGCTCGATTAGCTCACGGAGATAGCGGCGAACCGGGGCTGGGCCACCGTGCAGATGCACCTCTGCGTAGAACAGTTGTTCGCCGCCGAGTTCGACCCCGTGCGGAACGCCAACGTAGCTCACGAACCCGCCGGGACGCGCGGAACGGATGGCCTGCATCATCGATTCTTGGGTGCCAACGCACTCCAGCACGGAATCAGCTCCAATTCCCTTCGTTAGTTCTTTGATTCGCGCAATGCCCTCGTCACCACGTTCGGTCACGATATCGGTCGCACCAAATTCTCGCGCGAGTTTCTGCCGAGCTTCGTGGCGGCTCATTGCGATGATTCGCTCAGCGCCCATCTGCCTGGCGGAAAGCACGGCCAGCAGGCCGACTGCGCCATCGCCCACGACGACGGCCGTTTTGCCTGGCTTCACGTTGGCCGCATCGGCCGCAAACCAGCCGGTACCCAAAACGTCGGATGTCGCGAGCAGACTCGGGATCAGTTCTTCGGGAGGGAGATCGCGTATTGCGACCAACGTGCCGTCCGCAAGAGGAATGCGCAACAGGGGAGCCTGCGCGCTGCTCATGAACTCGCGTTGGACGCACGAAGATTGATAGCCATCCCGGCAGATAACGCAGGTGTTATCGGATGTTGCAAACGAGCCGACCACGAACTGGCCGGGCTTGATGTTCCTGACCTCTTTACCGACTTCTTCCACGATGCCGCAATACTCATGACCCATGGGAGCCGGTTGCTTCACTTCGGCGATGCCGCGATAGGGCCACAGGTCCGAACCGCAAATACATGTGGCCGAGAGGCGGAGGATGGCATCCGTCGGCTTCGTAATTGTGGGGTCTGGCCGATTTTCGAAACGAATGTCTCGCGGGCCGTAGAGCATAGTTCCTTGCATGTTGTGTATCCTCGCTGTTCAAAATCGTTTTGTTACTGGACCGTGAAACCACCGTCCACTGCCAGTGCGTGTCCAATGACGAAGCTTGACCCAGAACCGCACAGCCAAAGAACAACAGACGCAATTTCTTCGGGTTCACCGAGTCTTCCGTTTGGCTGATTGCGCAGGATCTCTTTCATTGCTTCGGGTTCCTTGGCCAGCATCTCCGCAACCATCGGTGTATTGATCGTGCCGGGACAGATCGCGTTAATGCGGATGCCACGCGCGGCGTATTCGAGGGCCGCGCTCTTGGTGAGCCCAAGTACGCCATGCTTAGTGGCGTGATAGATCGCGCGTCCGGGTAAGCCGATGAGTCCACCTATGGACGAGTTGTTTACGATAGCGCCACTCCCTTGCTTGCGCATCTGCAGCAGTTCGTATTTCATGCAGTTCCAGACGCCCTTGAGGTTGATCGCGGTGACGCGGTCAAACTCGGCCCCGCTTGCATCTGCGGTTTCCACAGCAGGAGAATTCACGCCGGCATTGTTGAATGCGGCATCGAGGCGACCGAAGGTAGACACGGTCTGCTCGACCCTTGCTCTTACATCGGCCTCGTTTGTGACGTCGCAACGTACGCCGATAGCTTTATGGCCAGCATCAACGAGTTGCTTCGCAGCCGCGCGCGCCTGCGCTTCATTGACGTCTGCCAGCACGACAGCAGCACCTTCGGCTGCGAATGCCTGCGCGGTTGTCAGGCCCATTCCCGAACCGGCGCCGGTGACCAAAGCCACCTTGTTCTCGAAAGAAAAATTCATCAAGAAATCCTTTGCCGGTTTGCGTGCTCGCCCGTTCTGAACTGGAGTTCCGGTGCACCCCTTAGGTGCCCTTCAATTCCAAACTACCGGCAAGCACCGCCCGGTCGCTTTCCCGATCCTGCCAGTTTTTTGCCCGATCCTGTTTGGTGGATAGATTTTGTACATACGAAGGAAATCGCCGCGTTAACGTGAAGAAGAGGACTTGACGATTGGCGAAGCACATTCAAGAGCACGGATATCCCGAAATGACGGTCCTCGAGATGCGACGGGCGCTCGCCCGTAAATTTTCCGCCCATACGCACTCGGAAGGAGACCATCCGACAGCCATCAGCGGCCTATCCCTTTTCCGTCATACCGCCCCGAGTGCTTGCTACGCGACGACCTGCGTGCCAAGCCTTTCCATATTCGTGCAGGGGCGAAAACTTATCAATCTCGGAGGAACGGAATACTTGTGCGATGGATCGTCATTTCTCATCTCGTCCATTGAAGCTCCCATTCAGAGTCAGATTGTTGAAGCCTCGGAAGCGGTGCCTCAGCTCGCGATGCGTCTCCTGCTTGACATGACGGCAGTGCAGGAGATTATGAGCCGGGAAGATTTGCCCGAACCCGAAGCGCGCACGGCGTTTGGTACCGGTTGTGCGCGGTTGGAAAAGCGATCGTCGCAAGGTTGTGGATTGGCGGTTGGTGAAACAACCGTCGGATTGCTCGCCGCGACCACCCGGCTCTTAGAACTTCTCGACAGTCCCGAAGATATTCCGTTCCTTGCCCCTTTGGTCCAGCGTGAAATTGCATATCGCATTCTTAGAACTCCACAGGGAGAGCGCCTTCGTGCGATCGCGACGAGAGGCGATCTGAGTAACAGAACGGTGAGAGCAATCGCCTGGCTCCGGGCGAACTACACCAAGCCGCTCCGGATGGAGGAACTTGCCGGGATCGCCCGAATGGGAGTGTCCACGCTTCACCATCAGTTCCGTGCGTTAACGGCGATGAGCCCGCTCCAGTACCAGAAGCAGCTCAGGTTACAGGCAGCCCGACAGCAGATGCTGTCGAATGGAACTGATGCGACACATGCAGCGTACGAGGTCGGCTATGAGAGCGTAAGCCAGTTCAGCCGCGAGTATAGCCGTTTTTTCGGCCAGCCCCCCATGCGAGATGTTCGAAGCCTTCGTTCGACGACCACTCAAGGACGCGATTTGGAAACTGCTGAGCATCGGGCGCACGCTCACGCATGAACCCGCATGGTATCGGCAACGCGGAGGCTCAACCATAGCTCCTCCAGAATTTCTCGCAGAACGGGGACGTTTGCAAGATCTTTACAAGATTCGGCAAACTGGTTGAACGTTTAGTTCGGGCGCTCGGGAATATTCCAACCTATCGCGAAGTATAGACGGTTGACGACACGACGCGCAGCGATTTCGTCGCGACTCGCCGTTCGTCCACTTGTCTATAGAAAAGCGAAGGGGAAACCTAACATGCGAAAGGCCCTTACTACTCTTGCATTCCTGTGTACCAGCGTACAGGCTCAAGTCAACGGTCAGCCGGCGAACGCGGCCGCCGGCTCAGCCAACCCGATCGTTCAGTGGAATCGAAATCTTTTGGCGATCGTTCGCACGCCTGGTGCTCAACCGGCAACCATTCACCCAACTCGCAGTTTTGCGATCATGCATGCCGCAATTTATGATGCCGTGAACGCCATTGACGGAACGCATCATGTATATCTGGCGCAGGTACAGGGAGTCTCGCCCTCAGCTTCGCAAGAAGCAGCAGCGGCGTCGGCGGCACACGAAGTACTCGTCGCTCTTTACCCGAAATTAAAAGCGACGCTTGATACGGAGCTTCAGCAATCGCTGGCGCAGATTCCCGATGGCGCGAATAAGGACCAGGGCATCGGTCTAGGGCAGATCGTCGCCGATCAGATTCTAGCTCTGCGCAGCAATGACGGATCCAATGCTACACCGGGTCCGTTCGTCTTTGGGAACGCTCCGGGAGATTACCAGAAGACGCCGCCCAATTTCCCGAACCCGCAGTTTACGACGTGGTCGCAAGTGACTCCTTTTGCGCTGCAACAGGCGAGTCAATTTCGCCCGGGTCCTCCTCCCGATTTGACCAGCAGCACTTATAGCGACGCGTTCAACGAAGTCAAATCGCTGGGTATAGCCCGCAGTGCCAACGCCACGACAGATCAGGCGCTCACGGGGCGATTTTGGAACGGGGCCATTCAAAACTATTGGAACGAAATCGCGCAAACCGCAACATTGGTAAACAATCTGACAACTGCGCAAAGCGCTCGCCTGTTTGCGTTGTTGAATCTCACATTCGCCGATGGAGTCATCGCGTTCTACGACGCCAAATACACTTACACCTTCTGGCGACCTGTGACCGCCATTCAAGGCGCCGATACGGACAACAACGCTGAAACAGTCGCGGATCCGAATTGGCTTCCGGAGGTTGGGAACACTACGCCGGACCCCTCGTATCCTGGCGCGCACGCCGTGATAAGCGCTGCTGGGGCGACTGTACTTAGTTCCCTCTTCGGAAGTGATCAGTTCAGCTTCAATGTCACATCCGAAGTCGTGGCGGGAGTGCAACGCTCGTTTACGGCATTCTCGGCAGCTGCGCAAGAAGCCACGTTAAGCCGAATTTTTGCAGGTGTCCATTTTCGAACGGACCTTACCGCCGGCGAGCAGCTCGGCGGCAATGTAGCAAATTTTGTGGTCGCTAATTTTTTGACCGCCAACGGTCAATGAGATTCATTCGTTGAGAACTGATCTTTCGGGAGAACTTTCATGAAACATCTCTTAGTGCGTTTTGGGCCGTGTTTGCTCTTGGTTCTAACAATGGCTGTGCCGGCAATGCCTACAGTGATCGATTTCGAAGCTCAGGCAGCTGGCCGTGGCGGTAATCTTACCGGTATTCCGGATTCACCGCTTACCATCAGTATCGCCACGTTCACAGGTGGTGAGCTACTCAACTCTGAGGTCGGACTGAATGCCGATCAAACGGGCGTTTACGCGAGCGAAGGCCTATTCGGCTCCGGCGAAACCAATCCATTGGTAATCACTTTCGCTTCGCCGGTGAGTAACTTTAACATTCTTGTCGTTAATGGGGACGATGTGCGGAATTACACGGTGACCGACAATTTAGGCGATTCCGTCACGATGTCGTTGGCGTCCGCCGGTGGCTTGGGTGCTGGAACATTTTCTCTCGTTGGTAATGGGCTGACCAGTGTGGAGATCACTTCCGCGAACGCGGATGGCTGGGATTTTGCAATCGACAATGTGACATTCGTCCAGGCGACCTCGGTTCCGGAGCCTCAACCCTTGCTGCTCCTCGGCGCAGGATTCGCAGCCCTGGGATGGCTGCGCCGGCGGAAGAAGTTGAGTGTAGGAAAACTCGACCAGCACGGGAATATTTGAAGTGCCTGTCGAGTATCAGTTAGTAAAGCACCCCGAAAATGTTGCTGGCGGAAATTGGAAGGAGAAAGGTTTGTCTAATCGAATCAAAGTGGATGTTAGTAAGGATGGCGTGGATCGTCGAGGGTTTCTGAAGTGCATGGCCTGGGCAGGTACCGGGACGATTTGGACTATCAGCGGAGGCGTGCTGAGCTCAAGAGCTTTCGGGCAAATGGCTGATCACGAAGTGGGCGCGAACGGAGAATTCAGTTTCGTCCAGATCAGCGACAGTCATATCGGCTTCAATAAAGCAGCCAACACCGATGTGACCGCGACACTGCAAGAAGCAATCGCTAAAATCAACGCGCTCAAGCGTACTCCGGATTTTCTCATTCATACCGGCGACTTGAGCCATCTTTCAAAGCCTACAGAGTTCGATACGCTCGATCAGGTATTGCGGTCGTGCAAAGCAGGGCAAACGTTTTTCGTGCCCGGCGAGCACGACATGCTCACCGACAACGGCCAGCAGTATCTGGAGCGCTACGGCAAGGGCGCCAAGGGTGCCGGTTGGTACAGCTTCGACCATAAAGGCGTACATTTCGTCGGCTTAGTGAACGTTGTCGATCTAAAGGCCGGCGGGCTCGGAACGCTCGGGGCGGAACAGCTGAGTTGGCTCCAAAAAGATCTGGCGGGCCGCTCCAGTAGTTCTCCAATCGTCGTTTTCGCGCACATCCCTCTCTGGACGGTTTATCCCGAGTGGGGCTGGGGCACGGGTGATGGGGCTACTGCGCTGTCGTACCTGAAACGGTTTGGCTCCGTTACCGTCTTGAACGGACACATCCACCAGATCATGCAGAAGGTGGAGGGAAATGTTAGTTTTCACACGGCGATGTCTACCGCTTTTCCCCAACCGAAACCGGGTACTGCTGCTTCGCCGGGTCCCATGAAGGTCCCGGCCGAACAATTGCGCGACGTGTTAGGAATCACGCACGTAAACTATATTGCCGGAACTCACACGCTCGCGGTTGTCGATTCGACTCTGGCGATGGGCGCCGCGCAACAAGCAAGCCTGCGGAATGTCGCCGGTGGAAACATGGTGAAGATCGACAACTTTTCTTTCTCGCCGAAGTCGCTGACCGTGAAAACAGGTGCGACGGTTACATGGTCAAACCAAGACGACATTCCCCATAACGTCGTAAGTACAGAGAAGAAATTTTCTTCCCCTGTTCTTGACACGGATCAAAGCTTCTCATTCACATTTCAAGAACCAGGTTCTTATCCTTATTTCTGCAAAATACATCCCATGATGACTGGCTCAGTCGTGGTGGAGAAAGCTGCCTCAGGAAACGCGTAAGCCACCAAAGACTTAACTAGTGGCTTGTCGCGCTCAAAACTTATGCACCAGAGTGGCGCAGGCCATCGTCCTTTGTGGCCTGCGGAAGTTGCGGCCATGCTAACGAATTCATCGCGACAGCCCACTAGCTTTTCAAAAACCCTTATGTTAAGACACAGAAGCGTTCCCATTTATATATGTTTCGTGGGAGTCCTCTTGGTCGCGATTGCCGTGGTCGCGCAGCAATCGGTAACTGAAGCTCCGGCCGGCTTTACTACTCCGACACTTGCCGGCAATCCAGGTTCGCAGAGCGTCAGTAACGGCATCCTGGAGCCGCCCGGCGACACCTTTGCTCTTGATCAGGCACATTTCGAAAAAAGACATGATCCGAGTACGGGGCTCGGGCCTGTGTTTAACGCTACATCCTGCGCCGAGTGTCATCAGAATGGCGTAACTGGAGCAGCCAGCCAGTTTACCGAAATGCGGGCCGGTCACAAAGACGCAAATGGAAATTTTGTTAATCCCACGATTGTGATTAATGATGGAGGAAACACGATTTCGGGCCGCTCTATTATCAATGACCGTTCCATATGTCCGCAGGCGCAAGAGCATGTACCTGACTCGGAAGATGTACGCACGCCTCGAGCCGTGCTCAACACCTTGGGAGATGGCTTTGTCGAGGCCGTCGATGACCGGACCTTCCTAGCTATTGCCGCGAATCAGCCTGCCGAGAGCAATGGAATGATTCATGGCGAAGCGATTCAAGTTCCTATTCTGGAAGCGCCCGGGCAAACGGGCGTAGGCAAGTTTGGTTGGAAAGACCAGGACCCCACCATTCTTTCGTTTGCAGGCGATGCCTACCTGAATGAAATGGGTGTTACGAATCGCCTGAAGCCCACCGATGTTACTTCGGTCTGCAAAGTGACGAGCGACCCCGAAGATACGCCGGATGATTTGGGGTTAGCAGATATCGACCACTTTGCTCAATTCATTCGCGGGACGCAGGTGCCGCCTCGTGACACGGTTTTAGCGGCGAGCCCCGATGCAATCGCGGGGCAAAATCTATTCAGGGCGATCGGCTGCGGTACCTGCCATGTTGAGACCCTGACAACAGATCGTTCCGGAGCACTGATAAACGGGGGAGCCTACACTGTGCCCGAAGCTTTGGGCAACAAGATCTTTCACCCGTACAGTGATTTTCTATTGCACGACGTCGGAACCGGTGACGGCATTGTGCAGGTTGGTCCCCAAGATACAGCCGGCAAGCTGCGCACTGCTCCGCTGTGGGGTCTCCGCATAAAGTCTCGTTTCATGCATGACAACGCGTCGGTAACTATGAACGATGCCATTTTGCGCCATGCGGGAGAAGCTCAGGGCGTTCTCGCGCGCTTCAGCGCGTTGACCACTGCACAGCAGCAGCAGTTGATTGTTTTTCTTAAATCGCTGTAGGAGAGATCGCACTCCACCACTTCCGACCGGCCTCGCACGACAACGTGGGACCATCGTTGGCGTGCGCTCCTTCAATCCTGTCGCAGGTTCTTCTAGCGTGTAGACTGGTTGTATTCCTGTGCTGCCGTTCGGAACAAACGCCGTAGTAATCACCCTGCCTTCGCGTCTGGATATTGATTGCTTTGTCAGTGAGTTCCTTTCCGCCTTATGAGTCGCGGCGAGCGCCTCCAGACCGAGCGCGAGATCAGTGAGAGTCAGATAGCAGCTCGTTCGATTCGCATCCTTAAGGGCATTGAGATCGCGATTTGGATATACCTGATTTTTCTGGCGGGTCGCCTCGCGTATGCATGGCTATTTTCGATATATGAAATTTATGATGATGAAGGATATTTAGCAGTTAGTCTTCGATCTTATTTCAGCCACCTACCGCTGTATACTTCAACATTTACTCAATATGGGCCGTTCTATTACCTATTTAACAAGGCTCTCTACGGCATAGCTCACATTCCAGTAACTACCGATACCGCGCGATTCGTCACGCTCGGACACTGGCTCGCTGCTTCACTTATGTGCGGTTTTGCCGCATGGCGCATTACACGCGCGATGTTTTGGGGCGTGGTCACGTTTGTTCTCACTTTTTTTCATCTTTCCGCGCTCATACATGAACCTAATCATCCACAGGGCCTAATTCTCACCCTCACATCGGCTTTAATTCTTTCAGCTTCCTTCTATAGACAGGAAGCGCTTCAGCCGGTCCTTCCTGTAATCGCTGCATTGCTGGCTTGTCTTTCGCTTACGAAGATCAACATTGGCAGTTATCTCAGCTTCGCCTTTCTTCTCGCCATTCTGACAAGAAGCAGGTCTAAAGGAGTCCGGATTCTAGGGATACTAGTAATGGTCTTGTCCGTGGCAATACCGCCTCTAATAACTCTGCCCTACATAACTTCCTGGGGCGGACCACTGGCAGTTGCTGTTTCTCTTTCGCTTGCGGGTTTGTGCCTGGTACTTGGATTTGGAAACTCGGATCATTACGGTCTTACACGGTTAAGAGATGGTATACCGGCGCTAGTTACGTTTCTGTTCACAAGTCTCGTTCTGCTCGGAGCAATTCTGGCTGAAGGTACAACTACGAGTTCTGCCTTCGCTGGGATCATCACTCGCCCTGCGCGCATGCCGGTTCAGTTTTTCTTGCCCGTCAAACTCGCCAACTCAACGGTAGGCGCCGCGATCGCCGGAATTACTGCAGCCGGTGCTTACATTGTGTTTTCGTTCAGCCGCCGTAATCGTAAGACGCTTCAGCTGGTTACCTCTGCTGCAAAGTTGATTTGGGGAGTTCTCATAGTTTGGTTTGCATACAAAGAAAAGGCATTTCAGGGATTGGGCATTCCACAGTTGGCAATCTCCTTCGGCGCACCCTTTACATGGCTGCTTCTTGTGCCTGGTCTCAAGAGCGGACGAGAGCCGTTCTCACGCGCTTTTCTCGCGACAGCGTGTGTATTCGAGGTGATGTTGATTTATCCCGTGGCCGGCACGCAGCACGCGTTTTCCACTTTTCTGTTTTTGCCTGCCGCCGTCGTGGCGCTGGCGGATGCGCTGGGAGATCTCGGAGTCCTCATTGAGCCTCTCTATTGTCGAATAGGCGTGAGCGTCAGACGCACCCCCTTGGCAAAAGAATTCTGGATCACGTTCCTTCACGAGCCAGTGCGCGGCAGGGCGCCATTGCGTTCTGCGCTGGCGCGCAACATCTCAGGCTGTGTATGTATTGCACTCCTCGGGGTCTACGTTTATCCCAGGATTTCTTCGGGAAATGGAGTTCGTCACGAATATAAGAACCTGGTTGTGCCTAGTTATCTGCCCGGTGCTGATCGTCTGCGCATGCCTTTCGCCGAGGCTGTAACTTACCATGTGCTGGTCTCAAATATCGAAGCCGATTGCGATTCGTTTGTGGCAGAACCAGGCCTCGGCAGCTTGCATCTTTGGACAGGGCTAGCTCCCCTGACAGGCTTTAATGTTTCTGGCTGGATGCAGTTCCTCACTCCCGGAGAACAGCAACAGACCATGGAAAAACTTAAAGCTCAACAGCGCCCTTGTGTAATTTACAATGGCGGAACGGCTGCATGGTGGATGCGTTTCAAAACCGAGTTTTTGACTCGCCCATTAGTAACCTACATACACGATGAGTTCCGCCCGGCATTGTCAGTCGCGGGCTTCGAGCTGCAGTTGCCACGGAACACAAAGAGTCCTTCGGACACCTTTTTACTGTTTAAGGCGACTCATTTCGATTCCCGGCCGGGCTACGCCGCGCTATCCGATTCCACACTCAATGCCAGCTCGAACACTCTGAGCTTGTGGTTCAAAACGAAAGATGCGGGCGCTCTTTTCGGCTGCCAAAATATCGACAACTTAATGGAAAAACCCTCTGAGTGGTTACCCGTTTTAAGCGTCGATACACGTGGACGTTTGAGCGGTCACTATTATCCCGGCCACCCTGCAACTCTGGAAAGCACTGTTGCAGTGAACAATAATGCATGGCATCAGGTGACTCTGGTTGGAACTGGGACCGGCCATCGTCTTTATTTAGATGGCTCGCTTGTAGGTTTCCTCTCAGGCAACATCCAGGATTCTTCGATGAAGTTCTGCGAGATCGGCGATGGATTTACTAAAGGTTGGCCCGATGGCAACGGATCCTGGATGCGATTTCGAGGCCTGATCGCCCAAGCTAACTTGACCAACCGGTCGCTAAATGAAAGCGAGATACGTGCGGATTACCGAAGTAGTCTGGCGCCTAAGTAGCCTTGGAACCCACTAACACGACTCCTCGCAACGGGCTACTAGAATGAAAAATGCCGCTGCGGAGAGGAGACCGAGCATCAAGGTTGCCAATCGCACTGTTCCTTCCGGCAAAGCATTCGTGAGGGGTATTCGCATCGTAAACCCATATAGCAAAAATTGCAAAGCGATCTGAAGAGCCGCCACGATCACCGCCAGGGAACGGGAAACTGCCCAAAGCGCGAGAGTTGAACCGGCGTATGCAAGCAGGACCATGACATACGTGCCCTGATGAAGGAGCGCGCTCTCGGGCTTGAACATCAACAAGCACCAGCAGACGGCGGTCAGGGCGACGAACAGCCACATGGAGAGAGCGACTTTATGCTCTGGCGAACGGCTTCGGCGCCTGAGTACAAAAATGAGAGCGGGAATTCCGAGCACAAGAAATCCCAGATTGGGAACAAAATAAAAAAAATCTTGCGCTCTTAAAGCTGAGGCGGTCGCGGCAATCAGAGTGCTCTTGTGATTTGCTCCGGGAAGCAGCCCGATTAAAGCCGACACTTGGCGCCAATACTCCCAGCCGTGCCCCGCGACGGTCATAATGTTGGCGAACTTGTTGTGAAGAATCTGCCCAAGACTCAGACTCTTATAAGCAGCGGCTAATACCGGCAAAAAAGCACTTTTAGTGATAGGCTCCACTCCCGCTAGGTGGTACTTGAGCAGGCGGTCCCCGGGTGGGTCGTAATAGGTCTGATACAGCAGCCATGGCAGATAGAGCGTGCCAAGTGTCAGTGCACTGATGGCCAGGCTCCTCAATGAAACGCGGACCCTCAGAATCAATATTGTGAATCCCAACGCCAAAAGTGCAAACATGGTTCCACCATGGGCCAGTAATCCGAATGCGGCCAAGGCGCCTGCCAAAACTGAGAGCGCAGTGGCCTCCAGGCGTGTGACACCAAAGCGCCCTCCCAGCAAGATTGCAAAGAGTCCCAAGGTATAAGCGGCAGCCAACAGCTTTGGCCAAACATAAAAGGAGTTAAGAAAGACGAATCCGGAAAAGACACAAACTGAAGACGTGAGCGCGACGGCTCTCTTATCAAGCTCGAAAGATATAAGGAGAGCCCAGAGGCCAATAACCCAGAGGCTCTGTAAGAGATCAGCCACTACCATGTAATTCAGTTCACTGCGCGGATAGTTCTGCTCAGTCCGAAGATAGGCAAACTCCGACAACACAAGACCTGTCTGGAGCGGAGGGCGATCGCTAGACTCCCAATCGGCAATCAGTGGTTTTGGCACATGTCCACGTGCAATGCCTTCCGCGAAAAGGTATGGAATTGTGTTATCCGGGGGCAGCGGGTGAGAAAACCGGGTCCAGGCTGTTTCCAAAGGATCGGAGAGCCCTCCGTACAGAAACCCAGCCGCGAGAACCATCAGGGCAACGGTTGCAGTGAGAGATATCGGCATGAGTAATGCCTTCAAAAGTACACGCCCGGTTTTATCCATTCTTCGGATGGCAAATAACAGGGCGGCGATGAAGAGAATCGGAAGCCAAAGGCTCAGCCTTCTCCCCAATCGCGGCGACAAAAACCAGATCCAAAACGAGAAATACCCGACCGCTCCCGTAGTGGACAGCGCAACGAGCCCGAGAAAACAAACGTTCCGAGTCCCTCTAAGTATGAAAAAACCACAAACTGCGAGGCATGGCAGAAAGGTTATGACGTCGCTCAATAACGCTTTGCCAAGAAGAACGCGAGCGTCACTCAGGTCCCAAGCCGGCGTTGCGGCGACCGGCTCGCTGAAGGCAATCCATCCTCCCGGAGCCGTCGAGCGATCCTCGGCGACCAATCGGATAGGCTTACTGACCAGAGATAACGGAACCGAAAAATCAAATTTCCGCCATTCCTCTCGAGGATTGTTCGACGGCTTCAGGAAAAACTTTGTGCCATCGACAACGTTTTCAATCCAGACACTAATCCCTGGCCACGAGGGGTAACCTGCCAAATAAAGACTCAGTATCTTGGGCGCAGGAAACGGCGTCGTAACTGCCTTTCCGAGTGTCTGATCGCCGGCATTGCAATACGAACCCCAAACATTTGAAAGCTTGACTATGTTTTTCGGCCAGGTAGTTGAGCTATAGACACCGTTGGGGCAGAAACCTTCATTTTCGGCGAGTGTCACTCTCGGCTGACTTGCCGCTGCGGGCGCCGCGAGGGAAAAGCAGGAAAATAATAGGGCGATGCTGGCCCACCGTGTTCCACGGAGGTGTGTTTTCGTTACCTGAAATCTATGGTTAATGTACCGTTCCGACTGGCACAAGTTGCCACTTCTGATTAGTTGCGCCGAAGGTAATCCCATTGCTGAATCGTGAGGCCGTCACTAATCGCGCCAGAGCCGCCAGTCACATCCAGCACTCTTCCGCTGAGCTTGTTGACGATGGCGTAATAGCCAGGGACATCGGTGGGCATCAGCGCCCATTTTTGGTTGTCGCCGCCGAGGTAATCCCATTGCTGAATTCCGTCACCATCGGCCGTGGAAGCGTTGATTGCATCCAGCACTTTACCGCTCCCTAGGAATTCACAATTCGATAGTAGAGACTGTCAACCGGCGCTAAGGTCCATTGCTGGTTGGCTCCGCCCAGATAATCCCATTGTTGAATCAGCGCTCCATTCGCAATCGAACCGCCTGTGACATCCAGCACTTTGCCGCTCGCCAGTTCTGAATCTCAATATCGGCTGAAAAGGTGAGATCTGCCACTGCTGGTGATCGCCACCCAGATAGTCCCATTGCTGAATCGGGGCCCCATTGGCAGTGGAAGCACCCGTAATATCCAAGACCTTGCCGCTGAGGGCGCTCACAATTTCAAAGTACCCATTGCCAAGCGGCACGATACTCCATTGTTGGTTGTAACCCCCCATGTAATCCCACTGCTGGATTGTCAGCCCGTTTGCCAGAGCCGCGCCGCCGCCAGTAACATCGAGCACTTTTCCACTGTTTACATTTACGATTTCGAAATAGCCGCCGCCTGTGGGCACAATATTCCACTTCTGGTTTGCACCACCGAGATACTGCCACTGCTGAATGGAAGCCCCATCCGCCGTAGATACATTTGTCACATCCAGAGACTTGCCATCCAACTTGCTGAGGATTTCAAATTGCGAGCCTGGCATTCCAAAGAGGAAGACGCTGTGCGGCGAGCCTGGCGCACTGTCGGAAATAATGAGAGAAGCCGTTGTGATGGCGGATGAACTGCCCGCGTACGTAACCGAGACCGTGCAACTCTGGCCGACCGCGAGGCTCCCGCTACAAGAGTTCGCGATGCTGAAATTGGATGCGCCCGGTCCGGTTACTTGAACGCCGGAGATCGTTAGCGATGAATTCGTGGGATTAGAGATCGTTACATTTTGGGTCGAGGGTATGAGACCGAGGTTCTGATTCTGGAAAACCAGGTTAGCTGGAGCTACCAGAATCGGCGCGTTTGCCAGTCCCGCGCCAGGAGGCCCCGTGGGTGACCCTGGGGTTTGGCTCACCGGCAGCGTGACAATGTTGCTGACGAATGCATTTTGCGCCACATAGAGCTGCGTCGTTTGATTCGATGACAGATCAGACGGGACGATGAGCTGAACCTGATAAACACCATAGGAGTGGAACGGTAAACCCGCGAATATGACTTGGGCGGTTTCCCCGTTCATGGTTGCGCTGACGGTATTAGAAACATTGTTGGGGGTGGGTGCGCTGTATGCGTGACCTATCCCCTGGCTCTGCACGTCCGCTTCGATGTTGGGGTCACTAAAAAGGCCCAGGCCGGCCGCGCTGATCGTGATCAACTCGCCTGGGACGGCCGGATTGGAAGGCGTGATCGCACTCCCTCCTACGACGTTGCAACATGTGGCGCTCGTATAGGCAGTCACGGTGACCTGAGCGCTCGAACTCGCACTGCCGGCAATCGAAATCCCCGTTCCGGCCGCTCCGTCGTGGATAGCCGTGAGTACCACCCGCGTGAATGCGCCGCCCGCCGCGGCGGTGACGTTCGGATCGGGCGCGCTATTAATTGCTTTAACCAGACCGTTCACGATATCGCTGAGCATGTCGGTCGATTGGACGGTGTAGTTGTACGCCGTTCCAGCGATGGTAATCGTGGCAACGTCGCCCGCATGCACCGTTCCGTCTATCGAGACCACTGCCGTGGGATTCGACGGATTCCCCAAAGGATCGAGCTGATGGAAAGCCTCAATTGCGGGCCAAGGCCTCGGTTGACCGGGGTAAGTCGGAGCATTAAACAGTCCTGGATTGGCGGGCGCAATGTAAGTGGGTGTCGCGTTAGTGATGGTAACACTACCGTCATTGTGAGTCGTGCGAACGAATATGCTCGTGCTGTTCCGGTCACCGAAGGTGTAGGGGATTTGTGTAACTATCTGGGTCGGCGAAACGCTCAGGAGAGCCGCGGGAAAGCCGTCCATAAAGACTTGCACGCCCCCCAAGTTGGTGGGCAGGTCTTCACCGGTTTGCGGCGCGACAGCCGAGTTATCCGAAAGGCTGGTGCCTCCGGGCGCATCGATCTCGACTAACATACCTGGGGCCGCCGTCGCGCCTGTGCCGGCAGACAGATAGCCTCCGGATGCAGACGAAGTAATGGTGGCGCCGCTGGATGGGCTCGTGGCAAGCGAGATGGCATCGAATGCGAGATTTACGCCTTTCGAACTCAAATAAATGCTGCCCGTACCGGTGCCTCCAAAAATGGCTGTAACATTGGGGTCGCCACTGTTAGCATTGATTGCGCTCACCAGTCCCTTCGCGACAGAATCCAAGGTGTCGCTACTTTTGACCGTGTAGGTATAGCCAGTGCCGGCGATTGTCACTGTGACGGTGTCATTCGCGGTGATCGTTCCGCCCAGCGTGACAATCCCTTCCTGCCGGATGATTTCACTGGCCCAGTTCACCACAGAATTATCAGGCAGAGAGGTATCGCCGGGCGTGAAAAGCAGGACGCGGTGATTATAAGCGTCGCTGACGTAGAGATTCGTTCCATCCCAGGCCAAAGCCGAGGGAGTGGGAATAGTATCCACACTGGCAGTGTTATCGATAGCGGTGCTCACAATGCTCGCAGGCTGATTCGTGACAATATCGCTGGTGAAATCGGGTTGGCCGAGCACGGCATCGGCAGTAGCGCCATTCGATTGCGGGAATTGAATTGAAGATCAGAACGCGATCATTCCCGCCATCGGCAATGAACAGCCGGGTGCCGTCGGAAAGAGCATATCTCGGGAAATTCAAACTGGCGCCACACAAGGCCGCGCCGCCACAAACGTTGGTATTGTCGGCCACTGCGCTGACCATGTCTGGCTGGCCGACCACCACGTCGGCGGGCTGGCCATTCGAAGCCGGAATACTGTTCCAGATCAAAACGCGATTGAACCCGAAATCGGCGACGAAGAGATGCGTCCCGTCGGAGGTGACAGAAACCGGGTTGCAAAGCTCATTGGCCGCTGCTGTGTAGCTCGATTTGGTGGGATTACAGGCACTTTGGCCTCCGGACGTGAGATTTGACTGTCCAAGGACCAGATCCGCGGGCTGATTATTTTGAGTAGGGATATGGTTCCAAATCAGAACCCGATAATCCCCAGAATCGGCGACAAACAACTTGCCATTCTGGATCCAAAGGCCGATCGGACCGCGAAGGCTGCTTGCGGTCGGCGGTGCAATGACGGCTTTCGTAGTGAAATTCGGCTGCCCCAGAACAACATCGGCAGACTGTCCGAAGGTTGTTGGAATGCTATTCCAAATCAATACGCGATTGTTGTTCGTATCCGAGACAGCGAGGACGTGACCGTCGGTAGCGACACCCAGCGGGTTATTCATGCTGCCGCTGGATGTGGTGGGCTGATTGCCGAAGCCGGGATTGTTGCTGGTGTAATCGGGCTGACCCAAAACATACGCTGCTCCATATCCGCAAACCCAACACTTGTTGCTCGGGTGTTGCGCCTGAGTGGGATCGGAGTGCGGGCTCGGGAGCGCCGTCGTGCCGAATGCAACGACGCGATTATTACTTGATCCTGCTCCCAACTGGTTTGCGTCGGTCACAAAGAGCAAGCCGTTCGTATAGGCAAGCCCGCTGGGACCCCCGCCTAGCACGACATTCGAAGCGCCGGCCGCCCCGTAGGTAAACTCGCCTTGGCCAATGACTGCCCAAGCAGCTTGACCATTTGTAAAACTCGCGCCTCTGGTAAGGCACGCTGAAGCTAAAAAGAGGGATATCGCGATAGACTGTCTCAACAAAGGCCCCAAAAACAGCTAAGTATAACAGCGGGTGGGACGCGGGGCGTCCTTCTCAGGTTGCGCGGAGATGCTGCCGAATGGAGCTTTATAATCTGAGGTTGCACCACAGACTGCTGGCGCGATTCCGGCCGGAATCCAAGTACATTGCCGCCATCGGTTTGGTGATGGGCTTGCTGTCGGTGATGGTTGTCCCGCCAATTAGTACATATGACGGACCATCCCATTACTTTCGCGCTGTGCAGATCGCGCAGGGTCATTTCCGCGCGACTCGCTACTCGGAACGGCAACTTGGGGGTTCAATTCGCGTCAGGAATAGCCGGTTTGTCCACACGCTTTGGTCAAGCTACTGGCCCGAGCACCACTTCATGAACCTCTCTGAATGGTCGGCTTTCAGCCATGACCGTCCGGGCGACAGCGATCGGGTACGTGAGGAGTTCACCAATATGGCGGTTTACAGTCCGGCCAACTATGTTCCGCAAAGCCTGGCCTTGGCTTTAACCCGAATCGTTACCCGTTCCCCATTGTGGGGACACCGTGCCGCTTGTATGCTGAATCTGCTGTGTTACTTAGCTTTAATTGTTCTGGCGCTTGAAACGATGCCCCGGTTTCAAACTAGCCTCCTGCTAGTTGCCTCGTCGCCATTCCTCTTGATGCAGGCGGCAACATTCAATCTTGACGGAATCAACTTCGCTGTCCCGATCTGCCTTTTTGCGCTGGTGTGGAAAATGCGAATCGCGCCGGCGAGCGATCACGGAATTAGATTTGGCCTCCTCGCTGCGACCGGCCTTGCTTTATGGATAGCGCTCCTGAAACCTACCGAAGTCGTCTGCCTGGGATTCTTGTTCTTCATACCGAAAAAATGTTTTGGCTCGGGTGGAAAGAAGGCCGCCTGGCTGATCGCCACGACGGGCATCGCCTCTGGTTTATGGCTGTTCTGGAACAGGCCTTATCTAGACGTCAACATTGCCGGATGGTTTGATCCCACGCACCCCGCTGTGAGTGCTCAAAAAGCCTTCTTTTTGCATCATCCGGAGGCCTTTTTCAGCGCATTCGGAGCATTTATTCGGCACGATTTTTTCAGTGAGTGGAAACTCCTTTACGGCGGTGGCCTGGGAGGATGGATACCCGATTCGGTGCAATTTGTTGTTTACCGGCTGTCCTATATCCTTCTCGTCCTACTGATCGTTGAATCAGCTCGGAATGCGCAACGTGATTGGCGATGGGCAATTATCTGCCTTGCTCATGCCGTAGCCCTGTTGCTGTTTATCGCTGTTACCTTGTGGATAAGTTACGGAGTTAAAGCCACCCATTATATTCCTTACCTTAGCGGGCGTTACCTTTACCTTGTCCTTACGTTCGGCCTGGTCACATGGTCGGAATTGGCTGGGTGGCGGTTCCGGGGAGCCGGTAATTACTTACTCAAGACTGGCTTAGTTGTAAACGTCTTGTGCTTGACTCTAATGCTGACGACAACTGCGCTCATAACGGTTGGTTAGATTGCGGAAATCTTAGCCGCGACCGTGTACAATTTTGGGCGATGCCCGTTCTAGACAAAATTCAGAAAGACATGGTCGAGGCCATGAAGGCCAAGGACGAGACTCGGCTGGGTGCCCTTCGCATGGTCAAATCCGCACTCACAAAGCAGGAAATCGATTCCATGAAGCCTCTGAATGAGGCGGTGGAAAACCAGGTCATGAACACGCTCCTGAAGCAGCGGCGTGAATCGGCAGATCTTTTCCGCAAAGGCGGCCGCGAAGAGCTGGCCGCGAAGGAAGAAGCGGAAATTCGGATCATTGAAAGCTATCTGCCGGCCGAAGCAAGCGAGGCTGAGTTGGAGCAGGCGGCATCGGCGGCTATCTCGGAAACGGGCGCAACTTCCCAAAAGCAGATGGGAGCGGTCATGAAAGCCGCGCAGGGCAGGCTCGCGGGAAAGCGCGTGGACGGCAAAGCATTAAGCGACTTGATTAAGCAAAAGCTTGCCTGAATCAATGCTTGCGCCCGACAGGCCCGTTATTTTTTGAGCGATCGTTGCCGCCGAATCGCACCTAGGCCGAGCAATCCGAGCACTGCCAAGCTCCAAGCAGCCGGTTCAGGTACTGCGTCGATTTTGCCGAAGACTCCGTCGTTGCCTTGGTTGATGCCGGCTGTGAAGTACAGTCCACGCGCATCGGTTGCCCCGGAATCGAACGTTATGGCCCAGAGGCCACTATTCACGAGTGTATTGCCGTTGGCGTCCTTCAGTGTTTGTATGAAATTGCCGTTGGTATCGAACACATCGATGTCGCCGCTGAAGAAATTTCCAATCAGCACATCGCCGGCAGCAAATGCGCCGAAACCGGTGCCAGGCACAACAGCAACACCCCAGGGCGCGTTGAGCGGGCCCGAGCCGGCGGCATTGCCCGCCAGGCGCTTGATGAAATTTCCGTTTGTATCGAATTCGTCGACGAAGCCGCCGCCGGAAAGAGATACAGGCGCGTTCGCGTTGGTTTGGGCATATTCCACATAGAGAACCCCGTTGAGGTTCTGAACATTAAAAGGCGCGAATCCGGAGGGCAGGCCGTTAGGGTCGGTGAAGTGGCCGGAAAGCGTGGTCGGAGCGAAACTCGAATTGAATACGTCGATACTGCCGCCGGTCTTGAAATTCGCAGCGTAGAGCGTGTTGTTCGCCAAAGCGAGTCCGGTATAGTTCGCGCCTGGAGTGGTGGCCATAACGATTGCCGTAGACCCGGCGTTCCAGCCATCTATCGTGCCACCAAGTGTGTCGAAAATGAAACTTGACGGGTTGCCATTGGGAAGAAGAAAATTTCCGGAAATTCCTGCAAAGACCTGACCCGTCGGCCCTGTCACGGCGGTGCCGGGCGGAACCGTAATGGCCGGAACTCCCCCAACGTTCACTTTGGTGCCG
Source organism: uncultured Acidobacteriaceae bacterium (assembly GCA_963778345.1). Lineage (GTDB taxonomy): Bacteria > Acidobacteriota > Terriglobia > Bryobacterales > Bryobacteraceae > Bog-105. The sequence continues at coordinate 354,932 of CAVZTP010000007.1, forward strand.
TTGCCCATGTAGATGGTGGTTACACCGGCCGCACGGTCGGATACCCAGAACGGACTGGTTGCGCTGAACCCTATTCCCCAAGGATCCTTTAGATTCGGATCAATGACAGCCGCAGTGGGACATGTGCTGCATCCGTCCGACACGAGATTCGTCTGCAAGAACGTGTCGGCGAAAAGCGATGGAGCGAAGAAAGCGAGCGGAAGAGTTAGCGCGGAGACAAAACTCAACTTGATCATTGACGGAACTCCTGGGCACGTAGACCCAAATGGGCCAGAACGGATATCAAACAAAAAAGCCCGGACCGCACGTAGGAGTACCAGAAGCAACGGCAGTACCCACAATGACATCCGAAATACAGAACTGCGGCATGTTTACAGGTTTCCGCGCCGGGCCTGCTCGCGCTCGATCGCCTCAAAGAGCGCCTTGAAGTTGCCCTTACCGAAGCTTCGGCTGCCTTTTCGCTGGATGATCTCGTAAAACAGAGTAGGCCGGTCTTCGACCGGTTTGGTGAAGATTTGCAGCATGTATCCTTCGTCGTCCCGATCCACAAGGATTCCGAGTTGCGCCAGCTCATCTATCGGTTCATCGATTTTGCCCACGCGCGCGGTTAGCTCTTCGTAATAAGTGCTGGGGATCGAGAGGAATTCCACTCCCCGGTTGCGAAGCTCCGAAACGGTGGCGATGATATCAGCAGTAGCCATCGCAATATGCTGCACGCCCGGGCCGCCGTAAAACTCGAGATACTCTTCGATTTGGGATTTGCGCCGGCCTTCGGCGGGTTCGTTAATCGGGAAACGAATCTTCTCATTCCCATTCGTCATAACTTTTGACATAAGGGCCGAGTATTCGGTGGAGATGTCCTGATCGTCGAAGTGCTTGAACATTCGAAATCCCATAACGCGCTCATAAAACGCGACCCAGGTGTTCATCTCTCCCCAACCCACATTTCCGACCATGTGATCAATATGCAATAACCCGGTGGGACGCGAGATGCGGTCCGGTTCGGTAACTTTGACGAAGCCCGGCAGGAATGGGCCCTGGTAATCCCGGCGCTCTACGAACGTGTGAATCGTATCGCCATACAGAGCGATGGAGCAGGTCCGCGCTTTGCCGTAATCGTCTTGAAGCGTCACAGGAGCCTGATCCCCGCGCGCGCCCCGAGCTGTTGTTTCTTCCCAAGCGGATTCGACGTCATCGACCCAAAGCGCAATGGATTTTACGCCATCGCCGTGCCGGTAAACGTGATCGGCGATCTCCCCCGACGGCAGCAGCGGCGTCGTGAGGACAAACCGAATCTTGTTCTGTTCGAGGACATAGGAAACGCGATCTTTCGTGCCGGTCTCCGGCCCTCGGTAACCAGCGAAACGGAATCCCAGCGCGGCTCGATAGAAATAGGCGGCTTGCTTGGCGTTGCCTACGTAGAATTCCACGTGGTCGGTGCCGTGAATCGGGAGAAAGTCATCTTCCGTTGATCTTTGGCTCTCCCGTGATCTTTGGCTCTCACGTTCCTCAGATAATTGCGGCATGGCAAATGGACTTCCCTCCAATTCCATTCTCCTCTGCGATGTTAAAAGAGAGGAGGCGACATGCCCGTTTACCGCCAGCTCGGGGAAATACCTTCCAAGAGGCACAAAATTTATCGAAAGCCGTCCGGTGAACTGTACTCAGAGGAGCTTATGGGCAATATGGGGTTTGTTGGCTCATCCTCGCTGCTGTATCACGTCCGCAGGCCGACAGCCGTGCGCGCTGTGCAGAACATGAGAGAACTCAAGTGGGAGGCTGCCCTGCCCGAGCCGCTGCGGCACCGGCATTTTCGGACAAACCGCCTGGTCGACCCTGGCGACGCGATTCTGGAGCGCGCCCCGCTGCTGTTCAATGCCGATGTCTCAATTTCCATGGTTCGTCCCTCTGAACAGATTTCGCATTTCTATCGAAATGCGCAGGGCGATGAGATTGCTTATGTCACCGAAGGGGAAGGCGTTCTCGAGTCGCCTTTTGGCAGCATCGTTTTCGGAAATGGCGATTACCTGGTGATTCCGCGCGGAATTCTGCACCGCTATCGTTTCGCCTCCGCGCAACGCCTGCTGCTCATTATCGAGAGCGCCGGATATGTCCGCCCTCCGAAGCGTTACCGGAACGAATTCGGCCAGTTGATGGAATCGTGCCCGTACTCGGAGCGCGATATCCGCTGTCCACAAAACCTGGAGACGCACGATGAAAAAGGCGAATTCAAGCTGGTGGTCAAGAAGGCCAACAATCTGACCGAGATGGTTCTGGCGTATCATCCCTTCGACGTGATTGGCTGGGATGGCTACTACTATCCCTGGGCGCTGAATATCCACAACTTTGAACCTCGCGTGGGACGTTTCCACTTGCCTCCGCCTACTCATCAGACCTTCGAAGGCGATGGGTTTGTTGTGTGTTCGTTCTGCCCCAGACCTTACGATTTCGATCCCGAAGCCGTACCGGCTCCGTATAGTCATTCGAATGTAATGTCGGACGAGGTGTTGTACTACGCAAATTCCGAATTCATGAGCCGGACGGGAATCGAATACGGTTCAATCACTCTTCACCCCGATGGTTTGGCGCATGGTCCGCAGCCGGGGCGAACGGAGGCATCGATCGGCCAAAAGCAGACAAACGAGCTGGCGGTGATGCTGGACACCTTTCGCGGGCTGAATGTCAGCCGCGAGGCCATCGCCGTGGAAGACCCGAATTACTATTTGTCCTGGCTAGATGCGTGATCGACGAGACTCACGATCCGGCGCTTAAGAGCTGGGTGGAATCGGCCAACGTGGCCGGGTGCGATTTCCCGATTCAAAATCTTCCTTTGGGCGTATTTCGAGCTTTCGGGGATCCCCGCCCTCGCCTGGGAGTTGCGATCGGGGATTTTATTCTCAACCTGCGCGACTGGTTGGAAGGCGAAGACCTGAATGGCTACATGAGCCTGCCCGTAACGCAACGCCGGGACCTGCGCCGTCTTTTGAGCAAGGCCCTGGCGCAAGGCTCCCCAACGCGGCAATTAGTCGCTCAATCGGAAGCCCAAATGCTTCTTCCCGCCCAAATCGGCGACTACAGCGATTTCTACGCATCGATCCACCACGCAACCAATGTGGGCCGAATGTTCCGTCCCGATAACCCGCTGTTGCCGAACTATAAACATGTTCCGATTGCGTATCACGGCCGCGCGTCGTCGATCGTAGTGGGCGGAACACCGATTCGCCGGCCATCGGGACAACTCGGGGAAGGCCGGTTCGGAAGGTCGCAAGAGCTCGATTACGAACTGGAACTGGGCGCGTTCCTCGGCCCCGGCAATCGATCGGGAGAACCCATACCAGTCGCCGAAGCGGAAGACCATATCGTAGGGGTTTGTCTGTTGAATGACTGGTCGGCGCGCGATATTCAGCGTTGGGAATATCAACCGCTTGGTCCGTTTCTGGCCAAGAATTTCGCCACCTCGATTTCGCCCTGGGTGGTGACATTGGAAGCTCTCGAACCATTTCGCACAGCCCCGGTGGAGCACGATGTTCCTGTTCTCCCTTACTTGCAATCGCCGGACGAAGCAGGGTTCGATATCGCACTGGAAGTTTGGCTGCGAACGCAAACGATGGAGAAGCCCGGTGCGCGTGAGCCAAAGCTCGTTCAAGGACATGTATTGGACTTTGGGGCAAATGGTGGCGCATCACTCTTCGAACGGATGCCCGCTTCGAGCCGGCGACCTGATTGGAAGCGGTACCGTTTCAGGTCCGGAAAAATCTAACCGCGGATGCCTGCTGGAAATTACCTGGAAAGGCAGCGATCCGTTGCATCTTCACATACTGACGAGACGCGTCTCTTCCTTGAAGACGGTGACGAGGTTATTTTGAAGGGTTGCTGCGCCCGCGAGGGCTTCACTTCTATTGGCTTAGGCACGTGCGCCGGAGTGGTTCTCGGTTAACTGGCTGTTTACAATAGATGAAAGGGTCTTGAGAGCTTTGGCAGAGAGTGTGTCCGCGGAAAATCAACAACCAGTCTCGCGACGCGCGAGAACTATACGCGCCTACCGCCTTTTACTTATGGTGCTGTTGCTCAGGCCTTTCGGGAATCTTTCGCTGGCCTGGGGCATGCGCCATTTTTCGCAAGTGCTTTCCACGAATCCGTTCCTCTATGCAAGAGCCATGCTCAATCCCTACGTGGCGCTGGGCATAGTAATGCTGGCGGGCGGACTGCTTATGCGAATGGCGCTATTAAGCCTGGCGGATCTCAGCTTCGTTCTGCCGCTGACCGCCACCGGATACATCCTGTCGACCTTGCTGGGCAAATTTTTTCTTCGGGAAGATGTCAGCACCTGGCGGTGGTTAGGGACACTGCTCATCTTTCTCGGCACCGCAATCGTGGCTTCCACGTCCTCCCAAAGAGCGACTTCTCCGGCGGCGAAACCTGGAACAGGCGGGTTGTTACCTGAAACGGAATAAATTCGTCAGTGTAAGTGACTGGTCAGTCGCCATTTTCCGAATACCGCGGTTGTTCAACTAGTCTCAAAACCAAAGGAGCATTGATTCGCGAATGAAGATCGGCGTGCTGGGAGGAGATGGCTATTGCGGTTGGGCCACCGCACTATATTTATCGGGAAGAGGCCATTCCGTGGCGATCGCCGACAACTTTGCGCGACGTCAATGGGATCACGAACTCGGAGTTCAGACCCTCACTCCTATCCGTCCGCTTTCTGAGCGGCTGAGAATCTGGCAAGAGTTCACTGGAAATCCTATCGAACTCTTCGTGGGCGATGTGACGGACTACGACTTCGTTTCCTCCATGCTTAGAAGTTTCGAGCCGGACGCCATCGTCCATTTTGCCGAGCAACGGGCGGCTCCCTATTCCATGATTGACCGCAAGCACGCGGTATTCACTCAGGTCAATAACGTCGTCGGAACACTAAACCTTCTGTTCGCCATCCGCGAACTACAGCCTGACTGCCACCTGGTGAAACTCGGCACCATGGGCGAATACGGCACGCCGAATATCGATATCGAGGAAGGCTACATCACAATCGAGCACAACGGCAGAAAAGATGTCCTGCCGTATCCGAAACAGCCGGGCTCGTTCTATCACCTTTCCAAGGTGCACGACAGTCACAACATGATGTTTGCGTGCAAGATTTGGGGTTTGCGCGCGACCGACCTCAATCAAGGCGTGGTTTACGGAACCGTGACCGATGAAGTCGCGTATGACGAGGGCCTGATTAACCGGTTCGATTACGATGAAGTTTTCGGGACTGTTCTGAACCGTTTCTGCGTCCAAGCCGCAATTGGACATCCGCTCACCGTTTACGGCAAGGGAGGACAGACACGCGGCTTTCTTGATATTCGAGACACCGTACGGTGTGTCGAACTGGCTTGCTTGAATCCCGCGGCTCCGGGCGAATGCCGGGTGTTCAATCAATTCACCGAACAGTTTTCGGTGCTGGAACTCGCGGATCTGGTGAAAACAGCGGGCTCAAAGCTCGGGCTTCGGGTCGAAGTTGATCACCTGCCGGATCCGCGCGTTGAGTCGGAGCAGCATTACTACAATGCGAAATGCTCCAAGCTCATTGATCTCGGGCTGAAACCTCACTATTTGTCCGATTCGCTTCTTGATTCGTTGATGAATATTGCCATCAAGTATCGGGACCGAGTCGATGCATCGGTGCTGTTGCCCCAAGTAAACTGGCGGAACGCTTCCAGCGAGAGACGCCGGCAGCTTCCAGTGGCCGCGGCGACATTTGCGGGGTAACTCCTTCGGGCTCTGGTTTCATGTCCGATACAGGTCGTGCCCTTGAATCGATTCTTCGAAAACCTGCTTTTGCCATCGCCGCCTTACTGACTATCATTTTGGGAATTGGAGCGAACACCGCTGTTTACACGGCAGTGCACGCAGTCCTGCTCGAGCCTCTCCCGTTCCGGCAGCCGAAGGCTCTGATTCAGGTTTGGGAAACACACCCGGATTTTCACAACCTCCAAGTTTCCGTCCCCGATTATTTCGATTGGAAAAAATCGGTTCGCAGCGTCGATCTGGCAGCCTACACTTTCCAGGCGATGAACAAGGCAACGCTGCTCGGTCAAGGCGACCCGGTGGAAGTGCAGGCCACGAACGCTTCTGCGGACCTGTTCCCGCTTCTTGGGATGGGCCAGGTTATCGGGCATGCTTATAACACGCGACAGGAACTGGCCAAAGAGCCGGTGGCCCTGATTAGCGAACGGCTGTGGCGCTCGAAGTTTTCCGCTGATTCTGGAGTGATTGGCCGCGCAGTGCATCTGGATAAGGACGCATTCACTGTTATCGGCGTCGTTCGCCAGGCACAAGCCTTTCCAACCTGGGCGGATGTATGGATTCCGCTGTCATTCATCGATCCCGAAACAGAGTCGACGCGCAAATTTCATCCGCTGGAGGTAATCGGGCGGTTGCGACCCGGTGTGTCGGTCGCGAGCGCGGAAGCTGAAACCGAAACGGTTTCTCGACGGCTGAGCGCCGCGTACCCAGCGACCAATGGAAAAATCGGCGTTTTCATCCAGCCCTTGATGGAGGCGGTAACAGGCGAGGTGCGCCCGGCCCTTTTAGCAGTCTGGATCGCAGTCGGCCTCGTACTCCTGATCGCCTGTGTAAATCTCGCGCATCTCATGTTGGCTTGGTCTCTCAACTGCCGTCGCGATATCGCGGTTCGGCTGGCGTTGGGCGCGAGCAGACTGGCGGCCCTGCGCGGCTTTTTTCTCGAAACTCTCATTCTTTCGGTTACGGGAGGGATTCTCGGAATCTTCGCGGCGGCCGCTGCGCTTCCCGTGTTGAAAAATCTGGCTCAAGGCCGAATTCCGCGTCTGGAGGCGGTCAAGATCGACGGCCCCGTGTTGTTGTTCAGCGTGCTCCTCTCGTGCCTGGTCGCCTTTTTGTTTGCATTGCCTGCTTGTTGGCGGGTGATGCGCGCAGACTTGAACGAAGCGATCAACCTGAGCGACATGCGAGGCTCATCCGGGCGCAGGTCCAGGCTCAGCTCGCTTCTGATGGGTACTGAGGTTGCGTTGTCGCTGGCTGTTCTGCTTGCCGCGACCATGCTGGTTCGAAGCTTCGCTTTGATGCTGCAAACCGATCCGGGTTTCCGGCCGGAGGGGCTGCTTACGGTGAACGTACCTCTTGCAGACCGCGACTGGAACAAATCCTACGACATGTTTCGCAATCGCATTGCTCCGGAGCTGGCTAGTATCCCCGGCGTTCAAGAGGTGGCGGCAGTGAATTCTGTTCCCATGAGCCTCGGCGTGACGGAACACACTCGCTATGCAACTCGCTTTGGGATCGTAGCCAGAACGTTTGATCCGGGTCAGTTTCCGACTGCGCAAACCAGATGGAGCAGCTCGAATTATCTCCACGTGCTGGGAGTTCCACTCGAAACTGGTCGATTCCTCGCGGACACTGATTACAATCAGGCCCGCTGTGTGGTGAATGAAGCGTTCGCCCGCCGTTTCTTCCCGGAAGAGAATGCCGTCGGACAAAAGTTGTTGCTCGGCGTGGTTACGCCTCATCCGCAAACGGTCGAAATCGTGGGCGTGGTGGGAAGTGTCCGAGAGTTTGGATTGGATCAGGAGCCTGAGCCAACCATGTATTCCGTGAGTGCGTCTCCACGCATGGACGTTCTTATCAAGACTTTCGGGAACCCTAGACCGCTAGAGCCTTTCATCGCGACGGCTATGCGCCGAGTTGAACCGCGGGGCGCAATCGGGCCGGTGCGCACGCTTGCCGGTTACGTCGATTCTTCGCTTGCGCGCCGGCGGTTCGCCTTATCTCTCATGACCGCCTTCGCCGGATTAGCGACACTCCTTTGTATGGTCGGTATATACGGCGTGTTTGGATACTCTGTCACGCGCCGCGTCCGAGAGTTTGGGATTCGTTCGGCGATGGGAGCCGAAAACCGGGATCTGGTTACGCTGATCCTTCGGGAGTGTTTAGCCGTCGTTATCCCCGGGCTGATCGCGGGAATGCTGATTTCATTTGCCTGCTCTCAGTTTTTGCAGGCCCTGCTATTCAAGGTTTCTCCAACGGATAAGATCTCGTACACGATCGCGGCGGTTTGCATTCTGGTCCTGTGTTTAGGCTCCGCGATCATTCCAGCGAGACGCGCCGCGAAGGTCGATCCGGTACGTGTTCTGCGGGAGCAGTAACTTCCGCTAGTCCGTTTCTGAACTTTCTTTCTAAAGCACGTCACTCATCCCGGTGAATATCTGAAACGGAGCCGCGGCCGTGAGGGAGCTTGTATACAGCTCACTAGACTCTCTGGCATAAACTATCGATTATGGTGCGGCGGCATTGGACAATAGGGTTTCTGGCTGCTGCGATACTTGCTGGATCTCCTCGGAAGTCTGTCGCGGATTGGAAGATCACCACTAAATCGACCTGGCGCGGCAACGTTCAAGTTACGACAGAGTATTTCAAGCAATCGATGACGCGGCGGGAAACTATCGCCGGACCGTCCGGTCTCACCTACATCCAAATCATGGAGCCTTCCAAATCGCGTATGCTTTTCTTGAATCCCGACGCGAAAGAATATAGCGTCCGGCGACTGGAAAACGCATCCGGAGAGGGCGATCATCAATTCGAAAACCTTCGGGAAGTGACCGAACTCTACGAAGGTCCTCTCGATCAAAGCCTTTTCGAACCCCCGGCGGATTATAGGCGAGTTCTGCACTTGAGTGGAGAACGGAGCCTCCCGTGGTCACAACTTCTGCAACTCGGGTGGGAGTGGATCGAGGATTCTTTCGGCGGACTGTTTGGCTGATGGCCGCCAACGCTGATCCCGCCAATTCTGAATTCGTTCCTTCGCCAAGTTCTCTTCTAATCCGAGAGATTGCGATCGCCGATGCCGCAGCCGCCGCGACTTTGAGCGGTGAATTTGGATATCCGGTTTCGCCCGAAGTCATGGAGCGGCGCATACGGAGTTTGGCCCCCTTACGAGATCACGTCGTATATGTCGCCTGTTTATCGGACAGGATCGCCGGCTGGATCGATGTAGGTATTGTTCACCACCTTCAGGTCGGATCGTACGGCGAGATTGGAGGGTTGGTTGTGGCGAGCGATCTTCGCAGCAATGGCATCGGACGCCAATTGGTTGCTAAAGCCGAGCAGTGGGTAGCGGGTCGAGGCCTTTCAACCATGCTGGTGCGATCGCAAATCGCGCGGGAAAAGGCTCATCGTTTCTATCTTCAGCAGGGATATTCCCGGACGAAGACTTCCGCTGTTTTTTCAAAGCCGCTTTCGTGAAGTTTAAGCAAGGGCCCGGTCCACCTACTGAGTAGCGGCCAGAGTCCATTTCTCGTTATCGCCTCCCTCGCAGGTCCATTGCTGAATAATGGCGCCGTTCTGCACGGAAGCTCCGCTTACGTTCATGCATTTGCCGCTGCTTAGCGGATTCAATTTGACATAGCCATCAGAAGTTGGGTTCACTAGCCAGATCTCGTTTGAGCCTCCCCAGTAAGGCCACTGGTTGATAAGGGCTCCGTCCCAGATAGCTAACGACCGCCGCCTACGTCGAGTTGAAAGCCGCTATTCTTAACCGTGATTTCGTAACCGCCCGGAACAGTCGTGAATTGAAATTTCTGATTATCTCCGCCCCAGCAGGTCCACTGTTGTAAGAGAGCGCTTGGTGCAGTTGACATCCCGGTAACATCCAGGCATTTGCCGCTCATTTTCGAAACGATGTTCACCCAACCGGTAGGAATGGCGGCAGCGGATTGCAGCGTGGGAAGACTTGCGCCAATATCGCTGGAGTTTGTGCCCGCGCCCTTATAGGGGCTGCTGGATGCGAGTTGGAAATTGCCAGCCGCGAAATCGACGAAGCCGACCTGATCGACCGAAGAGGGAAAGAAATTATTCGCCGGATATAACGCCGCCGGAGCACCAATGAGAACGTTGTTAGAGAATGTGCCGCCGATATCGTATGCGTTCAGCGCCGCCGTGCCGCCACCGGTATTATCTCCGGTAACTCCCCAACCGTTCAAGGAGATGTTGTTGGTGTAACTCACGTTATAGCTCGGCCCGACATCAAATCCCATGATGAAGCCGGTTTGAAACGCTGTATTGTGATCGATCGTTACTCCCTGTACGCCATTGAAGATGCCGAACAGGTGTCCGTCATCGCCCCAGGACGAGTTGATATCTTCCCAGAGATTGTTTTGTATGAGAAAGTTTCCGCTGCTGCCCGAGCCGTCCGAATCGTGTCCGGACATGGACACGCCACCACCGGAGTGCTTGATGATGTTGTTCGTGATTTTGATTCCGTTCACGACGGACCAGGGTGCGCTATCTCCAAGGGTGTTTACGTCGAACATAAACGCATAGCCGCGCTGGTCCGCACCCACCCAGTTGTTTTCGAGTGTATTGCTGTCGAATGTCAGCCGTTGCGCGTTCTTTAACTCGAGATGATTCTTTACCCAAATAGGAACACCGGCATACGAACTGCTGCCTGGCTTCCAACCGAGCGGTTTGAAAAAATAATTGTTCTGAATGGAAATGTCCGATGGGACCACGCCTGGAATGGCGGGCTCGGCCCCTCCGAACGCTACCGTTTCCGTTCCAGCTTCGAGATAGTTGTTGATGATCTGAAAAGGACCCGGACCGTTCCAGCCCGCGAGAGCCTGCGTATCCTGCCAGGTGCTGAAAAATGCTGAAATATAGCAGTTCTCGACGGTGGTGCTGCCCCCGTTCAGCGCGATACCGCGCTTTCCCCCGGCAGCTGAATCACCGTGGATATAATCGCGATCGAAATCGAGATCATGGGGTAGCTGATTCACTGAAGTCTCGCCTGCCGTGCCAACTTGGATGACGTCTTGGGCGTACACGCCCGGAGCCGGTAGGAATTCGACCCCGATGATGTGATAGTAGTTGGCGCCGCTTGTGATCTGCAGAACTGCGGCCCCGTCGGGCGACATCAGTTTGGGCATGGCTGCCGATTGCGTGTTCGAGACGCGATTACCCGAACCGGGAAGAGAACTCATCGCGGAGCTTTGGATAGTGATCCACTGCGGACCTGGATTGGGGGCGGGATAAAAATGGCCGACGTAGGTAGCTCCAGCCGCAAGAGTCACGGTATCGCCCGGATGAGCCGAATTCAGAGCAGTCTGTAGGTTTCCACCGGCCGGAACATTGATGTTCGCGGCCATAGCAGATTGCAAACAAAAAATTGCTACCCATAGAGCGGTTTGTTTATGCATCTTCGCCAATATACAAGGTGTAAGTAGAAGTACGTAATGCTCACGCGAAATTGCCACACATCCGTAGCTGCTGGAGCCGCGTTTTTATCCTCCGTAGTTTCTCGTAGGTCGCATATCACCGATCTCCGGCCCACTTGGAGAGGCTATTTATTGCGGAAGCTTGCTCGCCGCAGAGTTTAAAAGCCGCGGAACGTATACGGCGCGATCATCAGAAACTTCGTACCCATTCTTGTCCTCCTAGCCTCCAGACTAGGGAGACGGAGCACCCCTTGTATTGGAAAAAACTGAAGCTACTGCGTCAGCGCCAGGTGGTTGAATTTGACATATGAACCCTGCCGGCGAAGATCGGTCAGACGGCGAAGATAGTCGCCAGGGCTGAAACCGGAGAATGCGAGGAAATCGCGGATCAGGTGTGCCGAAACCGGCGCATAGCCGAAGCAGTCGCGGATAGTCGCTCACGAATTTCACAGGCCCCGCGGCCCCAAATAGTTCAAGATCAATGTGTTTGTCGGCGAGCTCGTCCGCTGGAAGGCCTAGAAACGGAAATGCGCCTCCCGGCCTGAAATGAACGCCCATCGCGGATGCCTCCTCAAGGCTAACGACTACCCGCGATCAAACCTTTGGTGGATGCCGCAAGCGCCCGCCTCCCTGTAACGCGGCTCGCACAATCGGCGGTTGTGCTAGTCCGCCTCAATGAGTTCATGAAAGAGCTCTCGCACTTTGCTTTTCGATGCCAGCAAGGCCTTTCGGCCTAACCGAGTCGCTCGGTACACTCGCCGGAGCGATTTCCCTTTTCGCTGCTCAGTCGACCGCAGATAGCCTTTCTTCTCAAGCCGTTGCAGCAGAGGATACAGACTCCCTGGACTGATGCGATACCCGTGACGGGCCAGTTCCTCGATCATCCCAAGACCAAAGATCGGACCCTCTACGGCGTGGTGCAGGACATGGAGCCGAATCAGGCCTGAATACAAATCGCGGTCGGCCGCCAGATATTCTTGATCTGATTTCGACATCGAGATCCGATTACGATTCATGATATAGTGAATTCGCCTGAAGGCGTGGCATCACCAGGTGGCATTCCTGCTCCGCAGGTGATGGCGCCATTTGTGGGCGCTACCGAAGGCCTTTGCGGATCGCTTTTAGTATTGGGGTTATTGAGCAGACTGGCGACGATTCCGCTTCTGGCAGTGATTTCGGTCGCTATCGCTTCCACCAATTTGAGAAAAAACTTCGCGGACACGGGGCGCGAACGGTCCTAATGTCACTTATCTGGATTGCCTTGCTAGGACGGGCCTTTCTCAAGCTGTGCGACAAGCGCACAGGGAATAGGCGCAAATGCTCACCCCTCATGCTGTTCCCGCTCTTCATACTTGCCGCTTCCAGCCTGCGGGCACAGGGGCCGCCGTTCCAGACCGACGATCCGGTCCCTGTCGAGCTGCACCACTACGAGTTCTACATCTTCGGAACCATGGATGGAACACCGGCAGAAATTGATTCCACCGGTCCGGCTTTCGAGTTCAACTGGGGCGCCATTCCCCGGGTGCAGCTACACATCATCGCCCCCTGGGGCGCCATCAACCCCTCCAATAATCCGATCTACGCTCCCGGCGGCACTGGCCCTTCCGCCTTCGGCTTCATCGATATGGAGCTCGGCGCCAAGATCGCCTTCATCAAGGAATCAAAGTACATTCCGCAGATCGGCACCTTTACGATGTTCGAAATACCGACCGGTAACTACGACAAAGGACTCGGCGTGGGGAAGGCTTGGTACAAAGTTCCCCTGTGGCTGCAGAAGAATTTCGGACACTGGCTCCTGGACGGCGGCGCCGGGGAGGTCATCGTTCCGCAAACCGAGTATCGCAACTTCCCATACGGCGCATTCCTGTTGAAATACGCCTTCGGCGAGCGACTGGAACTCGGAGGCGAGGTCTTCTCCCATGGACACGAGGGCTACGCCACGCCCCAGACCGAAGCTTCAACGATGATCGATATTGGCGGTTACTATCACTTCAAGCATCACCCAGGGGAGCAGTTTTTGTTTTGCTACGGCCATTCCGTAGCTGGCCAAACCGAACAGTATGCGTATGTCGGCATGTACTGGACATGGGGAAAAGATAAGAAGAAACCGGACTCGGGTGACCTCAGGTTCCCAGAGCCGATGAACACACCGGGATTTCGACCGATGAACGAAATGCGTTTTCAATGACCTGCAAACTTGCGACCGGACCACGGCTGATCCGCAGGAAAGAGATGGGACATGGAAATCACCGAACGCGCCCTCTGGACACTGATTCATGGCATGGGATTCGGTGGGCTCTATTTGCTGGCATGTTCCGGCGCGCTAGTAGGGCTTTATCACTTCACCACCTCGTCCACCAAACCCGAGTCCACGCCGGGCCAGGAGCACCTCATGCGCATTTACCTGATCACAATGGTTGTGCTCGCGTGGGCCGCTGTGCTCAGCGGGGCTTATGTCATTTATCCGTGGTATCGCGCGGCGCCTCCGCCCGGAACGGTTGATCTCTCGATGTTTCCGCAACACCTACTGATGTCCAGCCCTGTCACAATCGGTTGGCACTCGCTTGGGATGGAGTGGAAGGAGCACGTTGCCTGGTTCGCTCCCATCTCGATCACTATGGTCGCGTTCGTCTTCATCAGGTATGGCAACGATCTTAGGAATCATCGCCAACTTCGGACGGCGGTGCTCGTCTTTAGCCTGGCTTCCCTTGTTGCTGCGGGGATTGCAGGTTTGTTCGGCGCGGAGATCGACGACCACGCACCGGTTCAGGGTGGCAGCACGATCCACTTGATTCGAGAAGCAAAATGAAGATGCCGAACAATGCCGTCCCGTCTGACAATCCGGCCTTGACAAACGGTTCGGGCGCAGCCGCCATTTTCTCGGCTGGCGTCGGATGCTTCGTTCTGGCAGTCCTGGCCATCTTCGGGGATAAATCGGCGCTCATCCAGCGCAGCCTCATTTTCTACAAACCGACGGGGCCTCTCTCAGGCGTAACCACGGTTGCCATTCTTGTTTGGCTGGTCACTTGGGCCATATTGGAGTGGAGTTGGCGAAAAAAGACAGTTCCTGCTGGGCGTATTAACGCCATTGCTCTCGCACTGCTGGTCCTGAGCCTCATACTGACATTTCCGTCCGTCGGTGACCTGTTCTGAAATTGACATCCTTTCTTCAAGGTTCCGCCTGATCCAGCCAGCCCAATTTCACCTGGAACGATAGCCACACTCTGCGCGTCCCTACATCCATCTTGAAGATCCACTGTAACGGCCGCGTTTACGAGTTGTGTCCGTAAGGTCGTCATGTCAAACAAGTGGATTTGCCGATCACTCGTGGGTAGTCGCGCAGTGACGGGAAATCCGCAGTGGCCCGGCCGATCCGGTTAGATCGTCAGTTGGCCGTTACACGTGTTCCATCCGAAAACCGATCCGCACATCTACGGTTTCCGCCTCTTTCCTTCAGTGATGCACGCCTGGCAGCGGGACTGACGATCCCTTCGAATGCAGAGGCGGCTCTAGAGGGTCGGCGCCAACCTTTGCTTCAATCGCGGGAAAGGTCAGAATGAACGATGTTCCCCGGACCGGATTGTTCTGGAAACTGATGTCGCCGCCATGGGCTTCCATGATTCGTTTGCAGATGCTCAGGCCCAGGCCATAGCCGCCAGTCTTCTTAGATCGCGATCGGTCGACCCGAAAGAACGGTTCAAAGATTCTGTTGGCATGCTCAATCGGAATCCCTGGGCCGTCGTCGCTGACACGAACCAAAACATGCCCATCGCTGCGTTCCGCGAAAATCTCCACAGGCCGGCTGTCAGGCAAAGAATACTTGAAGGCATTTTCCAGAAGATTACGAAGGACAGTTCGAACTTTGTCCCTGTTAATCTCCAACAGAAGCTTCTCGGAAGCGACGATGACACGTACTCCTGGACGCCGATTCTTAAAACGCGCTCCCACCTCGCGGAGAATCGGAACGAGGTCCTGCAACGACGGTTTCAGTCCCCGACTGTCACGGAGCCTTTCCATCTCGAGCAGTTCGGCGACCAACATTTCCATTTCGCAGACATCGGCAACCACCTGTTCTTTGCTCTCGCTCTCCGGCAGTAGTTCCAGGGCCACTTTCATGCGCGTCAATGGCGACCGAAGTTCGTGGCTGACATCAACCAGCAACTGATCACGAGCTTGAATCATCTCCCGCACCCGCCGCACCATCCGGTTGAAGGCATCGGTGAGAGCGCCAAATTCGTCCCGTGTCCTGACGGGCAGAACGATATCCAGCTTTCCGTCACTCAACTGATCGACTCCTTCGCCCAACCAACGAACCGGGCGCAAGAGAACCTTCAGCACAGCGTGCGCGGACAGCAGCACAAGCAGCATCAGAAACAACAACAGGAACAGAAGCCTGAGATGAACCGCACGCATGGGCTGGATTAGATTCCAGGCGAAGAGATAGGTTCCTCCATTGGGCGCGGGTACCAGGTAATAGTCGCGCTCCTGAGGCGAGCGGTGGGCCGTTCCCGCACGAACTTCCTCAATCGAAGGGAGGTTATTGTCCGTTGACCAACTACCACCGGGGCCTTCGTAGCGAATCAATAGGTCGAGACTGTTTCGTATGTGCATTGCCGTGTCACGACTGGGGGCAGTTGTCGCGATCGCGGCCGCATACTTCCGGGCAAGATCGTCAACCGAGAGGCTGAAGTTCGGACTTACGATCAGCCAGAAGAAACCAGCCACCATGAACAATAAACAACAGGCCATGGCGAGCATGATGGCCACAAGCTTTGCGAATACCGATCCTCGATGTTGGCGTCGCGACTCATGGCTTGCCATTCCGGCCTCCGATGAAACTGTAGCCGGTTCCGCGTATCGTCCGGATGATTGTCGGACGTCTGGCGTCATCGCCGAGCTTTTGCCGCAACCGGTTCACCTGAACATCGATGGAGCGATCATAGGGCGCCCAATCAGCGCCGTGCAGCTCGTTCATGATCCGATCGCGAGTGAGGACTCGTCCGCGATTCCTCACGAGCAGCCCCAGCAGTTCGAACTCCGTCGCCGTCAATTCAAGATCGCTTCCGTTCAGAAAGGCCGAGCGTGTTCCCCAGTTGAGATTGAGCGCGCCAACTTGCAGGACTTCTTCCTCATCCACCTTTACGCCACGGCGCAGCACAGCCTGGATGCGGGCGACCAACTCGCGCGGCTCAAACGGTTTGGGCAAGTAGTCGTCGGCGCCCATCTCGAGTCCGAGAATGCGGTCCGCAACCTCTCCCCTAGCCGTCAGCATAATGATTGGAATCCGGCTGTGTTCGCGAATTTTCCGGCACACTTCAAATCCATCCATATCCGGAAGCATGGCGTCGAGAACAACAATGTCGGGCGGATCGGCCCTGAGCGAGTTCAGGCCTGCTTCCGAATGTGCGACGGAGCGAACTGAGAAACCGAATTGACCGAGATACTTAGTCAGAAGCGCATTAAGACGTTCGTCATCATCGACAACTAGAACCCTGGCGACTGGGTTCGGACGGGCCATACCAGACTCTTCTCTCGGGCTCATTGTTCCACCAGTAGCGCCTGGATTGGCGGTATCAGGGAAGCTTTCCGGGCAGGATAGGCGCCGAACCCCAGGCCCATGATGATTGCCATAGCCAGGGATGCAAGAATTGCATTCACAGGTGCGGCGATCCTCCAGCTTGTGCCCAACGCGATCGCGGTTGCTCCCGCCGCGGCCAACGCCATCCCAACTAGCCAGCCTCCCAAAGACAGGGCCGTTGCCTCCAGCAGAAATTGATTGAGAATATCTCTGGGTCTCGCCCCAACCGCGATTCGCAACCCGATTTCGCTGGTCCGTTCTTTTACCGACATGAGCATGATTGCCAGAATTCCAATCCCGCCGACCACTAGCGCGCCACCTGCCAAACCTGCGCTGAGTAGGTTGAGCGAGCCGGCAATTTGCTTCTGTGTGGCCAATGTTTTGGAGGGGTCTTGAATGGAGAAGTCATCACGTTTTCCTCGTTGGGCAAGCCGGTGCCGGACTCTCAGCAAATTGCCAATCTGCGCCACGGCGGCGCCCATGTCTTGCTGTTGGCGCACACTGATGAAGACGGGATTGAGCCACGTGGAGTTGAATACGCGCCGAAGAGCCGTACGGATGGGGATGAGCACAACATTGTCTTCGTCTGAACCGTCCGCCAGAATCCCCTTGGCGTTCAGCACGCCAATCACCTCGAAAGAATCGCCACGTATCCGAATGTCCCGGCCAATCGGATCGTCCTCACCGAAGAGCGTCTGGTCGATGCGCGCTCCAAGGACGGCAACGCGCAGCGCGGCTTCGTTATCGTCCGCGTCCAGGAACCGGCCCTCGCGCACTTGGAAGTTCCCAAGCTTCATGTAATTCGGAGTGGTACCGAGCACCAGGGCCGGCATCGATCCGTTCCCCAATTTCACAGTCAATGTGGCCTCGGCCCCAGGCGCCGCTGCCGCTACATCCGGAAGTTTCGCGATTGCCTGGTAGTCTCCCATATCGAGAGTGGTCACAACTCCGCTCAACTGCTTTCGGGCGGCCGTGCCGTTGACCTGCGCCGGTCTCACCGCCAGCAAATTAGACCCCATTTTTGCGGTCTCCCGCAAAACCTCCCGTTCTGCACCCGCGCCAACCGCGCTGGTGAGAACGACCGCTACCACTCCGCCGGCGACGCACAAAAGTGCCAGGAACGTTCGCACTTTATGTGCGAACAACGATCGAACAGACGGCTGCAATCTACGAAAAACCGGCAACGTTCATCCCTTCTACCTTATGAACCGCGCAGAAGCGCAAACGGCGCGGCTGCGCGCCACCAGACAGCAATAGCGCACAGCCCGTTTGGTGGGCGTTGTGCGCGGGTAAGAAAGGAACTCGCTAATCCTTTGGGTGGCGCGAGTGATTCTGCGCCCGTTTTGCGCGAGTTTCTTGAGAACTGCATCATCGCAGGGCATCCGCCGGATTCAGACGCGCAGCCCGCACAGCCGGCGCCAAGCCAGCTAGAAGGCCTGTTAACGTCGATGCTGCAATGCCCAGAAAGGCCGTGTTCCAAACCAGGATGTTCTCAAGATGCATCTTGCTCGCCCCCATCCGTGCGCCTAAATAACCCAGTGCAATACCGGTGAGCCCGCCAACGAGTGTCGTCGCGGCCGTTTCGATCAGGAATTGCAAGCGGATATCGCCAGGGCTCGCACCCACAGCGCGGCGCAAGCCGATCTCACCCACTCGCTCATTCACCGAAGCGAGCATCAGGCTAGCCGCAACGATGGCGCCGATCAGTAGCGCGATACTCGCCACCAGGGGTAAGTAGAGAAAAAGTACCCTTTTTATATTCCCAATCTCCTTTTGGACTTCGATCGGTGTGAGAATCGTGAAATCGTCTGGTTGGCCCGCGGCCAGGGCATGACGTGCGCGCAGGATTCGGCGGATTCCCCCGGAAAGTTGGCTCGCCTCGCTAGGGTCGCTCATGATCAGCTTTGCCGTTGAGATGGTGTCGACATTTGTGAGCCGCCGCATTAGCGTTGTGATGGGAACGATCACCACATTGTCTTGATCCATACCATGAGGATTCGTGCCCCAAGGCTCCAGAACCCCGATCACGCGGAAGGGAACGGATCCAATCTGGAGGTCAGCGCCGACCGGGTCCTGATCTGGATAGAGGTCTTTTGCAACTGTCTCGCCGATGACCGCCACCCTCGAAGCGGCCGGAATTGCCGTTGTGCCGAAAAATTCGCCCTCTGTCAGCCCCCGTCCCCCCACCTCAGTTACGCGCTCGGAGTCGCCCTGGATGCTCGCGGCGCTGTCGATAACGGAGCCATGCTTCAAGTCCAAACCGGAAACCTGCTGCTGAGGATCCCAGGCTTGAATACCAGCAAGCTCTTTCGCGATTGCGTCAATATCGTCGATCTTCAATCTGGTCCCCGGTTGAGACTGATGAGGTCCGCCCATCATCCTGCCGCCGCCATCGCTGATGACGATGGCGGAGTCGCCGAATACCCGGCCGAACATGGTGAGCATTTTGCCCTCAAAGGCTTGCCCAACCGAAACTACCAGCGTCAGTGCGGTGACGCCAATGAGGCTTCCCAACATCATGAATCCCGTACGCAGCTTGTAACGGTTCATCGTTCTTAAGCTGTGCCGGACTAAACGAACTGTGCTCATCGCGCCTCCTGGAGAGCGTCTTTGGGTTGCCCAACCGATTCGTCGGACACGATCCGGCCGCCTTCGATCCTCGCAATCCGAGTGCAATGCGAAGCGATTTCGTTGTCATGGGTGACAAGCACGATCGTCCGCCCGGACCTGTTCAAGGCCTGAAAAATTGCCATCACTTCTCGTGCCGAACCACGATCGAGATTTCCGGTTGGCTCGTCGGCAAGCAACAGGTCGGGCTCGTTGACCAAAGCGCGAGCAATGGCAACACGCTGCTGTTGACCGCCGGACAGCTCCGAAGGACGGTGATGGATTCGGTCGGCAAGCTTGACAGCCTCCAGCGCCTGTCGGCCCAGGCCCTTAATCGTTACCCGGTCGGAGTAGAGCAGCGGCAACTCCACGTTCTCCAGAGCGCTGGTTCTTGGCAGCAGGTGGAACGTCTGGAAAACGAAGCCGACTTTCTTGTTTCGAACGCGGGCCTGATCGTTTACGCCCAAGTCCGAGACGTCCTGACCATCGAGCAGGTAGGTTCCGGCGCTCGGCCTATCGAGCAGTCCAAGGATGTTCATCATGGTGGACTTACCGGATCCGGAAGTCCCGACAATGGCGATGAACTCTCCGCGTTCGATCCGGAACGTGATATCCACCAGCGCGCGGACCATCCCTCCTGTGGGCCGCCTATACGTCTTGCCAATGCCTCGTAATTCAATCATGGATTCCTGCTTTCATTGCGGATTGGAGTGGCCCACGACAACCTGCTCGCCTTCCTGAACGCCGCTGGTAATTTCCCAATAGCTGTCGTCTCTCAAACCTGTGGTCACCCACCGGCGCTCATTCGCGTTCCCCTGACGGCAAATGACAAAGTGGCGGCCTCCTTCCGAGCGCACGGCTCGAAGCGGGAGCGTTAACACACATTTATGTCTCGCGAGATCGATCCCGACCGTTGTCGTCATCTCCGGACGCAAAGTGTATTGGCGGGGCGGCTTAAACCGCACAACGGTCACGTAATCGACGACGTTGTTGCGGATTTCGGGCTCCGGATGGATGGCGCTCACGCGCCCCTCAAATTCGTGGTCGCCGTATGTGTCTACGGTGAAGGCTGCATGCTGGCCGATCTTGATCCGGCCAATGTCGATCTCATCCACATACGCCCAAACCTCCAGCCGCGAGAGGTCAAGCAGAGTCACAAAGTTGGGAGTGGCGAAGCCCGCCGTAACCGTCTCGCCCTCTTGCGTTGAGACTGCGGAGACCACGCCTGCGATGGGCGCGAATATCTGCGCGTAACCAAGTTGCGTATTTGCATCCTGCAGGTTGGCCTGCGCCTGGTTGTACTGCTGCTCGGCTACGGCGTGCGCCTGTGTAGCAACGTCCAACTCACTTGGCGCGATAAGTTGTGCGGCGTTCAGCTCCTGTTTGCGCCGGAGATCGGTCTCGGCGTAGTTCAGATTGGCTCCCGCCAACTGTAGCGCGGCAGTGTCTGCATCTCGCCGCGCCGTCAGTTCGCGGCTGTCCAATACTGCAAGAAGTTGTCCCTTTTGAACCCTGTCCCCGATACGCACGTAGAGATGCATCACTACACCCGAAGCGCTGGAGCCCACGTTCACCTGGGCGCCCACCATGGGCTTGATGACGCCAGTAGCCTTCACCGCGGTGCCGATATCGCGGCGAGCCACACGAACGATCTCCACGCCGCGGAAATTCTCCTGCTTCCGCTCCCGTTCCATCCGCTTCCAAAGCACAACCCCGATGGCAATTGCTCCAATAACGATGACGGCGACGACCACTTTCCTCATGCCGCGTCCTCCGTAGGGGCGCAGCCTCAGTGTCGCTGGCTAATGTATCTAGCAGATTTCTGCAATGTAACGAAATGTAACCGCCTGGAACGATCTGTTTCGAGAAACGCCGATCACGTCTGGAATGCACTTGACAAGCATGCTACACTAATCTCAGGTAGCTCGAACTAGCTCCCGAATTCTCAAAAACGCCGCACAGCCGCCGATGCTGGAGCGGCGTTTTTCATTTCACAGAGGTACTCATGTCCACGTCCGCGCAAATTTCCGCGAACCAACTAAACGCACAGCACAGCTGCGGTCCAAGAACCGAGGAAGGCAAAGCCCATTCCTGCCTGAATAACTTCCGCCACGGCTTCACGGGCGAATTCACCGTCCTTCCCACCGAGGATCAGGAACAATTCGACACCTTGCTCGCCGGTCTCCGTGCCGACCACCAGCCGCAAAACACCACCGAAACCCTGCTGGTCGAAAAAATGGCCCGGCATCACTGGCTGGTCGAGCGTGCCCTGACGCTCCAGGAACTAACTCTGTCCGGCGAACTGCCGATGCGCGACATGGAAAGGCAGTTTTCGCTCTATCTGCGGTATCAAACCACCCATGACCGCGCCTTTCACAAATGCCTCGACCAGCTTCTAAAGCTAAGAGCGGAAAAGCGCAAATCCGAAATTGGGTTCGAATCGCAGAGGCTGAAACAGGCCGAGCAAACCCGCAAGGACAACATCGAAAAACGTAAGCAAGACCTCCACAAACTCGACCTTTTGCTCGCCGAAGCCAAGGCCGACCACCAGATTTTCCAAAACTGGAACCTCAAGCACGCGGCGAACCTCGATGTCAGCCGCGAAAGTCACCTCCTGAAGGCCGAAAAAGCCGCCTAAAGGTGGCGCGGACGATCGCGAAAGCGTCGTCTGCGGATCGTAAGGCAAAACTCGCACCCGTCTTGTATCTTCCCGGCGAGGCGCTGCCTGATTTCTGGTTCGCTTACACCGGTTCGTAATCGATTTTTCTGACGGATGCCGCGAGGAGGCGCTTCTTGGGTTGATAACGGATCCGCCAAATGGTCGCAATCACAATCAGCAAGGCACAACTTTCGACGAGAACCTTTTCGCCATCCAGAGGGTCGGGAGGCGCGTTCTTCAGCTCCGGATCGATGAGAATGCCATGGGTGAACAGAAAGGCGGCTGCGACATAGGAAACATAGTGGAGCTTTTTCCAAAGACGGCTGCCCAAGCGGCTGCGGAAGTACGAGGTGACCACAACAAATATCACGCAATAGAATGCCACGGCTCCGAAGCAGTTGTACAACGTCTGCTTTGGGAGATTGCACCGGCAGCAGAATGTCGCCAATCCCGAATCCGGCTGTGCGGGAAAACAAGAGAATGGCCGGATGCAGCAGGACCAATCCAAGCGCGATATAGGCGGTCCAGTTATGGATGTCGAAGATAGGAAGCCGGCGATGGGGCCATTGCCGGACTGGATTGTAGCGGGCCGAGAGCATCAAGCCAAGCAGGATATTCACGGTCAGCAAGACCATGGCACACAATCCGGCGTAGCTGGATAAATCAACAGCAGTCATTTATTCGCTATGGTTTATCGATTATCGCTCGTGACCCCAGTAGTACCGTATACCGACGAATGCGCCTGAGAGAGTATCCGTAAAGTATTGCTCGGATTGTGGGGAGGTCTTGAAGTGAAAGGCTTTACCGCCGGCGAGGATCTCGACTTGACCCACGTGAACCGCCAAATCTGCTTGCGCGTCCCAAATGTCGCCGCGATGGGGAATGCCAAATCCGGAGCCCTTCACCTCCCAGCGAAAATGGTGGCCAAGCGCCTGTTCAAATTCGACGCCGAGGGTGGGATAGATCAGATTCTTCGAGCCGTGCGCGGTGTTGTCGTCCGTGTTGCCGCTGGAATCCGGTAGTGATCGGCTTCAAAGGCGCGTCGATGTTGGTGGAGACGGTGACGAACTGCGCTTCATAGAGGGTCTTCAACCGGATTTTGCCGCTGCGTTTGTACCAGGTGTAACCGAGGTAGTCCCAAGAAATTTTGGCGCTTTGGATCGTATAGCTCGAGGTGAGATAGTCTCCCGCGCTGTAGCCTTCGCTGAAAAGAGTGGCATCCTGGCTCAACGTTGAGTTCGCATTCCCTTGAACGCGGAAATAAGAAAAGCGCAGGGTATTGGATCTGCCCGGCCGGGATGCCGAGTTCGCCTCCAAGGGCCGGATTCGCGTGTCCGGGATAGGCCAAGCCTTCAAAACTGGTCGCCGCCGCGCCGCCGGAGACGCTGGGCTGGGCTCTGTTGAGCCAGTAGATGGGCTCAATGGAGAGGCCTCCATCCTCAATAATGTAGGGCTCCTGAGGAGGCGGTTGTTGCGCCTTCGGCTGGGGCTGGACGTTGGCGGCGCCCTGCTGCGTTGATTGATCGGCTGGTTGGGCCGGCGGATTTGTATTTGGCGCGGGCTGCTGCGCCAGGCACGGCAGCGCGAATGTAGCCCATAGCGCAAACTGAAGTCGGATACCAGAGCGAAAGTTTTTACTCATTGGAAAGCGAGACGTATTCCAGTTTAAAGCGGGTTGCAAAGATTTGTCGCGGAAAAGTGTTTGATAGGTTCGGCTTATGACTGATTTGGAGCGTGAAAGTCTCGATGGCGCCGGTTACGTTGTCCTCGACAGCTTTGTAAATCGGGAGACGCTCGAAAGGATTCGGCATCGGGTGGAGGAGTTATACGAGTCGGAAGGTGAGAATGCGGGCGCGGAATTTCGCAAAGAACCGGGCGCGAGGCGGCTGGCGAATCTGGTGGACAAAGGCGAAATTTTCGAGCGTCTGATTGCGATGCCGCGCATTCTGGAGCTTGTGGGCCATGTGCTGGGGAAGCGATTTAAGTTGAGCAGCTTCAATGCGCGATCCGCAAACCCGTACTCGAACGAAGCTCAGCCGCTGCATTGCGATGCCGGCGCTTTGCCCGATGAAAATGGATTTTGGGTATGCAACACGATTTGGCTGCTGGACGATTTCACGGCGGAAAACGGAGCCACGCGCGTGGTCCCCGGTTCTCAGCGCTGGGGAAAACTTCCGCAGCAGGTCCTGGCGGACCCGGCCGCGCCGCATCCGGACGAGGTGTTGGTATTAGCGCCCGCGGGAAGCGTGGTGGTGATGAATACACATGCCTGGCACGGCGGGACGGCAAACCGGACCGCCCAGGACCGCAGGGCTCTGCACGCTTTCTACTGCCGGTACGACAAGCCGCAGCAGCAGTATCAAAAAGCGTTGCTCCGGCCCGAAACGCAGGCAGCGATTATCGCCGGAGCTCCGTCGCTTGCTGGCTCTGGACGATCCTCTGAATGACGAACTCAGTTCGAGCGGATCCGGCGCGAGCGGATTTCTCAAGTGAGACTGCGATGATCGCTATCGAGATTTCCTCATTCGGGGCACCGGAGCGTCCTGAAGCCCGTTGAGC
This sequence comes from uncultured Acidobacteriaceae bacterium, assembly GCA_963778345.1. Lineage (GTDB taxonomy): Bacteria > Acidobacteriota > Terriglobia > Bryobacterales > Bryobacteraceae > Bog-105. The sequence goes on from CAVZTP010000007.1 coordinate 379,563, forward strand.
GCCCAAAGCCCATACCGAAAGACGATGAAGTTGTAATTCGAGTGGAAGCAGCGGGAGTTTCGCGGGCCGACACGATGCAGCGGCAGGGCAAGTATCCTCCACCGATGGGCGCTTCCGATATTCCGGGATTAGATGTCGCTGGGAGTATCGATTCCATCGGCCCAGGCGTGATCAACTGGAAGCCTGGGGACCGCGTTTGCGCGATCGTGACGGGTGGCGGATACGCGGAATTCTGCCCGGCGCCGGTAGCTCAACTTTTGCCTGTTCCCGACGGCTGGAGCGTCATGGAAGCCGCCACGCTGCCGGAGAATCTCTTTACGGTTTACGACAATCTGATCACCCGCGCCGGTTTGAAGCGAGGAGAAACCGTGTTGATTCACGGCGGGACCAGCGGTATCGGCAGCATGGCCATCATGCTGAGCCGGGCCTGGGGCGCGGAGCCGATCGCTACTGCCGGCACAAAGGAGAAGTGCGATGCGTGTCTGCAGTTCGGGGCAGCGCACGCGATCAATTACAAAGAGACAGATTTCGTTTCCGAGGTGAAGCGAATGACCGAGCGGACAGGGAGTGAACGTCGTGTTGGATTTGGTGGGCGGCGCGTACCTCGAAAAGAATGTGGAGTGCCTCGCGCTGGAGGGAAGGATATCTATTGTCGCGACGCAAGGCGGCCGTAGCGGCAATCTGGATATCGGCAAACTGATGCTGAAGCGGGGCAGGATCATGGGTTCCACGATGCGCGTGCGCACTGCCGAACAGAAAGGCGAGATTGCAGGCCGACTGCTTCACGACGTGTGGCCGAAGCTGCCGCCGAAGAGATGTGATCCGGCCCATCATCGACTCCACATTTCCGCTACGCGATGCGCGGCTGGCTCATGAACGGCTGGAGGCCGGCGAGCACATCGGAAAAATTCTGTTGCTGGCCGAAAGATAACGGATACCGAGCGCATGCGGATCGGCATCACCTGTTACCCGACCTACGGCGGCAGCGGGATTGTCGCTACCGAGTTAGGCCTTGAGCTTGCACAGCGCGGCCATGAGGTGCATTTCATCAGCTATGCGAATCCGATCCGGCTGGATCCGGATACCCCCGGGATTTTTTACCACGAAGTAGAGGTTTCCACTTACCCGCTATTTCAATATCCGCCGTATTCGCTGGCCCTGGCGTCGCGCATGGCTGATGTAGCGGCGCGGCATCAATTGGATCTGCTGCACGTTCATTACGCGATTCCGCACTCCATCTCCGCTTTACTGGCGCAGCAGATGACAACGGAACGCCGCCTTCCATTCATCACCACTTTGCATGGAACGGACATCACGTTGGTGGGAGCCGACCGTTCGTATTTCTCGATCACGAAGTTTTCGATAGAGCGCTCCGACGGCATTACAACGATCAGCGAATACATGCGCGACCGGACGATCGATTTTTTTGGCGTCCGGAACCCCATCGAGGTGATCCACAATTTTGTGAACTGTGCACGTATACAGACCGGATCCGGCAGCACAGGCAACAGGACGGAAACGTATTTTGCATATCTCTAACTTTCGGCCGGTCAAAAGAGTGCTCGACTGCATTCAGGCGCTTGCAAAAGTTCGGCAGCAGATCGATGCCGAACTGGTGATGGCGGGAGATGGGCCAGACCGCGGAGCGGCGGAGCGATTGGCCCATGAGCTTCATGTAGACCAATACGTGCGGTTTCTCGGCAAGCAGGACCACATGGAACGGCTGATCCCACGGATGCACGTTTTGCATTTACCGAGCGAGACCGAAGCGTTCGGGCTGGCGGCTCTGGAGGCAATGGCCTGCGGCGTGCCGCCTGTTGCTACTCGGGCGGGAGGGGTGCCCGATCTGATCACGCATGGCGTGGACGGATACATGGAGCCGGTCGGGGACATTGACGCCCAAGCCGCGCGGATTGTGCAACTTCTCGCGGACGGGGCGCTCCACGCAAAGATTTCCGCAGCCGCCCGGGAGACTGCGGCAACCCGCTTTTGCAGCGACTTGGTCATTCCGCAATATGAGGCTTATTATCGTAAGGTTTGCGGGTAAGAAGGAACTTCGGTGTCCTCGGCGGTGTCTAAAAGAATAACTGGCAAGAGCCAGAGACGGTAAAATTTAGACGATGGCGGAACCCCTGTTAGGGAATTCGGGAAACCTGTCGATCTTGGCCGGCGCCCAGAACGGGATTTCAGAGGAGGACGCCCGAATTCTACGAGGACTTCGGGCAGGTATAGAAGAAGCATACGAAGAATTGATTGAACGATACGAGCAGCCCGTTTACAGCATGGTGTACCGATTGCTGGGGAACGGGAGCGATGCCTGTGACGTGGTTCAGGAGGTGTTCCTGAAAGTTTTCCGCGGAGTGAACTCGTTTCGCGAGCAGAGCAGTCTGCGGACTTGGATTTACCGAATCGCGGTGAATGAGACACATAACCACCAGCGTTGGTACGTGCGGCACGGCCGGCGTGAAGTATCGATGGAAGATGACCGGGCGGAGCACACTCGTACCATCGAATTGGCTTTAGATCCTGGCCCTTCGCCCTACGATCAGGCTCTGGATACTGAGACCCGGACGATGATAGAACGAGCCCTGACCAGGATTAATCCCGTTTTCCGGACCGCGGTCGTACTTCGGGACATCCAGAACCTGAGTTATGAAGAAATCGCGGAGATCTTACAGGTATCGATGGGCACTGTGAAATCGAGGATTTTACGTGGCCGCGAAGCGTTGCGGCGTGAGCTTACGCAACGTCCGGACCAGGGGCTCGCCGCAGCAATGGCATAACCGGGAACGCAGGAAGAATGGGAACACATGACTTGTTGGAGTGTCAGACGTCGAAGTGGCGATTACGTTGACGGAAGGCTGCGCGACAGCGAGCGTTCCCGCGTGAAGGCGCATCTGTCGGAATGCGCTTCCTGCTCGCGCGAGTACGACCAATCGCGATCGGTGCGTCTGGCGTTACAGAGTTTGTCCGAGCCTGTCGCTCCCGCGAGTCTGGGAACGGCTCTGCGTGTCAAAGCTTCCCAGGAGCGGCAGCTAGTTGTTCAAACGCACGGCTCCCGCTGGGTACGCATCTGGAATCAATGGAAATTCCGGTTCGACCAAATGATGCGGCCAATCACCATTCCGGCAACGGGCGGCATTTTGTCGAGCTTGGTTCTTTTCGGGGTTTTGGCATTCACGATCGGAACCACGACCCGAGTGGTGAGTTACGAGGTGCCTGTGCTGTATGCGGATCACGCGGACGCGAACCTGGTTCCCGTGCAACTTCGGTCCTCCGTGTTGCTCACCCTGAGTCTGGATGGGAATGGGCGGATTGTCGACTACGCGGTGCGTGACGGATCAGATTCTTTCATAGGTGATCCGGCGCGACTGCAGACTACAAACATTTCCATTCCGGAGTTTCCAAGCGTTTTGGCGCTCGCGCAGCCGGTGAGTAGTGACATCAGCATTTCATTCATTCCGATTGTGTTCCGGCCTTAGCTTTGCAGTCAGCTCAGGAGCGAGTTCGTAGCGAAAAGTCCTCGTCGTTGCGCGTGAGGTTAGGACTGTAGTAGGGGTCCGCTGCAATGATGTCTTCCCACTTCGACTGCATGCGAAGCACCTCTTCCGGATGCGGAATGAGGTCCTTTGAAGTCTTTGAAAACGCCTCATGATGATAGAGCAAGGCGTAGGGCGTGTAGAGGACTCGATATCCCAAACGCCCGATCTTAAGACAAAGATCCACGTCATTGAACGCGACGGCGAAATCTGTTTCATCGAAACCGCCGGCTTGCCAGAAAACGTCGGCTCTCGTCATCAAGCATGCGCCCGTGACGGCGCTCACGTTGCGAATCACGTCAGAGAGATCAAAGTAGTGACGAGCCGAGCCATCCAAACCTTTGAATGCGTGCCCGCAATTGTCATGAACGCCCATGACCACCCCCGCGTGTTGGATTTTTCCGTTCGGGTAAAGTAGCTTGGCTCCCACGGCGCCCACTTCCGGGCGGACAATAGCTCCACCATGGCCTCCAACCATTCGGGCGCAATGACCGATGTGTCATCGTTAAGGAAAAGCAGCAGCGGCGATTCGCATTGCCGTGCTGCGGTGTTATTTATCAGAGAGTAATTGAAGGGCTTGTTGCGCCAGTTGATATAGCGGAGCAGCCCCGAATCGGAGCGAAAGCCGCGAACGAGGTTTTCGATGGCGCTGCTTCTCGAATTGTCAATAACGACGACTTCGTAGTTTTTGAATTTGGTTTTGTCAACCAGACTGCGAAGATTGTTCGTCAATACGTCTGTTTTGCCGCCCGAAGCAATGATGATGCTCACTCGGGCATTCTCGGGTATCGGATATCTGGCGCGCCATCGCCCTACGATGTTGGCGGGCTCCACCCGCATTTCACGACCGGAGCGTTCGCAATATTGGCTCAGCGCTTTCTGCGCCGCATCCAAGGCATACGTTTTGTTCTCGATAGATGCTCGCGGTGGACGCAACGCCAGCTCGCCAGTGATAGAGGACTTTCGGGATGTGCTCGATTTTCCTGGCGTTTTCCACGGCTCTGAGGACCAGATCATAATCCTGGCTGCCGTCACAGTCCGATTGAAATTTCCCGATTTTCCTTACCAGGTCCGATCGCAGCACCAAAAGATGACAAATGTAATTTTCAGACAGGAGCAGATCGGGCGACCAATCAGGCTTAAAGAACGGGTCATAGCGATTTCCTTTCCTGTCAATCTTGTCTTCGTCGCTGTAGATGAGATCGGCATCCGGGCAGCGATCCAGGGTTTCACAAATATAGGCAAGCGCATGTGGAGCGAGCGTATCGTCATGGTCGAGAAACGCGACATAATCCCCGTTGGCCATCTGCCAAGCCGCGTTACAGGTCTTCGAAATACCTCCCTGTTCGCTTTGAAAAATTACTTTGATCCTGCTGTCCTGAGCAGCGAAAGAATCCAGTGTCTCTCTAATCTCGCTCTCAGAAGAGCAATCATCCGCAATACAGAGCTCCCAGTTTCCATAGGACTGGCCCATAACGGACTGTATGGCCGCGCTCAGTTCAGAGAGATCGGTGTTGTAAACCGGCATCAGTACACTAATCAGCGGTTGAGATCGAATGTTTGCGAGTTTGATTTGGATCAGTTCGTCATCGCCACTCTCGAATTCGTAAATCCAACGATGATAGTCGGAAGCAAATCCTTTCGCGTGGTCGATCGTTACGTAGGCTCTCGTTTCCCGTATTGCCGTCCCCTTGGATACGGCGCGGAGGGTAATCGGATAACGACCGCTCGGGAGAGCGGCGGAGTCAAATTGGAGGCTGAAGCCAGCGCACCCGGTCGTGTCCAGATCGGGATGAGCTTTCTTTACGTCGGGCCGCGCAATAGACGGCGCCGTTTCCAGCAGAGGCAGATCTGGAATTTGAACCTGAACGAGATCCACTCCGCCCTCCGCGAGAGACCATCCTTTGATGGTGATGTTCCCGCTTCGAGGTTTTTTATCATTCGGCTTGGGTTCTTCGCACACCAGATAGGATCGGACTCCAGTCAGCGCGACCGATTCGTTCGCGAAAGAATGGGAGGGAACAAATTTTTTTGCCACGTCGCTAACGGCACGAAGAGTCCGCCAAATACGCCCAGTGAAAAGTTCCATGAGGATACGATCCAGCCGGGCAATAGACGAGGCATGCGCGTCAAGCTGCTGTTGTTGCTTGGAGATAAGATCCGACATCCTTGCGATTTGCCGCTCTGATGTCTTAAGTTCGGATTGAAGCTGCCGCAGCTTATCATTTGCGGCATCGAGTTGCGCTTCGAGGTTGTCTTGTTGAATCATCTCCTCTTTAGAAAGATAGCAATGGCAGCCTATTCACGAGGATGCTGTGCGTCGTAGGCTGGGTCAACACTTTCTCGTTCGAGATTCGATTCTGGAACGCTTAGCCGCGGCTGCTTGTGGCGAACACACCCCCCGGGTGATTGAGATCGGGCCAGGACGCGGAGCTTTGACGAGGCACCTTCTGCCGCGCACGGATGAGTTGCACGCGATCGAATTGGATGCACGCCTGGCAGAGCGTCTTAAGTCGAAATTCGAATCCGAAAGCAAGCTTCACATTCATACGGCGGATGTGCTTGCGACGGATCTCAGCCAATGGGGTGCGGCGGTGGTGACAGGCAATTTGCCCTATTACATCACCTCGCCGATTCTGGAAAAATTTCTGGCGCTGGATGAACGATTTGGGTCGGCCGTTTTTCTGATGCAGTGGGAAGTGGCTGAGAGGCTATTGGCGCGGCCAGGCACCCGCGACTATGGTTACTTGACTGTTGCGTCGCAGCTTGTCTGTCACATTGAACTGGTGTGCAGAGTGCCTGCCGCCGCTTTCGTTCCGCCTCCGAAAGTAGAGTCCGGAGCCGTGCGGTTGCTTCGAAGAGCAAACATACCAGCAAACCTGCATGAGCTACTTGCATTTGTGAGCCGCTGCTTCGCACAAAAACGGAAGACACTGCGGAACAATCTACGTTCGTATTACGGGTACGCGGTGGATGCTGTGCCGGAGGCTGGCCTGCGCGCGGAACAGCTCACGGTAGAGCAGTTCATAAGCCTGCACGATCGCTTGTCGATCCTTCACAATTGATGCCTTCTGTACACTGAAACTTCATGATTCGGGCTCGCTTTGCGCCTTCGCCTACTGGGTATTTGCATATCGGCAGCGCACGCACTTTCATTTTCAATTGGCTATATGTACGCAAGCATGACGGCACGATGGTCTTACGAATCGACGATACGGATGTCGATCGGAACACCGAAGCATCTCTCAATTCCATTTATGAGGGGCTGAATTGGCTTGGCCTGAAATGGGACGAATTTTATCGCCAATCCGAGCGTCTGGACTTGCATCGGAAGCTCGCATTTGACCTGCTTGCCAAGGGCCTGGCATATCGGGATTTCATGCCTGCCGGAGTGGACCTGGAAGACAAGCCGCATACCGAGGGACCGTGGCTCTGTAATCCGGAGATGCGTGCTTTATCGAAGGAAGAGAGTGATGCGCGTGCCGCTCGCGGCGAGCCGTTTGTGATCCGGTTCCGGGTCCAGCGCGAGCCCGCATACGAGGTGTCATTTGCCGACGAGGTGTATGGCCAGCAGTCCAAACTTACAGCCGATATCGAGGATTTTGCGCTGTTGCGAAGCAATGGAATGCCAACCTACCATTTGGCTTCTTGCGCTGACGACATTGACCTGAAAATCACACATATTATTCGCGGGCAAGATCACCTGTCAAACACTTTCAAGCACCTGCTCATTTTTCAGGGCGCGGGGGCCGCTCTTCCACGCTTTGCCCATCTTCCGCTCTTGATTGCGCCGGACGGTTCAAAGCTTTCCAAGCGACGGCACGGGCCGGTGGTGAGCGTGATCACATATCGCGATAACGGTTTTCTGCCGTTAGGGTATATCAACTTCTTGTGTTTGCTGGGTTGGTCGCCAAAAGACAATCGCGAGCAAATGACGCTTTACGAGCTGACGAATGCGTTCAGCTTTGAGGGAGTCAACCGCAGCAATGCCGTTGTAAATTTCAACGAAGCCGATCCAATCGATCCGAAAGCATTATGGTTGAATTCTCAGCATCTGCGGACCATGCCGGTCGAGAATCTGGCCCCGATGGTGAGGCGATCATTGGAGGATCACGGTCTCGCTCCCTATGGCGACGAGGCATTTTTCTTGCACGTCGTGGATACGATTCGCTCTCGTTATGCGACACTGCTGGATTTCTCGTCCAAGGGGCGGGCCTACTTTTCGGATGATTTTCATATCGAGAAGCAGGCCTTGGACAAATTGGATGTGCCCGGGGCTCGCGAACTCTTGCATGAATTGGCCAATCGAATCGAGGCGAATCCCGAGTTCACGGAGGCAAGTGTGGAAGCCACTTTGCGAAAACTCGCTGAGGACCGTGGTGTGAAGGCCGGAGTGCTTATCAATGCGAGCCGAGCGGCATTGACAGGGCAGCCGGTGGGTCCAAGCGCATTTGCCGTGTTCGTGTGTATTGGCCGCGATCGCGTGATTCAGCGACTCCGAAGGGCATAGCGTGTCGCGAGTTATTCTCGGCTTGGGCGGTTTGCTCAGCGATCCGGCCTGCTGCGTCATCAAGGATGGCGCCATCGCTTCCGGCGTTGAACAGGCGAAGGTTTCACGTCAGGATCGGCGTGGGGCATTCCCGGACGAGGCGTTTCAAATCGCGCTCGAAGTGGCAGGCGTAAAGCCGCGAGAGATCGACTGCGTCGCGATCGCAAGGCCATTCGCGATCGGAACGGAGAGCGTCGCGCAGCTCGAGATGCGAGCGCGGTTTCCGAGCAGCGAGATCGTGGTCGTGGAGCATCATCATGCTCATGCGGCATCCGCTTATTACGCCTCCGGCTTCGATTCGCGCGACCGTTCTGAGCCTTGATCGCGCGGGGGATTTCCGTTCGGCTGTATTGTTCCGAGGACAGGGAAATCAGCTAACACCGTTTCGCGAGATCTATTTTCCAGATTCATTCGGAGATGTTTTCAATCGGATCACGGAGCTGCTCGGATTCGAGCCGCGCGCGGATGAGCACAAAGTGCAGTGGCTATCGGCGTCTGGAGAAGCGAAGCACCTGGACGTCTTTCGGAAGATGCTGCGACGCGGCGAATCACCCTGGCCGCAAATCGACCGGAGTTTTTTTGATGCCGATAGCTTAACGAACGGCGGATTCAGCGAGCGGTTCTATGAGGAGGTCGGGCTCACATCCGGAGGAAAGCTCGATTCAAAGACAAAAGCCGATTTAGCAGCGAGCCTGCAAACGGCTATTTCGGAAGCTGTCATCGGCATGCTTGCGGGTGCTGAACGAGTTTGTGTGGCCGGCGGCCTCGCCCTGAATGCGCTTCTCATTCATGCACTCGAACAGAGGTTCAAAGACACCTTCGTTCAGCCGATGGCGGGAAATGCCGGGACGTCTCTCGGCGCCGCTCTTTACGCATGGCACAACTTTTATGGCGAAGAGGCTCGAATTCCGTTTCACACGTTGTGCCTCGGTCCGGGGTATTCGCCGGTGCAAATCAAACAAGTCTTAGAGAACTGCAAATTGCGTTTTCAATTTCTGCTTACGGAAGGAGAACTCATCCAGCAAGCCGTGCGAGCGTTGAATGACAACAGGATTGTGGCTTGGATGCAGGGGCGTATGGAGCTTGGTCCGCGCGCTTTGGGCAATCGCAGCATTCTCGCATCGCCTCTGAATCCGTATTCAACGGAAAATTTGAACGTCTACATCAAGCATCGGGAAAGCTTTCGGAAGTTCGCGGCATCTGTGCCGGAAGAACTGGCGAGCAAGTATTTCGAAGTTGGGACCGAATGCGGCATATCTCGCGACGGTGGGCACGGTTCGCCCAGAATTTCGGCAAACGTTCGCTGCCGCGCTGCTCGGCAACGATCTGATTCGCGTTCACACTGTACGGAGGGAGGAAAACCGCTCTGTACCACGCCCTGTTGAAAGCAGCCGGAGAATCGACCGGACTGCCCGTGCTCTACAACACGAGTTTCAATCTGTTCGGCGATCCTCTTGTTTGTACTCCTCGCGATGCGGTGCGGAGTTTCTATTCTTCCGGAATCGACGCGCTTTTCGTAGGGAACTTTTATCTTGAAAAATAGCGCATCAATCTACGGCTGCTGATTGAAGTAGGAGCGAATGCCTTCTTCCGCCAACCCGAGCGCTCGCGCCAGCGACACCTTCGCAACGTTGTACTGGTATTGCGCGGAGATCAGGCTTTCATTGGCGTCGGCCACAGCTTGCTGGGCTTGTACCACTTCTACCGTATTTGTGACACCGGCCGCAAAGCGGTCGCGAGATTGCCTGAGAGTCTGGTTCGCCAGATCGACATTGGCGTGCGCGACGTCAACCTGATCGCCCGCGGATTTGAGATCCAGCAGCGCATTACGAACTTCGTAATCGATCTGACCGCGTAAATTCTCAAGCTCATTCCGGCGGTTTTGCAACTCGGAATTGCTTTGAAGAACATCCGCTTTGATACGGCCGCCATCAAAAATATTGAACTGGATCGATCCGGTCGCGGTGAAAACACCGTGTGAGTTGGTCAGCACCCGAAGACCTTCATCGCCGTAAAAACCCGATGCCGTCAGCGTCGGATATCTCTCGGCCTTTGCAGCGCGTAATGAGAACCGGGCCACGAGAACCCTGGCTTTCGCCGCTTGAAAATCGGGACGGTGTTCATAGGCTTTTGCCAAAGCCTCTTGAAGAGAGATGGCTTCCAGAGGAACCGAAGGCGAGGGATCGGTAACATTGAAATCTTGCCCAATGGGGAGGCCAATGATTCGCCCCAGCGTCAACTTGTCTTTCTCGAACTGGTTGGTAACAGCGACAAGCGTCTGCTGCCGCTGCTTCAGCTCAACTTGTGAGCGAAGCACATCGATACCGATGGCTGTCCCAGCATCGTGGCGATGCACGGCGTTCATATAGACTGCATTATCCGCGTCGATTTCAGCCTTGGTGGCTACGATTCGAGCGGCGTCGGCAATGATCTGCAGATAAGCGTTGCCAACGGCCTGGACGACGAGATCGCGCGCATTCTTAATAGAGAGAACGGACGCTTTTTCATTTTCTCGCGCCGCTTTGAAATTGCTGATTGAACTGAAATTGAAGAGCGGCACAGTGGCGTTTGCCAGCGCCGCCTGATAAGAATATGGTCCAACTATGTGCGGAATGGGAACCCCAGGTACCGATATCAGAAATCCAAGAGCTTGCAAGTTCAGTTGCTGCTCGGTCATGCTTAGTTGACCGTTGACGTTCGGCAGCAGTCCACTGAGGGCGCGAAGCCGCTCGGCACGGATTTCGCGGCTGGATTGCTCGCTGGTCAGCAGCCCGAGATTTGCTTTCAAGCCGCGAGTGACAGCATCAGCCAGGCTTAGCGGAATGGGGGTTGCAGAAGCTGTGCCTTGCGGCACGCTGCCTTGGAAATTCTGATCGCCCGATTCCGGGGCACTAACGCTCGGCATGGGCGCTGCCGCGGCCCCCGTGGCGCTACTTTGACTGCTTCCGGCGGCCGGCGCGCCTGGGCCGGTTTGCGCCGCGAGAGGAAGATTCGCCGTGAGCAGAGCGATAGCAGATAAGAGAAAAATACCGCCGAATTTCGGATTACTCATTCACTCGTCTCGGATGAGCTTAACGTAAACTGCGGTTTCACATGCGTTCGATGCGCGAACTCAGCATTTTGCACCAATCGGCCGAAATTTGCATCCTAAGGCAGTCTACAGCTTGCGTTTTAAAAAAGAGCAGATCTCATATCCAGTGATGTACTTGAACGGAAACTCGCCCATCGTGTAGTGGCCACACGGCAACACGGAAACGTCGTGATGCCAATTACATTTCCGGGCGCCCTCGATGACTTGGCGCGATAGGTGCACGGGGAAGGTAGTGTCGTAGCGCGTATAGATGAATTTCGATTCCTTCCTGGCCGCCGTGAACATTTCCCAGTAACTGGGCGGACTGATACAGAGCCACAGCCTGCGAAGCGTCTCCAGATCGACCGCGCCTTCCAGAGTGTCACGTATATGCCGAGTGGATAAACCTTCCCATACGACGTCCGCAACATACGTGGAACAGTGGTTGAAGACATTCACGCGCACGCGAGCATCATGGGCGCTGACGAGAAAAGCGTAGCAGGATCCCAGACTGGTGCCAATAATTCCCAGATCGTCGAAACCCTCGCGCTGCAGCCAATCGAAGCAGGAGCGTGTATCGATAACTGCCTGACGGGTCGCATCAATGGTGCGGCAAATGTTTGCGGACATCGCGTAGTCGGCCCGATTCAACCCGGCGGGCGTTCGAGAGTCATGATACGGCAAACTCAAGCGCAGGGCGCTAATCCCTAAACGCTGAAGTCCGGCGCAGAGCGCGTTGTGCTGAGGCAGTCTTGAATTCCAGTGCGGAAGAACCACGACGGCTTTTCGATTCTGACGGGCGGGAAACCAGCGCGCCCGCACAAGGTTATTTTCCGGAAAGGGTGTTGCGACAGGCGAACGTAAACTCAAGCCAGTCACCGTTCAAATCGAACTTCTCCGGGGCGGATGGTACCCGAAGAATTCCTGACTTGTCGATATTGCGCGCTCGTTCAGCCGGCTTATGTATTCAACTGGCATCGCATCCGTTGAGCGGAAAGTCTCTGGACGCAGGGCCAATCTCTGCTCCATTCGAGCCCGTATTCAAAGGGCCGGGCGATGCGATCGGTCGCCCGAAAACAGAGTTCTGCCTCCCAACGGTGCATCCATTGCGGTAGCGGTGCTCTACAGGGCGCAACAGGAAGTTCATGATGCAGGCGATAGCTGATACACATGAGGCCGCGGCTGAGCAGCGGCATGCTGGCGCGCAATAAGATCAGCTTCAAGAGCATCCAGCGCCTTCAAGGATTCGTCCAGATGTTCGAGATCGAGGTTTTGATCGGGAACCTGAATGGTTCGCCACCGGGCCTGGTGGATATCGATGTGTTTCACCGTGAGGTCGCGAACCTCCATGGCTTGCCTGGACATCGGAGTTTCGAGAATCGCAAGATTCACGCCGCGCGCCAGTTCGCGCTCGCTAAACGTCCCCACCGCCTCGCCATCGATCGTCAGGCTGTATTTTCCCGGATTCAGGCCAGTAATGCGCAAGTGGCTCCTGATTGAGAGCTTCAGTTACATCGGAGCTTCGTATGGCCAAACCTAGAGTTCGGTCACGATCGAGAGCGAGCAAATCCGCAAAAGGCAGGGGAAGCGATTCGTCCTCCTCGGTCCAAACGAACGGCGCGCCGCCGTGGAGATCGGTAATGCGGGTACCGTCAGACTGGACCACCTTTCCGCGGCTGGCATCAATTGTGACCGCCGAGACCGATGGCGCGAGCGTTCCAGGCTTTCAAAAGTTGATCCGCCATGATCAGGTGGCCCGCCAGACTCGGGTGAACGCGATCGGGAATGATCTTCTGCGCGATCGCGGGATCGGAAGCATTAGCCCGCTTTAGCATCTCGACGACGCCCGTGTTCAGGTCGGCCACGTTCAGCTTTGACTTCCGAAGCATAGCGGTTGTATCCATTGCCCGTAATTAATGAGTACTGCATTATAGCCGTTTGGTTGAAGCGTGAAGGAGCGCGTTACGTCATCGAACGGCGACGGTTCAATGGCGGTGATCCGAAGACTGGGAATCGCCTGCCGCACGGTATCGACGATATGCCGGTACCCTGCATAAAACGTTTCGTCATCGGCGGGAGTATGGTTTGCGTATTTGCCATCGTTCATTCCCAACATAATCGTCATGACGCTCGGCTTGTAAGCGAGCACGTCGCGCTGCAGGCGCACGTCGATGGGACCACCGCCGCCGCCCGTCACGCGGTCGCCGCCCCAACCGGAATGAACGAACCGCGCATTGAGATTGGGATAACGCGTAACAGCAAAGAGTTCGGTAAGCATCGTGTATAAACGTTGCTCCGTAATGCTGTCGCCATAGAAGACCACCGTGTCTCCGGAATGAAGATAGAACGGCTCGGTCTTCGCAGCGGCGCTGGGAGCGCGGGCCCCCAGCCAGCAGAAAGATCGAGACGAGAAGGATTCGCGAAATTGCTTATTGAGCACGAAATTCCAGTCTATCGGGCGCAGCAATTTCGGTATACTCCAGGGCAGAGTTGTTCCACTCCAGGAGGTATGAGCTATGAAACGAGGCATCGCGGTATTCCTTTTCGCGGTTGCGCCCGTTCTCGCGGCAGAAAGCGGCGCGATGACGGAAGCAGAACGTAGTTATCTGGTCGACCAGCTTGAACAATCGAAGCAGCAGATGCTCACAAGCATTGATGGATTGACCGCAGCACAGTGGAAATTTAAACCGGCTCCGAATGTTTGGTCGGTTCAAGAGTGCGCGGAGCATATCATTTTGGCGGAAAGCTTTCTATTTGGCGCGACACAGCAGATGTTGAAGACGGCGGAGGTGGCTCGCCCATCCACGTCGACCGCGACGCAAGATCAGGAAATCGTCGCAAAAATAAAAGATCGAAGCAAGAAGGCACAAGCGCCGGAACCGCTCGTGCCTTCCGATAAATTTGCAACTCCGGCGGACGCGGCACAAGCGTTCACGGAGGCTCGTGACAAGACCATCGCCTATGCAAAATCGACGAAAGACGATCTGCGGACCCATGTTGCAAAGGGACCAGCGGGAAACATGGATGCGTATCAATGGCTGTTGCTGATTGCCGCGCACTCAGCGAGGCACACCGAACAGATTCACGAGGTAGAAGCGAACCCCGGTTACCCCAAGGCAACCGCCATGGCAATTGCGGTAACCGGCACGCCGTAATCCGAAATTGAGGTGCGACGGGGCATAGCTGCTATAAAACGGAATATGCCCCGATACGCGGCGGTCGATATCGGAAGTAATTCGGTTCGAATGATGGCTGCCGACGTAAGCCATGGCGAGACGCACATTCTCGCGCAGGACCGGCAGGTTACCAGACTGGGTGAAAGCGTCTTTCGAACGAGCAGGATCAGCAAAGAGGCTTTGGATTTTCTCTGCTCGAATCTGGCTCGCATGGCGGGAACCTACACCCGCCTGGGCGTGATTGGGATTCGCGCGGTGGCTACCAGCGCCGTCCGGGACGCGAGCAATCAGCAGGAGTTTTTACAACGCACGAGCGAGGCACTGGGCACGAATGTCGAAGTGATCTCCGGGCCTGAAGAAGCGCGCCTGATTCATTTGGGTGTTGAAGCGCGGTGGCCGAGGCCAAAGGAACGAACGCTCATCGTAGACGTCGGAGGAGGCAGCGCCGAAGTAATCATCAGTCAAGGCGGTCAACTGATCGATGCGGTGTCAAAACCGCTAGGGGCCGTGCGATTGACGGAGTTATTTTTGAAAACAGATCCGGCGGAGCCGCAGGAAATACACCGGCTGCGAAGCTACATCGATGAGAAGTTGGAAGCATTCACGAAGGAACACAACCTCGAGAAATTCGACCGGGTTGTGGCCACCTCTGCAACCGCCGCCGCGATCGTGTCCGCCGCGAATCAGATCCCGCGCGCCAAGCGCGATGAGGCGGACCGCATGCGAGCATCCCTGAATCAAATCCGCGAATTGTTCGCACTGCTCGTTCAGAGCGATTTGGCGGCGCGCCGGAAAATCAGTGGAATTGGTCCGAAGCGCGCTGAAATCGTTACTGCGGGTACGGCTGTTTTTCTTCGCGTGCTGGAAACGTTTGAGCACCGATCGCTTTATTACTGTACTGCGGGTGTTCGGGATGGCATTATTGCCGATCTCGCGGCGCGCGGCGTCGGCCGGGAACTGTCACAGCTCTCGCGCGAGCAACGATCAGTCGTAGAAGCCATGGCGAAGCGCTACGCGGTCGATATCAAACATGCGCGCCATGTGGCGTCGCTT
Source organism: uncultured Acidobacteriaceae bacterium (assembly GCA_963778345.1). Classification (GTDB taxonomy): domain Bacteria; phylum Acidobacteriota; class Terriglobia; order Bryobacterales; family Bryobacteraceae; genus Bog-105. The sequence goes on from CAVZTP010000007.1 coordinate 394,950, forward strand.
GGTCATCAACTGTTCGAGGCGCTCCAACAAACGCATCAACTTCCGCCCGCAGCCGGCAAATTGATGGAGGCCTCCGCCTATTTGCACGACATTGGCCATTTTGTGAGCGGCACGGGACATCACAAGCATTCGGCCTATCTGGTTGCAAATTCCGATATGCCCGGATTCACGGATAAAGAGCGACTTACCATTGCCGCGCTTTGCCGCTTTCACCGCAAATCATTGCCGCAGCCCAGGCACTCCCATTTCCAGGCCTTGGATGCCGAATCGAAACGGGCTGTTTTGAATTTGGCTCCGCTGTTGCGAATCGCCGATGCCCTGGACTGCAGCCACGATCAGAAGGTGCGGGACATCGGGAGCACGCTGAAGGAAGGCAACGTGAGCCTGTTGGTGCAATCGAACGAAGATGTGGACCTGGAGCTTTGGTCCGCCAATGAAGCTGCGAAGGCTTTTCGTGAAGTTTACGGGAAGCCGATCGCGTTACACCGGGTTAAATCGCAGCGAATGTAAGCCTGCTGCTTGCTAAAGCGCGCGGTTCTGTAAGTCTTTCTGAACCGCGACCGTGAGTACCTACATCGTTAGATTCTTGCCGAAAATGGCAGGAAATGGAATCAGTGCGCGGGCGAAGTGGCGAGTTCAGGGATGATCACGAGTTGCTTGAGCTTGAGACCGAGTGCGATGACGTGTTTTCCGAGCGCGGTTAAGTAGTACTTGTAGCAGTGAGCTGCCTTCTTGATAAGGCCGTGAGTGCGGAGTCTGCGGAGGATTCTGGAGAGCTGTCCACTGTTGTACTGCGGTAGCCAGCGGCGCAGAGTTTTGTTCTGGAGGCCGCTGATGGTGAACTCGCCGCGGGCTAATGCGAGGAAAAGTGTTTCGTCCTCCTGATCGAAGAAGTTGAAGCCGCGATAGGAACGCGCCTCGTCGTGCACCGTGCGGCTGATCTTATTCAGCTTGCCGAAGCCGCTGCTGGGATTATCAATGGCCGACAGAAACTCCAGATAACGTCGGTTGGAAGCGGCCAACAATTCGCGTAGCGGAGCCAGACTGTAGATGGTTTTCTTCATCGGCGCAAACTTCATCACCGCTTCTCCGTTGCGTTGTTCTACCTCGCGGTAGTGCCTGAAAAAGGTAACGTCCTTGGTGGTGGTTTCAATACGCAGAATCTGCCCGAACTTGTCATACATTTTGATGGAAGCCATTCCCATCGAGTGCCTGACGCGCGTGCCTTCCAGGCGCACATTGTAGCGATTGCCCATTTCGTCCTGGTAATTGCCGTTTAGCTTCTTGCCCAAAAAAGTCGCAATGTCGTCCGGCTTGACGGTGTGAATGGCGGTGCGAATGAGTTGACCGTAGATGGCCTGCAGATCGGCTTGCCGCCGAAACACGATATCTGTGGCATATTCTGCTGTTTCCAGACTCCAGTGATAGGACTCCTCGATCTGCTTCAGGATGGGACAGTAGCGCTGAGCAAACTCGTCCAGCTTGCGGTGCAGCCGCCCGGCCTCCCAAGCATCGGCCAATTGCTGAGCTTTTGGAAAATCATCGAGGGCGACGAAGGCATTGTCCAGGAGCCGATAGCCGATCCCGCGCCGCTCGAGTTGCCGCGCCAGCCAGTTGTGTCCATTGCAGTAGAACTGCAGGCGGAACGGACACCAGGTCGGTACGCGCACGTAGCACAGCCCCAGCTCTGGGTCGATGAAGTAGAAGTAGTAATGCAGACACTTGCCATCGTCGGGACGCAAGTACGCTTGTTTGCTCTGTTTGTTGAACCAGGGCTGATAGGTGGTACAGGGCTCGAGAGCGGAGAAGATCCATACCAAGCCGGGTTCGGTGCCGCGTTTGCGCAGAATCTCCTGGATGCGCTCTTCTTTGCGGAAGTTCTTCTTACGGATGTAGTCGATCTGCAAACCGTTCTGGGCCGCCAGTGCCTCGGCGTTGGCTTTGATGGCATCGGTGAGTGGCTTAGCGAATGCCGCGAAATCGAAGATCCGAATGCTGCGAGCGTGCAGGTACCTGGTCATGCCCTCGGCGTAACAGAAGATGGGCAGGGTTCCTTGAATGATCACCCGGTCGTAGCAAGACAGTACTCCGGCAATCTCTTCCTCATATCGCTCAGTGATGAGCCCCATGCACCAGCCCTCTGCCGGAATAGTAACTCCACTGTCCGAGAGCCCGGAAGGGAAGAAAGGGTTTTCAAGGGAAAGAAACCGCAGGTGTCGTTCCCTTGAATAAGCGGCTTATCAACAGCAGCTTCCGCTTACCTGTTTGGTTCCGGCTCGTCCGGGTTAGGAAGCGCTTCTGATGAGTGCAGCTATGCCGCAATCGGAACGATTTCGCCAAGTTGAAGGTCGCGAAGTGCGGGCTCAATCTGCGAACGATCTCCCACGACCATCCAGATCATGTGTCTTGGGTCGAGGAGACTCTTCGCACACGCTTCGAGATCCGGAATTGTCAACGCCGATACCCGGCTGACGTAGGTAGTGTAGAAATCCAGCGGCAGCCCGAATTGAAGTAGATCGCTCAGCAGATTGCCAATCGAGTTCATGGTCTCGTGAGCACCAGGAAGTTCGAGGATTTGTTGCTGCTTTACCTTCTGCAATTCTTCCTCGCAAATGGGTTTTGTTCCCAGGATGCCGTTCAGCTCCGCTAGCATTTCAGCGATGGAATCAGCCGTTTTGTCGCCTTGTACCGAAGCGTATGCCAGAAACGGGCGCTGAGCGCGAGCGCCGTACAGAATCGAGGCCGCGCCGTACGACCAGTGCTTCTCTTCTCGCAGGTTCATATTAAGCCGCGCGCCAAATGTGCCTCCGAAGACGTTATTCATCGTTTCGAGAGCTATCTCGGTTCGGGCATCGGGCGGTGGGGCAATGGTGCCGGCGATCACCACTGAATGCAGCGCGCCGGGCTTGTCGATCAGGTACAACACGGGTTTGGCAGGCTTGGGCACGGTAACAACGTTCTTGGCGGGAACCTTGGCCGGTTGCCAGTTGCCGAAGAACTGTTCAAGTTTGGGCTTGATTTCGGAAAGAGTGGTATCGCCCACGACGAAGAACGTCGAGTTATTTGGAGAGAACCACGCCTCGTGAAAACGAGCCATGTCGTCGCGCGTGAGTTTTTTCACGCTTTCTTCCGTTCCGGAGCCGGTTAGCGGGATTCCATACGCATGCCGCGGACCAAACAAAATCGGCGGCAGCGCCCGCAAAGCCATTTGAAGCGGCGTCACTCTCTCATTCGCAATCGCGGAGAGTTGCAGCTTCTGCTGCCGCTCAAAATCGGTGACTGGAAAGGAAGGGTTCAAAATTACGTCGGAATAGAGGTCCAGTGCCTCATCCAGCGTCGGCTTGAGAGCCGAGAGATAGACGGTGGACATGTCGAGATTGCATCCGGCACTCAATTGCGCGCCCAACATCTGCAGCTCGTCGCTAATTTCAAGCGCGGTCCGTCGCTGGGTGCCGCCGGTCAGCAGTGAAGAGGCGAGCCGGGCTGTTCCCGGAGTAGCGAGATGGTCAGCGGCATAACCTGCGTCGATATCAAGCCAGAAGTTCACTACGGGTATTTCATGACGCTCCGCGAGAAGGATTCTGAGGCCGTTTGAAAGTCGGTCTTCATGAATGACTGGGAGATTCAACTCATGCGCCGGGCCGATTTCCGGCATGCGGCTGCGATCCGCCTTTGCTTCGCTGGGTTGTGCCGAATCTACAAAAGGAAACACCTCCAGCGCATAAACTCCATCGGAAAGCCACGAACGTGCGGCATCGCGCAAACCGGTGCTGGTAGCCCGTTGCAGATGTTCCAGCCTCTGCCGGTATCCGTCCGGAGAGCCGAGGTAAGTTTGGCTGGAGGCCAGTATGTCGGATTTGCCGCCGAATCCGCCAATGCGCTCGACCCCGCGGACAAAACCCGCATATGACTGAGCTTTGATGCGATCCAGTTCACGCGCGGTAGGGCCGTCCTCCAGGAAACGCGCGAGTTCTTCATCCAAGGCTCGCTCCACCTTTTTCAGGACATCGGATTGAGAATCCTCGCTCTGGCGAGCAGTGGCAACCACAACGAACTGACTTCCGATTTCACGTTCATCGAGATATGCCGATACGTGAGTGGCAATCTGATCATCGTAGACAAGACGCTTGTAAAGTCGCGAAGTTTTCCCGGAGGAGAGCACGCCGGCGACCAGGCGAAGCTCATCCGCCGCTTCAGTCCCGTAACCGGGCACATTCCAGATTTTGTAGATGCGCGCCTGTGGGACGCGGTCCTCAACCACTTCCCGATGTTCGCCGGCCATTTTTGCGATCCACGCCCGCTGATGCGCGACGGGAGGACCGGAAGGGATATGTCCGAAATAACGGCGCGCGTTCTCCTCCGCTTCGGCCGGCGTGAGATCGCCCGCCAGCACCAAGACCGCATTCGATGGCGTGTAGTAAGTCTTGAACCACTCGCGAACATTCTCGACGGAGGCGGAATCGAGGTCTTCCATGGAACCTATGACCGTGTGGTCGTACGGATGGCCGACCGGGTATGTCGATTTCACGACAAGATCCTCGACAATGGCGTAGGGCTGGTTCTCGCTTTGACGCTTTTCGTTCTGCACTACTCCACGCTGAAGGTCGAGTAACTCCTGACTAATGGTGTTGTAAAAGTGACCCATCCGGTCGGATTCGGCGAAGAGAGCATAATCGAGCGCCGATCGAGGCACGTTTTCGAAATAGTTAGTCCGATCTTCGCTGGTGGTGCCATTGAGATCGGTCGCGCCGATCCTTTCCATGGCTTCGATATAGCTGCCGTTCAGGTGTTCGCTGCCCCCGAACATGAGGTGTTCGAAGAGATGGGCGAAACCGGTCTTGCCGTGCTTCTCATTCTTGGAACCGACGTGATACCAGATATTTACGGCGACGATGGGAGTCTTGTGATCTTCATGAACGATGACCGTGAGTCCATTGTCGAGAATGAATCGTTCACAGGGAATTTCGAGATTGGAAATTTGCATTACGGCGTGAAACCGCCACGATAGCAGATAGGGCAGCAGCACGGCTGCAGTCCGGGTAGAGTGAAGGTGTGGCGAATTGGACCTAGTGGAAGGAAGCTCGCCGATGGTTTGGCGATGCGGCTTTATTTGGCTGAGCACGAAGGAAAGCTGTGGGCCGCGACCTTGTCCGATGACCAGCATCGACGCAGCGAAGACGAATTTCTTTGGCGGCTCGCGGCGTGAAGGGCTGGCATCGCTGCCTCCGGAGCAGGATCGGATGTGCTGTCTCGCGGCTGCGCAGATATCGGAGTACTTCGCGGGCGGCGTCCATTTCGACTTCCGCTGCATTTGAGAGGCACGCCTTTCAGGTAAGAGTCTGGCAGGAGTTGATGCGGATTCCGTTCGGCGCGACCTGCAGCTATGGTGATATTGCGAGTTGATTGGACACCCGACGGCATTCAGAGCCGTGGGCGGAGCGAATGGCCGGAACAATCTGCCGGTATTCGTCCCGTGCCATAGAGTGCTCGCGCCGGTGGAAAGCTCGGCGGATTTACGGGCGGGATAGGTTTGAAGCAACGCTTATTAGCGCATGAGGCGGCCGTCCGGGCTGCGCGAAACTGCAGCTCGCGCTGGCGGTCTCCGCGTAGGCCTAGCTTTTGGCTTAAGAACGTGAAAAATGCGCTCTCATTCTCAAGCTCCAGATCGATTTCGAGCCAAACAAGATCGAGCGGTGCAATGGCTTTATCCAGATGGCTCGGACAGTTGATGCGATCTTTCTCGGTCGTAACCAGGATTTCCGCTCCGTGTATGCGCGCCTGATGGGCAATGCGCTGCAGCTCGGAAGGCTTGTAGGTGTGATGATCGCCGAAAGCCCATCGGAAGGCGATCTCCAGCCCGAGCGATTCCAAGGTGTTCCAAAAATTTTGAGGATTTCCGAGGCCGCAAAACGCCGCCACGCGGTGGGCGCCCAGATTCGGAAGCCCAGCTCCGGTCCGGTAGTCGCGCCAGCGGCGGGCGATTAAGTCGTGTTCGAAAGATAGGAGCAGTCGGGTTGTATTCACGTAAACGAGCGCGGATAGCATCGTAGCGAAGCGTCCCATTCCGCGCGCGTGACGATCAAAACGTCAGCTCGCGCGAGGGCGGAAAGAGGCTCCCTGAGACGGCCTGCGGGAACCACATCTTCATGCCCGAAAGGGTCTAAGCCATCGATCAACACGATATCGAGATCGCGCGGAAGCCTCGCGTGCTGAAAGCCGTCGTCCAGCAGAAGCAGATCAGTTTCCGGGAACTCGGCGAGAAGGATTTTCGCGGTGTTGTAACGGTTCGCGCCTACACCAATCGGTGTAAGACCTGTGCGCAGGAAAATTTGAGCTTCATCGCCGGTAAACGCCGGGGAAATCTTGCTTCCGGGCGCAAGCACCAGGCTTCGGGCCGGCGACCGCCTGCGGTATCCGCGCGTGAGAATGGCCGGCGAGTATCCTCGCTCCATCAATTGCCCAGCGAGATAGATTGCAAAAGGTGTTTTGCCTGATCCTCCGATGTTGATGCCGCCAATGCTCACGACAGTCACCGGAAGCGGAGATAACGAATAGCGCATGCCGCTCCGCATGACGCCGTTTTATGGCTCCGCCTTTTCTCCAAGCCGCGGCCAGAATACTCAGCGTTGTGCGTGCAAAGAATCCACGCGCGGATTTGTAGTCGCCTCGGTTGTACAAATGCCAAAGCTGTGCCGCAAGCCGCTGCGATACTCCACGCCTGGCTTCGACGACTTGCCGCGCGCGTGCGCCCACTGCTTTCGCGCTGTTTTGATTGATAAGTAAATCGCGAATCGCCGGCAACAATTCTTCTTCGCGACTGATCTGGATTATGGCCTCGGCATCCAGGAAATCGCCGGTAATCGCCTCGAAATTCTCCATGTGCGGGCCGACCACGATGGGAACACCGGACGCAGCGGGTTCAATGATGTTATGGCCGCCTCGTGGAGCGATCGATCCGCCGACAAATACGGCATCCGCAAGCGAGTAGCAACCGGAGAGTTCGCCGATTGTATCCAGCAACAGCACGCCTGGGAGTTCCACGCGAACCGGCGAATCGGCTTTCATTGCGGTGCGCCGAATGAATCTCACTCCGCTGCTTTCCAGTTTTTGAGCGACAACGGAGAATCGCGCCGGTTGACGCGGAGCGAGGATGAGCAGCAGGCGAGGAAAATCGACTGTGAGCGACTGAAAAGCGCGGATCACGATGTCGTCTTCGTCAATGGAGTGGCGGCGTAAGCTGCCGCGCTCGTTTGGTCCCACCGTGCTGGCGGCGATCCAAACCGCGTCCGCCCCAAATCTTTCGATATCCGAACCCTCGCGCGAGAACGGGACATCGTATTTGAGATTTCCCGCAATGTGCAACTTGGAATCGGGAACGCCGAGCAGGGAATATCGATCCCGATCGGCAGCACTCTGCACGAACACAGCATCGGGCAATTTAAGAACCGGAGAAAATAGTTTCCTCCACCGCCGATAGCGCGGCCAACTCCGATTGGAAATGCGCCCGTTCACAATCGCCAGCGAAGCTCCCGCGCGTTTCGCCTCGGCATACAGGTTCGGCCAGATTTCCGTTTCCAGCACAATCAGCATTGCCGGCCGAATTGCTCTTAACGTTCTGCGAACGCATCCGGAAAAATCGAGTGGAGCATAGAAGATGCCATCCACTAGCGAGGCTTGCCGTTCCGCGGCTCTCCGGCCCGCAATTGTTGATGTAGAGACATAAATGGGAACATGCGGTTGTTCCTGGCGCAAACGGGCAATCAGCGGAATGGCCGAAGCGATTTCGCCGACAGATACCGCATGCAACCAGATTGAGCCCGGGTTCGTCCGAGTGAAAGATCGGGGCAGAAATCCGAAGCGCTCGCCGAAGTGGGATCTGTATTCGCGTTGGGTCGCTAGCCGGGCGCAAAAGTACAGGACAATAAAGGGAAACAGTGCAATCTGGGTTAGACGATAAAGGAGGAGAGTGCGCGTGATTCCAAGAACTCGGTTCGTGACTCCGAGTATAACGTTGGCCGTCGCCATGGCGGCATTGCTGTTGGGCAGCGAAAAAAGGTTCCTCCCAGGCGCGGCGAACGAATACCCTCATCAGAGTTCGCAGCAGATCACGGTTGGGGCAAAGCCGTTTGATAACGAGGAGCTTACAGCGGAAGCATTCGGTAAGGCTGATTTGTTGAAGTACGGCGTGCTACCTGTGCTCGTTGTAATTGAGAACAAGAGGCCAAAGGCTTTGGACCTACAGAATTTGGAGGTGAATCTCGTCGCGTCCGACGGCAGGCACGTCGGGGCAGTAAGCCCTGAGGATCTTCCCTTTCTGGCAACCGCCGGCAAACGGCCCAGCGGCGTTCCGGTGCCCATTCCTCTGCCTAAGAAGAAGAATCCGCTGACGACGCCGGAAATTGTGACCCGGGCGTTCGCGGCGAAAATGTTGCCGCCCGGCGACTCGGCCAGCGGTTTTTTCTATTTTGAAGCCCGGCCGGAAGCTGGGGACAGCATTTACATCAATGGATTGCGCGATGCGCGTTCGGGCGGAGAGATTATGTATTTCGAGTTTCCGTTTGACAAGGACCAGGCCCGCTAACGTAAATTGATCCTGCCCTGGGGCAAGAGCCTTGGTAGACTGAGGAGTTCGGGGCGTGGCTCAGCCTGGCTAGAGCGCCTGGTTCGGGACCAGGAGGTCGGTGGTTCGAATCCACTCGCCCCGACCAATTCCTTCCTAACACCAACCACTAATCGGGCTGTTTCAGGTGTTGAGTTCTATCTGCTGAGCAGGAATCCTACGCCGTCGCCAATCCAGTGCGCGATGATGTTTACCCAGAGATTGCGATGCCAGCCGTTGCGTACAAGACGCTAGAGTAAATTTCCGCAGACTTGCTGCCGGTAACCATATTGAGCGATTTTTCTGAAATGTACAACCTCCTGTACACTTGAGATATGAAGACGCTGAACGTCAGTGATTTTCGGGAGCAGTGTTTGCAGTTGTTGGATGGCCTGCCAGCAGATGGCATTCTCATTACTAAACGCGGACGGCCGGTAGCGAAGGTCACGCCCATACCTTGCTCCTGCTCCGATCTCATTGGAATCATGAAAGGGCTTGCGTCGGATCCACAAGACGATCTCTTTTCGACTGGAGTTGCTTGGGATGCTGAATCTGGACACTCACATTCTGATCAAAGCGTTCGAGGAAAGGCTCACACCGCGCGAACGAAAGGTCCTCACCGCAGATCCTGAATGGAGTATCTCCGCGATCGTGCTGTGGGAGATCGAGAAACTGCATCAGCTCGGACGGCTGGCCTACGGACTCGACCATGAAACGTTCGCCGCTGCGGTGGATCAGGTGCATGCCTGGCCCATTACGCGCCAAGTGTGCCTGAATCTCCGCGCCCTGGACTTCCAGTCAGATCCCGCGGACGAAATCATTGCCGCAACGAGTCTGACGCATGATATTCCGCTCCTAACCCGCGACTCCCGCATTCGGAAATCGAAAGTCCTGAAACTGGCGTAGCGAATGATTCTGATCAGCCGCCGCCACTTCCACATAGCGCTTTGCGGCGTCCCCTGTTCGAATCACTCGCCCATTTTCGCTTCAGTCACCCAGCTAGCTAAGCTAATCCCGAGCCGCCGATTTCGCCTCCACAGCTTGCGTTCCATGATCGGTAACTTCCCGCGCCTCCAATTGCTTCTTGCCCGGTGTCCCAATTGCCTCAGCCGAATACAAATTTCGAGGATTCCATAACAGCCACCCATCCGATCCGAAACTCTGCGCCGCTCGGATCTGTGCCTGGATCTCCGCTTCCCCGAACTGCCGCTTATCGAATGCATAGTCCGCGAAGCCCTGCAGCCAAGGGCGAAAGCGCACGGGGTCAAGCTTCGTGCGTTCCCGTGCGCGGTCGAGCGAAAGTCGGACAATTTCGTAGGGATGAGCGATCGGGTTCCGATAATTCGGGATGCCATACATGAATCCCGACGGATACAGCATGGGAGAGATGTAGTCCAGTACCCCGGCTACATCTTCAATTTGTTGCCCAATCCCGGTATCGCCCTTGTTCCAGCAAATGTACCCAAACACATCAGCGGATAGGAACACGTTATACGGAACCAGTTTTTCTCGCGCTTGCTTAAGAAAGCGGTAATTGCTTTCGGGCGCGACTCCTCCGTGCTCGGCTGTGAGAACTCGACGCCCTTGGCATCCGGAAAACGGACGTAGTCGAATTGAATCTCGTCGAATCCGGCTTTCGCGGCATCTACCGCGAGGCTGATGTTATAGCTGCGAACGTCATCCAGAAAAGGATCGCACCACGACAAGCCTTCGCGGTCTTTAAAGATCTTCCCGTTTTGATGAACGGCAAGCTGCGGCCGCGCCGTGCAAAGCATGTTGTCTTTGAAAGTGACAATGCGAGCAATTGTGTAGATGCCCTGTTTGTGCAGGCGCTCCAAAAGTCCATGAATGTCCGGAACAGTGATGGTCTTTTGCGCTCCGATCTCCGCCGCAACCGGAACCGCCGTCCGATAACAGAGGTAACCCAGATCGCCTTTCACGTCAATGGCCACCGCGTTTACGGAAGTGGAGCCGGCGAGCCGCAGCACTGGTTCTCGGACACTGGAAGTGCCTACACCCCAGAACGAGAGATAGAGAGCGCGCGGAATAACAGGTGTCAGCTTCAGCTGCAGGGATTTCGCGCCCTGCGGACCGGTATTTGCCTGTGTTCGAGAGTAGCCGTACGCGCGAGCCGCAACTGCATCGCCGTCACCGTCCAGTTGAAAATCCCCATTAACGCCGGCTCGCACGGTCTTCGAGCCCAACGTGACCATCGCGCCCGGCGATCGGTTTTCCGCTTTCGGAATCAACGACAACACCAGAGAAAGTCGCCGCTGCGGCAAACGACACGGCAACGCACACGCCCACTGAGAAACGCCCAAAAAGATTTAGCAATGGAGTGCGTGCCCATTGAGCGCAATAATTCTCAACGAGCGTTGCGAGACTTAGCGGGCTAAACGATGAGGGTTCTAGCGCGGCGGAGCCAAAGGGGGCGCGGTAGTGCCGCCCACATTGGCATACGACTCTTCGATTTTGACGACCTTGCCTTCGTTGAACCGGACAAACGTCATTTTGCCGGGGGGATCGCCGTAAATCCAATCTTCAAGTTCATCCCCGTCTTTGTTTGTCTCCCGGCTCTTGTTGCGCGGCTTTCCAAGCGCGAGCAGTACCTGATCCTTATCCATCCCCTCCACGGCGCGTTGTTCCTTGATCGCCTTCTTCACCGGTTCAGGCAGCTTGTCCATGTACTGCTCCGCCGCCGAATGCTTTTCGAAATCGAAAATCGGCGAGAGCATTTGGCGTATTTCAGCGGACTTCAGCGACGGTACGCTGCCCGGAAACACGATCGCGATGTGCGATCCGTTTGCAGCTTGCCCGTTCTGATTCGTGTGGACGGGAGAGGTGTTTCCGCCCATGCCGACCTGCACGTGATCGTACCAGTGACCGGAACGGGTGCCGCCATTGATCTCGAGAAGAATTTTATTCGATTCGATCTCGACTCTCGTGATCTGGACTTCGTCGCCCAACCGGGCAGCCGGGCCATCCTCTTGCATCGCCCGCTCCCAAGCGTCGCGATCATACTTGCCGTTGCTATGGAAGATAAGCGGTTTCTTGGCGTGTGGGAGAGAGACCTTCAGCGTGGCGAATTCCGCATTCAGCCCGCGTTCAATTTCCATCCGCTCGTCAAAGCTCAATTTATCGGCGCGCAGGTTCGGGGCAAGCGCAAGCAGAAGTGCCAGGACTGTCAGCGTTCGCTACAGCAGGCCATTGAGGGTTCGGGCGATGGCTGCTCGTTGCGGTTCGATGGGCGCTTTTATAATCGCGTAGAACAATCCCACGGCGAAGATGGTTGTCAGCAGGCCGCCCTCCGGCCCATAATCTCCGCCGCTCCACAGAGGCGTCAGGTCCCATCGATAAACGTACCTCGTTACCTCGATTGTAAGCCCGCTCAGGTTCACTCCGAAGAGCGGCAGAACGGCGTTCCAACCAAAGTGCAGACCGATGGGAAGCCATAGATCGTGGCTGCGCAGGAAGGCGTAACCGAGCAGAATGCCCCAAAACATCGTGTTCAGGATTCCCAGGTCCGTCGCGTTGGGGTTGGAGGAGTGGGCCAGGCCGAATATCACTCCCACCGGCAGGACAGTAGCAAAAGGCCCGATCTTTTCGACGAGCAGTTGAAAAGCATACCCGCGAAAGATCATTTCCTCGCCAAAAGCCGCCACCAGTAGAGCAGCGAGATAGAAAAACAGGGTCGGCCAAGTGAAATTCGATGTTTGCCGCGAAACAAGGTGCCCCGTGCCCGCCAGCAGCGGCGCAAGCAGCATCAACGCGGCGGCCCCGCCTCCAAACAACACGCCGAGGCCGAAGTTCCGACCGGACGCGCCGCACACTCGCAATCCGATATCCGTAAACGGCCTTCGGTCGAAGATTCGCATGGTAAGCAAATTCGCCAGCAGCCCTGTCACACACAGGCCGACCGTTCCCGCCACCACCGCGCCGAAAACCTTAAACAGCAGACTGGCCAAAAAAGCAGTCCTATCAGCACGGTAGCGACGAAAAACGCAATCCGGATAATGATGCCGATCCGCGTTTCCGGCGCCGCGGGTGGGCTCGACGTGCCTAATTGCGTATTCATTGAGGACGAGCGAGGGCGCTAGAGACACCGCCCCGGCACTGTACCCCCATTTACACCGTGAGTAAAGCATCAGAGCAGGTGACAATCTAATCCTAAACTTTCGGCGGGTGGAAACACGCTCACTCAACCGCCATCGCCGTCCGATGAGAAACGTATGCAAGAGAGGCGAATCGAGAATCGGCTGCTTTGCGCCGAACTGGTTGAGTTGATTTGGAAGGAAGATTCCGGGCGGCAGAGGAGGCGTGTCGCGAATCTGGAAGACATTTCGCTTTCCGGGATCTGCCTTCAGATGGAGGCTCCAATATTACCGGGAACACCGATCACGATGAAATACGGCGACGGCGAGCTAGTGGGAACTGTTCGCTATTGCGTATATCGTCAGTTCGGCTATTTTCTCGGAATTGAGCTGTTGGAAGGCTGCCGATGGTCAACCGAACATTTCCGGCCGGAACATTTGCTGGATCCGCAGGAGCTCGTTTCTCAGGCGCTGCTTCGGTATCAATCCTATCCGGAAGCCATGAGTTCCAACGTGCCTGCCGCGGCCAATTAAGACTTCCAGGCGTGGCGAAGTAAAATTCATAGACGAAGCCGATCCGCCGCGCCCTGGAATTCATCGTGCGCCTCATCTCGGCGCATTGCATGGTGGAAGATAAGCAGTCGATTCCCGTTAGCGGTGTCTATGCCGCGCTTGCTAACTCCGCGACGGCCGGATTCGACCGAAGCGGATGCAGCCGTACTACTGGACTACCTAGATACAGTAGTGCAGGCCGGCGTGGATGGGCTAGTCCTGTTCGGCTCCACGGGCGAATTCATTCACTTCGATCCGCGGCGAACGCATGAAAGTGCTCGGGCTTGCGATCCGCCGCAGCCGGGTTCCCGTTCTGGTGAATGTCTCTCATTCGACGATTGAGGGCGCCATCGCTTTGGCTGAAAACGCGATCGATTCGGGTGTGGCCGGCGTTCTGCTCATGCCGCCCTATTTCTATCGCTACACTGACGATCAGATTTTCAGCTTCTATAAGAGCTTTGTAGCTATCGCCGCCGGGAAAATACGAACATACCTATACAATCTGCCTTTCTTTACCAATCCCATCTCGCCAGATCTCGCCGTTCGGCTTCTTGGTTCGGGATGGTTCGCGGGAATAAAAGATTCGAGCGGCGATTGGGCATTATTCGAAGCGTTGAAGAATCTCCGGGAGAAAGTTCCGTTCACTCTCCTGATGGGCAGTGAGTCTCTATATCTTCGGGGTCGTCTCGCTGGCGCAAATGGCATTGTCTCGGGTGTGGCGGCCGCCATGCCGGAGTTGCTGGTCGCGATCGATAAGGCAATGGCGCGAACGACACGGCCGGCGCACAACGCCTGGACCGGAGACTGCAAGAGTTTGTTCAATGGACAGAGAAATTTCCCGCCGCCATCGCGATCAAACAGACCGCCGTCGCGCGTGGCTGGAAGCTCGATCACAACGCGTTTCCGTTCGATGAAGGAACGACTCGCGAATCTCAATCAATTTCGCGAATGGGTTCAAGCCTGGATTCCCGCGGTTCTTGCGGAGTGCCGCGAGGCGGGAGCTCGCGAAAGCGTAGGATAGTGCAGAGAACACTTTATTGAGCCCCGAAGAATTTCGCGCCTCCGCTTACCAGCACGCCGACTGGATTTCTCAATATCTAACGAACGTCCGCGATTTTCCGGTGACGACCGATCTGCAGCCCGGAGAACTGGTTGCGGCCCTCCCGAAAGCAGCTCCGGAAACCGGCGAACCGATCGAGAAGATTTTCGGCGATTTTCAATCGACGGTATTTCCGGCGCTTACACTCTGGAATCATCCTCGATTCTTTGCCTATTTCTCCGTCTCCTCGACGCCGCCCTCGATCCTTGCGGATTTCCTCGCCGCAACCATCAACGTGAACGCGATGCTTTGGAAATCCTCGCCCGCCGCGACGGAACTGGAGCAGGTTACGCTCGGGTGGTTACGGCAATGGCTTTCGCTGAATGAAGACTGGTTCGGGATAATCTACGATACGGCCTCGGTCGGGGTGATGCAGGCGCTCGGCGCGGCGCGAGAGTGGGTTGACCCGGAATGCAGAACGAAAGGCATGCGCCCGGGGCTGACCGTCTATATTTCCGAGCACACGCACTCCTCGGCCGAAAAAGCAGCCATCACCTTGGGATTCGGCCAGGAGAATGTCAGGAAAATCCCGGTCGACGATCAATTCCGAATGCAATCCGCCGCGCTTCAAAAGACGATTGAGGCAGACCTCAATGCGGGCAAACGGCCCTGCTGCATCGTCGCGTCGGTCGCGTCCACATCCACTGCCGCGATTGAACCCATTCCCGCCATCGCCGATATTGCGGAACGATATGGAATTTGGCTGCATGTCGATGGCGCTTACGGCGGTTCGGCCGCAGTGGTTCCCGAGATGCGCCACATCTTGGAAGGTGTCGCTCGCGCGCACTCGCTGATCGTGAATCCTCACAAGTGGCTATACGTTTCTATCGACTGCAGCGTGCTGTACACGCGGTATCCGGAGATCTTTCGCCGCGCATCTTCCTTGAGCGCCGAATATCTTCGAACTACGGAAGACGATCAAGTCGTGAACTATATGGATTACGGCGTGCAACTCGGACGCCGATTCCGCGCCCTCAAGCTTTGGTACGTTTTCCGCTATTACGGACGGCAAGGCATCATCGCGATGCTTCGAGAGTCGCTGCGGCTGGCTCAGTTGCTCAAAGGGCTCATCGAACAGGACGAAAATTTCGAACTCTCCGCGCCCGTGCATCTCTCGTTGGTTTGTTTCCGTCATAAAGGCGAGAATTCGCTCAATCAACGCCTGCTCGCGGAAATCAACTCGACCGGCAGAGCTTTCCTGTCCCATACCGTGCTCAACGGAAAATTCGTGCTTCGCTTCGCCATCGGGAATTTTCAAACCACTGAACAAGACGTTCGTGAAACGTGGCAACTGATTCGCGAAACGGCCCAGAAGCTTGCTGCGGACGAACCGGCGCTGGCAGCCGGTTGAAAGGTTCTCGCCGGCAATGGAAGAGCAGCGGCTTGCAACACAACTCTGTGGGATCAAGCTTGCGCAATCCCGTTTTAGCCGCTTCGGGAACTTTCGCTTACGGCATTGAATTCGAGAAAATTGTCGATCTCAATAAGCTCGGCGGCATAGTAACGAAGGGACTTTCCCGCGAGCCGATCGCCGGAAATCCGGCGCCGCGCTTCTGGCATACCGGATGCGGGAATGATCAACTCCGTCGGTCTTCAAAATGTCGGAGTCGGCGGCGTTCATTCGGGAAAAGCTGCCGAAGCTGCGCCGCTATTCCGTCCCGGTGTTCGCAAATGTATTCGGTTATGCAGTTGACGATTACGCGGAGGCGATTCGGATGCTGGAGGACGCCGAAGGCATTGCGGCCTACGAGCTCAACGTTTCGTGCCCGAATACCAAAGAAGGCGGAATTTTCTTTTCGAGTGATCCCGCGTTGCTGTCGAATCTCATCGCCGTCGTGCGGCCCATCGCCAAGCGCCCGCTGATTGTAAAGCTTTCTCCAAACGTTGCGAGTATTGAGCCGTTCGCAAAAGCCGCCGCAGGAAAGCGGAGCGGATGCAATCTCGCTCGTCAATACGTTTGTATCTTTCGCTATCGATCCCAAGACGCGAAAGCGCCGTATCGGCGCCGGTTTCGGAGGACTCTCCGGTCCCGCAATCAGGCCCATTGCATTGCGAATGGTGTATGAAGCAGCGCGCGCGGTCCGGATTCCCGTGATCGGCATGGGCGGTATCAGCACGGGGCAAGATGCGGCGGAATTCCTGGTGGCCGGAGCGCGCGCCGTCCAGGTCGGAACCGCGACTTTTGTGGACCCTCGCGCGCCTCAGCGTATCGCGAAACAACTAGATCGTCTCGTTCAACGGCTTCAAATTTCAAACGTCAGCGAGTTGGTGGGAACCTTCCAAGCCGGTACTTATACGTTCTTCACCAAGGCTCACAGTTCAAAATAGAGCAATGAAAGAAATCATCACCGCGCCAAAAGCGCCCAAAGCAGCGGGGCCGTATTCCACGGCCGTAAGGCAGAACGGATTCGTTTTTCTCAGCGGGCAGATTCCGCTCGATCCGCAGACCGGTCAACTGGTCACCGGCTCCATTGAGGAGCAGACCTCGCGCGTACTGGAGAATCTGAAAGCTGTCCTTGAGGGCGCTGGACTTTCGCTGAACGATGTTGTGAAAACAACAGTCTTCCTCAAGGATATGGGGAATTTCACGCGGATGAACGAGACTTATGCCAAGTACTTTGGAACGAATTTCCCGGCAAGGTCTACCGTTGAAGTGGCGCGGCTGCCTCGAGACGTCCAGGTCGAAATCGAAGCGATAGCTATCGACGGGCGATCATAGCTTCCAGCTACTGCTTCGGAGCGTCGGCAGGTTTCAGCGGCGGATGCGCACTGTATTGTTTTTGCGGCGGATTGAGTTTAATGTCGATGAGTCTTGTCTTCCGTATCGACATCGAACTTCTGACCAAACGTCTGATACTGCTTCGTAATAACCTGCAACTGAATCGGTTCCCTGCGGCACCGGCGGGAAATGCGCGAGCCCTTCCAGATTCGTATGTACCTCCCAATGGATCGGCTTGCGTTTGCCGAGCTTTGTGATCTGATGGGAGCCCAAAAAATCTAGAATCACCGCCGCATTCTCAACAGGCTTGTCGAATTGGTTCTTCACCGACACCTTGATCGTGGTTTGCGGGCTGCTCGCCATCAATACCAGACACGCGGACAGCAGCGCGACCAGCACCACTCGTAGCTTCATGTTAAGAATTATCTCGTACAACTAACGGGATGCTCGCGACGCCGGCGCCGCGGTCAGAAGAGGCTCAATCGCGGCGCGCAGATCGGCTTCCTCGATAACGCCCGGATGATAGAGCCGCACGATGCCGCGCCGGTCGATCAGCACAATCGTGGGCGTCGTACTTACGCCGAAGCGCTCGAAGTTGCCCGGTGTCCACCGGAACGCCCGCATTGGGAATATTCGAATAAAATTTCGAATAGACCTTCTCGATAAAACTGGTTTCCTTGGAAGCGGGCGCGTGGTCGTCGTCCGCCGTGTAACCGTAGCGTTTCGTCGGAGCAATCACGACCAGGCCTTTGCGGCGCCAGCTCGCTCGCCAGTTTCGCAATAACGGGCCCTTCGGCTTTACAATCCGCGCACCAGTGCGCCCAAAAGAAAAGCAGCACCACTTTCCCGCGCAGCGCGGCTAAGGCGGCCGGTTTCGCCCCGATCCATTCCGTTTCGCGCAGCAGCGGCGCTGGCTTGCCCTGCAGAGTCAAAACATTGATGTTTTTCTGCAGCCGATCGGTAATCGACGTGCCGCGCCACGTGCGCAGCGCGGTTTGAAGAAGCTGTATGGCCGCCTGAGTTTTGTGCTGCTCCGCCAAGCGCCTGCGCCTGCACCTCGTAAGCCGCCCCGAGCGCCAGCGGCAGATGCGGTTCCGAATCCAGCGTTCGAGTGCCCAAGGTGGCTTGAGAACTGCGCTCGATTTCATTCGCTTCCTGCACCGCCTGATCGGGATGTCCCGCGGCAAGTTCTCCACGCGCCACCCAGGACAACGCCTCCAACGCCTCCGGTGTATCGCCGTTCAAGCGCCGGTATTGCGCAACCATCGCCGAAGCCGAAGCGAGATCTCCGTGCTGCAGTGCCATTTCGACGTAAGCCACCACTCGCGGCGTGGACGGTTGTCCATAGGTTTGCGCCGAGGCCTCCGGCGGAAACGGCCAGGCACAGGGCGGCAATGCCCGCCCGCAATCTTGCTATTGGAAACACACTGTCTTGAGGTAATCGCGGAAGGGCTGTCCCAGATCGTGCCGGCCAAGCGCGAATTCGACTGTCGCTTTCAGAAATCCCAGCTTGTCGCCTGCGTCGTACCGTTTCCCTTCGAACTTCAGGCCGTAAATGGGCCGGTTTCGCAGCATATACTTCAGTGCGTCGGTAAGCTGAATCTCGCCGCCGCTGCCCGGCTCAATTGATTCGATGCAGTGAAAAATTTCCGGCGTCAGAATGTAGCGGCCAATAATAGCCAGGTTCGATGGCGCATCGGCAGGCTTAGGTTTTTCGACCATGTTGCGGATTCGAAACAGCCGGTTTTCCCGGCCATTATCGGAAACCAGTTCAGCGTCCACCACGCCGTAGGCGGAGATCTGGTCGGGCGGAACTTCCATCAGCGCCAGAACCGAAGCGCCGTAGTACTCATAAATGTCCAACAGCTGCCGGACGCACGGCGTTTCCGACGCAATGATGTCATCCGAGAGAATCACTGAAAACGGTTCGTTTCCGACGAGTTCTTTCGCCCGTAATACTGCGTGCCCCAGCCCGAGCGCCTCCTTCTGCCTGACATAAGAAACGTCGATCATGTCCGAAATGGACCTGACCATCGAGAGCATTTCGGTTTTGTTCTTCGATTCCAGAAGCTGTTCCAGCTCAAAACTCACATCGAAGTGATCCTCAATCGAGGATTTTCCCCGCCCGGTGACGATGATGATGTTCTGAATGCCCGAATGCATCGCCTCTTCCACGCCGTATTGAATCAACGGCTTGTCCACGACGGGCAGCATTTCCTTGGGTTGAGCCTTGGTTGCGGGCAGAAACCTGGTTCCCAACCCGGCCGCCGGGAACACTGCCTTTCGCACTTTCGGAATCATCAAAGGCCATTGTACGCGTTTGAGTGTAGGAATCCGCCCGCTCGCTGGAGCGGCGTTGTTACGGCTTCTGCGGTGTGCTAATCCTAAGATTTAAGGGTTAGGATCGAATCGCATCCCGCCCCACGAAACGAATCGGAATTTAAGATGGCCTACGTAATAGCCGAACCCTGCATTGGCACAAAAGATGCTGCCTGTGTCGATGCGTGTCCTGTAGATTGCATTCATCCCAAGAAGGACGAAGAGAAATTCGAAAGCGAAGAGATGCTGTACATCGATCCCGTGGAATGCATCGATTGCGGCGCCTGCGTTCCGGTATGCCCGGTCTCCGCCATTTTCGCTCTCGACGATCTTCCGGAAAAATGGGCTGAGTTCACGCAAAAGAACGCGGCATTTTTCGGGCGCTAAGACTCGTCCACCTCACTCGCAAATTTCAGGAATCAAGGGCGGTAGACAGCGCACGACGTGTCTGTCTCCCAGACCCGGACATAAGCGACCGACGCCGCTTTCAAGTCCTTCTGCACTTCGTCACAGATGAATTTGGCAATGTTCTCCGCGGATGGATTGATCTTGTCAAACGGTTTCAGATCGTTGATGAACTGGTGATCCAGATATTCGCTCGTGGCGCGCAGGCGTGCCTTCAACTCCGCAAAATCGTACAACAAGCCATTGCTGTCGAGTTCCGGACCTTCTATCCCAACCTGCACGCGATAGTTGTGTCCATGCACGTTTTCGCACTTGCCGCGATAATTGCGCAGCGCGTGTCCGGCGGCGAAGGTGTGTTCTACGCAGATCTCAAACATGGAAAAAGTTCTGAACGTCCCGCAGACTCTCTGTAAATCGATAGGCGGGCAGGCTGTCGAAGAACACTCGTCCGTATCGCAGCTTCTTTATCCTATTATCCAGCAGCGCAAGAACTCCTCTATCCGACGCGCTGCGAATTAAACGGCCAAAGCCCTGTTTCAGCGCCAGAGCTGCCTGCGGGATCTGATATTCGTAGAACGCATTTCCGCCGCTTTTTCGAATCGCCTCCGCTCGCGCGGCAATCACCGGATCCGTCGGGACCGCAAATGGAAGCCGGTCGATGATTACGCAGCTCAATTGCTCGCCCTGCACATCCACACCCTGCCAGAAACTCGAGGTTGCGAAAAGGACCGCGCCGGGAGTTGCGCGGAATGCCTCAATCAGAGCAGTGCGAGGCGCGTCGCCTTGTCGCAATAAAGGGTATTCGAGGCGCGATTTCAGCAGTTCATGTACTTGCCTCATCTGCTGATAACTGGTGAAGAGGACAAATGCGCGGCCTCGCGATGCTTCGACGATCTCCTGAATCTCATCCGCCGCTCGCTGCCCGAAATCAGGCTGCCTCGGATCGGGGAGATGAGGCGGCACATACAGAAGAACCTGCTTCGTGTAATCGTAGTGGCTGTCGATTTGCAAGGTCCTCGCGTTTTGGAGCCCAAGCCGCGTTTGAGTGTATTCAAATCCCCCGGCCACGGTCAAAGTCGCCGAAGTCAGAATCACGGAATCTACCCGCTCCATCAAGTGAGTTGCCAGCGTTTGAGAAACGTCAATCGGGGTCGCCTGAAGATATAAGCCGCGCCCTCGCCTTTCCACCCAATAGACGTAGGCAGCATCGCCTCCTTCCATCCAGAACCGCAGAGCTTGCTCAATGAGCTTTGCGCGCCGGACCAGCGGCAACGTATGCTCGATTGCGCCTTGCACCAGTTCCAGCCGGGCGCACAGTGCCTCCAATCCAAACAGCAACTCACCGTATGTCGGATTGATGGTGGGCCAGGAACGCTTCCTGCTCGCTAAACCCTTGTCTGCCCTCTTGAGGAAAGAGTCGAAAAAATTCCTCTCCCCGGTCTCCCAAATGAATCAACCCGCGGTCCAGCTCAGGCGTTGCAAACAGCTTTTGACGCGAGATGGTCGCCGTATCTTTTATGAGCTCCTGAATCTGCAGATTGCTGACACTCATTCCGAAGTACTGTCCGGCCACATCTTCAATCTCATGCGCTTCGTCGAAGACCACGGCCGAATACTCCGGCAGAATGCCGCCGAATGGTTGATCCCGCACTGCAAGATCCGCGAAAAAGAGATGATGATTGACGATAATGATGTCGCTCTCGAGCGCGCGCCGGTGCATCTGCGTAATGAAACATCGCTCGAACTGCTGGCATTTCTGGCCCGCGCACATGTCGCTCTTAGCATCGAGCTTCCACCACGTGTGGCTCGTCTCAGCGAGCGCGCGCAATTCGCTGCGGTCTCCGATTTCGGTTGTTTTTTCCCATTCGCGGATCAGTTGAAATTCCCTGATCTCCTCCAGACCCGTGAGTACCGGCTCACGCTCGGCGTCGTACACCTTTTGCCGGCACAGATAATTTGCTCGGCCTTTCATGTAGCAAACGGAGAGAGGACGATCGAAAAGGGACTGTAGGAATGGCAGGTCTTTGAAATAGAGCTGCTCCTGCAGATTCTTGGTGCCCGTCGAGATCACTACCCGTTTGCCCGAGAGAATCGAGGGAACCAGATAAGCCAGCGTCTTGCCGGTCCCGGTCCCCGCCTCAACAATCAGGTGCCGCTGCTCCTCTAGCGCCGACTCCACCGCTTCCGCCATTTGAAATTGGCTCTGCCGGTATTCATAACTCGGGTGAGAGCGCGAAAGGATTCCGTTTCTCGCGAAGAAACGCTTAGTCGTCAGCTTGGTCAAACCGCTGACCGGTTTCTCAATGCTTGTCAAGACGTTCGCTGGGACAATCGGTGAGTTTGCCCCCAGTTTAGTACGCGGGCTGGCCAGCTATTCTCAAATAGAAAGAAAAGGCAATTTGCGAGGCTCTTGCCCGATCTGGAACGCAAATGGCGGAAGAAATTCTCTATCTGACCGAACTGCTCGGCGTCAAGGTTTATGACCTGAAGGGCCGTCGCATCGGTACCGTTCGAGACGCCGCTCTCGTTCCGCTCATCGATCCGGTTCGTCTGGATCGCTATCTCGTGGGCGCCGGACCGGGCTGGCTGAGCCTCCGCTATGACCAGATTCAGAGCATCAGTCCCGAAGGCATCCACCTGAAGGACGAACGCCTCACGCCCTATCATTCCGACGAATATATGTTGCGAATGGTTCGCGATCTGCTCGACCAGCAAATCATCGACGCGCTCGGCCGGAAAGTAGTTCGCGTCAACGACGTCACATTTCTCAAGGAATGTGAAAACGGCCAGGACGTCCTCCACATCCTCGAAGTAGATATCGGGCTTCGATCTATTCTGCGGCGCGTTCTGCGAGGCGTGGCCTCTCCGTCATTTATTCGGACCGTGCAAGAGCGCATTCCCCCGCGCTCAATTCGCTGGGAATTCTGCAACATTCTCGAAGCGGACCCTCAGCGCAGGGTGCGGCTGAATATTTCCAACAAGCTGCTGGAAGGAATGCATCCGGCGGATTTGGCGGATATTGTGGAGGATCTGGCGCACGATGACCGGGCGGCGATTTTCAACACCATGGATACTGAGACCGCTGCCGAACTTCTGAGCGAAGTGGAACCCGACATTCAGACGCGCATTATCGAATCGTTAAAGGCGGACAAGGCGGCAGACATCCTCGAAGAGATGGAGCCTTCCGAAGCGGCAGACTTGCTGAATGATCTGGAAGAAGAAAGATCGGAACAGATTCTCGATGAAATGCAGCCGGAAGAGAAAGAAGAAGTCGAGGAGCTGCTCGATTTTCGCAACGACACCGCCGGCGGCTTGATGGATCCCGGCTATTTGGCCCTGCCGGAAACGGCGACGGTGGGCGAAGCAATCGCCGAGCTCAAAAAGGACGAAGAGGTTCTGGAGGATCTGCACAGCATCTTTCTAGTGGATGAAGATAATCGGCTTCGATATGCCGTGCCTCTCGCAAAACTGTTCTTCGCGGCCGGCGAAACTCCGCTGAAAGACCTGGCATCCGATCCGCTGCTGTATGTTCATTCCGACGAACAGCAAGATCGCGTCACAGAGATGTTCGATAAGTACAACCTGCTAAGCCTGCCCGTCATTGACCAGCACGAGCGTTTAATTGGTGTAATTACCGTGGATGACGTGGTGGCGCTCCTTCGCCAGGAGTGAGACCTCCCGTACTGAGCCGCGCGCGCCGGCAAGCGGTCGAAAAAAACTGTGGCTGAACTCCAAATTATGCTTCAAGATCTGCGCAAATCCAGTTGACTAACGAGGCATACACCTTCAGAATGTTGAAGTATCCCAGTTTGAGACCTTCGATCCAAGCATGAGTTCCATCTTCATAAGTTATAGGAGAGAGGACGCTGAGGGTCAGGCCGGGCGATTGTATCGCGACCTTACTACTGAATTCGGCTCGGATTCGGTGTTCATGGATGTTGCCGCCATACAATTTGGGCGGGATTTCAGGACGGCAATTGATCAGAGCTTGTCATCCTGTGGCGCCTTTCTTTCGATAATTGGTAAGAACTGGCTGGCTGCGAACGATGCGTCAGGCCGGCGTCGATTGGATGATTCGGTTGACTTTGTCCGCTTGGAAACGGCCGCAGCTCTGCAGCGTGATATTCCCGTAATTCCGGTTCTCGTGCAAGGCGCTTCCACTCCTAGGCCTGATCAGCTGCCGGATGACCTTAAAGAGCTTGCTTATCGCAACGCGATCGAGCTAACGCATCCGCGTTGGGAGTCCGACGTTCGGTTGTTGATCGAGGCTTTGCGCCCGTATGTCTCCAAGTCGCCGCAGCAAGCGGGAGAATCGAACCGTCAAAATAGGGGCACGATTTCTCGAGAAGAGCGCCGGATTGAGAAGAAACGGAGCTGGGCCACGTCCGCGGCGATGCTCACCATCATCCTTGCCGCTACTGTTGGCTTAATATTCTCCCTGTGGCCAGCGCGTCAAACGGTTCCAGATCTACAGGGAAAGATGCTCGATCCGGCGAGGGGCGTACTCCAGGCAGAACATTTAGTATTGGGCACTACAGAAGAGAGAGCAGACCCTGAGGGGACGCCTGGTAGCATCGTGGCTCAGTCGGTGAAAGCTGGTGACCGCGTTCCGGTTGGAACGCGAATAGATGTTACTGTCGCGGCGATACCCAAAGCCGGCAGCGGGCTCGCAAATTCGCGCGTGGCTGTTCCATCGAAGCACGCCCCGCTGAAGAAGACCCCAGTTCCAGACTCTAAAGAAAGCTTGGGCGTGGAAGGGACGGGACTGCCCGCGGCTAATGCGCCGCCGATGCGAGCTAACTCAACTGAGGCGATCCTCCGGCAATTGCAATTATCCGCGGAAAGAAAGCCGCTAGAGCAGCAAGCCGGCCGATACCTTTTCACGCTGTCGCTCGACGTACCGAAGCAGACCGTAGGCGATATTTCCCGAGTTCACTACGATTTTGTTTACGAGCCCAATCCGCTGTCCCTGGATGGCGGTCCGCCACCCAGTTTTCGTGCATCCTATGAAGGCTGGGGTTGCTATACCACCGTTGTAGCGACCTTGTACTTCAACACGCAAGGAGCGCAGCCGGTTAAGAAGACCTTCAACATGTGTACGGTTCTGGTGCAGTGAATCTCCCGGGCCGATCGAAGCCCACTAATGAGTCGCCGCCGGAAAGAAGGCTTGCTTCGCTAGAATAAAACTACGGAACCAAGTTTTCGATGGGAGTTGCGGTCTTCCGTGGCGAAGCCTGCTTGACGGATCCTCTCTCGTTTGACGCTGAAAAACCATTCACATGCCGGAAGCAAAAGACCCCGCGTTGGGTATCAATAGCTGGTTGGAAGACGAGCTTTACCATCAATACCAGTTCGATCGCAAGAGTGTCGACGAAGGTTGGACTCATCTGTTCGAGGAAGCCGGGCATAACGGCGGCACGTTGGCGGGTACGAATGGCGAAATGCCGACGCCGGAACCTCCACGGCAGGAACCTCCGCAACCGGCGCCGCCGGAACGAGAGCCTCCGCGGCAGGTTCCGCCGGTTCGAGAGCCTCCGCAACCACCGCAAGTTCCCGAAAAGGTCGAGCAGCCGACAGCGGGCAACGAAACAACTTCTGCGACCCAAGTCGCGAAAACCAGCACAGCTCAACCCGCCAGGCAGGAATCGAAAGCGGTCGGCGCGAGCGACCAACTGATTCCATTGCGCGGCGCGGCTGCCCGCATTGCGGAGAACATGACCGCGAGTTTGTCCATTCCGGTCGCCACGTCGCAACGCCAGATCCCCGTTCGGGTCATTGAAGAAAATCGCAATCTCGTCAACAAGCAACGCGCGCTGCAAGGGCGAGGCAAGCTGAGTTTCACTCATCTAATCGCCTGGGCCATTGTGAAGGCAGTGAAGCCGAATCCCTCGCTGAACCATGCCTATGCCGAGAACGGCGGCGAGCCTTTCCGCGTCGTGCGAAGCCAAGTCAATATCGGGTTAGCGGTGGATGTGGCCGGGAAAGATGGCACGCGATCGTTGAAGGTTCCAAACGTCAAAAATGCGGATGGAATGACCTTCGATCAATTCGTAGCCGCGTACGACGACGTGGTCGCGCGTGCGCGTAATAACAAGCTGCAAGTCGCGGATTTCGAAGGCACCACCATTTCGCTCACGAACCCGGGGACGGTCGGAACGTTGGGCTCTGTTCCGCGCCTGATGCCCGGCCAAGGCGCAATCGTCGCGACCGGCGCAATCGATTATCCCGCCGAATTTGCGGCCGCAACCGAGGAAGTGCGCGCCATGCTCGGCCTTAGCAAAGTCCTGATGATCACCTGCACCTACGATCACAGGATCATCCAGGGCGCGGAATCCGGCGCGTTCCTGGCTAAGCTTCAGCAATTGCTTCAAGGCGAGGACGGCTTTTATGAAAACATCTTCCGCGATCTGAAGATCCCTTTCATGCCGGTTCGCTGGCAGACGGATCAGCAGATTGCTCCGGCACGCTACGGCTCCGTAAACACCGACGTGGCGAAGGAAGCCGCGGTCATACAACTGATCACTTCCTACCGGATTCGTGGGCATTTGCTCGCTAACACGAATCCGCTCGGCAACGATCCCGTTTATCATCCTGAACTCGATCCCGCTTCGTATGGGTTGTCGATCTGGGATCTCGATCGTCCCTTCCTTGCCGGCGCGGTGAAAGCCCCGAGCGGCGCGATTGCCTCGTACATGCAGCCCTATGAAACGCTGCGTGAAATTCTGGACCGCCTTCGATCCACCTACTGCGGCTCTATTGGTGCGGAGTACATGCATATTCCGGATCCGGAGCAGAAGCAATGGCTTCAGGATCGGATGGAAGCCAGCATGAACCTGTGGAAGCTGGATGACCCGACTCGCAATCGCATTCTAGGCCGCCTGATTCAAGCGGAAGAGTTCGAGCATTTTTTGCAGGCGCGTTTTGTCGGGCAGAAGCGGTTTGGCCTGGAAGGGTTGGAGAGCACCATTGCAGTCCTCGACGAAATCCTCGAGCGTGCCGCAAACGAGAACGCCCACGAAGTGGTTATCGGAATGGCTCACCGCGGCCGTTTGAATGTTCTCGCCAACGTTGTCGGCAAGTCCATGGCACAAGTGTTTTCTGAATTTGAAGGCGAGCCGGATCCGGAAAGCGTTCAGGGCTCCGGTGACGTCAAATATCACCTTGGCGCGAGCGGAATTCATCGCTCCACGCAGGGCAAGGAGATTCTGGTCTCGGTAGCGTTTAACCCAAGTCACCTCGAAGCCGTTGATCCGGTGGTGGAAGGACTCGTCAGGCCGAAGCAGGATCGAATCGGCGACCAACAACGCGCGCGCGTGATTCCCATTCTGATTCACGGCGATGCTGCCTTCATCGGACAAGGAGTCGTTGCCGAAACCTTGCAGCTTTCGCAGCTCGAAGGCTACACGACCGGCGGCACTGTTCACGTCGTGACGAACAATCAGATCGGATTCACCACCAATCCGCTCGAAGGTCGCAGCAGCATTTACTGCACTGACATTGCCCGCGCCGTACAGGCTCCGATTTTTCATGTCAATGCCGACGATCCGGAGGCCTGCATTCGAGCTACGCAGATCGCTTACGATTATCGCCAGGCTTTCAAGCGTGATGTGGTGATCGATCTCATCGGTTATCGCCGCCAAGGCCATAACGAAGCGGACGACCCCAGCTACACGCAACCTGTGATGTATCGGAAGATCAAGGCCACTCCCACCGTGGCCACGCAGTATTCCGAGCGGCTGATACGTGAAAAATTCACTACTCAGGATTACATCGCAAACCTGCGGACGCAGGCGCGAGCTCGGTTTAACGAAGTGTACGATGAGGCTAAAAAGAACCGCGAGCAATTCGTAATCGAAGAGTTCGCAGAGGCTCCGTTCGAGCAGGTTCACCAGCCAATTCCCCCGACCGCGGTGGATTACAAAATCCTCGCGCGAGTGATTGAAAAATGCACTTTGCTTCCGGAAGAATTTCATCTTCATCCGAAGCTGAAGTCATTGCTGGACAAGCGGCGTGAGGCTCTAAAAGGAGCACCTCTCGACTGGGGCTTTGCCGAGACGCTTGCGTTCGGCAGCCTGGTACTCGAAGGCACTCCGGTTCGCTTATCTGGAGAAGACGTTTCGCGCGGCACGTTCACTCAACGCC
The DNA here is from genome assembly GCA_963778345.1 of uncultured Acidobacteriaceae bacterium. Classification (GTDB taxonomy): domain Bacteria; phylum Acidobacteriota; class Terriglobia; order Bryobacterales; family Bryobacteraceae; genus Bog-105. The sequence goes on from CAVZTP010000007.1 coordinate 422,876, forward strand.
ATCTCGAATTCAGCGACTACGAAACTGGTGAGGTATATACGCCTCTCAAGCACCTGGACCCGCATCAGGCGAAATTTGAGGTTGTGGACAGCCTATTGAGCGAATATGCGGCCATGGGCTACGAGTTTGGCTATAGCGTGGCCGATCCCCTGACGCTTGTGATGTGGGAAGCGCAGTTCGGCGACTTCGTCAACGGCGCGCAAATCATCATCGATCAGTTCCTTGTCTCGGCGGAGGCCAAATGGAATCAGCCGAGCGGCCTGGTTCTGTTGCTGCCGCACGGATTGGAAGGGCAGGGCCCAGAGCACTCCAGCGCTCGCATTGAACGCTTCTTGCAGCTTTGCGCTGAAAACAACATGCAGGTTTGCAACTGCACCACGCCCGCGCAATACTTTCACCTGCTGCGGCGGCAGATGTACGGCGGCAAGGACCGCCGAGGGATTCGCAAGCCGCTCATTATCTTTACGCCCAAATTCCTGTTGCGCTATCCGAAAGCAGCTTCACGCCTGGAGGATTTGACGAGTGGGTCGTTCCGGGAGGTAATTGGCGATTCTCAATACCTGGGAAATCATGTTCAACGGATACTTCTGTGCTCGGGCAAGGTTTATTACGACCTGATCCACAAGCGCGAAGAGTTGGGACGCAATGATGTGGCCATCATCCGCCTCGAACAGCTCTATCCATTTCCTCTACAGCAACTGACCGACATCCTTCGTCGTTATTCGGACGGAGCGGAATTGTTCTGGGTGCAGGAAGAGCCGGAAAACATGGGCGCGTGGTACTTCGCCGAAGAACAGATGCAGTCGATCATCAATCCGGGCGGGAACAGTGCGCCAATGAAGCGCCAACTCCGGTACGTCGGACGGCCCACAGCCGCCAGCCCGGCCGCGGGCGCGCACAAAGTTCATCACGATCAGCAGGAAGCATTGATCGAGGAAGCATTCTCCAGCACGCCAGGTCGAGTTCGCAAAGCACGCCGCTTGGTTCGCAAGAAGCGCTAATCCGGAGCATCAGCGGCCCGAAGATCCGAAGCCGCCGGCTCCCCGAACCGATTCCGCCAGCTCTCCCTCTTCCCAAGTCACGGGTTCATATCTGGCTACAACCATCTGCGCGATGCGGTCGCCGGCATGCACTTCGTAAGACGACTTGCCCAGATTGAGCAGGATTACTCTTAACTCGCCGCGATACCCTGGATCGATCGTGGCGGGCGAATTGGGCAGCGTGATTGCGTGCTTCAGAGCCAGACCGCTGCGAGGCCGGATTTGCACTTCATAACCTGACGGAATTTCGAGCGCGAGCCCGGTTGGGATCGCCTTTGGAACGCCCGGCTCGAGCACCGCGCCCGCAATGCATCTTATATCCATTCCGGCGTCTTCCGCGGGCCCGTGCGCATACTCGGGAAGGTGCGCCTCAGCTTGCAATTTCTTGATTCGGATTCGCATTCGAATCCGCTATCATAGCGGCTTCATGTCCGGACCCATGCAGGGACTGACTCCATCCACGAAGCGGGTATTGACTGTTGCGCCAATGCCTCCGGAAAAACTTGCTTACGCGCTGGCCCGTTATAGTCGTTCGCCCGATTCCATTCGCGATTCGGTGGAATGGGTGCGCACGCACGATTCGGCGAAATTCCTGGAAAGCTTCTACTTCCAATATGGCCATGCATCGATTGCCGATCTGGGGCACGTTACGATCTGCTTTGAAGGCGTATCCGAACTAGCGGCAACCGAAATTGAGGACGAACAACTCTGGGATGGACAGGCGCGGAGTTCGCGTTATCAGGATTTCTCCAAATCGAGCGTAATCGTCCCTCCCGAATTGAGCGCGGCTGAAGCCGAAATATATACAAGAGCCGCCGAATCTCTCCTGGACGCCTATCGTACCGTTCAGGAGCGCGCGTTTGCATATCTGCAGGATCAACTCCCGCAACCCGCGGACATGAAGCCGGACACCTACCGGCGCAATCTTGCCGCCCGGGCATTTGATGTCGCCCGCTATTTGCTGCCGTTCGGTATACCGACGGGGGTCGGTCAAGTGACCAGCATCCGGACCTTGGAGAAGCAGATTCGCCGCCTCAAGAGTTCGGAGTTCCAGGAATTAAGAGAGCTGGCCGGCGAGTTGGCGGAAGCCTGTGCAGCTTCTCCGGAATGTGTATGGGAAAACGATGCCCCGGGTGAACCGGTCGCTCCCACTCTGGCACGTCACGCGGATCGGGACACGCAGGTGAGCCGGTTGCGCGCGGACTTAACCGAATGGGCGTCCGACCGCCTGCCGCCGCGACGGATGCACGAAGCGCCGCGCGTCGATTTGTTGCAACCAACAGACCACATCGCAGACATTTGTGCGACGCTTCTCTACAGTGTCACCGACAGGCCATACCGGGAACTTTATGAAATGCTGTGCCGCTGGAGTCCGGAGCAGCGGCAGGATCTGTTGACTGTTGCCGCGAGCGCCCGAGGACGCGGCGATGAGCTATGCGCGCAGTTCCGAAGCGCTCCCTACGTGTTTGACATCGTGATGGACATCGGAGCGTATCGCGATCTGCATCGTCACCGGCGCTGCCAGCAGTTCCGGCAACAATATACAAATCGTCTGGGGTACGAAACGCCCGATCTCGTGACGAAATGCGGGGCGAAAGATGTATTCGCCGCCGCGCTTCAGCAGGTTGACTCTGCCATTCAGGAATTGCCGCAACCGGCCGCGCAATACCTGCTGCCTCTCGCTTCGAAATCGAGGTTTCTGTTCAAAATGGATTTCGCGGAACTGGAATACATCTCGCGTCTACGTAGCGGAGTCAAAGGTCACTTTTCATACCGAAAGGTCGCCTGGGAAATGAAGCAGGCTTTGGAGCGCCTGGACCCTGTGCTGGGCGCACTCGTCGAAGCCACGCCGCCCTGGATCGAAGATCCATTGAAGCGCTAAGTCCAAACCAAGTTAATCCAGATTTAAGGTTTTCCGAACCGTGCCGTGCTCGTCCTGGATCTTTTTCTGAAGCAGCATGATCGCATAGATCAACTGCTCCGGCCGTGGCGGGCAGCCGGGGACATATACATCCACCGGAATTACTTGATTCACCGGAACAAGTGCGTAATTACTGAACACGCCAGTAGAAGTTGCGCACGCCCCCATCGAAATCACCCACTTCGGTTCGGGCATCTGGCGATAAAGGTGGCGGATGACCGGCGCCATTTTGTTTGACACACGGCCTGCAATGATCATCAGATCCGATTGACGGGGAGAACCCCGGAATACTTCTGCTCCGAAACGCGCCGCATCGTATCGCGACGCCATCATCGACATCATCTCGATGGCACAGCAGGCCAAGCCAAACGTCATCGGCCAAAGCGAATTCTTTCGGGCCCAATTCAGCGCGCTATCGAGAGTCGTCGTGATGATGCTTTCGCGAAACTCCGCGGCCTCTCCAGCCTCATCGATTCGCGAGAAAAGCTCCGGCGGCTGACTGATCTCGAACTTTTCTGAATCGCCCACACTCAAATTATCCCATTCGTGGCGACGGCGCTTCTCCGGGACTCACTGAATCGTCACTGTAACCGTTGCGGTCTGCGTCACCATACCGGAGGTCGCCGTTACCGTTACGTTCCCCGTAATGGGAGCCGGAGTGCTGGGCGTAACTGTTTCGGTGGTCGTGCTGCTGTTGCCGCCGCCGCAACCGATCATCAGCACTGCCATGACCAGGACCCCCACTGAAGCCAACCGAACCCGCTTGCGTGGAAACAGCAAGAAGCCAGCTGTCGCGACCATCAGGGCAATCGGCGGTAAGTACGGCAGCCCAGGCATTGGAAACCGGTAAGCGCTTGCTGTCGATGCGGTGTTCGCGATCGTGAGCGTCACGGTTCCCGATCCCGAAACCGTACCAGGAATTGAACACGTTGTTTGGGTTAATGTCGACGCCACGCTGCAGGAAAACTGAACTGTACCCACGAATCCGGATACGGCCGTCACTTGAACAGTCGCCGTACCGGAGCCGCCCGGTAGAAGCGTCAGACTCGTCGGATTGAGCGTCATCGTAAACCCGGAATTCCACTCTGTGACCAGGTTATAGGCATTTACGGAGCCCAGCCCTGTAGCTTGGTCATAGCCGGTTCCCGCTGCATATCCGAGCGTACCTGTTGTTCCGACTGCGGCTGGACAGTTCAGAGTTCCGCCCTGGCAGGGAACTTGGTTGTTCCCAACCGTTATGTCGTGAAATGCATTAGTCGAGATCGACGCGAGCGAGTAAAGCGTCGGATTCACGTTTCCCTGGTGGCTGTTGGTAGCTTGGTCGATCAGTGCGACGATTGCCGCGAAGGTCGGCACAGCGCAGGAGGTCCCGCCAAATACCTGAAGATTGTTGTTGGCATCCCGATATCCATTCACGCAGGAACCTCCTGTGCAGATCAAATAGCCGTCGTGGTTCGGCGAAGCATTCAACGCGATGTCCGGAACGTCGCGTGCGTTGTCATTGGGTACGCCCGCCCCTGCTGCCACGATGGTTTAGGGAATACCGCGCTTGCCCCGCCCCCGCCGGCCGCCAGGCCCCCTCCCAACGCCGTATCATTCCAGGCCATCTCGGGAATGTAAGATATAGCCGAACCGCTGTTAGCATTGTTTGTCGTATTCCAATAATTGCCGGTTCCCTCGTTGAATTCGGAACCCCCCGCGCCGGTGACGTATGGACTACTTGCAGGAAAATCCACAGCCAAGCCGTGCCGGGCGCGATCGGTGATTGTCCCGTTCAGCGCTATCGCAATCGGCTGCGCCCTGATCTCCGGCCGGTCCCACAACCGTAATTCCCTGAGCACTGGCCTGCTGAAACATCGTATTCAAAGAAGTCAAGCGTGGTTGAACCCACCTGGGCCTCGCACGCGCCATAACTGACGCTCACAATGGGCGCAAGATTGTTATCAATCGCATAGACAACCGACGTAAAGGCGTCGGACGAGTTCACGTAAATGATCGTGGCTCCTGGAGCAATGGCGCCCGACCATTCGATATCCAGATCGGCCTCCGATAGATCGTCGGTACTCGTGCCGGGATCCGTTCCGTCCAGAACAATCTGCGGATCTTTGACAGTCAGGCCGGACGCTGTTTGGAACGCTTCTATATCGGAAACTTGAATATCGGTTTGCCCCGCAATCGCAATGCTCTGGCCCGTTCCCGTGATGCCGTTTGCCAAGAGCGGCGCCACTCCGTAAATCGTGTAAAAGTCTCCGGGAGCCATAAAATGGTTGCCGGTGATGCTCGAGGTGAACTTTGGTTGAATAACCCGCCTCGCACGCGCATGAGGGTGAAAGTCGTTCAAGCCCCGAATTCCGCTGACGATTCCCTGGAGGGCCTGGGGAAGGGTGGGATCGACGGAGATTGCATGGTGCGTCTCTCCATCTAGAAGGTAGCGGTGAACGGGGGCCTGAAACGCATACTTCACTTGGGCCGCGGTTCCCGTCATACTGATGAAAGTCCGGCCTCTGGCAACCGCCACATCAGTGAACCCCATCCCCTCCAGCCACGCCTGACCTGGTTCAAATCGGCCTCACTTGCTCCAAAACGCGCGGCGAATTGTTCCGGCGTCAGCCATTTGTGATACAACGAGCTCGACTTATCCTGCTGCGCCTTCAAGAGCTGTTGCAGATCAGCCTGTTGGGCGTCGGTCATTTTGAAGTGGATCGAGATGCGCGGGAACACTACCGATCCATCCGCCTCGCCCTGGTCGGTTGACGATGCGATCAGCGGATGCGTGTTGCCGGCCAGCACAAAACTCTTGCCGTTGTCCAAACGATCTACAATGCGGGGCTCGGGCTGAGCGGTCTGCGGGGCGGCGCCGGATTGCAAGCCCATCACCGCTGATGCTAACTCCAGCCAGGGCTGAAGCGATCCATAATTACTGCCTATCGTGGCCGCGCCCGTGATGTTGATCGTATCCGCCACGATCGCAAGATACGCACCTTCAGCGCCAGCGACAGATCCGGACCAAGTCAACCCGGTTGTCGGGAAGTACAACACGCCTTCCAGCTTCGAGTTTCTGGATCCACTGATCACGCTCGCCGGAAGTCCGGCGCCCAACCGGCCATCCTGATAGAACAAAATGCCCGGATAATCGCCACTCTTCAGCGCCTGTAGATTCAGGACAGCGGAGTCCGACACAAGCACCGGTCCATACGAATAGCCAAGGCCTTGAGTAAGGACGATAGTTCCCTGCCCCTTCAAGCGGCTCGATCCGGAGGCATGCAAGCCTCCTCCCATCAGAATGTAAGTTCCCGGCGCAAGCGTTACGTCCGCATTTCCGGAGATAGAAATACCGTTGCAGTATGTTCCGGGAGTAAGTCGAGAAGAGCCCGAACTAATGTTGAGATTTGTAAAGTCGCACTTCTTGCTTGCCGGTGGAGCACTCAGAAAACTGAGCGGATCGGGGCTGTAGGCGGAACCTGTCTGCGGAGCGGTTGAGAACGCAACCTGTCCTGCACCCGTGTAGCCGCCGACGATATCGATATATTTCGCATTCACGCTTCGCGCTGCCCGAGGCTGCCAATGCCGAATTGCTGCTGGAATCGACCACAATTCCGCATCCGGAGAGGTTCAGATTCACCGGGCCAGACAGCGTAAGGGCTCCGGGAGCGGATCGGTTTAGCGCGTAGATACATTGATCTGGCAGCGAACCCGAGGCCAGCGCCTGGGAAGCAAAGAAGGCAGCAGTCGCCGCCAATGAATGTAAATTTGACGAGAAGACGTCTCTTCATTCCAATTCGGCACCCCAGAGGCGCGTAACTTGCCAGACGGACTGTACGCTGAACTCGTTTCACAGCGTATAGCTACAACAGCATGGGTTATCAGCGGCGCCCGGCTTGACGCCGCTGCAGGGGGCGACGGCAAGGAATTGTCACGGTAGCCAGACCGATTGCCAGCCCGAACGTATCCGTCCCCAAATCGAGCCATTCAAAGCGGTTGTGATAAATACCCGCTTCGAGCACTTCCGAGAAAACGGCGAAACACCAGCCTCCAGCGCAATACAGAGCCTTCCGCCGGTAGCTCTTGGCGAGCGACGACAGCAGCACCGCGGTTGCAACGAACATGAAGAAATGGCCGACATTGTGAAATTGTCCTTTGGTGCCTAACTGAACTTTCAGTTCCAGCGGGGCGAGTGAAAGCCCCGTCAAAAGCAAAAACCAAATGAGGACGATTAGCCGCATGCGAGGATGGCGCGTTGCAGATCTATTCTCCTACAGCCGGCAGCAGAACGGGCGCGTCGTCATCCGCTGTCTCGTTCGACCGGCGTTTCGGAACGCCGGCGAGGTGCAGTCCGTGCAATTTTTGATAGGTGGGGCTAGAGCGCCAAAGCTCCTCGTGAGTTCCGACAGCTTCCACGCCGCCATCCGCGAAGACGACCACGATATCGGCTTTGCGAACAGTGGAGAGCCGGTGCGCAATGATGAACGACGTCCGTCCCCGCGTCAGCTTCTCCATGGCGAGTTGAATGAGCCGCTCGCTCTCGTTGTCGAGATGGCTTGTCGCTTCGTCCAAAATCAGGATCTTCGGATCGCGCAGGATGGCGCGCGCAATTCCGATCCTCTGGCGTTCTCCGCCGGATAATCTAAGGCCCCGCTCGCCCACCTGAGTCCGGTAGCCGGAAGCGCAAACCTCGATGAATTCGTGCGCCTGGGCCATCCGCGTCGCGCGCTCCACTTCCATCGGAGAAATGCGATCTTTTCCGTACGCGATGTTTTCGATGATAGTACGCGAGAACAGATCCACTTCTTGCGGAACAACAGCGATGTGCTCGCGAAGACTTTCTTGCGTGAGATCGCGCAAGTCATGGCCATTAATCCGGATGCTCCCTTGCTGCGGGTCATAGAGCCGCTGCAACAGATTCATTGAGGTGCTCTTGCCCGAACCGCTGGGCCCAATCAGAGCCACGGTGGCGCCCGCCGGAACCGAAAAGCTCACATCCCGCAGCGCCCAGCGATTGCTTCCCGCATACCGGAATCCAACGTTACAAAACTCGACGGAGGGCTGCTGCGTCGCCAGCTTTACCGCGTTGGGAGCATCGCATACCTTGCGACGCTGCTCGAGAATTTCGAAGAGCCGCTCGGCTCGCGACAGGTTTCGACGCAGCTTCGGCAGAATAATCGAAAGCGCCGAAATCGGCCCATAGATCATATCCTGCATGGCGATAAACAACACGTAATCGCCCACGGTGCAACGATGCGTCAGGACAAGATAGCCGCCAAACGCGATCACGCCGACGCGTCCGGCGGTCGCGATGAATGTCTGCGTGTTTTCGACAAGCGCCCACAGCCGTTCGCCCCGGTACTGGTGACCGCGAGCCAAGTTCAACAGGTTGCGCTGTGTACGGGCTTCGTGCTTTTCGCGATTGAATTTCTTCACCACACGGACATTGCTGCCAATGTCATAAGCTTCCTTGGTGACCGTTTCGAACGCGTTGCTGACTTTCTGCTCAAGCGCGTCCATGCGGCGTCCCAAGCGGCTGATCGCAAGGACGTAGGCGGGTAACGGCAAAAACACGATCATGGCGATCCACGGGTTTTTGCTGAGCAAGGAAATCAGCACGCCCACCAGGATCAACACCGGCGGTATGAGGTTCTGCCCGAGAATTTCGTAGAGAACCACGAAAATGGCTGTGCAACCGCGGTCGAGCGCTCCAATGATTTCGCCCGTATTCACGCTGCCGTGATATTCCGTATCCAGTTGCAGGAAGTTGGCGAACGCGGCGTTTTTCAACTCGTCTTCGGATTGAGATACGGTGCAGAAGAGTTTGTAGTTGTAGAAGGAGCGCAAAAGGCGCGTGATGGCGGTGGCTCCGAAAATGGCGCAGGCGGCGGCAATCAGCACGCGGACTGAGCCGGCTTGGCTGTGCTGGAGCGATCGGATTATGTTATCGATCACGCTGCGGGTCAAGAACGGTACTGCGATGTCGAGCGCAGACGCAATGACAATCAGCAGAGTGAGAAACATTACAGTGCCGCGGTGTTTGGTCAGGAGCGGAATGACCTTCCAACCAAGCCATTTCTCCTCGCGCCCAACGGCGTTTGCCGACAGATCAGCCATGAATAAACGGGAAGTGTTCCGGGTCCGAGATACTTCTCAGGGAAATCTCAGGGCATGCCCGCCTTTTCGGATCTAAGCTGGTAGCAGCGGCCATGTCGAAAGATCTTTCCAGGCGCTCATTCGGGAAGCAAGTTGGAGCCGTTGCGGTTGGCTCTGCAGGGTTGCAGGGCGTGCTGAGATCTGCCCCTCAAACGGCAACCCCGGCCGGGACCGCAAGTCCAAATTATTACGAGTTCCCCAGTGGATTCTTGTGGGGCTGTGCCACGGCAGCCTATCAGGTAGAGGGAGCAGCCAGGGAAGATGGCCGAGGCCCGTCCATTTGGGACACGTTCTCGCACATCCCGGGCAAGGTGTATAAAAACCAGACCGGCGATGTCGCCGATAACGATTACCACCTCTATAAAGAGGATGTCGAGCTTCTCAAATGGCTAGGGGCTAAGATCTACCGATTTTCGGTTTCCTGGCCGCGCGTATTTCCCGATGGCACCGGGCAGGCGAACCAGAAGGGGATCGATTTCTATAGCCGCCTGGTGGATGAATTGCTCGCGAACGGCATCGAACCTTTCTGCACCCTGTTTCATTGGGACCTGCCGCAATCTTTGCAAGACCGGTATGGGGGCTGGGAATCGCGCGACACGTCGAAGGCTTTCGGCCAATACGCGGGATTCGTCGCGAGTAAGTTATCCGACCGGGTGCATCATTTCTTCACGATGAATGAATTCTCGTCGTTCATCGACCTCGGCTACAGAGATGGCCGGTTCGCTCCGGGGCTGAAGCTTCCGCCGGCAAGGCTGAACCAGGCCAGGCACAATGCTGTTCTGGCGCATGGTCTGGCGGTTCAGGCGATCCGCGCCCACGGCAAGCCGGACACCAAAGTGGGGCTCGCCGAAAACCTGAAAAGCGGGATCCCGGTCATTGAGATGGAGCCGCACATCAAGGCCAGCGCTCAGGCAACCCGGGTGATGAATGCGCAGTATCTGACCGTGATCATGGAGGGCAAATACGTGGACGAGTACCTTCATGCGCAAGGGGCCGCCGCGCCGAAGTTCACCGACGAAGACCTGAAGATCATCAGCAGCCCGCTCGATTTCATCGGCATCAATCTCTACACGCCCACTTACATTCGGGCAGAGGATTCAGCCGCCAGGATTTGTGGAGGTGAAGAACCCTGCTTCGTATCCTCACATGGCGTCTCCGTGGCTGTATATCGGGCCGGAAGCACTGTATTGGGCGCCGCGTCATGTGGCTGAACTCTGGAACGTGAAGGAGATGTACATCACCGAGAACGGCTGCTCCTCCGCTGACGTGCTGACGCGGGATGGCCAGGTATACGACACCGATCGCGTGATGTACCTGCGCAACTACATCGGGAAATTGCACCGGGCAGTCAGCGAGAATTTCCCGGTCCGAGGCTATTTCCTGTGGAGCCTGATGGACAACTTCGAATGGGCCGACGGCTATAGCTTGCGGTTCGGCCTTTACTACGTCGATTTCGAGACGCAGAAGCGATATCCGAAGTTGAGCGCCTATTTTTATCGGGAACTGATCAAGCGGAACGCGGTCGTGTAGTTATCTCCGCTTGCAGCTATACCCGATTTCGATGTATCCTACTCGAAATCCATGCCTCGGCACCTCCGTATCTACAGTTACACTCTAGCGGTACTTACGATACTTACTTTTTCCCCAGCGCCTGCCAGGGCGCAGATACTCAACGGGACACTGACAGGAACCGTTGTCGATGCGAGCGGCGCGTTCGTGCCCGGCGCTCAGGTCGCGGCCACCGACCTCGATACCGGCAAGCAGTACCAGGAGGTCACCGAAGGCAGCGGCGAATTCCGGATTAGCAATCTGCCCAACGGCTTCTACCAGGTCACCGTGGAACATGCCGGCTTCGCCAAGTTCGTTATCGAGCGTGTCCAGGTCTTCGTTTCGCAGATCTCGCACGTCGATGTGAAGCTGGAGATCGCAAGGATTGGTACCGAGGTCGTGGTGCAGGCCGAGCAGTCGGCCGTGCAATCGGAGTCGGTCGAACTCAAGAACTCGGTCGATCGCAAACAGCTCGATCTCATCCCGCTGCCGACTCGCAACCCGCTCGATCTGGTGAAGAGCTTTGCCGGCATTCTGACCCCTACGGCGCCTGGCGTGACGGGCGGCGACGCATTCGTGCATGGACTGCGCGGCAACACCACCGATCTGACCCAGGACGGCATCAACGTTCAGGACAATTTCGTCAAGACCAGTGCCTTTTTTGCGCTCAGCGCGCCGGTAGCCGATTCCATCGGCGAAATCAATGTCACAGTCGGCGGCGTCGGGGTGGACGCCGGGTTCGGATCGGCGCAGGTCTCCATGGTTACACAGCGCGGCACGAATCAATATCATGGCGAGGCGTATTGGTTTCAGCGCACGAGTTTCCTGAACGCCAACACCTGGTTTAACAACGCGACCAACGTCCCGCGACCCTTTCAATTGCAGAATCGTCTGGGCAGCACGTTCGGCGGCCCCGTGTACATCCCCAAGATCTATCACGGCAAGAACCGGACCTGGTTCTTCTTCGCCCAGGAAGCCTATCGCGAACCGCGCGCCCAGCCGCGCGAGCGCACGGTGCTGACCACCTCCGCCGAACAGGGCCTTTTCACCTACACTCCCACAGGCGGCGCGCCGGTCACTGTCAATCTGCTGAACATAGGCACCATCGGAACTACCGGGCAGAAACCAGTGCTTAACTCCACTCTGCTTGGCATTTACCAAAAGATCGTTCCGCAATCGGGCTACACCGATGCAGGGTGTAGCGCGGGAGATGGCATCAACGTTCGGTGCGTTTCACTGAATCTTGGCGGCGTCAACAACCAGGACCGCTACACGGTTCGGATCGATCATCAGCTCACGCAAAAACACTCGCTGGAATTCGTCTATAACCGGTCCAATTACCTCACCACTCCGGACTTCCTGAACAGCAATGAACCGGAGTTTCCAGGTTCCCCGTTTACTGGCGGCCAGACTTCGAGCCGGGAGGTGTACGTGTGGGCACTGCAGTCGACGCTTACGCCCACTCAGACCAACGAATTTCGCGTCGGATTCCAGCGCGCTCCGGTGAATTTTGCTTACGGGAACACCTTCGCGGAAACCGGCGGGGTTCAGATTAACTATGCGACGGTAACGAGCCCCATCGAGACCTCGACCAACTTCCCGCAAGGCCGCAACACGCCGGCACGCCAGGTGATCGATAACTATGCGTGGCTGAAAGGCAACCACCAGTTCCGATTCGGCGGCGAATATCGCCAGCTCGTAGCGAACTCATACGTCTACAACACGGTGTTTCCGCGTGTCACACTTGGCAGCAACGCGTCAAACCCGAACAATCTGAGTTCGGCCACGCTGCCCGGCATTAGCGCCGCTGAACTTACACTGGCGCAAAACGTATTTGCCGATATCACCGGTCTGCTCGGCTCGGTTTCGCAAGGCTTCAATCATACTTCGCCCACCTCCGGGTATGTGCCGAACGTACCGGAGATGTACACACCGATCCAGCAAAACATGGCGTTCTACTGGCAGGACGGATGGAAGATGAAGAAGAATCTCACGGTACAGTACGGCGTGCGCTGGGAATATCAGGGGCCGTACGATGCCCGCAACGGCCTGGTATTGCTGCCGCAAAACAATCTCCAGAGCCTGTTCGGCCCAACGCCCATTACCGGTTCTCCGATCAGCAATCTTTTCCAGCCCGGCAATCTCAATGGAGCGACCGATACCACGCTGACTCTGCAGGGCGGCAGCAACGGTAAGCCCGTGACGAATCGAGACCTGAACAACTTCGCGCCTTTTCTCGGCATCGCGTATTCGCCCGGCGGCAGCGACAAGACGGTGATTCGCAGCTCGTTCTCGATCCACTACGTCCAGGACGGGTTCACTTTTTGGACGCCCGCCACAACCACGAATACAGGACTATTCAGCGTGCTTTCCAATTCGACTCCGACCGGCGTGTTTTCAACCAGCGGCATAAGCGCACAACAACCCACCGCGCCCGTGAGTACCTTCCCGGTTTCGCAGCTTCAGAACTGGCTCAGCAGCGGGGGAACTGCTTCGCATGATCAATTACGATCCCAATCTGAGGACGCCCTATGTCGAGGAGTGGAGCTTCGGACTGCAGCGCGAGCTATGGAAGCAATACGTGATTGAAACGCGATACGTGGGCAATCACGCCGTCAAGCAATACCGCACGTGGAACATCAATGAACTCGATCTGAACAATAACGGTCTCGTTCAAGAGTTCGTGAACGCGCAGAACAATTACAACATCAACGTGGCCAACGGCAAGACCGGCACGTTTGCCTATAATGGCCTGCCCGGCCAGGTTCCCACGCTGCTGCTCAATAAGATGTTCACCGGCGTGGCTGCCGCCTCCGCCTATAGCAGCAGCACGTTTATCACGAACCTCACTCAGAACAACATCTATTCGATGTTCAACACGATTCGCACTTCGCCCACTTATCGGAACAATATTCTCGGAACAGCGGGCAACAATCCTCCGTTCTTCCCGTTGAACTACTTCGTTGCCGATCCATGGGCCACCACCGCCCGCCAGATCAACAACGCCGGCTGGTCGTATTTCGACGGTTTGGAAGTGGAAGTCAGGCGCCGTTTCTCAAACGGTTTCTTCCTTCTGGCCAACTACACGTTCAGCAAGGTTCTGGCCGATACGGCGTTCGGCGAATCGCAGACCGAAAATCAGGATTATCAATCGCTGCTAAATACCCGGCTGGATAAATATCGCTCCGGTATAGACGTCCGGCACTCTTTCGGAATGACGTTCTCCTATCCGATTCCGGTGGGCCGTTCGAAGCAGTTCGGCTCCGGCATGCCGCGATGGGCTGATGCTATTGCCGGCGGCTGGACCATCAACGGGTTCACGCACTGGTCCACGGGGGCGCCCTTCAGCATCTCCTCAAACCGCATCACCACCGGGTCCGGGATTCCCTCTTTGGCCAGCATCAAGAACATCACCACTCAGCAGCTTTCCGACAACATGGGCGTGTATCGCGAGCCCACGGGTGTTTACTGGCTGAATCCGGCCTTGGGACTGTTCACTATTAAGGGGGGAACCAGCACCGCCAATATCTGCACCGCGAGCACTACTACTCCCTGCTTCGCGATACCGGCTCCGGGTCAATTGGGCAATCTATCGTTCAACGAGTTCAGCCTCCCGCATTTCTTCGATCAGGATGCGTCGCTGGTGAAGGATATTGCCATTTGGGAGCGGCTCAGGATCCAGCTTCGACTAGAAGCCTTCGATGTCTTCAATAATGCGAACTTCGCCACGACTCTTCAGACCACAGCTGCGAACACGACCGGGGCGACAAATTCGCTCGATTCCACGGCATTCGGCCAGTTGAACTCCACTTTCGATACAGCGCGCGGCGGAGGTGTCACTTCGCGCATTGTGCAGTGGGGCGTTCGGATTTTGTTTTAGGGCGCAAGCGCCTCGATGAGTGGAGGCGCGGCAGCCAAAGCGGCCGCGCCACCGGAGCGGGTTACGTTTCGAGCTCTTTATTTTGAGGGGCCCAGTGGGGGAGATTCGGAAGCGGAGTGTAGACCTTGTTTACTATCTCCCAGGCCTTTTCATGGGAGTGCCCGCGTTGCTTGACAAGGCGATCGTAGCTCCTGATCTTCGACTCGCCGATTGAATACGTCATCTGCTCAATGCGGACCTGCGTCACGAAAGACGCAATACGGCTTTTGCGAAACGCTTCTACAGCGCGGAGGGCGCGTTGATAGGAGTTTTCGTAACTGGTCTTATAGCGCTGCATGAGCAGGAGACGACGGAAGATCTTCTCAGTGACTTCAGGTGATTCGCGGCTCATTTCGGCCATGGCGAGCGCGTTTTCCGATTCGAAAACCTTTTTGTAGGCACGCTTCTGAAGCCAGAGCGCGTGGACCAGGGTTTCCAGGAGCGGCGTCAATCCGGGCGAGGCAACATCCTTGTAATCGTCGGTCAAGCTTTGCGCGAGCGCATCGAATTGTTCTTGTGTTTCGCCGGGAATCAAAAAGAATGTTTCGCAGCTCAGCCCATGCTTGGTGGCATTGCGGCTGGGGTTCGTCTCTGACATTTCGTTTCTCGCGTTCGAGTGTGATGCGCGGCGCGACGGCAGAGGGCATTTTTTGACTGGAAGTGATTGAGGCGAGGAGGAATGAAGTTTCTTGCGGTTTTTGTGACCAAATGCAGGCGGGTCGGGCATGCCCGACCGCTACCACTGATTACGGAACGGAATGCCTGTGCTGAAATAAAGGTTCCAAATGAGGAAAAAAATCCGTTCGACCACAATTCTATGCGTGCGGCGCAACGGCAAAGTGGTTCTGGCCGGTGACGGACAAGTCACCATGGGGAATGAAGTCTTGAAAGGCGGCGCTCGAAAGCTCCGCAGACTGTATAACGGTAAGATTGTCTCCGGATTCGCTGGTTCCACTGCCGACGCTTTCGCCTTGTTTGCGCGTTTCGAGGCGAAACTCGAGCAGCACAGCGGCAATCTTCCCCGAAGCGTTGTCGAACTCGCCAAAGAATGGCGGACCGACCGCATGCTGCGCCATCTGGAAGCGCTGCTGCTGGTGGCTGATATTCAGAATATGTACATTGTCAGCGGCACAGGCGACGTAATTGAGCCTGACAGCCCGATTGCCGCAATCGGTTCCGGGGGAGCGTTCGCGAAATGCGCTGCCGTCGCGTTACTCGACAACACAAATCTCGGCGCGCGCGAAATCGTCGAGAGGGCCATGAAAATTGCAGGCGACGTCTGTATCTACACGAACGAAAATGTCACTTACGAGGAGCTGGCGTAATGGTTATTTATCTTCCGCAGCAATCCTCGGACGAAACGCCTCTGCTGGATGAGCTGACGCCCCGCGAGATTGTTGCCGAACTGGACAAGCACGTGGTTGGGCAGGCGGACGCGAAGCGTTCGGTCGCGATCGCGCTGCGAAATCGTGTTCGCCGGCAGAAACTCGATCCCGAAATGGCCGAAGAGGTCATGCCGAAGAACATCCTCATGATCGGGCCGACCGGTGTCGGAAAGACTGAAATCGCTAGAAGGTTGGCAAAACTGGCAAACTCGCCCTTTCTGAAGGTCGAGGCGAGCAAGTTCACCGAAGTTGGTTACGTGGGCCGCGACGTAGAGTCGATGATCCGCGATCTGGTCGACATCTCCATCGATATGGTTCGCGAGGAGCGTTTGGAACAGGTAGCCGACCGGGCGGAGCAGCAGGCCGAAGATCGAGTGCTTGATCTGCTCATGCCGCCGCAGCCCGAATCCACCGAAAGCGTGGAGCGCACGCGCGAGAAGCTCCGCGAGAAACTGCGCGCGGGTAAACTCGACGACCGTTCCGTCGAGGTGGACGTTAAAGAGCGTGGGCCTACGTTTGAAGTTTCCACCAACGGCAACATCGAAGAGATGGACATCAACTTGAAGGATGTCATTCCGGGTCTGTTCGGTCCGCGCACCAAGAAGCGCAATATGCGAGTTTCGGAAGCGATGGAGTACCTGGTCCAGGAGGAAGAACAGAAACTTGTCGATATGGACCAGGTGACTCGAATTGCGCTGGAGCGCGTCGAGCGAAACGGGATTGTCTTCCTTGATGAAATCGATAAGATCGCGGGCCGCGAGGGCGGCCACGGACCCGACGTGAGCCGGGAAGGCGTGCAGCGCGATATCCTGCCTATCGTTGAAGGAACCACGGTGAACACGCGGCATGGTTTCGTCCGCACCGATCACATCCTCTTTGTTGCCGCGGGCGCTTTCCACGTTTCCAAGCCGGCGGACCTGATTCCTGAATTGCAAGGGCGATTCCCCATTCGCGTGGAGCTGAAATCGCTCAACGAAGCGGATTTCATTCGCATTTTGAAAGAACCCAAGTCCGCCCTCGTGAAGCAATACACGGCCTTGCTGGAGACTGAAGGCATCAAGCTCAGCTTTACAGAAGATGCGCTGATCGAAGTAGCGCGAATCGCGGCCCAGGTGAATGAGTCCATGGAAAATATCGGCGCCCGGCGGCTGCACACGATTATGGAGAAGCTCCTCGAGGATATTTCGTTCGATGGGCCGGATTTGAAAAAGAAGAACATTAGAATCGATGCTGCATACGTCCGTAAACAGCTTGCGGAAATCGTGAAGGATCAGGATCTCAGCAGGTACATTCTGTAGCATGGCCAGAAGTTCCGCAGGCCACAAAAAACGATGGCCTGCGCCACTTTTTGTTTTGTCTGGCGAGCTGTGGATATGTCGGGCCAATCGTGCCGCCCTCGCCGGAACTTCCTAATCCGGTTACGGATCTGGCGGTCGTCGAGCGCGGCGACAACCTGATCATCACGTTCGATACGCCGCCTCGTACCACGGACGCGCTGGCTATCAAAAGCTTCTCAACAATCGACCTCCGAATCGGCCCGGCCGTGACTCCGTTCGACTTCGACCGATGGGCGGCGTCCGCAAGAAAATACGAATTGCCTATCCCCGGCCCGAACGATCCTGACGATCCGAAACCGAAGCCAATTTCAAAAAGCGTCCCCGTATCAGATTGGCAGGGCCAACGTATCGCCGTCGCCGTTCGTACCGCTGTGAAGAAGACCGATCATTTCTCGCAATGGTCGAATCGCGTGGCGCTCGAAGTGATACCGCCATTGAAGGCGCCCGTCATCACCGTTCAAGGGACAAAGGACGGATACAAACTTACCTGGGCGGAGGAGCAGCCTGGCCTCCACTATCAGGTTTGGCGGCAGGGGCCGCATCAGAATGCTCCCGTACAGATCGGAACTGCCGAGAAGCCTGAGTACGTGGATACGACTTCTCAATGGGACACGCCGTATATCTATACAGTGGTCGCGCAGCAAGATTTGGCCGAGAGCTTGCCTTCCAACGCCGTACCGGCAAATGAACCGGATACCTTTGCTCCTTCGGTACCGGCCAGCATTACTGCCTTGGCGGGGCCGGATACGATCGAGGTTTCCTGGTCACGCAGTCCGGAATCCGATTTGAAAGGTTACTATCTGTATCGCTCGGTGAATGGGAGCCCGCTGACGCGCGTCGGAGACCTGCTCAGTTTGCCGACTTACAGTGACCACAACGTTGAGCATGGGAAGACGTATCGATATGCGGTCAGCTCGGTCGATCAGAAGAACAATGAAAGCGAGAAATCGTCGATAGCGGAAGTAACGTTTTAGGGTGAAAAATGCTCGACCCGTGCCCCACCCCAATCCGCAAGCGCGGAAAAGCGGGCAACCGTAATCCATCGGCTTCCTGGGGCCGATAAGGAAGGTGAGAGACTGCGCGGAAAACAGGCGAACGCCCTACATCGAAACCATGAAGATATCCCGCTTTCGTAGACTGGGCTTACAGGAGTTTATGGAGTCAACCCCGGAGCATCGGAGGCGCGCCGTCATCATCGGCGCTGGACCAGCCGGCCTGACCGCCGCATATGAGTTGCTGACGCGTACGGACATCGTTCCCATCGTGCTTGAAAAGACGGATTACGTGGGCGGAATCTCCCGTACGGTCAACTATAAAGGCAATCGGATCGATATCGGCGGCCACCGCTTCTTTTCCAAATCCGATCGTGTCATGCAATGGTGGCTGAAGATTTTGCCGATGCAAGCGATCGATGGAGATCATGCGCCCATTACGTATCACGGCCAGACCACGACGATCGCGGCGCATCCGAAGTGCGCTGATCCGGAAACCGAGGATCGGGTCATGCTCGTCCGGCACAGAACCTCGCGCATTTACTTCATGCGCCAGTTTTTCTCCTATCCGATCACGCTCAGCGGCGATACGCTTCGGAAGCTCGGGTTATGGAAAACAGTGCGTATCGGTTTTAGCTATTTGCGTTCGTTGATCTTCCCGATTCGCAACGAAACCAACTTGGAGCAGTTCTTTATCAACCGCTTCGGGCGCGAACTCTACCTTACGTTCTTCAAATCGTATACGGAGAAAGTTTGGGGAATCGAGTGCAAGGAGATTAGCGCGGAATGGGGAGCCCAGCGCATCAAGGGCCTTTCGATATGGAAGACGATCACCCACATTCTGAAAAAGATGGTTCCGAAGCGCCGGACCGACATCAGCCAAAAAGATGTCGAGACATCTCTGATCGAGCAGTTTCTTTATCCGAAGTTCGGACCAGGCCAGATGTGGGAAGAGGTCTCAAAAATCATTCAAGGGCAGGGGGCGCAGATCCTGCTGCATTGGTCGGTCGAGGAAATCGAACACAATGCCGAGGGTCGGGTGGTTGCTGTCCAGGCGCGGAACTCGCAAACCGGCGAGCGCAGGCGGTTTGAGGGCGATTACTTCTTTTCGACAATGCCGGTGAAAGAGCTGGTGGCCCAGATGAATCCTCCCGCCCCGGCGGAAATCCGCGAGATTTCCGATGGATTGGTATATCGGGATTTCATCACCGTGGGTGTTTTGTGCAATCGCATCAAGCTGCGGGACGCGACAGGAGCCCTGGTGAAAGACAATTGGATTTATATCCAGGAGCCGGACGTGCTGGTGGGCCGCTTGCAGATCTTCAACAACTGGAGCCCATCCATGGTTGCGGATCCAAATAATGTCTGGATTGGGCTCGAATACTTCTGCAACGAGAATGATTCGTTGTGGCAGCGGAGCGATGCCGAAATGGTCGAGCTCGCGAAATCCGAACTGGCATCCATGAACATTCTCGAGCCGCACGACGTGATGGACGCCACGGTGATTCGCATGCCGAAGACGTATCCGGCTTATTTCGGATCGTACAAGCGCTTCCCGGAAGTAATCTCGTGGGTAAATGAATTCGAGAATCTATTCCTGGTTGGCCGTAACGGGATGCACAAGTACAACAACCAGGATCACTCCATGCTTACAGCCATGACTGCAGTGGATAACATCATCGAGAACGTCCGTAGCCGGGATAACTTGTGGGCGCTAAATACCGAGCAGGAGTATCACGAAGAAAAGGCCGAAAAGCAGGAGGAAGCTCCGGCAGCCTAAACTCTGGCGTGAGCTTCGATGGCTTCCAGAGGTTGCGAAGCTCTTTGCCTTAGCTTCGTTATCAGAAAAACAGTAAGGAGCGTCATCAACCACTGAATTGGATACTCCTGCCGCAATCCAACGTGCACAAGGTAATTCGGCAAAGGATAAATCAGAAGCACCATCGCTAATACGACACCGGTTACGGGCCGTTCCGGAAAAACCAAGATCAAGCCGAGTAGTCCCATCGTCGCAGTTATGGCCAGAAACAGCGTCTTGATCACAGACGTTCGATCGAAATAGAACCAAAAATAGCGTGCGCGGCCGAGACACAGCTCAATGAATCGAGCCGGGTGCTGAAAAATCCACTGTTCTGCCTCTTTCAGGACCAGCTTGTTATAAGCGACTTCTCCCATCTGGCGGACTTTCGCGGCCTCAGTCGCACTCTGAAGCGGATGAAATGTCGCATAGACGCCATTCAGGTAGTTCACTCTTTCGTTTGGGCTGGCGCGGTCGTTATTTGAGACGCGCAACTCGATCCCGAAATTGCTGCGCGTCGGAATGGCCGAACCGAGCGCGTAGTAGTTACGAATGGCCCAGGGCGCAATACAGATTGCGACCGCCAGAACTTCGATTGCGCTGAAGAAAAGATAGCGTCTTATTGGGATGCGCCGGAAAAAATACGTTCCAACCGCGATAAAGGCGAAGAACATAGGCATCATCGCCGCGACGAAGAGGAGCACGATTCCCCAGCAGAGTCCGTTGAATACAGCGTTCTTGATCGTGAGCCGTTGCTTTTTCCAAAGCTCTACGGTCAGAACCGAGATGAGCATCAGTGCCAACACAGTGTAGGGTGTCTCCCAATCGCCGTCGATCTGAACCAGAGGTCTTGCTGGATACAAAGCAGAAATGAATCCGGCGACAATGCCGATTTCTCTCCCCAGGAACAGGCGGTTCGACACGGCGGGCAACAGCGCACACGAAAGAGCTGTCACGAAGGTTGCGAGCAGTTCCTTTACAATTTCCGCCGGAATGCCTGTGCCGAAAATTCGAAACAGGCCGGCCAAAATCAGGGTGTACCCGGGAGACACATGCGCGGTGGGGCCGGTCGGTATTGCGTAAGGGTTGCCATAGACGCCTGTTGTGGCGAGGGCAATGGCGGTGCGCTCAAGTTCATAGCGCCCCAAATCCAGATAGGGGCGATACCAGAGAATAAAAGCCACGCGTACCAGGAAAGCAGCCGCAAATAGCAGCAAGCCCATCCGGAAAGGGCTCAGCGGCGCCATAAATCGCCAAATGCGTTCTGCAGCTTTCATTCAAAAACGAGGGGATTAAATTAGACCCAAGAATACCGAATAATTGCCCGTGAAATAAAGACGAAACCGTGCTCTGGAGAACGTATCATAGGGAATGGCGCTTGCTGCGTTTCAAGTCTTCCCGACGAGCATCGAATGATCCTGGAAAATGAGCTGGAAATTCCCTTAGCTCGCCGGAGGATAACCCGCTGGCGAACTGAGGTCCACCCTTCCTCCGCCTCGCGGAACACGATCGTATTTGTTTCATTTTTCCTTGTTATCGTTCTGCTTCAAATCTTGAGCGGTGCGTATCACAGCGAATTCGGCGGATATCCGGATGAACCCGCACACTACGTCACCTCTCTTATGGTGCACGACTACATCACGGGATTCCACTGGTTTTCGCCCATTCAGTTTGCGCAGCAGTACTATCACTATTACCCGAAGGTTGCTATAGGACACTGGCCACCGTTCTTTTATTTCGTTCAAGCGATTTGGATGACGGTTTTCTCCGCCTCGCGCGCTTCAATTCTGTTACAGCTAGCCTTTACGACCGCTCTTCTCGGCTATTCGGTGTATCTGGAGGCGCGACGTTGGTTTAATGGGAGCGCCGGCGTCCTCGCCGGCTTGCTTACTATCTGCCTTCCTCTCGTACAGAGATACAGCGATGAGGAGATGGCCGAAACGCTGCTTGCGCTGACCTGCCTCTGGAGTGCGATTTACTTTGCGCGCTACCTGGATTCGGAACGCTGGCAAGACAGTTTCGGTTTCGCTCTGTTCTTTTCTTTGGCCGTGTTAACTAAGGGGAGCGGATGGCTTCTGGTATTGCTTCCTCCGTTGGCCCTCCTGCTTACTCGCAAGCTTCGCCTCGTCGGGCGACCCTCTTTCTGGCTGGCGATCGTTACAGTCGCGGCACTGTGCCTGCCTTGGCAACTCTTCACCATGCGAATGGTGGAGGTGGGATGGGTGGGTGGCTCCAGCCCGAATGTAGGCTATACGATCACCGCCCTCGGAGAATTCCTGGTTATCACCTCAGGGCTTTTGGGCTTATTTCTCTCCGCCCTGGCGTTGCTGGGCATTGTGAATAGAGTGTTGCTGCCGCTCTTTCGAGGACCGATCCAATCGAGCGCGGCCGTGATGATCTCGCTCGTGATTGCGGATTGGGTGTTCCATTCCCTGATACCCGCGGGAATCGAAGATCGCAAGCTGATCATGGCTGTTCCGGCGCTGGTTCTGTTTGTATTTGCCGGCGGTTTTTGGATTGCCGAGCGGCTCCGCTTCAGCGGATTTCTAACAAATCGGGAACGGGGCGTGATGGTTGCGGCCGGTGCGCTTTGTTTCTGCATCCAGACGTTTGCGATTCCTCATGAGACGCATTACGGATACAGCGAAGCGGCTCGATTCATCACCTCCGATTCGAAGCTGGATGGGGCGAAGATTTTGGTGTCCTCGGAATCGGGCGGCGAAGGCATGCTCATCTCAGAGATGGCGATGCGCGAGCCGCGTCCGAGCCACGTGATTATCAGAGGCACGAAGGGTCTTGCCCAGGTAGACTGGAACGCTTCGCAATACCGGAGCTATGTCTCTAGCCCTTCACAGGTTGTGGAATATCTTCAGAAAAACCACATCGAGATCGTGGTTGTCGATACGTTGGCGGCGCAGGGGCAGTTCTTGCATGATGAGCTTATTAAGCAGGCGATCAAGAACTCCGGGCTGTTTCGGCTGATCAAAACATTTCCGGACCATGCGCAAGCCGCCTCCGGACAAATCCAGTTGTATCGCTTCACGATCTCCTCTAACTAGGGCAAGGGCTTCGCCCTTGATATCCCGGTGGCGTTCGCTCACTGGGATATGGAAGCCAGAAGTCAGGAGCCAGAAGCCAAAATCGCGCGCACATAGCCATTGAGTAAACGGCTGACTTCTTCAAGGGCGCTCATCAGCGATTCTGTCTCACCGTACCCCAATATGGAACTGCCGAATCCGGTCCTGCGCAGTCATTACGGCCATGGCTTTCTCAAGCAGTATGTCCGCGATCATCTTCTGCTGCGGACTGAACCGGCCACCAACAATGTCAACCATTACGGCGTGAACAAGAGCGTAGAAAATCTGCCAAAGTTGCGCAACACGCTGCAAGGCTTGGTGGACCGCTACCTCGACATCCAGCAGGACATACTCGAAACCTTCGTGGACCGCGGGCTTCTTCGCCAACTCAGCCAGCCGACTCTATTGCCGAATGGCAAGCGAATCCCTGGGTTGAAGATTGACCATCCCCGCCAGCTCGCCCTCATGCAGGCTTTGGTCCGCTTCTCCCACATCGCCGCCGGCGATACCTTCACCAGCGCCGAACTCCATCCCCAGGTTGCCAAAGCCCTCGATCTCCCGGTTTCCGATTACCGGCTCGGCTCTCTCCGCCATGATCTATCCAAACTCCGAGCCAAAGGACTCGTCGAGAAAGTCCCACATTCGCGGCGCTATCGCTTGCTGGCGCACGGCTATCAGGTCTCCCTGATTTACCTGAAGCTGTTCGAACGGATCTATGCTCCCCTCATCGCTGGTGTTCTCGCCCGCTTCAACGCCGATGAACAACTACCGCCCGCCAGAACGACGCAACTCGATTAAGCTTTACAGCGCTGTCCTCATTGCACTCGACAAGCTGGTGGATGCTGTGGGTCTGAAAGCCGCCTGAGGAGTGCGTGTAATGAGAACAAAATTCTCGTTTGGGACCCTATAAAAGGCTAATTCACGGCCACAGTGAAGCAGTGGGGTAGCGGATGACTTCGGGAGGATTGGTGTCCGGTTTCGCCAGCCAAACCTGGCGTCCCGGAAAGCATTGCAGCAGCTTGCGGTTTAATTCCGGGTTTTCCGATTCCCTGGCCCAAATAATTTTCGATTCCGCGATATTTGCCCGGTTGTAAATCCAAGCCTTTTTCTTGCCCGGTATAGACGCGTTGTAGCGCACCAGGACCAGCTGACGCCCGGGCGCACCTTCGAGTTCGGGAACGAACTGCTCGCGCGATATTTCGTGCTGAAATTCGGAAGCCGAAAGGCGAGCGAGCGCCGGTACCGGGACCAAGCGGCTGCACAAGGGAATCGCCAAACCCAAGAAGATAACCAGCGGAAGAGCGCGGGAGAGAAAGAGTCCCGTTTCTCCGCCGGCGCGCATGCGCCGCAGGCACTGAATCAACACGAGCACGATGACCGCAATAACAGCAGCCGAGTAGTGCGGGAAATATGCGAAGAAAGTCATGTTCTCGATCCCAAGAACGAGAATGAGGGCCCACAGCGCGAGACCCATGTTCCGTTCACGCCAGATGAATGGAATAAACACAAGGGTCACCGTGAGCGGCACGCCGATGTAGAAATCCCAAAACCGGCGCAATTTCCCGCCGGTTGCGAGAACGAGAGCCCGGGGCGATTTTCGCCGCTCGTGCTGCTGCAGTTGATCCTCGTACTCCGCCCTGATCTCGACCGGCATGGGGGTGTTGACAATGACCGGTTTCTGCCAGAAAAACCCCTGCGGAACGCCGTAGCGGTCGCGATATAGGAGATAAGGAAATCGCGTCGCTTGTCCGGTGACACGGTAATTGTAGTAACCCATGAAGGTCATCGAGACGCCCAGCGCGAGCGCGGCCGGCAAGCAAATGCGGGCTGCGGCTGTTTCGAAAGTAAGTTCCCGCGCGATGAACACCCAATAGAGCACTGCGGCTCCCGCCAGGACGGCCAATGAGATTCCCTCAAGCGGCCTGCTGTTGAAAAGAATGATTAACCCGGCAGCGGTAATCAGCGAATATTTGAGCCGGCCTCCCTGCCGCAGGCGAACTAAGCCTCCGAGGACGAGCGCTCCTCCGATACCGGGAATGCAGCCGCCCCAATAGCTGTTCATCCAATAGCTCAGAACCCCGAGCGGAATGTCGACGATGATCAGAGTCCCTGTGAAAGCCCAGATGCGGGGGACCCAGCCGAGCAGAGCCCAGTAGATGAGGACGCAAAGCACGGCCATACCGGCCATCACGCCGGCCCAGGGAATGCCGGTGAGGGCTTGGCCGGCCGCTAGCAGGAGCCCTTGTGCGACTTGGTACTCGGCGGTGTAGGTGGGATTGGTGAAAACGTAGACGGAGGTGAATTGTTCCGCCATGGGGGGAGACGGATTGGTCAGCCTTCCCGATGCGAATGTGTCGGCTTGCAACAAGTAGGCGTATTCGTCGGAAATAAGTGGAGAAGGGGCGCCGTAGACGGGCAGCAGCAGCAGCCGCAGCACGATGGGAACAAGCGCGATGAGGAGCGGAGCAAGCCAACGCCTACGAGTGATCGCGAGCAGCACGCGCTCGAGACGCGAAAACGAGTTACGCGCTATTGCGGGACGGAGGAACGCGATCGCAATGCAGAGTGACGTGAGACAGATTTCGAGCAGTTCCAGAGCGCTGAGCGGCGCGGTTCCCCAGTCCAGCCTCATGGGAGCCGGTTCACTTCCACTCGGCCCGAAAGAAGACTAGCGGGGTCGCACGTAAACATCGATTTGGTAGTTGTCCGGAGGAAGATCGAAACTGGCAGCGAGGCGATACTGCTTCTCGAGTTCCTCAACCGCAGCGATGATGGCGCGATTGCCGCTGGGATGGCCGTGCCGCCAGATCAATTCTTCGCCAGCCAGGTAGGCTTCCGGGTTTCTGTGACAGATAAGCACGGCGGGTCTCTTGGCCAGAATACGGACCGCCTCGCTTCTGGCGAAATCGTCGTTCACGACGTCAATGTTGTGCGAACAGGTCAAGGTGGGGCAGCGGCGTCCCGAGATGGCATAAAAAAGTCCGAATTCCGGATAAGAGTAGATGGTGTCTTGAGGAGTCGTATTCTGTTCGATGATGCGGGTCGTTTCGTCAATGAAATGAACCGTGGATTCGGGGAGAACAAATCCCTTCATGACGGGCAAAGTCGACCTTGCATGAGCCATGCGCACGGGCGGTTCATTGAAATCCGCGAATCCAAATGGCTCGTTTAACTTGGCGCAAGTCTCCGACGCAATAAGCAGCGCACAGGCGCTGTATGCAAGCGCCAAGCGCCAGCCCGTCGAGGCGTCTAGCGCGGCAGCGATCAGCAACCCCAAACCGGGAATCACCATGGGCTCAAATACCGGAAACGAGAGAGAAAGCATGAAAGCGACGGAAAGTCCGACGGCGGCGCACAGCAAGAACTGCGATTCCCGCCGGGAAAGTTTGCCTCTCAGCCATGAAATAGCGTAAATGAGACACAGCAGGATAACTGCTAGAAAGGTGAAATAAATGCTGGGTTTCAATACGATCCGGGCGTATTGAAATTGCACAGCGGAAGCCAAATATCCGGCCGCGATCGCCGCAAGACCCAGGAACAGAACCGAAACAGCTTGAACTCGCGATATCGAACGACTGGGATTCTGCGCGGCAGATCTGCGCCATAACCGCCAGCACAGGACAATGCCCAGAATGGCCGCTGCCACCGCCCACCACAAGTGCTGCATAAAGACGAGCTCGCGCAAGACAAAATCAAGCGGGCTGGAAGCTTTCGCAGCGGGCCCTCGAACGAAGATTTGCTCTAGAAAGCTGCTCAGGATTCCAAGCTTTAGAAGCCACAGAACAAACGATCCCGCGCAAAGCACCCAGCCGCCACAAAACGCGGCGAAGAAAAGGACGGCTCTTCGGAGATTTTCGAGACGCCACAGGCAGGCACAAACAACGACAGCTATGGCGACAGTGGTGCTGAATCCGAGGGTTTGTTTTGCGGCGAACGATAGGCCGGCGGAGATCCCGGAACAGAAAGCAAGCACGGTCACCGCCCGAGACGATCGCTGTCCATCCAGTACATAACTGGCTAGCAAACCAGCGCCGACGGCAAAGAGGATCGCATCGTGATTGTAGGATCCCAGCGGGTCCGTCAGATCGCCCGTACAGATGATGATCGTAACCATTGCAGCCATAGCTGCGTGACTGACACGAAACAGCCGTAACAGCCAAACGTACAGCAAGACGGCGAGAACCGCGCGTTCGAATACAGCGGCCGCGCGAGTGACGATGTAGGCTTTTCCGAAGATGGATAGGACCAGAGCGGATTTCAGAATGTTGAGGGGCGTACAGGCCGTAAAGTAATCCCGGTACGGCCGATAGCCTGCCAGCCATTCTCTGCCGCCGCCATACTCTCCGCTTCCAGACCGCAGCCCTGCAAAATGATTCCAAAACAGAAGCAGATAAGCGAGAGTTACGACCGCGACCGCAAAGGCGCCCGCAATCGCCAACGTACGGCTTGTACCGGCTTGTTCGGTTGTCGTATTGCGAATGTCTTCTGTAGCTGTCATCATCTGCATGAGGGCACGAACGACGGGATGAATTATCTAGTCACGATTCCGTTACAGAGGGCGACGGGAGGCAACTCAGTAATTTTAGCTGACGTTGGGGAGCCGGTAAATATATCCCTAGAATCTGAAAGTATGATCCTTAAATGAAAGTCGTCATTCTGTGTGGCGGACTGGGTACACGTCTACGCGAGGAAACCGAGTTTCGCCCGAAGCCGCTCGTCGATGTGGGGGGGCGCCCCATTCTTTGGCACATCATGAAGTTATACGCGCACTTCGGGTTTCGGGAATTCATTCTCTGCCTGGGCTACCGCGGGAACATGATCAAAGAGTATTTCCTGAATTACGAGGCCATGAACAATGACTTCACGATCTGCCTGGGTAGGAAAGCTCATATACAGTACAACGACAATCACGAGGAGCAGGATTTTCGGGTAACACTTGCCGAAACGGGAGCGGAATCGATGACCGGCGGACGGCTGAAGCGCGTACAACGGTATCTCGAAAACGAGGACCGCTTCATGTTGACTTACGGAGACGGCTTGAGTGACGTGAATATACCCAAACTTCTGGAATTTCATCGGAGCCACGGCAAACTGGCAACAGTTACCACTTTTCGCCCCGTTTCGCGTTTCGGAATTCTGGACATCAGCCAGGCGCAACAAGTGATGAACTTCATCGAGAAGCCAAAATCCGACGCGTGGGCGAGCGCCGGTTTTTTCGTTTTCGAACGCAAGATTTTCGATTACATAGAGGGTGACCAGACAATTCTCGAGCGCGAACCTCTGGAGCGGCTTGCTCAAGAAGGACAGTTGATGGCATACAACCATGAGGGATTTTTTTACGCAATGGATACGTATCGCGAGTATCAGGTGTTGAACGATCTGTGGAAGTCAGGCGAGGCGCCGTGGAAGAGATGGTCCTAGACCAAAGCTTTTGGCGCGACCGGCCGGTGCTAGTTACAGGCGGCACGGGACTGGTTGGAAGCTGGTTGACTCGGAGACTCATGGAATCGGGCGCGGATGTCGTCTGCCTGATTCGCGATTGGGTGCCACAGAGCGAGGTGGTGCGCAGCGGAACGCTGGATCGCGTCAAGGTGGTTCGAGGCGATATATGCGATCGCGAGATTCTGGAGCGTACGTTGGGCGAGTACGAGGTCAATACAGTTTTTCACCTCGCCGCCCAGACCATCGTCGGAATTGCGAATCGCAACCCCGTGTCAACTTTCGAAAGCAATATCCAGGGAACCTGGAACGTCCTCGAGGCTTGCCGCAGATCGCCCTTGGTGAAAGCGATTGTGATTGCTTCTTCCGACAAAGCCTACGGCGATCAGGAGAAGCTGCCGTATTCCGAAAACACGCCGCTGGAGGGCCGTCACCCTTACGACGTCAGCAAGTCATGCGCCGATCTGATCGCGCAGGCGTATGGAGTCACGTACGGCTTGCCGGTTGCCATCACGCGCTGCGGGAACTTTTACGGGGGCGGCGATTTGAATTGGAATCGCATTGTGCCAGGCACCATCCGTTCGATAATTCGCGGTCAGCGTCCGGTGATTCGTTCGGATGGCCAATACATTCGCGATTACTTTTATGTGGAGGATGGGGCGGCATGCTACATGCTTCTCGCCGAGCGGCTGGTTCTCGACACGGAGCGAGTGCGCGGCCAGAGCTACAACTTCTCGAACGAGATTCAAGTCACGGTGACTGAACTGGTCGAACGAATTCTGCGGAATATGGATTCGAGCCTCGAACCGGACATTCGCAACGAGGCCTCGAACGAGATAAGACACCAGTATCTGAGCGCGGCGAGGGCGCGGGCGGAGTTGGGATGGCGCCCGCTGTTCACACTCGACGAGGGATTGAAGCGGACGATTGCGTGGTACCAGCATTTCCTGGCTGCTTCCCCCGATGAACTTTCCGAACGGGAGTTGGTGGAATCGCAGGCCGGCTAACCATCGAAGCGCAGCAGGGTGGGATCAATTTCCGAACGATGCGCTTCATACCAGGCATAGAGTTCGCGGATCGATTCCTTCATCGGCGTGAAACGGAAGTCGCCGATTTCGCCAAGCAGCCGCGAATTGTCGCCGCTGTATTCCGGAGCAAGGCCCGGGTGTTGAACTTCAATCGGGGGATTCTTGCCTGAGATGTCCGCGACCATTTGCGCCAGCGATAAAAGATCGTAAGTTTCACCCCGACAGATGTTGTACGTCTTGTGTTTTGGTTCATGATCGATGAACCAGGCAACCAGTTCGGCCAAATCATCGATGTAGAGGTAATCGAAAAAGACGTTTTGCCGCATGCTGATGGGAATGTCGAACAACACGCGGCAGATGGCGTTCGAAATGAAGCGGACGTCCCAGAACTCGTACTTGCCGAAGACTCCGAACACGCGCAGGTTATAGATGTTCCCGCTTACCGCCTCGGTGTATTTCGCCGCAATATATTTGGCGAAGGCGTAGTCGTCCGTGGGGACACAATTATCGAAGAACGATTCGGGCATGCGCGGCGTGCGAACCCCGAACTCGGCGCCGGAGCCTGTATGGAGCAGACGTCCATAGAGATGCTGATTACGCGCGAAGTTGAAGAACATGCGGCAATTATTCTTGAAGAGATTGGGCGCTGTAGTCTTCCGGTTTGATCGCCCCGTCGCGGCATGTACGACGACGTCGAATCGATGAGCGTGGAGATAGGCGTGCACCGCTGCGTCGTCGATCAGATCGAGTTCTTGCCGTGACGGGGCGAAAACCTCGTATCGTCCCGCGAAGATCTCCGCGAGGTTCCTGCCAACGAAACCGGAACCGCCGGTTATCAGGATTTTTTGCACGCTATTCTTCGAGCGGCGGGATGATCATGTTGGCGCGGAACTCTTCGCGCGACAGGTAAGGGAAAAGATCTTCGAGCGGTTTCGAAACGATGCGGCCGTCGGGAAGCTGCATCGATTGCACGCGCGGGCCGCGAATCTCATTTTGGTTCATGTGCATGTCGACCAGGACAGGCCCCGGCATTTCAAGCACTTTGCGAATCTCGTTTCGCAAATTGCGCTGGTCTTCAATGATGTGCGACGTAATGCCGTAAGAGGAGGCAATTTTGCTCAGATTCGGGACGGTAAGGCCGTTGGTTGCATCCGCGCCGATGACCGGCTTGCCGAACCAGGCCGCTTGCGAATTGCGGTTGGACGCGTAACCACTGTTGTTAAAGATGAAGAACTTGATGGGAAGATTGAGCCGCGCGACAGTTTCGAGCTCGTGGATATTGAACTGAAAACTGCCATCCCCGTCAGCGCAGATAGTCCGGCGTCGATTTGCCGCAAGGCAGACACCGATGCTGGCCGGCAGACCGAAGCCGCAAGAGCCCAACCCGGCGGTGTGGAAGACGCGCTGGCCGGCACGAGTGGGATAGCTAAAGATGAAAACCTCAATGGCGCTCCCCGAACTGCCGGAAACAATCATGTCGTCCGGCCTTACTTCCTGGCTGAGGATTTCAGCAAAATTGTAAATGCTGACCGGGCTATCGGGCTTACGATGCTCATCGGTGACCAGCGGATAACGTTTCTGCCATTCGGCCACGCGTGAACGCCAGGCCGAACGGTCTTTCGGCCGAACGCGGGATTTTTGGGCCAGCAACTCACGCAAGAACGCGCCTGCATCGGCGCAGATGGCGCTGTTTGCCGCGCCGTCGAATTTGGCGAGCTCCGCACCATCGACATCCACGATCGCTTTCCAGGCCGCGCGCGCAAGGTTCTTCGGGGCGAAGGCGGTCAGCGCATTATCCATTCGCGATCCGACGATCAAGAGGAAATCGCAGTTTTGAATCGTGAAGTTGGAGCCGCGAGAAGCAAGCGCGCCCGGGCGGCCGGCGAAGAGTGGATCGTCGCTTGCGACCAGATCGCCAGCGACCCACGTGACCGCAGTGGGAATTTGCAGCAGATCCATAAGTTGCCGCAATTCCGGCACGGCGTGCGCGAGCCGCACACCATTGCCCACCATGAGGAGCGGCCGCTCGGACTGGTTAAATTTCTCGATAATTTCAGCGGCAAGCGGTCTGAGATCAACGACAGGAGGTGAAGGCAATTCCGACGGATCGAAGCCCCGGAGAGCGCCAGGGTCGATTGGGGCAGATTGAACATCGAGCGGAATATCGAGCCACACCGGCCCAGGCCGCCCGTTGCGCGCCAGATAGAGGGCTTTTTCCAGGTGATAGCGGATCTCCTCGGGCTCGAGCACCGTGACCGCGTATTTGGCCAGCGGTTTGACAACCGAGATGATGTCCAGTTCCTGCGGGCCCAACTGCCGAACGCCTAGCGGCGTGCCATCCGGTTTGAACATGCGATCGGAGCGCTTCACTTGCCCGGAAATAACGAGTATAGGCGTGGAATCGAGCCATGCTCCTGCCAGACCGGTGACTGCGTTAGTTCCGCCCGGTCCAGTGGTGACCATTAAACAGCCGAGATTGTCGTTGGTTTTGGCGTAGGCCTCCGCGCAAATCGCGCACGCCTGTTCGTGAGAGTTACAAACCCATTCCAGGCGCTTCTCGCGCGAGAGGGCCTCGTTGAGGAACATCGCGCCGCCGCCGGTGACGAGGAAAACATGCTTCACACCCTGCTCGGCGACACACGCCATCATGTAATCGGAAAGCTTGATCATCTTTGAGATAGTCTGCGAAGGAGAAGTCTGCCGCTCCGTTACCGTCGCGGTTCTGTTGTCTGTACTAGTTTTCCATGAAGTAATAACAGATCATGTGACAAACGATCAGGTGACCATCCTCGATGCGGCCCATGTGGGGCTCCGCCACACGAATCTGCAACTTGGCCAGAGGTCCCAGTTTGCCCCCGTCTCTCCCGGTCAGGGCGATGGTTTGACAGCCGATTGAATTCGCATATTGGGTGGCACAAACCACGTTGGGCGAATTTCCGGAGCCGCTGATGGCAATCAGCACGTCACCGGGTTGAGCGAAATTCTTGAGCTGTTCCGCGAAAACGCAGTCGTAGCTCACGTCGTTGGAATAGGCCGTGATGGTCGGCATCGAATCGGTCAAAGCCATAATGCGGAAGCGCGATTCGCGCTTGTAGCTGGCCCCTTTCACCATGTCGGTGACGAAATGGGACGCCGTGGAAGCGCTACCCCCGTTTCCGCAGGTGAAGACGTGACGGCCTTGATCGCGGGCTTCCGCCAAAATTTCGATGGCGCGGGAAACGGCATCGAGGTCGATCGTTTCAAGAGCCTTCAAGAGTTTTGATTTGTATTCGCGCGGAAAGTCCAGAGCGGCGGGCGCAGCGGTGGTGTACGTGGCCATACCTGTATCGTAATCCCCTTGCGGCAAAGCCAACAAATTCCCCGCTGAGCTAATTGTCGCTATCAGCCGTACCAGTACAGTACAGTGGAGGCGCGGCAACCTCAATCCCTATGCCATAATCCAGGAAGATTGGAGAAGTTTTGATGGCCCGTGCGCAAAAATCGGTGAAAATAGGAAACAAGCTGATTGGAGACAATCAGCCTTGCTACATAATCGCGGAAATCGGAATCAACCATAACGGCGATCTCGATATCGCAAAGCGGCTGATCAGCGTGGCGGTCGCTGCCGGATGCGACGCAGTTAAGTTTCAGAAACGCACTGTCGACATCGTCTACACTCCGGAAGAGTTGGCCAAGCCCAGAGAGAGTCCATTCGGCGCGACCAACGGGGATCTGAAGCGCGGGCTCGAGTTTGGGTATGAAGAATTCGAGGACATCGACGCCTACTGCAAAGCGGTGAGAATTCCTTGGTTCGCTTCGTGTTGGGACGAACAATCCGTCGATTTCATCAACCAGTTCGATGTGCCTTGCTTCAAAATTGCCTCAGCGTCGCTGACCGACGATCGTCTATTGCGGTATACGCGAGCGACCGGGAAGCCGCTGATTCTTTCAACGGGAATGAGCACGCTTGAAGAGATCGATCATGCGCTGGATGTGCTGGGTATGGAGAATCTCGTACTTCTGCATGCATGCAGCACGTATCCGGCTCTGTACGAAGAATTGAACCTGCGGGCGATTCCCGCGCTCCGCGAACGATACGACATTCCGGTAGGATATTCCGGCCACGAGACGGGAATTCCGTCGACTGTTGCGGCCGTAGTTTTGGGCGCGTGTTGCGTCGAGCGGCATATCACTATGGACCGCGCCATGTGGGGGAGCGATCACGCTGCTTCGCTCGAACCCAATGGAATTTCGCGCGTCGTGCGCGATATCCGGCTTATCGAGCAATCGCTGGGCGACGGCCAGAAACGCGTTTACGAACGCGAGTACCCGATTATCAAGAAGCTACGACGCGTAGGCGCTTCCCCAATTCCGGCATGACCGGAATCAAGGCGCTTGCTCTTGATGTGGATGGAGTGCTCACCGATGGAGGGATTTGGTGGGGACCGAGCGGCGAGGAGTGGAAGCGATTCTGTTTCGCCGACATCATGGGCGTCTCATTAGCGCGCAAAGCGGGTCTTGTGATTGCGCTTATTTCCGGCGAAGACAGTCCTCTTGTGGACCGTTTCGCCGCGAAGATGAGCATTACGTTCGTGGAGAAGAACTGTAAGGACAAGGCCGGCGCGTTGCGCCGTTTTGCGGAACGAGCCGGATTGGCCTTATCTGAAATCTGTTTCATGGGTGACGACATCAATGACGTGGGAGCCATGGAACTGGCTGGTGTTGCCGCGGTACCCGCGAATGCCCAGCCTGTCGCGCGCCGGTGCGCCAGTTTTGTGGCGACGAACAACGGGGGGAACGGGGCAGTGCGTGAGCTGGTGGAAGCCCTGCTGGCAGCCAGGACCGCTCAGGCGGAGACAGTTTTTCAGCCGAGCTTTTCGCGTTAGGCGCGCATTCCTCAGGAGAAATCAGCTTCAATGACTTCAATCACCAATACGCCTCAAAAGACTTCGGAGATGGCGGATTCCGCAATGCGGCGAACGCGGCCTTGCCCGGTGTGCGGCGCACTCGGGCGGAAACGGCTCTTTCAACAGCGCTTTGAACAACTCTCCGAAGTGACCTTCCTTACGGGCTACGACGTCGTGACCTGTGATCGATGCGGCGTCGGGTTCGCGGATGGAATTCCTGCACAGGACGTCTTCGATGCGTACTACCGAGATCTTTCGAAGTACGAATATCAGTATCGAGGCGGAAGGGAGTCGGAGTCGGACGAAGGACGCTTTCGCGATATCGCGAGCAGTCTGGTGGGCGCTATTCCAGCTCGGGAAGCACGGATTCTAGAACTTGGATGCGCTACCGGCGGCTTGCTTGCGCGGCTTCGGGAAGCAGGGTTCCCGCGTGTCCAAGGACTCGACCCGTCGCCTGGCTGCGCCAAAGCCGCTTGGGAACTCTACAAAATTCCAGTGTTCGCGAGCAGCCTGTTCAGTGTTCCGGCCGAGCCGGGATCGTACGATTTCATCATTCTGGTGGGGGTTCTCGAGCACGTCGAAGACCTTCAGTTAGCCATACAGAAGGTTCGCGAGTCACTTTCCAATGGCGGGCGCGTTTACGCAGAAGTTCCGGACGGAAGCCGTCTAGCGGGTCGGCCCGATGCTCCCTTTCAGGAGTTCAGTACCGAACACATTAATTTCCTTTCCACCACGTCGCTGACTAATCTGTTTGAGTTGAATGGGTTCCGGATGATCGACACCGGCAAACCGGTGCGCCAGCAAAATGAAAACACCACGTGCCCGGCTGCCTACGGCGTTTATGAGCGAGTGGACGGATACCAGGGCGTCTTGAAGCGCGATGAGGAAACCGAGCCAGGACTCGTTCGCTACATTGAAGAATCCCGAGCGTCCGATTCCAGAATTCGCAACATCATCCGTGAAAAAGCCAACGGTAAGGAGATTCTGGTTTGGGGTACGGGCAGCCACACGCAGCGTTTGATCGCAACCGGGGCTTTTGACGATGTGACAATTAGCGCCTTCATCGACTCTAACCCTAAGTATCAGGGGCACAGTCTGCACGGCGTACGTATCATTAAGCCAACCGACCTTACCGGACGCACGGAGCCGATCCTGATTTCCTCGCGTGGATTCCAGCGCGAGATATACGATCAGATCCGGGACGATCTGAAATTGAAAAACGAAGTCATTCTGCTTTACGAGTGAGAATGTCGGCCGATCTGCACTAATTTATCAGGACAGATGAAAACCGTCAGCATCATTACCCCCTGCTATAACGAGGAAGAAAACGTCGAGGATCTGTACAACCGGGTACGGGCGGCGATGCTGAAGGTTGGCCGGTATCCGTACGAGCATATCTTCATCGACAATAGTTCGCGCGACAATACCGTGGCCATTCTGAAGCGGATCGCGAGCCGGGATCACAACGTGAAGGTGATCGTAAACTCGCGGAACTTCGGGCATATTCGCTCGCCGCATCACGCGTTCCTGCAGACCCAGGGGGACGTGGTCATTGGCCTGGCAGCCGATTTGCAGGATCCGCCCGAGCTGATTCCCGAAATGATTGCCAAGTGGGAAGAGGGCTACTCCATGGTTCTTTGCGTTAAGCACGCGAGCCAGGAGAACCGCCTCATGTTTTGGGTTCGGACTCAGTATTACCGAATCGTACAGCGGCTTTCTTCGATCGAGACGTTCGAGAATTTCACGGGATTTGGTTTATATGACCGCAAAGTGGTGGATACGGTGCGATCTTTCGGAGACGCCTATCCGTATTTCCGGGGCATGATTGCCGAGATTGGGCTGCCCTACTACGCGCTGACCTTCGAGCAGCCTCGCCGGATTCGCGGCATTACCAAGAACAATTTTTATACGCTGTATGACCTGGCGATGCTGGGGATCACGAATCTCTCGAAGGTTCCGCTGCGGCTGGTCACTTTCACGGGCTTCGCTACAGGCCTGCTGTCTCTGTTCGCTGCCTTCGCGTATCTGATCTACAAACTGGTTTTTTGGCAGAACTTCGAGCTGGGAATCGCTCCGATGGTGATAGGTTTATTCTTTTTCGGATCGGTACAGTTGGTTTCAATGGGAATCCTGGGCGAGTACATTGGCGCGATTCACACGCAGGTATTGAATCGCCCGCATGTGGTGGAGAAAGAACGCGTGAATTTCGAGCACGGCCCTGGCGAGCCATTGCGCGATGTGAGAGATTCGGATCCGTTGTACGTGCATTCGTCTTGAGGCGTTAGTTCTCGCGGGCGGTTCTTGCTTCCTCGGAAAGCTAGAATATTATTGCCGAAGGAACAACCCAGCTTTGAGCAAGAGATCTGCTACCGGCACAGGCGGTTTTGTGTGGGGCGTGGCCACCAAACTCCCTATTTGGCTGGGTCCAAATAACCCGTGCATCCGCTTTGCATTGCAACGAGCCTGCCGTCCGGCCGTCCTGAGTTTCACGCGCCAGTATGTAGACATACGCCGCGATCACAGAATTATCCGCATTGCGGCAAAGCACTTCCCCTATGCAAGGGATCTGGCGCATTACTTCGATTCTTATTTTTCGCAGGTTGTGCCGGAGCGGATCGGCTCCGATCTTCTCGTTGATTATTCCGGCCCGAAACTCCAAACGTACCCGGATGGCCTGCAATTCGAAATCTCTGCCATGCCCGAAGAGACTGAAGCGCTTGAGAGTTACTTCTACTGGTATCAGCCGAAGCCAACGGATACGATCTTTGATATCGGCGCGTACTGTGGAGTCTCGACTTACCATTTTGCAAAAGCCGTTCCAGAGGGCAAGGTCGTCGCATTTGAGCCTGATCCCATCAATTACGAGCTGCTCGTCAGAAACATCAAACGGCACCATTTGCGCAACGCCATTCCCGTCCGCTCGGCAATGGCGGGGGAATCGGGATCAGCCGCGTTTTCTTCCGAAGGAACGATGGGCTCTCAGTTAAAACGTCAGTCGTCACGCGCGACGCTCGGCAAGATTGAGACGATCCAGACGCTTTCATTGGAAAGCGCGTGCCGTGAATACGGGATGCCAGCTTTCGCGAAAGTAGATATCGAGGGATCGGAAATTGAGATGTTGGCAGGCTCGCAGCCGTTCCTTCGAGAACACCCCATCCAGTTCGCATTGGACACGAACCACTGGATGAGGGGAATGGCGAAGACGAGAGAGCTAACCGCCGCGACGGTCGAGAAACTGTTTCGCGAGTGTGGATATGAAACGCACTCTTCCGCTGAGTCCGGATACATGGCAACCCGGGCGAGACCTACTGTTTCGGCCCAACTCATTTCTCAAACTGAACCACGACCGGACTTCCCGCCGAGGGAGGAGATAGATACAACCGGGAGAGCCAAGGGTCAGGGTGCCGGTCACTGATCAAGTGCCAGGCATATCAAGGGGTGGAGAAAGAACGAGTGAATTTCGAGCACAGCCCTGGCGAACCGGTCCGCGCTGTGAAATACTCGGATTCGTTGTACGTGCATTCGTCTTGAAGCGTTAGTTCTCGCGAGGCCTTGAATAGGCCTTTTACCCAATGCAGACGAGCAACTACTCGATTGCCGATCTCGTTGGCGGGCTCAGCGCGGTATTCCTCTTCATTCCCGTGCTCATGGCCCCTGGGTATGTCGTCGGTTGGGCGTTTAATTGTTTCGGCTTTCGAACTTTAACAGCGCCTTGGCGCTTTCAAGCGAGCATCCCACTTTCTGTAGCGGTGTGCCCGATTCTTACCTACTCGCTGGGATCACTTTTGTCGTGGATGGCTGTATGGGTGTTTTACTCGCTGCTGCTTTGCGTTTGGTTGGCGCTACTCGCGGGCGCCTTTGGCCACGAAAAACCGGGCGGATGGTTCGCTGCCCTTAAAAGCGTTCCCCGAATAAGTTGGATTATCGCGGCGACCTCGTGCACGGTGGCGCTGCTGTCGTTGGTCGATATTCAGATAGGGGATCGCCTCTACTATTCAGTTACCGCATACGATTACTCCATAAGAACGGCCGTAACAGATGCCATTACCCGGACGGGTGCTCGGCCGTCAAACCCGCTTTATTTTCTGGGCGGTCCGGCGCCACTCCGTTATCACTACTTCTGGTTTTTACTCTGCAGCGCCGTCGACCGGATGGGCGGACAGACAGTCGACGCTCGGCAAGCGATTTTCGGTAGTGCGGTTTGGAGTGGCTGGGCGTTAATCGCAACCGTGCCGCTGTATCTCCGTTTTCTTTGTGGGTGGACTGGTGCGGCACTCCAGCGCCGGGCTGTTCTCGCGATCGCGTTTTTCGCCATAACAGGGCTCGATATTCTCCCAACCGCAATTCTGTGGTTCCAAGGGTTGGTCCATGCCGACATGGAGTGGTGGAATATGGAGGTCACTTCATGGTGGGGTTCAGCGCTCTGGGTGCCTCATCACGTGGCTGCGCTTGTAGCAGGGTTGACGGGATTTCTGGTTATTTGGCATTCGGCCTCGCAGGGCCTGATACGCCCACGAATCAGCGGTTCTCTTGTCGCCGGCCTTGCTTTTGGCTCAATGGTTGGCTCCTCCATTGATGTGGCTTTCGTTTTTGCCGTTTTTCTAGCTCTCTGGACTGTCGTGGCTTGGGTGAAGAAAGACCGCTCTCAAGCGCGTATGCTGGCGTGGGCGGGTGTGGTGGCGGCGGCTCTTGCCATTCCGTACCTCGAGAGCTTGACAGGGCCGGGAGCAGGCGGGCCGTTCGTAAAGTTTACGATCCGGTCGTTCAGTCCTCTGGACGCGTGGGCCGGGGCAAGACATCTGAGTCTTGTGAGCATAGGACTGTTACGACTGTTCTTTCTTCCACTCAATTACTTTCTGGAGCTCGGATTCTTTCTTCTGGTCGGCATAGCGCACATTGTCTATTTGCGAGAGCGCCGTACTCTCGCCAGATGGGATCTCGCAATGCTCGTGTTGGCGTTCGTAAGCGTGCTCATGTGCACGTTCCTACGATCAGGCGTTGTTGCGGATAACGATCTGGGAATGCGGGGATTCCTGCCGGCGCAGTTCGTGTTGCTGCTATGGGCAGCCGATCTCTTCTTCCGTCGCGGAGAAGAAGCTAAATCCAAACGCAAACCGTTTCACAGTTGGTGGCTCCGAAGCGCAATTTGGGCGCCGGTCGTTTTTCTCGGCCTCGCCGGAACGATTTACGAGATCGGGATTTTGCGGTTTTACGGGATTATGGCTGACGCGGGCGTCTGCGGACCAGGCCTATTCTCACCCGACCGCCAACTGGGCCGCCGCACTTATGCTCTGCGCAAGACTTATGAAGAATTGAAGCAGCGGCTCCCGCAAGCAGGGGTTGTTCAGAACAATCCAGGTTGGGGCTACTACGATTTTGCGTATGGAAATTATGCCAACCGGCAAACGGCCATGTACGATCGTCAATGCGGAGCGCAATTCGGTGGCGATCCAAAGGCATGTCTCTATTGGTTCCCAAGCATGGCCGGCGTTTTTGCCAGACCCGAAGAGATGTCCGCTGCCGCTGTCGAATCGCTGTGCAATCGGCTTGGGATTGGAGCTCTCGTGCTAAAAGATGCCGACCCGACTTGGAGAGACCACAGAAGTTGGGCGTGGCAAATGCAGCCCGCCATTTCCACGGTCTACACGCGAGTTTATTTGTTTCCCCGTAACTCGAAGTACTACAGCCGGCGTCGATTCAACGGGTATACTGAACCCTAGCTCCACAACCTGCCAAGGGGAATTGATTTTGAGCTTCGATCTGCCGCCATCGATTTATAATGCGCTCCAAAAACTGGTGCACGGAAACTATGAAACGATTGGAGCTCTAGTAGGCTCCATGAAAGCCGAGCACCCCGGCCGCGCCTTAGAGGTGGGATGCGGTACGGGCAATTTGGCTCGCTTTTTCGAACCTAAAGAGTACGTAGGCGTCGATTTGGACAGCCAACGCGTGGAGCTCGCAAGGAAACTGTATCCTGAGCACGAGTTTCTGGCGGAAGATGCCACCGCGCTAGATCCTTCTTGGGCAGCGAAATTTGCTTTTGCATTCTGCCATGGATGCATACATCACATCGATGATCGCGGCGTAAGCAAGATTCTCAACACGTTCGCACGCGCGTCGGAGGTTAGCGGCAGGCCGATGTTCTTTCTGATTATGGAGCCGCTACTGCCTGAAAACGCCCTTACTAATCTTCCCGGTTATGTGCTTGCCAAACTTGATCGAGGACGCTTTATGCGTAAATTTTCACAACTGAAAAGTCTCGCTGGCAACAGATTGAGTAAATACGAACTTACTCAAGGGCCATGGTACTGGCCTGTGGCGGGCACTGATTGTCTGATAGAGTTTCCGGCAAGCTCGCAAGTCCCTACACCGTTCTCCCAAGAAGAACTGGCACGCCGCGGCGCACACGCCTGAAAAATCGCGCTGCGGTGTCCCAGTTGTTCCGGCGCACGCGTGCCATCTCGCCTGCTGCGCAAATGTCATTTTATAGTCTTGACTTGCTTCGCAAGCGGAGCTATTCCCCACGAACAAACTAGCTTACAACCTAGTAGTTCTGACGGTTAGTACGAAGCTGAATTTCGCGCTCTTTTTTCGCCTTAGGTTCAGACGATAGACTTGTAAGCGTGACTGTTTCCGAACTGGAGCTGCGCGAGCCGCAGCAGACGCAGACCGGCACAAACAAGCTCATCACTCCGCTGATATTGATTGGCTTCTCGATCTTTTATTTCACAAACGTTCTAATCCGTGCCTCCGAGAAGTATTTTTGGTTTGACGAGTTGGTCACCATGTATATTTCACGCCTGCCGAACTTGCATGGCGTCGAACAGGTATTGGCACACAAGATAGATTTCAATCCGTTGTTGTTCTACGTGGTTACCCGAGCAAGCCGCGCGGTTTTCGGCGAGAACCTCATTGGCCTCAGGGTGCCACAGATCATCGGATTTTGGATTCTCAGCCTTTGCCTATTCCGTTTCGTGAGCCGGCGGGCCGGTTGGCTGGCAGGCCTGATCGCAATGGTGCTGCCGACCACTACCGGCGCTTTCTTTTACGCGTACGAAGCTCGAGCCCATGGAATTGTGCTCGGATTTTGTGGTTTGGCGCTTGTGTGTTGGCAAATGGCGATGGAAGAACCTCGCAAGAAACAGTGGCTGATCTGGTTCAGTGTGTCGCTGTTGGGAGCCGCTATGATGCACTGCTACGGGCTTCTGATTGTGATTCCGTTCTCGATTGTCGAGATTCTCCAGACGCTTCGATCACGGCGAGTCAACTGGCAAATTTGGGCAGCTCTGGTGGCGCCGAGCATAATAGCCGTGGCCGTTTACATTCCGTTGCTTCGTTCTTATTCATCGATGCTTGGGGGAACGAGCTTCACCTCAATCTTCCCGGCCTCGGTGGCACAGATCACCAGCTTCTATAACTTCCTTCTTTACCCCTGCATCGTACTCATCGTGTGCGCCCTAGCTGTCATAGCGGCCGGTAAATGGATCGGATCCCGGTCCGATGCCCGAGAGGTCCAGCGGTCCGCGCCAACTGTGCAGGAAATAGTGCTGGCCATTTCGTTCTTAGCGTTACCGGTTTTCGGATTGCTTGTCGCCATTCTGGTCCACAGTCCTTTCATGGCTCGCTACTTCATTTCGGCGGTTGCCGGTGTTTGCATCTTAATCGGGCTAGGCGTGGGAGGACGCGGCCGCACACGTTGGCCTGCGATTGTCCTGGCGGCAGTCATGGCCTGTTCTGTCGGCTGGCAGTTTTCCGCTTTGCTATGGCATCGATATCACGGGAAGGGCGAGCCTCTTTTCGAACCGAGTACGGGTCTGTTTCTTGAAACAACGCCCGGCAATCCAGTTACTAGCCATCAGATTGCTATTTACGGATACGCGGAAGTCGCTGCCGATTGTAGTCCCACGCGGCCTCGAGTTTGTCTACTTGACTCATTACGCGCCCAGCCTGCGTTCGCGCCTTTACTACGTGAGCCTGGCCAAAGACGATTTCGATATTAGGGGTCTGCGCAGTTTCCGACAATGGTGTCCCACGGAATACAATCCCGAGCGAGTGTACGACGACTTCGTGAAGGAATTTCCGCATTTTCTGGTATACGGCGACCCTGCTGTCCTGTATGAATTTTCAAAGCTCGCGCAGGCAGGCGGAACTGTGAAATCCATTCGGGTTTTAAACGGACACTATCTCGCCGAAATAGGGCAATGACCTGAAACACAATGCAGACCCAGAGACCATCGATTTTGACTGACGCGGGAACAGGCACCCCCGATCGCGCGAATCTGATCACGCAATGTATAGATCGGTTCAACGCGATTTGGCAGGTTCCTTTCCTGCACCGAAAGTCGGCTCGGGCCGCTTTGCTTCTCATAATCGCTGCAATCTGCCTGATCAGAGCCTGGATTGGTCTGACTGGAAGTTCGCTTTTCACACACGACGCCTTCATGCTCTTCGATGGCGCATGGCGGATGCTGAACGGACAACGGCCACATATCGATTTCTACAGCCACGTAGGGGTCTTGACTTACGTTCCGACGCTGGTGGGCATGTGGATCTCGCACGGCACGGCTGCCGGTTTTGGTTATGGAGAGGCCTTAGTTGGGTTCCTCCTAGGAGTTTGGGCCTACGTCTTGGGCCGTAGGCGGCTCTCGGATGCCGCGCTGGCGCTCATGTGTCTCGGCGTCGTGCTCATGGCGACTGCCACTTTTTCGCTGGGTTTCGTTCCGCTCAGCCTGAGCCCCGGGCATGACGTATAACCGGCACGGTTATGCGGTGATTGCTCTGATTTTGACTGAGGCGTTCACGGAATCCCGACGGGCTCAAGGACGGGACGATTTTTGGGGTGGAATTTCGTCCGGTGTGGCTGTTGGACTGTTGTTGTTTTTGAAGGTGACCTACTTCGCGGCGGCGGTCTTTTTGTTAGCTGCCTTGTTGCCCTGCCGCACCCAAAACCGGCTACGATGGCGCGGTTTGATCTTGGGTTTTGTAGCGACGTGCCTTCTGTGTTGCGCCTATTTCCACTTCAACATGATGCCGCTGATTCACGATCTGCGAACGATTGCGGGTGGAAAACACATTCGAATCAGATGGTACATCCTGGATGGCATCTTTCAGGATGCCGGGCTGGCCTTGGCGTTTGCCATTGCCGCGGCGCTGCTGATGATGAGCGAAAACAATTGGCGGTCGGCCCGGGCAATTCTCATTGCGGCACTTTCGGTGTGCGTAATCGGAGTTTTAATCATTTTTGGCAATTACGAACAGAATGGGTTTCCGCTGGCGGTGTTTCTTGCGATCGTTATCATCGATGCCATTAATCGGCGGATTACGGCACAACCAAGTCTGTTTCGCACCGCTGTTCTGGTGGTGGGGTCAGCTTTCATCGTGGGGTCGCTTTTTGCGGGTGGACTGGGCCTGTCCTACGGGATCCTTCAAAAATTCTTGAGAAAGGCGGATACGCGGCCCTTCGATGCACCGAACTTAAAAGGATTTACCGTGACCTATGACGAACAGTATTATCCGATTGCCTATAACGAAGGCTTCGCGCTCATCCGAAAGAACCTGCGGCCCGGCGATACAGTGATGTCGCTCGATTTTTGCAATCCGTTTTCTTACGGTCTCGGCTTGAAACCGGCCCGCGGCGGCACCACCGTGCTTCAATACAAAACCACATTCAATGACGCGCACAGGCCTTCGGCGGAGTGGCTGTTTGGTTTTGCGGATCTTGTGATCGCCCCGAACAAGTACTCCGCGGATTCGCGCTTCCCCGATGACAACGATGACACTCTCCGTATCTACGGCCCTTATCTCCGCAGTCACTTTCATCTTATTGCCGAAACGAAACTCTGGCGGCTCTATCGCAGGAACTCGGATGGATAAATGCTGAGATCCATTTCTTCAAACGGCTCTTCGACGGACTCCTCGACAAGCTCCTCATCAGGTTTGATGCCGGAACCGCTGGAATACACCGGACGTCGCGAACGCCAGGAGAATCTTGCGGTACGGCTCCTGGATCTTTGTGAGAGATTCGGCGGCTGGTTGAATCGGAACCCGTCGATACTTCTGTTTGCCTATTCGCTTATCGTTCTGCCCTTCAGCATACTGGTCTCGCTGCATCGAGCCGCCTGGTTCGATGAGATTTACACGATCTATCTCTCGCG
Organism: uncultured Acidobacteriaceae bacterium; assembly: GCA_963778345.1. Lineage (GTDB taxonomy): Bacteria > Acidobacteriota > Terriglobia > Bryobacterales > Bryobacteraceae > Bog-105. Next base: position 467,538 of record CAVZTP010000007.1, read on the forward strand.
TTTAAGCATGCCCGAGCTGTGGAAGGCACTATCGACCACGGTCGATCAGCAGCCGCCATTGAGTTATATGCTGACCCGGGCGGCGTTTTCGTTATTCGGCGAGAGCGAGTTTACCAGCCGCATCCCCAGTATTCTAGGCTTCTGGGTTGCGGGCCTGTGCATTTTCCGATTCGTTTCGATGCGGACGGCGCCGGTTTGGGGCTTTTTGGCGGCTCTGCTGCCTTTTTCCGCGGGCGTTGCTTATTTCGATTCTGAAGCACGGCCTTACGGTATTCTCGTCGGCTTTACAGCCCTCGCAATGGCTGCCTGGCAGAGTGCCGGCGCCCATCGCTTCCGCAAATTTTCACTGTGCTGCCTGGTCGCGGCAATCATCTGTGCTGTGAGCTCCCACTACTACGCCATTCTCCTGATCGTTCCGCTTTTCATTGGTGAGGCCACCCGGATTTGGACGGGCCGAAAGGTGGATTGGCCGCTACTTGCCTGTGCGACGCTGCCGTTCGGCTTCGAACTGCTGTTTCTTCCATTCATCCGGCACGCGGTTCAAATCTACAGCGTGGATGCCTGGAACAGACCAAACATCAAGAGCCTTTATATTTCGTACGGTTATATGTTTGGCGGAAACGCCCCCGTTTTTCTGGCGATATTCGCCGTTTGGCTGCTCGCCTTGTATGCGTTGAGGCCGGTGGAAGGCAGGTCTCTCCGTTTACCTCCATTGCATGAAACCATCGCAGCTCTGGCCCTGGCGATGTTGCCGGCGCCGGCCTATGTCGCGGCAGTGATGCGAACTCACATGCTCTATCCCCGCTATGTCTTGCCACTCATTGTGGGATGCGCGATTCTGTTCGGACTCTGCAGCTATCAAATTTTGAGGGCCCGCTCCTCGTTTGCGCTAGCAGCGGCGGTATGCGTGATGACCTGGATGCTGGTCAATCGCGTTGAGGAAGTCAGGCATCTGCCGCCTGGCGAGGCAGGCTGTCCGGTCGCGCCCACCACCGGACCTGAAGCTTCGCTGCCCGTCGTGATAGACGATTCAAAGGCTTTCCTACGATGCTGGTTTTATGCCGATCCGGATATGAAGGCCCGCATCAAATTCGTCTCGGATCCGAAAGCGGCCGAGTCAATTGGGGCCGGCAATTCGATTCTCGCGAATCTTCTCATTGCGGGCGATGTATTTCATTTTCCGGTGGTTCGTTACTCGGATTTCCGCGTTGCTCACAAACGATTCTTTATTTCCGAAGGTCCGGAAGGGGAGGCGGCCTGGGTATTGAGGAAGTACCTTATGGATCACGCCGAAGTTCGGATTTACGATAAGAAGCCGTGGAATCTGCTCCTTGTAACCGACCGCGGCAGCGAAGATGCGCAGCATTAACTCGCTACCGGAGCAAAGCTTGGATTCCCCGCTCGCGCCGAGTACTTCCCGGCCGCGCTCGCGCCTAATCTATTGGGTCATTGCGCTTGCGCTGGCGGCGGTATTTCTTTACTACTCCCTGCAAGGGATTCAATGGGCGGAAGTCTGGAAAATTCTTGCGCGGGCGAGGCTCGATTACATCGGGTTTGCGCTGGGCCTTGGATCATTCGCACTTTTTCTTCGTGCTCTTCGCTGGCGCATCTTGCTGTGCGCGCAAGCAGATGTCGATATTCCCACGGCTTTCTGGGCGACCGCAGCAGGATATTTCGGCAACAATTTCCTTCCCGCTCGCGCCGGCGAATTGGTCCGCACGATGATGGTGAGCGCACGTACGGGTCTGGGAAAAACATTCGTTCTGACGACGGCATTGTCCGAGCGCTTGACGGACGCCATCACGCTTGTGATTATCAGTTCGGTTGTATTGCTCAGTTTGCCGGTGCGCCCCGGCTGGTTCGATCGAGCCGCCAGGCCATTCGCCATTATCGGACTGTGCGGAGCGCTTGCGATTGCGGTGCTTCCCAAGCTCGAACGATTGTGGGCGTATCTGCTCGGTCGCGCGCCGCTGCCGCATTTATTGCGAGAAAAGCTACTCAAGATTGTCGGGCAGATCCTCATAGGGATTCGGACGTTTCATGACGCCGGGCGATTGATACGTTTTCTGTCTCTAACGCTGGTTATTTGGTTCTTCGACGCTTTCGGCACAATCGTCGCAATGCATGCTCTGGGGCTTACTGCGAGTTTGCCGCTCGCATTCCTGCTAATTGCCGGATTAGGGCTGGGAAGCGCGCTTCCCTCGACGCCAGGGTACGTGGGAATTTATCAGTTTGTGGCAGTGAGCGTTCTGACACCTTTCGGATTTAGCCGCACGGATGCAATTGCCTACATTCTGCTGGCTCAAGCATTGCAATACGTGATGATCACGTTCTGGGGACTTCTTGGATTCGCGCGCTCGCGAGGGATGAGCTTCCGTCCAGCGGCGCCTAGAGATCTGTCGTGACATTGCACGAGGCGATCGCTCGGCTAGACGAAGCGGCGGGCAAGCCCGGGATGGATCTCCCGGAAGAGCTGTTTCTGTTTATAAGCCGTGTTACGCCTCTGGTGAACGTGGATCTGCTGGTGAAGGACGAACACGGGCATACGCTCTTGACGTGGCGCGATGACGAGTTCTACGGATCGGGCTGGCACGTTCCCGGAGGGATTATCCGCTATAAGGAGCACGCCGCGGATCGCATCCGGAAAGTGGCAGAGCAGGAGATTGGGTCGCCTGTGGAGTTCGATCCCGTGCCCATTGTGATTATCGAAACTATGTCGGAGCAGCGGGAAAGAGGCCATTTCCTCTCCATGCTGTATCGATGCCGGTTACTGGGTGAGCCCGACCCGGCACTCCGCGCTTTGGAGCGACCCCGCCGTGGAGACTGGAAATGGCATACCGGAACTCCGGATGACCTTTTGCCGGTTCATCAGGTTTACGAACGTTTTTTTGAGCTCGACGGGTGAAATCGGCTACCTCACGGAATCACACCGGCGTACTTTGGAATTTCGGTCGGCGAAACGTTCTTGTAAACCAGCCCGCCCTTCATGACAAACGCGACTCGGCGCACAGCCGTAATATCTTCGGGCGGATTGCCTGCAAGAGCGATGATATCGGCCTGCATACCCGGCGCAATAGAGCCGATCTGGAGTTGAAGATTCATCGATTCCGCGGCAAGGGAGTTCGCCGCGATCATCGCGTCCATTGGATTCTGTCCGCAATCGCGAACACGATCGATGAACTCCTCGGCGTTCCGGCCGTGCGCTCCGGCTACCGCGTCCGTCCCAAATACGATCTTGAGTCCCTTCGTGGCCATCGCCTGGCGAAACAGTTCGTGATCGAGCGGAATCGAGTCCTGCTCCAGCTTGAATCCCTCCTCCGTGTAATTCCCTACGCCGAGATATTTGGCTTTGAACAGCAGATAGTTTTCATCTACCAAGCCGGCTTGGGGATCGAAGTAAGCGCCATGTTCTGCCATTAGCTTGAGATCGTCAGGGGTTGCGTATGTGCCGTGCTCTATTTGTGTACAACCAGCCAGCGTCGCCATGCGAACTGAATCGCGATAGGCATGGACGAGCGTTCGAAGGCCGAGTGTTTTCGCCTCGCCGCATGCGGCATCGAGTTGCTCTTGCGACAACGTGGGACCGCCGCCGACGCGAATACTTTCCGACGCAAAGATTTTGATAAGATCCGCGCCTTGGGCTTTCACCTGGCGAATGAAATCGCGAATCTGATCGGGCGTGCCGGTTGCGGCGCCACGGCCCTGAAGCGGCCGGACGGCTGTCAAGATGCGCGGACCAGGGATGGCTCCTCTGGAAATTGCGTCGCGCAGAGGAAGGTCGCCCGGCGCGCCGACGCTTTGAACGGTCGTAAAGCCGGCCATGAGCGTTGCCCAGGCATTCGATGCAATGGCGAGTTCGGCTTGCTGGGGAGTCTCGGCTGGGATCGCGGTATTTTCCATTGGGTCCGAAATGATAAGTGATGTGGACATGCGTATCAATCCAGCCCGGGAGCACGGTAAGGCCACGCAGGTCATAGGCGACGGGCGCGGCCTTGGCATCGATGCGAAGAATCTTCCCGTTCTGGACGACGATTCTCGTGTTGTGAATCACCTCGCCCTTGCCGTCGAATATCGTGCTGGCCGCAATCACTAAAGGCCGGTCTTGCGCGGTAATGAAACCCGCTGAAGCCAGGAAGACGAGCGCGAGCCGAAGCACTTTGGCGCCTAAAACTCCAGGCGCGCTCCGAACATGATCCAGCGGCTGCTCGCCTGGCGATTCGCGGGAACGAGAGTGCTGGAGATGACACCGAAGTTTGACACGCTGGAACCTGTGAGGGGAAGGCTCGGGTTGGAGAAATTCGCGTGATTGAACAAGTTATAGAAATCGAATGAGGTGTTGAAGTTTACGCGCTCCGTAATGGGCCATTTCTTGCCGAACGATGTGTCGATATTCCAAAATGGCAGGCCGCGCAAAGGGTGCCCGGAGCCGTCCAGATTCGTGCTGAGCTGAACAAAACCGAAGTTATTGTATGCGGCCTGAGGATTCGAGAACAGATTCAGCCCGGTGCCGCCAGTTGCCGGATTGCCGGCTGTGCCGATTCCGCCCGAGCCGGCTACGTTCGAGTTCAGGCCGGTACTGATCGCTGAGATTGGGCCGGTGGGCACGGCTGGCGTGTTGAATTCCGCGCGCTGGCCACCGCCCCAGACTTGCGCGTTCTCGGTAACGTAGACAGGCGCACCACTCAGGGCGGTGAAGATGCCGGAAACATACCATCCGCCCACAACTTCGTTCACAGCCTTGGGAAGGATGGAATAGCTCACGGGCAAGTTGTATACGAACATCGCATTCAGAATGTGAGTGTGATCGAATCGCGAAGGACCGTAGTCGGCGGCCGGATAGAGCGGATTCCCTAAATTTGTAGAGTCGTTTTGGACGCCTTGATTGGTGTCGAGCGACTTGGAGAACGTGTAGTTCAGGTCATAGGTGAAGCGCGAACCGGTGTGACGCAACGTGACCAGCAGGGCATTGTAGTTCGACCAGCCCAGATTTACGTTTTCACTGAACTCGTTCACCTGGGTTTCATCATAGGGCTGCAAACCGAGCTGACTGCGGAGAGCGTTCAGGCCAGGTGTGCTGCTGCTTGTGCTGTCGAACATGTTCGCTACCTGGCCGTTGGTAAAAAACGATGCGTCACGCGCGGCCAGAAATGCAGTGGTAGATGCAAATCCAGCCGCTTTGCCCGCATTCGGCAACTGATTTTCGAAGAACGGCTGAGGCGCCACGGCTTGCCCGGCCCTAAGAGCGTTCGATACGGTATCGAATGCTTGGGCGAAGGTCTGGCCCGAAGCCGTATCTTTGAAAAAATAGGGACTCGCGTTGAGCTGGACGTTAGAGAAAAGCCTGCGGCCATACCTGCCGTTCCAGCCGACCTCAAGAAGATTCGCCTTGCCGAGATCGCGCTGTATCGTGAAATCCGCTGTGTAGATCCGGGGCAGCTTGATATACGGATCTATGCCGAAAGAGATGAGTTCGCTGTAATTGCCGGCCGGAATGTAGGGGCTGCTTATAGTTTGAGCGTATGTGGGAAGCGGAATATTGCCGTCAACTCCCAGGCGAAAGACGCTTTGTGCCGGATTTGAAGTTACGCCAGGATTGCAGCCCGCGCCCGGAGTGCCTGAAGCCGAGCATGTTGTAAGTCCTGTGGTAATGGTCGAGTTCGGACCTGCGGTCAATCCTGGAGACACGACACTGTCTTCGCTATCGAGGCGACTGTAGAACATTCCAAAGCCGCCGCGGATCACGGTTTTCCTTCTTCCGAAAATACTGCCGAGAAGGCCGCTATCGTAGGAGGGATTCCAAGCTATGGAAGCGCGCGGTGCAACATCACCGTAGTCGGTGTTGTAGACAGCCGACCGGTGCGACTGAGCGATGGGAAGAAATCCAATCAGCGGGATTATAGATCTGCCCTTGAGCCGCATCGGCGGCCCTGGTCTGAATGTATGCCAAAGGCGAGATCAGCGCGCCCGTCGCAGCATTGATGAGTAGCGCCTCTTCCTGATTCGCGAAGGTGAACGGCGTTTGCCAGCTATAGTTGAGGCCATACGTGAGCGTTAAGGAGGGTCGGATGCGCCACGTATCCTGGCCATAGAACGCATACGAATAGGACAACGCGTCCATTTGGATGGCGGTTCCAAACGGCTGCGCCTGGAATTGTCCGTTACGGACCAGGAACGTATTGTCGTCGTTCATCAGCCCGAGCGCAGTGGTGTAGAGCGAATCCCAAGTGGACACAGACGCCGAGGGAAGGCAATTCACAGTCAGGCCGAGGAGCAGGTAGGGGGTCGGTCGGCGGCCGGCACCACCAGGAACGATGAATCCGCGGTAGTGGTCGCGTTGAGCGAATTGACTGCGCCTCCCACTTTGCCGGTGTGAATGTGAAACTGCGGAAGGCGCTGAAAATTCGCACCCACCTGGATTACGTGTGTATTCTTGGTCCAACTCAGGTCATCGACAAATTGAAGATTGATGTTGCGGTTGAACTGAGTCCGGACGCTATTGCTCATGGTGATGGGAGCAGTGAACACATTCGGGGAAACAGCGACGTAACCGGCGCTTCCGTCATTGGTGCCGGGGAGGCCCAATTCTCCCGCAATGGCCGACAATTGAGGCCGCAATCCGCCGTTCCGGTTTTCAACATAGCCGAATCGAAATGTATTTACGAGATTGTTTGTTAGCTGACCCGTTACGCCAGCGATATAGGCGGTGGTCCAGGATGGAGTGAGATCTTCATTCAGTACGTCGTTCGGATTGCGAATGTCAAGAACCAACGGCGAGGGGTCGTATTCTAAATCGCGCGAATAGCTGAAGCTTCCATTGAAGTGCCACTTGTCGGTGATGTTGTGATCGAGGCGAAATGTGCCAAAGTCCTGAGTGAGGGGAGATTTGGCGTTTGCGGTGAAGCCGGTGGTATTGAGATTGTCGACGCCCGAAACGTTCGGATTGTTGCCCGCGGGCTCCAGCGCCATCATTGCCCTCATCGTCGGACTGAGCCCGATTCCGCGAGGATCGCAGGCTGCCAGTGCCGGTTGTCCCGCAAAGCGAGGAGGTTGCAAGATTGTAGGAATCGATATTTCCCGCGGCGTCTTTGAAACGAAGAATCCCCTGCTTCAACGTGCTAGTGGGAACAATCGAACTGATCAGAAAGGTTTCCGGGTAGCGCCGCGCTTCGTACTCGGCGAAAAAGAAAGTCTTGTCATGAATGAGAGGACCTCCGAAGCGTCCGCCATAACGATTGTCTTCGACGTGCGGCTTGGCCAGGCCCAGACGATTGTTATCCCAGGTATTGGCGTTCAAGATGCTGTTTTGCGTGTACCAGAGAAGCGCGCCATGAAACTGGTTGGTTCCGCTTCGCTGCACAAGAGTGACCTGGCCGCCCGAGCCCCTGCCGAAAGTGGAATTCGCATTTGCGACGGCAACGCGGAATTCATCGGTGGCTTCCACCGACACCATCAAAACGGGCCGGGAGCCTTGATCTGAGTTGACGGTGGAATTGGTGGAATTATCGGTAATGTCGATTCCGTCGAAGCTGAACGTGGTCTGGTCGTTCAACGCTCCGGCAATGGAGGCGCCGTTGTCGCTGCCGGTTTGAGGCGTCGTGCCTGGCTGCAGGAGCAGCAATTCCTGAGCTTGTCGCAGTCTCGTGGGAAGCCGCAGCAAGGGTTGACTGCCGACAACATCGCCTAGGGTCGAATCCGCCGTTTGCAGTTCCACCTGAGCTTGCGCGGCGCTCACTTCGACAGTGGACGAAACTTGTCCGATCACAAGCTTGAAGTTCACAGTGGAGCTGGCGTTGACCTGTACGTTTACGCCGTTCACCGTGGTGGTTTGAAACCCCGGGGCTGTCGCAGTGACGGTGTAAGCGCCAGGCGGAACCCCGGGGAAAGCGTAATCGCCGTGAACGCTGGTTATCGCAGACAATTTCGCGCCGGTTTCGGTGTTCACCAGGTCCACATGCGCGGAAGCCACTGAGGCGCCGGAGGGATCCGTTACCGTGCCCAAGACGCTGCCCGTGGCTGCGGTTTGTCCAGGGCAGGGAATGGGCATGATGAACCCCATGACAAAGAACAAAATCCCTGCAAAGTACAATTTTGCCAGCAACGTGACCTCCCTTCCGTCCACTGTTCTCACAAGTAGAGCGGCTGAGAAAAATCTAATGTCACGTGGCCGAAATGTCAAATGATTTTTGTCTAAATTTATACTTGCGTACCGAAGATGGTTCTCGCAGTTACTGGGTCAATTTGTACACGTACAAAGCGACGCGCCGCGTTTGACCAGTTTGACGGGCCAGATTGATGGTTTCACCGGGTGCGTGCGCGCCGCTGCCGTATGCGCCCAGGCCGGAAATGCCGGCGACGTAGGGAGCGACAAACGAAAGGTCGCCCGCGCCGCGCCGGCTGGGGTCAAGAGGTTGCATAATATCCATGCCGAGAGAGCGATTTACGTCGTTCAGCTCTTTCAACAACTCCTTGTTGCCAGCGGTCTCGGGCATAGAAGGATAGCCTTCCTTGAACTCAATTTCCGCGGAAGTTCCGGGCAGATGCTGCGACACGATTTGCCGCATCCGATCTTGCACCCGCTTGTACTGGTCGTCGGTCACGGTCCGGATGTCACCTACAGCCTGCGCCTGGGCGGGAACCACGTTGACTTTGCCCGAGGCCGTGCCGGTTGCGGTCGCCGGATCATAAGAAGCGGTTGTGCCTCCCACCACCAAGCCCACGTTGTAGGTAAGGCTGGGTTCGCGCAGATCGTGATCGAAACGATCGAGGATACGAGCTAGCTCATAAATCGCGCCATCGCCGACATTCTTGCCGAAAACGCCGCCGGAATGCGAAGTTTTGCCGGACGTCGTCAGCACCCACTGATAAGCGCTGCGCCGGGCGATGCTCGCGGCATCGTGTCCCTCGATTTGAACGCCGCCTTCAAACTCCAGTGCAGCGTCGCTTTGTTTTCCCGCTTCAATCAGGTCGCGCCGCGCGATCGATAACGGCTCACCAGGCCGTTCTTCGTCGCCTGTCAGGAAAACAGTGATGTTCGTGCCATCGAGGGCTTGATTATCGTTGAGGGCTTTCAGCGCGCTCAGCATGATCACCAACCCGCCTTTCATGTCGGACGCGCCCGGGCCGGTCGCTTTCTCTTGGCTGTTGCGGACAAATGTTTGGAATGGACTGGTGGGCTCAAATACAGTATCCATGTGCCCAATCAACAGCACGCGTTTGCCGTGCGTTCCTTTTCTTTCGCATACCATGTGCCCGGCGCGGTGCACCTCTTCCATCGGAATGAAGCGGCAGGAAAAGCCCAGCGCTTCAAATTCGGGGCGGAGAACGTCTCTCACTTGTTGAACGCCCTGCGGATTCAGCGTTCCACTGTTGATATTCACGAGCTGCTCGAGCAGCTTCAGTGATCTGTCCCGATCGGCGTTGACGGACGAAATGATTTTCTGTTCCTCGGGCGTCAGAGACTGGGCAAAGACACATAGGCTGAAAGCGGCTAATAAAAAACCGCTGCATACAGAACGTGTTCGCATCACAAATATTTAATCGATAGATGGCAGAGAAAAAGCAAAGAGTTGCGCGCTCGAACCCGTGCCAGCCGCGATGATCACATATTGGCGGCCGTCCTCGCCGATGTAAGTCATCGGTGTACCGCTTGTTCGCACACCGAGCGGATACTGCCAGAGATCATTGCCGGTTTTTTCATCGACTGCGTGGATAGCCGGATCGCCGCCTCCGACGAAAATCAAGCCGCCCTTTGTCACAATTGCTCCGGGTGCTCCGGGAGCGCCGAGGCGCTCTGGAAGGTTGAGGCCTTTGAGAGCCGGATTGGCACGAACTGCGCGATCGTCGCCGAATGCAACCTGCCAAGCGATTTCGCCCGCATCGAGATTGATGGCTGTAAGTTGTCCGTAAGGAGGCTTCGTGAGCGGGAGTCCGTTATGAAAACTTGCATTCGTGCGGCCCTCCATCACCCATTCGGCATCGGTGATCGTAGCGGTCGGACCGGTTGGTCCCGGCTCAGGTTTCACGAGTTTGGCGACTGCGGGAATGTTGCTCGATTTCACAAAGAGCGTGTCGGTTTCTGGATCGAACGCTCCGCCGCCCCAATTTGCTCCGCCAATCACGCCCGGCCGCATCAGCGTTCCCTGGAAGCTGGGCGGAGTAAACAAAGGGCCAAGCCGGAATTTTTCCATCTGCGCTTGCGCTTCCGCTTTCAGTTCGGGTGTGAGGTCAAATGCGTCATCAAGCGATGTTCCTTGCGCCGTGAATGCGGGCGGCTTGGCGGGCACCGGTTGAGTGGGAAACGCATGCTCGCCGGGAACATCGCTTGCCGGGACCGCAATCTCCTGAATCGGCCAAACGGGCGCTCCGGAGACTCTATCGAAAACAAAAGCGAAGCCCTGCTTCGTCAACTGAACAACGGCATCGATGGCGCGGCCACTCACGTGAATGGTAACGAGACTTGGTGGGGACGGCATGTCGTAATCCCACAGGCCGTGATGAACCAATTGATAATGCCACTTTCGCACTCCGGTAGAAGCGTCGAGACACACCAGCGAATCGGCAAATAGATTCGCACCCGGACGACGGCCGCCATAGAAATCATTGCTCGGCGTGCTTACCGGCAGGAAGAGTAAGCCACGCTGCTCATCGAGGGTCATAGGCGCCCAAACGTTGGTGTGGCCGGTGAATGTGGCCGAGTCATTGCCCCATGTCTCACTCCCGAACTCGCCGGGGCTTGGAACCGTGTGAAACGTCCACACAAGCTTTCCCGTTCGGGCATCGAAAGCGCGAACGTCGCCCGGAGGATCTTTTTTGTACACCAACCTGTCTGCCACGCCGTTGCCGACGATGACGAGATTTTTGTAAACAACCGGCGGAGAAGTATTCGTGTAATTCTTCGGATTGACGGCCCAGCGCAAGCCTTCAATGAGATTGACTCTGCCTTGGTCTCCAAACGTGGGAACCGGCTGCCCCGTTTCGGAATCAAGAGCGATCAGGTGATATCGCGAGTTTAGAAAGACACGCAGCTTATGAGTAGCCGCATCCCGCCAAATGGCCACACCGCGATGAACAAATCCCGTACCATTGGGCACCTGGCCATCCTGATAGGCTTTCGGATCGAATGACCACCTCTGTTTGCCGCTCACCGGATCTAAAGCGATCATCCGATTGTAGGGAGTGCTGAAATAGAGAACTCCACCAGCCATTAGCGGAGTGGCTTCAAACATTCCCGGTGTCGCGCCGTATTCGGGAAGAGGCTTCTCGCCCGTGTGCCACTCCCAGGCCAGTTTCAATTTATTTACGTTGCCGCGATTGATCTGGTCGAGCTGCGAATATTTTGAACCGCCCTGGTCGCCTCCATAATAGGGCCAGTCGCGAGACGCGTAGGAAGCGCCAAATATGCATTCGGCTGAAACGGCAATTACAATCGTCAGGCCGATCCGAATTCCGCGGGGCATGATCATCAGGATAATTGCGCCGCAATGTGTGAGGCGGACCGCAGGGCAAGCGCGACAAAAGTGAGGGTGCCGTTTGTGCAGCCAGCCGCTGGAAGCGTGGGTGATCCGACGAGGAACAGGTTTTCGTGATCGTGGGTTTTCCCAAAGCTGTCGCAGACGCTTTGCGAGGGATCATCGCCCATGCGGCATCCTCCGGCTGGATGATCGAGATAAGTGCCGTTGCTCGTGTTCAGGATTTTTGAATTCTGCGTTCGAGCCAGAGTTTGAAAGACGTTCAGCACGTGCTGCTGAGTAGCATCGTGTCGAGCCAGCGTCGCCGAGTCAAGGCGGTGCTCGATACGAGGAAGGGGATCGCCCCATCGATTTCTCGCAGTGGAATTGAGTGTCAGGGAACTGTTCCGATCGGGATGAACATCGCAATACGCACGAACTCTTGCCGTAGCAGCCTCTGTCCGCGCGCGCCAATCGTCGAGTAAAGCATCGCCCAGCAGCACGGCTCCATCGGACGACCGAAGTCTTGGCTGCCGGCCCATCGTGCTTTCCCAAATGCGGAGATCGTGACGGACATAGGTCTGATCCGGCTTGCAGCGAAAGAATTGTCTTGAAATCAAGCCGTAATCCTCGTACATCCCCGGAAACAATTTCGTCTTCACTTCGATAAACGTGGATACAAAGGCGTGGCCGCACATATAGCGGCCTACCAGACCGGAACTGTTCGCGAGACCATTCGGGAATCGCGAGCATTGCGAGAGCAGAAGCAAATGCGGACTCCAGCAGTAACCGGCAGCGAGCACGAATAATGGTGCATGAAATTCAATCGTTTCATCCGGATTCGTTTCACTCACGCCCTGAGCCGCCACAATCCTCCTCGCGTTTGTGTCGTGCAAAATGAGCCGTCTGATAAGCGTCTGGTCGTGCAACCGGATCTTATTTTCGCGAAGTAATTGCTTGTAAGTGAAATCCGGAGAATAGCGCGCGCCCGTTGGACAAATCAGACAGGTATTACAGCGCGCGCAGGCCGCCCGGCCGTCGCGGGGCACTGAGTTCTTCGCCTGCGGCGTGGCCCAGAAAGGAATGCCGCTCTGATTCGCCCACTTTTGCAATTCGAGCAGGTTATAGGTAAGGGGAATTGGACGCATCGGATAGGGTTCCGATCGCCAATCTTCCGGTAAGGGACTGGGTTCTCCAGACACGCCGAGACGCCGCTCGGCTTCGCAATAGTGCCTTTCGAGATCTTTCCAGCCGAGGGGCCAATCTACCGACAAACCGTACAGCGAGTGAAGCCGGAGATCCTCTTCGGAAAAACGGTTGCAAGTACCGCCCCAATGGAGAGCCGATCCGCCCACGGCCATTGTCCGAGAGATGATTCCTTCGGCGGCCTGATCCGGAATGAAATCGCCGGGCCACGCATTTTCGCCGTACTCGAGATTGCGGCGGCGATTGCGAAAGCGGTTCTCCACATCGAACAACCGCTTACCCGCTTCGACGACGACAATTGTTTTTCCGGGGCGTAGCTCGCTGATTTTTTGTGCCAGCATGGCGGACGTTATGCCGCCGCCGATGACGCAGATATCGCCTTCGATTTTTCGCATCACGAAGCCTTCGGGTTCAGCGGCGGAGGAGGAAGCTCGGAGTGCTCTACACCTCGGCAGCGAAATCTCTCAATGGCTTTTCGATAGCAGAGGTCATTCGCATCGCTGCTGTGAAAATAGAAGCTCATTAAGTCTGCGATGACATGCTTGCCGCGCGGGAGGGGAGTCAAATCCTTCACGCCGGCTTGATTGAGCGAATCGAGAACGGCCGACCGCTGTCGATCCACATCTCCCGATAAAAGCGCATCTTGCAAGGCAGCTAATTGTTCGAGGTAAATGGGCGCGGGCGAAGCAGGAAGCGGTGTCACTCGTGTGTGTCCATAGCCGTGGTCCGTGTCGGCACCCGGCCTGTAATCCTGCACCCAGCGGCTGAAATTTTCCACAATTTGGGTCACAGCACCGTGTCCGATGGAAGCAGGTAGAGCGATACGAGCGGCCGCATCGAGCACTTTCGCCTGACTGCCGGGAAAAGTAAGTGTCTGTGCCCAGACCCGGCACGGCCGCAGCGGCAGCAATCCGGCGCTTGCCGCAATCAGTTGTAGAGCCGATCTTCGTCTCATCCGGTTCAGTGTAGACTAACTCCGATATGTACGGAAAGCTGTGCCGGGGATTCGTCCGAACCCTTAGAGCCTCCAGTTTTATCACGCTGCTGATGACGTCCGGATTGCTGTATGCGCAAGACCCCTCTGCGCTAGTCAATGATCCTGGAGTAAAAGCGGCTTTTGAAGCCATTCAACGGAACGAACCGCACATGCTTTCGGAGCAAGCGCGCATCTGCGAAATTGCCGCGCCGCCCTTTCACGAACAGGCCCGTGGAACGGAACTGAAGAGCTTGTTTGAACAGCTCAATCTGCAGGACGTGCGCATCGACAAAGCGGGCAATGTGATCGGCGTACGGCCCGGCGAGAAACCGAGGCCGAACCTGGTGCTCGCCGCACACCTGGATACTGTGTTCCCGGAAGGCACGGACGTGAAGGTGACCCACGAAGGAAACATTATGAAAGGTCCCGGCATTGGCGACGATTGCCGGGGACTCACAGTTCTGCTCAGCGTGATTCGCGCTTTGAATGAAGCAAACATAAAGAGGCCAGGGACGATTACGTTTGTCGCCGATGTGGGAGAAGAAGGACTCGGAGATCTTCGCGGAATGAAGGAACTGTTCGGCGATAGTCTGAAAGGCCAGATCGATAACTTTATTTCGATCGATGGCCTCGGAGCCGGGATTGAGAACGGCGGTGTCGGAAGTTATCGATACAAAGTGACCTTCAAAGGTCCGGGCGGCCACAGTTATGGCGCGTTTGGAATGGCGAACCCGATTCAGGCGATGGGCAGGGCCATCGCAAAGATTGACAATTTTCAGGTACCCGCGTCCCCGAAAACGACGTTCAATGTGGGGCGCGTGGGCGGCGGGACATCCGTAAACGCGATCCCCTACGAAGCGTGGATGGAAGTGGATATGCGCTCCGTTGAGATGGCATCGCTGAACGCGCTGAATGACAAATTCAAAGCGGCATTGAATGAAGCCGTCGAAGAAGAGAATCGGCGTTGGAACAACAGAGGTCCGGTCAGCGTGTCGGCCGAGCTTGTTGGCTTACGGCCGGCCGGCAACACTCCGGAGAGCTCTCACATTGTGCAGACTGCGCTTGCCGTTTCGAAGGCCCTTAATCTTACTTCGCATCTGGGAGCGGGCTCGACAGATTCCAACGTGCCGATGAATCTCGGTATTCCTGCCATTACCATCGGCGGTGGTGGTTCGGGCACCGGGGCGCACTCGCTGGGTGAAACTTTCAATTCAACGGATTCGTGGCGCGGGACCGAACGCGCGCTTCTGCTGGTTGTCGCGCTCGCCCGGTGAGCGATGCACTCAAATCCCGTTCTGTGAGGTCGGAATGAAAAATGTTGCTCGCATAAGTGCAATTGTGTTTGCGTCTGTTTTTCTGGCTACTGTCACGGCCACGGCTGCTCCCTGTATAGCCGCCAACCCAAGCTGCACCGAATGGATTAGCTTGGGGCACGGATCGTCTCGGTCGCTGGTCTATCGAACGTATTCTCTCGATGCAAGAAACGAAAGAATCACCCGAGCGCTTGTGATGGTTCATGGCGCAGGGCGCGATGCCGACAATTATTTCCGCACGGCTATCGGCGCGGCTTTTCTCGGCGGCGCATTGGACGACACGATCGTGATTGCGCCGCGGCTCGCCTCGAATGATGGACGCGGCTGTAAAGATGCTCTTGCGCCGAACGAGGTCAGTTGGAACTGCGGCAGTTGGCGCTCAGGAGGCCCGGCGCTCAGCGACGATCAAGTGACTTCGTTCGATTTCGTGGATGACATTCTGCGGAAGCTGGCAAAAAAGGATACGTTTCCAAATCTACGAGAAATCGTGGTGGCCGGGCACTCCGCCGGAGGCCAATACGTCACGCGCTATGAAATGGCGAACAAGATCCACGATCAGCTTGGCGTGCCCATTTCGTATGTCGTGTCGAATCCTTCAAGCTATGCGTATCTCGATCCGACCCGCCCGGACCCCGAGGGATCAGCCTTTCGACCTTATCGCGATGGCCGCAACTGCACCACCTACGACAACTGGCCCTACGGGCTCAAGGACCATAACAGCGGTTACACCAGCAAAATGACTGACGAGCAATTAAGAAAGCAGCTTGCGGAGCGCCCAACCACCTATTTGCTTGGGGAAATCGATATTTTGCCGCTGGGCGGATTCGATTCGTCTTGTCCAGCCATGGCCCAAGGGCCCACTCGCCTGGCACGCGGCCAAGCGTTCGGCAAATTCGTGAATGAAAAATACGGCGCGCATCACAAAATCACGGTCGTGCCGCTTTGCGGGCACAACGCTCGCTGCATGTTCACTTCGGAAGCAGCTCTGCCGATTATTTTTCCGAAAGAGTGAGCCGCCGGTAGTCCGCCATTCGCGTCGTTGGAGTTCAAGCTCGGCGAATATCGATATAAAAAACTCTTATGCGTGAAGAATAATACGCTGCGCGATATACTCAAGAACTTATTCAGGCTCAGACGCGTGGAGGCGTATATGAACAAGCTTGTAAGCTTTTTGCTACTAGGGGCGAGTGGTTTCGGCATTGCCCCCATCGCTTCAGGGAATACTGCGCTTTCGCTGACGGCTGGGACCGCTTCTGGGGCTCCGGGCGCGACTGTTATCATTCCGATCACCTTTACGGCAGGTTCCACGCAGGTGGCCGCCCTTCAGTGTTCCATAGGTCTGCCCAGCGGCTGGAGCATAGCATCCGTGTCGGCTGGTCCCGCAGCCACGAGTGCCGCAAAGACGGTTGACGCTAATCAGTCAAGCGGAATGCTCGTCGTCTTCGGTGTTAATCAGCAGACGATCAGTACTGGCGTCATCGCAAATCTTCAGATCAACATTCCCACTTCGGCGAGCTCAGGCAGCTATTCCGTTACCATCAATGGCGTCATC
Organism: uncultured Acidobacteriaceae bacterium; assembly: GCA_963778345.1. Lineage (GTDB taxonomy): Bacteria > Acidobacteriota > Terriglobia > Bryobacterales > Bryobacteraceae > Bog-105. The sequence continues at coordinate 484,032 of CAVZTP010000007.1, forward strand.
TTGAGCGCTTTGGACGGAAGCAATGTACAAGCGGCTGCCGCGGTCCCAGGCTCGATTACTGTTCAGTCAAATAATCCCCAGAACCCAACCATCAACAGCTTCATAGCGACGCCCGCTTCCATCGCCCTGGGCGGCTCTAGCCAGCTCTCGTGGAATGTGACCGGAGCGACGAGCTTGACGATCAGTCCGAATGTCGGGACAGTGACCGGGACGTCAGTTTCGGTGAGTCCGGCCGGTAATACCACATACACTTTGACCGCCACCAACAGCGCCGGTTCGGTAAGCGCGACAACTACCATTACCGTGACATCCGGCGCGGCCCCGGCGATTATCAGTTTTGGCGCAAACCCCGCGTCGATTGCCGCGGGTTCTTCCAGCCAGTTGTTGTGGAGCGTCAGCGGTGCAACGACACTCAGTATCAGCCCAAATGTCGGGACCGTGACGGGGACGTCAGCTTCGGTGAGTCCGACTGCTACTACAACGTACACCCTAACGGCGAGTAATGGCACCGGTTCGACAACTGCGACCACCACAGTTACCGTGGTGACAGCGACCTCCGGCGGGTATCAGTTCGTGCCGGCGGGTCCCTGCCGAGTTGCCGACACGCGCAATCCCAATGGCCAATTCGGCGGTCCGGAGATGGCGGCCAATAGCACGCGTAGTTTCAGCATTCCGAACAGCTCCTGCAGCATCCCTTCGACAGCCGTCGCCTATTCACTTAACGTGACCGTGGTTCCGGGCGCGCAGCTTGGTTATCTCACAATCTGGCCCACAGGCCAGGTGCAACCTTACGTTTCGACGCTCAACTCGGATGGCCGCATCAAGGCGAACGCAGCCATCGTAGCTGCGGGGAGCGCTGGGAGCGTTAGCGTGTACGTAAGCGATTCCACGCATGTAATTCTCGACATCGATGGATATTTCGTACCGGCCGGAAGCTCACCGTCAGCGCTGGCTTTTTATGCTATGCCGCCCTGTCGCATCGTGGATACACGGCAAGGAACAGGTCCGCTTGCCGGGCCATACCTGAGCGGTGGCGCTCAGGGTCGTTCATTTCCCATCCTGTCCAGCTCTTGCTCCATACCTGCCACAGCTGAGGCATATTCACTGAACTTCACCGCCGTTCCGCATCAGTCGCTCACTTATCTGACCGTCTGGCCTACCGGGCAAACGCGGCCGCTTGTCTCGACCGTGAATGCGCCCACAGGAACTCTTGTGGCGAATGCGGCTCTCGTTCCGGCGGGCAAGAACGGAAACATTTCTGCATACGCGAGCGACGACACGGATCTGGTCATCGATATCAATGGCTACTTCGGGCCTCCAGGAACAAACGGTTTGTCGCTGTATACTCTCAGTCCCTGCCGGGTGCTGGATACGCGAAATCCGCCTGCATCATCGCCCTTCAATGGAACCCTTACCGTGAATGTCGCGGGAAGCGGCTGTGGAACGCCCACGGCAGCGCAGGCATATGTGCTTAACGCTACTGTTGTTCCCCCGGGGGCCCTTCTGTACTTGACGCTCTGGCCCTTTGGGCAAAGTCAGCCCGGTGTCTCGACGATGAACGCGTTAGATGGCGCCATTACTTCCAACATGGCTATCGTACCTACGACGAACGGCCTGATCGATGCTTTCGGATCCGCTCCCACGAACCTGGTCCTCGATATGTCTGCCTATTTTGCGCCGTAATGTAGAACTTAGATCGGGGTCAGTTGCAGTCCGAGACTTTGCTGTAATCGATGCAACGCGTAGTCAGATTACCGACAGTCCAAACAGCGGAAGTATTGGGTTCATCCCAAAAGTGAATCATCCAATATATCGAGTTGCCAAAGAACGGAAAGGACTGCCCGCCGAAAACCACATCGGCCAGGTTGTTGGCATCGCAAGTAGTTCCCAGATAGAGATTGGCGTTAAGCGCCTGCTGACCAGAAACGCCTGTCACGGCGATCGCTTGGAATCGTACGCCCTGAGCGACATACATACACGGGTGAATCGGGCCATCGTCCTGGTTGGAATTTGGAGGATTGGGATTCGGAGGCAGCGGCGGCGGGCACGCCGGCACGGGCGTTGGGTACTGATTTGTATTGGGGTAGGTTAAGGTCGAGACGCAATTCGGCACCGCGCACGTGCCGGTTTCAATATCGTTTATAACTATCTGTACGTCAAGCACACTACATGTGCCGTTCTTCAGCAAGTCTGCAGTCGTGCACGGCGTTATGTTCAGCGCTTGATTCGCCGCCAGCTGAACGTCGTTGACATCCACCTGTCCGTCTCCGTTCAAATCACACGGATTAGAGCTACTGGCGCCAGCGCTGGCCTGCTGGGCGAGAACCAGAGATCGGAATTTTTGAGGGAAATACTGCTGTGAGGTGTCCGACGAAACAATGGGCGAGGAAGGGCCGTCTTGTGCCCTGGCTGCGGGTCCGCACAGACTTAGAAACGAAAAAAAACCAATCGCGCTCGAAATAACAAAGCGACCGACACCCGAATGGGCAATGCCCGACGAAACTTTCCCAAAGTTTAAGCATCAATAGTCCTAAAACTAGTTCTTAAGAGTATCAAACATTATCAAAATTCTTGTACCGCCGGTGCCGGCTCCAACTCTTGGTAAACTTCCATCAACTTTCGGAGATCTTCAATATCTCTGGCTCGGCAATTCATCAAGGGTGGCCGCACCGGGCCGGCGGAAATGCCTAGCATCTCCATGGCCTGTTTCATCACCGCGACTTCATAACCTCTGGAGCGTTCCCGCAGTGCGTACAGCGGGTTAACATATCGATGCATCAGCTCATTCAGCGGCACGAAATCCCGTTTCATTCCCGCATCCGCCAGCAACAAGGAAAGCCGCGGGGAAATATTCGAAATGCTGGACGTATACGCTTGAACACCGATGGCAAAGTAACCTGGCACGCAATCGTCGCCCAGGCCGCCGAACCACGCCAGCCTACCGCCGTTGTACTCCATAATGCGTTGATACTTGCGGATATCGCCTTGCCCATCTTTCCAGGCAACTAACGTTGGCACGCGATCGGCGAGCCTGGCGACCATCTCGGGAGTGAATATGGCCCAGTCGCGACTGTAAATCATCAGCGGCAGCGCTGTGGCCCGTCCAATCGCTTCGTAATAAGCGAAAAACCCGTCTTCCGGAGCCGCAATGTAGTATGGCGGCAAGATTAAAATACAATCCGCGCCTGCCTTTTCGGCGCGTCGTGCAATCTCAACGCCGAGCGCTGCGTTGAATCCCGTGCCGGCTACGACCGGCATTCTGGAGTTCACGCTCCTCACGGTAGTTGCAACTACCTGCTCGATTTCGTCGACCGACAGGGAATACAACTCGCCTGTTCCGCCCGCAGCCACCAGTCCGCAAAAGGGATGAGACGCCATGGCGTCGACATTGCGCTCCAGCGCGTCAAGGTTAAGTGAAAGATCGTCATGAAAGGGTGTAACCGGAAATCCGAAAACACCGTGGAGACCTGAAATAAGAGAAGCTCTATTCGTTTGCATAATTAAGCGGTTGCGAGTCCGACGGGCGCGTATTTTCGCCGAACGAGAAAAACATAGCTGGCGATTCCGAGCAACAGAAACCCGAGATTTGCAGCCATTGCCGCGGTGTAGGTTCCGGTCGCTTGTTTTAACCACCCGGTGAGGAGCGGCGCAACGATACCAGGCAGATTCGCAGCCATATTCTGCACTGCCGCTAAACGAGCTGGTGGCGCGCCCGGCATTACGGCGGGCGTCAAAGCCCAATAATTCCCCGTCGCCAGTCCGAGTCCGCTCAGCGAAAAAATTGCAAAAAATAAAGCGACGGAATTCGAAGAGGACCATGCGCCGATCATCTCCGTCGAGGCGACAATAAATCCGGCAACAATAAAACTCCTGCGCACTCTTACCGCGTCGCCGCCTTTGTGAATCACGCGGTCGGCGAGAAATCCAGCCCCTGTTGCGACCATCGCAAAACCCCAGAAGCTGAATCCGGTGAACCAGCCTGTTTTATTAAGCGACAGATGCCGCGACTCGACAAAATAAGCGGGAAGCCAAGTTAAACAAAAATAGTTGAAGTAGTTATAACAGAACGATCCGATGATGATTCCCCACATCACGCGGTTCGAAAACAGTGCGCTAAAGGGAACGGGAGCGATATCGGGCCGCTTCAGCACGACTGCCTCGATTTGGCGGTCATTGTCGCGGACCAGGAGCATCCATGGCAGAACCCACAATATGGCGCCGAATCCAACAATGACAAACATCAGGCGCCAGCCGTAAGCGAGCAGTAACCAGACCACCAGAGGCGCGCCAACCGCCGGCCCGACCTTCGCCGCGGCTTGATAAAGGCCCATGACCAAGCCGTGACGACGCGGCTCGAAGTTGAGGCGGATCCACCGCATTCCAGCGGGAGTGTTGACTGCCTCTCCGGCTCCCAGCAATATTCGCAGTGAGAAGAGCTGCGTTGCTGTTCCACACCATGCGGTCATGCCGGCAAAGCAGCTCCACAGTGCGAGGCAAATCGCGAACGGGCGCTTCACCCCAAACCGGTCCACCACCCAACCGGCTGGAATCTGCAGAGCCGCATAGCTCCAGAAAAATGCGGAGTTGAGAAGGCCGCGCCCGCTATCGTTCAATTGAAAAAATCGAGTGAACTCGCGGTCCGTTAGCGCCAGCGAAAGATTCTGACGGTCGATATAGGCGATGACAAATGCGGCACAGAGAAGGCCAACAATGGCCCAGCGGCGTGCGGTCTCATGGTTGCCGGAAGATGCGGCGACCGGCAACTCGAGGCGCAATTGCGCGCGCTCAAGCATTCGCCACCTTTTGCTTGAGTGTTCTTAGGCGCATGTGCGTTCGGAAATACCGAACGTATCACGTCCGATGGGGACGCTATGCTCGACGCGACATTCTGCGAAGCCGCCAGCCCTCGAAGGCGAACGGCAGCAGAGCCATGCTCATCAGGAATAACGATGCGGGCTCGGGCGAGACAGTTACCGCGACGGGATCCGACAAGGTAGCATCGGCAACCACGGTGGACGTATCCGGATCGAAGTTGGGACTGTTGGGATCCTGGGAGAACACGCTGTAGTGCACGACGATATCTCCCGTGATGCTGACGCCCACTAGGGCAGTGGGGTTGATATCGAATTCGCCAACTCCAAGCGGTGGTTTCGATGAAGATTTCCACGCTTGCTGCACCGTGGAGCTTTCAGGCGCCGGCCCAGCGACATAAAGCGGAGCGTTCGAAAGACTGAGATAGTCCACATAAGTCCCGTAAACCTGGCTGCCGGTAAACTCGGAACCGGTCAGCACCACCCAGTCGGACGGCGCCGTGTAGGTGAGGGTGAAGCCCCATCCCACTACGGCGCCGGGATTACCGGCCCCACTGGAAGGAAGCAATGTGATCGCTGGTATGGGAGCCGGTTGGGCACACGTCGCGAACACCGCCGCAACCAGGAAAGCTAATGTGATTCGCTTCATTTGTTTTTCTCTCTTCAAAGTTCTAGCGGAACTCGTTTCCCAAAGCAAATGTGCCCGTGTTGTAAGTGGCCGAACTCCAAGGCATGTTCAAGGCAAATCGGGCGAGACCGGCGCAACCCGAGAAATCAATAGTAAATGCAGCGCTAGCAGAGTTACTCGAGGGGATGTCACCAAGCGCGACCGGGTAGCTTGATGGCGGAGTAATTACCGGCGTGCAGGCCGCGCCCGCCACTTGCGTGAGTGTGAAACCGTTAATTTGCGTTCCGTATGCCGTGCCCGAACTGCCGTTTGTTGCCGTCAAAGTCCATACGCGGGCATTCTGCGGCCCGGTTTTGCTGGAAATCGTAAACGCCAGCCCGAAGCCGGGCAACTGTGTCGGATCGACGATGCCCCAATACGCGGGCTTAGCCTGTAGTTTTGTATCGAATGGTAGCGGGAGGTCCAGGCGGTTGATCGGAAAACTATCGAGCCAGGTATCGTCGTCGGCCATACCCCAGAAGGTAACGGCGTCCAGTTTGCCTTTCAACTGCTCGCAGCGCCGTAAAATACTGCGCGTACAGCCAGCCCTGTTCTGCGATAACAGAGGGCGGGACAGTACCCCCATTCGCTCCATAGTTCGAGGTGTTGTCGCTCGCCTTGTATACGCTGACATCCATTTCGGTGATCTGCTGGTGAAGGCCCGGCACGGCGCCGGCAACCGTGTTAATGGCGTTGACTATCGCGGCGGTTGAAGGATTGTCGATGTGATTATGCATTTCATGCCCGACACCGTCGATGGGAATTCCCCGGCTCTGCAGGTCCTGAACCAAGCCGATCAGGCATGCAAGCCGATTAGAGTTGGTGGTGCTGTAGTCGTTGATGAACAGCTGTGTGCCCGCCGGAGCGTATTGCCGGGCTGCCTGTAGCGCGATGTCGATATAGCTCTTCCCCAGCACCTGATAGAACGGACCATGGTCCAGACAATCGGGCTGGCTCGGGTCGAGCGGCTCGTTCACGACGTCCCACACGTAGACCTTGCTGCCGAAGTGCTGCACTTCGGTCATGATGTGGTTCTGAATTCGTTGCGTCAACAGCGTCACATCGGCCGAATTCGATGCCGAAAGCGGTGTTTGACCGTCCTTCTCGAGAAAGACCCACGAAGGAACCTGCGCACCCGTCGCCCAAACCAGGTTATGACCGCGGATCCGCATATTGTTCGATAGCGCGAAGCTCACCTCCGCATCGGCAGTCGCAAAAGTGAACGTCCCTTCCACCGCTTCTGTCGAAGACCACTTCATGTCATTCCCGGAGACGATGCTGTCGAAATGCTTGGCCAGCAACTGAGCGTGCGGTCCCGCAAGATCGGTTGAATCTACTTCCGCGCCGATCGGGAAATAGTCGGCGAGCGTCTGATAAATCGAGGCGAATGTCCGTCTGAATCTGGACAGGCGGTATATAAGTCAACTGGAAATCGTCGATGTAGAAGTCCTGCGTCCCGCTGCTTGATTCGACGTAAAGATACGCGCCGCCCGAATCATACGCATTTGCCATCGAGTAAGTGGGTATCGTGAGATTGACCCACGTTCCGAGCGGCACGGGCGTGTTTCCCACCACGGTATGGTACGTGGTGGCGCCCGCCTAGCGTTGTTTGCAGACTCACCCGGAGCATATCGCTCTGCGTCGCGCTTGGCGCGAGTTTTACCCACACGCTGATCGAGTAAGTCGAGCCATTATACATCTTGTTATTTACGCTGATCTGTGGTCCGTCGAAATCGGCCGTGCGGTTCGTGACCAACAGACTATGCGATCCACCGTGCGCGTCGGCCGTAGTGTTGGCGAGCGTAGCGCCGATACGCGGAGTCCACCCATCCAGCCCGCCATCCTCGAAGGTAGTCGTGATTCCGCTGTTATCCTGCGGACCGCCTGGAGGTCCGGAAATCTCATTCACCATCACATCGTCCAAATAAAAGGACTGTGCGGTCGTCGCGCCCACTAACTGCGCATACAGGGTCAGCGCGGTTTCGGTCGTGCTGACGGTGTAAGTGCCGCCGATCTGCGCCCAGCCGGAGGCCGACACCGGGACGGTGTAAGTCCCGATCGTGTCATAGCAGGTTCCCCCGGAGCAACCAGGATCGGTGCGCTTCATTGTGAAGTTCGCGGACGCGGCGCTTTCGCCATCGGTGAGCCTCAAATAGCCCGTGATCTGATAGGTTGCGCCGGGAAGAAGGACGCTGTTCATCGGAATGCTAGGCCCACCCGCGCCGCTACTGCCTGTCGTGGTCAACAAGCTATGGGTTCCGCTATAGGCGGCCGCGGTGGAGTTAACTGGCGTGCTCGCGCCGTTAAAGGAACCCCAGCCTTGGGTGGTTCCATCTTCGAAATCGTAAGTGGCCACTACCTGCGCAGCCAGCGGTATGGCGCAATAGAGCGCTAGGCCAATCAGGCCGGCGGATCTCCAAAGCGAAACTCTGGTGGAATGAAACATCCTCGTTCCCCTTTCCTTCGCACATCGTGGCTGTCGAAAGTGAAGTTTAGTTCGCGCTCTGAACTTTATCCAACTACAGGCATGGTGTCAAGGCCAAAAATGGCGTTCCGCGAGCCGTCATGGTGGAAAATCGGTAATCGAGAATGAAAATCTCATCGCTCAAGCTGCATTCGATCGCAATTGCCGATCCGCCTTTGCGAAGCTCGTACGGTCTGCACGCGCCTTGGGCGCTCCGGACGATTGTTGAACTCGAAACCGATGACGGCATCACGGGAGTTAGCGAGACCTATGGCGGGGAAGGTCCGCGCGCGGCTCTGGAATCCGTACGGGAGCATGTCCTCGGCAGGGACCCGTTTCAATTGGCGCGCCTATATCGGAACATGTGCGGCGAAGCCGCGCCGGAATTCAACATTCCGGGCGGCCACACGCAGACCTGGCTCGTCCCCGGCGAAAATCCGCTTGACCAGAACAATCGCACTTTCGCCGCGCTCGAAATCGCATGCCTCGACATCATCGGCAAGGTCGTGAACAGGCCCGTTTGCGAGGTGATCGGCGGCCGGGTACGCGACCAAGTGGCATTCTCCGCGTATCTGTTCTATAAGCACGCCGGCGGCGGGGGCGACGGACAGTATCAGGACGAGTATGGAGAAGTGCTTGACCCGCGAGCCGTGGTTCGCGAATGCCGTCAAATGGTCGAGAAGTATGGGTTTCGCGAAATTAAGCTCAAAGGCGGCGTTCTGGAGCCGGCATTGGAAGTAGAAACGATTCGCGAACTGCGAAGCGAATTCGGAAAATCCGTTCCCTTGCGAATCGATCCGAACTGCGCCTGGTCGGTCGATTCTTCAGTCAAAGTCGGTGAGTCATTACACGATGAGTTGTCGGGAGGAGGTTACCTCGAAGATCCGTGTCCGTCGCTGGAAGGGATGAGCCGAGGTCAGAACGCAATTAAAGCAGAAGGGCTTTGAGATCCCTCAGGCGAGCAACGTAGCAGTAACGCAATTTGCGGATGTCTTGCGCGCGCGTGATTTGGATGCGGTGCAGATTGTTCTCTCCGATCCGCACTATTGGGGCGGATTACGTCAGGTGCAGCATCTTTCGCATTTGTGCAACATTGCCGGAATGGGACTCTCGATGCATTCGAACAGCCATCTCGGAATCAGCCTGATGGCCATGACGCACGTTGCCGCTGCTTGCCCCGGTCTGACTTACGCTTGCGATACTCATTACCCCTGGCAAACCGAAAGAGACGAAGTGGTTGCCGGAGGACGCATTCAATTCGTAAATGGCGCGGTGGAGATTCCCGAAAAGCCCGGACTCGGAGTGGAATTGGATTACGATCAACTTGCGCGCGGGCGGGAGCGTTACGAAAAAGTTCCTTTCCGAAGGCGCGATGACGAGGCGGAAATGCGAAAGCACGTGGACCCGAACTGGAAGCGCGTTGTTCCCCGGTGGTGAAATGGACCAGTTAACATTACATCTGGCAGCACAAAGGAACGTTTATGTCTACGCTTATCCAGGGAGAGCCTGGAACCGTTCGACCCGAAGACTCGCCGGAACCGTTGTCATCCGCTGAGATCAGCGCACTCACAGCCAAATACACCTACGGAACGTGGCGTTTTCAGAAGGGCTGGAAGCCGCTCCATGTCGTGGATGCGGAAGATTGCTATTTCTTCGACTCTTCGGGAAAGAAATACTTGGATTTTTCGGCGCAGCTGATGTGCGTCACCTTGGGGCATAAGAATAAAGCGGTTGTGGATGCGATTGCGCGAGCAAGCGAAGAAGCTAGCCTACATCGCGCCCGGATATGCGACGGACGTGCGGGCAGAATTGAGCCGCGTTCTGCTGGAGGTGTTGCCGAAGGGACTGGAGAAATTCTTCTTCACCACCTCAGGTACGGAGGCGAACGAAGCTGCGTTCAAAATTGCGCGCCTGGTGACAGGCAAGACGAAAATTATTTCACGCTACAGGTCGTATCACGGAGCAACAATGGGCTCCATTGCCGCAACAGGCGACCCACGGAGATGGGCCATGGAGCCGGCGGGCAAAATACCGGGAGTGATTTTCGCGCCCGAGGTGAATTGCTACAAATGTCCGATTCGCCATACGTACCCCGGTTGCAATATCGCTTGCGCCGATTATGTCGAGCACATGATCGCGAACGAGAGCGATGTTGCCGCGGTGATCGTCGAGCCCGTGGTGGGCACAAACGGTGTTTTGGTGCCGCCTCCGGAATATATGCCGCGGCTGCGTCAAATCTGCGACCGGCACGGCGTCCTGCTCATCGCCGACGAGGTGATGAGCGGCTGGGGCCGGACGGGAAAATGGTTCGCGATGGATAACTGGGATGTGATTCCCGACATTCTCACTACAGCCAAAGGCATCACGAACGCAGCTATACCTCTCGGTCTTTGCGCCACAACAGGAAAACTGGCGTCCTTCTTTCGACGATCATTTCTTCTCGCATGGACACACCTATGAGGCCCACCCGCTAACGCTCGCGCCCGCCATTGCCGCCATCGGTGAAATCAAGAGGTTGAATCTGGTTGAGCGGTCGCGCGAGTTGGGCGGCTACATGGAATCCAAACTGACGGAATTGAAATCGAAGCATCCATCAATTGGCGAAGTTCGCGGTTTGGGGCTGTTCTGGGGTGTCGAGCTGGTGAAGAACCGCGAGAAGAAAACGCCTTTCAATGTTGCCGCCGACAAGGTTGCCGGAAGGCCCACGCTCGTCGATGCCGTCGCCGCGCGCATGATGGCTAACGGTGTTTTCATGCAATCATGGATCAGTCATTTTGTCATCGCTCCGCCTTTGATCATCACGAAGGAAGAAATAGATTTCGGCGTGAAAGTATTCGACGAAGCATTAAGTCTGGCGGATGAAGCTGTCGAACACTGAGGGCTAAGCTGAAATGAATGGCAACTGACGGGCTGGGCAGTTCGCGTCGTGAACTCATGAAAGGGTTGGCCGCTACGACCTTATTGACATCCCGCGCCCAAGCCGCTCCCGAGCGCCCAAACATTCTCTATTTGCACTCGCACGATACGGGCAGATACATCCAGCCTTATGGATACGATGTTCCAACGCCCAACCTGCAGAAACTCGCGCGGGAAGGGATTCTTTTTCGTCAGGCTTTCGATGCCGCTCCCACGTGCTCCCCGAGCCGCGCGGCGCTTCTCACCGGCCATTGTCCCCATAACAACGGCATGCTCGGATTGGCACACCGCGGTTTCTCGCTGAACGATTACAATCAGCACATCATAAATTGGCTGCGGCCTCACGGATACCGCTCGACGCTAATCGGCGTGCAGCATATCGCGAAAGATCCGAAAGTCATTGGCTACGACGAGATCGCCGAAACGAAAGGAAACCACGTCGCCGAAGTGGCGCCCGCCGCCGTGCGCTTTCTAAAGCAGACACCTAAACAGCCATTTTTTCTGGACGTGGGCTTTCATGAGACGCATCGCGAATTCGCATCTCCTGGTCCGAAAGAAGACGAGCGTTTCACCACACCGCCAACTCCAGTTCCGGATACCCCGACGACACGGCGCGATATGGCAGCTTTCCACGCGACTGCCCGCGTTCTCGATGACGGCGTCGGCGCTGTGTTGAATGCGCTCGCGTCGGCTGGGCTCGCCGAAAACACGCTGGTCATCAGCACGACGGATCATGGGATCGCTTTTCCGGCAATGAAATGCAATCTCACGGTGCACGGGACCTCCGTCTATCTCATCATGAGAGGTCCCGGCGGCTTCACGGGCGGCAAGGTCTCAAACGTGATGATCTCGCAAATGGATCTCTATCCCACCATTTGCGATCTTCTGAACATCGAGAAACCGGGGTGGCTGCAGGGCCGGTCGCTGCTGCCTCTGATGCGCGGGGAAGCTCAGGAGCTTCACGAGGAGATTTTCGCGGAAGTGAACTATCACGCCGCTTACGAGCCCAAACGCGCCGTTCGTACGCGCCGCTTCAACTACATCCGGCATTACGGCGATCGTCAGAATCCCGTGCTACCGAATTGCGATGACAGCCTGAGTAAAGATGTTTGGCTGAAGAATGGCTGGAGAGATCAGATCGTTCCCCGCGAACTGCTTTTCGATACGGTGTTCGATCCGAACGAGGCCCGAAATCTGGTTCGGCGATCCAGCCTATTCCGCTGCGTTAACCGAGATGAGGTCACGCCTGGATGCATGGATGAAGAGAACCAACGATCCGCTGCTGTCAGGTCCGGTGAAAGCTCCGCGCGGAGCAGTGGTTAACGATCCGAACGGCACATCTCCGCAAGAGCCGGTGAGATCAGCGTGGTCATGATTTCTCACCGAACCCGTTTAGCCAAGTAGCTGTTGATTTGATTCTCCCAGTCCGCGCCGGATGTACGATCCTTTTCCGCCAGCTGAAGCACATGCGAATCGGCTTCCTCGGTCAATGCGGTGCGGTCGTACTCGACTTCGACCTTCGTTTGTTTCCCTTCCGGCGTCAGCTTCAGAGTGATTACCGTGACCAGGGCATCGGGAATAAAGTACGCGTACTGAATGCGTCCATTTTTCAGGTCAAACTCGGTATTCACCCAAATAGCCTGCAAATCGCCATGCCTCACGGTGAAGACCATGCCTTGCATATCGGCGGCCGGCAATGGACGGATAAATTGCGGATCCCATTGTGGGGACCACGCTCGCTCTTTGTTCGCGCCGAACAAAGGCGCCACCTCTGAGAGCGGGCGCGCGTGCGGTGAAGGCAAAGCGCTCTTGCGTGTGCGCTCGCTCGGAACTGGCCGGTGTTTTCAGGCATCTCATCTGCCCCCAACCCGAGCTGCAACGCGGCAGCGGCAACCAAAATCACGCCGAGCGGAAAATACTCGAGATCTTCTCATTCACGATTTCTCCCTGAGCTTGTGACTGTCGGTTGCGCGCAGCGTCATCCCATAAATCTTCTTCAGTTCGGAGATCTGCGCGAGCGATTCCTTTCCGAACGGCGCTTTGCCCTCGAACGCATGAAGCACAATGCCCTCCAGCAAATCTCCTAATGTCAAATCCTTCAATTCCGCCAGGGCTTTCAGAACCTTCAGCAGCCTCTTCTCGATCCGGACGCCGGTTTGTACTCGTTCAATCTCGATCATTGACTATGTATGTTTGTACATTGGTACAATCGTACCACATGCAGGAGACAATTGACCGCAAAAGTTCCCCCGATCAGACCGGACCGAAGGCGTACCCGCCAGCCTAACTTTGTTTGAGTCGAATACAAAAGATCTACAATCGTGTCATGAAAAACACGCGGTTGATCGGACTAATGCTTCTCGTAGTGTTTGGGGAGGGGCAAAGTTTTGCACTGGATCAGCGGTTCATCACGCTAAACGCGAAGGCAACCATTCTACTGGGACCGAGCGAACCGGAGCCGGTAAAGCGCGCAGCAGCCGATCTGGCGACGGATTTTCAAAATGTCACTGGCAAGCCCTTGAGAATCGTCAACCGCGAAAACGATGCCGGGGCGGTTACCATCCTGATCGGCCAGCAGGAGAATATTTCCGGCAACCTGCGCTCCGCGCGGCTGAGTGCACCTGAATCGTTCTCGATTTCTGCGAAAACGGCGAATTGGAATCAGCAGCCAAGGCAAGTCGTCGTCCTTTCTGGTCCCGATGTGCGTGGGACGATGTTTGCCGTTTACGAGTTTTCACGGAAGTATTTGGGCATCGATCCCCTCTACTATTGGACCGATCACGATCCTGCCCACCGCGCGTCCATTGAGGTTCCTGACTCGCTCAATACCGATTTCCCTCCTCCTATTTTTCGATACCGCGGTCTATTTATAAATGACGAGGACCTGTTAACCGGATGGGCTCCTGGAGAAGAGAAAGACAATACCGGCATTTCGTTGGAGGTTTGGAACAAAATCTACGAGACCACGCTCCGGCTCAAGGGGAACATGATTGCGCCGGGGACGTGGATTTTTCCCAACGATGCCCAGGTCAAACTCGCAGCACAGCGGGGACTTATCGTCACTCAGCACCACGCCATCCCGCTGGGCTTAAATGTGGCCCGGTGGCCCAGGGATGTTCCGTACAACTACTCGACACATCCCGAAATCTTGCAACGAGCATGGCACGATGCTGTCAATTCCTATCTTCCAACTCAAGAAGTGCTTTGGTCAGTGGGCCTGCGCGGCTTATCGGATGTGACTTACGCGTCGATGGATCCAAGCGTTCGCGACAATAACAAAGCTTTGGGGCGGCTAATCAGCAAAGCCATTGCGGACCAGATTCGCATCGTACAGTCGGCTCGACCCGGCGCTAAGTTTGTCACGAATTTGTGGCAGGAAGGAGCGCGGCTTGCGCAACAAGGCGATCTCAAAATTCCTCCTGAAGTTTCGACTGTGTGGGCCGACGACGGGTACGGCTATCTTCAGGATCACGGTCAAGTAACTGCGAGACAAGGCGCCTACGATCACATCGCCATGATGAATGGGCGTGCGAACCAGTTGACCGAAATGGTGCCCGTAGAACGCAGTTTTTCAGAAATGGGCAGATACATCCAGGCAAACGCGACCGAATACTTTCTCGTCAATACCAGCGACATACGTCCCGTGGTTATGTCACTTAAAGCAGTTATGGATGTGGCATGGGGAGGTCTGCCCGCCGGTGAGAAACCCGCAGACGAGTTCTACAAGGAGTGGTCAATGGGAGAGTTTGGCGAGAAGGCCGCCCCAAAACTCGTCGAGCTCTACAAGGAATACTTCAAAGCTCCGGCACATGTCGGAGAACCCCCTCGCGAGTATGGCGATCAGCTCTACCACACAGAGGCACGGCAGATGCTGCTGAGTTATATGACGGATGCTCCGCTATACGCGATACCCGGCCAAGCGCCCAAGTGGGAGCCGCCTCGCATTCTCATACCCGGCGCTGTGGCGAACAGGCCTGCGGGAAAGGAATGGCTTGAGCAAGTGTTGGCCAGAGAAATTCAGCAATGTGAGGACGCTCAGCCGCGATGGGATGCCCTATGGAACAAGGCAGTAACGATAGAGCGGTTGATTCCCCTCCCGCGGCGGCCTTTTTACCGTGCCCAAGTACTGGCGATGATCGCGATCAACCGTGAAAGTAATCGTATTCTGTATTTGGTTTCGAAGGCCATCCAAGATGCGCAAAGAAAGAATAAGACCGAAGCGCATCAAGAATTGGCTCACGCACTAAACGCGTTTGACGAAATTCGGCGGGCGGAAGCAGCGGCGGAATACAACAAATGGAAAAACTGGTATCGGGGGGACTGGCTGACAGGCATTTATCGAACGCGTGAATTAGTTAAGGTAATGGAAAACTATATCGATGACCCTGAGACCCATATCGCCCCGCCTGTACTGTGGGATGGCTGGGAGGCGTATTACCACATCATGCATTACGAAGGAGATCGCAATGCAGATGTGAATTAACCGGCCACGAAGCGGATGAAATTTGCTATTCTTCCGCCCATGCGCCTTCTCCGCGTTATTTGCTCGCTGCTTATACTCCTGTTCTGCACACTGGAATTGCTCCCTGCCCGCGTTGTTCGCGTTGACATCGCCTCCCGCAAAGACGTGCTCGACGGCCGGACCTTCGGTGAAGCGGGCGCTTACGAGCGCATTGTTGGCCGCGTTTACTTCTCCGTCTCGGTCGCAAATCCGCACAACCGCCGCATCGTCGATCTCGATAAGGCCGTGAACCTCAAAAATGGCGAGGTGGAGTTTTCGTCGGATGTCGTGATCATCCGCCCGAAGGAAACCAGTAAAAGCAATGGCTCTCTGCTGCTCGAAGTGCCGAACCGTGGAAGATCTCGCATTATCGCCTTAGTCGACGGCGGCAACTGGGACGTTACCAATGACGCGGGCGACGCTTGGCTTCTAACAAACGGCTACACCATCGCCGCCCTGGGATGGCAATGGGATGCAACCGGGGCTGACGCGCTGCACTTCTATGCGCCCATTGCAAAGGACAACGGTAAGACGATTACTGGCCTGTTGCGAGGCGATCTGATGCCATCCAAGCAAATGGATGAGATTCCGCTCGGTCATCTCATTCTCGGCAACATTGGAGGATCCGAATACCCTGTCGCCGCTCCGAACGATCCGCGCAACGTGCTTACCATCCGGGATTCGCCCCGCGCGAAGCGCACAATAATTCCGCGGTCGGAGTGGCAGTTCGCCCACACCGCAGATGGAAAGCTTGCACCTAACGACCGGTACATTCATTTGAATGGAGGCTTTCAGCCGGGCAAGATTTACGAATACGTCTACGTAGTCGCTGATCCCGTTATTGCTGGTCTTGGCTTCGCGGCAGTACGGGATTTTGCTTCATACGCGAAGCACGCTTCAGATACAATTGCACCGGCCGCGCGAGTCTATGGTGAAGGCATTTCGCAAAACGGACGTTTTCTGCGCGACTTCCTTTACGAAGGGTTTAATGCGGACGAAGAGGCAAGAATGGCGCTCGATGGGGTTCTCGCCCACGTTGCCGGCGCAGGTCGCGGCAGCTTCAACTACCGTTTCGCTCAGCCTTCGCGCGATGCGCAACCGTCCTCGTCTATCTTCTTTCCCACCGATATCTTTCCGTTTACTGGCCAGCCCGAGACCGATCCGCTGACAGGACAAACCGGAGGGCTGCTCGACCGCGCCGTGGCCGATAAAGCGATCCCAAAAATTTTTCTCTCCAACACCTCCTATGAGTATTGGGGACGCGCGGCATCGCTGATTCACACCAGTCCTGATGGAATGCGCGACGCGCCCATCTCGCCCGAGGTCCGCATCTACCACTTCACCGGACTGCAGCATTTTTCCGGCCCGTTTCCGCCCTCTAAGGGCACAGGCGACCTGATGGGCCAGCAGCCGGAATCACCGCTTCCCATAAAATATTTCTGGCGCGCCATGATCGCCAATATGGATGCTTGGGTACGCGGCGGCACTGCTCCACCCCCCAGCAGTTATCCAAAAATTGCCGATGGAACGCTGGTTCCGTTGCAAAAGTATGCGCTGCCCAGTATTCCCGGTGTCAATAAACCGCACGACGCGAATCAGGCAGATCGCCTCGACTTCGGACCGAACTGGCGCGACGGAATTCTGAGTCTCGAACCGCCGAAAGTCGGCAGACCTTTTCCGGTATTGGTTCCGCAGGTCGATGTCGATGGAAATGAGCGCGACGGCGTGCGCCTGCCGGAGATCACGGTTCCAATCGCCACCTACACAGGGTGGAACCTACGCGACGCTTCGATCGGGGCGCCGGAACAGCGCATTTCCTTCGAAGGCTCCTATCTGCCATTTCCGAAGACAGCCGCCGAGCGCACCAAATCCGGCGATCCGCGAAAATCCATCGCCGAGCGGTACGCCAACCGCGAAGAGTACCTCACTCGTTACGCACGCGCGATTGATGCCCTCGTACAACAGCGTTGGATTCTTAAGGAGGACCGTCCAGCGTTATTGCATCGCGGCGAACTGGAGTGGAGACAGGCAACACGATAGCGACTCACAGCAAATGAAGGAATTCTTTCGCGCGATCGAAGAGCCCAGACCGTGTAGCTATCTGCCTGAGGAACTGGCGTCGCTAGAGGTGCGAGCCATTGCGGAATTGAGCCCCATCGAGTACTCCGATCTGCTCGCGCGCGGCTACCGGCGCTTCGGCTGGCAGTTGTTTCGGCCTGCATGCCGACGCTGCACCGCCTGCCGAAGTCTGCGCGTGCTGGTCCCGCAGTTCACATTCACCGCGACGGACCGGCGCGTGTTTCGGAACAACGAACACATCCGCGCCGAGCTCCATCCCTTGTTCGCCACACGCGAACACGTTGCTCTTTACAACGCATATCACCGGTTCATGCACGAGAAGCGGGGCTGGAACTTGCAGCAAACGACTCTCTCGTCATACCGCGATGCATTTTTATCCGGCGCTGCGGATGTGGGCCGACAATGGCTGTACTTCGACCGGGACAGACTGATCGGAGTTGGTCTGATGGACCAGACGCCGGATTCGATTTCGCTGGTCTATTTCTTTCATGATCCCCAGTGGCGTCCCCAATCGCCAGGCAGGTTTTCCATCCTTAATCAGCTTTTGTATGCCAAAACACAAGGCCTGCAATACGCATATCTCGGCTATTGGATCAAGGAGTGCCAATCCATGAATTATAAGAATCGTTTTCGGCCATACCAAATTCTGGTTGATTACGTTCGGGACATCGAAGAGCCCGTCTGGTTGTAAGGACCGCCAAACCTCCGTACTGTAACGGGCAGAACTACAGTTAGTTCGTTGTAAAACGAACGTCACAAAAATAACCTCTCGGATAACATTTCCTACAAATACCGTTATAATCCTTCAACGATCGTTGTAATAACCGGGTGGTAATAAGCGTGCTTGTGCTGTTTCATATAAAAACCCTCACTCATGAGGTTCCAAGAAAGGTAAAGAAACGATGATCAAATTACACAACAAATTATTTTTTATGGCAGCGGTTACTACACTGTGTGCTGCCATTCAACCAGCGATACTGTCAGCACAAACCAGTGGCGTTGGAAGCGACGATTACACCCGGATTCTCTGGCGAGGCACGGACGGAAGTATTTCTCTCTGGAAACTCGACGGCAATCTGGCAAATCCCGCCTACCACGCTTATGGGCCCTACATCGGCTGGACGCCGCTCGCCATCACTACGGGTTTGGACAACTACACGCGGGTGCTTTGGAGAGGCACTGATGGAACGGTGTCTCTATGGCTTGTAGATCCCAACTTAAACTTTGTCAGCTACAAGCAGTACGGCCCGTACTACGGGTGGCTCGCCGAATCCATCAGCATCGATGAATATGATCGCCTTCGTTTACTTTGGAGAGAGACGAACGGAGAGGTATCCGTATGGATGTTGGATGCGAACAATAACTATTTAACCAACGCGGTCTATGGACCCTACTTCGGATGGGATCCCGGCGCAGCCGCCAAGGCGAAAACGGGAGTAAGTGCAACCAGCGCCAGTAGCGCGCAAGATCAGGCGGCAGCGGATAGCATGAAGACCACTCCTTCTATTCCGATTCCTCCTCCGCAGCAGTGAATTAGATAGTCGGGCAGTTCGGAAAGTGGGGATTGACTTCGGATTTCCGCAGCTCCAACCTCTCGAAAACAGCGAGAATCGGGAGGCGAAAATTCGTTGTCATTTCCCACTACAGTCGGGCGACGCCCACGCGAGTCTCTTTCCACAGGCGTTGAGCCGGTATAACGAATACCGCAGTCGCGCAGAGGGCTGCCGCGATAAGCACGACAAAGGTCCGGACAGCGGCGGAGCCTCATTTTAAGATATTTGCGGGCGGGATCACCGGATCCAGCAGCGCCAGTCCGTAAAAAGCGGCTTGAGCCAGAAGTGCAATGGGTCGCCACGGGTCAGGCAAAGCCAAGCTGCTCAGAGCGGCTGTAAGCATTGCGAACGGAAGAAGCAACCGGCCGATCTTGTGCGAAAGAAAATGCACAAAGCGCCGGTTTCCGGGCCAGAGCAGCGCTGGAAAGTGAAACAGAATTTGATATATCCCCGCCTGCGTGCGCACCTTGCGCCAGAATTCTGAATGGAGCGAAGTCGGCAGATCGTACGCCTTCGCCTGGTCCTCGAAATAGATACGAGAACCTCGGAAAGCCGCGACAAACGGAATATAGACGTCATCGAGCAGAATGTCGGCCGGGATCGGAGTCACCAGTTCCCGTCGGATCGCGTAAATCGATCCGGTAGCCCCGAGCATCGCGTCAACACGGTTCAGATTGCGGCGTATCCATTTTTCGTAGCGCCAATAAAGTCCGGTGTTGTATTCTTCCAGGCTCAGTCCCTCTCTGATAACCAACTCACCAGTGACAACACCAACCGAGGAATCGGCGAAGCAAGCAACCAATTTCGAGATCGCATCGCGATCGAATTCCTGGCGCACATCCGTGAGCACTAGGATTTCTCCAGAGACCGTCTCCATTCCCCGGCTCACGGCAATCGCTTTGCCGCCGGGCGGCAACATGAGCAAGCGAACGCGCGGATCGGAATACCGTTGAACAAGATCGTTCGTGCCGTCCGTTGAGCCATCGGACACGATCAGAATGTCCATCAGTTGCGCCGGGTAGTCCGATGACAAGAGCGAACGGATCTTTGCCTCCACCCATGGGGCGCCATTTCGTACCGGAACGATGATCGAGACATGCCTACGGGTTGATTCCTTCCGAATCGGCCTTGGAAACAGGCGCGCATAGAGGGCGAGCAGAAGCGGATATCCGATCAGAACGTAAATGACGAACGCAACGCTCGCCAGGAACACAGTAATCGACGACGTCATGCCGTCTGCGTGGCGGAGGACTGCACGGATCGGAGAGTCTCTTCAAAGCGGCGCGCGACTTGGTCCCACGAAAATCTGGCGCGAATCAGCCGGAGCGCATCCTCGGCCATCTTTGTCCGGGCTTCCGAATCGTCTAACAGATCCAGACATTCGGAGGCGAACGCCTGCGCGCGTATCCGCGATGCGGATCGTCTCTCCGTGGCGTAACGGCAGTCCTTCGGCCCCAATCGTGGTAGAAACAACAGGCGTTTTCGCGGCCATCGCTTCAAAAATCTTGAGCCGCGTTCCGCCCCCGACTCGTAGCGGCACGATGGAAACGGTAGAGTTCCAGAGATAGGGCCGGACGTCGGGAACCGTCCCAGTGATGGAAATCAGAGGATCATTCTTGGCCTCGGCAGCAAGCGAAGGCGGGGGATAACGGCCCACGATTGCAATCCGGCAATCGGGCTTTTTGGCTCGAATCAAGGGAAGCACTTCTGCTAGAAACCAGCGGATGCCGTCGATATTTGGCATCCAGTCCATGGATCCGACGAACACCAGATCGTGCTCGGGCTGCGAAGTCTCAGGCTTTTCGAAATAATCGAGATCGACGCCCGTGGGAACGGACGATACGACGCTAACGCCAAATCTGTCTCGCATCACCTGCTCGTCGATTTCTGAAACGGTCACAACGTGCGCCGCGGCGCGGCAAACCGACTGCTCCCACTCGAACATCCGGCGAGCCTGAAGAGCAAAATAGGCCCGGTGCGCCGGAGTTCTTCCACGTTGCGCATGCCGCTCCCAGATCGTCGTTTCCACGTTGTGCTGGAATAGCACCCAACCGCTCATGTCGTCGATATTGATCGCCGGGAAAAGGAAATCGCAGATCTTGGCATCGAACTCATGTTCGGAGAGGAGCCGCGAGATGGTGTCGCGCATCTCTCGGGAGCGATAACGCATTCCGGCCACGGGAATGGACGAAAATAGGCCCGCCGCAAGCTGTCCCGCGAAACGAATCGAAGTCTTGGGAACCACGGAATGCGGAACGGGATAGGCGTGCGTGCAATATTCCGGCGCACGGCGCAAGCCTTCCGGACTTGAAGGATTCTCGAACGCGACGTAATGAAGTTCGTGGCGCTTGTGCACCTGCCGAAGCATTTCGAGCGTTCGAATTTGGCCGCCGCGCGTGGTCGGATGAAGGAAATCCGTTTTGACCCACAGAATTTTCATAGGACGGCTTGCGCGACCGGCGCCGGCAGCAAACCATCCCAATGCTCGTCACGCCGCCCCGTGAGGAACAGATCGCCCCAAAGCTGCAGATTAAGCAAACGCCACAGGCGATCGGTTGCATCCTCGGCATGACTGCGCTGGCGATCGATCAATTCGCCCACATATTCGAGGTCGATGTATTCGGCCAGAAGTCTTTTTCGATCCAGAAGCAGCGTAAACAGCGCTTCGGATCGGCCGTCCAGGAACCATTGCCGCAGTGGTGTCGGAAACCCCATCTTCTTTCTATAAATAATGTCGCGCGGAAGCAGATCCTCGAGGGCGCTCTTCACAATGTACTTGCCCTCGCCGTTCCGGATTTTCAGGCGTTCCGGGACTCGCGCCGCGAATTCCACGAAAGGATGATCCAGGAACGGCACGCGGCTCTCTATAGAGGACGCCATGCTCATCTGGTCCTGCTTCATCAGCAGCTCCACAAGGTAAGTCTTCTGGTCGGCGTAAAGCATCTGGGAGAGCACGGATCCGTGTCGCGAATTCCAATAGCTCAGGTACGTGGCGTATGGGTTCCCCACGCCATCAAAACGATTTCCCAGCATCGCTTCCCGCTCGGAGGTTGAGAACGCGCCATAGAAATTATCTAGCTGTAGCGATTCCACGCTGCCATCGCGCCCCAGAAAAGTATGTTGCAGCTTGCGACGCAGGTTGGCCGATAGCAACCGTGAGCCTTCAATCGATTTCCGAACGCCCAAGCGAAGCGAACCCGGAAGCACGCCATACACATTCGGCCCACTTGCGATTGAACAAGTAATGCTGATAGCGGTGGTAACCCGCAAACAGTTCGTCGCTTCCTTCCCCGGTGAGCACGACTTTCACATGTTCAGAAGCGAGTTTCGAAACGAAATAGAGGGAGACGCTCGAGGGCCACGCAATCGGCTCGTCCTCATGCCAGACCAGCCGGGGCAGCGCATTGAAGAAATCTTCCATGCCGACCACCACTTCATGATGATCCGTGCCAATTGCGTCGGAGACTTGCCGCGCATACGATAATTCGCTGTAAGCCGACTCCTGATAGCCGACCGCGAATGTTTTCACCGGTTCTGTTCGCATCCGCTTCATCAACGCGGCGATCGCGCTCGAATCTACGCCGCCGCTCAGGAACATGCCGAGCGGAACATCGCTCATTAAACGCATCCGCACAGTCTCTTCCAATCGCTGGCGGCATTCGCGAATCCACTCTTCGTCGCTCTTTTCTTCCGGCGCTCCGGGTTCCGGCACATCCCAGTAGCGCCTTATCTCGATATGCCCAGTCCCGGCATCCAGCGTGAGCGTATGGCCGGGCATCAGCTTTCGTATCCCGCGAAATAATGTTCGGTCCCCGCTTGTGTATCCGAACGCCAGATATTCCGGAATCAGGCTCTCTTCCAGTTCGGCGTGAACGTCAGGATGCCGCAGCAGGGCTTTTATTTCCGAAGCAAATACGAAAACGTCCCCGGTTGAGAAGTAATACAGGGGCTTGATTCCGAGCCGGTCCCGCGCGCAAAAGAGCCTCCGCCTGCCGGCATCCCAAATCGCGAACGCAAACATGCCGCGAAAGCGATTGACGCAATCAGGCCCGTATTGCTCGTACGCGTGCACGATGGTCTCCGTATCGCATCGCGTAACGTAATGATGACCGGCTTGCTCGAGTTCTGGTCGAAGCGCAGCGTGATTGAAAACCTCGCCGTTGAAGCTGATCCATATAGAACCATCCTCATTCGACATGGGCTGGCTTCCGCCGGCCACGTCGATAATACTGAGTCTGCGGTGCCCGAGAAACGCGATCCCGTCCTCATGAACGCCGTGCCCATCCGGCCCACGGTGGCTGATCACATCCGTCATGCGCCGCAGATCCGCGAGGGACGCAGCGGCATGCCTCAGATTCACGAATCCGGCAATTCCGCACATCTTACGTTATTCTCCCGCTTAGAGGCATGTCGGGGCAAATCCTCACGTTGCCTTGCTTCAAGGCTTCAAAGCCATACCGTGTACCAGCGGACCTCTCCAAATCTCGTTGGCCAGCATTTCTACTGTAGGCCTCGTGTAATGTAGTGGGTCCCGGAAGTTCCGTTTATCGGTCGTAAGCTCGTTTCGGTAGTCGAAATCGATGGTCGGGGCTATCCCGGCCAGATCGCATTTAAACCTCTCGAAATCCTGCTCCAGATGGAAGTCGCTTAGCCTCCGGCGTACATCTTCGTGAGTTGGAAAAATGATGAACGTCAATTTTACGCCGTGATTTTGGCAGTATTGGCTGATACGAAGCAGTTCGGCACGATACCGCGTGGGATATACATAGTGGCTGTAAGTTGCGGTCAGGAACGGTCCAACGGTTTGCGCCCAATATTGCTCGCGAGAGACGGTGGGGACGCCAAACTTGGGATCTACCCCCGAAAAAAAATATTTGAGATCGTAGTAAGCCGCCTTGACCACAGTGCGATTTACGAAATACAGCAAAGGATTGTCTTTGATCGCGTGATAGGTATCGGTTCGATGTGTTACGTCGTAATCGTCGTAAATAGTGAAATCTATCCCGATATAAACCTTCTGCAGCTGAGTCACCGAGGCGGCGTTCCAAAAGGCGTCGCTGATCTCCTGTATCGTGCCGCCTCCAAAGGCGTAGTTGAAGTATTCCTCTCCCCCCGCTGCTTTGACGATGTTCGGATCAAACAAGCCCATGCGCGAATCCCCCAAGAGAATCCTCGGAATTCGAAGCCGCCTGAACTCGATCATCTTCCATAGGCACTCATTCAATGGAAGAGAGGCCTTCAGCTTAATCTGATCCGGAATCAAAGGAGACTCAAAATAGTCGAACGGATCGATCAGGCCAATTGCCAAACCATACACACAGATCGGCACGGCAAAAAGAATCGCTTTTCGAAAAAAAAGACTATAGTGACTCAAAACTGGAAGTAGATAAATTCCTGGGCACTATTGAACGCCCCAAAGAATAGTATGCTGGACAGCGCTCCGTAATAGACTGCCCAGCGAATCCATATCGGCCGGTTCGCAAGCCACTCCCGCAGCTTCACAAAATTCTGAGCTAATTCGATTCCGAGCAGCAGCGCAATTGCCACCAGGCCGATCACCATCTCGGTTTTGTCCAGTCTCATCAGGAGATTGAATTTGACGAACACCAGGCTCCGGAGATCGACCGGTAGAGTCCGCCAGCCTGAGGTCAGATGAGACGATATGTAGAACGCGTCCGCGATGGACCGGGCGCGGAAGAAAATCCAGGCGAAACAGGTCAGGCAAAATGTGAGCGCAATGCGAAAAGATGCGACCAGCGGTCTGGGCCAACGGGAAATGGTTACGTCAAAGCCCGTTCGCCGCAAATACGAGCCGGCCATCTGCTCGACGATCAGGTATACGCCGTTGAGCGCGCCCCAAATTACGTAAGTCCAGTTTGCCCCGTGCCACAATCCGCTGATCACAAACGTGATCATCAAATTCCGATATTTAAGCAACGTAGGTACGCGATTCCCGCCCAGCGGGATGTACAGATAATCTCGAAACCAGGTGGAGAGGGAAATGTGCCAGTGTTTCCAGAACGTTGCAATGGAGGCGCTAAAGTACGGGCGGCTGAAATTGGTCATCAAACGGAAGCCCATGACCTCCGCCGCTCCAATCGCGATGTCGGAATAGCCGGAAAAATCGCAATAAATCTGGAAAGCGAACAGGACCGTGGCGAAGATCAGCGAAATGCCGGGATAGTGACGCGGATCGGAATAGACCTGGTTGACGAATGGGGCCAGCCGGTCCGCAATCACCACTTTCTTGAAAAAGCCCCAACACATCAGTTTCAGGCCGTTGGTTACTTTTGTGTAATCGAAGAAATGCTCTTCATGGAATTGGTGCAGAAGGTTCTGCGGACGCTCGATAGGTCCCGCGACCAACTGCGGATAGAACATCACATACAGCGCAAAAATACCGAGGTTCCGTTCCGCCTTTTGGCGACCCCGATACACTTCGACCGTATAGCTCAGGGACTGGAAGGTATGGAACGAGAGGCCTATGGGGAGAATGATATTGAGATTTGGAATGGGATAACCCAATCCCAGGGTGTGGCTCAAACCCATCAGGTTCCCGTTTAGAAAATTGAAGTATTTAAACGCCGCCAGCACGCCCACGTTCGCGCAGATGCTCAGCAGCAAATACCGTCGCCGGCGTTCGCCTTGCGCCGATTCGATCCAGATCCCCGCTCCATAATCAACCAAAATGGTGAAGATCAGGATCAGAATATACACGGGCCGAAAGGCCATGTAGAAAAAACAGCTGGCGGCCAGCAGAAGCGCCCATCTGAAGCGATGAGGCAATGCGAAAAACAGAGCCGTTACGATCGGGAAAAAGATGAGGAACTGGAGAGAGTTAAACAGCATCTTTTCGACTGGGTAGCGTGCGCTGCAACGCGGGCGGGACGGATGGAGCGCTTCGCCGGCCAATCGGAAATGACTTCGGAATCCGGCGCGGCTCTCGCAAGATCTTCGCGGGCTGCCGTACGAAACTCGGAGGCGCTGCGTCGCGATTGGCCGGCACGGAGGGCTTAGCTAACCTTTCGGCAATGATGTTGTGCAAGGCTGCGGCTAAACCGAAGAACATCGCGAGCATGTGCGTATAGGCCACGCTGAGGAAGAAGATGCCGACCGCCAGTGCTACCCAGGACACGAACAGGTAGCGTGCACATCGAGCCAAATCGGGATCGACGGGCAAGACCGCGCGGTAGTCCTTAAGCATGTATTTGAGGGACAAGAACGTTGCTATTGCAAAAAAAATGAATCCCAGGATGCCAGTCTCACTGGACACCTGTGTATAGGTATTGTGCGTCACAAGCGCAACGCCGCCAACTCCCTCCTTGGCCTTACGCTCGTCCCAGGCGGCATAGGAGAAAACTCCCGGACCCACCCCGAAAATCGGGTGCTCGAATGTCATGGCAATACTTTGTTTTAAGAGCGCCTGCCGTTCCTCGCTGGATGCCTTATCCGCTTCAAGCTGCTCCTGGGATCTCGTGTCAAGCTGTCCGGTCGCACCTTGAGAAAAAATCGTCAAGTATCGCGCTTTCAGGTAATCGGGGAGAAATGCTGAAGCGGCGGCAATTCCGATAAGCGCGACGATACATATCAGAACCTTCCGAGGAGCGTTCGCCATAAAAAAGGTGACTAAGAGCATTGTCGCGAGCGCGAGCATGCCGGCACGCGAGCCCGTTCGCACGATCGTAATGAAAACGGGACCTGTGCAAGCCCAGAAAAACACTTTCCGCAATGCCGTCGCTCGGCTTGCTTTCAACCACCAAAAAGGCAAGCCGACTAGCAAGGTTAAAGCGAATTCATTTGGATCTCCGAAAGTGCCCACAGCGAGAGAGAGCCGGCCTTCGCCAACGTAACGGGCGAGGTAAAAACCAACCGTTGCAGCGGTCAATATGGCGTATGCATACGCTCCGCTAAGCTTCCGCCAATCAGCCGCAGTCCTCACAAGTTGCACGAAAATTAAGAAAAAGACGAACGTCTCGACCGCTAGGACCACCGATTCGCGGCTGCCGCCACGCCACAGACTGAACGGGAAGCAAACAACAACCCACGCCGTAAACCCTCCCAGGGATCGCGCGATTTTCGAGGAGAATGCAAATCGCAGCTCGCCCCGCGCGAGGGTTAGCACAATCAGTAAGACCAAAAAAATTAAGGGGATCCGCAACGAGGCGATCGACCACGATAAATCCAGTACGCGACTAAAGATCAGAAAGACATAGACGCTGAGCAGGGTTAGAATCGCCTTGCTTGCGGGGCGCTCGCCGCCGCTGACGGCGGAACCGCCAATTTGAGCGTAGCTCCCCGCGACCGCGGCCGGCCGGGGTGGAGTGTTCGAACTGTGGGCTAGAGTTCTCAAATCGAATACGCTGAATTTTCTCAGGAACGCTTGCGGTCCGGAAAATCTAGTTCACAATTGATTGTTGCATCGATCCGTCAGAATAGCGCGGCGACCCGACACTGAAGCGTAATGAGAACATTTCTTGGATAGACGCTCTTAACAGTAAGATTAGTGGGTGAGATCCCCGATCTGGATCAGAATTTCTGCTGTGAGTTTCATCATTCCAACGCCAAGCGAGTTGATGCTGCCCTGAAGCATCGATAAAGTGGTCGGAAACCCAGCAAATGCCCGGCTGCGCGGACGGCTTCGTTCATCATGTTAAGAGTTGGTGCTAGGAAGGCCATGCGCGAATGAATCACAATCCCACCTTGCCGCCTAGATTGTCCGTTGTTGTGCCCGCATATAACGAGCAAGCGACGCTCCCACGAATCGTTGAAAAGCTCTTGCTTGTCCCTTATCTGGGTGAAATCATAATCGTGGACGATTGCTCGTCTGACGGCACTCATGAGATCGCGAAGTCTCTTGCGAGTCAGAGCGCGAAAGTACGAGTTCTCAGACACGAGCGAAACAGCGGGAAAACCGCCGCGCTAAAGACCGGATTCGCGGCAACCACCGGTGACATCGTGATCGTGCAAGATGCCGACATGGAGTACGATCCTTCCGAGATCAAGGATGTTGTCCAGCCCATCGTAGACGGCTTAGCCGACGTTGTTTATGGATCCAGGTTTCTGGTTCGAAAGGCGGCCCGCGTCCTCTATTTCTATCATTATCTGGCTAACAAAGCCTTGACGCTTTTTTCAAATATTTTGACTAATGTGAATTTTTCGGATGTCGAAACAGGATACAAGGCGTTCCGAGGCGAAATCATTCGGAACATGATAATTACCTCGAAAGGATTCGGATTTGAGATAGAAGTTACCGCTAAGGTTTGCAAGCTGCGCTGCGCGACATTTGAAGTGCCGATCAGTTATTATGGCCGCACGTATGAAGAGGGTAAGAAAATTGGCCTCAAAGACGGCATTGCCGCCCTTTGGTATGTAATCCGGTATAACTGGTTTACCACCCTCGCCGCTTCTTACCGGACCGTGCCGAGACTCAATCCGGAGAGCGAAAAAGCTTTTTATCGAATTAACCCTGCCGCGCCATCTAGAGATTGATCTAACAAGGCATGCAAACGAGGCTGGTGGTGTCTCGATGGATGGTTTTGCTGATAGCAGCGCTCCTCTATGCCGTAGTTGCGGTACTTTCCATAACGACCGGAATTCGGCATTTCGAACTGCTGGTGCTTGGGTTACAGATAGTGCTTCTCCTGCCCGCGCTGGTGTATGTCCTCTATCCAAGGAAGACTCATGAGACAGAGGTATATTCTTGGAAAGAATCAAGCGGGGATTGGAAGCAATCAAGCGGATTGTGGATCTGCTTACTTGGATTTGTATTGTGTTCTCTGCTCATCAGCTATCGTGTCAGCCAAGGAATCACGTTCGCCGATGAAAGTTCGTACCGGTTTCAGGCCAGAGTCTTCGCCGGGCTGAAAGCGGTGGGGAACGCTCCGCCCGGATCTCCCGCAAATCCGGTCGACACTCCATTACCGCTCGCGTACAAGCATCTTATTCTTTCTCATTCCGGTTGGTTCTCGAAATATCCGCTCGGCTGGCCCGCCGCATTGGCTCTTCCGGAGAAATTAAATCTCGGATGGGCGGCAGCGCCTTTTTTTGGCGGAATGCTGCTCCTTTTATTGGGCGGAATCGCACGCGAGGCTTTCGGCGCTTCCGCGGTTCTTCCCGCTGTCTGGATTGCGGTTCTTTCGCCCTATTGTCTTGCTCAGTGCGTGGGACGCATGTCGCACGCATTTTGCGCGGTGTTGATCGCGGGCGCGTGCTGGTTCTGCTTGCGCGGGATCCGAACGCTGAGTCTGGGTCAGTTCACGTTGATGTTCGTGCTGCTCGCGCTCAGTTTTCACGTACGGCCGTTTACCGCGTTTATCGTTTCCGCGGTTTTGGGCACGATGAGTCTCTGGTATTGTCGGCGGAATCGCAGACTTTTGGCCCAGGTCACGTTGCTCGCTACCGGATTCGCTTTACTGATTGTTTTTTCCGTTCTTCTGTATAACCGAGCCTATACCGGCAGTCCGTGGCTTTCCCCATATGCACTGTATGATGGCCAAAACGTCCCGAAGGATATTAGCGCCACGCCCTCAATCCTCCTCGAAAACATTTTGGTGACCAGGCGCTTTTCTGCCCAGACGACACTTCTTTACGCCTTTCCGTTCGTGTTCGCTTTGGCGGCTTATGGCTTCTGGGTAGAGCGCAAAAATCCGGGCGCCTGGGTCCTGGCGTGCCTCTTCCCCGCTATTTTTGCAGGTTATTTGGTGCAGACTTTTCCGTCTCCTCCCCTTGTAGGCGAGCGGTACTACTTTGAAGCGTACTTCTCTGTTATCGTACTCGCTGCACGGGGATTGCAGTCGTTGATTTCGAAATGGCGAACACCCCGATGGGCTGTTACCTGTGCGCTGGTGATGCTGACGAGTATTCAGGGAGCCATCGCCGCAGCGGCGGTAAGACAAATCGGTCTATACGGCCAGCCGTATCGTGAAGTCACTAGACTTGCCGAGCGGTACCGCCGCTGCCGGTGCGCCGTGTTTCTTAGGAGCACCGATGACCCTAAGGCAAATTATTCTAGCGCGAATATGAACCTCAATAGTCCTAGCTGGAAATCCGATGAAGTGTTCTATTTGAACGATCCAGGCTCACATCAGAGGCTAGCGTGGGCGACTCTCTTCGGCTGGAGGCGGTGGGTAGTTATCGGGTTTAACGCGTCAACCAGAGTGGCTCAGGTGGAATTCGATAACTCGAGCGATCAACCACTGGATGGCCATTAGTACAGTATCCCGGTCAAAACATTATCGGAGGAAACGGCGACACATGCCTCGCCCTACACGATCCGGATTTGAAATGACCGGGACTTTTTCAGTTTCGTCTAGTTAGTTCGGAACTGGCCGCTTGGCTGTTGTACTGCGCAATTGACACGGTAATAGTAAACGGTACCGGAAGAGAGCCCGCTCAGAGTGATGTTTCGAACTCTCGGACCGCCTGGATCGTTCACGCGGGTAAAGTTGTTGACGAGCATCGAGTCCGTTGAGCTGATGTCGATCGGGCATCCGACTGAGTCCGGCGCATCAAACGTGATCACGGCCGAATTACTCGTAATATTCGAAGCGCCGGGGACGGACACCTTGCCTTGGGCGGATTCGAGGGCATTAATGTCAGCGCCCACATCGCGGAGATCGCTGCCAGGGCTGCCGCAACCCGAGCAGTAGTTGGATTTCAAATGGAAATCCGGAGTGCCGCTCGCGCAGAGCGAACCCGGACAATTAAACCATCCGACGCTGGTTAGCGCCGTATTGCTCGGCACGTAATTGCTCAAAGAAGGATACCAGCTTTGTACTTGCGCTTTCGTGACGCCGTTACCGATCAACACGTTATTCGAGAAGTTGTAGCTCGGCGTGAATTTGCAATCCATGAGAGCTTTAGCATGCATTCCGGAGCAAGCATCAGTTGGAATATCGCCGCCCTCCTGCGTCGAACCCTGCGTGCCGCCGTCGATATATGCGAAGTTGTTAGTAAATTGGAATCCTTCAGTATGGCCGTTAAACAGCCAAAACAAAGCTGGATTGGATCCAGTGTTCCCGACAATTGTATTATGATCAATAATTAGGTCTTCCATCTTATCCGGCCCTTCCCATATCCAGCCAGTGCCGGCAAAACCGCAGTTTCCTTCAACGCATAAATCGTGATACTTCGACCCATTTACGTCCCAAAGTAAGTTGTTCGCAAACCGGTAGCGGGCGGTTGCAGGCGTATGCGGGTAATCTGCAATACTAAATCCCCCAGCCACATGTTGCAAAGTATTGTACTGCACGTCGACATCCGTGATACCTCCTCCGCCTCCCGAGCCGGAACAGAAACAAATCACGAGCGAGGCAGGCGACACGCTGTTGTACGAAGTATCGTAAATGCTGCCGTAGATCCGGATGCGCTTGCCACCCTTCCATTCGTTTACCTGCCGCGTGAAATATACGTTGCCGTCCGAGGCAGGATTGGTGCTGCTGTTCCCCCACATCGTCCAAAGAGGATTAGTGAAGGTGTTGCGGGAATAGGTGTAGTCACCGCGATTCGACCATGTGCCGCCCCCGTTATCGTGATGCCACATATTGCCGGAACCTTCGACGTAATTGTTGATCATCGCCCAAGGCCCGGGGCCAACGCCGCCGATCATGCACTGACATCCTTCAGGAAAAAATTGAGAAGTGACAATGTCCGCATTTACGCCGCCGGAAATGGAGCCGTTGGTAAGGGAAACACAGGCCACCTCGCCCGCGGCCGGCCTTCCTTGCGCGTCCCTCGGCCATGCATCCGAATAATTGCAGGCTCCATTGGGGGTGTCTACGTAGAACGGAATAACATGCAGCGGAAAATTGTCGGTCCCGCCGTTCTGATATCCGTTGCTGATCGTGTTGGATTTCTTTTGTATGAAACGAGACGACATACGCGCGTTCCCGCGTTGATCGGCTTAGCTGTAGAAAAGAGGACGGTTTGCCAGCCGTTTGTGACATTTTCAGGCGATACGGCCGTCGCCAATTGATTGCCCGAATTGTCCCAGAGCGACACGGTCCTGCCTGGCTCGCTATCGACCGCATAGAAGCGAACTCCCACAATGGATCCGGGTGTATCGGAATAAAATGCCGTCCCCAGTTCATACGGACCGTCGGTTCGCGTGGAACTTGGAACCACGGGCGCATTGCCAGTAAGCGTGACAGGATTGGAACCATTACCCGAAGCAGAAAAAATCGGCTCGACAAAGTAATTGTCGGCGCTCGCATTGCTCGGAAAGGCACTCGCTCCGATAAGCCATCTGCCGCCGCCCGCCGGCAGGGTGGCTTTCACGACGCAGTTATTCACGCCAGAGCACGCGCGCGCTAGATTGGTTCCGCTGGATCCGGCGTACAGCCCATTCGGCAGAATAACATTCAACTGCCCCTTGAAATCGAAATAAGAATACACTTGATGTTGGCCCGTGCTTGTGCCATTAAAAGCCGCTACAGCGGTGTTCGCCAGGGTTCCCGAACCCGCTCCGAAATGCGCCGTGCCCGCGAGAAGTTGAGAAGCTTTGCGGTCCGGTGCCCGATAAAGCTGAAGTCCCGTCGATAGTTCCGTGAAAATAATGCATTCCGTCGAAGTAGCTGTTGGTGAACGCGACATTCATGCCATCCCAGGCAATCACATTTAAATTTCTCACGCCGTTATCGGGCGCCCCATTGCCTTTGAACCGGCACCTGTCGCAGACAATGTTTTCATCAGTGCTGCTCGTGGCATACAAATCCGTTCCAAAAAGCGGATCGCTGGACGTGCGCTGCATAGGGATTGGCGGCACGAGTAAATCCGATGCCCATGAGATAGATGTTCGAAACGAGCGTGGCGTCGTTTCCATCGCCATCGTTAAACATGAGGAGCCGATAGTGAGGGTCTGTCTGTCCTAGATTGCTCAAGGGAGACGAGAAAGAAAGGAATTTTGCTGTCCCAGGCAGGGCTGGTCCGCGTGCCCGGCGGGAACAAATTGGCTGTCCGGGGTTGCTGTTCGAATCATTATCCAATAAAGTTGCCGCGGCAAGCCTGCAACATAGATATTATTTCCGCTGGCAGCCAGAGCTATCTGTGTTCCCCCTTGAGCGGCTGGGGCGTTGTAGACCTGGAAATTATTGCCGTCCACTACGTGGACGTAGTACGCTTCCCCGTTCTGAATTGCCGCGTTAGCTCCAGCGCAACCGGCAATGCAGCTATAGTTACCTGCAAAAACAATCTGCTGCCCTTCGGTGTATCCATGATTCGGTATGTTGATAGTGCTTGAGCTTACCGAGCCCGCCCCGAACGTTTTAACATCCGGAGGATTCTGATTGATGTTGTAATTGCCATTTACTCCATTACCGGTCCCGCTACATACCGTACCGGGGGAAATGTTGATGATCGTTCCGCTGGTTGTCTGAATCGAAATCGCATGAAACAGCTTGGTCATGAAATCGGAACAGGAAGAAGCAATAGTCACACTGCAATATCCCGCTTGGCCGGTGTCGGCGCAAGTTCCAGCCGTGGTGTCCGGATACGAATATGTGAAGGTTGCAGGCGGTATCGGTAGCGCCGGATGCACAGCGGGAAGCGCCAAGGTGGTGACGCTGGCGCCCACGCCGGATGTCCAGGTGTTGCCTCCGTCCGCGGACACTTCGGGGCACATCTGATACGTAGTGCTAGCAGCGAGGCCGCTTAGCGCGCCCTCATAGGGATTCGGTTGCCCGTAATCCATAATCAGGTATGTAACTGACCCTCCGGAGCCCGCTGTGCACGTGGACGGAGAGGCGACGTATCGAACGCGAGTCGCATTTATTGAACTGTCGGTGGTGAACGTAATCACCAGGCTTCCATGCGAAACATTGGTGAACCCGACGTTCGAGACTGTCAGCCCTAAGCACGAAGCGCTGAAAAGTAATGGGACGAGTAAGTATCTCATGGCTGTACGGCCACTCGCGCACTGGGAGGGAAAACCACTCGAATCGGAACGCGAATTCGTGCAAATCTGCTTTTTCTGCCACTCGGGAACAGAGATAGAGTTCTTCTCGTCACGCTTGCTCATGTCCGAAATCTAATCATCGGCAGTTCCGATCCAAGATAGCAACCATTGCAAAAACATGGGAGACTCGTCTCTAAACCTTGAGAGCGACTGGGGATAGCTATTCTTCAAGAAAATGCCGCGCGTTGTGACCGACGATAGGCATGTCTCGCGCCTACATGAAATCGGGTGTTCGGTAGGCATTCGGGCATGCCCGATCTGGTTTCGGAGTGACCCGGATAGTTGTGGAAAAATAAGGGGTAACCGAGAGTTTTCTCCGCTCGCGCAGACTCGGTATAGACCAGCGAAGGTCGATTTTTCAGATAACTCTTGGACAAGTATCCTATTTTGATCGCGGTTCGGTCGTTAGACCACGGGGGATGCGAGCGGGACGCCGCCAAACTTGCCGTGGGTCTAGACCGGAGCCGCTATGAGCCTCACGTCGCGGTCCTGGTCGGGGGCGGATTTCGAGCTGCGGAAGTGGAAAGGGCCGGTGTTCCCATTCTGAATCTGCAGGTGAGCTCTTTCATGAACTCGTCGGCCGGAAGGGCAGCCCGAGAGATGCGCGCCTACATTCACCAGCATGGCATTCAAGTCGTGCACGCTCTGGATGTGCCGACGGACATTTTTACGGCTCCCATTGCTCGCTGGTGCGGGGTTCCGGTTGTGATCACAAGCCAACTCTCCTACCGTTCCATGTACATCCTCAGAGAACGAATTGCGCTTCGCTTGAGCGACTGGCTGTCGGATTCCGTAGTAGTCAATTCCCGTGCGGTTGGGCGGTCTCTGGAGGGAAGTCTCGGCCTACGCACGAATAAGATATTTCTCTCCCACAATGGCGTAAATCCAGCACAGTTCCATCCAGGCCCTGGAGTACGGCCTGCCGGATTGGAGGATGCTTCGCTCGTGGTCGGCTCGGTATGTGTCATGCGCCCGGAAAAGCGCCTGGATTGGGTAATTCGGTCGTTCGCGGAGGCGCGCCACCTTTATCCGGACTCACGCCTGCTTCTCGTCGGAAGCGGCCCAGAGGTTCCCAGGCTCAGAGAGCTTCGAGATAGTTTGGGAATGCACGAGATTTGTCATTTCGAACCCGGGCAGGCCGACATCTCCGGATTGATGCGCGGGATGGACATTTACATCAACAGCTCCTCCATAGAGAGCTTCCCGAACGGATTACTGGAGGCAATGGCTTCCGGCTGCTGCGTGATCGGATCGAACGTAGGCGGTATTCCAGAACTGATCGCGCATTTGGAAGACGGTCTCCTATTTAATTCCGAAAACCGCGAGGACCTTACGGAGAAGTTAAAGCTGGCAATGGGAGATGCGGAGTTAAGGCAGAGACTGCGCGGCCACGCGGTGACAACCGCGCATGGCCGATTCTCCATGGAAATCGCGCTTCAGCGGATGCAAGATCTCTACGAAAAACTTCTGCGAAACCATTGCACATCGCCCAGAGCAGCCGGCGATCGCCTGCCGCGCGATGTATTCTAGGCCAGCGATTCCAGAAGTAGTGGCGAGGCATGCCTCGCCTTTTCCTCTGCTCTCATCCAATTCTCAAGGACGAACAAATACCACAACTGAAGCGGCGCTTTTTGCCGGGTAGCGGCTGCTTCCAATTCGTTCAACACGGCCGATGAGCGAATCCAGCCTTCACGCTGGAGAATTGAATCCGAAAAAAGCTCTCGCGCCTGGTTGAGCCAGCGCGTAGCAAGCCAGCTCTGAGCTGGGATCGTAAAGCCGCGCTTACGGCCCCGAACGATTCGGGTGCCCACGTGACGCCGCGCTAACTCGCGGAGGACTGCTTTCAACTCGCCGCCTCGGAGCCGGACCGAGTAGGGCAGCGATGCGGCGAACTCCCACAATTTTTGATCGAGGAAAGGCGATCGAGCTTCGAGGGCGTGATACATTGTCCCGCCATCGACTTTCGTCATATACTCGCCCACGAAGCGCCCTTCTCTGTCGTACGCCAACATATCGGTCAGGACGCGACGCCCCGCCTCCGGCGACCAGGGCATATTTCGTTGCCGCAGCCGTACGTGACTCAATCTTTCCCCCAGCAATCCTTTGCTCTCGTAGTAGGGCCAGCCGTCGTGCGCCGCTGCAACTGCTGCGAGACCTCCCGTCGCGTAGTCCAGGAAATGAGCGGGACGCCGCAAGCTCGGTACGCGCAACGCGAGCTCGCGGAGGCGGTACCAGCTCTTTGCCGGCGGGCCGGGTATCCACTGAGCAAGTTGCTGCGCCATTCGCAAATGGTTGTGTTCCGGGTATCCGAGAAACACGTCGTCGCCGCCGTCGCCCGTGAGCAGCACAGTCGCTTCCGGCTTAATAGCGCGTGAGAGTTGCAGCATCCCTAGCCCAGATGAGCACGCGAACGGCTCGCCATAGGCCGCAACAAATTCCTCGATCGAAGGAGCGTCTTCGGGATGCATCGGCAGAACTTTATGTGAGATGCCGAGTGCCTGTGCGGTTGCAATCGCATCCGCGCTCTCATCGGCCGGATCACCCGGCGTCGCAATCGTGTACGCCGTAAGATTCCCGCCCAGTCGAGCGATCGCCCAACAGACCAGGCTCGAATCGATGCCGCCGCTCAGCAAAGCGGCTACGGGCACATCTGCAAACAGCCTCAGCTCGACGGCTCGAAGGAATAAGTGTTCTGTCTCCTCGACCGCTTCCTCGAAACTCAAAGCTTTGCGATCATCGGCAGCCGGAGGCTCCCAATACGCTGTGTCAACGACCTTGCCGCCCGACCATTCGAGCAGATGCCCGGCTCGAAGCTTCCGAACACCTTGATAAATTGAGTGCGCGTCTGTCACATAGCCGAATTCCAGGAACTCCGCCATGCCCGTCGGATCCAGCTCGCTAGCTAGGCCGCCGGCGTGCAATGCGCGTGCAGTCGATGCGAACGCGAGAGAACCATCCGGGCGCAGCGCATAGTGTATCGGTTTTACGCCTAACCGATCACGGAAAAGGTAAAGCTTGCGTGCGTCATCGTCCCACAGCCCGATGGCGAACATTCCATGGAGTCGTTTGAGAAGACCCTGTATGCCCCATTCGCGGTACCCGTGAAGCAAAACCTCGGTATCGGTATTGCTGACGAAGCGGTATCCGCGCTGCTCCAGTTCGGGTCGCAGCTCGAGGAAGTTATAGATCGCTCCATTGAACACAACAGCAAGTTTGCGGTCGCTTGAGAGCATGGGCTGCTTGCCCGCGTCACTCAGGTCGAAAATAGAAAGCCGGCGATGCCCAAGAACAGCGCTTTCCCAGATCTCCAGGCCTTCGGAATCCGGTCCCCTTCGCGAAAGTGAACAGTTCATGGCGCGAACACTGTCCGCCATCGCAGCCGGTGAAGCCCCGACCCACCCTGAAATGCCGCACATTTGCCTTCAGAATACTGCAAACGCTGCTCATTTGCACAATCGTGAACGGCAGATCGGGAAACCTTGGCGACTGGCCGGCTATCTATCGATCCAGTGAGTTCTGTCCGGATGCGTATCGCGCGCCGCCCGGCCTAGTAGGCCGTCTTCGCCGGTTCGGCCGCCTCAGCCTCCTCGCTCTCAGCCTTCCGGGCTTTCGGTAGCTTGAAGTACCCCACAACGCCGATTCCGACGAGCATCGCAGCGCTTGCATAATAGAGGTTCTGAATCCCAATCTTCTCCGCCACTGGACCAGCTACGAACATCGAGATCACCTGCGATCCCGCCACCAACGACATCAGACAGCTCATCACTCGTCCCAATAATTCGTGCGGCGTCTCGTGCTGGATCAGCGTCGTGGCCGTAATGAAAATCGCGGACGCGGACAGGCCCAACCCGAGCATTCCCGCCCCGGTCGACCCCATTGTGCCGAATGCCACCGTGGTCAATACCGCCAGGCCCATTCCGCCCAGACCGTACACCACCAGGTTCTGCTGCGGAATGTGCCGCGCAAACCGCGTGAGCAACTGGGTCCCGATGATCATGCCGACGCCAATCAGGGTGTTCAGCATGCCGAATACCCCGGACGTCGAGTGCAGTACATCGCGCACGTAGATGGAGAGCAGCGCGCCAAAACACCGCATCGCGAACATCCCCGCGGTCATCGAGAGAATCACAAAAGAAATCGTCGAGTGCTTAAAGATGAAGCCGAATCCCTGCCGCATCGAAGCGAGCACCGCGGTCGATTCCGTGCGCACAGCTTGTCGCTCGATGGTCAGCGTCATCACCAACGCCGCTGAAAAGAAAAAACTGAAGCTGTCGTAGAGGAAACAGGAGTTCGCACCGGCAAGCTGCACTAGCTCTCCGGCGACGCCCGGGGCGACGATGAGTGACCCCTGCTGTGCCTGCGACATCAATCCGTTCACTGCCATCAGCCCCGCCATCGGGACCAGCGTGCGCACCGCCACCGATTGCGCTGGAACGAAGAAGGCTGAGACCACGCTCATCGTGAACAGGATGGCGTAGATCACGTACACGTCGTGCACAAACACCAGCCCCAGCACCAGCACGCCGCGCATCAGGTCGCTTGCAATCATCGTCCGCTTCAAGTGCCACCGGTCCACGAAGACGCCGGCGAGCGGGCTGACGATCGCCAGCGGCGCCATAAACGACACCAGCACCATCGCCACCTGCGTCGCCGTCCCGTGCAGGTTAAACGTCACCACAGCAATGATCGCGAACACTGCCAGGAAGTCCCCGAACACGCTGACAATCTGCGCGATCCACAGGCGCCGCACGGGCCGAAGCCGCAACACGTCGCTAAAAGATAGAGGTGTCCCTACTGTGGCCATATGGATTGAAACCCCCTTCGAAGGCGGCAATACGCGATTCCCGCGGGAACCAACGTTCAAAGCCTTTTCGTCAGGGTAACCGAATTAGGGCTCGGAAATCGAGCCTTTAAGTCCACCAAATGTGAACTTTATTTGTCCTGCTATCAATGGGTTAGACATCCAGAGAGGCGGGCTGCTATTCTTGAATTGGGTACAGCGTCCTCCCCGCTCCTACTCTGTACTCGTCCTTGCTTGGTGCCGAAGCTCCCTAAAGCTAAATTGGCGATAAACAGTCGTCTGCATGCGAAATCGGCCCAGCCCGTCCGATCCGCCACTCCGCTATCATTTCGATATGCGACTCACGCTTATTCTGTTCGGTACGCTTCTGTTCGCGCAAAGTCCAGCAAGCCCTCCCGGTATGCAATGTGAGAACCGCACACTCGTGCTGTTTTCGCCGGGTCCGAATGCGGCTAGACAGAGGGAACTTGCCCCGGCCCACTTGGCATACATGAGCCGGCAGATGCGGGCCAACAAGGTGATTGCGGCGGGCCCATTCTCCGGAAGCGATGGCGCGGCAATTGTCTTCACAAGCAGCGACTGGAAAGAAGTTCAGCTTCTCTTGAAGGACGAGCCATTCACCAGCGCCGGCGTCATCCAGGTTTCCGATCACAAAACTTGGATGGCTTGCCAGGTG
The DNA here is from genome assembly GCA_963778345.1 of uncultured Acidobacteriaceae bacterium. Classification (GTDB taxonomy): domain Bacteria; phylum Acidobacteriota; class Terriglobia; order Bryobacterales; family Bryobacteraceae; genus Bog-105. The sequence continues at coordinate 523,450 of CAVZTP010000007.1, forward strand.
CTCGGGGCACATGTCATGCCAACGACTCCATAGTTCAGATGCCCTGACTCTGCAGTGACAGAATCTCCCTTTCTCAGATCGAAGATCCTCGGAAATGCATCGAACCTGCTCGCGCACCTCTTCATACAAATTGACTGTCAAGGTACTAGTGGGAGGCAGCGGGACTCATAGGAACTAAGACGCTCTTGCCGTCACGATTCACCAGTACTTCGCCGTAGAAGTCGTTCTTCGGTTTATATCCCCGGACTCCCGGCGCAATCGAATAAACTCCTTTCGACAAGCCCCGGAATTCAAAGCTGCCGTCTTCTGCGACCGGCGCAATCTGGCTATCGAAACCAGCATCAGAAGAAAGCGTCACGTGCATGTCCGGTGGAATTGGCTTGCCATCGGACAGCACAACTTTGCGCCGTAGCGTATAGGCAGTCCGCAGGTTTATGGTACCTACGTTCACCTCTTCTCCGTCGTCTTTTGTCTCAACTGGCACGGCGTCACCAGCCAGCCCACGGGCCGAAAGTGATTCCATCTTCGGATACACGTACCAGATTCTTCCAGCAGGAATATTTGTGATTGCAAACGTCCCATCATCTTTTGTCCCAATGCGAACCTCCGGGAACACCGTTCCCGACATGCGGCTGTGTACGAACACCCCGATTTCAGCATTCCCCGCTGGTGTCCCGTCAGGCTGCAAAAGACGGCCGCGGAGCGTTGCGCCTTGTGTAACACTGATCGTTCTCCTCTCCGGCCCGGTGGACAGGGTTACCAGCTTTGGCGCCATCGCGCGCGGAGAAACGTTCAGCGTAATCTCGACGGCAGGTTTGGCATAAGCAATCTCAAACTCACCATGTTCGTCCGTCGCCGCCAGCGGCTGAATCCAATCCGGAGAATCGTCTGGGCCAAACGATCGGCCCTGACCTCGCGGTCCATTGAACGTAACCCCCTGCTGCTCGACCAAGACATCCCTGAGCGGGTTTCCGTGGTCATCGACAATACGGCCCCGTACCGACTGGGATGGCTCTGCCACGACAGCCGCCGGTTTTAAAACCGCATCGGCGGATCCTTTTGAAGGATCCACTTTATCGACGAAGACCGTTTTGTATCCATTCCTCACAATCAGCAATTTGAAAACGAGATCAGGATTCAGCCCTGATATCGAATACGTGCCCTCGGCATTGGTTATCGTCCGCTTGCCACAATCCACCCAGCAAGTCGGGCAATACACGCTGTAACCGTGTCTAGTCCGCGCCTCGTAAACCAGTACAGTTGCGTGTTCAACAGATTTCCATCAGCGCCCACGACTTTTCCGTTCAGCGTCGCCCGTTCCGCAGCGCCGGGAGCATGCATCACAATCAGGGCCCAAATTGCCGGGATGGTGAAGAATCGGTAAGGCATATTCTCTGTTTGTTACCACAAACAAATCCTGAACGGAAAGCTTTTCCATACATCTAGGCTCCCGCCAAAGGGAGATCTCTACAGAGCGCGTCAGCGACTTAGAAGCGTAGCAGCCGAGTTTTTCAACAGCATGGCGTTGTTTTTGCGATCATGTTCCGTACCATTTTTCAAACGTTTCCGGATTGCCGACATCCCAACAACCCGGCCTTGAAGCACCGACGTGCATCAAGGAGCAATGCGCACGCTGAATACCTGTAAAGGGTTCAGATCGCCGCCGCTCTTCTTATCGGTTTGCGGATTTGCGACGTACCAGAGATCGTTCCGCACCACTACTCCAGTCGTGATTCCGTCAAAAGCTGGGTTGCGGCGCTCAAGAACCCTCATAGCAACAATCTGCCGGCGGTTATCACTCAATCTGAATTCGACGATCCGAGGCAGCATTAGGCCATTCTGAATTGCAATTAGGCTTCGTTGGGTCGCATAAAGGCCATCTATAAACGCCAAGCAGACATCCTCTGGGTGGATCATAGGCATGACCGCTCCAGACTCAAGATCGATGACGTCAATACCGTCCTCCCACGTCGAGACATAGAGCAACCTTTCATCGGCAGAGATAGTGATGCCGTTCGCAGCTGTAAAGGTATGCTGCGGCGCCATTCTTTGAAGCGTAGTGGTTCCGGGTGGTAGTTGGTACACGGAATTGTCGGCGGTGTCGCTCACGTAAACGGCGCCGGTCGAGGAAAGGGCAAGATCGTTGAAAACGTGCTTACCTTCGATAGAAGCAGTTCGCCGAAGCTTTCCCGTTTCGAGATCGTAGCAGCGCAGGCCCGCGTTGCCAGTCGTGTTATTCGTGGCCCAGACCGCACCTGCGGCCCTGTCGACCTTAAGCCCAAGTACGTAGCCTTCTTCTGCGGTATTCCGCGTGGCGAGCGGGACGCAAGCTTCCGTTAGGGAACATTTGACAAGTTCGGAGCTCGCTGTGTTGCCCAGAATAAAAGCATTCTGCGCGGTATCAAAAGAGATGTTCTCAGGACGAACATCTCTTGTGTGTAGAGTTGCGATCAGCCGACTATTGTGAACGGGCGGTGTCTGGCGACGCACCTCGTCCATGATCGATTGAAATTCAGCAGTACCTCGGAGTTTTGCAAAGTCTGGATCGCGAGAAGGATCGAAGCCAAGATTTGCTCCGACCACCTTACGCAACCGTCGTATAGCCTCCGAAAATTGGCCGCCCGCCGCGTAGGTGTTAGCGACCTGCAGTTCGATCGCCCCTTTGTCATTAGCTGTCGAGAGCAGCTTCTGAAGTCGCTCTAATTCTTCATTGAGTCCACGTTCGTCTTCGGCCGAGAGCTTTTGGTTAGGCGGCAACTGTGCCCACGCCCAGAAGGCAATCATGACGAGAGACAAGACGACTGAGGTGAACCGCAAACTCAATCAGCTAGCCCCGTTCGAACATCGCCTACGTGCAACATCGAATGCCATGTTACTCCCTAGTCATCGGGCAACCCGAACCTTTCAAAGCGTTTTTCAACAGCATCTGACCGTATTTGAAACAGCGAGGGCGTTAAGGTTTTGGCTCGTTGCCGTTCCCATTCTGTTTTTTGTAACGCTCCAGCATCGCGCTTGATATCTCCGGCGATGACGGCCACACGCCGCCCGGCGCTCCGGCATGGCGCTGGTATTTCTCAAGCGCGTCAAGATCGGGCTGAACGGCCTTTCCTCTCTCCAGAAAAACAACGCCTACCGCATCGCTCGGAATACGGCTGATGAAACGCCCAGCGTCTTCAATCATGCTGCGGATACGCCGGTGAAGGTCGGGCACGTCAATGGGTTGTTCCGTGGCCAGTACGCGAAATTCCTCCGCCGTGAACCGGCTGTGCCGGGTAATGTCGGCGAGCATTTCTTCCGGCGATTGGCCGGGAAAGCGGCCTACGGCGGCGCAAATCGCGGCCCCGAGGGGAAGGATGGTTTCATGGACGGTTACAAGGTCAACAATGTCGCGGGGTTCGCGCCGGTCGGCGGCGGCAGATGTCTTGTTTGTTGCGAGGTCCACGGGATGCAGGACGTAACCGAAAATCTCATCCCGTTGGGTGGGGAAAAAGCGAAACGCGCTGTCGTGAACCCATTCAAGGCGCATCCTGTCGCCAAGCCCTTCAACTTCTGCGTCGCGCTTGCCGGTGACGATTTTTTTCCATGCGAACTTAAGGCCCGCATCGGTCAGCGCCTTCGCATCGGCTTGGGCGGCGGCTTCAAGCCGTTGCTCCGTATCCTGAAAAATATCGATGTCGGCGGAAAAACGCGGACCCTCGCGGTTGATTACAATGCCGCCAGCTATGTAGCTGTCGGGACTGCGTTCTGCTGCCAGCACGCGCAACACATGCGATTGCAGTTTAGTGAGGGGCACGGCAGACGCTTTCGATCCGTTCCGCCAAACGGCGGCCTTCCATCCCGCCATGCGTTCGCAGGGCCTTGGTAATCGCCAAGGCATCGGCAGGGGTGGGGTCTTCAATCGGCCGCATGTTCCATAGCGCCTGCGTCCCATACTCCGCGAACGCGCGGCGGTACAGGGTTGCGAAGTCTTCCGGAGCGGGCGGCGGTTCGGTCATAGCTGCTTGTTTTTAGCATAAGGACAGGGCAGGGGCCAGCCGGAGGCGAAGCACGAAGCCCGGGCGATGAGTTTTTCAAGAGCATCGGTCCGTTTAGCTATACAACGGCGGCTCGAGCGCGACCTACCTCGCGAAGGCGCTTCTGGTGGGCGGTGGCGGGTCGCTGTGCTTGATGGCTCGCCACAAAACATCGTTCAGTTCATCATCGTCCGCCAGATCCGCATCGGAGAAATCCATCTTGGATGATTGCGCCGCGCCCGCGGCATGTTCGGCGTTCCGTTCGGTCAAAGAAATTTTGCGGAGGAATTACTGTATAAGGCCGCGTATCGGCTTTCTGGCTGAAGCTGCCGAACATGGGTCGCGCGGCCGCATCGAAGTGAGTCAGCGGCCGGAGTCCAACGATCAGCTCCATGGTTCGCAGAACACTCGTCTGGTTGTACATGGTCGAATCGACAGCGCCTCGGCGCGTGTACGGCGAGATTACCCACACTGGCGCGCGATGCGAATCTACGTGATCCGGGCCATTCTGGGCATCGTCTTCAATAATGAAAATCGCCGTAGAGGCCCATAGATTGCTATGTGAGACTGCATCCACCACCATGCCGACGCCGTAATCGTTATCGGCGTTGTATGCAAAGGGAGTAAGGGTCCCGGGTTTGGTCCCCTGCGTATGATCGTTACCCATCCGCAGAATAATCATATTCGGAGCTTGAGCCTTGGCATCGAATTCTTTCCATTCGCGAATAAACTCTTTGGCGCGGTCCACATCGGAATACTCAAGATCGAAGCCGCGATAATTCATGTCGGTGTAAGGCTGCAAAGCAGGGTCTCTTACCGTCTGAATCTGGCGGGGTCCGTTTACAGCTTTCAGAGGAATATTGCCCGTCCATTCGCCGTAGTCCCGAACCGTGAGACCGGCCTGCAGCGCGTTATCCCAGATATAACCCGCAGGCGGAGTATTGGCGGGTTCTCCTCCTTCGAAATCGTAGCGATGGCTTCTGTGTCCGTATTCATTCGGCCACAGCTTCACCGTATAATCCGGAGCGATAGCGGCGGAGGCCCAGTTGTGTCCATCCGCGCTAACATCCGCGTTCTCGTAAAAGTTGTCGTAAAGCACGAAATCGCGGGCAAGCTGGTGCAGATTCGGCGTGATCTTTTCTCCGAACAAATTTAAGCTTCTTGTCGCCATTCCCTTTTTCAATGTCGCCTAGCACCTGATCGTACGTGCGGTTTTCTTTGATCACATAAATCACATGCTGAATCGGCGACTCGTGTCCTTCGGTCCGCGAAAAGTAAGCCTGCTGGGCGTCGTCCGTCGGGCCATACAACATCTCGTCCCGGTATGGTGAATTGCGCAGAACCGTGTCCGGTATAACTCGAGAGATCGTCACTGGTGACTGCGGGAATAAATGCCACCGTTCCGGTCTGTATATGGCCGACATATTCGACTGCCGGAGCTTGTCCACCTTGGTTCACGGGCGCAGGGCGTTTCGACGGATTAGGCCCATTCGGGTTCGGATGGCTGCCCAAACCCTTGCCATTCAAGATGACCAGTTCTCCGTCATCAAGCACCCGCACCGCGGTCGGATACCAGCCCGATGGAATAAAGCCGAGAACCCTGGTTCGCGCCCCCGATATATCTGCCTCCGCAACTGCATTCGCATCCGAGCACACAACGTAGAGATGAGTGCCTGCCGTGTCGGTTGCCAAAGCGGAAGGCGTCATGCCGAGCGGATGCATGGGCGTCATTGACACGTTGATCGATTCGAGTGAATGGAGCTGTCCATCCTGCGTCACGCCCATCGAGTAAACGCTATTGGTATTTGCCGCGGCCACAAACAATCGTGCCGGATAGCTGGATTCGCCGTTTTCAACTGGCGCGGGCTTGTTGATCCAGATCATATCGGTCGGATGCGGACCCACGCGTGTCTTGCCCAGTTCCGTTCCGCTGTTTGCATCGTGCTGATAAATAGCGGCGTCGGCCCAACTACTCACGATCAGTTGTCTTCCACCCGGGGGCACCAGGATTCGGTAAGGCCGCCGGCCCGTTTTCCATCGATCGATCAAGCGTCCGGATTGCAGGTTGATCACCGCGATGCTGTCGTTGTAAAGATCCGCGGCATAGAGCAGATGCTGATCGGGTGATAAGGCAACATCGCCGATGAACGCAGTACCCTTGTTGCTTGCATCCGCGACCGCCGAAAACTCACGGACGCGCTTCAGAGCGCCGCTCTCCGGATCGAGAGATAATTCGTAAATCGCCGCCGCGCTGCCGCCGCCGACGTAGACCAAGTCTCCCTTGGGAGCAACCGTTAGGCCAAGCCAGCAATCCGGCATCGGCGTGCGCCCAATTTCTCGCTTCTTCGCAATATCGATAACGCTGATGGAGGGCGGATCGTACCCTCCGTTCATGACCAGTAAGTACTTGCCGTTGCTTGAAACGGCGGTGCTCATCGGAAATGTGTCCACGGGCACCTGCTGCCCTGCTGGCCGAATCGTCCAACCGCTGTTGAGGAGAAAGCCGCCATCCGGAAGCGGGCCCACTTGCTCGCGAAGCACATTCCGTGGCGCCTCTTGTATCGCCAGAACCCCGGCTATCGTAGCTGCGAAGTAAAGCAAAGATCTCATTCTGTAAACCTGTGAGCTATGGGAAAGCGCCGTCCAACGCCAAACGCTTTCGGTGTGATTCGCAGGCCGGGAGCAGCCTGCTGACGTTTGTACTCGTTCCGATCGACCTTGCGAACGATGTCTCGAACCAGGTCTTCGGGAATGTTCTCTTTCGCGGCGATCTCGGCCACTGATTCATAGCGCTCGATGTAAGCGGCTAGAATTGCGTCCAGAATCTGATATTCAGGCAGGCTGTCGGTGTCCTTCTGATCGGGTCGAAGCTCGGCCGAGGGCGGCTTCGTCAATGTATTTTCCGGAATCGGCGCAGGCAGTCCCCGTCTTTCATAATGCGCGTTCGCGATACGCGCCAGCCGGTAAACCATCGTTTTGGGCACGTCGCTGATAACCGCCAAGCCGCCGCACATATCGCCGTACAACGTGCAGTAGCCTACGGCAATTTCACTCTTGTTCCCCGTTGTCAGAACCAGAGAACCGAATTTGTTCGACAGCGCCATCAGTACAACTCCGCGGAGTCGCGATTGCAGATTTTCCTCGGTCGTATCCGGGCTGAAGCCGGCGAACAAGGGGTTCAAAGTTCGAATCATCGCCTCGTAGCCGCACTTGATTGGCACAACCTCGAAGCGGATGCCGAGACTCTGCGCAAGCACACAAGCATCCTTAAGGCTGTGCTCGGACGAGTAAGGTCCCGGCATTCCCACGCCAATTACGTTCTCTTTGCCCACAGCCTCCACAGCTATTACAGCAACCAGCGCGGAATCGATACCGCCGCTCAGCCCAATCAGAACGCTTCGAAATCCGCATTTGCGAATATAGTCGCGCGTACCGAGCACAAGCGCCTCGAAATGCTGCTTCGTCTCCGACCAGATGGTTGGCGTGGTTTTCCCCTGCGCCGCTGACTGTGTCAAAGACGATAAGATCCTCCGTGAAAGAGGACGCCTGGGCGGCCAATTCGCCTTTGGCGGTCATCGCGAAACTGGATCCGTCAAAAACAAGTTGATCGTTGCCGCCCACCATGTGGGCGTAAACCAGCGGTAGGCCAAAACGCTGCGCCGTAGCACGAAAAATTGCTTCCCTCTGCTTACGTTTTCCGATATTCCAGGGCGAGGCGTTAATCGAGATGATGAGCTCCGCGCCCTTTTGAATGAGCTCCTCAATCGGATCGCGCGAGTAGCGGCGGCGCTCCCAAAACTGCTTGTCGTTCCACGCGTCTTCGCAAATCGCAATGGCGACTCTCGTACCCCGAAGCGTGCAGATGTCTTGGGATGTTGCGGGCAGGAAATACCGCGCCTCGTCGAACACGTCATACGTCGGCAGCAGCATCTTACGCTGACGGAATACGACTTTCCCGTTTTCGACCACTGCGGCCGCGTTCTGCGCGCGAATAGCGGAGTTCTCGGGCGATCGGGCGGCGTATCCGATAATCAGCGCCACGTCAAGGTTTGCCGATTCATTGGCAATGCCTTGCAGAGCGTCTGCCGTGCGATCCAAAAACGAGTGTTTTTCTACTAAATCGCGTGGAGGATACCCGGTAAGCGCAAGTTCGGGAAAGGCTACAACTTCAGCGCCGGCTCGATCAGCCCGCCGAGCATTGTCCAGGATTTTTGCCGCATTGCCGTCGAGATCCCCAACCGTATTGTTGATCTGGGCGAGAGCGATGCGCATTCGGAATCTCCATTGTATCGGCGGCTTTCCACTTGCTCTCCACGCCGCGCGGAGAGCCGTCCTAATTTTGAACCGCGTTGCCGCGCCTTGCGTCTAATAGGTGTTTAGGGCCCACTCGCGTCAGAATCGCGGTAGTCTGAAGGAAGGAGCCGCTATGGGCTGCGTTACTCGGGTATTCCTACTCAGTACATTGATTGCTGCAACGGGAGCCAATCTGCCCGCGCAGCGCGGTTTTGCGCACGGGTTCACCGCAGCACCTGGCCCGACCGGCTTACGAGGCATCTCGCCAGGTGGACACCCAATTTCGGTTCCCCGTAGTTATCCCGCGCCGCTGGGGCTTCGTTCTCCTGCTGCCGGATACACCGGAATCCGGCCTGGCGCTTTGCGTTCCCGAGGCGATTACCGGCGTGTCCCGTACGCTTACTTTGCGACCCCATACTACTATCCGTTTCTCGACTACAGCTCTGCTCCGTATGGCGGAGGTCCGTACGATGTTCCTCCGGAAGATGCCAACGCGCAGGCCAGCCTAATGGCTGAGAATGCACTTGGAGAGCAGATACAAAGACTCAGCGCTGAAATCGATCAGATGAAATACGGTCAGCAAGCGCAAGCGCCAGGACCGCAGCAACAGGATTCGCAACCACCGCAGGTCCCGATAACGCTCGTTCTGCGCAACGGCCAGCAACTCCAAGTGCAGAACTACGCGATCATGAATCAGACCTTCTGGGATTTCAGCAGCCAGCCGGCGCGCAGAATTCCGATGTCCAGCATCGACATTCCGGCTTCTGCCCGAGCGACCGAAACTAACGGCGGCGAATTCCCGCAGATCGATTCGGCACAATAGTTTCGGTTCAACAGAAAATTGGCGGGGACGACGGGGCTCGAACCCGCGACCTCCGACGTGACAGGCCGGCGTTCTAACCAACTGAACTACGTCCCCGTGTTGCGGATAAGCGTCGGACACCCGCAGGATAACATAGGGTCACAGCACAGGCGCTAGATCACTTGCGAACCGATAATACTATTGTGGCTGGGGTAAATGAATCTCCATCGGCTGCTGAGCCGGCGGTCCAAAACCTAACGCCCGAAGGACAGGGCCAGTCCCTAGGGCGCCTCAAAGTTTTTTTGGGATACGCGTCCGGCGTTGGCAAGAGCTTTCGAATGCTCGATGAAGGACGTCGGAGACGTGAGCGCGGGCAGGACGTGGTGGTCGGCGCGGTCCAACCGAAGGTTTCCGCGGACGTGCAGCAGGTGATCTCCACCTTGGAAGTAATTCCGGTGAAGACTGTGGATGGCTGTCCCGTGATGGATGTACCGGCCATACTCGCGAGAAAGCCCAAAATCTGCCTGGTGGACGGATTAGGTTATGACAACCCGCCGGGTTCGCCCCACGCAAAGCGGTGGCAGGATGTGGCGCAATTACTGGAAGCGGGAATTTCGGTGATCACCTCAGTCAACTTGCAGCATATTGAGCAGATGCGGACGCGAGTGGAAGCTATTACCGGGAAACGCGTGACTCAAACGGTTCCGGTCAGCTTTCTTCAAACCGCTGATGAGATCGTGATTGTCGATACGCCGCCCGAGAGCTCGATGAGCATAACGGACGATGGCCCGAGCGCGTCCCAAAACTTATCGCAAGCCCAGCTCTCGGCATTGCGCGAAATCGCTCTGCTGCTTGCCGCGGATGTCGTGGACAAACAATTGGAGCGCTATCTTGCGTCTCATGGAATCAATCAGCTTTGGGGCACGCAGGAGCGCATTCTGGTTTGGCTATCGCCGAACAGCGATGCGAAGCGCATGCTCGAGAGCGGCGTTCGGAACCGGGATCGATTTCATGGCGAACTCATTGTCGCGTACATCGGCGGACTGGACTGGCCTTCCCCACAGCGAGAGCGCATGCAAGGCGACCTCGAATTAGCGAGGCAAAAAGGGGCGGAGATCATCGAATTGAGCGGAGACGATTCGGTGGAAAGTATTCTTCGCTTTTCCCGACAGCGTGGAATTACTCAAATCTATGTGGGACACAAGGGCCGCGAGCACTGGTGGGAGCGAGCACGGAGCAGCGAAGTGGATCGCCTGATCGGCTCAGCGGAGGGCATGGACGTGCGCGTCTTCCCGCACTCGAGTTAGCACGGCATCAGGAAGCCATGAGCCCGGCTCCAAGGGCAATCGCGATCTCTTCTTCCGCCGGAGGAGTGGGCCGGGGAAGCCGGATCCGCCGAAGTTCTCCATAGACGCCGGAAGCGGGATCCAGAAACACTCGGGTAAACGAGCCATCTACCGATACCGCAGTTGAACGAATCAATTCTGCATTTCCGACCCAGGGGCAAATCTGATAAACGGCGCCACAGGAAAGCTTCTTCTTGGCAATGTTTTCGCGGATTTTAGCTTCCACCTCTTCCGCGGAATAGGCATAGAGTCCAAAGTTTCTAGAATCGACAGGCTGAACGATTGTGCCGGGCGCAGTCTCGCCTTTGTTTTTCACGTCTTCGTAGACCCGGATCAGGTATCTTTGACTCATATTTTCCTTGCCTACATTAGCTCCTGAAAAATATATCGGCGGAGGACAAGTCGAGCATTAGAGCGCTTGGTCCGACATATTCCCCTTACACCGACTGCAGGAAGGGACCGGCATCCCGCAATCCTTTTCGAAGGCCCATTGCACTCGATGTCCAAAAAACCAGCAAATTAGTTTCACGATCACGTCCTACTGACCTTATCGCTCGCGCTGTTGGCCGCCGAGGGCTTATGCCGTCCCAGGATTGGCGTTGTAAGCTGTACTGCTTGAACTAGCTGCCGGCAACCTGAAGAGCGTTGTCAACGTGGAAAACGCCGGGAACGGTGTTGGCGCGGATTCCGATCAGGTTCTTGTCGCCCTGATTCGCCACTACGCCCTCAAGCCGGACATTTCCGTTGTCCACAATAATATGGATGCTCGGAAGCGCTTGGTGTCCGTACCGATCGCCGATTTGCGGATCTCCGTATATGGCGCGAAACTCGGCTCTGCGAATCTGCCAGTCCATCGGCGACAGAGGCAGAACCTTAATTTGATTGTTTACCTGAGTGACACCCTCCACCTTCTTGGTGACGTTTTCGGCATCGGATTTTAGAACAGGATTCGTGACGTTGCCTAGAAGTGTGACGGTGCTGCCGTCTACATGAAAAGCAAGATCGTCGAAGATCGTGTAATACGGAAGCATCACTAACTGATGTCGAACTTCTTGCGCGATCCTACTTTGGCCCTGCGGCCCCGGCACAAATGCGTCGTTATGATCTTTTTGCTGCGCCGGTAAACTGCACGGAACCATGAGCAGCGCGACGAGCATGAATAACCCTAGTGTGTTGCGCATAAATCTTCTCACTCTCCTCACAAAGTGCGATAACGGGACGACCGTCTCAGCCGTGTCCTCTTCCCCGCCAGAGCGCGCTGCCGTGCTTTGCAAACACGCTGACAAGCAGAGTAAGAATGGTGACGAACCAGCAAAAAATGCTGAGGTAAATAGACCAGTTCAGGCTGTAGGGCCAAAACGGCAGGCAAATAATACCTAAAACGAAAAAAGCAAGCGAGGCGTATTTCCAATCCATTAGGGCCGCCTACCTTTTAGACGTGCAAGGCCCTACGGTGTTACGAGCCCAACGGCTGGGACAAACCTCAGTGGCGGCTTTCCGAAGGCGAGTCTTGAGGCTCTGCAATATCGGTTGCTAAACGGCGATGGAAGAGTTCAAACAGCAAGCCATAGCAGTGGTATGCGAGCGCCGGATCGTAGCGATAGCCTTCGTCGCGCATGAAGGCGTGCGCGCCATTTACTTCGAACCATTGATAACGGGCGCCGACTTCCTCCAATCGCGCTTTAATCCGGTTTCTTCCTTCGAGCGGAACGTGCGGATCCTGCCTGCCCCAGAAGTGCAGCAACTCGCCTTTGATCTCTCCGGCACGCTGCAGGGAATTGTCATTTTTTCCCTTGCCCAGGCTGCTGGAGTGAATATCCGTGGCGTAAAAACACGCTGTCGCGAGGACCTCCGGGTTCATTGCAGCACGGAAGGCCAAGTGCCCTCCGAGGCAGATCCCGACCGCGCCCAGGCGGCCGGTGCAATCGGGACGCGACCTCAGGTGGTCGAGCAGCGTCCGGGCATCCGCATCGTAGGCCGAAACTTCTTTCGCATACTTGTGCGTGTTCCCTGTATCGGCTCCTTGCTGGTCATAAGCCAGAACAGTTCCGGCGGGTTCCAGTTCGTGATAGACCTCCGGAACAGCCACTACATAGCCATGCCCTGCAATCATTGCGGCAGCACGGCGAATGGGAGCCGTCACCTGAAAGATCTCCGAAAAAAGAACTACGCCGGGAAACTTGCCTACCGCCGCCGGACGAAAGATGAACGTTCGCATGGGGCCGGTTGGCGTTTGAAGTTCGACAACGATATCGTCTTTGATCGTCATCCGGCTATCTTGCCCGAGGGGCTTCCTCTATCGCAACCAGACCCTTTCCGGTTGAAAGGTTTTTCTTTTTGACCCGGACTACCTGGCCCGGCTGATACTCCCAAGTCTCGCCTTCCGGCATCGGCTCGACGATCTTGTAGAAGTCTCTCCCGAGATGCTCGGCTCTGACAGAACGCATCACATTCAAACCTTCGCCCACCAAAGTGACGTAGATGCTTGCCTCTTTTCCGACGACCGGGATGATGGGCATGGGAGCGGGACGCCTCGATTCCGCCGGGACCGGTTGGGGGGCAGCGGTTTCAGGGGCTACGGGCTGGGGAACCACCGGTTCCTCCCGAAGAGGTTCTGCAGGTGGGGGTGCTGGCGTCGGTGGGTAGGGAGCTTGAGTTGCGGGAGCGGGAACTTCGGAAATGAGGGTTCGGTGCATTGACGTCCGGCGCGACGCCTGGGGAACGACGGTCTCGCGGCCGCTCATGCGAGCCCGGTCGATGGCCCAGAAGAGCACGGTTCCAAATGCGCAAGTGAGAGGCAGCCATTGGCCGGCGATCTGCGGATCAGAGACTGTTATGGCTCCGCCGGCGCGCAGCTTAAAAAAGATGGCCGATGCGAGCATCAGGCAAAATCCGCATACCGCTGCGAAGACGAGGCTTTGAAAAATGGAGCGATAGCCGTCCTGGTCGTACGCAAATAGGACCAATAGAAGAATGAGACCGCCGATACTGGCGAGCCAAATGAATGGCCCGGGCAAAAGCATCAGAGCGAGAGCTCCGGCGAGCACGGCGTTAATGAGAGCTCCTGAATCCATTTGCAGCTTAGGCATCCCTTCTCCAGACGGCATCATTCTCCCTAAGGGTACATCCGGAACTTTGCGGCCTTGCTGCGAAACGAACCCAGCGAGCCGCTAGACTGGCGCATTACGGAACGGACTGGTTCGGACCGGGTGGGGCTGCGAAACGAACCCAAGCCGAGCAGGTTTTGCCAAACGAACCCAGCGGGGAGGGTTTTACGGAACAAGCGACTTGCAAAATTAAGAAAAGGAACAGAAGAGTAAAGAAATGTTGTACGTCCAGAGAAGGCTGGCGAGTTCAGTGGGAGAAGAAACCCACCGGGGTAAAAGTCAGAAGCCCCGTAGCTTGATTGATGAAGAGGTGAGAGATCTAATCTTTAGAGTTCAATGACAAAGCCGCCGATAGGGCGGTGAGCGAGTCACCGGGCCGTAATGCAGTGAACGCAAGGTGGCCTCGAAAGTTATTCCAAAGGCTGAGCCTTCAACATTTGGGTGAAAGCAGCATGGGATGGCGCAGACTGACCGAAGCGCCATCACACTTTGGCGGGGTGATTAGCGACAGCACGGTGACAAGGACACGCTGAGCAACTGGAGAAGCCCTCCTCGGCCGCCGGGGAAAGCCGGCGGAAGCAAGGTACTTCGTATAACTGGAGACCCCAGGAAGTCGAAGGAAAGCGAGAGGGTGGCGGAGGGGTTCGGAGTAGCGGAGAAACGGAGTAATGTCCGTAGAGCGAAGGGACCCTGCTGAGTGAAATGGCTCTAACAACAAGGGAGGCAAGGGTACTTGAGAAAAACACCTATCAGTTTGCAGGACCTGAGGCGGAGCCTATACGTCAAGGCGAAGGCGGAACCAACTTGGCGTTTCTGGGGATTATATGTCCACATCTGCAAGATGGAAACTTTACGCGAAGCCTACCAGATGGCGAAAAAGAATGACGGCGCACCGGGAATCGATGGGCTTACATTCGCAGCCATCGAGGAAAGCGGAAGAGAGGAGTTTCTGAGGCAGATTCAGGACGAACTCGTACAGCGAAGATATCGGCCCATGCGAGTGCGGAGGAAGGAAATACCGAAGGACGGGAACAAAGTTCGCGTTCTTTCGATACCCGCCATTCGTGATCGTGTGGTGCAGGGAGCTATCAAGCTCGTCCTGGAGCCGGTGTTTGAAGCGGACTTCCAACCGGGCTCGTTCGGATACCGGCCCAAACGGACAGCGCATCAGGCAGTACATCGGGTTGCAGAGGCGATCGCGAAAGCAAAGACGCGCGTCATCGATATTGATCTCCGGGCCTACTTTGACAATGTCAAGCATCATCTGGTGTTAGAAAAGGTGGGCCGCCGGATACAGGACGGAGACGTGTTGCACTTGCTCAAGCTGATCCTGAAAGCGACCGGGAAACAGGGCGTTCCGCAAGGCGGAGTGGTTTCGCCCCTTACACAAAAGGTAATTTTCAGTTTGTAAGAACGATCGCGAGGTGGCGAGAAAGGTATGAATTGCTTGACCTACGTCGTAAACGGTAATATATTTATGGCGAATGGCGCGCTCCACCAAGGCACAGAAAGCTCGCCAAATAAATACCGCTCGTGGCCTACTGCAGCGTGGCGTCGCGCTGCCCGAGGCAGTGCGTCGCCTTTCACGAGAGTTCGATTTATCAGAGCGCCAAGCATATCGGTACTTGGAAGAAGCCTCGCAGGTCGATCGAGCCATCGAAATTCCAGAAGCCACAGTATCGGTCACCTTGAAACTGCCGCCCCGGACGGTAGAGCTGCTCAGAAAGTATGCAAAAAGCAGCGGTCTCACCATCGGAGCGATCGTGACCACGGCCTTAAATGCGTTTCTGCGGACGCTAAAGAGGCATGGCTGAGCCGCATAGAAAGAGCGGCCATTTTCAAGTTGATGTTTCCTATTCGTTTGATCGCTTGCTCGAGGCGAAGCTCGCGCAGGCTTACGAGATTCTGGTCCCATGTCGTGAGCGCCCCGTTGGCGCGCGTGTGAAGGAGTTCGAATATGAGAATGGCGGCGATCTACGCGAGGGTTTCGTCGGAACAACAGCGCGAGGAGAACACGATTGCGAGCCAGACGGCGTCGCTGATCGAGTTTGCCCAAAGCCACGATCTGGACGTGCCCAAAGAGTGGGTCTTCGAAGATGAAGGTTACAGCGGAGCTACGTTGGAGCGACCAGGCTTGGAGCGTGTGCGTGACCTTGCCGCCGAAGGCCAGATCCAGATTGTGCTGGCGTATTCGCCAGACCGACTGAGCCGCAAGTACGCATACCAGATTCTGCTGATTGAGGAGTTCGCCCGCCATGGAGTCGAGACCAGGTTCGTGAAGTCGCCACAAAGCGACAGCGCGGAAGATCAACTCCTGGTTCAGTTCCAAGGCATGATCGCTGAATATGAACGCGCGCAGATCCTGGAACGTTCTCGGCGCGGAAAGCGACATCGAGCGCAGGTGGGCGAAGTGAGCGTCCTGAGCAACGCTCCGTATGGATATCGTTATATCCGTAAAACCGACGAGGCGCCGGCCGCGTACATCATTGATGAAGCCGAAGCCCGTGTGGTGAGACGCGTTTATGAGATGTACACAGTTGAGGGGCTCAGTATCGGGGAGATCACGCGCCGGCTCAATACTGAACGTATTCCGACTCGCAAGGCAAGCCGCTGGGAACGCTCGGTAGTCTGGGCTTTGCTGCGGAACCCGGCCTATCGCGGCCTCGCCTGCTTTGGTAAGACGCGTGCCTCTGCACGGACGCGGATCATGCGACCACAACGTCGGCGAGGCGTCACTACGCCCTGCAGCACAGCAGGCCACGAACGCCCGCGCGAAGAGTGGATCGAGATTCCCGTACCAGCCCTGATCACGGAAGAGAGCTTCGCCCGTGCTCAAGAGCTGCTCTATCAGAACAAGATACGATCCCGTCGGCGTACTATCGCGCCCAGTGTGGTGCAGGGGCTAGTCAGCTGTGCGAAGTGTGGCTATGCCCTTTCCCGAACATCGACGCAAACCAGCGCACGTAAGATTCACTACTACAAGTGCATTGGTTCCGATAGTTGGCGGAAACTCGGTGGCCCGGTTTGCGACAATGGCCGCTTCATCCGACAAGAACTCCTTGATGAGATCGTCTGGGCTGAGGTGATCCGCCTGCTGGAAGACCCCACTCTGATACGGCAGGAACTGGATCGTCGGTTGGCCGCAGCGCGTGACTCTGATCCAACCAGAAAACGGGAGCAGAGTCTGCAAAGAGAATTAACCCATGTCGGCAAAGGTATCGAACGACTTCTCAACGCATACCAGGAAGGACTCTTGTCGATTGAACAGTTGCGTGAGCGCATGCCCGTGTTGCGTCAGCGCCAACAGGCACTCACTGCCGAGTTGCAAGCGATCGCTGACCAGACCAATGATCGTGCCGCATTCCTGCGCCTGGCAGAAACCCTCACGGCATTTCTTGCCCGCTTACGCAGCGCTGCAGAGACGCTTAGCGTTATCGAACGTCAGAAAATCGTGCGCCTGCTGGTCAAAGACGTTCTGGTCGGCGAAGATACGATTACGATTCGTCACAGCATTCCGATTCCCTCGAGCCCACCTCAAAACGAAGGATCGGGCTCTTCAGACGCCAGAAATTACCTTTTGTGTAAGGGGCGTGGTTTCGCCGCTGATCAGCAACCTCTACCTTAATGTGGTGGACCAGATGCTGGAGAAGGCGATCGAAGTGACCCGCTACGGGGGAGAGAAGCAATTCACGGTGGTCCAATATGCACGTTTCGCTGACGACCTGGTGATATTGATTCACGCTCACTGCTGGAATGACTGGCTGCTAGGGGCGATAGAAAAACGTTTGCGGGAGGAACTCGCCAAGCTGCAGGTGGAAATCAACGAGGAGAAGAGCCGGACCGTTGACTTATCTAAGGGAGAAAGCTTTACCTTTCTGGGATTCGAGTATCGCCACGTTCTCGGAAGTAATGGAACGCGGCGGCCGTTATTAGTGCCCAAGCTGAAAAAGCGAAAAGCATTGACTCAGAAGCTCAAAGAGATCTTTCGAAGATACGTCAGCGCACCCGTGGGAAGGGTGATCGAGCAGATCAACCCCATTCTCAGGGGTTGGGTGAACTACTTTGCAGTAGGGAACTCAAGCCGGTGCTTCTCGTTTCTGCGGAGTTGGGTCGAAAAGAAGACCCGGCGCCATCTGATGCGGGCTCAGAAGCGGAAAGGCTTCGGCTGGAAGCGATGGAGTAGCGCATATCTGTATGAACAGCTCGGATTATTCAACGAATACCGGGTCCGGCATCATCAGATCATGCCGAAAGTCATTCCGGCTTGATACGTCACATAACCCTTGCTGTGAAGCATTCAGGAAAGCCCAGTGCTGGAAATCGGCACGCTGGGTTTGATGAGGCGGGGGCTGGAAACAGACTTACGGTCCGGCTCCTAAGGAACTCATCCCGCCAGTTCCAGTGGGACGAGTTGGAATCCGAGCGCTTTCGCCTTGGCGCGTAGCTTTCCTTCCTGGCGCTTGTGATAACGCAGTTGATCAGCGGCAAAGCGGCTTTCATCAAATTCCTGACGGGAAGTGATCAGGTGGAAGATAATCCGGGCTAATTTGTGGGCGGCAGCAGTGATGGCTTTGGGAGCGCCGAGTTTTGCTCGCATCCGTCGATAAAAATCACCCAGCGCGCTCTTGCTGTGATGGAGAGACTGCGCCGCCATGCGGAGGGCAGTAGCTGCCCGGCAGTTGACCTTGCGGGTGCCGACCCACAATACTTTACCTCCACTAATGTCGTTGTCAGGACAGAGGCCCATCCAGGAAGCGAACGCCGAAGCGCTGCGAAACTTCGTGAAATCAGGCCCTATTTCGCCAAATAAAGTCTGAGCAATGCCGGTCCGGATGCCAGGGATTTTCGCGAGATCGACTCCGAATACTCGTTGTAGCTCTGACTTCAAAATTCCGTCAGGAGATGGTTTTCTTGATGTGGGTCTCGGGGTTCTGCCTTCGGGCGGTTCCAATTGCTCCGGTGGTTTAAAGTCTTCGAGGTTTTGCCGGATCTCGCGGTCACAGTCTTCAATCAGCTTCTGGTAACTGCGATACGCGGCGAGCGACTGTCGAAGAGTGAACAAATGCTCGTGCCGGTAGTCGCCCACCAGTGATTTGGCAATCACCTCTTCCGAAGCTTTGATACGGTCGTTGCGCAACCTAGCCAGCATAGAAGGATCGCGCTGTCCTGCCAGTATGGCATCGACAATCGCCAAACCGGTTTGCCCCACGATGTCGCTGATGACGTGATGCAGTTGCAGATTCATCTGGTCTAGCGCCTTCTGCATATGGTTGACGTGAGTCGCGGCCATTTGCACGAGACTTTCCCGGTGTCGCAACAAAGACCGCACAGCACAGACTTCCTGGTCGGGCCGATAGGATGCGCGAAGGAGTCCGACCGAATGCAAGAACTGCAACCACTGACAATCGGAAACGTCGGTCCGCCGGCCGGGCACGTTCTTTACGTGTCTGGCATTCACCAGACAAACTTCAAAGCCGCTCGCCTCCAAAATCTGAAACAAGGGAATCCAGTAAACACCAGTCGATTCCATCGCCACAGTCTTGATGCCGCATTGCTTCAGCCACTCCGCTAAGGCATAAAGGTCTTGGGTGAACGTCGGAAATGAGCGCACATTCTGAGCGGCTCGATCCGTTGGCACAGCTACGAAAATCTCCGTCGCTCCGATATCAATCCCAGCTGCCTCGGGCCGCATCACCGGCAGCACGGCATTGCTAGTCTTGACGGCACTCTTCTTCTTGTTGTGCTTTCTCGCCATCGTCAACTCCTTTGCGCCAGCAGACGACGGCCCGAGTCGCACAAATCGGGCACTCTCCTAATCGGGATCGCCGCGAGCCAGAAAATAGCCCACGAACGTCACCACTGCATTGAGCACGAAACTCGGAACCATGCTAGCTACCGGGCTTGATAGCTCCATTGCTCATCCGGCCTTAGCTGCCGCCGTCCCTGGCACTCGTGATCATACTCGCGCCCGTTCCTTGCCTGCAATGACCCGTTTCAAACGGGTACCCATGCTAGTGAGGCACTCCCAGAGGAAACGGGGAGCAACAGATAGGCCGTGCCTAACAGTACTGCGCCAGCTCTCGACCCTACTTGAATAAGGGGCGTTGTCCTTGTAATCTGTTGTTTCCAGACAAGCGGAAAAAAAGGAGTAAGCCCCTATGCAGGTTAACCCGCGCGAACGGCTGATGCGTTATGCGCAGTTTCTGCAAGATACGCTATTCGGAGTGCTGGAGACAGCAACGGGCGCGCTTTCGGAAAAGGCACGGCTGCTGATAGCAGTGCTGGAAATGATTCCACTGAGCCGGCAACTGCCCTGCGCACGGGGCTGGCTGGGGCGTCCGGCGAAAGACCGGCAGGCACTCGCAGCTGCTTTCGTAGCGAAGTCGGTGTACGGTTTGCAAACCACGCGGCAGCTACTGCAGCGCCTGCACACGGACCGGCAGTTGCGCTGTTTGTGCGGCTGGACAACAGCACTTGAGATCCCGCACGAATCGACCTTCTCGCGTGCCTTCGCCGAATTTGCTGAAACTGAACTGCCGCAGCGGCTGCATGAAGCCCTCATCCGGAACACCCAGCAGGATCGGCTCATCGGCCACATCGCGCGTGACTCGACCGCCATCGAAGCGCGCGAACGGATGCAAGCTTCGCCACAGCGCAAAGTCAAGGCGAAACGCAAACGGGGCCGGCCACGCCAGGGTGAGCAAATGCTCTCCGGAAGTCGCTTGCCACGCCAGCGGCGGCAGAGTTTGCCGCAGATGCTGAAAGAGCTTCCACGTCACTGCAGCCTGGGAGTAAAGAAGGGCAGCAGTGAACACCAGCAATGCTGGCGCGGCTACAAGCTGCATCTGGATGTGGCCGACGGGCAGATCCCGATCTCGTGCCTGTTAACCGCTGCTTCGCTGCACGATTCGCAAGCCGCCATTCCGCTGGCCACCCTCACGGCCCAACGAGTGACCTCACTGTACGATCTAATGGACTGCGCTTATGATGCCAACCACATTCGTGCGCATAGCCGGAGTCTGGGACACGTTCCGCTGATTGCAGTACGCGGCTGCGAAGCCCCCATTCCCAAACAGGTGCAGGCGAGCTTGCGGCGTTACCACAAACGGCGCCAAGCACCCACACGCTACGCTCGCAAACAGCCTCCCTTCACGCCTGCCGAGCAGCAGCGCTTTCAGGAACGCACCCTCGTGGAACGAGTCTATAGTCGTCTCAAAGACGAGTTCGGCGCCCGGATGGTCCGCGTACGCGGAGCCAACAAGATCATGGCGCATCTGATGTTCGGCGTACTCGCCTTGACAGTCGATCAACTACTGAAACTCACCGGCTAGGCCGGAGTTTCCTTCCTGAAATGAGCTTGCGCCTGCTCAGGCGCAGTCGCGGCGTGCCTGCACCTCCTCACGCCGCAGCTTCACAACCCAAAGCCTTATCCGCTTCCGCCAAACTTGCCCCCAAACGCATCTGGCCTGAGCCGATCGTCCGAATTTTGCAAGTCCCACGAACGAACCCAATTCGGAGCTTCCCGCGTAGGATCAACGAGTTGGGGCTTTTTTGCCGAACGAACCCACAGTATCTGACCCTCGTGCTTCGATGAGCGATTTAAAATACGAACCCATTTGGGTCGGGGCGCTTGTGGAACTGATGGCGTACACAAGGCGATTTTCCGGAGGGACGGAGCGAGACCGGTGGGCACGTGCTCGCAAGTTATTCACGGGATTGTAACGGTCGCGGTTCAGTTTCGGTTGATTGGTTGATTACGTCACGATTCGCACCGTTGTGGATACTAGGAGCATGACGCCAGGACAGCCGCAGCCCAAGTTTCAGCTCACCCACACGCCGGACTATCGCGAGAGCTACGCGAATAGCGTGCAGATGCGGGTCAACTTGTGGGACTTCTTCCTGATGTTCGGCACGGTGAATCAGACCGCGCCCGATGCGGTGACGATCAGCAATTTTCAGGGGATCTATCTGAGCCCTCCGCAGGCCAAGGCGCTGATGAACGTGCTGCAGCAAAATCTAAAGCAATACGAAGCTGCATTCGGCGAAATTCGTCTGGAAGCGCAGACCCCAGGCGATTTCATCCAGTAGACTTTCCATGCCGACGCGCGCGCGGCCGCCGATGCCGAAGTTACCTCCATTCGCATTGGCGCAGATGGAACCGCGTCCGAAACGTCCGCAGTACCTGCTCGTTTTCTTCCTGCTGTTTGCGGCGCCGCTCGTAGCCATTCATCTACCGCTTTTGGGGCTGCGTTTCTTCTGGGACGAACACGGCCAGTTCATTCCCACCGCGCTGGACCTACTTCGGAGCGGTTCCTGGATTGCGCACTCGACGATTCCGAATGTGCATCCTCCGGGCGTAGAAGTCTACCTCGTGCTTTGGTACAAACTGTTTGGATTTTCCATTCCCGTTACGCGAATTGCGATGCTGTTGCTCGCTTCGCTCGGTCTGCTGGTGACGTTTCTGCTGGCCATCGAACTCAGCCGCGGAGCGGAGCGCGCTCCAGCATTTCTGCCCGTGCTCCTGCTGGTGGCGTCGCCGCTCTTTTATACGCAAAGCATGATGGCGCAGCTCGATATGCCGGCGATGGTGTTCACGATCTGGGCGCTATTTTTCTTTGTCAAGCAGAAATATGCGGCTGCCGCGGTCGTGAGCGTTGTGCTGGTGTTGATGAAAGAGACCGGCATTGTGGCGCCGTTCGTTTTTTTCGTGGTGTTGCTGCTTCGGAAGGATTGGAAGCGCGCGGCTTACTTTGCAGCGCCGGCCGTCGCTCTCGCGGCATGGCTGGTCGTGCTGCATCGAGGCACGGGTTATTGGCTCGGCAACCCGGGGTTCGCGCATTATAACGTCGGATATTCGCTCCATCCGGTGCGAATCGCATTCTCTTTCGTACGCAGATTCTATTATCTTTTTTTCGCCGATTTTCGATGGATCGGCACAGCGGTGCTTTTAAGCGCAGCGCGAAGGTGCAAGGTGTTTCGCATGGAGGCGTGGCGCGTAACGATTGCGGTATCGCTGGCCACAGTCATCCTGGTTTCGTTATTCGGAGGCGCGGAACTGGAGCGTTATCTCTTACCCGTGCTTCCTGTCTTTTATATCGCGGTCAGTGTTGCCTCGACTTATCTTAGACACCGGATCGCAATTGCGGCCATCGCTGGGCTAGTGGCGGGGCTGATAGGAAGCTTGTTCTGGAACCCGCCCTATCCATTTCCGTACGAAAACAATTACGCGATGGTGGATTTCGTTCACTTACAGCAACTGGCGTCCGGGTTTGCCGAGCGGAATTTTGCGCAACGTAGGATCGCAACCGCTTGGCCGTACACCGCGGGGCTGGAGAGCACTGACTACGGATTCGTCAAGCAGAAGCTCCGCGCCATTGAAACCAACGATTTTCATCCTGCATCCATCCGCGCGCTGTCGCCGGGCAGTTTCGACGTTCTGATTATGTACACGCGCACTTGGGCGCCTGACTATGGCGTAATTTCGATTCCGCTGGTTCGCCGGTTTTTGACCCACTTCTATCAGTGGGCGCCAGACATCACGCCGGAACAATGCGCGGAACTCGGTCTCAAGGAAGTTGTATCGTGGCAACTCCGAGGACAAGCAGTAATTATATACGCTCGGAGCAACCGTGGCAGCGGCACGTAGAGTCCGGAACGCGTGGTGGGGGACCGTCGTACTCTTTTTGGTGCACGGGCTGGTTGTGGGCACATGGGTGTCGAGGATACCGGCTGTGCAAAGCGATCTTCGGCTGAATAACGGCATTTTGGGCTTGACGCTGCTGAGCTCCGCGCTAGGCGCCGTGTGTACGATTCCGGTGACGGGATGGTTATTGACCCGTTTCGGCAGCAAGAAAGTTACGACCCTGAGCAGTATTGTCTTTTGCCTTGCTCTGAACCTGCCGGGTCTCGCTGTCAATGCAGCCAGCCTGGGTGCGGCGCTTTTCATTTTCGGTGCATTCGCGGCGGCGATGGACGTTTCAATGAACGCGCACGGCGTGGAAGTTGAGAAGGAATTGGGTCGGCCGACCATGTCGCGATTTCACGCCATGTTCAGTACGGGCGCAATGGCGGGCGCGGGAATCGGCGGATGGGCTGCTTCTCATGGGGTGGCTCCGGTTGCGCACTTTGCAATGAGCGGAGGTATCAACCTGCTCGCGATCCTCGGGACCATGTCGTTGCTGCTTGATGCTCGGCACCAGGTTGCCGGAGTGCATAGGCTGTCACTGAGTAGGGTTCCCAAGGTGCTGCTGGCGCTGAGTGCGATTGGTTTTTGCATTCTGCTCACGGAAGGGGCGATGGCCGACTGGACAGCTGTCTATTTGCGGCAGGTGTTGAGCGCCGGACCTGGAATTGCGGCGACTGGATACGCAGTGTTCTCCGCAGCTATGGCAGGATTCCGGTTTTCGGGAGATATCATTACTGCGCGGCTAGGACCTTTTCGCACGGTGCGTTCCGGATGCCTGGTGGCCGCTGCGGGCTTATTGTGGGCTTTAGCGATGCGGTCTCCCGGGTGGGCATTGCCCGGTTTTGGCGCGGCGGGTGCAGGATTATCGGTGATTATTCCGCTGGTGTTCGGCTCGGGGGGACGGGTGGAATCGGTAAACCCTGGGGCGGGCATCGCCACCGTGACGGGCATCGGCTACATCGGCTTTATCGTCGGACCGCCTTCGATCGGATTCGCTTCGCAAGTTGTTACTTTGCGCTATGCGTTGGGTCTGGTGGTACTGTGCTGTCTGATTGCGGCGGCGCTGTCGCGTTTCATGGCTTCTTTGAAAGCGGTGAGCGCCGCGCGCGAGCCGGTACCGGAGCTTCATCTGTGAGTTTACGCGGACCGGCAGGCAGAGTTTGAGAAGATCAGCTTGATGTCCAGCTCAAACTCTTCTCGCAGGCAATTTCTGCAAATGGGCACGGCTGCCGCTGCTGCTACGGCTGTTGCCATGGGTCAACAGGCGAGCGCGCCCACGGTGATTAATATGCCGTTTGACCCCGTGAACCCGCGCCTCGGACTGATCGGCACGGGCGGACGCGGGACGGCTCTTCTGCAGAACTTTCTCGCCGCCGACGTTCAGGTGAATGCGCTTTGCGACGTTGTGCCGGAGAAAGCGCAGGCCGCGCAATCGCTAGTGGAGAAGGCCGGGCAGAAAGCGCCCACGCTCTACACGGATGGAGACCATGCTTACGAGGCTCTTCTCAAACGCGACGATCTGGATCTGACCGTCATTGCGACTCCGTGGCGGTGGCACACGCCCATGGCGATATTCGCGATGAAAGAAGGCAAGCACGCCGCGGTCGAGGTTCCTGCTGCTACAACGATCGAGGAGTGCTGGCAACTGGTTGACACATCGGAGAAAACGCGCCGGCATTGCATCATGCTCGAAAACTGCTGCTACGGCGAGAACGAAACGTTGATACTGGCGATGGTCCGGGCGGGCCTTTTCGGAGATCTGTTGTACGGGGAAGCCGCTTACCTCCACGACCTGCGCGAGGAGCTGTTCTCGAATAAAGGGGAAGGACTCTGGCGCCGTACGGTTCATACCGAAAGAAATGGAAACCTCTATCCCACTCACGGACTCGGTCCCGTGGCGAACTATATGGGAATTAATCGCGGCGATCGATTCGACTATCTAGTGTCGATGAGCACGCCAGCGAAAGGGCTTGCGGAATATCGCGCGGCGCATGTGCCACAAGGCGATCCCAAATGGAGCGAACACTACATTGAGGGCGACATGAACACCTCGCTGATCAAAACCGCGAACGGCCTCACGATCAATCTGCAGCACGACGTTTCCAATCCGCATCCATACGATCGGCTGAACACCATCGCCGGAACGAGGGGCATTTTCAAGGATTACCCACCGCGGATCTATTTCGATGGACAGCCGGGAGGCGAACAATACGGCAGCATCGAGCAGTACAAAGAGCAGTACGAGCATCCGTTGTGGAAGAAGCAGGGCGAAATTGCAAGAAAGCTGGGCGGGCACGGAGGAATGGATTTTATTGAGTGCTACCGGCTGCTGGAATGCATGCGGCAGGGACTGGCGCCGGATTTAGACGTGTACGATGCTGCTTCGTGGTCTGCTCCTGGACCGCTTAGCCAAGCCTCGTTGGCGCAAGGGAGCGCTCCCGCGAAATTTCCGGACTTCACTCGCGGGAGATGGAAAGAGCGGAAGGGTTCTCCCATCGCCGAGATTACTAGCTAAAGCCTTGCTGCACTTACGATAGATTCTGAAGGCTGGCTTCGATCAGACGCTGCGTGCCTTGATAGGGGTCGCCCTCACCGTCCCACTCCATTGAAAAATATCCCCGGTAGTTCGCCTTTTTCGCGATGGAGAACGTACGGGCCAGATCGATGCGATAGACCTTACCGCGCTCGACTTCTTCATCTTTCACGTGACTGATGTTGTACGCGTGCGCGAACATCACGGCGATGGAGCGATAATCGTACTCTTCGTCTCCGGCCAGCATGGAATTGCAGAAGTCAGGCAACGCGCGGAGGAACGGGTTGTTCGTCTTCTCAATTGTGTCGA
The DNA here is from genome assembly GCA_963778345.1 of uncultured Acidobacteriaceae bacterium. Lineage (GTDB taxonomy): Bacteria > Acidobacteriota > Terriglobia > Bryobacterales > Bryobacteraceae > Bog-105. Next base: position 549,538 of record CAVZTP010000007.1, read on the forward strand.
CGATGCGGGTTGCCTGTTCGCTGACGGGGTCGTCGTTTTCGAGATTAATCACGATGTTCTTTTGCGTTCCGTAATCCGCGAGCCCCCGAAGGCTGGCGAGAACACAATCGGGAGCGCTGCGGATGCCGGGCATGTGAACTCGAATGCTTGGGGATCCGAGTGCGACCGCAACGTCAACCCATGTGCGCCAGGTCGCAGCTGAAGTGGCGCGCTGATCGAGATCGTCGGCGCACGGGTGCACTGGTTCATCGACGGGAATATTCACGACCCGAACTCCGGCCGCCTTGAATGCGTCGCTGAGTTCGCGCAAATAAGCGGGGTCTGTGGAATGAAAATGGCGGCTCCAGGGCTCGATTCCATGGACCCGAAATTTTTCCGGAATGGACTGCGCGAATTGCTGCAAGGTCATGCCAGGCTTAGCGGATTCGGTCGCACGACGGTGCGCCGACTCAATCACAGATCGAAACGGATAAGACGATACCGAGAGACGTTCGCGGGGTGTAGCCGGGAAATTTGTGCGCGGCTGGGCAGCATGCAGCGTTGCGGCCGCAAGAGATCCTATTATGAAGCGGCGGCGATTCAGATTGCCAAAGGTGTGATCGAACGATTCCATGTTATTAGTGCCTGGCTGCCAGTTGTGCTTGCGCTCGGGCAAGATTTGCTCGCGCGGCTTGGTGGTCGGGATTAATTCGCAGAGCGGACTCGAAGGCTTGAATAGCTCCGCGCAGATCTCCCGAGATCGCTAACAGAGTGCCTAAGTTGGCCTGCATGTCCGCGTCGTTCGGGTTTAAGGCGCATGCGTTACGGAAATGTGAAAGAGCTTCGTTGAATTTCCGTTCCTTGTAATAAACCGTGCCAAGGCCGGCTTGCGCCCCTGCATCATCGGGCTTCTGTTGCAAGAAGGTGGTGTATTCGACCTCCGCGCCGCTCAAATCTCCGCCGACAGCGAGTGCGTGCGCGAGATTGTATCTGGCGTTCAGATAAGTAGGATCCGCACGCAAGGTCTCACGCAACTGTTGAATCGCTTCCGGCACCCGATCCTGCATCAGCAGGGCGGAAGCCAGACCGTTTCGCGCGGTAGCATTTGCCGGCTCGATTCGCAAAGCATCTTTATAAGATTGGATGGCCTGATCGAGCTTGCCAGCGGACTGCAGGAGCGCTCCGAGGTTGTAGTGCGCGAGGAAATCGCCTGGATATTTTTCCAAGCGGCGGCGCATGACGGCTTCCTGTAGCGGAAAGCGGGCATCCATTCCAGAGATTCCGTTCGCTCTTGGGAGCACTTGCAACCAGACGTGTCCCATCTCATCTTCGCTGCGGTTGCCGGTCATCACGCGCTTGGGCGGATCATTGGGATTTCGGGGATTCTCAGCGGAGTTGTCATAAGTGATGCGCATGGAAACCTGTGTTCCTTTAGGAAGCGGAATTGGCTGCTTGTACTCGTAAACAGCTTGCCAGTTGATGTCCCAATCGGGAATGCGGATGAGCCAGCGGCGGCTGCCATCGGGCAGAATGGCCCAAGCCTCGACCAGTTTTCCGAGATAGTGTGCGTGCGGATAAATGGCCAGCAAATCGACATCGGTGGGCAGCGTCAAGTGATCCGTTATCGCAAAGGTGCGATCGCCGGGCGGGATATTGATTGCGCCGTCATGTTCGAGCTGCACCAGCATTGGAAATCGCGTTGGTGGATGCGAAGAGAAATAAAGGCCAATCTCAGCCTGGACCGATTCCTCCTTTCCGGTTGGCTGTAAATGCAGGTTCAGAATCAAATCCGTGCCGGGATCGAGACGCCAACTCATATCGTCGGGTTCCGGGCGCAGAACGGTTCCCGGTTTCCAAAACAGAAAATGCGAATCCGGATCGAAATCGTTGGGTGCGGCCTCGGTGATCACATCCATGCCGGGAAAACCCGGGCGCCCATCCTCTCCCTCTCTCCGGCGCAGCGACTGCGTGCGATCCAAAACCACATTCGCGTGATGCACGGCCCGACGATTGTCCAATCGAAGCTCAAGGCCGCGAACATATTTCGTTTCTTTCAGCCCGGTTTCGACAATGAAATTGCGAAAGATGTCTCCCCCGCCGGCGGGCATGCGAAAGGGCTGGCGCATGCGAAGAATCAGATCGGGTTGCCCCATCTGCCATTCATTCGTGAACCGGGGAACCGGGGGCAGGTTTTGCGGCGCTCCTTCCGATTGACCTTCTTTCACCCATTCCGCGAGCAAACCGATTTGTGAGTCGCTCAAACGGCGATCGCCGATGAAATCGCCATAGCCGGGTTCGGGAGGCCAGGGCGGCATATAGCGGCGTCCGGTAACCCCTACGATTTGGGATGCATGCTTATGGACGTCCTGATAACTGGTCAGCGGGAACGGACCCACGCCTCCTTCGTGATGACAGGGCGCGCAGTGCGCAAACACAAGCGGAGCAACGTCGCGGTTGAAGGTGAGAGGTCCACTCCAAAGGGGCATCGCGAGCAGCAGCAGCCAGAGACGAGTCATAAGCTACCGAACGCTGAGAGCCCGCTTGATCAGCATTTCGATTTCTTCTTTGGATAGTTTTGTGCTAATAAACAGCTCCTGGCGCGCACCTGCACTCAGGGCAATCGCCTTCCAACCATTCGAAGTGGGGACAGTAATGTGGATACCCGGCTCGCCCTTGGCATCTCTTACCTGCCGAATCACACCTGGAATCACGGAGCGTATTTGATCATTGTCCTTCAGCAGACGCTCCAAAACGGGGCGCAACCCGTCAATGATACTGTGTTCTATTTTGAGTTTGCCTTGCGCTGTTCGCAGTTTCATGCCGACCTATTTAAAACGTTTCCGGTATTGCAGGTCGATGCCAAATTCGCCGTTATCGTCCCGAAGCGCCACGACCGAGTAATGTGTGCTCAAAGCCCATTCAACACGAAAGATTTGCTCGGAGGTCTGCGACAAATTGGTAATGTAAGTGACGGTGATCTCTTTCGAGATTTGCTGCTCGAGAGTAAGTCGTGCCTGTGGAGTGTTCGTGGTGCCCTGCACCAGCGGATCTATTTTGATATTCGTTATTCCAAAAAGCTTGGATAGGCGATTTGATGCTGGAGAAATGGCTTGTCCCAGTACCGTATTTGCTCCGGACTGCAGCGCACTTACGTCGTTTGTTACTTGAGCATTCGGAACGCTCGATGTGAGATTCGGAGCACGGCCAACGGTGAGAAGAGCGATGATGTCGCGTGGCTGAAGCGGCGGATCGGATCGATAATTGATGTTCAGTTTACCGAGAGTACCGGAAATTGTGATATCGACGGTGATGCCGCGGGCCTCCGTTCGAAGATCGAGATCGAGGACCGGCTCGATTCGAACGGAGTTGATGAAATTGATTTCGCCGCGGTTGATTGTATAGCGCGTGCCGAATACTCGCACGTCACCCTGATTTGCGACGATGTTACCGAGAAGAACGGGGTGTTCCGGGGTTCCGCGAAGTCGAAGATCGACCTCGGCCTGAACGTCACGGCTGAGCGTTGTGTTCAACTGCAAGTTGGGCGCGCTCTCTATGCGGACGTCGAATTGCAGTCCTGTCAAGAAATCTTTCTGATCACCCGGCGCTGCGGCGGGAGTGGCAACGGACGCCAATAGATTGCCAACGTCGGCACTCGGATTCAAAACGACGCGCGAAACGGTCGCCGTGCCGGAAAGAATACCGCTGGCGCTCGTGCCGGTGAGGCGAAGCTGCGAGCTGGCGGTAACGCTGATGCTTCCCGCGTAGCGTAACCGAATATTCTCCGCGTTTGCCTCGAGACGATACACGAGCGGTCCAGCTCCGAACGTGACAAACCCGGTTAACGCCAAATCTCCACCGCCTGTTTTCGCGGTGAGCGTCTGAATTGTGGCTCGATCGCGATCGAACTTGATGCTTCCGTTCACAGCACTGAGACCGTTCGGAAGATCTTTCAAGGAAAAAGCTCCGTTGCTGAGTTGGACAGTGCCGGTTACGAGAGGATTGGAAATCGTTCCAGCGACCGAGGCCGATAAGACAGATTGCCCCGATGAACGGACATTCGGATCGAAAAGCTGGAAGACCTGCAGGTCAACGGAACCGTCTAACTTCACGTTCATCGGATGCGTAGTGAAGAATGGGAAAGATCCGGTGATGGTCACCGCGGTTTCCTTTCCACCTGAGGTGGAAATTGCGGATGACGCCAAGGCCATTCGCGATTTCGAAGACAACCGGGCTGGTGTTGTGAAAAATGAAATCGGAGGATTTCGCGGTTTCCGTGGTTCGGACGGGAAGAACTGAACTGAGCTGTACGTCCTGGAGTTGCACTGCGCCGCGCATGCGGTCCAATTGTTGGAGAGGTCCTTCGAACGTGATTCCGCCGCGGATGAACCCGGTAACCGGCAATGAGTTTGCTCTTGCGGGATTTAGAAGAGCCACAACGGTAGCCAAATCGATGCGATCGAAATGCAACTCGCCTTTCGCCTCGCCGTTTGCTAGTTGTACCTGCGCCTCGCCAGCCAAACGGTTCGCGCGCAGGTCTCCCGAAAAAGTTGTGGTGAGCGTTTGATCGTGGGTCGCTGCTTTGAACGTTACATCCCCGTAAGGCACGTTGTTGAGAACCAGTTTTCGGAAAATCAATGTTCCATTGGCGTTTTTGGGAGCGATGTGCTCCGGCGTGACGTGCAGTTCGGCTTGGGCGTGAATTTCGAAATTAGCATTCCACCCCGGTTCGTATCTGTGCACAGGCGCAAGGGTTGCGAGCGGGAATCCGTTGCTGTCAATTTTTACCTGAAGATCGCCGGTTCGCCAGGATTGCAGTCCGGACGTGTTGGTTGCAACGACGTGATCGCGGTTGTAAATTGCCGAGAAAGTCATGACCGCCGCGCCTGCCGTTGCCCGACCCTGAGTGAGCTGCAACTGATTTTTCGAAAGCGTGGCGGCGAGTTGAATTTCGTTTACGCGTTCACCGAAGGCGTTGGCGTCCTTGATACTGAGTTGAGCGCGGCCGTGGGGATCGGCGAGCGACCCCTGGAAATCGATTGGGCCGGACACCAAGCCGCTTATGTTCTGGTTTTCCACCGCAGCGTGCGGCAAATTGAGTTTGGAGTACTCCGCCAACATGGGCAGGTCCGCACTCTTCAGCTGCGCGTGAAACTGGATTGGGGTATCTGCTTGCACCGTCCAGTTGCGTAACCCGATACGGCCATCGCCGCTCCCGTGCAGCGCTGGGGTATCGAAAATAAGATGGTCGAATTGGATGGCATCTTCGGAAACCGATATTTGCGATCGAACTGAGTCCCAGGTTTGTTCTTGCGATCGGAAATGAGTAAGCGCCAGATTCCCGGTAATTCGAGGACGGGCGATCGGGCCGGTTACGAGGCCATCAAAGTGGGCGGCGCCGTTCGGAAGAAAAACAGGAAGATTCGAAGCTTGAAAGGACGGATTCAAGAGCGATAATGCAGGCTGCAAATTCTGCAAGTTCGTGCTGTCGAGAGCGACTTGTAAGCTTGCTCCCCATTCACCGGAAAACGATAAGCGGCTGTCGGGAAGGCTGAGGTGCGAGGCTCCGAACTGTAGCGTTCCCGTTTGCCCGCTGTAAGAAAAATCGACATCGCCTGAAACTGGAGTGCCTGTCATGGCGGGAACGATGTGGAAGGCGCCGCGAAGCGCAAGACTGCGGATCGGATTTGCAAGCACAGTCTGAATCTGCAAGGGACCGCTTGCCACGCCACTCCACAGAGCAAACCTGGATGGCAGGAAGCGCGCGGCATTCTGCAAGCTGAAGTTATTAACAGTTCCGGAGAATCGAGACGCACCAGACCGATTCAGCTTGGCCTCGCCGGTAATTCTGCCTCGGGAGCCGCAATCGATAAATGCGTCAGCGTCAACTGCTGGGGATCGCCTGACGCATCCGCTTGAAAATCTGCGTTCGCGATCGAAACAAATTTGGATCGGTATGCGAGCTTGTGGCCGCTAAGTTTACCCCCGAATTTGATGGGCTCAGATTGCCGGTAGTGCGCTGCGCCATTCAGGAAAATTGTGCCAGCATTTAATCCTTCGAAATGCGATATTTGCGGCGACTTCGGCCGCTGCGAGAGTTCCTCTTACTTGCAGGTCAAGTTTCGGATTGGCAAAATCGCTCAGAGGTCCACTCATCTCGAGCCTTGAACCGCTGGAGGCGAACACTGCGTTCTGAATTCGTTACGCGATTTCGCTCGAGATCGGCGTGCATCTCGAAGTTCAATGGCAGGCTCTGAAATCCAGAGCCATTTACTTCCAATTTCCGGGAAGATACAGTGACACGGTATCGCGGTGTGCGCCGGTCATAGGTCAGGGCGAGAGCGACATTTTGCCCCCTCACATCGAGCGGAACCCAGTGCGAATCGGCATCTACCGTGCCGTCGCGCAGTTCAAAACGGCGTATCTTCAGGTTGAGGAGATCTTGTATCGTATGTGCCGCGCGTCTCCTTCCTAATTGGGGTGCTGGAATGTTTGTAGTGCCATCAGCCCGGACAAGGACGTAAATTTGAGGCCGAGCAACTATAAGGGATGCAATGTCCACATTGCGGCTAAGGAGCGAAACGATTTTCAAGCCAACTCGAATGGAATCGGCGCGAAGTAACGGTTGCGCGGTCGGGCGGCTCGGTTCCGTGCACAACAAAATTCCGGAATTCAGCACTCAGCGTACGCCAATTGTAGTCAAACGAGCCAATCTCGACACGGCCGCCTGTGGCTTGTTGCACAGCCGATATTACTCGTTCCCGTACATTTTGCTTGAACCAACTTGTTTGGAGCGCGTACATTGCTCCCGCGACGAGAAGCACAAGGATCGCGATTGCGGTTCCTGTTACCAGAACAATGCGCTGTTTCCAATTCATAGGGACATCACTGCAGAGATTTGTCCAGATAGACGATGTTCCACTGCTTTCGGTTTTCCTCGAGCCAGATGTTTAGTATCTCGTCTGTCCGGGCCTCCAGAAGACTTTGCCGGATCGAGTCTCGCCAGGATGCAAGGGAGGGCGCCGGCACTCCGGGGTGATCCGTTTTCCATGCCGCAAGTTTTTGTTCATAAGAGCTTTCTATCTCCGTATCAGAAACGGTCACATCCGGGCGAAAGCGGAACTCAACAAAGCGAAGCATCGTCAGTTGGAGCGCGAGATGCTCTTTCAGCGTATCGTTCGTGAGCTGATACGCCGCAAGCTCTTGATCGAAATTCGAATTCTCTTCAAAGGCGGCGCGAACTCGCGCCGCATATGCGTTTACGTCTTCAGCATCAGGTAATGGATAATGGCTCAATTCCATTTCATGCTTTACCAGTAATTGGTTGACCAGGCGATCGGCTGCCGCTCTTCGTGCATCAAGATTCCGGTTCACTTCCTGATGATTGAGAAATGCCGTTACGCGGATCTCCTCATCGATCTGCAATTCCGTAATGATCTCGCGCCCCACCGTGACGGCAAGGCGATCAATGACTTCGGCATGTAATGAACTTAGGAGACATAAGGCCAAGAAAAAGGCGCGCATTAGAACGCCTGCCCGAGTGAAAAGTGAAATTGAAAGGCGTTGATCTTTTGCACGGTGGAGACCGCGGTACCGTTCAAATAATCCTGCTCCGTGCCTTTGAGTCCAAAAAAGCGCGGCGCGTCCGGGCTGAAAGAAAGATCCAGCCGGATCGGACCAATCGGAGTGCGATAACGAAGGCCCACACCAACAGATTGAACCGTGTAATTGAAATCCTGCAGGTTGCGTTGGCGAAAACGAAGGCTGAAATCGCCCAGCGTGCTGTAAACATTTCCGGCGTCATGGAAGAGGACGCCCGTGACATTATCGCCATAGAGGGGGAAGCGCATCTCGAAGCTATTAGTGAAAAGCGCGTTTCCGCCGAGCGGGAAACCAGTGACAAGGTCACGAGGGCCCGCTTGAAAATCGGGAAAAGCGCGGATTGAGTTCGAGCCGCCGGCATAGAGACGCTCGGCAAGCGGAATGCCAGGCCGCCCTCCCGTCCGGCTGATCAATCCGAATTGGGTGCTGCGCGCAAAGACAAAATCGCGATGGAACGGATGATATGTCGAGTTACGGAAGAGCCCGCGGGCGAAATGTGTTTGCGAGCCGAGAATGCCTGGCGCGTAACTGAGGTCAAGAGTCGTATAAATCCCGTGATGGGCGTCGGTGGGATCATCGCGCTTGTCTTCAATAATGGAAAATTCCGCCATCCCCACTGTCTCCGGTTGAGATAGCAGCGGCACGAGTAATTGCTGGATTTTTACGTTCGATAATGTCACGTGGCGAAACACGGCACGATACTGTACAGTGAATGCGCGCGAAAGCCGTTGGCCGATTTGCAAAGACGCTTCGCGCCTGTGCGCCGTGAATGTACGAATATCATTCGAGTTCTCGATCAGAGTGGCTACCGTGAGATTAAGATTTTCGTTCGAGACAAACTGCGGAATGAAATACGTGAATGCCGCCCGTTGTTCGATTGTGGAAACAGCGGTTTGTACTCCTACCGTCTGACCTAAACCGAGGAAGTTGATGCGGCTGACGCCGAGAGCAAGACGAGGTGCAAACCCCGTGCTTCCGGCTGGGTTATCAAGACTGGTAGTGCCGCCGCCTATCCGCGAGATTTGCGCGCCGACGCCGACATTCAATGAATAATGCCTAGCTTCTTCGATGTCGTACAAAACGGTCTTGTCCGCTTCATCGCCATCAGGGTTTTGGAACGCCGTATTTACGCGAGCGAAAATTCCTAACTCATACAAGCGGCGCTGGCTGTCGGTCTCTTCGGCCAGGGAAAGCGGTTCGCCTTTTTTCAATTCGATTCGATCGGAGACAAGACTGGGCCGCGTGGTTTCCAAACCCGTGACAATCACATCCCGAACGTACTTGCGCTCGCCAGGACGCAGAACGTAGCGGACGTTTACGCGATCCGGTTGATCGGATGGGCTCACATAGTAATCGAAAGTCGCATTCGAGATATCCGCGATCATAGTAATAGTTCAGAAATCGCTCTCGATCGTCGGCAACATTCGCCTCGCTGAATGGCTGGCCCTGTAAAGAGGCTATCTGGGATCGCAGCGCAGTTCAGATCCTCCGGCGCCGGTCCCTCAATGGACAGATCAGACACGAACCATTGCGGGCCTTCTTGAATGTTAATAAAAATGGCGAGATGATTCTTCGCGCCACGATAATCATCTTCGGTTTTCCAAGTCACCTTGACATCGCGAAAGCCGTTCGAGGTGTATAGAGTTTCTATCGAATGGACGTCTTGCCTAAGATAGACATCGCTAAAGCGACCGTACGGGAAACGCGGAAACTCCGCCGGCTGAAGATACAGGCGTTCCCGGATCGTTTGCACCTGGAAGTATCTATTGCCCGCAATTCCCAGATAAACGAATTTGTGCCGAGCTCCCCGGCTGATGCTGTAGGTAATGACCCGCTCCGAAGGGTCATGGCCGCGCCGCGGTTTCGTATGTTACCTCAGCGCCGAAATAGCCATCCGCGATCAGATATTGCTGAATATTGCGTTCGCCTTCGAGCAGAAGATCGGTATCAACGGAATGCTCCTGAAAAATCGGCACAAGCTGTTTTAGTTTGCTCGCGCTAATTCTCGCCCCGACAGCGCGGAGAACGATTCGCACTCCAGTCTGAACTTCAAGGGCCGGCTCGACGGTGTTTGTCTGGTTGTGATACTGCAATCGAGTCAGCGTGACTCGAGAGTCAAGGAGATTCTTTTTCTCGTAATAACGACGTATATTCTCGAGACCCTGCAGAACACGGACTTCTGTAACTTCCTGCCAGCCGAGCAAGCCATAGATCCGTTTCCAATGCGTTACGGCAACAATGGTTTTAGCGGCCTGGCCCGGGGCGCCCGCGATGTCCGGCTGCTGAAAGCGAGCTCGCTTGCCGGTGTCCACGTCGAACGCTAGATTTGCCTGTTCGGTTTCGGGCCGAAATTCTATCTCGGCATTGATTTTGGCATTATAGAAGCCGTTCTGACGCAAGACATTCCGCAAGGATTCAATGGCCTGATTCTTATCCGCGGATGTGTAAGGAGTGCCGAGGCGCAGTTTCGTGGCACTGCTCAGTTCGCCGGCATTGGGAGGCGCTTTTACGCCGCGAATTACTACGCGGCCGACGAAATAGGCGCGTTTCGTAATGAATCGCAAAGCGACTCCGTTGTTCAGATCCGTTGCATCCACAGCCATGTCGGAAAAACGACCGGTCCCGAATAGCCTCTGGATGGCCACATGCAAATCGCGTTCATGGAATGTAGAACCGATGTGAAAGGGAAGCAAGCGTTCTAACTGATCCGACGAGAGTGGCTGGTCGACGGGTTCAAATTGAATGCTCGTAATCCGGCGGCCCTCATATTTGAGCGCCTCCTGAAAGAACGGTTGTCGTTCTTGTGCCGCAGCAAAGGTGGCGCTAAACGCCGTTAGCAAACACCAGATCATGCCCGTTGTTTTGCGTTTCGAAAGCGGCGCGATGATTGTTAGGATCGTTGTATATGAAACCCGGCGAGGACGAGCGGTACTCGCGGCAGATCTTATTTGCGGGAATCGGGGAAGCGGGACAAAGCAAGATTCGGCAGGCTTCAATTTGCATTGTTGGTTGCGGCGCACTAGGCAGCTTCCAAGCCGAAGCATTGGCGCGTGCGGGTATTGGACGCTTGCGGCTGATCGATCGCGATTATGTGGACTACACAAATCTTCAACGGCAATGGCTCTACGAGGAAACCGATGCAGAGCACGAGTCTCCCAAAGCGATCGCGGCGGCGCAAAGATTGCGCAATGTGAACAGCCAAGTCGAAATTGAGGCGCTGGTCAGCGATATGACGCCGTCTAATGCGGAAGAACTAGTGGCTGGGTGCGATCTCATACTCGATGGCACTGACAACTTTGAGACTCGATATCTCCTCAACGATCTTAGCGTCAAACTCAACATACCGTGGATTTATGGAGCCGCTGTCGGCAGCCATGGAATCGTAATGCCGATCGTTCCAGACCGGGGGCCTTGCCTGGCCTGTCGTTTATCCGGAACCGCCGCCCGGAATTCAACCAACATGCGATGTGGATGGCGTGCTCGCGTCTGCAACAACATCTGTTGGGGCGTTACAGGTGAGCGCGGCGTTACGCTTGCTTGTTGGCTGGGCGGATTTCCGTTGCACGATCCATTCTCTGGATGTCTGGCACGGGACAAGTACGCATATCGCGGCGGGTGCTCGGGACGCAGAATGCGGGGTTTGCGGGTTGCGCCAATTCAAGTTTCTCGAAGGCAGGCGTCGAACGCCGGTGAGTCTTTGCGGAAGGAATGCGGTGCAACTCCACGACAGCACCAGGCCGCTCGATCTTGAGTATCTTGCGGCGAGACTGCGCCCGCTCGGAGAAGTTCGCGTGAATCAATTCGCGTTGCGGATGATCGTTCCGAAATACCACCTGACCTTTTTCCCCGACGGGCGCGCGATTATCAAAGGAACCACGGATATTGGAGTGGCTCGCAGTCTTTATGCGCGATTTGTGGGCGCGTGATTAATGACCTCGGCGTGCGAAAATAGAGAAAATATATCGGGCGGTTAGCTCAGCCGGTTAGAGCGCCTGCCTTACAAGCAGGAGGTCGATGGTTCGATCCCGTCACCGCCCACCAGAATCTTAGAGCATTTCCGAAATTTCCAATGCATTCGCTCTCGCTGCCCAATCGCGAATGCTTTCATTGGTTCATATCGGAAACCGTCTGAGTACTGGTTTCGATATAACACTCTCATGAACATTCAAAGTTTGAAGATGGTGTGCCTCGCATTTGCGTGCGGCGGAATGATGAGTGCACAGGAAGCATGGCGGATACACGATACGAGACGGCCGAACCCGCCTGTGGTAACGCCGGCGACGACACCCGGCGGTGCGCCCTCTGATGCAATTGTGCTTTTTGACGGCAAGAATGAGGACGCGTTCGAGAGCCAGGAAGGCGGTCCCGCGCAGTGGACGGTTGAGAACGGATACCTGCAAGTGAAGCCAGGAACGGGAAACATCCATACCAAGCAGGTCTTCGGAGATTGCCAGTTGCACGTGGAATGGGCATCGCCGAATCCGCCGAGGAACGTAGACCAGATGCGAGGCAATAGCGGCGTCATCATCATGGGGATGTACGAATTGCAAGTCTTGGATTCTTACAATGCCAAGACCTACGCGGACGGGCAGGCGGCAGCCATTTACGGCCAGTATCCGCCGCTGGTCAATGCCGTGCGGGCACCGGGCGAGTGGCAGACCTACGATATTGTTTTCCGCCGACCGAAGTTCGATAAAGAAGGACACCTGCTGAGCCGCGCGCGAGAGACAGTGATCCAAAACGGAGTGGTGGTTCAGGATGCAGCGCAACTCAGCGGGCCCACCGCCTACCACAACCGACCGCCCTACTATCCGCTCCCCGAGCGCCTCCCTTTGGTGTTGCAGGATCACGGAACGCCGGTGCGTTTTCGCGACATCTGGATTCGCGAGCTGCCGCCGGAGCCGGAACCATTGCCCGCGTCATCTTTTGTACCGCTTCGACCAGATACGACCCTGTATGGGGAGTATGCCGGAACGTATGAAGGCGGGAACACGTCAGCCACGATCTCCGTTTCCGGCGGGAAGCTGATCGCAAAATTGACCACGAAGACAGAACGCCACGAGAGCGAAGTGCCTTTCGATCTGACGCCCGCAAGCGACGACACCTTTTGGGGACGAACGTTACCCGGACTGGACCTGGCGCCCTTCCGTTTCACGCGCGGTTTTGAAGGCCGCGAATCGCCGGTGCGCACACTCGTTGTCTTCTTCGGCGGCAGGTATATCGAACTGGACAAGAAGTAAGCGGAAATACGGGATCTTCGCTCAGGCATTCTTTCGCGCCAGATTCTCGGTCAGCGTCATCAGCGGACGTTAAGAGATCTACCGGCAGCGGGAAAATAACCGTAGTGTTCTTTTCGGACCCAATCTCCACCAACGTCTGCAAATATCGCAACTGAATTGCCACAGGCTGTTTTTGGATCTGTTCGGCAGCCATGCTCAACTTCTCGGCGGCGAGATACTCGCCCTCGGCATGGATGATCTTGGCGCGCCGCTCTCGTTCCGCTTCCGCCTGTCGCGCGATAGCGCGAATCATCTGATCCGGCAAGTCCACCTGCTTCACTTCCACCATGGTGACCTTCACGCCCCACGGACCGGTATGTTGATCAAGCACGGCTTGCAAACGCACATTGATTTTTTCGCGCTGGCTCAACAGTTCGTCCAGTTCCACCTCGCCCAGTACGCTTCGCAGAGTTGTCTGCGAAAGCTGGCTCGTGGCATAAAGGAAATTCGCCACCTCCAGAACCGCCTTCACCGGATCCAACACGCGGAAATAGATCACCGCATTTACCTTCACGGTGACATTGTCACGGGTCACCAGATCCTGCGACGGAACCTCCATGGCTTCAATTCGCAATGAGATCCGCACAATCCGGTCCAGGGGGGCGAACACCAGAATGATACCCGGGCCTTTCGGCTCCCGCAGGACTCGCCCGAGCCGGAAGATGACGCCGCGCTCATACTCGGCGAGAATCTTCACCGATGAGATCAGGTAGAAAACCAAAATGACAATTAAGATCAGCAACACGCCAGAAAAAAAATCGACCGCCATAGCTACCTACGCCTCCTTAACATGGACCGAGAGTTCATCCACGCGTTCCACTCGTACCCTCTGCCCGGCAGGGATCGCGTGATCGCTTCGCGCCTGCCAGTATTCGCCATGCACGAAAATCGTGCCTTCCGGATTGATCTCCGTCCGCGAAATGCCGATTTCGCCGACCATGCTCTCCGGCCCAGTAAGGTGCTTCGCTTTACGCGCGCGCATTCCGAGGAAGCCCAGAAAGATGGTGATGATACCAAACGCCAGCGAGACAGCAAAAGCCAGGCTGGGCGTAATTCTCCTGGGGCCCTGCACGAGCGCCATCGCGCCAAAGCCTAGCAGAATTGCTCCCGCAAGGCCCGAGATCATATGCGTGTAGTATTTCAGCTCAATGGCCAACAGAAGAGCCGCCAGCGCCAGTAGGGTCAAGCCATACCAGGTCGGCGAGTCCTGGTATAAGCCATACGCTCCTGCCAAAAGCAGCAGTACACCCAAAATTCCGGGCGCGATCATCCCGGGCGCATGCAGTTCCCAGGAAATCCCGAGCGCTCCAAGGACCAATAGCAGAAAAGCAAGATTCGGATCAGCGATGACGGAAGGCAGCATGCCACTAGTTTGTCAATTCCGGCGACAGACGATTTCGGTTAAACGAACTTTAACGGCCTGAGGGATAAACCATGGGCCCGTTGCTTCGTCTCTTGAGACAGAGACCACAAAGTCTCAAAAGGACGTAAATAAAATGAAAAGACAAATCTATTCTTTGGCCCTTTCCGCACTTTTTGGACTGGGCATCGCAGTGGCTGCCCCGCAGGAACAATCCGCGCCGGCGCCCAGCGCTCAAGCACCCGAGCGGCATCCAGTAGATCCGAACCGGCAGATCAAAATGCTGACAAAACGGCTGAATCTCAGCGCGGATCAGCAGAGCCAGATTCTGCCGATTCTGACTGACCGGCAGCAGCAGATGGAGAGCATCCGCAACGACGCTTCTCTTGCGCCCAAGGACCGCCACGCCAAAATGCTTGCCGTTCGCGAAGACAGCGAGGCCAAGATCAAAGCAGTGCTGAACGATCAGCAGAAAACGACGTATGATCAAATGCAGCAGCAAATGCGCGAGCGCCTGCAACAGCGCCGCGAGAAACGTCAGCAGAACCCCGGCCAAAGCGCGGGCGCTCTGAGCTAACGTCGAGTTATCAAAATCCTAAGAAGGAGCAAAATCAAAATATGACGAACAAGATTCTGTCCACAGCATTACTGGGCCTGGCGCTCGCTGTCGGTTCCGCGAATGCGCAGGTCTATGTTCGAATCGGTCCTCCTCCGCCACGGAGAGAAGTTATCGTAACGAGTCCTGGTCGAGGTTATGTCTGGCAGGCGGGTTATCATCGCTGGGAAAACGGAGCCTACGTCTGGGTTCCCGGACGCTGGGTGCTGCCTCCGCAGCCCTATTATCATCACTGGGTTCCAGGCCATTGGAGGCAAACCCCACGCGGGTACATTTGGGTGGAAGGCCACTGGCGCAGATAGCGAAGCAGGCGGTTCTCCATCCGTAGCCTGAGATTGCCTCAGCTTCAAAGCGGGACTCTACAGAAACTAAACTGCAGAGTCCCGCTGAATTGACCTTGCATGCCGAGTTGGTTCGCCTTCTAGTGAGAAGGCGGAGCTTCTCGCCTGTCTAGCCCCACCACGCTTCCCCAGGCGCGAGATGCGCGCGCGCCACATCTGGATTAATCTCGATTCCGTAACCAGGCTTGTCCTGAATGGTCAAATAGCCGTTCTCCCAGATTGGCCCCTCGTGAATGACAAGATCCGGCCACCAATCGATATAATTCGCCAATTCATGAATACGAAAATTTCGCATGGAAGAAGCGGCATGCGCGGAGGCGATCGTTCCCACGGGACTGGCCGGATTATGCGCCGCGGTCCAAATGCCGTAACTCGCCGCGAAATCGGAAATGCGTTTCGATTCCAGCAGCCCGCCGGATTTTGGGATGTCGATGTGAACGCCATCGCAGCCCTGCAGCTCAATTAACTTTTCAAATCCCGCGAAGCCGTAGAGGTTCTCTCCCGTACAGACAGGGACGGGCGAGTGCTGCCTGACCAGCGCCATAGTTTCCGGATTCTCCGGCGGAACAGGATCTTCAATCCACATAGGCTTGACATGCTCAAGGGCGTTCGCGAGCTCGACCGCATCTCTCGTGTCGTAGTGCCAGTGGAGGTCGATCGCGAAATCGGCATCCGGGCCAAGTTCCTCACGAACCGCTTCCATCATCGTGACGATCTGCTGGATGTCGTTGCGCTTGAGGTTTCTCAAATACGGATCATGACCGGGCTCCTTGTATTGCGGATCGAGCGCTCTC
The DNA here is from genome assembly GCA_963778345.1 of uncultured Acidobacteriaceae bacterium. Classification (GTDB taxonomy): domain Bacteria; phylum Acidobacteriota; class Terriglobia; order Bryobacterales; family Bryobacteraceae; genus Bog-105. The sequence continues at coordinate 565,506 of CAVZTP010000007.1, forward strand.
GGGATGCCATCGCCCTGAAATTTGAATGCCGTCCAGCCCCACTTTTCAGCACGAGTTCGGCGGGCCAAATCACGCCAGGAGGCCGGATCTTCCGGGTGCTGCTTCGGCACCTGTGTCGTGCGATAAAAGCGGACGCGATCCCGGAAGCGGCCGCCCAGCAGGTTGCACGCAGGTGTGTTGAGAATGCGGCCGGCCAGATCCCAGAGCGCGATTTCAATGCCGCTGGCGGCAGTGACGGTTGCACCACCTATCGCGCCCGCTCCCGCGCTCTGCATCAACATTTTTGTGTAGAGCTTATCCACGTTGAGCGGATCTTCTCCGAGCACGATGTCCTTCATTTTATTGAGCACCAGATCCTTGACGCCCCAGCCCCAATAGGCTTCACCGATACCGTACAGACCGGAATCCGTCTCGATTTTTATGAGGTTCCAATCCCATGTGCCTCGGACGATCATGCACTTCAAATCTGTGATTTTGGTTTTATTTTTGAGACTTGCCGCTGCGCGGTTGTATGGTGCTGGGAAGATTTGTTCTGTCGTGAGCAGGTGAGCCGCGGTCCATCCGGCTGCCTGAAGAAACCGTCTGCGTGAGGGGGTGAACATGTACGTGGCCTCCCGAGGAGTAATCTTACATGGAAGTGACCCGAATGAAGAAGAAACTGACAATTGCGCTGCTCGGCACCGCAGCATTATTTCTGAGGCTCTCGCCCGAACGGGCCAAAGCGGACACCCCGCAGGAGAATTTGGCGCTGGGCTTCCGCCTGGTGGAAGCTGCTTCCGTAGCCGACGCCATGGAGCAACTCTATGGGAAGAAAGCTTACATGTCGCACGACATGCGGCCGCTCTCCGCGACGAAATTCGCAGGGCCGGCCGTAACAGTGCTACTTCGGAAAGAAGAGCACAACGAAGGTTCGAAAGCGCTCCAGGGCATGTTGGATGTGATCGACGAAGCGCCCGCCGGATCGGTGTACGTGATGGTTCTCGAAGACGGTTTGGATTACGCGGGCATCGGCGGGCTCATGAGCACTGCCATGAAATACCGCGGGTTCGCCGGGGCGATTGTCGATGGCGGTGTACGGGATACACCTCAGATCGCGAAGTTGCAGTTTCCGGTCTTCAGCCGCGGTATTGTGCCCTCCACAACCGTAAATCACTTTCGTGTAGCGGTAACCAACACGACTGTGCATTGCGCGGGCGTACAGGTCGGGCCGTCCGATATGATCGTCGCCGATATGGACGGCGTCGTCGTAGTGCCCAAGGACAAAGCCGCGGAGGTGTTGAATAAAGCTCAACAACTCGATAACACGGAGCACAGCATGCTTCCCTACATCGAAAAATATAAGTCGATCCGAGAGGCTGTGACGCATTTCGGCCGGCTGTAAGGAGATCGCATGAGCGGAAATTTCTCACGAAGAAGGGCAATACAAGGGCTTGGCGCGGCGGCTTTTTCGATTTCGGCGAACGGGCAAACCGCAAGTGGGGGAACCAACGGGCTGCCGAAACTCTGTCTCGAAGCAGGCGCGGGTGGCCTTTCAGCCGGACACCTCGACCCAGGCGGACTCCGCCGGATCAAGCAACTTGGCGTCGATTACGTTTTGATGGGCGGCCCGCGAATTCCGTGGGAGGAATCCGAAATTCGCTCGCGAATCGACCTTTGCAAGAACGGCGGTTTGGTTCTGTTCAACATGATGATCAGCGGATTCCCAAACACACTTTACGGCCGGCCCGGACGCGACGAGGAGATCGAAAAGGTCTGCCAATCCATCCGCGCCGCGGGACGGGCCGGGCTGCCGGTGATCGAGTACAACTTCTATGCGCATCGGGCGATTGAAGGCTATTACGAGGAAACGGGCAGAGGCGGCGCCGGGCTCACCGCGTTCGATTATGACCGCGTGAAAAATCTTCCTCCACTGCCGGAAGAAGGAGCACACACCATCGAGGAGATGTGGCAGAACGTTACTTATTTTCTGAAAGCCGTGATCCCAGTTGCCGAGCAGGCCGTGTTCGCATGGCGCTGCATCCCAACGACCCTCCCGCGCCCATCAGCCGCGGTTCCGGCCAGATCATGGGCACTGTTGCTGGATGGAAGCGCCTGATCGACATCGTATCCAGCCCCTCCAACGGGATCACTTTCGATTGCGGTGTTACACGCGAAATGGGTGAGGATCCGGTGGAGGTTTGCAAATATTTCGGCTCCCGAGACCGGATTAATCATGTTCACTATCGAAATGTCCGGGTTCGAACGCCCTATGAGAGTTACACGGAGGTCTTCATTGATGAAGGACAGGTGGACATGTTCGCGGTAATGAAGGAGCTTGTGCGCCAGCGATATGCGCGTACGGTCTATCCGGAGCATCCCCGCGCGCTAGATGCCGATAGAGAACGGCCGGAATTCAAACCGTATTATCCGGGCGGCGGATCCTATTCGGGTTTCGCATACAACGTCGGATACTCAAAAGCGATGCTGCAAGTTGCATCGAGGTCGTAACGGGTCTACAGCTAAAATCGAACGCTAGTGGACCGACTCACCCGTGAACAACTCAGCTCCGTCTTGACATTAGATGAGTTTGAGGCCGCCGCCGAACAGTACCTCAGCCCAATGGCGTATGCCTATTTGGCTGGGGGCGCGGGTTCTGAAATCACGGTTTTGGAAAATCGCACGGCGTTCAACCGCATCCGTTTGAATCCGCGTGTGCTGGTGGATGCTAGCCGGATCGACACAACTTTTACGCTGTTCGATCGCGAATATCCGTTTCCCATACTGCTCGCTCCGACCGGATATCACAAGCTCACCCACCCTGAGGGCGAACTTGAAACCGTAAAAGGCGCAAACCTCAGTGACGCGACTCTTGTGGCCGCGCTCTTCTCAAATGTCTCGATCGAGCAGATGGCATCGCTCGCCCAGCGGCCGCTTTGGTTTCAGCTTTACATTCAGAACGACCGCAGCTTCACGAAGGAAATCGTTGATCGCGGATTGGCCGCGGGATGCGACGCGATTTGCGTCACCGTGGACGTCCCCGTAAACGGACCTCGTGACCGCGAGGTCCGCGCGGGATTCCGATTGCCTCCAGGCGTCGAGCGTTCCAATCTCGCGAAGCTGGGCAGCACGATTGCCGCGGGCGCTCATCGCCCTTCCGGACGCAATATTTATTCACTTACGCATGGATACGATGCGACCTGGAAAGATATCGACTGGCTTCGATCGATTATTCCGGTTCGCTTGTTGCTCAAAGGAATTCTCCATCCGGCGGATGCCGAACTTGCCGTCAAGGCCGGGTGTGACGGCGTGATCATCTCGAACCACGGCGGGCGAAGTTTAGACACGGTTCCAGCAACCATCAATGTGCTCCCGGCCATCGCGGAACAGATTCGCGGCCGCATGCCCTTGCTTTTGGATGGCGGGATCCGCCGAGGAATTGATGTATTTAAGGCTTTGGCGATGGGAGCAACAGCGGTGCTGATCGGCCGGCCGTATGTGTACGGACTGGCGGTTGGCGGAGCGAATGGCGTCGCGCGCGTGGTCGAAATTCTTAGAACTGAATTAGAAATGACGATGGGGCTTGCCGGTTGCCCGGCTCTCGCCCAACTCTCGACTGATTTCCTGTTTTCCTAATCGCCCACTTTGATTTTGTCGGGTTGCCATCCATCGCTTCCACGGAGAAAAACATCCGGCTGGAACGCCGCTACTTCGGTAGCCGTGAGAGTATGGGCCCAGGAAACGCGTTTCTCCTGGTTGGCGCCAGGCCCCCTGGAACCGAACTCGGCATACCAGGCAGTCTTGTCGTTATCCGTCTTGTTCCAGTTACTCCAACCTTCCGGCAGAATGTGATCGCCCAGCCAGCAGTTCAAATAAATAACGCGCGAGTACGGCCGCCAAGGCCGCCCCAGGTAGACACCTTTGCCCGTGTTTTCTCCAGTTATCTTGCAGTCGATGAACACGTAGCCGGTGGAACCATCCGGTGTAATGCGGCTCTGGGCCGTGATGTATCCCGCCCCGCGGCTATGAATCTCGCAGTTCTGAAAAACCGCTGCCGCATTGCCGAAAATGAAATCGACATGTCCTTCGATGAAGCAATCGCGATAGTATTGCCTACCTGAAGCCGCGTACAACGTATCCTGCCAGCCAATGAACCGGCATTTCTCGAAAACGGCGCGATCGGAATGAATCATCAGAGCAACTGCTTGAGTGCCGGTTCCATAGGAGTTTTCAAACGTGATGTTCGTCGCTTCAAATTGGGAACCCTCCACGTCTACCGTGCTGCTGAAGAAAGTTCCGCCAACATCTTTCGCTCCCGCGTTGAACGTGATGACGGTATTCGCGGCATCGCTACCGAGAAATGTGATACGCGCCCTGTCCTGCGGGACTGTTACTCGCTCACGATAAGTGCCAGGGACGAATCTCGATCACCAGACGCTTACTCCCGTAAGGCGGCGCGTGATCGATTGCCATCTGGACCGTTTTGAAATCACCACTCCCATCCGCTGCCACTACCACTCGCACTGCTCCTGAAGTCTCCGTGACGGCAAACATCGCGCGACGCGCCCCGAAAAGGCAGGCGCAGACAACCAACAAACGAACGGTGTGATTCGCCAATTTCATGCGCGCGATAACTGTCCCCGAGCGTATGAAGTTTCTCAGGTGATTGTAGATGACCTTCAGAATGGCAAGAATCGGCACGGAAAAGAACATCCCCGGAATACCGGCAATACTGTCGCCTGCTAACACACCAAAAAGAACCAGCAGCGGATGAAGTTCCGTGCCCGCGCTCATGAGGTACGGATTGAGAATGTAATCCTGAAAAATCCGAAAACATCCCCAAAAGACAAGAATCCACAGAATGCCGCCGGAGCCTGTGATTAAACAGACGGCGAGCAGAATCACTAACGCCGCTGCGGGCCCGACCACCGGCAAAAACTCCAGAATCGCACAAATTCCTGCCAACAAAAGCTCATAAGGATAACGCAGCACGCTTAAGAATATTGAGAAGCAGACGAAGGAAGAAATAGCGAGGAAAACCAGTGCTCGAATATAGTTCCTGAGGACCTCGTGGATGTCGTCCAGAATGAGTCTAACGGTCCTTTGATCGTGCCCTTTGTCTACGGAGCCGACGATCGCACCACGGATTTCATGTCCATCTTTAAGGAAAAAAAACGCGAAGATGGGGATCAATACAAAAGGCGCGATATAGCGGATGCCGGATAAGATTTGGCTCCCCTCTTTTTGCAAAAACGGCACCGCGCTCGATTGCAGATTTGTAGCTTCACGGTTTAATGCGTCGACTATGTGTGCCCGAAATGGATCCAACCATTGAGGTAAGTGGATACGCGTTAGCGCTCCACTGCTAACTAGAGTGGGCAAACGCGTGAGCAGGTTCGTCGCTTCTGAGGTCAAGGCGGGAATCAGCTCAAATCCAAGGAAGACAAGCAGACCGACCAGTGAAATGTAAACTACGGTGAGCGCAAGAGTACGACGTTTGGGGAGAAGCCGTTCCACAACTTCCACGATGGGCGACAACATGTAGGCAAAAAAAACGGCTGCGGCAAAAATGATGAGCGTATCTCGAATGAAATACACGATCGCAAGCAGGAGCCCGAATAGGAAAATGGTCCAAGCAATGCGAAGCGCGCGCTCGTCGATCCCGAACATGATTGTTAGACTAGCAGGTGCTTGGGGTATTCCAGATTCCAAGACTTGCTGAATCGAACCGTAAATGCAGGGTTTCTCGCGTGATATGCGGCAGCTTGCCGAAGAGTTGCACGAGCTGGAGCGTAAGCTCAGCCTGGGCGGCGGCGCCAAGAAAATCGATAAGCAGCATAACGAGGGCAAGCTAACCGCCCGGGAACGCATCGATCGCTTGATCGACCCTGGCACGCAATTCCTCGAAGTGGGTCTGCTGATCGCTTATGACCAGTACGACGGCCAAGCTCCTGGAGCGGGCGTGGTTACGGGATTGGCGAAGATCGAGGGGCGTCCTGCAGTGATCGTGGCCAACGATGCCACCGTAAAAGCGGGCGCATGGTGGCCCGAAACCATTACGAAAATACTACGCGCCCAGGAGATCGCCATGCGCAATCGCGTGCCGATTATCTATCTGGTCGATTCAGCGGGCGTAAATCTGCCGCTGCAGGATGGTATTTTCCCGGGGCAGTATGGCGCGGCGCGAATTTTCTATTACAACTCGCTGATGAGGCGGCGCATGCATGTGGCGCAGGTCGCCGCTGTTATGGGACCGTGCATTGCGGGCGGGGCTTATCTGCCGGCGCTCAGCGATGTGGTGATCATGGTCGATAAAACCAGCTTCATGGGGCTGGGCGGCCCCAATCTGGTGAAAGGGCGCGGTGGGGCAAGTCACCGACGCGGAATCGCTGGGCGGAGCTAAGATGCATACCGCAATTAGCGGCGTTGCGCATTACCGCGCGACGGACGATGAAGATTGCCTCAAGAAGATTCGCCAGCAATTTCGTGCGATGCCCGCGGCCCCGCCCCAGCTTCGAGGCAACCAGCCGCGACTCGACGTCGCCGGCCTATATGAAGTACTTCCTTCAGATCATCGCTTGCCATACCATATGGAGGATTTGCTTGATCGTATTCTTGATGCGGGCGATTTCCTCGAGTTTCAGCCCGAACATGCGCCTGAGTTCCTGTGCGCGGCCGCGCGGCTGAATGGCCGTAACATCGGCGTAATTGCGAACCGCCGCGGATTTCTGAAAACGCAATCCGGACCTCGCGTTGGCGGCATCGTCTACACGGAATCGGCCCGAAAAGTCGCGTACTTCGTCGAGAACGCGGAACGCCATCGATTGCCGTTGCTCTACGTTCAGGACGTCTCCGGCTTCATGGTGGGGATAGAGGCCGAAACGGCGGGAATCATTCGAGCGGGCGCGGAAATGGTGGAGACAATGGCTTGTGCGACGGTTCCTAAAATTGTTCTGACCGTCAATCACGCGAGCGGGGCCGGGTATTACGCCATGGCTGGCCAAGGGTTCGATCCGAACTTCACTTTCAGTTGGCCCACCGCGCGAATCGGCGTCATGGAGGGCGATTCGGCCGTGCAGGCGGTCTATGGTCCGGAACTGGACAAGCTGAAAGTTTCAGGCCAGCCCGTGCCCAAAGAACTGGAGGGAAAAATCTCTCAAACCAGGGGCGATTACGAGCGCTGGCTCGACGCCAAATATGCTGCCGCTCGCGGGCACTGCGATGCGATTATCGATCCCAAAGACTCGCGGGACGTCCTCACGTTCGCGTTCGAAGTGGCCTGCGCGAACGAAACAACCGAACACTTGCCGCTGCAGTTGCTGGGATTTCAGGAAGGTTGGGGCCAGATGACGGACGCCAGGCAAGAGCATCGCGGGTTGAAGCTGTAAGCTGATACTACTCGGATTTGGATTCTGACGGGGGTTTCGATGGATCTGGTGGTTGAACAGAAATGCCGGATTCTGCAGCTAACGCTGAACCGGCCGAACAAACGAAATGCGCTGAATTCGGAGACGTGCTCGGGTATCGTCCAGGCGATCCGCTCAGCGCAGCACAGTGACAACGTCGGCGCAATCTTGATCTGCGCGGCAGGACAGGTATTTTGCTCCGGCATGGATTTGGACGAGGCCTCGCATCTGCACGGGAGCGAGTTGGCCGATGTGCACGAGGATCTTTTCACGATCGGCGCAAACTCTCTGAAACCCATTGTGATTTGCGTGAATGGGGCGGCACTCGGAGGAGGACTCGGTCTGGTCGCTCAAGGTCACATCGTCGTGGCGGGACACGGGGCGGCGTTTGGCCTGCCGGAAATTCGCGTCGGACTCTGGCCTTTTCTTGTTTATCGCGCTGTGGAAGCTGCTATCGGACCGGGCCGAATGTTGGAGGTCAGCCTTACCGGACGGCTATTTTCGGCGCAGGACGCTCTGCACTGGGGCCTCGTCCATCACTTGTGTCCTAGTCCGGAAGCGCCGGAGCGGGCACACGCGCTCGCGCGAGAGTTGGCGAAGGCTAGTCCCGCCGCCGTCGCCAACGGCATGCAGTACTTTCATGGCTCCCGGGGGAAGTCATGGAAGGAGGCTGGCGAACTCGCCAAAAAATTGCGGAAGCAGCTCATGGAGACCGAAGACTTTAAGGAAGGCTACGAGGCATTTAAACAAAAGCGCGAGCCGCATTGGCCCAGCATGCCGCCAGAGTTCTACCGTGGAGGCCAGCCCTCCTGAGGCGGGTGTTTTCATATCTGTTCTCTATCGCCACGGCTTGCTCTTGGGTCGCTGCGCGTGCGCGGAGCGCCGGAATCCCACCTTCTACAAAGACGTCCTCCCTATTTTGCAGCAGCACTGCCAGAGCTGTCATCGCGCGGGCGAAATGGCGCCGATGCCGCTTGAAACATATCGAGAAGCGCGCCTTTTTGCCGGCGCAATTCGCGACGTAACGCAAAAAAAGACCATGCCGCCCGTGGTTTGCAGATCCGTGCTGCGGCCGTTTTTCCAACGATCCCTCCTTAACCGCCCAGCAAATCGCGACGCTTGCTTCATGGGCCGATGCGCGCGCGCCCGAAGGCGACGCACGCGACGCGCCCGCTCCGATGAATTGGACGAAGGGCTGGAATATCGCGGAGCCCGATGCGATCTTTCAAATGCCCGTGGCGAAGAAAATCCCCGCGAGCGGCGATATTCCGTATCAATACATCATCATTCCGACTCACTTCAAGCAAGATCGCTGGGTCAGCATGTCCGAGATTCGGCCAAGCAATCGAATGGTGGTGCATCATGCCGTTGCTTATATCCGTGACCCGAAATCTTCATGGCTCCGTGGCGCGCCTGTCGGCGTCCCGTTTAGCGCAGACGATCTGCCAACCGAAGCCTTACGGCGCGACGCGATGTGGACCACAAGTGACATTCTGCTGGTCTATGCGCCAGGCAGTTTGCCGGATCGCTGGCCGGAAGGATTCGCGAAATTCATACCCGCCGGATCTGACATCGTGCTGCAGATGCACTACACCACGCACGGCCATGCGATGGAAGACAAAACGGCCGTCGGGCTGGTGTTCTCAAAGCAGCCCCCGCGCAAGCGCGTTCTGACATTGCAGTTGACCAACGACCATTTCCTCATTCCTCCTGGAGATCCGGATCACCGCGTTGAGGTTCACGGAACTCTGCCGAATGACGCTTTGCTGCTGAGCTTCTTCCCGCACATGCACCTTCGCGGGAAAACTTTCGAATACAACCTGGTTCAGCCGGGCGGAAGAGTCCGTACACTCTTGCGGATTCCTCATTACGATTTTTACTGGCAGCTCAGTTATCGCCTCGCCGACCCGATTCCGCTCAAAGCGGGAGTCACCCTGCAAGCTGTGGCGACCTTCGATAATTCCCGGAATAACCCGCACAACCCGGATCCGGATTCAGCCGTCACTTGGGGCGAACAGACCTGGGCTGAGATGATGGTTGGCTTCTTCGATGTGGCGGTGGACCCCTCAATGGACAAGCAACAATTCTTTATTCGGCCGCACCGAAACTGAAACCACTGCTTGATGCGTTCGGCGTGAACTCGGCCAATTCGAACGACCGCCTCACCACCGCCCTCAACTCGCCGAGAGAATGGATATCGCCACTCCCCATCGCCTGGATCAAGGCATTTCCCGCAGCCGTAGCTTCCGCGGGACCGGCAATAACGCGCCGCCCCGTAATGTTCGCTGCGAACTGATTCAGCAACGTATTCCGGGATCCGCCGCCCACGATGTGGATGACTTCGATCTTCCTATTCGTCAGCTTTTCCAGTGTTTCCAAGACCTGCTTGTAACGAACCGCCAGGCTCTGCAGCACGACACGAGTTGTCTCGCCGGCATCTTGCGGAACTTCCTGACCCGTTCGTCGGCAAAATTCGCAGATCCGCTGCGGGTGATTGCCGGGCAGCACGAACTCATTCAGATCCAAGATCGTCTTGGTTGGTTTCGCTGCCGCCGCTCGCTCCATCAACTCGGAGTATGAGTATTCCTGGCCTTCCCTGGCCCACGCTCGCCTGCACTCCTGCAGCACCCATAATCCCGGAATATTCTTCAACAATCGAATTTTGCCGTCAACTCCCACCTCATTCGTGAAGTTTGCATCCAGCGATTCGTCATTGATGATGGGCTCGTTCAGTTCGACGCCCATGAGGGACCAGGTGCCCGAGCTGATGTAACACCATTTATCCGATTCGGAAGCCGGAACCGCCGCTACTGCAGAAGCCGTATCGTGGGAGCCGGTTGTGTAAACCAGCGCGTCCTGTTTCAGGCCGCACCGTTCGGAGACATAGGGCAAAACAGGACCCAGTTGCGTACCCGGATCGATCAACTCGGCGAAGAACCCGGCCGAGATCCCGATTTTTCGCAACATGTCCGTTGCGAAACGCTTCCGCGCTGGATCGTAGAACTGAGATGTACTGGCAATCGTGCGCTCCGATGCGAATGTTCCGGTCAGGAAATAGTTGAACAGGTCCGGCATGAATAGCAGCTTCGAAGTAGATCTCGAGCAGATGCGGCGAATCCCGCTGAATGGCGTAGAGCTGATATAGCGAGTTGATATCCATGAACTGGATACCCGTTTGGCGGAAAATTTCGGCGCGCGGCACTGTGCTGAAAACCTTCGCCTGCACTCCCTGCGTACGATGGTCGCGATAGTGCCTTGGGTTTTGAAGTAGTTCGCCGCTTCGCGTCTAGGAGACCGAAATCGACACCCCAGGTATCGATTGCCAGCCCATCGAAATGGTCAACCGCCTTGCCTGCGGCGCGAATCCCTTCGCAGATTTCATGGAAGAGCCGCAGCGTGTCCCAATACATTCCGGTCGGCAGCTGCACCGGCGTATTCCCAAAGCGGTGCAGTTCTGTCAGCTGCACCCGGCCGCCGTCGAGATGCGCGAGAATAGCGCGCCCGCTCTCCGCGCCCAAGTCTAATGCGAGGTAATGCCTGTTCACGTCCGTGAGTATAGCGTCGGCAACGCTGTCGCTCTAAATGAATTGCGCTCCGCAGCCGCCATGATCAGGCATTCCGCGAAGCGCAAACGACTTATCTAACTGATGTCTCGGATTAGCGTGCGCCAACCGGCGGCTTAACAGCGGCGGCGGCGCCAGGAGTGCGCTGGCCCGGAGTGCTCGACTTCGGCGTGCCGGGAGCCGTGGCCGGTCCGCCATTGCGTTGAAGTCTTATCGTAGAGCGAGATGATGTCCTGCGTGATATCAATGCCGCTCGATGCGTAAAGCACCGGCGTATTCGGATTGCTCACGTCCAGAATCATCGTGTAGCCGTTGTCTTTCGCGTATTTCTCGATCACGGCCATCATGCGCTGGCCCAATCCCTGCAGCACGCGCTGCTGCTCGCCCTGAAGCTCTTCCTGGGCATCCTGCGTGTCGCGCTCCAGGCGCTTCTTCTTCTCGTCGATATCCCGGGCAAGCTGATTGCGCTTGTCTTCGCTCATCAGGTTGCCGCCCTTGTTGTATTGCTCCTGGAGCTGAGCAAGCTCGCTTTGCCGCGCGTCGAAATCTTTCTTCTTCGGGACAAACTTTGCGTCCAGCTCCTGCGAAGCCTTCTGGCCGTCTTTCGTGCCGACAATCGCGCCTTGCACACTGATAACGCCCACCTTGGCGGCTGTTTGCTGCCCATATGCGCCGGCGGCGAGGCCCATCAGGGCAATCGCCGAAATCAAACTGCTTCTCATTACATCTACTTCCTAATTCCTTCCGTGATCTCTCATTATCGTCACATATCTGGGGCCGATCGGATCTAGAACGTCCGTCCAATGGAGAAGCGGAAAATGGACCGCCTCTCATCGTACGGAATCGATAACCCGAACGCCTGCAACGCACTTTGATACGTTGCGTTGTTCGGGAAGAACGACCGGTCTGCCACGATCGGGGGCTGCAAATTTGTATTGACGAAACTCAAATTATACGCCCAGTATAGCCGGAATGGGGCATTGACAACCGGCATTAGTACCTGCAGTTCGAGCCCCACCGAAACGCGCGGTCTTCTGTGTGCCCGGTGCGACCACCGCCCTGGGATTAAAGTCCGCCTGCGGAAACTCTCGCATTCAAAACCTGAAGGCGGCTGGGATCCAGCCCTAATTGGTTGGGAAGCGTCAACCGATCGACTCCGGCATCTACAAAAGGCGCAAGCCCCACCGGGCCGACGATCGGAATCCGATACTCAAAATTGAAAACCGATGCGGTATCGCCCCCCGGCAAAATGAGCTGATAAACAGGGATGGTCTGCGTCACGTTGACCGTTCCGATCGAACCATCGGAGTTCACGATCTTCTGCACGCGCTGCGTTCCATCGTTGTTCAACACGTTAACTTGCGTGTCGGTGGGAATAAACGCGATCGGACTGATGGTCAACAGATCGAAGCCGCGGATGTCGTCCTCTCCACCCATGTAATAGCGGCTATAGGGAGGCGCGACTTTTCCGCCGTATCCGGCGATGAAGCGCGTATTGAGGTGCAGCCCTATGACGTTGCTCTTGAAAATTCCACGCCGGAAGTACGCCACATCGATAACCGGTTGCACTGTATTCACGTTTCCGCCCAGGAAGCTCCCTGAAAAACCTGTACTGAAGCTCAACCGTAAACCCTTAGTCGGGATGATCGGATGATTCACCGTGTTATATGCGAAGGTTGGGGTGATCGTGCTGGTGCGGATACCGGCTAGAGAGTTCGGGCCGCCGACGCCTTCGAAATCAAGATAATTGAAGTAGGTCGAGGCGGCCGTCGTAAGCGGTCTCAAGGTCTGCGTGCTGTAACCGTAACTGAGACCGACACGCGCAAAGCTTCGCCTGAGTTGATAGCTGAGGAAGCTAGTAAACCCTCGACCGTTCGTGACGTAATTAAGTAGATTGCAATTCGTCTGACCGGTTGGACAGCCATACGAACCAATTGCGCTGTAGTAGGAAATGAGATTTTGGCCCGCCAGAATCGAAGCTTGCTGTCCCTGGTCATAGCTATAACGCTGATAAAAAACAGTGAATCCAGCCTGAATCGGCTTATCGAACAAGTAAGGTTCGGTAAATCCGAAAGTAATATTGTCGAGCAGCGTGCCGATTTGCGCGCCCAGGCTGAGCGTCTCGCCGAGACCCAGGAAGTTGTTGGTTGAATAAGAGAACCCGATGAAGCTTCCGGAAATTCCCGAAACACCGCCATTGAGCTGGATCGAGTTCTTCCCTCGCTCTTTTACCTTCAGCAGCAGATCGACCGTGTTTGTCTTGGTATCGCGCGTGATCTGCCAAGCATCTTCCGGCTTGAGCGGATCGAAGTAACCCAACTGATTCAGTTTAAGAATGCTGGTATCCAGCAATTGCTGGCTGTATAAGTCGCCTTCATCCACAAGCAACTCGCGGCGAATGACTTTATCCCGCGTAGTAGCGTTGCCTTGAAAATCGATGCGCCGGATGAAGAATTGGTGCCCTTCATCAACATCCACCGTAAGATCGATCTGAGTCTTTACCCGGAACCGGCTCGGGATCGGGCGACGGAACGAAATCGATGTAGCCGAAATTCCCGTATAGCTTCCGTAGATCGTCCAATCCCTTCTGGAGCTTTTCGGTCGAGAAAACATCGCCCGGGCCCCATACGGAATACCTGCCGCGCAATCAAATCGGGAGTGCGGAACAGCTTCATTCCCACAAAATTGAAATTGCGCAGATGGTACAAATCGCCTTCCCGGACCACCATCGTGATATCGACTCGCTTGCCGGGCTTTTTCGTGTTGAAGATCGGAACCTTTATGCCTCGCCCGTAAATGTCGTAAACGCGTTCGGAGTGGTTAATGACACGGGCTTCGAAGTAGCCTCGCGATTGGTAAGCCTGCCGGATACGTTCGCCATCTTCGTCCAGCTTGGTGGAATCGTAAGTCCGCGCGAAGAGGCTTTCGAACAGGATCGAATGAGGAATCCCGATCGGCTTCAGGTTCTTCATCGCGCGGATCACTTCTTTCGATGCTGAAGGCGTGATTGCCATCGATGATGATATGCCCCACCTTCACCTTGGGGCCTTCATCGATGGCGAATGTGATATCTACGCCTCCTGGAGGCACTTGCCTGATCTGCGGCGTCACGGTGGCATACTGATGGCCGCGTTCGGCTTCGTATTCCTGAAGAACGTTTTTCGCGCGCTGAACCTTGCCTGGGTCATACTGCGATTCGGGTGATAGATTAACCTTCCGATCCTTGAAACGATCGAGAATCTCAGATTTGCTGATCGACTTGTTCCCTGTGTAATCGATGGTATGAACGGTGCGGCGCTCAGTCACTACAAACCGGAGAATAATTCCGCCGTTCGGTCCTTTTTCTTTCTCAATGCTCAAATCATCGAAGCGCCCCGTATTCCACAACGCAATGAAATCGCGATGAATTGACTCTTCGTCGTATACGTCACCTTTCTTCGTGTAGATCAGAGCGCGCAGGGTGTCCTGGGGAACTTTGTGTTGCCCGCGGAACTGGACTTCTTCAATGATGTTTTCACCCACCGCGGCTGGTTTAGCTTCTTGAATATTTGGCGGATTCGTTGGCTGGGCCGGTTTCTCGGGCGCTACAGGTACATTTTCAAATGGATTCGGCGGCTTCTGGGCCGGCGGCTTCTGTTGGCGGCGGGTTTTGTTGCGGCGGCGGATTCTGCTGGGGTGGATTCTGGGTGGTCGGGTTCTGAGCCGGTGGATTCTGCGGAGGCGTCGCCTGCGCTAGGGCGGGACTGACATTCAGCGAAATGAGAAAGCAAACGCTTGTGATCGCGCAAGCTGTTGATGCTGGCATACGCAGGCTTCGAAGCCTGTGATGAATCATCTAAAAGCGAATCCTTTCCATGCCGGTGGAAAACACCCCTGACGTTGCCTGACCTACGCGGGTTTCAGCGCAGGTGGCGGACGAAGAGACGAAAGAACCCCCGAGAACCCAAACTCAAACTCTCTAGTGTAGCGGATGACTTTGAGATTCCGCGTGAACTGTCGGGACAAAGACTACAGGCCACAAATGCACACGAATTCACACAAATCTATAGATGAATCGGTGGAAGCCGTGATCGGGGCTGCCTATGAAGTCTCGAACGTCCTCGGGGCTGGATTCTTAGAGAAGGTATACGAGCGGGCTTTGGTCCGGGAACTCGCATTACGGGGCTTGGGAGTCAAATCGCAGGTTTCGCATTCCGTTTCCTATAAAGGATACTGTGTCGGCGAATACTTGGCCGATTTGGTGGTAGAAAACCAGCTCCTTGTCGAACTCAAGTGCGTGGAACGCCTTGCAGGCGAGCATATGGCGCAATGCATCAATTACCTCAAAGCATCCGGTTTCAGATTGGCTCTGCTCATCAACTTTCAGAGGCCCAGGGTCGAATGGAAACGCGTCATCTATGGATAGGTAATTCGTGTGCATTCGTGTCCATTCGCGGCCCTATTCCCGCCGGACGTGCTCGCCGGACGTGATCGAACCAGCTTTCCAGGATGAATTCGTTCTTCTGCTTTTGCCATTCGGCTTCGGGCAACACGTTTAGCCTTTCGCGCGGGATGTAGGGGATGTGCGCGCCCAGGGCGATCGTTCCGGCTTCCCTATGATCGGTGGCGTACAAACGATCCATCGGAACGTTATTCGCCTGCGCCCAATCGGCAATCTTGGTTTCGCCCCGTGAAATCGCATCCCAGTTCGGAAAATGCAATTGCGCATTCAGCCACTCGGCCACGGGTCGAGTAATGAAGTAGGGCCGGTGGCCGCCATTCGGCGTGAAGCTGTAATCAAATGCATTGTTGCTGTTGCCAAGCAATTTATTGGCCCGCGCTTGCAAATCGCCGAAGAAATCGGGCCCATGAGTAGGTATTTCCACGACTTCATCCGTGCTGCCGTTGTGAATCAGCACCTGCGCGTGCATCGCGCTCAACGCGAAGAGCACGGCAGGGCGGTCACCCAGGAAAGACAGCGCCTGATACGGAAGCGCTTGACACATCTTCTTGCTGCTTGAATCCCAGTAACCGCCGGGGCCGTCCAGGTCACCGCCGCCAACCGCCACGCAGGCGTGCAATCGGGTCTCCACAGCGCAAGTAAGCGATACGACAAACGAACCCATGGAATAACCTGCGGCCGCGATTCTGTGGGAATTGACATCGTTGCGGGTGGCGAGATAGCTCACCGCTTCTCGTAAATCCGTCATCATCAAACCGCCCATGCGCCGGCCATTCTCGTCGGGCGGTACGTAACGGTCATGCTGACGCGTGCCCGATTTGTGCTGCGAATTGCGTTCACCTTCTCCAATCGGGTCGTAAGTCAGGACAACCGCGCCGGCTCGCGCGAACAATATTCCGGCGTAAATGGAATACCAGGAGTACTTGTCCCCGCCATGGCCGTTGACGACTATAAGGGCAGGCCGTTTCATCGCCTCATTTGCCGGATGATAAACGATGGCGGGCACCCTCATGCCGAATTCGGTCGCGTAAGTCACCCGATCAGCCGCGATCCCCGGCTCTACTTCGAACTGTCCGTACTGCCTCGCATCCACTCGTGGAAGCGGCTGAGGAACAAAGAGCGCCTGCTGAATCTTCACCCGCAGCTCGCCAGGATTGTTGAGACTTCCTGTCACTATCAGCGCGAGCAGCAGGCGCGTCATCAGAATAAAACTTTCAATGCGAACTGCAGGACGCGCGCCGAGCCCGCAGAGGTGATTCGTCCCATAGTGTTGCCGACCGTAAGATTCGGATTCCCGAGATTCACACGATTCAGCACATTGAAAAACTCGGAGCGGAATTGAATTTTCATCCCTTCCCGCACGGTACCGGAAAGGTTTTGAACAACCCAACGTTCACGTTCGCCGAGCTCGGGCCGATAATGATATCCCTCCCGGCATTCCCGAACGTGCCCGTCGCAGGAGTTGCGAAAGCTGCCGGATTGAACCAATCGGCGAGCTGCGCGTCAAGGCTTCGGCCGCTCGGCTCCTGCCAGCTTCCTGCAACGTTGGGCCGCTGGCTCCCGGTTCCACTGAGCGCCACGTCTGAACCTAGCGTCGGGTTGAGCGGTAACCCGGTGCGTGCCGTGAACAGACCATTCCATTGCCAGCCGCCTGCGACCAACCGAAGCGCGGCTGGTTGTCCGCTAAGCGCCGGCAGATCTGCAATCCACGAAAGCGAACCGATGTGCTCGGCGTTAAACGACGCGAGGCCTCGCTCCGCCGCCAGATCAAACGGGTTCGGCGCGAGCGGCGACTCCGGAGACGTCGAAGAGGTTTGGTCAATTGCTTTTGAAAAAGTGTAAGCTCCTTGAACTGAAAAATGATGACTGAACCGCTTCGTGCCTTGCACTTGCAGCCCATGATAGGAGGAGTTTGCCGCAGTCTCCATCACGGGCAAGCTGCCCCACCCGGAATGATGCGATAGTTGTTCTCGTTGCTGAGCGTTTCGCCTTTCGCATAGACGGCTGGATTCGTCTCGTTGCCGTAGAGCAATTTATGTCCGAACTTTCCGACATATGCGACTTCCAGCATGGTGTCGTGCAGGATCTCGCGCTGGACCGACAAACTGGCCTGCTCCACGTAGGGTGTGACCAAATTTGGACTCGGATAAACCGTACTCTGCAGCCCGACAAAGACCGGGCTTGTAATGTTTGTCGTCAGCGGTAGCGGCGGCAGTCCTTGCAATGGATTCGAAAGGCTGAACGGAGTCTGGTAAGTGTACGAGTAGCGGAACGGCTGGCTGAAGTTCTGAATGATATCGGCGGGGATCAGGTCGTAAAAGATTCCGAACCCGCCGCGTACTGCTGTACGGCCGTCACCGAACGCATCCCAGGCAAAACCGAAGCGCGGGGCGAAATTGTTCTTGTCTGTCGGGACCATGCCGCGCGGTACGCCCTTATCTCCGAAAAAAACCAGCCCCAGAGGAGCATTCGGGAAAACAGTCGACTGCTGGCCTAAATGAAAAGTCGACCAGTAATTCTGCGGCTGATACCAAGGCAGCGGCAGCTCGTAACGCAGCCCGAGATTCAACGTCAGACGCGGAGTCACGCGCCAATCGTCCTGCACAAACTCATTGAAGCTCGTCTGCACGCCGCCCTGCTCGGTAAGCGGAGCCGCCATGCTTTCCGTGGCGGGTTTTCCGAGCAGGAAGTCGGCGACCGGATTGCCGGTGATCTGCCCGGTGAAGTTAAATTGGCCCATGGTCAGGAAGTAGCTGCGATTCAAATAACGCCTGCGAAAAACTTCGAATCCGGCTTTGACAGAGTGGCGTCCGTGCGTCCAATTGAAGATATCGTTCAACTGGTAATCTTCGTTCTCCAGTTGGGCGTTCACGCTAGAGTTGCTGGCAAGGGTGACACGGCCGCTGATGACCACTTCCGGCGGTATGGGGACGTCATTCAACACTGGGAAATTGCCGCCCAGATCGTGCAGCGAGAACCCGTTTTCCACCTGATATTCCGGACTGAAGCGGTTATAGCTGAGCCGAAACTCGTTCACTATGGCAGGCGTCACCGTGTAGGTGTCAGCCGCGGTGATACTTTGCACGCGCGCCCAATTGAAGATGGTTTCATAGGTCGGCACCTGGCCGCCAATCGTGATCTGAGTAGAGTAATTCTGGTTGTAGCGGCCCGAGATCACGTGCTTACTGTTCAGGTTGTAATCCACTCGAATCAGTCCCTGATCGTTGTTCTGCGGCGCGGCATAGGTCTGAATCAGGCTGCCGCCTGCGCCATTGGGTAGCGGCATCAGCCCGGATCTTGTAAGGATCGCCTCCGCCACCGGATCGAAGCGGTTGGTTGGAATTTGATTTCCGGGAAATGGCCTTTGCGTCTGCGGGTCGATAGCTGTTTTCTCGCCCGTCGCACTGAGATCGCCGATCCGTTCAGAGGCTGTCAACGGAAAAGCGCCGGTAGCAAGCGACCCTTGCCGGATTCGCAACCCTTCATACGATCCGAACACGAACAGCTTGTCTTTCTTGATTGGTCCGCCCGCCGCAGCTCCGAATTGGTTTTGCGCAAGCTGCGGATTGGTAGCCGCGAAAAAATTGCGCGCGTTGAAATCGTTGTTTCGGACGAACTCCCATAACGCGCCGTGCAACTGGTTCGTGCCGGATTTCGTGACCACATTAAATACGCCTCCGGCATTATGCCCGTATTCGGCGCTGAAACTACTGGTCAAGACCTTGACTTCCTGAATCGCATCAGGCGGCGGATAGTTCAGACCCGTATCGCGGAACACCGCTTCAAAATCCTGGCCATCAAAAAGAAACAAGTTAGAATTCGCTTTCGTGCCGGACATGGAGACTGTCGGGCCGCTGCGGTCACCAGTGAACGTCTGCGGCGCGCTTACGTCCGAAGCTCCAGGCAGCAGCGAGGCGAGCGAGATGATATTACGGCCGTTTGTCGGCAATTCCGTGAGCCGCCTGTCGTCAATCAAGGTGCCCATGACTGCCGAACGGCTGTCAACAAGCGGCGCTTCGCCGGTGACCGTGATCGACTCGCGGGTGCTGCCCAGCGTCAGCGCGGCGTCGGCCCGAACGTTTTCGTTGGCATTCAGAGTGATCGATTCGCGTCGAAACTGCTGAAATCCCGCCGCCGTCACTTGAATTTCATACTTTCCGATCGGCATCAGCGAAAACACGTATTCACCAGTGGCGCCCGTGGTTGTATTGCGGGCAGTTCCCCGCTCGATGAGCACTGCCTTCACTTGCGCTCCAGCGACACCTGCGCCACTAGGATCCGTCACTGTTCCATAGATGGTTCCGGTGTCTTGCGCCAAACAGCCCCCGGCAAGCAACAGAGCGCCAAATGCTGAGGACAGAGTTAGAAAGGTCTTCATTGTTTTTTCTCCGTATCGTTGAACCGTCTGACCAGAAAGTTGTAATCATCCGCAATCATGTGACCTCGCGTTCGTTTCAGAACGCTTGCTAGTTGCAATATCAGTGCCTGAAACTGTGGTGTGGATTCGTCAACGCCGGCGTTGCGCCGTACTATAAACTGCCGGATCGCCCCTTCATACCCGCCGTTCACTTCAGGAATGTCGTAATCCTGCGTGATCTCGGCAATCCTCTGCCGTTTGGCCTTCAGAACGACGGTTTTGAAACCCGCATCTCGCGTCACCATCGTGCGCCCCGTATCGGTAACCGCGGGCTCCGAAATCCCGGGGACCTCATCGTTGGCTGGCTCAACCGTTGTCAGTGTCACGCGCCCGCTGCGCAACCCGGGAGCATCTACCGTAACCACAATTCGTCCGGCATTCTCGGTGGACCGAATCACATTGGAGATCGGCGTGTCGATATACAGCTCGCCCGATCGTGACCAGTCCTTGTTGGTATCCGTCTCATACCTCTCAGGGCCGACCAGCGTTGCGGCGCCCTCCACTCTCCAGGTCAAAGGCGGATTTGCGCCCATCACGTGTACTCCGTTCGCATCCACAATATCCGCCCTGATCGTCGCGATGCCGTTGCGTCCGGCGGGTATCCTCTCGGAAGAAGTCCTCAGCACGATTGCGGCGGGCTCACCGGGCATGCGCACTTCTTCATGCACGCGTTGGCCGTTTCGCATGCCATCGGCGGACAATACGCCCCCTTCCACCGGCACGCCATGAAACGTCACGCTGTGCGCATTGGCCGGCGAAGGGGTCAGTGTCTCTACTTCGCGCCCGTTCACCCGCAACGTGACCGAATCGCAATTCGAATCCACAGTGATGTCTTTCTCCTGCCCTAGATATTTCGAACGCCAGTTATGCGGCTCAATGAATAGGATCGGTTTCGGCCCATAATTCGCCTCCCAGAGGTAATACATGTACTTCGGGTTCCGATAGGCATCCACCCAGCCCTTGGGATTGACGTAGAGCAGCGGGCAGTAGAGATACTTACGGTCGGCCCCATGATCTGCGTATAGAAACACGACGATGTTGTCCCCCTGCCTGCGAATCATTTCAGCGCGATTGACATCGTGCTGCCATTCTTCCGTTCCGGTGACCTGCCCGTTTTGTGGATGGCCGCCCTCCGGGAACTCGCGATCTCCGTCGTGCCAGCCGCGAATCGTACAGCGAAGAAGGTTCTCGAATCCGATATCGTCGTTGTTGGTCTGTACGTATTTCCCACCGTTCGTGCCTCGGCGGAGGTGAATGATCCGGGTGGTGTCCTCTTCCTTTGCCCATGCGGAATCCGCAGGCTGATTCGTCTCATTCCCCATGCTCCAAAAGAAAATACATGGATGGTTGCGATCGCGGCGTATCATCTCCCGCACGTTCTGCAATTGCACGTCGCGGCCGAACGCAATATCTTTGATATTCGGAACTTCTTCCACGGTAATGATTCCGAGCCGGTCCGAGAGCTCATAAACGTATGGATCGTTCGGGTAATGAACAGTCCGTTGGAAGTTGTGGCCCAGGTTGTATCGTATGTCTTCGAGATCCCTCTTGTGCATCCACTTCGGCATCGCATCGCCAAGCCACGGATACTCCTGGTGACGATTCGTTCCATTTAGAACGATCTGGTTCCCGTTCAAGTAAAGCCGGTGCTCGGCTTTGTTCCACGAAAACCATCTAAATCCAAGCGGGCTCGTCATCTCGTCAGCCGGGGATTCGCCGGCGAAGATCTGCGAAGTTACCGCATATACATAAGGCGAATCAGGCGACCAAAGCACAGGATGCTCTATCAAGGTCGTTTGATCGAATTCGTAGGTCTGTCCGGCGGCAATCGCCTTTTTACCCGTGAGCCGTGCAACCTGTTTTCCATCACGATTCACGATCGTCGTAACCAGAATGCATTCCCGCGCTTGTGAGTAGTCGTTTCTTACCCAACTCCGGACGCGAACCACGGCGCTGTCCGCCGAAACGCGCGGCGTAGTCACAAAAGTGCCGCCTTCGTAATCGGCGGAACCCTGAAAAGGGAAGTGGAGCCGATCCTTAATCTCCAAGCGGACGTCTCGGTAAATTCCGCCGTAAACATCGAAGTTGCCAGCTGCCATGGGCGGAATAGCGTATGGATCGTCCCGCCGGTTTGAAACCAATACTCCGATTACGTTCTCCTGACCGAAGTTCACAAAGGGCGTGATATCGACAGAAAAAGACGTGTAGCCGCCTTTGTGCTCGCCCGCAAATTTCCCGTTTACGAAAATCTTCGAGTATTTCTGGACGCCATCGAACTCCAGCGAAATTAAGCGCTCCTTGTACCGGCGATCGATCATGATGCGCTTTCGATACCAGCCCCAGCCGTACCACCAATACGTGTCAACTTGCTCATTCGCGGCTGCAATGAAGGGGTGAACATCGCGCGTCGTCTCATATGTGCTCCAAGTGTGCGGTAACGCAATCGCGGGCCAACGCGAATCGTCGAAGCGCACCGATGCCGGGGCCAGATTTGGCTCTTGCTGCGGAAAATATTGGAATGTCCAGTCCCGGTCGATTGTCTTTTCAATCCGCGACGACGCGGTTGCAATCGTCAGCCCGGCAAAAAACGAAATTGTGAGGAATCCGAAAGTCCGCACGCCCTAGTGTGGTTTCCTCATCTTGCCTCGTCAAGCAACGTGGGGCGGTTAACCGGATATTTACCTGGTTAACTGACGTGGTTAACTGAATATACTCAAGAAGTTGTGGTGCTTTCTCCCACAGTCCGCGCCGCGTATGAGGCGGAGCTCGAACACGTTCTCAACAGCACTACGTTTCGGAATACCGAGGTTCTGAAGCGGCTGCTTGAGTTTCTCGGCCGGGAGGAATTGAGGGGCGAAGACCGCGACCTCAAGGAATACACGGTAGGCGTGGAAGCATTCAGGAAGCCGCCCGACTACGATCCGAAAGTTGACTCCTCTGTGCGGGTGCAGGTCGGGAAACTGCGTCAGAAACTTGACGAGTATTACCGAACGCAGGGCATAAACGACCCAGTTCTGATCCAAGTGCCGAAAGGCCACTTCAGACTGGAATTCCGGGAACGCATGCCGCAATCGACTCAGCAGCGGCCCCATCCCAGACGCAACCGCCGCCTCGTCCTCGCATGGTCGGTGGCCATCGTGGCTCTGGTCTGGGCTGTATTGGCCACCGCGCTGGCGATGCGGAACGTGAGCCACGAGTCAATTTCAGAGCGCTATAGCAGCCCGGATATCGCTGCACTCTGGAGTCCTTTCTTTGATGCCAGGCGCCCTGCCATTGTGTCGCTCGGAACGCCGTTGTTCGCGAAGATTTCAGGCGATTTCTTTCGCAACCCATCTCTGAACAGTTGGAAAGCCTTCGCGAGCTCGGAGCAGTTGGCGGCACTTCAGAAGGAATTGGGCGGCCCGGCGGTGGCGGCGTATCCTTACACCGGCATCGGCGAAGCATCCGCCGCTTTCGAGCTGGCTCGATTGTTTCTTTCGACACACAAGGACATCAATCTGGTCCTGAGCAGTGCCCTCACTTGGGACGATGTCGCGCGAAACGACATCATTTTTGTCGGACCTCCCAAGTACAACCTCTACGAATCGGATCTTCCGGTTCAGCAGGATTTCATCATCCGGCATGGACATCTCGAAAATCTGCATCCCAAACCCGGTGAACCCAATTCCTTCGATGAGACGTGGTCTCCCGGCCAATCCACTCCAGTCGAAGGTTACGCACTCATCGCGCGTTTGCCCGGTTTGCATGGCGCCGGATGGATCATGATGCTTGCATCCACCTCAACGGAAGGAACCCGCGCCGCCGTCGAATACGTAACGCGCCCGGAGTACGCCTCTCAATTGGTCCGCGCTCTCCGGCAATCCGCGGGCGTTACGCCCAAATACTTTCAGGCCGTGCTGCGGGCACGTTTCCGCTCACAAACGCCCATCCAGATCGAGCAGGTAGCGGTCCATGTTCTCCATTGATCGATCGAACCGGAATTGATGCTGCCCTACACTGGGGAGTGATGAGCAAACAGTATTCGGCTCCGCCGCCGATGGCGATTGATCCGTCCAAGAAATACGCTGCGACCTTCGAAACATCCCGAGGCACAATTGTTGCCGATCTTTTCGCGAAGGACGCGCCCAAAACAGTGAATAACTTCGTCTATCTCGCTAAGGAAGGCTTCTACGATGGAACCATTTTCCATCGCGTCATTTCCGATTTCATGATCCAGGGGGGCGATCCGACCGGCACGGGAACGGGTGGTCCCGGATATCGTTTTGAAGACGAAACCAAGGGCAATCCCCACAAACATCAGGTCGGGTCCTTATCGATGGCCAACGCCGGGCCGAATACGAATGGCAGCCAATTCTTCATTACTCATGTCGCCACCGATTGGCTAAACGGCAAACACACGGTATTCGGCCAAGTGCGTTCCGGCCAGGATGTCGTGAATGCGGTTCAAAAAGGCGACAAGCTCAACTCCGTCAAAATCGAAGAATCCTAATCCGCATCGATGACCAGAGACGAAGCCTGGAATATTGTCTGCGAATTCGTCCAGAGCGATAGCTTGCGCCGGCATATGCTCGCCGTGGAGGCCTGCATGATCGCTTATGCGAAAAAATTTGGTGAACCGGAAGAGCGCTGGGCCGTGGTGGCGCTCCTTCACGATTTCGATTGGGAGATCCACCCTGCCGCGCCCGATCACCCCATGAAGGGCGAACCCATACTCGCCGAACGGGGCGTCGATGAGGTTACCCGCCGCGCGATCTTATCCCATGCTAATTACAGCGGTGTTCCGAGAACGTCTTTGCTCGAGCGCGCGCTCTTTGCCTGTGATGAGCTGGCCGGTTTTCTGACGGCGTGCTCTTATGTAAAACCGGGACGCAGTATCTTCGAAGTCGATGTGCCCTCCGTAAAGCGGAAGCTAAAGGACAAGGCTTTCGCGCGAAACGTCAATCGCGACGACATCCTGAACGGCGCCCAGGAACTGGGTGTTCCCCTCGAGGAACACATTGCCTTCTGCATCGAGGCCATGAAAGAACGCGCGCTCA
Organism: uncultured Acidobacteriaceae bacterium; assembly: GCA_963778345.1. Lineage (GTDB taxonomy): Bacteria > Acidobacteriota > Terriglobia > Bryobacterales > Bryobacteraceae > Bog-105. Next base: position 590,345 of record CAVZTP010000007.1, read on the forward strand.
AACTAGGACTCGCGGGCGCGGCGCAAAGCCAAAATGCCTAGCATGCGTTTGCGCCGCCGCGTGCGTCCTCCGAGACTCGGCTATCAGTAGTGGCGGTCGCGGGCCACTCTAAGATCACTCAAGTCGCGCATCAAAGCGTCACGGCTGCTCGCCTGAAGCACATTATGATCCAGAATGCCTTTGATCTCGCCTATCGCCTTGTCGAGCTCTCCTTTGTCGAAATTGCCTTTGACCAGATGGCGATCAAAAGTGGACAGGTGCCCCTGCGCATGATGTACGCGTTCGCGCTGGTCCTCTTTTTCGTGCTCCAGAGTTCCTGCCACGCGCAAGTCTTCCTGGGTACGATCTACCAGACCCCGTAAGTCCGTGTAAGGCGCCGGATACGCCTGACCTGCAGGATAGTCCTGTCCTGCGGCGCGGAGAGAGATGCCGCCTCCCAGCGCTAGACCCAGCGTAAGTACTATTGCGGGTAATGATCGATCTAACAATTTCATCTACCGCCTCCTTGTATCCCGCTAGTAAGACGCTCGGCGGCCGGAGGAGGATTTTATGGAAAAAAGACCAGCTCAGATTAATTTTTTTATTCCGTTCGCAAGTGCAAGAGCGCCAAAGAGAACACTGTCATCACCGAGTTCGGCCGCCGCCACGTCCCGGCGAGCGCGTGACCATGCAGTCATCTGCCTGTTCAATTCCTCGCGCAGCGGGACGAAGAGCCGGTCGCCGGCCTTGCTGATGCCGCCTCCAATCACGATCCGCGCCGGGTTCAAAATCATCAGAGCGGCTTTTAATCCTCTTGCCAGGTAAACGACATAGCTTTTGACAAATTCCGGATCGTGCAGAAGCTCTTTGGCCGGACGTCCGTAATCGCGTTCGAGCCACAAGCCGCAGCACATCCGCTCGAAACAGCCGCGAGAGCCGCACAGGCACTCGGGTCCATCCGGTACCAGATTGATATGCCCGATCTCACCGGCAAAAGAATCGGGACCGCGATACAGCTTGCCATCGATAATCACGCCGCCGCCGATGCCCGTGGACAAGGTCAAGTAAAACAGAGAATCCAGGCCGCGCCCTGCACCGTACATGCTCTCTCCCAAGGCTCCGGTATTGGCATCGTTATCCATCACGGTCGGGACGTGGATGAGGGCTTGCACGCTCGGCACGAGAGGATATTGTGCCCAACCCTCGACGTGCGTAGATAGAGTCACTGTTTGCGAGGGGAAATCTACCGGCCCGCCAAAACCAATCCCGCACCGGTCGGGCTTGAATCCGCTTGCTGCCCGCCATTTCCCTACGATTTCCGCGATTTGCGAAAACATCCACGCCGGTCCGCCGCTTCGCTGAGTAAAGCGCGTTTCTCTCAGCAGCAGCCGCTCCCTGTCAAATGCCCCCAACGTGAATTTGGTGCCACCTATATCGATGGCCAGCGTTTTCATCTCTTCATGATGCCGGAAGCATTCGATTTCATCTGGGGGCGAGGCGGGCCTCGCCGCCAGCTCAGGGTAAACCGCGACGGTCGATTAAGACCAGAACCAACACAATCACCAACAGAAGGCCAAAGCCACCGGGTAAATAATAACCAGTTCCCCAGCCCGACGAATAACCCCACGTCGGCAACGTCCCTATCAGCACAAGGAACAGGATGATGATCAACAGCAGACGGAGCATAGAACAGCATCACCTCCTTCAGGGTAATGCCTTACAAGGTATCAGAAGCTGCGGCGAGCGCGGCAATCCTCGTCTCAGGAAACGCCAAGTTCACCCGGTGATTCCAAGGGTTCGAACTCCATTACTACTCCTGAATTTAGAATGGCGTTCTTGAAGTCCTCGTCCTTGCCCTCCGCAACGTCGTACTCCCAAATTTCACTTCCGAGGCTTAGGAAATCGTCGTCTTCTTCAAGCACGTCCGAGGAATGCTGGCTATCGGGGCCATTGCGTCCCACGAAGACGGCATCCAGCACAATACCGTCATCCAGTTGGGTATCGAGAAAACTCGGTGGATTGTCAGCCTTCTCACCGGTCCGATCCGAACGCTCCCGGAATACGACTCTGTATTTCATGGCTTGATTGTCCTGTCTGGCTTCACATCGAGGGGCTGGTGGTCATCTTTGACATGACGGATTTAATCATGTCGAAATGGCTTTGCAGAACCGGTAGAGTCTTCGACGCGAAAGACTTAATTTGCGCGATCTTTGCCCGTATTTGCTTCCTTCTGAAACTCCTTGATGTCCTCAGCGTGGTCTTTCACCATGCATTTGACATATTCCCGATCGAATTTCGCTCCCGAAAGACTTTGCAGCTTGTTGTACTCTGCTTGGTCTTTTGCGCCCATTGTCGTGGGCAACGTCATGTTTTCCTTCTCTGCCACCGACTTCAAATCGTCATTCGCCTTCGTGTGATCGTCCACCATCTTTTGCCCAAAGGCTTTCACGTCCGGATTGCTGGCTTTGGTCGCGGCCAGTTGGCCCATCTGAACTTCCGCCGTCCCGCCCTGCGCGGCTTTCACGGCGAAATTCATGTCGGCGGATTTCATCATCTTCCTCGCGCCCGTATCTATTTTCTGGCTGCTCGTGTCCTGCGCCCGTATCGCCGGCGACGAGAGCACGAGGAACGCGCCACATCCAGCTACAAGGAACGAATTCCCTAACCGCTTCTTCACTTATCGTCTCCGCAGATTTGACATGCCTCGGCATGGCTCGTTACGCGAAATCGGCTGCTGCCGCATCAGAACAATTCCTATCTTTTCGGGTTGGACAGTTTGGACCAAGAATGAGTTCAGCCGTGGTGTACAGCTGGGTTCTGAAGATTGAACTCAATGGCGAATGGGAAGAATGCACGTTCCAAACCCGTAGCGAGGCCCTGATGGCGTTTATCGCCTTGGCCGCCGATTACGAGTTGAATTTGAGACGGGCAGTCTTGTTTGCGCCGGAGCGAGTTAAGAAACTTCTCTCGTTAGGAAAGGAGAAGACGATCTGCAAAAAGCCGAATTAAGAATCAGCTGATGTTGTTGGAAATCGCGTATCGCGTCATCTGCGCCGTCGAGTGAAGGCCAAGTCTCTGCATAATGGCAGCCCTATGGAATTCGGCCGTGCGGACGGAAATATTCAGTTGATTGGCGATATCCTTCGCACTACAGCCAAGCGCAATCAGCCGGAGAACTTCCCGTTGGCGTTGGGTCAGTTCCAATTTTCCGCCTTGCGGGCGCGAATTCTGGTTTTCTTGCGCCGGAGTTGAGTCGAGGAAACTCTCTCCTTCCAGAACGGCACGGATCGCCACGATCAGATCCTGCGCCGGAAGCTGCTTCGATAGATATGCCTTCGCGCCGACCTGCGCGGCTTGTTCCACGTAGCTTGAGTCCGCGTACATCGATAGAAAAATGATCGGCAACGCCGGCTTACGTTCCAGCACTTTGCGCGCGGTAACGAAGCCATCGCCGCCAGGCATGCTCACGTCCAGGACCGCGACGTCAGGTTGAAACCCTTCGACAGCCTTGATGAATGCCTGACTGTTGTCCACGGCCAAAATATTGAATTCGTTCTGCATCATCGCCCGAAGGGCATCCAGAATCAGATGATGATCGTCGGCCATTAACAACTTCGGAAGTGCGGATTGCTCCAGATTTTCGGAAATGGTAGTCATAACAGCGTACCTCCCCTGAGATGCCTTGACAAGGCAGCGCCGGTTCTTATTTTACGCGATACATTTAACGTAAGGCTACTAGGGAGCTACCTAGGCCCGAATTGCTTCCACCTGCTCGGCGGACGAAAAAATCCCGAAGACTGTTTCGCACAGCTCATCGAGACTCAGATAGTTCGGAATGACAAAATCCGCACCGACTTTGATCAGCCTTTTGCGCTTCCATTCGTCGACGTGCAAGCAATCCGGCTCCTGAGTCGCAACACCAACTGCGGTCCCGCCCACCTTTTTGACTTCCTCAATTTCAACGTAGCCGTCTCCGAAGACCAACAATTCTTCCGCTTCGAATGCAGCGCGGGACAAAATCTGCTGAACCAGAATCGCCTTGGAGAAACTCTTGAGATCGTCTTGAGCTCCGAAAATTCGGCCTTCGAAGTAGCGGGCCACATCGAGAAGTTCTGCTTCCTCCGCCACGTTTGCGTGATCCGTGCCACTTGCCAGGTAGAGCTGTAAGCCTCGGCCGGCGAGAAACTCGAGGATCTCTCTCGACCCCGGAACCAAATAACAGTCCGGCGAGACTCGCCCGCTATGGAGATCCGCAAGCCTGTCGCGAATTCGTAAATGGAGCCGGTCGAGATACATCCGCTTATATGCCAGCGGTTCCAACGGCTCCCCGCCCCGCTCACGAATCGCTTCGGCCAAAGCCATCATCTGGTAGATGGTCTCTTTGCCGGTCAACCGCCAAACGAACTCCTCCACTGTTTCGGCGAGCTTCGATTCCGATTCTCCGGTTTCGAGCGCGGTGAGTTGTTCGACGCACATCGGCACCATCACTTCCATCCAACCCGAACGGATCAGTGACAGTGTGCCGTCAAAATCGAAGATGACGACTTTGGCTTTCGCGGCCGAGGCGCCGCTGCGAATGATTTCGATCACTTTTCGCATTTTCCCACGCCAGTGCACTTAGCTTCAGACGGGGATGCGGTCATCTCAGAATTTGTATTCAGGTGGCTTGATGCCCTTCAGGCGCAGATACACGTCGGCCGAGCCGCGATGATGCGCCGCGTGAGTGAACCCGCCCCAGAATAGCTCAAATTTAGTCATGGAGCCCGAGCGCATCGTAACCGTAGTCTGAAGATCCGCATCGGTCATGCCTTTGAGACCGTCGATGCAGTAGTCGTATGCGCTGAGTCAGGTTCTTAATGGCCGTTGTCTTGGTATTATCGCTGCCCTTGGTGAGAGGATTCTTCGCGCCCATGGCCGCCGCGCAGTAATTCCCGTTTCCGAGTGCGATGTGGTTCATCTGCTCGCCGAAAGTCATCTCCGCGTCGCTGGCTTTGAAGCCGTAGGCGTCTTGCGGCATCGCTTCCGCAACCTCCACCGTGAACGACTTCGAAATTTCCCAGTGTTTTACCAGTTCGTTTACCAGAGTCTTCCCGGATTCTTGCGCCGAAAGAGCCTGGGTCGCCAAGAGCGAAACCGCGAATAAACCGAGTATTTTCATCTGTTGAGCCTGTGGGTTATCATACGACATTACCCTTCTTCCCATGCGTGTAGCGATTATCGGAACCGGCTATGTCGGCCTTACCACCGGTGCGTGTCTGGCTTTTATCGGCCACGACGTGCATTGTCTTGACACGGACGAATCGAAGATTCAAGCTCTCTCCGAGGGAAAGATCCCGATCTACGAGCCCAACTTGGAAGAGGTTCTTCAAGAAGCCCGGCACAACCTGCACTTCACTACCAGCTATGCCGAAGCCATCCCCGGCGCCGAAGTGGTTTTCATCGCGGTCGGGACGCCGCCTACTCCGTCGGGAGCTCCCAACCTGGAATTCCTGTCCCAGGCTGCGCGGTCAATCGGGCAGCATGTAAATAGTGAATTCACTGTCGTCGTAAACAAATCGACCGTGCCGATCGGCAGCGGCAATTGGGTCGGCTCGTTGATGCGAGAGTCCAGCGAGCAGCGTCAAAACGGGTTAGTGGCCGACTTCGCCGTGGCATCGAATCCGGAGTTTCTGCGCGAGGGTTCGGCGCTTCACGACAGCCTGTATCCGGATCGGATCGTGATCGGCGCGGATGAGGCGCGCGCTCTTGAGGTACTTTATACGTTGTATCGTCCGATCCTCGACCAGACGTTCAACGCTCCTACATACCTTTCCCGGCCCGAGGACGTAAGTGCCGTTCCGCTGGTATCGACCGATTTGGCGTCAGCCGAGCTGATCAAATATGCCGCCAACGCGTTTCTGGCCTTGAAAATCAGCTTCATCAATGAGATCGGGCTGGTGGCGGAGCGCGTGGGGGCGAACATTTCCGAGGTGGGTCGAGGCATCGGACTGGACTCGCGCATCGGGCCGCGGTTTTTGAGCGCCGGCATTGGCTGGGGCGGCTCCTGTTTCGGCAAGGACACGGCCGCGCTCATTGCGACGGCGGGCGAGTACGGATTGCATCTGCCTATTGTTGAGGCGGCGCGGAAGATCAATTGCCGGCAGCGCGATCGCGTGGTGGAAAAACTGCTGCAAGAGCTGAAGATCCTGAAGGGGCGAACAATCGGCTTGTTAGGTCTTGCGTTCAAGCCCAATACCGACGATCTTCGGGAAGCGCCGGCGATTGAGATCGCGCAAAAACTCATCGATCGCGGCGTGCGGGTGAAGGCTCACGATCCGATTGCGATGGAGCGTTTCCAGCGCGAGCATCGCGCAATGAGCGTTCAACTCGGCGGCACGGCGTGCGAGATCGCGGAGGGGTGCGACGCGCTGGTTTTGATAACGGAATGGAATGAGTATCGTGATCTGGATTGGGAAGCGCTTGGAAAGAAGATGCGCAATCCGCTAATCCTGGACGGCCGGCATGCGCTCGACAGAGATAAACTGACCCGGGCCGGTTTACACTACGTCAGCATCAGTTAGACGGTCAGGCGCTCTCCGTCTGTGCGAGGTCATCCTCGCGCGAGGAAATGTCGTTCGCCTCTTCCAGCCAGCGCGGCGGCCGGCCGCGGCGAGTTGCTTTCCCGGCCGAAAGGCGCTCCAGGGCCAGAATCGCTTCGTCCAAGCGATGCTTTTCAGCCTCGAGTTCCGAAATCATTTTAGCCAAGTCCATTCGAGTATTTCGCTTTATGTGTGAAATCCTACACTAAGTTAGCAGATCCGTAATAGCACGAGGTACGGCACATACTATAGACACAAAACCCCGCCTTAGCGTTCTCGCCAAGCGGGGTTTTGATTTTAATCGGGCGACTTCCTACTCTCCCACACACTCGCGCATGCAGTACCATCGGGGCTGGGAGGCTTAACTTCCGTGTTCGGGATGGGAACGGGTGGAACCCTCTCGCTTTGATCACCCGAAAGTCGTAAGATCCGCTTCCTCACGGTCGCGGTTCCGAAAATCGGTTTTCTTGAATAGTTATTGCGGGCAACAGAAAGTTACTCAAAACGCACAGTTCATTTTATGGTCAAGCCGAACGAGCTATTAGTAACGGTCAGCTCAACGCATTACTGCGCTTACACATCCGTCCTATCAACGTGATCGTCTATCACGGCTCTTCGGGGAGATCTCATCTTGGGGAAGGTTTCGTACTTATATGCATTCAGCACTTATCCTGACCAGACTTCGCTACCCAGCTGTGCCACGGGTGTGACAACTGGATCACAAGAGGTCTGTTCACCCCGGTCCTCTCGTACTAAGGGCAAGCCCCCTCAAATCTCCTACGCCCACCACAGATAGGGACCGAACTGTCTCGCGACGTTCTGAACCCAGTTCACGTACCGCTTTAATAGGCGAACAGCCTAACCCTTGGGAGCTTCTACACCCCCAGGATGCGATGAACCGACATCGAGGTGCCAAACCGGAGCGTCGATATGAACTCTTGACTCCGATCAGCCTGTTATCCCCGGCGTACCTTTTATCCGTTGAGCGATGGCCCTTCCATGCAGAACCACCGGATCACTAAGTCCTGGTTTCCCACCTGCTTGACTTGTAGGTCTCGCAGTCAACCTGGTTTATGCCTTTGCACTCGACCGCTGATTTCCAAACAGCGTGAACCAAGCTTCGAGCGCCTCCGTTACAATTTAGGAGGCGACCGCCCCAGTCAAACTACCCGCCTTGCAATGTCCTTCTCCCGGATGACGGGAGTAAGTTAGAACCACAGAACGATCAGGGTGGTATCTCACCGTTGGCTCCCTCAAGCCCAAGAGCCTGAGTTCAAAGCCTCCCACCTATGCTGCGCAGACCGCACCATAGTTCATTGCAAAGGTATAGTAAAGGTGCACGGGGTCTTTCCGTCTAGTGGCGGGCATCCGGCGTCTTCACCGGAACCACAAGTTCGCCGGGCGGAGCGCGCCGACAGTCGTCAGATCGTTACGCCATTCGTGCAGGTCGGAACTTACCCGACAAGGAATTTCGCTACCTTAGGACCGTTATAGTTACGGCCGCCGTTCACCGGGGCTTCAGTTCAAAGCTTCGCCTTGCGGCTAACCTCTCCCTTTAACCTTCCGGCACCGGGCAGGCGTCAGCCCCTATACGTCGTTTTCGACTTTGCAGAGACCTGTGTTTTTGTTAAACAGTCGCCTGACGCGTTTCACTGCGGCCCACCGAAGTGGGCACCCCTTCTCCCGAAGTTACGGGGTTAATTTGCCTAGTTCCTTCGCAACTCCATCACCCGAGCGCCTTAGAATACTCATCTCGTCCACCTGTGTCGGTTTGTGGTACGGGTACGTTCATTCTCCTTAGAGGATTTTCCTGGCACACAACCCGGCGGATTTGCCAATCCGGATCTCACTCAACCTACCCTTGACCCTTCTCGCAGGCAGGCCTCTGTGGTGCGTCCCCCCATCGGTCTTTATCGAACAAACGTAGTCACGGAATATTAACCGTAGTGTCCATCAGTTACGCCTTTCGGCCTCACCTTAGGCCCCGACTAACCCTGAGCGGATTAACCTTTCTCAGGAATCCTTAGACTTACGGCGGCCAGGGTTCCCACCTGGCTTTTCGCTACTTATGCTGGCAGAGTCACTTCCTAGCAATCCAGCACTCCTTACGGTATACCTTCACTTCGCTAGGAACGCTCTCCTACCACTCCAATGAGTCCATAACTTCGGTGACATGCTTGAGCCCCGTTGGATTGTCGGCACCGAATCCCTCGACCAGTGAGCTATTACGCTTTCTTTAAAGGATGGCTGCTTCTAAGCCAACCTCCTGGCTGTCTGAGGAACTCGACTTCCTTTCCCACTTAGCATGTACTTGGGGACCTTAGTTGATGGTCTGGGCTCTTTCCCTTTTGACGATCAAGCTTAGCCCTGACCGTCTGACTCCCGTATTACTCGTTCTTGGCATTCGCAGTTTGGCTGAATTCGGTAACCTGGAAAGGCCCCTAGTTCAATCAGTTCTCTACCACCAAGACGGACCATACGAGGCTAGCCCTAAAGCTATTTCGGAGAGAACGAGCTATCACGGAATTTGATTAGCCTTTCACCCCTACCCTCAGCTCATCCGAGCTGTTTTCAACCAACACCGGTTCGGACCTCCATCCGCTGTTACACGGATTTCATCCTGGCCAAGGGTAGATCATCCCGCTTCGCGTCTAATCCCAGCGACTGAACGCCCTATTCAGACTCGCTTTCGCTACGGCTCGCTTACGCTTAACCTTGCCACTGAGACTAACTAGCCAGCTCATTATTCAATAGGCACGAGGTCAGACATTGCTCCACGGTTTGACCCGCAGGGCCATAGTCCTCCCACTGCTTGTAAGCATGCGGTTTCAGGTACTATTTCACTCCCCTCACAGGGGTTCTTTTCACCTTTCCCTCACGGTACTAGTTCACTATCGGTCGCAAGTGAGTATTTAGCCTTGCCGGATGGTCCCGGCAGATTCCCACAGGGTTTCTCGTGTCCCGCGGTACTTAGGAACCACTGGAAGCTAAGATTGCATTTTCAGATACGGGGCTGTCACCCTCTTTGGCCGGCCTTTCCATACCGTTCTCTTAACGCTTTCCTATAACCTCGTTACAATAAGGCCCGGTTGAAAACCGAAGTCCTCCAGCCGATCCTTATTGTTTGTGGTCCTGCAACCCCGCGCTCTCCTTTCGGATCGCACGGTTTAGGCTGTTCCGAGTTCGCTCGCCACTACTATCGGAATCACTATTGTTTTCTCTTCCTAGGGGTACTGAGATGGTTCACTTCCCCCCGTTCGCTCCAGTCGACTATGAATTCATCGAAAGGTAAGCCAGTTACCTGGCTTGGGTTTCCCCATTCGGACATCCCCGGATAACAGATTGCTTGCATCTCCCCGAGGCTTATCGCAGCTAGCCACGTCCTTCATCGCCTACTTGCGCCAAGGCATCCACACGCATGCTCTTAGTAGCTTGACCATAAAATTAACTCTACGTTCTGAGTTATCTCCACGATGAGTCTTCGCCTCGCTGAGAGGCGCGGGCTCATCGTCTCGCCAGTATCCAATCCGCTCCCTTACGGTCGCGGTTCTGTAAACCGGGCGGCGCTGCTGATCCATATTGGTTTCGGATCAGCGTTTGCAACTTGTAGTTGCCCGTCAATAACTATTCAATTGTCAAAGAACTTTACTGGAGTCTTCGGCTAGCTGATAAACCGCTGCCTCATCCAACCTGGAGTCTTCGGCTAGCTGATAAAACGCTGCCTCATCCAACAAAATCTGCGTTCATCGAACGACAGAAATTAGCATTCGATAGTTTATCAAATGATAATTTCTGTCTTTCAGGTGATAAAGGAACTGGTGGAGCTGGTCGGGATCGAACCGGCGACCTCCTGAATGCAAATCAGGCGCTCTCCCAGCTGAGCTACAGCCCCAATCTGTCCGCCGACGTTTCCGGCCTGGTACTTGGTGGGCCTGGGTAGACTCGAACTACCGACCTCACCCTTATCAGGGGTGCGCTCTAACCACCTGAGCTACAGGCCCGTCAGGCGCGAACAGAAAAATTAAATCGAGGCCGATTGGACGCAGCCGCTCACGACCAGCATGAGCGACCTGAAGCAAATCAAACTTCTCAAGTGGAGATACCGGAGGGTATTGGACTGGAAAGGCTGTCACTTACTTGATTCGGTGACTCCAGCCACTGTCTCTCTTAGAAAGGAGGTGATCCAGCCGCAGGTTCTCCTACGGCTACCTTGTTACGACTTCACCCCAATCATGAATCATACCTTGGACCGCTGCCTCCCTTGCGGGTTGGCGTGCAGGCTTCTAGTACAATCCACTTTCGTGATGTGACGGGCGGTGTGTACAAGGCCCGGGAACGTATTCACGGCATCGTTCTGATATGCCATTACTAGCGATTCCAGCTTCATGCAGGCGGGTTGCAGCCTGCAATCCGAACTGAGAACGGTTTTTTGCGATTAGCTCCCCCTCGCGGGTTTGCAGCGCTTTGTACCGTCCATTGTAGCACGTGTGTAGCCCTGGACATAAAGGCCATGATGACTTGACGTCATCCCCACCTTCCTCCAACTTATCGCTGGCGGTCTCCTGAGAGTGCACCTTTTAAGGGGTTAGCAACACAGGACAAGGGTTGCGCTCGTTGCGGGACTTAACCCAACATCTCACGACACGAGCTGACGACAGCCATGCAGCACCTATACTACAGTCCCTTGCGGGAAAGCCGGTGTTTCCACCAGCGGTCTGCAGCATTTCGAGCCCAGGTAAGGTTCTTCGCGTTGCGTCGAATTAAACCACATGCTCCACCGCTTGTGCGGGCCCCCGTCAATTCCTTTGAGTTTCAGCCTTGCGACCGTACTCCCCAGGCGGCATACTTAACGCGTTAGCTCCGGCACCGACCAACTGAATGGCCGACACCAAGTATGCATCGTTTAGGGCGTGGACTACCAGGGTATCTAATCCTGTTTGCTACCCACGCTTTCGTGTCTCAGCGTCAGCAATGGTCCAGAAAGCCGTCTACACCGCAGGTGTTCCTCCTGATATCTACGCATTTCACCGCTACACCAGGAATTCCGCTTTCCTCTCCCACGCTCGAGCACTCCAGTTTCCGGCGCACCCTCCCAGTTAAGCCGGGAGATTTCACACCGAACTTAGAGCACCGCCTACACACTCTTTACGCCCAGTAATTCCGAACAACGCTCGCTGCCTACGTATTACCGCGGCTGCTGGCACGTAGTTAGCCGCAGCTTCTTCTTCAGGTACCGTCATTATCGTCCCTGCCGAAAGAGCTTTACACCCCGAAGGGCTTCATCGCTCACGCGGCGTCGCTGCATCAGAGTTGCCTCCATTGTGCAAGATTCCCCACTGCTGCCTCCCGTAGGAGTCTGGCCCGTGTTTCAGTGCCAGTGTGGCCGTGTGCCCTCTCAGGCCGGCTACCGATCATCGCCTTGGTGGGCCGTTACCTCACCAACTAGCTAATCGGCCGCGGGCTCCTCTTCCAGCGCATTGCTGCTTTCCCTTCACAGGCTTATGCGGTATTAGCCCCGGTTTCCCAGGGTTATTCCACACTAGAAGGTAGATTACCCACGTGTTACTCACCCGTACGCCGCTTTACTCAGGGATTGCTCCCCTTTCTCGCTCGACTTGCATGTGTTAAGCGCGCCGCCAGCGTTGATTCTGAGCCGGGATCAAACTCTCGTTTGATCTGTTAGAGTAATCGGCTCCGCATCGGACGTTTAAATCCAACGGGAACCGTAATCGCTCCGGCTTTTACTCAAAAAGTCTGACGAATTACTTCATTGCGTCCAACCAGATTGTCAAACAACTGCGCAATCCACCCGACGATGCGCGAATGTCTCCATCCGCCAAGATCTAATGGTTGCCGGCCTCGAAAGCCGTTTGGGCCACGCCGTACTCCGCTACTTCAATCAGACGGAGCAGCGTCAGACCCAGAAAACTGTTGGGAATCTGACCCTTGTAAACTTCGGTGGCTTGGATTACTAAAAAGGACTACTTGAGAACCGCTATGGAGTCCGAATCCCGCCCAGCGACGCCGCTGTAACGGTTTGCCGACCTGCTTCGGGCGACGATTCTCCCTTCGCCCATTAACTAACTTATCAAACCGCCGCGACCGTTGCAAGATCTTTCCGATCTTTATTCGATCCGCTGCGGTCGCTGCGCCGTTTGCTCTCGCTTGCGGCGACCCGTTCAGAATATCAAGCCTCGACCGGACAAGCAAGCCCCGGGGTGCGATCTTCCTGTGGAAATGCCCGGGTACCCTGGTTATTCACAAGCGAGCAGTCATTTAAGGCCATTTTCCAAAATCAATTCACAGGAATTCCGTCCGGATTTCCACCGAAAATGCCGCCGAAGGCCGGCGAACTCGCGCTTCGCAGCATACGACCGACCGGCTTACGAAACGAACCCAAATCGCCTGCGGTGTTTGTTTTCAGCAACCTAACCCATTTTTGCCAAACGAACTTCCCGGCTCCGCGCGATTGGGTTCGTATTTCCCGGGCAATGCGAGCGCTATGCAAAAGATCACTTCAAATCTGTGGTCCGATGGGCAGACTCGGGAAGCGGCCGACTTCTCGGTCTTAAAGAAGTTCGATATTGACCCCTCAAGCCGACGGCCGCGGGATGAAAATCTGATTGTGTTTAGCGAATTAGTATTTTCGCGATTGCGCGATTGAGAAAGGCGGGCGCAGTCACGATCTGGGCTGCGTAGGGCAAAGATGCCTGTGTCAAGCTGCTGAAGAAATATTTCCGAACGCTCTCTCATTGTTCATGTCAACGAGCGATCGCCTTCGGTTGTAAATTTCAATTTCCGGATTGCGCGTTTGATCGCAATCCGAAATCAACAGTTGCAACCCGATGCATGTTGAATCGAAGAATCAGTTTCCACCCGTGAGCGCGGAAAACAGAAAACGGATTTCGGAATCGACCTCCGCATGGTCTGCTACGGTCTCCGCGATTTCTCTCAGGAAAAGAAATCGATAGCGTTTTCGAAGCCGGTGGATCGCGACTTTCAGCCCCCCTTCGGTGGCGCCCATCTCGCGCGCGAGTTGGGCGTAAGGAACTTCGGCCTGGCCGAGAAGGAAAACCTTGAGCTTTTCGAAATCATCAAGGCTGCCGTGCTGAATGAACTCGTCCCTGAGACAAGAGACCGTCCGGTCGAGCAACATCACCGCCCAGCCGCGTTCAAAGATATGTTCCGGCGTTTCGTTGTCCAGCGGTTCGAACCGGTACCGGTCCTCGCCGCAGGCGACTTCAAACGGCAGAATGGCCCCGGCACCACGTTTCTGCGCGCGTGCGCGATCGGCCTGATCGGCCAGAAAGAATTTGCACGAGTTCAGGAGAAATGACCGGAACCGCCCACGGTTGGGGTTCGCGCGGTCCAGGTACCGGCCTTCGAGGATGCGCATGAAAAACTCCTGGGTCAGGTCCTGCGCGTCTTCCTTTGCGCACCCGCGCCGGCGCACGTAGGCGTAAACGGGATACCAGTAGTGCTCGCACAGGCGCGCTAAGGCATCACGGCAATCCTGATGCAGTCGATCGCCGGCAGCGACCACCAAGCTCCAGCTGGTGGTGGGAAATTCGTTGCGTCCGAGCTGTGTATGTGACGTCATGGCGCTACCTCTCGATTAGATAAGGAAATTCAGACGCAGAAGTTACAGGCGGGCGAATTCGGCCTTGGCTTGCTGAACAAGTGGGATACCAGGATCGGCATCTTTCCAGAGAGCGAGCAAATCCTGATAGACCCTCCTGGCTCTGGCCGTCTCCCCGGCGTCGCGGAGGGCGCGAGCCAGTTGAAGGCGGGCGGCTAGGCCAATGGGGTCGGCCAGCAGGACTCCGGGATGGTCCAGCATTCTTTGGAACTCCGCTGCGGCTTCGTGGTTCCTGTGAAGTTGCTGGTAGGCCAGGCCGCGCACATACGTAGGGTAGAGCGCGCCGTAGTGGGCGTATAAACTCACCCCCGTTTGCCCCAGTTCATAAACCTTGGACACGGTCAGAAGTTCGATCGCCTTGGAGGGGCGGCCTTGATTGATGCTGAGCAGCGCGTGCACCGCCGGCGAGTATGTGAAGCGCACAAACGTATCTTCCGGGTATTCTTTTTCAAGTTGCGTGACTAGGGAAAGGGCCGCCGAGGAATTCCGCAACAGGGCCAGCGCGAACGCTCGGGGGAAGTCCACATCCCGTCCTTGGACGAGTTGACCCGCGGCGGCGGCGTGCCGGAAGGACTCGTCAGGGTATCCGTAGAGCGCCTCCCGTATGGCGGCTGCTCCTTCGAAGAGTGCGGCGCGCTCTAGAAGGTGCGCTTGGCGAGCCAGAGTAACTGCTTGCATGGATGCCTGCCTGGACTGTTGCAATCGGCCTTCGTAAGCCGCTATAAGAGATTCGAAATGCTCCGAGTCGCCGTGCGGCGAAGCTGAGGCGATCTGCGCGCCGGCCTTGTCCATCGCGCTCCGATCCCGCTCCAAGAACGCGGCGAAGAACTTCACCCCGAACTTGTCCTTGGACGCGAGTTTTCGTTGAGTCGCGCGTTGAAGGATAGCCTTCGCCTCATCAGGCCGATTGAGGAGCAGGTAAGCCTCCCCGATATTTTCATATGCAATGGTGAAGTCCGGGGCCAAGGCAATGGCCCTTTGTCCCTCTTCAATCGCTTTTTCGTACTGACCTGTGCCTTGGGATGTCAATCCAGAGAGGAAGCCGTGAGGCGTGACCTCCCGTGGATATTTCGCAATCCATGACTCGCAGATCTGCCGGCAGATCTCGAGGTTTCGTAAGACATCTCGATTGTAGTTGTAGGTGATGAAGTAGTTTTCTTTGTCGCTGACCATGCCGCGCAGCAGATAGCCTTGTCGGATGCTTTCGGCTGCCAGCTTTTGCTCACCGTAATCGGCGTAGGCCCGCCCGAGGTAGGCGTGCGCCATGGCGAATTGGGGGTCGATCTCGATCGCTCTTTTGAAAAGCAGCAGCGCATCGGCGGGGCTCACGTACATCTGCCGGCTTGCGGCGCTGAATGACTTCAGGGCCTCCAGAGAGGACGTGGTGGCCGCATCCAGCGGAGCCGCATTCTTTTGCAAGGCGATGAAGAACTTCGCTGATTTCGATTGGAGCCTCGCCGTTAACCGGCGAAGTTCCTGGATGACGTCCTGTTTGGCGGTGGCTGGCGATTGTTCCTCGTCCAGCAAGTCCCCTGCAATACAATTACGGGCGCGCAACGTTATCAGGTATTCTGAGCCGGTCCTGACAAGCGAACTTTCGACCAGGCCGGCGCTCCCGGAGCGCTGGCAAATCTCGCGCGCGATTTCGGGAGTCACACGGACCTGAGGAGTCTGCGCATCTGGCTCAACGTCTCCGCGACGCGGCCCTCCGGCAGCACACTCATGTTCGTGAACCGTTGGAGCTCAAAGCTGATGCTCTGGCGAAAGGCGCGGTCAAATGACGGATCGCCGGTGTCATTGGCCACATCGCTCAGAACAATCGTGCTGGTGACCTTCGATTGTGGGTTGGAATCAATGGCGCGTTGGACCAGCCACGCGGCAGGAGTAAGAACCAGGGCTGCCGCAGCCGCGACAACAGGCTTTCGCATCCGAAGGATCCGGCGGGGAGGACCGGCAAGGAGCGCCTCCCCTTTCAGGTGCCGCTCGATATCGGCTGCCAGTTCGGATGGCGAGGCATAGCGCCGTTGCGGAGATTTTTCCAGCGCCTTCTTGACGATCCAGTTCAAGTTGCCGTCCACCAGTTTCCGCAAGCCGGCAGTGTCGGTCCCGCGCCGGGCGGCAATCTGCTTGGTCTCAGGCCCGAGAGCGTCCAGCCTCTGCACCAGCGAGGGCGCTTCTTCTTCACGGAGAATCCGGAGCATTTCGGCAAAACCCGCTTTCCGCAGCACGGCGCCATCGAAGGGGACGACTCCGATCAGCATTTCGTAAAGAAGCACTCCCAGCGAGTAAACGTCGGTCGCGGCGCCGATTTCACCGGCGACCATGTCGGCCTGTTCGGGGCTGGCATACTCCGGCGTCCCGACCATCTGGCCAAATTGGGTGGACAGCGTGTTCCCTGCATCGTCTGACAGCATGGCTCTGGCGATTCCGAAGTCGATCACCTTCGGAATCGGCTTGGTGTCTTCGACCGTTACCAGGACGTTCGAAGGCTTGATATCGCGGTGAATTATTCCCTTATTGTGGGCGTGCTGGACGGCGCGGCAGACTGGGAGCAACAGTTCCAGGCGAGCGCTGGTTGTCAGTTGACGCCGATCGCAGTAGACGGTGATGGATGAGCCCTCAATGTAATCCATCACGAAGAACGGCCGGCCGTTTGAGGAAGCGCCCGCGTCGAGGATCCGGGCGATGTTGGAGTGCTCCATACGCGCCAGGGACTGGCGTTCATGGTTGAATCGGGCAAGCACCTCGTTGGTATCCATGCCCCGCTTGACTACCTTAACGGCTACGCGGCGGCGGATGGGTTCGGTCTGCTCGGCGAGGTAGACAGTGCCCATGCCCCCTTCACCGAGTACGCTCAGGATTCGATAGGGTCCGAAGCTGTCCCGCTCGACGCGCTCACGGATGGGGGCCCTTACGGTTTCCCTATCCGGTTTGCCGGATGTGAAGCCGGAGCCCATCGCGCCAGCGAGCAGGCACGCCGGACACAACCCCGCAGGGTCGCCGGCTTTCAATTCGGCGCTGCATTGCGGGCACACTATACGACCAGCGCGAATTTCCCAATTTTATCTGAAGTACGCCGCTCGCGTGTAACTCCGCGCCCACGTTTTCCTTATCACTGACGGAGGCAAGAAAAAACATGAAACACATCGCAACCGCGGCATTGATGCTCAATTTCGGTGTCGCCGCGATCTACGCACATCAGAAGCCCGTAAACATGACGTTTTCGGGGACCAATGTGGGCACTACGATCAATCTACAGCCCGACACTGTTACCGACGAACTGATTCTCGCCGGAAACGGTACGCTAGGACCTTTCACCTATCGTGAACTACACGCTGACGCGCTTTCGCCCCAATCTTCCAGCACTTGTGTCGGCGGAACCGGGCTCGATATTCCAACTCTAGCCGGCGCGGGTGTATTTCGCTTCCAAGACGGGAGTCTATTGAACATCGTGCTCACGGATGGATCCCTTTGCATAGATCCCACGGACGGGGTGGCCCACTTTACTGGGACTTATAAGATCACAGGGGGAACGGGCCGTTTCAAAGATGCGTCGGGCACCGTTACGTTGACCTCGACGGTGCTCCCGGTGTTGTTCACCGCCTCTGGCGGGCCCGTACTGCTAACGAATACGGGGGAGTTTACGGGAACGATTTCGGGAGTCACCAGAGAGGAGGAGCAAGACGGGCAGCAATAGAAAAGGCGTATGCGCGCGCGCCGATCCACCTGAACGAGGTGAGTCCAGCGAACGCGTCCATGTATTTTGGGTGTCGCTGCATTGATCAATGTCAGCGGGGAGATCGTGGGCTTCGGCGATAGCGGCGGCGAAGTCCACGGGTTTTTGGCGATCCCAAACAATGGCGCGGAAAACCGGGAGAGGATGCCGTCTGGGGAACGCCCATTGCGGGACGCGGTCGAGGACTATTCATTTCCATGAGTGCTTTGCCGCGGCGACATCCAGCATTGATTTCAATATGGATTAGACATTCTTTAAAGCCCGTCCCGATTTTAGAGCCCATCCCGGGCAGTTGGTCGCTAGCCGGAACTTGGGCGTGAAGCGGCATCGCGCCGGCTCTGTCTTCGAATAGCGCGTCGATCGGGACGGGATCAGAAATCCTAAGAGCGCATCAACTGAGGTATTCGCTCGAAATGCTGATCTCTGGTAACCAAGAGCAAGTTATATTCCAAGACAAGCGCCGCAATCCACAGGTCGTTGTCTGGAACGGGAGTCCCGGCTCGCTTCAGTTGAACGAAAAGACGCGCTTAGTGTTCCGCCGTTTCCTGGCCGGGGAACGGCACCCCACAGTAGGTTTCGCGAGCAGCCTGCTCAATAGGACTTCGTTCCGGCGTTGCTCGGTGCCTGCATGGCGATTTCTTGCCAGAGCGATCGAACAGTACAAGATCGCCTTGCAAAACGCAGAATGGTGGGGGCTGCCTTTATTCCACTCTCAGCGCCGCGACTGGATCGATATCCAGGGCACGCCGCGCCGGAATATAGGTAGCGGCCAGCGAAATAACGATAAACAACAGGGAAGCGCCGAGGAAGGTCGCCGGGTCGGTGGCCGTCACTTGGAATAGCAAGCTCTTCATCACGCGAGTCAACGCGAATGCGCCGCCCATGCCAAGAAAAACGCCGCCCAGCGTCAGGCCAAGGCCCTGGCTCACCACTAAGGAAAGAATGTCGAACCGCTGCGCTCCCAAGGCCTGGCGGATCCCCAGCTCTTTTGTGCGCTGTACGACCGAATAGGCAATGACGCCATAAAGTCCCACTGCGGCGAGCAGCAGAGCGACGGCGGCAAACGATCCAAGCAGCCTGCTGATGGTCTGGCGCTGGCCCTCTTCGGCCTCTACAATGTCCTCCATCGTCTTGACGTGCGAAACCGGCTGATCGCGGTCAATCGCTAGTATTTCGCGGCGAACAGGATTGGCAAAATGCAGCGGATCGCCGTTGGTTCGCACGGCAAACATCGCGAACGGAAGAGGGCTCTGGCTACAGGGGCGATAGACTCCCGGCCAGGAGTCGTGTTCAAAGGTTTGATGAATATCGGCCACCACGCCGACGATTTCGGCGGGCTGGGTATTGGCTCCGATAAGCAGATGCTGACCGATAGGATCTTGACCGGCCGGATAAGCCGGCCAGAGGCGGCGGGCCAAACGTTCAGCGATGATCGCTACCAGAGGCGAGGTCAGATCATCGCGCTCGGAAAACAGCCTGCCGCGCCGCAACGGAACATCGAGAGTGCGGAAATAGCCGGGCGAAATGATCTGGATGGTCGCGAGGGGCCGCTGATTCAGCAGGAGAGGCGGCTCACTGGCATTCTGCACCGGAGTACCTGCGTAGCCGGTAAGAGGAAGCGTCAGTGTCACGGTGGCCGCTTGAACACCATGAATCGCCTCGACGCGGCGCACGAGTTCGCGATAGAAGGCCGCTTTTTTCTGATCGGTGCCGTAGCGCGAGGGCGCGAGAGAAATGCGCATGGTGAGAAGATTCGCCGGCCGAAAGCCGAGATCCAAACTGTGCAGATGCGCCAGGCTCTCCATCAGGAGCGCAGCTCCGATAAGCAACACGACTGAGAGCGCAACTTGTCCCACCACCAAAACGTCACGCAGCCCGAAGCGATAAATCAGGGGCTTCGAGACAGTTGCTTCACCAGTAGCACGTAGTACGCCGGCCAAGTCGGCTCGCGAAGCCGCGAGTGAGGGAGCCAGCCCGAACAAAAGCCCGGTCAAAACGGAGAGAAGGAGCGCGAATGCCAGCACCATTCCATCGAGTCGAATCTCTTCCAATCGTGGCAGTCCCAGGGCGGCCATATGGGTGAGTGCGCTCAGACTCCATTTGGCAAGCAGGAAACCGGCTGCGCCGCCGGCGAGCGATAACAATAGACTCTCCGTCAGAAGTTGACTGATCAAGCGGCCGCGCGCCGCCCCGATTGCCGCACGCACGGCAAATTCCCGCGAACGCGATGCCGCCCGCGCCAGCAGCAGGCTGGCCACATTGGCGCATGCAATCCAGAGCACGAATCCCACCGCGCCAAACAGCATCCATAGCATCGCGCGAACTTTAGATACGAGCCCTTCCTTCACCGGCAGGACTTGCGCGGGCGTTTTCGGCTTGGCATCGAGCATCCCCGGGTGCGCCAAGGCGTATTGCCGATTGAGGACGACCAGCTCCGCACTGGCCTGTTCAATAGTCACGTGCGGCTTCAACCGTCCGAAGAGAGCCAATAACGGGCTGAGGGGCCGAACGTTCTCGGAGGGCTTGGTCACCCACACGTCAATTCCGGAGAACGGAAATTGGAAGCCGGGTGGGAGCACGCCGATGATCGAGTACGATGCCGCGGCGAGCGTCGCTTTTCGGCCCGGTATCGACGGATCTGCTCCAAACCGTCGCCGCCACAAATCTGCGCTGATGAGTGCAACCGGCGGGCCGTTGGGCGCCTCCTCTTGCGGACGAAAGCTGCGTCCCAGGGCTGGTTGTACGCCCAGAATGTCGAGGAAATTCGCAGACACGCGAGCTTGTGTCAGCACCTCCGGGCCGGCATCGCCCGAAAACGTCACACTCTCCAAACCATTAAAAAACGAGCCGATTCGGGAGTAAGAGCGGGCCGCCTTGCTGATCTCTTCGACGTGCAGCTGTGTCGCGCCTCCCGATATGCTCACCAGGCGATCCGGGTCGCGGTACCCAAGGGGCTTCAGCAAGACCGCGCGAATGACGCTGAACATAGCAGTATCTGCTCCGATACCCAACGCCAACGTCAGTACAGCCGTAATGGCGAAGCCGCGGCTCTTGCGCATCGCGCGCAAGCCATACAACAGATCGCGCCAAACGTTATCGAGGATTGCCGAGATGGTCATCCGGGCGGCTTGTGAGCTTCAGTCTACTCATACCGCAACGCCTTTACCGGATTCACTCGTGTTGCGCGGCGAGCCGGCAAATAGCCTGATAACGCGGCAATTGCAACAATCCCAACGAGCGCGAAGACAATTGTTCCCGGATCGTACGGCGACATTCCGAAAAGCTGTTTTTGCAGCAGACGCGTTACGGCGAAGGCGGCGGGCAGACCAATCAGAATTCCGATTCCCACAACCAGCAGTACTTCCCGCATCACGATCCAGATCACATCTCCTGTAAGAGCTCCGAGCGCCATGCGAATACCGATCTCGCGCGTGCGGCGCGTCACCAGAAAAGCCATCACGCCGTAAAGCCCGATGGCAGCCAGCAAAGTGGCGAGCAATCCGAAAGCCGTAGAAAGGCTAGCGGCGAGGCGCTCCACCACCAGCACATCGTCCACTTGCCGCTCTTCCGTCTTCATCTGATAGATGGGCAGATTGTGATCCAACTCTTGCACGGCCGCGCGAAGCGTGGGGAACATTTGTGCCGGATCGAAGATTCGTCCGGACGTAGGCGGTCATCTCGGTCGCCCAGTCGTTCTGCAGATACGGAAAGAACACTTCACGCGGCGGCTGGTCGCGCATGTTCTGGTATTTGGTATCGCGGACGACGCCTATGATTTCGATATCGGTCTT
The DNA here is from genome assembly GCA_963778345.1 of uncultured Acidobacteriaceae bacterium. Taxonomy (GTDB): domain Bacteria; phylum Acidobacteriota; class Terriglobia; order Bryobacterales; family Bryobacteraceae; genus Bog-105. Next base: position 612,068 of record CAVZTP010000007.1, read on the forward strand.
GGTCCCGGGGTCGCCGCCCATGCCGATGTGCCGCCCAATCGGGCTTCTGTCGCCAAAGAAATGACGCGCAAATTTTTCATTGACGATCGCCACCTTCGGGGCGCCGAGCCGGTCGCGACCGTTGAAATCCCGCCCCGCAAAAATCGGGATCTTGAGCGTATCGAAAAAACCGGGCGAAACGTAGTTGACCCAGGGATTCATATCCTCGCCTGGCTTGGCCGCGTAACCTTCTACCGCCATGCTGCTGTCCCACTCGTCGAAACTCAGCGGAGCAACCACCGCCAGCGCGGTTGATTGAACGCCGGGCGTATTGGCGAGCTTGTCTGTTAGCTGCTGATAGAAAATCTTGGCGCGATCCGGTGCTATAGCCGCTCAGCGTCGGATTTACCGCGAACGAAAGCAGGTTGCTTACTTCAAAGCCCGGACTGACATTTTTCAGATTCTTTAGCGTGCGGACGAATAAGCCGGCGCCGATAAGCAGCAGAAGCGAGAGACTGACCTGAGCGCAGACCAGCAATTTGCGCCAGTTGGCTTGGCCCCCGCCCGCGACCGCATTGGCCTGATCCTTGAGCGTAGGGGCGAGATCCGGGCGCGTGGCCTGCAGCGCCGGAAGCAAGCCGAAAAGAAAAGCGGTCAGCAAAGCAACGGCGAGCGTGAAACACAGAACGCGAAAATCAGGATTCACGGCAAGCTTCAGCGGCGGATCGATATGCGGGAGGATGCCGCTGAGCGAGCGCATTGTCCCGGCGGAGATGGCCAAGGCGAGAATGCCGCCGCTCAAGGAAAGGAGCGCGCTTTCGAGCAAGAGCTGTCCGATGATGCGTTTCCGGCTTGCTCCGAGCGCCAAGCGTACTGCGATCTCCTTCTGACGCGAGGTGGCGCGAGCGATGATGAGATTCGCCACATTGGCGCAGGCAATCAGCAAAACCAGCCCGACCATGGCCGTCATCGCCCACAGCGCCGGCTCAAGAAATTGGCGGGCGATATTCTGACCGCCGCCTCCCGGCATTACATCGAGTTGCATTTTCAAGAATTGCTGGCGCGCATACTGCGAGGCGTGAGCAAATCCAGGCAGTTGCACTTCCATGTCGAGAATGCGATGAAAAATCGGCTGTAGAGAGGCCTTCGCCTGTGCGATGCTTACTCCTGGTTTCAGCCGGGCAAACACCTGCAGGTAGCGGCGAAAGCGATCATCGAAAGGTTTGTCTTCCTGCGTGACCTCTTTGGCCATCATCACGGGCACGAACACCTGGGTCGCGAACAGGGGTTCGACGCCTTCGAAGCCCTTGCCCGCAACGCCCACGATGGTCAACTGATGATTGTTCACCAGAATGGGTTTGCCAATGATGGAAGAATCGCCGGCGAAGCGGGTCTGCCAGTAGTCGTATCCCAGAACCGCGAATGGCGCGCCGCCGCGCGTGCGGTCGTCATTCGAATTGAATACGCGTCCGATCGTTGCGGGGACACCAAGCACGTCGAAGTAATTGCCGGAAACAATTTCTCCCGCGGCGCGCTCACTGTGGCCCCTGAAGCTCAGGCTGAACGGCAAACTACGGCGGCATAGGACTCCGCTGAATACCTGGTTCTGGTCCCGGAAATCGCGATAGATCGGATACGACAGCGCATTTATGCCGGTATTCGATCCATGGAACGGGCCAACCTCTTTCAATTGGACCAGTTGTTGCGGGCTCTGCACGGGGAGCAGGCGCAGAACGACTTGATCCAGCAGCGTGAACACGGCGCTGTTTGCTCCAATCCCGAGCGCCAGCGAGATGACCGCCACGGAGGTAAAGAGAGGAGATTTGATCAGCGAGCGCACCGCATAACGTACTTCACTCCATAAACTCATGAACACTCCAGGCGCAACAGTTTGTTAAATGTGAATACGATAACCGTAGCGAAGTTTGTTCCAATAAATCCAAATATGAATAAATCGCGCTTGTCCGCCATGATGGCCTTATGCCTTTTACCCGGCTTGCCAGCCGCCGCCCAAACCGCGACGCCTCCCGCGCATTCCGTTGTGCTGCATGCCGCGCGGCTGCTGGAAATCGAATCGGGACAAATGATCAAGCCAGGCGAAGTGCTGGTGGAAGGAGACCGGATCGTGGAGGCCGGGTCGTCCGTCAAGCATCCAGCGGGAGCGCAGACGATCGATTTAGGCGATCGCACTTTGATGCCGGGCCTGATCGACGCGCATGTGCATTTGTTTTTGCATCCGGGAGCGGAAGATTTGCAGACGGTGGAAGAGTCTGTGCCGCAGCGGACGATTCTGGCGGTGCTGGCGGCCAGAGATGACCTGATGGCAGGCTTCACGGCCGAGCGCGACATGGGAACAGAAGGCGCTGGGTCCGCAGACACGGCCGTACGGAACGCGATCAATCGAGGCCTGGTGCCGGGTCCGCGGCTGCGCATCAGCGGCAACGCCATTGATATTCTCGGTGGGCACGAAGACGCGATTCACTACAATCCCGCGCAGCATGTTTTGTCAAACGCCACCTACGCGAACAACGTGGATGAAATTGTCGAGGCGATTCGAGAGCAGTTCAAGGAAGGCGCGGATTTCATAAAGATGTACGAGACCGGGCCGGACTCTATCCGCAACGGCCAGTTTTCGACGCCGTATCAATACACCGAAGCCCAATTGAGCGCCGCAGTTCAGGAGGCTGCGCGAGTAGGTAAGCGCGTTGCCGTTCACGCGACCGGCGAACCGGGCACGCTCTATGCCGCGCGAGCCGGCGTGGAATCGGTGGATCATGCCGATCAGCTCAGCGAGGAGACGATGCGGCTCATGCGTGAGAAACAAATTCCGGCCGTGCCGACGTTCACGATTTCGGAATACTTTGCGAACCATGCCGCTACTCCGGCTCAGGCCGCGCGGTTGCGCCAGAGTCTGGAATTTCATGCCCGCGAGTTTCAGAAGCAGCTTGCAGCGGGCGTGCCGATGGCGGTAGGCTCCGATGTGGGTCCGTTTCCGCACGGGACTCAGGCGCGCGAGTTTGAGCTGATGGTGAAATACGGCATGAAACCTTTGGCGGTTTTGCAGGCCGACCTATTGAATGGCGCAAGACTATTGCAATGGGATGGCCAAATTGGCGCGCTAAAGGCGGGGTATTTCGCCGATGTCATCGCAGTTCCGGGAGATCCCTTGCAGGACATCAGCGCCGTCGAGAAAGTTGCGTTTGTGATGAAAGGCGGAGTCGTTTACCGCAGCCTGGGCCAGTAAGTCTCATTTCTGCACTGCCCCCAAATGCGCATTGTGCAGCACTCTGATATTTTTGCAGCGCAGCCGCGGCCTCATTGGTTCGGCCGAGCTCCCGGAGCGTTGTGGCGAGCAAATAGTACGTGTTCCCGTCCGTGTCGTCTTTCACTGCGCTTTGCAATTCGGGAAGTGCTTTGGGCGCGTCGTGCCGGGCCAGATAGATTTTCGCCAGGATCACGTGAGCGCTGGAGAGATCCGGTTGAATCTGGAGCGCGCGAAGCGCGTACGGCTCGGCTTTCGCGTAATCGGATTGCCGCAAGAAAATCGCCGCAACCAGCGCATTCGTGGCGGGATCGTTCGGATCGAGTTCGAGAGAGCGGGTCGCGGCCTTCATGGCGTTATCGTCATCGCCGGCCGCGCTGTAGGCTGTCGCTAAACCAGCCCAAGCGGGAGCGAGATTGGGTTGCTGTTCTGTCGCCGCTTTGTATTCGCGAATCGCATCGTCATAGCGTTCGGCAATGCGGAAGGATTCGCCTAAAATCATGCGCGCGCGAACGGAGCCAGGATCGAGTTGCATCGCTTTCGAAACAGATTCTTTCGAAGCATCCATCAACGCGGTAGCTCGTTTCCGAGCGGCTGCCGAATCGGCGCTAGCCACGCCTAAGCGCTTCGAGCGTTCGAATTCTTTCTCGGCGAGCGCCCGATCCGTGATGCCCAGGCCATACCAGGCTTCCGCGCTTTGCGGATCGAGTTGCGAGGCCTGCTTGTAGAACGCGTTCGCCCGGGCCAGATCGTTTGAGGCGATCTCCGCTTCGGCTAACGCGAGAACGGGCGCGATGGCATTGGGTTGGGCGTGATGAGATTTTTCGAGATAGGTCAGCGCTTCTTTCGGGTGCTGCAGCTTCAATAACGATAATCCGGAAAAAAGATTCGCGGGAATGGAATTTGGAGTTTGCGTGAGCGCGTGCCGGAATTCGCGCAGGGCACTGGCAGGATCGCCAAGCTGATAATATGCGATGCCTAGATTGCTGCGAAGCTCGGGACTGTCCGCGCCGTTATGCAGTAGCTGCTGGAATGCGGAGACGGCGCCGGCAAAATCGCCGCGCCTCTCCGCTTCCACTGCTTTTTGTGCCAGCGCGTCGTTATCCGATTGCGCTTGCGCGATAAGGCACCCACTGAGCCATAGCGCGCAAGCGAACCGAAACATCACCAGATCAATTTTGCCGCCACTTGTATGAGGCGAGGATTGTTCGCTTGGGACGTGACCACGCCGAAATTGCCGTTGCTGCCGCCATTACAAGGGCAAGAGCCCCCCGGGTTCCCGAATTGCGGTGTATTCAAGAGGTTGAAGGCTTCGCCACGCAGCTGGAATTTAACGCGCTCGCTCACCACGTCAAAATTCTTGAACATCGCGAAATCCAGATTGTGTATGCCATCTTGACGCACGTTGGGCAAGGTTCTGCTTACGGTCCCCAGCGTGAAGAGTGGTGGCTGGAAGAAGCAGGAGGTGTTGAACCATTCATTCAGACGGCTTGTCGCCGAACCGCTCAGTCCCGCGCCGCTCGGGCAGGCCTGAAGATTCATATCGGGGCGAGAACCACCGCCCTCACCGTGGATGTTGTTGTTCTGAGTAGTCAGAGAGACCGGAAAGCCGGTCTGCAGGGTGAGAATTCCATCCAGTCCCCATCCGCCCGCTATCGCCTGAACCACTCTGTTGGGATGTGACATGTACTTGCGTCCTCTGCCAAAGGGCAGGTCCACCACATAGCTGAGAACCAGCCGTTGCGATACGTCATAGCTCGAGAGCGAGCGCTCCAGACGGAAGTTGCCCCAATATTGGAAACCTGCCGCGCCACCGTTCGCTTCCAGCCAGGGTGTGAGGGTCTCCGCGTCATCAATGAGCTTGGCATTCGTATACGCAAGCAAGGCAGTGCCGCCTTCACCGAAACGTTTGGTGACTTTCAACTGGAACGATTGGTAGCTCGAATCACCGTCGCCTTGTGACGCATACTGCACTTGCCCGTAGGTTGGGAACGGGCGCAGGAGTTGCTCGTAGGCGTATGGTTGAAGCGGCGAACGGCGAATTCGACGGCACATAGGGAGCGAATGGGTTCTTCACCGATCCGAGGAATGCAGTCGTTCCGACGAGCGCGGCCTGCTGCTGAACGAATTGAATCGGCAGTTCGTTCTCGTCTTGGGTCTGAATGGGCAGGTGCGTTCCCTTTGCACCTACATAACCGGCGTCAATCAACAAATTAGGGCCGAACTGCTTCTGAATATCGAAGTTCCATTGCTGACTGGTGCCGAGCTTGTTCTCCGGATTCTGCGTCAGCACGGTCTGGCCGTATAGCGCGAGATTGGGATCCGCGTTGCGCTGCGGCGCGGGAATGATCCCGCCCGGAAATGGATTCGAAAGCACATTGAAGGGTGTCTGTCCGTTATTGGTCGACGTGTTCATGGACTCCGTAATCGCGTTGATCGAATCATGATCGGGCGAGGCGAATAGGTTCACGTCGATCGGCAGCCAAAAAATGCCATATCCGGTGCGGATCACTGTGCTCGGCGTCAGCATATACGCCAACCCGACGCGAGGGGAGAATTCTTTCAGGTTCGTATTGACAGGGCTGCGGTCAAGGCGCTGGGGCGACGCCACAAACCCCACGTCTCCCTTCAGAGGCATTCCTGTTGCGGCGGCCAGCGGATTGGTTGCGTTAGGGAAGAAATCAGTGATTCGGTTGAAGCGCTCTGTCCAGGGACCAGTAATCTCCCAACGCAAACCGTAGGTAACCGTGAGCCGCTTGCTGGCCTGCCAGGTGTCGCCCGCATAAAGCGCGCGGTAAACCTGCTGGCCGGCAGTGAAGGCCGGCTCCTGCACTGAGCCTTGGTAAACAGCGCCGTAGAGGAATGAGGCAAATGCAGATCCTCCGCCTAAGCCTGTTTGGCGGGTTTCCGGCTGTAAATGCGGACGTGAAGCTATAGCCGCCCGTTCCATTGTTGGTCTGGCCGTAGTTGTGCCGCGAAGCCCTCCATTCGCCGCCAAAGTTGATCGTGTGATGTCCCTGAACGGTCGTAACGGTGGGCGCCATCTCGAAGTCTGTATCGTAACCGGCGATTACGCTGCCGGTTTCTCCTCCGCAGAACTCGTTGTAAACACCATCGTTGACACAGATGTTAGGCAAGGTTCGGACCTGTGAAGCCACTTCCGTGTTGAAATAGCTGGGCCAGCCAATCGAGGTTGCGTCAAAGCCGACGCTTTGCGGGGTCCTCGTATATCGGAACCGTAGAAGATCCGCTCTGAAATCCATTACAGTATGCGGCGAGAGGGTGTAAGTATCGTCGAACACCGTTTGTAGTGTGTTGTACTTCTCTGGCGTGCCGATGTTGCCAGCATAGGTCTGATTGTGGAAAGGATCGCCGGCCAAATCCACATCGGCCCAATACGTATAGCGCCAGAAAAGATGCTGTTTGTCACTGACCGTGTGATCGATGCGAATACCGCCTTGGTCCTGATTTCCGCCGGTGCTGACGTTCCCAGCCCAGTTGTTGATCGCCCCGGCGCCCGCCACATTCGGAAGTGCCCAGAGTGAAACCAGGTGCGCCGCGACCGGATCAATTTGGCTCGGGCAAATAACGTTCAGTTGTCCGTTGCAACTGGCCTGCTGGCGAGGATTCGTACCGCTGAACGGGTTGTAAATTGCAGTTCCCAGCGCCGAAAAATCGCCGTTTCTCATCGCCTGGGTGGGAACCGAAAGCAACAGCCCTTGCCCTTGCCGCAACCGGAAACCTTCGTAGTCTACGAAGTAAAAGGTCTTGTCTTTGCCGTTGTACACATGCGGCAAAATTACCGGACCACCCAGCGTTCCGCCGAATTGGTTTTGCGTGAATGCGCCGGTAGGAACGCCGGATCGGTTATTAAAAAACGTGTTCGCGTTCAAGTCTTTGTTTCGGAGGAATTCGAAAACATCGCCATGCAAATCATTTGTCCCGGTTTTGGTGGTGAGATTTACCACTCCGCCTGCGGTTCCGCCGTATTGCGGAGGCAAATTGTTTTCCTGCACATTGAATTCCTTGATGACATCCTGCGATGGTACGAGTTCGACCGCATGGCCGAACGGGATGACCATCGTTGCGCCATCCAGCATCCAATTGCTCTGGTTTGCAGTGCCGCCACCGATTTGGAAGTTGCCGTAGGCCGAATTGTTTGTCGCCGGCCCTCCGGTTTGCCCGGCTTGTCCTTGCGGCACCACGCCTGGGGCAAGCGCGACCAGCGCCAGTGGGTTGCGTCCGTTCAGCGGAAGCTCGTTAATGGCGCGCTGCGAGATTACAGTTCCTACTGCGGCGTTATCGGTCTGGATCATTTCCGCGCCTCCCGTTACGGTCACTTCCTGCTGCGTCTGGCCCACCTGCAGAGAGAAATCCTGGCGAACGCTTTGCGCTACATCGACGTGAATATCGGGGTGGACCTGGCGCTGAAATCCGGATGCTTCCACTCTTATTTCGTAGGTTCCGGGAATGACAAATTGAAAGGTATAGAAACCCGTACCGTTGGTTTGGGTGCTGACCGCGACGTGAGTCGCTGAGTTCGTCAGCGTGACTTTTGCGTTGGGAACACCGGAGCCGCTGGGGTCCGCAATATTCCCAGACACGGTCCCGTCCGCAGTCTGGGCACTTAGCGCGGAGCAAAAAACGAACGCGCAAAAAGCAAGTAAAATTGACAGGCGCGACAACATAGCTACCTCTTTCTTTCCGTCCCCTGAGTTCGTACAAAAAAGTTTTTTGTACGGTATCGCTACAAAAGTGTATACTGCTAATTCCATCGCCATGTCAAGCAAAAAGATGGGCGAGGTGGTCCCGTTGCAGATTCGCACGGCCACTCCCTCGAGCGTCCGAGAGGTGAACCGCTCGATCATGCTGGAATTGATTCGCCGGCGCCAGCCAATTTCTCGAGCGGAGCTAGCAAGATTGACAGGCGTATTCCGCAGCAGCGTTTCCGACATTGTCGATGAACTCGTGGCCGAAGATTTGGTGACCGAAGAGAAGAGCATTCCGTCCCAGCGCGGCCGCGTGCCGGTAAATCTTCAGCTCAATGATTCCAGCTATCGAGTGCTTGGCCTGAACATCAGGCCCGCTTATTGCCAGATCGCGTGCGCGGGCCTGAGCGGGCGCATCCAGAAGAATTTACAAATCGCGACGCCGACCTCGCCGAAGAAACTGGTGCAAGCGGTGGCCGAAGGAGTCGACCGGCTTCGCTCCGAACTTGGGGTGCATGATTCAAACGGCTTTCGACGGATGGGTATCGCAGTTCCGGGGCATGTGGATGCTCCCAACGGACGAATCTTGTGGACGCCCACGCATTCCGAATTGAGCGGATTTCCCATCGCGGAAGAGATCCTTCGCCAAACAGGAGTGCCCGCGCACGCCGATAACGATTGCAACGTGGGTGCCCTTTCGGAGCTTTGGCTTTCCACAGACGAGGAGAAGGACCGCACGACAGATTTTGTCTTTTTGAACGTCAGCGACTTCGGCACGGGCGCGGGCGTCGTGGTAAAGGGTGAAATTTACACCGGACACGATGCGCATTTCGCCGCTGAAATGGGGCACATGGTGGTCGAACCCTCCGGCCCGTTATGCAGATGCGGACGCCACGGCTGTTGGGAGCTGTACGTCAGCAACGATGCAACCTGGCGTCGCGTTCACCCGCGAACGCCGTTCAGCGTAGAGGGCTTCAAGCAGATGCTCGCTTCCGCCAGGTCGGGTGATGCGCGGTCGCGCGCTGCTCTCAAAGAGACGGCGAAGTATTTGTCTCTGGGCATTTCAAACATTGGCTTCGCGTTCAATCCGGCGGAGATCGTCGTAGCGGGACGCATTACCGCGGTCTGGGATCTCATTCGTGATGACGTAGAGACTCTATACGGCTCCCCTCACCTAAAATATTCAATAAGGCCGGCTCGCACATCGGCGGACGATTCCCTGTTGCATGGCGCGGTTTGTCTTGCTGTTCGCGATGTTTTCGCGGGCCCCAAATTCGGCGAGGCCTAACCACAGTGCAGGGCTTTCTTGGGCGGTTATCCGCGCTTGCGTTTTTAGCATCCGCTCTCGCCTCCGCAGCGCCTCAGTCTTTCGATGTAGTGGTGTATGGCGCAACTTCTGGCGGCGTAATGGCTGCGGTTGCCGCGGCACGCGACGGCATGCGCGTAGCGCTGATCGAGCCGGGAAATCACGTGGGCGGCATGTTATCCGGCGGCCTGAGCAATAGCGATGTCGAAAATCAGCAGCAGTTGATCGGCGGCCTCGCGCGTGAATTCTTTTCCGCCGCGGGACGTCACTACAACGAACCTGTCGCCTGGGCGTTTGAGCCGCATATAGCCGAACAAATCTTGCGCGACATGCTTGCCGAGCGCGCGCGTTGAGATCTACTTCGGTTGCCGCCTTTCAGAAGCCGCGAAAGACGGCACTCAGTTGACGCGGATTCGCATGGAAGAACGGTCGCGAATTCACAGCCAAAGTTTTCATCGATAGTTCCTATGAAGGAGATCTGATGAAAGCGGCCGGTGTCTCGTACACAGTGGGGCGCGAAGGCCGCGCGAAATACAACGAGTCGCTTGCTGGCCGCCAGGACTTGCTTCCTGGCCGGCATCAGTTCAGATTTCCCGTTTCGGCGGACGCGGCGGACGGTTTGCTCCCCTGGGTGGTGCCTCAAGAAGAAGTGGCGCAAACCGGGGAGGCCGATGGCAAATTTCAGTCGTATTGTTTCCGCCTCTGCCTGACGGAAAATCCTTCGGACCGGCTGCCCATCGAGCGGCCCGAGAATTACGCTGCCTCCCGGTACGCACTCGCCCGGCGCTATCTCGAAAGCGCGAAAGGCCAGCTCACGCTGGGCGATTTTCTCGGCATCGTGCGCATACCGAACGGCAAATCCGACGTGAACAGCACCGGGCCCGTGTCCACCGATTTGCTGGGAGCCAGTTGGGCCTATCCGGAAGCCGATGATGCACACCGAAAGGCAATTTGGGACGAGCATCTCGCTTGGGCGCAAGGGCTGATCTACTTCTTGCAAAACGATGAGAGTGTGCCCGAAGCGATCCGGCAGCAGATGCGCCGCTGGGGACTTCCGAAAGATGAGTTCGCGGACACCGGGCACTGGCCGCATCAGTTATACGTGCGCGAAGGCCGACGCATGCTGGGCGAGTATGTTCTCACGCAGCACGATTTACAGGAGTACCGTGGCAAATACGATTCCATCGGCATGGCTGGTTACAACATCGACATTCGCGAAGTGCAATGGCTGGCTCACAAGGTTTATCAATTCCCGACTGTGATCGATCAGGTGTTCACGGAGGGTTACCTCAGCATGCCCGTGCAACCATGGCAAATTCCTTATCGCGCTCTCTTGTCTCGCCAGGAGGAATGCTCGAACCTGCTTGTGACAGCTTGTATTGGAGCCTCAACCATCGCCTACGCATCGTTCCGGATGGAGCCGAATTACATGATCGCGGGCCACAGTGCAGGTGTCGCGGCGGCACTAGCAATCAAAGCCGGGCGCGAGCTGCATCGACTCGATCTCGTTCAATTGCAAGAAATGCTGCGGAAGGAAGGGCAGATTCTTACGTTGGAAGACGTGCGAAAACCAGTTAAGTAAGAGGGCTTCGCGCTGGATTGTTTATACTTCTTACTTCCTGGAGGAACTGTATTGAAAAAGCCCGTTCTCCGCGTTATTCCGACTCGCTTAACCGTACTGCTGCTGATTGCGTCATCCGTTTCTCTCGCGCAGTCATTCGATTCGAAGCTGTTCTCCGGCATGAGGTGGCGCGAGATCGGGCCTTATCGGGGAGGCCGAACCAGAGCGCTCGCGGGCGTACCCAGCCAATCCAATGTGTTTTACATCGCCGCTGTCAATGGCGGCGTGTGGAAGACAAACGATTATGGCCGAACCTGGAATCCCATCTTTGATCATGAGCCGACGGGATCGATTGGAGCGATTGCCGTTGCGCCCTCGGATCCAAACATCATATACGTAGGAAGCGGCGAGGGGTTGCAGCGTCCTGACTTGTCTGTAGGAGATGGCATCTATAAATCAAACGACGCCGGTAAGACGTGGACTCATCTCGGCCTGCGCGACGGGCAGCAGATCCCGCATATTGCCGTGGATCCTCGCGATCCCAACCGGCTGTTCGTTGCTGTGCTCGGACACCCGTACGGACCGAACGAGGAACGGGGATTATATCGCTCCAGCGACGGCGGACAGACGTTCGAACGGCTGCTTTACAAGGATGAGAATACCGGAGCCAATGATGTGGAACTCGACCCATCCAATCCGGATGTAGTCTACGCCGCGATGTGGGAAGCACGGCAAGGCCCCTGGGAAAACGGCGCCTGGAGCGGCAATGGAGGCATTTTCAAGTCGACGGATGGCGGCAAGAACTGGCGGCAATTAACGCAGGGATTGCCGAGCGGCGCGGACGGGCTCGTTCAGGCGAATCTCGCGATTGCGCCGAGTGATCCGAATCGTATCTACGCCGCAGTCGCCAGCACGCGCGGACTCGGCATCTACCGCTCCGACGATGCGGGCGAAAACTGGACGCGCATCACGACCGATCCCCGCCCCGCTGCTCGCATCGGCGGTGGCGATGCTCCGGTTCCGGCTGTCGATCCGAAAAATCCCGATATCGTTTATAGTGCGAGCGTCGTAACGTGGAAATCTACTGACGGCGGCAAGACATGGACTGGCATTCGGGGCGCGCCGGGGGGCGACGATTATCAGAGCATCTGGATTAACCCTCACAATCCCGACATCATGCTGATCGTCAGCGACCAAGGCGCGATTGTAACTGTCAATGGCGGCGAAACCTGGAGTTCCTGGTACAACCAACCTACCGCGCAGATGTATCACGTTGCGGTGGATAATGCATTTCCGTATCGGGTCTGCAGCGGTCAACAAGAAAGCGGCTCCGCCTGCGTCGCCAGCCGCGGGAATGACGGTGAGATCACGTTTCGCGACTGGCACCCGGTGGGTGTCGAAGAATATGGCTATGCGGTGCCCGATCCGTTGAATCCGGATTTCGTGTATGGCGGTAAGGTGACTCGTTATGATCGCCGTACAGGGCAGGTGCAGAACGTTGCGCCGAAGCCGATTCGCTCGGCCGATTTCAGAACGGTTCGTACAGCGCCGCTGGTATTCTCACCCGTCGATCCGCACATCCTTTACTTCGCCGCCAACACATTATGGAAAACGCGCGACGGCGGAATGAGCTGGCAACAAATCAGTCCTGACCTGACCCGAAAAACATGGGAGATTCCCGCGAGCGTCGGCAAATACCGGGATATGCCATCGGCTAAGCCCACTCCACGCGGTGTTATTTATGCCGTTGCGCCATCGCCGCTCGACATCAAGCGTATCTGGGCGGGAAGCGACGACGGCTTAATTCATCTGACAACAGACGGCGGGCTCCACTGGAATGACGTTACGCCTCCTCAACTTACAGCTTGGGCTAAAGTATCGATTCTCGATGCGAGCCATTTCGACCCGGAAGGCGCGTATGCGGCGATCAACACTCTTCGCTTGGATGACATGCATCCGCATATTTATCGCACTCACGACGGAGGAAAAACCTGGACCGAAATCGTGGCTGGCATTCCCGATGGCGCTCCAGTGGACGTCGTTCGTGAAGATCCGAAACGAAAGGGACTGCTGTTTGCGGGCACGGAGCGCGAAGTGTATGTTTCCTTCGATGACGGCGATCACTGGCAATCGCTCCGGCTAAATATGCCGGCTACCTCGGTACGGGACTTGTTGATCAAAGACGACGACCTGATTGCCGCAACTCATGGGCGCGGCTTCTGGATTCTCGACGATGTGACACCGCTGCGGCAAGTCAGCGCCAGCATTTCCGAATCCAAGGCACTTCTTTTCCGCCCGGAAACTGCAATTCGAGTGCGATGGGACATGAATACAGATACCCCGCTGCCGCCCGACGTTCCTGCAGGACAGAATCCTCCCGACGGCGCAATTATCGATTACTTTCTCGGGTCCGCGCCGTCCGCACCGGTGACGCTCGAGATCTTCGATAGCGGCGGCAAGCTGGTAAGGCAGTATTCGAGCTCGGACACAATTCCTCCTGTCGATCCCATGCTGGCGATTCCGAAGTATTGGGTGCGGCCGCCGCTGTCGCTTTCGAGTGAGCCCGGCATGCATCGTTTTCTTTGGGACATGCACTTCACGCCGCTACCTGAAAGGCGTCCCAATTATCCGATGCAGGCTGTTTTTCAGAACACGGCGCCCGCAGCCAGTTCGCCGTGGGCAATGCCTGGCACTTACACAGTCAAATTGACTGTGGACGGGCAAAGCTATACCCAGCCGCTTAGTGTCAAGATGGATCCTCGCGTTCGCACGCCGCTGGCTGGCCTGAGGCAGCAGTTCACGTTGTCCAAAGAACTTTATGACGACCTGATTGAAAATTCGAAGGCGCTCGACCAACTCCGAGCCTTGCGTGCAAAGCTAAAAGAACTTCAGCAGCAAGCGCAGGGTTCCGCTACCGACGCAATTACTGAAATGGATCGTAAGGCAGTGGCGCTGGAAGGTAATCCCGGCGGACGTTTCGGCGGGGGAGGTGGACGCGGAGCCGCGCAAAGCGGACCGGACACCTTCGGAAGTATCAACGGGGCGATTAACGCGTTGATGCAAGTCCTTCAAGAAGCCGATGTAGCGCCGACGACCCAAGCTATTGCAGCTGTATCGGACCGTCAGCAAGCATTTACCGGGCTGATGAAGCGCTGGACGTCACTTAAGACTCAGGATTTGGCCCATCTCAACACTCAGTTGAAGCAGGCGAATTTACCGGCCATAACACTGGATGCATCGCCGACGCCGGCGCAATAATCGACCAGAAGACTACGAGACTGAATTGACGCCCCATTGTCGCGCGCAGATCCGCAGGGATGCTGAAAGCGGGCCGATTTCCTCCGCGGTCCACATAAACAATCGATTGAATGAGTAAGCGGCCAACGCGTCCGGCAAGAGCATCGATTCCCTTCGAATGCCGTAACAATTCATTCACCTCGAACCCGAGCAAGCGAAGCGGGCACACTCACGAGTTCCGTAATGGCGGACTCTTCGATGCCGAGCCAAGCAGCCCATTGCTGACCGAGAAAATAGCGGATCAACAGGGCGGGCACATGCTTGAAGAGACTTCCCGGCAAGACATAATCCATCGAATCCATCAGCGCCCGTGTCAGCGCTTGGCCCTCGGGACACGATCCGAACTGGTGACGAGCGATGGAGGTCGAAAGAATTTCCGCAGCGCTCAAATCATGCGGAAGCAATTCGGGAATGATGCCCAGCAAATGCCCGACCACGCAGCCAGCAGTGCAAATAAGCCTCACCATCCGCGGAGGACAGAGTGATGCCGATCTTTGCAAGGCCGTCGAGCGCAACCCAGGAGAAAGACATCAGCGTTCCAGCCAAATCCTCTTGGTTGATCGGCAGACCATATTCTGCCTTCCACGTGCCGGAATTTTGCGCCAGGTTCCGGATCGCCCCATGCATCAGCCTGACCTTCTGAATGGTGCGCCGCCCTCGGCCTTGTGCTTGCGTGAGCCCTCCCGCTTGCATCACATCCACCAGCATTTGCGCGGTCTCCACAATGCGCCGCGCAGGATTGCTCATCAGACGCGTCGTGAGCGCGAGCACCTGGACACCATTTCGGCCCGCATAGCAAAAAGGAAGTGAATAACAATAAAGGATCAGAATCAGCTCGGGACCATAACGCCAGAACACTTGCTCGCCAGCCTGTATCAACTTCGTGTCGGCCCAATCGGGCAGCGTGCCGCTCTGCGCGAGGTAGTCGCGGACCGTTGCGGGAAGGCTCTCGGGCACAGGGTATTCGTTCGCAACCAGGTTTCGCATCAGGTTATTCACTGAAGCGATTTCCCCGTCCTTTAGAAGCTGCGCAATCACGCTCATCAGCTAGAGGATCCCCGAGCCGGCGCATCGGTTCCAGAAGCGAATCGGTCCACTGAGAGA
Organism: uncultured Acidobacteriaceae bacterium; assembly: GCA_963778345.1. GTDB lineage: Bacteria > Acidobacteriota > Terriglobia > Bryobacterales > Bryobacteraceae > Bog-105. The sequence goes on from CAVZTP010000007.1 coordinate 627,286, forward strand.
CCGGAGGCACCATGCCCGCCATAGCGCACAATAATATAGCGCGGGCGCAATGTTTTTCGTGCTTGGGAGTGTTCGAAACTGGGAACCTGACCTATTCGGAGTACATCCCACCCAGCGAGGTATTCTTCAAAGCAGCCATGAAGCAATCGTTCGTGCGCGCGGACCAGAGCTGTTCTGATTTCACGTCGCAACGCTCTTCTTTCCGCGCTGTCGCTTTTCCCCGCCTGCCGGCTGATTTCCGGGCAAGAGAATCAGCAGCCGCCAACCTTCTCGACTAACGTCAAGGTGGTCAACGTCCTCGCCACGGTACGCGACAAACAGGGGCAGATCGTGCGGAATCTGACGAAAAACGATTTTGTACTGCTGGAGGACGGCAGGCCCGCAGGCGATCCAGTACTTCGCCCAGCAGAGCGATCTTCCGATAACGCTCGGATTCCTGGTAGACACAAGCCTCAGCGAGCGGCGCATGTTGAGCACCGAACGCCAGGCAAGCTCGACGTTCATTGAAAAAGTGCTTCGCCCCGAGAAGGATAAAGCCTTTCTCATTCATTTTGATCACGACGTGGAGTTGCTGCAGGATCTAACTTCTTCTCGCGAACGCCTGGAGAAAGCCCTGGATCTGTTGGATAAACCCGAGTGGGGGCAAGGCGGCAATAGTCAATCGGGCAATGGTCAGCCGAATGGCGGAGGCGGTGGCACATGGGGCGGGGGCGGCGGAGTCTATGGCGGACGCGGACGGCAGGGTGGTCATCGTGGTGGAGGAAGCGGAGGCGGAACGGCATTCTACGACGCGATCTATCTTGGCTCCGACGACCTGATGAAAAAGCAGACCGGCCGCAAGGCGCTGATCATGCTTACCGACGGCGAGGACAATGCAAGCAAAGTTTCGGAGAGCGAGGCCATCACGGCGGCTCAACGAGCAGACACGCTTGCGTATTCCATTCGCATAGCTGACGAGGAGCAAGGTTACTCCGGATTTGGCGGCCCTGGCATGGGACGCCACGGCGGCTGGGGAGGCGGTCGAGGTGGTGGAGGTCCGTACGGCCGCGGGCAGCAGAACCGGCCGGACGGCAAGAAGATCCTCAAGGAAATTTCAAAGCAAACTGGCGGCGGATATTTCGAAGTTTCGAAGAAAAAATCGGTCGATCAGATTTATGGCCAGATTGAAGAGGAACTTCGTAACCAATACAGTCTCGGCTACACGTCCGACAAACCTGAATCCGAAGGCGGCTTTCGCAAAATTGAGCTTACCGTGAAACAGAAAGACATGATAGTTCAGGCCCGCGACGGGTATTACGCGGACCGAGACTTAAGGCACCGAATAAGCGCTGACGGACGGTCGCTACGCTGTAGGTGTGGCGGCTCGCGCAAATCTCGCGTCCCTGGTTGACGATTTTGAGCGTCACGGGAAGCAGCTTGCGATTCAGGCACCGCAGGGATTACGCCGGCGAAAAACGACTTATCGGTCAGCTCGCAAGGCTTTGTCACCGGTTCGCCGCCGAGATCGCTCACCGCGACATCGCGAAAGGCGATCGCGTCCTGATTTGGGGCGAGAACGGAGCCGAATGGGTTGCCGCGTTCTTTGGTTGTGTTCTGCGGGGCGTTCTGCCGGTACCGGTTGATTACGCAAGCACACACGATTTCGTCAAACGCGTGCGGCAGGAAGTCTCGCCGAAGCTGATAGTTGGAGGCGAAGAAAAGATTCGAGCGCTCGACCCGGCCAATCCGGTTCTTTTTTTCGAGCAATTTGCTCACAGCCTCACAAACGAGACTGCGGATGCGATTGAAGATCTGAACGAGGACGATGCCCTACAGATCATCTTCACATCGGGTACAACAGCCGAGCCCAAGGGAATTGTCCATACGCACAAGAACGTTTTGGCAAGCCTGCGGCCCATTGAAGAGGAAATGCAGAAATACCTCAAATACGAACGCTTGTTTCACCCGATCCGCATTCTTCACACACTTCCCTTGAGCCATGTGTTCGGCCAGTTTATGGGTCTGTGGATCCCACCGCTTCTCGCGGCTGAGATCCACTTCGAATCCAGACTAGTCGCGTCCGAGATTGTCGAACGCATTCATAAGGAGCGCATCTCCGTGCTGGCCGCCGTGCCGCGCGTTCTGGACCTCACGCAAAAATATTTGCTCGAACGTTTTCCCGGTCTCGAATCGCGCCTGACTGCGGCCGGGCAGATGAAAGCATGGAGACGTTGGTGGACTTTCCGCGATATTCATCGTCTCTTCGGTCTGAAATTTTGGGCTTTCGTCTGTGGCGGCGCGTCGCTTTCACCCACAGCCGAAGGATTCTTTAATTCACTCGGATTTGTCGTGATTCAGGGCTACGGCATGACGGAAACGACTGCGCTGGTGAGCTTGAATCATCCCTTTCGGGCCGCTGAAGGCAGCGTGGGCCAAATTTTGCCCGGGCGGGAAGTGCGGCTAAGCGACGAAGGCGAAGTGCTGGTCCGTGGCGATACGATTTCGAACGCGACATGGCAGGGTGGACAACTGCGGCGGGGAGGCCCGGACTGGCTAGCCACAGGCGATCTGGCGGAGTTGGACGAGAGCGGCAATCTTCGTTTTCGAGGGCGCAAGAAAGATGTTATTGTCGCGTCCTCCGGATTGAACATTCATCCGGAAGATCTGGAAGCCGCGTTGATGCGACAGCCCGAAGTTAAGGCGTCCTCCGTGGTGGAGGTGGCCGGCGAGAATGGTCCCGAGCCTTTGGCCGCGCTGGTGATGAAGCCGGGCGCGGATCCTGCCGCTGCAACGAGCGGAGCGAACCGGGAACTGGCGGACTTTCAGCAGATCCGGCGATGGATCGTGTGGCCGGAACCCGATTTGCCCCGGACTTCGACAGGCAAAGTCTTGCGCCGCGAGATCGCGCGCCGGATCGAGGCAGGCGAGGTTGGCGGTGTTGATTTGTCGCAAGCGAATGGGGATCTCAATCTCGATAGCCTTGGCCGAGTGCAACTGCAGGCGCGTCTGGAGCAGCAGTACGGCGTGTCGCTCGACGATGTGGCTTTACAGCAGGTAAAGACCGGAGAAGACGTTCGCAAACTGGTTCAACAGGCGCCCGCCGCACCGCGCGGCGAGGTCAAGGAAACTGCGCGGCACATCTATCCACACTGGCCGTGGAACCCGATCATGCAAGCGATTCGCAGCATGTTTCTGGAGTGCATCGCCATGCCGCTGGTCCGATTCCTGGCAAAGCCGGCGATCCGGAGCGATGTGAAAGAGTGGCCGCCCTCGCCTATGCTGATCGTGGCCAATCACGTTACCTCCTATGATGTTCCGCTCATTCTGTACGCGCTGCCGGGTCACGTTCGACGCCGCACGGCGGTTGCGATGTCGGGTGAAATGATTCTGGATTGGAGACGCGCGCGGAATCAGGGCCATTGGTTTCTGAACGCGGTTGCGCCCATGGAATATTTGCTGGTGACAGCGTTTTTCAATATTTTTCCGCTGCCGCAGTTTAGCGGCTTCCGGCGTAGTTTCCGCCATGCGGGAGAGGCGATGGATCGCGGATACAATGTTATTATCTTTCCGGAGGGGCGGCGGTCGGATGACGGCACGCCTCAAGCCTTTAAGACGGGTGCCGGGTTGCTTTGGAAAGAATTGAACGCACCCGCGCTGGCGGTTCGTCTGACGGGCCTCGGTGAAATCAAAGCGCATCACGCGCGCTGGTTCCGTTCCGGGCGCATTGCTGTTTCAACCGGCGATCTGATTTCTCTCGATGTCAGTAAATCGCCGGAGCAACTCACTGAAATTTTGCGCGAGGGCGTGTTTGGTGCTAGCAGTGAAGCGCCCTAAGTTCCCCATTTCAATGGGTAGCCTTACCTTCGAGACCCAGACCGGCCCGCAACCCTGGTTGTAAGCCGGATTCTCTACTAGCTAAAGATCGAACGAGGTAAAAAAGCCTGGCAACAAGCGAGCGCTGCAATGGCTCTTCCAAATGTACTCGTGCCCGTAATTCAGGTTGACGTCGCCGATGAAAAGGTCCAGTCCGCTTGCTGCCAGATGCTGTGCGTGTACGTTGGAAAGCCGCCCGCTTCCAGCTCGGTGGCAACGGTGTCGAAGCGTCGTTTTCATCGCGTTCCGATCGTGCGTCAAAGGGTAAGTAACACTAATTTACAAAAGACTTACGGCTCATTCCGCCCACAGCAGTTGAGCAGATGCTGAGATAGGGCTGATGCTTCGGCAGCTTGCGAATTTAACATGCTTCAGTCGTGTGGCGGCGTTGTTCTGCTTCGTATTTTTTTTGGGAACGACTTTTCGCTGCGGATGGACGCGGGATACTACCGATTTTCGAAATTATTACACCGGCGCCCTGATGTTGCGGAAGCACGACCCATTGCGGAACGTTTACGACGCGAATTGGTTCCAACGTCGTGTGAACGAAGTTGGCTCCAGAGCGCTCGGCTCTTACATTCCGCAGACGCCACTGGGCATGCTACCGTTCGTACCGTTCAGCGTATTTTCGATGTCGATAGCGAGTTAGACGTTTATGTATCGGTATTTAATCTTTTTGGCTCTGATCTCAGTTCACGCTCTGGCGTTCCAAAACGTGAGCCAGCCCGGCACATTAGAAGGTGTTGTTTTAGACGAACATGGCAAGCCGGTTTCTGGTGTGACAGTTTTGTGCCATTTGTACGTTCCGGGGATGAATAAAAGAGGGGTGGTTCCTTCGGCCCTGACGGGACCGGATGGGCATTTCAGCGTTACACACCTGGTGCTCGGCGAATACATCGTCAGTGCGAGCAAAAAGGAGGACGGATACCCCGACCACACGAGGGGATTACATGCAGATGGGTCGGCACCGCGCTTTACTCTAGACGCAGAGAATCCGGTCGTTACGAACGTCGTGATCGTGCTGGGCCAGAAGGCAGCAATACTCGCGGGATCGATATCGGATGCGTTTACAGGTGCTCCAGTGGCCGCACATCTTGAGGTCTCGAGATCGGACGGACGAGCTAGTCACAGCGAGTCTGTCAAAGGAACGTATCTAGTGCTACTTCCTCCTGATATTCCGATAGACTTTTCGGTTAAAGCTGCTGGCTATGCGGATTGGTATTATCCGGCTGGTTCTGACGTTACAGCTAGCTCGCCGCTTACTCTGGACTCGGGAGACCACAAAACACTCAATATCCAGCTCGTTCCGAAAAGCAAATAACCAAGCGCACAACGTATTCTCAAGTATCATCGAACAATGCGGCAGGACGCATCTACAATGTCGCGGAACGAAAATCATTTTCCGAGGCTGAGTGGATCCTCCAGATTGGCCGCACAGTGAATTGGGACGGGATTGTCGTGCCGATCTTGAAAGAGATCACGCCTGAGCATCTCCGCGTTCCGTATTGGAGACGTGCGCGGAATCAGGGCCACTGGTTTTTGAACCTGGTAGCGCCCGCGGAGTATTTGCTTGTGACGGCATTTTTCAATATTTTCCCGCTGCCGCAGTTCAGCGGCTTTCCGGCGTAGTTTTCGCCCACGCGGGTGAGGCGATGGATCGCGGATACAACGTTATTGTGTTCCCGGAGGGCCGGCGGTCGGATGACGGCACGCCTCAAGCCTTTAAGACGGGCGCCAGGTTGCTTTGGAAAGAACTGAACGCACCCGCACTGTCGGTTCGTCTGACGGGCCTGGGCGAAATTAAAGCACATCACGCGCGCTGGTTCCGCTCCGGGCGCATTGCCGTTTCAACCGGCGGCCTGATTTCTCTCGATGTCAGTAAATCGCCGGAGCAACTCACTGAAATTTTGCGCGAGGGCGTATTCGGCGATTCGGAAAAAGCGTCGAATCTGTTCGAAAAGCCATGAAAATCCTTCTGATCGGCGCGACCGGTTTTATCGGCACATACCTCGTTCGCGAACTTGCACAGCAAGGTCATGAACTCGGGGTATACCATCGCGGAAACTCTCGATGTTCTTTGCCTGGAGGCGTGAAGGAAGTTCTCGGTGACCGGAAGGAACTCCCAATGCATCGCAATGAGTTCCGCCGCTTCGCGCCCGAAGTTGTGGTTGATCTGATCCTCAGCAGCGGTCGTCAGGCGCAGATGTTGATGGACTGCTTTCGTGGTCTGGCCTCCCGGGTTGTCGTGCTCAGCAGCGGGGACGTGTATCGTGCCTGCGGGATTTTGCATGGTTTCGAAGGCGGCCCTATTCAGCCGACGCCCCTCACCGAAAAATCGGAGGTTAGGACAAAACGTGACGTCTACGGGGCGGAACAGCTTCGGCACTTACAATCCGTTTTTCCATGGCTGGACGATCAATACGACAGGATCGCGGTCGAATACGCTGTCATGAATGATCCATTACTGCCGGGGACCGTGTTGCGGCTGCCGATGGTCTATGGTCCCGGAGATCCGCTGCATCGCCTTTTTCCGTATCTGAAAAGAATGGACGATGGGCGGCATGCGATCTTGCTCCAGGAAGACGCCGCGCAGTGGCGGGGGCCGCGTGGATATGTCGAAAACATCGCCCACGCGATCACGCTCGCGACGTTATCGAACAATGCGGCAGGACGCATCTACAATGTCGCGGAACGAGAATCGTTTTCCGAGACCGAGTGGATCCTCCAGATTGGCCGCGCAGCGAATTGGGACGGGATTGTCGTGCGGATCTTGAAAGAGATCACGCCTGAGCATCTCCGCGTTCGGTATAACACTCAGCAGCACTGGGAAATGAGCAGCGCGCGAATTCGTGAAGAGCTCGGTTTTGCCGAACCTGTCGACCGCCAAACTGCATTGCAACGAACGATAGCGTGGGAGCGCGCGAATCCGCCGTTGGAAATTGATCCCGCGCAGTTCGATTACGCGGCCGAGGATGCGGCCACCGAAGCTGTGCAAAAAAATGCCGCTCCAGCTCCTGTCAGGTGAGCCGGAGCGGCTGAGGGAAGATCATGACCTTCAGCGGCCGCGGTGGCCGCCAGAAGAGGAATGGCCGCCGCCCCCACCACCACCGCCGCCACGGGGTGATCCGCCGCCTCCGCCCCGATAAGAGGGCGCGCTGTAGTGCGGCGCTGCGGGCGCGCTGTAGTGTTGCCCTGAAGGCGCACTGTAATGCGGTGTTGACGGCGAGCTATAGCGCGGTGCACTGTATTGAGGCGATGGCGCGTTATAGCGGGAGCTGTTGTTGTAACGAGGCTCGGCATAAGAAGAGCGGCCGGCGGCAGAGGCTCCGTTGTAGCCGCCCGAATAACCCGAATACCTTTGACCCTGTTGCGCGGAAGGCGGTTGTTGCGGCTGTCCAAAACGATGCCACCCGCTGTCTTCCTGTCCTCCCGCGAAGTTGGATCGGAAGGATCTTGATGTACCTGGGTCGCCAAATCGCTGCCATCCGCCCGCGGATGGCCTGGACTGATTCGCATAACTGCCTTGTGCGGGTGCGGCAGCTGCGTCCGGCCGGTTGCGCCCCGGCGAATCGCGAAGCGTTCCCTGTCTGATATCCGAACTGCTGGTGAAAAAACTGGCGGTTCGTCGCGGATGCTAAACGCGGGTTCGCGACCGCTTGCCTTGCAGAGAACTGATAGCTTGCCCGGCTCGGGGAGACAGGCAGCGGTCCATGAAGGACACTCGCGTTGCTGAGTTGCGCACGGGTTGCGGGGCTGAAATGCTGGTGAGGTCCCCCGAAGCCGTTGTAGGATGCGGTCATTGCGCCGCCGCGAAATGCTGCGTTCCGGTAAGTGGCTGCGAAATTCACGCTACGGAAACCGTAGCCATATCCGTAGCCGCCGCGCCAGCCGTGTCCCCACCATGGATGGAACGCCTCAAAGGGAGCTAATGCCACCCATCCGAGACCCGAACCCCAACCAAAGAAACCGACCAGCGCGGGACTCCAGACATGAAAACCTCCTCGGCGCCCGGCCACCAGCACCAGCCATAGCCAGCATTAAAGAACCATCGTCCGTAATGGTATGGCGCCCAACCCCATGGCGCGGAATCGACCCAGGTCCAACCATAATAGGGCTCATACGACCATTGGCCGTAGCTGTAAGGAGACCAATCCGCGACCGGCTGCTGCGGTTCCCAGACCTGACCATATTGAGAAGGCACCCAGTTGCCGTAGCGATCAAGATCGTCGGCTCCGTAAATATCGCGGCTCACATAGTTATAACTTTGGGAAGCGAGCAGCTCACGATCCCGAGTAGCACTCCAATCATCGAACTGGTCGCGCCCGATTGTGGCGACTATCTGAAATTCCGGATCGGCCGGATTCCCGCGCACCAGGATCGATTGGCCGGGCTGCAGACGCTGAGAACCGCGCGGGCCATAGATCTCCGCCGTCCCATAGCGCAAGGTGATCTGCGTAGTTCCATCGTCCAGGACCGAAATGCGAATCTCATCCTGCCCTAGGGGCCGGACAGCAATGCTCGGCGTATCGATTTCTGCCTGGGCATCGGAGTCGCGCAACACGCGATAGACGACAGTTCCCATTCCGAGCTGTAGCTGATACCGGTGATATTGAAGGTCGGCAAAACCGAGGTCGGTGTCGGGCGCGAGCCGTACCAAATTCGCGGAATCCAGCTCCACTTCGGCCCTGGAACCAGGCGCGGTCTGGAGATGATCTTGCGCGACCAGCGGGGCATTCATGGCGGCCGCCACGAGCTCGCCGGAATCGCCGCGTTTCACATTCACGTCCCCTTGAACAATGCTGAGACGCGCGACGCCGTGCTGCCGGTCTGCTGCCGGATCCTGTTCATCAGGGGTCTGATTGCTCTTGCCCCGGCTGGGGAGACTGCTGCGGAGGCGGGTATTGCTGTGCTTGCGGGTACTGCGGGGGATAACTTTGAGCAGGATAGGTCTGCGGCGATGGCGGCGGTCCGTACTGCGCAATGGCCGGTTGAAATCCGACCACCGCGACGGTGAAGGCCAGGAAGACCGTGAAGAAATTGCGGAACATACTGCTCGCAAGGTCTTAGAACACTTTGACCTCCAAAGCTGCAAGTTCTTAAAGAGTAAGGATTAACAAGACTGGAGCGCCCGTTCGGAAGATGGCCGAAAACCACCACCGTGGGCGCATTTGCACCGGGCTGGCAGTTGGTATAGGCATCCAAGCGATAGACATCAATGGGCCCATGGATTGATGATTTGAGTCCCGCAACCCTCGAGAATCGGCAGTGTTTCGAGTTGCTAAGGCGGCTTGATATGTTCGCGCGATCGCCTTAATGAACGTTGTCACTGGATCCTGTAAGGCCAGCCAGCGCAAAATGACTTCCGAAGGTTTGGGTTTGAGAACCTCCGAGAGAACATTGGTATCGAGAATAATCAATTCGAGAGTTCCGGAGGCGGTCTAATTATTGCCAGTTCCACGCCGCCAACACGTGCAAGGTGTCGCCGGATCGACTCTCCGAGATCCAACCGCTGCTGTGTCTTCACCACGAGTCCCGTTCTGAGAATCTCGCGAGCTTCTTCCTCCATTGACCGGCCATGGCTTGCCGCCCGTATTCGAAGCTTCGCTTTAAGCGCGTCGTCCAGCCGCCGGATCGTAATACTTGCCATACATCAATGATAGCAGTGCAATCAGTGTCGAGGACGAAGCCTCTAATCTATGCCGGCAGCGCGATTTTGAATACGGAACCGCTGGCCCAGGCTCGCTCTCCAGCCAAATCTCTCCGCCATGAGCGCGTGCGATTTTGCGGCAAACCGCGAGGCCGAGTCCGACCCCAGGGATTTCCTTTCCATGGAGGCGTTTGAACGGCGCAAAAATCAGATCGCGGTACTTGGGGTCTATGCCGATCCCGTTGTCCCGGACCGAAATCGTATAGCCTTCTGCATTCTCTTCCGCACTTACTTCGATTTTGGGCGCTTCGGCACTTCGAAATTTCAGCGAGTTTGAGAACAGTTGCTGGAAGAGCTCGACGAACTGAGATTCGTCAACGCGGAAGTTCCGGTAAATCGCTGATAGCTGATCTGTGCTCCGGATTCGCGAACCGTTGGGTTTGCAGGTTGAGCCACGCCCACTGAACGACTGAAGCTAGATTCACCATAGTCCGCGCGGGCGAGCTATTGATTCGCGAATACTTGAGCAGCTCCTCAATGAGCGTGTTCATTTCTCTCACTGCGTCGGCAATGAGAGAGGTCAATTCGGAGGTTTCCGCATCAGTCGCGTGTTGCCGCTTGACAAGTTGAGCGAAGCTGGAGATGGTACGCAGCGGCTGACGCAGATCGTGGCTGACGGCGTACACGAAATGTCTGCATCTCTTCGGTGACCGATTGCGCCCGAGCGGAGCACGTTTCCAGAGCTAGCTTCAGATCTTCGATCTCGCGGCGGGCTCCTGCCAGTTCTTCCTCGGAATCCATGAGTCAAGCCGCTTGAAGCAAGCCCAAACGCTCGAGCAAGGCATTCGCGTCGGGATCGCGGCCCATGAATTCACGGTATAGTTGAGCCGGATCTTCGCTATCGCCGCGCTCCAGAATATGATGGCGGTACTCTCTTCCGGTTCCGGCATTGAAAATGCCTTCGCGGCGGAAGCGAGTGAAGGCATCGGCATCCAGAACCTCGGCCCATTTGTAGGAGTAATAGCCAGCGCCATAGGCCACGGGACTTGCAAACAAATGAGTGAATCCGGCGATCATGCCGTAGTCGGCAGGCAAGGGCGTGGGCGTGAAGGGCTGGAGGAGTTCGCGCGCGTAGTCCATCACATCGCCGTTCTTGCTCGGATCATAAACGCGATGCAGCTTAAGGTCAACCGTTCCGAATCCGACTTGGCGCATCTGAGCATTCGCGCTACGGAAGGTTCTGGCGCGCTTCATCTTTTGGAACAACTCGTCCGGAATCGGCTCGCCCGTTTTGTAATGACGCGCGAACAGATGCAGGGCTTCCTGCTCCATACACCAGTTCTCCATAATCTGCGAGGGCAACTCCACGAAATCCCACGGCACGTTTGTGCCCGACAGGGTACGAACCGGAACACGACTCAGCGTGTGGTGAAGTAAGTGGCCAAATTCGTGGAAGATAGTCTCCACCTCATGATGAGTAAGGAGAGAAGGCGTATCTCCAACCGGCGGGGTCAGGTTTCCGCAAATCAATCCGACATGCGGCTGGCCTTGATCCGGATTGCCGGTGATAAGTGAATCCATCCAGGCTCCTCCTCGCTTGTTCTCGCGGGGAAACCAGTCGGTGTAGAAGCCGCCCAGAAGCTCGCCAGAGGAGGCGTCCTCAATGCGATAGTATTTCACGGCCGGGTCCCAGCCCGGGACATTCGGTTCCTCAACCACTTTGATTCCGAGAATGCGGCTGAAGATGTCGAACATCCCCGCGACCACCCGATCGAACTGAAAATACGGCCGCAGCTCTTCTTCATCAAAGTGATACAGCGCCTGTCTCTGTTTTTCCGCAAGGTAGCCGACGTCCCATGGATTGACGGAATCGTACCCCAGGGTCTTGGCCATTTCAGCGAGGCTTTGGTTCTCCCGCTCAAAAAACGGTTTGGTCTTTGCGCTGAGATCTTCCAGAAACGCCTGTGCCCGTTCCCCGGCGTGGGCCATTCGATCTTCGAGAACAAGGTCGGCAAAGTCGCGATAACCGAGCAACCGCGCTTTTTCGCCCCGCAAGCGGAGAATCTCGGCAATGAGCGGCCGGTTGTCAAATTGCCCTGAGGTTGCTCTGGTGTTCGATGCTTCCCACAATTGGCGACGGATCGCGCGGTCATCCAGATAAGTCATTGCGGCGGTGTAGCTGGGAGCTTGCAAGGTCAACCGCCAGCCTTCCTTGCCTTTCGACTTTGCACTTTCGCGCGCCGCCATGCGCGCAGATTCCGGCAGCCCCGCCAATTTCTGTTCGTCGGAAATCACTAACTCGAAGGCGTTCGTCGCATCGAGGACGTTTTCGGCAAACTTAGTGGTGACCTTAGTGAGCTCGACGTCAAGCTCTTCCAGTTTCTTCTTGCCTTCGGCATCGAGATCCGCGCCCTCACGGCGGAATCGAGTAACCGTCTTCTCTAGAAATCTCTTGTGAACGGGCGCGAGGCTTTCCGCTTCGGGACTCTGATTGACCGCTTTCACGGCGGCCCAGAGATTCGCGTCGAGCGGAATCGACGTATAAAACATGCTCACCGGCTCTTGCACCGCGTTGTAGGCGGCACGCAGTTCGGGTGTGGTAGCGACAGATTCAAGATGGCGAACGACAGACATCGCGAAGTCGAGCGGCTCGGTCATTTTGTCAAGAGTGAGCAGGATATCGGCGTATGTTCGCGGAACTCTCGGATCGCCCAAATCCGCCAATCGCTGCTTCATCTGCCGCAAAAGCAAATCAATGGCGGGCTGGACATGCTCTGCCTTAATGGCATCGAATTGAATGGGAAAACGCTCCGTCAAGAGCGGGTTATCTGCTAGTTGGTTGCGACATGAATTAAGAAACATAAAATGGGCGCGCGGCAGGCTGAATTACCAGACGCGGCAACCTCTGGCTGCGTACATCTTATCCCCGGCCTTGCAGCCGAAAGCTTCGCCGAATTGCGGCATATTGGAAACTACTCCGTTGGTGCGGAACTTCCCCGGGGAATGCGGATCGGTTTGCGCCCACGTACGTGCCTGTTCGGGCCTGACGTTTTCGCACCATACCTGCGCAAAGCCCAAAAAGAACTGCTGTTGCTGCGTGAATCCGTCTTCTTTCTTGGAGACGGGTATCGATTTCCTCGCGAGGTCGTCCATAAGCGCCAAATACGCCAAGCGAATTCCGCCATTGTCGGCCGTGTTCTCGCCCAGCGTCAATTTGCCGTTGAGCTCGATGCCCGGTACCGGGCTGAATCCGCCGTATTCGTTGACGAAGCAGTTAGCGAGTTTTTGAAATTTTTCTTCATCGCTCTTCTGCCACCAATCCTTCAGATTGCCATCGGCATCGAACTGGCGGCCCTGGTCGTCGAAACCGTGAGTCAGTTCGTGGCCGATCACGACTCCCACCGCTCCATAGTTAACCGCGTCGGTAGCTTGATTCGAATAGAACGGCGGCTGCAGGATGCCAGCTGGGAAATTGATGTTGTTCTGGGTGGGATCGTAGTAAGCATTCACGGTGGGCGGCGTCATTCCCCATTCGCTGCGATCCACTGGCTTGCCGATTTTATCCCGCTCGCGCTTGCTTTCAAACTCATTCGCGCGATACCAGTTTCCGAAGTAATCGTCATCAACGATTTTGACCGAGGAGTAATCTCTCCATTTATCCGGATAGCCAATCTTATTCGCCACAGCGTGAAGTTTGACGAGCGCTTGTTTCTTGGTTTCGGGGCTCATCCAGGCGATCGTCTGGATATCGTTCGCCATCTGCTGTTCAATCTCGTGCACCATCTCCAGGGTGCGCGCTTTGCCCTGCTCTCCGAAAGTCTTTTCCACAAACTTGCGACCGAGCGCCTCGCCGAGTTCCTGATCGGTTGCCGAGACGCATCGTTTCCAGCGTGGTTTCAATTCCTTCGTACCGGAAAGGGTTCGCCCGTAGAAATCAAAATTTTCCTCGACAAAGGCTTTTGTCAGGCGTCCGGCGCTGGCAGTCAGATAGTGCGATGTCAGATAGTCCTTCAAGTCACTCATGCTCTCTTTCTGTACGAGAGCGTTGAAGCTCTTGAAGAAATCGGGAACGGCGACATTGAGCTTTGAGAAATCGGGCGTTTGCAAACGCGTGAAAAATTCGCTGAAGTTGAAGTTTGGCGCAAGCTGGGCTAACTGGCTCTTCGGCATTTCATGAACAAGCAACTGAGGATCGCGCCGGGAGGTAACGTCGAGCGAAGCCTTCGCCAGATCGGTTTCAATGGCCATCACGACGTTCGCTTTCTTCGCTGCTTCCGAGGCGGGCACCCCGATCAATTCGAACATCTTCGCAACGTGAGCAATATATTTCTGCCGGATTTCTTGCGATTTCGGGTCGGTTCGGAAATAGAAATCCTTTTCGGGGAGTCCCAGGCCGCCTTGATCAATTTCAGCGATCGTCATTTTCGCGTCTTTAGGATCAGGAGTGGAATCAAAGCTGAAAAAGACGCTCACCTGACGATCATGAAGCCGGGCGGTCTCATCGAGAAGATCCTGCGGGGTTGCAATGTGCGAGATGCGATCGAGCTCCGGCTGCAGAGGATTTGCTCCCCGTTGTTCGATTCCCGCTTCATCCATGCACGAGTGATAGAAACCGCCGATCTTCTGATCAACCGGAGAGCGGCTTTGATTTTGCTCGGAATCCTGAAGAATGTCTCGCAGAACAGCCTGATTCCGATCAAATAGCTGGTCGAACGTTCCCCACGCGGCCTCGTCGGCTGGAATCGGATTGTTCTTCATCCAGTTCCCGCACGCGTACTGGTAAAAATCATTGCATGGGTCAGCCGACTTATCGATGGCCTTGAGGTCGAGCCCGCTTTGCGATTGCGGTTGAGCGGTGGATTGGGCAAGCGCAGCCCCCGCCATCAGACTCAGCCACGCCAGACCCGCCCCGAAACTCGCGAATTTCATTTCCCCAGTGTATGTAATGAGGGGTTCACCAAACGCGGCATCCATTGGCGGCCACCATGGGCTGTCCCGCCGAACATCCGAATGCCGTGGCGAATTCCGGCATGTTTTGCACTACGCCGATCACCCGAAATTGTCCCGGCGAATGAGGGTCGGTACGCACCGTGTTGCGGAGATTTTCAGGCCGCTGATTGGCGCACCAGATCTGCGCAAAACCGAGAAAGAATCGCTGCTGCGGAGTGAACCCGTCAAGCTTCTCCTTATCGACCGAGCCGTTTTCGAGTCCGCCGAGCAAGGCCATGTAGGCAAGCCGAATGCCGGCGTTATCCGCTCCATTCTCGCCAAGCGTTAACCGGCCATTCACGTTCGCGCCTTCGACCGGGCTGAACTTGCGAGTATTCGTTCACGATGCAGTCAGCGCGCTTCTTGAATTCCGCCGCGTCCTGTTGCGTCCACCAGTCGCGCAGATTGCCGTCGGCATCGAATTGACGGCCCTGATCGTCGAAGCCGTGCGTCAGCTCATGCCCGATTACGGCTCCGATTCCGCCGAAGTTCACGGCCATATCCGCTGAGTTGTTGTAAAACGGCGGCTGCAGGATGCCAGCGGGGAAGTTGATGTTGTTTTCCAAGCGGGCTATAGTACGCGTTCACGGTAGGCGGAGTCATGTTGAACTCCGCGCGATCCACGGGCTTGCCGATCTTATTCAGGTTGCGGTGAATCTCATACTCGCGAGCATTCCTGGCATCGCCGACTAGATTCACATCCGTGACCTTGACGCTCGAGTAATCCTTCCATTTTTCCGGATAGCCGATCTTATTCGTCACGCCTTTTAACTTGGCAATCGCTTGCTCCTTGGTGGCTTCGCTCATCCAAGGCAATGAATCGATATCGCTCGCCATCTCGGTCTCGATGATTTTCACGAGTTGCTGCGTCTTCTCCTTCGCCTGCTTGCCGAAAGCCTTTTCAACGTACTTCTGGCCCACCGCATCCCCCAAGCTGCGGTCTGTCAACTGAGTACAGCGCCTCCAACGCGGCTGCAACTCTTGAGTGCCCGTCAGATAGCGATTGTAGAAATCGAAATTCTCATCCACAAAGGCCTTGCTCAACAGAGGCGCATTGCCGGAGACATAGTGCCAGAGCATGTAACTCTTCAGATCGTCCAAGCTGGTGGATTCAAGCGTGGTGTTCAGAGCCTTGAAGAAATCGGGGACGGCGACATTCAGCGTTTGGAATTCGGGAACATCGCGGCCGGTGAAGTATTGCTTGAAATTGAAGTCCGGCGTGAGCGCCTCGAATTCGGCAGGCGTCATTTTGTGATGCGTGAGGTGCGGATCGCGCCGGGCGACGCGATCCAGCGAGGCCTGGGCGAGCTTAGTTTCGAGGCTCATGATAGCCTTGGCTTTCGCGTCGGCATCGGCCTGGGAATCGCCAATCAGTTGCAGCATACGGGAGATATGCTCGACGTATTTCGCGCGCGTTTTCTCGTCTTTCGGGCTCAGGTAATAACTCCTGTCCGGAAGGCCCAGACCACCCTGGTCGGCATCCGCTATGGTCATGGTCGATTTATCCGCATCGGGCGCCGACCGGAAAGCTGAAAAAAACAGGAATGCCTTGGTTGTGAAGGCGAGCCACCTCAGCGGCGATTTCGGCTTTGTCTTTCAGATCGCGAATGCTGCTCGATTCCGGGTTTGATGGGCGTATAGCCTGCCTTCTCAATCGCGGATTCATCCATGCAGGACGCATAAAAAGCGCCAATCTTTTGATCGATCGGCGAACGCTCCTGATGTTTGGCGGAATCTTCGAGAATCTGGTGAACAATCTCGAGATTGCGATCGGCGAGTTCGTTGAAGCGGCCCCAGTTCGCATACTGCGGCGGGATCGGATTGGCTTTCATCCAGTTGCCGCAAGCGTATTTATAGAAATCCTGGCAAGGATCAATCGTCTTGTCGATGGCCTTGAGATCGACTCCGCTGGATGGCGTCGAATTTTGCGCCAGGCCGAGCATGGAGGTCGCGAAGAGGCCGGCAACGAGGCGGCCGTGAAACATAATTTTCATCGAAGTTTCCTGATGTAAGGGATAGCAAATTGTAATCAAAGACCCGCATGATTCTCAGGCGTCCGGCCGGTTTCGATCCGTCATGCGCTTCCGAAGCCACCACGCAGCAGAGGTGGCAAACACAGCCGCGATTACGACTGCCGAATGTGTATCGCCGAACCAGGGCAATTGCGGTACGCCAGTCTTCGCCGACGAAATAGCCGATGGCGAGGAAAGTGGCGACCCAAACCGCGGCTCCCGAGTAGGCGAACAGAGCGAATGTCGGAAATTCCAGTTCAGACATGCCGGCGACCAGCGCCGTAAAATGACGTACGCCAGGAATGAAATAGCCGAAAGTGAGCAACCATTCGCCGACCTTTTGAAACCAGCGGTGGACGCGATCCAATCGGCTCTTGAGTAACGCGTACAAATTTTCCGTAGCGCAGCAGGATGCTATGGCCTACGGTTCTTCCAATCCAATAGCTAAGCGAAATGCCGCAGATGCTGCCCGCAAATCCTGCGCAGAACGCCAGCGGAGCCTGCATTCGTCCCCTTGAAATCAGATATCCCGAAAAGACCAATAGGGTCTCGTCGGGAATAGGTAAGCCAACAATCCCCAGCACGAGCAGACCGAAGAGTCCAGCGTAACCGTAGTGCGACAACCATGCGAGTACCGATTCCATTCGAAGGGCAATCAGAGGATAACAGGCGTTTTGGCGCTATTAGAAGCAGCCCTGCCGCTTACAATTTGAGAGTGGCGGGAACGAATTCTAAGATTTACAAGGTGGCCGGACTGAGCCTGCTTGGATTCTGTGCCGTATCGATCGGGATGGATCGGGCAAACGTCGGACCTGTTGCTTCCCAGGCGGCGGGTTTTTGCGGAGCATTTCTCGGAGCTTTGGTCGCTCGCGGAAGAAGGCGCTCAAGTCCTCGCCGGCGGATGGGCGAAGCGGCGAAGACAGAACCGCCGAAGGAACTTTAAACACTCGGCCATCAAGGCGCTTCAGCCGAATCATCCGAGTGACGGAGCTAGCAAGTGCTTTTGAATTTTTCCCATTGCATTCCGCGGTAGCGCATCCACGACCACAAACCGAGGGACCTTGAAGGACGCAAGATTTTCCCGGCAACGCATCTCCATCGAGACAGCCTCGAACCCCGATGTAGTCACCACAAATGCGACCGGTATTTCTCCACGGATTTCGTCTGGCATGCCGACCACTGCGGCCTCGGCGATTTCCGGCTGCTCTTGAAGAAACTCCTCGATTTCCCGGGGATAGATATTGAAGCCTTTGGAAATGATCAAATCGCTCTTGCGGCCGCACAGCGTGTAGTAGCCATCGTCCGATCGGATCGCCAAATCGCCTGTTCGAAAGAAGCCATCCACAAACGAGGCTCTGGTGGCGTCCTCACGTTTCCAATATCCCCCGAATACGTTGGGCCCACGCACATACACCTCACCGGTTTCGCCGTCCTGTACGGGCTGGCCGTCCGCGTTCAGCAGTCGCACGGAAACGCCTGGAAGCGGCAAGCCCACTGTGCCGGCGCGTCGCTCACCTATGTAGGGATTGCTCATGTTCATCAGCGTTTCACTCATCCCATATCGCTCCAGGATCGTATGCCCAAAGGATTTCCGGAAGTCTTCCAACACGCTGGCCGGCAAAGGAGCCGACCCCGAGACGAACAACCGCATGAATGAACCGATTTCCTTTGCCAGGTCGCGATCGGTATCGAGAAGTCGCACGTAGATGGTCGGGACGCCAAAAAACAGCGTGGGTCGAAAATTCAAGAATGTGTCCGCTGCGGTTTGATAGACAAAGCGCTCGAGAAGTCTCATACGACACCCGCTCATCAACCAGCAATGAAGCCCGTTACCGAGCGCATGTACGTGAAAGAGCGGTAGCGCCAGTAGAAAACGATCCTGGGCGTTGATCTGCCAGCAGGTCAACAAGTTGATTGCATTCGCGGCGAAGTTATGGTGGCTGAGGATGGCGCCTTTCGATGTTCCCGTCGTGCCGGAGGTGTAAACGATGGCCGCAGGCGTATCTCCATCCAGCGCGAGTGATGGCCGCTCGTCTTTCATTCGGATGATTTCGCTCGCCACATCCGAGCGCGTCCAGAGCGGAATCTTGGTGGTGACTGGATCGTCGGAAATGATCCCTCGTGGGTCTGCGTCACGCAAGATGTGCGAGATCTCCCGATCGCGGTAGAGAACGTTCACCGGCACAAAGATGATGCCCGCCTTTACACACGCGAGGTAAACATCGATCATCTCGACGCAATTCGGCAAATAAACGCACAGACGATCTCCCTGCTGGAAGCCTTTCTGCCGCAGCCATCGCGCCATCCGATTGCTTCGCGCATCGAGTTCCCCGAACGTGTAGGTACGGTCCTGAAATTCCAAAGCAACGGATTTCGAGCGCCCACGCAAAGATAAATCGAATAAGGCCGGCAGATTCATAAATCAATCGGGCAGCAGCCTGCCTTTCGTTTCTTGGGCGAAGGGCACAATCACTAACCCGATCACAAAGGCGACAGCCGTGAATGCAACCGGTTTACCGAGAGTGCCGAGATGCGCCACGGCAGCCCCGACGACGAATGTGGCCCCTGCCGCGATAAAGCGTCCGCAGGAAGTGGCGAATGCAAACGCGCTGGCGCGGCAATCGGTGCGGTACTGCTCGGGAAGCCAGATCGTGAAGACACAAAAGCTCGCTCCGCCAATTCCCAAAAAGAACAGGCACACAATGAATGGAATTAACGGACGCCCGGAACTATAGAACACATAGCCAAATGCCGTCGCTATGAACACGGCCATTACGGCATAAAAGATGGCGAGCGTCGCGCGCCGTCCGAATTGCTTAGCAATCCATGGCACAGCAAAGCAGCCCAGAATTGTGCCTGAAGATAGCAGCATTGCCGCATTAGAAGCGATCCGTGCCGATCGAAATGCATCGTATCCGGCGTGCGCCGCGAGTTCCGTGACTGCCGTAGGCACATATACGGAGCCCGCCCAGAGGCCGATCATGGAGATGAGTACGAGCACGGTATTCAGCAGCGTGCGCGCACGATACTCGCGCGAAAACAAGGTGAGAAATGCGCGACCGGCACTCAGTGGGTTGCGATCCTGCCACCGCCTCGGCTCGCGCACGCCGTAACGGATAAACGCAATCAGCAGCGCCGGCAGACCTCCCAATGCAAACATAGCGCGCCAACCGTAACGCGGGCCAACAACGGAGTTCGCGAGAGCAGCCAGGAACGTCCCGAAATAATACCCAGTGTGCATATACGCTGCTCCCGAGATCCGGCGTTCCTCCGGCCACTCTTCGGCGACGAAAACTCCTCCAAGTGTCCACTCGCCGCCTATTCCAATGCCCGCCAGAAACCGGAACACCGCCAATTCCCATACCCGCGCTGCCACGCAACCCAGAAAGGTAAAGATCGAATAGCAAAGGATGGTCAACATCAGCGTGCGCACGCGACCGAAGTGGTCCGCCAACGGGCCCCAGATAAAGGAAGCACCCCAGCCGACGAGAAAGAGCGCAAAAAGAACACCGCCGTAGAAGCCGATGTTTGGGTCACTGACAGTAATTCCAGACGCGGGGAGCAAATCGCGCAAAGCAGGGACCAGCACCAGCGCATAGATGAACGAATCCATTCCGTCCAGAGCCCAACCGCCCCACGCGGCCCAGAATCCTCGAACCTGGTTCGGATTCAATGTTGTTCTAATCGTGGACTGCATTTAAGGTTTAGCCTGGCAAGACATATCGATTGCCTATCAGCACGATGTGCGGACCGGCGACCTGGAACCGCTCATCTTCGCATGTACAGTAGTGTTGTTGCAGGTTATGAAATCCGCCACGTCCGCAGTTCCGTTAAGCACCAACAAACATCTGATCCGCTGGGTAGAGAAAATGGCGGAGCTGACAAAGCCGAAAACCATTCACTGGGTGGATGGCTCTCAGCGGGAATACGAGCAAATCTGCGCCCAGATGGTCAAGAGCGGCACTTTCATCAAGCTGAACGAGGAGCTTTGGCCGGGCTGCTATTACGCGCGATCTGACGCGAGCGACGTGGCGCGGGTCGAGAACAGGACTTTCATCTGCTCTTTATCCAAGGAGAGCGCCGGGCCGACAAACAATTGGGTCAATCCGTTCGAGATGCGACGGAAGTTAAAGACGCTCTTCAGAGGCTGCATGCGGGGGCGCACGATGTATGTACTGCCCTTCAGCATGGGCCCCATCGATTCACCGATGTCACAGATCGGGGTGGAGCTGACAGACTCGCCCTATGTGGTCGTGAACATGCGCATCATGGCGAGAATCGGAATGCCGGTTTTTCGTGAAATCGATAAAGATGTTAAGCGCGTGGTGCCGTGCATGCACAGCGTGGGCGTGCCGCTGGCGACGGGCGAACGGGATGTTCCGTGGCCCTGCAATTCGGAAAAGTACATCGTTCATTTTCCGGAAACGCGCGAGATTTGGTCATACGGATCAGGGTATGGCGGAAACGCGCTGCTAGGCAAGAAATGTTTTGCACTGCGCATCGCCTCGAACATCGCGCGCGACGAGGGCTGGATGGCGGAGCACATGCTCATTGTCGGCGTGGAAGATCCGCACGGCGAAAAGACGTATGTCGCGGCTGCGTTTCCCAGCGCTTGCGGAAAAACAAACTTCGCGATGCTGATTCCGCCGGAAGGATTCGAGGGCTGGAAGGTATGGACGGTGGGAGATGATATCGCCTGGATCAAACCTGACGAAACGGGCCAACTGCGCGCCATCAATCCCGAGGCCGGATTTTTTGGCGTCGCTCCCGGAACATCGGCAAAAACCAATCCCAACGCTATCGCCACACTCTCAAAAAACACCATCTTCACTAATGTCGCGCTGACGCCCGAGGGCGGCGTGTGGTGGGAGGGCCTGACAGAACAACCTCCCGCCGAATGCCTGGATTGGCAAGGAAATAAGTGGACTCCGCAAATTGGAAAAGAAACCGGACGAAAGGCGGCTCACCCGAATGCTCGATTCACGGCGCCCGCCTCACAATGCCCATCGATCGATCCGGCATGGGAAGATCCCGGAGGCGTGCCCTTGAGCGCGTTCATTTTCGGGGGACGACGGGCCTCCACGACACCTTTGGTTTATCAGGCTTTCAACTGGAGCGCTGGGGTGTACGTTGGAGCCACCATGGGCTCCGAGATGACCGCAGCAGCAGCCGGAACAGTGGGCAAGGTTCGCCGCGATCCTATGGCGATGCTTCCGTTTTGCGGATATCACATGGGAGATTACTTCCGGCACTGGCTCCGCATGCAACGTTCGATCAGCATAACGCCTCGCATTTTTCACGTGAACTGGTTTCGCAAAGATGCGGAGGGTAAGTTCATTTGGCCAGGATATAGCCAGAACATGCGGGTGCTGAAATGGATTACCGAACGGGCCCGCAGCCGTTCTTTCGCGAAAGAGACGCCCATCGGCTGGGTGCCGCGCTATGAAGATATTGAATGGAAAGGGCTTGAATTCTCTAAGGAAAAATTCGAAGAACTTCAGTCGTTTGACGAAAGCGCGTGGCGGTCGGAGGTGATCGGTCACGAAGAACTGTTCATTGATTTGCATGACCACTTGCCACCTGAACTGGTTTATGAGCGGGAGTTGTTGATTTGCCGGTTGTAAGTGCGGCTTTGAGAACAAACAGTAGTGGCGTCTTCTGACTTTGTCTGCATCGTAATCGCAATCCGCGACAAATGCGTTAGACGAGCGTTTTAGAAACATCCTCTTCGCGTTATCCATCATTTACCATGAGAGTTGGCTTTTAATTACACAGTAATATAAGCCGACTAGATTCTAATTTTGGAAAGTATTTTTCAACAATAGAAGATCAATATTGTTTTGAGGAGTAACTATGTACCTTAAGTCTACCGTTACCACAATCGCATTACTTAGTGCAGTTTCGCTGTGCGCGCAAAATTCGGAAACACACCTGCCAGTTACGCTGGGCTTCAAAGTCGGCATTCCGGTCACTGACATGTTCAGCGCCAGCAATACGACGCAATTTAATAACAGCATTCCCGGCTCGAACTTTAGCTCGGCTGTGCCCCGGTATGAGTTCGGAGTCAGCAGTGAATTTCATCTTCCGATGCATTTGCGATTTGAAGTGGATGGGCTGTACAAACGGGCTGGATTCGATAGTTCGTCCCCATTTGGCAGCGGACTTGGCATACCGGCCGACCACGTTTAATGATTGGGAAATTCCTGGGCTTTTCAAGTACAACATCACTATGGGTCATTTCCGTCCGTTTGTAGATTTCGGCGCGTCTTTGCGGCACATATCCACGATTACGCAAACGACGTATGCGCCCGGGTTCTCATACGGCCAGATTACGGATAATTCCGTCGCGCTTCATAACCGAAACACCGTAGGCGGAGTGGCCGGATTTGGATTCACCTTCAAGAAGGGCCCGTTCGAATTGACTCCGGAAGCCCGGTACACGCGATGGGCGAATGAAGCGTTTCAGACGAATGGATTACGCACTAACCTGGACCAGGGCGACGTTCTGCTCGGAATCAGCTTCTAATCTAAGTCTCAGAACCAGGGTTAGTGCGTGGGAGTAGCAGTCAGAGTAATCGGGCCCTGAAAACCGAACTTACCCGGCGTTCCACTGCGCTGGACTTGATCTAGCACTTTGCCGGACGCGTTTTTGATGGTGATCTTGTCAGGCTTAATGTCGACAGTGATGGCAAACCACTGGAGACCTTCCATACCGTGATCGACCTTCGTTTCCTCTCCTCCGTGGCCGCCGGAAAAGATCCTTTTCGTTAGATTATGTGCGTCGAGAGTGTAAACAATGCGATCACCCCGGTCACGGTAGTCGGCCACAAAGATAATCGGCTTGACTCCAGTTTTGAAGACTCCTTTTTTCTTGTCCTTTAATACGCTGAACAAGAACGTGCCCTGACCGGCGCGGAGAAAACTAAATCCAGAGTCATTCTGAGCCCACCAGCCGTTTTCTTCAGTCCAGGAGGAGCCATTCTCGAACATCGCTTTCGCATCGATTTTGACCGCCTGCGTCGACTGTTGTGGGGTCAACGCAAACTCAACGGAGACGGATTTCCCTACAGAAACGGTGTAATGATGCGAGTCTGGAATGTAGTTTTCCGCCTCTGCACTCACGATGTAATCGCCCACTGGCAGAGTTTGGGCAACGTTTGGCTGTAGCTCGAATGTTTTTACATCGAACGCTCGATGGAAGCTAACGTGCGCAGTAGAGGGCGAGATCTTAGCAAGGACGATCGTGCCACGCCCTTTCATTCCGTCCGCGCTTATCTTCGTTGTTTCGCCGGCTTTGAAGTCTTTCGTTACGGAGAAATCGTCGTAGCTCGGTTTGTTACTAACCACAATCCTGTGCGATCCCGGAGTTATTTCCGTCGAGAATGCACCCCCACTCGCTTTGCCCTTGCTCTCACCGTCAATCAAGACCTCCGCGCCGTCGGGCGCGCCTTCGATAGCCAGGGTCGCGTTGTGCGCGATTGGGGCGAGATGGAAGCTGAGCGTCTGTTGCTTGGCGTCTCCACTTTTTAGCTCAACCATCTGTTCTTCAGGCTGCTGATAGTCATCCTTCTGCAGAGAAACTCGATGATTACCTGCAAGCAGCGGGACAACACGTTTGCCGTTAACAAGGGCCAATTTTGTGGGCCGGCCGTCAATCAGCACGAGGGCATCGGGAACATCGGCAGTAACGAGAAGCGGGATGCGCTCCGGTGCGCCGCTCAAAACTACATTGAGTAGCGGTGCGGTTGCAAAATCGATCGAGACCGGGCGCGGTTTACTATTGGCGTCGCCCACCATCACACGCGCAGAGCCCTGTGCTGGCACGGGAACCGCAAGACCCTCTGCCGGGATGGGAAGGAGCGCCTGACCCTCCGGCGCGCCTCTTGTGCCTGGGCCGGCATAGACGGTCGCCTTTTCTCCCATTGAAGCGACAACCACTCCCGAGCCCTTAGGGGGAGCACTCAAGGTAGCAGCCTCGTTGGGCGATACATTGAAAGCGAACGACAGCACGTCTCTGTTGCCGTCGCGAATTTTGGCGGTGTGCGGGCCGGCTGGAATATCGGCTTTGCTAACACTTCCGTCTTGCAGGTCCTCCGCTTGCCCCTCATCGAGCACCAATTGGCCCTGCTTCAGGTTGGAAGTGATGCGAAGTTCCGGCAGTTGTTGTGCGAGAGGCTGCGGATTGGGCAATTTTGTTGGGCCGTGTGCCGCTGCAGGGGTTGGGCTCTTTACCACGGAATGCGGGGCAGTCCTGGTCGTGACTAGCACGGCGATGCCGATGACGACAACTGCCGCTGCTAGCGCGCCAGCCCACAGTAGCCGATGTTTCTTGTCAATGGACTGCGATTTAGAAGCCTGAACAGGCGGTTCTGGCAAAGCTGGTTTGATCGGCGGCGGTAATTGGACCACGGTTGCGGCGGGAGGCGTGGGGGGCCGAGATGGAGCGGAAGCCGGCTGAACAATCGTTTCAATGGGCGGCGGCAGGTCTGGAAGCTGAAGCTTCGGATTAGCAGGAGGCGCGGACTTTTCAGGAGCACGCCCCGAAACCGATTCGCGATGCCGGGAGTCCGAAGCTGCGTTGCGCAACGTGCCATGCAGTTGAGATAGCCGGATTTCGTTTGGGTAGAGACGAAGCCCTTCTTCGACCTTCTTGAGGGCGCCGGAGAGGTCTCCGGCCGCTTGCAAATTGCGAGCCCCGAGAATAAACGAAGCAACTGCATCCTGACGCTTGTAATCATCGATTAAAGACTCCAAGCTACGAACAACCGGATCGCTAGCATCGATTTCGACTGCCTCGCGAATTAGCGGCTCGGAAGCTCGCCAATCGTGCGACATGAGTTCGCGCGCACGCTGGAGAAGTGCGGCGAGGAGAGCCGATCGAACTGCGGGATTACGCTCATCGAGACGGTCAGCCTTGCGGAGCGCATCCAATCCTTCCTCATACTTCTTCTCGGCGAGCAGCGCCTGGCCCTCTCGCAGCAGAGTAGCGGCTTCGGCGCTGCGCTTCATCCCTTGCTCCGCTAACGCGTCGAGCCCCTGTAACTCCTGGTCGTCTGGAAATTCAAGCAGGGCCTGCTGAACCACCTCGCGAGCTTTAGCGTATTCGCCGTCTCCCAGATGCCGGTCAATCTTCTCCGTCCAGCGGGCCTTTGCTTCATCTCTCGCCTGCTCTTCGCGGCGGCGGCCAAGGCGTTGAATCTCGAGATCCAGGCCTGGGTACAAAGGGTAGATGTTCTTGAGAATGTCCCATTGACCGGCCGCATCGTTCAGCTGACCGCGTTCTTCATATTGGCGAGCGCGCCCAGCGATCGAGTTGATGAGGTCGCGGCGTTCCTTCTGGAGGTTCAAAGACGACTTGAACTGCGCTTCATGGGGATGTTTTTCAACGGCCTCTTTGAGAATGTTGTACTTCTTGTCCAAGTCGGGCTCGGCCTCTACGCGCCGGTGGATTTCGGCCACTGCCGCGGATTGCTCCTGGCGCTGAGCTTCCTCGGTCTCAATTTTGAGGGCATGGAACAGAGGGTCGCCGGGGTGTTTCTGGAGGTACTCCTGACAAATTTCAAGGGCGCGCGAGAAGTTGCGATCGAGTAAATGCTTTCGTCCTTCGCTATAGGCGTTGCGCGCCGCTTCCCGCTCAGAGCGGACCTGATTGTAGAGACTCTGGAATTGCGCGTCGCGGTCAGGGGTCGCCGTTTTCGGTCCGGTACGGTTTAGATCGAGCAGACGCTCCAGTTTGCTGAGCGCGGTGCTGATCTCGCCATTTTTGTAGGAGGCAAGCGCCGCGTCATAAAGCTTCTGCTGCTCTTCGCGAGCTCGAATAACGTCCTGTTGAGTGCGGTCAATTTGCGCCAACAGCTCACGCGCCCGAGTATCGGAGCTGTTAATCTTGAGAATCTCCTGCACGCCCTGGCGGGCCTGGCTGTAATCCTGATTGTCGAGGTGCTGCCCTACCAGCCGAAACCAATTCTCGATCTGGTTTTCACTTCTTTGCCGTTCGATCTGTTTGCGGAGACTGGAAGCATCGACATTGTCCGGGTCTATATTCAGGACCTCTTGAACCTTCTGCAGAGCAAGCGGATATTCGTCTTCCTCCATGCGCGTCCTTGCGCTCTCGAGCAACTGCCTGATAGTTTTCTGGCGTATGGCCTGCTCGCTTTGCAACCGGATGAGTGACATCTCGGGGTCGATATGGCCTTCCGACTCGAGCTCGGTCAGGATCTCCATCGCGAACTGATGATCGCCTTCGGCTTGCGCCTTCTTGATGCGCTCAATCCGAGGCTGAATCTTGCTGCGGTCAAAGCGCTCAATGGGCTCGTTGCGAATCGCTTTCTGAAGGGTCTCGGCGAACTCCCGCGCCGTGGAGAACCGATGCCACGGCTGCTTCGCCATCGCCTTATGAACGGTGCGGCTCAAGAGCTGATTGACGGAGGCGTTGATTTGCGAGGCGGGCGGCGGAATGTAAGTGCGAATCGCCTCGATCACTTCAGCTTCGGTTCTGCGAGCGAATGGCTTGCGACTTGTGAAAGCTTCGTAGCAGACCACACCGAGCGAGAAGATGTCGGAGAGAGCCGTGGCAGGCTTCATTTCAATCTGCTCGGGCGCCATGTACTGCAGGGTGCCCTTTATCCCGGTGACTGAACGCGCGTCGGCCAAGTGGACGACGCCGAAATCGATGATCTTTACACTGTCGTCGTCCATCACGAAGATATTGCTCGGTTTCAGGTCGCGGTGGACAAGACCCTGGTCGTGCGCTGCCTGAAGGCCCCGACAGGCTTGGCAAATGATTTCTACAGTTCGCTCTACCGTTAAGCGCTGACTGGATGACTTCACTAAGTAATCGAGCGTGAGGCCAGGCAAAAGCGGCATGACGAAATAGGGTTTTCGATTGCCGTTTTCGCGGAACTCGCCGGTGTCCAAAATGTCGACGATATTGGGATGACTGAGGCGCGCAAGCACGGTCCATTCGCGCTCGAACAGCTCGAGGGCGGCGGGATCGACATGGCCCCACATCGTCTTCAAGGCTACATATCGTTTCGTTACGTTGTCATAAGCTTTGTAAACAATACCCATGCCGCCTTGCCCGATTGGCGCATCCTTAATTTCGTAGCGGCCATTCACATTTTGTGGAACAGGACCGGGGGGTGGCGGATCTAACATAAATTGTGCCGGATCATTCGATTCTAATCGTTCTCTGGAACATTTGCACAATAACCCGGCAGCTTGTGAGGCCAAAGAAGCAGCAGGACCTTCTTCTCTGGATTATGCTCTAGATTAAAGGAAGTTTAATGTGATCTTCAGGACTCCTTCACCATATCTTTGAGACTATACTCAGTGAGAGCACATAGTGCTACGACTCAAGTAAAAACAAGGAGATATTCTCGAAATGAAGAAGATCATGATCGCCGCTCTGGGACTTTCCTTCCTGTCTGGTACCGGTATGCTTTTCGCGCAAAACACGTCCACCGATACCAGCAGCACCATGAAGAGCACCAAGAAGTCCAAGAAGCACAAGAAGAGCACGGCCACCGACACTACATCGACCAGCCCGAGCAAGTAAGCTGAGATCGATTTACCGGTAAAGTTTTAAACGCGATTTTCGGACGTTTATTCGTTCGGGAATCGCGTTTTGTTTTTGGCGAGCCGGGGGATGAACGGGCGCTGCTTTGTTGCTCTAACTTTTTGGATAACGGCCGCAGCGGTTATCGGTTACTCTGAGGGGAGGGACCGCAGATGGTTCCCTTTGCCGTTAGCAGAGCCTGGTGGAACAAACCCGTCACTCATCGAAAGTCCTGCCGGTGCCGACAATTGCCGTTTTTACGCTGCTGACAATGATCGCGGCGGCAACAGGCGTGTGGGCGCAGAACGATCAGCCCGCGAGCCTGCCCCCCGATTCCTCGGCTTCGTTTGACCAGGTGGTTACGCCGTTCATTCAGCAGAACTGCGCGATGTGCCACAACGATCGCCTGAAAACAGGCGGCCTGGTGCTGACTCAATATCACACCCAGGCCGAGGTGATGCGAGACCGCGAGGTCTGGGAGAAAGTAATTCGGCGCTTGCGAGCGGGCGAGATGCCTCCAAAAGGTCTGCCGCGCCCGAAGCCCGACGCGATTGCCGCCGTCATCGGCTGGATACGAAACGCAATTTGAGGAAGCCGACCGGAACGCGCCGCTAGATCCCGGCCATCTCACCGCTCATCGCCTCAACCGCGCCGAATACAACAACACAGTCCGCGACCTTCTGGCTGTCGAGTTCAAGCCGGCGGACGATTTTCCGGCCGACGATTCCGGCTACGGATTCGATAACATCGGCGACGTCCTTTCGGTCTCGCCGGTACTCATGGAAAAGTATCTGGTCGCGGCGAAGAAGATTGCCGCGGAAGCAATCCCGAGCGGCGGGCTTCCAAAACCAACGCGAGCCAAGTTTTCTCCTGAGCATCAATTCAATGACGAACAGCTTTCGCTCGAGCACAAATTCAAGATGCCGGCCGAAGGCGATTACGAGCTCCGCGCGAGCGTCTCGGGACGGAAGGATGCGTTCCGGATCCGGCTGGAATTAGACGGCAACCAGATCCAGACGAGCGATGTCCTGATCGACAAGGACAAACCACGCAGCTACGAACTTCGTCTGCACATTCCTTACGGCGAGCATGTCTTCCGCGCCGAAATTACGCCACGCGATCCCACGCCGCCCGAAATCATTGCCGCCCAACAGATCGCGGCTGCCGAGCAGGCCCAGTTCAACAAACAAGTGGCGGCGCATCCCGAGGATGAAGCGGAAATCAAGAAACAGCACAAGCTGGCAAATCCGCCCACCTATGTGGACACGCTCGAAATACGCGGCCCTTTCAATCCTTTGCCTCCGCCGCTTCCGGAGAGCTACAAACGTATCTTCATTTGCGGTCACGCTCCGGGCCACCACACGGCGGAATGCACACGCACCGATCTGGCGCATCTGGCACGGCTAGCCTATCGGCGCCCGGCAACGGATGCGGAAGTGGCGAAGCTGGCCGGCTTGGTGGCCATGGCGCAGAAAAATGGATTGAGCTTCGAACAGTCGATGCGCGTGGGCGTCGAAGGGATACTCGTCTCGCCTAATTTCCTGTATCGCATCGAGCGCGATCCCGCTGCTCGGAAATTCTTCCCAGGTTCATCGCGTGAGCGATTACGAGCTTGCCTCACGCCTTTCGTATTTCTTGTGGAGCAGCATGCCCGACGAAGAACTTCTCGGGCTTGCGGGCGAACATCGTTTGAGCCAGCCCGAGGTTCTTCACCAGCAGGTTCGCCGCATGCTGCAAGATCAGAAAGTCGGACGCGCTCGTGGACAATTTCGCCGGCCAATGGCTGGAGCTTCGCAATCTCGAAAGCATTCACCCGGACCCCGACGAATTTCCTGAATTCAATGAACGGCTGCGCGAGGCGATGGATACCGAAACGCGCATGTTCGTCAGCTCCATCATTCATGAGGATCGCAGCATTCTCGATTTCATCGATGGCAAGTACACGTTTGTGAACGAGCGGCTCGCAAAATTCTACGGAATTCCTGGCGTCACGGGCGATCAGTTCCGGCGCGTCAGCCTGGATGGAACCGAGCGCAGCGGCGTTCTCACCCAAGCGAGCGTGCTCACCGTTACCTCTTACCCCACACGAACTTCGCCTGTGTTACGCGGCAAATGGGTTCTGGAAAACATACTGAATGCGCCGCCTCCTCCGCCTCCGCCCGGTGTTGGCTCCATCGATGCGAAAGGCGGCATTGTGAGCGGAACCATGCGCCAGCAGATGGAGAAGCACCGCGCGGATCCGGTGTGCGCCGGATGTCACACGCGCATGGATCCACTCGGCTTCGCTCTCGAAAATTATGACGCGATCGGGCGCTGGCGGACTCACGAAGGTCCACTGCCCATCGATGCCAGCGGCTCGCTGCCCAGCGGGAAATCGTTCAATGGCTCGGCGGAGCTGAAGCAGATTCTCGCGTCCGATCGCGAAGCTTTTGCGGAATGCCTGACCGAAAAGCTGCTCACTTATGCTCTGGGACGCGGGCTCGAAAGCTATGACAAGCCGGCTACGAAGAAAATTGTCGCGGCCGTGGTCGCAAACGACTACCGCTTCTCGAGTTTGATCAATGCGATCGTCGAGAGCGTACCATTTCAGATGGGGCGAGGCACGGATGTTTCGGAACCGCGCGTCTTAAGGCAAGCCGGCATCCAGCCAAGAGGGAACTCTGAAATGATCATCACGAAAAAGCACATTTCCAGGCGCGCTTTGCTGCGAGGTGTGGGCGCCGCGGTCGCGCTTCCGGTTCTCGATGCCATGGCCCCGGCCCTGACTGCCGCTCACGCCATCGCCAAAAAGATTTCTCCCAGCCGCATGGTTTTCGCCTACGTCCCGAACGGGATCGACATGCGGAACTGGACGCCGGAAGCGGCCGGACGCTCCTTCAGTTTCCCGCAGATTCTGGAGCCTCTCGCTCCGCTACAGGACGATGTACTCGTCCTCACCGGATTGATGGATCACAATGGCATGGCTCTCGGCGACGGTCCCGGCGATCATGCGCGCGCATCGGCCAGCTTTCTTACCGGCGTGCACCCGAAGAAGACCGCGGGATCGGACATCTCGGTTGGCATTTCAGCCGATCAGGTCGCGGCGCGGAAGATCGGCTCGGCTACCCGGCTCGCCTCGCTCGAACTCGGTTGCGAGGATGGGCATCTGGCCGGCAATTGCGACTCGGGCTATAGCTGCGCCTATGTGAACAGCATTTCGTGGCGTACGGCAACGGATCCCAATCCTCCCGAAGTGAATCCGCGGTCTGGTTTTCGAGCGCCTGTTCGGAACGGAAGACGATGCTGCCGATCCCGCCGCCCGGGCTCGCAACGCGCGCATCGATCAAAGCATTCTGGATGCTGTCTCGGACGACACGAAACGGCTCGAAACCGGGCTTGGCGCGACCGATCGCCGTAAGCTCGATGAATATCTCACCGCGATCCGGGAAGTGGAGCGGCAGGTGCAGATGGCGGAGAAACAGGCCGCCGAAAACACCGTTGCCGTCCCCAGCATCGCTAAGCCGGACGGCATTCCCCTGGAGTTCGGCGAACATGCGCAGCTCATGTTCAATCTGCTGACACTCGCGCTGCAAGCCGATATCACCCGAATCTCCACGTTCATGCTGGCGCGCGAAGGCAGCAACCGCCCGTATCGCGAGATCGGCGTCCCGGAAGGTCATCACGGGCTTTCGCATCACCGCAACGATCCAGCCTTGATGGACAAGGTCGCCAAAATCAACCGCTATCACATGGAGCAGTTTGCGTATTTTCTCGGCAAACTGAAATCGACTCGCGACGGCGATGGATCGCTGCTCGACCGCACTATGGTTGTCTACGGCAGCGGCATCAGCGACGGAAACCGCCACAATCACGATAATCTTCCGGTGCTGCTTGCCGGAGGTTCGCGAATGTTCCGCACCGGGCGCCACGTCCGGCTCACGGAAAGCACGCCCGTTGCGAATCTATATCTGAGCATGCTCGATACGATGGGCGTGCCTACGGAAAAACTTGGCGATAGCCAGGGGCGCTTGAATTACTTGAGCGAACTCACTTAAGCCGCATACCAATACCATTCATGAAACCAATCGTGCTCGCAGCCTTATGCGCGGCGCTGCCTGCTTGCGTCTTTGCGCAGGTACATCCTCTGGAAGCGCTGATCGAGGCCGCGCGTTCCGGGCCTTCCTCTCCTGGATTGGCGGATCTCGCCGCGAAGGCGCTCTCTACTCACGGCGGCGTTGCTGTCTGGGGCGAGGACTATCTCTTCGTCACCGATTTGACTCCAGCCGCGAACGCCGCGCCGGAAAATGTGTCTGAAGCCGGCGTCTCCATCGACCAGCAGCCACCGCTTCCGATGGCCAGAATCGAGGGCTCCCGCTTCTGGATGCGGCTTGTCAAAATGCGCGTAGGCGTTACCCACGCATATCAATATTACGGTGACGGCAAGCCGGTTGGAGCGCGATCCGACGTTCCGGGCTACAATCCGGATTCTTATCCGAAACCCGGCGTGCCGAAAGGCAAGCTCAGCGAAAAACACACGATCACGAGCAAGATTTACGACGGAATGAAGGCGGACTTCTGGTATTACGCCTCGCCCGGGGTCGATCCCAACGTCCCGGCTCCACTGATGGTCTGGCAAGATGGACAGGGCCTGATCGGCGGAGATCTGTCGCGCCTCCGTCTGTTCACGGTAACCGAAAACCTCGTCGCTCAGAAGCTAATTCCGCCTATGGTCCACGTTCTGATCGCTCCCGGTTTCTCGCTGGACGGCAAAGCGATGCGCTCTATCGAATACGATACGGTGAGCGACCGTTACGATCGCTTCTTGCTCGAGGAAGTTTTGCCCGAAGTGGAGAAGGTCTACAAACTGCGCCAGGATGGCTATAGCCGCGCCATAGCCGGTGAATCCTCCGGCGGCATCTGCTCACTAAACGCTGCCTGGTTTATGCCCGATAAATTCAGCCGCGTACATTCCGCGATTGGCAGCTATACCTCGATCCAATGGCATCCCGAAGAGAAACTCGATGGCGGCAACTTGTATCCATTCATGGTCCGCAAGATGCCAAAGCGGAACATTCGGATCTGGATGAGCGACGGTTCGGACGACCTTGAAAATAATCACGGCTCGTGGCCGCTTCAGAATATTCAGCTCGCGAATTCGCTGAAGATGCGCGAATATGATTTTCACTTTCGTTTCGGCGTGGCCACGCATGACCCCGCTCAGGCGGCCATCGATTTGCCCGAGTCACTCGCCTGGCTGTGGCGCGGCTATGATCCGGATAAGACTTCCCAGGAATTCACAATGAACCCGGCTGAAAAAGACAAGCCGTATTATCGGGTTACTATCTCGAACCGCGATTCCTGGTAAGTAATACACCGTCTGCCTTGCGCTTCTGGCGCCGCAGGTCGAGAATCAGACGCATGACCAGATGTTCGATCTGATCGCGTACTTCGGTGTAGACTTCTTCGCTCTTTCCGATGGGATCTTCCACTTGCCATTCGCGAACCTCAATCGGCATGCCGGCGGGCAGCTTTGTTCCGCTCATGTTCACGATGAGATCAAACCGGGCGACCTCAATCGAGCCGAGGTCTTTGGGGTACTGGTGATCAATCTTAATGTTCTTGGCTTCCATCACTTTTTTTGTGAGCGGCTGAACGATGGAAGCCGGCGAAAACCCGGCGCTGGCGGGTTCGATGACATCTGAACCATACCGCTTGGCAAATCCTTCGGCCATCTGACTACGACAGGAATTGCCGATGCATAAAAAGAGGACCCGTTTCACGCTGCTCCAGTGTAGCTGAGGCTTTCGGTGGCGACCTTGTCCACAAAATGGCGGTGAATGCGGTCATCGGAACTCAGCTCCGGATGAAAAGTGGCGACCATGTGCCGCCCCTGCTCCACCAGAACGGGAGCATCGAGATAAGTCGCGAGCACTTTCGCAAGCGGCCCGACGCGGCGAATGACGGGAGCTCGTATGAACACCGCTTCCGCCGGCTTTCCTTCGAAGTCAATGCGCGCGATCCGGCTATCGATTTGCCGTCCGTAGCCATTGCGCTCAATTGTTAGGTCCAGCAGACCTAGAGACTCCTGCATGGGATTGAGCACTTCCGAGGCAAGCAGGATGGCCCCGGCGCAGGTGCCGAAAATCGGCTTGGTGCGGCCGAATGCTTCGAGCGGCGCGAAGAGTTTTTCGGCATGCAGCAACTTGAGCATCGTGGTGCTCTCGCCGCCGGGGATGACGAGCGCGTCGACGCTTTGAAGATCCTGTGCAGTCCGGACCTCCACGGCGTGCGCCCCGGCGCGCTGAAGCGCTTTGCGGTGCGCCTCGAAATCGCCTTGCAAGGCGAGCACGCCTATTTTCGGAGGCATGGTTACCAGCCTCGTACCTGCATTAGCTCGGATTCGGGCATCTTGGAAATATCGAGACCGGGCATGGCTTCGCCCAGTTCTTCGCTCGCCTCAAGCAGCTTCACGGGATCCTGATAATATGTTGCGGCCTTGACAATGGCCCTCGCGCGCGCGGCCGGATCGGAGGATTTGAAAATTCCGGAGCCGACGAATACCGCTTCCGCCCCGAGTTGCATCACTAGCGCGGCATCAGCTGGCGTCGCAATTCCGCCGGCGGAAAAGTTGGGAACCGGCAGCTTGCCGTTCTGAGCGACATATTGGACGAGTTCGAGCGGAGCCTGCAGGTTCTTGGCCTCGTGCACCAGCTCTTCTTTGCCCAATACGGTGAGCTGCTTCATTTCCTTAACAATGGTCCGGATATGGCGCACAGCCTCGACGATGTTGCCGGATCCGGCTTCGCCCTTGGTTCGAATCATGGCCGCGCCTTCGGCGATCCGGCGCAGCGCTTCGCCCAGATTTCTGGCCCCGCAAACGAAGGGAATTTTGAAATCGTGCTTATCGACGTGGTGCTCTTCGTCGGCGGGGGTGAGCACTTCGCTTTCATCTATGTAATCGACGCCGAGAACTTCCAGAATGCGAGCTTCGGTGAAATGGCCGATGCGAACCTTGGCCATGACCGGAATGGAAACGGCGCCCATGATCTCGCGGATGATGCGGATCTGCGACATGCGGGCGACGCCGCCTTCCTTACGAATATCGGCGGGGACGCGTTCGAGCGCCATTACGGCGGCAGCTCCGGCGCGCTCGGCGACTACGGCCTGATCCGCATTGACGACGTCCATGATGACGCCGCCCTTCAGCATTTCCGCTAATCCGACTTTCAATCGAAACTGATCGGTCTCAAAATTCACTGTGTTTCTCCTTTTGCCCGCGAATTCGCTTCCTACACCAGCGCGGCGGCCGGTTCCCATCGCGCCGCAGTGGCATCTACAGCCAGTTCGGCCGCTGCCGCTTGTCCCAAAATCTGCATGCCCCGGGTGATCTGCTCCGGTGACAGGCCGCCAAAGCTAATGCGCAAACCGCGCGGATGCGCCGCCTTGGCGGAAAAATACCGGCCCGGCAGAAAGTCTACTCCGTTTTCTTGAACGCGGGCCAAGAGCGCCTCTGAAGTAAGCGGGCGCGGCAGTTCTACCCAGAGACTCATACCTCCTTCAGGCCGCGTGAACGTCGCGCCCCGGGGCAGATATCGCTCACAGGCTTGCAGCACCGCATCCAGCCGCTCGGCGCCGGCGCGCCGCGTGCGCTCCAAATGCCGTTCGAGCTCTCCCGATTCCGCAAAGCGCAAGAGCACGGCTTGCGAAAGTTGATCGGAATGAAGATCGCTGATCTGCTTCGCCTCTGCCAGGCGCGCGATTACAGGTTTTGGGGCGATCACCCACCCGACCCGCAAGCCGGGAAACGACACCTTCGAATAGCTTCGCAACAGAATTGTGTTTCCGCTCTCATCGAGTTCTTTGAGAGTGGGCAAAGCGCGGCCCTGATAGCGAAGCTCGCTATAGATATCGTTCTCAATCAGCACCAGGCCGAATCGCTGGGCTAAAGCGACAATCCGCTTTCTCCGCTCCAGCGAAAGAGTTGCGCCGGTTGGATTCTGAAAACTCGGGGTTACTACCAACAGGCGGGGACGCTCGCGCTGGATCACTTCTTCCAGACGATCGACATCGATACCGCGCATGATCCACGGGAACCGGGATGAGACCTGCGCCGGCGCGGCCGAAAACGCGCAAAATGCCGTGATACACGGGATCTTCGACGGCAACGGCTTGGCCGCCTGTTGTGAATAGCCGGGCCACGAGATCGAGTGCCTGCTGACAGCCGTTCGTAACAATGAGTTCGTCGCCGGAGCGCGCCACACCCGCTCGCGTTGCCTGTTCCAACAAATAGCGGCGCAGGGGCGCATAGCCGTGCGGCGAACCCAATTGCAAAATTTCGGACGCATCGGGTCCGTCGATCACTTCCCGGCACAAGCGGCGAAAATCCGCCAGCGGGAAATCTTCCCGAGCCGGACGGGAATTCGCAAAACTGATCTGGACTTTGTGCAGGGAAGGAAGAAAGGCGGCGTCCATCGATGGAAGAATTGCTTCCCAATCCGTTCCGCTTGGGTTGAGATGATGGTTTGCCGGCTACGAAGCTGCCGCGCCCCACGTGACCTTGAATCAAGCCGGATTCTTCTAAAACGGAGTAAGCTGCGGAAATGGTGGTTCGATTCAGTCCAAGCTGGCCAGCCAATTCGCGTGTGGCTGGTAATCTTTCGCCAGCGCGAACGGAGCCTTGTGCAATGAGCACTGCCACCGAGGACGCCAGTTGCTTGTAAAGGGGCACATCGGATGCCGGATCGAGGCTCACTTGTGAAAGATCAGCCAAACCATCTCTATCCTACCAAATTGGATTGCCCTCATCAGCCAATTCTTTGAGTAGGCTGACAGCTTTATCGCTCCATCCGGCAGGCAAGTTAGTCTAGAGCTGTAACTAACAGATGCGGCCATCGACTCCCGATTGCAAGTGCAACACTGACGCTGTGCATTCTGACGGCGGGTTCGGGCGTTCTGGCGCAAAGAAACAGGAAAAGCACCGAGGAGCCGAAGACTCAGGTGTTGCCGCTGCCGCCAGAGCTGCCGATGGCGCTGGCGGCGGATACGGAGAGCCTGGATTTCCATATTTCTCCGCTCCTTCGCACGGGCGGCCTGTCCGCGCAGATTCGGCTCAAAGCCTGAACGACCTGATTCGCGATACGCGCGGTGAGACGATTATCAAACTTCGAGCCTTTGTCGCCGGAGCGGGCGACGCTCGCCGCGTGCAGGCGCAGGCTGCGGAGATTTTCAGCGAGCGGAAGCTGCCGCTTCCGGTCCTGAGCATCATTCAAGTGGGAGCACTGAGCGAGGAAGCGGCCCAGGTTGTGATCGAAGCCGTGGTTTCCACGCGGCGACCGCTCAACCCGCATGGGCTGGCTTTCCTTGCCGGGCAATCGGGTCCAACCTTCCCGGCGGCACTGGAAAGATTGAAGCACAGCCTGCACGCCGCAAACGTAACGCCAGAGCACGTCTTGACATGCACCTGCTTCACCTCGCGGATTGAGAATCACGAGACGGCGCGCGGCCAAGTGCAGAGCGCGTTTCCGAACACAGCCATTAATCTGGTGCAAGCGCTCCGCGATCCCGCGAACGATTCAGCCACCTGTGAGGCGATCGGGCAATTGACCCAGCCGCCCTCGGCGGGACCGGTGGTCTGGCTGAAGACCGCGCGCGCCACGCTGGTGAACGCTCATCGATTGGTCTTCACCGGGCTTCAACTTACGTTTGGAAGCTTTCTCGACGATGCGCATGAAGCCATTACCCGCCTTCAGCGCGCCGCGTCCTCCGTGGACGCGGTTGAGGCGCCGGTGGAGATTAACGCGTTTTCGCTCGACCCTTACGCCGGATCGGCTCTGAGGAAATCCACATCGGTACCCGCCAGTACCTTCACCGTGCAAACGGTGGAGGGACTTCCTGCGATTGATGCGTCGGCGGGCATTGAAGCTGTGCTCGCGCCTCGCGTGGAATCTCCGGTGACCGAACCTGAATAAGCATAAAGGCTACAATTCCCCTGAATGGCACCTCTCATCGCGAGTTTCGGCGAGGTCATGCTGCGCCTCTCTCCTCCGGGTTTTGAGCGCCTGCTGCAATCACCGCGCCTGGTAGCGACTTTCGGCGGAGGCGAAGCCAATGTAGCCGTTTCTTTGGCTCAATTCGGCGCGCGAAGCCGGTTCCTGACCGTCTTGCCGGAATCGAACCCGATCGCCGATGCGTTTGCCGGAGAGCTTCGCCGTTTCGGCGTGGATGCCGATCATCTCGTCCACGGACCGGGCCGGATGGGAATTTATTTTGTTGAGACGGGGGCAAATCAGCGACCTTCGCAAGTTCTGTACGACCGCGAGCGCAGCGCCATCGCACTGGCGAAGCCGGGAGCGATCGACTGGAAAGCGGCGCTAGCGGACGTGACCTGGTTTCACATCACAGGCATTACGCC
Source organism: uncultured Acidobacteriaceae bacterium (assembly GCA_963778345.1). Lineage (GTDB taxonomy): Bacteria > Acidobacteriota > Terriglobia > Bryobacterales > Bryobacteraceae > Bog-105. The sequence goes on from CAVZTP010000007.1 coordinate 665,733, forward strand.
CGCCATCAGCGCTTCGGCGGCGGAATTGGCGATTGAAGCTCTCCGCGCGGCCCGCGAAATGGCTATCCAGATCTCTTGCGATTTGAATTACAGAAAGAATCTTTGGAAGTGGGGCAAACCGGCTTCGGAGGTGATGCCGGAGCTGATGAAGTTAACGGACGTTTGCATTGCGAACGAAGAGGATTGCCAGAAAGCGCTTCACATCCACGTGGACATCGATGTGGAATCAGGCACTCTGGAACGTGAGAAATACTGCGAACTGACCGAGCGCGTGGCGGCGACCTACCCGAACCTGAAGACGATTGCGATCACGCTGCGCGAATCGAAGAGCGCCTCGCATAATGGATGGTCCGCGTGCCTGCATACAGGGAAGGAGTTCCTGCTGAGCCGGCGTTATGAGATCACGCATATCGTGGACCGGGTGGGCGCGGGCGACAGCTTCGCTGCCGGATTGATTTATGGATTGACGCATCTGGGCTCGCCCGCCGAGGCTCTGGAATTCGCGGTAGCAGCCGGGTGCCTGAAACATTCGATTCCGGGCGATTTCAATCGCTTCACTGCGGCCGAGGTGAGCAGTCTGGTGCAAGGCGGCGGATCGGGGCGTGTGCAAAGGTGATGGGCGACTCCGATTATCTTTGGCCGCCATGCGATACCACTGGAGCACACGCTCTTGAAATGCTTTCGGATCTGTCGCGTACGCGCCCGTGTGTTTGGCTCCGGGAACTAACCATAATTTCGCAAATGCAGGATTCGCGCGGACAAGCCGTTTCGAGTGATCGGGACTCGTTTTGTTGTCGGCCAATCCGTGAATGAGCAAGATGGGCACGTGGGCGCACCGGATCGCGAGATCCGGCCGGGCATCGCGGAGATCGACACGATATCGCAGAAGCGTATAAAACAGGGCCTCCTTTACTAACATGTTGCGCGGCGAGCGAAGGTATCACGCGCGCCACACGTTCATCGGCGACGGCTTCGAACGATGAGTACGGGCATTCTACGACAAGAGCTCGAAAATCGGCGCCTCGTGCGAGCGATTGGATCAGGATTGCCCCGCCCAGGGACTCGCCGAATCCGAACGTGGAATGCACGCCTCGCTGCCCGATCCAGCGGAGCCACTGAACTACGTCGTCCGCTTCCAGAACACCGTAGGTGACATAGCCGCGGCTTTCTCCATGCCCTCTGCTTTCCGGCACAAGAACCGAATACCCGTTACTCAGCAGGAAGAGCGCATACCCCAAAGCGCCATACGCCGAATCGGCGACACCGTGGCACACCATCACGGCGTCTCCGTTTGAGTATACCGGTGAGAGCCACCAGGCATTCAGAGCCGTGCCATCATTCGCCCGGATATTTACCTTGATTGCTCTTGCATTCGCGGAGCGCGCAATGCTGTATGCAAGTGCGGCCGTATCGGTGGCACGCCGTCTGACCAAGGGATGCAAGGCACCCTCGGCGAGTACAGCAGAAATCACAAAACTCAACAGGAAGAAAACGGCCGCAAAAGATATCAGCCAAGCCAGCCAACGCCAGAGCGCGAATCGCACATGTGACAGCGGCGACCAGAGTTGATATTTTGTGTTGCTCATTTCGGTCACTTGGAGTCGGCGGGCTACCAAACAGGCGGTCGCGAAGCATCCAGCGTGAAGCAGGCCCGACCTTTTGGATGATGCCAGAACTGCGTCCGCGGCATTTCGTCTTGCTCTTCTGGGCCGGAAAAGACGGCGCACAATTCGTATGTCGTACCGGATTTGACTGCATATTCGTACATCGTTCTTGTTTCCGGGTCGATGATCTGAGATCGATTGATCCCTCTGCCTGCCAGCGCGGAAAGCGTGCCGGGCAGCAGTTGAGAAGATCGCTCGAATTGAGCGCGCCTGTACCAGGAATTCATCGCAAAGCCAATCGCTCTCAGATCCTCGATCCTCCGGTGGTCGGCTTCTAAGTGGCGCTGCTCGGAGGGCGTGCCGGCCATCCCCAGGCCAATACAAAAACTGGCCACAAGGATGGTCGCAGCTCCGATTCCGAATCTCAGGCTACGAATTTTCGCACGGGTAACGTCCGTGTTCCGGTCCCAGCGCAACGAACGCAGGTAATAAAGGAAAATGGCGCCACAAATCAGCATCACCGTGAGCGCCTTGAGGAGGAACCGTACCGTCAGTTCGCCGGTCAGAAAATAGTCAAAGAACCAGATCAGATCACAAATCATTGCACCGGCCGTCAGCAGGAGCGCGATGTACGTGAGCCACTTGCGCACGCCCGATTCCAAGCGTTGCGGATCGTCCTGGGCCTCGCGCAGTATTGTGCGCATAACGAACAGGAAGATCGGAAAAGCCACTGCCACGCTGGCCATCTGCCAGGTAACAGCGTTTCGCAGATTGTAGCCGTGGCTGAGTGCAACCGGATCGGGAAACCAGGACTCGATAAACCGAAATAACATGGACCCGAGCGCGGTGCTCCAGGTGGCTAGCGTTGAAAACGATAGCAGATAAAGAAATGCATCTCGGGAGGATTCACCGCCCGAAATGCGCTCGGGAACGGCCACGCCCGTGGTTCGCTCCCAATAGCCGCCTAGGGCTGCATAGACGTCGTCCTGCGGCCAACCCCGGCGCGTGAGAAACGAAGCCAGAAATTCGTCCGCTGCCCCTTTTGCTTTGCTTGCTTCGATAAATTCCGAAAGCTTGACTGCTTCTGCTTCCCGCATGTTGCTCCTCTTCTCGTTTGTTTAAGCAATCCTGCGGCCTGAAGAAGTCTGCCGTGTATTCAAAGGCTTGGCCCGTTTGAGGTAATACATCGCCGACAGTACGTGGATAGCTGTGTACATGAAATGTATACTCACCGAGCTTCTTCCCAATGTTCGCGGGCGGGTCGGAATGAAAGAAGCATCCGTGGGGCCACCTCGGTATAATTCGACATAGGCAACCCCTACATGCAGTTTCGTAAGCCGACATTAGTCGCGGCTGGCTTGACGCTGGCCCTGTGCCTGTTTCCTAGTCTTTCCGCCCAGCAGAAGTCGTCCGCCAGCGCCCCGCAGGATTCGAGCAGTCCGGCCACGCCGCCGGCTTCGGAGAAGCCCTCCGGGAGCAGCCAGACGACGGTCGCCCTCGCGCCGGCGGACGTGCCGAAAAACGCCGCGTCACAGGATGCAAAAGAAGCCCGACAATTCGATTCGGGTCACCGTCAACGAAGTCATCGTGCCCGTCACGGTCACGGATGAGAAGGGCCGGTTCGTGTCCGACCTGAACCAGAAAGACTTCCAAGTTTTCGAAGAGAACAAGCCTCAGGAAATTCGCTATTTTACTCGCGAGCGCAGTCAACCGGTGGTCATCGGCTTTCTTCTGGACCTGAGCACGGCTAGCCGGATGCACTGGAAGAATTTTCAAGATGCCGCCATAGAGCTGATTCAAAATTTGCTGACCGGCGATCCCAAGTATTCCGGCTATCTGATCGATTATGCGCAAGATGCCGAAATCGCCGTGAATACGAGCAACGATCCCGAGCCGATGGTGGAGAAAATTCGCAAGCTGAAACCGGGGGGCGGATCAGCCCTATACGATGCGATCTATCTGGCTTGCACCAGCCGGAAACTGGTTCAGGGTGAGCCGATCGAACCGCGCCGCATCATCGTCATCATCGGCGACGGGCATGATAATGCGAGCAAGCATTCTCTGAACCAGGTGGTTGAACTGGCGCAGCGAAACCTGGTCACCATTTATTGCATCAGCACGGCGGCTTTCGGCTTCACGAATGAGAGCGACGACAACCTGGTTCGATTGGCGGTTGAGACCGGCGGTCGTGTCGTGTATCCGCTCGGCGACGTGTATAAAGATACGGACGGGTACTTATCGCACCCGTCAGACGACGGCAACTACGCTCTGACGGTGGGAACGGGAGCCTACCGGTCGGCAGTGGACGGCCGGATGTATCACGCGGTAGCCGATATCGCGGGCGAGGTTACGACGCAATACATCATCCGCTATGTTTCCGATAATCCAACGACTAAGGCCTACCGCAATGTGAAAGTGGTGGTGGATCTGGGGAACGTGCGGGTCCGGGCGCGTAAGGGATACTACGCGAACACGCCTTAGTACAGCCCGTACCCCTCTGGTTCATGCGCGAGACGTGAGAAGACGATAAGCTGTTGACTGAGCTCTGTACGTGTCAGCGCGTGTTATCAGCTTTAGCGACTATGCTCCGAAGCCGGGGGTGTTCTCGCTGATCGTTTCCGAGCTGCCGGATCACGGCGTGCAGACGATCGGCGTGTTGCTTCTGGATCCGGCAACGAGACACGTTATACGTGCGCTTGCGGCGCGACTGGGAAGCAGTAGCCAATGAAGAAGACGCCGAAGTGCTGGCGGAGATTGAGGACGATCTGCTTTCGCAATCCCGGGATCAGGGGGGTACAGCGGTTTTCGAATACCTGGAGAACGTCGCATCGCAGTCTTTGCGCGTTACCGATCGCGATGCTGTCACGGTTCGCGACTTTGAAAAGAAGCTCGGGGAACTTTACCGCGAACATGTGCCGTCGCAAGTGCTGCGCTTCCGTACGCACCTGCCGCGCTACTCCCTGGCTGTAGCCGCGGGGCCATTTCTTACCAATCCCGAAGACATTCAGGCGGACGAATGGATTGAAGCGCCGCCCGATTTGCGCCTGGACGAAGACATGTTCATCGCCCGCATTCAGGGGCATTCGATGGAGCCCAGAATTCCAGACGGAAGTTTGTGCGTCTTTCGCCGGAATGTGGTGGGTTCCCGCAATGGACGTCTGGTACTGGTTCGCAATTCGGAACTGGCCGATGAAAACCAGTACACGGTCAAGCGCTACAAGAGCGAGAAGAAAGTCGACCGAGGAAGGCTTCGTGCAGACGCGTATCCGGCTCGAGAGCCTGAATCCGGCATATCCTTCCTGGGACCTGGACGAAGACGAAGAAAAATATCAGATCGTGGCCGAATTCGTGCGCGTTCTCGAATAAGATTTGGCGGCTTCGGCTTCGGCGGCAAGTCCGGGTAGTGTGAACCAGAAAATTGAGCCTTGGCCAGGGCTGGATTCCGCCCAAATCCGGCCGCCGTGCAGAACCACGATTTTTTTGCACGTCGCGAGTCCGATGCCGCTTCCCGAGTTTTCAGGTCCATGCAGACGCTTGAACAAAGAGAAGATGACTTCCGCATACTGCTTCTCAAAACCAATTCCGTTGTCCTTTACAAAAATCAGCGACTCTTCTCCGGCAGACACGCTGCCTATCCGCACACGCGGCGTTTCTCGAGAACGATACTTTAGAGCGTTGCCGATGACATTCTGAAACAGTTGAATGAGGCGTGTCTGATTCCCCAGCGCTTTGGGCAGCTCGTCCACAGTGACTGACGCTCCAGCTTCGCGGATCGCATCACGGAGATCCACGATAGCCGCTTGTGCGATCTCATTCAGATCCAGGACGCAAAATTCTTCCGCGCCATCGAGTTGAGAGTACCGGAGGAGATCGGAGACGAGTCTGATCGCGCGGTCCGCCGAATCCTGAATGAATCCCAGTAATTCGGAACTGCAAAGAGCCGGGGTGGAAACCTGCCTTGCGATCATCTGAGCGGAGGTCTTGATAGTGGCAAGCGGCGCGCGCAAATCATGAGAAGCCACGTACGCAAATCGCTCCAGCTCCTCGTTCGAGCGGGTCAGCTCTTCGGCTTTTCCTGCCAATTCCAACTCGGCCCTTCTACGCTCTTCGATTTCACGCTCCAGCGCCATGTTCGCCGCAGCCAGTTCCGCCGTCCTTTCCACAACGCGATGTTCCAGTTCCTGGTTGAGCACACGGACATTTTCCTCGGCGTTCTTGCGTGCCGTAACCAATGCACTCACGGCAGCCGCAACACTACCAAACACTAAGAGCGTCGGCAGATATCTCCAGTCTGGCTCTAACTGATAAAGTGGTGCGATAAAAAAATAATCGAGAGCCAACGTGGCGAGAATAGTAACTCCCAGGGCGGGTTTGAATCCGCCAAACCAGGCGGTGAGCACCACTGCGGCGAAGAACAGTGAAGAAGGCGCTGGATAGAGGTATTGACCAAGAGCGCGTGTGATCAAAAGCGCGCCGACGGTCGCAGCCAGACCGATGCCATATTTCCCTGCTTCTGTCGCGAGCTTCGAGATGACGCTCCCTCCTTGTGCCTTCTCCCTAACAGGGCGAAAGCATCCTCCGGGGCTCCCGCAGACAGCCTCAGGAGAATACGGGATCCGTGCCGCGCAAGCGGCTCATATTCAGCTAGTCTACCGCAACAATCTCGTTTGTGAGGCGGCCGAAATCAAGTATGTGTGAGGCGGTTCGCTCCGATTCCTATCGCTTCTTTTTCCTTGCCGTCCGGTCCCTTTCATCAACGGCCGCGAATTGCAGTTTCCGCTCCATCGTATCTGCACGATCAAGGCGCACCCGGACCGTATCTCCGATCGAGTACATCTTCCGGCTTCGCTCGCCGATAATTTTACGCCCATTTTCGTGGTACAAGTAGCGGTCGCCAGCAAGCGTGTCGATGGGCACCAGTCCTTCGACAAACAGCTCCGTCAATTCGACAAAGAATCCGAATTTGGTCGTACTGATGATCAATGCATCGAAGTCCTCCCCAACCCGGTCTTCCATGAATTTGACCTTTTTCCATTCGACCAGTTCACGTTCGGCCTCTGCCGCGCGCCTCTCGGTGAAGGAAGTATCCTCGCCTAACTCCCGCAACTCGCTGTTTTCCAGAAGCTGCGTTCCAGTCTGTAAGATAATTCGCCAAGAATGCGATGCACAACAAGATCCGGATACCGGCGAATGGGCGATGTGAAATGCGTGTAGGCCGAAGCGGCGAGGGCGAAGTGCCCTTCGTTCAAGTTGCTGTACCGTGCTTGCTTCAGGGAGCGCAACATCAGATAGCTAAGAATGCGCTCTTCCGGTTTTCCGGCGATTTTTGCAATCAGCCGCTGATAATTGCGCGATGAAATGTCGAAATCTTCGCGTGGAAGCACGATGTCTTTTCGAGTCTTCCGGCCGTCGCGGCGCTTCTGCACAATGGGAAATCGCTTGACCGGAATCGCTCCGATACCGAGCGAATATCCGAAATGCGCCGCGATCTCTTCAAAATCCATCACGCGCTTCGGGTCGGGCCGCTCGTGGATACGGTAGAGGGACGGAATACCTGCCGCTTCCAGATGTCCCGCTACCGCTTCATTCGCGGCAAGCATGAATTCTTCGATGATCCGATGCGCGATGTTCCGCTCTGCGCGCGTGACTCCGGTCATCTGACCCGAAAGATCCAGCTCGATGTTGGTCTCCGGCATGTCGAAATCAATGGAGCCGCGCTTGGTGCGTTTGCGGTTCAAAATCAGCGCCAGTTCGCGCATCAATTCGAAACGGTCGACCAGCTTGCTGATAACGGTCCCGCATAGCGGCGTCGCCTTCGAGCACGCGAAAAACATTTGTGTATGTCATGCGCTCGGCGCTGCGAATCACGCCACGCGTGAACTGTTGGGCAACCGTATCCCCCTGGCGATCGATTTCAAGGAGAGCCGAGACCACCAACCGGTCTTGCTGCGGCCGCAGCGAACAGATGTCGGTGGAAAGCTCCACCGGCAGCATGGGCACGGCGCGATCGGGAAAGTAGACGCTGGTTCCGCGCTTTAACGCCTCCACGTCGATGGGCGTTCCTGGCCTGACGTAATGGCTGACGTCCGCTATGTGCACTTGCAGGGCGAAATGGCCATTCGGCAATTTGTCTACCCAGACCGCATCATCGAAATCGCGCGCCGTCTCGCCGTCAATCGTGACGATATCGAACTCCCGAAAATCGCGGCGGGCTTTCAACTCCGCGACCGGTATATTCGCGCGAGATGCTTCTCGCCTGTTCGATCACATCTTCCGGAAACTCATGCGGGAGGTGGTGTTTGCGAATAACGATCTCTACATCGACGCCGAAGTCGTCCGGATATCCGAGAATCTCGATAACGCGGCCGACGCCCCGTTCCTCGCCTTCGGGAAATTCGAGCACCTCCACGTTCACGATCAGGCCGTCAAGATTGTCCAACGAACTGAATTCTCGCGGCGCCGCTCCCACGCGATCCACTGAGGGCTTGTGCGGTGGGATTTCCATGCCGCTGGGAATCTCGATCCATTGCTGAATCCGGTCATCGGAAGGCGCGACAAAATTGCCCCGCTTCAGTACTCGGAATTCGCCCACTACTGTGACGTGCGCACGCCGGAGAATCCGTATGATTTCGCCCTCGGCCCTGCCCTCGCCGGCAATTCGCGTCACATGAACCAGTACGCGGTCACCGTGCATTCCTTTCGCCGCCTCGCCGGGCGGGAGAAAGACATCGCCTTGGATCTGATCGATTACCTGATCGGGAATGAGAAAGCCGAAGCCGTCCCGATGGACGGAGAGCCGGCCAGCAACGTATTCCGGATTGCTGCCGACCGCGACGTAGTGACCCGAACGCAATTCGGCGAGCAGGCCTTTGTCCGCCAGGCGGTCGAGTGATTCCTCGAGCGTATCCCGGTTTTCACCCTGTAAGTGCAACTCGCGAACGAGCTGCTTGTAAGTGGCCCGCGCATGCGGTAGCTTTCGAATATGTTCCAGTAGGCTCGCATCGGTAAAGTGCTTCTGCACTATCGCAATTATGGAACACGTATATAGTTACGGTCATGGAGCTCAAATCCATTCGCCTGACCATCCCTGAAAACGGCAATATCATTTTGGGGCAGAGTCATTTCATCAAGAGCGTGGAAGACATCTACGAAGCGATTGTCAACACGTCTCCGCATATTCAATTCGGCATTGCGTTCAACGAAGCTTCGGGCGACTGCCTGACGCGCTTTGACGGCAATGATGAAGATCTGAAGCAGAATGCAATTGATAACGCCACGGCGCTCGGCGCGGGCCACGTCTTCGTGGTTGCGCTGCGCAATGGATTTCCGATTAATGTGTTGGGCCGGATTCAGGCCGTCCCGGAAGTGGCTAACATCTATTGCGCGACAGCGAATCCGGTAGAGGTGATAGTCGCTGAGACAGAGCAGGGACGCGGCGTTTTAGGCGTAGTCGACGGTTTTCGACCGAAGGGCCTGGAGACGGAATCACACGTCAAAGCGCGAGTGGAACTGCTGCAGAAGTTTGGATATAAGCGATGAGGCGGGAGCAGACCGAGATGGCCTGCTCCCATAAGCGTGCGACTAGAACCGGAACGTAAATCCGGCTTCTCCGGAGAAGAACTGCGGAATCACGACAGCGGAAGGCGTGATGAAGCCGGCGGGCGTTGCAAACGTCGCTGCGCGGATGTTGTTGTAGTAGTTGCCGCCGAAATTCGCGCGGTTCGTCAAATCGAAAGCCTGGAAGAAGAACTCCAGGTTCATCTTCTCTCCAAAGTGAAAGAGTTTGCTGAATCGCGTATCGAGCTGGAAGAACGGGATTCCTCGCGCGCTGTCGTAGCCTGCAATGTGACAAGTTCCCCCGCTGAGGCATGACTGAAGTTGCGCCTGGGTGTAGCTGGCGGTCGCCAGGTAGTTGTGAGGATCGCTGTTCAACAGCACCGCTTGCTCGCCGAGTTCCACCGGTGCCGTATCCGAAATAATCGGTTCCCTCGACCGGGTTGTACGGCACGAGCCGAGGCCCACTGCAAAATCGGCGCAAAGCGGATGCCCCAAGGCAAATCAAGAACTCCGCTAAAAACGAAACGATGCGTCTCGTCGGAAGGCGTCGGACCGAAGTCATACGATGCCAGATAGTTGGTCACGTTCGATGGCGCGTTGCTATAACTCGCGGCCGCGCCGCGGTACGCCAATGCGCGCGAAAGCACATAGCTTGCGTTCACGCTGAAGCGCTTGCTGAACCGGCGCCGGTAAGCGACATCGAAGCCATCATACCGGGAGCGCGCAACGGACAGCGAATCGGTGATATTGCCCAAAACCGGTAGTCCCGCGGCCAAAAAGGCGCCGGTAAAGACGCGCGCACTGCCCAGCGTGGGAACCTTGTAATTGATATTGACGTTCTTGTTCTCCCGCAATCCGAGCACGTGAACATAGTCCACCTCAATTACATTCGAATCGTTCAGCGCCCAGGTATAGCCGATATTTTCCTGTTCTGTATATGGATTGTGATAGTTGGGATCCATAAGCCGGCCGGTGTTACCTGAGGCAAGACTTGTGGCTGGAGGCGGAATCGCCGGAATCGGATCGATTCCGTACTGCCATTGGGACAGAAGTTTATTGGTCCCGGGTACCGGATCTGCCTGGCGTGCTGGGCGCTTGCCCAGCCTTGGGAGCGGCCGGATTGCTGAGACGTCAAGACACTGGTGAAAATGGTCGGGTTCGCCTGCTGAATCATGAACAGCGGGATATTTTCGAAGATCTGGCCGTAGTAGATGCCGAATCCTCCGCGGAGAATGTGTTTGGCATTGCCGGTGAGATCATAGGCAAAGCCAATCCGAGGACTGAAGTCCTTCGTGTCGTCGTGCGGAATGCCCGCATAGGGACTATTGATGGCTTTCAGCGCCAGGTACGTTCTGTTCTTCGATTGAGCCGATGCTCCGTCCAGGTTGAAGTCGCGGTCATAGCGTAGCCCAAGATTCAAAGTGAGGCGCCGGCTCACTTTCCAGTCATCCTGGAAATAGGTTCCGAACATCTTGGTACTCAAAATGAAATAGGGGTTGCCGGCCGTCTCCGTAATGCCGGAAACCGCGCCGGGAGTCTGGAACCCGAGCGGATAATCGGCCTTGTCACTCAGGATCTTGCTCGGATCGTCGAAGAAGGTGATGCGTCGGCGTCGGATTGTTTTCGAAGAAGCCTCCCAGTACCGGCTCCCAGAAATAGTCGACGCCGACTTTGAAATTGTGCTTGCCGCGAGTGATCGAGAGATCGTCTTTGAACTGCCATTTCTTCTGAAATGACTGCTGGGGCACATTGACGTTGGTGCCGAGGCTCTCGCCCGCTCCGAACGTAAAGTTATCGGCGCGGATATGAGAATCGATCAGATTGTTCCAATACTGATATCCGATGGTGGCCGAATTTACCACCGTGGGTGAAATGACGGAATTGAGATTAACGCTCGCTAGAATCAATTGATTCGTGGTGAAATTGCCAGCGGTCAAATCGTTTAGCGAGTTGGACTGATCATTGAGGCCGGTGTTGTTCTGGTTCGAGTAACTGACCGAGAGATTGTTGGCATCGTTGATGCGGTGATCCCAACGGCCGCTGTAGCGCCAATCGAAATAGGGAGTCGGAATCGAAGTTGCCGGCTGCGCCGCGAACCCGTTGGCTTTCGCGAGCGTCAACTCGGCAAAAGCAGTGGGAGTTACCGCAATACTGGTCGATTCGCGCTCGCGTTCCAGTGAGAAAAAGAGAAAGTCTTTGTCCTTGCGAACCGGTCCGCCGATGGATCCGCCGAACTGCTGGCGTCCATAATCCGGCTTCGGATTGCCGGCCTGCTTGTCGAAATAGTCGTTCGCGTTCAAGACCGTATTGCGGTCGAAGAAGTAGAGCGAACCGTGATAATTATTCGTTCCGGACTTGGTGATGGCGGTGATCAGCGCGCCTTCGCTGCGGCCGTTTGCGGCCGAGAAGCGCTGCGTGCTGATCTGGAATTCTTCGCACGGCTTCGAGCGGAAGCTGCATGACCGGGCCGCCTACCGTATTGTCTTTGTCATCGATGCCGTTCACGGTCACGTTCACGTTGCGGCCGCTCGATCCATCCACCGCGAAGACCCCGATTCGATTCTTAGTCGGATCGTACGAGTTGACCGGGCGGGCGCCGGGCGCCAGATACGCCAGGTTCACGAAATCGCGGCCATTCAGCGGAAGATCTTCGATTTCCCTGGGAGTGATGGGCGTGCTGACATCGGTCTTTGCCGTGTCCACCAGCAGGCCTGCCGCTTCCACTGTTACCGTTTGGGTCTGCGTGCTAGGGGAGAGCGTTGCGTCGATGGTAGTGGTCTGGCTAACCGCCAGGTCTACTTTTTCAAAGACCGCCGTGGCAAAGCCGGTGGATGTGATGCGCACTTCGTATGTTCCCGCCCGCAACAGATCGACACGGTATTGGCCCGAATCATTGGTCTTCGTCTCGCGGGTTGCGCCCGTGTCGCTGCTCACCACTTTTACATCGGCGTTCGGAATCACAGCGCCCGATTTGTCTGTTACCGTACCGATCAGCGTACCGGTCGCGTTAACCTGCGCATTGAGAATGGCGCTTGCAAACAGCACGCCAACTATAGCTAACCAAACTTTTTTCATAGAAACACTCCCCTTCTGTAGCGGGACCCGGACGCGGGCGAAGACCGCGGCCGGACTGCGACCGCTGCAAACGGAATTTTGTGCAATAGTAACACGATTGCACTATTCAGGAAAGCTTTTTTTCAGAGAGCGCGGCGCTAGTTATAGAGGGAAGTCCCTTTTTTTCTTGCAGCACCGCCGTGAGTAGTGGGAGATCTTAGAGGTAGTTCAAAGTACCTGCAGAGCTGTCCGCTCTTGTAGGCCCATCTCGCTCAGGGCGCCGATTTCCAGATCCAGCATTTGATTCGGCGCGCGCTCATGCGCCAATTGAACTTTGAGAAAGTTTGTCGTTAAGGCCGTTCCCCGCTGCTCGAGCGTTACGGCCGGCAGGATCCGGCCAATCATCCGGCGGCGGAATGTCGAGATTTTTGCGATCCGACAATTCCCGTAAAACGCGGGTGCGTTCCCGGCGCACGTCCATCGGAATCCGGTCTTCGGCAGCCGCCGCCCGAGTTCCCGGGCCGTTCCGAATAGGTGAAGACGTGCAAATACGTAAATGGCTGTTGTTCGATGAATCGCAACGTCTGGTCGAACTCCGCCTCGGTCTCTCCAGGGAAGCCGGTCATTACGTCGGCGCCGATCGCGGCGTCCGGCATCCAACGCTGAGCCAGATCCAGACGTGCGGCGTAGTGTCGCGTTCTATACTTTCGAAACATCCGTTTCAATACCGCATCGCGAGCCGGACTGCAGCGGCAGATGAACATGCTTCGCGATTCTCGGCTCCGTCGCGACCAGACGGAGGAGCGCGTCGCTCCAATCCATCGGCTCAACGGAACTGATGCGCAGACGCTTTATGCTCGTTTTGCGAAGGAGTCGGTCAAGCAGATCGATAAAACGTAAACGTTCGGGCAAGTCTCGTCCCCAGCGCCCGAGATTGATCCCGCTGAGCACGATTTCGCAGTAGCGGCCGGCTAAATCCCGCACCTGTTCGAGAATGCTTTCGAGACTCGCGCTGCGGCTCCTGCCGCGAACCGAAGGAATAATGCAGAACGAGCATCGATTGCCGCAGCCATCCTGTACTTTCAGGTTGGGTCGAGTGCGGTCATCCCTCACATCCCTGACCGGCGTGGAACGAAACTCCTTTTGCGCGGAGAGGTCACCGACGAGCACCTGACCGTGATACTCTTCGCTGCCACCCAGCACGATTTCCGCGATTTCCGTCTTGTGTGAATTGCCGATTACCCAACGGACCCCATCGATGTTCGCCAGTTCTTCCGGCGCGCGCTGCGCGTAACAGCCCGTCACGAGGATTTCGGCATCGGGATGATCGCGATGCATGCCCCGGATGACGCGCCGCGCATCGATATCCGCGCTCTGAGTAACGGTACAGGTGTTTACGATCACGAGATCGGCTGCCCCGGCATCGCGAACAGGAATGAGGCCGCGGTCCTCGAGCGAAGCCTCGATTGCCGCGCCATCCGCCTGCGATGCCCGGCATCCGAAACTCTGAACGAAAACTGTTCGCACTTGCTTCCAGTTTGCAATACTGGAACTGCCTGCGCGATCAGGCAACCGCTGGGCGCGCTCTTTCGAGGGCGAGCCGGGAGGAAAGTCCGGTCTTCATAGGGCGGCATGCCGGCTAACGGCCGGGGGCTTACGCTCAAAGCGTACGCTACGGAAAGTGCCACAGAAAAGATACCGCTTGCCGGTTTCCGGCGAGTAAGGGTGAAAAGGTGCGGTAAGAGCGCACCGCGGTTCGAGTAATCGGACTGGCAGGGTAAACCCCATGCGAAGCAAGACCAAATAGGGGAGGAGGAGTGGCCCGCTCCGTGTTGAGCTTCGCCTCGCTGAGGGGCGCGGGCTCATCGTTGGGTAGGTCGCTTGAGCCTTTCAGTGATGGGAGGCCTAGAGGAATGGTTGCCGCCCGCTTTTTCAGGTCTTCGCCTCACGAGAGGCGAGGACTCATCGAAGCGGGAACAGGAACCGGCTTATCGATCGCGCAGGTTTATTCCACACTCGGTCAACGGCCAGTTAGCGAAACCGGCCCAAACCAAGTGCCACGGAGCTCGCGTTGCCACACCGCGCCTGTTCGCGCCCGGTCCGCCGGAGTTGTGAACTGATACTCGTAGAGCAAGGCGCGCATGTAGCGGGGAGGCTTTTGAAACGGAGGAGGATCCATCAGCCCGATCACCGAGGGTTCGCCCAGCATCAGCCGATACATCAGATTTCCCACCCAATTATTCTCTTGAATGTTGCCCAAAGCGGCGAACCACATCTGCCAATCGAGGCGCGGCTGATAGGGGGCGACGAGCGGAAGACCGCGATGCAGTTCGCCGGGCTTGTAGCGAAAAGAATATTCCCGCCAAGTCGTTTGGTCATTCGAGCCTTCGATCACGATTTCGGGCCGCGTAGTCGTCATCACGGCGAAGAGGCCGTAGGTATTCACGATCTGGAAAGGCGCGATCCAGTTCATCGGCTTTCTCACCGGAGTGCCGAACGCCGGGGCGAACATGTCGATCAACTGTATGGCGCCAATCAAAATCAAGACGGCGAGCACCACGTTTGCCGCTCGGCGACCAAGCGAGCGCCGATTCTGCGCGCTCCGGATCTTGCCGCGGAAAGCGCCAGCGCAAGAAATTTTCGAAGCGGAGCAAAGGTTCTGTCATCGAAAGCCCACAAACAGAGCGCCAACGCGAGCAGGTTGAAGAAGGCATAATTGCCAGTCAGAATAATCAACACCTGCAGAAACATCAGCAGGCCCGCGCCCGCATATCGCAGTACTCTGGGTCCGAACAGCAGAAAAGGCGCACCCAGCTCGATGGCCAAAGTGGCAGCTGTCATCGAATCGAGCATCCACGCCGGCGCGCGGTATGCGTAGTAAGCAATCGGATTCGGCAGTGGCTGTGTCATGAAATGAAATCGCAGCGCGTGCAGATTTCGCCAGTTCGGATCATGCGAGAGCAGCTTCACCAGGCCGGATTCGAACATCAATCGAAACAGCAGAAACCGATAAGCCCATACGAGCCACGGAGCACCCGCGAACAGCGCGAGGAAACCCGATTCGAGCAGCAGAGCATCCCACTGAAACGCGGTGAACGGCTGGCCAATGGAAACCAGAGACAGGTAAAGCGCCCAGCAAACAGCGGCGGAAAGCCGTTGAAATATTCCGGCGGCCAGCAACAAGCCAGCGACGCAGCCGGCCACACAGCACCAAATCAGCGCGCTGTCGCTGACTCCCAACCAGAACAGTGAAGGAAGTTCAATCCAGACCCGGGCTCCAAGTTCGTTATGGACTGCGGGCAATAGCTGTTTGGCCGGAACAATTCCGCGCGAGCCGATCAGGCCGACAATTTGAGGCCAGAACGACGCGAAGGATGTGAGATAAATAAGGCCGAGAAGCCGCAGGAATACCGCCTCGGTCAGTTCGAACCGGCCGGGAATCGATAAAACCTGAAGAAGTCTAGTGCCGGCGGCTGCGCAAGCTCATCGGCGGTAACAAATTTCGGTTCGATATCCACCGGGATGCCTTTTAAGCGTTCCAATGTTCGCGCCAGTATGGGTCGAATCACGCCGAGTTCGTCCAGCATCTTCTCTGGCGCCGGAATAATTGCCTTGCGCCTCGATGGTCAGCAGTTCATGCGCGAGGTCGCGAACGGCTTGCTTCACCTTGGCGAAATCGACCTCATACGTTCCGTCTTGGCGCGAAACGAATGCGCCGTGGTCCAGCAGGTAATTGAACTGCAGCGCCATTCCCCGGCCATGCGCCTCGGTAATCCCGAAACGCAGCGTTCGAAAAGACGAAGCCAGAAACGTGTTGTACAACTTGCGCTCGTTAGCTTCCCCGCCGCGCAGCAGACCGTGATCGAAGAAATACTGGAGCATAAAAAGGCCGGTGACATCCGCTTTCGCTTCTTCGATCGTGCTGTAGAGATCCTTCAATTCAAGCCGAACCGAACTGGTTCGGGAGTTCACCTTGATCTCGATGCGGTCCGATGCCGTGGCTGAGCTCGTGAGCCAGTATATGAGTAAAAAACCAATCAAAGCTGAGATCGGTTTGAGCGCTGGGCGGCAAACCATTCTGGAGATGGGAACCAGCGTGGCATCAAACTTGGCGTGTTGGACATTCTTCAACATCACCTTCTTACTGCCCTTCTGTTGAATTACTCTTTCATCGTTGGGCAGGTTGAAGGCTGCTGTTTGAACGCCATGATTGCCATCGCCGGAAGACAGGAGTTCATTCACAACGCGAATCGGCGTGGTCGCCGCCAGCTTCGGGTTGCGATAAGCCGGATCGATCGGCAGATGATTCTCCACCTCTTGAAGATGCGCGGAAAACCCTTGCACCTTGAGCAGTCTCGCCCTCGTCCTTCAGGCAGAGATAGGCTTCGAAAGATGCCTTGTAGCCAAACAATTCGTCATTATATGTTTCATACGGACCGATGGTCAGATCAATCGGCGCGTCCAGGTCCATCCAGGCGATGTCACTTTCGTAGTAGTCATCATTAAGAAATGCTGTTGCGCGAGTTTCCAGAAAGTGTTTGAGAGAAGTATTGTTCGTAAGTTGCGCCGCTTCCTGCATCAGGCTTGCCGCGCGGCGAAGGTGGCGCGCGTCGCTGCAGCTTCGCCGAGCTGGAATTCCATGCTGCGCACGACCTGTGTCGCAACGCAACTCGAGGGCGGACACGCGAGGAACGCCCTTCCTCAACTGGCCGCCGCGAACGTCAACTGCCGCGTGCTTCCCGAAGATTCCGTCGAGTATGTTCAAAACACACTGACAAAAATCTTTAACGATCCTCAAGTCCAGATCAAAATCGAGGGCGAAGTGGTTCGAGGGCCGGCATCTCCACTTGATCCCGAGCTGATGCGGACTATTCGACGGGTGACCGATACCATCTGGCCGGGCGTTCCGGTGCTTCCTGTACTTCTCACCGGCGCGACGGACGGTTTGTATCTGCGCAGTGCCGGAATTCCCACTTACGGCATCCAGGGTTTTTTCGTGGACCGCAATGACGTCCGCGCACACGGCCGCGACGAGCGGATGGGAGTCCAATCGTTCTACGAGGGCGAGAAATTCCTATACGAGTTGGTCAAGGCTCTTTCGTCCAACAATTCTCTCTAGGGCCTTCGCGGTAATCAAAACTCCAGACGTAAACCGAACTGCCACTTCCGCATCTGAGAAAGCGTG
Source organism: uncultured Acidobacteriaceae bacterium (assembly GCA_963778345.1). Classification (GTDB taxonomy): domain Bacteria; phylum Acidobacteriota; class Terriglobia; order Bryobacterales; family Bryobacteraceae; genus Bog-105. The sequence continues at coordinate 683,133 of CAVZTP010000007.1, forward strand.
GCGATGCTGAAGATTTGGCCGGCGGTGGTGGAATCGACCACTCCGTTGGGTTGTCCGAGATTTACGTGATTGAAGGCGTTGAAAAGCTCGGCTCGGAACTGGGCGTTCAGCTTCTCGGTGACCAAGAAGTTCTTGTTCAGCGAGGCATCGGCATTGAACAGATGTGGCCCAAAGAACGAGTCTCGCGCCACATTCCCGAACGTACCGGCTTGCGGGCGGCTCCAGGGTCCGCGCGTGCAGCCGTTTGCGTTCAGTTCCGGCGTTGCCGTGCCTGTGGAAATACATCCGGCGCCGCTGGTACCCGGAGTGGCTACGGCGAACCAGCCGCTTGCGCTCGGATTGGGAACGGAGGCATTTCCCACGAGGTTCGGACGGCATGGCCCCGTATCCTCATCTTTGCCACAGTCAGCGTAGGAAGGCGTGAACGGGATCCCTGATTCCCAGTTCCAGACGCCGGAAAGCTGCCAGCCGCCGACGACAAGATCCATCGCCCGCGAGGCATTTCCGAAGAACTTCTTGTTCTTCCCAAATGGCAATTCGTAGACATGATTCAGATTGAATACGAATCGCCGTACGCCACCCTCGCGGCCGTAATCGATGTCGTGGTTCCAGAAAAAGTAGTCGTTGGCGTAATCGAACGCGCTCGCCCAGGTGAAATTGCCCTGGAACATGAGCCCGTTGACGAATCGTTTTTCGCCGCGGACCTGTAAAGAGTTGTACTTTACGCTGGCATCATCGCTGAAATATTTGATGGACTGAGTCCAACCATAAGGTCCGAAGAATGGGCGACGCTGATTGGTGCTGAGAGTTCCGAAACCAACGATGGTCGGTTGATTGATGTTGTAGTTCGTGCCTCCTGGAGTCACGTGATACCCTTTGTTACCCACGTATCCAACGGAGAGAACTACGTTACCAGGGAGCTCGCGCTCCACCGTGAAATTCCAGGCATCCACAACCGGCAATCGCATGGTGTTATCGCTGGTCAAGGGCAGAACGTTCGGCGCTATACCGTTGGGCAAGAGCGGATTTCCCGTGGCTCCTTTCGGCTGCGAGGCCAGAATCGTGGAGGGCGTCAGGCCAGCAGGACCTTGCGAAAGAGTAAACACAGGCAGCCATGGGTTGACGGGATTCAGAGACTGATTCGCCAGCACGGGAAGGTTTTGGGTCACGTTGTGTCCGAACGACACGCCGAAAACGCCCACGTCATAGGACCGGCCCGCTCCCGCGCGAATCACTGTTTTGGGCGCCACTTGGTACGCCAAGCCGACCCGAGGCGCAAGGTGCTTGAAAGAAGTGTTCTCGTTACCGTTCAGGCTGATGCCGTTTTCGCCGGCAATCAGCACTTCACCTGTGGCGAGATCCTGAAAACCGCCTTGGTCTTTACCGTTCACATATTGCGGGAAATAGATCTCCCAGCGCAGCCCATAATTTAATGTCAGTTTCGGCGTGATTCGCCACGTATCCTGCGCGTAAGAGAAAAAGCGATGCTGGCGCTCGGCCGCATTCGTGGAATTGCTCACGTAGCGCTGAAAAGATTGCACGTCCCCAAGCAGGAACGAAGCAAGTGCGAGACCGCCTCCGGTTGGACCGGAGGTCGTCGTTGGGTCGAATGTCAGTTCGCCGGAACGATGCGAATCGCTTGGCACTCGGAGGTTGAGCGCATAGCGGAAATCAGCGCCGAACTTTACTGTATGGTTCCCCGTGGTGTGGGTCAAGTTATCGACGAATTGAAACTCGTTTTCCTGTTCGTTTAGTGGGCAGTTGCAGGAATTCGCAGTCAGTGAGTATCCGAATCGAAAGCCGCCGATGGCGCTGCCGCTGGTACCAAGCAGATTGAAATAAGGCAATCCGGAGGTGTAGTAATTGTCGAGGTTCAGGCCCGGGATGCCGGCATCCTTGGCAGGAGACGTGCCAAGTCCGTTTGGATTTACAAACACGCGATAGCGAAAGAAGCCAAAGCGGAAATCATCCAGCCAGTCGGGACGGATGCTGTAATCCATCCCGTAAGCGATGCTTTGGTTTCGAAGCGAAGCTGCGCCCGCGAAGCCATCGACGGGATAATTCGGGCCGCCGGCTTCGAAACCAAATGCTCCTGGGGCGGTCTGCCCAACCTGCAGAAAGCTGTAACGTCCGAAGAGGTGAAGTTTCTCGCTTTGATACCGATCGACGCGCACATCGAACGAATCATTTTGAACGATTCCAGTCCCCGATGCGGCGTAATTAGGCGCCTGTCCGGTCGCTCCCGCAATATTGGGCAGCGGGATCATTTGAAGGAGGTTTTCCGCTTGCGGGGACAAAAGCGCGCTCGGGATTGCGGCGTTCGTAAATTTCTGGCGGTTCGCCGGCGTGACGACGCAATTCGTACCGATACACGGGTTGAAGATATCGACCCCGAGATCGCTCAAATCGCCGTTGCGTTCCGCCAAGGTGGGCACCCGGACGAGTTGGGAAGCGCCGTTCTTCTGGCGGCTGCCCTGGTAGTCTCCGAAAACGAATGTCTTGTCTTTCTGAATCGGGCCGCCGAGGGATCCGCCGAATTGGTTCCAGAGAGTGGGTGGAATGAATTGGTTTGTAGTGCCCGCTACAGGCTGCGCCTGAGCAAACGGGTCCCGTGCTGCGCCACGCTGATCGCGCCGGTACCAGAAGGCATCGCCGTGGAGCTGATTGGTTCCCGATTTCGTTTGCGATGAAATGACGGCTTGGCTTGACTGCCCGAATTCCGCGTCGTATGCAGTGGTTGTGATCTTCAATTCCGAAACAGAATCGAGATTCGGAGTGATTACGGGTTCACCGAGCACGGATTCCCGATTGTCCGTGCCATCCAGCTGGAATGAAATTCCGCCCCAGTACTGGCCGCCCACGTTCGGCCGGAAAACATCTTGCGGCTGCTCGCTGGCAGCGGTAGTGCCGGTCGCCTGGAAGCCGGGAATCAAGAAATAGAGGCGGCTCATGTCGCGGGAAAAGACGGGCAACTCCTGAACCGCTTTCTGAGTCAAGGTGTCGGAAACGTCGGCTTTTTCAGTTTTGAGCAGCGGTACCTCCGATGTGACATTGACGACTTCGCCGATTTTGCCAGGATGAAGCAGCGCGTCCACCTCGGTGGTCGCGTCGACGTCCAATGTCACCTTCTGCTGGACATAGGTCTCAAATCCAGGAGCCTCAACCCGGACCTCGTAAGTCCCGACAATCAGGTGGGTCTGATTATAATTCCCTGTGTCGTTGGTGGATGTTTCGAACGAAACACCTTTGCCCACGTCGCGAATTGTTACCTTCGCTTTTGGCACCGCCGCACCTGACGAATCGGTGACGGTCCCCACAATACTTCCATATACCGCTTGAGCGCATGCCGGCCTGGAAATTGCGAGCAGCAGCGATAAAGCCCCCATTGCAAAAAGCTTCTTGATCATGGTTCTCCTCTCGCCCCATTGCAAAGCTTGCAGTTCCCCTAAACGCTGACTTCACGGTCGATACTTTGCCGAACAGGAGTTTAGATGAGTCTATTGCGGCAACACAGGCATGTCAAGGGAATTTGTCAAAGAGGATTCGTACCCAGCCGGCGACTTGCGGGCCGGGTCACATAGTGCGGCCAAAATCGACATCGCGAACACCAAACCGGTGGTCACCCAGTAAACTACTTTCCGTCCCACCCTTGTGCCCCTTTTGGTTAAGAGAGTAACCCGTCAGTTTACTTTCATGCTCCAGAAGCCAGCGTTTGCGCTCGATGCCGCCACCATAGCCGGTCAGCGAACCGTTGGATCCAATTACGCGATGACATGGCACGACTATTCCAATTGGATTTGAACCATTGGCTAGCCCAACGGCTCGCACCGCTGTAGGTTGGCCGATTTGTTCGGCAAGTTTCGCGTAAGAAACCGTTGTGCCGCAACTGATTTTTCGTAACGCACGCCATACCTCGCGTTGGAAAGGCGTACCGGCTGTTTGCACGGGCAAACCATCTATCGCCTTGAGCTCTCCGGCGAAGTAGCTGCGGATCGCATTTGTCAAGCCATTCGGATTGCGCGCTGGTTCGAGCGTGAATCTTTTCTTGCCGTAATGAAGCGTAAGGAACCGCTGCATGCGGGGCTCGTGGTCAGTCCAATCGGTTGCACGGAGATTTCCATCGCGGTCGGCAACGATTAACATCTCGCCAATCGGAGTGTCGATCCGGTCAATCAGCAACTGCAAGATGTCACGCATGGGGGCTCCTCTGGTTCGAGGCCAGTGTGGCATCGGCGGCCCAGAGATGCTGCGCGGCATAGGCGCGCCAGGGCCGCCATGACTCGGCGCGATTGAGAAGACTGGCCGAAGTGGGCCGCGTTCCATCGACTATCGCCGCGCCGCGCAGCAACCCGATGTCAGAGGCAGGAAAGGCGTCCATCTCGCGTAGAGCGCGTATTGCGACATATTGTGCCGTCCACTCGCCCACCCCGCGAATCATACGCAATCGAGCAATCGCTTCTTCAATCGTTCCGAATGGACGAAACAGGTTCGGATCAGCGGCGGCAGCTTCGGCGAGCGCCTTCAATGAAGACAGACGCGCAAGCGGCATACCGAGTCCGATCGCTTTGGTCGAGGCAAGGCGTTCGGCTGTGGGAAACGCGTGCGACAGCCTCGGATGACTAACAAACGCTTCCGGTACGGGTTGGCCATGGAGTGCGACGAGTTGTCCAGCGAGCCGGCGGGCAGCGGCGACGCTGACCTGTTGGCCTAGAATCGCTCGGACCGCCAACTCAAATCCATCCCATCCGCCCGGCGCACGTAGGCCCGGACGTCGCGCGACGAACGGCGCAAGCAGCGGGTCGCGGGAAAGATGCTCGTCAATGGTCTCAATATCGGCGCCGATGTCGAACAGACGCCGCACTCGGGCCACAATCGCAGGCAGTGATTTTACATTGGGAAAGCGGATTGTAACGCCCAGGCTCTCCCTGCGCGGCAGGTGCGTAACCTCGACACTTCCTGCAAAGCCGTCGATCTCCACCGTGCGCTGATAGCTTCCGTTCTCCACGATTTCGACGCCGGGGATCGCGCGGGCCTGCAGGTACTCGATCATCGATTCCCAGTCGTAGGGCGGACGGTAACGCAGCCGGATCGTCACACCTGTTTCCGCGCCAGCCGCACCCGCTGAAGCTTTTCTTCGCAATGCGCTGGGAGGGCGATGAAAAAGGTCGCGGAATATTTCATTGAATCGACGCACGCTGCCGAATCCGGATGCCAGCGCAACTTCAGTCATGGGCATTCGAGTTTCCTGAATGAGATGCTTAGCAAAAAGCACACGCCGAGTTTGCGCGACCGCGACAGGCGAAGCTCCAAGGTGTTGCACGAACAATCGTCTGAGCTGGCGTTCGCCTACGCCAAGACGTTGCGCCAACGCTTCCAGGCTCGCGCCGTCTTCATCGAGGGCGCCGTCGGCAATGAAAGCCAAAGCACGGGACACGGTGTTGGAAGTTCCGCGCCATGAAGCCAGCTCAGGAGCGGTCTCGGGACGGCAACGCAGGCACGGACGAAAGCCTGCTTCCTGCGCTGCCGCGGCCGAAGCAAAAAAGCGGCAGTTTTCGAACACGGGCGTGCGAGCCGGACAGACAGGCCGGCAATAAATGCCGGTTGACGTGACACCTACAAATAGCAAGCCGTCGAAACGGGCATCACGGCTTTGCAAGGCGCGATAGCAAACCTCTCGATCGGGCAATTCCATACGCCGATTTTCCCATTCGTTCGAGCATCACGCTCGCGGTTTTCGGACATGATCACCTAGTGCAGGATCGCCTGCCGCTGCGATTCCGTTAGCATGCCGGAAGGTTACGCAGGCCACAAAAAACGATGGCCCGCGCCACCCGCAAGGGTTATCAGGCGGCTTTGGTTCGATCGCGAGCGGCGAACATGTCGGGGTTGATTTCCCGGGCCTGGGCTTTGACTTGATCAAATGAAAATTCGAACCCAAAATCCTCCGGCTTCCACTGCTCACCACGGCCAGCGCGAATGGCGTTGATGTAATCGCCGCCTGCCCGGCGTAGGCGCTGCCTCCGTTTCTCCTGCAGTTCGCGCAATGCGGCAGTATCCTTCTCGCGCTGCCGGCGCAGGCGGCTTTCCTGAATGCTGAGATTGTTGAGCTGCCGCTGGTAAGCCAGAAACACTTTGGCTTCGATGAGCTGCTTGCGGACCGCTGCGTCCTCTTGCGGGAACAGTTCCGCGAATTCGAGGCGGCCCAGGGCGTAGATGCTCATTTCGAGCGCCGGAATGCGCTGCAGACGCCACTCGGTATCGGCCAGAGACTGGACCAGGTTGCGTTCGTCCTCCGTCGCCGGTTGATAGTGCTTCATGAATCCAGAGACGTGCGCTTCATAGAGTGGGGCATCGTCGCCAGGCAGCAGGACCGTGCGGCCGGTAAGACCCGTTTTGACGGCGTTCAGCGACGATTTCGCTTTTCCAGCCCCGGAGGCGGGTCCGGTACTCATTTGTGCATTGGCGCGATTGGCGGAGATTTGAGCTTGCGTTGACATGGACGTCTTTCCAAAAAGAATTGGCTCGCGAAGAGAGGATCGGGCCTTCCGAGCCGCTCCGTTGCGAGCCTGCCTGACGCTAGCACACGAAGTTTGAAAAACGGATCGCGGCGCGCGCCGAAACTGAGGCTAAACGAAAGACGTGAGAAGAGATAAGAATATTTTCGTGAGCTGTGACCCACTTGCAAAATGATCGGAACATAGGCGGGCAGGGTGTTGACAGAAGGAGATTGGCTGTGAGCTACTGCAACTGGCGTGAAGTGGGGGGGAGTTTGCGTGAAGAAGCAGAAACTGCGCACGCCGCGGCAGCGCCGCTGCCGGCGTGGGTTGTTTTCAGGAAGAAGACGGAAACTAACCAGTGAGTTTCAGCAGTTGATCGACGGTGAGGGCGAGCACGCCGAACATCAGATGCGCCATGATCTTGCTGGCTCCGCGCACCCGGATGAAGCGCGCCCCGAACTGGTCTTTCAAGCGGCTGTACACACGCTCGACCATAGTGCGTAACTGAAAACGCTGCTCCTCGGCGGGTGTGAACGGGAGCCGTTTCCGGTCGCAGCGAGCGGGCGTTTTACGTCTTTTGTCATAGTGCCGCAAGCTGTCCTGCCGGCGTTTGGGGATGGGGACCGCGGCGCCGTTGGGCGCAATCAGCGGAACATGCCCGAGAGTTCTAGTGTGAGCGTCGATGTGGTAGGCATCGTAGGCGGCATCCATCAGGTCATACAAGTAAGTCACGCGTTGCGAAGTCAACGTGATCAATGGAACGGCCACTTGCGAATCATGTACGCAGGCTCCGGTGAGCAGGGCCGTAATCGGGATCTGTCCATCGGCCACATCCAGATGTAATTTGTAACCGCGCCAGTATTGTTGATGGCCTTTGCTGCTCTTCTTCACGCCCAAGCTGCAGTGGCGCGGCAAGCCGGCCATCATCTCGGGCACCGCCATGCGGCGCTGCTCTTCGATGCGGCTGCGCGGCGAGCGTGGCGTGCTGCGCTTCGGTTTGGGACCCATTTTATAATGCTTTCGCGCCGGTTTTGGGGGAGGGTTTTCTGGAAAACGTTCGCGAGCTTCAATCGCGCTCGAATCACGTGCTATGTGTCCAATCAGCCGGTCCTTCTGCGTCTCGCGAATCACTGCTTCGTGCAGGCGTTGTGGCAGTTCGGTTGCTGCGAATTCGGCGAAGGCACGTGAGAATGTCGATTCATGCGGGATCATCTGCACGCTATTCCAGCCGCATAGACAGCGCAATTGCCGGTCCTTGCGCAGACGTTCGATCATCTGCCGCGTCGTCTCCAGACCATAAATCGCTTTCGCCAGGAACGCCGCAGCGAGCGCCTGTCGATCTTTCGACGGGCGCCCTCGCCAGCCACGCTGCGGCGCGATCCAGCGCGTCAAAGAAAGCATGCTCAGCACCGCCACCAGCAGGCGTGCGTTCCCGGATAAGGATCCTAACTCCGACTCCAAACGGTCAAACAACACGGTCTGCAAAACGTGTGAAAACTGCAGCAATCGTTCGCGTGGGGTACTCTGCATCTGAGGGCTTGTCCTTGTTTTTTGTTTGTCTGGAAAACAACAGAGTACAAGGCTATGGCCCTCCTTTCAAACATTTCTTATCGATTTTGTTCCAGAAACTCCCAACCTTCTCACGCGCCCTTCCTTAATTTTGCAAGCGGCTCCTGTGACTCACTTACAAAACTCGGCACAGAACATAGGGCTGAGGTCTTGACATGTTGAGTTTGTTATGAATCTGAGTGATTGGCGTGGCGGACACAGCGCTGTGTAAGCAGACTCTGAAAAGCGGACACGCCGCGACTGCGCCGCTGGCGGCGCGAGTGAGGTTCAGGAAAAGGGCGGGGCTAGCCGGTCAGTTTCAGCAGCTGATCGACCGTGAGCGCGATCAAGCCGAACATGAGATGTGCCATGATTTTGCTGGCTTCTCGAACACGAATGAAGCGTCCGCCGAATTCATCTTTGAGCCGCTGTAGACGCGTTCAACCGTCGTGCGTTCCCGCAGACGGTCTTGCTCGGCCCAGGTGAGTTCGCGATAGATCGGCTCGCAACGGTACACGGTCTTTTTGCTGCGCGAATCTTTTCGAATCGGAACACGTTCGCGAAGGATCCGGTGGCGACGTGGTAGTTCAACCAACGGACGATCACTCCCGAAGAAGGCTAACGACTACAGCGGATCTATACAGTACTAATTCTGTCCGGTTTCCGGATAAGAACGAAGCCGCTCGTGTCCGCCTGACTTTTCTTTACGGACTACTGCAATCTCTTTGGCCGGTTTGCGGCTGCGGGACGATTGCTATTGAAGATGACTTTTCCATTCCGGATGGTATACGCCACGCGGGCGAGCGCCGTGATGTCTGCCGCTGGATCAGAATCGAGAATCGCAAGGTCTGCATCGAAGCCTGGGGCGATGCGGCCGCTATGGGACGCATAGCCGAAACGTTGAGTGGGGTTGGTGGTGAGCGAGGCGAGAATCTTAGGGAAGGACATTCCGGCACGGGACATGAGCTGGAATTCTTCGGTGGTGTCGTAGTGGTCGATGTAGCCGATGTCGGTGCCGAAGAGGATTTGCCCGCCGGCGGAAGCATATGCGTGAAGTTGGCTGACGGCAAGTGCGATGACGTGTTGAATGGCCTCGGGTGAGGCGTGGCCTTTTTGCATTTCGACATCAAAGAGAGTGAGCGTGGGGATGAGGCTCATGTGTGCCGCTTTCATACGGGCGACGAGTTCGGGAGGCCAAGTAGTTCCGGGCTCATTCGCTTCCGACGTTGTGACGTGAGCAAGGATGTCGACGCTGGCATTGAGAGAGATCTCGATTCCCTTAATCGTGGATGGGTGTGAGAAGACGAGCTTGTTGTAGCGGTGGGCTTCGGCGACTATGGCGCTGGCCAGGTCCGCGGGCATGTACTCGACGTGGCCGGCCTCGATGGATCCGGCAAAGATCTTAATGCCGTCCGCGCCATCGCGTATTTGCCGGTCGACGCGAACGCGGGCTTCTGGGATGGAGTGGACCTCTGGTATCGCGATGTTGAACTTAGCCAGATATTGCTGGACATAGATAGGAGTTTTGATCCAGAAGGGTTCGCCGACCGTGAGGACGCGCGGGCCGGCAAGTTTGCCGGCATCGATTTGGGAGCGGATATAGTTGGTGTTGGCGAGAATCGAGGCGATGTCGAAGACAGTGGTGAAACCCCAACGAGTGAACATCGGTTGAAGCTGTGAGTTGAGCACGTCTGGCGATTGATGGTCGGCGTGAAGAAGTGGCGCCGGGAGGAAGTGGACATGGCTGTTCCAGAAGCCCGCGGTGACCGCCAGGCCCCTACAGTCGATGGAGCGGATACCGGGCGGCAGTTTTATTGTGCGGGTGGGACCGACGGCAGCGATCCGCCTGTCCTGGATCAGGATGATGCCGTCGTAAATAGGCGGCCGGTCAGGTTGGGTGTAGATGATTGCGTGGTTCAGCGCGAGGCTGGAGGCGTGGACGTCGCAGGTGACGAGGAACAGCGTGAAGGCAGTCAGGACGAAAAGACGCATGTTTGGTTGTACGACGGCCGGTGTGAATTGTTCCCTTGCGATGTGCAATCATCGCAGGCGGTGCAAATCCTTCAGGGTCGCGTTTGCCAGTGAATGCCGAACCATGCGGCGGCCCACGCGAGTAGAAAACCGTAGCAAGAAGCCCAAACAATGTGGTTTGGGACGCCCGGAAAAATTCCCGCGGCGATGATCACGATGGTCAGTACGCTTCCGAGGATCAAAAGTTGCGCCGACAATGACCTGATGCGACTGGGAACTCGACTGACACTGGAGACTTGCCACCGTATTCCGAACCAGCCAGCGAACCACCCGAGAATATAGCCGGAGCAAAAACCCTCGACGGCGTGTTGGCGCGCTACCGTGTGTCGCCCCGTATTCGCGAACAAAACTGCAAGAACAATGACTACGATTGCGGTCTGGCCGGAAAGTGTCTTAACAAGCTGAGATCCGAGGCTGCCTATGAGATCTCGTGCGGTAAATCGCCATAGTGCGATCGTCGTCTGTGACGCTTGCTCAAGATCTTCGAAATTCTGCAGCAACTCGGCACGGTGCTGCTGCAGATACTGACGCGGATAAAGTTTCAGCAGCAATCCATAGACTGCAAGCGAGCGAGACGTCCCATATTGCCCGTGTTGCTCCATAACACTATGTTGGCCTCAACTGCCGGCGCGCCATTGCCGCAACATTAGTAAGCCGTTCGCTTTCGGACTTTAAAGCCGCCTGTCCCAACGCAGTCAGTTTATAGTAGATCCGGCGCGGATCTCGCGTATTGCTCTTCACCACCAAACCGGCCGCGATCATGCGATCGAGCGATCCATAAAGGGTTCCAGGACCCATCCTTACTGCGCCGCGAGAGTCTTCACTCACCTGCTGCATAATGTCGTAACCGTGACGTTCCCGGCCATAAAGGGCCAGAAGAATATGGAACACCGCCGGCGTAAGTGGCCCTGCGGGGCGGGACTTATCCATTCGTCTCATATTACATCCGTCCCGGATGTATTCAACTTGTGCACGGCATCCGCAGCTAACGCAAAGGCGGTGATTTTTAGTGAGAGCTGGATAGAGAACGGCTGGGTTGCCGAATGGCAAGTGGCGCGAGTTGGATCTGCTTCGCAAGCTTATAGGCGGTTGAGAGGTCGCTGTCGCTGTACACGAGCACGCGTCCAAGAACGAGTATCGAATTGCCCGGCGAGGATATTTGCTTCATTGTCTGCGGCACCGTTTCTTGCCAACCCGGCCCGGTAATGAGGTAATCACCCGCTTGCGTACCGGTGGTTCGCGTGCCGACGTAAGCGAAGTCGACGTCAAACGGATCGGTGAACTGCATGCTGTAGTAGCGCCCGGAGAAGTCCGGCACATGCAAAACCTGGGGTCCTCTGCTAAGGTCCAACCAGCCTACAGTAAGGAGCGTGTCGTGGTTCACGCCAACAGTCATCAGATTCGAGCTTCCGTCCGGCAGCGATGTGTGAAGAGGATCCGCAAAGAGTTTTTGGGGCTCGGTATAGAGTGTATCAATCGGGACGGGGCCATCGCCAAACCCTTGATGGAGAATCGCTCGTTTGAAATTGTTGCTCACAAGGTGTGGCCAAAAGTAGATGAAGAGGAACGTGCCGAGCGCCCATTCCACAACCATGGCCGAGCCGAATGTAATGAGGTGCTTGTGTTTCACAGGTGCTATCACCGAGTTTCCACGACCGGCGGCGCCTTGTACTTGCCGTCCAGAATAGTTGCGCCGGGCAGATACACGCGCAGCCAAAGTATGAACTTGCCTGTGGGCGCGGGCAGCCAATTGGATTCATGGCCGGCCGGAGCGGCATTCTGGATGTAGATCTCGACGGAGCTGTCGGCACTCGGAACGAGGCCGGAGCGGTCGCTGACGCTGTACCGGTGGATCCGATTCCCCACGAAGTGATTTCGCACATTGCCCATGGTGAGCGACCAGAACGCACCGTTCGGCGGGAGTTGTCCTGCCGGAAAGTGCATGATGTAGTCGTGCTGGCCGGAGAGCTTTTGACCCGCGCTGTCTACTTTCGTTCTCCAGTACATGGCCTCTTGCGGTACGTTTATTGGGCCAGGGAATTCACTGGCACATGCGGCTCGCAAGAGCACGCCTTTGCCGGGTTCGCCGCATCCGAACATGGTGGTCCAGCCATTGACCTTTGTTACATAGGCGTGCGCGATGATCTGGAACGTGATGAACGCCAGCACGCCGCCAATGATGATTCCTTGCACTATGTCCGTGACGAGGTTCCTCGGCCCGAGGGTCGCGAGCAATCTGAAAGCGCCACTGCGATCCTGCGAACGACTTGGCTGATGTCCACGCAAGTGAATCATCACGCGGCCCATGACAAACCCTAAAACCAGGGAGACGACAATCCACCGGATCATATCGTTCATATCTCAATCACCGCCCACAGTCGCGTTACGATCGTGGATGAGGTTCAGAAAGTCATACGTGATGCTTTGGGACGTCTTGAGGAGCCGATCGAGATAGCTTCCTGGAACGGCGACCTGCTCCGTCTGGCAGACTTCGATCACCGATTGCCGACGAGACTCTGAATCGACATATTTCATATATCCGTAACGGACATCCGCTACGGATATATTATCACTTTGAACGTACAAAAGTCGTGCTTAGACTGTGTGCGGTCTGTTTACCCGTTACTCGTGAGTGACGGCGCAGTATTTACGCGAAGGTTTGGAACGTTTGGCTCAGTGGCTTTGAAGTGGGGTTTTCGGACAAGGGAAAAGTGGCGAGTACTCCTGTGTTCAGCCAAGTTAACGCTTATGGGGCTTGCTCCTTGTTTTTTGTTTGTCTGGAAACAACAGAGTACAAGGTTCGAAGCCCTCTTTCAAGACATTTCTCCTTCGTTCTGTTCTGTAATTCTCCAGCCCCTTCCAGCAACATTAATTTTGCAAGTGGCTTCTGCTGTGACTGGCCCATGGCGGGCTTCGCTTCCGGCATAACGAGGGATGAGAACGGGCCGCGGCTTCTTACGCGACGGCCTTGGACAATATGTCGTGAAGGCGTTTGGCGACGATCATGTCTTCGCCCGGTTGAAGCATCCATACGCCGACCACAATGGTGTTCGGCTCCGTGGTAAGACCGCGCGAATTTTCCGAGCCAGTCGCCGGATTCAATTCGATGCTGGGCGTGCCGCGCCGCAGTTGTTGAGCAACATCGCGCGCGGAAATCTTGATCCGGTTCTGATCGTAATTCAATATCAGGTGCGGAACGTGATTGGCGACCTCCGGAATGACGATCTTCGATCGCATTGTGGGGATGTCCTTCAGGTGATCGGATATCCTGTCGGCGCGACGCCGAAATTCCGCTTCCATGCCTTCATCCGATTGTTCGAGGAACCAGTCCACCGCCGCAACCATTCCGACAATCTGTTCCTTGGCGACTTTCATTCCGCGGCCGATCGCATCAGAGATCGGCATATCGTTTGCGATAGCGGCGGTAATCAAGTCTTTTCTTCCCAGCAGCAGGCCAGCATTTTGGGGACCGCGTATCCCTTTGCCGCCGGAAAAGGTGACTAGATCGAATCCCATTTTCGTGTAGTTCCACAGATTGGATATGGGCGGAACGTCGGCGGCAGCATCGTTGAAACAGGGAACGCCGTGCTGATGGGCGACGCGAATCCAATCCTCGCGGCTGATTTGTCCGTCTTCCGCGGCATTAAAGAAGTGCGCCATCACGGTTTTGTCCGTGAATGCATTCTGGTATTGCTCCAGCGTTTCCACTTCAACAAAGCGGATGCCGCAGTTCGTGAGGGCGTGATCGTAATCGTAACGGTGGGATTTTTGAACAACGACTTCGTTCTTGAGCCCACTCATATCGGTAGGCATCTGGCGAATTGCTGCTGGATTTCCGATGGTGATACACGCAGCAGTACCTAATGTGAGGGCCGACGCGGCTCCCGCTGTGACCAAAGCCGCTTCGCATTGCAAGCGTTTGGCTAGATATTCTCCAGCGGCCTTTTGCAGTTCGTTCAGGCGAACGGGGTGCTTCGCCGCTTGAGCTACCGCCGCTTGAACGGAAGGCGGCATGATCGACGCGGTGAGAAACGTGTACGTCCCGGCGGCATTGATGATTTTCGGGACGCCTAATTTGTCGTAATAATCCGTGCCTTCTTCCGCAGCGCGCTTACTGGCGGCATGCACCGGCACGGCCTGGCTTGCGACGACAGCCAGCGCAGTCTTCGCGTGCCCCAGGAAGCCGCGACGTGTGTTTTTCATTTCGTCTTCCGCTTAAGCACGCTTCACAGGGCGAGCCATTCCTCCCGGAGTTCGGTATTGGTGACGCTCGGCCGTCCAGCGCGCCTCGCCGTACTCACCGAGATTCACGTTACCAGCCATCTTGTCTCCCTCCACAGTGCCCGTGAATTCGTAAGAGAGCCGCTGTCCCTGAATCTTCTGCGAACTTCGAAAGTGCACCTGGTTCGCCGCCACGTTGCCACTGAGATCGCCGGAAACAAACTCTCCCTGGTGTGTGCCTACCAAGGAATCGCCATGCTGCTCGAGAATCAAGGTGTGAAGAGCCGATCCCCGAAGGAACTGCATCTCGAGTTGCCATTGGCCGGCTACTGACGCTAGCTCTCCAGTGGGTACTGACGGGTTCTCGAATTTCGGCGGTTTGGAGAGCACGGCGTAAAGGCGTTGACTCACGATCTTGTCGTCGCCCGGCATCATCATGTATGGCGTCACCGAAACTGAGCTTGCCATCCGGTCCGGCCGTGCGCCTGTTGCTCCGCCCAGCACAATGCGGGGCTCCGTATCGAGGAGTAACTTGCTTACTTCCTGGCCTGTGATGCCGAGGCGGCTCGCCGTCCCATTCGATTCTGAGGGATGGTGTCCGATTCGAAAGACCTTCCGGATCTTGCACTCGCGTTGTCACGCCGTCGATGCGCTTTACCGTGGTGGAGATTTGTTCGAGCCAACCCTGCCATCGCTTCCACTCCGCGTCATGATCGCGCTTGGTCCACATCTCAGTGGCCGCCAGCATCCCCATGATCTCTTCTTTACCTACCTTCAACGAGCGACCAAACGCGTGATGGGGAGCGCTGTTCGCCCAGGCAGCCTGCAATAGATTTTTGTCACCCAGCAGCAGACCTGCCGCCTGCGGACCGCGAATGCACTTGCCGCCGCTATACGCCACGGCAGTTGCTCCGCGTTGCAGATGCACGTTGGGGATGGTCAGAATTTCAGCAGCCGCATCGACGATGACCGGCACGTTGTGACGCTTGGCTGCGTCCGAAATGACCTGCGTGCCCAGCGGTCCGGTGTCGCCCGGACCAGCCAGAATGTACACCAGAGCGGTGCGTTCGTTGAAAGCCGCCTCCAGCTCAGACGGATCTTTCACTTCGATGACCTTTACGCCGACCATGCGTATCGCGTGATCATACACGTTGCGCGAATATTCGGGAATGATCACTTCGTCTTTGAATCCGGTAAGGTCAGGCAGGCGCTGCATGCGCTCCGGATTGGTGCCGGCGATGCAAGCAGTTGTGAAGTGAGTCAGGGCCGCGCAGCAGCCGGCGGTCACGATGCCCCAATCCGCGCGGGTCAGCTCGGCCAGACGCTTGCCGACTCCGTCCATGAGCTCGTCCATCTGAACATAGCTGCGGGATGCCTCGTCCATGGCTTGCTTCACTTCGGGAAGCGTTTCGGAGCCGGTGATGATGGTAAATGTTCCGCGAGCGTTGATTACGGGACGAACACCAATCGACCGGTAGACTTCGCCGGGAACTTCTTCGGCTGACTTTGCGGCGCCCGTTGCGGCGTTTGAGGCTCCGGCAGGCGACCGGCAGCGCTCCGGCTACGGCGGCCAAACCGCCCCGCCGAAAGAGCTCCCGGCGGTCCAGAAATTTTTCAAAAAACGATGTAGACATCCTTGTTAAACAATAACGCCGCGCGTGCCACTAAAACTGCAAGCGAAGGGCAAACTGAATCTCGCGATTGTCGTGCTTCGTGGATGTGATGTTGCCGAAGCTTGTCGTGCCATAGGTGGAGGCCGGATTGCTGAAGGCCGGCGTGTTGAAGAAATTGAAAAATTCCGAACGAAATTGAAGCGTCGCTTTCTCGCGAATGGCGAAGTTCTTGAAAGCTGAAAAATCGACGTTGTACAACCCCGGGCCGTATAGCAAATTGCGTCCTGCATTGCCATAAGCCAGAGTTACTGGAGCAAATGCTGCAGGGTTGATGCAGCCCGTCAGGTGTCCATCGCCGCAATTGTCGCTGGGCGTACCCACCAGGTTCGGCCGTTCGTTGCTTCGGCCTGTGTTCGCGGGATCGCCAGACAGGATCACGTTAAATGGAAAGCCGGTTTGTAGCGTGACGATACCGTTGGTTTGCCAGCCTCCGAGCGTTTCGCGAACGAAAGCATTCGAACCCGTTCCGTAAAAGGGAAGAGCGTAATTGAAGCTTGCCACGAAGCGGTGCCGGACATCCCAATTCGAATTGCCGTAATCGGCGTGCCAGTTATAAGGATTCATGGGAGCGCCGCCGCCGTTGGAATCGGTCGTGACGTCCAGATCGTGCGACCAGGTGTAAGAAGCCAACATAGAGAGACCATGGCTCATCCGCTGGCGCAGCACAATGCTCAGGCCATTGTAATTGGCTTCCTCGTCGTTCTGGATGATTCGGATATCTCCGAACAGCTGATTCGGGCGTCTCGAAGCGGACTGATGCCGAGGAGCCCGGCAAAGGCGTGTTGTCGTAATAACTCCGATCCAAATGCGTGCTGTGCGAGCCCAGATATTGAATATCCAATGCCGCGCCTGCCCAGACCCCGCGTTCCAGATCGCCACTCCATTGATTCATATATTCGGTCGGCAGATTTGGGTTGGGAGAGATGATGTTGAAAATTGTTGCTGTCCCGCAGGCTGAAGCCGGCTCCGGGCGCATTCAGAGAAAGTAGCGGATTTGTCGGGGTTGCCGAACAGTTAATCACAGCGCTAAACGGAGGGTTGTTGTTAAGGAAAGTAAACGTGTTGGTTTGGTTTGGATTGTAATAGATGCCGTAGCCGGCGCGAAAAACCGTGTTATTCGTGATCCGATACGCTAGCCCGACCCGAGGCGCGAAGTCCTTGTGATTCGGGATTGATCAATTTGAATCCGGGAACGGGCGGATTAGCGGGAATGAGAGCGGTTTGCTGCGCGATTCAAAATAGTCGCGTACCCGTTCACCGTATAGGGAACGGTGGGCAATTCATATCGGAGGCCGAGATTCAGCGTGAGCTTTTTCGTGGCCTGCCAATTATCGACGACGAAGAAATCCATCGCGCCATTCCGCAACCTGATTTCGGATCTCCGGGCCGGGCGTAAGTGTCGTTCTGCGGCAATCCCAGCATGAAATCCGCCTGCGCGTAGCCGGTAAAAGTTCCCGTGAAAGTGAAGACTCCCGTCCGGGTTATTGACGGCGGATCGCTGAAGTGATCAGTTTCCGCAGCTCGGCTCCAAAGATAAGCGTATGCGCGCCATGCGTCCAGGTGAACGAGTCCGTACCTTGCCACGTGGTATCGAACTGAAACCAGTTCGTGCTGCCGTTCCCGAGAGTCATGAAACCGGTATCGGTGAATACGGGAATCCCCGGATCATTAAACGCGGTGTCGCCGTTGAATCCCGGAATTCCGAGCGCGGTACCAGCATTGGTCAGGTTATTCGCGTACCAGTAATTCAAAGCGTTTGTTACCAGATGCTGACGCCCGACGCGGAAATCGTTCACCATGTTCGGAGTAATGGTCTGCGTGTAACCGACCACCCAATTCCTGGTCGAGACGGGAATCACAGTCTCGTTGGCGACGCTCGTCGCGCCAGTGAGAAGCTGCTCGTTATTCCAGGCATAGCGGAAGAATAGCCGGATGTTGTTCCCGATGTTTTGATCGATTCTGTCGATGGTCTGGTTATAGCGGTCATTATTCGGATAGGAGGCGGTGAGATTGCTGGTGATGCCCGGCAAGTTGGGAAGCGGCATGTACTTCAAGACGTTCAACGCCTGTTGGGAAAGCAGCGAGGGCGGAATGATGTTGCCAGCGAAGGTCTGTCCGTTCACCGCTTTCAACTGCGTTTTGTCTTCGGAGAAATTACCCTGCCGCATTAATGGCGTGAGTACGGTGTCGAGCGAAGTCACATCCTTCACCAGCCGGAGGCCTTCGTAATCGACCATAAAGAAGGTCTTGTTCCGGCCGTCGTATAGCTTCGGAATCCAGACCGGGCCGCCTATCTCGAACCCGAACTGGTTCTGCCGCAGCGGAGCTTTCGGGGCAGTGGGGCTCAGGAAAAAACTACGTGCGTCGAGCACGTCGTTGCGGAAGAATTCATAGAGCGCTCCATGGAGCTGATTGGTGCCGCTCTTCGTAATCAGGTTGAGGTGAGCTCCCAGATAAGCGCCATACTGCGCCGAATAGGTTCCGGTCTGAACTTCAAATTCCTGAATGGAATCGACGGATGGATGATAGGGCACCGTGGTGATCAGGTTGTTCATGATGGCGATGCCATCGAGCGAAACACTGTTCTGAATTTCGCGGGTTCCGGCTCCAATGAAGTCTTCGCCTGGCGGAACGCCGTTTGCAGATTTTTGGCCGGGCAGGACGCCGGGCGCCATGGTGGCAAGCTGAAGCGGGTCGCGGCCGTTCAGAGGGAGATCCGCTACAGCTTGTTGGGCAACTACTTCTTTTACGCTCGCATCGTCGGTGGCCATCGGCGGCGTGGTCGCTTTCACTTCGATGCTCTGAGAGACCTGGCCGACGGGAAGCGCGAAGTCCGTGCGAACGGTTTGGTTGTAATCCACGGTGACACCGTTCTTGATGACCTTCTCGAAGCCCGGGTGCTCGGCGGTGATGCTATAGCTCCCTACTTTTATGAATTCGATCGTGTAGTCGCCTTGCGTGCCGGTTGTGGCGGTGTACGTGTCCTTCGTAGCGACGTTTACCGCCGTGATGGAGACCCCCGCCATCACCGCGCCCGCGCTATCAGTGACGGTTCCCACCAGAGATGTGGTATTTGCTAGTTGAGCATAGGCGCTGGAGCCACAGCTCAGAACAAGAGCGAAAAGCAAAAGATAATTACGCACGCAACTGCCCTCCCATGTCCGTAGTGAAATGCGACCCGGCCTGCCCGTGACTAACGCGTTAATAGAAACTCAGTAAATCACGGTGTTATGGGGATGTCAACCGTTCGAGTGATTGCTCATGTCGGCTTTGAGTTGATCCAGGCCGCGTGGACCGCCAAGGAACAGCAAGATTACGCACGCCAAGAGTGGACTGAAACCGGCCAACAGAATTGCCAATCCAAAGTTTTTTTCGGGCCCAGGCTCCAGCCAGTAATCAACGGCGCGGCGGCGCCGCGCGACCTGAGCAACCGTGTTGAGATATCCGATCGTTCGTCCCACCATGGCGACCGGCGGGACATGCTGAGAAATCGCCCAGAAGTTAGAGTTTGCGATTCCAAACGAGCAAACGGAGACAAAGAGGATCGGCAGAACGGGGCGGCGGCCGGGCAAGATATGAAACAGCAGAATCGATCCCGCACCAACGAGTCCCGCTGACAGCAAACCACACGCGTACTGCAAACACGGCGGCGGTTTTCGCGATCAGTTTGTCCGCCAGCCAACCGGCAACAATGTTGACCAGCGCCATGGCAAAAAGGGGCGCGGACAAGATCTGCCCCATGCCGAGCGTGGAAAAATTCCGATCCAATATCAGATAGCTCGGCATCCATGTCAAAAGAAAATACCAGTAATAAGAGAAGAGGAAGGCACACGCGGACATTGCCCAGAAACTTCCACTGTTGAGAATGGAATGCCAGGGCCAGGAGAATGGTTGCGAAGGCCGATGAGCGATGCCGGCGTTAGGTTTCCTGGTGGAGTCCGGCGGGGCGAAATACAACCACACGGGAACCCAAAGCAAGGCTCCCAAGCCAGTGGCCGCAAACATCAATCGCCAGCCGTAACCGGCGAGAAGCACGCTTCCTAACAAGGCGCCGAGCGCCGGTCCCATGGTCTGCCCGGCAATGTATATCGAAGTCGGGAAGTCCTTGTTCGCTGCCCGAAAAATGCTTTCGAATAAAAGCCAGGCTCGCAATCGGCCCACGGCTTCGGCGAGTCCCAGAGCCACGCGCAAAGGAGAGAATTTCAGTCGAATTACGACTGAGCGCCATTCCGGCGGAAGCGAGCGACCAGGCAAGGAAAGCCGGCCGCATACACACGGCGAATGCCAAACCGGTCCACTACATGGCCCGCCGGTATTTGAAATGCGGCGTAGGTCCAGAAGAATGCGGACAGAAGAACGCCCATCGAACCCGGAGAAATTCGAAAATCCCGCATGATGGCTGTCGCGGCAATGCTCAAATTGCCGCGATCTACATAGCTGATCAGAATTCCCGCGAAGACGAGCGCAAGAATCACCCAGCGGCGATTCATGCCGTGCTGCCGGACGTGGGTCTTTGGCGTTGCTCCTGAAATTTCCAGGTGTTCATTTCGTCGAGTAGCGATACGACCGCCTCGTGCGGCAGCTTCGAGGAATTGAGCGCCCTTTTCCGCGGTCGCCAGCTCGGGCGTTCCCAATCACGCCGTTATCCGAAATCTCGTCGAACTCGTTGATCAAGGAAAACGGCGGCGGCTTCAGCATGTCCAGGCTGCGATAGCCCATTTCGGCGGATGGTCCGCCGTGGCGCGCTTTGTCAAACTCGACAAGTTCGGGATGCCTCGCCAGCAACACCGACGTTTCCATTTCGCAAGCATGCCCCATGCCGCCGATGGCCGACGAGCGAATCTCGGTGAACTTTTCGGCCGCGAGGTTCCAATAAGTGGCATAGACGATGTAGAGATCATTCCATGTCCGCGAACTCACTCTTCAGCTCACGTTGCGCTGCCTTACAAGGGATATCGTTCCCTCCATGGCCGTTAAGAAGCAGGATTTTGCGCGCGCCGATTTCGATCAATGAACGGCAGATGCCACGGATCATTTCGATGTATGGAATGAGATCGAGACTGACGCAGCCGAAGCGCCGGTGATGCGGAGAATGCCCGAGCCACTGCACCGGTAAGAGCACAATTTTTTCCGATCGAAGCTGCTCGACACGATCGGCAATATCGGAAATGATCAAGGAATCCGTGAACAGCGGCAAATGTGGGCCGTGCTGTTCCAGAGATCCGAGCGGCACGATGAAAATTCGATTTCGCAGGGACGAGAGCGCGGTCCAGCGCGCGTGCTTGAGGTGCATGCAACCCAATTATAGGTTTGAGCCATTGGCTAAAAAGAGAAACGATTAAAATGCAACTTTACGGTTGCATTTTGATCCAGGCTGCGCTAAAGTGCAACTATAAGGTTGCATATCCCATGACTACATCGGAACTGACTAAGATTGAACGACAGGTTTTGATTCACGCCGCACGCTCCCGTGTCTGGCGCGCTCTGACAACGGCTCAGGAATTCTCAAAATGGTTCTCGGCTGATCTGGAGGGTTGCTTCGCGCCCGGCAAACGCGTGGACCTGGTTTCCACGCATCCTTGCGGTAACGATGCGCACTTTTACCTGATCGTCGAACGTATGGAGCCCGAGCACACATTCTCCTGGCGATGGCATCCAGGAGCTGCAAAAGCCGAGGAAGATGAGACCACGATTGTCGAGTTCCACCTCGAAGAGGTCCAAGACGGCACACTTGTCACGGTGACGGAATCCGGCTTCGATCGAGTCTCGCTCGCTCGCCGGGCGAAGGCCTTCGCAGACAATACGCGCGGTTGGGAGATCCAGATGGAATCTCTCAAGCAGTATGCAAGCCAAGCGGCTTAAATCCGGCGCGGCGAGTTCGGCGACAATTTTTGCGGCGCTCGGAGATGCGAGACGTCTTCGACTGGTAGCGCGTCTTTGTACGGACGGGCCTGCTTCGATCACCCGCCTGGCGGCGGGCTCCGACATCTCCCGTCAAGCCATTACCAAGCATTTGCACGTGCTCACGCGGGCGGGCTTGGTGCACGGACTGCGCCGAGGGAGGGAACGGCTGTATGAACTCGATCCCAAACAACTCGAGCAAGCACGCCAGTACCTGGAGACCATCTCGCGGCAATGGGATCAAGGCCTCAGCAGGTTGAAGCTGTTTGTGGAGGGTGAGTAGCGAACCGGCAGACCACAGACATCGATGGTCTGCCCCACGCCGGGGAAAGTGTTACGTTCTGCAGTACTGAGTTGTGGAAGGCGAGTAGCGAACCGGCAGACCACATACATCGATGGTCTGCCCCACCGGGGAAAGTGTTACGTTCTGCAGTACTGAGACTCCGCCGGCGGCGTATAGGAGACGGCGAGATGCGGGGTTTCCAACTTGCGATGATCTTGCAATCTGGAATTCAGGCAGGCTTCCAACAGCCCGCTGGTGAGCAGCGTTCTCTCTACCGGATACGGCGCCCGTCCGCTCACGAACATCTGCTCGATCTTGGAGACAAGACAAGCCGAATAGGTCACGTTCGGATTCGGAGAGAGGAAGAACTGTGTGGATATCGGCGCAGCGCCGCTGAGCCGCGCGGCAAAATTAAAATCCTGAACCGCGCCATCCAGCATCAGCATGGATGCTCGTGCTCCGTCGCGGTATTCGATCATGTAAGCGGCCGGATGCGCCACTAATTCAGGCAATACGCCTGAGCCGACCAGATCCTGCGTTCTGCCGTCTTTAACCGTCAAGCCGAGCGGCGTGTCGCTGCGCGAAAGAGCCGAACTCAGCAGCTCTTCAGACCATCGGCCTTGCTTGCCCGCCTCCCATACTGCATCGCCATCCAGGAGTTGGACGGCTTTAACCCCTGTTTCTCCGCCTTTTCGACGCTCCACCATGCACTGCAGCGCTTCGAGGGCATGGAAATCCATGGCATCCGAACCTCCGACGCCCACCATCAGGGCTTCTTCGATCGACGCGCCCCAAGGCATTTCGATATCCGGCAGACGCCAGGTGACCGGCAGTGAAGAACCGGCCAACATCGGAAACTTTAACTGTTTCGACGTCTGCACCATTGCGTGCGCTTTCTCGAAGCTGTAGGACAGATGCTTGTCGTTGTAGAGCGGAACGGCTCGGCCGGCGGCGCGGAATACCTTGGCGCATTGTTCGAAGAATTCGTACCTCGGATAGAGCACCTGGCCTTTGTTATTGCGGGGATAATCGCCGTGCTCCGCCACGATCAGGACCGCGTCGCAGGCGAGATTACTTCCTCCGCAGCAGAGCGTTTCCGCGATGGTAGGGTAAACGCGAAATCCAAACTCGCGCGCGCGCTCCTCGCTGAGATCGCCTTCCGGTTTCTGGTCTACATAAAGGGCAACCACCTTCACATTGGGTTTGTGCCAAGCGCCCTCGTGCGGATATCCAACCAGGAACCGATCGCCGATATGCTGGCCATGCGAAAGATACCGGTAGATTGTTGTAATGATGGCAACACGCAAAGGCGGTTGCGATTGCCCTGCCGCCGCGAAAGGCAGCAGAGCCGCGGATCCGAGAAACTCACGGCGCGTTAGCATTAGGTCCTCTCAAACGTGGATTCGTGTTGCGGTTGATAACGAATCGCCAGATGCGGCGTTTCAATACGCGATTGTTTCCGATATAAGCTTTCCACTCCGCTGGCGGTGAGACCGGTTGTCAGCAGCGTTCGCTCAATCGGATAAATGGCCTTGCCCGTTAAAAACATCCGCTCCATGTCGAAGACCAGCGGACTGAAAAAATCGGCGAGCGTGGTCCTGCCGTCCGGCATGGGAAGGTACATCTGGGTAGAGAATACCTTTGATGACCGGCTGAGCCGGGCGGCAAAATTGAAATCGCGAACCAGGCCGTTCATCAGAAGCATGGCGCATCTGAGACCATCGGCATGCTCATAGGTGTAGGCAACGGGATCCTTCACCAGAGCCCGCATTTGATCATCCGTCGGGAAAATATCGTTGAAGCCTTGCCGCGCCGGCGTGAGCGTATGACTCCGGCAAAGCGCGGCATTCATCAAATCGCGGGACCAAGCTCCTTTCTCGAGCGCATCCCAAAAGCGGTCTCCACGATACGCTTGCAACCATCGCACTCCCACTTCGCTGCCGCGCCGCCGTTCCACCATGCACTGAACGGTCTCCAGGCCATGAAAATCGTAGCTATCCACACCGCCATAGCAGATGCAAAGCGCTTCTTGAATTTCAGATCCCAGCGGCATTTCCACAGACGGAATTCTCCACGTGACGGGCAAGCTGGAGCCGGCCTGAAACGGAAATCCCATTGACTTAGAGGTGTCGTACATCTGCTTTGCCCAGTCCCAATTCCATGAGAGGTGCTTGTCGTTGAATACCGGGACCGTTCGATTACTCGACCGAAATACCTTGACAACCTCTTGGAAGAACCGGTATCGCGGATATTCTGTTTGCCCTTTCTCGTTTCGTGGATAGTGTCCGTGCTCGCCCACAATCACCACTCCATCGACGGCCAGCTTGCTGCCGCCCAGCGTTAGAGCTTCCGGTATCGTTGGATAAATCTTCATCGCAGGATGACGAGAAGCACGCTCGCGGCTCAAATCATCAGCGCCAACCTGATCGACATAGAGCGATACCAGGTCCATCGGCGGGTGATGATACGAGCCTTCCCAGCCATATCCATCGAGAAGGCGGTCCACGATGTGTTGGGTATGTGAATACTTCCGATAAACCGTCGTGACCGCGGCCAGTTTGAGGCGGGTTTGATTGCTGGTTTGCATGGATCGCACCGATAGGCAGGCGCTTCATACTTTCGCATAAATCAAATCGGGGGACCGCGGTCATACGATAAAATCATTGACTTTTCTCGTGTTGTCGCGCACAATTTACCAACAGAAGAGGTGTCATGAAGGGGATCATTCTAGTTGCGAGTCTTTTTGCGTTCACGGCCTGCTCTTTCGGCCAGGAAGTCACGGCCTCGATCACCGGCAAAGTAACTGATCCGTCAGGCGCGTCCGTTGTAGGGGCGAAGGTCGTTGCGACCGATAAAGATCGTGGCACGCAGTGGCCCGCGACTACAAATGGGGACGGTATCTATAGTCTGCCTCGATTGCCGATCGGACGGTACGACGTAAAGGTGGAAGCGCAAGGCTTCCAATCGGAAACCCAATCCAACATTGTTCTGGATATGAACCAGGTGGCTCGCCTGGATTTTCCGCTGCAAGTCGGAAACGTCAGCCAAACCATCGAAGTGACCTCTTCCGCGCCGTTACTCCAGACGCAATCCACGCAACTGGGCCAGGTAATCGATGCCGCCACCAATGTGGATTTGCCGCTCGCTACGCGGAATTACGTGCAATTGACTCTGCTTGCTCCGGGGAGTATCCATCCCAATCCTTCCGGATTCAAGAGCGGCATGACGACCGATTCCAGCTCGCGTCCGAACGTCAATGGAAATCGCGAACAGGCCAATAACTTCATTCTGGATGGCCTGGATAACAATCAGGCTTCGGATAACCTGGTTGGCTATGCTCCGGCAGTAGACGCGATTCAGGAGTTCAATGAGATTACGTTGACCGCTCCGGCTGAGTTCGGCAACTATATGGGCGGAATCGTGAGCGTCACGACGAAATCGGGCAGCAATTCCTTCCATGGAAGTGCGTACGAGTTCTTCCGAAACGATAAGCTGAACGCGAATTCCTGGACCAACAATTTCGAAGGATTAACCCGAGCGGCGACGCGTTGGAACAATTTCGGAGGTACCTTTGGCGGACCGATTAAGAAAGACAAGCTCTTCTTCTTTGCCGATTATCAAGGTTCGCGTCTGGATACGCCGCCGAGCGCAGCCGTGACCAGCGTGTACACGAGCTTGGAACGCGTGGGTAACTTTTCGCAACTGCTATCTCAGTCAAACCCCGTTCAGCTTTACAATCCTTTCTCGCTGGATGCTAGCGGCAATCGCGTTCCATTTCCAAACAACGTTATTCCGAGCAACCTGTTCAGCCCGGCGGCCTCGAAGATCTTATCTTCCCAATATTATCCTCAGCCGACCAACGGTAACTTCCTAAACAATCTGATCTATGGAACGCACACCTACATCAATGGAGATCAGGGGGACGTCAAAATCGACTGGAACATCTCCGATAAGGATCGGGTCTTTCGTGCGCTACTCGCAGAGCAGTTTCGACTAACCCGACGTTTCGCACAGATCCTTTGCTGTACAACAGCTTCGCTAATTACCCCACCCACACCGGCGTGATGGATTGGACCCGCACCATCAGCCCTTCTTTGGTAAACGAAGCGCGCGCCGGCGTAAATTACGTGTTTCTCAACAACGGCTCTGCATCGAACGGCCTCACAAATTTCGCTCAGACAGTCGGGATTCCGGGCGTACCCTCCAGCTTTCTTCCGTCCATGAGCCTCTCGGGAGGGAACGTCTCCAGTTTCGGCACCAGCGATGTCTACCAACTCTTCGCCGATACCGTGATTCACTACGAAGACACGCTAATCCTGACGAAGGGCACGAACACGATGCACTTCGGTTTTCAAGGCTATCGCTATCGAATGGACACGTTCTACTCGGGCAATAACGGCCGGGCCGGGACGATTTCTCTTCAACGGCCAATACACTGCCGGCCCAGCGCCCGGAACCGCGGCGGGAACGAAAAACGCATCGGGAGTTGCGACCGGCATCGCAGAGGCAGACTTCCTGCTTGGTCTTCCCGATGAAATTCAGGGCGGCCTCAACGGCGGCACTTGGGGCCAGCGCGCGAATTCTTTGGCGGCTTTCTTCCAGGACGATTGGCGGGTCAGTCCAAACTTGACGCTCAATTTGGGCTTGCGCTGGGAGTTGCACACGCCCTGGGTGGAGGTCGATAATCGCCAGGCCAACTTCGATTTGGTTACCGGGGCGGAGTACATTGCGAACCAAAACGGCGCCAGCCGCGCGCTTTATAACCAGTACAACGGGATCACGAATTTTCAGCCGCGTTTAGGTATCGCCTGGACTCCGGGTGGCGGCAAGACAGTAATTCGCGCCGGTTACACGCTCTCGAACTATCTTGGAAGGCACAGGCACTAACTTGCGCCTTACAATTAATCCGCCGTTTGCGCCGGAGCATGACCAACCATACACGACGGCAGCCTACAATCAACTTCCCGGCTCGACACTCGACCAGGGCTTCTTGCCTTTCGTCAACAGCTCTGATCCGTTCCACCTCGATACGCTTCGAGTGTGGGATCCGTCCATCCGGCCGGCGGTCGCCAATCAATGGAATTTTACGATCCAGCAGCAACTCACCCCATCTTCCACACTCACCGTCGCCTATGTAGGGCAGCGGAGCACGCATCTGATGGTGCCGATGCCTTACTTCCAAAAGGTGTTGAATCCTAACGGCACCGTTTCGCCGACTCGATTTCTGGCTGGAAACCCGGCACTGCTGGCTGATATCGGACAGATTTCGGGCACTGCCTCAACCGGTAACCAGGATTACGACGCTCTCCAGGTCACCGCCAACAAGCGATTGAGCTACGGCCTGCAGTTTCAGGCATCCTACACGTACTCCAAGTGCATGACGAATTCGATCGGATATTACGGCGAGGGCGGCCAAACCGCGAATGCATCGGCTTATTGGCAGAACATCTACAATGCGGCTGCTGAATGGGGCGAATGCGGTTACGACGCCGAGCACAATGGCGTCGCGAACATCATCTATGCTCTGCCTTTCGGGCGCAACCAGATGTTCGGCAAGAATATGAATCGTTTCGCGGATGCGATCGTTGGTGGCTGGAACGTGAGCGGCATTGTGAGCCTGCACACTGGGTTCCCGTTGACCATCACCGCTACGGACCGTTCCACCAGCCTTTCGCGCGGCGCACGGGCGAACTGCATCGCTCCTGCGGTCGTTTATGGTAAGCAGAACGCTCCGCAGGGCGGTTATCAGTGGTTTAATCCGGCGGATTTCGCGCAACCAGTAACGGGTACGTTCGGAAATTGCGGGGTGAGCACGGTTCGCGGGCCGGGTCTGGAGTCACTCGATTTCGATGTCTGGAAAACATTCCACATCACCGAACATCAACACCTGGATGTGCGCGGCGAGTTCATCAACTTGACCAACACGCCGATACTCAACGCTCCGACCCGTGGCATTGGCACTACGCTTGGATTGCTGCAAGGTTCCCAGGGAGCGCGTAACGTTCAGCTCGCTTTGAAATATTTGTTTTGACGGCGATCAAATTCCGGCTGGGCCTTCCAGGCTGCGCCACAGATACCAGCTCGCGATAGAGCAGTAGGGATGCCATTTTTCGGCAATCTTCGCGAGCTCGGACGGTTTGGGAATTTCCGGCAAACCGTAAGCTTTGCGAACCGCATTGCGGATTCCCAGATCGCCTAACGGCATCACATTCGGCCGCTGCAGGGCGAAAATCAGGAACATTTGCACGGTCCACACGCCTACTCCGCGAACCTGCGAGAGGAGCGCGATGATCTCTTCGTCCTCAAGCTGATGAAGCTTTCGAAAATTGATCTCCCGCCGTGCGACCCGTTCGGCGAGGTCGGTAAGCGAGGCGATCTTCTGCCTGGACAGGCCGCACGCCCTTAACTGTTCCGGCGTCAGCTTCAGGAAAGCGGAAGCCGTGAACCTCCGGCCGACTGCCTTGCGGAGGCGCCCAAAGATGGTCCCGGCCGCTTTGCCGCTCAGCTGTTGGAACGTAATGGAACGGGCTAACGTCTCGAAAGTTGGCTCGCGAACGGAAACCTCACAGGGGCCGACGCGCCGGATGATGGCAGCCAACACCGGGTCGGCTTTCCGAAGGTGTAATGTTGCGATCTTCATCGAATGTTGTTTAGACGATAATCATAACCAAGATGAGCAGTTCTTTTCGATTTCTTCCGTTTCTTGGCTTGGCTGCGGCGATGGCGGCGGCGAATTTACAGCAACCCCAGGCGAATCCACCGCAATCCGCCGGCCAGGAGCAGGAACCAACAATCCGGGTCAACGTCGAACTGGTCAACATCCTGTTCACGATTCGCGCGAAAAAGGGCGGGGCGCTGATACCAAACTTGACGAAAGAAGATTTCACGATCTACGAGGATGGAAAGCAACAAACCATCCAGCGCTTTTCTCGTGAAACGGATTTGCCGCTCACGCTGGGATTACTGATTGATATTAGCGCGAGCCAGGAGCGGCTGATCGACATCGAGCGCCAGGCAGCCTCCTCATTTTTCTCCAGCGTGATCCGGCCGAAAGACGAAGCCTTTTTAATTTCGTTCGGCAAGGACACCGAGTTGTTGCAGGATTTCACCAGCTCGCCCAAACTTCTCACGGAAGCTCTGCGGGATTTGCGCGGCGACGGGCAGACACCAATGTTGGGACGCGTACCGGTGAACACAGGACCGCTACCGCAATCGGGAACGCCCAAGGGTACGCTCCTGTTTGATGCGGTTTATCTGGCTTCCAACGAGAAGCTCAAAGCAGAAGTAGGGCGAAAGGCAATGATCCTGATCACCGATGGCGACGATCAGGGGAGCACGTATCGGGTAAGAGATGCGATCGAGGCGGCACAACGCTCCGACGCGATTATCTACAGCATCTACTACGTCGATCGCGGCTTTTACGCTAGCGCCGGAATGTTCGGCGGCGGCGGTGAAGGAGATTTGCGAAAGATGTCCGAAGAGACCGGAGGGCATGTGTTCACGGTCAGTTCGAAGCATCCGCTCAACGAGGTATTCCAACAAATACAGGATGAGCTGCGTAATCAATATTCGATTGGCTACGAATCTAGTAACCCGAAACGCGATGGAACATTCCGGCGCATCGATATCAAAGTAAGTAACCCCGACGATAAAGTGCAGGCCAGGAACGGATATTACGCTACACCGGCCGGTGCGCAGTAGCATGCTCGCGCTTGTGCAGATAGTCCGCTACCGCTTCGCGTAAGGGCGGCATGGGAGCGATTCCGGCGGCTTCGAGCTTGCTGTTTGACAAAGCGGAAAACTTCGGACGCCGGGCGGCAGTCCGGTATTCCCTCTCATCGGTAGGCTGAAGCGCTGGGGACAAACCGGCCAGCTCAAAAATCATCTTTGCGTAGTCGTACCAGGAGATCGCCTCGCCGCCACCCATGTGAAACAGACCTCCGATTTGTTTTTCGACGAGATCGGCCGTCCGGGACGCCATCGCCGGAGCATAAGAAGGAGATGCCACGTGATCTTCGACGACGCGAATGGGCTTATCCGCTTTGCCCAGGCGGAGCATCAACTCGACGAAATTCCCTCGTGGAGTGAACATGCCGCCGGGGCCAAAAACACCAGAAGTTCGAATGACGAGCGGATTTTCAAGATAGGCCTGCGCGTAGAGTTCACCCGCCAATTTTGAAACCGCATAGGCGCCGAGGGGATGAGGCATATCAGTTTCCAGGTAGGGAGAGCCCTTTGTCCCGTCGAAGACATAGTCGGTGGAATAGTGAACCAGACGGGCATCGGTTTGCCGGCAGGCCATAGCCAGATTGCGCACCGCCAACGCATTTGCCTGGTATGCGGCAAGCGGCTCTCTTTCCGCTATGTCGACCTGATTGTAAGCCGCGGCGTTGACGACGACGCGGGGATCAGCCTTGCCTACTGCGTCTTCGACCCGGCTGGCGTCGGTAATATCGAGCGATTGGCGGTCGAAGCGTTGCACGTTCCATTGCCGGCGCTCGAATTCACGGCAAAGTTCGACGCCGAGTTGACCACCACCTCCAAAAATAACAACCTTCGACTGCATTCTTCTGCAGCATAGCGGATGTTGGATTAGCCGATTGATCTCAACTTAATTGTTGATTCTCAAGGCGGCCATAGGATCGACGCCGGCGGCTTTACGGACTGGATTGGCCGTAGCCAGCAGAGCGACGAATAGAAGGCAGGCGATGGTGACGATGAGCGTGAGGGGATCTCGGGCTGAAACTCGAAAGAGGAGTGAGGAGAGGAGTCGCGTAGTAACAAGCGATGCAGCGAGCCCGATGGCAGCGCCGACCAGCGTCCATTTGGCGGAATGAACGAGCATCAGGCGGGCGATTTCGGCGGGTGTGGCGCCGAGAGACATGCGGATGCCGATCTCCTGGGTTCTTTGCGCGACGAGATAGGCGATCGTGCCATACAGACCGACAGCGGCGAGAAACAGGCCAAGGCCGGCAAATGCGAGCAGCAGCAGGGCATTGAAGCGGGGACCAGAAGCGAGTTCTTCGAGACGTCCGTGCATGGTTTGGATTTCGACGGGAAGAGTGGCATCGAGTGCGCCGATTTCTTGCTTGACGAGCGTCGCGAGCGTTGCATCAGGGATCGGGCTGCGAAGAAGGACGCTGAGGGTGCGTTGCGCAACAGGGCCGGTGCCGTTCAAGTAAGTGTCGTCTGGCGCATGGGTACGCAGCACGTAATATTCGGGGTTCCCGGAAGCGGACAGACCGGTGTTTTTCACATCGGGGACAATGCCGGCAATCTCGATCGAAGCGGTCGTTCCCATTCTGAGGTGTTGGCCAATGGGATTCTGCGTGGGGAACAAACGATGCGCCAGAGAGCGGCTCAGAATACACAAATTGACGCCGGGACGCCGATCTTCTTCTTTGAACGCTCGACCTTCGAGCACGGGGATGCGAAGGGCTTCGAAATAGCCCGGGGAGACGTAACGCCAATCGACCAGGCCGCCCGTTCCAGCCTCGTGACGCGGATGATAGACAATTTCGATGGAAGAGAGAGGCCGCGAACGCTCCCAGCCGCCGGGAGGAAGTGAGTCGCTGAGGCCGAGGGCGCGGATGCCGGGAATTGCGCCAAGTTTTTGCTCGACCTGATTGAAAAAAGCGATGCGCTGTTCGGGTTTGGTGTAGCGACCGGCGGGAAGAATGAGTTGAGCGGTCAGCACATGTTCGGTGTGCATGCCCAGCGGCTGGGATTCCAGGTTCCAGAGACTTCGAACGAGCAGGCCGGCGGAGGCGACAAGCACTGTGGACAAGGCAATCTGTGCGGCAACGAGAGTGTCCTTGAGAGCGGTGGATGAGCGGGGAGCAATACCCCTTGAATTGGACAGAGCTTCGGCGCGCGATTGCTGTAAGGCGGGGGCAAGGCCGAAGAGAAGGCCCGCGAACAGGGAGAGCGCGAGCGAGACTACAAGGACGCGGCCATCCAGCGAGGCGTTTGCCAGATGCGGTATTGCGTCGGGATC
This sequence comes from uncultured Acidobacteriaceae bacterium, assembly GCA_963778345.1. Classification (GTDB taxonomy): domain Bacteria; phylum Acidobacteriota; class Terriglobia; order Bryobacterales; family Bryobacteraceae; genus Bog-105. The sequence goes on from CAVZTP010000007.1 coordinate 715,284, forward strand.
GGCCGAGACGAGGATACGCAGCAGGGCGAAACCAAGTACACAACCAATGACTTCGCCGATGACGGCAAGCAGCAAACTTTCGGTGAGCATCTGGCGCAATAAGCGAGCGCGGCTGACACCGAGGGCGGTGCGGATCGCAAACTCGCCCTGACGGCCGGCCGCGCGCGCAAGAAGCAGGTTCGCGACATTCGCGCAAGAGATGAGCATCACGGCGAGCACTGCGCCGAGCAGGGTCCAGGCTGCAAGTTGAGCGCTGCCCATCTGGCGGTCCCGCAGGGAACGAACTCGGAATTGAACTTCTTTGCGGAACGGGGCCGGAACGTAGGACAGTGTTTGTTTAAAGAAAAGAGCAAGTTGAGAGCGAGCAGCTTCCAACGTAATTCCGTCTTTGAGCCGGCCAATTACGCGCAGGACACGAGTTGATCCGTGCCGCCAGCCGGCAGGGAGAATGATTTGCGGCGTGAGGAGATCGGCGTGCTGCAGGGTCGGTAGTTCGAAAGACGCGGGAAGAACTCCAGAAATGCGGGCAGGCGCGCCGTCGAGCAGGAGTGTTTTGCCGACGATTTGTTTATCCCCTGCAAAGTGGCTTTTCCAGACGCCGTAGCTGAGGATTACTTTGCGGGGCGCGCCCGCTTGAACGTCGGTTTGGGAGAAGGTGGCCCCGAGGATGGGACGTATACCAAGAACCGGGAGGAAGCTCCAATCGACTTCGGCGCAGCGCTGGCGAATGGGATTCCGGTCGGTGATGTCACAGTCGTCGACACCGCTCCATGAGGTAACCGATTGGAAAGGCGTTTTGACTTCGGAGAGATCTTTGTAATCGGCAGCGAAGAGAAATTCGCCGTCATCGACGACCTTAGCGAGCATGCCGAGCGAGACGAGTTGGTTATCGGCACGGTAAGGAAGTTTGCGGAAGAGGATACGGTCGGTCACGCTGAAAACGGCAGTCGTCGCGCCGATGCCTAGAGAAATAGCGAGCAGGGCGGTGAGAGTGAAACCGGGAGAGCGGCGATAGCTTCGGAGCGCGAATTTCAGGTCTTGGGTGAGGGTATCGAGGTGATGGTACATCGCCATAAGGATTACCTCTTATCTAGAGAGAATACTACATAGATGGAAATATTACAAAAAGCAGCCGGCAGGTGTCGGGATGAGTCCCGACACCTGGAGTTTGGACATTTCCGAGGCCTGATTGTTGAAACGTCGTCTGCGGAATCGCACTACAGATCGATCGAAGGCCGACCTGCGTGGCTGTAGCTCGCCTTCAATGTCTCGCGGACGAAAGTGAAATCGATGTGTCGGTTGCGGCACGGATTGCCTCGCATTCACCTATTGATATTCTGTAGGTCGTGGCGATATCATTCTTATAGGACTTCGATAGGACGCCATGCCTGAATCACGAACCGAACTGCTGCGCGGCACGCTGGATTTGCTCATTCTCAGAGCGCTTACCTTGAATCGCGATCATGGCGTGGGCATAGCCCGCAGGATTCACCAGATTTCCAAAGGAACATTCGATGTCAAACCGGGCTCATTATTTCCGGCATTGCACCGGCTTGAGGAGAAGGGTTGGCTGTATTCCGAGTGGGGCGAGTCAGAAAATTCGCGGCGCGCCAAATATTACAGGCTAACGAAGGCGGGCCGAAAGCAGATTCAGAACGAAATGGCGAATTGGGAGCGCGTCTCGACTGCAATGGCGTGGGCCATAGAAGCCACATCGGAAGGATAAATCATGCCAAGGATCGCGAGCTTTTTGCGCAATACCCTCCGTAAGAAACGCAGGGAACAAGACCTTGATGACGAGATATGTTTTTACCTCGAAACGACGGCCCAAAACAAAATGGCGTCAGGGATGAGCGAAGACGAAGCGCGAAGGGCCGCCCGACTGGAGTTGGGGAGCGTGGCTTCCTTAAAGGATTCTGTAAGGGATATCCGAACCGGAGCAATGGTCGAGCGAATTTGGCAAGACCTCCGCTACGCTTGCCGCGCTCTTCGCCATAAGACGGCTTTTACAGTAGCGGCCGTGCTGGTGCTGGCGCTGGGCATTGGCGCAACCAGCGCCGTGTTCAGCCTGATGAACGTCTTTTTCCTAAAGCCACTAGCTGTCACGAAGCCCGAACAATTAGTCGGCCTTTACAGCCGCGACACCAAGCATCCCGATTCTTATCGGGCGTTCTCGTATCCGAACTATCTGGACATCCGCAATAGCCAGATGGCTTTTTCGAGCGTGACGATCCACGATCTCGCTCTGGTCGGCATCAAAGAAGGTGACACTACGCGCCGAACGTTTGCTGACGTCGTCTCTTCGAATTACTTTTCGACGCTTGGCGTGCCGCTCTTCGAAGGCCGTTCATTCAGGGCCGACGAAGAACAGCCCGGCCGTGACCTGACGGTTATCGTGTCTTATTCCTTCTGGAGGAAAATGGGCGGAGATCCCCAGTTAATCGGCAAACACCTGCTTATTAACGATCGGTTGTTCACGGTCATTGGTATCACGCCCAAGGGATTCACGGGCACTACCGTGCTTGCAAGCCCCGAGCTATATCTGCCGCTTGGCGCCTACGACTTCGTGATGAAGAATATTGAAAGCCACGGCAAGCCGCTCGATGCGCGCGACAACAATGCTTTGTTTCTGGTTGGCCGGCTGAAGCCAGGCCTTACGCTGCAGGCCGCGAATGCAGAACTCGCGGTGGTTGCTTCCCAAATTGGAAAGGCCTTTCCAGCCGAAAACAAGGACCAGATGTTGTCGGTCCATCCGCTCTCGCGCATGTCCATTTCGACGAATCCTTCGAGTGATAACGATCCATGGGCCGCCGCTATTCTGTTGCTCTCGTTAGCCGCGGTCGTGCTGCTGATTGCCTCCTTAGACCTTGCCAATCTGATGATGGCCAAAGGCGCGGTACGGCGCAAGGAGATCGCCATCCGGCTCGCGATTGGGGGTAGCCGGCGCCGCATCGTGCAGCAATTGGTTACAGAAGGGCTGGTTCTCGCCATTCTGGGTGGCGCGGCCGGACTGTTCGTTGCTTCCTGGAGCACGACGCTTCTTATCGCCTCGTTCTCGCGGATTGCTCCCATCGATCTCGTCTACGATTCCACGCCCGATGCGCGCGTTCTGGCCGGCGCGCTCGTCTTTTGCGGGATGAGTGTAGTCATTTTCGCGCTCTTTCCCGCCTGGAAGCTTTCCAAGCCGAAGACCTGGCTTGATTTGAAGGAAAATGCCGGGGAGGATGTCGCTGCTCGTCCGCGCCGTTTATTCTCGCGCGGAAACATGCTCGTCATTGCGCAACTCTCGCTCTCTTTGATGATGCTCGGCGCCGCGGGCCTTTTTATCCGTAGCGCTACCCGCGCCGCCAATGTGCAGCCGGGCTTTTCGCTCGATAACGAGATCATTGGGGAGGTGGATGCCAGCCTCGCTAACCAGAACGAGACGCGGGGACGCCAGATCTACCGTGCGCTCCTTGAGCGTCTGAGGCAAACTCCCGGTGTCCGATCGGTCGCCATGGCCGCTAGCGTTCCGTTCGGCGTGACTTGGTCGAGCACTCGCGTGCTGCCTTCTAACTCTGTGGCTTCAAAAGAGCATCGGCCTATGTATGCGCGCTTCAACATCGTCACGGACAATTATTTCCAAACGCTCGGCATTCCGTTGCTGCGCGGCCGGGCGTTTGTTGCCGCGGAGAACATGCCGGAATCGAAAAGCCAGGTTGCCGTCATCGATAAGCTCGCGGCCGATAAGCTCTGGCCCCGCGGCAATGCAATTGGCCAGCAGATTCGTTTGGATGAATCGGGCGGGAGCTGCGCGAAGGGGTGCGAAATCGTAGGCGTGGTGGGCAACGTGCGCGAGAAGCTTGTAGGCGACGAAGCCAAGCCGCGGCCTCATGTGTATATTCCGCTCGGGCAAGATTATCAGGCGGATATGCAAATTCATGTCAAAGTGGCGCCGAGTTCGCGCGATGCCGAGCTACGGATGCTCGAAACGATTCGTCACGAGATCCGCGCCGCTGCCCCGCGCCTGCCGCTGCTGTCGTTAAAGACCATGCGCGATCACTTGGAGTCGAGTGCCGATATCTGGGTCGTACGCACGGGCGCGCATATTCTCGAGATTTTCGGCGGAGTGGCGCTCGTCCTTGCCATCATTGGCCTTTATGGTGTGAACGCATATACGGTGGCGCGCCGCAGCCGCGAGATTGGTATCCGCATGGCGATTGGCGCTGATGCCGCCGCAACGCTGCGAATGATTTTAGGTGAAGGCCTTCGCATAACGGCAGTAGCCGTAGGTTTAGGATTGCTGCTGGCGGTCGGAATCGGGCAAGTTCTGACCGGATTCCTATATGAGGTTCGCGGCACCGAACCCGCGGTGCTGCTGATTGCAGCGGCCGTGCTGGCGGCTGTTGCTCTCGTCGCCTGTTACGTTCCCGCTCGAAAAGCTTCGCTTGTCGATCCAATGATTGCTCTCCGTTACGAGTAGTGTGCGGGGGCGGCACCGCAAACCGCACGCAGCGCGAGGATCGCCATGCCCAAACCGGCGATGCTGTTGAAAAACTCCGCTTGCCGCGCTCGTACGACTCTGCGGGGAAAAATGTCGCGATTAGACGCGTTATGAGCGATCGCGGACTGCGGGTATACATTTCTGATCTCGCTCTGGAGCGCGATCCCAATCAAAGACGAGTTTTTCAACAGCATCCAGCGTTTTTGCAAGCGGACTGTACTGATCCTGGTTTCTCTATTTCCGTGTTGCAGAACGTTATTGCACTTGAGAGGCGTCCTAAGTGGCCAAGCGGAAATCCGCTTAGGTCCGGTGTGTCGCCCAGCGTTGAGCGAATAATTCACGGGTAAGGCAACTAAACTTCATTGCCGAGGCTCCGCCGGACAGGATCCGCGTGGAATGTCCAAACTCCCGGTGCCGGGATGAGTCCCGACACGGCAGCCAAAGTGGCTGCGCCACCCGGGGCGATTTTTTATTCTGCTCGCAGGGACTCGACGGGATCGACTGCTGCCGCACGCAGAGCCGGCACATAACTGGCCAGCATCGCTGCCGCGACTAAGCCCACGCAAACAGCGCCATAGGTCACTGGATCGGCGGGGCTCACTTCGAACAGCAGCGATGAGATGAGGCGCATAAGGGCAAACGCTACGACAAGACCGCAGGTGACACCGATCATCGCCAAGCGCAATCCGTGCCCGACAAACATTCGAGTTAGTTCGTCTTTTTGTGCCCCCAGAGCCATGCGGATGCCGATCTCGCGCGTTCGCTGCGAAACCGAATACGAGATGACCCCGTAAATGCCAACTACTCCCAGCAGAAGGGCCATTACGCCCGCGATGGCCAACATGATGAGCGTAAATGACGTGCGAGCCAGGGACTTGCTGTAGATCTCGCTTAGAGTGCGAACTTGGGCGAGCGGAAGATTCGGGTCTAAAGACCACACTGCCCGCCGAACTTCATCGAGGAAGCTCCTGGAACCTGTGCGGCTGCTTCGAATGACCAACGCCAGGGTTCGGCGCACCGAGATCTGATCGCCGGAAAAATTATCCATTAGAATGGGCCAGAACACGGTCTTTGGTGCGTTCTGGTTGACCCCGTCATCGCGTTCATCGCTTACCACACCGACGATTTCGCGCCACGGAGCTTTTAGGCTCTCGCGAATGCGCTTGCCGATAGCGGCGGCCGGATTACTCCAGAGTTCGCGGGCCAGGTTTTCGGAGACCATCGCCACCGGCCTTTTCTCGTATATGTCGGTCCAGGTGAAATCGCGGCCTGCAACCAGACGGTTGCCCATGGTTTTCAACAGATCCGGCGAGACGAACTTAAACAAACGAATGGGTGGAATTTGCGATCCGGAATAGACGTGGTCCTCGGCGAACATTGCATCGTGCCACCCGCCTCCGGTCATGGGAACGATGGTCGTGAGCCCGACGGAAGAGACGCCGGGGATAGCGGCGATCTGGTCCTTGATGTTTTGGTCCATGTGAATCACCTGGACCGGATCTTTCACCTGCACCTCTGGAATCGAAATGCGAAGGGTCTGCACTTCCTCGGGTTTCGAGAAACCGGGCTGAACCTGCTTTAAGGCCTGAAAAGTGCGGATCATCAGACCGGAACCGATCAGCAACACCAAGGCCAAGGAAACCTGCACGATGACGAGAGCGTTCCTGGCGCGATGCCGCTCTCTGCTCTGGCTAGAGGCGCGTCCGCCTGCGCGAAGCGCGGTTCCCAGATGCGGGCCGGCATATTTGACGACTGGAATGAGCCCGAACAGCACCCCGGCTGCGAGCGAAATGACGAGCGTGAAGAGCAGCACCGGGCCATCTATGGAGATCTCGTTAAGACGCGGCAGATGGGCGGGAGCAATCGCAATCAGCAGGCGTAACGCACCGTAGGCAAGCGCCAACCCTACCGCGCCGCCGGCCAGACCAAGAACGACGCTTTCGATGAGCAACTCGCGAGCGATCCTCTCCCAGCCTGCGCCGAGCGCCGCCCGGATGGCCAATTCCTGCTGACGAGCATCCGCCCGCACGAGCAGCAGGTTGGCGACGTTGGCACACGCGATTAGCAACAACATGCCGATGGTTCCCATGAGGACCCACAGCACTTTACCGATGTCGCCAATGACTTCCTGCTTGAGCGACTGCAAGTGCGGAGCAACACGCGCTTCTTCGAACATTTTCAACGTATAGCCGGGGAAGGGAGGAAAGTTTCGAAGGGCGATGGGAATCAAGCGTGAGACATCGGCGCCGGCCTGCTCGATGGTGACGCCGGGTTTCATCCGGGCCAAGGCGGTGTAGCTGAAATTGCCGAGGAATGTGTGATCGCGATCGAGACGCAAGGGCAAAATCAGAACCGGCTTTTCATCGAGGAATCGGAATTCGCGAGGCAAGACGCCGATGATTTCCCTGGCCTTACCCTCAATGAGGAGCCGACGCCCGATCACTGAAGGGGAGCCGCCAAACTTCGATTTCCAGTAGCCGAAGGTCAGCACAACCGTTTCGGGGCTGCCCGGAGAATCGTCCCGGCGCGAGAACACACGGCCAAGAAGTGGACGAATGCCGAGAATCGGCAGCACACCATCCGTCACGTCCACAGCATCCACTTGCTCGGGCTCGGCCAGGCCGGTCACGCTTACTGAGTCGTCCGTCCACATTCCAACATCTTGAAAAGTACGGTTTTGGTCCCGATAAGTGAAATAGAGAAACGGGGCTGCGCCCACATCTTTGAGGTTTATGCCCGGCGCATTATGACTTACTGCGATCAGCTCTTTCGGGTGAGGATAGGGCAAAGGTTTTAGCAAAACCCCTTCGATGACGCTGAAGATAGCGGTATTCGCTCCGATGCCTATGGCAATTGTGAGCACCGCAATGCAAGCGAAGAGCGGGGATCGCGCCAGGCGCCGGAGCACTTGCCGAAGCCGCATGAACTTTAATACGGCGAATGCCCGCAAAAGGTTCGCTTTTTCGACGGGAGAATCCCCTTGTCGGGGCGGAACCTGCATGGTCACGGATTCGATGGATCGCCGTTCACCTGTTGGCTTCCGCCCTTGTCGGGCGCTATGTGCTAAAACTCGATCATCTTCGGCGCGCGCAAGAGGCTACGATGAAAGAGAGGTTGAACTATGGCGTCGCTTGACTGGTCACAGTGCCCCGCCGTCGAAAGCATTCCAGGCAAAGTAAGCGGTGCATGGGTACTGAAGGGTACGAGGATGCCGGTGTCCGCCATCTTTGAGAACCTGGAAGCCGGAGCTAACGTTGACGACATCATGGCATGGTTCGATGGACTGGATCGCGAACAGGTCAAGGCGGTTATTGAATTTGCCGCCCGCAGTCTTGACAAAGAACCCGCCTACGCCCCGTAAGTGTTGATCATTTTCGATCAGGCAACGCCTGTTCCGATTCGTCCATATCTCAAAGGCCACACCGTCCGCACAGCAGCACAGCAAGGCTGGGACAGGCTCGGGAACGGCGATTTATTGACCGTGGCGGAACAGGCCGGATTCGACATATTGTTGACCGCCGATAAAAACATTCTTTATCAACAAAACCTTGCAGGCCGTAAGATCGCGATCATCGTTCGAGGGCGGCAGCAATGGCCGCGGCTTAGCCCACACATTCAGCGCATCATTGAAGCCGTCGGCGCCGCCACACGCGGCAGTTATATTGAGGTGGCCTTACCGCACCAGGAGTAATATTTCAGTTTCAGGAAAGGGATGGGCTACTTCGCGCCCGCCTGGATGAGTTGCTCGGCTTGCTTGAGCGCCTCGGCGGTGATGTGCTCGCCGGAGAGCATGCGTCCGATCTCGCGCGCTCGCTCCTCGCGCACTAATTCCGTGATTTCGGTCGTTACACGGCCTTTTTTTTCGCGCTTCGCCACTGCGTATTGATGATCCGCGAAGCCGGCAATCTGCGCCAGATGCGTAACGCAGATGACCTGATTGCGCGCGGAGAGCGCCTTCAATCTTTTGCCCACTGCCGCTGCCGCCGCGCCGCCTACTCCAGCATCGACTTCATCAAACACCAGCGTGGGAATTCCGGAATGCTGGTCCGCATCGCCCACGGCGGTCTTCAGCGCGAGCGCCATTCGCGACAACTCGCCGCCGGATGCGATTTGCGCCAGCGGTCTCAGCTCTTCGCCTCGATTAGGCGAAACCAAAAATACGATTTCATCGACTCCGGCGGCTGTCCATCCGCTTTGCCGGACAGCGACTTGAAATTGCGTTCCGGCCATCGCCAAGCCCTTTAACTCAGCTTCTACTTGCTTGCTCAGACGAGCCGCCGCCGCGGTCCGCAGCCGAGTGAGTTCCCTGGCGAGTTCCTCATACTGCTGTGCCCAACGCTTCACGCTGCCTTTCCAGCGCGGACCTGTGCTCGCTCGCGTTCTCAACCTCATCCGCTCGCCGCGCAACATCGTCTCGAAACGCAATCACCTGCTCGAGTGTTTGCCCATACTTTCTCTTCACCCGATCCAATGCCGCGAGACGGCTCTCCACGTCTTCCAAACGCGCCGGATCGCCTTCGAGCCGGCCCAAGTAATCGCGCAACGCATAGGCGCCATCATCCACCAGAACAGCAGCCTGCTTCAAGGAAGCGACGGTTTCCGTCAAGCTCTGGTCAATGCGAACCAGTTCCTCCATCCGTTTCACTGCCTGGCGGAGTTGGGTGGTCGCGCTCTCTGGCGCTTCATAGAGAAACGAAAATGCCGCCGCAGCGTTTTCCTGCAAGCGCGTCACGTTCTGCAAAATTTTACGTTCCGCTTCGAGTTCCGAGTCTTCTCCAGGCTTCGGCTGCACGGAATCGATTTCGTTCCGCTGAAACATCCACAAGTCGAGCAGACGCAATTTCTCCTGTTCGTTCTTGCTTAATTCCTCCAGTTTTTCGCCCGCTTCGCGCCATTGGCGAAACAAGGTCCGCGACTCGCTTCCGCAACTCTCCGGCGCGGGCATATTCGTCCAGAATCTCTCGCTGGGCCTGCGTCGAAAATAGCTGCTGCTGCTCGTTCTGGCCATGGATGTCCCCGAGCACGGGCGCCAGTTGGCGCAGAAACGCAGTGGTCACAGGGCGGTTGCCGACGAAGGCGCGCGATTTTCCGTTCACCGCAATTTCACGCTCCACAATCAGCTCTTCATCCCGTTCGTGCTCGATTCCCGCGCCGCTGAGCACGCGAGTCAGCTCTTCCGTCAGCGCCAGGGAGAAGATGCCGGCAACGCGAGCTTTTGCCTCCCCGCTCCGTATCATCTCCGTCGAAGCTCGCGCTCCCAGCAGCAATCCCAGCGAGTCCACCACAATGGATTTGCCGCTGCCCGTTTCGCCGGTCAGTACATTCAGCCCTTCCTGGAAACGGATGCGGGCCTGCTCCACGACGGCATAGTTCTCAACAATGAGCTCCACCAGCATGTGACCGAATTATACGGTCGCAGGCGAAAGCGCCTGCTCCACAATCTGTTTTCTCGCCCTTGAGTTTTCAGATTCAAGGATTTACGTCCCTATAATGAAGAGAAGAAACGAGAGGACAATCTAATATTGCTGTTTGTGCTGCTTCCTGCAGACTTGACTCTGTGGGACATCATTCAAAATCTAAGACCGGTTCCCCTAGCAATTATCGTAATTTTGATCCTGTTTTCGCTATTTTCGTGGACGATTGTGTTCTCGAAGGGCAGCGTATTCAGCCGGGCGCGACGACACAACCGCAGTTTTCTGCGCGCCTTTCGCAAAGCGAATAACCTTCAGTCGGTCGCCGTAGCAAGCGAACAATTTAGTGCCGCTCCGCTGGTGGCGGTCTTCGATTTTGGTTATGGCGAGATCGAGCGCCAGATCAAGCAACGCGGCGCGCTCGTTAATAAAGATGCCGTCGAACGTAGTCTCCAGCTAGGAATCAGCGAAGAGGTCACGAAACTCGAAATGAACATGAGCTGGCTCGCGACGGTTGCGTCCGTGTCGCCCTTCATCGGCCTCTTCGGCACAGTGTGGGGCATCATCGACGCCTTCGAAGGTCTCGGAAACGCAGGCAGCGCGAGTCTGCGCGCCGTGGCTCCGGGTATCTCCGAAGCGCTGGTCACCACGGCTATCGGGCTCGCGGCGGCGATTCCCGCAGCAATTTTCTACAACGTTTTCGGCAGCCGGATTAAGGAGATGGGCACGCGTATGGAAGATTTTGCCATCGAATTTCAAAACTTTGCCGAGCGCGATTTCGGCGGATAACCGACGGTCACCGGCGAAAATCCAAATGGCATTCTCATTCGGCAGTCACGGACATCGCGGGCATCGCTTCGGAGGCCCGACAGCGGTATCTGAAATTAACGTTGTTCCGCTGGTCGATGTCGTTCTGGTCTTCTGATTATCTTCATGATCACGGCCAATGTAATGGAATTCGGCTTGGACATTCAGGTTCCAAAAGTGCGCCGCGTGCAGAGTACGGCGCAGGATCTTCCGGTCATCAGCATCAACAAATCCGGTGAATCGCTGCTGAATGAGAAGCCGATCAATATCAACTCGCTCGCCGCGGGGGTCCGGCAGAGATTCCCTAAAGCGACGGCGGTGTATGTTCGCGCCGATAAGCAAACACCGTGGGATCCCATCGCGCAGATTGTTGCCGAACTGGGCGAAGCAAATTCGAGGTTAAAATGGTGACCGCGCCTATCGATCAGGCAGCACGTCAGCGGCGCTAATCGCATGGCGGAGCCGCTAGACATACTTGACGAACGGGACCCGCTGGGTGTTCCGTTCTTCGGCTCCATTCTTGATCCATGGAGGCGTAGTTGCTCTTCTGTTCTTCGGATGGTACTGGATGAATCAGCGCCGCGACACGCTGGGCGAACTTCATCCGGGCGGCGGTCCTGCGTACGCCGTCTCTCCCGTTCACAACATTCCAATTCCTCAACATGAAGCGCCGCCCAATCCGGTGGCTAATGATACGGAGTCCGCTGTGCCTTCCGCTCCCGCGAAGCAGGAGGTAGAAAAGAAACTGCCTGTTCCCGAGAAGAACGCTTTTGAAATTCCCGACAAGACAGAAGCGCAAGGCGGAGCAGCCCACTCATCAGCAGCAATATCAGCAGCCCGCGCCGCCGAATCAGATTTATAGTCAATCGCGCCAGGCGTTATCGAATCCGATGTACTCGGCGCAAAGCGGATCGGGGCAGGTCGGCATCGGTCCGAATTCTCCGCTCGGGAACCGCCTTGGCTGGTATGCGGAACTTGTGCGTCAGCGCATCGCGCAGAATTGGCGGACGAATGGTCTGGACGCACGCAGCCAATCGTCCCCTGCTATCGTCAGCTTCACCATTATGCGCGATGGAAGCGTGCGGAATCCGCAACTGATTCAATCGAGCGGCAACCCGGACATCGATAATTCCGCCCTTCGCGCCGTTTATGATGCAGGATTGCCTGCTCTTCCTCCGCAAGTGAGCGAAGGCTCTATTTCAGCTCAGTTCACCTTTAATTTACGTTGATGCGACTATTCATAGCCTCTCTCTCTCTGGTTGCGGGTATTGGTTGGCTCGCTGCCCAGCAAAACATTACCGGAATCATCAATCAACATCCCGGGAAGCCGCGCGTTGCAGTTACTGATTTCCGCGCGTCCGGCGCTGCCGCTTCATTCATCGGCGCTTTTAACAGCACGGTAGCGGACGATCTGCAAGCTTCTCCGCTCATCAACTTCGTTCCGAAGACGCTCTATCCGCTGCAAGTTCCGCAACAGCCTTCCGATCTTGTCGCCGGCGTTGCGCCACCGGCACGGGGCGCGGTCACTCCGCAGGGCAACCGCCTTACGGATTGGAGTTTGCCTCCCGTCGCAACGAACTATCTCGGCATTGGCTACGGCGCGGAAGACCACGGAATGTTCGTCGCCTTCGGATGGTTTTACAGCGCGTCACCCGACATAGCGAGCCTTCAGCAGGCCCAGGTCTTCGGCAAAATCTATACGGCGCAACTCAATCAGGAAGGGGCTATCGATGCGGGGCATCGCTACGCGGCCGACATTCTGGCGATATTCGGCGGAAAGAGTCTGGTGGGCACAAGAATTGTCTTCGTATCCAATCGCTCCGGCGCGAAAGAGATCTGGGTGATGAATTGGGATGGCGCAGATCAACGGCAGCTCACTCACTACAACTCAATTTCGACTTTTCCATCCGCCTCGCCCGACGGGCACATCGTCGCTTTTACGACGTATGCCCCGGGTTATCCCGCAATTCAAATGTTTTCTCTTGATACGGGACGCAAATTGCCGTTTTATAACCAACGCGCGTCCATGAATGCTTTTGTGACCTTCACGCCTGACTCCAGGCGCATCATATTTTCGTCCACGGCGGGCGGCGGTCCCGCGCAACTGTATACCGCCGCTGTCGATGGCAGCGGCTTCCGCCGCATCACGGCATCGGGAGCAATCGAAGTGGAAGCCAAGATCAATCCGAAAACAGGGGCGGATCTAGTTGACGTTTCGGGCCGTTCTGGTTTGCCGCAGGTATATCATATGAGTCTCGAAGGTACTGACGTAGAGCGGCTGAGCGCCGGAACTGGAGAAGCGACCAACCCGTCGTGGAGCCCGGACGGCGCGCACATCGCTTTGGCTTGGACGAGAGGCTTTGAACCTGGGAATTACAACATATTTGTGATGGATGTAGCTTCGCGACAAACCGTTCAGCTTACGGCCGCGGAAGGACGTAACGAGAATCCGAGCTGGGCGCCAGACGGGGCCCACATTGTCTATGCTTCAAAGCGCGGCCGGGATTCCCAGATCTGGGTGATGAATGCCGACGGTACAGGAAAACATCCGCTCACGCAAATAGGAAATAATGAGAAGCCAGTTTGGGTAAATGCCGAACAATAATTTTGATTTGTGCAGGAACAAGAGAATAATCAGGGAGGACATCGAAGACTCATGAGAAAACGCAGAGCACTGGTGACGTCCGTTTCAGCGCTCGTGTTGATTTTGGCCGCGGGGTGCCACAAGAAAGCGCCGCCACCGCCACCACCACCGCCACCCGCGCCAGTCACGCCGCCTGCAGCCGCGCCGGTGATCAACTTCTTCACGGCTGAACCGACTACGATTAGCAGCGGTCAGCCCTCTTCTCTGCGCTGGTCGGTATCGAATGCCACGAATGTCCAGATTGATGGAATCGGGCAAGTCAGCCCCGACGGCCGTCGCGCCGTTTATCCCACAGCCACCACCGAGTATCATTTGACCGCAAGCGGAGGCGGCGGAAGCACCGACGCACGAGTTACCGTCACTGTGAGCGCGCCACCGGCGCCTGCTCCCACGCCGCGCTGCTCCCACCGAAACCCCCGCAGAAATGCTCGCCAGGCAGGTTCAGGATATCCATTTCGATTACGACAAGAGCGATATCCGCCCTGAGGATCAGGCTACCTTGCAGGCCGACGCCAATGCTCTGAAGACCATCCTTTCGATGGATGCGAATTTTCTCGTCACCATCGAAGGTCACTGCGACGAGCGCGGCTCGGCTGAATATAACCTGGCGCTCGGGGATCGTCGCGCCGCCGCGACCAAGGATGCGCTGGTGGCAATGGGTGTTCCCGGCGACAAGCTGAAAACTATCAGCTATGGCAAAGAACGGCCGCTCTGCACCGATCCTACCGAAGAATGCTACGCGCGGAATCGCCGCGCCCACTTCTCCGGCGGACAGTAAGAAAAATCGCGCTTTATAGCACTTCTCTTACACTGGAGACAGTTCATGAAACGGGGATGGTTCGCAACCGTCCCCTGCTCATGAGGAGTTAACTCAATGAAATTTCTGCGCGTTGCCATACTCGGTCTTACTTTTTCCAGTTTCTCCTTTGCAGTCAATAAAGATCTCATTGCGCTTCAGCGAGATCTGGAGGCCAAGATCGATGCCATGCAGCAAAATCTCAATAACCAGATCGCAAATCTTGCCGGGATAGTCACGGCTATGCAGAGCGATACTCGCCGGACCGCGGACCAGGTTGCGGGTATGCAGGATGTGCTGCGAACCACTGTGACAAACAGTCTTGCGCCGATCAATGGGCTGGGAAACAAAGTCGAATCCACCAGCGAAGACGTGCGGGCCCTACGGGATGCTTTAGCCGATTTCAGCGCTCGGCTGGAGCGCATGGACGCTAAGATCACGGATCTCAAGAATCAGATGCAGATCATGCAGAATCCGCCCGCTGCGCCTGCCAATCTTGCTCCGGGAACAGTACCCCCGGGCGGGATGACGGGAGCGCCCGGCCAGCAAGTGCCGCCGGCAACTTCGGGGCCGCCGATGGGAATGAGCGCTGAGAAGACCTACACCGATGCGCGCCGCGATCAGCAGACCGGAAACGTCGATCTGGCGTATCAGGAATACCAGCAATACCTCAAGTATTTCCCAAATACCGAATTAGCCGCGAATGCCCAGTACTATATCGGTCAAATTGACTATGACCGGGGCGACTATAAGTCGGCTGTGCAGGCCTTCGATGCAGTATCTGAGCGCTACCCAAAGAATCCGAAAACCGCAGATGCGCGCCTGATGAAAGGCATGGCTCTGGCAAGAGATGGCCAGCGCACTCGCGCCGATACAGGAACTTCGTTCGCTGATCCAAGCCTATCCGAATACCGAAGATGCTCGGAAAGCGGCTCAGGCATTGCGTGATGCACGCCTTTTCCCCTCAGCAGCATCCAACACGGCCCGGCGTAGGGAAGATTATTGATTACTTGCCGAGCGAGCCTCCGAATGCGGCGGGAATAAATTCGTCGTTCAAGTTCCACGCCTCAACCAAAAACACGGTCGGGATTTTCGGATACTCACGTCCGGTCAACAGCAAGCGTCCTGAAGTCGAAGCTCTGAATGTCGGAGCGGTTTTCCCGCTGACCCGCGGTGACGGCTCCGCATAGCGTTCGCACAAACAATTCCGGTCCGAACGTGTCGTTCGCGTACTGAGGCCGGGGATCTACTTTGGTTTCTAAATTGAATCGCACTTTTTCGGCATTGCGCCACCGCGCCTGCGCCTCAGGATGAGTCCGTCCAGGCCCTTCTTTGTAGTAGCCGGCATAGAAATCGACGAACGCATAAAGCTGCTGCACGTTAGTAGGAACGTACGGGCTAATGAGGTTCTTCTCTTTCGCAAACGCCACTGCAACGGGCGAAAGCGCGAGATCGTTCTTCTGCTCCGGTCCACGAAAAACACGATCGCAAATAAATCGCTTCTGGGCGTCCGCCATGGTGATGTCTTTGATCAACACACGATTTGCCGATGTATATTCCGAGCCACCGGCCGCCCGGCACGTCTGGGGATTGATGAAGTGCTCATGACTGATGAGCGAAATGTGATCGGCAGTGACGCCCGTATCCGTCTCGATGGTTGTAATGAGATGATCCAGACCCGCCTCGAATGCGGGAAGAGTGTTCTCCGGCCGGAGATCGCGTCCGCCCCGATGGCCTTCCGCATCGAAGGTCGTCGAAGTACCCGGCGTCCTTCCGTCCGCGGGCAGTTTGTTTCGCATCCGTTAACGCTTCATGCAGAAGATCCGGACGGTCGCTGATGATGCCGTCGATCCGCTGCTCAATGAGTTGGCGCATTCTGGCGGGATCGTCCACTGTCCAGACGACCACCCGGAAACCGGCTTTTTGGACGGCTTTGAAATCGATCTGCGGATTGGCGCCCTTGAGCAGATCGTCGGAGGGCGAAAGAATTGGAGTGTAGCGTGCTCCGTGGGCTTGCGCGTCGCGCTTGGCACGCTGCAAGAGGTCGATCACTTTCGCGGTAGCAGAGTCCGGAGGTTCCGCGCGAAGGAAAGGGAGTGTGAACACGACAACAACGGCAATCAAAAGGAGAGGAGTAAAGGGAACCGGCTTCATCTTATGCGTGAAGCCATTCTATTTCGAGAGCTAACCGCGCTTGGTTCCCGATCCCCGCATGGCTTCGCGAACCGCAGTTTCGGAATCGGTATCGACATCGCCGAAAGATCGAACACGCTGAATGGAGGCAGGCGTATCTTTGGGAAGACCCCACGGACGGCTACCAAGGTCCACTAGCGCGCGCCTTATCCCAGCTCAGTTTGCCCATGAGTCTCTCCCCTCATTCTATGCCGTTTTTCGCAATTTGAGTAGACGGTACCAGTAGTTCTTGTGCCGCTTGCGTGACGGCGGATTTGAAGCTGTTGCCGGATTGCTCTGAAATGTCGGCGAAACGGGACCAAAACGGCTTTGCCAGGTTCGAGCTGAGGGCGACTACTCCGACAGGCAGGCGATCGCGCGTTTCCAACAAGGGAAATGCAATCAACGATCGCCAGTTGCGCAATCCTTTGCGGGCATAGAACTGCTTCATTCTTGGCGTGAAGTTTCGGTCCGCAGCTTCGGGATCGTTCAACACCTGGAAGAGCCTGCCTTGCGAAAATGCCGCGCACGCGACGCCTTGGGCTTTCCCCCTGGCGAGGCGCAGCCGGAATTGCGACGCATATTGGCGCGCCTCTTTGCCGGTGAAGCTGTGACGCGTGTCCGCGAAAATGGCAATCTCCTGCAACGACACGGGCCCAGGAGCGAGGCATGCACAATCTCTTCCCTCGGTATCGCGAAGCTTTCGCGCAAAGCGGATACGAATTTCCGGAGCCCGGCGCGAACACGCGCCTGCCACTGGTCGGAAAATGTGACTTCCGGGGGTAATTGCGCTTGCACCCACTCGAGCGAGTTCGCCATCCACGGTAAGTGCGCCGATGCGTCCGCCGGCAATCCAAATTTCACTTCCCGGAGCACTGTCGAGATATCGTCGTAATCCTCCAGGTAAACCAGCCGAACGCCGCGGCTCGCCCAGTGCAATGTTTGGTATGTGTCGAGGAGTTCGCGTCCGTGAGTGCGCAAGACGGCATACACCTCGATGAACTTCTTTGGAATCAGCAGGAGGTTTGGTCGGGGCGGGGCGATTTGAACGCCCGACCCCCTGCGCCCAAGGGAGCGAAATTGCTTCCGGGCGGTCTGTCGGCTTTCGCGAATTCCTAATGGTTACAACAGTCCGGGGAATCTGCTTTCGCTCAACGAGCAAGTTCATCGGATGGAACGGATCGAGTTTGGACACAGTTTTGGCACAGTGGAGAAGCAGGGGCGCAGGCGCTCGCAGTCACCGACGGCGTGAGCTAAGGCCGCGCCCCTTCCGGCTCAAAACTGATTTTGAGCCGCGTGCCGGTCGCCTTGGCGTATTTTTCAAGAGTCCGCGTCGAGGGCATACTTCCGCCGCCTTCCAGACGCGCGACCACGGCCTGCGTGGTCTTCATGCGCTGCGCCACCTGCTCTTGCGTGAGACCTGCGCGGGCGCGGGCTTCGATCAGCGCGGCGGCAAGCGAAAACTCTTCCTCCAGCGCTTCATATTCGCGCCGGTACTTCGGGTTCTTCATCCACTTCTTGTGGAGATCATCAACCGTCGTGCGCTTCATTGATCCTGTACCTCCTGGGCTCTTTGCAACGCGATTTCAATCTCTCGCCGGGGCGTCTTCTGCGTTTTCTTGACGAACACGCGGACGACGACAACACGCGGCCTTTGGCGGTGACGTAGACGGCCCTTGATATTCCGTCCTTACCCTTCATGCGCATTTCCCACAACGGGCCTTCCAGGTGCTTTATATGGGGCTCATGAACTCGTTCAAGGCCATATCCCTGGATCAGCTCGACGATCCGGCGAAAACGGGCCTGCATATCGGGCGGCAGCGCTTCGAGTTCATCTCGAACGCGATCGTCGAGCAGCTCTACCACCCACGCCATCAATTATATTATTGCATTTTTGCAATATCACCGTAGGGGCCTCGCCGAGAGCGCCGCCAGCCTCACGGCCTCGTAACGATCGATGGGCACGCCAGTGCCCCGGTAATACATGTCGCCCAGATACCACGAGGCATCGCCGTTCCCATGATCCGACGCAATCCGAAGCCACTTCACGGCTTCGGCTGCGTCGGTCGGGATGCCGTGCCCTTCTGCGTAGAGCTTTCCGACAGAGTACTCGGCGACTGGATCGCCATTCTCCCGCTCAGCCGCCTGCTTGTACCAGTGAAATGCTTCCGAGTAATTCTGCTGCACGCCACGCCCGTCCTCGTACATCCGTGCCAGCAGAACCTCAGCTTCCGGGTTGCCTTGTTTGGCCGCAGGCATGAGACCGCTGAGGGCGGTTCGGTAATCACCTTTGCCGTAGGCGGCCTTCGCGGACGCGAAGTCGACGGCCTTCGGGGTTGGGGCGCAACTGAACTGGGCTATGACACCCGCAACGACACTCAAAATCAGCGCACAACGGCGCATGCAAAGGCGCGGAAGGTTTCCAAGAAGTTTACAGAAAGTTTCCACTTCCGGAGCGCACGCCGCGAGGTTTACAAGAAGTTTCCAGAATGTTTCCAATTCGCGGCAGTCCCAAACCATTCGAAGGCGTAAAGACCGGTAGTGGAACATAAAGGAATTGCCCGGCATGATGATCGCGTTTCGAGTGTATCGACTGCGCCCTGAGCACATTGCGATGCCGGGCAAAAACGCGGGTCTGCCCGGCATTTGCCCGGCGACCATTCCGCCGGGCGCAACGCAGTCCAATTTTCAGCCGCAAAGGCCTTGAATCCGCGTCGCACCGCTGAGAGAAAGTCGTCTGCGGCCATTTCTGCCCAATGCCCTTGTCACGTCCCGAACCGGCCCGCTAAATTCCCTTAGTAATTAGGGAGACCCAATGGAAATGACGGAAAAGCTGCTGGCCAAGGCTTCGTGAAGGTGACGAATGAAGGCGACGCTCGCTCTGTCCAGACAAGCCGGAATCCCGCTGCGCGTGCGCGAGGCCGCGGTGTTTCTTGGCGTCAGCCCGCAGACGGTGTATCTTTGGGTTGAGCGAAAGCAGATTCCCCATCTCCGCGTGATGGGCCGCAACATCCGATTTTCTCAAGTCGGAGTTGGAGCCTTGCTCCCGCGCACAGTTCAAACAGGAGGTGGTGAATTGGCAAGACCAGTGAAGCATGACGGGGGCTTGTACAAGCGCGAGGAATCGAAGATCTGGTGGATGCGGTACCGCGACAAGGACGGCGTCCGTCAGCGGGAATCGACTCTCACCGAAGACTGGGACGAAGCCCAGAAACGTCTCAGAGAACGCCTGCAAGCCCGAGACAACGACACGCTGCCCGTGCTGCACCGCGGAAAGGATCTCACCTTTGGCGAATGGTCGGACTTTTATTTGGGAATTTCTCCAGGCCGCCATTCCGCGCGCAGAAAACCCATGAAGTAAATCAGCTCGCGCTGAAACACCTGAGGAAGATGTTCGAGAGCACCAAACTCGCTGAACTGACCGCCGACGACATCGAGATGTAGCATTTGATTGGCGCGCTGCCGCTCGGCGCCGAAAAGCTCAAAGTACTGCGGATTCGGTCATTACGAACGATCCGCCGCAGATCCCATCGGGGTCGACCCATCCATGCACGTGACAGACCTTCCGGGCGTCCGACGGCGACCAACGAGGCGGCGGATTGGGCGATCGGTAGGCCGAGAGATCCGGGTCCGGGGCCTGGCCCTCTTCCAAGCGGTATCGCGCCAGTTCCAATAACGGCTCGAAGTTTGCAGACGGTCAGCGACCGCGCTTATTGCGAAACATGCGTAGATTTTATGCGGGAAAGCCGCGCCGATATTCGGCCCGGCTGACCACCAGCCGTATAAACTTCAATCCCGGACGCGCCCGCCGGCGGAAAGACAAGGTTGGTCATCGCGATACGGCCGCCTTCGGCGAATACTTCTACCGAATCGCGGTCCACTAGAACATCCAGGTGGAGCGTGCCTCGAGGTAGAGCGAGGTGCGCCTCTGTCATGATTGGAAAGTCTTTGCTGAACCCGGTCAACCCCGAATGAGTGCGATCGACAAATACCGTTTGCTTTCGCTGCTCGTAGCCCACGATGGTGAAGCTTCCATCGGCGGCCAGGATCTTCCAGCCAACCTCCTGAGCGGTTCCCAAAGGGATCGCTGACTCTAGCTCGAAACGTATGCCCAGCCATGATGTCAGGATGTGCCAGCCGCTTATTAATTTGCTCAATTGTTCCGTTTTTGACTTCAAAAGAATCGGCTGATGGGATGTTGACGTGTTCCTGAAAAAGCCGAATTCCTTCGGGCGTGGTACGCAAAGAAAGCTTGCGCGGAATGGTCATTTGCCCGCGCCATGGGCTGGTCGGCAATTTCGCCGCGTACTGCCAATTGTCCATCCAGCCGATCATCACCGGATTTTGGTTTCGCGGCAAACCGTTAAAAGTGAGTGCGCAGTAGCAGTCCTTGCCGTAATCGGTCCAGAGGGTCAGCCCACGGGGATTTTCATTCGTAAAGCGAGTTCCGTCGAAATGCCCGACGAAATACTGCTCGCCGGATCCGCCTTGCAGGGCTCCCGGATTCAGTCCTACCTTCAGCACCCAACGGGTATTGCTGGGGTTGCCGTCGACAGGCAGTTCGAATAATTCCGGACACTCCCACTGGCCGTCTGTAGCGCCGGCGGGTCCGAAATCGCTCAATTGCCGCCACTGTTTCAAATCGGGCGAGCCGTACAGCCGCACTCTTGCGATCATTCGGCAGCGAAACAGCCATAACCCAGCGGTTGCCCTGGCGCGACCAGAAGACCTTCGGGTCCCGAAAATCGGACATGTGCAAATCGAGAACCGGATTGCCGCGGTATTTCGTCCAGGTTCGGCCGCGATCATTGCTGTATGCGAGATTCTGGGTTTGCAGAGCCGGCCGCGAGCCCTCTTCGGGCGTGTGCCCCGTGTATACAGCGACCAAGCAGGGCTTCTCGCCGGTGCAGAAGCCGCTCGTATTCCGTTCATCGATGACGGTGCTGCCGGTGAAGATCATGATCCCGTTCTGCTCCGGCAAAGCCACCGGCAGTTCTTGCCAGTGCAGCAGGTCGCGGCTGACTGCATGCCCCCAGCTCATGTGTCCCCATTCATCGCCGAATGGATTGTATTGGAAGAACAGGTGGTATTCGCCTTCGAAATACACCAGGCCGTTTGGATCGTTGGTCCAATGCTCGCGAGGCGAGAAATGGTATTGCGGACGGTAAGGCTGATCGTAAGCGCCGGCGATGGTTTGTGTGAACGCCGGGACGCCGACCCAAGCGAAAAGAAAAAAGCTCCGGAGGTAGCGCAAGCGTTCTCCTTGAAATTAGATTTCTAGCAGATATCCCTTCTTCCCGACATTACGGCATCTCGTTTTGCCCAACTCGGCTTCTACGCCGGCGGCTTCGTGTATGTGCCCACAAAAGAAGAGATCGGGCTGATACTTCTCAATAAATTCGCGAACGGCCGTGCTCCCGGCGTGAGTGCCATTACCAACGCGATCCAAGGAAGTGTCTTTGGGAGGACAGTGGCAGATCAGTATCAGCGGTTTCAAGCCGGCAAATTTCGAGAGGCGCTCGGCTAACTCCGTTTCGCTGTACTCGCCCGGAGTATCGAACGGCGTCGGATTCGAATATCCCAAGCCTGCAATCCGGTAACCTTCCGCTGTCAAAGTGCGGCCATGAAAATCATGCAGTCCGAACTCCGAACAAAGCCGCGCGACATCGCTCTCCGATTCATGATTTCCAGGAAGCACGTACATTCGTTCGGCGCGCCGCGCGAGAATCGGCCCAACGCGATCGAGCCCGCGTCCCCAATTGACCAGATCTCCGGCGGCGAAGTACAGGTCCGCCTCCAAGTCCATCAGCTTTGCGAGCGCCGAACGATCGGCGTGTATGTCCGAGAAGATCAGGAGTTTCATGTCGCGTAGCGCCTTAACGGATGGAACCGTCCGGGGGCAATGCCGTATCTGTATTTCCCCGATGATTCGAAATGTCCGATGATGAAAGCTGTGACTGCGCCGCGCACGCTCATTTCGGTTGAAGAGTATCTCTCCACATCCTACGAGCCAGAATACGATTACGTCGATGGCGAGTTGGAGGACCGGAACGTGGGCGAGAAGGATCACTCGAAGCTTCAATTCCAGCTTGGGCTGTTGCTGAATCGGTTCGGGGTGGTGGTTTTGCCGGAGGTCCGGATGAGGGCCTCTCCAACGCGATATCGCGTTCCGGATCTCGCTGTTTATCTCAGGGAACCGGATGAACAGGTCTTGACGATTCCGCCTTTTATAGTCATCGAGGTGCTGTCACCGGAAGATCGCATGAGCCGCATGCTCACCAAAGTTCAGGACTTTTTGCAAATGGGCGTCGAGCATGTGTGGATTTTAGATCCGCGCTTAAGGAAGGCGTTCGTCTGCGACTCGAACGGTATACATGAGACGCGCGGTCCCCTCTCCGCCGATCCCGTTCGCATCGACCTTGCTAGGGACCTTGGATGGAACCGCTAGGCAACTGGAGGCACAACTTTAGCTGTTCCTATTTCGCCTCAATCGGCGTACACTGGTCCCGTCCATGTTGATGGAGATTAGCTCTAACGAGGTTGCGCCCGGCGTGGTTGTCATCAAGATCAGCGGCAAGGTGATGCTTGGCCCGGAAAGCGAGCAGATCACCGACCTTGTCCGCGATTTGCTTTCGCAGGGCAAGCGCACAATCATCTTCGACATTGCCGGAGTCGTGGGTATCGATAGCACCGGAATTGGCCGCTTCATTTCCAGTTACAACCAGATCGCGGCCGTTAAAGGCCAAATGCGGCTGGCGGGCGCGCGCACCTATCTGTATCAAGTCTTCCACGTCAGTTCGCTCGACAAGATATTCCGGTTTTACCCCACGTTGGAAGAGGCCTGCCAGCTCTGAAGCTACTGGCGGCGCAGGATGACCAGCGTTATGTCGTCCGCGGCCGGCGCACCTTGCGTGAACGACAGAAGCTCTGTATTTACCGCATCGATCAGATCCGAGGCCGGGTGCTCTTGGTTCTGCCGTACCGTCGCAATGAGGCGCTGCTCGCCGAATTCCTGATCCCCTCCGGGGGCTGAAGCCTCAGTTACTCCATCGCTAAAAAGAACCAATACGTCGCCCTCTTTTAGACGGCAAGCCCTCTGCTCATAATGGACCTCTCGCATAATTCCGAGCGGAACTCCGGTGGCTTCGAGCGGCTCCACTTCGCCCGTCGCGCGAAGCAGAAGCGGCGGGTTGTGACCCGCATTGCAATAGAACAGCTCCCCGCTGGGAGGATGGAGCACAGCCGCAAATAGGGTAATGAAACAGTTGCCTGGACAGTTCGCCGCAATGCTCCGATTCAGGCGGTTCACCTGATCGGCGAATGGCTCGGGACTCTCAAACAGGACATGAGCACGGGCCTGGAGGCTTGACATCAGCAATGCAGCACCCATCCCTTTTCCGGAGACATCGCCGATCAACAACACCATGCGGCCGTCGGCATAGGGAAGAAAGTCGTAGTAATCTCCGCCCACCGTGCGGCACGGCGCGTTGTATCCCGCCAACTCAAAATTGGGGATTTCCGGAGCATTTGAGGGCAAGAGCGAGCGCTGAATCTCCGCCGCGCGTTCGAGCTCGCGGGCGAGCAGCTTTCTCGCCTGCTCCTGTTCCATGAGCCTGGCGTGCTCAATCCGGATTGCCGCTATGTTCGCCATTACGGTTACGAGGTTGAGGTCTTCCGGGCTGAACTCGCGAACGAAATGGGGAGAATCGAGATACAGCAGCCCAATCACTCGATCATCGGTTTGAAGCGGAACCGCGAGGATACTCCGTATTTCCTGCGCCACAATGCTCGGCCGCGATCCGAAATTCTGATCCAATCGGGCATCGCGGACCAGCAGCGATTTCCCTTCGTTCATCACCCGATCGCGCACTCCGGCGCCAATACGGAGTCCCTCGCCGCAAATCGCACGAGCTTTGAGAGTCCCATCGCCTTCACGTGTCATGACGACGCCGCGGGAGGCTTTCACGGCCCCAAGCGAAAGATCGAGAATTAATGCAAAGAGTTTGTCTAGCGCGCCGTTACCCGCCAGTTCGCGCCCGGCTTGCACAAGAGCCCTCAAATGCGTGCTCTCCAGGGCCGGGCGGCCTCCGAACTCCATATCGAGCACCGCATCCAAACGCTCGAATCGTTCCTGCCAACTGGCTTCGAGAGCCGACTTTAGATCAACCGATACAGCAGGCGCAGCGCTCGCCGGCCCTTCCTCTACGAAAGTAATTTCATTCGGCTTGGCGTCCGTGAACTCTTGTTGTGTGTCATAGCGGATAGAGAGATGGCCCGCTGTAATTCGGTCGCCATGCGCCAGGGGCTTCGCCTCGGCCAGACGTGCTCCATTCACCTGTGTGCCGTTGCGGCTGCCTACGTCCCGCACGCTCCAGCCCTCGGCAGTCCGCTCGAACACGAGATGCTCGCGCGATAGCTTCTGATCTCCAGGGAATGCCAGTTCGTTCACGGAAGAGCGGCCCAGCCGATAGCGGTCTCGCTCCAGGTGGACACGCATGGTTGCGTTGCCGGGCGAATCGATAATCAGGTCGC
Source organism: uncultured Acidobacteriaceae bacterium (assembly GCA_963778345.1). Lineage (GTDB taxonomy): Bacteria > Acidobacteriota > Terriglobia > Bryobacterales > Bryobacteraceae > Bog-105. Next base: position 740,129 of record CAVZTP010000007.1, read on the forward strand.
CTGCACCCGCCGCTGTGGCCGCTGAAGCCATCTCACAAGGGTAACTGAAATTGCCTGGGTATTAACAATACAGAGATGCGTTGTCCGCGGGAAAATGGACCATAGCCGATGGCGCAATGAGCTAGCAAGACCCCAGCTTCATACCCGCACCCGGGCTTATTTTCTTAACCCCGCCATCCAATTCAGCACGACTGTAATCGGGGCGGAGGCGCTCTCCGGCGTTGCCGTATTGATGAGAAATCTCCGCCCGTTATCTGCGACATCCCAGTAAAAGCCTGGGCTGCCAAACAGCATGGCGGAGTCGGCGGCTATTATTGGCGAGGCTAGGATGACTTTGGGTGCGCCGGCCTGAAATACAGGACTGGTGCTTACGTCGACGCTCATCAGCCATCCTGGGCCCGAGAAAAAGAAAAGTTCCTTGCCGTCCTCGCGCCATCGCGGCTGGCTTGCACCATAAGGGTAAATCATCCATCTGCCACCCCCACCCGCCGGCGGAGGAAACGGCCGCACATAAATCTGGGAGCTACCGGATTCATCGGACCGGTAAGCAACCCACCGTCCATCCGGTGAGAACTGTCCCTGGACTTCATTGAATTTCGTGCGCAGGAACGGAATGGGTTTGCGATCTCCCAAAAGCGGCAAGAACCAGAGATCGAGTTTTGTCTCTGGCCCAGTGTCGGTATACAACAGGTACTTCCCGTCCCGCGACCAGTCGTCCGGAATCTTGTCTGTGTTCGACCGCAATAACAGTTCCTCCTCGCTCGCGCTGCTCGAAATCTTTTGAAACAGATCGAACGGCCCGTCGCGATTGGAGGCAAAAGCGATTCGTTTGCCATCCGGCGACCAGACTGGATACTCCGCGCGAGCAGGGCTAAATGTAAATCGAGTTGCGGTGTTGCGCGCAGCCTCGCCCAACCAAAGATCCATCTTTCCGGACTGCAGGCTGCGCTGGCTTATGGCAACTCGGCGTCCGTCCGGGGAGAGCGCCAAAGTTTCCGGGCCGTTCTCGAAGCCGGAATCGCCGGCGACTCCGAGAATATTTCCTTGCCGGTCGAACCAGGTAAGCTGTCTTCGATTACCGCCGGCACGATAGGCCAACACGCCGTTCGCTGAAACCGTGAATTGGCCGATGTTGCGTATGCTGCTCACTGCCTGCGCAAGGGATATTGGTTCGCCGGTCAGTGCGAGCCGCGAAGTATCGAATGGCTGCGCCATCAGACTGTCGTCGCGCAAGAAAAGCAGATGTCCATTCGCTGCGCCATCTGCAGCGGCCGCATATACACCCTGGCACGGTGTCTTGAGTAACGGTTTGGATTGCTGTTCCTCAGGTTTGGCATCCAGCGATCCGAGATAAACACCTGTATTCTCGCCGCTATCGGAACCGGTAGAAATGCGGAAATAGACGAAATGCCGGCCATCGGGTAAAAGTGAGGGCGACGTTTGACTTTCGTGCCGCGAGCGATCGTTCGTTGTGACTGGGGTGGGAATACCGCCCATGGCCTGAACTCGACTCAGCCCGGAACTGGGCCTGGCAAAAAGAATCACTCCATCGCTGGTCCACGCCCCGCCCAATACCACATCGTGTGCATCGCACACTATCTGCGGGAACCCGCCGGAAACATCGATCTTCTCGAGTTTATTGTGCGTTCCGAACGCAAGGAAGCGGCTGTCCGGGGACCAGAACGGTTGACCGCTAAATCCTTCTGTACCAGGAAGCGGCTCCGATTCAAGCGTATCGAGCGAGCGCACCCACAAAACCGTGCTGCCATTCGGTCCCGGTGCATCGAAAGCAATCCGCTTACCGTCAGGAGCAAGGACGATACTGGTGCCAAAGCGTGATTTCGCCGGCGGAGGAATCTGAAACCGGATCAGCCCTGCGGCTTGTCGCGGCTTCTCACGCACGTGCACAATTGGTACCAAGAAAACAGCAATTGCAAGCATTGCAAATGCTGCTGCAACAAGCCATGGCCATTTACTGCTTTTCACCGGCTGCGTTTCCGGCGCATCTCTGAGAAGCAGCTTGGTATCTGCAATATCATGCAGCCTTTCCTTCGGGTTCTTTTGCAAACATGCACGCAATAAAAACTGCACCCGTGCCGGAATCCGGCTGTAATCCGGCTCTTCTTTCAAAACCGCAGCCAGCACATCCGATGTGGTCTCGCCTTGAAACGCCGGTTTGCCCGTGAGCATTTCATACAGCACGCACCCGAACGCCCAGATATCTGCACGCTTATCGACCGCCCCGCCACGCGCCTGCTCCGGGCTCATATACGCCGCAGTGCCCAAAAGCACGCCTGCATGAGTTTGCGACGTGACCATAGTGGGCGAACTGCTCGCCTCATCCGGGCCATTCGGTTTCTCAACCGCTTTTGCCAACCCGAAATCCAGAACCTTCACCAAGCCATCGCGAGTGACTTTGATATTGGCCGGCTTCAGATCGCGATGCACGATGCCTTTCTCGTGCGCGGCTTCCAGTGCTTCGGCGATCTGGCGGGCGTAATTCAGCGCCGTCTCAAGCGGAAGCGGCCCCTTCAGAGTTTGGCCTTCTACCAGTTCCATCACCAAATAGTTCGGCCCGACATCGTAGAGGTGGCAAATGTTTGGATGATTGAGCGACGCAATCATGCGCGCTTCGCGTTCGAAACGCTCGCTGAATCGTCTCCGCAGAAACTTGACGGCCACATCGCGGCCCAGTCGCGTATCGCGAGCGCGATAGACCTCGCCCATGCCGCCTTTGCCGATCGGCGCGACAAGTTCATAGGGTCCGAGCTTTACACCGGAAGTCATTTTTTCTTCAGCAGGACGGTCCAGTTCTGGACGAGCGTCAGCGGCGCTGTCGACTTCTGCTCTCGTGGCGCGACAACCAAAAATCGCTGGCCGTCGGCCGAGACGTCGTAAGGATAAAACGTGCCGGACGGCGCCCGGACATCAAGAGAACGAACGGCGCCGACTTCAACGCTCGTGCCTTTGATTGAAATCCCAGCGGCCATCAGGGTTCCATTCGGCGCACGATAGAAGATCTCCTTGCCGTCAGCCCGCCAGCGGGGCATGTCTCCGCCGCCATTCGAGAGTTGTCGCTTGCTGCCGGGCCCGGGGAACGGGGCCACGTAGATCTCAAACCTTCCCGACTCATTGGACATATATGCCACCCAGCGCCCGTCTGGCGAGAATTTCGCCAATTGTCTCAAGCCTATAGGCGACCACGGGAACAGTTTCGAGGGAGGGCGCGCGGCGCCTTTTGGGCCGATCGGCAGTACCCATACGTCCGACTGCGGGTCATGCACTGTGGTATAAAGCAGGAACTTCCCATCCGGCGACCAACCCGTCGGAACTTTTAATGCCCCGTCAGCATAAAGTAACTCTTCGTTGCCCGCCCCATCAGCCGCCTTGCGATAGAGATCAAATCGACCCCTGGCATTCGACATATAGACGATCTCTCGACCATCAGGCGACCAGACCGGAACCCGCTCCTCTGCCGGACCGAAGGTAAAGCGCGTTGGGAGTCCCCGCCCCACATCGTAGATCCATATATCGTCGTTCTGGCTCCGCAGCGTAACGGCTGCGCACTTGCGATCCGGCGAAAACTCCACAGAAAAGATTTCGCCCGGATCTCCCAGCGTCCCGGCTAACTTGCCGCCTCGGTTAAACCACGTCAGTTGGTGAGTGCCCGATCCCGTCCGGTAGGCCAACAGTCCCGGGCTCGCGACCGAAAGCACGCCTATGCTTACGTCGCTTGACGAGCGCATCACCCGCTCCGCTAGGGACACGGCGTCTGCTGTCGTAGCGAGCCTGTTTTCATTGAAGGATTGTGCCATCAAAGTGTTCTCGCGTAGATACAGCAGGTAACCGCTGGAGTACACGGCATTGGAATCGGCCGGGCCTACGGATTTCACCTCCTTTGAATCCAGCGCGCCAATGCGCAGCATGACGCCGCCACTGGCGCCAGGCCGGACCTGATCTGCAAACAGGAAGTGACGGCCATCGGGAAGAAACCATGGGGAAAAGTGCGCATATTCGTTGCGCGGGTCAAGTGTCGTGGCAGATATGGGAGTGCCGCCGCCCGCTGGTACCCGCTGCAGTGGGCCGATCCGCGGCGCGAAAACGATCACGTCCTGGGGACTCCAGGAGCCGCCAAACCCAAGAGGCGCGTCGGCCAGGGTCAAGGCGGGCCCGCCCGTAGCATCTATCCGCTTGAGTTTCCCATCGGCGAAAAAGCCGATCGAGCGGCTGTCGGGAGACCAGAAGGGGAACCTCGCCCCTTCGGTTCTCGCCAACGGTTGCGCAATAGGTGAATCGAGCGAGCGCACCCAAAGCTGGCTCTCGCTGTCCGGCTCACGCGCGCTAAACGCGATCCGCCGTCCATCCGGCGAGAGCGCGGGCGGACTATAGACGAGTTCGAGGCTGGTGTTCTCCGGTGGATTGATGCTTGTGATCATCACCGGCGCCTCTGGCGGCGTTTGGCGGAAGTGGATGAACGATAGCGCTCCTAAGACGACGAGCAGCACCACAGCGATTCCCCACGGCAGCCAACTCCTTCGAACCTCCGTGCTCTCCGGCGTGCTTTCGATGATCTCCATCGCGTCGCCAATGTGCCGAAGCCGCCGCTGCGGATCTTTCTCAAGGCAACGCCCCAGCAGCAGGCGCGCTTTCGCGGGTACTTCGCTCAGGTCCGGCTTGTCGCGAATCACCGCCGCTACCACGTCCGATGTGGTTTTGCCCTGAAACGCCTGCTTACCCGTAAGCATTTCGTACAGCACGCAGCCGAATGCCCAAATATCCGCACGTTTGTCGACGACGGCTCCGCGTGCCTGCTCGGGGCTCATATAAGCGGCTGTGCCCAGCAATACGCCCGCATGCGTCTGCGAAGTAATCATCGTTGGCGAGATGCTCGGATCATCTGCGACACTCGTCTGTTCGGCTACTTTCGCCAGACCAAAATCAAGTACCTTCACCGTGCCCGCCGAGGTGATTTTGATATTGGCCGGCTTCAGATCCCGATGCACGATGCCTTTTTCGTGCGCCGCTTCCAATGCTTCGGCGATCTGGCGCGCGTAATTCAGCGCGGCCTCGACCGGGAGCCGCCCTTTCAGCGTCTGGCCTTCGACCAGTTCCATCACCAGATAGTTGGGTCCAACATCATAGAGATGGCAAATGTTGGGATGATTCAGTGAAGCGATAACCCGCGCTTCACGTTCGAAGCGTTCGCTGAACCGCTCCGTCGAAATTTTGATCGCCACATCGCGGTGCAGCCGTGTATCTCTCGCTCGATACACTTCGCCCATTCCGCCCTTGCCGATCGGCGCGATCAGCTCGTACGGACCCAGGCGCGTACCGCGATCGAGAATCATAACGACTTCGCCCGGGCCTTTCTGCTACGGCCGTGGCATGGGCTGAGTGTGTGAGTTATTGTACAGCGACTCTTGCGCCCAGCAGACGCTCAAGCTCGCCAAAGAGCTCTGCCAATGGAATCTCGACATCATCAACAGCGAGCGATTCATCGGGCCGCAGCCAGACTCCGTCTGGAAACTTGTCGGAAATCATCCACGCAGTGCGGGCTTCCGGATCGATGATCCACGCGGCATGCACTCCCCAGGAACGATAGTGCCACGCCTTATCCATCAGAAATGGAACCGACTGGTCCGGTGAGCGGATTTCAACAGCAAGAGCGAACGGCTTGGTCGGATAAGGGCCGGCGGCAACCATAGCCGCTCCAGTCGGATCAGCGATGAGGTCCGGAATCGGCTCGGCCTCGCGGATCAGCTTCAGCGTCGCCTCGGGCAATGCCAACCAGCCACGTTTATAAAACAACAAGATGAGGACGGTCTGCAACAAACTATGCAAAAGAGTCGGCATCGGTTTTTGGACGGCATCTCCGAACCAGTACTCCCAGAGAGGTTTTTCGCCATCGTAGCGGCGGTGAAACTCGTCAAGCGTCAGTTTGCCGCGCAGAATGGCAGTTGCCATGCTTGGATTATACGTCTGCTTCTTCCCGAACCTCAGTACCGCGCTCGCTATCCGCGAATTTATAACCGACGTGTCGCGGGAGCGATACACCTCGCCCATACCGCCCTTGCCAATCGGCGGGAGAATCCCGTAATGGCTTACGCGCGTCATCTACCCACCGGTACACGCCGCTTTAGCTCATCGAAAAAGTTGAAGAGGAACGTCAGGTGCAGCGTGCGGCGCTGCTCCGCCGTACTGTCCGGATAGAGCAGCACAGCGAACCGGTTTCCATCCGGCGCCAAATCGTACGGAGGAAAGGGTCCGTGGCTAAACAAGATCCGCTTCTCCGACCAAAACCTGGGCTTACTGGACGAGAAGGAATCGCCGGAACGCTTTGTAGTCGACTACCACGATGTGCCGATCCGGCGCGAGAAAGAACAGCTCACGTCCATTGCGCGACCAGACCGGGAAAAGACCGCCATTGGAAGATATGCGCCACTTCCCGCCAAGGTTCCCGTTTGCACCTTGGAACGGTCGCACGTACACCTCCATCGTTCCTGTTTCATTCGAGCAGTACGCCAGCCAGTGTCCATCCGGCGAAAATGCCGGCACGACGAATCCGGACGCTTGCACTAACGGCGCTGCCCGGCCCAGTCGCAGAGAGCCGGGAGATTCTTCTAGAGAGGCGGTCCAGATCTCCGTAGCAGCGTGCGGGTTTCCGCGCTGAAAAGCCAGCCATTTTCCATTGGAAGATATCGAATAGAGGAAAACCGTACTTTTGCGTCTCTGTCAGGCGCTGAGGTTCGCCAAGACCATCGGCGCGAATCGAGTAAAACCCAGGATTGTGGTTGATTGGTTGAAAGAAACACGATCGAATTGCCATCTGGTGTCCAGACGGGCAAGTCGTTCGTTCCAGGCATGGATGTGAGGCGTACCGTATTATCGTGTTGCAGATCCCGCATCCACAAGTCAGCCGGTCCGGGGCCGCTTCCGCTGTCGGTTGCAAAGGCCAGGCGCTTGCCGTCAGGAGAAAAGCGCAGGCAGTTATAGAAGCCGGGAGCGGGATTCAACGGCTCGGTCTTGCCCGCCTTATCCATCCAGAAGATTGATCGCGGAGGCTCTCCTTTGCCGCTGATGTAAACAAACGTTCCGGTCTGGGAGAAATCGAAATCTCCCCAGTCGGTAGCGCCTAATGCGCTCACGTCGTCCAGAACGGACTGCGGTTCGCCGGTCATGGCCAGGTGGTCACTGTCAAAAGGAGCGGCGAGCAGAGTGTTCTGGTGCAGGTAGAGCAGATATCCGGCAGTTTTTGATGCGGCCAGATAACGGCCCATGGCGCCGCCTCGCGTAAGTGTTTTCCGCGCATGGGTCTTCAACGAAAGGACCTCGATATTGGAATTTTCGGGGCCTCCGGTTAACACAGTGAACAGGACCGCCTGGCTGCCGGGCAATACCTGGGGCCAGCGATGCCCCAACTCGCCTTTCTGCTTGTCCAACTCCGTTATCGGCGCCGGTGTGCCTCCGCCGGAAGGAATCCGCGACAACCCGCTCGACGCACTGAGGGCCGCAATGATATTGCCATCGTCGCCCCAGCTTCCTGAAGCCATCGCTTCCGCGTCGCATAGTGTCACGGGCGCACCGCCTCGAACGGACGCCTTCTGGAGCCTGCCAGCCGCAAAGAATGCGATCCATTGGCCGTCGGGAGAGAAAAAACGAGGAGCCCGGATCTTCGACGCCGGGCAGAATTTCGAATTGACTTTGATCGAGCCGGCGAGTGGCTAAACGAACCTTGCCATCTGTGTCGCGCACGCTAACGGCGAGGCGCGTTCCGTCCGCTGACAACGCCAGAAAAGTTCCCGGCTGCTGAATTCCAAACATCGTCTCCGAGTCCAGGCGAAAGCTATACGGCTCCGGCCCCGGCGTGAGCTCGGCGCTCATTCTTACCAGCGGATGTCCTGTCGCCCGCGTGACACGCCACCAGCCCAATACTCCGATGATTGTGAGCGCAATTGCTAGGGCCGCCACGATCAAAGGCCATTGCGCTGACCGCATCGGGGTGGGTTCCGGAACGGTCTCGAGCAGCGCCATCGCATCTCCGATGTCGCGCAGCCTGTGCTTCGGGTCTTTCACCAGGCACCGGCGCAAAAGACGCTGCACGCTTGCGGGAATCTTGCTCCAGTCCGGCTCCTCGCGCAATACCGCCGCCAAGAATATCTGAGGTCGTCTCGCCCTGAAACGCCGGGTTTCCTGTCAGCATTTCATACAGTACGCATCCAAACGCCCAGATATCTGCGCGCTTATCTACAGCAGCTCCGCGCGCCTGCTCCGGACTCATGTAGGCGGCCGTGCCCAGCAATACGCCTGCATGGGTCTGCGACGTGACCACTGTGGGCGAGGTATCTGGGTCAGCGGAATCGCACGTATCCTCAGTCGCTTTCGCCAACCCAAAATCCAGCAATTTCACCACACCATCGCGCGTGACCTTGATATTCGCCGGCTTCAGATCCCGATGCACGATCCCTTTTTCGTGCGCCGCTTCCAAGGCATCCGCAATCTGCCCTGCATACCGCACGGCAGTTTCAAGCGGGATCGGCCCTTTTAGAGTCTGGCCTTCAACCAGTTCCATGACGATGGCGCGGTCTTCCAAGCCATAAATGGCAGCGATGTTCGGATGATTCAGCGAGGCCAGCAACTTCGCCTCGCGCTCAAAGCGCTCCATGCGATCCGCATTCTCCGCGAACCGCATCCGGCAGGATCTTGATCGCCACATCGCGCCCTAGTTTCGTGTCGCGGGCGCGATACACCTCGCCCATACCGCCCTTGCCAATGAGCGCAACCACATCGTAATGACCAAATCGTGTCATCTACTCACCGGATTGCGCCGATTTAGCTCATCGAAGAAGTTCAGCAGGAACGTAAGATGCGTAATGGGCTTCTCTTCGGATGCGCCGTCTGGGTACAGAACTACGGCGAAGCGCTTGCCGTCGGGCGCAAGATCGTAGGTCCAGACGGGAGGCGAGCCCAAATTCAGCAAGTGCTTGTCCGACCAAGCGCGGGGATCACCCGCCACGAAAGAATCGCCGTGAACGGAGTAACTCGCTACCATAATGCGGTTATCGGGACCGAGGAAGAAGAGCTCATGTCCATTGCGTCGCCAGATCGGGAACGAGAATCGCCCGGAGCCGGTTGAAATCTGCCACGCCCCTCCGGGGCCGGGGAATGGCCGCACCCACACACCTTCTTTCCCGGGCTCGGCCGACGTATATGCCACCCAGCGACCGTCGGGGGAAAAGGCCGGCAGAATGGTAATGAAGGGCGTTTCCAGAAATGGCGTCATCGCACCGAGCCGCAAGTGGTCGGGATCACCTTCGATGCGTGCTTTGAAAATGTTCACTCCACTTCCCCCGCTCGGTCTGATGATCGCCAGCCATTTGGCGTCGGGAGAGATAGACTGCGGCACCGGCCTGACGCCCCCTTGCGTTAACCATTGCGCCTGACCGGAACCATCGGCGCGAATCCAACAAATTCCCCATTTCGCGGGGCTTGACGAAAGAAAGATGATGTTCTTGCCGTCAGGCGTCCACACAGGCCATTCGTTTTGGCCTGGCACCGTGGTCAGCCGCGAAGCGGTGTCGCGTTCCAGATCTTGGACCCAGATATCTTCCTGCCCCGGGCTATCTTCGATCACGTACGCCAAACGCTTGCCGTCAGGCGAAAATCGCGGATATCCGTAGAGCCCGGGAACCGGATGGAGCGGCCCCAGCTTAGTTGTCGTATCGAGCCAGAAAATCGACCGGTTCGCCGGGCCACGGCCAGCGAGGTAAATGAACGTACCATTCCGGGAGAAAGCGAAATGGGCCCCTTGATCTTTGGCGCTGCTGATGTTCTCAACCACCGGCTGGGGATCTCCCGTCACGGCTAATCGCTTAAGGTCAAACGGTGCTGCGAAAAGCGTGCTCTCGCGAAGAAAGACTAAGTGTCCGCCGCTCTCGGACGTCGGCAGATAACGGCCGAAAAAGCCGCCGCGGTAAACGGTCTTACGCAGCCCTGTTTTCAACGAGACAACATCGATATCATGCTGGCTCTGGGTGACGTGAACAGCTGTGAACAGGATCGCTTGCCCTCCCGGCAGGATCTGCGGCCAGCGATGTGCACCCTCGCCCTTGTCCCGGTTTAGTTCGGTAATCGGAGTCGGCGTGCCACCGTCAGCCGGAATTCTGGACAAGCCCGAGCCTACTCCAAGCGGTGCGACGAGAGTTCCGTCTTCGCCCCAGTCTCCGCCGAACGAGAATGCGTCGCACAAGGCGACCGCCGTGCCGCCTAAGATGGAAATTTTCTTGAGCTTTCCGGTCGTGGAGAAGGCAATCCATTGCCCGTCTGGAGAAAAGAAGGGCGAACGCGCGTCTTCGGTGCCCGCAAGAACGTTCACCTGGTCTTGATCGAGCCGGCGTGTAGCCAGGCGAACGATACCGTCCACGCCACGCGTTGTAAACGCCAGGAGCGTGCCATCCGGCGAGAGCGCCATGACGTTGCCGCCAAGCGATCTAGCAATAGCAGTATTGGGAGCAAGCTCTGCGCTTAACCGAATGAGAGGATGCGATAAAGAAGAGCGCGTCGCGCGCCACCAGCCTACTCCTGTGACACAGAGAGCGATCGCGAAAACGGCCGCGATCAACAAGGGCCAATGCCGCGACTGCGCTGGAACAGCATCCGGCACGCCTTCGAGCAACGCCATCGCATCCCCGATATCGCGCAGCCGGTGTTTTGGATCTTTTACAAAGCAGCGGCGCAGAAGAGGCTGGACCGTTGGCGGGACGCGGCCCCAGTCCGGCTCTTCCCTCAGAACCGCGGCAACGATGTCCGATGTCGTCTCGCCCTGAAACGCCGGCTTGCCGACGATGATTTCATACAGCACGCACCCGAACGCCCAGATATCCGCGCGCTTATCTACTGCCGCGCCGCGCGCCTGCTCCGGACTCATATAGGCGGCTGTGCCGAGAATGACGCCCGCGTGCGTCTGCGACGTGATCAACGTCGGCGAATTGTCGGGATCGTCGGAATTGCAGGCTGAAGCTTGCTCTACTGCCAGACCAAAATCGAGTATCTTCACCGTGCCCGCCGGGGTGATCTTGATATTGGCCGGCTTCAGGTCCCGATGCACGATGCCTTTCTCGTGCGCCGCTTCTAACGCTTCGGCGATTTGCCGCGCATAGTTCAACGCGACCTCGACCGGAAGCGGTCCTTTTAGAATCTGGCCTTCGACCAGCTCCATAACGATCGCCCGATCTTCGACGGCATAAATCGCCGCGATATTCGGATGATTCAGAGAAGCCAGCAGCTTCGCTTCGCGCTCAAACCGCGCCATGCGATCCGCATCGTGAGCGAACGTATCCGGCAGAATCTTAACCGCTACCTCACGCCCGAGTTTTGTGTCGCGTGCGCGATATACCTCACCCATCCCACCCTTGCCAAGCGGCGCGATGAGTTCGTAAGGCCCCAGTACCGTACCTCGATCGAGGCTCATAAAACTTGCCGAGACCCTTCCTACAATCCTGAAGGAAGAGCAGAACGTGTGAGTTATTGTACAGCGAGCAAAACATTCCGGGAAATAAAATCCACATTACGCATCACCGCACTTGATATCCTGATCCAGTTCTCTCCTCATGTCCGCGCTGGCTGCCTCTCTCCCTCGTATTTGCGTTGCGTTGGGATTTGAAACTGTTTCGCAGCTAAGCCGCGCAGCCGACGGCGAGTACAAGGACGGGAACACGTTCCTCGAATTCCGCTTGGATTATTTGCCCGACCCTGCTGCGGGGATCGACGTCATCAGTAACTTCCGAAGACGTTATCCGGATGCCCGCATTCTCGCCACCTGCCGCCATAAACAAAGCAACGGCGGTTTTCGAGGCGCTGTCGAACAGCAACTCGCGATTCTGGAGAAATGCGCGGCCGCCGGCGCGGCGGTGCTCGACCTGGAAATCGAATCCGCGGAGCGGGCCAAGCCAGTCATTCCGCGGCTGCGCGAACTGGCTCCGCTGGTCGTTTCTTATCACAATTTCCAAAACACGCCCGCGCTCGATCCTGTTTTACGCCGGCTGCGGCGCATCCCCGCCGACGCTTATAAGATTGCGACCACCTCTCGCAAGCCCGCCCACAATTTGCGCGTTCTGGAGTTTCTGCGCGAACACAATGAATGCCCGTTGATCGTCTTCGCTATGTCCGAGGTTGGTATCGCGACCCGCATTCTGGGGCCTTCGCAGGGCTCCTTGTTCACTTATGCGGCGCCATGCGGCAATTGCGGAACCGCGCCAGGCCAGATCTCCGCCAAGCTGATGCACACTTTATACCGCTGCGAAAAGATCGGCAGGAATGCGCGCGTTTATGGCGTCATTGCAGACCCGGTTTCGCATTCGAAATCTCCGCTTATCCACAATCGCGCGTTTCAGGCCCGGCGCTTGGACTCGGTATATCTTCCTTTCCTCATCGCAACTCCGCAGCTTGCCGATTGGATGAAGTTTGCCGCCGCTCTTCCGGTCGCCGGATTCAGCGTAACGATACCTCACAAACAGCGCATCAGTTCAGTATCTGGACGTAGTGGAACCACTGGCAAAACGCATCGGCGCGGTGAATACGGTCTGGCGTAAGGCTGGAAAATGGCGCGGAGCAAATACCGATACCGACGGTGTTCTCAAGCCGCTCAGCCATCATCTCCGCTTGCCCCATGCATCCATTTTGATTGCCGGATATGGCGGGGCTGCGCGTGCAGCGGCTATCGCTTTGGCGGATGCGGGAGCCAATATAACCATCACGGGACGAAATTCCAAAAAAGCGCTTGCTCTTGCCAGAGTCGTGAAGGCGGAAGTTGTCACGCTGAATGCAGCGCAGAATGCCAGGTTCGATGCGCTAGTCCAAGCGACTTCGGTCGGCATGTTCCCGAAATCAAACGAATGCCTTTTTCCAGGCACGATTCCGGCGGGCGTCGTACTCGACATGGTCTATAACCCGCACGAGACGGTATTGCTGAAGCGTGCCAAACAGCAAGGCTGCACGGTGATTCACGGTTCGGAGATGCTTTTGGAACAGGCCGCGCGCCAGTTTGAGATCTGGACTGGCGAATCGGCCCCCCGTTCCGTGATGCGCAACGCCCTCGACCAGCACGGCTAATGTTTCGATTCCGTTCTCGCCTCTACAATGTGGGCATGAGTTCCCGCCGCGCATCGTCGCGCTTTATGGGGGGTATTACGCGCCGCCAGTGGACCGCGCTCATGGCTTCCGCGCCGATTGCCGCACAAGTGACATCAAAGACACCGCCGCAAGGCGCGCCCGCGCCGCCGCCGCCGCCCGCCACGCCGGAACAGAAGCTCCAAAAAGCCTACGCCGATGTGCGCCAGGTGAGCGATCGTTTGTCGAAGCTCGACGTGCCCATGGACGTGGAGCCGGCATTCGCGTTTCGGCCATAACGGCGCATGAAGAAGCACAAAATCAAGGTCGACGAATCGGCCCTTCCGTTTTTGACAATTTCCGAGCTCAACACGGCGCTGCGCAACCGTCAGATCTCCGCCGTCGAATTAACTAAGTTCTTCGGCAAACGGCTCGAAAAAATTGGGCCGCAATATAACGCACTTGCTTTGTCTCTGGTAAAGGACGGCCATAAGGTAGCCAAAGACGTTGACGACGAACTGAAACGCGAGCGCTTTCGTGGTCCGCTGCAAGGCATTCCTTACGCGCGTAAAGGACCTGATCGCGGTTGCGAATCACCCCACCACCTGGGGCGCGAAGCCTTTTGCCGAGCAGGTCTTCGACTTTAACGCTACCGTGGTGGATCGCCTTAATCGCGAAAAAGCGATTCTGATTGGAAAGCTCTCGATGGTCGAGCTGGCGGGCGGGGGCGGCTACAGTTCGGCTTCTGCCTCGCTGCAAGGTCCCGGTCTCAATCCCTGGAACAAGCAGTACTGGTCGGGCGGCTCTTCGAGCGGGTCGGGCGCCGCAGTTGCGGCCGGTCTGGTTCCCTACGCGCTTGGCTCGGAAACGTCAGGCTCCATCATGACGCCCGCGTGCTTCTGTGGGATCAGCGGCCTGCGGCCCACTTACGGCCTGGTAAGCCGCCACGGTGCGATGCCCCTTTCCTGGACTCTCGATAAAATCGGCGTTCTCGCTCGCAGCGCTGAGGACTGCGGCCTTGTGCTTCGCGCTATCGCCGGGGGCGACGATAGCGATCCGGGATCGGCCCACAAGAGCTTCTACTATGCTCCGCAGTTCTATCAAAAACTCAGCGATCTGAAACTCGGGTATGCGGAAATCGACTTCGCGGAATGGCCTGACGAGCCGCTCCGTCCTGCTTTCGCCAATGCGCTGTCGGTGGTGAAGTCCATTGGATCTCAAATGGTCGAGGCGAAGCTGCCTGACTTCCCTTACGGTCCGGTCAATCGGTGCAATTATCGATTCGGAAGGGGCATCGGTTTTCGAGCAGCTTATCCGGAGCGGCCGCGTCGATCAGCTTGCGGATCAGAGTCAAATCGACGGGCTGAAAGCTTCCCTGACTTACTCGGCAATCGACTATTTGAAAGCCATGCGCGTGCGCACTCAGATTCAATCCGCATTTCGCGATCTGTTTGCGAACACCGTCGATCTGCTTGTCGCTCCGACGCGTTTTAGCCTGCCCGACCGCTCCGATCAGCCGTTCGATGAAACGCCGCCGAAGCGGCCAGATCAGAAAGGCGTGGGGGCCGGTCTGGTGCAGGCGAGCAATCTGTGCGGACTTCCGGCACTGACCATTCCGTGCGGGTACGTCAACGGACTACCCATTGGAATCCAAATCGTCGGGCCGCCTTTTTCGGAGAACCGCGTTATCGCCTTCGGGCGTGAGTTCCAGAATCGCACCGATTTCCACAAGCAGCACCCGCCGATACTTAATGTCTGATCATTCCAACCAGGATCAAAGTGGCGAAAAAGACAATCAGCACGCCAACATTGCGCCAACTCGGCAGGACAGCATGAATTCCTAAAAACAGGAACCCGCCCGCGATGATGGCAAGCATCGCCGATGTCCACCACGGCCCGAATGCCGCGACTCCGGACTGATTCGCTTGAGGCTCAACCAGCGCTCCAATCAACGTCAGAATTTCTACTCCACCGCTCGCTAATCCGGCTTTCCATTTCGAGCTGAGCGACTTACTGGTAATCCAGCCGAGCGCGAGTCCTTCGGGAATTTTGTGCAGCGCAAGACCGAGCGGCACCGCCACGTTGGCCACAGGACCCGCCGAGACTGCCCGAACGCTCCAGCCATCCAGGAAGCTATGCAAAGCGGTCGCGGCCAACAGCGGCGCTACTACGCCATGGCGCGGGGAGTGACCCGTGTGGACCAAGGCCCGATCCGCCAGAAACATTGCCAAACACGCGGCAACGGGCAGACCGATGGCTGAGAGCCATCCGCCGATTGGGGCAATTTCCGGTATCAGCCAGAAGAGAGCGATGCCGAAAAGCAAGCCGCCGCCAATGGCCGCCAAATGCAGCGAGAGCGCACGCGACTGCCCGGCAAACACTCCCAGGATGACGCCGCTTAGCGCCAGCAAGGTGAGCAGCCAGGCGACTGCCATCCTACTGGCCGGTCACCTTGACGACGAAATAAGTAAACGGCTCGCCCTTACTGATCAGCACCTGATGAGGCACGCCCGCCGGGATGTGAATGATATCTCCAGCCGCGAGCACATGCCGCTCCCCGCCTTGAATCGAACTTCCCCGGATCTCCCCCGTCTTCTCGGTGTGTGGATTCACGATTTTTCCTCCCGTGAGAATTGTCGCTTCGCCGCTCTCGACAAAGAAAATGTCGGCTTCGTGCTCGTGCAACTCAGACGATCCAGTGGCCTCGCGGTACGCGAGCATTGTGTAGTGATTTCCGTATCGCGTCAGGTTCTCGCTCGCGAACGGAGCTTCGCTTTTGCGCCAGCTTTTCCCGATTCGCCTGCATGTCTTTGGCCGAGAAAATATCGACCTTCGACTGCGCTGCCGCCGATACCGCGGAGACAAGGAGGATAAACATGAGTTGCTTCATAGGAGAGATTTCCTTCTGCGATTGGGTGCGTTTCGCGATTTTGGTGGGCCCTGTAGGATTTGAACCTACGACCAAAGGATTATGAGTCCTCTGCTCTGACCAGCTGAGCTAAGGGCCCGCAACGTCAGGATATCAGCCTGGGCGACTTACGTTACGAGGATAGGAGCTTTTCCAAAAGAGCATCGGCCGAGCGCGCCTCGTCAAGTCGGTCATGACTTGACGAGGTCGCCTGAGTGAAAATGCGTTTGGCCTAATTGGCTGCCGACATTCACGGCGCTCCGAGTTATGCCTACCAGTATTGGTAGATTGAGCCTGCCGAATTCAAGCCCCAAACGGCGGCATCAGCCCCAATCTGGAGTTGAACCAATGCACCGGGTACGTTCGTCCAGCTCTGGGTACTGGAAACGTATCGCCAGATTTCATTCGCGGAATTCAGACCCCAAACAGCGCCATCAAAAGCGACCGCGATCTGCGCCAAACTTCCTGGAATCAGCTGCCAGCTCTGGGTGGGGAGATCGTATCGCCAGATCTCACCTGCCGAGTTGATGCCCCATACATTATTGCTCGAACCAACGGCGATCTGCGTCAGACCGCCAGGGATGTTGTCCCAACTTTGGATCTGAGGATTGAATCGCCAGATCTGACCAGCCGAGTTGATCCCCCAAACTGTGCCGTCGGCTCCGACTGCAAGCCGGGTAAGGGCGCCAGGGATATTGGTCCAACTTTGAATTGCCGGATTGAATCGAAAGATCATGTTCGAGCTGTTAATGCCCCACACGTCCCCGTTTGCTCCGACCGCAATTTGGGAGAGACTGCCCGGAATGGAGGTCCAGTCTTGTATAGAGGAGTTAAAGCGCCAGATCTGTCCCGCGCTGTTTAAGCCCCACACGTTTCCACCGAAATCCGACAGCCAGCTTGGAGAGAGCACCCGGCATTTGAGTCCAGTCTTGAATCGATGGATTGAACCTAAAGATCTGACCGGCGTTGTTGAGTCCCCAAACGTCTCCGTCCACCCCAACCGAAAGCTGGCTTAAACCACCTGGCAAATAGTGGAACATTTGCGTCGGTTGGGTTGGTCCGCTAAGCTCATATATTTGCTCTGAACCATTGATGCCCCACACTGTACCGTTTTCAGCGGCTACAATCTCGGTTAGACTTCCTGAAAATTGATTCCAGTTCCGCGATTGCGCATTGAACTGATAGATGTTTCCCGAAGCATTCAGACCCCAGACATTACCAGCCGAGCCTACCGTGATCTGCGATAACGCTCCTGGTACACTTTCCCAACTCTGAGTTAGGCGATTGAAATGAAGTACATTCCCATTGTCGAGCCCCCAGACGTCACCATCCGCTCCGACAGCGATCTGCGTCAAGGAACCGGAAACTTCCTGAAAATTTTGCGTGCCCGGATTGTAGCGGTACACTAAGCCACTGGCGTTGACTCCCCACACTGCCCCGCTGAACCCGACAGCGATAGAGGAAAGAACCCCCGGCACGTTATCAAGACTGTTTGTCGCATTGTTGAAATGGTAAATTAAGCCTCCGCTGTTAAGCCCCCACACATCCCCGTCGGCTCCCACAGCGAGTTGCGCCAGATTTCCAGGAACTATATCGTAATCTTGGGCGCTGGGATTCCAGTGGTACACGCTCCCGCCCGGATTGAGTCCCCAGAAGGAGCCGTTAGCGTCCACCGCTATTTGCGCAAGCGTACCCCCAACAGAGGTGAAGCTCTGACTCTGCGAATTGAACATGTAGATCTCACCGGAACTATTAATCCCCCAAAGAGTTCCATTCGCACCGACCGATAACTGTTTCAGAGCGCCAGGCACTTGCTGAAAAGCATTCCCATTGCCGTCCGTGAGGCTCCATGTATCATTCAAAATCGAAGTTCCGTCGGTGCCGCCAAAAACGAACATTTGATTCGAGGTCGAATCGTAAACGGCTGCGCTCGCCTGCCTCGCGGGCTGCGCATTGACGGAAGAAAGCTGTACCCAGGCCGGCGTAGCGCCTTGACCGTTTGCGTTTTGGAGAACCCAGGTGTCGGCGTATTTCGTTGTCTGGCCGACGCCCCCTGCGATGATCATCCTATTAGTGGCAGGATCGTAAACAGCGGTATGAGAATGCCGGGCGGCAGGCACAGCGCCCGAGAAGGAGATCTGTCTCCAAGTTGGCGTGCCACCCAAGCCATTCGCGTTACTCAAAACCCATGTGTCATTCAGATCTGCTCCGTTACCGTTTCCGCCGAAGATGATCATCGTGTTGGATCCCGAATCATAGACGGCCGTGTGATTGGCCCTGACCGGCGGGGCGGTGCCGGCCGGAGTCAGTTGGGTCCATGCCGGAGCTGTGGAATCTGCTCCGTTTGCGTTCGTTAAGACCCAAACGTCACTGGCGGTTGAGGCCGAGGAACAATTGGATGCTCCGTAGGTAACTCCTCCGAAGACAATCATTCTATTGGAACCTGGATCGTAAACTGCCGTGTGGTCATTCCGCGGTGGAGTTGTACCTGTTGCTTGGAGCTGGATCCAGGTAGGAGTTCCATTCAAACCATTGCTGTTTTCCAAAACCCAGGCATCGTTATAGCAGGTTCCGCTATAACCGCCGAAGATGGTCATCCTACTGGACTTTTGGTCGTATACTGCCGTGAGAGTGCTACGCGCCGGAGGGGGAGTCCCTGAGGGAGCAACAGCCGGCCATTGCGGAGAGTTGCCTAATTTGAGCGACCACACATCATTGAAGTAAGTCGTCGCATTGTTTCCACCGAAGATAATCATTTGCTTTGTGGAAGTGTCGAGAACTCCGGACGGAAACACGCGCGCGGGCGGGGGTCCGCCAGACGGTGATAATTGATTCCAGGATTGCGCTGCTATCGGTGCAGGCGCGAATAAAATGACGAGAGTAAGCGGTCCGAGCCAACGTCTGCTAAACATTGTGTTCTCCACAGCTGCCGGTTTCGAGATCCGGCGCCTCATAGGGAATCGAGAGAATCCGTTCTGTGACACGGCTTATAATAGTTTAGAGTGGGGTTGTTGAATGCGCAATGGCTTTTCCCTAAAACGGCTGAACGAATACGGCGCCCCGTCTTCGCTCGAACCCGTCGGTGATGCCCAGGGTCGCTCTACTGTCTGCCGCCGCCGTAAATAACGAGGGCATCCAACTCATCAATAGTCATCGGCATGCTCAATAAGAGCAACTCAGACCAGAAAATTCTCAGGAATATCAATTTGGGACCGACGCGGTGACCTTCTCCCGATCCGGCGCGTGTCTCTTTACTGTTGTTCGCCACCGGCCATAGCTAGTAGAATCGCACTACTAGACAGACCGATTCTTCTCAGGTGAACGGAAAAGCATGGCGCCCTCGCTGAGTTTTTGGAGAATGCACGTGTCTCCGGCCTCCTAAAGTTTGTCGATGTCAACCCGATAAAGAGGACGAGCGATATTTATGTTTTTCGCAACGATGGCTGGCACGGGCGCACTTGTCACTGCCGCTCTTTTATTGGCCGTTCAGGTAAGTGCTTCTCTGATCCGCAAATAAAGCTTGGCGCCCTAGAGAAGTTCGCCCCGCGTCCTCAGGATCGCGGCGCACGTCTGATATACGTTCGATGCCGGTGACGTGTCCGCATCAGCATTTAATTTTAACGACCGTTACAGATGCAGTCTTGAAAATGCGCCTAGGATTTTCCTGATTCGCCAGTCTATCCAGGGCCGGGTCAAAGGAATACGCTGCGCCTTGTGTTTACACCCAGAGTGGCGCTGCGATCCCATGACAGCCTCTTCGAGACCCTGTATGTCGGCGAGCAGAAGTGTCGAATCGAATTGCAAACCGACTTGGAACTCCTGTGAAGCGGGTTTGCTGTATTGAACTCTTGTGCGAGATTCTATGGCTACTCCGTTGACCCTGACCTGGACTTCCGTGCGATCAGGCAAACGTATTGGAAACTGCACCGACATTCCATAAATTGAAATGCAGGAACTGCTGCCCTGAGCAGAGGATATCCGGCCGTTCGCATCCTTCCAGGAAATCTCGACGGCGGCTACAAAGCTATGGCGCCCATGCATGCGACGATCGAACACTGATCTGGCCTCTTGGCTCTTATCGGCTATTCTCGGTTCGTAGATGAAAAAGCTGATTAATCGGCCCGGCGATGTGGTCGAGGAGATGACACAGGGATTGCTGGCCGCAAACCCCGGGTTGGCGCGCCTTGCGAACCATACCGTCTTGCTTCGTCTCGATGCCGAGCAAATTCGCGATTCTCAGGTCGCGTTGATCTCCGGAGGGGGAAGCGGTCACGAGCCCGCGCATGCCGGCTATGTCGGCGCCGGTATGTTGAGCGCGGCAGTGGCCGGCGAGGTCTTCACCTCACCATCGGTCGATTCCGTTTTGGCCGCGATTAGGGCGGTGGCAGGTAAACCCGGTGTGCTGCTGATCGTGAAGAATTACACGGGAGATCGCATGAATTTCGGGCTCGCGGCGGAGATGGCGCGGTCCGAGAGCATTCCGGTAGAGATGGTGATGGTTGCAGACGATGTTGCGCTCGCGAATACCGAGCAGCATGCAGGCAGACGCGGCATCGCGGGAACGGTTCTGGTTCACAAAATCGCTGGAGCAGCCGCAGCGGAAGGAAAAAACCTCACAGATGTCGCAGCGATCGCCCGAGCCACTGCGAACGATGTCGCAACCATGGGCGTTTCGCTCTCCGCCTGCACGGTGCCTGCTATCGGGAAACCCGGCTTCATATTGGAGGAATCCGAGGTCGAACTGGGTCTGGGCATTCACGGCGAGCCCGGCATTTCCCGAATCATCTTGGAATCGGCAGATCAACTCGCTGACAGGCTTGTCGAATCGATTATCTCCGCGCACCATCTCAGTTCGGGAGAGCGCATCGCGGTCCTTATCAACAATCTCGGAGCGACGCCGCCCATGGAACTGGCTATCTTTGGACGCCGGGCGTTGCGTGCGCTCGAATCTCGCAGCCTTTCTATCGAGCGCGTCTATTCGGGTACCTTCATGTCATCGCTTGATATGGCGGGAGTCTCGCTTTCCGTACTGCGCTTGGATGATGATCGGCTGAGGCGGCTCGATGCTCCGACTTCGGCTTCGGCGTGGCCCCCTGCCTGCACTGCAAGGCCGAAGCCGGCGAAAGACCGAATCATTCATTCAGAGCAATTCAAGCCGGTTCCCCATCGTGATTGGCCGTATACGGGACCGACGAAGCTGGAAAAGGCGATCGAAGCGGTGTGCGACGCGATCACTCGCTCGGAGACGCGACTGACGGAACTGGACCAAGCCGTCGGGCGACGGTGACCTGGGCATCAGCCTTTCACGGGGTGCGCAAGCTATTCGAAACGATTCTACCCGTATACGCGATCTTCAGTCCCGCCGAGGCGTTAAAAGCAATCGCGTTGACTCTGCAAAACGAGGTCGGCGGCTCATCCGGACCTTTATACAGCGTACTCCTGCTGCGGGCCGCCCAGTCGCTACAGACCAGCAACGCAGACGATCCACGATCCTGGGCGAAGGCTTGCGTCGACGGCTGTCAAGCGGTCAGCGAACTTGGAGGCGCTGAACTCGGCGACCGAACCATGCTCGACGCTTTGGTTCCCTTTGCCCAAACATTCACTACCGCGTTGAATGAAGGTACGCCGCTCAAGGACGCCTTGGAAATCGCCGTCGGCGCGGCAGAAGCGGCAGCCGAAGCTACCGCCCAAATGATTCCGCGCCGCGGAAGATCGAGTTATTTAAGGGAGCGCGCGCTCGGCCATCCTGATCCCGGCGCCATCGCGGTTACGATCTGGCTCCGCGCTTTAATCTCCGCGATTCAATTCGACTAGACGCCGACTGTTTCGCCGACTTTCTTGCGCGCGTACTCCTCTAGCTTTCGTGCGTCGGCGTAAAACTTGCGAATGCCTTCGCTCAGCTTATCGACCGCCATCGGATCTTCATTGTGCATCCAGCGGAATGTCTTTTCGTCCAGGTGGATGCGTTCGCCTTCGCTCGCCTTGGCCTTCTCCGGCGTCAGAGCCGGCTTAAACTCGCCCTCGGTCTTTGCCATCTTCTCCAGCAGGTCGGGGCTGATCGTAAGAAGATCGCATCCCGCAAGATGCGTGATCTGCTCTACCTTGCGGAAACTGGCTCCCATTACTTGGGTCTTGTAGCCGAATTTCTTGAAGTAGTTGTAAATGCGAGTTACCGAAGCTACGCCGGGATCTTTCTCGATGGGAATATCTGCGCCGCCGTTTTCCTTCTTGTAATAGTCGTAGATTCGGCCCACAAACGGCGAGATGAGGGTGACGCCCGCTTCCGCGCAGGCCACCGCCTGAGCGAAGCTGAACAAGAGCGTCAGGTTGCAATGAATGCCCTCGCGCTCCAACTGCTCGGCAGCGCGAATTCCTTCCCAGGTACTGGCAATTTTGATCAGCACCCGCTTTCGGCTGGTCCCATCCTTCTCATAAAGTTCGATGAGGTGGCGGGCTTTGGCAAGCGTCCGTTCAGTATCGAAACTCAAGGCGGCATCCACTTCGGTGGAAACACGGCCTGGAATGACCTTCAGAATTTCGCGGCCGAAACTGACGAACAGCTTATCCATGAACGCTTCGGCCTGTTTTTTCTTGTCGCCGCCTTCCTGATCCGCGTGCTCCATGGCCGCCTCAACGAGGTGGTGATACTCCGAGCGCTGCGCAGCCGCGTACAGCAGGGAGGGATTGGTTGTCGCATCTTGCGGCTTGAGCCTGGCGATGGCGTCGATATCGCCGGTATCTGCTACCACGACGCTATATTTCTTCAAGGAATCGAGCAATGTCATCGTGAATACTCCTCTGTTTAGAGACTGCCGACCGTCAAACTGCTTCCACTACTATTATCGTCCGCCGGAAGACGAGAACGCGGCCGATCTCTGAATCACCACACCCGGCAGCGCCCAGGCGAACAGCACGCCGCCGCTGCTGGTCACGATATATTGCCGTCCATCGAGCTCGTAAGTGATCGGAGAACTCTCCATGCGCGCGCCCGCCCCTGCATGCCAGAGTGTTTTGCCATTGCTCGTATCGAGCGCAAGAACGTTGCCCAAGGCATCGCCGGTGAACGTCAGACCCGAGTCCGTGGTCAGGACACCAGCTCCGGAACCGCCAGGGCCGAGTTCATGGCTCCAGCGAATCTTGCCAGTCCGATAATCGATCGCATCGAGCACGCCCTTCCCAAAGACGCCATAATCCGCGCCCGCCCAGCCGAATGTTCCGTCAGCCGGCTTGGCGAAATAGATCCCATAGCTGGGGTGCGCGTCCACAATAAACAGCCCGTTCTTCGGGTCGAAGCTGGGAGACCGATAATTCGTGAGCCCACCTTCATCGGGTGCAATCAGGCGTCCGTCCGGGGCGGGCTCCTTGTCTGGATTGGGAATCGGACGGCCTTGATTGTCCACGCCGAGAGACCAGTTCACCGGACCATAGGGGATCGTAAGCAGGCTCTTGCCATTCGTGCGATCCAGCACAAAGAAGTAGCCATTGCGCGAAGTCTGCATCAGCATCTTGCGCGGCTGCCCGTCGAAATCCGCATCAACGAGTACCGGAGTTTCAACGGCGTCCCAATCGTGAGTGTCATGCGGCGAAGGTTGAAAAGCCCAAGCCAGCGTGCCGTTATCGGGATGAATCGCCACAATGCTGCAGGTGTAAGGATCGTCGCCGGGGCGCGTTTTGCCGGTGAGCACAGGCGTTGGATTGCCGGTTCCCCAGAACACCAGGTTGAGATCGGGATCATACGTCCCGGTCATCCACGTCATGCCTCCGGTGCGTAGCGTTCGGTGTGCCCGGTGGAGGAGTGCTGTCCCACTCCCATTGCGTTTTGCCCGTCTCCGGGTCGATCGATCTAAGAAACCCGCGCAGATTATCGAAATCGCCCGAGACGCCAACGATCACGTGGTTGCCGACAACCAGCGGCGACATCGTCGTCCAGTAGCCTTTCTTGTAATCGGCAATTACGATGTTCCAGCGAACCGTACCGTCTTTCGCGTTGAGAGAAACAAGGTGCGCATCGGGAGTGGTGAAGAACAGCCAGTTCTTATACATGGCAACGCCGCGATGTCCGATATGGAATCCCTTGTTCGGAGGATAGGTGTAATGCCAGATCTGGTGACCGGAGCGTGCGTCCACGGCCCAGACGTTATCCGGAACAGTAAAGTACAGCACGCCATCGACAAGCAGCGGAGAGCATTTGAGTTCCGCGCTCTGACCCGGTCTGAAATACCCAGGAAAGCGCGAGTTCCTCCACATTGCCGCGGAGTGATTTGCGTGAGATGACTGTGGCGCTCGCCGGAATAATCGCCGTGATAACCGGGCCAACTGTCCGGCGGCGGCTTTAGAAGCGTGGCGGGATCGAGTCCCTGGCCCGGAAGCGCACCGGCGAGCATGCCAGAGATCAATGCGCCCATCCCCAGATGAAATGCCAAACGCAAGAGCTTCATATTAGTGGAGCGTCTGCAGGTACGCCATCAAATTGTGAATGTCCGTATCGGTGTATTTTCCTAGCAAAGCTTCGTGAGCTTCGGCCGGCGCGTCGATCGTATATTTCACCTGACCGGCAGGCCAGGACCGATACCATCCGGATTCGTCCTTCAGCCCGACCGTAAACTCGTCCCGGTACGCCAGTTTGCCCGTGATCGTTTTGCCGGAGGGGAGAGTCACTGTAATTTTTGCGGGAGCGTCTCTCGGATATAGCATGCGCTCTTCCAGCCTCAGAGCCTTGATATCGCGATGCGATGCCGGCGAGATCGCCCGTAGGCGAATGACACCCAGAGCACCCGCCCAGCTCCATAAAAATAGGTCTTGCCCGCCTCAACGTTGCCGGTCTTCAGGTCGGCGGCATCCACTCTGCGGCGGCCGCCCGGCTGCGAACCGGCCTTGCTCTTCTCATCATGGATGAACGCAGCCAGTGCGGCGATATCCTGCTCGGAAATATTGAATCGAGGCATTCCTTTATCGGGCCGGCCATTCCGCACAACGACACCGATTTTGTTTCCGCCCACGTCGTCAGCCACAAGCTTCGAACTGGTGAGGTCAGGACCCGTTTCACCGCCGCCGGCATCCCGGCCGTGGCAGAAAGCGCATTGCTGCTGAAATAGAGTTTGCCCGCTCTCCACTAGCGCGTGCGAGGTCGATTGCGCTCCACTCGCCTGGCTCTGACCAGCCGCCGGATTCTGGAGCTGGCAGACCGGCGAGCAGAATGCGGAGGTCGCTAGCTTTGATAAGTGTAACGAGGACCCATCGTAGCTAAAGTGTCCGCCATAAATGGAAGGCTTTGAGAGCGCTCGCGAACATGCGAATGACTACATCTTATAACCACCTACGTCTTTGTCATCCAGGCTTTCGAGCCATTTCCGCAGCTCTTCCGCTTTGGTTGCTCTCCGACTGGGCAGTCGAAAATTCGTACCCGCGCAAAATATTCTCCTCCACGTAGATGGGGCAATCGACGCGCAAAGCCAGAGCCAATGCATCACTCGGTCGCGAGTCCACAGCGATGAGCTTACCCTCGCGCTCCAGCCAGATGAGAGCGTAGAACGTATTCTCCTTCAACTCATTGACCACGACCTTCTTGATTGCCGTCTCTAGACCCATGAGCAAAATCTTCATCAGATCATGGGTCATCGGCCGGGGCAGGGCAATTCCCTGGAGTTGGAGCGCAATCGCTTGTGCTTCGTGGATTCCCAGCCAGATCGGCAATAGCGCCTCGCCCTCGGCTTGTTTCAGAACCACAATCGGCGTATTGGTGTTCGCATCTACCGCCAGACCGCGGATCTTCATCTCGACTTCCATTTCGCCCTCCGCTGCCTACCTTAATTCTGGATTACCCGGTGAGATCAATGTAAAGAAGCAGTTCGTTTCGGTCAAGAACCTAGAGTACAGAGTACTTGCGAATAGTTGAATCCGAGTACCAGGTACTCAAAAAGGGCATTTGAGTATGAATTAGAAATTGGCGCGGCCAATGAGAAGAAGTCCGATCGCATAGGCCGCGAACATCACAGCAATGAGTGCGATTCGTTCCGGCGCGCGCGCTTCGAAATTCGCGCCAGACGAATACGCCCCAGAGAGCCGCTACCAGAGTCGCACCCTGCCCGAGCGCGTAGGAAATGGCAGGTCCGGCAACACCGGAAGCAATGACGTTCAGGCCCAGCGCGACCATCCAGATGATGCCTCCGAGTACGCCCGGAATGTGGAGGCCGCCGCGCGCCCGCCAGAAGTCGGAGATGCGAGAGCCTCTGGCGCGCATGAACCAGCCGTTGATTGGTATGGTACTGATCAGCACTCCGATGCCGAAGAAGAGAAGCGCGGTATAGGGAGTAAGCATGCCGGTGCGGATTGGCGAGGTATTAAAGTCCGGCGAAATTGCTCGCATCAGTTGCGGATAGAAGAAGCCCATCAGCAGCCCCGCTACAATCGCGAATACGATACCCGAGTTATCGCGGCCTCCTGGCGCTGCGGGCAAACGGCGTCGCGCGACGGTGGAGAGGACCATAGCAACCAAGATGAAACACACTCCGCAAGCGAGTAAGATCGCGTTGCCCTTCGGCGTCTCAACGTAGCTGGCGGCTGTTCCGATGACAAGGGCCAACCCGATTCCGACAGGGAAAGCGACCGCCATGCCTGCGGCGTCGATGGCCGCGACAAGAAGAATGTTGGCGAGGTTGAACAGCGCGCCGCTGAATACAGCTCGCATTTCCGCCCCCGTTGAGGCTGTAGCAAGATTCGCAGCGCCCGGCATACCCGACGAGCCGAACGTGCCGAGTGTGATCCAAAACAGAAATCCAGTAAGCGCCACTCCGACTGAATAATCCCAATAAAACAGTTCGAAGGGCCATCGTTCGCGTCCGGCAAGCTTCTGTGTGTTTGCCCACGAGCCCCATCCGATCATGGTGAGAACGCACAGCAGAATCGCCGTTACCGAACCATGGACGATGAACATTGACGTTCCTAAACTTTAGGTCGGAAACGGTATCCGGGTTTGAGCTCGCACCGGTACAGCCTGGAATGATCCGCGTCGATCTTGAGGGTGCAGGCCGCCCAGGACAGGTCGAGGTTCGGACCAAGAGGAAACACAATCGGTAATCCGCTCACCTCAGCTTCGATACTCGGCCCTTCAGCGGTGGCCGGCAATGTGAAATCCATTTCCTCACCGGAAATAAACGGAATAAACGGATAGGAAATCCGGACCATATCGCTGATCTGGGTACGAGTTATTTCGGCTTCCACAAGGAAAATGGCCGTGTCTGACCAGTTACGAGCAAACACCGTCAAAGTCCGGCCGCCATTCAGCGAGCGGACAGATTCGATTCTTGTGAATGGGCAAGGTCCCGCGATACAGGAGGCGCGTGGATCGCGGAACTCGTTGCCTTTTCCCGCATCGAAAGATGCCGTTCCGATGACCGCCTTCCATCGGTTATCCGGTGAGCACGGACCCGCGGGATTACAGGGCAAGTCGCCGGTGTTTGCCACCGCAAAAGTTTGCGCGATGCTTGCCACATCTGCAGTGGTCGTCGTCTTGACCGAATACCTGACGCGAATGTCCCCGATTTCGACTGTAGGAGCGCCCGGCACGTCGCGGGTTTTTGCGGGAATGGGAGCCATTCTTGCCACGCAGATGCGATCGGGATTAGTTTCCGTCATTTCAAAGCTTTGATATGCCGGGTGGCTGAAATTGCAGAATGGCCGGATGTTCGGCGTTTACGCGTGCCGGCACAACAAGCCGGAAGAGACCTGAGGAATCGGATTTGGTTTGAACTGTTACCTGATCCACGTCCACGGTGACTTCTGCATTTGCGATGGGGATCTGCTTTCGTGGGTCGGTATCTTGTGTCAGCACTACGCCTGTTAAAGGGGTGTTCGGGATGGAAGTGGGCCGCAGCGTGGTCAGCACGCCAACAATAATGGCGAGGACAATAATCGAACCCGACGCAAGTGCGGCCTTTTGTCCTCCGGTCATCGCGTTCCCTCAGTCAAAAGTATGACGGGTTGTTTGAGAAACTGCGTCTATCGGATAGGGAATGAATGCGGAGGATATCGGAATTGGGCGACTCTCGCGCCGGGCGCTCTTGCGGAGAATCGCTGCCGCAAGCGGCTCTCGTCCCGCTGATCGCATCCGGGTCCGCATTGCATGCCCCGGCATTGCAGCAAAAGCCTGACGAGCCGCCATCCTCGACAACAGAAAGTATTTCGGCTGAGGATGACCAGTTTCTGGAGGAGATCGAGAAAGCCAATTTCCAATTTTTCCTGGAACAGTCCGACCCGGTAACGGGTCTTGTCAAAGATCGATGCAATGTGCGCGCCACCGACAAAACACTAACGGCCAGCATTGCGGCTACGGGTTTTGGGCTGACTGCGTTTTGCATCGGACACAAACGCGGTTATCTTTCCACAGGCGATGCGCATGAGCGAGTTATTACCGCTCTGCACTTTCTCTGGGAAAAGATGGCCACGCATCGCGGTTTTTTTTATCACTTCGCCAATGTGAAGACCGGCGAAAGAGTGTGGGATTCGGAAGTTTCCTCGATAGATACCGCCATCTTACTTTGCGGGGTCCTCACCTGTCGTGAATACTTTCGGCATTCGGAAATTACCCGCTTTGCGTACGACATTCTCGCCCGCGTTCAATGGTCCTGGCTCTCCGAAGACACGTCTCTGCTCCCGCATGGATGGTCTCCCGAAACCGGCTTCTTGCCTTATCGATGGGACGATTACAGCGAACTGATGATGATTTATCTGTTCGGGCTGGGATCTTCCGTCAATCCCTTGCCGCCGGAAGCCTGGAACGCTTGGAAGCGAACGACATTTGAATATGAGGGCCTCCGGTACATCGGCTCGTATGCCCCTCTTTTCGTGCACCAATACTCACAAGCGTGGTTCGATTTCCGAGGCAAGCGCGACAAATATGCGGATTACTTCATGAATTCAATTATCGCGACGGAGGTTCACCGCATCTTCTGTCTGCAACTGGGCAAACAGTTTCCCGACTACAGCAACGATCTGTGGGGCATCAGCGCCTCGGATTCGCAATACGGATACGTGGCTTGGGGCGGTCCTCCGGCAGTTGGACCGATCGATGGGACAGTCGTTCCCAGTGCGGCGGGAGGTTCGCTGCCGTTTCTGCCGCAAGCCACGCTGCGAGTGCTCAAGACGATAAAAGATCGATACGGATCCCGCGCATGGAGCCGTTATGGTTTTGTGAATGCCTTCAATCCGCTGAAAGACAAAGAGTGGTATGACACCGACGTGATTGGAATCGATACCGGTATTACGATGCTCATGGCGGAAAATCTGCGGACGAATTTTGTGTGGAACACATTCATGAAGAACCGCGAAGCGGAGCGCGGATTCGGGCGGGCGGGATTTACGAGCTACGACGTTGACTACCGGGCTGAGCAGGAAAAGCTGGAGGCTCGCACGGGGTGAAAATCTACTCATGTATTCTTGCGCCATGGCGGATATGAATTACATCGACCACTCGGTTCGTTTTGTCGACAGCGTAGATAACGCGGTAGATGTGCGGCTTGCTCCCGTAGAACAGATGACGGAAACGCTTGTTTTCAGGTGTAACAGGAGCACGCTCCGGAAAATGTTCGAGGCTGTAAACGGCCTGTACCAGGCCATTGAACCACGCAAACGCCTGATCTGACGATTCAGCATCAATGTAGTTGTAAATCGCCTCGAGATCCCGGACGACGCGGTCAGTCAACCTAACGAGGTATTCCACGCTTACGGCGGAATGCCTCCAAAGCCTCGCGCGCCGGACGGACGCGGCCTTTGTTTACATCATCAATACCTTGTCGAATGCCCTCGTTTGCATTGGCCTGTGCGGCAATATCGAGCAGACGTTGATAAGCCTCCGCATCTTGCACCACAGCCTCCGCTTTTCCATGGACTGTAAGTACAATGGGCCGCTTTGTCTGCTTCAGCTGCTGCAAAAAAGCGGCAGAATTGTTTCTAAAGGTCGTCAGAGCCTGAATGTCCTCTGTGAAATCCAAGGAGTAAAGTCCTTTCCTTATCTTACCTTTAAAGGTATCGTAATTTCTCCAGTTCTCATTTCCGATATGACATCGTCCTAGCTCCACAGCCGGCGCTGCACAGTTGCGAACTTCGTGATGATCTCATCCTGAAGAGGATGGCGGCCGTCCTGAATCACTTGCCTGCCGCTCACAAATACGTCGCGGACGGCAGTTCGTTCCGCGGAAAACACGATGTGGCTCAAGAGATCTTCTTCGCCGGCTCCGGCGAGTGATGGGTCGTCAAGATCGATAGTGAAGAAATCGCCGGAATCGCCGGCTTGCCCGAGCGCGCTTGCTCCTGCGTCAGTCGCGCTGGCGAACAGAGTTTCCGGAGTCAGGATGGCCCTCTCGAATCTCCGCAGCCGCAAATGATATTCAAGCGAGCGAGCGTCTTCGAGCAGGTCGATTTGGACGTTACTATCCGATCCAAAACAAATGCGCACTCCGGCTTGCTGCAGACGGTCGGCGGGAACAATGCCGTCACCCAGGTTTCGCTCCGTGGTCGGGCAGGCGCAGACGCTTGCCTTGGCGCGCCCGAGTAATTCAATCTCTTTTTCCGTGAGGTGAATGGCATGGACAGCGGTGAAAGAGGAACCCAGCACACCGTGCTCGGTCCAGCAATTCGACCGGGCGGCGCCCGTGTTCCGCAAGGCACTGTTCCACTTCCGCCGGCTGCTCCGCGACGTGCATGTGGACGGGCAGGTTGCGGGTACGCGCATGTTCCGCGATTCGAACTACATAGTCGAGTGGAAGAGCGCGGATGCTGTGCGGCGCAATACCAATCGGCGCCACTCCCGCCGTCACGAGGCGCTGCGTGTCAGCTAGGAAGGTGTCCGCATCCGGCGTTAAGAATCTTGCCTGCAGCGGATTTGCCGGTTGCTGCCAGCCGGCCCGGGCGTATGCCGTTCGCAACAAAACGATCCGCAACCCAACGTCGTGCGCCGCTCGGATTACCTGTAGCGCCAGAAGATTGGGGTCCTCGTATCTCGAACCATCCGGAGCGTTGTGCAGGTAATGAAACTCACCGACCGTGGTGATTCCCGATAGAAGCATTTCCAGAAATGCGATTCGCGCGACGTGATAAAGATCGTCAGGCGACAAACGATTCGCGGCGCGGTACATGGCCTCGCGCCAAGTCCAAAAGGTATCCCGGCTCGCTGATGTCCGACATTCCGTCCGCCCCCGAATGGCGCGCTGGAACGAATGGGAATGGACGTTGATCAACCCGGGAACAATCATACGATTTCCGCGTATGGCGGGTTTCATCACTCCTCCGGGGCTCTTCTCTGCCAAGCCAATTCTCCGTTGACAAAGACCGCTTCCGCCGATTCGACACCTATGAAATACGCGATCTCGCGGTAGTCGCGGCAATCGTGGATCACGAAATTGGCGCGCTTGCCGGGTTCGAGCGAACCGATCTCGGCGCCGCGTCCCAGGCTGTAGGCCGCATTGATGGTGGCCGACGCAATCGCCTCGGCGGGAGTCATTCGCATATGCGTGGAAGCTAGCGAAAGAACAAAAGCCATTGAGGCAGTCGGCGAAGAGCCTGGGTTGAAATCCGTAGCGAGGACAAGCGCGAGCCCGGCCTCGATCATTTTGCGGGCGGGAGCGAAGCGGCTGAGCCCCAGACTGTAAACCGATGCAGGAAGTAAAACCGGCTGTACGTTCGCCGCCGCGAGCGCCCCAATTCCCTGATCGTCCGTCTGCTCCAGGTGATCGGCTGTGGCCGCCCCGAGTTCTGCTGCCAATTCGGCAGCTCCGGATCTTGAAAGTTGATCGGCATGCACGCGCAATTTGAATCCGAGGTCGCGAGCACGGGAAAGGATGCGCCGTGACGCGGATACGTCGAAGACCTTAGGTTCACAGAAGACATCGCAGTATTCGGCAAGCCGATTCTTCCGCACAGCCGGCAGCATTTCGTCTACGATCAAATCGACATAGGCATTGCTGTTTCCGCGATACTCATCCGGAATTTCGTGCGCGCCCAGAAACGTAGGGACGTAGTTCAAGCGGCGAATCACGCGCAGCATCTTCAATTCATCCTCGAGAGAAAGTCCGTAGCCCGACTTCGCCTCGACAGTGGTTGTGCCCGCGCGCAGAAACCATTTGGAATACCGGCGCGAACTTTCGAACAGTTCGTCTTCGGATGCGGCGCGCGTCTTTCGCACGGTAGAACGAATCCCGCCTCCGGCTTCGGCAATCTGCTCGTAAGTCGCGCCAGATGCTCTGAGTTCGTATTCGTCTACCCGGGTTCCGGCGAATACCGGATGAGTGTGCGCGTCCACAAAACCTGGAAGCACGACACGGCCGCGCGCATCGATGGTCTGGTATTCAGTTGTAATCCGGTGCTTCAGCTCGTCACCGGTTCCGATCGCCTCAATGAAACCATCGCGGACCAGCATGGCGCCGTTCGGAATGATCGACAGATCCTTCAGTTCGTCGCGTACTCGCGGCCGAGCCGGTCCGGCGAGCGTGACAAGTTGACCGCAATTCAGAACGGCCAAACTGCGCGGCTTCGCAGTTCATTAGCGGGCCATCGGAATCTTCACATTCTCATTCCTGGCAAACGCAATCGCTTCGGGATATCCGGCGTCCACGTGACGCATGATGCCGGTGCCGGGATCGCTTGTCAGCACCCGCTCGATGCGGCGCGCGCCCTCTGGAGTGCCATCCGCCACTACTACCATGCCGGCGTGTTCCGCATATCCGATTCCCACACCGCCGCCGTTATGAATCGAAACCCACGAGGCTCCGGCGGCCGTGTTGACCAGCGCGTTGAGAAGCGGCCAATCCGCGATTGCGTCGGAGCCGTCACGCATGGCTTCTGTCTCTCGATACGGAGAAGCAACCGATCCGGCATCCAGATGATCGCGACCGATCACGATGGGCGCTTTGATTTCGCCCGAACGAACCAGATCGTTCATCGCCAACCCGAACTTCGCTCGCTCTCCATAGCCGAGCCAGCAGATTCTGGCGGGTAAACCCTGGAACTGAATTCGCGCTCCGGCAAGCTTGATCCAGCGGACCAGGTATTCGTTCGTGGAAAACATTTCCAAAATCAGCCGGTCTGTCTTACGAATATCCTCGGGGTCGCCCGACAGCGCTACCCATCGAAACGGCCCGCGGCCTTCACAGAACATAGGCCGAATGTATTCGGGCACAAATCCCGGAATATTGAATGCCGCATCCACACCGGCATCTTGCGCCTGCTTGCGGATGTTATTGCCATAATCAAAAGCCACTGACCCGGCGCGCTGCAGGGCGAGCATTCCTTCAACGTGCTGAGCCATAGCTGCCATGGACCGGCGTACATATTGCTCCGGATCGCGCCTCCGGAGTTCGCGAGCCTCTTCGAGCGTCATTCCGTTCGGCACATAGCCATTCAGAGGATCGTGCGCGCTGGTCTGATCCGTCACTATATCGGGAATAATCTTCCGGCTGGCCAACTCCGGAATAAGATCCGCACAGTTTCCTACCAGGCCGACGGAGATCGCCTGCCGCCGTTCACGCGCCGCATCAACGAGCGAGAGCGCCTCGTCCAAATCGTCGACGCAATGATCGCAATAGCCGGTGCGAACCCGCTTCTCGATGCGCGCCGGATCGACGTCGATACCGAGAAAACAAGCACCGTTCATTGTGGCCGCGAGCGGTTGCGCGCCACCCATGCCGCCCATGCCTCCTGACACGATGAGCTTGCCGGCTAGATCTCCGTTGAAATGCTTTCTTCCCGCCGCCGCAAAGGTTTCGTACGTTCCTTGGACTATGCCCTGGCTGCCTATATAGATCCATGAGCCGGCAGTCATTTGACCGTACATCGTCAAGCCGAGTTTTTCGAGCCGGTGAAATTCGTCCCAATTCGACCAGCGCCCCACTAGATTGGCGTTGGCGATCAGAACGCGCGGCGCTTCCGGATGCGTGCGAAAAATACCGACCGGTTTGCCGGATTGAACAAGGAGCGTTTCATCATTTTCGAGACCGCGCAAGGCGCGAACAATGGCATGAAAACACTCCCAATTCCGCGCGGCTTGTCCCGTTCCGCCGTAAACGATCAGCTCCTCCGGTCTTTCCGCGACTTCGGGATCGAGGTTATTCATCAGCATGCGGAGCGCCGCTTCCTGATGCCAACCCTTACAGCTCAACCTATGCCCGCGCGGGGCTTTGATCTCGGTTGTCGTTTCAGGCATCGCTTGAACTCCCAGCTAATTTATAAATTCATCGAACTCTCCGCGCCGTATTGCATCCGCCATGCGTTGAATATCGCCGGATAAGGGCCGGTCGGCAGTAAGTCGCGGGACAAGAGTGCGGATGAGCTCGCGCGCTCGTTCGATCGAAGACGAGGACCGCAGCGGCGACCGGTAGTCCAGTCCTTCGGCCGCGGCCATCAGCTCGATGGCGAGCACTCGCTCGGCGTTGGAAACTATCTCACGGAGTTTGACAGCGGCAGTCATCCCCATAGACACATGATCTTCTTTATCGCCCGAGGTCGGAACATTGTCGATGCTCGCGGGATGCGCCAGGATCTTTGCTTCATTCAGAAGAGCCACCGCGCAGATCTGAGCGATCATGTAACCCGATGAGATACCCGGATGAGAGCTCAGAAAAGGCGGCAAGCCTTCGTTCACATCGGGATTGACCAGACGATCGATGCGGCGCTCACCGATGCTGATCAAATCCGTCATTGCGATCGCGGCATAATCGAAAACCATCGCCAGGGGCGCGCCATGGAAGTTTCCGCCGCTCAGGACATCTCCGCTTTCGGCAAACACGAGCGGATTGTCCGTGGCTGAACCGCTTTCAATCTCAATTACGGAAGCCGCGTGTTGCAGGGCGCTGCGAACCGCTCCATGAACCTGCGGGATGCAACGCAAACTGTAGGCGTCCTGCACGCGCGGATCGTTCTTAAGATGCGAATGGCGAATTTCGCTGTTCTGAAGGAGCGAGCGGAGATGCGCCGCCGAAGCGAGCTGGCCCGGATGAGGCCGAGCGGAGTGAATTCGCGAGTCGAACGCGACAGGCGTTCCCAGCAGCGCTTCGAGGGTCATAGCGCCGGCTAGATCGGCCAGTGCAGCCACTCGCTGCGCGCGGTGAACAGCTAGAGCGCCCACCGCCGCCATCGCCTGCGTTCCGTTGAGGAGAGCGAGGCCCTCCTTGGCAGCCAAACGGAGCGGCGCAATTTCGGCGGCCCGCAATGCGTCCCCTCCCGGAATGCGCTCGCCGCGATAGCCGCGATTCGCCTTCTCCAATCATCGAGAGAGCAAGATGGGCCAAGGGCGCTAAATCGCCGCTCGCGCCTACCGAGCCTTTCTCGGGGATGATCGGATGGACTCGTTTGTCGAGCATCCGAAGCAAAGTTTCAACAACCTCAACCCGGCACCCACTCTTGCCTAAAGCGAGCACATTGGCACGAAGCAGCATCATCGCGCGCGTTTCTTCCTCGGACAATGGTTGGCCCAGCCCGCAGGAATGGCTACGCACGAGATTGAGTTGCAGCGCCTCTATGTCGGAGGACGGAATATGGACGTCGGACAGTTTTCCGAATCCCGTGTTCACGCCGTAAACTACGTGCCCTTCGCGGATGACCTCTTCGATAACGTCGCGAGCCGCCTGAATCCGCCGACGGGCATCTTGCGATAAGAACGGGTTTATTTCACCAATCGAAACGGCTGCGATCTCTTCGAGTGTGAGTGGCTGGCCTGAAAGCTCCATCCGTGATTAGAACAAGTGGCCTAATTTTTCGCGCTTGGTTTTGAGGTACTCGGCCGTAGTCTCCAGAGGCGGAACAATGATGGGCGCGCGCTCCACTACCTTTATTCCGGCCTTCTCGATCGCCGCCACCTTTTCAGGATTGTTGGAGAGCAGGCGCACTTCCGAAACTTCGAAATATTTCAGGATGGCGGCAGGCAATGCATAATCGCGCAGGTCCGCTTCGAACCCAAGCTTTTCGTTCGCCTCCACAGTATCTAATCCTTCATCCTGCAATTCGTATGCGCGAAGCTTGTTCAGCAATCCGATGCCACGCCCTTCCTGGTGCTCGTAAATCAGCAGACCGCGGTGTTCCGCGACAATCTGATCGAGAGCGAGCTCGAGCTGTGAGCGGCAATCGCAGCGAAGGCTGTGGAACACGTCTCCGGTCAGGCATTGCGAGTGAATTCGAACCAGCGGCGCGCCTTCCTCGGACGAGAGATTCCCCAATTTGAGCGCAACAGCTTCTTCGATGTCACTGCCGCGAATCCCTTCGAATCCGTATATTCGAAAACGTCCGAACCGGCTAGGGAAGTCCGCTTCAGCGACCTTGTTAAGCTTGAAATCCGGCAAATTAATCTATTATCGCGCCCTCTCGATAAACCAGAGGGAAAACAGAATACGATCAAGTAGGGCGTACCTCAGAGGCACTTTCCCAAAATTACGATGCTTAGCCAACCGCAGCTAGCCGCGCTTCTCATTAAAGTTGCGGTATCGGCATCCATCGCGAGCATTCTGATGCGCTTCGCGCGCATTCAGAAAATTCTTCTTCGCGATGAGCGCACCGTCGGTGAACGTCTGCAACTTGCGTTTATCTTTTCGGTGCTGTTCGGATCCGCCGCAGGCGTGCGGATCCTCAGTCATCATCAGTATCGGGCCGTAGATTTGGCGCTGGAAGGGGCGCAAATCGCGGGGATGCTCGGGGGGTACGTGAGCGGACTCGTGACCGGATTATGCGTTTCGGTTCCCGACATGTTCGACGGCAAATTCATGTCCATGCCGCTTTATGCGGCAGCGGGACTGCTTGGCGCATTGATGCACGATCTCGCTCCCGAGAAAGAGGACATCTGGTACTTTTCTCCCTTCGTCGACCTGAACCTTTATCGTCTCTTTCGGCAGGTTTTGCGCTTGAACCGGACTGCGATTCAGCGCCGCGTTGTCGAGAGAGCAGCCTTTAACGTGGCGTGTAACGCGATTGTCGTGATCACAGAAGCCCTGCGCTGGGGAGTTTATTTTCTATTTCCGGAACACAACACGTTCTTCCTGTTTGCCGGCATTCGCGACGTGAACGCCTGGACATTTGTCGCCTGTGCCGCCACCACCCTGTTCGCCGTCTCCCTGCCTATCCGGATCTGGAGCAGCTTCCGCGCTGAAAAGCAGCTGGAAGCCCAGCGGGCGCGCTTGACCGAAGCACATTTGGCCGCGCTCACAAACCAAATTAATCCGCATTTCCTGTTTAACACGCTGAACTCGGTTTCGACTCTGATTCGCATCGATCCCGATCGCGCGCGCAGCATGATTTATAAGCTCTCAAAAATCCTGAGGCGGCTGCTCCGGAAAACGGAAAACTTTTCGCCGCTGCGCGAAGAGATCTCGTTTATAGACGATTACCTGGCCATCGAAATGGTCCGCTTCGGAGACAAGCTTCGGTTCTTTAAGGAAATCGAGGAGAACACGCTGGACCGTCTGGTGCCCAGCATGATCTTGCAGCCGATCGTAGAAAATTCAATCAAGCATGGTCTCGCAAAAAAAGTAGACGGCGGCATGATTCGCCTGCGCGCCTGGCTGGAAGGCACGCGTCTTCACATCTCAGTGGAAGACGATGGCGTCGGAATTCAGGAATCAAAGCTGGGGACGCTGTTCCAGCAGGGCATCGGAGTCAGCAATGTCAACGAACGGCTACGTGTTTTGTTCGGACCCGGCTATCGCATGCTCATCGACAGCAAACCCGGCGCCGGCACTCAAACTTTGATTGAAATCCCGGAGCTCGAAAGCTACGTGCCCGACGCTCAGATCGAAACTCTGGCTCAGAGATAATCAGGTCGAATACTTTGCGCCCTGAATACCGGCCAGCACGCCGCGCATATACGAAAAGCTCTTTTGCATTCCGGGCATGGGGTTGTCCGCCTGAATTTCGTATTCCAGATTGACGCACCCGCCGTACTTCATTTTGATCAGTTGAAGGAAGATTTTCGGGAACGGCAATTTGCCGTCGCCGACCGCGACCTGGCTGTCCTTCTCGCTAGTGTTCGCCAGATCTTTCACATGCATGTCCAGCAGCCGCGGCCCAGCCTCTGCAAGCGATTCGACTACGTCCACGCCGGTACGCGCCGTATGGCCGATATCGATGCATAATCCGCAGCGCGGGTCCATATCCTTCACAATTTTCAATGCGCTCTGAGGCGTGGGAAAATTCTTGTCCTCCGGGCCATGGTTATGGACCGCGATCTTAATGTCGTATTCTTTTACGTACTTCTCCAGGCCGGGCAGGACATCGCGGTTCGGCATGCAAACAATGAGTGGAAACCCAGCTCGCTTCGCATATTCGAATTTGGGCCGAATATCGGAGTCGCTGTTCTCTTTGAAATAGACGGTTCCGCAGCCTACCAGAATGATGCCGGCATCGTCGAACTCCTTCTTCGCGGCATCGATCTGTTCCGGAGTGCTATCGAGCGGCAGGTGAAAGTCTTTGATGTTGAGATAGGGCGTTCCCAATTCCTTGGTCATCGCGATGGCCTGCGCTCGCGAGAACTTTCGAAACGAGTATGAAGCGACGCCGAGCTTGAAGTTCGCGCCCGCTATGTGATATTGCTGCCCAAGTAAGTTACCGCCGGTTACGGATGCCAGTCCGACCGCGCTGGAAGCAGCTCCCAGCCAGTTTCGCCTGGTGAGTGTGTGATCGGCCATATTCAGATTGTCTCCAATTCTTCTTCAAGCAACTGCTTTTGATACAACTCGGCGTAATACCCGCCCCGACGTTGTAATTCGTCGTGAGTGCCGGTTTCCACCACGGCGCCATGGCTGAGCACGATAATGCGGTCAGCATTCTGCACCGTGGACACGCGATGGGAAATAAGAATGGTCGTACGGTCTCGCATGACGCCCGCCAGACCATTCAAGATCTTTTCTTCCGTTACTGTATCGACGCTCGAAAGCGCGTCATCGAGAATGAGAACGCGCGGATTGCGCAAAATCGCCCGCGCGATAGCGGTTCGCTGCTTCTGCCCGCCCGAGAGCGTCAAGCCTCGTTCTCCAATCACGGTTTCGAGCCCATTCGGGAAGGTTTCAATATCGCTTCCCAATCCGGCGATCTCCGCAGCCCAGCGAATTTCCTCCTTTGTCGCACTGGAAACACCCCAAGCGATATTTTCCGCCAGCGTAGCGCTGAACAGAAATGTCTCCTGCGGAACGAAGCCAATCTCCCGGCGCAATTCTTCCGGATCGAAACGGCGAAGATCCATTCCTCCTAGTTCGACGCTTCCGCGCGTCGGATCGAACAATCGGGGAATGAGACTCGCTAGCGTGGTCTTTCCGCAGCCCGTGTGGCCAACAATCGCTACGGTTTCCCCGGAAAAGATTTCCAGATTCACCCCGGCGATCGCCTCCCGGTCTCCAAACTGCATCACAAGATCGCGGAACGTAATCTCCGCCGGGTAATCGCCCGGTTGCAGGACTTCTCCTGTCGGACGCCCGATGGTTGGATGCTCATGCAGGATCTCATTGATACGGTTCAGCGATGCGGTGCCACGCTGCATCAGGTTCACTACCCAGCCGAAAGCAATCATCGGCCAGATGAGCATGCCCATGTACGTGTTGAACATGACAAAGCTGCCCAGACTAATGCGGCCTTGCATGAGTTGCCTGCCTCCGGCCCACAGAACCAGCAAGAATGTGACGCCGATGAGCGCCTGGAGCAGAGGCATGAAGAGCCCTTGAATTCGTGCCAGTCCAATATTCTCGCGGATATATTCCTGATTGAGGCGTTCGAACTGAGCCACTTCCGCGCTTTCCTGGGCGTAGGCGCGAACAACGCGGACGCCCGCCAGGTTCTCCTGCACTCTGCTGCTGATATCGGAAAACATCCTCTGAATGTGCTCGAAACGGGTATGAATACGCCGCCCGAAGAAGATCACGGCCACCGAAACCAGCGGCGCAGGAATCAGAGCGATGAGCGTGAGGCGCAGATCTGCATGGATCATGACCGCAACGGAGAGCACCAGCATGATGCTTGTCTCGCTCCAGTACATGACTCCGGGCCCGAGCATCATCCGTACCGCATTCAGGTCGTTCGTGCTGCGCGCCATGATGTCGCCGGTGCGGTAGCGAGAATAGAAATCCTGAGACAGCCCCACGAGATGGCTGAAAAGATCGTTGCGCAGGTCGTACTCGATATCCCGCGAGATGCCGATGATAATCACGCGCATCCAATATTGAAAAAGCCCTTTTACCAACGAGAGGCCAATCAGTAGCCCGGCGAGCTGAAAGACGATGCGCATCTGAAACCCGTGCGTGAGCGAATCGACTCCATCTTTAATGACGATGGGAAGCGCCGCGGCCAGAATGTCCTTCATCAGAAGGGAGCCGATGCCCAATGCGAGGCCGCCCCGATACCGGCGGATGTAAGGCCACAGTGTGGAAAACGACTTGAGCATCTTATATTTTCAACCAGGTCGCAATGGTCTTCATCCACTCGAAAACGAACGTCTTCTGTCCATCGCGCGAGGTCCACCACGCTCCAGGTGTAAAGAACGGGTCCGGCGCAGCCACAACGTCCACCTCCAGGCCCGAATTTTGGCTTCGCATGTCATACGCCGCTCGACGGGTGTGGTAATTGCTCGTCACCAAAAGAATGTTATGGATTCCGTGCGCTCTCAAATACTCGCCAATGAATTCGGTTTCGCTTCTCGTCGAATTAAAACCGTGCGGCAGCGGATGAAAGAGCGACTCGGGATAGCCCTTGCTCCGCGCGTACTGAATGGTCAGGTCGCATTCGTGTCCGATAAGGCTCTTGGGACCGCTCACGATGACATACGGTGCATACCCTGCCTGCGCCAGTTGTGCTGCTTTGATGATCCGCATGCCGGCATCGTCGCCGCCGAGTACGACAATCGCTTGCGCCTTCCGGGGTCCGTCATCTTCTACCAGCATATTGCCTGCGGCAGTCAACAATGGCGCCCGCAAAAACCAAGCCGATACCGCCAAGGCAGTAAGCGCCAGGAGGAAATAGAGGCAACCCGAGCGAAGCGCTCTTACGCGGTTTCTTTTAACCGCCAGCCCTAATCCTCATCGGGGGTTTTGGAGGAATCAGTGCCGCGGGAATCGAGCCGCCCTACCGTCTTCAACTTCTGGTACATCCGCTCGATTTCTTCTTCGTCCTCAGGATTCAGCATGCGTACCGGTTGATCGAGCACCGGGTTATCGCCGCCCAAACCGGCGAGACTGGACCAGGTCCAGTAATCCCGGTAAGCAACACCGTCGAACGTAGCGAACTGCGAGTTCTTCCGGAGCTGGAACATCAGCTTGGCAATGCGCTCCGGTTCTCCGGGAAAGATAAGCATCTTGCGCCGGGAATTGGTGAGCTTAATTCGCAGAATCAAGGGCGAAAGAAAGCGGCTGCTGTTGATCTCGCGCACTTCGCGCCAGGCGATGGCGCGTTCGCCGATGTTGAACTGCGTATCGCCGATACGGATGGATGGCCGCGCCGCCAGCCAGAACAGCGCTGCGGCGGTAGTCGCGCACAGGAATCCGGGAATAAAAGCCAGGGGCGCTCGGAAACCGCATAGAACGCAAATCGCCGAGCCCGCCAGGGCAGCCCAACCGACCCGGGCATACAGGCGCGATGGCTGGAAAATCTCGACGCTCGGCTCCATGTCTTCAGGCTACTCCCAGCCCCTATCCTCGTCAATGATACTCTGTGCCGGAAGGCCGCTACCAGGAAAAAATTCTTGCTCTCTTTCTTTTAGGCGGTCCGAACGACTCGACGAGCTGCCAAGCGAATACCGAGCCAAATATAATCCAGCCCGCTCAATATTGTGAACAGAGTAGTCAAAATGAGCGCCGTGATTTCGAGCCAGAAAATGAATTCATACGGAAAGGCGGCGTGCAAGAGTACCAGCAGCACTAACACGATCTGAAAAAACGTACTCACCTTGCCCAGCATGGAGGGAGCGAAGCGGCGAATATCGCGAAACATCCGAAGCAAAAGGGCGCCGACCACAATAACCACATCGCGCCCAATGGCCAAGAAGACCAGCCATACAGGGATCAGCCTCACCGCCCCTAGAACAACGAATAAAGTGACTAGCAAAACCTTGTCCGCCAGAGGATCTAGCACCACGCCCAACCTTCCGCTCACGCCCAATCGCCGGGCGGCGAAGCCGTCGAGCCAATCGGTCAGTCCGGCTAAAAGAACGAGCGCCAAGGCTTCCCGGAACCGCGATTCAAGCAGAAGCCACGCCAGAAAGGGCGAAGCAGCCAGGCGGACGAAGGTGATGAAATCCGGGAGTTGCCGCAAACCCCATCCTATATAGGCGATCCGGCTATACGAGATCGGACCCTACGGAACCAGAGCGTGCGCGGCAATTTCCCGTTTCTGTGGAGCGGAACGGTCGAGCGTCACCATCTCGTAAAGCGAAGGGTCAGACATCAACTTATTCACCAGTGCCACGTGCATCGCGTGTCCGGCCTTCTCCGCCACAACCAGGCCCAAAAGCGGTTTACCGATCAGAGCTAGATCGCCAATCAGATCCAGCGCTTTATGCCGGCAGCATTCATCCCGGAACCGGAGCCCACTCGGGTTTGCCACCCCGCTACGGGTGAAGCAAACGGCGTTATCCAATGACGCGCCGCGAATCAAACCCATGTCGCGCAGTTGATCCAGCTCGTATTCGAAGCCGAAGGTTCTCGCGGGAGCGATCTCGGCTGCGTAAGCTTCAGGCGTGACTTCCAGCTCCAGAGTTTGCTCGCCCACCAGCGGGTGGTCAAAAAAATTGTGGCAGCGGAGTTGGAAGGCATCGCACGGCAGGATTGCCACGCTCTTTCCGTTTGCCTCCACGCTCACAGGCCGCACAATGCGCATGTAGCGGCGCAAACGGCGGGATTGTTCTCTTCCCGCTCTTTTCAGCAGTTCGATGAAGGGCTGCCCACTGCCATCCAGAATAGGAAGCTCAAGATTGTCCAGCTCGATATAGGCATTGTCGATTCCCATGCTGTACAAAACGCTGAGCAAGTGCTCCGTGGTGGAAATGAAAATGCCTTTCGGGTGCATTAGGCTGGTCGCGTAGCTGACTCGCTCGACGTACTCCCAACTCGCGGGTATTTCGGTATCTTCCAGATCGGTGCGGATAAAAACGATACCCGTACCCGGAGGAGCGGGCGTTATGCGCAAATGAACTTGCGCCCCATGGTGAAGCCCGACGCCTTGAATCTCAACCGGGTGGCGAATCGTCGTTTCGCAAACCATTATGGAACAGTCCAGAATACCAGGAGA
Source organism: uncultured Acidobacteriaceae bacterium (assembly GCA_963778345.1). GTDB lineage: Bacteria > Acidobacteriota > Terriglobia > Bryobacterales > Bryobacteraceae > Bog-105. The sequence goes on from CAVZTP010000007.1 coordinate 783,381, forward strand.
GCCACGATAAACGCTCTAATTATTTGATTCTAGGGACCTTCTGCCTGGCAATGTGTGGCTTTATTGCAACACTTCTGCCTCGGCGTGTGGCCGGGACGTTGCGCTTTTAGCGCAGGAATTGCGAGTTGCCCGTAACCCCGCTTCGAAGAACATCGTTAATAGGGAGATGTTGTCGAAAAAAGCCCTGGCCCTTTCCCTGTCTGCAATCGTTGCTGTTCCCTTGCTTGTCTTCGCCGAAGAGAAGGTGGACCTCGCTGTCGTTAATCGCATCAAGACCGAAGCCTTCTCGAATTCCAAGGTCATGGACACGATGTTCTACCTGACGGACGTGCACGGCCCCCGATTGACCGGATCGCCTAATTTCAAAGCTGCCGGCGATTGGGCGGTCAAACGCCTTCAAGATTACGGGCTCGTCAACGTAAAGGAAGAGAAGTGGGGCCCCTTCGGGCGAGGTTGGCAAAACAAGTATTTCGAGGCTCATATGGTTGAGCCGCAGTTCTCTGAACTCATGGGCATTCCGCTGGCCTGGACCGAAGGGACGAACGGGTCGGTGGAAGGTGAACCGATGCTTGCGACTATTCGCACCGACGCCGACATGGAGAAGTTTAAAGGCAAGCTGAAGGGCAAAATCGTGATGACCAGCGAGCCTGCGGAACTGCCGTTCCCGACCACCGCCGATGGACGCCGCTACACGGATGCCGAACTTACTGCGGAGGCAGAAGCTCCGGAACCCGGCCGGACTGGCCTTTTCGGCGCGCCGAACCAGGCCGCCGCCCGCGCAAGATCTGGAAATGGCGGTCAGCCGTTTCAATCGCCGGAAGAACGGCGGCGTATGCAGGAGAAAATCGCGCAGTTTATGAAGGATGAGGGGGCCCTGCTGGTACTCACGGAAAGCCGCGGTTCCGGCGGAACCATATTCGCCCAGTCCGGCGGTTCGTACGATCCGAAGCGGCCCATCGCCGCCCCTGGAGTCGTTCTGATGCCGGAACAATATAATCGAATCGCCCGCTTGGTGCAGCACAATATCCCGGTCAAGCTCGAATTCAATATCCAGAACGAGTTCTACAACGACAATCCCGATTCCTTCAACATCACTGGAGAGATTCCGGGTACCGGCAAGCACAAAGACGAGCTTGTGATGTTAGGCGCGCACTTCGACTCCTGGCACGGCGGAACAGGGGCGACGGACAACGCTGCCGGAAGCGCCGTGATGATGGAAGCCGCCCGAATCCTGAAAGCCATCAATCAACCCATGGATCGCACGGTTCGTGTCGCTCTCTGGGGCGGAGAAGAGGAAGGATTGCTGGGCTCGCGAGCATACGTTAAAGAGCACTTCGGCGATCGCGAAACCATGAAGCTCACCGCTGAGCACTCCAAGCTGGATGCCTATTTCAATTACGACAACGGGACCGGAAAGATTCGCGGCGTCTACTTGCAAGGCAACGACATGGTACGGCCGATCTTCGAAGCCTGGCTCGCGCCCTTCAAGGATCTGGGCGCCAACACTTTGACCATCCGCAATACGGGCGGTACGGATCATCTTTCGTTCGATGCCGTCGGTTTGCCGGGATTCCAGTTCATCCAGGATCCGATGGACTACGAAACCCGCACGCATCATTCGAATATGGACGTATATGATCGGATTCAGCCTGGGGATCTGATGCAGGCTTCGGCCATCATCGCGTCTTTTGTGTACGACACCTCAACCCGTCCTGAGATGTTGCCGAGAAAACCGCTGCCGGCGCCGCAGCCCGCCCGCCGCCCTCAGCCGTAGAATGTAGCTGCAGTTATTTCGTAGGCAGTCGCTGGGGCATTTGCAAGGCAGCGGCAGCGCCTATCAAGAGTTCCGCTTTCATTCGTTCCGGAGGGAGGCCTTCAAGAAATTTGACGGTCATATCGGGATAGTTCTGGATAGCGATCTGAATCATTGGAGGCAAACCCGGAATAAAGGGCGGGGCGCCGGGCGGCAGTGGCTGCGCAACCAGAGGACCCGCCAACTCGAACCCGCGTTGCAGCAATTGCAGCAACTGTTGCTGCTGATTTTGAGCGGCAGCGATCGAGACCTGGGCCGAGATGACGTTGAGCTGTTTGCGTGGGTCGTCGTCTGCAGGCGTGCTCTGAGCTCCACTGGTTAGCTGGGCAGCCTGGTCTGGATGAGAACGCGCGAGGCGACGGGCCAAATTGAGCTCGCTTTCGGTCCGGATGTCACTGTCAGACAAGGTGCCGACTTTCGCGATCGCCGCTTCGGGGTCCATGAGCGAGAAACGGACTGCAGCTTCTCGGGTTTCTGCTTGGGGATCAGGCACAACTGCCCTTGGGGATTGTTGGCCGCCGCGTCCGAACATCATGCCGCGACAGCGGTTTGCCTTGAAACATTCGAGCGCAGATTGCAGCCCCGGCCGGGCTGTCTCCACTTCCTGAACCAGCTGTGGATCGCGATTGATCAGCTGAGCGAACCAGAGGATCGCAGCGTCGCCCGCGTTCTCAGGGTGAAAGTCCTCACCATCCGGGCTAACCGCGCGAGCCTGATAGTGGTACTTATTTGTATCTACTGCAAGCAAATTCTTCACAAGTGCGCGAAGTGCCGGTTGAGTTGCATCGATTGGCGGAGCGCCGGCCATGACGCGGAGCATTTCACCGAATTCGTAATCACTGGAGAAGTTCGGGGGGCCCTGGCTGTAGCGTGCGAATGCTGGTTCAAACACGGACCGCAACACGTCCGTCGCGTGCTGCCGATTATCGCGGAATTCCTTCGAAACTGCATAGTAAGTCGCCCTCCCGAGAGCAGCGTACGGATATTGACCTTGTGCGCCTAGCTGATCGGCTTCCTGCTCAATGAGGGGCAAAGCACTCTCGCCGCCGGATTCGATCAGAGAATTGAAGGCCACTCCGGCCAACTGCATTTTGGGCGAGGGCGGACCGGTTTCTTCAAGTTGGGCCGTATGCAGCAGCTCCAAGGCATGTTGAGGGTCGAGCCGGGCTAGGATCGTCAAGGCCGAGCCTTGCAAATTCGAGCGCCTTGGCTGCTTGGTTTGGGCCGCGTCGCTGAAGAGCTCGTTCGCCCATTGCCGCGCAAGATCGCGGCTGCGGTCCCCCAGTATGCGGGAGATCATGCTCGTTTGCCGGGCGAGTAGATCCAGATGCACTGCCAGGCCGAACTGTTGATCCAAATTGTGGCTCTGTTCGAGCAGGCTGACAATCAGATCATTATTCGCATCCGACCGGGACGATGCCGGCGCGGTGTTCTGATTTGCGCTCGCGCAGAGAATGAACGCAGCGAACGGAGGAATAAGCAGACGCAACAAAAGTTTCTGCATGCGAAGCATCGAGATGTAAGTAATTATATTGAGTTTTTGCGCCCATGTCCCGATAGGCGACTGTCACGCCGGCCCAAGCCAGTCAACAATACTTGAACGATTTCAAACGGCTGCCGCGGTATAAAATCTCAAGCGACACGGAAGGCGTGAAGGTGCGACAACGAGCGACAATCACTGGAGTGGCAATCGGGGCCGTCACATCCCTTGCCCTGATGCTCCGTGCGGGCCGTCATCAGAAATCGATAGTTTTAGTCCTACTCTTCGCGGTATGGGTGCTTTTGCCGTTCGTAGAGTTGGTTTACGCCCATCTGAATTCGAAGCAATGGTTACCCTCTGCCCGCATATTTTTGTACGGGCTCACGGTGGCCGTCGTGTTCTGCTGTCCGGCGATCTATGCAGACGTTGCGTTTGGGCGCACGACTCTGAAGGTGGGTTTCGTTTTTCTGGTGGTTCCGTTTCTTTGCTCGCTATTGATCGGATTTGTTGTTTGGATAGCATTGCTTTCATCTCGCAGAGCGTCGCGACAAGCGTCGGAAACCGACAGGAACTAGAGATGCTGTTGAAAAACTCGGGTGCGATTTCGTTCGCAGGATTATTCGGAAGATCAGCATCGTGATGGGCAATCAGATGGACGCGGCCAATCCCTGCTTAGCCGATGCTGCACTCAATCGGTCAACTCTGCCTACGGCGCACCGCACTCGCCTTAGACGCGGGCTCTGGAGCATTGTGGTCATCGCCTTGCTGTTCTACCTAGTTGCCGGTTATTTGGGTTGCTCTGATATGTTCGGAGACCACCCTCGCTGGCGCGGCATGAACCGTGGACCCGCGGACTTTGGATTGCATAGCGAAACAGTTTCATTCCAGTCGATGGATGGCATTCCCCTGAAGGCGTGGTGGCGTTTCAGACGATATAAGCCGTCATTTTCTGCGTGATCCCAAAACGAAGTTTTGGGTTTGATCCCTGTTCTGGGTTTCGTCTTTTCCGGGAGTGGCTATTGCAACTGCGTTGATGTATTATGCCCGCACCGGCATCTATCTCGGACCGGAACTGCTATCCGTGATTCCGTGGGCCAGCCGAATTACAGTTCCCGTACTGCTGATATCAGGAGAGCGGGATTGGATAGTCCCGACAAGCAAGGCACGACAGATTCTCTCAACGATTCCCGACGCTCGGAAGGAACTTGTCGTGATCCCCAAGGCCGTTCACGACACGACGTACAGCGCGGAGCCCGCCCTTTATGCCAGTGCAGTGCTGAACTTCCTCGGAACATACGTCAGTGGTGACAACTCACTCCATCATTAACTGATCGTGCAATCAGGACTGCCATCGGCACGAATCGTGGCAATCAATGAGCCGTCTTTAGTTTCAATCTCCAGTTTTCCGGTATTCCTGGACTTGGGCATGGTTAGCACAGCGGTCTCATTGCTCGTGCCAACGGAGGACCCGCAGCGCCCGGAGCGTGTTCCACCGACTCGGCCCGCCCACTGACTCGCCGAACGGTAGAGCCAGCGCCTCATCGTACGCGCGATCGAGGAGCCATCGACCGTCGGCCTGCTGTCTGCTGCCGACGATATGGGCGGCATCCCGTGTACGAGCGTCGGACTGGTCATGGCTATTTCTGAAGTAGTCGAGCGCGCGGAGCACGTCGTAGTGGTAGCGAGCCGGGAACGCGAACTCAAGAAATTCGGGATTCGCAATTTTGCCAGTCGAGAGCCGCCGATAGAGAGAGCGCTGAAGCAGGTATTCCTCGCCGCGCCGTCTGGCTGCCGCGATCTCCGGCGCGGACCCGACGGCACGCTCGTACTCGAGCAAGCCCTCCAACACACAAATGGTCGTGTGAAAGGAGGACCGCGTACTCTTCGGCGCTTCGCAGTTCCAGCCGCCGTCATCGAGTTGCTCAGCGATGAGGCGGCGTGCGAGGCTCTCCACTGGGCGACCGAAGTACGCTCCCAGCGCGAGCACGCCTCCGTTGATGCAGGGCTCTACTTCGCCCTCAAAGAAGGTGTTCCCGCCGGTTTCCGGCGGACGTAAGTCCCAGCAGCCGCCCTGGCAATTCCATCGCAGACCCGCATCGAGGCGCGCTACGGCTGCCTCCATGGCAGGCTCAGCGGGATCGATGCCAGTTGCGCGCAATAGCTGCATGGTAAAGAGAGTGGTCAGCCAAGCAGGAGCCTCGTCTCGCCGCCACAAGCCATTCGGCTGCTGGCGCGAGAGGATCTCCGCGCCGAGACCTTCGGTTGAAACGCGCTTGCGCTCCATTTCGATTACCGCTGGGGAGACATCCGTGAGATCCCGCATAGCCTGCCAACGAAGGGCCGGATCCGAATCGAGCAGCCAAGTGACAGTGTCCACGTCGCCATATTAACTTTCCGCAGAAGCGCTCCACGTATGGGCGCCTTTTCAATCCCCTCCCGTCTTCTCCCTCCCTTGCCGGTTCAATCCGTGGGCGCAATCGATGCAAGTCATTTAGAAGAAGACCAGGTCAGGCCGGGCTTTCCTCGCAAACCGATAGGCTCCGAATTGCAAGTTGTTTACGAGTCGCCGACGGCTCGGAACCGATGCGGCACATCCGTCCATACCCCGTATACGGCCAAGTGCCCGTGACGACTCATTTGCGACCGCGTGCGCCCCTCAAATCGAACCAGCCAGCTTTGCGAAGTGTGACGCCTCTGATCCCGCAGTCACTCCGGAGCGAACCGCCCGCGATGTTTGCCGGCGGCAAAAGCACAACAAGATGCAAGGGGGCAATCGTCGCATTTCGGGTTGCCGCTTTTGCAGAGAGTCTGTCCGTGCCGCTTTAGCAGCAAGTACGCACGAGTGCGGGCATCGATGCTTTTCGGGATCTCCGCTTCGATTGCATGCTGCGCCTCGCGATACGTGACGCTATAGGTCTCGCGCTCCCGGCCCTGACGTATACGAACGAGCACATACGGGCAATTAGAGGGGACAGCAGGGATGGGCGCAATACCTGCGAAAAGCAAAATGCGATCGGCGCCTGGATCGCCGATATTTGGAAATCGTTTTAGCGCCTGGCGAACCTTGGTCAGTGGTCCGACGAGGCCTTTACGCAGATCGCCGCCGTACTCATTCTCGACCCGAGCAGCGATTTCCATGAGCCGCACCGCCCGGAGTTCCGGAACCATGCCACCGGCCTTCATTGCCATTGCGAGCCTCGCGACGCCAGCCGCGAGAAGTTGACGGGGTTCAACGCCCACTTCAGACTTCAGAGCATCCCAACCTTTCCCGCAGGCTCTATCACTCGCCGGATATCCACAGTGCCACCACACAAGAAAATCGTAAGGCTCGGTTGGCCAGCACGGCTCCTGACGTCCATACCGAGACTCCAACCGGCGCAGGATTTCAGAAAGACTTACCGTAGGGCTGGACATACACGCTGCGACTATAGCTCAATTTCACAGGCTACGACTGGCTCCCGATGGTCGAGTGTCTACCATTCTGTCCAATTTGGCGGTAGAACGTCTTCCATGGTCGCCCTCGAAATGGGACCGCGTCGGACAGCCGCTAAATGCGCGATAAAATGGCTGTATAGCTATGGCTGCCTGCCCTGAATGTGAGGCGATCCGCCGGGAGATGCTCGAACTGGTTCGATACTCTCACCAGAGCAAGCCCGGTCCCAACGCAACTCCTCAACAGATGGCAGGCTGGTTTGACGAACGCGAGGGGAACGAACATTACACCCGAAGTGTACGCCCTAGATTGTTAACTTTGAGAGCCAGATTGGCTGAGCACCACAGGTTGACAGGACATATTGCTCCACTGCCCCTACCGCCAAACGGGTTAAGTTCCCAAAACTGAAACAACTAAATTTAGGTCTCTCTTCGTCCCGCAGGCCACCGATGCAGGCCCTTGTTTACGGGCGATCCGGAAGTTGAACCCGGAGGCGGAATTGCATCGGCATCACACCGCCCTGATGATCCCGAATGGCCTTGGGGATTGTCGCCTGTCTTTTACGCTGAGTGCGGATTCCATTCCTCTTTACATTTTACAGAATGTAATACCCATCCGGTAACGAAGACCGTAATCCGTCCGTAGGTTTTGAAGGAAGCGGGTTGGGACGAGCAAAACGAGTTTTCAGCGGATCAGGTTGGCCTCAGCCAGAGGAAAATAGCGGCGCATCGGTTTGGGAGGCGCGTAGCGGTGGTAAGAGCGACGGTGAATCGGATTTCGAGCACAGGTATCCCGGCGTACTACTTGTTTTTCGGGTTGGGTTCAGAAAGCCGGCGCAGGGAGCGCACGTATGGCCGGCAACCAGTTGGTGAAGCGGTTCCAGCTGCGCACCATGCGCAGCATTATTCGGCGCGCGTGCTTCACCAGCCGGCCTGGCGTGGTGAAGATCAGAAAGCGCAGCCGCTTGGGCCGGGCTTTCAATAGCTCGGGCGGCAGAGCCAGACGCTTCAATCCAGTGAGCACGTTGTGCGTAATGACCGCCAAACGGAACCACGCCGCATCGGCGCCGAAGCACTTGGAGGGAAGCACGCCAGCGCCCAACTCATTCTTCAAAACGTCGTGCACGGCTTCGATGCTGCCCGCCTTTTCGCGATGCTATCCCAGCAGACGCTGGGGGTCCCAGTCCCACAGATTGGTGGCCACCGCGAAGTGCAGCACTTCGCTCCCGCCTTCGAACATCTCGCGCTGTTTTCTCCGCACTCGGATGCCAACATAGCGCAGCGGCTCGCGGTAACGATTTACAGCAGCTTCTTCCGGATAATAGTTAATCACGGCATACTCTTTCCTCGCGCCGGCATCCTCGCTGTACAGCTTCCAGCATTCTTCCGGTGTTTGCTGAATCTCCTCGCCCAAGGCCGCATGCAGGGGCGCACTCACCGCAAAGCCGATAAATCCTTGCGGTCCGCCCTCTCGCCTCTCATCGCGCAGCCAGGTCAGCAACTCGTGTTCATAACAAGCTGAATCGCCGCGAAAATAGTATTCGTTCACACTCGGCGGCAAGACCTCGAAGGCCCGCCGTGTCACACCCAGCGGGGAGTGAATCGCCGGCACGTTGCCATCGCGAAACTCGTCGGCCAGCACCACATCCGTCTCCGCCCACAGCGCCAGGATCGGTTGATATCCAGTCGATCCTTCATAGGTGCGCTGCGCTTCCCGCTTCCAGCTCTCGATGATCGTGCTGTCCACATCCACGGTGGCGATCTTCTGTTCCGGGCAACGCCGGCCCAGCATTCCAATCACAGTGCCGTTTACTTGCGCCAAGCCTCGCAGCGCGGCGTTCTCGCCGGGAATCGAACTGGCTTGCCCCAGCGCCAAGGCCTGTTGCTGCGCCTCCCTCACCAGTGCTTCGTCATGGAACTGGTTCAGAAACTTGCGCGCCGCTTCCGGGCTCGGCACCTCATAGCCCAGCAACTCGCCGAGACCGGCGTCTTCGCGCAGACGTTCCAGATCGTCCACACAATCGCCACCCAGAGCGTGCAGCACAATTAAGCTCTCCACGTACTCGGCCTCGCTGTACCCGCGTTGCCGCTGCTTCACTGCGACATTGCGCTTCGTGCTGCCCGGCACGTCGAATGATCGAATCGCCTGTATCAGCAAGGCTGTGCCGCCCCAAGCCGTTAGCCGCTCCTCCATCGGCTCGGGATCGATATCAACCGGCAGCAACAATGGCTCGTCCGCATAGCGGCCTGTTTTACGCATTGCGCTCGATTATACGGTCTGCCTTCACCTGCGCGGTGTCACTCGCCTTGCACTTCAACGAAAACTGGCTCTTGACTTCAACCAATACTGAAGCCGCTGCGCTTGCTCCCCTCAACAGCGCCCATTCTCCCGCCCCAAGCTTACGGACGGATTACGGACGAAGACTGATCGTGCCGTGCCGTACGCTGTATGATCTCAAAGGACCACATCGTTTCCGGCCCGCAGGTTCATGCAGCTAAACAAAAGGTGCAGTATGAAGCAAAGATCCGATGCCTCGCCGGCTCGCGATTCTGTGTTCTGCCGAATGCTTGTCTTTCTATCTTTATCAGTACTCTCCGTTACAGGCGCCTGGGCGGCCAAAAAGCCCGTCACCATCGACGCGCTAATGCGCCAGGGTGGTGGCCGGCGTGGCGGAGGACCAATCACTTGGGCGCCCAACGGAACCCAGTTTGTCGTCAACAATCACGGCACTCTGTCGCTCTATGACATTCCATCCGGCAAAACGCGCGAGCTGGTTGCCATGGATAAGCTTGACAAAGCGGCCGAGCCCGAGCCAGCCCAGCCCATCTTCGATTGGACGAACCGGCGCGTAGGTGAAAGCGACATCCAGTGGTTCGCGGACAATAAGCGTCTGCTCGTTTCCGCCGGCGGAGATCTGTTTGTTGTTGATATTACCAATGGCAGTTTCGAGCAGCTCACAAAAACCGCGGAAGTGGAGCATGACCCCAAGCTGTCGCCCGACAACAAATACGTCTCGTTCCGGCGCGGGCCAAACCTGTTCACTCTCGACGTCGCATCCAAGAAAGTAACGCAATTGACCAACAACGGCAGCGACACGCTGCTGAATGGCGAGCTGGATTGGGTTTATCCGGAAGAACTGGACCTCAGCACGGCTCATTGGTGGTCGCCGGATTCGCGTTCCATCGCATATATGCAGTTCGATATCGCGCATGAGCCGATCTTTCCTCAGGTATCGCTACTCGAACCAGCACGGTGTCCTCGAGCCGGAGCGGTATCCGAAACCTGGCGATCCCAATGCCGAAGTAAGAGTGGGCATTGTGCCGGCCCAAGGCGGTGAGACCCGCTGGATGAACCTGGGCGATCCGCGCGGGAATCTGCTGGCCCGCGTGGCGTGGCTGCCTTCCAGCCGTGAGATCGCGGCCGAAAGACTAAATCGAATTCAGAACAAGCTGGATTTGCTGATCGCCAATGGGGAGACCGGAGCTTCTCGCGTTCTTTTACATGAAGAGGACCCGACCTGGATCAACGTCAAAGGCGATCTGAATTTCCTCAAAGACGGCCACCGGCTTCTTTGGACCAGTGAGCGCGACGGTTTTCGTCATCTTTATCTCTACGGCGCGGACGGCGATCTGCAGAAACAACTGACTAGCGGAGATTGGGAAGTAGACGAAGTCGCGGGAGTCGACGAAGATCACAACCGCGTCTTCTATACCTCGAGCGAGGCGAGCCCGCTCGAGCGCCAACTCTATGCAATTTCGCTTGACGGTTCCGGCAAACAGCGGATCACGAAAGGCGAAGGCACGCACGGCATTTCGCTTCGTCCGACCGCTGCTTATTACATGGACAACTACAGCGGGTTGACCGCGCCTCCGCGAGGCACTTTGTATAAAGCCGATGGAGAGAAGTCCGGGTCTACCGCGCAGCCCGATCTCACCAGACTCCAAAGAATACGAAATCCTCCCCACCGAGATCGTCACCGTGAAGGCGGTGGACGGCACGCTGCTCTATGCGCGGCTCATCAAACCCGCCGGTTTCGATCCGGCGAAGAAGTATCCGGCCGTCGTGATGGTTTATGGCGGTCCCGGCATCCAGTCCATCCATAACATGTGGCAAGGGCTGTCCTGGGACCAGGTGCTCGCGCACAAGGGTTTCGTGATTTGGCAACTGGATAACCGCGGCTCCAGCGGCCGCGGCCATAAATTCGAATCGGTGCTCTATCACGACATGGGCGTGCACGAGCTGGAAGACCAAAAGACTGGCATCGACCACTTGATCTCGCTGGGTTTCGTCGACCCGCAACGGATCGGCCTGTACGGCTGGAGTTATGGCGGATACATGACGCTTTATACTTTGACGAACGCGCCGGGCTTGATCAAAGCGGCATCGCCGGCGCGCCCGTTACCAATTGGCGGAACTACGACAGCATCTACACGGAACGCTACATGGGCCTGCCTGAAAACGATGAGCAGGGTTACAAGGCAAGCTCGCCCGTCACCAACGCCGCGAATCTGCAATCCAAGCTACTGATCGTTCAAAACATCGAAGACGACAACGTCCATTTCCAGAACAGCGTCCAGATGGCGGATGCGCTCGAAAAGGCGGACAAGCAGTTCTTCATGCTGGTCTACCCGCAGCGATCGCACGGAGTGAGCGGCCCCGCTCGCAAACAGCTACTCGAGGAGACGACCGCCTTCTTTGAACAAAATCTTAAATAAGCCTCCTAACGCGCTAAATGCAGCGCGATGTTGCCATTGACATATCGCTAACGCGGGTGTAAGCTCTTCCCATTCGCCTCCACGTACAAAGGAGGCTTTCAGGGAGTTTGAGAAATGCATGTTGATCGGCGTTTGCTGCCTCTGCGCTTGGTGTTAGCTTCCTCGCTATTGGCTTTCAGTTCTTTGATTTCCGCCCAGACGCTCACGACAGGTGATGTCAATGGCACGGTCACGGATGCTTCCGGCGCTGTTGTGCCCGGAACTATAGTCACCATCCGGTTTGTCGACACCAACGAAACCAGAACCGCGACCACTAACGAGTCTGGCATCTACCGTTTCTCGCTATTGCAACCGGGGGACTACACCATCTCGGCCGAAAAAGGCAGTCTGAAATCCAGCATTCAGAAGTTTGCCCTGCTGCTCGGCCAGGAACAGCCGGTGAACCTCGTTCTGCAAGTGCAAAGAACGCAGGAAGTTGTGCAAGTAACCGGTGAGGCGGCGCTCGTTGAAACGGAAAACGCGAACCGCACGACTTCGCTCAACACGCGGCAAATCGTGGACCTGCCTGCTGCGGGCGGCGATCTGACCACGCTGGCAATGACCACTCCGGGTATTCGAGTCAACATTCAAGGCGGCTCTGGAAACATGAACGCCGAGGGCATTCCAGGCGTTTCCATCCTGTTCACGTTGAACGGCGCGGATGTGATGGATCCCTACAACAACCTGAATAATTCGGGCGCTAGCAACAACCTCCTCGGACAAAACGAAATCGCGGAAGCGGCTGTGGTTTTGAATGCTTATAGCGCACAATACGGACGAATGGCCGGCGGTCAAGAGAACTTAATCGGCAAGTCCGGCACAAACACGTTGCACGGCAATCTGCTCTATAACTACAACGACCGGATCCTCAACGCCAACGATTTCTTTAATAACGCGACCGGCACTCCAAAAGGAATAGCAATCGCCAACCAGTATGGCGGCTCCATTGGAGGGCCGGTTTGGCTTCCAAAGCTTTACAACGGTAAGAACAAGACCTTCTTCTTTTTTGATACGGAAGGCCTGCGCTATGTGCTGCCCACGACCGGCGTTGTGTCGATTCCCACGCAGCCGTTCGAACAGTACGTCTTGACGCACGTACCCGCTTCGTCGGTCCCCCTGTACACAGACGCCTTCAATCTTTACAACAGCGCGCCCGGGATCGGCCGCGCCGTTCCGGTGACGAATGGCTCGGGCGTCTTGCAGGATTCCACCGGCCACCTTGGTTGCCAGACCAAAGGATCGTTTTCGGGGACGGCCGCTCCGGGCGGCGGCAGTTTCGGCGTCAATGTGCCATGCGCAGATGCTTTCTCTACCAATGTTTCTCAACTAAATACCGAAGCGCTCCTCATTGCCCGAGTGGATCACAACATAAACGACAAGCAGAAGCTCAACTTCCGTTACGAATATGACTGGGGTGTTCAGGCGACAGCCGCAAGCCCGGTAAATGCAGCGTTCAATTCCGTCAGCACTCAGCCGCAGCACGCAGGGCAGTTGAATTACAACTACGTAATTACTCCAACACTAGTCAACAGCTTTATCGCGGGCGCGAGCTGGTATAGCGCGATATTCGGCGTGGCGAATTTCCCAAAGGCCGAATCTCTGATGCCGGAGCGTTTCACTTTCGCTGATGGCGGCGCAAATGGCGGTGGATTCGCAACGGTCGGCGCTACCTTCCCGACCGGCAGAAATGTCGGGCAGGCACAATTGATCGACGATTTGTCGTGGATTAAGGGCGTCCACACCTTCAAAGTTGGCGGGAATTACCGCTACAACAAAATCACCGACACCAGCATTGCCAGCAACGCCTATGAGGGCACGTACGCCTTCAACGATCTCGCCAGTTTCGCCTCAGGCCAAGTCGCCGCGGTCGGCTCGAAAGGCCTGGCGGGTACATTCACCCAAGCTTTCCCGTTACTTTACGCCGCCCATATTAGGCTGTACTCGTTAAATTTCTATGCGCAGGACGAATGGAACGTAACGAAGGGTCTGAAACTGACCTACGGAATACGCTTCGAGCGCGACGAAAATCCAGCCTGCGTAGATAACTGCTTCGCACGCATGAATACGCAATTCGGAACCAGTGGATATCAGGGCGGCGCAAACATTCCTTACAACCAGACCATCACGACCGGATTGCACAATGCCTACGCCAGCCTTGAACCCATGATTTACGAGCCGCGCTTCGGTTTCGCCTGGACACCCTTTGGCCCATCCAAGACCGTGTTCCGCGGCGGTGTCGGCCTGTTCGCGAACCTATTTGCGGGCAGCGTTGCTTCCAGCGTTTTCACTAATTCTCCCAATAAATTCACACCGTCGGTGCCGTTCGGAACAGTTGGATTCTCCACTGATCCCAATAGCGCGTTGTCCACTGCTATAGCGTCCGCTCAAGCTTTTGAAGGCGGGTTTTCGCAAGGCTACACACTTACTCAGATTCAAGCTGGATTGGGAAAAATCAAGTTTACTCCGCCCAGCTATTACTCGCCGCCTTCGGAATTCTACGCACCGAAAGTGCTCGAGTGGAGCTTCGAAATTCAGCAGCCGCTCAGTGCCCACAACATCCTGGACATTACTTACGCCGGCAATCACGGATATAACCAGGCCCTTTCGAACTACTGGCCGAATTTTTATTTGACGAGTACTTCCAATTACCCGAATGGATACGGAGGTCTGCCGCTGGCGCCGCTCGACCCGCGATTCTACTTTGTAAACCAGGTGCTTACGTCCGGTTATTCGAATTACGATGGCCTCACTACCCAGCTCCGACATGCCTTCAGCTTCGGTTTCCAGGGCCAGATCGGCTACACCTGGAGTCACGGCCCTGGGAACGGCCACGGCGGGCTCGGTCGTACTTAACCCCAACAACATCAATGCCAATTACAGTAATCTCCCGTTCGATGCGCGGCATCAGCTAACTGCGGATCTCGTTTGGAACTCACCATGGAAATTTCAGAACCGCGCGCTCAACCTTATAGCGGGAGGCTGGACAATCGGCGGCAAGCTTTATCTTTACAGCGGATCGCCATTTACAGTGACTAACAGCGCCATCCCTGGAAAGATCAATAACCTGTATTCTTCTAGCATTACGATGCTGGCCGACGCAATTGCTCCCTCCACTCTAAATACAAGCTGCGGCCGAAGTACTGTGAATACCGCTTGCTTTACCGCCAGCCAATTCGGTGTAGCAGCAGGAGGCACTGCCAGTCCGCTCGTGCAAACCGATTTCGGCAATATGCCGCCAGACAGTTTCTATGGACCGGCCTATTTTGACATCGACACTCAGCTCATGAAAAGCTTCAAACTTGGCGAGCACGCAACGTTCACCCTGGGTGCCCAAGCTTATAACGTGCTAAACCATCCAAACTTCCTGAACGAGACCTCGACCGAATCCTCCGCGCCCGCAGTGAGCGTGACCTCCGGATCGCTTGGAAAGATCATTTCAACCGCCAGTCCGCCGACCAGCATTTACGGTTCTTTCCAAGGCTCCGCCGTCTCCGGCCGTGTCTTAGTGGTCTCGGGCAAATTTAACTTCTAGCAATCCATGAGTTGAAAAGTACGCATTTGCCGGTGTTAGCCATCTTCTAGAATTCAGAAGATGGCTAATCGCCTGCAGACTTTCTGGCGGCAAATCAGCGACGGCATAGCAATCCAGCAACTCTGGTCGCAGTTCCACAGCGAAGCCCGCGCCAGCTATCGCCTCTATGCTAAGGAGGTCGACTGGGGCCGCGCCCCGCAGGAAAGGCGCGGGCAAAGAGCCAGGCGCGTTGTTAAGGGTCTGTTCTGGGCGATGGTTTTGAAGCTCTCGCCTGCCCGGCGTGTCCTCTTCGTGGCTGCCCTCGTATTGCTCGTATTCCCCGGATTTGATTTCCGCTATGGGGAGTTCCAGGTGCAGATGCCCAATCTCTCGTTCTTCGGGGCACTTGCCTTTCTCGTCCTGCTGGCTGTCGAACTTGCCGACCGCGTCACCATGAAGCGCGACCTCGAAATCGCCAAGGAGATCCAAGCTTGGCTCATGCCCTCGGCCCCTCCGCAGGTACCCGGGATTCAGATGTCATTCGCTACCCGCCCGGCCAATACCGTCGCCGGCGATTATTATGACGCGTTTTTGCGCACCGCTAATCCGGGGTCAACAGCGGCCTGCCCGCCGCTGCTTCTGGTGGTTGCCGACGTGGCGGGAAAAAGCGTTCCCGCGGCTTTGCTAATGGCGACCCTGCAGGCAAGCCTTCGCACCCTGGCTGGCATATGCACGACTACCCTCGAATTGATTGAGCGCTTGAACCGGTACGCATGCGAACAGAACGTCGGAGGGCAACGCTTCACCACCGCCTTCCTCGCGGAACTGGATCCTGTTACCCGGCAACTGACATATGTCAATGCGGGACACAATTGGCCCGTATTAAGACACGCCTCGGGTAAATTCGAACGCCTCGAAACCGGAGGCCTGCCCCTGGGCCTGATGCGAAACGCTCGTTACGAGGTCGGCCAAACCACGCTAACGCCCGGCGACCTCCTGCTGGTCTTCACGGACGGATTGATCGAAGCCGAAAACGATGACGAGCAGGAATACGGCGAGCCGCGCATGCTGGCGACCCTGAACACGTACTCAGGTGGAACAGCTGCCGAAGTACTTCAAGGCATCATGGCATCTGCGGACCGGTTCGTCGGCTTTGCTCCTCAGCATGACGACATTACCTGTCTTGTTTTGCGAGCCGTGCCGTCCGGCTGAAGCGCCTACGGTTTTGGGCGCACGCCTTTGGCTGATGCACGGTACAGGCTCTGTTCGGAAATCTCAGCGGTTTCATCCATGGCTTGCCGGCGACCGTCGCGAGTGCTCCCTTCGAACGGTACCCTGACCTTTCGGCAAGACACGCCCTAACCCGGACGAGCCGGAACCAAACAGGTAAGCGGAAGCTGCTGTTGATAAGCCGCTTATTCAAGGGAACGACACCTGCGGTTTCTTTCCCTTGAAAACCCTTTCTTCCCTTCCGGGCTCTCGGACAGTGGAGTTACTATTCCGGCAGAGGGCTGGTGCATGGGGCTCATCACTGAGCGATATGAGGAAGAGATTGCCGGAGTACTGTCTTGCTACGACCGGGTGATCATTCAAGGAACCCTGCCCATCTTCTGTTACGCCGAGGGCATGACCAGGTACCTGCACGCTCGCAGCATTCGGATCTTCGATTTCGCGGCATTCGCTAAGCCACTCACCGATGCCATCAAAGCCAACGCCGAGGCACTGGCGGCCCAGAACGGTTTGCAGATCGACTACATCCGTAAGAAGAACTTCCGCAAAGAAGAGCGCATCCAGGAGATTCTGCGCAAACGCGGCACCGAACCCGGCTTGGTATGGATCTTCTCCGCTCTCGAGCCCTGTACCACCTATCAGCCCTGGTTCAACAAACAGAGCAAACAAGCGTACTTGCGTCCCGACGATGGCAAGTGTCTGCATTACTACTTCTACTTCATCGACCCAGAGCTGGGGCTGTGCTACGTGCGCGTACCGACCCGGTGTCCGTTCCGCCTGCAGTTCTACTGCAATGGACACAACTGGCTGGCGCGGCAACTCGAGCGGCGCGGGATCGGCTATCGGCTCCTGGACAATGCCTTCGTCGCCCTCGATGATTTTCCAAAAGCTCAGCAATTGGCCGATGCTTGGGAGGCCGGGCGGCTGCACCGCAAGCTGGACGAGTTTGCTCAGCGCTACTGTCCCATCCTGAAGCAGATCGAGGAGTCCTATCACTGGAGTCTGGAAACAGCAGAATATGCCACAGATATCGTGTTTCGGCGGCAAGCCGATCTGCAGGCCATCTACGGTCAACTCATTCGCACCGCCATTCACACCGTCAAGCCGGACGACATTGCGACTTTTTTGGGCAAGAAGCTAAACGGCAATTACCAGGACGAAATGGGCAATCGCTACAATGTGCGCCTGGAAGGCACGCGCGTCAGGCACTCGATGGGAATGGCTTCCATCAAAATGTATGACAAGTTCGGGCAGATTCTGCGTATTGAAACCACCACCAAGGACGTTACCTTTTTCAGGCACTACCGCGAGGTAGAACAACGCAACGGAGAAGCGGTGATGAAGTTTGCGCCGATGAAGAAAACCATCTACAGTCTGGCTCCGCTACGCGAATTGTTGGCCGCTTCCAACCGACGTTATCTGGAGTTTCTGTCGGCCATTGATAATCCCAGCAGCGGCTTCGGCAAGCTGAATAAGATCAGCCGCACGGTGCACGACGAGGCGCGTTCCTATCGCGGCTTCAACTTCTTCGATCAGGAGGACGAAACACTTTTCCTCGCATTAGCCCGCGGCGAGTTCACCATCAGCGGCCTCCAGAACAAAACTCTGCGCCGCTGGCTACCGCAGTACAACAGTGGACAGCTCTCCAGAATCCTCCGCAGACTCCGCACTCACGGCCTTATCAAGAAGGCAGCTCACTGCTACAAGTACTACTTAACCGCGCTCGGAAAACACGTCATCGCACTCGGTCTCAAGCTCAAGCAACTCGTGATCATCCCTGAACTCGCCACTTCGCCCGCGCACTGATTCCATTTCCTGCCATTTTCGGCAAGAATCTAACGATGTAGGTACTTACGGTCGCGGTTCCGTGCGGCGCCGTCGTGCGAGTAAGCCCAGCGCGGTCATTCCAGAGCCGAGCAGCAACAGAGAGGCTGGCTCGGGCGCCAGACATCCTGTCCCGGACGTGAATTCAACACGCAGTCCGCCCGGGCCGCCATCGTTCCCCCAAACAAAATCCAACGTATTTACGCCGGCAACGAACCCGTTTGAAATCGTAAACGGGGTCCAGCTTTGATAACTGTTTGCTGTGTTTCCGGTCGAGTTGCCATTCACCAGGATATCCAGGCCAAAGTTATCGGTCGCCCATATGCCACTGAGCGAAACAGTGGAGGGATCGTATCCGGTGAGATCGAGAGTTGTTTGATAGTCCAGCTGATAGCAGCCGTTCGCAAATGTCGATCCGTTGACTGGGTCGGGCCCAATCCATTGCGATAGGCCGTCTGAGTCAATCCAGGTGCCACTAACCGGTGAATTCTCGACGTATACCGGATTACTCGAAGTATCCGTATAGTACAGGTCTATACCAGGCGCGGCAAGCGTGCCATTCGCGAGCACTCCGGTATTAGATGGCATTACAACATTGGAGCAACAGGTGGGAACTGCCGAAACGAGGACCAAAAGGAGAGGAAACACTGTGATCGATAGCCTCCGAGCTATTCGAAAACGAGTGTAAATGCCAAGGGCTGCCTTAAACAATTCACTATCAGTGGAAATGGGGGGTACGTGAGTACCGGAGTAGGGTGGAAAACCCGGCTCTGCAATCCCAGGGCGAGGACGCTCGAACGGATAACAAATTCAAATCATTTCTGATCCTTTTTGCCGCGGCGTTAGACTACTTTCTTAGCGCCGCAAATGCATCGGTCTCTGCTGTCTCTGGTCACCGTTTGCACGGTTTTGGGCACGCTTGTATTCGGTCTCACAGGATGCGGCGGCGGAGATTCCAGCCAGGCTCTCGGGGAAGCATATGTCGCCCCAGCTTCGCTTAACCTTCGTCGCGAACTGAATCAGAAGAATACCGTCGCCACCTTGAAGCATGGGGACCGCGTCGCTATCGTCGATACGCGGCGCCGGTTCGTTAAAGTTCGAACTGCGAAAGGGGAAGAAGGCTGGGTCGATTCCCTTCAACTTCTTAGCCAGGAGCAGATGGACCGTGTTCGGCAGGACGCGCGAAAAGCCTTGGCTCTTCCCTCGGAAGGCTCGGCTACCGTCTTCGAGGCCCTGAATATTCATATCGATCCCAGCCGGCAGTCGCCCGCATTCGCCCGAATTCCTGAAACCGGTTCGGTAAGCATATTGGCCCATCGGGTAGAGCCCAAAACAACTGCTCCGCCGCGCCCTGCGTCCCTGGTGGCGGAGCGTCCAGCTCCGGTATCACGCCGCCAGCGAAAGGATCGGCAATCGAAAACCAACTGGCGTCTACCTCCCGCGCCTCCGCCGCCCAAAGCCCCGGATAATTTGCAGGAACTTTCGCCCCAGCCGATCAACGGAGCGGAAGCTCCCGTCCTGCTCAAGCCGGATCGGGACAAAGAAGCAGCCGCGAAAAAAGCGGTCGAACTCAGCAAGCCGGTTGTTCTTGAAGACTGGAGCTTGGTTCGCACAAAAAATAACGAGTGCGGCTGGGTTCTGTCGCGAAATCTGGTCATGTCGATTCCCGACGAAGTGGCTCAGTATGCGGAAGGCAAACGCATCACTTCCTATTTCGATTTGGGAGCAGTTACAGACGAGGAAAAAGGCCTCAAACACAATTGGCTTTGGACTACCTCATCTGCCACTGAGCCCTACGATTTCGATTCTTGGCGCGTGTTTCTCTGGAACCGTCGTCGCCATCGCTATGAGACCTCTTATCGCCAGCATGATGTCGAAGGCTATTTCCCTGTCCATGTCGATCCATCGGATTCGAATGCGTTCGGACGGACGTTTGAGCTCATCACGAAAGATGACGATGGGAAATTTCGCCGCCGGACTTATCTGTTCGATGGGACGCGAGTCCATCTGACAGGGACCGAATTCTATCGTCCCGGCGAAGTGACAGCGGGAAGTAAGCCGGGTGGGCTCGATACCGCAAAGCTTCAGGAGAAGATGCCCAAGGACGGTTGGTTGCGCCGCGAATGGAAATCGCTCAAGACGCGCCTGTTCGGAAGCGCCTAGGCTTCTTTGATCTTGGCCGCGAGTTCCACATTATCCATGGCCAGGAACTCTTGCACATGTGGATGCTTGCATTGCCCTAGTTCCGAAACCGGGCCGAAATAGATTGCCTCGCCTTCGTCAAGAAAAACGACGGAATCCGCGACCTTGCGCATGAGATCCAGATCGTGGGTTACAACAATCGCGGTCAAGCCCAGTCTCTGCTTTAAGCGCAACATCAGATTGCTTAAATCGTCGGACATGATCGGATCCACCATGGTAGTGGGCTCGTCGTAAAGAATGCATTCGGGTTGAGCTGCTAAAGCGCGCGCAATGGCCACCGAACGCTTATAGCCGGTGGACAGATCTCCGGGAAAGAGATCTCTTACGTTCGATAGCTCCACCATCTGAAGCAGACCATTGACAACGTCCTCCTTATTCTGCTCGTTGTAGTCTTCGCGCAATTCCAGCGAGAAAAGAATGTTTTCGGCAACCGTAAGCGAATCGAAAAGCGCGCCGGATTGGAAAACCATGGTGACTTTCTTGCGAATCCGTCTTAGTTCGGCCTCCGGCAACTCGGTGATATCGGTGTGGGCCACAATGACGTTCCCGCTATCCGGCTTCATGAAACCCATGATGTGGCTAAGCGTGACCGATTTGCCGACCCCGCTGCGCCCAATAATGGCGAGCGTCTGCCCATTATCCGCGTAGAAATTGACGTTTCGCAAAACCGGATGATCGAAGGTCTTGCTCACGCCCCGGAATTCGATGTAGTGTGGATATCCCTCGCTCGACACGTTGATTCTGAGCCGCGCACCTTAATAAGCGGTTTCTTCGACCGCCGACCGCCGCTCCTGCCAGGCAATCCATTCTTGAGGAGTATTAATGTTCGAAAGATCCTTACCGATTTCAAGAACGGATGCGTCCAGTTCTTTGATGAGATGGAGCAATTTCAAGCGGCCCGCATCCAGGGCCTCCCGAACGGGAGCCAGGCAGTCGCTCCGGTATACGGCGCATAGAGGATGAATCAAGCCGCTCGCATCTCGCGCCACGAGACACCGCGCGCCGGTGCTTTCCGCCTCGCGCAGCAGCGCCGAAAGGCAGGAAATATCCATTCCCGGCATGTCGCAGGCCAGGATCAGATTAAACTGACCCCTTCGACTGTGAAGTGCGGCCTCGATGCCCGCAAGCGGTCCAAGTCCCGGCCGCAAATCGGCAAAACACTCGATTCCAAGGCCGGAATAGCCCTCTGGAGGCCCAATCAGCGCCACATTTCCCGCGGCGGCGCAAACCTTGGCGGCGATATCCTCAACCAAACACCTCGATTCGACCGGCAACAGCGCTTTATTGCGCCCCATCCGGCGGCTGAGACCCCCTACCAGTACGAATCCCGCCGTTTGCATGCACAAATAGTAGCACTCAAAGAGGCCTTTTCCCGTTATAATGCAAACAAAACAAGGTTCGTTGCTATTGCACCTTCGCTGACTCGATTCATGCTACGCCTCCCCGGCATCGTCTCCGTTTTCCTTGCGTCCGCGCTCCCGGCTCTTATTTCGGCGCAGATTCGCCCCTCTGCCCCGCCGCGGGTGGACGCCATACGGTTTTGGTCGTTTGGCGATGTCACTCGCGTGGCCATTCAAACGCACGGGATTTATAAATTAACGACTGATCAGGTAGAAACGCCTTCTCGTCTTTATTTCGACCTGGGCGGACTGCTGCCGCCCGCCACCGCCCATCACGGCATCCAAACGATTCAGGTTGGCGATCACCGGCTGAAGCAGATTCGAGTAGCCGAAGTCAGCCCCGGAAAGACGCGAATCGTTTTCGACCTGGAAGGCCCAGTCGAGGTTGTTTCTTCCCAACTGGTAAATCCGGATCGCCTGATGGTCGAACTCCGGCCGAAAGGGACCAACTTGCCGGCGCTTTCTGTTGCCCGCAGCATTACCGCCGCCCGGCACGTCGACGTCTATTCCGAGCCTCCCGCCAATCAGAGCCTCATCAGTTCGCCCATCACTCTGGGTAAGCCGCCATTGGAAGCCGAGCCTGTGACTGAAAGTTGCACCTCCGCCGTATCGAGTAGCACCGCTTCCACGCCGGCGATGAGTAGCTGCGTAGTGGGCGACGATACCCCGACTCCTCGGCAATCCAACATTTCAGTAGTTCCGGCAGTAATACCTCCAGCGCCGCCTATTGCACTTTCTCGTTCGGACCGCGTTCTTGGGCCGGCCACTCCCGCAAAAAGAGACAGCTCCGGAGATCGCTCGCTGGTGCGTTTGTTCGGATTGAAAATGGGCAAGGTAGTGATTGACCCTGGGCACGGCGGCCATGATACCGGGACGATCGGCCCCAACGGTCTGCTGGAGAAAGATCTGGTCCTCGACGTCGCCTTGCGGCTGGGGAAACTGATCACGAAACAGCTCGGCGCGGAAGTCGTCTATACGCGTACCGACAACACATTCGTTCCTCTCGAAGCGCGCACGAAAATGGCGAACGATGAGAAAGCCGACCTGTTTATTTCGATTCATGCCAACTCGTCACCCGAGCCAAGCGCAACCGGAGTGGAGACCTATTTCTTCAACCTGAGTTCCGATCGCGCGGGGCTGGACCTGGCGACGCGTGAAAACGCAACTTCCGCCAGTTCTATTTCAGATTTGAACGACCTGCTTCATCGGGCCGTGCTGCAGACCAAATTAGAGGAATCCCGCGAGTTCGCTCAACGAGTTCAGGCATCGCTCTGGGCAAGCTCGGTAAGAATGAACACCCGATCGCGCGATCGCGGCGTCAGGCAAGCGCCGTTCGTGGTTCTGATCGGCGCCACCATGCCATCCATCCTGGCCGAGATTGGTTTTGTCTCGAATCCCCATGACGAGCGTCTGCTAAAACGAAGCGATCAGCGCCAGAAAATTGCTGAAGCTCTCTACAAAGGCGTCTCGCAATACGCAAGCTCCTTGAGTCACGTTCAATTGGCGCGCTCGGAATAGCCTTCCCGGCAAATCCCTCGCTTGCTGCGGCGAACGAATTCCACTAAATGGCGCGTGTGCGGCGACGGCAATTCGGATTCAATGCGGCGCAACGCTTCCTCCTGCTTCAAACCCATTCGATAGAGCAGCCCGTACGCAGCCTTTAACAGACGGATCTCTTCGGACGCAAATCCGGCCCGCTTCAGGCCCACCATGTTCAGGCCTTTTGGCGCGACATTGAAGTCGGAATAAAGAAAGTAAGGCGGCAGATCGCTATTCACTCGGGTATTTCCGCCGATCATCGCCAATCGCCCTATTTTTGTGTATTGATGCACTACTACGCCGCCCGAGAGAAACGCTTCGCTCTCAATCTCGACGTACCCTGCGACAAGCGCGCAACTGGCCACTACGATTCTGTCGCCGAGAAGGCAATTATGCGCGATATGGCCCGAGGTCATGATGTAATTCTCATCCCCGATGCGCGTCTCCGATTCCGGCTTCGTACCTCGTGAAATCGTGTAATGCTCGCGGATTTTATTTCGATTCCCGATGATTAAATAACTCCGCTCACCCGTAAAGGCTTTATCGAGTGGATCCGTACCCAGCACTGTTCCGGCAGAGATCTCGTTTTCGTCTCCCACCGTGGTCCATCGTTTTACAAAAACGTAGGGCTCCAGCACGCAACGCGCTCCGATAACGACATCTCTTTCGATCACGCAAAACTCGCCAATGCGGGTCCCCGGACCAATCACGACATCGGAATCAACGCGCGCCGTCGGGGCGACGTACGCTGACGGGTCAACAGCCATACCATGCTAAGTATGGATGATGCCCGCCTTCACAGTGGCTCAGATCGCAGAAATGTGCGGCGGTCACGTCGAGGGCGATCCGCAGCATTTGATAACGAGTGCGAACGCGTTGCAGAATGCGGAGCCAAACGATCTTTCATTCGTAGCGAATCGAAAAGCCATCCAAGCCGCGCCGTCATCGAATGCCGGTTGCCTGTTGGTCGCGGAATCCTTCCGCGCTAGTGGACCTTGGGCGCTGGTGCGAGTGCCGGAGCCGCGTGCCGCATTCGCGCGCGCTTTGGCTGCTCTCTATCCGGCAATGAAACCGGCGCCGGCCATTCATCCGACTGCAGTAATCGCGGAAACGGCAAAGATCGGGAGCAACTGCTTCGTTGGAAGCGGTTGCGCTATCGGAGATCACGTCTGCATCGGCGACGAAACCATTCTGTATGCGAATGTGACGATCTACGACCGCGTGCGGATTGGAGCGCGAGTGATTCTCCATTCCGGATGCGTCATCGGAGCCGATGGTTTTGGATTTAGTCTGGCCGGCGATCATTACGAAAAATTTCCGCAGGTCGGCACGGTGGAAATCGGCGATGACGTGGAGATGGGAGCGAATTGTTGTATTGACCGTGCTGCGCTCGGCGTGACGCGCATCGGCGAAGGAACAAAGCTAGACAATCTGGTTCATGTGGCTCATAACTGTTCCATCGGCAAGCACGTGGTGGTCGCCGCGCAAACGGGTTTTTCCGGAAGCGTGGTCGTCGGCGATTACGCGGTCATCGGCGGTCAGGTTGGAATCGGTGAAAACGCCAGAATCGATTCCAAGGCGATCGTGGGCGGCAAAGCGGGAATTCTGACATCCCAAATCGTGCATGCAGGCGAGCCGGTTTGGGGAATACCGGCTCGCCCGCTGCGCAAACATTTGAAAGGTCTCGCAAATATTTCGAAACTGCCCGAGCTGCGCAAGGAAATTTCGCAGCTCAGGCAGAAGATCGCTGAGTTACAGTCGGTGCAAAATCGTCAGCAGTAATCGAGTCAACAGGAAACAGGTTCGAGTTCCAGCGCCTCAGTGTGACTTTTTGTCCGTTCCAAGATCCGATTTGCTTGGGCGACCATCGCTCGAATGCGCTTCAAATGAACGCATACGCTCTCGTCTGGCGCAGTAAGCTCCAGATAATAGGCAAGAGTTTCGATGGTTCCCAGCGGCTGCCGGAGATCATGAGCCAGGTCCCGAAACGCTGCAGAATGAGCATCTGCGTATGGATCGCACGACAACCCGCGGCGATCAACAGCGGCATTTTGCCGCACCAGATCAGAGAAGGCTTGCTTCATGAGATTTGAAAGCGTCCGGAATTGAAACACTCAGTACCGGGCGCTATCTTTCCAACCGTTTGATTTTGATCCCGATCAAAGACAGAGTCAATAGACTTCTCACAAAAAACTTAGAGTACTTTTCACCGCCTTGATGACGCTAGAGTCATGGTACTCGCACGTGTGATATTCTCAGGACGTAAACCTTGATTGGGGCCTGTGGCGCAGTTGGGAGCGCGCTTCCATGGCATGGAAGAGGTCAAGGGTTCGAATCCCTTCAGGTCCACCAAACTTCAGCCGGCTAAACTCGCCGCAACCTCACGTTTTGCACAAGGTGATCCTCACCTTTTTCCAAAATGAGATGCGCCCGCTCGCGCGTCGGACCGATATTCTCCAGGAGATTCGTCAGATTAATTTCGTTCCAGATGCGGCGAGCCGTCTCGATCGCTTCGGCTTCGCTCAGGCTCGCATACCTGTGGAAATAAGATTCCTTGTTGCGGAAGACTGTTTCGCGAAGACGCAAAAAACGTTCGACATACCATCGCTCCACCGTGTTCGGTTCAGCATCCAGGTAAATTGAAAAATCGAAAAAATCCGAAACAAAAACCCGTGAGCCCCCTCCGTGTCCGTCAGGTGACTGGAGCACGTTCAATCCTTCTAGAATGACGATGTCGGGCTGCTTCACTTGTTGTGCGGCAGTCGGAACAATGTCGTAGTGAAGGTGGGAATAGACAGGCGCGGAAACGGAAGGAACGCCGGCTTTGATATCTGCGAGGAAATGCAGCAGTCGACGCTGATTGTAGCTTTCGGGAAAACCTTTTCGTTTCATCAACCCGCGCTCTTCGAGCACGCTGTTCGGATATAGGAAGCCATCCGTGGTCACCAGGTCAACGCGAGCGTGATCGGGCCACCGGGCCAAGCAAGCTCTCAGCACGCGGGAAAAGGTGCTCTTGCCCACCGCGACGCTTCCCGCGATGCCAATGATGTAGGGAACGTTCTTCGGAGAAGGCGCGCCCATGAATTCGCGGCGCGCTTCGTAAAGGTGATGAACAGCCGCAACATGGAGGTTCAGCAGCCGAGACAAAGGAACGTAAATTTCTTCTACTTCGCGAACAGAGACTTGTTCGTTGATGCCGCGCAGCGATGCCAACTCCTGCTCGCTAAGCAAAAGCGGCGTATTGGCGCGCAACGATTTCCATTGCTCGCGAGTGAATTCGATATAGCGGCTGATGGTCGCCGGCGAAGCGCTCGTGTTCAATGCGCCAGACCTCGACTCCTATCTTGGCAGTCGGGATTGACTTTATGGGCCCGGCTTGTGGAAAAAGATGATGTGTTGCCAGGGCAGCGTATCGACTACTTTGTCGAATTGGTAACCTTCAGGTGTCACCTCATCCTTCACTTCATCCACGCTCATTTTATGTTCCGGACGGATCGGCACAATCGGATCTTCCTTCCGAAATTCAAGCAGCACCAGTTTTCCCTCAGGCTTCAGCGACTCGCGTATTTTGTCGAGCATGCGCTCCGGCCGCGAAAATTCATGATAGACGTCAACCAGCAGCACCAGATCCAGCTTGCCGGCCGGGAGCAGCGGATCCGATTCGGTACCGAGCACCGTCTCGATATTGGTGACGTTTTGAGCCGCAGCGTTTGCGCGAAGCCGGTCCAGCATGCCCGGCTTGAATGTCTTCCGCATAAACTCGGCCGGTAGCTCCCACCAACCTCGCGATTCGGATGCTGTAGAACCCGGTCCCCGCGCCGACATCGCCGACGAACATGCCCGGCCTGAGATTCAAAGTCGCAAGCGCCTTTTCCGGCTGCTCTTCCCGTTCCCGGCTTTCTCGATCCAACCAGTCCGCGCCACTCAGGTCCATAACCGGCGCAATTCGGCGGCCCGTGATGGGATGAACGGATTGAGCGGAGGCGAAGTGCGTGACAAAAGCGGCCAGCCAGATGCTGAATACCAGCGCACCGTATCTTCATCCGGCTAGACAATGCCCCTGTTCTGTCGCGGTTTTTCTGGCATTGCTTCTCGTGCCCCCGTCGAGGTTGTGCCTCGCGGCCGATTCTTCTCTCGCGATCCTGAATGCCGGAGTGCAACGATCCGAAGATGCACCGTTTGCCGCTTCGGATTTTCAGTTTCTGCCGGGAGACTATTTGTACTTCAGCTTTCGAAATTGCCGGATTTACAGTAAAATCCGATGACCAAAACGAAATTCGAAAGATCTCGCTCAGCTACGAAGTGACACCGGAAGACGCGAACGGGATTGCCTTAGCTACAGCCAGTACCGGGACCGTAGATGAGGAATTAAATCCCGAAGACAAGAATTGGATGCCCAAACGGCGCACCTCTTTTTTGCTGCCGTCGTTCGTTCCCGCAGGAGAGTTTCGGGTTCACGTTGTCGTGAAAGATCTGGTTGCTAAGACCGAAACTTCCAAAGACTTTCCATTTCGAATGGGCGGCGTTGTAATTCAACCGTCCAACGGAATAGCGATCCAGGATCTTCAATTTTTTCGAAAAGAGCGCGACCGGGATCCGGTGCAAGTGCCTGCTTACAGCCCTGGAGACAAGGTTTATGCGCGATTTAATATGGTCGGCTTCAAGACCGGTGAAAAAAATGAATATCACCTGTCGTACGGCGTGACCGTGCTTCGGCCCGACGGAAAGCCATACATAAACCAACCCAAGGCCGCGGAGTTGCAGGCGAGCACCTTTTATCCCGCCCGATATTTGCCGGGCGTAGCAGAGCTGACGACTTCACCCGCTAGCGAGCGAGGCGAGTACGTGCTCGTTCTGACCGTTAACGACCTGATCGGAAATCAAAGCTCTCAAACCAAGGCGGCTTTCAGCATAGAGTAGTGGACACGCGCCAGGCCTCACTATTGCGTTTGCTCCATTACGACGATTTGCCCGGAATAGAAGCGCATTCGCTTCACCTCCAAAAAGTTGAGGCCGCGAAAATAAGATTCGGCGTCATGCTGCTGATCCGGCCGGACGTACGGCTGGCTAGCCAGTATGAGGCGCCGGTGAAAGAAGTTCAGGCACTCATGCCGGCCCAGTTCCGGATCGAAGACCAGAAACATGGCCTTCGACAATTTTTCCGAAACGAAAACGACGCATGAATTCGGAGTCAGAAGGGTCGAAGCGGCCGCCACTTCGCTCTGCAAATCCTCGGTCCGGCTGGTCAGGTAAGTCGCATCTTCGAGGACGCAGAGAGCAAGGACGGCCAGCCCCGCGGCGGCGCCAATGTACCGAAACGGCTGTTTCCGTGCCGACCACTCGACGCCCGCTGCAAACAAAATTGGTATCGCGGGAGCGGCCCCGAGGATCTGACCCGGTGAAAAAAGTTCACCGCTCCAGAGGTCGATTGCGGCCACTGCGACCAAAGTGCTTACAACGCCTCCGAATAAACAAAACAAAGCTACATTCTTTGAGACTGCCCGGGTCAGCGGCCCGAAAGAAGCGCCAGGCTCCGGCGAGAATGCCTGCCAGCAGCAGCACTGGCAGAATGTATACAATCCATTCCTGTCCCGCGAAGCCCAGGAACGCCTGAACGTATGCCGACGGGCCTTCACCATCGAGAGGCGGTCTCGAGAACCAATCCGGACTGATCTGCGGACGTGCCCAAAAATAATAAGGAAGAAAAAGCAGGACTGGAACAACCGTGGCCGGAAGCGCGAACCACGCCGTGCGCCGCTGTTGTGCTTGATCGACAAAACGAAAAAGCGCCAGCAGGTAACCGACTGCTGGAAAATACGAATAGGGCTCTGTGTAGAGGCACAGCGTAAGAGCTGCACAATAAAGCAGAGATTCCTTGACCGCGGGCCGCCCCACCAAACGAAGATAAAAAGTTGTCGCGAGTAGTAAGAAAAATAGCGCCTGCTCGAACGGTCGGCCCTCCGTTGCAAAAAGCAGATGGGTCGGCAGCAGCATGAAAAGGAGTAAAGCCAGGTACGGCCTTCGTACCGGGGTACGCTTCACAAGTTTCAAAAATAGATAACAGGAGCCTAGAGCAAACAGGTACGACGGGAGTCTCACTGCAAACCGCGAAGCGCCCAGCGCTAGAACGAAAGGAAGCTGCACGAGAAAGTTCAAAGGAGCGGCATCCGGAGCCGTCGCCACCCATCCCATGAATTTTGGGAAAGAGAAATGAACCGTGCCGCCGACCTGCAGAATCTCAGGAATCCGCAATGGAATCGTGAGTACCGCAACCAGCAGCAGCACTGCGTAGACGGGAATTAAGAAAGTGCTTAGGGCGAATCGACGCACTCTAACCTGATACCTCACGGTAAGCATCGCTGACTCCTGACTCCTGACCCCTGACTCCTGACCCCTGACTCCTGACTCCTACCGATCTTCTATGGTTGAATTTTCGAATCGAGATCAATTCGGTGATGCCTCCCGAAGAGATCGATAATTTAGGTTGTAAGCAGCCGAAGTCTCCGAATGCCTTCCTCGAAGCCTCTGGAGCGGTGATCAGACTGACTACCGCATAGGGCTCCGAGTGCATATCGAAGAAAAATCCTGGCTGCACAATCACACCTTGCTCTTTCACTAGTCTGATCACCCAGGCCTCTTCGGTCATCGTCTTTGGAAGTTGAATGATCGCCGACCAACCCCCTTCGACGTGTAAAGGATGCGCGGCGCTATCCTTCAGAAGCCGGAATAGTGACTCTGCATTCCGCCGCGTTCGTTCGGCAATTTGCTCTCGCAGACAAGCTCCTATCGCCAGCAACTCGGGCAATGCGGCCTGAACGGGAGTGTTCACTGAAAGATAGGTGTCCAGAATCAGTTCAAGCCGCTGGCGCGCCGCTTTCGTGATCTTAGGCGGACCATTAATCGCGATCCAAGCCAATTTCATCTGCGGCATGCCCGCGCTTTTTGAAAGCCCATTAAGCGAAAAACTCAAAAGAGAATCGCAGCCGATCAGGTCTTGATTCTGCCCGCGTCCGCTCCGAAGGCGTAATCCATGAAAACCTCGTCGGAGATGATCGGAAGATTCTTTTGCCCGGCAATCTCCATCAGCAAGTCCAGTTCATGCCGCTTCAAAAACGAGCCCGTTGGATTATTCGGGTTGACGACCACAATGGCTCTCGTTGAATCGGAGATCCGCTCACGAAGATTCTGAAAGTCGATAAACCAGCCGCCATCATAGAGCAGCCGATACGGAATGATGCGGATAGATTCTAGAGCCGCCAAATACTCGAACAGCGGATACGATGGCAGCGGCGCCAGTACCTCATCGCCGGGATCACAGAGCAGCTTGAACAGGACCGAGTAGGCTTCGCTTGTGCTGGCCGTCAAGACAAGCTGATCGGGACTGCGAGCAACACCCCGACTGCTCTGAGATTCCGCGATCGCGGTCCTCGCTCGCTCAGCGCCGAGCGGATTTGGCTCGTAACGAAAGTGGTCGATCTTGCCGTAGGCGCGTCGAATTTCCGCGTGCGGATAATCTGAAAACGCCTGAGTCGGATTTGAGATCGTCAGATCGAGCAACCGAACGCCGGCCGCTCGTTCCGCCGCAATCACTCGCGTCAGAGAGTTCGCGGAAAACGTCCAGGACAGTCGTTGAGAATACCGGTACAAACAGTTACTTTGTCACGGCAGTTCGGAAATACGCAAGAATCAAATGGCTATCCGGCTATTTCATGCGGAAGCTCAACGGCTCGATTTTAGCTTTTGCAGTCGGAGTTGTTATGGTGAAAACCGTGCGCTCCACACAGGATCCGCTATCGAGCACCAGCGCCGGCTCCAACACCTGATTCTCGAACTTTTCAACCTGGTCCGCTGAAAGGATGGGCCTGAGATTGGTCAAAATCTGTTGGCCGGAGAGCGAGGCCAGAGCCGCGCCGGTCATAACAGCAGCCGGCAGCCTGTGATTGGAGGAGCCCAGCACGGAAAGAATTCCGGTTGTCGAGGTCAACAAGACGTTCAGGATATTGCTCAAGCTATGGCTCTGGTTCCGAAGAATGATGGCGAGCATAATCTCACGCCCAATCGGCTGCAAAGCGGTATTCGATTCCGCGAGCGCCTGATAAATCTTGCTGCTGACTACCGATTGTTTCGCGTCGGTTATGTTGCAGATGTTCAAATCATAGGCGCTGATGCCTCTCGGCACGTTGCCGTAGTTTTGCTGCAGCAGGTTCGCTGGAATCGGAGTGCCGGTGACTTCAAAATTGGCTTGGCCCAGGGCGAAGCCGCTGATTACCAGCACACCCAGGGCAACGGAAAGGGTTCTTTTCATCGTGATTTTTCTCCAGCCGGGATCGCTTAGCGCGACCTATGGGCTGATCGAGGTATACACAGCCAGGCAATCGGGCCACGAGTTAGAACATTTGCAAGCCTCTGAGCCGCAAAGAGATCGAGGTTGGTCGATATCTGTGATCGCAGGCGGCGCTCGTTCATTTTTCAGCATGGACCTCTCACAGAAATCGAATTTGAAACGTCTAACTTGGCGGTGGCCCAACTCTCCCGGCGCAGGTTCCTCGCTGCTTCGGCCTTATCTGCCTCACTAGCGCGGCCGAAGAATGCGTCGTTCAAACCGGCGGATGAAGCAACTGATCGATGATCTATCGCGCCGCTGTTTTCGTTTTTTCTGGGAGCAGTCGGATGCGCGCACCGGGATTACGCGGGATCGCGCGCACGCGGATGGCAGCGAGTATGCTCCCGACGGGCGCGATGTAGGCAGCACTGGCGCCACCGGATTCGGGCTTACTGCGTTGTGCGTGGCGGCGGAGCGCGGCTGGATTCCGCGCCATGAAGCGCGTGAGCGCGCAAGAGCTACCCTGCGCTCCTACGCTTCGACGCCCATCATTAACGAGCACGGCTGGTTTTACCATTTCATAGACGTCCACACCGGCGAGCGCCACACCAACAGCGAAGTATCCACCAGCGACTCGACCTGGCTGGTCGCAGGTGCACTGACCGTGGGCCAGTACTTCCGCGAAGATCCTGAAATCGCACAACTCGCAAGTAATATTTACGATCGCGTCGATTACCGCTGGATGCTCAACGGCGATCCTTTTCTGCTGTCGCACGGCTGGAGACCGGAAACCGGCTTTATCCAGCATCGTTATGCGAAATACTGCCAGCTTGCGTGCATGTACCTGCTGGGCATCGGCTCGCGCACTCACGCACTCAGCCCGGAAGCCTGGTACGCATGGGATCGCGATCCGTACGAATACGATGGCTTTCACTACTATGGCCGTTCTTTGCTGTGGACCTACCAATATCCATTTTCCTGGTGGGACTTCCGGAACCGCCGCGAATCACGCGGACTGCATGTGGACTGGTTCGAGAATTCAGCCACCGCAACACGCGCGCATCGCGCCTTTTGCATGGATTTGGCAAAGGAGTTTCCCGGTTATTCGGCCGACATTTGGGGCATCACCAGTTCCGCCAGTCCGCATGGATATAAAGCCTGGGGAGGCCCGCCGCGGACACACAATATTGACGGATCCGTGGTGCCCTGCGCCGCCGCCGGCTCGCTCATGTTTACGCCGGACATCTGCTTGCCCGCTCTGCATGCCATGAAGAATCGGTTCGGAGAACATATCTATCAGCGCTACGGCTTTGTCGATGCCTTCAACCCAACTACGGGATGGCAGGCTGCGGACGTAATCGGGATCGATGTCGGCATCACGCTTCTGAGTGCGGAAAATCTGCGCACCGGCAAAATCTGGAAATGGTTCATGAGCAATAGCGGAGGCGCAACGCGCCTTCGATTTAGCGGGAATTCAAACAGCGTGAATGATGGGGCAACTATTACTTCAGCCCGCGAAAATTCCGAAATCTGAAGTGTTCAAATGGAACATTGTCGTTACCACGGATAATTGAGGCGTGTCCAGCGGAATCACGAACCCAAGCATCCCTGGCAGCGGGATGCGGGATCTCGCGAAACGGCTCCTTGCCAGCGAAGTGGTTGCAGCCAATTCTTCCGGCAGCAATATCCCTGCGGTGTTTCGCGTCTCGGAAAAACTGCGCCGCCCCCTCAGTACACTCGCGGGATCAACCGGTTTTCACTCGCTCCTGAGTCGCGCTCTGACTTTGGCAAAGCGGACATCGCCTGACCTGAGGGCGGTGCAAGTCAAACCGGACGGCTCTCTGGAGGGCTTAAGGGAAATTGGCGGCGACGAAGCGGCGGAAGCCGCAGTCCTGCTCATCTCCCAGTTACTCGAACTGCTCGCTCATTTCATCGGCGAATCTTTAACGCTGGGTCTGGTACGGGATGTCTGGCCGGATCTGACCTTCAGCGATACAAATCCCGGGGGAACAAGATCGACATGACCCAACAAGACAAGGTAACGATCAGGAAGCTGCCGACTGGCGTCCCGGGTCTCGACGACATTCTGGGCGGCGGCCTCCCGGAACTCTCTTTTAACCTCATCGCCGGCGCTCCCGGAGCCGGCAAGACCACGCTAGCGCACCAATTCATCTTCGCCAATGCAACGGCGGAGCGCCCCGCGCTCTATTTCACGGTTCTTGGCGAACCCGCCCTAAAAATGCTGCGTTACCAGCAGCAATACACCTTCTTCGACGTTTCCAAATTGAACACCGCAATCCGCTTTATCAATCTGAGTCAGGTTTTGGTGGATCGGGGACTGGAGGGGATACTCGATGAAATCGCGAAACAGCTCGAAGCGGCCAACCCGGGCATCGTCGTCGTGGACTCCTTTCGCACCGTGGTGCGCAAGGCGGGCGAGAGCGAAACAGAGCTACAACTATTCGTACAGCGTCTGGCGATGCTGCTGACCAGTTGGCAGGCCACTACTTTTCTGGTCGGGGAGTATGCCGAGGAGGAGATGCGCGGTAATCCAGTGTTTACCGTCGCCGATGGCCTCTTCTGGCTCTACCAAATCGTGGAGCGGAACTCCATCGTGCGGAAGTTGCAAGTTGTGAAACTGCGCGGCCAGACGTCGGTACCGGGAATGCACACTCTCCGAATTACGGACGCCGGACTGCAGGCCTTCTCGCGCACTATGGGGCTGGCCGGAAGAAAGAGAAAGATACCCGCTGAAAAGCGGCTGTCCATGGGCATTCCGGAGCTGGATGAGATGCTCGGCGGAGGTATTCCCGAAGGCGACAGTCTCTTGATAGCGGGCTCTTCGGGGACCGGAAAATCGCTTCTGGCGATTCAATTCATCGCCGAAGGCATACGCCGGGGCGAGCCGGGAATCGTGGCCGTTTTTGAAGAGCGCCCCGAGGAATACGCCGGACGGGCCAGCAGCTTTGGCCTGGATCTGGAGACGCCACTGCGCGAGGGACATCTTAAAGTGATCTATCTCCGTCCCCTGGACCTCTCGGTGGACGAAACCATGCAGGAGATACTCGATGCGATCAAGCAGACGGGCGCCAAACGCCTGGTGATCGATTCGCTGGCGGGATTTGAGATGGCCCTGGCCCCAGGCTTCCGAAGCGATTTTCGCGAATCGCTCTATCGCATGATCTACGCCTTGACCGGAATGGGCATCACCGTACTAAGCACTGTGGAAGTCGAGGAGTCTTTCACCAATTTGCTCTTTAGCACCTTTTCCATTTCGTTTCTCACCGACGACATTATCCGGCTCCGATATGTTGAGATCGAGGGCCAGCTTCGCAAGATCCTGATGGTCCTCAAAATGCGCGGAGGCGCTCACAGCAGAGATATTCGCGAATACGAAATCACTTCCAAGGGAATTGTCGTTGGTGAACGCCTGATGGGCTACGGTCACCTGGTCACCGGAATTCCGAGGCGGCTGGAGCGATCCGCGCCAAGCGAATCCACTTCCAGGCCTCGGAAGGACAAAGCGAGAGAGTGATGGATGCGGCAAATACCGCCAGGGAAGCACCCAACGTGCCTGACCTATGCCGGTCCATCGGCGAGGCTTCTCCCATGGCGATGGCCGCGCTGGAGGAGCCCGGCCATATCCTCCGCTATGTCAACCCCGCTTTTTGCAGTCTCACGGGTAAATCTCAGGAAGAACTGATCGGACGCGCATTCTGCAGCACCATGCCGGCAGGAGATGAATGCCTGTCGCTTCTCGATCGGGTTTACCGTACCGGAGAGGCCGAAATCCACACCGGGCAGGAAGAGTTTGCTCCTCATTCTGTTTATTGGTCTTATGCCATGTGGCCGGTGTTGGGCGCGGATCGCCGTCCGGTGGGAATTCTTGTCCAGGTATTAGAGAGCACAGTTCTTCATCGGCAGACTGCCGCTATGAACCAGGCATTGATGCTCGGTTCGCTGCGCCAGCACGAGCTCACGGAAGCAGCAAACGCGGAATTGCGGGCAGAGTTACTCAAACGACAGCAGACCGAGGAAGTGCTGCGGCGGGCGAACGAGAATTTAAGTCAATTTGCCTATGCGGCCGCTCACGACCTTCGTGAGCCACTGCGCATGATTACCAGCTATTCGCAGCTCCTTTTGAAGCGCTCCGACAGCCGGCTGGACGAAGAGGCTTCCAAGTGCGCATTCTATATTGCGGAAAGCACGCAGCACCTGAGCGATCTGTTGAGCGATCTGCTCTCCTACGCACAAGCCGGCTCGGACAGCGAAGAATCGCCGGAGCTCATTGACTTCAACGTAATCTGTAGCGAATCGACCGAAAACCTGCAAGGAGCTATTGTGGAGAGCAGTGCGGCGATCAACTGTGGCCAGCTTCCGGCCGTTCGCGGCCGCAAGGCACATTTCGTTCAACTGCTCCAGAATCTGATCAGCAATGCCATCAAATATCGGGGAACGAATACGCCGCGTATCGATATCTCGGCGGAGAGAGTGGATGCCTTTTGGCGCTTCGCGGTAGCTGACAACGGCATCGGAATCGATCCGGCGTATCATCAAAAGATTTTCGGCGTGTTCAAGCGGCTACACGGTAGAAAGATCCCAGGTACCGGCATTGGCCTGGCGATCTGCCAGCGCGTAGTCGAGCGCTACGGCGGCAGGATCTGGGTCGAATCCGAGCTGGGGCGAGGATCAACGTTCTATTTCACTCTGCCGCAAGCTTAATGCTGAAACCGAGCCGGAAGCGTTAGCGAGCTTTCGGCAGTTCTGCATGCAATATTTTGAATAACTTAGAGAGCTTGCCCTGCGCAACCGTGCCGTCGCTCCGGTAGAATCGAGCCCGTGCACGTTGTCCCTTGCCGAAAATTGGGTTCGTTTGGCAAAACCGTCCCCTGTCCAAGAAATTGGGTTCGTTTCGCAAAACCGGCTGCGGGAGCGCCGCACGTCTCACGATTATTG
The DNA here is from genome assembly GCA_963778345.1 of uncultured Acidobacteriaceae bacterium. Taxonomy (GTDB): domain Bacteria; phylum Acidobacteriota; class Terriglobia; order Bryobacterales; family Bryobacteraceae; genus Bog-105. The sequence continues at coordinate 819,846 of CAVZTP010000007.1, forward strand.
CGGATAGCTATATCAGTTCGTTCGGTAAAAACCGGGATCAAGGCAAATTGGGTTCGTTTCGTAATACGGCAATGGCCGAAAGGAGGTACGCGTGAACAGTTCGTTCGGCAAAAAGCGTGGTCGGCTCCTGAAAATGGGTTCGTTTCGCAATTCGACCCCCGACTTGGACCCGTTTGGCTACCATGACAGTATCGTGCGCCGACGCATCGCCACTGCCGCCGCCGGATTGAGCTTTGTCGTTCTGCTGGCCATGCTCATCTGGCAAGGCTCGTTTCGCATTTCCTACTCCCCTTCCAACACCAGCGAAACGGTCGTGCTGTGGGCAATCTCCATCCTGATCTTCCTGCTCACCGTGACTCTGGGCTTCATGCTGTTTCGCGCGGGCGTGAAGGTCTATCTTGAGCGCCACCATAACAAAGAGGGATCGCGCCTGCGATCCAAATTGCTGGTGGGGGCTCTCGTACTCACATTGGCGCCCACGTTCTTCTGCGTTCTTTTCAGCGGCTATGTTCTGAACCGGCATCTGGACGCCTGGTTCAATCGGTCGGCGGAAACGACTTTGCAAGAGTTGGATAGCTATTACAAGAGAGAGGCGCAGGCCCGCGTACAGGCCGAGACGGACTGGATCAGCTTGCTGCCGCAGACCCGCGAAGCCGCAATAACCGGTCGCATGGACGTGGCATTCTTCCGGCGTCTTTCGCAACAGCACGGAATTCATCAGATCCTTCTGCAGCGGGAAACAGGCGTCCCTCTACTGCTGTATCAGCTCTTCCAAAAATCAGACGTTCCTTCCGTTCGCGCTACCGCCGAGGTGAGGGATGGCGCGAAAACTCTGGGAACGCTTCAGCGTGGTTTCCGCAATGAGCAGCGATGCGCTGGGCGGCGATGTCGCGGCAAAGGAGCGGACCATCCATCAGTTTGTCGATTCTCAGGCCGGACGAAGGAAGTTTTACCAGGACACGTACTTCAGGCTTATCTGTCTGATCACGCTGTTTATTCTCTTCCTGGCCTCTTGGAGCGCCCAGATACTGTCAAGGCAGATCAGCATCCCGATCTCGGCGCTGCTGGGAGCGGCGCAGGAAGTGCGGCGGGGGAATCTTTCGTATCGGGTACGCGTGAACGCCATGGACGAGCTGGCCACGCTGGTCCGCGCTTTCAATGAAATGACAAACGAGCTGGAGGCGAATTCGCGAGAACTGAATTCACGCCGGCTCTTCACGGAAACCATTCTGGAAAGCATTCCCACCGGGGTCATCTCTCTTTCCGCCGACGAACGGATCGAACGCGTAAATCGGGCGCTGGCCGGAATTTTCTCGCAGCCCGTGGCGGCTTCGGCGAAGCGGCTGCAGGATCTGTTCTCAGGCGAGGATCTGGCCGAAATCCGCTATCTGTTAAAGCGCGCCCGTCGCACCGGGGCGGCGGCGTGCCAACTCGATATACAGCGTCCCAGGTCCGTGCTTCACCTGGCTGTTACCGCTGCTTCTCTCGAAGAGCAGCGCGGATTCGTCATGGTGCTTGAAGATACCAGCGATCTCTTGCGGGCGCAAAAATCGGCGGCATGGCAGGAAGTGGCCAGGCGAATCGCGCACGAGATCAAGAACCCGCTCACGCCGATCTCGCTCTGCGCCGATCGCATCGCGCGTCAGATGCTGCGTCTGCAATTGGATCCTCCGGTCCGCGCCATCCTTGAGGAGTGTACGCACACCATTCAGCAGGAAGTACAAACCGTGAAGTCCTTGGTGGACGAGTTCTCGCAGTACTCGCGATTCCCGGCCGCGCAACCAGCCCCCATCGATCTCAATGAGGTGGTTGAGAGCGCGATGGCTGTCTTTGCAGGCCGCCTGGACGGAATCGCATCTTCATTGAATCTGGACCGCGCGATTCCTCTCGTAATGGCGGACAAGGAGCAAATTAAGCGAGTCATCGTCAACCTCATCGACAACGCCGCCGAGGCGATGAACGAAGCGCCGGTCCGAAAACTCCTGATCAGTACTTCTCAATCCGGACCCGATACGGTCGAGCTTTGCGTCACCGATACTGGCTGCGGCGTTTCGGCGCGAGACAAAGAAAAGTTGTTCCTGCCTTACTTTTCGACCAAGCAGCGCGGTACCGGGCTGGGGCTCGCGATTGTGAGTCACATCGTTACTGAGCATCACGGCAGCGTGAGAGTGGAAGACAACTATCCGAGTGGCGCTCGATTCATCATCGAACTGAACGCTTTGCCCGCTGCCGAAACCTGGACGGCAACGGACGAGACTCACGCGGCTACCCTGAAGGTATAGCGATCCCATAGATGCCGGCACGCGGACCCAAGGTTCTTATTGTCGATGACGAGGCGAACATTCGCCAATCCCTTTGCGGGGTTCTGGCGGACGAGAACTACGACTGCACTGCCGTGGAAAGCGGCGAAGCTTGTCTGGCCGAGTTGGCTCGTCAATCTTACGAAGCAGTGTTGCTGGACATTTGGTTGCCGGGAATGGACGGGCTCGCGGCGCTCGCGCGGATTCAGGAACTGCCGCCTGGGTCGCGTCCCGCGGCGATTATGATTTCAGGACACGGCAACATTGAAACGGCTGTCAAGGCGACCAAACTCGGCGCTTTCGATTTCGTCGAGAAGCCGCTGACCATCGAGAAGGTCAGCGTGGTCCTGAAAAACGCCGTTCAGCAGCGCCGCATGGACCTGGAACTCCAACGCCTTCGAGAGGATACCGGACATCCGGAAATCATCGGCGATAGCGTTCCCATGAAAGCCCTTCGCCAGCAGCTTGAAGCTGATGGCGGGCACGAATGGCCGAGTGCTGATTTATGGCGAAAGCGGAACCGGGCAAGGAATTGGTGGCGCGCGCCATCCATCGAGCAAGCGCAAGAGCCACTGGTCCATTCGTCGAAGTGAACTGCGCCGCGCTGCCGGAAGATCTGATTGAGAGCGAGCTGTTCGGTTATCGACGGACGAATTTAGACGGAAGCGCCGACCACAAGATCGGGAAGCTGCAGAAAGCCCACGGCGGAACGTTTTTTCTGGATGAAGTGGGCGATATGAGCCTGCGAACACAAGCCAAGGTTCTGCGGGCGCTGGACGAGCATCGCTTCGAACCCGTGGGAGCGCCGCAATCGATTCAGGTGGACGCTCGCGTGATCGCCGCCACGAACAAGAACCTCGAGAAGGAAATTGAGCGGGGCAATTTCCGGGAAGATCTTTTCTATAGGCTCAACGTGATTCCGTTCACCGTTCCCCCATTGCGTGAGCGTACGGAAGACATTCCGCTTCTGGCGGCCTTTTTCTTGCGCGAGTTTACGATTGCCTATGGCCGAAAACCCAAGGAACTGAGCGAGGAGGCTCTAGAGGCGCTGGTTAGCTATCCCTGGCCCGGCAATGTGCGCGAGTTGCGCAATCTGATGGAGCGCATGGTGATTTTGTATCCGCAGCGGCGCATTGAAGTGCGGCACTTGCCCCTGGACGCGACACGCAAAGCTCAGTACAACAAGCCTTCCGACGGCTTCGGCAGTCTTCAGGAGGTGAAGGAGGCGGCGGAGCGCGACTACATTTTGCGAAAGCTCGAAGAGACCGGCGGAAACGTGACGCGCGCTTCGGAGCTGCTGGGGCTGGAGCGGAGTAATCTATATCGGAAGATGAAGGCGCTTGGGATTGCTCCCAAGGACTGAGCGGCCGTGGATTACCTGGTTACGGGCGCAACCGGATTCATTGGGCAAAACGTCGTAGGCAAGCTGCTGTCCGAAGGACACTCGGTGAGTTATCTGGCTCGCAAACGGAGCCCGACTCTGGATTCGCGCGCGGCGTTTCACTGCTGGAATCCGGAACAAGTGCCGCCCTTGAACAGCGTTCCGGTTCGGGAGGTGGTGATTCACCTGGCCGGGGAGCCGATCGCTCAGCGCTGGTCCGAAGACGTGAAGCGGCGCATTCGCGAGAGCCGTGTGGAAGGCACTCGAAAACTCGTTTCGGCTATCGGCGATTTGAAGCACAAGCCTTCGGTCCTGATCTCGGCTTCCGCAGTCGGCTATTACGGAAACCGAGGGGACGAGATCCTCACGGAGAGCAGTGGTCCCGGAAGCAGGGTTTCTCGCCGATGTCTGTGTGGAATGGGAGCGCGAGGCATTGCGTGCTCGCGAGTTTGGATTGCGCGTCGTAGTGGTCCGCATCGCGCCGGTGCTCGGCCGGAATGGCGGAATGCTGAAGCCGATGCTGATTCCGTTTCGGCTGGGGCTGGGTGGAAAACTCGGCAGCGGCCGGCAATGGATGCCCTGGATCCACATGGACGATTTGGTTCGGTTGTTTCTATTCGCGGCCGGGAGTCAGCCGCTGTCGAAGGGCCTCTAAACGCCTCCTCGCCCAAGCCGGTCACAAACGAGGAGTTTACAAAGGCGCTCGCCGCCACCTTGCACCGGCCCGCCATGATGTCCGTACCCAAATTCGCCTTGAAGCTCTTGGCCGGCGAACTTGCCGATTCTGTTTTCGATAGCGCGCGAGTAATACCGAAAGCGACAGAGGCTTCGGGGTTCCGGTTTCAATATCCGGACATTCGAACGCTTAAGCCCTGCTTGAGTAGCTCAAGCCTGTTTTGAATGCTATCCTACGGATATATGGCAATTCCGAATGTAAAGCGTTTTCGGCCCTTTTGCCCGACCTGCAACGAGAATTTCACGCTGATGACTGTCCTGCCGAAGGAAGCCAACGTAGACGCTTATCTGGCGGATGCTGTGGCGCGTCACGACCATAAGGCCTTCCAGGAAGCCAAGCAAGCGCATTTTAAGATCCGCGTCGGTCAGCAAAAACAGAAGAAAGCAAAGTAACTCCCTCAAGCCTCCGTTCGCAAGCCCGCAAACCGTTCCTAGGACGGTTTGCGGGTTTGTGCTATTCGAAGGGCTTTGGAGGCGGCCAAAGCGATGTCGGGATCGATATCTCTCGACAGCGTGTTCAGCACGGGAACGACATCGTCGCTATGGCTCGCCGCAAGAATCGAGCACAAGGCGACTTTCTGATCCTTCGTCGCCTGTGGGACGAGCGGAATTAAAGCTTTTCGTACGTCTTCACGCCTGGCTAACTCCACTAGATAGGCAGAGGCTATATTGGCGCGGCTCTTGGTATCCAGCTGTTCCACCAGAAACGGCAGCGGGCTGAAATCTGAAGTGTCCATCTTTCCTTCGTCGACCAGCGCGAAGGCCGCGGCAAGATGCACTTTCCAATCGGCGTTTTGTTCGTTATAGGCTTGCTCGATGGCCGCGAAGTCTTCGGGCTCCCGAATGCGGCCCAGCCCTTCCAGCGCGGCGGCGCGCAGATCCGGATCCTTGTCCTGGAGATATTGCAGGAAAACGGGACGATCGCCGGGAATACCCAGCATGGCCAATGCTTCCAAGGCCGCCCGGCGAATTTTGATGTTCCGGGCATTTTTCAGCGCCGACCGCACGTCCGGAGCAGACTGCAAGCTACGCAGCACGCCGATCGTTTCCAACGCCGTGGACTGGACACGATCATCCAGATCATACGCAACAATCGAGACGCTGGGACCCGCCGAAGGATCGTGTATCTTCTGCAAAGCCACCAGGCTCTCGAATATCAACTGGCTATCCTTGGCCCGAAGCGCCTGAATCAGGGCAGGAACAGTTGGCTGAGCATGCAGAATGCCTGCTGCCAGAGCGGCGTTCGACGCGGGCATCCATGCTGGCCGCTCCTCCGATTTCATCGGCTAGCGCTTGAGCAACGTCCGGGCGAACCGTAATATCGGGATCGATCACCTGGTCGTTGCGGGACGAAAAGAACGACTTCATCTGGCGCACGCCCCGAGTCAGCGAACCAGTAAGTCCACCTTTCGCCACATATCCGGGGAGATAGTAGTTGATAAGTCCGTCGGTGGCGCGGATCTGAACCTCCGAATCGTTGTCGTGGGTGGCTTTGATGAGCGGCGTAAGGCTCGCCTCGGTGCCGATTCGCACAATAGCCTTTACAGCTTCTACCCGGATATCCCGATCCGGATCGCTCAGATATTGAGAAAGCGCCGGAATCGCTTGAGCGTTCTTCTTGCCCAGATCGCGGATACGCTGAATGCGCTGATTGGAATTGAAGCCATCTTCAGATTGGCTGTGGACCGCCAACGAAAAGCGAGAGCGCACACGTCACCACGCAAACGAAACGCAGGAACATATTGTGAAGGTAACTGGCCTACCGCACGACTTCAACCGTTATCTTGTGCGGGATAAGACCCGCTTCATAGCCGAGATCGAGTAATTTCTGAGCGGCTCGCGGCACGATCTCGCCGCCATCCACCGTGTTCTGATTCACGTACATGCCGACGAATTGCTCAGCCAGGGCCGGATCCAGATCTCGCGCGAACTGCATGGCATAGTTCAGCGCCTCTTCGCGGTGGTCAAGCGAATATTGAATGCTTTCCCGCATCAGTTTCGAGCATTCCGATTGAACGTCAGGCGGCAGATTGCGCCGCATAGCATTGGCGCCGAGCGGAAGCGGCAAATGGTATTTGGATTTGAACCACTTACCCAAATCGATAATGTTGTTCAGACCGCCGTGCCCGTAGGTCAATTGACCTTCGTGGATGATCAGGCCGCAGTCCACTTCGTGATCCTTGACAGCTTGCAGGATCTTGTCGAACGGAATCACGACATGCTCGAAATCGGGCTGAAAAAGCTTGCACGCAAGAAACGCGGTAGTCATTGTGCCCGGAACCGCGATTCGCTTCCCCTTCAACTCTTCCGGCGCCATCTTTCGAGAGCTGACCACTATCGGTCCATACCCGTCGCCCACGCTCGATCCGCTCGCCATCAGGACATATTTATCCGCGACATAGGGATAGGCGTGATAAGAAATAGCCGTTAGTTCGTAAAGTCCTTCCGTTGCTTTTTGATTGAGCGACTGAATATCTTCCAGGACGTGACGAAAGCGCACCAGACCCGAACGGACTTTTCGGGTCGCCAAACCATAAAACATGAAGGCATCGTCTGAGTCGGGGCTGTGAGCGCAGACGATTTCCATGGGCGTGGAGCTCATACGCGGGTCTTTGTCGAAGGAGAAGACTCAGTGTAACAGAGGCTTATCGCGGACTTGACGACACTCGTAAAGATAGCAGGAGCGGTTCCAAAACGGCCAAATCGGATTCGAGAGCCGCAAAAGAAGACGCGGCAAGCCGAACCCTCGCCCTGCTTCGCCGCGAATTCCAGCTCTTGCGCGTGAGTTCTGGCCTGAGCGGCATGCAGACTGCCGAGCGAACCCTTGATTGTGTGAGCCACCCGAGCCAGTTGATCGTAATCGCCGGCTGAAAGAGCCGTGCGACATTTCAGCCATTTGGCCGGTGCGTTCGACAAGAAACAGATCGATAATCTCAACCAGCAAATCATCGTCATAGGCTACTTGCGCTCTAAATTTTTCCACGTCGAAGACCGGCAAATCGGAGGCATCGAGGCCGGCGGCGGCTTCTCCAACGCTCCGCAGATTGCGAGCCAGGTTCGCCACCGTTTCGGCGAATGTGACCGGCTCAAACGCCTGGGGCAGATAGGCGTCAATTGCGCCATTTGGCGCATCCGCCGACGTTTGCGAGGAAAACGAGATAACAGGCGTTCTTCCGTCGGCGTTTTGCTGCTTTTCGAGGCTGCGGAGCTGCGCGGTGAAATCGGCTACGTTGTGGGACCCCGGAAGGGAACCCAACAATACTGCGTCGAACTTTTGGATGAGAAGCGCTTCGGAAGCCTCATCCAGACCGCTGGTCGGGAATCACTGCGTGATTGGCATCCAGCAGAGCGGAGGAGACGCGCTCCGATTCGCTCGGATCGTGCTCGACAAGAAGAACTCTCAAAGTATTCATTAAAATAGTTCGGAAGGACTCAAGGTAATACGGAATACGGTTCTAAAGCAAGCCTGCCCCTCGCTTGGACTCTTTCTGGAGCAACTTTGTGCCCCAATTTCCTACTCCGGGTATGAATGATGTATACTCTCGATTTAGTGGGGGTGTGTCTTCCCTAGTCTCAAGACTCGCACCATATCTCACATTGATTCTTGGCCGATAGCCCTGCGGTCCCGCTTGGAAGGGATTTCGGGCTCGATTTTCGGTCTGGTTCTTCCGGATGACTGTCGGCTTTGTGAGAAGCCGCTTACCAATCTTTCGCGTATCCCCGTTTGTCCCTCCTGCCTTGCGCTTCCCCAGCCTCTGGAAGCGGAGTTCTTCTGTCGCGCGTGCCGCACTCCATTTGTAGATTCCTATCCGCTGGACGAACACGACCTCTGTACGGTCTGCCGGGAGAGCGGGACGAACTTCGATTCGGCCTACTCCTTCGGCAGTTATGAAGGCCCTCTCCGCAAGTTAATACATCTCTTCAAATACGGTAAAGTGGAAACGCTCGCCTCGCCGCTGAGCCGGCTTCTGATTCAGGCGCTACCGCTCGAACATCGATTCGACGTTGTTATCGCGATGCCGATGCACTGGCGCAAGCGCTGGGAGCGAGGGTTTAATCAGGCCGAGCTTCTGGCGGTTCCAGTGGCCAAGCGCTATGGACTGAAGTTATCGAAGAATCTTCGGCGCAAGCGCTACACCAAGTCGCAAGCCGGTCTGACTGAGTCTCAACGGCGAGAGAACCTGAAAGATTCTCTCCGCGTCAATAAACCAGAGCAGATTGCGGGTAAGAATGTGTTGCTGGTTGACGATGTTTTCACGACGGGTGCAACATTGCGAGCGGCCGCAGCCGCGCTGAAAGCCGCCGGAGCGGCCCACGTTGCAGCCTTGACCTTGGCGCGAGTTGATCGCCGGAGTTTCCAATCGACTAGCCAGCATTCCCTGGCGAAGCTTAGCGAAAGGGTTACTGCGGCTGGTTCCGGACGGAAGCCGGACAGCACGGTTTCTGCTAGGAACGGGAGTGATTTAGCGGGATACCACTTTACGGAGCGTATTGACGATGCCCAGTCCGGATCGACTTCATAGACCTGTACTTGTACTGAACGCCAGCTTTGAGCCGATTAACATCTGTGCGGCCCGAAGAGCACTTGTGTTGATCCTGAAAGGCGTGGCATCGGCCGAAGAAGTAGCGCCCACTCAGGTGCACTCGGCGCGGCGGGCGCTCAGTGTACCGTCGGTGATCCGGCTGTTGGAATATCGCAGAATTCCCCATCAGACGCGCGCGCTTTCCCGCAAGAACATATTGATGCGGGACCGCTACACGTGCCAGTATTGCCACCGCACGCTCCCCTCCGGCGAGATGACATTGGACCACGTGGTTCCACGCTCCCGGGCGGGAGAAACGACCTGGGAAAATCTTGTGGCATGCTGCCATCCGTGCAATAACAAGAAGGGCAGCCGAACGCCGGATGAGGCGGGGATGAAGCTGCTGCGTCCACCCCGGCCGTTCAGTTTGCATACCAGCCGGCATTTGATGCGGCTACTGGGGCGCAGCGACGATCAGTGGCGGAAATATTTGTTTTATTCGGATTAGCCCGCCATAGCCGCGATCACACGGGATGAATTTTCGGCCAGGCGAGTTTGACACCTTGCCGCACTAAAGCCTCCTGGAAGCGCTCAAGCGACGTTTGCTTATTCCGAATCGACCGAGGGGATTGGTTGGTTTGAATCGCGTACGCGGCGAGCGCACCTGCTGCTTCCCCGATGTTCCACTCGACCGGATGCAGCCTATAGCAACCGTTAGTAATATGCGTGGTTCCGATATTCTTGCAAGCGGGCAGGAGATTCTCCAGACGCCGTGGAATCAATGCTCCTAGCGGAATCTGAAAAGGCACCGAGCTCACGTCGATGTAATTCGTACCGCCAGCCGATGGGTGAAGATCGATGCGATAACATCCAACGCCCACCGAATCGTGAAACGGTTCCGCACCGACTTGTCCCTTCTGGCCGGACGCCATTTTCATCCGCATCTCCGTGCCGACGTGCTGCTCCAACACCGTAAACTCAGCCAGAACCCTGCGCGACTCGCGAATATATGCTGCTTTCGCCAAGCCGTCTTCCGTTCCAACGATGTCTTTGCGCAGCCTCAGTCCCTTCCAACCAAGTTTGCCATCAGGTCTCGGGGCGTCCGTTTGCATCCAATACAGAAGAGAAAGACTCAGTTGCTTCGCAGCGCGGAGCAGTTCCCTCCTCTTCTCAAGACTTGCAGTTACAAGGTCTCCGAGCCAGAAGTCATTCTGCGGCCAGTTCACGAGAGTAATGCCACTCGTGTATGATCCGGGAGTAAAATTTGCGGGATTAGCGATACGCCGATAAATCCACAAATTCAAACTGCCCGGCGTCTGTTTGCCATCCGTGGGATCAAAGAACGCCTTGCGAGGCTGCAGCGTCCGCGGATCGCACGCTGTCCAACTCAGCAAAGGACCAGTCCAGGGAGGCGTCAGTTTGGGCACATACTCACGCCACTTTGCGTACTCTTCAGGGCGCTCGATTGTGTGATCTTCTCCCCGGAGGTAATCCATTGCGAAACAGAAGGTGAAGGATTGACTGTTCGCCGGCTGGGCCTCCGGCGATGCGTGCAGTTCTCCGGTCTGCGATTGAGACTCCGCGCCGGTGACAAATTCCCCATGGCAAAGCGGCAGCACATCACCCAATTCTGTGGCGTCCAAAAAGTAGCGAGCGGCGATTGTTCGGCCATCCCCCGTAGGTAAATTTCGGACAGTGATGCTGCCCACACGATCTCCGATCCTGTCAGCCGAAACAGGGATATGCTCCAGCATCAGGACCAACTGACCGCTGCCGAGATAAGGCGCAAGAAAGCCTTGCAGCACAGCTACCGAAACAGAGAATTCATGCGACAGGCGAGAGACGGAGCCATCGCCCGGATTCAGATCGATGCGACCGCGCGCCTCCGGAGTGAGTGGATAATGATCGCGGTAATATTGCCGGACGGCGTCGCGGTATGTACGATAGCTGCGGGTGCAGCCGAACTCTTCAATCCACGGATGCTCATCGGGAGGAACAGCCTGAGCAGTGAGTTGGCCGCCTATCCAGTCTGTTTCTTCCGTCAATATGACGCGCATCCCGTTACGCAGCGCAGCCAGGGCGGCCGCAAAACCACCAACACCAGCCCCGATCACGGCAACATCACACTCCAGATCGTTCCGTTGGGCGAGTAGGCGGCGAGCCCACAACCACCCAGGAGCGCTCCAAAAGAAATCACGGCGATTCATAAGCCTCGGTTCGAATGCGCTCAGCCGCTATCCGCTTCAACAATCCTAGAACGGCTTCCCGCAACGTAATGCCTCCTCGACTACAGATCAATAAACTGGAATAATGAATCGACGCACCTTTATTCAGTCTGCAGGCTCAGGATTCATCACAGGCAATCTAATTGCTCCCGCGGCAATTTTGCCTCAAGCCGCTTTCGATGAGCAGAAGCGGCGGCGAGTTGGCCTGATCGGTTGCGGATGGTACGGCAAAATCGATCTCTTGCGGCTCATCCAAGTGTCGCCGGTGGAAGTCGTCGCGCTTTGCGATGTTGACAAACGAATGCTCGCGGACGCGGCCAGTCTGGTCGCAACGCGGCAGGCGTCGCGAAAGACTCCGCGCACATACGGGGATTATCGCGACATGCTCAAGCAGCATGATCTTGATATTGTGCTGATCGCTCCGCCGGACCATTGGCACGCGTTGATCATGATCGAGGCTGTAAAATCCGGCGTCGACGTTTGGGTCCAAAAACCAATCAGCGCGGATGTCGAGGAGGGCCGCGCCATGCTGGCTGCTGCTAGAAAACACGGACGCGTGGTCCAAGTCGGTCTGCAACGCAGAAGCACACCACATATCGTGGAGGCGAAAGAACGCTATATCGATGAAGGCAAGCTGGGCAAAATTGCGCTTGTCGAGATCTACTGCTATTACCATATGCGAGCAAACGGAAATCCTCCGGATACAAATCCGCCTGAATACTTCGATTACGAGATGTGGACTGGCCCCGCGCCCATGCGGCCCTACTGCAAACTGACGCATCCGCGCACATGGCGTGCGTTCATGGAGTACGGGAACGGCATCATAGGCGACATGTGCGTACACATGCTGGACATGACTCGCTGGATGCTGGGGCTTGGCTGGCCCACGCAGGTAGGTTCGATTGGCGGCATTCTGGTTGACAAGGCTAGTAAGGCGAACATCACAGACACACAGACTGCCACATTCGATTTTCCGAACGTGAAGGTCGTATGGCAGCATCGGTCATGGGGCGAAGCGAATGATCCGAAGCATCTCTGGGGCGCGACGTTCTACGGAGACAAGGCGACGTTAAAAGTGGATGTATACGGGTATGATTTCATCCCGCTTGGCGGCGCAAATGCCGTGCATCGCGAGGTGACCTACGAACTAGAACAGTATCCGGAAGACAAGACCGAAAAAGATCTGGAACGGCACGTGGCTCCCGCTGTCCGCTACCACATGAAAAATTTTCTTGCGGCGATCGATAGCCGCGGGAGGCCAATATCAGACATCGAGGAGGGTTACATCTCTACCGCCTCCTGCATTTTGGCCAACAATTCGCTGGCCCTTGGTCGATCGATTAAGTGGGATGCGCAAGAGCAGGTGATCGAGGGAGATGACGAGGCCAACCGGTTATTGCGGCGGCCATACCGCCAGCCATGGATACATCCGGACTGGCGAAGCGTCTAAAGCCGCGCCTTACAATCTAAGCATGTCCGTCAGTGCTTTAGCCGACGCTGTTTTGACGAAATATGAACCCGTAATCGGGCTGGAAGTGCACGTCCAGCTTGGCACGAAAACTAAAATTTTTTGCAGCTGCCCCGTGGAATTTGGGGCGGCACCGAACAGGAATGTCTGTCCCGTGTGCCTGGGTTTGCCCGGCGCTCTGCCAGTCCTCAGCCGGCAGGCGGTGGAACTTGCCATCAGTGCCGGTCTAGCTTTGCATTGCAAAATCAATCCGTTTTCGCGCTTTGCACGTAAGAACTACTTTTATCCGGACCTGCCAAAGGGATATCAAATCTCGCAATACGATCAGCCGCTAGCGGAGCACGGCTACCTGGACATTTTGAGCGCGAACGGAAAAAAACGGATCGGCGTAACGCGCGTACACATGGAGGACGATGCGGGCAAGAGCATTCACGACGGCTTCAAGGATTCGGACCGCTATACGTACGTGGATCTGAACCGGTCCGGAACGCCGCTCATCGAAATTGTCAGCGAACCCGATATGCGTTCACCGGATGAAGCCTACGCGTACATCACTGAAGTGAAGCAGGTGTTGCAGTACGTCGGCGTATCGGATTGCGACATGGAGAAGGGGCAACTACGATGCGACGCCAACGTTTCAGTGCGACCGAGAGGCGCCGAGAAGTTTGGGACCAAGGCCGAGGTGAAAAATCTGAACTCGTTCCGCTTCATGAAAATGGCGCTCGAGTATGAGATTGAGAGGCAGGTGGAGCTGATCGAATCGGGTGGCAAAGTTATACAGGAAACGCGTTTGTACAACGTGGAAAGCGGAAGAACCGTGGGGATGCGCAGCAAAGAGCATGCGCACGATTATCGCTATTTTCCGGAGCCGGATCTGGTTCCTCTGCGCGTGAGCGAACACTGGCTGCACGAAGTGAAAGCGAAGCTGCCTGAGCTGCCGTCCGATCGTCGTGAACGGTTCGCGAATGATTACGGGCTGCGCGAATATGATGCGCAAGTCCTTACCCTGACGCGCGAGACGGGAGATTATTTCGAAGCGGCGGTAAAGGTGAGCGGCGATGGACGGGCGACGGCAAATTGGGTAGTCGGCGATCTGATGGGTTTGCTGAAGGCCAGTGGGAAAGAAATTACCAACTCTCCGGTGCCCCCCGACTATCTGGGCGAACTAGTCGCGCTTATCAATAAGGGGGAGCTTTCAGGCAAGCTGGGCAAGGAGATTCTGCCGAAGATGTTCGAGAGCGGCGATGCGCCTTCCGCGATTATGGAGCGGGAAGGCTTGAAGCAGATCTCCGATACCGGCGCGCTGGAAAAGATCGTCGATGAAGTGATTACGGCGAACCCGAAACAAGTGCAGCAGTATCGCAGCGGGAAAACCGCAGTGCTCGGGTTTCTGGTCGGACAGGTGATGAAGGCGAGCCGGGGCCAAGCGAACCCTGGAGCGGTTAACGAAGCATTGAAGAGCAAGCTCGGTTAGCTGGCAGCGCGTTCCTCGTTGTGGTGGCGGACATCGATGCCTTTCACCAGAAACAGAACATCTTCAGCCACGTTGGTGGCATGATCGGCGATCCGCTCGAGATTTCGCACTACGGAAAGCAGATACAGCGCTTGTGAGATCTGCTGCGGATTTTTTTCCATAAAACTGATTAGCTCGTGATAACTGGCGGTCCGCATGTTATCGACCGCATCGTCGGAAGCCAGAACGCTGCGCGCCATCTCGGCGTCGCGGTTCACGAAGGCATCGAGAGCCTTCCTGACCATGCTCTGGGCCAAGCCCGCGATGTGGGGAATATCGATCAGCGGCCGGATAACGGGCTCTCGCATCAACGCGAGAGCGCTTTCGGCGATGCTGACGGACAGATCGCCCATACGCTCGAGATCGTTGTTGATCTTAATGGCAGCAGTAACGAGACGCAGGTCAGCAGCCAGGGGGGCCTGCAGGGCGAGCAGACTGATTGCCATATCGTCGATCTCGATTTCGAGCTGGTTGATTCGAGCCTCGTTCTTCAAAACCTGCTGAGCGAGCTCTTCGTTCTTTTCGACCACTCCTTGGACGCTGCGATAAACGGCGCTTTCCACAAGAGCGCTCATCTCCAGTAGTTTCGCCTTGAGTTGTTCGAGTTCTCTTTCAAAGTGGCGCAAATTTGTGTCCTCAGATCAGGGATTTTCGAGATCAGCCGAAGCGACCCGTTACGTAATCCTCTGTTTCCTTCTTGCTCGGATTCTGGAAAATCTTTCGGGTATCGTCAAACTCAATCAACTTGCCCAACAGGAAGAACCCGGTAAAGTCCGCCAGGCGGGCGGCTTGCTGCATGTTATGCGTAACAATGACGATCGTGGTGATGTTCTTAATCTGGAACAGCAATTCCTCGATCTTCGCCGTTGCGATCGGATCCAGCGCAGAGCAGGGCTCATCGAGCAGCAACACCTCCGGTTTCACAGCCAGCGCGCGTGCGATGCACAATCTTTGCTGCTGGCCGCCAGACAGGGCCGATGCGGGTTTCTGCAGCTTGTCCTTTACTTCGGTCCAAAGAGCGGCGTGATGAAGACTTCTCTCCACGGCTTCGTCGACGATCGATCTCTTGCGGATTCCATTTACTCGGAGCCCATAGGCGACGTTGTCGAAGATAGTCTTGGGGAACGGATTCGACTTTTGAAACACCATGCCGACTCTGCGCCGGACACTGGTTACATCCATAGAGAAAATGTTTTCGCCATCGAGCAGAATTTCTCCTTGCACGCGCGTGTTGCGCACGGCCTCATTCATGCGGTTCATAGTCCGCAAAAAGGTTGACTTGCCGCATCCGGAAGGGCCGATGAAGGCGGTTATTCTGTTGGAACCGATGCTCAAACTTACATCGTGAAGCGCCTGGAAATTGCCGTAACAAAAGTTAAGGCCCTGAGTCTGCAGCTTCGGTATAGCTTGCGATCTTAGGAGTTCACTATCCTGCCGCGGAGGGAGGACGGATTGATTCACCATTTGATGTAGCACCTGCTGTTGCTGGGGACTTGCCAAAAGATTTATCTCCTTGAAGAAACGGATCCTCGAGCGATTATCAAGCGAGCCGTAACGTTCACGGCCAAAACAAGCGCAAGGAGAACGAAGCCGGCCGCCCAAGCTTGCTGGTGCAGATCTTCCTCCGGCGCAAGAGCGTAGTTATAGATCATGACGGGAAGAGTCGCGATGGGTTCCAGCCACCCGCGGCTCCAAAACATATTGCCAAGCGCGGTAAATAAGAGCGGCGCAGTCTCGCCCGCGACGCGCGCCAGATTGAGCATCATCCCGGACGAAAGCCCCGAAATCGCAGCGGGCACAATGACGGTGAAAATGGTTCTTGCTTTGGTCGCGCCAAGCGCCATTGCGCCTTCACGAAGCGAGTTCGGAATGGAACGCAAGAATTCTTCGGTGGTGCGTACGGCGATGGGAATCATCATAATACCCAAGGCGACTCCGCCCGCCAAGGCGGAGAAATGCCCCATCGGCCTGACTACAAGCGCATAACCGAGTATCCCGATGACGATCGACGGGACACCATTGAGCAGATCCACCGTGTACCGCAGAGTGAAAGCGAAAAGCTTCCCACTATATTCCGCCAGATAGACCCCAGCCAGAAAACCAATTGGAACACCGATACAAGTAGCTATCAACAAAACCTTGACGCTGCCGACAATTGCATTCGCCATGCCGCCCCCGATTTCACCGGAGGGCTTTGGAAGCTGAGTGAAAAACGCGAAATTCAGCGACTTGCCGCCGTGCCAAAGCAGATAGCCCAGGATGAAGAACAGGACACCGATCACGAGGACAGTGCACACGCCCGAAAGGGAGAGCATGACGGCATTGATGATCTTTCGCCTGGCCGGGAATGGGATGGTTGTGCTCATGCGACCCTCCGGGATGTGCTCAGAATCAAAATGCGTGCTACTGCGTTGATGGCTATGGTGAGCCCGAATAAAACCAGGCCTAAAAAAATGAGAGAAGAGACATAGAGATCGCCGCTCGCTTCCGCAAACTCATTTGCAATCACGGCGGCTATCGAATAGCCCGGAGAAAGCAGCGAAGCCACGATCTTGGGCGTGTTGCCGATCACCATGGTGACCGCCATGGTTTCGCCGAGTGCGCGAGCGAGGGCGAGGAAAACAGAGCCGATGATGCCGCTGCTTGCGTTCGGAATGACGATTTGCCAGGTTGTTTCCCACTTCGTCGCGCCCAGGGCGAGCGCCGCCTCGCGCTGCTCCACGGGAACGGCGAGCAGCACTTCGCGCGAAACAGAAATGATGAAGGGCACGACCATAATGGACAAAACCAAGCCGGCCGAAAGGAAACTGACACCGTAGAAATCGCCCTGAAAAATGGGCAAAAAGCCGAAGTTCTTCGTCAAAGCCGGGACAACATATTCACGGATCACGGGTATGAGAACGAAGATGCCCAGCAGGCCGTAGATCACACTCGGAACGGCCGCGAGCAGCTCAATTAAGAACGTCAGAATATTCGACAATTTCGTCGGCGCCATCTCGGCCAGGAAGATGGAAGCCGCGACTCCTAGAGGTACTGCGATGATCAGGGCGAGAACTGAAGTCACGCACGTACCGTAGATAAACGGCAGCGCTCCGAAGCGGCCACTGTTTGGATCCCAGCGCGATGAGGTGAGAAAGCTCCAACCGAACGTTTTAACGGTGGGCTGAGAGTTGGCCCAGAGCTCCCAAACAATGAGACCCACGAGGGCCAAAATTGTCAGGGCGCAAGTAAGCGTCACCAGGTACGAGATCTCATCGCCTCCCCGGAAACGTTCGTAGAAGCCACGGACCGCCGGGCGAGGAGGTCCGGTTTCCAGATATGCGGAGGTTGCCATGCAACGGAGTGATCGCGACGGGTACCGAACTCCCCAGACTACTGTATTTTGGAGATCTGTTTCTGCTCCTGTGCTACAACCTGTTTTGGCAACCTGGCGTAATCGAGTGTTTCCACCGAGTTCTGGCCGGTTGTTATGGCCCATTTCAGAAATCCAACAATCGCACTTCTCTTTGCGGAATCGGATATCTTCGATGGAACCAGGAGCCAAGTGAATGTCGAGATCGGGTAAACGCCGTTTCCAGACCCGTTTGTGATGGAAACACGAAAATCGGCGGGCATGCTTTTCATGGCGGCGGCAGCCGCATTAACGGACTGAAGATCAGCTCTCACAAATTGACCGGACAGGTTCTTAACGTTTCCATAGTGAAGATGATTTTGGACGGCGTAGATGAGTTCGACGTATCCTAGCGCGCCTGTTTGCTGTTTGATAAGACCGGCGACACCGTCGTTCCCTTTCGCGCCCAGGCCCACAGGCCAATCGACTGAGGCATTCTTTCCGACTTTAGAACTCCACTCCGAGCTAACTTTTGAAAGATAGTCCGTCCAGCAGAATGTGGTTCCACTGCCCTCGGACCTGTGTACTACAACTATTTTATCGTTCGGCAGGTTCACACCTGGATTGGCTTTGCTAATTGCGGGATCGTTCCAGGTCTTAATGGTCCCCAAGAAAATACCGGCCAAAGCTTCCGGCGTAAAGTTGAGGTCTTTTGTGATGCCCGGAACGTTATAGGTAGGCACATCCGCGCCGAGAACCGTCGGGAACAAGAGAACGTCGAAGCCGTGCTTCTCTCTGTAGGATTTGAGCTGCGCGTCGGTCAGAGGCATATCGCTCGCGCCAAAATCCGTGGTGCCTTCGGTTATGGCCTTTATGCCGCCTCCGGAACCGTTTTGTTGGTAGTTGATCTGAACGTGGCCGATGGTCTGATACTCGTTGAACCATTTCTGGTAGATGGGCGCTGGAAATGTGGCGCCCGCGCCAGTGAGCTGAGTCTGTGCCGCGAGCGGCAGCACGACAAGGAAAACAGAAAGTCCCAGCGCAACGTTGGTACCAAAACCCTTCATGGAATTTGCCTATCTCCTTCTTCTACACGCCAGACAAGCGGGCAAACGTGTGGGCAGTGCTTTTTCAGTATCAACAGCTTGTCATCAATACAACGTGACAGAGAAGTTACAAACGTGTGAATTGGAGGGAGCGATGGGAAACCGGTGAAGGCTACGGAAGACTAACCGCTAAAATAATGCTGTCTGGCTGGGCGCTCGGTCGTTGCGGTAAATGACGCCTTCCTTCATGACGAACAGGACGCTCTGCGTTACTTTGATGTCATCGAGGGGATTGCCGGGAACGGCGACGATGTCAGCCAGCTTTCCGGGCTCTAGAGTACCGATTTTCGTTTGCAAGCCGAGGAGATCGGCTGCCGCGGATGTCCCTGCCTTTAGAGATTGAGACGGAGCCATACCGTCGGCGGCCATTAAGACAAACTCGAGTGCATTGTTTCCGTGAGGATAAACGGCTGCATCTGTCCCCAGCGCGATTTTCACTCCCATGGCGAGAGCGCGCCGAACCATTGCGTCCTGCTGTTTGACCGCAAGATCAGCTTTCTGCCGTACGAGTGGAGGGAATTTGGATTCCGCCAGACCGCTGCGGACAGAAAGCGTAGGTACCAGATACGTGCCGCGCTCGCGCATCATGCGAAGGTCTTCATCGTCGACAAACGTGCCGTGTTCAATGGAATCGATGCCTGCCCGTATGGCCCTTTTTGCACCTTCCGCTCCGTGTGCGTGGGCCGCGGTTTTTCGCCGCAAAGCGTGCGCTTCGCTCACCAGCGCGTCCAACTCGGCTTGACTCAACTGCGGGACGTCCACGTCATCAGTGGGCGAAAGAACGCCGCCGGTAGCACAAGTCTTGATGACGTCGGCCCCGTACTTAATATTGAATCGAACGGCGTATCTTGCTTGATCAGGCGAGTTGATGACACCATCTTCGGGACCGGATTCATGATTGAGCAATCCGAAGCGAAAGCCGTCCCCATCGTCGCAGTGGCCGCCGGTACCACCCAAAGCGTGCACGGAGACGAGCATCCGCGGGCCGGGAACAATACCGGCATTGATCGAGTTGCGAAGTCCCACATCGAGAAAATTGGATGAGCCCACGTCTCGCACGGTTGTGAATCCTGCCAGGAGCGTTTTGCGAGCGTTTGCCGTTGCTCGAATCGCCTGCTCCGGAATACTTTCGGTTAATGATCGAAGCCTGGCCCCGTTGTAGTCCGGATCGAAAGGAAAGCTGAGATGAGTGTGCGAATCGATAAAGCCGGGCAGCAGCGTTGAATCGCCGAGGTCGATGACAGAAGCCCCAGAAGGAATTTGGCCGCCGATGGATTGGATTTTGTTTCCGGAGACGATGATCAGGCCAGGCTGGACGAGAGAATCGCTCTTGCCATCGAAAACGCGGGCTGCCTTGAGCGCGTACACACTCGATTGACCGCGAAGTGTGGAAGCAAGGAGAAAGAGGACGAGGAGTGCGGCACGCATGAAATGTTGAGCATAGCGCAAATTGCGCCGCGTGCTAGAGCTCGGCTTCGGCTTCGATCTCGATCAGCATGTCCGGGTCGATTAGAGCGCGGACTTCAACCATGGTTGCGCAAGGCCGGATCGCCCCGAAGAATTCGCGATGAGCTCGACCGTATTCTTGCCATCTGCTGATGTCGGTGACGAACATGCGCGTACGAACGACATTTGAAAGCGTCGCGCCGGCCTGCTTCAGCGCTCGTTCAAGATTGTGAATAATTTGCACGGTTTGTTTATAGCCGTCATCCACACCGACGATATTGCCGTTCTCATCTGTCGCAGTGGTCCCGGTGACGTAAATGCGGCTGCCGACGCGGACCGCGCGGCTGTATCCGACGATGTCTTCCCACTTCGCTCCGGAAGAGATGTTCTGACGAGTCTTGCATCATTCTTCGATCCTATGCCGAGGGAAGCAATATAGTGAATTTCGATCCGCGCCCGAGTTGGCTCTCGACAGTTACGGTACCACCCATGCGATTTACGACTTCTTTTACGATCGGCAGTCCAAGACCGGTACCTCCGGCGGGTCGTGATCGTGCTTTATCCACGCGATAAAAGCGCTCAAAGATACGCTTGATTTCCTCGCTCGGTATCCCTATTCCCGTATCAGTGACACTGATCCGCACTTCATGACCACCATCGCCGCACTCGACGCTAACTTCTCCACCCGGACGATTGAACTTAATGGCGTTATCAAGAAGGTTTACCAGCACTTGCTCCATCCGAAATCGATATCCCATGACCGCGCAATCCAGGCAATTGCCTTGATGGAGAGTTATATTCCGGGCCGCCGCTCCACTTTCCACGGTACGAAGGGCGGAATCGATCACTTCCGGCATGGATATTCGCTCCGGCGGCACGGGCGGCCCGGCATTGGAATCGAGCTCGGATAAAACCAGAAGATCGGATGCAATGTTGCTCAGGCGAGTGGCGTGCGACAGAATCGTATCGACGAACTTCCGGTTATTGGCGGTATCTTCGAGTGCTCCATCCAGCAGTGTCTCCGCATATCCGCGAATCGCTGCCAGAGGCGTTCGGAGTTCGTGCGACACATCCGCGACGAAGTCCTTGCGAAGTTGTTCCTGGCGCTGGATGCCGGTGATATCGTGCAGAACGAGGACGGCGCCGCGCTCCGATCCCTGGCCCAAAGGCAGAGCACGGGCCTCAAACCAGCGCCTTGCGGCGGTAGGCAATTGAAAGCGGTCGCTCGCCGCAGTCCCACCCTTCAGCACACGCTCAAGAATTTCGCGCAGCAGGGGTTCCCTCACAACCTCATACAGCGTGCGGCCTTCGGCAACGGGCGTGCGTGCGCTAAATGCCTGAGCGAAGGCGCTATTGCAGAAGATCACTTTCAGATCCTTATCCACCGCCAGTACGCCTTCCGCCATACCCGCAAGAATGGTTTCCCGGCGCGACAATTCCAGGTTGGCCCTTTCGACTAACTGGCGAACACGCTCCGCCATTTCTTTCAAAGCTCTGGACAGACTGCGAATTTCTGGAGGCCCATCTTCCGGCAGTTCGACTTCTTCAGCCGGGAGAGCCCGAACGAATTGCGTGAAGCGCCTTGTTGGTTGAGACCAGCTCTGCGCAAGAGCATACGTGAAGGCGAGACCCGCGGCGCTCACAACGGCCAGGAGAATCGAAAGCTTCCACACGGCGCTACCGGTGCTTCGCGCGATGAAGTCGGGACGGATCCACAGCATCGCGACAGGCAGGGATAGCATCAGAAGAAACCAAGCAGCCACGAGTTTGCCCGGTCTAATTGCTTTCATTACCTGGCCGGAGGGAACTCGAGATCAGCCCTCGTGCCGCTTCAAGAACCACATTTGGCTGCTGGCGAGTTTCTTTCCGGCTTGACGGGCAGGCCTCGTATAGGTCCCATCCGGCTGCATCAATCTCGCCCCTGCATCGTCTTCAAGATATTTCGCAAGAATCTTGTCGCGCAATCGCCGGATCAGTTTCTGATCTTCAATGGGAAAGAGAATCTCAACCCGCCGATTGAGATTTCGCGGCATAAGATCGGCGCTGCCGGCGTATACGAGCTCGTCGCCCCCATTGTGGAAGTAGAAGATGCGGCTGTGTTCCAGGAACCGGCCCAGAATGCTTCTTACTCGAATCGTTTCGCTAACGCCGGGTATTCCGGGCCGTAGCGAACACACGCCTCTCACAATGAGATCGATTTCAACCCCGGCTTGCGAGGCTTCGTAGAGGAGCCTGATCATCCCGGCATCCTCAAGCGCATTCATTTTGAAAATCAGATATCCATCACCGTGCTCGCGGTGGCGCTGAATCTCGGCGCGAACCAGCCGCTCCAGACCGGTACGCAGGCTGTGCGGCGCAACCAGCAACTTTCGGTAGGATTTCTTGGCCGAATAGCCCGTCAGATGATTGAACAGGTCGCTAACATCGGCGCCGATCTCCTCGTTGCACGTGAATAATCCAAGATCCGTGTAAATTCTGGCCGTGGTCGGATTGTAATTCCCCGTTCCCAGGTGAATGTAACGGCGAATCGTCTCACCCTCCCTGCGCACGACCATGGCCATCTTTGCGTGTACCTTCACGCCCGGAAGACCATACACCACATGCACGCCTTCGCGCTCCAGCTTCTGCGCCCATTCGATATTGCTTTCTTCATCGAAGCGCGCCTTGAGTTCGACGAGAACCGCGACCTGCGTCCCGTTTTGAATCGCGTCAAGCAGAGCCTCGACAATCGGCGAGTTGCGTCCGACGCGATAGAGCGTCATCTTGATCGCGAGCACATCGGGATCTTCCGCGGCAGCGCGCAGAAAGTCCACGACAGGCTGAAATGATTCGAACGGGAAATGCAGCAGGATATCCGATTCGCGGATGGCGGCGAACATTTCGGTACCCGATGCGCCGGACAAACCCCTCGGAATCGAAGGCATGAAGAGCTTGTCTTTCAGCGCCGGCCGTTCGATGCTCAGCAGCGCGCGGACCCGGCTCAGATCGAGTGGCCCGTTGATCCGATAGACGTCGTTCTGGTCCAATTCGAGATTGCTGGTGAGCAAATCAATCAACCTCGGCGGCATACCGGCGTTTACTTGCAGCCGCACGGCATCGCGGAACCTTCGTCTCCACACGGCTTCCTGAATGGTTTCGAGCAGATCGTCCGCCTCGAGTTCCTGAATTGCAAGCTCGGCATCACGCGTGACGTGGAACAAATCAGCTTGCAGGATGTCCATCTCAGGAAACAGCATTCGTATATTGGCAACGATGACCTGTTCCAGCCAGATAAACGCCAGCTCGCCGGCTCGCGACGGGATAGGGACAAGTTGGGGCAGCGAATCGGGAACTTTGATACGGGCAAACCGTTCCTGGCCGTCACCATTCGTAACAATCGCCGCCACATTGAGGCTCAGATTCGATATGTGCGGGAAAGGCCGCCCCTGATCCACCGCTAGCGGCGTCAGCACAGGATAGACGATGCGCCGGAAATAATCATCAACCGCCGTCTTCTGCTGAGGGTTCAGTTCATCCAGCTCGAGAATACAGATGCCAGCTTCCTTGAGTTCCGGCATTAGCTCTTCCCGCCACAGCCTGTAAATCTCCTCCACGAGAGCTGGTCACTTCATGGCGGATCAGTTCCAGTTGCACGCCGGGCGGTCTGCCGTCCATGCTGATCTCTGTCGTGCGAGTCTCAATCTGCTGCCAGAGGCCGGCGACCCGGACCATGAAGAACTCGTCAATATTGGACCCGAGAATGGAGACGAACTTTACACGTTCCAAAAGCGGGGTTGCCGGATCCTCCGCCTCTTCCAACACGCGGCGCTGAAACGCCAGCAAGCTAAGGTGCGGGTTGAGGTAAAGATCGGGGGCATCCAGGCGTAGGGCAGCGGTTTTAGCTGCACCTGCCGGGGTGGGTCGTCTCCTGGAGGAGCGTGCGCTTCTCATAAGGGGGAAAGTCGTTGGATCGAGGTCTCCTTAATACTGTAAAACTTCGAGAGTTCAGTACGCTGTGCGCTGAGATTGACCCATGTTACGATTCAAATGCGGGGTGGAGCAGTCAGGTAGCTCGTTGGGCTCATAACCCAAAGGTCGCAAGTTCAAATCTTGCCCCCGCAACCAATTTTTTCAGTTGGTTACGAGCCTCCGGGCGCAATTCCAAAACCATTGAAGACCACATTAAGCAGTAGCTCGTGGTTTTTTTCTCGGCGGAGTCTGCCTTCAGGACCATTTGAACGACGCTGTTATGCGCCTGTCTCTTGCGATGCTTGAATCAGCTTTAGCCAGGCTGGTGCGCGATGGTGGGCAGAATGAGAAGGCCGCCAAACGCATGATTATCGATGAAGCTGCGATGGCATATAGGATTCCAGGCGATCTACCAAGATTTAAAGCTCAGAGACAGCCGCAAAATGCGCTGATCATCGGAAGCGCAGGATTCTAGATAAACGATTAGCGCCTGCTGGCGGCGGCTGGTTTCGCGGCATCGATCGGAGTCGGCGGAGCGGGTGCTGCTTCGGATTCAGCCATTTTGGTCAGTCCCAGCGATTTGCGCAATTCAGAATCAATCTTGACGCGAATATCCGGATTGTCTTTCATGAACTGGCGCGCGTTTTCGCGCCCTTGCCCGATGCGCTCACCTTTGTAACTGAACCAGGAGCCGCTCTTCTCGACGATGTTGTTGGCAACCCCTAAATCGAGCAGATCTCCCTCGCGCGAGATGCCCTCGCCATAGATGATGTCGAACTCGGCTTCGCGAAATGGCGGCGCCACTTTGTTCTTCACCACCTTGACTTTCGTGCGGTTGCCAGTCACCGCGTCGCCATCCTTAATTGCCGCAATACGGCGGATATCCACGCGAATCGAGGAATAGAATTTCAGGGCACGGCCGCCGGTGGTCGTTTCCGGATTGCCGAACATGACCCCGATTTTTTCTCGAATTTGGTTGATGAAGATCAGGCAGGTGTTGGATTTCGAGACAGTGCCCGTCAATTTGCGCATGGCCTGCGACATCAAGCGCGCCTGCGCGCCCATATGCGAATCGCCCATCTCGCCGTCGAGTTCCGCTTTGGGCACCAGGGCAGCCACCGAATCGACTACCAATACGTCGATGGATCCCGAAGTGATCAGCGCATTCGTAATCTCGAGGGCCTGCTCGGCGAAATCCGGTTGGGACACCAATAAGTTGTCCACATCCACACCGAGCTGTTTTGCATAGACGGGATCAAGCGCGTGTTCCACGTCGATGAACGCCGCCATACCGCCGAGTTTCTGCGCCTCCGCGACAACTTGCAGAGCAATCGTCGTCTTGCCCGACGATTCCGGACCGAAAATCTCACAGATGCGCCCGCGTGGGAAACCGCCGACCCCCAGCGCGTAATCCACGGAAATCGATCCTGTCGAAATCGCCGAAACGGGAACAATGGCTTCTTTCGCACCCAGGCGCAGGATGGAGCCTTTGCCAAACTGTTTTTCGATCTGCCCTAACGTGAGGGTCAACGTGCGATTACGCTCTTTTTCGTCCATAGAGATCCTTCCAGGCTGCGTTTTGGGGGAGTACTTAACAGTATAGCCTTAAACAAAAACGCGGGAAGTTGTTTTACGAGTGCTGTTTTACGAGTGCTGTTTCACGCGCCCACTTCGCGCCGCGCATAGTATCCTCTGCGCGCGCGGACAATCAAGTCTTTCCTGCCCCTCACCTTGATCTGCACTTCGTGATACTGGCCATCATTCTTCAAGGGCTCAGGGCGATAGAACAGGTTGTACTGATGGCGAAGTTCATTCGCAATGTTTTCAAACGACTGATTCAAATCCTTCGCTTGAAACGGGAAAAAGGACGCGCCGCCGGTCTGCTCGGCGAAGTAGCGCATCACTTTATCGCCATCGGTTTCAATATGGCTGATATTGGTGGAAATTGTGTAGATCACGGTATCAGCACGCTGCGCCATTTCGAGCGCCTGGTCCCGGCTGTAGCGGCTTTCGTTGTCTTCGCCGTCGCTGAGGATCACCATGGCGCGGCGAAATTTATACAGCGGCTGGTCCTGCATCAATTTTTCCTTGCAGGCGAAGTAAATGGCATCGTACAGCGCAGTACCGCCACCGGGCCGCAGATCGCGAACCGCGTTCTCGAGCGTGTTGGTGTTGTTCGTCAGGTCGGCAACCAGCTCGGCGGCGGTGTCAAAACTCACCACAATGGCCTTGTCCTGCTCGCGCATCACGCTATTGATGAAGTTGGTGGCGGCCTCCTGCTGAAAATGGAAGCGGTCGCGAATGCTGTTGCTGGTATCGATTAAAATGGCAAGCCGGAGCGGCAAATCCGTCTCAGATGTGAACTCCATGATTCTCTGCGGCTTTTTGTTCTCGAAGACCTGAAAGTCGTCTTTGTTCAGATCCGTTACAAAGCGGCCGTGTTTATCGGTCACGGTGAACAGCATATTCACGCGCGTCACTTCGGCTCGAATGGGAGCGGACTCGGTAATCTCAGGCGCTTGCGGGCGTGATGGGGGATTCTGGCGAGCCTGATATCCGAAAGATAGAGCGCCGAACGCGGCGGCAACCGCTAGCGCGAGAACTGCAGACTTCATTGAGATGACTTCATTCTAGCTGTCTTTTCCCGGACCGATTCCAAAAATTTGGTTAGTTCCGGCGCTAAAGGGCTTTCGACCGTGATCCGTTCGCCGGACGATGGCGACGTGAAGCGCAAGCGGTACGCGTGAAGAAAAAACCGGCTGAGGGCAGGCAAATCGGGGATGGCGGCCGGAGCGCCATACAAACGATCGCCGGCGATGGGGTGACCGATGCTCGCCAGATGGACACGAATCTGGTGCGTGCGTCCAGTGCCGATCTGCACTTCGAGAAAGCTGAGGCTTCCGAGTTCTTCTAGAACACGGTACTCGGTTGAGGCTGAGCGTCCCGAGCCTAATTTCGCAGTCATTCGCGTGCGCCGGACTGGATCTCGCGCGATCGGCGTTGCAATGCGCCCCTCCGGCTGTTTCATGTGCCCGTGGACCAGGGCCAGGTACGTCTTTTCGATCATCCGATCGCGAAACTGCGCGGCCAGAGCTTGATGAGCCGAATCGGTTCGGGCGGCGAGCAATACGCCGCTCGTATCACGGTCGAGGCGGTGAACGATGCCAGGACGGAGATCGCCGTTTACGGACGATAGCGTGCCGAAATGATGCAGAAGCGCGTTGACCAGCGTCCCGGTCGCGTGGCCTGCGCCCGCGTGCACCACCATTCCGGCCGGCTTGTCTACGGCGATGACATCGACATCCTCGTAGAGGACGCGGACGGGAAGTTCTTCCGGTTCGGCTTTGAGCGGCGAAAGATCGGCGGGAGCCACTGAGACGTTTTCGTTGCCTCGGATTAAATAGGATGCCCGGACGCTCTTGCCTTCGACTTGAACCCGGGCTTTTTTAATCCAGGACTGTAGGCGGGAGCGGCTGAATTCAGGCAGCCGTTCATGCAGAAAAGCATCGAGCCGCTTGCCGGAATCGCGCTCGTCGGCGGTCAGGGTCACGACTTACATATTAGAAAGAGTCAGGGCTGGACGTAGTCGGCGTGTCCGTTGCCGTACCGCATTTCGCCGGCCTGGACAGGAAATGGCAGCGTGTTCTCCTTGGGAGGCAGCGGGCAGGTCGCGTAGGGCGTGAAGGTACAGGGCGGGTTATATGATTTGTTGAAATCGAGATCGACTCGCCCGTTAGCGGGCAACGGAGTGTTCAGCATCCGGCCGGCCTGGTAGGTTTCGGTTTTGTTGGTCGGGTCCTTGAAGAGGAAGAAGAGCGTGTCGCCTTCGTAGACTGGCCGGAGCCGATACTGCTGGTCTTTGTAGGAGAACTCTACAATGCCGGGGCTTTCTTCCATCTCCGTTTGGCCCAGGACGTTCAAGATGGGGATCTTCTTGGAATCGGGAATGAATTTAGCGTCAAAGTGCAATGCCGGATTCACTGGGAAATACTTCATCCCGTGGAAATTCTTGAGCACCGGACTGGCGCTGTCTTTGGCGCGGATTCCGAGTTTCCCGCCGCGCTGAATGACAAAGAAGGATATGGAACCGGCTTGTACCACATCGGGCTTGTTTTCACCGTGCGAAAGCGTGCGGGAGGAACCGTCCGCACCTCGTGAACGTGACCTTATTGCCTTCGAGATGGAGCGTGCCGATCCGTTCGGGGGCTGATCCTTTCGGCAGAACGAAATCGTTGGAATCTCCCGAGCCGATGGTGTTATCTCCCGGCTTGAGCCAGAAGAGGCCGGCGAGGGTGAGCCAGCTATCCGGGGAGCGGAGGCCAGCCTCGCGATGCTGCTGCCAGAGCCGAATCGATTGGATGTAATTGGAATCCGCAGCCATGAGAAGTCCGGTAAATGCCGCAATGCCGATCAAGAACCGGGACATACTCAGATTTTACTCTCTCAGCTCGACAATTGTCGCGCCCGCCCCGCCTTCGGCCTGAGTTGCGGGATAAAAACGGCTCACGTGCGGATTAGAGCCAAGAAATTCGTTTACAGCTTTTTTCAAAATTCCCATTCCGTGGCCGTGAATGATTCGTACTCGATTGACGGAGGCGAGAGCGGCCGAATCGAGGAATTTATCCACCTGCTCGACGGCTTCTTCGGCGCGCTGCCCGATTATGTTCAGCTCCCGGTAGCTTACGTCCCAAGTGGGTCCACTCTCAAGACGGACATTCTTCGGAAGTTTTGGTTCGGCAGATTTCTGTGACACCACTTCCAGGATGTCTTCGGGCGGAACATGCATTTTGAGGAAACCGGCTTCCACTTCCCACATTCCGTTCTTCAGAAGCCGACGGACGGTGGCGATTTCGCGTACATCTTTCAGACGGACGCGTGCGCCCGGGCGAGGCATGCCTCGCCCCTGCGGACGTTTCCGGAACCGGCGAGCGGGTATCAGCAGGGGTGAGGGCGGCGGCTTCTTCGCGGAACTCGCGTTTGGTTTTGGCAATCAGGCGCTGAGCATGCTCGGCCGCCTTTCGATTTTCGGAGGCATGCGCGAGTTGGTCCATCGTTACCTGGGCGCGCGCATCGAAATCGGCGATGGCGGATTCCGATTTCTTCTCCCATTCGCGCTGACGCTGCTGCTCGCGCCGAGCGGCCTCGTGCTCCAGATCAGCCTGACGTTTGGCAAGCTGTTGAGCCGCTTCTTCCATCGCTTTGGCGCGCCGATGATTTTCTTCGACTTGCTTGTGCAGTTCGGCCAAAAGCTCCTGAAAATCGGCCTGCATTCGCGGCAGGACAGCGCGGGCATGAGTGAGCACCGCCTCGGGCATTTCGAGGCGGGTTGCGATATCGAGTCCGGCCGATTTGCCCGGCACACCGAGGCGCAGCGCGTAGGTGGGCTGCAGCGTGGATTCGTCGAAGCCCATGGAACCGTTCAAGACGCCTGGAGTTCTCGCGCCGTAGAGCTTGAGTGGAAGCAAGTGAGTGGAGGCAAGACAGAAGGCTTCCGACCGGCGAAATTCGTCCAGTATGGCAACACCGAGCGCGCCGCCCTCTTCGGGATCTGTCGCCCGGCCGAGCTCATCGAGCAGAACGAGGCTATTGGGGGTAACGCGGCTAAGCATATCTTTCACATGCAGTAAGTGGCCGGAGAAACTGCTCAGGCTTTCGGCGATGGATTGGGTGTCGCCGATATCGGCGAGAACGTCATCGAGCAGCGGGAATTCGGCTTCGGCGCACGGGACCGGAATCGCGGCATGAGCCATGAGCGCGAGCAGGCCGGTGGTCTTCATGGTGACCGTTTTGCCGCCGGTATTGGGGCCGCTGATCAGCAAACAGCGATGCTCTTCATTGAGCTCGAAGGTGATCGGGACGATGGGCTTGCGCTGTTTTCGCAGCACTGTTTCGAGCAACGGGTGACGCGCTTCACGCAGCAGGAGCTTTCGCGCACCGCTGCTGAATCTTGGAATCGTGGCATCGTATTCGAGGGCGAAGGCCGCTTTTGCGAAAACACAATCGAACTCGGCCAGCGCCTCGGCTGTGGCGGAGATCTCCTCACCGTGCGCGCTTAACGCGCTAGTGATTTCGGCGAGGATGCGTTCGATTTCGCGAAGCTCGTCTTCGCGCAGCCGGACCAACTGGTTATTGAGGCTGATGGTTTCGAGTGGCTCGACGAACAAAGTCCGGCCGGTGCCGCTGGAGCCGTGGATCACGCCGTCTACACGGCCTTTTTGACCGGCAACGATGGGCACGACATAGCGGTCTTCGCGGATGGTGACGAATTCCTCCTGCAGAGTGCCGTCGGTCCGGTGAGCGCGAAGAAAGCGGTCGAGCGAATCCTGGATGCTCCTTTTCTGGCGCTCGATATCGCGGCGAATGCGCCCGAGCGCGACGCTGGCTTCATCGGCTAGGCTGCCGTCGGGCAGAAAAGCGCGCTGATAACGCCGGGCGAGGTCGCGAAGATCGGCCAGACGAGTCGCACGGTGCGATAAGCGCGGGTAGCGTTGTGAAACGGAGAGCAGAATTCCACGATATTCACCGGCCAGGGCGAGATTATGGAATAGATCCAGAATTTCACGTCCGGAGAGCGACGCACCTTCGACCCGGAGGGTGGCAACCGGCGCGTCTATATCGCGCAGATGATCGAATCGAAGCCGGATAGCAGCGCCACGGCCGGCGGTCTGGATTCCGGAGACTTCGCGCAGATAGGCAATAGCCTCGCCCGCTTCGGCTAAAGAGGATTCCAATCCAAGGCGGTCGCTGTGCGGCTCAAGTTCGTAGACCAATTCACGGCCTGCGATGCTGCCGGCGTATTTCGCCACGAGCTCTTTGAGCTCATCGAATTGCAAAAGCGCAATGCTAGTGAATGACATGCGTTTGGCGCCACTCTCGTTCGGCGCCACTCTATGGACGCGTGACGTAGGGATGAATAGCGCGATAGGTGCAGCAAGCCTCAATCACCTCGCGCGTGCCTTCGGTCATGCGCACTCCAGCGAGCGCATCGATATCGAACCACTGAACGCTTTTGGAGTCGTCGCCCGGGCGCAGTTCCCCGCCCTGTATCGTGCAATAGAAATCGACCAGCACGTAATGATATTCGCAGACACCGGAGGCGCCGGGCATAATGCGCTCGAAGACGGTGGCAATGGAATCGGCGGTGACGCGCAGGCCGGTTTCTTCGAAAACCTCGCGAATGACCGCGTCCTCCAGACGTTCTCCGGTTTCGACGCAGCCTCCGGGCAGGGACCAGCAGCCCTGCAGCGGCGGTTTCCCGCGTTCGACCAGCAGCACCTGGTCGCGATTAAAGATGAGAGCGCCGACGCCAAGCACCGGACGGGGCGGAAAGCGGCGGTTGTCCTGCGAATCCACCTCTATTAGATGGTGAGCTACCCGACAGCAGCCAAAACTTCTTCGGCGTGGCCATCAACTTGGACTTTCGGGAAGATCTTCTTGATCTTGCCGGTTGGATCAATGACGAAAGTGGTCCGTTCCACACCCATGTACTTCTTGCCGTACATGCTTTTCTCTTTCCAGACCCCGTAGTCCTCAGCGGCTTTATGACCGACGTCGGCCAGGAGAGTGAAAGGAAGATCGAACTTGTCCTTGAATTTGGCTTGGGCCTTGGCAGCGTCGGTGGAGACCCCGACGATCACGGTATTGGCCTTCGTAAATTTTTGGGAATTGTCGCGGAAAGCACAGGCTTCTTTGGTGCAGCCGGGAGTATCGGCTTTCGGATAGAAGTAGAGAACGACATTCTTCCCGTGAAGCGAAGAAAGGGTGAACGGCTCTCCGGAATCGGTATCGAGGGCGATTTCGGGAGCCTTGTCGCCTTCTTTAAGGTTGGGCATAGCGGGCCGCCTCCAGATTACCAAACGAAGCCAATTACGAAACGAAGCGAAATAACCAAACGAACTGCTTTATCTTTTCCTCATAAAATAGCTTGACAACGAAACACGCATATTTTATGATGGAGATCGTATCCAGGATTCTGGATTGAGGAGAAAAACGACATGCCACTGATTAAATACCCTGCATTCAACGCTGAAACCGAGGATTTTCCGGCCGGGCTGCGCCTGTTCCAGGATTCGTTGTCCCGGTTGTTCAGCGAGCCGGCTTCGCGTCCGTGGTCGCCAGCGGTAGACATTTTCGAGACGGAGAACGAGTTAGTCGTGAAGGCCGATGTTCCGGAAGTGGATCCGAAGAATGTCACCATTCAACTCGAGAACGGCACTCTGACCCTTAAGGGCGAACGCAAGTTCGAAGAGCAAAAGAATGGCAAGGGATTCCACCGGATTGAGCGCTCCTACGGATCGTTTGTGCGGGCTTTCAGTTTGCCTGACACGGTGGACGGCGACAAAGTGAAGGCTGACTACAAGAATGGCGTCCTGACGATCACCCTTCCGAAGAAGGAAGTCGCCAAGGCGAAGACGATCAACGTAGAAATCGCGAACAACTAAATCCCAGACGAAGTTCGAATTTTCCAGCGCGGGAATCGGCGAAAAGCCGGTTTCGCGCTTTTTTGGTTTCTTCGGCATATTCTGGCTATAGGATAGCTATAATACCTTCTATGAAGGTCAGCGTCGCGGAAGCCAAGAATAAGCTGACTCAGCTCATTCAAGCGGCAGAACGGGGCGAAAGAGTAACGGTCTGCCGGCATGGGAAGGCGATCGTGGATATCGTCCCCACCGAAGAGCGTCAGAGCCCTAAGTTCGGGACAGGCAAAGGAAAAATCAAAATCCTCGATCCGCATTGCTTCGAGCCGATGACGGATGAGGACGTGGATGCCTTCATTGCAGGGCAGTACTAGAGATGCGCGTTCTGCTCGATACGCAAGTACTTGTCATGGCGTATATGGGCGAGGCGTTTTCGGTCCCAGTACAGGCTTTGCTGGCGGACCCGGATACCGAACGTATCCTGAGCACAGCCTCCATCATGGAAATCGCGATCAAGAATGCGAATCAAAAGCTCACGATGTCAGAGGCGCATACACAGGAAGCGGCGGCCGATTTGCGGCTCACAATCATCCCGTTCACATCACGTCACGCCTATCGCTTATTTTCGCTGCCGATGCATCATCGCGACCCGTTCGACCGTATGCTGATTGCAACAGCACTTTCGGAAGATATTGCGATCCTTGGAATGGACAGACACTTCGAGAGCTATAAAGGTTTACGGGTGATCTGGTAATTCTGCTAAGGAAGAGAACCGGAGTACTGGGCTGGTACTTCGCGCCTTTCTATGTGAGAACGAGCTCGTTTTTGCAACTATGAAATAGATGCCCCCGGCCGTCTCTCGCGGTTTTCGAGCGTTTTCAGTAATCTCTGTTGCATTGCTGATGGCGAAGCCGTTCTTTGGCTATTCGGTTCTTTCGCATGAGGCGCTGGTGGATGCGCTATGGGACGTGAAGCTGAAACCGGTGTTGCTGGCGCGTTTTCCGAACTCGACCCGGGAGGAATTGAAGAAAGCGCATGGGTACGCTTACGGGGGCGCAATCATCCAAGACCTGGGGTACTATCCTCACGGCAGCGAACAGTTCAGCGATCTGACGCATTACGTTAGAACCGGCGACTTCATCATCGCTCTCATTTCAGAGGCGCGAGAACCGGAACGAGCTGGCTTTCGCGTTGGGAGCGCTCTCGCATTATGTCTCGGACCTGGATGGACACCGGTTCGCCACAAACGTGGGAGAGCCGCTGCTGTATCCGAAACTGGGGCGCAAGTTCGGAAACTTTATCACTTATGAAGACAATCCGGCGGGGCATCTAAAAACAGAATTCGGATTTGACGTGCTGGAGGTCGCCAAGGGCAACTTCGCGCCCGAGGCGTATCACGATCTCATCGGATTCTATGTGAGCAAGGATGTGCTGCAAAGAGCCTTTCGGGACACTTACGGGCTGGAGCTGCAAGATGTTTTCAGCGATTTCGACCGGGCGATTGCATCTTATCGGGGAGCCGTGAGCAACACGATTCCAAAGGCCACGCGAATAGCTTGGGCTGCGCGAAAAAACGAGATTCAGAAATCGAACCCGGGAATCACGCGGCGACGGTTCGTGTATGTAATGAGGCGTTCGAGCTATGAACGCAACTGGGGCAAGCAATACGACCAGCCCTCCCCGGGCGAGCGCGTTTTGGCGTGGGTTTTGAAGCTTATCCCGCCGATTGGCCCGCTGAAGGCACTGCGATTTAAGATGCCTACGCCCGAAGTTGAAGATCTATTCATGAAGAGCTTCGAGCGCTCCGCGTCGCAATACGGGCACGCGCTCGACGATGCAAGAACCAACAGCCTGGATCTTCCGGATAAGAACTACGACGTCGGAACGATGACCCCGGCGGGCGCGTACAGGATGGCCGACGACGTGCAAGCGTATTGGCTGCATCTGCTGGCGAAAAAAAGCTTCAACACGGCGACCCCGGCCGTGCGATCGCAGCTGCTGAATTACTACAGCGACCTGAATGCCCCGATTCATACGAAAAAGAATCCCAAACAGTGGAAACAGGTGTTAGCGGAGCTGGAGCAATTGAAGGCCGCGCCCTCAAGCACGGCAGTGGCCGGGCAGCGATAGGTTGTTGGCAGCAATGTTGCCCAAGCAAAATGTTTGACTGCATTTTGCACGTCCGATAGACTGGGTCACTTCAGGTGAAGTAATTTGTGGCGCGGAATACGGCCCGAGAGCATGAGCGGTGTGTCTCGCGGGAGTGCGAGGCGCAGCACACATTCTGTGGCTGTTCCTTATCTTCCCTGCTATCCCCGCCTATGCCCAATCGCGATTCGATTCCTGGACGACAGACCAAGGGCTCCCGCAGAACTCAGTTCATGCGATCCTGCAGACACGCGACGGCTATCTTTGGTTGACCACCTCGGACGGACTGGTCCGACTCCAAGGGCATTCGTACGGTTTTCACAACGAAAGATGGAATGGCGGCCAACGATGTGAGAGTCATTTCAGCGGGTGCGAACGGCGATCTCTGGATTGCAGGCGTTGGCGGGTTAACTCAGTTCCATGACGGGAAGTTCATTTCTTACACTGAACGGGATGGCCTTCCGAGCAATAGTGTGCGCGCTTTGTATGAAGACTCGGATGGCGTGCTATGGATTGGAACTTACGACGGCGGTCTGGGGCGATTCAAAGAGGAGGTTCACAACTTACAGGACGCGCGCAGGTTTGTTTAACAATGGCGTGTTTCAGATTTTAGAAGACCACCGCGGAAACCTGTGGATGAGCTCGAACCAGGGAATCTATCGCGTCCGCAAGCCGGAGCTGAACGATTTCGCCGAGGGAAAGAGGAACGCGATCACGTCCATCGCGTACGGGAAGAGCGACGGCATGCTCAACGTTGAGTGCAATGGAAACCGTTCGCCGGCCGGCATCATGGCCCGCGACGGAAAATTATGGTTTCCTACGCAGGATGGCGCAGCCGTTATCGATCCGGAGGTTGTCCGCACTAATCCTCAGCCCGCCGGTGATGATCGAATCGTTCCTCGTGGATCGCCGCCCCGTGGCGATTGACCGCGCCGTCGAGATGGGACCTGAGCCGGAACACGTTCGAGATTCAATACACGGCTTTGAGCTTTATCGACTCGGATCGCATTCAGTTCAAGTACAAATTGGAGGGCCTTGATCCCGATTGGGTAGATGCCGGAACGCGCCGCACGGCATATTATTCCCACGTTCCTCCTGGCAAGCACGTGTTCCAGGTGATCGCTACAAATAGCGATGGTGTGTGGAATATAGAAGGTAAAACGCCTGCTTTGACGGTCCTGCCGCCGTTCTATCGAACATGGTGGTTCGCAATGCTTGCGTTTTTGAGCGCCTTGGGGTTGATCTACCTCGCTTGGCGCTACCGGGTGGCTCAGTTGATGCGCGCACACGCGGCGCAACAGGCTTTCACGCGGCAGCTCATCAACTCGCAGGAGAGCGAGCGCAAACCGATCGCTGCCGAGCTACACGATAGTCTTGGACAACACCTGGTGGTGATCAAGAACCTTGCGCTGATCTCTTTAAACCATGGAATGCCGACGGAACTGCCCGTCCCAAGATGGAGGAGATCTCTAGTGAGGCGTCTCACGCTCTCGCCGAAGTGAGAGAGATCTCGTACAATCTGCGCCCCTACCAATTGGACCGAATCGGATTGACTAAAGCCATCGAAGCAATCGTCGAAAAGGCGGCACACGCGACTGCAATCGACTTCCAGGCGCAAGTCGATGAGATTGAAGGCGATCTCTGTAAAGAATCGGAGATTAACTTCTACCGGATTGTTCAAGAGTGCATTAATAATGTGGTGAAGCACTCTGAGGCGACGGTGGTGAACGTGACCGTGCGGCGAACAGAAAGCGGCCTGCTCCTCAGTATCCGCGATAACGGGAAAGGGTTCATGCGGAGTACATCTGAGTCCAATTATTCAGAGGAAAACCTCGCCAGGTGGGCACGGCCCGATACATGAAGCGCGCGAAAACCCACTCTCCCGGCACGTTGAAGTCGGGAGGAATCGGAAAATTGTTGTATTCCCAGGCTGGATATTCACGGAAATGGCCTGGCTGCTGCTCTTTGCGAGTGGTGCGTTTGCCGACTCCGCTGGCATCATTGGGAAAAATTCGAGGATCCGGGATCGGACCCGAAGCATAAAGCGCGGTCAGTAGCACCAGGCTTGCAGAGGTCGCGAAAAGCATGCCGCGCAAACACATAATTCTCTTTAGCGCACAGGCGGGTTGCGCACATGCGCGGTTTAGTCTTCGGGACTGGCTGGCGTCAGAATAGCACGCCACCAACGAGCGCACCCTGACCCAATGACGGACTGTCCGGCGACAGCGTTACCCGGCCTCCCCAGCAGAAGTTTTGACGATTTCGGGCTGCCGCGAACGGGGCGAATTAGCATTTTGCGAAACGAACCCAAACGCCTGGAAGGATTCATTCGTGCCGTAGCGCTTCCATGGGCTGAATTTGCGTAGCCGTTTGCGCCGGCAAGAAACACGCGAGCAGCGTCGCGACTGTCAGAACCAGCGGCACGGAAACAAACAGATACGGATCGGCCGTTCCCATTCCTTCCATCCGTCCCGCCAGCAGACGCGTAGCCAGGATGCTGAGAGCGAGACCGGCAACCACGCCGATAGCCAGCACGCGACCGGTAGTTAGGACCACAAGTCGAAGAACATCGCTTGGCCTCGCCCCGAGCGCCATCCGAATCCCAAATTCGCGCGTTCGATGGGCCACGGCGTAGGAAACAACGCTGAATACTCCCGCAGCGGCGAGAAATAGTCCCACGGCCCCAAAAACTCCAAACAGGAACGTCGCAAACCGGGGATACGCGCTGGCGGTATTCAGCCAATCCTCGAGCGTTCGCGCCAGCGTAATCGGCTGTTGCGCATCTACCGACCGAACCGCCTCTCGCGCCTGACCGAGGAACGCAATCGGTTCCGACTTAGTGCGAACGAACACAAACGAATTCGGCAAGAACAAAGTGGTATAAGGTATGAACACCGCCGGCTCCGGGGGATCGCTGAGGCCGTTATTGCGTGCCGTACCCACAACGCCGACAATTTCGAATGAATTCTTGAACTGCGGCGCTTTCAGAATCTGCGGAGGCAGTGGCTGGTTCAAAATGTCAATAACAATGTGCCGCCCGATCGGATTCTCGTTTCCGCGAAAGTAACGCTTCACTAAGTCTTCCGTTACCACCGCTACGGGGCTCGTTCTCGAAACGTCGGAATCATTCAGTTCACGGCCCCGCAGCAGCGGGGTGCGAACGGAACGAAAATAACCGTCGCTCACCAGGTTCCAGCGAACTCGCGCGCCCTGCTCCAGCGGCCAGCCGTCAACCAGGAGCTTCGAACCGCCTCCGTTGTAAGGCGGCGTGCCCAGCATGCTGATAGCGGCGGCTTCTGCATCGGGCAATCGCCGTACCCGCGCCAATACATTTCGATAAAACGTTCGTCTGCTCGACCAATCCGCATACCTGCCCTGGGCCAAGGGGATCCGGAAGGTTAAAACGTGACTCGGATCGTAGCCAAGGTTCTGCCGCAGCAATTTCATCAATCCGCCCACAGCGAGTCCCGCGCCAGTCAACAGCACCAACGAGAGAACGACTTCGGCAATCATCAATGAATCGTGCAGCCGGCGGCGCCGCAGGCCAATGCCCGATCCTTTTCCCGCTCCCCGCAACGTCTCGGCCTGCGTCTCGCCGGATATCTGAAGCGCGGGTGCCATTCCGAAAATGATTCCGGTCAGCACGGAAACACCGAGCGCAAACCACAGTACGGGCCAGTTCAGCGCGATGACGGCCTCATGTGGGATGGAATATTCGGGCATCAGCGCAATCACCGCTTTGATTCCCCCGTATCCAAGCAGAATCCCGAGAACTCCGCCGCTGAGCGCCAGCGTGACGCTCTCTGTGAGCAATTGCCGGACCAGGCGCAAACGCGTTGCCCCGATTGAGGCGCGGACGGCCATCTCGCCCTCCCGCGTCGCTGCGCGCGCCAGCAACAGATTCGCCACGTTCACGCACGCAATCAGCAGCAAAAGCGTCACGGCTCCAAACAGCGCCAGCAGCGTATTCTCAAACTTGCCCAAAATGCCTTCGTTCACGTTCACGAACTTGGTGCGGAACGCGCCTTCGGGATACACATAGGCCGGAACTTGTTTCGCAAACTTTTCAAGCAGCTTTTGCGCCTCGGCGGCGATCTGCTGCTGGCTAGCGCCGGCCCGGACGCGATAGAACACGCTGATAAATTTCTTGGTATCGGGCCGCAAATCCATCGGCGTATACGCATCGACATCGTTCCACGTAAACCGCACCGGCAATACTCCAATGACGGTATAGAACTTGTCATCCAGGCGTATCTTCTGCCCGATCACGTCGCGGCGTCCCTGAAACGCACGCTGCCAGAATTTATAGCTGATGACCGCAACGGGCTCCGGCGCGCGACCTGGAGGGGCGCCTTTCGCCGAAAACGCCCGTCCGAACAACGTGGGCACCCCAAAGAAATCGAACATGTTCAGCGAGCAGTCTTCCTGCTGAACCACATCCGGCAAGCCGCCGCCCGTCATCACGGCACTTCTTGCGTCCACGGCTACAGCGTCCTCAATTGTCGTTCGCGTGCGCGATTTGAACTCCAGGTACTGGGCCATGGTGTACCCGACCCCCCAGTTGCGCCCCTTGCTGTCCGTGAGAATGAACTGCCCGATGCGATCCGCCGCCCGGTAGGGATACGGATCGATCAAAACGGCATACACAACACTGAAAATGGCAGTCGTCGCTCCGATCCCGAGCGCGATGCTCAGCACCGCCACTGCCGTGAAACCCGGTTTTGTCCCCAGCATTCGCAAGCCGTACTTCAGGTCCTGCAATAACCGTTCCCAGAACAGGCTCACACGACTCATCGTTGGCTCCCTTACCCTTGACCTGTTGTCTGCTTTAGACGCAACTTAATATTCGAACGTTGGCCAGATGTCTCGGGTTCCGTTCCGATCCAAAAAACAAGGCTTCCCCGGCATCTTCTTTCTTCCCGTTTGCGTCCAAGCTTACGATAGGAGACATCATGAGAGTTGTTTTGGCGGCCGCCCTCGCGTTAGCGGCGTGCCCATCTCTGTGGCCGGCGGAAGCGGATGCGAGAACTCCGGTTCTGGCCGAATTGTTCACTTCCGAAGGATGCTCCAGTTGTCCACCCGCCGACGCCTTACTCAGGAAACTCGACCATGTTCAGCCTGTTCCCAACGCGCATATCATCGTTCTAAGCGAGCACGTGGATTATTGGAACACCTCCGGGTGGCGGGACCCGTTCTCTTCTCCCCAGTTCAGCAAGCGCCAGGAGGATTATGCAGACCGCCTCGGATCGGAAGTGTTTACTCCACAGTTAATCGTCGATGGCCGCGAGCAATTTGCCGGAGGTGATGCTCGAGCCATACAGGCCGCCATCGCACGCGCCGCGGCCAGGCCCAAATCACTGCTCCACATCTTGCAGGCCAAGCGAGAGACGTCCAGCGTTTCTGTCCAAATTTCGATGCAGCAGCTCATGAACGCCAGGGGACATATTTGGATCGCGATCGCGGACGAGGTTGATGAGTCGAACGTCACTCGCGGCGAAAATTCCGGCAGAACCCTGAGTCACGTCGCCGTCGTGCGGCGTCTTAACAAAGTCGCCGACATACCCAAGGGGAAAGCTTTAGAAACGACTCTGCACCTGCCTTTCGATCCTGCGTGGACCACCAACGGTAAGCGGATCGTCGCATTCGTGGAATCCGATCACACCATCGTCGGCGTGGATTCCGCATTTTTGCAAAACTAGCTTTTAATGCACCTCGTGACGCCCATTTACGCGCCGGCTGAACGCCAGATTGAAAACGTATTTCGGAATCGTCGCATCGGTGACATTCGGATTCGCCGGCGTAGGCTTGACATTGACATAGGTGAGTATGCCTAGGCTGAAAAAAACGACTTGTGGACCGGCTTGGAAGCTCAATCCCGGTTCAATGAACTGCACATCCGCGGGCCGCCGGAATCCATTCGAGGGTCCGAAAACATCGTTGATCGGGACACCGCTGACCCGATAAGACAGCGATGGCAAGGGCCATTTCTTGCGCCACGGCTTTCCCACCAGACCCCATTGCGCCAAATACAGATCCGTGCTGGAATCCACCTGTTTGTTATGCGGATTCGATAGGGACCCGAAGAAGGTTGGCACTCCCGTTGTTCCACGCGGATTGAAGAGATACGATCCGCTTCCAAAAACAGCGACACGTCTCAATTCCCAGAAACCCTGCGCTCCAACTGGAACAGCCCATGCTTTTGCTCCCGGCTGAACGGAGACATCTTCCGGTACGACGCTTCCGTAAATTGTGTCACGAACGTCGGCCGCGCCAGTCGGAGCCTGTAGACCAAATGAAAGCGCCACATTCCATTTGGCCTGATATGTGCTACGCAGCCAATAACTGGCTCGCAGGCTCATGTCGCCCAAGCCGCTCGAATGCGTCCCTTCTTTCACCGGGGTAGTCCCGCCCGGGGGAACTCGATTCAATGTGTAGCTGGTGAACAGAAGGGGAGCATCGAGGGTCAATGCGAGCCGGTCGGTCACGGCATATGACGCGCTGAGACTAAGCGCGTTCTGAACATTTGTGGGACCTCTGGAGGTGAGTGCCGGAATGAAATTCGTTCCTTGATAATGCCGGTCGGACGTGAAGTTCTCATAAATCGTAGAGAACAGCCAGTCGCCGGCTTTAAGGTAAACGTTGTCGCCGGCATAGCCCGATGCGTTCTGCCGCTGACAGACGCAGCCTTGCGCGAAAGCGGCCGGAACCGAGGCAAGTGTCGCGGACGCTACAAGCGAATAAACCCAGAGTTTCATCCAACCTCCTGATTGCCACCCGACGAAAGCTCAATCAGACTAACATTCAAACGCTGTCTTGTCTTGAATCCGGAGATGGAGCAGTCATTCAGACTTTTGGTTGAGAGCCGAGCCCGCTAAGATTTGATATTAGACATTCAAAGCGGTTTTCCATGCTCAATGCTCACGGGCGAGCACGTAGTCGCGGCTCTCGTTATCTATTTTTTGTGCTGGCGAGCTGCGCGTTACCTTTGCTCGCGCTCAATAAGAATACGGAACTCAATCGATTCGGCAGGCAGACCTGGCAGATCGAAAGCGGGCTGCCGCAGAATACCGTTCATGCCATTCTGCAGACGCACGACGGCTATTTATGGCTGGCGACCGAAGGCGGAGTGGCACGATTCAACGGCCTGAACTTTTTCGTCTACGATACCCGAAACACGCCTCAACTGAGAAGCAACAACGTGCGCTGCTTGCTTGAAGACCGCGAACACGGTCTTTGGATCGGTACCGCGGACGGGCTCACACGGTTCAACGGTTCTGGATTTGAGACTTTCACAACCGAACAGGGCTTGCCAAGCAATAACGTTTGGTCCATATTTCAGGACCACTTCGGAGGTCTCTGGGTGATCACGGTGGATGGCTTGGCGAAATACGAGGCGCATCGTTTCCGCTCCGATCTCATTCGCGAAACCTCTTCGGTCCCTATCGGTGGAGTCGCCGAAAGCGGCAATGGCGCACTGTGGATCGCCACACAAGACGGACTGAGGCTCTTCAGAGACGGCCGACTTTCGATCCTATCAGGAGCCGAATCCCTGCCGCATGGCAACATTGAAGCGCTTCTGGCGGACACTTCAGGACGAGTTTGGGTCGGGACCTCATCTGGGCTAGCCGTCTATCAGAACGGAAAAGTCGCAACGTACAGTTTGAGCAATGGACTGCCGAGCAACAGGATTTCCGCCCTGTATCAAGATCGGGAGGGCAGCATTTGGGTGGGTACGGAAGCTGGACTCGCTCGAATTTCTGACGACAAAATCGAACGGGTTCCGGCGTACGACTCCTCGCTTGCCGGCATCATCTTATGCATGTTTGAAGATCGCGAAGGCAGTCTGTGGCTCGGTACCGATTCAGGCGGGCTTACCGTGCTCCGGGACGAAGCATTCATAACGTACACAAGCAGGGATGGACTCTCGGACGATCTGGTGCGCTGCACACTGCAGGATCGGAATGGTGTGGTGTGGATCGGGACGAATAATGGCTTAAGTCGCTTTTATAATCGTGGCTTTTCCACCCTTACGACAAAAGACGGGTTATCGAGCAATGTGATTCTCTCTCTCGCCGAAGACGGAACCGGCAATCTGCTTGTGGGAACGCCGGACGGTTTGGACGTCGTGCGAAACGGCCGTATCTCGGCTATTACTTCCGCCGACGGGCTCGCCGACGATTTCATCCGATCGATTTATAAGGACTTCGACAATTCGCTCTGGATCGGCACTCGCCGGGGACTCTCGCATTCGACCGGGAACGGATTCAAGACGTATACGCAAGCCGATGGGTTGGGTAATGATTTGATCGGAGCGGTGCTGCGAGACCGCCGCAACAATCTGTGGATTGGAACCCTGCACGGGCTGACGCGTTTCGCTGACCGCAAGTTCACTAACTACACGACCAAAAACGGTCTTTCCAGCGATGTGATTACAGCACTCTATGAAGACGGCCGCGGCGTCTTGTGGATCGGAACGCAGGACGGCGGGCTCAATCGATTGGAAGGCGAAAGAATCTTCCGCTACGATTCGGCCTCAGGTCTTCCCAACACGATCTACAGCATAACCGCGGATGCAAATCAAAACCTCTGGATGACTTCCAATACGGGCATCTTCCGCGGCAACGAGAAAGACCTGGACTCGTTCGCTGAAGGTCATGTGAGCAGTTTCCCCATAGCTGTCTATGGAACGGCGGACGGGCTCAAAGTGAATGAATGTACCGCGGGCGGTCATCCAGCGGCCTCGGCGAGCAAAGATGGCGCAATGTGGTTCGCAACCTTGAAGGGTATCGCCACGATCAATCCGAAAGAGGTTGAGACGAATCGCCAACCGCC
This sequence comes from uncultured Acidobacteriaceae bacterium, assembly GCA_963778345.1. Taxonomy (GTDB): domain Bacteria; phylum Acidobacteriota; class Terriglobia; order Bryobacterales; family Bryobacteraceae; genus Bog-105. Next base: position 863,219 of record CAVZTP010000007.1, read on the forward strand.
GCCCGTAGCGCTGGAATCCGTCTCTATTGACGACCAGACGTTCAACCGAGCGCAGGCAACCGATGTATCTCCCGGTCACGTCCGCTTTGCTTTCGAATACGCAGCTTTAAGCTTCCTCGCTCCTCGTACCCTGAGATTCAAGTACAAATTGGAAGGTTTTGATAAGGATTGGATTGATGCCGGAACCCGGAGGGTCGCTTATTACACGAATATTCCCCCTGGAAGTTATCGATTCAAAGTGACTGCCCGTGGAAACGACGGCATCTGGAATGAAGCCGCAGCGTCGTTCGCGTTTCGATTGCGACCTCACTTTTATCACACGTATTGGTTTGATTTCCTGGTCATACTGTCTCTCCTTCTTGCCGGCTGGGAGATCTATCGTTGGCGGGTCAGGCAGGTAGCGGCACAATTCAATGCGGTACTCGCCGAGCGCAACCGGATCGCGCGAGAAATTCACGACACGCTTGCGCAGGGATTCGTGGCGGTTTCCCTTCAACTGGAACTTCTTGCCAGAATTTTAGGCGTATCGAATGAAGCGGCTCAAACCTTGCTGAAGAAAATTCGCGGGTCGGTTCAAGAGAGTCTTGCCGAAGCGCGGCGTTCCATTTGGGAGCTGCGATCACATGGGACAAACAGTGAAGATCTGCCGGGGAGATTCTCGCAACTCGCAACTCAAATACGATCGACCACACCTCTGAAGGTCCGATTTCAGATCGTGGGAACATATAGGCCATTGCCCCCCAATATCGAGAGTGAATTGCTAAAGATTGGGCAGGAGGCGGTCTCCAATGTGGTCCGTCATGCGGATGCCAAACACGTCGATATCGATCTTAATTTCGAACCAGACAAACTTCGCCTTACTATTGTGGACGACGGCCGTGGATTTGCGCACATCGTCGATTCTTCCGGACCGGACGGCCATTTCGGTCTCAAAGGAATGCGAGAGAGAGCGGAACAGATCGAGGCGGAGTTACTGGTGAAAAGCGCTCCAGGCGAAGGCACCCGAGTTTTAATTGAGAAGGTGATCGGTTGAGTGAACCAGTCCGAATTCTGGTTGTGGAGGACCACCACATCGTTCGCCAGGGGCTGGTGGCCTTGCTCAATACCGTCTCGGACATGAGCGTCGTCGCCGAGGCTTCGGATGGAAATCAGGCTGTCGATCTTTTCCGGCAACATCAGCCGGATGTCACATTGATGGATCTGCGGCTGCCCACCTTGAGCGGCGTCGAAGCAGTAAAACAGATTCGGCGAGAATTCCCGCCGCTCGGATTATCGTGTTGACTACGTTCGATGGCGATGAAGACATCTATCGAGCCTTGCAGGCAGGCGCGCGCGGATACCTTCTGAAAGGCATGTTCGGAGAAGAACTGATCGACGCCATTCGGGCCGTGCATTCCGGGAAATCGCGCATTCCGCCGGTCATCGCGGAGCGACTGGCGGAGAGAATGAGCGGTCAGGAGTTAACGGCCCGTGAACTGGACGTACTCAAACTGATTGTGGCAGGCCGAAGCAATAAGGAAATTGGAACTCAATTGACAATTTCTGAAGCAACAGTTAAAACGCACATCAACAACATTTTGAGTAAACTGGGCGTGACCGACCGCACGCAAGCGGCGACGAGCGCCTTGCAACGCGGAATCGTTCACCTTCAATGATGGTTTCTCAATGAAAAATCCAGCATTCTTCCTGGTGGCAGGGATGATCGCGCTCGTTTCGGCACAAAGCGCTAATTTTGCAACCTGGAGACCCGCTACCGAGAATGAACTCAAAGACATCATTCCGGCTCGAGCTCCTGTCGAAAAGGAACACATTGAAACCGAATTCCGCACGGCCTCGGCAATCACCGACGGAAAAGGGAAGTATGTGGCCGGAGTGGGCCTGATCACGGCCGGTTATGCAGCCGAAGGCAAGTATTCGAACTTCTTCCTTACGCAAGTCCCGGTAAGAGTGGGCAATTTGGCGCTGCCCCCGGGGGAATATGTATTCGGCTGGCGGCGGAAGGACGATGACGCTCTTGACGTCAAATTCTATGACGCTCAATCCGGCAAATTGCTCGGCAGCGTGGAAGCACGCCGCCTCAGCCGGGTCGGCAGAATCGAATCATTTAAGATCTTGCCTCCGTCTGAAAAACCGATTATTCAGATCGGACGATTCGGCATGACCTACCGTCTGCCGGGTTGATGCTCTCGCTACTGAGCAGTTGACGATCCGCTTTGTTGCTGCTTAAACGCCCCGATATTTGTTTTGTCGATCACGAATGTACCGGTATCGATGAAGGTTGGTATCGGAGAAAGAGAGTTCTCCGCCCAATTTGCAGTGAGCGGATTCGGTGGGTGGTGGTGCAGGTCATCGAGCACCTTGGCGCCGTAGTACGCCATCGTAAAGGGTTTTTGCGCTATGGTGGCGGAAATCACTCCCTTTTGAATCCAATCCAGAGTACGCGGATCCGTGTCCATTGAAATAACGGTCATCTTGCCAACCATCTTCTCCCGGTTGATGATCTCGCCGACTTCCGGACACGCGATCGAAACGAGGCAGACGAAGGCTGATATATCCGCTTTTGTTCCTATCAATTGTTTTGTGGTGTCAAAGGCCACCGTCGGGTCACCCTTGATATCGACCACCTGGGCGATCTTGATTCCCGGATGTTCCGTGAACGCATCCTGATACCCATGGAGCCGGTCTTTCAGGTTCGCTTGCCCCGGCATAGTGAACACGACCACGTTGCCTTTGCCGTTCATCAGCTTGGCGGCCAAATTTCCACCCAACGTCCCGGCGTTGTAGTTATCGGTTCCCACGAAAAACAGGCGCTTGCTGTTGGGAGCATCGGAATCGACGGTAATTACGGGAATGCCTTTGCCGAGCGCCTCATCGATGGCAGGCCCCATCAAATTGGCATCTGCTGCGGAAACAAGAATGCCTGAGGGTTTCTCCTGCTCCGCCCTTCTGAATTCATCCACCTCGGCCTTGGGATCGTAGGTGTCGGGGCCGTCCATTTCGGCTTTCACCTTCATCTCCGTAGCCGCGTGATTGAGCCCCGCCAAGGCCGATTGCCAATACGGCACCTTCACACTGGTGGCGACAAGGATATATTTTTCACTTGGTTCGTGCGGCGAACCCGCACAGCCGTTCATTGCAAGGAATGCAGCAGGAATCGCGGCAATCAAGAGCGCACAAGTGAGTCGTGGCCGTTGTGTCATTCTGGCCGGGAGTATATCAGAGGCTCAATCCTAAAACATGTTCCAGAGGTATTGATTGTAAACTTCGTGATGGTACTGCACTTCCTGGGGTTTGACAAACGTGCCAAGCAAACGAGGGCACCGATCCGCGGACGTTTGTTTCAAATCAGCGTAGCGCGTCTTCACATCTTCTCCGAGAAGTTTGGCCGTCCAGTCGGAGTTCCGAAAATCATCGAGCGAATCGTAGATGTTGTCGGGCAGAAAACGCTGGGCGTCTCGAAGGTTCTCGTGCGCGGCGATTTCGCCTTCGATACCGGTCCGGAATACCGAAAGCAGAACTAAATACGGATTCGCATCCGGACCTACGGAACGTACTTCAACGCGCGCGCTCCGCTCATTCCCGAGCGGCACGCGAATCATTGAGCCGCGATCCACGGCCGAAGCTTTGATCTGATTGGGAGCTTCGAAATGCGGATCCAGGCGGCGATAAGCATTCACGCTGGCATTGAGTAGAAGACAAATATCGTTGCCGTGCGTGAGAATCCGGTCAATGAATTTCCATGCGCAATTACTCAGCTTCTCTTCGCCATTCGGATCCCAGAAAATATTCTTGCCGTTTTGGCTGATTGAGACATTGGTGTGCATGCCGCTGCCGTTAACACCGACTACGGGTTTGGGAAGAAAACTGGCCGTGAGTCCCATCTGAGTTGCAATCTGACGGCAGACTAGTTTATAGAGCTGAATCTGATCCGCCGCGGCGACCACATCCGCATAGCCATAATTGATCTCAAATTGCGACGGCGCGACTTCCGGGTGATCCTTCTCGTTCTGGAAGCCCATAGCGCGCTGCACGTCCGCGGCTGTATCGATAAAGAGCCGCAGGGGATCGCCCGGCAGCGAGTGATAATAGCCGCCGGTATTTACGTATTCGAATTTTCCCGTCTCGTTATAACGTCGTTCGGCGTCCGCGCCCCGGAAAAGAAACCCTTCGATTTCATTCGCCGCGTTCAGCGTGTAGCCGTTTTCTTTGTAAACAGTGTTGGCGTAGGCATGCAGAATGCCGCGTACATCCGCCGCGTAGGGAGATCCGTCTTTATCGATGACTTCACCGAAAACCATCACCTTTCCGGATCCGAAAATATCGGAAGGGGCCCAATAGAAAGCGCCCCAATCGATTCCGAGCCGCAGATCGCTTTCCCGCTGGGCAGTGAAACCGCGAATCGACGAGCCGTCAAATGTCAAATTGTCCCAGCTTTTGACAAGAAACTGCTTGTCGTAATCCAGCATGTGCAGACGGCCTTCGAGGTCGCTGAACAGAACGGTGATCGCCTTGATTTTTTTCTCATCCGTCAGATACTTCAGCCGGTGCTCCCGAATCGTTTCCAGCGGAGTGCGATTTTTCCGCTGCTCCTTCGCCTGCAAGTTCAGTTGCTCCAATTCGGAGTATGGAAGAGTGAGACGCTCGTGTAGGTCGTTAGGCATTTGTCGAGTAAATAAACAGAGTACGCCGGACTTACCAGTGCCGCCAATCGAATCTTTGAATCCGGTTTATAAAGGCACGCTACGTGCAGTTCGATCGCTTGTATGCTATTTTGAAGCCCTTAGGTTGCGGGGATTCCCGTGCGGATTGCTGGATTCCTATTAGGATTGGCGGGATGGCTGCTCGTCTTAGCGGCGCTGGTCATGCTGACCTCGATCACACCCAGAACCGGTTTCGTGCTCGCAGGTCTGGGGGTTGAGATCCTGGGCTTTGTGCTCGCCGCGCGTTCCCACCTATCTTCTTTTAGCGGCAACAAACATGCCTGACGCGCTGCTAAGCGCCTGCATTTTTCTCATTCTGCTGGTCCCTTTCGCGGCTGCCGGGCTGGCGCTCATAAACACGGGGCTGAATCGTTCGCGCAGCGCAAGTCACAGCATTCTGTCATCGCTTTCGATTGCGGCTGTTGCATTCCTCATTTTCTTTGCCTGGGGATTCGGCTTTGCCGGCGTAGGCGGAGGACCGGCACACGTAATCAGCGTAGCTGGAACAGCATGGGACTGGCTTGGAGCCGGCCCGCTATTTGGCGGCGGCATACAGTTCAACGGCTCAACCGCTTCGCTGGTGCTGCTGTTCCAATTGTTTAGCGTGGGATTGGCCTCAATTATTCCAGTCGCAAGCGGCGCCGAACGCTGGAGATTGGCGGCGAGCTTTGCCTCCACGACTCTCTTTGCCGGTTGGACGTACCCGCTGTTTTCACACTGGGTGTGGGGCGGCGGATGGTTGTCGCAACTCGGCGCCGCTTATGACTTGGGCCGTGGCTTCGTTGATCCCGGTGGAGCTACTTGCATTCATGCGGTGGCCGGCCTGACCGCTCTTTCCGTTGCCTGGATATTGGGGCCACGCCGCGGAAAATTCACTCCGGACGGATTGCCGGCGGCCATGCCGGGGCACAATGCGGTGGTTGTGTTGTTTGGATGCATGCTGGCGTTGGTCGGTTGGTTCGGGCTCAATGGCGCGGGGAGCGTTTTATTTGCGGGCGGCACTCTCCCGCAATTGGTGCTGGTTGCCCTGAATACGACGCTCTCGGCTGCTTCGGCGGGTGTCGCCGCTCTGGCCGTTACGCGCGTACGTTTCGGCAGACCGGATGCTTCTCTCAGCGCCAATGGGTGGGTAAGCGGTCTGGTGGCAAGCAGCGCGATTTCGCCATTTGTCAAGCCGGCTGAATCGGTGTTGGCCGGCTTCATTGCTGGTGCGCTGGTGATATTCGCCATCGAGGTTGTCGAATTGAGAATGAAGGTCGATGATCCGGCGGGCGCGATATCGGTGCATGCCGTGGGAGGCATCTGGGGCGCGTTGGCTCTCGGAATCTTTGGCCCATTCGCATCGGGCCAGTTCCTGGCCCAACTCATCGGAATCGCCACGTTACTCGGTTTCATTCTGCCCCTCACTTACACCGCGAATTGGCTTCTTAACCGAGTGCTGCCGCAGCGAGTTGCGTCCGAAGGCGAACGTCAGGGAATGGATCTGTTTGAGCTCGGCGCCGGGGCGTATCCGGAGTTTGTGACACATCGCGAGGATCTCTTCCGCCGATAAATTCAGTCTGGAATAATTCCACTTCAGTCAGTTGGAGGATCAATGAAGAACATACTGCTTGCGGTATTCCTTTTGGTGTTTGCGCGGCCGCTGCTTGCTCAGGGCGCGCCGCCGCAGGCTGGACCGGATCAGCCCTACACGGTCGAGTACTACTACAAAGTGCAATGGGGACATCAGCAGGAGTTTTTGCAACTGTTCCTGAAAAATCATTACCCGCTGCTTCAGAAGGTTGTCCAGAGCGGAAGGATGCTGTCGGTGAAGATCGAGACCCCTGCCAATCACATGACGGAGGATGCTCGCTGGGACTATCGCGTGACGATTCGATTCAAGAACTCGACAGCGGCTACGACGGCGAATCCGGAGGAAGAGGCGTTTATCAGGAAGCTCTGGCCGAACCAGGAGACTTACAAGCGTGAGGAACAGCGGCGATTCGAGATTTTACTTGCGCATTGGGATCTTCCACTAACCGATATAACGCCGACAAGATAGATATTTGGAGTTTGGCCGAGAAGCCGTTATCGGTACGCCGCGATTCCAGTGACCTTCTCGCCGATGACAAGCGTGTGGATGTGATCTGTGCCTTCGTACGTTTTCACCGTTTCGAGATTGCACATGTGTCGCATGATGGGGTATTCGTCCATAATGCCGTTTGCACCCAGCAAATCGCGGCTCAGGCGGGCACACTCAAGGGCAATGGCGACGTTGTTGCGCTTCAACATGGAAATGTGAGCGGCTTCCACCTTGCCGGCGTCTTTTAGCCTTGCGACCTGCAGCGCGAGCAGTTGTGCCTTGGTGATTTCGGTAATCATCCAGGCCAGTTTTTCCTGCACCAACTGATGGCCGGCAAGCGGCTTGTCATCGAACTGCTTTCTGGAAAGGGAGTAGGCGCGCGCGGTCTCATAGCAATCCATGGCAGCCCCGATGACGCCCCAGCCGATACCGAATCGGGCCTGCGAAAGACAACTGAGCGCGGCTTTCAGACCTTTCGCACACGGTAACTGGTTTTGGTGAGGAATTGCGCAATCCGCAAAACTCAAACTGGAAGTGACCGAAGCGCGCATCGAAAGCTTGCCGTGAATATCGCTGCTCGAGTAGCCGCGCGTTCCTTTCTCGACGAGAAAGCCGCGAATGCCTTCGGGAGTTCGCGCCCATACAACCGCGACATCAGCCACTGAGCCGTTTGTGATCCAGGTTTTTTCGCCGTTGAGGACCCAAGCATTTCCGCGCTTTTCGGCCGTGGTGCGCATAGCCGATGGATTAGAACCGAACCCTGGCTCCGTCAGGCCGAAGCAGCCAATGGCCTCGCCGGATTGTAGTTTGGGAAGCCACTTTTGTTTCTGTTCTTCTGAGCCGAAGGCATGGACGGGATACATCACCAGCGCACCCTGGACGCTGACGAAGCTGCGAAGGCCAGAATCACCGCGCTCGAGTTCCTGCATGACCAGGCCATATTCGATATTGTTCATCCCGGCACAGCCATAACCTTCGAGATTGGCGCCCAGGAAGCCGAGGTGCGCCATTTCAGGAATGAGCTGTTTCGGGAAAACAGCATCGTTGAATGCTTCGCGAATAACAGGAAGCACGCGATCATCGACAAACTGCCGTGCGGTTTGGCGGACCAATAGTTCCTGTTCGCTCAGGAGCGAGTCGAATTGCAGGTAATCGACGCCAGGGAAGCGGGGCATAAACGGGTCCATTTTAGCGAGGCCTCGCGCCCGCTCGTCTCAGTTAGACCTGATCGGCCGAGATCCCGGAAAGAGCTGACGAAGTTTCAGCAGAGCTTCCGCACGCGTATCGCTCGGTGCTTCGGACGTGACCGTGTAACCCTCTTTTTGTTTCAGTAATCGCGCCATTTGTTCCGGATTGGACTGCCAAACCGCTGGGACTCCGTTCCTTTCAACTACATAGAATTTAGACATGTTTCCCCTTTGCATCACTCTGATCAGATACGCTCCGGCAGAATCTGGAAATCTTCGAATCCAACCAGCATTTCTTTCGCGGTCACGTCGCGATGCCCCGGAGAACTCTTCAGACGGAGAGGCACCAAGCTTCTTCGTGTCCACTTCTTCTTACTGAGATTAGTAATCAGCCGATCTCTGCCACGGATCTCTCCGATGTATTCACCATTGCACCCATAAACCTCGTCGCCCTCGGCGAAGTAGCCCACCTGCCGGCCATCACAACCAAACAAGCAGTCAGAGCTTCTATATCCTACGTAGCGGCCCCCCCAGCTCCAAAAGATATTGAAATCCGCCAATTCCTCTCCTCTTGCTGTACTCATATTGACCTTTCGTTGCCGCGACTTCTATCTGAGGGATCCTGACTTGGAGAGTCTCCGGCGGAGCACATCATGACCTCCCGGTCGGTTGTTCTAAGAAACAGCATCCAGAAGATCTGACTTAGCTCAGAGGGTCTGAAGAGTGGGCGAGAATGCTCAGACACCTTAATTATATGCGAAAATTACTAGCGAGTACCGGAATTCTCTCTTACACAGCTATTTAGGGCATGCCGGAACTGCCGGACATCGCCGCATACATGAGCGCCCTGGAGCCCCGCATCGTCGGTCAACCGCTCCAGCGCGTGCGACTGCAGAGCGCTTTTCTGCTACGAACCGCACAACCTCCGGTCACGAACGCCGAAGGCGGTATCGTGCGCGAAGTGCGGCGGATCGGTAAACGCATTGCAATCGGAGTCGAGAACGATCTCTGGCTTGTGCTTCACCTGATGCTGGCAGGCCGCCTGCACTGGCGCCCACCGGAAGCAAAGCTGGCGGGCCGAAACAATTTGGCAGCCTTCGATTTTCCCAACGGTTCTCTCGTACTCACCGAGGCCGGCACAAAGCGTCGCGCATCGTTGCACATTGTCAGAGGCGAAGAAGGCCTGCATTCCATGGACCCCGGAGGAATCGACATTTTCACCAGCGATCTGGACTCCTTTCGCGCCGTACTCAAGATCGAGAACCGAACGCTCAAGAGATCCCTCACCGATCCGCGGCTGGTCAGTGGCATCGGGAATGCCTATTCCGATGAGATTCTGCACGCGGCCCAACTTTCTCCAATCGCGCTTACTCACAAGCTGGAACCGCACGAATGGGAAAGACTCTTCACTGCGGCTCGTGAAACGCTGGGTGGATCGCCTGCGGACAGAAGCACGAACTGATTTCCCCGAAAAGGTGACCGCGTTTCGTAAAGATATGGCAGTTCACGGTCGCTACGGAGAACCTTGCCCAAGATGTGGGGACAAGATTCAGCGAATTCGCTACGCGGACAACGAGACGAACTATTGTGCCCGATGCCAGACAAGCGGAAAAGTCCTTGCAGACCGGAGTCTGTCCCGGCTCCTGCGCTCCGACTGGCCCCGCACTCTGGAGGAACTCGAAGCCCTGAAGCGCCGCTAGCGGGGAAGCACCAAATGCTGCGATTGGAAGGCCAGAGCGGAACCCCAACCGCGCTTTGGATAGACTGCGATCATGATACGTCGTCTGTGCTATTGCCTGCTGTTATCTACAGCTTTGGTTATCCCGTTGTCTCCAGCCGAGACAAACCCCTTCGTGGGCCGTTGGGATTTCAATGTACCGACCCGAAATGGGATCGGCGCCAACTGGCTCGGGATAACTGAGAAGAATGGCGGTCTCGATATCTGGTTTCAGCCGACCGGAGGCCATGTTTATCAAATCGCGGATTACAAACAAAATGGGTCACATTTGACCCTGACCGTTTCGCCGCAAAGCAATAATCGGCCGGCCATGATATGGGAACTTGATGCAGCTGATGGCAAACTCACCGGCACACAGAAAAATGGCGACCGCAGCATAGCGCTGGCAGGCTTGCCCGCACCGGCGCTGAACCGGACGGCGCCAGCCTCATGGAGCAAGCCTGAGCCACTGTTCGACGGCAAAGACCTGGACGGCTGGGAGCCCATTGGAGACGCGGCACAGAACCACTGGATTGTACAGGACGGCATGTTGATGAACCAGCAACGTGGGGCGAATCTCAAAACCACGCGAAAATTCAATGACTTTAAGGCTCACTTCGAAGTAAACTGCCCGGACGATGCCAACAGCGGCTTCTATCTTCGCGCCCGCTATGAGTTGCAGCTGGAATACGAGCCTGAAGATAAGAATCCGCCCAACCGTCAGATGGGATCAATCTATGGACGGATTGCACCGGCGGTCTCTTTGCCGCGTACGCCCGGTCAATGGGAAACCTTCGATGTTACGCTGGTCGGCCGTACTGTCACAGTTGTACGGAACGGCAAAATGACCATTGACCATAAAAAAATCGAGGGTATCACCGGCGGGGCTCTGGACGCCAATGAAGGAGAGCCGGGTCCCTTCTACATTCAGGGCGATCACACAGGCGGTCTGAAATTCCGCAACATCACTGTTTCGGTGCCGCAGTAAAGCGTGACTAGAGACGTTATTGCGCAACCAACTCCGGCCGTTTGCCGATGCTTCGCAGGCAGTGATCCACCCAAAGCTTCGTCAACTTTTCCTGTGCGCCGTTTTGTGAAAGCCGGGAGCGCAGGCTGCCGAACTCCACGTAATCCAGCGGTTGGTCCTGATTAAAGCACGAGAAAACCACGGTTTCTTTGCCGGTTACAGGATCTTTGTGCATCTGCAGGCATTGTGCGCAGATCTCCTTCATCATGCATTGCATCGGTGAGTTGATACTGCCGATCGCCCGATGGTCGGGTTTCAGATAAGGCCGTAAAACGCCATGGCGAGCCTGTTGTACCGCCCGCATCATCCCATCTGAGCCAATCACGATCAGGCGGTCCACTGAGCTAAGAGGGATCTCCGGATCGCCGAGCTCGCCGCTCCCGTACGCGACCATTCCCTCGACGATATTGCCCACAAACGCGCTGTCTTGCACGCGGCCGGGAGTGAATCCAGGCGCTTCGTCGCACACCCAAACCACAACGTCCGCAGCCTTTTCAATCTCTTCCACTTTGTAGCGGTCGATAATTTTCTTATATCCGGCGAAATAGATCACCCGCGAGCCTTGGGCGCGCAGTTGCTGGCCAATCGAGAAGAGTACGGCATTCCCGAGACCTCCGCCGGCCAACAGGACCGTCTCTTCAGCAGGTGTTTCGGTAGGCGTGCCGGTGGGACCCATCAGAATCACCGGTTCGCCCGGCTTCAGTAATGCGCATAGATCGGAAGAGCCCCCCATCTCGAGGACAATCGTCGAGAGCAGTCCCTTCTCATGGTTTACCGAGGCGCCGGTAAGCGCCAGTCCTTCCATCGCCAGCACTGTCGAGTCCGTTCGCATAGCGAGTGACTCGTAATTCTGGAGCCGGTAAAACTGCCCCGGCTTAAAGGCGCGCGCGGCAATGGGAGCCCGCACAACAATCTCCACGATATTCGGGGTCAAACGAACCACATCCTGCACCACTGCACGCAGTTCGTTATTGAGGCGCCCTACTAGCGCAGCCGGCGTAGGCTCCGAGGGAGGACGGCGCGAGAGCACTCGCGAGAGCACAGGATATCCGCGTTTGGCGCTCCCCATCGCCTTCACCACATTACCGGAAAACGAAGGATGCAGATCGCCAAAAAAACTAATCGCCCGGCTATCTGGCCGCAGCGAGATCAGCACATTTGTGTGGATTGGCTTCGCGATCCGCTCCGGCTTTACAGGGTGACCCTCTTCGTCCACGGCTTGGAAAAATCGTCCATCGAGCATGAAATTGTGCTCGTCCTCACGCGCCAACACCGTGTTGGGCTGAGTGCCGGCCGCGACGAGAATGGTCTTGGCGGGCAGCACGACACTTTCTCCAGTCGGCACCAGTTGCCCGGTAGCCTCATCGAAGCGTTGTTTTTCCAAGCGGAGTGCAGCCGCGCTTCCCGCGCGATCCACTTCAACTTCTCGCGGCGCGAGACATTCCGCAAACCGCACGCCTTCTTCTAGCGCCTTTGCGACTTCTTCGTGATTCAGGGTGTAACTTGGCGAATCGATGAGCCGCCGGCGGTAGGCAATGGTCACGCCTCCCCATGAATCCAGAAGCTCGATTAATCGCGGAGGCCGGCCATCGCGCGCGGCTGCGGCCCGCTCGGCACGAATCGCACGGGCATGCGCCAGAAACTCCTGAGCAATCTCCGCTTCTCCCGGAGTCCACGCCGATTGGATCTCCTCATTGCTGAGTTCCTCGGCAAGCAATTCATACCGCCTCAGGAATTTTTCGACTTGGACAACATAATACGCCAGCGACTCGGTTGCAGTATCGATAGCCGTGAGTCCGCCGCCAATCACGGCAATCGGCATGCGGATCTGTAGATTGGCGAGTGATTCGAATTTTGCCGCGCCGGTCAGCTGCAGCGCCATTAGAAAATCAGATGCCTGGCGAACGCCGCGCACCAAGCCATTTTTCATTGGGATAACGGTGGGGCGTCCGGCTCCCGCGCACAGCGCAATGTGATCGAATCCCATTTCAAACGCACTGTCCACAGTCATCGTGCCGCCGAACCGCACGCCACCGAACATGGCAAATTCACTTCGGCGTTCGAGGAGCAACCGAATGACCTTCAAGAAGTTCTTGTTCCAACGAACAGTAATTCCGTATTCGGCAACGCCGCCAAATCCGGCCATGATCCGCTGGTCCAGACGCTCGTAAATTTCGGCAGTGTCGCGAAGGGGCTGGAACTCCGAGCGTCGCCCGAACGCATCGATCCCGGAAATGTCCTCTGGCAGCGGTTCAATCTTCAGCCCGTCCACTGCGACGACCGTGTGGCCATCATTCATCAAATGGTGCGCCAACGTAAATCCCGCAGGGCCGAGGCCAACGATCAAAACCTTGTATCCAGTCGACGGGCGCGGATAGGGCCGTTCGATATTCAGCGGATTCCAGCGAGTGAGGAGCCCGTAAATCTCGAAGCCCCAGGGCAACTCGAGCACATCCTTCAGCGTGCGCGTTTCCACCTGGGGAATATCCACCGGATCCTGCTTCTGGAAAATGCAGGATTTCATGCAGTCATTGCAAATGCGATGCCCAGTACCTGCCGCCATCGGATTGTCGATCGTGACAATCGCGAGAGCGCCGATCGGGTTTCCGTGGCCCTTGACCGCATTCATTTCCGAAATCTTTTCGTCGAGCGGGCAGCCGGCGAGAGGCACTCCGAACACGCTCGACTTAAAGCTTCCGTTCTTCTCCTTAAGGCCTGTCGAGCAACTGTCTTTGAGTTGGTTGTGGCATTTGATGCAGTAGTGGGCCTGGTCGAGCGCGCCAGTTAGATCGGTGCCAGGATCGGTCAACTGAAATCCTTCCCGATGCCGCCAGTGTTCGCTGCTTAGCTCGAGTTGCACTAACCCATCACTCACTACGGGCTGAACCGGAACCAGGTGATGATAATCCAGCTTATGTGGGATCTTGAACAAAACGCCGCGGCGATGTTTCGCTTTTCCTTGCCGTGATAATGTCGCCCAGGCAGCGTACTGAGCCGCAAGGTGCAGATGCTGCGTGTGCTCCGTTTCAGACTCGAGCCATTTGGAGACGTGATTCGCGAAGCTACGCTCTGTCAGCGGCTCCTGGATGAGTGCTTCCAGTTCGGCAGCTATAGCGAAGCCGTCGATCTCCGACGCCCGTTGCTCCGTATAGCCGGTAAGAGCTTTCCGCTGAACGAATCGCCGTTTTACCGAATACAATGGCGCCAATTCCGAATGCCGGGCCTGCAGCTGGGAAAGCTCTCTTTCGATGCCGAAAAGGTGGCCAACAAAATCTTCCAGATGAGCGGCAACTTCGATAATCAATTCGGAGTGCTGCTTGGGAGCCAGCGACGCCGGATTGTCGCGCGCCGCGATCAGCCGATCGTGCAACGCGGAATCTGCTTGTCGCAATTGGCGCAGAAAGGTTTCATCGAGTCTGACGAGCCCTTCACGCTGATACAAATCAATCAGACTGAATCCGAAGGGCAGTGAAAGACCACCTGTATTCAATTTTTCATTCGATTTATTCACAACAGATCAGGAAAGAACTTCGAGTCCAAAACGCCCACCGTGCGGCGATTCATCGCGAATGCCGAGATCCCGGACTCTCAAAAGAATTTACTAGTGACTACTCTCTATTCTCTCAAATCGAACAAGCTTCCCGTAAGTGTTTGGCTCCGAGGAATTAAATCCTCTTCATAGCCTCACACGTCAGTACCAGTTTCGAAACGCCATCCGCAAACCGGCGCGTCGAAAACAGTGGAGGATTGGAATAATGACTTTGAAAACTGTGGGATTGGCAGGAGTGCTGCTTGGAGTGAGCGCTCTTGTGGGTTGTGGTGGTGCTTACTATTCGGCCGGTGTCGACATCGGGCCGCCACCGCCTCCACCCGTGTACGGCTATGTCGGCACAGCACCCGGTCCCGGGTATGTTTGGACAGACGGATATTACGACCTGCGCGGTAATAGTTGGGTATGGGTCGGGGGTCGGTGGGCTCGACCGCCCTATCCACATGCGAGATGGGAAAGACCCTACTGGAAGCGCCACGGGCACGCGTATAGATTCCACGAGGGACACTGGCGGCGCTAGGCGCGGATTGAGTACACGAACAAAGTCCATTCAATATCCGTTATGTAAATTGAATGGAAATCTACAACCGCGCATGGGTGGACGCGCAGATCAGGCAGGCTAGCGAACTCTGGCATGGTAGCGCCACAGGCCCGGCCCTGAACGCATCGCGGTACAGCTCAAGTGAGCAAGAAAAACACGAGAGGGCTTACGACGAGGCGTTGAACGCGGTTGAAGAAGACTTGCAAAGAGAGCCGCGAACCCGGTCGGAGCGAATGGGCCTGCAAGACCGGGTTGTGGCGTCTTTCGCACGCTTTTCGGCTAAGGCGCTAGATTTGGACGGGGATGCGATCGGGTTACTCACTCGCGAATTCCTGCCAGTCGGGACCGAGTTGGCTCAGTGGGCGCGGCAGTTCGATCCTGCACTGAGTATGGCCGATATCATTCAGGCCGCTCGTAACGCTTGGACCGCGTGTGGATTGCAGCCCCTCCTGGGCGTTCCAGTAAAGCTAACGGCCTCCATTCTTGGGTACAGTTTGTTGTATCCATACAGTGACAATTACCTGGACGATGAGGAAATCCCGGCTGAGGCAAAGCTCCGATTTAGCCAGCGTTTTCGTTGCCGGTTGATGGGGGAAATGTTGCCGGCTGGAGACGATCGGGAGCGCGCCATGTGGGCATTGATTGCGTTGATCGAAAGGCAGTATCCGCGGTCCTCCTATCCGCAGGTTTTTGAGTGTTTGCTGGCTATTCACGAAGCGCAAGAGCACAGCATTGCGCAAATACATACTCGGAGCAAAAGCGATGCCCGGTATTTGCGGATGAGTTGCGCCAAGGGAGGGACGTCAGTGTTGGCGGATGCTTGTCTGGCAAACGGGTCACTCACAAAGGACGAGAGCCGGTTCGCATTTGAGTGGGGTGTGCTGTTGCAATTGGGAGACGATTTGCAGGACGTTCATGACGATCTACGGCGCGGTTCGCTTACGTTGTTCTCTCGCGCGGCTGCCAGAGGTAGCCTGCTCGATGGGCTTACGACTCAACTCCTCAATTTCAGCGAAAAGGTGGGTCGCACCATGGAGGAATTGCCTCACGGGAGTGCGAACCTTAAGCAGCTTTTGAAGATGAGTTGGCGAGCTCTCATCATAAGAGCTGTGGCGGATTCGCACGAATTCTTTTCCTCCCGCTTTCTACAGGAAGTGGAACAGCACTCAGCGTTTCGTTTCGATTTCCTGCGGGCCCGCCGGGACAGGTTAGCGAGCCGGCACGGTCTTTATGCAGGCTTGTTCGACGCGTTCCTCGAAACGGGAAGCAATCATAGCGACAGCTTGCCGAGAACACGCGCCGCTCGGGCGATTGCTTTCTGAATCCGCGCTATGTCGGTAGCGCGGGGCCTTTTTTCTCGCGGATGCCCACGCCGGGTGTGGCGATTCTAAAGCCAACACGCTCCATCGCGGTTTGGATGTACTGATTCCGCATAAACCAGCGCCATACGTTCCCAGTCAGCAGGTTCGAAATGCTCAGCAGCGAGATGCCGACGTCAATGCCAACTACGTCCTGATTCACCCACAATTTTTGGTTATTCCAGTTCGGATTGAAAGCGTCGGTAAATCCGTAGCGGCCGTAGATCTTATCGCCATAGACGCTATACATCTCGCGCAGTACGGGAAGGCAGATCTCCTGTGCAAACATCAACGATCCGGCAGCTGCACAGGGAACGAGCGTGCCGTTGATCGGTCCCGGATTGGGGAATCCACCCCAGACCACATAACCGGTGGGGCTGTCGGAAGCCGTAACTCCCCACATATTCGGCCCATAATCCGAGTACCTCGATTGCAGGCTGATACAGAAATCCCGGTGCGCGTAGGTGGCAAATTGCGAGTTTTGGAAATAGTTTATGTAGGACGGATCCCCGTCCAGCTGGTGCCGGAAATCGACCCAGGCATGCGAGAACTGATGAGTGAATAGAGGACCGTCGCTGACGAACGTATACCGGTCATAGTGAACCTGTGGACGCAGCCAGGCGTACCAGCTATCGGCGGGTATGGCATGCCGCGTGGATCCGATCGCAAGCAGGTAAAGAACAGAAGCCTCGCTATAAGCACTCCACCTGGATTTGAGAAAACCGGATCCAGGACGAGCGCCGTGCGAGAGAAGCAGAGGGCTACCCGCAAGCATCCAGACGAAATCAACGCGTTCGAATATCTGCTTGGCGAGAGTCTGGATCTCCCGGTCATTCGTGAAATAGCCCGCCGCCGTCAGAACGCCACACAAAAGGAGAGCCGTGTCGATGCTCGAGATCTCTGAGCTGAGCCTGCGCTCCCCAGTGCTGGCGTCCATAAAGTGGTAATACCAGCCGTGATCGTGAAAGGCATGGCTCCAGAAATAGCGCAGCGTGAGCGCCACGCGGGCGCGAACCTGATCTTTGGGAATCCAACCGTGATTTGCTCCGATGCAGAGCGCGGTCAAGCCGAAACCTGTGGCGGCCGAACTGCCGAGGTTATCTCCGGAGCGAGACCCATCATTGCGGCCACGGTCCCTCGCGATGCCGGTATGCGGATCTGTCTGTTCCCAAAAATACCGGAAGCAACGCTGACCGTAGTCTTCGAGGAATTTGCGATCTTCCGCTGTGAGCGCTGTGGTAACAGCGGGAGGCGCGGTCGCAGCCGACGCGCTGTGCGCCAGCAGAGTCGCTCCTGCGGTGGAGAACAAAAACTCGCGGCGCGAGAAGCCTGGATTTTTGCGTCTCACGGCGGTAATCTGAAGAAATTTTGTGTTTCTTACAGTTTAGACGAAGCCAGAGCTGCTCAGGGTTGCTGTACGCTCCGCTTGCCTTCTTTTATGAGTGCAATTTAGGGTCCGATTAATCTCCCCGCATCAAGAGCTGAACCGCTGTTCCAGCGCCTCTTTTCGGAAACGCTCTCTCAAAATGTCAAGCGGACTTGTAATTCTATCGAGCGACCAGCCAGGGCTCCGCTGGGTCGCCCGAAATTTGTGTTTTCCACGTGCGCATCCGGGTCTCCGAATCCGAACGGAATGAGGTTTAACTGATTGAAGACGTTGAAGGCGTAGCCTCTGAACTCAATTCCCGCCGTGTCATTGATCATGGGAAGCGCAAACCGTTTGGCGAGGCTTGCGTCAGTGGAAAAGAACCGCGGTCCCGTGAATGAGTTCCGGCCAATTCCCGGTGGCCCGGCGTGTCCAATGTTGAAGTAGTTCGTACCCACAATCGGCACAGTTTGGCTGTTCCCGCCGAATTCACAGCCGTTTATGTAGCAGGAGTTTGATATGCCGGTCGAAATCGCATTACCGTAGTACTGCACTGGGCGTGTAGGCTCAATGGTCGCCGCAGTTGGTAGGGCCGCAACGGACTGTTGGTTCCCAGTAACGGGCGTCCAGGGGAACCCAGAATAGGCAGTGAGAACCGCACCAAGTTGCCAACCGCCGAAAACAGTGTGGAGCAATCCCTTGCCGTGAGGAAAAATCGGCAGCGTCCAGAGCCCGTTCGCGACAAGCCGCTGGCGCGCATCATAATCACAGGGACCATATTCGTCTGTCTGCGCATGCACCGGATCGGTCTGGTTTGTCCGCGCGCCTGGACCCTCGGAAGAGAGCATATCAATGCACTTGCTCCACGTGTAGGTACCGTCGATTGAAAAGCCTTTCGAGAATTGCTTAGCGAGATGGACATTCATGGCGTTATAGGAGGCATTCACGTCGGGGGTCGGTATGAACACGCCGCTGAAGAAGCTGGATTGCTTGCCGACGGTTTGCGGGAAAAAAAAATTCTGATCGACAAGCCGAATCAGGTGGCGGCTGAGCGCACCTTGGTAGCCGATCGTCAACACAACTTTCGCGGGCAATTCGGTCTGGGTCTCGAACGAGTACATATCGGTATAGGCGTCGGGAGTGTTGGGCCATGCGCCATATACCTGAATCGGAGGTGGAGTTCCGCCTCCGATCGCGTTGGGAGTTCCAGTCAAAGGATTCACCCCGGTCGCCAAGAAAGAATTGGCGGGATAGCTGTTGGGGGCTCTGCTGCTGCCGGTGTAAAACTGAATCATTCCACCATCAAAAGGATTGCTGAAGCTGTAGGGTGCCGGAGCCGTTCCGCAGCAGAGCTGGTAAAGGTAATAATCCGGGCTGTTCTGGCGGATATTACCGAATACATTGTCGTTCTGGCGATTGTAGAGGATGCCAAAGCCGCCGCGCACTACGAATTTCTGATGCGCCGCCAAAGGCGCGTAGGCAAACCCTACTCTGGGCTGAAAATCCTTCCAATTGGAGTTCCAAAGCTGGCTTACGCGCCGCAATTGCGCATTCACCAGTTGAGAGGGACCAGTAGCAGAGAGGAAAATGTTGTACATGTCACCGCTCTTTTCCGTCAGTGGTGAGAAGTACTCCCATCGCAAGCCCAGATTGACGGTCAAGCTGGAGCTCACGTGCCAATCATCTTGCACAAAGAGCGCGCCGAGCTTGTCTCGAAAATAGCGAGCGCCATTTCCAGGTCCGCCCGTTGCGGCGTTCGCCCAAACCTGTTCAAAGATCGGAGCGCTGTTAGCCAGGTTCCATAAACCAGAAAATGAATAAAGCGGTCGCGCCGCGCCGGCCAAATTATCGTTGTCCTGTTCCTTGCGGTACTCGCCGCCAAAGCGCACAGTGTGATTGCCGAGCACTTTGGTCGCCGTGTCGCGGACCTCATAGGTATTTTGGGCCAGAATAGCTGGGGTGTCTGGGCTTTGTATCACGCCGGCCACTTGCATGTTGCCAAAAGGATACGATTCCACCTGGATTTGAGGTATGCCGAAATTTATGCCGGCGTTGTCTGCGAGTTGATTATCGGCAAAGCGGGTGAAATTGCCGCGCAGTTCATTGATCGTAGTTGCGTTGAAATTCTTGATGTACCCCAGCGTGATTGCCGTGTTTAATGGTTTTAGATAGGTATCCTCATCAGGCGCCGATCCGGAACCAAACGCCGAACCAGCGGACCAGGAGTTCAGATGCGTCACGTACGCGGACGCGAAGATCATATCGTTCGGCGTCAGCGTGAAATCGAATCGACCGTTGAATTGATTTCCGATCTGCTCCGCTGGAGTGTAGTACTGTACGTATTCAATGTCAGGAATGCCGTCGAAGCCGCCGCCATTGGATCCGGCTGCGGGATAGATAGGGTAATACGGGCTGCCGCCGACACCTGATCCGGGAGAGCCGAGATCCAACCCGCCGCTCACCTGACGGCACAAGCTTGCGGCATTAGAGCCGAAGACGGAGCAGCTCGCGGGCGGCCCGCCAAGCACGGCATTGATCCTCGGATTTGCGTTTGCGGTTTGAAAAATCCTGGCAATCGCCGAGTTCGGCGCGTCTGCAATTACCAGTTGGCGGTATTGCGGAGTCGTCACCCACGATTGGCCATAGGTTGTGGTCTTGTTGTGCAAGCCTTCGTATGAGAGAAAGAAAAAGAATTTGTTCTTGATAATGGGTCCACCAATACTGGCCGCATACTGACGGTAATCGTTCTGCACGCGGACAGGGGGGGCGTTGTTCGGACCTCCCCACTTGTTGTAAGCGTTAAAATTCGGATCCTGATAAAGAAAGACGCCGCTTCCGTGAAACTGATCGGTTCCGCTTTTCGTGGTGGTCCTGACATGCGCGCCGCTGCCCCGGCCGTCAACCGCATCGTAGTCGCTGGTGATTACAGTCATGTCCTGGACTGACTCGGTGTTGGGAGTGACAACCGCGGCACCACCCCACCCCAGGCTATTCACATTAACTCCATCGATGTAATAAACGTTTTGTTCTACGCGCTGGCCGCTGGAACTCACTTGAATCTGATTTTCAGTTTGAAAGATGCCGGCATTTGACTGCCCTGGACCTTGCGTATTCCCGAGAAAAACAGTCTGGCCGTTGCCGCTGCGACCGCCTGTGCTACTTATGCCGGGTTGCGTTCGAATCAGCTCATAGGGATCGCGTCCGAACGTCGGAAGGTCTTGCATAGCCTGGCTGCTAATGGTCCCACTCACCGTAGCATCGGCGGTCTGCAGAGTCGGCGTTAATGAGGCGCTTACGGTGACAGTCGATTGAATATTTCCCGGCTGCAATGTAGCATTCGCGGTTTGCGGCAAATCCGCGGCCACTTGGACGCTTGACAACGTCGAGCTTTGGAAACCGTTGGCACTAATCGTGACGCTGTAGGCTCCCGCAGGAAGTTGATTGAACCGATAAAACCCCTGGTCATTGGTTGTGGTTTCCTGTGTTGCTTGTGTGCCGGTGTTCACAAGTTTTACATGGGCTCCGGGTACAACGCCACCCGATGGATCCGTGACCAGTCCTTGCAGACTTGCGCTAAGCTGCGCGCGAACCGGCAGTGACATAAGTGACAACAAGGTCAGACTTAGAAGAATGCGAGACGTGCACAACATACCCCATAGACGTGGGTTTATGGGGGATGTGACAGAGACTGTTTAGAGGTTCTGATAATTCCCCACCGCGGGAGGCCAGCAGGAAAACCGTTATACTGTCGCAGAACGACATGAATCAGCTGCTGAGGACAAAGGACATCGACGCCCTTGTCGCAGAGACGCACGTCGAGGGTAAGAGGCTCAAGCGTTCTCTGGGGCCTTGGAGCCTGATCGCGTTCGGAATCGGCGCCGTCATCGGTGGAGGCATTTTCACAGTCATTGGAACTGCCGCGGCAGGCGAACATCTAATGGTTCCCTCGGTCCTCAAAGCTCCCGTCCTGGATCTGATCCTGCACGGCTCGGCGGCGACATCTACCAGCGGCCGTCCAGGCGCAGGTCCGGGCTTGACGCTCTCTTTCATTCTCGTAGCCATTACCTGCGGGTTCGCGGCGCTTTGTTACGCCGAACTGGCTTCCATGATCCCGATTGCAGGAAGCGCCTATACGTATGCATACACCACGCTGGGCGAAATTTTCGCGTGGATCATTGGATGGGACCTGATCCTGGAATACGCCGTCTCCAACATGTCCGTCGCAGTGGGGTTCTCAGCGTATTTCAACGTAATGTGCGATTACCTGTTTGGGGTTCACCTGCCAAAATACCTTTCCGAACCGATGATCGTGGAGGGGCGCTTCACGGGCAGCCTTTTCAATGTGCCCGCTTTCCTGATCATTATGGTTTTGAGCTGGATTCTGGTGCGGGGGGTGAGGGAAAGCGCGAGAGCGAACAACATCATGGTGGCGATCAAGTTAGGCGCCGTGCTTTTGTTCATCTTCGGAGCAGCGCGCGCGGTGCAGGTTTCCAATTTTCATCCGTTCTTACCGAATGGATTCCCGGGCGTTGTCAGCGGCGCGGCAATTGTTTTCTTCACCTTTATCGGATTCGATTCCGTATCCACGGCAGCCGAAGAGTGCCGGAATCCACAAAGAAACATGCCTATTGGAATTATCGGGACGCTCGTTATTTGCGGCGCGCTCTACACTTCGGTGGCGCTCGTTCTGACGGGCGTCGTCAACTGGAAGACACTGGATAACGCGTCGCCCGTGGCAAACGCATTGCAGGCGATTGGCATGAACAAGCTACGCTTCACGGTGACAGTTGGCGCCCTATTGGGAATGCTTTCGTCGTTGCTGGTTTATCAGTATGGACAAGCGCGGATCTGGTTTGCGATGTCGCGCGACCGTTTGTTGCCGAACATCTTTTCCCGAGTTCACAGAAAATATCAAACGCCATCCATCAGCACCTGGCTCGCTGGACTCCTGGTGGGCATACCGGCCGGAATCGGAGACATTGGCAGTTTCGCCGATCTTTCCAACATCGGAACTCTGTTCGCGTTTGTGGTTGTTTCGGCGGGAGTGGTAATCCTCAGGCGGGAACAGCCGGAGAGACGCAGATCGTTTAGGGTGCCGTTTTCTCCGATCACGCCCGCCATTTCGATATTGGCTTGCTTTGGGCTGATGCTTGGACTTCCGCTCGAGACGTGGATTCGCTTCGTACTGTGGCTGGGGATCGGGCTTGTCATTTATTTCACCTACAGCCGAAAGCGCAGCCCGCTACACGATTTGGCGATTTACCAGCCTTCCCAGACCAGCGCGGGAAATACCGCTTGAGAGAAGAATCCCATCGATTCGTACAGCCGGATGGCCTCGACATTGGTCGATGTGACGGTGAGGCTTACCGAAGTGCAGCCGAGAGCGGCAAGACGCGACAGGCACTGCCGGAGGAGTTCATAACCCAACCGCGCACCACGAAGAGCGGGGAGCACACACAACTGAGTTACATGGCCTGAATTAGAAGAAATCAGGCTGGCCAGGCAAACTCCGCAAACCCGTCCGCTTCTGTTATCGATGCCAATGACGGAAGCGCCGGGCGAAAACTGGCCGCAGCCAGGGAACCGGATGATGTTGGTGAGAAAATGACGGGCCCCGGGAATGCTTCTGTACTGGTCGTTGATTTCACTGTCAACATGGCCTTTGTACGCAGCCGAAACCAGATGCGCCACTTCTTCGTGATAGCGCTCCGCCCAGGGCAGCAGAGTAACTCCTACGCCCAAAGCCGCAGCCGGTAATCTGTGCGCGGATTCGGCGTCGATTTCCATAAAGTAGCGGTCGTGACTTCTCGCGTACGAACTGAAGGGTGGATGAGAAACAGTCGAATGCAGGAGCATGAGCTGCGATTCCACCCGCCGGATACCCGCAGAAAGCATAATTCCTTGAACAACCGCTCCTAACAGAGTGGTCTCGTTGGAGTACGTGGCATGCTCGGCGCGAACGTAAAAATCGCCTATTAAGCCCTTATGGCCTTCGCAGACGTAGTACGTGTAGCCGATGATCTCTTTGCGCGCGCGCAAGGCGTATCCATACAGAGAATGGATCTGGACAAAACGCCGGAGAAGATCCGCGGAGGCCCGAAAATCCCAGGAAAACCGCTGCTGCCAGACGCCAATTTCCTCATTGAGCAGCGGATCGAGATCGGCTACGCTGAGTTGCGGCAACTCGACAATATCCGGCAGCGGGACATCTGAGAGTGCCGCCATTGACTGAATTATACGTGTAAAGGCACGGAACCGGACGCGGCAAAATTGCTTGTTTTTTCCAAGAGATGCCCGATTTTTCGCGCGGCCTGAATGACACGGTCGTCGTCCTCGATGAGACTGAACCGAACGAATCCTTCGCCCATGGGGCCGAAGCCTATCCCCGGCGAGACGGCGACTTGTGTCTCACGCATCAAAAGTTTGGCGAACTCGAGCGATCCCATCTCGCGAAACGTTTCCGGAATGCGCGCCCACACGAACATGGTGGCTTTAGGCGGATCTATTTGCCAGCCCGCCTTCGCCAGATTCCGGATGAGCACGTCTCGACGCGATTGATACACTTGACAGATTTTTGCGGGCGCATCGTCGCATTCGCGCAGAGCCGTAATGGCGGCAATCTGGATAGGTTGAAAAACCCCGTAATCGAGATAGCTCTTGATTCGCGCCAGCGCCGCGATCAGTTTTCGATTTCCCAAGCAGAATCCAACGCGCCAGCCTGCCATGTTATAGCTCTTCGTCATCGAGTAGATTTCGACGGCTAGTTCGGGAGCACCGTCCACTTGCATGATGCTGGGCGGACGATAGCCATTAAATCCAAGCTCGGCGTAGGCAAAATCATGAATGATGTAGGACCCGTGCTTCCGGGCCAAATTCACAACTTCGCGCATGAAATTCAGATCCACGCAGGTAGTCGTCGGATTGTGCGGAAATGAAATAAGAATGACTTTGGGCTTGGCCGCTGTGCGATACAGTTTCTCGAGCTCATCTAGAAACGTCGCCGCGTCGGGCATGGGCAACATGCGCGCGTCGCCCTCGGCCATAACCACTCCGAAATAGTGAATCGGATAAGCCGGGTTTGGCGACACCACAATATCGCCGGGCCCAATGATCGCAAAAAGCAGATGTGCCAAAGCGTCTTTCGCGCCAATCGTGACGATCGCTTCCGCTTCGGAATCGAATTTGATGCCGTACTGCTTGTGATAGCGCGCGACAATAGCTTCTCTGAGCTGCGGAATGCCGCGCGACATCGAATAGCGATGATTTAGCGGATTTTGAGCGGCCTCGATGAGCTTGTCGACAACCGGCTTCGGACTGGCGCCGTCCGGGTTGCCCATTCCCATATCGATGATGTCGGTGCCTGCCGCGCGAGCCTTGTCCCTCATTTCGTTAATCACGGCGAAAACGTAGGGAGGAAGCTTCTGAATGCGGTAAAACTCATCGGCGGGCAGCGCCTGTTGAGTTTTGGAACCGCTAAGCAGCTCGGACTCATCGAATGGCATACTTCCTTAGTGTACCGGGGTGAAGATTGTCGCGAAATTTCGATACACCTGAAAACAAGGCTGTAATGCCAGCAATTTTCGACGTAACAGGCGCGGTCGGCGATGCTTTGGACGTCGAAGTCGAATGTTTGTGGCGCAAGCGAGAACAACGTGCCTGATCGTCCTCCGCATATCGTTGTTGTTGGTAGCGCGAATGTCGACTTGACGACCTTCACCGATACGTTTCCCAAACCGGGCGAGACAATTTTTGGCCGGGAATTTCATCTTGGTTTTGGAGGGAAAGGCGCAAACCAAGCCGTTGCGGCTCGGCTTTGCGGCGCTGAAGTCTCGATGATCGCTCGCGTGGGAGATGATCTGTTTGGCCCCGCGAGTATCAAGAACTTTTCCTCTCTCGGGATCCATACCGGATACGTTCTGATCACGTCCGGAGTGTCGAGCGGCGTCGCGCCCATCTTTGTCGATAGTTCCGGGCAGAATCGAATCCTCGTGGTGAAAGGCGCAAACGACCGGCTTGTTCCTGCCGATGTCGATACGGCATCGGAAGTGCTCAGCACGGCGGATTGTCTCGTTCTGCAGCTTGAGGTGCCGGTCGATACGGTTTATTACGCGCTTCGAACCGCTCGCAATCGGGGAATCCGGTCCATCTTGAATCCGGCTCCCGCGCAGCCTCTCGATTGGGCCGAGTTGGCCAATGCAGACTATGTGATTCCGAACGAATCGGAGGCTGAGACATTGAGCGGGATGCCGGTCCGCAATTTAGAAGAAGCTCAACTTTGCGCAGTGCGACTGCTCAAAAATGGATTGCGCCGCGTAATCATCACGCTCGGAGAAAATGGAGCGCTAAGCGCGGGGCCTGACGGGAGCCGGCATGTTCCGGCTTTTGCGATGAAGGCGATGGATACGACAGGCGCGGGGGACGCCTTCATCGGAAGTTTTGCTTATTTCCTTGCGAGCGGCTACGGAGAGCTTGAGGCAATTGCTCGGGCGAATTTATACGCGGCGCTCTCAACAACCCGTGTAGGAACTCAGAGTTCGTTCCCTACACGGGAAGAGTTCGAGGGTGCCCACGCCAGACTCGGATAGTTGCACTTCTCCGCTCGTTCACGCAGGGGCCAATGTGTTCACCGTCAACTGCCGTTTTGCTTCGTATGCGGCGATCGCGGCTTTCTGCTTCAAGATGTAGCCGAGCTCGTCCACGCCTTCCAACATGCAATCCTTTGCGAAGGCGTCGATGGGAAACGTTACAGCGGAGCCGTCGGGTAGCGTGAGCTTTTGCTGCGCCAGGTCCACCGCCACGGTGACGGAGGGGTCGGCTGCAACGGCGCGGAGCAGCGTTTTTTGCACATCGTGGGGAACAACGATGGGAAGAAGCGAGTTCTTCAGCGAATTGCCGCGGAAGATGTCCGCGAAAGAAGTGCTGATGACGGCTCGGAATCCGTACTGCATGAGCGCCCAAGGGGCGTGCTCGCGGGAACTGCCGCATCCGAAGTTATCTCCGGCGAGCAGCACTTGTGCCGCGCGACCTTCCGGCTTATTCAAGAGGAAATCCGGCTTGGGTTTTCCATCGGCGTCATATCTCCAATCGAAGAAGAGTTGATCTCCTAAACCCGTCTTTGAGATGGTTTTGAGAAAACGCGCGGGGATGATCTGGTCGGTGTCGATATTGTCGATCGGCAGGGGGGCGAGGCGGCTCGTGAAGGGGGTAAATTTTTCCATCGGAGACTCCTAAAGCAAGGTCCTTACATCGGTGACAACACCTGTAATAGCGCTAGCGGCTGCTGTCAATGGACTTGCAAGAAAGGTTCGGCCGCCCTTACCTTGCCTGCCTTCAAAATTGCGATTGCTGGTCGATACGCTGTATTCGCCGGGCTGTAATTGATCGCCATTCATGGCAATGCACATCGAGCATCCCGCTTCGCGCCAATCAGCTCCGGCTGCGCGGAAGACTTGATCCAGTCCTTCCGCCTGCGCCTGCCGCTTCACCTGCTGCGAACCGGGAACCACCATCACCCGCACCTTGGGACTTACTTTGCGGCCTTTGAGAATTTCCGCCGCGGCGCGAAGATCGGAAATGCGCGAGTTTGTGCAGCTTCCGATGAAAACCACGTTGATGGGATGCCCCAGCAGGGGCTTGCCCGAAGCCAGATCCATGTAGCGGAGCGCTTTGCCGAGCGAATCGCGTTCTATGGGGTCGCTGACGCCCGATGGATCCGGCACTGGGGCGGTGATTGGGATTCCCATGCCCGGGTTAGTGCCGAAAGTGATCATAGGTTCCAAAGCGCCGGCATCAATTTCAATACGTTGATCGAACTTTGCACCGTCATCGGTCGGCAACTTACGCCACAAGCTCAGCGCTCGATCCCATTCGGCCCCCTTGGGAGCGTAAGGCCGGCCCGCAAGATATTCGTATGTCGTATCGTCGGGAGCTACCAATCCCGCCCGCGCACCGCCTTCAATGGACATATTGCAGATGGTCATGCGCTCTTCCATCGAGAGTGAGCGAATGGCGGGGCCGGAATACTCGAAAATGCATCCGGTTCCGCCGCCGATGCCGATTCGGGAGATCAGGTTCAGGACGATGTCTTTCGCTCCGACACCGTGCCTGAGAGTGCCCCCGACGCGCACTTCATAGGTTTTCGAATTCGTTTGCAACAGGCACTGCAAAGCGAGGACATGCTCCACCTGACTGGTTCCGATGCCAAACGCCAGTGCTCCGAAGGCTCCATGCGTAGCGGTGTGGCTATCGCCGCATACCACTGTCATGCCCGGCTGAGTCAACCCTTGCTCGGGGCCGATGATGTGTACAATGCCTTGTTTATCGCTGTGCGGACCAAAGAAAGGAATGCCGAAGTCGCGGCAGTTCTTTTCAAATTGCGTGATCTGGGCTTCCGCGATTTTGTCGAGAATCGGAAGAGAACGGTCGTAAGTGGGTATGCTGTGATCTGTTGTGCCGATGGTCAGGTCGGGACGCCTGACCTTGAGAGCGCGTTCACGCAGGCCTGAAAAGGCCTGGGGCGAAGTGACCTCGTGTACCAGGTGGAGATCGATGTAGAGAAGAGTAGGCGCGCCTTCACGCTCCGCCACCACGTGGTTATCCCATACCTTCTCAATGATTGTGCGCGGCTTGGCCGCCTGCCCGTTTGTCTGCGACATACACTCTTTCTATTTTGATGTTCGGCGGCGTGCTTTCTATGCTGAAACCGCAGGGGCGGAAAGCAGCTCACAGATGGCATCGCCGATTTCGCTGGTGGTTGCGGGGCGACCGGCGGGTTTCAAATCCGCAGTAACTCTTCCGCTATTCAAAACTTCCTCTATGGCTTGATTTACCGCGCGTGCTTCGTCCAGCAAGCCAAAACTGTATTCGAACATCGCGGCAACAGATCCAATCGCGCCTAACGGATTCGCCTTGTCCTGCCCCGCGATATCGGGAGCCGATCCGTGCACGGGTTCATATAAACCGACCCAAGCTCCGGAAGGCCGTTTTCCTCCGATCGAAGCGGATGGAAGCATGCCGATGGATCCGGCCAGGACAGCGCCTTCATCACTGAGAATATCGCCAAACAGGTTTTCTGTCAGAACTACATCGAATCGTTTTGGATTCAGCACCAGCTGCATGGCGCAGTTATCGACCAGGACGTGATCGAGAGTCACATCTGAATATTCGGTGGCGACTTCGCTCACAACCCTGCGCCAAAGCTGCGAATTTTCGAGCACATTCGATTTATCGACACTCGTCACTTTGCGGCGACGTTTGCCTGCGAGTTGGAAGGCCATGTGGGCGACGCGTTCGATCTCCGGTCGCGTGTAAATCATAGTGTTGACGGCCCGCTCGTCCGCCCCGGTCCCGGAAATTCCGCGCGGTGTGCCGTAATAAAGTCCGCCGGTGAGTTCGCGGACGATAATCATATCGGTCCCATCCACCAGCTCGTTCTTGAGCGGGGACGAATCGACCAACGCTTTGTAGGAGCGGACTGGCCGAAGGTTTGCGTAGACCTGAAGCGCTTTGCGAATGCCCAACAATCCACGTTCGGGGCGCTGGTCGGGCGGGGCGTTGTCGAATTCGGGCAGTCCTACAGCACCGAGAAGCGTCGCATCCGCTTTGAGAGCCAAATCGCGCGTTGGATCCGGGAATGGCTGGCCCGTTTTTTGAATGGCTATTCCGCCGAGCAAGCCCTCGCTGAGAGAAAGTTCATGGTTGTAGTCTGCCGCGATCTGCCGCAATACTTTAACTGCTTCACGCGTGACCTCGACACCAATGCCATCGCCCGGCAGAATCAAAACATTCAATTTCATCGGCTACTTTGCCGCCGTGACTTGCGCGCCGACGGGTTCACCGACAACGTCGCGCACGAGGGCTGAGATCTCGTCATTGCGCAAACCCTTCTTGTTATCGGCAAGCGTTGTGAAACGGTGATATAGCTCATCGAGTTCCTCGCGCGAAAGCTGGAAACCAAGGTCCTCCGCGCGCTGCTTTAGGGCGTGCCGTCCGCTATGTTTTCCAAGCACGATGCGGCTCTCCGGAACCCCCACGCTGGCCGGGTCCATGATTTCGTAAGTGGATCTTTCCTTCAGATAACCGTCCTGATGGATGCCGGCTTCGTGCGCAAATGCGTTCTCTCCCACAATGGCCTTATTCGGCTGCGGTCCAAAAGTAATGAATTGCGAGAGCATCTGGCTTGCTCCAAACAGCTTCTGCGTGTTTATCTTGGTCTCGAACGGCAGCCGGTCAGGTCTGATTTTCATCGTCATGACCACTTCTTCCAGCGCGGCATTGCCGGCCCGCTCGCCGATTCCGTTGATTGTGCATTCCACCTGCCGTGCGCCTGCTTTGACGGCGGCGAGAGAGTTCGCAACAGCCAGACCGAGATCGTCATGACAATGCACGCTGACAATGGCGCGGTCGCCCAGCAACTTCGCAATGCGGCCAATTAATTCCGCGTATTCTTCGGGTATCGAATAGCCGACCGTATCCGGCAGATTGACCGTGCGGGCACCGGCTTCGACCACTGCCTTGCTAATTTCTTCCAGGTACTTGATCTCTGTGCGGGTTGCGTCTTCGGCGGAGAATTCGACATCGTCCGTATAGTTACGTGCGAGACTGACAGCGGCCACTGCGTCGTCCAATACTTGTTGGCGGCTCTTTCTGAGCTTGTGCTTCAAGTGAATGTCGCTAGTGGCAATGAAGGTATGGATGCGGGGTCGTTTTGCATGACGCAAGGCTTTGGCGGCACGCTCCACATCGAGCGTACAGGAGCGCGCGAGCGCCGCAACCTGGACCCATGGAAATTGGCGGCTCACTGCATCGACAGCCTCGAAATCGCCGTCCGATGCAATGGGAAACCCTGCCTCCAAAATGTCTACGCCCAAATCAACCAGGCGTGCGGCCATTTTGAGTTTTTCCGCCTTGGTCATACTGCAGCCCGGAGATTGTTCGCCGTCTCGCAGAGTAGTATCAAAGATGTAGACGCGGCTCAAATGAGTACTCCTTTGAGGGAACTTCACCTATGGTAAAGGGAATCGGGATAATTATGCAAATTTATACTTCTGGCACATTGTATTAGATATTATGATGATATAAACGTCTGGGTTGGTTGGGCCTCATGGAACTGTATCCTCTAAAAGTTTTTTTGACGGTGGCGACGGAACGCAGTTTTTCGCGGGCGGGGGAGAAATTGCTCCGGACCCAGCCGGCTGTTTCCATTGCGATTCAACGACTTGAGAGCGATTTAAAAGAAAAACTGATTGATCGCAGCGGTCGTGAACTGCTGCTTACCGATGCGGGGCGCGTCGTTTTGGAATATGCCCGGCGTTTTCAGAACCTGGAATCGGAACTTGAGAATGCCTTGCGTGAGCTAAAAGACAATTACGCAGGCAGGTTGGCGATTGGCGCAAACGAATCGACATCGCTCTATTTGATCCAGAATATCGAACAATACCGGAGATTATTTCCGAAAGTGAAGGTTCAGGTGAGGCGCTCGGAGTCCAGCAAAATTCCCTCACAATTACTGGATGGTGAGCTCGAGCTTGGTGTGATCAGCTATGACCCTGGCGACGATCATCTGACTTCGGAGGTCATCTACACAGACCGGCTAACGCTGATTGTGTCGCCCAGGCACCGGTTTGCGAAGCGTGAGGAGATTTCAATTGCCGAACTGGACATGGAAACCTTCATCGCGCACAATGTGCTCTCGCCTTATCGCGAAGTGGTCTTGCGCGAGTTCCAGAGACACAAAGTTCCCTTGAACATGGACGTCGAGATGCCTACCGTGGAGACAATCCGGAGACTGGTGCAAGACAACGAAGGCGTGGCGTTTCTACCCCGGATGTGCGTGGAGCAAGAAATCAAACGCGGGCTGCTTTGCGAGATCCGTGTCAAGGAACTGACCGTCGAGCGCAAAATCCGGCTGGTCTACCCTGCACGACGCGCCTTAAGTCACGCAGCGAAGGCGTTTCTCGAAGTGGTGAAACGCGGAAACAGCGAGCCGGAGCCGGTGCAGGAATCGGCCTGAAGGCGCTCGTTTCTCTCGCACACCTCCAAAAAGATCGGCCCGCAATCCAACTGCCGCATTGATTGGGAGTAGAATAGAACCCTCCAGTTTTACAAGAATCCTGTGCAGAAGACTGCGCAAAGGTTGGGGCCGCCCAGGACAAAAATCTCTCTCTTCCTGGCATGTGTGATCGCGGCTTGCCCAGTTCGCGCCGCACACGCGAACCCAGACGAACTCAGGCCGGGTGTTGCTGTTGAAGTCCCGATTGCGCTTGACGAGGTTCATTCATATCGAATCGCGCTCCAAAAAAATGAATTTTTCCGGTTACTGGTCGAGCAACAGGAGGCGGATGTCGAGGTCATTTACTACGCGCCCGATGGACGGCGACTGCAAAGAATGGACTGCCGATGGTATGGCAGTGAGCCGGCGCCTCTCATCGCTGAAAGCTCCGGCTATTATCGACTGGAAGTTCGCGCACTCCGGGCTGCCAGGAATGCGCGTTGCATTCTTCGGCCCGAGCCCCCACGGCAGCGAACTCAACACGATGAGGTCAGCATCGCTGCTGTCCTTGCCTCCACTGCCGTAAAAGCGCATATTAAGGAAGATACGCTCGCGTCCAAGAAAAAAGCTCTGGGCAAGGCCCAACGCGCTCTTGAGCTTTGGCGTGAAATAGGCGATCGCACCGGTGAAGCCCAGACTCTGAATAGCATTGGATTCCTGCATGAGGCGCTAGGTGAACCTCGCAATGCACTCGATTTCTACCGGCAAGCGGTAACGATCTGGCGCGCTATTGGAGATCGGGCCGGTGAAGCCGAAGCTCTCCATGATATGGGTGCTGCGTATTCGGCGCTAGGCGATAAGCTGATGGCCCTCAACTATTACGAGCAAGCGCTACCTTTGCGGCGGGAAACCGGAGACCACGAAGCTTTAGCTTTCACTCTCGGCAACATGGCCGCCGGTTACTTCAGTTTGGGCGAGGAGGACAAGGCGGCCAATCTCTATACAGAAGCGCTGTCTGCGTGGAGAGCTGCAGCGAACGCAGCCGGGGAGGCGCAAGCAACCATGGGCCTGGGTACGATCCAAATGGAAGCGGGAGAAACCCAAAAAGCCTTGGATTCGTATCGCCGAGCGCTTACGCTCACTAAAGCAGTTGCCGATCACCGTGGCGAAGCCTATTGCCTGGCTAGTTTAGGTAAGGCTTACGACGAATTGGGAGAGGAACAGAAAGCGCTGGATTATTCGAAACAGGCGGTCTCTGCGATGCGGATGATCGGGGATAAGCGAGGGGAAGCAAGGGCACTGCTCAGTGCCGGCGCGGTCCACTTTTCGTTGCACCAATATCAAATGGCACTCGATGTCTTCGATCAGGCGTTAGGTATTGTCACGTCCGTTAGCGATCGCTTCCAGGAACCCGCTGCACTGTTGAATATTGCACGCGTACAAGATGCGAAAGGCCAGTCCGAAGTAGCGTTGGAAATCAACCAGCGAGCTTTGTCCTTGGCTCGTTCGGTGGGAGACCCGCGAACTGAGGCAATGTGTCTAAGGAACCTGGGTGAGACATATCACCGGCGTGGCAACAACGAAGAGGCTCTTAATTGCTTGCTCAAGGCTCGGACGATTTTTGAAGGTATCGGCAGTCGAGCCGGGGAAGCGAGCGCCCTGCTTGCTTCTGCCCGGGTGAGACGCGATCTCGGACAGTTCGCGGAGGCTCTCTCCGACAGCCATAACGCGATCGAGCAAATCGAGTCTCTACGAACTAAGGTTGCCGCTCAGGAACTTCGTATGTCCTATTCTGCTTCCAAGCAGAGCTATTACCGGTTTCAGATCGAGTTGCTGATGCATCTCCACGCCCTCGATCCAACTAAGGGTTTTGATCGGGCTGCACTTGAGACCAGTGAGCGAGCCCGCGCCCGTGGGTTACTGGACATTCTTGCCGAAGCCCGCGCTGACATCCGGCAAGGAGTTGATCCCGGCTTACTCGAGACTCAGCGCCTAGTGGAGCGCCGGTTGGACGCGAAAGCCTCCGCCCTGACTCGTTTACCCCCCGGAAAGCAGGCACAGGAGCAAGCCGCGGTAATTCGTAAGCAGATGGAAACGATCTTCGACCAGCTCCGGGATGTAGAGGCGAAGATTCGGGTTAATAGCCCGCGTTATGCTGCCCTCACACAACCGCAACCATTGGATACTTCCGGTATTCAGGGGCAATTGGATGCAGCGACTACTCTTCTCGAGTATTCGCGCGGAGAGGAGCATACCTTTCTGTGGGCGATTACTGCCGATTCCGTCAAGAGTTTTGAGCTTCCCTCGCCCGAAAAGATCCGGATCGCAACACAAGAGCTGCGACAGTTTTCGGTAAGACCTGATGCCGGTTTTCAGAAATCCGCGGCAGATGTCTCTCGAATGCTACTCGGCCCAATTCGTGGTCTGTTAGGTCATCAGCGAGTGGTTATCGTCGCCGACGCTGTTCTTCGATACGTGCCCTTTGCTGCATTGCCTGCAGGACCGCGCGGCTCTCCTTTGGGAGCGAGTCATGAAATCATCTATCTGCCTTCTGCCTCGATCATCGGTATGATGCGCAGCGATTTTGCCCACCGCCGCATGGCATCTAAGGCAATTGCGGTGTTCGCCGATCCAGTCTTTGATGCCGATGATGAGCGCCTCCCCAAAAACCAAACATACCGGCTCCGTCCCGCCGGCGATCCTCCAGCAATGGGGATGCAGGAGTCGGCCAAGCGGTTGCACATTGCCCGGCTGCCCTTCAGCAGGCAAGAGGCGAGAGGGATCGTGTCGCTCGTGCCTGCGTCGCAATCTGTTACATATCTCGATTTCGATGCCAGTCGTAATGCAGCAACCGCGCCGGAATTAGCGCGGTACCGCATCGTTCATTTCGCCACACACGCTTTTCTCAATAATTTGCATCCGGAGCTTTCCGGGATAGTTTTCTCACTCGTCAACCGGGAAGGCCGCGAGCAAGACGGATTCCTGCGGCTGCACGAGATTTACAATCTCAACCTACCTGCGGAGCTGGTTGTCATTAGTGCCTGCCAATCCGGCCTGGGGAAAGAGGTCGAAGGAGAAGGGTTCATCGGCTTTACGCGGGGGTTCTTATATGCCGGTGCCGCGCGTGTGCTGGTGAGCTTATGGAAGGTAGATGACGAAGCTACTGCGGAAATGATGAAGGAATTCTACAGAGCGCTTTTCCTGAGGCATCTCCGCCCTGCCGCAGCTTTGCGCGTGGCGCAAGACGCGATGCGTAATAACGAACGATGGAGCTCGCCTTATTACTGGGCGGGATTTGTGATGCTCGGCGAATGGCGATAGAGGAGCCACTCCGCGACCATGTACTCTCGCTTTTCGATGGCGAAGATCGAAGGCGAGCCGAAGAAAAGTATCTTCTTTTTCGCTCGAAGCTCATCTGGTATTTCGACCGGCACAATTGTGAGTGCCCGGAGGACCTTGCCGATGAGGCGCTGTACCGGATCGAAAGCGCCGTCGCCACGGGGACGGAAATCTATGCGAGCAAAAGGCGTTTGGTTATTTTTGGGCAGTGGCGAGGAACGTGGGCCGGGAAGAGCGGAAGCACCGCAAATCCGAGCCCTTGCAAAGCGATCAATGGGTGACAAGGGATTCACCTTCAAGCCTGGACGACATCATCTATCTGAGAGAGTGCGTGAAAGCCGCGCTGTCACCTGAAGAACAGAGCCTGCTTTACAGTTACTATCGAGACGGATGCGAAGCAACGGCGAAGCGGCTCGGCCTCACTCTTCCCCAACTCAGACTGAAGCTTCACCGCATTCGGAACAAAGTTCGAGAGTTCGCCGATTCGGCCAAGGGAAAGCGGGAGTGAGTAGGTGAAACTTTTCCGGTCTTTGCACCATTACAAAAGCGACAATCCGAACCATGTGCCGAGCCAAATTCAGGACGACAAATTAATCAGCTATTTGCTCGGAGAACTGGGCGGCGAAGAGAGGGCCTCTTTGGAGCAGGAGTATTTCCGGGATGACGGTCAATTCGAATATCTCCGTGCGATGGAAGACGAACTGATAGATCGATACCTGCGGGGCGAATTGTCTGCGCGGGAGCACCGCCGATTCGAGACGCACTTTCTCGCCTCGCCACTCAGACGGGAGCGGGTCCGGTCAGCTAAGGCTTTGCTCGAGGCTATCGCACTTACGGCAATTAAATCGCGCCAGAGTAATTTTTGGGAAATTCACTGGAAACCGCTCGCCTGGTCTTTTAGTTGCTTGCTGCTGGTACTGTTAACAAGCCTCACATGGCTGATCTGGAGAAATGTCAGTCTGCAACACGAGCTTGCGGTTGCGAAGCTGGCCTTGGAGCAGCGCGAACATGGCGCTTGCCCGCGCTGCTCCACTCGCAGTTTCATTCGTGCTTGCGCCAGTTCAGAGAGGCTTGGAGAATCCAAACCGCCTCATTGTTCCGGTTGAAGCTCAGGTCCTCAATTTCTCGGTTGATGTGCCCGCATCGGCTCAAACTGTGTACCGAGCAATTTTCCGGACTCCGGACAGCGATCAAGTGGGAGATATCTACCGATATCACTGTGCGGCCATCGCAAGCCGGGATCTCCGCAAGGATCAAGATTCCTTCTGCTGTTTTTTCTCCGGGGACTTACATTCTGACTCTGCAGGCGTCGCGGTCAGGTTCTGGTTTTCAGGACGTCAAGTCTTTCTCTTTCACCCTCACCAGAGGATAAATACTCAAAAAAATTTAGCTAATCGGTGAAACGTAATCATTGCTTTTGCCATTACAGGGCATGTTTCCCAAGTTCGGGTCGCTTTCGTCAAAGCTATTGGCGGCTCCGGTGTTGCGGAGACGTTTCGCGAGAAAAGGAGGCCAACTGATGCGGTTTCCGCGAATCCTCATGGTGATCATCTGCCTCACTGCTGCCGTCAGCGTGGGTGGGCAGATTCAGAAACTGAACAACGACTCGGTTCTGAAGATGAAAGCAGCCGGTCTTGGCGATGCGACTATTGTCAAGGCAATCGAGACTACTCCGGGCGAATATGATACTTCGGCAGCCGGTCTTATCGCATTGAAGACCGGCGGGGCTAGCGAGGCAATCCTTGCAGCGATTCTCAACTCCGCAAAAAGCTCAGATCCTGCGGCTACACCGTTGACAAGGACTGGCGATGGATATCCAAATGAACTTGGCGTTTACTATCTCAAACAGGATGCCTACATTTCGCTTGACCCTGAGATCATGAACATCCGGACTACCAATCCCCTTGCAACTGGGTTCACCTACGGCATCAAAGCGGAGAAGATTAACGGTTGGATCACCGGGAAACACAGTAAAAACAGATTTGGCTCCGACACGCGGATATTCTTTCTGGACATCCCCGAAGGGGTTTCCCCTGCCGAATATACGCTCCTGCGGTTACATGAGAAGGGTGATCGGCGCGAGATCGAGTTGGCCCACGCTCGTTTCTCGGCAAAGACGGGTGTGCCCAAGAATTCAGCCGTGCAATTCGAAAGCGAAAAGATGAGTAAAGGAAGATACAAGCTCACAGTCAATGGGCTCAAGCCGGGTGAGTATGGGTTCATGCCCCCCGGGGCGGAGGTATCGAGGAATTCCACGTCGGTGGGGAAGATTTACTCTTTTCAAGTTATCGAGTGAATGGCGTTCTTCCACCGCAGGCGGACGCTGCTGCTATAGTCGCTGCCATTTAACTGGGCGGGTAGGCGCTTACGTTATTTTCCAGAACGGACTAGAACCGTGTCGCTCCCGGAGTTCGATTTGCTCCCCTTGCTTTTCTGCGCAGCTGGTGGCGTGTACTGCCGCGTGCGCAACTGTTCACGCAGCAGGGCAGCATTGGAGCACGATAAAGACCTGGAGAATCCAAACCGCTTGATCGCTCCGGTTGAAGCTCAGATCCTCAGTTCCTCGGTTGACGTCGGCATCCGAACAAGTTGAATACTGAGCGTTTTTCGCGGACCAGACGGCGATTAAGGGGGGACATCTACGGACATGACCCTGCACCCGTCTCAAGCCGTGATCTCGACAACGGTCGAGATTCCTTCTGCTGTTTTTTCTCTCGGGATTTATATTCTGACGCTGCAAGGATTCGCGGGCTAGTTCGAGTTTTCAGGACATCAAATCTTTCTATTTCACCCTCGCCAGAAGATAGATAAATCGAAAAAACTTAGCTACCGGTGAAACGCAATCATTGGTTTTGCCATTACAGGGCATGTTGTCCGCCTGGAGGTATGTGATGGGTAAGTTTCGTTTTGCGCCAGTAATCCTTAGTGCCGGGTTGTTGTTGAGTGTCTTCACCAGTCACGGGCTTCCCGCCACGTCTTTGACCTGTGGAAGCTTAGTTTCGGGGACAATTAACACGTCTGGTCAGGTCGACCAATACACGTATGCCGGGCAGGCCGGTGGGATTATCACGCTCACTTTGGCCGATACGGGCGGTTTTTATCCCTATACTGCGGCCGGTGCGACCCTGTATGATCCATCATCTCGCAAACTGCTGAGCTTCAACGCCAATAGCCAGCAACAAATAACCCTCGCCTCGACGGGAATCTATGTAGTCCAAGTATATTCGGGCGATCTGGTCCATGGCGGAACGTACAATTTGGGATTGGAATGCCGTAACCCGCTGCAGCCCGCCGCTACGCTAGGCTGTGGCGGACTTGCCAACGGAACCCTGACGTCAGCGCAGGTGGACCAATACGTGTACGCTGGGCAGGCTGGAGGCATCATCACGCTCACTCTGGCCGATACAGGCGGCTTTTACTTATACGGCGGCCGGTGCGACTCTGTACGATCCTTCCGGAAAAGCGCTGCTGAGCTTCAATGCGAACAGTGCGCAACAAGTAACACTCGCATTAACTGGCACTTATGTAGTCCAGGTATATTCGGGCGATCTGGTCCACGGCGGGAACGTACAATTTGGGACTGGAATGCCGTAACCCGCTGCAGCCAGCTGCCACGCTAAGCTGTGGCGGAATTGCCAACGGAAGCCTCACGTCAGCACAGGTGGACCAGTACGTGTACGGTGGGCAGGCGGGAGGCATCATCACTCTCACTCTAGCCGATACCGGCGGCTTTTATCCTTATACGGCGGCCGGTGCGACCCTATATGATCCTTCTGGAAAAGCGCTGCTGAGTTTCAATGCCAACAGTGCGCAACAAGTAACTCTGGCATTAACTGGCACCTATTTAATCCAGGTATATTCGGGCAATCTGGTCCACGGGGGAACGTACAATTTGGGATTGGAATGCCGTAACCCGCTGCGGCCAGCCGCCGCGCTAAGCTGCGGCGGACTTGCCAAAGGGACCCTTACATCAGCACAGGTGGACCAGTACGCTTACGCCGG
Source organism: uncultured Acidobacteriaceae bacterium (assembly GCA_963778345.1). GTDB lineage: Bacteria > Acidobacteriota > Terriglobia > Bryobacterales > Bryobacteraceae > Bog-105. Next base: position 902,058 of record CAVZTP010000007.1, read on the forward strand.
GCAGGCGGGAGGGGTCATCACGCTTACGCTGGCCGATACAAGCGGCTTTTATCCTTATACGGCAGCCGGTGCGACCCTATATGATCCGTCCGGAAAAGCAGTGCTCAGCTTCAGTGCCAATAGCCAGCAGCAAGTAACCTTAGCATGGACGGGAACCTATCTGGTTCAGGTATATTCGGGCGATCTGGTCCACGGGGGAACATACAGTCTCGGCGCGGAATGTATACCCGTGTGGGGAGGGCTTTGTCCCGGTAACGCCATGCCGCATCGCCGATACGCGCGCTAGCCTCGGGCTTCACTGGGTCCCTTTGGGCCGCCGAGCATGACTGCAGGATCGACTCGGAGTTTCCCAATTCCTACGAGTTCCTGCGGAATCCCGAGCGACGCGCAAGCTTATTCATTCAATGTGACCGCAGTGCCGCCAGCACCGCTAACATATTTGAGTATTTGGCCAACCGGCGAACTCCAGCCTTTGGTTTCAACCCTGAATTCGTTCGATGGCCAGATAGTAGCGAACGCGGCCATAGTTCCCGCGGGATCGAGCGGCTCGGTCAGTGTTTACGTTAGCGACAACACGGATGTGGTCATCGATGTCGACGGGTATTTCGTTCCCATATCGTCCTCGTCTGCGGCCGAAGCCTTCTATACCGATACCCCATGCCGCATTGCGGACACCCGTCCCAGCTCCGGTTTCCCGGATCCCTTCGGCCCTCCTAGCCTGGCCGGCGGATCGACGCGCGCATTTCCAATTCTGTCGTCTCCCTGCTCGAAACCTCCGACCGCGCAAGCGTACTCACTAAATCTGACGGTCGTGCCGCACGGTGCGCTCGATTATATTTCCTTGTGGCCGGATGGAGAGCCGCAGCCAGTCGTATCCACCATAAACTCGCTGAACGGCAGGATCGTTGCCAATGCGGCGCTTGTACCCGCAGGGCCGCCGCCCAATGGCGGGGTTGACGTTTATGCCAGCGACGATACGGATGTCCTTATCGACATCGATGGGCATTTTGCCCCGCCCGGTGCTTCAGGGTCGCTGAATTTCTATCCAGTGTCGCCCTGCCGGATCGCGGATACTCGTTCCGGATCGGGCTTTTCGGCCCAATTTGGTCCTCCTAGCATGACCGGCGGATCAGTCCGCGATTTCCCGATTCCATCTAGCTTCTGTGGAATTCCGTCCAACGCGCAAGCCTACTCGCTGAACATGACGGTGGTCCCACCGGGAATTATGCAGTACTTAACCACATGGCCAACAGGACAGCCCCAACCCGTAGTTTCGACGTTGAATTCTTATAACGGGACGGTTGTGGCCAACGCTGCGATCGTACCAGCCGGGACGAGCGGTTCAATCAGCGTCTTTGTCACGGACAACACTGACGTGATCATCGACATCAACGGCTACTTCGCGCCGTAATCCAGCGGTCACTACGCATGGTCCGCCGGCACGGATCATGCGCTTACGCTTCCGGCTCGGTTTCGGGGTCTGACAACATAATACGTGTGGAGTCAGCTCGAATTGCAGTTGTCGGCGGTGGCATTGTCGGGCTGTCCATTGCGTGGCGCCTGGCGCAATCCGGCTTCGCGGTGGCGATTTTCGAAAAGGGACGGTTGGGCGGCGAATCGAGTTGGGCGGGCGCCGGGATGCTGTCTCTGGGCGGTGAAATCGATCACAAATCTCCCGAAGCTATATTGGCCATTGAATCCCGGCGGCTGTATGCCAGCTTTGTTCGAGAGCTTGAAGCAGCCTCCGGAATGGGAATCGATTACCAGGAGTGCGGCAGTCTGGATGTGGCCTATACCGAGGACGAAAAACGGGCTCTCGATGCCCGGGCCGCTCGACAGGCCCAACTGGATATCTTTTCAAAGACACTTACGGCCGATCAGGTTTCGACGTTCTGGCCGAGAGTCCGGCACAACGGTCTGGCTGCGGCGCGCTTTTATCCGGGAGATGCGATTGTTAACCCGCGTGAAGTGACAGAAGCTCTCGCAGCCGGCGTGTCGCAAATTGAATTTCGCTAATCACGAAAACTGTGGTGTCACTCGAATCCAGATATCGGATAACGGGATTAGTCTTGAGTCTTCACGGGGTTCGGAACGCTTCCAAGCGGCTGTATTGGCGGCCGGCGCATGGAGCAGTGAAATTCAGGTCGCGGGCGTGCCGTCGCTCCCGGCTTCCCAGCCTGTGAAGGGCCATCTCATCGGGTATCAACAACCGGAACAGACATGCAGCACCATCGTGCGGCATGGCGAAACCTATCTTCTGCAAAGAGCGAACGGGCTGTTGATTGCAGGGGCATCAGTTGAGCATGTCGGCTTCGACCGCCAGGTGAGACCCGAGATAGTTGAACAGATTGCCAAGCGTGCCGGTTTCGTTTTTCCCCATCTTGCTGAGACGAATCCTTCCGAAGTCTGGTTTGGGTTTCGGCCCGGGAGCGAACGCCTGTGGCTAGGAACCTGGCACTCACGACGCCTTTATCTCGCTTACGGCCATTTTCGAAATGGCATCCTGTTGGCGCCTGTAAGCGCAGAACGGATCCGAGCCGAAGTCAACGCCAATTTGCAAACGCGCTAGTGCGCTTGTTCCGGACCTCTGTAATCAGACTAGCCACTCGCGAACGCCGCTTCAAAAGCGTCTCGAGGAGCTGTTCGAGAGCTTCCTCGTCCTGCTCGATCCAGTTGCGCGGGATCTCCTTCCAGGCCGAATCGATTACCTCGACCGGAAAATGTTCGATCATGTCGAGCCATGGTTGAAAGGAATCGAGCGATCGCACTTCGTCGTACACGGAGGTCCGGAAGTAGAGTCCCTGAATGGGAGAATCCTGAAAAATCCAGTTGGATCCGTTGAAGGCGAACCCGTGATCGATCATTTGGGCGAAGAAGCCCAATCTGGCCGGCGTATCGCCCTTGAGAGGCGTCCAGGTTTTTCCGCGCGCACGGAAAAAAACAGCTTGGCGGGAATCGGCATTGGCAACCCACTTGTCGAATACTAAAGCGCCGAGGAAATCCACGCGATTTTCGACTTTCGATAGGAGCTTATCCGGCAGGAAATCAAAAACGGCGACGCGTTCGGGATGAACCGCCATTCGCGAACCGAAGTGGAGGCCGGGTGGCACCTCTTCGCGCCGGGACCCGATGGAAAGATAGAGGTCGCGATTACTGGAGACGAACTCGCGAGTCAGTTCGATTACTGCGGTATCCGGAACGTGAAGCTGCAGATACCGCAGAAAAGCGCAGGCAAGCCACTCGTTGATTAAAATCCGGCGATGCTGCGGATTATTCATAAACTTGACAACATAGAAGGCGCCATCCTCCGCCTCAATCAGATGAGCCTGGGCTCCGCCCCGCATTTTGCGGATCAATTTTCGGGCGCGAATGGGCATGGAATCGAGGGCGGAAAGCTCAGAATGAGAGAATCAGGCCTGAGGCAGAGTATGCGATGCTGCGACTCCGCCGATTGACATAGCTAACTCACAAGGAGCAGAACTGACGTATGCCTGAAGACAATTCAGAGAAGCAACCACCGAGGAATCCGGACGAGGTTGCCCTCGAATTGATGAAATTCATCGCCGTGACAACCGGCTATGGGAGAGGCACTCCGAGCGCGGGCTTCGGTGGAAAAGGGCCGCGCTCCAGTGAGGAATATGCCGACTCCCTGATCGAACTGTTCGAGCGCTGCCGGTCAGTCGTTCGCAAGCAGAAATAGCCTTTCTCAATATAAGCGCGGACACAGAGCGGGCGATGCTCCCAGGCCCATTCACTACCTGGCTGGGCGCAGAACGCCCGCGATGCCGCTATCTCCTTCTCTTGGCAGCCTTCTTAGTGGCCTTTTTCTGAGGGGCCTTCCTTCCGGTGACTTTCTTGGCGGAAGCTTTTTTGGCCGCTGCCTTCTTAGCTGCAGGTCTCTTGGTAACACCTTTCTTCGACGCAGCCTTCTTTATGGGCGCCTTTTTCTTAGCCGCGGACCGGCTTGTCCGCTTTGCGGCAGCACCGGACGAGGATTTCTTTGCCGCTGATTTCGAAGCGGATTTCTTGACACCTGGACCGGATGAAGCTTTCTTCGCAGCCGGTTGTTTAGCAGGTGATGCCTTCTTGACGGCGGGAGCCTCGCTGGCTGCCTTGCTCGGCTCCTTGCTCGATTCGGTCTTGCTGGCTGCCTTTCTAGCGGAACGCTTCGTTCCGGTTTTCGTCGAGGCTCGCTGGTCCTGCTGGCCAGCAGAGGCTCCGCCCGTTTCCGTTGCGGGCCCGCGCATGCCGCCCGATTCCTCCGAAAGCGCAGCCTTTTCGGATTCCGTCGGCGTTGAGCCCGCTCGTTTGGAGCTGGCCGCTTCTTCTAATTCCTCGTCTTCCTCGTCCTCTTCGTCCTCGTCACCATACTCCTTTTTGTCGGATTCCATTTCCACGTGCTCGTCCTCGTAGTCGAAGTCATCCTCTTCATCTTCGGGTTTGAGCCGATATTCTAAACTCACGCACTCCTCCTTTCGCACCTACGCATCCAGATGATGCAAGCAGCAAAATGATTTCACAAGCTGTGACGAAGCGCAAGAGCTAAATAAAAAAGCTCGAACGAAAAACGTTCGAGCCCAGTGCAGTTTTGAGAGGACGATCCGAAAATCTGAGTTGTTCAGCGCTCCAGACTGGCGGTGCGAACCGCGGCCTTGCGATGCAGAACCTGCGCCGGGAGGTGGCGCGACGTTGTAATGTGGGCGCTGTGCTGAAAGCCAGCGCTCTTATGCGTTACGGCTAAGAGATTGGACTTGCCACGCGCGCTCCGCCGCGCGCGCACGGGCCGAGATTCCTCGTGATATACGGCGGGGATCAAGAGCACGTCGCCCGCTTCCAGTGAATCCGAGGCACGATTTACGGCCGCGATCCGCTCGGCGCTTAAATGATATGACCTGGCAATCGCCTCCAGCGTGTCTCCCGTTTCGACATGATGGAGTCTCCACGCCTGTCGGCTATCCGCCGGAACAGACTCCAGGGCCGCTTGGGTGGATTCGGCCAAGCCCTTGGGCACGTGAATCTGAAAACCCGCCGGGGCCACCGTTCTGAGGAGTGAAGGATTCAGATCGCGAATCACCGAAATAGGCTGCATCGCCGCATCGGCGACGAGGTTCAGGTTCGTCGAAGCCGTTAACTGAATGGAATCGTACTCGACGGGCGCATCCACGCCGATGTTCTCCAAGCCATAATCTTTCGGATTTTTCGTCATGATCGTCATGGCTAGGATAATCGGCACGTAACCAGCGGTTTCCTTGGGAAGAGCATGCCGCTTCAGCAACTCCCAATAGTCGGCATAACCGGTACGTTCGACCGCGCGGTCCACTGCGCCGGCGCCGCAGTTATAGGCTGCCATCGCCAGGTACCAGTCTCCATAACGCGCGTGAAGATCCTTGAGGAGCTTGGCTGCGGCCCGGGTCGCCTTTTCAGGGTCAAAACGCTCATCGAAAACCGAGGTATGAACCAAGTCGTAGCTGGAGCCCGTACCCGCGATGAATTGCCACATTCCCACAGCTTGCTTATTAGAGATAGCGCGCGGCAGAAATCCCGACTCAGCTTGCGCCAGGTACATCAATTCCTGCGGAACGCCCTCTTCCGCGAAAATGCGCTGAATCAAATCCTTGTAGCGCCCCGATCTCTGTAATCCGGCTAGTAGGATTTTGCGCCCGCGATCGGTGGAGAAAAAATGCACGTAACTTAAAACCGGGTCGGAGAGTTCCAGTGGTATCCCCGATGCGGTCTGATCCAACTCCGTCTTCAGCTTGGGAGCCAGATTCTGATCGACCGGGAAAGTCATGTGGCTGATCTCATCGATGGGCGCCTTATCGAATACAACCGCATCCTGCTCGGTTTGGCCAGCTCCCAGTTTTTCCACATCGAAGCGGTAGACGAGATCACAGATTTCATCGAGGCGCCGTTCAATCCGGCGATGATCGGGAATGGATTCCGGGGCCGACAACAATGCCTCTACCGAAGCATCAAATTCCCGGCGAGCGCCTTCGAGATTGCCCTGGAAATACATTTGGCGGCCAGTATTGAAGTGTGCATCGGCGCGTTTCAAGCAATCGTCGGCCGCTGCGGAATGGACAATCGATGAATCGAGCGAAGAACCCAGCGCGGCAGAATCGGCTCGGGACACGGAAGTGAGCTCGGGCGAATCGACATTTGGGAGCGCGCTCGCGGCGTTTTCCGCAGCCTTTATCGCGAACCCTGCGCTGTCGAGTCTCGCTTGGCCGAAATGACCCTCACTTGAGCGCGTCTGGGTATTGCCGACGGCGGAGAGAGCGGTCAACCATACGATCCCGGTCAAAACAGGCTGTGATCGTAGCATCATTCAATAAAGGACGTTTATATTACTCAAACTTTACAACGGAATCATTACTCTAACCCAGATTCAGCTGCCGGGTCAAGCCGAAAGCGGAGATCCGGCTTCCAAATTTTGTATAGGCTTCCAAACTCCATAGTAGAAGTATTGATGGAAGGCTTACAGTCTCATTGCGTCGCCAGACTAATTACAGATAAGATCCCGTGGGATTTGAATAATTTCAGATCTGCTCGCACGTGTAATCTGAGTTACTGAGCGACACGTGCGAGGACCGAATTGAACGATTAGCGGGTGGGAACCGGCTGTAGGGTTCGATTGGAAATAACCCGGTCGATCATCCCGTACTCCAGGGCTGCCTGGGGTTCCAGAATGTAATCGCGATCGACGTCCCGGCTGATTTTATCGACCGGCTGGCCCGTTGCGTCCGCGAGGATCTCGTTCAGAGACTGGCGCATGCGAAGAATCTCGCGGGCATAGATATCGATATCGGCGGCCTGTCCGCCGAGACCGCTCATTGAAGGCTGGTGGATCAAAATCCGAGAGTTCGGAAGGCTAAACCGCTTCCCTTTGGTACCGCAGGCAAGCAGTACCGCTGCCATGGACGCAGCTTGGCCTAGGCAGTACGTGACGATGTCGGGTTCCACCAGCCGCATGGTATCCAAAATGGCCAGTCCAGCCGTTATGGAACCTCCTGGGGAATTGATATACAGCGAGATATCCCGTTCAGGATCTTCAGCGGCCAGAAATAACATCTGAGCCATGATCAGATTGGCGACATTGTCGTCGATAGGCGTACCGAGAAAAATGATGTTTTCTTTGAGTAGCCGGGAATAGATATCATAGGCGCGTTCACCCCGTGAGGTCTGCTCGACCACCATGGGTACAAGTACGGAATTGTTCATCCAAGCTCCTTTACTTCAAAGCTTTCCGCGCAGTCGGGAAAGGGGCACCACCATGATATAGGATTGCGGCGGCGACTCGTTGCCGGGCCGCGCACTTTCCCGGCGGGTATTGACGCTGCGCTCGAAGCCGCTCATAGTAAAAGAAATGAGTTGTTTTCTACACGTTGCGCGTCATGCGGCGGTCGGGGAAAACTTTATCCAACAACTTACGGCTTCGCGATCATGTGGCTAATCCTTTTGCACGGCTGAGACGATTAGGTTTTTAGCAGCGGCGAGACTGCGCCAGTCATGAAAGTTCTCATAGCCGACGATAGCGGCACATCCCGGATGTTATTGCGTAGCACCCTCCAGCGATGGGGTTATGAAGTAGTGATGGCGGAAAACGGCGCCCAAGCCTGGGACATCCTTGCGAAACCCGACGCGCCTGCCATGGCGGTTTTAGATTGGGTGATGCCGCATATGACGGGGCCGGAGGTCTGCCGTAAAGTTCGGGAGAATCGCCGCGAGCCATATACCTATATCCTGCTGCTCACTTCAAAGAACACGAAGAACGAGACGGTCGAGGGACTCGATGCCGGCGCCGACGACTACATTGTCAAGCCCTTCGACGAACAGGAACTGCAGGTGCGGCTGCGGGCCGGCAAGCGGATTGTGGACTTGCAGATCGAGTTGTTGACGGCGCGAGAAGAACTGCGGGAACGGGCCAATAAGGATCTGCTCACGATGCTGCCGAACCGCCCAGCTATAGCGGCTGCTCTGGAACGGGAACTGTCTCGCTGCCATCGCGACCGGCGAACGGTCGGCGTCATTCTTCTGGATATTGATCACTTTAAAAAGATCAACGATACATACGGCCATTTCGCCGGAGACGCAGTGCTTCGGGAAACGGCGGCGCGCTTGCGCGGCAACATGCGGCCCTACGACTCAGTAGGACGGTACGGCGGCGAGGAGTTTCTGGTCGTCCTGCCGAACTGCGATCTCGATCAGGCGAAAATGCAGGCTGAGCGGATGCGAGTCAGGCTGCATTCCAGCGCCATGATTGTGGACGGGGCCGAAATGCGCGTTTCGGCGAGCTTCGGAGTGACGGTTTCCGACGGGTCCGAGCGCAGTCCGGACCTCTTCGTCAGAGTGGCTGACGAAGCTCTTTATAAGGCCAAAGCTGGCGGTAGAAATTGCGTGTCCAGCCTGACCTTGGATGAGTCAACGCATCGCCCGGAGTAGGTGATTGGCGCTGCTATACTGTGATCTGTTGCGCCCGTAGCTCAGCTGGATAGAGCGTCTGGCTACGAACCAGAAGGTCGGCAGTTCGAATCTGTCCGGGCGCACCATTCGAGCGTCCGCCGGTTCACCAGATTCTGCCGCAGTGCGACGAGAGATTTTCGACAGCAGTCCCGCCGCCTCTCCATCATTGAACCCGGATAGAGAGAAGTTCGCTCAAATTGATATAGCTCTCCACCCAGGCCTGAGCTTTGCTATCTCCACGCTGGGCTTTCTTGCGAGTGCGCTGAAACAGGCCGCTCTGGATCGCGTACACATGATTCTGGGCGGACCACAAATTCACAGCGAACGGCATATGCTTTACGATCCTCAAGGCGGCTCGCAAATCATTCAGCTTTTCAATGTTCGATGGGTCCGCGGCGAAACGGCCGGCAAGCGCCTCCACCTTGCGGCGCAGCAAAAACTCAAGTGTTGTCTTGTCAAGGCTTACATTGCTCGCTTGAGCCTCTCGCAATAAATTCCGAATCCGCTCCTCATCGAGTTCCTCGCCCGAACAGGCGCGGCGGAGCAGACTGTTGATGGCGTATTCCACCGCAGCCGTGAATTCCCTCGGCATCGGAGTCCCTAGGCTGGTGATGAACCGCATCAGGGCGGCATGATGTTCGTAGAGCTGTAGGTACGCGGCTTCAGCTTCGGCAACGGTGGAAGAAAGAATCGTCCTCACAATTCTGCGCTGCTCGTCACGGAATAACGACCGAAGGGAATATGTCTTCTCCCCGAAGCGCCTGTCCAGCAGACGAACAACTTCAGGAATGTCAACCCGGGCGAAGGACTCGCTGATCGCATCCAGCATGTCGTGATAGTCAGCGGCGCCATCGGATTTCTGTACGCCGCCCGCCACATTGTGATCGCCGAAATGCACGACCCAGAACGTGAGAACCTCGGATTCCTGGGTCACCTTGGAGGTGAAGCGAGCTTGTCCAAGCGCCATCCGCAGCTTGCCCGCATCCCCAGTGTGATAGTCGAGCCGCTTCACGCTGTAGGAGAAAATGTCGGTCCGCTCGCCATACGGCGCGAACAGCGAGCTGATGGAGTAATGCGCCCCCACCTTTTCGAGATCGACCATGGAAGGTTTGACATACTTCCTGTAAATGTTCGCACCATCTCCATATTCGGGAAGATTGCTCTTGGCTATGGCAAGTTTCTCCAAGAACTGTTGTTCTATTGAGTCTCCGAAGAGTTGCTCGGCGAGCTGAACGACGCGCCCGGCGTATTGAATCACCTGAACTGTTTCGATACCAGAAAGCTCGTCGAAAAACCACCCGCAACTTGTGTACATGAGCATGGCATGGCGCTGAAGTTCCATAAGCTTCCAGACCAGCACCTGCTGCTGTGAATTGAGCTCGGTCCTGAAATGTTCTTCGCCGAAGCGTTGCCGCACTTCAGGCATCCGATTCAACACGATATGAATGTAAGCGTCCCGCGCGGCCCAAGCATCTTTGAACAGAGTTGAGCCGAGCGATTCAAAACATGGGTTGACCGTGTCCCTTAGCCAATCGAGCGCTTCCCGAAGAGGTTTGCGCCACTCCTGATTCCATCCCAGGCGTCCGGAATTGCAGCCGCAATTGGTGCGCCATCGCTCCACGCCATGCACGCAGCTCCACGCTGTATTTTCGTAGATCTGTACCTCGTGTGACGGCGGATTGCGTTCGAGGAATTCGCCATAATTCGTGATCTTGGCCGATTTTCTCGATTCGATGTAATCGAGAGCGTAAGCCAAGGCCATCTCGCCATGCTTATGATGATGGCCGTAGGTCTCGCCATCCGTTGCGATGTGGCCCAATTGCGGTCCTTGCTTGGTGTCCGACAACGCACCCAGCAAGCGACTGGCGAATTTTTCGCCGTTGTCGAGAAGCTTTTCGAACGCGACAGCCTGCGAGATCGGCCCATCGTAAAAGAAAAGGCTGATCTGCCGGCCATTGGGAGTTTTCAACAAATAGGCCTGAGTGGGATCAATTTTCGAGCCGGTAACACTTTGCCACTCGCCGCCGGCGACGGGACGAACCGCTTTCGCTTGATGAGGAGCGAGGATACAAAATTTGAGCCCTGCCTCCGCCATCAGGTCCAGCGATTCGAGATCCACAGCGGTCTCGGGCAACCACATTCCTTCGGGCAGGCGACCGAAGCGGCTGACGAAATCCTCGAAGCCCCAACGCACCTGAGTCTTCTTATCGCGGCTGTTCGCGAGCGGCATGATCATGTGGTTGTAGGCCTGCGCCAAAGCCGAACCATGTCCGGAAAATAGCTTCTGACTCTGCCGGTCGGCTTCGAGGATTCCCTTATAAGTCTCCGGCACGTGCTCGGCGGCCCAAGAAAGCAGAGTGGGACCGAAATTAAAGCTGATTCTGGAATAGTTGTTGACGATGCGCGTGATGCGCTGGGAGCCGTCCAGAATGCGCGCAGCCAGATTGGGCGCGTAGCACTCGGCCGATATTCGCTCGTTCCAATCGTGATATGGGTACGCCGAATCCTGCAGTTCAATCTGCTCGAGCCATGGGTTTTCGCGCGGAGGCTGATAGAAGTGACTATGAATGCAAAGATATTTCATTCCTGAATATTGTTAGACGCGCACCCTTAGGCGCTCGATTCTTTGTTCCCAGTCCGGCATCAGCTTGCTGGAAGTGAAATCGTGAAAACCGCGCCATTTGAGCGCTCACGGTTGGATGCGGTCACGCGTCCTGAATGTTTCTTAACGATAGAAGCCACAATATGGAGACCGAGACCCGAGCGACCGGATGTTGTTTTGGTGGACACGTTTGGACGAAACAACCGGGTCAGAAGATCCTCCGGAATTCCAGGCCCGTTGTCTGAGACCGTCACGGTCAGCGATTCGTTCTCCTGCACCGCCGCGATATCAATCCGTCCCGGTTTGTGCATGATTTGAGCCGCGTTCAAAAAAAGGTTGACGAACACGCGCTCCCAATCCTTGGCCGAGCCGGGCAGACGAATATCCGCGGGTATCTGGCGGACGAATCTCATGCGGGGCTTTCGGGCGGCAGTGCAATAGTCAATTACCGATTGTATGGCCCCTTCGACAATGGCGGCGAGATTCGGCGTGCTGTCGGGAATCGCGCCCACTAACCGGCGCCCACGAGTGACGCTGCGGCACAGAGTAGCCGCCAAAGGCTTCCACCGCCTGTCGGCGCTCAAAAGTTCGGCCGCTTCTGTGATGGTTTCGAAAACATTATTGAGATCGTGGATGAGACTCTCGCGGGTGAGGTCGGAATCCGGGGAATCGTCCATGGAGAGACTATCGCGTGATTTGTCTAAGTGTGTCGTAGAACTCCGGAAAAGATATGGATGCTGCTTCGGCGCCTTCAATAATACAGGGGCCATCCGCGGCAAGCGCAGCTATCGAAAATGCCATCGCAATGCGGTGATCGCCGCAGGAGTGCAATTCGGCGGCGCGAAATTTCTGGTTGCCTGGTATTTCGATACTATCTTCGGTCGTGTTCACGTTTATGTTCATCTTTTGCAAATTTTGAGCGATCGCTTCGATACGATCTGTTTCTTTGACGCGCAACTCTCCGGCGTTTCGCACCAGAAGACCTTGTTCGCTGACAGCGCCAAGAATAGCAAGAGCCGGAATCTCGTCGATCACCGCGGCCGTAGCGGCGCCTTCTATTGTTCCACCACGAATACGAGATGTCCGAATTTGCAGGTTGCCGATGACTTCGCCATTCATTTGTTCGATACGCAGCAGCTTGATCTGAGCTCCCATTCCGCGCAAAATGTCGAGTAAAGCGGTGCGTGTCGGATTCAATCCGATATTCGGGATGATCAGATCCGCGCCGGGAACGATCAGCGCCGCAATGATGAAGAAGGCCGCTGAAGAGAGGTCGCCGGGCACAGCGAGGGTTTTCCCGGTGAGTTGGGCGCCACCACGGATCCGGATGATATGGGGCGCGAGCATAACGTCGGCCCCGAGCTCCCGTAAGGCAATCTCCGTGTGATCCCGGGTCGCAACGGGTTCGCGCACTACGGTTTCCCCTTCAGCATAGAGGCCGGCGAGTAAAACACTGCTTTTTACCTGAGCGCTAGGCACGGGGAGTTCATACTCGATTGCGTGCAGCGGTGAGCCATGGATCGTAAGCGGCGGATATTGCACATTTGTCGACTCGATCCTAGCTCCCATTTGAGATAGCGGCGCTATGATGCGGCCCATGGGGCGCTTAACAAGCGATTCATCGCCGGTAATTTTCGTCGTGAATGGCTGAGCCGCGAGTATTCCCGACAGCATCCGGATGGTTGAGCCTGAGTTTCCCGCATCGAGATGCAACTTCGGCGCCCGAAGGCCACGCGTACCGCGTCCGTGGACCGTAAGGACTTGCCGGCCTTCCACTTCGGTGAATTCGTGGTCGATGCCGAGCGCCCGCATGCACGCCAGAGTGGAATGGCAATCAGCGCCGGTGGAATAGTTGTAAATTCGCGAATCGCCTTCGGCAATGGACGTGAGCATTGCATAGCGGTGAGATATCGATTTATCGCCAGGAACGTTGACGACGCCGTGAAGGCCGCGGGCTGGCGAGACTTCTTCCGTCATGAATTCCGTATTGTAACTTCGCAGCCGCGATTGAGAAAAAAGGCTACATCTCTCGAAGGTGGGACTCTGGAAAATTGATGCTAGGCGTAGTGTAGGAATTATGTTCACCGTGAAGGAGTCGCTGGCGTTTGCACTCGAATAGAGACACGATGGGACAAAGTCGAAGATTCTCAGAGTCTCTTTTGCGAATGTCTAGCGGCGGACTATTCTGTATTCTGGTCGCGGCGGCAGCCGGCCCGCCAGCTGGAAATCCTCGGTTACCTTCGCACACTCAGTGGAACGACTACAGCGGAGCGCCGGATTCAGCTCAATATTCCGCACTCAACCAGATCAATCGTACGAACGTAGGCAAGCTCGAAGTTGCCTGGACTTATCCGACCGCTGACGACAACAAATATTTCTTCAACCCGCTCGTCATCGATCGCTTCATCTACGTTCTGGGCCGAAACAACTCGATCATCGCTCTGGATGCATCGACTGGGAAAGAGATCTGGATCCATGCGCCTAGTCCGGGAACGACCATCATCACCAATCGCGGCATCAATTACTGGGAAAGTAAAGACCGCTCCGATCGTCGTCTTCTCTTTGCGGCCAATCATTTCCTGCAAGCGATAGACGCTCGCACCGGAAAGTCAATTCTGTCATTCGGTGACCATGGCCGTGTCGATTTAAAGCAAGGGCTTGGGCGCGACCCGCAAACGATTTCGCTCGTACAATCCACTACTCCTGGGCGTGTCTTCGAGGACTTGCTGATCCTAGGCTCGGCCACGAACCAAGGCTATGGCTCCACTCCGGGCGACATTCGCGCTTTCGACGTTCGTACCGGCGAAGTGAGATGGACCTTTCACACGATTCCGCACCCAGGTGAATTTGGGTACGACACGTGGCCAAAAGATGCTTGGAAGACTGTCGGCGGGGCAAATGCGTGGGGTGAGATGTCACTCGATGAAGCGCGCGGTGTTATTTACGTCCCTACCGCCAGTCCGAAATACAACTTCTACGGCGCGGATCGAATTGGTGCTGACCTCTTCGGCGATTGCCTGCTCGCCCTCGACGCGCGCAACGGGAAACGGCTTTGGCATTTCCAAATGGTTCACCACGACATCTGGGATTACGACGGCAACACGGCTCCGAAGCTTGTCACGCTGCGCCGCAATGGCCGCCTTGTCGATGCCGTTGCGCAGGTTAGCAAACAAGGATTCGTTTGGGTTTTCAATCGCGCGACCGGCGAACCTTTGTGGCCCATTGAGGAGCGTCCGGTTCCGCGCTCTGACATGCCCGGAGAGAAGGCGTGGGCCACCCAGCCCTTTCCCACACAGCCGCCCCCATTTGCTCGCCAGAAGTTCACAGCGGATGACCTCAGCGGGTTCATTGAAAATCCGCAAGAACGAGCGCGCCTGGGGGATGAGATTCAGAGCGCTCGGAACGAAGGGCTTTTTACTCCGCCCGGGTTGCGCAACACGGTCGAGATGCCGGGCAACAACGGAGGTGCGAACTGGGGTGGCGCCGCGATCGATCCTTCAAATGGAAGTCTCTTTGTGGTTTCCAAAGACCTTCCTTGTCTGCTGAAGCTGGTGCCGGACCCGAAACTAGGCCCGGGTCACTACATCAGTGGATTCGGCTTTCTCATTGACAGTTCAGGCCTTTCTCCTATCGCCCCTCCATGGTCGTCCCTGACCGCTTATGATCTGAACACCGGAGTCATCACCTGGAAGATTCCGCTCGGGGATGTCCCTCAACTTGCCGCAGAGGGTATTAAGGGCACCGGCTCTCACTATCCGAAGGTGGGTCCCGTGGTAACAGCGGGGGGATTGATCTTCACGGGTACCCGGGATCGGAAAGTCCGTGCCTTCGACGAGCAGACCGGTAAAGTTCTTTGGGAGAAGACAGTTGATGCGGCGCTAGAGGGCGAGCCGGCCATTTATGAGATCGATGGAAGGGAGTACATCGTCTTTTGCGCCGCCGCGCAAGTAGCTCTCACTTCGGCATCGCGGACCAAGATACATGGCGCTTACGTCGCCTTCTCGCTGCCTCGTTGAACATCCCGCTATCGAACAACGGGTATCAGTCATTTGGTTTCGGGATTGCAGCTATTGCTACTCGCTCTCTTCCGATGAATCCTGGTTATGGTAGAAACTCAGAGATTATGATTAATCGCCGGAAATGGATGTTCAGTTCGGCGGCCCTCGCCGCAACCGCTGGAATTACTCATGCGAAGCAAGGCGGCAGTGGGAAAAAACCTGTAGTCATCTCGAGCGCGAACGGCATGGCGGCTTGCGCGAAGGCAATGGATATGCTCGGCCAGGGAGCAGATACACTCGAGGCCGTGATCGCGGGAGTGAACATCGTCGAGTTGGATCCGAACGACACGTCGGTGGGATACGGAGGTCTGCCGAACGAAGACGGCGTCGTGGAACTGGACGCCAGTGTTGCGCACGGACCGACGCGGCGTTGTGGAGCCGTTGCAGCAATTCAGGGCATCAAAACACCTTCTAAAATCGCAAAGCTAGTAATGGATCACACCTCGCATGTGATGTTGGCCGGTCAGGGGGCTCTCACGTTTGCGGAGCGGTACGGATACGTGAAAGAGGATTTGCTTACCGAGAAGTCCAGAACTGCTTGGCTCGTTTGGAAGGAGTCGTTGCGCGCGCCCGGAGCATTCAACAACTGGGTACCAATGGACCAAAATCTCTCGCCGGAGGCGAAGCCGCCCTTGAGTCGCTTGAGAGAAACCTTTCCTCATATCGATGACGCAACGCTGGCGTGGGCGTGGGAGATGGCCATTCATCCAACATACGGGACTATCAATTGTCTCGCGCTGAATGAGAAGGGTGAAATGTCCGGCGTGACCACCACCAGCGGGTTCGCTTGGAAAATTGCCGGACGCGTAGGCGATTCGCCGATTATTGGCGCGGGCTTGTTCCTGGACCAGGATATCGGCGGGGCCGGTTCCACAGGTGTCGGCGAGGAGAACATTCGAATTGCCGGCGGTCACACGGTTGTCGAAGCCATGCGGCGAGGGATGGCGCCGAAAGAGGCGGTGATGGAAGCGCTGAAACGCGTCTCGCGCAACTACAATAACGACAAAGCGAAATTAGACAAACTCGACATCGAATTTTATGCTTTACGCAAGGATGGCGAACATGCAGCCGGTTCACTGTGGGGCAGCCACCGAAGCTACAAAGTTTACAGCGTAAACGACGGTGGCGAGAGCCGCCACGAGCCTTGCTCGTTTTTATATGAGAAGTAGCAGCGCGGTGATATGAGAAATATGAGGGTGAGCGCTAAGATCCATCGGCATACAGACCCATGGCGCGCCTCGCCCTTCCAAGCGTATCTTGCGATATCGGCAAAACCCGACTTTTGCCCTGTGCCAAGACTGAATCCAAATAAGACGGGTCGGCGGTTATCTCGCGATAGCGTTGCTGAATGGGTTCGAGCCGCGCAATCACGGCTTCGGCAACCCGCTTCTTGAAAGCTCCATAACGCATTTCCGCGACACTTTCGTTTGTGATCGAAGGGTCGCAAGCTTGCCCGATAGTCAGTAAGTTCGCAATTCCAGGCCCGATATCGCCGGGGGTAATGGCCGGTTGAGAATCCGTGGTTGCGCGAGCAATCTTCTTCTGAATGACCTTTGGATCGTCAAGCAGGGAAATCGCGTGCCCCGATCCGGCGACGGATTTGCTCATCTTCTGAGTCGGGTCGTCGAGCCCCATAATGCGCGCGCCTAAGGTGGGGAGGTGGGTGGCCGGCACTACAAATGTCTCGCCATAGAGCGAATTGAAGCGTTGCGCGACATCCCGCGTCAATTCCAGATGTTGCGACTGGTCGTCTCCGACAGGTACGATGCTCGCTTGGTACAGCAGAATATCGGCTGCCATCAAGACCGGATATTGCAAAATTCCGTCGCCTACAGTTTCCTGCTTTTCCGCCTTCGCCTTAAATTGAGTCATGCGCTGCAGCCATCCAAGCGGAGTTACGCACGTCAGCAACCATGCAAGCTCAGCGTGTCCAGAAATGCTCGATTGTACTATGATCGAGGACTGCTCCGGATTAATGCCCGCGGCGATGAATAATGCTGCCGTCTCGCGGATTTTTGACGAAAGCTCTTCCGGTTTCTGATAAAGGGTAATGGCATGCAGGTCGACGATGCAGAAAATACTCTCGTATCTATCCTGGATTTCGGCCCAACTTTTCAGTGCTCCGAGATAATTACCAATGTGAAGCTGACCGGTCGGCTGAACGCCGGAAAAGACGCGTGCCTTCATGCAAGAGAGCGAATCTCTATCCTAAGCGATGCTCAAAACTGTGATCAAGAAAACACACGGTAAGAACGCAGCCGTGCTCGACATTGAAAAGCTAGTGTACGGCGGCGAAGGTTTGGCGCGCCTGGACGGGCAAGCAGTTTTGGTTCCGTTTGTGCTTCCCGGTGAACGCGTGGAAGTAAGAACCGGACGCGCGAAAACCGGACTGCTTCGCGGGTCGGAACAACGGATTCTTCAACCATCGCCCGAGCGCGCGATCCCGCGTTGCGAATACTTCGAAAACTGCGGTGGCTGTCACTACCAACATGCCGAATACAGATTTCAATTGAAGCAGAAGCGTGAAATCCTGCGTGAAACTCTGCAACGACTGGGTGGCCTCAGGCATAACGAAGAAATCAACGTGCTGAGTGGAGACCCCTGGTTCTATCGAAACAGAATTCAGCTGCATTTTAATGGACGGCGAGCTGGGTTTCACAAGACGGGATCGCATGACCTATGCGCCGTCGACCACTGCTACATCTCATCACCGGTTCTGGTGGATGTCATTGCGAAATTGCAAACAGCGGTGAAAGAGCCGCAATGGCCAGAGTTCCTGCGATCGCTCGAAGTCTTCACTAATGAAGCTGAAATTCAGTTAAATATAGTTGACACAACGCGCCCTGTCGCAGCGCGATTTTTCGAGTGGTGCCGAACCTTCATTCCATCGCTCGCGGTAGGGCCGATCGAGTACGCTGCTGCCGGGTTTCGATATCGAATCGGCCGCGGATCGTTCTTTCAGGTGAATCGTTTTTTGATCGACGCTATCGTGCAGGAAGCGACGGGAGAAACCAACGGTAAACACGCAGTGGACCTCTATGCCGGTGTTGGCCTGTTTTCGTTACCACTGGCGTCGCGGTTTGAAACAGTAGACGCGGTGGAACAAGGCGGACCCGCATATCGCGATCTCGAGTGGAACGCCGGTCGGAGCGCCGCGAACCTGCGCGCTATAAGAACGACCGCCGAAGAATTTCTCCGGCAACTCAGCGAAGCGCCCGATTTGATTGTTGCGGACCCTCCTCGGGCGGGATTAGGGAAGCATGTGACTGCGGAACTGTTGCGTCTCAAAGCCCCCCGATTGACTTTGGTCAGTTGCGATCCGGCAACCCTAGCGCGCGATCTCAAGAAGTTGATTTTGGAATACAGGATTGCAAGGCTTACGCTGGTGGATTTGTTTCCCCAAACATATCATTTCGAAGTTGTGGCCCATCTCGAGAGCACCTGACGCGCAGAGGGCCGCTTAATTTCTGCGAAGGCTCTGCACCAGACCGCCCCACTTCCGGGCGACGAGCTCGGCGATCGTGAGCGCGATCGCAAGGCCGAGCAGCGCGGGCCAAAGCTGCCAGTTTTCGTACATGGCACGGCCGTTTCTGTCGAAAATCGACTGTACGGACGGATTGAAGCGGCCTCCGGTCCAGTAAGAGATCTGCTGCAACAGCGCTTCATTCGAGCCGTAATCTTGCAATTCCTCTTGGCGACGATAGAGTCCGATCTCCGGAAAGGCCGTGGAGTCACTCATCGGCCGGATTCGGAAGAGCCCTCGCACGCGGCCCACGTGCAAGCGCCCATGATAGACGCGGGGCGCCGTCTTTTTAACATCAATGGGTTTTTCAAAGCCATTTGGGCCGAGCACGAAGATCGGCGGTACCGAAGCCGGCTCAACGACGCCAACTCCGATACGGTATGTGACCAGAATGTCGTCATTGGCAGTGTCGAACTGAGCACTTGCTTCGCTTCTATCGGCGTGCGGCAGCAGATCGCGGGTGACATTAATCCAGAACTTGTCAAAGCCCGGCCAAGTCACCCAGGATTCCGCCCAGCGGCTCTTTGCATCGGACGCAAAAACAGCCGCGCGGCCTAAGCCGTATTGCCACCGCACATAGAGCGGATCCTTCTTTTGCTCATCGATACTCAACAGCGTCTCCGCTTCCGGCTTAGCCGTGAACCGCGCGTAACCTTTTAATGGCGGCGCGGCTTCAATTCCGACACCATCCAGAACTTCGGCCCGATGATCAACGATCGGCGTAAGCGCCCTTTCGACGGCGGTCGAGCCACTGTAATCCTGCACATCTTTCAAGAGAATCTGTTCCAGACCTTGAGGGTCATTTAAAAAGTAACTGTGGCCGCCGGATGTGGCAGCCACCTTTTCGAGATACGTACGATTGACGTCCTGACCTAAACCAACCGTTGAAATGGTGACCTGGTGCTGGAGGGCCTCTTTGGCCAGCTCGATACTATCGCCTTCCTCAGAGATACCGTCAGTCAAGAGCACCATGTGTTTGTACGTAGCTTTCGAGGGCAGCACCTTACGGTATGCCTCCGCCAGCGCCGGTGCAATTTGGGTTCCGCCGTCAGGTGTGATGCCGGAGATCAGTCGTTTGATGAGCGACTTATCTTCCGCGCGACGCATGGGCACGGCCCACTGGAACGAATTGTCGAAGATCAGGACACCGATGCTATCTATGGGTCGAAGATGCTCTATGACGCCAATCGCGGATAGCCGCGCAAGCTCGATTTTTCTTCCTTCCATGGAGGAGGATTTATCGACAATCAGCGCGACGCAAGTACCTTCCGGCGTTTTCGGGGGCGCCAGCTTGGCCGGAAGCGCGCGATCGAGCGCGTCCATCTGCTTATCGTCTTTGTAAGCTTGGCGCTCACCACCTATCAGAAGCAGCCCTCCGCCGTTTTTGACATACTCTTCCAGCCGGTTCTTCTTGGCAGCGGCGAGCGTATTGAGGTCCAGGTTGTTCAGTATTACTAATTGAATGCCGCTCAAATCTTTCTCAATGAGCGAGACATCACGAGTAAGATCGAAATCGGCTTCGCTGAACGCCTGTAGCAGATTGGTTTCACTTCCGGGAGGATCTTGCGAGATATAGAGTACTTTGGCCCGCCTGAGTTGAATGGCATGTTCGAAATCAACCCCGCCCAGCCCGTCCGCGCGGATTGTGCCGGAAATTGAAGCGGCTCCGCTCGTATTTACGCGAGCGTGAACCCGTAAGATATTCGCGCCGGCTGAAAGCTCGATGGGATTGCTCCCGAGCTCTTTGCCCTCCGCCGCAATTTCGGCTGTGCCCTGCGCCCCTCGCGGTGAATCGATGGTGAGGTCGATGGGTATCTGTTCTCCTGCGTATGCTTCGTGCGGCATTGAAAGTGATTCGAGCCTGAGACCGGTTTTCGAACGGCCGGCGAGCGGAATGGTATCCACTGGCACATGCACGCGCTGGAGTTCCGCGATCGCGCGCGCGGCGCTACCCTCATTCTCGTTCCCGTCGCTGATCAGCACAAGGCGAGGGATATGGCCGCTGGGAATGGCGAACATGCTGCTGGTCAATGCGTTTTCAAGATTGGTTCCGTTGTCTGCGTCATTTGCCGTTTGCACAAGACCAACCCGGCCGGACATTTCTTGCGGCAGCAGACTGCGAGTCTGGCTCGCGAACGGAACCACCTTCATCCAGTTGCCGTGCCGCCGATGCTCCATGTCCGCGACGATCGATGAGGCGCGAGCGAGGTCGTCCCGCGTAATGCTGGAAGAAGTATCCACGAGAACCACGGCGCCGACTCTTGTCTGTGGCAGAGTAATTCCCGGTTCGGAGAGCGCCACGACGATAGCCGCAAAGCTGAATCCTTTGAGAACCAACGTGAGCCGCCGGGTCGTGTTGCGCCATGAGAAAGCGATCCATAAGAATGGCACGGCAATCAGCAGCAACAACCAGGCGTGAACAAAATTCATTTCGATACCAGCTCTCGTTCACGCTGCGGGACAGATTGCGGCCTGTTCCGGGCAGCGGCAGACCGCCGGTTTACTATCCGTCTGCGGCCAAAGAGAGTCCATTCAATGAACAAAAAAACACCTGCTAAAACGGCAAGCCATTGCCAGAGGTCAATCGCGGTCGGCGCGAACCTGTAGACAGCAGGCACACCCGTCGCGGCATTCGCCTCGGGTTTCCACTCAAATTGGGCTACGTCGGGGATGGTAAGCGAAAGAACTCGCTCATAGTTGTCGGAGACAATTCGAACAATGCTCGGATGGCTCACGAACAATTGCAGCGTTCGGTCTCGAATAGTGAAGGGGACGGCGAAACCCTTGTCATCCGTTACGCGAGTATGTTCCGCGTGATCGCCGGGATCCAAAGGAATGGACGCAGAACCCACGCGTTCCGCGATGACCTCCGAAGTTTGAAATGCTTCCGGCGAAAGCCAGCGCAGAATATTCGCGAACAGAAGCGGAGTAGTCACTTCAAACTTGAGATCGCCGTTTAGCGGATCAAATCCGATTACCGCGGTCTTCGGTCGTCGCGCAGTAGAGGGCCGTACAACGACTACTGGTCCTTCCGCGAAGCTACCCACCGTCACGTCTCCCTCAAAGGTTTGAAAGACATCGGCCTCTGAAATCCGAGCTTCTCGAGCATGCAGGCCAGCGCCCAAAGCGGTATCGGAGTGCCAAGCCTTTATCGACGCACCGGTCACGACCGCCTTCACTGGCAAAGGCGATCCATCTTTCGGCGGCTGAATCCAGAGGCTGGAGATCTCCGGCTCCTGTCCCGGGGCAAAGCGGTCAAGCAACATCACGTCTGCTGCCGGCTTTGGCGTGTATGCGGAGCGTGGAAAGAACTTCACGGCTAATCTGTGGTTCGGATCGAGAAGAGGCCGCAAGATTTCGGGCCGGTCCGTGTAGACCGCCACGCTGAGAAGTCCAGTGCCCGGCAGCTCTAGCGAAGCCTGATCGTCAGAAGAAAGATTGTCACCAGGGCGAATCTCCGAGATCAGCCGCCCCGCTCTGTTCGTACTGAAGTTGTATTCGGCCGCAGCCTCCTGGCCGGGATTCAAGATATATATTCGAGGCGCGAAACTCGTTCCTGCAAATCCGGTGAGCAAACGAATACTCCGGCGGTGCGTGCCGTAATTCTTGAATGTCACCGTAGCTTGCCAGGAGTTTGCGTCGTCATCGCTGCGTCTCACGCCGATACGCCGAATGCCGCAGTTCTCGCGCGCGGAGGGCACCAGGATGGTTCTCAAATTTGGAATTGCCGGGACCGGTCTGTCACTTTCGCCAATCAATCGAGGGCCGATATAAACGATCTCGCCCGGCCGGCTGCCGGACCAGCTTTGGGCCTGGCGCGCAAATGATAGGCCCTGTTCAATGTTCAACGTGGAGAACTCTGCCCGGGATTCGTTCACCGCGTTCAACACCAAGGCGCGATCAGACGTGAACGGCGTTACGGGAGTCGTCAATGCGTCGGCACGAACCAACATCACACGGTCTCGCGGGGGCAAAGCGGAAAGGTAGCGTCTGGCCAGCGCTTTCTCCCGGTCAAGCAAAGTTCCTTGGGATTCCCGCTCGCCCGCCCAGGAGGACGTGTCAAGTAAAATCACGTAATCGCGGCCGCGGCGCTCCCGCGATCCCCACTGTAACTGGGCTATGGCGAGCAACAGCAGCAAAAGACTCAGCAACTGCAACACGAGAGACCACGGCTCGCGCATTCGTTTGCGGCTCTGCTGTTCTTCGGCTGTGAAGGCCGGTACCCAAAAGCGCAGAGTAGAGACAATTTTCTTGCGCTTCGTGCGATCCAGCAAATAAAGCGCAGCGACAAGCCCACCCAGCGCGCCCAGCAGCGTGAGGAACTCGCCGGCTGTGAGATTAAGGAAGAACATCGGACTTAATACGCGCCTTCTACCATTGTGAGCGGTCCGAAGATGGCTTCTTCCACGGGCACGCGCGTTGACACGCCTCCGTATCGTCCACCGTTGCGCAGCGCCAGTCTCCTAATCTCGTCGGCGTATCCGTCGAACGCCTCCGTGTAGGCGTTGCGCGCCTGGTCGTCCATGGTGGTCTTGACGTGGGTGCCGGATTCAGCGTCGATCAGTTCGATTTCACCTTTCCCCGTAGGCTGCCGGTCTTCCTCCCCCCAGAGTTGAATGAGCAGCAATTCATGTCCGAAATCCGCCATGTATTGCAGCGGGTGAAGGCAATCCGTATCGTCCAGGAAATCGGAGATGATGATCGTCAGACCTCGCTGGGGATAAGTTGTCAAATATTGGCGAGCCACTTCGAAATAATCGGTTTTTCCGCCCGATTTCAAACTTCGCAAATAGTTTTCCGCAGGTTGAAAGCGATGCCGGCCGCCCCCGCATTGAAATGGGTCGAGCAGACGGTTGAAGAAGGGTTGCAGCAGAATGCTATCAAGCCGAACGAGGCCGATGTAGACCAGCGCCGCCGCGATCTTGCGTGCGTAGTCGAATTTGCTCAAATCGCCAGGTCCGGCCCCTGCGGTCATCGAGGCACTAATGTCCAACAGGAGGCGCACAGGGACGCGCGGCTCGACCTGAAACATCTTTAGAAAGAGCTTTTCGAAACGCATGTAGGCGCGCCAGTTTACCGAACGGAGGTCATCACCCTGATGGAAATTACGATGATCAAGAAATTCTTGTCCGGCCCCGGGAAAACGGGAAATGTTATGCCCGCCAACCAGACCGTTAAACGATTTCTGCCAGTGAATTGTCAGTCGCTCGAGCTTTTCCAGAAAATGACGATCAACGAGCGGTTCAGGCATCTTGAAAAATCTGGCTTACCGTCGCGATGCCGCGTGGCTATCTACGCGCGAGCAGCCACCGTATCGAATACCTTGCGGAGAATGGTCTCGGTAGTCTCTCCATCAGCATGCGCATCGAAATTCAAAATAATGCGATGGCGCAAAACGGAAGGCGCGACCTGGAGAACATCATCAAGGCTCAAGTGCATCCGGCCGCGCATCAGCGCGAGCACGCGACCGCACTCAACCAATGCCTGGGCGCCACGCGGCGAGCTCCCATATCGTATGTAGCGGTTTGTGATTTCCGCGGCGCCGGCCGTTCCGGGCTGAGTTGCCATTACAAGATCGATCGCGTAGTCCTGCACGTGCGGTGCAACCACCACCTGTCTACTGATTACTCTCAGCTCGTTAATGTGCTCGCCATCCATCACCTGCCGCAATTCCAGTTCGTCCTGGCGCGTTGTCAGTTCAACGATTCTGTTTAGTTCCTCGCGAGAAGGAAAAGTGACCAGAATCTTCATCAGAAAGCGATCGAGCTGGGCTTCAGGTAATGGATAAGTGCCCTCCATTTCTATCGGGTTCTGAGTCGCCATCACCAGGAAAGGCGTGTCCAAGGAATAGGTGGAGTTTCCGCTGGTCACAGTTCTCTCCTGCATCGCCTCGAGCAGGGCGGATTGCGTTTTTGGGGTGGCTCGATTGATTTCATCGGCCAGCACCAGATTGGCGAAAACAGGCCCAGGCTGGAACCGGAGGCTCTTGTGGCCGTGATCGTCGCTTTCCATCACCATGCTGCCGACGATGTCGCCCGGCATGAGATCGGGCGTGAATTGAATCCGGGAATATCGCAGGTCCAGCACGCGGGCCAGCGTACGCAGAAGCGTGGTCTTTCCGAGGCCTGGGACGCCTTCGAGCAAAACGTGACCCCCGGAAATCAGGCAGATCAGAACGCCATCGATGACATCGGTCTGGCCGATGATCATCTTTCCAATTTCGTTGCGCACGCGAGCCAAATCGCCGGTTGCCCGATCGACCATCGCAGCATCGGCACTGAGCATTTCTGACATTTTCAAATCATTCTCGATAGATAATGGCCGCACTTCAGTTCCTGCAACTCACTGATGGGACGTAAAAACCATGTGCGTGGGTTGCACGCCCCGGCGCTCACAGTCGGCTAAATAAAGTCTGCCATAGCTCTCTACAACATAGTCTTGCCGAGAGAAGCCGAGACGGTGTGCCGTGCGATCGATCCAGTCACCGGTGCCTTCGAGCTCGAGGAAATCGCCGATGGGAGTCTCATCGAGCGTTACGACCCCGGCCTCATCTCCGGAAGCAAACTCTGTTCTGTACTTCTCGTATTTGAAGGATGGGCGGAAGCCCAATTCTGTCAGAATGGAATGAAGCGTTTCCAAAGAGCCGATTGTAGTCTCTAATTCAGGCCTGCTTTTATGGGGACCGGGCGCCGCCCTACCCTTCCAGGTGATGACATTTTTTGATCCTACATGCCTCAGGCGCAGAAGAACGCCCCGTTCCCGTAGCTTGTTGTCCTCAGTGTCGTAGATTATATTGGACTCGAACTCCCGCGAAACCGAAATGGCGAGACCGGCACTCTCTAGCAATCGGTGTATGTTTTCCGTTCCGGGCAGTCGTATTTTGACTTCAACTTCGATGGGGCCTGTCATTGTGGGGAGGAATTGCGCAACGCCGCGATATCGATTTTCTCACCCTTATAATGAAGGCACAGAAGCAGTGTAGCGCGCGCCCGTAGCTCAGTTGGATAGAGCGAATGACTTCGAATCATTAGGTCGGGAGTTCGAGCCTCTCCGGGCGCGCCAGAAGTCTTTTGATTCACTCGACTTACTCACCTCGCAAGTATCCGCGCAGCCGCTTATGATTTCGATTGTGCCCGCTTTGTGCCCACCCTGAGCAACGGAATATGCCGCCTGCATCCTTTGGCGTGCTTCCAGTAATCGGGTTTCAGAGTCGCTCTCATTCAGGTGAACGTACTTCATAGTCGTTTCCAGCGATTCGTGACCGGCTAGCTTTTTGAGCGTGAACGGATCGAGATATCTCGCCCAGCGAGTCAGGCACGTATGCCGGAGATCGTAGGGAACGAACCGCGCAACACCACTTGCCTTGAGAGCTTTCAAGTGCTGCTTCTTAATGCTCGATTGACCTATGCGGCCTGATTTAGTTGGAGCCGGAAAGATCCAGCGTGCGGCACCCTCGATTCGCCACATTTCGAGCAGTGCTGCAACTCGCGGGGTCACTTGAATACTACGACGCGCCGCTTTGCTCTTTCCAATGTGGATAACGATTCGCCCGTCACGATAGTTTTCATCCCACCGAAGGCGGTAAACCTCGTCGGGTCGAAGTCCACAATCGAGAATGATGGTCGCGAACGTCCGGAGCAACGGACTCGCTTCATTGAGATAGGCGGTCTCTTCGTCAATACTGAGAACCCGCTCGCGTCCCGCTTCGCCGTCCAAGAGCGAGATCTTGGGCGGTTTGGTCATCAGTTCGCCCCACTCACCTGCTAAACGCAGTGCGCGCCGCAAGGTGGCCAAGTCGCGATTTATAGTCGCTACTGCAATGTCTGGGTCCTTCTCCCTTGACCGGGAGATGTAAGCAGTAACGACCTCCACAGTAATCGCCTCAAGGCTCAGTCCGGCTAGCTCCGCATCTTTCAGTAGCTTTTCAACTCGACTTCGGTAAAAGGCAAGCGTATTCTCCTCTTCCTGCTTTGTTGCCTCGCAGAACGGAAGGAAAGAGTTTCGGAGGAAGGCTTGCAAAGTTGGAGTCGGCTTTCGCTCCCTGATTCCGACCTCACCCTTGGCCAGTTGCGTTTTGTGTGCCGCCTCCATTTGCTCAGCGGTTCGCTTGTTCGTCTGTTTTGTGCTTTCCCGAACGGGTTCGCCATGCTAGTTGAACTTGTACCACCAGATCTTGCCCCGCTTGTACACTGCCATCTATTTGCTCCCTTTCTGCGCTTTCAGAATCCGGTTCACCATCAGCCCATGCCAGCGGCCTCGACTCCGTGTCGGAAGGCCCTCAGTGTTCATTTGAGCCGCAATGCGGTCGTATCCTAAGCCTTCCGCCCGCAGCGACTTCATGCGATCAACGACTGCGTCTTCGCCGTCGTAGAAGCCATAAGGCTTACGACCTTCACAGCGCCCTTCCTTTGCCCGTTTCCGCATTCGTGCGCCGCGAAGCTTTGCCACAATCTGAGATTTGTCGTACTGCGCTACGGCCCCCATTAACTGCCGCATGAGCACTCGCGTCGGATCGTTCGCCATCAGGTCGGGTTCAGCAACCGACACGAGAGTAAAGCAGTGCTTTTGAAGATCGGCAATCGCGGCTTCTTGGACCATAAGGTCTCGCGCCAGCCGGTCTAGCTTCTCAACGATGATGGTCCGCACCCCGTTCGAGTGAAGGGCTGTCATCATCTCAGCCCATGCCGGTCGGTCCATCGTCTCACGCTCACCGGTAATGCCATTTTCCTGGAATACGCGGACGATCTTGATGTCACGGGAAGCCGAATACTGCTTGATTGCTCCCAACTGCCGCGTAAACCCATCACCCGTGATTTGCCCTTTGCCGCTGACTCTCAGGTACGCGAACGCCTTTGTCATGTCCTGAGTATGAGCGTTTATTCATTGCTAGTCAATACTAATTCTTTAGAAATAGTATCATATGTTGGTTTGCAATGACTTGTGGCTAGAAGTCGGTGAGCGAGTCCTTGAATTCCTTGTATCGAATTTCACCAGCATCGGTTTCACCGATCTCATCTTTTGTGTATGCGCCGAGAGCTTGGAGAATGGTCGATGCTGCCTTCAGTCGAACCGCTGCCGGTGTGCTGCTATCCGTGAGCACTTGCCGAAATGTTTGGAATGCATCGTTAGCAAGTTCCATCAATTGCCCTCTCAGGCGTTCCATTTGTTCTCGCTTAGCTCGATTCAGTTCTGCTAGGAAGTCCGCGTCTGCCCGAATCCAGTTGTAAATAGTCGAGCGATCCACTTGTGCGCGCTTGGCAGCATCCGTCACAGTAGCTCCATTTGCAAGAGCGGAGACCACGAATAACTTAGACGATGAGAGGTTTGTCGAGTCTGTGGAACTTTGTGGGCTTCTCATGCGGATGCCTCGCCTGTTTCGAACTCGACTGAATCCGGGTCAAAGAATGAATCTGCGAAAGCATTCATCGCATTCAAATGATCTCCAGAGCAATGTCTCGTAGGTGATGCTACTGGCGGAAGTTCATACCGCCGATTTTCGTTGACCTCGTTTTGAACGGCCACGATCCACCATTTCTCAAATTGCGCAGGTTTCCCGCTCCTCACCGATCGGTTGTTCAATCGCTCCAATACTTCAAGAGTCTGGGAACGCGGCTTGTTTCGGCACGTGAAGGCGATTTCCTGTACGACTCGCTCACTGACGGGCCTGTCCATGTATGCCTGAAGTGCTGAGCGGATATCTCCTGTAACGGGAGACTCATCAATCCCTGCCTGTAAATCGCGATCTGTGCGATTGGCGGGCAGGTAGTCTAAGTCAATCTCTTTTTCTTTTAGCAATCCTCTATTGAAAGACATATTTTTGTCGGAAGTGTTGTTCCGCTCTTGTTCGGAAGTTCCTTTCCGGTCTTGTCCGGAATTGCAGTTCCGATGCTGCGCTTCCACAAACGCTACCTCTCGCAGCGTCCACTGCACATTGTTGTCTAGGTCTTCAGGCTCGTAGAGAACAAATCTCGAAGAACTGCGCGTTCTCCTCCAGCGGACCAAACCGGCCCCGTGCAGTTTGCTCAGCAGATTGCGGACATGTCGGTCAGAACATCCGATTTCGGCAGCTAGAGTCGCATGGCTTGGATTGCAAAGTCCGTTACGTCCGGCAAAAAGGCGCAGGCGGCAATACAAGATCTTGGCTTGTGCTGGAATTCCCCGCTTTCTCGATAGCCAGCGGGGAATCATCATAAAAGCAGGTGGTTTGTTTGCGGCGGTAGCTTCAGCAGCGGCAGGTACACGCTCGGGCTCCGACGTTGAACGTAGGTAGAGACTCATCGATCTTCGCCCTTCAGGCGGTTGAACCCGCCACTTGGCCTAGATTCGAGCCATAGGCATAGATCCTCAGATCTGTAGCGGACTGAGGCATTTAGCTTCAGGAATCGAGGACCTTGCTTGAGTAAGCGCCAGCGGCGTACTGTAGCAACGCTGATGTTCAGGCGTTTCGCCACGTCATATTCGTTAAGAAGTTCGTAAAGCTGTTCCAAGTTCATTCTCCGTGTGAGCCCTTGCTCAGGAATGCTTGTCTACGCGCGGAAAATAAATCTAAAATTGTTGTCGTTTTCCACAGAAAACTTTGCTGCGTCTCAGAAGGGGACTTTCCCCGTCAAGTATGGGTGAACCAGTCCGAGTCGCCTGGCGAAGCGTCTTACCTTATAAAGACAACTACGAATAGATCACAGGTACCGCAGAATTCATCCTCTTGCAAGGCCCTGATCTTCCGCTCATCTGCTTCTCCAATTTTCCTCAGCGGTATCTCTTCCTCCTGCCGCGAGGACGGCGATGTTTGATCCATCGTTTCTCGATGGTGAAGGGCGTAACCCCGGGGCGTAACCCACTCGCGACCAGTTGTGCCGGAAGAGTGGCCCGAAGAGTACCGCAAGCGCGAGAATAACCCCTGGTATACGCTTGCCAAGCAGCCGCCGAGAAGCTCGATGATGATCTGGTCTCAGATTGCTTCGGCAACATTGTGGGCCCGGAGTGAGGGCGTGATGCGATGCAAGTTGTGAGGCGCGCCGAATTGAGGCCGGGTTACGAATGGGAAGTTCGACTCTCACCAGGTCAACTTCCGGATCGCGCACGATCCAAAAAGAACCCGAACCTTTTCAGCCCCTCGGGAGCAAATTGCTACTCCGGTAACCCGGTCTACAACTACTGAGCAGAAAAAACAGGCTATTGAGCAGAAGAAAACAGCCCCGCCAGGCGATGACCTACTGCTTGTTTTGACTGAACGCCAAGCGCTTCAAGAATTCGAATTGTCTTGTCCGATTCAGTGTTGAGCAGTTTCCATTCCTCGGATTCAGCTGCCCAGGAATATACGTCATTACCCTCAATAGAGAGTCGACTGGTTTCTGCATTACAGTAGCCTTTAATGTTTACTAAAATTTCCTGTTTTCCCAACAGACGAGCCGCAACAATATCATGAGCTTCACCGGTGCTCATGAGATAGTACGGGGGCAGTCCTGAAGTGTAAACAGCATGAATACCTGGAAGAGCTGTACGCTCCTTTTGAAACCCTTCCGAAAGCAGTCGCTTGGCTTCTTCTAGTCTGCGGCTGTCCCACGCATGGATAAGGACAAAGCGAGGGTCAACTCTATCCAGGGTATCGGTAGAAACATGCTCGTTTGCGGCATTCAGCAGGGTTAGGGCACGATTCAGAGCGTTCATTGGCATGGGTCCCACTTGATGTAGCAGGTGTACTTCGCTCTCTGGTCCCGGCTTGTCTATGGGTATATCTAATATGCCGTCTTGCAGTTGGCTGAGAATATTTTGGCTCATTGGCTGTCCTTTACTGTTACCATACTTACGTAATAAGCTACGAGCCCTCGCCCAGTTTCCGAGCAGCGGGTGTTCCGTTCATAAAACTCACTTTATTCGAACTGGACACACCTCTTCAGCGGCGTTGTACCAGCCCGCGTCTCCCCCGGACGTGGTTGACTTCGCACTCGCAGCAAAGCCATTGTTCGAGTTGGCATGTCACGTGGAACGGATCTGGTCGATCAGGTCTAACCTTTGCCAACGGTTGTGTGGCCGGGGCACTTTTCATAGCCGCCAAAGAAGGAACATAGGTCAGCAGTCAGAACGGATGGCTCTTCCCCGGCTCGAATGTCACCCGCTCGATTTCTTCGTCATCTTCTTCGATGAATGCAACACCATCATCGAGAGAGTTCAGTCAACCGATCTCCAGAGAAAGCTCGATGAGATGGAAACGTCTCGCGACGTTGCCAGCGCCAAATGTCCGCACTGCGGATCAGTCAATCTTTTTTCAGGGTTCTCGGAAATGTTCGCGTTCATCTGTGACGAGTGCAGCCAGAGCGTTACCAACCCGAGTCAGCCATCAACGCAACTTTAGGACACTACCGAGCCGATGCGATAATGCCCAGAGCTTTTATGATCAAGCACAAGACTCTCGTCGTTTCAGCGCTCGTCATTATTTTGGCTGCTGCAGCCGCGTTTGCGTGGGCCCTCGTGGGTACATCTAATCCCCCGGCTAAGTCCAAGCTCAAATACAGCATCGCCATCGACTACTAGAGCCCTGCCGAACGATTTAACGATTCAGGCCCATGCTGAACGAGATCCGGATGGCGGTATTCACGTGATCGGGACAACAAATTTCCCGGATGACACTTTCCTGGGTGTCCAGATTCTCAATTCGAAGCGGCGAATCTCGGAGGATATCAAAATTATGGTGAGCGATGGCCGATTCGAGTCTGCTGGTCTGTTCGATGACAACGCTCCATTCAAAGCCGGCCCGCATGAGGTCAAGCTGGTGAGTTACTTTAATCAGTTTTGGCAGACCGCAGACAATTTGGCGCTTTTCGGCTCGGACGGCGCAAACCTGCATGGGCCTGCAATAAAGCTGAAAAATCCCGATTTAATCGACAGCGAACGCGTGGTAGACGAGAACCTTACTTTGAACTTCCCGCCTTTTGCGACCTCAGCAAATGCAACCAGTGAGGGGCGGCGATCAGCACTGGTGCCTGAGCAAGAGGCGGCGATCCTCCTCGTCAAAAGGGCGCGGCTCAATGGAGAAAATGGGGATTTGTCTTCCGAGGACGTTGACAACTGCATCCGTATCTTCATGGAAACATCTTCGGAAATCACTCCGAACAAAGGCTGGTCCGCGACCCGAAAGAGTGGCAGCGTCTTTACGGTGTCCTACGACTTTAACGATGGCAAAGTCGGTGAAAGCCAAGCCATGTGGGAGGTTGATGTCACTTCAAAGCGAGTGAAGTACATCAACAAGAATGGGATGTATTTCAGTTGGGTCCCAAAGGACTGAGGACGATCAGGCGGCACTCGTCCTTAGGTGATATCAGATCAGCCCTTTCACTTGGTTTGATAGAGGGGAAGATCACTCAAGCAGATATCGCCGCCGAAGTGAAACCAGTGAATTGCATCGTCGCTAACATCAATATCTTCCATCCGTATGTCGACAAATTCTCCAGCATTAGACTGAAAAGCCAGCTCGGTTCCCATCCATTGCACTCGCATGTAATGAGGCTGTTTTCCGTATTGTTTTGGCTGAGTTACTGCTGCTTCCCTGTCCGAGCGACCTCGGTGATTGCTATTCACTCGGGAACAACCGTAATACTGGGCGCGGATAGTCGAATCAACTCCGCTTCCGATGCCAGCGCTCCGATTTCCAGTTGCAAGATAGCTCAGCTTGCAAGGAACCAATTTGTTGGGGCTTCGGGGGTTCTGACAGATCCGCTCTATAACGTGTACGCTGTGGCTAAGAATTCGACGCGTTTGACTGTTGAGGATACCGCCGCCGAATTCGAGCGAAGCATGGGTTCCCTCATCCGTTCCGCAGCGCGTCGGGAATCTATGCGGCCACTGAACGAAAGCCGATTGCGTCGCGAGTATATCAATGGCACGTTGCCATGGATCTCCGTCGCTTTTGTCGCCTTTGAAGACACGCGAACCCAAATGGCGTTCAGGGAGTTCCGGGCTATGGAAAAAAAAGGAATTGTCACCATTCTGTGCAGGAGCCAAATCTGCCCTGGTCCAGAGTGCTCTTCTGGCATTACTCTCTGGAGGCTGGGATTCGCTGATGCGCCAGCCACGTTTCGCGAGGCCTTGACCATAATCGGGCAAACCAGATCCATGGCTTCCGCTGTTCAAAGGCTCATCGTAATGGAAATCGATCGACATCCGTCGGAGGTTTTCTGGCCGATTGACATTCTGGTTGTGACGCCCGGTCGTGCCGATTGGAATCCGGGGAATAGCCAGGGATGTCCAGCAATACAGTGAAAGAAGCAGCACTCCCTTATTCAAATAGCCTTGTCATCCTAACGCGGAACATCTCTATTGCGACTTATCCACCTTCTCGTCAGAAAAACCCTCGTGTATTGCCTGCCCTATGGAATCGGGAATGCAGAGAGCACGCACAAAATCCTGGGAAATCGCCTCGGGCAGCCGCTCGCCAAAAGCAACCGCAGGCCCTGTGCTGGGTAAGTCTAGGAAGGTGCGAATGTATCCACTGACGCGCAGGTGTTTGTTCCCAACGCGGCACGCCAGCGAATGCCGAACCGGGTTCGCGTGATTCTGAGCTGTGCCCAATTTTGTGCCCACCCCCGGTTTAGAAGCCTTACGCATGGTTGATATCCTTGCCGCTAATCGTTTCTGTAAGCAGTTGATTCCTAAGCACGTTAGTCATTCGTTAATTATCTATAGCAATCCCGCGTAAATCACTGATTTCGCTTTCTGCTATGACTTCGAATCATTAGGTCGGGAGTTCGAGCCTCTCCGGGCGCGCCAGAAATTCCTTATTGTAAGGTAGGCTACAAGCGGCATCTCTGGCGAGGCGTCATTTGACTCAGGAACATTCACGGCTTCTCACTATGTGAAGTACACGCCGTTCACCGCCACATTGTTCGCGCCGACAGCAGGTGTAGCAATTCGCCGCTCACGATGTTCTGGAGCCAGTGCAAGAAGCTATCGCCCAAACCGCTCCTCCTTTCGATGATCGCCTTGAGTATGGGGAAATCTCGTTAGACGAGGCGGGCAAATTCCACGTTGATCTGAAGAGGACCAGGAAGGTGTGGCAACCGGAGAACCTTACAGTGTTCATCAAGTCGGGTCACCTGAGGCCAATTGATGACATCCACATGGTCTCCCAACAGTGGCGCAAGTGAGGGCACATAACGGAGACCTGATCCGGCTACTCTCAGGAATCCTCATCAAACTAACGCAACTCACCCGTCGTCACCAGCAGCGGCTTTGTCCGGTTGCTTTGCTCCGGGAACGTGGTGGCATAAGATCCACTTTATGGTAACGAACAGACTCGAGGCCTTCAGCGACGGAGTGCTCGCAATCATCATTACGGTCATGGTCTTGGAATTGAAGCGGCCGGCCGGTGCGGAGTTCTCGGCATTATGGGCGTTGTCTCCTGTTCTCTTGAGCTATATCCTCAGCTTCGTCTATGTCGGCATCTACTGGAACAACCATCATCACCTGTTCCAGGCCACGAAACGTGTAAACGGCCGGATTTTGTGGGCGAATCTGCATCTGCTGTTTTGGATTTCGCCGTTTCCGTTCGCGACAGCATGGATCGGCGAGAATCATGTAAGGCCCGCCCCGACGATCGTGTACGGATTCGTGCTGCTCATGGCCGCAATCGCCTGGTATGTGCTACAGTCCGCGATCCTTGCCGACGAAGGGTCCGATTCTGTTCTTAGGGCTGCGTTGGGTCGCGACTGGAAAGGGAGGCTTTCACCGCTCATCTATGTAGGAGCGATCGCTCTTGCATTTGTCAGTTCTTGGATTTCAATCGCCCTATATTCATTTGTTGCCGTACTTTGGTTGGTCCCCGACCCCCGCATTGAAAAAGCTTTGGGCGAACACTCGATGTGAGGGCCCGCGTTTTGTCGGTCCATTGAGCCGAATATCAGGCGAAGCAAAGTGCCAAAGGTCGCGTTTCGATGCTGTCGCACCAGTTCGGCTTTTAAACCATCACTGGTGAGATGTCCGGACTAGCGCGAGTATTGTCCGTCAGGAACCAGCAGCGCCTTCTCTATTTCGATCAGCGCTCTCGTCATCTGTTCAGACGTCTCGACGTCGAAGATTTTCGGGTTCAGCGGTTTGAGGGTAGACGCTAACTGATCTATGACTTCCCTATGAGCCGTTCGTCCCGACATCCGATCGCCGCCCATGCGCG
The DNA here is from genome assembly GCA_963778345.1 of uncultured Acidobacteriaceae bacterium. Classification (GTDB taxonomy): domain Bacteria; phylum Acidobacteriota; class Terriglobia; order Bryobacterales; family Bryobacteraceae; genus Bog-105. The sequence continues at coordinate 936,866 of CAVZTP010000007.1, forward strand.
CTCCGCGGCCCCACCCGCCCCTCTGCGGTGCAAAAGGCGGAACGAACGTCACGGGAACACGATACCGGATATAAAAGACCTCGGTGTTCGGCAATCCCTCAGGAGAAATCGGCGCTAGGTCCTCGCCCGATTCGAAAGCCACAGGTGTGGTGAGCACCACGAGAACGGAGGGTTTCTCTGTGGCGCCAAGAAGTCTCCGCACAGTGGCGACGAAAAATTGGGCGTCATGATGCTGCTCGGAGAGTGAATGAACGTCGATGGAAGCCGTACTCGCCTCTTCCAAGGATGCCTTCAGGCGGAGCCAATCGAGATCGTGTACCCCGGATTGCTGGAACACGGCGCGGCGGCGGGCAAGGTCGAGCACGTCAATCTTTTCCGAAATAGAGGACGATTGGGTCTGAGAGATCACTTTGAGGGTAGGAAGCAGAGCGTCTAGACCGCTGCTGGGCGCTGGACGCGACCCTCGCATCGGTACAGAAGGGGCAATGTTGAGGATGACGTTCATTTGAACCGGGGAATGAACGGCGGCCGCCCACTGCAGCCGGCCGCGAATTCCAGGTAAATACCAACTCTCGGGCGATTCTTCTTTTTCGATGAATTCAACAGGCTCTAAATCGCGCCACGAGCCGGCTAGGAAATCATGTCGCGGAGATGCGACTCGAAAATTTGCCTGAATCGCGCTGTGCTCGCCTGACGCGGTATCGAGGATAACTATGGCAAGCCGGTAATCTCCAGGTAAAAAGAATGCAGGCTGTGAGTACTCAATGTTCGCTCCTTTGACGTTCTCGTCGAGCTTACTCAGGTCGATACTGCCGTGGTTCTGATAGCGTGTTTCTTGGCGGTCAGTGATTTGGATAAAAAGCACTAATTGGCCATTACCGCGACGGGTTTCCAGGTCCTTGCCATCCAATTTGATTTCGACTTGGCCAACGAGCCGCTGATGAAACGAGAGTTCGATACGGGAAACAGTCGCCGTCCAGCGGAAATGCGCCTGGTTGCCCTCGCCAAGCCACTTATCGAAGGGAATCTTTTCAAACGCCGGATCAAGCGTGCCGCGCTGGCCCGACGTTTGGGCCACGACGGCAGCGCTGAGGAATAGGAAAGCCAAATTAAGGATCACTCAACAGGATAGGCGACCAGTGACGAGCGCCGCTCGATGCATGGAATCGAAATCGGATTCATTTGCACGCGGCCTTATAATAACTGCGGCGATTACTGCCCGGTCTGGAATCGAATGTCCGTCTCTCTCAAACACAAAGTAGTGCTTGTCGTGGGCGCGTCAAGTGGAATCGGCTTCGCTACCTCTCTGCTCTTTGCTCAGGAAGGAGCTAGAGTGATGGCTTCCGCTAGACGCGAAGACCGCCTACTCGGTTTGCAGAAAAAAGCAACAGGTGCAGGTGGCGTAATTGAAATCTACCCAGCCGATGCCACCAAACCCGCGGAAGTGGAGCGGCTGGCTCAAGAGACTCAGAAAAAGCTCGGTCGGATTGAGATCTTGGTGTTTTCGACAGGAACCAACACGCCCGATCGAGCAATGAGCCGTCTCAATGTCGCGACCTGGGACATGATGATCAACGTGAATCTCAGTAGCGCTTACTACGTGACGCACGCCGTTCTCCCCGCCATGCGGGAAGCAAGGGACGGGTACCTCATTTACGTATCCTCCATCTCTGGCCTTCTGCCAGACGCCTCTGGCGCTTCCTATCAAGCCGCTAAGCGGGGGTTGCTCGGCCTTGCCCACGCCACGCGGCTTGAAGAGAAGGAGAACGGCATTCGTACTTGTGTAATCTGCCCTGGCCTGGTTGAAACAGAAATTCTGGAAAAACGGCCTGTGAAAACGCCGGCTGACGTATTGAAGCATGCACTTCAGCCGGAGGACATTGCTGAAGCGATTGTTGCGGTCGCCAAACTGCCGCCTCGGGCCGTAGTCCCTGAAATGCAAATCCTTCCTTCCTATATCCAGTAAGTAGTCTCAACTGAACAGGCGCGATTTCCTCTTCACCTCCACGGCGGCACTCTCCGCTGCCCAGGTTCAAGAGAGTAACTCAAAGCGTCGCGATCATCGTCTGCCGGAAACGGATCGGCACTATCAACGGGTTAAGTCTTACATCGAAGACACCCCGGTTCCGGAATATCGCTGGGCCTCTTCTGAAGCGTACGAGGCTTTTCGCGACATGACGAACTACGGCCATATCGACATGCTGTCGCTTGATATGTGGCTCGGGGCCTAACGTTTGGCCGCAGCTCCGTCAAACGATTCTGGATATTCGGAAGATTCAGCCGGATGTGATGCTTCGAGCACGCGGCATCGGCAATTACGGCGACTATTACACGCCCGAAGGCTTCGTTCCGGGCAGCAAGGAAAATACGAATACGCTTTGGATGGTTATTTATCCATTGGCCAAAGGCTTTTCGTACGATTCCGACCCGGCTCATTACAAGGGCGCGGCTTGGATCGTCAGCAATCTCGTGGATACGGTCGTCATGGGAGGCAGCTTTCACGTCGGCGTGGGCCGGATGCGACCGGAAAATTTCATCCCGCTGGGTAGAGCAGTTGAAGGATGCAGGTCGCCGGTTGAAAGTGAATGGGGAAGGCATTTATGCTACCCGCCCACGTGGCGGATCCCTCTGGGCCGAAGGAAACGATATTCGTTCTTCGGCGCTCGCGAAACTTGGGCTCTTCCGCAAATTTGGTGCAGATCAGGGGCCCAGGGGCGCGAACGGGAGAACTCTGGCGCGAAGTAAGCTGAACCCCGCGCGCCCGTACATTTGACGCTTTAGAGCCTTTAGGCGATTAACTTGACCTTCAACCTGGCCACTATTCCAGGAGCTTTCGACCGCGGCGATGACTGCGTTCCGGTCTCGGCACAGGCCCTGAGCAAACCGCGCGATTGAGGCGTCCGCGGATGACGCGGCATTGCGGATCCATGCGAGCATTCGTGCGCCATCCTTGCTCTGTAAGGCTTCGCGAAATTCCAGCGCCAGCCCGGATAGCTGCTGGATGTGAGGATGAACGGTCGCCAGGCATTCGAGCAAATCCTGCTGCTCAGGGAGCCGGCGTTCGGGACGCTTGCAAATAAGGATGGCAACGTCTTTGGGCGCAAGGCGCTGGCGAGGCTTTGGTTTTGCCTTTTGCTCGGCGCGCCAAGAAGAAACATAATGGGAAACCATTTGGCGACTGCCACGGTATCCTCGGGCGCGGATCTCCCGGAACAGTTGAGTAGCGTTGTGGCAGCGTTGCTCCCATCGCCGCCGCAGATATTCATCGAACTCGCGCACATGACTATGTCTGCCGGAGGGCGGTTTACGTTCGGGAAACCCTTGAGAGCGCAACCAGCGACGAACGGTCTTTCGCGACATGCCGAGCGCCTCACCGATGGCAACCTGCGAATGCCCCCTGTTGTGCAGCTCAATTACCTGTTGATATCGCTCTAACCGGCGACAGCGGCGCACACTTTTCATGCGTTGCGCGGCGCTTTCCGGCTTCGGCGCTGGAGTATCTGGTGGGGTTTGGTGTTCACAATCCGCAGCCGGCAATTCGAGTTCTCGCCGGTGGCTTTCCAGAACCCGCTGAACTGCTTCTGAAAAGTTTACGACTAGATGAAAGCGATCCGCGATTTGGACAGCCTGGGGAGCGCCATTCGCCGCACCCTCGGCGTACGTACCGCATCGATCGCGGTTCACGGTTTGAACGGCAGGCCGATCGGCCAGCCAGCTTGCTAAATTCCGAGCAGATCGATCTGGAAGTAGATCCACTACCCGGCGCCTTTCCAAGTCCACCAGAATCGTCCCGTAGTTCTGACCTTTTCGCCAAGCCCAATCGTCTACTCCAAGATGATGGATTGGCTGTGTCTCGCCGACTGCTGGCACGGATATTTTCACGATCCGTAAAACGGTGTCGTCACTGACATGGATCGCCAGCCGGTCTAGAAGGCGGCTGCCGGGCAATCCTCCGGTGCTGTATCCGACGAGCCGAATTACATTCTCCAGTCGCTTCGTTCGCCGGGCGTGAGTGGCTACCACACCATTCACACGTTCAGCAAAAATCCTTTGCCGGCACTTTGGATTGCGGCAACGGTATTTATGGGCATTGATTCGAATCTCAACCTCGAGTCCCTGCCACGGAAGGTCGCGAACCCTCCGCGTGTAGGCACTGTGACGAGATCTCGATACTGTCCGGCAATGCGGACAGCACGCTACTTGCTGAATCCCGACATCCAGGACGAAATGGTCGCGCTGACGTTCGATCTTCCTCAGAATCAGTTTTTGGGGTTCAGGCAGCACGGATTGCGAATGGCTCGGGGGAGTTGCCATTTGCAAACTGAGTGTAAAACATTACACAAATGAAATGTTGTACGTCCAGAGAAGGCTGGCGAGTTCAGTGGGAGAAGAAACCCACCGGGGTAAAAGTCAGAAGCCCCGTAGCTTGATTGATGAAGAGGTGAGAGATCTAATCTTTAGAGTTCAATGACAAAGCCGCCGATAGGGCGGTGAGCGAGTCACCGGGCCGTAATGCAGTGAACGCAAGGTGGCCTCGAAAGTTATTCCAAAGGCTGAGCCTTCAACATTTGGGTGAAAGCAGCATGGGATGGCGCAGACTGACCGAAGCGCCATCACACTTTGGCGGGGTGATTAGCGACAGCACGGTGACAAGGACACGCTGAGCAACTGGAGAAGCCCTCCTCGGCCGCCGGGGAAAGCCGGCGGAAGCAAGGTACTTCGTATAACTGGAGACCCCAGGAAGTCGAAGGAAAGCGAGAGGGTGGCGGAGGGGTTCGGAGTAGCGGAGAAACGGAGTAATGTCCGTAGAGCGAAGGGACCCTGCTGAGTGAAATGGCTCTAACAACAAGGGAGGCAAGGGTACTTGAGAAAAACACCTATCAGTTTGCAGGACCTGAGGCGGAGCCTATACGTCAAGGCGAAGGCGGAACCAACTTGGCGTTTCTGGGGATTATATGTCCACATCTGCAAGATGGAAACTTTACGCGAAGCCTACCAGATGGCGAAAAAGAATGACGGCGCACCGGGAATCGATGGGCTTACATTCGCAGCCATCGAGGAAAGCGGAAGAGAGGAGTTTCTGAGGCAGATTCAGGACGAACTCGTACAGCGAAGATATCGGCCCATGCGAGTGCGGAGGAAGGAAATACCGAAGGACGGGAACAAAGTTCGCGTTCTTTCGATACCCGCCATTCGTGATCGTGTGGTGCAGGGAGCTATCAAGCTCGTCCTGGAGCCGGTGTTTGAAGCGGACTTCCAACCGGGCTCGTTCGGATACCGGCCCAAACGGACAGCGCATCAGGCAGTACATCGGGTTGCAGAGGCGATCGCGAAAGCAAAGACGCGCGTCATCGATATTGATCTCCGGGCCTACTTTGACAATGTCAAGCATCATCTGGTGTTAGAAAAGGTGGGCCGCCGGATACAGGACGGAGACGTGTTGCACTTGCTCAAGCTGATCCTGAAAGCGACCGGGAAACAGGGCGTTCCGCAAGGCGGAGTGGTTTCGCCCCTTACACAAAAGGTAATTTTCAGTTTGTAAGAACGATCGCGAGGTGGCGAGAAAGGTATGAATTGCTTGACCTACGTCGTAAACGGTAATATATTTATGGCGAATGGCGCGCTCCACCAAGGCACAGAAAGCTCGCCAAATAAATACCGCTCGTGGCCTACTGCAGCGTGGCGTCGCGCTGCCCGAGGCAGTGCGTCGCCTTTCACGAGAGTTCGATTTATCAGAGCGCCAAGCATATCGGTACTTGGAAGAAGCCTCGCAGGTCGATCGAGCCATCGAAATTCCAGAAGCCACAGTATCGGTCACCTTGAAACTGCCGCCCCGGACGGTAGAGCTGCTCAGAAAGTATGCAAAAAGCAGCGGTCTCACCATCGGAGCGATCGTGACCACGGCCTTAAATGCGTTTCTGCGGACGCTAAAGAGGCATGGCTGAGCCGCATAGAAAGAGCGGCCATTTTCAAGTTGATGTTTCCTATTCGTTTGATCGCTTGCTCGAGGCGAAGCTCGCGCAGGCTTACGAGATTCTGGTCCCATGTCGTGAGCGCCCCGTTGGCGCGCGTGTGAAGGAGTTCGAATATGAGAATGGCGGCGATCTACGCGAGGGTTTCGTCGGAACAACAGCGCGAGGAGAACACGATTGCGAGCCAGACGGCGTCGCTGATCGAGTTTGCCCAAAGCCACGATCTGGACGTGCCCAAAGAGTGGGTCTTCGAAGATGAAGGTTACAGCGGAGCTACGTTGGAGCGACCAGGCTTGGAGCGTGTGCGTGACCTTGCCGCCGAAGGCCAGATCCAGATTGTGCTGGCGTATTCGCCAGACCGACTGAGCCGCAAGTACGCATACCAGATTCTGCTGATTGAGGAGTTCGCCCGCCATGGAGTCGAGACCAGGTTCGTGAAGTCGCCACAAAGCGACAGCGCGGAAGATCAACTCCTGGTTCAGTTCCAAGGCATGATCGCTGAATATGAACGCGCGCAGATCCTGGAACGTTCTCGGCGCGGAAAGCGACATCGAGCGCAGGTGGGCGAAGTGAGCGTCCTGAGCAACGCTCCGTATGGATATCGTTATATCCGTAAAACCGACGAGGCGCCGGCCGCGTACATCATTGATGAAGCCGAAGCCCGTGTGGTGAGACGCGTTTATGAGATGTACACAGTTGAGGGGCTCAGTATCGGGGAGATCACGCGCCGGCTCAATACTGAACGTATTCCGACTCGCAAGGCAAGCCGCTGGGAACGCTCGGTAGTCTGGGCTTTGCTGCGGAACCCGGCCTATCGCGGCCTCGCCTGCTTTGGTAAGACGCGTGCCTCTGCACGGACGCGGATCATGCGACCACAACGTCGGCGAGGCGTCACTACGCCCTGCAGCACAGCAGGCCACGAACGCCCGCGCGAAGAGTGGATCGAGATTCCCGTACCAGCCCTGATCACGGAAGAGAGCTTCGCCCGTGCTCAAGAGCTGCTCTATCAGAACAAGATACGATCCCGTCGGCGTACTATCGCGCCCAGTGTGGTGCAGGGGCTAGTCAGCTGTGCGAAGTGTGGCTATGCCCTTTCCCGAACATCGACGCAAACCAGCGCACGTAAGATTCACTACTACAAGTGCATTGGTTCCGATAGTTGGCGGAAACTCGGTGGCCCGGTTTGCGACAATGGCCGCTTCATCCGACAAGAACTCCTTGATGAGATCGTCTGGGCTGAGGTGATCCGCCTGCTGGAAGACCCCACTCTGATACGGCAGGAACTGGATCGTCGGTTGGCCGCAGCGCGTGACTCTGATCCAACCAGAAAACGGGAGCAGAGTCTGCAAAGAGAATTAACCCATGTCGGCAAAGGTATCGAACGACTTCTCAACGCATACCAGGAAGGACTCTTGTCGATTGAACAGTTGCGTGAGCGCATGCCCGTGTTGCGTCAGCGCCAACAGGCACTCACTGCCGAGTTGCAAGCGATCGCTGACCAGACCAATGATCGTGCCGCATTCCTGCGCCTGGCAGAAACCCTCACGGCATTTCTTGCCCGCTTACGCAGCGCTGCAGAGACGCTTAGCGTTATCGAACGTCAGAAAATCGTGCGCCTGCTGGTCAAAGACGTTCTGGTCGGCGAAGATACGATTACGATTCGTCACAGCATTCCGATTCCCTCGAGCCCACCTCAAAACGAAGGATCGGGCTCTTCAGACGCCAGAAATTACCTTTTGTGTAAGGGGCGTGGTTTCGCCGCTGATCAGCAACCTCTACCTTAATGTGGTGGACCAGATGCTGGAGAAGGCGATCGAAGTGACCCGCTACGGGGGAGAGAAGCAATTCACGGTGGTCCAATATGCACGTTTCGCTGACGACCTGGTGATATTGATTCACGCTCACTGCTGGAATGACTGGCTGCTAGGGGCGATAGAAAAACGTTTGCGGGAGGAACTCGCCAAGCTGCAGGTGGAAATCAACGAGGAGAAGAGCCGGACCGTTGACTTATCTAAGGGAGAAAGCTTTACCTTTCTGGGATTCGAGTATCGCCACGTTCTCGGAAGTAATGGAACGCGGCGGCCGTTATTAGTGCCCAAGCTGAAAAAGCGAAAAGCATTGACTCAGAAGCTCAAAGAGATCTTTCGAAGATACGTCAGCGCACCCGTGGGAAGGGTGATCGAGCAGATCAACCCCATTCTCAGGGGTTGGGTGAACTACTTTGCAGTAGGGAACTCAAGCCGGTGCTTCTCGTTTCTGCGGAGTTGGGTCGAAAAGAAGACCCGGCGCCATCTGATGCGGGCTCAGAAGCGGAAAGGCTTCGGCTGGAAGCGATGGAGTAGCGCATATCTGTATGAACAGCTCGGATTATTCAACGAATACCGGGTCCGGCATCATCAGATCATGCCGAAAGTCATTCCGGCTTGATACGTCACATAACCCTTGCTGTGAAGCATTCAGGAAAGCCCAGTGCTGGAAATCGGCACGCTGGGTTTGATGAGGCGGGGGCTGGAAACAGACTTACGGTCCGGCTAGTGAGGCACTCCCAGAGGAAACGGGGAGCAACAGATAGGCCGTGCCTAACAGTACTGCGCCAGCTCTCGACCCTACTAGGAGAATTTCTGGTTGTCACCCTGCACCAAATTTGCGGAAGAGCCCAATTCTCGCAAGCGCCGCAGGTCAACCGAATTCTTCGCTTAAGGTGATGAGCCCGAAGGCGCAAGCTGACTCAAAACGCGCATCCCGCTTCGATGCTTGCTGGTCAGATCAAAGTCACAACTGCGGAATGGCAACAAGACGTTAAAGTGGATCCCCGCTGCAAAACGCGTTTTTCAGGAGTAATCTCTACCAGCGGCTTCGATCAGTTTGGTCGAAAATCGCCAGCAGCCGGCCGAGCCCGGAGGGCTCAGCCGGCTGCGCCGTTATCTCTGCCTTGCTACCGGTTTGTTCCGGTTGCCCATATGGGGACGAGAGTGCCGTCATAAGCAACTAAATTCCCGTCGTTCTGCATAACAAGGACGTAAGGCGCAATGCCCTTACCGTTGGTATTGCTCGCCCATGTCGGCACGCACGCAACATTGGCCGCACATTGTGAAAAGTTGGCGTACAGAACGACATTCCCATCGTTTTGCATGAGCAGGTTGAAAGGCGAAGATCCACGTCCATATGTGTTGCTGGCCCAAATAGGCACGTTGTTGGCCGTGTATATGACGAAATTGCCGTCGTTCTGCATAATCGCCTGGTAAGATCCGTTTTGCGATTGCAACTCTTGATTGGCCCCGAGACCTGCTCCCTGGGACCAAATGGTATCCGGCGGAGGCGCAGTCTCCCCAAGACCAACTATGCTCAGCGGGAGCGAAGTGGAAACGCCGCCGCCGGGCGCGAGGTTCGCGACAGTAATGGCACCGTGGACGGCGTGGTCATCAAAGAGGGCGGAAGGTAAGCCCAAAGCTGGTTGTTGTTGATAAAACGCGTGGTCAATGGAGTCCCGTTGCATTGAACGACGTTACCGGGAACGAACTGGCTGCCAGAGACAGCCAGGATTTCGGGTGAGACCGTTCCGGCAACGACGCGGTTGGGCGATACCGTGCTGACGGCGGGCGTGTACGGTGCGCCGACGGCGAAAGTCACGGAAATCGCGCGCGCGCTGTTTCCCAACTGGTCAACCGCCGGACCCAAGGTAAAAGTATGAATTCCAGGGGAGAGCCCAGCCAGAAAAGGTTGCCCATTGTCGGGAGCGGGTTTGCCGTCGATGAGCGCAGGACAGGACTTCGTGCCCGATCCTGCATCGATGCACGTGTAGTTCATAAGGTCGGGGCCGTTCAGGGCGAAACCGGAGCCGTTGGCAGGCGTCGTTATGGTCATTACGGGCGGCGTGTTGTCGAGATGACGTAATAAGTGAAATCGCCCGTAGTCATCTTATTTGATACCCCTACGTTATTGGTGGCTCCGAAGTAGAACTCGAAGAAACCGTCAGGCTGGGGCGTCGGATCGCTCCCGATGGTAAAGGAGCTTCCTGGTTTTCCAGATCCTTTATAAGAGCCGAAACTGTAATACACATTCGAAATTCCCCAATTGACGTCAGTCGCATTTACGGTGAACGGGAGTGTGGCTGGTGGCATATCCAATTGGCCATAGGGCGAGTACAACGGCGATCCAGGCGACAAATACACAGGTCTCGGGCGGCGTATTGAGCTTGATCATGTCCGAGACAAAGGGCGACGGCATACGATTCGAACTTCCGTGGCGGCGAATACATTTCACCAAACCAATCGGCCTGGACGATATTCAAGTTCTGGCGCAAGGACGGGTTTCGTTCGATGAGACCCGCCAGCAGCATGTTTGCATGTAGTCGCCGGTGGCGGTGGTGTAGTAATTGGCGCTGTTGGTATGGTCGGCCAAGGCGCGGATGCCGTCGGAGGATTTTTGGCCAGCCTTTCCCGGCGCGGACAGCTTCCAAAGCGGAGCAGAGAAAGTACGGAAAAACGTAGCAGGCGGGTCCGAGAGTGGATTCAACTTGATTGACCAGATCACCCCCGATCAGGGGAGTGTCGGGTGTGACATTGGTTTGCACCACGAACAGGTATTTGCGTCTTCGCCATTGAAATAGGGAGCGCTTTCCTCGTCACAGCGGCATTCAAAGGTCGCAGTCTCGTGCTGGATCTGCCCGGGCTACGGTGTCCTGGCTGGGCCACGGTGAATGTATGTCAGCGGTCTTCAGTCCTTGTCCTGGCCAAAGATGGTAATTGAAATTCTCCACAGTGGGGGCCTCGTCGTAGAGAACGATAATCCTGGCGGTGGGTGACTCTGCCCAGATCTGATTCAACGTGAGAGCCGGTCCTCCCTACTGGTGAGGAATAATCATGTCGCCCGTTTGTCAGGTTGGTGAGGCCGGATATGATTTCGGTCGGCGAGGTTCAAGCTATCCTCACCAATGATTTGTGACTGGCGATGTGGTTGAAGTCCAGGATGATGATTTCGTCGGAATTTTGAAGACTGAAATCATGTACCTGTCTCACAAGATCCGAGATCGCCATGCCATACACCGAATGGCAGACCCGAAGCACGCCGGCTGAATCCAGGCAAGGCCGGATATCGAAATAGCGGATTCCCGAATTTAGTTGCTCCAGGATGGAGCCGTTGGGTCCTGCGCAATGGCCCATTTATAGATGAGGGGATTTACCACTTGCTGAAGGGCTGAATCGACACGCCCTCGGCGAGGGGACCAAGAGCGTTGTTGATCGTGCCCTCAATAGACGAGAGCGGGGAGTCGATAGAGGCTGGCGAGTTCGGGTCCAGCGAGTAAGTTCCGCTGTCGTGCGTTCCCGGAATCGCCACTTGGTTCAGGGGTAGGTTCCCGATCTGATATTTCAGGTCCTGCATCCAATGTTGCGGGTTTTGAGCGAATGCAGATCCGGAAATTAGGAAGAAAATGGCGAACAACACTCGATTTCGGGCATTTGGCTTGCGGCGAATAGGGATTTCCTCCTCCGCGATACCGGTGCACGTGCGGGCAGTCCCTGCCGGCTTGAGAAATCGGTACATCATAAACACTCCTGGAATTGTGGATTGACTGAAGGCTCTGGCGGTGGCTGCCGGGCCCCGCTCAGCTCAATACGCAACGTAAGTGGAGAAAACCCGTAATTAAAAATTGCCTTCGGAAAAAGTAGGAACAGCCTGCCCGTTACGGCTCGCCAAAAAAAGTCGAACGTTGATTGCGGGTTTTGTGTGCCGACGTTGCGTATTAGGACGACGGCGCTGCAGGAACAGCAGTCACGCGAATGCAGGCCGCCGATATTCGTGAATCAGAACCGGATCATACAAGGAGGTCCCGAAGCCCTCATGAATTTAAGTACTCAAATCGAAAATTGGGATGTAGTGCCGATGCCGCTCACGTGCTTCAACAGCCCCATCCGGCAGGCAATGACGAGTGATGGCAGACCACATGCGGCGGCCGGCCCGCCGGTCACGTCACCCCAGAACCTAATCTCGAGAGGGCGTCTCGAACCCCTACACTTCGTCCCCTTTCACGCCAATGGCGCCGCTCCTGTGAGCCGCCGCGTGCTGGCGGGGGCCGGCGTGCATGAGAGTCTAGGCAGACACATCGTTTCACACGAAATCCGCGATGTGCCAGCCGAGCGCCGTTCATATTGCGAACCTCATATCCACGAGTGCGACGAGATCAACTTTCTTTTGTCGGACTCATATTTGTCATATGAAATCCGCCTCGGGGACGACGTTTTTGTGGTGAATGCACCGGCAACGATTCATATCCCCGCGGGAGTCGTTCACAGCGCCAATGTCATCGAAGGCAGCGGTTTCTACATCGCGATAGTCGATACTCATAACTACAACGCGTCCGTCGGTTCGGGTACGGGAAACTGCGGCAGGTACAGCCAGCCGAACGAGGTCCTGCCGTTATGAAGGACGTCTTCTATGTTTTCAGAGGGGTCGAGACGACCTATGCCGCATTCAGCCGGCAGGTTGCCCGCCGAGCCCGTGGTCTCCCGGAATGCCGTGGCGAGGTAGTCGCTCTACTGGCGGGGCACGGACCCGATTTCGTGATTAATCTGTTCGCACTTTGGAAGGCCGGTGCAGTTCCTTTCCTGGTCTCCACCCGCGTTCCGTCGCAGATGGTAGCGGATTTGATGGACACTGCGCAGGCCCGCCTCCTTATCACTGACCAGCTTCAGTCCCTTCCAAGCGATCAGGGCCGCCACTCGGCGCCTATGATCTCAGCCGGATGCGAAAACGGCGGGGAACAACACGACACAACAGCTTTGGAGCTGCCCGAAATAGGTCCCGTTATTTTCCATACCTCGGGTACTACCTCCTCACCGAAACTCGTGCGATTCAGCCGCGCTAGTCTGCTCACCTCTCTATCTTTTGAAGAGACCGCATGGAACGGGCGCTGGACTCGCCACGATGCGAGTCTCGGGTGGCTTCCCCTTTATCACGCGTTCGGCCTCGTATCCGAACTCCTCTATGCTTACCGGGTGAAAAGCCGATACTATTTCTCGGAAGCGAGTCCGCGTGCGCTGCTGGCTCACCTCGAGCAGGAGCCGATTACGCTGTTCTCGTCGGTTCCATGGATGCTTGAAAAGATCATCGGCCTGCCCGGAGGACTCGCGGCACTGGCCCGGCTTCGATGGATAGTGGCAGGCGGAGCAGTCCCGGGCCCGGGGCTCGGCGATCAGCTCGTCGCAGCGGGTGTTCGCTTTATTCAGCAGTACGGGATGACCGAACTGGGAGCAACGCTCCGAAGTTCTCCGGACGGTGATTGGCGGGACTTGTGGCCCGTGATTCCGGCGCAATACTGGAGCCGTGAACCTGGCACGGGCCAGTTGATCGTGCATGCAAATTGTCCAATCTCCGGTGAACTCGCAACACGGGATACGTTTGATCCTGCGCCTTCGGGCGCGCTCCGGTACCGAAACCGAATCGATGACGTGCTCGTGCATGTGAACGGCGAAAAGAGCAATGCTCCGGCAATTGAACAAATGGTGATGGGGCACGCGATTACCGCGATCGATGAAATCGTTGTCTGCGGATCGGGGCGCCGCCGTCCTGCGTGTCTGGTTGTCTGGAAGCGCGATTCGGCGACGGACGAGGATCGCGCCGCAGTACGTCGGGCCATCGATGAGACGAACAAAGAGCTCCCCCGCCATTCGCAGTTGCAGCACGAACTTGTACTGCCGCTCGCGCCTTTCGAACGCGCGCGCATCCCGCTCAGCCCGAAGGGAGCAGTGATCCGGAAAGCTGTCGAGGAAATATTCCGCGACGAGCTGGACCAACTCTGCCGGGGCGCTGAAGCTCTGAAATCCGAACCCGTCCCCAATATGTTTTTCGGTGCGTACCCCAGAAACTTCGCTGCAACACAAGGAGGAATGAAGTGGGCTTAGGCTTGAATGGATGCGTTGCGGTTGTCACGGGCGCCAGCCGAGGTCTTGGGCGTGTGTACGCTCAGGCGTTAGCCAGGGCAGGCGCCGCTGTCGCAGTGACAGGCAGATCAGCAAGCCACCTCCGTGAAACCGTGCAGTTAATCGAAGCCGCTGACGGCCGGGCGATTCCAGTGAGTTTTGACGTTGCGGATCCGGATGCCGTAGATTGCGCTTTCAACGAGATCGAGATGCGGCTTGGGGCGGTGGACGTCCTCATTAACAACGCCGGCGTAGCGGGCCCTACCGGCTACTTGTGGGATGTCGATCCTGATTCGTGGTGGCGTACTCAAGAGATTCACGTGCGTGGAACCTATCTGTGCTCGCGCGCGGTCCTGCCGGCAATGATCCGGCGCGGCGGTGGTCAAATCATCAACATTGTTAGCCACGCCGGAGTCTTTCGCTGGCCAACGGCCTCGGCTTACTCGGTTTCTAAAGCTGCTGTTATTAAGCTCACCGAGAACCTCGCTGTCGAGCTCAGGCCACACAATATTCACGTGTTTGCTTTCCATCCGGGTCTCGTCGACGGCGGCCTGACACACGCGGCCTTAGCAGAGGGGGTTTCCACCGACTCGCCGGCACATTGTGCAACTAAATGGGTTCGGGAACAGTACGAAGCTGGGCGCGCAGTCCCACCTGAGCGGGCACTCGACTCAATTCTTCTGCTCGCCTCCGGGGGCGCCGATGAACTCTCAGGACGCTATCTTACCGTCTTTGACGATCTTGCTCGGCTCACAGCAACAGCGGAGACGATTCGGCGGCACGATCTACTCACGCTTCGGCTGAGAGAAGTTGCCGTATGATCTGTCCAGAAGGAGTGGCGCTGGTCAGTGAAAATCTTCGGCCAGCATAATGTCGCGGTTGTCGCGACCGGCTGGAACGTAGAGCAGCGAGGTCTCATCCGGCGAAACTGCCAGCATACCTGGGCCTGGCGCTACGAGCCGGCCCAGTTCTGCGATTCGAGAAGTCCGCCCAGTTGCGAAATCGAAGAAATAGATTGCGGCATGAGGGCTGTTGACCTCGACGTTTGGGACAAAGTATACGCCTCGCGGCCCAAGAGCCCAGTGCCGGAACTCGCCGGCTTCGGCCAGCGCCGGGATGGGCTGTTCTTGCCCGGTACTCAGGTCCAGCCTCCAGATTCCCAGGCCTTCGTCGCTTTTTGAATAAACGAGATAGCGGCCATCCGCGGACTCGAACGCTTCGAAGCCGCCTCCGCGAGTGACCCGAACGGCATGGCCGCCGGAAGCCGGGATCTTCCATATCTGGTCATCAGCCTGCGACTGAAAGTAAATCCAGCGTCCGTCCCGCGACCAGCTCGGCATGTCTCCCTCTGTATTCGTAAGCCGGATCGGCTTTCCACCGGAAACCGGAACGACATACATGAAAGGTTTCGAAGCGGGCGGCCGGGCATCGAAGACGATTTGCTTCCCGTCCGGCGACCAGCGCGGAGTACCGGTGAACACTCCATCGAAGAAAGTCAATCGACGGACGTTGAGGCCGTCGGCACCGGCTACCCAAATCTCGGGAGTGCCGGAACGCCCGGATGAGAAGGCTATCCACTTTCCGTCGGGCGAAAACTGGGGCGTGTTGTCCCAGGATGTCGAAGCGATCAGCTGTGTTTTCTCTCCCGCTACAACGCGTTCTCCGGACCGGTGAAGTTTCAGCGACCAGATACTATGTTCGAACTCCCAGCGGACGCACGCCATCTGCTTGCCGCGCACGGTAATGTCCATGATGTCGTATCGGAACTCGTGAGCGGGTCGCCGAATGGCGGCCCTATTGAGATTCACCTCGCCCATCCGCCCCAACCAGGAAAACAGCAACGATTGGCCATCCGCAGTCCACGTCAGCCCCGGCCAAGAGGCGCGGGCGGGTAAAGAACGCGCAGCGCCCGTGCGCTCATCAATGACGACAATCTCTACTTCGTTTCGTTTGAATGCCAATCGACTGCTACTGGGGTCGAAATCCGGGCAGCAATCCGTCTGGCCGGGACGCGGGAATGAAACTTGGCGAAGAGTCCGGTCCTTGATAGAGAACTCATAGATTACGCCTTGATCTGAACCGTGGATGCGAGTGAATGCCAGCTTCTTGCCGTCAGTGCTCCAGGCCAAACGGCCCGTCGCGAGCACGTCGTCTATGCCCAAGTCGATAGCCGCTCCGCCACGCGCGGGGACAAGCACAATCCGCGCGAATCGCGTGCCGGCGACGGTTTGCAGCACCGCGAGCGTGCTGCCCGTTGCGTCCCAAGCCGGGCTTCGGTTCTCTTCACCAGGACGGTGGTGCGTCAGCCGTAAGGGATCGGTGGACCAAATCCCCTGCACATATAACTCGAGCGGGTTCGTTCCGTGAACGCCCTGCCCCACGTACGCGATCTGCTTGCCGTCGGGCGATATAGCCGGGTTCTCTTCGTACCCAGGATAGAAAGTGAACGGTGTCAGCGAAAGCGTTTCATGGCCTGATTGCGCCACCCGGGTCCAGACGGCCCACAGCGAAGCACCGATTGCAAACACAAGCAGCGCGAGCAGTGCGCCTCTAACCGCAATCCAGCGGCGGCTGGCCTCGGTCGGTCGCGCGATTGTGGCCGCGGCAACTCGTTCGAGATCGGCAACTAACTCTCGCGCGCTCTGATACCTTCTGGCGACATCCTTGTCCAGCATTCGTTCGAGAACCGCGACCAGGCTGGACGTAATTTCGGGCGGCAGGACACGGAAATCCACTGGCATGGGACCGGCGATTGCGTCGAGAGTCTCGTGAGCGGACGCATGTTCGAAGGGCAATCGCCCGGATAGCATCTCGTAAAGAACCACGCCGAGCGACCATATATCTGCCCGCGCATCGACGCGCCCAGGGCGGGTCTGCTCCGGCGCCATGTAGCACACGGTGCCCATCGTCAACTCATCCTGTGTGCCCACCAACTCGCGGAGCGACTGTGCGATTCCGAAATCAAGAATGCGCACCAGATCGTCACCCGAAGATGTCCTTGTGAGCATCAGGTTCGCAGGCTTGATATCGCGGTGGACGATGCCCTTGGCGTGCGCCGCTTCAAGGCCCCGGCCCGCCTGAATAGCGATCTTGAGCGCCTCGTCAATGCTGACCCGGCCTGATACCATTCTGCGGTCCAGCGGGATGCCGTCCAGATACGCCATCGCGATGAACAGGAATGCGCCGTCCTCCTCCATTTCATAAACCGGGCATACGTTCGGATGATCGATAGATGCAATGGTCTTCGCTTCACGCCAAAAACGGTCGCGGCCCGCGGTATCTCGGAGAATCTGCGGCGGCTGAAACTTGAGCGCCACTATACGATCGAGCCGCGTGTCAGTGGCGCGATAGACCGTCCCCATGCCTCCTTCGCCCACGGATTCCAGGACGCGGTAATGCGAGAGAGTGAGTCCGGTCAGGGATTCTCTGGATGGCGATGGGGCCGGATTCGGTTCAGGCAAGATAGAGCCGTTTCGGTCCTCGGCCAGAAGTTGCTCAACCATCTCAAGCAACTCCGGGTCGTTCGCGCACTCGCGCCCTACTAACAATCTCTGCTCTTCCGGTGACTGATCAATGGCAGCTAGAAACACAGCAGCTGCGCGTGCATGGCGTGCTGGATCGATACTCCGCGAGCTCATACTGCTTACTGATCTAGTGGCGCAAGGCGTTCTTCAACCACGCGCTCGAGAAACGGAGATCTTTCTCGACGGTACTGGCGCTGACGCCCAGGGTCTCGGCGATTTCAGCCACGGCCAGCCCGCCAAAAAACCGCAGCTCAATGATCTTGGCATGACGCTCATTCAGTTTGGCGAGTTCCTTCAGGGCTTCGTCCACGGCGAGAACGTCTTCTTCCCGCTCAGTTGAGAGCAGTCCTTCGCACAGGTCAACTTTCACGATCTGCCCACCGCCGCGACGGAGCCTTTTCGCCGCGATGGCACGGTTCACGAGAATGCGTCGCATGGCCATTGCCCCGACGGCGAAGAAGTGCGTGCGCCCCTTCCAGTCGACGCGGGTCTGATCCACCAGCCGGATGTACGCCTCATTTACGAGCGCTGTGGGCTGGAGCGTCACGGTATGGCGCTCTCGAGCGAGATAGCTTTTCGCCAGTGCTCGGAAGTCCTGATAGACGAGAGCGAACAGGCGGTCAAAGGCACACGGATCGCCGCTCTGTGAGCGGAGCAGGGTTGTCGTAAGTTCGGGCTGGGCTGAATGGCCGCTTTCCGAACTTCCGTCGTCGCGCTGCTCTGCTACACCTTGATCGGACACGAAATCGCGCCTCCCGGAAAAAGCCGCCGGTTCAAAGCTGGTATCCAGATTCGGTCCGGAGCTACGCCCCGATTCAGACCATCATAGCCAAGCTGAATGCATGCGCCATTACCGCCAACTGGTCGCAGCTCCACGCCAATACACGGATAGTGTCCGACCGGCGAGCGACTTGCTTGCAATGACACAGCGTCTCCGAATTGGGTCGGAACCGTCAGCGATCTCGATAGAACTTAGTGTAGCCATGGCTCTAGTGATCGGCAGATCCACCGTTAATGGAGGATGATCGGAGATTCGATCCGGAGCGGATTCATTTAGCTCGCGCATTGTAATCGGAAAATGAGGAGCGAACCGGTAGCTTTGGTCGACAGCGCGCGGATTTTGAATGAAAGGTTTGACGAAAAACCAATCCAGCTTGAAATGGCCGACCCAACCGCCAAAGTTTCGTTCAAAGGCGTAAGTGGGAACGAACCCCTTCGCTCCTCGCTGGTTACTGTTAGCCAACGTGCGCTCCTTCTTATTGAGCGTTCGTTGCGCGTTGCCTCTGAAGTCGAACGTCTCGCCGTCAGCAAACCTAAAGTTCTCGACCGTTTGGAAAAGGGCCCGCTCGCGATTTTCCCAGACGAATGGGAAATGTCGCGCCGTCGGATCGAGATAGCGATGAAAGTATTGAAGAGGAAGAATCGCGTATTGTGGGATGCTTACGGGACTAAACCAAAAGATCGCGTGTTTAACCCAGAAACGGTAATCCGTAACTCTCTTCATGATTTCGTTTCGCACTGAAGTAGGAGTTGCATCCTGGCCGGATGTGTTGAGATCTCCCCCGAGGACCACCGGATTATTGATGGTTCGAATCGTATCGAGCAGCGCTCTCATCTGTTTCTGGCGGCATTCCGGCGGACACCTATTCTCCAGATGGACGGAGATGACGGTCAGTCTGCCGGTAGGGAGGGCGGGCACTCTCAGATCGACGATTAGCGCCATTCGCCCGCCGCGTCGTATCTCGCGCTCGATGCGCTCACGGAATAGTTTGCGAGCCGTCCAGCGCTTGCCGTGTTCCAATTTCGCCACGGCCTGAATCTCCTTGCCGTACCAGTCGTAGCAGGTGGGAAGGCGAAAGACGCGCGCGCTCTCGATCGGATAACGGCTCAGCACCGCGTTGCCATGCAGGCCGCGGTATCGTGCCCGATCAATTTGGAGATCTTGATCGAGACGTTGTTGCTCACTCGCGTCGGGCAGATCGATTTTCTCGAGTCCCAGATCGAATACCGGATCTACTTCGACGAACTCGACTGCATATGCATAACTCATATCGAGCGCGGCTGCCAAATCGCGCGATACATCGCGATATCCGGTCCGCTTCATTCCGACGTCGACTTCATTCAGGATGAGAACGTCGGTATCCTGCAGCGCGCGCAGTTGACTCGCAATCACCTGATGATTGTTGTTCGGCCGAGCTTCGTAACCTGAGTCCCGCTGGAATTCTTCCGGGTTCCGAAGCGCTGATTGAATCAGATCGAAATTGAGCCCTCGCTCGATGTTCCAGAGGCTTGCTCGAACGATTGGGCCCAGGCCTTCAACTACCGGCCGGCGGGGGCGATGACTCACGGACGCGCTCCCCAGAAAAGGAGCTGTAAGGAGCCGGTTCAGCTTCTCCGCCACGGCACCCTTCAGTTCGGCTGTCGTCGCAAGCTCCTGTAGTTCATCAAAGGACAGCAGTGCGGGACCCGAAGGTTCCGCCGAAACCGGCAACGAGTTCTGTGGGAAGGCTTTTTGTCCAGGCAGGAAAAAGAAGCAGATCCACAAAACGCTTGACGTCATTCTCATGGGCCGATTCGCCCAGTCTGGCACAAGCGGCCCAAACGCTTTGTGCGCCCGAGCGGAATACAAGCGGGCCGGCAGCAAGGTAACTGCCGGCCCGCAGGTCTCTAAACGATCGCAATAATCGTTGCCATAGCGATGGCCTGTCAACTTAGTCACCGATGTCGTATCGGCTTTCTACATTCCGCCGCCAATGACGAAGCTCTCAGGCTGCAACATTCACCTCCTTTGATTTGACTTCACGTTCTGCTTGGATCCAGTCTTCTTCGGCGGACCCTTCGGGGCAGCCCCTTTCTTGCCATAGTTCATAAGCGCGCAACGCGATATCGCGCTCGTCTTCGCGTCTCTTGCGTTCATCCGCGGCGTGCAGGCGCCTTTCATTCTTGGGTGCGAGGGGCGCAGAGAACATCTCCTCTTTCGATTTGCTCATTGTGGTTTCCTTTCCTAGCTAACGTGATGAATGCCGTGCAGGCATTCCGTAGCGATCATTGCCTTTAACAATGCATCCGAGTTGCCATTTCCGATGGCCCATAAAAATGCGGCGAAAAGTTCGAGTCGCATTGCACAGTTCCTATCTTGCGAACCTCTACGTTGCGCCAAAAATGCCGCTCGTGTCCCTTTTCGGGCAGATAATCTCACTGTGACGCGCGATTACCTCTTATTCCGCGATAAGACACCAGTAAGCAGCGATGGCCGTTTGATTGCAACTTCTAACAGTGTTACAGGAGATTCAGTTGACCACATCTAAGAACGTTCAAGAAGAAATCAATGACGAGCGCCTTTCTGAAGATTACGAGCCGCGGGAATACTCGTTTCGCAGGTCGGTTGTTACAACCGTGAAATTGTTAGTAATCGGTGGCAGCGTGTTTTCATTATTGTGGCTGCTCGATTTTTTCCTTACGGCGCAGTAACCGAAGGAACACAGCTCGCCTGCTTATTCGCCAGCTCCCGATTCCTCCTCATCGGGGGCCGCGGTATCGGGTCTTTGAATGCCGTGTTTCTCCATGCGGTATATGAGCGCTTTCCGGCTAATGTCAAGGTACTTGGCTGCATGCGTCTGGTTCCACTTAAATTTCTCGAGAGCCCTCAATATCAGTTCTTTCTCGATTGCCTCCAGACTGATGCCCTGTGGCGGAAGCTCAACATTCAACATATCGATCGACGGATGTTCGCGGCGCAAGAACGCAGGCAGGTGTGAAACGGCGATTTCATTTCCTGGAGTCAGCACGACCAGGCGCTCCACTATGTTCTCGAGTTCCCGAATATTGCCTGGCCAGCGGTAATTGGTGAAATAAGGCATCAACGAAATAGGCAAAGTAAGATCTTCGCGGCCATGCTTCTTTTTCGTTTTCAAAAAGAAGTGCTGCACTAATTGAGGAATGTCGTCGAGGCGCTCCCGCAAGGGTGGCAGCTCCAACGGAATAACGGACAAACGGTAATAGAGGTCTTCCCGGAATATGCCATCCTCGATCATTGCTTCAAGATTCCTATGCGTCGCCGCGATAACACGGACATCCACCATGCTGGCGGTGGGCGCCCCGACCTTCTCGATCTCGCCTTGTTGAATCAGCCGCAGTAACTTGACTTGTAGCTCGAGCGGCATCTCTCCAATCTCGTCGAGAAAAAGCGTGCCGCCGTCGGCCGATTCCACTTTGCCTTTTCTATGGGCTACCGCGCCCGTGAAGGAACCTTTCACATGTCCAAATAGCTCGGATTCCAAAAGATCCTTGGGTATCGCGCCGCAGTTGATTGTGACAAACGGTTTCTCCCGACGTCCGCTGTTGAAGTGAACGGCTTTAGCGAGCAGCTCCTTCCCGGTGCCGGTTTCGCCATGAATCAACACGGTTGCTTCGGTCTGCGCCGCCCGAGCGGCCATATCCAACACGTAGAGCAGCGAATTTGATCGTCCGATGATGTTTTCGAACCCGTACTTGGCATCCAGGCTGCTCCTCAGCGAGCGGTTCTCTTCCACCAGCTGCAGATGCTGCAGGGATCGCCGAGCCACCAGTTCCAGCTCGTCCGGATGTACAGGCTTGGTTATGTAATCGTAGGCTCCCGCCTTCATCGCCTCGACGGCGCTTTCGACCGTGCCGAAAGCCGTGAGCATGATCACCAGCACTTCTGGGTAATCGGCTCGTATCCGCCGAAGCAAGTCGATTCCCGACATGCCCGGCATCTTCAGATCGGTGATTACCAGGTCGGGAGCTGATTTTTGTAGAATTGTCAGCGCTTCGAAGCCATCCGCGGCCGTCGATGTTTGAAAGCCCGCTTGTTCCAGCTGTACTTGAGTAACTCGCCTGAGGCTCTCATCGTCGTCGACCACCAGAACACGTTTGTTCATTCTTCCACTCTTCGATGCGACAACGGGAACTCAAGCGAGAATGTCATGCCTTTATCGGCATTTCTTTCCGCACTGAGAACACCCCCTTGTCTTACCGCGATTTGATGCGCGATCGGCAGCCCGAGCCCGGTGCCCGATTCCTTGGTCGTAAAGAATGGGTCAAAGATCTTCTCCAGATCTTTTTCGTCGATTCCAATTCCCTGGTCTCGCACTTTAATTACGGCGCTTCCATTTCGCCGGCGCGCCGAGAGCAGGATCTCTCCTCCTTCCGGCATGGCCTGAATGGCGTTGATCGTAAGGTTCAGAAGGATTTGTGTAAGTTGTTCGGAATCGCATTCAAATTCCGTAAGGTTGCCGGCCACTTCTTTCCGGATCCGGATCTGGCTGCGGCGAATGGCGTGCTCCGCCAGGGCGATTACGGAGTCGAGCACCTGCTCGACGCGTGCCAGGGCGAACTCCGGCGGCCGCGGCTTGGCAAAATTCAAGAAGTTCGTCAGCAGTCGATTCAAACGCCGGCATTCCTTCTGAATGATATGAAGAAATTCATTTCTTCGTTCTTCCGAGGGAGGTTCGCGGAGGAGAACCGCCGCGGCGCCTTCAATACTGGCTAGAGGATTTCTGATCTCGTGAGCCAATCCCGCCGATAGCTGCCCTAGCGCATACAGACGCTCCGCGCGCTTCATCCGCTCGAAATTGTCCTGCAGTTCGCCATAAACGCGCGATAACTGCTCGGCCGTATCCTGTAGGACTTTTTTTTGCCTGCGCTCCCGATCGGCGAGAAGGCCCGCCACCACACCGGCCACGCAGAACAGGGCGACTTCCGCGCACTGATTGATGGAATAACTCGGATGCAATTTCCAGGTGGCCAGGATTTGCGGCAAATAAGCCAGCCCGGCAAGCACTGCTGCCGCCAGACCGCCTCTCCATCCGAAATAGAGGCCGGCGTACACGACCGGGACGTAGAATAGCCGCTGGATGAGATAGTGCAGTTGGACCATCGAATCCGGCGTGAAATAGTGCACGGCGCTGATGCCGAGCGTGACGGCAATGATGCCGAACACGCGCAAGAGATCGCTTCGCGCCATATCGAGTAGTCCGAGAAATCTCTTCACGATAGCGTACACATGCACGGGCCGCAGATAGCTGATCAGGCAAACTGTCGCTCAGGCGAGCATTCCTCGATCGGCCCACTCGTAAGAATTGCGCAAGCTGTTTCCAATGTCCCGCAAGACATGCAGCAAGCGATGCTGAAGATCAAGCACGGGCGCTCTGATCCCGATAGGGAGATCGCTGTGCGAGATGTGTTCCAGATTCAGCATGTGCACCAGCGTGCGGTTTCCTGCTCCGGAGACAACCAAGTGTAGAGGTATGAAGATGCCGGATGCGTGATCGATGGCCGTTGTTTCCAGCATAAATAGCGGATTATCGATGAGGAGAATACGACAGTTCGGTACAAAGATTTGAAGCGCGCGCCTGACTCTTTGGGCGGCGTCGATCTCCGCGGAAATGCAAAGCTGATCCGCATGGATAGCCCGGCGGATTCGAATCAATCCTAATTCGAATGGGGTATCCAAACTAAATGCCGCGGTAGCAGCGCGGGGTTCCATTGTTGTGAGCCTTCGTTCGAGTATTTCAATGAGGGACTCAGGATCAATCCAGAGTCCCTCACAGGTCACTTACTGCCGATTACGATTCGGAGAGGCCGATCTTCTCCTGAAGCCGTTCCAACTTTTGTTGGAGCCGATCGTACTTTTCAGAGGTATTGCCAAATTCCAAAAAGGCGTCCACTGAATCCTTTAATTCTCCGGATCGTTCCGCGATGGCTGTCAAATGCTCGGCGTAAACCGGAGCGAACAGGTATGAGCGGTTGTCATTCAGATGCTGAATGGCGGATTCGGTGTGAGCCGCTAGAGTTGCGGCTACCGGCACGATCTCGCGAATAGCGCGCTGCTGCCAAGGGGCAGTTATGGATTGAATCGCCTGAAGTCGATCGAGCCGCTCACCGATCGAGTTGATGTGCTCTCGCGTTCGATTCAATTGAGCCGCGTGACTCTGCCAACTCAGCGTGGGCTGACGCTTGAAGGACTCCAGTGTGCCGGCGTCGTTATGAAGCTTTCGACTGAGTGTCCCGATCTGCTTCAGCAGACCCGAGGCTTCTGCTTCGAAATTCCACGTTTCGCATTCCGCTGTGACCGGGCTCTTAAGAGTTACGGCGGCCGAAGAGTTTGCAAACGGTCCGAGAGCCAATGCCAAGAGCGGCAAGAACGCCAATTTTCGATAAAGACTTAAACGCATTTTGTTTCTTCTCCTGGGTTGTGTTATTTCCCGATATGGCTTGTGGCAATTTCAAGTCCAATATCCCGTCAAGCGATGCAAGTCTTTGTATTCGAGAAGTTGCAAATGACGCACAGCGGGACGATTTCTATTTGTCCAGGAGAAGCTGTCCCAAAGAAGGCACTCATGCGCCTTTTAAGACGGCAGTCGATTGAACTTCCGATCACGGCTTCCGCTCTAATACGTATAATCGCGTTCGCGGCTCAATGACCGTGATCGGAAATCGTGAATGCGTAGAGTTTGTTATTATGCGTCCCGATCCTGTAGCCCGATCCCCAATAAACGACACCATTGACGATGGCGGGGCCGTCAATAGCGGAGCCCCCGCTGGCGTACTTCCATAAAATTGCTCCTGTTTGAGCATCGAGCGCGTACATGTAGCCGGACGCACCCTGCGAGCCCGCATACACCACGCCGTTGGCAACGCTCACGGCTCCGAAGTCCTGAGATCCAGGGGTCGGATCGGCGGTTTGCCAGAGGATTTTTCCCGTGTCCGCGTCCAGCGCGCTCCACGACCCCCAAGTAATGGTTGGACCGTTTAGAAGCGTGTACGAGACCTTCCCGCTATCGGCGACCTGGGCATAAATCCGCTTGCCGTCGGTTGCAGTGCCCCATTCAATGCCGCCCAGCGTGCCTGTACCCGCGGGACCTACAAACGTGCTCCAAAGCACATCGCCATTGTCTGGGTTAAACGCCCAATACACACCGCTCTTTTGCCCGAATCCCACCATATGGGGAAGCAGATTGGGTCCCGAACCGCCCAGGTCGTAATCCGGCCCCGGCGGTGATGCGCAGTTGATTGGCGGCATATTTCTGCAGCCGGTAGTCCAGGCATCGTAATCCTGAACCCCATAGCTCCACTCTACTGAGCCGGCGCCCCCATGCAGCCGCTTGTGCGCCCATCTTACAGCCCCGGTGCGTATATCCAGCGCCAGAGCCGCGTCGAAATAGTCATCGGGCGCCGTGCAATCGGCGTCGGTGTTGCCTGCGGCCTCCGCCGCTTGTTGGCATGTTTCGACCCTTTTCGGCACCGTGTAATTGTTTCCAGTTCCGATGTAGAGTAACCCTCGCTGGGGATCAATCGCGGGCGGCTGCCAGATGGCCCCGCCGCTGTATCGATCGAGCGCGCCATGGTTATCGGGCATGTCATAGGTCTTCCAGAGAATTGCTCCGGTAACTGCATCCAAGGCGACGACGCTGCCACGAAAGGCACAGCATTGCGTATAGGTTGGCTGATGCGCCAACGTCGATTCCTCATTTGAAGAGACGCCCACATATACCGTGCCATCGAAAACCACAGGTGAACCTGTGATGATGGCGGCGGGATAAGAGTCTACGTTGGTAATCCAGCGCAGTGCACCGGTTCGCCGGTCCACAGCAATAATATTTGCGCCATTATGAACTGCATTGGGGTTCTCGTTATCGCCAATGATCAGCTCATCGCCATTCACCACCGGACTTACCCGCGAGATGGCGGTACTAAATCCGTCGTAGGTTGAGATCTGCTGTTTCCAGATGAGCTGCCCGCTGTCTTTGTCGAGGGCATACAGATAGCCGGCCCAGTCTGGAAAATAGACCGCTTTACCCGCTACCGTGGGAGTGGCGGAGACGTCCCCAAAAGGGGCAGTGGAGACATTTCCAGCGGTGGTGAACACCCATTTAGTAGTGAGCGTACCCACGTTCGAGGTGTTGATAATGTGTTCGTTCGGCTGGTTACGGGTGTCGTTGAGGTTTTGCCCCATTACGGGCCATTCGCTGGAAATTTGGTCGTCGTCCGACTGCCCGATCAGGATTCCAATTGAAAACAACATCGCGAGAGACGCGATGGTAAAGGCTATTTTCATGCCGTCTCCTTTGTGCGTGCAAAGAAGTCCTGCCTGTCCGTTGCGGTTCCGAGATTGGGAATAAAGGTCAAGCTCTGCGCGGTCTAGCCAGGTAGACTTCACACGCTCGCCGCGCGAACCCCCGAGCGGCCTTTTTGAAAGCCGGCTCTGATGCTCGCTCGGAGTCTATATATAGATGACGGCGGGTTTGCAATCGTATCCAAGTAAAGAAACTTTGGCTTGGCCCTGCCGCCGCACATCTTTTCGGCACCTTTTTCGCCGTGCTTACGTATTCTTCTTCATGGATTCCGTGCTGCACGATTTCCGGTATGCGATCCGGATGCTGATTAAGGATCGCGGCTTCTTCATGACGGCGGTGATCGCGCTGGCACTTGGCATTGGGTCGGTGACGGCGATTTTCAGCGTCATCGATAATGTGCTGCTGGACCCGTTCCCCTATAAGGGAGGGACGCGGTTAACGGGGGTCGAGATTCACGACGCCAGCCGGGCACAAGACGGGGGCAGGCAAGGGTACACGCAAGCCGAATTTGTACAGCTTCAGCAGCAGAATCATGTTTTTGAGGACAGTATCGGGATCATCCAGGATCGCGTACTGATGACCGATCCGTCGGGTCGCCTGGAATCGTTCCTACGGGCGAAATTGACCGGCAATGCCTTCGATTTCTGCGGTATGCAGCCGCTCATCGGCCGCTACTTTACTCAGGAGGACGCGAATCCGGGAGCCCCGCCGGTTTTCGTGCTGAGCTACAAGGTCTGGCAGAGCCGGTTCGCGGGCGACCGTAACATCGTCGGCAAGAACTACATTCTGAACGGCACTCCCACGACCCTGATCGGGATCATGCCGAAGCGATTCACGCTGTGGGGCGCCGACCTGTGGATGCCTTTCACAGCGAATCCGGCAGAGGCTGATGCGAACTCCGATTTCGTGTTTCTGATGGGTCGTCTGAAGCCGGGACTCACGCCGAAATCGGCGGCGCCGGATCTGAACATCATTGCCCACAGGCTAGCCAAGCAGTATCACGTCTTCTACCCGAAACAGTTTGACGTTCGCGTGCCGCTGCTGATCGATAACGTAGTGGGGAAGTTTCGCGAAACGCTTTACATTCTGCTGGGTGCGGTGGGGCTGCTGCTGCTGATTGCGTGCGCAAACGTGGCGAATCTGCTGCTGGCGCGAGCGACGGCGCGCGAGAAGGAGTTCGCGATCCGAAGCTCGCTGGGCGCGGGACGATGGCGCGTGATGCGGCAGCTTCTGATTGAGAGTTCATTGCTGGCCTGGTGCGGAGCCCTGCTGGGATGCGCATTCGCGGCGGCGGGGCTGAAAGCGCTGACGGTGGCGCTGCCTAAATTCACGTTTCCGGACGAAGCCGACATCCGGCTTAACCTTCCGGTGCTAGCGGCAACCGTGGTGGTCGCGATTTTGACTCCCTTAATTTTCGGGCTGATTCCCTCTCTGGGAGCGTTCGCACGAAACTTGGCGGAGCCGTTGAAGGCGGGCGGGCGCGGAAACAGCGGGTTTCGTCGAGGCAAGATGCGGAATGCGCTGGTAGTGTTCGAAGTCGCCCTGTCGCTGTTCCTGCTGAGCGGCGCAGGATTGCTGATGCGCAGCTTCCTGGTGCAGCGCGGAGCAGACCTGGGGTTCCGTGCCGACAAGTTGCTGGTTGCGCAGGTCCAGTTGGGAAAGAAGTACCCCACTGCCGAATCGCAGTATCGCTTCGCTCGAGACCTAACGGATAAGCTGCGCGCCGTCCCGGGTGTCACGTCCGCTGCAACTGCGCTCGAATTTCCGCCGTTCGGCGGGATTCGTACAACGTTCGATGTTGCTGGAATCTCACACAGCGAGAAGTGGAACGGACAGGCAGGCTTGGTGGACCCCAGTTACTTTGAGACCGTGGGCACTGACATTCTGAGCGGCCGCGGTATCACGGACGCCGATATGTTTGGGAAACACATGGTGGCGGTAGTGAACCAGACGTTTGTCACGAAGTTGATGCAAGGCGCTAACCCGGTGGGAAAGCGGGTGCGGATCGATATCTTCGAGCAAGCTCCGGTCCCGATCAAAAATCCATGGTTTGAAATCATTGGCGTCACGTCCGACCTGCGCAATAGCGGATTAGTGGATCCGACGGCGCCCGAAGCATACACCCCCATGACGCTGTCCGGCTATGGCGGCTTTGGAGTATTTGTCAAGACTGCCGGTTCACCCGCTGCAATGAGCAAGACTCTGGAGAGCAGCATACTGTCGCTGGACAAGAACGTCGTTCCGCAACAGTCAGGAACGATGACCCAGCTGCTCGATCAGTTCCTGTTCTCGCCGACTCGATTCGGAGTGCAACTATTTTCCGTGTTCGCGTCGATCGGTTTCGTGCTGGTGTGCGTCGGAGTTTACAGCGTGATTTCATACACGGTGTCGCAACAGCAGAAAGAGATTGGCATCCGCATGGCGTTGGGTGCATCGACCGGCAACGTTCGCGGCCTGGTGATTCGGGCCGGCATGCGATTTGTGATTCTGGGAATCGTGATCGGCGCGCTTCTCTCTTTCCTGCTGCTGCGGGTGATGCAAAATCAGATTGCCGGGATCAAGACCTACGATCCCGTGACGCTGATATCCGTGATCGCGATTCTGCTGCTGGCAGGCTATGGAGCGTCTTATTTTCCTTCGCGGCGCGCTACGCTTGTCGATCCGCTAATTTCGTTGCGCTATGAGTGAGGTTTCCCGAACGGTAGCGGGGGGTCGACCGGTGAGCTCGTTCACATCGGAAAACCGCTTGCTTACGCGCGCGGCTCAGCCTGTAGCTAACGCGCGGTTTCCGAAGTGACAGATCTGCCCGAATCCGGCTGCAGGTCGAACGTTTTTTCGGCTACCGACTCAACTTTCCGCCGCGAGTAAAAAATCGGGAAATACCGGCCGCGCGCCCACAGCGGATACAGGTCACGATAATGAGGTGAGTTGACATCGCCGGATTGTCCGGGAGTGTTCAATCCCAACGAATTGTCCCAATCTTCGGTATCGGCGATGATCTTGAAAGATCCGCCGCCGAACTGATTGTGAGGGTCGCCGCCACGTGACATGATCGCGAGGATCTGCGGCGGTATGCCGGGCGACAATCCGGGCGTCGCATCCACGGTATTCCCGTCGCCGCCGCGAGGCAGATCGCCCACGTCGAATTTGGCGCGTTCCTTGGCTTTCATCGCGCCGCTCATCGCATGATAAATCAGCGCATGGTGGTATGCGCCGAGCTTCCACTTTTCGATATCCCCGCCCAGCCGTTGCGTGAGGCTTGCGACGGCTTCATCCAGGCTCTTGAGCAGGAATGCATCGCGCCCCGCAATCGGGTCTGGTCCGAAGCGGCCATCCGGGGCCTCCATCCAGCGAATGATCTTCGAGAGTGGCGGCATACCGATAAATTCCTGCGCTTCTTTGGGGACGAACGTAGTTCGAGCGTCGGCCTCAATCTGCCACTGCCACATCTCATAGATCCCCGCCGGCACCGAATTCTTATCCAGATTGAAATCCCAGTGGAGCAGGCGCTCCCGGGCCTGATCCGTGGCTGGATGGGCCGCCTTGATCTCACGCAAGAGGGGGACCAGTTCGCGCGCGGGAATCGAGAAAACACTGTTCTGCAAATCGCATCATGTCCGCGACTGTGAACATTCGCCCGGATCGCAGGAACTGCTCGACGCTATCAGCCCGGTACGGGTCGGCCCACGTGTAATGCAGCGCCTCTTTGTAGGGCCAGCCCGGAGGAATCAGATAATTGTTCGAGGTGTTGAAGAAGCCCTTCTCCGGATTCTCGACGTGCGGCAGTGCCTTGATGGGAAGGAAGCCGTCCCATTCATATCGTCCGTCGCCGGGTACCGGAAGCAGTCCGCTCCAGTTCGGACGCTGGGGCGCGATCCCCACCGCCTGGTAGCCGATGTTGCCATCCCTGTCGGCCCAAACCATGTTCTCGGCCGGAATGCGGCTGTATGCGCATGCATCACGGAACTCCTGCCAGGACCTGGCTTGATCCATGCGCAGGCTCGCAAGGTATGGGGCTCCGCCAATTTCTAGCCACGCCGCGCGAACCGCGTACGCCTTGTGGTGAGGCTTGTCCTCGAAGACTACGGGTCCATGACGCGTGTACTTCAGTTCCACCTGGGCAGGCTGCGCACCCTTGACCGGAATCGATTCTCTGATGACTGTCATCGATTCCCAGCCCCCGGCATACTTGTACTGCGACGGGTTGTCCGGATTTGTGTCGTAGACGTATAGGTCTTCGCTATCAGTGCCGAAAATGGTCAGCCCCCAGGCTCCGGACTCGTTATGTCCGATTGAGACTCCAGGGAGGGAAGGCTCGCCGCCTCCAATCACGTTCCATCCCGGCGCTACCAGGTGGACCCAATAACGCAGCGAGGGGACGTCAATCTGGCGATGCGGATCGTTCATCATCATCGGGTACCCACTGGCCGTGAGCTTCCCGCTTACCACCCAGTTGTTGCTGCCCACATCCTGGCGGCGCTGGCTCAGTTCTACAGCCGAGGGATATTCGGCTGATTCGCCGAGCTGGGCAAGCGCGTGCTCCCGATCTATCGAATTGTCCCGGTACTCAGCACCCAGGTCCTCCGCGGTAAAGCGAAGCGGCGTCCGGAACGCGGAATAGAGCCCGAGTACGTTGCGCGAAAGCAACGACGCGTCAATTGCCGGATCGAGATCCAGATCAGGATCGGCCGGTTGGAAGTAGTCGAGATCTTTGACGCGCTCGACCCCGATGGCCCGAATCGCAAGCGCGATATTCAGCTCCTGGGTGACGTTTCCCAGCAGTCCGTTAAAACGCGAGATCACCACCGCCGGAGTCCAGTTGCCGGGCTTTATCCCAAGCATTTTGAATTCGGGCGTCAAGAGCGCCGGATTCCGCCGCGTCTCCGCGATGTAGGCGTTAATCCCGTCCACAAAAGATTGAACGATCGCGGCGCCGTGCGGATGATACCAGTTGAGTTCTTGTGTCAAATCACCGCGATACATGAAGAGGCGGTTGCCGATATCGCGACGCAGCTCCTTTTTGCCTAAGATCTCGGCCATGGCGCCGGTGGCTTGTCTGCGCCATAGCTCGAGCTGGAACAGCCGGTCGCGAGCGACGTTGTATCCCTGCGCAAGGAATAAATCCGATTCGTTCTTCGCGTAAATGTGGGAGATGCCCCAGCGATCCTTGAGGATTTCGACGGAATCTTTAAGGCCTGAGATCCGCAGACTCTCGGGCGCGGCCGCCCCCTGCTGCGCCGGCCCGGATTGCGCCGCGGCAATCCAAGTCGATCGTGAAAAAGGCGCACACACATTTGGCAAACTTCATCGACATCGCCTTTCTGGATGCACGATCCTATTGAGCATTCTTGTTCACATAATCGGCCATTTGTTGCGCGTCCGCAACGGTTCATGACCTGTGCCCCAGTCCTGACGGACCTGCGCACCCGCCGCCTCCCCGGTCGGTGTTACAGCCCGTGAAGCAACCAGACGTTGCTCCAGGCGGTGTGCTGTGGAATTGCGACGCGCCGTCCATCGCGTGAGGGAACAGCGTACACCGGGTAAGGGACTGTTGATTTGAGCAACGGCCACGTTTGCCCGTGCGCATCGGCAAACTCCAGACTGAAACCGGAGTTGCTGCGAAATGCCACAAAGAACCCCTTGCCGTCCGGGCTCCAGACAGCCCCGTTCAGGAATCTGGGGCCGCCGCTCAGAACGATATCCCTTTCCCTTGGAGGCGCGCTGCCGCCCGTTAGAGGGATGATCCGAATCGCCGGCCGGCGGGGATCGTGACTCGGTATAGCCACTTGCGACCCATCGGGCGAAATGTCCCAATCGTGGGTCACCGGCAGACCCCAGGCCGCTCTTGCGAGCTCTCGCCCTTGTCCTCGAATCGGATCCAGGTCGTAGTACACAAACTCGCCGTTTTCGATCCGTCGCAAAACGCATCGGGAACCGGGCTGTAGGGCACAACCGAACTCATCCAGCTTTCCGGCTATGGGTACCGGTTGCGGCGTTCCCCCGTCCGCGCTGACTCGCATCAATTTTGGGTCCCCGTTGGGCTGGACCCAGTCATAAAGGACCCACTTTCCATCCGGCGATAATTGCGGCAACCAGCTATCGCCGGGGTCGTCAACCAATGTGCTCGCCTCGCCCTGCCCAACGGGCTGGCGAAAGAGCTGATAATTGCCGTTCCGGTTTGATTCAAAGAAAACGGCCGCGTTATCGGCCGTCCACGCATGTGGATACTCATTCGCTTCGGAAAACGTCAGCCGGCGAAGATTCGTGATCGTTGGAATGGCGCCGGAGGAGTGCAGATCGGCAACGTAAACGTTCGGCTGTTCACTGAAGCGAACGGCGGCAATCTCCCGGCCGTCTCTTGATGCGGAGAGGCTCTGGAGTGTTGCGTCCCTTCCGCGTGTCAGCCGCCGCGGCTTGCCCAGCACTCTTCCCGAACTCGGATCTGTCCGGAGTTCCCATAGTTGCCGATGATATTCCTCCCGCCGGTCGAACCAGCGCAGAAAAAGAATACGGCCGTCCTCGAGCGCAGCAGCGGAGTTCATCACAATCCCCGTGACGGATGCGACTACTCGCGCGCTAGACACATCCGTTGATTCATAGCGGAAATCGTAGTCCTTGAATTCCTGGTCTCCTCCCCGCTCGAAGTGTCGCACCACGGCGGGCGCGGTGTCCTGCCGCTGATAGGCGACTCGTTTGCCGTCAGGCGACCAAACGAGTGAATAGAATAAAGTCGTTTTTTCGCCGGCAACCAGTTCGCGACTCTGTTTCCCGTTCAGTCCCGCTACCCAAATAGCCGAGCCATCCAGGCTGGTAAAAGCAATCCGGTCTCCGTTGGGGGATGGAACTCCATCCTTGGCGTCGGGCACGATCAAAGCCGGCTCACGGCCGCTGATTGCCGCCACCCAGATCCCGCTGCGATCGTTCAGTTTCGCGCTTACTAAAAGCCGCGATCCGTCGCTGAACCAGGCAATTCGGTTTATCTCCAGTTGCTCAGGCGTGTTGAGGAGCCGAGTGAATCCATCACGCATTCGACGCAGGTGAACCGCTTCCCCTATGGCCGCGAATGCAAGATACTTGCCATCCGGAGATAGGGTCGCAACCGTTACCCGGTTCTCGCTCGCCTGGTGGGTCAACTGCACCATCTCCGGACCGGCTGGGGAGAAGAGCCGTTCCTGCGTCCAGAAAAGGACCAAGCCGGCGATGATGCAAGCCGCCACAGCTGCGAGTAGCCATCGGAATCCACGAGATTGCTGTTTAGCGCGGGCAGCCTCGATCGCAGAGAGCCTTCGGTCCACTTCCGCGGCGGACGGGCGCGCGGCGGGATTCTTGGCGAGCATCGCCAAAATGAGAGAATTGAGAGCCGGCGGAATCTCACGATTGAGCGTCGCCGGCGGTTTCGCGTCCGCGTAAGCAATCGCGTGCGTAGTATCGATGGGCGAATCGGAAAGGAACGGATGCGCGCCGGTGACGAGCTCATAGAGAACAATGCCCAGTGAAAACACATCGCTCGCGCTGGTGGCTGGTTCTGCGCGGGTCTGTTCGGGGGACATGTAGTTTAGCGTTCCAGCCAGCATGGCGGAGGGGTTCGATTTTGAGAGATTGCTCACCGCAGGGTCCAGGGAATAGTGGCCTTGGTTGTAGTGGCTCTCGTCTGCCGCAGCCAACCCGCGAGCCAGTCCGAAGTCCAGCACCTTGATGTAGTTGTCGGGGCGCACCATCAAGTTTTCCGGTTTGATATCGCGGTGCACGATGTTGCGTGCGTGCGCTGCCGTCAAAGCTTGCGCGACTTGCCGACCCCAGTGAATCGCCAGCGATACCGGCTGCGGCCTTCCGCAGTATTGCCGTAGCGGTTCTCCTTCTACCAACTCCATGGCGATTGCCACATCCTCGCCGGAATGAACCACCTCGTAAACGGTGACGATGTGTGGATGGTTCAGCGCGGAGGCGGCCCTTGCTTCGCGAACCAATCGTTCCATTGCGCGCCGGCTGGCGATGAGTTCAGGCGCCAAAAGTTTTAAGGCTAACTCGCGTCCCAGTTCCGTATCGCGCGCCGAGTAAACCTGCCCCATGCCTCCACGGCCCAGCTTGCCCGCCACCTCATAACGGCCAATTCTTATTCCAGGCTTCAAGTCCGATGCCAGTGGGGGAGGATCGGCCGGCTCATGGATGAGCAAGATGACCTGCTCAAACACTTCGGGATCGGAGCTGACCGAAGAGAGATAGGAGCTTCGCTGGTCATCGGGAAGATCCCTGGCCGTGCGATAAATTTCCCAGGCTTGCTGCCACTGCTCGTCAGTCATGCGTGCGGCGAATCTGCCAGCTCTTTCTCCAGCCACCGTTTCGAGAAATTCCAATACGTCGCGACCGTCCTCGGCGAGCAGCCAAGTTGAGCCGCGATTTCGTCCCCAGTTAAGCCCTCGAAGACTTTCATTTCCACAACCGTCCTAAACTTCGGGTCGATAGCAGCCAAACGCGAGAGCGCCTCTTCTACCATCTGCAGGCTCTCGGTTCCGGTCGCGGCAAATTCGGGCCACTCTCGAACCTGAATCTTCTCGACGCGCCGGTATAAGGGCCGGGAGTGCTCAATCAGAAGGCGCTTCATAATGTGTCCCGCCAAGCCGAGGAAAGCGGCTTTCTCCTGCCCGCTGGAAACTCCGGTTACTTCTAAAGCCTTGATCTTTACGAGTGCCAGGTACAGTTCGTTGACCAACAGTGTGGGCTGCCAGGTATGCTCGGTGCGCTCCCCTTTCATCTTCGACGCGGCGAGCCGGCGGAGCTCGGGATAGAGCGTCTCAACCAACTGGTTAGCCGCCCCTTTGTCTCCCTTACGGAATTGCTCCATCAGCCTGGCCACCGTATCAGGCGCTGGTGCGGTCGACATGAGAGGAATTCTGCGATTTTATCACCGCAAACGCGGCGATGAGTTGCAGAATTTACCGGCCTGCTCTCGCTTTATGGATGTGAGCCACAGCGCGGTTGTGACTGCAGCTACCTAACTAACTCAACACCCGCTTATTAGGAGAACTATGTTTTGTTTATCAATCCAGCCTCGTCCGTATCGCTACAGCCGTGCCCGGGCGGGTCTTCTTCTGGCCTCAATATTCGGCCCGGCGGCACTGCACGCGCAGACCGCCACCATCACTTCGCTCGCTCTGAGTTCCTCCCAGGTGACCGTAGGCACAGCCGTTCAGTTAACGCGCCGTGGTCGCGTCCGGAGTGCTGCCAATCGCGCCGGGCCAGGTCTTGTTCTACGATGGCAAGACGCTACTGGGCACTGCGCAACTGCTGTACACCGGCGCGGCCACCATGAAACTGCGCTTCGGACCCGGAACGCACTCCCTCACGGCCTCTTTCGCCGGAACGAAGACCTATGCCAAAAGCAGTTCCAGCGCCCAGAATCTGACGGTCACGGCGGCGCTTACCACCAGCGAAGCTGAGCGCTTCGGGTACCAACCCCTATACACTGACCGCTACAGTGACAGGCTCCGGCCTGCCCGCGCCGACGGGTTCGGTGACGTTTACCGATCAGACCAACAACATGGCTTTGGGCAGCGCGAGTCTGGGTGCGGCCACCGCGGCTCAAACCTTCCAGGCGCAGGCCGCTTACGGCACCGGCAAGTTTCCCGCGTCGGTGGCGGTGGGCGACTTCAACGGCGACGGCATCCCGGATCTGGCCATTGCCAATTACGATGACAACACGGTGAGCGTGCTGCTGGGCAAGGGCGATGGCACGTTCCAGGCGCAGACCACTTACGGCACCGGCACCGGGCCCGATTCGGTGGCGGTGGGCGACTTCAATGGCGACGGCATCCCGGATCTGGCCGTTGCCAATGACGACGACAACACGGTGAGCGTGCTGCTGGGCAAAGGCGACGGCACGTTTCAGCGCAGACCACGTACGGAACCGGCGGCGGCCCGATGTCGGTGGCGGTGGGCGACTTCAACGGCGACGGCATCCCGGACCTGGCCGTTGCCAATCTCGACGACAACACGGTGAGCGTGCTGCTGGGCAACGGCGACGGCACTTTCCAGGCGCAGACCACGTACGGGACCGGCAAGCGTCCCTATCCGGTGGCGGTGGGCGACTTCAACGGCGATGGCATCCCGGACCTGGCAGTTGCCAACTACAGCGACAACACGGTGAGCGTGCTGCTGGGCAAGGGCGACGGCACCTTTCAGGCGCAGACCACTTACGGAACCGGCAGCACGCCTCAGGCGGTGGCGGTGGGCGATTTCAACGGCGACGGCATCCCGGACCTGGCCGTTGCCAACTACGACGACAACACGGTGAGCGTGCTGCTGGGCAAAGGCGATGGCACTTTCCAGGCGCAGACCACTTATGGAACCGGCAGCGGCCCCGCGGCGGTGGCGGTGGGCGATTTCAACGGCGACGGCATCCCGGACCTGGCTGTTGCCAATCACGGTCGACAACACGGTGAGCGTGCTGCTGGGCAAGGGCGACGGCACCTTTCAGGCGCAGACCACGTACGGTACCGGCAGCTAGCCCCTATTCGGTGGCGGTGGGCGACTTCAACGGCGACGGCATCCCGGACCTGGCTGTTGCCAATCAGTCCGACAACACGGTCAGTGTGCTTGCTGAACAGCATTACGCAAACGGCAACGCCACATTGTCGAACGTGCAGGTGGTCGGCACAGGCACGCATTCGCTCCAGTCCAGCTATCCCGGCGACACTGCTTATGCTGCCAGCAGCGGTACTACCAGCGTGCAAGCCGCGCCGCTGTCGACCACGCTGATGCTGTCGGCTCCCAGCACGGCCACCACCGGCGAAACGGTGCAACTGGTGGCTTCGCTCAGCCCATATGCCTATAGCAGCCTGACCACCAACGGCGAGACGGTCACCTTCAAGGATGGAAGCACGGTGCTCGGCACTGCGCCGCTCAGCAACGGCACGGCCACGTTGGCGGCGATGTTTTCCACGCCCGGCTCGCATGTTCTCCAAGCCTCCTATGCCGGCGATACGAACTTCGGACCCGCCAGCAGCAACACGGCTACCATCACCATCACGCAGGCGGCTACCTTCACCATCACGCCCACGCCGGCCACGGAAACGATCAAGCGCGGAGTTCTGGGCGGCTTCATCCTTACCCTGAAGTCGGTGAACGGTTTCAGCGGGCCAGTGAAGCTGAGCTGTTCGGGCGGACCGGCCGGCGCCTATTGCCTCAATCTGCCGCAAACCGTGTCACTGAATGGAACGGCCTATGCGGTTTCCGGCATCCTGTTCCCGCGCCATAGCGCGCCCGGAACTTACCTTGTTACCTTCACCGGCACATCCGGCACGCTGACCGTGACCGCCACGGCGAAGTTCATCGTCGAGTAACCCGAAACCGAACCAGGAGAAAACCAAACATGAATAACGCAATCTTCCGAGCTATGTGTGCCGTTGCCCTACTGGTGACGCCGGCCGCCATGCACTCTCAAACCGTAAGCTTCGCCGGCACGCAGACTGCGCTGCCTGTGACCGGACTGAAAAACCCCTTCGGGATAGCTGTAGATCAAGCCGGGAATGTCTTCGTCTCGGATCCGCCGAACCATCAGGTGGTAGAACTGCCGGCCGGCGGCGGCGCCCAAACCGTTGTAGGTAGCGGCCTCAGTGCTCCGCAGGGTCTGGCGGTGGACAGCGCAGGCGACGTCTTCATCGCGGATACCTTCAACAGCCGGGTAGTGGAGTTGCCGGCTGGCGGCGGCGCTCAAACCACTGTAGGCGCCAACCTAGGTCAACCAATCGGTGTGGCAGTGGATGCAAAGGGAGACGTCTTTATTGCGGATCAATTTACCGTACTGGAAGTTCCGTCCGGATGCACAAGCAGCACTTGTCAAATCAAACTGAACGCGAGCCCATTACCCGGCTTGGCTGGTATCGCAGCAGATGCGGCAGGGGATGTCTTCATTGCGAATCAGGGTGTGAACAACGTGATTGAGATTGCGGCTGGCGGAGCGCAAACGATCATCGCGACCGGATTGAATCATCCATCCGGGGTTGCAGTAAACGCACAGGGCGATGTATTCGTCGCGGATACAAATAACAGCCGTATCGTCGAGATTCCGGCAGGTTGCACGAACTCCAGTTGTCAAATCACTGTGGCCGCTGGGCTCAGTTCCGCCGTTGGGGTCGCAGTCGACGGAGGAGGCGATGTGTTCATCGCGAATGAAGCTCCCGCGGCAGTCCTTGAGGTGCAGACGACAGCCGTCACTTTCGGCAGCGTCAACATCTGTTCCGCAGGACAAACCACGCCCGCGCCCTGCAGCCAGAGCCTCACGTTAACCTACAACATCAACTCAGCAATAACGCTCGGTACCCCGAGAGCCGTCACCCAGGGTGCGTCGAATCTCGATTTCACTGTGGCGGGCGGCGGCACCTGTACAGCGGGAAGCATCTTGGCGGCGGGATCGCAATGCACACTGAACGTAACGTTCACTCCACTCGCGCCAGGATTGCGCATGGGCGCGGCCGAACTTTTCGACAGCAGCGGAAACCTGGCGGCGACCACCTTTATTCATGGCATAGGCCTGGGGCCAGCAGTTGCGTTGGGGCCGGGAAGGCAGACCGTGCTGGCCGCTGACGCAGTGCACGAGCCCTTTGCGGTGGCCGTGGATGCAGCAGGCGATCTCTTCATCGTGGAGGCCGGCGAAACCCAAGTCGTGGAGATCCCAGCAGGCGGCGGACCGCCAATTGGATTGGGCACCGGACCGTTTTCGCCCGGAGGTGCGGCGGTGGATGGAGCGGGTAATCTCTTCGTCCCCTACGGAGACACTGGCGTAGTGGCTGAAATTCCGGCAAACGGCGGCCCCGAGATAGCCGTGGGCAGCGGATTGTCTCTCCCCGCCGCTGTGGCGGTGGATGGATCGGGGAATGTCTTCATCGCGGATTTGATAGACAACCGCGTGGTGGAGGTTCCAGCCGACGGCGGACCGCAGATTACCGTGACCAGCGGACTGTTCGCCCCGTGGGGCCTGGCGGTGGATGCAGCGGGCAATCTCTTCATCGCCGATACAAATAACAATCGCGTGGTGGAGGTTCCGGCCGGTGGCGGCGCCCAAACCACTGTGGGGAGTGGACTGAGTTATCCGCAGGGTGTGGCGGTGGATGCAGCGGGCGATGTCTTCATCGCCGATACAGGGAATAATCGCGTGGTGGAGCTGCCCGCCGGCGGCGCGCCCCAAATCACGGTGGTGAGTGGACTGAATCTTCCCCAGAGTGTGGCGGTGGATGCAGCGGGCGATCTGTTCATTGCGGATACAGGGAACTTCCGTGTCCTGAAGGTCCAGCGCTCGCAGCCACCCACGCTGACCTTCACCGCAACACCCGTCAACAGCACCAGCAGCGATAGTCCGCAATCGGTCACGCTGGAAAATATCGGCAACATGCCCCTGGTGTTCAGCGCACTGACTGTGGGTACGAACTTTGCCCAAGTCGCAGGTTCCGGCACGCCCGCCGATTGCACCGGCACTTCTTCGCTCAATCCGGGCGCAAGTTGCAACCTGAGCCTCAGCTTCGCGCCTACGGCAAGCGGGCCGCTAAACAGCGCAGCCACGCTAACCGATAACGCGCTGAACGGCAATCCGGCGACACAGACGATCACCCTAAATGGCGCCGGGATCGCGCTCACGCAAACCATCACCTTCAGCCCCATTTCAAACCAGGTGCAAGGGACGCCGCTCAGCTTGACGGCTTCGGCCAGCTCCGGTTTGCCGGTCAGCTTTGCCTCCCTGACACCAACCGTTTGCAGCGTTTCGGGAACGATGGCTGCGCTGACGAATCCGGGAACCTGCACCATTCAGGCTTCGCAGCCCGGTAATAGCATCTATGCGGCGGCTACGCCGGTCATGCAAAGCTTTACGGTGATCCCGAGCACTAACTTCACGATCACGCCGGAGCCGCCGGCGGAAATCGCGTACCGCGGTCAGCTTGCCGCATTTCTGCTCGTGTTGAAATCTGCAAATGGCTTCAATGCCAATGTTTCGCTGAGCTGCTCGGGCGGTCCAGCCGGAGCGCGATGCGCGGATCTGCCGCAAACCGTTCGCGTCAACGGAACCGCGTACGCCGTATCCGGCATGCTCTTCCCCAAGAACACGACGCCCGGTGTCTACACCATCACGTTCACCGGCATCTCGGGCTCGCTCACCAACACTGCAAACGCGAAGTTCACGGTGAAGTAGCGAAATTCGCCGAACCACTTCAAACCCCGGAACCGAACCAGGGGAAAACCAAACATGAATAACGAATCTTCCGAGCTGTGTGTGCCGTCGCGGAGGTGAAGCGAATTTGGAAAGCAGAGCAAGACGCCGTTACGGCTGAAGCCCGGTTGGGGGGATGCCTTCCACTCGTGGCAGCGGCGAACATGGACATCGTTTCCCGTAATCCTTCGCCGCTCCGTCGTGAAGCTCCAGTAACAATCAGCAAATTGTCGAATCGAGGCGAGGAGGCTCAAGTCGTCTCATGCCCAAAGCTCAATTACAAGACATTATGGGTTACGGCTGAGGACAAGAATTATCGTTCGTACTACCTAGAATTTCTGCGTCAATGTTGTGGGCTCGCGCTAGACATGGGGGCCAAACCTTTCAATCAGCGCGATGCCGACTACTCGCTCGTGTGTGAACGAAGCTGATGGGCATCGGAGAGCGTTATTCCGTATTCCCCTAGCAGCTTCTCGATATCGGCACGCGATGCACAGACGAGTTGACCGCCCGTGAATCGGTCGTCGTCGGTCACCTCATGGAGAATATATTCAGGGACGATCAAAGCTTCGGCTTCCGGCTCTGAATTGAACTCTGCTTCCGCCAGTCGCAGGCCCTGAAGTGCTCCTTCAAAGACGTCGATGCCAAAAGGCGGCACAGTATGGCGAACCTTCCTGAGCGTCTTTGCTGGAAGTTGAGCCAGCAAACGAAATTCCCCCTCTGCGAGGTAAATATTCGTAATCCAACCCTGTTGCGCTCCGCTGGCCGGCTCGGGAACTTTCTGTGTGAGCTTGTATATCGCCGGATCACCGTCATCCTTCTGTTCTCGCAAACGTAGACGTGTGCCATCTATATAGCGGTCCGTGATTTGACGGAGTCGCACCCCATCGGCATTCGGAAAGCTGTCGAGCAGGAAGCGACGTTCACGTTCAACCCGAGCGTAGTTGTGTGGCTGCTGCATTCAATCATTCTTGCTAAAGCGAATATCGTGATCGGGCGGCCATCCACCGTAAAGGTCAACACGCCCTCTCGTTGCCAATCCTACTCCGCGCCCGGCAATCAAAGCTTCCTTGAACTGGCCATCGAGAAACACCTGAAGCGTATCGACAGGATTCCGACACGTTTCGATGCTAATATCGGGCGGCAGCTCGCCCCTAGATCAATCTCGGCGATGCCCGTCGAGAAGACAATGACCTGGAGCGAATATCACGAATCTACCAAGCACAGCGTTGAATCGCTGAGGCGAGCGCCGCATCTTCTCGACTGGGCCAACATGCCCAATCCGTTCCGCCATTATGAGGGCGTGCCGGTGCTCGACCTTCCGGCTGATCCGCCCGCGCCTGAAATCCCCGCCCTCGCCGTGCTTAACGGTGTCTCGGGCGCCACTTCGGCCGGTGACGGCCCGGCTTTCCTTTCGCAACTGCTCTTCTATTCCGCTGCGATCAGCGCGTCCAAGCGCGTTCCGTCCACCGGAGACTGGTACGCGTTGCGTGTGAATCCATCGTCCGGTAATCTGCATCCGACCGAGTTTCACTTCCTCACACGGGGCCTGAACGAGTGGTCCGACGGGCTGTATCACTACCGTCCCTCTGCGCACATGGCTGAACAGCGTGCCATGGGGAATCTCAACTTTAATTTCGCCGGCAACGACAGAGACAGCCCCGCGCCAGTCGTGTTTATCCTCACCAGCATCGCCTGGCGCGAGGCGTGGAAGTACCGCGACCGGGCATATCGTTATTGCCTGCTCGACATCGGGCACGCCTGGCAGGCACTCGCATTAGCCGCTCAAGCGATGGGATGCGACACCTTCGCGTTCGGCCATTTCTGCGACGAGGAAGTCTCCCGGTTGTGCGGCCTGCATGAGGATGAGTGGCCTATGCTCATTGTCGAACTGCACGGCAGATCCATCCCTATGGGCGAGGGACAGGCCCGCCCGCCCGTTTGGTACGGCGGGCACGCGAACCGGCTTTCGACGGAAACAATCACTTACCCGCGTATTGAAGAGATTCACACGGCGACGAAGCTTAGCCGCCACAGGCAGAGCTGCATTTCCGCCGCCGAGCCGCCGCCCACAGGCTTCGGAGAAATCAAGCTGCCATTTGCCGCCTCATCGCCGAGCGCATTTGGCGAAATCGTTCGCAGGCGGCGTTCGGCGCTCGACTTCCAGGGCCGGATGCAGTCGATGTCATTGGCGCAACTCTCGGGCATCCTCTCAGTCGCAATCCAGCCGTTCTCTTCTGATTTCGCCGGTGCACGCTTTGTCCAGCTTTACCTATACGCCCATCGTATTGATAAGCTGCCATCCGGCGTATACCGGCTGTGGCCTGATCATGCTGAGTTGGAGCAGATCAGGAGTGGCGACCAGCGTGTTCCTGCCGCTGGCTTGAGTCTCGGACAGGAGCTCGCCGGTAACGCATGCGTCGCCTTCTCGATGATTGGCGATCTCGACCGTGCCGCCCGCGCCCATGCCGATCGTGGTTACCGGTATGTGCATTTCGAAGCAGGTGCAATCGGCCAGCGGCTCTACCTCGCGGCAGAAGCATTCGGGCTGGCGGCAACCGGCATTGGCGCCTTTTACGACGAAGAGGTGCACCGCTATCTCAACCTCGCGCCCAAGGAGGGACAGGTGGTGTACCATCTCGCGATCGGTTATCCGGTCCCCGATTCCCGCGTCGCGGCATAGGATCGCAATGGTAGGTATCCTGGTGCATGGCGACAATCACTTCATCGTTCGAGGTCCACTGCCCGAGGGGGAAGTTGCGCTTGCACTCGTTCGACACTGGTTCCTCATTCAAATTGGGGCCACAAAACCGGCCCATCTCGGCCAATGGGAGATCATCACGCGCGAGCTCAGGGAAAATTTGGAATGGGCAGTGATCGTACCGGGAAGCAGCGAGATCTCACCAGCAGTGAAGCAGTTGCTAAGCGAGCTGTCGGCACGGGGAATCACCATCTACGAATCCGCCTTCGGCCCACGATAACTCACGTGAGCCAGCGAGCTGCGGGAGCGGTATCCCGGGAGATGCTGAGGAGCAAGTTGCCGTGTCACGCGCGACGATTCCTTTTGTGGCGATGCGATTTCAGTCAGCGCGTTACCGACTCTACGTCAACTTGCGTGAGCGGATGCTAGCGCGTTTGCCGATACCTATCTTCGGTCAGTATACAAAGGGGCTCGATGAGCGCATTGCCCTGAAGTCAACAGTTGAACTCAAACGGCCTGATCTTGTAATGCTGGCCGATCTCCCAGAAATCATCTGGAGACAGCCTCATCGCCGGTGTTCACGTGTGACGAGGCTGTGACAGTTCACCCTCAGACCTTCTCCAGCGTAAGGTGAGTCGCGTATTCCGAAGCCTTGTGGCCGGTCACGGAAAACCCAAGTGCGTGCAGATCTAGACCATGAAAGAGCGATTCACCCTGCCCGAGAAGAACAGGCACGGACGCAATGTGAAGCGAATCGATCAATCCAGCCTGTAGGTACTGGCGCACGGTCGATACACCGCCTCCGATCTT
Source organism: uncultured Acidobacteriaceae bacterium (assembly GCA_963778345.1). Classification (GTDB taxonomy): domain Bacteria; phylum Acidobacteriota; class Terriglobia; order Bryobacterales; family Bryobacteraceae; genus Bog-105. The sequence goes on from CAVZTP010000007.1 coordinate 981,087, forward strand.
AACGTCCTTCATCCCTGCAGCTTTCTTCGCCCGCTCCAGTGCGTCATGGATTCCCCCCGTAACAAAGTAGAAAGTCGTACCCCCTTCCATTTCAATCGGCTCGCGCTCATGGTGCGTCAAAACGAACGTTGGCACATGATAGGGCGGGTTGTCCCCCCACCAGCCCTTCCATGAATCGTCCGGCCACGGACCACGCACCGGACCGAACATATTGCGACCGAGAATCCACGCGCCAAAGTTGTCCATCGCTCGCTGAGCAAATCGATCATCGATGTCCCCGACCGATCCACCCTCTTTCCCGTGCATTGAGCAGAACGTACGGGTGTGAAAAAACCACCGGAAGATCTCAGTACCTCGCTTGCCGAGCGGATCGCTCAAACTCTGCTCGATTCCCGCGCTGAAACCGTCCAACGAAACACCAAATCCTGCGACCCGGACTTTTTGCATATTTTCCATTTCTCCCCATTTCCGTACTGGATGTTTACCTCTTGGCGCGGCTGGAGCTATCGCGCGGCGTGCTTGCGACGCTTTTCGCTTTCCGCGATCATTTGGTTCAGATCTGCGGCTGGCCGAATCTCCCAGGGCCCATATCGCAAACCCGGATGCTGCGAGATGAGCTGAATCGCGTGATTCATGTCCCGCGCCTCGAGCACAAGAATGCCGCCGAGTTGTTCCTTGGTTTCCGCGTAGGGACCATCTGTAGTCGCAACTTTGCCGTTCTTCCAGTACAGAGTCAACGCGGTTTCCGCGGGCTGAAGCGCCTCTCCCGCGATAAAATGCCCGTTACCTCGCAGGTGATCGTCGTATTCGAAGCACACATCGAGCATCGCCCGTTGCTCCTCCCTCGTCATGCCCTCAAATTTTCCGGGCTCGATGTATCCCAAACAGATGTATTTCACGGTTCTTCTCCTCTTCGTTTCCCAATGGCTTATTTCCTCTTACCTCAGGAGCCATAGTTCGTCATTCTTCTGCCTATAGTCGTTGGCGAGACCGAGAATCGACAGCCAATCGATTTTTTATTTCAATTTTTTATTTCAACTGTCGGATACGCTCTTGCAGGAATTGCCGCTCCGGTTCCTGCCGAGTCAGTTCCAAGGCTGTTTCATAAGAGGACCGGGCCTCAGCGGTCCTGCCCAGCCGGCGGCACAGCTCTGCACGGGCTGAATGCGCCAGGTGGTAATCCGCCAGTTCGCCATGTTCCAACAATGCGTTGATGATTGCTAGACCGGCCTCTGGACCATTGCATTCGGCAATCGCTACGGCGCGATTGAGATGCACTACCGGCGAAGGCTGAATCCGCACCAAGTGGTTGTAAAGCGCGACAATCTGACGCCAGTCGGTTGTAGCGATTGTTTCCGCTTCCGCATGAACGGCCGCAATCGCAGCCTGCAGTGTGTAAGGGCCGAAGCGGCGGGAAATCAGGGCTTGCTCCACCAAAGCAATGCCCTCGGCGATCTGTTCGCGGCTCCAGAGCGAGCGGTCCTGATTCGCCAGTAGAATCAGTTCTCCGGCAGGAGAGGTCCTCGCGGCGCGGCGGGATTCTTGCAGCAACATCAGAGCAAGCAGCCCCATCACTTCCGGCTCCGGCTGGAACTCGTTCAGCATCCGACCCAGTCGAATCGCCTCGCCGGTCAACTCGGCCCGCGTTACCTCCGCTCCCGCAGCAGCGGAGTAGCCCTCGTTAAAGACGAGATAGATGACCTGAAGCACCGCGCCCAGCCGCTCCGCCAGTTCCTGGGGCGCCGGAACCTCGTACGGGATCGATGCCTCTCGAATCTTCGTCTTGGCGCGCACTATGCGTTGGGCGAGCGTTGCCGGCGTAACCAGAAATGCTCGGGCAATCTCCTCTGTGGTCAGGCCGCAGATCTCGCGAAGAGTTAGCGCGACTTGTCCTTCCGGGGGCAGGGCGGGATGGCAGCAGGTGAAGATCAGTCGGAGGCGATCGTCCCCAATCTCTTCATCTTCGCTGCGAGCGTCATCGACGCGCGACTCCATATAGGCTACAAGACCGCGCTGCGCTTTATCGAAACGCGCCCGTCGGCGCATGCCATCAATGGCTTTGAATCGCGCGGTTGATATGAGCCATGGACGAGGCTGGTCCGGAATGCCAGTCTGAGGCCATGACTCCAGAGCGGCAGCGAACGCCTCGTGCATGGACTCTTCTGCCAGGTCCAGGTCTCCCACCAGGCGCACCAGTGTCGCCAGAACCCGGCCCGATTCCGACCGGTAAAGCGTCTCAATGGTTCTGCTGAGTTGTTCAGGTACAGGCGGCGACATCCAGGCAAAACTAGCAAATGGAAGGTATCAGCACAACTTCGCTCCGGCTTCCTCCAAACTACGATTCATCGATGTTACTCTTGCGCCTCGTCAGCAAGCGCATAATCGCCAAGTCACTCATCGAATCCGGAAAGGGAACGGGAAGTCCGCTCCTCAAACCGCGACCTTCGCAGGTCTGTCAAGTTGACGCGTAACGCGCTAGCCGTAGATGTGGATCGCAGCGCGTTCTGTCCTGTTTGTCGGCGGCCACAGTAATACTAAAACGTGGTGGCAGGGTGGTTCTGCCGCAGCTATCGGGTTTATGCTCCCCGGAACGGTCCTTGTCGCGGCGAAGGTGGTTCCGTTCCGCACGGGCCGCTCACTTCCGCGATGGCTCCAACGGCCGCACCTCCGTGCCGGAGGTCAGCGAATCGGAGGGATTTTCGACGATCGTGTCCTGGGCTGTCAGGCCGGAAAGCACTTCCACCTCCGTTCCATAATCGCGACCGATGGTGACCGGCACCAGTTCCGCTTTGTTGTTCCGAACCACTGCCACTTGCATGCCGCTGGAGCGGAAAATCAATGTGTTGACGGGGATCACGACGGCCGCGGTCTCGGATTTCAGGCCGAGGTGTACCGATAGAAATGCGCCGGGCAGCAACTCGCCGGTGGGATTGTTGACATCGACTTCGGTCAGAAGCGTGCGCGATACCGGGTCAATCGAATCGGAAGTCCGCACGATCTTTCCGGGGAATCGCCTGCCCGGAAATTCCGCCTGGGTGAGGTCCGCTGCGCCGCCGGGTTTCACATCGCGCGAATACTGCTGCGGCACGTTGATGTAAACACGCAACCGGTTCGTAGCGGCAATGTCGAAAAGCTCCTTGCCCGGGGCGTTTCCGCCGGCATCGATCAACGCCCCGATATCGACGAGTGCCGGGCCTTTGAGTTCCGCGAGTAGGCGACTACTCGTCAACTTGGATTTGTAAACGCTGCGCCGTTACCGGCGATTTGACAAACGCGAACCTGAGGTGACACCCACGCACTACTTTATCCAGCCATTCTTCAGCGCCCTGATCAAGGCCTCACTCTTAGAATGCACATGCAGGCGAGAGTAAATATTACGGACATGGAACCGAATCGTGTCCGGACTAACTGCGATCCGGTCGGCACAGGTTTTGTAACTGTGCCCTTCCGCCAGCAACTGTAGAACCTCAGATTCCCGTTTGGACAACGGGCTCTGTTCTTCAACCCGAGGTGCGAATTTCTGAAACATACAGACTACTCGTCTAGCAATTTCGGGAGACATGGGTGCGCCTCCTTCATACAACTCTCGAATTGCACCAAGCAATCGCGCCGGTTCCACATCTTTTAGCAGGTACCCACAGGCGCCATTGCACAATGCGTCGAATACATCGTTGTCTTCGCCGTGAACCGTCAACACCATAATCGGAACCTCCGGCAAAAGTTGGCGAAGATGTAGGACGAGTTCGACCCCCGACATTCGGGGAAGGCCTAAGTCCGTCAAAATAATGTCCGGCCGAATTTGGCTTACATGAACAAGCGCATCTTCCGCCGAACCGTACTGCCCAACAACATTCAAGCCGGGCGAGCCGTTGATCAAGGACGCGAGCCCCTCGCGAGTACGCCGCTGATCTTCGATCAGAGCGACTTGAATGCACGGCTTCACATTGCTCCAAGCGTAGAGCAGTCTTGCAATCCTGACAACTGCATCAGCATGTAGGCTACAGCGTCGGCTGATTACTCTGGCCTCGAAGTGGAGCCTGAAGATGCACTGTGGTGCCGTTATCCGGCGAAGAATGAATCGCCAGGGTGGCGGCGAGCGCTGCTGCTCGTGAGTACATGTTTTGAAGTCCGGAACCGCCTTGCTCGCGCTGTAGTTCAAACCCGCAGCCGTTATCGGCTACCGTGAAGTGGAGAAAATGTCCCGTGACCCGAATCTCGACACGCACTCGGGTTGCTCTTGCGTGGCGCGCGACGTTTGTCACCATCTCTTTAAAGAGCAAAAAAAGATGACGGCGTTGCGCCGGCATCAAAGATACGGCAAGAGTTCCTTCCCCCTCGGGGGCGGAAAATTCCAAAGCCTGGTCTCCTAAGAGCCGGTATGACGTTTGCCGGCACTGGCGAACGAAACCGCCGACATTATCGAACTTCGGATCCACCGACCAGGCAATATCTCCAAGGGACCCGCGCAACTCACGTGCGCGCTGTGCCACAACCTCCAGCCCTTGCGTTTCTCCTTCCTGCTTAGCCACCTCCGTCAAAATCGCGATTTCTGCCAGACCGGAACCGAGATCGTCATGCAGGTCAGCAGCCAAATGAGCGCGAACTCGCTCCATTGCCAGCATCTGCCGGACACGGTACACCTGCCAGGTAAATACCAGCATTACAACCGCGGCGCCGCTCAACATCAGGAACCACCAGGTCTGCCAAAGTGGCGGGTCGATATGAAATTCGACGCTGGCGACGTGCGGACTGAGCGCACCGGCACTAGTCATACCTTGCACTTGGAAAAGATATGAGCCGGGGCCGACTCCGACATACGCGGCCGACCGCATAGCCGTAGGCTCATGCCATGCCGTTTCCACCGGCGACAAATGATAGCGATAACGGATGCGGTGATCGGGAGAAAAATCCACGCTGCCGTAAGAGATTTCTATGGAGTTGTTACCGGCCGAAAGACGAAACGGCCCCAGGTGCAGTTCGCCCTCATCTGAGGCTGCGACCGGAACTCCCGAAACACGCACTTCGTGAACCACCGGGTCAGCGGGACGGCCATTTTGATCCGGAGTCGGAAGCAAGCGCGAAAGGCCGAAGTTCGAAGCGAACCAGACGTACCCACGATGGTCGCAAAACAGCCGTTGCGTCTCGCCTAATGGCAAGCCACTGCTGGTGTCTAAGTAATCAATTGCTCCGCTGGCTGGATCGAAGCGGTCCACACCTTGTCCTCCCGCCACGTAAATCCGGCCGGCTGTGTCTTCAGTCAAAGCGAAAAGATGCTTGCTGCGAAAACCTGGCTTGTCGGCAAAGCTTTGAACGACGGGCTTGTCCGCCTTTGGCTCGTTAATGAGTGCAAGTCCGGCGAGACTGGATGCAACCCACAACCGGCCGTTATGATCGAGCAATAGGCTGTTGATGGATCCTTGTGGAAGGCCATCGCAGATGGACTCCATCCGCCGATCGCGAATTCGGACCATGCCTCCGCCCGCGAAGCCGATCCAAATATCGCCGTTGCGGTCTTCAGCGAAAGATAGTGGCGAAGCCGCGTGGCCCAACGACAATTGAAGACGTTGTGTATCGTTTTTGATTTCGCCCGTCGTGTGTTGCCAGTGAGCGAGGCCGAAGGCGGTGCCTATCCAAATGTCTCCTTGATGATCCTCGAACACTCGAGTCACTCCATCATCGGTTAACCCGTCGGCTTGCCGGTACAGCGCTTTGGGAAGAGAATGCGCAAGCATGTCCGGGCGCATCACACGTGGATACCGGAGTATTCCGTTACCCGTCGCCATCCACCACTCGCCTAAGCGAGATTGAAGTACAACTTTGTCCTCGCCCCAAGCGAAGTTAGTCACCTCGGCGGGCCGCTTCGGTCGGATGGCTTTGAAAGCGCTTTCCATCGAATCGATTCAGGGTGTGTGCCACTCCTGAGATGGCATACAATTCGCTGTCCGCTCCTTCAAAGACGGATTGAACAGTCTTCGATTCCAGACCGTCCCTTTCTGAGTACTGGATGAAGTTCGGCATCAGACGTGCCACCCCGATATTGGAGAGCCCTAACCATAGACTGTGCGCTGAATCTTCAGCAATGGTAGGCACAAACTGCGACCCCAGAGGAGAACTACGGTCGAACGGTTGAAGTCTCGGCAGCCAAGTCTCAGGCGACTCCCGGGCGGCGGAATCAAGGTCGGGAACAGTCCCCTCGAAGGGATTGATCAGCTTTGACAACCCGAATGCGCCAATCCAGATGGTGCCGTTGCTGTCTTGGTACAAACACTGTACGTCGCCCTGAGGATCGCCGTCTCTATACAGGTGCCTCGCAATCGCCACCGGCTCCGAACGCGGATCGATTCGACTGATTTGTCCCGCGCCTGCGGCCCAAACCAACCCGTGACGATCGACCAACAGCGATCGGACCATGTGCAAGCCATGGGTAAGGGCCCAAGATGAAAGTGCACCATTTTGTTTTCGGCGGATGAGTCTGTTGCCTGCTCCAATCCACATGGAGCCATCGGGCGTTTCGGCCAGCGCATTGATTTCACCAGGATTCAGACCGGACAAGGCAACCCCAATCGCGCGTGGTGACGCCCCCGGTTGAATTCGGTATAAACCGCCCCGCAAGGTCCCGCACCAGACCTCGCCGGCATTGCTCTTGAAAAGCACCGTTGGTTGTGCATCGACGGGTTCGCCCGGGAGTGGGACCGGTTGAAATCGAGCTGGACTCAACGTGCTGGGCTGAAATAGGAATAGTCCTCCGAACGTAGCTAACCAATAACCTCCATGGCCCGTTTCGACGAGGTCGGTAACCATCCGGTGCGGGAGCCCCTCGTTAGCCCCATAATTGATAAAACGTTGGCCGTCGAAGAGCGAGAGTCCTTCAACGGTACAAAACCAAAGCCGCCCCTGACTGTCGCGATAGATCTTGTTTATCCAGTTACGAACGAGTCCGTCGGCAGTGGTGTAAAGCCGTATGGCCGGCTGGGAGCCGATTGCGCACACCGAGGAAACCCACAACGCCGCGAGTGCAATCACGCCATTTACTAACGGCCGACGCAGCGTGTGACAGTTGGCTACCGGCATAGCCATGCGGGAATTATACGCAAAGCAGTTGCTGTGTATAAAATTCCCACATGATTATGCGGTTGGCGGCCGATGAATTCGTGCGTAGCTTAGAGATAAGCAACCCGAAGGATGAGTGGTCTTCCGATGCGAAGACACTATGACGGTAGGGGACAAGGAGGAGAGCGCACTATGGGCGACGTCGTCGAATTTAGCCCGCCTGGGCCGAACCCAACATTCGTCGGGAAAGGAAGCAAGATCGAACACCCTGACCTTCTTCCTCTATTCTGGGGACCTTATTGGCCCGGTTCGGATCCCATGAGTAGCGGCGAGATCCTGAAAGCAGCCTCAACGCTCCTTGGCAGTCCGTACCTGGACGGTCTCAAACAATACGGATATGTGGGACCGGTGTCTATGCGCGATCCGATGTTCGTGTCCTACCAGCCCAACGTTGCCGATCTTCAGGCGACTTCTATCACTACGGCTGTCAATAACATGATCAACGATTTGCTGGATAAGGATCAGATAGCTAACGTGGACGACAACCATGACCTGATTGTGGCTGTTTTTATTGATCCGAGCGTTCCGGCCCCATCAACAGAAATAGGATCTAACCAAGACATCGATGATCCTGAGTTTCTGGACGATGATACTCGCTTTGAAGATTTTTGGGTCATTACTGCTAGCCGCGATCTCCGGACAGTGATGCAAATTTTCAGCCATGAGTTGGTCGAGTCCATCACCGACCCGTTTGGTACAGGTTGGGAGCAGACCTTTCCGCTGCCGCCCCCGAATGAGGATCAGATCGCCGATGTTTGTAACCAACCCGGAATCGTCAACGGCGTCGGAGTGGTGGCCTATTGGTCCAACACGGACCAGGCCTGCATCATACCGACCTCCGGTACGCGACGAGTGACGCTGTCATCTCCGATCGTCAACCAAACTGGCGAAACAAGCGTTTGGAAGCAGGTTTACGTGGACCTCGGAACTCTTTGTGCAAAGGGGTTTTTTGATTACACCGAATATAATTACGGAAACTCGATTCAGATACACGCGGATATTGTCGGCTATGAGTCCCCAATAGTTCGCTGGACGATTAATGGACAGCCCGTGCCGGTTATTTTAGGGACTTTACAAGTGGCAGCCACTTGGGACAATCCGCCGGCATCTCGATTCTCTCCGGTTATTATTCGAAAGCCGACCGCCACTCTCCAAACTACTTGCTCGTCCGACCACGCGGCGGACATCAGCATCGATATCGCTGTCGGCGAGGGCAACGTCGATTTGGAAATCGTTTGTCAGGCGGTTGAATCGTTTGACTCCAGTAGCGAAGGTGGCAAAGGGCTGACAAATCACGAGGCCCTGTTGTCATTCACAGTTACAAATCAGAAACTTGATTGGGGCCAGGGCTATAGCGATGCTGTGCAAAGTTGTCAACATGTCCGGCATTTGGCAGCGGGTCCTGGCACTAACCCCCGTCCCGGCGACCCGTTTGACATTGCGCAAGCGTTACGGCAGTTGTTCAATTCGGGGACCCAACAGAGTGAGCGGCTGTTGCGCGCGGCCGAATTGATACGAAATCACAGCGAGGAATTGGCGGAAGCACTTACGTCGCAAGCTCAAGAGCCGGAATAAAGTTGCCACGCTATCGTGGCGGCTAACCAGTAACAGCATGTGGATGAAGCTCCGACTAGGTCGGCACTGCATTTCACTCCACTCACATATCAGTGATGAATTGGCGCTTGCCGGTGACGAGCGGGCGCAAGGAAACGAAGATGAAACGCTTACTTATAACCTTTGGGATAGTTTGCATTCCCTCGTTCGCCAGCCAGATCGCAATAACTTACAGCCTGACTGGAGTTGGCACCGTTCAAAGCTCCACAGATACGACTTTGACACTTGTTGCGCAGGCTAACGGCTCTGTTCTCTCCGGGGATCCGGCTCTTAATGCTGCGTGGAATCCGGTCACCTACTCCGACCAAAGCGTGCTGGATCTAACAACAGGACTGCTAAATGGAACCTTCAACATCTCTTTTGCGGATGGTGACACATTATTCGGGAAAGTCTTTGAAGATGATTCGATAATCGACGCAAGCCCAAGCCAAACGGGTCCCTTCCCTCAGACGTTGACCTTCACCGGAGGAACCGGAGAGTTCGCCGGTGCTGCAGGATCAGTTTCAGGCCTCGGGATATTGGGAACTACTGATTTCACTGTCTCGGGAAGTGGAATTGTCAATGCTGCCGCAGTGCCTGAGCCGGGATCGCTAGCGCTCATTTTCGTAGGTTTCGTGCTGTTAATCGTCAGAAGGTGGCACACCAGGACGCAGGGCGGATAACTCCCGTGTGGTCCCAAAGGATAGAGTAATCGCGTCGTCGGGTCACTTTGCCGTAAACGCGCAAACCGTAGATGTGGATCGCAGCGCGTTCTGTCCTGTTTGTCGGCGGCCACAGTAATACTAAAGCGTGGTGGCAGGTGGTCCTGCCGCGGCTATCGGGTTTATGCTCCCGGAACGGTTCTTGTCGCGGCGAAGGTGGTTCCGTTCCGCTACCGCACGCGTAGCAGCGCCGCACCACGCCCAAATTCATCTTAAGCGCGCCGGCCATGATCGTCATCCCAAATCCCACTTCGCGGGATGTCATTTTCGCGCCGCGGGCGCTTCGAGTGATCACGGCATTCGAAGGTGATGTTGGATGAAGTCCGCACGCTCGTCCGCGGAGATACACGGAAGATCGGTAAGAGTGTAGCCCAATCGCTCATAGATAGCTCGAACATTTTTGCCAAATTCACGGGCCACAGAAAACGGTACGGTGCGCTCGTCGTCCGTACGATATATTTCCTCCCATGCAGGAGCGATGAATACCTGGGGATTATAGCGGTAGAGTTTGGCCGCACTCTCACCAGGAGGAAAATCAAAGCCGAATAGTTTTGCATAGCCCAAAATATCCGGTATTCCACGGTCGAAGAGAATCGGTCCTGGCAGCATATCGCTTTCCCCGTAAGTACTCAGCATTCGGGAGAGCATCAGTTCGACAAAAAGCCGCGGGTTTTTTTCGGGGATTCCGCTTCCCTGAATGCTTCGCTGTTCTGCCAGTATCGGTCGTGCCGGTTCGACGATTCCCCGAATCCCGCGCACTCGCAGGCTCTCCAGTAATGTGGACTTCCCACTGCCGAACGCGCCCGTCAGAAGGAAATAGCGATTCTTGACCATAGCAAGTGCAATCTTTTTCGAAATGGCATCTCAGAGATTTCGATAAATGGTATCGCTCCACCACACAGGTGCGGAGAGACCGGGGATCGATTTGACGGAAACGCGCATCTCGGCGGTATGCCCGCGGCTTTGCTAGAAGCGAGATGAGCCGTCGGAAATGCGGTCGCTTGCTCGAGCCTCTGGTGAGAGCTAGATACAGTAGCGGGTCACAAGGAGGTCCCTGTGACCGACTTCGCAAACTGATGCTGGAAGAGCTCCAGCGTCGTAACTTCTCTTCTGAAACTATACGCGGCTATGTCGGCACAATTGAGCGGTTCGCGAACTATTTCGGCAAGCGACCAGATCGGCTCGGTCCCGATTATATTCGACATTCCTCCCAAGAGGACAGATTCAATATCACTCCCGCCATCCTAGCGGACGCGCGCAGTCAGTCGGCACAATAACGCAGCTAAGGCGGTCAGTCGGTTCGATAATTACGACGGCCTTTCGAGCCAACTCTCGCGCGGAGAACGTACGAGCCTCGCTCAGATATACCCGGAGCGTTTCGGCTGGATCATCCAACACTCTGCTCAACGATCTCCCCAGACAGTCGACTCGTCGCCCTACAAAGTGTGGCGAGTCTTCTGTTTTCCCAAACTTCTGGTCACCAAAGTCGTATGACTTCACTGGTCGCCGCGACGGATATCTCAAAGCTGGATGCGGTGCGTAGAATGTCCATACATCGATATCCCTGATCCCATTCCTGCCGTCAACAAAGTGCAAAGCCGCGCCTTGACACAGCGCCACAGCGACGACGTGATTCCTTAAATCATCGTATTTGCGATTCCTCTCGAAGAACTCTTCACGGTCACGTACCGCGATTTCCTTCAAGCGAAGAAGGTCCGAGCGAACAAAGAAGTCATACGAGCGAGTCGGGTCGTTCGCAAGAGGCACGGCGTCTCCTCCGATTATCTAAAGACGACCCAGACGCTTACTCCAGCAGCATCTACTCAGGCTCAAGATCCCAGCCGTATTACAGTCGAATGGCCGACGCCGGATTAGCAAGGCAAGTCCTTCAGCATCCGGCAACCCCACTACGGGCCACTTGGACCAAAACGCGCCGGGCTTCAATTTCCGCAATCGCGACTATACCCCAGATGAAAGGGTCAGCACGCGCTGGGCGGGTCCCCGCCGAGCTCAGCCCGGCTAAGTCAGCCGCTTTCGTGCGAGAAATTGCGTTCGTAGCTCAGCCAGTGTCTCTCCCATAGAATTTCTCCAAGTCGTCCAACCATTTACAGTTTCCCTATTGCTTCCGGCATCTTGCAGGCAAGCCAGCGCCGCGTAGCTTGGTGCAGAAAAGCGTTTACCTAGGACTTCCATCGAGCCGTCCGGCAGAACGGAAGCTTGATATTGCCTTTTCTCACGGCCGCGTGGTCCATATGTAAGCTGGAGAGTTGAGCCCGCATCTAAAAGGTGGTCTTCAATCAAGTCTGCGACAGTGACGTCGTAATAGCGAAGACCTTGCGCCACCTCAAGAGACTCTGGCGAGGTGTCGAGCACCGGCTTGTATTCCTCGGGAATTTCGTAAATCACATTCGAAGAATTTCCAAACTCGACAAGCTTTCTGACAACCCAAAGCCTGACCTCGACCTTCAATGTTTGAGCCCACTCGCGCAAATCATTACCAACGGCATCGATTGGAATGCCAACAATCGGGTTTCCGTCAAAGATGTCGGCTAGAAATTGACGAATATCGATTTCATGAATATCGAAATCATCGAATCGATCCCTAAACACGGGATTTTCCTTGACCCTGTTCACTACCACCTCGATAAGTGCTCTTCGACTCGCGGGTTGCGAGGCAGCGATCATTTGCTTGGCTACCTGCGGCGCGATGTGACTCCAGACGCTGTGGGCAGCAAGCTCCGCCTCGACGATGAACCAACGGCGTGCGGCAATGTCTATGACGAATCCATCTGGCACCGTACCTGCTCCATCGGACGTCCGGATCAAAGACTTTGGCAAATAGATCGAATCTGGACCGAAGATCAACTCTGCGTTTGCCTGTACTACGGATTCAAGCTCCTGCTCGGAACTAAACGGCGCGACGATGAACCTCGCTTTTCCGTAAATGATCATCTATACGGAAGCATATCCGACCGCGATAGCTTTGCCTTCGGATTAGCAAATCGATCGATATTGGCGGGCTTCGCGCTGAACTTGAGGTGTAACGCGCTAGCCGTAGATGTGGATCGCAGCGCGTTCTGTCCTGTTTGTCGGCGGCCACAGTAATACTAAAGCGTGGTGGCAGGGTGGTCCTGCCGCGGCTATCGGGTTTATGCTCCCCGGAACGTCCTTGTCGCGGCGAAGGTGGTTCCGTTCCGCACGGGCCGTTCACTTTCGTGACGGCTCCATGGGCCGCACCTCCGTGCCGGAGGTCAGCGAATCGGAGGGATTTTCGACGATCGCGTCCTGGGCTGTAAGGCCGGAAAGCACTTCCACCTCCGTTCCATAATCGCGGCCGATGGTGATCGGCACCAGTTCCGCTTTGTTGTTCCGCACCACTGCGACCTGCATGTTACTGGAGCGGAAAATCAATGTGTTGACGGGAATCACTAGGGCCGCGGTCTCCGATTTCAGCTTGAGGTGCACCGATAAAAACGCGCCTGGCAGCAACTCGCCGGTGGGATTGTTGACATCGACTTCGGTCAGCAGCGTGCGCGATACCGGGTCAATCGAATCGGAAGTACGTACGATCTTTCCAGGGAATCGCCTGCCCGGAAATTCCGCCTGGGTGAGGTCGGCTGCGCCGCCGGGTTTCACATCGCGCGAATACTGCTGCGGCACGTTGATGTAAACACGCAACCGGTTCGTAGCGGCAATGTCGAAAAGCTCCTTGCCCGGGGCGTTTCCGCCGGCATCAATCAACGCCCCGATATCGATGTTACGGGCAGTGATTACGCCATCGAACGGAGCGTAAACGTTCTGAAAATGTTGCATCTCTTCCAGTCGCCGCACGTTGAAGGCCGCTGAATCCAGCATCGCCTTCTTCGCCTGGAGGTCGCCGATTCGGTCGTCCACGTCCTGTTTTGCGACCGAATCGGTTTTGAATAACGTCTCATAGCGAGCTGCGGTGGTCTTAGAGAGGTCATAATTCGCCTGAGCTGTGGCCAGATCGGCTCGGGCCTGATCCAGTTGGCGGTCGATTTCCGGAGTCTCAATCACTGCCAAAAGCTGGCCGCCTTTCACGTGCGCGCCGATATCGAAATTCCAGCTCTTCAGGTAACCGTTGGTTCGGGCAAAAATCGGCGTGGCCACATAAGCCTGGGCATTGCCGGGAAGCACCACCTCTTCCACATTCCCGCCCGGTTTGGCATGAATGACGCTCACAGTCGGGATGGCCATCTCCAGAGACTGCTGCTTCAGAGCGGCCGCCGCGTGAACCCGCGACGCAATGCCGTTGAAGATGTCATAGCCTATTGCGGCCGCTACGGCACAGATCACAACCGCAATCGCGACCCGGAAAGAGGCAGGGATGCGCGTTCTCGATTGGCGATCGGGACCAACGGTTTGCTGGGTGCTCATCGACCGGATACTCCAGCGGAGCGGGCTCGAGCCCGGCTATGCAGAAATGCAAAAACTGCCGGGACGAAGGTCAGGGTCGCGACGGTTGCCAGGAGCAGGCCGCCGATAACTGCCCGGCCTAGCGGGGCGTTTTGTTCCCCGCCTTCGCCCATTCCCAACGCCATCGGAACCATTCCGATAATCATTGCCAAAGCCGTCATAATTACAGGACGGAACCGGGTGAAGCCCGCGGCCATTGCCGCGCTCACAGGATCCTGGGATTCCAGCAGCGACTCTTTCGCGAAACTGATCACCAGAATGCTATTCGCGGTAGCAACACCCATGCACATGATTGCGCCCATCATTGCCGGAACGCTGAGAGTCGTATGACTGGTAAAGAGCATCAGAAGGATGCCCGCCAGCGCCGCAGGCAATGCGGTAATAATGATGAACGGATCCAGCCAGGACTGAAAATTGACTACGATCAGCAGATAGACGAGCAGGATCGCGAACAACAGGCCACCGATCAATCCTAAGAACGATTCACGCATCGTTTCGATTTGCCCGCGGATAATCATCTCCGAGCCGCGCACCAGGTTTCGCCGATTTGCATTCACAATCCGTTCAACATCGGCGCCCACGCCTGCCAGATCCCGGCCGTCCGCCGCCCCGAAAATATCGATCGTCCGCTGAATATCGTAATGGTTGACCACGGCCATGCCATTGCCGCGGCTGATGGAGGTGACATCGTTAAGTATTTCCGAGGTTTTCGGCTGCGCTGCCGTGAGCGGTAGGTTGCGCAGGTCCTGTAAGGATTTGACGTCATATTGCGGTACCTGCGTAACCACGCTATAGCTGACGCCGTTTTGAGGGTTGAGCCAGAACGTTGGCTGGGTCTGAAAGCTCCCGCTAAGCGAGATGAGCAGACTTTGCGCCACATCGGATTGTGTATAGCCGCTTTCCGCAGCCTTGGTGCGGTCGGTGAACACGTGCAGCTTAGGCTGATCGAAGGTCTGCTGGATGCGAAGATCGGCGAGACCCGGCACGCGGCGCATCTGGTTCATGATGCGGTCGGCCAGGTCGCGATTGGCTTCCACATTCTTGCCGACGATCTGAACGTCAATCGGCGCCGGCAAGCCGAAGTTTAGGATTTGGCTGACGATATCGTCGGGCAGAAAATAAAAATCGATGCCGGGAAATTCGCGCGGCAAGCTACTCCGCAAAAGGCGCACGAATTCTTCGGTAGGGCGGTGCTCCTGGGCGAGTGAGACCATGATGTCGGCATCGGCCGAGCCCACCGGCGCCGAATTGCTGTAAATCGTGTTGATGCTGCTATATGGTAAGCCGATCTCATCCAGGATATTGAGCAACTGATCGGGAGGGATCTGGCGGCGGATGGACCGTTCCACCAGATCGCAGATTCGCGCGGTCTCTTCGATGCGGATTCCTGTTTTGGCTCGTAGATGCAACTTGAATTGGCCTGCGTCGGATACCGGGAAGAAGTCCTGGCCGATCCAGGGGTAAAGCAGAAAGACGGAAACGCAGAGGAGCAGAAACAGCGGCACAAACATGGCCCGCCGGCGAATCAGTACGGCCAGGATGGCCTCATAACTCTCGCGCAGGCGATCGAAACCGCGCTCGAATGCCCGCTGGAACAGCACGAAAGGATTGCGGCTTGGCCCGTGATGCTGGTGCTTCAACAAGTATTTCGCCAAGGTCGGCACGAGAGTACGCGAGAGGCCGTAGGAAGCCAGCATCGCGAATACGACGGCTTCGGCAAGAGGTACGAACAGATAGCGCGCTACGCCGCTGAGAAAAAACATCGGCAAGAAAACGATGCAGATGCAAAGCGTGGACACTAAAGCCGGGACAGCAATCTGCGAAGCGCCGTCGAGGATGGCCCGCTCGACTTCCTTGCCCTGGTCCAGATTCCGGTTGACGTTTTCGATTTCGACGGTCGCGTCATCGACTAGAATTCCCACCGCCAAGGCCAAGCCTCCGAGCGTCATGATGTTGATCGTTTCGTGCAGCAAGCTGAGCACGATCATCGATGTGAGGATGGAGAGGGGGATGGAGATTGCGATGATTAATGTGCTGCGCCAACTTCCGAGGAACAGGAGGATCATCAGCGCGGTGAGGGCTGCGGCGATGACTGCCTCGCGAATCACGGAGTTGATGGAGGCTCGCACGAAGATAGATTGATCGGCGAGGGGCTGGATCTTCAATTCCGGCGGCAGCGTTGCCGATACCGCCGGCAGCAACCTGCGGATGCCGTCCACCACGGATAGAGTCGAGGCATTGCCGGCCTTTAGAACCGTGAGCAACACCCCGCGGCGGCCATCTTGCCGAACGATATTGGTTTGCGGTGCGAAGCCATCCCGCACGTGGCCAACATCCCGGATATATATCGGCGAGCCGTTCACCACTTTGATGGGAAAGTTGTTGAATGCCTCTACTGTGGTGGGAGATGAGTTCAGATCCACGTCGTATTCGAACTGGCCGATCTTCGACGTGCCGGCCGGAATGATAAGGTTCTGTTTGTCAATGGCCGCCGTAATATCGGCCGGCGATAAGCCCTTCGACTCCATTGCCGCCGGGTTGATATCGACCATGATTTCCCGCTGCTTGCCGCCGTACGGATACGGAATGGCGCAGCCGGGAATAGTCACTAGCCGCGTGCGGATGAAGTTGACGCCATAGTCGAATAGTGCCTCCTCCGTGAGACCTCGCCCGGAGAGACCTAGTTGGATGATGGGCACGCTTGAAGCGTTATAGGCGATGAGAAACGGCGCGGTTGTACCTGGCGGCAACTGCCGCAGTACCGGCTGTGAAACGGCGCTGATCTGCGCCATTGCGGCGTTCGTATTGACGTCGGGTTGGAAGAAGACCTTGATAATGGCGCGCCCATTGATCGATTGAGACTCGATGTGCTCAACGTCGTTGACCGTGGTCGTCAGGATTCGTTCGTATATGGAGGTAATCCGCTCTTCCACCTCCTGGGCATTCAGGCCCGTATAGTTGAAGGCGGCGGCGATTACCGGAATATCGATATTAGGAAAAATATCGGTGGGGGTTCGAAGAATAACGACGGGAGCCAGAATCAGTATGAGCAGCGCTAACACGATAAATGTGTAAGGGCGCGCTAGCGCGACTCGGACTATCCACATTCCTGATTACTTCAACGTGAGGGGCCGCCGGCAAATAGTAGACACGGCGTCTCGTAATTCGTATATTCAAGATTGTCGCACGGGATGGCCGATTATCAAGAACAGGCGCGCGGGAGAGGCCGGCCGCGTGACGAGTCTGCGCGGCGCCGAATACTGAAGGCGGCGCTGGAGCTGATGGACACGACCGGGTTTGCGCAGATAACTGTCGAAGGCATCGCCGAGCGGGCGGGAACCAGTAAGGCCACCGTATATCGCTGGTGGCCAAACAAGGCGGCCGTGGTGATTGAGGCTTTCCGTGAAGCAATAGCGCCGGAATTACCTTTGCGCAATGCTGGAACGCTGCGCGATGACCTGACTAGCCAACTCGTGAACTTCTCGCGCGTGCTGTCGGGCCGGGGCGGGCGTATGCTGCGATCTTTCGTGGTGGCAGGCATGAGCGATCCCGACGTCGCGGCGGCGTTTCGCTCCACCTGGAGCGCACCCCGGCGGACCGAGGCCAAACAGATGCTGCGCCAAAAACAGGTGTGCGGACAGTTGCGGGAGGATGCCGACCTTGACCTGGTGCTGGACCTCTTGTACGGACCACTGTATTACCGGTTCTTGGTCAAGAATGAGCCACCTTCTCAGAAGTATGCCGAAGCGGTCGCCGAGTTGCTGATCCAGGCGTTAGAGCAATTCGATCACAATTAACCCGCTACTGTGTGGGCACATGGTACGTCATCCCGACCGGCGAGGTCTCCTCGCGCGCCAACCGTCAACTAGGCCAATGCCCCGACGATCTGCCGATACTCATCCTCGGTAAATGCACGGCAAGTCTCGGATGTAATGCTCCCCTGGGAAGTGGAACCGAGGATTGCTTTCGCGAGTGCAAGATCATCGGGAGCGTCCACAATCGCGATCATGTCGTACTGGCCGGTGACCATGTAAAAGTCTTTCATCTTCACGCCAGCAGCCTCGAAGCCTTTCCGGGCCGCATCAAGCCGGGACGGACTCTTCTTAATATTTTGAAGCCCCTGTGAGGTCCACTTGAGCATTGCAATGTAGGTTGGCATAGTTCTCTCCTCTATCGCCGGATTCTATCCAATCCGCCGTGTCCATTCTGGCAGGAAATCCACCGAAATACTGGTAGGGGCGGCTGGACTCGAACCAGCGGCCACCTGCTTAGAAGGCAGGTGCTCTATCCACCTGAGCTACGCCCCCGGCGTGCGCACCTCTTCAGTCTAGCGGTGCACTGCCTCGCTCATTCAATCGTCAGAAGCAGGTCTCGCGAATCCACGCTGTCGCGCGGATGAACGGCGATCTCCTTGACCAGGCCGGGCACCGGCGCGTACACCGTCGTCTGCATCTTCATCGCTTCGATGATCAGGAGGCGGTCGCCCTTTTTCACCTGTTCCCCAGTTCCTACGTGCAGCATCGTGACCGCTCCAGGAATTGGCGCGCCTACCTCACCCGCCTTTGTGGCGTCCGCTTTGCGGCGTGTGCTCTCCACTTCTTTAAACGATCTGTCGCGGATCTCCACTTCTCGCGGCTGCCCGTTTAGTTCAAAAAAAACAGTCCGCATTCCATCCGGCCGCGGCTCGCCGATCGTCAGCAAGCGGATGATCAGTGATTTCCCCGGCTCCAGATCCACCGTTACCTCATTCCTCTCCTGCAGACCATACAAGAACTGCGGCGTGGGCAAGACCTCCAGATCGCCATATTGTGAGCGGGCTGCGGCGAATTTCGCGAACACATCGGGGTACATCAAGTAACTCATCAGGTCGGTGCGGCTGCTCGATCCGGTCTGTTCCGCAACCGTCGCAGCCGCTTTTTCGAAGTCGACCGGGGGAAGTATCTCGCCTGGCCGGCCCTCCCGCGGTTTCTTTCCTCGCAGAACGATCTGTTGCAGTTTCGGAGGCCATCCGCCTTCGGGCTGACCAAGCGAACCCGAGAACATGTCCACGACCGAGTTCGGCAGCGTAAGCGGGTGATCCGGCGGAAGCTTCTCCAGATCCTCTACGCGGATGCCATGGCTCACCAGATAGAGCGCCAGATCACCGACCACCTTGCTGGACGGCGTCACCTTGACGATATCGCCAAATGCCATGTTCACATCCGCGTACATGCGCGCCACTTCAGGCCAGCGGCTCCCCAGACCCATCGCTTCGGCCTGTTCCTTCAAATTCGTATACTGTCCGCCAGGCATTTCATGGATGTAAACCTCGGCCGTCCCGGAGCGCGGCGCGTTATCGAAGGGCGCGTAATACGCGCGAACCGTCTCCCAATAATCGGAGCATTGGTTCAACGCATCGAAGCTCAGTCCTGTGTCGCGCTCCGTGTGAGCGAGCGCCGCCACAATGGAATTCAGGTTCGGCTGGCTCGTCGCGCCGCTCATTGCCGAGATGGCGCCGTCGGCTACTTCCACGCCCGCCTCGGCGGCTTTCAAAATTGTCGCCGCATTGATTCCGCTGGTATCGTGCGTGTGCAAGTGAATGGGAAGCCCCACCTCCTCGCGCAACGTTTTCACCAGCTTGTATGCAGCGTAAGGTTTCAGCAAACCGGCCATGTCCTTCAGCCCCAGCACATGCGTTCCCATCTGCTGTAGTTCCTTCGCCAGCCGCACATAATAATTCAGCGAATATTTTTCTCGCTTCGGATCGAGAATGTCGCCGGTGTAGCACATCGCGGCTTCGCACAAACGGCCGGTTTTCAGTGTGGCTTCGACGGCAACCTTCATATTCGGCATCCAGTTGAGCGAGTCGAAGATGCGGAAGATATCGATGCCCTGAGCGGCGGCTTCTTTAATGAACTCTCGTACGACGTTATCGGGATAGGCTGTGTAGCCGACTGCGTTTGAGGCGCGCAGCAGCATCTGAAAGCAGATATTCGGAATTCTCTCACGCAAATCCTGAAGCCGCTTCCACGGATCTTCAAGCAGAAACCGCATCGACACGTCAAACGTCGCCCCGCCCCACATTTCCAGGCTGTAAAGCTGCGGCAGTTCCTTGGAAACAAATTCAGCAATTCGCAATAGATCGTAGGAACGCACGCGCGTGGCCATCAACGATTGATGTGCATCGCGGAAGGTAGTGTCCGTCATCAGCAGGCGCGATTGCCCACGCGTCCACCCGGCGAATTTCTCGGGGCCGAGTTTGTCGAGAAGCTGACGCGTGCCGTCCGGCCGTTCCACCACGTGCGACTGCGGAACAATAGGATCGCGAATGATCGACGGGTGCGGCTTATCCTTCACTTCGGGATTGCCGTTCACAATCACATCGGCCAGATAGGTGAGGAGCTTCGTCGCGCGATCGCGCCTCGCCTCGAATTCGAACAGTTCGGGAGTCCGGTCCAGAAACGCCGTCGTCGTTTCGCCCGATTGGAATGCGGGATAATTCACGACGTTCTCCAGAAACGGAATGTTTGTCTTTACCCCGCGTATGCGAAATTCCCGCAGCGCCCGATCCATCCGCTGGCAGGCTTGCTTGAAATTCGTTCCCCACGCGGTCACCTTTACCAGCAGCGAATCGTAATACGGCGAAATCACCGCCCCGCCGTAGGCCGAGGCCCCATCCAAACGAATGCCGAATCCGGCCGGCGAACGATAGGTGTGGATCTTTCCATAATCCGGCACAAAGTTATTAGCCGGATCCTCCGTTGTCACGCGGCATTGCAAAGCCGTACCGTGGACCGGAATCTCCTCCTGTCGAGGCAGTCCGATCTCCTCGCTGTGAAGCGCCAGCCCCTGGGCAACCTGAATCTGTGTTCGGACGATGTCCACACCCGTGATCATCTCGGTTACCGTGTGCTCTACTTGCACTCGCGGATTCACTTCAATGAAAAACCAGTTGTAGGTGTCGGCATCCACCAGGAACTCGACGGTTCCGGCGTTGTAGTATTTCGCCGCCCGCGCCAGCGTGACTGCGGCTTCGGCCAATTCGTGTCGCACGCGGTCCGGCAGACCGATGGCTGGCGCAATCTCGACAACCTTTTGATGCCGCCTTTGCACCGAGCAATCGCGCTCGTACAGATGCAAGATGTTGCCTTGCTGATCGCCTATGATCTGAACCTCAACGTGCTTGGCATTGCGAATAAAACGTTCGAGAAATACCGCATTATTGCCGAAGGCAGCGCCGGCCTCCTGGCTCGCTTCCTGCAACCGGGATTTGAAATCGGCAGGATCATCCACCACGCGCATCCCGCGCCCGCCGCCGCCGAACGCGGCCTTGATGATCAGCGGGAACCCGATTGCTCTTGCGACCTCGTCTGCATCCGTGCTGCCCGGATCGAGCGGATTCTCTGTGCCGGGGACAACCGGAATTCCGGCCCTCTGCGCGAGCTTTCGCGCCGCGGTCTTATCACCCAGAGTCTCCAGTATCTCCGTGCTTGGGCCGACAAATGTTATGCCCGCTCGTGCGCACGCCAGTGGAAGTGCGGGGTTCTCGGATAGGAAGCCATAGCCGGGATGAATCGCATCCACTTCCTTTTCCCGCGCTAGTTCGACAATAGCGTCCACCTCCAAGTACGCTTGAACGGGGCCTTTCCCTTGGCCGATCAAATACGCTTCATCGGCCTTAAACCGATGCAAACTCAAGCGATCCTCTTGGGAATAGACCGCCACCGTCCTGATCCGCAGCTCGTTGGCCGCCCTCAAGATGCGGATTGCGATTTCGCCGCGGTTCAGCGCCAGCAGCTTCTTCATCGCGCTCCGGCCCGCTCGCGTAGCGTAATCGGGAACAACTCTACAACAGTCTGCGTACTTCCGTTCTGGAACATAGTTCCAGTTTACGGAGGGTGCGTATGAAACGACTCTGCATCGGGGCCGCTTTTCTCGCGACCGTTACCTTATGCGGGTGCACGGATTTCGGCGATTTCGGCGGCTTCGATCGCGCTAAAGAAGACTTTCACTATTCCTACCCGTTGCAACCCGGTGGGCGGCTCGAAATCCAGAACACAAACGGGTCGGTCGAGGTCAGCGGTTGGGACCGGAATACCATCGATGTCTCCGGAAGCAAGTATGCTTCCTCCGAGCACCGCCTGCGGGATATCACTATCAAAGTGGAAGTCAGCGGCAACAACGCCTCAGTCGCAACGGAGACGCCCAAGGAATTTCTGCACGGCTCATACGGAGCGCGATATTTCATCCGCGTGCCGCGCCGGATTTCCGTCGACCGCGGCGAAACCACAAACGGCTCTATCTCAGTCGAGGATCTGCAAGGAGGGGGTCATTTGAAGAGTACGAATGGTCGCATCTCAATGTCCCGCGATGACGGCGATTACGACGTGCACACCACCAATGGCTCAATCGAGTTTGAGGAGTGCGGCGGAGTCGAGCGAGCCGAGACCACAAACGGCAGTATCCGGGGGCAGCTAAAGGCCGGGGCGATCGACGCGCATTCAACCAATGGAACCGTGGACGTCACAATCAGGAAGGTTACGGATGGCCAGCAAATTCGAGCCACCACAACCAACGGAGCTGTTCTTTTGACATTTACCGAATTCCACGACAATTCTGTAACCGCCGAGACCACTCATGGAAACGTGACCCTCCGCCTGCCGGCCGATACAAACGCGCGGCTCAGCGCGCGCACCAGTTTCGCCCACATTGTTACGGATCTGCCTCTGACCTCCACCGAAGAAATATCCAAGCACGAACTCAGAGGACAAATCGGCAAGGGCGGCCCGCTGATCTCAGCAATTACGACTACCGGCAGTGTTCACATAGAGCGTTACTGAACGTCGCGCGTCAGCAAGCGAAACACCACCTTTTTTTTCGGAATGGCTAAAATGAAGCGTGAACCTCGCCGTCCTGTTGCTATGCGCGATCGGCCTTATGGCCCAGCAAGGTCCCGGCAACGAGCGCCCCGGCAACTTCGACATCCGGTTTGAGCCGACGGCCACTCTACAAGCCGGCGTGCAAATTCCTTTTCGAATTACCGTGAAGGATTCGCTCGGAAAGCCTCTCATCGAGGCGAAAGTGACCCTGCAGGTTGAGACGACGGAAGGTACTCATGCCAAGGTGTACCAGGCGACCGCTACGGACCCCGGCGTCTACATAGCCAAACCAGTCTTCCCTAATGCAGGCACATGGAACGTCTATGTCGAGGTCCGGCACAGGAACGAGCAGGTCGAAGAAATGACCGCCCGCACCATTCAATTCACCGTACCGGAGTGACCCGCATCAACGCGACGCGCAGGATAGCGGCGACGCTGCAGACCTCCGTAATACTTCCGTCCATCGTCATTTGGACGGCTCTTTCGAACGGATGCCAGTAAACAGTGATGTCCTCTTCCGGATCGAGCTTTCTTTCCGTCTTGCTTAATCCCGTTGCAAGAAACAGAGTCTGCACGTCATCCGCGACGCCATTGCACACATCCACCGGGCCTAACGTCTGCCAATGCTCCGCAATCAGTCCCGCTTCTTCAGCCAGTTCGCGCTGCGCAACTTGCAGCATGTCCGTCTCTCCCGGATGGGAGCCGCCGCGCGGTACTTCGAGCGAATAGCGGTTCACGGTATATCGCCACTGCCCGACCAACGCGATTTCCTCGCGATTGCTGATCGCCACCACGCCGACTGAGGGCCTGATCTCGACGACACCATACAAGCCCGGTCCGCCGTCAGGCCGGATCACTTGATCTTCCCGAACTCGAATCCAGGGGTTCTGATAAACGATGCGGGATGACTGGGTGATCCAGGGATTCTCAGGCACTCTGTTACGCCGCGCCACAGATCCCGGACAATACATCCAGATCGACATTACCGCCCGAGAGAATGACACCGGCCAAACTGATGCCGGACGGCAATTTGCGATGCAGAACGGCAGCCGCTGCAACGGCGCCGCTTGGTTCCACGAGTATTTTCATTCGCGTTAGCAAGAACCGCATAGTCGCCTTGATCTCTTCTTCGGAGACCAGCAGCACATCCTCCACCATCGATCTGACAATCGGAAACGTCACATTCCCAGGAACTGGAGTGCGAAGCCCGTCCGCGATGGTAGGAGGTGGCGCAATCTCCACTGGTTTTCCGGAGCGCAATGAGAGATGCCAATCGTTCGCGAGTTCCGGCTCTACTCCGAACACTCGAATTCTCGGGCGCAACGCATTCACCACGACAAGCGTCCCTGATAACAGCCCGCCGCCCCCAAGAGGAACCAATATCGCATCGAGATCCGGTTTTTCGCGCAGGATCTCGAGCCCAGCGGTTCCCTGACCGGCAATGATCCAGGGATGATCGTAAGAAGGAAGAATGACCGCCCGCGTCTCCTTTGCGATGTTTTGCGCAATGGCCTCCCGGTTCTCCCTCTGCCGGTCGAAGAAGACAATTTTCGGATTGTATAGCTTCGTCGATTCGAGTTTGGCTTTGGGTGCATCGGTGGGCATCACAATCGTGGCTGCGACTCCGAAATGCGCCGCCGCGATGGCGACCGCCTGCGCGTGATTGCCCGACGAATACGTGACTACGCCGCGCTTCCGGTCCTGATCGCTCAACGAAGCGATAAAGTTGGTCGCGCCGCGAATCTTGAATGCGCCGCCTCGCTGCAAATTTTCGCATTTGAAGAAAGTTTCCACTTGCGCCGCTTCATTGAAAAGCCTCGAACTGTAGATTGGCGTGGGGCGCGCTAAGGGCTTCACCCGTTCCGACGCTGCGATCACATCTTCCAGACTGACCACCCGCGCGGGATCTAGCCGAAATTCAATTCGATCCTCCATCAGTAACCGGCCTTCTTATCAACCACATTCATGAGCGGTTCTCCTTGAAGGTAGCGGCGGACATTTTCGACAAAACACTGCGCGCTGAGATCCAGCCAGTCGGGGTCGGCGGTGCGGTCCGTGCAATGCGGCGAGAGCAGTACATTCTCCATCTCCCAGAAAGGATGATCTTGCGGCAGCGGCTCTTTTTCGAAAACGTCCAACGCCGCTCCCGCGATCTGCTTTTCGCGTAGCGCCCGGATCAGCGCGGCCTCATCGATTACCGGACCGCGACCGACATTCATCACGATAGCGGAAGGCTTCATTGCCGCGAATTCCGCTGGCCCGAGCATGTGCTTGGTCTCAGGCGTCAGAGGCGCGGCCGCCAAGACCACATCCACCTGCGAGAGCATCGCTCGCAATTGCGTGGCGGGAAAGATGCGATCCAGCACGGGATCGTTCGCGGAGAGCTCTGTCTTCCGCCGTGTCGCGTAAATGTTCACTCCGATCGATTTCGCGAGCATCGCGCATTCGCGTCCAATTTCGCCATAACCCACGACGCCCATGATCTTGCCGGGTAGCCACTCCACCGTGAAGTTATCCCACCGGTGCGCCTGCTGACTGTCTACCAGTCGCCGTACCCGCTTGTAAAAATACAACATCCCCAAAATCGCGAATTCCGCCAGCGATCTCTTGAAAACTCCTCGAGCGTTTGTGACTGGTACGGAGCTTTCGATCAAGTCCGGGAAAAGCAGCTTGTCCACGCCCGCGGAAAGCGAATGGATCCATCGTACGTTCTTGAGGCGGCGCCAGATTTCCGGGAACGGTGGGCCCTGGCCCACAATCCCCATAAACAGCAAGATCTCCGCCCCGGGTGCATACTTCTCGATGGCTTCGCGGTCATTCCCGACATAAAGGTTAACTTCACTAAGAATTGGTTCTAAATTTCGAAGCACGTAGTGGTCAGGCGGGCATACTGCGAAGAGGTTAGGTTTCGGCATTCAGGCTCAGAATTCTTAAAGCCTGAGAATATCAATGAGTTCGATTTTCAGTCACCGGATCACCCCAACTTTATTTTTCGCGTCAGTTCAGCAACTTGCTAGCCATTTTCCAAACTCATGGTTCGTTTTCGCTCCATCGCGTGCTAGCGTGTAGCCGCATGACCCCTCGATCTTCAATTGACGATATCGAATCCTATCTGGAGGGCGTCCGCGCCGCCAACATTGCCTGCGCGACCATGATTAAGGACCGCGCTGCCGCTCTGAACCACCGGGAAGCCCACTCCCAGGCTGCTTAGCGCTGAAAATCTCACGGATGCGTTTCGAAATACAGGCCGCCTGTCCGGAAACCGGTGCTCGTGCCGGCCTCTTGCATACCGCTCACGGCACAATCGAAACTCCTGTATTCATGCCGGTCGGAACCCAGGGCACGGTGAAAGCCCTCACCCCGCGCGATCTGGAACGCGATCTGGACGCGCAAATCATTCTCGCGAACACTTATCATCTATTCCTGCGTCCCGGCCACGAACGCATCGAACGTATGGGCGGCCTTCACCGCTTTATGGCTTGGCCTCGGGCCATCCTCACCGATTCCGGTGGCTTCCAGGTCTTCAGCCTCGACACACTGCGGAAGGTAACCGATGAAGGCGTGCTCTTCCGCTCGCATCTCAACGGCGATCAGCACCTCTTCACGCCTGAAGGCACCGTCGATATCCAGCTCGCCTTCGGCAGCGACATCATCATGGCCCTCGATGAGTGCTTGCCCTATCCAGTGACGCACGAGACCGCTTCCTCTTCCATGCAGCGCACCATTCGCTGGGCGAAATCGGCACATGCGCACTACTTCAGGCGCGAAAAAGGATTCCATTGCGCTCTGTTCCCCATCGTCCAGGGTGGAATGTTTTCCGATCTGCGTACCGCCTGCGTCGATGCGCTTCTGGAATTGAACGCTCCCGGGTACGCCATCGGCGGCCTCTCCGTTGGTGAGCCTCGTCCTTTAAGCCACGAAATCGCGGCCATGACTGCGCCCCTCCTTCCTCCCGATCGGCCTCGCTACGTCATGGGAGTCGGCATGCCTGAGGAACTGCCGCAGTACGTCGCCCAAGGAATAGACATGATGGATTGCGTCTTGCCGACACGCAATGCCCGGAACGGCTGTCTTTTTACTTCGCAAGGACGCGTGCTCATCAAGCAGGCGCAGTATATAGAAGATGAGGGTCCGCTCGATCCTTTGTGCGGCTGCTATACCTGCCGCACCTTTAGCAAGGCCTATCTGCGGCATCTGTTTCAAGCTTCTGAAATCCTGTTCTCCACCCTCGCCACCCTCCACAATATCCAGCATTTCCTTGACATTATGCGGCGAATGCGGCACGCTATCGTTGTTGGGAATTTCCCTGAGTTTTTGAGACGTCCCAATCCGGCCCGTAGCAGTCCCGCTTCTCACCCTGGAGCCAGCTATCAGCAACAAGGCTGGGGCAGACGGTCTTGCCGCCTGCTAGCGTGGGGCTAATCTGAAAACAGCATTTATGCCGTTCTCTATCCTTCTTCTGCAAACTGCCACGCCCTCGGCGAATACGTTCTTGAGCGGGTTGCTGCCGATCGTTTTGATGATCGGCATCTTCTATTTCCTGGTATTTATGCCCATGCGCAAACAGCAGAGAAATCAAAAGCAGATGCTGAAAACGTTACAGAACGGGCAAACGGTACTTACTAGCGGGGGTATTATCGGCACAATCGTCTCAGTAAACGATGATACGCTTATACTTCGAATTAAGCCCGACAACCTGAAAATTCAGGTGGCCCGGAGTGCCGTGACGAGCGTCGTGGAAGCCGAGGGCCAGCCCAAGAAGTAAGGTCTCGCCGCTGTAAACACGAGTTGTATAGAAATGAAACGCCATTTACGTTTTAAGTTTTTCCTGATCATTGCGGTTATCCTGGCCTGCATCTACGGCATCATCGGCCTTCCCAGGAGCAAGGACGAACTGGTCGCCAACTGGCATAAGAACATCCATCTCGGCCTTGATCTGCGCGGCGGAACTTATCTCGTTGTGCAGGTTCAGCAGCAGGATGCCTTCAATGGCCGCGCCAGCGAGAACGCCGACCGGCTGAAGGATGCTCTTCGAAAAGCCGGAGTGCAGTTTTCCGACGTGGGACTGGATGAAGCCAAGTCGCTGAGCGACGCAACGAAAGCCGCAATCGTCGTGAAGGGGATCCCGCCAACTCAAGCGGGCAATTTCCGAACCATCCTCAATGATCAGTTTTCCGAATGGCTCTCGACCCCGGTAAACGCGACCGACTATCGGCTTACCATACGGCCCTCCGATGCGCTGAAGCTGTGGGCGCAAGTGCTTGCTCAAGCCAAGAACACAATAGATAAGAAGATCAATGCGCTGGGGCTGAGCGAAGCCACCGTCCAGCAGCGCCGCGAGGATGCCGATTCCGAGCTTCTGGTTCAAATGCCCGGCGTGGACGACCCCGCGCGCGTAAAGCAGATCCTTCAAACCGCTGCCGTCCTGGAGTGGTATGACGTGCAAGGGCGGTCCGTACCAGAGCCGCGAGGAAGCTTTGGCACAGAACAGCGGCGTGCTGCCTCCCGGTACGAAACTCATTGGAACTGGCGGTACGGATGAGGGCGGACGAAGCGGCGGCGTATATCTGGTAGCCCGCACGCCCGTGGTGAAGGGGAGCGATATTCGCGATGCCCGCCCGGAACAGAGCGCGAAGATGCCCGGCTCTTGGGATACGGCATTTGTGCTGAGTCAGGATGCCGCCAAGCGATTCTCAGTTTATACGGGATCGCACATCGGCCAGCGGTCCGCGATCGTGCTCGATGGAAAAGTTCTGGAAGCGCCCACCATTCAGAGGCCAGATCAGCGACAACGGGATCATCGAGGGCGCGCCCAGCCAGCAGGACGCATCCGATCTGGCGCTCAACCTCAAGGCCGGTTCATTGCCGGCCAGCGTGAAATACGAACAGGAAAATACGGTGGGCGCTTCGCTCGGTTCCGACTCCATTCGAAACGGCTTTGCGGCCGGCATCGCGGGAGTGCTGGCGGTCATTGTCGCCATGCTCATCTATTACAAGAAGAGCGGGCATCAATGCCACTTTGGCGCTGATCCTCAACGCGATTATTTTGATCGCCTGCCTCAGCTACTTCGATGCTGTCCTCACGTTGCCTGGCATCGCCGGCATCATCCTCACCATCGGTATGGCGGTTGACAGTAATGTGCTTATCTTTGAACGGATTCGCGAAGAATTGCGCGCCGGCAAGGCAATTGTTCCGGCGGTGGACACCGGGTTCAACAAGGCCCTGCTCACCATTATTGATACTCACGTAACGACTGTTGTTTCGTGCGCCATTCTGTTTCTCTTCGGTTCCGGTCCGGTCAAGGGCTTCGCGGTAACGCTTGTTATTGGCCTGATCGCGAATCTGTTTACAGCGGTCTTTGTGTCCAAATTTATCTTCGATTGGGAGCTGTCCCGGCCCAAGCCGGTCACGGCCCTCAGTATCTAAATGTTTAGCGGAGCGGTATTTCGGAGCTGTTTTTCTGTCACTGCCCCGCTCTGTCGATTGGGAACATTTGTTAACCTCCGGTGTCTATTCGTAATAGATGCCGGCCTCTAGAGCTCGATGGAAATTTTCAAGCAAACGAACTTCGACTTTCTGGGCAAGAAATGGCCGTTCATCATCTTGTCTTTGGTGCTCACCGCGGCCGGGCTGCTTAGCCTGTTTTTCAAAGGCGGTCCCAAGTACGGTATAGACTTCACGGGTGGAGCGCTTATGGACGTCAACTTTATTAAGCGGCC
Source organism: uncultured Acidobacteriaceae bacterium (assembly GCA_963778345.1). Taxonomy (GTDB): domain Bacteria; phylum Acidobacteriota; class Terriglobia; order Bryobacterales; family Bryobacteraceae; genus Bog-105. The sequence goes on from CAVZTP010000007.1 coordinate 1,010,527, forward strand.
CCCGGCGGAAGCGATTCGCTCCGCGCTCCACAAGAGCGTTTCTGGCGAAATCGAAGTGCAGGAAGTAAGCAACGCACAAGCGCGTCGGCAACTCGCAGGAAGTGCTGATCACCACCGGCGTGAGCACCGAAAACATTCAGACCGTGCGCGGCGATATCGTCAACGCAATGAATGCCGCCTTCAACAGCGCCGCCAGCGGCAAGCTCGATATCAACCTCACTGCCCAAACCGAGTTAGCGGAACGCTTGCGCGATCCTTTGGCCCGTGCCGGCGCTGGTCTTTCAGACGACAAGCTTCAGGCGCTCGCCAAGCAGATCATCGACTATCGAAGCGCCCACTCCGGCTTGATTCGCAATTTCGACGAGCTTTCGTCTGTGCCCGGAGTAACGCCCCAGATTCTGAACGCGATCAAGCAGGAATGCTTTATCGGCAATTTTGCGGTGAGAAGCGATGAGGTTGTCGGTCCTAAGATCGGCGCCGATCTGCGCCAGCAGGCCATTAACGTTGTCCTGATCGCGCTCGCCGCGATGCTGGTTTATATCGCGTTCCGGTTTGAATGGATCTACGGCGTCGCCGCCGTCATCGCGGTTTTTCACGATACCATCATCACCATCGGCCTCTTTTCGATATTTAATAAACCCATCGACCTGACCGTCATCGCCGCGCTGCTGACCCTCGTCGGCTACTCGATGAACGACACCATCGTCACCTTCGACCGCATCCGCGAAAATCTCAGGATGCAAATGCGAGGTTCTTTCGAGTATATTGTGAATCTCAGCATTAATCAGACGCTGAGCCGAACGGTGCTGACTTCCGGTTTGACATTTTTGACGGCTTTGTCCTTGTTCCTCTTTGGCGGGCAGGTGCTGAACGGGTTCTCATTCGCTCTTGTAATCGGTATTATTATTGGAACCTACTCGTCTATTTTCATAGCCAGTCCGATCCTGATTTTCTGGCAGAATGTGGCGGAAGGTCGTAGAGCGGCGCGCCAGGCCGGCATTCGAGAGCCGGCCTAAAGCGGTCGCGAGCGCGCCAAAAGGTGTTAAAGCAGTCAAGACAGTGAAGTGAGCACCGATTTGAAACCGGAACCGTGTTAAAACGGAACCGCGCGCGTAAGCGAGCGGAACGCGAAGGGGGACTAGTTATGTTCGACCAAACTTTCGTGGACGGGACACAGAAAACAAAAAAGCCATGGACAGTTGCGCTATCGTTGCTTCTGCAGATTGGCGTTATTTGCATTCTCATTCTCATCCCACTGATCTATACGGAAGGGCTGCCAAATGCTCAGTTGAGGAGCATGTTGACGGCCCCGCCGCCGCCACCGCCACCGCCGCCACCCCCACCGCCTGCAGCCCCGAAGGTTGCTCCCAAGCCGGTGGTTCGCCAGTTTGTCTCAAACCAATTGATGGCGCCGAAAGTCATTCCCAAGACCATCAACCGGATTGAAGAAGCCGCGCCGCCCCCGATGCCGGTATGGGCGTGGTCGGCGGAACAGGTGAAGCCGGCGGTGTCGCGGGTGGCGTGCTCGGAGGCATGCTGGGCGGTGTTCCCGGTGCTCCCCCTCCTCCTCCTCCCAAGCCCAAGGCTCCTACCGGTCCCATGCGCGTCGGTGGCCAGGTTGCCGAAGCGAATCTGATCCGCAGAGTCCAGCCGGTCTATCCGCCGCTGGCCAAATCGGCTCGCGTGCAAGGGACAGTGGAATTCACCGCCACCATCAGCAAAGAGGGCAATATTGAAAATCTGCAACTCGTTCGCGGCCATCCACTGCTGGTGAATGCCGCCAAGGAAGCAGTGTTGCAGTGGAAGTATCGGCCAACGCTGCTTAACGGTCAGCCAGTGGAAGTAGTCACTGATATCATCGTTAACTTCACGTTGAGCCAGTAAGGTTCGTAGGGGCGGGGCATGCCTCGCCCGTTTTAGTTTGATTTAACATTCGATTCAACTTAGGAGACAAGCATGGTATTACAACTTCACGTATGGGCGTTCTGGCTATTCCAGGAAGCTGAGGGCATTAGCTTCGACCCGCGCTCGGTCTGGAACAACATGGGCGTTATGGCGAAATGCGTCGTATTCGTCCTGTTCATCATGTCGGCATGGTCGATTGGCGTCATGATCGATCGCATCATCGCCTACAACGCTGCTCGTAAGCAGTCTCGCGCTTTCGCGCCCGCAGTCGCCGGCGCTTTGCGCGAGGGCAAGCTGGATGAAGCAATCAAGATTGCCGATCGCTTCAACAAGAGCCACTTGGCAAAAGTCGTTGTCGCTGGCCTTCAGGAATTCAAGGCTCATCAGATGAGCTCTGAGATTCCGGGCGAAGACATCGAAGCCTCGCGCCGGGCACTGGAACGCGCCGAAGCCATCGTTCACGCCGAGCTGAAGCGCGGCGTCAGCAGTCTGGCTACCATCGGTTCCACTGCTCCGTTTGTCGGTCTGTTCGGAACGGTCGTCGGAATCATGAACGCCTTCAAATCGATTTCGACTTCCAAGTCGACAGGTCTGGGCGCCGTGGCCGGCGGTATTTCGGAGGCCTTGATCACCACTGCGGTGGGTCTGTTCGTGGCTATTCCCGCCGTTTGGATGTTCAACTATTTCACCAATCGAATTGAAGCCTTCGACGTCGAAATGGGAAACTCCAGTTCCGAGCTGATTGACTATTTCTTGAAACGGACTCAGAAGACAGTCGGAGCTGCAACGAGGTAAAGAAAAGAATGAAACGGAGCCGCGCGCGTGAACAGCGGTTTTTGGGCTCGAGGTTGAATCGATAGGCGCGGGCGGCTTATCCCGCCCTCGCCCGAATGTTAACTGAGCCGCGCGCGCTGGCGAGCGGTACATGTTACTCAGAGAGAGGATTTCCATATGAAATTAATGAAAGCTCCGCCCGTAGTTTCAGATATCAACGTCACCCCTATGGTGGACGTGATGCTTGTGCTGCTCATCATCTTCATGGTCATCACCCCTATGTTGTCGAAGGGCCAGGATGTGACCAAGGTGAAAACGCACAACGCCATCAAAATGCAGGAAGCCGACAAGGAAGATGCTGTCCTGATTGCCATCACGCGCGATGGAAGAGCGTTCTTGAGCCCCGGCAACAAGCTGATTTCGCCCGATCAGTTGGGCTCGACAGTAAAGGACCTGCAGCAAAACCGCACCGACAAAACGGTGTACGTCAAAGCCGACGCGCGAGCTCGTTTCGCCAGCGTCACCGACGTCATCGATAATCTCCGGTCGGCTGGCGTGGATCAGGTTGGTCTGATTACCGAGGAAATTCAGGGTAAGAAAACAGGTTTAAGCCTCTGAACCGCGCGTTTAAGCAAGCGGTCGAGAAAGGATTCTACTTATATGGCAATGGCAGTTGGCGGCTCCGGAGGAGCCAAGGCGGATATCAACGTAACGCCGCTCATCGATGTGCTTCTGGTGCTTCTGATCATCTTCATGGTCATTACGCCCCTCACGCCGTATGGGCTTGACACTCTAGTGCCTCAGCCCCCACCACCCAATCAGCCGCCTCCACCGCCCAATCAGGATCCGAACGTCGTGATCGAGGTGAACAAGGATCAGAGCCTGCAAATCAACGGAACCCCGATCAAGGAAGCGGACCTCGAAGCGCGTCTGGAGGATATCTTTAAGACTCGCGCGACAAAGGTCGTGTTCGTAAAGGGCGACCCTGATGTGGATTACCGCTACGTGGCTCAGGCCATCGATGACGCGAAGGGCGCGGGTCTGGATAAAGTCGGCATTATGACCCCCAAAGTCGAGGCAGGGCAGTAGGAAATCGGAGGATCGCAACCATGCAACGGTCTAAATCTTTGACATTGGCTCTCTCGGCTGGCCTTTTGCTCTTTAGCACCGGCTGTGCCAAGCTTCAATCGCGAGATCAGATGAACCAGGGTGTTCAGGCGTACAAGAATAATCATTACGCGGAAGCGGTCAACCACTTCAAACAAGCGGTCCAGCTCGACCCGACCAATCAAAATGCGCAGCTATATCTGGCGACCTCCTACATGATCCAATGGGTCCCCGGAGCCGAATCGCCCGACAACATGAAAAACTATGATGCCGCCAAGCGCGAGTTTGACCGCGTGTTGCAGAAGGACCCCTCGAATTCTCTAGCTTTGGCATCCATGGCTTCGATGGCCTTCAACTCCGCGGCGAGCGGCACGCCCGAGCAGAAGAACGCAGCTTTGGAAGAGGCGCGGAAGTGGAATGACCGCCGAATTGAAGTAGATCCCAAAGACGCCGAAGCTTATTACTACATCGGAGTGATCGATTACACCGAGGCTCTTTCGCCCATCGCGACAGCGCGAGTCGAGGAAAATCTGAAGGGCGACAATCCTGGACCTCTTAAAGATGCCAAGTTGAAAGCGGAGCTAAAAGCGAAGTACGGGAAGCTGATCGATGATGGACTGGCCGCGCTCCATAAGTGCCTTGACAATGATAAGGAGAACGAAAACGCGATGTCGTACACCAATCTTCTCCTGCGCGAGAAGGCCGCTTTGGCGGATACTCCCGATGAGGCCAAGGCTGACTGGGCCCAGGCAGACGATTGGATGAACAAGTCGCTCGATATGAAGCGGATCAAAGCCTCGCGTCCGGCCAAGAAATCCGAAGCCAGCTAGCTAACGCAAACCGTAATCGAGCCGCGACCGCGAGGGAGCGGCCTTCAATTCAAGAAATACGTCCGGTACAGCGTATCCCGCTGTTTCGGCACAAATCCCGCATCTCTGATCATCCGGCGCAGTTGTTCCTCCGTAGCGCGATGATGCGTGCCTGCGGCCGAAACGACGTTCTCTTCAATCATGATGCTTCCCACATCGTTGCCGCCGAAGCGCAATCCGAGTTGGCACACCTTCAGTCCGGGCGTCACCCAGGACGCCTGGACGTTGAGGATATTGTCGAGGTAAACGCGCGAAAGCGCCAGCATCTTGAGATATTCCACTGCCGTCGCCTCCTGCTTTACGAAGCGACCCAGTGATGTGTATTCGCGCTGGAAAAACCACGGTATAAAAGCCGTAAAGCCGCCCGTGTCTTCCTGGATCTGGCGCACGATTTCAAAGTGATTGAGCCTTTGCTCAATGCTTTCGCCCGTTCCGAACATCATCGTGGCCGTGGTCCGCATTCCAAGCTCGTGAGCCGTCCGGTGTGTGTCGATCCATTCCTGCGTGGAGCACTTCAGCCTGCTGATCCGATGGCGCACCTCATTGTCCAGGATTTCAGCTCCCCCACCCGGAATCGAATCGAGTCCCGCATCGCGCAGTCGCGCAATCGTATCGCGCAGCGATAGCCCGCTGACCTCGGCAATGTTGACCAGCTCAGGCGCTGAAAAGCAATGACACCAGATGTTGAAACGAGCCTTGATGGTGCGCAGCAAGTCCTCGTACCATTCGATCTTCAGATCCGGGTGCAGGCCGCCTTGCATGAGAATGCCCGTGCCGCCCAGGTCGATGGTCTCTTGAATCTTGTCGAGGATGACTTCGTTCGGAAGTATATAGCCTTCCTTGTGCCCCATCGGACGGTAGAAAGCGCAGAAGCTGCAATACTCGGTGCAGAAATTTGTGTAATTGATGTTCCGGTCGATGATGTAGCTGACGATGCCCTCCGGGTGAAGCTTCTTCCGGACAGCATCGGCCTCCATGCCGATGCCGATCAGGTCGTCGCTTTGGAACATGTCTATTGCTTGCTGTCGGGTGATCATGTCGTTGCAGTTAAGGCCGCTCGCGGAAGGTCCGCCAGTTCTAGAAAAACTTCCAATCCTCTCTGCTCGTTTGGGCCTAGCTCGAAACGGATATGCCGGCTGAGATATTGCCGTGCCAATTCCAATGTAACGCCCCGCGCCGTATGCTCCTGCTCCACGATTTTGTCGAGATGAGCCTCCCCGAAACGATAAGACCCGGTGGTGATCTTCGACAGCGCCTCTGCGTCGATTCCGGTCTTACCGGCCCAGGCTGCGAATACCATCGGCAGACCGGTAAGCGCAAACCATTCTGCTCCCAGGTCGAGCCATTCAAAAGGCATCTCTTCGAGAGGCAAGCGTAGCGCGGGATCTCCAATAATCAAAGCCGCGTCGGCGCTCGACAACATCGCTTCCAACTTCGGTGGCTTAAGCGTGATCTGCGGGTCCGCGCCGTACCGTTCGCGCAAAATCACGCGCGCCAGTTGCACCGAAGTCCGGGAGCTGAGGTCCGCCGCCAGGGTTCTTACCTTCTTCCAAGGTACTCGCGAGAACAGCAGAATACTGCGTACCGCGCCGAGGCAAGTGATCCCCACGCCGGGAACAATATCGAGCGCTTGACGGGCGATTTCCGCTACCGGCACCAGACCGATCTCGACGGTGCCTCTTTCAACCTGTTCGGCACAAGCCGACGGGATCGAAAACGAAAGATCGACCTGCTCCCGCTGCGGTCCATGCATCATCCCCCAGACCAACGGCACCGTGTTGAGATAGCTCACGGCGCCGACGCGAAATCTCGAATCTTCCCGCAAATCTAAGTCTCTCAAACTCCGCGCTTATTTCCCCATAGATCGATGTGCAGCCGCGGACTATAGCGGTATCCCTTCGCCTTGCAGATTTCCGCCAGCCACACTCCCCTCTCGCGAAGCCGGTCTCTATCCGTTCCTTCCGGCATGAGAACCACCGTTGACGCTGGTGCGGCTAAAATTTCACGCATGCTATCAATCTCTTGCAAATCTTCCGGCGACGACACGACGAACTTAAGCTGATACTCGTACTCGTGAATCAGCCGTTTGAGAATCTCCGGTTGATAACGCAGGCGGTCGTGCTGCGCGGCCCATCTGCCGCCCTCCCGCTCCAAAGGAGTGGAATTCGAAAGTTTGGGGCTGATACTCATCAAATCGCACTGAACCGGTTCGTACACCGTACCCGCTGTTTCAATCGTGATGTGCAGTCCAGCCTGGCGCAGCGCGTTGGTTAAGGCGACGATTTCAGGCGCAATCATCGGCTCGCCGCCCGTCACGACCACGTGCGATGCCGGAAAAGCAGCCACGGTATCCGCAATCTGGGGTATCGAACTATCTTTTCCTTCCGGATGCCAGGACGTATAAGGCGTGTCGCACCAGGTACAGCGCAGGTTGCACCCCGATGTTCGCACGAAAACGGAGGGTACGCCGGCAAGGATGCCCTCGCCCTGTATGGAATAAAAAATCTCGGCGATCTTCACGTCAGACAAATGCCGGGTCGGCCAATCGCGCTTCTTCGAACCCTTTTTGCCGCAGCAGGCAGGAGTCGCAACGGCCGCAAGCCCGACCTTGCGGATCGGGATCGTAACAACTGTGGGTTAAGCTCAGATCGACCCCGAGTTCGTGAGCTTTGCGCACAATCTCGGCTTTGGTCATGGCCAGGAGAGGAGCTTGGATGACAAGCCGGGTCCTGCCTTCCACGCCGGCCTTGGTCGCCAGATTGGCCAGATTCTCGAAGGCCTGAATGAATTCCGGCCGGCAGTCCGGGTAACCGGAGTAATCGAGCGCGTTCACTCCAATGAAGATGTTCGAAGCTTCTATGACCTCGGCATAGGCAAGAGCGAAGAGACAGAAAAATCGTATTTCGCGCCGGAACGTAGGTCACCGGAATTCCGCCGGCCATTTCGGTTTCAGAGCGGTTCTTGGGCACGTCGATCTCGCTGGTCAGCGCCGATCCGCCAAACGCGCGCAAATCGATCTTGATGGTTCGATGCTCCTTGGCTCCCAGGTGCTCGGCAATTTGGGCAGCGGCATGAAGCTCGATGCGATGGCGCTGGCCGTAATCGAAAGAGAGGCAGTAGCACTCAAAGCCTTCTTGGCGTGCGATGGCCAGGCAAGTGGAGGAATCCAGTCCGCCGCTCAAAAGGCAGACCGCGCGTTGGGCTTCAGCCATAATTCAATCTTCGCGCGTGTCGGAAATCACCGCCTCGAGCCGGCCGCGATGGAGCCGGATACCGACTGCATCGCCAACTTTCGTTTCGGTGGAAGAGCGAACCACGCGTTTTTCCGCGTCTTGGACAATCGCGTAACCGCGTCCGAGCACCGCGAGAGGGCTGAGTTGGGTGAGCTGCGCTTGCAGATGTTCGTGCCTGCGTCGGGCATTCCAAAGTTTCGAGCGCATCGCCGTTCAGCAGTTCTTCGTGCAAGCGCTCCTGCCGCTGCCGCCGGCGTGCAAATCTCAAGCGCAAATCGCTCGCTTGCAAGCGCCGGCTCAATTCGGCAAAACGCTTGGATTGCGCATCAAAGACCCGGCGTACCACACGTCGAAGCTGAAAATCCAGATCGTCTATCCGCTGGCTCTTTCTGGCAATGGATCGATGAATCAGCGACAGTGCGCGCTCCGCTCCGCGCTGATGCAGATCGCGCGAGCAGATCGCTAGCCGGTAGCGCATGGCTTGCAGGGCTTTGGCCCGGCAGCCTTCTATCTGCTCGACCAGGCTGTCTCGCGTGCAGATTACAATTTCCGCCGCGGCCGAGGGCGTGGGAGCGCGATAATCGGCGACAAAATCCGCGATCGTGAAGTCGGTCTCATGCCCGACGGCGGAAATGATCGGAATTTTGCACGCCGCGATCGCTCTTGCCACGGCTTCTTCGTTGAAGCTCCATAGATCTTCGAGCGACCCGCCGCCTCGCGCGAGAATCACAACATCCGCCCAGGCGCCGGCGCTGAAATAGGCGATGGCCTGGCAAATCTGCTCGACCGAGCCTTCGCCTTGCACCTGCGCCGGAAACAAGCGAACGATGCAGGCCCTGAAAGCGGCGCTCGAGAACATGCAACATGTCGCTGATCACTGCTCCGGTCGGCGAAGTGACCAGACCGATGCGCCTCGGCAATTTGGGCAGTGGCAGTTTCTTCGAGGAATCGAACAAGCCCTCCGCTGCAAGCTTTTTCTTCAATTGCTCGAAGGCCAGTTGCAAAGCGCCCGCGCCTTGAGGCTGAAGCAGTTCGACAATCAGTTGATACTCGCCGCGCGCTTCGTACACTTCCAGATTGCCGCGAACCAGGACCGCCAGCCCGTCCTGCGGCTTGAACTTGGCGAAACCGCGCAGCACCCTTGAACAAGGCGCATTTGACCTGAGCCCGTTCGTCCTTGAGCGAAAAATAATAGTGGCCGCTCGAAGCCATTCGGCATCCGGAGATCTCGCCGGCCACCCAGATGCCGCGAAACTCCCGCTCAAAAAGCCCCTGTACCGCCGCGTTCAATTCGCCGACAGCAAAGATCCGGCGCTCCATCTCGAGCGACAGCTTCATCTGCCCGGAGCCGGTGCTTGTTCTTGCCGACATGCGTAGTATCTACCAGTTTCGACGATTGCCCTCTGGCGCTGCTCAAAACCGATGCGATATTCTAACGGGTTGCCGGGTAGACTCGCGCCCCCGTTAGCCGCCTTCCCCCACATCTGAACAATCTGGAGAATCAATGAAGCCACAAGAAGCTCTTGAATTTGCGAAGAAGAACGACGCACGGCAAGTCGACCTGCGCTTTACCGACTTGCCCGGTCTTAGCCAACACGTTTCCTATCCGATCAGTCAGCTCGATGAAGGCTCATTCGAGGACGGATTTGGCATCGACGGTTCCAGCATCCGCGGATGGGCGGCCATCAATGAGAGCGATATGCTCCTCATTCCGGATCCCTCGACCGCCTTCATGGATCCGTTCGCCGAGACGCGGACGCTGGTCATGCTGGGCGACATCATCGATCCCATCACCCGGCAGCATTATGACCGGGACCCGCGCTGGATCGCCAAAAAGGCCGAACTTTATTTGAAGAACAGCGGCGTGGCGGATGTCGGCGTACTTCGGCGCCGAAGCCGAGTTTTTCATCTTCGACAATATCCGGTTCGATCAGAACCAGCACAGCGGGTTCTATTTCATCGATGCCGAAGAAGGGCGCTGGAACTCCGGCCGGGAGCATAACAATCTGGGCTATCGCCCGCGCTACAAGGAAGGCTATTTCCCCGTGCCGCCGACCGACCATTATCAGGATCTCCGCAGCGAGATGGTCGCGACCATGATCGAATGCGGGCTGACGATCGAATGTCACCATCACGAAGTCGCCACCGGCGGCCAATGTGAGATCGATCAGAAATTCGACACGCTCGTGAAATCCGCCGACAACATGATGCTGTACAAGTACATTGTGCGCAATGTGGCTTACCAATACGGCAAAACAGTCACGTTTATGCCGAAACCGCTGTTCGGAGATAACGGCAGCGGCATGCACACGCACCAAAGCCTCTGGTCCGGCGGGAAACCGCTGTTCGCAGGCGACAACTACGCCGGATTGAGTCAAATCGCTCTCTGGTACATTGGCGGCCTGCTGCGGCACGCACGCGCTCTTTCGGCGATCATTGCTCCGACAACCAACAGCTACAAGCGGCTGGTGCCCGGCTATGAGGCGCCGGTGAATCTGGCGTATTCACGCCGCAATCGGTCGGCCGCCTGTCGCATCCCGATGTATTCGAACAGCCCCAAGACAAAACGAGTCGAGTTCCGGCCTCCGGATGCGGCATCGAACCCTTATCTGGGCGTTCGCCGCGATGATGATGGCCGGCCTCGATGGAGTTCTCAACAAGCTGGATCCGGGTGAGCCGCTCGACAAGGATATTTACGATCTCTCGCCGGAAGAGATGAAGAAGGTGCCATCCATGCCGGCTTCTCTGGACGAAGCGCTCGCTTGCCTTGAAGAAGACCATGCCTTCCTGACAAAGGGCGATGTGTTCTCCGAAGAGCTGATTGAGACATTCGTTAGTTACAAGCGGAAGGCGGAAGCGGAGGCTGTCCGGCTTCGTCCGCACCCCTACGAGTTCGCCTTGTACTACGACATCTAGACGTTTGATCCTGATGCGAGCTGGCGATTCGACGCTGTGCTACGGCGTGGGGCGATAACTCCCGAGGATTTTCAAAAAACTGGTCGTTTCGGTTAAGTGGGCTACGGCGTTCTTGACTGGTGTGTCATTTCGCGACCCTAGAACGTCAACGATAGAACAAGTATTCCCAGGGCTTGTTGCGTAACGGACGCGATTCGATCTTCGTCAGATTGAGGTCCCGTAACGCGAAGCAGGCCATCGCTTTGAACAAGGCGCCAGGCACATTGGGCGTGGAGAAGACCAGCGAGGTTTTCCACTCCCCGGTTGCCGTCCTGGTGCTCGCCGCCTGTTTCGTCAACAGAAAAAATCGCGTAAAATTTTGCCGGTCGTCCTCGATGTTGCGTTTGAGAATGGTCCCGCCGTAGATCTCGGCAGCCGCTTCGGAAGCAATTGCCGCTGCCCCCTCCGGCCTTTGTTCTTTCAGCATTTTCACGCTTCCGGCAGTATCGTAAAACGATATTGGCTGAATTGTCTTGTATTTTTCAAAAAATCGGCGGCATTGATTGAGCGCTACAGGATGGGAAAATGCGCGCCGGACGTTGGCGAAACCGAACCCCGGCAAGGCGATCAGATGATGGGAGATACGGATACTTGTCTCTCCCCGGATGGGCAGGTCGTATTGGACCAGGTTGTCATAATTCTCGTGCACGCTGCCATGGAGAGTATTTTCTATGGGTATGACTGCATGAGTTGCCGAACCCGATTCGAGCGCTTCAAAAACATCTTTAAAGGATTGGCAGGCGCACGTATTAATATTTGTTCCGAGTAATTTGCGCGCTGCAGCGAAGCTAAATGCGCCGAGTTCTCCTTGAAATGCGACGCGAAAACCTGATTTAACCGTCATTTTGTTTATCACCTTGTAACGGAGCGATGCGATGAATGAATCATAAGACAGCCATCTATCCCACGCGATGCAGGCGAAGCGAAGGATCGCGCGGCTTTTCATGTAAACACGTGACTATTGCTAGACGCTGCGAGACTGCAGGCAGACGGCCTCTTCGCCAGTCGCTTGAGACGGCATGTCCGCGCCCGGTCGTTACAAAACTGTTCCGAAAACAGAACAAAGCAGCGGTGGAAAAATGTTACCTTATTTGGGTACATGGCTCCTTATGTATCGGCGCGGGAAGGCTCAGCAAACGCAAGAACCTGGGCAAAGGCTCAGAAGGGCCAGAGAACGCCTGCGACTGAGGTATCGGGATATTGAGGAGGCAAGTCAGCGAATTGCCAATCAACGCGCCAATCATGAGTTTCTCATTGGATTAAGCCGTCTTGCGGATATAGAAAATAAGGGGACGGTGCCATCAGTTTACCGCCTGTATTCCCTGTGCGCGATCTACGGCCTCGATTTCAGCACGGTTCTGCAGTGGTATGGGATCGATTTGGAGCAGTTGGCGATCGACTCTTCGCGCCTGGCGATCGAGCGTACCCGGCTGATCGAGTTCCGTCCTCCCGAGCGGACTCAAGTGGAATTTCCGGTCGAGATGGAGGAGGGATTCGATTTTCGGCGAACGTCCTACTTTACGCGAAATATCCAGCGCTGGGGAAAGTTGCCGATCGTCCTTGCTAAATGCTCTGGACCTGCGCCGGCAGCGGTACGGTTTCATAGGTACGGATGACTGGTTCATGTATCCGATACTTTCGCCGGGCTCATTCGTGCAGATCGATGAGAGCAAGCGCCGCATCGCGAAGGAAGGATGGGTGTACGAGCAGGAGAGGCCGATCTATTTTCTGGAGCACCGTGACGGCTATCGCTGCGGATGGTGCACGGATCGAGGCGGAGTGCTCATCGTTCAGCCGCATCATACCTCTTTAATGACGCCTGAAATTTTTCGCTACCCGGGAGAAGCCGAGATCGTCGGGCAGGTGGTCGGGGTGGCTATGCGTTTGGATTTGGCGAAGCGACGCCATACACGTTCTTGAGTAGCCCGAGAATGGCTTCAAAATCGGACACGTGTTTCTGGCGTTCCGGACCCTGGATCGATGCGGGAACCAAATTTTTATACGGTGTCAGGCGAAGCCAGGCATCGATCAATTCAGTCCTGTCCACCTGAGTAATACCCGCGATGTACTGCTCGATATCCTTTTTTTTCCATTCCAGCGGAGAGCTGATCCACTCTTTAAAAATGGATTCATGGATGCGCTTCAGAGATCTGCTGGTATCCGATCGGCCGGAGGGACTCGACCCGTAGTGCTCGTAACGGCCGGTATCCGGATTTCGCAGACCTGCCAAATATACGAGGCGGCCATAGGACGTCTGGATTTGTGAGAGATCTCTCAACCAGACCACGTCCGAGCCTTCCTGGTCTTTAAGGCTATGTTTGCCCCGGGACATGTGCTCGTCCCTAATCTTACACGTATCCTGGGTCGGCACAAGGTACTCCAGTACCAACAGAACTATAGGCGTTCCGTTACCAGAAAACATTCTAGGCTCGCAACCGGGCTCCTGAGCCGCTAAGTTATTGTAGGGGCGAGAGTATTCGGGAAACGGACCGAACATACTCGAAAATTCGACACCATGAAAAAACTAATTTCCTTGTCTTTTGTTGTTATTGGGTTGTGTGGAAGCACCCTGGTTAGCGCTGCGGCCGCCCCAATATCGAATTCGAGTTTGGTACTTCGAGGGTGGTTGCCGGCGATCCGCCCCTCCCCGATCCGAGTCCGGTTCCGCCGACTTTGCGCCACCGATCCGCCGCTCCCCGATCCGAGTCCGGTTCCGCCGAGCTTTGCGACCACCGATCCGCCTCCCCCGATCCGAGTCCGGTTCCGCCGAAGCTGGACCACCGATCCGCCTCTCCCCGACGAGCCGTTCCGCAGCTTTGGACCACCGATCCGCCACTCCCGGATCCGAGTCCAATTCCGCCGAACTTGCGACACCAATCCGCCCTCCGATCCGAGTCCGATTCGCCGGCTCTGCAATCGGCGGGTTCCGTAATGGCCTTGGCGACGGCTACATTTTGTTGCTCGAATGCTTCTTTTTGAATACTATTGGATACAGCTCTAAATAGTAATGAACTGGGAGTGGATCGCACAATTTGTCGAAGTCGCGCTCAGTCTTTTTCTAATTGGCCGGCTTCTTTCGCTTCATCTGCACAAAATTTACTCTAGTTTTCTGTGCCTTTTTGCTCGCCGATATCTCTGGTTCGTTGCTTTGGCTCATTGAGCATTATTTGTACTACTCGTGTTCAGCAGCCCGGCTCTACATAGATTACCGTTTGGGTTGGCTGGGAGGCAAAGTAGCAGTCTGGGTGTTCACAATATGGACCCTGTACATGCTCGTCTGGGAGCCATTTTGGCCAATTTCCGCGGGATTGATCGATTAGCGCGGAAAGTTCTTAAGTATCTCTTTTGCGGTGGCAATTTTGGTCGGTCTTTGGCAGCACCATAGGCGAGTATCGGGCTTTGGTCTTGTCTGGATCCACGGCCCCGCTAGACCACATGAACAAGATTCGTCGCAGATAGCCTATCATTTTCGATCGGGTAATCTGTTCGGTGGCCTGCTGGTTCTACTCGATTATTCTGTTGTTTCTGCTGTGGTTTCCGGTTGAGATTTCGCGTAACTTGGTCGTTTTCAGCGCCGGATTTGTGGTGTATTTTGCGGCTAAGACCTCGCTCCTCTTGGAGCGAAGCTTCTGGTCTCACGACAGCACCCGGATCGTTAGCATGGCGATCACGTCGTTATGAGCCTGTGCGTGGCCTACTGGGCCATGTTCATCTCCAAAGCCGGAGAGAAAGTCAAAGTCCGGCCCGGGCACGCATGGGAACCCGCGCAGCAAGAGCATCTGATCGATGCAGTTGGAGGCGCTCAACGCCTCGCTTTTGCGCGCTGCCCGGCGGTGACCCCTTTGTCCAGCCGTGACTAATCGAGCTATTTGAGGCATGCGTCGCGTATTTATCAGGCCATTACCATAAAAATCGTTGATGTAAGAAAAAAACGAACAAGGCTCTTGAAAAGAGGTCCGGTATTCCTGTACCTTAGATTCACGGAGACCAACTTGATCGCCAGCCTACTACTCATACCACTGGTGTTATGTGGGCTCGGCGTCGCTCTGCGTTGTGCCGGTCCTGATCAAGCTGTCTCGAAGATGCGCCATCCAGGACATCGACCCCGAGTGGCTTGAAAATTTTTCTCCTGCTTCCTATTACCCTATGCAGCGCCTCCTGTCCGAGGAGGACTTCAGGTTTCTTGCGCGCCAGCCTGGATTCGATCTGTCGCTGTATCGCAAGCTGCGTCGCGACCGCCTTCATATATTCCGCCAATATCTCAGTCGCCTGATCCTCGATTTCAATCGCCTCCACGTCACTGCGCGCTTTCTGCTGGCCAACGGGCGAGAGGACCACTCCGACTTGGTCAGCCAGCTGATCTGGCTGAAAGTTCGTTTTTCGCTCGCGGTGATTCAGGCGGAAGCGAGTTATCTCCTCTGCTGTGTGGGATTTCGGACACTTGGCGGTTCGAGCGATGATCCTGCGGCTCGAGGAGATGAGTTCGCAGTTGAGTTCTATTTCCGCGACTCAACCGGTCTAAGTCTTCACTCACTTGCATCGTCTCGACAAAGCTTTTTCAATTCCGGTTTAGCTTTCTCATAGTCCTCAAACTCTCTTTCCGCTTCCTTGAATTCTCTCGTATGAACGCAGCGGCGGCTGCCTCGATGTTCAGTCGGGTACCTGAGATGCAACATCTCGTGAAACATCACGAATTGTACAGCCAACTCGGGAGCGCGTTTGGAATCGAGAAGGCTGGTCAGAACGATGACATTGTGGGAAGGATCATAATGTCCAAGCGTTGTTCTCGACGGGCGCACGCTCCAGCCAAGCTGCGGGCGGGCCATGAGCCCGTGGAAGTAGTGAAAATTGAGTTGCTCGAAGATGGCGCAAAGATCGTAGACTTCTCCTTTCGGGTCCCGAAACCACTTGCGGCCGCGCTCCTGCTTTACCAGGTGAAGCGTACGCCGGACATCGGCGCGATTCAGGTAGCGGCGATAGCGCGCCAGAATGTTTTGCGCCGGGAGCTTGCGAAATAATTTGGAGATGAGGATATCGGCGAGAGCCTCTTGGATAGGAGCCGGAGCGCCCTCCAGAAGATCGCTGATGTCTACTCTAAGATGTCCGTCGTGGAGCGTGATCCGGCTGTTGGCGTTCGCGTATTTGCGAAACCGTACCGTGATCGCCGGCAGAGGCGTACGCGGTTTGAAGGCGCGAAAAACCCGGGCATAGATCTGTTCGACGCTCTCAAAGAATAGAGCAGTCTCAACTTGCATTCTTCCCAAAATATCCTTCTTATTGTGCAGTGTTCCCGGTCCCGAACACAAGCAGCGGGATTTTTCCTCCGCTGCTAAACTGTTTCCTTCGGAAGTGCGCAAGAAAACAAGCTATCGCGATGCGGGCGTTAACATCGACGAAGCAGATCGAGCCGTATCGCTGATCAAACGTTACGCCGCCAAGACTCTATCTTCCAACGTCCTCACCTCGATCGGCAGCTTCGGTGCTGGATTTTCCTTGAAGGGATGGCGAGATCCCGTCCTGGTTAGTTCCGCCGACGGCGTAGGCACGAAGCTCAAAATTGCCTTCGCGACCGGCCGCCACGACACGGTGGGCGAAGATCTCGTCAATCATTGCGTCAACGATATCGCCGTCCAAGGCGCGAAGCCGCTTTTTTTCCTCGACTATTTCGCCGTAGGGAAACTCAACGCGAAAGTTTGCGCGAATGTCGTGGCCGGCATCGCACGCGGATGCAAGAGGAACGGCTGTGCGCTGATTGGAGGCGAAACCGCGGAAATGCCCGGCATGTACGCGCCCGGCGAATACGATCTGGCCGGTTTCATTGTCGGAGCCGTCGAGCGTAAGGGCATGTTGACCGGCGCCGATATTAAGCCCGGAGATCTTCTTCTGGGTCTTCCTTCCTCCGGCTTGCATACGAACGGCTATTCTCTCGTGCGCACGCTGCTTCCCAACCTTACCGAGCCTCTAGCCGACGAACTTCTCAAAATTCATCGCTCCTATCTCGCTCCCATTCGCGCTCTACACCAAGCCAAACTCCTGAAAGGCGCGGCCCATATCACCGGCGGCGGGCTCACCGATAATATCCCCCGCGTGCTACCGCCCGGCTGTGCCGTCGAGGTTCATCCTTCGTCGTGGCCGCGGCAGCCCATTTTCGATTTGCTCCAGCACCTTGGAAATATTCCGGAAGACGATTTTCGCCGCACTTTCAATCTTGGCATCGGCATGGTCCTCGTCGTTTCGAAGAGAAAAATTGGGTCGGTTTCGCAAATTTTGAAGAAGCTCGGCGAACCCTGCTACGAAATTGGTCGCGTTGTCGCCGCGAAATCCAAACGCCAACCCAAGGTCGCGTATTTGTGAAGCGGCTCGGCATTCTGTTATCAGGCCGGGGCTCGAATTTCGAAGCCATTGCCCGCAATGTTCGGAGCGGCCGGCTCAATTGCGAAATTGGGTTCGTTTTTTCAAACAAGCCCAATGCTCCTGGCTTGGCTCTCGCCCGCGAGCTCGGGCTGCCTTCCGATTGCCTCGAATCGAAAGGCGTCGATCGGGCCGCTTTTGACGCCCAAGTTGCTGACTTGCTTCAGGCCCATGGGGTGGATTGGGTTTGTTTGGCGGGTTATATGCGCTTTCTAAGCGGGGAATTCGTTCGGAAATTTGCGGGTCGCATTCTGAATATCCATCCTTCCCTCTTGCCCGCCTTTCCCGGCCTCGACGCTCAATACCAGGCGCTCACGCACGGTGTGAAGATCACCGGCTGCACGGTTCATTTCGTCGATGAGGACCTCGACAGCGGCCCCATTCTTCTTCAATCGGCGGTTCCCATCCTGGACAGCGACACGGTCGAGACGCTCTCTTCCCGCATTCTGACGGAAGAGCACAAGATTTATTCCGAAGCGATAGCTTGGGTCAGCGGAGGCAACTATCGTATAGAAGGCCGACGGGTTGTGAGGACGTGACCGTCTCTAAAATCAGATGTTGAACAAAGTAATAGCAGTTGTTGCAGCGGTTATCCTGATCATCTTTGGGTTCGTTTGGTTCTCAGGGAAGCGGGTCGATCTAAAGCTTGCCAAAGCAGTGCCCGCAATTGGAACGGCTACCAGCATCAGTGTGCAAGCCGATGGTTCGCATGGCGTGAAGTCTTTCACGGCCGCGGTGGAGCAGGATGGGCAGACACAACAGGTCTACCAGGACAAGACAAAGTCGAAGCAAACCGCCCGCATTTACACGTTTACCGCCGGAAAAAAACAAGCCGAATTTCTAAAGGAAGGACCGGCCCGATTGATCCTGAAAGCCAGTTCGAACGATCTCCGAGGCAGCACCACCACCGTATCTCAGGACATCCAGGTTGTTCTCCGCCCGCCCACCATCGTGGCCGACGGGCGCCAGCATTACATCAACCAGGGCGGAGCGGAACTGGTCACGCTCGACCTGGGCGGCAGTTGGACCGACGCCGGCGTTCGAGTGGCCAACTACTCGGCCGGCACCTTTCCCATGCCGGGCGAACCCGACAACAGCAGTCACCGGTTCTCTCTTTTTCCATTTCCCTGGGACGTGTCGCCCGATACGATCCCGCTGGCATTCGCTCGCAATGGAGCGGGAACGGAAGTGACGACTACATTCTGGGTGAAGGTCTTTCCGAAGAAATTCCGTGAGAGCACCATCCAGCTCAATGACCGGGAGCTTCAAAAGGTGGACGGCGAACTCGATCCGGACGGGAGCGGCAGCTTGGTTGAGCGTTTCGTACGGCTGAATCGGGAGATGCGCCGCTCGAACAACCAGACGGTCTATAATCTACGCAACAACACCGAAAAACGAATCTTGTGGTCCGGTCCGTTTATTCCGGTGAAAGGAGCGAGAGAGTCCTATTTCGCAGATAAGCGCAGTTACATTTACAACGGAAGGAAAGTGGACGAGCAGGTCCATCTCGGCTACGATCTCGCTCAGACGACCAACATGCCGGTGAAAGCGGCCAATTCCGGCAAGGTGATTTACGCCGACCGCTTGGGCCTGTATGGGAATTGCGTGATCATCGATCACGGCTATTCTCTGCAGAGCCTTTACGGACACATGAGCCGGCTGCTAGTCAAAGTCGGAGATATGGTCCGGAAGGAGCAGCAGATCGGAATTAGCGGAGCTACCGGCATGGCTTTTGGCGATCACGTGCATTTCAGCATGATGATTGCGGGAATTCAAGTCGATCCGAAAGAGTGGTGGGACGAGCACTGGATTCATGACCGGATTTTGAGCAAGATCGGCCCGCAAGATGCCAAACAACTTAGTTCCAGCGCTCGAATCCCGCCCAGTGAGCCGCTTGCGCGGAAACGCAGACATGGGCATCGAAGGTAGCCCCAAAAAGACAGCCATATTTTGTTATGCGAGTGAGGACGCCGCCGTCGCGGACGACCTCGCCCGTTACCTCGAATTAAATACTCCGCTCACGGCGTCCTGGGACGGACTCATCCAGGACGGCCGCGATTTGCTCGACGCAGTCGAATGGGGGCTTTCCACCGATCTCGTCCTGATCCTGCTTTCACCCGATTCAGTTCCCAAGGCATGGGTACGGGAAAGATGGGCGCCGATTCTTCTCGATCGGCCGCGCGACTTTCAGACGCCGATTGGTTTCGTGTTGCTCCGCGACTGCAAGTTTCCCGAATTGCTTCGCAAGCAAAAGTTTTTCGACCTATCGCGAGACCGGCGTGCCGGCCAGCGTGCGTTGAGACGCTGGATATGGGAGAAATTCCCGTCTTTGCAAAGCAATGTCGACCTGCCCGCGCCGTATTCGGCAGCCCGGCCACCCGTCGAGGTCCTTGAGGGGCTCGAGCGCCGGCTGGTCGATAAGCCTGGAATTGAAACGCGCCTCAGCCCTGAAATCGCGCTGGCTTTCGCGGATACCCATCTACCGGATTTTGAAGGCGTCTTTTGGATAGACTGCGCCAACAGAAGCCGCGCCGGTCTGCTTGGCCATACGGCGCACACCTTGGGCTTGCGGCTTCGAGGAACGGTTGAGCAGAACGCGAGGGACCTTCGGGATTTTTGCGCCGGCCGGCGTTGCCTATTTATTTTCGAAGGCATCGCCGACGAGGACAAAGAGCCGGTGAGCTTCGGGGGCTCGGCATCACTCATCTTTACGGCTACGGGAAGAGCAAGTTCACCAGCGCTTTCGCTTGAGCAGACGACTGCTGTCTTCCATTCATGGATGCACAACCCGGAATCGTGTCTGGACACGTTGCGAGATGCGCAAAGATACCTGTCGGACTTCCAGTCAGGCGACGAGGAATCCTGGCAGACGTTTATTTCTCTCGGCCGCGCTGTTGTTGCTGTCCTCGGACATTACGAGCGGCTCGCGGAAGCAGATGAGGTTTTGCAATTCATGGCTGCCGCCGCACGCGCCCAAGGCGACCCGTTGACAGCTCATCGATTGGAATGGGAAAGGAGCTGGATTCTAGAGGAATGGGGGCAGGGAATGCATCCGCCGCCCCGAATCATATCGCCATCGTCACCGGCCCAGCTCATACTGGAATTCAGCGCAACTTAGCTTAGCGCTAAACCGTCCCGGAAGTACGGGCCACTCGGCCTAGTCCTTCATCGGCTCCAGATTGCTTGATTCGTCGGCGCTCCACGTGGGAATATTGCAATGCCTCCTCGTATTTTAGGTCACGCCACTGTATGCACGCTCAACCCATCAATGAAATGTATGCGTTCAGTCCGTTTCGGTTCTGGCCGAAATCAGAAGGAGGTGGTGGCGCGCCGCCCACTAACCGTCCTTGGGCATCGAACTTCATGCCGAAGGAAAGGCCCAAGCCCGAAAGAATTTCTTTGATCTCGTTCAGCGATTTGCGTCCGAAGTTCTTCGTCCGCAGCATCTCCGATTCACTCTTCTGCACCAGATCGCCAATGGTCTGGATATTGGCGTTCTTCAGACAGTTGTAGGAGCGAACGCTGAGTTCCAGCTCTTCTACCGAGCGATTCAGCACTACGCCGACCGCTTGGGCCTGTATGGGAATTGCGTGATCATCGATCACGGCTATTCTCTGCAGAGCCTTTACGGACACATGAGCCGGCTGCTAGTCAAAGTCGGAGATATGGTCCGGAAGGAGCAGCAGATCGGAATTAGCGGAGCTACCGGAATGGCTCTTGGCGATCACGTGCATTTCAGCATGATGATTGCGGGAATTCAAGTCGATCCGAAAGAGTGGTGGGACGAGCACTGGATTCACGATCGGATTCTGAGTAAGATTGGTCCGCAAGACGCCAAGCAATTCAGCGCCAGCGCTCGGGTTGCGTCCGGCCCGGCGGTTGCTCCGAAGCGCAGACATGGGCATCGAAGGTAGCCCCAAAAAGACAGCCATATTTTTGTGCGAGTGAAAATGCCACCCGCGGGGAGGACTTGGCGCGGTACCTCGAATTGAAGACCACGCTCATGGGCGACGGCTCGAGATTCAGAATGCTCTCGTGGCCAGAGGAATGACGGTTCCATCGGGTTTGCGCCACGTCGTGCGGAACTCGCGATCGTAAGTCCAGACCTTCAATCGCTTGTCGTGGCCGCACAAGACCGCGATACACGCGTCTGCCCAGTCTGGCTCGTGTTCGGCGTATTTCGTGAGCCAGTCGAGCACATCGAACCAAAAGCGTCTATCGCACGGGCCAGGTAACGAGGAGACCGCGAAGGCGTCGAGCAATGCATGAAGGCGCTGCCGTTGTTGGCGATGCGGCAGGTGAAAGCAGGACTCCATCAGCACCGCTTCGCACGTGCAGAGCCCGGTAGACGCCAATTTTTCGAATTGCCTTATCGCAACCTCATGTTGCGAGTCTCGAGCATCGCAAAGCGCGACCAGGGGTGTGGTATCGACTAGAATCATCGGCGTCGCCGGCGCAACGTCTCGAGGGTGGCGGCACGGGCAACTTTCCGATCACGTACGTTATAGGCTCGCGGCGGGAGACCGGCAGGATCGGGGTGCTGTTCGAAAATGCTTCGAATGATGTCTCTGACGTCGCGTTCTTTCCTGGAGCGGTTCAACTGCTCGAACCGCTCATCAATCGCTTCGCGGATCACGTCGGATAACGCGAGGCCCTCTTCCCGCAGCATTTGAGCTTTGCGGAGCCGTTCTTCGTCCAGCCGTACGTTCACGAGGCGAGCGCTCATACTGTAAAGATATCATGTATTTACAGGTGTAGTTTCCATAAGGTGGCTCGCTTCCGAGCATGAAATGCGGCAGTGCGGCCAAATACAAAACAACCCGGGAGGTTCATCCCGGGCTGATTGATTCAAGTTGAGTTAAAACTTATTTCTTCTCTTCGCCCCGGTCGCCTTCACTGCCCGCGCGAACCTGCTTGAGGCGCTCTTCACGACGCGCGGCGCGCTCGGCGGCGCGCTTCACGAGTTCGGAACCAACTAGTTCGAGCTTCGCGGTTTCCGCGCCATCGCCCTTACGCCAACCTAGCTTCACGATACGCGTGTAGCCGCCGTTGCGCTGGTTGAAGCGCGGCCCGAGCTTGTCGAACAGCTTGGCAACCGCGTCTTTCGTCATCAGGAAGGCTGCCGCTTGACGACGTGCATGAAGGTTGTCTTCCTTGGCCAGCGTAATCATCTTCTCCACCAGCGGCTTGGCCGCTTTGGCCTTGGGAACCGTGGTTGTGATTCGCTCTTCTTCGATGACGTTGGTCACCAAGCCGCGTAACAATGCGCGCCTGGCGCTAAGGTCTCGCTTGAGCTTTACTCCGGCCTTGCGATGCCGCATGCTTATTCCTCAATTCCGGCGTAGTTGTCCTGGCCGAAATCAGAAGGAGGTGGTGGCGCGCCGCCCACTAACCGTCCTTGGGCATCGAACTTCATGCCGAAGGAAAGGCCCAAGCCCGAAAGAATTTCTTTGATCTCGTTCAGCGATTTGCGTCCGAAGTTCTTCGTCCGCAGCATCTCCGATTCACTCTTCTGCACCAGATCGCCAATGGTCTGGATATTGGCGTTCTTCAGACAGTTGTAGGAGCGAACGCTGAGTTCCAGCTCTTCTACCGAGCGATTCAGCACTTCGTTCATCTGGTTCGCCGCGCGCTCCGCCGGCTCTTCCGTGATCTCCGGCGTCTCTTCAAAGTTAATGAAGATCGTCATGTGGTCTTTGAGCAGCTTGGCCGCCTGGCCGATCGCATCCTGCGGCGAAATTGCTCCGTTCGTCCACACTTCGATGGTCAGCTTGTCGTAATCGGTGTTCTGGCCGAGACGCGCGGCTTCCACCGTGTAGTTGACCTTGCGAACGGGCGAGTGAACCGAATCGATCGGAATGTAGCCGATCGGCAGATCCTCGTCATAGTTGCGGTCGGCCGATACGTAGCCGCGGCCGCTCTTGATCCGCATTTCGATGTTGAGCTTGCCGCCCTCGCCGACAGTGGCGATGTGCAGGTTGCGGTCCAGCACTTCCACATCGTTGTCGGTTTCGATTTGGCCGCTCATCACTTCGCCGGCGGTCTCCACTCTCAGGCGCGCAATGCGCATCCCCTCCCCAATCATCTTGAACGGAACCTGCTTCAAGTTCAGGATGATATCGGTGGCGTCTTCCACCACGCCGGGAATGGGGCTGAACTCATGAGAGACGCCATCGATGCGCACGCCGGTAATGGCTGCGCCTTCAATGGAGCTCAATAGCACACGCCTTAAGCCGGTTCCAATCGTGGAGCCAAATCCACGCTCGAACGGCTGCGCCGCGAACTGACCAAAACGCTCCGTGAGCGATTCGGTATTCGCGGCTAAACGCTTGGGCTTCTGGAATCCTTTAAACATATGTTTCCTATCTCTATCTTTCGTCGATTTCTCAAAGGAATTACTTCGAGTACAGCTCGACGATGAGCTGCTCGTTTAATTGAATCTGCACCAACTCTTCACGCTTCGGTTGCTGCAAAACACGCGCCTTAAGCGCGTCGCGATCTACTTCCAACCAGGAGGGGCTCGGCGCATGTGCGGTGGCGTCGCGCGCGGAAAGAATGGTTGCGTCCTCGCGGCTGCGTTGCCGCACCTCGATTACATCGCCCGGCTTTACCGTGAATGAAGGGATATTGACCTTCCGGCCATTGACTTGAAAGTGGCCATGCCCGACAAGCTGGCGGCCCTGGGCGCGGCTGGTGGCCAGCCCCATGCGGTACACGACGTTATCGAGGCGCCGTTCGAGCATGGAAAGCATCAGTTCGCCGGTGATACCTTTTTGATTCACCGCCTTCTCAAAAAGGTTCCGGAACTGGCCTTCCAGAATGCGGTAGTAACGGCGCGCCTTCTGCTTCTCCCGAAGCTGCAGGCCGTAGCCCACGATCTTGGCTTTCTTGTCTTTGCCATGCTGCCCCGGAGCGAAATTGCGCTTTTCGATGGCGCATTTTTCCGTGTGACAGCGCTCACCCTTCAAAAACAGCTTCATGCCCTCGCGCCGGCAAAGCCTGCACACAGGGCCGCTATAACGTGCCAATCAAGAACCTCCAAATACTCAAGGTGCGGTTTACAACCGGCATGGTCTTCTTCCCGCTTAATTCCCGCTCCCTCACGGTCGCGGTTCGGTTACAATTTCAGACTCGCCGAGACATTCAAACGCGCTCGCTAAACTCGCCGAGACATTCAAACGCGCTCGCTAAACTCGCCGAGACATTCAAACGCGCTCGCTAAACTCGCCGAGACATTCAAACGCGCTCGCTAAACTCGCCGCTTCTTTGGCGGACGGCAGCCGTTGTGTGGAATCGGAGTGACATCTTTGATGCCGCGCACTTCGATCCCGGCAGTCGCCAAAGCGCGGACAGCCGATTCTCGCCCGGACCCAGGCCCAGCGACCCGAACCTCAACGGCCCGCAGACCCGATTCCTTGGCTTTATTCGCCGCAGTTAAGGACGCCTGCTGCGCGGCAAATGGCGTGCCTTTGCGCGATCCGCGAAATCCGAGCGAACCGGAACTGGACCACGCCAGGACATTCCCCAACGTATCCGTAAACGTCACGATCGTGTTGTTAAATGACGCCTGGATGTGAACCGTCCCGTAAGGAACGTTCTTCTTTTCCTTCTTCTTAAAACTCTTTTTCTTGGTGGTCTTTGCCGGTGCCTTCGCCATTAAGTCTTGATCCTCCCGATTTAGGTCTTGCCGGTGGCTTTCTTCTTATTCGCGATGGTGCCCTTGCGCGGACCCTTGCGAGTGCGTGCATTGGTATGCGAACGCTGGCCCCGAACCGGCAACCCGCGGCGATGCCGCAATCCGCGATACGAACCCATTTCCATCAGGCGCTTGATGTTCATGGAGACTTCCTTGCGGAGGTCGCCCTCAATCGCACCCTCGCCTTCAATCAGGTTGCGCAGATGGTTCACTTCCTCTTCGGAAAGGTCGCCCACCTTTTTGTCCGGATCCACTTGCGCCCGGTGCAGAAGAGAAAGCGCCCGAGTACGTCCAATGCCGTAAATATAGGTCAGTCCGATGACTGCCCGCTTTCGCGCCGGTAAATCGATGCCTGCTATACGCGCCATATACTGATATCCTCTAACCTTGCCGCTGTTTGTGCTTGGGATTGGTGCAGATGACGCGCACCACACCCTGGCGATGGATCACCTTGCACTTGTCACAAAGCTTCTTTACGGATGCCCGCACCTTCATGATTCCTACCCACCGCGCACTAGCGTGCGCATTACCCTTTCCTCAACAACTTTAACTCGCTCTGCCCCGGCTAGGGCCGAGTCAAAACCCAAGGACCGTTGTCGGTCACCGCTACCATGTGCTCAAAATGCGCCGAGTACGACCCATCCTTCGCAACCGCCGTCCACTTGTCCGACAGAACCCTGGTGTCCGGCTTCCCGGCGTTCACCATGGGCTCAATCGCCAGAACCATGCCCGGCTTCAGCCTCGGATTCTCGCCTCTTCGATCCACATAATTCGGGATTTGCGGTTCTTCGTGCAGCGAAGTTCCGATCCCATGCCCTACAAACTCGCGAACAATAGAAAAACCGTTCGAAAGCACGTGCTTCTCCACCGTCCCGCATACGTCAAACAGGCGATTTCCGGCGCGCGCGCGGTCAATCGCCAGTTCCAAACTCTCTTCGGTGACCTTCAAAAGCCGTTTCACCGAATCATTCACTTCACCGACCGCGACCGTTATGGCGGAATCGCCGTAATACCCATCCAGCAGAACGCCCGTATCGATCGATACGATGTCTCCCGCCTTTAGCTTCCGTTTGGCGGACGGCATTCCGTGGACCACTTCGTCATTCACCGAAGTGCACAGCACATACGGGTATTTCGTACCCGAAGCCTGCGAAAAATAGCCCTTGAAGGCCGGTTTGGCGCCTGCCTCCGCAATCATCTTTTCCGCCGCGGCTTCCAGTTCGTGCGTCGTAACGCCCTCGACCACCATGCCCTTCAGATCTTGCAAGATCCGATAGACCAGCAAGCCGCTGCGGCGGAGTTTCTCGAGCTCTACTGCGCTTCGTCTTACAATCACGGCGTAACACTCAGGCCGGGAGCCGTCACTGTCGATTCCGTCCCGGGATCCCGGGTCAATTCCGCCGAGATCAGAGCCTCGCAAATCTGCCGCGAAATCTCCTCCGGCGTTGCACCCGCGCCACGAATTTCAAACACCGGCACGCCCGCTTGCCTGAAATAATTCAACAGCGGACGCGTCTGCGATTCATACTGCTGAAGACGCTCCCGAATCACAGATTCACGATCATCTTCGCGCGTCACCAGAGCAGCCCCATCCAGGTCACAGATACCGGCAACCTTAGGAGGATTCGTTTTCAGACTGTAAAGGGTTCCACAGACCGGACACTGCCGACGGCCACTCAGGCGGGCTACGATTCTATCGTGGTCAACCATCAAGTGTACCACGCCCGGCCGAAATCCGTAATCGTTCGTCAAACCCAGCAGGACCCCTGCCTGATTGAGGGTCCGCGGATAGCCGTCCAGGATCACGCCGGACCGGCAATCCAGCTTGCCCAGTCTCGCCTTCACCAATTCATTCACCAGCTCGTCGGAGACCAGTTTGCCGGATCGGATCAGGCTTTCGGTTCCTCGGCCGATTTCATCTCCGGCTTCGATATGCGTTCGCAGCATCTCGCCAGTCGAGATATGGGGTCCGCTCAGGCATTGGCGCAGCAACCTCGCTTGCGTCCCTTTGCCCGAACCTGGGGACCCGAACAGAATAATGGCCGGCCGGTTTTCCAGTTTTGCGTCCAATCGATTTATACGGTGGTGCTCCGGCGGCCCCGGATGCGTCCGGCGCGCGGCGTGAAGCCTTCGTAATGGCGCATAATCAACTGCGCTTCGATCTGGTTGACCGTATCCATCGCAACACCGACCACAATCAGCAGCGAAGTGCCGCCAAAATAAAAGTTAACTCCCAACCCGTCCAACAGAAAACGCGGGAAATGCGCATCGATAAAGTTGCCCACGACAGGCAGCCGCTGGAGCTTGATGCCCTGAATCATAATCTGCGGAATGATGGAAAGAATGGCCAGGTACAATCCGCCGACGACGGTGATTTTGGACAAGATCTTGTCCATGAACTCGGCGGTATTCTTGCCCGGCCGGATGCCGGGAATAAACCCGCCGTATTTGCGCATGTTGTCTGCCGCTTCGTTGGGATTGAAGATGATGGAAACGTAGAAGAAGCAGAAGAAGATGATCAGGATAATGTAGGTGATGTAATAGAGCGGTTCGGCGCCGCCTAGCGCGCCTAACATGCTGCTCAGCCAGGGACTCCCCTTCACGACCGGAAATTGCAGGGCCGTTTGCGGCAGGGCGAGAAGAGACGAGGCGAAGATGATGGGAATCACGCCGCCTGCATTCACCTTCAGGGGCAGGTGGGTGGATTGACCGCCCATCATGCGCCGGCCGACCACGCGTTTCGCATATTGAACCGGGATGCGGCGCTCACCGCGCTCCACAAGAACAATAAACGCAACCACCGCGACCATGATCACGAGAATGACGATCATTTGCAGCTTGTTCCATTGCCCGGTCACGAAGGTGTTCATGTAAATCTCGCGGATGGCGTTAGGGAGGCCGACGATAATCCCGACGAAAATGATCAGCGACATGCCGTTGCCGATTCCCCGATCCGTGATCTGCTCGCCCAGCCACATGATGAAGGCCGTGCCGGTGGTGAACGTCAGCACGGTCAGGAAAATGAAGCCAAATCCGGGGTTCAGAACGAAATTGCCGTCCGAATTCTGAAGCGCCAGCGCGATGCCCAGGGATTGGATCACTGCCAGGATCACGGTCAAATAGCGCGTCCACTGCGTGATTTTCCGGCGGCCTAGTTCGCCCTCTTTCTGCAGCTTGTCGAGCGTGGGAATGACGACCGTCAGTAACTGCAAAATAATAGAAGCGGTGATGTAGGGCGTGATGCCGAGCGCAAAGATAGTCATGCGCCGGAGCATGCCGCCGCTAAAAAGATCGAAATAGCCCAGGAAGCCGCCCGACGCATTCCGTGTGAAGAACTCCTGGAAGCGCGCCGTGGCGATCCCAGGGGTCGGAATGTACGCGCCGATGCGGTACACGGCCAGCAGCCCCAGCGTAAACAGAACGCGCCTGCGCAGGTCCGGAATCCGGAACATGTTGCCCAGGGCTTCGAAGAACTTGGTCATCATAGACGTTATTACTACCCGGTTTCTGATTCCGGAGCCGATCCGGTCAGGTTATTTCGTTTTCGCTTCCGCGGGCTCGGGCCGCGCCAGAACCTCCGCGCTACCGCCTAGCTTCTGAATCTTGTCGAGCGCGGATTTTGAATACACGTGCGCTTTCACTGCTAATTTTCCTGGTGAGCTCGCCGTTACCTAAGATTTTAAGTCCGGAATGGAGCTTTTTCACTATGCCGTTTGCCGCCAGCGATTCCGGAGTGAACGTGTCGCCATCGAGCTTCTCGAGCGCGCCGACATTCACGATCGCGTACTCTTTCCGGAAGATATTTTTGAAACCGCGCTTCGGAAGACGGCGGTGCAGCGGCATCTGGCCGCCTTCAAATCCGCGCATTTTGCTGTAGCCCGAGACCGACTTAGCGCCCTTGGCTCCGCGGCCCGAGTACTTGCCTCGTCCGGTGCCCATGCCTTGTCCGATGCGCTGCTTCTTGTGCTTTTGGCCCTTGGGAGGCCGCAAATTGGATAAATTCATCTTGTCCGTTCCGTCCAGCTACTCTTCCACGATTTCGAGCAGATGCGGTACTTTCTTCACCATGCCTCGAAAACCAGGCGTGTCGGGACGTTCCACCACCCGATTGATCTTATGAAGGCCCAGCGACTTCACTATGTTTTTGTGCTTCTGCGGCGTGCAAATGGGGCTGCGCACCAGCTTAATTTTAATTTTTCCGTCGGCCATGTTTGTTTCAATCCTCCGCTTACTGACGCGCGCGGTTCAATCTCTACAGTTTCTCCACAGGCAGACCGCGCATATCGGCGACCGCGTTCTTGTCGCAGAGTTGCTCCAGCGCCGCAATGGTCGCTTTTACCACGTTGTGCGCATTATGCGATCCGATGGACTTCGTCAGCACGTTCGGAATTCCGACTGCTTGAATGACCGCGCGTACGGGTCCGCCGGCGATCACACCGGTTCCCGCCGGGGCGGGCTTCAATAGCACCAAGCCGCTGCCGAAACGCCCCAACACTGGATGCCGGATGGTGGTTTCTAGCACGTGCACCTTGCGAAGGTTTTTCTTCGCCGCCTCGATGCCTTTCTTGATGGCTGAAGGAACTTCCTTCGCCTTGCCGGTTCCGTACCCGACCACCTTGGCGCTGGGATCGCCTACGACGACGAGCGCCGAAAAGCTCATGTTCTTGCCGCCCTTCACGACTTTCGTGACACGGTTGATGCTGACCACCTGTTCTTTCAGGTTCAGGTTCTGAGTGTCTATGCGTTTGGCCGTTCCGTTGGATTTCATTCGATTAAAATTCCAGTCCCGCTTCACGGGCGGCATCGGCGAGCGCTTTCACGCGGCCGTGGTAAAGATACCCGCCGCGGTCGAAGACGACTTTCGTGATGCCTTTTTCCTTGGCGCGCTGGGCAACCGCCTTGCCGATCAGCTTCGCTCCTTCGACGTTGCCGCCTTTGCCGCGCAGATCCTTTTCCGTGGATCCCGCCGCGACGAGTGTATGCCCTTGCTGATCGTCAATCACCTGCGCATAAATATGATTCACGCTGCGAAATACAACCAGACGCGGACGCTCCGGACTGCCCGCCAGGCGTCTGCGTATCCGCTTATGAATCCGCAGCCGGATATCGGTTCTAGAATCCCGAGCCACTACTTGCCTCCCGCCCCGGTTTTGCCGGCCTTCTTGCGCAACGGTTCGCCCGTGTAACGCACGCCTTTGTTCTTGTAGGGATCGGGCGGACGCAGGGCGCGAATTTGCGATGCGATATGACCCACTGTCTGCTTGTCGTAACCCGTCAGCACCAGATGCGTTTGTTTGTCTACTTTGAGATCGACTCCGGCGGGCAGCAACAGTTCAATCGGATGCGAATAGCCGAGTGTAAACGTCGCAATCTTGCCCTTCACATCCGCGCGAAATCCCGTGCCGACGATATCCAGCTCGCGCGTAAAACCGGTCGAGACACCCTGCACGGCGTTAGCGGCCAGAGCGCGCGTCAGACCATGCAGCGCGGCTAATTTGTCGTTGTCGCGCACCGCTTCCAGATGGTTATTCTTCTGCTCGAACCGGACGCCGGCCGGAATTGGAACCGTCAGCTTTCCTTTCGGGCCTTCCACTTCGAGTTGTTCGCCGATCTTGATCTTCACGCCCTGGGGCAGGGGGATCGGCTTTTTTCCTACTCGTGACATGCTTCGCTAGTCCTTACCAGATCTGACAGAGCACTTCGCCGCCGACGCCTTCTTTGCGCGCCGCGCTGCCCGTCATGACACCTTTCGGCGTAGTCAGAATGTTAATGCCCAAGCCGCCCAGAATGCGCGGAATCTCTTTGCTGGCAACATACACCCGGCAGCCCGGACGCGATACGCGCTCGATGCGCGAGATGACGGGCAGATTCGCCGGCGTGTACTTCAAATAAAGACGAATGAATTTCTTCGAGCCCTCTTCGGTGAGCTTGTAGTTCAGGATGTAGCCTTCATCCTTAAGGATGCGCGCGATTTCATTCTTCAGCCGCGACGTCGGCACGTCTACTTTCGCATGGCGTGCAATTAAACCGTTGCGCACCCGCGTCAGCATATCGGCAATGGGGTCTGATGTCATTTACTTATCACCTTTCAGCACCTTCATCACTTTCGGGAGTGCAGTCACCAGCTCGCCTTCGTTACGCCGGGAATTTCGCCCGCCAAGGCGAATTTGCGGAAGCAGATCCGGCACAAGGAAAACTTTCTGAGGAATCCGCGCGGACGTCCGCAATTCTTGCAGCGGTTCCGCAACCGGACCTCAAACTTCGGCTTCTTCAATTCTTTCGCGATCTTTGCAGTAGTTGCCATGAGTACCTTATCGTTACTGGCGGAACGGCATGCCCATGTGCCGCAGCAGCGCCAAACCTTCCGCGTCCGTCTTTGCTGTGGTGGTGATGCTGATATTCATGCCCTTCACCTTTTCCACCTTGTTGTAATCGATTTCGGGGAAGATCAACTGATCTTTAAGCCCGAGCGTGTAATTTCCCCGGCCATCGAACGATTTTGGCGAGACACCGCGAAAATCGCGGACGCGCGGTAGCGCCACGTTCATCAACCGATCCAAGAACTCATACATTCGGTCGCCGCGCAGAGTGACCATGCAGCCGATCGACATGCCCTCGCGCAACTTGAACGCGGCTATCGACTTCTTGGCCTTGGTGATAACAGGTTTCTGTCCCGCGATAGCTCCCAATTCGTTCACTGCGCCATCCATCAGCTTGCTGTTGCCTGTCGCCTCGCCGAGACCGATGTTGATCGAAACCTTTTCGATCTTCGGCACGGCCATGGGATTTTTGTAGCCGAAATCGTTCTTCAACGAGGGGACCACCTTTTTGGCGTAGTGCTCCCGCAGGCGCGCTTTCGCTCCGCCGGCTTTTGGTCTCGCTTTCGCGCCCGCCGATTCCCGCGGTTCTGCCGCCGGTTTCGCTTCCCCCTTGGGCTTTCCGCCGCCGGCCGGTTTAGCGGCTTTCGGTTTCGCCTCGCCGCCCGCGTTTGTATCAGTCTTCTTCGCCATTGCCTACTTCCTATCGAGCGTCTCGCCGCCCTTGACCGCGACTCGCGCGCGGCGAACCTTTCCGCCCACCGTGTCCAGCTTGTAGCCAATGCGGGTCGGAACGCCTCCGGCGGTCAGAATCATTACGTTTGAAACGTCGATCGACATCGGTTTATCCGCAATACCGCCCTTGATTTGTTTGGAGGGGTTCGGGCGCGTATGGCGCTTTACCACCATCACGCCTTCCACCGTCACTTTGCGTTCAAAGCGGTTCACTTCGAGCACCTTGCCGGTTTTTCCTTTGTCGCGTCCGGCGATGACCCTCACCAGATCGTCCTTCTTGATCTTCATGCGGACCGGCGTCCGCTCTCCGCGCTTCTGGCGCCGCTGATAGGCAGTTTTCGGCATCGACTAGATCACCTCCGGCGCGAGAGAAACAATCTTCATAAAGCGCTTGTCGCGGAGTTCACGCGCGACGGGCCCGAATACGCGCGTCCCTACCGGCTCGCCCACTTCGTTGATCAGCACGGCCGCGTTCGAATCGAAGCGAATATACGTGCCATCCTTGCGGCGCGTCTCTTTGCGCGTCCGAACTACGACGCAACGAACCACTTTGCCCTTCTTGATGGCGGAATCGGGTGCGGCTTCCTTCACGCTCGCGGTGATCACATCGCCCAAACCCGCGCGAAGCCCGAGATCGCCGCCGCGGGGCAAGATGCATTGCAGCTTGCGCGCGCCGCTATTGTCGGCAACCTCCAGAATGGTTCGCATTCCAATCATGACGTTTCTCCTAAAAACCTTTGTTGAGTCTTCGCCTCGCTGAAAAGAGCGGGCTCACCTCTAAGACCTATTTCCTCTTCACAGTCTTCTTCACGCGAGTGTCGGCAGCCTGCGCCAAAGCCGGATGATCGACCGCGACCTGCACCGCCCGCCGCAGAACCGTACCCAGCTCCCAGCGCTTCAGGCGGCTGAGCGGACGGCATTCGACGATCCGTACAATATCGCCGACCTGGGCGTTACGTTGTTCGTCGTGAGCATAAAACTTCTTCCGGTTCGTCACAATTCGCTTGTAGACGGGGTGAGCCACTCGACGTGTCACCTCCACCACGATGGTTTTGGCCATTTTGGTGGAAATCACTTCGCCGACTTTCTCGTTCTTATGCGTGACTCGTTCTTGACCTTGTGTTGATGCCGCCATCTTTTAATGAGATCTTTCTACTTACTTCTTTTTCTTCTTGTCAGCGGCGGTTGATTTGGCCGCGGGAACGGGAGCAGCGACCTCGCCGTTTATTTCCTTTTCGCGGAGCACAGTCAACATTCGCGCCCGGTCCTTCTTCAGATTGCGGTATTTTTTCAGACCTTCAGCATTCCCCATGCCCATCTGAAAACGCAGCCGGAACAACTGCTCTTGCGTGTCTTGCACTTGCCGCTGCAAGTCGGCTGCATCGATGCCGCGAATTTTTTCTGCTCTCATGATTCCTTTAGCCCACCTTCGCTGTTTCAGCCGGCTGATTGCGCGCTACGAACTTGGTGGGAACGGAAAGCTTTGCTGCCGCCAGCCGCATGGCCTGAGTGGCCACATCCAAGGGCACGCCTTCCATTTCAAACAAAACCTTCCCGGGCTTCACCACAGCCACCCAAGCTTCCGGTGCGCCTTTTCCTTTTCCCATACGGGTCTCAGGCGGTTTCTTGGTAATAGGCTTGTCCGGGAAAACGCGAATCCACACTTTACCGCCGCGCTTGATGAAGCGCGTCATGGCAATACGAGCTGCTTCGATCTGCCGGTTCGTCACCCATCCGCAGCTCATGGACTTCAATCCGAACTCCCCAAACGAAAGCGAGGAACCGCGCCAGGCTTTGCCGGTCATGCGACCCCGCTGCTGTTTGCGAAACTTGACTTTCTTCGGCATCAACATTGCGATATTCTCCCTAGCGCGGAAAGCGTTTTGCGCTACGCGCGATTCTCAATTTCACCAAGCGGTCAGGCTTTACTGGCTCGGCTCCTCATTACTTCCGGTATTGGTCTGCGTGTCCTCCGGAGGCGCCGGGTTCTCCCCGTTCAGAATCGGCTCGCCCGCGCCTCTCGGCTGCTCCTGTTTCCAGGAAGGTGCTATCGGGGCGAGCGGTGGAATGACCGGCGCGGATGCCGCAGGGTGCGGCAAATTTCCAGGGGCCGGCTGAACCACAGGGCCAGCCAATTCGGGCGCCGGTGTTATGGGCCGGCGTTCGCGCTCCCGGTCGTCGCGGCGCCGCCGCCGAGGCTCTCCTTCGTTGCGCAGCGAGTTGCGCCGGTTCGCTCCGTCCAGCACCTCGCCTTTATAAATCCAAACCTTGATCCCGATGACTCCGTACGTTGTGTAGGCCTGGCTGAATCCGTAATCGATATCGGCGCGCAGAGTGTGTAGCGGAAGCTGTCCTTGCAGGTACCACTCGCTACGCGCGATTTCCGCGCCGTTCAAGCGGCCCGATACGCGGACTTTAATTCCCTTGCAGCCAAACCGCAGCGCGGAATCGACCGCCTTGCGCATGGCACGGCGGAAGGCCACGCGTTTTTCAAGCTGCAGGCCGATGGATTCCGATACCAGTTGCGCATCGAGCTCGGGTCGATGGACTTCCTGAATGTCTATGAAGACTTCGCGCTTGGTCTTTTTCGCCAAATCGCTTTTCAGTTTTTCGATCTCCGCGCCTTTGCGGCCGATAATGATGCCGGGACGCGACGTGCGGATCGTGATTCTCAGCTTGTTGCCGGGGCGGTCCACTTCGATGGAACTGACGCCCGCCGCTTTCAGGCGGTTTAGCAGAGATTTCTTCAGTTCGAGATCCTCATGCAACAGCTTCGAATAATCCTGCTTGGCAAACCAACGCGAGCGCCAGGTCTTGGTGACGCCCAAGCGGAACCCGTAGGGATGTACTTTTTGACCCATTTTATTCCTGTCTTCGGCTCGCTGAAAAGCGCGGCCTCATCCTTCCTTATTCCTCTTCCGCTTCGGCTCTCTCGCCAAGCTTGACCACAATGTGCGAGGTGCGCCGCTGATAGCGATAGGCGCGGCCCATTGGAGCGGGCCGGATGCGCTTCTGGCGCGGTCCCTCGTTCACGTACGCTTCGGCGATAAAGAGCCGGTCCACATCGACGTCCTGAGATTTGTTCTCGGCGTTAGCAATCGCCGATCGCAGAACCTTCTCCACGGCGGGAGCGATGCGCTTATTCGCCGCGTTCAGGATATTGATTGCATCGCCCGCTTGCTGGCCGCGGATCATGTCGATGACCAGCCGCGCCTTCTGGGCCGACACATGCACGTAACGCGCTTCGGCTTTTGCCAAGACTTCTGCCTGATCCCATGGTTACTTGGTCGCCTTTTCCGTAGCTTTCGCCGCGTGACCTTTGAACGTGCGGGTGGGCGAGAACTCGCCTAATTTATGGCCCACCATATTCTCGGTCACATACACGGGAATGAACTTTTTGCCGTTATGCACGGCGAGCGTCTGCCCGATGAAATCGGGAACGATGGTCGAGCGGCGGGACCAGGTCCTCACCACCGCCTTTTGATTTTTCGCGTTCATATCGGCCACCTTCTTCAGCAGGTGATCGTCGGTGAACGGCCCTTTTTTCAGTGATCGGCTCATGCTTGTTCTCTTAGCGCTTCTTCGCCTTCCTGGTCACGATCCAGCGGTCGGTCCGCTTGTTATTGCGGGTCTTGAAACCGCGCGTCGGCTGGCCCCAAGGCGTTACCGGGTGACGGCCGCCGGATGTTTTCCCTTCGCCGCCGCCGTGCGGGTGATCCACCGGATTCATGGAAACGCCGCGGTTATGCGGCCGGCGTCCGAGCCAGCGCTTGCGGCCCGCTTTGCCGAGCGATACGTTTTCGTGCTCGACATTGCCCACTTGACCAACAGTCGCCATGCATTCCATCTGCACCTTGCGGATCTCGCCCGAAGGCAATTTCAACAGCGCCAGATCCCGCTTCTTTCGAAACCAACTGCGCCTGCGCGCCCGCCGAACGAGCCATCTGCCCGCCCTTGCCCGGCTTCAGCTCGATGTTGTGCACCACTGTTCCGGCCGGAATGTTCTTCAGCGGCAGAGCATTGCCCACCAGAATGTCGGCTTCGGGTCCGGAACTCACTTGCCGTCCCACTTCGAGGCCAACCGGACAGATAATGTAGCGCTTCTCGCCGTCCACGTAGTGCAGCAACGCAATCCGCGCCGAGCGGTTCGGATCGTACTCGATCGCGGCCACTTTCGCCGTTACGCCGAACTTATCGCGCTTGAAATCGATGATGCGGTACGCCTGCTTGGCGCCGCCGCCGCGAAAACGGCTCGACGTCAAGCCACGTGCGTCGCGGCCGCCGGTTCGCTTCTTGCCTTCCACAAGCGACTTCTCGGGCCTGTCCTTTGTGATGTCCTCACGCGTCAGATAGGTCTGAAAGCGCCGCGTTGGCGTTACTGGTCGAAAACTCTTGATCGGCATGCTGCGTCCTTCCTATATCTCCGCGTATTCGGGGATTTTTTGTCCCGTTTTCAGGCGCACGTAAGCCTTTTTCCAATCCGACGCATATCCGGTAAAACGGCCGCGACGCCGCAACTTGCCCGTATACACGCTGGTGCGGACCGTAGCCACTTTCACCTTGAACACCGCTTCCACCGCTTGCTTGATCTGAATCTTGTTCGCATCGGGATGCACCTCGAAGCACAACGTGCGCTCAGCCTCCCGTTTCGTATGGCCCTTTTCGGTAATGAGCGGCCGGCGGATGATGTCGTAGACGGTCATTACGCTAATGCCTCCGAAAGCTTTCTGGCCGCTGTTTCCGTCAGCAGCACTTCCTGATATTTCAGAAGGTCGTAAACGTTCACGTCTTTTGTGGGAACCAGCTTCACGCTTTTCAGATTCCGTGAGGCGCGCAATAAATTGGTGTTCTCGGCCGCTTCCACCAGCAGAATCGATCTTCTTGGCATCGAGCGCGCCGAATGCGTGGACCAGGTTCTTCGTTTTATGATCGGCCAGCTCGAATGCCCGGACGACTCGCAGTTCGCCATCGCGAAGCTTGGCCGATAAAGCCGAGCGCAGCGCGCCCAGAACCATTTTGCGAGGCAGCTTGTACTCGTAACTGCGTGGCTGCGGTCCGTGAACCGTTCCGCCATGCCGCCACAGAGGCGACCGGATAGATCCCATGCGCGCGCGGCCGGTACCCTTCTGCTTCCACAGCTTCTTGCCCGAACCCGATACTTCATGGCGCGTTTTTGTCGCTGCCGTTCCGGAACGGTGAGCGGCAGTGTGCTGCCGCACGGCCTCATACAGCAGCGCTTCGTTTACTTCGGCGCCAAACACCGCATCCGAAAGCTCGATAGAGCC
Organism: uncultured Acidobacteriaceae bacterium; assembly: GCA_963778345.1. Lineage (GTDB taxonomy): Bacteria > Acidobacteriota > Terriglobia > Bryobacterales > Bryobacteraceae > Bog-105. The sequence continues at coordinate 1,047,814 of CAVZTP010000007.1, forward strand.
CACCGTCGCGTTGTTCAGATCCACAATATTTACACTCGGCATCGTCCTGATTTCCTTGCCTGTTTGCCTATCGCTTCACGCGGCGAACCATCACGTAGCCGCCGTTCGGTCCGGGAACCGCGCCCTTCACTGCAATGACGTTGTCCTCCGGATCGACACTCACGATCTCCAGATTACGCACCGTGACCTGGTCCGTACCCATGCGGCCGGCCATCTTCATGCCCGGAAACACGCGCGATGGGAAGCTCGACGCGCCGATCGATCCCGCCGCGCGGTGAAACATCGATCCGTGCGATGCGGGACCGCCCCGAAAATGGTGCCGCTTCACCAGTCCCGCGAATCCCCGGCCTTTGCTCGTGCCGATGACATCCACAACGTCTTTCGGCTTGAACTCCTCGGCCAGCACCCGGTCTCCCTGCTTCAGATCGGCCGTTCCTTGCCCCAGATGAAATTCGCGCAGGAACTTCACGCCCTCGGCTCCCGATTTGGCAAGGTGCTTCGACAGGGGCTTGTTCTGCTTCTTGGCGTACTCCACTAATCCGAGCTGCACGGCATCGTAGCCATCCGTGGTCGGGGTCTTGCGCTGCGTCACGATGCATGGGCCCGCCTTGACCAGCGTCACGGGAACCACTTGTCCCTCCGCGTTGAACACCTGCGTCATGCCTATCTTCTTGCCGAGAATTCCTGGACTCATCCTTGCTTACTCCTGGGCTCTTCCTGCGCGTTCCGGAGCGCTACTTCTTTCCGAACGCCTTAATCTCCACGTCCACGCCGGCCGGGAGATCCAGCTTCATCAACGCATCCACGGTGTCTTGCGTCGGCTCGAGAATGTCGAGCAGCCGCTTGTGCGTACGAATTTCAAATTGCTCGCGCGATTTCTTGTCCACATGCGGCGACCGCAAAACCGTATAGCGGTTCTTCAGCGTCGGCAGTGGAATCGGTCCCGCGACAGTGGCGCCGGTCCGCTTGGCGGTATCGACGATGTCGCCCGTCGATTGATCCAAAACCCGGTGGTCGTACGCTTTCAGTCGAATGCGGATGCGTTCTTTCATTGGCATTGTCTATTCCACGATCTCGGAAACCGTGCCGGCGCCGACGGTCCTTCCGCCTTCGCGGATGGCAAACCGCAGCCCTTTGTCCATGGCCACCGGCGTGATCAAGTTCGATTTCCATGGTCACGTTGTCGCCCGGCATCACCATCTCCATGCCTTCCGGCAGCTTCGCCACTCCGGTCACGTCCGTGGTCCGGAAATAAAACTGCGGCCGGTAGCCATTGAAAAACGGCGTATGCCGCCCGCCCTCTTCCTTCGACAGCACATACACTTCGCCCTTGAACTTCTTGTGCGGCTTGATGGTCCCCGGCTTCGCGATCACCTGCCCGCGCTCCACATCGTTCTTTTCAATGCCGCGCAGCAGCAAGCCCACGTTGTCCCCCGCCCGGCCTTCGTCGAGCAGCTTCTTGAACATCTCCACGCCCGTCACCACCGTCTTGCGCGTGTCGGCGAAGCCCACAATCTCCATCTCCTCGCCTACCTTGCAGATCCCCTTCTCAATGCGCCCCGTCACCACCGTGCCGCGGCCCTGAATCGAGAAAATATCTTCAATCGGCATCAAAAACGGCTTGTCGATCACGCGCGTCGGCAGCGGAATGTACTCATCCACCTTCGCCATCAGCTCGTCTACCGTCTTCACCCATTTGTCTTCGTCGTTCAACGCCCCCAGCGCGCTCACCCGCACCACCGGCAGATCGTCGCCCGGAAACTGATAGCTCTTCAGCAACTCGCGCACTTCCAGCTCCACCAGCTCCAGCAGCTCCGGATCGTCCACCATGTCGACCTTGTTCAAGGCCACCACAATGTACGGCACCCCCACCTGCCGCGCCAGCAGAATGTGCTCGCGCGTCTGCGGCATCGGGCCGTCGGTGGCGGCCACTACCAGAATCGCGCCATCCATCTGCGCCGCGCCGGTGATCATGTTCTTGATGTAATCGGCGTGCCCCGGGCAATCCACGTGCGCATAGTGACGGTTCGCCGTCTCGTACTCCACGTGCGCCACCGCGATCGTGATCCCGCGCGCCTTCTCTTCCGGCGCGTTGTCGATCGAATCGAAGCTCCGGAACTTCACCTTCGGATTGTGCTTCGCCAAGCGTCTTGGTGATCGCCGCCGTCAACGTCGTCTTCCCGTGATCGATGTGCCCGATCGTCCCGATGTTTACGTGCGGCTTGCTGCGGTCAAATTTCTCTTTCGCCATGTCTTACGTCTCCTTGCGCTTATCTGGTTGCAATCCCTTTATTGCGATTGATAATTTCCTCGGCCAAATTTTTCGGCACTTCCTCGTACTTGCCGAAATGCATGCTGAAACTGCCGCGGCCCTGCGTGCGCGATCGCAGTTCGGTAGCATAGCCGAACATTTCCGACAGCGGCACCATGGCCTTGACGATGTGCGTGCCGCCCACGATCTCGGTTCCTTCCAGCCTTCCGCGCCGCGAGATCAGGTCGCCGTTCACCGTGCCCATGTATTCTTCTGAAACCGTCACTTCCACGCGCATCACCGGTTCGAGCAAAACCGGCTTGGCTTTGCTGGCGGCTTCTTTCACGCAGATGGAGCCGCAGATTTTAAACGCCATTTCCGACGAATCCACTTCGTGGTATGCGCCGTCGAACACCGTCACCTTGATGTTGTTTACCGGATAGCCGGCCAGAATGCCGCCTTCGAGCGCTTCCACGACGCCCTTTTCAATGGCGGGAATGAATTCCTTGGGAATGTTGCCGCCCCGGATTTCGTTGATGAATTCGAAATCCTGCTCATGATCCGGTTCCACGCTCAGCTTGACGCGCGCGTACTGGCCGCTGCCGCCGGTCTGCTTCTTGTGCGTGTAATCGTATTCCGCGCGCTGGCGGATCGTCTCGCGATAAGCTACCTGGGGCTTGCCGACATTCGCGCCTACGTTGAATTCGCGCTGCATCCGGTCCACGATGATTTCCAAATGGAGCTCGCCCATGCCGGCCAGAATCGTCTGCCCGGTTTCAGGATCGGTGTTCACGCGTAAGGTCGGGTCCTCGGAAACCAGCTTCTGGATCGCCATTCCCAGCTTTTCTTGATCGGCCTTGGTCTTCGGCTCGATGGCAAGCTGAATCACCGGGGCCGGGAAGTCGATCGATTCGAGCAGAATCGGCGCCTTCTCGTCGCAAATCGTATCGCCCGTCACAACCTGCTTCAGACCCACCGCCGCGCAGATATCGCCCGCCAGAACTTCCTGGATTTCTTCACGCTTGTTGGCGTGCATTTTCACCAGGCGCCCGACACGCTCTCGCCTGCCCTTGGTGACGTTATAAATCGATTCGCCCGCGTTCAGCTTGCCCGAATACACCCGGATAAAGCAAAGCTGGCCCACAAACGGGTCGGTCATGATCTTGAAGACCAACGCCGAGAACGGCTCGGAATCGCTCGCCTTCCGTTCCAGCGGTTGTTCGGGATTATCGACTGCAGTGCCTTTGATCGGAGGAATATCCACCGGCGACGGCAAGTAGTCGCAGACCGCGTCCAGAAGATTTTGAACGCCCTTGTTCTTAAACGAAGAGCCGCAGATCACCGGGAAAATTTTCTGCGCAATGGTCGCCTTGCGAATCCCCGCGGCCAGTTCCTTCTCGGTGACGGCGTGCCCTTCGACGAACTTCTCGAACAGCGTGTCATCGGTCTCGGCGACCGCTTCAATCAGCTTCTCGCGATATTCTTTCGCTTTCTCGAGCAGATCCGCCGGAATATCGACGTCGTCATACTGCGCGCCCAGCGTCTCATCGCGCCAGATGCGCGCTTTCATCTTGATGAGATCGATAACGCCCTTGAATTGATCTTCGGCGCCCACCGGCAGTTGAATCGGTACCGGGCGCGCGTTCAATCGCTCCACAATGGTCTCAACCGAACGATAAAAATCCGCGCCTACGCGATCCATCTTGTTGATGAAACAAATGCGCGGAACGCCGTATTTATCGGCTTGCCGCCACACCGTCTCCGTTTGCGGCTGCACGCCGGCCACCGCATCGAAAACCGCGCACGCGCCATCGAGTACGCGCAAGCTGCGCTCCACCTCGGCAGTGAAATCCACGTGTCCAGGCGTATCAATAATGTTGATGGTGACGTCGCGCCACTGGCAGGTCGTCGCGGCCGAAGTAATCGTGATGCCGCGCTCCTGCTCCTGCGCCATCCAATCCATGGTGGCGGTTCCTTCATGCACTTCACCGATCTTGTGCGTACGGCCGGTGTAGTACAGAATGCGCTCGGTCGTAGTCGTCTTACCGGCATCGATGTGCGCCATGATGCCGATATTGCGCATTTTTTCTAACGGTACAGTGCGAGGCATTTTAGTTCACGAACAACTTCAACTTCAAATTCGGCTTGCTTACCAGCGATAGTGCGCGAAAGCTTTGTTCGCCTCCGCCATGCGGTGCACATCGTCTTTCTTCTTTACTGCGCCGCCACGCATATTGGAGGCATCGTTCAATTCGTTGGCCAATTTCTCGGCCATGCTCTTGTCCGGACGCACGCGCGCATTGAGAATGATCCAACGCAGCGCCAAACTCGTCCGGCGATTCTGCGAGACCTCTACCGGCACCTGATAGTTCGCGCCGCCTACCCGGCGGGTCTTCACTTCCAGAACCGGCTTCACGTTCTCGATCGCTTTCTTGAAAGCTTTCAGCGGATCGTCGCCCGATCGTTCCCGAAGCGTATCCATGGCTTTGTAGAGGATCCGTTGCGCCGTGGTCTTCTTTCCATCCCACATCAAAGAGTTCACGAACTTCTCGACAAGCGTCGAGTTGTACATCGGATCCGGCACAATTTCTCTCGGCTCCGGTCGTCGTCGGCGTGGCATTCAGATCTCCTTTGCTTCTACTTCTTCTTCGCGGGCGCGGCGGCTCCGCCCTTCGGACGTTTGGCGCCATATTTCGAACGCCCCTGCTTGCGGTTCGCCACGCCGGCGGTATCCAAAGTGCCGCGAACGACGTGGTACCGGACGCCGGGCAGGTCCTTCACACGGCCTCCGCGGATCAGCACGATCGAGTGCTCCTGCAGATTGTGGCCGACCCCTGGAATGTACGTTGTGACCTCAATTCCGTTGGTCAAGCGCACGCGAGCTACTTTCCGTAACGCCGAATTCGGCTTCTTCGGAGTGGTCGTGTACACGCGCGTGCAAACTCCGCGGCGCTGCGGGCAAGCCTGTAGCGCGGGGCTGGCCGTCTTGTACCGGGTCGCTTTGCGTCCCTTTCGCACAAGTTGGTTAAACGTCGGCATCTTTCCTCATCGCGCACAACAACCGCCAACGGCCTATGCGCTTAAAGGCTTCCTTTCTCTACAAACTGCATTCAGCCGCGGCAGTGCGGCAAATCGCCGCATTCGCGGGTCACTTCTCAAAATCTTGGTACGCCCGTCCCGGGCTCTTCAAGCAGGCGCGAACACTGTCGGCTGCGATTGATTAACTGCCAGGAGGCTGATATAGCGTTTTCACCAGCCTCAACCGCGAGGGTAACTGCTTCGGGTATGGCCCATGCCAGTTGGCAACGTCACGCATCCGGAAAACCGAACGGCTTATTGCTCCAGCAGCGGGGCCCGACTTCCGGCCGGATGCCTATCTGGAATCTCGCCTCGCTCAAAGGAGCGGGCTCATCCCTTCAGACATGGTAGCTCGGAAGCCGAAGAATCAACTCGCCAAAACATATTTAGTTTAGATAGAGATGGCCCGGAATGTCAAATGATAGAAAAAAATCGGCTGACCGGGAAACCCGATCAGCCTACCTTGAGTTTGGGTTGGAGGAGAAGTATTAACGAAAATGAAGATGATGCGTAATGAAATTAAATTTTCTTCAGTATGGGACAATTTGTTAGCCGCTGTCAACAGCAATTAATTGAGAATGCCCACGGGTAGGATGGGCTCACTTTAAGCGCGCCTTCTCAGCGGCTTCGAGCACTTCGGCTTTACCGGCGGCGCCCATCTTGCGCGCCTCCTCCGCCGCCGTCAATCCGTTACGGCTACGAATCGTTAAATCGGCGCCGGCTTCGATCATCGCCCGCACCGATTCGTTTCCGAAGCACGCCATAATCGCCGTCTGGCCATTGCGGTTTTTCAAATTCAGGTCCGCGCCGGCTTTTGCTAGTGCCAGAATGGCCTCCGGTCCGATATAGCAGGCTTTGAAGATCGGCGTTTCTTCGTTATTGTTGCGGCTGTTCACGTCTGCTCCCGCCGCAAGCAGCAAATCGATTATTGTTTTCGCACTGTCTTTCTCGGAAGTTCTCTCGGAGATCAAGGCCAAAGCCGTATCGCCGTTGAAATCCTTTGCATTCATATCCGGCTGATATTTGAGGATCTCCCGGACGACATCCGCCTTTCCAGATTGCACCGCGTTCATTAAGACCGTGAACTTACCTTGCGTCGGACAAGCCGGAGCATTCGCCTCAGCCCCCTTTCCGTTTAAGAACTGCACCAGCGCCAAATTGCCGCTCCGGGCAGCGGCTCCCAGCGCGCAAGTCGATAAGGGGGCGGGCAACTCAGCGACATTCCCAATAAATTGCTCGACGAGCGCGAGATCTCCCTTTGCGGCGGCGCTGATCAGCGGACTCTGTCCCCGGGCGGACATGCTCAGCGCGGGAGCCCCGTGTTGAACGAACAGCTCGGTGAGATCTCGGTTCCCCCGCTCTACTGCATTCGCAAAGAGGGCGCGATTCTCTTCCGTGTCCGCCCGAAAATCCCATTTCTCGGCAACCAGCGCCGCTCCGGTCTGCTCATTTCCTTTCACCCACTTGTCCGTTCCTGAGATCTCGTCAATGGCGCGCTCGAGATCTTGCACCACCTCCGGCATGCCCGCATGCAGGCCCACATAATCCACAACCGATTTCTTCTGCCCGTCAAATTCGATCCAGGTCGTATAAGTGGGGTTGTCCGTGACCAAAGAGTGATACCGGTCGTTCAGAGAAAAATAATCGGCCCGATGAAAAGCCGCGAACAGATCTCGAACGGCCTGGCTGGAGACTTGATCGTGGTGATGACCGGTAATCAGAACGTTGCTCTCGCCGTTGAATTCAACCCCGCCGTCACCCCGCACTTCCACTGAATAGGCCGGGCATGCACCGAAGCATCGGGTCCGCTTGAGACCCATTCGCAAACTGTTCCAGTCTTTTATCTCCGGGAATGGGACACGTGTTTCCGCCCATTTCTCCGGCGGCACAATCGAAACATAATCCTGAAACGCCGCGCGCACCGCCTCTCCGTCTTTCTGAAAGGGCTTGAACTTGCGCTTCGCTTCGATCTCTTCGGCTTGTTCGAAGAATTGTTGTGGGCCTTTTATCGCATGGGCCGATTCGACCCTTCCCTCTGCATCGACGACTACGTCCAATTCCACGTAATCCTGTTCCGGGTAGGACAGCTTCGCATCCGAACGAATCACCCCAGGCGAACCGATGCGATGTTCGAACATGTCTTCGATTTGGACCTTGATCGGCTGCTGAGCCCAGACCGACGAGACGAGCAGCGCTGCGACGAGTGGAAGAGAAAGGCGCCGGTAGCTCACAAGCTCTTGTTCAACAGTAGAGCTAGACGCAATCCCGCCTTTGTAAGTTGCTCGCGGACGACCGGCTTCATGCTGTCAACGTAAAGCGCGTCGATTTGCGGCTTGAAGTCGGTGATCGAGGCCGGAGCCTCGCCGCAGTTGGCCGGGAACTCCACCGGCTCAACGGGAATGTGCAGTTTGAAATAAATATCTTTTTCGGCCAGCTCGTGCGATTCCCAAGCCCAATCGTCCTGGTCGCCTTCCGTCAACTCCCGTTCTCCATTCGCGCTGAGCGCCTGAATGCCTTTATCCAGGTCCGCGGCCAGTGCTTTGTCATCCATATCCATGGCGTTGACGATTTCGCCATCCCAAAGCGCGTGCAGGTTCCTGGCTTTCCCGATCGGCGGGTCCAGATGCTCGCAATTCCCACCCAGATCGGCGTCCGAAATGGCGTGAAGAGGTTGGTGGATGTCGCCTACAAAATGCACCAGAAATCGCAGCGCATCCAAATCGCTCCAACGGGAACTGACGGCGGGAGTTCGGGCGGACAACTGGGCAGCGAATAGCCGGATCCGCGCAGGCGCGCAATTGTCATCTTTACAGCGCAACGGAATGTCCGACTTTTTGTCCTGCAGGGTCAGATCGATGTAGTGCCATTCGCCGGTCTTCGTTTCGTTCTTCGTGTCATCGGCCCAGGTAGAGGCTTTCGCCAGAGCATCGGCGACAGCTTCCGGCGTATCCGGCACGTCTAAGATGCGCGCGACTCGGGTTCGAGCCGCTGCCGTGAGATGCGCAGCCGCAATCCGGGCTACGGTCTGGTGCCCGGTCTCCCACCAGCCATTGGCTGAGAAAGGGAAAGCGAGACAGCCGGTCAGCACAAGGGAATACAAGCGTCGCATGAGAGGCCCGCAAGGGCTGGTCTTACTTTAGCCCAGCTGATGTCTTTGCTGCCTGCGTGCGGCCTCCGCCGCTACTCGCTGCGTAGGGCCATCATTGGGTCCACGCCCGCCGCTCGTCGTGCCGGCAAGATCATCGCCAAAAAAGTGGCCGCGATCATGATCAGTGCGACCGCGACGAAAGTCCAAGGATCGGTTGGTGTGACGTCGTAAAGCAGACTTGTCACGTATCGCGTCAGAGCGAACGATAGCGCCAAGCCGATGAGCAGTCCTGCTGCAGCCGGCAGCGCGCCCTTCCAGGCAATTAAGCTGGCGATATCGCTCGCTTGCGCGCCGACCGCCATTCGCAGGCCGATCTCCGACGTCCGCTGGGCAACGAATTGCGCCAGTACTCCGTACAATCCGACGGCGGCGAGCAGGATGGCCATGAAGGAAAACGCGGTAAGAACAATAGCCCGGAAGCGGGGATATTTCAGGTAGGGCGCCAGGCGCGATTGCATCGATTCGATATCGCCGAGCGCGACCCGGTCATCCAGGGAGGCGACGGCCTTTTCCATCAAGTGCCCAATCCCAGCCTGCTGGCCCGCGCTCCGAATCGCGACGGCAAAGTAAGATGGCGGATGCTGAGCAAGTGGCCGGTAGACCGTCGGCCTCGCAATCCACTTCATCTCCTCATACACGGTGGGCCGCTTCTCGTCACCCACTATGCCGATGACGGTGACCCACTCGCGTTCGGTGCCGATGCGAACTTTTCGGCCAATCGGGTCTTGCGGCGCGTAATATTCCCGCGCGAATGCTTCGTTCACCACCGCTACATGATCGGACTGCAAATCGTCTTGCTCATTAAAGATGCGGCCGCGGTGAAGCGGTACTCCGAGCAAACCGAAATAGCTGGGACTAACTGCTGCATCTCCGACGTCGTGCCGCTGCGCATTATCGGATACGGGCTTACCTTCCACTTCCACAGTTCCCAAGCCCAGATCATAGGGTGGGAGCGTAGAAGCAATGGTGGCGCTTGTGATGCCCGGACGGCTTTCGAGCGTTTGCTGCAGGTTCTTGTAGAACTCAATTATGCGAGCTGGCGCCTCATAATATCCGGGCGGCAGCGAGCCGTTCGAGGCATAGATATTTTCGCGCGCAAAGCCGAGAGGCGCCGATTCGAAATTTAATACGCTTCGCATAAATAAACCCGCACCGCCCAGCAGGATAACGGAGAACGCCATCTCCGCGGCGACCAGCATGCGGGAGAGGCGCTGGCGCGAAGGAGCCATGTCGCCGCGAGTTACGCGCAGTCCGGCATGTACGTCTCGACCGGTGATCGCCCAGGTGGGTGCGACGGCGAAGATCAGCGCCGTTAGAATCGAGATAATTGCGGCAAACGCGAGCACCGGAAGGTGGATTGAGATATTTGAGCCGACGGGCAATTCGACCGGCCGCAGGTGCACGAAGTAGCGCGTCGCCCCGAAGGCGACCAGCAAGCCGAGCGCTCCGCCCGTCAACGACAGCACTCCGGATTCGATTAGGAGTTGACGAGCGAGTCGCCACCCTCCCGATCCCAGCGCGAGACGGATGGCAAATTCCCGGCCGCGGGCCAAGGATCGTCCGAGCAAGAGATTGGCGACATTCAGACAGGCGATGGAAAGCACCAACATTACCGAAGCGAACAAGACAGCGAGGGTCGTTCGCAGCTTTCGACCCGCCAGCCATGTGAATTGGTCCTGAAGCCCGCTGGCCAGCGGAGTAAATTCCTTTTCGCCGTTCGCGTCGTGCGCGTGTAGCGCCCGGTGTAGGGCGGCGAGCTCCGCCTGTACCTGTGGGATCGAAACACCGGGCTTGAGCCGCGCAACCATAAACACGCCGAAGTAACCTCGCAAACGGGGATCGTTTGGCAGAATGAGTGTCCAGATCTGCGTTTCCGGCGGGTAGATCTCGAAGCTTTCGGGCATGACACCAAGGACCGTGCAGGATTGGCTATCGAGCGAAAGCGATTGCCCCACAATGCGCGGATCGGCGCCCAGGGGTCCGCGCCAAAACTTGTTGCTCAATACCACCGTGCAGCCGCCGCGAAGATCGTCGCTTCTGAAGGTGCGGCCTTGTTGAGCGGCGACCCCGAGGGTCTTGAAAAAACCGGCTGTCACAGGGATCGTCAGGTAGTTCTTTGCCGGACCACGACCTGTCAATACCGCGCCTGGCCGTCCAGCCCAGGTTTCGGCGGCGATGGATTCCACCGTCTGCGAGTGACGCGAAAATTCCTCGAAATCCGAGTAGCTCGCGAAAATTTTGGCTAGCTCTTTTTCGCGCGGGCTCGTGTCCAGAATGTCAATCAGGCGGTCGGGATCTTTATAGGGAAGCGGCCGTAGCACCGCCCCATAGATAATGCTGAAAACCGCTGTGTTGGCGCCCACCCCGAGGGCCAGCGTGATCACGACGATGGCGGTGAATCCCGGGGATTTTGCGAACAGACGCAATGCATGTTTCAGGTCCTGCATGTTTGTGTTTGACGCAGCGGTAGCCGAAATCGTCATGGACACACGATTCAAGACAAAGCGGAGATTCCAGCGAACCCGGGGGGAGCGATTTCCCTTATGGAGCCGCTGCTCCTGGGTTCCCGACCTATCTCGGAGGCTCAAAAATGGACGGTGCATATTCCGTGGCACTCGACAGTTCCGGTAATCCGATCATCTCCGGAGTGACCGAATCGGAGAACTTCCCGACCACGCGGTCCGCTTTGCAACCACACCGGAATGCCTACCGAGATCAAAATAGGCCCGGAGAGAAAACACCGCTCAACATGAGCGGAACGTCCGAATCTATTAATTGAACAACTTACCGCGATCACCATCCCGGAGCGAGCTGCCGCCATTGCACAATCATCCCGAGATTTCCGCGCCTCTCCACGAAATTTTCGTTTCGAAGCCATCCCCGGTTCATTCGCAAATGGGTTTGTTTTTTCAACTGTCCCGTTAGCCGGTGGGCAAACAGTTCGTTCGGTAATTGACAGGTTGCCTCGAAAAACTGGGTTCGTTCGGCAAAAACGTAGCGCCGGAAGGCAGGTGCGGGTTCGTTTCGCAAGGGAGAGGCGGACCGCTTAGCGTGCGCCCGACTCCGGGGTCTGAGCACGACCCCGTCCCCGCCTGACGGGGAGCAGTTCGTCTGGTAAAACGGCGGCCGGCGCTGCAATTTGGGTTCGTCTCGTAAAAGCGGCGGCCACGACGGGGACCGTAAGCAGTTCGGTTCGGCAAAATCGCCCTAACGTGTACTTTTGCCATAAGTTGAGTGTTTGAAGCTAAGATTATTGCATTGACATACACTAAAGTGATAAACTTGAATCCGAAGGTCTCAGATACATCATGGATTTCAACCGGCTGACCGAGAAATCGCAAGAAGCGATCCGGCAGGCGCAAACCATCGCCATCAACCACGGCAACCAGCAAGTAGACGTAGAACACCTGCTTTTGGCTTTGCTCGAACAGGAGGGTGGTTTAGCTCCCTCGATTCTGCTTCGGGCCGACGTGCCGCTCGAACCGCTGCACCGGAGGCTGGTGCAGGAAATTGAGAAGCTCCCCAAAGTAAGCGGCGGCGCCGTGCGGCCCGATCAGGTCTATATCACCAATCGGCTCTCACAACTGTTTGCCGACGCCGAAAAACAAGCCAAGCGGCTCAAGGACGAATACGTCTCGGTCGAACATTTACTCCTGGCAATCGCGGACGATCAGGGCGTCTCCGGGCGGCTCTTGCGGGAATTCGGCCTGACTCGAGACCGGCTCATGAAGGCGCTGGTCGAAGTTCGCGGAAATCAGCGAGTGACGACGCAGAACCCGGAAACCACCTACGAAGCCCTCCAGAAATACGGCCGCGATCTGACCGACATGGCCTCGAAAGGCAAGCTCGATCCGGTGATCGGCCGCGACGAGGAGATCCGGCGCGTTATTCAGGTTCTTTCCCGGCGAACCAAGAACAACCCTGTGCTGATCGGCGAGCCGGGCGTGGGAAAAACGGCCATTGTGGAAGGCCTCGCGCAAAGAATTGTCCGCGGCGATGTCCCTGAGGGTCTGAAAGACAAGCAGGTGGTCGCCCTGGATATGGGCGCACTAATCGCCGGCGCGAAATTCCGGGGCGAGTTTGAAGAGCGCCTGAAGGCCGTACTAAAAGAGATCCAGTCTTCCGAAGGGCGGATCATCTTATTTATAGACGAGCTTCATACGGTGGTCGGGGCCGGCAAAGCGGAAGGCGCAATGGATGCCGGCAACCTGCTCAAGCCCATGCTGGCGCGCGGCGAACTGCACTGCATCGGAGCGACGACGCTCGACGAATACCGCAAGTATATAGAAAAGGATGCGGCGCTCGAACGCCGTTTCCAAACCGTCTTCGTAGATCAGCCGAGCGTCGAAGACACGATCTCGATCCTGCGCGGCTTGCGCGAACGGTATGAGCTGCATCACGGAGTGCGCATTAAAGATACCGCCCTAGTCGCCGCTGCCGTCCTTTCGAATCGCTATATCACGGATCGCTTTCTGCCGGATAAAGCCATCGACCTGGTGGACGAAGCGGCCGCTAAGCTGCGTACCGAGATCGATTCCATGCCTACGGAGCTGGATGAGATTTTGCGCCGGACCATGCAACTGGAAATTGAACGGGAGGCGCTCAAGAAGGAGACCGATGCAGTTTCCAAAGATCGTCTAACTCGCATCGAGAAGGAACTGGCGGAGCTTAAAACGCAAGCCTCCGCCTTGCAGGCGCAATGGCAAACCGAAAAAGAAGGCGTTCAGCGCGTGCGCGCGCTGCGTGAGCAGATGGACCAGGTGAAGGTGGAAATCGGACAGGCGGAACGCGCTTACGACCTGAACAAGGCCGCCGAACTGAAATATGGCCGCCTCACCGAGCTGGAGCGGCAGTTGAATGCCGAGCAGGAGCGAATCTCCGGCCGTCAAGGCGCGACTCGCCTGCTGAAAGAAGAAGTAGACGAAGAAGATATCGCCGAAGTGGTCAGCCGCTGGACGGGCGTGCCGGTTTCGAAGCTGCTCGAAGGCGAGATGAAGAAGCTGCTCGCGCTCGAAGACGAGCTGCATCGGCGCGTCATCGGACAGGACGAGGCAGTTCTGGCGGTCGCCGAAGCAGTCATTCGCGCCCGTTCGGGTTTGAAAGATCCGAAGCGGCCCATCGGAAGCTTTTTGTTCCTGGGGCCCACAGGTGTCGGCAAAACCGAGCTGGCGCGCGCTTTAGCAGAGTTTCTGTTCGACGATGAGCGGGCCATGATCCGCATCGATATGTCCGAATATCAGGAGAAGCACACGGTCTCGCGTCTGATCGGCGCGCCCCCCGGATATATCGGCTATGACGAAGGCGGGCAGTTGACCGAAGCCGTACGGCGCAGGCCATATTCCGTGGTGCTCTTCGATGAGATCGAGAAAGCGCACCATGACGTATTCAACGCTTTGCTGCAGGTGCTCGACGACGGCCGGCTGACGGACGGTCAAGGGCGAACGGTCGATTTCAAGAACGTGATCGTCATCATGACTTCGAACATCGGAAGCCACCGGATTCTCGATTACCGGGGCGCGTTCGAAGGCGACGAGTACCGGCGCATGAAAGATGCCGTTCTCGATGAGCTCCGGCACGCGTTCCGGCCGGAGTTCCTGAACCGTTTGGACGAGATTATCGTGTTCCATGCGCTCAGCGAGGAACATCTAAAAGATATAGTCGAGATACAGCTCTCGCATCTGCGTGCCCGGCTCGAAGAGCGGCACATTGTGTTGAAGCTGTCGGATGCCGCGCGGACGCATTTGGTTCGCAGCGGGTATGATCCGAGTTATGGGGCGCGGCCTTTGAAGCGCGCCATCCAAAGGGAAATCGAGACTCCGCTCGCTAAACGCATCGTGGGCGGAGAGATACGCGATGGCCAGACCGTCTGGGTCGATGTCGACGGCAAGGGCCGGGAACTCGCGTTTCATACGGGCGCGAAGGAACCGGTGGAAATGGCGAAATCGCTAAAACGCCATGTGTAAATCGAATCTGAAATTAGTACGTCAAATGTTTTGAGCGCGGCCGGTTTATGTCCAGGCCGCTAATAAGGAAAGGATTTTGAAGGACATGTCCAACGTGGTCCAATTTCGCCGCTCCACAGCAATTCTTACGCTGGTGGCGGCCTCTATCGGCGGCGGCCTGATTGCGGCCTTCGCGGTAGCTACTCATTCGAACGCGCCGGTTGCCGTGGTCGCCAGAGCCGACACGAGTGCCCAGCGCGCAGCTCAGACTTTCTAACTCTTTTGCCGACATTATCGAGAAGGCCTCGCCGGCGGTGGTGAAGATCAGCATGACCAGAATTATTAAGGCGTCGGAGCAGCAGGGCAACAATCCCTTCATGTCCGATCCGTTCTTCCGGCAGTTTTTCGGCGGCCCCAACGCCCGTCCGCGCGACCAGCGAGAACAGGGTCTGGGCTTCGGGGTAATCGTGAGCCCGTCTGGATACATCCTGACTAACAATCACGTCGTCGAAAAGGCGAGCAGCCTGAAAGTGGACGCTCTCCGACGGCCGCGATTTCACCGGGAAAGTCGTCGGCGCCGATCCTCAGACCGACGTCGCAGTGGTGAAGATCAATGCCAATGAATTGCCGACTTTGCCATTCGCCAATTCGGATGCGGCTCGCGTAGGCGATCTTTGCTTCGCAATCGGCAATCCCTTCGGGCAGGATCATACTGTCACGATGGGAATTGTCAGCGCGAAGGGTCGGACTCTGGAACGCGGCACATACATCCAGAACTTTATCCAGACCGATGCGGCCATCAATCCCGGTAATTCGGGCGGGGCGCTGATCAACGCGAAGGGCGAGTTGATCGGGATGAACACGATGATCCTCACTGGCAATTCCAGCTTCGGCGGTGAAGCGGGAAATGTCGGTATCGGCTTTGCGGTTCCTTCGAATATGGCCAAGCAGGTGATGGACCAGATCGAGAAGAACGGCAAAGTATCGCGCGGTTACATGGGCGTGACCTTGCAGAACATGACTCCGGAATTGGCGCCGCAGTTCGGGCTGAAAGAAGCCAAAGGTGCGATCGTCGGCGACGTTACACCCGGCGCGCCCGGATCGAAAGCCGGGCTGAAGTCGGGAGATGTTATTACCGCGATCGATGGAAAGAAAGTCGAAGGCTCGGACGATCTCACCATGGACGTGATTTCGCATGCGCCCGGCAGCACCGTGACTCTCGATGTGATTCGCAACAACGAGCCGATGAAGGTGACCGTCACTCTGGGCCAGCGACCCGGCGGAATCGATTGGGAGAAGCAGAACAACGGCGGGAACGGCGGCAACGACAACGAGGATAATGGGAATACCGGGAATGCCTCCGCTCGAGGGATTGGCGTGGAAACGCTGACGCCGGACCTAGCTCAGCAGATCGGCGCGTCGGCAACCTTGCATGGCGTGGTTGTCGATAGCGTGGACGCGGATAGTCCGGCTGCGGACAGTATCGGCCGCGGCATGGTCATCACGGCAGTCGACCGTCATCCGGTGAACAATGTGCAGGATTTCAAACGCCTGATGGCTCAGGCGCAGGGAAAACCTGTTCTCCTCACGATTAATCAGAACGGGCAGTCTGGATTCACCGTAGATTCAGCCGCCTAGCAAGTAACCTCTTTCGGGTAGAGAAGGAAACGCCAGCCCGGGGCAGGTTCACTCCTCCCCGGGCTTTTTTGTCGACCTAAATATATGAGTGGTTCGTACGCAAGGAATCGCAGCTTCTCGCTGTGTCCCTGCATCGAAAGGATAGAGAAACCATAAAATGCCACAAAATGAGTTTCAGGTGCTTCCGGCTTTACCGCTGAAGAACACCATTCTTTTTCCCGGACTGCTGTTGCCTTTATCCGTCGGACGGGAAAGCTCGCTTCGCGCTGTGGAAGCAGCCCTCAAAACCGAGGGGAAGGAAATCATTCTCATCGCCCAGCGCGATCCGCAAGTAGAATCGCCGCAGCAGGACGATCTCTACACTATCGGCACGAAGGCCGTGATTCGGAAATCCTCGCGTTCGAGCGAGTCCATGATGGAGATTCTGGTTCTCGGTGTCGAGCGCGTGGTCGTGGTCAAGCTGGAGCCGGACGAGCCTTACCTGGCCGCCAAATTCCGAGTTCTTCCGCTCCCGGACGACGGCGGCTCCGAAGTGGAGGCGCTTTCGGGCTCGCTGCTGGAAATCGCTTCGAAAGCGATTGCATTGGCGCAGCCCCAATCCGCGACGGAGCTGACGCGCATGTTGGCGGCCAGCGAAGACCCGCTTCGGCTTGCCTACCTGCTGGCCAGCATTTTCAGTCTGGATTCGGCGCGCGAACAGCAACTGCTTGAATCGGAGACGCGGGTGGACGCGCTGCGCTTGATGCACTCTTATCTCTCGCATGAGCTGCAAGTGCTGGAACTGCGCCAGAAAATTGCTTCGACCGCACGCGACGAAATGTCGAAGGAGCAGCGTGAGTACCTGTTGCGGCAGCAGCTGCGCGCTATTCAGCAGGAGCTGGGCGAAAAGGACGCGGACAAGGCGGAAGTGGAAATGCTCCGCGAACGCTTCCAGAAGGTGACCTTACCGGAAGAAGCAAAGAAGGAATTCGAGCGTGAGCTGGGTCGCCTGGAAAGGCTGCCGGCCGGCGCTCCGGACTATCACGTCACGCGTACTTATTTGGAATTTGTTCTCGATCTCCCGTGGAATACGACCACGCAAGACAATCTCGATATCGCGCACGCCCGGCAAGTGCTGGACGAGGATCACTTCGGATTGAAGGAGATCAAGGAGCGCATTCTCGAACATTTGAGCGTCTTGAAGCGCAACCCGGAAGCCAAAGCTCCTATCCTGTGTCTTGTCGGCGCGCCAGGCGTCGGAAAAACCTCGCTGGGGCAATCCGTTGCACGAGCGCTGGGACGCAAGTTCGAGCGCTTCAGCTTGGGCGGCCTGCACGACGAAGCGGAGTTGCGCGGTCACAGGCGAACCTATATCGGCGCAATGGCGGGACGCCTGCTGCAGGCAATGCGGCGCGCGGGAGCGCTGAACCCCGTGCTGCTGCTGGACGAAGTGGACAAGCTGGGACGCGATTTCCGGGGCGATCCGGCGGCTGCGCTGCTGGAAATCCTGGATCCGGAACAGAACAAGACGTTCCGCGATAACTATCTCGACATGGCTTTCGATCTGTCGAAGGTCCTGTTCATCACAACGGCGAATTCGTTGGACACGATTCCGCAGCCGCTGCTCGATCGCATGGAGATCTTGCGGCTTTCCGGATACAGCGAAGAAGAAAAGCAGCAGATTGCGCGTCGCTATCTCATTCCGAAACAGTTGAAGGCGACCGGATTGACGGAAGAGCTGATTGAGTTTACCGATGAAGGTTTGAAAGCCATCATCAGCGGCTACACTCGCGAGGCGGGTCTGCGGCGCTTGGAGCGGGCCATCGCGCGAGTCGCGCGCAAAGTAACGCTGCGGTTCGCCGAAAGCCAAACGGAGAAAGTCGTAGTCACGCCGGACATTCTGACCGATCTGCTCGGCCCGGAAATGTTCCTGCCGGAGCAGATGCGCAAGACCGTTCCTCCCGGAGTCGTAACGGGGCTTGCCTGGACCGAAGCGGGCGGCGACGTTCTTTATGTTGAGAGCGCGCTGTTACCGGAAGGGAAGGGCTTGACGATGACCGGTCAGCTCGGCGAAGTGATGCAGGAATCGGCGAAGATCGCGCAGAGTTACATCTGGGCGCACGCCGCCGACCTGGGCATCGATCCGCAAGCCATCAAGAACAACGGAGTTCACGTTCACGTTCCAGCGGGAGCGATTCCTAAGGATGGGCCATCCGCCGGCGTCACCATGACCACCGCGATGGCCTCGCTCTACACAGGTCTTCCCGCGCGGAGTGATGTCGCCATGACCGGCGAGGTAACTCTGGCAGGACTCGTATTGCCGATCGGCGGAATGAAAGAGAAAGTGCTCGCCGCAAGACGGGCGGGCATTCATCGAGTCGTCCTGCCGCAGGGAAACAAGAAGGATCTGCGGGATCTTCCCGATCACGTTCGGCAAGAGATGCAATTCCACTTTGTCGATCGGGTGGAGGACGTGCTCTCGCTGGTCATTCCGGGTATAAACGTAAGGCCACTCGCCCTGGCGAGCTAACAACAATCGCTCACAATTTTTCCGGCCCACTTACGGTGAGTAATCCACCTGTACGTGAGCCGGAAAAACTGTTGTTCCTTTCAGAGTGACGTTCGCGAGGCCGCTGAAGTGCAATCTCGCGGAGCCGCGGGAGCGCAGCCAGAAACACGAGACCTGCATCTGTGACGCCCTTGGTTTCGTAGAATTCCAACTGCTCCAGTGATGGCATGCCGCCCAGGATTTCCAGGCTGCGGTCGGTGATCTGCGTCTTTCCCGCGTAGTAGGTCTTCAGTCCGCGCAATCCGGCGATGTGCCCGGTGGCAACGTCGGTCGTATCGCGGCAATACATAAACCAAATGCGTTCGAGCTGCTCGCATCTGCCGACCTGGCGGAAGCCGTTATCCTGAACGTCCATCGGCATGAGTTCCGTCAGGGAAGGGAACTGAGGCAACAGGGACAACGCGCTGTCATCCACGCGCTTACAACTCACCCCTAGTCCGCGCAAGCGCCGGCATGGTGGAGAGTGCGACGAATCCTCGACCGGTCAGGTTCGGGCACTCGCGTCCCCAAATATATTCGATCGTTCTGGACTGGCTGAGTGCCTCGAATCCGTCATCGCTGGCGATAGTGCCCTGTGCCACCAGCATTCGTAATCCTCGGAGCGCCCCCAGGTGACGCATCGCTATGTCATCGCATAATTGCCCATCACATCGTACGGCGCTGAGGTTCGGAAGTTCGGTGAGTACCTTCAGCCCATCGGATGTCATGGCCGAAGCATGCCAGAAAAAGCCCAGAGCGGAGACACCGTCGAGTCCCGCCAAGCCGGCGATTCCGTCGTTCGTGAATGGTCCGTCCAGGAGCAGGTGCGTGGGCTCTCTTTCTGTCTTCATCAGCGAATATTCGGGTTCGCCGCCGTGCCATTTCTTGAACATCGGAAATCGCTGCAGCGAGGGGATGCCGGCATCTGTCACCAGACGCCCGCTCTTGAAGCTACGGAGCTTGGGTTTCCCTGCCAGGGCCTGGATTGCTCCATCGCCGGTTGGAGTCCCCATCAAATCCACACTCTCCAGATGCTCGCAGAACTTGAGATTCGCTACTCCGGCATCCGCAATACCCGCTTGCCACGTCATCTCGAACCTTCGCAACTCGGGCAGATGGCGCAAGACTTCAAGCCCGCGATCCGTCAGCTTTCCGCCGGGGCGCTCGTTTAATTCGAGATGCTGCAATTGCGGCATCCGCGCCAGATGTTTCAGCCCGTCATCGGTAAGCTGTTGCGAACCGCCCAGACTGAGCGAGGTGACATGATCGAGCCGCGAGATGCGCTCCAACACAGCGTCCGTCATCATCCCATTGGCCTCCAGCGCCGGGATGCGCTGCTCTTTCATCACGGCGATTAATATGTCCCATTCGCTGGCGGTTAAATTTCGCCGAGGTTTGATCTTGTTTTCTTTCGGGTGAATCGAATATGGCGGCACCCACGCCGGAGTACTCTTGGCTACGGCTTCGAGCTTCGCCGCTGCTTCATCGAGGCCGCGCTTTCTCGCCACGTCCGCAGCGCTCATTCCATCCTTGCGTCGAAAGGCCGGTTCTGCACCATGCGCGAGGAACAGCTCTATGATCTCGAGTGCTTCTGCTTCGTCGTCCGGCAGCCAGAACAGAGGCGTGCTCTCCCCGGTGACCTTTGCCAGCCGTGGCTCGGCGCTGAGGACCTCGCGCAGCCGCTCGACATGCCCGGTGAAAGCGAGATTCCAGACGTCCCGGCTACGCAGCGCCTAACAGTTCGATCATGCGGGGGTGATCGTGGTAGACCGCAAGACCCAGCGGCGTATTATTCCAGTTCTCTTCGATGGGATCGACTTCCGCGCCGCGCTCGATAAGCAATGCGGCGACGGCCAACGCGTCGTGCGCCGCCGCAATGTGAAGAGGCCGCAGCTTCTTCGTGTCCTCGATCTCGACCGATACGCCGAGGTCTAGCAGGAACCGGACAACACCGGCACGATCCTGCTTTGCCGCCGCGAACATCGCTTTTGTCGATTGCAAATACTCGGGGTGTTCTTCGAGAAGACGGCTCACTTCCGCACGCTCCAGCTTGAGACATGCGGCGACGAATGCATCTTC
This sequence comes from uncultured Acidobacteriaceae bacterium, assembly GCA_963778345.1. GTDB lineage: Bacteria > Acidobacteriota > Terriglobia > Bryobacterales > Bryobacteraceae > Bog-105. Next base: position 1,068,477 of record CAVZTP010000007.1, read on the forward strand.
GGGCTCGAGAACAACCGTGGCGCGTTGTGCGCCGTAGCGCGCGAGCAGCTCCACGATTTCTGCGTTTCCCAGGCGCACTGCGTACTCGTAAAGAGTATGCCGCGGAAGCCGCTGGTCGCGCGCCGGTTCGGCATTGGGATTTGCGCCGTGTGCCAGGCACCATTCAACCAGCTTTAGATCGTTGTTCTTTACGGCAATTTCCAGGTGCCAACGCGCGCCCGATCCATAGCCGCCCATATCGAGCATGTGCCATTCCGGGTCGTCCCAATCCGACTGCCGGCCCGCCTTTACAGCGAACTCGTACATGAGCTTCATGTACCAGAGGATTTTTCCATTGAAGTGGATGTTATAAACGACCTGGAGATCGTAAGGTTCAGCGCCTCGCTCCAGCAGCAGCCTCGCCAGCGCGTCACGGTGTGGATGGGCTGGCCGGTCTTCCTCCCCTTCGCCAATTACGCCTACTAATGGGCTATAGCGAGAGTCGCCGGCCAGAAAATAGACGTTCGGATCCGCGCCATGATCGAGCAAAAGTTCCGCGATGGCGACCGCATTGTCATTGCTCTTGGCCAGCGGCAATCGCGTAAAGCACAAATAGAGTAACGGCTCCCAGCCTTTCGGCCCGATTTCCTTAAATATGTCGTTGGCTTCTCCGGCGTTCGTGCGATCGGGTGCGGTGAGAGAACTTTTCTGCCGCGCGGCGTCCGGACCTTCCCGCAAGATGCGTTCGACCTCCTCCAATTCGCCGCATACGACCGCAGTGTAGATGCTGGCGTGCGCGATTTCCGGGTGCTGTCGCAAGATGCGGATCGCGGCGTTGCGGGCCATCGTGTGGGCAGGACGCCCGCGGACGTGATGATCGGGGCACGCATATTCCAGGAAACGCGTGACGAGTTGCGCCCGATTGTCCGGAAACGAATCGTCCGCGGCGGCTCGCTTCGTTAACGTCTCCTTCAACGCCGTCCAGCCGGATAAACCATATTCCAGCGCCAGCGCATGTTGCACGTCGCGCAGGACCGGCTCATCGGGCGACTGCGAGTACGCGCGTTTCAGGCGAGCGCGTGCTTCGTCATCACCGGCGCGCAACGCTTTGAGCCAGCGCTTGGCTTCCTTCTTCAGATTGTCGAGCGTAGTCTGAGGCGTGAAACGCCTGGTCATTGGACACCTTCCTCCCGTAGCTGCCTGAAGTCCGCTGAGATACAGGCCGGAATGAAGGTTCCGGATTTGTTAAATCGGATCGGGTGGGAGTATTCTCCCTTGCCGCGGACAGGAGGCGCCCCAGAGCGCTCTGATGATCAGCGTAGCCGTTCGAGGCGGCAGGAGTCAAATTCAACGAAATAATCAGTCCCGCCGGGTCAGAACGATAAGACGTCGTCTGACGCGTAACATAAATGTTGTACACGCAGCGAGCGCTCTTGTATGACCAAGAACTGGCCTTTGATTTTCCTGTTAGGGAGTTTGCCCGGGTTGCTAGGCCAAGGGCAGAACGGTCCGCAACTCTTGACGTACGACGAGATCATTCAGCTTTACCAGCAAACCGACCCCGCCCCGCCCCTCGCCGAGAAACTGCACAGGCTTCTGACGACGCCTTTTGTCCGCAACACGGCTTGGGATGCCGGCCGTAAGCCCTTGAAGCCGAGCGTGCCGGCTGTGGGAAAAATTCTTCGAGTTGCGCAGTGGAACATCGAAAGGGGACTTCAGTTCGATGCCATCCGATTTGCCTTTACCGATTCCAAGCAGTTCAATGCGCTCATGGAAGACAAAGCATCCAAGGCGGATGACGACGCCCGGGGCGATATCGGTGAGCAATTGCATGCTTTACAACAAGCCGATCTGCTCATCTTGAACGAGGTCGACTGGGGGATGAATCGCACGCGATTCCGGAACGTTGCGTCGGAGTTGGCGGATGCATTGGGTATGAATTACGCTTACGGGGTCGAATTTGTCGAAGTGGATCCGATCACCATGGGGATCGACCAGCAGGTAGTCCTGCGAGAGGTGCAGGAAGCTTATGCCGAACCTCAGCAGGATCGGGCGGAAATGATCGCCTGTGTCAAACAGCGTAGCGAAAAAGGATTTGTCGCCACGAATGAACTGGGCAAGACGTTCGGCCCGGTCGGTCAATACAAGCTGGATTGGATGTTTATCCGTCCGCCGAGCCTGAAGAAATCGAAAGGCATTGACGATTCAGGAATCTTCGCGCCGCATTACGGGCGGACGCTTAAGGCGCTGAATCACAGTATTCCCGAGCGCATTTCCGATCACAATCCGATTACGGTCGATTTACCACTGCTTCCTCAGCGCACGAACTGATCTATGTAGTTTTCGCCGAGCCCAACCTCCACGTAGTGCTTCCGGCACATATCGATTTTGATGAATACGTCTTCGAACCCGGTGTTCTTGCCGTGCTCGTCGACGTAGTACATGCAACCGGAGATATTGAAGAACGTAATCATCTCTTCGACGTCCTTGTCCACCATCAGGGTGTGGGTTTCGCCGGGCGGCTCGAATACATAGTCGCCTGCGCGTGCCACCCAGTCGTGCTCGAGATAGCGCCAGGAGCCCTTCAGGACGTAGCCGTGGACGGGAGCGGGATGCCGGTGGCGGCTGAGAATTCCAGCGCGGTGCACGCGAAGCAAATTACACCATTGGCCGTTGAGGGTGTTCAGCATGAGCGGACGAAACCAGACGTTCGGCGCTTGGGGCACCCAAACGCGTTCGTCGTCCGGAACACCGTGCGTGACGATCTGGTGGGGCGATAAAGGATGCGTAGTCTGCATGGGACGTTCATACCAAATTCAGGAAACCGAATAGCCGCCATCCACTGGAATGACGGCTCCCGTGATGAAAGTAGCCAGATCGGAGGCCAGGAACAACACAGGTCCGGCGACTTCCTCCGGACGGCCCCAGCGCCGCATCGGGGTGCGGGCCATCAGTTCCGCCGAGCGTACGGCATCGTTCTGGAGCACTTGTGTAAGTGGAGTGGAGATCCAACCCGGCGCGACAGCGTTCACCCGAATGCGATCCGCGGCCCAGGCGATGGCGAGAGAGCGGGTGAGCTGAACGATTCCGCCTTTGCTCGCGCTATAGGCGGGAGCGCGGCTTGCTCCGAAAAAGCTGAGCATCGAAGCAATGTTGATGATGCAACCGCCCGAGATTTTGAGCTTCGGATGCGCCGCCATGCAAACGCGCATTGCGCTGACCAGATTCACATCGAGAATTTGGGTAAAGACATCCAGTCCGAACTCCTCGTCGCGCCGGATGATGCCTGCGGCGTTCACAAGAATGTGAAGTTCGGAGAGGCTGCCGGCAAGTTTGTCGACGGCCGCTGTGTCGGTGATGTCCAGAATCTCGGTACGGATGGGGGCCGGTAAGATATCTTCGCAGGCCAAGCCTACCGAGAGCACGTTTGCTCCGGCAAGGGAAAATGCCTGGGCGATGGCGCGGCCGATGCCGCTGGTTCCTCCCGTAACGAGCACGCTTTTTCCCCGGAAGTCAAACATGAGCTATGTCACGGCCTGCGATTCTAGCGCTTGGTCGAATGCGTACGCGGAACATGATTGTCGCCGGATGCGTCCCGGTCACCAGGGGCACCATCAAGCCCCTGCAAAATCCCACAGTGCTCCGCCGATTTCCCGCCGCGGCATTTGTCGCGCAGCGCCCTAAGCTGGCCCTTCAGGCTTTGCAGTTCCGCGATGCGCTCTTCCACGTGACCGATATGGGTATCCAAGAGTGCGTTGACCTCGCGACAATTCTCGTCCGGCGCGGAGCGAAATCTGAGCAGAATCCTGATTTCGTTCAGCGCCATATCTAGGGAACGGCAACGGCGAATGAACGATAGCAGTTCGGCGTGCTCATGCCCATAGCGTCGAAAGTTCCCGCTGGTCCGGCCTGGTTTTGGCAGCAATCCCTCATGCTCGTAATACCGAATCGTCTCGATTCCGCATCCCGTTCGACGTGCAAGTTCGCCGATTGTCATTTGTTCAGGCCCCTCTGCTTTTTAGCTTGACTCTGTAGTCACTACAGGGTGTCTACTCATTTTATAGCAGTGATGGAGGAGCCCGTGACCTCGAAGCCTTGCCCAAGCCCCCGCGTCGGACTTCAGTATCCCGGCGGGTTTTCCTTTGAGGAAGATCGAATGAAAAAAGACATGAGAATTGCCGCCTTACCCATCGCTTTGTTCAGCATCGTTGTTGGCATCGTGTGCATGGCTTCTCCCCAAGGCGGGATGACGCTTCGCCGATTGTATTACGCGACGCCTGGCCTGTTCTACGCGATGGGCACTGTCCGCATGGCCATGGGTCTCGGGCTTATCCTGGCTGCCTCGAACTCGCGATGGCCGAGGACTCTGCGCGCATTGGGAGCCGTGGTGTGCCTGCAAGGATTCACGGGGACGCTTCTCGGACTTGACCACGCGCGGGCCATCATGGAATGGGAAGGGATGCAGGCATCCGCGCTCCTTCGCGCCGGGGCTGCAGTGGCCTTGGCCAGCGGGGGCTTCATCATGTTTGCAGTATCGCGTAAACTGACCTGAAAGGCGGATATGGCGCTTTCTGCCGATTACAAACTCGGCCCCTACGAGATACTGGAGCCCATCGGCAAGGGTGGAATGGGCGAGGTGTATCGCGCTCGGGACGCCCGGGTTGGGCGCGATGTCGCGGTCAAAGTTTCCGCGGAGCAGTTCACCGGTCGCTTCGAACGCGAGGCACGTGCGATTGCAGCGCTGAACCATCCGAACGTCTGCACCCTGTACGATGTCGGGCCGAATTATCTCGTCATGGAGTTGATCGAGGGGCCGACGTTGGCGGACCGCATTCGGGAAGGCGCGATTCCCCTGGAGGAAGCCCTCGGCATTGCCATGCAGATTGCCGAAGCCCTCGAAGCGGCGCACGACAAGGGCATCGTGCATCGGGATCTGAAACCGGCCAACGTCAAGATCCGGCCCGACGGTTCGGTCAAAGTGCTGGATTTCGGGCTGGCGAAGCCGGCGGAGGCAACGGAACTAAGCTCCGATTCGCCCACCATGATGTCGATGACCGCCATGGGCATGATCATGGGCACTGCGGGATACATGGCGCCCGAGCAGGCTCGCGGCAAGCCCGTGGACAAGCGCGCCGACATCTGGTCCTTCGGCGTGGTGTTGTATGAAATGCTCACCGGCGATCGCCTTTTTAAAGGCGAGGATGTGGTGGAGACGGTGGCAGCCGTAATGCATAAAGATCCCGACCTGAGCGTAGTGCCGCCCAAGGTCCAGCGGCTGCTGAAGCGCTGTCTCGAGAAGGATCCACGCAAGCGCTTGCGGGATATCACCGGGATGGAGTTCTTGTTGGAGGAACCGCCGCCTCCAATATCACCGGATACGACTTCGCCGCGGTTCGGTTGGTTGTGGCCGAGTGTGGCGGCGGTGTTCGCGCTGGCGGCCGCCGCTCTCTCGTTCGTTCACTTCCGCGAAACCCCGCCCGAGCTGCGGGTAGTCAGCGCCACCTTGCTGCCTCCCGAAAACGCCGAATTCGACTTCGACTCCTCCTACGCCCTGCAGGCGATCTCGCCCGACGGAACCCGCCTTGTCTTCGGAGCCAAGGTCAAGGGCGGCAAGCAGCAGCTCTGGCTCCGCCGCCTGGATTCGCCAACCGCGCAACCCTTGCCCGGCACCGAGGACGCCGGTGCACCATTTTGGTCTCCAGACAGCCGCTGGGTGGGCTTCGGCCAGGGGACCAAGCTGAAGAAGATCGATATCCAGGGCGGTCCGCCCGTCGCCATCACGGATCTCTCCGGGCCATTTCGGGGAGGCAGTTGGAGCCCCCTGGGTGTCATCGTTTTCGGCATCAGCAGCAACGGAGGTCCGATATTGCGCGTTGCGGCGGCGGGCGGAACACCGGCTCCCGCTGCGTCCTTTGACAGAGACACGGATGACGTCGGTCACCGCTACCCTTGGTTCTTGCCCGATGGCCGCCATTTCCTCTACACACTTTCAACAGCCGCGGAACTGACGCCGGTTCGCGTGGCCTCGATTGATGAACCTGGAAAACCGGGCAAAGTAGTGGCCCAGGCGAATTCCACTGCCGCGTACGCCCAAGGACATCTTCTGTACCTGCGCGAAAACACCTTAATGGCGCAGCCGTTTGACGTGAATCGGCTGGAGACAACGGGAGAGGCCGTGCCCGTGGCGGAAGGAGTTGCGATGTTCAACCCCGGTGTCAGAGTCGCGGGGTTTACAGTTTCGCCGGCCGGATTCCTGGTCTATGCGACCGGAGGGTCCGCGGGGCGATCCCGGTTGGTGTGGAAAGACCGGCAGGGGAAAGCACTGGGCAACCTCGGAGATCCCACCGGTCTGATCGGCGCAGTCGACTTGTCGCCGGATGGGAGGCGTGTGGCCGCCACGGTGGTATCTCTCCGCCCGGGTGACGATGTCTGGATCTATGACGCCGCTCGGGGCATCCCCACGCGGTTTACCTTCGGCTCCAAGCCCATTCGCGAATCGGCCTGGTCGCCGGACGGAAACACGTTGTACTTGAGCGCGAGGCGCAAAGGGCCCTCTCTGGATCTGTTTCGGAAGGCTTCCAATGGCGCCGGGACCGAAGAACCTGTGCTTGAGGATTCCGCTAATAAGAACGCTGACAGCGTTTCTCCCGACGGCAAATTGTTGCTTTACACGAGAATCGGAGAAAAGACCGGGCAGGATCTCTGGGTGCTTCCTTTGGCAGCCGGAGCCAAGCCGGAGCCGCGCGTGTTTCTCCAGACTCCTTTCAACGAGGCGCGCGGTAAATTCTCGCCCGATGGTCAATGGGTGGCGTATCGATCCAACGAGTCGGGGCAGAGCCAGGTGTATGCGGCTCCGTTCCCCGGTCCCGGCGGCAAGCGCCAGATCTCTTCCGCGGGAGGAGACTATCCGCGCTGGAGGCGGGACGGCAAGGAGATCTTCTACGTCACACCAGACCGGCAACTGATGGCCGCCGAAGTCTCCGCCCGCAACGGGACATTGGAAGTCGGCAAGGTGCAGAAACTGCTCGACGGCATCCTCCAAGGCGGCGGCTACACCTACGACGTCTCCGCCGACGGCCAGAAATTCCTGGTCATGGAACAGAGCCTCCCCGCCGCCAGCCCGCTGACGCTGGTGCAGAACTGGACCGCAGGGTTGCGAAAATAGGCCCCGCAAGTAGCTGTCGAAGCGCTGAGCATTCGCAGCAAGTCGCGGGGACATTAATGACCGGCAGGAAAGTGCGCGAAGCACCAGGTCAGATCGACGCATCGGTTTCGTCCAGGCCGGTCCGACTTCCATCCCGCTGGTGGTTCTTTGTAGTGGATTGAGCGCTCCAGAGTATGGCCGGGTCAGGCTGTCAAATGCCGGGGAGCGACCGGCTCCAGCGCTGCGACAGTTCTCCTCGTCCCGCCGAATGATGCCTGCGGCGTTCACAAGAATGTGAAGTTCGGAGAGGCTGCCGGCAACTTTATCCACGGCGTTTGTGTCGGTGACGTCCAGAATCTCCGTGCGGATGGAAGCCGGCGACGCCTCCTCTGAGGCCAGCCCTACGGAGGTCACGTTTGCCCCTGCAAGCGAAAAGGCCTGGGCAATGGCGCGGCCGATGCCGCTGGTTCCACCCGGTGACGAGCACGCTTTTTCCCTGGAAGTCAAACATGAGCTCCATTATGCGAAAACGGCTCGGGCTCGCTTCCATTCCTGGGTTGCGACTCTGTTGGTTGTGTGGAGGGCGAACGTCTATTGCGGTTTGAAAATTACTGCGCGCCCCGGCTGAGAAGCATCACTTTCACAGTGTGAAAGATGATATAGAAATCGAGCGCCGGGGCTACGTGCTTGATGTAGTAAAGATCGTATTCCAGCTTGATCATTGCATCGAGCGCCGTATCGCCGTACTTGTGGCTAATTTGCGCCCAGCCGGTGATGCCCGGCTTTACAGCAAGGCGCTGCCGGTAATACGGAATTTGTTGCGCGAGAAGCTCGACAAATTCGGGACGCTCGGGGCGTGGGCCCACAATAGCCATATCGCCCTTCACTACGTTCCAGAACTGCGGCAGTTCGTCGAGGCGCAATCTTCGCAGCCAGCGGCCCACTGGCGTAATCCGCGGGTCGTCTACCGCGGCCCACACCGCCCCGGTACGCGACTCCGCATCGGCGTACATCGAACGGAATTTATACAGCGTGAAGATTCGGCCGTTCATTCCGACACGCCGTTGCCGGTACAGCACCGGACCTTTGGAGGAAACCCTTACCAGAGCGGCCGTCAACAGCATCAGCGGCGAAGATAAGGTGAGCCCGATCAGCCCCATGATAAGGGAATAGAAGTTCTGGATCGCGAGCGCTTGCGGACGCGGCCCGAGCATGGACGAAAAGATCAGCTGCGAGGGCTGAATCTTGCTGCTGCAGACGCGCCTCATCGCAATTTCATAGGTATCGGCCGCATCTTCAATGAGGATGCCGCTGAAGCGGATCTCGAGCAGATCCTGCACAGGCAAAAGGTTCCGGCGTTCGGCCATTCCGACTACAATTCGGGTGGGGCGGTATTGGTTGCAGACCTCACGGATGTCAGCGAGCGTCCCAAGGCAAGGGACCGGGAAGCCACATGGGTCTGCTTCGCAAAGGTAGCCCAGAATAGAGTAGCCAAACTCCGGTTTTTCAAGCAGACGGGAGATAACTTCTCCGAGCAGACTCGAACTGCCGAGCAACAAAACGCGCTCGGAGCGGAGCGCCCCAATAATGTACCTCCAAAAAAAGATCCGCCAGAACGGCAGGATCACAATCACAGCGAAACTTCCAAGGACCATCAGCCACCGCGCCAGAACCAGGTCCGGCTGCAAATAGCCCAAAAAAGCCATGAACAGTAGCGAGCAGCCAACCGACAGGCAGACCTGCTGTACGAGTAAGACTCGGGAGACGATTCGGAGGTCGGTATAGAGATCCTGGAAGTAGAGACCCAGAATGATGCAGCCCGTGACCAGCAGCAGCTTCCAGTAGTTTCCTTCGCTAAAGAGATAGAAGCCGGGGTCTACGTTCAGAGCAAATAATGATACGCCCCCATAGCAAGCGAGAACGAGAATGATCTCGGAAAGCAGGAGGGCCACCACGCTGGCTGGGATGAAAACGCGAAAAAGGCGAATCACGCGAGGTATTTACAGAGAAATGAGCTTACCGAGTTTAGCACGTAGCTGTTGTTATCCACCTGCAAGGCAACCCCGATAGCGCATACGCTGTTCACTTTCCATGTCGACACGGAAGCTGCTCATTTTCCTGGAGATAAAAGTTCACGCCATGACTCCCTGGTCGTGGTATAAAGGAATTAAGATTCATTTGGTCGCAGATTGCTCAGACGGCTCTGCTGAACCCGGTCTGGAAATGCTTCGACTCACAAAGAAGGCGGATTACAGTTTAATTGCTCTCAAGCATTTCGCGTCGAAGCGGCGTGAAGCCGGAGAGCAGGCGGTGAGCGCCAAGGAAGTGGCGGACACTTGCGGGATTCCGCTGCCGCTGCTCTCGAAACTGTTACAGAAATTGGGAAAAGCGGGCTTGTTGGTTTCCGAATATGGAACCAATGGAGGTTACCGGCTAGCGCGCGACCCGCGCCGGATTTCGGTGTTGGAGGTGATCAGGACAATTGACGGACCTATTGTTTTGGCGAACTGCTTTACCGAGACCGCCTATTGCGGTCATTCGAATCGCTGTACCGTGAAGCGTCCGCTGAAGCGCATACACGAAGGGATACTGCGACTTCTGGAAAGCGTCAGCATCCAAGATATGCTGCAGGATGCGGAGTCGATAGCGCCTGAGCCGGCCCCCATCTCTCTCGTTGCTCTGCAAGGCATTCAGAAACCACTTGAATCGCAAGGTTCTCTACTGAAATAGACTTCTATGAAATTGCCCATCTATCTTGATAATCACGCCACCACGCGAATGGATCCACGCGTCTTCGAAACCATGCGGCCGTACTTCATGGATGTATTCGGGAACGCAGCATCGCGGAACCATAGTTTTGGTTGGGAAGCGGAGGAGGCCACCGAGAAGGCGCGAAAGCAGATTGCGGACCTGATTGGAGCGACCGCCAAAGAGATTGTATTCACCAGCGGCGCGACGGAATCGAACAATCTTGCGCTGAAAGGCATCGCAGAGATGTATGCCGAGCGCGGCAATCACATCATCACGCAGGTGACGGAGCACAAGGCGGTTCTCGATACTTGCAAGCGCCTGGAAAAAGAAGGCGTTCGAGTCACTTACCTTCCGGTCAAGCAGAATGGGCTGATCGATCTAGACCAGCTCCGCGACGCCATTACGGACAAAACGATCCTGATCTCCATCATGTATGCGAACAACGAGATCGGAGTAGTTCAGCCGATCAAGGAGATTGGGAAGATCGCGAAAGAGAGAGGCGTGCTCGTTCATAGCGACGCCGTGCAGGCCGTCGGCAAGATTCCCGTGAATGTGAATGCTGACGGCGTCGACGTGCTTTCTCTCACTGCGCATAAGCTATATGGCCCTAAAGGCGTGGGCGCGCTATACGTTCGGCGGAGAAATCCGCGCGTTCAGATCACCGCCCAGATGGATGGCGGCGGCCATGAGCGCGGAATGCGATCGGGAACGCTGAACGTGCCCGGTATTGTCGGCCTCGGGGCAGCTTGTGAGATCGCGAGACAGGAAATGCCGGAAGAATCGAAGCGCCTGATGTTCTTGCGCGACAGGCTGAAGGACAAGTTGATGACGGAACTCGATGAGGTTTACATCAATGGGTCCATGGAGCATCGGCTTCCGCACAACCTCAACATCAGTTTTGCCTACGTGGAAGGCGAAAGCCTGCTGATGGGCATCAATGACATTGCGGTATCCAGCGGTTCGGCGTGCACATCGGCGACACTGGAACCGAGCTATGTGCTGAAGGCGCTCGGCGCGGGTGACGATCTGGCGCACTCGTCGATCCGGTTCGGTATCGGACGTTTCAACACGCAAGAGGAAGTTGATTACGTCGCAGACAAAGTTATTGACGTCGTCAGGAAATTACGTGAACTTTCGCCGCTGTATGAGATGGCGAAAGAGGGCGTAGACCTCTCCAAAATGGTTTGGACGGCACACTAGAAATTCGACTTCAGAAGAGGATAGAAAATGGCTTATTCCAACAAAGTTCTCGATCACTACAACAATCCGCGGAATGTGGGGTCTCTCGATAAGAGCAGCCCCGATGTCGGTACCGGGATGGTGGGTGCGCCGGAATGCGGCGACGTGATGAAGCTGCAAGTGAAGGTGAACCCGGAGACCGGGGTTATCGAAGACGCCAAGTTCAAAACGTTCGGATGCGGCAGCGCGATAGCCAGCTCTTCGCTCGCCACCGAATGGCTGAAAGGAAAGACCGTGGATCAGGCGCTGGAGATCAAGAACACGGATATCGTGAATGAGCTCTCGCTGCCGCCGGTAAAGATTCACTGCTCGGTTCTCGCGGAAGACGCAATCAAGGCTGCGATTGGCGATTACAAGAAGAAGCATCAATCGGTTCCGGTCTCCGAGAGCGTTGCCGTTAATTAAAGGAAAGAGGAGCACGGTCAATGGCTGAGCTGACTCAGCTTGGCGCAGTTACGCCGGAACAGCAGACTGCCCTCCCGGCATCCAAGCTGATCCACGTCACTCCGAGGGCGGTCCAAAAGATCCGTGAGGCTTTTTCGCGGGAAGGCGTATCGGGCGGGCTGCGGCTGGGTGTTTTGGGCGGCGGTTGTTCCGGATTGAGTTATCAGTTTAAGTTCGCTCCGGAACCTCGGCCGCGCGACCATGTTTTCCAATTTGAAGATGTCCGCGTGTTCGTCGATCCCAAGAGCATGTTGTTTCTGGACGGCATGACGCTCGATTGGCAGGATTCGCTCATGCAATCCGGCTTCGTATTTCAGAACCCGCATGCTACCAAGAGCTGCGGATGCGGCACTTCGTTCTCGGCATAAATCCTCCGAAGACAACCAAGCCCCGGCTAAATCGCGTCCATTACCTTGAGCTATGCCCCCAGTGCCTGACAATTTCTACGAATTTTTCGGAATCGAGCGAAAGCTTCAAGTAAATGAAGAAGCTTTGCAGCGGCGGTTCTACGAACTCAGCCGGCAATGGCATCCGGACCGGTTCAGCCGGAAATCCTCGGAGGAGCAAGCACAATCGCTCCGAGCCACTGCGATCCTCAACGATGGCTACCGAACGCTTCGAGATCCGGTAAAACGCGCCGAATATCTTCTCAAGGAAGAAGGATTTCCCATTGGCGAGCAACGTTCAAAGGATGTACCGCCGGAGTTGCTTGAGGAAGTCTTTGAGCTGAATATGGCGCTTGAGGAGCTCAAAAGCGGCGACGAATCCGCGCGGCCTCAGCTTGCAACCGCCAGGGAAAATTTCGTCGGTCTGCGCGCAGACGTGGACAAAGAATTGGAAAGACTTTTTGCCAAGTACGATGCGGCGGAGCCTCAGAGCGAAACGGCGAAGCTGGCATTGCACGAGATCCGCGGCGTCTTGAACCGGCGTCGCTATATCGAGAATCTGGTCCGGGACGTCGATCGAGCTTTGAGTCCAATGCTCGGCGCCGCAGAGCCCGTCGAGGATCGCCTCTAGGAGAAAATGGGAACCTTTCAAATCGATTTCGGAGAGAGCCGCCGGTCCAAGATTGTGGGGATCGACCTGGGTACTACAAACAGCCTGATTGCTGTGATGGAGCTCACGGGTCCGCGCATTATCGAGGATCTGGAAGGCCGGAAGATTGTCCCGAGTATTGTGTCCCTTTCTGAAAGCGGCAGGCTGGTCGCGGGCGAACCCGCGCGAGAATTGCTGTTGACCAGCCCGAAACGAACTGTCTACTCGGTGAAAAGATTGATGGGCCGAGGTGTAGCCGATGTGCAGGAGGAGCTGAAGCTTTTTCCTTTTCAGATTGCCGAAAACAGCGAATCGGTCATCAAGCTGAAGCTGGGAGACCGCACTTTTACTCCGCCCGAAATTTCAGCCGCCGTGCTTCGCCAACTCAAGGACAACGCGGAAGCTGCCCTGGGAGCGCCTGTCACGGAAGCCGTGATCACGGTTCCGGCTTACTTCAATGATGCTCAGCGGCAGGCGACAAAAGATGCCGGACGCCTGGCCGGTTTAGATGTTCTGCGCCTGGTCAACGAGCCGACAGCAGCTTCTCTTGCCTACGGTTTGGATAAACGGCAGGATGGCATCATCGCCGTGTACGACTTCGGCGGCGGCACTTTCGACATATCCGATCCTGCGCCTGCATGAAGGCATATTTGAGGTGCTGGCAACCAACGGCGATACGCATCTGGGCGGAGACGACATCGATAATCTCTTGCTGAGGATCGCCCTCGAGGACGTCCAGTCGGAATGGGGTGAAGATCTTTCGCGCGATTCGGAAGGCGTACAAAGGATGCGACGCGCGGTGATTCGCGCAAAAGAAGAACTGTCGTTCCTTCCGGAAGCCAAGATCGAACTGTCCTATCGAGGCAAGCGCTACGAGCGAGTGATTGATCGTGAGTTATTTGAGCGCCTGATTACGCCCATTATCGAAAGAACGCTGGCGCCATGCCGTGACTGTCTGGCGGATGCGAAACTGAGCGCCGAAAAAATCGATGAGGTGGTGCTGGTTGGAGGTTCTACGCGCATTCCGCTGGTTCGGGCGGCCGTGGAGCGCTTATTCAAAGCAAAGCCACACACGGAACTAAATCCCGAGGAAGTGGTTGCTCTGGGCGCGGCGGTGCAGGCCGGGATACTCGCCGGCGATGTGGAAGACAAACTGTTGCTGGATGTCACGCCGCTCTCGCTCGGAATTGAGACCATGGGCGGCGTCGTTTCCAAATTGATTCATCGCAATTCAACCATTCCGGCCAGTGCTACCGAGAGCTTCACAACAGCGGTAGACGGCCAGCGCAACGTATTGATTCACGTCTTGCAAGGCGAGCGGGAGCTAGTGAAGGACTGCCGGAGTCTGGCGCGGTTCGATTTGAAGGATATTGCACCGATGCCTGCGGGTCTGGCGCGAATCCAGGTCCAGTTTCTGATCGATGCAAACGGCATTCTGAATGTTACGGCCCGCGATGCGCGAACCGGCAAAGGGCAGACAGTAGAAATCAAGCCATCCTACGGTTTGACCGAAGAACAAGTGGAAGCGATGATCCGCGAATCTTTCGAAAAAGCCGAAGAAGATATGCGCGAACGGCAAGTTCGAGAGGCGCGGGTTGAGGCGGACAGCATTCTTGCGGCCACCGAGAAGGCCCAAAAAGACGAGGCTTGGAAGCGCCTCTCCAGTGAGGAACGAAAAGCGGTCGAATCCGCGAAGCGCGAACTGCAAGCGGTCTATAACGGCAGCGATCACCACGCGATCAATGAAAAAATCGAAGCCCTGAACCACGCCACGATGAAACTGGCCGAGAACATGATGAACACTGCCGTTCGCGGCGCATTGAAGGGCACGAAAATCGACTAGGCCGCGCTTTCGTCCTTCGGTCGCCTACAATAGAAAGCCGGAGGAAGCATGCCCGGACTGACCTGGGACCACACGGAAGATATCGCGCTTAGCCTCTTCGAGGCACATCCGGAAGTAGATCCGACCCACATCCGCTTCACGGATCTGCACAAATGGATTACGGAGCTGCCGAACTTCAAAGACGATCCCATGGCATCCACCGAAGGGAAGCTGGAAGCCATTCAAATGGCGTGGCTGGAGGAATACCAGGACAATCAATGATTTGCAGGTCAGCGAGGCCCGTTCGAGCGGCTATGTTATACTTTCCTAAGTAGTTCCGCCTTGGTTCACGCCTTGTGGCTGGCGCGGTTCTCGAGGCGGCATCCCGCCATCAACAAACTTCCAGGACAGATTTATGCCCAAGATGAAGACACATAAGGGCGCGTCTAAGCGCTTCAAGAAGACGGGTACCGGCAAAATTACCCGGGGGCATGCGTTTGCGCGCCATATCTTGACGTCGAAAGCGCGGTCGCGCAAGCGGAAGCTTGGCCAGAGTGTTGTTGCGGACGATGCGGACCAGGCCAAGCTGAAGACCATGCTGCCGTATTAAACGGCGAGGCCGACGTGAAGACTAGCGAAGGAGTAGGAGCAGTGCGCCGCACGTGCCTGCCGCCTCTCGATTCCAAATCTATTTGAAGGAGCAAACGTGCCAAGAGTAAAAAGAGGTACCAACCGGCGAGACTATCGCCACAAGACGCTTCGGCGGGCAAAGGGCTACTTTCTCACCAAATCGAAGCTGAACCGCTCCGCTCAAGAAGCGGTGGAGAAGGCGCTCCGTTATGCGTACGTGGGACGCCGGCTGAAGAAACGGGATTTCCGTTCTCTTTGGATTGTGCGCATCAATGCTGCCTGCCGCCTCGCGGACATTTCGTATAGCAAGTTCATCAATGGCTTGAAGCGTGCTGGAATCGGCCTGAACAGAAAGGTTTTGGCGGACATCGCGATCAACGATTCGGCTGGGTTTTCGGCGCTGGTGACGAAAGCGAAAGAGGCCCATCAGGCGCAGGTGCAATAGTCGATAATAGTTTGGAAGATGGAAGCAGTCCAAGAAGGTATCGACACACTTTCCAACCTGGAAGAGCGCATCAACCGCGCCGTTCAGGTTATAGCGAGTCTCCGCGAGGAGAACGATCAACTCAAGCAGCAAATGAAAGCCGCCCGGCAAGAGCTGGATTCAAGCAAGTCCGAGCGTGAAGAGGCTCAGGCTCTCACATCGGAGTTCCAGCGGGAAAACGGAGAACTCGAGCAGAAGATCAAGCGTTTATCCGAGGAACTGGAGAGCCTGCGCGGTGAGCGCAAGCAGGTAAAAAACCGGATAGAGAAGCTGCTCAATCAGTTGGATTTGCTTAGCGCAAGCTGAAACCATGGATACACCGGACGGGCCAAAGCAAATTGTCCGGGTTACCATCTTCAATCAAACGTACGCTGTATCCACGTCCGGTAACGCCTGTGATACGCAGGAACTGGCGCAAGAGATTGACGAGCTGATGTCGTCCATCGCACGTCGCGCCGGCAATCTGGACACCACGAGAACCGCCGTGCTCGCGTGTCTTCATCTGGCGGACCGGCTTCGTACGGCCGAGCGTGAGCTCGGGACATTGAGAAAGACGATAACCCATAAGGCCAGGGATTTCGCGATGCTGCTCGATCAAGCTTTGCCCGGCAGCGAAACGGAGTAGCGGCGGAATTTGCCGTTCGCGTCGCGTGTTCCGCGGATTCTTGGCTGGTTTATTCTGGGTGCGGGTGCGGCCGCTTTCATTTGCTCCATAGTTCTGACCGTGCGCGCCTACATGCCCTGCCCTTCTGGGACGAATGGGTGGTGGTGGACGGGATCGCAAGCGGTAAAGGCCCTTGGTCGTGGTCATGGCTTTGGGCGCAGAGCAATGAGCACCGGCATGTTATTCCGCGCCTGCTCATCTGGCTCGATTTCGCCGAATTCGGCGGAAAGAACGTCTCGCTCTTCATCGAAACATTCCTGTTTCAAGTTCTGCACTGGGCCGCAATTTCTTACGTCATCGAGCGGTTCGCGGACCTGCCACCCTTTGTAAAGCGGAGTTTGCAGGGGTTATTCGCGTTCTGCCTATTTCATCTGAATCAGGCGGAAAACTTCACTTGGGCTTTTCAAGTTTCTTTTGTGCTGCCCTTCTTTATCGGGACGCTTGCCCTCATAGCGATCTCGTTTTACGGACGCGTGAGCCGGCCAGGAGTTGGCCTCATCGCGGCGATACTTGCTCCGGCAATCGCATCCACGAACCTTGCGGGAGGGCTGCTTATCGGCCCTGCAACGGTGATTCTAGCTGCGCTCAAACGTATGCCGCGGCGCATCATTCTCGCACTCGTCGCTGCATTCCTTTTTACCGCCGGCGCTTACCTGTACGACTATCAGCGGTCGGGAACCGATCTGCCTCTGCTCGTCGCACTTTCGAAAAGCAAGGATTTGTTTGTTTACGTCCTCACTTACTTCGGCGCCAGTTGGACGGCCTTGCTCCCGCACAAGGAGCGCATCACTGCCTTTCTGTCCCTTGTTTGCTTCGTCATCGTGCTGGCAAGGCTTCTTCGAAAGCGCGACCAGATATCGGATTTCGAATGGTTCCTTATCGCCGAATGCGGGCTGATGTTCGGTACCGCTCTCTTGACGGCGGTCGGGCGTATTCAATTCGGAACGGGTCAGGCGTTCGCTAGCCGCTATCAAACCCCCGCGATGCTGTATTGGGCGGGATTGGGGTCGCTGGTCTTTGTCGAAATATGGAAGCGATGGCAAAGGAAGATCGTAATAGCGGAGGCAGTTGCCGCTTTCGCTTATCGTGGCCTCCATCTGCACGTTCCCGCGGATCTGGAGAGCAAATACTGCGATCGCCGATGAGAGGCGCGCCGCCTGTCAGGTGGTGATGAGCCCGCATAACGATGTTGTCGCCGAGAAAAAACTGTACGAAAACACCGCTGCGGTAGAGCGGGCGCGCCCGTTCGTCCTAAGCGTTTGGAATAGACGCTGAATTTACTTACTGGTATTAGAAGCTGCGTGCTTGCTTTTGCAGGCTGCCGAAAGTTCCTATGTTAGCGAGTGAAAACGAAAAGAGATATTGATTCTCCTGCCTGATGCCGAGATTGTAATTCCGAAGTTCAAAGCTGAAGCCGCAACAATCGGTGTTGTAGGAGACTTGTGCAAGATCGAACAGGCGCTTGTTCAGAAGTTCGTCAAAAAAAACGCTGCCTGCGGCATTCCATCCTTTGTTGTTGGAACTACCGTAGCTTCCACCAATACTGATCTGGTTTGCCTGCGGAATCAACAATGGATTCGTGGTAATGGCCGTCTGGGATATCGAAGCTGTGTACCTCGAGTGCGTTACTCTTGCCCCCAGGCTTTGATCCAGAAATTTATGGTAGAGCGGATCGAAATCCGTTCGCCAGTCGACGGAGAAGAAACTATATGGATTCAACGTTAATGAGGAAATAACCGGCGAGTAGTTGCGGGGTCCGTTCAGAAATGGCAAAGAGGTTAGTTCCGCGGTGGCTAGCACAATCGTGCGCTGACCGGCAATGGCCACCCCGCCGAAGGTTGGATCAAAATAACGCGCCTGTGCAACTTTCCACGTCAGGACTTCGCTCACATTCCCGTTCTTGTCTTTTCTGTACAGACGATTGGTCAAAGAGATGGTGAGCTGGTTCGTATCGGACACGATGTCCGTGGCATCGAACAGCAGTATTTTCTGGAATTCATTAATTCCCGTTACATATTCGTACGTCGCCTGCGCTTCAATTACGTGCTTTATTTTCCCGCCGAGGTGCAGCCATTTCGGCGGATTATAGATACGCTCTAGGGTCGGAGGACGAAAATCGAGGCTGAAATCCGCATCCTTGCGGAAAATGCTACTGTTCGCAAGGACCGCGTTGGTGTCCGAGATCGGGGGACATGCGCATATCCGCACCCGAAAACCGGCGTGTAGGTGGTAGAGTTAGCGGCGTACGAATTGCCGTATTGAGTGGCATCGAACGTAAGACTTGGATCTAGAGAAAAGCCTTTGAAGCTAAATTCGGTCGTGACGCGCGGCTCAACCTCGATCCGGTCGTACTGGCCGGTTTTAAACACCTGAGCTGGGCTGGCACCGGTTTGGACACCGGTCGGCTCCTGGCGGGTAAGATCTCCGGCACTCGATTGGAACGAGAACCAGACCGGTAACGGACCACCCGCGATTTGCCGATCCTGGCCGGAGAACTCGATGGAGGGAAGCTTTTGCGTGACCACCTCATTAGGGGTCTGATGCAGTAGCGTTATGGCTTCGAAAAGTTCATTCCTCTTCATTACAATATTGAGCGCGTATGTATCATCCGCGAAGTGACGTTGAAGGTACCCGACGGAATTGTTCTCAGACCAGATCGTGGTGGTAAACGCATAGGAGAAGGCCTCGCGGAAAAGGTAGGAGCTCAAGTAATTGTAATTAAGCCGCCCCTGAAAACCTAGAATCTGCGTGCCACCCGTAAGCGAGAACTCTACTCCGCCTTGCTTCTGGGGAGGGCCGCTCGGTTGCTGCGCGCCTCGGTCTTTAACACCGTATAGATTGAAATCGAAATCGCTGACTTCATTCGGCTTGCCGCGAAAATCGTATCGAACGGCCGGTCCTCGATCCGTGAAATACTGGCCAATCGCCGTCATGTCGTAGCTTGGACTGATCGCCCAGTAGTAGCCCTCCCCAACCATGAAGCCGTAGATGGAACTGTGTCCCGCGTTGGGGGTCAGGAATCCACTCTGCCGCGGATTCTTGCCCAACGGTCTGTAAAAGTACGGCAGGTAAAAGACCGGAATGTGCTTGAGGCGGAAAACGGTGCGGCGGGCGATTGCGCGATCGCCCGGAATTATGTCGAATACGGGAGCCTCAAAGATCCACCAGGGCTTCGGAATTTTGCAGTCCGTCAAGAATCCATGGTGGAGAATATAGCGGTCTTTGATACGGTCGGCCCATTGAGCCTGAAAATAGAAGGGATTCGTGGTTGTCAGGATGCCGAGGCTGCTCACAATCTTGGCGGGCGAGGTCCCATCGACCGAATAAAACTTTCCTTCTTGGGTTTTCAGGTTGTAGATGCCATGATCTGCGTTTAGCTTGTCGCCTGTGGAAAAGTGTTCCAGATGAACATGGCCCCGCGCTGTGACCCAGTTCGTATCGGAATCGAATTGGATATCGTCGGCGGAAAGGGACATGTCGCTCATCTCGAGTTTGGCATCTCCGCGCAAATATTTCAGGTTTCCGTTCGATTCCTGGTGAACAGCCCGGTACCAGATCTCGTCCTGGGGCGGCAGGTCGGCTTTTAAGGGGTGAGCAGGAGCTTGAGCCAAAGTGAGCGAGGGCACGAACAGAAGAGCGGTAAAGAAAAACAACAACTTTGTCCAGAAATGTTCTGGACAAAACTCACCTTTTCTGATAGATAGAGAAACTGGGGGAAATTGCACCGCGGCAGAAGGCTTCAACCGAAAACCGTAGCATGGCCGCAGGCTGTGCTGCAAGCTTTTGGACCGCATGGCGGCGAGGTTTAGGACCAGCATCAAATGACTTGTCAACATTGCCAGACTTGGGTTTTAGACGACGATCACCGCTGCCGCCGTTGCGGGAGACGAGTCAGAACCACACCTTCGCGAATTTCGCCGGATACTTTTCCGATTGCCGCCGCGGCGACAGCGCCGGCTTATGATTACCATCGCGAGCCAGTGGCGGCTGAATTGCACCACAACCCTCAGAGTGACCCGCTTGCGCGCACGGGACAGCAGGCGCTGTTTTCCAGCCCAGTGTCCGACCCCCGTATCATACCGTTTGACTCGTTGACGACTCAGACGGAGCGGGAATCGATTCGCGCCCGCGCCGCTGAATTGAGCCGGCCCGCCCCTCTGAAGACGGGGAAAGTGCAAGTGCGCCACGCCAAGCCGCGGAAAACGCATTCGGCAGACCAGCGGCGGCTGGATTTTCTCGGCCGCCAAGAGATCCCCATCCAGCCCGAATCGAACATCATCTGCGACGCACCGGTAGCTCCTGTGGGTCTGCGCTTTCGGGCTGCTTTCATCGACGCAGTGCTGATGCTAATCGGCTGCGCCTTTGGCGTTCTCATGTTCGAGTATGCGGGCGGTCAACTCATTTTCGACAGGCACGTTGCGCCATTTGTTCTGGCGGCGATTTTGACCGTACCGTTCTCCTACAAGCTGCTCTGGACCTTTACGGGTCGGGAGACGCTTGGAATGCGTTGCGCCGGCCTACGCCTGGTTGATTTCGATGGAAATCCTCCATCGCAATCGCGCCGCTACCACCGCTTTGCGGGAGGCATTCTCAGCCTGCTTGCGGCAGGCATCGGGATGGTTTGGTCGCTGGTGGACGAGGACAGCCTCACCTGGCACGATCACATTTCGGGCACATTTCCGACCTTGGCGTCCGACGACTGACTGTTAGGATCCCTCTAAACGGCCTAAACCAGCGCTGTGTTTCCGGCTGGGACCAGGACGGCCGACATCGATCCTTTGGATTTGGGCATTCTCGGGTC
This sequence comes from uncultured Acidobacteriaceae bacterium, assembly GCA_963778345.1. Classification (GTDB taxonomy): domain Bacteria; phylum Acidobacteriota; class Terriglobia; order Bryobacterales; family Bryobacteraceae; genus Bog-105. The sequence goes on from CAVZTP010000007.1 coordinate 1,089,470, forward strand.
TGCCCCGTAGGCGTGAATCTGGTCGCGCGCAAATTCGGCTTCCGGGCGCTCACAGGTGATCACCACGGTACGGCCGGTAGTGTCCACTTCCACGGCGTGCTGAAAGGCGACGTCCCCGGGAAACAAAAACAACTTCTGAAGCATTTCAATGACGTAGTCGTAGGTGTGCTCGTCATCATCCAGCAGCACGACGTGGAACAAACGCCCGTGCTGTTCCTCTTGCTCCTTGTCCAGGGCGGGGGAAACGGTCGGAGCCACTGCGCTCTGCATCTTCGAGGTTACTTTATTGGAACATTTGACGAGAATTGGGCGCAAGGTTGAGTCGTGCGGTCTTTGACCTCGGAAGCCCTAAATTTGCTAGAATGTTACTGTATATACCTCGAGAGGGGGCGCAACGGGTTCGACGGGATTGAATCGTTGTGTGAAGGCGTGTCGGGTTCCGAGCTCCCGTAAAACGATCGGAAAACAAAAACTGCCAACAATCAGCAGTTTGCTTACGCTGCCTAATTTAGGTTAGGTGGCCGCTCCAGCTAATGAGCCTGCGCGTTAGCCAGTGAGCGTCATTCTGCAGGATAGGTACCAGGCTTCGGTCCGGAGCCGAGGGCCGAGATCAATCGGACTAGGCGGCTGTCGCTCTTGCCGGTTTTTTAGGCAGTTGCTGAAACGCGAGAACCGGATACACACGTAGGCTTTACACGGCGGGCTTTCTCGGACGCGGGTTCAACTCCCGCCGCCTCCACCAAAAGTCCGAGGCCGAATGCATCAGGGGATAACTCAGCTCATCTCCTGGAAGAGTCTGAAGGCTGTTCCTTCATGCTGACGATGAACTGTTTTATGTCGCTGCGCTCCTTCTCCGCGATCAGCTGATCCTGCTTTCGAAGGCGCTCAAAAATTTGCAATTCTTCCTGAGCGCGCCGTTTCTCACCCACTCGAGTGTAGGCTTGCGCCAGATGATAATGAGCGCTGGTCAAATTCGGCTCGAGCGCAATGGCGCGTTGAAATTCCCGAATCGCCTCAGCGAACCTGCGCTGATCCGCGTAAAGAATTCCGAGCTGGAGATGGGCGTCGGCATAGCGGGGGTCGAGAGCCACTGCCTCGGTGAGCAAACTTTGCACATGCGGAATATCGGCTTCCGAATTCTCCTCGCGGTTCCATAAACTCATCGCGTAATAGTAAAGCGCCTGCGGATTTTTCGGTTGGAGCTGTGCAAAACGGGCCAAGCGTTTTTTAGCTTCGTTTACGCCGCTGCTGGACATGTTGTACATTTTTCCGAGAAAAACGTACGGCCAGGCTTGCGATGGATTCAAATCTGTGGCGGCACAAAGCGCTCGAAGGGCTTGCTCGTAGCTGCCGTGCAAGTAGAGAGCGATTCCCAATCCGACGTTGAGCTTTGCGGAGCGCGGATAGAGCTCTGTCCCGCGCGTGAAAACCTCCGCTGCGGCGTCGGTTGTGCGGTGGCTCAGCAGCTCACTTCCCCAATCGAAGATGTGCTCTTCAGTCGGCTCAATTTGAGCTGCGCGCTGATATTCGTCAGCCGCTATAACGTAATTTCCCGCTGCTTCTTCGACGTCCGCCAGCAAGCTGTGCAGCTCCGCGGCATTGCGCTCGCGCAGCAATGTTTGAATTTGTTGGCGAGCTTTGCCGTAATCGTGCGCGTCGAAATACGCCAGCGCTAGATCGTAGCCGCTCACATAATTCGATGGATCGATGCTGGCCGCCTTTTCCATATACGGGATTCCGTCTGCGAGCCGTCCCGCATGCAGGTAAAACTCCCCCAGACTGTAGTTGGCGTCAAAGCTATCGGGATGCAATGCGACGATTTCTTTCAGCTTCGCCTCGATGTTGGCGGTGGAATGCAGCGTCTGCCCGGCCGCGGTCAACAGGCACAACACCGCACACGTAAGTAAGCGGCTGCTTCTACTTCCCCAACTCACCAATACAACTTTAATGCCAACTCCGTCTGACGGAATATCGCGTTTTGGACAGTGCCTGTAATCTGAGAAAAATTGGCGTTGGTGAAGTTCAAGGTGGCAAAACTATTCACGCCGAAATTCGGGTGGTTGAGGATGTTGTAGAACTGGCCGCGAAATTCGAAATACGTTCTCTCGTTTACGTGGAACTGCTTGAACACGGAGAAGTCGAGTTGATTGAATGCCGGCCCATGGAATTGAGACGCCTTGCCGCCTAACGGCCTGTAATCGGTCTGGCCGATGGTCGTGGCGGCGGGAGGTTGAGCGAAAGCCGCCGGATTCAGAAACTCGTTAATCCCGTGTGGACCGGAATTCATGTAAATCGATTGACCGGGAACCAGGAAAGCGACGCAGCCGAAGCCGGAAGTCGTGCCCTGAGTGCAGCCCACGTTACCGGGAAAGCCGCTCTGGGTCGTCAGGATCCAGTTCGCTGACCATCCGCCCAGGACGGCATCGACAAAACCATTCGCGTGAGCGCCGAATTGCCGACCTTTGCCGTAGGGGACCGCCCAGGTACCGCTGAAGTGCAGCACTTCCGGGGAATCGTCCGCACAAAACGCGTAATCTCCCTTGAGACCGAACCCGGGCAAATAAGGAGCGCGTTGATTCGCGTTGGGAGTATCGTCGTTGAGGATATTACGAAAGTCGGTCATGCATCGCGAATGGGTGAAGTTCGCGAGGATGCCTAATCCATTGGCGAAGCGCCGTTGGTAAGTGGCTTGGAACCCGTAATAATAAGCATCTCCATTGGGCGCGATGTAGTCGTCGCCTTGCGCGAAATCCGGGTATGGCACGTAATTCTGCGTGGTCGTCCCAGGCGGAAGAATCTCGCCTATGTTATTCACGCGCCAGCCGTTGATCTGGTGCACGCTGTGATTGCCGACGTAGCCCACCTGGATGCTGTCGTTATGGCTCAACGCATATTGCAGCGAGAAATTCCATTCCTGCGTGGAGCCGGTCTTCCAAGGTACATCAAAGGATTCAAAGCTCATGCCCTTCGGATTGAACGCAGGGCTGGTGGGGCTGGGAGTCACGAAGGTCAAAGCGTTTTCAAGAGTGGGAACCTGGCCGTTGAGCGCGCTCGGAAACTGACTCGCCAGCGTTTGGGTGCCACTGCTGCTGTCGCTAATGGTCGGCTGCACCCCGAATGGGTAGTTGGTACCCGGATCCGGTGAACCTCCCAAGTTCTCAAAGCCGGCATAGAAGATTCCATAGGAGGCGCGCATTACGAACTTCTGCGTCAGTTGATAGGCGAAACCCACGCGGGGTGCAAAGTCATTCCTGGGCGCGTTAATCAACCCGGGCACGCTGCTGTATTGGAGCGCGATGCCGTCCTTCGCGAGCTGGTTGACAAAGGCCGTGGAGAGCGGAATGTTCTTGTCCTTCGCGGTAATCACCCAGGCGGCTCCGGACTGCCCATACGGCGCGGGCTGAAAATTCGATTCATCGTTATAGCGGTTTCTCAGAGTGCCGAAGAATTCCCAGCGTACCCCGAGATTTAGTGTCAGCTTCGGAGTAACTTTCCAGTCGTCCTGGAAGTAAGCTCCGTAGTAGTAGCGAACATCGTCGGGCGCATTGAGGCTGTTGGCCCAAAACGCATTCGGTCCACCCAGATTATTCACTCCGTTCGGGACGGTAGTCGAAACGGGAGTTAACAGGAAGTCCGCCACGCCGCTCCCCACCCCAATTCCCGGGACACTTGTATAAGTCGTGCCAAAATCCATCCGCCCGCGCGGATCTCGCGGATTATCAAAGGCGAAGCGCAGAAACTGAGCTTCGAAACCCCCTTTAAACGTATGGCCGCCTCGAATTTTGGTCAGGTTCTCCGTGATCTGGCGTGTGTCGCTCACGCGAGTATTCGGGCTGGCGAACTCGCCCAGGCCAACTGTTGTAACCCCGCTGATATTCAACCAAGGCAATCCCCCCAGACCCGGGCCCTGCGGTGAACCTTGAATGCCAAACTGCTGCGGAATGCCAGTGACATTGGACACCGGCGGTTCCGCGAAGTCGGTCAGGCGACTGTAGCCCACACGCGCCTCGTTGATCAAGGTCGGAGAAAAGAGATGGGTTTCACTCAGGGCGGCATTGACGCTGTGGTCGATGATGTTTCCACTGTCAAAACCAGAATTGTCGATCGGGCCGGTAAAGTCGGCAGGAGCGAAGCGGGTTCTTCCGGCGTAACCCGCGCGCGCGAACATCTGGTCTTTTTCGCTGAAGTTATGGTCCACGCGAGTGTCGAATTGATTGGTGCCGTCAGGTGTCGGAAGCAGCTCGGCAAAATTGCTCGTGCGACCGCCATTAAATCCGGCCGTATTGGGCATCGGATAGGCATTCAGAATCTTGAGGGCATTTGGATCGAGGCGATTAGCGGGCAGGATGTTCATCAGGGCCTCGTTGCCCGGCGTGGCAAAATTTTTAATGTTTCCCACCGGTTGTCCCGAGAAAAAAGGATCGCGAACAAAGCCTGTCTTCGTCGCCGCGATGCCCGTTACCGGGTCCACTTGTCCCGCCGTCACCGGGCGAGTGGTGGCCGGGTCCAGGATTGCGCCCTGCGGGAACGTGCGGCCTAAATTATCGGGTCCGACAGTACCCGTCTGGGTGTAAATCAGATCCTGGAAATTCGTGAAGCCGCTGTTGCGCTCGGCAGGGGTCGGGACGCTGGGAGTATGCAATGACGTTCCAGCGATGCGGGTGCCTTGGTAATCCCCAAAAAAGAAGGTCTTGTTGTGGCCGTTGTAGACCTTCGGGATTGTCACCGGACCGCCCCACGTAAAGCCAAAGTTGTTGTAGCGCAACTCCGGTTTTGTTGTCCCGGCGCGGTTGGCGGACCACGTGTTTGCATTGAGAAGGTCATTGCGGAAGTACTCCCACAGGTCTCCGTGGAACTGGTTGGTGCCGGATTTGGTGGTGGCGTTCATCACGGCTGACCCCGCTCGTCCGTATTCGGCGCTGAAATTGCTGGTTTGCACGTTCACTTCCTGAATGGCATCCGGCGGCGTGACAATCACGTAGGCTGCGCCATTCAGAAAGTCCACCGTGTCGTTATTGTTGTCGATACCATCCAGGATGTAGCTGTTGTGGGACCAGGCCAGCCCATTCGCGGTAAATCCGCCTCCGCCTCCGCCGAGACCAGTGCCCGAGACGCGTCCGCTCTGCATCCTCGTAACGCCGGCCGCGGTCTGAGATAGAACGGTGTAGTTGCGACCATTCAAAGGCAAATCGTTCACTTGTTGCGAGGTAACGTCCTGGCCGACCGAGGAGGATTGGGTCTGAAGTACCGGCAGGGCCGAAGTCACTTCCACGGTTTGAGTCACTTGGCCGGGGGAAAGTGTAAAGTCTGCTTTCACCTGCTCATTCACATGGACCCCGATATGCGCGTGAGATACGGTCTGAAACCCTGGCTTCGCAATCGCCACGGTGTAAGTCCCGATTTTGATCGGAGTAAAACTATACGCGCCATCCGCGCCGGTAGTGGTCTCGAGCACCAGCCCTGTATCTTCATTGGTGAGCGTCACTTTGGCGCCCGGGACCACGCCGCCGGTCGGGTCCTGTACGGTCCCGCGAATGGCTCCTTGATCGATTTGGGCCCAAAGTGGACCGCAAACGCCCACTGCTAACGCGAGAAAGATCAGATGCTTGAGAATTCGCCCACGGATTCTAGCTGACACGGCTGCGCCCCCTGTTTGCTCCAGTCCAAGACCGAACCGTGGACGTACACGCTCGATTTTTGTTACAAAGATTCGAGGACTTGCTGTAAGTCGATAGGATTATTGCTTTCCGTCCCGCGCGGCAGCGTGGGCCCGACCGCCAGCGCCTCGCCGTGGTCTTCAAACCACACCAGAAAACGGGACTGCTCCGCGCCCGGCAATCGCTGCTGATTGATCCACGTATAGTAAGCGCCCATGTCCGCATCGATCAGCGAGCCCGCCGGGTCCAGTTGAGGGGCTTTCTGCGTTCCCGCAATCAATTCCCGCATCGACCGCTCACGCTGCCGGGGAGCAAAACGCGCCAATAAAGTCACGGGCTGTGCCCGCCGCAACGCCTCGCGCGCGGACCATTGCACAAATGTTGTGCTGAATAGCTGCGTTCCCGATCCCTCTGCCAGGATGCTGATCTGGAATCGATTCAAAATAGCGTTCTCTCCCGCGCCGCTCAATCCTAGATCCTCGGGACGCATTTGCGCCAGCAGCGTACGCAGCGCTTCCGGTCCGGTGCCGGATTCCACTGCTCTGCGCATCTCGGCCACGATCGCATTCCGCACCCGATCGAGGGACGTGTAAGAAAGGCAGGTTACTGCGGCCGAGGAAATTGCCTCATTCGCTGCTCCGTCGATGTACCAATGCCCAAACGGAACTGGATGCGCTTTGGCTCGGGCGGCCACTGTCTCCAGAAGTATCTTGCTTCCGTTTGCGGCCTTGATCTGCTTGAAATAGACACCCCAGGGACGAAGCTTCCGAAACAGCGGATAGCGGTTCTCCGCGACTCCTTGTCCAATCACGGCGATCCCCAACCGCGGTATCGGAACCGGTTCAGGTGGCGTAGCTGCATCCATTTTCTGGCCGTACTCAACTGCTGCTTTGCGGAAGGCATCTATCTGATGGCTCGCCCAGAGATGCGCGGTGAGCTGCTCTGAAAACCTCCGCGGTTCGTTCACCCAATCCAGGCGTTCGAGCTCGGGGGAAAGGCGCAGTTGTTCAAAATCCGCCATCAACTGCGTTATCCGCTCCGCCGGTAGTGAGCCCATATAGGTGAGCTGCCGGTCTAATTCTTTTCTCTCAGCCGGAAACTTCCAGTCGTAAACGATCAGCTCGCGCAGCAGCAGAGGCAGGAAGCTCAGCGGCAATTGCTGCAGTATTGCAATCCGGTCGGTCGCGATTTGCCTCGCTTCCGGAGGGTAACTGCTGAAATGCGCAGTCTTAAGCTGACTGGGAACCATCTCGGTTCTGTTCTATCACTATTCGGGCGGCGGGGAGTTCTGAGTGGAATCCAGGCAGCCGTTAACGTACACTACGATTGCAATCGTGCCAACGCTCGAAACTGTTCGCGCCTGGGAACAAACCGTCGCCATCCCCACCTATCCAGTGCCCCCCGCTGACAAAAATCCGATGTTCGTCGAAAAGCGCGTGTATCAGGGAAGCAGCGGGAAGGTCTATCCAAATCCGTTTACCGACCGCGTATCGGACGAAAAAGTGGATCGCGACTACCGCGCCGTATTTCTCGAAAACGAATTTGTTCGCCTCATGATCCTGCCCGAGATTGGCGGCCGCATCCACATCGGCCAGGACAAGGCTAACAACTACGATTTTTTCTACCGGCAGAATGTCATCAAGCCCGCCCTGGTGGGACTCCTCGGGCCCTGGATCTCGGGCGGCGTCGAGTTCAACTGGCCTCAACATCACCGGCCCTCCACCTTCATGCCTGTCGAGCATTCCATCCAGGAACACGATGACGGCAGCCGGACGGTCTGGCTAAGCGAGCATGAGCCCATGAATCGCATGAAAGGCATGGTTGGCATTCGCCTTCGGCCCGGCAAATCCATCATCGAAGCAACCGTGCGGCTCTACAATCGCACGCCGTTTGTGCAAACGTTTCTGTGGTGGGCGAACGTGGGCATTCGCGTCCACGATCAATATCAGGCCTTCTTCCCGCCCGATGTGACCTTCGTCGCCGATCACGCCAAGCGCGCCCTATCCTGGTATCCCATCGCGCACAACTTTTATTACGGCGTCGACTATACGCGCGGCGTGGATATCTCCTGGTACAAGAACATTCCCGTCCCGACTTCTTACATGGTCACCCGCTCCAATTACGATTTCTGCGGCGGCTACGACCATTCCAAGCAAGCCGGCTTGGTGCATTACGCCAACCGCCACATTGCGCCGGGCAAGAAACTCTGGACCTGGGGCAACGGTGACTTTGGCTATGCCTGGGATCGCGAGCTCACCGATTCTGACGGTCCCTACATCGAATTAATGGCTGGCGTCTTTACCGACAATCAACCGGACTTCTCTTGGCTGCAACCCTACGAAACGAAAACTTTCAGCCAGTTTTGGTACCCAATCCAGGGGATCGGCCCCGTCAAAAATGCCAACCGTCTGCTTGCCGTTAATCTCGAGCCTGTGGAGGACCAACAGTGGAGAATCGGTGTCTGTGCCACGCAATCGCTGCGGAATCTCAGACTCCTCCTCCGCTCTGGAACGCAAATCTTGTTTGAGCGGCAGATAAGTGTACAGCCCGGCACGCCCTTGATCGAAGTTATATCTGTGCCCAACACTGCGGCAAGGAATCTCTGCCTCGCCGTCTTCGACGAATACGAAACCGAGCTGATCCGATATACTATGCCCGTTCTGAACCGCGACCGTGAGGAAGCCGATTCAACATCGGAGCTGCCTCAACCCGCGAGCGAACCGGCCGCGCCCGAGGCTATCGTCACCACCGAAGAACTCTACCTGACCGGTTTGCATCTCGAACAGTACCGTCACGCGACGCGTTCTCCCGAACCGTATTGGCGAGAGGCGTTAAAGCGCGATTCCGAGGATGTGCGGTCGAACAATGCGGTCGGCTTGCTCGCGTTGCGGCGCGGCGAGTTCGAACAGGCGGCAGGACATTTTGAAGCCGCCATTCAGCGCCTCACCAGACGCAATCCGAATCCGTACGACGGCGAGCCGCTCTACAATTTAGGGCTGGTTCGCAGATTCCAGCAAAGGACCGAAGAAGCTTACGCCGCCTTCTACAAAGCCGTTTGGAACTATGCGTGGCAATCTGCGGGATATTACGAACTGGCGGCAATCGATTGTGCTCGCGGCCGCTGGGAAAGCGCGCTGGATCACGCAAACCGTTCGCTGGAAACCGGCACTCACAACTTGAAAGCACGCAACTTGAAGGCCGCCATCCTGCGCCGGCAGAATGCCTTTGAGAAAGCACGCCGTACAGCCCTCGAAACCGTTGAACTCGATCCTTTGGACTTCTGGTCTCGCAACGAGTTGTTGCTTCTGAGTCCCTCCGATGAAAAGGCCCAGACCCGAGAGGATGAGCTGTTTCAAGTTCTGCGCTGCAATGCGCAAAACTGCCTCGATCTTGCATTTGATTACGCGCAGGCGGGCCTATTGACCGAAGCGGAAGACTTGATTGACGGGTTTCTCGCCCGATGCGAAGTCGCGCGGCTCACGCCCATGCTGTTCTACTCGCGGGCTTATTTTGCTTTACAAAACCGCGACTCTACTACCGCCGAGCGCTTTTACAAAAAGGGCGGGGAAGCTTCTCCGGATTACTGCTTTCCCGCACGCTTGGAGGAGATGATCGTGCTCGAATCTGCTCTCAAGCATTCTCCTGACGATGCGCGGGCGCACTACTATCTCGGTAACTTGCTTTATGACAAGCTTCGCCGCGAAGAGGCCATCGAGCACTGGGAAGCCTCGGTGCGTTTAGATCCGGGATTTTCGATTCCGTGGCGCAATCTCGGAATCGCCTGCTATAACGTGCGTCGAGATCCGGCCGGAGCGATGTCGGCTTATCGCAGAGCCTTGGAAGCGAATCCCTCCGACGCGCGTTTACTGTACGAATTCGATCAGCTCAAGAAACGAACCGGGGTCACACCCGAAGAACGGCTTCGCGAGTTGGAACAAAACCGAGAGCTGGTCAATCAGCGGGACGACCTGACAACGGAGTTGGTCGCCTTATACAACCAGACCGGTCAGAGCGAACGAGCGCTGGCGATTCTCGGCGCGCGTCGCTTTCATCCTTGGGAGGGCGGCGAAGGCTTGGTATCCGGACAATACGTGACCGCGCATCTGTTGCTCGGGCGCAAGGCTCTCGATCGCGGAGATGCCGAAACCGCGCTCGTCCACTTCCAGGCTGCGCGTCACTATCCTCAAAACCTGGGCGAGGGAAAACACCTGCTGACCCTGGAGACAGATCTCGATTACTTCAGCGGCCTGGCTCTTTCCATGCTCGGCCGCCACAGCGATGCGGAAGCGAGTTGGCGTTCTGCGGCTGCCGCGCGGCGCGGGGTGGACCTGTTCGCTTACTACAGCGCTCTTGCTGAGCGCGAATTGGGAGATGCGGACGGCGCGGCGCGCGGGTTGCAAAACTTGCGCGAGGCCGCCGAAAAACAGCGGAACAGCAAAGCCAAGATCGACTATTTCGCTACTTCGCTTCCGAACTTCCTGCTGTTCGAAGACGACATTCAGAAGCGCAACGACGACGCCAGCCTGTCTCTCCTCGAATTGGCTCAGCAGGCCCTATGTGGAACAGGTTGCCGGCCCGTCCCTGATCGTCCTTCCGGTCAACCCGCCCAAATATCATGAGCGCTGCTGCGTCCTCTTCAACGGGTATCGAAAAAGGCAGCGCCGCTTATGTCTATCTCGCGGCGGCGGTCGCCGCAACCGCTGGCCTGCTCTTCGGGTTTGATATCGCGGTCATCAACGGCGCAATTATTTTTCTGCAGAGTCAATTCCACCTTAGCGACGTGCAGACGGAGATCGCGACCAGCAGTTTGCTCTTCGGGTGCATCTTCGGTTCCAGCCTGGCCGGATGGCTCACCGATCGGCTCGGCAGGCGGCGCGTTCTGATGCTCACCGGGCTCGGCTTTGCCTTATCGGCTTTTGGCGCAGCCATACCCCAAATGCTGTGGCAATTCGTCCTTGCGCGTTTCGTCGGCGGGCTCGCCATTGGCGCCGGATCTGTCCTGGCGCCCCTTTATATCGCCGAAGTGGCTCCCGCGCGGAAGCGGGGGCGGCTCGTCTCGCTCAACCAGATGGCCATCGTTACAGGCATTCTGATCGCTTATCTGGTGAATTGGGGCCTCTCCTTTCTCGGAGCGAGCAGTTGGCGCTGGATGTTCGCTTCGGCGGCCGTGCCTTCCATCGTTTTATTTATCGCGCTGTTTTTCGTCCCGGAAAGTCCGCGATGGCTGGTCGAGGAAGCGCGAAGTGACGAAGCATTGGCGATTCTCACCCGAATCAACGGCCCGGCTATCGCCGCCCAGGAACTTCGCAGCATTGAGGAAACCGTCTCGCAGGAAACTGGTTCGCTCGGCGAACTATTCCGCCCTGGCTTCCGCCGCCCACTATGGATTGCTGTGTCTCTGGCCATTTTGCAGCAGATTACAGGCATGAACACAGTGCTGTTTTATGGCGCGCTCATTTTCAGGAAACAGATCGGAAACGAATCGGAAAGCGCGGCGATCTTTGCAAACGTGATTGTGGGAGCGGTCAATGCTTTGGCTACTATCGTTGCGCTCTGGCTGATCGATCGTGCCGGCCGCCGGCCATTGCTGCTCATCTCCACCGGCGTCATGGCTGTATCGCAGGCCGGATTGGCAGCGGCCTTTCTCAGTCACACTCCCTCCGCGGCTCTGGTCCTTACGGCCATGCTGTTTTGCGTCGCGGCCTTCGCCATCGGTCTCGGCCCTGGGTTTTGGGTGTTGCTCGCCGAAATTTTCCCCACGCGCATTCGCGGCCGGGCCATGTCCATCGCGACAGTGTGTCTCTGGTCCGCCAGCACACTCCTCACCATGACGTTTTTGACACTGGTGAACGCGGTCTCGCCAACCGGAGCGTTCCTGATTTACGCCGGCTTCTGCGTCGTCACCTTTGCCGTTGTCTGGCTTGCGGTCCCGGAAACTAAGGGCAGAACGCTCGAAGAGATCGAGCACAGTTGGATTCGCCACTCCAAACAGAACCCCGAGCGTCAAGGAGGGGCACAGTCTTGACTGCTGAATTGCATCCCGCGCAAACCACAAAACAGCCAGTAGGAATCAAAGAGATTGCGCAGGTTCTCGGCATATCGATAGGTACGGTCGATCGTGCCTTGCACGGCAGGCCAGGCATCAGTCCACAGACCCGCACCCGCGTCCTGAACACGGCGCAAACTCTCGGCTACCGGCCGAACGTAGCCGCACGATATCTTAAGCTGCGCCGTAAGCTTCGAATCGCTGTTCACATGCCGCGCGAGATTGCTGCATTTTTCGACAGTCTGACGGAAGGAATCCGCGAAGCCGCCGCGCCCTTTGACTCGAGCGTCGAACTGGAATTTCGAACCCATCGCCGACTGGGCGAGGGCGATCTGGAACTTTTTCAGCAAGCCTTGAATGAGCAGACGAGCGGAATCATCCTCGCTCCCGGCCATCCCAATGACCTGAAGCCCTGGATACGCAAAGCCCATCGCAGTCACATCCCGGTGGTATGCGTCGCCACCGATGCACCTAACACGGAACGCTTGACCGCTATCTCAAGCGATCCCTACACCAGCGGCGCAATGGTCGCGGAATTGTTTTTGCGAACTGTCCAGAAGCCTGGTCCGGTCCTGCTGGTCACTGGCGACCTCAGCACGTTCGATCACGCCGAAAAACTGCGCGGATTTCAGGAGTTCCTGGCCACGGGAGATCATCTGGTTCTGAAAGGAGTCATTCAGGCGCATGATGATCCGAAGGAAGCGTATCGAAACGTTTCCAAGTATCTGGCTAAAGCGCCGAATTTGCGCGCGCTCTACGTCAGCACCGCAAATTCCGTCCCTGTTATTCGCGCGCTGGAGGAAGCAGGGCGTCTCGGAGAACTGACCGTCATGACCACGGATTTTTTCCCCGAGCTCATCCCGCTGATCCGCAGCGGCAAAGTGCTGGGCACCGTATATCAGCGTCCTCAAACGCAAGGTCGCATGGCTTTTCAAGCGTTATATCAGTTCCTGGTGGAACGCAAAAGCCCAGCCGCGCACCTGCGCCTGGCCCCGCATATCATCTTGCAGAGCAATCTGAATCTGTTTCTTCAAATTCTGCCCATAAAATTCGAGAAAACGGCCGGCGCTCTCGAAGAAATACAACTCCTATGATGTCTCTCAAATTCGCTGTTGTCATTTTTTCCCTTCTCGGCGGTTTGCTCTTCGCACGTCTCGCTACCCCGCCCCCAGATGAAAAGATCGTCGCGCTGGATGGCAAAGCGGCTGGTCGGGTCTTCGAAGGACTTGGCGCAGTCAGCGCTGGCGCTTCCTCCCGGCTGCTCATCGATTACGCCGAGCCTTATCGGAGCCAGATTCTGGACTATCTTTTCAAGCCCCATTACGGCGCTTCGCTCCAGCATCTGAAAGTCGAAATCGGCGCGGATGTGAACTCGACCGATGGTTCTGAGCCGAGCCACATGCGAACCCCCCAGGACCACGATTACAAGCGCGGATACGAGTGGTGGCTGATGGAAGAGGCGCATCGCAGGAATCCTGAAATCGTCCTCGATTCGCTGCCTTGGGGTGCGCCCGGCTGGATCGGCGGCGGCCATTTTTACTCGCCCGATATGGCGAACTACGTGGCCGATTTTGTTTCCGGCGCCCGAAGCGCGCATCACCTGAATATCCGTTACACCGGCATCTGGAATGAAAAGCGCGATATCGATTTTTCCTATGTCAAGCTTCTTCATCGCACCTTGCAAGATCGCAAGCTCAACGTAAGAGTGGTTTGCTGCGATGAATACCCCGGTGAAGGTCAATGGAAGATTGTGGATTCGATTCGCCAGGATCCTGAGTTGAACGAAGCCGTATATGCCGTCACGGTCCATTACCCACGCCAAAAGGGAAAAGTCACCACTCCCGATTCCGCGAAAAAGCTGAACCAGCCATTATGGTCCAGTGAGGACCAGCCCGAGTCGAGTGCGGTTGTGATTCTTTCCCGCGATTGGCAGACCGGCGGACGCAGCTTAGCGCGAATCTACAACCGCAATTATCTGGAAGGCGGTTTTACAAAGACCGAGATCTGGAGCCCGATTACTTCGTACTACGACATTCTGGCAGCGCCCAATTCAGGCTTAATGTACGCCAACACTCCCTGGTCTGGTTATTACAACGTACAGGGCGCGATTTGGGCCACCGCGCACACCACGCAATTCGCTGAACCCGGCTGGCAGTATCTGGATTCCAGTTCCGGATATCTGCCGGAAGCCGGCAGCTACGTCGCGCTTCGATCACCTAACAAAAACGACTGGAGCGTGGTGCTCGAAACCATCGATGCCAAACAGCCCCAGCAGGTCACGTTTCAAATCACCGGCGGCTTGGCCGCTGGAACGATACACGTTTGGGAGACTAACGCGCGAAGAACGTTCGAACACGTGACCGATGTTAAACCGCAAGGCGGCCGCATCGCGTTCGCCTTCGATCCGGATTCACTTTACTCGCTGACCACCACTACGGGGCAGGCGAAGGGGAACGCAGAACCGCCCGCCAAGAAACCATTTCCTTTCCCATACCGTGACGATTTCGAATCCACGGCGATTCCTCGCGCTCCGAAGTTTTTGTCAGATCAAGATGGCGCGTTCGAGGTGCACTCTTGTAGAAATCGGCCGGGCCACTGCCTGGAACAAGTGATCACCCAAACGCCCATTCCCTGGTCACCGCTACCCGATCCCTGGACCCTGGCCGGCGACATAAACTGGACCGACTACACGGTAGCGTCGGATGTGCTGCTACCGGCTCCCGGCGCAGTGACGGTTATCGGCAGGGTCGATTCAGCCGATGTTTTTGCGGATCACAAGGCGATCTGGCCGAGCGGATATATCTTTCGCCTCGAGAATAACGGGAATTGGAAGCTTGTGACCTCGGCATATAAGAAGCAGCCGCAGACGATCGCATCCGGTCATGTCGCTCTCGAAGCGGACCATTGGCACCACATGGAACTGACCTTTCGAGCAACCCGCATCACAGCGAAATTGGACCAGAAGGAGTTAGCGAATATTTCCGATGCTTCCCACACTCACGGCATGTTTGGTGTTGGAACTGCGTGGAATACCGCTCAATTCGATAACGTAGCAGTTACAAGATGAACGAGTTGTCACGCCGGGAATTTGTTGGAATTTGCGCCATTGGAGCGGACCAAAGGCGATCCGCGGCTGGTCCATCCCGTGGTGCATTTCGCCTGGATGGAGACTGGCTATTCGGAGGAAAGTTCAGCGACGAGGCCACAAAGCCGGAATTCAATGACACGGATCTTTCAAGAGTCTCGCTGCCAAGCCGATTACTATGATTCTCTTGAAGCGCGCGTATGACAACCCTGAATCGCGTGATGGAGTCCGATTCCTCGTAGAGCGGTTGTGGCCGCGCGGAATTCGAAAGGCTGATCTCCCGTTGGATGGTTGGCTCAAGGACGTTGCGCCGAGCACTGAATTGAGGAAGTGGTTCGCTCACGATCCGGAGAAGTGGCACGAGTTCCAACGCCGGTATTTCGCGGAATTAGACAAAGAACCTGAAATCTGGGCACCTATTTTGAAGGCTGCTAAGAGCGGTACTGTGACCCTCGTATACAGTTCGCATGACACGGAACATAACAATGCGGTCGCTCTGAAGAAGTACCTCGAGGCCCGGATGGCGCATAAGAAAGGCTCATGACCACGACCGCAGCCCCGGACCGGGTCTTCCGTGGGTTCTCATTGCCCATTGAAGAGGATTACGTTGTGCGCCACGAACCGCGTGAACGTGCACTAGCATTCGGCCCGCTGAACGGAGGTCCTCCACCGTCGTACTACTATCGATCTCCCGACGTGGGTTGCGGCATGTTAGACCGGTTGCCGCCGTTTCCGCCGGCGCTAAACTCGCCGCGATTTGGACGGGGTTTCGGGAGCGGTTTGCGTGGGAGCATCTCAGGACGGCTTGCGGTGTTGTAGACCACCCATGCCATAATCGCGGAGGCCTGCTCGAGGTCGTTCGCCTGCAAGCGATCATAGAGATCCATGTTCGAATGGTGGGTTCGCGTGCTGTACTCGAGCGGATCCTGAATGAATTGAAAGCCGGGCAAACCGACCGCATCGAACGACATGTGATCCGTGCTGCCGGTATTTCGAATCGTTAGCGTCGTTGCGCCGAGATCTTTAAATGGTTCGAACCAGGATTCGAAAATCGGCCGCATCATGCTGTTGTCCTGCATGTAAACGCCGCGAATTTTTCCGCTGCCATTGTCCAGATTGAAATAGCCGGAAAGCTTGGCATGCTCCGGCTTCAGTTTCATGTCGGCCGGGTCCGCGAAGTGCTCCTTGACGTAAGCCCGGGAACCGAGCAGTCCTTCTTCTTCGCCCGTCCACAAAGCGATCCGAACCGTGCGCGCCATCTTCAAATCGAGCGCCTTCAGTATCCGCACGGCTTCCATTGATACTGCCGAGCCCGCGGCGTTATCCGTTGCGCCCGTTCCGCCGGTCCAGGAATCGAAATGGCCGCCCAACATCACAATACCGGCATTCGGATCGGTGCCCGGAATCTCGCCAACCACGTTGAAGGAATCCTCCGGCTCCGTGAATTTCGCTTCCACGTCGAATTCCAAAGTGACCGGAACGTTTTTCTCTAGCAGGCGGGCGATGCGGTTATAGTGTTCGTTTGTGATCACTACCGAAGGGGGCGGTATTTCCTGCTTCGGATCCTGCGAACCCGCGGCCGAACCAAAAACATCGCCGCCATCGGTTCCGGCGCCCGGAGTCAATGCGACCAAAACGCCCTCGTCTTTCAAAAACTTATTCAGTTGGTTGCGAAACTCGCGCATATTCACGCGGGGACCGGGCCCCATGGGTCCGTTAAATCCGCCACGCGGTGGCGCAGGCCCGAGCAGAAATCCGATCGGCAGCCCGGCCGGGTTTCCTGTCGTCGGATCGGGCGCGGTTGCTTCCGCTTCCAATTGGCTATCCGTCAACCGGCGGGCCAACGGCTCCGTTATCATTTCAGAGGCATGCGGCGCCGCCGTCAACACGATCTTCCCTTTCAATTTTCCTTTGAACTTTTCTAAATCCTGCGGACCGGTAATGACCGCCATCATGGCCTGTCCGCTCACAGGGCCGTTGGTTCCGGCGGACCACGGTCGAGCAAAACCAATGATGGGCATGAATTCCGGCTCTTTGATCATGGCTGTGAATCGAGTGCAATACCATCCGCGTCCAAACGGACCCCAGGGCTCCAGTTTTGCGTTTACCAGACCCCATTCGGTCATCTTTTTCACCGCCCAATCGCCCGCCGACTTGGCGTTGGGCGACCCTGTCAAGCGCGGGCCGTAGACATCGGTCAAATAAAACGCCGTGTCCATCACTCGCGAGTTGTTTCCGAACGCCTCGTCTCGGATTCGATTCACTACATTGAGGTCGACTTTATCCTGAGCAATGATTTGTGCAGCTAGTCCTGCACAGACCAATGCTGCGACAGCTAGATGAGATTTCCGCATTTATGCGGACTTTAGCACAAATCTATTTGTCCGGGCCGAGGATTTGGTTTAGTTCGGAGATGCGCCGATCGAGTTCTTTTCTAAGTACTGCATATCTTTCTACCGCGTCGCGGCCGATCTTCTGGTCTGTGTTGTTCGTCATGCTGTAGAGATACGTGATGTGAGTCTGCAGCTCAGGTTTGCTATAGCGTATGGATGGGGTGATCAGGTGCGATGCCAATTCATTCAGCTTCGTGGATGTTTCGGAGGCTTGCGCGGCGCGCACTCTCGCCACGGTTTGATTCACTTCGCTGACGAGGTCGCGCACTCGCATATTGTGCTCGAACTGCTCGCGGAGATCTGCGGTAGTCACGCCGGACTTGGTGACACGCGGATCCTCCACAATAGTGAGCGGCTGAGTTGCGTTCCAGGAGCCGACCGTAAGGCGAACCGAATAGGTTCCGGGAACGGCTACCGGTCCGTTCGGTCCCTCGGGCCGCGTTTTACTTTGCCACGGGCCTGGGTAGCGCAGATCCCAAGTAAAGCGGTGCATGCCGGCGGTTTTTTCAAGACGTGTTGGACCGCCGCGGAAGCGGAAGCCACCGCCCTCCTCCTCGTCGGCTGGCGCCGCTTCAACTGTCCGTGCAGGGCGATCGTTTGGATTGACCGCACTCGAAAATGTGCGAATTACTTTTCCTGATTCATCGATAACGTCGAGCGTGATCTCATCAGATGGCGCGCTTGCAAGATAGTAATCTATCTGCGCTCCTGGTAGCGGGTATTGAACACCTGAGCCGCGGCCGAATCCTCCGCGCGCGGGCGTCCGGACGGCTTCCTTCGGCTGAAATAAAAAGGCGCGAGATTCGGCGACCTCACTACTTAACTGATGGATTGGTGTCAGGTTGTCCAGAATCCAGAAAGAACGGCCTTGTGTCGAAAGGACAAGATCGTTATGCGCAATCTTGATATCGGTGATCGGAGTTACGGGAAGGTTCAATTGAAAGGATCGCCAGTGCGCGCCGTTGTCAAAGGAGACATAAATTCCGAACTCGGTGCCCGCATAGAGCAGCCCGGCGCGACCGGGATCTTCGCGGACAACGCGGGTTGGCTCATCGGAGGCGATGCCATTTTTTCCGTCTGTGAGACAGGTCCAGGATTCACCGAAATCGTCGGTGCGGAAAATGTAGGGCGCGAAATCGCCGAGAAGATAGCGATACATAGCGACGTAGGCAGTGCCTGCGCGATGCGGGCTGGGTTCAATATTCTGCACGCGCCCGCCACCGGGCAGTCCCTTGGGCGTTACGTTCTTCCAGGTTGCTCCGTCATCGCGCGTGACGTAAACGAGGCCGTCGTTCGAACCCGGTCCAGATGACGCCTTTTTGTACGGGTGATTCGCGAATCGAATAAAGAGTGCTGTAAACTTCCTCACCGGTGGCGTCGCGCGTTATGGGCTCGCCGCTCGCGCCTTGGGTTCCGGGCGGATGTGCCGTCAGGTCGGGGCTGATGCGTTCCCAATCGACGCCGCCGTCGCGCGTGCGATGTACATACTGCGAGCCGTAATAGACGGTATGCGGCTCGTTGGGAGAAACCTCCATAGGTGAAACACGTTGGAAGCGGTATATCAAATCGCTCCCCGGATTTCCGTACAGCGATTGGCCGCCCACCCAATACTGCGCTTCGTCATTGGTGCTCATGTCTTGCCGGCTGAACTGCCCTTTGCAGCCTCCATACACGATTTCAGGATTTGTGGAATCCGGAATAATGGGTCCGGTTTCGCAGCCTGGACCTACTCGAAAGTCCTGGCCGTTGCCCAGTGAAAGGCTCGGAACAATTACGGTTGTGTTGTCCTGCTGCGCTCCGTAGACGCGATACGGATATTGGTTGTCAACGGCGACTTGATAGATCTCGGCGGTCGGCTGGTTTGTTTGGGTGCTCCAGGTCCGGCCGCCGTCGAGTGAGACGTTCGCGCCGCCATCATTCGACTGGATCATGTAATCGGAATTCTTCGGATTGATCCAGATGTCGTGATTGTCGCCATGCGGGACCGGCATGGTATGGAACGTTTTGCCGCCGTCCGTGCTCTTGAACCAGCCTTCATCACCGACATACACGACATCGGCGTTGTTGGGGTCAACGCCGAGAGTGTCGTAATAAAAAGGACGCGTGATCAGCGAACCGGAGCTGTTGATCAGCGTCCAGGTTGCTCCGGCATCTTCGGAGCGGTAGAGCCCCGAGCCGGGTTTGGCTTCAATCAGAGCATAGATGCGATCCGGCTTGGCCGCGGAAATGGCAACGTTACTGCGGCCGAAGAGTTCATGAGGAAGGCCAGTGGAGAGTTTATTCCAAGTGTCGCCGCCATCCGTACTTTTGTAAATGCCGCCATCGCGCGAGCCGCTGATGATGGTCCACGGCTTGCGTTCTCCGTGCCAGATGCACGCAAAGACGACGTTGGGATTTCCCGGCTGGAGTTCGAGGTCGGCCGCGCCGAGCTGATCGGAAATGTACAGAACTTTTTTCCATGTCTTGCCCCCGTCGTTTGTGCGGAAGACGCCGCGATCTTTGTTGGCGATGAAAGGATTGCCGAGAGCGGCGACGTACACGATATCGGGATTCGACGGATGGATACGTACCGTCGCGATCTGTCCCACGTCGCGCAGGCCGGCGAATGTCCAGGTCTTGCCCGCGTCGAGGGATTTATATATGCCGCGCCCAATCGAGACGTTGCTGCGAATCTTGGACGAACCTGTACCCGCGAAGATCGTATGCGGATCAGATAGTGAGACATCGATTGCGCCCATCGAGGCAACCGGGAAAAAACCATCGGAAACATTAACCCAGGTGTGGCCCGCGTCGGTGGTTTTCCAAACTCCGCCGCCGGTCGATCCCATATAGAAGGTGAAGGGCTGAGAGGGAACGCCCGTCACGGCGGTGACGCGTCCACCACGTTCGGGGCCGATCATCCGGTAGTGCATGCCGGACCAGAGGGCCGGGTTGGATATGTCGCTCTGAGCGCCTGCCAGTAGCGAAAATGCGAGCAGCGCAACGGAGGCACGGAGGCTGCGCAGTAGATGATTTGAGTGGATCATGGCACGAATGGGACATCATAGCGCGGAATCGTGCTCCAGGGACACGTCAACTTCGAGTTGCGGCAAGACATGAGACTTAGAGGCGATTCAGGCGGAGTGATTTGAACTGATGCTAAGATCGCTAGTCCGAATCTTCACCGCCGGTGGTTAACACGTCTTCCGCTCGCCGGACGTCGCCGGACCTGATGACAAGTCGAATGCCTTCGCCCATGATCAGGTGCGGCCGTTGACCGCCGCAATCATCACGGCTAATCATGCAATCGATTCCGAACGCCTCAAGCGCGGACTTCGCAATTTCGGCTTCGGATTCGCTTGCAAAGATTCGAATCGTGACCAGGTTGGAATTGTCTTCCATGTGTCCGCTCGCATTGTATATCGTAGTCGGTGAAGTCACATTGCTCGAGTTCATGCTAATGGCTTCGATGGCGCAAACGCAAATAAACAGGCCCATCGGCCTCGTTAATCACGATGATCGCGAGACCCCCGCTTGCAAGCGAGGGCGAATTTCTGCGCCGGTCATATTCGTTGCGGACTGAAACCTGTGCGCCGAAAAGCGGACCTGCGGAACAAGCCCGGGCTGATCGCACCAGAGAATGAAGGTAGAATCGGCGTCATTTCCCAGCTTGATTGCATGAATGCCCTCGGGCGCGCCCGCCACGATTCCGATGAGTCTGTCTTTCGCGGCAGCCGTTAACGTGCGGATGGCGCGCATTGCTGTCTTGTCATGGCCATTTTGGTCGAGCAGACCGAAGTTGGATTCACGGTCTTTCGGATCGCTTCCGTCATCTCGCAGGTCGTACCAGACAGCAAGAGGCAGATTGAGCATCCAAACGGTGAGAAATTGGCGCACGGCAAAGACAGCCTGACGCTTCCGGGCGGCCTCCGCGTGTCCGTCACCATAAAGTGCTTCCGGCGAAAATCCAGCGGATGAATACCCCCATTCCGTGTCCCAGATGGGCATGCGCAGGCGGAATTGAGCATCAACTAGCGAGCGCAGCCGCATCCAATCCGACAAAATGCTTTCCGGACGAGTGTCGCGATAGGGATGCACGGCAATGGCGTCGATGTCCGGCCCAGCCGCGTTCGGTACAAATCTAGAAAGAAAATGAAAATCGAGGCCGGAAATGCCTCCGGTGCTTATCGATGCCTGAGCGTCTGCTTTACGAATTCCGGCGATCGCCTGGTTGAGAAGCTCAGGATAAATGCTTGGCTCGGGCAGAAACCGCCTCAAGTTCGGCTCATTCCAGATTTCGTATTTGGTCTTGTGACCATGAAAATGGTTCGCTGCCGCTTCGGCATAACGAGCAAAGGCCGCGATATCGGCGGAACTATGCGGCTGCGCACCGCCGTGCTCAGGATGGCCGTAGTCCAGTATCCAAAGGACACCCATGCCGCGGGCTTCCAGACTCGCGCGCAAGCGATCATATCCTGAAAAAACATATGCGCCGTTCTTTTCAACGCTGGCCCACGTCAGATCCATTCGAACGAAGCTGAATCCGGCGGATTGTGCGGACTCCAAAGCTGCATCATCATTCAGCAAATGTATGTTGACGCCTAATCGGCTGGAGAGTGGAAGCGACGATCCTTGCACTGCAAGAATTCGGTTGGCCTTCTCCAGATCTAATACTGGGGAATCGCTGCCTTGCATTCGACCGGTCACTACAAGCAGGAATGCTGCGGCAGTCCAGTACCTAGACATAGCTGAGCCACCAACAGGAGTGAGCAGAAGCGCCATAGCGCAAACCATACGTCGAGCGTATCCGGGATTTTGGTTCCACTGTCTTCAAGACTCATTCATCTCATAACGAACTTCCTGAAACACTAATCTGAACCTCAGAATCCCAATTCTGAATGCCAATCAAGCGCGCCATTAGAAAAACATCTTCGAAGAAGAAGCCTACGCGAGAGCCGGGCATTCTCGCCGTTGCGAGGAAGGGTTTCGGATTTGACCATCTTCGCCCCGGTCAGAAGGAAGCGATTCGCGCTCTTCTCGATAAGCACGACACGCTGGTTGTTATGCCGCCCGGTTCGGGCACGGCCCTTGCAACAACTGCGACAACTGCGAAGCAGCCCATCCCGGCGTGAAAGTTGACCCAAGCCTTGGAACGCGACGGGAAGTCGCGTGATTTCGTTTGGCCCAGCATGTACATCGGTCATAACGACCGGAGCGCCAGTCCTCGGGCTACCGACGTAAATTCGTCGCCCGTGCGGATTTTTTCCGCTCCGAATCGCGATTCGAAGATCCGGCGTACGGCGGGAACAAAGGACGAACCGCCAGTGAGAAAGACCATGTCTACGTCACGAGCGTCCGCGCCGGTCTTGGACAGCAACGCCTCTATTCTTTGCTCGATTTCGAGCAGCTCCTCTGCAATCCAAGCCTCGAATTCCGCGCGGTTCACCTCAGCCTTTAGCGAGAGATCGCCGTCCTGAAAGCGAAAAACGCTCACTTCGGCCTGCGAAAGGGTTAATTTCACACGTCTGGACTGCCTGGTGCAGATGATATCCGAGGTCATGTTTGACCAGATAGAGGAGAGCTTTCAATCTTTCCCGCTCCAGAGCCTGGGTCGCCACACTCTGCAACATGTTCAGAGTTTCGGCGGAGCGCAGGAACGACAGGTAATGCCAGCGCTCCAGCTTGAAATACACCCAGTTGGGGACGGGAAGCAGTTTCCCTCCCGAATTGAGGAGGGTTCCCGCGCCGAGTTCCGGTGAAACGAGGTGGCGGATGATCTTTCCATCGAAGGCGTCGCCTGCAAGCGCGAGACCTTCGTTGCCAAGCACATCGGCAGATTCATGACCCCGACGTCGGATTCCCGGTCCGACGCGGAGTAATGAAAAATCGCTTGTACCGCCGCCGAAATCGCCGATCAGGATCAATTCATCGTGATCCAGGGTCGATTCGTAGTGGTAGGCAGCTGCATTCGGCTCATACTCAAAGGTGACGTGCTCGAAACCGGCAATGTTCAGGGAACGAGTCAGGCGCTGCACCGCGTACTCGTCATCGTCGCGCGATTCGGCTCCGACGAATCGCACAGGACGCCCGATGACCGCGTTTCGAATGGGACAGCCGAATTGTTCTTCCGCCTGCGTTCGGATATCGCGCAAAAGATTCGCGACTAATTGTTCAAGCTGAAAACGGCGTCCGAAGATCTCGGTAGTTTCGAGACTACGGCTGGCCAGAAAGGATTTCAGGGACTGAATCAGGCGGCCCTTATCGTCTGAGTTCAGGTAGTGTTCAATGCCTTGCGGGCCTGACCAGGATTTGATAGTGGAACGGCCGGTTTCGCGCAAACGCTCCAGGTAAAGCAGAGAGCGGTAGGATTCCGTAACACCGCTGGACGTGGCGAAGCGGGCGACCTTCACGTCGCTCTTGCTTGCGGCCAGAGCGATAGAGCTGTTGGTCGTTCCGAAATCGAAACCGATGCCCATTCGGAAATGATGCCAGAAGACCTCTGTGAGGCTATTCGAGGAACCCGCGCAAAACGGCCGCAGGATCAAGCGCGGCTCCGCAAAGAATAGCGGGTTCCTTTCCCTGCTTCGGGGCGCGCATCCGCGGCCTTTGCGCTTCGTAAATCACTCCGAAATACTGCGAAGGTGGTTAATTCAACGCCATTTTTCGCAGAAGTTTGAAATCTTCCAGCATCTTACCCGTGCCCAACACTACCGAAGCAAGCGGTTGGTCCGCCATGAGCACCGGCATACCTGTCTCGATGTGGATCCGCTGGTCGAGATTCTTGAGCATCGAGCCGCCGCCGGTAAGGATGATGCCTCGCTCACTAATATCGGCGCTCAATTCGGGAGGCGTACGCTCAAGGGCTGTCCGAATCGCGCCAATAATCGCCGCGACGCACTCGCCAAGAGCATCGCGAATTTCCGCGTCGCTCAACGCAATCGCCTTCGGCAGGCCATGGATTAAGTCTCGCCCTTTCGCTTCTCCCGTGATCGGTTTGGCCAGCGGATGAGCGGAGCCGATCTCGATCTTGATGTTTTCGGCGGTGCGTTCGCCAATTAAAAGGTTATAGCGTTTCTTGACGTAATTCATGATGGCGTCGTCCATTTGATTGCCGGCGACGCGCAGGGAACGTGAGTAAACAATGCCTGAGAGAGAAATCACTGCGATATCGGTTGTTCCGCCGCCGATATCCACCACCATATTTCCGCTCGGTTCCGTTACCGGAAGCCCGGCGCCCAGAGCGGCGACCATCGCCTGCTCTACGAGATGGACTTCGCTGGCCTTGGCCCGGTACGTGGAGTCTAAAACAGCGCGTTTCTCCACCTCCGTCGTTTCGCTCGGAACGCCGATCACGATCCGGGGATGCACCAGACTCTTCCGTTTGTGCGCCTTGTGGATGAAATAGTTCAGCATGCGCTCGGCCATCTTAAAATCGGCAATCACCCCGTCGCGCAGCGGCCTGATAGCCACCACGTTCGCGGGAGTTCGGCCCAGCATCTCCTTGGCCTCCGCTCCACAGCCTACAATTTCACCCGTAGTCCTGTTGACGGCCACAATGGAAGGTTCGTCCAGCACGATCCCTTTTCCTGCCACATAAACGAGCGTATTTGCAGTTCCAAGGTCAATAGCCAAATCCGAAGAAAAAACCCGGAGCAGTGAGCGATAAGTCATTCGTCTTATCCAATTAGTGAACTCATCGGGATACCTGTCTCAAACCTTCAGTAGGTTCTTACGGGATTTTCTGTAGAAAACTGACTGCACGGCGCCATTACAACCTTTCCGCCGGTTGGTAGTACAACAGTGAGATGACACGAATCCTAATGCTTTTGCTGTTCACGGGGCTTTCCGTCTCCGCTCAGGACTGGGCACGCCAGCAACTGGAGAAATCGCCCCGCCACCGAGAATGGGTTACCGTCAAGCACGGTGACCGCTCCGTTGAAACGTTCGTGGTTTACCCGGAGTCGAAGGACAAAACTCCGGTTGTTCTTATCATCCACGAGATTTTCGGCCTTACCGACTGGGTGGAAGATCTGGCGGACCAGGTCGCGGCGGCCGGTTATATTGCCGTTGCTCCCGACCTTCTTTCCGGTGCCGGGCCTAACGGCGGCCGGACCAACGAGCTTCGCTCAAAATGAAGCCACGCAAGCGGTCAGCCATCTCAACCCGGACCAGGTTACAGCCGATCTAAACGCGGTCGCCGATTACGGGCTCAAGCTACCCGCCGCGAATGGCAAGCTCTTTGTTGCAGGTTTCTGCTGGGGCGGAGGCCAGAGCTTCCGGTTTGCGACAAACCGGCCCGGTCTCGCCGCTGCCTTTGTTTTCTATGGGCCACCGCCCGACAAGGACGCCATGGCGCGAATCAAGGCTCCGGTATACGGATTCTATGCGGGAAATGACGCGCGGATCGATGCGACCATCCCCGATACTACCGACAAGATGAAGGAGCTTGGCAAGACGTATGCGCCGGTCGTCTATGAGGGCGCGGGCCACGGTTTCATGCGCGCGGGCGAAGCACCCGATGCCACAGAAGCAAACCGCAAGGCACGGAATGAAGCTTGGGAGCGGTGGAAGAGCTTGCTAAAGCAGAGTTCTTAAAGGACTCCGAATCGGCATAAGCGTGTTCTAAGTTTTGCCATTTGCCACTTCAGGGTGATTGGGTTTCGGAGCAATTACCTCCTGGAGCAGCACGCTTGTTCACGCATTTGGTATTGAGGCTAGTTCATGGGTGGAACCATTCCTGTTTGGTCGCTTTGGTTTCACCACATCGACAAAGCCGATCATGAACAACGTCGAAAAGCTCCTTGTTCCGGCTAATGAACGTCAGGCATTCAGTCCCGTCGGCGATGTAGGACTCGGGTTTGAGCCTCTGCAGTTGCAGCCAAAAAAGATCGACTAAGGTCTGCACGGCCGGGTCGGGATTATGCAAAACAAATGAGGCCCACGAAACGAAAACGACGGTTCTCCCGGGAGCAGGAGCGAATTGCTCCAGGAACATATTGCCCTGCGATCTCTCGCCAAGATCGCAAACAGCTTCAAATGTATAGAACTCATCGTACCCAGGACCATTAGGGCCGTCGAGTTGACGGGGCACATCATCCACGCGATCCAGTTTTGGACTGTAACCAATTCCGCGGCGGCTTTTCCAGCCAGCCGCGAGCTGCATAGCCGTGGGGCTCATCACTCCGCCGTCCACACAGGTTACCGCGACGTATCGCTTAACAAACACCTCAGGGCAGACCCTGAGGATCGATCCGCTGTAATCCTCTGTGCTGGTTAGCCAGTAGTAGTCGGCGCGAGAGCCAGTATGGATCTGCCTGTCGTCCATTCGGAAACAGTTTCCCATGGACTCTCTGCCAGTCCCACCCTTTCAGAACCTGCCAGAAAAACCGCATTATTCAGCGACACTGCTGAAAAATACTGCCCGTCAGCGCCCGCTTCCACCAGGCGCCTCCTTGTTGTTTCTTTTACGCGTCGGACACGATTTCATGCGCGCCGGCGAAGAGCCTGAACTAAACCGCAAAGCGCGAAATCAATCGTGGGAGCGATGGAAGAGCTGGTTAACGCAAGCCTCGTAACTCATGCTTACGCGGCTAATTCGCGAGGCGGGGAGACTTCGGACGCAGCGGTAGTTGTGGAAACTGTCATCGCTCGTATCGCCCAGGCTGAGCAGCCTTGGGCAACGCCAGGCGACACAGATCCCCCCGATCACGTCAATGAAGAAATGCCAGCCGGTCGTTAGTGTCGAAATGCAGATGGCTGTTCCTAGAGCGAATACGAACCACCGTGCTCGCCCGCTCTCCCACAAGGCCACAACCGAGAGAATGGCGAGAACGGTATGAAACGAGGGGAAGGTAACGATAGCGCTTGAGACGAGATCTATTCGTGCCGGCTGGCCGGACTTTAAAAGAAGAAGATCGGAAATGAATTCTGCCTGAGCTTTTGAAGGGGCAAATCCGTACACGGCCCAGGGACCGTTTGCGGGCCAAATGGCGAATAGCGCGGCGGTTATTAACAACGCGATCGTAACTGCCAGAACATAACGCCGGGATATTTCGGCGCGCCCCCGGAGAGTCGGGATAATAAGCGCGGCGAATATCAACAGCGGCACGAGGCCATAGGCGATCTCGAACCCGTTTGCAGCCTTGGAAAGTGGGAGATCCACTGGACCACGGAGCTGGTGTTCACGCCGATCTGGCCATCCATTCGCGCCAGGGCACCTTCCACAAGCGGAGAGGGCGTCCTTCCCGCGATTTGAATGAGCACTCCCAGAGTATTGTTGAGCAGCACCGCCCAGATCGTCAGAAACAACGCTTCCATCAGCCGGGCGAATCCTCGCAACCGGCAATAACCGCCTACGCCTGCGAGCAGCAGGAACCATGGCAGTGAGTGCGCGACTTGCCCGAACCCGCTCAGATGAACGAGATGCGCCAGCACGGCGACTGCAATGACCAGCGATGCCAATAGCCCGGCCATGAAACAATGGAATCGCGCTGTGTTAGCGGCCGACATTTATCGTTGTAGATAGCTGTAGAAAATGGAATCGCATCCTCACATTCGGAATTCACTGAGGGAAGGAAATTTTGCTGAAAGGACTACGCGGCCCGTTCACAACGGTGTTACGATCCTTGACAGGAATGCGTACCGCCAGGCTGATTTCCACCGCTTTGATTCTCTTTGTTTCCGCGAGTGTTCTGCAAGCCCTGGCCCAGACGAACTGGCAGGTTACAAGAACATTTGCAAATCGGCGGTCAAGGCGGATGGGACTATCTTACCGTCGATCCGCAGACGCATCGCCTATACGTTCCGCGAAGCACACACACGATGGTGATCGACTCCGAATCGGGCAAGGTCATCGCCGACATACCGGGTCAGAAAATTGCTCACGGGGTCGCGATCGTTCCTGAGGCGGGCCGCGGATTCATCAGTGACGGCGGCGGTGAGGGCGCCATCGTCGTGTTTGATTTGAAAACGTACGCTGTGCTGGGCACGATCGTTGCGCAGCCCGATGCAGACGGCATCATCTTTCGATCCAGGCAGCGGTCGGGTTGTGGTCGTGTCAGGAGATAAAGGAGTGCTGATGTCGTTCAAGCCGGACATCGATCCCAAGAATGGGAAGATCGATACGCCAATCGATCTCGGCGGCGCTCCCGAGTTTCTGGCGTCAGATGGGGCTGGTAAAGTCTATGTCAATCTCGAGGACAAGAACCAGGTGGCCGTTGTCGACATGAAAGCGCGAAAGGTTCTCGCGCACTGGCCCGTGGCGCCCGGTGGCGCGCCCGTGGGAATGTCGATCGATGCGAAAAAAGGACGCCTTGTTCATTGGGTGCCGAAAGCCGCAGAAGCTGATTGTGATGAGCACTCATGACGGCAAGGTGCTGGCGGACCTGCCGATCGGTGATGGCGTGGACGCCACGAAAATCGACGAAGGCCAGGCATTCGCTAGCTGCCGCGACGGTACGCTTACGGTCGCCGCCGAGAGGTCGCCGGGAAAATTCGAGATCGTGCAAGTTGTAAAAACACGAGCGGGCGCGAGGACGATGGGCGTCGATCCTACAACTCACACGATCTATTTGCCGACCGCGGAAATGGAAGCCCCAGCCGCTGGAGCAAAAGGCCGGCCGAAGATGAAGCCGGGCACATTCATGATCGTGGTCGTTGCGCGTCGCGCCGCGCAGTAGCTAACGATCCAGCCAGCCCTGCGCTTTCAGAACCTGCCGGAAAGCTCGGGTTGTCCAGCGACACCGCTGGAAAATACGGTCCCGTCAGCGTCCGCTTCCACCAGGCGCCGCTTTGCTTTCGCTCTTGCGGCGTCGTGAAGTGATATTCGTACTGCAGCGCTCGAACGTACTTCGGCGGCTTATCCGGGAAAGGGATTCTTGCGCAGCAGACTTAAAACCGCTTTATCGCCCTCCAGCAGTTTCGCCACAAAATTCACGAACCACGGATAGTCTTGATAGCTCGACATCGCCGCGAACCACATCAGCCAATCGAGACGCAGATGATAAGGCGCAATTTGCGGGGGCCTGTAGTTCAGGTCTCCCGGCTTGCCTTTAAACTCATATTCGCGCCAGCGTGTGGCCGGCGTAATCACGGCATCGTCCGTTCCTTCGACGATCACCTCATAGCGCGGCCGCGTGATGCTGCCGAACGCGCCATACGTGCCGACCAGGTGCAGCGAGTTGAAACTGGTATTCATGATCTGGCGCGCGGAAAGCATGTTGACCACCACCGGAATGCTCAGCAATACAACGATTGCCGCCAGACCGATATTCACCCATTGCACCAGCGGGCGAGGGCGCGTGCATCGCAGGCGCCCGGAACGAAAACACTGCCGAGAGGAATTTGCCGTCCAACGTGGAAAAGGCCAGAAACAGCGTCAGCCAGTTCAACCACGAGAGATTCCCGCTCACAATGATGAACAACTGAAAGACGATGGTGATGACTCCGGCAATTCCAGCGATCGGCTGCGGCAGGAAATAGAAGAACGGGACAATCAGCTCCGCGAAATGGTTGAAGAGCACGCCGCCTTTGTTCACCCATTGCGGCGCCCAATGGAAGAACCAGCTCAAGCGGATTCGGCATGGGCTGTGTTTCGTAGTAGTAATTCAGGCAGGTAAGATCGCGCCAGCAGGGATCGCCCCGCAGCTTGATCAGCCCGGCGCCGAACATGATGCGGAACAGCAGCCAGCGGAAAAGCCAGATCGGAATCTGCCTGCGGCACCACTTTCGACCCGCCGAGGAAAATCGCAAAGAAGCACGCTTCTAGCAGAATCGATTCCCAACCGAACGCGTAAAACGTTTGTCCCACGTTGACGAAAGACAGATACAGCAGATAAATCGCGACCCACACCGCAACCGAAAGCCACGTGTACCGCGCTGAAATTCCCGTGATGACGAGACAGGAAAGCGCGACGCCTACCCACGCCGCAATGCTAAACGCAATGTCGCGCGGAAACAGGAAGAACAAACTCGGAGTCGCGCGAAATGGTACCTGTTTCACAA
Source organism: uncultured Acidobacteriaceae bacterium (assembly GCA_963778345.1). Lineage (GTDB taxonomy): Bacteria > Acidobacteriota > Terriglobia > Bryobacterales > Bryobacteraceae > Bog-105. The sequence continues at coordinate 1,119,632 of CAVZTP010000007.1, forward strand.
AAAGCGGCACCGGCAGCAGCCCGCGCTCTCCAAGCAGGGGCTTGAACTGGTTCACCGCAACCAGAAACGCGATCAAACAGATGATGCCGATACCGCGCTCCAGAAGCACGCGAGTGACCCAGTAGCCCCGGACATCTTCCATGTTCATCAGCGCGCCCACAACCCAAAGCTACGTCTCCCCAATGAATCTTTGACCAGCACTCGTTTTCTGCGCCGGCCGTCGAATTCGCCGTAGAATATCTGCTCCCAAGGGCCGAAATCCAAACGCCCGCCAGTAATTGCAATCACTACTTCCCGGCCCATTACCTGGCGTTTCAGGTGCGCGTCGGCGTTGTCTTCGCCCGTCTGGTTGTGCCTGTATTTGGAAACTGGTTCGTGCGGAGCCAATGTTTCGAGCCATTTTTCGTAATCGTGATGCAGCCCGGATTCGTCGTCGTTGATGAAGACGGATGCCGTGATGTGCATCGCATTCACCAGAACCAGGCCCTCGGTGACACCGCTTTCGCGCAAGCAGGCATTGACTTGATCCGTGATTCTTCACGAAGCCGCGCCTGGACGGGACTTCGAACCACAGTTCTTTCCGATAGCTCTTCACGCGAAGGTTAGACCTTCGCGGACGACGGCTTCTGTTACTCGGATCTTGTAGACTACCGGAACCTTATCGGGAGTTCGATTGACGTCCGAGAGGCATGCGGAGACGCAGCACGCGCTCGCGGGCACGCTCCTCTTCGAGATTGCGGCTGCGCGCATGGAGCAGATCGTGGATCGATACCATCCCGAGCAGACGTTTGTCATCCGACGGATCGACCACGGGCAATCGGGTAAAGCCGGATTCCACCATTCGATAGACCACCGCTCGCAGCGGTTCGTCGGCAAACGCAACCACCGGTTCTCCCGAAACAATGTCGCGAAGGCGCGCGGTGGAACTTGCGACCTTCTCTTCTTCGAAAAGCTTCACCAGGTGATTGCGGCTGAGAACGCCGATGATCTTATCCGCCTCGAGGACCGGGAACAGATGCTGGCCGTGTTCTTTTTGCGTGGGCCGAATCAATTCCCGCGCTTCTTCGAGCGTCGCCTCGGCCGGCAAGGCGACTACGTTGGTTCGCATCACCTCCCGTGCGAACAGGATCTCCAGTGGATCGAGCGCGTATTCGCGGCTCAAATGATATCCGCGCCGCGAGATCTTCTCGGTCAAGATCGAACGCTTCAGCGCCAGTACCGTGAACGCATGCGCCAGAAAACTCGCTACTAACACGGGCAACAGCATGTTGAAATCGTGGGTCAACTCGATTGCGAAAACGATTCCCGTAAATGGCGACCGCATCGTGCCGCCCAGAATGGCTCCCATGCTCACCAGCGGCCAGAAGCCCTGACCAAAATGAGGCAGAAACATCCCTTCCACGCCGCCCAGCGCCGCGCCCATCATCAGCAACGGCGCCAGAACACCTCCCGATGTTCCCGATCCGAGCGAGATCATCCAGATCGCCGATTTCACCAGCAGCACTCCCAGCATGAAGTGAAACGCAGCGTTGCCTTTCAGCAGCAGGCCAATTGTGTCGTAACCAACTCCCAAAGCCTGCGGGAAAATAAGGCCGCCGATACCGACAAACACGCCGCCGATGGCCGGCCACCACATCCAGTGGATGGGCAGCTTTTGAAAGAGATCTTCCGCTGCATAAACGCCAAGCGTCAACAGAGCCGACAGCCCGCCCGCCAGAACGCCAGTGACGACGCATCCGAGCAATCCTTCGGGTCCGATAAAAGCAGGATGCGCCGGAACTGGAAATAGCGGTCCCATGCCGAGAATGTAGCGTCGAGTCGCGCCGGCCGTGGCGCTTGCCAATGCCACCGGAATGGCGCTTCTGGGCTTCCACTCAAACAAGAGCAACTCCACCGCCAGCAGCACGGCCGAGAGCGGAGCGGCGAAGGTCGCGGACATGCCCGCCGCTGCGCCTGCCACGAGCAGAGTCTTTCGCTCCGCGCTTGTCAGATGAAAGAACTGCGCGATCATCGAGCCAAACGCACCGCCGGTCATGATGATTGGACCTTCGGCGCCGAACGGGCCGCCTGAGCCAATCGAAATGGCCGCGGAAATCGGCTTGAGAATCGCCAGCCTGGGATGCACCCGGCTGCCATTCATCAGAATCGATTCGATGGCTTCGGGAATGCCGTGGCCCCGAATACGTTCGGATCCATAGCGCGCCATCAGTCCGACGATGAGAGATCCGATCACCGGCACGGCTATTGCAAACACGCCCAGATGATTGTTGGCCGGAGAGGACAGCGCTGTGCTGATTCGCTGGTAATAGAAAACGTTAGTAAATAGCCCGATAAGCCTCAGGAGAAACCACGCCACAAACGAGGCAATGAATCCAATGACGATTGCCATCAGAGAGATGGGAATCACCTGGAAGGTGGTAGTGAAATCGCCCAGCTCTTCCGAGTGCTTCTTGTTTTTGTGCTTCAATCCTGCGCTCACGCGGATTGCCTCCGGTGCCCTTCCGAGTGCTGCACAACTCCTTGGAGCGCTTCGGAGAGAGCTGGTCCCGCAGTTTGCAGTTCCTGAAAATGCTGCACCGATAGTTTTCGCAGGAGTTGCTCGCCATGCGGCGTGAGTTCGATTAAGACCTCGCGGCGATCCTGTTCACTGTGCCGCCGGATTACCGCGCCGCGTTCCACCAGCCGGTTGAGCAATTCGACCGTGCTGTGATGCCGCAGGCATAGCCGCGACGAGATCGCGGTTACCGTCGGGCGAGTCCCGTCCGGCAAACCTTTGATCGCCAATAAGACCTGATGCTGCTGCGGCTCGATGCCGGTCAACCGCGCCGCCTCTTCGCTGAAGTGCAGAAATTGCCGAATTCGAAACCGGAACTCCGCAAGCTGTTGATAAGCCGCGCTGGAAAGATCGTGCTCTGTGCCTCGTCTCGCTCACATTTATATCGTATCACGATATAACTGTCGAGTAGCGCGCATAAGCTAGAGCTGCAGCTTGCGCAGGCGCAGAGCGTTTGTGATGACCGACACGGAGCTGAAGGTCATGGCCGCGCTCGCGATCATGGGGCTGAGCAGGATTCCGAAAAACGGATACAGAATCCCGGCGGCGATGGGAACTCCAAGCGCGTTATAGACAAATGCGAAAAAGAGGTTTTGCCGGATGTTGCGCATGGTGGCGCGGCTAAGATGCAGGGCGCGCACGACCGCGCGCAAGTCGCCATGCAGAAGAGTAATGCCTGCGCTTTCCATCGCGATATCGGTGCCGGTTGCCATGGCGATGCCGACATCTGCGGCGGCCAGAGCGGGGGCATCGTTAACGCCATCGCCCGCCATCGCGACAATATGGCCGGCCGAATGAAGCTTTTTTACTGCGTCCGCTTTTTCAGTGGGAAGAACCTCTGCTTCGACATCGTCTGATACCCAGGCGTTTTGCAACCGCAAGCGCGGCAGCGTGATGGTCTCCGGTCAGCATGGCAACACGAATACGATTTGCGTGGAGGAGCCTGACCGCCTCTATGGCGGAGGGCCTGACGGGATCGGCTACAGCGATGAGCCCGGCGGGTTCGCCGTCGATCGCGACCATTATGACCGACAGGCCGTCGGAGCGCAGCGCTGCCGCGCGTTCGACAAGTTCGCCAAGCAGGACCTTGGAAGTTTCAAATAAGGCTTCGTTGCCGGCCATGACTCTGCGGCCGTCCACGCTGCCGCTGACTCCTTTGCCGGTAAGTGAATTGAATTCGCGAGCTTCGTCTAGAATCAGATTTCGTTCTCGCGCGCCCGCAACAACCGCACTGGCGAGCGGATGTTCGCTCGATTGTTCGAGACTGGCGGTGAGCTGAAGGAGTTGAGTTTCAGAAAAGCCGTTGACCGGTTGAACAGTGACAAGCCTAGGCTTGCCTTCCGTGAGCGTGCCGGTTTTATCGACGATCAAAGTGTCGATCTTGTGCAGCACTTCGAGAGCCTGCGCATCGCGCACCAATACTCCGGCCTGCGCGCCCCGTCCGGTGCCGACCATGATCGACATGGGAGTGGCCAAGCCGAGTGCACAGGGGCAGGCGATGATCAGCACGGCGACGGCATTTACAAACGCGTGTTCCAATCGCGGTTCGGGACCGAATGCGGCCCAGACCGCGAAGGCGATGAGCGCCGCAAATATGACGGCGGGGACGAAGTAGGAAGCAACCACGTCGGCCAGGCGTTGGATAGGAGCCCGAGAGCGTTGCGCCTCGCTGACCAGGCGAACAATCTGGCTCAACAGCGTATCGCTGCCTACCCGATCGGCTCGCATGATAAAACTTCCCGTTGCGTTCACGGTACCGCCGGTTACGCTCGCGCCGGCATACTTCTCGACCGGAATGGATTCTCCCGTAATCATGGATTCGTCAACGGAGCTCGCTCCTTCGAGCACGACACCATCCACCGGCACCTTCTCTCCGGGTCGAACTCGGAGGCGATTACCGATTTGAATACTTTCAAGCGGAACATCACGCTCGTTGCCGTTTTCGATGAGGCGAGCGGTTCTGGGAGCGAGATTCAGAAGAGATTTCAGAGCGCTGCTGGTTTGACTGCGAGCGCGAAGCTCCAGCACCTGACCGAGCAGAACGAGAGTGGTGATAACGGCTGCGGGTTCAAAGTAGAGTGGCAGGGCTCGCTCTGGGGAGCGGAATGAAACCGGAATTGCTTGCGGAAACAAGAGCGCGGCGAGACTGAACAAGTATGATGCCCCTATGCCGAGCGCGATCAACGTGAACATGTTGAAATGGCGGTTCACGACAGAAGCCCCGGCGCGCTGAAAGAACGGCCAACCGCCCCAGACCACGACCGGAGTTGCGAGCAGAAATTGGATCCAACCCGCAATCTGCCCGCTCACGCCAGCGGACAGCATCTCGAGAATCATCAGCAAGAGCAAGGGCGCTGTGAGCGCGGTGCTGATCCAGAAGCGGTGCTTCATATCCGCGAATTCTGGATTTACTTCGTTGCCTGTCGCTTCGACGGGCTCAAGCGCCATACCGCATTGGGGGCACGCGCCAGGGCCGATCTTTCGCACTTCCGGGTGCATTGGGCAGGTATATTCTGCGGCTGAGGAGGAAGACGCGAGGTTCGGATCCAGGTTCTATTGCTTCGGCGGGAGCGGCTGCCAGCGTTACCAGATTCGTCTTCCGCGCGATGTATTGCGCGGGATTGCTATCGAACTTCGTTTTGCAGCCGGCGCAGCAGAAATAATAGCTCTTGCCCTGATACTTGCTTTGGGCAGTGGCTCGCGCCGGATCTACTTGCATTCCGCAAACGGAATCGGTTTGCGTGAGGGTCACCTTATTGAGATGTGAGTTGCACACCCGAAGTGGCAGAAGTCACAAACAGCGAAGCGCGGTCTTCCATCTGTCATGGATACATCTGATATCGACCTAGTACAATTGCCGAGTGAATGCAAGCCTTGAAACATGCCCGGCGCGCAAGCATCCAGCGGGGTGAAGGAGCTTGTTTCTAGATGGCGTTGTTGAACGGCGAGGGAAAGGTGCGCTACGCGCTGGTGGGATTGGGTTGGATTGCACAGGAAGTGATCCTGCCAGGCTTTAAGAATACCGGCAATTCCGAATTGGTCGCGTTTGTAACGGACGATCCGGAAAAAGCGCAGGAACTCGGGAAGAAATACGACGTATTGCAGACGGTGGCGTACGACGGATATGACGGGCTTTTGCGCAGCGGCAACATCGATGCCGTATACATCACTCTGCCCAACAACATGCACCGGGATTATACGGTTCGCGCCGCACAAGCCGGCATTCATGTCTTGTGCGAGAAGCCAATGGCGGATACGGTCGCGGAATGCGAGGAGATGATTCGAGCGGCGGAATCGAACAACGTAAAGCTGATGATCGCGTACCGGCTGCACTTCGAGCCCGCGAATTTGAAAGCCATCGAAACGCTTCAAAAAGGAACAATCGGCGAGCCGCGAATTTTCAGCTCCGTTTTCAGCCAGCAGGTTCCGGAAGGCAATATACGTCTGAAAAAGGAAATGGGCGGCGGTCCTTTGATGGATATGGGCGTATATCCCATCAATGCAAGCCGCTATCTATTTCGCGATGAGCCGATAGAGGTAACCGGAATCGGAGCGAACGGCGGCGACCCGCGATTCAACGAAGTGCATGAGATGACGACGGGCGTGCTGCGTTTTCCAGGCGACCGGCTCGCGGTACTCACTTGCAGTTTCGGCGCCGCGCCGGCGGATGCGTATCAGGTGGTGGGTAGCAAAGGCGAGCTTTGGCTGAAACCGGCTTTCGATTATCACGAAAAGCTGAAGATGACGGTGAAAGTGGACGGGAAGGAAAAGAATACGTCTTTCGGAAAAGTGGATCAGTTCGGCGGGGAAATAGAGTATTTCTCTCGATGCATTCTGGAGAATCAAGAACCCGAACCGTCGGGATACGAAGGACTCGCGGACATTCGGATCGTGCAAGCCCTGCTTGAATCCATACGCGGCGGCCATCCCGTCACGCTGGAAAAATTCGAGAAGAAGACACGGCCCGGAGAGCAGCAAAAGATGAAAAAATCTGCCGTGAAGCCGCGAAAAGATTTAGTGCACGCGCAATCGGCGTCAGGACAGTAACGAGAGGGTGGAGTGGGCTTCAGCAGAGCCGCGAAATCCCCAGCCTGCTAGTTTTTACTTCTTTTCTGTTTCCTGAAGGAACTCCATGAGGTAGTCTTTCCACACAGCGGCTTGAGTATGGGTGCCATGTCCACGCGTGGCATCGGAGATAGGTATGAGGATGAACCTGGCATGCGGCATTCTCTTGACCAACTTTTCGGCAATACCGAGCTCGGGCGGGTTGATGAAATCGTCGGCGGAGTTGATCCAGAGTAAAGGAGCTGTGATAGTGCTCAGCTTCGGCTCCGGGTTGTAATTGCGCGAGGCATTGACATAGTACAGGAAATCGTTGGCATCGGTATGAGCGATACGGGCTTCAAGAGTTCGATCGACATAATCCTCCGCTGAGGCGCGCGTCGGAAAGTTCTTCTGCATCCAAAGCGGAGCAGAGCCGGCAATAATGAGCAGATCGTTAGCCCCGCGGAGACCTTCGACGGGTTCGGTAGTGTAGTCGCCGTTCTTCCACGCGGGATCATGGCGAATGATCTGCATGGCCATGTAGCGCCACATGCGGTTGCGGCCGGCCAGTTCGACGGGCAGGCAGGCGAACGGCGCGAGGGCGTCGGAGAACTGCGGGTAGGTCTCGCCCCAGACGAAGGATTGCATGCAGCCCATAGAAGTGCCAAGAATCAACCGGAGGTGGTCGATATGGAGGCCATCGAGGAGCATGCTGTGCTGGGACGCGACCATATCGTTGTAGTCGTACTCGGGGAAATGCATGCGTAGCCCATCGGAGGGCTTGCTTGATTCGCCGTGGCCAATGTCATCGGGAAGAATGAGATAGAACGTGCTGATATCGAGCGGCTGACCGGGACCGAAGAGAACGTCGGAGAAGGCCGGATTGAGGAGCGAGTGGGCGTTACCTCCAGTTCCATGAAGGAGCAGGACCGCGTTGTCGGTGTGTCCAGCGGAGTCGCGGTGAGGCTTACCGATTGTGAGGTAGTGTAGCTTCAACTTGGGGAGGGACTCGCCGGTCCCGAAGCGGAAGTTCTGAATAGTGTAAGTTCCGTCTTCGATTGGCCACTTGGTCTGTGTGCCGCCTGCTTGGGCGTTCGCGGCAAGAGTTGTGGCGATAGTGAGAAAAATCAAGCGACTGATCAATGCTGCTCCTTTGACTCCGTTCCAGACGAACAACTCCAATTCGTGGACTCATTCGCATCACCCGCGCCGGAATATTTGGCAATCTGCGGATAGGGACAAAGCGGCCGGGTCATGCGAACGCCCTTAGCGCGATCGTCCGCGTTGTACTTCGTGGCGATGATTGCATCGGGGGCGGTGCCGCCTTCTACCCATTGTTCTAAAGCAGCATAAATACCGTGCTCGGGCCCTTTAGCCGTTATAGTGCCTAGCTGACCAAAAAAATTCGGCCCAGGGCCACGCACGCAGTGCTCCATTCCGGGGACCATGTACAGCCGCAGGAAGCGGTTTGCGTTCTGCGCGCCCATCGCACCGAGCACGCTCTTGTAATAGTTGATGGTATTCAGTGGTGAGATAGCCGGATCATCCCAGCCGTGGTACAGAATGAGCTTGCCGCCACGAGCTTGGAAGCGGCGCAGATCGGAATCGGTCGCGTTCAGCGCACGCGCACTTTTCTCATCGGCCATCCGCTCGGCAGTCTCGGGGTTCGCGGTGAGAGGATTCCAGGTAGGGTCATCGAAAACCATATAGCGAAAATAATTCTCCATGTACGGAGCATTCCCTCCGGGGCCGGAGCCAATCACCCACTGTCCCCAGGCTATGTTCTCGCCGCCAGGCATCAGACCGGGAAAAATTTGTTCGTGCTTCGCAGTCCGGCCACCCTGATATACCTTTCTTAGCGTCGCGATCTGAATTTCCGTCAGGCAGGCGCGCGACTCAGGGCCCTTGCAAGACAGCACCTCGGGATCGAAATGGCACTGCAATGGATCATTGATGATGCCATCTTTCACGCCATCCTGAGCGTCGCAAGCATTCAGCACTGCAGCTGTGATCGCGGGGAGCTTGACGCTCGAGATGTAGCCTGCCGGGTTTTTCAGCATTGCCTGGCCCAGGTCAACACCGGCGCTGAGCAAATGCGTCCAGAAGTTCGCGGGCGCTCCGGCGAGAATGCCGTCGAAATCGTCAGGAAAGCGTTGGGCCTCCATTAGCGCTTCGCGTCCGCCATCGGAGCAGCTATCGAAATAGGCGTGGTGCGCCGGGCGCCCGTAGAACGACTGAATCAGTGCCTTCGCGTTGGCCGTTGTTTCGTGCAGAGCGCGGTAGCCGAAGTCGATTATTTTTTCCGGGTGTTTGTAAGCCCAGCTCGCATCGGAGGCATCGCCTTCATGTCCCGTATCAGTCGCGGCCGTGGCGTATCCCCGCTTTAAATTGCCGGCCAGCGCGCTGTAGCCGATGGATCCGGCGAACCCGCCGTTTCCCACACCCAAGTATTTTTCATTCCAGTCGGCCGCAGGCAGCCAGACCTCAAAACGGATATACGAATCGGCCGTGGGCTTCATCACTCCGGCGATGCGGCAGAAGGCGGGCAGCTTATCAATCGGATCCCCGTAAGGCGGAGTAAACCTTCCCGCGGGAACCGATTCAACGATCGTCAATTGCGTATTTGGCAACTTCAAATTCGAAAGCCGCTCACAATCGGCGCCATTCGTACGGCCTGCGGTGGCAAGCGCGATCAAAGAAACGGCAGCGCCCAGAGTGAAATTTCGCATAGGGCTAAATCATACCTGATCCGGGCTGTTGATATGCTGCATAACTTATGAAGCAAATGGCGCTTCCCTTCATGGCGGTGCTCCTGTGCGCCTCCGCACATGCACAGGTCTTTCAATTCACCCGCGAGCAGATGATCGATTACACAAAGGACAATCCGTTTGAACGGTTTCCGGATGGCCGTCCTAAGGTTCCGGATGATTTGTTGAAAAAGCTGCAAGGCGTCAGCGCGGAAGAAGTCTGGACGATTTTGAATCGCCACCATTACAACAACCAGTTCTCCGGAAATTGGCGCATACTTCACCCCGAGAAGCATTTGGTGGGGCGTGCGGTAACCGCGCAATTCATGCCCTTTCGCGAGGACGTGCAGTCTGTTGCAGAGGCCAAGGCGAACGGAAACGGGCCCAAGCGCAATGCCAACCAGCGCGTCATCGACATGCTGCAGGACGGCGACACGATTGTCGTTGACTTATACGGAAAACAGGAAGGCGGCACCTATGTGGGCGACAATCTGGCGACCGCGATCAACACGTTCACTCATACCGGCATGGTGGTCGATGGCGCAGTCCGCGACCTGGACAGTATTTTCGAAATGGGCATGCCCATGTACATTCGCGGCGCGCACCCAACACCGATCGCGAACTGTATGCTGACCGGGGTCAACGTTCCCATCCGGATTGAAGAAGCCACCGTGATGCCCGGGGATGTAGTATTTGGCGATAGCGAAGGCATTTATTTCATTCCGCCGCAGTTCGTAAAAGAAATAATCGAAAACGCCGAGGAACTGCACGTCCACGACGAATGGACTCAGATGATGCTCAAGACCGGCAAGTACAAATCGAGCGACATCTACCCGACTCCGCGAGATCCCGAGCTGAAGCGGCAATATGATGAATATAAAAAGCAGCACCTCGGACACTGATTGTGATAAGGACTCCGTATGGCCAGTAATCTCAAACGCCGAAGCTTTCTGAAATCCGCCGGTATGTTCTCGCTAGCAACTTTATGGGCTGACGAAATACTGGAAGCACTCCCGCAAAACACCAATACAAGTTCCAAACCATCCCAGCTCAAAATTACGGATTTGCGAGTGGCCACGGTGGCGCACGCTCCCATGCTCTGTCCTCTGATCCGCATCGATACAAACCAGGGTATTTACGGGCTCGGCGAAGTGCGCGATGGCTCGACCGCCACGTACGCGCTCATGTTGAAGAGCCGGTTGCTGGGTGAGAATCCGTGCAACGTGGAAAAAGTCTTTCGCAAGATCAAGCAATTCGGCGGTGAATCGCGACAGGCAGGTGGCGTGTGCGCGGTTGAAATGGCGCTTTGGGACCTTGCTGGAAAAGCCTTCAACGTGCCCGTGTATCAGATGCTCGGCGGTCAGTACCGCGATAAAGCGCGCATCTATTGCGATACGACGGAATCGGAAGATCCCAAAATCTACGGTCAGCGCTTAAAAAAGCGCATGGAGCAGGGGTTTACTTGGCTGAAGATGGACCTTGGCGTTGACCTCGTTGCCAAAACACCCGGGACAGTGAGCCGCCCTGCGGACGTAACACTCAGAGGCAACGACCCGCTGCCGCACCCGTTCACTGGAATTGAGATCACTCAGAAAGGCTGCGACATGATGGCCGAGTATGTTGCCGTCGTTCGCGAGCAGGTCGGAATGGATATTCCGCTTTCGGCGGACCACTTCGGACATCTTGGCGTGAATTCCTGTATTCGCCTGGGAAAGCGGTTGACCGAATTCAACTTGGCTTGGCTGGAAGATATGGTTCCCTGGTTCTGGCCCGATCTGCTGAAACAAATCTCCAGCGAAGTGGACATCCCGCTCGCCACGGGTGAAGACATTTACAACATTGAAGGGTTCGAGAAGCTCGCGGAAATCCACGCGGTAGATATCTTTCACCCCGACCCCGGTTCCGCGGGCGGAATTCTAGGCACCAAGCGAGTCAGCGATCTCGCCGGCAAATATGGGATTGGCTGTGCCGTTCATTTCGCCGGCACCCCGGTCGCGTGCATGGCAGGCGTACACGCGATCGCAGCCATGTATGATTTCCTAGCGATGGAAAATCACTCAGTCGACGTGCCCTGGTGGGATTCCCTCGTCGAGGGCGTGGACAAGCCGATCGTCAATCACGGATTCATCGCCGTTCCCGACAAACCAGGACTGGGGGTCACACTGAATGAAGATGCCGTTAAAGCACATTTGGCGCCCGGCAGCGGCTATTTCGAACCGACCGATCAATGGAACAGCGATCATCCCAATGACCGCCTCTGGTCCTAAACTGGACATGCGCGTGCGCTCAACCATTGGACGCCGGCAATTCCTCGCATCAGCCGCAGCGCCGTTCGTCATCGCTCCGTTGTCAGTCGGCACATCGCGCGGCATGCCGATACCAATCATTAAAGATGTCTCAGTGATTGCCACCGAGCCGGCCGGCGTGCGTCTCGCAGTCGTGAAGATCCAGACCGATCAGGCCGGACTGTATGGCTATGGGTGTGCGACTTTCACCCAGCGCGCGGATTTGGTCATTGAAGCCGTAAATAGCTACCTAAAGCCCTTTCTCGTCGGCAGACCCACGGATGCTATCGAGGATCTCTGGCAGGCCATGTATAACTCCTCGTATTGGCGCAATGGGCCCGTGTTGAACAATGCAATCAGCGGCGTAGACCAGGCTCTCTGGGACATCAAAGGGCGGCAAGCCGGCATGCCCGTCTATGAGTTATTGGGGGGCAAATGCCGGCGCGGCGCGATGATCTATTCGCATGCCGCGGGCCGGGAGATTCCTGAAGCTCTCGATCAAGCCCGTCAGATTATGAGCCGCGGGATCAAAGCGGTGCGCCTGCAGGTAGGTGTTCCAGGCATGGCGGCCTATGGAGCGGCTTCAGCTAATCCAAAATCGCCGAACACTGGTCCGCATGACGAAGTTTTCGAACCGGAACCGTACGTCAGGCGCACGCTTGCCTTATTCGAAGCCGGCCGGAAAGAGCTGGGCCCAGAGATCGAGTTGCTGCACGACGTACATGAACGCGTGCCGCCGCGTCTGGCCGTCCAGTTCGCCAAGGACATGGAGCAATTCCGCTTGTTTTTCCTGGAAGACGCGCTCTCGCCCGAAAACATCGATTACTTCCGTCAGATCCGCGCGAACTGCACCACGCCGCTTGCGATGGGTGAACTCTTCAACAACCCGCATGAATGGAATAACCTCATTCGCGACAGCGTCATCGATTTCATCCGCGTCCACGTTTCACAGGCGGGTGGATTAACGCCCTGCCGAAAAATGGCTGCCATGGCCGAGGCTTTTCAGGTACGGACCGCGTGGCACGGACCGGGAGATGTTTCTCCTATCGGTCATTGCGCGAATGTAACTCTTGACCTGGTCTGCTATAACTTCGGCATCCAGGAATGGACATTTCCGAATGAACGGATTCAGGAAGTGTTCGACGGGTATCCGGCGTTTAAAGACGGTTATGTCTACGCCAATGAGAAACCCGGCTGGGGTGTGGAGATCAACGAAAAGGCTGCCGCAAAATACCCCTACGGGTCGGAAACCGGATCGCGAAAAGCACTAAACGGCGGTTGGGGTGTCGTACGCCGCGCCGACGGTACGGTCATTAACCAGTAATCCGGAAGAGCGAGACCTTATCGATCTCGCTCTAACTCGAGAAACATATCCACAGGCATCTCCGGCTCGGAGACCACTTCAACTACTTCGGCAGTCACCTCAGCGAGTCCGCGCCAAAACAGTGCGCTTTTGGCCGGTGTAAGTACACGAAATAGCTTGCTGTCAACGTACACCATCGCCACTTGCACCTCATTCGTTTCCACCTGTGTGAAATGATGTTCCGCTAAATCGGGTCGTTCCTTCATGAGGTAATCGGCCCATCTGCTTTGGAATTCGAGATTACGCACGTCGTGGCTCTCCATTTCTAGAGACACGCCCGGCGCCACAAAGATCCAGTGATCTCCGGGGGTGAGTATCTGAGTTAGCCGGTTATTTTTGACGATCAGGACTCGCTCTTGATCGTGAACTACAACTCGTTTCCAAAGCATGGGAACACCTCGAGAACATCTACACTTACTTCAATTTAATGAGTAATTCGGCCAGGACTTCCATCGAAGCCAATATGGGCTACAGAGTGAGCTAGACCGAGAGAACGGTGAAAAAAGGCCTATTCGATAGTTCGAACTGCTCTATCGAAACTGGAGGCGTCTGGCCGCACGACAATGACAAGTTTCGCGAAGACGCACTTGCGAAGGCTTGTAACCCTCATGACTTGGCGCGTGGTCAGCATCTAAATTACCTACTTTCTCAGTTTAATCGAGCGCACAAATTGAGTCAATAGTAAACTGATCCCGATACGAATAGTCCATCCGGTTCATGATGAAACTCAAGAGAATTTTCGTTTTAGTATTCGCATGGGCGAGCCTCTCGACCGCCGCGCAAAAGTCCCATTGGGTGGGAACGTGGGCCGCAAGCCCGGCCCCTCAGCTGCTGGATGAAGCACAAATGCGCGCGGCGAAGCTTGGAATTTGAAAATCAAACACTTCGCGAGATTGTTCACACAAGCATCGGAAGCGACATGGTGCGGGTCAGGCTGTCCAATGCGTATGGGAAAGACACCCTTGAGATCGGGGCTGCGCATATCGCTTTGCGCGCGCAAGGCTCCGGCATTACCGCAGGCTCGGATCGCGTTTTAACATTCAGCGGCCGGCCCACTGTTTCCATTCCGCCGAATGCATTGGCGCTGAGCGATCCAGTGAAGCTAACCGTTCCCGCGAATGGCGATCTGGCGATCAGCATCTTTCTCCCCAAAGCGACACCTGGCGCGGGCATTCATTACTCGGCACAACAGACGTCCTATGTCGGGCAAGGCGATCTCACAACTGCAGCCTCAATCACCGAACCCGTCACGATTACATCGTGGGTATTCTTGACGGGCTTGGATGTGCTGACTTCGTATCCCGGCGCCGCCGTGGTGGCGTTTGGTGATTCCATCACAGATGGCGCCCGTTCCACGGTAGATGCCAATCTTCGCTGGCCGAATATCCTTGCTAGCCGTTTGCTCGCGCGCCGCGGCACGTTAATCGGGGTTCTGGATTCAGGGATCGGAGGGAATCGAATCCTGCATGACGCGTCGAATAACGTTCGATTTGGTGTCAATGCTCTGGCGCGGTTTGATCGCGACGTGCTGGCACAGGCCGGAGTTAAGTATGTAATTGTTCTCGAGGGAATCAATGATCTTGGGCATCCGGGAACGTCCGCGCCGGAATCCGAAGCGGTCAGCGCGGACGCCATCATCGCCGGCCTGAAGCAGATGATCGAACGCGCGCACGAACACGGCCTTAGAATTTTTGGCGCGACCCTGACCCCGTTTGAAGGCACTGCGATACCGGGCTATTTCACTCCGGAGAAGGAAACGAAACGAAAGGCGATCAACGAATGGATTCGCACCTCGAAAGCCTTCGATGGTGTGATCGATTTCGATAAAGCCGTGCGCGGTCCCAACCATCCGGATCGAATGCTTCCGAAATTCGATGGGGGAGACCACTTGCATCCGGGAGACGCTGGATACAAGGCAATGGGAAACGCGATCGACTTAACGATTTTCAAGTAATCGTATCGCGAGACGCGTTCTAAGGAGTGCCGCAGGATCAGCGTTGTACCGAAACCGCTGAATTCTGCCGTCGTCTATCATAGGCTGGCCGTTTAGCGAACCGGACGAGCGCGGATAAACATTTGCTTCGCGGCCGGTTTCCAAGGCAACGCCAAATACAGTTTAATGAGCCACGGCCGGACGGGCCCTTTCGAGGATTTAATGGAGAACGGTAGAAATCCAGCTGTGCTCTCGATGATTTCAAAGCCGTTCGCGCTCAAGAAATCACATAAGCTGAGGTCGGAGTAGACGGAAACGTGTGTATAGTCGTCGAAGTACTCCTTGTAAGCAAGGCGGTAGTTCGGTTGAAGAATATTGAGAGAGCCGCCGAGCTTTAGAGTCCTTCTGATTTCCTTCAGCGCAAGCGCGAAATCCGGCTGAGTAAGATGCTCAAACAAATTGCTCGCGAACGCAAAGTCCACTGAATGATCGGGCAAGAAACTCAGATCGGTCACGCTCCCGACACGACCGGTTATATCCGGCCGCAAATATTGGAGCATTCCAGGCCACTGATCGATCGCGGTCTTCTGGTGGCACCGCACATTATTAATGAAATGTCCGTAGCCCGCTCCCAGTTCCAAAACGTGAAAATCAGGATTGATGAGGCGATTGAAAAAATTGGCGCAAAGCGTTTGCCAGACTATCTCTCTGCGTCGGTCAAACGGAAAGCGCGTCTCGTGATAACTAAGCTCGTCGGTCTCCACTACTTCCATGAAAAAAGAATTCCCATTATCATTCTCAAGCCAACTCGCATCGCCTTTAGATTATCAGTGTTCCCGCCCTTGCTGAGTCCCACGCGTTTGTGAAACGTGATGGGGCATTCGACAAGCGAAATACGGTTGCGTAAGGCCATATCCAGGAAATAGGCGTTGAATTCGAGGTTGATGTTCGAATCCAATTTTGGCAAAAGGCGCGCTAGTGCCTTATTGCGGCAGAGCTTGTATGTCGTTCCGACATCGGTGAATGTTCCCTGCCCAAGGTACTTGGCTTCCAGAAGCTTGCCGACCGCAAAATTCCCGTAGTACATAAAAGTGGTTAGCTGCGTATCGCGGTTCCGAAGCTGCTCGACGATCCTGGTCCCGTTCACAACCTCCGAATGCGGGATGTAGGCCATGAACTTGTCGATATCGAAGGCCCGAAATGTCATGTCGCCTTCGCATAGCAGAGTAAGATCAGTGTCGGTTTGCGCAAGCCCTTCTTTCAACGCGCGCATCACGCATTTCCCGTATCCCGGCTGCTTTTCAACTACCACGATCGCGCCGGCTTCAGCCGCGATTTGGCTGGTTGCATCCTTGCTGTTGTTATCGACAACGATGACGCGCTGAACCAGCGGATGAGACAAGAAGTCCCTGACCGATTCTCCGATACTGAGCTCATCGTTATAGGCAGTCAGCACCACGGTGAGCCGCCGGTTGGGCAACTCGTCAAATGCGACCAGGCGTTGCTGCCGTTTCCGCGGCAGGAGAAGGAACAGATCGGTCAGAATCAAAATGATGCCTGACACCACGGCGGTCCCGCCGGAAAGAAGTACGTACGGCGCGGTCCGCTGTAAGGCGCCCGGGTGCCCGAACACCAACAATAAAGTGGCAAGCGCACCCCCGGCAAAATAAAGAAGCAATCCGGATGTAAGCAGCAGTACACCAAAAAGTAATAATGGCCAGGTTGAAGGACGCATAAGACTGAGTGCACTCGAGGAGGCGCGCAGCGATGTGATCCCTTGTGAACCGTAGCTCGTCATGTGGCGACGTGCTTAGACTAGCACGCACGAAGGTTAGTTACTATCGAGTGCAGTACTAGCGAAATCCCCAACGGAATACTCGTCTCAATCCTGCGGAGATATGGAGTGGCGGCCTCGAAAAACGGCAGCGGCCCTGCCGCAAGGTGCACGGTAGGGCCGTTGGGTTGACTGGTCGAAAGCGCGCCGATTACGGAGCGAAATAGCTCGAAATATCGAGTATCAGTTGAGTTGCATCGGATGCATAGGCATTGATCAATCCGTTGGTTGTGGGCACAGCCGCCATATTCGACGTAATGGCCCCATCCAGCGCATTTAATGTGGATGCCACTGGTTGCGGTTGTCCATTCGGCCATAGGGTCAGATAAAAGAGCGAAGCCGGTGGAACCACGGTGGCATTGAGAACATAGGCCTGAGCCGTTCCTGGAACAGCGCAGCCGCTGCCAACAACGTTAACAGCAATTGCGCCGATGAATGAACCGCTCGAACTCCGCGTATCGAGCACGCGGCATGGGGTCAGCGAATACAGCGACAGCCCTCCGCTAGCAGGAGCCGCGAAGTATCCGTTGACGTCAATTAAAAGGTCTGTATCGTCCGAAACATAAACGGAGACATTTCCACCGCTACCTGCCGGTACGATGGCCGCGTTGGCCGTGATGGTCCCGGTGGGTGCGTTCAACGTAGAAACAACCGGCTGGGGCTGCCCCGATGGCCAGGTGGTCAGGTACGTGAGACCGCTGTGTGGTATCGCCGTGTAGTTCAGCGAGTAAGCTGCGGCCGAGGACGGAATGCCGCAGGAGCCGGACAGCAGCGGGAATTGGCGGCTCGTGCCGCCGGCGAGGAACGGCCCCCCCAACGAACTCGGGGATTGGCGAGTATCGACCAGCCGGCACGGCGTCGTTTTGTAGAACGCAAGCCCGGATGTGGAGCTTCCGGCTTCGACGAAGTATCCGTCGATGTCAATGATCAACTGCGTGGCGTCGGTTGTGTAGACGCTGACAGCTCCGCCTGAACCGGCGGGCACGATCGCTGCATTCGCTTTGTATCGGCCATCGGAGTTCAGCGTGGATACAACCGGCTGAGGTTGCCCCGCGGGCCACACGGTCAGATACGCGAGTTGCGCATCGGGAACAACGGTGATATTCAGCGAGTAGGAAGCGGCTGAGCTTGGAATGCCGCAAGCGCTGCTCGGGATGACGAAATTACGCGTGCTGCCGGCTGCCAGTTCGGGGCCGCCGAACGGACCGGGAGCACTACGCGTGTCGGCAATGCGGCATGGCGTTACAGGAACGAAATATAGTGCTCCCGAACCCGCTGTCCGAATCGTGAAGCTGGCCGACTTAGTCGATTCCACATTACCGGCCACATCAACACTATGGAATAAGATTGTATGAGCGCCCACGCCGGAAACGATAAACGGCGAAGAGTACACGGTCAACGCTCCTCCATCCACTTGGTAGTAAGTAGCAGCGACGCCGCTGGCATTGTCACTTCTGTTTAAAGTGACTTGCACCGGTCCGTCGTATTCACTTCCGGCAAATGTGCCGTTCAGGGTAGCTGTAGTCACTGGCGCAGTGATGTCGTAGCAAACGGAGCCGTACGCCTGGTTGCCAGAAGGATATCCAGCATTGTCCCAAGCATAAACGTATACAGTGTGGCAACCTTGACCCACACTGGCTACATCGGTTGATCCGCTGTTGGCGTTAGGATACGCAGGTCCGGAGTAGAAGGCGTTACCAGATCCCGGAGTTGGTTCGCTGCCGGGGTCAGAAATGGCCGCATCCCACTGCGCCGTGTAGCCGGCTATTCCGTTCACCGGGTTACCATCGGTGGAATTGCCGTGTATGGTCCAGCTCACCGTCTGGTCGGTGTTATACCAGTGGCCTTTCAGAGGGCCGCTGAAGGTGATGGTGGGTGAACCGAAGTCGCCGGCGAGGTATGAGTTGATTGCCCAGGCAAGTTGCAGCATATTGGCTGAACCCCAACCAGTCACCAGGTCGTAGCCTGTGCCGGCGCAATAGTACGTCAAATGCTTTGCGGCTGTGACGTCGTTACTATTGCAACCGGATTTAATGTCATAGAAAGGATAATGTGGTGCATAACTCGGGTGTGTTCCGAACCAATAAAGATATGTGTTTCCATTACCTAATGGAAGGCAAGGCGATGACGCCCCGCTATAGCAAGAATTCGAGCCGATGATAGTAGTGATGTAGAGCATATAGGCTGATTCCTGTGCAAAAAAGCCGGCCAATTCAGGCGCAACAATGCTAGTGCCTCCCACGCCATGTAATCCTCCGCTGAAGTAATAGTTCTGGCCTATTGAGGCATTGAGCGCCATGTCGGGAACGCTTCGCGAGCCCGTCCCGCAAGCCGGACTGCCATAAGTTGTCTGATAACCGGGAGCTGCGAAGACTGCGCTGCAGCCGCCTCCGCTACCGCCGTTATTTACCGAGCAGGAGCCCGTGCCTGTGCCGCCTGTCCACCCCGTTTCGCTGCTATACCCGCCCGGCCCTGTGTAAAGGGTTGTGCCCCCGGCGGCTACGACATTGGGATCGGACGCGGGGAAATCGACGCTGACCGTAGAACAATCCGCTGTTGATCCGCTATCGTCCGATGCCGCTACCAAGGTCCAGCCTTGGCCCACCATCGAATTGAAAATGCCGTGCGCTGTACTCACTCCCGCGCTGCCTCCCCAGCAACCTTCCGAGCAGCCCCAGCTCGTACTGAAAACGCGCGCCACGCCATCCGAAGACATGCGCGCATAGACATCGTTGAAGGTGGAAAGTAAATTATTCCCGCCAATATACGGGTATATGAAAGCCGTATCCACAAGGGAGCCAAAGCTGTTGGACGTCGCAGTGGCCCATTCAATATCGAGTGTCGTCTCGTCATCGCAGCATTCACCAGGCGTTCCGTCTATATAAACAGGGCCCGCCCAATGCGTTGCGAGATAGGGATATTGCGCTTGAAAACCATATATGTCGCTGTTATTGAATCCGCCTTTGTACTTGTTGTTGGCTTTGTCATAAGAAGAAAACGTCGCTATCGCGATAGACGTGTCCGCAGGCGTATTGTTCGCGTTGTGAGTTGGATTGCAACAGTGACCTTGGTTATTCAGCGCCTGATAATTGTATGCGGTAGAGGCAAAAATGTCGGTGGGGTCGTAATAGCCGTTGGTGATGTTCGGCGTAAGGCCGTTTTTCGAAATGAGAGACGCCTTGGCGGGGTCAGCATCTTTTTGCCCGCCCACGCCTGTCGAAACTAACGGACCTGGTGCGTAGGGATTGCCGCCGATATCTCCCTTAAAGTTCCGAATCGCCGGCTGGACAACCTGAAGATTGTTAGTGCCCATGACGGATTCGAGCACGCCCGACAACGCAGATGGAACTGCTGGATCACGGTCATTCGAAAAGAACGAGTTCACTCCGAGTTGATAGTTGTTAATCGTAACTCCAAACGCTTTTTCAACGGTAGATACTGGGCCTTCAACGTCGACCAGGAGACGGCTCGGATAGCGTTGCGTAACTGTTAATCCTTGAGCTGTGGCCCAGTCCACCACGGCCTGCTCATCTTGAGCCGAGGGCGAAAACCGGGCTGTCCATTCGCTTGCGGTTAAGAAATGATGGAACAGCGGCGAGTTTCTGTCTTGGACGTCCTCGAGGAACTGCTCTTCCGCCGCGCTATTCGGGTGACGCAGACCCAAGGCCAGCCGCAGCATCTGGGCCGGATTGTAATGGCTGATAAGTTGGGCTGCGCCGTTCATGACGGGCTGTGGTGTATTTCTAGCAAGCGGTATTGCTTCGCTTGCGGCTTGACCCGACGCGGAGCCGGCCGCCTGTGAGAATGCTAACTGTGTTGACGATGTAAATGCCCCGACTAGGAACACCATCAAGCCACACAGATGGTTCATATTTCGTTTCACAAGTTTCTCCTCTGTATTTTGTTGGTTACTGTTTTGCCCGTCCGCGCTTATCAAAGCGAGGTGCGAGCAGTAAGGTATGTGTCGGGGTCATCGACAAAAATATATTGATTCCAGGACCGTAAGAGTGCCCGTTGATTTATTTGTGCCTTTTCCGGCCGAGACTCTGAATCCATGTTTCGAGCAATGAAGTACTGCGATGGCTCAATACTGGATTTCAGTAAACAGCTATGCCAGGGTTAGCAATTCGTGTTCCGTGAGGGGAGAAAAGCTGTGGAGTCTATCTCGAAGAGTGTGTTCCGCTCAAGTTATATCATTTAGCTGCAATACGGCCCCGAGTTCCGTATGTCTTCGCACATTACCGATTATCTTGTTTGTCTAACGCTTGTTAACTTTTTGTGTGTCTGCGTTCACCAGGGCGTTTGGGCGACTCGCCCGAGCCGCGGCGATTATTCTTTTCGCGGATTCCAGCTCTTCCCCAATAAGCACAAGCCGCGGTGGCCGAACACGCCGGCTGCCCATGCCAGCCTCTTCCTGCACGAGCTTAATAAGCTGAACAAACTTCGGTACTGTATCCATTCGCAAGAGATCGAGAAACCAAGTGTAAAGATCGAATGCCGCCTCTGTCTCTCGCCGAAGGGCGAGTTCAAACAGTTCGACCGATTCGGCGGGAAACGCGTTCGCGAGACCGGCAATCCAACCCACTGCCCCGGCGTACACGGACTCGACGATTACGTCATCCACTCCGCAACAGATCCTCAGTTTTTCGCGAGCAAACGAGCGCAAGGCAGTAATACGGCGCACGTCGGCGCTTGATTCCTTCACGGCATGAAGGTTCGGGTGTTCGTTCAACAGCTCGAACACATGGGCCGGGAGAAAGTCGGTCGTGTAGGCGATCGGGTTGTTGTATAGCATTGAAGAAAGCTGCGTAGCCGAGAAAATCGCACTTACGTGGGCTTTCATCTCTCGCCAGTCGCCGATATAAACATAGGGTGGCAGAACCATCAATCCGTGACAACCAATTGCCTCAGCGGATTGGGCAATAGAAACCGCTTCCGCGGTACTCAATGAGGAGATGCCCGCAACCACGAATGCCCGCTCCCCGATCGCTTTCACGCAGGTCTCTAGTACCTCTTTTTTCTCCTTCAAACTGAGCGTCGCGCCTTCACCCAGTGAGCCGAGTGCAACAACCCCCTTGCATCCGTTCTCAATAAGCCATTTACAATGTCGCGCGAGAAATTCGTGATCGATGGAGAGCTCTTCGTTGAAGGGCGTAGTAATTGCTGGGATAACGCCGTGCCATTCCATGTTCTTCATTGGGGTATCGATGTCTCCTCAGACGTGGTTTCTTCGAGAATCAGGCTGCCGATGCGAGCCGGGAAAATTGGCGGGCGTATGGATTCCGTTCTCCATCCAAACAAAAAATCGGTGGCTGGCCCGCAAACACGGCCCTGACAAGGTCCCATGCCGCAACGCGTGTGCAGTTTGGCCGATCGAAACGAGGCAATGTTTTGCAGCCGCTGAAGTGTGACATCTTCACAACGGCAAACAAAAGTATCCGCTTTCGCAAGTTTCCTCAGCTCATCACGCAAGGCGAAAGCAATCTTCAGCGATTCGGCAAACCGGCGTGCCGCCTTGCGCTTGGGAAACAGACTACGAGCGGTATGTTTCCGATCGCAGGCGGCATAGCCCGCTATTTCGCCTTCCACGATCGATAGGTCCACGCCGCCAATGCCAGTACATTCGCCGGCACAAAAGATATTCGAGGCGGAAGATTGCTGAAATTCATTTACCGCGATTGCTCGCCCGTCGATTTGGCACCCCAGCAGCCTTGCCAGTTCGGTGTTTGGATACAGCCCGTAAGCGATGCCGGCATAATCGCAGTCTTCAGTCCATCTCCGATTCCGGGACCGGAGGCGGACACGTTCAAGGCAGCCGTTTCCTTCCGCGGCTTCGACCCAACACCCGGAATGATAAGGGACACCTCGCAACGAAAGTCTCAGGTCGGCGGCTTGAACGATCTTGCCGGGAGTTCGACACAGTTGAAGGATGAAGCGCGCAAGAGCGGCCCTCGGAGCCTGCTCTGCGATCAAGCGCACATGAGCGCCATGCGCCCGAAGATAAGCCGCCACAGCCAGCAAGAGGGGTCCGCTTCCAGCAATGATGATCCTTCTGTCCGATACCGGCACGCCCGATTTCGCGAGAGCCTGGAGGCCTCCCACGCCCATGACCCCGGGTAAAGTCCAGCCGGGGAACGGGAGAAAGATTTCCCGCGCGCCTGTTGCGAGTATCAATTTAGAGAAGGCGATTTCCATCGCCTCCGTCGCGGTTTCAACAAGGACAATGCTGGAGCTTGGGCTGGCCCCAATCACCTGCGCCCCGGTCAGAATCTGAACGGTGCCGGAGCGAAGGCGAGCAAACCATCGGGCCGAGAGTGAATCGATATGCGCGTGTTCGGCTCCGCGCCAGATCTGCCCGCCCGGCGTGAGATTGTCGTCAATGACAAGTACGCGTGCACCCGATTCGCCGGCCCGAACAGCCGCCGCTATGCCGGCCGGCCCAGCTCCAATCACGAGAACATCGGAAGTTAAGGCAGCGATTTTCCGTGCGTTCGTCACGATGTTTGAATTACCATGCCATCTTGCACCGCAGTCTGGCAAGAGCGGCGATTTGGAGTGCCGTCAATATCGACCCTGCATTCCAAACAGATTCCCATCCCACAAAGCGGCGCCCGCGGCTCCCCGGTTACCGACGTGCGAAAACTGATTTGGCCGGCGCGGTAAACGGCCGCCGCTACAGTTATCCCCACCGGTACTTCCAGCTCTTTTCCATTTACCTGAACCGAAATTGTCTCAGACATGCAAAGCGAAACTTCGGCTGGGTTGATAGGGTTCGCGCGGAATCTCGGAAGGCCGATTGAGAGCCTCATCCGCGATCAGGCGGGCAGTGGCCAGAGAAGTTGAGATCCCGAGCCCTTCGTGACCCGTGGCGAGAAGCACATTCTCGGAATCGGCGTGCCTTCCAATCACCGGCAGCTTGTCAGGCGTGGCGGCTCTGAATCCGGTCCAGGCACGAATGGCAGCCATATTTTGAAGACCAGGCATATATTCCACAGCGCGGTTCAGCATCTTACTGAGCATTTGATCGTCTATTCCCGGATGTTCCAAACCATACTGACGCGTCGAGCCAATAAGGATTTGCCCCGTTAGTCGCGGCTGAGCGTTGAATGCGAAGGAATCGGAGGTGGTGGAATGCGCGCTCTTTAGATAACCGAGTTCAATCAACTGGTGGCGCAGAAAACCGGGATATCGATCCGTAATAACAAGATGGCCCTTGCGCGGTTGTACCTCCAGACCGGCAACGAGCCGGGGCGCGTCGGCGCCGGTCGCAATAACGGTGACTCCGCCTTTAATTGATTGGCCGTTTTGCGTTTCAATGCCCGAATCGTGAAGGCGGACGACGGCCGTGCGGAGAAACAGTTCACCGCGTGAGGCGCATACTCGCTCAATTAAATAACGCGCCGCGCACGGCGGATAACATACGCTGTCGGCCGACATCCGCAGCGCACCGGCCATGCCAGGCCGAAGATTCGGTTCAGCCTCCGCCAACTGTCGTGAATCCAGAATTTCGACCGGTATGCCTCGTTGTGAATAGAATCCGTACTTGCGCTCGACTTCGGCGAATTCTTCTTCGTCTGCCGCCACCCAAAGCGATCCGCACGCAAGGTATTCCGCGTCTTCAGGAAGTTCCTTGGCCAGCTCGCGCCAGAGCGCCTGCGAGTAACTGGTCAGGGCGAACTGGGCGTCGGAATCATCCATTACGGCGAGATGGCCCATTCCCGCCGCCGTTGCGCCGCCCCCCACGATTCCGCTCCTCTCGCAAATAGCCACCCGCAAACCAGCATCAGATAGTTCCTTTGCGCAGGCCGCACCCACAATACCAGCGCCAACGATGATCGCGTCGAACAAGGGTTGCGTCACTTTTAACCCGACCAGGATCTCCCTACAATGAATGTATACGCTGTGAATCTCGGGACGAACATCCACATCATCGATTCCCATACGGGCGGCGAGCCGACTCGAGTCGTGGTCAATGGAGGGCCGCCCCTGGGTACGGGCAGTTTGCGCGAGCGCTTACAGATCTTCCGGGACGAATACGACCATTTCCGTTCGGCGATCGTCAATGAACCTCGCGGGTCCGACGCGCTTGTTGGCGCGCTGCTGTGCGAACCGGTGGATCGGTCCTGCTCCGCGGGAGTCATCTTTTTCAACAACGTTGGATACCTCGGCATGTGCGGCCACGGCTCCATCGGATTAGTCGTGACTCTCGCGCATTTAGGACGGATTAGGCCCGGTCTGCACCGCATTGAAACTCCCGTCGGCATCGTCGAAGCGCAGCTTCACGAGACCGGAGAGGTCACCGTAAACAATGTGCCGAGCTACCGTTCCGCCGCGAACATTTCGGTCGAAATTCCCGGTTTTGGCCAAGTGATCGGCGATGTAGCCTGGGGCGGAAACTGGTTCTTCCTCACCTATGATTGTCCTTTCCCGCTCTCCTTGGACAAACTGGATGAGCTGACGGATTATACGTGGCGTATCCGTCAAGCTCTCGCCGCAAATGGAATCACGGGCGATCACGGCAAAGAAATCGATCACATTGAAGTGTACGGGCGGCCGACGATTCCAGGAGCCGATAGCAAGAATTTCGTTCTGTGTCCAGGCAAGAGCTACGATCGATCACCTTGCGGAACCGGCACCAGCGCGAAGCTTGCGTGTCTATATGCCGCTGGAAAGCTCCGCGAAGGACAGGTCTGGCGTCAAGAGAGCCTGATCGGAAGCATCTTCGAAGGATGGGTAAGCGTGCGCGAAGGCCTCGTCTATCCGCACATCAAAGGATCGGCATTCGTCAATTCGGAAGCTCGCTTGATTCTGGACGCACGAGATCCTTTCCAGTGGGGTATTCGGACTTCGCAAGAGATATTCGCAACCGCCGATTGAGATTCAGCGGACGACCGCGGAATCGTCTCTGGAATGCGAAACTTCCCGTGCGCGGCCGCGCATCATGAGGTACACGGGGACACCGCAAAGTACTATCAGCAATCCCGGCCAAGTGCTGGATGCGCGATACAGGAAAAGGGCGACTAGAATCACTGCAGCTCCCACAATGTAGAGTATTGGGATGACCGGATAGCCGAAGGCGCGATAGGGCCGCTCCATGTCCGGCCGCGTTCGCCTGAGGCGAATCACGCCGGCTATTGTAAGAATGTAGAAGATCAGCGCAGCCGATATCACGTAATCGAGCAGATTGCTGTATAGATTTCCATACGTGCGAGTGGCTCCTGTGTACGTTCTGGGCAGAACCAGGGAGGACGCCCAGATGCCCTGTACTAGTAAGGACCGGCCCGGCACCTTTGCTTTGTTGAGCGTCGCGGCGCCGCGGAGGAACAGACCATCTGTCGCCATCGCGTAGTAAACACGCGGCCCGGCGAGCACCAGGCTGTTGGCGCAACCAAAGGTCGAAATCATGATCGCAATAGCCATGGCGATGCCGCCCCAACCGGGGGCGATCGCATCAAGAACTGCTGTGGCAACGCGATCGGAAGGCGCGTTCTGAATCGCGGGCAGAGGAAGCGTCAGCAGATAACTGACGTTCGCAAGCATGTACAATCCAATGACGATGACCGTTCCGATAATCAGAGAGCGAGGCAAGGTCCGGCGCGGATCCTTTACTTCGCCCGCCGCGAACGTGATATCGTGCCACGAATCGGCGGAGAACATCGATCCCGATTGCGATACGCAGATGGCGATGAAAAGCCCAAACGCGGTCGCGGCCGTAAGACCGGCCGATATAGGTGTCAAGCTCCCCTGCGTCCAGAAGTGCCCGAAATTTGTTCTAAGGGCAGCAGGATTACGCCCGGCAAATATTCCAAGTACAATCAGCCCCGCGAGCGCTCCCGTTTTGGCCACCGTAAACAGGTTCTGAACAATTTTGCCGTAGCGGATGCCGAGGCTGTTCGTCCAGGTCAGCAATACAATCACGCTGATTGCGACCAACTGTGCGGTCGAGAGTGAAATTGCATAACCGCTGGAAACATGAATAGGAGGAATCAGATATCTTTCTTCGGAGATAGCTGGAAGCAGGATGCCCGCAAACCGCCCGAACGCCACTGCGACTGCCGCGATAGTGCCGGTCTGGATGACCGTGAAAAGCGTCCAGCCGTAGAGAAAGCCCCACACCGGAGAGAACGCCTCGCGGAGATAAACATACATGCCGCCCGCCTCCGGCATCATCGAAGCAAGCTCTCCATAAGAGATTGCAGCGGCAATCGTGAGGACACCGGTTACCGCCCAGGCAACAAGCAACCACCCGGCGCTGCCGGTCATCCGCGCTATGTCGGCGGAAACAATGAATATTCCCGATCCGATCATGGTGCCAACGACAATCATGACCGAGTCGAAAAGTCCTAATTCGCGGAGAAAGCCAGAGTCCTTGCTGGCATGATCGCGCCCCGCGGGTTGATGATTCATGGCTTAATTGAGGTTACCGTTTATCCAAGATTTCAGCAGAAAGACATCCGGCGAGCATTTCTCACGGTAACAAGCCGCCTGAATCGATCGAAAACATCTTGCGGGATGCAAGCGCTATCAGGCCAGGAATTCCGGTATCGACTATGGTTATCGGTCTTGCCGGTGCTTTCGAAGCAGACCCGCAAAGGTCACGAACCCAAGGCCGCACAAGAGATAGACAGCAGGTTCGGGCACTGCCGAGATGATGCTACTGATTACAGACGTTCCGCTATCCAAGTTCACGATATTTGACTGCTGAATTCCCACCGTGAGGGTCCCGGAACCCACTGTCATTGATTGGTTGTTGGTGCCCAGATAAGTGAGAGTTTGGTCGGGCACCAGCAGTGGATTTGGCGTGACCGAACTGCCGGCGGTAACCGTCGTGCATAAGCCTGGAATGGCCGTCAGAAGCAGTAGCGCAGATGAGAGAAAGATTCCGTGCCGTGATCGGCAGTGGGTCATGGTACCTCCGGTTGTACACGACGGATTTCCAGAATACTCACGACTCTAAGGTCAGTCAATGCACTCACAATCCTATCGGTACTAGAAGCCTTGAACCCAATCTGTCATGCCGGCCACATCCCACAAGTTCGACGAGGAGATTGACTTAGTAGTTGAGCGCCGAAGCAGGTACACTCGTATTTCCGATTACAGAAAGGCCAGTACTTTTCTCGCGTTTTAGTACCGTTAGCTGTGAAACCAAAATTTCGCGATCAAGAGATCGAACGCCGCAAGAAAGGGTTTTCGGGCTGAAAACAGAAACATATCCGAGTTCCGAAAAACGAATTCGTTAATGTAAGAAGCACCGGGATAAGATGCCGACCATCGTTGCCGCAGTCTCAACACCAGGAAAATTGCTTTCGCTTAGCCCTGTCGATCTCGTCATCATCGCACTGTACTTCGCGATGGTGCTCGGAATCGGCTTTTACCTGAAAAGGTTTACAAAAACGGGCGAGGATTTCTTCCTTGCCGGAAGAGACATGAGTTCATGGATCGCGGGACTCAGCTTCGTCGCCGCGAACCTCGGATCGCTCGAATTGATGGGCTGGGCCGGCTCCGCTTATCAATACGGCATTCTCGCCACGCACTGGTATTGGATTGGCGCCATCCCTGCCATGCTTTTCCTCGGCATTGTAATGATGCCGTTCTATTACATCTCAAGAACCCACTCGGTACCCGGATATCTGAAGCTGCGCTTCGGTGAACCGGCGCGTGCGCTCTCCGCTATAACGTTTGGTTTTATGACTGTGCTCATGAGCGGCATCAATATGTATTCCATGGCGCTGGTATTGAAGATCATTCTGGGTTGGAATATCGGCTTCAGCATTTGGGTGTCCTCTATTACCGTGGCCGCTTACGTCTTTCTAGGCGGTCTTCTGTCCGCCATTTTTAACGAGGTGCTCCAGTTCTTCTTAATCTGGTTGGGAGCGATCGTCATTTCTGTTTTGGGCTTGGTAGAAGCCGGCGGATGGAGCGGAATGGTCCGCCGCATCCACGAAAACTTTCCCGCCCAGGATTACACTCATCTCTGGGCCGGCCTCGGCTCGTTTACCACGAATCCAATGGGTATTCACTGGACCGGGATTGTGCTGGGCCTGGGCTTTGTAATTTCCTTCGGTTACTGGACAACCGACTTCTTGGTCGTCCAGCGTGTGCTAGCCGCGAAAGATCTTCGTAGCGCGAAAATGGCGCCTGTAATCGGTGCGGCTTTCAAAATGGCCGTCCCTTTCATCGTGATATTGCCCGGCTTGCTGGCCTTAGCTGTACTTCCCGAAAAACTAGTTGGCGAAACACAAGCCGGAGCCGGCGCGCACACTTACAACGAAGTGCTGCCGCTGATGCTGGCCCGTTACTGCGGCCCGGGATTGCTGGGTCTGGGAATTACCGCCTTGATCGCTGGCTTCATGTCCGGCATGGCCGGCAACGTGAGCGCCTTTGCGACAGTTTGGACCTACGATATTTATCGAGCACTGATACGAAAAGACGCCACGGACCAGCATTACGTCGCGATGGGCCGTTGGTGCACTATTTTGGGAGTCCTGGTCAGTATCGGTACTGCCTATCTGGTGATGCAGTTCCTCAGCATCATGGATTACGTCCAGGCGCTATTCGCCACCTTTATTGCGCCGTTGTTTGGAACGGTGATTCTCGGGATGCTGTGGAAGCGAGCCACCCCGGCGGCCGGATTTTGGGGTCTGCTCGTCGGGACCGGAGGATCGCTGGCCATGTGGATTTGGCTGAGAACCGATCCAAACGCGCTCGGTTACGTCGCCCTCTCGCCCCATGCAAAACCTATGGCGGAGGACATGTACCGCGCATTATGGTCCTGGCTGATCTGCGTCGCAGTAACTGTCGCCGTGAGCGTCGCTACCAAGCCCAAACCTGAGCCGGAGCTCGTCGGTCTTGTATATGGAGCGACCGAAATACCGTCTGAAGGCGATTTGCCCTTCTATCACAGGCCGCTCTTCTGGACGGTCGTCGTGCTCGTTATATTCGTTGTCCTAAACGTCATCTTCTGGTAGGTGGAATATGCACGGTCCTGGTTTTCTCTCCATCTGGTTCTTTATCGGGATTCTATTGACTCTCTATGGCGTGCTGATCACGGCCACCGGCCTTTATGAACTCGCATCGCCTCTCCAAAATCCGCCCGTGCTGTCTAATTTGCACGCCAGTATTTGGTGGGGCTTGGTCTTGCTCGTCATAGGTCTCATTTACTTCATTCGATTTTTTCCAAGGAAACACTGATGGCAAAAGTAAACGGTCCCACTTCGACTCTTGGCCTGATTATCGGTAATCGGGGCTTCTTTCCGGATCACCTTGCGGCCAGCGGACGCGAACTCATGCTGCGCGTGCTGGAGCAATCGGGTGTTGAGGTAATTGCGCCGACACCAAAGGGCTCTCAGACCGCTGCGGATGCGATCATCGCCAATGAATCCAAATTTGGCGCGGTGGAAACCTTCGAGGAGGCGAAAACCTGCGCTGAACTCTTCAAGCGGCATCGGGAAAAAATCGAAGGCGTCATAGTCTCCCTGCCCAACTTTGGCGATGAGCGCGCGATCGCCGACACCCTGAGATTAGCCGGCCTGAACGTGCCGGTCTTGATCCAGGCCACCCCGGATGATCCGCGCAAAATGAGCATTACTGACCGCCGCGACAGCTTCTGCGGAAAAATGTCGGCCTGTAACAACCTGATGCAGTACGGAATTCCGTATTCGCTAACCACACTTCATACCGAAGCTCCCGATTCTGAGGAATTCAAGAAGGACCTCGCGTGGTTCATCGGAGTTTGCCGTGTGGTTCGCGGTCTGCGAGGACTCCGGATTGGCGCGATCGGCGCGCGTCCTGCGGCCTTCAATACGGTGAGATACAGCGAAAAGCTGCTCGAAGCCAATGGCATCTCGGTGATTACGGTAGACCTCTCCG
Source organism: uncultured Acidobacteriaceae bacterium (assembly GCA_963778345.1). Taxonomy (GTDB): domain Bacteria; phylum Acidobacteriota; class Terriglobia; order Bryobacterales; family Bryobacteraceae; genus Bog-105. Next base: position 1,150,261 of record CAVZTP010000007.1, read on the forward strand.
AAATTCTCGGCCGCATCGGCAGAATGAAAGATCAAGAGGCTCAGACCAAACTGAACGCAATCAAAGCGTACGTTTCAACTGCGGACGTGCCCGCGGAATCGCTGATGAAAATGGCGAAACTCGGGACCGCGGTCGATAGCTGGATGCGCGATCAAGATGTCGCGATCAGTGCCGTGCAGTGCTGGACTTCGTTGGAAGAGAACTTTGGCGTTGTTCCCTGCACGGTAATGAGCATGATGAGTGAGAGTCTGATGTCGAGCGCTTGCGAAACGGATATCGTAGGCACTCTGAGCATGCATGCGCTGCGGCTCGCGTCCGGAACGCCGAGCGCTCTGCTCGACTGGAACAATAACTACGGCGACGACCCGAATAAAGCGGTTTGCTTTCATTGCAGCAATCTCCCGAAGCATTTCTTTGCCGATGTCAGGATGGATTTTCAAGAAATCATCGCGGGCACCGTCGGCAAACTGAATACATTCGGAACTTGCGTGGGCCGTGTCAAAGCGGCGCCCATGAGCTACGCGCGATTCTCGACCCGAGATCGGGAAGGCAAGCTTCGGGGCTACGTGGGCGATGGCCGCTTCACCGACGACTCCTTGCAGACCTTCGGCGGCGCGGGGGTCGTCGAGATCCCGCGCTTGCAGGACTTACTGCGCTTTATCTGTGAACAAGGATTCGAGCATCATACCGCGGCGAACCTGGCTCATACCTCAGCCATTGTCCATGAGGCTGCCACCAAGTATCTCGGTTGGGAGATGTACTGGCACCAGGCATGAGCGCAATGAACCCCGCGTGGGATGCCGCCGCCGACCAAATCTCAATAGAGATTGATCCAGGCAAAACTGGAGCCGTTATAAACGCAGGCTTGAATGCCGTCTTTCGAAGCGCCGTTATTTTGAAACCAAAGTAAGCCTCGCATGCTCGACGTGCATGAAGGCTGGCTGCTGGTTCCTTGGATCTGAATGCCATTTGCAAATGTATTTAAGCCCGTGAAGGTGTTCGCCGCGGGCAGAAGCGGGACTACGCTAGGGACAATATCGATTGACCCGTTTGTAACCGCCAGTGCGCCCGAGGAGCCCACCGAAAGCACCTGTGTCCAGGTATTCATCGAAGAGCAGGTATAGATCTGCTGACCGGCCGCCTGGTCGGTTGCCAGATAAAGATTTCCCGGAGTACACGAGGAGGAAATCGATGCCAGCGGTCCAGCGGAAATCGAGCTGTTTCCATTGCCGCCGGCGACAGCCACTTGCGAGATTCCCGTGACCCGCCCTTTACCATCCACCGTGAGCTGCACCGTGTGGGAACCGTCACCGTACGTGCCCGGACTCGAGTTCACCGTCGCAAGCGTAGCCGCTGTGCTTCCCGCCGGCGTTGAAACATCGCCAGAGAACGCAGGCATTTGTGATGCTGGAACCGTTCCTGTTTTGATTTCCGAGCCGTCGATGCTTTTGTTCGTGAGTGTTTGAACGTCCGTTGCGCCCACAATCGCGCTGCCAGGGGCTGAAACAGACGTCGTTGTGTTCAAGCCTGTCCTCAGAACCAATCCGTTTGCGCCGGGGTCGAGCAGGCCTGCCGAGCCCAGAAGCGTCCAAGTGTTCGCAGCGGTGCAGCCGTACAGATTTTGTCCGGCCGGCGCGGCCGTATTAAAGAATAGGTTTCCGGTTGAACAAGTCGCCGGAAGCGTCGTCCCGGTCTTCACCGGACGCGTAGAGGGCGCATTACCGAAATCGATGTTGCGGCTTTGCGTCCCGAGATTGATCAGCGTCTGGCCGAAAGTTACGCAGACCGCGGTCGCGGCCAGGACTCCGAAGCGCAGCGCCGCTTTGACAGAGGGTAGAGTGATTGCATTCATGATTTATTCCGTTGGGGAAACCTGCTACTCGGCAAAAAGGTAGCAGGGCGCCACGCCAGCGCGGCCGCAGAATACGCGTTTAATTCGTTGATAAGATTAGCGAAAAAAAATGCAGACTGAATCGTGACTCGTTTGGGATAGTTCCGAATCTTGGCCCGGAAGATCAATCGTCGCCAAGCGAAAAATCGCAAACGTGGTTCAATCAGTTGAGAACAACAGCTATCGTGCCCAGAGCGAAAATCAGCGCCTTAGGCTGCTTCGTGCCGCCTCGCGCACTCACGAACGATGACCTGTCCCGAATGGTGGATACGAACGATGCCTGGATTGTGGAGCGCACCGGCATTCGCGAGCGGAGGATAGCGGACCCGAACATTGCCACCTCCGACATGGCAGCTCAGGCGGCAAAGGAAGCGCTCGCCAACCGGGGCATCGCTGCAAGCGAGCTCGACGCCATCATCGTGGCCACGGTCACGCCTGACATGTTGTTTCCTTCTACTGCTTGCCTCGTACAGGATCAACTAGGCGCCTCGGGAGTCTGGGGCTTCGATCTGGGCGCGGCTTGCTCCGGATTCTTATATGGAATCACGGTAGGGGCGCACCTGATCTCCGGCGGCACACACCGCAAAGTGCTGGTCATCGGCGCGGATACTATGTCCCGAATCATCGATTACACGGATCGCGCCACCTGTGTTCTGTTTGGCGATGGGGCGGGTGCTTTCCTGATTGAGCCAACAGAAGATCCAGACGAAGGCTTTATCGGGTATGTCAATGAGATCGACGGCGCGGGCGGCCCTTTTCTCAAGATGCCCGCCGGGGGAAGCCGGCTCCCGGCTTCGTCCGAAACCGTAGCGGAACGCCAGCATTACGTCAAACAAGAGGGACAACAGGTCTTCAAGTTTGCGGTCCGTAAGATGTACGAACTGTGCGACAGGGTTCTCCAGAAATACGGATGTGCTCCCTCCGACGTGAAGCTGCTGATTCCGCATCAAGCCAACAAACGCATCATTACCGCGACCGCCGACCGTTTAGGTTTGCCCAAAGAGAACGTTGTAGTGAATCTGGACAAATACGGCAACACAACCGCGGCGACGATCCCCTTGGCCACTCGTGAGGCGATTATCGATGGTCGGCTGAAAAAAGGCGATCTGGTGCTCTTTGCAGCCGTTGGCGCGGGCTACACGGCCGGTGTCAATTTGTGGAGATGGGCTTACTAGCTTTTGCGACGGCCGAGGGACTATACCTGGTGTCGTTCGCTTTCTTCTGCCGCTGGTACTCCCGGATGACTTTCAAAACGTACTGCCGGGTTTCCGCATAAGGCGGGACGCCGCCGAACCTGGCCACCGCGCCGGGACCCGCGTTGTAAGCTGCTAAGGCGAGAGCCGAGTTGCCGTTGTATCGGATCAGCAGGTCGCGCAAATATTTCGCTCCGCCTTGCGCGTTATCGCCGGCATGATTCGGATTGATACCCAATTCAGCGGCAGTGGCCGGCATCAGTTGCATGAGGCCCAGCGCGCCCTTGGGCGACACTGCGTCTTGCCGCAGACCCGATTCCACTTTGGCCACACTGCGAACAAGCTCCGGCTCGAGCCCCTGCAACAATGCGGCCTCGCCGAGAACATCCTTAGGCGTCTGCTGCAGAGGTCTCACAGCGGCTTCGTGCTTCGCGCCTGGTGAATCGGCGACAGCATCGATCCGCAGCACCTCGTCGATCGGAAACTGGAGTGTTCCATCGCCGATGCGGAACACCAGCATCTGGTCTTCCTGAGTGTGCGAATCCACCTCGAGCGAGAATCCGGTCCTGAAATAAACAGCTTCCTTGCCCAAGCAAGGTGAAAGTAGCAGCAGCGACAGCGCGGAAACGGAGTACCAACGCATGGGACCGGACTAATAACCCCCGGTTCCAATTTCTTCAAGATTAGAGTCGATGTTTGTTTCCGTTTCGTGATCGAGAAGCATGAGTTCGTGCTCGAGCAAGGTGGACGAGACGAGTGTTTTTACCGCGATTTCAGCGATACTGCTGTTTTTTCCGTAACGCGCGGTAAACAAGTCAGAAACGTCCTGCAACTGTTTTCTGATACCTGACAGGTATCTCGCCATGGCCGCGTGTTCGTCCCGGCTTAACGGATACTGCACGTGCACTCCTTCGTCCGTTTTTTTTCTGGCTTTATCCCGTATTGTTGCACAATTTCCCGTCATCCACTATCAGAAAAATGCGTGATCGCTTTGTTTGGCGGGTAACAGTCTTAGCGTTGCGCACGCGACCGCCACGGTCGAGGCGTTAGGATAGGCAGGACATGGGTAAAGCTTCGCACCTGACATGCAGCCGCTGCGGCAAGCGCTTCAATTCAAATCAGCTGTTGAACCTTTGCGACTGTGGCGGCCCGCTGCTGGTCAACTACGATTTCTCAAAGATTCGGGCCCGGTGGCACAAAGAGGATCTGAAGGCGGCAGTGAACAGCATGTGGCGCTATGCACCCGTGCTCCCCGCGGAAATTGAGGAGGCAGTGACTCTTCAGGAAGGCTGGACGCCCCTTGTCCGAGCGCAGGGCCTGCAACGCAAGATGGGCGCAGGCAGCCTGTGGGTCAAGGACGAAGGACGGAATCCCACCGACTCATTCAAAGCGCGCGGGCTGTGTTGTGCCGTGACCATGGCGAAAAAACTGGGCGGCCAAAAGCTGGCCATTCCCTCCGCCGGGAATGCGGCGAGCGCTTTGGCGGCTTATGCTGCCGCGGCCCAAATGGAAGCTCATATCTTCATGCCTCGCGATGTTCCTCAATCCAACTTCGTGGAGTGCAAATCGTTTGGCGCGCAGGTGACGCTGGTCGATGGCCTTATCAGCGATTGCGGCAGGATGGTGGCGGAACGCAAAGACCGCGAAGGCTGGTTTGAAGTCAGCACATTGAAAGAGCCCTATCGAATCGAAGGTAAGAAGACCATGGGCTACGAGGTGGCCGAGCAGTTCGAGTGGCAGTTGCCGGATGCCATCCTTTACCCATGCGGCGGCGGCGTTGGACTCATTGGCATGTGGAAAGCATTCGATGAGTTGGAGGAACTCGGCTGGATCGGAAGCAAGCGCCCCAAAATGATTTCCGTTCAGGCCGAAGGATGCGCGCCGATCACTCGCGCTTTCGAGCAGCACGCGGAGTCGAGCGAATTCTGGCAGGATGCGCATACGGTCGCGAGTGGGCTGCGAGTCCCCAAAGCCCTCGGGGATTTTCTCGTGCTGAAAGCGATTCGAGAAAGCGGCGGTGCTGCCGTGTCCGTTTCCGACGAGGACATGCTGGACGCCGGTCTACTGATGGCCGCACAGGAAGGCATTTTCCCAGCGCCGGAAGGCGGAGCATGCGTTGCAGCGGTGAGACAACTGTTACAGACCGGGTTCTTGAAGGCTGACGAACAAATCGTGATTTACAACACGGGTTCGGGACTCAAATATCTCGAGGCGTATTCAATTCGTTTTCCGCGCTCGCTTGCGTCCGAACACGACAAGTTGGGCGGGCTCATCACACCGCGTTAGCAGCCTCAAGTAGAATTGCGAGCGCTGGTGGTTTCGGCTTTCTCCGATTGGCTGTTTGTGGGACGATAGAACAACAGGCAGGAGAACTTAAGTGACAAAGCTTTTCGTAGGGAATCTGCCCTACAAGGCTACGGAAGCCGATCTACAGGCTTTCTTCGAAGAGGCCGGTGTGCACGTGGATAGCGTGAACATTCTTCGTGATCGTTTCAGCGGTGAGGCACGGGGATTTGGATTCGTCGAAATTAACGACGATGCTGCTGCGGCGCAAGCCGTACAGGCGTGTAACGGACGCGCATTGATGGGGCGAGCGCTGGTCGTGAACGAGGCCCGTCCGCCTGAGCGGCGCGAACGAGCACAGGGCGGCGGCCCCGGTGGAGGCCGTCAGCGGGATTTCGGCGGCAGCAAAAATCGCTGGTAGTCTTCTCATCTCGACCTCAAGCGTGGACATCCTGAAATCTCCCCTTCCACTCGCCACCCTTCCCGCGCCAGTACTGAATAGCGGAGTGAATCGTGGCGCACAGGTAGAACAGCGCAATCGGCGGTAGCGCAATGCTCCACGCAACTGAGCGGCGATAGAAGCGCGTCATGGGCCAGTAGCAAATGCTCATAAGAAGCCATGCCGCAACACCAAGGCTCATGGGAATTGTCTTGCCTGTGAAGAGCAAAAGCGGTGCGAGCAGATACGTCAGAAAAAGTCCGAATATCGCGGCGGCGAGAAGCACTGAGGAATGTTGCAGTTGATTGAACGCGGTGCGCGAGATCATGCTGCCAATTTCGCTGAAACTTCCATAAGAGCGAATGCTCTCGCTCCCCGCGCGTTAATCCCATCCAGATTCGACCGCCACTGCCCTTAACAGCTCGCGCCAGTGCACAATCGTCAATCACCTCATTCTTTATTCTTGCGATCCCACCGATTTTGTTCAACGCATCAGCACGAATGAGAATGCAACCGCCCGCCGCGCCCGCGGTTTTCGAACGCTCGGACGCGATCCACGAAGGCGGGTACAACTTCAGAAAGAAGAACACGAATGCCGGAATCAATGCCTTCTCAGCGGTTGAGCCGCATGCCAGTTTCACCATGTAGGAAGCGAGGTCGTAATGCCTTGCTTCGGCCATCGCCAGTAATTCCGAAACTGCCTCCGGTCCGTGGCGGATGTCGGCATCCGTAAAGAGAAAATAATCGGGCGCGAGCAATTCACCGCGCGTCACGCCTTGCGAGAGGGCCCAGAGTTTGCCGGTCCATCCCGGTTGCAGCGGCTCTCCATCAACGATTGTCAAAGCGGCGGCCTTATCAATCTTCTTCGCGCTACGCCTGGCGACTTCCGCCGTCCCGTCCGAGCTTCCATCGTCTACCACCACGATATGAAGCGGACCGGGAAGCTCCTGCGCAAATAAGGATTCAAGCGCCTGTCCGATGACTGCGGCCTCATTCCTTGCCGGAATGACAGCAACTACGCGCTTTGCCGGCGCGGCCTGAATTGCATCCGGAACAAAATGCCTGGATACCAGCCAAAACCCGCCGCGAGCTGTCAACAGGTAAATCCAGATGAGCACCGGAATCGCGGCAACAGCGATCAGAAGCACGGTTAATTATGCTCCCGCAGGCTGCTGCTGTGTCATGCAATGCAGTGTGCCAAGCCCCAATACAAGATCAGTGGAAGCGATGCCGATTACCTTACGATCCGGAAACAACTCGGCCAGCTTGTTCAGCGCAATGCGATCGTTCGGATCATTGAAAGTCGGCACAAGCACAAGCCCGTTGGCGATGTAGAAATTCGCATAACTGGCCGGAAGGCGTTGGCCATTGAAGAACACCGGCTCCGGCATGGGCAATGTTTCTACCCGCAGCGGCTCGCCATCCTGATCCCGCATTTCGCGAAGAAGAGCCAGATTCTCCTTGAGCGGCTCATAATTTTGCTCGGCTGGATCTTCTTCGCTCGCGATTACAACCGTCCGCGGATCCGTAAAGCGGGCGAGATCGTCAATATGCCCATGCGTATCGTCCCCGGCAATTCCATTTTTGAGCCAGAGCGTGCGGCGCACGCCAAGAAATTCCCGAAAAACGTATTCGATGTCTTCGCGCCCCATTCCGGGGTTGCGGGCTTGCACGTCGCTCAACAGGCATTCTTCGGTGGTCAGAAGGCACCCGCGTCCGTTTACGTCGATGCTGCCGCCTTCCAGAACTACGCGTTGCCCATTGAAGAACGGCGTCCCGACCCGAAAACCTAATTCGGGCGCAAGCGCTTCCGTGACCGCATCGTCATGACCGAAATTCTTGTACTTCGCCCAACCGTTGAATCGCCAATTGATGGCTAAATTGACCTTTGCCATCTTGGACAAAGATAGGACAGAAATCGCGTGTCCAACTCCGATCGGTGCGGATGGGATAAAACTCAACGGCGGGCATGTGGACGTGACATTTCTTCAACACACGACGCGCTTTTCGCTCGGCATCGGCACTCTCGACGAGAATCCGTACTTTCTCAACTTGCGAAAGATGCCGGATGATTTCGCCATACACCCATGGAATCGCAGCAAATTTTCCTGGCCAATCAGTGACCTCATGCGGCCAAGCCAACCAGGTCGCCTCGTGCGCTTCCCATTCGGCGGGCATGCGAAAGCCAAGCGAGGAGGGCGAACCTTCGCCAGTTTGCATGCGATCAGCCGAGCCAGCGCTGTGTGATGGGAGCGTAAGCATCAATTCTTCGATCGCGCAGAAACGGCCAATTCCGGCGTACCTCATCCATCTCCTTGGGATCGCATTTGACGATGAGTACTTGTTCTTCGTCTGCCGGAGCAAGCGCGAGAACCCGTCCAAACGGATCGGCCGCGAAAGAGTTTCCCCAAAATTCCAAACCGCTCTCCGTTGAGCCTTCGAACCCTGTTCGATTCACCGCCGCCACGAAGACTCCGTTTGCGATTGCATGCGCGCGCTGAATCGTGCGCCATGCATCCAGTTGAGCTTCGCCATAGCGGGCCTTTTCGGACGGATGCCAGCCAATTGCTGTGGGATAAAACAGCACGTTTGCGCCTTGCAAGCTGGTGATCCGCGCGCCCTCCGGATACCACTGATCCCAGCAAACCAGCACTCCGATGCGCGAATAGCGAGTTTCAAAATTCTGAAAACCGAGATCTCCCGGCGTGAAATAAAACTTTTCAAAATAGAGCGGATCGTCGGGAATGTGCATCTTGCGATACAAGCCAACTAGCGAACCATCGGCATCCAGGATCACCGCTGTGTTGTGGTACAGGCCCTGCGCGCGCTTTTCAAATAGCGAAGCAACAATGGACACCTGTAACTCTTTCGCCACGGAGCTGAGCGCCTCGGTCGACGGACCGGGTATAGTTTCGGCTAAATTGAAAAGCTCAGCATTCTCTTCGCGACAAAAATATTGGCTCCGGAACAGCTCGGGGAGACAGATAATCTCAGCGCCCTTCCCCGCGGCGTCGCGAATGCCGCGTATGGCCTTTTGCAGGTTGGCGCCCGAATCCGTGGAGCAAGACATCTGGACAAGGCCGATCTGAAAAGGGCTGTCTCGCTGGGCCTTGGGCGCAACTGAAGTTCCTGGCATCTGACGGGTTCTCAGCGAATTGGATGTGGCGGCAGATGCACAAGCTACATGTAAATTCCGCCGTTCACGTCCAATACGTGACCGGTGATGAAGCTCGCGTCATCGCTTGAGAGGAACTTCACGGCGCTTGCTATTTCTTCGGGTTTACCTATCCGCCGCAATGGCGTCTGATCCACCATTTTCTGTTTCAGTTGGGGCGTGAGGCCGTGCGTCATATCTGTTTCGACGAAGCCCGGCGCCACGGCATTCACCGTTATGTTGCGGCTGCCGACCTCTTGCGCTAAGGATTTCGTCAATCCGATCAGCCCAGCCTTTGATGCGACATAATTCGCCTGTCCCGGATTACCCATCTCACCCACCACCGATGAAATGTTCACGATTCTTCCCCATCGCTCGCGCATCATGCCCGGAAGGACTTGCTGAATTGCGTAAAATGCTCCACTCAAGTTGGTTCGCAGCACGAGTTCCCAATCGGCCTGCTTCATCCGCACAGCCAGACCGTCCTTCGTCACGCCGGCGTTGTTCACCAGAATATCGATGCGCCCGAATTCTCTAGTGGCCTTCGAAATTCCATTCACAATCGATTCGGAGTTGGCCAGATCGATCTCGACAACGAACGTTTCCGCCCCCATCGAGCGAAGCTGGTTCGATGTCTCTTCGAGTTTTTCCAAAGAACGCGCCGCCAACACAATGCGGTGGCCCGCGGCAGACAACGCTTCAGCGCAGGCTTTGCCTATGCCGCGGCTGGCGCCAGTCACCAACGCCGTTCGCTTGCTCATGATTCACTCTCATGATAATGGGTGTACGGGATTTCATGGCCTTTGACGATTTGCGGGATTTCGTTCGCGCTCTGGAAAAAAGAGGAGAGCTCAAGCGCATCTCCTTCGAGGTGGATCCTTATCTGGAGATCACCGAATTTGCCGACCGCGCCGTGAAGAATCGGGGCCCCGCTTTTCTGTTCGAAAAGCCAAAGGGCTCGAAGGTGCCTCTGCTCATTAACGCGTTCGCCAGTACCCGGCGAATGGAACTCGCGCTAGGCGTTGAAGATATCGAAACGATCGCGCAGCGAATTGTCGGGTTCCTCGAAATGCAGAAGCCTGAGGGGCTGCTGGACAAGCTCAAGATGCTGCCCAAACTGGGCGAAGTGAGCGCCATGTTTCCCAAGACCGTCTCGGATGGCGCTTGCAAGGAAGTAGTCAGGCGCAGCGGCTTTTCGCTCGATGAATTCCCGATTCTCCATTGCTGGCCGGGCGATGCAGGGCGTTTTATCACTTTGCCGATGGTGTTTTCGAAAAGTCCCGAAACCGGGAGGCGCAATTGCGGCGTGTACCGCATGCAAGTTTTCGACGGACAGACCACTGGAATGCACTGGCAAAAGCACAAGCAGGGCGCGGAGCATTACAGACGGTTAATGGCCGAAGGAAAGGACACCCGTATGCCCGTCGCGGTGGCGATCGGTGCCGATCCGGCCACCATGTATTCCGCTATTCTGCCGCTGCCGCCGAGTGTGGACGAGATGCTGTTCGCGGGCTTTCTGCGCGGCAAATCCGTCGAAATGGTCCGCTGCGAGACATGCGATATCGAGGTGCCCGCGAATTCCGAGATCGTGCTGGAAGGCTATGTGAATGCCGGTGAACTTCGGCGCGAAGGCCCGTTCGGCGATCACACCGGATTCTATTCGCTGGACGATGATTATCCGGTGTTTCACGTCGAATGCATCACGCATCGTAAGCATCCGATTTACGCAGCCACGATCGTCGGACCTCCGCCCATGGAGGATTTCTATATGGGCAAGACGATCGAGCGCATCTTTCTGCCTCTGATGAGAATGCAATTGCCTGAGATTCGCGACGTCTGCATGCCGGCCCAGGGCATTTTCCATAACCTCATTCTCATCTCAATTCGAAAATCGTATCCCGGGCCACGCGCGAAAGGTAATGCACGCCATTTGGGGATTGGGACAAGCCATGTTCAGCAAATGCATCGTCGTGGTGGATGAAGATGTCGACGTTCAAAACGTCTCCGAGGTCGCCTGGAAGGCGCTGAACAATATCGATCCGGAGCGCGATATCGAGTTCGTCATGGGACCGATCGATTCGCTCGACCACGCCAGCCGCATGGCGAATTATGGATCGAAAATGGGCGTGGACGCGACCACGAAATGGCATTCCGAGGGGTTCACAAGGCGCTGGCCGAACGTGATCAAGATGTCACCCGAAGTTGTGCAGCGAGTGGATGACCTGTGGAAGCGCGCTGGATTATCCGGCAAGCAGTAGATGGAACGGCTGCCTTACCGCGCCACGACAGCCGCACTCCCGTATTCCGAGTTGCAGCTTCCCGTCTCCATTCTGCTCGACAATGTGCGGAGTATGTACAACGTCGGCGCCTTCTTTCGAACGGCCGACGGCGCCGGCATTGAGCGGCTTCTGCTGAGCGGCATTACCGCGCGTCCGCCTAAGAGCGCCATCACGAAGACTGGTTTGGGTGCGGAGGAACGCGTGTGCTGGGAACCTGTGGAAGATGCAGCGCAGGCAATTGGCATTCTTCGCGCCCGTGGATACGAAATCGCCGCGATTGAAACAAGCACACGGGCGATCGATCTCTTCGATTGGCAACCGCGATTTCCCGTATGCGTCGCTTTCGGTCACGAGGTGGACGGGCTGAATGCCGCCCTCCTGCAACTCTGCGATACACATGTTCGCATTCCCATGCTCGGCCTGAAGCACTCGCTCAACGTGGCGAGCGCCGGCGCCGTCGTAATGTATGAGCTGCTGAGGAAATATCGAGTGTTGCACGCGGCGCATACTAATTGATAGCCCCCGGTCCGCGGCTATTACGGATTCCTCGCCCTGCTGGAGCTTACGAAAAGACAGCTTAATTTATGGCGCAAAAAAAGATTCCTAGCGGCGTGGTTCACGAACTACCGGCAGATTTAAGGAAAGCACTTGCATCCGACCCGCAAGCCTTAACAGCATGGGAGGATATTACACCGCTCGCACGCAACGAGTGGATATGTTGGATTGAGTCAGCTAAAAAAACAGAAACTAGAAGCCGCCGGATTGAGTGGGGCTGTTCAAGCCTTAAAGATGGGAAACGACGACCCTGTTGTTGGCCCGGATGCGCCCCACCGCTAATTGCAAGATGGGTAAAAATCTATGGCGCAGGCCATCGTTTTGTGTGGTCCGCGGAACTGCGGCCACTGTCGCCGTGTTCACGTCAGCCTCGGCGCGCTGCCTCGATCGCGGCGATGTCGATCTTCTTCATCGTCATCATCGCCTCGAAAGCACGCTTCGCCTCACCGCCACCAGCCGCAAGCGCATCGGTTAGCGCGTGCGGGGTGATCTGCCAGGAGAGACCCCAGCGGTCCTTGCACCAACCGCACTGGCTTTCGGTGCCGCCGTTTCCGATGATCGCGTTCCAATAACGGTCCGTCTCTTCCTGATTGTCCGTCGCGATCTGGAAGGAAAAGGCCTCGCTGTGCCTGAACGTCGGGCCGCCGTTGAGACCGAGACACGGAATGCCTAGGACGGTGAACTCCACCGTCAGCACATCGCCCTTCTTGCCGCCCGGATAGTCAGCGGGAGCTTTGTGAACACCCCTTACTTCACTGTCCGGAAAGGTGGCAGCGTAGAAGCGCGCCGCCTCATGCGCGTCTTTGTCGAACCAGAGGCAGATCGTGTTCTTTGGCTTCATGTTCGTGTGCTCTGTTCGTTCGCTCAGGGCAAATGGCCTGGTCTTTACGTCGATCCCTGCCAGTAACCCGCCAGTTCATCTGCTGCAGTCGACCTCTCAAATTGGTCGCCACCCATCCTGCCTTCCTGAATCATATCCCTGGCAGGGATCAAACTTCGGGATCCGAAGCTATGACGACAGTTGAGCAGGATTATATACTGACCATTCAGAACCTCAATGAGCGCACCCCAGCACTCATTTTGGCTTCTAAGGACGTAATGTATGCGCGCTGCTAATCTTCTGCTTTTCTCTTGTGTTATGGCCTCAGCCCTGGCCTGTCACCTTCCTGCACAACAGAGCCAAAAGCTGAAAGTCAAAAGTGACGAGATTGGCGGCGTCGTCTCTAGCGCGAATGGAAGCGAAGCCGGCGTGTGGATAATTGCGGAAACCACCGATTTGCCCACGCGTTACATCAAAGAAGTCGTATCAGATGATCGGGGCCGCTATCTCATTCCCGCGCTTCCGCGGGCGACGTATACCGTCTGGGCGCGCGGTTACGGACTGGTGGATTCGCCGAAAGTCCAGACGCGCCCGGGAAGGCAGATCGATCTGAAGCCGAGTGTTGCGCCGAATCCCGCAGCCGCGGCGCAGTATTATCCAGCCAACTATTGGTACGCGCTGCTAAACGCACCGAAGGAGAGCGAGTTTCCCGGCACGGGTCCCCAGGGAAATGGGATTTCTGCCAATATCAAGACGCAGGGACAGTGGCTGCATCTGATCAAGACCGATAGTTGCGAATCGTGCCATCAACTGGGCAATGCATATACGCGCAGCATTCCGGCTCTATTCAGCCATTTCGATTCGCCCGCCGCGATGTGGGAGCGACGCCTGCAATCGGGACAAGCGGGCAGGGCTATGATGGGCGGCCTTGCGCAACTTGGCCCGGAACGGGCGACAGCGGAGTTCGGCGATTGGACCACCCGTATCGCGCATGGGGAGATTCCCACCGAAGCGCCTCCCCGCCCGCAGGGCGTCGAGCGTAATATCGTCATCACGCAATGGGATTGGGCCGATCCGAAAGCATATCTGCATGATGAGATTTCGACAGACAAGCGCGACCCGAAGGTCAACGCGAACGGGCGTATCTATGGATCAGCCGAAGAGAGCCGGGATTATATGCCCGTCCTCGATCCGGTACATAATGCGGCTAGCCAGGTCAAGGTTCCGTATCGAGACCCGGACACGCCGGGGCAATCGAAGCCGATGCAGCCCTCGGCATTCTGGGGCGACGAAGCCATTTGGGATAGCCACACTACGGTTCATAATCCGATGTTCGATGAGCGGGGGAGAGTGTGGATCACGTCGCGAATTCGCGCGAGCCAGAATTCTGCATTCTGCAAAGCGGGATCGGATCTGATTTCCGCGAAGCTTACGCCGGTAGCAACCTCCGGACGGCAACTGGCGGTCTACGATCCGGCAACCAAGCAGATGTCGTTAATTGACACTTGCTTCGGTACACACCATCTGGTGTTCGCCTCTGATGCGAATAACACGCTATGGACCAGCAGTGGCGGAGGCGGAGGTGTGGTGGGGTGGCTGAATACGCGGATGTGGGATCAAACACACGATGCGGCAAAATCACAGGGCTGGACGGCGCTCGTGCTGGATACGAACGGCAATGGCAAACGTGATCCGTATCTCGATACCGAGCAAAAAGTGGTAACGGCGCCCGGCGGAGAAAGCCTGGGGATCTCGTCCGCGCTCAACGGCAAGGGGGATGCAACTCACGATACCCGGCTGAATGCTGCATTCTACGGAATCACTGTAGGGCCGGACGGCATGATTTGGGGCAGCGTGCTGGGGTTTCCCGGCGGGATCGTGCGGCTCAATCCAGGACCCAATCCGCCGGAGACGGCGCTGGCGGAATATTACGAGGTCCCGTGGCACAATCCCAAGGCGCCCGTGTGGGGATTCTCGCCCCGCGGCCTGGACATTGACGGCAATAACGTCGTCTGGGTAGCGCTGGCGAGCGGGCACTTCGCCAGCTTCGATCGCAGCAAGTGCACAGGTCCCCTGAACGGGCCGCAAGCCACGGGGCAACATTGCCCGGAAGGGTGGACACTCTATCCGACTCCCGGACCGAATTTCCGCAATGTGACAGGTTCCGGAAGCGCCGATTCGCACTACTACGATTGGGTGGACCGGTTCGACACGCTGGGACTGGGCAAGAATACGCCCATCGTTACAGGCAACGGATCCGATTCGCTATTAGCGCTGGTGAATGCAAAATTCGTCGTCATGCGCGTTCCCTATCCACTTGGATTCTTTGCCAAAGGGATGGACGGCCGCATCGATGATCCGAGTGCCGGGTGGAAAGGGAAAGGGGTCTGGACCACCTGGGGCACACGCACGCCGTTCCACAGCGAGACCGGCAAGGGGACAACCAGCAAAGTGGTTCATTTCCAGATCCGCCCGAGTCCGCTCGCCAATTAGTCGTAGTTAGCCTTCGACCGGTCCATTTTCAGTTGAAAAAAGCAGAGCTCAAATGGGTCATAACACCCACTGCACCTCAGCGATCGGCTCAATTCCACCAATAGCTGCTTCATTCAACCGCGGTCGCGCAAGGTATTGCCCTTTAGAACGTTCAAACTCCATGATTCTGCCCGAGTGGTTCATCGATTGCATCGAAGTTTACAACCCAACCCAAGTCCTCATGAATCGTTCTGTCTTGCTTCTGATTCTGGCCTTCGTCGGCACTCACTTCTCCTCTGCTGAATTGATGCCCGCGCGCCATAAACAAGGATCTACCCATGGATTTCTGCTCGTGAAATCCCTGCAGGGCAAGGTGATCGGTGTCGGTGATCTGCTGGAAGTAGTGCAACACAGTCAGGTGCATTCGAGGCTGGTTTTCCGATTCCGCGATGGCTCTGTTGATGACGATTCGACGGTCTTTTCAGAAGAAGACGTTCTGCACCTGATCAGCGACCATCATGTGCAGAGGGGTCCTTCGTTTCCGGTCCAGCTCGACCTGAACATCAATGCCGCCGCCCACGAGGCCGTGTGGAAAGAGACGAAAGCCGGCAAGGTCGAGGTCTACAGAAAGCGCATGGAATTGCCGCGCGATCTGGCGAACGGCATCATTCCGCTTGTTATCGAGAACATCCCGCCAGATGCTGTCGAGACAAAGGTGTCATATCTCGCGAGCGATCTACAACCCCGCATCGTGACACTCTCCATTAAGCGAGAGGCGCGAGACCGCTTCACAGTCGGTGGTATTGCTGGTTTTGCGAATCGCTATCTTATCCACGTTGAGTTGGGCGGCCTCACCGGAATCATTGCGCCCTTGATCGGAAAGCAACCAGCGGACAGTCGCGCCTGGATTATACCGGGCGAGGTGCCGATTTTCGCGAAGGTGGAGGGTGCCTTTTATCAAGGCGGACCTGTGTGGACGGTCGAGTTGGCTTCTCCTGTTTGGTCCGGCGATTGAATCTCGGTAGCTCACAAAACCAGACGGATAACCTCGGCTGAAAAGGGTCTAGGCGCTTACGTCCTTCCCTGGTGATCGAATAAAGCCACGAGGCGCGGCTGGCGAAATGAAAATACGAACCCAATCGCCAGTTCGTTCCGTAATCACCTGAAATAGGCTTTAACCCGGTCGGACTTACATTCCCGTCCTCCACTCAGTCACAAAAATCGCAAAAACTTCATTCCTTCTCCCTTCAACAACTTCCACGCAAAAATTCGCCTCCGCCGTCCTGCCGCGCATCACACTCAAACGCGAGAAGCGAAATGTCCGACACCAACCAAGAGCCGCGCGCCGGTCACTCTAACTCGCAGCGCGGTAATAGCGGAAAACAAAATTCCAGCCGCAATGCCACCACTCACGGCCTGAGCTGTGAAACCTTCTTCCTGATTCCCGGCGAAACCCAGGAACAACTCGACGCGCTCGCTCAAACTCTAGCCGACGAATACCGTGAAGTCGATTCGCCCGGACTAGCTCCGCTTCTCGAAACTCTGCTTTATGCCTTCTGGCTACAAAAGCGGGCCTATAAGAAGGTTTTCGAATCGGAAAACGCGCTGGCCATGGCCGAATTCAGCCGCGAATCACCGGAGATCACAGAAAAAATCTTCCGCCGGCTGCAGTTGATGCAGCGTTACAAAACCAGTTACGAAAACTCCTATCAGCGCGCCCTTCGCGCTATCGAAGCATTTCGCAAGAGCCATCTTGCAAGGCGTTTGGCGGAAGTTCGCGTTGAACAGATCGTTTGCTCCCTCGGCCATATGAAAATCAAGAGCCATGAGTACTTCATGAAGCGCGGGTACAGCTTCGAAAAATCACGGGAAATGATGAACGAACTCTACGCGGCAATCCAAAGCGCTCACAATTTTCGACAATCGCGCCTTTCTTCCGACGGAAACGCTTGCGCAGAGTCGGAAGTGTCAACGCCTTCAGATTGAATTTCGATCGCGCCCGCTCGCAACAGGTGCTCGTCGGCGTAGTGCAAGCAGGCGACTACGTCGACTTCTGTTTCGCGATCTAGAGTGCGATGATGATATGCGCACATGCACGTGACCTGTGTATCCCAATGAAAGAGTTTACTCTATCGCAACAGGCGAGCTGTTCAGAGTGAAAACGATCTGATGCGAGTGACTCTCACCGTCGAAGGAGGTCACGTGGCCGAGATCCTCCACAAGCCGACCGGGGTCAATCCGCTCTGGACGCCACCATGGCCTTCCATTGAGCCCTCCACTTACGATTTGATCAAACATCCTGAATATGGCTCGCACAGTGAAGCGCAGTTACTCTCAGGAATCTTGGGCCACAATATCTGTCTCGATACTTTTGGTGCTCCGAGCGCGGAAGAAGCGGCCGCCGGCATGCCTGTACATGGCGAAGCGCCGGTTGCCCCATACGAAGTCTCGGCAAGCTCCCATGAGATAACCTTGGCAACGACCGTCAGCAAGGCACAGTTGCGATTCGAACGACGGATAAGCTTGGGCCCCGCCGGCAAGACTGTTTGCTTTTCGGAATCAGTGGAAAATCTTTCTCCCAGCGACCGGCCGATTGGGTGGACGCAACACGTGACGCTGGGTCCGCCGTTCCTTGAAGCCGGCTTGACTCAATTTCGCGCTTCGGCAACGCGATCTAAAGTCATCGGTACCGAATTCAATGACGGTAGGGGCAGTCAACAGCCGGATGCGGAGTTCGAATGGCCATTTTGCCCAAAGAGGGATGGAGGAACAGCCGATTTTCAAGTGTTTGCGGCCGAGAAGATATCGGGCGGCTTCACTGCGCATCTCATGAATCCTCGGCAAGAGCATGCGTGGTTTCTCGCCTGGTCGCCCGCAAGTAACGTCTTGTTCGGTTACGTTTGGAAACGTGCGGATTTTCCATGGTTGTCACGCTGGGAAGAGAACCATCTCCGGACTCAGCAGCCCTGGAACGGACAAGGGCTGGCTTGCGGCATGGAATTCGGCGTTTCGCCGTTCGTTGAATCACGACGTCGCATGGTGACGCGCAATAATCTTTTCGGTGTTCCCACATTCCGCTGGGCGCCCGCACGGAGTCGTTTGAAGGCTGAGTATTGTGCTTTCATCACAACGGCGGAGTCCATTCCGGAATGCGTGGTCTGGAATGGTGCGGACGAAATCGAATTCGGCGGGTGATCTTAGAGTTCCGAATTCAATTCCGGTTTGACGTTCGTATTGCGTACGGCCGCGTATCCCAGAGCGACCACGCTGACGAACATCATTAGCACTTCGCTGTCACCCAGGTTGTATTCGGCGAGTCCGCCGACCAAGATACCAATGATTACTGCGATGGTTCCATGAAGAACGAAAAGCTGCTGGGAGCGCTCTTTCCCGAGGCGCAGGATGGCTTGGAAACAGTCCCAGATAGTGAGCACGACAAACGCGAGGATGAACAGCAATCCCGGGATGCCGCGCTCTGCTGCATATTGAACATAGATGTTATGAAGGTGACCGTAATAGCCCACGGGCAATGGACGCTGAATGTCTGAGGGAACGTAGGAATTGAAATCGCGGGCGATCTCTTCGGGGCCAATTCCAAACCAGGGATGCGCCTTGATCATCTGAAGACCCGTTACGAAAGTGACGACGCGGTGGCGATTCGAATCCGTTTCACCGTGCGGGTTGACAAGCGATTCCAGACGGTCGCGCGTACCCGAGGGAGCGATGAAGAGGGCAACTATCGCAATCACCGGAAGGGCAAGAATCATTTTCGGCCTCCAGAACCAAACCAGGTAGAGAATCGATGGCGCGGCCGCAACCCAGATGCTGCGCGTCCAACTCAGGAGAATCGCAGCGGACAGAATCGCGACGCTGACGTATGCCCAGCCCGGCATTTTCCGGCTCGAGAAAAACCATTGAGCGAGCAGCAGCGACAGCACGCTTAATTGAAGAGCGCTGAAGGTCATCCAATGACTTTCGAATCCCGTGATCCGCCGGCCTACATAGGTGACGTAGAAATTTTCGCCGGTTTGCTGAATGTGTCTGTATTTCATAACAAATTGCACGAGTCCCCAGATCCCGGAAGCCGTTGCGGCGGCGGTCCACGCGATCATCAGGTAGAAAACCTTTGAAAACTGCCGGACGAAAACAGCGTAGATAAGCGGAATAAAGAGAAAAACAAAAAACTTTTTGATCTGGGCACGGCCGCCCCAGGGATCCGGCGAGAGCACATCGGCCAGGATGGTCCAGAGAAAGAATGCCCCTAAAGGCATCCAGATGCGCGGAAACGGAAGCCTGCGGCGGAACAGGAGCAGCAGTACTATTCCCAAGCCGAGCAGGATTTGGCTCGCTGCGATAGAAACGTGGATCAGCCCAGCGGCCGCGACTGCGACCGCCAACAGTATGCGGTCTTGTGTCTCCTGACCCACAGGCATGAAGGGACCAGTATGACAGAATGAAAGGCGAAAACCTCCCCCATGCAGGTCTATCTACTGAGACACGGAATTGCGGAAGAGGGCACAGCCGGAGTTGACGATGCGGATCGCGAGTTAACTCAGGAAGGGCGTCGAAAACTGCGCCAGATCATCGCAGCGGTGGCCGAGGCGGGCGTCGCACCCAGCCTGATAATAAGTAGTCCGTTGAAGCGAGCGGTTCAAACGGCAGAGATTGCCAGTGATGTTCTGAAATATAAAAATCAAATTCTTCGCACCAAGGCGTTATTACCTGGCGCGAGCGTCGAGCAGGTTTGGCAGGAACTGCGCGTACACCGGGATGAAGCTTCCGTGATGCTGGTGGGGCACAACCCCCTTTTCAGTGAATTACCAGGGTATTTGCTGGGGTGTCGGGAAGTTCAGATCGATTTCAAAAAAGGCGCGATTTTGCGGCTGGATCTAGAGCACTTTCCGCCGCAGCCCAAAGGAATCCTGCGATGGTTTCTGACCGCCAAACTCGCGACGAACTGCGATTGAGCATCTCTGGGCCATCACGTCTATGATGTAGATGGGTCTTTTGATGGGTCTCTTACACGCACGCGGGCGTCTTGTATTTGCGTGTAATCTTTTGTTTTTCACGATAGTTTCAGCGCTTTCCGCCAGTGCGCAAATGGCTCCGGGGCAAACAGCGCCCGGCCAGCCTGCCCCGAATCAGCCAAGCCCGAATCAGCCTGCAAACCAGCCCTTGCCGCAAACCACCCCGCTGCACTTTGAATCCCATGGAATGGAGTACGAGGCGCTGACCAAGAACGGCATTACAGTCATGTTTGCGCCTTTGCCTCCGCACATCAGCAACTACAACATCGTTCAAGTGACCGTTACAAACGGTTCGCTGGTGTCGTGGACGGTAAAGCCGGCCGATTTCAGTTTTGTGCGCCAGGATGGAGCGGTGCTTCAGCCGGTTTCAGCGGATGAGGTGGTTGAATCCCTATTGCAGAAGGCGAGCCGGAATGACGTTATCAAGCTGCAGCTTCTCTATGAAGACAGTATTTACGCTCTGTCGAACTTTCGATCGACAAATGGATATGAGCAGCGGCGGGAAGCAGCCATGGCGCAGTTTGTCAATCGCGGATTCAAGGCTGCGGCAGCGGCATCGGCCATTACCTTGGTTCCCGACAAAGTTGAAGCCTGGAGACAGCACGGACGGAGCCGTATTCTTTGAGAATCGAACGAAGGACAAAACTCTCGGACCGGGGCGCCTCATGGCTCATACCTGCGGAGAGATGTTCGAGTTTGAAGTTTATCCGGAGATAAAGTTGCGCTAGTGCCTCCTTCTTCAGACACGCCCCACGCCGCGGCGTTGATCGATTTACATTCGCATACGACGGCATCGGACGGCACGTTGACTCCCGAAGAGTTGGTATCGCTTGCGGTTCGCACTGGGCTAAGCGCGCTAGCCATTACGGACCACGACACGTTCGAGGGATATGAAGAAGCGCTGTCACTCGGGCGCAATGCAGGGCTGGACCTCATTCGCGGGATCGAATTGAATTCGCGTTTGAGTTTTCCTGGTGAAAATAGATATCGAACCGTCCATCTGCTTGGATACTTTCCGGCCGGAGAGCCTTCAGATTCGTTTACGAGATGGCTGAAGGAGGAACAGGCGGATCGGCGGAATCGAAATGAAAAGCTGGCCCTGGCTTTGCAAGGGCGAGGCGTAAACGTCACCGTCGAAGAGGTGGAGGCGCGCGGCAAGAGCCTGGCGGGACGACCGCACTTCGGGCGCATTCTCGTGGAAAAAGGATACGCGAAGAACTCGGACGAGGCATTTCGCAAGTACCTCGGCGAAAGTGCGCCGACCTACGTGGAGCGAGAAAGCAAGACCACGGAGGAGGCGATTCGCATCATTCGATCGGGAGGCGGAATTCCAGTTGTTGCGCACCCGATTCGGCTGTCCCTTTCTCGCGAATTCGAACGTGAGGTCTTGATCCGGCTGAAAGAGGCCGGCTTGCTCGGATTAGAGGTTTACCATTCCGAACATCCTCCCGAGTTGCAGGCGCACTACCGACTGCTGGCCGAAGAACTCGATTTGCTTCCGACGGGCGGGTCCGATTTCCACGGCGCGGTGAAGCCGGGAATTGAATTAGGAACTGGGATGAATGGAAACTTGCGGGTTCCACTTGAGTTTCTGGAGCGGATGCGGCGAGTTGTCGGGTGAACGCACTCGCATGCACCGTACAATGAGGCGTGTCGGAAGTTTTGCCGCGGTTGCGCTTCAACCTGGATTTCATGCCCTCGCCCGATCCTTCGCGGCCGGGACTATTCATTCGCGATCCGTACCACTATTCGGATGCGACGCTACTTGTCCCGCCACCGCTGGTTCAGGCGCTGGAGTGTTTCGACGGACAGCAATCGACGCTCGATCTGCGTTCGGAGCTGGTGCGGATTACGGGTGAGATCCAGGTCGGCGATCTGGAGAAACATCTTTTCGATTCGTTGAACGACGCTGGCTTTCTTGAGAACGATCAGGTATCGGGAACTGAAGGCGAAACGCGAAGACGAGTTTGCAACGGAATTGCAGCGCGAAGCGATTTTCGCCGGCTCTGCATATCCACATGAGCGGACCAAACTTGCCGATCTGCTGACGGCGCGTATTGGCGGGCCACAGGGAACGGCTAGCACGGTAGGTATTGCGGCTCCGCATGCGAGCCCGGATGGCGGCTGGGATACTTATCGCGCGGCGTACCAGGCGCTGCCGTCTTTCGAAGAGGCTCAGAATCGAACATTTGTGATTCTCGGCACATCGCATTACGGCGCGCCGGACCGGTTCGGATTGACTCGGAAGCATTTCCTCACGCCGTTCGGAGAAGCGCGAGCCAATGTAGGGCTGGTAAATGAGTTGGACGCCGCCGCACCGGATGCGATCCGGATGGAAGATTACTGCCACTCGGTGGAGCATTCGATCGAGTTTCAGATTGTTTTCCTGCAGCACCTCTATGGACCGGAGGTGCGCATTCTGCCGATCCTTTGCGGGCCATTTGTGAAGAGCATTTATGAAGGCGGCCTGCCGGAGCAGAATCAAAACGTAGCCCGCTTCTTCGATGCTCTCTCGAACATCGCCGCGCGGGAAGGCAGAGATCTGTTCTGGATTTTGGGCATCGATATGGCCCACATGGGCGCGCGCTACGGAGACTCCTTGCGGGCTACGGCCAACATGGGCGAGATGCTGGCCATTGAAGTGCGCGACCGCCAGCGCATTGAGCGAATCAATGCAGGCGACATTAATGGTTATTGGTCGCTCCTGCAGGATGGCCACGATGACATGAAATGGTGCGGCTCGTCGCCGCTATACACTTTCATGAAGGTGATGCCGGGGCTGCGCGGCGAATTACTCCATTACCACCAGTGGCAGATCGATCCGCAGAGCGTTGTCAGTTTCGGCGCTTTGCGCTTCGAATCAAACGCCTGATCAATGCGAACCTACTGGCCGCCGCCCCACCAGTAGCCAGGCCGCGTGCGAATCTTCAAGCCGGGCCGATCGACGGAGACCTTGATGGTATGAAACCCTGGCTCGTCCTTGTCATTCGGTGAGTAGCTGAGCAGATATTGGCTGCGCAGGTCTTTGCCGATATCCGCGATGGCAAGCTCGAGAGCCTTCTCTCGCCCGAAACTGTAGACGTTTCCACCGGTGAAGTAGGCGAAGGCTTCGGCGGGGCTTTTCTTAAACAGATCGCGAATGGAGCGCAAAATGGGAGGAACTCCGTTCAGAACATTTCCATCCGCTTCCTGCGCGACGCTGGTCTGGGTGCGGGGCCCGGTGGCGCCGGCAATGTTCGGAAGCGCCTCGGGTGGGACACCGCCGTTCGCCGGCCGTGGATAATCGGGCTTCTTCAACAAAGCCGTCAAGAATCTGGAGATGTCCACGCAGTAGATGATCACGTTATCGAACTGCATGTCGCGTATGGTTTCCTGGAGATTGCGCTTCACTGCCCTTATCGCCATTGCGGCTGAGCAGAAGAATGACGCGGCGGCGTACATTTCGCGGGTCGTGCCTCTTCAGCATGTGGTCCGCTTCCATTACGGCATCGATTAAAGCGGCGCTGCTCGATCCCGCCGTAATCTTCTGCATCGCGTCATCGAGCTTGTCCGGCGCTGTTCGTGAAGTCTTGCATCACGCGCATGCGGTGATCGAACGCCAGTATCGCCGCGTCGCCATCTTCGCCGGTAACTAAGCCTTGAAGCAAAATACCTGATTTCTTGATTGTGGGCAGCAGCGGCTCGACGTCTGCATTTGCCTGTACAACGAGAACGACGGAGAGCGGCTGCTGAATGAAATCCGAGGAAATCTTCTGCCGCTTGTCGTTATCGTACAGTTCGAAATCGGAAGTGCTGAGGCCATTGACATAGCCGTGCCCATCGGGATCTAGAACGGTTGTGGGCACGAGGACGTAGCGGACAGGCTATGGAGATGGGTTTATCATCGCCCGTAGGCTGTGCCGGAGAACCGTCCACAGCTGGGCGGTGTAGGTTCCGGCGTGCTCGGCGGCAGCTTCTTGGGGGCGGGTCCGAGCTGGCCGGGTTGCGCAGGCGGACCAGGCGGCAGTTGACCGGGCGGCAGAATTTGTGCCATTCCGGCGCTCGCGAGCGTCAACAAAGACGAGACTAGTAACAAGAGCCTCATTCGGTTCAGACGAGCCTTACTGGGCCGCTTTCTCATCACTCTTGAGATGTCTCCCGTTTGCCGTGAGTTTCTTACTGCTCGTCTTCAGTTTCGCATCTTCGAGCGCCTTTAATGCGCCGTGCGGCCTTCGAGCAGATCGATGATATGCGGGACGAGCGCTTCAATAACGCTCAGCGAATGCAATGCGCCTCGTGGAGAACCGGGAAGGTTGACAATCAGCGCCGATTTGCGAGTGCCGGCGACGGCTCGGGAAAGAACAGAAAATTTCGTCTGCTCCAATCCTCGGGAGCGCATCAGCTCAGCGAGACCCGGAATTTCGCGATCGAGAACGCTGCGTGTTGCTTCCGGAGTGACGTCGCGCGGAGCCACCCCGGTTCCACCCGTGGTCAAGAGCAGCGATGCAGTTGAGGCGTCCGCCCAGTCTCTTAATTGCCGCGCAATCGCGCTCTGATCGTCCGAAACGCGTTGCTGTTACCGCGACCTGCCAACCAAGCTCCTGGCAGCGCTGATGAAGAGCGGGCCGGAAAGATCTTCCCGGGTGCCTGCGGCCGCCGAGTCGCTGATGGTCAGAATCGCGACTCTGATCATTTTGCAAGTTTTCCGGCGATATGTGCCCGATTTGCCGCCCGTTTTTTCAAGGAGGAAAATTTCTCGAATCTCAATTGCCTTGTCGAGAGCTTTGGTCATGTCGTAGATCGTCAGCGCGGCAATTGACGCTGCTGTCATGGCTTCCATCTCCACGCCGGTTCGGGCCGCCGTGGATGCCGTGGCTTCGATTTCAATGCCGTCGTCCTGAATTTTGAAATCCAGGCCGACATGCGTAAGAGGCAATTGATGGCAGAGCGGGATCAGATCGGAAGTCTTCTTCGCGGCGATGATTCCGGCGATGCGGGCGATCTCCAGCGGATCGCCTTTGGCATTGTCTGGCAGGGCATTGATCACCTCGGCCGACATGGTCACGAAGGCGTGAGCAGTGGCCGTGCGCTCGGTGACTGCTTTTTCACCAACGTCGACCATTGAAACTTGGCCCTCCGAGTTGTAATGCGAAAGAGCTTTCTTCATGGCTTGAGCATGACTCGAATCTCGTCGCCGATTTCCCAAGTCTCGCGATCATGGTCGGCGATGAGAAAGATATTGGCTTTTGCGAGTGCGGGAATATCGCTCGATCCTTGCCACGGAATATGGCGGAGATGCTGGCCGTCTTCACTCAAGCGAGCGGGCAGGAAGCGGGTGAGGCCCAGCTTGTGCCGGAAGGGTGCTTCAAAACGGACAGATAGCAGAGGCAGTATGGGATTCGCTTGTCCGCACAACAATTCCAGAGCCGCGCGCGCAAAGAGCTGATAGGTCACGAGAGTTGAACCGGGATTTCCGGGCAATCCGAACACAGGCTTATTTCCGACGGTGCCGAAGGCGGTGGGTTGGCCCGGTTGCACGCGCACTCGCTCGAAATGAAAGTTCACGCCGAGCTCGCGCAGGGCGGGTTTTACGAGATCATATTTGCCAGCCGAGACGCCTCCCGTGACCAGGAGCATGTCGTGCTGCAATCCGAGCTCTAGGAGCGGCCGCAGCGCTTCTCGCGTGTCCCGAGCTACCGGAAGGATCGTCGGTTCGCCGCCTGTGACACGGACAAGCGCCGCCAGCAGATAGGAATTTGAATTCCGGATCTGATGAGGAGCGGGCGTTTCTTCCAGTTGTACGATTTCATCGCCGGTCGCCAGAATGGCGACGGAAGGGCGGGGCAGTACCGGGACGGAGATATGGCCGGTCATGGCGAGTGTTGCGATATGACTTGCATCCAGCCGTGTTCCTGGTGGAATCAGCACAGACCCGCTCTGCGCTTCGGTTCCGCGGGCATTGATGAACTGGCCCGGTTCGGCGGTCCGATCCACTTTTACTTTGGCGACGCCTGAATCGTTCAGGCGCTCCACGTACTCCACCATCACCACGGCATCGGCTTCGTCGGGCACGGGCGCTCCGGTCATGATTTCGAGTGCTTCGCCATTTTGCAGCGGCGCTTGCTGTTGCTCGCCGGCCCGGACCTCGCCGCGAATGGTGAGAACGCCGGGAAGATCGGCGGATTTCACGGCGAAGCCGTCACGCAGTGAGCGGCGCAACGACGGATAATCGCGATCCGCTAAGAGAGGCGAAGCGAGCACGCGGCCATGTGCCGATTCCAGAGGAATCATTTCGGAAGCGCGCGTGTTCTCCAGCGACCGCACTGTATCGATTACGATGTGGCGAGCCGCTTCGAAATCAAGCGCGACTCTTCAGAGGCTTTTCGCTGGAAATCTGGGGCACGCTCGGATTTTATCGCCAACGGCCTACTTGCATATACTCAAGAGCATGTTCGGAGGCATCGAAGCGGGTGGCACAAAGTTCGTCTGCGGAGTCGGTACTGGGCCAAACGACATCAGAATCGGTCAATTTCCGACGTCGGCTCCTGAAGTCACTCTCAAGAACGTAGTCGAGTTTTTTCATGAGGAAGCCGGTACGGAGTTGCGCGCCGTCGGCATCGGCTCGTTTGGCCCTGTGGATCTGGATCGATCGTCCGGCAGCTATGGACATATCACTTCCACGCCAAAACCGGGATGGGGAAATTACGATCTTGTCGGCGCGGTCAAGAGAGCGCTGGGAGTGCCGGTCGGTTTCGATACAGACGTGAACGCGGCGGTTCTGGGTGAGGCGCGCTGGGGAGCAGCACAAGGCTTGGCGGATGCCGTTTATTTGACGATTGGAACCGGAATCGGCGGAGGCGCATTGGTGAATGGCACAGTCGTTCACGGGCTGGTGCATCCGGAGATGGGGCATCTTCGAATTCCGCACGATTTGGGACAAGATCCGTTTCCCGGGGCTATGCCCCTATCACGGAGACTGCCTGGAAGGGTTGGCCTGCGGCCCCGCAATGCAGGCGCGCTGGTCGATGCCTGCGGGCTTGCTGCCGGCGGATCATCCCGGATGGGAACTGGAGGCGCATTATCTCGCATTAGGTCTTGTGAACGTGACCGTAGCGTTATCGCCGCGCCGCATTTTATTAGGAGGAGGAGTCATGCAGCAGCCTCATTTGTTCGGGCTGATCAGAAAAGAGTTTGCGCGTCTTTTGAATAACTATGTTCGGCATAGCGAGGTGACCGACGGCCTTGACGTCTATATTCAACCGCCGCTGTTGGGCGCGCGCGCGGGCGTTCTGGGGAGTTTGGTGCTTGCGGAGGAAGCGCTCCTCAGCGGAACGGCAGCGGAAAGCGAACACGCATGACACTTACCGGAACACTTGTAAAGAGCACCATCGTTGCCGCTCTGGGCGGCCTGCTATTCGGGTTCGATACGGCCGTGATCGCGGGTACAACGGCTGGCCTGACGCGGAGTTTTCAGCTCTCGCCAAACAGTCTCGGATTGACGGTGGCCATTGCGCTGATAGGAACGGTTGTGGGTTCGATGCTGGCCGGATTTCCAGGAGATCGTTACGGGCGCCGCGACAGCCTGCGCGTAATGGCGATCCTTTATCTCATTTCCGCTCTCGGGTGCGCGCTGTCGTGGAACTGGTATTCGCTGGTCGCATTCCGGCTCATTGGCGGACTCGGAATCGGCGGATCTTCCGTGCTGGGGCCGATGTATATCGCGGAAGTTGCGCCGGCCAAATTGCGCGGGCGACTGGTAGGCTTTTTTCAATTCAATGTTGTGGCAGGCATACTGCTGGCCTATTTTTCGAATTACCTCATCGGACGCGCGGCGCTGGGACCTGAGGACTGGCGATGGATGCTGGGAGTGTCCGGGATACCGGCGCTGCTGTTCTTTTTCATGTTATTTGCCATTCCGCGGAGTCCGCGCTGGCTGGTTCAGAAATCGCGCGTTGCGGAAGCGCGGACGGTACTGGAGGAAATCGGGGAAGAGAACATCGAGTCGGAATTGCAGGACATTATCAGCTCCATCGATGTCGAACATGGACACGGGAAAGAGCCGCTCTTCAGTTGGAAATACCGTTTTCCGATTTTTCTCGCGGTTTCCATTGCGATGTTCAATCAGCTATCGGGAATCAACGCGATTCTGTATTACCTGAATGATATTTTTGCGAGGGCAGGGTTCAGCAAAATATCAGGGGACCGGCAGGCTGTCCTGATCGGCTTCACGAACCTGGTGTTCACGATTATTGCGATGTCCATCATCGATCGCGCCGGCCGCAAGACACTGCTGCTGATCGGTTCGATTGGCTGCACGGCGTGTCTTGGCAGGCGTCGCGGCCGTATTTCTGAGCGGAACGCCATGAGGGCCTGTTGGTTTGGCTGTTGGTCGGAAACATTGCATTCTTTTCCTTCTCGCAAGGCGCGGTGATCTGGGTCTACATCAGCGAAGTGTTCCCGACACGCGTGCGCGCGAAGGGGCAAAGCCTGGGCAGCTTCACGCACTGGTTCATGAACGCCATCATTTCCTGGACGTTTCCGATCATCGCTTCGAAATCCCGGGGCGCGCCATTTGTGTTTTTTGCCGCGATGATGCTGCTGCAATTTTTCGTGGTGCTGACGACTTACCCCGAGACGAAAGGGATCACGCTCGAAGACATGCAGAAAAAGTTCGGCATCGCTTGAGCAGACATGCAGGCCATCGTTCACAAGCTGATCGGCTGGCTGTGGATGGGTGTCGGGATCGTCTGGCTTGTTACGAGCGTGACGGCGAAAACGACCGCTCGCAAGCAATCGGCGAGGTCGCGGCTTCTGCACATAGGCATCGAAATTCTCGCGTTTCTGTTGGTCTTCGATAGCGATGTTCGAATTGGTCCGCTGAATAGGCGCTTTGTGTCGGAGTCGGCGGCGAGCGCATATTCCGGTTTGGCGGTTACAGTACTTGGGCTTTTTGTGACCGTTTGGGCGCGCTTTTTCCTGGGGCGAAACTGGAGCGCCAGCGTTACTGTGAAGCAAGATCATGAGCTTGTACGCAGCGGCCCTTATCGCATCGTTCGCCATCCTATCTATTCCGGGCTCGTGCTTGGCGTTGATTGGTACGGCCATCGCGTTTGGACAAATCGGCTGCTTAGCCGGCGCTTTCCTTGCTCTGATCGGCTGGCATCTGAAATCGGTAGTGGAAGAGCAATTCATGGAAGAGCAGTTCGGAGGCGAGTATGCCCGATATAAGCGCGAAGTGAAGGCATTGATTCCGTTTGTCTGGTAGAGAGCGCGGAGAGTCACAATTTATGAGCAAACATTTCAGAGCTGATAGCAATCTCACGTGTTATACCGTTCGCTTATGAACCTGTTGCCTAAGGACGAAAAATTTTTCGATCTTTTTCTCCAGCACATGCGGATCTTGTGCCAGGCTTCGGAGCTGCTGGTTTCCGGACTAAAGTCGGGCTACTCCGGCATGTGCAGAATTTCGAAGCAGATGGAGGCTTTGGAGCGCAACGGCGATGAAGTGATCCACGAGCTCTTTAGAAGATTGCAAAGCACGTTCATCACTCCGTTCGACCCGGAAGATATTCAGACGCTCTCTACCAGTCTCGATAACGTTCTCGACGCCATCGAGGACGCGACATTCCGAATTTCGTGCTACCGCGTGGATCCGATTCCGGAGCCTGCGATTCAGCTCGGGTACATGATAGACGGGTCCTGCAAAGCGCTGGCGCGAGCGTTGACGGCGCTGAGAGATCGTAAACCGGTTTGGGACGATTGCATCGAAGTGAACCGGCTCGAGGATGAAGCGGATGCAGTGGAGCGGACCGTTCTTGAGGATCTTTTCAATTCCCCGATTGATCCGATTACGCTGATCAAGCTGAAGGAAGTGTATGAAATTCTCGAGCAGACGACCGATCGTTGCGAGGACGTGGCAGATGTAGTCCAGAACGTCGCACTGAAGAACAGCTAGCGAATGTCCACTTTCGGCCTGGTGGTTCTCATCATCTGCATCGCCCTGATGTTTGACTTCGTGAACGGATTTCACGATGCCGCGAATTCTATTGCGACGGTAGTGGCGACGCGGGTGCTGACGCCGGTTCGAGCGGTCGCGCTGGCGGCGGCGTTCAATTTTATTGCGGCATTTTTTCTGGGTACCGGCGTCGCTTCGACCATCGGCAAGGGATTTGTCAACACGGAGATCGTTACGCCCTATGTTCTGCTGGCCGGATTGATTGGCGCGGTGATTTGGAACGTTACCACCTGGTATGTCGGACTGCCCATCAGCTCGTCACATTCGCTGATTGGAGGCTACGCGGGCGCGGCAGTCGCGAAAGCCGGCCTGGGCGGCTTGATTGTCGGGAAGTGGCCGAGTACGGTTGCGTTTATCGTGCTAGCGCCTCTGATAGGCGTCGCCCTCGGATACGGATTGATGGTTGCGGTTTACTGGATCTTCCATAAATACACTCCGAAGCGGATGGACCAGTTCTTCCGTCACGCGCAGATCGTGTCCGCGTCGTTGTTGAGCTGTGCCCACGGCACGAACGACGCTCAGAAGACGATGGGCATCATCACGGCTGTGCTGGTGTCGGGCGGATTTCAGAGCACATTTCACGTGCCGGACTGGGTCATTCTCGCTTCGGCCGCCGCCATGGGCATGGGCACCTTGAGCGGCGGCTGGCGAGTGGTGCGCACGGTAGGGACGAGGTTAACCCGGCTGAAGCCGCGCAGCGGTTTCTGCGCGGAAACGGGAGCGGCTATATCCATTCTTTTCGCAACGCAGCTGGGGTTGCCCGTTTCAACGACGCATGCCGTCGCCGGAGCGATCGCGGGTGTCGGCTCGATACAGCGCGTGCGAGCCGTCCGATGGAAGGTAGCGGGAAATATCGTCGTTGCTTGGATCCTTACGATTCCGGCGGCGGCGCTGGTTGCGGCGATCGCGTTTTTCTTGATTCAGATTTTCGTGCCGAATGCGTGAAACACGAAGAGGAAAAGGCGAGGCATGCCTCGCCCTACGTGGAAATCGGGTGTTCCATAGCCGGCATGCCCGATCCGGTTTGCGAATGAGCGGGACAGTTCACTAGAACGCGAAACGCAGTTGCAAGTCGATGCGCCGCTGATTGCTGGCGGTGGCCTCGGCTCCGAAGCCGCCCGTGATTCCAGTGGATTGCAGGAAGTAGGGCGACGTAATCGTTCCGTTTACGGTATTCAGGTTCTCGTGGTTAATAATATTCCGAGCGTTGATCGAGAGCGTCAGATTATAGCGATGTTCCGTAGATTCGCCACCCACCTCGCGGGCCGCCGCCGCCAAAACCGCCGCCGCCGAAACCACCACCACCACCGCCGCCATGCTCGTGGCCGCCTCCACCACCGGGACCACCGCCACCGCCTCTTGATCCGCCGACCTGGCCTTTAAATTTAGTCGTGCCGAATCCCCACGTCTTACTTACGCGGAGGTTCAATCCAATAAATCCCGGGCCGGTGCCGGCGTTGCGCTCAATGAAGTCGCCGAGGGTGCCCGGTTGCGGCACCGGGGGCACTAAATCGTAATCCGGACAGTGATTGGGGAACGCCGTAGTACAGCGTGCCCGTGTTCACTTTCGCCGGCCGTGCGGTCGGCGTATTGGTGCCGACTAAATAGAGATCGGTGCCGCTGGTGACATTGAACGGTGTGCCGCTATGAGCCACGATGAAGGGAGAGAAGCGCAAGCCCCATTTCGCGGCAATAGATCCGCCTAGGAAAAGATTGTGCGCGATATCCAAGGAGGAGCGGCCCCAATCCGCTGCGAAGTTGTACGGATCGGAAGGCTGAGTGCCGAGGCCATCGGTATCGCTGTGCGCATTGCCATAGGAGTAGCGGCTGAACAGCGTTACCCATCTCCCTACTTGCGTGTTGATGTTGACCATAGCCATGGTCTGCCTGAAATAGCCGGTCGATTGATAGTCGTAAATATCGCCGACGTTTCCGTATGGCCGGATGATTGGACTTACAGGTGTTCCGAGCGCGGCGGCGGTCTTGGCCGGGGTACCAGGTGGCAGATCGCCGACGACCGGAACGGGAGCATTGATATCCACTGTTCGAAGCTCATGCACTCCATGCGAATTCATGAGATTGAACGCAAGCGTCGTGTGGCCGAATAGCTGCCGCTCCACTCCGATTGCAGTCTGCATTAATCGCGGCGCCTGAAGACGGCCGTCGATCTGGTACTTCTGGGCGGCACTCGTTGCGAGCCCACTGAGAGCGCTGATGGGGATCGGCGTATCGAAGGCGGCATCATAATTTGGGATGTTCAATGCCGAAGGGGAGAAATTGTAGGTATAAGTCTGCTGATTGCTTTGGCTGTATCGATAGGCAGTCTCCACGCTGGCGATGCCGAACCGATCATAAAACATGCCCCACCCGCCGCGGATGACGGTTTTCGCACGGCCGGTCCCACCCTTTGAATCGGGGGACCATGCGAATCCGAACCGAGGCGCCCAGTCGCTGTGATCCGGAACATTAGTCTGCGATTCCCAGCGCAGGCCCAAGCTCAGCGTCAAGTTGGGCTTTACACGCCAATCGTCCTGAATGAAAGGGCCAGCGTCGGTTTGAGAGAGGCCGATATAAGGATTTCCGGTAGTGACTGTGTATTTCGTGGGTCCATACCCTGCCGCGGTAACCGCCTGAGGAGTCATTCCCGCTTCCAACATCTGCACGGTCGTCAGATATTGCTGGATCGAAGTGAGTCCGGTACTATTCCCGAGGAACGAATAGGTTCCATTAAAACCCTTCGGGCTGGAATCGTCCAGAACTCGTGGAGCGGATTCGCGCTCCAAATTTCGTCGTGTGAGTTCCCCAAGTAACGGAAGTATAGTTTTGCAGCTCGTAAAAGTGCTGAAGGTCGTAACTGCTGGGATATTGGGATGAACTATAGCCTGAACCGCCAGCAACGAACGATTGCGCGACGTTCAGGGTGGGAGCGGTAGTCGAGCTGCGATAGTTGGCTCTCGTATCATCGAACTGGAAGTGAGTTTCGTTCACCACCTTGGCACTTAGTACAGCCGTTTCGACGATTTGCGCGGTTTGCTCAACCGTATCGTAGGTATAACCGGTGCTGGGATAGGTCATGTTGCCGACCGTGGTTTGAGGCAGGTCGAAGGCGCCGATGCCCGTAAGCACGCGGTTATTGTCTAGATATTCATATCGAAAACTCAACGTATTATTTGCGCCAAGCTGATAATCGACGCGAGGGCTGGCCGTGGTTCGCCTTTGCGGGGTCGAGTAATAGATCTGCCAAGGCTGCGTTCCTTGAAAATTCGCGGTAGGAATCGTCGCCGTGACAATGCCGTTATCGTCGATCTGCCGCCGCTCTGCGTCAATGAAGAAGCTGGCGTGCTTTCCGAGCGGACCACTTACATTTCCCCCAAACAACTGGGTGCGGAAAGGCGGGTTGTCGAAACCGGGAGTAACCAGAAAAGGATTCCGCGAGTTCCAGATGCCGTCACTAATGTTGTAATAACCCTGCCCGTGAAACTTGTCGGACCCCGGCTTGGTAAAGATCTGGATGCGCCCGTAACCCAGCTTGTCGAATTCCGCTGAGAACGGGTTGGAGTTGATGCGAATTTCACGGATGGATTCTTTGGGCGGAAGGCGCCCGCCGGTGAATCCGTCAATGAAGATCTGATTGCCGCCAGGACCTGCCGCAGGGCCCGCCAGTGCTTGCAGGTCGGCTTCAAGGTCGTCCGGATCGTCTGGGAGGGCATCCAGATCCTCTGGTTTCAGGACCAAAGCGGTCGCGTTATTCGAGGGCTCCGTACTGACCGTGTTTGTAGTGGTATCAGTGACCGTAACTTCCTGCCGCTGTGTTTGAACGGTCATCACGACATTGCCGGTGGCGGCTTGGCCGGGGGCGACGCTCACCGCAATCACGCCTTGCTGCTGGAGACCGGCATAAGTCGCGGATACGGTGTATGTGCCGGGCGCGACTCCGCGGAACGTGTAATTTCCATCCCGGCCCGAATTCACGGTCTGCACGGTCCCCGCCTGATCCGTCAGAGTGACCACTGCTCCTGGAATGACGCCGCCGGTGTCGTCCTTAACCGAACCTTGAACCGTTCCAGTTGCGCCGGAACGGGCTGGCCGGGACTGGGGCGGCGCGGTCGGGGAAGGCGGCGACGTTTGAGAGAACAAAAGCCCTCCCAGACCAAGCGCGAGGAGAAGTACACGTATCGTTTTAGTTTTCATTTAGCCTCTGAAGCAATGTGTTGACACCGGAACCGCCGGCAAAAAGATCAATCGTTATAACGGAGGCATGCCCATGTCCATGCCTCCACCACCCAGGCTCGAGCCCCAGTCGCTCAGAGACGATTGACCCTGGCGGGTAGGAGCAGCGCGAAGGATGGGCTCTGCGCCTGCAATGATATTGGTCGCAATGATTCGAGAATTGTCGGGAGTGGTCGCCGCGCCTGAGATCAGAACTACGTCGCCAGGCTTGAGGTCGGAAACTTCGATTTTCGGCAAACGCTCCAGCATCTGAGACAGATCGCCACCGCCTCGCATTCCGGCGGCTCCTCCGCCTGGACGTCCTGCTCCACCTTGCCATGCACCGGGAGAACCTGCGCCACCGGCTTGTGGTGTCGAGCCCGCGCCAGGGGGAGTATTCGCCTCGCCGGCTTTCGCGCCATAGGGCGGAGCGCCACCCGCATTTCCATTTGCCCCGGGTGCGCCGCCTGTACCGGGAGCGGCCTGTGTGGGCCTGTAACTCGGATTTAGCCGCATGGCCAACCGCATCGCAAGTTCCGGCGGCAGTTTATGGATGGCCGATTCGTCATTCAGATTCACCTGTACCATCTGGTTGGTTCCGGCGCTCTTGATCGTGATCGATTTGCCATCCGGCGCGATGGAGGAGACAGTACCGCCAATTGTGCGGAACGGGCCCGAGTAGATTTGCTGAGCCGTGATCGCGGAGCCGTCCTCGCTCTTCTCGCCGATGATTCGCACCTGGTCGCCAGTTCGAATGTCGGCGAACTGCGATGGCTGCGGAGTTTTCGGATTATCCGGAGAGTAACGCGTAAATTCCGTTGTCTTCGAAGCATCGACGACGACGGACTTCTGCCCTTCCGGTGTCCGGGTTGAAATCGTCAATTTACTCGCGGTGGGATCGACTGCGGTCACTAAACCGGGCGTGCTGTGCTGCCAGGCAGCAGCCTGCTGTTGATGCACCTGCTGAAGCTCGCGAGCGGACATCAGAATCACGCTTCGCGCCGCGATCGAATTGGGGTTGTCCGGGGCTTTTGAGCCTCCTACCTGGACACGGTCGCCTACCGCCAAATCGTCTGCGGTAATCCGAGTGGCGTTCTTGAGATCTTTCGCGGTGGGCTCTACTTTCAGCAGAGTTTTCGTATTCTGCAGATCGACCGTATAGATCGTGCCCGTCTTATCCTCTTTCACCGTTACCGTGTGAGCGCCCTGGTCAACCGCCGAAACTGTGCCGATGATACGGTCCAGCGGTTTCGCAGCGGTTCCATTTGGCTGTTGCGCCTGACTATTAAGCGACTCGCGCAAAACGGGCGCGCCGTTTGCGCTTGTGAAAACGAGCAACAGCCCAGCTGTAAGACATATCGCAAAACCCTTCATTGTCCGGAGTCCCGAAATGTTTGAGCCTAACTCTCGCGCATTCGTTACGTAGGGCGAACTGGCCACCAATTACGTTACGGGTTGCGGCGGGGAGCGGTTCTCTTAAAGATGTTGCGAAATGTAAATGGAATGTACTTAAAAAGCAGCGAGGGAGTTCAAATAGGGAGGCAAAGGCAGGGAAAGGGCGCGGCGCTGAAGGAGCGGCTAAACGCGCCCTGGCTGGAATTCATGATTGGACTATGCCGCATTGACGAGCATGTCTTCGAACATCTCATTGCCTTCGTCTTTATTGCGGTCGGCTTGCTCCTGACACTGAATGCAGTAAGGCGCCCAGGGTACAGCGGCAATCCGCTTGGGGCTGATCTCCTCCTCGCAATGCACACAGATGCCGAACGAACCGTCTTCAATTCGACGAAGCGCCGAGCGAACATTGCGAAGCAAATTCGACTCGCGATCCAGATTTCGGATCGCTAGTTCGCGCTCCGCGGCATGCTGCACTTCATCCAGAGCATCTGCGCTCTTCTCAATCGTGATCGCATCCCGGTTGCGAACAACTCGCTCCAACTCGTCCTGCTTGTTCTCCAGGATCTTCTTAAATTTGTTTACTTCAGTCTTCGTCATTTTCTTATTTCTCCTTCTTTAACGACTGGCGTTGCCCACTGAAAAAGTCTTCGAAGCTGCCAAGTCTTCCGTTTAGACGCAGGCACCTTCAAAAAGGGTTCAACAACGGTACCACAGATTTCCCGACCCGGCTACATTCTGGATATCTATTACTCAAGCGAATACTCAAGCGAAAAACCTGAGTAGTCGAAGAAACCATCAAGCGACCCTTTGCACTCCAGGAACTCAAAACTGAGATCCGGGTCACCGATGCTTCTGCTCCGAGAAGGCGGCGCTTTTCGGATCTCCAGATCATACCACGGCTCGTGAGCAATTCAAGCACCAATTTTTCAGTACGCCTCTGATTGAACGGCAAAGCGCCGCGCCCAGGCACGGACGCGCTTCCTCTTCAGACAAGCGTCTCAACTAGAACCTATCGGCTGATCTCCATCAAAACCTTATCCTTCAATGACATTCAAACGCAAAAATTTGTGGACGGCTCGAAAAAACCTCATGAAAACGGCTCAATCTAAATCTCCGCCGTGTTCGGCTGGATACAGATGCGCCGCTTCAGAGCCAATCTACCGCCGCTCCAATGTGTCTTAGGTAGGGGGAAGAGGAACATTCTCTCAGTTTGCTTGGAAAGAAAGTAAGGCAGCGTGTAAAGTCGAGATTCTGGTCACTTTACGAGGAAGCCCAGGTACTTCCAGCAAAGTACTTATAGGACTTGCTGCGGTGCCGGCGCAAGCTCCACCAGACAGCTATAAAAAGTGGGGCCGCCGCCAAGATCCGTGAGGCGTTCGGAAGTGAGCTGATTGATTCCCAGACTCGCAACGGAACTCTTGTTCCACCGCACGCTGCGCGCGCGCAACACGCCTGGAGTAACATCCGATGAGGATATGCGGGCTTGAAAAAAACACGACCCGCGGTCGTTGATGGCGCGAACCAGCATTCCATCCACGATGCCGCGGGCTTGCGCGTCTGAGGGATGAATGGAGATGCTCGCCGTTTGCGCATCCACTTCGTTGCGGTGCCCGAACGTGGAGTTCATACTATCGTCGTTCTTGCCGGATACCAGCTCGAGCGGGTATTTCCGCGCGAGATTCGAGCATCCGAAACGCGATTCAGCCGGCGGAGTGTACTCGAGCGAGCTCGCGCCGAATTCGAACTTTCCTGAAGCCGTGCGGAAGCCGCCCTGAGCGAATGGCAGGAAGGGCTGGCTGGATGGCGAAATATTCAGCCGAACGAATTCTTCACGCTCCAATCGCTCGAGAGTGATGCCCTGAAGATAATCCGAACTCGTTTGCAATAACGCGCGAATCATGTCGTCTTCCGTGTCGTCAAAGCATGGATCGCCGAAGCCGAGCCGCTTAGCGAGCAGCCGGAAAATTTCGACATTCGATTTCGTCTCGCCGGGCGCCGGCAGCGCAGGCCGCGCCAACTGCACGTAATAGTGGCCGTAGGCGAGATACAGGTCGGTGTGTTCGAGGAATGTCGTCACGGGCAGAACGAAATCGGCGTAATCGGCCGTATCGGTCTGAAATTGCTCCAGGACAACCGTGAAAAGATCGCTCCGCCGCAAGCCCGCGAGAACTCTGCTTTGATTCGGTGCGATCGCAGCCGGATTTGAATTGTAGACCACTAATGCGTTCACGCGAGGGTGGCTCATTTCGGTCAGTGCGTGGCCGAGTTGAGCCATATTTACCAGCCGCGCTTCCCGGCCAAGCGGCGAGCGCGTTTGCAGCTCGGGAAGTTCGAGCGCGTCGCGATTGAATTCGAATGCGCCGGAGGTGGTGAGCTGAAGCCCGCCGCCTGTCTCGCGCCATGACCCAATAAGCACGGGCAGCGCGGCGATCGCGCGAACGGCACTGCCTCCCCGTTCGCTACGCTGAACACCGTAGTTCACGCGGATGGCGGCGGGTCGCGTCAAAGCATACTCATGGGCCAGGCTCTCGATATCTCGGGCCGGGATGCCGGTCAGAGCAGCTACGCGCTCGGGCGGATATTTGCAGGCTAGGCGTGTCAGATCTTCGAACCCGTCCGAATACTTGGCGACGTATTCCGCATCGTGCAAAGAATCGCGAAGAATGACATGCATCAGGCCCAGGGCTAACGCGAGATCGGAGCCCGGGTTTATCGCAAAGTGCCGGTCCGCGGCTTTGCCGGTGCGGTTCTTGATGGGATCGATGACGTAGAACTTGGCGCCGTTCCGCCGGGCTTCCACGATCCAGGGCCAAAGGTGCACGTTCGTCCCGAGAATGTTGGCGCCCCAGGCGATGATGAGTTTCGATTGCGCGAACTGTTCCGGTTCCGTGCCCAGCCGTACTCCTTGGGAGGCGTTCAGTGCCGCGCCACCGGCCGCCGAGCAAATGGTACGGTCCAGGCGCGACGCTCCCAGCCGATGAAAGAATCGCCGGTCCATGCCGGAGCCATTCAGCAGACCCATCGTTCCGGCGTAGCTGTAGGGGAGAATGGCTTCCGGACCGTCGACGCGAGAGATCGTCAGCAGACGATCGGCAATCTCGTCCAGAGCGGCGTCCCACGAAATTCGTTCGAATCGGCCTTCGCCTTTTGCTCCGGCGCGGCGCATCGGATAAAGCAGGCGGTCCGGGATGGTATTCGCGCTCGAGATATTTGGTGACTTTGGCGCAAAGAAATCCGCGTGTGATCGGGATGCGCGCGATTTCCGCTCAGTTTGGTGGCGCGGCCAGCGGCATCAATGTGCACTAGAACGGAGCAGGTATCCGGGCAATCGAGAGCGCAGATCGATGTGCGGACTTCGGCCACGATCTTTTTATTGTGGCGCAGTTAATCAGAAAAATTCGGCTCAGGCGTCGGGAAGAGTCCCGACGCCGCAGCCAAAGTGGCCGCGCCACCGGAAGATCTCGCGCTCGACCAGCGGAAAGCTTCGGGGTTCGCGGCAAGTCCGGCTCTCACTGGATTATTCTCGATGTACCGAGCGGATACGACCGAACTCCTCCTCGTTCCGTCACCCAGCGGTCGTAATACTCCGACTGCCAAAACGACTCCCCGGTACGTCCAAGCAGCTGATTGGCGCGCGGCGGTAGCACCTTTTGAGGAATAGTGCTGCACCATCGGGTGACCAATGAGGCAGCCGTCGCGATGAAAGCTCACACTGGAACAGTGTGCCTCCGGAGAAAATTCTCTTGGTGGCGCAGTCACTTGTGACTGCCGTGCCTCGACTCATCGAGGCACTCGAATCCGGCCCGCCAAAAACAATGCGCCATAACCCGCAATCTCCACCCGATCCCCCGCCAGCTTGCAAAACAACTCGCCGCCGCGCCGCCCGATCTGCCGCGCATGCAGCGTTGTTTTTCCCAGCTGTTTCGCCCAATACGGAATCAGCGTGCAATGCGCCGAGCCCGTCACCGGATCTTCCGGAATGCCTTTCGCCGGCGCAAAGAATCGCGAGACGAAATCGCAATCGTCTCCCGGCGCAGTCACGATAAACGCGAAGCGGTCGATCTTTTTCAGCGCCTCCATATCGGGCGAAAGCCCACGGACGTCGTTAGCTGATTTATATCGGATTAGATAATCGCGTGCGGCCAAAATCTCCGTGGGCGAGCCTCCCAGCGCCGCTGCCAGTCCGGGATCGGCATCGATCGCTTTCGGAGGCCGGGCAGGGAAGTCCATTGCCAGCCGGTCGCCCTGACGCTTCACAATCAGCTCTCCGGATTTCGTTTGAAAGCGCAACGTGTCGCTCGCTTCATTCAGCTCATGGAACAAAACGTAGGCCGAAGCCAGCGTCGCGTGCCCGCAAAGATCCACCTCGCAGGCCGGCGTAAACCATCTCAGATCGAAACGGCCGTTGTTGCGAACGAAATAAGCTGTCTCCGATAAATTGTTTTCGGCGGCAATGGCCTGAAGCGTGGCATCGGGCAGCCATGCTTCAAGAGGACAGACGGCGGCGGGATTGCCGGAGAAAACGGCCCCGCTGAAGGCGTCGACCTGGAAGATGGGGAGTTCCATCTTCTAGTGGATGAATCGGGCAGCTCAGTTGATGCGAACGCGATGCTTTTCTTTCAGCACGAGTTCATCGAAAATGGCGAGTACTCGCTTGCGATAACTGTACATGCGCCGCAGCGAATCGCGGAAATTGTCCTCGTAACGTTGCGGCTGGACCCATTTGTTGAAGAGCGGCCGGGGCACGTCGATATCGCGGCGCAGATCGTCGGCGGAGTGTCCGCGCAAGAAGAGTCCATAGAAAATCGCCGCCTCTCGTTGGGGCGCGAGCGGATCCAGATCCTCGCGGCCGTTCATCATACCCGTGTACCGTAATTCCGTATCGTACTACCAAATCAAGGAACTTAAAAGCTCCTCAAGTCAACAGTCTAACAATGCTGTCAAGTGTCTCAGGGAATGTGAAGAATCAAAGCTCGGAAAGAGTCTATAGCGCTGTTGTTACAGGACTTAACGTTCTTCAGGGTCGCATCTCAAGGTCCCAAAATGTAATGAACGGCCTGAGAAGAGCAGCTTAACAGAAGTCCCAGTTCAGTACTAAAAATTGGTTTAGCCCTTGCCGGAAGTCAGTCGTAGATCCGTGACTCGTGAGATCGGTTTGAGGACCTAGAATCATAGCTGGAGAGCTTCAGGCATTTTTTGCGCAAGAAAATTCCTCATATCAGCAGGAGCATGTCCGAGCAACCTCCGGCAACTCGGACGGCGCCAAACCGCTTTCTCATAGCCGGCATCAGTCTTGGGCTCTTTTTGACCACGCTACTAGTCTACGCGCCGGTTTACCGTTTCGGCTTCGTCAATTTCGACGATCCCGACTATGTCACCGACAACCCGCACGTGCGCAACGGCCTTACCATGGACGGCGTCATCTGGGCGGTTACCAGCACCGAGGCCGCGAATTGGTTTCCCGCGACGCGCCTTTCGCACCTACTTGATGTCGAGATGTTCGATCTGCGACCGGGCGGACACCATTTCACCAATGTCTTCCTTCACGCCTCTGCCACGGTGTTCCTCTTCGCATTCCTCTTCGCTGCCACGTGCGCGGTGTGGCCCAGCGCATTCGTGGCCATGCTTTTCGCCGTACATCCCTTACACGTAGAATCCGTTGCCTGGATCGCGGAGCGAAAAGACGTGCTCAGCGCGTTGTTTTGGTTTCTTGCGCTATGGAGCTATATCCGCCGGCATTATTGGCTCACACTGCTGGCCTTCTGCATGGGATTGATGTCCAAGCCGATGGTCGTAACGCTTCCGCTTGTGCTGTTCTTACTCGATAAATGGCCGCTGCGCCAGTCGCTCCGCTCCGCCCTGCGAGTGAAGATTCCGTTGCTGGTAGTGTCCGCGGCCAGCGCCATCGCCTTCTACCTGGTCCAAAGAAGCAGTGGCGCGGTCCGCGAAGTTGGACAAATCCCGGTCGGCTTACGCGTGGAGAACGCCATAGTCTCGTACGCGATCTACATCGTCAAGCTGTTTTGGCCAGCGAGGCTGGCGGTGTTCTATCCCTATCCACATCACTTGCCGTTATGGCAAATTGCGCTGTCAAGCCTGTTGCTCTCGGGCATCTCCGTCGTTGTGATACGGGAGCGGCATTCGCGTCCTTACCTTGCAGTGGGCTGGTTGTGGTATGTGGGAACGCTTGTGCCGGTCATTGGTCTTATCCAG
Organism: uncultured Acidobacteriaceae bacterium; assembly: GCA_963778345.1. Lineage (GTDB taxonomy): Bacteria > Acidobacteriota > Terriglobia > Bryobacterales > Bryobacteraceae > Bog-105. The sequence continues at coordinate 1,192,188 of CAVZTP010000007.1, forward strand.
GTCGGCGCGCAAGCGCGTGCGGATCGGTACACGTATCTTCCGATGGTCGGCTTGAGCATCATGTTGGCGTGGGGGCTTCGGAAAGTTCTCAAGAGCAAGCTTGCCATTTCCGGGGCCATCGCCGCATGCCTTGCGTGTGCGGTGCTGTGCGAAGCACAGATCCAATATTGGCGGAATAGCGAGACCCTCTTCAGTCACGCGCTCGATGTGACCAGCGGCAATTACCTTGCGCACCACAATCTCGGCGTAGCGTTGGCCGAGGAGCGGCGGTTCGCCGAAGCAATTAACCAATATCAAGCCGCGCTCCGAATCGAACCCAATGCCGCCAACGTGCAAACCGACTATGGAAATGCCTTGGCAAAATCCGGCCGCATCCCCGAGGCGATCGCGCATTATCAGGCGGCGTTGCGAACTCTCCCCGATTCGCCCATCACGCACAACGATCTGGCCAACGCTTTCGCTGCAATTCCCGAAAGGATGCCGCAGGCGATCGCCGAGTATCAAACTGCACTGCGCCTTAAGCCGGATTATGAGGAGGCGCGAAACAACCTGGCGCGGGTGCAGTCCAGCGCTGCCGAAATGCAATACAACCTGGGTGTTGACTTGGCCAAGAGCCGCAAACCGGAGGCGGCAATCCCATATTTCGAGGAAGCCTTGCGGCTTAAGCCGGATTATGTGGACGCGCACAACAATCTCGGCGTGGTGCTGGCGGGCGCCGGCCGGGTGCCGGAGGCGATCTCCCATTTTGAAGCCGCGTTAAGAATCGATCCCAATTCCGCCGAAGCGCACGTCAATCTTGGGATCGCATTGTCGGAGCTACCCGGGCGAATGCCCGAGGCCATCGAGCATTTCAAAGCGGCCTTGCGCATCAAGCCCGACCCCGAGATCCAGCAGATGCTCGATCGTCTCGAAAAACCGCGATAGCCACCGGGGCGGCGGCGGGCATCCCCGGCGGCTAAACTTCCCGAAAAAGCTAGAAGGTGAACTTCACCGCCAATTGGACCGTGCGGGGGCCGCCGGTGCCGGCGTTGACCGAGCCGGAGCCGCTGCTGAGCGTGCCGGTCACGAATCCGAAGTTCGCGTTATTCGCGGTGCAGCAGCCGGTGTTCGGATTGGCAAACTGCGGGGTGTTGGTTGTATTTATAGTCTCCAGCCGAAGCTGCATTGCGAGGCGCTCGCCGAATTGCGTGGTCTTGGCCAGAGCGGAATTCAAGCCAAAGAATCCCGGTCCGATCAGGGAATTGCGTCCAACGTTGCCGACCTGCTGGGCAGCGCCGGGGGCCTGATCGGCGGCTCCCGTTGGGCAGCCGGCGCTAGGTGTCGCCGACTGGCAGGGCGGGGGGGCAAAGGCGGTTGTATCAAACCACGGGCTTCCCCCGTTCACGGTGGTGTTGATTCCGTACAGAATCTTCACGCTCGGATCCACTTGTTCCGGCGTATTGTTGCCGCCTTGCGCCAGGTTCAAGTACGTCGAACTGTAAGTCACTGTGAAGGGGAGTCCGGTCATGACGGTAAGGATGCCCTCAATCTGCCATCCACCAATAAGCTTGTCCAGCCCTCGGGAACTGGTGTTCAGGAATCGTTTCCCTTTGCCGAAGGGTAGCTGGTAAACGAAGGCCTGCACATACTCGACCGTACGATTGAAATCGGTCCGCCCCCAATTACGGTGATTTTGGCCGTTCAGATAGAAGCCATAGAATCCATCGTCGTCGCCGCCGTTGTAGTAAGCCATACCTTTCTGCCAGCTAAACGAGGAAGTGATGCTTAGCCCGGAGGTGAAACGACGGTCAATCTTCGCTTGCAGGCCGTTGTACATCGAGGACACCGGCACGAAATACTGCGATACGGTGCCTGTGTGTGGGAAGTAGGGCAGGTAGGAGTTCTCGACCGCGGACGTGGACGACGGCGCGATCAGAGGACTCGCATTGATGTTTTGCGACGCGCCCATGTCCACTCCGTGATTTCCAACATAGGCAATATCCGCCGTGAAATGATACGGCAACGCCTGCTGTATCGAGAAGTTCCAGGCAATGATGTGAGGGTTCTTGTAGTTTGTAGGGAAGAAGAACTCCGACGTACCGTTCTGGCCGAGAGCGGCCACGCTGTAAATCCCATTGGATGGGATTGGCTGTGGCGAGGGCACTGGGAGACCACTCTCGAAACTCAGAACTGACCCGTTGTAGAAAGCCGAGGTATAGGCGCTCGCGCCTGTTACCGCTCCAAGGTTGCCTTTGGTCGGATAGTTGTTGTTGATGTACGTATTGTCCTCAAACGGGGTATAACTGACGCCGATACCGGTCCGGATAACCGTCTTGTCAGTCAAACGGTACGCCACCCCCAAGCGCGGCGCCAGGTAATTTAGGTGGTTGACCAAGCCCCCGTTATTGGGGTTGCCGCCCACACCGCCGACCACAAGCGTGTTGTTCGACGGAATGAAATTGGAAAACTGTCCGGGAAAGGCCGGCGTGCCCGGAGGATAAATTTCCCAGCGCAGCCCTAAGGACAAGGTGAGTTTCTTGTTCACTTGCCATCTATCGGCGGCATAAGGGAAGAAGTACCAAGCCCGGTAAGTCGGAAAGGTGCCACTGAAGTCGCGGCCGGTGCTGCCGGCCTGAGGACTGTCCAGCAGGAAGCTCGCCAGGTCGTTAGCCCACGAGGTGGTGGTGTTCGGGGTAGTCGGAGAGCTTATAGTGCCGTTCGCGAGCTGGCAACTGCCGGCGCACGCGGTTTGGGAGGTGCCAAACATGTAAACGCCGCGTGGACTGAAGGTTTGCGTCTGCAGCAGGTCGTCACGAATGCGACGCATATCGAACCCGACCGTAAACGTGTGGTTGCCGTAAGTCTTAGTTACGTTATCCACCAAATCGATGTTGGCCTCCGCACGGATCCAGGGCAGACTGGCGGAATATCCCACGAGCGGGGTGGTGAATCCGCCAATATTGATACCCACCAAACCGCTGTTGAACGCGCTGATATTGATGTTAGGAATTCCCAGATTCGTGGAATCGCTCGATCCATAGTCGGTCTGTTGCGCTGTGTTGTGGTAGTGCGCCACGCCGATCCGGAATTCGTTCAGCAGAGTGGGCGAGAAAATGTGGGTCCAGTTGATGCCGGTACTGTAAGTCTTCTGAATTCCCGTCCCTTCGAAGGCGCCGTTGGCATTGCCGCCTGCATTTCCGAAAATCGGCGCTTGGTAAATCACCGGACGCTGGAAGCTGAAGCGGCCGCTGAGATGGTCCTTGTCAGTGATGGTGTAGTCTATTTTCCCGTCCGTGAAATTGGTGTCCTTTGTGAAGGGCAGCAGGGCGAAGTAGTTGTTGGAAGGCGCCAAGGTGCTGTACGGTTGATTCGGCGCGGGCACCAGGGCCAGAATCTTGAGCGCGATCGGGTTCAGGCGGAATGAAGGAATGATGTTGCCGGCGAATGGGGTCCTTCCCACACCGGTGGCCGTATTCCCGGTTTGGGGATCGTAAACCAGAGCGGGGTTGGGGCCAGCCAGGGCCTCGCTCAAGTTGCCGGTACGCGACAGCGGCGACGGTATGGTCTCGGTGTTGGTGTTGGCTTCGTGATCTGAGGTGCGCAAGAAATCGGCGAAGAAGAATAACTTGTTCTTCTTGATCGGGCCGCCGACGGTGCCGCCGTAATAGTTGTAGTGGACAGCGCCTACTGTGGGCTGGAAGAAGTTGCGGGCGTCAAATTTGTTGTTCTGAACGAACTCGTAGAGTGAGCCATGGACCTGGTTAGTTCCCGACTTCAGGACCACATTAGTGATCGCTCCGGCGCCGCGCCCCAAATCCGCGGAGTGGTCGCTGGTCGAGACGTCCACCGTTTGAATCGCTTCGAGCGGCGGAATCAGGACTTGCAATAGGCCGGTGCGCTCGTTGTCGTCGATGCCCTCGATTTGGTAATTATTCGACACGCGCGGGGCCCCGTTCACTTGGGTCTGCAGCGAGTCCGAAGCGTTAAAGAACTGGGAGTGCTGCTCTGTCGGCGGCGAGGTGCCGGGCACGAGGGCTAACAAGGCCTGAAAGTTGCGATTGCTAACCAGAACCGGCAGTTGCGACACCGAAGTCATGTCGATGCTGCGGCCGGTATCGGCGCGGTCGGTCTGCAGCGGCGGCGCTTCCGCCGTTACCACCACCGACTCACTCAGCTGACCAGGCTGTAGAACCGCGTCGACGCGGACGTTGCTATTGATTGCGACGCGATTGTTTTCCTTCGTCTCCTTCTTAAAACCAGCGGCTTCTACCGTTACCGAATAATTGCCTTCCGGAAGATCGGGAAAGTTGTAGTTGCCGCTCGCATTCGTTTGAGTGGTGTGAACGATACCCGTGTCGACTTCTGTCAAAGTCACCTTGGCATTTGGCACGACAGCTCCGCTGCTGTCCGTTACCGTGCCGAGCACGGTCCCGGTGACAGCTTGAGCGTAAAGACTGGCGCAAGTGGCCAAGAAGAGCGCCAAAAACGGGCACATCAGACGTAGATGCTTCATGACTAGCCTTTCGTAAGATGTCGCGCAGGTAGGAAGAGGCCCACGCCAAACCCGCCTACAAACACCTGAAGTGTTCTTGATTATATTAGACTTCGATGGTGTCGTGCAAACGCTTCGAATCGGCCACCAAACTCGGCAGGTCATCTATTGAGGATGACTGAGCAGCTTGCTTAGTAGCCTATGAGAGTGTCATGAACAACCCTATGGATCTGTCCGGCAAAGTTGCGCTCATCACGGGCGCTTCCTCCGGCATCGGCGCAGCCACTGCGAAGCTCATGGCGGAACTAGGAGCCCGCGTCGCCGTCGCGTACAACAGTAACCAGCAAGGCGCGGAACAGGTTGTGGAGAGCATCTCAAAATCCGGCGGAAAGGCCATCTCAATTTCCGCGGACATGCGCGTCACTCGTGAGATCGGGAAACTCGTGGAGACCGCGGTGGTACAGCTCGGGCCAATCGATATTCTCGTGAACAACGCAGGCTCACTCCTTGAGCGCGTCCCGTTGATGGAGATACCGGAGCAGCGCTGGGACGAGGTAATCGATCTCAATCTGAAAAGCGCGATGTTCTGTTCGCAAGCCGTGGCTCAGTCGATGATCGAACGCCGCACGGGCTCGATAATCAATATCGTTTCCATTGCCGGAAGAAACGGAGGCGGACCTGGGGCGGGCGCATACTCAACGGCAAAGGGCGGCCTGATCACCTTCACGAAATCTCTGGCTAAGGAATTGGCGCCGCACGGCGTGCGCGTGAACGGCGTTTCACCCGGGGTAATCGATACTCCTTTTCATGAAGTCTTCTCCACACCCGAAATGATGCGCAATTTCGAAAAAAGTATTCCGCTCGGCCGTGTCGGAAAATCCGAAGAAGTGGCAACTGTGATTGCGTTCCTCGCTTCTGACGCGTCCAGTTACATCGTGGGCGAAACCATCGAGGTAAACGGCGGGCAACTTATGCTGTGATCGATAATTACTGCTGCACGCGCGTCGCTTTGAAGGTTCCGTTATAGTCCTGGAATTCCCACGTGCCCGTGATTGTGTCGTTCGCGAGCTCGCCTTTGATTTTCAAAGTCCCCGGCCCCGCTTCTTCGGAATTGATTGGGAACGCCAGGTCTAACTTGCCGTCCGCGAAAGTGCCCTTCACGTCATTCTTTTCCCATTTGCCCGTTACCTTGTCACCGTCTTGTTGAAAAACTGGTTCGATGATTCGATCGCCACCCCCGGTATCCAGAACAAAATGCCATTTGCCCGTCACGCCCGCAGCTTGACCCAGTGTGAGCGATGCGAAAAGTCCAAAACACAAGAATGCCGCCAGTACTGCACTCAGAACCTTCATCCAATCTCCTTACCTGTTCTTGTCACATCTTAGCGGTTACTCCCAGTTAATCGCTTCGGTTATTGCGCCTCTGTCGCGCTCGGCCAGATCTTGCTCAGCACGCGCACTGCATTGCCACCTAGAATCAACTGGATATCGCCGTCGCTGTATCCTCGCCGGATCAGACCTTCGGTCAAATCGAACATTCGTTTCGGGTGATCAAGGCCCTTCACTGCAAGGCGGCCATCGGTTCCCGTATGGAAGCCGTAGCGCTCGAAATTAGGCTGGCTTGATGGCTGGAACCCGCCGCCGATCGGATTTGCATTGCCAACAATATCCAGATCGCTTCCGACAGCAAGATACTCCACGCCTACCAATTTCCGCACGTAATCGAAATGGTCGAGTACCTGATCGATACTCACCGGCTCGCGATCGCGAATCATAAATCGGATGAAATTGACTCCCATGACTCCGCCCGTCTTGGCCATTGCCCGGATCGCTTCGTCGGTCTTGGCGCGCAGGTGTCCAGGCAATAGCGCGCGGCAGCCTGCATGCGTAAAAAGCACTGGCTTGGTTGCCGCTTGCAGTGCATCCATAGTTGTCTGGTCACCGCAATGCGAGACGTCTACTGCCATGCCGGTCTGCTCCATGCGCTTGAGGATGGAAAGCCCGAACACCGATAGCCCGCCGTCGCGCTGCTCCAGAAAACCGCTGCCGATCCGGTTATTGAAGTTATAGGTGAGTTGCGAAATGCGCTGTCCCAAAGCGAAGAATGTCCCCACATCGTCCGGCCCGCGGAAATGTGTGGAATCTTGCAAGGTCAGCATGATACCGATCTTCCGCCCCTTGTGCGCACGGTCGAAATCAGCTGCATCGCCAATGCGCAATAACCAGTCCGGATATGCGGCAAGAAAACCGTTCCATTCGGCGAAGAAGCGAAGCCCCTCCGTATAATCGCGGGCAGCATCACCGAGCGCGAACACATTGATTCCCGAATCGCGGTAAAGAGCCGCATCGGCCTGTGTAAAACTTCCGGGCTGATGCAGCCAGCGGTCGATCTTCGGAGGCTTTTCCGAGAAATCAGGGAACCGGAATTGGTTCAGCAGATCGACTACTGTCGATTCCTTAACAACGCGAATCGCGCGACTGGAGTACTCGTCCGCCGACGAAGGCGAAAGCCGAAAGCGTCCGCGAAGAATCGCCGGCGCAGCGGCGGCGAGCGATACTCCCAGGCAGCGAACGGCATCACGCCTGCTAAGCTTATTCACGCTCTGCGGTCTCATCGTTATAAAGTAGCGGACTGGCTGTCATTAGATTGCTCACGGTATAAGCGTGAAAATTCCAGCCGAGTCCTGATAAAAACCAGGCGCCGTGTTGTAGTCATGCTTTTCGAATGTAATGCCGTATAATTGCATCCTCTCTGTGAGAGGATTGGGGGAACCGCGATGGCGCGCGACGTTTTCATCAGTTACCGGAGCGAAGACAGGGAAGCTGCTCAGCGTATCTGCGCCCGGCTGGAGCATGAAAATATCTCGTGCTGGATGGCGCCCCGCGACATTCCCATCGGCAAAGAGTGGGCTGCGGCTATTGTGGAGGGAATACAGCGCTGCAGGGCATTCCTGGTGATTTTGTCTTCGAATTCAAAGGTGGCGAAGCAGATCTCCCGCGAGGCGGAACTGGCGGACAATCAAGGAATTCCAATCTTTACGTTCCGCATTGAAGATGTTCAGCCGCCGCCCGGCCTCCTTTATTTTCTTGGGAATATTCAATGGCTGGATGCCTTCGGAGGCCAGTTCGATTCCGCCCTAACACGCTTGGTCGAGGTGATTAAGCTAGGCGCTGGCTACCCGGCTGAAAAAACCGCTGTACGCGCAGCCCTAGGCAAGGGACCGGGAGGGCCAACGACAAACTTCGACGCACAATCTTCCGAATCAGTTGCCGAAGCGCCGGGTTTCGCGGCGCCGGTTTCAGCCCCGATTGACCGGGCTTCCACGGAACCAGCCGCCGCAATGACGGAGCCGGCGTCTTCGGAAACTCCCATTTCATCCGCAGGAGTAGGAGACAGCCCGGCCCTTTGGATGGGACTCGGCGCAGCGCTCGTTGTCATTCTCTGTCTTATTGGTTGGTTCTGGTTTCACCGGGCGCCCGCGGAGCAGGTTCACGTTTCCGATACTCCGGTGGCTGACGGTAAAACCTTTCCATCACGAGACCCCGCTCGCACACCGAACAGCAATGAAAGCGCCGCCGCGAAGGCAGTTGCCGACCGATTTTTGCGAGAGCGCGATTCTGGAAATCTCGACGCGGCCTGGACCGAATTCAGCCCGTCCTTTCGTGACACTTTGAATGAGTCGCAGTGGAGACGCAACGTCGAAGCAGCCGCACGCAAGCGTGGCGAAGTGAGCTATCAGTTCCAGGGCTGCAATCCGGACCCTCAGGGCGGATATGAATGCTATTACGTCCTGGAATCCGCTAACGGATCGTCTGAGAGAGATCGGCTCGCGGTCTCAAAACAAGACAACAACACCTGGGCTATTTCAGGCACCGGCGTAAAACGGCAGCAGTGAGCGGCATGCCGTTCCGTAACTATGCGGATTTTCAGGAGGCGTGTTCGCGGACATGACGTGCCGCGGATTCGACGGCGCCAGCGGCCCTGGCCGTCCTCTCTCGCGCGATCTTCGAGGCCTCTTCAAACCTTTTCTGCGCCTTCCCGCTCATTTGTCCGGCTAGCGAGGCAGCGGTTTCCACACCCGAACTGATTCCTTCTCTTCCTTTTCGAACCGCCTGTTCGAAAAGGCTGAGCGACCAGTTGGTGCACGCTGGAATGACCATCGCGATGCCTACCGCGGTCAGGCCGCATCCGATACCAATCAAAGCGGCGCCAATCAGCCCGTTATTTGATCTGCTCTTCATTTCGTTCTCCCGGTTCGCCAAAAATGGCTTCCTATATCATTTACTGATTTCAGACGTGGGTGGTTTCAGTGTAAGTGCCGAAAACGTCCCGCAGCGCGTCGCAGATCTCGCCCAGAGTTGCGTATGCGCGTACCGCATCCAGGATGTAAGGCATTGTATTAACGGAGTCTTTAGCCATTTGAGTCAGCGTGGCCAGACTTTTTTGAACCGTATGATTACTGCGCCGCGCGCGAAGCTTTTCAAGCTTCTCTTTTTGCCGGTCTTGCGCGGTCTGATCGATTTGGAGTAGTTCCACCGGCTGATCTTCGGATTGGAACCGGTTCGCGCCCACGATGACGCGCTCGCCTGATTCCACCTCGCGCTGATAGCGATAGCTGGCGCTTGCAATTTCCGACTGCGGAAATCCTGCCTCGATCGCCGCGATCATTCCGCCCATTTTGTCAATTTTTTTGATGTACTCGTTCGCCGCTGCTTCCATTTCGAGCGTAGTCGTTTCGAGAAAATAGGAGCCGCCGAGAGGGTCCGGAGTATTGATCACCCCGGTCTCATACGCGAGAATCTGCTGAGTTCGTAGAGCGAGAGTGACGGCGTGCTCGCTCGGCAGCGCATAAGCCTCATCGAGAGAATTTGTGTGGAGAGATTGCGCTCCGCCCAAGACTGCCGCCATGGCTTGCCATGCCGTGCGCATGATGTTGTTCTGTGGCTGCTGCCAGGTAAGGGAACAACCGGCAGTCTGTGCGTGGAATCGCAATTTGAGACTGCGTTCGCTGCGAGCGCCATACCGGTCGCGCATCGCATAAGCCCAGATTTTGCGCGCGGCCCGGTACTTCGCGATCTCCTCAAAAAAATCGTTGTGCGCGTTGAAGAAGAAGCTGAGGCGTGGCGCAAAATCGTCGATCTGCAAACCGCGATCGAGCACCCAGTCCACATACTCGATTCCATCCCGCAAGGTAAACGCGAGCTCTTGTGCTGCGGTCGAACCAGCCTCGCGAATGTGGTAACCGCTAATCGAGATCGGGTTGAAGCGCGGAGTGTGACGCGCGCCGAACTCGATCGTATCGGCAACCAACCTCATCGACGACCGGGGTGGAAAAATATACTCTTTTTGCGCGATGTATTCCTTGAGAATGTCATTTTGCAGCGTGCCCGAGATCTTTTGCCAATTCACTCCCTGTTCTTCCGCGACAGCCAAGTACATAGCCCAGAGCACCGCGGCGGGAGAGTTGATGGTCATGGAAACCGTGACCTCGCCTAGCGGAATACCGCGGAACAGGATTTCCATGTCTTCCAGAGATGAGATCGAAACGCCGCATTTGCCAACTTCGCCTTCGCTCATTGCGTGATCGGCGTCATACCCCATCAGCGTCGGTAAGTCGAATGCAACAGAGAGCCCGGTTTGCCCCTGTTCGAGTAAGTAATGGTATCTGCGATTAGTCTCTTCCGGAGTGGCATAGCCGGAAAACTGTCGCATCGTCCAAAGCTTGCGGCGGTACATTTCGGGATGAATGCCGCGAGTGTAGGGGAATTCGCCGGGATTGCCAAGGTCACGCTTCGGGTCGAAGTTTTCTAATTGTTCCGGCCCATAAAGAGGCTGGACCGGAACTCCGCTGATGCTTGTAAATCGAGGTTCCAGGGTCTTCATTGCCGCTCGGCTGCCGTCTGTATCGTAGCGCGGAGTGGGATCGCAAAATAACTCCCCAGTTAGCTCGACTACAATCGTGCATTGCTCCGTGTCCCTCGAAATCTCACAGCTGGGCTGACGCTCTGCCTGTTGGTTGTGGCGAGCTATTTGCCAACAGCGGTGTTCGGTCTTTCCACGAACCCGCTGTATTTCGATTCCGGTCTGACAAGCCATACCAGAAGGGGCTTGATCCCTGGCACTCCCCTGATTGATCCGAATGTAGGGACCACCACGCAGGCATTGGGCCGCCTATCAGCCGAGGACTGGCTGCATGGCCGGGTACCGTGGTGGAATTCGTACGCCGGTGTTGGTCTGCCCCTTGCGGCCGAGATGCAATCGGAATCTTTCTTCCTTCCGTTCGTGCTGCTACTTCATTTCGAGAAAGGAGTGATTTACCTCCACCTTGTCTTGCAGATGCTGGCGGGACTGGCCACCATCGCGCTTCTTCGGCAGCTTCGTCTTGGATTCCTGGCGTCCTTTCTGGGAGGCTTGCTCTACGCATTCAATGGAACGTTTGCCTGGTTTGGACACGGCGAGATTATGCCGCTGCCCTTTCTGCCTTTGCTCCTGCTGGGTATCGAACGAGCCGCCAACAGGGCCACTAAGAAGCGCGGCGGTTGGGTCTGGATTGCGGTTGCGATCGCATATTCGATTTATGCAGGATTTCCCGAGACTGCATTCATGAACGGACTCCTCGCTCTTCTGTGGGCCATTTTGAGGCTGTTCACTTTAATGCGGCGTGACCGGTGGGCATTCGCAGCGAAAGTCATTCTGGGTGGAGTGACAGGAATCCTCCTGACCGCTCCGCTGGTGATTCCCTTCTTCGAATATGTTCAGCATTCGGCGGTCTCGCATAACAACTTCAGTGAACGTGGTTTGCCGGAATCGAGCTTCCTGCAATTGTTTCTGCCTTATGTTTATGGCCCGATCGGAGGCTATGTCGGCGCCGATGAACTACTGCTCAATTGGGCAAACATCGGAGGATATCTTGGCATTACCACGGTGTTGCTGGCAATCCTGGGATGTCTCGGAGGCCAACGCGATCGAGCACTACGGATCGCACTGGCGCTGTGGACGGTAGTTCTAGTGGCTCGGAGTATCAATGCCCTTGGAACAAACGCCCTGTTCCGG
>CAVZTP010000008.1:0-862947 GCA_963778345.1 uncultured Acidobacteriaceae bacterium
ACCTGAATATCTGCAGGCCGAAAGCCAGCGTTCCGCGCAGATTACCGCGAGATGGAAGAAAAGGGTACTTCCGGTCGCGAGCAGCGGGTTCAACTAGCCCATCAGAACCGGGACGAGAAAATAAAGCTCACCCCGGACGAGTTACGAGCTCTTCACAAGAGAAGCGCGGAAGAGTTTGGGGACCAGCCCGCGCGAGTGGTCCACGAAGCCTCCGAGCGCCATACCAGGACGCTCTCGACTGAAAAAACGCAGGAACGGTCCCAGGCTGCAGTGAGCTTTGCCAGGGAACGGCTTTCGGAGCGGAGCGCGGTCTTTGAACACTTCGAAGTTATTCGCGATGCGTTACGGCACACCCACGGGAGAGCTCGCCTGCACGACGTTGAAGCGGAGCTCGGCCGGCAGAAAGATCAGAGCCGGTTTTTGGAAGTTCAGCATATTCGGCCCAACGCACCGGCGGCTCGATATACGACTCCAGAACTGATCCAGATCGAGCGCGAGACGATCGAACGCGTCCGAGCTGGACAGAATCAATTGCAGCCCTTGGCTGCAATTTCCTATGGCACATTGATGGCGCGGTATAGCCACGAGTTGAATGAGGATCAGCGCCGCCTAGTCCACGATGCGCTCGCGACACGGGATCAAGTTTTCGGGATTCAAGGTGGTGCCGGCACAGGAAAGACGACGGCGCTGAGCGCGATTCGCGAGGTTGCCGAAGAGCATGGCTATAAAGCTCACGGGCTCGGTCCAACATCGCGTGCGGCCAAAAGTCTCAAAGAAGCCGGAATCGACTCTGAAACCCTGCAGGCCTATCTGACGCGTGGACAGCAAGGCAACGATGACGCGCGACCACGGCTCTTCTTCATAGACGAATCGAGTCTCGCATCCGGTAAGCAAATGCGAGACTTTTTGCAAACTCTGCAACCGCAGGATCGCGTGCTCCTCATCGGAGACATTCGGCAGCACGAATCGGTTGAAGCAGGCCGAATGTTCGCCGAGCTTCAGGATGCGGGAATGAACACCGCGAGGCTCGACAAGATCGTTCGCCAAAAGGATGAAGGCCTGCGCCAAGTCGTCGAAGCCATGGCTGCTGGCCGAATTGTCGACGGGATTGACCTGCTCACCAGTCAAAACCGGATTCACTCCATTGAGCATCGCCAGGAACGGCTGGAAGCAATCGCGCGCGCATATGCCTCCATACCGGAGGGCACGCTTGTGGTTTCTCCTGATAACAGATCCCGCAAAGATCTGAACGCTGCCATTCGTGCAGAATTACGCGAAACGGGACAATTAGGCCCAGACGTTTATCAGCTTCCTATTCTGATCAACCGCCAGGATGTGACTGGCGAGGACCGGGGAGTGGCGAGTTCCTACCACGTCGGTGACTCTGTGCGTTATCTGCGGGGCAGCGAAGCCCTCCGCCTCGAAGCCAAGAGTTATGCCACCGTGATCAACGTAGATAGCGAACAGAACCAGATCAGTGTAAAGAAAGCCGACGGCCAGGTCGTAACCTATGATCCCGAGCGGCTGAAAGGCGTCTCCATCTACGAACCTGAAATCCGTTCGTTCGCGGAAGGGGATCGCGTACAGTTCACCACGCCATGGAAAGACAAGGCCGTCAGCAACCGCGATCTGGGCACGATCACATACCTGGATGAACACGGCAATGTCCGTGTGCAGCTCGATGATTCGGAACGTACAGTTGGTTGGAACCTACGTGAGAACCAGCACCTCGATCATGCCTACGCAATGACCTCGCACTCTTCGCAAGGTGCAACGGTCGACCAGGTTTTCATTCACATTGATACATCCGACAGCAAAAGCCGGGCACTGATCGACGAGACGCTGGCTTATGTGGCCACCTCCAGGCCGCGTTACGACGCTCAGATCTTCACCGACAACGAAGAGCAGCTCGCCACAGCGCTTTCGCGCAGCCATCAAAATGCAACTGCACTCGCTCCGGACGAGATCGAGAGCTACGCCGTCGGCGTGTGAGTCCCTATGTCATTCGAAACCATCCTTCCGTTTCTGCAGCCGATCGCGAGCCTCATCACCGATCCGGGCGTATCGGAAGTAATGGTGAACGGCGATGGAGCGATCTTCATTCAGCGCTCCGGCAGACTTCAACCGGTTGACGCGAAGATCGAGCAGAAGTACCTTTCAACAGCCGTCAAGCGCATAGCGCGATCGCTCGGCGAAGACATTAGCGAATCGAAGCCCTTACTGGACGCGCGGCTGCCAGATGGCTCTCGGGTAGCAGCCGCTTTTCCGCCGTGCTCTCCGCACGGGGTCACTTTAACCGTTCGGAAGTTTCGTCCGCACTGGTTCACCCTGGATGAACTGGTGGAAGCGGATGCACTTCCCCGTGCCGTTGCAGATCAGCTTGCGCAAGCTGTTCGCGAACGCCAAACCATTCTCGTCAGCGGCGGCACAGATACCGGCAAAACCACGTTTACGAAAGCCTTGCTTGACCTCATCCCACAGGCGGAGCGCCTCGGCGTGATTGAAGACACGATGGAGCTGAAAATCGATCACCCGAATGTCTTTCGTTTCGAAGCGCGAAAGGAACTGCGCGACGCAGCTGGAAACATAACGACGCCAGCAGTCACCATTCGGGACCTGGTGAAAGCGACTCTCCGGCACAGGCCGGATCGGCTGATTATTGGTGAGGTCCGGGGCGGCGAAGCCTTTGACCTGTTAGACGCGCTCAACACCGGCCATGCCGGTTCCATCTCAACGCTGCACGCCAATTCCGCAAGCCAAGCGCTTTCCCGTCTCGCTAGTCTCGCGCTCCGCGCCGAGGTCGACATTCCGTACCGGGCAATTCAAGCAGAGATCGGAGATCTCGTCAATCTGGTGATTCATATCGAGCGGCGCGAGGGCCGCCGGTTTCTTTCTCATGTCCTTCAAATCGAGGGTTTCGATGCTGAAACCAATCTCTACAACACAACCTCTCTCTACCAGGCTTAAGGGCTCTGCCCTCGCAGCGCACAAGGCCTTCTGCCCTGCGGATTTTGGCTCCCCCTACGGTCTGCCCCCAAAAAGCTCCGCTCAGAGACCTTGCCAATGCTCGCTACCCCGCTCTCGCCAGCGAGGCCTCGAGGGTGTTGGCGCAACACCCAACCACTATTAACCGAGAAAGGAAACACATTGTATGTACATGAATCGAGTAACGCTGGTCGGCTTTACAGGAGCTGATGCGAAGCAGATAGCCACGCAAGGCGGAAAGGAGATTACGCGTTTTTCTCTTGCAACCACGAAACGCTACAAGAGCGGGAACGAATGGAAGGACAATACGCAGTGGCACGACTGCGTTGTGTACAACGTGTCGGTGAAAGCGGCCGAGAGCATTCAGAAGGGCGATCACCTGTTGATCGAAGGCGAGCTGCAGTACCGCGAACACGAGCGCACTGTAGAAACGGCGGAAGGGCCGGTGAAAGTTCAATGGCCGAAGACCGAAATTGTCGTTTACTCGATCGTTCGGCTTGATCGTCAAGCGAAGCACGACAAAGGGGCCGCCGCGTAAGCGGCCTCTCTACTGTTATCTCGCGAGGTTCGCGATGCGGGTTACGTCTGTCTTCTGTTTCGAATGTCTTTGCGGCCGGTATATCGAGACCGAAGCGCGTACCTTAGAATGCCCATCCTGTCATCGGCAGCTCGTGATCGAGTGGGGCCGCAAAGAGAAGAAAGACTCTGACCGCTCAGAGTTCATTGAAACTCTGAACGTGCAGTCGGCAGCGTGATGCGTTTCGAAGATCGTGGAGCCGCGCAGCGCTGGCAAAGAGCAAAGTTGGCGCAGCTCTCCGCGCGGATTCGGATTGAGGAGTCGATACTTCGATCATTGCGCACGGAACGCGCGGAGCTGGTTGAACTCAATGGGCCGAGAGCTGACTGCCCGCTTCGGGTGGGAGTCGGACGCTGATCTGGAGTTTCTATATCGCGATGATGTGCGATTTCGGCGTGAGATCGAGGATCTTTTCATTGAAGCCGAGCTGCAGGGCACAACACCTTGGAAAAAGATCGGGTGATCGGCGAAACGTCCGGATCATTGAGCTGCGCCTCCTGAGCGAGTTACTCCTTCAGGAACTTCTTCGTAGCCTCGGAGGTGGTATAAATCTCTCCGTCGATGAGCAGGCGTCCGGTGTACGAGCCACCGGGGCTGTCGAACTCCCACGCGACCTCGTGGCCTTCCCTCGCGAGCTTGGCCCATTTTGAATCTTTGGATGCGTTCTGCTCAAGCCAGAAATGACCTTCCTCATCCGTGAAGGACCGCAGCCGCGAATGGCCCAAATGCTCGCTCCATGTCTTGATGTTTTTCAGTTCTGGCATAGCGTCCTATAGACATTGTGCCCGGAACAACTGATGTTGGGCCGACTACAGCAAGCATGTTCGCTTTCGCGGCGGTCGTTCGAATGGCCCGCTTCGCGGTGTGTCGATACTTTCCAACGCGAGCGCAGGAAAAAGCGTCGAGAGCATTGGCCTTCCGGGTTGAGAATGATCAATATGGCCGCACTCGTCAGTGGAAATCTCAATCCCATAGACATTTCTCATACCGAACAATTGCACGCAAGCCCAAGCGCACTCGGGCCCACCGTCTTGCTCGATATTGTTCAGGCATGTCTTCACACCAGCTCATCCGAGTGGATTTTCCTTCGTGAGTTGAGAGTGGGAACTGGATTCAAAGGCAGTGCCGCTCAGCGTCTCGATGCGTTCGCACTAAATTGCTTGCCCCACACTTCGATGAAACGAGTGTGCTACGAAGTCAAAACATCTCGTGCGGACTTCCTCTGCGAAATGAAGCAACCTATGAAACGTCGCATTGGGTTGCGCTATTCGAACGAGTTCTATTTCGTTGCCCCGGCTAGATTGCTGAACATTTCCGAGATCCCCGTTGAATGCGGACTGATCGAAATCGGAAGCTTTACAAGTGAAGAGCGGAACTCGACAATGACGCCATTTGGCACGTTCGCTCATTTCGATTCAGACCACAGCTACTTACTGCCGCGTTACTGTACCGGCCCCATGGCGAGAAACGCCGGGCCCGACGTGGCAATTTGTTGCCGGTATGTTACGAAACCAGCAAAGAGTGTTCCAGGGTCCAGTTCAGAAGCAGCCGAACCAACAACGATTTTCCTTTGTTGACTGACGCACCGAACTGTCAATGCAATCCCTCGTATTTCGGATGTTTAGCAACTCATTAGAATGACTACCGTTGAAAAAGATCCGTCAAAGCGTGGGCATAGCTTCCTCTATCTAGCCGCCGTCATCGCGTCACTCAGTGGCCTGCTGTTCGGCTACGATACCGGTGTCGTCTCCGGCGCTCTGCTCTTTCTCAAAATTCAGTATCAGCTTTCGCCAACGATGCAGGAGATCGTCACGAGCGTGGTGTTGGTTGGCGCTGTCCTCGGCGCGGTCGGCAGCGGGCGAATCGCTGACCGTCTCGGCAGACGCGTCTTGATGATCATCACCGCCTTCATTTTCCTCGTAGGTGTTCTCGTGTCCGCGTTCGCACCGGGCATAGCCGTCCTGATTGCTGGCCGCATCGTCGTGGGCGTTGGCATTGGTGTTGCTTCTTATTTGGGTCCGCTCTATATCTCTGAGATATCGCCTGCCGCGATACGAGGAAGCTTGGTCGCGCTCAACCAGTTACTGCTGACGCTGGGTATCCTGATTTCCTACTTCGTTGACTACGGCCTTTCTGCCTCCGGCGCCTGGCGCTGGATGTTTGGCCTGGCCGTGATCCCGGCCGCCGCCCTAGGGGTTGGCATGATGTTCCTGCCCGAAAGCCCACGCTGGCTCCTTCAGCAGGGACGCGCAGACGAGGCGGCTGAAGCGCTCAAGCGCTTCGATGGCGAGGGCCAAGTTCAGCAGGAGATAGCCGGCATCCGGCACGATCTCAGCGAACAGAGTAAGCAGGGCAGTTGGGCCGATCTGATGGCGGCATCCCTGCGCCCGGCGCTTTTGGCCGGCTTGGGTCTGGCAGTCTTCGATCAACTCACCGGCATTAACACGATCATCTACTACACGCCGACAATTTTTCAAATGGCGGGACTTGGCTCAGCAGCGAACTCGATCCTGGCGAGTGTCAGCGTCGGCATCGTCAATCTGTTGATGACGGTGGTGGCCGTGCGCCTAGTGGATCGTGTCGGGCGACGTCCGCTGTTGCTGTGGGGCATTGGCGGAATGATTGTCGGCTTGTTCCTGATCGGTTTGTCCTTTTATCTACATTGCCTGGGCCGCCTGCAGGGCTGGGTCGCCGCAGGCAGCTTGATCCTGTATGTCGGTGCGTTCGCCATCGGGTTGGGTCCGGTCTTCTGGCTGCTGATCGCCGAGATCTACCCGTTGCAGATGCGCGGCCTCGCAATGAGCGTAGCGTCTCTGACCAACTGGAGCTTCAACCTGCTGGTAACTGTCTCGTTTTTGACGTTGGTGCATGCTCTCGGGCTGTCATGGACGTTTTGGGCGTATGGACTGGTGAGCGTCGGCGCGTGGCTGTTCGCGAAACGGTTCGTGCCCGAGACTAAGGGGCGCTCGTTGGAACAAATTGAGCAGGAGCTAGCCAGCGGCAACGAGGCCGCATGAGCTCCTTTGTCGCCCGGTTTCATGCAATCTGCAATCGCCGGAAAACGGGTACTTTGATCAGGTCCAATAGGAACGCAAATAGTACCGCTGCGGAAAGTATAGAAGCGACCACAGCAATTGGCAAAGGGTGCATCGCTATGCCGCGAAGAGCTAATGTTGAGATGATCAAGACATCAGCTATTGAGGCAACAATGACCCACGTGCCTGGGAGCGAGTTCCACAGGTGTTGGCGTTCCCGGATGGCGTAGAGGGTAGCCTCGCCACCAAACACAAGAGCGGTCATTGCAAGGGTCTGGAGCGCGGCGATGTCGAGCCCGAGCCGGTATTTGCCTACGAGCAGCGCGCCCGTACAGAAACCAAGAAGACAGCCACCCAACACGCATCCTGCCACGGTCAGCTTGCCGATTTGCCATTGGTTGGGCTTCGCCGATTGCCGCACGTTGTCCGCCGTTACAGACATACCAAGAAAATCACCAGTAATCATGATGATTACCATGAGCATTGGCGTGAGGATCGCGTGGCCTGTGACGATCAGCCCAATTGCGAGGAAGAGCACGTTGACTATCTTCTTGGTGACAGAGTTAAGCGTGTAAGTGAGGATGCGCTGGAATGCTGACCGGCCCTCCTTCACGGCAGCAACAATGCCGCCGAGTCCAGCCGTAGTCAGCACAATTCCTGCGGCTGACTTCGCTACGTCCGTGGCTGTGGATACGGCCACACCCATCTGCGCCTGGCGTAGAGCGGGGGCATCGTTCGCTCCATCGCCGCACATCCCGACGGTGTGACCGGTCTTCTGGAAAGCCTTCACAAGGTCAAACTTTCCCTCAGGAAAGATGCCGGCGAAGACGGCGAACTGCTCCGGGCGTACATCCTTCGGAAGCGACCCCGCTGGACAGATTGGCCCGTCGAGCCCCACAGCATGAGCAACGATGGTGGCGGTAGCTGGTGCGTCGCCCGTCACCATAACCGTGCGCACCCCTAGAGCTCTTAGCTCGGTGATGAGAGCAGTGGAGTCAGATCGGGGTGGATCACTGAGTGCGACGAGTCCGATGAGTTGCATAGGTTTCGAAGGTGGCCCCGCAGCAACCGCCAGGACTCTGAAACCTTGTTTCTCAAGTTCGTCGACTGAAGTCGATGCCTCGGAGCACGGCTGCGCAAGAGCCATCACCGTGCCGTATGCGCCCTTCACTATCCGTAAACTCTGACCGTCTTTGCCGCTGACACTCGCCTCCGAGATCTTCTTGGCAGGGTCGAAGGGTATGAAGTTGACCAGCTTCGGTGGATTTTCTTCGCTCTTGTGCTTGGCAGCAGCACGGATGGCAGCGTCTACAGGATCTTGGCCACCATCCGCACTTGCCAAAGTGGCCAACGCCAGGACATGCGCTTCATTGAAGCCGGGCATTGGTCGAACACTGTTCACCGACAATTCGTTGCGGGTCAGAGTACCCGTCTTGTCAGAGCAGAGTACATCCATAGTCGCCGCTTCATCTACGGCGGAAAGTCGAGTCGAAAGGACCCCCAGTTTAGCGAGAGATCTCGCTCCAAGCGCAGTTGCAAGCGTAAAGGTCGCCGGCAAAGCGACCGGGATCGCCGCGAGGACTGCAGTAAGTAAGAGAGGAATAGTTTCACTCCAACTAAAGCCCCGAATCTTCGCGTAAGTTATCAGTCCAACGATTAGCACGCCGTTGAAGAATGCGAGATTGCGCACTACTTGGAGAACAGCCTTTTGCTGAGAGCTCACAACATGCGCCGTGCGAACCAACTCCGCCGTGTGTCCGAACTTGGTTCGCGGCCCCGTCTGGATCACTTCCGCAGTAGCTTCCCCACGCCGCACGAGTGCACCGGCATAACTCTGTGCGCCAGCGCCTGCCTCGACAGGCACGGATTCACCAGTAAGCATGGATTGGTCGAGGAGAACCGATCCGTCCACGATTTTCACGTCTGCCGCTACCACTGCTCCGAGAGACAGCTTGACAAGATCACCTGGCACCAACTCCGCAGAAGGTGCGATTTTCCACGCCCCGTCCCGCCGAACCGATGCATTCAAAGCCAGACGCGACTTCAAGGCCGCCAGGGTTGCCTGGGCTCTTCCTTCCTGAAAGAACCCCAATGCAGCATTGAACACAAGGAGACCAGCTATAATCGCCCCCTCGATGAATTTGTGCAGCACCAGTTCGAGCACGACCGCGGCTTCAAGCATCCACGGAACGGGAGCCCACAATTTCTCGATCACTCTGCGCAGTGGGTGGAGCGCAGTATCGGGCATAGAATTCGGCCCGACCTTTTGAAGCCGATTCTGAGCTTCCTCGCTCGTCAGTCCGCAAGGCAGCGTGGCAGGGAGACTGGTTTTTGATACGTCGCCCTTAGCGGAAGCCAGGGGTCCGGATGCTGGAATATCGGGAGAATTCATTGGCAGCTTCTCGCTTGTCATTCCGCTCGCCTTTTTGTGTAGATGGTTGGCGCTTTACTCCGCGAGCTAACGGACCTCATTCGGGTCAACTGCGGTAATGCTCCTCTACGAGTCAGCAGTTGCCCTACCACCATCGCGTGTACTGCGTACAGCACTCGCCAGAAGAAGAACTACTTGGCCTCCGTATTACTCTCTTGTGTCAAGCGTTCAGCAGATTTCCGGTGAGCCTCTTGGGCGTGCTCGAATGCCTTAGCCGAATATTCAAGGGCTCGTCTGGAGTGCTCGTGTCCAGTCTGGTGATCCTGCTTACCGTGATGCTCCATAGCGGTACGGTGCGCATGAGCGGCTCTTTCGTGGAACTCGGCGGCCTTCTGGTGCGAATCTCTGGGCATAAAAATATTGCTCCTTGTGCTGTTCTGCCACTACAATCATCCGTTATCGACTCAGGCCGAACGAAAGGCCGTGCCAATTAGCGCGGCGCGCTCCACTTCGGAAATCACGGACTGTTGGAAGCGCAAGGCCATCTCGACTCCATTAAGAACTGCGCCCGCGAATCGCCTTCCATTCGAGGAGACTAGCTTGGTGTTTCCTCCTATCGCAAGCGAGGCGTACATAAAATTGAAATCAACCTGTCGAATCTTGCCATCTTGTAGGCCCGTTTCGGGTCATCTCAATCCTAAATAGAGCGAGTGTTCAGTTTTGTTCTTTGCCAAGTCGGATACGGGATTCCGGCCAGCCGGTTTATTACGAAGGCCTGTGCCGTGAGCAGGATTACAGCTATTTCGATCGTCACAAGATATTCGGGTCTGGAGATGATCCCGAGCGAAACAATCATAGTGGTCGCACCGGCAGGCGGATGGCTGACACGCAGAAGCACCATGATGGCTCCCGTGAGCGAGAGCGAAAGCGCGGCAGATAAAACCCGCGGCCAGTAGATCTCCACGGGCAGGCC
Source organism: uncultured Acidobacteriaceae bacterium (assembly GCA_963778345.1). GTDB lineage: Bacteria > Acidobacteriota > Terriglobia > Bryobacterales > Bryobacteraceae > Bog-105. The sequence continues at coordinate 9,942 of CAVZTP010000008.1, forward strand.
TGGTGGAAGATGTCCCATGCCGGTAACAGAAAACGCAGCAAAGCCACAGCAGAGTGCTATTGCGTGACCTAGAACTGCATTGCGAGGGCTCGCTGTTTCCGCGAGCGGAGTGAAAAAGAACAGGTATGCCGTAGGGCCGAGCGACGGAAAAACGAAGGGATTGTGCGTCAGAAATGCCAGGAGAGCCAGCAAACCAATGGTGGCGAAGCTGTTCACGAACACGTAACTCGCCCAGACGGCGGTGGGCGGTAAGTGGGTTAGCAGCCAGCTCAACTTCAGCCGCTCGACGAGGCGAAAAACATGCTCCCCTCTGTGGAGCGGAGCGCTTGGATGACTTTGGGATTCGCCGCTCTTCATTTAGATATTCGGCAGCAGATCGAAATACTCGTCGTCTTCGTTCTTGCCGCCCTCTCCCTCGCCGATCAGCTTCTCGGACTCGACAAATTCAATCCGCTCGATCCACTTGACCATTTTGTAGCCGAGCTGGTTTTCGACGCGTAGACGGAGCGGCGCTCCGTAGACGGCCGGTAACGGCTCGCCGTTCATCTCAAAGGCCAGCAGGCACTCGGGCTTCATCGCATTGTAAATTTGTTGCGTATCGTAGTAAGCGCCGCCGTACAATGAGCCACCGAAAGAGTAAAATGCGACAACCTTGGCGTACGGCTGGGGATCGACGAGCTCGATCAGTTTGCGCATGGAGATTCCACGCCATTGCGCAATGCCCGACCAACCTTGGATGCAATGATGCATGGTAATCGACTCTTCGGCTCCCAGTGCCCGCATCTCATCGATAGAAAGCTCGACCGGGTTATTGACCATGCCGGATACTTTTAGCCTGTAACTCTTAAAGCCTTCGGCCGCGAGTTGCTTCCAGTCTTCACGAACAGGCATTGTGCCATTTGGCCAGAAGTGAGGCGAGATCTGATCTTTGGTGTAAGTCTCGCGTGGAATAAGACGGTCGAGCGTTAGGAGCTTCACCGGCTCTGTGATCGCCTTCTGCGCGTGCTGCAGGCCGCGAGGAAAATACCAAGAAACGTAGTGGGCTGCCACCCAGCAAAGCAGCACGACGCCAATGCCGATAAAGCCCAGAATCATCCCTGTGGGGCGCAGGTCGTCAGTGCCGAGAACAATATGGTTCATGTTGCGGGCAAAGCCAGTCAGCGCGACCAGAGTTACGTGCACGACCACGAACGCCAGGAATCCGACGAGCATCAGGAAGTGGATAGAGCGGGCCGCCTGCCGTCCGCCGAAAACTTTGGCATACCGAGGGAAACGATTTACCAGGGCGGGAGACATCGCCATCCCAGTGAGGATCGAGAGCGGGGCCATAACGAAGATGGTGGCGAAATAGGCCAATTGCTGGAGCGCGTTGTAGCCGTAAAAGCCATTTGGTTCCGGTGGCAAGTGGAAATTTGCATAGTGGACAAACGTATTCCACGCGCCGACAAAGACCGCGGGCGAGGCGGGCACCAGACGCTGCCATTGATCGCTGGTGAGCAAGCCGCAGACGAAGAAAACCCCCGTGAGCACAAAACCATAGACGTTAATGAAATGCCAGGAGCGCGCGATGCCGACCGTGTGACGGTAGCCTGGCAGCGCAGCGAGGGGCGAGATGTAGCGTGCATCCTCCTTGGCGGTCCAGATGCGGTTTTTGGGGACTGTCAAGGGAGTCAAGCGGAGCCATTCGGTGCCGGGCGTGCAGTGGTCATTCAGATACAAGCGCGGGTGATCCATCAGAATCGATAGACCACTTCGGATCAGCATGAATAAGAAGATGAGATTGAAGAAGTGACTCCAGCGGATCCAAACGGGAAAGCCATGGGGCCCGCTCGGCGCGCCCTCGACAGAAGCCGAGGAAGGGACGATGTACGGCAGGCCAAAGAAAGCGTGCTGTACCCAGGCCAGCACGAATGGAACGAGAGCCAGCACAATCAAGACAATTAAAATGGAAGGCCGAATCCAGATTCGGAACCGCCGGTCTGTCGGAAAGTGGACCGCACGGTGCGCATCATCGAAGGGGATCATACGGCTTTCGCGAAAATACCCGTCGAGGAGGCGACGTGAGTGCTGCGCTCAGAGGACATGATGTTTCCCACGTTCGATGCGGTCAACTCCTTTTTCAGTATGGCCCCTGCTTCAGCAATGAAGATCCGGTTTTGATGACGAGAATTGCCGCACCAAGCTTAAGCTTCTGTTCCTTGAGTGGCATCTTAGAGATAGCTCAGGAACATCGCGGGATCGCCGATCGCGACGCAGGAGCGCCTTCTTATGACATCAACACAGAAGAATGAACGGCAGCCGACGGCGCCCAAGCAGGCCCTTACCTCTGAAGAACTTCGCAAAATGGACGCATACTGGCGTGCCTGCAACTACCTTTGCGCGGGAATGATCTACCTTCATGACAATCCCCTGCTCAAGGAGCCGCTCCGTCCCGAGCACTTGAAGAATCGCCTGCTCGGGCACTGGGGCTCCGACCCGGGCCAGTCATTTACCTGGGTTCACCTGAATCGCGTGATTCGGAAGTACGACTTGGACATGATCTACATCTCCGGCCCAGGCCATGGCGCACCCGCAGTGATCTCGAACTGCTATCTCGAAGGCACCTATTCGGAGATTTATCCAGAGAAGAGCCAGGACGAAGCAGGTATGCTCAAACTCTTCCGCGCCTTCTCCTTCCCCGGCCAGCTTGGAAGCCACTGCACGCCTGAGGTTCCTGGGTCCATCCATGAAGGCGGCGAACTGGGCTACAGCGTGTCACATGCGTTTGGAGCGGCGTTCGACAATCCTGCGTATTCCGACGATGTGAATTGAGCGTTCCGACGATGTGAATAAAGTCGGAGCGAAGCGACGCTGGCACTTAAGATAATGGCTGAAATTATTCACATGAGTCAACAGTTTTGTGCGTTGGAGCCGGGATGGGTGTGGGGCAAGGACGGCGATTTGAGTGCCTTGCCCCACCTCAGCCCTGTAGAAACTGTTCTCACGGTTACTCCTCGGGTTTTCGCGCACGCTTCTTGCGTATCGATTCGCCGTTGAGTTCGATGCGATAGGCATTGTGGACCAGACGATCCAGGATGCTGTCGGCAAGGGTGGGATCGCCGATCTGTTCGTGCCAATGGGCAAGCGGGAGTTGCGAAGTCAGGATCATAGACCGTCGTTGGTAGCGATCGTCACAGAGTTCCAGGAAATCACGCCGCTCGCTGTCTTTCAAGGGAGCCATGGCGAAATCATCCAGAACCAAAACGTCAATGCGCGAGAGCTTCGTCAGCAGCCGGCGGAAGCTCCCATCGACATGTGCCACCGCGAGATCGCGGAACAACTCGGAACTACGCTTATGCAGGATGGTGAAGCCGTCGCGACAGGCCTTTTGCGCAAGGGCACAGCCTAACCATGTTTTTCCGATGCCAGTCGGGCCGATCAGCAGCAGATTCTGATGCTGCCGCACCCACTCGCTGCTGGCGAGGGTGCGGATCAGTTTGCGGTCCAGTCCGCGTGGATGTTGATAATCGATATCCTCGATAACGCCGCGCTCTTTTAACTTGGCAGCACGCAGGCGCCTGGCGAGGGCGCGATTTTCCTTCCATAACCATTGCTGATCGACTAACATCGCGAAACGCTCTTCGAAACTGAGTTGGCTCGTATCAGTGGTTTCCAGTTGGGCACGGAAGGCGTCCGCCATTCCATGCAGCTTCATGGTCTGGAGCTTCTCCAGTGTGGGTTGATTCAACATATATAAGGTTGGGTTCCTTTCCGGGAGTAGTGGGTTATTGCAGAAACGTATTCGGCGGATCGTAGTAGTCGGCGCCACGCACGTTTTCGTGGCGTGGGCCGGACTTATTACTGTCTGGTTCGAGCGAGAGTTGGCGATCGAGTGAGTTCTTCAGGATGGAGCGCAGGCTTTGATACGAGAAGGCCTGCAGTTGTAAAGCACGCTGGCTGGCAGCTTCCAGCCGCTCGTTGGAATAGGTTTTACCCAGGCGCAGGATACCGAGGCAAGAGCGATAGCCCATCTCCGGGTGCGGTTTCGTCTCCAGAATGGTGCGTATGATCTGCGCGGTGGCCGGGCCCACGGATTCGGCCCAATGAATCAGGCGCGAGGGCGTCCATTCCAGATGTGCCTGATGGCTCTTCGGCCGATGCTCGTTGTTGGTGGTGTGGCAGTAGACCGCGTGGCTGCGCGGATGAGAAGCAGCACGCACGCCGCGATGGAAGATCTCGACCGTTGTGGCCGTGAAGCGTGCTTCTAAAAGGTGTCCAACCAACTGATAGGGAACGCTGTAATAATGCCGGTCGATCTCGACGTGATAATCAATATTGGCGCGAACGTTCTTCCATTCAGCGAGTTGATAGCGTTCGTGAGGCAACGGCTGCAGGGCTGGCCGATCCAACTCGGCAAATAACGAGGCGCGCGTACCGTCCCGTTTGCGAAAACGGCGATGATTCAATCGCTCCAGCAACTCGGCAATCGCTTCATTGATCTCGGCCACCGAGTAGAAGCGATGATGCCGGAGAGCCGCGACAATCCAGCGCTCGACAATCTGTACGCCTACTTCCGCTTTGGCCTTGTCCCTGGGCTTTGCCGGTCGCGCCGGCATAATGGCCACGCCATAGTGCTGCGCCATCTCGTGATAGGTGCGGTTCAGATCCGGCTCATAGCGGCAAGCGCGATCAACACCGGTGCGCGGATTATCGGGAATGACTAACCTGGGAACACCTTCCAGAAATTCGAAAGCACGGATGTGGCAGTCAATCCAACTGTGTAGATTCTGATTCCGGGCAGCGTACGCAAACGTGTAGCTGGACGCGCCCATGACGGCGACAAAGAGCGAGGCAGAATCGATTTCGCCGATCTCGCGATGGTGAATCGGGATCTTGGCTCCGGCCCAGTCCACGAAGAGCTTTTCGCCGGCTCGATGCTCCTGCCGTAAGACAACATCCTGGGTGTCCTTCCACGCACCATACAGCTCACAGAAGCGACTGTACCCGTACCCGCCTGATTCCTGCGCGCGATATTCCTCCCAGAGCAACTGCAACGTGAGATGTTTGTGCTTCTGCAGCTGGCTGTACAGCGCCGCAAAGTCGGGAGCCGGACGATTCTCGCGGCCCGCTGGTCGGCCGCGGCGCGTAGCGAATAACAGCCTCTCCAGCCGTGCATCGTCACATTCGGCCGGTGGCGGCCAGCCTACCCCGGTGGCGGCAAACCGCTCCAAATAGCGATGCACCGTCGATTGACCGATGTTGCAGCTCCGAGCGATCTGATCCTGCCGCAGGCCGAGATCGTATCGGAGGCGAAGTATCTCTCTGATTTTCCGCATGGACACCTTTTCTTGGGCCACGAATCTCCTCCACGCCCAGTGGAGAACTTCGTCCCCTGGTTGTCCAGCGGCTCCGCTAGATGAAACTTTCTTTAGAAAATCATTCCGACATGTGAATAACGATTCCGACGCGGGCGATTTTTCTATTCACCTTTTGTCGGAATCCTCTATTCACATGCCCGGAATCTTTATTCAGAATTTATCGGAACGCCCTATTCACATCGCCCGGAATCCGCAACAATCCCGATCTGATCGTGAGTGTTGTCGTCGGGGATGGCGAAGCCGAGACGGGGCCGCTGGCGACTTCGTGGCACTCTAACAAGTTCCTGAACCCAATCCGCGATGGCGCCGTGTTGCCCATTCTTCATCTGAACGGATACAAGATTGCCAATCCCACACTCCTCGCACGCATCACCCCGGACGAACTGGGGGACCTCTTCAAAGGGTATGGCTGGACCCCGTACGTGGTGGAGGGCGACGACCCGGAAGTGATGCACCAGAAGATGGCCGCTACGGTTGAGGCTTGCGTCGGGCAGATCCGTGCGATTCAAGCGGAGGCGCGTAGCAGCGGCAAGCCGGACCGGCCTCGCTGGCCGATGATCATCCTACGCTCGCCAAAAGGATGGACCGGACCAAAGGAAGTGGACGGGCACAAGGTGGAGAACTTCTGGCGAGCACACCAAGTGCCGGTGCTCGATGTACAGTCCAATCCGGGTCACTTGCAGATCGTGGAGCAGTGGATGCGGAGCTATAAGCCTGAGGAACTCTTCGACGATACACGGGGCGCTCGTGCCCGAGCTACGCGATCTACCCCCCGCAGGAGAACGCCGGATGAGCGCCAATCCTCACGCAAACGGCGGGAAGCTGCGCAAGGCTCTGAATCTTCCAAACTTCCGCGACTATGCGGTTCCCATTGATAGCCCCGGAGCGACGGAGATCTCACCGACAGAAACTCTCGGCAAGTTTCTGCGGGACGTAATGCGGCGTAACATGAGCAGCTTTCGTCTGTTTAGCCCAGATGAGAATGCGTCGAATAAGTTCCAGGATGTCTACCAAGCAAGCCTCAAGACCTGGATGGCCGCGATTAAACCGGAGGACGCTGATGGAACAGACATCGCTCCCGACGGCCGTGTCATGGAGATGCTCAGCGAACACACGCTTGAAGGCTGGCTTGAGGGCTATGTGCTCACTGGCCGGCATGGCCTCTTCAACACGTACGAGGCATTCGCCCACATCATAGACTCCATGTACAACCAGCATGCGAAGTGGCTGGAGAAGTCGAAAGTCGAACTCAGATGGCGGGCTTCCATCTCGTCGCTCAACATCCTGCTGTCGTCTCTCGTTTGGCGACAGGATCACAATGGCTTCACCCATGAAGATCCCGGCTTTCTGGATGTAGCGAGCAACAAGAGCGCAGAAATCTCGCGCATCTACCTCCCTCCTGATGCGAACTGCCTACTCAGCGTGGCGGACCACTGCTTGCGTAGCGAGGAATACGTGAACGTCGTCGTTTCCGACAAGCAGCCGCACCTGGTCTATTTGGACATGGAGGCCGCGGTCATCCACTGCACCAAAGGAATCGGGATCTGGGACTGGGCGAGCAGCGATAACGGAGCAGAGCCGGATGTTGTTGTGGCGAGCGCGGGAGACATTCTGACGGAGGAAGCGTTGGCGGCCGTCGCGATTCTGCGAGAGAACTTCCCGGATCTGAAAATTCGCTTTGTGAATGTGGTCGATCTATATCGCCTGCAGCCGGACACGGAGCATCCGCACGGCCTCTCGGATCGTGACTTCGACTCACTCTTCACGAATGATAAGCCGGTGATCTTCAATTTCCACGGATACCCCTGGCTCATCCACAAGTTCACCTATCGGAGGACGAATCACGCCAACATTCATGTACGCGGATACAAAGAGAAGGGGAACATCAATACTCCGTTAGAGCTCGCGATCCGCAATCAGGTGGATCGCTTCAACTTGGCGATTGACGTCATTGACCGCGTTCCGAGGCTGCAGGGTTCCGGCGCACATCTCAAGGAATGGCTCAAGGGACAGATCATCGAAAGTATTAACTACGCGTACACAGAAGGGCTGGACAAGCCCGAAATTCGAAACTGGCGATGGCCTTCGGCGCAACAGACGCGTCAGCTAAGCACTTCGGCGTAGGGCTTGCCAACTGTGCAAACGCCGCCTCGTCCGATTCATGCTCGCCACCTTCACAAACTTTCCAGATAAGCCACGAGGGCTTTCATCCGATCGGGTGGCAAACTGAGTGGCGCCATGCCTCCGGCGATCATCTTGGCAGAGGGCGATTTTAAAAGAGTGGCGAGCTGATCAGCAGACATACGTTGGTGAATGCCCGTGAGCTTCGGGGCGGCAGCAGTGCCAATTCCCGCATCGCCGTGGCAGGCATTACAGGATTGCGCTTGGTAGGTTTGCGCACCTTGCGCTAGAAGTGGGTTCGCTGCGATCGCCGGGGACGCGGCAGGAGATGACGCCAATTCCGCTTCGAACGGCTGATGCATGAATTCTTCCGTTGCTTTTTGCTGAGCTACCAACTGGGCCGCGTAACCGGGATCGTTATGGTCACTTCGATAGCTGGTAAATCCCAAACCGAAGAGCGCGAGAAAGATGAATACATAGGTACCTACAGCTATTGGACGCTTCCAGGGCCGGCGCTCCATCCGGCGGTCGAAGAAAGGCAAACTTGCAAACGCAAATGCGATTATCCCTGGAATCACTACGACACCGAGGAATGACAGCGATCCGGGCCAGTATTTCAACCATTGAAAGATAGGAATGTAATACCACTCGGGTCGGGGCAGATAGCGCGTATCTGCCGGATTCGCTTGCGGCCCCAGATCGAACGGGATGAAGTGCGCCATTCCGGCAAGAACGAGTATGATCACCAGCGCGAATATCGCGTCAATAATCACCTGGTGAGGGTAAAATGGCTCCGTCGGCTGCTTGGGAGCAATCGGATTTTCTGAAATAGGTCCGGCCGCGCCCGCTTTTCTAAAAAGGTAAACGTGAAGCGCTACAAACGCGAAGATTGCTGCCGGCACACCCAGCACGTGGGCCACGAAGAACCGCGATAGCGTCAAGGTCCCCATATCTGTGCCGCCGCGCATAAAGCTTTTCAGCCAGGGGCCCACCAGCGGAACTTCGCCCGCAATATTCGTACCCACGGCACTCGCGAAGTATGCCTTTTGATCCCATGGAAGAAGGTAACCAGTGAATGCCATGCACAGGACTAGTGCGAACAGTACACAGCCCGAAAGCCAAAGTAATTCACGGCGGCCCTTGTACGAGCCGTAGAGAAACGTTTGCGTAACATGCAGCAGAAGCAGAATGACCATTGCGCTCGATCCATACGCGTGGATGCTGCGCAGGAATGAACCCGCAGTGACGGCCTTCGCGATATAGGCAACCGTGGTATGGGCGTGATCGGCCGAGGGTACATAATAAACGGCCAAAAACACACCGGTAATAACTTGAGAGATGAAGATAAACAGAAGCGCCGAACCGAAGACATAGGCGAAGCGTGCACCCCCGGGGATGGGCTCGTCCAGAGACTCGCGGAGAATCGCGTCCACTCCCGTTCGCTTATCGAACCACCCAAACAGTCTTACGCGCGATTTGGCTCGCACCGGTTGGTTTGGATCTATAGGTTCACTCACGTGCAGCGCCTCGTTTAGTCACCCTGGTCTCGGTCACCCAATGACCTCTTTGGTCGGAACTAGCTGACGGAAATACTGATACTTGACCATCAGACGTCCGTTCTGGACTTGGCTCTGCAGTGAATCCATGCCGCGCGGTGCCGGACCACCCAGTTTTGCTCCGACGGCGCTAAACGACGCCGCATGACAGGGGCACTCAAATTGGCGTTTGGAGTCGCGCCACTGCACCGAGCACCCAAGATGAGGGCACACGGCGGACAACACTTGTAATTGGCCGGTCGAGTCTTTGGCAACGTACACTGCCTTCTCGGAAATCGTCTTGCGCCAGCCATCCACTTGTTCGACTGTGATTACGCGCTGCACGGGCGTGGTTACCGACGCTAACTCCGACATGGAGCCCGCGTCAGACCACTTCGTCTCCGTTGTTTGCGTGCGCAACGGATAAATAGTGTAACGAATCAAAGGCACCGAGAGCACGGCGCCGACTCCTGCGGCGCACAGACCAATTAACCAGCCCAAGTAGGATCGCCGGCTTGCTCCCGGTTCTGCGGCAGAGATGTTGGTGTCAGCAGGGATCACGACCATTTACTCCCGTAAGCCTTAACTCTTTGCCGCGATACTGCGAATGTAGGCGACAAGTTGCCGTATATCACCCGCCGCGAGAGTCTTGCCGTAGGCGGGCATGGGAGGCTTTCCGTTCGTGATGATGGCGGCAAGTTCATCATCGGTTTGCTTCTGCACATCCGGTGAGCGCAGATCTCGAATTTTTAGCCGTTGTCCCATTGGCGTGTTGCCGCTACCATCCGGCCCATGGCACATCGCGCATTTCGCCTTGAACGTGTCCGCACCAGAAGCAGGAGGTGGGGCAGAGAACGCCGTCGAGCTAAAAATGTAAGCCGTGAGCGCAAGAAGCGCCGCAGCTGCGAAGCATCCTCGTACTTGGCCATTGATGTTTTTCATTTGTAATCCTTACCGCCTTTCTTTGGATCTACATCGCATAACGCAGTGACACGGATAACACATTTGCACGGAAATTGCGGGGCGCTACAGGTCCCGGAGGCGACTTCTCGTCGTAATCGTAAAGATTCCAGCCGCCTTTAAAAGTGAGATGCTTCGCAACATCAACCGCGATGGCGGCAGTCGGAAGATGATAATTGATCGCCGCGGGACCGAGTGGCGCGTACGGGTTCAAAAGCAAGTTGCTACCGGTGGTACTTGTGATCGTATACCCGGCGCTGATGGTGGCGCGTGCCACAGGCTTCATCATCAAATTGGCAGAGCCGAAGTGATCGATGTCGTGGTAATACGAATTTGTCGTCAGGTATCCAACTGGGCAAATGGGCGTAGTTGTCGCAAACGCCGGCGTCGGCGTTTCCGAAAAGCATATGTTGAGATTGGTTAGAAAGTCATCGTACGTGTAGTGCACGTCGACGCCCCACCGCGGCGAGAACGGGAGCACGGCGCCGAATGAGAAGTTGCGGTTGTGCTGTAAATTCCCCAGGCCGTAGGCCAAGTCTCGCATTTCCTGTACGCGGGCGGTGGCATCAAGATCCAACCACCTCTTGGGAGTGTAGATAGCTTTAGCGCGGTATAGCTGCATGTGGCGGGGCTGGATGTTCGTGAATACATTGTCGGCATAATCAATCTCCATGTCGGCGTTCAGACGCAGGTTGTGCACGGGTTGTGCTGCAATACCGATCAGCCCAGCGTGGGTATTGATCTCTACACCAGCGTTAGAGATGGTGTTTGCCGAAGCCTGACATGTTCCATTGACCAGCGCGGCGGTGCATCCGCCACGGAGCGGAAGTGTAGGAAAGTATGTCGACAGCGCGGCCGTGGTCCCGTCTACCACGATGTTTTGCTGCTCGAAGCGATAGCCGATATAGCCTGTCAAGTTTCTTGCAAAGTCATAATGCAGTTCAAACGTATTCCGCTTTTGGTTCTGTGCCTGAAACATCGAGTACGCCGTCGAAATCTCGTCCGCCGAGGAGCCGGCCGTGTGTTGAGGACAGCCGGGAGCCAGTGTAGGGCGGCGGGCAGGCTGCGGAGGGGAACGTATTCGGGGGGATGAGTGCATTCGCAGCCAAACAAGTAAGTTTGCAGGAACGATGCTCCGCTCGGGATTCGATAGTCGTACCAGCGAAACTGGTCGTCAATTGAGAATCGCTCTGTCACCTCGTAACTTACGCCGGCATCTGCGCTCGTCGTGATCTCCTGAACGGAACCGCCTCCGGTCTGAACGCTTTGCTCGTACGGCCCTCTCGAAATGATTCCGTTAAATGTCTCGTTCGAGTTCGGAAGGTGTGTTTGCGCTCCGGTATAGCTGGCTCGACCGGTAATATGTAATCGCCGGAAGTAACTGGTTTGGAAACCAAGCTGTTCGGTAGGTATGTCTGTGTAATACGGTGCGATGTCCGAATAGCTCGTGTAGAGATTACAGGTAGGATTGACCGCAGCTCCCAAGAACGGTGTCGCGCACGGGCTTGCATTTCCAAAAGCAATACCCAGGTTCACCGGCGTTCCGTTGGAAAGCGAATAGGGAAAGCTGTTCAGAAAATCGTTCGTGTCGCTTTTATTGTGCGTGTAGAACTGGTCGTAGCTGAAGCGTGTGCGCTCCACCGGTCGCCAGGAAACGCCGAACCTGTATGAGTCACTGACATCGTGCCAGGGCTGCTCCAGTTCCGCCTCGGTACCCTGATGGTCCGTTGTCGTCGAGGAACCACCGTTGTTGTAATGCGAATAGCCCAAGACGAACTGTACCGGCGAATCGGGCAGCAACGTCAGGTTCAAATCCAACATCTTGCGCGAAAGATCGAGCAGGTCGGGCGAGACGTTGATCGGAATAAAGGGCGTGTTGGTGGGTGGGTTCAGCGGGTTTCCAAGCAGATTGTAGTCCCAGAAATTGATGTCGCGACGCCAACTGCCGGTAAATTCGTACCAATGGTGCTTACTGGCGCGGAGCCGCACTACTTCATTGGGATCGCCTCCCATTCCGAAGCTACTCTCGCTGAGATCGTCAAACAGCGAGCCATTGTGATTGGTTGAGTGCATCTCGAGCGACTGGTCCAGCAACCGCACGCCCGGCTGTAAATTCACAAACGTCGCGTACACATCCGCGTTCCCAGAGTTTGAAAGAGCGCGTCCGCCGAACTCGACCGCGAAGTGCGTTTCGTACCCATTCCAGATGCCTGGCGTCTCGGTTTCGGGCGGCACGACCTCGGACGGTGGCGTTTTTTGATCGTGTGGAAATTGCGTCGCATTCGGATCTATAGCGGTCGGGCTCTGTGCCGTGGGCGCCGGAGTGCTGGGGGCGGTTTGTGCCTTCAACCCAAAGCAGAAGATGAGCCCTGAAAAGCAGAACGCAACCCGTCGTTTCAGCTTCATAGTCTGCATCTCTACCGCTTGAACAGAGTCGGGTCGGTGTTCGAACCATGTACGGCTATATGGCACAGCACACACTGCGCATACTTTTGCGACTGGTTGTGAAAGGTGGGGGCGCCTGGTGCTATGGACTGCGCCAAAATCGCCGAATGACACTCCAGGCAAACCTGATTCACCTGCGGACGCGTCAACATGTGGGGATTGGTGGAGCCGTGCGGGTTATGGCAGGCGACACAACCCTGTTCCTTCACCGGCGCGTGCTCGAAGACAAACGGCCCGGCAGTATCGACGTGGCATTTTTCGCAGACTTGGCCTTGCGAAAAACTCGCACGTAAGTTGTGAGGAAGTGATGAGCCGTGCGGATTATGACAATCCGTACACGACATGAACCCTTCATTGACTCGGTGGTGTTCGGGTTTCGAGAAATCCGGCTCGACATCTCGATGGCAGCCGTAGCATAATCCCGGTTGAGCCGACACCAGCAGGTCGTGCCCTACTTTCGATGCGTGGATGGAGTGACAGGTCGTGCATCCAACGTTGTTCCTAAGGTGCGGTGAACGCATGAAATTTTCGTGAGTTTCGCTCTTTTCGTGACATGCTAGACACCGTTCGCTTGCTTGCTTCGGATTCAGAGTTGTGAAGCGGATTATCTTGGTTGGATCGCCTCCCCCGTCAACGTGAGCCTTGCCGGGTCCATGGCAGGCCTCGCATCCCTGCCACTGCGGGCCCTTATGCTTGCCGACCTCCGTTCGCCAGTGCGCCCCGTGTTCGTAGCTCGCCGCCTCCGCTGGATGGCACGTCTTGCACGTATCTGCGCCAACGTACAGTGAAGGATCAGATGGCTGATTTACCGGATCGAAATTCCGTTGGGGGGTGTCAGCCGCCATCGGCGAGCCGACGCAGAGCATGATGAGGCAGATTGAGACTCGGGCGATCCCGCCCGGCGCTGCCGACGAGTTCTTCGGCTTTGCTGGCCGTTCTGACGATCCAAGCTGCTCTTTTACGTCCGAGTGCGGGAGTCGTTTTGTCGCCGACGACCAAGACGCTTGGTAGATGGCACAACTTCCCTTTGGAAGATGAAATTGAAGAGGAGTAATTCGTTCGGGTTCGCCAGTGATCAGGAGGGATCGGTCTTTCAATTCGTAGCTCCCTTCTTGTCCGGGGTGAAGCCTAGCTAGCAACAATCCTAGCTCCTAGGTTTATCACGCTATTCGTAAAATGCAATACGTAAGTTGTCGATGTTTTTGCCGCCACCTCAAACGGCCTCTCGTGAAACCTACAACCCGGTTTGCCGTAACCGATTACATGAAATGCATCGATTCACGCCGCCCATGGTTATCACGTCTACCGACGCCTAAGGATTCGGATGCGTATGCGATTTACGGGGAGTGCGTTAAAGCTGCGTTAATGCCAGAACAGCTGATCGTTGCATTCTCATGGCTGCCACTCCACGATAAAGTCATGCGATTTGACCCAAGCTTGCTTCAGGCACTCAAGAACCTCATTGGCGGAGTGGATTTAATTCTGGAAACCGCGCCGCCACTGCCGGAGAACCGGATCGCAGGTTGCCGTGAACTGCTGCGGGCCGCGAGCGCTTTCACGGACGATGTGACAGAGCAATCAAATGGAAGGTCGAGGGAGCGGACATCACGCTCCTCGTATTAAATCCAGATGCTCCCACCGTCTGCGGCAGTAGTCGTGCGTGTCACACCCGCGATGGAGTCCCGACTTGCGGATCACGTGTGGACAATAGCGGAAGTGATTGCTTAATGCCTTCTAACTTTCACGAGCAACGCGAACAGTTCCAGCGGAACTTGATCACTTTCTTGAACACGGAAGTGGACCTCGGTGTTACGTTTTGCAGTACTGCTCAGTTGGAGAAGGAGATGGGAAACCGCGAACATTGCGCACGTTCAACCGAGAACGCACGGAAAGCTCTGGATACCGTCCGGAAACTCGAAGGCGGGATTACTGATACGGAATCGTGGCGCACCCTTCACGCACGCGCCGATGATCTTGAAACACTCATCTCGCTCTCTGACCACTGTACCGACAATGCGTGAATTGCTGGCGCTACTCTTCAGTCGTCCTCAGGCGTGCGAATCAGTTTACTGAGAGTTGTGCTCTGTAAGCGCCCGCTCAGGCAGTACGGCGTACAACGATCCCTCCAAGATCAAACAACAGAACCGGGAGTCCGCTTGTGTCTAATTTCACACTCTGCTCGGAACCAGTCTTCTTCGGGAGAGCCGCGCGCTCTATCTCTTTCCATCCAGAATTTGTAAGCGAGCTCAGCTGTTGCATCACCCGTCGGCGAGAAATGATCGGCTTCACTCCGGCCCGTCTTCACCGTCGCGGTATTGTTGCCAAGTTGATTGTTTTTCATAAGGTCTCTTTCTGGCCTGAGTTATCCCCCGTCGCAGAATAAGATGAGTCACGTTGGCGTCGTGAGCCGAAAGGCCAATTCAGATCTTATTCAGTTGCTAAGGACTTGGGTGTCAGAGGACCTGACTTAGTTCAGATGGTCTGCAGCCAGCACGAGATGTACTGGCCTAAGAAGTATAGGTTACGCGAGCGTAAATGTCAATGTATCGACGGCGCTATGCTTGTCGCTCCACAGACGCAAGAACCAAACCCGATGCAATCGAGACGCTATTTCGACGTAGAGCTACTCCGCCGGAGAAGACGCGTCCACATTAAGGTGTCCACCAGTTTCCTCCGAAATGCGCACTTATTACGGGCGGCACCGCCCATCGACTGCGTCGTATAGGAGCCGCAGGTGAGGCGCTTCATCATTTATGACAAGGGCCCGCACGTCGGCTACCAACGCCGCCATCTCCGCAGTTGCGTGCCGGGTATGACGTGCGAAATAGTATTCTCCCCGCGGCGAACCAAAGAAACGACACCAATAAAGGACCGCTAAAGGTACCGGGACCCAAGAGAAGATCGTTCGGAGAGCAAGCGGTGGCGGCCCGACTCTGCGGCGGTCAAGCGCCAACCAACCCTCGCGTACAGCAAGGATGAACGTACGGACAAGCTCTTTGTCGGACGACAGGAGCCCCGAATCACCCTTCCTCTGGTAGAGCGCGCCGCCAACAGCCGTGACGAATACCGCATGCCGCTTTAACCACGAATCCACGTCTGTCATTAGCTGAACGCGAAAACCAGCGGCCCTAAGGATTGCAGCTATATCAGGTGCTGTATGCTCGATGATCGTTGGCTGCTCGGCTACATCGACGTAAACGTCCACACCATTTTCGATACTTCCGGCTGCGGAAGGAAATCCAAGCACAACACGCTCGCGGCCTAGCGCGGCAAATAGACCATCAGAGCCGTTCGCATGGTTGACCATGAAGATGATCCGATCGATGGCAGAAGCCGCTCTCAGATCAGAAAGTGCTTCTTCAATTTGTTCGCGGCGCACGAGCACGAAACAGAGATGCGCACGAGTATCTGAACCTAAACTCTCCACCACCGGAAGGTGCATGGCGTCACTGCGCCCGGTAATCGCATTTTTGACAGCGGCACCTTGTGCACGGAGCTCCGCTGCGCGTTTTCCGCGAGCCACTAGCGTGACGCTGTGACCCGCACGCGCAAGGCGGACACCAAAAAGTGTTCCCTGAACTCCAGATCCTAAGATCACGATAGTGGCGTTTTTCTTCACTCGTGTTGAGATTTTGCAAGTTGCATCGATATTGGAGATGTAAAGCTCTTTGATCGGAGGCTCTTGCGGCGGTTAGACTCAGCCGACAGGAGCCCCTCTCTTGTTTCTAATTGTCTAACGCTCTCGTTGCACCTCTCGAGCGCGCTTGTCTTCCCTGAACGCAACGAATCGGGAGTGGCGGAGATTGTCGTCCGGCGTCCACTCGGTGTATTCAATTGTCCGACGAGCGAGGGTTTCAGCCACAAGGCCGAATGCCGGACTATGCCGCATCGCCTGTTTCCAGTCTTGTGATTTCTGCGTTCAGCGTCATTTCGTTTCGGCATAATCAGACTGCATATACGGCAACGGAATCGTGCCAAGTTTGCTCACGTCAGTAAACACATCCCGACTTTGCGTGAGTTGCCGCACGGGATGGCTCCGCGCAGGGTCACCTGAATAACCTTGGAAACGATCCAGCTTCACCGAAGCCCTTTCCAGAAACTAACTGGTCGGGTATCAAAGCCGCCGACCGGCCATGCTAATCACGATTGCCACGGCCACCCACAGCACGACTCCATAGGTCGCGTACCAAATCGCTTCCTGCCGAGCTGCGATGCCCGGCGCGCTGAAAATCACAAGGGCGCCAGTAGAGCTTACGTGCATAAGCTGCGCTGCCAGCACGCTGTTTGTGTTCGTATAAATCCATCCGATCAACACACGCATGGCCGTCATCGCCACGGCGAACGCGAGGAAAAACGGCAACCAATAGGACCCGTGCGGCACTGCGGTCCCCAGATAGTCAATGACTGGGATGTGCCATAAAGCCCACAATAATCCGAGCACGATGGCGGGGGTCAACCCGTTTGCTTCTGACCGCATCTTCGAGTAGGCAAAGCCAGTCCAGCCAATCTCCTCGAGGAAGCCGGCTGGCACACCGAACAGGATTCCCATGAAGAAGCGATTGGGAGCATACGCCTGAGAGACAAATGTCTTCAAAATCAGGAGAACGGTTATAACCAGGATCGGGGGTAGCAGCAACACGAGAGACCAGCGTGCAGGGTATGATGCTGGCGACATTCGCCAGGCCAAACGCCGCAATCCGTCTTTTCCGTCCACCACCCTGGTCATTAGAATGCCAGCGATACTGGGGCCAAGAAGCATGGCCGGAAACATCAGAATGCCGCTCATCTTCGGCAGCGGCTCGCGACGGAGGAGGTGCGGAATGGCAACGGCAAGCGCGCCCGTCCATGAAATCGTGAACGTCAGCGCAAAATAGACGGCCACTGCGTGGCGTTTGACAAATGCTTCGGATTTGCCGGCGCTGTTGAAAGACATAGAAGCCCTGCCATACCGGTAATACGCAACCAACCCCATTTTTGATCGCTCGGAGTCTATACGCCTTCTCGCACACTAGCCTTTTGGTATCAATATCTCGAACGACGCAGTCTGCGGTCATCGACCGCTTGACCTCCAAAAGCGGGCAGCGGACTTGCGAGCACGCGACACCGATTTCGTCGATTGATATCGTTCTGAACCGTGCCTGAGCAGTTCAACCAGTGAGTGCGAAGGCCGAGCGCGTTATCCCTCCGCTAAACGGAAGGCCCCACGACCGCGGAGCGAACGGAACTGACCGTCGTGAGATCACGTTAGCTAAGTCGCGCGTCTCATTTGGACCGTCAGGTCGTCGTAAACTGCGCAGGAGTTTTATACTTGGCGACTACGGCGATCTACTTTCCCCCTGGGTGCTCACAAAAGGGTGCTCATAATGTGAATGGGCAAATTCTTTGTCTCGTTTATCGAGTGAGAGGATTACATATTCGAACTCGCCGTCATTCGTCACCAGGCGTATGAGGAAAGGCGGCCGTGCAAGCGCTTCATTGATCCTCCTCTTCGCGACACTGGCCGGGGCGGCCAAAGGCCGAGGAGCGAGTTTATTTGAGCTTCCGGCCAGCTCTCTGACCGCCAGCACACTTCTCGCCAGTTCGAAAAAAGAACACGCAACGGAGTTGAGTCTGAAGCCGGGCGCCTATCGAGTTGCGGGAGCAACCGTGTACGTCGGAATCGAGGCTGAACCGCCGGACCATCCGACAATACAGTACTACGATCCAGAGAGCCGGCGGATCGGAAGTCTCGAAAGCATCTCGGGCCACGAGTACCGAAGCGATAGCTCTCCTCAGTCGACGTTCATTTTAGATTCGCCGATTTCTCCAATCGCGGAGAAGCGATTCGTGATTGACAAGGGCCCCGGTCATCTAGGCGTATCGCTGTGGCACGCGCCTGGAGCCGCCCGACGCTCGACAATCATCTTGATCCACGGCGCCGATGACGAGACGCGCGCGATGGGATTTCTCATTCCGTACTTCGTTTCGCACGGTCTCAATGTAATCACCTACGATCAGCGCGGCACCGGCGAGTCCACTGGAAACTGGCGATACACAAGTCCCGATTTCAAGGCCGATGATGTCCTCGCGATACTCCAAAAAATCAAAACCGATCCGGCGCTGGACGTACATCGCATCGGTGTTTGGGGATTCAGCAATGGCGGGTGGGTGGCGCCCATTGTTGCAACGCGCTTTCCGCTCGCGTTCATGATTTTGAAGAGTGCCCCAAGTGAAAGCATCGCGGAAAATATTTTGTACGAAGTTGGGCAGGTCTTGCGCGAACACGGCCGGTTCACCGCGGAACAGACGTCTCGTGCGCTCGCCTTTGAACGAACGATGCTTCTCGCACTGCAGACGAACTCAAACTGGAGTACGGCGGGCGAAGCGTTGAGCGCGGCAGAGAAGCAACCCTGGTTCCCGTATATGCGGATTCCCCCGGGAATGACCACTCCGCCGCCGCCAGCGATGCTGGCTGCTTTACAAGCTGCCCTCATCTACGACCCGACAACAACGTTGCAGCGCGTTCGTACACCCACGCTCGCACTGTTCGGGGCTCTCGACAGAAACCTCGATTCGGCCGACAGCGCAGAGCGCTTTCGCAAGGCACTTACTCGAGCTGGCCTGAAGGATCTGACAATCGTGACCTTCCCGGGAGCAGGGCACACGTTGGTAAAGTCGAAAACCGGTTACGAAGACGATCCTTCGTTGCCTGAGCGGACTGTCGAGGGATATCCGGAAGTTATCGCCCATTGGCTTGATGCTCGGGGGTTCACGAAATAACTGAATTTCCCAATGAGGTTCCGGCCATTGTGGCGACAGCACTCACACATTGCGACGTCTGACAAAGAACCTCGACCGTGTGAGGCAAGATCCGCTGTAACGGCGCAGCGTTTACCAATGCAAGTTGATCAGTTGATCTGTACCCCCGGTGCGCGCCTTGCTTCCCCGAGGTACCTTCTTGCACTGCCGCAATCGTCATCTCTCTCGCCGAACAGCCGTTGCCGGTTTGTCATCTCGCAACGCTACGAATCGGGAATGCCGCAAATGATTATCCGGAGTCCATTCCACGTATTCGAATTGCCCCACCAACACCGGCTTCAGCCAGCGACACTCTTTCATCTTCGACGCCGTTAAACCCTCTCCCCAACGCCCAGATCGACTTTCAGGCAGATTCGAAAAGGGACATTTTGGAATTTCCAACTTTCGAAAACGTCTGAATAGCTGTTCCCGCAAACCAGGCGTGAAACCGTTGCGAGTTCGAGCCACGTAGATCAGTTTTTTACCTTCGTAGTACCCGAAGATGAGCGCGTCGAAGTTTTTTGGGGTGGGAGTGTATCCACCAATCACAAATTCTTGCCCTTGATTGATGCGCATTTTTCGCCACGCCCCGGAACGTTGACCTGATTCGTATACGCTGTTCCGACGTTTGGCCACCAAGCCTTCGAGCCCCTGTTCGCGAACGGATCGAATGAGATCTGGAAGGCTGGCGTCCAAATCCACTGAGTAGCGTATCGGCTCGCCGAGTTTCGAAAGAACTTTCGTCATCAGCAGCTCGCGCCTGGTATCAAGCGTTTCTAATTGCAGGTCCCGTCCAGCGAGGATTGGCACGTCAAATACGTAGTAGAAAATCGGCGCTGTCGACGACCCATAATTCTGGAGGGTATTGAACGACGGGCGACCAGAATCGTCTAAGGCTACGATCTCGCCGTCGAGAACTGTTTCGTCCGCAATGGGAGCGAGTGCCTTGACGATTGGGGGATATCTAAGACTGAAGTCGTTGTCGTTCCGGGATCGAAGTTGTATCCTTCTGCCTGTCTTGATCGCTAGCGCTCGGTAACCATCGAGTTTCAGCTCATACTCCCAGTCGGCCCCTTCAGGCAAATCGCTCGTGCGTAGAAGGAGCATCGGTTCGATGAATCGGGCTCTGATCTTTTTCTGGGCCACGTCGAACAGAATTATCCCCTGAACTCTTTCCGTTTTGGATAGCTGAAGTTTATCCGTGGCTCCCAGCCATCGGGATCGGCCTCACTCATCCGTTGGCGATTACAGACTATTTTGAGGCGTGCCCGAGATAACGCGGATCTAGATTCGTTTCCTCCTCGCCCAAAACTGCAAGCGGAAAGGCCCGTACCGAATAAGGCCTAGGGAGCTTCGCTCCCCGCGCGCACAAGCCGTTTCCCCAGGCTTCGCTGTGCTGCAGCCCTTCGCTTCGCTTCGCCCTTGCGCCTGACGCAAGGGTGGGAGATCCCCCTCAGCTTGTTCTTGCTACCCACACCCGTCGCCCGGGTGGCAAGGGTGCATGCGCATGCACCCCAAATCAAAAACCCGAGCAGGACATTTCTATGACCAATTCAGAAGCTAAGCAAGTTGCTGAAAAAGCAATCACAGCACTCATCACCGATCTTGAGCAAGGACATAGCGAGTCTCTAGCCCGCTATCTCACGGCGATGTCCCGCTTTCACCGCTATAGCTGGAACAACGTTCTTTTGATTTCTCTTCAGGCAACAGTGACATAATGCTACGCCTCTCCGCAGTCAATAAATAAAGGTGTTTGAGCGTCATCAACAGCGATCAATGGACGCCGCTGTCCGTTATGGACGTGCTGCACGGCTCTTTTCACGGCAGGCAGCTGAAGATCTCTCCGCTCGATAATCCATGGAGCGTACTTAACGATCTGTCGCGCGGGAAGTGTTTTGTTGGCGATTAGTTTTCGTATCACCATCGGGCTCACCTTCAGTTCTTCCGCAGCTTGAATCATCGTCATCCAAGGGCGATCCTCTTTGCGCACGCACTTTGGAACAGCAAAGTCTTCCCGAACACGATCTACTCGTGACGCAGTCCAAGTACAATCGGCACCGGTTCGGTAGCCAAGGCGATTCAGAATGGCCGCAATCGCGTAGTCATCACATACCATTGCGAGTTCCCGGATCAGATCCGTGACTGCTGTGTTTGTTTTGCGGTCATGTTGACCTTGTGTTCTCTTTTTCGCTTCGAGATGCGTGTGGTTGCCGCCGTGCCAGTGAACGGTCATCAGAATGTCCTGCTGATCTTCGTTGACAATAATCTCCTTGATTACGGCGCGCAGCAGTCGTTTCTTCAGATGGTTCGGGCATTGCGGATGGTTCCACACCAGCTCCAGGTCGCGCCCGAGTGTCATCAATCGATCCCGGTCTGGCGGCGTGAGAACCTTAACCGAGTCTTGCAGCATCCCAAGCCGGACCTCCAGCCCCGCCACGCGCTGCAGAGCGTCATTCCAACGACGCTCCAGTTCGGCGGTGACCAACCGGTTGGCGGGATCGGCCGCATCGAACTGCTTATGAATCCGATTCGCCTCGTACCGCGCTTTATCTAACGCGAGCTGAATGGCGCGCTGCTTCTGGTTATCGTTTTCCTGGCGACGATCCCAGGCATCGAGAGCGGCCGTTATTCCGAGAGGCGCTAATGCTGCAAGAACTTGCGTCGAGACGGCGCGGTCCATGGGCGCTCCGCTGAGGCTCAAACATCTCTTGCCCATATATCTGCCTCTTTGGCCCAGACAGATGTAATAAGGACCGCGGCCTTCGCCACCATACCGAGTACCGAGCGAACGTCCACACTTACCGCAGCGAACCAAGCCCGCTAAAAGCCCGATGCCGTTCTTTGCGGCACCACTGCCACGTTTCCCCATGCGGCCCTGCATGGCAGCGTTTTCGTGGATGCGGTCCTGGATGTCGTGAAACTCGTCGAGCGTGATATACCCTGCGTGGTGATTTGGAATGAAGACTTCGCAATCCTCCGGCGCTCGTAACATCGTGTAGATCTTTTTTGCGCGGCCATCCACCACTCGTGTCTTGGCCACCCTTCGGCCATACACGAATACGCCGGCGTACACCGGATTCGTCAGAATGTGGAACAACCGCGCATACACCGGAAGGCGCCAAACTGTTTTGCGAGTCCCACTGTGACGCTCATACGTTGGCAGTGGAATGTTCTCATTGTGATACCAAAGCAGTAACTGGCGGACGGTACCAACCTCGCGAAACTTCGCGAAGATGGCGCGGATCGCCTCTTGAATCTGCAAGTCGGGAGTCATTTCTATCCTGGCGTCCTCAGTACGCACGTATCCGATGGCCACTGTCGTCAGCACTTCGCCGCGACGAGCCTTGTGTCGCAGTGACTCCAGGGCACGCTGACGCAGAAGGCTCATCTCGAACTCGCTCATGGTCCCTTTCAACCCCAATAGCAATCGATCATTCAGAAGCGTGGGATCGTATGTCCCGTCGAAGTCGATTACTAATGTGTGGGTCATTGCGCATAGATCAATGAGATGATGCCAGTCTCTGTTGTTGCGTGCAAGCCGCGATGCGTCCATCGCGAGGACCGCACCGACAGAGCCCGCGCATACCGCGGCAAGCAGCTTGGCAAAGCCCGGGCGCTCCGTCGAGCCCGCGCCCGACCGCCCGAGATCCTCGTCGATGGTGCGGACATTGGCGAAGCCCAGATTCCGCGCCCGCTCCGCGAGTCCATACTGCCGGTCCTGACTTTCCAGATGATCGCGCACTTGTGAAAGTGACGATTGGCGCACGTACACATAGGCCTCGCGCTCCAGGTGAGTCGGTTGAATCTTCTCACTCATTTTTTCCATCCCCGCCTTCCATTGCTGTCTCTCCTCGGAGCACTTCGCGCAGCATCAGACTCAGGAGCTCGATGCAGGGCGCGCTCATCTCTGGAGGAAGCTCGGGAGCCTGGTCCTCCGGCTCGAACAGTTGTTGTTGTCTTACCTTTTCCGGGCGTGTCATTCGAGGGCAGAATAGCCCCCGGAGGCTCCGTTGGTGCACAACGCATCATAGGCTGCGCATCCAGCAAACGACGAAGATGCGTGAGCGCCGCGATTGAGATCGCCGCGCGATCAACCTCGTGGAGATTCAGGCAGGTCTGCTCATCAAGCATCCACTCGGGAATACCCGCCTCGCAACCATCCGGCAAACGTATTCGCACGTTATTGCCGGCGATTGGTCGATATCGGAACAGAATCGTAACTTCACTACCAAAGTCCGGATGGAAGCGATAGTAGATTTTCCCGATGGATGATTTGTGAGTAGTGTGAACGTGGTTCCCAACGCGGGACCGCTACACACGTTGCTGGTTTTCAAACATGGCGTAAGTTTGGGCGCTACGTCCGGAAGGGTGAAAAGGGAATTGTCATCCTCGCTCCTCTGATCGGGAAGAAAAAGGCTGAGGACGACAGCGATAGCCAGGAGAAGCACCTATTTGGATTTCGTGCGGCTTACGTGTTCGACGTGTCGCAGACCGAAGGAGAACCACTTCCGGAATTCGCAACCGTTCAAGGAGATCCGGCAGAACACAATGCAAAGCTCAAGGCACTTGTAACTGAACAGGGAATCTCGCTCGATTATTCCGACAGCATCCGGCCAGCGTTAGGTGTTTCGCGAGGCGGAGCGATTACTCTTGCTTGCGGTCTTTCGCCTGCCCAGGAATTCAGCACTCTCGCTCATGAACTCGCTCATGAGAAATTGCACCGACCGGAGCGGCGCATCCAAACCACGAAGACGATCCGGGAAACAGAAGCGGAAGCCGTCGCATTTGTCGTTTGTCACGCTATCGGCCTCGACACCAACACCGCCAGCAGCGATTACATCAGCTTGTATGACGGGAACCGTGACACGCTGACCGCTTCTCTCGATTCCATTCAGTCCACTGCAACGGCAATCCTGCGGGCTATTACGCCCGAGGACCCGCTGCGGTAAATCAACCAACCACAAACAGGGAGAACAACCAAATGAGTACAACTCTGTCATTACCCGCAGTCCGCCCAATTCCGATTGGTCAATTGCCGCGGGTGTTCCACTGCTCTGAATATTCCTAAATACATCACGGTGGTAGATGTCAGCAGGTCGTAACAAATTCGAAGCCAGAGGCAAACGGTCCGCCTAGCCTTCCATTCGGCTTAAACACCAGAGGCGCGCAGGTCTAGTAGATCGAGTTCACGCTCGAGAGTGCGTAGTACGCCGTCGCTCACTTCATTACGAGCGCGTAAGCTCAGGACGACACCGCGTTCTGCGTCCCGCAGCTGCTTCGCGACCGCACGGTAATGCTGCTCCCATTTCGAACTAGTATTTTCCGATCCGTTGTTGTCCTTAGTCTCACCATCGCTCGTGAGTACAAACAGCCGTTGCTGGAAAAGGCGGTCAAAGGCGTCGTAGAGAGAATCGAATTCCGGTTTGTCCTTTTCGCGCAGCTCCTCGATGCGCTTCAGCGCAGCGGACACCATGATCCGGCGCGCCTTGCGTTCTCCTGCTGTTGACGCATCGGAGCTAGATAGTTTGAGAGCGCGAATGAGGGCAGGAAGACTCAGCCCTTGGAAAACGAGCGTTACTAAAATGACCGAAAAGGTAAGAAAGATGAGCGCATTGCGCTGTGGAAACGGCTGAGAGTTCCGTAGGGTAACGGGAAGCGCGATCGCTGCAGCTAACGAGACAACACCGCGCATACCTGTCCAACCCAGAATAAAGACTGCGCCCAAAGATGGGCGCTCCTCGGGCTGATGTAGAAACCGACGCCTGATGAAATAGCCGACGTATGCGGCGGGCATGACCCAAATGAGCCTCAGCAGAATAACGGATGAGCAGAGTTCCGACGCGCTGATGAGCAGCTCAGAGGGAGAGATAGAGCGGATACCGCGGAGAACAGTTGGCAACTCCAGGCCGATCAGAAGGAAGACGATTCCGTTTAGTAGGAAAGTTAGAGTACCCCAGAAAGACTGACTCTCGATGCGCACTCGCGATGAGAACAGGACTGACGTCTGCCGGCCTAAGTACATCCCGGCCGCCACAGTGGCGAGCACACCGGAAGCACCCGCTGCCTCGGCAGCAGAATAGGCCGCGTACGGAGTGACTATGCTGAGCGCAATCTCTATACGTGCGTTGTCCACATGTGAATCGACGAACTGAAAGACTCGGCCCACGATGATTCCGATGAGAATGCCGCCTCCGACGAGGTAAACGAAGCGAAGTATTCCTCCCGTAAGCGACGGGACGCTGGCGCTAACTACAAGGGCTGTGGAGAACTGGAGCGCCACGAGACCGCTCGCGTCGTTCACCAGGCTTTCTCCTTCCAGGAGATCGACGATTCGCTTAGGCAAAGCGAGGCGTTGAGCGATGGCAGTCGCGGCAATCGCATCCGTGGGTGCAACGGCAGCACCGAGGACCAATCCCAGGCGCCAATCGAAACCGGGAATTAGCCAGTGGGCAGCGAGGGACACACCCAATACAGTGAAGCCCACCAGGCCAAAGGCGAGAGAACTGATGCTCACCAGATTGTATTTGAATTCGGCCCACGAGGTTTGGGTCGCACTTGCAAACAGAAGAGGGGGCAGAAC
Source organism: uncultured Acidobacteriaceae bacterium (assembly GCA_963778345.1). GTDB lineage: Bacteria > Acidobacteriota > Terriglobia > Bryobacterales > Bryobacteraceae > Bog-105. Next base: position 35,717 of record CAVZTP010000008.1, read on the forward strand.
AGTAAGGAAGATAAAGTCCGGGTTAAGTGAGATCGCCGGCAACCCCGGGATGAAGCTCACCAGCAGACCGCCGAGTACAAACACGATCGGATAAGCGATTTTCAAATGCTGGGCAAGAATGCCAAATCCGACAATGAAAACAAGCAGGATTATCAGGACAAATTGCGCTTCGTGAATCATGCCGCCCGGCATAAGACGAGGCTAAACCAGTAGTCTCCGGGCGGGGGGCAAACGTCCGGCTGAGCTTTCATTAGGTGTGTTTTGAGACACCGCATTCGCCCCAGAGCAAGTAGCTTTAGGAGCTCGCGGTTGCCGCCTGCTTAGCAGGAGACCCTTCTTGCTTCTCGTCGGCGCTCCAGTCAATATTCATCTGATCAGGGCGATCGAGAACCGGATCGACATGGGCGCTTCCAAAATAGTCCCAAGCCCATTCCAGAAAGGAGTCGATTTTTGCGCGAGCGGTCGTCAATAGTACGGCGTGTACGCCGAGCCATGCAGCAAACGCGAGCGGGCCCGTCAATTCGTGCCGGTGTGCGCCCACTTCGGCAACAGCTGCGTTGCGGCCAATCATCGCCATAATCCCTTTATCGAAATACTCAAAAGGTTTCCCGGGTTCCCCGGCTATGTCTGCTGCGATCTTCTTAGCGCAATACCTGCCTGCTTGTTGCGCGACGGATGCGAGCTGTGGCAACAGTTTCCCATCAGCACCAGAGATATTCGCAAAATCGCCCAATGCATAGACGCCGGGAAATCCTTTGACGCTGAAGTCGGGCTGCACATCGATACGACCTCCATGCCCGGGCTTTATGCCCAGATGGCCGGACAACGAAGATGCTTTTAACCCTCCTGCCCAGATCACGGTATGTGCCGGAATCCTAGTCCCATCAGCCAGCAGTACGTTGCTGGAAGTCACTTCTTTGACTGCTGCGCCGAGGCGCAATTCCACGCCATGCTCTTTCAGGACGCGAACTGCGTACTCCTGTGATTTCTGGGAAAACCCATTGAGCACCGTATGAACCATGTCGACCAAATACACTTTTGCTTTGGTCCAATCCAGGTTCTTGTACAAGTGTCGTGGCGTTCTCTGAATCAGATCTGCAAGCGCGCCCGCCATTTCAACGCCAGTTGGACCTGCTCCTACCACTACAAAATTCAAAGCCCCCTTTTCAATTAGCGATGTGTCGCGATCAACTGATTCCAACACCGCCAGCAAACGCGATCGGAGTTGTTCGCCATCCTGTAATGAATACAAGGGATAGGCGTACTGATCTGCTCCTGGAGTTCGGAAGAAATTGGCCCGCGCACCGGCTGATAGCACAAGGAAGTCACCTTGATAGCTGTGGCCGTCTGCAGTTCTAGCGCTACGCGTCGTCAGATCAACCGAGGTTACCTCAGCCATTTTGACGTCGACGTTGGAGTGAGAGTGAAGGACGTTGCGCAACGCAAATGCCGCGTTGCTTGGCGACAGTATGGCCGTGGCCACTTGATAGAGCAATGGTTGGAACTGCTGATAATTGTTTTTGTCGATCAGTGTGATCCGGACATTAGAATGCGAGGCCAGCTTGCGGGCACAGTTCAGTCCAGCGAAACCGCCGCCAATAATCACGACGTGTTTCCCCGTCATGGGCTCTGGTTCGTCAGGGTTCGTCATCGATTTGGTTCTCGCGAGCGTTCGCAAAGATTACGCTTTGCTCGCGCGCTTCCAGTGCAGATAGGAGTTCACTATCTTGCCTGCTGATGTGATGGGTGACGCCGTGCTGAGGTAAAGGTCATCCTCTTCGATCCTGACAACTCTCGGTTGTGTCTGGCCGAGCCAATTCGGAAATAGAGATACAAACATGGAGTGCGTGAGTGCTTTGTTCTCTTCATCCACATGGAAAGGCCCAGAGTAGGCAATATATGTAGACGCTTCTTGCTTATATTCATCGTCCGTTCCTTTGAACCAGTCTCCCGATGCAAATGGCTTGCGGTTCGGCTTACTCAACTGCGCCGACATGTAGCCATCCGGTGTATACATGATGATGCCCGTGGGCTGCTCGCTCATCGGATAAAACGACGGTGAGCCGTCCACCGGACGCTCTTCATAAGAAACCAGCTTCCATGCTCCGATGAGCTGTTCACGAAGTCCTTGCGCCATGATGCGTTCTCCTTGAGTTGATCGTTTTATGAGGCTTTGAGGGCGCCGTTATCGATTGGGATGACCTGCCCCGAGATCGACTTGCCGGAATCCGACGCCAGAAAAACGCAGAGTGCGGCAATATCTCTGGGGTCTACGAACTGCTTGAGCGTTTGGATGCTAAGCATGGACGCTCTCTCGTCCTCAACGCTCTTCCCGTCCACCTTTGCACGGCCAGCCAGGACATTTTCTATACGCTGGCCTCCGACAGCGCCAGGAGCAATAGCGTTAGCGCGGATATTGTGATCACCGAGTTCAATGGCGAGTGTCTTTGCAAAGCCGATCAGGCCGGCTTTGGCAACGTTGTACGGGCTCCGATTTGGGTAGCCGAAGCGTCCGCCTAGGGAGGACATCATGATGATGCTTCCGGCCGACGACTTCTTGAGATGTGGAATCGCAAGCCGCGTGACGTTGAAGGTCCCGACGAGATCCACTGTCATCACCTGCTCCCACTTGTCGGGATCCATCTCTTCGACTGGGGCGGTAGGACCTGAGATGCCTGCATTGTTGACCAGGACATCCAGACCGCCAAGAGCCTTGACCGCTGCAGGAACCATCGTTTCGATCTCTGAGCGCTTGGAGTTGTCGCATAAAGCCGTCAGCAAACCGGGGATCTCTTTTTTGGCAGAGTCGATGGCCTGCGTGTTGATATCAGTAATGAACACCGTTGCACCAGCTGCCGAGAATGCACGCGCAATCTCAAGGCCGATTCCTGAGGCAGCGGCTGTAATGAGAACCTTTTGACCCATGTTGCCCTCCAGAGGCGGGATACGCCCATCCCAAGCCGTCAGATTGAACTACGACAAACTTTCCAATATGCTGTGCGGGTTGAATTCTACACCTTGGCAAACTAGAGTGCAATCTCGTGTTCTGAGTCTCGTGGCCACAATGCCCCTCCCAGAATCGCGCTTGAACCTGACGCACCGGCTGTCTAGAGGTGGTGTCAACCGGGGTCAGGAAGAGAGCCGACGGCCGAACGCTCTTTGTATCCGGAGGGTTGAATACACCCGGTAGAATGGCGTTCTCGCAAAACTAAATTCGACAATTTGTTAGGTCGCGAAAAGACATAGGATGAATTAGCGCTAGACGAAAGGCATCCATTATGAACGCGGACAGTTTGAAAGAACACGGCAAAATACTCGCAAGCCTCCAAGAATTGCTGCCCGATCTGGAGTCCGTCTATAAAGACATCCATTCACATCCCGAACTGTCGATGCAGGAGAACAGGACGGCGCGTGTAGCAGCGGACCGTCTGCGCGCGGCAGGCTATGAAGTGACCACCGGAGTCGGGAAGACCGGCGTTGTAGGTCTGTTGCGAAACGGCGACGGGCCGACTATTATGCTGCGCGCTGATATGGATGCCTTGCCGGTTCAGGAAGCGACCGGGTTGCCCTATGCCAGCAACGCCACCGCTACCGATCGCGAAGGGAAAACCGTGCCTGTGATGCACGCCTGCGGCCATGACATGCACGTGACCTGGCTGATCGGTGCGACGACTCTGTTTGCGCAAAATCGGGGCGCATGGCGGGGGACCCTCATGCCTGTCTTTCAACCAGCAGAGGAGACGGCACAAGGTGCTCAGGCGATGATCGACGATGGACTCTTCAAGCGTTTCCCCAAACCTGATGCTGTCCTGGGACAACACGTCATGGTGGGGTCCTCTGGCGTACTGAGTTCGCGCGCCGGAGTTGTGACTTCGGCCGGCGATAGCATGCAGATTCGATTATTTGGACGAGGCGCTCATGGCTCGATGCCGCAGGCCAGCATCGACCCTGTCATAATGGCGGCCGCGACTGTTCTCCGTCTGCAAACGATTGTCTCCCGTGAGATCGCGCCTACCGATGCTGCTGTGGTCACCGTGGGTTCGCTGCAGGCGGGCACGAAGGAAAACGTAATACCCGACGAGGCAATCATCAAACTGAACGTTCGCACCTTTGACGAGGGTGTCCGGAAACGGGTGCTTGCGGCGATCGAACGCATTGTCAATGCGGAAGCGGAGGCCTCCGGTGCCCCGAAAAAACCGGAAATTACGCCGCTGGACCATTATTCTCTTGTTAGAAATGATCCGGACGAAGCTAAGCGAGTAGGCGATGCGTTTCGGCTGTACTTTTCCGCTGACCGTGTGCAGGAAACCCAGCCCACAACGGCGAGCGAGGACTTCGGATCGTTCGGAGCCGAGTGGGGCGCGCCATCCGTCTTCTGGTTTGTCGGCGGCACTGATCCCACCATTTACGCGAAAGCCAAAAAGGCGGGCACGATCGGCGAGATCCCTACCAATCACAATCCGCGTTTCGCGCCGGTGATCCATCCGACGTTGGAAACGGGCGTGGAAGCGCTGGTGGTTGGCGCGCAGGCCTGGCTATCGGCATGAGCCTGCTTCCCGTAAACGGACATATCCTGATAAACACGCTGTTGGTGGCCTTTGACCTCGGCGGCACGTTCGTCTTTGCGCTAAGCGGCGCGACAACCGCTGTCAAGCACCGGCTCGATCTCTTCGGTGTTCTTGTTTTGTCTTTCGCAGCGGGGAACTCAGGGGGGATCGCGCGCGATGTGATGATTGGAGCCATTCCCCCGGCGGCTATCAACGACTGGCGATATGTCGCCGTTTGCATCCTTGCCGGGATGATTACGTTTTCTTGGTATCGAGTCATCGACCGGCTGAGCAGCCCCGTGCTGGTCTTCGACGCCGCCGGCCTCGCTCTGTTTGCGGTTGCCGGCGCGGGTAAGGCGCTGGCTTTTCACGCAGGCCCGGTTGCGGCGACGCTGCTGGGCATGCTGACAGGAATCGGCGGTGGCATGGTGCGCGATGTGCTCGTGAGAGAAGTCCCGACCGTTTTGCGCACCGAACTTTACGCCGTCGCGGCACTGATCGGCGCGGCGGCAGTCGTGATCGGGCGTATGCTGCATCTCCCGTCCGCCGCTGCGGATACAGCAGGCGCGGTTCTCTGCTTTGGACTTCGATTTATGGCGATGCGGTTCGGCTGGCACCTTCCGATTGCGCATCCGCTCAGACAATCGCATAGTGACGCTCAGCGATCAAACGGAAATTAGCCAAGGAGGCTCAGCATGAGTCCAACTGTGCTCGTATGCGGCAAGGTGTTCGACGGCATCTCGGAAGGACTGACGGGACCGGCGGAGATCCTGATTCAAGGCAACCGGATTGAGAGCATTGGGAAGTCCGTCAACCGGTCGCCCGGAGTGCGGGTGATCGATCTTTCTGATCGGACAGTCACCCCTGGGTTCATCGATACGCATGTCCACCTGACCATGGACGCTGCAAATCTGGTACAGCAGACCCTCGAATCATCGGCAAGCAAAGCACTCAAAGGACTGAGCCTCGCTCGCGAATATATGAGTTACGGCTTCACGACCTTGCGCGATCTCGGGACCTCCGATCCGGAATGGCCGACTGTCGATCTTCGCAACGCCATCAACGCAGGATTGGTGGACGGACCTCGGCTCATCGTCGCAGCGCACATTCTCAGCGCGAGCGCAGGCCATGGCGATCTGCGCGGCTTTTACAACCCTCGATGGACGCTACCCGTCTCAGCCATCGCCGATGATTCAGGAAGCATTAAGGCATTGGTGCGGCGCGAGCACACCTATGGCAGCGACTGGATCAAAACCACAAACACGGGCGGCTACTTCAGCGCAGGTGACGATCCGGCGCGCGTGACCTGGTTCGATGACGAGATGGAAGTGTTGACATCGACCGCTCGCCAGCTCGGTATGCCCGTGGCTGTGCACACAGGCGCCGCCGATGGCTGTAAGCAGGCGATTCGTTTTGGCGCACGCAGTATCGAGCATGCTTACCTGATTGATTCCGAGGGGTTGCAGATGGCTGAGCAAGCAGGGGCTTACGTAGTCCCGACGATGCAGATGACGCAGGAGGATCTGCACGAATTGCAAGCCGGCACGCTGCCCTGTCAGGCGGTGTGGAAGTTCCGGCGTGACAACGAAAGAATTCTCGCGTCTCAGCGGCTGCTGGCTGGAAGCCAGGTAAAGGTCGCCTACGGAACAGACTGTGGAATGTTTCCGTTCAGCCACGGCATCCTCGAATTTCAGGCGATGGTCAATGCGGGGCTGAGTTCAATTCGGGCTCTGAAGGCGGCCACGAGCGTCGCCGCCGAACTCCTCAGCCGTGATGATCTCGGCGTGCTCGCCCCCGGTAAACTCGCTGATATCGTTGCCATGCCAGGCGATCCGATCGCAGACATTAGCTCCACCGTGAAGGTCGATTTCGTGATGAAGGATGGCATCGTGTATCGTGACCCAGCACGCGGACCCAATGCGCCAACAAGAACAACAAACCAAAGAAAGGCGTCCTAGGATGTCTGAAATATTGCCCGCAATTTTCTTCGGACACGGCAATCCCATGAATGCCCTGCTGAATAACCGCTACACGGAAACATGGGCGATTATAGGTAAGCAAACGCCAAAACCGAAGGCAATCCTATCGATCTCCGCCCACTGGTTTGTGCCAGAAACTGGGGTCACGATCAGTACAGCGCCAAAAACTATTCACGACTTCGGCGGGTTTCCGCGAGAGCTCTATGAAGTGTTGTATCCCGCACCAGGCGATCCGGATCTCGCCCGACGTGTGCAAACGATGCTTGCCCCCTTCCCAGTAAAGCTGGATAACTCGTGGGGACTCGATCATGGGACATGGTCCGTCCTTCGCCACGTCTATCCGGATGCCGACGTTCCGGTCGTGCAACTGAGCATCGATGAAACACAGCCACCGTCCTTCCATTTCGAGATTGGCAGGAAACTCGCGCCACTGCGGGATGAGGGAATCCTGATTGTAGGCAGCGGGAACTTGGTTCACAATCTGCACGCGTACGCATGGGGTCGGCATATGCCCGATCCATATGATTGGGCCATTCGCTTCGAAACAGCAGCGAAAGAGATGATGATCGCCGGCGAATACAAACCACTCATCGATTACGAGAAGCTCGGGCGCGAGGCAATACTATCCATCCCGACACCCGATCATTATCTGCCGCTGTTGTATGTGATCGCAACACGGCAGCAAGGTGAACTCATTACCTTTCCCATCGAAGGTGTCGATGGAGGGTCCATATCGATGCTGACGGCGCAGGTGGGATAGGCTGCTCCGCTTTCGCGCGTGATCGGACGCGCGGAAATAGACTTGTGGAAGGAAGGGACCGTATGGAAAGGAAAACTAGCCATCGCGGCTTGACTCTAAGCGTCCTTTTAGTGCTCGGGGGAATATTGGGTTGGGCAGCCGGTTCCGGAATGTCACAGAATGCTGTTAACCCGGCGAATATGCCTCGGATCAACACAATCGAAGAGCGCTTTCAGGCATACAACGTGGAGATGTTGGAAGTCACGGGGGGTCGCTTCTGGAAGCCGTACAAAGATTTGCAAACGGAGGCCAGCAAGCAGTCGGCCTCGCGGCAATCCGGTTCAACGCCAGCGGGCATGAATCCGAATCTCTACGGATATCGGCCACCTATCGATCTGAGCAACCCTCGCCTACGAAAACTCGCGGCAGCTCTAGGGCCGACATATGTGCGCGTGAGCGGAACGTGGGCAAACACCACATACTTTCACGACGCAAACGGCTCCGCTCCAACAACTTCGCCCAAGGGCTTCAGCGGTGTACTTACGCGCAAGCAATGGAAAGGCGTGATCGACTTCTCCCACGCGGTGAATGCGAGAATCATCACCTCGTTTGCGACCAGTCCCGGCACTCGCGACGCGAGCGGTGTATGGACCCCGGACCAAGCGCGCCAGTTTCTGTCCTACACAACATCAATCGGCGGAGACATCGCGGCCGTGGAGTTTATGAACGAACCGACGGCTGCGGGGATGGGAGGCGCTCCGAAAGGCTATGATGCCGCGGCGTATGCACGCGACATAGTCGTATTCCGGCCTTTTCTCAAGAAGACTGCGCCCGACATTGTATTTCTCGGTCCTGGTTCTGTCGGAGAAGGTGGTTCACTTTCACTTCCCTCAGGCAGCGGCTTCATTCAATCTGAGGATCTCCTGAAGGCGACCGGACCGGTTTTCGATGTTTTCTCTTATCACCTCTACGCGGCAGTGTCGGAGCGCTGCGCCAGCATGGGACCAGCGTCACAGACCACCGCCGGCGCAGCACTTTCGATGGAATGGCTTTCTCGTCCGGACAAGATTAACGCCTTCTACGCCCGTCTGCGCGATCGTTTCGACCCGGGCAAGCCGCTCTGGATCACTGAAACCGCCGATGCAGCTTGCGGTGGAAATCCCTGGGCTTCCACGTTTCTAGACACCTTCCGCTATCTTGATTCGCATGGGCGCTTAGCGCAACAGGGTGTTCGCGTGATCGCGCACAATACGCTTTCCTCAAGCGATTACGGCCTTCTCGATGAGAATACATTCGCTCCGCGTCCCAACTATTGGGCGGCTCTGTTGTGGAGAAAACTCATGGGCACGACCGTGCTCAAGCCGGATGTATCATTGACCCCGAACCTGCATCTGTACGCCCAGTGCTTGCAGAACGTGCCTGGGGGCGTGGTACTTCTTGCTATCAATACGGACCGAAACGCTTCTCAAAACCTGGAGGTTTCAGCTAACTCGGAACGCTATACGTTAACGGCGCGCAAACTGGAGGATAGCCGGGTCGACCTGAACGGAAAGGAACTGAAGCTCGGGTCTGGTGATTCGATTCCGTCGCTTACTCCCGTCCCGACCCATTCTGGACAGATCACGCTGGCGCCGGCAAGTATCACTTTTCTGGCTATTGCCGAAGCGAGTAACGCCAGCTGCCGTTGAATCCACGAGAGGTTTACCTAACACATATCGAGATTCTTTCCGGTTCTTGCCGGATGAGCGCCACTCGGAAATTGAGGATCCAGTTCATTTGTTGGACCGCTACTATCCAGGGCCACGCTGAAGAAGGATCCAGCAGGCGAAAACGTCACCAGCGCGAATTGCCCTCCCGCCAAAGCTCATGACGCAGAGCACGCCTCATTTCATCATTCATCCCAAGTACGCGCACGGTCGCACGCCCGTTGGATGTGAGGCCCTTGATCTCGATACTTGGATTGCCCGTTGACCAGACACTCAGAGCAAAATGGTCAGTCCATTCATCCTTCCGCGGATTGAAAAGCGCAACCGTATTCCCCGATTCGGGATCGATTCCGGCGAGATTGGGGCCTTTCTTCAGATTGCAGTACCAGCACGCAAGGGCGAGATTTTCAAGTTCAGTTTGTCCGCCGTGTTGCTTTGCGATGATGTGTTCGATGTGGAAAGGACGACGGAACGCATCCTGCGGGAGATGACAATACTCACACCGGTTTCCGGCACGGCGACGTACTGCCGCACCCAAGTCTTCTGTCAAGGCTGCCGCAACGCCTGGCGAGCTTTGGATTGCCAGTATGCAAGCAAGTCCCCGATGTTCACATAAGCCTCAAGCTCAGCTTGCTCGTCTTCTGTTAGCAAGCCTTCGTTCGCCTTCGCGTTCAGTTCATCGGCGCGTGCGGCGTCTGCTGCTGGAAAGTCGAGCGCTAGAATACCTTCGGCGAGCGGTTTTGTCATGCCCTGGCCAGGCAGATCAAAAACTTTTCGAAGTATGTCAGCATGGGCACTGGGACGAAAAACGCTCTGAGCCATCGCATCTCCAGTTTACGCCGATTGAGCGGCCCGGCAATTCAACTCAATGCTTCCATCCTTTGACACTCGTTCTCGCCAGGTCCGTTCCACCGGAGTGAACCGTGGATTCGGCATCTCCGTCCGTGTAGTGTTCATGTAGTGCTGGACGGAGGATATAGAGGACCTATTGGATATAGAGGAACGCAGAATCAGTAACTTACTGATTCCAGGAACAGCAGGCGTCTCCGACTCCCATTAGCTTCCGCCGGACAGCGCGGAGGTTCGATGTCCTGACGTAGCGAAGTATCCCTTCCGACAAGGGCGCGAACGCGTACTCAATGCATGCAACGCGTGGTGTACGCACATCCTTCAACCTAAGCGATCCCCGACACCCGTGTCCACCAACTCTGGAGACGATAGCTCCAGAGCATCTTCTGCCACCTCGACCGCGATCCTACTCGGGAGCTTCCAACGCCGCGGCAGCGTATCGACTGCAGCTTCGAACGTCTCGCCGTAAAAGTCCGTTCGATAGAGCTAATGGGGGAATTCGGGGCTGATTTGTTCGATGCGCCAGACGGGGCCGCCCTCGTAGAGCGGACCTTCTTCGCGAATGAACGCGGGTGAGGTGCCAGGGAGGATCCATATGTGATAGTCGGCCGGCTGCTTCCCGATGATAGGAGCAATCATTCCCGTGACACCGCCGAGTTCAACGTGGAGGACAAAGTCGATGGCTTTGCGCTTGCTGCCGCCGATCGTGAAGGAAACCTCGCCAGCAGCCTTAATCGAGACATGAATGAGCCGCGGCTTCGCGGTGGGGGCTACGAAGGAAAGCCTTGTTTCAGCGGTCGATGGAAGGATGTTCATGAGGAGGTTCGGCGGCAGGCCGTTGGAGACGTCCGCCGGGAGGTCAATGTGGTCCTGCCTGATTGTTCCCTCTTCAGTATGTGAAGTAATCTGCCCGCTGGATGCCTCAATGAGGACGTCGATGGACTTGGGGAAGGACGGCCCGCGTTGAATGTGGTGATCGCTGATGAGCCGGAAAGTACCACGTTGGGAGAAAACCGTGGTGTCATCGTCGATCGAGCCATCGCGGAAGCGGAAGGTGACGCGCGAGATGACGCGGTCCCCGTGAACGACCTGGATGGCGTCGCCAGTGGCAATCAGAGTGCCTTCGAGGGTTTTCAAGGCGAGAAAGCCGTGGGACGAGCCCTGGGGATGGCGGACCGGGACGGGGTCAGCATGCAGGTTCCCTCTGAGCAGGACGGCTGCAAGGAGGAGGCCAGAGGTGCGGGCGCGGAAACCGTCCATGGGTGACATTTGCTCCCTATCGTCTCGAGCCGCGATTCCTGGGGCCTCGTGACAAATCCAAAATTTCTAGACACTATGACCTGTTCAGGAGTTACGCGAAAGAGGACAGCCGCGAAGTCTTCCGAGCAGCCGAAATCCCCGCTGACGCCGGAAGTGTCCGTTTAGATGGACCGCGTTCACACCTGGTGCGAATTCAGGGGCGCAGCCCGTCGAGAAGGTCTTGTATCGCAGCGTGCAATTCCGACAAGACGAAGGGCTTAACGACGTACCGATAGGGCGTTGGAATTACTGGCACGTTGTCCAACACATCCTTCGAGTACGCCGAAACGAAAACGATAGGTATGTTCGCGATCTGGTGAATCTCGCGCGCAACTTCAAGGCCGTGCATATCACCCTGAATGTTGAGATCCAGAACGATCACGTCCGGCCTCAGTTCCGCTGTTAGAACCACCACTTGTTCTGGCGTTTCCGCCGGGCCCTGCACTGCGTAGCCCATCCTGCTAAGCCGAGTTGCCATGTCGAGCGAGACGATACCGTCGTCTTCCCCGATCAGAACCCTTATATCTCGCGGGGCCATTGGAGTGGAGACTATCGGATCAGACCCTCAACGCGTAACTCGGGTCAACCCTAAACAGTTAGTACTAGCGAACTTACTAGCCATCGAGGTGCGGCATGGGAGGTATCTAACCCGCATGGACGACCGGGTGCTGTTATCTGTAGAGGACAGCGATGCTGACTTCTACGCCATACACTTGGCACTTCAAGAGGCTAACATCGCAATTCAAGTGTGCAGAGTAGAAGACGGAGAGCAGGGAATCTTGTTCTTGCAGCGGGCGGGCAAATTCGCGGGAGCGCCAAAGCCCGACCTCATCCTGCTGAACATAAATATGCCGCGCAGGAACGGCTTCGAAGTCCTGGAATACATCAAGAGCACTGATTCCATCCGCTCAATCCCGGTAGTGATGTTCACGACCTCCACAGATGCGAGAGAGCGAAAACGCGCCCTCGCGCTAGGAGCGGAGGAGTTCATCACAAAGCACCTGAGCTTCGAGGCACTCGTCGGAGAACTGAGCGCCGTGTGCAGCCGCTTTTTGCGAGGTTCGCATGCGAAGTCCACGCCGCGCCACCCTGAGTCCAGATAATCACGATGTTGGAACCGAGCAACCAACGGTAGTCGCAAAGTATTTAGTGACGCGAGTGCGCGCGAAGAACAGCGGTGGGAGCGCATTCAGAATTTGGTCGACACTCTCTCGCCGGAGTAAACTTGGGCCTTAAGTTTGCCTGTCATTCCCACACGTGTACATGTTCTGCAGGTCTCCCCGAGGTGATTGTAAGCATGACCAAATGCATCGGTGAAGAAAGTAGCGTGCGGAACAGTTGCAAGGGTCTGGAGGTGCTTGTGGCCGCTGCGATTCCGGATTGTTTCGGCGTGATTCGTCAATCCAGAAACCATCCCCGGCACTCGCCAATGCCGATTGGTCTCATCACTCCTCAACACTCACATTTCACGTTATAGTGAAGAATGAGGATGAGCACAACAAAATCCTACGATGAAATCGTTGATTTCTTCGCGGCTGGCACAACGCCGGAGGGGGTTGTGGCCTTCCGCCCGTCGAAGGAGACGACGCGGCGAGTTGCGGAGCTAGTAGCGAAGAGTAAAGACGGGAGCATTTCGACAGAAGAGCAGTCGGAACTCGAGGATTACCTACAGATCGAACACATCCTCATCTTGGCCAAAGCACGAGCCCGTCAACACACGTCACTTGCCCAGTGAGATCTCGGACGAACTTCGACAGTTCGTTGCAACCCGTGCAAAGCATCGATGTGAATACTGCCTTGTGCACGAAGACGACGCCTACTCGCCGCACCATGTAGATCATGTCATCGCTCGCAAGCACGGAGGCTCGTCCAGCGTTGACAATCTCGCGTACGCCTGCCTACGATGCAACCTTTGGAAGGGTACCGACATCGGCTCAATCGATTTGGAAACAGGCAAATTCGTGTCCCTATTCAATCCGCGCGAGCACGATTGGACTCAGCATTTCGAACTGCAAGGTTTTGTGATTGAGCCACTCACGGTACACGGTCGAGTGACCGCACGACTGCTTCGGCTCAATATAGACAAGCGGGTTGTCGAGCGGCGAGCGCTGATGCTGGTCGGGCGTTATCCGCGTGGCTAGGGACCAGAGGCGTGCGTCCGTGGGCAATGGTGGGCAATGCGGCATGGGATTTATGGCAGTTATGGCACTCACGGCAACGCAGAATCTGCAACTTGCAGGTTCTATTGGATACGCCAGAGTTCGAATCCCACTCTCTCCGCCACCGTCTCCAATAATGTCTTTAGTGATCTCTTGCTCGGCATTGATACCGAATCGAGCCCATTCACGCCGCTGAAGCCTCTGCCGCCCGCGATCTCAGGATCAAAATAGAGCTGAGTATTTTGATCCAGGCGCAGCCCAAAGAAGAGCGTCGTCGTGAGAGATACATCGCGTTCAGGATAATTCTGCAAGCTGAACTGATCTTCATAGGGAGATGGAAACGTGCCGTGATATTGGCCGATTGAAGTTGCCTGCCAGAAGAGGTTCCACCGGTCCCGTGGCACTTGCGCCTCGGGAGTTTTATTCTCTTCCTGACGGGGAGTCTGTCTGCCATGTGGTGGAGGACTTTGCGGCGTTTGCGCTTGCTGATCCGGAATGATCTGTGCCCGGGCATTCAGAGCGACACCGACAAAGAGGACAACCAACAATATCCAGGGAACGCATGACTGCCGCACGCGATCTCGATTGTGAAGATTCATCAGCAGTAAGTTCCATTCTGTTCAACATGCCGGGTCTGACTTGCGGTAAGCAGTGCGCTGGCGATGTTTTTCACCGTCAAAGCCATCCGGCAAGGGTGAACACATGAAAGACCACGAGCAGGACCACCAACAGAAGGTAGCCGCGCAATGCAAGGAGTGAATAACGAACAGTCCCCGTCACGCAACTCTTAGGTGGGACCGGTGCTGCGAAAAACGCGGTAGCAGACGAGTCGAGTTCAGAATGAACGTCAATTCTGACGACACATGTATGAACGCGGCGAGAAGAGGATTGATGATACCGATCGAAGCTAAAAATATGCCTAGGGCATCCACGATTAGTGTTCCGTAGAAATTCTGAAAAATGACGGAGCGACACCATCGTGCGGTTTTAACTGTTTCCACAAATTTCCGCAGGTCGTTTCCGATCAGAAGTACGTTAGCGCTAGCATGGGCTATTTCCGTCCCACTGCCCATAGCGACGCCGATGTGCGCGTGAGAAAGGGCTGGCGCATCGTTAATGCCGTCGCCAATCATCGCTACGGTTCTCCCGGATCGAATCAGCTCATCAACACGGGCCGACTTTTGCTCGGGGAGCAATCCACTCGAGATGTCCGTCACTCCTATGCTTTCCGCGACTTCACCAGCGGACCTCGCTGAATCACCGGTGAGCAACTCCGTTCGTATTCCAATCCGGTGGAGCTCACGAATTGCTTCAGCTGCCTCGCCGCGCACCTGGTCGGCAATGCGAATACGACCAATCAATTGAAGATCGCGCGCAATAAGAATTTGGGTTCCCGCTTTTTCAGTGAACGCCGGCACTTGGATACCCGCCTCGTTCAGCCAACCCGGATTTCCCGCTAGGATGGCATGACCATGCAATCCGGCACGTACGCCCTTCCCGGGAACATATTCAAAGTAAGACGGCTCTGCGATAAGAACGTGATTCTCCTGGGCAGCTGCGAGCACGGCCTGGGCTAGCGGATGTTCGGAGTTCCGCTCGGCAATGGCAGCAATCTCCAAAAGTTCGCGTTCCTCGAAGCCGTTTATGGGTTCGACCGCGATTACTCGGGGTTTCCCATACGTGAGCGTGCCGGTTTTGTCGAGTAAGACTGTGTCTATTTTGGCAAGCTGCTCCAGATACATGCCGCCTTTCACGATCGCACCCTGGCGGGCCGCTCTCCCGATTGCGCCTAAAATGGCTAACGGCGTGCCAGCAGCAATTCCGCAAGCCCCGGCCACGATAATGACCGAAATAGTCGAACGGAGATTGTGAGTGAGCAGCAAGGTGATTAACGCGCTGCCCAAGGCGAAGTACACCAGGTAACCAGCAAGGCGGTCGGCGAGACGTTGAATCGGCGCCCTCGTTTGTTCTGCCTTTTCGACCGCCTCGACAATTTTGCCGAAAGTGGTGTCTCGGCCCAGGTTTTCGACGGCAACTTCGATTGCGCCTGCCTGGTTCAAGGTGCCAGCAAAGACCCGGCTCCCCGGAAGCTTGTCTTGTGGTAAAGGTTCGCCGGTTATGGCACCCTCTTCCACACTGGAATTCCCAGAAAGGACATGGCCATCAACGGGAATTCTGGTTCCGGGCCGAATCAGCACTCGGTCTCCCGCGTGCAGTTCTCCAGTCGGCACCTCAATAATCGCGCCGTTCCTGACAATCCATGCTGAATGCGGCAAAAGGTCAAGAAGATCGCCAATAGCGCGTCTGCCGCGGCCCACCGTAAGCCCCTCCAATACTTCCGCTGCCAACACAAAGGCGGTAATGATGAGAGCCGTGAAAAACTCGCCGATGCAGAGCGCAGCCAGAAGCGCGATGGTCATCGACAGTTCCATCGTCATCCGCCGCTGCCGCATGTTCTCGAACGCTTCACGGAATATGGGATAACCGCCATACAGGACGCCGACTATTCCGAGCAAGTTGATATGGGGAAGCGGCTCCCAGACACGGAGCCAGACGAGAGCCGCAACCAGGGTCGTCACGGCGATGCGGATCAGATCAGACGATTCAATATGGCCATGCTCATGGCCTTGGCTTTCGTCATTTTCGTGTGCATGCGTTCCGTGATCACGTTCATGCACCTGATCGGTGACGTGCCGTAGCGTAGACGTGCCAGGATTTCCTTGTGTCGAGTCCTTCGTTTGCAGCACTTTCGTTCCTCCTCAGCGCAAATAACTGCGCACAATGTCGATCAACTCTTCCGCCCCTTTTCCGTTCTTTGTGTCCCCGAGTACATGGTGGCGAATATGACCCTCGATCAATTCAGCCATCAGGCCATTTAGCGCGCCTCGCGCCGCAGCAGTTTGCTGCAACACCGCATAGCAGTCGGTACTTTCCTCAATCGCACGCTCGATTCCTTCAATTTGCCCACGAATGCGACGTACTCGCGCCAGGAGTTTTTTGTCAGGATCACTGCTGATGTGAGCCATAGAATAGATTTAGATACTATAGACCAGTATAGTAAAGAATGGCTCTCGCTACCAAACGCCTTTTAATTGGTCAAGTCCTCGTCTGTTGCGGCTGTTGCTGTGGCGCGGTGGATCGCGGGAGGCCGGAAGTTCCGGTGGAGTGGATCTAGAAGGAATGGCGGCGCCGTGGCCTGCTCAAACGGCTTCAGTTAACAATCAGTGGTTGTCTCGGTCCTTGTGACGTGCCCAACGTTATTGCGATCGTCTCCGACGTAGAGACGTACTGGTTCGGAAATGTGTCAGGACAAGACAAGCTCGGCACGCTCATCTTTGGAGCGCCTGGGGCGGGCAAATCGGTCTTAGCGAATCTCCTCATCGACTCCTTCAGGTTTCACTGTAATGCGTTTTGAGATTGCAACGATTGTTCTCTGGCCGAAGGATTCGAGCAAATCTGTGCGTACCGTTCATTTTGAGCCGGGCCGCCTCAATATCATCAGCGGCGTTTCCCGAACCGGAAAATCCGCTATCATTCCGATCATCGATTACTGCCTGGGTGCCGACAGGGGCACGATTCCGACGGGTATCATCCGACAGAAGACCGCCTGGTTCGGTGTAGTGGTCCGCACAAGCGAAGGCGAAAAGCTTTTTGCGCGGCGCGAGCCGGAGGCTCAACAGGCGACGGACGAAATGCATATTGCCGAGGTCGCCGGCGAAATTGATATCCCAAGAGTTATCCAGAAAAACACGAGCAGAGACCTGGTCAAACAGAGGCTTGATCATCTCGCCGGATTAACCAAGCTCAGTTTCTCGGAGGCTGAGCCCGAAGGTGGCTATGGAAGGCCGAGTTTCCGCGATCTCGCGGCCTTCACCTTTCAACCGCAAAATATTGTTGCCAATCCAAACGCTCTGTTTTACAAAGCCGATACCGTCGAGCACCGTCAGAAACTCCGCTCTATATTTCCGTACGTCCTCGGAGCAATCAGTGCCGAAACGATGGCCCGACGGTATCAATTGCAGCAATTGCAGCGCGAACTGCGCCGCAAAGAACAGGAGTTGACCAACATCTCGGCGATTTCTGAGAGATGGCGGGCGACCGCTTCCGCGCGGCTTGCAGAAGCGCGAGATCTAGGCCTCGCGCCTCACGCACAGATTCCCCCGCAATCCTATGAATCGACTCTGGACCTACTCAGACATATTGCTTCTTCGCGGAAACCCGAAGTGAACGTCACGGCAGATTCATTGGCCGAAGGAATCGATGAACTTAATCAGCTCAACGCGGAGGAGGAGAGCCTTTCGCAGGCCCGTCTGCGTAAGCGGCTGGCGGAAATGGAAGAACTCCGAAATAGTGCTGGAGCGTTCAGGAGTGCAATCCAAACCCAACGCGACAGACTCGAAGTCAGCCGCTGGCTTCGGGACAAAGCTACCAATGATCACGCCTGTCCGGTCTGTGGAAACGGCCTTGACGCATCCAACGCGCGTTTGCAGGATCTCGTGGCCAACCTGGAAGAACTCGAGCAAGCTGCCGGACGGATCGACATCGTGCCCCCTAGCTTTGACCGCGAACTTGAGCGAGTCCGCGCAACAGCATCAACACACACGGAAAAACTGGAGGGTGTCCGTATCCGACGGTCTGCGCTGGAAAACCACTCAAGGGACGCCCAGCAGCGGCAGTACAGCGTTCTCGCGGCGTCCCGGTTTCTAGGCCGGTTGGAATCCGACCTGAAAATTCTGGACAGCGTTGGAGAAAGCGGCCCTTTGAGATCGGAAGTCGAAGCGCTGCGCGAAAACGTAAGGGAGCTCGAACGCGAGGTTTCCGAAGCCGATATATTGTACGGCGGTTGCGCGCCGCCCTCGATGCGGTGAATTTGAACGCCGGCCGCCTGATACCCCTGTTAGACGCTGAGCGACCGGACGACCCGATCATGCTCTCGGAGTCCGAACTGACGATCCGAGTACGGGGAGATGATCGTGACGATTTTCTGTGGGAGATCGGCAGCGGTTCGAACTGGCTGTCATACCACGTTGCAGTGACCCTCGGCCTTCAGGAATATTTTCTACGGCTTCGGAGCTGTCCGGTTCCTGGATTCCTAGTTTACGATCAGCCCAGTCAGGTGTACTTTCCTCGACGGCTAGCCGAGCGCGCAGAGGAATACGAACAAGACGCTCCCTGGCGAGATCAGGATGTTGAAGCTGTTCGAAAAATACTCAATGGTATGGCTTCGGGGATCATGCATACAAATGGAGCGCTCCAGGTAATCGTTCTAGACCATGCTGCAGAGCTGGTATGGGGCGGCCTGCCACTCGTGCATCTGGTTGAGGACTGGCGAGAGGGGCGCGCATTGATTCCGTCCGCGTGGTAGCAAGGTTGGAGTGCTATCGGAAAGAAGTTTTTGCAGATCTCCCTGGACTCGGAGAAACACACCGGCTGCCGCATTCGGAGAAAGCGAGCGGCTTCCGCGCTGGAATACGCTGGCACCAGACGAGCCTCATTCAATCCATCGAATTCGCATATCCTCTCCATCTTGTACTATTGGCTTCCATACTGCGCTTGCTCCTCTTTGCGAGCATCGGCTTTTGTACTGTATCCCCCAAGCCGATTGCGGGAAGCACGTCCTGCGGGCAAAACATTGACCGCTGTCTTAGGCAGCGGTTTCGATTGCTCACACTCATGCCGTTGCGACCTCTTCCAAGCTTCCAGGTCTTCTCGGAAATAGACTACCGCGCGACCAAATTTGTGGTATGCCGGACCTTTTCCTAGCGTTCTCCAGTTCGCAAGAGTAGCAGGTCGTTGAAAGATCTCCTTCGCCGCTTGTGCGGGCAACAGCCATTCTGAGATCGGTTTTGTTTCATTCATTTTCTAGGCCCCGGTACTCGAGGCGACCGTTTCGGCCCCCTTACACTCATTTCCTTGTGTCCTCGCGGTGAGTTAACCCTGTCTGAGAGAGAGAATATCGTGCAATCGAACGTGTCGCACGCGGACCTTTCACGTACGGTCTCCAAGTGTCAAGAGCGGAAGGGAAAAAAGACATTTAGCCGCGTTTGTCCGGGTGCCGACCGCGATTCATGCACTTGCTTGTATCGCGATTCGTTCTGGTTTGTCGCCGGCGTTCGGTCGATGGGAAGCGCACTTGTAAAACCGAGAACCCTAGTCCGAAATCAGCCAGAGGATCAATGTGTTGCAAGCTGGCGAACGGCTGAAGCCAGGTCTTTCTTTTGTTGGCTGTCGTCGATCTGCTCCCAAACATTGAATACATCAGCGCTTAGGCGGCATACCCCACTTGGTAACGATGATATCTGCGATTATGTCGTTAACCGAGATCTGCGGCGCATTGGGATCTTTTTCAAGCTTTTCACGCAGGAGCCCGTTGACAAGGTACACGCCTGCAGCGTGATGACTTTTGGGATCTGACTTCTCAGTGAAGAATTTCATAATTTGAGCTCTAGTGTCGCTACCATAAAAGCTTGCGTAATCGGTGGCTACAGATTGAACGAATGTGTCTTGTGCTTCCTTCAAAGCTGCATATTGCTTAATCGTTCTTTCTGGTGCAGGAAACTTCCTCTGCGGGGAACCAAAACGCTGGACGATGTAATCGGTAACTGCTTCGCCGACGGTAAGCTGCGCAAAAGTGTAGTCGGTGCGTCGTTGCGTAATGAAGTTTGCAACGGAATCAAAACCTGGGCCGTTGAAGAAAAACGCCCTTATTTGAGAGGAAACGTTGCTTGAATAGAATCTTGAACCCCAATCGGCTACGCCTGAAACGAACCGCCTTTTCTGATAACTGTCCAGCTTACCGAAGAACTCATCCAGCGTTAGCTCCGGCATCTGCGTTCCCGCAGATATGTTCATCTCCTGAGCACGGGACGACGCCTCAGCCGCGGAAAGAGGCGATGTAATGGAAATCAGTGCGACGCCAGGACGTGTAAGGATGGCCACTTGTTGGCCCTGGGGACTCTCAAAGACATAGTAGTTATCGTGATATCGACTCAGTTCTCGCCAAGTGTTTGGAAGCTCTGATCTAACTTTCTCACGCAATCGAACTCCCTCCGCCTCAACGGCTGTTACGCCAGTCTTTGTACAATTCATTTCGACTCCGGGCTTGTCATCCGTACCAACGTGATGGTTAGATTCCCAGTCGATTTCGCAGCGGTCGAATCCGTCGAGCTTTGCGACCGAATTCCAAAGATCTAATCTCGTTTGCTTTCCTCTCAGCCGTGCAAAGCCCGCCTGATTACCTTCTTGCACGAGGTAGACGAGGCTTGTAGCTGTTTGAGCTGACGCGATACCGCAGATTACAATTAACGAAATCACTATCAAGGATTGAACGTTCATTTTCATGATTAGCACGCGGATAAAAAACGGACACGCATGAGCTAGTCAGAAATTCTACTGCGTCTTTTTACTCCGATAGAGACGATATATAGCCCATACTGGGTAAACTGAGCGGATGAGGCCAGATCGGAATGATCGAGGCTGAATCTAACCCTTGGGACGACAAGGGTTGCAGGCGTTAGGCGCACACGGATAACACGCTTGCGTACTGGGACAACAGCCCGAATATGGGGCACATGTCTTCGGGTTACAGATCGTCTCTGCCTTTAGACCCCGGGTGTCTGCTACTTCTTTCGCAATTTGCCTCCGCAACGCTGCCAGACGGGGCGATGATGCGATCTCGGCCAGAGGCTCATCTAAAACGGAACCCACGGGCCAGAATCTCGACATGTTGCAGGGGGCAACCAATCCGTCGGGACTTATTGACAGGATGTTACCGGCGCAACTTCCACATAATTCGCCCATCTCGCACGTTTGGTTGAGAGCACCTCTACCGAATTTGCGAACGTAGTCGCTTCCGATGTTTTCTACTCCGAGATCCCGGAGAAAGCTCCATGTTTCACTGAGTTCATCCTGATTCTGCTCCATGATGATTACGCCGACCCTCAGAGGAAGCTTTGAGCTTATCACTCTGCGAATGTTGCGCACGGTGAGGTTGAAGCTACCGACCTGACATGTAATCTGGTCGTGTATAGCCGCATTGTGGGAGTAAAAAGATGTCGCAATCGAAACGCGGAAGAGCTGAAACGCTGACAGCAAGTCGTCAGAAAGCCTCGTCAGGTTTGTAAACACTTCAACAAATTCGAATTGCTTCTCATATGCGGCTTGCAGCAACGTTGTGAGACTTCGGTTCAGAGTCGGCTCACCGCCAATGAATTGGATTTTCCGGCATCCGAGATCGTAGACCTGGTCCAATAAGTCCAGGTAATTACCTTCAGTAAGCAGATCCTTGTGGCCGCTCGTGGGGCTGGATTCCGTGTAGCAATGCGAGCACCTAAGGTTGCATCGGTTTGTGAGCTCAAGCCATACGAATTCGAGATTCGACGCTTCTGAGGTCAAGCGATCAATTGCAGGCACGTGTGGGCCCATTCGTCTCCTTTTGCGCTTGGAATGTAGTTTCGATGACTCTGAGCTTCGTGGACGGCAGCATATCACAGCGTAGGTGGCGTTGCTCATATTTCAGAGCAATGGGTAATCCTGGTACTAAGGATGCCCTCACTCTCATCGATTGAACGCGAACGTAGAACGCCGCAAAACTGCTTTCGCAATGAATCGCTGAGTGTTCGCTCAGGAAAGTAATGCTTCCCAAGCGCTCCGTCCTTCCCCGGGGGAAATGACCCGCGTTCCAGGTGCTCTCAGCTTGGATTGGGCATTTCGTTCCCTGTGTTACACTCTCTTCCGCTGGGGTCGATTTCAGTTTGGGAGGCGCTTTCGGTGCGGGTGAGAACCAAGCTAATCACGGGGACGGCGGCGGTCTTCTGCTGCCTGTGGACTCTGGAGCTCTACGGGCAGGATGCGGCGCTGATCGAGAAGACGCTTTCCGAGGCATTAATCTTCCAGTCTCAAGCCGGCAGTCCCGATCACCGCACGCAAGTCATGATGCACATCCAGATCGACTCAATGATGCAAGGGCTTAATGACGCAAGAAAAGCAGGTTCACTCAGTTCGCAAGACTACAGCGTCATTGCAGGCGGCGCGGGTGGCACAGGTTTCTATATGAAACAACCCGACGTCCGAGGAAAACAAGAATGGGCTGTAGTTTGCGCGGATGTCGTCAAACTTCTTCATGATAAGAATCCGCAGTGGCGGACCAATATCGATTGCCCAACAGCCGAAGAGCCTCCCCCGCCCAAGAGAGTTGGCGAGTTTTGGCCGGATCCGACCATCGTTGTTCGTTCATTCGCACGTGAGCGCGTTGGCATACCGCTTGACGGATACGAGGTTCCCGGTCTTGTAGCCCTTCTCTATGAAGGCAACTTTGACAAAATTCCTGACGACCTCAACACGCGCGGGTACATAGCGTCTTTTTCACAGAGTTATATCGACCGCGCTTGCCCAAAGCCCGAGAATGCCGGCTGGCAACTGGCACACTACATTTTCTTCTATGTCATGAGGGCTCGCGATCAATCTTTGTCATATGACAACGGGTTCGGCGCTAGCCCGCTCAATATGGACACGGTGAATCGCAATTTTGACGCTACGCTTCAGATGCTTAATCAAGGGGGGCAGATCGGAAAAATCGGCGGTGTTTTGCGTCAGGACGGTGCCAACGATGGAAACGCCTTCCTTAAGCATTACGGCTGCAGCGACCCGCACAGCCAGAGAATGTTTGAAAATCAGCGGGCGGTAATTCATCAGAGGTTGACAATGCCGCCCGATGTTCCAAACAATGAATTTTTCCGTGCACAGGCTGCGCCTGGGATAAAGCCCAACTTTCCCTTCAGCGACGACCAATCGCGTCTTGGCCGTACATTAAGGCGGGCGTGTGAGGATAGCTTTCCAACGATAGATCCGGGAATCGTGCAGTTTGGCCAGGAGAGCGATTGTCGGTGTGAAGCGCTGATGCTGATCCAAAGTGGAGTGCCCGAGAGTGATCTGAATGCTCTCACGGCGCATTCCGACTTCTTCACGAGCCTTCAATCCATAGCTCAGAAAAACCCGAATTTCGCCCGTCAACACGCTGTATGTAGGTTAGTGCACTGACCTCAGTCGGCACAGTTCAGGAGACGTTTACGAGAGAACTTCGAGCTACCCGGCTGTAAGCTGTATCCTTTATATCCAAAACCAGTGAACCAGCAGAGGTATCTGATCGCCTTCTGGACGAAGTGGCCGGACGTGGCTGTAGTCCCGGCGCTCGCCGGCCCGCGACGACTAAGCTGGGCTCACTGCATCCGACTATGATCCCGTTCTGTGAATCCGAACCGAGAAGATACTGCGCGGCGTCTCGCGTCAGCTGATCCGGTTGCAATTCAATCAGCCGTGCCCATATCGCCGCTTCACTGTTTGGCGTGATCAACCGTGAGCTCACCGCAGTTCCTCTGTCTCTACTGTAGACCGAAACTACCGAAGCATATCAGCCGTCGCTTGCATAGGCGAGGCTCATCTCGGAATCGCGGTCGCATGCTTTTCTTGATTAAAATCAATTCGAAAAAATTTGTACGGATCTCTTCTTGACTATCCATGACTGATGAGGGAATAGTCATAGTTGTAGCCTAGCTCGCAAACAGTCTCATCGATGAGTTTTCGGATGCGCAGTTTACGTCATCACAAGGGCACGAGTTATCTCACGACGACTAGCCCGCCGAGAAGTGAAACCCGGTTTGGAACCACGGTCCAACTCGTATTTTCGTGCATATTGGTCGGACAAGAGTCGGACAAATACGTCGGCGCTGCATTGTTGAGTAACGAGATCGCACTGCAAACGACTGGTCTGCAAAACCTTTATTCGGCGGTTCGATCCCGCCCCGCGCCTCCAACTTAATTCCAACAGGTTCCGGGTGACTAGCGGAATGAAATCGGAGCCCTGACGCTTAGTCGGCGTCTGATCACCGCGGGTCCTGGAGCACGGGGTTAAAGGCGGGCGCGCTCAATTCAGAATCGAAGCAGACTCTTCGTTCCGTATCCCGCTTACAATATCGGGCTCGATCCCGGCACGTCGAGCAGTGACTATATCCAACTTCACTCAGGCGACAAAACGACCCTCGCGGAATCGCTCGGGCATGTGCAGCGAACTGCTGCCGAAATTTTGAACGCGATTCTCCCTCAAGGCGCGGCAGACCCGACGTGAGTCGGGTTCAGGCCAGTTCATTTCGCCGCATCACGTCGCGGTACTCAGACTGATATTGGTGTATCGGCAGATCCCTTTGCGCGAGATTGCAGGCGATATACCACGGTTCAGCGTGATAGATCATATCCTCGAACGAAGGCTCGTTCCACTTTCCATCGGAACGCGTTGGTAATTGCCGCCACAATCCCGTCACGGTTTCTGCAGCTCGCCCTCGTTCGAAACCGTGAAACTCAACTAGGCAGTTCTCCACCGCCGCCCAGAACAGCGATGCGAGACTCGCTTGCACGATACTCGTATGATCAGCCTTTTCACGTCAACTTGTCCACGCTCGGAATTACGCTCGCGACGAGATCCTGCTTCCGGGCGCCGGCGTTTCAAACCGCTGATCTAGTGGCAAGCTCAGGCCGAGACCGGGAAAGGAGCCTCAGATCAAATGCGAACGGTACAGGATCGGCAAATCGAATGGCTCGAAAGTCGCGATGTTCCGGATTGATCAGCACGTTGCTTTCACCTGTAACAACTGATGGAACGAGCAACACCGCCGAACCTACGCTCCGAATCCATTCCAATCTTTCTCGTCGCCTGCTGCTCTGCCACGCTGAGCGTCTGCCAATTGACTGGCAGTTCAGCATCCCGCACAATTTGATACGAGATCTCATCGGGTATTTCCGCCGCACCAAGAACAAATTTGTCCGGCAATGTGTCCGTAAGATGAACAAGTACCTTAAGCACCGACAGTGACCGATTCTCACTCATATAGAGCACGCGAGTACCTTTGGAATTCCAACGTCCACCCGCCCGCCTTGCTCCCTCTCCGTCGTAAGCCGGATGACGAGCACGACACAATCGGTATGCTCGAATCAACCCAGTACGCCGTACTCGATTCGAGTGAGAATATCTTCGACTTCTTGGTAGCCTTTATCCGTTGCTGCGGCTTCCAGTGGCGTCAAGCCGTCCAGCGACGGATTCGGCGAACTCAACCAGTGCAGTGCTTTTTCCTGATTCGAAAAAACCTCGCCGGCACGCGCAGAGATGGATATGAGCCGTAGCGGCGGCATGCCTTCAACCGTTTCTATGTTCACCGGAGTCCCGGCCACATTTTCCTCTCTTTAAATATACGTCCAAAGTATCTAGACGAACTTCGAAAGGAAGACAGCAATTGCGAGCGCGAGCATGCGCTTGAGACGGTCCGACGGATTAGATGATATTGGTGACCGCATTCGTCAGATCGAAGCGAAGGGACTCCGCCACGCTCCCCAGAACGGTCTCGACACTTGCGAGGCCTCCTGGCCAGCCGAGGTAAATTGTAATGCCAAGTAGAAAATTCCGTGAATTGATCGATGCTGTGCCGGCGCATCGTCGGCAGAAGATCGCGCAACGCGTACGTAAAACCATAGTGGCGATGCCATTCCAGGAACTGCGCAAAGCGCGGCAGATGACCCAAATCAAACTTGCTCAAAGTTTGGGAGTGAACCAAGGCGAAGTATCGAAGATCGAACACAGAACAGACCTTTACCTGAGTACGCTGTCGGAGTACGTGGAAGCGCTTGGGGCCGATTAGAAATTCGAGCTGTTTTCCCAAATCGTGAGGTACGCATCACTCAGTTCGAAGAGCTTGCTGAATAGCGACTGCGCATCGCGAACTTCACCGATCATTGCTGAGTCATAATCAGAGCGCTTCTTAAGTCTCTGCTGCGCTCAAGAATCAACCAAAATGGTAAGGGATGCCGTTTCTGCGAATGCGCGGAAGTCCCGGTCTCGCGTCAACAGCGGAATTCCAGCGTCGAGGCAATTCTGAGCGATGAGCGCATCACCTAGCCGAGCCTTACGGCGTTTTGCCAGGACTGTCGCACGAAGTGCGCCAGCTCGGTTCCAAAATCCAGGCTGGATCTCGATCAGCGGCAGTTCTGAAAGAGTCTTCGATACATCAGAGCTAATGCCGGGATCGCTGAGCAACTCGGTCAGGACAGGAGGAGCCATGAGCACTTGCCGATCTGCAAGGCTGTGATCGAGCAGTTCGACGTCTTCACCCGCCTCACCTTGAAAGAACGCGATCCAAGTACTCGTATCGGCTGCGATCATCGGTCGATCTTGAGGTCGGCCGCGGTCCGGGAAAAGCGAACCTTGCCACGCAATCCTCGCAGCTTCGCATACGTCTGCGATGCGGCAACGAGCTGCAATCCCGTGCGAATCGTCTGGGTAATACCCGCACCGCTTGCTCGCTGAGCCCTGTCGAGTAGGTCAGGCGAGACTTCGACCGTGATCTTGCGCGCCCTCTCCATGACATTCTGATAATACCGTACTCTGTACCAGCATCGAATACGGTATTATCCACGTACCGAAGACACCCGCGATTTCGCCCCGAGTCACGCCTACATCTTGCACAAAAGCTGCACACAGCTGATTGCTATGGCTGCAACTCTAACCAAAAACTCAACTAACCGGCAGACCCAAACACCCCTGCAAAACCTTTATTCGGCGGTTCGATCCCGCCCCGCGCCTCCAACGTCCTATTTCCAACAGGTGTCCGGCACGGTTCTTCGCGTAGAGGCGGGTTCGCTTTATCCTGCATTGCATGGAATGACGGAACCGGGACTCCTCAAAGTGGAGTGGCGAATGTCCGAAGCGGGCCGCCGGGCGCGGTTTTACGATCTGACTGCAAAAACACGCCGCAAGCTCGAAGCACACGAGAAGAAATGGCGCCCGGTATCTGCTGCGGTAGCGAAAGTTCTTCGAACTGCCTGATGAGAGAAACGAAATCGGAATGTGGTCCAAAATCAGCAAAACATTTCGCGGGATCGTTCTTCGCACGGTTGGCGATCGCGCTCCTTGCGGCTTGGGTTCCGGCTCGCCGCGCACCAAGGATTGAACCCCTGACGGCTCTGCGCGAGGAATGATCACTGCCGTGGCTGAATATTCGTTGCGCCCATCCCCCGCGCAAGGGACATCTCATTAAACATTCATGAACCGGGTACACCGCCGGTTCCCGCCCTGCGTTTACCTGATCAGGAGCGGTTGAAAACATGAAAACAAAATTAGCGATAGGACTTGCCGGTCTGCTGCTCGCCGGCTCCACAATGTTCGCTGGGTGGGGAGCCGGTTTTGGGAATCGAGATCGCTACCACCACCGGAGCGGTGTTTATGTCGGCGTGGCGCCCGGATACTATTCCGGATACTCCGCTTACTCGGCGCCCTATTACGCAGCGCCTGCGCCCTACCCGTACGCCGTTGACCCGTACGCAAACGAATACGTCGAATCCGCGCCGTATTATGGCGGAGCCTGGATTACGGGCCGATGGACATACGGTCCTCGCGGACGGCACTGGGAGAGGGGCTACCGCGGGTATCGCCGCTAGTGGCCGGAATCAGCAAAGAGCCGGCCGCACTCTCGAACGGCCGGTTCCCTTCTACACCTGCAGCGTTGCAATGTCCACCGTGGATTGGTGCCCTTCAATCACTACGATTCCGCTCTCCGTAACGTGATATCGTCGCCGGTCCTCGTCTAAGTCGTAGCCGACATTCGCGCCTTCGGGAACCTTTACATTCTTGTCGAGAATCGCTCTCCGAACCTTCGCGTGCCGTCCGATATCGCAGTTATCGAAGATCACCGAGTCTTCCACCATCGCGCCGGTGTGGACGCGAACGCCGCGGCCCAGTACCGACCCCCTCACCGATCCTCCCGATACGATAGAACTCCCCGCGATGATCGAATCCACAGCCATGCCCCGCCGGCCGTCTTCATCAAACACGAATTTTGCCGGTGCGTCGAAATATCCAGCAGTGCGCAACGGCCATTGCCTGTTGTACAGATTCAACTCGGGTGAAACAGCGCGCAGATCCATGCTCGCTTCGTAGTACGCATCCAAAGTCCCAACGTCCCGCCAATACTGCGGCGATCCAATTGGATCTCCCGGAATCAAATTCGTCTGAAAATCGTAAGCATACATGTCGGCCCGCCCGATTAGCGACGGAAGAATATCCTTGCCGAAATCATGGAAACTCTCCTCGTTGCGGCTGTCTTCATATAGTTCTTCCAGCAGCAGGTCGGTGGAGAAGACGTAATTGCCCATGGACGCATAGACCCGCAAAGGATCCTCCGGCATAGTCGGCGCGTCCGCCTTTTTTTCGTGAAAGCCGATAATTCGCCCTTCCGGTGTTGTTTCAACCACCCCGAACTCGGAAGCCAGTTCCTTTTCCACCGGGATTGCAGCCACCGTCACTCCGGCTCGCTTCTCGACGTGGTATTCGATCATCTGGCGGATATTCATCCTATAAATGTGATCGGCGCCGAAGATGGCCACCACGTGAGGATCGGCTTGTTCGATCAGATTGATGTTCTGGCTGATTGCGTCGGCTGTCCCGCGATACCAATCCTCTTGCGCGGACCGCATTTGCGCCGGCACCGGAATGATGAAATTGTTCTTTAACAAGCCGCTCACTTCCCAGCCCTCGCGTAAGTGCTGCAGGAGAGATTGGCTCTTGAATTGAATCAGAACGTAGATCGAATAAATTCCGGAATTGACCAGATTGCTAAGGACGAAGTCAACAATGCGATAACGTCCGCCAAAAGGAACCGCCGGTTTCGCTCGCTCCTTTGTAAGCGGATAAAGCCGGGTTCCCTTGCCGCCCGCAAGCACAAACGCAAGAACACGAAGCTGCATCCTGACGACCTCCGCCGATTAGCATAACTGAACAAAATTCCACGCCATGATTCGAATGGCAACGTGAGTAGGACTAGCTTGAAACTCGCAACGTTCCACGCAAACTTTACGAGCGGGCGGCCGCGGAACTCCAATTCATCGCCAGCTGGACAAACGAGCGGACCGCGACCCCGGTTGGACCTTTGGAGAGCCATGCCTTTGCATCGTCCAACCATGCCGTTGCCGCGATGTCCAGATGCACCCAAGGCGTTGGATCGGCAAATTCGCGCAAAAACCACGCTGCTGTAATCGAGCCCCCATACCGGCCGCCAATGTTAGGCAAATCCGCGAACGCCGATTTCAAATATTCTTTGTATTCCTCGTCCATCGGCAGTTGCCAGGTCTTTTCACCCGCCGTTCGGGATGCAGCAAGAAAGCGGTCCAGGAACGCCTGATCGTTTGTAAATGCCCCGATATTGTAATGCCCCAACGCAATGCCGATCGCGCCGGTCAGCGTCGCGGCGTCTACGATGTGTGTCGCGCCGTGGCGGTTTGCGTATGTGATCGCATCAGCCAGAATCAATCGACCTTCGGCGTCCGTGTTTAGGACCTCGATCGTTTTTCCGGCAAACGAGGTAACTACGTCTCCGGGTCGCTGCGCGTTTCCGTTCAGCATATTCTCAACGGTTGGGATATATGCAGTGACCGGAATCTCCGGTTTGAGCTCGCCGATTGCCCGCATTGCGCCAATCACCGCCGCCGCGCCGGCCATATCGTACTTCATCTTTTCCATGCCGTCGGACGGCTTTATGGAAATTCCGCCAGTATCGAACGTCACGCCTTTCCCAATCAGCGCCAGGTGATCCTCTCGCGCAGACCTCGACGGCCTATATTTGATAGCGATCAAAAATGGTGGATTGGTGCTGCCCTGCGCTACTCCCAAAAGTGCGCCCATGCCCAACTGCTTCATCGCCTCCTGGTCCAGGATTTCGCAGTCGAGTCCGCAATTCCGCGGACATCTGTTTGGCCGATTCGGCCAGATCGGCCGGCGAGAGCTTATTTGCAGGCTCGTTCACCAGATCACGGGTAAGGTTCTGAGCTTCGGCGACAATCTGGCCTCGTCGTGCTGCTTCCCGCAAGGAACCGGCCTCTGCTCCGGGCGCCGCGATGAGTAAAAGAGTCAACCTGTTTCTCGTTTTTTTTCGGATCCGATTTGTACTTATCTGCCTCCCAAGCGCCCAACAACGCGCCTTCCACCGCTGCGGACACTTGCTCCAGGCTCGGCGTATCGCCGAAAAGAAGAGCGATTGATCGG
Organism: uncultured Acidobacteriaceae bacterium; assembly: GCA_963778345.1. Classification (GTDB taxonomy): domain Bacteria; phylum Acidobacteriota; class Terriglobia; order Bryobacterales; family Bryobacteraceae; genus Bog-105. Next base: position 66,072 of record CAVZTP010000008.1, read on the forward strand.
ACGCCTTTACTCTTAAGCGACCGGACCAGCGTCCCGCCGATTCTCCTCGTCTCGACCGCTGTGAATTTGTCCTGTTTGCCACCCCCAATGACAACTAGCCGCTTCGCGCCCGTACTCTGCGGGCGGTAGAGCGTGGCCATCTCATACAGCTTGCCGGTGAATTCCCCCGTGGAACGCAACTCGCTAAGCCAGCCTGACTGTGTCGCGATCTCGGGATCGGGTTTCGCCGGAGATGCAACGGCTGGAGCCGCGGCCTGCTGATCCTCTTCTGATTCGAAACAAACGACAGCCAGCGCATCCACCGCCAACTGTTCAATAGGTGATATTTCAATTTCAATTTGCATGTATTCGGAACGAACTTATTCGCGAGCGCGCCTGGCCATGGCCGCTTTCGCCTCAGCCTGCATTTCCTTGGCCTTTATCGCCTCGCGCTTATCGTGGAACTTCTTGCCCTTGCCCACCGCGATCTCAACCTTGATTTTCCCCGCCTTCAGGTAAAGCTTCGTTGGAACCAACGTCAGGCCTTTCTCCCGCGTCTCGGCCCGCAACTTTTCAATCTCAGAGCGGTGCAACAGAAGTTTGCGTTTGCGAACTGGCGCGTGATTCATGATGTTGCCGTGCGAATACTCGCTGATATGCGCGTTCATCAGCCACGCTTCGTTCTCGATGACCTCCGCATAGCTCTCTTTCAACTGAATCTTGCCCGTCTTGGCGGATTTGACCTCGGTCCCGGTTAGCACAAGACCCGCCTCATACCGCTCTGACAGATGGTAGTTGTGGCTGGCCGAACGGTTATCGCTTAGAATCTTAATTTCGCCTTGCTGGGCCACTTCGATTGGTCGTTTTCTTCTTTAAAATCTCGTCTGGTACCCAAAACCCTGCACGGCGCGTCCCCTCGGAGCGTCTTCCATTCGAATAAAGAGAGGAATATACCCCCTGTGCGACAGTTGTTCTTTAGCACAAGTGTCGAAACGGAGTTGCCAGGACAACGCTCCGGGATTTTTGCGACAAGTAGCGCCAGAGCCCTCCAAGGACCGTGCGCTTTAGTAGTCTAACATGGGCTGGGATGCACCTAAGGTGAAGATTTCTAATCGATTACGGGCGTGGGCTGCACTCGTTTGCACTCTGACCCTCGTGCTGCCGCCAATTGAAGCGGGGACGAAAAAGGCCGAAAAATTACTCAAGGCCGGTCAAAAAGCCGAAGCTCAAAAGGACTACGATACGGCGCTCAACGACTATGAGCAGGCCCTCGAAATCGATCCGAAAGACCCGGCCTACATGCTCGCCGATCAAGAGGTCCGGCCCAAAGCGGCCATGGCGCACATCCTTCAAGGCAGGAAATTGCAACAAAGCCAGCAACTCGATGAGGCCCTCGTTCAGTTCGAAAAAGCAATGTTGGCCGACCCCTCCTCGCAAATAGCCGCTCAAGAGGTCCGCACCACCACGGCTATGATCAAGGAACGCGCGAAAGCTCCAGCCGGAACAACCATTTTGACTCCGGCGGAAAGAGCGCGCCAGGAGATTGAGCAGCGTGTCAACTCGCTCGAAGGCCCGCCCACTCTCCGGCCTATTAACGGGCAGATCAGCAGTCTCAAAATGAACAACCAGCCTTCGCGCGTGCTGTTTGAGACGGTCGGCAAACTAGCCGGAATCAATGTGCTGTTCGATCCGCAGGGAATCGAATCGACTCCCGGGAAGAACTTCAACATTGATCTCAACAACGTCACGCTCGAAGAGGCGCTGAACTACATTGCTCTCGAAACCCACTCGTTCTGGAAACCCATCAGCCGGAACGCTATTTTCGTTACACAAGAGAGCGACCCCAAACGTCAGGAATATCAGGACGAGGTCGTGAAGGTCTTCTACGTCCAGAACGCGGGCACCACGAACGAGTTCACCGAAATCTTTAACGCCCTACGCACCGGCGCTAAATTGGCCACCGGTGCCTTTTCGGTGCCCACTCAGAACGCGATCATCGCTCGTGGCACGCCTGACACCATGGCGCTGGTCGAAAAACTGCTTCACGATCTCGACAAGCCCAAGGCGGAAGTCGTTGTCGACGTGATTGTCATGGAAGTTGCCAGACAGAAAACAATAAACTTGGGCGCTGCTATCGCCGGCCTAACCGGTGGACTCAACACATCTATTCAGTTCACGCCGCGAAATCCTGTCCTGTTCGGAAACACGACAGGAAGCACCACCGGAACCACTACGACAGGAACTACCACCACTGGCACCACGACGACGGGAACCACCACCACCGGAACGACTACGACAGGAACAACTACTGGAACCACGACCGGATTAACGACCGGAACCACCACCGGAACCACCACCGGAACCACTACGGGAACGACCACCGGAACATCCGGCGAGTTCATCTCGCTTTCACAGCTTGGTCACGTTTCCACCAACGATTTTTCCGTCAGCTTGCCCGGCGCATTGATTCAGGCGTTGCTGACCGACGCCAGTTCGCGTATTCTGCAGCGCCCGCAAGTTCGAGTGACGGATAACGGCAAAGCGTCGTTAAAGATCGGAACCAAGATTCCATATGTATCGGGTTCGCTTAACTCGGCGGTCGCCACGCCTGGTTCCATTCCTTATGCGACGACGCAGTTCCAACAGGTCGACGTCGGCACGAACATTGATCTGCAGCCTCATATCAACGGAACTGAAGACGTGAGCATGCACATTAAGGTGGAAGTCTCCAGCGTGCTTACAACCGAGACCATCGCCGGAGTTCAGCAGCCCATCATCGAGCAGAAGGTCAACGAGGCCGACATTCGTATGAAGGACGGCGAAGTCAGCGTGCTGGGCGGACTTTACGACGATGAGAACAGTAATTCCGCATCCGGTATTCCCGGTGTAACGAATATTCCCGCGCTTGGCTATCTGTTCGGAACGAAGATCAAAGACTCACAACAAGGATGAAGTGCTGATTGCTCTGATTCCGCACATCGTCCGTGCTCCCGATCTGAGCGACATGGGAGGCGAGGGCGTCCTCGCCGGAACCGAGCGCTCCGTGAGAGTATTGCGACGCCCTGAGGGCACACCTGCCTCCGGTTCTGCCGCGCCTGCAACAGCGCCGGCGACTGGCACGGCCCCGCCCGCTGCGCCCACGGCTACTCCAAATCCGCCGCAGACCAGGCCGCCGCTGACAATCTTGCCGTCCAGCGGCTCTCCGGCGCCAAACCCATCCAAATCGGCGCCGCCGAAACCGCCGCCCACCGTGCCTCCCGCGAGCGCGGAACAATCCTCCCCGTCATCGGGTTCGACCGGCAGTTCGCCGCCCCCCAAGTAAAATGGAGCCAGTAGCAGATGTTACGGGGAAGTGATTGTCCCGCCTTGCGAAGGAGACGCCGAACTCAGGCGGGCTTAACGCTGGTTGAGCTCATCGTCGCCTTCACCATTCTTTTGATCCTTACGACCATGGCCGTGCCCATGGCGCGTTATCAGATTCGCCGGCAAAGAGAGAAAGAGTTGCGCGCCGATGTCGAGGAAATGCGCGCTGCCATCGACAAGTACAAGGATGCTTGTGACCAGGGGAAAATCCAAGCCGGCAATTCGGACGCCTATTGTTATCCCCTCACTCTCGAATCGCTCGTCGAAGGTGTCAAGCTGACGAACACCCTCAGCGGCAACGGCCAGAGCGGAAAGATTCGTTTCCTCCGCCGTATTCCGAAAGACCCCATGACCGGCGATACCGACTGGGGAAAACGAAGCATGCAAGATGATCCCGATTCCAATTCCTGGGGCGGGCAAAATGTTTTCGACGTGTACTCGAAAACTTTAGATAAAGCGAGCGACGGAACCCCATACTCGGAGTGGTAATGACACCTGCAATCGAAAAACGGCGCCGCTTCAAGCAGGCTATACGCGGTTTTACGCTGATCGAGCTGATGGTCGTGATGGCTATTATCTCGGTGCTGCTGGCGATTGCGCTTCCGATTTACCAAAAATCGATCATACGGGCGAAGGAGAGTGTGTTGCGGAATAATCTCTTCACCCTAAGGACGATGATTGATGAATACACAATCGACAAGCAGAAGGCCCCCGATACATTGCAGGATCTGGTGACTGAGGGATATTTACGACAAGTTCCGCAGGATCCGATGACCGGCACCGATCAGACCTGGAAGGTCATCATGGAAGACACTCCCATCGGAGGCAGTAACAGCACGCCCGGCATTTTCGACGTGAAAAGCGGTTCGGATAAGACCGCCCTGGACGGCACCTTGTATTCCGATTGGTAGCGGGCCTTTCTTCGAAGCGGCGCCAGACCCTTGTTAAACTGAAGTTCGGCCAATCCCATTCCCCGATCGTCTAACGGTAGGACAGCGGCCTTTGGAGCCGTTAATCGTGGTTCGAATCCATGTCGGGGAGCCACTATTTTTCTCAAAAGCGCCCTTGTAGTATCAGCAGGTTGCATATCTTGATCCGAAGCACCCAGCATGGATCCTTTTGCCTAGGCGGAGCGCAAACTCCTACAATGAAGTCATGAAGACGACTGCTCCCAAGACACTCTCTTATTCAGTGTTCTATGAAAAAGATCCCGCAGGAGGCTTCGTGGCTTTCGTTCCCTCTCTCCCGGGATGCCACACTCAAGGGGAGACGTTAGAAGAAACGGAGCACAATGTTAAGGAGGCGATTGCTCTCTATCTCGAGAGCCTGTCGGCTCACAGGGAACCGATTCCAGTAGAAGGTGCGTCATTCCAGGGAAGAGTTACGGTTCCAGTCTCCATTCCCGCTTAGAGTGCCCAAGCTTCCTTCTCTCACCGCGCGGAAAGTGGTCCGAGCTCTCAAACGAGCCGGATTCATCGAGGACCGGCAGAAGGGAAGCCATCTCATCTTGATTCACCCCGAGACGAAGGCTCGAACCGTGGTGCCCGTTCATCCGGGCCGGACCCCTCAGCAACTCGGATTATGATCGAAAAGAACTTCCCGTCAATGGGAGTGGCACGCCTCGCTGAACTTCGGATTGCAGTGTGAATGAAAAATACGCGACCCGATGAAGTAGCCGAGCGCTGAACCCACGAATACATCGGAAGACCAGTGGTCGCGACCAAGAAGGCGTCCGCCCATCACCGCTGCCGCTGCGCCATACGCCAACGCTTCGACCCAGGGTTTCGGGTATTCATGCGCGACCACGCTGGCCATCGCAATCGTGAACATCGGGTGACCGGCAGGAAACGACGTGTCTACGTTATGATGGCGCCAGAAATCCCCATACCCGTTTCCCTCTCCGGGCCGCTGTCGTCCCGCGACGAATTGCATCGGCGTATAGATCAGGAAAGTGTTCACCAGGGCTTCTACCTCGAGTGATCCCATCTCCTTCAGATGCTCGTTATGTGTCTTTATCCCGTAGCCCCAGGAAAGCGCGAGAGCAGCGGCCATACCGCCGAGAGAGACATTGGAAAAATTTCCATAGATATCGACGTTCCCTCCCGGAAGATGTCGCTCAATGTGCCGATCCGTGGCTATCAGCGCCCCGGTTCCGACCAGCACGATCGCATCCCACTTAAAGTTAGATCGCTTAAGCGGGGCGCGGTAAAGCTCCTTTTGATCTCGCAACACTCGTCCGGCGCCACGGCGCACCAGCCCTGGTGATTGTGCTTGCTGAGGATCGCCTGGATCGAGGGCTTGAACCGGGCCGTCCAAAAACTGGATCGGGTCGAGTATTGATGGCGCTTGACCGAAAACCGGATGCGAGATCATCACCAGAGCAAGAGCCGGCGTGATCAGTCTCAATCGCGGCAGCATTTCGAAATCCTGTATCCTCTCATACAGTCATTGTGCTGCATAGGGTTAGTGGCGCGGCCACCTGGGCTGCTGGACTGAACCCCAAAACTGAGACAAAGAGAAGTGTCGACACCTGCAGTAAAAGGAGAGCAGGTGGGAAGACGAAAAATCGGTAAGTATCCGAAGTCGTTCCGACAGCGGGCCGTAGAGCGGATGCGGTGCTGTGACAACGTAAAAGAACTGGCCAAGGAACTGGGCGTGCATCGGAGCGTGCTGTACAACTGGCGCGATCAGTTGGCGCCGCAAGATCGAGCCGAGTGGCGAGAGCGAGGAGACGCAGATACCCGGCTGGAACGCGAGAACCGCGAGCTGAAGCAGGCGCTGGCGGAGAAGACGTTGGAAGTGGATTTTTTCAGAGGTGCCTTGCAAAAAATCGGGGCTCGTCGCCAGAACAGCAACAAAGCTGGCGAGACGGCATCTACGACCAAATCGGAGAGTTGATGTCGCTGCAAGGCAAACTCAGTATCGAGCGCATGTGCCGGCTGGCGGGTGTGAGCCGGGCGGGTTTTTATCGTTCGCTGCAGGAGCGGCAACCGGTAGCGGCCGACATGGAGGTGCGGGGCGAGATTCAGCAGATCTTTACGGAGCACAAACGCCGGTACGGCTACCGCCGGGTCAGCGCGGAGTTGCGACGGCGCGGCTTCCCGGTGAACCATAAGCGGGTCGCGCGGCTGATGCGGGAAGACAATCTGCTGGCGGTGCAGCCGAAATCGTTCGTTATCACCGCCGACTCCGAGCACGATTGCGAAGTCTTCTTTAACCTGGCCGCCCGAATGAAGCTGACCGGCATCGACCAACTCTGGGTGGCCGACATTACCTATATTCGTCTCCAGAGCGAGTTCGTCTATCTGGCCGTGATCCTGGATGCGTTTTCCCGCAAGGTCATTGGCTGGGCCTTGGACCACACGCTCGCCGCACGGTTGGCAACGGCGGCGCTTCAAGCAGCGCTGACCGCGCGCCAGCCGCCACCGGGCGTAGTGCATCACTCCGATCGCGGCATTCAGTACGCGTGTGGAGAGTACGTGTCACTGCTGCGCAGCCACAGCCTGGTTCCCAGCATGAGCCGGCCAGCGAACCCTTATGACAACGCCAGTTGCGAAAGCTTCATGAGGACTCTGAAGCGGGAAGAGATTCGCGCGAACGAATATCGGGATCTGGGGCATTTATTGCAGAACGTGGCCGCTTTCATCGACCACTACTACAACCGGGTGCGGCTCCATTCGGCGCTCGGTTATCGGCCGCCGGAGGAGTTCGAGCAGCTCGAGTGCGGTTCGGCCGAAGTCCGGGGCGCAAGCATGAGTTTTTTTAGGCATGCGGAGATCTATCGATCCGATGAAGCCAGGACGAGCAAAGAGAAGGCGGCTTGCAGGGCCGCCTCCCCGGACCATCGTTCCGATGAGTCTCCGGCTGGCTATTCCTCGGCAGGTTGCTCTCCAGCAGAGCCCACTTCCGCTTCGCCAGCCGCAACCAGTTTGACGCACAACGAGATTATGGAGTAAGAGAAAATCAGTAAACGGCAAGTGTCGGCACTTTGCACGTCTCAACCGCGGGGTTCACCCCACAAACCGTGTCGGGACTCATCCCGACACCTGGAGTTTGGAAATTAAACGCGGATCCCTGCCCGGCGGAGTCCCGGCAGTGAAATTTGGTACCCGTCAATCATTGTTCAATGCAGGCGATGGCGCCGGATCTACCCATTCCTGCTCTCGCGAATCAAGCACAGAAAGCCGCTGCATCGCCACTACAGAGCCAAACCAGTTACTTAAGCCTTATTGCGCGGAGCTCGCACTTCGACCACGATGGAGTCTGGCGCGAGACATTGGAAAGCCAGATTCGGTCCTGCTTCCTGAAGCTCAAATTTGATCGGAACGCCAGCGTTCTTCAGACGTTCGTACATTTCGCGCACTTTGTCCACGCTCTCTTGAATAAATCCAATATGAAAGTCGGATGGATAGACAGGAGGTGGCGAGTTATGCAAATTACTGAGGCCGAACTCCAACCCCCTATCGTCTGCAAGCAAAGCAATCTTGCCTTCTCGCCGGTACGTGCAGCGTAGTCCGAAGAAGGTCTCAAAGAACTTGGTGGCGTCGTCGATATTCGACACCTGAAGATCGATGTGGTTAAGAGTCATAATCACTCCTGCGCGTCGGTTTCTCTGTCGTGTGTGCCGGCTCGTTTTTGGCAACATCGCTGCTGCCGCGATCAGCCAGAGAAAGCCGCCGAATCGCGTCAGCGGCAGTGTAAACGTCATCGGATACGCAACCAGGCTGATCGACGAGAGTTCGCCCGCTAAAGCGATAAGAAGGCCGAACCAGATCAGCCAGCGAGGAAGCAAACGGGCGAAGAAACTGGTCACCGAGACTCCCGCCGCCAGCAATCCGAACCCGATAGCGAACGCTACGCCTCCGGAGAGAAAGCTCAGAAAATGCATCAGCCGCAGAGTGGGAACCGAGGAATTCACTTCGGGTACCGATAGCACCCAGGTGCAAAGGGCAGACACGGCCAGAGCTACCGATGCGGCGAACCCTCCGAAGAGAGCGATATTTGTTCCCGCCGCTTTTACCCCCAGAAAGCGCAGCCGGCTCACGACCGTGGCAGTATAGATGCCGAGCGGAACCGCTGATCCGAGAAAAAGGAACGCCGACCAACGAAGCGCCTCCGGATTCGCGGCAAAGAATCGCCGGGCATCCTCGATGGGACCGTAGGGATTGGCATAGCTCGGACCATGACGCAATATAGCGCCGGCGGCGAGGCTTGCGGCAAACAACAACACGTGGACCAGCGCCACCGGCAGGAGTGGCGGTCCGGCAAATCTGCGAGCTCGCTCAGACGATTTCATAACGTAATCATTTATATCATAAATTATTGTTCCTTGCAATAATGAGAGCACGACTTATGGATAACTCCCGAAAGCTCTCCGGCCCCGCTTTCCTCCTGGCTCAAGTCGGGGCCCACGCAGCTTCGAAGTTTAAGGAACGTATCGCCACCATTGGATTCACCCCGCCGGACGCCGGAATTCTCCGCCTCCTTGCGGTAACTGGAGGAATCAGTCAACAAGACCTTTCGGCAAAGCTTGGTATTCACCCCAGCCGTCTGGTCGCCATCCTGGATGAATTGGAGCGCCGTGAATTGCTGGAGCGGAAGCCGAATGCGGAGGACCGCCGTCAATATGCTCTTCACATCACAGACAAAGGAAGAGAGATCTTCACAAAGATCGGCCAGATCGCGCGTCAGCATCAGGATGCGCTCTGTGCCTCATTGACTGGAGAAGAGCGCGAGAAACTCGCCGAACTACTAGGGAAGATCGCGGACGAGCAAGGTCTCACACCAGGCGTGCATCCTGGCTATGGCCGCTTAAGGCCCAAGCCGTGAAGAGCGCGCATTCTATTCTGTGGTTGGTAAATGCCAGAAGCCAGAAACTCGCCGGGAGGAGTTTGCTGCGATCGACGATTGCCCAATGATCGTCCCGGCGCTGGAAATGTTCCAATCTGAGCTGAGCGGCTTCGGAGCGCCGCAGCCCGCACCCCAGCAACAGCGCGAGAATGGCACGATCCCGTTTGCCGATCAGCGACTCTCCGCTTGGACAACGGAGCAAGTCTTTCGCTTGTCCTGCGCTGAGCCAGTTCCAGTTGTGCGCACAATTGGCCGCACAGGCTGCCGCCCTTTCATTCGGCGATAAGCCGGTCTTGCATTCCAAAACGCATTAGCTGAGCCAAGTTTTAAATCGCTTGACACAACACTCGGAATCCGGTATAACGGAAAGCGACGGTGAAACAAGATTTCGAGCGCTTCTTACCTCTCTCGCCGGCGGCCTTGCACATTTTGCTTTCCCTGGCGGCCGAGGAGCGGCATGGGTACGGGATCATGCAAGATGTGGCTCGTCAATCCGGCGGCCGTTACAAGCTGGGACCCGGCACCCTGTATGACAACCTGCAGAAGCTTATGAAAGAGCGGCTAGTCGAAGAGAGCGAGAATCGCTCGACAGGGGCCGATGCGAGGCGACGGTATTACCAGCTAACGAAATTGGGACGTCGCGTGCTATCCGCCGAGATCGTGCGCTTAGAAGAAGCAATTCGCGAGGCAAAACTACATCTAGGCTTTCAAAGGAGCGCAACGTGATGCGAGCTCTTTATTGCGGTTTACTTTGGTTGCATCCGAGTTCATTCGAAGAGCGATTTGGAGAAGAATTGCTCTGGATCTTCGATGTACAGCGCGCTTCCGGGAGCGGCATAACGCTTCTACTTGATTGTCTCGTTTCTCTTTTCCGGCAGTGGCTTTTCCGCTCGGATCTTTGGAAGTTTGGCATTGGTGTGTTAGTGAACTTGATCCTGGGCCATCGTCTGTTATTCGGCGTGTGACTGAAAACACCACACCCGAAACGGTGACAAGAGCATGGCTCAAATCGGTTGAGATGGTAAGTGGATCAGCGAAACCGGCGATGCGCCGGGTCGTTTTTGGTTGGATTCTTTGCCTGCTACTTACATTTGTCTTTTTGCTGTTCGGCGGCATGAAGCTGCATGGTGGGCGCCCTCATTGCTCATTTCACGGTCCTGCACAGTCCACCTGGGTTAGCCGCCATCTTGCTGATACTTGACAGTTCTCACGGCCTGGCTGCGCCGTTGACCCATCTTACGTTGCTGCGAAAGGCCGCTCATGCTAGAACTTCATCGCGTAACAAAGCTCTACTCCAGCATTCCGGCTGTGAACGGTGTGAGCTTCGTTGCTCGCAAAGGTGAGGTGACGGGCTACCTGGGGCCAAATGGTTCGGGCAAGTCAACCACGCTGAAAATGATCACTGGATTGATCGAAGCAACCGAGGGCACAATTCTCTTTGACGGAGAACCAATTCAGCGGAATCCAGTTCAATACAAGCAGCGCCTCGGCTACGTACCCGAAGAGCCGCACCTTTATTCGCACCTCACAGGCCTGGAATACCTGACGATGGTGAGGCAGTTGCGAAATCTTCCGCGGAAGTCTTCGGCGGAGAAAATCGACCGGCTGCTCCAGCTGTTCTCCTTATATGGCGACCGACACCTGCCTATCTCTTCCTATTCCAAAGGCATGCGGCAGAAAGTGCTGCTCTCAGCGGCGCTCCTGCACAATCCCGATCTAATTCTGCTTGGACGAGCCTTTTTCCGGGCTAGACGTGAGCTCTGCGCTCGTAGTGCGTAGCCTGATCAGGGAATTGGCCCAGCGCGGGAAGGTGGTACTGTTCAGCTCCCATGAACTCGAAACTGTCGAGCGCGTGTGCTCTCACGTGGTGATTTTGCATCGGGGCAAGATTGTTGCCGATGATCCGATTGAAAAGCTGCGGACCTTTATGGCCCTGCCTACGCTAGAAGAGATTTTTTCGCAGCTTGCGGTGGAGCAGGACACGGAAGCCGTTTCGCGCGAGATTGCGGACCTAATTCTCACGTAAGGCGCGCCGATGACGATACTTCAATTGCGTGTGCTCTATCGTGAGTTTCTGTTCCGGATCATCGACCTGGAACTGCTCGCGCCACAGGGCGACATAAGCAAGCTGCTGGGGCAGTTTGCGGCGGTGCTCGTTTTTATCAGCTTTTGGGTGTTGCTTCCCGCGATTGTCATGAGCGCCGGTCCTCCATCTGAGCTGAGCTTGCTATTCACCTGGGCCACGGAACATTTGATTATTGCGACCACGGTGCTGGTGGTCGGCCTGTTCGCAATCTTGAGTTGGGAATCCATGTTCCCGGATCGGCGCGACGCGATGGTGCTGAATCCTTTGCCCGTACGGGCACGCACGCTTTTTCTCGCCAAGGTTGCCGCAGTAGCCACCGCGTTGAGCGTTACCGTGCTTTGCCTCAATGTCTTGCCGGGCGTGGTAGCGCCGTTTGTTTTCTCCACCGCACCGGAGCTGCCGCCGCCCAAGTACGACGCCGCGATAGCTCCCGTACATGTAACCGGCTTGCAACCCGTGCTGGATCACGACATGGCCGCAGCGCGCGAGGCCGGAACCGGCAAGCTGGCGCTGGGACCGGAGGCGGGGATTGCTATTGGCGTCGTTGAGCACGGAGTGCGACGCGTATTCACATACGGAACGGCGAATCTCGATTCCATCTTTGAGATCGGTTCGGTCACCAAGACGTTTACGGGGCTGCTATTGGCGCAGATGACAGTGGAAGGAAAAGTCAGCTTGGATGAGCCTGTTCGTGAACTGCTGCCGAAAGGAATCGCGGGAAAACCCAAAGGCGGTGAGATTACGTTGCTTGATCTCGCGACTCAACATTCCGGATTGCCGCGCATGCCGGACAACTTCGATCCCGCCGACAAAACGAACCCATATGCCGATTATCATGCGGAGAATTTGTACTCGTTTATCAAGAAGTGGGGTGTGGCAAGGCCCGCGCATCCTGGTTTTCTATACAGCAATCTTGGCTTTGGACTGTTGGGACAGGCGTTGGCGAACAGCGCGGGAATGAGCTATCCGAAGCTGCTGAAACAGGAGATCACCGACCCGCTCGGGATGCGCGACACCGTCGTGTCGCTTTCACCGGAACAATGGGATCGCTTCATTCAAGGACATAGGGGCAATGCGCCGCACGGCGCCACTCGCGTCTGGGATCTGGATGCTCTGGCAGGGGCCGGGGCAATTCGCTCCACGGCGCCGGATATGCTCAAGTACCTGGAAGCGCAACTGCATCCGGAAGAACTCGCAAGGCTTTCGGCCGCGCTGAGCGAATCCCATCGGTTACGAGCCGACATCTCGCCCGGCGAGCGAATCGCGTTTGCGTGGATGCATCACGCCGATTCGGGCATATTCGCGCACAATGGCGCAACGGCTGGATACACCAGCTACGCTTTTTTCAATCCCGAGGGCGACTACGCCGCAGTGGTGCTGATCAACACCGGGCCGAACCTGATTCTGAATCCTCAGCAACTGGGCGATCACATCCGCCAGAGGTTGACTGGCAAGCCCGCTATTTCTCTAGTCAAGTGGGTAGTTGCGGGGAAGGCTGGCGTCTGGAATATACTCCGCTCGTTCGGCGCTTACTGGATTGCGTTAGTCGCCGCCGGCGCGTTTGTCTTCTGTTGCGTACTGACATTGCAGGGATTGGTGCAACTGCTGCCGCGACAGATCTTCCTGCGCGTTTCGTCCATTCTGCAATTGGCTTGTTTCTGCCTGTTCCTGCTTGTCTACTTTTTGCAGCCGCCCTTCGCCGGGCCCGAGGCGCTCGCCAACAAGGGAGGGCTGCTCCAGTGGTTGCCTTCTTATTGGTTCTTCAGCCTGTTTCAAGAACTCAATGGACCTTTGCCTTTGTTGCTTGCTCCGTTGGCGCAGCGAGCGTGGATAGGTCTCGCGATTTCGATTTGCGGGGCCTTCGGCGCTTACCTGATTTGCTACTTCCGCACTTTGCGCAAGATTGCTGAGCAACCAGACATTCTGCCTGCCTCGCGGCGGCTGCATTGGCTACCGCGATTCGGGAACTCGCTTGAAACAGCCGTCGGTCAGTTTGCGGTTCGCACATTGTGGCGCAGCCGGCAGCATCGGGTCATTCTGACTTTCTATCTAGGAATTGCGCTTGGATTAGCGATCTTCATATCGAAAGTGCCTGTTTTCGGCGAACCACGCTCATCAAGCGACATTTGGTACCAAATGAGTACGCCCCTTGTGGCGTCGAGCATTCTCATAGTGATCGCCGCGGTGATAGGAACCAGGGTTGTCTTCTCGATGCCCTTAGAACTTCGCGCCAATTGGATCTTCCGACTGGCGCCGCGTCCCGAACTGCAGCAATGCATTGCGGCAAGCCGCCGCGCGCTCTATGCACTTGCCTTAGCGCCGGTTTTGTTGGCAATGGCCGCGCTATTCTTCGCCGTGTGGCCGTGGGGCGTGGCCGCAGCCCACCTGCTGGTTCTATTGGTTCTTGGGATGCTTGTAAGCGAATTCTCATTGCGTCGTTTCCAGAAAATTCCCTTTACCTGTTCCAATTTGCCCGGCAAATCGTACTTTCACATGATCTGCCTGGCTTTCATCGGGTTGACATTTCGCATCAGTAAGGGTGCCGCACTCGAACGTAGCGCGTTAGAGCATCCGGTGCGATACACCGCGCTGATCGCCGTTCTCGCCATCGCGGCTGGAGCAGTCCGCTGGCGAACAACGGCGCAGGCGAGATCAAAAGAAGCAGCGGTGCAATTTGAGGACGAGCCGGAGCCGACGATTCTCCGATTAGGACTGGACCATCGGGATGGGATACTCCCGGTGCAGCCTGCACGCGTGCCATCTCGTCTCACCTGAAGCGCTGCCAGGTAACTCCGGACTCTCCTAAGGAACTCATCCCGCCAGTTCCAGTGGGACGAGTTGGAATCCGAGCGCTTTCGCCTTGGCGCGTAGCTTTCCTTCCTGGCGCTTGTGATAACGCAGTTGATCAGCGGCAAAGCGGCTTTCATCAAATTCCTGACGGGAAGTGATCAGGTGGAAGATAATCCGGGCTAATTTGTGGGCGGCAGCAGTGATGGCTTTGGGAGCGCCGAGTTTTGCTCGCATCCGTCGATAAAAATCACCCAGCGCGCTCTTGCTGTGATGGAGAGACTGCGCCGCCATGCGGAGGGCAGTAGCTGCCCGGCAGTTGACCTTGCGGGTGCCGACCCACAATACTTTACCTCCACTAATGTCGTTGTCAGGACAGAGGCCCATCCAGGAAGCGAACGCCGAAGCGCTGCGAAACTTCGTGAAATCAGGCCCTATTTCGCCAAATAAAGTCTGAGCAATGCCGGTCCGGATGGCAGGGATTTTCGCGAGATCGACTCCGAATACTCGTTGTAGCTCTGACTTCAAAATTCCGTCAGGAGATGGTTTTCTTGATGTGGGTCTCGGGGTTCTGCCTTCGGGCGGTTCCAATTGCTCCGGTGGTTTAAAGTCTTCGAGGTTTTGCCGGATCTCGCGGTCACAGTCTTCAATCAGCTTCTGGTAACTGCGATACGCGGCGAGCGACTGTCGAAGAGTGAACAAATGCTCGTGCCGGTAGTCGCCCACCAGTGATTTGGCAATCACCTCTTCCGAAGCTTTGATACGGTCGTTGCGCAACCTAGCCAGCATAGAAGGATCGCGCTGTCCTGCCAGTATGGCATCGACAATCGCCAAACCGGTTTGCCCCACGATGTCGCTGATGACGTGATGCAGTTGCAGATTCATCTGGTCTAGCGCCTTCTGCATATGGTTGACGTGAGTCGCGGCCATTTGCACGAGACTTTCCCGGTGTCGCAACAAAGACCGCACAGCACAGACTTCCTGGTCGGGCCGATAGGATGCGCGAAGGAGTCCGACCGAATGCAAGAACTGCAACCACTGACAATCGGAAACGTCGGGCCGCCGGCCGGGCACGTTCTTTACGTGTCTGGCATTCACCAGACAAACTTCAAAGCCGCTCGCCTCCAAAATCTGAAACAAGGGAATCCAGTAAACACCAGTCGATTCCATCGCCACAGTCTTGATGCCGCATTGCTTCAGCCACTCCGCTAAGGCATAAAGGTCTTGGGTGAACGTCGGAAATGAGCGCACATTCTGAGCGGCTCGATCCGTTGGCACAGCTACGAAAATCTCCGTCGCTCCGATATCAATCCCAGCTGCCTCGGGCCGCATCACCGGCAGCACGGCATTGCTAGTCTTGACGGCACTCTTCTTCTTGTTGTGCTTTCTCGCCATCGTCAACTCCTTTGCGCCAGCAGACGACGGCCCGAGTCGCACAAATCGGGCACTCTCCTAATCGGGATCGCCGCGAGCCAGAAAATAGCCCACGAACGTCACCACTGCATTGAGCACGAAACTCGGAACCATGCTAGCTACCGGGCTTGATAGCTCCATTGCTCATCCGGCCTTAGCTGCCGCCGTCCCTGGCACTCGTGATCATACTCGCGCCCGTTCCTTGCCTGCAATGACCCGTTTCAAACGGGTACCCATGCTAGCTAGATCACATCGACCAGCAGTTTGCAGGAGGTGAGGCCTGGGCAAAATACCTCATCTGTTCCGCGCAATATCTACTGCTGTCGGCTCACTCGCTAAAAAGTCGGGTTTCTGGACAGGTGCCGAACACTGCTGCTGCGCTTCCATTCGGAGTTAACCCGGTACTGAGCACTGGAATCAGGACGCGTCGGGCGATGAGCCCGCGACTTTCACGCACAGCTTTCTCTAACGGTTCCCCTCGCACCGGCGGGCGCGGTGCTAGCTCCCCTCTGACTTATCGGTCTAATTCTTGCCGGACCTCCAGGATGTCCATAAAACAGCCGTCGAAGTGCTGGCTTCTTTTAAGTAGGATAGACTGTTGCGCTAGGTTTCGCGATAGCACAAAAACTATCGAAGAGAGATTACGGAAGACGGAGGTCCGATGCGAAGAGCACTAGTAACACTGGCGTGCCTGTATGTTTTCTCCGGAATCGCTTCCGCCCAAACACTCGGGGAGATTACTGGCGATGTAGCTGATCCAAGCGGTGCGGCCGTCCCGAACGCAGTAGTCACCGTTACCAACATGGCCACCAACTTAGCGCGCCAAACTACAACGAACCTGTCAGGTCTCTATATTTTCCCCGACTTGGTGCCTGGCACTTATTCAGTAAAGGTTACGGCATCGGGGTTCGATACTAGCCTAAAGTCAAACATCGTTCTCGAAGTGCAGCAGACCGCACGCATCGATTTCGCCTTGCAAGTAGGCCATTCCACCCAGACCGTGGAGGTGGCGGCCAACGCGGTGGCGCTCAGTACCGAAACCGCAACCGTCGGGACGGTAGTCGAGGAGAAGCGCATCATGGACCTTCCGTTGAACGGCCGTAGTTACTTCAGCCTCGTTTCTCTCAGTCCCGGAGTAGCCACTGGATTCGTTCCGGCTGCCCAGGCTGCCGGACGCCTCGGCGGCACGCGCGCCGCACTCACAATCGCCGTCACCGGCGGCCGTTCCACTTGGGAGAACTACACTCTCGATGGCATCACGAACACCGATATAGATTTCAACACCTACATCCTCCAGCCTTCCGTGGACGCGCTGCAGGAGTTCAAGGTGCAGTCCGGTATTTATCCCGCAGAGTTTGGCCGTGAACTGGGTCAGGTCAACGCCGCCACAAAGCCGGGCACCAACGAATTTCCATGGCGCCCTCTGGGAGTTCTTCCGCAACGATGTTCTCGATGCCAAACCCTATGACTTCGCCTCCGCCACCCGCAGCGCCACCAATCCGCCCCCGGTGAAGGCGCCGTACCGGCAAAATCAGTATGGCTACGAACTCGGCGGTCCAATTTGGATTCCAAAAATATTCAACGGCAGAAACCGCCTCTTTTTTATGTCGAATTTTGAAGAATACAACTCCCGCCAAACCACTCCCACCATCATCACAACATTGCCGGCAGCCATGCGGAACGGTGATTTCTCCTCCATCCTTCCCTACGGCTACACACTCTATAATCCGGCAACGCGAACCGGCAGTAGCGTGGCCCAAGTCGTCGCCTCGCAGGCGCCTTTCCCCGGAAACATCATTCCCCCCAGCCTGATTAGTCCCCAATCCACTCTTCTGCTCAGCAAGTGGTACCCCTTGCCCAATCTTCCCCAAACCACTGCGGGCTTGCCATACAACAACTATCAATACGGCTTAAACATCCCAACCGACAAAAGCACTCTCACCACCCGTATCGATTTTTCCGAGAGCGCTACCTCGCAGTGGTTCGGACGCTACAGCCGCAACGAGGAATCAACTCTTGAGAACACCGGCCAAATCACCGACGACGGAGAAACGCTATACACCTTGGCCAGTCAGTGGATGCTCTCCAACGTCCGCACATTCTCACCCACCAAGGTCAACGAGGCGCGCTTCGGCTACAACTCCATGTTTAACAACATCACCCAGCAGCTGGCCGGCAAGGAGAACGTGAACCAGGAACTCGGGATGCCTGTCCAACCCACCGATCCAAATTCCTATGGCATTCCGAACATTTCCCTCGCTCAGAACCTCGCCAGCTTCGGGAATCCCACCAGCAGCCCTTTTCAGATCACTGACAAGTATTTCGAAGGGGTGGACAATTTCTCATGGATTATCGGCAAGCACTCTCTGCGCTTCGGTGGGGAATATCGCTACAACGAGTTTCCACAAGTTGGAAACGAATTCCCTCGTGGCCAGTTTTATTTCGACAGCCAGTACACCAATCAGGTCACGCCCACCGGCGGCGGCATCGGCGGCTATACCGGCGCAGACCTTTTGCTGGGCGACACCTATGATGCAATTATTGCTGTCTCCCTCGCGAAGGCCGATTTTCGCAACAGCGAATGGGCCAGCTATCTCGACGACACTTGGCGCGTCACAAAAAAGCTGACCCTCACGTTGGGTTTGCGCTGGGAAGTGGCGCAACCGCTGTTGGACAAAGATGGCCTCGAGCCCAACGTTCAGCTTCAACAGCCCCTGCCCAATGTGGCCAACGTGCCCGATCTGGCCCTGCACCCGGTCTACGTTCGCACCGGCGCCGGGAATTTCTACGACGGCATCAACTTCCGGTACGAGCCCTACTGGGCCGCCAACGGCGGCATCCCCGGATCCCCACCCTTGCAAACTGTCAGAGACGGCCGCCTGGGCAGCCGCTTGATCAATACGAATTACCGCGACTTCGCTCCACGCTTCGGGATTGCCTATAGCCCGAATGCCCAGTGGGTCATTCGCACTGGTTTCGGAATCTTCTATTCCCAGGAAAGCAAGAACTCAATTTTTGATCTGTCCCGCGGCATGGGCGGCCGTGCAACAACGCTCGCGCCATCCACCTGGGCCGCGCCCACTTTCACTTACACCAACTTCATCAATACCGCATCTCTCCCCGTCACCATACCTGTCGGCCTCACCTGGGGCGCCGCCCAACACCTGCCCGATAGTTCCAGCATGCAATACATCTTCAACCTTCAACGCACGCTCGGCAGCTCCACCGTTGCTGAATTTGGCTACACCGGCTCCTTGAGCCGCCATCTGGCTTTCTTGCTCGATGAGAATCAAGGGATTCTCAACCCGGCACTGCCGGCCGTGAAGCGCTTGCCCTATCCGGAATGGGGAGCGTCGGGCATCCAATATCTCATGGCTGCCGGCAACGGCGATTACAACGCTTTCAGCGTCAAGCTGACGCAGCGTTTCGGATCGAACCTCAACGGCTTGTTTGCTTACACCTGGTCCAAGTCCTTAGACGATACCAGCGCCATCCGGGGTACCGTGGGCGCGGACTTCTCGCCTCAGAATGCGTTATGCCCAACCAGTTGCGAGTACGGCCCTTCTGACTTCAACATTCCCCACCGCTTCGTTGCTTCGATTCTTTACTTACTGCCATTCGGCCGAGGGCAGCGCTTTCTCAACCGCGGAGGAGTTCTAAACCAAATCGTCGGCGCATGGCAGCTCAGCACCATCACCACACTGCAAAGCGGAAGCCCGGTGGACACGTCTTCCTGGGATTCCGGCGGCACCAACTTCATCTCCAACGCCACTCGCCTTAATTGCGTCGCCGGCGTGGATCCCGTGTTGCCCGGCAACAACTCGAACGGCTGGTTCAATCCCGCCGCCTTCACCAACACTCTTGCAGGGACTTTCGGGAATTGCGCCCGCAATAACCTGCGCGGACCCTGGTTGGGAAATGAAGACGTCTCCATCGTCAAATATTTCCCAATCCGCGAAAAGCAAACTCTCGAATTCCGCGCGGAAATGTTCAATGCCCCGAATCACGTAGAACTCACGGAAAACGGCCAACTCAGTTGGGGCAACGGCTCCAACCCGAAGCCCTCCGCTACTTTCGGCAGAATCACCGCGACCCAGAACCCCATGCGTCAGATTCAATTCGCGCTTAAATTCAATTTCTGATTTGCACCGCCTGCAACTAACGCGGTGGTGGCCGATCTGGATGATAACTATATCGCCACGATGGAAGACGTGTTGTAGGTATACGAACGGCCTTATGACCCGCAGCAACCGGTAGTTTGCCTGGATGAAAAGCCCATCACGCTGCACGCGGATGTGCGGCCGGCCTCGCCAGCGATTCCAGGACGGGAAGCGCGGCAGGACAACGAGTATGAGCGCTGCGGGATTGCCAATGTTTTCTGTGCCGTAGAACCCAAGGCAGGTCGCCATTTCACCTTCGCCACTCCGGATCGTTCGGGTTCGAGTTCGCGCGGGTGGCGGTCAGTTTGGCGATGCCATACCCGCAAGCGAAGACAATCCATTTGGTGATGGACAATCGGATGAATTGTAGTCGGGTCAAGATCGCTTGGAAGTTCGACCGCAAAACTGCTCGCCGCAAGTTCGGCCACACGGCAAGCACCTGCGCTACATACTGGAGGCTCTGCAAGCGGGCTCTCGCGATGCGGCAAAAAGAAATGCGTGTACTCAAAGACGTTTGAACGGTAGAAACGGGCAAGACGGCGGATCTGGTGCTCCTGGAGGCAGGTCCACTCGAAGAAATCTCGACCACTCGAAAAATAGATGCGGTCTTTCTCCATGGTTGGGTACGCACGCAGCCAAGGCGCGTGAGTTTTTCAACAGCATCCTTCGTTTGTGGAATCGCGATCCTGACTGGAAGCGCTCCGCTTTGACATTCCGCACCATCTCGGTTCTGTGCTTGCAAAGTCGGGTTTCCGGAAACTTGCCTTCGCCCGTATAGATCCCGTTACAGTGCGTAGTGCGAGCCTATTCCGCAGACGACATTTCAACAATCGGGCCTCGACATGTCCAAACTCCAGGTGCCGGGACTCATCCCGACACTTGCCGGACCAAATTTTGCAAATCAGTCACAACAAACCGAAAAAATAATTGTCGTTCCCTCCTTTCACCAACTTGCCGCCGAAATTTCCGTTCGAATCGCGGCGGGCTCGTTCTCGGATGCTATTCTCCGACCGACATGACCGCACGAGAAGCCCGCAACCGCCGCCGCGCAATCGAGAGAAAAGAAGCAAAAGAAGCCCGAAAGTTGGCCAAAGCTGCCGAAACCGAAATTGGCTTCGTTCTTGAGCCCAACGCTGGCTTCATGTTGTACGAGAGCTCCAACGAAGCCGCGGGCGGGGGTGCCCCCTGGGCCGAGCCCAATCCTGGCTTCGTTTCGCACCGCGCCGAAATCAATCGCCAGAACGCCCAGCATTCGACCGGTCCTCGCTCGCCCGAGGGTCGATTGGCTTCGTCTCGTAACTCTCTGAAGCATGGCCTCTCCACCGGCCAAATCATCGTGCCCGGTGAAGACTCCGCCGCGTTCGAATCCCTTCGCCACGCCCTACTGCAAGAGCACCAGCCCACGAACGCGACCGAAGAACTCCTTGTCGTCGAGATGGCCCAATCCTATTGGCTCGCCCAGCGCGCCATCCGCCTCCAGAATGATTGCTTTACCGAAAACGGCGTCGATGAGAAGCGGCTCGCTTTGTTCCTTCGCTACTACACGACCCACGACCGCGCCTTCCACAAATCCCTGAACACCCTTCTTCGCATCAAACAGAACCGCGCGCGTGAGCAAGCGGAAGCTAGCCGCCTCAAGCAGAGCCGCGCGCGTGAGCAAGCGAAATCTAATTCTGGCTTCGTTTCGCAGCCCGCGCCTCAAAGCTCCCCAAACGGCTCCGGAGATCCGATCAAACGCGCCGAATCCACGCCGCCGCTGATCGAAAACCTCGCCGCCGAGGCTGCTTAACAAAGATTTCTGCTGTTCTTTGAAAATTGAATAACAAGTAGGGGAAGACTGCACCCGGCGTGTGTCCACGGGGCGAGAGTTTCTCTCAGCTTCCGTTCAAACCGAGCCGGTTTACCAAAGTTGCGAACCGTGCTTTTCCGCGAATCGGGTCGAAGCGCGGTTCCACTTTTACCCACAGCAGCCAAACATCTTTCTGGCTGTAACCTTCTTCCAGACATTGCACCGCCAACTCGTGCGATCCCAATCCGGAATACACAACGCCCTTCCAATAGGGCGAAACGTATCGCTGTTGGGACATTTCTTCGAGCGTCTGGAGAGCCTGCCAGGCTTCCTCCCCTTTGCCGGCCGCCGCATAAGCGTGCCCCAGAGCGGCGATAGTGGCGGGGTTGTTGCCGGAGCAAATTCTTGCATTCTGAAGTTCCGTGATGGCCTCTTCAATCAGTCCGCTCTGCTCATAAGCCAAGCCAAGCGTGTGTTGCGCGCCTGAAAATTTCGGCTCCAGCACCAGCGTTTTCCATGCCTGCTCCGCGGCGCTCTGAAAATCGCGCGCCATGTAAAGAATCCATGCCCGTTCCGAATTAATCGCTAGTGAAAGCGGATCCGATTCTTGCGCTCGCCGAATTTCCTTCAGTGCCGCTTCCGTTTTCCCGCGCGCGGCTAGAAGTCCGGCATAGGATTCACGGCCTTCCGCCTGATTCGGATCGCTGTGCAAAGCTCGCAGGTATTCCGCTTCCGCGCCCGCCCAATCGCGGTCGAATAGTTTCTTGATACAGCCAAGGCAAACCCGGCCCTCCGGCAGTTCATCATCCAAAGCCAAGGCTATGGTTACCAGCTCCAGAGCTCGACGGTGTGCGTCTGTGGGAGGCGCGATTCCCAGAACCGCACACGCGCAGTACGCATCCGCGAGTCCTGCATACGCGAGCGCGAACTCACCGTCTTCCGCGATCGCCGATTCGAAATGGGCAATGCTCTTCAGAAGATCGTCTTCGGTCATACGCGCGTAGAAGTAC
This sequence comes from uncultured Acidobacteriaceae bacterium, assembly GCA_963778345.1. Taxonomy (GTDB): domain Bacteria; phylum Acidobacteriota; class Terriglobia; order Bryobacterales; family Bryobacteraceae; genus Bog-105. Next base: position 88,509 of record CAVZTP010000008.1, read on the forward strand.
TTTCCTCGGAGGTAGTCCTGGCGCGCTTCGAAGGAACTGCTTCGGCTCGGTACGTGTCCTCTTGCCTCATTTGCCGAGTTACTCGACTCCGTAACTTCTTCCACCGCGGCAAGAAACCGATAGCCGAGTCCCGGCCGCGTCTCAATAAACCGGCAGTCTCGGGGGGAATCGCCAAGAACCTGCCGCAGGCTGTTAATGGCCGTATTCAATCCGCCGTCAAAGTTCACATGCAGGTTCGGCCAGAGCTGCTTCATAAGCTCTTCGCGGGTTACCAGCGAGCCCGGGTTCTTCAGCAGCATTTCCAGTATCTGAAAAGGCTTGCGCTGAAGCTTCACTCTCATTCCGCGATCGCGCAGCTCCCGAATCTCCAGATCGACCTCGAAAGTTCCAAACCGAACTTTCCGCGAACCCGATCCTGTTCCACTCATTCTTCTACTTAAGCTGCTGGATGACGTCATTCGGAAATCTCATTTATCCATTTGAGAATTTCTTGATCTCCTCTTGAGGACTGAAAGCATCGCTCGCTTCGTCTGAATGCTTGTACGGATTTCACGGCAACGCGGTTCCGTAGCAGTTCGTAAAGGAGATAATCGTGAATTTCAAATCAGGTCGTTTGTTCATTTTTACGGCGGTTGCGGCGGGATTCGGAATATGTGCCTTGCAGGCAAGTGCCCAACAGGCAAAGTTTCACCTGCCGTTCGAGGCGCATTGGGGTAGTGCAGTTCTAGCACCCGGAGATTACGACATCTCGGTTCCCTTCGCCGAGGCCCAGCCGATTTTCCACGTTTCCGGAGATAACAAATCCAGCATGGTGGCGCCTCAAATGATGGAAGAGCAACCTCTATCGAGTCATAGCTCTCTTCAATTGGTGAAGGTGAACGGCGTCTATTACGTCAAGGAATACAAATCCGGGGCCAGCGGCATGCGGTTTAGTTTCGGCGTACCGAAACCCGTAGTCGAATCCAGCATCGCTTCTACCGCCACCGCCATCGCGGTCGATGAGGGAACCAAATAAATCCTCCGCCGCGCACGGACTGGCCGAAATTGCTGGTTGACCAACGCCGTCCCTCATCTTTGTTGGTCGCGAGCGAACTCGGCCAGTTCGGACGAATTCAGATCGGATACGGCCCAATAAGCCGTGTTCGATTTCGTCCAATGAATCACGTTGTAGCCTTTCAAACTGAGCGACTTCAACCCGGAATCCGAACTGGAAGCCGGCCAAATAAAAAGGTTGATAACGTGCCGGTGGCGTCTGAATACAAGCGCCGCTACGGGCCGGCCATCTAGGTAATCCAGTCGACCGCCGGTGAGAGGAAATCCATCGCTCGCCAGGTCTTTCACCATCGGAGCAAAATCAAGCTTCCCCGCAAACCACGGCTTCACGGTGTGTTGATCGGAAGAGACCACATCAGCCAGATGATTCGCCATCAGGGAGCGGATGTGGCTGGCTACTACTTCGTGGGCCACCATCTCCGTGGCGGAGGGGCGCTTCAGAAACTCAACGGAAATCGCCGCGGCGGCAACCAGCACCAACAAACTTGCCGCAATCGCAGCGAACCGCCATCCCAACCAACTCGTCGGCCCGGTCCGCTCCGGCGCCTTCTTGACGGGTTGACCGATCCGGCTGCGAATTCGATCCGCCAAACCCGGAGGAGTTTCAAAATACGGAGTATGAATGCGCACGGCCCGGCTGAGCATCTGGCGTTGCTCGAGAAGAGCCCGGCAACCGCTGCAGCTATCGAAATGCCGTTCGGATTCCATGGATTGAACTAGGTCCAATTCTCCATCGACGTAGCCATCCACAAACAGGCGGGCCTCCTCACAATTCATCGCCTCACCTCTCGTCCGGCTTCGCACAATTGTTTCGAAAGCTCGTTACGCCCGCGCGAAAGCCGGGACATCACGGTGCCTAGCGGGACCTCCAGAATCTGGGCAATCTCTTTATACGAGAGCCCTTCCAATTCCCTCATAATCAGAACTTCGCGGTATTCAATCGAAAGCCCCTCTATTGCCTGGCGAACAAGTTGCGAATTTGCCTTCGCAAGAAAGGCCGATTCCGGGTTCGGGAAATCCGTGTTTTCCGCTTCGAAAGTATTCTCGTCAAACACCGTGCTCGTCGCGCTCGGTTTATTCACCCGCATCCATGTGTAGCAGGTGTTCCGGACTATCTTCAGCAGCCATGCCCGCCCATCCCGGCCGGCCTGGAAGGAATCAATGGAGTTCAGGGCGCGCAAACAGGCCTCTTGCACCACGTCGTCGGCATCTTGTTCATTGCGCGTTAGCCAGCGAGCAAGATTGTACGCGGCGTTAAGGTAAGGCAGTACGATCTCCTCGAATCGAGCGGCTTTACGATTCTGTACCAATTCCTTCGCCAATTTATTCCCTAGTCGTTTCTAGTATTTGCAGCTTGTACCGTTGGGCGTCAGTACATCAACATATGTTACTCATACTCAGCTCGCTTCGAACACAACGAAGAGATAGGTCTTACTGAGCTTTTACAAACGGCGAACAGCTTCCGTCGCGATAACGCGTACGCTTGGGTTATTCGAACAGAGCGAAAAGCGGTTATGTCGGAAAAATCGAGTGAAAAAATCAACAAATCTCTAAACCGTCGAGGATTTCTAACGGCAGCAATATACACCCTAGGTTCCCTGATCGCCGGAGCCATTGGTGTCACGTCCGGCTTATACCTCTTGGTGCCGCCCAAAACCCGGAAGAAAACGGCCTGGGTAGATGCCGGCGAGCTGCCCGACCTCCCGGTCGATGTTCCTCAGGAAGTCAGGTTTCAAAGAGTTCGCGTCGATGGTTGGAAAATTCTCAACCAACCCGATACGGCCTGGGTCGTCAAAAGCGCCAACGGTAACCTGACCGCCTTTTCGCCGCTTTGCACTCATCTCGGTTGCGCCTATCAGTGGGCGCCCAAGCGGCGCGTATTCTCTTGCCCTTGCCATGGCTCAACGTTTTCTCCAACCGGAGAAGTCATCACCGGACCGGCCGCCCGGCCGCTCGATCGCTACGAAGTAAAGCGTGTGGGCACAAACGTATGGCTCGGGCCGGTGCGGAATTCCACCAACGTGTAACTCATGAAGAACCTGGGAACCATTTCAATCGACTGGATTGAGACTCGGACCGGCTTATCAACCGCCGTTCGGCGATTTCTATTCGATGAAATTCCGGGTTCTGCCGGATGGCCCCACGTTTTTGGCAGCGTGGCGCTTTTTTTGTTTCTCATCCAGGCATTCACCGGAATATTGCTCGCCTTCAACTATGCGCCCACGCCTGGCGAGGCGTACAACAGCGTTACGTACATCATGCGCGAAGTCACGGCGGGGAAAATGATTCGCGGACTCCATCATTGGGGAGCCAGCGCCATGGTCGTTATCGTAGTGATTCACATGATCCAGGTATTCGTCTATGGCTCCTACAAAAAACCTCGCGAAACAACCTGGATGGTTGGCGTGTTGCTGCTGTTATTCACCTTCGGATTTGGGCTGACCGGCTACTTACTTCCGTGGGACAACCGAGCTTATTGGGGAACCATGGTTACAGCCCACTTGATGCAGCAGGTGCCGCTGGCCGGACATCAGCTTGCCGGCTTAATTGGAGCCGCCGATGGCATTGGCACTGTGACCTTTTCCAGGTTTTACACGCTGCATACCACAATTCTGCCGGCGCTCATGACGTTTCTGATTTTGCTCCACGTTTACCTTGTGAGACGTCATGGCGTTACGCCAAGCCCGGTTGACAATGCTCCGAAGCAGCGCTTTTATCCAACACAGGTCTACCGCGACGTCGTGGCCGTATTTGTTGCTTTTGGTGTCGTGTTCTTGTTGGCGGCATTCGTTGACGCGCCATTGCAAGGGCTGGCGGATCCAACCGATGCCACTTACGTGCCCCGGCCGGAATGGTACTTCTTGTTCTTATTTCAGGCTCTGAAGTACTTTCCACGGTGCACTGGAGCCAGTCGGCAGCATTGGCTTGCCGACTCTAACTGTGCTTGCGCTTTTCGCGGTGCCCTTCATTGATCGCGGTCAAGTACGTAGGGTGACTCAGCGAACGACAGCTATCGGTATCGTTTTACTCATCAGCGCCGGTTGGAGCGCTTTGACGGCCGAGGCAATCGCCGGTACTCCAAGCAAAGCGGCGTCTGCCGAAGGTCGGCGCTGCAGGAATTCACCCAGGTATCAACCCAGGAGCTTGCTGGTATCGGTTATTTTCGGCAGGATAATTGCGCGAGTTGCCACAACTTATTCGAAGGCGAACCGAAATCGGGGCCGAATCTGGCGGCACTCGCGAGCCATAAGTCAACCGAATGGATGGTTGAGCATTTCAAGCACCACAGTGGTTCGGCAACGCTGACCATAAGTGAACGAAGCGCACTTTCCGCGCTCGCCAACGAAATAACTCCAGAGAGTGCTCGGTTATTAGAAAGAGCGCCCTCAACCATCGTCCAAGGAGCGAAGGTGTACGTGACAAACGGATGCGGAAATTGCCATAAGCGTGAACCGGACAGGAGGCAAACTCGGACCCTCGCTGAATGGGTTGGCGTCGCGCCGTTCTAAAGAATGGATTGCAAAACATTTCGTGGCCCCGGCGGCGCTCTCGCCCGGCTCAATCATGCCGCCGTACCAGTTTACTAATGAAGAGCAACACGCTCTTATGTCTTACTTGTTATCACTTCCCGAGCAGTAATGAAGGTGAAATGTAAAACCATTGGCCATTCCGACAAATAACATCACGCGCGCTACAATGAGGCGTGGTGCTTGTGAACGTCGGAATGAGTCACACTCGCTGGTTCTTGGCTGCAGGACATTGGCGTACTCAATTCGCCGATTGCAGCAGCCAATCCGCGACAAATCCTCTCTGGATGGGCCAAGCGCAGCAGAGTCAGACCGTCCCGCTGCAGCGAAGCAATCCATATTCCTACTGCGTTGACGAGTACGGAACACCGGCCGATTGCGGCATCGGTCTTCGATACAACTACGGTCTCGGAGAGCGACATAAACAATCCGAGCAATTTGCCGTTTTCCACTCCGGGCGCCTACACGCCGTCTCTCGTTCCACCCGACTGTCGAATGATCAAACGCAAAGCACGTCTGCATATCGGGCGAGCGCCCGAATATCGGGTGAAGGAGCCGCTGACCGAGTTTCAGCGATATGTTGCCGCTTCGATCGGGCAAGTGCTCGCCCATCTTTGGGGCCTCGCTTTTTGAAAGAGTGCCCGCCACCTTTGCCCCTTTAGACCGGCTGGCGGTGAGCCCCGATTATGTGATTGGCCCGGGCGATGAGTTGCAGTTGACGGTATGGGGCCAAATTAACTTTTCGCGCCGCTTGATTGTGGATCGGACTGGCGAAGTCTTTCTGCCCGATGTCGGGCAGCTTTCGCTCGCCGGGCTCAAGTATTCCGAAGCGGCGCACGTATTTAAGTCGGGGATCGCGCGGGCCTACAAGAATTTCGATCTGAGCGTTGCCATGGGCCGGCTCAGATCCATTCAGATCTTTGTCGTCGGCGAAGCCCGGCGCCCGGGAGCATACACGGTCAGTTCGCTCAGCACGCTTGTAAATGCCCTGTTCGTCTCCGGTGGTCCCTCTGCTCGCGGTTCCATGCGGAACATTCAACTCAAAAGAGCCGACAAGACGATCCGCAAATTCGATTTGTACGATCTCCTGATTCGAGGCGATACCTCGCAAGATACTCAGTTAGCTCAAGGCGATGTCATATTGATTCCTTCCGCAGGCCCGCGCGCCGCAATCGCGGGAAGCGTCGAACATCCTGGAATCTATGAACTCAAGCCCGACACTACATTCGGCGAAGTGCTCCAATTCGCAAGCGGAGCTTCTCCCATGGCGGCGCTCCAGCAGGCGCTTCTCGAGCGTGTTGCGGACGGCACGGCGTTGGCAGTGCAGCGATGGATCTAAATAAGGCCGGGCTTGAAACTCCTTTGCGCAATGGCGACATCGTCAGGGTTCTTCCGGTTATTCCGCGCTTTGAGAACGCCGTAACATTGCGCGGGAATGTAGCGGACTCGGGACGTTTTCCATGGCGGCCTGGAATGCGTATCAGTGATTTGATTCCAAATCAACAAGCCCTGCTGACCCGGGATTACTGGACGGAACGCAACCGATTCATGATGGACCACGGGCAAACCGACCCGGCGAAGACTAACCCTGAGCAGTTACAACAGGAAACTGATGGCGTCGAGTATGTCCCGGCATCGACGCGAGGCAACATACCGCCCAATACCGCCGCTGCTCAGAGCGCGGAGCGGGCGTTAGCTGGCATGCCTTCCGGATTTCGCGAAGAGTCCCGCAAAATACAAGGCGATTCCTCCCTCGGCGCCGCTACCGGTTCAGATGACGTTCCGCCTTTAAGAAACTTCATTCCCCGGGATATCGTTCAGCCTTCCGCGCCTGAGATCGATTGGGATTATGCCGTTGTGGAACGTCTCGAAAAGCAGACCCTCGCCACGAAACTAATCGCCTTCAATCTAGGAAAAGTTGTTTTGAAGCACGATGCTTCCGAAGACCTGCCGCTTGAGCCCGGCGACGTGATTACGATCTTTTCCAAGGCCGATTTTTCAGTACCGCGATCGCAGCAAACCAAGCAAGTGCGAATCGAGGGTGAAGTGGCAATGGCCGGTGTGTACACCGTCGCTCCAGGAGAAACTCTGCGCGCTTTAGTTGCACGAGCCGGAGGACTCACTACGAACGCTTACCTATATGGCGCACAATTCACGCGGGAATCCACGCGTCGCGAGCAGCAGAAGAGATACGACGATTTCCTGAACCAGCTAGAACGCGATGTGAATCAAGGGGCGGCGAATCTTTCCGGTCGAGTCATTTCCGCCGAACAGGCCGCAACCGCCCAGGCATCGGTTGCCAGCCAGCGGGAATTAGTGGACCGGCTCCGGCAAGTTCCGATAAATGGGCGCATCGTTCTCGATCTCGATCCGCGCAGCAAGGGCGTGAACGCGCTTCCCGACCTGGCGCTCGAAAATGGCGATCGCTTTTACGTCCCCAGCCGCCCGTCTACCGTCAACGTCGTTGGCGCCGTATTTGAGCAAGCTGCATTTCTCTATGACGAGGATCTTCGCGTGGGCGACTATTTGAAAAAAGCGGGCGGACCGGCTCGTTCTGCCGACAAAAGCCATATGTTTGTTATCCGGGCGGACGGTTCCGTTGTCGCGCGGAGCACGACCGTTGGCCTATTTGCGTCTAAATTCGAAACGCTTCCCATGCATCCCGGCGATAGCTTGGTTGTTCCGACTTATATAAATAGGACCACATTCGTTCGCGGGCTCATGGATTGGTCGCAAATATTCAGTAATTTGGCTCTCGGCGCGGCGGCCGTTAATGTCCTCCACTAAACTAAGCGCGCCGGAACTGGATGAGATCTCCCTCGCTGGGGCTTCAACGATCCTGCTAGGTCACAAGCGCGCACTTCTCAGGAATGTACTGGTGGCCGCTGCCATCGCGACCCCAGTCGTATTTCTATTGCCTGTCAAGTATCGTGCGGAATCAATCATTCTCACTCCGCAGCAGCCGCAATCATCGCTCTCGGCAATGGCCCAACTTACAGGGCTCGGCGCTGGTCTGCCTCCGTTATCCCTGCTCACTGGATTCGGTCTCCGAAATCCGGCCGACTTGTACGTCGGCATCCTGAAAAGCCGGACGATCGCCGACACGGTGATCGCAAAGTTCAACCTGGAGCAGGTCTATGGTGACAAATATCTCAGTATTGCCCGAAAGCACCTGGCCAGAAATACGACCATCGAAGCCGGCAAGGATTCTCTGATTCACGTTCGAGTGGATGACGCCAGTCCCAAGCGTGCTGCCGATATTGCCAATGCTTACGTCGACGAGTTGTTCAAGCAAAATGCCCGGCTTGCTTTAACGGAGGCTTCGCAGCGCCGCGCGTTCTTCGAACACGAACTGCTGAAAGAAAAAGATGCTCTCGCAGACGCGGAAATTGCGCTCAAAAACACGGAACAGGCAACCGGACTTGTTGTGCCCACTGGACAGGCGGAAGCCCTCATCCGCTCGGGAGCACAGCTTCGCGGGGAAATCCTCAGCCGTGAAGCGCAACTGGAGGGAATGAAGGCTTATGCAGCAGATACCAATCCCAAACTACAAATCGTAAAGCGTGAGCTAGCGGCGCTGCAAAGCGAGCTGAGCAAAGTAGAGGAAGGCGGCAGTAAAAGAGGTGTGCTGGACCTTCCAACCGGTCAGCTTCCCGAAGCGGGGCTGAAGTATCTGCGCAAATTCCGCGATTTGAAATACCACGAGACTTTATTCGAAATCGTGTCGCGCCAATACGAAGCGGCCCGGCTTGACGAAGCAAAATCGGCGCCCCAATTGCAAATCGTGGATGTGGCGATCGTGCCGGACAAACGAAACTGGCCGCCCAGAACCATTCTGATCTTGAGCGCGGTCATTTTGACGGCGTTGGTGTCGGCTTTTTACTATTTCCACACGAGCAAGCAGCTATGAAGGCCCAGTCTGTAAGCCATCCAAGCTGGCCGATTGTCTGGGTATTTGTAGCTTCCATAGGCCAGTACGCCTATCGCTACATCCTACAGGTGAACGATCCAAGCACTTCATCCCAGTATGAGGCGACGCCGCCTCTTCTGAGCGCAATAAAATACGCGATCCTTCTTATATTTGTCGCGTTTAGCCTGGCCCGATTTCTGCGCCGCCCGGTATTGATAAGTAACCGTTACAGAACACTTCTATATGTCTCGGCTTTAGCTTTTCTAGCTTTTATCCGGCGCGCTTTTCTTCAGACTTGCTTTTTTACCGGGAGCATTAGATGAAACCGGAGTTTGCGCTCTTCAATTTGTTCCGTGGATGGCTTGCGTATTTCTTATTCCGTTTGTCTTTGAAAGTGAACATGACATTACCGACACTCTGGAAATGTTCGAGCGAATCGTTTTCTGGATCGCATTCCCTTTTTGGCTGATCACAGTCGTTCTCGTGATTGCAGATATCAGATATCCTGCCCTCAGTTATCCCGGCGCGCTGATTCGATTCGGCGGCATTTTAGACGATCCGAACGGCTATGCATGCCTGTGTTTACTGCTGCTGACATTGTCGGCGAGCATTCGGAGAGGAGCCTGGAAGTTACGCGCGGCAGGATATATTGTTATGCTCATCGGGACCTTATCTATAACCGGTTACATTACCGGACTCGTTATGCTCTTGTGCTTGCTACCGTCCTGGATCAGGAAAACCAAACCGATAACGATGTGCCTGGCAGGCGCTGCGATCCTATGTGTCGTCGTGATCGCGTTCAGGTTGTACACAGAAAATTCGGCAATCATCGACGGTATCAGCTTCTTATACTCGGGTAAAAGTACGAGCGCAGCAACTCATATCTCCGCTCTTTCCCCTGATGAAAATATGCTCGATGTTTCCCTACCGCTCACGACGTTAGTTGGAATCGGAGGGTTTTCGGAAAATTTCTATTGGCGGATTTTGGTCAACTTCGGCTGGATGGGGCTGTTTAGCGTCATCGTCACGATAGGCTTGTGGACTTATTATGCTCTCCGATCCAGCCGCTGGCGTTCTTCCGTCGGAGCGTGGAGTGTTGGGCTGCTTGTCGGCTCAAACGGAATCGCTTATCTATTAACGTTTCCTTTGAACTTAATCTATTGGTGTGTCATAGCAATGATATTGCGAGCTAAGGAAAATCAATGGGCTCGCATTTGATAGTAAAGGTCGGAGCAATCGGTGACGTTGTGATGGCTCTGCCTGCGGTGAAGTGTTTCAAGGAAACACTTGGCGGTGAGATCCATTGGATCTGTGGGCAGCGAGTCTCATCTGTCGTGAAATTGTTCCCGTTTGTTGATCGCGTCATTGCCGTAGACGATAAAGCACTATTTGGCCCCTCACTTCTCCGCAAGTCGAGCGAACTGATTCGAGTGTGGCGGCTTCTTGCCGGATCGCGATATGATACCTGCGCCACTTTGCAGTACGACTGGCGATATACGTCGTTGACATTGCCGGTCTTCGCGCGGCGTCGAGTGAAACTCTCGCATAAGGACAGGTCGCGGCAATTGCTCCCGGGCCGATATCACGGCGATGAGTACGCGCGGATTTTGCTCGGCGAAGATGGCTTGCGCCCTGTTAGATTGCCTGCTCTCCAATTGTCAGTGTATCTTCCGTCAAGTCGATTTCCGCGAATAACTAAGACGAGGATTGCCCTGGTTCCCGGCGGCGCGCGAAATGCCCTACGCGATGATCCCCAGCGCCGCTGGCCGATTTCCTACTATGCTGAACTTGCGCTTACATTGTCAGCGCGAGGTTACGAGGTGATCCTCGTTGGCGGACCGGCCGATGTTTGGGCGTCCTCCGCGTTTTCGGGCATGGACACAAAGGATTTAATCGGCCGTTTGGATTTGGCCGAGGCGCTGTCCATGTTTGAGAGCTGCGATCTCGTGATTTCGCATGACACTGGGCCTCTTCACTTAGCCATGTTGTCTTCTTCGCCAGTGCTTGCGCTTTTCGGACCCGTAAATCCACAGGAACGGATTCCGAACCGTCCGAACGTACGCTATCTCTGGGGCGGCGAAAAGCTGGCGTGCCGGCCCTGCTACGACGGCCGCGGATTTCCAGCTTGTCCGGATAATCGCTGCATGAAAGAGATCTCACCGCGTATTGTGCTGGACACTGCCGAAGACATGCTTCGTCAGCCGAAAGCCAATCAAAAGCTCCAGCTGACGCTTGTATAGCCGGTATGTGCGTGGTAATCCTCCGCCGGCGAGAAGTCCGCGTGATATCCGTAATACTGATATCCGAGATTCCACCGCACCCGCTCCGAAATCCGGAATGACATCCGTGCAAGCGGCGTCCAAAACCGCAACGGAAAGGTTTGAGCCATCCTGAACGCATCGATAGAAGAAGGTCCGAGCGTTGTCGCAATCGGGCTGCCTCGCCCATCGCCCGCGTCTTCAACCCGGCTGTATCCAGCATATAAGTCAATTCTTTTGAGAGCACTCAACCGGATGCCCAAAGTGCCGGAGTTGATGTTGCTGATGTAATAAGAAGTTTGATTCTGAAGAAGTTGAGAATTTGCGAAAAATTGGATGCCGCCCAAAGTGTCAAGATGGAGTTTGGTATAGCTCGCGTCGAACCCGAACCAACTTCGGGGCGACCAGGATACGGAGCCCGTGTAAGTTCTGCTGTGGGCGCTGTAGGCCGAAAGGCTTACGGAGTTGTTGTTGTAATCGCTGTGCGCCGATGCTGCCAATTGGAAACTTTTTTGTCTGTACTGCACACGAGCTGTCAGCGTGTTAAAGTTTCCATCGCTTTTTGGAGTGAACGGCCTGTTTGCACGCCCGACTTCTCCACCCACTGACACTGTCAGTCCTTTTATAGGCCTGAGCCGCGCGCCAAAAGTACCGGAGTTTACTTCGTTCGATTGCGCATAGGGAGCCGAGAACGGAGTTCCAGGGATTGCAAGTTGCGGGCTGGAAACGATTCTTCGGTTCGAATACTCGTAGCCGGCATCGAGATCTATCCAGCTGAACAAGGTTGTATTTAACGTCGGTCGAAGTAGCGGCCGTGCTGATACCGAGATATTGAAAATACAACAGATTGGTTTGTTGCGTTGCATTATTGAATTGCAGATAGGCGCTGTTTCCGTCCGTCTTGATGCTATAGAAGGAAGTCTGATTAACCACGGTAAGCTTCGGCGTCGGAAACAGGCTCGTGGTTAGATTCGCAGTAATTACAGGCCGGCGCGCATCGCCAAACGTCAGAATCTGCTGGTTGCCTGCCGCGCCTAGTTGAGTCGTGCCAATCGCAGATTCGTTCGCCAGAAATGCTCGCTGGCCACTTGTATATGTAAACCGTCCATTGATATTGAGCAGACGGTCGTTACGGAAGAGGGCTGCGCGCCAGTAAGGGTTCGTGCCGTGATCGGGCTGCGGCCTGGAGAATACATTCAGGACATCAGTTGTGCTTAAGCCGCCTCCGGCGATGGCTCCATTGAACTGATCGGCTGTATCTTCTTTGAAGTCTTGCCAGCCGTGAGTGGCGGTAAATGTAAACCCCAACCAATGAAATTCCGCGCCGAGCCGGTACTCGGTTTGAAGACGTTTGATATTCGTGAAAACTGGAAACACGTTGCCGGTGGAATCGAATTCTCCAGCGGGATCGAATAACTGAACGGTGGAAATGCCGGGACCGGATTGACTATCGTGCGTATAGCCTAGAAAGACACGGACGCGAGACTGTGGGAACAGCGTCAGATCGTGATCTTGCAAAGTGTATGACGTGTTCAGCGAGTGCAAGCCTGCGCCGCCATCGGTAACCAGGCCCGGGTTGAAATATTCGCTGCGCCGCCATTGCAGATTGTATTCGTAGAGCCGGTTCTTCTGAACACGAAGAATAGCCGTGCTGTACGGGTCTCCTCCCAGCCCTTCCGTTGTGAGCACGATTTCATCGAACAGGCGGCCATGCCCGGTCTTCGAATTCATCGTGAAAGAACTGCCAAGCAAACGGATTCCATTGCCGAAATTTTCATTGCTTCGATAGGTATTCACATTTCCGCTGTCGCTGAGAAATCGGTAGCCGGTTTCAAACGAGTTAGTGATGTTATATCCATTCCAATCGTCTCCGCGACTCGAGCCGGCTTGCTCCGGTGTTGGCGCAACCGTTTGCTGAGCCACGCAGCAAACGGTTCAGAACGCTCGCGCACAGCGCGAAAAGAACCGCGCGTAGGAAGATCGTCATCGGAGAAATAGAGGGTCGGAATTGGACCCATGAATGCGAACGTGGCAGTTAGTGCAGTTCTGATACCGCGGATCGGCTAAGTTATGCGCCCGCGATAGCGAGGGAACGCCGGTTCCAGTGCGGCCGAACGTTCCGGCACCGTTATGGCATTCCAGGCACATCGTAAACACAACAGGTCTGCGCAACAGCCGCGAGTTCGTGGAGCCGTGGGGAAAATGGCACATTTCACATCCCTCCACCCGTACCGGCGGATGCTCGAATGCAAACGGGCCGCGTTTATCGGAGTGGCATTTCAGGCATGCCTCCTCATTGGGCAAAGCCTGATCCACCAGTGAGGGCCGCCCTGCCATTCGCCAGGTAGGCAGAAATGTGCCATGCGGATTGTGACAATCGGTGCAAGCTCATGAAGCCTTGGTCGACAGGGTGCTTGAACGGCATCGAAAAATCCGAGCGAGTGTTGCTATGGCAGCCAAAGCAAAGTTCGGGTTGGCTCTTCGCGAGAAGAAATTTCGGCGTGGCGGGCTTGTGAATGGAGTGGCATTGCGTGCAAGCTACATCGTTGAGCGAGTGCGGCGATCTTCGAATGTTTGCCCGAGCGAGGCTCTGGCTGTGGCATCGCAGGCATGCATCTAAGATCTGTTTGGGCGCTAACTGAGAGAACGCGACGATGGTGGCTTTTCCGCCGTGCGCCTGAACGTGAGCTTTCCCGGGTCCATGGCAGCCCTCGCATCCAGTATTTTCGGGCGATTCCTTGCCGGAAGCGACACTCTTAAAATGCGCGTTTCTATAGAATCGAAACCAAACGTCCGGATGACATGTTTTGCAAACCATGCTGCCTACGAACTGGTTGGCAGCCGGCGCATCCTTTGCTGCAAGGCTGAGTACAGCGCCGGTTGCAACAGTTGCCGCTGCGATCCGGAGCAGTAAGGCGATAGCAGTTCGAAAGCGATGCAAGCGCGTTTGTCTTCCCTGCATGCAGCTTAGGGCGGAGAGCAGGCGATTGTCGTAGCCGACTTGTGATGGTTTTGTAAATTGACTACGAGTTTGGGAATTTTTCGCCGGTCAGCGAGCTGATGCCAGCGCCGGTACGGCTTCCGAGGTTTGCTGCTTGCCGTATGAATTGAGAATGACGCCTCGCATTTCACGCTGGAATCGTTCCTCGGTAAACCGGGCTGCGGCGGCTTGAATGGAAAACGGAGGAAATCGACGCTTCCTCCCGCTCGAATTCATCGATTGCGCGTCGCAGAGATTCCGGACCGGGCGAGTGGTAGAAGAAGCCGGCACGAGGATTGCGTTGCGGAACGCTTTCCAGCACGCCGCCGCGCGCGAGTGCGATCACCGGCTTACCGCTTGCCATTGCCTCGACAGGCACGATACCGAAATCTTCTTCGCCAGGAAGAATCACCGCGCGAGCACCGGGAATAGACCTCCCGTACTTCCACATCGTTCAAGCGTCCGCAAAACTCGACAGTTCGGCCCGCAACACCTTTGAGTGAGCGATATTCGGAGCCGTGTCCGACGATTTTTAGCCGTCGCCCCGACGCACTGCAGCATCGGACTGCGTCTTCGATTCGCTTGTAAGGAACTAACTCGGAGACGACCAGGTAATAATCTTCAGAAGGTCGGTTGTAGAAGCTTTCGACCTGGACAGGTGGATAGATTACTTCAGAGGTTCTTCTGTACGCTTTCCAGATTCGCCTTTGAACGTTTTCACTGTTTGCCACAAAGGTGTCTACACGCGCCGCCGAGGCGTAATCCCAAAGACGCATATAGCTGGCGACCGGCGCAATGAGAGACCGCTTCCATCTTGCTCGCGTCCATTCATGCAGATAGGCGGGATAGAGATCCCACAAATAGCGCATGGGCGAATGGCAGTAGCAAATATGACAAGCTCGCGACGAAGTAAGCACGCCTTTCGCCGGACCCGATTCACTGGTGATCACTAAGTCATAGTCGCGGAGATCCCAGTGCTCAAGCGCCAGCGGCATTAAGGGAAGAAGCGAGCGATAACAACTCCGGAGTGGATTCAGAAACGATGTCCTAACCGAGTGCGAGCGAATAAGAGGCGATACTCGTTCGGGATCGTAGAACAGAGTGAAAATATCGGCGTCAGGAAACATCCGGCAGAACGCTTCGACCACCTTTTCGCCGCCGCGCATGCCAAGCAGCCAGTAATGAACGATCGCGCAGCGAAAGCGTGGAGGAATCACGGAGTTTGATTACGAGTTTAAGTGCGTAGGGGGAAGATTAGGGGCAGAAAAGAATCAGCTTTACGACAGTTTTACAAGCTGTGCACCTTTCCTGTTCCATTGAGCCGTAATCTGTCTTTAGGCCAGCTACCCACAACCAGCCGTGACCGCTCCGAGTCTCCCCGTCTTCCGCGCCGGAGCGGCCACGGTAGCTGGCGACCATTTCCAGACGCATGAATTGTCTAGCGCTTGAACCTGTAATTAACGATCCCTTGCTGACGAGACTTCCCCTGAAGCATCAGGCGGTCTTTTATCCATACGGATTTCCCGTCAAGCTGCAGTCCAACTCACCGATACCCATTTCGGCGGCCGAAGTGAGCTGGAGCACCTATCGACGGAAATTCGATACCCAGCCACTCGATATCCGCTTGCTGATTTCAGAGAGCGAGAGTCCGGCTTACACCGAACCTCCGACATTTAGAGCACGGGGACATCTGCTCAGTATCGTGGCCGATGCGGAGAACTTTGCGTGCCTGGATCTGAACGAAGGATTCAGTTTCGGATGGGCCACGAAAGCCACAGCCCAGAAGACAGAGTATTTCCGGCAATGCCTGCTCGATGTGATGATGTATCCGCTTTTAGAGGTTCGTCACCTGGTTACTTTGCATGCGGCCTGCCTGATGTTCAAAGGCAAGGGCATGTTGTTTGCGGGGGATTCGGGCGCAGGAAAGTCCTCCCTGGCTTACGCCTGCGCCCGCCGCGGATGGACGTATGTTTCCGACGATGCGAGCGCATTTCTTCGAACCGCAAACAAGCCTCTGATCATTGGGCATCCTCAGAAATTCAGATTTCGCGAGCCAGTAGGCGAACTTTTTCCCGAGTTCCGCGGCCTAAAAAGCACGCTTCGAGCTTACGGCAAACCGACCATCGAGATCAGAACCCAATCTTTGAAGAATCTGAAAACCGCCGACGAGAGCCCTGTCGATTCAGTTGTTTTTCTGAACCGTCGCGATCATGAACCGGGTCCTCCCGTTTTGCTCCGGGTTTCGGAAGAAACGGCATGGAAACGATTGAGTTACTCGGTGTGGGCGGTAGAGTTGCCGGCGTTCGAGCAGCGCCTCCACGCTCTCGAACGCCTTCTGGAGACTCCGATTTATGAGCTCCGTTATGACGAATTGAATCCGGCCATCGATCTGTTGGAGCGGCTGGCCGAGGGAAAATCGATTGGAAGTTTCGGGCTGCGTAGCATCTGAATCTGATTTCGAAGCTGCCGAAATCCTCGCCGACGCGGGCGCACCCGAGTATCTGACTGCCATCTTGGGGGCGTTGCATTTTCGGAACCCCTCGACCGAACGGCTACGACGTCTCGAGCGTCCCCAATGGCAAGAATTATTGAACTGGTGCGATGCCCGGCAGTTAACGTTTCTCTTGCCTTCGCTATGCGGCGATTTGCTTCCGGAGCCCGGTTCGACAGCGAATTTCAGACTGCCGAACCAGATACATGCAGCGGTTCGCTCGGCTCAAACAGGAGTTAGCGGAGATTGCGGACGCTTTCAACGACGCGGGTCTTAGTTTCGTACTTCTGAAGGGCTTGACTCATTCTCCGATGTTCACGCCCGATCCCGTCATGAGGAGCGCAGGGGGATATTGATCTTTGGCTCCGTGGAGAGTCGGTTTTTCGTGCGCGGGACGTACTTACATCGCTTGGCTATGTCCCGCTCGGCGATTCTAAATGCCGTCATCTGCCGCCGATGGCGCGTCGCTCGCATTGGAAATGGCGCGGCGACAGGTTTGACCCCGAAATGCCGATCGCAGTCGAACTCCATTACGAGTTATGGAGCGCGGAAGCGGAATACATAACACTTCCCGGAATCGACAGCTTTTGGGATCGAAAACAGAGTCGAGTTTTCGACGGCCGCGGAATAGACGTTCTGCGCGATGAAGATCTTCTTGGCTTCGCCGCGCTGCACTTACTCTTGCATGTGATTCACGGCGAATTGCCTCTGCAACGCGCGTGGGAAATTGCGAACTTTCTTCACCGGTCGGCTCATGATTTGCGCTTCTGGCAATCGTGGGAGGCAATTGCATCCTGCCGCATTGCGACAGGCTGAGGTGCTCATTTTTCAGTTGGTGCGGATATGGTTTGGATGCGATTTAGCGGAAACACTTCAGCAGCCGGCCGCAGAGCTGCCGAGCAGAGTGCGTTTCTGGTTAAACCAGTTCTCGTTATCGCCTCTGAAAGCCCAGTTTCGGGCGAACAAAGACGACCTTTGGCTGCATCTGGCTCTGGTCAATTCGCGGAGCCATCGAATTCGCATACTTGCGCGACGGCTAGCGCCGATGAGTATACCCGGATTTGCCGATCGAGCCGGCAAGACGCTAGGCGTATTTCGAATTTTTCGTCAGCGCGGCTTGTTGCTCTCGCGCGCCGCGCATCACGCGGCCACGCTCCTGCCCACCTTCTGGCAAGGAATTCGGTGGATGTGGCGTGCTCGTGAAGCATTACCAGGCATCTTTGCCCTTCAATACGCACGGAACTGTTGCATTCAGGATTCGTGTATATAAACCGAAAGACCAGTGGCGAACGAGGAAAAGGTCGAGCCTTCTTCGCTGCGCGTACGTGAGGCGGCTTCGACCCTTTACCTGCCAAAGCCCGGTGATTCCGGGCTTCACCGATAGCAGACAAATGGAATCAGGACCGTAGTATTTCGCGAGCTCGGCCGCGGTCAGAGGTCGAGGACCGACCAATGCCATATCGCCGCAGATTACGTGCCACAACTGAGGCCATTCATCAATCGAGTATTTGCGGCATAGAGCTGCAAACCGGCTGGTTACTCGGACGTCTTTCTGGCGTTTCAACTCGGGCACCGTTTCCGATGTAAGACGTTCGACGAATGGGCGAAAGCGAGGCTGTCCCGCGGGCGCGTTCCACATTGTCCTAAGTTTTAGAATCCAAATTTCCTTGCCACGCTGGCCGACGCGCCTGTGCGCAATGAGTGGTGACCGGCGGGAGAGCAAGGCAATAGTTATTCCAGTTACTAACAGGAGAGGCAACGCCGAGCAAAAACAGAGCGCTTGCCATTACGCGTTCGATAAACCCGATGATTGCCCAAAGCGGGGATTCGGTAGACCGTGCCGCTGTATCGAAATCGAATCCGCCGACTGAGAAGGGTTGTACACCCACGCTGATTCTGCCCTCAACCTCAAGAAATCCAGCCGAGGCCGCGAAAGGGAACGTTTCCACGACCCCGGCTGCCGCTTCGAACGGATGGCTTTTCCGCCATCCATTCCGAGAGTAGAGCGAACTTTGTGATTACGTTGTCTGGACGGTGTAAAAGGTTTGTGAGGTATTGCTTTCGCGGGATTTCCAATCGAGCGAACAAACGCACCTCTGGCAGATGGGATTTGTAGCGACATTCAAATTTTGACGGAAAGTCCGTGCCTCGGAGCTATTTAGAACTTCAAGTAAGCTTTGGCCACCGAGATTTCCGATGGGTTTATGAAAAAAGCAAGGACGCACGGTACCGTCCGCTTCAATCACCGCCGAAACCCAGGGCGCGTTGCAGCGCGGAGATACGGGCTTGGCAAAGCCGAGGTGAGCGCGAAAGTGGAGCACAATTCGATTCAGCTTCTCGATATTCTCTTGAACAAATCCCGTGTGACCCCAATCCGCGACCAGATCCGCTATTTCTCTCTCCAGGACAGGAATTTCTTCCTCAGTCAGTGCAAGGCGAGCCTGGCGATCGGCGCTCCAGATTTGCGGGCGGTTGAAGGCTTCCGAAGTGAGGTCGGTGGCCAGGAACGAGATGGATTTCAGTCCCAGTTGTTTTGCGGCTGCGGTAGTTTCGCGAAGGCAGCGGAAATTTGCTCGTTGGATTGTTGATCGCGCGGAGATCGGGTACGAAGGCTCGAGACCGTGAATCGCCTGGACACCAGCCTGCAGCGCGGCGAAGGCTCCGTTGACGCTGCGAATAGAATCGTGCAATGCCGGTGGGCCGTCCAACGAGACGATGACGTCATCGATGAACTTGACGATAGGCGCCGCGTTACGCTCGAGCAGCAGCCCGGTACTGAGCAGCGTAATCCGAATGCTTCGCTGACGGAGCAGGGCACAAAACCGGAACAGGTCGGAGTGCATCAGCGGCTCGCCGCCGGAAAGGACTACCCATTGCACGCTGAGCTTTTCAAGATCTTCGAGATGACGTTCCAGTTCGCGGGTACTGATTTCGGCCCGCGTGCTCTCTTTCCAGATGTCGCACATGATGCAACGGCAGTTGCACCTGCTGTGTGGATACAGCACCAGAATAGGCAGGGATTGGATTTGGTTCAAACCAGCACCTTCCGTCCCGCCAGTCGGAAGGCTGCGCCGAGTTCGCGCTTCACGTCTTGTGCCAAAGCGGAGGGCTGCAAATCGATGAACCACCGGCCGCGCCCTTCCAACTCGATGGGGTTGAACCGCGATGTCTCTTTGGGCGGCAATCGGCAAGCCATTTCCGGAGAGAACAGCTTAATGCGCCCTCCCAAAACCACGAGCTCGGGCCGAAACGAAACCAGAGCTTCGGCAGGGGTTTGCCCCTGGTCCGCCACCGCTACAAAATCCGCGACACCGCCCTCGCGAATGCTGCCTTCACCGAAGTTCAGGCGCAGAATGCGTGCCGCGCCTTCCGTCACCATCTTGTAAAGCGAAATCAGATTCGTGTGCCGGCGGCCCGCGCGAAGTTCGTCAATGAAATCCCCGTCCGCGGTCAGAGCAGAATCCGAACCGAGCGCGATAGGAATTCCTGAATTCAAGGTTTCGCGGGAGAGCGTTCGGCCCAACGTAAAGCGATTTGAGCTCGGGCACCACACCAGGGAAACACCTCGACGGCTGATCAGGACCAAGTCTTCCGGTTTGAAAGCGACCCCGTGAACGATGACGGTGCAGGATCCCAGGACCTGGAGTTCCTCGAGTTCGTGAATCTCCTTTCGAGCCTGGGCATCTCTCCCCTCCCCAGCGTGAATGATGAAGGGCGCGCCGCGCGGAGTTCGACGGTATTGCTCCTTGACATCGGGACAGAACCTAAGCGAATGGGCCCAGCCAAAACGCTTAATCACTCGAACAGGGAAGCGATGCTCGAAGACCTCAGGTTTGTAAGGGTTGTGATGGGAGACAGTCGTGACTCCCGAGAGCAGATTCTTTATGCCACCCCAAATCAACCGCACGGATTGCGGAATTCTCAACTGTTGCGAGACCGGAGCTTCTCGAGGCTTGTAGATTTCGTTTGCCCATTGCGTGGAATTGCGGTATGGGCCGTCTCCCAGCCGCGGGAAAAGGTTGAATTCCAGATGATCATGAGCATTGATGAGACCAGGGAGAATTAGAAATCCATTGAGGTCGAGCACGGGTTGACCACAGTGCTCTCCACCGATGCGGAGAATGCGTTTTCCATGAGTCAGCAGGTTAGCGCGCAGGGATTCCGTGGCGCTACTTGCAACGCGACCGCCCGCCAGCATCATGGCTTGTTCCAGACTCCGATCCACACTGCCGGAATCGCAGATACATTTTCAAAATTCTGCTCTTTGCCTGCTGTTATGAAGAGAGAGCGCTCCGGATCGCCAAACCCGCTTTCGATTTGCATCCGGAGTTGAAGGCCGGCTCCTTCAGCGGCGCAGTGAAATTCGTCGATTGAAGGACAGATAGTGCTGCATTTCAATAACAAGATCACCCCGGCGAAACGAACGGGTCCATCCCGCCGATATGGCAGCCGGGTGCAGATCGCTGATGATGAGCTTTCCTCGGGGTTTCAGAATTATCGCCATCTCGGCGAGGGCTCGATTTAGATGCGGAAGATAGCCTGCGGCGAAGGAGCAAAGTACGATGTCGGCGATGCGAGAGCGAAAGGGCAGGCGGGAGGCTTCGGCGAGAGCGGACCGGCCGCTCAATTCAGGTTTCCTTTCCGCTTCGGCGAGCATTTCCGCGCAGAAATCGATGCCGAACACTTTTGCGCCCTGCCGGCGAACATAGGTCATCCAGCGCCCTGTCCCGCACGCCACGTCGATGAAACACGTCGAGGCAACGGGACACAAAAGTTGTTTCAGCATTCGTGTCTCCAGGGCGAGAACCGGATTGAGAGTTGAATCGTAACTCGACGCCCACAGCCGATGCCCTTCCAGCGCGGACATGCGCATCACAGGCTCTCTAGGCGGGGTTTGCGAAGTTCGATGACCCGCTGCACGCACTGCAATTCCACGGGCCAGTCGTAAAAACCAAGGCTGTAGCGCCAGCTGCTGAGTGCTTTTAGCGCCGCCCGGCCCCAGCTCGGAAGATAAATATCCTGCACCGTGGGCCAGCGCGAGCTGATGACCAATTCGAAGTTGTCGATCCGGTTTTTGACGCTTCGCGGCAGCCACGGAAGCTGCGGATCGTGACGAATGGTGAAGTTATACCATCGCTCGCTGGCCCATTCGTCCGGCGTGCGAGGAAATTCGATTTTGTCTTCCACGTTGCCATACATGCCGTCCGGATGCGGCGTAGGAACATAGTGCTGGACGATGATTTCCGCATCCGGGTTCAGCTTCTTCAAGCGGCGGACAAACTGAATCGTCTCCTGTGTGTCTCTGGTCGGGTCGCCGGGATTCCCAAACACGAAAGAGAACTCCGGCACAATATCGAACTGGCGGATTCGCGCGGCAAGTTCCAGAGTTTGCGCGCTCGTGATCCGCTTATTCATTTCTTTCAGCACCTGATCGGATCCGGATTCGGCGCCGAAAAAAATCATCTTCGCGCCCGCCCGCCGTATCGCGCGCAGCGTAGCGTCGCTGTAACGCAGCACAGCGTCTACGCGGCCTTCCGCCCACCAGCGCAGGCCCAAAGGAGCTAGCTGCTCGGCCTGTTCGCTGCGCATGGCTCTCGTTCAGGAAAAAATTGTTGTCGTAAAACTGGACCGCATCAATCGCGTAGTCGCGCTTCATCCGCGCGAGAATGGCCGCGGTGCGTTCGGGCGCTTCCATCTTTTGACGGCCGTCGTGCACCGGCACCACTCCGCAGAATTTGCAGCGGAACGGACAGCCCATACTGGCGTGGTGGACAGCGGTTCTGCCGTCCGAGAAAAGTCGGCAAAATGTATTTCTCGGGAGACGTCAAACGATGGAAAGGCGGCCAGGGAAAATCATTCGGCGAACGCATGGGCCGTTCCGGATTGTGTACGTGCAGTCCAAAATCGTCCTTATAGGAGAGACCGCGAATTCCGGCAAATTTCCGGTTGCCTCGCAACGCGGCAAGAAGCTCGAGCAATGTATCTTCGCCTTGCCCGCGAACCGCAAAATCGATATACGGAGCGTTGAGCGCCGCGTCCGCGTAGAGGGAGGGGAAATAACCGCCCCAGACGATCGGGATTTTAGGATGTTTCTTCCGCAGCTCGCGGCAGATGGGAATCGAAGCTGCCATTTGCGGCCCCGGCATGACCGAGAAGGCAATCAGTTCGACACTGTTTTCCGCGACGATCCGTTCAATTGTGCGGTCGGGTTGACGGTCCAGGTTGCCGTCCACGATGGCGTATTCCTCTTTGCCTTCGAGTACCGCCGCTATCGCCAGAGCCGCTAACGGGAAACGGCGATTCTTCGGCTTCGTTGCGCGCGCATTGACTAGAATGATCATGGCTCACCAAAAACGCCCACTAGAATCCAAAATCGCGAGGGTGGCCTGCGGCGCTGCAGCCAAGCTTTCCAGGGACGAAAATGCCAGCGGACTCCGTACCAAGGGCGATGTATTTTCCATTGGAGACGCAAGCTTCGAGATAGCGTTTTAAGCGTCGATTCATCGAGAAACTCGATGCTTTGTATCGCATCGGATCGGAACCCGTAACGCTTTTGGAACTCGTTATGGCGCTCGATGGCCATGCGCTCGCCGTGCTCTCGTTTGCGGTAGACAGGGGAATCGAGTACAACCAGCGCGCCCGATTTTCGCAGACACCTGCGAGCCTCTGAAAGTGCGGCAGTGTAATTGGTCGAATAGTGGAGAGACGAATTATAAATCGCTAAGTCGAAGCTATTCTCGCGAAACGGCAGAAGATGAAAATCCGCTTCCACCGCTGGAATCGGGTGTGGATAATGCCGGGCAGCGCGCAGCCCATCTTGCGGATCGGAGAAAATATCGAGCGCGAACGGAGCGGTGATTCCGCAGTGACAAGCCGATAGGACATCCAGCAATTTCCAGCGCCGAGGTCCAGAATGTCGAGAGGCCGTTTGGCCGCAGTCTCCATCGGACGCAGCACACGGCGCTCTAAATAGCGATAACTCTTTGCCCGCATCTGCCACATCGCGCAATTGCGGCCGGTTAAATCCGCAAAAGGCAAGGCAGCATAGTAAGCGGAATCATCGGAACCGCGGCCTTCGGCATAGCCGGATGCACCGGTATTCTTCGAGGAACTGCTGGCGGGCATGCGTTTCGAGGGTCATATGCGAGTGAACAAAAGAAGCCGGTGATCGGCAAGACTCGCGAACCAGAGGCCAATGCGCGATGCGCCGATCGATTCTGGCGAAGCGCTCGATTGCGCCTGCTCGATATTGCATCCACATAGGAAGGAGGAACGCAGACTCCTATGCCGGTCCAGTCCGTCAATCGGAATTCGGGCTGAAACGCGGTTTTCATTTTCGCCAACGGATGGGTAGGTAACATGCACGCCGCTTGCGGAAAGAGCGCCGTTGCGAGCGAAGCGGCGAAAGGCCTTCCGAAATTTTCCGCGCGTGAGAAAGTAGCACGTTTCCCAAGCGCAAAACGATCCCATGACGCAAAGCGCAAGAAATCCGCCCGGGCGAATCAATTGCTTCAGGGCCATGCGATACGGGCTTCAAATCGCGAACGCAATTGAGAACTCCGAAATTTGAAATTGCTCCGTCGAAATCTGCCGCTCAGCGCCGGCAGCGCTTCGATGGGCAGTTGCCGGGCATCAACACCTCGTTCGCGTGCGATGCGCACCATCGCAGCGGAAGCGTCTATTCCGCAAACCTCCGCGCCCGCCTTCATCATGTGCAACGCGTCCTCGCCGGTTCCACATCCCAGGTCGAGAATTCGGTCGCGGGATCGAATCAGCGGGTCGAGCCATCTCCAGACCGCATCGCGCTGGCATCTGCCAATGGCGGATCGAGTCCAGAGAGCGTCGTACTGCGACGCGATTCTGTCGAATGCGGTGGAAGTCACGGACATCATGCCTCCACTTCATGCCGGGTCTGCCGGAGGCCGTCGCGCGCCGCTAGAATTCTTGCTGCATCCGGGACCTCCGCAATTTCGCTTCGCAGAAGTTCGTCCGCATATTGATAGAACCTGCGCGAATGCCGCCCTTTGATGCGCAGATCGCGATCCGTGCTGGAATTCCAATCGAGGACATTCAACAAACGCGGCGCTACGCGCTCAAAATACGGAGTGCCCTTGATCGGATAGGAGACAGTAGTGAAGCAAGCATCGGGCCGGCACTGCTTCACATGATCGACGGTCGCTTGGATGTCCTCCAACTCCTCTCCGTCATAGCCCCACATCAGGAACATGCCCACTTGAATGCCGTTCTTTTTGCAGAGAGCGGTTGCGCCGCGGACCTGCTCCACCGTGACGCCTCTCTGCATCGCATCCAGAATCCGCTGCGATCCGCTTTCCGAGCCGATCCATACTCGAAAGCAGCCTAGCGCCGCAAGTGTTTCCGCTACGCGTTCGTTCAGCCGATCGGCGCGAGTGATGCATTCGAAAGGTATATGCAAGCGACGCCGCTGCATTTCCGCCGCATATTCGAAAAGCCAGCCGTGGTGAATGGTGAAAACATCGTCCGCAAGCCACAGCATTTCCGGACCGTAGCGATGGCGAATCCATTCGATTTCATCCACAACGGCATTGGGCGAGCGCCGCCGATGTGTTTTCCCATACACCGAATGGCTGCACCAATTGCAGTGATAAGGACAGCCGCGCGCGGTGATGAGCGACACCGATCCCACTCCATGGTGTTTGCGCCAGACTGCAAGGTAGCGTTCAATTTCAACGCGATCGCGGTCGGGCCATGGCTGATCGTCCAGATTCTTGATCAGCGATCCCGGCGGCGTGCGGACAATCGAGCCATCGGGCGCGCGGAAAATAATTCCGTGA
Source organism: uncultured Acidobacteriaceae bacterium (assembly GCA_963778345.1). Lineage (GTDB taxonomy): Bacteria > Acidobacteriota > Terriglobia > Bryobacterales > Bryobacteraceae > Bog-105. The sequence continues at coordinate 113,541 of CAVZTP010000008.1, forward strand.
ATGTTCGGCCTCTCCGGTTCGACCAGTCCGGAAAGAAGCAGGTTTTCAGTCGTAAGTTCCGCCTCACCCGCAACAATGACGTCAGCTCCCGCGTTGAGATATTCCTCTGCGTAGTTGGGCGGCTCCGGCCCTCCCAAAATCACTTTCCAGCCAGCCGCCCGCGCGCAGTTCACAATCTCCAAAACATTTCCGCGCGTCATCAGATTGCAGTAAATTCCTATGGCGGCGGGCGGCCCGTCCCGAAGAATGCGAAACAACTCGGCCTTGGAGCCAAATGTCGAATCGTAAATATCTACGGCGAATCCTTTTCTCCGCAGGTGAGAGGAGAGATACAGGATGCCTAACGGAACATAGGGCTTCATGATCTCCCGTTCTTTCGGATCTTCGTCGAGGAAATAACCGTGCGTGAGAAGAAGTTTCATTAACAGGCAACGCTTGTTCGTGAGCCGGTGCCCTCCAATTCGTAAACTCGATTCCACGCTCTCGCTGCATCCTGGCTTCCGGCATGGCGCACCTCCAGATGGAGAGCGTCCGCGAGGGCGCGGTAGAAATCGCTCGAATATGCGCCGCGAAACATCATGGCGAGATCCGCGCTATCAGACCAGTTCGTCTTGGCTTTCATCTCAGACGAGACGAGCTGGTAAAACTTTGTGCCAGGCATCGGGTACGAAACGGACACGCCAATGTCGTCCGGTTTTGTTTCCCGCACCATTCGGACGGTGGCTTCGATGTCTTCCCAGGTTTCACCCCGGTAACCAAACTGCAAGAACAGTCCCGCTCGAATTCCGTGTTGAAGAAGGTTTTCGCGAGCGCGATACACGTGTTCAACGCGGATACCTTTTTCCATCGCGTCCAGGATGCGCTGCGAACCGGATTCGGCGCCCATCCAGATTTCGCGGCAACCGGCTCTCTTCAGCGCGCTGACGGTTTGACGCGTCATCAAGTCGCAGCGGGATTGCATCTTGAATGGGATTTGCGCATTCAGCTTTTCGACGGCTTCGGCGAACTCAAACGTCCATTTCGCGGACAGAGCGAAGATGTCGTCCGCAAACCAGATGTGATCGGGGCGGAACTCGCGCTTCAGATAAAGCATTTCCTGGGCGACGCAATGCGCGGTTCGCGCGTGATAGCTATTGCCGTAAATCGGTTTGGCGCACCAGTTGCATTTATACGGACAGCCGCGGCTGGAGACCATGTTCAGCGAAAAGAAATTGTGCGCACCCAGCCAGGCTTGGCGATATTTCTCGATGTCGACCAGATCCCAGGCCGGCAGCGGAAGGGAATCCAAATTCGTGCGCAGCGAACGCGGAGAGTTATATCGAACCTGCCCAGTCATCGGCTGATAGATATGCCAGGCCCGCGATGTCCTCGATGTCTTTTCCCTGAGCCAGTTCCAGTAATGTGGATTCGACTTCTCCCAGGAGTACGTACCGGAATCCGGCACTCAGGTATTCGTTTACATGATCTGAAGCGTCAGACCCATGAACCGCGGCCACATGGCCATATCGGGCGGCCCTCCTGGCCATCCAGAACGCCAGTTCGCGATTGCGGCCGAGGCACATCTTGGTCAGAAAATTGAAATCGTCTTCACAAACGACGACCAGACGCGGGGCGGCCGTTTTCAGCATGGATTCGAATGCGGCTTCGGGAGTCCTGCAGTGTAACATCGCAAAGAGCAACCGTAATGCCTGCTTCCCGCAGTACGGATGCCGCCAGAAGCGTCTGCAGCGGTGGATACGGCTGCATCTTCTGCATCTGCTTGCGGTCGTGGAATACGTGATTGCTGTGCGTCAGCAGCACATCGACAGCGTGCATCGGCTTTGAGGATGCGGAGGCCATGCGATTTGCGCGCGGCATACTCAACACGACACCACTTCCGCCGAGAGCTGATGGGCGTCGATTTTCGTTTTCATCGGCGGGAACCATCTGTTCGCCGTATTTTTGAGCCAGAGTTCGAAAGGCGCGGAGTAAACATCATGGTCCAGCCGCCAGCGGGCTGGAACAGTGATCAAGCTCCTGCACCAGTTTGTTCAGCGGATGCCGTCGCTGCACTCCAATTGGAATGCGGTTGAACGCGATGCGCAGATACTCACGCATGGTTTGCACGCGCTGATGCTTTTTGCCTTTGAGCCACGGCAGCGTCGTATAGCGTGGGAAGAAATCCGCCCACCCTTCGAGCGTCTTCGGGACATCGAGGCCAAGTTCGAACGCTCGTTGCATGATCGGCGCGCCCGGATAGGGCGTGAAAATATTTGTCCAGAACTCCGCTCCGGGATACTGGCGGCAGATCTTCATGATCAGCCGGATCGATTCCCGTTGTTCCGACTCACCTTCGCCGGGAAAGCCGAAAATCATGTTGAACGAGGGACGAATTCCCGCCTGCGATCAACAGGTCAGCCGCCTGGTAGATGGTCTCCAGCTTCTGAAAATCTTTGTTCATCAGGTGCAGCACTTTCGGAGATCCGGAGTCCGCGCCTTGGGAGACCTGCGACAAACCCGCGCGCCGCAACAGTTTCAGTTCTTCGACAGTGAATCTTGTGACCAGGTTCGTGGAGGCTTGAATGCTCCAGTCGAATTTGACTCCGCTGCGCACCAGGCCTTCCGCGATATCGACGGCGCGTTTGCGATCCACCAGAAAGTTGTCGTCAACTACCCAAAGCAGCTTCAGCCGGTAGCGCCTGACCAGATCGGTAACTTCTTCCACCACCGATCGGCATCAAGCGCGTTCCACTTTCTTCCGTAGAGGCCCTCGTTCGTGCAGTACGAACAGTTGAACGGGCAGGCCAGGCTGGACGTGTACATGGCCCATCGACGGCCGCAGATTCGTTCGTAAGCGTCGAAATCCGCCAGATGATAGGCTTTCGGCGGAAGTTCTGAAATCGGGCGAAGCGGGCGAGGCGTGTTGAACACGAGCCTGCCGTTTTCTTTGTATCCAACTCCCGCAATGCCCTTCAGCGACTCTCCCGCTTCAATGTGCTGAACGATTTCGAGCAGCGCATCCTCGCCTTGGCCCTTGACGACCACGTCCACGTACTCCGAGGCCAGCGTCTGATCGGGAAGCAGCGATGGATGCCAGCCGCCGAGAATGACGGGCTTTTCGGGATACAGCCGTTTCGCCGCTTTCGCAATCTGTACCGTCTCGCGAATCATCGGTCCGGTAACGAGCGAAACCGCCAGGCAGAGCGAATCATCAAGCGCTTCCAACACGCGTTGCTGGAAGCCGGGAGTAATGGTCGAATCAATGATCTGAACTTCGTAGCCGGCTTGCAATAGAGGCGTGGAAACCGCCAGAATGCCGAGCGGCGCCGTCGCTTCCTGACTTGAAAAGGCCGGAAAGAAAAACAGAACTTTCTTACTTCGCATTTACGCTATCGTTCCCGGCATTTTCTTGTGCCGGCGGGAACCATAGCTGCAGTCTAGATGCTGATGATCTCTTCTGTTGTCGGGCTCGCTGTAAAAGAGCTGTAAATTGGAATACAGCGTCCTGGCAAGCACTCGGCTAAAACTGATACTGCTGCGAAAAGATCCAGGTCCGCCCATTCGTGCGGAATTCGTAAGCGGAGCAGTAATCAATCCGGCGCAACACTTCCGCCGCTGGATCGACACCTGCCAGGTTCACCAGCGCCACACGAATAACGCCGAGATGGGTTACAACAACCGTGATTTGATTTGACGCTTCAGACGAGATCGCGGCCAGCGCCTGGCACGCTCGATCGTGAAAATGCGCCATGCTTTCGCCATTGGGGGCCTGCGCATCGCGGCGACTGGTCAAGCCAGCGCTGCGTTTCTTCCGGGAAATTGGCTCGCAAATCGGCCCACCGCCAGCCTTCCCAATCGCCAAAGGAAATCTCTCGCAAGCTTTCTCGCTGAAGCACGGGAAGGCTTAACGGGTTCGCTATAGCTTCCGCGGTCTGCACGGCACGACGCAGATTGCTTGCGTAAACCCGGTCGATTTTCTCGAAAATAAGGCGATCTGAAAAGCTGCGGGCCTGAAGGAAGCCGCTCTCATTCAGCGGCGGATCAAGCTGCCCGCATAATTTTCCGGCCAGATCGGTGGTTGCATGCCGAATCAGGATGATGCGTTTCGTGCCGTTCACTTAGCCCGGGCCCAACTTAATCGCGGAAAGTATGTGAATTGCAATCCTAACGCAACATCCTGTTGCAGCCCTCGGGCCAGAATCGGGGCTTTCCAGAATTCGAGTTGGGCGAACGCATCCATCTCCAGATCTTCGTGAAAACGGCGAACCAGGCGTATGGAGCCAATGTTCTGCGTGGTCCCGCCAGGTACGAAGTCGGTGGCGCTTTTCGCGTTTCGATAGCTTGCCTGAATCATCTCTTGCGCTGAAAAGTGATAGGTCAGCCATGCTTGTCCGCCTTTGCCCTCCCGGCCGATCCAATCTCCCAGGATGAACTGCTTGTTTGTATAAGCATCGTGATACGCGTCCTCGAAAAAGAAAAATTGTCCGGCGTGGCTGCGGGAGGTCGGGAAGTCTGTATAAGCGGCTTCGGCGCGGAAATCGAGACGCGGCAATCCGGGAAAATGTGAAAGATAGATGCCGGGACGAAACGCAGACCGCCTCGGGGCGCTGAGGGGCGATGGATCATCATGTGAAAGCGAATCCGAGTAGAGCGTGAGCCAGTTCCGGACGAACGGCAATCGATAAGAGAAATCAAAGCCGCTGTACCGGGCGCCAGGATCGTTCCTTGAAAACTTCACCGTTAAGGGCACATTGCTGAAGCTCGTGAAACTGTTCCAAAACGAGCCGAATGTAAAAGGAACATGCCCTTCGCCCGCAAAAATAATAGTGCGCGATACGCCAAACTCGAAATTCGGAGTTGGCTTGAAGCTGATTTTCTGCCCTTGAATCCAAGGCGCGCGCGGGGAGATGTGCCCCTCCAGTCTGCCAAGAAAGAGATCGTAGCGAACAGGCCCAAGAAGTTTCGACACGAAAGGGACAACCAGCGGTTCGACTCTGTTTATCCGCAACATGTAGATAGGTTCGGCGTTGTTACTGTAGGAAAGCGCGCCGCCTTCCCCCGGCCCCCACCAAGCTTCGCTTTTGCCGACCGAGATTTCGTTGCCGCGCAGATTCGCCGAGAGATTCGCGTCCAGAAGCGTGAACCTGCTTGCCACGCCAATGGATGCCGCCGGAAGCACGGGATTGCTGTCCATGACTGCAATCGCCTGCCGGACGGAATCCGGATACGCCGCGCGACCCGGCGCATATTCGAATTCGCCGCGAACGCTGAGACTGAACGGGCCGTACTCTGCTCTTGCAGAAACTCCGGCGATTTGGTTTAAGCCTTCTTGAAATGGCCTGCCGTAGTCATTCACCAGCGTTTGGCCAAAATGGAAACTATCATTGACCGGATTACCCGCTATCCCGAGCAATCGCTCGTAAAACGAGCCCAATTCGGCATGAGGGCGCGGCTTGTCTTCTGTCGTTGCGAGATAGTCGGCCTGGAACTCGGCGCGCAAGGCATCGAAAACTTTTTGCGCTTCGGGGTTTGCGCGCTCTGTGTCGAACAGCTCTTCCGCTCGCTGCAACATTCGGACGCACGACAAGCGCGTCCAAGGCCGCAAATCGACGTAGGCCGAATTAATGTATCCCCACGCGATAAGCCGTTCGAACTCCGGATAGATCCAGCTATCGAGCGGTACGTAGGTCGAGCCGGTAGCTGTCGTGCCGTAGGGGAGCCGTTTCCAATGTTGCAGAGGTTCGTCCGCGCTCGCCGCCGGGGCAATTCCGGCGGCTGACACAACAAGTAGTAAGCACAGATTCCGAAGCACGGGTTTTCGTTTCAGAGATAAGCTCGCTCCTCATTGTGTGAGCGAAAACCCGACGTTTACTAGCGGATCTGGCTGTGCTTCGGTTCGTTTTACAACGTTTTTACGGCCCAGGAATGATCAACGCTCTTACTTACAAAATATTTACTGTTCACTTTCAACTTCCGCACCGTAACGCCGAGACTAGGAATATGATATTCAATGAGCCAGCGGTAGAACTGGAGTGGACTGGAAAGAACATGGCATCAAGATTGTGCGTGCCGGCGAACTGGACCCGAACACGCCCCAGACGCCCGGTATGTCTAGAGCAGCGGCCATAACACATGCGCGCACTGGAGCTGCGAAGCTGTGGGCCGGAACGGTTGTGGTCCAGCCGGATGCAAAAACCGGACCGCACCATCATGGGGAGCTTGAGACCGTCCTATATATCGTCAGCGGCCGAGCCCGCATGCGCTGGGGCGACCAACTGGAATTCAGTGACGAAGCAGGTCCGGGCGACTTCATTTACGTGCCGCCCTATGTACCGCACCAGGAAATAAACGCAAAAACGGACGAGCCATGTGAAGCAGTGGTGGTGAGGAGCGGACAGGACCCCATTGTGGTGAATTTAGATATGGAAACGCCGGAGCCTGCGAGTGCAGGCAATCCTTCGACGTCTTTCCATCCCGGGTAATCTAACTTTGATGGGCCGCTAAGCTCCGAGCGCTCCCTTGGCAATCGGCCGCGCAAACGCGTTCGCCGGATTGTGCATCTCGAAGGCGAGAACCTTGTGATAGTACTCCCGGGCCTGCGTTTTATCGCCGCTCTTTTCGTATGCTTGCGCGAGCAGGCTCAGTACGAAGGGATCGCGCTGATTCGCCTTTTGCAAATCCGCAATCGCGGCCTTGTAATCGCCTTCGTAGAACGCGACGTAGCCGGTGAGAGCGGGAAGAAAGCTCTCCTGCTGCGGATCGCCGGATTTTTCGAGATACTGTTTGGCGGCGTCAATGTGCTTCTGCGCCTCCTGACGATTTCCGCGGCGCGCGGCAATGCGGGCCTGTGCATTTTCCCACCGGAACCCCCAAACATTCTTTCTGGATTCCGTGATGTCGGGCTGCTTTAATCCCGTCTCGTAGCCGGTCTTGTACCATTTGTAGGCGTTGTCCAAATCTCCGGATTCGATGTAGATTCGGGCTAACTCGTCGGCGGCTTCGCCGGCCGCATAGTAATCCTTCGCGGCCAGTTGCTCGTCGAAGGCTTGCTGCTCATACTTAGCGGCATCGTTCGCTTTGTGTTCGAAGGCATAAGAGACAGCCATGGCTCTTTGCGCCTGGACTTTCGCATTCTGGTCTGGGGCTAGCTCAATGGCTTTTGCAAGGCTCTTGCGGGCTTCGTCGTATTGACCTTGCAAATCGAGCGTAGTTCCTACCGCCAGATGCAGGGAAAATGAATCCGGATGTTGAAGCAAAACGGAGCGATACAAGGCAATCGCCTCGTCCTGTTTTCCCGCTTCGCTCAGACTTCTGCCCTGCTTGACAGCATCCGCCGGACTCTGCCCCGATGAAGATTGCGCGATGAGCAAACTCCCGAAAAATACGAGCGATCCAATCATCCGGAATACGTTCACAAACCAGGAGAACATAGCGCCGTCATTTTACAGCATTTTCCGCGACAGCTTCCGGAGCTAAGTAAGTCACCCGGGGCGCGTGTACTATTGGATACGCCGTGACGAGAAGGAGCAGACCATGCGGAATGAACAGACAGAAATCTCTCATTTAATGTCCCACGGAATAGCCGCCGGTTTGGGTGTTGTTGTATTTATCGCAAGCTGTTTTGCGGCAACAGCGGTCCTCTCCGTTACCGCCGAGCGCGTTTCAAACCAGCCTCTCCTGCGACCCGGTCAAACATGGACGGAATTCGGACTGTTCAATCCCACCGCGATCCTGGTTGGCAAAAAGACCGTTTTGCTTTTTCGGGCGCAGGACCGGAATCATACGTCCCGAATCGGATACGCCGAGAGCGCGGATGGCTTGCATTTCACGGTCAAGCCGGATCCCGTGCTTTCGCCCGAAGCCGACTACGAAAAAAACGGCGGAGTGGAAGATCCCCGTGTGGTGCAAATCAACGGCACGTATTATTTGACATACACCGGATACGACACGCGCTCGGCGCAGCTTTGCCTGGCGACCTCGAACGATCTTATCCACTGGCAACGCAAGGGCGTCATCATGCCCGCCTATAAGGGAACCTGGAACACGCAATGGACGAAATCCGGCGCCATCGTCCCACTCCAGATCGATGGCAAGTGGTGGATGTACTATCTGGGAACGCGCACGGATGCAGACGGCAAATCGCGCGACTACATGGGTCTCGCTTCTTCAAGCGATCTGATTCATTGGAGCGACGCAACGGAGAAGCCCGTTCTCGATCGGCGCCCCGGCGCATTCGATTCACGCGTGATGGAGCCCGGTCCCGCGCCATTTGTGACGAAGTCCGGCATTTTCCTGCTCTACAACGGCGCGGACGATCATCTTGTTTACGGTCCGGGCTGGGTTCTGTTCGACCGCAACGATCCCCGGCACGTTCTCGCGAGAGCCGATCATCCGTTCGCGATACCGACTCTTGCATGGGAAAAGACCGGAAACGTTCCGAACGTCATTTTTCTCGAAGGAGCCGTTGCCAAGAGCAATTTTTCGAGCGACAAGATCGAACTGAGCGGCTATTACGGAGGCGCGGACAAGTACATCGGCGGAATGAAAATTACCGTATCGACGCAGAGCGGACGATAGTTCGGACCGCGGGGCGTCGTCACGAAATGGCGGCGGGAAAACCAGACTAGATACAAGCGGTGCGCGTAAGTTCATACTCGCGGCATTGACAACTTCCGATCAAATTTGCGACACTCCCATCAGTAGACGATGGGGCGAAAAGCATCGACACCCGAATTGATACCGGGAACGCTGGACCTTCTGCTTCTTCGGGTTCTTGCCGCCGGGCCCATGCACGGCTACGGTATCGCTCAGCGGCTAAAGCAAATCTCGGACAGCGTTCTTCAAGTCGGTGAAAGCTCGCTCTACCCCGCATTGCAGCGGTTGCTGGTAAATGGCTGGGTAAAAACCGAATGGGGCGCATCGGAGAACAATCGTCGCGCGCGCTATTACGTCCTTACCCCAGCCGGGCGGAAACAACTTTCGGCTGAGCGTAAGGAATTCGAACAGATGGTCGGTGCGATTCGAAAAGTACTCGAAATGGCGTAATCGCATGTTTTATGTTTTGGGACGGGCGTTGCGAAGGCTTTCGTTTTGGGCGCGGCGCCACCGCCTCAGTCAAGAACTCGCTGAGGAATTAGAACTCCACATCCACTTGAAGGAATCCGCCGAGGCGGGAACCGGAGCTCGAAAAACATCGGAACAGAGCGGTCGAGAGATGGGCAATCTGACACTCGCGAAAGAGGAGAGCAGAGATATGTGGGGCTTTGTATCGCTTGATAATTGGCTGCTCGATATCCGCTACGCGCTACGCATTTTCAGAAGGAACCCGGCTTTTGCCACGATCGCGATACTCTCGCTTGCGCTGGGTATTGCAGGAAATACAGCAATTTTCAGCATCATCGATACGCTGCTGATCAAGCCGCTGCCGTTTCGCGAGCCTGACCGCCTCGTGCGGATCACACAGCTCTATCCCAAAGCGATCCTCGGATATTTCCAGCAACGTTCTAAAACAATGGACATAGCCTTCGTCAGTCCAGGGTCGGAATTCAACCTGACGGGCGTGGGCCCCGCCTCCCGGATTACAGGATGCGAGACATCTGCCAACTTCTTTTCGGTTATCGGAGCACCGGTCGAAAGAGGACGTACATTCGAGAGCGGCGAAGACCGCCCGGGAAACGATGGCGTGGTCATTTTAAGTGACGAGCTATGGAGAGCTAAGTTTCATGGCGATCCGGCTATTATTGGCCGGACAATTACTCTGAACGGGGTCGACCGGCGTGTGATCGGCATAACGCCTCGGAGCTTTTCTTTCCCCTCAACCACGGTGCAATTCTGGATTCCGGCTAGAATTGATCCAAGCCTTGCCGAGGATTATTGGGGTGGAGAGTTCGTTCCGCTGATAGCCAGGCTTCGTGCCGGCGCAAACCTTCAGCAAGCGAGGCTCGAAATTCATTCGCTTGCTCAGGGCGTCTGGAAACTGTTCCCATGGCCCATGCCCAGGCACTGGAATGCCGATTCAACGGTTATCTCATTGCAGTCGGATTTGGCCGGCGACACGCGAACCCGGCTATTTATTCTTCTCGGCGCGGTAGGCACGGTGCTTATCATTGCGTGTGCCAACGTAGCGAGTTTGCTGCTGGCGCGTGCCAGTACTCGCAGCAAGGAAGTGGCGATGCGCGCGGCGCTGGGAGCAGGAACCGCAAGAATCGTACGTCAGTTGCTGACTGAAAGCATCGTGCTTGCCTTGGCGGCGGGCGTGATTGGAGTTGTGCTTGGAGCTACTTCTATTTCCTTATTTCGAGCTTTGGTTCCGGCGCAGACTCCCGGCATGGCTGAAATTGGCTTGGATTGGCGCGTCTGTCTTTTTGCCGCCACGTTATCTGTTCTCACCGGCTTGTCGTTTGGAATTGTTCCTGCACTGAATGCCGGAAAGGTAGACCTGGTGCAAGCGATGCGGAGCGGCGGCCAACGTTCCGCAACCAAGACATGGATGGCACTCAGGGGTTGGCTTGTTACCGGCGAAATCGCACTGACCGTGGTTCTGGTGGTTGGGGCGGGTCTGTTGATGAAAAGTCTTTACGACTTGACTAGAGTGAATCCTGGCTTTAACTCTCAACGGATTCTCACGATCAAGATCAGTCCTAACGAGTCATTCTGCGCGCATCGCGAATCATGCATCGCCTTCTACAGCCGCCTGATTGCCGAAACGCGAGGCTTAGGCGGTATCCTGGACGCGGCTCTCGCCAACACCGTGCCGCTCGATGGCCAGCTTCCGGCAATTCCGGCGGACGTGGAGGACCATCCTCGAACTGCCGACTTCCCCTCTCCGATGCTTTGGACCGGGGCCGTTACACCGCGCTACTTTCGGCTGATGCAGATTCCAATGATCTCGGGGAGAGCGTTCACCGAGGCGGATGGGCCGAATGCTCCGCCAGTCATTCTGATTTCCGCCTCAACCGCAAGACGCTTTTGGCCACGCGGGAATCCAATCGGCAAGCACATCAGAAAAACAGGAGAGACGAAGTGGAGGACGGTGATCGGAGTGGTCGCCGACGTCAGACAATTCGACTTGGCCAACCACTCCCCAGGCTCAATCAGCGGCGCTATATATATGCCCTATGCTCAATCCATACAGCGCAATGGCCAAATTCCTGCTGCGATGGATCTGTTGGTGAAGACTACCGCGACAGCCGGACCGGTGGCCGCAGAGCTTCGCCGTGTTGCCGTGAATGCCGACCCCAACGTACCGGTAGGACAAGTGATGAGCCTGGCGGATATTGTCGGAAACTCCATCTCAAACTTTCGTTCGACGATTTGGGTGTTTCTCAGTTTCGCCTCGGCTGCGCTGCTTTTGGCGGCAATCGGGCTGTATGGATTAATGTCTTACTCGGTATCGCAGCGCACCTATGAAATCAGCGTGCGCATGGCAATCGGCGCACCTGCAAGCAGCGTGGTCGGGTTGATTCTGAGCCAGAGCTTGCGAATCACGATGATCGGAGTAGTTGCTGGGGTCCTCGCGGCCTTCCTGCTTTCACGATTGTTGTCAGGAATGTTAGTTGGGGTGACGGCCGCGGATCCCGCGACCTTCGCCGGCGTCGTACTGCTGGTCTTCATTGTGACCGTTACGGCTAGTTCCGTTCCGGCGTGGCGAGCCGCACGCATTGATCCGATTAGAACGCTCCGCGCTGAATGAGTGTTGCCGTAGCTCTATATCCGGTGGAAACTCTTGAGAATATCTTTCGTGCTGTATCGTAGCGCGATCGGTCGCCCGTGCGGGCAGGTCATGGGATACTCACAAGCCGCGAGAGCGCGCAGAAGCCAATCGATCTTTTTCAGTTCGAGCTTGGTGTTGATTTTGATTGCAGCCCGGCAAGCGATCGTGGCGCATACGCTTCGCCTGATATCGTCGAGGGAAGCCGACCGAAGCTCTGATTCCGCGATCTCGAGAATCTCGAAAACGATTTTTTCGATTTCCGCCGGACCCACTTCCGCCGGGGCCGCTTTGATGGCTACTGTGCGCTGGCCAAAGGGCTCCGTTTCAAACCCGTGCGCATTCAATTCGTCGGCAATTCGCGCATATTCAAACTGTTGGGCCGCGGTAAGCTGCAAAACCAAGGGCATCAACAACTGCTGAATTTCCACCGTCCCCGCCGCCCGATGGCGCAGCACGTGCTCAAACAGGATGCGCTCGTGTGCCACGTGCTGATCGATAATCCATAATCCGTCTCGCCCCGCGGCCACAATGAAGCTGTCGTGCAGTTGTCCCAGCGGCCGCAAATCGGGGAGCGCCGCCAGGGTGTCCGTCCGATCCCACTCCGCGCCGAGTTGATCGAGCGCTCCATGTGTATCGGGCACCCGACGTAGGGGAGCGGGCGCAGCGGGAGCCGGCGTGTATCGCTCGATCATGGCAGGCCTCGGTACAGGACTTACCGTCACTTCCGGCAGCGCGGCGGCATCCATCACCGCTTCGGCTACTATCTCCGTCGAGACGGGCTCGACAGCTACTTCGATCCGCGCCGAAAACTCCGAAAACGGAAGATTACCTGCTTGCTGCACGGGCGCATGATTGATAGCAGGCGATCGCGGCCGTTCCTGGTTTGTTGAGGGAGGGCTTGCCAGCGGCAAACTTGATACGGGCCGGCTTTCTATCAGAATGTCGCGAACGGCATCGCGCACGAAATCATGAACGGCTGCGCTATGCCGGAACCGTACTTCTGTTTTTGAGGGATGGACGTTCACGTCCACCTCGCCCGGATCGCAGTTCAGAAACAGCAATGCGAACGGAAAACATCCAGCGGGCATCAGGTTGTAATAGGCCGCCGAGATAGCGTGCAGAAGGACTTTGTCTCGAATCAGCCGGCCATTCACAAACAGGAAAACCGAATTACGGTTTAGCTTCTGAACATGAGGACCGGAAATCAGCCCTTCCAGGACAAACTCCGTAACATCGGGCTCTCCCGGTTCTGCTGCACCGCGCGATCCTGGCGGAACATAGGGGGGCGGCAAGCGCAGTTCGAATCCGCGCGGCTGCACATCCACCAGATCCTGCATAACCTCGGATCCAAAGACTTGAAACGCGCGCTCGCGGACCGTTTCCACCGGAGTCACGCTCAACAGCGGACGTCCCTCATGGTAGAGTTCGAATCGTTTGTTTGAGTGCCCCAAACTATAGTGCGTCACCAGCGAACCGATGTGAGCCAATTCTGTCTGATCTGAGCGCAGAAACTTTTTTCGCGCAGGCACGTTGAAGAACAGGTCGCGAACGCTGATGGTGGTTCCGCTCGGTCGGGCGATTTCATCGCACCGGAGCAGCTTGCCTCCCGCTATCTCAACCGCTGTTCCGGTTTGCTCATCGCTGGAGCGCGTCTCCAGGACGAGCCTGCTCACGGACGCAATCGAGGGCAACGCTTCGCCTCGAAAGCCGAGCGTCGCGATGGCAAGCAGATCCTTTACATCGCTTAACTTGCTGGTTGCGTGGCGCTCAAACGCCAGCAAAGCGTCGTCGCGCAGCATGCCGCAACCGTCGTCTTGAATGCGGATGAGCCGGCGGCCGGCGTTCTCCACGTCAATGCGTATATCGGTTGCCCCGGCATCGATCGAATTTTCGAGAAGTTCTTTGACAACGGAAGCGGGCCGCTCGACCACCTCCCCGGCCGCGATCTTGTTCGCAACGTTATCGGAGAGGATTCGTATGCGGCCCATTTTGTCGAGAGACCGGATAGGGCGAGGGATGCCCCGCCATTACCCGCTCATCGCCGCAAGGAATTCAGCGTTGCTGCGCGTTTTGCCCAGCTTATCGATCAATAGTTCCATCGATTCGACTGGCGACAAGGGGTTTAACACCTTGCGCAAAACCCAAACGCGATTCAGTTCTTCGCGAGGCATGAGCAATTCTTCTTTTCGCGTGCCGCTCTTGTTGATGTCGATGGCCGGGAAGACGCGCTTATCCACCAGCTTGCGATCCAGGTGGATCTCCATATTGCCCGTGCCTTTGAATTCTTCAAAGATCACGTCGTCCATGCGGCTTCCGGTATCGATCAAGGCCGTGGCCACGATGGTCAACGATCCGCCTTCTTCGATATTGCGCGCGGCCCCAAAGAAGCGCTTCGGGCGCTGCAACGCATTCGAATCGACGCCGCCCGATAATACCTTGCCCGAGGGAGGGACCACCGTGTTATAGGCCCGGGCAAGACGGGTGATCGAGTCGAGCAAAATAACCACGTCACGCTTGTGCTCGACGAGGCGCTTCGCCTTCTCGATCACCATCTCCGCTACCTGAACGTGGCGCGCAGCCGGTTCATCGAACGTGGAGCTGATCACTTCGCCGCGAACGGAGCGCTGCATGTCTGTTACTTCTTCCGGGCGCTCATCAATTAACAGGACGATCAGGTTGGTCTCCGGATGATTGGTCGTGATCGAGTTCGCGATGCTCTGCAGCATCATGGTCTTGCCGGTACGCGGAGGAGCGACAATCAATCCCCGCTGCCCCTTGCCAATAGGGGTAAGCAGGTCCATGACGCGACCCGAGAAGTTATCCTTGCTGGTCTCCAGCTTCATCCGCTCATCGGGATAAAGAGGCGTCAGGTTATCGAAGAATATTTTGTTTCGCGATTCCTCCGGCGGCTCGAAGTTGATCGCGTCAACTTTGATCAGCGCAAAATAACGCTCGCCTTCCTTGGGCGGCCGGATCTGGCCCGAAACCGTGTCGCCCGTCCGAAGATCGAAGCGGCGAATCTGCGACGGCGAAACGTAAACGTCGTCGGGACCGGGCAGATAGTTGTATTCGGGAGCTCGCAGGAATCCGAAGCCATCGGGCAGGCACTCCAGCACGCCCTCGGAAAAGATCAGGCCGCTCTTTTCCGCCTGGGTTTGAAGAATTTTGAATATCAGCTCCTGCTTGCGCAGTCCCGCCGCGCCGGGCACACCCAGATCTTTGGCGATTTGATTCAGCGCCTGGATGCTCATATCTTTCAACTCGACGAGATCCAGCGTGGTCGTGCCGTTGCGTTGACCTTGGCCGCCGGTATTCCCAATCGAGTGGCGGCCGCGGCGCTGGAATCCCTGCGGCCCTTGCTGAGGAGAAGCGTCTGCTGCTGCGCGGCTTGTTGTTGCGCGCCTTGGGTGGCGGCGGTGGATTGCGTTGCGTTCGCGGGCGCAGCGCCCGAAACCACGGCTACAGAGCTATTCTCGGCAGCCGCCTTGACTTCACCCCCAGCCGGTTTGCCATCGCCTCCTGTCGCTCTTTTCGGTCCGTCTCCGGCCGCGCGTTGCTCAGGCGCCTTGCCGTTACCTTTCGGCTCGCCAGCCGGGGTTCTTGCTCGATTCCCCGCGGCTCTATCCGCCCTCGGCTCGGTCGGCTTTTCCCGCAGGCGGACTTGCTCTCCGCGTCGTCAGCGATCTTCGTTTCGCTTGCTTCTGAAGCAGTCGGGCCTTCGCCGTTTGTCTCTTGTGGCTTCTCGTTGGGCTTGCCTTCGGTGGCAGCCGCGGGGGCTACTGCTTGTTCTTGATCTTCGAGATGGTTTGCCAAATTTCCCTCACTCCCCGGCCGTCTAGGGCCGAGAACGGAACTGGCTCTTGATCCTTCAATTGCTCCTGGATCGCGGCCATTCCGGTTTTTACTTGATTTGTGCTCTTCAGTTTGTCGATCTTGGTGGCGACCACCAGGTATCGACGGTTGTGGAACTCAAGCCAGGACTTCAGTTCCAGATCCATATCCATCCATCCGCGCCTGGCATCGATGAGCAGGAGCGACAACGCGAGACTTTGCCGTCCCACTAAATAGCTCTCAATCAGCTTCTTCCATTGCGCGCGCTCTTCCAGCGAAACCCGCGCGTACCCATACCCGGGAAGGTCCACGAAGCGGACTCCCTGGTCCACCCGGTAGAAGTTGATCAATTGCGTGCAGCCCGGTCGCGAGCTGGTAAAAGCCAGCTCAGACCGCCCTACGAGCCGGTTCAACAAGCTCGATTTTCCAACATTGCTTCGCCCTAAAAAGGCGACCTCAATTGGCCCGCTCTGCTTTTCTTCCGGCGGAAACTGTTGCGGGCGCGCCGCGCTGATAATCAGCGATTGCATCGGCGACGCTGCCTCGGTTCCCACCACAGCTTTTACTTTTCCCGGACGCTGGTGATTGCTTCTGAATTCGGCCTCAATGCGTCAGGTTGTCTTCGCTCCGCGTCGCCAAATCCGCCGCGGTCGCGGCCGGCGCCAAGGGTAAAGCGACAATCTCCCGCTCCAGTGCGATCTTCAGCACTTCGTCCATCGAAGAGACGAATGCAGCTTCATCTCTTTCCGGATGTTCTCCGGAATATCCGCCAAGTCCCTCTCGTTGTCCTTCGGCAGAACCACTTCAAAGAGACCCTGCCGGTGCGCGGCCAGAAGCTTTTCTTTCAAGCCTCCAATAGCAAGTACGCGGCCGCGTACTGTAATCTCACCCGTCATCGCCAGGTCGCACCGAACCGGAATCGCCGTCAGTGCGCTGCAAATGCTTGTTGCAATCGTGATGCCAGCCGAAGGTCCATCCTTCGGGAATCGCTCCTTCGGGCACATGCACGTGAATATCCAGATGCCGATAGAAGTCTTTCGGCAAGCCAAGATACTGCGCCCGCGACCGCACATAGCTCATGGCCGCTTGCGCGGACTCCTGCATCACGTCGCCCAGTTTTCCAGTGGTCATCATCTTGCCGCGGCCTTCCATGACCGTGGCTTCCGTGGTCAGGATCGATCCGCCTACTTCGGTCCACGCAAGTCCTGTTGTCGCGCCGATCTCGTTTTGTTTTTCGACATCTAAATCCCGGAACCGTGCCGGTCCCAGCATTTCGGTCACCTTCTCCGGCGCGATCACGATTTTCTCGATCGGAATGAGAGGCGGCTCTTCTTTCTTCGCCTTCTTCTTATTCTTCTTAACCGCCGTTGCGGTCGTCGCTTTCGGAAGCAGCTAACGTTTCCGCGGTATCTTCCGAGCCCTGCGTCTCTTCTTCTATCATTTCTACCGGCTCGCCTGTTCCCGAGACTGGCTCCTCGTTACCCGTCGATTGTGCTTCTACAACTTTGCGCGCGACTTTGCGGCAGAGATTGCCAATCTCACGCTCTAGGTTACGAACGCCGGCCTCTCGCGTGTAAGACTGAATCAGAGTCTGTAACCCCGAATCGGTAAATTCCACCTGTTCCTGGCTGACTCCAGTGTCTTTGCGCTGCTTACTAACCAGAAATCGTTTTGCAATCTCCAGCTTTTCCAGTTCCGTGTATCCCGAAAGCCGGATCACTTCCATGCGATCCTGCAGCGCCGGCGGAATCGTATGCAGAACGTTGGCCGTTGCGATAAAGAACACCTGGCTCAGGTCGTATTCCACATCCAGATAGTGATCCATGAACATGTAGTTTTGTTCCGGATCCAAGCACCTCGAGCAGCGCCGCCGAAGGATCGCCCCGGAAATCCATCGACATCTTGTCGACCTCATCCAGCATCAGGATAGGATTCTTGGTCCCGGCCTTCTTCATCATCTGAATGAGCTGTCCGGGCAGAGCGCCGATATATGTCCGGCGGTGACCGCGAATCTCTGCCTCGTCCCGCACGCCGCCTAACGAGAGACGTACGAATTTTCGTCCGGTTGCCTTCGCAATCGACATTCCGAGCGAAGTCTTTCCCACCCCCGGAGGTCCGACGAAGCATAAGATCGAACCCTTAGGGTTCTGCACCAAGACGGCGCACCGAAAGAAACTCCAGAATGCGCTCCTTGATCTTTTCGAGACCGTAGTGATCGCCTTCTAAAATCTGCCGCGCATACTTGAGATCGCGAATCTCTTTGGTCCGCTTCTTCCAGGGCACGGCCAGCAGCCAATCCAGATAATTGCGCGAAACGGTAGATTCGGCGGACATCGGCGGCATGCCTTCCAAACGCTTCAATTCGGCAATTGCCTTTTCGTGGGCGTCCTTGGTCATTCCCGCCGTATCGATTTTTTTCTTTAGCTCGTCGTATTCGCTCTTCTCGCCCCGGCCGAGCTCTTTCTGAATGGCTTTGATTTTCTCGTTGAGATAGTATTCTTTTTGCGCGCGCTCCATTTGCCGCTTCACGCGGCCTTGAATGGTGCGATCGACGTTCAGCTTTTCGATCTCGATATCGAGCAAATCCGCCACGCGAGTCAACCGGTCCACGGGATCGAAGATTTCAAGCAGTTCCTGTTTTTCTTCGATCGTGAGTTGAAGATTCGCCCCTACGGTATCGGCCAGCTTGCCGGGATCGTCCACACGAATCGCGGCAATCATGGTCTCGTAGTTGAGGTTCTGGCTTAGTTTTACATACTGCTCGAAAAGCGTGGTGACGCGGCTCGTCAACGCTTCTAACTGATTTCCCTGCTCGACTTTAACGCAGTGGTTTTCACAACCGCGCGGAAATAGCCTTCTTCCTCGCTCACCGAAACGATCTTGCCGCGCTCCACCCCTTCCACGAGAACCTTGATGTTCCCATCGGGCTGTTTCAGGCTCTGGACGATATTCGCGACCGTTCCAACCGAATAAATCTCATCGGGACGGGGCTCATCGACGGAGGCGTCGTGCTGTGTGGCAAGAAAAATCTTCTTGTCGCCCAGCAATGCCTCTTCGAGCGCACGGACACTTGATTCTCTACCGACCACAAACGGGGTCATCATGTACGGGAATATGACGACGTCCCGAATGGGCATCATCGGCAATCGTTTTGTATCCGTTTTATCTTTCGTAACGACCATTTTGACTTTCCAGGCGGGTTGTCCCGTGAGCACGGGGATCAATGATGTGACGTATGCAGCCTCACCCCTGAGACGCTGCCGAAGCGGAAAACTCTTCGAGATCCAGTTTCGAGACCCAGTGGCTGGCTAGCCTGCCTTTTCGAGCACAGCCATATTGATCTTTTGCGAGAGCACCATTTCCTTGGTGACCACAAATTCGCGAACCTTCTTAAACGTCGGGAGATAGTACATCAGGTCTAGCATCAGATCTTCCAGGATCATGCGTAGACCGCGCGCACCCACTTTTCGTTCCATCGCAAGCTGCGCAACAGCATTCAAGGGCGTCGTCGCTAAACTTGAGCTTAACATTCTCGAACTCAAATAGCTTCTGATACTGACGGATGATGGCGTTTTTCGGCTTCGTCAGGATCTGAACCAGCGCTTCCTTCGAGAGATCTTCCAGGACAGCCGTTACGGGCATGCGGCCAATGAATTCCGGAATGAAGCCATACTTGATCAAATCGATCGGCTGGCACTGCGCCAACATATCCACATCGCGCCTTGCCGGAGTTGGGTTGCGGCGCCCGCTCTTTTCTTCTTTTTCCTCCGGAGCAATAAACCCGATCGACTTCGTCCCGGCCCGCCGCGCAATCACCTTCTCCAGGCCCACGAAGGCTCCGCCGCAAATGAAGAGAATATTCGTTGTGTCGACCGGCGTGAACTCCTGGTGGGGATGCTTCCGGCCACCCTGCGGCGGCACATTCGCCACCGTTCCTTCCAGAATTTTCAGCAGGGCCTGCTGAACGCCTTCTCCCGATACGTCGCGCGTAATGGAAGGATTCTCATCCTTACGGCCAATTTTGTCGATTTCGTCGATATATATGATGCCGGTCTGGGCTCGCTGGACATCCCAATCCGCATTCTGCAGAAGGCGAAGAATAATATTCTCCACGTCTTCGCCAACATAGCCAGCTTCCGTAAGTGTGGTCGCGTCTACAATCGCGAACGGCACGTCCAGAATCCGGGCCAGGGTCTGAGCGAGCAGCGTCTTACCTGTGCCGGTGGGTCCGATCAGCAGAATGTTCGATTTGGACAGCTCCACCTCGCTGCCCCGCTGCTTATTCATCTGGATCCGTTTGTAATGGTTGTAAACGGCGACCGCCAGCTTCTTCTTGGTCGCCTCCTGTCCGATCACATACTGATCCAGGTATTCCTTCAACTCCAATGGCCGCGGCAGTTTCCCGGGTGTTCCATAGCTCTGCTCATGCCGGTCGTCTTCGATAATCGAATTGCAGACCGCAATGCACTCATCGCAGATATATGCCCTCGGATAATCGCTAGGTGATGAGATGAGCTTGCCAACGACGTCCTGGCTTTTGTGGCAGAACGAACAGCGGAGGGAATCGTCAGATCCGGCCCGCTTCAAGCTGGTTCTCCTACATGGAAAAAATTCAAGAGACCCCTTGCCCTGATCCAGTGGATTTCAAGACCAGTATATCAACACTATGCCACGTCTCCCGGAAGAAAGCTGCACAAAACAACCATTTTGATCCGTTCCTCGCTCCAGTACTGGCCCCCCGTTACGACCCCTTCTGCGCCTGCTCGAAGAGGAAATGCAGGGTTTTTTCCGTCTGAATATGGTTTGCAATCCGATCTAACGCGCCTTCTTTTTCCAAACGCGCCCGAGTTACCGGGACTGCCTCGCGCTCCTGCCGTGCAATCCGCTGCACTTCTCGGTCCACCTCGTCTCTGGTAGCCCTGATTCCCTCCCGATCCGAGATTTTTTCCAGCAGCAGGGATGCTTTCACATTCCGCAAGGCCTTCTCGCGCTGGCTCTCCTTCACCTTTTGCCAGTCGAGTTTCACGGTATTGGGATCGACGCCTTTTCCGGCCAAATCCCGCAATTGCGCGCGAACCTGATTCTCAATCTGCCTATCAACGTACGCCTCAGGAACAGAAAACTCGTTGGCCGCCACCAATTTGTCTATCAGTTCCTCTTTAGCGGCTTGCTGGGCCACATATTGTTTCTCGTGAAAGATCGATTTTCGGATGGCTTCTCTTAATTCGTCGAGATTCTGATAATCGCCCAAATCGCGCGCGAATTCGTCATCCAGCGCCGGCAATTCTCTTTTTCGAATCACCTTCGGCGTCATCTCGAACCGAACTGTTTTTCCGGCTAGCCGCTCCTGCCCGTAGTCTTCCGGATAAGTAAGGTCGAATTCCTTGGTCTCTTCCGGGTTGGCGCCAATCAGATTCTCATTGAAGGCCGCAAACGTCTCTTCACCGCCCACCTGAATCTGCACGTCCTGATCAATCGGCTCGGCCGAGACCGGAAAGCGATTTGAGGTGCACCAGCACGTAGTCGCCGTTCTCAATGGGACGCGGGTCGAGGTTCGGATACTCGGCTTTGCTCTCGCGCATGGACTCGAGCCGCTTCTCCACCTCCTCATCGGCAACCGTCGGCTCTTCGTATTTCACCGGGACGCCATGGTAATCGGCTACCTCGAATTCGGGAGCGACTTCGAAATCGGCTTTGAAACGGATCGGCTGGCCGGGCTCAAACTGCAGATCGGAGATGTCGGGAGTGCCGACAACTTTCAGCTCCTCTTTCTGAACCCGGTCGCGAAAGGCCTGCGGCAGCAGGACCTCCAAAACCTCATTTCGAATCTCGCCTTCGAAGCGGGACTGGATCATGCTGACCGGCGCTTTGCCGGGCCGAAATCCCGGAAGCCGCACGCGTTGTTTAATCGAGTTGGTCACTCGCTCTCGGGCTTGTTCCACCTGATCCAGTGGGATCTCAATCTCGAGCGAGCGCTTGCAATCTACGTCTGTTGTCACTCTTCAGATATTTTAGCGGGAGTCAGAGCGAAGCATCATCGCGCAGCAAATACGGGCTCTGTGCGGGTGTAGCGAAATTGGAGCCCACAATGACGGCTAAACTGCAGTCGCGGTGAGTTGCGCGGCTTCGCGAAGAATGTCGGCTTTGTCCGTCGCTTCCCAACTGAAGGTATCTTCGCTGCGGCCGAAATGCCCGAATGCAGCAGTCTTTTGGTAAATTGGCCTCCGCAGGTTCAAATGCTTGATCATGCCTGCAGGAGTGAGAGAGAAGTTTTCGCGAACCAGTTCGGCCAGCCTTTGATCTTCCACCTTGCCCGTCCCGAAGGTGTTCACCATGATCGAAACCGGCTCTGCCACGCCGATCGCGTATGCCAACTGAACTTCTACTCGGGAGGCAAGCTCCGCCGCGACGAGGTTCTTCGCCACATAGCGCGCCATGTAGCAGGCCGAACGGTCCACCTTCGTCGGATCTTTCCCGGAGAATGCGCCGCCGCCATGCCGACCCATGCCGCCGTATGTGTCCACAATAATTTTGCGCCCGGTTAGTCCCGTATCGCCGTGCGGTCCGCCAATCACGAACCGGCCCGTGGGGTTGATGTGTACGTTTGTCTGCGAATCGCACATTCCAGCGGAAATCACGGCATCGATCACATGCTTCTTTACGTCTTTGCGAATCTGCTCGGTAGCAACATCGTCATCGTGCTGGGTCGAGATCACTACGGCATCAATGCGCTTCGGCTTTCCATCCACGTACTCCACGCTCACCTGGCTCTTGCCGTCGGGCCGCAAATACGGAAGTTGGCCCGCGCGCCGCACCTCGCTTAACCGGCGAACCAGCTTATGGGCCAGCATAATCGGCAGCGGCATCAGCTCCGCGGTCTCATCGCAGGCATACCCGAACATCAGACCTTGATCGCCCGCTCCGCCCGTATCCACGCCCATCGCGATATCGGGAGACTGCGCCTGAATCATGTTTACGACCGCGCAGGTTTTACAGTCGAACCCCATCGCTGCATCGTTGTAGCCGATATGATCGATCACGCCGCGAACCAGCTTCGGCACATCCACGTAGGTTTTCGTGGTGATCTCACCGGCCACCACGCAGACCCTGTCGTGACCAGAGTTTCGCAGGCGACGCGACCGGCGGGATCGTCCGCCATAACAGCATCGAGAACCGCGTCGGAGACCTGGTCCGCGATCTTGTCCGGATGACCTTCGGTTACCGATTCAGACGTGAAGATGTATTTCATTGAAGTAACAGGAACTCCTTGTGAGATGGGCGAAGAGGCAGCGAATCCGCAGACCTGCTTCAAAAGGCGACTCAGTTCTTTAGTTTACCAGCAGATCGCGCCCTCTCAGCAATGCATTGCTTTCGTCTTCTAAGCAACAGCCCGGCAACGCACTGCACGATGGCTTGGCAAGAACCGCGAAGTTGCTTGCCGGTGTTGACCAAGCATCGCTTGGCTGCCAGGCTTCTAAGCAACAGCCCGGCAACGCACTGCGCGATGGCTTGGCAAGAACCGCGAAGTTGCTTGCCGGTGTTGACCAAGCATCGCTTGGCTGCCAGGCTAATAAGTTGGTCAGGCGGCCTCGGCGAGTTCCTGGCATTCCAAAGCTGCAAAAAGATCCGGCTCGATTTCGAGCGCGCGGGCAGCAATTCGCGCGAGTGAAAATTCGAACCCAAAATGATCGGGCTTCCACTGGTTCTGCCGGCCCTGGTGTACGGCCTGAATATATTGGCGGGCAGCATTTTCCAGGCGCGATTTCTCCTGGCGCTTGCGATTTTCCTGCAGCTCGCGCAAAGCGGCGGCGTCTTTTTCGCGCTGGCGGCGAAGGCGGCTTTCCTGAATGCTGAGATTGTTGAGCTGGCGCTGGTAAGCCAGAAACACTTTGGCTTCGATGAGCTGTTTGCGGACCGCTGCGTCCTCTTGCGGGAACAGTTCGGCGAATTCGAGGCGCCCCAGGGCGTAGATGCTCATTTCGAGCGCCGGAATGCGCTGCAGACGCCACTCGGTATCGGCCAGAGATTGGACCAGGTTGCGTTCGTTCTCCGTCGCGGGTTGATAGTGGTTCATGAATCCGGAGACGTGCGCTTCATAGAGTGCGGCATCGTCGCCGGGCAGCAGAACGGTGCGGCCAGTAAGACCTGTTTTGACGGCGTTCAAACAGGATTTGGCTTTGCCTTGGGAACTGGCCGGACCTGTCGAGAGTTGGGCATTGGCTCGATTGGCGGCGAGTTGGGCTGGAGAAATCGCGGCCACCGCTCCAGCAAACGTTCCTTCACAGTCGCGGCTCGGTTCCGGCAGCTCGAAAGTAGGAAAAGACGCGCTGTGTTCCGAGGCGGGAACGGCGCTCCGGGCGGATTTCCGGGCTAGCTTGGCAGCTTTGCGCTCCTGGGCGCGGCGGATGGATCGAGGGCTCATTTATCTCCTTGGCGGCTTCACGCTAGCACGGCGAGAGGCGAAAACGAACTTCCGATTTCGAACGATGCCTGTAAGCTGCTGGCGCAGATCGAGAAAATTTTTTTCGCACTTTTGTGACGGTGCCACGGCGGGTTTCACTTGCGCCGCAACGAGGCATGAAAACGGCGCTGCCGCGCCCAAAGACTGAGAGTCCGCGCCACAAAGCGGCTGTAATTTTTAAATTGTTGATTCAGCAGGTACTTAAAATTCGAAGTTTTCGAAGGATGACTTGCAGCCGGGCGGTCAAGTCACGCCGGTGCAGGCAGATCGCCGGGCCGCGCTTGTATATTCATTTCTGTGATACGATAAGGCGACTTTGAAGAGATCCGAATTATTTCGGCACGCAAGGCTGACGCGCTAGAGGAACAGATCCATGCGCAAGGTTAAGAAGTTTAGTCCGGAATTCAAGGCGGCTTATGAAAAGCGCCGGCGCGAACTCGAAGCGAGCGGCGAACAAGATTCCGACTCGCCCATGCTCCCCATCCAATATCGGGAGAACGCAACCGTGGGGAAATATTATCGCCCGCTTAAAACGCAAGTTTCCTTTCGCGTCGACAACGACGTGCTCGATTGGCTCAAATCGAAAGGCGAGGGCCACCTGACCCGCATCAATACCATCCTGCGCGAACACATGCTGGCCGAAACGCGGCGCCGTGGGTAATAGCAGTGCTTAATCTGCCTCAGACATTGAACGCGAAACCGACAAGCGCGGCCAAGACAAACCCGCGAACCGAGAATTCTGATCGGTGACTTCGGAGCGCAAACCCGGCGTGCTGGTCAGGGCAAGGCTGCTCCGCTTTCTTCCGGTGTTGGCGTGCTTCGGAATCACCGCTATCGTCATCATGGTGTTCTTGCATTCCGTAGATTTGAAGCCGACGGTGGGAGAGAACTTCTTTTTCGCAAAGAACGACGCTCAAGTTCGGGCTGACAACGAGATCTCCAGAACTTTCCCAGGACAGATGAACGAGCTCGACTTCACTGTCAGCGGCGATATCGCATCGCCTGCGTATGCGGATCGCATCCACGCATTGGCAGTCGAACTGGCGAGAGTCCCGGGAGTCACCGCTGTCATATCGATAGATCCCGGGCCGAAGGGCCACGGGCCAAAAGACCTCAAAGACGCGCTGAAGAGCCCCCTCTGGACGGACATTCTTATCGGCAAGCATCACCGCTCCACAGATGTCATTGCCGCGGTAAAAGACGACGTCGGGGGGAAAACGATCGACGGCGTGCAGGCTCTTAAGAAGAAGTTCGAGCGGCCGGGTTTCGAAGTCGCAATCTCGGGCCTGCCCTATGTCACCGAAATGATTTCGCGGACCATGGCGAGGGACATGCGAACTTTCAGCCTGGCTGCGGTGGGCGTGTTTGGCGTGGTGTTGTTGGTTATCTTTCGCTCGCCGTGGATCGTGGTTGGCGCATTTGTCGCGTGTGCGAATTCGAGCGCTGCGACACTCATCATTAATCAAGGTCTTCATATTCCGATTGGGCCGGTTACGGCGAGCCTGTCGACGATGGTGTTCGTGATGACTCTCTCGCCCATGGTCTTTCTGACTTACAACTGGATCAGGATTCGAGAGCGGAAAGAGTTGGCCGGGCACGCGGCTGTGTGGACTGCGGTGAAGGAAACGGTTGCGCCGTCATTCTGGAGCGCGGTATGCATGTTGCTGGGTTTCGGGAGCCTGATGCTGGTTTCCGCGACGTCCATGAAGCACCTGGGGACGGGCGGAGCGGTCGGCGCGACGATGGCATTCCTCGCCGCATACATCCTGTATCCGTGGTTCTTGGCTCTGGCGTCGCCCCCAAAGACAAAGTTCGGCTGGACCAAAGGCATCGCATCGCGGCTGCGCTCGTTCTTTTCCGAGCCCCACCGCGTGATTGCGATCGCAGTGGTGATCTTCGGCGTCGTTGGCGCCATCGGGATGCTGCGCCTGAATACGGACCCGCCATTGTTCTTCTATTTCAAGAAAGGGAGCAACATTCGACAAGGACTCGAGGCGGTTGATGGCTCCGGCGGAAGCAGTCCGCTGAAACTCGAAGTGGAAGACATTCACGGCGCTCCGCTCGATACCGACGAGGCCTACAAGCGGCTATGGGCGCTGAACGATGCGTTGGAAAAGGACCCCGCCGTGGGCAAGGCTATGTCGCTGCCGGTGATGGAGAGCGAAATCGACCGGCGCTGGTACTCGAAACTGTTATCTATAAAAGGATTTTTCCAGGGAAAATCAAAGAAAGAGGAAGAGCTCGGCGAGCTGGAAAGTCCGAAACACGGCGACCCGGCGCGGCAGTTCATAACTCCGGATTACAAGAAAGCACTCTTTCTTTTGCGCATGCGGGAGAGTGTGCGGAACGTGTCGCGCGAACAGGTCATCCGGCGACTGGAGGGCACGGTTCATCGCGAGGGCTTTCGCACGCTTCTTGTCGGTGGCGAGTACAGCTTATTGGGTGATATGGGACGGCTGATCAAATCCAGCATCATTACCGGCTTGCTGATACTGACCGGCGTTTTCACGGTCATGGGTTTTGTCTTCTCCCGCTCATGGCGTACGGGTTTGGCGATGCTGATAACGCTGGCCATCATCCCAGTCGTCGTGCGTGGATATATCGCTTACCTCGGCATGCCACTGGGCTTCATTACCGCTACAGCCGCCAATCTGGATATGGGCATGGGAGTGGACGCCATGATCTATCTCACGATGTTCGCCAGGCGCGAGCATAAGAGCCTCAGCTCCTGGGAACCATGGTCGAAGGCCTGCTCGCATCTGTGGCGGCCGATCGGAACGAATTTCCTAGTGATCTGTTGCGGGTTCGGGATCTTTCTGCTTTCGGATTTTCCCCCTACCCTGCGCTTTGGGGTGTTTGTCATCTTCGGTTCGGCAACCGCGGCCAGCGCCGCGCTGTTCTTGTTCCCGTGGCTGGCGAGCGTTTCTCTTCATAGAAAATCGGCGCCTGCATCCGCGTCGTGAGGTTCTGACGTTCCACAGAGCTGGTGGAAAATACGTGAGCGGACTTTCGAAAGTGTGTACTACGCCTTAGGATGAGCTTTGTCGTAGACCCTTTGCAAATCGTGTAGGGAGACTTGGGTGTATTTTTGAGTTGTGGAAAGCCGTGCATGCCCAAGCAGTTCCTGAATCGCTCTCAGATCGGCGCCGTCGCTGAGCAGATGAGTGGCATAGGCATGTCGAAAGCTGTGCGGATGAACCGAGGAATCGCCGGTCGCCAACAAGGCATATAGTTTCACGAGGCGGCGCACCTGCCGGTCGCCCAATCGCTTTCCTCGGGAGCTCAAAAATAAGGCGGGTTCGTTTGGCAAAACGGGCCGGTTCCGGAGATAGCGCTGCACGGCGGCAATCGCGCGGCCGCCGATGGGCACCTCTCGCTCTTTGTTTCCCTTTCCACGCACCCGAAGCCAGCCGCCTCGCAGGTCGATATCGTCGAGGTCAATACCGACCAAGCTCGCTGACACGGATGCCGCAGCCGTAAAGCAATTCCAGAAAAGCGAGGTCGCGTTCTTTCGAAGGCCTCTCGCCGGTCTCGCCGCGCTCCACAGCGTCGAGCAGGTTGTTCGTTTTTTCGGCGCTCATCACGTCCGGCAGCCGCTGTTTCGGCTTGGGGGTTCGAAGCCGCGCCGTCTCGTTCTTTTGAATTACGTTTTCCCGGAGAAGAAATTTGAACAGGCCCCGGACAGCCGCGATCTTTCGCCTGACGCTTACGACGTTTAATCCCTGATCGTAAAGGCCGGCCAGCCACTCGCGCAGGAGCGGCAGAGTGAGCTGGTCAATTTCAGGCGCCGTTTCACCGGGCGGCTCAAAGTAGGCTGCAAACTGTTCGAGATCGGAAGCGTAATTCCGCAGCGTGTGCTTCGACGCGCCGCGGCGCTCCAGCTCAGCCAGGTACTTCGAGATACAAGTTCGAAGCGATCTCATCGCGAAATAATTCCAAGGCCCGCTCGGCGCGGCGGCAGACTTCCTCGTGGCGCGCCCTTTTATCGTGTCGAAACCTCCGCTTCGTTTCCTCATCCAGGGCCGGCAGCAGATCGAACGTTATGTTTGCCGGCTGGAAATCGGAGGCATCGGCGTGCGTAATGTAATGGCACAAACTGCCCAGCGCCGTTTCGCGCGGAAATAGAAGCGGCTCACTTCCGCTAGCGAGCGCGGCGGCGTTCCGACCTGCGATCAGTCCCGTGGCGATCGATTCGGCGTAGCCTTCCACTCCCGAAATTTGCCCGGCAAACAAGATCCGAGGATCGGATTTCAGTTGCAGAGTCGCGCGAAGCAGCGCGGGCGAATTGATGTATGTATTCCGGTGCATCTGGCCGAAGCGCAGGAACTCAGCGTGTTCGAGCCCCGGGATCATTCGGAACACACGCGCCTGATCGCCATATTTCATATGGTTCTGAAATCCAACCAGGTTGTAGCTGTCCGCCCGCTGATTCTCCTGCCGGAGCTGCACGACGGCATACGGCCATCTTCCGGTGCGAGGATCGTCCAAACCCACGGGCTTCATCGGACCGAACCGCAGGGTGTCTCGTCCTCGCCGCGCAATCTCCTCGATAGGCAGGCATCCTTCGAAATAGGGAATGCCGTCTTCCTCAATATGCGGCGCGTAGAATTCTGCCTCTAAGAGAGCGCCGATGAATGCCTCGTATTGCTCTTTGTTGAAAGGACAGTTGATGTAGTCGTCGGTTCCGTCCAGCGATTTTCCGTATCTGGACGCGCGAAACGCAATCGACATATCGATCGAATCCGCCGCCACAATCGGACTGATGCTGTCATAAAAGAACAGCCGGTCAGCGCCCGTAATCCGAGTGATCTCTTGCGCGAGGGCTTCGCTGGTCAGAGGTCCGCTGGCGACGATTACCACCCCCTCGGACGGCAGTTCGGTCACTTCATCACGTCGAATTTCAATTCGCGGATGCGATTCGATTTCGCGAGTGATTTCGGCCGAAAATATTTCTCGATCGACAGTGAGCGCATGCCCTCCGGGAACGCGCGCGCGATCCGCTGCGCGCAGCAGCATCGAATCGAGACGCCGCATTTCCTGCTTAAGCAGCCAGGGCGCGGAGTGCAATTGCTCGCTCTTTAGCGAGTTGCTGCACACCAATTCACCGAAACAATCCGTTTTGTGAGCGGGTGTGCGTTTGTGCGGCCGCATTTCATGCAGGATCACTCGCGCGCCGAGTTCGGCGGCTTGAAATGCAGCTTCGCAACCGGCGAGGCCGGCGCCGATGATGTGGATCGCGTCCAAAACCTATTCTAGGGTGCTCAGAATGATTCTCGATACTCGCCGAAGGTCTTGCGGAGAGTATCGGAAATTTCGCCGACCGTGGCAAGAGCGCGGCAGCATTCGAGAATGTGAGGGATCAGGTTTTCGGTTCCGCGCGCCGCGTCCGCAAGCCGTGACAAAGCGGATCGCGCTCGCTTCAGCCGAACGCGAAGCTCGCACGGCTCGCACGCGATCTATCTGCCGCCGCTCCAGCTCGGGATCGAGCCGAAACGGGCTTTACCGGCTCGGCCTCATCGGTTTGAAACCGGTTGACGCCGACTACAATCTGCCGCTTCTCCTCAACCGCTTTCTGATATTCATACGCGGAGTTCTGGATCTCGCTCTGAATGTATCCCTTCTCGATTGCAGCCAGCGTACCTCCGATGGCATCGATGCGCGCGATGTAATCGCGCGCGCCTGCCTCAATTTCATCCGTGAGCCTCTCGATATATTCGCTGCCGCCGAGCGGGTCCGGAGTTGCGGTGACGCCACTCTCATACGCGATCACCTGCTGGGTGCGAAGCGCCACGCGCGCCGAGTGCTCGGTCGGCAGGGACAACGCTTCGTCCTGGCCGTTCGTATGAAGCGATTGCGTGCCGCCAAGAACCGCCGCCATCGCCTGCAACGCCACGCGCACCACATTCACTTCGGGCTGCTGAGCGGTCAGCGTCGATCCTCCCGTCTGCGTGTGGAAGCGCAACATGCAGGAGCGGTCCAGCTTTGCTCCGAAGCGGTCGCGCATGATGTACGCGTACAGACGTCGAGCCGCGCGATACTTCGCAATCTCCTCAAGAAAATTGTTATGAGCGTTAAAGAAGAAACTCAATCGCGGCGCAAACGAATCCACATCCAGCCCAGCCGCGATCGCCGATTCGATGTAGGCGATTGCGTTCGCGAGCGTGAACGCAACTTCTTGAATGGCCGTCGAACCGGCTTCCCGAATGTGATATCCGCTGATGGATATCGTGTTCCATTCGGGCGTCTCTTTTCCGCTCCAGGCAAAGAGGTCCGTGACAATGCGCATCGCCGGCCGCGGAGGATAAATGTAAGTCCCGCGGGCGATGTACTCCTTCAAAATGTCGTTTTGAACGGTGCCCGAGAGCTTCTTGCGATCGGCTCCCTGCTCTTCCGCCACCAGCACGTAAAGGCAGAGTAGAATCGCGGCCGTCGAGTTGATGGTCATGGACGTGCTGACCTGTTCGAGCTTTATGCCGTCAAACAGAGCGCGCATATCGGCGAGCGAATCGATGGCCACGCCGACGCGCCCGACCTCGCCCGCTGCCAAGAGGATGATCGGAATCCATGCCCATCTGGGTCGGCAGATCGAAAGCCACCGACAGGCCGGTGATGCCCTGGGACAGAAGAAACTTGTATCGTTTATTGCTTTCTTCGGCGGTTCCAAAGCCGGCGTACTGGCGCATGGTCCAGAGCCGCTTCCGATACATCTCCGGATAAATTCCGCGAGTGAACGGAAATTGTCCCGGCTGCTCAGATGTCGGCAAGAACTAGAAGCGACGCGCTATGCGTCTGGCTTTCACAAAAGAGGCGATGCCAAACGACACCATCACGGCAACGAAAATCAAGGACAATGCGATGCCAAAGCTATTCTTCGGGATCATCCGCGAGCCCTCTGTAGAGCTGGAATGCCTTAAGGATTGCGGGAATAGCCAAGATCAGAAACACGGCGCCGATGGCTTGATTCCAGATGATCCTGGCGGGACGCACTACTTCCGGAACGACGTGCTGGGCGAATTTGCGGGCGTGATCTACCTTGACGGATTTTACTGCCCTGACTGCGTCCGCAAGCCTTACCACGTCCTCATGCTAACACTCGGAATGGAGGCTCGTACCAGTCCAAAAGTCCGCGAGCCGCCTTTGCGTGTTAGAACAGTGAGTGGCAATTCTGCTCAGAATGCCTTTTGAACGAAACTTACCGTCCCAAACAGTGGATGCAAACCGGCCGCGTTGCGCTCCTTGCTTCCGAAGTGAAGTTTCGGTTGCGTTTAGCATTGCCGTTTCACTGGCGCTGGCTTGCCGATCGCCTCGGCGACCGGTATTTTGACAAGAAATTCGGGATCGTATCGTCAGAGCGCCGCTCTCTTGCTCAGCTTGGGCTCGAGATTTCAGATTGCATCGATTATCAGCCGGTCAGCTATTCCGATTTCCGTGCGCTATTGGACTCTATTTCGATTGGCAGCCAGGATGTGTTTCTGGATTTCGGCTCGGGGATGGGACGGGCGTTGTGTCTGGCCGCCCTGTATCCGTTCCGTTCCGTGATCGGCGTGGAAATATCCGAGGAGCTTTGTGCGGTCGCTCATCGGAATATAGAGCGAGTGAAGCCCAAGCTGCGCTGTAAAGATGTCCAAGTCGTAAACATCAACGCTGTTGATTATGAAATTCCTCCGCACGTCTCCATCGTTTATTTTTTCAACCCGTTCGGAGGCCGTGTTCTCAGCAGCGTGCTGAAAAACATTGCGAGCTCTTTACAGGCGGTTCCGAGACGGCTCCTCGTTCTTTTCTACGGCACAGCGACAAGCGAAGTCTTTCGCGCTCGAGCCAGCAGCGAAGGCTGGCTCGCTCTGCGTTCGAAGATCATGTTGCCAACTGGGACCGTGGGGCTGATTTATGAAAACAGCAATTGGACGGTCTTAGAACATTGCGGCCATGCAAGAGATTAACAGCGCGCCGCATTTAGCGCATGACCGCCCGGAGTTATCGGTTGTCGCGACGATGTATAGGTCCGCGGAATTCATTCACGAATTTCACAGGAGAATAACGGAAGCCGCGAAGCGAATTACAAAATCGTATGAAATCGTGCTAGTGAATGACGGCTCCCCAGATCGTTCCCAGGATGTCGCAGTGGGGCTTGCCGATGCCGACCCGCACGTCCGCGTGGTTGAACTTTCGAGAAATTTCGGCCACCACACGGCGATGCTTGCCGGCTTGCGGCACGCGATGGGCGATTTTGTTTTTTTGATAGATATCGATCTTGAAGAGCAGCCCGAATGGCTGATCGATTTCTGGCGGGATCTTCATGAGCAACCGGCCGACATGGTCTATGGAGTCCAGACGGCGCGGTCAGGGTCCGTGGTCAAGCGCTACTCGGGGTCGATGTTCTACAAAGTTTTCAATCTTGCGGCTGAAACTGCCATACCAGTAAACGGATGCACGGTCCGGATCATGAGGAGATGCTACGTAGATTCGCTAAGCCAGTTTGCGGAAGCGCACGTATTCATGATGGGTCTTTTCAGCTGGAGCGGATTTACACAGCGAGCGCGGCCAGTGACAAAGATTCCCCGGAAAGGGAAGTCGACGTACACAGCGATTCGGCTCCTGCGGCTCTCGGTCAACGCGATCACGTCTTTTTCCAGTTATCCGCTGACTGTCGTTTTCGTCGCGGGAATCTGCATCACTTTGCTGTCGCTAGCGTACGCATGTGCGTTGGTTATAGAAAAATTGATGAAGCCCGATCTGATTTTGTCGGGTTTTACCTCGATCATGGTGTCGCTCTGGCTGATCGGTGGGACCGTGATCAGCGTTCTGGGGCTCATCGGCATGTATGTCGGCAAGATCTTCACCGAAAGCAAATGCCGGCCTCAATATTTTGTTCGAAGCATTTACGAGAGGCGTGACTGACCGCAAGGCTTTCGGCCCCCGATGAGATGCGTTATTCTGCAGCCCTCTTATATTCCATGGCGAGGATTTTTTCATCAGATCCATAAGGCTGACATTTTCGTTTTTTACGACGATGCCCAGTATGATCGCCACGGCTGGCGGAATCGCAACCGCATAAAGACGCCGCGAGGCACACAATGGCTTTCGATCCCGGTGAAATCGGCCGGCCCTCAATGGAAACAGGCCATGACCTGCGACATGCAAATTTCTTGGGAAAAGAAGTGGAATCGAACGCATTTTGAGAGCTTGCGGCATAGCTATTCGAAAGCGCCGTTTTTCCAGCAGTTCGAGCCTATGCTGAAGCGCTGGTATCAACGGGAACCAGACAGGCTTGCCGATTTCACTATCGACACCACCATCGAATTGGCACGCGAGCTCGGAATCCAGCACACGCGCTTCGTGCGCAGTTCGAGCCTTGAATGCTCCGGAGCGAAAACGGATCGCCTGCTACAGATACTCGAGAAGGTGGGCGCCCGAGAACTACATCAGCGGGCCCTCGGCGAAAGACTATCTCGAAGTGGAAAAGCTGAACGCCCGGGGCATCGCCGTCGAGTGGATGGTTTACGACTATCCTGAATATCGGCAGCTACACCCGCCCTTCGATCCGCACGTCACGGTTTTAGATCTTCTGCTGATGACGGGAGCAGAGGCCGGCAAATATATTTGGGGATAATACTCGAAGCTGGCTTTAGTTCCCCTGGTACCAGTACAGTTACGGGCAGAATTCACCGAGGTGCAACATTCGTACAATAATGGGTGCACGACATCCGGGTTGGGGAACTTTTGCGATAAAGGTGCTTTCAGAAGCGCCTGCATCGCGGAGATGTCAAGGACAAGCTACTTGGGGGATTCACGTGTCGGCTATCCCATTTAACTGCATCAGCAGGGTCGGAACGGAATTCAGTTACATTCAACAGGCTTTCGAAGCCATGCGGATTTCCGGCGACGGTGTGTTCACAAAACGATGCCACCGAATGCTTGAAGAGGCGCTTGGCGTCCCGAAAGTGCTGCTCACCACTTCTTGCACTCACGCACTGGAAATGGCGGCGCTGCTGTTAAAAATAAAACCGGGCGATGAAGTAATTGTGCCCTCATTCACATTCCCGTCGGCGGTGAATGCGTTTGTCTCGCGCGGCGCAAGGCCTGTTTTTATCGATATCCGGCCGGACACTCTGAATCTCGACGAAGATCTGATCGAGCCGCTTATTTCGCCAGCGACCCGGGCGATTGTAGTGATGCATTACGCGGGGGTGGGCTGCGAGATGCACAAGATTCTCGAAATCGCGCGAGCCTATAAAATTCCCGTGGTGGAAGACAACGCGCACGGTCTATTCGGACGAGTATCGGGGACGTTATCTGGGGACTTTCGGCTGCATGGCAACCCAGAGCTTTCATGAAACAAAGAACTTCAGTTGCGGTGAAGGCGGGGCGCTGGTGATCAACGACCCGCAATACATCGAGCGGGCGGAGATTGTTCGCGAGAAAGGGACAAATCGCAGCAAATTCTTCCGAGGGCAAGTGGATAAATATAGCTGGGTGGATATCGGTTCCAGCTATCTGCCCTCCGACATACTTGCCGCTGTTCTTTACGCGCAACTCGAAGTTCGCGATTCGATCCAAACGAAGCGTCGCAAAATCTGGGAGCGATATCGGGACGGGCTCACTGAATGGGCGGCCGAACACGGCGTCCAATTGCCCGCGGCGCCGGCCGATTGCGATCCCGCTTATCATATTTTTCATTTGCTGCTGCCCGATTTGTACAGCAGAACGTTACTGATCGATCACCTGAAGGACCGCGACATCCTCAGTGTTTTCCATTACGTGCCGCTGCATCTTTCAAAAATGGGCCGGGAATTTGGCGGATATCCGGGACAGTGCCCCATCACGGAACGGGTCAGCGAACGCTTGTTGAGACTTCCCCTGTACAGCTCACTGAAAGAAGAAGATCAGGAGAGAGTCATAGAAGGCGTTCACGATTTCCGGTTCGCCGAGGCAAGACGGACCATGGCTGCCGGCGCGCGTTGAGGCAGGGAGAGCCGCTTAATCGCCACTTCCGCTGCGACCAGCAACGGGTGCAGATGGAAGCGCATTGCGGGCGTAGACGGCAAAGGCGCTGTTTTCAAACACTAAATGGTATTGAGTGCGCAACACATTGCGCGACCATTCCCAGGCCGGTACGAAAGCAGGTCCGGATGGACCGCCGTAGTAGGCGTTCTCGACATATACGTCCGGTATCTTATGGGAAAAATACCCGAGATAACGGTCGTCAATCACCCTCTCGAATCCGAGAGCAAAGCCTAATTCGGAGCCACCCATTGCAAAACCGCGAGGCGTTAAATTCGCTTTAATAGCAGCAATTGCCGGTCTATACAGGTGATCGTACTGATCGCTATGGATTTTGTAGGTGAATCCACCGACTGAAGCAAGCACAGAAGCCGTCAGAAGGGTGCACGCAAGAAGGCGCATAAGGCCACCGCGTTGCCAAGAATCCCATACCCAAAGCGCGCCACAAGCCGCCATGGCGGGCATCGAGTAAATGAAATACACAGGGAACTTCTGGTTATCAATCGCCGCGACACCCAGATACCCAATGCCGGCGAGAATCAATAGCGTTCTACCCAGCGGCTGGCTGCGAAGCCGGCGATTTATTGCAATTCCGATGATGCCGGCAACGACGAAGATCAAAGAAGCCGATTTCAACCTGTTGATGCCCGAGAGACTGAGATAGTACAGGCCGACATACCGCAAGTAAAAATCATTCAGCAGATTGTGAAGAATGGGAAGCAAACCGGTTACGCGATATCCGGAAGCGGCCTTAGCCTGGGCCCAAAATACCGCCGGCGCTTGCAGAATATAGGCGACGCACGCCGCTGTGCCAAGCAGATAAGGCAATATCGCTCCAGCGAGGCCTTTCCACCGGAAACGCCGCCAATCAAAAAGCGCGACTGCAGCGATTGAAACGTTCGTCACGACTCCCATCGGATGACAAAACAAAGAGGCAGCGCCAAACCAGCCGGCGAGCGTGATGGCCCGAGTCCAATTCGATTCTCTGAGACACAGGTAGCCGGCGAGGCCGGCTTGTCCCAACGCAGCGCACATCATGTCCATGCGGCCGTTGGAAGCAGCGGCGATGCAGGAATAGTCGAGCGCGACGACACACGCAACGAAAAAAGCCAGCGAGTCTCGAGGGCTCAATGCGCGCACCACAAAAAACCAGGAGCCGATGTAGACGCAGCCCCAGAAAACAGAGAACAATCTCATTGATTCCACGGATGCTGGAAAGATTCGCCACCAGCCACCGAGGCTGACCAAATAGAGAGGAAGCTGTGAGTAGGTATAGCGATGCGCTTCAGGCAGATTCAGGTAGCCAAAAGGACTGAAAGTCATCGCTCCGAGATAGCCGTGGTTCCGGAAAGTCAGGGCAATGTCCGCATAGACACCTTCGTCCCACCAAGGCGCTCGCGTCAGGGAATAACCGATTGCGAGCGCGAGGAAACCAACTAAAGCTAGCGGGACAAAGAACCAGGCGCGGGGGAGAGCGCTCCTCTGGGGAACCATATAGGAGCGGCTGGCCGTCGCGGACATGCGTTAGTGTCCTTCCGCTTCGAGAAAACGTTCGGCTTCTATAGCTGCCATGCAACCTGCCCCGGAAGCCGTGATTGCCTGGCGATAGATGCGGTCTTGCACGTCGCCCGCATGAAAGACGCCGGAGATGTTCGTTCGCGCTCCTCCATGCGTGATGATGTAGCCGTCCGCGTCTAAATCGAGCTGGCCCGCGAACGGAGTCGTATTGGGGATGTGGCCGATGGCGACAAAGAAACCGTGAACTTCGCGGTCATATACTTTATCCGTTTTCACGTTGCGCAACTTGACTCCGGTCACTTCGCCTTTGGCGGGATCGTAAATATCCTCCACCACCGTATTCGTGACGAACGTGATTTTGGGGTTATTTTGCGCGCGCTCCAACATGATTTTCGAAGCTCGAAAGGTTTCGCTGCGATGCACTACAGCTACTTCGCTGCCGAAACGGCTCAGGAAATTCGCCTCCTCCATCGCCGAATCGCCGCCGCCGATGACCATGATTTTCCGGCCTCGAAAGAAAAATCCGTCGCACGTGGCGCATGAGCTGACGCCGTGTCCAATGAGTTTTTGTTCATTGGGAAGATTCAACCATCGGGCCGAAGCGCCGGTAGCGATAATCAGCGTGCGAGTTTGAATTTTTTCGCCGTCTTCCAGCTCCAAAGTGAACGGCCGTTTGCAGAGATCGGCGTGTAAAACGCGGCCATGACGGTAGACCGCGCCGAAGCGTTGCGCCTGCTGCTTCATATTTTCAATCAGCGCGGGGCCATGAATGCCTTCCGGAAATCCCGGGAAGTTCTCCACCTCAGTGGTGATGGAGAGCTGGCCGCCCGGCTCGTGGCCCTCAAGCACCAGAGGTTGCAGGTTCGCTCTCGCGGTATAAATTGCCGCGGTGTTCCCGGCGCAACCGGAGCCGAGGATCACTACGTTTAGGAGGTCGCTCATTCAGACAAGGAATTCGTGATGCGTTTCGTCGCTTATCTATGTTAAACGCTTGGTTAAGCGCTTGGGTTAAACGCTTGGTAAAGCGCTTGGGTTAAAGGCTTGGGTTAAAGGCTACAGGAAGTAGCTAGTAATGCGAAACGCGAGCCAGGAACCGCAGTACGCCAACGCGAGCATGTAAGAGAACTGGAAGATCGGCCACTTCCACCCGCCGGTCTCCCGCTTCACGACGGCGAGCGTGGAGAAGCACTGCATCGCAAAAGCGAAGAAAATCAGGAGCGCGACCGCTCCTGCGGGGCTCAGATCGTGATGCACGGCGTCCTGGAGGCCTTTCGACTGCTCATCTCCTTCGATGCCATAGATCGTTCCCAGGGTGCCGACGATCACTTCCCGAGCGAAAAGCGAGGTGATCAGACCGATGCCAACTTTCCAGTTGAAACCGAGCGGCTTGATGGCTGGTTCAATCGCCTTCCCCACCATGCCCGCATAACTTTGTTCGATCGGAGGAGTCTTGCCCTCGTGGAAGGGAACATGCGCGAGCACCCAGATAAGAACCGCCACCAAAAGAATGACTGTACCGGCGCGGCGCAGGAAAACTTTGGCGCGATCGATGAGCCGCAAAGCAAGAGACTGCCAGGTGGGCCAGCGGTAAGGCGGCATTTCCAGCATGAAAGAAGACCGCCCGCTCTTGAGGATGGTTGATTTCAAAACTCGTGCAATCGCAATCGCGGCCAGGAATCCCAAGACGTATAGGCCAAGCATGGTGGCCGCCGGAAGGTAGAGAAAGCCTTTCAGGATCGGAATATTCGGCACGAACGCGGCGATAACCAGCGTATAGACCGGGAGCCGCGCCGAGCACGTCATCAGCGGCGCGATCATGATCGTGGCGATGCGATCGCGTTTATTTTCGATGACGCGGGTGGCCATGATGGCCGGAACGGCGCAAGCATATGCAGAGAGCAGCGGGATGAACGATTTGCCTTGCAGTCCGATCTTGGCCATGGTGCGGTCGGCGATCAAAGCCGCGCGCGCCAGATAGCCCGAATCTTCGAGCAGACCGATAAACAGGAACAGAAGCAGGATCTGCGGCAGGAATACAATCACCGATCCGACGCCGCTCCAAATTCCATCGATCAGAAGAGAGCGCCACGGCGAATCAGGCAAGATAGAGGCCATCCCCCGTCCGGACCACAAAACGGCTTGTTGCAGACCGTTCATCAATGGCTGAGCCCATGAGAAGATGCTCTGGAACACCGCGATAACAACCGCGAGGAAAATAAGCGGACCCGCGACCGGGTGCAGAAAAACGGCATCGAGACGGCGCGTCCACATGGGGGGAGCCGGCGCTTTGTACGAAGCGCGCATGCCGAGATTGGCCGCCCACTGACGGCACTTTGGAACATCCTGCAACACAGGAAGCTCAATCTTCGGCGGAGGCGCATTCAGCCGCGCTGCTGTGCCCAGCAGGAACTGCTGAATGCTATCAATCCCGGTGCCTTTGGCCGCGCTGATGAGAGCCACCGGGCAGTTCAACTCTCCGGCCAGCGCCGCAACGTCTACCTTGCCGCCCCGGACCTCCAGATCGTCAGCCATGTTCAGCAGAATCAATGTCGGCAGGCCGAGGTTGAGGATGGGCGCGGCGAGCACCAGATGGCGGCCCAAATTCGTCGCGTCCAGGATCAGGACCACCGCGTCAGGTTTAGGAAAATCGGGTTGCTCGCCTTTCAGCACGTCGTGCGTGACCTGTTCGTCTTCCGCGCGCGGATGAAGGCTGTAAACACCCGGAAGATCGACGAGAAAAACCTCGTGATGGCTCTTCAGTTTTGCCTTGCCCATGCGGTGTTCAACCGTCACCCCGGGGAAATTCGCGACTTTCTGCCGGAGCCCGGTGAGCCGGTTAAACAAAGTGGATTTGCCCGAATTAGGCGGGCCCACGATGGCAACGATGATGGGCCGGTCGTTCGGCGGCCGGGGCGGCAGGATCGACGGGTTGGGCAGGAGACCCGCTCGGGGAGTTTCGCCGTGGCAGCTACTCATGGAAGTACGACCAGATCCGATTCCGGATCGCGGCGGACATAAAGCCGGGCGGCAGTGTCATCCCGCAGGGCCACTTCCGAGCCGTCCACGCGAAACACGCGCGGTCCGCCGCCGGGCGCTCGCTTACCTGGTATTACTTCATTGCCAGGCAGAAAACCCAACTCCATCAGACGCCGTGCGACATCCTCCGGCAAATCGAGGCGGTCCAGAATACAGCGTTGCCCCGAGGGAAGATCCGCAAGCGTTTTGGGAACTGCGTTAGCGGTGGGGGCTGCACGCCTTTTCTTAGAACCCATATGAATATAAGACCAGTTTAGTACGACATAGATCTAGAATTGCAAGTGCTTGGATTGTAAGAAGATAGTAAAATTGTATCAGCGCTAACTGTTAATCTCTCTGCCCGCAGACAATGAAGGAGTTTATTGAAGTGAACTTGCGCCAAGGACACATTCTTGGGGCAAGAGCGTCGACACACTGGGGCACAAGAGCGCGCGCTTGAGGTATGTCATGACTGCCGGCAGTATCGAAACACTTGCAACCCTAGCCACCGATCGGGGGACGTCGAACAGCATTTTCCGCCAAATGGTGGACTCTTTGCCTGTAGCCATTTACATGACGGATGACCAGGGCCGGCTTACGTACTTCAATGCTGCCGCCGTGAAACTTTCGGGGCGTGAGCCCGAGCTCGGTACCGATCGATGGTGTGTCACCTGGAAGCTGTTCTTTCCAGACGGTACTGCTTTGCCTCACGATCAATGCCCGATGGCAACCGCTCTGAAGGGCGGCGAGGTGAAGCCCGGCACGGAATGCTTTGCCGAGCGACCGGACGGCAGCCGGTTCTGGTTCACCCCATTTCCTACTATCCTTCGCGATGACGAGGGCCGGATCCTAGGCGGCATGAATCTGCTCATGGATATTACGGAGCGCAAAATCGCGGAAATTGAGGCCCGCGAGCAGTTCCGCGCAATCGTCGATACAACACCCGAATGCGTTAAGATCGTCGCGGCCGACGGCACATTACTATTTATGAATCCGCCGGGACTGGAGAT
The DNA here is from genome assembly GCA_963778345.1 of uncultured Acidobacteriaceae bacterium. Taxonomy (GTDB): domain Bacteria; phylum Acidobacteriota; class Terriglobia; order Bryobacterales; family Bryobacteraceae; genus Bog-105. The sequence goes on from CAVZTP010000008.1 coordinate 154,069, forward strand.
GGTTGGCGCACCGAATGCTGAGGTTGTAACAGGCCAGAGCGTCTACGAGATCATCGCCCCAGAGGATCGCGAGAAGTTCCGGGAATTCAACGAGAAGGTCTGTGGAGGACAGAAGGCATCTCTTCAGTTCGACATGGTGGGATTAACGGGCGTACGCCGTCACATGGAAACGCATGCAGCTCCGTTCCGCCACACTCATGGGACGCCGGTCCACCTCGCGATCACGCACGATATCACCGGTCGCAAGCAAGCCGAACGGGCGGCCCTCCTTTTGAGCGCCATTGTCGATTCGAGCGATGACGCCATCGTCAGCAAGGACCTCAACGGCATAGTTACAAGTTGGAACAAGAGCGCCGAACGCATTTTTGGTTATACGGCGGAGGAAGCTATCGGCCGCGCGATTGCATCTCTCATCATTCCCGCGGACCGCCAGGAGGAGGAACTTCATATCCTTTCCCGGCTTAGAAACGGCGAACGCATTGATCACTTCGAAACCGTGCGCCAAAAGAAGGATGGCACGTTGCTCGACGTTTCGGTCACGATTTCTCCGATCAAGGATGCGAATGGAAAGATCGTCGGTGCGTCGAAGATCGCGCGAGATATCACCCAGCGCAAACAAATGGAAGCGGAATTGATGGCGAGCGAGTCCAGGTTCCGGCAGCTTGCGGATACCATGCCGCAAATGGTATGGACGGCACGTCCTGACGGCCAAGTCGATTATTACAACGAGCGCTGGCATGCCTTCACGGGCGGCGGGCGGGAATCCTTTGGTGACGCGAGTTGGCAACCCATCGTGCATTCCGACGACATTCAGCGGACCCGGGACAGCTGGCATGCCGCCATTGATTCAGGCGAACCCTACAACATCGAATACCGGCTCTGGGACCGGCATGAAGAACGCTGGCGCTGGTTCGTCGGGCGCGCCGTTCCCGTTCATTCCGAGGACGGAAAGATTGTAAAGTGGTTCGGCACTTCCACCGACATCGACGAACAGAAGCGCGTAGAGGATGAGCTTCGTCACGCCAACAGCGACCTTGAGCAGTTTGCTTTCTCCGCGAGCCATGATCTCCAGGAGCCGCTACGCAGCGTGAAGATCTACACCGAACTGCTGATGAAGCGGCACAGCGACAAGCTGGACGGTGAGGCCCTGAAATTCATGGGCTTCGTGCAAAAGGGGGCAACCCGCATGGAATTGCTCGTGCGCGACCTCCTGACCTATACGCAAGTTACAAAACTCGACAAAGTGAACCAGCCAGCGGATGCGAACGAAATGCTGGGGTCCGCACTTGCCAACCTCGCCGGGGCTATCAGGGATACCGGCGCGCGAATCTCGACCGATCCGTTGCCCATGGTTCGGGTGCACGGGGTGCATCTTCAACAGTTGTTTCAAAACCTGATTGGCAACGCTATCAAATATCGAAGCCCGGAACGGCCATCCGACGGTGCACCTTAAGGCGGAGCGGAATGACGACGGTTGGCTTTTCACCGTGGCGGATAACGGTATAGGCATAGATCCCGAGTACAAGGAGACCATCTTTGGACTGTTTAAGCGTCTACACAAAGGTGACGAATATGCGGGAACCGGCATTGGACTGGCCATCTGCCAACGAATTGTGGATCGATATGACGGCCGGATTTGGGTTGATTCCGAACCCGGACGAGGATCGGCCTTCCATTTCACCCTCCCCGTCTGATGGGGAGGCCTCTTCCGGTCTGCCCAGTGTCCTCGTCGTAGAGGACAACGACGGCGACGTGTTCCTGATTCAAGAAGCCCTCCATCGCGCGGAGCTGCCTCTCGCCCTTCACGTTGTCAATGACGGAGAGGAGGCTGTACGATTCTTCGAGCAGGTGGATGAAGACATCGCGATGCCCTGTCCCGCGCTGGTGATTCTCGACATCAATCTGCCGAAAAAGCAAGGGGGAGAAGTACTGAAGGAAATGCGGCAGAGCCGTCGCTGCGCGAATGCGGCTGTTATCGCTGTATCGACCTCAGATTCCGTACTCGACCGCGAACAAATGTATAACCTTGGTGCAGTTAGCTACTTCAAAAAACCGTCCGGCTACGAAGAGTTCATGAGGCTGGGTGAGATCGTCAGAACCCTTCTGAAAACTCATTTAGCGCAATGAATCCGGATTTCACCCTGGCAAGGGGATTCGGCAACTGAACAGTTGGCATCTTTACCGAAACGAGAAACAGAACCTAAGTACCCAGCCCGCCAGCCGATTCAGGGGCGCAGCTTGTCTGGTCGCGTGTGGACATGCCAAAATCGAGGGCATGAACTGTTCCTTCTCCGCTGGCCCGCGGGGCGGGAAGTGTAGTCGCCTTGCGTTCCCGGTATCGTGACCGAACCCACCACGCCGCTCATGCGGCAATATCAAGCCGCAAAAAAACAGGTTCCGGGCGCGCTGCTGCTCTTCCGTCTGGGCGACTTCTACGAGCTTTTCTATGAAGACGCCGTTACTGCTTCCCGTGAACTCGAGATCACGCTAACAGCTCGGAATAAAGAGCGCGGCGATCCAATCCCCATGTGCGGCGTGCCCTATCACGCTTCAGATAGCTACATTTCGCGCCTGATTCAGCGCGGGTATCGGGTTGCAATCTGCGAACAGATGGAAGAAGCGGGGCCGGGCAAGAAACTGGTGCGCCGCGAGGTCACGCGGGTGATTACGCCCGGGACTGCAACTGACGGGTCGCTTCTGCGCTCGCGCGAGAACAACTATCTGGCAGCGGTATTCTCCAAAGCTGGACGGAGCGGCATTGCGTACGCCGACCTCTCCACCGGCGAGTTCCGGACGACTGAAATCGAAAGCGCGGAGGTGAATCCTCTCCTGGAGACCTTGAACGTCCGGGAGGTGCTTCACCCCGACGGGCCTGCTATTGGAGCACCCTGCCTGGAAACTCCGCTTGATGCATGGGTGTTCGGAGCCGATTATGCGGGAAGGCAGATTCTGGAGCATTTTCGCCTGCTTTCCCTGGATGGCTGCGGGTTGGCCGACAAGCCTTTTGCGGTGGCGGCTGCCGGGGCGGTATTGCACTATCTGCGGGAGACGCAAAAATCGGCCCTGGATCACCTGAATCGGCCGGCTTTTTACGAGCGCCGTGAACACATGATTCTGGACGCGGCGACGGTTCGGAACCTGGAGCTGGTTGAACCGCTGTTTGCAGGCGAGAGCCGCGAAGCGACGCTGGTTCACGTTTTGGACAAGACGGGCACGGGCATGGGAGGCCGTCTTCTGCGGCGAAGATTGCTGAATCCCTCCTGTGACGAAGCCGAAATCGAAGCCCGCCTGGATGCCGTAGCAGAGCTGAGCGCCAAGATCATCGTTCGCGGCGATCTAAGAAAGCTATTGAGTAGCATTCAGGACCTGGAGCGATTGCTGGCGAAGGTCATACTCGCAACGGCCGGACCGCGCGAGATGCTGGCGCTGGGGAGATCTCTGGCTCAACTCCCAAGAGTGGCGGAGTTGACGCAGAAACTGGAAACGCCCAGCCTGCGACGTGAGCTGGACATAGTAGCGGAAGTGCGTGAACGAATTTTAGCCGGGATAGCCGATGAGCCGCCGGTGAGCCTCGCTGACGGCGGCACAATTCGAGAGGCTTCCACGCGGAATTGGATGAACTGCGCGATATCAGCCGCAACAGCCGGCAGTACATTGCCGCCATCGAGGCGCGAGAGCGCGGCCGTACGGGTATTCAGTCGCTGAAAGTACGCTTTAACAATGTTTTCGGCTACTACATCGAGGTCTCGAAAGCCAACTTACACTTAGCTCCCGCCGATTATGAACGCAAACAAACACTCGCAAACGCTGAGCGGTTCACCACGCCCGAACTGAAGGAACTGGAAGGGAAAGTACTGGCCGCCGAAGACAAGATTCTGACTCTGGAACGCGAGATCTTTCAGGATCTTCGGATGTTCGCCGCTTCACACGCCGAGCGGATCAAGAGTGCGGCGGCGGTCATCGCGGAAGTCGACGTATTTGCCAGTCTGGCCCAGGTGGCTGTGGAAAATCGTTACAGGCGGCCGCGATTTTCCAATTCCGGTGAGATGCGAATTGACGCGGGACGGCATCCAGTCATTGAGAAATTGACCGAGCGCGACGCTGTCCGGTTTGTTCCAAACGATCTCTATCTGAATGGAGCGGGCGAATTTATTGCCGTGATTACCGGCCCTAATATGGGTGGTAAATCGACTTACCTTCGACAAGCAGCGCTGATCCTGATTCTGGCGCAGCTCGGGTCGTTTGTGCCTGCCGAGGCGGCTACGCTGCCGGTGGTGGACCGGGTGTTCACCCGGATCGGCGCTGCGGACAATCTCGCACGCGGGCGTTCCACGTTTATGGTGGAGATGACTGAAGCCGCTGCCATCCTGAATACCGCGACAGCTAATAGCTTCGTGGTATTGGATGAGATCGGCCGCGGCACCTCCACTTACGATGGATTAGCGCTCGCCTGGGCCGTGGTTGAGTACATCCATGACCGAATCAGAGCGAAAACCTTATTCGCTACCCATTATCACGAGCTGACGGAGCTTGCCGATCAACTTTCTGGCGTAAGAAATTTGCACGTCTCCGTAAAGGAAGCAAATGACCATATCTTATTCATAAGAAAGGTAGAACCTGGCTCTGCAGACCGCAGTTACGGTATCGAAGTGGCTCGTTTAGCGGGCTTACCCTTGCAAGTAATCGAGCGCGCGAGGTCAGTTTTATTGCATCATGAAGTAAGGGAACACGCTCTTACCGAAGAGCTGGCCCCGGGCGAGGCAGACGCGCCCGTACAGATTAGACTTTTCGAGCCTTTAAAGCCGGGGCTCGCCGATCGGATTCGAGCTTTGAACATCAACGAGCTCAGACCGGTTGAAGCTTTGCAGATTCTGCAAGATTTGCAGCAAGAGTTGCTAAAAAGATGAGAATAGCAGGTATCATGAGCGGGACTTCGCTCGACGGCATCGATGTGGCCATCATCGACATGTCCGGATCGGGCTTCAGGGCGAAAATTAACGTCCTGACGAGTCATTCGGTCCCCTATCCCAAGAAGATTCGTGAAGCGTTATTGGCCATGTCGAACATGAACGCATTCACCGGAGACATTTCGCGCCTGAACTTTTTGCTCGGCGAGCTGTATGTCGAGGCTCTGGAGGAAACGGCCGAGCGTGCAGAGATTCCGCTTGACTCGATCAAGCTGATCGGCTGTCACGGGCAGACCATTTTCCACGAGGGCCAGGGAGCGCAATTTCTGGGCAAGAAGGTGGCGAGCACATTCCAGATTGGCGAATCCAGCGTCATCAGCGAACGCACCGGTATCGACGTGATCTCGAATTTCAGAGAACGCGATGTTGCCGCGGGCGGGAAGGGCGCGCCGCTGGTTCCGTATCTCGATTACATGCTGATACGGCATCGAGGCCGCGGGCGTGTGGCCGTGAACATTGGCGGCATCGCCAACCTGACCGCGATTCCCCCGAACACGAATACGGACCGGGTGATCGCGTTCGATACGGGGCCGGGGAATATGGTGATCGATCAACTGGTCTCTCGCATTACGCAGGGGCGCCAGACTTTCGATCGCGACGGAGTCATTGCGGCGACGGGTGTTATCGATCCCAAGCTGCTGGCGAAGCTGCTGCGCGACAAATACTTTCGTGCCAAGCCGCCCAAAACGGCGGGGCGCGAGCAGTACGGCTCCGAGTTTGTCTCCAAGCTTCTGGACACGGAGCTTAGCAGCGAAGACCTGATCGCGACGGCGACGGCCTTGACCGCCGAGAGTATTGCTCTCGGTCTCCGGAACTTCGTGTTGCCCGAGATGCGTGTCGATGAGATTTTCGTTTCCGGCGGTGGAACGCATAATCCGACGATGATGCGGATGCTGCAGAAGGCATTGGGTCAGATTCCTGTCAAGGAGACTACGGAAGTGGGTCTCGACGTGGATGCCAAGGAAGCCGTTGCTTTCGCCGTGATGGCGTATGAAACGGCCCATTTGCGCCCGTCGAACGTTCCCATGGCAACCGGTGCGAAGCGATCGGTAATACTCGGGAAAATGACCCCCAACGGCCCGCGAAACGGCAGACCAACGGTAGTTCGGGATTGAGCGCCGTAGCGCGGAATGGGTCAGGGACAGCGACTCACAAGACCAAGGTGGCTCATGCCCCCAAGGCGACCCGGCAGGCTGTAGCGCCCAAGGCTAAGGCTGCGGCGCGGTAGATCTGTTTGTACAGTAGACCTTTCGCCTGAAAAAACGGATGGTGGACGCCATCCGTTTTTGTTTGGAAAATGAGCTGCCAGGAATAATCCATGAAAGCGATTAGACTGAACGGTGACATCGACGAGAATCATCGGCTTCATGCAGAGGTTCCCGATGAATTTCCGGCAGGTCCGGTTCGGCTGATCGTTCTTGTGCCCGAGGAAGATGACGCCGGTCTGGCTTGGATGCGCAGCGTAAGTCAAGAATGGGACGCGGAAGTTAGCGATCCAATGGAGGATGTTTACACGCTTGCGGACGGACAGCCAGTGAATGAATCCAGGTGAAATATACCTCGCTTATTTCCCTTTTGGCGATACGGCAGCGATGAAGTTGCGGCCCGTCCTCTTGTTGACAGGTCCCGTCGGTTCGATTCCTGAGATTTTGGTTGCTTATATTTCCTCGGTGATTCCGACGCAAGTTTTGCAATCGGACCTCCTGATCGATCCACAAACGGCAGAGTTTCTTTCAACGAATCTCAAAATGAGATCCGCTCTAAGACTGCACAAACTGGCAACCATCCATTCGTCTGGTTTGGCGCGCTATCTCGGACAACTGCATTCACGGTCTCAAGCCGTCGTGGCATCGAAGCTGAAAATATTGTTGAATCTGTAGCCGAATCTCTTCGCACGGCTATTTCGAAGCCAGATAGTCCATCAGAGTATCGATCTCGGAGTCATTCAGCCTCTTCCCGAATGCCGGCATCAGCACTCCTCCGAATTTAATTCTGATCGCCACATATTGCCGGCTAGGTTTTCCGTGACTGAGCGGCAGCCTTTCGTTCTTGAAAAGATGATTCAGGCTCGGGCCGAATTTCCGGGAGTGCAGCTTGTCTTTATCGATGTCGTGGCAAACAGCGCAGTTCTCGCGAAAGAGATCGCGTCCGATGACGACGCGTGGCGTCTCCCACGGCGGCGCTTTGATGTCCGCAGCCGAAAGGCTTGCCGCGAAGCTCAACGCAAGCAGCCATCCGCCGATTCATGCCGATTCCCCCAATTTCCTGACATTTTCGGCGCCCATGCGCTGCAAAGACCTGGTTGCTTCCGTCAGTTGATCGGGACGGCAGCTGGACCCGAATGCAGATGATGTCAGGCTTCACGGCCGGGACCGGGACGCTGCGATTGCGCCGGCGCACAAGGCCGCTCTCCCAGAGAAACCACAAGAATGTGGTCACGATTGCGCCGAGCATCGTCAGCTCATAGAAGATTACGCCCGTCGCCCAGAAGGAAAACAATGGCATCCCGCCCGTAATCAGCGGGTAATTGTATTGAGTGAAATACACGAAGCCGATTGTGAGTAAGCAGAAGACAACAGCGCCCGTAACGACGACCAGAGACATGCGGCTGGGGCGGTCGAGCATGCCGCGAGGGAATTCCACCGGCTCGTCGGAAAAGACGCAGAGATCGTCGGGACCGAAGCCCATGGACCTCAGGTCTTTGACAGCCTCCACTGTCGATTCTTTTTCCTGAAAATCGGCCGCCAAATACACGTTCGCTCCTATACTCGTCCTCAGGATGGGGCTCAAACTCCCAGATGGAAACCACCGGAAACAGCTTGGCAAAGATCAGGTACAGCAACGCCATAGTTGCGAAGGTCGCGGTTGTGATCGAGATCTCCACCCAGGTCGGCGAATAAGAACCCCAGGCGGCGCTGAGACGAGGCATGCTCAGGGTCGGAACCACGATGAGATAACGCTCGAGCCACATGCCGATCAGCACGGCCACCGATGCGATAGTTGCCGTGCGGATGGTGCGCAGCCGTCGAATGCCGAGCAGCACGAAGGGAACGACAAAGTTGCAGAACACCATGATCCAAAAATAAGGAGCGAAGTGACCGCGCACGCGAGCTCCGAACACATTCATTTCCTTCGGCTCGTTACCATACCAGGCGGTCAAGTTCTCGGCCACCGTGAAATAGAGCCAGAGAAGGCTCATCAGAAGCAGCAGCTTCGCAAGATTGTTGAAATGATGCGGGGTCAGATATTTTTCCAGATGCATCGATTTGCGCATGATGGACATGACCACGAGTAGGGCGGCGATCCCGCTGAAGATGGCGCCGACCACAAAATAGGGTCCGAAGATGGAGCTGTGCCACATAGGCGCAATGGCCATCGAAAAATCCCACGCAACGACGGTGTGAACCGAAACAGCAACCGCCAGGATGATCGCCGCCATCAGCTTCATAGCGCGTTCCAGGGCATGCCATTCCCGGTCGCTCCCCGTCCAGCCGAGCGAAAGCGCGCGATAAAGGCGACGACGCCAGCCCATCGCCTCCTGTGAGAGTTGCGCAACGTCAGGAATCAGGGGCAGAAATAAGTAAATCGTGCTGCCGGTCAGATAGGTGCTGATCGCAGTGAGATCCCAAAGTAACGGCGATCGGAAATTCGGCCAAAGAAGCCTGGAATTGGGGTAAGGAATCAGCCAATAAAAAACCCAGGCGCGGCCCAGATGGATGATCGGAAACATGCCGCCGATCATCAGCGCGAATACGGTGATCGCCTCAGCCGCCCGAGTCACCGGCTTCCGCCATTCGGCTTCCGTGAGGCGCAGGATCGCCGAGATCAAGGTGCCCGCATGTGAGATACCGATCCAAAAAACGAAATTCACTATATAGAACGCCCAAAATACCGGCCGGCGAATCCCGGCTACTCCGATTCCGCGATGAAGCTGATATCCCCAGCAGATGAGCCCCCAGAACACAACTGCGGACAACACCGTGACCACGAGTATGTAGCGCCGGCTCGCGCCGAGTAAGGGCCGCCACAAATCACTGCGGACCTCGTGGTACGGGATGATCTCCGGGGCGGTGGCCACGCTACTTCGCCCTCTGCAAATAGAAAACCTTCGGCTTAGTCCCCAACTCTTCGAGCAGGCGCGTGGCCCGGCCTTCTTCCGCCAGGCGAGAAACTTTGCTTTCGGGATCGTTTAAATCTCCGAACACCATCGCTTCCGCGGGGCAGGATTGAACGCAGGCCGGCTGTACGTCTCCGTCGGCAAGCGGACGACTCTCGTCCTGGGCTTTAGTTTCCGCCCGTTTGATTCGCTGAATACAGAACGTACATTTCTCCATCACGCCAGCCATGCGGATAGAAACATCCGGGTTGTGCTGCAGCCCGAGCGGCGCGGGCCAAACCGGATCGAACCAGTTGAAGAAGCGCACGGAATACGGGCAGTTGTTGGCGCAATAGCGCGTTCCCACGCAGCGGTTATAAACCTGGACGTTGAGGCCTTCCGGATTTTTGTAAGTCGCGTACACCGGGCAAACCGGCTCGCAGGGCGCTTCGTCACACTGCTGGCAAAGTACCGGCATGTACTTTACGCGAACGTCCGGAAACTCTCCTTCGTAGTAGCGATCCACCCGAATCCAGTGAACCGCGCGCCCTTTCGCGGCGGATTCGGGATCGGAAACCGGCAGATTATTCTCGGCGTGACAGGCGGCCACGCAAGCCTGACAGCCGGTGCAGCGATCCAAATCGATCGCCATTCCCCAGCGGTGTTCCCGCTTACCCTGATCGCTCACCGATACCCCCATGGCCCCTGCTCCCGATCCTGCGGAGAAAACTGAATCAGCTCTCCGGGCTTTCGTTCCAGTCGAGCGACACGCACTCGCGTGGCCCCGAACGCAAGCGTGCCAGTGGAGTTGTCGAAAACGGGAGCAAGAATCGAAAGCGGATTGGCGCCTCTGCCGGATGCATATCGCCCGTAATGGATGTGACCTTCGCCGATCGCCATACTGACGACTCCCGGGAGTGCCGCAGGATGCACGTAAGCGAAAGCATCGAGAGCTCCGCTGGCCGATTCGACTCGCACCCCATCGCCCGTGTTCACATTCAGCTTGGCCGCGGTTTGTGGATCAATTTCGAGCGGAAGTCCCCACATGGCACTTGACGTAGGGTCGGGCAGTTCTTGCATCCAGGGTAAATTCGCGCCGTTTCCGTCGTGATATTGCAAAGATAAATACGGTTGAAATTGCAGCGGGAATTTCTGCGGATCGCCGGAGAAGATCGGGTCGGACCAAGTCGCTGTGCCAACCGGTTTTGGGGTCTCAGCGACTTGACTATCGCGCCACAGGCCGCCTTGGCGGACGACATCGTTCCAGGTTTGATCCGGCGGCAAGAGCGGCTCAACGTAAGCTTTCGCTGTTGCGGGCTCAAATGCGATGTTCATTTTGCGGGCAAGATCATTCAGCGATTGTTCAATCGGACGCGTATTGTAGAGCGGCCGCACAAATGAAGAAGACACCGTAATGGCTGCACGCGGGGAAACAGCGGGCACGAGGGCCAGGTCTGATTCGAGCGCATGATGATCCGGAAGAATGAGGTCGGCATAAGCCGCGGAGTCATCAATGAATGGACCGAAACTTACTGATGGTGTCGATGCCTGAGAGGCTTCCGATTGGCACAGTGTACACAGGATTCTGGCGATCGAGAAGCAACACCTGGGCGCGCTTAATGGCTTCCAAGACATTCCCGTTTTGCGGACGATCGCCGGAATCGGGGTTCGGTGGCATCACACCGCCGGGCTTCCCGATGTTGCCCAACATCAAATTCAAATAGTGCGCCGCAACGAGAGCATCGAGCGAGTTGGTATGCGGGATCGAAGCTCCGGCAATGACCAGTGGCGCTTCCGATTCGCCGAGTTCGCGCGCCACACGGCGAAGGCGCCTTTCATCGATCCCACACGTGCGAACGAGAGACTGGAAATCGGCTGCTTGAATCGACTGCACAACAGAGGCGGGCAATTGCTCCGCGTTGCGCGCCAGTTTTCCATCGAGCAATAGCCGCTTGATGGCAACGATGAAATGCGGCTCTGAGCCAGGCCGGATGCCCAGCCACTCGTCAGCGCTTCCGGCCGTTATCGACATGCGGGATTCGGCCTGAACTAGTTTTCCGCGTATGCCCGAACGTCCTTGCCGGAATTGCCCGAACTGCCGAGCATAATAAACAGGAGAAGCCCAGCCACCCAAGAAATCAGCGCCTACGCCAAGCGCATAGCGGGCTTCCGCCAGATCGTAGCGAGGTAAACCTTTCCAGCCGAAAACCGACTCAGCCGCTTTTCTTTCGAGGGCGAGGCTGTCCAGCGAAGAAGTGAGAGGCGGCGAAGCGCCAAGCGCTGTGAGGAATTTTTGGATGTTGACCGTTCGTGTGCCGAGTTGCGGTCCGGTGAGGAACAGAATCCGACTTGGATCGCTCGAATGGGCTTTCGCGAGCTTTTCCGCCACCGTTGCGATAGCATCTTCCCAGGAAATCGGCGCAAACTCAGCTTTCCCCCGAGCGCCCGTTCTCCGCAGCGGCCCTTGCACACGATCGGGATTATAAAGTGACTGAACCGCAGCCTGTCCGCGCGCGCAGAGCCGGCCGCCGCTCACCGGATCCAGGGAATTGCCTTCGATTTTCTTGACACAGGCGATACGCTCGCGAAATGGCTTGCCGTCGCGCTCGATGACGCGTTCCCCTTCCATCACGCGCACGATCGTGCCGCAGCCTGCTCCGCATTCGGTACACACCGCGGGATGCCACTGTTCGTGGCCCGGCACGATCTCCCGATCTGAAACAAGCATTGGTATGAGCGTGTCGCTCTTGTTTCCGCAGGAGGTCGCTGCTATGCCGGCCGAGACCGTCGACAGGATTTTGAAAAAGCTGCGGCGTTCCATAATCAGTTAACTGGCGGCTTGGCCGGACTTCAATAATGGCATGCCGCGCAATCTTGCGATGCATTTCTTTGCCGGTGGCAATCGAGACACTTACCCATCGTAAAAACCACTGCGCGTTCTGCCACCGTCGCCTTCGTCATGTCTCCATGGCACGTTGCGCAGCCTATGTTCGCCCGGTAATGAGGCGCGTGGCGAAACAGCACGTGCGCATCCGAAGAAAAGCCGTAGACGCGCTCCCACGGGATCTCCTGCTTCTTATCAGCGTATTCAATCACCTTCTTCACTTCTGGTTTTTCCCTTGCCAGCTTCGCATGGCACAGCATGCATTTGGTGACCGAAGGAATCCCGGCGGCCGCCCGAATATCGGCGCCGGTGTGGCAGTCGATGCACTCCAGGCCCAGTTTCATGTGAATGTTGTGCGGAAACGCGATTGGCTGCCCCGCGGAAGCTGCCAGCGCGCAGAATCCAATCAGCCAAACGGCTTTGCAATTGAGAATTCGAATCAGGCAGAGCCGCAAACGGATAGCTTATCTCAAACCGTAATGCGCGTACCGTCAAACTTGGTGAACGTGAAGCCCTGGAAATCCTCGTTATAGGTTTCCTTTTGATCCTGTAGAATGCTGATCGCAACGGCTTCGCCGAGCGGCAAGGATTCCCGATAGTCCGAGCGCCAGTGGACACCGGCAATATTCCGGCCAATGGCGACGTTTGCCGCAATCTTATTCAGCTCTCCGCCCACTGTGAGCTGGCCGGCATCCGCACCCGTGTAGGGGATCAGCGAGAGTCCATCGTCCGATGCCAAGACTGGATTGGGGATCACGAAGTCTTCATCGAACCACGCTTTGAGAATCGTGACGCAAGCTCCAGCAACAGTAGCATGGCCCGCGCCGTAAGACGGATGCTGCGGGCAACCCTCAGCGAAGGCCATCGGCAGCATATAGCTGCCATGCCGGCTGAAGATCTGAGTGACGGCCTGCGAGTGCTCCACATCCGGATGAAGCGGGTAATTCGCGAGACCAGTGAGTTGATTGTGGACCAGGCCGCCATACTCCTCCGGCCGTAGAGCGCGATGCACAAACCACTTCTGATACCAGATTGCCTTCAGCGCCCTGGAAGCCACTTCGGCCACCAAGGCTTTGATATGGGGAGCTCCGAAGGTTCCGAATCCGGTCTGGGTTCTGGAATTGCGGTAAGGATTGCCCGGATTCAAAGGCGCGTTGTTGTCGAGCAGCCAAAGGCAAGCCGTGAAATACGCCTGATAGAGCACGTCCACATGAACCCATGCGGCGAGATCGCGACCCTGGCGGAGGTAGCGGGGCTGCGGGTCAATCGCCTGGCTGTCGAAAGGACCTTGTCCGTTCTGCACCGTGAGCCACGAACCAAACTCCGTCATGTAATCAAGCGAGGGCTGGTACGTGTTGTATTGTTGCGTGATACCCAGGGCGCCGAAACTCACCGGTTGCAGAAAAAACTGCGAAACGTACGGCCCGAGTGCATCGCCCGGCGTGAAGCCGCGGAACAGAGTTTGCGGAACAATTTGGCCGTTCTGTTGCGGTCCTCGGAACTCCGACAATTTGTTCAAATCGTCGATCGCGGCTGTGGCTAATGGATGAGTATCGTATTGGGAAAACGGGACGTCTCTCAATAACGCCATCCAGTAGTCTTCCACCATTTCGCCTGCCCTTTCGGCGCTCGCCAGAGCTGGCGCCGGCGGAATGGACAATTGATGGGAATCTGTGCCTTCGAGATCGCACGCGAGTCCGGATTGGGGGTCAACCAGCAAGACATTCCCGCCCATATTGATTTTTTCGAATGCGGAAGCTTGGCCTGTATGCAACGCGTGGAGCAAACTTTCATAAGCTTCGAGATCGACTTCCCCCAAGCTCCCGTGCGGAAGACCTTTTGAGAAATTGCCGATCTTGTCGGGATACCGCTTTTCATCTCCGTTAGTGGGATGCGCCGGGGTGGGCACATCCCGCTCGGCGTTCGCCGCCTGGATCCGAATTCGCTGCGACTGGTTCGCGCGTTGCGCGGCCGCAGACAATTCGTCGTCCGATTCGGTGCGGGCTTTACCAGGAACGCTCGCTAGAGTTGCGAACGCGGCTCCGCATGCGCTCTTGAAAAAGGTGCGCCTGCTGTTCGGTGTAAATCTCTCTTCGGAGTTTTCGGTCACGGGAATGGGAACTATTGGTCTACTATATTCCGAAACTCGAATTAATCGCACGGTACTGTAGTACCGATGGGACTGGGTACCGAAGATTGAGTCACTCGCCGGTTTTTCGTTCCGCTTCGGAATCGAGCAAATGCAGGATGAGACGGAAGGGCATGCCTGCGAGTTCGGGCTTTGCTTCGATGTCGGCGCGCACATCCAACAGGGAGCGCTCCAGAAGATAGGTCTCAATGAGGACTTGTTGATCCGCCGGCGAGGGCGGCAGGTATGGTGCGTTGTTTGCCGTGCGCCAGTAGCCGCGCAAGAACGCCGCAGTGACGTGGGAGTACCAGAATCGACCCCACACCCTTAGCTCACTCCAGGTGAAGCCCTCAGTGTGTTCGTTCGAGATGTGCTGGCGAATGACGGATTGAGCGGCGTAGCCGAACGAAACCAGCATGGTCGCCACATCTCGTAAGGGGCAGCGCTTTATGCGGCGTTCGCTGAGATGTTGGTCGGGTTCTCCTTCGAAATCGAAGATCGTGACTTCATCGCCGGTTATTAATAGATGCCCCAGATGCAGACGGCCATGGAAGCGCGTTCGCTCCGAGGCGATGCGACGTTCAAAAACCGCGCGAAACTTTGTGAGAATCGCGTTTTCCTGTTCCAGGATCTTGGCCGCCAGCAAACGCACATCGGGATTCATATCGGAGTAGCGCCGGCGAATAAACTCGAAGCGGCGGCTGGTCAACCCTACATAACCGTGATAAAGGCTCTGCCGGTAGAAATCGTTGAATCGCTCCGGCGCAAACGCGGGATCGGAAGTATCCATGGCCAGGGCCAGGTGCAATTCAGCGACCCGCCTTCCCATGGTTTCTGCAAGCGACAGATACTGACCAACCAGCTCCACTGCGACTGGGGCCGCATCGGAGAGCGCGAAATTGAGCGTGTAAATGTTGGTGGGCGCGGACTTCTGAAGTTCCGCTTTCGATCGCTTTGAAGCTTGGATGCGAGGCAAGAATTCGTTCAAGTGCTTGCGAGTATTTTGCCAGCCATTGCCCTCGTTCGGAACGAACCCATGCAGCAGGCCGAGAGTGATCGAGCCGCCGGAATCGGATTGGTACTCCAAGTGGCCCGCAAAAGGAGCGGCGTGCTTGAAGGACCGCCGCTCGGTCAGGTACTGGCCCATTTCCACACCTGGATGTAAACCTGGCTCGACCGGCCGCAAGAGCTTCAGGACGAAACGGTCGCCGAACCGGATTGAGGTATTCACCTCCGCCGATGCCAACACCGAGGGTTCGAGATTGGGATGCGTTGTACCCCAAAACCGCCGAAATTCCCGATTGCGTTCAACCGTAAGAGCTCCGCGTTCTCCGCGGAATCGCCTGCGCCGGGCAAACGCATCCAGCAAAGTCAGGCAAAATTCTTCGTTTCTGGTGGCGCTATAGAGCACCGCATTGGAGCCATCGGAAGCGCGCACTTCGGCAAGCAGCAACTCGGAGCGTTCATCCCTGAGGGTCTGAGCCTCTGTTCCTTGAGCGGAACCGATGGGCACCACATAATCCTCGGGATCTCCCGTTGCATACTCGGCGTGTACCAGTAACAAGACGTGTTTATCGCGAACCACCGGGATAACTTCCGTGATCTCGATGGAACGAAAACGACGCGTTCTGGCGCGGAACCAGCGGCGAGTAACAAGGAAGGCGGGCAACACCGCGGCGATGCTTGCGCGGATATCGGGCTCCCATATCTCACTCAGCGCGGGAACTAGAACCACCGGGATGGTGGCTTGCTTTGCCTCGATTTGGGGCGGGGCGATCGTAATGGGCACCGTGCGCTGCTCGAGCGAAAACCAGAAGAAAGAATTCGGACCGAGAGTCAGCGGATAATACCGATCCCCGACCACCGGAAAATCTGTCCGGCCAAATAGCTCTACCGGCGTATGGCCCTGATATTTGCCGAGGTCGAGTTCAACCGCCTGAGCGAAACGTGACAAGTTCGCAACTACCAGCACCGTCTCGTCCTGATAGCGCCTGAAAAACGCAAGTACGTGCTGATTCGAGGGCTGCAGGAAATCCAGAGTGCCCCGGCCGAAGGCTTTGTATTGCTTTCGCAGCGCAATGAGCCGTTTGGTCCAGTTCAAAAGCGAGTTCGGAGTATGCTCCTGGGATTCGACGTTGATCGATTCGTAATGGTAAGCGGGATCGATAGTGACCGGCAGATACAGCTTTTGGGGATTGGCGGAAGAAAAACCGGCATTGCGATCCGGGCTCCACTGCATGGGCGTGCGGACTCCGTTGCGATCTCCGAGATAGACGTTGTCTCCCATTCCGATTTCATCGCCGTAATAGATGACCGGCGTACCGGGAAGCGAAAACAACAAAGCATTCATCACTTCAATGCGAGAACGATCGTTGTTGAGCAGTGGAGCAAGACGCCGCCGGATTCCCAAATTGATGCGGGCGCGCTGATCAGAGGCGTACACGCGGTACATGTAATCGCGCTCCTCATCGGTGACCATTTCTAGCGTCAGCTCATCATGATTGCGAAGAAACATGGCCCACTGGCATGTTTCCGGAATGGCCGGAGTGCGGCTCAGGATTTCCACGATGGGGAGGCGATCTTCCAAACGCAGCGCCATAAACAAGCGCGGCATCAACGGGAAATGGAATGACACATGGCACTCGTCTCCCTGCCCAAAATAGGCAACCGCGTCCTCCGGCCACATGTTGGCTTCCGCGAGCAGCATGCGGTGGGGAAAGGTTGAATCGAGATGTTGCCGCAATTCCTTCAGGAAGGCGTGCGTTTCCGGCAAATTTTCACAGCTTGTGCCTTCCCGTTCGTACAGGTAGGGGATTGCGTCAAGACGGAATCCGTCTACGCCCATCTGAGCCCAGAAATCGAGAGTGCGCATGACCGTGCGGCGTACCAGCGGACTATCGAAATTCAAGTCAGGCTGATGGGAATAGAAGCGATGCCAATAATAAGCCTTGGCGATCGGATCCCAACTCCAGTTGGACGGCTCGAAATCCTTAAAAATGATTCGCGTGCCGGCGTACTTATCCGGGGTATCGCTCCACACGTAGAAATCACGCCAGCGGGAGCCGGGGGCGGCGCGGCGCGACTGTTGAAACCAGGCGTGCTGGTCGGAAGTGTGATTGACCACCAGCTCCGTAATCACGCGCAGCCCGCGCCGGTGAGCTTCCTTCAGGAAGAACTGAAAATCACGGAGCGTGCCGTAGGCGGAATGCACGCTGCGGAAATCCGAAATGTCGTACCCATCGTCCTTCCAGGGAGAAGGGAAGAAGGGCAACAGCCAGATCGCCGTCGCGCCCAGATCTTCGAGATAATCGAGCTTTTCGGCAAGCCCGCGGAAATCACCCATTCCGTCGGCGTTACTGTCATAGAACGCCCGGACATGTGCCTCATAGATAATTGCGTCTTTGTACCAGAGCGGATCGTCTTCCAGCCCGCCAAGTGGTTGGGAATGTTGCATGCGGCTTCGGGTTGCCTAACGAATGACACGGAATGCAGGACGAAGCGTTCGTCGAAACCCCTCGACTCTGATGTTAATACCTGGGTTTATATTTCTGAAGTATTTTGGCCGACCGCGCGTCCGCTCGCATTGACAGCGGCACATAAAGATTGGCCGCCGATGAACGCGATTTCAATTCGCGGACCGAAGGCGTGCTGAGGCCATCTTTGAGTTGGCCGGTGACGAGATCAGACCGCAACGCGCAGAGCGGCAGTATCCAGTTCAGCTTCGGCGGTCTGCTCAGCACGCTCAGGAAATTCGATTTGGGCCAGTTCCGAAAGGAACTTGCCGGCCCATCGAAAGACATTGTTCTGTTCAACGACTTCGCGCATCCTCTGCATGCGGCGTTTGCGATCTTCCGCGTTCATCCGCAGCGCGGTGAGATATGCCTCGGTTCCTTGCTCGATGGAAAAGGGGTTTATGAGCAAAGCGTCTTTTAATTCGCGGCCCGCGCCGGTGAACTTGCTCAAAATCAGCACTCCGTCTTCATCCACCCGGCTGGCAACAAATTCCTTGGCAACCAGGTTCATTCCATCGTGCAACGAAGCGACTACGCAAAAATGAGCCACCCTATGCAGCGCAATCATTTCGGGCTGCGTGTAATGCCGTTTGAGGAGGATAACAGGCCGCCAGCCGCGTGTGCCCCAGCGTCTGTTTATCTGCGCCGCGAGGCTATCGACCTCGCTTTCGATCTGTCTATAAGCGGCTAGATTCGACCGGCTGGGGACAGCAATCTGCACGAACACAAGCTTGCCCCGATAGGTGGGATTCCGTTCGAGCAAACGGTCGAGAAATCGCAGCCGTTCGGGAATGCCTTTGGTGTAATCGAGCCGATCGATGCCGATCCCAACCAGCTTGTCATCGAGCGACAACTCTTTGCGCCAGGTCACCATGTTCTCGGCAACTTCATCCGATTCGGCCACATCGCAGTGTTGGTCGAAATCGATGCTGATCGGAAATGGCCGGACGAAAGTGGAGTGCCCGCCGCGGCAAATCTCGGATCCCGCCTGATCGACGCGAGCTTCTACGACGCAATCCACAGTTTCCAGGAAATTTTGGCAATGATGCTGGAGATGGAAACCCAGCAGATCGTTTCCCAGAAGTCCATCCAGAAGCTCCTCCCGCCAGGGGAACGCGTTGAACACTTCGCGGTTTGGCCAGGGAATGTGCCAGAACTGAGCGATTACCAGGTTAGAGCGGGCATTGCGAAGCATGCGTGAGAGCAGTCCGAAATGATAGTCCTGAATGAACACGAAGGTTGGCTCGTTCTCCGCTTCTTCCAAGACCGCTTCGGCAAAACGCTCGTTCACTCGCCGGTATATTTCCCAATCGTCCGGATCGAACTGCGGGCGCGTAAACGCCACGTGGCACAAGGGCCACAAGCCTTCATTCGACAGGCCGGAATAATAACCTTCTTCTTCTTTTTTGGAAAGCCAAACCCGCCGCAACGTGTACTCGGGACGGCCCGGAGGAACCTGAATGTGATCGCGAAAATCCACGGTCTGCTGATCGGCATCCCCACTGCCGTGGGCTATCCAAATTCCGCCACAGGCGCGCATCACTGGATCCAGCGCACTGGCCATGCCGCTGGCCGGCTGGACACATTCGATGCGTTTACCGGCTGCTCGCCGATGTTGAAAAGGTTCGCGGTTCGAAACAACTATGAAGCGGAAGCCATCCAGCTTGGTTTTTACAAACTCGCTCAGAACGTCATGTGTCCAGACTTTCAATAGATTAACGTCCTTTCATTATGAGTTTAGATCACCGTGTGCGCGAACGGTTACGTGCATTTACGAGGCAAGGCGCCTAATCTTTCAAAACGCGCGCAAGTTATTCTTTTATCGTGAAGTTTTGCTTATTTTGCCTTTTCGCGCTGGGTTTGCCGGCGGCCGATCTGCGGCTCGGGATCATCGGAACGGATACCTCGCACGCGACGGCGTTTACTCGAGTTCTGAACGACTCCAGTTCACCGGACCACGTGCCCGGGGCGCGGGTAGTAGCGGCTTTCAAGGGCGGAAGCCCGGATATTGAAGAAAGCGCAAAGCGTGTCGATCAATACGCAAGCGAGTTGCGGGACAAGTGGGGTGTTCAATTCGTCAATTCCATTCGCGACCTGTGTCCGGTGAGCGACGGCCTGCTGCTTGAAAGCGTCGATGGCCGGCCACACCTGGCTCAGTTTCGGGAGGCCATTGCCTGTGGAAAGCCGGTGTTTATCGACAAGCCGCTGGCATCGACCCTCGCCGATGCTGTCGAAATCGCGCGCTTGGCCAAGCAAGCGAATATTCCCTGGTTCAGCTCTTCCAGTCTGCGCTATAGCCCGATTGCGGAACTTCGAAATCCGGATTTGACCGGCGCTATCGTCTGGGCCCCCGGTCCCACCGAACCGCACCACCAGCTCGATCTCTCGTGGTATGGCATTCACGGAGTCGAAATGCTGTACACGTTGATGGGAACTGGTTGCGTCGAGGTGACGCGCATCTCGTCACCGGATTCCGACGTGATCACCGGCCGCTGGAAAGATGGAAGGCTGGGTACAGTGCATACCCAACGTCCTTATGGAAAATACGGCGGCGTGGCATTTCTCAAAGCCCAGAAGCTGGAGGCCAGGCCTGACATTCAGTTCAGCTACGTACCGCTGGTGAAACAAATCGTCGATTTCATGCAGACTAAAGCGCCACCCGTACCGAACGAAGAGACCCTGGAAATGTTTGAGTTCATGGATGCCGCGCAGCGAAGTTTGGAACAGGGCGGAAAAGCCGCGAAGCTTGTCCGGTAATTGTACTGTTTTCGAAATCGTCCTGCAAGGCATCGGCGAACACAAAGCCATCACGTTCGACGATCACGCCTATCTTATTCGCAAGCGGACGCGAGAAAACTGGCGAATCATAGACAAATGTGTGGAACTCTCCGTTTTCACCGCATGGATCGACTGCCGGCGGGAGTTGAGCGAGAAAATCCATGTCGAATTCGCGACCGGCAAATGCGCGATCGAGCTTCGCCGGATCCACGCACGTGATAAGACATTTCACGCCTGCTCCGATCATTTCGCGAGCCAATTCGTCCGTAGGCAAATGCCACAGGGGAAACAGCGGCTCGACATCTGTTCCACGGAGTTGCCGTTCCCGGTACTGGCGAATATCCTCCAGGAAGAGATCGCCAAACGCGATCGCGGTGACGCGTTCCGCCGCGGCTCTCCTCAAGACTCCGCTCATGAGCTCCTCGTAAATGACATTTGAGCAGGGCCACGGCAGGTCGATGGTCCACAATGGCAAGCCAGCCCTTTGCGCTTGCGCTTCGACAAGCGTGCGGCGTACCGCGTGCATAGCAACCCGATCTGCCGAACGATTGAACGTGGTTACTAAGGCTACGATCTCAAATTCCTGAGTCTGGCGGAGGAGATGAAGGGCCCAAGCGCTATCCTTTCCGCTGCTCCAGGACAAAACGACACGTTTCTTCTGTGGCACGAGAGATCGCTCAGCCCATTCTCGCAACCAGAGTCAAATGATCATTGCGGCTATCCCTAGAGCAAAGGCACCGGCTGCCCGTTGGGATTCGTCAAGAGCAACGATAATCCTCTGTTGCTTCGAATTTCGGTATGAATAATCTCGAAAGCGATTTGCGTCGTTTAAGTAAAGGAAATCCCCGCCATGATCACTTGGAATGTTCGCTGCTGCAATCCGGAAGCACGCATCGATCGCGCACCGACGCGATTGTTCGTCCGGAAGCGCCGCATCGCCTCTCTGCTTGCAATTGTCGTGCTCCCAAGCGCCTTCCTCGCGTTTCCGACCGTTGCGGCCGCGCAGGTAAACGGTGTGGGAGAGCGTCCTTATTTCGGGTGGAGCACTTTCACCGAGCAGACTGTCAACTCGCAGTTCCTCACACAGGCCAATGTGCAGGCTCAATCGGACGCGCTTGCGTCTTCCGGCTTGCAGACGCATGGCTTTCAATGCATCAATATCGATTCGGGTTGGCAGGGAAGCTTCGACGGCAATGGCCGGCCCATTCCCAATACCACCACTTTCCCGGATATTCAGGCCCTGATTGCGCATATCCACCAGAACGGGCAAAAGGCCGGCATTTACTGGATTCCCGGCGTGGAGTATCCGGCAGTCAAGGCCAATTCGCCCATTTTGGGGACAACTTATCACATCACAGACATTCTGGCCGTGCCTTATCGGGCAGGCAACGCCTTCGGCGCTCCGGGCACCTCGCCTTATCACTACAAGATCGATTACACGAAGCCGGGTGCGCAGGAATACACGAACTCGGTCGTGGCGCTCTTCGCATCGTGGGGCGTCGATCTCATAAAGCTGGATGGCGTAACGCCAGGTTCGGACAGCTACAATCTTTCCATTGACAACCGGCCCGATGTGGCGGCCTGGTCGAAAGCCATTGCGGCGAGCGGCCGCCCCATTTGGCTGACAATTTCCTGGGCGCTCGATGAGGACTACCTGAGTGTCTGGCAGCAGTATGCAAACGCGCGGCGTACCGATCAGGATGTCGAGTGCGAAAAGCGCTGCTCCACTCTCACCGATTGGCCACGCATCTATGAGCGCTTTCGCGATCTGCCGGGTTGGGAGAATGCTTCCGGTCCGGCGGTCGGTTGGAATGACTTGGATTCACTCGATATTCTGAACGGCGCGATGGATGGCCTGAGCGACCCGGAGAAGCAGTCGGCGCTCTCATTCTGGGCGTTGGTGAACGCGCCTCTCATTGTCGGCGGAGATCTCACGGCCGTTGACAGTTTCGGCCAGCAGCTTCTCAGCAACGACGAAGCGTTGGCGGTCGATCTCACGGGCAAGCCCGCGAAACAAGTGCTGGACGGCGATCTCGAAGTCTGGGTTAGCGATCTCGGGGAGGGCTCGTATTACGTGGGTATCTTCAACATGAACGCGACAGTTACGAAAGCGCACATCCCGTGGACCCTGCTCGGTTTTGATTATGCAACACAGGTTCGCGATCTGTGGGGGCAATACGATCTGGAGCCATCGCCGAGGGGGTTTTCCACGGTATTGCAGGCGCACGGATCAAAACTTTTGAAGATTAGCGGCGTCGGAAGACCCCCGCACGAGCCATCCACCAGTTATGCGGCGCCATCGGCCACTCTGAGCGGTACCGCGGTCATCGCTAACTGCCCGGCCTGTTCCGGCGGCGAGAAAGTTGGGGGCCTGTCACTCGGCCCGCGGAACACTGTGACCTTCAACAACGTTTCCGTACCGAAAACGGGCGAGTACCTGATGGAGGTAGATTCAATGACTCTCGGGCTGCGCTCCTATCTTTACAGCGTGAATGGTGGGCCTTATCAAACCCTCAACTGCGGTGGCGGAAGTTTTTTCCTGCCTGCGAGCACCACTGTGCCCGTGCATCTGGAGAAGGGGGTCAACTCGATCCAGTTTGGGAGTCCGGTGAGCTATGCGCCGGATCTGGACCGGATCGTGATCAGTGGTCATGGAGATTTTCCGCCTCCGCAAGCCTCGACCTATGAGGCGGAGGTCGCGACCCTGAGCGGATCCGCAGTTGGAGAATTCAGTAACTACTCATCCGGACTCGGAAAGGCAGGCAATATCGGAGGCGGAGCCGCCAACTCTGTGACTTTTTCAAATGTTACTCTTCCCGCCGATGGCACATATCAACTGGAAATCGATTACCAGACCAGCGGTCCGCGCTCATTCTTCATGAGTGTGAACGGAGGCGCTGCAACAGAGCTGGATTTGAACGGCAGCACCTTCAGCGATCCCGTGCCCATCGTTTTGCATGTGCAATTGCACGCAGGGGTCAACACGATCGAATTTGGCAATCCAAGTGGCTATGCTCCCGATCTTGACCGGATCGTTGTTGCTCCATTGGTTCGGCCAGATCGCGATCTATGGTAACTGCCGGATTTCCGTCAGCTCTGAACGCTGGGTCGCGTAATCTAGCAGCGGCGGGCAAGTTTGCCTTTTGATCTTCGGGGAGAGCTCAAGGAGGTGATGGACTGTAGTTAAGCTGTGAGAACTGAATGATCAACGACCTTTGGTACAAAAACGGCATCGTGTACTGCCTTTCCGTCGCTACCTATATGGATGCGGACGGCGATGGCGTCGGAGACTTCAAGGGCCTGATGCGAAGGCTCGACTATCTGCAGGGTCTCGGAGTCACCGCGCTCTGGCTCATGCCCTTTCAACCATCTCCCGGACGGGACGACGGCTACGATGTCGCTGATTACTACAACGTTGACCCGAAATACGGCACTCTCGGTGACTTTGTCGAATTCACACATGGATGCGAGCAACGCGGGATGCGCGTTCTGATCGATCTGGTCGTGAACCATACATCGAATGAACATCCTTGGTTTCGGGAAGCAAGGCGCGACCCGAACTCCAAGTATCGGGATTGGTACGTTTGGTCAAAGAAGAAACCAAAACACTTCAAGGCCGGTGTCGTCTTTCCCGGTGTCCAGAAGTCAACTTGGACTCATGATGAAGTCGCCAAATGCTGGTACTTCCATCGTTTTTACGAGTTCCAACCCGACTTGAATACCAGTCATCCGGAAGTACAGGCGGAAATTTTGAAGATTATGGGCTTCTGGCTTCAACTGGGAGTGTCGGGATTCCGAATGGATGCCGTGCCGTTTGTCATCGCCGAGAAGGGCCCTCAGGTCACCAAGCCGGTAGAACAATACGACATGCTGCGCGAGTTCCGAGAATTCCTGAGCTGGCGGGAAGGGGAAGCGATCGTTTTGGCCGAGGCCAATGTCTTGCCCGATACGGACATGCAGTACTTCGGAAGGAACGGTGAGCGGCTGCACATGATGTTCAATTTCCAGGTGAACCAGAATCTCTTTTACGCGTTAGCCACCGCCGACACTCGTCCTTTGGTGAAAGCGCTAAAAGCCACAAAACCTCGACCGCCAACAGCGCAGTGGGGCCACTTTCTTCGGAACCATGACGAACTGGACCTGGGACGCCTGAGCGACGAGCAACGTCAGGCGGTTTTCGATGCGTTCGCACCTGAGGCCGACATGCAACTCTACGGGCGAGGTATTCGGCGCCGGCTGGCTCCCATGCTCAAAGGCGACCGCAGAAGAATGGAACTGGCCTACAGTCTGATGATGACTCTGCCCGGCACACCTGTGATTCGTTACGGCGATGAGATTGGAATGGGAGATGATCTAAATCTCCCGGAGCGCCAGTCAGCGCGGACTCCCATGCAGTGGTCCACGAGAGCCGCACGGAGGCTTCTCCGCCGCTCGCAAACCTATTTTGCCTGTGATCAGCCGGGGCGCCGTACAGCTATGAACACGTGAACGTCGCCGACCAGCGCCGGGATCCGAATTCCTTATTGAACTGGATGGAGCGCATCATTCGCATGCGCAAAGAAGTTCCGGAAATCGGGTGGGGCGATTTCGAAGTGCTTCGGACCGGGGCTGACGAGGTGCTCGCGATTCGCTACGACTGGCGAGACAATTCCGTAGTAGTCGTGCATAATCTGAGCGCAAACCCGTGCGAAATCCGGCTGAGTGTCGGATTGACCGGTCAAGAGAATCTCCAATTCGTGAACCTTCTTTCCACGGATCACAGCGTTGCGGAGAAATCCGGCAAGCACCGCATTCTGTTGGAGCCTTATGGATACAGATGGTATCGCGCCGGTGGACTGAGCTACGTTTTGAAGCGAACCGATGTTTGAAAGAAAGCCTACCAATCAATGCCGAAGCAGTGGCAAGTCCTCCTCCAGTTCATCCTTCGATTCTAGAGAGAACTCCGTTGCGCACTTTCCAGTGCGGCAATGCGAGCACGTCGTACTATCGCGTATGTACTCAATGCTCTCTAACAGATGATCAATGACTGAATTGACCTGCTCCTCGAGCGCCTTCTCTCCTTTTCTGACCGGCGCCAACTCCAGAATCCGCTGCAAATGTGCCGAGATAGTATCGGTCATTTTTTGATAACAGGGAAACTGCGAACGCTGAAAAGCATTGTCGACGAGATGTCTCAACAAAGCTCGCGAAATGTGAAAAAAAGGTGAGACCAGGGAGGCTGGAGTGGTGGGCGCCGAATGTTTATAGTACGATTCTCGCGTCGGCAAGCCAACACCGTGGTAGATTCGCTGGAGTTCTCGGTCTGGCGATGTAATCATGTGGATGATTTCCCAGGCCAACTCAGGCGCAGCAGAATAAGCCGGTACGCTCAAATACCATTCGCCGGCGGAAGTTCTATTACCTGGCAGCGGCAGGACCGTTATAGCAGACCTGTCCGGCGCGGGCAGATCCCACATCATCTCGCTGAGCGTGTTATACCAGTGCCGCCAAACGACTGGCCCATACTCGTTGCTGTCGAACTCAGTTGTGAAAACCCGGAGTTTGGTTCCATTCGGTTCACTTGCCCGGCCTCGGAAGTACTCACGCTCGTGGCGATGTGAGCGATGACACAGGGTGCGAAAGATGTTTGCTGCGGTTTTAGCCTGCGGTTGTCGCAGCCAGGCCGTCAATTCGCAATTGCCGTCCGTCGGTTCGACGAAGGTCAGCAGAATCTCAAAGAAAAGACAGTTGTACGTTTCGACAGTTTCAGGTTGCGCGAACGGACAAGAAAAAAACCAGTATCTGTCACCTCGTTTCTCCCATTCGCGCGCTAACGCCTGCATTTGAAGCCACGCTTCGCTTCCGTTAGTTTCGCTGAGGCGATCCAATTCCTTGACACTGATCTTGAATTTCTCCAACGCAAGTCGCAGTCGCTGGTTGTGACGCGCTAAGACGCTAATGTTCTGATAGAATGGCGCGGCGATATACCCTTGGCCGTCCTTTGTCATGATGCGTTTGCCGAGTCGGCCAACTAACTTCTCAAAATCGCCGCCAGACTGATCGGCCTGCTCGGCGCGGAAGACAAAAAGCTTCTGCTCTACGTCCGAATCTTCTCCATTTGGGAGCTGGTACTCGTCCAATTGCATGACTTGTACTTCGTCGACCGCAGACGAAGCGCTCAATCGGAACATCTCGGGATCGTAATTGCTCCATTGTTCTTCTAGAATCGCGTCAGCAAGTGAGGTCTGGATGGAGCCTTTCAGCCTCGCGTTAAATTCGAGGTGATGCGGGCTGTCGGCATGAAGAAATAGTCGTATTTTCACCGGTCGAACGTTGCCGTTCTCGTCCTTTCGCAGCAGCACCCCCGCCGACCTAACAACTACTGCTCCTTCGGCCACCACCACCTCGAACAGGTCCCTCCGATGTGTCATTTCGCGGCTTTTTGTGGCGCGCACGAAATGCCGCACTTGGCCGCGGAACTCCATGCGCTCGAACTTCAGAACACAATCAGCCCCATTCACAATTACGTCCCTGAGAATGGATGTGGCATCTCCTCGAAGAGAATCCGCGAGCAAAACGCAGGTCGCGTTATAGCTCCGCAGAAGCGTGACCAGGGCATGCCCAAAGGTGGTGTCCCGATAATCGCTCTCGTGGCTCTTTTCCCAACGCGAAAGGTCCGCGATAAGAACGCGGTCAATCCTGCGTTTCTCTCTTTTTGCCTGTTCGAACTGATCTTTGATAGTTTGTAAAATTTGGCTCGGCTCAATAGAGTCGGCAAGCATTGAGCAAATCGCAATGTCCCTCAAACCTTTGTTGTCATAATTTGCACGCGGCCATCGCTGCCGAACGACCAGCTCGAGTTGTGAAAGGATCGTTTCACGGTCAGTGTCGGAGATGAACAGAGACCTGGGTGTCATCTCCTCCTCATCATCCTTATTCAAGACGAACAGGAAGTGCGAGCCAACCAGCGTTCGGGAAGAGCCGGGCGGACCATCCAGTGCGATGATGTCCCCGGACAACAGCCCTCTGCTACCGAGCAGCCGATCGATACCGTCGATACCAAATGCGATCGGCCTCTTAGCCGATGCTCTGCGCATAAAGCCGGCGGCGCTTCGGGCCACAGACGCCGATGAGGGAAAGATCTGGAGACCTTTGTTTTGGACAACGATCAGGTCGTGCTGGCCCGGTTCTTCCCGCTGTAAGCGGCTCTTCCTGACCTCAATCGCTCGCCGCATTGCGCTGCCCCGGCCGGTCGTCACCACCTGCAACACCGTGTCCGCGATATTTTCTTCAAAAGGTGGATCTCGGTCCATGTCCCCCGTTCGCTCTCGTGTCAAGCACAGGTTGATTTCGCGCTGTTTGGCCCGGTCGAACAACTCCAACAGTCTCCGCCTGCGGCCCGCTCTTAATTCCTGTCCCCGCATCAAAACGCTGTTCATGGGGTCGATGATGATCAGTCGCAAAGGATAGGCTTCCATCCAAGCGAAGCGTTCTCCAAGCAGTTGCAGGAAAGTGTCGAATTGGTCCGGGTCTTCGGCAGAGCCGGGCACGCGCGGTATAGGTAGGAATGCCAAAACTCCTTGCCCTGAGTAGGGTGCGCTGAACAACGGAATGGCTTCACGCATCTCCCGCACGGTTTCGAAGCGATTCGATCGAGTGCTAATGCCCAAAGATTCCATTGCGTACAAACACTCTTCCGGGCTTTGCTCCATTGTGGCGACAATCGCTGCACCGCCTTTTCGAGCCACCTCGATTGCCAATTCCAAGGCGAGCGTTGATTTGCCACTACCATAAGGTCCCGTAATCACGATGGCCCGCCCGCCAATCGGCTGTGCTAATTGCCCGGGTTCCCCGCCTGCAGCAATCCCCGGAGCGTCGATAATTAACGGACCCGATCCGGTGAAGATTGCATCCAAGCCTGGAATTGCCGTAGGTAATCCGAAGTACCGCCCCACCAACCTCTCGGGATCGAAGAGTGTCGGATCAGCCTCTACTTCGCCCGGGGCGGCAGCCGGCCAGACCCAGCCCACCGCAGCGATTAGTTCAAAAAAACTGTCCCTGGCGAGTCCTTCTTGCTGCGAACCCCGGGGATCGTCGGGTTCTAAATTGGCGGCGATCAGAAACATTGCGTAAGGGCCTTGCGGCTCATGACCCAGACTCTCCAGCCAGGTTTTCAGGGATTTCGTATAGATCTGCACAGAACGTACAACGGGCGCGCTTAAGACCATTTGTGTCTTATGCCGGAGATCTCTGCCAGCCCAATACTCTAGATCGCAGACTCTAGCTTCGCCCCGTAATAATTCCCTCACCAATTCGAATAAACAGAAACTCTCTCGGCTGACCCGGATGTCTGATTCTCCATGCACCTGTCCCGCTAATCGGACCAGCGCCGTTGCGAACTGCCCGAGTTCTTCCTCGTCGTCGTTGAGCCAGCTTCGGTTGGCCAGTTCGGCCGTGACGTGCTGCAGAACACTCTCGCGCGGCAAAAGGCGCATTGCCGCGTCCATTCGCGGCTGCTGATCCCGCCTGGCTGCCGTCCATAGGGCACGCCATAGGCTTACTACCGTCTCAACCGCGCGATCCGGCCGGTCGCTACCCAAGTCGTCCAGCAAACTAGACATTTATCGGCCTCGGTTCTCGTCTTGGCGGATGGCTAGATTGCGACTTTGGAGCTTGCTTCAGAACATCCAGCAGCAGCACGACGCGCCTGTGCTGCTTTTGGGATGTGGCATCGTCGTCGTTCTCCTGGTTCCCAATGTTGGCCGGGTCGCCAGACTCATATTTCACGTCCCAGGTGGATTCTCCTTCGGGATGAATAAACCAGGCCTGCGTCATCATGTAGAGAAGAAACGCGTTTTCATCCGCTGGCGTGAGGCGCAATTCGTCCAGCGTCACTTCCGTGCGACCGCTATCCGATCGATATGCCGAGATGAGCGTCATCAGCCTCGCGGCTGCGGCTTCGATGTTCGGCTGGTTATCGCTTTTCAGCCTACGCCACCGTGCTTGGCAGGTCTCGACAACTTCGCCGGCAATGAGCCGCCGCCCCTCTTTATCGCTGGTCGTTCGCACTCTTGCGTTCATCACCAGCAGATAATCCAGGCTGAACGGTTCAGTCGGGGTTGCCATAGCGGCGGCCATTTGCCGGCTAAGTTCTACGATTAACTCCTTGTTTCTGAGCGATTCTTCAGACTCTTCGTCGATTACTTCCACGTGCGGAGCTGGCAACTGTTCTTCTCCGTACAAAAAAGGCTCGGTGGCTTTGAAGTGCACGATGCGTTTGCGGCAAACCGGGCAGGCTCCGCGATCCACGTGTTCACGAACCCTTTCGTCTACCTTCGTTCCGGCATGCTCGCGAAACAGAAATTCCTTCAACTGCTTTTTAGTGATTCCTGCCGGGCACTCACCCCGCGTTTCAAGATGAGGGGCCCGGCCGCTTCGCTTCGCCAGCAGTTCTTCCTCTTCTACTCTGTCTTTCTGGCCTTCCCTCAAAGTCTTATTCATTGTTTTTTCCTTTACTTCCTATTCGTTGCATTCCTCTCAACCTCAGCCACATGACTCTGCAGATGAACCAACCACAAAAAAACGGCGCCTGCCCCGTAGTTATAGGGGCAGGCGCCGTCTCTTAACGGGCTAGTATGGTGGTGGGCGACTACTCAACTCCTGGATGGTCCTTGCGAGAGTAAGCCTTCTGGCTTCATTGGTTTTGGTCACCGCCTGCTGGCTCCTTTCCGGTGTGAGCATTTGCTGCTCACTCTTGTCTATCCGGTCAAGAGGCGCTTTTCCCAGAACTCCTTAATTTTTTTTTCGGTTTCCGGTAAGGGACCCCGAGAGCCTGATGCGCTACGATCTCCACCTGCACGAGATAGCGCTGCACGGCCGACTTGCTGAATCCGGTTTCTCGCGCAACCTCCTGAATCTTTTTATGCTTCAGCCACGCCAGAAAGGATGTCAACTGCTTCTCCTTCAGCCGACTTCGCTCGAGCGCAGCCATCAACCTGAGAGCTAGGTCGCCGCTGTCGGCGGGGTCCGCTTGATCGGCTATCATCTGCAATCGCTCGGTAGGCGCCACAGTCTCATCGAACGGCTCTTCTCGGCGATGAACCTTACGTTCATGATGCTTGCGGGCGTGGTTCTGCACAATTCTCGCGAGGTACGGCTCGGGGTTTCTGTTCAAATCGAACCGCGAAAGGACCTGGCCTAATAGCAGCTTCTCTGCAAAACTTTGATAGACATCCTCCCAATCGGCTGCGGTACTGTCTCTTAACGTCCCTCGAATCCATTTCGTCAGCCTTGGTTCGAAATGCTCAAAAAACCGAGCCCATGCGCGCTGCGTCGGACTGTGCGAGCAAGCGGCTATGACAGCGCGGTCTTCCTCCACGCCCGAGGTCGCTGCCGGGTCCTTCATATTCCCTTCCAGAGCTCTGGATCATCCGCGATTTTCTCGGCCAGAAACCCCGATAATGTTTGGCCCGTTTCTGTGTCGAGTTCCTCCCGGAACTCCTCCAGAAATTGCGCGGCGCCCTTCGAATAGATCCGCCTCACGAGAAGAGTGAAAGCCTTGAGCACGTCCGGCAAACTCGCATATTGCTGCTTTCTTTTCCAGTCCGGTTCAAAGGCATCCCAAAGCTTTTTCAGATGAAACGGATGATCCGGTTGATCCTGCATGGTCAGAATTCGCACGGCAAGTGGCCACCCCTCGTACGAATTCACGGCCGCTTGCGCCTGATGTGCTTGAAAGCTTAGTTCGACAACCGCCTCTGGCTCCATGATCACGTTAGGGGACTCCGTCAAGCTGAAGCTCCTGCGTTCATGCTCCCGCCACTCTTCCTGACTCTTGTTCAGCGGACGCTCGAAGCTCCTCACTTCCAGGTGCCGCGCCGGGTACGGTGCTTTCGAATTGGATTGCGCTGCTCCGTACCCGATGTCTAATACATAAAACTGGTGGAGGTCCGAGCAGAGTCGTCCTTCTATTCCGGCGCTGCCGGCTGAAAGCACTCTGCCGTACTGTGTAGTAGCATTTTTCTTGCTTCGCATTTTCGGCTGATGAAAATGTCCGTGCAAAATGAAATCTACGCCATATTTCTCCAAATTCTCCACAATCTCTTCTGCATCGTAGGTCAATGTAAGATGTCGGTTCGTCTGAAACTCCCGCATCGCCGCCGCGCCACCTATGCTCATTCCAGTCACGTGATGATGCAGGAATGCAAGTCTGTGCCAAGGGCCGGAGCCCATTTCCGTTTCTGCCAATAACGCCGCGTCGCCCAACCTCTTCAATTGATCACAGCCTACGAATCCGACTCCGGGCGCAGTCCAGCTTTCCAGCCTGCAAGAATCGAGTCCAAGGATGGCCAGTCGATGACGCTTATATAACTTCAGGATTCCTAACCATTCGGGTGTCTTAAGAGGGATTCCGGTCACGTTCCGGTACATCGACCTGTAATCAGCCGTGCGCTCTGCACGGGGAAGATTCACGAGCAGGTTCGGCACCTGAATGTTATCCGGCTTTTTGCCGAAAATCATGTCGTGGTTGCCGGGGATGAGCAGCAGATCGTTAGAAGCCCACCAGCGACCGCGATGTCCACCTTTGCCCTGTATGTCATCAAGAAAGAATTCGGCTGCCCGCATTCCCTCGGATTGGGAGTTGCAAGTGAAATCGCCGCTGACAACCAATAGATTGAACTGCTTCGCACCTCTCGTCTCACGCAACGGGTCCCGAACCCCCGCTAGCTCCAGCCCCTTTTCTAAACTATCTGCGAGCTTCGTTGCCCATTCTTTCGGATCGTTGCAGCTCTTCTCGTCGCGCAAAAAGAATTTAGTCCCAAAATGCAAGTCCGACAAATGCAAAATACGAAATGATTCGGCGTTCATTGTTAATTCCCGCGACTTCCGCATTATGCCTCATAGTCCTTGAACAGAACTTCGTTTTCTTGAACAGAAAAGCCGGCAGATCCGCGCTCTCAGGCTCATCCGGGCATTACTCAAACCAGCGGCTTTGTGAGCCGTTCTTATGGCCAGCGCTAACCTGCACTTCCTGAGAGATTTCTCACGTCAGCCATATGCCCGATCCGAGGTCTGCGAATGGAACAATTTGTCTTGTAAAGATTCCCAACGCCGATATTCCACGTTCGGCGGAATTTTACCCGTGCGTTTTTGGATGACAGATCAGGGAACACTGCGGTGGCCGACCATCGGGCGTAATCTGTTTGTTCGTTTTTGGCCTGTGCCTCTGCAATCGGACGCGGGCGGCCGAACAAGGCGATCTGGTCCGGCGGATGGACGCAGCACAGCTGAACGCAAAGCCGATCTAGTCTGGTATACGGTCACTGAACATTACACGATCCGAGACTCGCATTTCGGCAAGCCGGCGGAAGCCACAGTGCAGGCGGCTTATCAACAAGGCCAGGGCGCGACTTACAATGTGTTATCGCGCAGCGGGCCTTCGCTCCTGCGGAATATTGTTTTAGACCGTCTGCTGCGGGAAGCGAGTGAGATGAGCCATGGAGAGATGCAGGAGCAGTCCATCATTACATAGCAAATGACGATATAAAGCTGAAGCTGGCGGGCCAGGAGCCCGTTGACGGAAGAGATTGCTATGTGATGGAACTGACTCCAAAAAGAAAGACCTCGTTTCTACTGCAGGGCACGATGTGGTTGGATCCGCGGGGCGCAAAGGATCGTCAAGATTGAAGGTCGGCCTCCAGCCGGAGCCTCGGTTTTCAAAGGCCGCAAATCATTCGCGAATACACGGAGATCGATGGTATTACGCTCGCCCAAGAGATCCCACGCGGTAAACGAGGAGTTCCCTTTTTCGGACAGAGCACAGTCGATATTCAATATCGCGGTTACCACGTGACGGCCGAGACGCATTCGGGTAAGGGAGGATTTTAGAACTAACGTTTTGTATAGTACCAGCCAGAGGAAGTATGACGATCTTAAAGCTGGGGTCCCGAGGCCAGGACGTTCTGAACGTGCAGTGCGCGCTGGCCGCTGAAGGAATCTACTCTGGCGATTTCGATGGGGCCTTTGGACCAGGAACTGAAGCGGCCGTAATCGAATTTCAAAAAAAGAATGGACTGCTTGCCGATGGCGTAGTGGATGCCGCTACCGCCACTGCGCTTCATATCGACGATTCGCCTCCGGCGGAATGCAAACTGTCCGGCATAACAGCAGAGCAGGTCGCGCCGATGTTTCCGCCTTCCGCCCTGCCGAACATACAAGCGAACCTTCCTCACGTTATCAACGCGCTTTGCGATGCGGGACTAGGTGACCGGCAAATGTTATTGATGGCATTAGCTACTATTCGAACGGAAACCGAATCATTCCTGCCGATCAGTGAATTTCAATCGTCTTTCAATACGTCGCCGGGCGGGCATCCGTTCGACAAATATGACAACCGTAGCGATCTCGGCAATCGAGGCGCTCCGGATGGCGCAAACTATCGCGGCCGCGGATTTGTTCAGCTGACCGGGCGCACTAACTTTGAGCAACACGGGCAATCGATAGGGCTTGCGGATCAACTCGTCACAAATCCGGTGCTCGCGCATCAGCCGGACACGGCGGCAAAACTACTCGCCAGTTTCTTGAAAGCGCACGAAGCTCAGCTCCGGACGGCCTTGCAGCAGAACAATCTCTCCGACGCCCGCAAAATCGTGAACGGCGGCTTGAACGGGTTGGCGCAATTCGAGGAAGCCTATAACACCGCAACAAATTTGATTCCCGTCAATCTATAGTCAGGTTTTTTAACGTGAAAACTTCCCTTTGGGTCTATTCATTCCTCTTTTTCTGCCTTGTCTCGCCCGTCGTAGCTCGGCAAGGAGCGCAGCCAGGCGTTTTCGATTACTATCTGCTGACTCTCTCCTGGTCGCCCGAATACTGCCAGGGCAATCCGACGAATCCACAATGCACCGGCGCGAAGCATTACGGGTTCGTGGTTCACGGACTCTGGCCGGAATTTCAAAATGGCGGCGGGCCCGAAAACTGCTCGAATGCGCCCGGACTTACTAATCCCTCGACGATGCTCGACATCATGCCGGATCTGAGCCTTATCCAACATGAGTGGGTCACACACGGAACCTGCAGCGGTTTGAGCGCGACCGATTACTTCAATCTGATTCGAAAAGCTTTTACCTCCACGCGAATTCCGAATCAGTTTGTCGCGCCGGCGACGCAACTGGTCATGAGTCCATTACAAGTGAAGCAAGCATTTGAACAGGCAAACCCCAGCTTGAAAGATGCAGATATCATGATCAGCTGCGGCCGAAACTACCTGACGGCAATTGAGTTCTGCATCGCCAAAAACTTGAATGCAATGGCCTGCCCTGCTCCGCGCGATTGCAATGCCCGAAGCATTCGCATTCTGCCCGTGCCCTGACGCTATCCGCCTGTTCGGAACGCATTTTCGACGGCGGCGGCGAAAGCCTGCATCGAAGGATATTCGGCATCCGCTGTAATGGGTGCATTGGGAGCGAGCGTGGCGCCGTGCCCTGGTTTCCCCAGCCTTCGATTGATCCAGACCGTGGAGAGTGCAAATTTCTTGGCGGGGATGTGATCGTGATAAAGACTCTGGGCAACGTGAAGCAGGCGGTCTTTTGTTATCTCCCTGTCTGATAGCCCGGCGAGCAATGCCCGGAAATTCTCGGGATTCGGCTTGTACGACCCGACGTCTTGAGCCGTGACGACCAGATCGAACTTGACACCCAACCGTTGGTTCGATCGTGCAAAGCTGGTTCGGTCTACATTCGATAGGACAGCCAGTTGGTAGTGCTTCTTCAAGGTTCGAAGCGCTTCGGCGCTGTCCGGAAACGCCGGCCAATCGCCGACGGATTGCGCCAATTCCTCTTCGGCGGCCTCGTCCCGGGCTACCCCGAATCGGTCTGACATGGCAGCCAGAACCTGCCTCAGAATATCGGGATAAAGCATCGATGCATGCTCGGATTCGAGCCGCGTTTCGGCTTCGGCGAAGGCTTGCAGAAGTTCATCCGCTAGCGGCGCAAGGCCGTGGCGCTTGGCCCATCGCTCGAGAATCGGGAGCAGACCCGATTCCCAGTCGATCAAGGTGCCGTAACAATCAAATGTCAATGCTTCGATCGCGCGAAGATCCAACATGGTGACTCAGGTAAGATCCAAGGTTGCGCTCACCAGGACAACAGGCGCCTCGCACATCTTCATGACGACCAGGGTCATGTCGTCATGCTGCGGCGCGCCTGACACAAACTTGTCGGCCTGCGCCATCAGGCTCGGAATCATTTCGGCGGCGCTTCTCTGAGCGTTTGCTTCAACAGCGGGTATCAAGCGTTCCTCTCCCCACTCCTCGTCTTCATTGTTCATCGCTTCACTAATGCCGTCTGTGAAGCCCAGGAAAAGATCTCCCGGTTCCATTACTAACGATCCCTGTTGATACGGCGCATTGGGGAACACCCCGACAACTGGTCCGCCCGTTTTCAGCCGTATCACATGAACTTTGCCATTGCCAGTCCGTCGCAATACCATGGGCGGATTGTGCCCGGCATTCACGTAAGTGAAAACGTGGCTTTCGCGATGGTATTGGCCATAAAAGAAGGTTGCGTAGCGATTCACCGGCGTTGCTTCGTAGACCAGTTGATTTACATTGCACATCAGCCGGGCTAAATCTCCCTGCCCCATCATGGCCTGCCCCCGCAGCGAGGCCTGCAAAGAGGCCATCAGCAGCGCGGCGGCAATGCCTTTCCCGGACACGTCACCGATGGCAATGCCCAAGTCGCCATTCGCCAGCGTCAAGAAGTCGTAGTAGTCGCCGCCGACACCCAGAGCGGGACGGCAGGCTCCGGCATAGTCGATGCCGGCAATCGCAGGAAGCCGCTGGGGGAAAAGCCGCTCCTGTACTTCGCGGGCAATTTCGATTTCGCGATTCATGAGTTCGCGTTGCGCGGTCTCGTGAGCGACGGTTGCCATCAGCCGGCTGTTTTCGAGCGCCAGTCCGGTCTGCAATGCAACGGAGCGGAGCAATTGCACATCGGTACGCGAATAAGGCTCCTCGGAGCGCTTGGGTCCGAGGCTGAAAATTCCGAGCAGCTTATCTTTTAGCCCGATCGGCAAAAGCAATTGCGCGTGCATTGCCTTGAGCGTGATCAGTTCCGTTTCGGAGGCCGTGTGGACCCAATTGTCCTGGCGATCGAAATAGATGCGGGGAGGATCTTTGGCTTGCTTCACCACATCCACGGTCTTCGAGTCCTCCGGCAAAACCAGTTGCGGCGAGGGCTCGAAACCGAGGCAATATACGGGCCGAAGGGCGCCCTCGCCATTTAGCAGAATGGCGAGGTGAGGCACGTGCAGAGATTCTGAAATGCGCCGCGCGACCGTATCCAAAAGCTCGTGCTCTTCGACTACGGATCGGACCGTTTCGCTGAGATCTTCCAGCAGAAGTTCGGCGTTGTATGCCTCGCGAAAGTATTTGCGATCGATCCAGACCAACAACCGTTTTCGCGTCTTCCGGATGGCGATGATCAGGATTGTGACCGATACACCGACGATAATGAATTTCGTGCTCAAACTCAGCCGGGACCCGAATACCAGTACGTTGAGGCTCCAAATGATGCCGCTGGCCAAAATCGCGAGCAGCACTCGCAGACCGCCGCGCGCCAATGTGTACCGCACGCCCTGACGGATCACCATCCGGAGATCCATCGCGCGCTCCACAACGATCACGTACGCCAGCGTTAGCGGGAAAATGCAAAAAAGAAGCGCGACAACAATCTCAATCGATTGTGCGACCGGATTGAACTCGTTTCTCTTCGACAATGTCTGATAGAGCACTAGAAGCCCCAACGGTCCTAGGCCGATGGCAGCACCGAAATACAACATCCGCAGGCGGCGCTTTGCGTCCCTGGTTTTCGCGGTTCCTGTTTTGAAGCCGAGACTTGCAAAGAAGAAGCTAATCGCGAGAGCTATGACAAAGCTCCCGCTGAAAATAGGCCGGTTGAGAATTCGAGTCAGTGTCGGGAACGCGTGATAGTCGAATTGTGAGCTGATCGCGAGTACCACAATGAGCACATTCAAGAGAATGAGAGGACCGAGAAAGATCCACTTGACCCACGGCCGCTTCAAGTCCCACTCAAACCTTTCCGGGAAATAAAGCGCGAAGCATACCAGCCAGATGCTCCAGCTCATGATGCCGGCGATATACCAGAAATCCGCAAAAGTCCAAAGAAATTCCGGGAAGTGATACCAGGCGGCGGATTTGATGATTTGCGACAGAGAAACCATCAACCCAAACAGAATTAGAGCTCGGATGTCGTGCGGAAGGACGGCGGCAACATAGATGCCAACCAGCACGCAAAACAACGTCATCGCTGTCAGAACACCGCTTACGGCATAGTCGCCCGCAGTGGCTGGCTGGCCGCTGTTTGCTTTTAGTAGAACATCCAATGTCCGTGGACTGAATTCGCCCTTCGAAACGACCGACAGGACAAGCGGTTCGTTTGGCTTGTGCTTCCGTACCTCTTCATAGAGCACGCGCTCGTTCTTCAGATCCCTGCCATCGACGGTAAGAATCCGATCGCCAACCTTCAAGCCGGACTTCGTCGCGCTTGGATCAACTGCCCGGATTGTCCCGTCACCGGTGGCAAAAGGGATCTCTGACACTGTGGCGCCATGGATTTCCAGATTGAGCACGACCACCGAGTACGCCACCTGATAGAACAGGGCGGCCACGAATAGTGGTATCAGGAAAACGTAGTTCTTATAACGGCGCCAATGATAATCTTCCATCTAGGTCGTCAGCGAATTCACTTAATCATAGAGTAGAATCCGGTCCCGAAATTACTTCAACCCCATGCGAGAGATGAAGTGTCGATAATCGATTTCCTGATCGGACGCCCGATCGCCACCTCAGACGAGCGCGCGGAGCAGATTGGCGTAAGCAAAGGCATACCCATTTTCGGGCTCGACGCTCTCAGCTCGGCTGCTTATGGACCAGAAGCGGCGCTGACGTTGCTGATCCCTCTGGGTATTGCCGGCCTCGCTTACATCGTTCCGCTGAGTCTCAGCATCATCGTTTTGCTCGGCATTGTTTTCTTTTCTTATAGGCAGACGATCGCCGCGTATCCCGGGGGCGGCGGATCATATACCGTTGCGCGTGAGAATTTAGGAACCTTTCCGGGCTTGCTGGCGGCAGCGGCTCTGATGATCGATTACGTTCTCACGGCCGCGGTCGGTATTTCGGCGGGAATCGGCGCGCTTACTTCCGCGGTTCCTTCACTGCATCCGCGCACTCTGACGTTATGCCTCGCCGCGCTGGCGATCATTACGCTGATCAATCTTCGCGGCGTTAGCGAGACGGGCGGAGTCTTCATGGTTCCTACCTATCTTTTTCTAATTTCCATGTTCGCGGCGATCGCGATCGGCGTGGTCAAAACAATCGCAAGCGGCGGCCATCCGTCTCCGGTAATTCCTCCGCCCGCTCCCACCGCATCGGCGGCTGCCGTCAGCATGTGGCTGCTTTTGAAGGCGTTCTCCAGCGGGTGCACGGCCATGACAGGCGTGGAAGCCGTCAGCAACGGCGTCAGAGCCTTTCGAGAACCCACCGTCGGAATCGCGCAACGCACTCTCGGCATCATCATCGCCTCTCTGATCGTGATGCTCGGCGGAATCGCTTACCTGGTCCATCAATACAAGATCGTCGCCACCGATCCGAACGGAAACAGCTATCAGAGCGTCTTGTCGATGCTGTTTCAAGCTGTCGCGGGCCGCGGCTGGTTTTATGGCGTCGCGATCACCTCAGTGTTGCTGGTGCTTATTTTCTCGGCAAATACGGCGTTCGCCGACTTTCCGCGTGTCTGCCGGGTGATCGCCGAAGATCGGTTTCTTCCCGTATCCTTCGCGTCGCGCGGAAGACGCCTGGTCTACACGGAGGGAATCGTGGTGCTTGCAGTCCTCACCTGCATTTTGCTGATCGTGTTCGGCGGCGTGACTGATCGGCTGATTCCGCTCTATGCCGTGGGAGCGTTTCTAGCTTTCACACTCTCTCAGGGAGGAATGGTTGCTCATTGGAGGAGGAACCGCGGGCCGGGAGCGCGCCGGAGCATGCTGATCAGCGGCCTGGGCGCTCTCGCCACCGGCGCGACGGTTGTCGTCGTAATTTTGGCCAAGTTCACGGAGGGCGCCTGGATCACGGTGGTTACCATTCCCGCGATTCTCCTGCTGATGTACGGAGTGAGGCGCCACTATGACAATATTGGCCGCGAGCTTGCGAGTCCAGGGCCTCTTGATGTCAAAGGCATCTCCGAACCGCTGGTCGTCATCCCTCTCCAGCAGTGGAGCAAGCTCTCGAAGCATGCGGTGTGTGCCGCGCTCGCGATATCGAGGGAGGTCACGGCGCTCTATGTAACCGAGGAAAATAAATCAGACGAGTTTTGCAACCACTGGACGCATAATGTTACAGAGCCTGCCCGAGAGGCAAATCTTCCTCCGCCTGAGTTGGTTGTGCTCAAATCTCCGTTCCGATTTGTCGTCACGCCGATTGTCGATTACGTCATCAAAATGGCGGACGAGAATCCGGGCCGCCGGGTAATCGCCATCATTCCGGAACTGGTCGAGCATCACTGGTATAACTATTTTCTGCATTCGCAGCGCGCCTCTTTACTGAAAGCTCTTTTGCTGGTGAAAGGCAATGATCGGATTTCAGTCTTGAACATCCCGTGGTATTTCAAGTAGCATGGGCCATTCGAGAAAACACTTCTGGCGAGCCGTTCTGCTAGTGAGCGCGACGATGCTGCAAGCGCAGACCCAGACCCCCTCCGCGGGTCAAACCAACCCGCCACAGCAGACCAGGCGCGCAGGGGGCGGACTCCAACGCGGTCGCGAGTTCCTGGGCTTAGGTCCCGCTGCGGATCCGGTGGCCGCGGCACGCGGGCAAAAGTTGTTCGTCCAGAATTGCGGATTTTGTCACGGCTCTAATGCGACCGGCGCGGAAGGCCCTGATTTGCTGCGCTCGACGGTAGTGCTGCACGACGAAAAAGGTGAATTGATCGGCCCATTGATTCAAAAAGGCCGCCCTGACAAAGGAATGCCCAGTTTCTCTACTCTGACGGATGCCCAAACCTACGACATCGCTGAATTTCTTCATGCTCGCGTGGAGGAAGCGGCGAACCGGTTTGGCTACAAATTGCAAAATGTGGTCACCGGCAACGCGAAAGCCGGAGAAGAGTTTTTCAACGGCGCCGGCCGGTGCAATACCTGTCATTCGGTCACTGGCGACCTGGCTCACATCGCTACAAAGTTCGACCCCGCGAATCTGCAAAGTCAGTTCCTCTATCCCTCGCAGTCGTTCAGCCCGGATGCGCAAGAGCCGAAAAATGCGGCCACAATGGTTACAGTCACGCTGCCGTCGGGCGAATCGATAACAGGCACCCTGAAGCGTCTCGACGATTTCAATGTGTCATTGTGGGACTCTTCCGGCGAGTATCACTCCTGGCCGCGCAACACGGTGAAGGTGCAAGTGAAAGATCCCCTCGCGGAACATCGCGAACTGCTTTCGAAATATACCGATGCTGATATGCACAATCTCCTCGCTTATCTGGTGACACTGAAATGAACGTGAACCGTATTGTGTTTTGCCTTTCTGTTGCGCTGCTGCCGTCGGTGGCCGGCGCGCAGATGCTCGATCCCGCGAAGTTACTAAAGTTACCGACCGACACGTGGGCGACTTACAACGGCGATTATTCGGGCCGCCGATACAGTCCTCTTTCCGAGGTCAACTGCATCAAACATCGGATCTTTATCGCTGGCCTGGATGTATCGGGTAAATGCCGGGGCACTCCGGGGAGTGGCAGGCATTCAGATCAAATCGACACCGCTCGAAGTGAACGGAATTCTTTACTTCACCATTCCCGACCATGTCTGGGCCGTGGACGCTCGTACGGGCGAGGAACTCTGGCATTACGATTGGGTCGATAAAGGGGGCCACCTGATCGGTAATCGCGGTGTCGGCATGTACGGGAATTGGTTGTATTTCATGGCTCCCGACGGTTGGTTCATCTCCCTGAACGCTAAAAATGGAAAAGAACGCTGGAAAATTCAAGTCGCCGATGCGAAACTGCAGTACTTCACCACGATGGCTCCGCTCGTGATTGGCAATCACATCATCGTTGGCGTGGGCGGCGATGCCATGGATGTGCCGGGCTATCTGGAAGCGCGCGATCCGGAAACCGGAGCTCTGCAGTGGCGTTGGAACACGGAGCCAAGCGCAGGCCAACCCGGGGCGGAAACGTGGCCGAACAAAGGAGCTATGGAGCATGGCGGCGGCATGACCTGGTTGCCTGGAACTTACGATCCGGAGTTGAATCTTCTTTACTGGGGCACCGGCAATCCAAATCCTGTCTACGCAGGCCAAGGCCGAAAAGGCGCCAATCTCTGGACCTGCTCGATTGTCGCGTTAAATCCCGATACCGGGAAGCTAGTGTGGTACTTCCAGGCTTCTCCTCATGACACGCACGATTGGGACGATGTCGAAACACCCGTATTGTTCGACGGCGAGTTCAAAGGGCAAAAGCGGAAAATGCTGGCGCAGGCGGCGCGCAACGGTTTCTTTTTCGTGCTCGACCGAACCAATGGGAAGGACCTGGTGACGACGCCTTTCACCGGCACGGATTGGGCGAAGGGCATCAACGATGCCGGCCAACCTATACCCGACGTGAAGAAGGAGCCCCAGCCGGACGGCGCACTGCTCAATATTAATGCGGGTGGCGGAACAAACTGGTTCGCCCCCAGTTTCGATCCGGAAACAAATCTTTTCTATGTGAACGCGATAAAAGGCTACAGTCTGGCATATCTTACCGACACGGAAGAGAAACCCGAAGGCTATGGCGGCAGTGGTCGTAACTTGTGGTCGCAGTCTGTCCTCGAAGCCATCGATTACAAAACCGGCAAGATTTGCTGGAGTCACGAGTTTCCAGGTCGGGGCGGCGCTGCTTCCGGACTTTTGAGCACGGCCGGCAAGCTTCTGTTCAGCGGGGATCCGTCAGGCAATCTGATCGCTTGGGATCCGGCTACGGGCCGGATGCTCTGGCACTTCCATCTAACAGCTCCTGTAAGTAATGGTCCGATGACTTACACGCTCGACGGGCATCAGTATCTGGTGGTCGGAGCGGGCGACACGCTTTACACGTTTACGCTGCTCCGTCCGTAACTCGCCAGTGAGCTGTCCCGGCCGAAACGTCATTTGGGGAAAGGCGAGGCACGCCTCGCCCGTACGTGAATCGAGTGTTGGAATAAGTGGGACAGTTCACCACTGCAGCCGCCTATGTCGATCAGGAGGGCGTAATGATCGAAGGCGCGGATTGCGCTGTTGTATCGCTGGCGAGTTTCACCATGTCTTGCGGATGTTCATGAGGCCGTGAGCCGTAGTGACACGCAAAGGCCCTCGTAAATTCCGCGCCCAAGAAAAAGATCTGCGCCGAATAGTAAACCCAGACAATTAAGACAACAATCGATCCCGCGGCGCCGTACAGCGAGGAATAACTAGCCCTGCCCAAGTAAATACCAAGCGCCAGCTTACCGATGCTGAACAAGAGCGAGTTCACTGCCCCGCCCAATATCACGTCACGCCATTCGATCCGGACGTCGGGTATGACCTTGTAAATGGCTCCAAAGAGCGCTGTGGTCACGGCGAACGAAACAATGAAATTCACAACGTGAAACAGCACATTTTCTCCTGGAAAAAGAGAAGCGGAGAACTGCCCTAGCGCGGCCACCCATGTGCTGACTGCGAGCGAAACGGTCAGCAGAAAACCGATGGCGACTACGATGGCAAATGAAAAAAGCCTCTGCTTTATGAAGCTCTTGATCATTCCGAATCCGCTGACA
Organism: uncultured Acidobacteriaceae bacterium; assembly: GCA_963778345.1. GTDB lineage: Bacteria > Acidobacteriota > Terriglobia > Bryobacterales > Bryobacteraceae > Bog-105. The sequence continues at coordinate 197,252 of CAVZTP010000008.1, forward strand.
TCCGGGCTTTTGACTTCCCAGATCGTGTTGAGCGCGTCGCGAAGTTCTAGCACCACTCCTGAAGCGCTAAACAAGAGAGTGATCAATCCGAGCGCCGTCGCAATGATGCCGTGCGTGGTGTTCTTCGAAGCGCCGAGCAAACCCGCCACCGTGCTGGCCCCGGCCGGACCGACCAGAGCACCGGCCTCCCTTACGATTTCCCGCTGCGCGGCAGAGTGGCCGAACACAAGACCCACGATGGAGACCACCACCAGCAGCAAAGGAGCTAGCGAAAGAAGCGTATACAGCGCGAGAGAGGCCCCCAACCGGCCATCGTTGTGCTTGCTCCAGGAACCCAGGCTTTCGACGAGGAGCGCCTGAATGTCCGGCCAGCGGAAGTGTTTCAGTAGCTTGCGATAGTGGCGCCCTCCCCCCGCTGACGTTGCCACTTCAGTGCCGTGCGGTTCCAGTATGGTCTTGAGTTTGTCCGGTGCCGGCGTCGCCATATCTGTATGACGATTCGTGTTCCGATTGCATTTCGCACGGCCAAGGTTGCTTACGCCGAAACAGTCTCGCGCGCCGGGGCCGGCTGTTTGAAAAACGCTTCGATTTCCGAGACAGTCTTCCGAATTCAGCCGGAATGTCAATGCGCCCAACGTGCCATGAATCTGATCGGCTCGCCGCAAACCTACAATTGCGCCCGTAACTGCCGGATTGTGCAGAGTCCAGGCGAGAGCGACTTCGCCGGGCGACCGCCCATGCCGCGCCGCGATCTTTTTCAGAATTTCGACCAGCTCCAGATTACGGCTTAACTGGGGCTCCTGAAAGTCTTTATCGCGGCTGCGCCAATCGTCCTTCGGCAGGCTCTGCGCACGCTCTTTCGTCATCTTCCCGGTAAGCAAGCCGGCGCGCATCGGGGAATAGACGATCACCCCGATATTGTTTTCCTTCGCGAACGGAAGAATCTCCGGTTCCACTTTCCGCGCCAGCAGCGAATAAGGCGGCTGCAGCGAAGTGATGGGCGCGATTTTCTGGATGCGCTTCATTTGCCCCACATTGAAATTGGAAACGCCAATCCAGCGAACCTTCCCTTCTTCTTTCAGCCGGGCCATCTCCGTCCAGCCCTCTTCAAGCTCGGCGTCCGGCTCGGGCCAATGCATCTGGTAAAGATCGATTCGCTCGATTTTCAAACGCCGCAAGCTGTCCTCGCATTCCTTGCGAATCGAATCGGCCTTCAGCGATGGATAAATCTTGCGCTCCTCGTTCCAGCGCCGCTCACATTTCGTAAAGATATAGGGCTTCTTCGTCAAGTCCCTGCAGAGCCTTCCCGACCACTTCCTCGGAATGTCCCAGCCCATAAACCGCGGCCGTATCGATCCAATTGATTCCCGCATCGACAGCGGCACGGATCGCGCCGATCGAATCCGAGTCGTCCTGTTCGCCCCAGGAAAATTGCCAGTCGCCGCCGCCCATCGCCCAGGCCCCCACGCCCAAGCGCGTAATTTCCAAATCGCTATTGCCAAGCTTTCTGAGTTCACTCATGATCTGTTGATGCGAATTCGACGCCGGAATTGTGCAGCCCTCCGCGTGCTTACTACTTTAGTCGGTCTAATACTGGCGGGCCGTGTCCGTACGATCGAAGGGCGTAATCGAATTTGCCGCTGCTGCAGGGTGGAATAAGAGCGCCGCGATAGAAGCTCAGGCCATAGACCCAGTTGCGCCCCGCCCAAGCGTCGCAAATCGTGCCTCGAACCGTTCTTATGCTTCTCCAAGATCCTCGCGCCGACACCTCGCGATCCAAGATCGGATACGCCACATTTTTGAGATAGATCCCTCCCGAAACAACGCACAGGATCAGAAGCAGACCAGCCCAGGAACGTCTGGCAAGAAAAACAACGAGAATTGGCAGGGCAATGTAGAACAGTTCCGTCCGAGTCACATTGTCTCATTCCGGTAACCGAGAAACGACCCAGAGCCAGAGACTGCGGAAGCACAATCGTTAGTAGTGGAATGACTGCAATTAACAAGGCGCAGCCCAGGAGCCAGAGTCGAGATATTTGCGTAACAAGCCGGGTTTCAAACTGAGCGCCCAAGAGTACGAAAAGGCTGGGTATCAATGGCAACAGATACCCAGGCAACTTGTTACGAGTGGCACTGAAGAAGACGAATCCGAAGACCACTAGGGCAGCCAGAAAACGGCGGCGCTGATCCCATGCGGGTTCGCGCAATGCCAATAATCCGAAAAGCGGCGTCCACGGAAATAATCCTCCGAGAAGGATCGGAAAATAGTAATACCAAGGTTGGACGTGTTCCAAAGACGCCGAATACAGGCGCTCGAAGTGATGTTTGAGAAAGAACTCCTGAACGAATGGATACCCGTTGCGCAGGTAGACCGCTGTATACCAGGGTGCAGCGACAAGTAAGCATCCAACAATGCCGAGCCACCACATTCGCCGGTATCGCCTGAGGAACCATGCAAACGGCAGCGCCAATGCAATCGGCACCAGTCCTTTCGCCAGCGCGGCGATTCCCAGGCATGCGCCGATGCACAAAAACCTCCAGCCGACATGCCCGGTTCGCGGGGCATCGCGCAGCAATGGAAGACTCAGGTACACGGCCAGGGAAAAGAACACTGCCATCGGGAGATCGGTCAGACAGAAATCGCTGAAGGCGATCCAGGCAGCGCAGGTGCCGAGCAGGGCAGTTGAGATGGCGCTCGTCTGGAACCCGAATTCTTCCCGCAACAAAACGAAGGAGGCGACGAGAAACGCCAGACTCAGAAGCGCAACCGGTAGCCGTCCGGCGAGGTCGACATTCAGGCGCAGAGCCGTTCCAGCGGCTGTCATCCAGTACAAAAGCGGCGGCTTCTCAAACCATGGCGATCCCCATAATCGGGGCGTCACAAGATCGCCGGTCTGCGCCATGGCGCGGCCAATAGCGGCATAACGCGGCTCATCGGGCGAGAGGACGCCAACGCCGTCCAGGTTGTACAGGTAAAGAGCCGAAATCGCCGCCGCTAACGTGAATAGCGGCAATGCGCGGCGTACACGAGACAATCCCCAGTATAATGAGCCGATGCTGAAGCACGCGAAGTACCTGTGTTTACTGGGTTTGGCTGCAATTTTGGTCTCCCGCGCGGACGTGCGCGGCTGCCATTGCGATATCGGCAACGCGGTCGAGATGGCGCAGAAGGCTTGCGGTCTCTGCGCGATAGCCGAGCAGCAGCCCGCTTATGTGAGCGTCTTCTTCATCAAAGACGCAAATCCCACCAAGCCGGATCGCTTGCTCGCTCTGCCGCGTGTTCATGGCCCTGGCGAGCACTTACTTTCGTCACTTCCCGCAGACGTCCGCTTGCAGCTTTGGTCCGCCGCCATCACGCGAGCGCATGAGCTTTGGGGCGACGATTGGGGCATCGCCTGCAATGGCGTGGAGAGGCGCACACAATGTCATACGCATCTGCACATCGGGAAGCTGCTGCCGAACGGCGAAAACGATCAAGTATGTTGTCGTAAGCGGACCGGCCTACATCCCCGTGCCTGCGGACGGCGGGGGCATCCTGGTTCATCCGGCCGGTGGGAAACTGCACGTGCATCTGGGGGATGATGCACCGGAACTGCGGCTCATGCGGTGACATCATTCGGCAGCGCAGCGCTACGGTTGGATCAATGGAAGCGGCTCGCCGCGCCGGCAAGTAGCCTGCAATCAGCGTCACGATGATCGCCAGCACCGTGGCACTTACCAAGGTGACATAGTCGTCTGGTTTGACTTCATATAACAGCGATCCGACAAGCCGTCCCAGGCCGAGCGCGCAAGGCACTCCGAGAGCAATACCTGCCAAGACGAGCACAACGACTTCGCCCATCACGTCTCGAACCAGGCTCGACGGCTCCGCTCCCAGAGCCATCCTGATTCCAATCTCGCGTGTGCGCCTGGTCATGGAGTACGTCATCACCCCATAAAGTCCGATTGCAGCGACCAGGGCCGCGAGAAGGCTGAAGAATGTCGAAAGCGTCGCGACCATGCGATCGGTAGCGAGATTTGCATCGATCTGCTGCTCCAGAGTCTGGATGTTAAAGAGGGGAACGTTCGGGTCGATGGCGCGGACGGCTTGGCGAACCGCGCCGGCTTCTGCGAGAGGATCGCCCGCGGTTCGGACATACATCGTCAATCCGTGAACCTCGCGCGTTCGTTGTACTGCTCATACGGGATGTACCAGAAGCGTTGTGTCTCTTCTCTCAAGCTTCCGTATTTGCCGTCTTTCGCTACGCCGACAATGGCGAAATCCGAGCGATCTGCCTTGCCGCCCGCCCCGATCAGCTTTCCGATGGGATTCTGTTTGCCGAAGTAGAACCGGGCGAAGCTTTCATTGACGATCGCAACGTGCGGCGAGTGAGCGTGATCCTGCGGCCCGAAGTCGCGCCCCGCAATCAGAGGAATTCGCAGAGTGGTAAAGTAGCCGGTCCTACGATGTTGCGGTCCGGTCCCGGATCGTTCTCCTTGGGCTGATAGCCTTGCACCATGATCCCGCTTCCCCAACCGGAGCCGCTCACAAGACCGATGCTGCTAAACGATAGCGACATAACACCAGGCAGACGAGCAACGCGCTCTCGCTAATTCCCGATAAAATGCTCTGAGCCCGTTGCTGCGTGTACCCGCTCAACGTGGGATCCATGGAAACTTCGAGAACATTCCGCTTGTCGAAGCCAAGATCCATAGTCCGCAGCCTGTTGAGGCTTCTCAGAAAAAGGCCAGCGCCGATCAGCAGCAATAGCGAAAGCGCGACCTGCAAGCTGACGAGCGCCTTCGGCCAAGTAACTCGAGTGCCGAGCGCCCGGGACTGTTCGCCCTTCAATTCCGGCGTCAACTCAAAGCGTGTGGATCGGAGCGCGGGAGCAATGCCGAAGAGAATGCCGGTGAGAACCGAAAGGCCGAGGGTGAAGGCGAGAACCGGCACGTTCGGCGTCACATCGATGGAGACACCAGTCTGCCCCGCGAGCAAAAAGGCAATCAGCAGGCGGGCTCCCCAGATCGTGAGAACGATTCCCAAAGCGCCCCCGGCAAGCGCCAGCAGCATGCTTTCCGTAAGAAGTTGGCGAATCAGCCGGCGACGCGCTGCGCCAAGCGAAAGCCGAACTGCTATTTCGCGCTGCCTGGCCGCAGTCCTCGCCAGCAGCAGATTGGCAATTTCAGACAGCCGCTCAGCAAGACAAGCGCCACAACCGCCATGAGCACATAAAGCTGATTGGCCGCTTTTTTCGCTCTTGGTCGCCAATCCAGTTCCCGCCAAAAGTAGGTTGATGTGCCAGGATTTCAGCACTTGCCGTCGAAACTCCGAAATCGTTTTTCCGGCGTTGTTCTGATCGAGATAACTGCGCAGGAAGCCGGTAAGCTCCGCGTCCGCGCGTTCTCTCGTCACTCCCGGCTTCATGCGGCCGATCACATTGAGCCACCAATCGCCCCTGCTTGCCAGCATGGACTCCGAAAGGTACATCTGCGGTTGCATCGTGATGGGAACGCGGACATCGGGAGAGTACCCGGCAAAAAGGCTATCGAACTCCGGCGGCCCCACGCCAATGATGGTCATGGGAATGCGAGTTCAGATCCACAACGGCTTCCGATCGACCGCTGGATCGCCGCCAAACCGCCTCCTCCAAAATCCATAACTGAGAATGACAACGCGGTTTGCTCCAGCGCGCTGTTTCATCCTCCGGACGAAAGAAACGGCCCGCATAAGGCTCGCAGACCCAGAACATCGAAATAGTTCGCGGAATCCAGCTCGCCGATCACGCGCTCCGCGCTTCCATGCACCGAAAGGCTGGCCGACATTCCCGTTTGGCAGAGAACACCTGAAAACAGGTCGTGGCGATCTCGCAGCTCGCGGTAGAACGGGTACGGGAAGCTGGTCATTCCGCTTCTCATCGAATTTGAGTTGCTGAGCGCCACCAGCTGCTCGGGATGTTGAACCGGCAGCGACCGCAACACCACGGCATAGATCACGCTGAAAATGGCGGTGTTTGCGCCAATACCCAAGGCGAGCGAAAGCACCGCGACCGCCGTGAAGGCCGGCGATTTCCGCAGCATGCGAGCCGCGAAGCGCAGATCCTGATTCCATCTGTCGAACCAGCCGAATCCCCACTGAATCCGGCTATCTTCCTTGAGCAATGTGACGTTTCCGAATTGCCGTCGTCCGGTCATTTCCGCGTGGAAGCGCATCTCCTCTTCCAGATCCTCTTCAAACTGCCTTCGATGGAAGAGGCACATCAACCGGCGCCAAATCTCGCTCAACATCATGCCTCGATAATTCTGTAGACCGCCTTCATCACGCGATCAAATTCCGAAATTTCAGCTCCAAGCTGCTTCCTTCCCGCGGAAGTCAGTTTGTAAATACGCACGCGTCGGCCGGTATCGGACTGGCTCCATTCGGCCGTAACCCAACCTTTGATAAGCATGCGCTGCAGCGCCGGATACAGCGATCCCTCTTCGACCTGCAAAACGTCTTCGGAAATGAGATGAATCCGCTGCGCGATCGCATATCCATGCAACGGACCGCGCTGAAGCGTCTTGAGAATCAGCATGTGCAGGGTTCCTGGCGGAATATCCGCGGAGGGAGGCATAGTCTATCTATGCATAGTTTACCCAAATTCGTCAAGACTACGCCGACACTGAAAAGCCGCTGCTTGACACGTGCGGTCTGCAAGCTTAGCCTTGGGGCATGGAAGTGCATCTCAATAACCCCGAACTGAAAGCGAAAATAGACCAGTGGATGACCGAAACCGGTCGCCCCGCCGACGAGCTGGTGGAAGATGCCATGGCCGGTTATTTCGATGAGCTTGCTCGAGTGCGGGGAATGCTAGATGGTCGGTACGACGAGATCAAGAGTGGCAAAGTAAAGCTTATCGATGGTGAAGATGCCCTTGCACGACTGAAGGAAAAAACGCAAGCGCAGCGCGCCCGCCGGGCATGAGCGATTATGCTCTGCACCCGGAGGCTTTCACCGACCTGGATTCGATCCGCGATTACATTGCGGAAGAGAATCCCGATGCCGCCGACCGCGTAATCACCGAAATTTTTGATGCCATCCGTTCGTTGGTCATTTTCCCGCATCAGGGCCACCGGCGAACGGATCTCACGTCCCGGCCGCTGCGTTTTAAACGGTTGCGAGATTTCCTCATTGCTTACGCACCGGACGAAAGGCCGCTGTGGGTAATCGCGGTAATACATGGGCGTCGCAGCCCTCGCGTGATGGCGGCAATTCTGAGAGGACGCGAATAGCAGCACGGCTAAACTGAAACATGCCGCGAATCCGCATACTCGCCGCCATCCTCGCGACGCTGGGCAGTGCCGGAGCGCTCCTCGCGTTCCAGTCGTCCGCGCCGAAGATCGATAAGCCCAAGATCGAGGCCTATCTCCGCTACGCAGAGAGCTTCACGTCGGGGGTCAAGATGACCATCGATGACCCAGCGCCTAGTCCATACCCGGGCTATTTTCGACTCGTCGTTCACCTGGCCATGGGTCCGCAGCAAGCCGAGCGGGTCTACTACATCTCTTCCGATGGCGCCCGCATCGTCAACGGCGCCATCTGGAACCTGAACGAAACACCATTCCTGGATACCCTGCAGCATTTGACTACGGACGGCCCCGCGTTCGGCTCCCCAACCGCCAGGGTCACCATCGTTATTTTCAGCGATTTCGAATGCCCCTATTGCCGCGAATTCGCGAAGACCGTTCGCGACAATATTCCTCAGAAATATCCAAATGACGTCCGCGTGGTGTTTAGGAATTTTCCGATCGATGCAATCCATAAGTGGGCGCGAGCCGCCGCCGAGGCCGGCCGTTGTCTTGCCGATCAGAAACCCTCCGCGTTCTGGGCTTTCCACGACTGGATCTTTGAGCACCAGCAGGAAGCGAACGACACATTCGAACATCAAAAGGACACCTTCGACAAATATCTGAAAGAAAGAGCCTTGGCGATCGGGAAAGACCAGAACATCGATGCCGCGAAGCTCTCGAGCTGTATCGATACGCACGCCTCCGCGCCACAGGTTGAGGTCGACCTGAGAGAAGGTCGCCTGCTGCAGGTTCAGCAGACACCCACACTATTTGTGAACGGCCGGACGGTAGCCGGAGCGGTGCCTTGGGCCACCCTGGACACGATCATTCAAATAGAGTTGAACCGGCCCAAAGACATCGCGGAACCTGCCGCCGAGGCCAAATGTTGTGAAATCAACATTCCAACGGTCGTAAAGAAGTAATGCACCTACCTGGTAGTGCTTAGGCCGAAACCTCAGCCTCGAAACTATCATTAGCCCGCGTCTCCTGCCGATACGTATCAAGGGTGAGTTGTCAACCCTGTTTTCAAATCCACTTTAGGCGGAATCCGATTTGCCAGCATTCGCGGACACCTCGATGAAACGTTCCGGAACCAAAGCGTTCCGGCTGCCGCCGCTGATTTTACATCCGTTCTCAGCCGCGGACGACACCTCGGTCTTGATGGAGAGTTCGCGTGCGAGCCTTGCCTTGCAAGGCTTTCTGCCGCGTCAGGAGACCTCCACGGAAGATCTGGATCAGCAGCTATTGCGCGGAAGACATGCGGAGCTTCGCATGCTCTATTACATTGGAAAAGACGTCACACGCTGGATGGAACAATGTTCCGAAAGCGCTTTGTCATCGCCCGTTTTCGCCGGCCGGCGCGTCCAGCCGGAGACGTTCGCCGTCTTTCTTGTGCAGCACGTACCGCTTCATGTTCGCAACAAGCTGGAGGGCTGGGGCGTCCTCGATTTTTGCGCACTGTTTCGCCGGTCCATCGGTCTCCATGCGGTCTTTCACGAATTTCCAGCGGCTGAGAATTTTTCTTCCGAGTTTCTGCGCCGCTATCATCGACATCTGGACTGCTGGTATGAGAATCGCCTGAAAGATGCGGTATTCGATCGCCCCGAAGCGAACGAGTTCGTGTTCGACCTCTACGCCTCCGGTGAATATACGCTAATGCTGGAGCAGAGTTGGGGAACCGAAACCGGCAACACTTAAAGGTGGCGGCGTGCTGCCGGCGCGCGTCGAGGTTCACAAGGCTTTACGTATAGTGCAAGACCATCTCAATGCCAAAACTGTTGTCATAAGCACGCATGCACGCCACGGCTGGTACGGTTCATGGGTAAGAGCAAAGAGCCGAAAGCGGCGATGGCCTGAAGCGGCCGGCGAATCGAGGCTCAAAGGCGTTTAAAGCAAGAGTGCCAGCTCGGCCCAATGCGTGCGCCAGAGTTTTTCAACAGCATCGTAGATCTATGTAATAAGCAACGGGCCGCCTACTGGCTAATGCCCAACTTTCCGGTGATGCCAAATTGTGTCAGCGCGGATGTAATGGTGCGTGAGCGCCTTGTTGAGCTTTAGTCGGGAGTGAAACGCTTATGGATGACCGTAAGCACGCCTTTGTCGAGCCGGAATTTTATCTCAACTCCGCCCCCGGTAGGACAGCACTGAGCGTCTCCTGCTTTCCATACACCACTTAGAAAGGTCAACGTTTCGATGTTCAAACCGCTGCCCGTTCGAATTTCAGAGCCGGCCGGAAGAATGTCTTCCAACGCTGCTGAAACTGCCTCATCAGTATTGATTTTCACCGGCCCATCTTTGTCAAACCACCAATAAGCTTCGTAGGAATTATGCGCCGTACCTCCCATGGAATCGCTAGTAGCCAGGATTTCGGTGGAACCCGCATCCATCAAGTAAGCTGGGTCAATTTCTATATCTCTCGCTTGAAGATGATAGATTTCCCGGAATTGTCCGGACGGAACTCGAACCAAAATTGATTTCCAGTCAATCCTTCTCGACTGGATCCCGTCATCGAAGTAGTAAAACAGGTTGTAGACCGCGAAATGTTGGATGTCTCCTATCTTGCTCAGCTCTGTCTTGAACCTATGTTGTTTGTGCACTTGCGATTTCCGATCGGCTGTACAGTTAACGCAAAAATCGTTCTCCTCATCTCTTAGAAATGGGTCATCCGTGAAGTACTGAAGTGGATGCGGCGACGCAAGGTCTGTGAATTCGTTTGCGCCGCCCTGAACCTCTCGTTCCCAAGTTCGGGCCTTACTATTCACTTGTTTGCCGGCGGAGTCAGCGCAAAAACCAGACAAAAGAATGGCGATCAGGATCCGCGCAGGCACTTCCGATCGGTGCACCTTCAGATTGTAAGCGACCTTCGATAATATTGGGTGACGTGAGATCGCCTGAGAGATCCGGAGTGATTTGATGAGTAAGGGGCGGGAGATTCGGTGCTACGACTACATCAATCATCCCTATGAACAAGTCCGTGATGCGCTGAGTAAGGACCCGCTCGCAGTCTTCCAGTCGGCCACTAAGGCTGCTGCGTCCCGCGCGGAATCGATCGCTTCTGAATTGCGCGTTGAGGTGGGAGGAATTGGGCTCCAAGCCGATATCGCGATCTCCGTCAAGAACATTGACGAGAAGGCGCCCGCGGCGAGGGCCGGACCCAACACCCGGTTGAGGCTTGAGTGGCAGGCGGCGAAAATACCGAGCCTGTTTCCGCTTATGAAGGCGGAACTCTCGATTTATCCGTTAACCCGCACCGAAACGCAATTGGATTTTTTAGGATTTTACAAACCCCCGCTCGGCGCTGTAGGGAAAGCAGTGAATGCGCTCGTCGGTCACCGCCTCGCCGAAGTTTCGGTTCACCGTTTCGTTTCCGATGTCGCGGAAATTTTGAGACGGACTATTACTTAAATCGTAAATGGCGTGCGATTCATTTGCCGCTACGAGTCGAAACGAAACATTGAGTTCGGGAGTACACTCACCATGCCGTTTGGAGTTCGGCGTGTTTCCGCAACTCGACTGAGAGCCTCTTGCATCTGATTGAGCTCCGCCTTTCGTTCGCGCCGCCTTTGGTCTCCTCGGAGGAGATCACGGTGGTAGCGCCTTTGAGGACCGAGTGGCGGGGCCCGCGCGCCGCGTGGGCAGGGTTCGCAGCGAGGACCTGGCCGGTGACCAACCGGCGGCGCAAATAGGACAGCCATTCGGCGGCCTATATGTCCGCGAAGCGGGTGCGTTTGGAAACGGCTTGGCCCAACATGCGTTTGTCCAGCCACCTGATCGGAACGGTAGCAATGGGAATCCGTTCGTGCGGAGCGTTCTGAATCTGGTCTAAGGCAGCGGCCAAATCTTGGGGCGATCTGCGATAACGTGCCAGTGTTTCCACAAAGCAGCCGAGCGGAGAGGAGGAGGCGTATAGCACGCGGAAGTAGCCTTCGAAATCATCAAATCGGTTTCCAAAGGTTCCGTCGTCTCCGACATACGCCCAATCGAGAGGAGTCCAGGGATCTGGTTTTCGGGCGATGCGGAAGGGCGGCCCATGCGGGCTCTGAAACGGAAGCCGGAAGCTAGCCACCGGCGACAAATGCTCGCGCGGCGTTGAGAACCCGCTTGCCGTCCGTCTCGAGATTTCCCTCACGCAATAGAGTAATGGGGACGGCATCGTTGAGTTCCGGATTCAACCCGACAAACCAGGCTTGGACCACCCCGGCGCTATCCACCTGGTGCAGCATGCTCGCTACGTGATAGGCCAGTCGAATGCGCGGTTCCACGTCTTTTTGCGGACTGGCATTTTCGAGCCAGCGATCGATGGCGCGGGCGTCTTTCACCGAGGCGATGTAGGCAGTTTGCTTGCGTCCAATGATGGAAACCAAGGAACGGACCACGTGCGGGAAGGCAGCAGTCACTGCTTGGCGATGCGCCTCTAAATCCGGGCGCGGGATAGCCGACGGTGAAGCAGCCATGCTTGTCTCCTGCCTCCACTCTATCATCAAAATCACCGGTGTTTCACGCTAAGATTACGCCTAATTCACACTAGCTGTGGGCATAGGGTGGCCTGATAACCTCCTTTACCAGGTCTACTCGCCAACGCTCGGGATGAAGGACCGGCGCGCCCGCGTTCTGATGGCCCGAACTCCGAAATTTCAAATAAAGGCGGCGGCAGCCATTCGAAAAATCGTCGACTTAGAACCAGATTCCTGTTCACATTCGGCCGTGTGCGAATGTGATCGAAGCCAAAGCGCACCTCGTCTGATCGCGCGAAGTTTTCCTAAATTGCCTGTGAAACGTGTGGCTTCCATGAGACGAAACGGTAGCAGAGTCGGCCGTTCCGCGAAGACAGTCTCCTATGATCAGCTTGAAATTCGAGGCAGGTCTTACGCCCGCTGCGCAAACTCCCAGGCATCCGCCACAATCCGGTCCAGATCCGCGCGACTCGCCCGCCACCCGAGACTCGATTGCAGCTTCTGCGAATCCGCAACCAAACTAGGCGGATCGCCTTCCCTACGCGGCCCCATCGTATACGGCGCCTTCTTCCCCGTAACGCGCTCCACCGCCGCCACCACCTCTTTCACCGAGTGCCCCATTCCCGTGCCCACATTAAACACATCGGATTTCCCACCCTGCAAAAGATGCTCTACCGCAAGTACGTGCGCCTCCGACAAATCGCTCACATGAATGTAATCCCGTATGCAAGTGCCATCTGGCGTCTCGTAATCGTCACCGAACAGCGTCACCGGCTTGCCTGTCTGAACCGCGCGAAGAATCAGCGGAATCAGGTGCGTCTCCGGATCGTGCCTCTCTCCTAAACGCGATTCCGGTTCCGCTCCGCACGCATTAAAGTAGCGCAACCGAATACTGCGGAACTCGCGATACCGGTCGAGCCACTCCAGAATCTTTTCGACCATCACTTTCGATTCCCCATACGGATTGATCGGCGCGTAGGGCTCGTCTTCCGTAATCGGCACACGCTTCGGAACCCCATACGCCGCAGCAGTGGAAGAAAAGACGACTCGCTTCACGCCAACCCGCAGCATGGCATTGAAGAGCGAAAGAGAACCGCCCACATTATTCGTGAAATACATCTCCGGAATTTTGGTCGATTCCCCCACCGAAATGTAGGCCGCGAAGTGAATCACCGCATCCACCCGCTCGTCAGCCAGCAGTTGCGCCAATTTGTCCGTCTCACGAATATCCGCGACGCGCAAAATATCCGACGGCGCCGCATCGCGATGACCGCGCGATAAATTGTCCACCACCACCACTGCGTGGCCATGTTTCTGCAGAAAAAATCGCGTGTGAGAGCCGATATAACCCGCTCCCCCAGTGACTAGAATTTTTGCCACGCCTTGAGTGTAGCGGAGGACATCGTACGATCCTAAAGCTCCATGGCTCTGCTCAAAATCCGAGAGCTAAGCAAATTCGATCTGAATAACGGCGGCCGCGTAGAGGCGTTCAGCCGCGTGCGGCGACGAATCCCGAGTAGGCATTCTTGAATTCTTCCAGAGGAACCTCGCCCTTCACTTTCTTTTGCGTTCCCCACGTATAAACTGCGAGTGAAACTTGACCGGATTTGACCTCTAGATTCTTTACCAATACCCAGTGATCCGTATTTTGCAATAAATAGCTTTTTTTGGACACTACCGGCGCCCACGACTTCTCCGTAATCGCCCGCGCGCCTTCATGCATCGGGTTCGTTGAATCCCGCGCCGCCTCCCGAATGAATGCATCCGGAGGCGTCTGTGTGAGCAGCTTGCTGTTGATTTGTATCATCACGCGCCAGCCTTGAGCACGTAACCAGGAAGCAATTCGAACGTTCGTGTCCGGCTGCTGTATATCCGAATCCCTCGCGAACCGCTCCAGTTCGATTTGCAGGCCCGCAGGCCTGAACTGAGGAGGTACTACCAGATGCGCTAGGGCCCTTTCTAGCCCGGAGTGACATGCCAGCGAAATCGCCTCCTTATATCCCGCATGCACAAAATATGCATACACCTCACTGGCATTGGTGCCGGTATACCTTCCTTCTTTACCCTCCGGTATCTCGGTTTGGGCGTTCCGCAACGACGCCGCTATCAGCCAATCGGCTTCCGGGATTTTACCGCTTGGATCATATGCTGTGACGTACTTGTCTGGCGCCACCTCGAAACCGTCATCTCCAGTGGTCCTGCCCTTTGTGAGAAGATCGTACGCCATCCCTACATACTTCTGAGGTTTCGACTTGATGAGAGTGATGATGAAGTGTGCCGGACCGCAGAGTCCGAATTGGTCTTGATTTACGCGCTCCGGCTTCAGAAGTCGCAGCACGATTTGGAATATGACGATTTTTACGTTCAGGTTGGGAAACGCCGCTGAAGGACCTAGCCCGACAAACGTACTCATGGAAAAGACGGCGTGCACCCGATCAAGGCTCTTTCCTTCTGTCCTCGATATGCATTTCCAGGCAAGCTGACAAAACTTCACCAGCTCATCTTCGGTTGCGGTGCCGTTGAAGTCGGAATCCTTGAACTTCGCCGCAAAATCCTTTGACGTAAGCGACCCGTCAGTCGGAATTCTAGTCAGAAGGACAGACATCGGATCGGGCATAGGTCCGAAATCATATCAGAAGTGGAAGAGTTCAAACTATATACCCGAAATTCCCGGATAATTCCCGAACGGCGCGCCAGTTGGAGATTGCCGTCGAGAAGCGTTACTGGTGCAAAACCCAACAGACGAGTCGCAGGACAACAGTCCGTCGATAACCTCCCATACCTTTGCCGAATCGCTCAACCCAGCGTAGGGCACTATCAAACTGTATGGCCCTGCTCGAACTTCGCCAGGTAAGCAAACTGTACCAGAGCGATGGCGGCCCCGTCAGTGCTTTGCAAAACATTTCGCTGCGAGTCGATCCTGGAGAAGTGATTGCCCTGGTCGGCAAAAGCGGAGGCGGAAAATCGACATTGCTAAATTTGTGCGGAGCAATGGATTTTCCGACTTCAGGAGACGTCCTCCTCGAGGGCCAGAACACGCGTCGATTGAACGATGCCGAGTTGACAAGCCTGCGCCGCGAAAAAATCGGATTCATCTTTCAGTCGTTTCAGTTGTTGCACACGCTCACGGCCGTGGAAAATGTCGAGCTTCCCCTCCTGCTCGCCAGAAAACCGAACGCCCGTGCAACGGCCATCGAACGGCTGCGCTGGGTGGGAATGGAAGACTACGCGCGCCGTCTTCCGCATCAGCTCTCCGGCGGCCAGCAGCAGCGTGTGGCAATCGCGCGAGCGCTCGTTCACAATCCGCGCCTGCTATTGGCCGACGAACCCACCGGCAACCTCGATACGGTAACCGGCGAAACCGTAGTAAACCTGTTGCTCCATACGGCTCGTGAATTTGGTGTCGCCGTAATCATGGCCACGCATAGCGCGGAGAGCGCAGCGCTGGCAGGCCGTATCGTGCACCTGCGCGACGGTCGCGTGGAACTCATCACCGAACCGGACCAGGTACGAACTCGCACATGAGAGCCGGTTGGATTCTCTTCTCGCGGCTCATCGTGCGGCCGCTCTTTCGCGAGCCCGTCAGAACGGCGCTTACGGTATTCGCGGTGGCCTTGGGAGTAGGTGTCGTCATCGCCATCGATCTTGCGGGAGAAGCCGCGGCCGGAAGTTTTCATTCCTCTCTCGAATCGGTAACCGGCCAGACCGATCTCGTAATCACCGAAACTGGCGGCGTTCCCGAAGCGCTACTGGGGCGATTGGCGCAACTCCCCTACGCGTTCGAATTCACGCCGCGAATCGAGCACTTCGCTTTCCTCAATGGAAAAGGCGAGGCGCTGCCCTTTATCGGACTCGATCTCATCGGCTATTCCGGCGGCCGGCGCTTTGGCGGCGGCGAACTCGAGAACTCCGCGGCGCAGCTTGCGGGAGACCCCATTTGGGTCGGCTCCGGTCTGAGACTCCATCGCCGCGAACACATCCGCCTGCTCGTCAACGATGCCCTGCATTCCTTCATCGTGGCAGGCGTTTTGCACTCTCAACGAGCGGAAGCCGGAGAACAGAATGTGCTCGTGGCCGATATCGGGCTCGCTCAGAAGGTCACGGGAAAAACGGGGAAACTCGACAGCATCGATGTCCGAATTCCGCCCGGCGAGTCCTTCGATTATTGGCGCGGGATTCTCGCGAAACAACTCCCGCCATCTGTAAATCTGGAGCCGCAAGGCACGCGCACGAACGAAAACCGGAAAATGCTGGCGGCCTTTCGCTGGAATCTGCATGTGCTGAGCTACATTGCGCTCATTGTCGGCGGATTCCTTATCTACAACACGATTTCGATTTCCGTCGTCAGGCGCAGAGGCGAAATTGGAATCGTGCGGGCCATCGGCGCGACACGGGCAATGGTTGCGAAAGCCTTTCTTGCCGAAGCGCTCTTCTTTGCGATCCTGGGAAGCGCAATCGGATTGCTGGCCGGTCGCCTGATGGCCGCGGGCGCGGTCCGTCTCATCGGCAGCACCGTGGAATCGTTGTACGTTAGCAGCCAGCCTTCCGCCATTCGATTCACGGCGAGTTCGCTGCTGACCGGAATTGCGCTCGGCATCGGCATCTCCGTTCTGGCGGCACTGGCGCCGGCTATCGAAGCATCCCGCGTCCCGCCGGTGGAGGCGATGGCCCGAGGTCGCGAGCAGTATGTGGCAGCCGCCCGCTCCCGTTACACAATCCTTTGGGCTGTGCCCATGTTATTCGTCGCCGCCGTACTGTCGAAACTCCCGGCGATAAACGGCCAACCCGTCTTCGCCTATGGCGCTGTCATGCTGCTGATCGCCGGAACAGCGACCGCTATTCCGAATATCGTGACATTCTTCGCCGCCGCGGCCAATCAGGCAGTCCAAAAATTGCTAGGCGTGGAAGCGCTCCTGGCTCTCCGCGGGCTTCGCGCTTCTGTCGGTCGCACTTCCGTGTTGACAGCCGCGCTCGCGACGGCCGTAGCCATGACCGCAAGCGTCGGAATTATGGTCGGCAGTTTCCGCGAGACCGTCCGCCTCTGGATGAACAACGAACTCAAAGCGGATTTCTATTTGCGCCCCGCTGGAATCTCGGCGGCCGACCGCCATCCCACCATGAGCGCCGATATAGCAGACAAAGTGGAGGCACTCCCCGGTATCGCGGCGGTGGACCGCTTTCGCGCGTATCCCATCTCGTACGAAGGTTTGCCGGCTACGCTCGCCGGAGGAGAAACGAGCAAAGTGGATGCCTCGGAGACCACTAGGTTCTTACCCGGCGAGGACCGCCATGAAATTTTCGCCAAACTCCCCACCGGCGACTACGCCATCGTCAGCGAACCCTTCGCGAACAAGCACCATATCCGCGTAGGAAATGAAATC
This sequence comes from uncultured Acidobacteriaceae bacterium, assembly GCA_963778345.1. Lineage (GTDB taxonomy): Bacteria > Acidobacteriota > Terriglobia > Bryobacterales > Bryobacteraceae > Bog-105. The sequence continues at coordinate 214,395 of CAVZTP010000008.1, forward strand.
GCGTTGGCTTTGGGCGCTGGTCTACGCAAATTCAAAGTCTTGGGAATCTATTACGACTATTCGACCGAGCGCGGTTTCGTGATACTCGATCGCCGGACTTTGCTGAAATATCTTCCCGATCCCGCCGTATCGAATCTCGCCGTCTATCTCAAGCCCGGAGCAAATGCGCGCGCGGTACGCGATCGGATCGCCCACGTGATCAGCGGGCGCGCCGTGATGATATTTCCCAATGCTATATTGCGCCGAGGCGGAATTGCGGTCTTCGACAAGACTTTCCGCATTACCTATGCCTTGGAAGCGGTCGCCGTAATCGTCGCGGTGATGGGCATCGCGGGAGCGCTGCTCGCGATGATCATCGATCGCCGCCGCGAATTTGCTCTCCTGCGCTTCCTCGGCGCCGCGCAGCCTCAGGTGAGACGCATCATTCTCTGCGAAGCGGGATTACTCGGGCTGCTCTCCAACGCGATCGGCCTCATACTCGGGGTCATCCTGTCCTTCATTCTCATCTTCGTCATCAATAAACAATCGTTCGGATGGACCATCCAGTTCCACTGGCCCGTCGCGGTCTTGCTCTCCGCCTTGACCTCCGTATACATAGCCACTGTGCTGGCGGGTCTCTATCCCGCCCGCGCAGCCACTCAAATGAATCCCATCGAGGTGATTCATGAAGACTAGCCGCGTCACGGCGCTGTTGCTGATCTCCTTGGGAATACCCGCGCAACAATGGCAGGTTGCCGCGCCCGGATACCATTACGAATTTCCGCGTGACTACTTCAGCCACTCCGATTATCAGACCGAATGGTGGTATTACACGGGAAATCTGCGCACCCCCGAAGGTCATCGCTTCGGCTTCGAGCTAACCTTTTTCCGCCAGGCCAATCGCCTCTCTCCGTGGGAGCTGCCATCGTCCGACAAAACCTGGCTGCCGGACCAGATCTATCTTGCGCATCTCGCCTTGAGCGACATCGATGGCGGCAGTTTTTATCACACGGAACGGCTGAATCGCGCTGGGCCTGGTTTAGCAGGAGCAAGCCTTGCCGATCGCCAGTATTGGAACGGCAACTGGCACGTGCGCTGGCTCAATCTCGAAACCGGCGAGCAGGAATTGCAGGCCGTCTGCGATCGCTTCACTCTGACGCTGAATCTCAAACCAGCCAAGCCGTTCGTCATCAATGGCGAAAACGGAATCAGCAGGAAAGGACCGCAGCCGGGCGAGGCCTCGCACTACATTTCGTTTACGCGCCTTGCAGCCAAAGGCGAGCTCGATAGGAACAACCAGCACACCTCGGTCAGCGGACTCGCCTGGATGGATCATGAGTTCTTCACCGAACCCGCCGACACCACTCTCGCCGGATGGGACTGGTTCGCGATTCAACTCGACAACCACGAAGAAGTTATGCTCTATCGCCTTCGAAGAACTTCAGGAGCAGTCGATCCTTGCTCGTCTGGAACATTTGTGGATGCCCACGGCCACGCACATTTCTTGCGAGTGCAAGATTTTTCGCTCGCGCCCGCCGGGATCTGGCAAAGCCCGGCTTCCGGTGACCGATACCCGTTATCCTGGAGCATCTCCATTCCGTCACTCCAACTGCAATTAACCGAGCACGCCGCGCTCAAGAACCAGGAGTTCTTCACCAATACCCGCATCTCACCCACCTATTGGGAAGGTGCTGTCACTTACGAGGGACAATTGCACTCGCAGCCAGTCCAAGGCATCGGCTACCTCGAAATGACCGGCTATGCGAACATCGGAACCGAGCCGCGCCCGCAAGGCAGCGGTTACCGCTAATTAAGGTTATGTGAGGTCGGGACCGGTCCTCAGCGGCTCAGGCTAGCCAGCCGATTTTGCCGCGCGTAGGATTGCCTCAAGGCTCTTGTCCACGTCTTCGTCTGTCGTCGACCAATTACTTACGCTGATGCGCATGGCTGTCCGACCTTTCCAAACCGTGCCGCCGCACCAGCACGTCCCATCCTCTTGAATCTTCGCGATAGTGCGCTGAGTTTGTTCTGGAGTGCCAAAAGAGACCAAAACCTGGTTCAGCACGACTTCGTTGAGCACTTCATATCCAGCCTTCCGCAAGCCCTCGGCGAAGCGGCGCGCCTGGCGGCAATTGCGCTCGACGATTTCAGCGAACCCACGCCGGCCAAGAGATCGCAGGGCTGCGTAGACGGGTATTGCTCTGGCGCGGCGTGATTCTTCCGGTACAAATTCGTGCGGATCACGCTGCTCGCTTGTTGCAACGATATAAGCCGCGGCCAGTGACATTGCGCTTCGGTGCGCACTTGCATCGGCGCAAAAAACAATCCCGCAATCGTAAGGTACGTTGAGCCACTTGTGTGCGTCCGTCGCGACGGAATCCGCTAACTGAATGCCTTCCACGAGCTTTGCGTGTTTCGGCGATGCGGCCGCCCACAGGCCGAACGCGCCATCGACGTGCAGCCACGCGTTGTGTTCTTTCGCGACTTGCGCGATTTCATTGAGGGGATCAATGGCGCCGGTGTTCACGTTGCCCGCCTGTGCGCACACGATACAGAGCCCACGTTGATCGCGTAAGAGCTTCGAAAGATCGTCGGGGCGCATGCGGCCCTGCTGGTCCGTCGGGATCCTTCGAACCCGATTGGCTCCCAATCCCAGAAGACGCAGCGCCATGCCGATCGTGTAATGCGCTTCTTCGCTCACCGCGATATCGATTACTGGAGCGCCGAAAAGGCCGTTGCCCTCGACGTCCCACCCGGCATTGCTGAGGACTCGATGCCGCGCAGCCGCCAAAGCCGTGAAGTTCGCCATCTGGCAGCCCGTCACAAAACCGAAACTCATCGCCGCGGGTAGTCCCGCGAGTTCTAGAAGCCAACATCCCGCGATCTGCTCCACCACCGAAACCAAAGGAGAAAGCGCGTAGATGCCGCCATTTTGATCCCAGGCTGACACGAGCCAATCCGCTGCAAGGGCTGCCGGAAGACTGCCTCCCACGACGAAGCCAAAATAGCGCGGCCCAGCCGAGGCGATCGTCCCCCGCATACCGATCTCGGCGAGAGCCTGCGCCACAACCTCGGCCCCCGTGCCTTCATCGGGAAGCGGACCGGCGAGAGCCGCTCGAAGCTCATCGGCCGTTACCGTCGCGCGTACCGGCCGGGCATCGAGACACGCAAACCACGCTTCAACGTGACGTTGAACGCTCGAAAGCAGGCGGGCAATATTTTCGGGCACTTACTCGATTCTAATGGCCGGATCAGTATCTTATCTCGCAGCGTCCAAACAAGCTCGGGCATGCGCGATTTCGGGCAGTCCCGCGTCTGCGTCCTTCCAGGCAGTAAGAAAATCCGCATAGGTTTTCCTGGCCGCCTCATGGTCGCCCGACTGTTCACTCGCGAATGCGATCCCATACAGCGCAAAACCGGAGTGCGGACGCTCCTCTAGCGCACGCTCGAACGCCGCTTTCGCATCGCCCCATTTGTGGGCCGCAAGCATCGCGGCCCCCTCCGTTTCACCTACAGGCCGGATGTAATTGGGCGGCTCATGATAGCCGAGCGCCTTCTCTTCCTTCGCGGCGCGCGCGAATAGAGCCTTGGCGTCCTCAATCTTGCCTTGTGCAGCGGCCAGAGATCCTCGCAGTTCGAGGGACATGATCGAGAGCGTCTTGAGCAACGGCTCGAGCAGAGCATCGGGCATCACGACGAGTTTGGGATGCGAGGAGGGCGGCGGCGGCTGAGACAGAGCCATGCCCGGCATCGCCGTCGGTTTTTGCTGCTGCTGCGAGATGCGCCAGAGTTCGGCATCAAACCGGAGCGACAACTGCTCGGCATGCGCGAGATTACCTTCTCCGACAGCTTGCATCCCGGATGCGAAATCCGCCAGACGCTGCCGCAGAAATTCGAGATTCGGCAGGCTGGGGCGAACGTCGCTTGCATTTACCAGCCTCAATATCTGCGCGAAATCCGCCGTTCGCAGCGCGACCGGTAGGCGTGGATCCAGCCGTGAGATGGAATCGCGTGCCGAGTAAATATAGAGCGTACTTTCCAATTTTCCGCGGGCGCCCGCAATTTTGCCTGAGAGACGCGTCGCTTCGTCGAACTTACCTTCCTCGAGTACGTCCGCGACGAAATACATCAAGTTGTGAACGTAGTTCCAGTCATTATCGGGCGCGACGTGTTGCTCGCCCATATAACGCTCGTCAACGGCCATCGAAGCCGCGAAGGCCTGCTCCGCGCGAGCGTAATCGCCGAGGCGAAAGTAAATATGGCCGGGCATGTGGACCATGTGCCCGGAAGCGGGAGCCAGGCGAGCCAGAATCTCAGCGCTGTGGAGGGCCTTCTCCGGGTGGTCGGTCCCCTCCACAGCGTGGATATAGTAATGATTGGCCGCTGAGTTTTCGGGATCATCCTTGAGTACCGATTCGAGCGCACTGAGCGAATCGGAGTTCGCGAAGAAGATCCGCGCCTGTATGTCGTCCGGGTAATCAGTAACGATTTGGTGGAGCAGATCGTGTTCCCGTGAGGAGGGCGAACCGGGCTTGGGACTGTGCCGCGCCTCATCGGAAGCAACTGTAGCGTCGATGTAGAGGCGCTCCCGTTCGCTGACATGCTCCTTCAGCGCCTCGGCTTGCTTGAGCGCTTGGCCGGCGAGCCCCTGAGCCGTGCTGTGGTAAAAGGATTCCGCCTTGTAGAGTCCCCAGTAACACATCGCACATCCGGGGTCCACTCGCACTCCCTGCTCGAAGGCGCGAGCGGACTCATAGTCCCAGAAATCGTGCAGCAGATTGAGGCCCTGGTCGAACCACACTTGAGCTTCGGGGGTTGCAGTGACATTCATATGAGCATTGCCGATCCCGGACATCCGGACCGGCGGCGGAAGTTTGTCGGGCGGGATCTCGTCCTGCATTTCCATCACGTGGCCGGCCATATTTATTTGGGCGAAGCCGCACGGCAGAACGGGACCGAGGAGAGCCAAGGCAAGAGTCCGAAGCGTACAACCGAATCCCAGGCGCATTCTCTTACCGGATCTCTATGTGTGTGTTCGAATGGTGGTGCCGGCGGCAGGAGTTGAACCTGCGACCTACGGATTATGAGACCGTCGCTCTAACCACCTGAGCTACACCGGCAGTGATTTCAGCGTATCATTGCCTAACGATCACGGAATAAATGCGATCCAGGTCGTCTTGCGAGTAGAATTCGATCTCTAGCCGCCCCGACGTCTCGGACTTCGAAACCAGCCGGACACGCGTTCCTAGCGCCATCGCCATCTCATCCAGAGCTGCCCGAACGTTCGGATCGATGGTCGCCGGATGCGACGAGGCCTCCTTCGTCCGATGCTCCTTCTCTCCTCGACTTGCACCCTTGACGAGTGCCTCTGTCTCACGAACCGAGAGCTGCTTGGCGATAATTTCCTCGCAGGCTAAGAGTTGCGCCCGCTCATCGGTGAGGTTCAACAGGGCCCGGCCATGCCCCATGCTGATCCTGCCGGCGGCTAACTCGGAGCGAACATAAGGCGAAAGCTTGAGCAATCGCGTCAAATTGGTGATCGTCGATCGGTCTTTTCCCGTTCTCTCCGCGATCTGCTCGTGAGTCAGCCCGTGTTGAGTCGCGAGCCGCTGGAATGCGGTCGCAATCTCGATTGGATTCAGGTCTTCGCGCTGGATGTTCTCGATGAGCGCAAGTTCCAGCAGCTGATGCTGCTCGACGGTGCGGATGAGCGCCGGAATCTCCGTTAGTCCCGCTAGCGCCGCCGCCCGCCAACGCCGTTCGCCGGCGATAATCCGGTACTTACCGTCTTTCAGGCGATAAACGGTAATGGGTTGAATGATTCCGTTTGCGCGAATAGATTGGGCCAGCTCATGCAACTTCTCCAGATCGAACATATCGCGCGGCTGCTCTTCGTTCGGCGCAATCTGATCGAGCGGAATGCTTTGGAACTCCTCGAAATTCCCAGGCAGACCGGTATTCGTTTTCCACTCTTCGAGGGCATGCGCGGGTGCAACCCCCCGCGACGGCAGCAGCGCCGAGAGTCCTTTACCGAGCGCTTTGCGCGGATTCCGTTCTGCCTCTCTGTTCATGCGCCAATACTTCTTTCGCTAATTGAATATATGCCTCGGCACCGCGGGAACGCGGATCGTAGGACAGAATGGGTTTTCCGAAACTCGGGGCTTCGGCCAATCGCACGCTGCGCGGGATCACAGTCTTGAACACTTCTTCGGCAAAGAACTCGCGTAGATCTGCCTCTACTTGGCGTGTCAAATTGGTTCGATCGTCGTACATCGTGAGCAGCACGCCTTCTACCTTCAATCGGGGATTAAACGCATCGCGCACCCGATCGATCGTGTCCATGAGCTGCGAGATTCCCTCCAGCGCGAAAAATTCGCATTGAATCGGGATCAATACGGTATCGGAGGCCACCAGCGCATTGAGGGTCAGGAGATCGAGAGCCGGCGGGCAATCGACCAGAATGTACTCATAGTCTTTCCTGATCGGATGCCAGCGCATTCTGTAGCCGGCGTTCTCTCTCCTCCGCATCAACAAGGTCTAAGGTGGTCGCAACTAGGTTCTGATCGGCTGGAACAAGCGAAAGGCCCTCAAAGTTAGTGGCAATGATCGCTTCCGCCAGTGTGGCTTCCCGCAAAAGCACATCGTAAAGCGTCTTTTGCTCAGGCGATTTCTCTATTCCTACGCCCGTAGTGGAATTGCCCTGAGGGTCGGAATCGATCAGCAGAACCCGCAGTTCAGAAGCTGCAATCCCGGAAGCCAGATTGATCGCGGTCGTGGTTTTCCCCACTCCGCCTTTCTGATTCGCAACAGAGATTACTCGCGCCAAGGTTCTCGAAGCATCCTAGCATGTTTCACGTGGAACGTTGAGGGAGAAGTAAATATCCAGGACAGCAATGGCAGCCGGAGTGACGCCGGGGATTCGCCGCGCTTGTCCTAGCGTTATGGGCCGAACCCGGGTGAGTTTCTGCCGAACTTCATTCGAAAGGCCTGGAATTCCCTCATACAAAAAGGCATCTGGGATGTGCCGGCCTTCCGAGTCCTCCAATTGGCGGATTTGCCGTTCCTGCTGAAGCCATGTATCCGGCGTATTTTGTTTCCGTTTCAATGGTCGTCAGTACCCCATGCACCGGTTCCTGGCCGAGTTCGTTTGGTAATCCAGCCCTCAAGCTGCGAAATCCGTGCCTCCGGTCGCCTCAGCCAGACGGCGAGCGTAGGGTTATCTGTAGCCGCTTCCAATCCCAAAAGCTCAGGAACCGCAGTCGCGCGGGTTCGCTCCAAAAGCTCGCTGATCCGTTGTTTCTGCTCCTGCTTCCTGTTAAATCGCTCCCATCGGTCGTTCATCGACGAGCCCAATCTCCCGGCCGAGCGGCGTGAGGCGTTCATCGGCATTGTCAATTCGCAGTGCCAGCCGGAACTCCGCGCGCGAGGTGAACATCCGGTACGGCTCGTCCGCCCCTTTGCTGACCAGATCGTCAATCAAAATGCCTGTATACCCGGCACTTCGCCCGATCGCCAATTCCGGCAGTCCTTTCACCTTGCAGGCTGCATTCAGTCCCGCGATCAATCCCTGGCAGCCTGCCTCTTCGTATCCGGACGTTCCATTGATCTGTCCAGCCAGAAACAAGCCCGGAATGCTTTTCACCTCCAGCGAGTGCTTCAGTTCCCGCGGATCGACGGCATCGTACTCGATCGCGTATCCAGGCCGGATCATTTCAGCGTTCTCTAGCCCCGGAATCGAGGCCACCATCGCCGCCTTGAACGTCAATCGGCATGCTAGTCGACATCCCATTCACGTAAATCTCGTGAGTGTCCAGGCCTTCTGGCTCCAAAAAGATCTGATGGCGCCGCTTTTCCGGAAATTTGACGATCTTGTCCTCGATCGATGGGCAGTAGCGAGGCCCAATTCCTTCGATTTGACCGCTGTAAAGTGGCGATCGGGCAATGCTTTCGCTCAAAATCCGATGCGTTTCCTCGGTCGTGTAGGCCAAATGGCAGCAGATCTGCTCCCGGTCGATTCGTTCGGTCAAAAAAGAGAAGGGGGTCGGAACCGCGATCGCCCGGCTGTTCCTCGAATCTCGACCAGTCAATCGTCCGGCCATCCAGCCGCGGCGGAGTGCCCGTCTTCAGCCGCGCCCATTGCAAATTCAACTGTCGTAATTGCCCGCCAAGCGTATTGGAAGGCGCTTCGCCGTTTCGTCCGCAGGCATATTTCTGCTCACCGACATGCGCCAAGCCATTTAGAAAGGTTCCGGTCGTCACCACAACCGCTTCGGCCAGCAGATCGCGTCCATCTTTCAGCCGTACACCCGCAATTCTTTTGGGGAGTTCGTTTGGCAAAAACAGCAGTTCCCCGACTTCGGCTTGCAAAATTCGGAGATTCGGCTCGTTTTCGAGCCACTCCCGCATGCGGATCCGGTACTGCTTCTTGTCGCATTGGGCGCGCGGCGACCAAACCGCGGGTCCGCGGCTGGTGTTCAGCAGCCGAAATTGGATTCCCACCGCATCGGTCAACTCGCCCATGACCCCGCCCAAAGCGTCGATTTCGCGAACCAGATGACCCTTCGCGATCCCGCCGATCGCCGGATTGCACGACATCTGCGCAATCAGGTCGATATTCATCGTCACCATCGCGGTGTGCAGACCCAGGCGTGCGCACGCCCGCGCCGCTTCGCAACCGGCATGGCCGGCGCCAACCACAACGACGTCGTATTTCTTCTGCATAGGAGGCGGGACTAATAGTTATTCTAGCGAGGGGAACACGTTTTGAAGATTTTAATCGTAGGCGGCGGCGGCCGTGAACACGCGCTCGCTTGGCGTCTTTCCAAATCGCCCAGTGTGAAAGGCATCGTGGTCAGCCCGGGCAATCCGGGAATCGCGCAAATCGCCACCTGTGTTCCGGCGCCGGCCGATGTTTCCGCCTACCCCGATATCGCGCAAGCGCACGGCGTCGATCTCACGATTGTCGGCCCGGAAGCCCCGCTGGTGGCCGGAATCGTCGATCACTTCTATCGCCGCCGGTTGAAAATCATCGGACCCACCCAAGCTGCTGCTCGTCTGGAAGGTTCTAAGATCTTCGCCAAACAGTTCTTTCAACGAGCGGGCATTCCCACGGCGCGCTCGGGCAAAAGCATTAACGAATTTTCATTTCCCGTTGTGATCAAGGCCGATGGACTGGCGGCCGGCAAAGGCGTGGTAATCGCGCAGGATCGTTCCGAGGCAGAGCAGGCGATTGCGAGGCTCGGCCCGGACGTAGTGATCGAGGAGTTCCTGGAAGGCGAAGAGGTCAGCTTCATTGGTCTCAGCAACGGACATCTGATTCTGCCGTTCGCTCCTACGCAGGACCACAAGCGCATCTTTGATGGCGATCAAGGGCCGAATACCGGCGGGATGGGCGCTTATTGCGACGCGCGAATTCTGACTTCGGATCAGACCGGAGAAATTATGGATCGCATCATGCTCCCGGCCATCACGCAAATGCGAAAAGAAGGAACTCCTTTCACGGGCTTTCTTTATGCGGGTTTGATGATGACTGCCGATGGTCCGAAAGTGCTAGAGTTCAACGTGCGTCTAGGCGACCCCGAGACTCAAGCGCTCATGCACAGCTTTCGCGGTGACTTCGCAGAAATACTGAGCATGGCGGTGACCGGGCTAGGGAGTGTTTCGGGCCGCTCCTGGGCCGCGCCATCGGTTTGCGTGGTCCTTGCGGCGCGCGGTTATCCGGAAGAGCCGCAAACTGGAGATGCCATCAGCGGGATTGAAGAGGCCGAAGCGACCGGAGCCACGGTTTTCCAGGCAGGCACGAAGCTCGAAGGAAATCATCTGGTGACGAGCGGCGGTCGCGTCCTCGGAGTAACCGCGGGCGGCGACACATTGCAATCCGCAATATCCAACGCCTATCGTGCTGTCGACAAGATCCGATTCGATGGAATGCAGTACCGGCGCGATATTGGAAGAAAAGGATTAGCGCGTTGGTAAACTGCGATGAGCGGGGACGTAGCTCAGACTGGATAGAGCAGCCGCCTCCTAAGCGGCAGGTCGGCAGTTCGAATCTGCCCGTCCCTACCAGTCGACCCTAAGCTTTTCGAGCAACTCTGAGGAGGTTCTCTATCGATGCCTGGCGCTAATGCCATGTTTGCGTTTTCGTTCCAGAAACTGAAGGCTGTTTTGTTTGCCGCGGCGGTTTTCTTGTGCAGCCCGCTCGCGTCCTTTGCGCAGGAGCATGCCCAGGCGAGCGGCGAAGCGAACCTCATTGTTCCCGATCTGAGCCAAGCCACTTTCTTCGGCGGAATCGTCGATGGCCGCACGCTGCTCATGTACAGCTTCATCTTCGTCGCGCTTGGGTTGTTGTTCGGAATCGTCATTTACCACCAGCTCAAGAACCTGCCAGTTCACAAATCCATGCTCGAGATCTCGGAGCTGATTTACGAGACTTGCAAAACGTATCTGGCGACTCAGGCGAAGTTTCTGATCATCCTCGAAATTTTCATCGGCGTGATTATCATTTTTTACTTTGGCGTGCTCGAGCACTTCGACGCCTTCAAAGTTTTCATCATTTTGTTGTTCAGCGTCATCGGCATTTGCGGCAGCACCGGCGTGGCCTGGTTCGGAATCCGTGTCAACACGTTCGCGAATTCACGCACCGCCTTCGCGAGCCTGGGCGGGAAACCTTTTCCTTGTCATGAAATCCCGCTGAAAGCCGGGATGAGCATTGGCATGTTACTCGTCAGCGTCGAGCTGATTATCATGCTGGTAATCCTCTTATTCATCCCGCACGATTACTCAGGGCCTTGCTTTATCGGTTTTGCCATTGGCGAATCTCTGGGCGCCGCCGCGTTGCGTGTAGCCGGGGGGATCTTCACGAAAATCGCCGATATCGGCGCGGATCTGATGAAAATCGTCTTCAAAATCAAGGAAGACGATGCGCGCAATCCCGGCGTGATTGCCGACTGCACCGGCGACAACGCGGGCGATTCCGTCGGGCCAAGCGCGGATGGTTTCGAGACCTACGGCGTGACCGGCGTGGCGTTGATTTCCTTCATCGTCCTGGCCGTACGCGACCCGCTAGTGCAGGCTCAGCTTCTGGTGTGGATCTTCGCCATGCGCGTGATGATGGTGATTTCCTCCGGGTTGTCTTACCTGATCAACGGCGCGATTGCCAAGAGCAAATATGCAAACGTAGCGAAGATGAATTTTGAAGCGCCGCTCACAAGCTTGGTTTGGCTTACTTCGCTGATCTCCATCGGAGCGACTTACATTGTTTCTTACGCCATGATTCCGGACCTCGGCGGCGATGCATCTCTGTGGTGGAAACTCTCGACCGTAATTACCTGCGGCACATTGGCGGGCGCGGTCATCCCGGAGTTAGTGAAGGTTTTCACGTCGATGGAATCGCGCCATGTGCGCGAGGTGGTCGCTTCTTCGCGGGAAGGAGGCGCGTCGCTCAATATTCTTTCCGGCTTTGTAGCGGGCAATATGAGTGCCTATTGGCTGGGCATGGCGATTCTGGGGCTGATGGCAATCGCGTATGGCGTAAGCACCGCCGGGCTCGGGACTTTAATGCTTGCGCCCGCCGTTTTTGCGTTTGGCCTGGTGGCTTTCGGCTTCCTGGGCATGGGGCCGGTTACGATTGCAGTGGATTCCTACGGTCCGGTGACCGACAATGCCCAATCGGTTTACGAACTATCCACCATTGAGCAAATCCCGGGCATAGAGCAGGAGATCAAGACCACCTATGGATTCAATGTCGATTTCCACACCGCCAAAGAGCATTTGGAAGAGAACGATGGAGCGGGCAATACGTTCAAGGCCACTGCAAAGCCAGTTTTGATCGGAACAGCGGTGGTCGGCGCAACAACCATGATCTTCTCCATTGTTGTCGCGCTGACTAATGGATTACGGCAAGACTTACTTTCGAACTTATCCATCCTGCACCCGCCGTTCTTACTCGGCCTCATTGCGGGCGGCTCCATCATTTACTGGTTCACTGGAGCATCCACGCAAGCTGTAACTACGGGCGCGTATCGAGCCGTAGAGTTCATTAAAGCGAATATCAAACTGGAGGGAGTTACCAAGGCTTCAGTTGCCGATAGTAAGAAGGTCGTGGAAATTTGCACGAAGTACGCACAGCGCGGCATGTTCATTATTTTTCTCGCGGTGTTTTTTGTGACGCTCGCGTTCGCTTTCGTAGAGCCTTACTTTTTCATCGGTTATCTGATTTCGATCGCGCTGTTCGGCTTATATCAGGCGATTTTCATGGCCAACGCCGGTGGAGCATGGGACAACGCCAAGAAAATTGTTGAGACCGAATTGAAACAGAAGGGCACCGACCTTCACGATGCCACAGTTGTCGGCGATACGGTAGGCGATCCATTCAAGGACACCTCTTCGGTGGCTTTGAATCCGATTATCAAATTCACAACTTTGTTCGGATTGCTTGCCGTGGAATTGGCAGTCTCGTTATCCGGCGAACACGGATCCGGGCTGGGCTGGTTTCTTGCCGCAGTGTTCTTTCTCATCTCGATGTATTTCGTCTGGCGATCGTTTTACCGGATGAGAATCGGCTCGGACATTTGAAGATCAGTAAGCTCGAGACCGTCCGCATTGCGGAATTCCCGCAACTTCTGTGGGTACACGTCCATACAGATGAGGGCTTGGTGGGACTTGGGGAGACATTCTTCAACGCGAGCGCCGTGGAGGCGTATCTGCACGACGACGTCGCGCCTCGAATCCTGGGACGCGACCCTCTGGCAATCGATGCGATTGCTCGGGATTTGGTAAGTTATCTCGGTTTCCGGTCAACCGGGGTTGAGGTCCGTGCCGCATCGGCCGTGGACATTGCGCTGTGGGATTTATTCGGTAAAGCTGTCGGCAAGCCAATCGTCCAGTTGCTCGGCGGGTGGACCCGCGAGAGTATCCGTACATACAACACGTGCGCCGGAGACCAGTACATGAGAAAGGCGGAAACCCAATCGACCGAAAACTGGGGAATTGGAAAGCAGGCAAGTGCAGGGGTTACCGGTTTCGATGACCTGAACGACTTTTTGCATCGGGCAGATGACCTGGCCGAGTCGCTTATTGCGGAGGGAATCACGGCCATGAAGATCTGGCCCTTCGATGTTGCAGCCGAGCAGACCCACGGGCACTATATCTCGAATGAAGACGTAAAGAAGGCGCTCGGGCCGTTTGAGAAGATTCGGAAACGGGCCGGCGACAAGATGGACATCATGGTCGAGTTTCACTCATTGTGGCAACTAATGCCCGCCATGAAAATAGCCAAGGCGCTCGCTCCATTCGGAACCTTCTGGCACGAGGACCCCATCAAGATGGATAGTCTCGCAAGTCTCAAGAGATACGCCGCCATTTCACCTGCGCCGATCTGCGCGTCCGAGACTCTTGGCACCCGCTGGGCTTTCCGTGACCTGCTTCAATCGGAAGCGGTGGGCGTGGTCATGCTCGATCTGGCCTGGTGCGGCGGGTTGTCGGAGGCCCGCAAGATCGCGGCCATGGCGGAGGCGTGGCATCTTTCCGTAGCTCCGCACGATTGTACGGGGCCGGTGGTATTTGCAGCTTCGACTCATCTCTCGCTCAATGCGCCAAACGCGCTGGTGCAGGAGTCCGTACGCGCGTTTTACAACGGCTGGTACGCGAAGGTTATGACCGCAGTTCCGAAGGTGAAAGACGGCTTCGTTACGGTTCCGGAAGGACCTGGGTTGGGTTGCGAGTTGCTGCCCGACATCGAGCGGCGGTTTTCGGTGTCACGGCGAAGCTCCAGTGGACTGTAAGCCGGCCCGTCTCCGAAACAGTCGCCTACCAGCATTTTTACTACTATTTCGCGACAAACATTGAAGTTACCCGGAATAGGCAGTCATGGTATAGTTGTATTGTCTTTGCCCGCAACTTCGTTTTTTCGAGTGCCTTCTGGCCGCCCTCCCGTCGTTACCAGCCAATTCGGTTTTGATCTCAAGAGCAGTCCGAACAGAGACAAATTCAATCCCTAGGAAAGACCTATGACCAATATTTTCGTTGGAAACCTGAGTTTCCAGACCACTCAAGAGGACCTCTTGGCGACCTTTTCTCAATACGGCAACGTCGAGCGCGTCAACATAATCACCGATCGCGATAGCGGCCAGCCTCGCGGTTTTGCGTTCGTCGAAATGACCGAGAAGCGCGATGCCGAAACGGCGATTTCGCAACTTAACGGCGCGGAACTGAATGGCCGCGCGATGAACGTGAACGAAGCGCGTCCCAAGCCGCAAGGCGGGTCGGGCTTCGGCGGAGGCGGCGGACGTTCGCGTGGAAACGGCGGCGGGCAACGCAGTCGCGGCCCTCGCTGGTAAACTAGCCTAGCGAACCACCGTCGCTCGCTCAGCGGGCGATTCATCCTCATTCAAGCAGCTGTCGGGCTGGCGGCTGTAATTCCCTCTTGCGCTTGCGGCTTACCTGCAGGCGCGAGAGGACATAAAGGAGCATTCATGCCGGGTCGTGGACGGCAGACGTTCAATAAACGTCTAAAAGAACAACAGCGCAAAGAGAGACAACAAGAGAAGTTTGCGCGGCGGCAAGAACGGAAGCTGCACAAGGACACTGAACCAACAACCGAGCCGGTGATCGATCCCGAAACGGGCCGAATCATCAGTCCGGAAACGGACCAGGAGCAAAGTGATATGCCTGTACAACCGCTACGGCCGGAAGACCAGGTTTAGCCGCGGATGCTTTCGGTAACGGGCGCGGCACCGATGGTCGAGAGATTGGCGCTGCATTCCAGTTCGTTGGCGCAATCGATGGCGTTTCAGTCACGAGGAGCGTGGACTTTTGTCCGCTCGCTGCTGCGTGACCCGGTCGGCATTGGGGCCGTTGTACCAAGCTCGCCTCGGCTCTCGCGGCTCATTGCGTCTCAAGTGGATTCCAGCACGTCGACGGTTCTGGAAGTTGGAGCTGGAACAGGCTCCGTTACGGATGCGGTTCTCAATCGCGGGATCGATCCGCAACGTGTCCTGGTCATCGAACGGGATCCCCATCTCGCCGCTTATTTACGCGATCGCTTCCCAAGACTTCGCGTCCGGTGCGGCGATGCTGTACATGCCAGCAGCATACTGTCCAAAGAGGCCGTCCGAGAAGTGGATACTTTGTTGTCGAGCCTGCCGATTCGTAATCTGAGTCCGGAGGATCGAATCACAACCATCGGCGCCATGCTGAAGGCACTGGCTCCGAAGGGACAACTGATCCAATACACCTACGGGGGGAGCTGTCCCTTTCCTATAGCGACGTTGGGACTGAAAGCGGAGTGTCTGGGCCGAGTGTGGTTAAATGTTCCGCCCGCCACGGTCTGGCGCTTCACTCGTAGAGCCGCCGCTTAGTAGTTCTCCAGTACATCCGGTATAATCTCCCCACCGCTCGAAATCCCGATGCGAAGGAGATTGGATGCAATTCACCCCGAAGTCCATTTTGCTGTGCGCCACCGTTGTGTGTATCGCGCTTCCACCGGCGTTGCCCGGACAGGAAGCTCCGCAGAATCAGACCCAGCCGCCGAAGCTGACGTTAAAGACGTACGTGCCGCCCAGGCCAGATCGGGCCGCGAACGTGCAGACAACGAAAGCCCAGGTGGCTCAAACCGGCGCAAGCGGCACGTTGCCGCTATGGCTGTTCAATATCGAAGCGTCGCGAGACGACAACGACTATACGGGAGTGATGGTCGGGCAGAATCCCTTCAGTGGCGGAGGCAGCGCCAGCCTTAAAACGTTTATCATCCCGCTGGTCATTACGACAAATACTGTAGGTCTCAGCGTGGATCCTAAAACGCTAATCGTTTCGACGGGTCCCGGCACGACAACCTTCGATCCGACTGCCCCCGATAAGGCTTGTCTCGGAAAAACCAACAACGTTCCGGTAAAGTTGGTTAAGGAATCTCCGCTTTTTCATTCCGCCATTTTCGATTTTGGCGGCACGCTTGTAGGCACGACGCAATATGTAGACGCCTTTCAGCGCGGGAGTTTCTGGCAGGTCGTAGGTCCGGATGGCGGCGGGTATCACGTACTGTTCGATCCCGTTACAACACTGAAAGCGATTGCGATCAATGTGCCCGCGAAATACGGCACAACCTTGCCCGGCGCCGATTTTCCGACTTGTGATCCTATCGCGATCGTGGATATCAATTGGTTCGACAACTACTTGACGGGGACGCTCCTTCCGGCTCTGGTTTCGCAAGGCGTGAACCCGGCGACTGTCCCGCTGTTTCTACTAGGGAATGTCGTCACCTCTTTGAAGGTGACGGACCTTAACCAATGCTGTATCGCCGGCTATCACAGCATCAATGGATTTCCGATACAGACCTACTCGGTCGGACAATTCGATACCACAGGAATTTTTGGCGCGGCATTCGAGGATACGTCCACCCTTTCACATGAGCTGGCCGAATTGGTGAACGATCCGTTTACCGACAATCCCACGCCCGCGTGGGGGGGACTGGGGCAGGTTGTGGGTTCCTGCCAGAATAACCTCGAGGTAGGCGATCCGCTTAGCAACACGACTGCTCCGCCCATCGTGATGCCAAACGGCTTCACGTACCACTTGCAGGAACTGGCGTTCTTCTCCTGGTTTTTCGGAAGCCCTTCGATAGGGATTCACGGATGGTTCTCGAATAACGGGACGTTCTTGTCGGATGCAGGGCCGGTGTGCGTATCGACTTCGGCGTCAACGAGTCCGTAGCACTGTTGAAGACGGCCGGCCCAGAATGCCGGTTCGAAAGCCGGCATGCTCCACGCCCGGGAAACTCCCTTGCAACTAATGGAGTGAATCGTTTAGAGCTTTGATTTTTTCCATCGGGTATTTGGGCTTGCGATCATAGGTCACAAGCCCATTTACTTCCTGCTCCACATCGGTAAGCTGCGTGTAGCAGATTCCCGCGAAATTAGTAAGTTTGGCAATACCCTGGTATAACTGCGTTAAGCGGTTGAGGGCGTCTTCCTGCGTTTTCTCCACGCCTGAATAACCCCAGCTCTCCACAGGTACGTGCGCGCCGGACGGAATGTAGGCGATACCGCCGAATTCCGACAGATACAGAGGCGCTCCATTGTAACGGTAGCCCTCGATAAGAGCCGGCCGTCCATTATTGGGGACAGTTCCGCTGCTTGCATTTACGTCTTTATATTTCTGATACAGCGCTTCACCCGATTTCCCATAATCGTGGATAGCGAACAGGTCCGTTTCATCGGTGTGCTGCCAGCCTTCGTTGTCTATGACCAACCGCGTGCCGTCAAGCGTGTGAGTAAGTTGGTAGAGCTCTTTCAGATAGGCTTGCTGGCGCGGATCCTTCAAATTCGGCACACCCCAGCTCTCGTTAATGGCGTTCCAAATGATGATGGACGGATGATTTCGATCACGCTCCACCGCTTGCATCCATTCTCGAGTGAATCGCTGGGTCTCTTCGTCATCGAACTCGAAAGCGTCCGCGATTTCTCCCGAGACCAGCAGGCCACGCCGGTCCGCCCAGTAGAGGAAGCGCGGGTCAGCGACTTTCTGGTGTTTGCGCACACCGTTGAATCCCATCCCGCGGATAAAATCAATATCGCGCTTGATCGCCTCGTCGGAGGGCGGCGTCAGGATGCTATCAGGCCAGTAACCCTGGTCGAGCAAGAACTTCAGATAGACCGGCTTTCCGTTGATAGTGACGCGATTATTCGCGAACGCAATAGTGCGAAAACCGAAATACGATGAGACCTGGTCAATGGTCTGACCGGAACGGCGAATAGAGTAAGTGACCTGGTAGAGGTTCGGGAAATCCGGCGACCATAAATTTGGATGGTCGATTTTAAGATCCGCGGTGGCGAGGTCCTGGCTGGTTTGCGTAGAAACGTTGCCGACGCTTCCGGCCTCATTGGTCACGTGGACATCGAATGTAAGCGGCTCGGGCGAATGATGGGCCAACTTGGCTTCGAAATGAGCTGTCCCATCTTGGCCCGCGGTGATGTGGACGTAATCCAGGTAGTTGCCACCGACGGCCTCGATCCAGACCGGCTGCCAGATTCCGCTGGTCCGGGTGTAAAAGATACTGTGCGATTTCGGCTGCCAATCCTGCTTGCCGCGCGGAATGGAGCGATCCGTGGGGGGATTATCGGCGCGTAGCGAAATAACATTTGCGCCGGGTCTGAGCGATGGAGTGACGTCGAACGCAAACGGCACATTTCCACCTTCGTGCCGGCCGACCAGATCGCCGTTCATCCAAACCGAGGCGGAGTAATAAACAGCCCCAAAGTGCAAAAGAACATGTTTGCCGGCCCAATCGGGCGGAACAGTGAAGGAGCGCTGATACCAGACGATAGCGTGGAAACCGGTATCGCCAATGCCGCTCAGTTTGCTTTCGAAACAATACGGAACAGTGATGGCGCGCGTCAGCTTAAAATCTGGGCGCATTCCAGTGCTTTTGAAGGCCCTCATTGGCATCGTCGAAGGCGAAGTTCCAGACACCGTTCAAACTCACCCACTGGCCGCGCGCGAACTGCGGATTTGGAACCTCGGGACGAGGAACAGGAGCGGCAAGGAGACGGGCAGAGATGAGGAGCGGCAGCAATAAGCATGACGGGATTGAAGCCTTGCCCAGGCTGAACATCAGTTTGTTCATTGGCTTGATTCGGCGGCTTAGCTGGATTGACGCAGCTCGCTGGCCCGACTCAGCATAACAAGCCCTGTTAAGAGGAAATAACGTCTTAGGTGGTTGAATATTTTGCCGCAGATAGTATGCTCGTCTGGTACGCGGAAGAAAGTTTGAGCTGTCATGATGACCCGATTCGCTTGTTTTTTCGCATTTTTACTTTATCTTCTGAGTCCGCAACGCGCTTTCTCTCAGCAGGATTATGTCGGACTTTTCGATCTTTACAACGGATTCACCTGGTTCGATAGCCCGAGCGCTAAACTGCAGGAGCGCGGCTATCACCTGCAGGCGGGAATCAACGCACGAACGTGGCTGGCACTGGGCTTTGATTATTCGGTGGTTCAGGGCACCTTGACTTTGACGCCGAGCCTCTTAAAACCAGCTTTACAGGCTCAGATTGCCGGACAACTCGCCGCATTGGAAGGCGCCGGATTGCTGCCCTCCGGTTATCAGCTTGCCGTCTCGACCGCATCCACGAGTCAAACCTTTGCCGCGGGACCGCAATTCGAATATCGTCACTTCCGGCAGGTGACGCTGTTCTTGCGGCCTTCCATCGGGGCAATTTACGAGGTGGCGACCCCCCATCCTTCCGACCCTGTGGCTGCGGCCATCGTGCAGCAGCTCGCGCCATCGGGCAAGAAGACGGACTGGGAAGCATTTTACGGCTTTGGAGGCGGAGTGGATCTGAATTTTATGCGCCACGTAAGTATTCGTCTTCAGGCCGATTTCGTGCATAACGATCTTTTCACTGACATCCTGAAGAGCTCTCGAAATACGGTACGTCTTTCGGTGGGCCCGGCTTTTCACTTCGGCAGAAATATTGCACGATAGTCGACGCGCGCCCAGGCCGCTACAACCACGCCAGCGGCGCTGATCGCTAGCAGAGCGCCTCTACAATTTCGCTGTGGCCCATTTTTCGCGCCCATGACCGCGGGCGCGCCCATGCCTCGGCGTCATTCTCCTCCGGGTCAGCTCCGCTTTCAATAAGTAGCTTCACAAGTTGGACCCGCCCCCAACGGCACGCCCAACCAAGGGGAGTGCTGTTCAGGATATGGTCGCGCCGGTCCATGCGCGCGCCTGCCGCCAGCGCTGTACGGCCAAATGCCGCTACTTCGTCTTCGGTGATCCAATCCCCCATCGCCGCGATCTCGTGCAGGATGGTCCGCCCGAACCCACCGACGACGTTGACATCGCACGCGTTCAGAATGAGATGGAAACACTCCAGATAACTTTCCCGGTCGAAGTCCTTATTGCCTGCGTACAGCCAAGGAATGTGATGCCAGAACGATAAAGGCGACGCAAGCATGCGAAACCAGCGCGCGTCATGGCGGGGCCAGTCAATGCGCTGCAACGACATACGAACGATCTCGGTAGCACCTCCGTCCGCCCCGAAACGGAGCAGCTCTTCGGCAAGGGGCTTGTCGAATGGCTTCATGCCTTGAGGCAAGACGCCGCGCTCGTCGTCGATCAGCATCTGCCGAGCGAGCTCGGTCTGACGGTAAATGGCAGCCGTATCGCCGGTCACGATTCCCCCTCGGCGCCGCAGCAGCTCTACCATTTGCCATTGCTTATGGCTATACGCGCTGTGTACAGGCGATCCGCTGGAATCGAGATGCACGTTCGGGTTCGCGCCGCGATCGAGCAGCAGCACCGCCATCTCTTGCCGTCCCAACGCCGCGGCATACCACAACGGATAACCTTGCGAATACGCGGTCCAGTCTCCTCCACCGGACGAGACGCGCTCGTCCGGATCGAGGCCGGAATCGAGCAGAAACCGGAGCACCTCGATACGATTGTTCCGTACTGCGACAGTAAGCAACCCGCCGTCGTCCCAGCGAACGCGATTCGTGAGCTTGCCTTCCGCAAGACGCGCACGCAGCAACTGCAAATCACCGTTCGCAACCGCCGAACGGTCGGGCTCATCGGCGAGTTCCGCTGCTGAAGCACTCGCCTGATCAGGTATGGGTTTCGTTCTGCGTTGCTCTTCCTCCTCGATGATCGCGACAATCTCGTCATAACCGCGCTCCTGTGCCAATGTCCACGCGGACGTGGCATCCCGATGGGGATGTATGCCTGCCCGAGCGTTCGCACCTTTCTGCATGAGCAATCGCGCAATCTCCGGGTGTCGGTGCATCACGGCGTAGTGGATCGCGCGATGCTCGTCGCCGTATGAAACGGCCATGCCGGCGAGCTCGGGCCGCGCCTTCAGCATCATGCGTACGCGCTCGACGTGACCGGCGCGCACGGCTTCAACCAATCGCCTGATGGTTACGCCGTCAACGTAAGCCTTCAGCTTCGGCCAGCTATCAAAGCCGTAGCCTCGCGCGATAATTAGCTGCGCGTCGTGCAAACGGAAGTTTGCAGCTTGTGCATTGTCGTAATGTGCGTTGACCTCATCGACGGCGGCTGAAGCGCCTGCCTTGAAGGCGTTGAATAGTTGCTTTGCTTGGCGCTTGAGTTGATCGAGATCCGGGTGCTCGCGCATCCGGCGAGTAGACAGCTTCTGTTTCACATGAGCTCCTTCCATAGCGCCCGGTGTCCGCTAGCTCAGGCAGAAAAGAGTTCACTCAAATAATCGTCGAAAGCTGAAATCAGGCGGGACGCAGACCCTTTCCGCGGACACGGAGGCGTCCTGAACACGCCACAATCAAAATAACACTCAGGCTCGCGGCTGTACACAGCCGTGTCGAGTGCGGCGCTGTTTTCGGGCTTGTGATCGTCTTTAGCGGATGCCGGCAACTGGGATCGATGCCAGGTGGTTCCGTCGATGGCGATTCGAGAGCGATCCGACGGCACGATCGTGCCCTTAACGCTCTGTGCGCTTGGCGGCGAAAAGTAGCGCGCTCCAGGTTTCGTTGACGGAGCAAATTTTGTAATCGACCAAGCCCAAGTCGATCGCCTGCTCGCGCACCAAACGTTCCGTCACTCCGCCTTTCGCTGATCCTTTTCGCCACAGAATCCAAAGTTTGCTGGTGCTCGCGAGGGCGCGCACCCGGGAAAGAACAGATCTCAGCAAACCGGCATCGTGGACGAAACAGAGTGTCACGGATGCCTTGTTATCACCTTCTTCGGCAAACTCTACGCCATGGGGAAGCTCGCCCAAAACCTTCATGAAATCACGCGGCGGATCGATGACCGCAACGGTCGAAGATTCTTTGATACCGAGCTTCTGAGCGGCAGTCCGGGACGCGTACCGATCCATCATCTGGACCGGTTTCACGGGCTTAACCGGCGGGTTTGCGATGGCCTTTCGCAAGCTGGATGGAAGCTTGGAAAGGCTGCAGTAGGCGGCGTCCGGCAAGTCGCGGCGAATGCGATCGATCTTCTCATCGGCCCCATCGCAGAACACGATCGGCACTGCTCGGGTGGCGGGCGATTGGCGCAGGGCGATCGCGATTTCACGTCCGTGGGACGGCAGGCGGGAAAGATCGATGACAAACGCATCCGGAGGCGATTCGCGCCACAGTTTCATGAGACCGGGGCGAAACTGCTCCTCGTACTCAACTTCGTACCCGGCTGCGCGCAATGAATCGAGATGCGCCGCGGCTTCCGCTGCTTTCCAATGCAGCAGTCGAACGCGTGACATTCCGGCATCTTAACAGCTCTTACGATACTGTGGGAACAAGCCCTTCGACATGCGAATCCGAAGCGCCGCCAGCGCTCTTCCTCCCCACTACTATCCGCAGCAGGTGCTGGTGGAAGCTTTTCGAAGGCACTGGGGTACGCGCCTAGAGCGATTCGATGTTCTACAGAGGCTCCACGCCGCGACACAGGTGGATGGCCGTTATCTTGTGCTTCCTTTGGAAGCTTACCCGCCCAGAACGTGGGGCGAGGCGAACAATCGCTGGATCGAGGCGGCCACCGAGCTGGGACGACAAGCCAT
Organism: uncultured Acidobacteriaceae bacterium; assembly: GCA_963778345.1. Lineage (GTDB taxonomy): Bacteria > Acidobacteriota > Terriglobia > Bryobacterales > Bryobacteraceae > Bog-105. Next base: position 236,903 of record CAVZTP010000008.1, read on the forward strand.
CTGCCGCGCCATCCAACAGGCCGGAGTTGCGCCCCAAGAGCTCGGGGCATTTTTTTTTGTGTCGATTACGGGAATATCGAGCCCCTCGATTGACGCCCGTCTGATCAACCGCATGAGTTTGAATCCGCGAATGAAACGGGTTCCGATTTTCGGATTGGGATGTGTTGCCGGGGCGGCGGGCATTGCTCGCGCAGCCGATTACGTGAAGGCATTTCCGGGTGAAGCCGCTCTTCTCCTTTCCGTGGAATTGTGTTCGCTTACCGTTCAGCAGGACGATTTCTCGGTGGCTAATCTCATCAGCACTGGATTATTTGGTGATGGAGCGGCGGCCGTGATCGTATCGGGCGCAGACATGGACGCGCCGGCGGGACCGCAGATTATCGCAACCCGCTCGGTGTTTTACCCGGAAACGGAATACGTGATGGGATGGGACATCTCGGAAAAGGGTTTTCAGATCGTTCTCTCCCGCGATGTTCCCGAAGTGGTGTTGCAGAATCTGGGGCGGGATGTGGACGAGCTTCTGGCCGACAATGGTTTAAGACGGAGCGATGTCGGGAGCTGGGTCATTCATACCGGAGGTCCGAAGGTTCTGGAAGCAACCGAATCCGCATTGGGACTTCCGAGCGGCGCTCTGGATGCATCCTGGGAATGTCTTCGCCGAACCGGGAAATTTGTCTTCGGCGTCTGTGTTGTTCGTTTTGGAAGAAGTCATGAATCATCGACAGCCGGAGCCAGAGCACCTGGGGCATTCTGGCGGCCATGGGGCCAGGCTTTTGTTCAGAGCTTCTTTTGCTGAGATGGTAAGCGCGGAAACCCGCGACTGAGATAGGCGCATCTAAAAGTAGTTGTATGACGAAGTGGGCAGTTTTTGCGGCGATCTGTTTTGGCCGTGGCGGCTCCGATGGGAGCTCAATATCCGGGCCAATATCCTCCGGGTCAATATCCTCCAGGCCAGTATCCGCCGGGCCAGTATCCACCCGGACAATATCCCGGAGGTCAAACGGCGGCGGAATTTCGATACCGTCGCGAAAGGGTAAGAAGAAGGACCAGAAATCGGAGGCCAAACAGCCGGACTTCACGGCCGACGGGAAGACGGTTTCGAATGACGGCAAGAAGCTGGTGATTGCCACGGAGGATGGGCGAACTATCACGATGGCCGTGACTCCGACCACAAAGTTCACACATTCCGGGGCCGATATCGCCTCCAGCAAAATTGTTCCACGGACGACCGTGCACATCGATGCGTCGGAGGACGATGAGGCAAATCTGACGGCAGTGAACGTCGAACTGGTGAAGGACGCGCCGGCGGAAACGCCTGAGGGGACGCGGGGCCGTCCGAGTAGTCCGGCCGGCGGCGATCAGGCCGAAGACCGGGTTCGGCCGACCATCATGAACAATCCCGTGGATGCGCCCGGACGCCCAGTTCTTCGCCGAGGCAAACCGAAGAACACGGATTCGGATGACGACGATTCGGACACCGTGCAGTTAGCGAAGAACAAGCCGGCTCCGAAACCGGCTGCGGCGGAGCTGCAGCCCACAGTGACCCAACCGACTTCACCATCGACACGGATTCCGAGCGGCCGAAGATTGTGAGCAGCGGCTCATCCGATCTGATTTCGCGTACCAAGGAGTGGGCGCAGAGTTTTACGAATGGATTACCGAATTTCGTCTGCCAGCAGATGACGACCCGCTACGTGGAGCAATCGCGAGCGTCGGGTTGGGAACCGCTGGACGTGGTGACGGCGAAGGTGGTCTATGAGGATGGCAAAGAGAATTACCAGGAGATCACAGTAGGCGGCAAGCGGACGAACAAGAGCATGCTTGAATTGGGGGGTTCGACTTCCACCGGCGAATTTGCATCCACACTCCGCAGCCTTTTTTCCGAAGCCAGCCAGGCTCAATTCAAGGTGAACCAATCCACGAGCCTGAGCGGGAAGCCGGCGACGATTTACGACTTCAAGGTGGCGCTGCCGAATTCGGATTGGTTCATTAATGTGGGCGGCCAGTCGCTGCGGCCGGCGTATAGCGGAGGCGTGTGGATCGATAAAGCGACGGCGCAGGTCCGGCGCATCGAGATGCAGGCCGATAACATCCCGAAAGATTTTCCGCTGGACAGCATGGAATGGGCGGTCGATTATGACGAGGTCTCCCTCGGCACAGCCAAGTTCCTGCTGCCGGTGCATGCGGAGAATCTGGCATGCCAGCGGGGATCGTCGATCTGTACGAAAAATGCAGTGGATTTCCGGGATTATCACAAGTACAGCGGCGAGAGCACGATCACGTTTGGCAAGTAGGTCAGCACACGGCTTTTGCTTAATTGAGCGGTTGGCTTTTCTGCAAAGCTTGAGCGAGCGCAGCACGCGCAGGCTGAGCCACTTTTATCACGGGACCGCCCTCATAAAATGGCTGGGGAGGTCGTTCCCGCCAGATCGCTCCGCCGGCGTACACGCGCGATGTAGTCCCAGACCATGCCCCGGCGATTGTGCTCTCCCATCGAATGCGAAATGAATCGACCTCTTGTCCCAGAATTGGGTGGTGCGGGGATCGGAAATCCGCCTCAAGTGTGGCAGTGGAAGGCGCAGTCCAATCGGTCGGCAGCACCGGCTCCCAGACGACAAAGGTCCGCACGGGTTTGCCGGAAAACTCTTTCAAGAATTTCTCCCGATGCAGAGGCCCCCTGCAGACATATCGGTCAAGTGGGCGATAAAAGCAGAAGCACTCGGACGTCATCTTTCGCGGCATTAAATGCATTCTTGACTCTGCAACATTGTGAACGATGAGAGTCTCTCGAGCGGAGCTTGGCCGGGAGGGCGTCTTGTTGCCGCCATACAAATAGAGCAGTGCGGCTACCAAGAGATCCGGCTAGCGTTGCAGCCAGAATGTATTTGCGGATTCATAATCACCGGGTCAGCAAACTGGCGGCTGAATTTGCGATCACCTGCGGAAAAAAGATAGCAGATAACCACGAACACCGCAGCGACCCACAACAGCACCGAGGCAATCATGCTGGGCCGGCGCCGGCATTTTTTCGCTTGCCGAGCTTGATAAAAGCCATAGACGATAAATACGATCGAAGCTCCCAGCAAGTAGGGCCTCGCAGCGGACAGAAACGCCGAGGCGCCCGCAAATCCGGCGGCGAGCAGAAAGGGCAAAATTGGCAGACAACAACTGGAGTGCGATGAGAATGCTGCCTATCGCGCCAATAGCTGGCAAGTGCAGTGCGAAATTCCGCAGGCCACGGAAAAGATGGCCGCCCACCTGGCTGTATGCGATTATTGGTTGCCTCCGGCATATTTCACAGCTCCCGCGCCTCGTTCAGCGCTGTGCGAATCATCTCCTCCGAGGGCAGCCCGCCCGACATATCGCCGGCAGGCGAAGACCGGTTGACTTGAGATGGCGGGCATCGGCCTCAATATCCAGCCCGTTTACGCGAATGGTTGGCGATCCAAAGAATTTCAGCGCCTTGGCGGCCGACTCATCTTTTATTTCGATCTCAAATAGTCTCGGCAGTGCAGTCCTTCCTGCGTAGAACCATTTTGAGGCGGTCGACGGTGGCGAAGGTAATTGGGACAACCCTCAAAATACAGAACCTCAATCTTCATCGGAAACCTTGACCGCAATTTCTTCAAGCACGGGGCAGCAGCCCTGGTGCGAATCCCCGGAGGCCTTCAGTTTGCGTTCGCATCTCCGAAGGCTTTTCGTCAGTTGCCCTCCAAAGTGGCGAAGGCCGCTCGATCTTGTTGTGGAGACATGCGATTTTGGCCTGCAGCAATGGCTGACGTGGGAACAGGTCTGGCTTTCATCGTGCTGGAGAAGCAGCAGTTCGCGGATTTCGGGAAGAGAAAAGCCAAGCTGCTGTGCGCGCCGGATGAACTGAATTCGCTGAATGTCTTCGTATGAAACAGGCGAAAGCCGCCTTCGGTTCGTGGGGGCCGATCGAGCAGGCGCTGCTTTTCATAGAACCGGATGGCATCAATACTGAGGCCGGTCTGTTCGGATACTTTGCCGATCTGGATCCCGCTCCTGCCCATGCGATTCCAGATATACTCTGGAGTCGACTCCAGAGTCAAGTAGCCTTTTTTAATCGGTATTGTTAAAACAACGAACAAGGAGAACTTGTAATGCATTTACGAACGTTTAATCTTCTGACCGGCCTGTTGCTGAGCGCTGCCGGCGTTTTTTCGCAATCGGCTGAAACCCTCACCGGAACCGTTAGTGATGCGATGTGCGGAGCCAAGCACATGATGACGAATGTAACCGCAGCACAGTGCACGCGCGAATGCGTGAAGCAAGGCTCCGACTATGCGCTTGTCAGTGGTGGAAAGGTCTATACGCTCAAGGGCAAAAACAAGGAGCTCGATAAGTACGCCGGGGAAAACGTCACGATTAAGGGCAAGGTGTCGGGAAACTCGGGAAACACCATAACCGTGGATTCGGTGTCGCCGGCGAAGTCATAAAGACACTCGAGGTCCTCGTGAGTGCAGCACGGGCTCGCCGCCAGTGCCGGTTCGACGCTGCGCAGGGCCGAGCTATTTGGAAAGCATCTTGTCTACTTCCGCAAATAGCTCCGGCAAGGATATCACCGTATCGTCTTCAACCTTAAGGGAGCCATCCGGATGAACCCAGAGTCCCTCAGGATGCTCCTTGTCCATTGTCCAAGCAGTACGCGCTTCGGGATCGACGATCCAGACGTTCTGAATGCCCCAACTTAGGTAGTAACTTCCTTTTTCGAAAAGCCTCTTGAGCAAGTCTCCTGACGATCGGATTTCGATGCAAAGTTCGAAAGGCTTTGTGGGATAAGGCTGCTCGATCGGGTGACGACTCGCCACCACGTCGGGAATCGGTTCCGCATCGGCCACGAGCTTTATAGTGACCTCAGAGCCGGTATTCCAGCCACGTGATCGCAGCAAAAGCATCAGGACGAATTGCATGACGCCGTGCAAGGAAGTGGGCACAGGCTTAGAAATGACCTCACCGAACCAGTATTCGCGATAGGGCTTGACTCCATCATAGAGGCGATGAAACTCTTCTAATGTAAGAGGAGTTGTTGCGGCAGCCATATCAGGAAGTCTGAAACAATTTTAGCGAAAATGCGAGCGTTCTAGCTCCAGCCGTTCACTCCCATTCAATCGTGCCCGGCGGCTTGTGAGTGAGATCGTAAAAAACAGCCGACACCGAGGGAAGCGCGAGCAGTTGCGCCGTGAGAGGGTTGAGCGCATCCGGCGGCATCAGGACCACGTCGGCGGTCATGCCGTCAACCGAGTTGATGGGCCGCAGCACAATGGATTCGCGCGCTTCATCTGTTCCCAAGGGCATGAGGATCACGGGAAATTGCCAAACCTTATCTTCGAAACCGGTCGCCAGACACACGTTGCGGACAATGGCATCGGCCTCGCGGAGAATGTCCAACCGCTCTTTCGTAATCGGTGGCATTCCATACTTTCATGGAATCCAGAGCGGCATTGCTTCCGCAGAGCGCGACCACACGATTGATATCGGAACGGCTGTTGGTCAAAGCCGGCGCGGTCTTCTGAATGTCATCCAGCGCCGGCTTTGTGGCAAGAGAGAGCACGTTTCGATAGCTGCGCGCATCTCCTTGCACACCCACCGAGCGCACCGGAAGCAGGAAGCCGTTCGGTAGTTTCGTGACGCCAGCTCTCCTGGTCAGAGCAGAGACAGCGAATGGCAAGACCAGGGCCAGGGAACGGATGCCGCGCCAGAAACTTTTCCGGAACTCCGATCTCGCGGCCGATTTCGCGTACTTCGTCCTTGTAAAACGATGTGAGCGGCTCAATGATGCGGCCGGAATCGATTAGCGATTGAATGCCCGCCACGCGATTGTGGTGCGTCTTGATGAGATCGGCTTTCGCCGTACCGCCGGATTCAATGGTATCCGGATAGATGGTGCCTTGACCTAGAATCCAATTTCCATCCAGGAAATGCTCTGTAGCGAGAATGCGCTCCTGAACTTTGACGAATTGTTCGCCGATGGCGCGGCGCTTTTGCTCGGGATCGTAAATGCCGTGCAGAGCCGCCAAGAACTCCCGCTCCGCCTGATCGACCAGAAAGTGTTTGGCCCCGAGTTCGTTGAAAATGCCGCGGACGAATTCTGTTTCATCTTTGCGCATAAGCCCGGTATCGACGTAGATGCCAAAGACGCGCTCCGGGCCTAAAGCGCGAAGGCACAAGGTGTAAGCGACCGTGGAATCGACGCCGCCGCTGACAAAGAAGAAAACGTTCCGATCACGCGCCGTCGCGCGAATCTGATCTTCGATCAGCGGGCACTCGACGCGAAACATCCCAATCCTTCGCTTGCGCCGCAGATATCGAAGACAAAGTTTTCCAGGATCCGGGTGCCGGCGTGCGTATGCACGACTTCGGGATGAAACTGAATTCCGAAAAGCTTTCGATTCGGATCTGACATGGCGGCAACGCCCGAAACTTCCGTCGAGGCAGTTACATGGAAACCCGGCGGAGCAAGTGCAACGGTATCGAAATGACTCATCCAGATTTGCGAATGGCCGATGCCGTTCCAAAGGGCATCATCAGCAAGTGATCGTGAGGTGCGCGATTCCGTACTCGCCGCGATCGCCTTTTTGGACCGTGCCTCCCAGATGGAAAGCCAACAATTGATGGCCATAACAGATTCCGAGGACCGGAATACCGGCGTGGAGCACGTTCGGATCTATTCCGGGGCTGCCCGTTTCGTAGACGCTGGCAGGCCCTCCCGAAATGATCAGGCCCTTGCGGCCAAGCAGTTCCGATGCCGGCGTTTCGCTGGGTTGAACATCCGCGTAAACGCCCAGCTCGCGCACACGCCGCGCGATGAGGTGCGTGTATTGGCCCCCCGTATCGAGAACCGTGATTTGAGGTGTGGTGAGGGCGTGGTTCAATAGGCCAGCCCCAGCAGCCTAGTGGAGAAGGCTTGCTCTCTGCTTTTCGTAACGAGTCTTGGAATCCGCCAGAAGCTTGCCGGCCTGTGGCATCGCAGCCATGGCCTTTTGGACCTCGGGATCCTGCTCGACGGCGATTTTTTGCGAATCCTCGTAGCTAAAAGCGGTGATATACATCTCCTGCCGCAGCTCGTCGCGCAGCCACTCATGATCGCGGGTCCAATCGGCTTCCGTGAACTGCACTCCCTGCTTCATGACGTAATCGTGGAAGTCGTTCAAGCACCGGCTCCCCGGGGGTCCAGCCCTTTGGCAACTGCGTCGGATGGTTCGAGAAATAGTAGGCAGAGAAATCGAAGAAGGTATTCTTCCGGAGCGTGGACAAGCTCAAAAGCATCGAGCTTTGGAGTCGCATATTTCTCGTCGGGAGTAATGCCGCCGCCGCCATAAACTACGCGACCGAGGTCGGTTTGCTTCACATCCGTCGGGTTGTTCGTCTGGCTCCGTTTGCCGTAGTAATAATCGAGGAACGAGAGGTTCGAGTAGTCTCGCTGAATCAGACGGCCGCTCGGAGTGTAATAGTGCTGCGTGGTGAGCGCCAGCCCCGTGTTGTCGCTGAGGGGATAAACCGTCTGTACCAAGCCTTTGCCGAAAGTGGTGTCGCCCAGAATCCAGGCCCGATCATGATCCTGGAGAGCGCCGGCCACGATTTCGGCCGCCGAAGCGGAGTAGCGGTTAACCAGCACGACGATGGGATAGCTCTCGCCATACTGACTTCCTCGTGCGAGATACGGCTTTTCCGAATAGGCACGTCCCTTGTGAGAAACGACAACTTGGCCGCGATCCAGCCAGTGACCCGCGACGGCGACGCCTTCCTGCAGGAGTCCGCCCGGATTTTCGCGGAGGTCCAGAATCAGCCCCTTGATGTTCTGCTCGCCTAGAGCTTTGAGATTATCTTCCACTTCCTTGCTCGTGGTTTCGGTGAACTGTTGAATCCGCATGAAGGCGATCCCAGGCTTCACCCAAAAAGCTTCATCGACGCTGTTGCGAGGAATTTCGTCGCGAACCAGATTAAAGGTAATCGGTTTAGCTTACGCCTTCACGAGTGGCAACCACCTGAACCTTGGTGCCTTTCGGCCCTTTGAGCATTTCCGCCACTTCGGATGTAGTCAAGGTATCTACACGCTTGTCGTTCACCTCCAGCAGCAGGTCGCCCGGGCGGAGTCCTGCCCGATAGGCCGGAGTTCCACCAAAAGGATGAATCACCATGGGCTTGCCGGTGCGAGGCTGAGCGCCAATCGTCATTCCGATGCCGTAGTATTTGCCGTGCTGCTCTTCGCGCAATCCAGCGAAATCCTTCGGATCGAAGAAATTCGAATGGGGATCAAGGGTTCGCAGCATGCCGGGAATAGCGCCCTTGTAGATCGCCTTATCGGCGGACAGCTTGTCTGCGTAATTCTGGTCGATAATGTCGTACACCTTAGTGAACGACTCAATGCTGGCTTTCAGGTCCTCGTCGGAAGTGGTGCTGACGTTGTGCTGGGGCGAAGCCGCCGAAACAGACTGAGCACCTGGCCCGAACACGCCGCCTAACAACGCGCAGCCGGCGAGGAAGAGGGGAACAAAAAGGAAATAACGTCGCTGAGACGACAATGCGACCTCCGGGATCGGATCTTGTTTCAGTATAGACGTTCGAGCGGAGATTTTGCTGGTACGATTTAACCGACCGCTCTTACTCGCCTTGCCAGAGACGTTTCACTCCGGTTGCCCTTTTTTGGCACTTCGTCCAAACGCTTTACCTGATCGCTGACGCAGACCAGGAACATGGGCTGCCTGGCGTTCTTGAGGAGATCGATGATTCGGTCCTGCTGTTCCTCGAGAAAAATAGACTTGCCGTCGGTCAGCAGATGCAGCTTGGAATCGGCCGATAACACATCCGCAAGCCGACGCCCCATCTCGCGCTGCAGGAACCGGAGGACCCGCCGGATCTTCTGTAAGGAGAATCCCTTGCGGCGAAGCTCGGCGATTACGGTAATCTCGATGACTTCCTCGGCAAGGTAGATCCGCTTGTGACCCTCATGACGCGGCGAGACAACCTTGCGTTCATCCCACCATTGGAGTTGCCGAAGGCTCACCTGGGCGATCTTCGCAACATCCGTGCTGGTGTAAGTTCGCTGTCCCGAGGACAAATCAGGACGTAGTTTTCGTGTTTTGAACATGACGCCCAGTTTCCGTTTTGGATTTTGACGGCTCCCCAGATTGTACTAGAGCCAGCGCAAGAGTCAAGAAACATTTAGCCGGATCGGCTCTTTAGCCGCCGCCGACGAATTCAACAATTTCGATTTGCGAACCATTCGGGACCACTGTCCGGTCCCAATCTCTCTTACGGACGATCGATTTATTCAACTCTACAGCCACTCGCTCCGAAGCAACTTTGAGGCAACTGAGAAGTGCAGCGACGGATTGACGGGCCGGTACATCCATGGCTTGCCCGTTTACCGTAATTTGTATGGTTTGCGCCAGCACTTCCATCGGATATTCCTGCGGTCATTATATGAATACCTCGGTTGATACTCTGTTATCAGAGCGCCATGCCTAGCACCTACGCACAGACGTGGTTTCCGGTACTAGTACAAATTTTGATAGCGATAGCCGTCGCGGCGGCGATGATCGGCCTTTCGGCCTTGCTTGGCCAACGCGTGAAGGACCCCGTCAAATCGATGCCGTATGAATCGGGGATGAAGCCGGTCGGCAACGCCCGCGAGCGCTTCAGTGTGAAGTTTTATCTGGTAGCGATGGTCTTCATCTTATTTGATATTGAAGCGATCTTCCTTTACCCCTGGGCGGTTATCTATCGCCAATTAAGACTTTTCGCGTTTTTCGAGATGCTGCTCTTCATTGTGCTGGTAATGTGCGGGTTCTTCTACATATGGAAGAAAGGCGTTTTGAGCTGGTCCGCCGATCGAAGCACGGCAGCGGCACATGGCGCGGCAAGGGGACGGCAAGCGTGCTGCCTGAGCTGGTTGCTCAGAATCCCGCGGCCATAATCATCGATCAGCAGGTTCCGGATGCGATCGTGGATGCGGTGCAAGCGGTGGACGGCCCCGTTTTGTACATCATGCCGGCACAGATTGTTCCGGTTTCGCGCGCCCTAAAAGAAATCGCCGGATTCGAGCAGTTAAGCGGAGTGACGGGAGTGGATTGGTGGCCCCAGGAACCGCGCTTCGAGGTGGTCTATTTTGTCCGGTCTTACCGGCAGAATGCTCGACTGCGGTTCTGCGTTCGGCTTGCCGAGAACGAAGAAATCGAGTCGGTATGCTCCGTTTGGCGCGGAGCAAATTGGTACGAGCGAGAGGTTTTCGACCTTTTTGGCATCGTGTTCCGGAATCATCCAAACCTGGAGCGAATCATGATGCCGAGTGACTGGGAGGGGTACCCGCTGCGGAAAGACTATCCCGTTCACGGGCATAAGTACTCGTACCAGGATGAATAGCCGTATTTTTTCGAAATCTACCCAGTACGCGCTGGTCAAAAGGTTGCAGCCATGAAAGAAGATTATGCTCACGTAGCGTCGCTGGACGCGGAGCATGAGCTGGCCGTGGAAGATCCTTCGGGCCTCGAGTACGCCGGAGAAAAACCAAGCACCGCCAGACGGATGACGCTGAATATGGGGCCGCAGCACCCGTCTACACACGGCGTGCTTCGCGTGGTATTGGATCTGGACGGCGAAACGATATTGGCGGCCCGGCCCGAAATCGGTTATCTGCATACCGGGATCGAGAAGCAGTGCGAGGGAAGGAAGTACGCGCAGGTTGTTCCGTTGACGGACCGCGTGGATTACCTATCGAATCTCAACAATAATCTTTGTTACGCGCTGGCGGTTGAAAAGCTGCTCGGGTTGGAAATTCCGCCTCGAGGCGCAATGGATGCGGGTCATGCTGTGTGAGCTGACTCGCATTAGCAGTCATTTGATCTGGCTGGGAACGCACGCTCTGGATATCGGGGCGATGACAGTTTACTTCTATTGTTTTCGAGAACGCGAAGAGATCATGAAAATCTTCGAAATGTTCTCGGGCCAACGAATGATGACCAGCTACATCCGCCCCGGAGGGCTGGCATTGGAGCCGCCGCGCGGATGGGAAAAAGCGATTCCGGCCGTGCTGGAGCGATGCGCGCGAGGCGTTGATGAATATCAGAATCTTTTGACGACGAACCCGATCTGGATGAACCGCACGAAGGGTGTGGGAACGCTTCCGGTGGATGTGCTGATCGAACTCGGTGTGACGGGTCCGATGCTGCGAGCGGCCGGCGTGAAAACGGACGCGCGCAAGGATTTTCCACACTCGAGCTACGACAAATTCGATTTCGAAGTGCCGACTCGGACTGGAAACGACGTGTATGCGCGTTTCGAAGTTCGCATGGATGAGATGCGACAGAGCATTCGGATTGTCAGGCAGGCGCTGGAAGGAATGCCTTCAGGCCCATGGCAGGCAGATGCGCCGCACATTGTTCTTCCGGATCGGGAGAAAATGAAGACCCAGATGGAAGCGCTCATTTATCACTTCAAAATCGTGACGGAGGGGTATCGCGTTCCGGCTGGTTCGGTTTTTCAGGTGGTGGAATCGCCCCGCGGAGAACTGGGCTACTACATTGTGAGCGACGGAACAGCGAATCCGCACCGCGTGTTCATGAGGACGCCGAGCTTCGGCAATTTGCAATCGCTGGGCGCGATGCTCGAAGGAGCGCTCATTGCCGATTCGATTGCGGCGATGGGAAGCATGGATTTCGTACTGGGAGACGTGGACCGCTAAGGCCTATGACGTTTTCAGCCCCTCTCGAAGAGAAATTCGCCAAGCTGCTGAAGAGTTATCCGCCCGGACGCCAGCGCTCGGCGGTGGTTCCGATGCTGCTTTATGCCCAAGACGAAATTGGATGCGTGACGCAGGAATTGGTGGAAGAAGTGGCGCGGCGCTGCGGCGTTACTCCGCTGCAAGTGGATGAGGTGATCGGATACTATTCCATGCTGCACCGCAAACCGCTGGGGAAATATCATGTTCAGGTCTGCACGAACATCGCCTGTCAGGTTGTGGGCGGTGAGGAACTGTACGAACATGCCAGCCGCACGTTAGGCCTGGGGAACAAACAGAGAACGCAAGACGGCCTGATTTCTCTGGAAGAAGTGGAGTGCATGGGAGCGTGTTCCTGGGCTCCCGCGATTCAAATCAATTACGATTTCCACCACTACGTGACGCCGGAGCGATTCGACCGGCTCATGCAAGCCCTCCGCGACGGCAGCTACGAACGGAAGGCTTCGTAAAAGGAACATGCGATACAACGAACCGAGTCCGCTGGAAGTCAGGGTCATCTCACAACGATTCGATCTGCCGAATTCCGCTTCCATAGATACATACCTGGCCAACGAGGGGTACGTAGCGATCCGGAAAGCGATCGGCCTGACGCCGGAAGCAATCATCGACGAATTGAAAGCATCGTCGCTTCGCGGGCGAGGGGGCGCCGGGTTTCCCACTGGCATGAAATGGAGCTTCGTCCCGCGCACCACCGGAAAACCGACTTACGTCATCTGCAACTCCGATGAAAGCGAACCCGGCACGTGCAAAGACCGTCTGCTGATGGAGAACGATCCGCATCAGCTTATAGAAGGCATGCTGATCGCGGGGTGGACGATCAAATCGAATAAGGGCTACATCTTTATTCGCGGCGAATACCGGTATCTGATCGATATTGTCGACCGCGCGATCGCCGAAGCATACGAGCGCGGATATTTAGGGAAAAATATTCTAGGTTCTGGTTGGGATTTCGATCTCTATACGCATACGGGGGCCGGCGCTTACGAGTGCGGCGAGGAATCGGCCCTGCTGGAATCGCTCGAAGGAAAGCGCGGTATTCCGCGATTGAAGCCGCCTTTCCCGGCAGTGGTCGGGGCATTCCAATCGCCGACAATCCTGAATAATTGCGAAACGTTCGCCTCGATTCCGGTGATTTTTCGCAATGGCGGCCATTGGTACGCGGAACTAGGCACCCCTAAGAACGGAGGCACGCGATTGACGTGCGTTTCCGGGCACGTTAACAGACCGGGCGTGTACGAATTACCGATGGGTTTTCCGCTGATGCGCCTTATTAATGAGGTCTGCGGTGGGATGCGCAACGGGAAAAAATTGAAAGCAGTGATTCCCGGCGGCTCGTCTTCACCCGTTCTGAAAGCGGAAGAATGCGACATTGCGCTCGATTTCGATTCGCTCGCCAAGGCGAAGACTATGGCCGGGTCCGGTGGGCTCGTGATTCTGGATGAAGATACAGACATAGTTGCCGTGGCCCTTAGAACGATCAAATTTTATGCGCACGAGAGCTGTGGATGGTGCATTCCCTGTAGGGAAGGCACAACGTGGCTGAAGAAAATTCTCTCGCGCTATCACGATGGATACGGGACAAAGAGCGACATCGATCTAATTGCTGAGTTGGCGAACAACATGCTGGGCCGGACCTTTTGCGCACTTGGCGATGCGGCGGCCATGCCCACGGCGGCATTCGTTGCTAAGTTCCGCGACGAATTCGAACGCTATCTAGCCAAATCGGTTTCAGTACAGCATGAACCGGAGCCCGCCATTGCTTAGGACCAGTTTGAAGTGAGCCATGGCTGATCTTGTCACTTTTACAATCGACGGCAAGGAAGTGCATGCGCCCAAAGGTACGCTGCTGATCAACGCTGCCAAAGAAGTGGGAATTTCGATTCCTTCGTTTTGCTACTATGACGGGCTTTCCCTTCAGGCGGCCTGCCGCATGTGCCTGGTCGAAGTGGAGAAGACCCCGAAACTACAGGTGGCGTGCACGCTGCCCGTGGCAGAGGGAATGGTGGTGCACACCGATTCGGCGCAAGTGCGGCAAGCGCGGAAGGGCACACTCGAGTTCCTGCTGACCAATCATCCTCTCGATTGCCCGGTTTGCGATAAGGGCGGCGAGTGCGAGTTGCAGGACATGGTCTTCCGGTATGGAGCGGGTGAAGCGCGGTTCCGGGAAGCCAAGGTGCACGTGGATGAAAAGCAATGGTCACCGGTGGTTTTCTACGATGCGCCGCGATGTATTCTTTGCTATCGCTGTGTTCGAATCTGCGGTGAAGGACTGGGCGTCGGCGCGCTCGGAATTGGCAACCGGGGCGTGGCGGCCGAGATTGTTCCAAATCGCGGCGATCACCTGGAGTGCGATGAATGCGGAGCCTGCATCGATATCTGTCCCGTGGGAGCCCTCACCAGCGGGACGTATCGCTACAAAACTCGGCCGTGGGAGATGGAGCATGTAGGAACGATTTGCACCCACTGCTCCAACGGGTGCAAAACAACGCTCGGCGTTCGCAACGGCGAAATCATTCGAGCCAACAACCGCGATCGTTCTGGCCTGAACGGCGAGTTTCTGTGCATCAAAGGCCGCTACGCCTTCGATTTCAACGAGAGCCCCGACCGTGTGACTACGCCTCTGGTTCGAATGAATGGAGAATTGAAGCCGGTTTCCTGGGCCCAGGCTCTGGCAACCGTCGCGAAAAAATTCACTGAAATTCGAGCCAAGAACGGCGCGTTCGGCGTAATTGGATCGAATCACACGACAAATGAAGAAAATTATCTGCTGCAGAAGTTTGCGCGGCGGGTGCTGAGAACCTCGAACATTGATCATCACCGGACGGGCGATGTCGCCACGCTGCTCGACGCGCTGCAAGGAAGAACGAATGCGCTGGCGAAGACCTCGGATCTTTTTACAACAAAGGCCGCACTGATCGTGGATGCCGATCTTGCACAGGAGCAGCCTTTTCTCGCTTTCCAACTGCGAGCAAACTTCCGGCTCAACAAAGGTCACGTCTATGCCGTCACGCCAGGGCCGGTTCGGGAAGATAATTATGCAACCGCCACGCGCGCCGAACTAGGTCGCGAATTTGGGGCGCTGGAATCCCTGCGAGAGCGTCTGGCAGGCGAGCCCGGCCTTGTGATTTTGTTCGGTGCAGCGATCAAGGGTGATGCCATTCACCGGCTGGTGGCGTTCGGCGATTCGCTGAACATTCCGGTGAAATACGTCTGCCTTGTAGATTATTCGAATTCGCGAGGCGCATCG
The DNA here is from genome assembly GCA_963778345.1 of uncultured Acidobacteriaceae bacterium. Classification (GTDB taxonomy): domain Bacteria; phylum Acidobacteriota; class Terriglobia; order Bryobacterales; family Bryobacteraceae; genus Bog-105. The sequence goes on from CAVZTP010000008.1 coordinate 251,908, forward strand.
GATATGGGCGTCCTGCCCGATCTGCTTCCGGGTTATCGCGCGGTTCGCGAGGAAGGTCTGGAGCCTGGATTAAATTACGATCAAATTCTGGCGGCGGCCGATCTGAATGCGTTGTGGATCGTGGGAGCGAATCCTCTTTCCCGGCAGAATCTTGCGGCATCTGATGCGTTCGTCGTCGTGCAAGATCTGTTTCTTACGGAGACGGCGCGGCGTGCGGACGTGTTCTTGCCAGCAGCTTCGGCATACGAAAAGAACGGGACTGTCACGAATGTCTGCGGAGATGTCCAGAAATTGACTCGCGGCCCGAAAACGATGGGCACAAAATCCGACCTCGAAATCTTCGCGCTGCTTGCCAAGGAGATGCGCGAAGATCTCGGCCCGACGAAGCCAGAAGCGGTATTTCAGGAAATCCGCAAAACTGTGCGCGGCTATGACGTGCCATTCTCGGTAATTGAGACGGGCGGCGCGGCGCTCGACCACTCCGTTGAACGGTCACATAGATTTTCAGTCTCGACCGGAATTGATCCGTTCGGCCCAAAACACGCTTTTCACGTCCGGCACGCTAGGCCGCTTCTCGAAAATGCTGAACTCGGTGATCGAATCGCCGGGCGCGCTGTACCACGATCCTCATCAGGAGCCCTTCGTGGAGCAGGGCAGCGTGCAAGTAGAAACGGTTCGTACGTGATATGAACTTCTACATCGTCAGCCTGATCAAAATTGCAATCGTCTTCGCCATCTTCATGACGACGCTTGCGTATTTGCAATGGGTGGAGCGGAAGGTGCTGGCGCATATTCAATCGCGAACGGGCCCCTTGCGAGTGGGTCCGCACGGGCTCATGCAGCCGCTGGCTGACGTCTTCAAGCTTCTGACAAAAGAAGATCTGCTTCCGCCGTACGTAAACCGATTTTTCTATTTGCTTGCGCCGTTCGCCGCTGTCTGCCTGGCCCTGATTTCCATTTCCGTCATTCCGTTCGGTCCGGAAATCACCGTTTTCGGTTATCGGACCTATATGCAGATCGCCGATGTGAATGTGGGTATTCTGTTCGTCCTGGCGATCAGCGCGGTGAGCGTTTACGGGGTGGCGCTCGCGGGGTGGTCGTCGAACAACAAATATTCATTGCTCGGCGGCTTACGAAGCAGCGCGCAGATGATCAGCTATGAACTGCCGTTGACTTTGGCGATCGTTTCTCCGCTGCTGCTCGCGAACCATCTGAGTTTTCGCTGGATTGCGCAAAGCCAGGGCGGATATTATCTCGGCTTCATTCCACGCTGGAACATTTTCCAGATGCCGTTCCCCCAAATATTTGGGTTCCTCATTTTCTTGATCGCGGCATTTGCTGAAACAAATCGCCTGCCGTTTGATCTTCCGGAAGCGGAAAACGAACTCGTGGCGGGATTTCATACCGAGTACAGCAGCATGAAGTTTGCCTGCTTCTTCATGTCGGAATACGCCAACATGGTGACCATCACCTGCGTCGCGACGCTTCTATTTTTAGGGGGTTGGCAACCGCTCTTTCCCGCGCCATACTCCAACTGGGTTGCTAGCGCTGTGCTGCTGCTCGCGGCGATCGTGTGCTTTTATCACGGCGCGCAACCTGCCAGGAAACGGGATCGCACTACGTTTCCAATCTTCGGCGCCGGATTTCTGATTCTAGCGGTGCTCTTCGGTATTCCGGCATTTCAGTTCGTGCTCATCCCGATTTTCTGGTTTGCCGCCAAGGTCGGCTTTCTGCTGTTCACTTATATTTGGGTTCGCGGCACGCTGCCTCGGTTTCGCTATGACCAACTGATGCATTTCGCATGGACGTTTCTTTTTCCGTGCGCACTACTCAATCTTTTGCTCACTGCGCTTTTTGTCGCAGTCTTCTAAGAGAGGAACGCTGATCCGATGGATACGATTCTCTTCATCATCTTCGCGATTGTCGCCATTGTGTGCGCGTTCAATTTGGTGTTTCAAACGCATCCGATATCAAGCGCTCTATCCCTGATCGGCGTGATGGGTTCTCTCGCGGTTCTATATCTGCTGCTGGGGGCCGAGTTTATCGCGATGGCGCAGATGGTCGTCTATGGCGGCGCGGTGATGGTGCTATTCATCTTCGTCATCATGCTGCTAAACGCCGGAACGGAAAAGGCGAGTCGGAAATCATGGTTTGCCCAGATCGCCGGTTTGCCGCTGCTGCTCGTGTTTGTTGGATTAGTGGCGGCGTTGATCCATTTCTCATTGCCTCCTACGCGCCGGGTGGAATTTGGAAGCTGGGTCGGCGGCACAGCTGAGCGAATCGGACAGATGCTTTTCACCACCTACTTACTTCCGTTTGAGGTGATTTCGATCTTGATTTTGATCGCGATTCTCGGCGCGGTGGTTTTGGCGCAAAAGGAGATTGACTAAATTGCAACCGGCACATATTCCTTCGTCGTGGTATCTGGTCCTAAGCGCAATTTTGTTCGCTCTCGGCGTCGCCGGTTTCCTGTACCGGAAGAGCATCCTCACGGTTTTCATGTCCATTGAGCTGATGCTGAATGCGGTCAACCTAACGTTCGTGACCTTCTCTTACGAACTGCGCCAGATCGATGGCCATATTTTTTCTTTTTTCGTGATGGTGGTTGCTGCCGCTGAAGCGGCCGTCGGGCTTGCGATCATTCTCACTGTCTTCAAGAATCGCGGCACCCTTCAGATCGACGAAGTCGATTCCATGAAGCTCTAAACGGTCTGCTCATGAACCTCTGGCTTATTCCTTTTTTTCCGCTAATCGGCTTTTTGCTGAACGGGCTGCTTGGAAGGCGCTTTTCCAAACAAGTGATCACTCTCATCGCGGTCGGCTCGGTAGCGATCTCCTGGGTTTATGTGTTGTTCGTGCTAAGCATGAGCTATCCGCTGAATACGCCCCTTTCGGAGCATTACTTCACGTGGATTCAGAGCGGATTCTTGCAAATAGGATTCGATCTGGTCGTAGATCGCCTGACGGCAGTGATGCTTCTGGTTGTAACCGGCGTGGGCTTACTGATCCACATCTACGCGATCGGTTACATGGAGCATGAGGGCGGATTTTACAGGTTTTTCAGCTACTTCAACCTGTTCATGTTTTTCATGCTGATCCTGGTGCTTGCGGCGAACCTGCTGGTGATGTTCGTGGGATGGGAAGGCGTGGGGCTATGCAGTTATCTTCTGGTGGCCTTCTACTTCCGCGAGGATTTCGCGACGAACGCCGGGCAACAAGGCGTTCATCGTAAACCGGATTGGCGATTTCGGGTTTTCACTTGGCATATTTCTGACGGTGGTCACGTTCAGGACGCTAGATTTTGGAAAGATTGCAGCCGCTGTCCAAGGGATGCCGGTGGAGACTACGGCTGGAGTAGTGACCGCTATCACGCTACTGCTTTTTGTTGGCGCAACCGGAAAATCGGCGCAACTTCCGCTCTATGTGTGGCTGCCGGATGCCATGGCTGGCCCGACTCCTGTGTCCGCGCTCATTCACGCGGCGACTATGGTGACAGCGGGCGTCTACATGATCGCCCGGCTTTCGTTCCTTTACGATCACACGCCGCACGCGATGACGGTGGTCGCTTTAATCGGAACGTTGACTGCGATATTCGCTGCCAGCATCGGCATCACGCAGAACGATATCAAGCGCGTATTCGCGTATTCGACCATCTCGCAGCTTGGGTACATGTTCCTCGGCGTAGGCGTAGGCGCGTATTCAGCGGGGATTTTCCACTTAATGACCCACTCCTTTTTTAAAGCTCTGCTCTTTCTCGGAGCGGGCAGCGTCATTCACGGACTGAGCGGCGAACAGGATTTGCGTCACATGGGCGGACTCAGAAAAGCCATGCCGATCACGTTTGTCACTCTCGGCGTCGCGAGCTTGGCGATCTCCGCGTTTCCCGGCTTTTCCGGCTTCTTCAGTAAAGACGCAATTCTCTCGGCAGCCTATACGCATCAGCCGTGGATGTTTTGGATCGGAGCGATTACGGCGGGCATGACCTCGTTCTACGTATTCCGCGCCTATTTCATGGCGTTTTTTGGCAATTATCGCGGCCATCATCATCCGCATGAATCGCCGCTCGTGATGACGCTGCCGTTGATCGTATTAGCCGTGCTCTCCTTTGGCGGCGGATGGATCAACGTTCCGGGCTGGCTCTCGCCGGGATTCGGAGTGGCTGAGCAGGAGAACGTCACGCCCATGATCATCTCGTCATCTCTCGGGATCCTTGGGATTGTCATTGCGGCTTTTCTGTATGTGGTGAGGCCGGCCTTATCCGAATCGCTGAAAACGAGTGCCGGCCCTCTATACACTGTGGTGGCGAACAAGTATTACGTAGATGAGCTGTACTCGTCGGTCATCGTGAAACCGCTCGAAGCGATTTCGCGCTTCTTTCTTTGGCAGGGCGTGGACCAGGCGCTGATCGATAGCTCCTTAGTGAACGGACTTGGCCGAATTGTGCGCGGCTGGGGATCGCTGCTGCGGCTGTTGCAGTCCGGCAGCATTCGGAACTATGCGACATGGGTACTGGCCGGATCGTTATTGGTAATCTTTGCGCTCGCTTTGGCGGGAGGTAACCGATGAGTCTCGCGGCCGTTACGCTGCTCATTCCCCTGGCCGGCTTTTTTGTTGTCCTCTTTATGCCGCGTGGATCGAAGGGGCCGTTCTTTGTGGCTTTGGGCGCGACGCTCGTTGCGTTCTTCGTTTCGCTCGGACTGATTCCGCCGGCAGTTGCGAATCCGGCGCAGTTCACGTCCGGCATGAACAGGATATGGGTGGATAGCCCAGGTATGCAGATCCGGTTCCATCTGGGCGTCGATGGCGTGAACCTGTGGTTGGTGCTGCTCACGACGCTGCTGCTGCCCATTGGCGTCTGGGTTTCCGAGAGAATGATTCCCGACCGGCGGAAGAGCTTTTATGCGTTGCTATTGCTGTTTGAGTTTGGATTGATTGGTGTTTTCACCGCATTGGACTTGTTCGCCTTCTACGTCTTTTGGGAAGTGGCGCTCGTCCCCATGTATCTGATGGTCGGCGGCTGGGGTGGAGCGAGGCGTGGACCTGCCGCGGTGAAATTTTTCGTGTACACGATGCTCGGCTCGGTGTTGATGCTGGCTTCCATCCTCTACCTACACAGCGAGGCAGGCAGTTTCGACTACGTCGACATCATGAATGCGATAGGGGCCGGCCGGCTGATCTTATCGCCGGCTCAGCAGCTTGGCCTCTTCTTAGGTTTTTTTGCGGCGTTCGCGGTGAAGGTTCCGATTTTTCCGCTGCATACCTGGTTGCCCGACACCTATAGCGAGGCGCCTGTGCCGGCGACATTCCTGCTGGCGGCAGTTATGTCGAAGATGGGCGCGTACGGCCTGCTTCGATATTCGCTGCCGCTTGCTCCTAACGGGGCCCACCGATGCTCCGGTTGGATTGTGGCGCTAGCAATTGTCGGCATCATTTACGGCGCGCTGCTCGCGCTGATTCAGCCGAATATCAAGCGATTAATTGCCTACGCATCGGTGAGCCACTTGGGCTTCGTCGTTCTCGGAATTTTTTCATTCACTCAACAGGGAGCGGATGGCGCCGTTTACCAGATGATTGCGCACGGAATCTCGACGGGTGCTCTGTTCCTGCTAGCGGGTTATCTCGAACAGCGCCGCGGGTCCATGCAGATTGCGGATTTCGGCGGGATCGCGACTCCCGCGCCCGGCTTAGCCACTGCGTTCCTCATTGCGATGTTTGCGAGCATCGGGCTTCCGACTTTGTGCAATTTTGTTGGGGAGTTTCTGGTCTTGCAAGGCGCTGCGCTGGCAAAATTTTCGTGGGCTGCTTGGGCCGCTATAGGTGTGATTCTTTCCGCTGCGTACATGCTCTGGATGTACCAGCGAACCTTCCTGGGCAAGACCAGCGAACATAATGCCGGATTCGCGGATTTGACGATTCAAGACTGGGCTCCGCTGCTGCCTCTGATTATTTTCATGGTTTGGCTCGGCAGCTATACGCAATCTTTCATGCCGCCGATTACGTCGGCGACAGCGCATCTTCTCGACCAGGTCAGCATGAGCAATGAATACCAGGTCCAATTGACCGTGCCCCGGCCAGTTCAGGTGGTGGAGGTTTCGAGTGCTCGGTAATTTTCAGCCGCACGCCTCCGATTATCTTCGTTTTCTGCCCGAGATTCTGCTCAGCGTTTTTGGAATCGTGATCATGATGCTGGAAGCTGTAGCGCAGGGGCAAACGTACTTATCTTGGCGTTCTATCGCTGGTGGGAATCGCAGTGGCTTTCGCTGCCAATATTTGGGCTTATGCCGATCGCGGTCCGGCTTTCCAGATGATGATCGTCGTCGATGGTTACGGCACGTTCTTCCGCGGTCTTGTCTTGGTGGCCGGATTCTTATGTATTCTGGCTTCGCTTAGCTATCTTGAACGCGAAAATGCGCAAACCGGCGAATACTATGCGCTGATCTTGTTCTCGCTGGTAGGACAGTGCATACTGGCGACCGCAAGCGATTTGATCATGGTCTTTATCGGCCTGGAGATCTCGTCGATTGCGACTTACGTGCTTGCCGGTTTTCTTGCGCGATGACCGGCGCAATAACGAATCGGCGCTGAAATATTTTCTGCTGGGTTCGTTTGCAACGGCATTTCTCCTGTATGGAATCGCCTGGACCTATGGGCTGGTTGGATCGACAAACCTCGATGAGATTCGTCACGTATTGGATCAGGGGCTGCGGCCCTCGCTTCTCGTTGGCCTGGCAATGGCCTTGCTGTTCGTCGGCTTTGCATTCAAAGTCTCGGTCGTGCCGTTTCAGATCTGGGCTCCCGATGTGTACCAGGGTGCGGCTGCGCCGGTAAGCGCTTTTATGTCGGCCGCTCCGAAAGCTGCCGCTTTCGCCGTGTTCTTCCGTGTTTTTATGACCTCGTTCCGGCCCATGCACGACAGATGGGTTCCTTTGGTATGGGCCTGCGCCTTGGCCACCATGATCGTGGGCAATTTCGCCGCTCTTTTGCAGACGAACGTGAAACGGCTTCTCGGTTACAGTTCGATCGCTCATGCCGGTTACGTGATGGTCGCGCTGACGGCGAGTTCGCAAATCGGGATGGCGGCGGCCATGTTCTATCTCGCTTCGTACGCACTGATGAATATCGGAGCATTCATGGTGATCAGCTACGTCGCTTCGCGGAACGAGAGATACGTCAAGATTGACGATCTAGCGGGACTTGGGCGCCGCGAACCTGTGATTGCCGCTCTTCTCGCGATCTTTGTTTTTTCGCTGATCGGCGTCCCACTCACGGGCGGTTTCTTTGGGAAGTTTTACGTTTTTCAGGCTGCGCTCAATTCACACCTGGTCTGGCTCACCGTGCTTGGCCTGATCAATAGCGCTATCGCGGCGTACTATTACCTGAAGATCCTGGTCGCCGTGTACATGCGCGAGCCGGATGTCGCAACCACGGAACTTCCGGCGCCTTCCGCGAGTCTACAAGTGGCGATCTGGGCCGCCGCGGTCGGCACACTCATCCTGGGTATCTTTCCGTCAACTCTGCTTTCGTTTGCCTCCTCCTCGGCTGTCGATGTTTCGATGAACGGTCGATCTCTAGAAAAGAGCTTTCAGCTCGCTCATTCGCTCGACGCGCAGCAGGCGCGGATGACTTTCCGGGATCTCTTCCCGTTCGAGAGTCCAGGTTCGCGGATGCGGCACGTAAACGGCGCTCAGGCCGATCGCAAGTGCCGGATTGATATCGGACTTCGGAGAGTTTCCAATCATCCAGGTTCGCTCGTAACAAAAGCCGCGTTCTTGCGCAAGTTCGCGATATGCCAGCTCGTTTTTCTCCTTCACGACCGCCGCGTGCTGAAAGTAGCGGGCCAGCCCAGATCGATCAATCTTGATTCGCTGCTCGTCGGGATCGCCTTTTGTAAAAATGGTGAGCTCGTGCCTTGATGCCAGCTCCGCGACCGTTTCTCGCACACCTTCCAGCAGCTCGATTGGTTTTTCGAGAATCGCATGAGCGAAACTCTTTGACGGCCGCCAGATCGGCTTCCGCAATGTCGCGTTCAGCCAGATGCTTGAAAACAAAGCGTCAGATTTCGCGCGAAACTGCGCGATCCGTACCCGTGAATCTTGGCGTTCGCGGACTCGATTTCATCCAGCACGGCCCGAATTTCACGCGGCTCCATGGACGGAGTGAGCCAGGTATTCGCAAAACCGCTCAAACGCATCCTCGAAATAGATGTTGTTCTCCCATAGCGTGTCGTCGGCGTCAAAAATCAGATGCTGGCGCTCCAATCGCTTCCTCGATCTAAGACGTCACGTGTTTTGCATGTCCATTTTGAGGCCCCACTCTCTTGGCCAAGGCGATGTACTCATGCTGCGCAATGTATTCGGGCACGATTTTCACGAGGTATTGAAGCCGTTCTATTTCGGACCGGAGAGAAAGAACCGTCTGTCTTTTGTCGAGGTCGGAGATAAATTGAGCCATCTGAAAACTAAGTCGCGCGGAGGTGTCGGGTTTCTCGTCAGCGAGCGTGGGACGTTTCGCAATCCACGAGTTGACGGTAGGCGGCACTCGCATTTTTGTTTAGCTCGGGCGGCACTTCATTCAAATCCTCGTCATCGAAGTACTCTACGGTAGCTCGAAGATATGACTTTTCTTCGTCCAGAGATTCGATCTGAAAGCGCCGCTGGCCCGCGGTCAGCAAGTCCAGGCGGCCATCCGGGTATTTGCGCAGAATGCTCACGACCGCCGCGGTACAGCCGATATTCACGATGCCGTTGTCCTTGGCGAGAACAACTCCAAATTCGCCGTTTTCCGCAATGATGTCCGCCATCATTTCCTTGTAGCGATCTTCGAAGATGTGCAGGGGCAACGGCATGGCGGGCAGCAGCACGACGGAAAGCGGGAAGAGCGGGATTAGCTGCGTAGCCATGTCCCATTATGAAATGCACGCCCCGGCGATATACTAGTGGCCGATAACGCGCAGACATGACGCTTAAGCTAAAGCGCACCCCCGGGCTTTACCTTGTAGGCTTCATGGCCGCCGGAAAGACAACTGTCGGCCGCGCACTCGCTGACCAGTTGGGGTGGCCGTTCGTCGATATCGACAGCGACATTGAAGCGAGGGAGGGGGCCGCGATTGCGCAGATCTTCCTGCAACGCGGCGAAGCCGAGTTTCGCGCTCTCGAAACTGAGGCGATTCGAATGCGTGTTTCTCACATCGAAGCGGGGCATCCGTGTGTCGTCGCATTAGGCGGGGGAGCCTTCGTGCAATCACGAAATTGGGAGCTAATCGCCAACAACGGCATCACTCTTTGGCTCGACTGCACGCTCGACACGATTCGTACCCGCCTGGGCGACGATGCGACCCGTCCACTTGCCGCGGACCGAGCTGCGCTTGCACAGTTATTCGAGGATCGCCGGCCGCTTTACGCGCGCGCCGACTTTCGGGTCGAAGTCGATACGGGCGATGTTCGCGAAATTGTCCATAGGATCCTGAATCTTCCTATCTTCTGAACCAGCGTGGCGGCAACCGAAAGATAAGCTTCGCCGGGATGCACTGAAAATCCTGCGAGCCGCGCTGGCTGCTTCCGATGCCGGCAATGCTGTTCGAGAACATCTACGAGTGGATTCGCGAGAAATCAGAGCCGGAAGTGTTCGCCTGGCCTTGAAGAATTTCGATCGCATTTTCTTGATCGCTGCCGGTAAAGCGGCAGTTGAGATGGCTGTAGCAGTCGAGAAGATTGTCGGGGAACGGCTGGCGGGCGGCATTGCAGTGACGAAGCACGGGCACTTGACAGCCCAATGCCGGCGGGTGAGGGCGATGGAGGCGGGACACCCGATACCCGATGCTGACGGAATAGCGGCAGCGAACACGATTCGCGAATTGCTTAGCGAACTGAACCGTCGCGATTTGCTGCTGGTTGCCATCTCAGGGGGCGCCTCCGCTCTGTTGAGTTCTCCGGTTAAGCCGATTACGTTGCGGGCTAAGCAAAAAACAACTGATCTGCTCTTGCGAGCCGGCGCGAACATTAGAGAATTGAATGACGTTCGAAAACATCTGTCCAGTCTGAAGGGCGGACGACTTGCGGCGGCGGCTTATCCAGCGACGGTCGTGAGCTTGCTGCTGTCGGATGTCATCGGCGACCCTCTGGATGTCATCGGCTCCGGGCCGACAGCGCCCGATCCCACGACCTTTGCGGATGCGATTACAATTTTGGACCGATTCAAATTGCTGGAGCGCGTGCCACAAGCCATTCGCGAGCGCCTGGAGCGCGGGGCTGCTCATGAAATTCCGGAGACGCCGAAACCAGGCGATCCGATCTTCAAGAATGTGCACAACATCGTTATAGGCAGCAACCGTCTTGCGCTGAATGCGGCGCTTCGCCAAGCCAAAGCTTTGGGATATCGTTCGCTCATTCTTGCAAGCACGATGCAGGGCGAAACGCGCGAGGTGGCTCGTGTGCATGCCGAGATTCTTCGGGAACTCACTGCTTCGGGTAATCCGATTCCGCCTCCGGCCTGCATTTTGTCAGGCGGCGAGACGACTGTGACCGTGCGAGGAAGCGGCAAGGGAGGCCGCAATCAGGAGTTTGCGCTGGCTGCTGCAATCGCTATCGACGGCCTTTCGAACGTGCTGGTATTGAGCGCCGGAACAGATGGAACGGATGGCCCAACCGATGCCGCGGGCGCGATCGCGACGGGTTCAACGGTTGATCGCGCGCAGACGATGGGAATCGACGCACAAGAGTACCTCTCGCGCAACGATTCTTATTCGTTCTTTAGTGCGCTCGGTGATTTGGTCAAGACGGGCCCGACCGGTACGAACGTGATGGATATTCACGTGCTGCTCGCCTCGTAGAAGCTGAGCGAATTATCACCCTGCCTGAGGACGCGGAATCTTTTCAGGCCACCATAATGCTCTTCTAGAGAGAGCTTGGAAGGGTGTTGTGCGATAACGAGCTTGCAACCTGATGGCGAAAGCGCCAAGAGCGATTCCCCGTATAGCTGAATTTGATCGTAAGGCGGATCGATGAATGCAATATCGGCTTTGTAATTAGGGAGCAGTGTGACCGCGCTGCCGCGCACGACCGTGACTTCATTTTCAATTCCCAACGCACGCAGATTTTCGCGCAAGACGCCGAGGGCCCGCGCGTTTCGCTCGATGAGAATCACGTGCGTTGCGCCGCGGCTCAGGGCCTCAATACCAACGGCTCCGCTGCCAGCAAAAGCATCGAGAAACACCTTGCCTGGGATTCGCGGGGCCAATACATTGAAAAGCGCCTCCCGAAGCCGATCAGGGGTGGGACGGACATCAAGACCTGGAACGCTTTTGATTTTCCTGCTACGGAACCGTCCCGCGATAATTCTCATCGGTTATCCGACTTGCACAAATCCATATCTGCGCTGCCAGTTCTCCTGGATGTATCGCACCGCGGCCCGCAGCTCTTCGCCGTCTGTCTTGCTTCGTTCTATTAACGCGTGCACCTCTTCCCGCGCCTGCTCCAGCACGTCTCCATCTCGAATCAGGTCGGCGAGGCGCAGCCCAGGTATGCCAGATTGTTTCGTTCCGAAGAATTCACCTGGGCCGCGCAGTTTCATATCCATCTCCGCGATGTAGAATCCATCACTGGATTCGACGAGCGTTCGGATCCGTTCCTTCGCAATATCGTTCAGCTTGCCAGTCACCAGAATGCAGTAACTCTGGTGCGAGCCCACGGCCGACACGCCCGCGCAATTGATGGATCTGGGCCAGGCCGAAACGTTCCGCCTGCTCGATCACTATCACGGAAGCATTCGGCACGTCCACGCCCACTTCAATCACGGTCGTGGAGACAAGAATTTTGATTTCACCCGACTGAAAGCTCCGCATCGCCGTTTCCTTTCTCGTCGGCCGGCAGCTTGCCATGCAGCAGGCCGACGCGGATGCCGGGGAATACCTTTTGAGACAAATGTTCAAACATCTTCTCCGCGGATTTGATGGCAGCCGTCTCCGTTTCTTCCACCACCGGATAGACGACATAGGCCTGCCGGCCGGCCTTGATCTGCTGCGCCACGAAGCTATACACTCCCTCGACAGCAGAATCCTGCACGTGCCGAGTGATGATCGGTTTGCGTCCGGGGGGCAGTTCATCGATGGTTGAGACGTCCAGATCTCCGTATATCGTGAGCGCGAGTGTACGTGGAATGGGTGTGGCAGTCATCACCAAGACGTCCGGCTGCTCTCCCTTTTTGAAAAGCTGCAGCCGCTGGCGTACACCGAAACGATGCTGCTCATCCACAATCGCCAATCCAAGTTTTGAGAAAGTGACGTCCTCTTGAATCAGCGCGTGCGTGCCGACAAACATCTTCACGAATCCCTCGGCGACCAGTTTTTTGATCTGCTGTTTCTCGCGCGCTGTTGCAGATCCTGTGAACGGCGCGACAACATATCCAAGCTTGTCGAGCAATCGTTTGAAGTACGAATAGTGTTGGGTGGCGAGGATCTCGGTAGGCGCAAGCACCGCGACCTGATAACCGTTCTCGATCGCGATAACGGCGGCCTGCGCGGCGACAATCGTTTTGCCGCTGCCGACATCACCTTGCAGAAGCCGGTTCATCGGATGCGGCCGCTTCATATCATCGGCAATTTCTTGAATGACTCGCTTTTGCGCCTGAGTCGGCTTGAACGGCAGCATGGTCTTGATCTGCTCTCGCGCACGCTCGGTAACTGCAAATGGAATTCCCGTTGCCGCTCTCGCTTTGGTCTTCTTCAATGCCAGCCCGCATTCGAGCCAAAAAAATTCATCGAAGATCAAGCGGACTTGAGCCGGCTGTCCGGAATTCGTTGAGCAGACGAACGTCGGCATCGTGCGGCGGGTTATGGATTTCATGAATAGCTCTGCCCAGAGCCGGTAGATTGATGCGAACGCGAACGCTTTCAGGCAAAGCATCGTCGGGCATGGATGCCTCTTTCAAGATGCGATCCATCAATTTACGAAAAACGCGCGTCGAGATCTTGCCCGCGGCTTCGTATACGGCGACAATACGTCCGGTGTGAAGACTCTCTTCTTCCTCATCTTCGGCCGAAAGAATCTCGATTTCAGGTTGAACCATTAGACGATTCCCGTGAGCCCGGTCCAACTCGACTTTCCCAAAGAGAGCCACGCGCGTATCTGGAACAAGCCTCTCGGCGTATCGCTCGCCATGGAACCAGCGAGCGTGGAGATTCGCACCGCTTCCATCGTGCAAAGTTGCTTCGAAAAGACCCGGCGCCCTTCCGCGAAAACGTGAGAGTTTTCCATTGCTCACCAAAGCCAGCACGGCCGCTTTCTCGCCCGGCGCCAGCTCGGAGATCGATTTCACATTTCTGCGATCTTCGTAGCGAAAGGGAGCATAATACAGCAGATCGGCAACTGTTTGAAGGCCTTTGGCCGCGAGCATCTCTCCACGTGCGGGGCCGATTCCTTTTACATATTGAAGTGGAGTGTCGAGATCCAACTCCTTAGCCTAACGTTTGCCTGGAAAATTCAGGAACCGCTTATTGACATGCGCGGTTCAGAAGCAGATTCGTTACCTACTCACCGTAATAATGCTTGGGGCTTTCTGAATTTGCATGCTAGTAAAGTAGAGATTTGCAATTGCGGCAGGGAGGGAACGTCCGTTGCTGATGCACGCTGGAATCGCTTTGCTACAGGTCCACGTTCCAGGGGTTGCCGAGCACCGCATTGCGAATATTTTCAGGCCCCTCGCCACGCCTGCCGCTGCGGAGAAAGACATCGCCCTTCTGGTGTTTGCGATCACCGGCGGAATTTTCGTGGTTGTCGCGACGCTGATCGTCTCCACCATTATCCGGTTCCGCCGCAGGCCTGGCGACGATAGCCGGCAAGAGCCGCCGCAGGTGTACGGCAGTAATCAGATCGAAGCCGCCTGGACGGTGATTCCCATCCTGATTGTGTTCGTGCTGATCGGAGTTTCGGCCAGAGTGATTGCGGGTGTCGAGAATGCAAGCCCACCGCCAGCAACACTGCATGTGACGCTGATTGGGCACCAATGGTGGTGGGAGGTTCAATATCCGGATTACGGCATTGTCACTGCCAATGAGATTCACGTTCCCGCTTCGCGAGACGGCAAGACAGCGACTTACCTGAAACTCGGAAGCGCCGATGTCATCCACAGCTTTTGGGTTCCGCAACTATCCGGGAAAACAGATCTGATTCCCAATCGCGACAACTACATGTGGATCGATCCGCGCGATCCCGGGGTGTACGTGGGAAATTGCGCCGAATACTGCGGCACGCAACACGCCAACATGCTGCTGCGAGTGATCGCGCAGTCAGAAGACGATTTCAAGAAGTGGACGCAAGAACAGCAAAAGACCGCGGCGGATGACCCGCAGTTGAGCGGCGCAAAAGCCGTCTTCGGGTCGCTGGCATGCGTGAATTGTCACATGATTCGAGGGACGGCCGCAGCCGGAAAGTTCGGTCCCGACTTGACGCACTTGATGAGCCGGCAAACGATTGCGGCCGGTGTTCTGACCAACACCGCTGAAGACCTCCGTTCCTGGGTGAACGACCCGCAAAAGGCGAAACCTGGCTGTTTCATGCCCAGCATGAATTTAACCGATAGAGAACTGGATCAAGTTGTGTCGTATTTGCAGTCGTTGAGGTGAGAGGACGAGCTGATGGCGTCGATCGATTATCCGCTGGAGCATCCCAAACCGGCCGAGGCAGAGTTTTCCTTTTCGGAAAGCCTTTATAGGTGGGTAGCGACGGTCGATCACAAGCGGTTAGGGCTGATGTACATTGTTTCGGCGCTGCTGTTTTTGGTGGTCGCCGGGATCATGGCCGCGGTGATGCGCTGGCAATTGGCGTTCCCGAATGGCCACGTCGTGGGCCCGGACACGTTCAACCGGCTGTTCACGATGCACGGCACCACGATGGTTTTCCTGGTTGGAATGCCGATGGTGGCCGGGTTCTCGAACTATCTTGTTCCGCTGATGATCGGCGCGCGCGACATGGCCTTCCCGCGCTTGAATGCTTTTGGGTTTTGGATTTTTCTGTTCGGCGGGTTGCTGCTTTATTTCAGCTATATCGGCGGGGGCGGGTTGTCAGGCGCCGGTTCCGCTCCGGATGTAGGTTGGTTTGCTTACGCGCCGCTCACTTCGAAGGCCTTTTCACGAGGGCTGGCAACAGACTATTGGGCTCTGGGCGTGCTCGTTTCCGGATTCGGCAGTATCGCGAGCGCTATCAACGTGATCGCGACGACTATCTCGTTGCGATGTCCAGGGATGACGCTCAGCAGGATGCCGATGTTTGTGTGGGTGATGCTGGTGGACGCCTGGTTGATCCTGATCGCGCTGCCGCCGCTTTCCGCGGCACAGATCATGCTGGAGCTCGACCGGCATCTTGGAGCGAACTTTTTTGATACCCAGGCCGGCGGATCGGCTGTTCTATGGCAGCACTTGTTTTGGATCTTTGGTCATCCGGAAGTATACATCCTTATCTTTCCGGCCTTTGCGATTCTTTCCGAGGTGATTCCGATTTTCTCGCGCAAGCCGCTGTTTGGACGGCCCGCGATGGTCGGCGCGGTGGTGGGGATTGGATTCATCTCGCTTGGTGTATGGGCACACCATATGTTCGCGGTCGGAATGAGCTCGTGGTCCAACACATTTTTCGCAGCCTCCAGCATGCTGGTTGGCGTCCCAACGGGCATCAAGATATTCAATTGGACGGCGACGATGTACGGCGGCAAATTACGGCTGATGACACCAATGCTGTTCTGTTGCGCGTTTCTCCTGCAGTTTCTGGTTGCCGGATTGACTGGCATCATGCTGGCCGTCACTCCATTTGATTGGCAGCTCCACGATTCATACTTCGTAGTCGCGCATTTTCATTTCACGCTGATTGGCGGCCTGGTATTCGGATTATTTGCGGGCATGTATTATTGGTTCCCGAAGGCTACCGGGAAAATGTTGAACGACAAGCTTGGGAAATGGCACTTCTGGTTGTTCTGCTTCGGTTTCAACATGACGTTTATTCCGCTACATTTCGCCGGCTTCCTCGGAATGCCCAGAAGAATTTATACCTACGCGCCAGGGCGTGGCTGGGAGACGTTGAATCTGATTGCATCCATCGGTGTAATTTTCCAGGCGGCGGGGATTCTGTGCTTCGTATGGAATGTGATTCAGTCGGCGAGATCGGGCGAACTAGCCGGCGATGACCCCTGGGATGCGTGGACGATCGAATGGGCGACTACGTCTCCGCCGCCGGAATACAACTTCGAGAAGCTGCCCGTTGTGCGCAGCAGCCGGCCGTTGTGGGATCTGAAGCATCCGCAGGATCCCGATTGGAAATTTGAGTAAACGACATGGCATTTGAAAATGTGGTCGCTGCCGATCCTCTAGAGATGGAGCGCGAATGGACCCTGCCCGATCGCGGCACGGTCGGGATTATTTTCCTGATCATCACGGAAACCGTGCTGTTTTCCATGTTTGTCGCCGCCTACCTAATCTATAGCGGAAAGAGCCTGACGGGTCCATACCCCAAAGACGTATTGGAAATTCCAATTTTGGCGACCGTCTGCCTGCTTTCCAGCAGCTTGACCATTGTGTTTGCCGAGCATGCCCTAAAACACATGCAACTGGGACGCTTCAGGCTATGGTGGTTTCTCACAATTGCGCTGGGACTCATATTCCTGATCTACACGGGCGTCGAGTGGCGTCATCTGATTTACGTGGATCACTTGACGATCAGCACGAATCTCTTCGGAACCACTTTCTATTCGCTGGTAGGACTGCACGCGAGTCACGTCATTGTGGGTTTAGTTTTTCTGTCCGTGGTTTTCGTAGTCACGCTGCTGGGATTCCCGATTCATACACAACTCAGACGAGTGCTCTTCCTTTCCTGGTATTGGCATTTTGTCGATGCAGTCTGGGTGATTGTTTTCACGGTGGTGTATATCATCTGCCGTTAGAGGAAACGTCATATGTCACATGAAACTCATCATGGCGAAGCGGGGGAACGGAGCCAGGAAACAAGCATCGAGCTACCTGCGCCGACGTTCTGGCCCATGGTGTTCGCGTTCGGAGTCACGCTCTTGTTTGCGGGACTCGTGACGTACTGGGTCGTAGGAGCAGTGGGATTCGTCATCGCGTTTCGCGCAGCACTGGCCTGGTGGCATAACGTGATTCCTCATGAGGAGCACGAGGAAGTGCCCATCGATCCCGCGCTTCGACCCGCTCCCATTCTGGTGGAGGCGCGTTCGGTGGTGCGGTTGGAAGCCGGCGAGGCTGGACACCGGGTGCGCATTCCGAGAGAGGTTCATCCGTATTCGGCAGGATTCTGGGGCGGACTGGCAGGTGGAACCGCGATGGCAGGGCTGGCATGCCTGTACGGTTTAATAGCCCAGCACAGCATCTGGTATCCGATCAACCTGCTAGCCGGCGCGGTGATTCCCTCCATGGGCAATGAAACTCTGGAACAGCTGAAAGTCTTCAATGGACTCGCATTTCTTGCTGCTCTTATTGGCCACGGGATCATCTCGGTGCTGGTGGGAATCGTCTACGCGGTGATACTGCCGATGTTTCCAAAATACGCGCCATTCTGGGCAGGCATTTTGATGCCGCTCTTCTGGAGCGGACTAGTAGCGACGATCCTTAACGTGGTTAACCCGGTTCTGAACGAGCGCATCAGTTGGCCGTGGTTTGTGGCGTGTCAACTCGGATATGGACTGGTGGGAGGATATGTAATTGCGCGGAGCACCAGCATCAAAACGATGCAAACCTGGTCGCTAGCCGAGCGGGCGTTTGTGGAGGCGCCCGGTGTGCACCCGCCCCGCGAGGAAGATCGCGAATGATCGTACCGGGCGGATGGCGCATTCGTTCCGGCAGGCTATACGTGTCCGGGGCAATGTTGTTTTCAATTTTCCTCGTTTCCGGATGCGAGCCCTGGGGAAAGCCGAGAGCGGAGCCGGCCGCTGCGGGAGAAATCAGCGATTTCAGAATCTTGTATAGCGAAAATTGCTCTGGGTGCCACGGTGTCGATGGCAAGAATGGCCCCGGGCGCCCATTGAACAATCCTTTATATCTCGCGGTTATTCCAAGAGACGAGTTGCAGAGGACGATTGAAAACGGCCGGCCGGGCACAGCCATGCCGGCGTGGGCACGCAGCCAGGGAGGTCCACTCTCGCCGAACCAGGTTACAGCGCTGGTGAATGGTATTGAACAGAATTGGGCGAAGCCCGCGAGCTTCCGGGGAGCGACGCTTCCGACGTATAGCGTCAATAATCAGAGCGGAGATTCAACGCGCGGCAAAAAGCTTTTTGCGAGAAATTGTTTCATTTGTCATGGTCAACCCCAGATCGGATCGATTACCGATCCAACCTTTCTCGCGCTAGTAAGCGACCAGGTGTTGCGCACCTCCATTATCGAGGGGCGGCCGGATCTGGGAATGCCCGACTATCGCAATTTGAATATGGGGCACGCATTGAGCGATCAGGACATCACAGACGTTGTGACTTATTTGTCGTCGCTGCGACCAGCCTCTGTCAACGTGCAAAACGGACGCGCGGTGGAAAGCGCGACCACCCAAGGGGGAGTGAAATGAGCGGAGCCGACCGAGACGAAGATAGGGGTAAAGACAAAACACAAAATCCGAGCCGCAGGGATTGGCTTTTTGGGGCCGGGGTAGCACTGAACGTCGCGGCCGGCTTGCTCATGGCGATACCGCTTGTCGGTTTCGTGTTTGCAAGTTTTGTCGAGAGAAAAGATCCGCGCAACTGGATCTCTCTGGGACCGATCGAGGGATTTCCGGAGCAATCGACGCGGATCGCGACCTATCGCAATCCGTACACACGCCCTTGGGACGGGCAGACGGCAGATATTCCTTGCTGGGTGCGACGTTTGTCAGGCGCGCAATTCCAGGTATTCGCGATTAACTGTACCCATCTGGGTTGTCCCGTGCGTTGGTTTCAAGAATCGGGTCTGTTCCTTTGCCCCTGTCACGGGGGAGTTTATTACGAAGACGGTTCCCGGGCTGCGGGGCCGCCACCGCGAGGATTATTTCAGTACGACTACAAGGTGGAGAACGGGGAGCTTTGGGTAAAGGGCGGAGAGATGCCCACATTGTCGAACCCGGTCTAAATCTGGAGACGATGGCATGAACGCCTTGAGGAAAGCGGCGGTTTGGCTCGATGATAGGTTGCATTTAACCGCCCTGTACGCTTCGACAGCCGGACATGAAGTGCCGGCAAGCGCCGGAAGCTGGTTTTACGTTTTCGGAAGCGCGACCTTGTTGTGTTTCGTGATCCAGATCATCAGCGGCTCCATTCTGGCGTTCGTTTACATTCCGTCAACCAACGAAGCCTGGACGAGCCTGCAGTATCTGAATCACGCCCAATTTTGGGGTTGGTACATCCGCGCCATTCACTATTGGGGCTCTAACTTCATGGTCGCAATCATGACCCTGCACATGATTCAGGTGTTCCTGTTCGGCGCGTACAAATACCCTCGCGAGTTGACCTGGGTGAGCGGCGTGTTCCTGCTGGTATGCACGCTGGCAATGGCCTTCACGGGACAGGTGATGCGTTTCGATCAAGATGCCTATTGGGGCCTCACGATCGGCGCTCAGATTACTGGACGTGTGCCGCTGATCGGCGCCCAGCTTGTGCATCTACTGCTGGCAGGGCCGATCATAGCGGGCGAGACTCTATCGCGATTTTTTACACTGCACGTGTTCATTATTCCCGGCCTAATCATCGCTATTGTCAGCATGCATCTTCGTCTGGTGCTGACCAAGGGCATCAATGAATATCCGCGGCCCGGGAAGCCCGTCCATAAAGCAACTTACGACGCCGAATACGCGGACATCCTCAGAAAAGAAGGCGTTCCATTCGTTCCGCACGCGATCGGGAAGGATTTGATCTTTGCCGCAATCGTGATTGTGGGGATTCTCGGGTGCGCACTCGTCTTCGGACCGAAAGGCCCGCTAGGTCCGCCAAACCCGACCATTGTCGATACGAATCCGCGGCCGGATTTCTATTTCCTAGCGATTTTTGCCGCGCTGGCATTGTTGCCCGACTGGATGGAAGTTGTGGTGCTGTTCGCTGCCCCAACGATTGCATTTCTCATTTTGCTGGCGCTGCCGTTTATTTCAGGAACGGGCGAGAAGAGCGCGCGCAGAAGGCCGGTTGCCGTGCTGTCAGTGATTTTTGTTTTGCTGGTGATTGGTGTTTTGGCGTATATGGGCGACACCTCGCCGTGGTCACCACGCATGTCAGCGTGGAGTTCAAACGCAATTCCAGTGGAGTTTGTGAAGGGCCGGACGCCACTCCAACTGCACGGCGCGCTGGTGTTTCAGAACAAGCAGTGCCGGAATTGTCATGCGCTCGGCGGCGAAGGAGGAGAGCGCGGTCCCGCTCTGGATAGCGTTGCGACGCGATTGACGCGGGATGAAATGGTCCGGCAGGTGGTTCAAGGCGGCGGCAATATGCCGGCATACGGAAAAAAATTGAGCCCCGCCGAAGTAGACGCACTAGTTGCGTTCATGCAGACGCTGACTCCCCGAACGAAGCACCCGGCCTTGCCCTCGAGCCAGCCCCGAAATCGTCTTCCGCGCGATTTGGCGGAGGCCAAGCCGCCGTTTAGAGTCGTAACCCGTTAGTACCGTGAATTCTCTCGCGAGCGCCGCTTTTTTTTCCTGGAATATCGATTGGCGTGTGATTGTGCTCCTGGTCACTGTCGCGGCACTGTACCTGCGCGGCTGGGTGCGTACACGCCGGCTCTTGCGCGACGAGCGGGATCTGCCGCGGCTGTGTGCTTTTCTCGGCGGATTGGGGATGATGTTTCTGGCGACAGAATCGCCGCTCGACGCATTCGACAGCCTGTTTCTTTCAGCACACATGACGCAGCATCTGTTGCTGATGATGATTGCGCCGCCTTTGCTGCTGCTCGGTCATCCGGTGCTGCCGTTTTTGCGCGGATTGCCGAGACAGTTCGTCAGAGAGGGCCTCGGTCCGTTCCTAACGTGGCCTTGGCTGCGGCGCACTCTAGCTTGGCTGATATCGCCTCCCGTGGCGTGGGTCGCATTTGCCGTAAGCACGATTCTCTGGCATTTGCCCCGGTTTTATGAGTTGGCGCTGAGCTCACCGTCCTGGCACGCAGCGCAGCACGCTTCGTTTTTCTGGACCGGAATTCTGTTCTGGTGGCCAGTTGTTCAACCTGGTCCGGGCAAGCCGAAATGGCCGCGGTGGACGATGATTCCTTATCTGCTCTTTGCAGATGTTGTCAACACAGTGCTCTCCGCGTTCTTCATCTTTTCGGGCAGAATACTTTATCCAAGCTACGAAGGCGTGCGCGCCAGCGGCCTGAATCCACAAGACGACCAGACGATTGCCGGAGGAATCATGTGGGTGCCGGGATCGCTGGTCTATATTTTGCCTGCGATTGTCATTGCGATGCGGTTGTTCTCCGGCGCAAGGAGCCAGCGGCATGAGGTGTTCATCGTGAAGCATGATCGAAAGCTGCAACGGCTGTTTTCGCTTCAGCATTGGAGACTGCCGTTGTTGCGGCGCGTCGCGCAAGTCAGCATGCTGCTGTTGGCGATTGCGGTCATGACCGATGGATTTTTCGGTCCGCAAGTAACACCGTTAAACATGGCCGGAGTGCTGCCGTGGATTCAATGGCGTGCGCTGGCCGTGCTGGCGCTTCTGGCGATTGGAAATCTATTCTGCATGGCGTGCCCGTTCATGCTCGTTCGGGATATGGGAAGGCGATTTCTTCCGGCAAAATGGCGGTGGCCTCGAATCCTGCGGACGAAGTGGATCGCCGCTGGACTATTGGTTTTATATTTCTGGGGCTACGAAGCATTCGGATTATGGGACAGCCCGTGGTTGACTGCCTGGGTGATCACGGGATATTTTTTGGCTGCACTGGCGATCGATGGGTTCTTTCGCGGCGCCAGTTTTTGCAAATACGTCTGCCCGATCGGACAGTTTCATTTTGTGAGCTCGTTGATGTCGCCACGGGAAATAGCGGTTCGAAGCGCAGCAGTCTGCAAGACTTGCCGCACTCACGATTGCATTCGAGGAAATGAGCGGACGCGCGGATGCGAATTATATCTGTTTCAGCCGAGAAAAACCGGCAATCTCGATTGCACCTTCTGTTTGGATTGTGTGAAGGCTTGCCCAGAAGATAATATTGCACTCCTCCCCGTATTGCCGGCGAGCACGCTGCTGGTGGATCCGCACCGTTCGTCATTGGGAGTGCTATCGAGGCGAACAGATTTGGCGGTGCTGACCCTGATTATTGTGTTTGGTGCATTTGTGAATGCAGCGGGCATGGTGAATCCCGTCATGATGTGGGAACACGACTGGCATGCGCGGCTGGGTGCGCATACGATGCCGCTGATTGTTGCCGCTCTGGTAATTACCGGCGTTCTCGTTATCCCAGCTACTGCGGTATTTCTCTGCGGGCTCGCAAATCGGCTGACCGGACCGGATCGAAAGATCGCGGACTTGGCGCGGCGTTTCGTGTTTGCCCTTGTTCCGATCGGATTCGCCATGTGGGCGGCGCATCTGCTGTATCACTTCGTAACGGGCTGGAATGCACCCTGGACTATGGTGCAGCGGTTCTCTTCGGGCATCATTCACGGGTTTGCGATGGCGTCGCTTCCGGGGTGGCTTACGTCCGCGCAAATATTGATTTTGGATGCCGGACTGCTCTTGACGCTTTACGTCATCTGGCGAATCGCTAGACAAAGCGCCGGACGGGTAGGGACTGCGCTCGGGCTGGCAACGCCTTGGGCTCTGGTTTCCTGCGCATTGTATGCGGCCGGAATTTGGATCCTCTTCCAGCCCATGCAAATGCGCGGGATGCTGCATTGAAAGGCGCGCTTCACAGAATCGGTCTGATCAGCGCTGGGCTCTTCATCGCGGCGGCAATGTTGTTTGCGGACGGCGGCACGGTTCAATTTCGAAGACAAGCTGGTTCGCTGACTATCACGGTTTTCAGCACGCCAACGCCACTCAGGGTTGGAAGCGCGGATTTCAGCGTAATGGTGCAGAAGGCGAAGGACCAGAGTGCTGTGCTCGATGCAGGGGTGAAACTGCATCTGGCGAGATCAACGCGCGACCAGGTGTTCGAAGTAATGGTTCCGGCGACGCGAGGGCAAGCAACAAACAAGATGCTGTATGCCGCCCACGTAAATCTGCCGTCGGCTGGCGAATGGCGGCTGGAGGCGGAAGTGACGGTCCAAGGCGAAAATGCCGAAGTCTCAGGAAACATAACCGTTTTGCCGGCGGAACCGCCCGCGATGGCGCACTGGCCCTATTTCGCACTGATACCAGCGGCTATCCTGGCCTTCGCGCTCAATCAATGGCTGAAAAGAAAGCGCGGCCTCAGGCATCCACGAGCACTGCCATAGCGGCATTTCGGCCGTTGATTGCGATCACGCTGCCGCCTGGATGCGTGCACGCGCCGCAGAGATACACACCGGCCATCGGAGTTCGCACGCTCAAGCGATTGCTCCACATATATTGCGGGAGGCACTCGCCCTGAAAGATGTGTCCGCCGGTGAGACCTACTTTCTTCTCAATGTCCGGAGGGCCGAGAGCCTCAGCGTCAATGACCGCTTCGGGAATGTTGCTGCAAAAACGCTCCAAGGCGTCGAGGGCGCGCTGCTTCGCGACTTCACGATGCTCTTCCCATGTACCTTGTGAAAAGCGATAGGGCACGTATTGCGAAAAGATGCTCATGGTGTGAGTGCCTTGGGGCGCGACGGAACGGTCGTGAACGCTCTGGAAATAGAGTTCGGTCCAAAGGTGAGCAGGGAGTTGGCCGGCACGAGCGGCGGCGTAACTCACTTTCCAGTCGTCTTTGGTTAGACGGCGTGTTGATCTGGCTCAAATGGTGCGGCTCACAGAGCCCCTGGGCGGGCGCGGAAATTCGGCAACTCGCGGAGCCAGACGTTGAGCTTGAGAGTGCAGCCCTCGATGGGAATCGATTCTACCTGATCGCGCCAGCTTGCGTCGGCGGAATTGCCCAGCAGGCGAAGCGTGGTTCGTGGATCGGCGTTTGAGATGACGATGGATGCGGGGATGCGTTCTCCACTTTCGAGCAGGACGCCTTCTTGGGGCAGGATCCGCGAGACTGCTACACCTGACGCGATTACCGCGCCCGCATTTTGAGCGGCATCGGCAAGGAAAAACGAAACCATTCCCATGCCGCCTTTCACGTAGCCCCATGATCCGGGCAAGCCGCCGAGTCGGCCGGACGAATGATGAAAGCGAATCGAGGCGGTTCCTGGGATCGAAGGGGCTAGCGTTCGTTCCAATGATGCCTTGGCCCAGATAGGCGATCTGCAGGCGCTCATCTGACAGGTAGCGCTCGACAAATTCCGCCATTGACCAATCGAAGAGCAAGGGAACGCGCGTCTTCGTCATTGCCGAGGCGATCTTCCAATTGTTCCGGCGTGGGGGGCTCGCCGATCCAGACGTCGCGTTCGTCCGGCGGGCGCAGCGCATCGCGAAGCCGGCGAATTACATCGCTCATCGCGCGCCAGCCTTCGATGTCGCGCGGCGAGAAACGCGCCAACTCCTCTTCGCACTGCTGGTCATCATCGTAAAGCTGCACGCTAGTGCCGTCTTCGAAAGGGACGAACAACCCATTGCTTGCTGGGGTCCAGGAATAGCCGAGATCGGGCAATTTCAATTCATCGATTACTAGGGGATGCAACAAGCCTGCGAGATAGGCGCAGGGAGAGAGGCGCACGCCGGGCCAAGGCTCCTCGATGGTGCATGCGCCACCGATGCGTTCCCGAGCTTTCCAGCACGAGCACTCGTTTACCGGCGCGCGCGAGATAGGCGGCGCACGCGAGCCCGTTGTGTCCGGCGCCGACGATCAGCGCATCCCAGGGTTTCGCGGCGAGTTCGCGGATGGGCGCGGGAAGGCCGATGAGGCCGAGGGATTGGACGGCGGAAGAAATCATTATCCCGACGAATAGAACCCAGGCGGGCACATACGTCCCGAAGAGTCGGGACGCGACAGACTAGGAGTCCGCCACTTCCATATGTTTACGCCGTGCGTTGGGCTTCGGCTCTTGTGCCCTTGCTTTCGAGTGCGGCCTGCGCCGCGGCGAGGCGGGCGATCGGCACGCGATATGGTGAGCACGATACGTAGTTCATGCCCACGCGATAGCAAAATCCGACGGAACTTGGTTCGCCCCCGTGTTCGCCGCAGATGCCGACCTCCAGATCGGGCCGAGCTTTGCGGCCTAGCTTGACGGCGTGCTCGATCACCTTCCCGACGCCGTCCTGGTCGAGAACCGCGAACGGGTCCGCTTTGAAGATCTTCAGATCTTCGTAGTGTTTCGAAAATTTCGTGTAGTCGTCGCGCGAAAGGCCCATGGTGGTTTGGGTCAAATCGTTGGTGCCGAAGCTGAAGAATTCGGCTTCGCGCGCGATTTCATCCGCTGTCATCGCCGCGCGCGGAATCTCAATCATCGTGCCTACGTAGTATTTGAGATCCTTCATTCCGGCCGAGCCGAGAACTTCTTCTGCGACTCTCACGACAAGCGCCTTCTGATTCTCAAACTCCTTCACGTTGCCGACGAGCGGAATCATGACTTCCGGAATCACGTTAACGCCCTTTTTCGCAACCTGAACTGCTGCTTCGAAGATCGCCCGCGCTTGCATTTCCGTAACTTCGGGATATGTGATTCCCAGGCGGCACCCACGATGCCCCAGCATCGGATTGAACTCGTGCAACTCTTCGACCCGGTGTAACAGTTCCGGCAAATACTTCTTGAGTTCGCCGACAGAGATGCCATACGTCGCCGCCATCTCCTTCCTCTCTTTGGGGGAAGCGCTCGGCAGCTTGGCGATATCGACCATCAGGTTCTCGCGTTTCGGCAGAAATTCGTGGAGCGGAGGATCGAGCGTGCGGATGACGACGGGGAAGCCGTCCATGGCCTGGAATAATCCAGCGAAGTCCTTGCGCTGCATCGGCAGCAGTTTTTGCAAAGCTTTCTTGCGCGTTTTTTCGTCGCGAGCAAGAATCATGGCCTGCATGTGCGGAATACGATCTTCGGCGAAGAACATGTGCTCAGTCCGGCAGAGGCCGATTCCTTCCGCGCCGAACAATCGAGCCTGCTTGGCATCGCGAGGAATGTCTGCATTTGCGCGCACGCCGAAATCGCCGCGGAACTCGTCGGCCCATTCCATGAAGGTGGCGAAGTAATGCGATTTCGGATCGGGTTCGTTGGTCTTGCACTGGCCCAGATATACCTCTCCCAACGTGCCGTCGAGCGAGATCCAATCGCCTTCGTTCAAGACCATCTTCTTGCCTTCAAACAGGATGCTGGCCTGCTTTTTCGCTTCGTCAACCGACACCGAGGAAGCGCCCACCACGCACGGACGACCCATGCCGCGGGCGACAACGGCAGCGTGACTGGTCAGTCCTCCGACTGCTGTCAAGAATGCCCTTTGAGACGTCCATCCCGTGAATGTCATCGGGCGTCGTTTCCTTGCGAACCAGCACGACAGGTCCGTTGGCAGACAGGCGAACTGCGTCTTCGGAAGAGAACGCCGCGCGGCCGACAGCAGCACCTGGCGATGCGGGAAGACCGGATGCGATCTCCTGAAGTCCCTTCCGCATCGCGGGATCGAGCACCGGATGCAGGAGTTGATCCAACTGGTTGGGACCGACGCGTTGCACTGCCTCCTGTTTTGAGATCAGGCCCTCTTCGACCATGTCCACAGCGACCCGAACCGCAGCCGGACCCGTTCGTTTTCCGTTACGGGTCTGCAGCATGTAGAGCTTGCCTTCTTCGATGGTGAATTCGAAATCCTGCACGTCGCGGTAATGCTTTTCGAGGTTCGTGGTAATTTCGCGAAGCTGTTTGTAGGCTTCCGGCATGACCAGCTCGAGTTCCAAAATGGGCTGCGGAGTGCGAATGCCGGCAACAACATCTTCTCCTTGCGCGTTGACGAGAAATTCGCCGTAGAAAACCTTTTCGCCCGTCGAAGGATTGCGGGTAAAACCGACGCCGGTGCCGGAATTATCGCCCATGTTCCCGAACACCATGGCCTGGACGTTTGCGGCGGTGCCGATCGAATCCGGAATCTTCTCCATGCGACGGTAGTAAATCGCCTTGGGGGTGTTCCAGGAATTGAAGACCGCGTCGCGTGAGAGCATCAGTTGCTCCAGCGCGTCTTGCGGAAAATCTTTTCCGGTTTCCTTTTTCACCAGCTTCTTGTATTCGCCGATGATGAATTTCAAATCTTCAGCCGCGAGATCGGTGTCCAGTTTGGCTTTTACTCTGGCCTTGCGAGCTGTCGAAAATGTGATCGAATTTCGCCATATCGATGTGCAGCGCCACTTCGCCGAACATCTGGATGAAGCGGCGGTAGCAATCGTAGGCGAAGCGCGGATTTCCGGTTTTCCTCGCCAGAGCTTCGGTTGTCTGGTCATTCAGGCCGAGATTGAGAATCGTATTCATCATGCCTGGCATGGAGAACTTCGCGCCAGAGCGCACGCTGAGAAGCAGCGGATCATCAAGGCCACCGAGCTTCTTCCCCATTTCGTTTTCCAGCTTAGCGAGGGCCGTGTGAATCTGTTCGTCGACGTCTGCTGGGACTTTGTTGCCGTTTTCGAAAAAGAGCGTGCAGACCTCGGTCGAGATGGTGAATCCGGGAGGAACCGGCACGCCAGCCTTGCTCATTTCCGCGAGGCCAGCGCCCTTGCCGCCGAGTACATCGCGCATCTTTCCATCGCCATCGGCGGCGCCACCACCAAACGAATAAACGTATTTCTTCATTTCCAGTTTTTCTCCTGATTGCGGATATCAGCGTAATTGAATGTTTCAGACGCCACTAGCGCCTTGCGTGACGATTTCGGAAAAATCGGCGATGGTGGAGAACTCCGTCAGCAAATTGTGCAGTAGGGCCAGACGGTTCTGCCGGATCGCCGGATTTGGATCGTTCACCAGAATTTTATCGAAGAAGAGATCCACTTTCGGTCGAAGCGAAGCGATTGCCGCCGAGTTTTTCGCGATAGTCGGAGTGCTCCTCAGTTGCTTTGCGGACATCAACGAAAGCTTGATAGAGCTCTTGTTCGGGCCCGGGAGAGAGCAGGTTTTGGTTTGGCTGGTCAGCTT
The DNA here is from genome assembly GCA_963778345.1 of uncultured Acidobacteriaceae bacterium. Lineage (GTDB taxonomy): Bacteria > Acidobacteriota > Terriglobia > Bryobacterales > Bryobacteraceae > Bog-105. Next base: position 280,005 of record CAVZTP010000008.1, read on the forward strand.
GTGTCACTTGTGCCTGCTTGAGAATGTTCTTGATGCGTTTGAAGCTTGCCGCGAGCGGCTCAAAGTCTTCGGTCGGCCGAACGTAGTGAATGGCTTCGACGCGATTGGCGAGATCGGCGAGAGTTGTGAAGGGAGCGGCCATTGCGGCGTTTACTTCGTCATATGCATAGCCAAGTATGTCGCGCAAGTAGAATTGGATGCGTTCTCTCAGAAAGGCGGCTAGATCGGGAACCGTGTCCACGAACTCGAGCAGATTCAGCGAAAGTCTCGCTTCAAACAGAATCTTCACAATGCCCTGCGCGGCGCGCCGGAGCGCAAAGGGATCCTTCGAACCGGTCGGAACAAGGCCGATCTTAAAGCATTCGCAGAGCGTGTCCAGTTTGTCGGCGATGGAGACGATCTGACCTTCGAGCGTGCGTGGAATGGAGTCTTCCATGCTTACCGGCTTGTAATGATCGTAAATCGCCGTGGCGACAGCTTCGCTTTCGCCTTGGGCTTTTGCATAGAGGCCGCCGACTACGCCTTGCAATTCGGTGAACTCTTTCACCATGTCGGTGGTGAGATCGCATTTGCAGAGCAGTGCGCGCGACCGCAATCGTGTTCTGATCGGCGCCGGTTTGCGCGGCCAGATCGCCGGCCAGCTTGACCACCCGATCCGTTTTGTCTTTATAGCTCCCGAGTTTCGCCTGAAACGTCACTTTCGCCAAATCGGGAACGCGCGCAGAAAGCTTCTTACGTTGATCCACTTCCCAGAAGAAACGAGCATCGTTGAAGCGGGCCCGCAGAACACGCTCATTGCCTTGCCGGATGAGCCCGTCCGGATCGCCATCGGTATTCGTGATCGCAACAAACTCGGGGGCGAGCGAGCCGTCGGCTTCAGCACGGAAAAATAGCGCTGGTGGTGCCGCATCACGGTGGAAAGAATTTCTTTCGGAAGCTGCAGGTATTCGGCATCGAAGCTGCCGCGAATCGAGAGTGGGGAATTCCGTCAGGTAGACCAGCGTACGCAACAAATCGTCATCTTTCTGAACGTTTGATCCAAGGCCTGCTTCGATTCGTTGCTTGCGTTCTTCAGCATGGACGATCACGAAATTTTGGCGCAGCACGTTTCCATATGTCCGGATCGTGACTGGAATCGGTTGTTTCGAGCCCAGAATACGATGGCCGCGGGTGGTGTTTCCTGATTTGACTCCCGCAACTTCGAGGCGCACGAGCTGATCATCCAGCAATGCGACGATCCAGCGAATGGGGCGGATGAAGTGGACACCGGTTTTGCCGGTCCAGTACATCGTTTTCGGGAAACTGATGCTGCCTACGATCTCAGGAAGATTTTGACTCAAGGCATCAGCCAGCGCCTGGCCTGTGGTGAGCCGGTGAAACACGTACCGCTCGCCTTTGGAGTCCGGCACTTTGTTCAATTTGTCGACAGTCGTAGACTGCTTTCGGGCGAAGCCTTCAGCGGCCTTGGCGCCAGCGCTCACATAGGGACCCAGAACCATTGTCTCGACGTTGGGCGCCTGCTCAATGAGGTCTTTCGCCAATAGCACGAGGCGGCGTGGCGTGGCGTCGGTCTCGAGCGCCGATCCACCGAATGTTCCGAAGGCTGATTGAAATTTTGTCCGAAAATCCTCGAGCGCAGGCTCGATCATCCAGTCCGGAATCTCTTCCGTGCCGATTTCCAGAAGAAAATCGGCCATTATGCCGCCACCTCCTCCGGAGTTTGCTGCCGCACCCAAGCTTCGGCGACACCTACGGCGAGTTTGCGCACGCGCGCGATGATGCCGACACGCTCCGTTACGCTGATCGCGCCACGAGCATCGAGCAGATTAAAAATGTTCGAGCACTTCAGCGCCTGATCGTAAGCCGGGAGAACGGGAAAGCGGCGGTTGTCTTTCGCTTTCCTGAATTCATTCAGAAGCCGCTGGCATTCGCGTTCGTGCAATTCGAATTCCTGCCAAAGGCCGGCACATCGGCCATTTCGAAGTTGTAAACGGAAAACTGCTCCTCGTCGGCAAGGCGGACGTCGGAGTATTTGAAGCCCGGCGCCCACACGATGTCGTAGACGCTATCGACATTTTGCAGGAACGCAACGATCCGTTCCAGGCCATACGTGATTTCAGCGGGAACCAGATCGAGATCCATGCCGCCGCATTGCTGGAAATAGGTGAACTGCGTGATTTCGAGCCCATCCAGCATCACCTGCCAACCGATGCCCCACGCGCCCAGCGTCGGCGCCTCCCAGTTGTCTTCTTCAAACTTGATGTCGTGTTTTCGCAGATCGATCCCGATCGCTTCCAAGCTACCGAGGTACTGCTCCAGAACGTCGTCCGGCGTGGGTTTGAGAATTACTTGCAATTGCTGATGTTTATACAGCCGGTTCGGATTCTCGCCGTACCGCCCATCGGCCGGGCGCCGGCTGGGTTGCACGTAGGCAACCTTGTACGACTTGGGCCCCAGCACGCGCAGGAAAGTTTCGGGCGCCATGGTTCCTGCGCCAACTTCGAGATCGTACGGCTCTTGAATGATCGCGCCACGGTCGGCCCAGTAGCGCTTCAGTTTGAAAATTGTGTCCTGGAAAGTGTCCATCGCGTTTTAGAGGCCCTCAAGCAGAGCCGGAGTATGGAAGCGCCGTTCCGCATGTTCCTCCATTTGCCTGATCAGGAAGCGCCGCAGGTCGAGGGCGGTGTCTTTGTTCCATGCGCAGGCGGGCATCTCGGTAATATGTGTTCGAAGCATCGTGCCGGCAATCTCGCGAGACCCAGCCGAAAATTCCGATCGGGATGAGTGGACAAATCGGGCAAAAAGCCCGAGAGCCGCGTGGCCCAAAGCGAGAAATATGTGATGGCCGTCCAGACAGAGCCGGGAGCGCGTTCGTGCATGTGACTGAGAACAGCGGTAATCAATCGAAAAAAACGCTCGTTTACTTCATGCGGGGGTAGCATGTGATCGCTCACCTCCGCCACGTAGTCAAGCGCCACGCCGGCCTCAAAGTCACTCAGCAAATCGAATTGCGACTGGAGCAAGTCGCAGGAGTTCAGATTGACCAGTTCTCGCGTTTCTTTTTGCGAATACGACAAGTTCACGAGCGAAAGCCGTTCCAGTCCCGAGCCAAAGCTGCTTTTGGGTTTCCGGGCCCTTCTCGCCACGCCGCGCAGCTTTCCTTGATCGCGGGTGAAAAAGCTGACGATCAAATCCGACTCGCGAAACGGGTAAGTGCGAAGAACGTAGGTTTCACTAACCCGAGCCGGCATGACTCATAGGTGGAAATCTAAGGGTAACAGAGTGAGCGAAATCGATTCTGTGGAACAATGTTTGATTGCGCGCTATCCTCGTTGCAATCTGCGCGGCTTTTCCAGCCTGCCACTGCCTCCTTGCCGCCCAGGCACCGGATCACGCCCCTCAGTTGCTGCTTTCTTCTCAGCGCCTCAGGCGCCTGAAGCGCGACCGGGAGCGACAGACTGTGCGCTGGGAGAACTTTGAAAATCGCGTGCAGACGGTTCCCGATTCACCGGAGCGCGGGTTCGAGTTGGCGCTTTATTACGCTATCACAGGCGATGGGAAGCGCGGGAAGGAAGCGATTCAATGGGGGCTGGCGCACCCCTGCGGCTACGCCCGCCAGCGTGCGTTGATTCTCGATTGGGCCGGGGATCTGATGACCGACCAAGATCGAAGGGATCTCACTGGACGTGGTGGTTGCGCTGTGGATGATTCCGCCAGAATCTCTCGACTCAGAGATGCGCTGTTCACGCAGATCACTCTCAATGGAGATGCAGCGCCGGTCTCCCCGGGTGAGCTTCTCGAAGATCTTCGGCGAGAGGACGCGTTCAGGACAGGGAGCGTTCTTTACGCTGCCTGTGAATACTTGGCAGTGACTGCATGTCGATCTGGCGGAAGACGACCGCCGTTTTTTCATGAGCTTGCCGACCGAATTTTTACTAAACCTCAGACCCGAGCAGGTAGAACATCCCGACTGGATGACGCACATTGCCGCTCTGGCGCTGGTGGACCTTCATCCGAATATGGAGAGTTCGCAGTATCTGCAGGGGTGGGCGATGGAAGACCGGCAGATGATCCGGCAAGGGCCCGGCGTCGGCTACGAATTCCTTTGGGCAGATCCCTATTTGCCAGGTATCGGATATCAGAATTTGGATCCTTGGGTCTACGATCCTGCCGGCCGCCTGTTTGCGCGGAGTGACTGGAACCAGAATGCATGTTGGATCGGCATTTCGGCCAATGGTGTTCAGGAGGCGAACTGCGATCCGAAATGGAAGCAAACGGCAACGGTCTTCGGACATATGACTCTCATCCCGATGACGCAACCGTGTGTCGAAGTGCCCCACCGGAAAAACGAGGAGGTCGCAATTTTATGGAAATTACGGCCGCATCAAAGCGTTTTCTACATTGAAGAAAAACAGCGGCAATCCGTCGCGGCGGACGCAACGGGGATGTGGCGCGATTCCGGCAAACGTGGAGGGAAAACTTTGCGCGAGGCCCTAGAAGGGATGTCCTGGTAAACTGCTAATTCATGATTGCAGCGACACAATTGCGTCCGGGCATGATCGTTAAGTTCAACAATGAGCTGCATTCGGTGTTCAGCATGGTACATCGGACTCCGGGCAACCTACGCGGCTTTGTACAAGCTAAAATGCGGAATCTGCGCTCCGGTTCGATGACTGAACACCGGTTCTCTTCGGAAGACAAAGTAGAACGAGTGGCGCTGGATGAGCATGAGATGGAGTATTTGTACGACGATGGCGAATACTATTACTTCATGAACACCGAAAATTACGAGCAGATGCATCTGACGAAAGACATGCTGGGCGATGGCGTCTTCTACTTGACACCGCAATTGAAAGTAAATGTTGAGTTTTACGAGGGCAAGCCGATTAGTGTCGAATTACCGCCTAGCGTGGAGATGACAGTGACAGAAACAGAACCCGGTCTCAAGGGCGCCACTGTTTCAAACGTCACGAAGCCGGCCAAAATGGAAACAGGGCTGGTTGTACAGGTGCCCGCGTTTATTAACCAGGGGGAGCGAATTCGCGTGAGCACCTCCGAAGGCACTTATCAGGAACGCGCCTAGACTCGCGCTTCACACGAGTTGCTTAATGCGTCGAGTGCATTGTGTCTATCGGCTTGTACTCGACCCGGAATATGTGTTGGGCGCACCCGGCGTGGGGGCGCCGTTGGCGACTTGCGCCCCGCTGGCATGCGCCCGCGTTAATGCTGCCGTGAGGGTGATGCCGCTGCCGGAGACCTGTGCGCCCGCCGCGTGCGAATGAGTGAGCGGTGCGGCAATGGTGATGCTAGAGCCGGATCTGCGGCCGCTGATGGAGGCGACAACCGCCGTCTCCTGATTTGCGCCATTGTCAATCGTAATGGTCTCGCCGGCGCTAAAGCCGATCACGCCTGCGACAGGGATAGACGTCGCGCCTGCATCGGTGGCCATGCCAACGGTAGTTGCGCCTGCCGTGCCAACCGTCGCAATGACGGCGGTCTCCTGGCTCGCGCCCGTATCGATCATGATCGTCTGGCCCGCGGCAAAATCTGCCACGCTTGCGACCTTGATGTTGTTCGCACCCGCGTCGGAACCGGCCGCCAAGATGGTGGCAGGTTGCAACAGGAAATCGGTGCAGTTGCTATCAGTGTCGCGGCCGTCCGGATAGCGGCCCGCGCTTCTATTGACCGCTAAGCCGGCCAAAGCAGCTGGCGGTCCGAAGCCGCCTGTGAGACCCGGTGCCGGCGCGCGGCAGCCGCTCTGCCCTGAACCAGAGGCGGCCTGGTAACCTTCGGCGGCCCACGGGTCGACGAGGCCGCCATAGTTGAGGCTATCGACAACCAGCCCGGAGGCGTCACGTAGCACCAAACTGCCTTCTCTGACGCTGATGAGGCGGCCGAAGAGCGGCGCGTTAGTGGTGAGCTCGGGCCCCCCGAACCACTGGTTCGGTTCCGGCGTCCCTTGATACCCCCCGCTCGTGACCCTGGCATCCCTCACGACCGCATTGATCCCATGGCCGTTCATCAAAGGTTTGTCGAGCGTAATGCCGGTGCCGAGTGCCTGGACAGGCTCGTTGCTCGAATGAGCAAAGGCGGTTGGTGGCTCGAAGCTGATCCCCGTTCCTCGATCGCTGAAGGGTAAGTTGGCCGCATGTTTGAACCGCAGCGGGGCGGCAAGATCGAGGCCCGTACCCGGAGTTACGACTGTCTCGCCGTCGATATGTGCCCGGGTGAGGGCGGGCGTAAAGTCGACGCTATGGCCAGTTGGACTGGAGGCAGTGATGGTAACCGTTTCCTGATTTGCCGGCGTGCCAACGGTCAACTTGTTGCCCACCGCAAAACTGTTTGCGTTCCGGACTTTAATATTCGTCGCACCGGCGCTCGCTTCAGCCGACAGCGCGGTGCGGGTTGCCTGGGTGCCGACTCTCGCGACCGTGATGGTCTCGATTCCATGGCCAACGCTGTCGATATCTAACCTGATCCTGTCACCGGCCGAGATATCAGACACGGAAGTCACCTTGATGTTCGTCGCCCCAACGGGCGCATCCACTGCTAGGTAGGCTTGCGTGCCCGATTTGCCGAGCGCGGTCACCGTGGCCACCTCATATTTCTCCAGTCCTCGCGCCACGTCGGGGTAGCTAGCGCCGTAGCCGAGGGCAATTTTCTCGCCAACCACGAAGCCTGACACGCTCGCGACCGGGATATTGGTAGAGCCGCGCGGGATCGTGATCACTGGGCCGTCGGGAACGGGTTGCCACACTGTCGTGTTGCTGCCGGCCGCTATCCCGAGCTTTGCGATCTTCCGAGTTTCGGCGTCGGAGCCGGTGCCGATGCTGATGCTATCGCCGGCGTTCATACCGCTTGTACTCCGGACGTGGATGGTGGTATCCCCCTTGCGCGCTGGAATCGCCAGCCCCGAGTTGGAGAGGCCGAGTAGATAGAAACCGCCAGCCCCAAGCTTCGTCCCGGCCGGAATTCTCACGGTCGAGAAGATGGCCTGTTGAGCCGGATGTTCGGTCAGGGTCCAGTTGGAGATATCGACGCTAGCGGACCCGGCGTTGTACAGCTCGATAAATGAGTTCGTTGAGTTGGTCGGAGAACCCGCGCTAATGCGAAATTCGTTGATTTTGATCGGGTCGACATTCCGAACCTTCTCGGCCGTTGTCTCGGAATATTTCCCGCCGCTCGTCTGGTTCGTCCATTCGGCTTTAGCGACGAGGTCGCCGTTGAAGGCCGCCGGGCCTGAGGTGACCTTGAAGGTCGCGCTCACGCTGGCACCTGGCGCAACGGGATCAGCGAATGTTTTCCATACGTCCTTCGTGCCCGAAGCGAACGAGGTCCACTGCTTATTCGGCACGGAAATGCTTAGCTTGACACCCACCGCGGGCGCTCCCGTAGTATTCGTGAACGTCACGGCGGTGTCCTGCGAAGAAACTGGTGAGAATGTCTGGAGTCCCGGCGGTATGGCAATCGCCGATGCCGGAGCCAGGCTTAGCCGCTGGACATCGTATTTGGCAGCAACGATGTTGGCTTGCACCAGTTGATCGGTGGCATCCGTCGGGAACGTGCCCGCCGCCGTGATCGCACCCTCGTAGAAGGTTCCTTGTGAGCCGTTGCTGTTATCTCCACCATTGCCCAGCAGGATCGCGCCTTGCTTGCGCATCGGGTCATAAGTTGCGTTTACGCGGGGTCCGTCAAACATGACCGACAGCTTGCCCTGCTGAGCATCGCCGCCCATGGAGGTCCAGTGGTGCGGTTCACCCTTAGCGACCGCGGTCACGAACCGCGAGGTGATGGTCGGAAGGGTTTTGCAGAGTTTGGAGCCATCCGGGTTCACGCAACCAACCAGGTTGTTCTCCTGGTCGGTCATGATCCAGGGACCAGGCGGGTTCCCATGAAACCAGGGGGTCGCGTCACCGTAGTAGGCGGTTTCCATGGTTCCGTTGTCATCGTCGCGGCTGTCGATCTCGGCGTTGCCGTAGTCAAAACAGCAGCCGGAGTTGAAGTGCCGGCCATTAATCACCCAGTACTGACCCTCCGCCTGGTCGTCGACCGCAGTGCCTTTGGCGTCATTCTGGCGCAGGCCCATGCCCGGCTCGATGAAGACACCGTAAGCTTTGTGGCCCATGACGGTGACTGGAGCCATGTCGGCAATCGGAAGATTGTTGAAGCCGCCCATGGCCGGGCCGCTGAATCCGCCGCGCGGAGCCTGAGTGAGGTCGTTGTGCTTGGGAGACTGATCGTAGATGATTGTGATCCAGCAGTACGTATTGGCGCAGAACCTGTCCTGCGCGGCCGCATTTGCGTAACCACCGGCATCCGGAACCGGCGACGCAACGGGCTGGACGACGCCGATGTCCAAGGTCTTGCCGTCCAACTGGCGCATGACTTGATAGAGCGGGCCGTTGTAGGAGGCATACAGCGCGCGCGTAGTGCTGTGGGCGGCTACGCAGGGAGTGTCCGCAGCGCCATAGATGTCACATGGGCCCTGCGGCCGCGCAGGCGCCGAATCGGCAGGGACCGCCACCGTCAACGTTGCGCAGATCAGTGCGATAAGTAGCAGGAGATTCATTCTCTTTAGGGATGGGCGAGCGAGTCAGCGCTGCCGGCGCTTAATGATCTCCTCGACCTGCTCTCTTGCGACCGGCAGGTGATCGATGTTCTCTCGCAGCCAACCGGTGAAATCCGCCTCGATGGGAGCGGACCATGCGGCATCGATTTGGCCGGCCGTGTATTTGCCCTCGCGCAGGCGCTGATGCCCGAACATGTCGCGAAGATGTGTGATCTCCGAATACTGCACCACTTGCTCGGCCAATTGGGGAGGGATAAAGATCACTCCGCCATCGCGGCCCAGCACCACATCGCCGGGCATTACGGTGGCCTTGCCAATGCGAATCGGAATGTTGATGCCGATCATCGTGGAATTCAGCCGCGGGCCGCTGGCCAGACTACCGAAATGATGCGAGGGATCATAGTAACGGACGAAGGATGTAAAATCCTCAAGTTCCTTCAGACCGTTGATGTCGCGCACGGCGCCGTCGTAAACAATCCCATTGTGGGTTCGAGCGTAAATTGCATTCCCCACGTTGTCGCCGATCGAAGGCCCGTCCTGTTTCAGCCCGAAGTGGTCGCAGACGTAAACATCTCCGGGCTGTAGCATGTCAACAGGCCATGCGTTCTCGCCCCCAATGCGCCCGTCCTTCTTGCCCTGCTCCTCAATCACTTTTTGAATATCCGGGCGGCCAGGCAGCCATTGCGCCGTGAGCGCACGGCCCACCAGCACTTTCTCCGGATGGATGACGCAATCCCAGCCGTCCTCGTATTCGTGATTGAATCCGGCGGACCGCAATTGCGCCCACGCCTCTTCGAGGGTCACCGATTTCATACGCTGCAAAATGCTATCGGGAACCTTCGGGCGGCCGTCCGCGAAGCGCTCGCCTTTCCAATCGGGCGTGTACTTGATGAGCAGATCACGGGTGAGAATTCCCGGCTGCGCAAACGCCGAAGCCACGCACAGTGCTGCAAGGGAGACTGCCGATATCCGCATGTTTATCCTCTCTTCATCGGCTCGAACCAGGGCGTGCCTGGCACCTGCGCTTTGCGAGCCGTCTCATCATTCATCTCCACGCCAATACCGGGCCGCTCCGGTATGGTGATGAAGCCTTTCTGAATGATTTCGCCTTCCTTCACCCAATTGCGCCACAGATCGAGCGAATCGATCCAGTGCCATTCTTGGGCCAGGAAATTCGGAATGGCGGCGCACACCTGCGCGGTGGCCATTGTGCCAATGGGCGATGTGACGCCGTGCGGCGCCACGGGCACGTAATAGGTGTGCGCCATATCGGCAATCTTACGCGATTCCAGCAAGCCGCCGCATTTCTGGAAATCGGGCTCGATGATATCGGCCGCCTGTCTTTCCAGAAGCTCGCGAAAGCCCCAGCGCATGTAGACATTCTCGCCGCAGCAGATCGGCGTGCTGGTAGAGGCGCGCACCTCGCGCATGGCGTCAATGTTTTCCGCCGGGACTGGTTCTTCGAGCCACATCAGCTTGAAGGGCTCCAGTTCCTTGGCGACCCGCCTGGCGGTGTCCAAGTCATAGCGCGCATGCATGTCCACGGCGAGATCGAAATTCTTGGGATAGAGTTCGCGCGTGAATGCGACCTTCGCGATCATATGGTCGATCTCGCCGTTTGACGCGGTCCAGTTCACGCGGTCGAATCGCGCCGGGTCCGTCGCGTCATCGATATCGATTTTGGCGGCCGTGAAGCCCATCTCCTGGATCTCGTGAATGCGCGCTTTGGAGCGTTCGTCGCCGGGAATCATCTCGCGCGCGCCGGAATCGCAGTAGACTCGCGCGCGGTCGCGCACTTTCCCGCCGAGCAACTGATACACGGGCAGACCCAGCGCTTTTCCCGCGATATCCCAGAGCGCGATCTCAACGCCCGTCAGCGCCGTCACGTACTGGCCGGCTTGCGCGCCGGCAAACACTCCCGACGTGCGGATCCGTTCGAAGGCGGCCTCGATATTAAGCGGGTCCTGCCCGATCGAGCATGCGCGAGAAGGATCGGATGAGGGGAACGTTTCCCGCGGCGGCGTCGGTGGTTTCACCTTGGCCGATGATCCCTTGATCGGTATAGACGCGAACGTGCACCTGGTAACCGTGTACGCGCACTTCGGCCGTACGGATGTCGGTGATCTTCAATTTGGGCCGGTTGTATGGAGTGGTGGCCGCCTCCACAGCCGCCGATAGCGATGGCAGTCCTGCTATGCCAGCAATCGACAGCAGTCCGCTTTTCAACAGAGTTCTTCGATTTGGTTGTTGCATGAAGTCCTCCTGCGACAGTATACGAACAGTTCTTGCGGTGCCTAGCGCCTCTCAAACTCATAGAGTTCAATGCTGATGGGCGCGGCCTGAAGTGTCTTCGGCACAGCGCTCACTGGCGTCTCAAAAATTTCAACCTCGTGCTTAGTCAGACCACTTGCTGCATCGAGTCCAGTACCCGTCATTTGCCAAATTCTTCCCGGGCCTCGGAGTTCAATTCCTGTTATGGTGAGATCAAGTTTGTGAGCCGATTCCGTCGGATTGATCAGGGCTAAAGTCAGCATCTTGCCATCCCTCGTAAGCGCGGCACTCACATCTATCGGATAAGTAGGGCTGCCCGCGTTTACTCTCGGTTGGTCGCCGCCAATAGGATACTTCGGCGCAGGCGGTGGCGAGTTGCCTTCGACTTCAACGGGCACGGTCCCGAAATGATCACGATAGAGCCCGAACAGCAGCCCGGTCGTGTTCAGAGCCGCATCCGTCGCATTGAACTCAATCGACGAGGTTCCCATCGTATGGCCAGCCATGCGGATCAGATCCGTCTGCCGGAACATCTCGTGAAATACCAGTGCATTGGCCAGTGTCTGTTTCAGATTGGCGGGAAGGCGGGTGAACGCCCATTCATCAATCGCGATTTGCAAATGCTTCGCTGCGACACCAGGAAAGCGCCGCGAATACTCTTCGTATGCCTCGACTTTTTCCCGTACGCGATTCGCGGGCCGGTACAGCGTATCCACTAAGGGTTCATCAACCGCGACTCTCTTGTTCTGGGTGAGATCGAATCGCTGGTGGTCGTAACTGTAGTAGTGCTCCGACATCACGTCGATATTGTCCAAGCAGTTAGCGATTAAGCCGCCGTCCAATCGGCTTCTGTGCCGAATCGTTTACATATTCGACGAGTTCGCTGCCGAGCGGGCATCTCCGAAACCCGCGTTTACGCTAATGAAAGCCTCGACACCTAAGAGCTCGCATAAGGCCAGGAATTCGTCCGTCCCGACGTAGTTCGGCTGTAAGGCCGACCATACGTAGTCCCACCGGGGCGGTCGCTTGTCCGGATCATCAATGGCATCCCGCCAGTCGTGGGCTGAGAGGAAATTGCCACCAGGAAAACGGTACATACCCGAACGGAGCTGTTTTAGCAGCCCGTTAGTATCGCGCCGAAAGCCGTGACGGTTATCTGCCGGCATGAGAGAGACAGAACCGATGTGAAAAGATCCGGTACCAGTCCCGGCGACCTCGATGTGTCCGTTGTCGGTATCGCCTCCGGCGGTGAATTTTAGTGGAAACTTCGTGTACCTGGCTTGCAGGCTGCCGATAGGACCTGTTTGGCGGTCACCTGGACTTGTTCCCCAAACGAGGCTAACGCCCACTGCCGCACCCGGTTCGCCAGCCAAGACCACGCGTCCTGAGTAGATTTTCGATTTGCGAAGGACGAGTTCGATGAACTGCCCATAAAGGTAAGGCGAAATGGGCGCTCGCGTTTTGCTGGCATCGATGGTGACGGCGGGTTTTTCCAGCGATCCGCTGGTTTGGCCGCTGGACCGGTCATTGAGAACGACGGCGATTAAGGCAAGAAGATACTTGGGTTGTACTCTAAGCACGCAGTTTTAACTCTGCCGTGGGATATCCTGCCACAAAAATTTCGAAGCGGCTACGTTTGGTACGGTTAGGCAGTAAAACTAACTTGAGCTACGTCGCGGCGAATGTCCGCGCGGAGGCTATTTCGAATCTTCTACGACCTCAATCCCATTCACGCAGGCCATTCCCGTGATAGGAACGAAAGAGAGGACGATTTTGCCTTGCGCCGTGGGCCGGATGCCGGAAAAAATTCGATCTAGAGGCCGGCCTTCCCCTCCCGCTTCGTTGAAAATATCGAAGTTCCTCAGCAGAGCCGCGCCGTTACAATAGACGTCAAAGACACGACTGCCGAGCCCGCCTACTCCCGTGTTATGGCGTCCGTAATGACCCTCGGAAAATTTCAACTTCACCCGATACCTGCCATCGGCAACCGGCACAGCGTAGGAAAAATGTCCCCACCGCTCACTCGCGTAGAGCGCCACGTCAGGTGAGCTACTGTCGCGAGCTGGATTTGTAGTCCGAACCAATGCATTTCCTCCAAGGAAATAGGTGTCAGCGCGCCACTGCTGCCCTGCGGAATCCTGCCACGAGGTGGGCCAACCCGCTCGAATTCGGACGGGCCTGACCTTACCAGGACTGACCGGCAACACTTCGATTCCACTCAGAATGGCGGTACTTCTCACAGAGGTAAAGCTCAGGTGAAGGAAACCGTCTTCGGCGGGAGAGATGTTTCGAAATACCCGCTCATCTGAAGTGTTGGAACCATCGGCATCGGCCACGACATCGAAGAAATCTAGGATGCACGTCCCATTGGCAGAGACCCGAAAAAGGCGCTGGCCCTCCCCGCTCGATTCTGCGCTAATAAAATCTGCCAAGCCTGTCTCAGCAAAATGAAGATGCAGTTCATAAGAGCCCGGCTGCAGCGGGATATCATAGCGAAAGTCGCCGTGGCGCAGGTGCCTATAAATATCCGGATCCAGGGTTCGAAAGATTCTCTCTGAAGGACGGACAAGCGCAGAGCCTCCGGAGAAGAAGCGATCCGGACCCCATGTCTGGCCACTGCGGTCGGTGTAGGTATTAGTGGAGCCCATGATCATGCGAAGATCTGCGCTGCCCACCGATGGTGCTGGCACGGGATAGGGAACAGGAGTGGATTTGGCGGTATCGGAGGTCGACTTCGCTGAGTGGCGCGGCCAAAGAAAGAAACGCGGCAGAGATTAGCAAAACGGTGCGGCGGCGGCACATGCGATCAAACCTCGCGTGAGCCAGCCACGGCGTGGAGGAACATGAGTCTCGGCGGCCGGCGCTTGCCACTTGAAGTTCGCGGAATACGATCCGGGTGGCAAATCGATTCTGACCGGGTGGTACGAACCGTTCTCAGCGAGGTAGTGCTGAGCAAGTCTTTTCCTTACCTCATTGGCGGTTACGCGGACGATAGTGTGCTGCCCTGTGTCGAAATCCTGCGGAAGCTGGAAGAGTTCCACACCGATCGAGCGTTCTTTGAGCGTGCCGTTCGGTCCGCTAATCGTGTGCTCGACGATGTACTGGAGGAACTCCTTGCATCGCTTGCTGGTGCGAAACGCGGCGCTATCCAGCAGGCGATTCAGTTCAGCCCGTACATCTCGCTCGCGTGACTCGCTGAGGCCGGTCCCTTCTGCTTGCACCATCTGCTGCCTGCGGATGATAGCACAAATTTTTCGTGTCGAGTGGAGCGTTCTTAACTGCGCGGACTAACAGTTAATCGCACTAGAGATCAATTTTCAGGCCATCACCACAACCCCAACATTCTACTGGCATTGGACGCCGCGTACCGTACCAAACCTAGCCTTGATGCATGACTTCTGTGCCACGATAGCCTCAACTCATATTTGGGGGTGAATTGTGCGCGCGAGAATGAGGCGGTTTCTACTATCTTCAGCTATGCTTGCGCCTCTCTGTGTCAGTCCTGCATTCTCTCAGACATTTGGTGAAATAACGGGACGCATCAGCGATACCAGCGGTGCAGCCATACCTACCGCGAAAATATTCCTCACAAGTGTCGCTACAAACGCCGTGCGAACTACTGTCTCAACAGCCTCTGGAGACTATACATTCCCGGACGTCGCCGCCCGGAGTTTACAACGTCAGAGTGGAAAAGGCCTCCTTTAAAACTGGCACCAGCAGCAATGTGGAAGTGCAAGTTCAGCAGACGGTCCGCTTGGATTTCACGCTGGAGGTCGGACAAGTCACCGAGCGGATCGAGGTCTCGGCAACGGCCGAGATGCTGCAGGCGGAGAACGTCGCGCTTGGGACGGTGATCGAGAACCAAGCCGTTACGGACCTGCCGCTTAATGGGCGCAACTATCTGGGCCTGGTTGGGCTGGCGGCCAATACGAACACATCATCGGCGGGATCGGGGCAGGCCGGAGTCGCGAGCTCGGCGGCGATCGTGCGGCTCAATCTATTTCAGCCGGCGGTAACCGCATCATGTTCGATTACTTCACGCTGGATGGGGTCAACAACACCGACCCGGACTTTACAACTTACGTTGTCGCTGCCCTCCATAGATGCCATTCAGGAATTTAAGGTGCAGACGGGTGTCTATCCGGCCGAGTTCGGACACGAATCCACTCAGATCAACGTGGTCACCAAGTCCGGTGGTAACGCTTATCACGGCGCGCTGTTTGAATTCCTCCGTAATGACAAATTCGATGCCGTGCCGTACGCTTTCACGGCCACGCACCCGGTGAAATCGCCGTTCAAATGGAACGACTATGGTTTCGAAGTCGATGGGCCGATCAGAATTCCCAAGCTGCTCGACTTGCCGAAACAGGCTCTTCTTCATGGCGAAGGACGAATGGAAACCGCAGCGCCAGAATTCGCAGGCCACGTATTCGGTTCCGACCCCGGTGATGTTCACAGGCGACTTCAGCGGCTTAGGCACCCCAATTTATGATCCGAACACAGCGGCCACGAACGGCGGAATTAAAACGCAATTTCCAGGAAACAGGATACCTGCGAACCGAATCGACCCGATCTCGACAGAAGTTACTGAACTATTATGTTCCAGCGAACATCCCAAGCGCGGGCTTGGCGAACAACTACACGCAGATGAACTCCTCTCCCAATAACCGGGACGAATTCACGCTCCGCATGGATTTTGTCGAATCATCGAAATCACAGTGGTCGGGCCGGTACAGCTGGGGCGTTGAGGACCAGTCTTCTACAGGACATCAGCATTACCGGAAGCAAAATCCTGACAGGCTACGAGCAGTATTTGGGCACCAATACGCGCACGATCTCGCCGACTCTGGTGAATGAAGCGCGATTCGGCTATACACGATTCAGCAATTCGCTGGGCACGTATTCCGCTTACAACATCAACACGGTGGCCACTGTCGGAATCCCCAACCTCCCGGCGGGCGATCCCGTCACGTGGGGAGTTCCGACGATTTCCTTCAACGGCGATGGGTTCACCGGCGATCGGAGATTCGACCGACGGCCCCTACGCGATCAGCGACAACACCTTGCAGCTAGTGGATAACGTGTCCTGGATTCACGGCAAACACACGTTCCGTTTCGGCTTCGAATATAATCGCCAGAACTTCAACCAGATCGGGAACCAGTTCTCACGCGGCCAATTTATATTTCAGCCAAACGCCACCCAGAGTTCGGGTGCTAAACCAACCGGAGGCGACGCGTTTGCCGAATTCCTCCTCGGTGACCTCTATCAGTCAGTGGTGGCGGTCGCTTTGGCTAATGCGAAATTTCAGCGGAACGCCGAGGCAGCTTTCGTTGACGACACGTGGAAGGTAACGCCCCGATTAACGCTCTCCCTGGGGTTGCGCTATGAATTGACGCCTCCCTGGACCGATACGCTGAACAACTTATTCAGCGTGGCCGTGCCGCAGATTGTTGCTGTTTCGAACCTTCCTGCCTCGCTTACTCCGTATGAGCAGCGGCAAGGCACCTGCACAGATCCATATGCCGGTCCTCCTCCGATCAATATTCGTTGGACGACAGTGAGCGCGCGATGCAGCAACGGAGCGCTGCCTTATCAACTGATGAACACGTCCTATACGGATTTTGCTCCGCGCGTGGGTATTGCCTACTCGCCAAACGCAAAAACCGTAATTCGCACCGGGTTCGGCATCTTCTACAACCAGGACATCGGCAATGCATATTTCGATCTGGCGCGAAACATTGCCGGCCGTGTCACCTTCACCTCGAATGCAGGAATCCCCAACATCTTCTGGAGCAATGCAGTCCCGGGCGGCGGCAGCACGGTAGCCAACGTACCTTCGCCATTCGCGTATTCCATGGCCGTGGATCATCACACCAGCTACGCCATGCAGTACTTGTTTAACATTCAAACCCAGGTGACCCCGAATTGGGCGCTGGAAGCGGGATACCTGGGCGGGTCGAGCCGGCACCTGCAGGGATTCCAGGATGTCAACCAAAGCATTCCCGGCACGGTGGGCAGCGCCGTTTCGCGGGCACCGTCTCCGGGCTTCAACAACATCCAATACGTGCAGGATGGAGGCAACGGTGATTACAACTCTCTAAGCCTAAAGGCGACGCGGCGGTTCAGCCAGGGTATGAGCGTTATAGCTTCTTATACCTGGGCGAAATCTATCGATACGACCAGCGGAATTCGCAGTCAGGGTAATGACACGCTCTATCCACAGAACAGCTATTGCCTAAAGTGCGAGCGGGCGCTTTCTGCGTTCGACACACGCCATCGGATGGCAACTTCGATGCTTTACGATCTTCCGGTTGGTAACGGGCGGTTGTTGAATATCACCAATCCAGTACTAAACACAATCATTGGCGGCTGGGAAACAGGGGGCACCCTGACTCTGCAAAGCGGAATGCCCGGAACCCTGACGATCGGGGGCGTCGATAACGCAAGTACGGCGGAGGGCGGCTATGATCGTCCCAATTTCACCGGCATCAGCCCTTACCTATCGAATCCGACACCCTCTCGATATTGGAGTCTGGGTTCCTTTATCGAAGCACCTCAGGGACAGTTTGGAAACGTGGGGCGCAACTCGATCAAAGGACCCGGAATTATCGGATTCGATGCTTATGTACACAAACAATTCCGCATGCCGTACAAAGAAGGCCATGCGCTGCAGTTCCGCTTTGAGGCTTTCAACGCTCTCAATCACCCCAGTTGGGGCATGCCAAATCTGAACATCCTGGCGAAGGGTAGCGCCTTCGGAGTGGTTACGGGGACGGCAACGGCCATGCGGCAGATCCAATTGGGACTGAAGTATTTGTTCTGATTGGGCGCCGCGTTAAGAAGGAGGACTATGAGGATCTTCACCTTGGCGCTGCTCACTAGCGCGCTGTGCTGGGGACACGCACAAGACGAATGCAAACCTTCAGCGCTCAATATTCCGGGCGCGCCATACCCCTGTGTTCATTCGGATCGGAGCGTGACATTCCGCGTTGCTGCGCCCGATGCACAGAAAGTACAAGTGCGATTGGGCGGCGCACACGACATGACCCGCGGCGCGGACGGGCTGTGGACCGTCACCATTCCACCCCAGCCGGTTGGATTCCACTATTACAGCATCGTAGTGGATGGGGCCGTTACCGCTGACCCGGCGACGAGGACCTTCTTCGGCTCGGGATGGGATAACAGCGGGGTCGAAATCCCCGCAGAAGATGCGGACTTTTACTCCGCGAAAGACGTGCCGCACGGCGATGTGCGCCAGCGCTGGTACTTCTCCAAAGTCACGGGCCAATGGCGTCGTTGCTACGTTTACACGCCGCCCGAGTATGACCATAATTCTCGGAGTCGCTATCCGGTTCTCTATCTCCTCCACGGCTGGGGCGAAAACGAGCAGGGATGGCCCACGCAGGGCCACGTGAATTTCATCATGGACAACCTCATTGCCGCGAAGAAAGCCAAGCCGATGCTTATTGTGATGGACAACCTGAACGCAGTGAAACCAGGAGAGGATGCGATCTTATACTGGGCCCGGAGCATCATTGCCAGACGCTCGATCGCGGACCTCCCGACTCCCGGAGCCCGTCCCGGATTCCCCGCGAAATGGGGTGATACTTTCACCGAGATGATGTTTACGGACCTCATCCCCATGGTGGAGCGAACTTATCGCGTACTTCCCGGGCGCGAGAACCGCGCCATGGCCGGCCTGTCGATGGGAGGCGCGCAGACGTTTAAAACCGGCCTCGACAACCTCGATAAGTTCGCCTATCTCGGCGGCTTCAGTGGAAGCTGCGGAGGCAGAGACGCGACGTTCGACCCGAAAACTTCGTGTGGCGGCGCATTCGCCGACCCAGCCGCCTTCAACAGCAAAGTGAAGGTGCTGTTCCTGGGAATCGGCTCCTCCGAAGGACCCGGCACGAAAAACTTCAGCGACGCGCTCACCAGAGCGGGCATTCATAACATTTATTTCGAGTCGCCCGGGACGGCGCACGAGTGGCTCACGTGGCGCCGATGTCTGAATGATTTCGCTCCGCGGCTCTTTAAGTAACTGAGCCGTTTCGTGTGCACAGGCATCTCAGCAAGGCAGTGAAGGGCCACTGCCAATGCGATAAGATGCTTCCGTCGAATTCGTACGTGCCAGAAGCTTTTATCTAGCACGATCGCAACCTAGGTTGGACAGGAGTGATGATGCACGGTTCCCCCCGTTGTGCGCCCGTAAACGCCGTCCGAGTCGTGACCGGGTTGTTTGTTGTTTCGGGTGTCACCCTGCTTCTGGGAGGCTGGTCTCCCACTCATTCGCAATCCTTCGCGCACCGTCTTAAGCTCGGCAAAGCAGAACTTGGCTCTCTCTATGGCATCACCGTCGACATCAAAGATCCAGCCCGGTTTCAAACCGGATCCGTCGAAGTTTCTATTGCCGATGCTAGCGGCATTCTGGCAAGGAAGCGCCTGCACAGCCAGGACCTCGATTTCTATGTGACCCTTCGCGCCCGAACTGCGGGCCCAATCACTCTCTCCCTACAAGCGCGGCCCGGCGAGAATCTGCCGGAAATCCTGACATCGTTCCATCAAATCCCAACCGGCAAAACCGGTCCGGGTGTCATCGCAGCCATGCCGAACGATACGTGGCAGACTGCTCAGCCTTTCGAGTTCGGTCAAACCATTTATGGCGCTTCCGACGAACGGCCTTATTCGCCTGCACCGGATGAAGACCGATATGCCGCACTCTTGAAAGGTTTCCAGTGGTTCCGATTCACGTTTCATGGCGATAAGCCCACGCTCGCTTATTTCGTCCTCGATATTACCGATCGCGAAGTACCTCTCGATGTCGATATCTTCACGCCGCAGAACGATAGCGGTGCATCCAACGTAAAGCCATACACCAACGGCGCTTCCATCTATCAAATCGAAGCAACGCAAAACTATCCCGGTCTGTATAAATTCAGAACGCGTATCCTTCAACCCGAACAGACCTATTACATCCGCGTTGCCGCCGATCACCCCTCGTATCAGCTACGCACGTTTGCCTATCCCGTGCCGCCGTACAGCAATCCTCAACAGGCCGTTCGGACGGCCATGGACTTTCTGGTCAATATGGGCGATAGCTGGCTGTCGAATACTCCGCGTCGCGGCGCCGTCGCTCTGCGAAATACCATGAACCACGGCGATACGCAGCAATGCATCGCCTGTCACCCGACGCAATTTACCACTCGCGCGTATCTGACAGCGATCTCTCACGGTTATCCGCCTACGCAGCGACCTGCCCTCGAATTTTTGACGGACCGCATCTATAACAATGAACGGCCGCTCTACGGCGAACCCGGCACGGACTGGGTACGCGTCATCTATTCAGCTCGCACCGTGGCGAGCCGCTTGCCTTTACTCGAGCACCTGTATGAGACGAACGTGACGCATGATGCGCCTCGCACAGCGGATTTCGAGATCCCTTACGCGAATTTCCTGAAGATCCATTACAAAGACCGAACCGTAATGCCCCGCGAGGAGACGGATGGCTGCGAACCGGATGTCAGCCCATTTGAGATTGCTTCCCAGAGCTGGGACACATTCAACAACCTATATGACGAAACGCACGATTCGGAGTGGCTGCAACATCGCGACATGGTGGAACGGCTTGCTCTGCCGTACAAGCCGCGGAACATGATCGACCTGAACTGGAAGATACATATGCTGGCCAGCATCGGCCGGCAGAAATATGCTTCGCAGCTCGAGGCACTCATTCAGCAGCTTTACGAATATGAGCAGCCCAATGGCATGTGGCCTTATCCATTCGACAAAAATGCCAAACCGGCGGACTTCATTTCGTACCACGCTGTTCTTGCTCTCGCGTTAGCCGGGCGGCGGCCTGAGACCGACGCGAAACTGGCTCTCGCTGTCCAGGGCATGCTGAAGGCCCAACGACCGGAAGGCAGTTGGGAGGGCGATCCGGTTTACCAGGGTTTCAATACGCCTTTTCGAGCAACGCAATTTGCTGTCATGGCATTGTCCACGCTCTATTCGGGGCCTGACAATAAGCCTTCCGAGCGAAAAACGTGGGGCGACGCTTTCCTGTCGCCTCCGAAGGACCTCGCCACGCATGACCTGCCGCTTTTACTCAACGAGTTAGATCAATTCTGGGATCTTGCGCCTGCTTCCACTCTCAAACAGATTCGCCACATCCTTTTGCAAAGCCCCTACCCTTTGGCGCGGGAAGCGGCGGCACGAGCGCTCGGCCATATGGCCGATCCAACCTCGACGGACGCTCTCATCACGGCGCTGGGCGATTCGAGCAAAATGGTTCAACGCAGCAGTGCGTGGGCGCTTCGTATGATCCTGGAACGCCGCCCACAGTATGCAGCAGACGGGCGCGCAAAATTGAATGCCGCGTTGCAATCTCAGAACGCCCGCACTCGTTGGGGAGCCACGCAACTCTTCAATCAACATTTCAAATATTTGGCAGGGGATGGTCAGCTCCGCGCATCGCTGACGAATGATCTGAATGACGCCGCGCCGGCAGTGCGGCTCAATGCAGCACGTGGCCTTTGGCAGTGGTACTACTGGAACACCGATAACGCTGCGGCTCGAACAGGCATTCTCGAGGCGCTCACCACGCGATTGAACACAGAATCGGACCCGACCTTGCGGCGAGCTATTCACGAAAGCATCTACGACGTGCTGGATGAGAATACCGGTTATCTGGAGGCTTGGGTGCGCGCCTCGGCTAAGCAGGAAGACCAAAACCGTATCCGCAACGGCTATGAAGCGGTGGTGCGTGACCAAGCTCTCGTGCTCGCTAGAGTGCTTCGGTCGGCCACTCCCTTGGGGCGTGAGGGGATTCTTGGGTCCCTTTGGGATTTCCACATGCGACATTACTCGTTGCCGGAGTTGAAAAAGGGCCAGGTTGCTGTCGCTTTACCGGCCGTGTTCACGAAGTACGTCGCTGGTGTTCCCGATCTGCACTCACCCGGCTATGTCTACCCGCCCTATCGTGATACGGTGGACTTCCGTTACGATGTCCACAACAGCTTTTACCAAACCCGAATCGGCAATGATAGCGACCTTATTCATTTCTTCCAGAGTTCCGGTCCTGAACTCGAAAGAGCTTTGATTGACTGCTTGCAAGGCGCGGATAGCAACACAAAAATCGAAGTTCTGAAAGCGGGCAGTACGCTCAGTGGGGCTGGTGACGCGCAATTCGCGAAAGCGGTTCTCGAAATGACCCTCGATCCTGATAAAGACGTTCGCGAAACGGTGAGCTACGTGTACGAGAATGGACAGCGCGGCGTTCTGAATATCAATACGCCGGCAGCGCCCGATCCCGCCCTGGTGCAAACCATCACCAAAATTCTAGAGAGTGGAGATGAGATGGCCCAGAACACGGTTCTGCCGCTCCTGGCCGCGCTTCCGCCCGACTCGCCTTTGACGCGTCAATCCGCGCTGGTTTCGTCCCTTCGCGTCCTGCTCGCACGCCAGCCTCGCGTTGAGAACTATGCTCAAGTACTCGGTGCGAGCGCAGCGTTTCCTGATTTGATGAACGAGCCGAACCTCCGCAACCAGGTGCTTGCGGCCCTAAACGATTCCGATACCAAGGTGCAGCGCGCCGCCATACGGATCGCTCTTCAGCGTGTGGGCGACCCGCGCGAAACGCTCTTCAGCGGCGATGTTTTCGGCAAACTCGGCAGTTCGCAGCGCAGCATCCTGATCGAGGAGGTGAATGATCCGAGGTTCCTTATTGCTCGTCTTGGCGTCTCAGGCGGTGCTCTGTCTCAGGATCAACGCTATTTTCTCGGTAAGAACGCTTCCAATAGTCCTCCCGATCTTCTATCGGAGCCGATTGTGTTCAAGGCAGTTTTGGCTTCGCTGCAGGATCCCGATGCCAACGTCCGTGCCGCTGGTCTCGATCTTTTGCGAAAATCCAAAGGAATCGAGGATAGGTCCGAGTTTCGCATCGCGCTCGAACAGATGCAGAACGATCCAAATCCGAGGCTCAAGCTCATCGCTCAAAATGTCCTCGCTGGAAAGAAACTCGGCGACGCCTTGGCCGACGTAAAACCCGGTTCAATTCTTGACTTCAACTATTTTGTTGAAAAAGTAGAGCCGATTCTTGCCACCACGGGCGCGGACGGTAAAGCCTGCGTGATGTGTCACGCCTCGCATGTGATCTTCAGGCTGCATCCGCCGAACGCAGAAGGCCGTTTTTCGCCGCAGGACAGCGAAGACAACTACAAATACGCCATGCGCGTAGTGGACATCAACGATCCTTCGCACAGCCTCATCTTGATCAAGCCGACGCGTCCTACTGACTCCGCGGGAGATGTTTCCGATTACCTGGCTACCCACAACGGAGGACAGCGTTGGCCTGGCAACGAATCGAGTCAGCAGTACAAAACAATTCTCCAATGGATACGCGGAGCCAAATTGTCAGTCTCTAATTAAGCTGACAATCAGCTTTTCTTCACAATAGACGAGCCAGTCATCGAGATTCGGCGGTTCGGGCTTCATCATAAGTGAAGAACTGCGCGACGCTGTGGTAATCAGTTTGCTTTCGCCACGGCAAGGGGTGGCAACGCAGGCAGCGTCGACATCGGTAGTGATCGCTAGTGGGCCACATCAGATCATCATGTGTCAATTTGCACCACAGCGTGCCCCAGTTCGACAGAAAGGTTTTCACGCGAGCCTTCATGCATCGAGCTTACGGATTTTTCGACAAAGAAAAAATCGGCCGACACGGGGTAAGAGATCCAGAACGGCTGGTACTCGGCCGAACGGTAGTACAGACTGTGGGTGTTACGCGTCGTTCGCAACTAGGCGCGCAGCAAGGAAAACTAGGAAGGCCAAGTAAAGCGGAACGTTGAACCTGCTCCAGGCGTCGATTCCACCCAAATATAACCGCCTCGTCGCCCTACGATGTTTTTGCAAATCGCGAGCCCAAGACCCGACCCCGAAATCTCCTGGCCGTGAAGCCGTTTTAACGGTAGAAAAATTTTCGCTGCGTCACCCGAATTGACACCGATGCCGTTGTCCTCGACGCTGAACGTCCTTAAGCTGCCACGCTGTTGCGCCGAGATTCGAATGCGTGGAGACAGATTCGGCTTACGGTACTTAATCGCGTTTCCAATGAGATTTTGAAAGAGCTGAATCAATCGAACAGGATCGCCGCTGATGGCAGGCAATTGCTCCCAGGTAACTTCGGCGTGCGTCTCTTCGATAACAGAACTGAGATTGGATACGACGGCATGCAACACGGAATCCAGGCGCACGGTTTGCGATTCGATTTCGCCCCCGGTTTTCGCCTCAGCGTAGTGGAGGAGGCCCTGCAGCATCTGATTCATACGGCTTACGGTTTCGCCAATCAGGTCGACGAATTCGCGGCCAGGTTGATCCAATGAGGCTTTGGAATGCCTTGCCAGCAATTGGGAGTAGCTTTGAATGTTTCGCAGTGGCGTCTGCAGATCATGTGCGACTTCGTGAGCAAAGTTCGACAGCTCGAGATTGGATTGCTTCAGCGCTTCTTGGGCTCGCTTGACATCGGAAATATCAATATTCACCTCAATGACTCGGAACGGCTGTTTTTCTTGGTCATAGTGAATCACCCGATGGCTGAACACGCAAATTAAGCGCTGATCTTTCGTGTGATGTTTTAGTTCGCCTTGCCATTCTCCTTTGTCGAGCAGCGTGCGGTTGATTTCTTCAAGCGGGGTGAGAAATTCCGTTTGAAATAGCTCATGGGTGATTTTTCCAAGCACTTCGCTAGCGCTCCAACCATACAGCGCTTCTGCCCCCTTCGTCCAAGTGGTGATGCTTCCATCGAGACCCCGAATAATGCAGGGCGTGAGATCCAGCGCATGCGCGAGCTTCGATAAGCGTTGGCTGGCGAGGGCGGTTTCCCGCTCGGCTTCTTTTTCAGCCGTGATGTCGTGTAGGATTTTGGAAAACCCGATGAGACTACCTTGCGGATCGTGAATCGAGGTGACAACCCCACCCGCAAAGAATTGCGTTCCGTCTTTGCGAAGGTGCCAACGATCATCAGCCCCGCGGCCGCTCAGCCGCGCGTCGTCCAGTTCTCTCTTTGGGATAGCTTGCTCAATATCCGCCTGCGTGAAAATCATCGAGAATGGCCGGCCGACAAACTCCTGCTCGGCGTATCCCAGAAGGCGTTCGACGCCGACATTCCAGCTAGCCAACATTCCATCAGAATTGATGAGAAAGATGGCATATTCTCCAAGTTCTTTAACTAAAATGCGATAGAGATTTGCTTCGTGTTGCCCCGCGGCGCTCGCTTCCGAAGCATCCTCAACCATTGTTGATAGATTCATTGTGCAACTCGTAAAATAGCTCGTCCGCCGTTCTAGCGATGAGAACCGTAGCAGGCTTTTTGGGTCGATAAATACACGTCAAGGGATGGGTTGTTATGCGCAGCAGCCCCGCTCCGGGGTCCCGGAGCGCTCTCTCGCTGTCTCTTTGGCTATTCGGGATACACCATCTCCCACGAACTTATGTTTTAGTTCGTTTTTTCGAGCCGCAATTTGTTTCGCATGGACCTTCGGGGTGGGCGACCAGCATTCTCTGTTTAACTTCTGTAGGGGTTCGATGAACCTCAACTCGGTCTTTATCGCCTTCGCAAGTCCGTGGAAATAATCCGCTATCTCAGGAATTTTTCGTCTTTTCAATTGCGCGCGCTTTGGAAATTTCGACGATGTCACTATACCCATCTTGTTGGGATGATGTGCACACATAGCTAGCTCACTGCGGCCGCCATGGAATGATCTGCGGCGCAGGAGTATGCGATCGGGTGCTGTAGACCTGAGCTAGGTCAAACATCGTAATCGGGGTGCAGCGATTACGAGATCTGGTATTTGGGTTGAAGGCATATCATCGCACGAAGTGGCTATGCAGGTCAAATTTTGGAACTGTTCGGGTGATGTCAAGCGGCTTGTGTAAAAACTCTGAGGGTGCGGTTTCGCCACTCTAAGTTGAATCTGTAAAAGATCGAATAGATAATCCGGTCGACGCTGGCCACATTCACGAAACAGACCATGGGGCGGGTGCGCCGCCGGACCTCTACAAAAACACGTTCAATGATGTTGGTGGTACGGAGCTTCCGCCACAAATGCCGTGGAAAGCTGAAGAAGCTCAACAGATCGGGCAAGTCCTTCTCCAGCTGTTTCAGCATCACCGGATAGTCCTCATACCAACGCTTCCGGAACCGGCGGAAGAGCGCTCTGGCCTCGCGCGCCGATTGCGCCAGATAGATCGCCTGCGCTCCGGCTTTGAGTTCGTCGTAATCTCGCTTACGGGCTTTCTCGAGAATGTTCCGCATCTTGTGCACCCAGCAGCGCTGATGCAGCACTCTGGGATAGACCACCTGAATGGCCGCAGCCAATCCGGGACAGCCGTCCGTGATGAGGACTTGCAAGCGGGTACCGGTCAGTCCGCGACGATACAGGTCCTGCAAGAGACCTTCCCAGGCCGCCTGGCTTTCGCCTGAGCTGCGCTGAAACGCCAATAGATGCCGCGTGCCATCTTGTTTCACACCGTAGGCCACCAGCATATGCACTCGTTTGCGTCCTCCTGGCCGACGCATCCCCAAGCTCACTCCGTCCAGAAATAGGTTGTCGCCGACAAGCAGGACCTGCTTATCGTCGCCTTTCCCAGTCGCTTCCATGGGAGCGGCGGAGAGTGTTGAGCCAAGTGCGATTCCGGCCGAACTCGTCCCGAGTGTCTGCACGAACTGTCGTCTGTTCCTTGGCTGTCTGTAGTGGAGCTAGAAAGTCGGTCTGGCCACTTGGTAAGCTGGTTTTCCAATGATTGCGTGGTTCTTTTTTCAGCTGGTGCGGATGAGAGGACTTGAACCTCCACGAAGTTTCCCTCACTAGAACCTGAATCTAGCGCGTCTGCCAATTCCGCCACATCCGCAGGGGTGGGTGAACTTCCTTATTGTAATCCAGGCGTGTTAACATCGCGCCCAAAGTACATGCGCCCAATTGCCTGCTCCGTTCTGCTCGCGTTTTTCTGTCTTTTCCCCCCAGAAAGCATCGCCGCCGAGCCGGTGCATTTGATCCTCGATACCGACATAGGGAACGACATCGACGACACGCTGGCACTAGCGCTGATACACGCTTTGGAGAATCGTTCCGAGGTGCGCCTCCTGGCGGTCACCATCACGAAAGACAATCGTTATTGCGCGCCGTTCGTCGATCTGGTCAATACGTTCTACGGCCGTCCGGATATTCCGATCGGAGTCGTTCACAACGGCAAGACTCCTGAAAATTCGCCAATGCTCCAGATTCCGACAGAACGTCGCAACGCCGCTGGTCATTATGTTTATCCGCATGGCCTGGAAAGCGGTCTCGAAGCGCAGGATGCTGTTCAGTTGCTGACCCATATCTTGCACGATCAGCCCGATCAATCCGTCACTATCGCGCAGATCGGATTCAGTACGAACCTGGCGCGGCTTTTGAAGACGACGGATGGGCGCAGTCTCGTCGCAAAGAAAGTGAAATTGCTGTGCCTGATGGCTGGTAATTTCGTGAAGCCGCAGCCTGAGTACAACGTGTATACGGATCCCGATTCGGCCAAGCTCCTTTTCGAAGAGTGGCCGACACCCATGATCTTCAGTGGATTTGAGGTCGGTTCCGCGGTTCTCTTTCCCTACGCCAGTATCGAGAAAGACTTCCATTACACGGATAATCACCCCGTCGTCGAGGCTTACAACATTTTTCTTCCTAAGCACGAAGATCGCCCGGCTTGGGATCCGACTGCGGTGCTGGAAGCCATCCGTCCGGATCGCGGATATTTCGAGCTCTCCGTTGCCGGACAGGTTACGCTGGGACCCAAGAACATCACGGTATTTACTCCGAATCCGCAGGGGAACTGCCGCTACCTGATCTTGAACCCCGAACAAGCTGCTCGCGTACAAGCGGTGATAGCAACCCTTGTGAGCGAGCCGCCTCAGCGAGTTTCATCGGCAGTGCACGCCCAACGCATGGTTTTTTAGCCATTCACATCGGATCACAGCATTTGTCCGGCCACTCCAGCTAAAATCGTAGTGATGCCAGCAATTTCCGTAAGCGAGAGCAGTTCTGCGCCTTTGCGCTCACCTTGGCTTATTATCATTTCCGCTTGGCTCGTGCCAGGCGCCGGGCATTTGTTAGTCGGCCGCCGTGGCCGTGCCGCGATCATTTTCATTACCGTACTAGCGTGTTTCGGAATCGGATTACTCATGCGCGGTCCGATTTTTCAGCCAAGTGGGAGCGGCGACCTTCTGTCGAGACTCATTCAGTATGGAGGATTCTTGGGCGATCTGGCTTCGGGCCTTTTCTATTTTGTGCCGGTTTGGCTCGGCTACGGGCCGCCGGATCGGGCCGGTCATACCGCCGACTACGGATCGAAGTTTCTGGTGGCCGCGGGGCTGCTGAACATACTGGCGATGGTCGATGCGTACGAAATCGCAACCCGCCAAAAGGATTAATATGCCACTCGACCTTGATCACTTTGCCGTCTCGATTCTATTCGCCCTCTTTTCCAGCATTGTCTTGGGACTGGTCACAAAGCGTACGGACCAAGAGCGTTTTCGCTATGGCGCCTATTGTTTCGGCTGCTTCGTGGCGGCGCTTTTCGGCATTGGCTGGTTCATGCGGTTGCTGCATGGTTAGCGCATCACGCGGCAACAGTGGTTCGCAATGAGAACTTTCTACATCGAAACCTTCGGCTGTCAAATGAATGCCCATGATTCCGAAAAGGTCGTTGGCACGCTGCTTCAGGAAGGCTACGCACAGGTGGATCGCCCGGAGCAGGCCGAACTTGTTCTCTACAACACCTGCAGCATTCGCGATAAGGCCGAGCAAAAGGTCTTTAATCGCCTGCAGCAATTTAAACGCGAAGCAGGCAAAGGAAAGATTTTCGGGGTCCTGGGGTGTGTTGCACAGCAAGAAGGTGAACGCATTTTCGAACGGGCACCGCACGTCAGCCTCGTGGCGGGATCAGCGAGCTACACGAAACTTCCAGAAATGCTGGTGCAGCTCGAGGCGGGAAATCGCCGTGTCACCGGCCTAAGCCTGGACACGGACGAAACGTTCGATACGCCGTTCACGCGCCGGGATAATCCGCACCGCGCCTACATCACGATCATCGAAGGGTGCGATAAGGCCTGCGCCTATTGTGTGGTGCCGTTTACGCGAGGTCCGGAGCGGAGCCGCACCAGCGAAAGCGTGATGCGCGAAGCCGGTTCATTGGCTGAACTGGGTTACACGGAAGTGCAGTTGCTAGGTCAAAACGTAAACAGCTATCGCGATCCGTCTCCGGCCGGTTGGGATTTTTCACGATTGTTGGCGGCTACCGGCGAGATACCGGGTATGCGCCGGGTGAGGTTCACTACGTCGCATCCGCGCGATTTCGTAAAGAGCATAATCGATGTGATCGACAACAATACCTCGCTTTGTAATCACGTCCACCTGCCGGTCCAGTCGGGCTCGAGTAATGTACTATCCCGAATGCAGCGTTTGTACTCTCGAGATGAATACATGCGTCGGATTGATTGGATGAAGAACGCCAGGCGCGATATCGCAATCACCACGGATGTCATCGTTGGGTTCCCGGGAGAAACCGAAGCCGATTTCCATGAGACCCTCCGTTTAGTCGAAGAAGTGGAATACGATTCGATGTTCATCTTCAAATACTCGAAGCGGCCGCATACTGCCGCTTTGCAGTATGAGGATCCTGTTCCGGAGGATGAGACGACAAGGCGGTTCATGGCGCTACAGGAGGTTCAGCGCGCTATCCAGATGCGGCGCAATGCGGGTTATGTCGGGAAAACGGAGGAGGTCCACGTGGAGGGCTATAACCTGGCGACGAGGCAATGGATCGGCCGCACGAGTCAAAACAAAACTCTGAATTTTAATGATTCAAGTCTGCCAGAGCCCGCCGGCGGCAGTACGCTAGTCGGCCAATATATGCAAGTCTTGGTGACGCGTGCCGGCCCGAATAGTTTAGCGGGTGAGAGCGCTGGAACGCCCCGGATCTAGTTGGATATCGCATGCCAAGGGAGGAAAGAATGGAAGTCGAAATGAAAATACGCGGTTTGATGATGGATCCCATGACGAACATGCCGATTGTCGTGCTGAAGGATATGAGCGGGGATTCCGTCTTGCCGATCTGGGTGGGCATTTACGAAGCCAATGCGATTGCGCTCGAGATCGAGAAGGTAACCACTCCGCGGCCCATGACGCACGATTTGATCAAAGTGCTTCTGATGGGTCTTGATACATCCATCAAGAAAGTTGTTGTCAATGAGCTGAAGGACGACACGTTTTTCGCCCTGATTTGGTTAGAGCGCGACGGGAAACTGATGACTGTGGATTCGCGCCCGAGCGATGCTCTCGCGCTGGCTCTCCGCCACGACTGTCCGATTTACGTCGAAGAAAAGGTCTTGCAGTCCTCAAAAAATTCGGCGACCGTTTCGGAGAAGGTAAACAACGAAGAATTGCGAAAGTGGCTCGAGAACTTGAACGACGAGGATCTGGGCCGATATAAGATGTAAGCCCAGTTTGATCACAGATAGAAAAGGCCCGAGGAAGCCATCCTCGGGCCTTTTTGCATCGTAGCGTTTAGCGCTTTCGTCCCTTCCTTCCGGTCTTCGGGGGCGCGGCTGTCTGCACACCGGGAATTGTTGGATCCTTGAACGTCAGCATATAGGGATCTTTGGTGTAGCTGTCGGCGACTCCCGAAAAATCCAGCGTTTGGCCGACCTTGATTTTGTCGAGGGCAGAGGCAGGCAGCGGTTGTGAGAACAGCAGCGTGGTGTCGGGTTTGGTGGGATCTTCCACTCCGATCACGACCTTCGTGGGCCTGTCCGGCGGGTCTATGGAAATCACCGTTCCGGTAAAGTTCTTCACGCCTTCCGCTCCGCCCGGAATCTCGGCGTCTTTTACATTGCTGTTGAAGAACGTGGTCTCCTTGATCGCCTGTCAATTGCTGCTTGATGCTATACCAAAGTTTGAACTGGGGATCCGAGGCGATTCGTTGATTGATCTTTTCGGCTTCCTTGTTCGCCAAGTCCGCTTGGCTGGTTACATTCAATCCCGCCGGAGGTAAGGCATCCGTTTTGGCCTGCGCCAGAATCTGATCCGCTCCATCCGATGACCCGTGATAATCCTTATAAGCCTTGTTGAAATAATCCATCAACTTCTGTCGCGTGGCTGCATCAATAGCGGTTCCTGGTCCGGTATATTCGGCAGCCCGGGCGTATTCGAATAATCCTTCTGGAACTTTCTTGTCGTCAACAAGCAACTTCGCATACGCAGCCGAGACGTTTCCCTGGTCCGGGTTGGCCTGGAGGCTGGCTTTGTATTCGTTCTCGGCTGTCGCAGTATCTTTCTTCGCCATTGCTTCCCAGGCCAGTGCATTGTGGGCCACTGCTTGGGCCTGGCTCTTGGCCTTCGTAAAGTCGGTATCACTTACGTTGGCTGGTTTCTTCGAGGCGTCAAACGCGGCATCAATATTGTCAAGCGCTCCGTGCGCCGCGCTATCCACTTGACTCAATAAATCGGGTGACGGGCTGGTGCCGCCCACTGCAGGGCCCCACAATGAGATCAGGTACATGGCTCTGAAATTTTTTGGATCGGATTTCAGCAGCTCGGCGCATTTCTCCAGCAGTTTCTGCCGTGCCGTCGGATCGCTCGGGGCCAACTGCGCCAGAGTCGCCACGAAATACAGGAGCCGATCCGGCGCAAAATCGCTCTGGGGATATTTGTCCTGCCAGGTATTCAGCAGTTCGAGCCGCGCCTTCGGATCGGTCGTCTGGGTAATCTTTGAATACAAATCGTATTCGCCGCGGTCCTTATAGTTCTTTTGGGGCGCTGCTGCCTGCCCAGCCGCTGCGGGCTGTTGCGCGGCGGCTTGTGCATTGGCCATCGGCCCGGAGATTAAGCTCGTCAAGAGAGCAAAAGCGCTCGTCGCCACAAGTGGCCTGCTGGCTCTAAAAAAGCAAAATTGCACGACAACCTCCCTCAGAGGAAATTCTACGTCTTTGGTCTAGCAGCGGATTCCTTCGTCGTCCGGTACTCACGAAGGCTAACACAACATGAGATCTGGCATTCCGGGAATCGGATGCGCAAAGCCGGAGTATAACGGATAGCTCAGTAGCCCGCAACTCTTTCTACTACTTTAGATGCGGAGCCGCAAAAACTTGTTCCCTCGACGTCTTCTGTAATGCCGGGCCAACCCAATTGTGCGTGCTATCATCCACACTTCCATGCGCTATGTGGACCTGGCGGTCATCGCAGCCTATTTGCTATTCATTACCTGGTTCGGAGCGCAATTCAAGGAAAGCCAAAAGACGCTGAAGGATTATTTCCTGGGCGGCCGCGGCGCGCCCTGGTGGGCAATTGCGTTCTCCATCGTCTCCGCCGAAACCAGCACGCTTGACGGTCATTGGCACGCCAGCGCTTTCATTTGCCGGAAATTTCACATTCCTGCAATTAATCCTCGGATATTTGCTGGGCCGGATAGTTATCTCCCTTCTATTTCTGCCTCACTATTTCCGAGGCGAAATGTTTACCGCGTATGAGCTGATGCAGCGCCGCTTCGGTCCCCACGTTCGAAGGTTTACGGCGGGAACTTTTCTTGTGCTGCGCGCCTTGGCGGAGGGGGTCCGCGTATTTGCCGTTTCGATAGTCGTCTCCATCGTGCTCGGAACCGGAGAGCTGGCTTCGATCGCGGTAATCGTGTGTCTCACCTTGTTCTACACATTTGAGGGCGGCATGACGGCCGTTATCTGGACCGATGTCGTGCAGATGGTCTTGTATGTAGGCGGCGCGCTGGTGAGCTTTTTTCTAATGCTTCACCTTACGGCTGGCGGTTGGCCGCACATTGTCGCGGCGGGGCAGGCAGCGAATAAGTTTCAGATGTTCGATTTCCGTTTTTCTTTCTCGGCCGCGTTTTTCCAGCGCAATTATAGCTTCTGGGCGGGCTTGCTGGGCGGCTGTTTTTTGACAACTGCCAGCCATGGCACCGAACAACTTCTCGTGCAACGCCTCCTGGCGGCCCGCAACGAGCGTGACAGCCGCCGTGCACTTTTTGCGAGCTGGGCCGTCGTCTTCTTTCAATTCGCTCTGTTTCTGCTCATCGGCGTGGTTCTGTACGTCTACTATCGGGATTCCGGCCGGCCGGCTCCGCTAGTTCCGGAGCGCACCTATCCGGAGTTCGTGTGGACTCATCTTCCCGTGGGCTTGGCAGGCTTGGTAATCGCTGCGATTTTGGCGGCTGCCATGTCGAATTTGAGCGCCGCTCTGAACGCGCTAGCCTCCACTACGATCATGGACTTCTTCAAACCGTTGCGCCCGAGCCGCTCCGAAAGGCGATTACATGCAACTTGCTCGCTGGGCAACAGTCGTGTGGGGCTTTATCCTTTTCGCAGTCGGATTGGCCGCTCGCCATTGGGGGCGCGTCCTGGAGGCCGGACTCTCCATCGCCTCGGTTCTTTACGGCGCTCTTCTCGGAGTTTTTCTCCTGGGAGTGCTGACGAAGCGTCCCGGCGAATGGTCCGCCATTGCCGGGATGAGCGCCGGGTTTGCAGCCACTTTGGTTCTCAGCAGCCTGCACGTCGCATACACCTGGTACGTCCTGGCCGGCTCCATCGCTACATTTGTGGTCGGCTACGGCGCCAGCCTCGTTCTCCACGAACCGCATGCTGTCCGCACAACAGCCTGAATTTCGCAGCTCATGCCGCATTCCTCTCCCAGCCTTCAGCGCGTCCTCGGCGTTTGGAGTGCTATCTCCATCGTGATCGGCACCGTTATCGGAAGCGGTGTGTTCCTCGTTCCCTCTACTATGATTCGCTATCTCGGCTCCGTGGAGAAGCTTTTCCTCGTTTGGGTGATCGCGGGGCTGCTGAGCCTGTTCGGTGCCTTGACCTATGCAGAACTGGCGGCAGCGCTCCCGGAAGCGGGCGGCGAATATGTCTACTTGAGCGCCGCATACGGCCCTTTCTGGGGATACCTATATGGGTGGACTCAATTCTGGGTGGCGAAGAGCGGTTCCATCGCTACTCTCGCCGCCGGCTTTTACACTTATTTGACAGCCTTTTATCCGATTCTCGGCAACCCTGTCGTTGTCACTCCATTTCACATTGGACCCGGGGGAACGCTGCTGGAGATCCATTACGGCCAACTGGTCGCAATCGCCGTGATTCTCATCCTCGCGGCTGTCAATTACGTCGGCGTTCGTTCGGGCGGGAATCTTCAGGTTTTCGTCACGGCGGTAAAGATGCTGCTCATCGCGGGCGTGGTCGTTGCTGGAATCTTTTCCGGAAAGGGAGATTTCTCGCACTTCGGATCGCACATCTCCACGGCCGGAGGCGTCGCGGGATTTTTCGCCGCCATGGTCAGCGCATTATGGGCTTACGACGGCTGGAACAACGTCAGCATGGTCTCATCGGAAATCCGCGAACCGCAGCGCAACCTGCCCCGCGCGCTTATCCTTGGCACCTCCGCGGTAATCGTGACGTACCTTCTCATCAACGTGGCGTATTTCTATGTCCTGACTCCTGGGCAAGTTGCTGAAAGTCATCGGGTGGCGGCGGACATGATGGCCACGCTCCACGGGAGGACGGCCGCCGGGGCGGTGACGATCGCCGTCCTTATCTCCATTTTCGCGGCCCTGAACGGGTCCATCCTCTCGGGTTCGCGGGTCCCTTACGCGATGGCAAGAGACGGACTCTTTTTCCGGGTTGCCGCTTCGGTGCACCCGAAATACAAGACCCCGGGAAACTCGATGATCCTGCTTTGTGTCTGGTCCTGTGTGGTTGTTCTGAGCGGCTGGTTTGACGATCTCTACAATTTCGTCATTTTTGGCAGCTGGATTTTGTATTTATTGACCGCAGTTTCTGTCTTTGTGTTGCGAAGAAAGCAGCCGGACCTCCCGCGACCGTACCGGGTCGCAGGGTACCCGGTGATCCCAGTACTTTTCATCGGTGTGGCGATATTGCTGCTTGTAAGCACAATGCAAACGAGACCCCGTGAGTCTCTGATGGGATTAGGACTTATGTCGTTAGGTGTTCCTTTCTATTTTTACTGGAAAGCGGCAAGCGCTAGAACTATTAGCTGAAAGATTGTCGATTTTTCGGATATAACCAGCAAAATTGACTGGTACTACTAGAACTATTTCACGTCTAACCGTACGGAGTTGCCTTGAATTCTTGTTCAAACAGACATTACACTTCCTCTAAATCATGTAGGAGCACTGATATATCTGCGCCGCAGAAAAAGCGCCCCATGCACCGGCACTTTCAATTGGCGTGATCCGAGGAGGGATCAACTTTGGACGTCGATAAAATGCTCGCCGAGCTCCGGCTCGAGCGGGAGCAAATTGAAGAGGCAATTCTCACCTTAGAGCGGCTAGCGAGAGGACGCGGACGCAGGCGCGGCCGCCCCCCGGCGTGGTTGAAAGATGCCGCCTCCATGATGGAAGAGGGTCAGACCGAAACACGCATCGGGCCCTGCGGAGCCAAAACGGCGGG
This sequence comes from uncultured Acidobacteriaceae bacterium, assembly GCA_963778345.1. Lineage (GTDB taxonomy): Bacteria > Acidobacteriota > Terriglobia > Bryobacterales > Bryobacteraceae > Bog-105. Next base: position 315,351 of record CAVZTP010000008.1, read on the forward strand.
GTCGTCCGCCGGGAAGTAAAACCAAACAAGCGCCGCAGTCTGTTGAGGCTTGAGTTTTCAGCGAGGCGGCTCGTAAAGCAGATACGGCTTCCTTCGCTCCGCAAATTCGGTTGCTTGCTGCTGCACATGAGACCAAATTGCACTGGCGTCGGTTCCCGATGCCAGTTCAGCGATGATGTCGTGGTTCCCGATCAACCATCGGCATTTTTCGAAGTCAATATTGCCTGGGAATAACTTCCGCAACGCGGCGGCGACTTCGATTCCGAGCCGGGTGCTATCGAACGACTCGCGATCGGTAATCACAAATCGAATTCCCGCGACATCTTTGCCTTGTAGATTCGAAGAGACAGGGCGAAATCGGGTCGGATAAACTCGAACTCCCGGAATAAAGCGCGAATTCAAATAATGCGCTAGTTCCGGACCATCGATCCATTCCGCGCCGATCTGCTCAAACGGAGCGTCGGTGCCGCGTCCCACCGAGTAGTTTGTCGCCGCTTCCAGCATCGCAATACCCGGATACAGCAAAGCTGCGTTCAGGCTTCGCATGTTGGGCGACGGATTGATCCAGGTAAGCGTGCTTGCATCGAACCAATCGCCGCGCGCCCAGTTCGTCATCTTCACCACGTGAAGGTCCGTACCCCAGTGCTGCTCAGCATTTGCCATGGTTGCCAGCTCGCCGAAGGTCATCCCGTGCCGGAGCGGAGTGTCATAGCAACCCACGAAAGACTCCAGATCCTTTTGCATAACCGGACCCTCAACATGCGTTCCTGTGATCGGATTGGGCCGGTCTAGCAAATAGAAAGGTTTTTTGGCTTTTCCCGCTTCCTCTACGGCGTACAGCATTGTGCACGAATAGGTGTAAAAGCGCGCGCCCACGTCCTGAATGTCATAAACAATGGCATCGAGATTTTGCATCTGGTCCGCCGTCAGCCGCCGATGATTCGGTTCATAGAGGCTGATTACAGGCAATCCCGTTTGAGGGTCTTGCGTATTCGGAACGTCGGAATCCTGGCTGCCGCTGATTCCGTGTTCGGGCGAAAACAGCGTCACTACGTATACCCCGGCGCTTAACATGGCGTCCACATTCCGACGACCGGCGCGATCCACGCCCGTCTGGTTCGTAATCAAGCCGATCCGTTTCCCTTTCAGCTCCTTGAAGGCGTCCTGCTCGAGAACATCCAGACCGGTCATCGTGTTCACATCGCGGCTGATGGTCCTGTGGACGCCGGCGCCCGTGATGGTTTCGTTATATCCGGTCAGCGCAACGGTGTCCGGCTCATCGACACCGAAAGATGCCGCCACCGACGTTGCAATCCGCGACCGAAGAGAAGTCAGTGATTTGCCGCGCTTCGGATGGACCGCGTTGGTCAAGAAGATCACGAACGAGTTAGTCGTCCGGTCTAGCCACACCGATGTTCCGGTAAATCCGGTGTGTCCATACGACCCGATCGGATACAGTTCGCCGCGATTGCTAGAAAAAGGCGAATCCATGTCCCACCCGAGCGCACGCAAAATCGGCTGGTCCGCCGGGCTTGCGGGTTCGGTGAACTTCTTCACCGTCATGGGCTGAAAGATGCGCACTGGGCCGCGCTGTCCCATGCCGAGCATCATTTCGGCATATTTCGCCAAATCGTCGGCGGTGGTAAACAGGCCCGCGTGCCCGGCGATGCCGCCCATATAGCGTGATGTCGGATCGTGCACCACGCCCCGGAAGGGCTGGCCGGTGTCTTCGTCGATCTCAGTCGGCGCGATGCGCTGCCGCAGAGCGAGGGACGGTTGGAATTCACTTTCCGTCATTCCGAGCGGAGCGAAGATCTGCTCATGCGCAAACTGCGCGAGCGTCTCACCGGACAATCTTCTGACGATCTCCCCCATCAGAATGAAATTGATGTCGCTGTAAATGAAGCGAGCGCCAGGAGGAGCGATCGGCTTCGCCGTCAGCGCTTTTTGGATTCCGGTCTGATATCCGCTCCAGCGGGGAACGAGATCCACATCCGGAGGAAGGCCTGAAAAATGCGTCATCAGCAGCCGGATGGTGATGGCGCTTTTGCCTTCTTGAAATTCGGGCAGATATTTTGTGACCGGGATCGTCGAGCCGGATCTTGCCTTGCTCGAAGAGCTTCATGACGGACGGCGTGGTCGCGACCACTTTCGTCAGCGAAGCGGCGTCGAAGATCGTGTCGATCGTCATCGGCTCCCGTTTCGGAATCAGCGATCGCGATCCATACGCCTTTCGATAAATCACCTCTCCGTTATGCCCGATGACCAGCACGCCGCCGGGAATGAGACCCGTCTGGACCGCATCGTCGATGATGGCATCGACTTGCGGGAATTCTTTCTGCGGAGAGATCTGGCGGGCGGGGGCGAGCAAGCTTGCCAGCGCTAAGACGGCAACGAGTCGTTTCATGCGGCGAATTCTCAGGCCAGCTTCGCCCGCGATGCTATCGAGCAACTGCGCGAGATCTACGTCTTTTTGCGTAATTCCACCCGAATCGTGCGTGGTGAGGTCCACGATTACGCGGCTATAAACGTTCGACCATTCCGGATGATGATTTCTTTTTTCGATCAGCACCGCGGCCGTCGCCATGAATCCGAATGCGTGTGCGAAATCGGCGAATTTGTACTCGCGATGCAATTTCTGATTGCTGACGCTCCAACCGGGAAGTTGCTGGATTGCGGAACTCAGTTCCTGATCACTGAGCTTGTGAACTGCCATGTCGTCATTTTAGTGGCAGACATCTCGCGGATGCGTCGTTAGCGTCCGGTTTTACCCCACGCCGATAACTGCTTGTGAACTCGGCGATCTATTGCGAGAGCGTGAAGTTGATCATCAACTTCGGTCACCACCTCAATCGGCTGCCCGTTCAGCAATACCGGTGAGTAGCGCCACTGGCGGACGGCTTCCAGCGAAGCTTGCGAAAGATCGTCGCTGGGCGATTGAAGCACGGTCAGCTCTCCCGGTATTCCTTCTTTCGAAATCACCGCATCCAGGAGAACGGTTCCCTGAATCCTAGCCGCCTTCGCGGACGGCGGGATAGACGGGCTGCACCTTGGTGATCAGCTTCGACTCCATAACACTGCCGCCGATGCGAAGCTGGCCTGGTCCTAGAACTTGCGGTTTCTCGGGCGCGTTTCCGGCTGACGTAACGGGCTCCGCTCGACTGGTTCGAGCCAGCCAGCAGGACCAGTTTGCGCTCCACGCTCGAGTTCGCATCCAGAGTGAATTCGCGGTAAATGGCGGTAAAGCCGGGCTTCTCGATCCGCAGGATATATTGGCCGGCCGGCAGATTCTCAAACGTGAACTCTCCCATCCGAGGCCGATACCGATTCCTGTTTCGAGGAATTGTCGGGATTGTAAAGGGAAACGCTGGCGTTTGATATCGCGGTTCCATTCGCTTCCGAAACGGATCCGGTGAGCGTTGCTGCCGATAGACTCGCCGATGCGAGCAGGCCGGAAAGAAGTGTCTTTTTCATGGGTGTACCTCCTGGGTAACGAAATCTCGCTGTCCGAAGACAAAGTAACCGCGGACGCAGTAATTGCGACCGCTGTAAGAAGTGAAACGGCAACCAAGGTCCGAGTTCGTGCCGCCGAGCTCGGCCGGAAATCCAGAATCTCCAGGACTCTCCCTTCGAGATCGCGCGGACAGGCCATGGCGATTCCAGTAAGAGGCCGGAGGTGACCGCATTTGAATTCGCGCGCGATGGAAATCAGTTCCGCCGCATAATCCGATGGCCGGATGCCGGTCGCGATCACATGGGCATCGCAGGCCTTTTCGCTTTCACGCCGAAGTCCTTGGCGAGTGATCCAGACTAGCGGTTGAAACCACCAGAGCGCCGCCAGACAATTCGCAAACAGGCCTGCTGACACGTCGCGCCGACGAATGTGAACGAGTTCGTGGAGCAGGACCACTCGTTTCCGGCCCGCGCTCCATCCGGCGCAACTCGAGGGCAGTAAAATCCTGGGGCGGCGCAATCCAAAAGCCAAGGGCATCACCGGCGCATTCAGGCTCAGAAGCGCGGGAATTTTGCGTAGACCGAGGGCCGATGATAGCTCCTCGGCGAGCGTATTCCAATCCGGGTCACGAAGCAGCTGTGCCCGCCTGATGACCCGCACTAAGGCCAGTTGTCCGGCAATGACCCAGGCCAGGGCGACAATGGTGCCGCACAGCCAGATCAAGACCGGCCAGTTAATTTGGCGAGGTTGGACTTGCGCGCGCGTGCTGGAACCGAGAATCACCGATTGCGCCGTTACGATGCTGCGATCACCGAGTGAGGTCCAAATCGGAATGTTAATCGCCGGCAAAAAACTCGAAACAGACCGGCAACAGGGCCAGGAAGAGAAGGGCAAGAAGCAGGATGCGATGCCGCTGAGCTGCTCTCGACGGTTTGTACAGTCGCCGCAGGCTCTCGCCGGCAAGGATGAGAATGGCCGAACGAATGAACAGGTCCGCCAAAACAGTCCAAGTCATCACTGGCCCTCCCTCCGTGCCTTCTCTATGAGGGCGCTCAAACGGTCAAAATCTTCTTGCGACAAATCACGCGCGGAAACGTCCAGCAACGTCGCCACGGCTTGTTCGGCGGAGCCGTCGAAGAATGTTTCGAGCAGGTGGGTGACTGCCGACCGGCGCGCCTTTTCGCGCGGAACCACGGGAAGGTAAACGTACCGAAGATCTTTCTCTTCATGCCGGATGTGCTTCTTCTCCTCCAGCACCCGCAACATGGCCCGCACTGCCGAGTAACCTGGCGGGTCGGGCATTCGCTGATGCACTTCCGCGGCGGACGCGCGGCCCAGGCGATAGAGAATATCCATGATCTGCCTTTCGCGCCGGCTGAGCTTATGCTGTGAAACTAGCACCTTGCTAGAAAAATAGCATCAACGGGAGGGCACTGTCAAATTTATCTTTCGTCCGGGCACGCGAAGAGTAGTTGCTTTTCTATGCACACGTGTGCATAATATTATCGGGAGCCGCGCCGATATGCAAGCTGTGCTGGAAAACCAACCGCTGAAAGAACTGGATGAATGGGACGATTTCGTCGCCACCCGCTACAAGCAGGGGAAGTCGGAAGAGGAATTTCGCAACTACAAGGCAGATGCGAATCCCACGGTAACCGAATTCTACCGCCAAAATCACGTCTATCAGACTCTCGATTTTGTCCTGGAAAAAAAAGCCGAATACTCCGGTTTGACGCGCGGCAAGAAGAGCATTTGGGAAATGGCGGACTACCTGAACACGCTCATCGACGATAGCGATCCGGATACCGATCTCACACAGATTGAACACCTATTGCAAACCGCGGAAGCCATCCGAAAAGACGGCCATCCGCGCTGGTTCGTGCTGACCGGTTTGGTTCACGATCTTGGCAAAGTGCTCTGTCTCTATGGTGAGCCGCAATGGGCGGTGGTGGGTGATACCTTTCCGGTGGGCTGCGCTTATTCGGATCAAATCGTATTTCCGGAGTTTTTCGCGGCCAACCCGGACTGCAAGGTTCCCGAATATCAAACAAAATACGGAATCTATGAGCCGAACTGCGGGCTGGACAACGTGCATCTCTCGTGGGGCCATGACGAGTACATCTACACCGTGACGCGAAATTATTTGCCGGAACCGGCGCAGTACATGCTCCGCTACCACTCGTTTTACCCCGCGCACAAGCACGGCGCATACCGGCATTTGATGAATCAGCAGGACGAACGCATGTTTGAATGGGTGCGCAAGTTCAATCCCTACGATCTCTACTCGAAGGGACGCGAGCGGCCCAATTTGAAGGAAATCAAGCCTTACTACGAAGATCTCGTGGCCGAGTACTTCCCTGCTCAGGTCGACTGGTAACGGCAGGTTCACCGTCCCGGTCAAATTTTAAGAACGTCATTCTTGGCGTAGCGCTGTCGTTGGGTCTAGCCGGCTGGCCCGGCGAGCGGGCAAGAAACTTGCGAATAGCGCCGCAGCGACGAGCACGGAAATCATGATAGCGAACGCCGATGCCTCACTATTCTGCATTCCCGATACCGAGCGCTCCAGAAGACGCCCGGCCGCTAATGCAGCTAATGTGCCCGCACCCACACCCAAGAAAATCATTCCAATGCTCTGGCCGAGAATGAGCTGCATGATATCCCGGGCGCTCGCGCCGAGCGCCATACGTACGCCGATTTCCGGCACGCGCTGGCTGGTCAAGTACGCCAGTACACCATAAACGCCGATGCAGGCGAGCAGCAAAGCTAAGCCTGCAAATATGCCGAACAGCAGCAGCAAAAAGCGTTGCTGGGCGAGCGAATTGCTCGCCAGCTGCTCCAGCGTTTGCACCGCGTAAAGAACTTGATCGTTAGTAGCTCCGCGCAGATCCCGGCGCAACGGTTCGACGACGTTCAGTGGAGCAATGCCGGTTCGAACCGCAATGGACATGAGTTCGGACCAACGGCGCAAGAGGCGGTCTGGGACTTGAGCAAATGGATAGTAGAGCTGGGCGCGCACTAGCGCTTGATCGTCGCCCGCAAGTCCCCAATAACGGACATGTCCCACGACACCAACCACTGTGACGGGATCGGTGCCTAAGCCGATCCACAGACGCTTGCCAATGGGCTGCTGCCCCGGAAAAGCCTGTTCCGCCAAAACGTCGTCAATCACGACGACGGCCTGGTTGCCCATGCGATCGTGGTTGTCGAAAAATCGGCCCTGGCGGAGTGGAATGCCCATCACCTTCAGGTAATCCGGCGAAACGCTGCTTGCCAAGACAAGCGGCTGGCGATTCTCCGGCGGTAGAGCCGGAGTGGTCCAGTACCCGATTGGATTGTTGCCCGTGCGCATCGGAACGGTATCCACCATCGCAATCGACTGCACTCCGGGAACACGCTGTGCTCGATCGAGAACATCGTTCCAAGCCGCACGAATTCGCGCCGGGCTTTCGAGCGTGGCGGGTGAAAGGGCCATGCGAGCAGTCAGGACGTTGTGGACGTTAACGCCTGGATCCAGAGAGGAGAGCCGCAGGAGCGTGCGCCCGAGGATGCCGGCACAGACCAGAAGTACGACAGCCAACGCGATTTCGGAAATCACAAAGGCGCTGTGCAGGCGGCGCGAGCTTCCCGTAACGGTTCGGGCTCCGGCACGGAGAGTCCTGTCCAGTTCGCGCGCCGGCGCGCGCAAGGCCGGCGCCAATCCAAAAAGAAGACCGCACAACAGAGAGGCGGCGAGCGCAAACAGGAGCACATGCCAATCGAGTTGAACCTCCTCGGCGCGAGGCAAACTGCCGGGCCAGATGGCGATAAACGGGTGGATACCCAAGGCGGCGAAGAAGAGGCCGAGCACGCCTCCGGAAATCCCCAACACCGCGCTCTCGGTCAGGCATTGCCTTACTAACCGAGTGCGGCGGGCCCCTAGCGCGACTCGCATGGCAAGCTCACGCTCGCGCGAAACCGCCCGTGCCAGCAGTAAGCTGGCTACATTTACACACGCGATCAGCAGCACCAGGCTGACCGCACCCAGCAACAGCCAGAGTGTGGATCGGACATTATCAACATTCGGGCGCAGGGTGCGGGCTATGAAGGTCCGGTCCATATTGGACTTGGGGAATTGCTCGGCCAGATGGCGGCCAATGAGCGCCAGTTCCGTTTGTGCCTGAAGCAGTGTCGCGCCGGCACGCAGGCGAGCCAAGACCCCAACTGGGTGTGCTGCGCGATTTTGCATGAACGCCGCCGTGTCTTGGCCTATAGGCGTATACAGATCGGCTTCCCGTCCGCCTAGCAGGAAGCCTTTGGGGGCGATGCCCACAACCGTATAACGCTTGCCGTCGAAGGTGGCTCCCGTCCCAATCGCCGCGTTTCCGGCGTAGCGGCGCTGCCAGAAACTGTAGCCAAGGATTGCCACGGGCGTGCCGCCCGGCCGATCTTCTTCAGGTAAAAACGCCCGACCACGAAACAGCGGAACTCCCATTACAGAAAATAAATTCGACGACGCCTCGAAGTTGTCGACGTACTCGGCCGGCTGAGGCTCGCTCAGCGTTCCTCCGGTATAGAGCCGTCCTGCTATATCCAGCGAGCGGCTCGCGCGCCGGCAATCGAGAAAGTCGGAGTATGCCAGATTTTGCTCGCCAAAGAGAGCAATATTCCACGTTTCCGCATATCCGTGTACACTGACTAAGCGGTCTGGTTCGCGGTATGGCAGCGGCTTGAGCAGAACACCGTCGATGACGGTAAACATCACGGTCGTAGCTCCCGTGCCGAGGGCAAGGGTCAGCAAAGCGACTGCCGCAAATCCCGGCTTTTGCCGCAGAGTGCGAAGCGCGTAGCGGAAATCCTGCCACAGATCCTCCAGCCAGCGCGTGCGGCGAGCGTCGCGGCAGCCTTCCTTTACTTGCTCGGGACCGCCGAGCGCAAGTCTTGCCTGTCGCCGTGCTTCGCCGGGATTGAGGCCGCGCGCCATGAGATCGGCCGTACATTGGTCGAGATGGAAGCGCAGTTCCTTTTCAAGTTGCTCTTCCGTCTGTCGCCGATGCAAGAGGCGGTGCAGCCAGGTCATTCGGCGCCTCCCTCGGATAGCCGGAGAATCAGGCCGACGGCTTCAGTCAACCGCTGCCAGCTTGCGGCTTCGGTTTCGAGCCGCGCCCGTCCTTTACGTGTCAGACGATAGAACTTGGCCTCACGGCCGGTTTCGGTTTCGTTCCAGTCGGCAGCCAGGAGACCGCGGTTTTCAAGCCGGTGCAGTGCCGGGTAAAGCGAGCCTTGAGGAACCTGGACGACATCGCGGGAGACCTGCTGCAGACGTTGCGCGATGGCGTAACCGTGGACCGGGCCAAGCGCAATTACTTTCAAGATCAGCAGGTCCAGGGTGCCTTGAGGCAAATCCGATTTTTCCGCCATTGCCGGCTACACCTCTTTCTTCTACATATTAAACGAAACGCGCCCAGTCATGTGCAGAAGTGATAGGTGTATAGTTGTAGGCGTAAAATGAAACATCCTCTTCAGGGGGCCCCACGTCTATACGTGGGAAGCGGTAGACTGAAAGGCGATGAGGCACCGGGGGCGAATTCTTGGGTTTGCAGGCGCGACCGTCCGCTGGATCAAAGCGCTTTTCACCAGAACGCCGGAGTTGCCGGGAGATCCGTACGCCTACGTCATGGCGCCTAAAAAGCCGCGACCGCCCTACCGCAGCGCGGCCGCCGTCGCCGAAATATCCGAGGAGTAGGACGGAAAATTCAAAGCGACGTTCTAGCGGGGCAGCCGGAAATCGTCTTCATCGTCCGGCGGGTGCGCTGAGGGACGGCTTGGTTCTGACCCATGGGGCAGGCGGTAACTGTCAAGCGCCTTTGCTGATTGCGATTGCAAATGCTTTCGCAGCGGCCGGATTGTGCGTATTGCGCTACGATTTGCCGTTCCGGCAGCGAAAACCTTTTGGACCGCCGTCGCCCTCGACAGCCGCAGAGGACCGGAACGGGTTGCGCGAAGCTGGGGCAGAATTGCGTTCGATGATACCGGGCCGAATTTTTCTTGGCGGCCACTCCTATGGCGGCCGGCAGGCTACAATGCTCGCGGCCGAAGATCCGAGCGTCGCCGACGGGTTGCTTTTGTTCTCTTATCCGCTGCACCCTCCCGAAAAGCCAAATCAGTTGCGGACAAACCACTTCCCGCAGCTGCATACTCCGGCGATGTTTGTCCACGGAAGCAACGATCCATTCGGGTCGCTGGAGGAGTTGGCGAATGCTCTCAAACTGATTCCCGCCGCGACAAATCTGGTTCCTGTCGAGAAGGCAGCCCATGATTTGCGAAAAGGCAATTTCGACATTCAAACCCTGGTGGTGAAGCGCTTCTTAGCGCAGACTACCGAGCGGTAATGAGGTAGCGGTTGAAAAATGCCAGCGATTCTAGCGCCAACCGTCGGTGCGCGTCGGGAGTTTTGAATGTATGGACATCGTTCACCTTGACGAATGTCACGGGGACGCCCTCGCGCTGCAGCGCTTCAAATAATTCCTGAGATTGCGCGATGGGCACTTCTGCGTCTCGTGTACCGTGCACGATCAGAAAAGGCGCATCGTCCTTTGCCGCATGAAAAACGGGCGACGCAGTCACGCCACAGATCGGGATGGTTCGAATAGTTTCCTCCTAAGAAATTTGCCAGGAACGCGTCTCCGTCAGGATCATGGCTGGTTATGAAATCGCTCGGCCCACTTACGTCTACGACAGCCTGCACCCGGCTTGAGTACTTCGCAAGCGCCGGGTCGGAATTGTCGCGCGTGTCCTCCATTCCCAATAACGCGGCTAACTGCGCGCCGGCGGAGTGCCCAAGGCTCCGATGCAATTGGGATTCACATTGTATTTGGAAGCATTGGCGCGCACCCAACGGACCGAACGTTGCACGTCATCCAATTGAGCCGGCCAGCGGTTCTCTGTTTCGTGGAACAGACGATAATCCACGGAAAAAGCCACAAAACCATGTCGCGCGAGAAATTGGCCCATACCGCGCATTGTGCTTTTATCGAAACTTGTCCAGCCGCCGCCGTGGATCAACACGATCGCGGGATGGGGGCCGGCGGTCCTCGCCCGATGGCAGGTAAATATCAAGCAGCAGTTTTTGGCCGTTCGGCGCGCCATATTGCACATTTTCCTGGATGGACACGGAGTCTTGCGCGTGCAGAAGGAACGGCGTTTCGAGCAGCAGAAGCGAAAGAACTAGAATCGTCTTAACCAAGAAAACACCGCCAAAGAGAACAGTTTCCCATGCTGCGCGTTTGCAAGCCGCGGGTGTGGTAATTTGCATCTCGTCACATGAAAATCACCAGACGAAATGCAATCCAGTGGATGGCAGCAAGTGTTCCGGCGCTCGTGAGAGCAGAAGCGCAAATGGAGAAGCCACCTGGAATCGAAGCGGAGAGCGGACTATTTCAGGGGACTCGCGAATCACTCGGCAAGTACGAAATTCCGGAATGGTTTCGTGACGCGAAGTTCGGTATTTGGGCGCACTGGGGACCGCAGTCGGCGATCGAAGACGGCGATTGGTATGCGCGCAATATGTACATGCAGGGAAGCCCACAGTACAACTATCACGTCGAGACATACGGACATCCGTCGAAGTTCGGGTTTAAAGATACGATTCCCGCCTGGAAGGCGGAGAAGTTCGATCCGGCGGGCCTGATGCGGATGTATAAGGAAGCCGGCGCGAAGTATTTCATGAGCATGGGCGTGCACCATGACAACTTCGACCTCTGGAATTCAAAGCACCAGCGTTGGAACGCGGTGAAGATGGGGCCGCATAAGGACGTTGTAGGGATGTGGCGCAAGGCGGCGGCCGATGAAGGGCTGAGGTTCGGCGTATCGGAGCATTTATGGATTTCCTATAAATGGTTCTCCGTTAGTCATGGACACGATGAGAGCGGGCCGATGGCCGGCACTCCTTACGACGGAGCAGATCCGAAGAATTTTTCTTTGTACGAGGATTCGGACGATATCTGGGGCAAGAACCTGGATTGGAACGAAAGCGGGATACCGGAATGGTGGAAACGTCATTGGTACGTGCGTATCAAGGACCTGGTGGACCAGTATGAGCCGGACATGCTCTACACCGATGGCGCGCTGCCGTTTGAGGATTACGGGTTGAGTTTGGTGGCCCATCACTACAACCTGAACGCGAAGCGCAATGGCGGTAAAACGCAGGCTGTGTACACGAGTAAACGCCGGGAAGATGCCGAGCGCGGGATCTGCGTGCTGGATGTGGAACGCGGAATCGTGGACAAGATCTGGCCGCAACCGTGGCAGACGGACACATGCATCGGGAACTGGCATTACAAGCGAGGCATTCAATACAAGACTCCGAAAACCGTGATCGACATGCTAGTGGATATCGTCAGCAGGAATGGCAATCTCATGTTGAATTTTCCGCTGCCGGCGAGCGGCGCACTGGATGCGGAGGAACGGACCGTGCTTGCGGGAATTACCGACTGGATGCGGGTGAACAGCGAAGCGATTTACGCGACACGCCCTTGGAAAATTTTCGGCGAAGGACCGGGAACCCAGGCCGCCGCCGAAAGTTCGGCATTCAACGAGAACAAGAGGAAAGATCTTACGGCTGCCGATGTGCGCTTTACGACCAAGGGTAATACGCTTTATGCGTTCGTGATGGGTTGGCCGGAATACGAAGCTGTTATACGTCCGCTGCGTACGGGAAGCGAGTTGCGGGTAGGCAAGATTCAGAGTGTCGAACTGCTGGGCTCCGACGAGAGCCTTCAGTGGGCACAGAACCAAGATGGTCTCAAAGTTATATTGCCGCAACGGAAACCGTCCGATTACGCGACGGTGTTTCGAGTGACAGGCGCGTAGTAGCGGTTGAGCTCACTCCGAAAGGGCGCGGGTACTCGATAGACTGGCTGAATGCCAAGATTCCTGGCCCTTGTGCTGGACGCGTGCTTTGTCTCATTCGCCTGCGCCGCTTCGGACGACCAGAGTCCGACCGCAGCCGTTCAACGGCTTTTCGATGCGATGTCCGCGCACGATGCGAACGCGGGCAGTGCACTCTTCACTCAAGATGCGATGCTGTTTTCCGTTCGGCCGGACGGCACGGCGGTCGCGACCCCACACGAGAAATGGCTCGAACGTCTGGGCGCGAGCAGAGACGCCTGGCTGGAACGAATCTGGAATCCCAAGGTGCTGGAGCATGGTTCCATTGCGGTGGTCTGGGCGGAATACGATTTTCATCTAAACGGCAAATTCAGCCACTGTGGAATCGATTCTTTCAGCCTGCTGAAAACGGCGGCGGGATGGAAGATAGCGGCCGTGTCCGATACGCGTGAAACCTCCGGCTGTTCTCCAAGTCCGCTCGGTCCGCCGGGGAAGTAGGTCTACGCCAACACTCCGCGATCGATGCGCCCGTTGAATCCCGGGAACACCGATGCGATCTCGCGGTTGCCCATCTGTTTGGTAACTAGTTCAGAAAGAACGGTGCGGAAATCCGTGGTGACGTTCAGATCGCGACCTTCGTAGAGCTGTTCGCGTTCGAGGCCGGGCCAATCGCCGTAAACTTTGCCCCCATGAACATTGCCGCCCAGAACGAGCATCACGTTGGCGTGTCCATGATCAGTGCCGCGGTCTCCGTTTTCCTTGACGGTTCGGCCGAACTCGGACATCGTAACCACGGTAACGTCGGCCATCCGGTCACCCATATCTTGCGAGAACGCCGCGAGAGCATCGCCGAAATCCCGAAGCAGATTGGCCAGTTGACCCACGTGCGCCTGCGCGCCCACTTCGTTAACATGGGTGTCCCATCCGCCTACGTCGGTGAACGCAACTTCGAGGCCGACATCGGCCTTGATGATGCGCGCAATCTGCTGCAAACTCTGGCCGAGACGTCCACCCGGGTAGTGCACATTGTTCGAAGGAATGTAGGGAGTCTTCTGAATGGACTGCATAATCTTGATGGCGTCGAACGTCTCGCGTCCGGTACCGTTCAAAACTTGATCGACGCTCGTGCCGTACATGGATTCGAAGGTGGCAGCAACACGGGTATCCTTCACCTGAAAATCGTTTACGTTGTTGACCGCAAGGGCCTCGTTTTTCCCGCGCAGGGAACGGGGCAAATCCGGGCTAAGGCTGACTGCTCTCAATGGAGAGGCATGCGGTTCGGGTGTCATGGCGCGATTCAGCCAGCCGTCATAGGTGGCCTTCAATCCAGGCGTGCCCGATTCCATGTAGTCCTGAGCGTCGAAATGAGAACGAGTGGGGTCGGGCGATCCGACCGCCTCGACGATCGCGAGTTGCTGTTTTTCCCACAGTGGTTTCAGAGATCGCAGGGCCGGGTGCAATCCAAAATGGCCGTCCAGATCGATAGCGGATTGCTCTGTTCCATCCGGCCGAGGAATGGCAATAGTGGGGCGTAACGCATAGTACGCGGGTTCGCCGTGGGGCACGACGACGTTCAAGCCGTCCACCGCGCCGCGTTGGAAGATGGCGATGAGAATTTTCTTTCGTTCCTTTGGAGCCTCTTTGGCGTACACGGCACGAGAGAGCCACGTGGGAACGGATCCAACTCCGAACATGGCAAGCGCCGAACTCTTCAAAAACAATCTGCGGGATGGCATTCTTGACTCCTTACTTCTCTTTATCGTCGCTGGAAATCGGGTGAGCCAATTGTCAAGCCGGCGATGAGGCTCGGCAATTGAGGCGGCCCGGCCTTGGCATTGCTGGCTAATTGCTTCTGCAATTCGGGGTCGCTCAACGTCTTCTCTATAGCGGCTTTTGTCTGCTCGCTCGGATTCTGCTCGAGAATGGCGCGCGCCAGCATCATAGGATCTTTCTCCGCAATCGTCTGCCACTCCGCCAGGTCTACCTTGATGCCGGGGACGCGATTGTGCGCCAAGGCAAGTGCGAAATTCATTCGATCGAGTAGTCCTGCGGAACTCACCCATTCGGCATTGGAGCTCGAATAGCCGGTGGGTTCGATCTTGCGGTATAGCGGCTCTCCAAGTTTCTGAAGTTCGTTCGCCAGCAGAAAACCGGAAGTCACATCCGCGTTGGTCGCACGCAGGGCGCTAGCGATCATTTCGAACGGGCTCTTCACTTTGGCATGATATGCGCCTTGCGACCAAAATTCTGGCGAGGAGAGCATGGTTTGCATGACAGCGCGAAGATCTCCTTCGCTCTTTGTGAATGTTTCCGCCATTCGATTGACGAGCGAGGGCGGCGGATCATCGGCTACAAAGCGCTGCGCCAGCTTCAGTGAGATGAAATGCGCGGTGGAGGGGTGATGGGCAAGAATATCCAGCACTTTCAGACCGTCATTCATGCCGCCGCCCGCCGGGATCACATGCCCGAGGACAATCTTCTGCCCTTTATCGTGCACTTTGTCGTTGTATTCGAAGCCACCGCCTTTTCGAGGATTCGCGATGGTCCAACCGGTAAAGCACCGGGCCACTTCAATTACGTCCTTCTGTGTATAGCCGCCGTCCACACCCAGTGTGTGGAGTTCCAGAAGTTCACGGCCATAGTTCTCATTCAGGCCCCGCTTGTTCTTCTGATTTGGGCGCTGGAAGCGGTTTGCAGCCTCAGGCGCGACGGATTCCCAATTGTCCAGGTAGAACAGCATGGCCGGACTCTTCGCGGTTTCCAGCAACAGATCGTAGAATTTTCCGAAGACATGCGGCCGAATCGCTTCGCGCTCATAGGTCGGGATCATGTAACGATCCGCGCCCTTGCCCAGAAACACGTTGAAATGGTTGTACCAGAAATCGGCCAGCAACTCCTGCAGTTGATGATTGCTATAAACGGCGCGCAGCAGCTTGCCTTCTGTCAAATCGGTAGCGACAACGTTCTGCGGGTTTACGGAAAGCATTAGTTCACGCCGCAACTCCACCGGGGCGAGCACAAACAACTGCTGCCGCTGCTTTGGACGCAAAGCCCACACGAAATCGAGCCGCTTTTCCGCAGGCAAACCCGCGAGCAAAGCCCTTTTTTCATCCGGTTTTCCAGAGCGCAACGTGTTGATCTGTTCGGGTGTCAGGATGTCAGACAGTCTGGTCTTGAGTTCCAGATCGGAATCGTCATTTGGATCCTTGGCAGGCTGCGCTTTTTGCTCTGCGACCGGGACGTTCAAGTTGACGGTGCCGGGAGCTGCGCCTGGCAACTGACTGGCCGCGGCAGCGGTTCCGCCTTGGGCTGCTGTTTCGCGGCGCTGCTGATAACGATCCGCCAGACGAACCACAATCGCCCGCAGCTCGGGGTCGTCCGGCAGCGGCGCACGTCCACGAGCTACCGCCAGAATCATTTGGGGCGGGGGATAACGCACATACGTGTCGTGGATGCTCAGCTTCAACGATTCGAGCGGCTTGAGCCGTTCCTCAAGCGTTGGGTTCTCGGGAACTTTCTCGGGGTGAAGCTCGCGATCCAACCACTTATCGAGCCCGATTTGCCGGAGTTGCTCAAAATCCCCGGGCCGGGGACCGAACGTCAGACGATCCAGGGCGTGATGAAGTTGATCGTCGGCAGGAAGAAGCTTGCTGAAAGCGATGTACTGCGGAGGGTTCGCCGCAGGCTTGATTTTCTTCAGTTTCTTAGCCCCGAAAAGCAGTACGGGTGTAAGTGCAAGCACGCAAGATGCGGCCGCAGCCCGGTTTCGTTTCACCACTTGCCTCACCACTTTCTAAAACGCTGAGTTCAAAAAATAGTTGACGGACGGCCCACTTCTGCTGTTCCTATTCGTCAAAGTTGGGGCTTTTTTATAGAATGGCGCTGGCCAGACTGCCTGTCGACTTATTTAAGTCGTCAGGCTAAAATTGGGACTGATGCATACGGATTCGATTCGAACGAGCATCGACTTGCCTCGCGACTTGCACCGGCGCGTACACGAACTCGCAGCTCGGCGCGGTTGCTCCGCGCGGCAACTGATTCTGCAAAGCATAGAGAGCGCTGTGTTGTCTTCTGGGCCGCAGCGACCAAAGAAGCGACTCAATTTCGAAACACCTCTTGTGCCTCTTACGGGCAAGCCCATCAAGTTAACCGACGACCAAATCTATGTCGGGATTGAGTTTCCCTGACGTCAATGTCTGGATGGCAGCGCTGCTGCCGGAACACAGTCACCATTCCGTTGCCAAATCCTGGTGGAAGTCTGACGAGTTCGAATCGATTTGTTTTACCCGCATCACCCAGATGAGCCTTCTGCGCCTGCTCACCACTTCCGCGGTAATGAACGGTAAGCCACTCACGATGAAGGCGGCTTGGAAGGCATACGATCACCTCTTTTCCGATGATCGGGTGTCGTATATGCCCGAAACCGGCGATGTCGAGCACTATTTCCGCCAATACGCTTCAGAAGATGTAACCTCGCCCAAGAGTTGGGCCGATTCGTGGCTCCTCGCGATGGCGGAAAGCCATGACGGAACAATTGTCACGTTCGACGCCCGGTTAGCTTCGCGAGGCGACTCGGCGGGGAAAAGACGTTGCGTTCTGCTGGGCCGCGCTACAAATTATTGAAAATGGAGCGGGAGACGGGATTCGAACCCGCGACATCAACCTTGGCAAGGTTGCACTCTACCAGCTGAGTTACTCCCGCTTGGAAAGTCTATTCGACATTCTCTGATGAGTTTGTTGCAAAGTCAATTCATCTGATTGCAACACGGGACCTTACTGGGAATCCTACCTATCGCCCGTGCTCCCAAGGCACACTCTTGGTGCGACTTTTGCTTCGCTAACCTCTTGAATTTAAGTAGCTTATATTCTGATCAGATTTCTCTTTGAAAACTCTGCCCCTATGATAGACTGTGGTTTCCGAAATAACGGAGACGGCTTCCCCCAACTCGACTACTGCTGCTAACCAGAGCGGCAAACTCGCTAAAAATAAGGCGCAGAAATAGATTTTTCCACAGATAGTGGAAAAGGTGTGGGAATTTTTCCGTTCAAAACAGGAGTGATTGGGTTGGGAGACTCTTGGGAAGAGATTAAGGGCTGGTTAGCTGTCAGGCTGACCAGGGCGCGTACCAGAATTGGATTTCCCGGACCGCGCTGGGATCTCTTACGGGACGGTGAGCTTACGGTTCAAGTTCCGGACGAAACCACAGAAGCGTGGATCAAGCAAGAATATACGCCTCAGATCCGGACGGCAATCGAGGAACTCAAGCTTCCGGTCCGGCGAGTGCAATATCAGATCAGTGCGTCGGCCGCGCGCGCCGCGGCAGCAGGTTCAGGCGGGTTCAGCGATACTGTCGCATGTTGGAAACGGACACGCGCACTCCTCGGAGCCCGTTTTTGAGAATACGGTAAATTGGCTCAACCCTCGACTGACGTTCGACAACTACGTTGTCGGGTCTTCGAATCAGTTGGCTCATGCGGCTGCGCAAGCTGTCGCGAAAATGCCTTCGCGCAGCTATAATCCGCTATTCATTTATGGCGGCGTGGGGATCGGTAAAACCCATCTGATGCATGCGATCGGCCGCTGCCTGCTCGAAAACTTCGGCGGCCTGAATGTCGTATACACATCGAGCGAGCGATTCATGAACCAGATGATCAACTCCATCAAGCTCGATCGGATGCCGCTGTTTCACCGGCACTATCGCTCGGCGGACGTGCTGCTCATCGACGATATTCATGTCATCGCGGGAAAAGAGCGAACCCAGGAAGAGTTCTTTCATACCTTCAATGAGCTCTATGATCATCAGAAGCAGATCGTAATCTCGAGCGATTCGGCGCCTCACCAGTTGCCCGGGCTGGTGGAACGGCTGCGATCGCGATTCGAGTGGGGACTTCTGGTCGACGTTCAAGCCGCCAGACCTGGAGACCAAAATGGCGATCCTCGATAAGAAAGCGGAGACCGAGGGAGTCAAATTGCCGCAGGATGTCCGGATCTTCATTGCCACTAAGACGAAATCCAACGTGCGCGAATTGGAAGGCGCCTTGACGAAACTCATTGCGGTGTCGTCGGTGACCGGACAACCCATCAATCTTGCCATGGCGCATCAGACGCTGAAGCATCTCAATGTCGGCGCCGAGCGCAAGATCTCAGTGGAATCCATTCTCCGCGCCGTGGCCGAGAGGTTCAACCTCCAGCCGTCACAGCTCAAGATGAAGAGCAACACGCAGCAGATTGCGTACCCACGCCAGATTGCCATGTACCTGGTGAAGGAACTCACGCGCGCTTCTTTGCCTGAAATCGGGCGCTATTTCGGAGGCAAACATCACACTACCGTTTTGCACTCCGTTCAGAAAATCGAAGAGCTGCGGCAGCATGATGAGACTTTGAACACTCTTATCCAGTCGGTAATCGACTCACTTCAATAGCTTTATGCGCGTTTTCCACAGCGACTGTCCTGAGCGGCGCTGTTCAAACGTGTTCAGAACTTTTCAAGGTGCATTTTTGCAACGCCGGCAAACGCGGATTCCACAGGCTGTGATGCAAGGAACCGCATGGATTTGCTATAATTTAGAAGGAATTCAACGTTTCCACAGCCACTATTAATTCGGTTCTCTTTTGGTCACTTAGAATTACCCAGTCTAGGAAGAATAGAAGCAAGGACGAGCAAGGATCTCTCATAGGCCCCGCATGGAATTTTCGGTTAGTAAGTCTGATCTGGTTCGGGAACTCGGGTTGACGCAAGGGGTGGTGGAGAAGAAAACCACTATTCCGATTCTTTCGAACATTCTGATGGAGACAGACCACGACCAGGTTTGGCTCACGGCTACGGACCTGGAGTTGGGCATCCGTTGCGCTTGCCCGGCGCGGATTAAGAAGGAGGGCGCCGGCACCATTCCCGCCCGGCGACTGTTGGATTATGTAAGGCTGCTGCCGGACGCCGATGTTCAGGTGAAACTGGCAGAGAACCAGTGGGCCAGTTTCGTCTGCGGACGTTCGCGGACTAGGATCGCGGGTATGTCACGGGAAAGTTTTCCGGAGCTGCCGCAGATGCCGGAGCCGCTGGCGGAGATTCCACTTGAGTGTTTTGGCGCAGATGATATCGAGCACGATCTTCGCTATCTCGGCCGAAGAATCGCGCTTCACGCTCAATGGGGCTCTGTTGATCCTGAACGAGGGCGGCGTGGTGATGGTAGCTACCGACGGCCACCGCCTGGCTATGGTGGAGAAACGGGTGGAACTTACCGGCTTGTCGGGGACCTATCGCGCTCTGCTGCCGAAGAAAGCCATGAGCGAGATCCAGAAGCTTGCGACGGAGGATTCGAACAAGCGGATTGAATTTTCCGGGAACGAAAACCATCTGTTCTTCCGGATCGACAAACGTTTGCTTCTCAGTCGTAAGTTGACAGGCAATTTTCCGGATTACGAGCGTGTGCTTCCCAAGGAACACCCGCACATGCTCGTGATTCAGCGCGATGAATTGAAGGCGGCTCTCGAACGCGTGGCTCAATTCGCTGACGAACGCTCCAGGGCGGTTCGAGTGCAGATTCTCGCCAACGGCGAGTTGAAAGTTCATTCCTCGATCTCCGAAACCGGAGAAAGCGAGGAGACGATTCCGGTGGAGTACAGCGGAACGGATGTCGAAATCGGATTCAATGCGCAGTATCTGCTCGACTTCTTGCGTTCGGTCTCTCAGAGCGAAGTGGAGTTTCATTTCAAGGATTCAAACAGCGCCGGCGAATTACGCCCGCATGCCGGACCGGGTGATACCTCGTATCGATATGTCGTGATGCCGATGCGCATCTGAGTCCGGGCGGGTGCGCTAGAACTGCGCGCGAAGTACGCCGGAAGGAAAAGAAAGGTAATGAATGGGCTCGAGGCAGCCGTATGTATTTTGCGGTTCTTCGTCGGCCTATTGTCTCTATCGAAAGTATGGCTACAGTGGCTCAAAACGAAAATTACGATTCCAGCAGCATTAAGGTCTTAGAAGGCCTGGAAGCTGTTCGGCTGCGTCCGGCGATGTATATCGGATCGACGGGCGAGATGGGTCTCCATCACCTGGTGTACGAAGTGGTGGACAATTCCGTCGACGAAGCCTTGGCGGGCTATTGCACCGAGGTGGGTGTGACCATCCACATCGATAACTCGATCACGATCGTGGATAACGGGCGCGGAATTCCCGTGGATATGCATGCCGAGGAAGGTGTATCCGCGGCGCAGGTTGTGCTCACCAAGTTGCATGCGGGCGGTAAATTCGATTCGAACTCGTACAAAGTATCGGGCGGCCTGCATGGAGTCGGCGTAAGCTGCGTGAACGCTCTTTCGGAAACACTGCATGTGGAGATCTGGCGCGATAAAGCAACCTGGGAACAGGATTACGAGCGCGGAATTCCCAAGGCGCCACTCGCCAAAACCGGCAAGTCGAACAAGACCGGCACGAAAATCACATTCAAGGCCGATCCGACGATCATGGATGCGACGGAGTTCAACTTCGATACTCTGGCGCAGCGGCTTCGGCAGCTCGCGTTTCTGAATAAAGGGCTGAAGATCACGTTGACGGATGAGCGCGATGAGAACATCCGCTCCGAAGAGTTCTATTACAGCGGCGGTATCGCCGAATTCATCAAACATCTCAACCGCGGAAAATCGGTGCTGCATGATAAACCGATCCACTTCGAGGGGGATCGGGATTTGCCGAATGGCGGCAGGCTGAGCATCGAAGTAGCGCTGCAATACAACGATTCTTATTCCGAAAATGTTTTCAGCTTTGCGAATAACATCAACACGGTGGATGGAGGCAGCCATCTCAGCGGATTTCGAAGCGCGTTGACCCGGACGATCAATGCGGCCGCGCAGCAGAGCGGACTGTTCAAGGATCAGAAAGAGAATCTCACCGGCGATGACGTGCGCGAAGGCTTGACGGCGGTCATCAGCGTCAAATTGCCGCAGCCACAGTTCGAAGGCCAGACGAAGGGCAAGCTGAATTCGGATATTCAGGGCTACGTCGTGCAATTGATCAACGACAAGCTCGGCGAATTCTTCGATAAGAATCCCGCCGTGATGAAGAAGATCGTCACCAAGGCGATTGAGGCATCTCGTGCGCGCGAAGCAGCCCGTAAGGCGCGGGATCTGACACGGCGAAAAGGCGCCCTCGATTCCGGCGGCTTGCCGGGCAAACTCGCGGACTGCCAGGAACGCGATCCGGATCGCTGCGAACTTTTTCTGGTCGAGGGCGAATCGGCCGGTGGAACCGCTAAATCGGGGCGCGATCGCCGGTATCAGGCGATACTTCCGCTCAAGGGCAAAATTCTGAATGTCGAGAAGGCCCGTTACGACAAGATGCTGGGCCATGAAGAGATTCGCGCCATGATCACGGCTATCGGAACCGGGATTGGCAAAGGCGACGATTTCGAATTGGCAAAGCTGCGCTACGGCAAGATCATCATCATGACCGATGCCGACGTGGATGGCTCTCATATCCGCACGCTTCTGCTTACGTTCTTCTTCCGGCACATGCAGGAACTGATTACGCGCGGCAAAGTATTCGTTGCGCAGCCTCCGCTGTATCGCATCAAGAAAGGCAAGAACGAGAAGTACATCAAGGACGACAAGGAGTTTACGCGGGAGATTCTGCGCCGTGCCACCGAGAACCTTTCGGTGGAGCTCGCCGGCAAGGACGGTCAAAGTTCCAAGATTGAAGGAGCGGAGCTGCGCGGATTCCTGATGTCCTTGGATGAACTGGCCCAGATCACGCGGCGTTTGGAGCGTCGGGTGCGCGATGCGCGTGTGGTTGACGTTCTTACCGATGTAAGTCTTCCGATTGACACGCAAAGCCGATCTGCAGAACGAGGAAAACGTGCGCTCGGTGGCTGAGCGTTTACGCCAAGCCAAACTGGAAGTAGGCGTGGAGCATGAGGAAGAACACTCGGCCTGGATGATCAGTTATAAAGATCCCACGAACGCGACTCGATACATCAATACGGAGTTTATGGCGATGCCTGAGTTCCGCCGCACCCGTGCTCTGGTCAAACAAGTGGCGCGTCTCAACACGCCGCCTTTCACGATTGTGAAGGACACTCAGCGCGATGTGATTCAGAACTGGCGCGACTTGCTCTCGACCGTGAAGAACGAAGGGACGCGCGAGGTCAACATTCAGCGCTACAAAGGGCTCGGCGAGATGAATGCCGAGCAACTCTGGTCCACTACCATGAATGCGGAGAGCCGCACTCTGTTGCAAGTGGATTTGAAAGATTTTGCCGAAACTGAGCCGATCTTCTCAACCCTTATGGGCGAGGATGTGGAAAGCCGCCGGAAGTTCATCGAGGAAAACGCGCTCGATGTCCGGAATCTGGACGTTTAGCGCTCGGGACTCTTCAAGCATTCCAGCCGGATATTATGGCTGCTGTTTACCAGATCCCATTTTTGGCTGAAGACAAACTTTCCGCGCAGTCCTTCAAGCGCAGTAGTTTCGAAGCAGACAGGTTTGTTCGCATCGAGACGCGCTCAGATCCCTAGGTAGAGGAACCCACTGTCTGCCGGGCGCGAAGTAGTCCAGGTACCAATCGTCCGGATCGAACGCCCGATAATAAACGATCGCGCTCTTCGGCAGTTCTCGATCGATCTTTTCCGCCAATGTGAGCACCGGATCGGCGCTGTCGTGCGAATGAGGATAGATATACGCGGCAAAATTCCAGGCCGCAATAGCCACGGCCATGCCTAGAAAGGCGAATCGGCATCTATTGAGCGCCGGCCAGAGCCCCACATCAGCGCCCAGTAGCAGCACAATCGCCGGCCAGACAAAAAGCTTGTGGAACGTACTCCCCGGATCCCAGGCTCCAAGGAAAATCGCATAGGTCAGAAGCCATAGCCAGAGAAAAGGCGCTGCCCATCGGTCCCACTGCAAGATTCCCACATTCGGAGTCCGGGTGAATTGCACGACCGCCCAGATCAGAGCGCCCAGACAGAACAGTAGAGAAACAACATACCGGAATCGAAAAATAATCGCGTATAAAGCTCAGCTTTCCGCCAACGAACAATTTCAGGTAGCTGCTGAGATAAGCGCCAACGATTTGACCGATGGAATGAGTGAATCCGGAATCCGACGCATAACTCGTGATCCATGCCATTAGATTCGGGTATACCCGATGATCCACTTGGCTGTAGCAAAGCAGATAAGCAATTGCGACGGCAGAACCTGTTCCGGCTAAATACGCACCTGAGCTCCAGAATCTCGTTGTGCGCGACCGTCGCGAATCCAGAGCGATCACAGCTAGAACGGGGACATACATAAACACGGAGAGTTCGTGAAACAGCATGGCCATCGTATGGCATGCGGCAGCGGCGACGCAGGCGTGCTGGATTTTGAACCACGAATCGATAGACGAGAAGCAGCAACAAGACGCAAAAAATGTAGCTGTTCGCATCGGTCGAAAATTTCCACCAGATCGCGCCGAATGCGAAGAGCACCGCACAAAACGATGGCAATGGAAAATGAGACAGTGAGCCGCTTCGTCAAGGAAAACATGAGATAACTCGCGCAGACGCTCAAAACTACATTGAAAATCTGTAAGACGGTTATAGCCCGCACTGCTAGGCCACACATCCGAGACAGCGGAATATAGGACGTACCCTAAAGCCGAGTAAAGTAGATGGTTCGGATGAAACAATACAGTAAACGGAAGTGCGCCACGGTGCACTCCCTCAATGTTTAGGGAAAACAGGACTCCATCCCAATAGTAACTGCGAGTAAGATATGCGAGGTCGAGGAGCAGAATGGCTGCCAGAAGCAGATAAAGCGCTCGCCTTCGCAGGAAGGCCCAAATTGATTGCATCTAGGAGTGTTCAGTCGCGACAAAATCTCGATCCGGAAGCGGCATGCCGGCTCGTGCGGTTGGCCGCGCCGTCCTGAAAACCGATCGAGCGAGATAAAGCGGCCTGTGCTTCGTTTCGGCGTAGATGCGCCCTACATATTCGCCGACAACGCCTATGCTCATCATCTGAACGCCGCCCAGAAAAAGCATCCCAACGAACGAGATCGCCCACCCGGCAACCCACGTATGGGTAAACAGCCGCACGACGAGGGCGTAGATGATACCAATTGCTGAGAGAG
This sequence comes from uncultured Acidobacteriaceae bacterium, assembly GCA_963778345.1. Taxonomy (GTDB): domain Bacteria; phylum Acidobacteriota; class Terriglobia; order Bryobacterales; family Bryobacteraceae; genus Bog-105. The sequence continues at coordinate 339,774 of CAVZTP010000008.1, forward strand.
AAGCCGTAAGAAATCCTATGACAGCCACAAAGCGAAGCGGAACGGTGGAGAATGATGCAATTCCATCAAATGCGAGGCTTACCATTTTTCGGACAGGATACTTTGTCTTGCCTGCGATGCGGGGCGCGCGGGCATACTTCAAACCGTACTGGCGAAAACCGATCCAACTGCACATGCCGCGGAGCAGGCGGTGTCTTTCTGGCATTCTCTTGATCGCTTCCACCGCCTTCCTGTCCAGCAGGCGAAAATCGCCCGTGTCGGCGGGAATTTCGACGTCGGAAAGCAAATTGATCAGCCGGTAAAACAATTTCGCCGTCCAGCGTTTGAATCCGGTCTCGCCCTCGCGCGACTCGCGCACTCCATAGATCACTTCGAATCCTTGCGACCAGATGTCAAGCATTTTGAGGATGAGTTCGGGAGGATCTTGAAGATCGGCATCGATAATGACAACTACTTCGCCGCTCGCTATTTCCAGTCCGGCGGTTACGGCTGTTTGATGGCCGAAGTTCCGTGAAAGCTCCACTACGGTCACATTCGGATCATACTCATGAATGACTTTTAGTCGAGCTAGTGTTTCGTCACGCGAGCCGTCGTCAACATAGACAATTTCGTACCACGCATCCAATCCTGCAAGCACAGCAGTCAAGCGTTCATGGCATTTCGCGATGACTTCCTTCTCGTTGAAGCAGGGTACGACTACGCTGATACTCGGTGACACTCGGTTTCCCCCTCAGAATACTCGATGCGCTCTGTGTTTGTTTAAATGAGGCGATGCCGGAATTCCCCACGGTTCGCGTGAATCGGAAAGCGGCGGATCGCATCCGTTCCGGGCACGTCTGGATTTTTTCAAGCGACGTAATCGACCGGGGCTCGGCCCAACCGGGCGATGCCGTGCGCGTGATCGACCACAAGGGCCATGGGCTCGGAGTCGCTCATTACAGCTCCACATCGCAAATTACACTGCGCCTGCTGAGCAGGCAAGTGGAGGAAATCGGTAGGGATTTTCTAGCGAAGAGAATTCAAGCCGCATACGAATATCGCAAACGCATCGTGTGCGATTCAGACGCTTACCGGCTGGTGCATGCCGAAGGAGACCTTCTTCCCGGCCTGATTGTGGACCGATATGCGGATTGGCTGGTTCTGCAGCTACTCGATCAAGGAATGGACCGGCTCACTGCCGACATCGTCTCCAGCTTACGCGAACTGCTTGAGCCAAAGGGAATCGTTGCAAGAAACGACCTGGCCGTTCGTGGGAAAGAAAACTTAGCCCAAGAGATTACGGTCCTCGATGGCGAGATTCCGGAACGCGTTCCGATACGCATGAACAATCTTACGTGCGAAGTGGACCTTCTGGGCGGCCAGAAGACCGGCATCTTCCTCGATCAGCGCGAAAACTATTTGGCGGTCGCGCCGGTACGCAAGAGGCAAGGCACTCGATTGCTTCACCGGCAATGGCGGATTTGCATTACACCTCGCCTCCGTTTGCGAATTCGGTGCATGCGGTGGATAGCTCGGCACAAGCACTCGGCTCCGCCAAGCGCCAATGCGGAGCTTAACGATTTGCAGAACATTGATTTCCACGAAGCGGACGTACTCGATTATTTGCCGGGCCTAATAGCGGCCCACCGAAGTTTCGACATCGTTGTGGTGGACCCGCCGGCATTCGCCAAATCGCGCACGGCATCTGGAAGGCGCGGCACGCGGCTACAAGGAAATTAATCTGCGCGCACTGCGTCTCTTGCAGAGAGGCGGAATTCTCGTGAGCTGTTCGTGTTCGCATCACATGAGCGAAGCGCATTTGCTAGAGATCATCGCCGGCGCGGCGCTGGATTCGGGAAAACAACTCCGCGTGCTGGAGCGTCGCACTCAGGCGCAGGATCACCCGATTCTGCTCACCGTGCCCGAGACTCATTATCTGAAGTGCTTGATTTTTGAAGTTCTCTGATCGGGACTTAGAGCACAACCCGCGCATCGCCTTCCCGTCGCGTCACGTGTTGCCGGTCCATAAACTCGAGCAGCGGGATCGCATATTTACGTGATATCTGCGTCCATTCCTTGAACTCAGGGACCGAAAACCTTCTTCCCTTTGTGGGCGGCAAGCGATTTGCGAACTCCGCTCCAGCGCATCGGCGTGAAAAATCAGATCGTCTGAAATGCGCACCAGTTTCCGATCTTTGACGAGCGATCTCCAGCAGTCCGCGATCTTTCTTTAGATCGGCGCCCGCAAGTTTCATCACCTCGGCGATGGGAGGCGGTTGCAGGCCAGCTTGCCGAAATAGATGTTCGATCTTCGCGAGATTCTGGTTTTCCGCTGAACTGAACTGCGCCTTGTGAGTCGCCAGCGAGACGAGATCCCCTTGCACTCGAATGGCCGCGAAATCCTTAAACACCGCTGTTGCGAGGTTGGTTCCAAATTCAAACGCGCAAGTGCGATCGGCGCTCCCGCCGCCGCTGGATTCTTAGCGTGGAAAGCTGTCAACCACTCAACTAGCTTTGCGGCGCATTTGCTCAATCCAGATTGGGGTTACAACGCGCTGCGCCGGTTCAACAAACACCAACTCTGGATTTTCTTGAATCAGGGCCTTGCAACGCTCCGGAGGCAATCCGGTCAAACGCACAAGATCGGATAGCCGTCGTCCGTTCGCGCCTTCTTCGATGAGAATCTGAATGCGTTTGCCAGCGTTCGCGTCCGATAGCGAATTCAGGCGAGCAATCGTCCTTGCCGCGATTGAGACGCACCGGCGGAAAACTGTCCAGTACCGATCCGCCTCCAACCGTTTGCGCAGGGGAAGGCCGCCGGAGGACGAAGCGATCGCCCGGGAGCGCCAGCACAGGTTCTGCGCACCACACTCGAGCGAGATGTTCTCAAGCTGGAATCGGGATCGACTAAGCACTTTCACCATGGACCGGCACTTCCGCCGTGCCTAAATGAAATAGAAACTGCTCGCGTTTTTCCGGGATGTCCGATTTCGTCCATCCATTCAATCGACACATCGATCGTCTTCGATCCCTGGAGCCCATCGCGGTGGGTCAGCATGAAGCCACGTCGAATTTCGGTACTGTCAATTCCCGCCAGATTGACGGCCGTCCGTTGACCTGCCGATGCGGTTTGAACGCTCTCGCCATGTACCTGTAATCCGCGCACGCGAACTTCGCGCCGCAACGGGAAAGATCTTCCACGGTGTCGCCGGTTCGCAGCGCTGCCACTCCAAAGGGTCCCCGTTACCACCGTGCCAAAGCCCTTTCAGCGCGAAACTCCGATCCACGGGAAGACGAGCGAGACCTGTCTCATCTCGCGAACTCAGGTGATTCGACAGCTTGGATAATTCATTGCGAAGGTCATTCAGACCCGCGCCCGTAACCGCACTGACCTGAACAATCGGCGCGCCATCTGAGAAAAGAACCGGCGCACAACTGCTTCACACTGCTTCTGGCGGCTCTCGATTTGATCGGACGTTGCCATATCGATCTTTGTCAGCACAATAATTCCGCGTTGCACGTTCAAAAGCCGGCAAATGTCAAAATGCTCGCGGGTCTGCGGCTTTACGGATTCATCGGCGGCCACGACCAACAGAACTCCTTGAATTCCCGCCGCCCCGGCGAGCATATTCTTAATAAAGCGTTCATGGCCAGGTACATCAACGAAACCAATTCGCTTTCCGTCCCGCAGTGTGAGGTGGGCGAATCCCAGATCAATAGATATTCCGCGCCTCTTCTCTTCCTCCAGGCGATCCGTATCGATGCCTGTGAGCGCTCGAATGAGGGATGTTTTCCCGTGATCGATGTGCCCCGCGGTTCCGATGACCAGTCCGCCGGGACTGCGCATATTACTATCTGACATGCAGGAAACTGATTCTATCGTCGCATCCGGATCGACCGGAACGGCAGTCCAAACTGCAAAGACAAAGATGATTACGAATCGATTGGAAGAACTCCGGCGGCGTCACTCGCGGGCCGAAGAAGGCGGCGGCCAGGAACGAAAAGAGCGCCAGCATCGGGAAGGGAAGCTCTCCGCGCGCGAGCGAATCGAGTTGCTTCTCGACGAGGGCAGCTTCGAGGAACTGGACAAACTGGTTCGCCATCGCTCCCACAATTTCGGAATGCAGCATAACGTCATCGACGGCGACGGATTCATTACCGGGCACGGACTGATTCACGGGCGGCAGGTCTTCGTGTTTGCACAAGACTTCACGGTGTTCGGCGGCTCTCTTTCTGAAGCGAACGCACAGAAAATCGTCAAGGTGATGGATCTGGCTTTGAAGACCGGAGTTCCCATCATTGGCCTGAATGACTCCGGCGGCGCTCGTATTCAGGAGGGCGTGGTTTCGCTTGCCGGTTACGCCGATATTTTCCTGCGGAACACGATCGCGAGCGGAGTGGTGCCGCAGATCTCGGCCATTATGGGGCCGTGCGCGGGCGGTGCGGTATATTCTCCCGCGCTTACTGATTTCGTTTTCATGGTGGATCATACCAGCCACATGTTCGTGACCGGCCCGGATGTGATTAAGACTGTCACTCACGAAGACGTGACGAAGGAGGAGCTTGGCGGCGCGATGACGCACAATGCGACAAGCGGGGTGGCCCATTTCCTGGCTGCGGATGATCGGGATTGCCTGCAGAGCATTCGCGAATTGATGCGGTTTCTTCCGCAGAACAATCTCGATGGCGTGCCTCGCGAGCCGAGCAAGGATCCGGAAGATCGCGCCGATCCGGAGTTGGACACGTTGATCCCCGCTGAATCGAACAAGCCTTATGACATCAAAGACGTGATTCGTCACGTGGTGGATAGCGGCTACTTTTTTGAGGTGGCGGAGCACTTTGCGCGCAACATCGTTATCGGTTTTGCGCGGATGGGCGGGGAGGCGGTCGGCATCGTTGCAAATCAACCCGCGCATTTAGCCGGTTGTCTGGATATCAACTCCTCCACCAAGGGCGCGCGATTCGTGCGCTTCTGCGATGCGTTTCAGATCCCGATTCTGACCTTCGAAGATGTGCCGGGTTTTTTGCCCGGAACAGCGCAAGAATTTGGCGGGATCATTCGGCACGGCGCGAAACTTCTGTATGCCTACGCCGAAGCGACGGTTCCGAAAATCACCGTCATCACGCGGAAAGCATACGGCGGAGCTTATTGCGTCATGGGATCGAAACATCTGCGAACCGACATCAATTTCGCCTATCCCACGGCGGAGATTGCCGTGATGGGTCCCGAAGGCGCAGTGAATATTCTTTACCGGCGCGAACTGAAGACGGAGGAAAGCCGTCAAGAGAAAATTGACGAGTATCGAAATCGTTTTGCAAATCCATTTGTGCGCCGCTGAACGAGGCTATGTAGACGATGTGATCGAGCCGCATGAGACACGGCCTAAAGTGATTCGGGCGCTAAAAATGCTTGCGAATAAGACCGACACGATGCCGCGCAAGAAACACGGCAATATTCCGCTGTAGGAAGCTACTCGGATTCGCTTCCGACTTTCAAGAACCGCAAGGAACGCTTCCTGTGGAATCTCGACGCGGCCTACGCGTTTCATCCGCCGCTTACCTTCTTTCTGCTTTTCCAGCAGCTTGCGCTTGCGCGTGATGTCGCCGCCATAGCACTTCGCCAGAACGTTTTTGCGCATGGCGGAGATGGTCTCTCTCGCGATGATTTTGGTTCCGATTGCGGCCTGCAAGGCGACCTCAAACATCTGGCGCGGAATCAACTTCCGTAGTCGCTCAATCAGCGCCTTGCCGCGTTCGTAGGCGAAATCCCGATGCACAATCATCGATAGCGCATCCACTGGCTCGCCCGCCACCAGAACATCCAGTTTCACCATGGGCGAAATGCGATATCCCGAGAGATGATAATCGAGCGAGGCATATCCGCGCGAAGCCGATTTCAGGCGGTCGTAGAAATCAAGCACGATTTCGTTCAGCGGCAACTCGTAAAGCAGGAGCACGCGCCCGTGCCAATATATTCGAATTTCTTCTGAACGCCACGCTTCTCTTCGAGCAGCTTTAAAATCTCGCCAATGTATTCTTCGCGAGTGATGATTGTAGCGTCGATAATCGGCTCTTCCGTTTGCTTGATGGCGGACGGTTCAGGGAACTTCTGCGGATTATTCACCTCAATGATTTCGTCCGCGGTGGTCGTAACTCGATACCGCACGCCTGGAGCGGTGGTGATGAGATCGATCTGGAACTCGCGTTCGAGCCGTTCTTGAACAATCTCCAGATGCAAAAGGCCAAGAAACCCACATCGGAATCCGAAGCCGAGAGCGACCGAATTTTCCGGTTCGAAATTGAACGCGCTGTCGTTCAGGCGCAGTTTTTCGAGAGCATCGCGCAGCAGGCCGTGCTCGTGCGATTCGATAGGATAAAGCCCGGCGAACACCATCGGCTTGATTTCCTGGAATCCGGGCAGAGGTTCCGGAGCCGGGTTGGAGTCGTCCAGGATCGTGTCGCCCGACCTGAGCGTCGGAGACAGTCTTGATGTTGGCGAATAAAAAACCGGCTTCTCCGGCTCCAAGTTCATCGCACGGAACAGGTTTGGGAGACTGGAATCCGAGTCCCTCCACTTCGAACGCTTTCCCGTTTGACCACAGCCTGATTTTTTGACCTTTGCGCACAGTACCGTCAACAATGCGGGTGAGGATGATCACGCCGCGATAGGGATCGAACCAGGAATCGAAGATTAGTGCTCGAAGAGGAGCCGCGGGATCGCCCTTGGGCGCCGGAACACGGCCCACCACCGCTTCCAAAATTTCTTTGATTCCGACGCCGTTCTTCGCGCTCGCGAGAATGGCATTCGCTGGCATCCAGACCGATCACTTGCTCGATCTGTTCGCGAATCCGTTCCGGTTCGGCAGAGGGCAGATCGATCTTATTGATGACAGGAATAATTTCGAGATCGTGGTTCAGCGCAAGATATGTATTGGCAAGTGTCTGCGCCTCGACGCCCTGAGAAGCATCCACAACTAACAAAGTCCCTTCGCAGGCTTGCAGACTGCGCGAAACCTCATATGTGAAATCCACATGTCCGGGCGTGTCGATCAGGTTCAGTTCATACATGTTGCCGTCTTCGCCTTTGTAGTTCAAGCGAACGGCGTGAGCTTTGATCGTGATTCCACGCTCGCGCTCCAGATCCATCGTGTCGAGGACCTGGTCCATCATTTCGCGTTGGGAAAGCGCGCCCGTGTACTCCAGTAAGCGGTCCGCAAGCGTGGATTTCCCGTGATCGATGTGCGCAATGATAGAGAAATTGCGTATAAAGCGGGGATCCATGTTGCGGTAGACTGAGGGATAAAAACGAATTATCCCATAGCAACCGCTTAACCCCTCTCTTTCACCAGCTCTTTTTCATGCCATATCGGACCTTTCAAGGATCTCTCGACGCAACCGATTTGCGCATTGGTGTTGTGGTGAGCCGGTTCAATGAGTTCATCACTGAGCAGCTTGCCAAGGGAGCTTTGGAGATGCTCGAAAAGCATGGATGCCGCCACGAGAACATCACCTTCGTGAAAGTTCCTGGCGCATGGGAGTTGCCGATAGCGGCTAAGCTTTTGGCGGCTAGTTGCGATGCAATTGTTGCGCTGGGAGCAGTGATTCGTGGCGATACTCCGCATTTCGAGTACGTCGCCGGCGGCGCTGCGGACGGCTTGCGGCAAGTGAGTCTCGAAACCGGCGTGCCGGTCGCCTTTGGCGTGCTGACTACCGATGACATGCAGCAGGCGATGGACCGGGCCGGCGGGAAGAGCGGCAACAAGGGTTGCGAGGCGGCGGAAGCCGCGATCGAACTCGCGAACCTGATCAGGGATCTGAAGGGCAGCCGCTAGACATGGCGGCGCGGCACAGGTCCAGAAAGCGCGCACTGCAGGTGCTGTTCGAGTGGGATATGCGCGGCGAGTCCATTGATCTCGCCATCGCGAATTATTACGACACCCTCTATTCCGAAGAAAGCGAGAGTAAACCCAAGCCGGATAAGTTTATGGAAGAGCTCGCCCGCGGCACAGCGGCGAACTCCGAGCAGATCGATATGAAGATCTCGGAAAAAGCAGAGAACTGGCGGCTGGAGCGCATGGCGGTGGTGGACCGAAACATTCTCCGGCTGGCGATTTATGAACTGAGCCTGCAAGCGGTTCCGGCTCCGGTTGTGATCGATGAAGCGCTGGAGTTGGCGCGCCAATTCTCAAATGATGAGTCTCTATCGTTTATCAACGGCTTGCTGGATGCGGTGCACAAACAAAGCTTGGCAGCACGCCAGTAGAGCCGTCTCGCCAGCCATATTGCACATGCTGTTCGATAATTGTTGTTCGGACGAGAGCTAGGAGACCTTTATGTGGATCGTTCGCCTCGCTTTACGGCGACCGTACACGTTCGTTGTTTTATCTTTGATGATGTTCATTGTCGCGCCCGTGGTGATTTTGCGGACGCCGACCGACATTTTCCCGAATATCGATATACCAGTAGTAAGCGTGATCTGGCAATATGCCGGGCTGTCCGCGCAGGAGCTATCGGAAAGAATCATTTACATCAATGAGCGCACGTTGACCACCACGGTCAATAACATCGAACACATCGAGTCCCAATCGATGAACGGACGAGCGGTCATCAAGGTTTTTTTCCAGCCGCATGCGGATCTATCCACTGCAATCGCCCAGGTGACAGCTACCTGCCAAACCCAGATCAGGCAATTGCCGGCCGGAACCACACCGCCGCTGATTATCAGCTATAACGCGGCAACAGTTCCCATCCTGCAGCTCGCATTATCCGGGCCGGGACTCAGCGAGCAAGCAACTGAACGATTTCGGCCAAAATTTCATTCGGACTCAGCTTGTGACTGTGCCGGGCACTGCGATTCCGGCGACCTACGGCGGCAAGCAGCGCGAGGTCATGGTGGACCTGAACACCCAGGCATTGCAGGCCAAAGGGCTTGGGCCATCGGACGTAGTGGATGCGATCGGTAACCAGAACCTCATACTTCCGGGCGGGACATCAAAAATCGGTCAGCTCGAATACGACGTTGAAATCAAGGCCAGCCCTGCCAGAGTCGCCGAGTTAAACGATCTGCCCATTAAAACCAAGAACGGAGCAACGATCTACGTGCGAGACGTCGCTAACGTGCGCGACGGATATCCGCCTCAGACGAACGTCGTGCGTTCGGATGGTCAGCGCGGGTCGCTGATGACGATTCTTAAGAACGGGGATGTCTCAACGCTAGACATCATCTCGGGCATTCGCAAGTTATTGCCACGGATCACGGCCACTTTACCGCCGCAATTGAAGAGTTACTCCCATAGCAGATCAGTCGATTTTCGTGCGCGCGTCGATCAGCGCCGTGGTTCGAGAAGCAGTAATCGCGGCCTGCCTCACGGCGATTATGATTTTGGTGTTTCTCGGCAGTTGGCGAAGCACGGTGATTATCGCGATTTCCATTCCGCTGTCCATCTTGTGCTCGATCTTCGCGCTTAGCGCTTTGGGCGAGACCATCAACATCATGACTCTCGGCGGCCTCGCCCTTGCCGTGGGAATTCTAGTGGATGACGCTACGGTCGAGATTGAAAACATCAATCGAAATTTTGAAATGGGCAAGGAGATCGAACAGGCGATTCTGGACGGCGCGGCTCAAATTGCTGTTCCGGCATTCGTTTCCACTCTTAGCATCTGCATCGTGTTCGTGCCGATGTTCTTTCTGACGGGCGTGGCGCGATATCTCTTCGTTCCCTGGCCGAAGCTGTATCGTTCGCGATGCTTGCGTCTTATGTTCTCTCAAGAACCATCGTCCCGACGTTGGCGAAGTACCTCCTCAGAGGCCATTCGCATCATGAAGCAGTAGCGCATGCCGATCCCAGAAATCCATTTGTGCGCGCTCAGATGCTGTTTGAAAGAGGATTCGAGAAGGTTCGCTCCGCGTACCGATCGCTGCTGGGGGCCTGTATTCGTCATCAGGCTGTGTTTAGCATTTGCTTTTTCGTCGGTTGCATCGCATCATTTGCTCTTCTTCCCTGGCTTGGGCAAGACTTCTTCCCCGCTTCCGATAGCGGCCAGTTCAGATTGCACGTTCGAGCTCGCACAGGCACCCGCATAGAGGAAACCGCGAAGCTTTGCGATCTCATCGAAAACAATATCCGTCAGGCGATCCCAGCACGCGACATCGTTAATATTCTCGATAACATCGGTCTTCCGTACAGCGGAATAAATACGTCTTACAACAATAACGGGACGATCGGTCCCGCGGATGCCGATATCCTAGTCTCGCTTTCCGAGAAACATCGCCCGACCGTTGAGTATGTCTCAGAGCTTCGAGCACGACTGCCGCAAGCGTTTCCTGGCGTGCTCTTTTATTTCTTGCCCGCGGACCTGGTGAGCCAAATTCTTAATTTCGGACTTCCGGCCCCGATTGATATCCAGATCTCCGGTCGCGATATGGAGGCGAATCGGAATTTCGCCGCGAAACTGCTGGAGGAAGTGAAATACATTCCCGGTGTTACAGACCTGCGTATTCAGCAGCCATTCAATCAGCCGAAGCTCTTCGTTAATCTAAATCGCACCAAGGCGCAGGAGGTTGGCTACACAGCGCGGGACATAGCGGCAAACGTGCTTGTGTCCTTGAGTGGAAGTTTTCAAACTTCTCCAACGTTCTGGCTGAATCCTCGCAACGGAGTAAGTTACAGCGTTGAGGCGCAATCGCCGCAATACGACATGGATTCCCTTCAGGACCTGAACAATATTCCTATTTCGGGATCCAGTGCTTCGCCGCAGATTCTGGCCAGCCTCGCGTCTCTTCAACGGGGTATGGGTCCAGGATTGGTTTCGCACTACGATATCGCGCCGGTCATCGACATATTTGGAGCCGTAGAGGGAACGGATCTGGGCGAGGTGTCTCGAGCGGTAGAGCGCGCGGTGGCCAGGAACACGAAAAATCTTGTGCGAGGTTCGCGCGTGGATATTCGCGGCCAAATCGAAACCATGCGATCATCCTTCACCGGACTTCTCGCGGGGCTCGCCTTCTCCATCGTCCTCGTCTACATGCTCATTGTGATTAATTTCCAATCCTGGCTCGATCCGTTCATTATCATCTCCGCGCTGCCCGCGGCACTGGCGGGAATCGTTTGGTTTCTATTCATCACAGGGACTACTGTGAGCGTGCCCGCTTTGACAGGATCAATTATGTGCATGGGCGTGGCCACGGCCAACAGTATTCTGGTCGTGAGTTTCGCGAAGGAGCAGCTTCCGGATTCCGAAAGCGCCGCGGAAGCCGCGCTTTTGGCGGGCTATACCCGGTTTCGTCCTGTCCTGATGACCGCATTGGCGATGATGATTGGAATGCTGCCCATGGCGCTTGGGCTAGGAGAAGGCAGCGAGCAAAATGCTCCTCTGGGCCGCGCGGTCATCGGTGGTCTTTTGTTCGCAACCGTGGCCACTTTGTTCTTCGTTCCGGTATTCTTCAGTCTTCTGCACGGCAGACGGAAAGCTCTCTGATCGGATGTCTCGATTCAGAGCTGTTTTGGGTCTGCTCGTTGTCCTGCTGATCGTGGCGGGTGTTGTCGCTTCGGGAATTATTCCGCGCCTACGCGCTCGGCAGGCGCTGAAAGAGCAGACCGATGTCTCCGCCCAACCGACGGTGACGATTTTTCATCCTGAGCGGGCCGCTCCGGCGGAGGAAGTGGTTCTGCCTGGGAACATCCAGGCATTTATCGACGCTCCGATTTATGCCCGAACCAATGGCTATCTCAAGCGCTGGTACTTCGACATAGGCGCCCGTGTGAAGCAGGGACAACTGCTCGCGGAGATCGAAAGCCCGGAAATAGATCAGCAATTGCAACAAGCTCGCGAAGACCTCAGCACGGCCGAGGCGAACCTGAAGCTGTCGCAGATAACGGCGGCCCGGTACGTAGACCTGCTGAAATCCGACTCCGTCGCCAAGCAGGAGGTGGATAACGCCGTGCAGGATGCGGCCGCCAAGAGCGCCACCGTAAAATCCGCGCAGGCGAACGTACGCCGGTTGGAACAGATGGTTGCGTTTGAGATGATTTACGCGCCATTTGACGGCGTTATCACAGCGCGCAATACCGATATCGGGCAGCTTATCGATTCCGGCTCTTCCGGGGGGCCGGCGCGGGAGCTCTTCCATATTGCGGCGGTTAATAGATTGCGTGTGTTCGTTAACGTGCCGCAGGTATACTCTCATGCCACGAAACCGGGCATGAAGGCGGATTTGACTTTGCCGGAACTGCCCGGACGCCGCTTCCCAGGCACGCTGGTTCGAACGGCGGATGCAATGGATCCGGCCACGCGCACGCTTCTGGTGGAAGTGGATGTGGTGAACTCGACCGGGTTGCTTTTTCCTGGATCTTACACGGAAGTTCACTTCAAAATTAAATCGAGTGCCCCGACGCTCATCGTCCCCTCAAGCACTCTGGTTTTTCGAGCGGATGGGTTGCGCATCCCGATTGTGGTGAACGGGAACCGCGTGTCGCTAGTCCCGGTAATACTGGGGCGCGATTTCGGGAGCACCGTGGAAGTCCTGTCGGGGCTGGCTGATGGCGCATCGGTAATTGCGAACCCCCCGGATTCGCTGGTGGAGGGTGAAATTGTACGAGTGCTTCAGCGCAAACCCGTTACAGCGAACGCGGAGGAGTAGGCGAGAGTTGCCGTCCCAGCCCGCGAGCGACATTTGGGCGGGATTCACGCAGCCCTCAAACCGAGTAGTTGAACGAGAAGCGCTTTTCTGCGAACGACATCAGCTAAACAATACCGATCCAGAACCGCGAAATAGGCGTCTAAAGCCTCCTTCAAAACTAGCTTTAAGCCGCAGCCGCCCACAATAGGACATCGATTCGACGGGGGTTCGAAACATTCCACGATCGTCCAGTCTTCGATTGCACGCAGAACCTCTCCGACGTTAATTTCATTTGCTCTCTTGGCCAGCTTGAGTCCTCCTGCCCGGCCGCGCACTCCTTCCACATAGCCGGCCTGAGCGGCACGGTTGGCAACTTTCATCAGATGATTGCGCGAGATCCTGTAATGTTCTGCAATCTCCTGGATGGTCGCGATTCCGCTGGGCTGAACTGCCAGATGAATTAAGAGTCGCATCGTGTAATCGGCTTGGCGCGTTAGATACATAGCAAACGGCGACGAGGTTTTATAAGATGTATTATAAATACATCATTTACATTTCACCATGCACGACACCGTAACGGAAGACAATATCGCGGAACTGGTTGATTCGTTCTATAGCCGGATTCGCGACGATCCCTCGTTAGGGCCGATCTTTGCTGATGCGATCGGCGCCAACTGGGGACCACATCTGGATAAGATGAGACGTTTTTGGTCGTCCGTGGTGCTTGCCACTCGAACGTACAAAGGGAATCCGATGATCACGCATCTGCAGTTGCCTCGTTTGACTGCAAATCACTTCGGAAGCTGGTTGCGGTTGTGGGGCGAAACTGTTACCGGCATCTATTCGGAAGATTTGGCGCGTTTCTTAATTGAAAGAGCTCAAATGATTGGCGAGCGTCTGCTGTACGCCATCTCGAGCTACCACGAATCGCGAATCGGCAGGCCGCCTAAGCAGGGCAACGAGCATTATGACTCAGACCGATCTGCACTCCTTCATCAGTGATTCCGCCGGGCTGCCAAGGACAACCACGTTATCTCAGGAACGCGGTCTGCGCACGCTGCTGTTGCACCTGAATGCCGGCGAACAGATTCCGGAACATCAAACCCGCGGCCCCATTACGGTGCATTGCCTGAAGGGCCAGGCGATCTTCGTGAGCGGCCAGGAGCGCGCAGAGCTAAGCCCGGGATTCCTGATCGGCTTGGCTCCTGAGATGCCTCACAGTCTGGTTGCCCAGCAGGATACACTGCTGCTGGTCACGGTATCCGAGAACATCCGGAGTTCCGAATAGGTTAGGCTTTGCTCTTCTCTTCTGGACTCTTTTCTTCCGGCTTCACGGTGGAGCGGATTACCATAAATCGATTCAAAACATCGAACCAAAATGGAGCGCCCAGAGTTATGGCGAAGCCAGTGAAAAGAATGCCCGATATCTTCACCAGCCAGCCGTCAAAGCCGTTGGGTGGCCGGCGCCAATCGCGGCTGAAATCTTCATCCGTTTGGCCGGGCTCGGGATGTATTCGCCAGCCCAGAGGCACGCCGCCTTGCCGCACGAGCCAACCCAGAGGATCCACTAAGTCTGAAGCCCCGGGCTGCGAAATTTCGCCGCGCGCCGCAGCGCGAGAGACGACCACGGATCGAGCAGTCTGGCTGGTGTTCAGATAGCGTGTGATTGCTACAGCGTCAACATTCATGCCGGCTAGCGATGACGAACCCGATCGCCGCAATGATGATCTGAGTCCGGCGCTTGTACCAGCCGGAGACACGATCCATAACGCTGTTGTACCAGTCTTCGATGTTCTGCCGGGCACGCAATGCATCGCCCCCGGCTTCATCGATTAAGGGCAGCAGCGCCCCTCGCAAATTGGATTCCGCCGGCAATCGCAAAACCGCACTCTTCAAGTCGGCAACAGCGCTGGGTTTCGCCTCGAAAATGTTGCCGCCCTGCTCCGGCGAGCCAGGAGCCACGTTCGGCGCGCCAACCGGCTGAGCCCATCTCACAAGATCCATCAATGTTATGGCAAATGTGCGCGAGGGGATATAGGAAGGCAGGTTTCCTGAGTCCTTTGGATTGTAATCTCCCCGGAACAGGCCGTAGACCAGCGGATGCCGGTAAAAAATCGGAAGAAGATCGTTCGCGTGGCTCGCGCCGAACATCTCTCGAATGCCTTGTTCGAGATCTCGGGCCCGGTACTTCAATACTGTTTCCAAAGCCTCTTTGATCGACGAGCAGACTAAGCTCAGGAGTAAAAACATCAAGGCCAGTCCTATGGCGACATCCAGGATTTCGGAACCAAACACAAATCCTCCTACGTAGATCGACAATAACAACTCCGAAACGCCAAGTCATACAATTTCATTGTCAGGAGCAAATGTGCTGCTGCAGTTTCCCACAACAAACAATTCCGAAGTCAATCTAGAGACTACATACGATGCCGTGATCGTCGGTTCCGGAGCGGCGGGCGGCATGGCGGCGCACGTGCTCACGTCGCATGGCCTGAAGGTCCTTCTGCTGGAAGCAGGCAAATACCAGGACACCGGCAAGATCCTGCATTCGATGCAATGGCCGTACGAACATCCGCGCCGCGGGAGAATGCCTCCCGATTACCACGCCCTCAAGGTGAATGAGTACACCATCCGCCAGTCGCCTTACGCGCAGAATTCGCCGTATAAGAAGGTGCTCTCCTACATCGAGGATTCCAGTTTCTCCGACTACAGTAAAACGCTAGTAGTAGATGAAAAGGAACACCCCTACACGGGCACGCGTTACGCCTGGGTTCGATCCCGCGCGATGGGCGGCAAGACGAACATCTGGGGCCGGCTCGCGTTGCGGCTTTCGGATTACGATTTCAAAGCAAAAGATCGCGACGGCTATGGAGAAAACTGGCCCATTTCCTATGCCGATATAGAGCCTTATTACGATCAGGTGGATCTGCTTCTAGGGGTGTCGGGGCATCCGGAAAACCTACCCTGGCTGCCAGATGGGAAATTCCAGCGCCCCGTAAAGTTTACGTACGCCGAATTGCATTTGCGAAACACCCTGAAAGGGATGGACAGAACGCTCACACCATATCGGGCGGGCGTGGCAACCGACGGCGTGAAGAACAAATACCGGAACCGGTGCTATGGCCGAGGTGCATGCAGCCGTCATCCCGGTGGCTGCGACATTCATGCCGCGTTCGATTCAACGAACGGCCTGATTCGCCCGGCATTCGATTCAGGCAACTTGACCGTGCGGCCGAATTCGACGGTTTACGAAGTCACTGTAGACAAGAACACCGGAAAAGCAACCGGCGTTTCTTTCCTGGATAGCGAAACGCGAAAGAGCTATCGGGCGAAGGCAAAGGTAGTTGTGCTTGCCGCGTCAACCTTGGAAACTGCACGGCTGTTGCTGCTTTCGAAATCGACTCTGTATCCAAATGGAATTGCGAACTCAAGCGGACATGTCGGCCATAATTTTTGCGAACACGTCATGGGTCCGTCTGTCGCGGGTTTCATGCCCGAGTTGGTTGGCAAACCACGGACGTTGGACGATGGGCGCCCGGGAAGCTTTTATTTGGCTCGCTATCGAAATCTGAGTACGAAACAGCCGGATTTCATCCGAGGCTACGGATTCGAAGGCGGCAGCGGCTGCGGAATGATTCCAGGTAGCGCCTATACAAGTCCTGGATTCGGTGAGGAATATAAGAAGCACGTTCGCGATTACGCCGGAGCGACCATCTCAATGGGCGCTTTTGGCGAAGTTCTAGCGCGCTACGAGAACCAGGTGGACATCGATCCGGTGATGAAGGACGCGTGGGGAATTCCCGTGCTGCGGTTCAATTACAGATTCGGTGAAAACGAGAGGAAGATGGCGGCGGACATGGCGGTAACAGCACGGGAGATGTTCGAAGCCGCGAAGTTCGAAATCACTTCGGTTTCAGACCAGATGCTGCCGGAAGGATGGTCTATTCACGAGATGGGAACAGCGCGCATGGGTAACGATCCTAAAACTTCGGTCGTGAACCAGTTTCAGCAGGCCCACGACGTGAAGAATCTGTTGATTGTGGATGGTAGCACCCACGTGAATGCTTCCTGTCAAAACCCGACCTGGACCATTATGGCCCTCTGCTGGCGTTCTTGTGATCACATTGCAGATCAATTGAAGAAAGGGGAGGTGTGACGTGGAAACAACCCTCAAGCGCCGCGACGTATTCAAGCTTTTGGGTGCTGCGGCTTTTACCTCGCTACAACTGCCGGCAGCGGAACCGGGTGCTCCCCTCTTTTTCACCAAGCCGGAATTTGCGCTGCTCGACACGTTGACGGAGCTGATTATTCCTGCCGACGAGCACTCGCCGGGAGCGCACGATGCGAAAGCGGCTGCCTACATCGATCGCACTGTAGCCGAGGCTTTTCTTCCGGAGGACAAGCAATCCTGGCGGACTGGGTTGGCGGCTATTGAGGCGCTGTCGCAATCAACATACCAGTCGCCTTTCCTGAAGACCGGGAGACAGCAGCAGATTGCGCTTCTAACCAAGCTTGCGGCTGCGGAGAGGCACCCGGAAACCGAGGCTGAGAAATTCTTCACACAGCTTAAGCAGACCACCGCATTTGCGTATTACTCCTCGTCCATCGGCATCCACCAGGACATCAACTACAAGGGAAACGTGATTCTCGATAAGTTTGTCGGTTACGAAGTCACATAGGAGGGCGGCGCGTTATACTCCGGTTTGTCTTTGATGCGCCGCAACTTTCTTATAACCTCTGCGCTGTTTATTTCGGTCGCTGTATTGTGGAGCGCCGCTCCGCTCTCTCCCGACGTCCAAGCCGTTCTCAAGTCCATCACGCCGGGTGACCTCAAAGGCGATCTTTCGTTTCTCGCCTCCGACACGTTGCAGGGCCGCTATACGCCATCGCCTGGTTTGGAAGTGGCCGCTGAATTTATCGCTTCCCAATTTCGCGCCGCTGGGCTCGAACCTGGAGGCGACCAGGACTATTTTCAGATGGCGGCAATGGTCGATCGCACGGATGCCGAAGGTGCAGTCAGAGATGACCGTGCAAGATGGATCGCAGACATTCGCCGTCCCTGCGCAGGCTATTGAGGTTACGGACATAAATCAGCCGGCAAAGATCGAGCATGCGCCGGTGATCGTTTTTTCCTCGAAAGATCCGGAGTTGCTCAAGAGCGCTGATCTAAAGGGCAAGGCGGTTGTCGTGGCGCTGCCGGTCGTTCGGGAAAATTCCCGCGGATCAGAGGATGACAGTGTTCCGAAAGGTGCGGGCGTTCGACAGCGCGGTCGCAAAGTCTGGCGCGGCTGTTGAAATCGCTATCGGCCAGCAGAGGCAATCGCGGCAAGCCGGCAGATTGCTGCCCGCCGACGAGGCGCGAGAGTACGGAGTACCGGCGATCAATGTCGCCACCGATCAGCTTCAAAAATGGATCGAGAGCCCCAGTAGCGGAGCCGAAACGCGCACTATTTCGCTCGACATTCCCGCTCCCGAAGATCAGAAAGTAATGCTGAAGAACGTGGTCGCGATACTGCGTGGCTCCGACCCGAAGTTGAAAGATACTTGCGTTCTGCTGACCGCCCATTATGACCACATCGGCACCACCGAGACCGGTGCTCGCATGTCGGCAAATCGCACTCAGAATCCGAACGATCATATCTATAACGGCGCAAACGACGATGGAAGTGGAACAGTGTCTGTGGTTGAGATCGCGAAAGCTTTGGCGAAGCTGAATCCGCATCCGAAGCGATCTATTGTGTTCATGACTTTCTTTGGCGAAGAACGAGGCGAGCTTGGTTCCCAATATTACGGAAAGCACCCGATATTTCCGATTGCCAAAACGGTGGCGGATTTAAATCTGGAGCAAGTGGGCCGAACCGATTCTACCGTGGGCCGGCAACTTAACAATGCCAGCATCACCGGATTCGACTATTCCGATGTGACGAAGTACCTGGAAGAGGCCGGGCGCGAAACGGGAATAACGGTTTATTTGGATAAAGAGGCGAGCGATGCTTATTTCACGCGCAGCGACAATGCAGCGCTTGCGGAGCAAGGCGTCCCGGCGCACAGCCTCACCGTTGCATTCGATTATCCGGATTATCACGGTCTGGGCGATGAATGGCAAAAAATCGATTACGAAAACATGGCTCGGGTTGACCGGATGATCGCTTTGGGGCTATTGGACATTGCGAACAGCGCAACAGCTCCGGAATGGAATGCGCAGAACCCGAAAACCGCGCCGTTCCGGGAAGCTCAAGCGAAATCTCGCGGACAGTAGGGAACACGCGCCGGTTTGAGATCGTATAACCTATTTGGTGACCGACAAATGATCACATTCCTGTTGTGGTGCGTCTTGTTCGTATTCTCTTGGCCTCTGGCTTTGGCTGCACTCCTGCTGTATCCGATTGTGTGGCTTCTTGCTGCTGCCCTTCCGGCTGATAGGAATCACCGTGCATGGGGCATTGGCTTTGGTGAGCGCGATTATTTTTCTGCCGGTTCGCGCAATTCGGGCCATTGTGTAACCCAAGAGTGCTGCGAAATCATCCTCTACTTTGACAACTTCTCCATGATGAGCCGCAAGCGGCTCGCTATCGGCAGTCGTGGCGTATCCGCACGATTTGGTTCTTGCTTGCCATAGCTTCTCGGCAATTCCAAGCAGGCTTTCGGACAATTCATTGGTCACCTGCTTGGCGGGTTTTTGTGACAGGAGCTTCATTCGCCGAAGCCAGCAATTCTTTTCCTTCGTCAGTGGCTACTGACGGATGATCGGCGATGCACTGCTTGAGATCCTCAGTCGCCAATTGAAGAACCCGCAGGCTCCGATGATATTTATCCATCGAGGAAAGCCAGCGCGGCGTGGGATCCAGGGCCGTGAGGGCAGTAGATAGATCCAGGCGGCCGCGAATCGACGGGTCATCCGGATTTCGAGCAGACGCGGCCACAAACGAAGAGTGTGCCGCATGAAAATCGCCTTCACGCAGCTCCGCTTCGCCCAGACCGGCATAGGCCGCCGCATCATTCCGGTCATGCTGAATCAAGGAACGGAAGATATCCGCTGCCCGGGAAGGCGAACCCGCTACTAGAAACAGATGTCCGAGTTTTTCTTCGAGCTGCCTGTCTGTTCCCGCTTGCTCTTGCAGAGGAAGCAATTCGGCCAATAGTTCGTGTTGCTTGCCATTCTTGACCAGAAAATCGACAAGCTCCAGGCGCGCGGCAATCTGATGAGCCTCAACGTCAGTTGGCCACTCGCCATAGATTGCTCGATGATAATAAGACTCGGCATCGACAATCTTGCCCGTCTTGGACATCAGGCGCGCGGCGATTAAATTCGCACGGCCGTCGTTAGGCTCTTCTTCCAGAATTTCGTTCATCAGCGGCTGAGCTTCGCTTACCTTACCGTCGGCCATGAGACCGTCAACCAGATCGAGCTCATAATCGAGATTACTTCGGTCGAGCGAATGCGCCTTTCGAAGCGCATCCACCGCGGCAGCGGCTTTCCCTTTCTTCAGAAACTCAAGCCCGCTCGAGTGCGACTGGCTGGCTTCGTCTCGCAATTCGGTCTGCTCGGTCTTTTCCAAAAAAGAGTCCGCGACCGCCAGTCCCGCAATGACCGCCGCGACAATCAGAATCAAACCAAGTGCGGGAGCGGCGCCGCGCGGAAAAGTCCTTGTTTGATCCGCAGCGCTCATTTGACGATATTCGGGCTGCGCGCTCCCGTCACGCCGTAGGTCGCCAAAATGTCGGAAAGAGTAACAATGCCCTGCAACTGGTGAATGTTTGCGCGGCTGACGACCGGCACTACATCAACACCATTTGACCCCATGCGCTCGAGCGCGTAGCTCAACGGATGATCGGAATACACGAACGGATAATTGCCGTTCAGTTTCATGAGTTCGCCTACCTTCTCGGGGATTGGTTGTGCGGTCTCAATCTGATGATTGCTTATCACGCCCTGAACGTACTTTCGATCTCCCACAGGCCACGAATTTGACTTCTCTTGAACGAATCGAGCTTTCGCGGAATCGATGGCGGAATCCGGCGAAAGCGGTTCTACATCGGTGTGCATGACCTCGCTCACGCGAATGCCGGTTAGTTCTTCGCGCGATTCCCCGGTTGGCAAATAGACACCCTCTTGAAGCGCCAGCGCTTCGTAGATAGGTTCATGCTGCAGTTGCTGCGAAATAAAAAAGCTGATGAGATTGGAAATCATTAAGGGCACGATGATGGTGTAATCGCGAGTCATCTCGAAAATCATGATCACGGAGGTAAGCGGTGTTCGCACGATGCCTGCGAAGGCCGTTCCCATGCCGACCAGCGCGTACGCGCCCGGATTTGCGGTCAAGCCGGGAAGGAGAGTGTGCGCGATGCTACCCACTGTCCCGCCGATCATTGCGCCAATAAAGAGGCTTGGGCCGAAGATGCCTCCCGCGTTCCCGGATGAATAACAAGCGGGTGTGGCAATGATCTTCATGACCGCGAGTAGTGCGACAGTTTTGAAAGGGAAATCGCCGCCGAGCACTCGATCCACGTAGTCATAACCAACCCCGAGCACTTGGGGCATGAACAAGCCGAACAAACCCATCAGGACGCCTCCGGCCGTTGGTTGAAGCCACGCCGTAGAAGCCGGCAGCTTCCTGAACCAAACCCGCAAATGAAGCAGCAGCTTAACAAAACAAATCGAGCCAATCCCACCCACGATGCCGAGAATCGCGTAAATTCCTAATTCCAGAGGATTGCGCAACTGATAAGACGGTACGTGGAACAGCGGCTCGTCACCCAGGATCAGGTGCAAAACCATCCAGGACGTAGCGGAACTGAGGACAACGGAGCCGAGCACCGGCGCGTGGAGATCGCCTAAAATTTCTTCCAGGGAAAAGAGCACTGCGGCGATTGGCGTATTGAACGCGGCGGCAAGCGCGGCCGAGCAGCCGACGGGAACCAGCGCCCTGACGCCGCTTTTACTAAGACCGAATCTTCGCCCTAGAACGGAGGCGATCCCGGCGCCTATTTGTACGGATGGACCCTCGCGGCCCAGAGCAATGCCGCTCGCCAGGGTTATCGAACAGCACAGAAATTTACCGAGAACGGTCCGGAGCGAAATATATCCGTCCTGCAGGAAAAGCGCGAATTTGGCCTGCGGAATGCCGCTTCCGCGCGCATTCGGAAAGTATCGGAAGAGCAGGAACCCGCTGACGAGCGTCCCGATAATCGGGATGAATACTCTTCTCCAGGCGGCGCTTTCCGGCGGGTACATGCGCGCCGCTAATCGGCCTGTCAAGAGGATAAAGGCCACCACCGTGAGCCCCACGATGACCCCGATGACAAGGCTCAGAAGGATTAAGAGTTGATCCTCACGATTACGAAACCCCGTCCAATTCCAGAGTTTGCCGCGCAGCGACAACTTCGGCATCTGCCTCTATCTTCACAGATCGCGTGCTCCTTATCCTTTTCGGGTAACTAGGCGGGATCTCCCCTTACCCGAACGGAATAGAGGACGAGTGGGCAGAAATTCTGCCTCTGGTCTTACAAGAAGCTAAAGCGATGGCCGAAAAGGTAATCAGCCTTGAGAGATCTCACCAAATCATTTGGTGGGGGCTCTTGTCACCTTTATGACAGATAGCGAAAGTGGTCAGCTAATCGTTGAAGAACCTCTGACTGAGCTTGAGGGCTTCCGGCCCAATACGCTGAGGCAGTCCGTCGGTCTGGTGGAGCGCAAGTGCACCGAAGCCGAGATGCTTCAATACGTTATCGAGGTCGAGTATTCCCGGCAAAGCATGGAGAAGTACGCGCAAGAGCTGAGTCAGATCGTCGACGAATCTGCCAAGTCGATGCGCGAAGCCCAGAAAGCCGCTCAGAGCAAAAGCGATTTTCTAGCCATGATGAGCCATGAAATTCGAACTCCGCTAAACGGGATCATCGGCATGACGGCAGTGCTGCTGTCCAGAAGCCTGGTTCCGGCGGACCGGGATTGCGTTGATACCATACGTAGCTCAGGGGAGGCGCTTCTCTCGATAATTGACGACATCCTGGATTTCTCCAAGATTGAAGCGGGCAGGCTCGATTTGGAATGTGCCGAATTCGACCTGGCCAAGGCAATCGGAGCAGCCATTCAGATCGTGCAGGGCGCAGCGGATCGCAAGTCCATTCAGCTACTCACCGATATCGATCCCGATTTGCCGAAAACAGTACGCGGTGATGCCGGCAGGTTGCGGCAAATCCTTCTCAATCTCCTCAGTAACGCAATCAAGTTCACAAGCAAAGGAAATGTCCGGATCACAGCTGAATTAGCCTCCTTCATGGAAGGCGAGTATGAACTCCGTTTCGCCGTGGACGATGAGGGCATTGGCATTACCCAAGATCAGCAAGCGAAACTTTTCCAGCCGTTCAGTCAGGCTGATGTGTCAACCTGTCGAACTTTCGGCGGAACGGGGCTGGGGCTTGCCATCTGCAAGAAATTAGCCGAACTGATGGGCGGGACCATCGGCGTGAGAAGTCAGGCCGGCGTGGGATCGTCGTTCTGGTTCACCGTGAAAGTCCTGCCGTCTTTACGGGCTGTTACAGCCGCTCGCATATCCTTACAGGATGTCCCAACGCCCGCGGTCGAAAAGCAGTCCCGAATCCTTCTGGTGGAGGACAACACCATTAATCAGAAGGTTGCGTTGCTAATGCTGAGAAATTTGGGATTCAAAGCCGACGTCGCAAACAACGGCATCGAGGCGCTACAGAGCATCGCGTCCCAACACTACGATCTGGTGCTGATGGACTGCCTTATGCCGGAAATGGACGGGTTCGAAACCACCCGGCGCATCCGGGCCAAAGGCGGATACGGCGTCCAAGTGCCCATCATCGCCATGACAGCCAATGCGTTCGTGGAAGATCGCGATGCCTGCCTTGCAGCGGGCATGACGGACTACCTGTCGAAACCCGTCAGGCAAGTAGAGCTGAAAGGCAAACTCGACTTTTGGCTTTCGGGAAGCGGTGGCCGCTTCGACCTTATTCCCGATTCTCCAGTAATGTAACGAGTCCCCTGTTTTCGCAGTTAGGCCAACGTCACGCCGCGCCCATCCCGACAGTTACAATTGTCAATTAATGGAAAAAAAGGCGCTTGTAACCGGTTCGTGCGGTCTCATTGGATCTGAAGTCAGCCTTCATCTAGGTCGGCATGGCTTCCAAGTTTCCGGTATCGACAACAATGAGCGCGCTGTTTTCTTTGGCCCGGAAGGCGATACGCGCTGGTCACTGCAGCGGCTCATTAATAATCTTCCCGACTATCAGCATTTCGATGTTGATATTCGCGACCGCGATAGCATCCTTCGACTCGTTGCCGATATAAAACCTGACGTGGTGGTCCACACGGCCGCCCAGCCATCGCACGATCGGGCGGCTGCGATTCCGTTCGACGATTTCGATACCAACGCCGTAGGAACCCTGAATCTCATCGAATCCGTGCGGCGCGCTTGCCCGGAATCCCCGTTTGTACACATGTCAACGAACAAGGTGTACGGCGATCTTCCAAATACCATCGCACTGCGCGAACTTGACGCGCGCTGGGATTACGACGATCCGCTATACCAGCATGGGATCCCGGAGACTTTCTCGATCGATCAGTCCAAACATTCCATCTTCGGTGCGTCCAAGGTAGCTTCGGATGTCATGGTGCAGGAGTATGGCCGCTATTTCGGCATGCCGACCTGCTGCCTTCGGGGCGGCTGCCTGACCGGTCCCAATCACTCCGGTGTGGAGTTGCACGGGTTCTTGAGCTATCTCGTGCGTTGCAATGTCGAAAAACGGGAATACAAGGTTTTCGGCTATAAAGGCAAGCAGGTTCGCGACAACATTCACTCGGAAGACGTCGCCAATTTCATTGTTGCCTTCTGCGGCGCGCCACGCTGTGGCGAGGTCTATAACATTGGGGGCGGCAAAGACAATTCGTGTTCGATTCTCGAGGCATTCGCCATGGTCGAGGAATTCACGGGGATGCCCCAGAAGTACACTTATGTCGATCAGAATCGCATCGGAGATCACATCTGCTACTACAGCGATCTCAGGAAGATGAAGGCGCATTATCCTGGATGGCATATCACTAGGCCCCTTCGGGACGTGATCCGGGAAATCGTCGATTCGTGGCACGTCAGGCTTGCTAGTCCCAGCGAAGTTGTCGCGGGCGTCTGAGGATGAAAATCCTCATCACCGGTATCTGCGGGTTCGTGGGGAGTCGTCTCGCGATCGCCTTGTCCGAGCGGCTAGCCGATGCCAAGCTCACCGGCATCGACAACCTGCTCAGGTCTGGATCGGAAGGAAACCGCGCGGAACTTTCGGCGCGTGGCGTCAAATTTGTTCATGGCGATTTGCGAATGCGCAGCGATCTCGAGACGCTTCCTGCCTGCGACTGGGTGATCGATGCAGCCGCAAATCCGAGCGTGCTTGCAGGCGTTGATGGACGCTCCAGTCCCCGCCAGCTCGCTGAACACAATCTCTCTGGAACCCTGAATATCTTGGAGTACTGCCGAGAGCACAAAGCCGGTTTGGTGCTGCTGAGTAGCAGCCGCGTTTATTCGGTCCGGGATCTCTCCGCTTTACCGATGCGCGAGGTCCGTCAGGGATTTGTGCTCGATGATTCAAGTTTTCTGCCGGCCGGCGTCGGCTCCGATGGAATAAACGAAAGCTTTCCGGTACGGCAACCGATCTCGCTCTACGGCGCGACGAAGCTGTCTTCCGAAATCATGGCTATGGAATACGGCATGACTTTCGATTTTCCCGTCTGGATCGATCGTTGTGGCGTTCTCGCTGGAGCAGGTCAATTTGGTACGGCCGAGCAAGGGATATTCTCCTACTGGCTTCACGCGCATGCCGCCCGGATGCGGTTGCGTTACATCGGGTTTGATGGATACGGTTACCAGGTTCGCGATGCTTTTCACCCGGACGATCTGGCCGCCTTGATTTCAATTCAGATGCGCCGCGATCCACCCGCCGATCCGATCTACAACGTCGGCGGTGGCTCATCGAATGCCATGTCGCTGGCTCAACTGACAGCTTGGTGCGACCAGCGCTTCGGCAGCCACAAACCCGAGCCCGACCCGCGGCCAAGGCCCTTCGACATTCCGTGGCTGGTAATGGATTATAAGCGCGTTGCGAAGGAGTTCAAATGGGCTCCAAAGCAATCTTTGCTGTCCATCTTGGATGAAATTGCGGTGCATGTCCACGACAATCCCGATTGGCTGACTCGCTGCGGTGCGGTATGAAAACGGGGACGCTGAATTTGAACCGTGAATCGCTGCGGCTGCTCAGCATTGTCATTCCAGCTCGCGACGAAGAAGGATGCATTGCTTCGACAATTGAGCACCTTTACGTTGAGCTGCGGCTGCACAACGTTCCCCATGAGATCGTCGTGGTGGACGATGGCAGCACCGATTCGACCTGGGAAAAACTTCTGTCGCTAAGAGAGCACATACCCACGCTCCATCCGCTGCAGAACCAGGGTCCTCACGGCTTCGGACGAGCGATCATCCGGGGATTAGATAGCATGGCGGGCGACGCCGTAGTGGTGATGATGGCGGATGAATCCGACGACAGCCGGGATGTTGTTCGATACTGGCAGCTCTTGAATGAAGGCTGGGACGCGGTATTCGGGTCGCGCTTCACCAAGGGCGGTGGTGTAATCGACTATCCATGGATGAAACTGAAGGTCAACCGGATGGCTAATTTTTTCATTCGGATCATGTTCGGAATCAAGCTCAACGACACCACCAATGCATTTAAGGCCTATCGCCGCTCCGTTATTGATGGTTGCCGGCCTTTACTTTCGCCTCACTTCAATTTGACCGTCGAATTGCCGCTAAAAACCATCGTCCGCGGCTATACCTGGACCGTGATGCCGATCACTTGGAGAAACCGAAGAACTGGCACGCCGAAGCTCAAGATTAAAGAGATGGGCAGCCGCTATCTCTTCATTTGCCTTTACGTCTGGCTCGAGAAATACTTCAGCCGCGGAGATTATCATCGCCAAGCTCCGACGTAAGCGACCTGATTCGATCCGAACATTGGTTAGTTCCCCAGCGGCTGGCGAGTACAAACCAGACACCGTTCCTTTTGTACGATCTGTGCGGAAGTCCTCGGTGACCCGGCTAAGTAAAGGTCGCGACCCTCGAATTTCGTATGATCCTTCCCGATCCCGGTCTGCGCCAACCGGAATAGAGGAAATTTATGAAGTTCACAACTCTGACAACCGTGGGGCTTGCCGTGAGCAGCCTCTTCGCGGCGCCGGCGATCGCAAAAACGCACGGGCGCTATACCGACGACACCGTCACAACGATTGCAGCAGCACAACAATCGCCGTATTCAGATCCCGAATCACAACGGTATCTCCACCGGCCGATTCCCCGCCACGCGATTCCTCGGGTCAACCGCAGCCTTCTGACCTACGTGATCTCAGGTAGTGGCCTGTTTGGCCTGTTAGATCTGGGCAGCGGCAGATTTGTGCCGATAGGTCCAGGTTTACCATCGGACGTAGGATACGGAATGGTTCGCGGCCCGGCTGGGTCCTTGCTGACTCTCACTTTTTCCGGCAACTTGGACGCTATCGACCCATTTACGGGTGAAGCTAGAGTCATCGGCCCCACCGGGTTAGGGGACTGTTCGTCGAAAGCCTCTCCTTGCGGACTAAAATCCGCGAACGTGATGGGCCGTCTTGACGCGACTTACTACGCAACGGATTTCGCCCAGAATCTCTATTCCATTGATCCCGCCAATGGCGCCGCTACGCTGATTGGATTCACCGGCATTCAGGCGGTTACTTTCAGACCCCAGAGTATAAACCCGGATGGCTCACAGAATGTCTATGGGGAGAGCCTGTTCGCTTTCCAAGGGAAGCTTTATGCATTCTTTGCCACTGAGACAATTGATCCTGAAACCGGTGCAGTCGTCTCGGTCCCGATTCCCGGCGCACTCTATGAGATCAATCGCAAAACGGCACAGGCGACCATGATTGCGCCGACTGATCCCAATATCACCATGATCGTGAATGTGGACGGTACGATTTACGCATTCGACGCGGAGACCAGCCAGGTGGTGACGCTCGACCTGGTAAACGGTCAGACTGCGCCGGTAAGTGATTACGATCCATCTCTGATCATCATCGGCGGGGCGACGCCCGCTCATCCGGGAAAACGGGGACGGGTCGACCTCAACACGCTCATCCCCGCCAATTCGCCGTGGTATCTGCAGTCCGCGGACTCCGTCAATAATTTCGGTGAGATCACGGGCGTCGCCATATCGAAAAGCGCCTGCAGCGGAGGGGCGGACGCAATGGCATGGGTGAACAACCAGGGCGACTGCCCCGTACTGCACGCATTCGTAGCCATCCCGAAATAAGCGCGTCTGATCCGTCTCCGAGGGCCGCGTTAGCGGCTCTCGGCGCCAACGCACAATTCACTGCAAACTAGCGAATTCGCCCTGCGCCTCCCTCAGGATCGGAATGCCGGGGTCGGCGCTCTTCCAGCGCTCGAGAAAATCCTGGTAGGCGGCTTTGGCCCTGGCATTATCTCCCGCCATCCGGAGCGCTCGCGCCAGTTGCAGGCGCGCCATCACGTGCACCGGATCGAGGGGGCCCACCCCGAAGTGGTCGATGATCTTCTGGAATTCTGCAGCGGCTTCCGGGCCCCGATGTGCCATCAGGAACGCACACCCGCGCAAGTAGATGGCGGAGAAGGTTCCGTATGAACCGGATCCACTGCCCGACACGGCAAACTCGTACGATGCGGCGGTCTGTAGTTCATCCAGGGCCGCTGAACCGTCGCCGCGGCTCAGCGCCCATAGCGCCTTCAGAGTCGGCAGGTAAGTGAATCGGACGTAGGTATCTTCCGGAAATCGTTTGTCCAGATCCTGCGCCAGCGCTTGCGACCCTGCGATATCGCCGCTAAGCGCACGGACAAATGCAGCACCGTACTCCACATTGCGGCCGCTCGAGAGATCCAGCGCGGCCGCGGCGTACGCCCTCGCTTCCTTCGCGTTCCCGTACAAGGCTTCACGCACGGCTGCTCCCGTCTGGAAATTTGCTGCATTTTCGCGCTTGTGAGCCGTCTGCAGCGCCAGGTCCAGTACCTGGCGGGACTTTGCCCTCGCTTCTCTCAGACGACCCGAAGCGGCTGCCGCGGCAGATTGTGCGTGCAACGCCCACAGACGCACCTCGGCGCTGTCCTCCGCCTCAGACGCAATGCGTGCCATCACCGCCTGATCGCCCTTCAAGTATGCGATCAAGTAGCGATAGATCAGGAACTCGGGGGCTTCCACTTTGTGCCCGGCAGCCTGCCGCATGGTGTTCTCCGCCTCCTGTAGGTCACCGAGGAAGATGTAGGTCGAGGCTAGATTCTTCCAGCCGGGCGGAAACGTGGGGTCGAGACTCGCCGCCATTCTGCCATTGTCTCTGGATTTCGGAAAGTTGCCGAGCATCTGATTGATCCACGACAGGTAGGCGCGCGGTTCGACATCGCGAGTGTAAATCTCCGCCCACGTTTCGGCCGTCTCCTGGGCTTTCTCCAGGTTTCCGGTAACATTCAGGTCGTAAGGGACCATGATCGAGAACCGCTCCAGATCACTCACCCGGTCCCGCAATTCGTACGCTTTCCGGGCGCTCTCCGCCGCCAGTTCCGGCCGCCAAAGATCCGCGTACACCTGTCCCAGCCATGCATGCGCTATGGCGAACTGCGGATCCATCTGTACGGCGCGTTGAAAGTGAGGCAACGCGTCGGCAGTGCCATTGGAGGAATAAAGCTTTACGGCCGTGGTGTAGGCTTTGAGCGCTTCGAGCGACGGCGTGGTGGCCTGCGCGAGCGGAGTGTCGTGACTCTCGATGGTAGCCAGCGATTCGCCCACTTGAGTTCTGAATTTGCTGGCCATGTGAGTGAGGGCGTTTACGACTTCTTCCTTCCTGGCCGCTAGCTCCTGCTGCTGGGACAGCACGTCTCCGGTGCGGCAGTTTCGAGCGCGCAGCCCCAATATGTACTGGCTTCCCACAGTGGCAATTGAACCATCAACAACGGCCGTGCTGCCGGTCCGTTCGCAGACCTCGCGAGCGGTCTCCGGGCTCAATCGTGCATCGTTCGGCCGGCCCATCAGACTCAACGTCTGCTGGATATGTTCGTCGGAGAGTAGGCTGAGGAAGGGCGACTGCGCCAACTGTACCGCCAGGCCCTGCCGAAGCGTCTCGTCAAACACCGGATCGCCAGTCTTGTTTTCGAAATCCGCGAGCACAATGGTGTCTTTGTTCGTGAGCTTGGGGGTGCGGTGTAAATAGAGGTAGCCCGCCGTGAAGGATGCCAGAATCGCCGCGGCAGCGGCAAGACCCACTTTCCGGAATCGTAAGGTGGACGCGTCTGCCTTTCGCGGCAGGCTAGGAGTTCTGTCTCCCTGCTTCAGGCGCTCGAGATCGGTGCGGATTTCGGCGGCGTGTTGGTATCGTTGATCGCGATCCTTTTCCAAACACTTGCTGATGATTCGCTCTAAATCGGCCGGCAGATCGGGATTCAGACCCGCCGGCGGCTCCGGAGCGCGATTCAGAATTGCCTCGAACACCACACCCGAACTCTCCCCCCGAAAAGGCAACACTCCCGTCGCCATTTCATACAGCGTCACCCCGAAGGAGAACAAATCCGTGCGTGCGTCCAGAGTTTGAGCGCGCACCTGCTCGGGGGACATGTAGGGCCCCGTCCCCACCGGGCTTCCCGGACCGGTGACCGAGTCGTCCATCGTGGCGGTCGCTTGCCGCGCCGCACCGGCCGCCATTGCTGGACCAGGCATCCCGCTGACCTTCGCCAGCCCGAAGTCGAGAATCTTAGCGTGCCCGCGCGCTGTCACGAAAATATTGGCCGGCTTGATATCGCGATGCACGATCCCGGCGGAGTGTGCCGCGTCCAGCGCCTCGGCGATTTCGATGCCCAGCGAGAGAAGCGTTTCAATTTCCATCGGGCGTGGGCCGGCTGCGGAAACGATGCGCTGCTTGAGAGTGGCTCCATCCAGAAACTCCATCGCGATGTAAGAGCGGCCCTCGTGCTCGCCGATGTCATGGATGGTGCAAATGTTCGGGTGATTCAAAGCAGAGGCCGAGCGTGCCTCCCGCCGGAAACGGCTCAAGGCGTCCGGATGGCGCGCGAACTCGCCCGACAGAAACTTGAGCGCCACAAAACGATGCAGCCGGGTGTCTTCCGCTTTATAAACGATACCCATGCCACCGGCCCCCAACTTTTCGACGATCCGGTAGTGCGAAATGGCCGGGCCCATCGCAAAACCGCTGTTTACCCCCGTGTCGCTCTGCTCGCCGGCCAGTTCGCGCGCGGCCAATTCGATGGCGGGGTTTTCCAGAAAACTTGCGGCGTCCGACTCCAACCTGAGCAACGACCGGACTTCCCTCTGCAGCGCCTCATCGCCGGCGCAGGCCTGCTCTACAAACGCGTCTCGCTCCCCAGGCGCGCGCTGCAGCGCCGACTGAAGCAGGCCATCCACCTGCTGCCATCGATCAAACGCCATGGGCCGCCCCGCCCGCCAACTCGCGATAGAGCCACAACTTCGCCGAGCTCCAATCGCGTTTTACCGTAACCGCCGAGACCTTGAGCACCTCGGCCGTCTCTTCCACGCTGAGTCCACCGAAGAAACGCATTTCGACCACTTTGGACTTGCGTGCATCGACGCGCGCCAGCGCGTTCATTGCTTCATCGAGCGCAAGTAGGTCGCGCGACCGGCCGGTGCCCACTTCTGCCGCATCGTCCAAGGAGATGCGCTGGACGCCGCCGCCGCGTTTCTGATTTTTGCGTCGCGCATGCTCCACCAGAATGCGCCGCATTGCCTGTGCCGCGACCGAAAAGAAATGGGCGCGGCCCTGCCAATCCATGCGCCGATAATCCACCAGCCGGATGTATGCTTCGTGCACCAGCGCCGTGCTCTGGAGGCTGTGACCGAGCCGCTCGCGTCTCATATACCGGTGAGCCAGGCGGAGCAGTTCTTCATAGACGATCGGCGCGAGTTTTTCGAGAGCGCGCTGGTCTCCGCCGCTCCAGGCCAGGAGCAGCTTAGATACCTCACTAGTCGCTGCCACGTCCGCTTGCGCGCGCTCGTCCATTTTTAGTGCGACTAATTGTATCCCATGATTTTGGCTCGAAAAATACTTCAACCGCGGAGATTATCACGCCAGGTTCCCAACTGAGCGAGCTGGTTCGACCCGAACCCTTGCTACTTGCCAAGCCGGCTGGCGAGAAGTTTGTTCTCCTGTAGCGCCTTTAAAGCCGCCTGGGTCTGGGGATCATAATGCGCTGCCACTTCATCCCCTTTATCTACCCCGCGAGCCTGGGTGACAATGTCTTCCTTCAAGCGATTACTGATCCAGGACCGCTCAGCGGCCCACTCCGCCACATTCGGCTGAATGTTATGCGCCGAAAGAAATACCTTGAGTTCGTCCAGCATCTCGGGGGTTATCTCGAATAAATTCGGCAAAGGAGAGTGTGCAGAGAGGTACTGCGTCGCAAAGGAGGTGACCGCTCCGCTCGATTCCAGAACGGCTTCGAGTCTGGTAAGCCCGGGAGGCGGCACCCGCAGATCCGGTTGTATCCCGCCTCCCCCGGTCACCGTGCGGCCATTGTCTGTCTTATAGGTCGGGGCGTCCGGACGCGGCGTGTTGCTGAAGGTCTCGGATAGAGCCGAGTTTCGAAGCGGCCTTTGGATCGATCGGCCGCTCGGAGTGTAGTAGAAGGCTGTTGTGATCGCCAGGCCCGCTCCGTCCGAGAGCGGCATCACGCTCTGCACGAGACCTTTCCCATAGCTCGGTTCTCCAACGATAACTGCCCGATCGTGGTCTTGCAGCGCTCCCGATAATATCTCCGAGGCGCTGGCGGTTTTCTCATTGATGAGCACTGCCAGCTTGAACCGGTAAGGCCCGGCATTCTTCGGAACCGAAGCGACTTCCGGGTCGGAGGCGCGGCCCTTTGCCGTAAGAATCTGTTGGCCCGGTTCGAGGAACAGGGCAGCAGCATCGAGAGCCGCTTTCACCACTCCGCCCGGATTGTTGCGAAGATCGATCACCAGCCCTCGAAGCTCTTTCCCGCCTAATTTCTTGATCCCTTCTCCCAGCTCTTTCGCCGTTTGCAGATCCCAACTAGAGACTCGAACGTATCCGAAGCCGGGTTCCAGCAGAAACGCCCGGTCTACGCTGGGCGAATCGACAAGTTCCGGGGTCAGGGCCATTTGCAGAGGTTTAGCGGAGCCTTGACGCCGAACCCAGACCGTAATTTTTTGCTGCCGGGCCTCGGTCAACAGCTGGACGATCTGATCGGGCTGTAAAGATTGAATGGCAATGTTATTGATTGCGATTAGCTCGTCGCCGGCCTGAATTCCGGCTTTATTCGACGGCGTACCCGGCAGAGTCTGCAGAAAGATCACCTGGCCAGGCAAGACAGACACAATGCTCCCGAATCCCTTTTGTTCTGAGTCTTCCATCTGCTTCAATTGCTGGAATTGCCCCGGATCGAAGAATTGGGTGTGGGGGTCCAGTTGCCGCAGCATGGCGGGGATTGCGCCTTCGTAAATCAGTTTGTCGGGAGGCTGCGGTTCCGAAGCTTCGGCCTGAACCGTGGAAAGAACGTTCACGAACTGCTGAAGCGCGGGCGTCAGATCCTTCGCGGGATCGCCTTCCAGGCGGGGGCCTGCGGCCGTGGTGGGACTTTGCGCTCTCAAAGCACAGACCAAGCGCCCAACAGCAGAGATGTCTCCTGATTGTGCCTTTCAACTGAGTCAATTTCCATTGTCTCTCGATGGGGTCGGCACAAACGAAAAAGCCACTCGGGATTTTTCACCCGAATGGCTCTCAAGACTGGTTGGCTAGATCGTTACTTGCGCGAAGAGGCTCTGTCCAGCGTATGGATGAACTGGCGAGCTTCGGTTGGAATACGCGGACTGCTATTGAGGATTTCCTTGTTGGTCAGTGCTCTTCCATACAGGTCGCGGTTGGAATCTTTGTCTTCCGTTACCGCCGCCCCACTGAGATCGAGACCGCCAAAAATCCCGCGCGATCGCGAATAGGTCAATATCTCGGCGTGCAGTTCAGCATCGGTCATCGCGGACGAATCGCGCCCAACCGGTCCAGCTGCCGCAGAGGCTTCGCCGCCTAACTGGAAATGATCGCTTAACAAGTGTTCCATGCCGCCGTGGTTCATCACCAGCATGATCACGTCGGTTTCTTTCCCGCCAATCAGCAGGCCGAATTTGCCGCCCGTGATCTTGATTGCGCCGGGGGCGGTCCAGCCCACGCCGCTCTCTCTACGGCAGGTGAAAAATCCTTTTCCATATTCGCCGCCGACTATGAATCCTCCCGCTTTCACGTTCGGAATCACGACAACGCAGGTTGCCTTGTTCAACAGATCCTGCGGAATTCCCTTATCGGACGCGTTCAACGACGCATTCAAGTCTTCGGTGGCAGCTCGTAGCCGGGCATCAACGCTCTTCTGCGCAAAGGCAGGCGCGGTAATTAAGAACCGCCAGAAACGCTCCAACCAAAATCTTCATGGTCACTCTCCCCGATTTCCTCGTTTAATGATTGTTAGTACGTAACTCGCTTGCATCCATGAGACGTCGCCGGAAGCAAAGATTAAACACCCCAGGACGTGAAAATCTATTCAGAAAATGCTAATTCGCTTCGCTATTTCTTCGGCGCGGCGAACACAATCCGGAATTCCCACGCCATCATAGGCGTTCCCGGCTAAATGGAGACCTGGCAGGTCGCTCGAAAGATCCCTGATCCGGCGTCGCCGGACTTCATGGCCGACAATGTACTGCGGCATCGACTTGGGCCATTTGTAGACCGTCGAAGAGATTGGGTCCGATTCGATGCCCATCAGGCGCTTGAAATCTGTTCGAACCAGCTGAATCAACTGTTCCTGCGGCTCGCTCAAGAGCGCTGTTGCTTCCGGATCAACGATGAAAGCCCGCAGCGCAGCCAGTTCTTCGGGAACTCTCGACGGAAATTTTGTGCTGATCCAGGTTGCTGCCGCGATGGTTTGGCGTTCAGCGACCGGAACCAGGAAGCCGAAGCCATCCAGGGGGTGACCCAAGCGATTCCGCTCATAAACCAGAGTCACAAGGATGCACGAAGAATACGGAATCGCAAACAACTCCGAGGCGAGCCCGGGCGCCGTCGATTCCAGAAACTGGGCGGCCATATGACTTGGACCGGCCAATACAAGTTGGTCTGAATCGATGGCGCGATCTCCGGCGTGAACGCGCCAGCCGCCTTGTGTCCGCTCAATCCGGTCTACTTCGGCATGAAGGACATCCGCCCATCCCGCTATAGCCTGAGTCAACGAGTCGATCAAACTCTGCATGCCCGAGCGGAACGAAAGAAACAGGCTATCGGGTTTGGAGCTCTTCCGCGATTCGCGCCGCACGCCTCTGATTAAGCTGCCGTACTCGCGTTCGTAGGCGAGAAAACGAGGCAGCACGCTTTCAGTGCTCAACTGGCTCGAACTGCCGCCGTACACGCCAGAAAGGAGGGGCTCAGCCACATATTCGAGCACCTCTCTCCCGAAATGGTCCGTTACAAACGTCTCAATCGAGACGTCGTCCTTCCGTTGGCGCGGTAAGAAAAAAAGCTCCGACACAAAGCGCAGTTTGGTCCTGGTGCTGAAAAGCTCGGACGAGAACGTGGACGGCCATTGACCGGGAACCATCATTGCCATGCCTTTCGGCAAGGGCGCCAACTTCCCTCCCCGCACGATGAAGATCCGGCGGGCGCGATCGTTCGAACCGATGATCTGATTACTCAAGTCGCCTAAACGTTCCGCCAGCGTTGTTACCGCCGGCTTAGTGGCGATATAACTATCGGGTCCCGCTTCGAGCCGGCACCCTGAATGATGTCGGTTTTAATCAGTCCGCCGAGGCGATTCGACTTTTCGAAAACTGTTGAACGGATACCAAGCTGAGCAAGAAAGTAAGCGGTGGCGAGACCGGAGACACCGCCACCGACAATGATTACCTTCGACGGATGAGCGGTTCAACGGTGGAATTCGCGAACGATCTGAACCACAGCCTTCACGTTCTCAACCGGCGTTTCGGGCAAAATGCCATGCCCGAGATTCACAATATGGCCAGGGCGGGTGCCGGTTCTTCGGAGGAGATCCGTCACTTTCGTGCGCAGCTCCGGAAGCGGCGCGAAAAGTACCGTGGGGTCGAGATTTCCCTGTATGGCGGAGCGATAGCCGATATCCATCCAGGCCTGATCGATGTTGATGCGCCAATCAACGCCGATGACATCGCCGCCGGCCGAGTGAAGTTCCCGGTAAAATCCGGCCGCGCCCGTGCCGAAGTGGATAACGGGTACGCCGCCGGCGCGAATTCGTTCGATCAGCGCCCGTGAGTAGGGCTGAACGTAGCGGACATAATCTTCCGGGCTGAGCGCGCCCACCCAGCTATCGAATACCTGAATCGCCCGAGCGCCCGCCCCGATCTGCAGCCCGGCGAAATCTCCCAGAACATCCACCAGTTTGCCCATCAGCCTGCGCCACATAATTTCGTTACCGAACATGAGCTTCTTGGTTTTCAGGAATGTCTTGGAAGCGCCGCCTTCCACCATATAGCTGGCGAGAGTGAATGGGGCGCCCACAAAGCCAACCACCGGAACTCTTCCGGCCAGCGAACGAGTCACTAGCTTAATCGCTTCGCCCACGTAGCCCAGATCGTCTGTTCGCGTAGTCGACAAGCTATCGATGTCTTCGGGTTCGTTAATGGGATTATCGATCAAAGGGCCTTCCCCGCTCACAAATTCGAGCTTCAGCCCCATCGGTTCCACCGGCAGAAGAAGATCGGCAAAAATGATGGCCGCGTCCACATCCAGGATCTCTATCGGCTGCAAAGTAACCGACGGAAGCCAGCTCCGGTTTCTTGCAGATCTCGAGGATGCCGTGTTTGGCGCGAATCTCCCGATACGGCTTCAGGTAGCGTCCGGCCTGGCGCATGAACCATACCGGCCGCACATCGGTTGCGCGCCTGCGGCAAGCTTCGAGAAACCGGCCGCTTACTGGAGCCAGGCGCATGCTGCCCCCGCTTTGTCTTCGCACATGAAAACACGGAAGTCTTTCGGCTTGTGCCGCTCCGTCCAAGAGCGGCCCAGAATGTAGTAAGGTTTGGCCCAGACTTCACTATCAATAGTTCTTGGCGCGACAACGGACACCGAGAGCATTCCCTGAGAGGGGTAACCGGTACGCGGATCCATTATGTGACTGTAGAGTTTACCTTCGGCCCAAAAAAACTTCTCGTAATTACCGGACGTGGAAATAGAGTCGTTCTTCAAATATACTTCTGCCGCCGTTTTCTTCTCGTCTCTTCGGATCCCGGATAGCAACATACCAGCCTCGCGCGTCCGTAGGAGGAACGCCGAGGCCATAGATGCTGCTTCCGCCGCCCGAAACAAGCGCGCAGGTGATGCCATGCTGCCGCAAAACGGCAACCATACGGTCCACGGCATATCCCTTGCCCACGCCGCCCGGATCTAAATTGACATCGGGCTTCGCAAAGCGCACGGTTAAATTCGACGGATCGAGACGAATATTCCGATAGCCGACGCTCTCGAGCGCTCTCTTAACTTCGCCGTCATGCGGCAAATGCCCCGAACCTTTGTAGAACCCCCAGACCTTCATCAACGGGCCGACCGTGATGTCGAACGCACCATTACTCCTGGCACTGTAATCCAGACAGGAACTCAGCAGGACGAAAAACTCGCGCGATACGCGTACCGGTTCTTGAGCCGCGCGATCGTTTAACCGGCTCAGCTCACTGTCCGGAATATAGTTTGAAAGCATTCGGTCCAGCCTGCGCGCTTCATCGAAAGCCGCTTCGGCTGCGGCTTGCATCGATTCCATATTTTCACCGTAGAAGTCGATGTCGAATGTGGCTCCCATTGCCTCGGCGGATCGCTCCAGATGCAGCGGTCCCGTAGCGGCCCGCGCGAGCGCGACAGTCCCTAGGCAGAGATATAGCGACAGGCACCGGAAGAGGCGCACCTCAGCTTTGCGATGACTCGCTGTCGCGCGGACGGCCTCGCCTCACTCGCTTCAGCAAATGTTCCATTCTGCCGGTCACGGCCGATGCCACATCGGTCTCGAAATGTAGCTCCGGCACCCGGTACAAATTAAGCCGCTCGGCAAGCTGCCGCCGCAAGAAATGGCGAGCGCCATCCAGCGCGCGAATCGTCTCCCGTCCGGCGGACGTACCGTTGCTAAGGTGCAGGCGAACTTGCGCGTGCCGCATGTCTGGAGAAACCAAAACCTCGGTCACGCTCGCATCGCCAATGCGCGGATCCGAGAGCTCGTAGGCGATCATTTCGCTGAGTTCCTCCCGGAGCGCTTCGGAAACGCGCTCGGCTCGATGAGTATCCATTCCGGGCCTCCTCTTTGAGTGTAAAGTCAGCGATCGGCAACCGCCCACAAACCTGACAGCGAGATGGTACCCTCAGATCCATTCGAAACTAGTACCGGACAGAGCGCCTCCGAGGATGCTTGCCGCGTGCGCCTCCACGGCCTGGAGTATTTGTTCGGCGTGGACGCGATCGTTCGAGATGGTGACGGCGGCAATAACCGAATTCTGCCAGGAGTCGAGAGAATCAATCTCCGCGACAGCGATATTGAAACGCTCTCGCAGGCGGTCCTTCAAACTCTTGACTACATGGCGCTTCTCCTTCAGTGAATGAGAATGCTCCACGTGTATCTCGAGCGTGAGAACACCGATCGACGCCACCTATTGCGTGACTGGCAACTGCGCAGCGATGCGCTCCATGGTGAAGGCTTCGAGAATATCGCCGGCTTGAACGTTATTGAAATTCGCAAGCGAGATGCCGCATTCCAATCCGTTCTTGACCTCGCTCGCATCGTTCTTAAAGCGCTTCAGAGCCTCGATCCGGCCCGTGTGGACGACCTCGCCGTCGCGCTTGACGCGAAGCTGGCTATCACGCCGTATGACGCCATCCGATACGTAACAGCCGGCCACGGTTCCCACCTTGCTGATTTTGAAGGTCTCGCGAACTTCGGCGTGGCCTTGAACCGTTTCCTTGAAGATAGGCTCCAGCATGCCGGTCATGGCGGCCTTCACTTCATCGATGAGCTCATAGATGATGCTGTGAAGGCGGATATCCACCTTCTGCTGTTCAGCCGTTGCCTGCGCGTTGCGCTCCGGACGAACATTAAAGCCGACAATCAGCGCTTCGGAAGCGGAGGCCAGCAGCACGTCATCCTCGGTAATCGCGCCAACGCCCGCGCGCAGCACACGCACGCGCACCTTCTCGTTAGAGAGAGCTTGCAAGGTATCGGAAAGTACTTCCGCCGTGCCGCCGACGTCGGCCTTGATGATCAAATTCAGGTCCTTCAGCTCGCCCTCTCTGAACTGCTCGTTCAAAGAGGCAAGACTGGCCACGCGAGCGCCCTTGGCCATGGCGGCGTCACGCGCTTTCGACTCGCGGTAGATAACGATCTGCTTGGCTTTCGAAGTATCGGAAACAACCTGGAACGAATCGCCAACTTCCGGCAGGCTTTCGAGGCCGATGACCTCGACGGGCATGGAAGGCTCGGCATCTTTTACGGAATTTCCGCGATCGTCGAACATCGCGCGAACTTTGCTGAACAGAGCGCCGCAGATGAAAAAGTCTCCCGCGCGAAGCGTTCCATTGCGAACCAACATCGTGGCGACGGGTCCGCGGCCTTTGTCGAGCTTTGCTTCGAGAACCGTGCCCACAGCGGGCCGGTTGGGGTTCGCCCTCAGATCCAGCATGTCGGCCACGAGCAGAATCATTTCGAGCAGCAGATCGAGGTTCTGGCCCATCTTTGCCGAGACGGGAACCATGACGACATCGCCGCCCCAGTCTTCCGCGAGCAATCCGCGATCCGCGAGCTGCTGCTTCACGCGCTCGGGTTGGGCATCGGGCTTGTCGATTTTGTTTATCGCAACCAGGATGGGCACGCCGGCCGCCCTGGCGTGATCGATCGCCTCCAAGCGTCTGCGGCATCACGCCGTCATCGGCCGAGACGACGAGCACGACGATATCGGTGACCTTGGCGCCTCGAGCGCGCATGCGGGTGAAGGCTTGGTGGCCGGGAGTGTCGATGAATACAATCTTTCGATCGTTCTTTTCGATGTAGTAAGCGCCAATGTGCTGCGTAATGCCGCCGGCTTCGCGCCCCGCTACATTGGTCTCACGAATGGCGTCGAGCAGCGAAGTCTTTCCGTGATCGACGTGACCCATGATCGTGACCACGGGGGCGCGCCGTACAAGATCTTTCGTCTCCTCGGCCAGTTCGATGTCCTGCGTGCTTTCTTGTTCGTAGCTGACCTTGTTAGTGGAAGCGCCGAAATCGCGCGCCAAATCCTCGGCCAGTTTTACGTCGAGAGTCTGATTGATGGTGGCAAAGATTTTTCTCTCGACCAGCTTTTTTATGACTAGATTCGCCTTGACACCAAGTTTTTCGGAAAGCTCCTTGACGGTGACACCTTCGGCGACAGTGATCTCGCGATCGATGGGAGGCGGCGCCATGATGGCGGGCCGCTTGGCAACGCGTTCGCGGAGAATTCCTTCCTGCTCTTCCCGTTTTCGCGCGCCTTGGCGGCCAACCGGTTTCGGCTGATGACGGCGTTGTTGCTCGACCGGCGGGGGCGCTTGCGATTCGGGCCGCAGCGTAGTCGGATGCATGGGCCGGACACCGGGGCGACGGAGTCCGGGCTGTCCTGGGCCACCGGGAGCCCCGGGACCGCGCATAAAGGGCTGACCTGGACGAATGGGGCCGCGGTATAAGGGTTGGCCAGGCGCGGCGGCGGGCCGTGCCGGCGTGCCAGGACGCGGTAAAGACGGCGCGGCGGGAGTGGGTCGCGGCTGAGCCTGCTGCTGCTTCAACCTCTGAAGCATGTCGGGACGAGGCGGAACAATGGGCCGCGCGGAGGGTTGACCTGCCAGCGTGGGCCGTGATGTCTGGGGCCGGGGCGCAATGGGCGCTCCTGGCGTGAGCGCCGGGCGTGAAGGCGCAGGCCGTGGAGGAATCGGCGCACCGGGCACCGTCGAGCCTGACGGGCTTGAACCAGGAGCGATTACATGCGTCGGCGGCTGCGGCGGTCTTGGCTGAGGCGGCTGTGGTTGCGCGGGAATTTCCGCCGGCGCGGCAGGTCGCAGCCCGCGCAAAGGCGCTCCTCCGGGTGGCGTTGGCGGCTCCGGAGTGGGAAGAGGCTGTCTGGGACCCGCAGGCATGCCGCCAGGCAGCGCCGAACCGGGCCTTACCGGTGTTTGCGGAAGCGGACGGGCCGGAATGGATATGGTCCGATTAATGGGTCCGGGGGTCGATGGCGCGGACGCGTGCGCCAGCGGAGGGTGAATAGCGCCGCTTCCCAAGGGAGGCCGTAATGGCTGAAACTTCGGAATAGTGCGGTCCGACTCGGCCGCTGTTTGGGCTGATTCCGGGTGAGGCGCCCGGGAGTTCAGCGGGCGCGGACGGCTCGGCGGGTTCGCCTGATTCGGCGGCCGCCTTCGCTAGAGTCGCGGGTCGACTAGTGTGCGACGCGGTTTCGGCTTGCGGTGTACCGACAGCAACATCGCGAACAGGCGGGCGCAAGGGGGCCTGAAAAGCGGGCCGAGCAAAGCCTTCCGGGCGAGAAGCCGCCGGTGCAGCGGTATCGGATCCGGCTTGCTCAGTGGCTACGTCGTGGTCAACAGCTTCGCGTTCGTGCGTTATATGACCATTAGCTGTTTCCGAAGTGGTCCGCAACGCTTGCATCGGATCCCGTCAGGCGCTGCCGCAAAGCGAGCGCGACGTCTTCATCGATCGAGCTGGAATGCGTCTTTTTTTCCTGCACGCCCAGTTCGGGCAGCATGTCGATAATGGCGCCCGGTTTCACTTCAAGTTCCCGCGCCAGCTCGTTAATTCTGATCTTCTTCATACAAGAAACTGCTATATAACTCCTTACACGACGGCCACTTGTGGATTTTACTCAGGTTTTTCCATCGTATCAGATTCGCCGGTTTCCCCGGTTTCCTCCGCGCCGACCACGTGACGCAATGTAGATGGCGCTCCGGACAATCCCTCGACGCGTCCAAGATCCAACACTTCTCCTTCTTCAGTCTCTTCCAGAAGCACGGCTTCATGGGTGGCCAAGTCGTGCTCCAGCACTCCGGTCTCAATATTCTCGAAAGCGGCCGCAGTGTCGGAGAAATCACCTGAATCCGCCTGCTCGCCCGTACTCGCGTCGATGGCATTCTCGATCTCGTCGGCGTCCGCAGGCGCTGCTTCGGCCTGTTCGGCGTCGTACTGACCGTAAAACGAGACGACCGAAGATTGGATCTGTTCGACAATCGCTTCGTCGATATCGGGAATTGCCTCGAGTTCCTCGGGCGTCATGGAACCGAGCCGTTCCACCGTTCCGATGTCCGCCGACACAAGCTTCTCGACGATCTGTTCGTCGAGTCCATGGTCCAAAAGCACGGAAACGGGCGCGCCAGTGATGACCATGTCTGCCATGCGAACTTCCAGTTCGCGGCGCTTTTCTTCCTCGCTCTTAATATCGATCTTCCAGCCCATGAGTTTCGCGGCCAACCGGACGTTCTGACCGCGCTTGCCAATGGCGAGCGAAAGTTGCAAGTCATCCACGACGACTTCCATATGCTTCTCGGCCGGATCAATGATAGTAACGCGGGAAATTTTGGCCGGACTGAGGGCTTTATTTACGTACTGGACGGGATCGTCCGAATATTCGATGATGTCGATCTTTTCGCCGCGGAGCTCTCGAATAATGGACTGTACGCGCATACCCTTCATGCCGACGCAAGCGCCCACGCTATCCACATCGCGATCCCGGCTGAACACCGCGATTTTGGTTCGTTCGCCAGCTTCGCGCGCGCAAGCCTTAATGGATACGGTATTGTCGTAAATCTCGGGCACTTCCTGTTCAAAGAGGCGCATCACGAGCTCCGGAGCCGCGCGAGATACGATGACGCCGGAGTTCTTGCCGCCGCGCTCTACTCCTTTGATAACGCAGCGCACGCGATCGCCAATGCTAAAAGTCTCTACGCGCGATTGCTCTTTCTTCGGTATGCGCGCCTCGGTTTTCCCCATGTCCGCGATGTAATCCTGACCTTCCAGGCGCTTGATGACGCAATTCACCAGTTCGCCCTGGCGGCCTTGAAATTCAGAGAAGACACTGTCGCGCTCGGCCTCGCGGACTTTTTGCAAAATCACTTGCTTTGCGGTTTGAGCGGAGATGCGTCCCAAAACGTCGGTCGGCTTCGAGCTCTCGGATTTCCGCGCCGACAGCCGCGTTTTGATCGATCTTTTTCGCCGCCGGAAGACTGATCTGCTTATAGGGATCTTCGACGGCATCTACAACCTGCTTGAGGCTATAGATCTGGATGTTTCCGGTATTTTCGTCCAGATCGGCGATCAAATCTTCCTGAGAACGGAAGTGCTTACGCGCTGCAGCAAGCATCGCGTCCTTCACCGCATCCAAGACGATCTGCGGGTCGATACCTTTCTCTTTGCTCAACATCTCAATGGATTGATAGATGGAAGCCACTTTCAAAACCTCTTAACTCAGAAACTGGATACTCCGGGGAAGATCGCGGGAATTACCACTCAAACTTCAAGTTGGCCTTTTGGACCTTTTCGAGTGGCACATGCACCAGGTGCCCCGGTGCAATCTCGAGATCGAGCGCCTCGCCAGCGATCCCGGCGAGCTTGCCTTCAAAGCGGCTTTGGCCGTCGATCGGCTCGCGCACGGCCAGCCGGATCTTCTGTCCCACGACACGCTCGAAATCGCGAGGCCGGGAGAGCTTTCGCTCGACACCGGGCGAACTGACCTCCAGCGTGTAACTTTCGCCCGGCATTACATCCTGCTCGTCGAGCAACTTGCCTAAACGCTCGGAAATGACCTCGCAATCGCCGTGAGTGATTCCGCCCGGCTTATCTATATAAACCCGCAGCAGGCGGGCCTTCCCGGCGCCCGCGCAACTGAATCTCGGCGATTTCGATACCAGTGCCCGAAGGCGGCCTGCTTCACCCAATTCGGTGATTTTTTGCACGAAGCCCGGTTTGTTCTACTGCTGGCATCTTTTTCCGAGGCGCAATAAAAAAGTGGGCTTTTCGCCCACTTTCCCGTTCGCCGCTTACAGTTCTATTAGAGCACTTTCGTGGGCCAGAGCGCAAACGTTGGTCACGGACCGACGGGCAGGCGCCGGCCAGAAGGCATCATGCCCGTTTCTGCGAAACGAACCCAATTCCAGAGACCGTGCGGATTGCGTTTTTGCCGAACGAACTCCCCAACGCTTTCGAATTACGAAACAAACCCAAATTACGCCGCGCGGCGGACCGGGATTTTACGAAACGAACCCAATGTCACTCCGGTTGTCCTGTTTTTGCCGAACGAACCCAATCGCTTCTGCTTGCCGGTTTTTTTTTGCGAGACGAACCCAAACACTTCAGGCTAGGAGGCCGTTTTACCAAACGAACCCAAACCGCACTCCGGTTATCCTAATTTTCGCTTTTTGCCGAACGAACCCAAGTCGGGCTCTTGACTGTGTTTTTGCCGAACGAACTTCCTTAACTTAATAGCTGAATTACCAAACGAACCCAATCGCTGCCTGCGGACAGATCTTTGCGAAACGAACCCAATCGGCCGCCGATCCGGCCCCGAAGAGGAGAGCCTCTCGATTACGGGGGCCCCGAAGGGCGGAGGTGAGGTTCTCACCTTACATAACTCGTTGAGAACTCAGAAAAAGAAGTGTTTCCCAATATGTGCGATGGCCATTGAGTGGCAGCACCACCTCTGCGGGGGTCAAATCGGTCGTTTTGCCAGGAAGCGCTTGCGCGCTGAATCTTCCGGGATGTCTTGGGCGAGTGAGTCGTACAGTTGCCTCCACGAAGCGGCCCGCTTGGCGGCCCGGTTGACGAGCAGCCTGGCAAGCGGGCCCACGTAGGCGGCGAGTTCGCCAGCAACACGGTCCAAACCCCCGGCATCGAACTGCCCTGCGTCGCGTTCGGTTTGGTGTGGTCCCGATGGAGGGCCGCCCGCCCGAGCCTTGGCAAATTGAGGCGGGAATTCTTCCGATTCTTTTCCTTGCAGCGCGGCGGCTGCCGCTGCCTTTTGTACTTCCGCCACGTTTAACGCATACGGAGAGGCAGGATACAGCACTGTACCCAGAGAAATATTCAGGTATTTCTCTCGCAGGCGTTCCATCGCTTCGTCAAAATACTCAGCCGGGACGGGTAGCG
Organism: uncultured Acidobacteriaceae bacterium; assembly: GCA_963778345.1. Classification (GTDB taxonomy): domain Bacteria; phylum Acidobacteriota; class Terriglobia; order Bryobacterales; family Bryobacteraceae; genus Bog-105. The sequence continues at coordinate 384,618 of CAVZTP010000008.1, forward strand.
CATTGTACCGGCCTAACCCGGCCAACGTCCCTGTAAGCTGAGTTGCAACCGCAGCCGCCCTGAAATTAAAGCCCTGCAGGGCAATCGGGATGATGTTGCGTTCGGTTTCCAGCGCGGTCTCGATCTCACGGCGGAAGCAGTCATTGGCTTCACCGCAACGATCGAGCGCCGACGGAGTGAGCAAGACAAGAAAGTGCGCCCGGGCCTTGATGTTCGCGAGGATAATGCGCTCGAAATCGCCACAGGCAATGCCTTTGAAATCGAAGAATACGTCGTATCCGTGCTCGACTAAATTTTGAAAGATTGCCAAGGCCCAGGGGATGTCAGTGCGGCGATAACTGAGAAAAATCGCTTTGTCGACATGACCCATAATCCCGTTTGGCTGAGAGAGTGAGCATATCAGAGTTGGGAGACCGAAGTCTCGAATTTTCTCCGAATTTTCGCAAGATTTAGCTATCGTATACGAAGAATCGATGCCGATTGAAGACAGAGTTGCGGTCGATATTCCAGGGATAAAAGCGACAATTCACGCCGCGTTTGGGGAACGACCATCCCGGAACTCGATTCGATCTGGATGGAAGTGTTTTTTCGGGAGTTGCAATAACATGAATGCTTGGAACTCGGGCCGGATGTCGCTTTGATCGCAGGGCTGATGGGAGATCCTGTGCGCGCGGCGATTCTTGTGGCGCTGGTCGGAGGTCGGGCGCTTCCGGCTGGGGAACTCGCGTTCATCGTCAACGTCGCGCCGCAAACCGCTAGCTTCCATCTCCACAAACTGATGGATGCTTCCTTGATTACTGTGGAAAGACAAGGCAAGCGTGCGGACCTCAACAGAAAATCTCAAGTCGGGCGTGCATCGATTGGACGGAACGGCGCCATCATATCGGGGGAGCGCTGGGTGCGATTTTGTTCTCGCGTTTCACGGAGCTGCGTTGGATTGTGAAGAATTCGCAGACTCGGGCGGTTCGGGTCACGCACGCAGGGGCGCTTGCGCTAGAGCAGCAGCTCGGAGTGACGATTCATCGCGATTACGGTCGATTTTTTGAATAAAGATACGTGGCGGTTCGAAGCTTAATTTGGATCCTGATTTTCGTTTTCGAGATCAGCGTCTGTCTCGTATTGTCGATCGTGGCGCGATCTTTCATCGTTACCCGATCATCCGGCGCGCGCGAAATCACGGTCGCTGCTCCCTCCGCGGCTCCGCAATTGGCATTCGCATGCGAAATGGAAACCCCCGAACTTGAATCTCTGTTCTCGAATCCCGATGTGATTGCCGATCTCCGCCGGCTGAACGCGCGGGTCAGCCTGTCGCTCATCGACCTAACACCCGGTCGCGCGCAGGTCGTCCGCGGCTTGAACGCCGCGGGTATCGCGGTCACCGCCTGGCTCGCGCTGCCCAAAAATCAGGGCTATTACCTCAACTCCACAAATGCAGGCGTGGCGGCCGTTCGCTTCGCCGATTTCCGAAAGGTGGACCGCTGCTTACGGCCTGCGTTGGTCCGGCATCGGTCTCGACATCGAACCGAGCCTCCAGGAGTTCTTTTCCGTCCGGCATGCGGCCGCGTCTATCCTGCGCCGCCTGTTCGACCCCGGAGTGGTTGGCCGCGCAAGGACCGCGTACGCCGGACTCATCTCGCGGATTCACACTGCCGGTTATCGCGTCGAAACGTACCAGTTCCCTTTCATTGCGGATCAGCGCGCGGTGAATTCGACGCTGCTCGAGCGTCTGTTTGGCATAGTCGACGTCCGCGGCGACGATGAGGTCCTGATGCTCTATTCGAGCTTCAATCACCTCGCCGACTCGGCAATCATTTGGCAATACGGACCTTCCGCTCAGCTTATTGCTGTCGGCAGTACAGCTGGTGACCCTGAGTCGCATACGAAATTTGGCCCCCTCAGCTTCGAGGAACTTTCGCGTGACCTGATCGTCGCCGCTCATTTCGCGCACGTTGTGGGTGTCTACAATCTCGGGGCTTGCGTGCGCCGAGGATTTCTTCCGCGTCTGATTGCCCTCGATTGGAATCAGCCTGTCGTAATTTCTGCCGATGCAAACCGCCGGGTGATAAAGCTTCGCGCACGAATCCAGTCTTCGCTCTGGACTCTAGGCCGCCTCCCCTATTTCGCCGTCGCGATTCTCTTCGCCGATGCCTGGTTCTTCATTCGCCGTCGGCGGAATCGCAAGAACTATCACAGCAACCATGGACGATTGTGATCCTGCTTGACTTGCCTTGAGAAAGTTCGTCCGTTCTGATTTCGGGTGGGCTCTACTGGCTTGCCCAGATTTCGGTGCTAGGTCCGCCATACGCTTCGCTTGCGCCATAAAGCGTCGTGAGAGTGTGCGTGTCGCCGCCGGTCTGATTGTCTACCACCAGCTTTCGTTGATCGCTCGCCATTAAAACGAATTTAGCGCCACCACCGTGCCAGATCCTTCGAAGCTTGTCGGCGGTGAAATTGTTGTCTAGCAGGGCTTGCAGTCCGCTAGTAGTGAGCAGCGCGCGGTCCTTTTGTTCGCCAGTCTGATAAACCTGCTCTTGACCGGTCGCCGAAGAGAGAAATGTTCCGATCGTGTTCGCATGACCAGTTAGAAAATGAATCAGCCCAAAACGGGCTTCACCCACTGCCACCCCGATCTTCAATCTGGCCGGAAACACCTCCCAGCCTGCCTTGGCAGCTCCCCCGGCCAGAGCGGCTTTCTCGATCTGCAGCCAAACCGTGCTTCCGCCAATCGGCGATTTGATCAACGTGTCTCGGTTGGGCGGATTCGCCGTGAGCAGAGAATTATGGAACTGCATGCGCAGCGTGCTTGCTTCCGTCTGCGCGTGCGTCGCGCCCTCGTCTGCATAGACCGAGATCAGCGCCTTGGCCTTATTTTCAGAAAGCCGATAACGCACTAAACCGCGTCCTGGCGATGTGCCGGAGCCGCTATAGATGTTCGTATCTTCGGTGGACAGTGCCGGCGGCTTGGGTAAGTTTAACGCGTGGGGGAAAGAGGGCGGCACCGGCGGCATATTTGCGATCACACCTGCCAGTTGTACTGCGGTGGACTGATTTCCCAAACCAGGCGGCCAATCGAGCTTCACCGTCGCGTAAAGCTTCATCGGTTTTATTCCTGCGCACGAACAGACCGGGGCTGCGCTAATCGCGCTTACCTTTCGGGGCAGCCGTGTTCGGCATACAGGACACGCATAACAGTACGTCTCTTCAAGGGGCATCGCGAGCATGGATTCTATCATTTATCCAGACAATTGCCCGACGGCCCAGCAATTTGTTCAAGATCCTGCCGGCGTTCCGCCGATCTTCTTTTCGTTCGAGAGGACTTGCACTGCCTTCCCCATGGCTGGATCTCTTCCGGCCGCCACGTCAGTGTCAGCGAACACCGGTACCTCAATTTCGGGAGGGATGCCCCGCACGTCGAATGCAATGCCTTCCGCTGTTAGATAGACTGCGTTCGGCAGGCCGAACGTCCATCCGTTAGGCAGATGGCGATCCAGGACATCGCAGAATACGCCTTGCGTGTTTTCTCCGATTCGCGTGACATGAGGAGTGCGAGCCATCAACGCTTGGGTAAAGGTCTCAGCCCCGCTCATCGTGATCGGACCGATCAGCTCGACCACTGGTCCATGAAAACTCGGGCGCGAAACCGGACGGACCATGACCGGATCAGCGGGCGTCCATTGCTTTTGATCGTCCGGAGCGGTCCGAGCCTGGACGCTGTAGGCGAGATACTCAGTGGTAGCGAGGCGATCTGCGATCACGAGGCCCAGCTCGTCGGACCCGCCGAAGGACAACCGCACATCGATTATTAGTGCCTGGAGTGTGCGATCGGAAAAGATCGAGTCCAGAGCCGCTTCCAGGGCCTTCAGATCGTTATGCCTGGAATAACCCTGAAACGACAAGATCCTGAGATATCCGGTCGTCGCGTCGATGTGGCCGTACTGAAGCCGTCCCCTGCAGAATTTGCGCAGAGGAGTCCGCAGATAGTCTCGATCCGTCACCGCGAATAATGCGCGGCGGCCGCGGCCGGCAAAGTTGTCGACTCCGCTCTTGATAACTCGATCGGTTCCAGGGCGCCAAAACTCCTTGGTCGAACGCTTAAGATCGGGCGCGGCGATGTAGGTGTGTAGATCGCCAAGCGGCTTAATCATGGCTTCGAAAATCTCGAAGAGCTGAGTGGGGGTGGTCGCTGAGTTGACCTTTGGGCGATAACTGGCCACGATCTCACTCCAGTCCCTATGCCTGAGATCGAACGAGATGTAGTTTTCGGCCCAGGTTCGAGCGAATACTTCGAAGTTATCGAGGGGCGTATTTGGTGTCGGATGATCGCATACCGCGGGCATTCTCGCCAGCCGGTCGATTCGGATCTCGGCTACGGAGTCTTCCTGATCGAGGAGCTTGTGATCATTGGCTTCGCCGGACCGGATGAAAAACATGCCTTCGTTCTTCGACTTGAAAGCGGCTTCCGATTTGGCATCTGCGACCTTTTGGCGCTGAGCCGTGAAGCCCTGCACGCAGGTCGTCTTAGTAATCTCGAATTCCTTTAGAACCGGTCCCTTTATTTCGAATACGTAGCCGTATCCCTCACTCCGCCACACACCATCCAGCGACTGAGGTAGGGCCGCTCCAGTGAAAATGAGAGCTCCGGCGATCAGCAGCATGAAGGCTCGCGCGGCGCTTGCCGAGTTGTCGCGACATGTCGTATAATGACATGTTGTGATACGAGGTAAGCGCCCGGAACCGAAACCGCTGACGGAACCTGTTCTTTTGATTCTGATGAGCTTGGCGGATAAGCCTCGCCACGGATATGCACTCATGAAGGACATTGAATTTCTCAGCAATGGCCGGGTTCGATTGAGCACGGGAACTCTTTATGGGGCTCTCCGCCGGCTTTTAGAGGAGCTTTGGATCGAGCGGTTCGAGCAAGAGGATACCTCGCGAGAGAAGCAAGCTTACCGGCTGACTAGCGTAGGCCGCAGACAATTGCATGCGGAGCTGGACCGCATGAGACAACTGACTCGGGCGGCCGCCGCGCGCGTCAGAGCGAGAGAAGCGTGACATGACATTAAAGCGAGCTTACCGAATTCTGCTTCGGTTGTACCCAATGGATTATAGAATCGCGTTCGGCGCGGAGATGTTGAATGCTTTCGAGAAGGTGGCTGGGCAGCGCCGCTTTGCCGTGGCCGAGTTGATTGGCTTGATAGTCGGCGCCGGCAAGGAGTGGATTGCGAAGTGGACCACGGATAAGGCCGTAAGGGGCCGCTGCTTGCCGGATGTGCGGATGATGCGTCCCGTCGGGGTGACTCGAGAAGTGTGGTTTGCATCCGGCCCAGAGCAAGAGTAGCGCATGCTCGTGGGGCATTTCGCGGCGGCCCTTGCCGCGAAGCGTGTCGAACCGGCGATTTCTCTCGGGACATTGGTGCTGGCATCGATGCTCGCCGATCTCCTCTGGTGCGTTTTCATGATCGCCGGGATTGAACAGGTTCAATTCAAGCCGGGGATGGGAGCCGCGAACTATTTCGGCGCCTCAAATATTGCGATGAGCCATAGCCTCATCATGGATGCGGTTTGGGCGGGTCTGTTTACGGCGGTCTACTTTTTGAGCCGACGTTATCCGCGCGGCGCTTTGGTCCTCTTCGCGATTGTGCTCAGCCACTGGCTGCTCGATTGGATCAGTCACAGACCGGATATGCCGCTCGCGCCAGGTGTGCACCGCTACTTCGGATTAGGCCTCTGGACTTCCATTCCAGCGGCCGTCGCTGTGGAAGGCGTGTTCTGGCTCCTTGCGGTAATCGTTTATTTCCGAGCTACTCAGGCTAGGAAACGCGCCGGCGTTTACGCGTACTGGGCGGGCGTCGGGGTGCTCACTCTTGCTTGGTACAACAATCTCGTTGGGCCACCCCCTCGCGATCCTGTGATGGCTCCGATTGTTACTTTTATTTTTTTCTCTTTGGCTGTGGCGTGGGCCTATTGGATGAATCGAGTTCGGGCTGGGCGGTGATTCAGGAGAAAGCAAGAGGTGTTTACCACAGCTTGGAGTATTCCAACTTGGCTTGCTTGAGGATCGGAATGTCCGGGTCGGCGTTTTTCCAGAGCGTGAGGAAGTCCTGGTAGGCAGCTTTTGCCTTGACCTTGTCTCCTGATATAACGAAATGCTCTGCCTAACTGCAATCGCGCCAGCGCGCCTACGGGATCGGCGGCAACGATGCCGCGATGGTCGAGAATCTTCTGAAATTCCGCGGCGGCTTCAGTGCCCCGGTGTGCTGCCAGATATGCCTCGCCACGCACATAGGCCGAATACAAGCCTCCAAAGAATGCAAAGAGGTCGATGCCCGGCACTGCTGTTTCATAGGTAAGAGCCATTTCTAGCTGTTCGATGGCGCTGGACGAATTGCCATGACTCAGTGCGAGGAGCCCTCGGAGCGTCGGCAGGTAAGTGAATCGGACGAATGTATCTTCGGGGAAACGTTTCTCGAGATCGTTCGCGAGTGCTTGCGACCGCCCGGAATCCGCCGCAAGCGCCAGTGCGAAGGCAGCGCCATATTCCACATCCCGGCCGTTTGAAAGCTCAAGTGCTTCCAACGCCATCCGTTTCCCAGCGGCTGCATTCCCGAACAACGCTTCCCATACGGCTGCTCCGGTTTTGTATAGAGCCGCTCGTTCGCGGTTCGCGCGCCTGCTGAGCCAAATCCACGGCATTCCGTGCCATAATCCTGGCCAGTTTCAGATGACCGGAACGAGCCAGGACCAGCGCCTCCGAATGCGACAGGAAGTCTTCGGCTCCGGGCTCGTCCTTAGCCCGAGCCACTTCCCGATCCATTCCCGCCTTGTCACCCTTTAAAAACGCGATGTAGTATCGGAGGACCAAAAAATCGGGGGTTTCCAGTTTTCGCTGGGCAGCTCGCTGAAGGGTGTTCTCGGCCTCGCCCAGGCGGTCCAGGTAGAAATAGGTATAGGCGAGATTGCGCATATCCAAAAGCGAAGTCCGGATCGAGCCCGATCGCTATTTTGGCTGCATTGATCGATTTTTCATACTTACCGGAACCTTGGTAAACGAACCCCGAGATGGGTCCGTACGCGCCGAGGTCGCGAGGATAGGTTTGCGCCCACAACTCCCCAGTTTCTTGCACCTTTTCCAGGTTTCCGGTCACCTGTTGATCGTACGTAAACGCGATATAGAACTTCTCAGGATCACTGGCGCGATCCCGCAGTTGGTAGGCTCTGGTCGCGCTCTCCGCGGAGAGAACAGACTCTCCGATATCGCCATAGATGCGCGCCAGGTACGCATGTGCCATTGCGAATCTGGGGTCGATCTCGACGGCGCGCTTGAAAAGGGGCAAAGCGGCGGCATCACCCCTTGAGAAGGCAACCTTCCTGGCCGCGCTATACGCTTTCAATGCTTCGAGCGAGGGTGTCGTGGCTTCCGCAAGCGGAGTGTCGTGCTTCTTAATGGTCGCCAGCGATTCGCCGACTCGGGTTCTGAATTTACTCCCGATTTGACTCAGAGCGTTCAGAACGTCTTCTTTTCTTGCGGCTTGTACCTGCTCTTCATCGAGGACCTCTCCCGTGCGGCAGTTATTGGCGCGTAACCCCAGTACGTACCGGCTTCCGAGGCGTGCAATGGAGCCCTCCAGCACCGCCGCGCTCGCGGTTCTCTCGCAGACTTCCCGGGCGAGCGCCGGAGTCAGTCCGGCATCCGCAGGCCGGCCCATCAGATGCAGCGTCTGCTGGATACGAGACTCGGAAATGAGGCTAAGGAAAGGCGATTGTTCCAGTTGTACGGCCAAGCCTTGGCGAAGCGTTCCGTCGAACACGGGTTCGCCAGTCGTGTTTTCGAAATCGGCGAGGACAATCTGATCTTTGTCGGTAAGTCTGGGCGGCGGGCGGTGAAGAAAGTAGTAAGCGGCTGCGAAGAACGTCAGCAGAGTCGTAGCAATCGCTATGGGCCAACTCTTGCGCCATGGCCGGGATTTCACCACCTCCGCGGAAGGGGCAGACATCTGGACCAGGACGGGAGTCGGCGACAATTCACTGGGCGTTGATTGCGAAACGCTCTCCTCCTGAAGTGGACCGATGAATCGGTATCCCCGGCCAGGCACGGTTTCGATATAGCGCGGATTGTCGGCGGAATCCGACAGCGCCCGCCGCAGTTTATTGATCGCGGAGTTGAGACCACGCTCGAAATCGACGAACGTCCCGTCGCTCCACAACTGCTCGCGTAATCTTTCGCGAGTAACCACCGCTCCCGGATTAGCCAGTAACAGCAGCAAAGTCTGCAGCGGCTGGCGCGGCAATCGGACAAGCACACCCCGCTTGCGCAGTTCGCCATCCCGGACATTTAGCTCAAAAGGTCCGAATACCAGGCGGGCCGAGGACTGGGGCTGCGTCGCCATGCATCGCCAACTGGGGAATCAATAGTCTACTATGTCCCGCCTGTCGATTACATCCATAGAAATTTGCTTTGTTTCCAGTTACATGGCTGGTGACAGGAATGCTGATATCGAAATTACAGCGAAGCCATAGACTCGCTGCCCTTCCCGCGTGTACTGTTGAGCCGGCACATCGAATTTGTCCAGGAGATGCTCAACATGCTCAAGAAACAAAGCCTGATCGTTTCGCTTGCACCTTTTCTATTCACTGTTTCACTCAGCGCCGATCCTTTGGTCTACGTAATCGGCGCCGTCGGAACCAGTAATCAAGGCCAGTTCGGCACAATAGACGTCGCCACGGGAGCCTTTCAGCAGATCGGCCCCAGCACGCCGGACGGCTCTTTCGGCTTGGTCGCCGGGCCGAATGGCTCGCTATTGACGCTTGCCTACTCTGGCGACCTCTATTCGATCAATCCTGCAACCGGCGTTACAACTTTCATCAATAAGACTGGTTTGGACAACTGCGAGATCCCCGGTGTTTCACCGTGCGGTCCAACCTCTTCTTTTATCTGGGCGAGCGTGGATGGAAAAATCTATGCAACCGATTTCCAGAACAACCTTTACTCCGTCAATCCGGTTAGCTGGCTCGGCAACGCTCGGTATGCGCATACCGGTATTCCCGCTAGCCCTTTTGTTCTAGGCTCATTGAACGCTGATGGAACGATTAATTTCGGCGATGAGGCCATCTGGAGCGCTGGCGGAAAGCTGTACGCAACCTTCGATGCTTTAACATTCGACTTGAATTCCAACACCGTTGTCAACGTTGTCGTTGCTCCAGAGCTCTACCAGATCGACCCCGCAACAGGTCTTACAACGGCTATTGGTCCCACCGATTTGGGTATCGGCGGCGCAGTTGACGTGAACGGCACTACTTACGAATTCAACGACCTGACCGGTCAGGTTGACACTCTCGACTTATTGAGCGGCAAAACTACCTTTGTAAGCAATTTTGATCCTGCCGCCGGCGTGATTCAAGGAGCCGCGGCGGTACCCGAGCCGGCTTCTATTGGATTGGCCGGGATCGGAATAGTGTTAACGGGTTTTTGCATACGGCGAATGCGTCGCCGTGTAAGTTAGCGCCTCCGCTTCATTTTCGTTCGGCCTGAAACAGCGCGAAGACTGCGCCTTGCGGGTCTTTCAAGACGGCCAGGCGTCCGACTTTCGGTATATCCTGCGGGGGCAAAATAAAACTAGCCCCCAAATCCTTCGCTTTAGCCGCGGAGCTGTCACAATTGGAAACCAGGAAGTAGATCAACCAATGCGGCGGCACTTGAGGATTTCGATACGGAGGCTGGGGGAATACCGCCGATGTAATCCTTGCCGTTTTGGATATGCAGATAACCGCTCGAATCGTGCTCGCCCGGCGCGATGTTCCAGCCGAAAAGTCCGCTGTAGAAATCCTTGGCCTTGTCCACATCCGACGTGCTCAAATCCGCCCAGCAAACGGTTCCGTCCACTCCAGCGATGCCTGTACCTTTGTGGTTTTTGGGTTGCCAAACCGAAAAGGCCGCGCCGGTCGGGTCGGCGAGAACGGCCATCCGGCCGAAATCGTACACGTCAAAGGGCGGGGCATACACCTTGCCCCCGAGTTCCGTAACCCGACTTGCCGCATTGTCGGCGTTTTCAACCGCAACGTAGACCATCCAGTTAGGCGGCACGCCTTGCGCCTTCTGCTCGGCATTCAATGTGTAGGCAGCGCCGGTTTGTCCGCCGCCCAAGTCGAACATTGTGTAAGATCCGCTGGGACCCATCGGGAAATCGTTTGCGCTCCATCCGAACAAAGAGGTATAAAATGTCTTCGCGGCCGGTTGATCGGTAGTTGCTAATTCAAACCAGCAGAATGCGCCAGGAGCGTGGCGGTCAATTGTGGGCATGGAAGAAATTATATAAGGCCCGGAAGCTTGCCTTAAATAACCGCGTTACATCGTCACGGTTTTGAAGGCTTGGCCGACATGCAGCACGGCGGATGCCGCGCGGCTGTAATTCATACGCATCGGCCCCAGTACGGCAACGTGAGCTTCCAAGCCATTCGGCAGCGCCAAGCGAACTCCGATGAGCGATAGCCCGCTCATGCTGGGATGGACATCGGAAAGGCCGACCTGAATAGAAAGCTCTCCGTCGCGCTGTTCCAGAAAACGCTCGAGCAACTGCAGAACCCGCTTCTTCTCCTCAAGAGCGCGAAATAGATCCCGCATGCGCTCACGAGTGAGGTGCAGATCCAGGCCGATCAGGTTTTCCGCCCCTTCGAAGTGAACTTCAGGCAGGAGCCCGAGATCCAACAGCCCCTTCGAATAGAACCAGTTGACACGTTTCAAGATGGCGTCGTACGCGGCACTGTCCAGCTCGAAGCGCCGCTTCAATTCGCGGTGAATGTTGTGGAGGACCCAGCCGCCGAAGTTGTAGTTGATGTAATTGCGGATGGAATTCAGCTCATCCTGCGAGATGTGATCGTCAATCGAAATCACTTTGTTGCGGACCATGCGGTCGCGGGTGATCACGACCATCAGTATCCGGCGGTCCGGGAGAGCCAGAAGTTCGACTTGATCGAGCGTCTGATTTTCGGTTGGTATGGCCGCCGCAATCCCGAAATTGCGAGTGATCTCGGTGAGAAGCTTCGAGGAGCGCTCGATGCGGCCTTCGACGGAGCCGGCCATTTGCATCTCAAGCTGAAGGTGCTCCAACTGGGCTTGTATGATCCGGCTGCCAAACAGGGTTTTCACGTAGCTTTGGTAAGCGAGTTCCGTGGGAACCCGGCCCGCCGAGGTGTGCGGCTGCGAGAGATAGCCCTGTTCGAGGAGGTCCGCCATCATATTGCGAATGGAGGCCGCGCTCATCGGATACTTGCGTGCGATAGCGCGTGAAGCGACCGGTTCACCGGTGTCGATGTAATTTTGAACAATCGCGTGCAAGACGTCGAAGTGACGCGGAGTAAGCGTTCCGAGATGATTCATCTGTTAACCAAACGGATGCAATCCGATGTCTTGGGTGCGTCTATGATGACGTTTAAATTACAAGGCTACCTTGATTATAAAGCGTGCATTATTAGGCCAGAGTTGTCAATAGTGCTTTTGATTCTGAGGAGTAGAACCGGTTCGCTTTCAGGCGCGCGGCTCGGCCAAGTTGAGTTCAACGGTCTTGCCATGACGCCAGAGGCGTTCCAGATCGTAGTACGCGCGGGCGTTCTCCGAGAAGATATGGACGATGATGTCGCCGTAATCCATCAGGATCCACTCGGCCGCTTCGTAGCCTTCGATGCTGACCGGGAGCTCACCTATTTCCTTTAGCTCCTTTTCGACTTCATCGCAGACGGCGTGGCCTTGGCGCGGGTTCGAAACTGTGCAGAGAACGAAGAAGTCAGTAAACGATGTGACCTCGCGGAGGTCAAGGACGTGCAGATCCGTGGCTTTCTTGGATTCCGCGGCCCTGGCGGCAATGCGCCAATTCGGAAGTTGTTCTACGGGCAGAGCGGCGTAGGGCTTTGTAGAACGGCGTGTCAGACGGGGTTGAACTGTGCTCCTGCGCTTAGCGTACTACACTGAGAGCGAGTGCGTAAATGCTCAAAAAGGCAAACCGGAATACTATTAGTTTGCCTATTTAGCTGGCTGGTACCGGGCCGGTTTTTGGCGCTGGCAGCCGATACTGCGGGCACTCCATACAGCGCCTTATCGAACACTTTGTTGCAGCGGGCTCAAAACGAAGTTACGCGCATCGAAGCCCTGGTGGAAAACGGCACTCTGCCGAAAAGTCAGTTGGACCAGGCGCGCGCCCGGCTCGCGGATGCTCAAGATGAGGCGATTCTCAGTGAAACGCTTTACGGGCCGACCCGCCTGCAGGATCTGAGCGAGCGAGCAAGCGACGGCTATGCTTGAGGCCGCACAAAGGCGCGTCGACCGGCAGGCCAAGCTGGTAGAAGAACGCAAGATGCTGCTCGACAACGGCGTTTTGGCGCGCTCGGAATTCGCAGTTTTTCAGGATGAACTCGATTCGCGCCGGCGAGTTCTGGAATTGGCACAGAATCGGATGAAGCTACTGGAAGATTTGCGTCAGATGGCGGAAACCGAGCAGCGCCTGGAACGAGCGGTCCAGGAGAACGCGGCATTAAGGAATGTAATCATTCGCTATGACGGGAACGGCCGGTTCAGTCTGGGCGATTTGCCAACCATTTCGGGCGAGTTTGAAAAACGTTTTCACCATTCCTTGCCGATCAGCGCGTTAGGGCAGACGCTGGTGCATCAATCGATGGGTTTGGATCATCGGAACCGGGTGGATGTCGCACTGAATCCCGATCAGCCGGAGGGCGTCTGGCTGCGAAGATTTTTGGAGTCATTGCATGTGCCGTACCTGGCATTTCGAAGCGCGGTGATGGGCGCGGCGACCGCCCCGCACATCCATATAGGTACGGGCAGCACGCATCTGAAACTTGCGCAAAGGTAAGCCTCTGCCGCTTCGCTAACATGGCAGGGTGCATCCAGCAAATCGCGTTCTGATTTCATCCGAGCAGATTCAGCAGCGCATTCGTGAGTTGGCGGCGCGGATCGAAGAAGACTATCCCGATGGGCCGATTTACCTGATTTCGATTCTGAAAGGCTCATTCATTTTTCTCGCGGACTTGGCGCGAGCTCTGAACCGGCCGTCGGTGCGTATTGAATTCATGGGCATCTCGAGTTATGGGAACGCGAAAACGACCTCGGGCCAAGTGAAGGTAACGCGCGATCTGGATGTCAACATCGAAGGGCATGACGTGCTTATTGTCGAGGACATCATCGATAGCGGAGTGACATTAAGTTACTTGACGCGAGTGCTGCAACAGCGCAGGCCGAAATCGCTGGAGATCGTGACGCTCCTGGATAAGCCGGAAAGGCGAATTCAGCCGGTGAAGGTGAAGTATGTGGGTTTTCAGATTCCGGATGAATTCGTGGTCGGGTACGGGCTGGACTATGCGGAGGATTATCGCAATTTAGGCGATATTCGGGTTTTGAGTGGAGAAGTGAGCGCGTGATTGTCTAGCGAAAGGTCTTCGGCATAGATGCGCGGTAAGGAAGAGCGCGGTAAATGTGAACGCCAGGAGCAGCGCCTGCTGCCACCAGGGCAGGTTGGGATCGGCGTCCTTGCTGAGGGCCACGCCGCATAGGCAGCAGAGCACGTGCACGGAAAAAACTTCGATAGAGGCTTGGCCGAGCGAGGCCAGCGGGATCAGAAACGGCAGCCGGGCGATGCGCGTGCCGAAGCGAATCAGAATCACCGTGAGCGCGGAGAAGTTGACCACGCGGACGGGACCGAGATGCCACTTGTCGATGAGCCGGCCGTAGGCGTCGCCATTCATCCACTGGTCCACGGGACTGTAGCGGAGAATCAGAAAAATCGCCGCCACGATCAGGCCGATTTTCAGCAGCCGATCCGGCAGGCTGAATGCCGGGTAACGGGCTTCTTGCCGCATTGGGTTGGCAAGCCTTTGCGCGTAGAGAGTACCCAACGCCAATCCAACCATCCAGAGGAGCTGCCACGCAAAAAGGTCGAAAGCGCCGGTGGAGTTTTCCGGCACGGAGAGCCCGAAGAAATCGCCTTGCCTGTAGAACCAGCCTCTGAGTCCGAATTGCGCCGCTAACCAGAACGCGGTACTTACGAAAATGACCGGCTTCCAGCTCCAGCGGTGGGCGATTATGCGCGCCAGCGGAGTAAGCATCAGGAACACGACATACATCGGCAGAATGTCGAGGAGTGAGGGCCGGTATTCGAGGAGAGCGGCTGCGATGATGGCCTGCTTCGGTCTTTGCAAGTAGAACGAGAGCAGATTTTGCAACGTAAGGCGATGGAATGACACCCCGATTTCGGCGACGAGCGTGAACGCCACGGCCATTAAGACGCAGTGATAGAAATAAACGCGGACGGTGCGTTTTGCTACATCGCGAAATGTCGCATCTTCCCCCGATTTTTGCTCAATTCTCTGTTCCAGCTGGCCCATCATGAAGCCGGCGAGAAAGATGAAGCCTTCCGCCCCGGACACAAAGCCAAAAGTTTGATTCGAGATTATGCTGGCCTTCGTGGGGAGATGCGTCAGCGTCATCCAGACGAGGAGGAAGCCCCTCAGGATGTCCAGTTCAATCAGGCGACCATGTGTTTTGCCGCCGCTCACACCAGCTAGATCTTAGGCTTGGGAGGCGGAAGTTCGCGAGCCTTGCACTCTGAAAGGAACCCATTCCGTCCGTGTGTGCCGTCGCAGAAAGGTTTGTTGTCGGCCATTCCGCAGCGGCAGAGCGAAATAACGGAGCGCCCGCTCAGACCATATGAATTCCCTTCGGAATCCTCAATGACGAATTCTCCTTCAATACGAATGGGCCCATTATTAACGATCGTGACTTTCGCGGCCATGCTGACCCGATGGTAGCAAGCGTCGGACAGAGCCTGAATGGAGCGTCTCCTTATAATTGTGGTCGCGGGTACTTGCGTGATTCAATTCATCTACGACTCCGATAGAGAGCTCTTTGAGAACGCCATTGGCTTCGCACAAAGACAGGTGAAGCGGCTGATCGAGAACCATCCGGATTTTTATCCGATGTATAGCGCGGGCGGCAAATGGAAGCATGAGGGGCCGGCGTGGACGCATTGGTGCGATGGCTTTCTTCCTGGGATGATGTGGCTGTTTTACAAGCATCTCGGTACGGACAGACCCGATTCGAAGTTTTGGATGGAACAGGCGATCCGGTACAGCAAGCCGCTGGAAACGCGGAAGACGGACAGGGATGTTCACGATCTTGGCTTCATCTTTTTCTCAACTTACTATCGGTGGTATCAGATCACAAGAGACAATACGCTTCGCGAAGTAGTGCTGCAGGCGGCGAAAACGCTGAGCCAGCGTTACAACGAAGCGGGACAATATCTGCGCTCCTTTGTGGCGGAAGATTCGATCTTCATCGACATCATGATGAACGTGGGGCTTATCTTTTACGCGGCCCGCGAGTGCAACGATAAAAAGCTTCGAGATATCGCCGTCCGCCATTGCATCACGACGAGACGCTTTCTGGTTCGAGGAGACGGATCGACCGCCCATGAGGGCATATTCGATCCCGAAACGGGCGAATTTCTCCGGCAATCGACGCAGCAAGGGTTTCGCGGCGATTCCTGCTGGTCGCGAGGGTTGACCTGGGCGCTCTACGGTTTTTCGACTTCTTACGAGTACAGCCGCGATCCACGTTTTCTGCAAACTGCCGAGGCCTGCGCGGACTACTACATCACGCACACACCTGCAGATGGCGTTCCGCCGTGGGACTACAACGCGCCGCCCGAGAACCGGTCACTGGTGGACAGTTCATCCGCCGCGATCGCAGCCGCGGGGCTCTTGCGGTTGTGCCGCCAAATCGCGGATCCGATCAAGGGACATTTCTACTGGTCCACGGCGGTCCACATCCTGCGTACTCTCTGCACGAAATATCTGGCCATCGCGGACCCGACCTGGGAGGGCGTTTTGAAAGGCGGCGTTTACCACATTCACAAAGGGCTCGGTGTGGATGAATCCGTGATGTGGGGCGAATATTTCTTTATTGAGGCGCTTGAAGACGCTCTGAGGGTCATTCAGTAGTAAGATGCTCCCAGTCGATATCCGGAGAAGGCGAAATGTTTGCCTTCAACATGCACTTCATCTGTTCCAGAGCGAAATGATGCTCCTGATCCTCGCAAGCGGCCACGCAATCAGCAGGGATAATTAGCTCCATGTCCCGCATGTAAGCGTCGTTGGCGGTAAAGAGGACACAACTGTTCGTGGAAACGCCGGTGAGGATGAGGCGTTGCGAGCCAAGGTGTTTCAGTAAGAGCTCAAGAGGGGTCTGATAAAACCCGGAATGCTTCGGTTTGAGCACGAAATAATCGCGTTCAGCGGGAATGAGTTGCTCGACAAAGGGCCTGCCCCGAACAGCGGGTTCAAGACAGCGCTTCACTATGTCTTCAAAGTTGGATTGCCAGCGGCCGAAATTATCGTTGATGTAAACGGCGGGGATGCCGAGCGCAGTGGCGCGCTTCTTTAACTCCGCAATTGGCGAGGCGATGGGGAGCGCGCGTGCAAACAATTCATCGCCTCGGGGAAATTCGAAGTCGTTAATCACGTCGATGAGCAGCAGAGCCGCTGGGTGGGTATCTGGCGCACTGCCGTGCAGGTCGTGCTGCTGGCCCGGCTGAATGGTCACGTTAATACTGTAACGGGATGATCCTGGCGATCGGTATTAGGTGGCGGCTACGAATTCAGGTTGCATCGCTCTCGCCAGGGGTGAACGCATGATGCTCAACCAAGCGCACAGGTACAGCAGCCCGCCGATCACCAGCGTCATATGCAAGCCGATGTAGATGGCGAGAAACATGGCCGCCGCCGACCCCATCACACTGGCTGCCGCGTTGATGGCCCAGGCCCAGCGCACCGAAGCGGGCATTACGCGTTCAAGTAATGTCAGCCCGGTTGGAAACGGCATGCCCATCGCAAAGCCAACGGGGCCGATCAACGCCACGGAAATGAGAACTTTCAGCGCGAACGGAAGCGCGACACCGCTTTCAGAAATGGGAGCCACAATGACCGAGAGCAAGAGCACTGCGGCCACAATCAGCATGAGCACAACTGTTAATTTAGCGATCCTGGCGTTGACAAGCCTCTTGCTGACAAAGCTTCCCAGGCCACTCGATAGAAGCATCGAGAAAATGATGACGGTCAGGGCGTACGTGGGATGGCCCAGGAATAAAACGAATTTCTGAATTAGAGCGACTTGAATCAGAATGTAACCTGCGCCAATGAAGAGGAAAAATAGCAGCGCACGCACGCTGCCTTTACCTCGCGGGAGACTATGACCCAAAAGCAGCGGCGGCAAAGAGAGTATGACGAATGTGGCCACGATGCTGATGGCAACGAGCCCGAAAAGAACAGGAATGGCGGAATTGATTTTGTAATCGGCCGTGGCGCGGGATGCGTGCATCATGAACTGCCAGAGATCGCGCGGCTGGATAGTGTAGAAGAAAAACGGGCGATCGTCGGTGACGGGGCGCACATCGAATTTGTATGAATCGTAAAACTGTTTCGGGTCTTTGGAGAGGAGCAAGTCGCGGAAGGCGCTAGGCTGGTCTGAGCCCGGGAGATAAACAACCTGCATTTTAGCGGTCGCCGCCGCATCCCGAATGCGATTCAAGTCGGAAGGCAGAAGAGGATTTCGCGCGATCAAGATGGTGTCCTGCGCGCCCCAGTGTTCTAACTGCTGGAGATTTTCGCGCACGACCGAGATGTTCTTGTATGGCTCATTTTGTCCGAGTTGTTTCAGGGCGGCGACGGCCAAGGCCACTACTCGAAGCGACTCACGAGGTGGATCAAATCCCCAGCGCGTGAAAGCCATCACTCCATTTGGCGTCAGGTGAGACAGGTAATCGACGAAGGCGTTGGAGGTGTAGAGGCTGTTTTCGGAAAGAGCAAAAGATCCAGCGGCAGTCGAAGCCCAGGTGTCAACGAGAGTGGCCTGGAGCACCTCATAGTGTTCGTGCGAGCGGCGTACGAAAGAGCGGCCGTCTTCAACAACAATCTTGACCTCGGGACGGAAGTACAAGCGATTGCTGTATTGCGGAAATTTGTTCCGCATAATTACGTTCGCGATGATCGGGTTGATCTCGACCCCGGTTATGTCTTTGCTGCCGGAGGCGATCGCGCGAGAGATGTCCCATCCACCTCCCGGGCCGATAACAAGTGTTTTCGCACCGGGACGAAGCAGGTAAGGAAAACCAGGCCCGGCATAAGCCAGTTCGAATCGTTCTCGCGGGGAAAGGTGCTCGAAATCGAATCGAGCGACTCCGGTCGCGGCATCGGCGTCGATCACGATGCTCTTCATTCCGCTTCCGGGCTCCGGTTTCAGCGCGATCCGGGAAAAACTATTCCACTGTTTAAATTCTTCATCTTTGATTCGTTGCCCTTTGGCATACTTCACGTCGATAAGAAAGAATTTGGAATTGTAAGTGATCAGTCCGACCAGGAGCAGGCCCATAAGAACCGCGATGGCCCGACCCCGAATCGCGCGCGCGAGATGAAACCAAATGGCGGAAGAGACGGCGAATAACACAGCCGCCACGAGGATTGTGTTCGGGCCGCCCACCCAATTCAGCAACGGAACCAAAACAGCGCAACCACCAGCCGCGCCCATCAAATCGAAGAAATAGACTTTGTTCACTCTTTGAATCGTGTCGCCGATGACGAGTGAAAGAATGGTACCGGAGAGTACGAAAGGAAAAGCGGAGACGAAGTAGGCGGCCATCAGTTCCGGAGTCGTCATGTTGCCTGTTCGCTCCAATAGGAACCACAGGCAGAGAACCAGGCCGATAGCGTTGATCGCGGCGAGCCATCCCAGTTTTCTATAGAGGGAGCCGCGCCAGGCAGCGACCACATAAGAAAGCACGCCGCCCGCGCCTAATCCGAACAGAGCGATGGAAATGGCGAGAAAAGCAAAGTGGTAGAAATACACCACTGAAAAAACTCGCGTGAGCGCGAGTTCCAACAGGAGCGTTGCAAGCGATGTGCAAGCAACGCCGAAATAGATTTGCGGCCAATGCCGTTGCATTTGCGGGGGTGGTGGGACTCGCGTTCTCGTACTTGAAGGCTGCGCTTCGCGAATTGAACTGGTAGAGGGCAAATTCCTATCTTAGAAAGGAGGCAATCCTTTCGGCTATGCGAACGCTGGCTTTGCCGTCTCCATAAGGGTTGTGCAGGCGGGCCATTCGTTCGTACTCGGCGGGGTTTTCCAGCAGATTCACGGCTTCAGCGACAATCAGATCCGGATTCGTTCCAACCAATTTCACGGTGCCTGCCTCGACAGCCTCGGGTCGTTCCGTCTTGTTACGCAATACGAGTATCGGTTTCCCGAGCGACGGGCCTTCTTCTTGTACACCTCCGGAATCGGTAATGAGCAAATAGGCGCGGCGCATGAGATCCACGAACGGCAGATAATCCAAAGGCTCAACAAGGGTGACGTTCCGACGCCCTTGCAGGGTTCCATTCACTACGTCCCTGACGTTTGAATTCAGGTGAACCGGCCAGACAATTTGCACGTCGCCGCGGCGGGCGAGAGTCGAGATGGCTTCGCAGATTTGGCGGAAAGCTCCGCCGAAGCTTTCTCTTCGATGGGCAGTTACAACGATCAGTTTTTTGTCGCTTTCGACCGGCAGAGCGACGGGTGAAACTCTCCCCTGATCTATGGCATCCCGGATGCCCAGAACGGCGTCAATGCCCGTGTTCCCGGTGACCTCGATGCGTTCCCAAGGGACGCCCTCGCGCACAAGATTTCCGGCTGCCCAGTCCGTCGCGGCAAAATGCAAGGCGGCCAAACGCCCGGTGATCACGCGGTTGATCTCTTCCGGAAACGGAGCGTGGGGATCGAAGGTGCGGAGTCCTGCCTCGACGTGCGCAACTGGGATTTGCGCGTAAAAGCTGGCCAGCGCACCGCATAATGTGGTGGTGGTATCGCCCTGGACGATGGTGAGCGAGGGTTTTACTTCGGCGAATACGGGTTCCAAACCGGCGAGAAGACGCGAGGTCAGCGCGGTCAAGGTTTGGCCGGCCCGCATGATATTGAGATCGTAATCCGGCGTGACGCTAAACGCGCTCAGAACCTGGTCGAGCATCATCCGGTGTTGAGCGGTTACGCAGACAATTGGGTGCAGTTTAGAACAGGAAGGATGAGTTCGAAGAGCGGAGATAAGAGGGCAAAGCTTGATGGCTTCGGGGCGAGTACCAAAAATTACGAGAACTCGTTTCGGCTCGGTGGGAGGGGAAGCGCTACTTATGCCGGTACGTGATTCGTCCCTTGGTGAGGTCATAGGGAGACATCTCCAGGGTCACTCGGTCGCCGGCTAACACTCGGATTCGGTTACGCCTCAGTTTTCCTGCCAGATGAGCAAGCACGGTTCGGTCTTGATCCAACTGGACGCTGAACAGCCCGCTAGGAAACTTTTCCACGACAGTTCCAGTTACTTCTATGCTGTCTTCTTTACTCATTCGCCTCTTGGTAGTGATGTATGGGTCGGATCGCGTGCGCAGACCAACCCACTACGCGAATTATAACGCAAACGGGCTATTTCTAAAGGCTCTGCGGCGTGTGTTTTACTTTAATCGGGGTCGCGATTGGCTAACGCTTCGAACGAATTCAGGAACAAGAGCGTCTTGGTCACGGGCGCCGGCCGCGGCATTGGGAAAAGATTGGCACTTGGATTCGCGCGGCTCGGAGCCAAGATCGCTTTGGTGGGGCGCAGCAAGGCCGAACTCGACCTGGCTCATATCGAAATCGAACAAGCAGGCGGCAACGCGCTGCGGATCCGCGCCGACGTCATCGATCCGGAACAACTTACTTTGGCGGTAGACCGGGCGCGGGTAGTTTTCGGTAATCCGATCGACGTGCTCATCTGCGCCGCTGCAGTCACAGGCCCCATCCACTCGTTTTTGAGCAGCAGTCTCAAAGCCTGGACCGAAGCGATTCAGATCAATCTTCTCGGGGTAGTGCATTCTTGCCGCGCCGTTTTGCCATCGATGATCGAACGGAGAGCCGGCAAGATAATCGTTCTGACGTGCGACAGCGATGAACTGCCGAAGCTCAATTTTTCGGCTTACGGCACTTCCAAGACAGCCGTGGTGCGGTTCGTCGAATCGGTTGCGGCCGAAGTGATGGATCACAACGTCCAAATCAACTGCTTCGATCCGGGAGCTGCCTACACGAATCTCACGGATGAAATCATACGCGCGGAAAACCGTCTGGAACCGCGGGTGTTGAGCGCCGCCAAAGAAACGAGGCGCACGGGCGGTGTTTCGCCGGAGCTACAACTACAGCACGCTACGTTTCTGGCATCCGAGCAGTCGAATCACGTTACCGGTAAGTTGATACATGTCACCGATGACTGGAAGAAGCTGAAGAACTCCACCCTGCGGCCGGATGCTCTTACATTGAGGCGCGTTCTTAAATGACGGCGCGGATTCTACTCCGCTGAGAAACGATAAATTGTGGTGCTGTGAAATTCTTTTCCGGGACGCAAGACCGTACTGGGAAAGTTCGCATGGTTTGGGGAATCGGGGAAATGTTGGGTTTCCAGACACAAGGCCGACCGGAAACCATAAGCGCCACCGATTCCATGAACACTCCCGTCCAGGAAATTGCCGGAATAGAACTGAATCCCCGGTTCCGTGGTGAACACTTCCATCACCCGGCCGGAATACGGATCTTCCACCTTCGCCGCGAGCGCCGCCAGTCCGGTTTGATTTAGCACAAAATTTTGATCGTAACCCTTGCCGAACTTTAGCTGTTCATTGTTGTCGTTGATTCGATCTCCTACCGCAGATGGCTTGCGGAAATCGAAGGGCGTGCCCGCGACGGAAGCGATCGCACCGGTGGGAATGAGGTTGCTGTTGACTGGAGTGTAACGGTCCGCCGCGAGCGTGAGTTTGTGCTTCAGAACGGTTTGACTTCCGGCGCCTGCAAGATTGAAATAGGAGTGATTCGTTAGGTTCACGACTGTGTCTTTGTCGGTAGATGCTGAATAGTCGATACGCAAGCCGTTCTTGTCATCTAGCGAGTACACTACGGTCACATTCAGATTTCCGGGAAATCCCTCTTCGCCATCCGGACTGAGGTAGTGAAGGCGCAGAGCCGGACCATGCGGCGAACTCGCCTGCTTGGCTTCCCAAACGCGGCTATCGAAGCCCCGGGTTCCGCCGTGCAAGCTGTTCGGACGCGGCGCATCGTTCGTCGGGATGTGATAAGTGTGCCCGTCGAGCGAGAATGTTCCCTGTGCGATGCGATTCCCGTACCTTCCGATAATTGCGCCGAAGTAAGCGGTGTTCGCCGGTTTGGAAGTGTAGCCATCGACATCGTTGAATCCGAGCACCACATCGTCCAGCTTCTTGTTCCGATCCGGAACCTCGATGGTAGTGATTCTGCCGCCAAAGTTCGTGATCTTCACCTCCATACCGGATGCATTCCGAAGTGTGTACAGGAACACGGGGCGGCCGTCGACTTTGCCGAAGGGCTCGGCGCGCACTCTTTCGGGAGATTCCGTTTTGGAAATGTCCGCGAACGAGGTGAGCAGGGCTGCGGCAGCGATTGCGCTGAAAAGAAGTTGTTTCATGGAATCGGCTCTCAGGTCACCACCTAGTGTATTGTGATGTGCCTGTGAAAGATCTCCGTCCCGATCTCAGGATGCTCTTTTGTGCCGCTTATTGTGATCGGAATTTCAAATCCAGCTCCGCCTTTTTCAAAGAGGCGATTGAACGGTTTCAAGATCCAGCTCTTTACTCCGGATTGAGTTTCTGAAAGCGTCGCTTGCATCTGGAACTGGCCATGCATATTGATCTGCTCCGATTTGAGATTGTAGTTGCCTTCCAAGGCAATACGGGCACCGGGAACCTCGAAGGACAGACGAGAAAACGAGGTTACACCATTGTCCAGGTTGAAACGGCCCTGGAAATTGGACGCGACTGTCTGAGGAGGCTGCTGTTCCTGTTCACTTTTTGAGATTCCTCGAGCACGATCGCTCAAGGTGACCAGGCGTCTTGCGACGTCGGGACTAGCGAACTGCGCCTCTGAGATTGCGAACTCGCCGTCCAATCCTAATTTGTCCAAAACATCCTGATTCCCGGGCGGGATAACGATCGCGCTTTTGAAATCGACTGATCCTGTTAGGATCGGCTTGTCGTTTCCAATCACCAGGCGAAGAATGTCTTCGATGCGAGCGTGAGTTGTAACAGTCTTTAACGAGACCTTCTTGCCGAGCGGTCCGGGCTGATCAATAATTCCACCCCTGCAGATGAACTCCGACTGCAAAAATCGGGCATCCACGGGATCGAGAATGGTGTCGCCGTCGGTGCCGTTCACGATGGAGTGAAATTTGGTCCTCAGATGCACCGGGTTGCCGCCTTCTTTCAGCGCGAAACGGGGTGTGTCGGTCGAACCATCCACCTCGATGTGCTGCAAAACGCCGTGATACTTTCCGGTGGAGGACAGAATCCCGCTAATCCCCTTGAAAACGCCCAAATTTGCGTTTTGGAATATGTAATCTCCCGATACCGGAGTGGCGCGCGGATCATCGCGTTGCCACGGCCCAAACTGGCCGGAGCTATTGATGCGGCCAGGCGGCTTGGCATTGGTCAGCACCGTTTGAAAGCTCATTTGGTGTACGGGTCCAGCGGAATGAAGGGTCAGTTTCTCGATCTCGAAACGAAGCGGTTTTTTACCCTCCTTCTTGGGCTCTATTTCGAGCAGCGTATTGTCGGCCACAATTTTTTCGATCAAAAACCGAAGCTGGGTCGTATCGTTGCCGGGCTGGGCGCTCGCTATCTCGTGGTGATCTTCCATGCTGCTCGAGAGAGTGGATCGGCCACGAGGAGGGATGTGAATCTCAAGGCCTTCGAGTCGTAAGAGGCTAACGTGATTGCTGCGGTCGAGAAGGGTGGCAAGATTCGTTTTTGCCGTAAACCGGCGAATGTAAATCAAAGGATGCGGATCTGTCCATTGCTTGTGGCGAATAGACAGGTCTTCGCCAACCACCGTCGGGACGGGATAAACAGACAGACTCAGCGACTTCAGATCGATATCTGCGTCGAAGCGGTCCTGCATGGCTTGAACTACGCGCTCCTTGACGTGTGGTCCCAGGTTCCTGGCGTAAAAGTAGAGCCATGTGCCGGCGCCGATCAGCAAGAGGAGAATGACGGCTCCTCCGTAAAGAAGGGCTTTCCGCATTTCAGAGGAGAATCATGTGGTTCTGCACAGAAGACTAATAGGAATCGAGATATGTTTCAGATGCCACGTTGCTCTTCATCCACAAAACACTGCTAAGTTGAGTTTATGATCCGGCCCAAGCTTCTGTTTGCGATTGTTCTGTTGCCGTTTTTTGTTGGAGCTCAGGATACAGCGGAACGCGAGGCCGCGCATAATAGAGTTCACGTCGTAAGAGCCTCAGGTGAAGCAACCGTGACGGCGAAGCCAGATCAGGCGGAGATCTCGATCGCTGTTTTCAACCAGGCTCCGAACGCGCAAATGGCATCGGAGCAGAATGCAGCCGAGGCCGCCCGAGTACTGGAAGCAGTGAAACGGCAGTTCCGCTCAGTCGGGCAAGTGAAAACCGGTGGCTATTCGATTTCTCCCGAATATCAGTATCCCGACCGCCAAGCGCCGAAGGTGACCGGCTACACGGCGACGAATACGATTCGCGTGAACCTTAACGATCTGGCTTTAATTGGCAAAGTGATCGACGCGGCGACCGCATCGGGCGCAAACCGCATCGAGGGAATCTCTTTCACTCTAAAGAATGACGAAGCGGTTCGTTCTGAAGCGTTGGCGGAAGCGGCTAGCAAAGCCCGCGCCAACGCGGAGGCGATAGCCCGAGCCCTCAACCTGCGGGTGATTGGAGTAGTCGAGGCGGAATCCACGCAACCGGCGACGATCAGACCGATAATGATGAGAGCCGAGGCTATGGAGAAGGCGCCTCCCAACGTGCCGACACCTGTCGAGCCGGGGACCATCGATATCCATGCGACGGTCCAGGTTTCTTTAGAGGTTCAGTAAACAGGAGTCGCGAAAAAGGTCGCGTCCGTTTACAATTGATCTCGGACGAGTCGCTCCGAATGGAAGATTTGGCTCCACAGCCCGCCTCCGGTCCTGAAATCCCGAATAAGCTGTATTTCCGCATTGGGGAAGTAGCGAAACTTGCGGGCATTAAGCCTTATGTGCTGCGATTCTGGGAGTCTGAATTTAATGGTCTGGGGCCCAAGAAATCCGGCACCGGACACCGCCTTTACCGGCGCAAGGACGTTGAGCTGGTGCTCGAGATCAAGCGATTGCTATACGAAAAACGATTCACCATCGAGGGCGCCCGGAAGGTACTCGAAGCAAAGCCCAAACGCGAACCCGCAAAGCCGAGCGCTCCTAAACGGCAAGCCGAGCTATTCGTGGGAACATCCGCGCTCTACCTGGAAGTTCGGCGGGAATTGGAAGAGATTCTGAAAATGTTAGGCGGACAATAGCCCTCTTCGGAAAGTTGAGACTGACTTCCCGCTTTTGGCCGCGATCGTTCCACTAACTCCCTTCGACCGCCGAATTCAACTGCTCCAGCAGCATCTGAGCCGCGCTCTGACTGGCAGCCTTCTTCGATGTCCCTTGCGCCCGGCCGACCAGTTCCGTTCCTACCCTCGCTTCCACCGTAAAAATCTTGGCGTGTTCCGGGCCGCTGGTTTCCACGGTCAAGTAGCGAGGCACGGGCAGTCCCAGTGCTTGCGTCTTCTCCTGCAGCACGCTTTTGTGGTTCAATAACCCGATCGAATCCACATCTTCCGGACTATCCAGCGGAGCGAGGACGCACTCCTCGACAAATTTGCGCGCGGGCTTCATGCCGCCATCCAGATAAATCGCGGCAATGATCGCCTCCAGCGCATTCGCCAACAGAGTCTTCCGCTCACGGCCGCCGTTTCGTTCCTCGCCTTTACCTAGAAGGAGAAAATCACCAACTTGCAATTCAATGGCGCACTGATGCAAATGCGCGGCGCTCACAAGATGGGCTTTCCACTGCGACAGTTGCCCTTCCCGCACGGAAGGGTGCCGAGAGACCAGGGATTCACTAGCAATAAAACCGAGAATCGAGTCGCCCAGAAATTCCAATTGCTCGTTATCGTCGTGGGCGAGAGAAGACAGAACGCGCTCTGAAAGCCTGGACCGGTGTGTCAGGGCCCGCCGCAGTAACTCTTTATTCTTAAACTGATATCCGAGTCGCTGCTCCAACGCTTCGAGCGCGGGCGTCATGTTCGGCGAGATCAGCTATTTGGCGCCTTTCAGTTTCGTTGCTGCGTCCTTCTGCTGTTGCGCGAACTGCTTCACCGTGGCTGGAGCATCGTTCATGGCCAGAACCTTATCGGCAGTGGCTATGGCATCGTCATATTGCTTCGCATCCAAATAAACCTTGGCCAGCCGCGCCGCTGCGACGGCGTCATTCGGCTGAGCGTCTAAAGCCTGCTTGAAATTCTGGATGGCGTCGGGATATTTCTTGTCGAGATCCGCGGCCTGCCCGAGCGAGGCATAAGCATCGGCGGTCCATTGCTTCTTCACGTCCGGCCATTTCGTGGGATCAATGCCGGGCGGAGCGGTTGAGGCCGCTTTTAGAAGATCCAGCGCCTTATTTGCGTAATCGGTGATCTTTTTTATGCTCTGCGCTTTGTCCAGGTCGTTTTCACGTGTGTGCTGCGCGATCACTGCCGCCAACATCACGCGGGCGTCTATGTTATTCGGATCAGACTGGATCGCCTGTTCGCCAAAAGCAACGGTTTCGCCATAATCGCCCTTTCGCTGCGCCGCATCGAGGGCCATGCTGAGCAATTGGCTCTTGAATTCTGTATCGGCGAAATTCTCGAGCACATAGTTAATCGCCTGAATTTCCCCATCCCAATTGCCCGCCTGCTGA
Source organism: uncultured Acidobacteriaceae bacterium (assembly GCA_963778345.1). Lineage (GTDB taxonomy): Bacteria > Acidobacteriota > Terriglobia > Bryobacterales > Bryobacteraceae > Bog-105. The sequence continues at coordinate 411,482 of CAVZTP010000008.1, forward strand.
GCGGCCTGCACCTTCTGTAGCGCTTCCACTTCCTTTTGCGATTTCGGCTTGGGCTGTTGTTGGGCAATGGCAGGAATGGCGAAAGCTACACATGCCATGGCGTGCGCGATAAATCGAAGTCTCATTGCTTTATGTCTCCTGAGCTGCTTTGCAACGCTTTTTCAGCGGCTTCGCGGGCCTTTGCCGATGCGCCTTCGGTTGCAAGCGTGAGTTTGAATTGCGCCGTGGCCTTGTCGGCATCTCCGGCCTTCAGCTGTAGCTGGCCCAGATAGTAGTGGGACCAGGCAGTAATCGCGGAATTTGGGTTTGCGTCAACCGTACGTTGAAAGAGATTGAGCGCTTCATCCCAATGTTTCTCCTGAAGATCGATGAGGGCCAATCCGTAATAAGCGCGACCCTGTTTCGCCTTGTCGCCGGTCTGTTCGAGAGCTTTTTTGAAGAGCTTGCGGGCGTTTTCCATGTCTTTCTGATCGTATAGGCCCTCCGCAGTTTGGAGCGTCTCTTCGGCGGGCTCCAATTGAATCTTCGCCGGCGGAGCGATGACGCGCTGCGGAACAGATTCCACGAACTGAACGGTTTTCAGCCGCTTTTCTTCCTTCTTCACATCGACGGCGGAAACCAGGTCCGGGTAATAGAGACGGAACGCATCCTGTTGTTTCTCGTAGGCGGGCAGCAGATCTGAGAAAGCCGCAGTGAGTATGAAGCCTTCACGCATCGCCTCATTGACAAACGCCTGCCGTTTCTCAGGACCTTCATGCATTAAACGCGCGTCAATCGCCTTGATCAGACACTTATTTACCAGGAGAGAGAAATCGTCCTTGTAGGCTAAATCGAGCGCGGGCGCGTCTTGGGCGTACTTCTGAAGAGGCTTTTTCTCTTTTATGACAGTGCTGTATTTAAATGTCAGCGGATCCAGCAAATAGGCGAGATAGGCATCCCGGATTTCATCGACAACCGGCGTGCTGGTGGGAGTGATAACAATGAAATAATCGTCGCGATAACTGCGTACCTGGACCTGATCCGGAGCGGCGAGCAGGTCCAGATAGATCTGAAATCGTCTTCCCAAATAGCCCGATGGATTTCGAAGATAGCCGTTCGCTTCGAAAAGCGTGCCTATGACGGCGTCCTGATATTCAGAGATCGCCGCTGTATAAGCGGGCTGCGAGCGATTCCATAAATCCTCGAGATTGGCTTCCTTATAAAATCGCGCCAGCAGTTCGCTAAAATCCCGCAGCGATTCCACATCGGGCGGCAATTGACCGGAGGGCAACTGGAAACGCGGGGGACCTGCGGCGAGCAGAGCGAACGACACGTATTGACTGAGATCTGCGGTATCTGAAGCTTTCCTGTGTTCCTTATAGAACTCCTTCAGCTCCGAAAGACAGGGCGGATTTCGTTTTGCTAGCTCGTCGCGGATCTGGGTGCGAACCTTGTACTTCTCATTGAGTGGAGATTGCATGCCGGCGTCATAACCGGCTGCGTTGATGGCCGCCAAGGTAGAGAAAAGAGTGGCGCTTACGCCGAAACCGTTCTCGCCGGAATCGGTCTGAGCATTGGCAGGAAATCCGGTGAACGGAATCAGAAGAATGAGGATGAGAAAAGGTAAGCGGCGAATCAAGATTACCTTGAGGGAAAGGGTTTACCTGCCACTCAGTTTATCGTAGCCAGAACGCCCAGGCAGGGCGGAGCAAGTGTCGAGGAAATGTGTAGGATGGAAGGCGGGCCCTCGAACATTGAATCAAATTCGCCAGAAACTCATCAAACGATAGGAGATTGCTATGGCAGGAACGAACACGCTTACCTTTACTGATTCCAGTTTTGATCAGGATGTATTGAATTCAGACGTCCCCGTTCTGGTGGACTTTTGGGCTGAATGGTGTGGTCCTTGCCGGATGATGGCCCCCACCGTGGACCAGGTTGCGTCCGAATACGAGGGAAAAGTGAAAGTGGGTAAGTTGGACGTTGACGCCAACCAGCAAACCGCGTTCCGGTATGGAATTCGAGGCATTCCGACTCTCCTGCTGTTCAAGGGTGGCCAAATTGTGGAGCAAAAGGTCGGGGCTATCGGAAAACCCGAATTTCAGAAGATGCTCGACAAGCACACAAACGTTCTGAAGTAATCTCCTTCTTACGCGGCCCTCAGGGCGCCCGAGCGATGCTACGCTGTGGGCATGTTCGGGTCGGCTGCGGCTCTGGTGGCTCTCGCGTGCTTGTTACTCCAGAGTCCCAGTTCGCCCGCGAATCCGGGCGACGCCCTCCACGCTGCTGTTCGCTCGGGCAATGTTAGCGAAGTAAACCGGCTGCTGAACGCCGGGGCCGATGTCAATGCCAGGGATGTGCTTGGCAGCACACCCCTCCTCGATGCCGCGTGGTACGGCAACACCGAAATAGCAGCCGCTCTTCTGGCTCATGGAGCCGATGTGAATGCAGTGCACGCCGAGACGGGTTCCAGCGCTCTCCAGTACGCTGTTCTAACCGGCCGGCCGGGAATGGTGAAACTGCTGCTCGCTTCCGGCGCGCGGCTCGATATGCGTTTCCGCAATGGCCAGACAGTGCTGCACGTCGCAGCGGGACGCGGAAATCCGCAAGTTGTCGAACTTCTTTTATCTGCCCATGCCGATTTGGGCTCGACAGACGTCAACGGCAACACAGCCCTTGACGAAGCCGTTCTGCATGGCCAGACAAGCGTCGTTTCGTTGCTCCTGGCGCGAGGGGCCGATCCGAAGCGGGTCCATCCGCAGGACGGGCGAGGGCCGCTGCATGAAGCGTGCATTAAAGGATTTGCGCCCGTGATTCAACCTCTGGTAGCGGCCGGCGCGGATCCGGTCCAGCGTGACCGCTTTGGCCAGTCGCCGCTCGATTTAGCTCTCGCATACAAGAACGCCAATGTGGTTTCGGCGCTGCTACACCTTGGGATACACCTCAAGCAATCTGAGGAGGCGGCCGAGGAAGCCATGGAGGGCGCCACTCTGCGCGGCCAGACGGAAATCGTGCGGATACTTATCGACGGCGGCTTCGATATCAACAAACCCACAGTCTCGGGATCCACGTATCTGCACGATGCGGCTTTGAAAGGGCGAAAGAAGGTAGCTCAATTACTTATTGACCGTGGAGCTCGTATCGATTCGCTTAACCAGAACGGCGGCACTCCCTTGCACGATGCGGCACTGGGCGGAAGCGCGGATATGATCAATCTTCTGTTGGATCATGGCGCATCGATCGACGCCGTTGAGCGGGATTCGGGAGCGACTCCCTTGATGCTGGCCGCCTCTTTGGGGCGCGCAGATGCAGTCGCGCTTCTTCTCAAACGAGGAGCCAATCCGAAATTGAAGGACCATGCCGGACATTCCGCCCTTGACCGGGCAAAAGAAGCCGAGGATGACGACGAAACCGTAAAGCTGCTCGAAAATGCCGTTGACAATAAAGCAGTCAACCGACAAGGCTGACGCCTCCCGATCATTTCCTAAAGACTGAGCCGTGGTTCTGCCGATAAGGGTAAGTGATTGGATGGAGACGACCTTGATACGAGGCAAACGAGTAAATCGAATCTTAATCGCGGATAATCATCTTCTCTTTCGTCGAGGTCTCCGAACGCTGCTATCGGCGGAAGCTGACCTGCAAGTACTTGACGAGGCGGGAGATACTGCGGAAACCCTGGCAAAAGTGCGCTTGCTGACGCCGGACGTGCTGGTGATGGATTTAGCGCTGCTGGAAGTTGAGGACAAGCAGTCTGCATTTGAGATACGGCACGCTACCGGCCCCGATGTCGCTGTCCTGTTCCTAACGGAAGAGGACGGGCCGGAGCAGTTGGAACAGGCTATTGCCGCGGGCGCACGGGGATATATGCTCAAAAACAGCGGGCCGGCAGAGCTGGTTGCGGGAATTCGCCAAATCGCCTCGACAGATGATCCAGGGCCGCACGGCCTATCCAAAGTGGTGCCGGACTTGCAAGCTCTTGCGGTTTCGAACGATGGATACCCGCAAAGTGCGGTCCTCACCTCGCGAGAAGAAGAAGTGATGCGGTTGTTAGCCGAAGGGCGAACGGTCCGGGAAGTTGCCTCTGAACTCTCACTGAGCGTGAAAACGATCGAAGCACATAAGCTCAACCTGATGCGCAAGCTGGACATTCATAACCGCACCAGTTTGATCGAATACGCAGCCAAAAAAGGTCTGATCGCTCTGCAACCGGTTCGCTAGTCTCGTGGCGCGGGCCATCGTTTGTGTAGCCTGCGGAAATTCTGGCCATGCTAACGGATTCACCCGCGACAAGCCACTTAGTTACTTCAGCGCGTCCGGGTGGAACGCGTAGCTGATGGCCCGTTCCCAACTGGTGAATCGATAGACACGAACGCCTGGAACCCAGAGAATCCAAGTGGGGCCCTTTTTGTAAATCTTCGGCTTCATAGTTTGCTGCGGAGAGAGTGGTTGCGTGGCGAGGTTTCTCTCGGACGAATGACATTGTGACGCAACTCCTTTCTGTTATCCCATCAACGTGTACGGGCCTTCGTTTCCATCGGAACTTCGCGCTGGGTGAAGGCCCCTTCAGTGTTCGCGGCGGCTCAGAGGATGCTCGATACGGGTGTATTCACGTTGATTCTGGTTCCCGTATAGATCCCCTCTTGCTTTGAGCCAGGGGCCTGATTGCCGGATGTGTCGTAAAGAATTTGAGTGAAGGTGCCGGTGAAGCTTTGGCCGTCGGGGGCCAGCGTTACCTTTGCTTTGATGTGGAGCGTCCCGATTGGTTGACCCATCGGAATGTTAGTCCCGGGGTACAGAGGATGCCAGGAGCTGGGCTGAACCAGCGGGGAGTCGGCACCGCAACCGGCAGTCGCCATGGATGGGAAGAAGCCTGCGAGAACGGCTACGCCGAGTGTCGCTATCAGTGTGTGAATCAGCGTCTTCATAATTGAGTCTCCTTTCCTTTCAGTTCCCTTCTGCCGGACTTTCCGGCTAGAGACATTTTGAGTAAGAGCCGCGGAAACACCTATGAGGAGAAGATGAGTTGTCCCTGAGTTATTTGTAGAGCGACGCCTCAGCTCACGCTCATTTTAGGGCCAGAGCGTTTCGTGCTAGCCTCCCTTAGTGGCACCGCAAAAACAGCGGGAGTGGAAGCAATGCTGACGGATAAACAACTACAGGATCTTCGAGCCAACGTGGCGTGCACGGTACTGGATGTCGGCCACAACGATTTCGAAACGGCGCGAAGGGTCTGGAATGGCATGATCGAATCGACTGACCCGCCGAGTCAGCTCCTCCTGCAACGCGGGCAGATCGGAGGCGGAGCGGTCATAGGTTTCCGACCAAAGAACGCTTTTATCGTTAAGATCGTGTAACTGTGCACAAATTCGAATTGCGTCGGCGGAACGCCGGACCCATCCGCGCAGCAGAAAATTCAGGTTCAGATCGCGCTGAATCTGCTCCAGGTCGGCTTCAACGATGCTATCGCGCCGCAGACGCGGCCCACAACCACTCGTAGCCTGTCTGAGTCCACTCTCGAAAGCGCTGAAATCAGATCTTCCGTCAGCCCTAGAGTGAAGTAGTCTTGCGCGCCGGCGTTGCTGAGAAGTAAACCCAACACCCGCGCGGGCTGCTCTTGGATTCTTGTCGGGGCGCGCCGCCTTTGCGGAGTTCGTACGTCTTCCCGTTGAGTTCAAATTGCCCAAATCGAATCCAAGGCATAGCGGAGCGATGATTTCTGTTCGTTCCGTATGCTAACAGGAAACCCCGGCGGCACACGAAGCTAGGTTGCATCGGGCCCGAAGATCAGGTATTGACTCTGTTTCGAATTTGCCTTACGCTGTTGGACAAATGGCTTCCTCCGATTCGCTGGGCCAATTCGAACAGTTGGTGCTTACGGCCATTCTCATGTTGCACGAGGATGCCTACGGCGTGACGATTCATTCCAAGGTGGAGGAACTGGCCCGGCCGAAGGCAGTCTCGCTCGGGGCAGTTTACGTCACACTCGACAGGTTGGAGGACAAAGGTTTCGTCGGGTCCTGGATGTCCGATCCTACGCCCGAGCGCGGCGGCCGCGCCAAACGCTGCTATCGGCTGGAAGCCCTCGGCGAGCGTGCGTTGCAGGAATCAGCGGTCACGGCAAGGCGTATCTGGGACGTTATCGCTGAAGTTTGGGGCAAGGAGTGGGCCAAAGAATGGGGAAAGCATTGGGGGAAAGAGGTGGGTTGATGTATTCTGGTCCCTCAAAGATTGCCGAAGCGATCGTAGCGGTATTCATCCCACCTGCATCCCGCGAAGAGGTGGTTGGCGATCTCCACGAGCGGTACAGTTCCTCGGGGCAGTACGGCTTAGACGCATTGCGGACGATCCCTCTGGTGATCGTCAGCAGAATGCGCCGTACCGCAGACCCGCAGGTGCTTCTGATGCAAGCTTTCGCCTGGTATGCCTCGTTCTTGGGAGCGGCTTGGCTTAAGGATGGAGCATTTCTGACTGAGCAATGGGGACTTGTGCGGCTCGCGATCCCGGTGGTAATGGCGATGCTTGGATTAATACTGGAGGACACTTATGCGAAGCCTGGGCGGCGCTCACAGTTGAATTTGGTACGGGGTCCGGTGCTAGCTCTTGGATTAGCGTGGGCATCGCAAGGCATGTTCCGGATGAGTGACTCGGGTCTGGCGGTCCCGATCTGGATCATGCTTTACGGATGCTCCACGAGCTTCCTATTGTCATCCGCTGTCCGGATTTTGTTTCCACCAGCTAGCGATCAGCTACAGGGAATCAATGTACCCGCGCATTGGTTAAAGCGGTCAGGTGAAACGCTCGGAAGTTTGCAAACCAGCACACGAGCAATCAAGGTTGTCGGCGCAATCGTTGGCGTCTTGATTGCCGGCACGTGGATGGCGGGGCGCGCTACGCTTGTAAAACTGATCACTCTCTTATTGGTTCTGTCGATTGCCTACGTGGTATGGAAACGAGATTGATGGCGACCATTTCGAGAATGCGAGTTTTCCAGCCTTTTCGGTTTCTGAATATCTTGTAAACTGAACGCTTACCTTTTCCGGCAGTTGGAGGCAGAGTGTCTGATGGATCGGCTAACGGCCCAGAAGGGCGTAATCCGCCGATCCCCACGCAACCAAAAAACGATTCCGGCGATTCCGAAGCAAGTACCGCGGCAGCTAGCACCCTGACGAACGAAGGAGCGCCGGGCGAGACGATCGGAGCGTATCGGGTGCTCGAGTTGATTGGTGAAGGCGGCATGGGCGAGGTGTGGTTGGCCGAGCAGAGGCAACCCATACGGCGCCGGGTGGCGCTGAAGCTAATCAAGATCGGTATGGACACGCGCGAGGTTGTGGCGCGCTTCGAATCGGAGCGGCAAGCTTTGGCGTTGATGGATCATCCGACGATCGCCAAAGTTTTCGATGCCGGCTCGACTCAGCGAGGACGGCCGTATTTCGCGATGGAATATGTGCCCGGACTGCCCATCACCGAGTATTGCGATAAACACCGGCTCAGCATGCGGGAGCGGCTCGTGCTGTTCGGGTTGGTGTGCCAAGGCGTACAACACGCACACCAAAAGGCCATTATTCACCGGGACCTAAAACCCTCCAATATTTTGGTCAGCGAAGTAGACGGAAAACCGGCGCCAAAGATCATCGATTTTGGCGTGGCGAAGGCCACGGCGCAACGGCTCACAGCGGAAACTATGTTTACTCGCGCGGGCAGCGTAATCGGCACGCCCGAGTATATGAGTCCCGAGCAGGCGGCCTCCGCCGGCGAAGACATCGATACGCGCAGCGACGTTTATTCGCTTGGTGTGGTTCTTTACGAACTGCTCGTCGGTTGCCTTCCCTTTGATTATCGAAAGCTGGCCTTCCATGAAGTGTTGCGGAGGATCAGAGATGACGATGCGCCACGCCCGAGTACCAAATTGCGCATGTTGGGAGACTCATCTACAGCCATTGCGAACAGCCGCGACAGCGAGCCCCGCACGCTGATCCGCGAATTGCACGGTGATCTGGATTCCATCACGCTCAAGGCACTGGAGAAGAACCGTTCCCGGCGGTATGGAAGCCCATCGGACCTTGCGGCAGATATAGGCAGGTATTTAGGAAACGAGCCTGTGACGGCGGGTGAACCCAGCCTCAAGTACCGTGCCCGCAAATTTGTACTGCGGAACAAGGGAGCGGTGGCCGCCGCTGCAGCGGTTCTCGTTGTGTTGGTTTTAGGAATTAGCGCTACCGCGTGGCAGGCACATACAGCAAATGTGGAAAGGACGGTTGCTATCGGCGAAAAGAACGAAGCCGTTGCGCGTCAGCTCGCAGCCCAGGCGATGCTCTTATCGCAGGAGAGCGATAGTAACGACAATTTGAGCTTGCTCTTAGCCCTTGAATCCGTTCGGCGGCGGCCGTTATTTGAAACAAATACGCTGTTAGCCAAATTGCTGCAAGTGCTTCCGCAGAGCTATGAACTATATCCGTCGTTCGGCGAGATGACAGGCGCCCACGTCGAATTCAGTCCCGATGGGCAATTCGTTGCGGCAAGTCAGTGGAGCAAGCTGCGGTTGCTCAATGTGGATACACGCCAGGAATTGTTTCAGCGAAAACTGACAGATCGCGTTCGGGGAATCACATTTAGCAAAGACAGCCGCTCACTTGGTTTTGCAACCGAACACGATGCAGAAGTAATCGCGACATTGACCGGGCAGAGACTTGCCGAATTTAGCCTCAAAGACTATATTCCGTTAGGTTACAGTCCGGATCTCAGTAAAATGCTGATTTTGTCGGCCGATCGTCGCGCTACGTTCGTCTTTGACATCGCTCATCAAGCAAAGATCGCTCAGCTTGAAACAGAGCACGCCGTGTACGGCGCTGGATTCAGCCGCGATGCTCAACAGGTGGATACCGTAACTCGCTTCGAGGCTGGTGGCAAGGATAACTGGCAGACAGAAGCTTTCGATGCTTTCAGTGGTAAAGAAATCTGGAAGGTGTCGATTCCTAGGCCTATGACACCCAACTTTCTGAGCCCAGATGGACGATTGCTTGCCGTGACCGGACAGAGCGGAGTAGCGTTGGTCAACACCACCACTGGAAGAGAGATCTACCAGCTCATCGGTCGGCAGGATATAGACGGTCGAGTCTGGGTCACAGATTTCGGGCCGGATGGCCACCGAATTGTTATAGGAGACAACTCAGGAGCTCAAGTCTTCGACACCTCCACAGGAAAAGAAATCCTTCGCTTGCGCCAGGACAGTCCGGTGACCGTGGCGCGCCTCAGCAATGACAACGCCTGGCTTGCCACCGGAAATATGGACGGTACAGCGCGAGTTTTCGAAGTGGCTACTGGAAGAGAAACCGTGCGTGCACACCTAATGGACGACGTGAGAGAGGTGCAGTTCAGCCCGAATAGCCGGTGGGTTGCCTTTGCGAGTATCGATGGGGCTGCGCGGGTGATGGAGGCCGGGATTGGAGTCATGACGCCCGACGGTCCAATCGGGTTACAGAACAATATCGCGGCATTCAGTTCTGACGGTGAGCTGTTCGCGAGCGGGACCTCCAACGATGCGCTTCGGGTGGTGCAATCTTCGAGCGGTAAGGAGTTGTGGTCTTTGAAGCTTGACTCTCCGGTGCGGGTTGTAGCGTTCAGCCCGGATCGGCAAAAAATCGCAGCCGGAGCGGATGGAGGCGTCACGATCTTCGACATCTCAGGCAAAGAAATCTGGCGTCTGCACCCCGAGGGCCGAATCAATACGCTGACTTTCAGCCCCGACAATGACTGTCTGGCGATTGGGACAGACAAAATCACGAGTGTATTCGATGGGCCATCCGGTAAGGATTTGTGGTTATTGCATCGCGATACCAAAGCCGTCGCATTTACGCCGGATGGAAAGCGGATTGCCGCCGGTAATAACGCCGGCAATATCAGAGTCTTCGATGCCAAGACCGGAAAGGACGTTCCCGGCGCAGCGCGTTTTTCGTGGGCGGCGGATCGCCTGGCGTTCAGCCCGGATGGACGCTGGAGAGTGGATTCATTCCCCGACATGGAAAACGAAAATGGAAGTTCAGTCCGATTGATTGAAGTCGCCAGCGGGAATGACGTCTGGCACATTCAGCTTCACAATCCTGTTACGGCGGTTGCTTTCAGTCCGGACAGCCGCTGGCTCGCAATCGGCAGCAGAGACGGCACTCAACAGATCTTCAGCGTCCAAACTCATGCGGAGGTCGCCCGCATTGTACATGCCGGAATACCTGCTGCGTTAGCGTTTGATCCAGGGACCCGCTACTTAAACGCCGCCGTTGAGGTCAGCGGAACAGCGGCTCCTGTTCTCACTAGCCCAGTCCGCAAATTTCAGCTTTATCACCAATTTTTCAAGTCCGAAGATCTCGTTCGGGAGGCCTGTTCACGGCTCCCCTCTAATTTGACGCATGCTCAATGGGAGCAGTATCTTCCCAACGAACCGTATCAGAAAAGTTGTCCCGATCTTCCGATTCCGCACCGCTAAGCGGCTACGCGTATAACCCGCGTTTGCGAATGGCGTTTGCGACACGATCCAACGCAAGCATGTAAGCTGCCGTCCGATTATTCACGCCGTGTTTTTCCGCGTAACCCGTCACATCGTTGAAGCTGGCCACCATGATTTCTTCCAGCCGATCGTTCACCTGCTTCAGATTCCAGAAATATCCCTGCCGGTCCTGCACCCACTCGAAGTAGGAAACCGTGACACCGCCGGCGTTCGCCAGAATGTCAGGAATCACAAAGACTTTGTTCTCAGCCAAAATGGAATCCGCAACGAAGGTAGTAGGACCATTGGCTCCCTCGCAGAGAATTTTCGCCTTGATCCGGTCCGCATTACTCGAGGTGATGACGTTCTCTCGCGCTGCCGGAATCAGAACATCGCAATCCATTAACAGCGCTTGGTCTTTGTCGACATCCTCCGCTTCCGGGAAGCCGGTGATTGATCCCGTGTTCAGGCGATGTGCCATAAGCGCCTCAATATCGAGACCATGCGGGTTGTAGACAGCGCCGTCGTATTCAACGATGCAGGTGATTTTGAACCCGTTTTGCGTCATGAGGCGGGCAGCCATGCCGCCCACATTTCCGAAGCCTTGAATAATGACACGGGTTGTCTCCGGAGTGAGACCGAAACGCTTCAGCGCCTCGCCTGTCACAATCATGCAGCCTCTGCCGGTGGCCTCCGGACGTCCTTGCGAGCCACCCAGTTCCAGCGGTTTCCCAGTTACTACTGCTGTCACGGTGTGGCGCTGATGCATGGAATAGGTGTCCATGATCCAGGCCATGGTTTGTTCGTTCGTATTTACATCCGGGGCCGGAACATCCCGCTCAGGACCGATGAATTCAATAATCTCCGCAGTGTAGCGGCGAGTGATCCGCTCCAGCTCGCCCTCACTCAAGAGATGCGGTTCGCAGATGACACCGCCTTTCCCACCGCCAAATGGGATATTCACCACGGCGCATTTCCACGTCATCCAGGCGGCAAGCGCCCGCACCTCATCCAGGGAAACGTCGGGCGCAAACCGGATGCCGCCCTTGGCGGGTCCTCGGGCAATGGAATGCTGAACTCGGTATCCGGTGAAGACCTCAATCCGGCCGTCGTCGAGCACCACAGGAAAATGGACCGTCAGCTCGGATGCCGGCTGGCGCAGTACTTTGCGCATTCCGTCGTCCAGTTTTAGAAGCTCGGCGGCTTCATCGAAGCGATGAGCTGCCGATTCCCACGGGTTTATCTCTTGGTCGACTAACGGGGTCGTTTCCAGAAGCATAGGCTCTCCATCACTTACACTGTCACGAGCGCGGCCCGGTTGCAACCCGCCTGGAGGGAGTCTCGCGCCGCATTTGCGCAAGAAACTGAACCAAGGGGGGCGAAATCACGTCTAATAGGGCGTCGGATAAGGATCATCATGACTCCAGATGAACGCAACATGCTGACGGATTTGGCAAATAAGTTCGCGCAGACCCCCGCGCCACCGAAGGATCAAGAAGCCGAGGATTTCATTCGCACGAAAATCGGCAATCGCCCTGATGCGCTGTATCTGATGACGCAAACGGTACTGATCCAGAACCTGGCTATTCAACACGCTCAACAGCAGATTCAGGAGTTGCAGGAAAGGTGTAGCCAGCCCGCCCCGACCGGCTCGGGATCTTTTTTGGGACAGCAGCAAGGGGCAGGGCGCGGCTTCGGCAGCGGTAGCGGCCAGCAATATTCGGCGCCGCCCCCGCAATACGCGGCGCAGTATTCGGCGCCCTCGCCCAGCGGACCCAGCCCGAGTGCTGCGCCTAGCTTTCTTCGCGGCGCCGCACAGACCGCGGCCGGAGTTGCGGCCGGCGCTCTCGCCTTCGAAGGCATTCAAGCCTTGTTTTCACATCCTGGCTACGGAGGCGGCGGGTTCTTCGGTGGTGGTGGAGGTTTTGGGGGCGCTCCCATAGAAGAGACGGTGGTGAATAATTACTACGATTCTCCGCGTGACGATTATCGGGCTGACGATCGGGGCGGCAACTATGCCGATACGGTAAATGCCGACGATTCCGGCCAGTACGATGACCAGGGGCAGAATGACCAAACGCAATACGACGATGCTTCCGGGACAGATTTCGGCGATGGCGGTTTCGATGACAATTCGGGTGGAGATAACTTCGCTTGAATCTGCCAGGCGGCAAAGATCGGCCGCCCCACAAAAGCGGTCAGCGCGTATTGACTTCTTCCTGGTGCTTGCTTAAAGCCTCCAGCCGGCCATCCAGGTAAGCTTGACGGCTGCTGGAGATCATTTTGCGCGCTTCCGGCGGTCCGCCCCACCCTTTCATCTTTGTATTTCCACCTTGCAGCTCCTTGTAAATCGAGAAGAAATGCTCGATTTCCCGCCGAATGTGAGGAAAAACCTGGTCCATGGTGTGAATACTGTCGAATCGTGGATTCCGGTTCGGAACGGCCAAGAGTTTCTGATCGTTTTCCTTTTCGTCGACCATGTACAAGATGCCAACCGGCCTGACCTCAATTAAACAGCCCGTGAAGCTGGGTTCATCCACCAGCGTCAGAACGTCCAACGGATCGCCATCCTCGGCCAGAGTTCCTGGGATGAAGCCGTAGTCTCCGGGATAATGCATGGGCGAATACAGCGCCCGATCCAGCCTGAAAATCCCAAGTGTCCCGTCGTACTCGTATTTATTGGCGGAATTTTTCGGTATTTCAATGATTGCCCGCACGACTTCAGGGCAATCGGGTCCCGGATCGATGTCGTACAACTTCACGCGTTCACTGTAGCAAACAGGTGTGATGTTGGTGGCGCTCGCGGAAGCGGGTATGAATGACGCGCTGGCTGCCCGTTCAAATCCCCAGACGCGGGCGTTCCAATGGCGGCACACCCGTGAACTTTACAGTTCCGGTCCGGAAATCATGTCGATGAGGACCAAAACCTTCGGCAGACAGCAACTTAGAAGGAGCATTGCCATTGATACAATGGGATTTCGATCTCTTCTCAGTCACTTCCTGGAGGTTCCCCTTAATGTCCGCTTTGCCGCGCCGCAAATCGGCCGCCGTCGATATCGGAGGTGTAAAGGTTGGCGGCTCGAATCCGATCGTCGTGCAATCGATGACGAACACCGACACGGCAGATACCGGAGCCACGGTAAACCAGGTTATGGAACTCGCGCGGGCCGGCTCCGAACTGGTTCGCGTGACGGTGAACACGGAGGAAGCGGCGCAAGCGGTCCCGAAAATTGTAAACACTCTGCGCAGCTTCGGGGTGGACGTTCCGATCATCGGCGACTTTCATTACAACGGCCATATCCTGCTCAAGAAATATCCCGATTGCGCTCGCGCTTTGGCTAAGTACCGGATCAATCCGGGCAACGTAAACATTGGGCGGAAGCAGGACGATAATTTCCGCATCATGATTGAAGCAGCCATCGAGTATGACCGTCCGGTTCGAATCGGCGTGAATTGGGGTTCGCTCGATCAAGCTCTGCTGACGCAGATGATGGATGAAAATTCGCGGTCTGCGGAACCGCTCGATGCCGCCGGCGTTATGAAAGCAGCTATAGTTGAGAGCGCCATTCGCAGCGCGGAGAATGCCGAGCGTTACGGCCTTGCCCACGACAAAATTATCTTGAGCGCAAAGGTCAGCAATGTTCAGGACCTGGTGGACGTTTACCAGATGCTCGCCGCGCGTGGAGATTATGCGCTGCATCTGGGCCTCACGGAAGCTGGCCTCGGATCGAAGGGAATTGTCGCGACCACGGCCGCGTTGTCGGTGCTGCTACAGCAGGGAATCGGAGATACGATCCGCGCCTCACTCACGCCGCTTCCCAACGGCGACCGGACCGACGAAGTGATCGTCTGCCAGCAAATCCTTCAGGCGCTCAATCTTCGTAGCTTTACCCCGCAGGTGGCCGCTTGCCCCGGTTGTGGCCGCACTACCAGCACATTTTTCCAGGACATGGCGGACCAAATCCAAACCTATCTACGCGAGCAGATGCCGGTCTGGCGCGAGAAGTACGCGGGCGTGGAGGACATGAAAGTGGCCGTAATGGGATGCGTGGTGAACGGCCCGGGAGAATCCAAGCACGCCAACATCGGTATATCGTTGCCGGGTACGTTCGAAAAACCCGTCGCGCCCGTTTACGTGGACGGCAAGCTCTCTACTACGTTGCGAGGCGATCGTATTGTCGAGGAGTTCCGCGATATTCTGGACGACTATGTCGCCCAAAGATATGGCGCCGCTGAAGCCGTAGCCGAGACCGTTGCCTAGCAATGCCAAACCTCCGGAAAGAGTGAAGCTGGAGGGATGCTACGTCACGATAGTGCCCCTCAATCCTTCCGAGCATTCCGACGCACTTTGGCAAGCAACAAGTGGGCCGGAGAACGAGCGGCTCTGGCGTTATCTAGCGAGTGGACCTTTCGGTGATCGCTACGAGTTCGATGCGCATTTGAAGAACTTGTCCATTTCGGATGACCCCCTCTTCTTTGCTATTGTGGATAACCGATCGCAGCGCGCCGCGGGCCATGCCGCGTATATGCGGATTGAGCCAAGGCACCGGTGCATGGAGGTCGGCAGCATTCTGTATACGCTCTCTTTCCAAAGGACGCGCGGCGCAACAGAAGCGATGTACCTGATGGCCCGGCACGCCTTCGAAGACCTCGGTTACCGACGCTACGAATGGAAATGCGACGCGCTCAATGCGGCGTCCCGCCGGGCGGCGTTGCGGTTTGGGTTCACGTTCGAGGGAATATTCCGCCAGCACATGATCGTCAAAGGACACAATCGCGATACGGCCTGGTTTGCCATGCTCGATTCGGAATGGCCAGATCGGAAAGAGCGGTTTGAGCGGTGGTTAGACGCGTCGAATTTCGATACTGATGGTAAGCAGAAGACTCGGCTGACGAGTTGATCTTCGCTTGCGGAGCAGGCGTTTCGCCTGCCCTAATATCGGTAATGCTCCGACTTGTACGGCCCTTCTACCGGTACGCCAAGATAATCGGCCTGGTTCTGGCTCAGCGTTGTGAGCTTCACGCCAATCTTTTCCAAATGCAGCCGTGCAACCTCTTCATCGAGCTTCTTCGGAAGGGTGTAAACTCCCACTGCGTATGTATCGCGATTTTTCCAGAGATCAATTTGGGCCAGCGTCTGGTTTGAGAAGCTGTTGCTCATGACAAAGCTGGGATGCCCTGTCGCGCAGCCCAGGTTCACCAGTCTTCCCTCAGCCAGCAGAAAAATGCTGTGCCCATCGGGGAATGTGTACATATCCACCTGCGGCTTGATGTTCGTGTGCTTTACTCCCGTCGCGTTTTTCAAACGATCTACCTGAATTTCGTTGTCGAAGTGACCAATATTGCAAACGATTGCCTGGTCTTTCATGTACTGCATGTGCTCGAGCGTGACGATATCGACGTTGCCGGTGCAGGTGACGTAAATGTCGCCGCGCCCGAGGGTGTCTTCAATGGTTGTCACCTCGAACCCTTCCATCGCCGCCTGTAAGGCATTGATCGGATCGATCTCGGTCACAACCACGCGCGCTCCCATACCGCGTAGGGAATGCGCGGAACCTTTGCCAACATCGCCATAACCGCAGATCACCGCGACCTTGCCCGCCATCATCACGTCGGTCGCGCGCTTGATGCCGTCGGCCAGCGACTCGCGGCACCCGTACAAATTATCGAACTTCGATTTCGTCACCGAATCGTTCACGTTAATCGCCGGCACCAGCAGTCTGCCGGTTTCCTGCATCTTGTAGAGGCGGTGAACGCCCGTCGTGGTCTCTTCCGAAACCCCTCGCCATTCTTTGGCGAGTTTGTGCCAGCGCTGCGGATCTTCTTTGTGAATTTTTTTCAGCAGGTCCTTGATTACCTTCTCTTCAAGACTTCCGGAAGGCGTGTTGACCCAATCGCTGCCTTCCTCGAGTTCATGCCCCTTATGGATGAGAAGCGTGACATCGCCGCCATCATCCACTACCAGTTGCGGCCCTTTCCCATCCGGATGGCTGACCGCCTGGTATGTGCACCACCAGTACTCTTCCAGACTTTCGCCCTTCCAGGCGAATACGGGCACTCCGGCCGCTGCAATCGCGGCGGCGGCGTGATCCTGGGTCGAAAAAATGTTGCAGCTTGCCCACCGGACATCCGCCCCCAGTTCTACCAGCGTTTCAATCAGTACCGCGGTCTGAATCGTCATATGCAGCGATCCAGTCACCCGGACGCCCTGCAGCGGCTTTTCCCGCGCATATTTCTCGCGAATCGCCATAAGACCTGGCATTTCGTGCTCGGCTATGGAGATTTCTTTTCTGCCCCATTCGCTGAGAGATAAATCAGCGACCTTGTACTCTGTCGCGGTTTGATTGAGAGTTGTAGAACCCATTAATTGACCTCGCCGCTATTATATCGAAAGATCTTGATATGTTGATAGGTAGGAATGCCCTTATTGCTGAAGTCCATGCGCCTGCTTGCCGATCCCACCCGGGTTCGCCTGCTGCTTCTGCTCCAGCGGGAGGAACTATCGGTTGCGGAGCTGCAAGAGATTCTTGCTAAAGGACAAAGCCAAATTTCCACCAACCTGTCGCAGCTTAAGCAAGCGGGCCTTCTAGACGACCGCCGAGCGGGCAAGAATATCCTTTATCGTCTGAAGACCGGCAGGAAAGGGGAAGGTAAGGCGTTTTCACAGCTCTTGGCGCTGATTACCGAGGCTTCGCATGAAATACCGGAAGCCGAGCAGGATCGTGACGCTCTGAAACTGACCCTCGGCAAGCGCCGAGACAAGATGCGTAGCTACTTCGACGACTTGGCTGGAAGGTTTGGCCGCGAATACTTACCCGGCCGCTCCTGGCAAGGCCTCGCAGAGGCTCTCTTGAATCTGATGCCGCCGATGATCATTGCCGATCTCGGAGCTGGTGAAGGTACGTTTTCGCAGCTTTTGGCACGGCGCGCACGGCGAGTCATCGCGATCGACAGCTCAGAGAAAATGGCCGATTTTGGCGCAAAACTCGCCCGCAAACACGGCGTCCGCAACCTGGAATACCGCGTTGGCGATATGGAGGCTCTGCCCATCCGGGATGACGAAGTGGAACTCGCTTTCTTCAGCCAATCTCTCCATCATGCGCAGCACCCGGATCGCGCCGTGCAGGAAGCTTGGCGAATCTTGAAACCCGGCGGCCGCATCGCTATTTTGGATCTTGCTCGCCACCAATTCGATCAGGCGAGAGAGCTGTACGCCGATGTATGGCTCGGTTTTACCGAACTGGAGCTGCAGCGGTTCCTGAAGCGAGTGGGATTTCGAAACCTCCGCACCTCCCTTGTGCACCGGGAGCCCGACCCCCCGCATTTCGAGACCCTGCTCGCCGTGGCGGATAAACCTCAGTAGCCACGAAGGCGCGATGGAGTGGATCTCGTGATGACCGCGCTACACTGAGGCGCTGATAAGGAAGGAGCGCGCCTTGCCCCTCGATCCCGGTTTCGTTCGCACGAACGATACGGCGTTCTCGCTCAATGGCCGGCCATTTCAAGTAGCTGGAGCAAACAACTACTATCTGGGATTCGGGGTGGATTCGATGGTCGAGCCGATCTTCGATCTAGCGTTGGAACTGGGGCTGAACGTCCTTCGCACTTGGGCCTTCGTGGATTGTGGACCCGCGAACCCGGGTTCGAGTCCCGCGAACGCAAAGGATGGCGTGTTCTTTCAGTATTGGGATTCCAGCACAGGCCGCCCGGCTTTCAACGATGGACCGAATGGGCTGGAGCGCCTGGACCGCACGATTGCCTTGGCCGAGCAATATGGCATCCGACTCATCCTTTCGCTGGTGAATCACTGGGATGACTTCGGCGGCATGACTCAATATGTGAATTGGTTTGGATTAAGCTCCCGGGATCAGTTCTATCGCGACGCGGAGGTGAAGCAGGCATATCGAGATTATGTGAAACACCTGCTGCTACGCGTGAACACAAGAACCGGGCGGCGATACACCGATGAACCGGCGATTTTCGCTTGGGAGCTTGCGAACGAGCCTCGATGTGTCGCTGCCGATGGGCATCCTTTGCTCGACGGAATAGATACTCTGGCCGGCTGGGTAGATGAGATGAGCGCTTATGTGAAGAGCATCGACGCGAATCATCTCTTAGCCGTGGGCGACGAGGGTTATTTCAATAGAAACTTGGCTGGCGGGCACGCGTTGTACAACGGTTCCTTTGGCGTGGATTGCGAGCGGCTTCTTGGCGTGTCCGCCTTAGACTTCGGAACGTGTCATTTATATCCGGATCTTGCGGCCGGCGAAGATGGTGTGCAATTTGGCGCGAGGTGGATACGCGAGCACATCGAAGCCGGCCAGCGAGCGAATAAGCCGATGTTGATTGAAGAGTACGGGTGGAAATTCGATGGTCCCACTCCCGGCTCAAGCAATACGTCCCGAGGCGCGGCGTTCCAGGCTTGGCTAAATCAAGTGATACAGAGTGAAGGAGCAGGTGCTTTGGTGTGGATGATTGCCTCTCTCACGCCGGATGGCCAACGCTACCCGGACTACGACCACTACACCGTTTACGACACGCAAGATGTTCCCGCAATTCTGGCGTATTCGCAGCGCGCTTCTGAGGTCAACCAAACGGCACTCGCAACCAGTCGCGGCGTGGGCTAGGTCTTTTTCAGCGATTCCACAAGGAATGGCAAGCCTTGCGCGCCATGGAATTCATGTACCCCGTCAAAGATCTCTTGCCGCGCAGCATCGGGAGCGCCCAAAATCTCGTAGACCTTCTTCACTCTCTGAAAGCTTTCGCGCGTTGCTGCCACGGGGAAAATCGGATCGCGAGTTCCCCCTTCCGAAAAGAACGGACGAGGCGCAATAAGACCCGCCACATCGTAATTTTCCGCCCAGTTCAGAATGCCGGGCACGTAGTTGTCCATGCAGTGCGAGACGCTCATGATGCTGTCGCGAAACGTGTTGAGGTAGCCGCTAACGAAGGCCGCTTTGATGCGCGTATCGAGCGCGGCCGAGAACAGAGTGCACGTCCCGCCGCCCGAGATTCCCATGCAGCCGGTGCGGTTCGAATCGAGATTGGAACGAGTTCCGATCCAGTCCAGCGCGCGCATTACGTCCCATACCCGCCATCCGATCATTGTTTCGCCGAAAAGCAAAGCGGACCCGGCGGCGGGCTGGCATGCCGTGGCAGTTGGTCCCTTTGCCCGTGTCAAAGGATCGCGGCGATAACCAAATGCCATCGGCTCGATTGCCAGTGCCGCTACGCCACGCTCCACGACTTGAATCGCGAAATCGTGCTGATAACCCGGTTTACCGGTGCGATCATTTCCATGCTCATCGATGCCAACAATATCGTCGACGCCGCGGCCGTGGCCCGGAATGCAGATCACAACTGGATGGGGCGCAGGGGTAACGGTCGGAGTGAGCAGATAAGCCACGACGGCGACACCGGGGCGGCTCTCGAACGTAAACTTTTCGCGGGAGTAGCCCGGCAGATTGCGTATCTCAATCGTTCGCGTCTTCAACGCGGTTCGGGCGGGAAACCCTCCCAGGAGTTCGGTGAGCTTGGCGCGTAACTGCTCTTGCCACGCTTCGGCTTCAGTCCGATTGCCGGCGCGAAATGTTAGCCGAAGGGGCGCTGAAGCATACCGTTCGCGAGTCCATTCAACCGGGTCCGTGCCGGCATCCTCGGTGGACTCCGGTGGATGCACATGCTGCGCCATCAATTTGGAAGCCAAGCCTGCGCCTGCAACTCCAAGCCCGAGTTGCCGACGCGTAATGCGTGTTGCCATAAATCAGACAACTATAAGCGTACAGGGCATCAGTTTGCGCGCTTAATCCGCAGTCGAAGCCGGAGAAAACTGGGTCGCTACATCGCCCTCGAAATTGACCGAACCCACATGCGTGAGGCGGCTTTGCAGATCGGCCCATATCTCGCCGCCCATATCGGTCCAGCGGCGACAGAAGCTGAAGTCCTCACTTAAGTAGGTTCCGGTCGCAGCGTCAATCATACAGTTGAAAAGGGCGTACCGCCACGGGCTTGCGCTTAACTTGTCATTGTGCTTGTGCTCGTGCGCATACCGCAGTTCGGGATAACGATCGATCATGGCCAGCAGGGCCTGACGCCGGATCATCAGAAATCCTGTCGCCGCGTAGGTTACGCGAGCGAAGCCATCGCGGACAGCAATTTGCTCTGGATTCTCGAACTCCAACACATAAGAGAGGGAGACTGATTCCAGAGGCGCACGCTTTGCCTGCGCGGAAGCTGCGATCTTATCCCAGTCAAGGCGCTTGAGCGGATAGATCGCGGCGGTGACATCCGCATTGAAATCCATCAGGCGGAAAACCTGTTTGGGCTCAAAGCCAATATCGGCGTCAATAAATATCAGATGGGTCGCTGCTTCGGCCTCCAAAAAATGCGCCACAATATTCTGTCGGGCACGCGTGATCAGCGCATCGCTGCCAATCATCCGGACCAGGAGCCCAATGCCGCGCCTCTGGCACGCCAGTTGCAATTTCAGCAGCGAACCTGCGTATATATCGGTCACCTGTCTGCCATAACAGGGAGTGCCGACAACAAGACAAGGCTGCGGGGTAGAAGCGGTCACGCCCACCGCTATAGTCTGACAAACGGGGTCACCTAGAATCGAAGTGTCCATGCCGGAACTGCAATTCGAGCGCGCGGCCAGTTACGAAGATGCCTTGGCGCGAGCCGCGGATGAATGTGGTATTCACCGCGAATATTGGGACATTTTTCATCGACGGCACGAGGTTTCGTCCGAGGTGCGGCGGCGCATTCTACAGGCTTTAGGTTGGGACGCATCCAGCTTCGAGGCTGTGGAGTGGAAACGGGCCGCCCTGTTCGAGGAGAGAATGAAGTCGCCACTCGGCAAGACCCTAGTCATCAGCGAGAGCGATCACTTTATTCCCCTTACGTTACCGGCTTCCGACGGCGGTTCCCTATGTTTTGAAATCTTCCTGGAACAGGGCGATAAGCTGGCCGGGAGCATCGAAGTATCGCAGCTCAGACGGACTTGTGAAATTAGCGGAGGCGATCGCCGGTGGACTACTTACGAGCTTCGGCTTCCCGCCGAGCTCCCGCTCGGATACCACACAATTGTCATCAGCTTGAACGGTCAGGTCGCCGCACGCAGTAATTTGTACGTTTGCCCAAATCGCGCTTACCTTCCCGAAAAACTGGCGGCCGGCGGCAAGACCGCGGGTTTCAACGTCGCCCTTTATGGCCTTCGTTCCGATCGGAACTGGGGCTGCGGAGACTTTACCGACCTGCGAAACCTTATCGCATGGGCACGCGAAGAAGTTGGATTCAGCTTCGTTGGACTGAATCCGTTGCACGCGCTTCACAATCGAGTGCCATATAACACGAGCCCTTACTTGCCGCTCTCGATGTTTTACAAGAACGCCATCTATCTGGATGTGGAGAGCGTTCCCGAATTCGAGAGCTCGCGCTGTGCCCTGAGCCTTTTTCAATCCGCACGCGTCCAGCATACGATCCGACGCCTCCGCGAAACAGAATTCGTGGAATATCAAGAGGTAGATCGACTCAAACGCCGATTCCTCAAAATACTCTTTCGTCAATTCCGGAGAACATCCCCACACCGGCCAGACCGCGCCAGAGCTTTTGCCTCGTACTGCGAACGCGAGGGAGATCTTCTCGAAAAATTTGCGTTGTACTGCGCGCTCGACGAGTTGCTGCACAAACAGGATCGAAATCGCTGGACCTGGTGGGATTGGCCGATCGAATATCACTCTCCGGATTCGGAAGCAAGCAAAAATTTTGCCGAACGGCATCGCCGCACGATCGATTTCTATAAATATGTTCAGTTCGTTATTGACGAGCAGCTTGGCGCGGCGCAGGATTACGCGAAGGAATGCGGCATGCCCATTGGTCTATACCATGACCTTGCTGTCGCCACCGACAGTTGCGGATCGGACCTGTGGGCACATGGCCGGTTTTACGTGAAGGGCTGCCGAGTGGGCGCACCGCCGGACGATTTTTCGCCGAACGGACAAGACTGGGCGTTTCCTCCTCCGAATACTGGCGCGCATCGGGACGATGGATACCGTTTGTATCGAGAGAGTATCCGAAAGATTGTCCGCCATGGGGGAGCGTTGCGCATCGATCACGTCATGCGGCTTTTTCGTCTCTTTTGGATTCCCGAGGGGGTAAGTGCCGCGCAAGGAATCTACGTACGGGACAACGCAAACGATTTGATGCGGATTCTCGCTCTGGAGAGCATGCGCAGCAAGAATGTCATCATCGGCGAAGATCTAGGAACAGTAACCGACGAGATCCGGGACACGTTGGCCCGCTTTGGAATTCTCAGTTACAGGCTCTTTTACTTCGAGAAACAGCCGGAAGACTGGTCTTTCAAGCCGAGCTGGGAATATCCTCGTCAAGCAGCTGTCTCATCGACGACCCACGATCTGCCGACGCTGGCAGGTTTTTGGAAATTCAGGGATATCGAGGCGCGTAAAGCCGCCGGCCTGATAGATGAACAGGGTTACAGGAATCAAGTGGAAGACAGAAAGCGCGAGAAGCAGCGCATGCTGGATGCCCTGCACAAGGAGCATTTACTTCCGCACTATTATCCGCGCACGGTCGATCAGGTGCCGCAAATCGACGGCGACCTTCACAACGCCATCATCGGTTTTCTGGCGCAGGTGCCCTCGATGATTCTGTTGCTCAACCAGGAGGACTTCACGCAGGAAACTGCTCAGCAAAATCTGCCCGGAAGCACGGCGGAATACCCGAACTGGCAGCGCAAGATGAATGTGAAAATCGAAGATCTTGGCTCGCCGTCGTGCAGACCTTTTTCAGATATGTTCCGGCATCAGCTTACCCGGACAGATCGAAGATCTCATTAGCACGGACTTCGTCACCAGACCGCTTGCTCTCGCGCGGTTCAGTGGGTCATTTTGCGGATGAACACCACTTCCGAAGGCAGATACGGCACGCCGTTTTCGTGAAAAATCTCGTGAAACCACACGAGCGGCGCCCGATCGACATACGGCTGCTGCCAGGAGTCCCAGGGCAAGTAAGTCTGGGTCTTACCAGCGGCGAATCCCCAATTGATAGCACCCACGCGATATCTTTTCGCAATCGGCAGCGTGCCCTGAAATGTGCTCTTCTCGCCGCGGGCCATGTATTCAGTGCAAATTAAAGGCCTGCCGTACTGCTGCAGCCATCTCACGCGTTTCTCAAAATCTTCCGGCACGCCGTAGTTGTGAAACGAGACAACATCCGAGAGATCCAGCTGCTCTTTCGTCATCGTTTCCAGATTCAGCGGGTCAAACCAATCGCCATGCCAGACGCCGCTGGTCAAAGGCTGTTCCGGTCTCTCTGCCCGCGCCCAGGCAAATGCCTTCGGCAGCAATGCGAGCACCAAGCGAACTTTCTCCGATGGCTCGGCGGGGCCGTAGCTGGAGCCGTTCGTATTATCCGGCTCGTTCCAGACGTCCCATGCCAAAACTCTCCTATCGTGCCCGAAGGCCCCGACGACGCCCTCCACATACGCTTCTAAACGCGGATATTGCGACGGATCCTCCAATGCCGTCGCTCCCGGACTCTGCACCCAACCCGAATTGTGCACCCCGGGGCTCGGCTGCCGCTGTTTCCCGAGTTTCGGGAATGGATCCCAGCAGGAATCGAACAATACGAAAACCGGTTTGATCTTGTGCTTATCGCAAATTTCAAGAAAAGTGTTGATCCGCTTCTTAAAGCCTTCTTTGTCCTGCTGCCAGAGAAGATCATGAAGGAAGACGCGCATCGTGTTCATGCCGAGTCCTTCCGCCCATCCTAATTCGGTGTCGATGCGCTTCGGATCGAACGTGTCGGCCTGCCACATTTCGAGTTCATTTATCGCGGTGGACGGGATGTAGTTACTCCCGACCAACCACGGCTCGTTCGCGTACCACTGATTCGTTTTCTCTTGCGTCCAGCGGTCCGCCTGCTGTTGGCCGAAAAGCAGAACGGCGGGTGCGAGCCATGCGCAGATGCCGAATCTTCGCAGTTTTGTAGCCATCGACGTTCTATTGCGCGGCCAGCTCGATCTTCGTGACGCTTTCATGGCGGAATGTGAACAGGAATTGCGAATTTTTCACGGTAACAGTTGATGCCACCGGTTTGATATGTTCCGGCTGAACCTCATCGTTGCCCTCATAAATACTCGCCGCGTAGAGGGATTCTACCCGACCATCACTCCGAGCCTTAAAGCCATCGATTGAAATCGAGGTTGATAGATCTTCTGTCAAGTGGCGGTTCACGCAAAATAGCGTGAGCCGATCCGCCGCTTTATTCAGCACAGCAATGAAATCCAGATAAGGCACCTTTGTAATTTCCGGCAAGCGAGTGACACCCTGGTGCACGTCGTAATATCCGCTACCGTTCTCTACTTGAACCGCGACATCGGGTTCCGCGGATGAATACATCCGGAATGCGTAGTAGGCAGGCGTCCCGTAAACACGGGCGCGCCTCTTCCAAATTCCGGCGAATTCGATGATACCCGTCATATCGGAAATCGGAACCACGTCGGCATTCTGAATCAGCATGTTGAAGAATCCGCCGGCAGCGATAGCGCCCCCCATGTTTCCCCAACGCGGGGCGTTCACGGCAGTATCATTGCGGCAACATACAAATAGCCATTCAGTGAACGCGATGTGCGCCTTGTTGCGAAAATTGGCGCTCTCGTCAATTTGGGCCTGCATCGCATGGAGGCGCCGTCCGAGTTCCACGGGCAGCGCGAAGGTGGCGGAAGCGACCGCGTCGGGTGTGCTGTTTCGATCCTCCACACGGTCCGTCGTGACTACGAAGTGTGTGGAAAGAAAGTTAAATGTATTCGGCGGATCCGTCAATTGAGCGGCGTTCCACTCGCGATAATGGTCCGGATCCTGGCCCGTGGCAATGAGGCGCGCACTCGGATCGACGCTCCGAATCGCTTTACTGAAGTCCTGGGTTCGCCCCGGTAACTGCTCCAGCGTGGGGTATCCGAGGTTCCAATCTCCCCACAACTCGTTTCCCAGCTCCCAGAGCAGTCCATGATGAGTTGGCCAGTGCTGATCGACATAGCGGACCCAATCCGCCGCTTCTTGCGCCGTCCCGCTGCCCAGGTTGAGCGCAATCTGCGGCTCTGCGCCGATCAGTTCACAGAAGCGTAAGAACTCATCTGTTCCGAACTGATTGTATTCGGGGATTCCCCAAGCGATATTCCGCATGCTGACTCGCTTGTCACGCGGGCCAATGCCGTCCCGCCAATGATAGCCCGAGGTGAAGTTACCGCCGAATCTTACCAACGGAGTCCTCATCTCCTTCGCCATCGCCACCATCCCAGGGTCAAGGCCGTCCTTCGCATCGCCTGGCATGAGACTCACTTGGTCAATCACAGCGCGCTCATCGCCTTCTACCTGAATGACGAAATCTGCTGGTTCCAAAGGCCCGACCTGCCCCGCTTTCAGATCAAGCGCAAATGCATACTTGTGCCATTCACTCGCGGGGGCGCTGATATGCGCGTGCGCGTATATCTGCTCCGGGGCATTTCGCTTTCTCACGGAAATATCGATCGCGTCAGGTCCGCTCAGGTGCTTTACATAGATGCTGCCGTTGTAGTGCAGTTCGCGCGCCGCGGGCAGGAATACCTGCTGCCGGATTCCTGTTTGCTGTCCAGGTACGCCGAATATCGCGAGAGATTGCCAGGAATTTGCCGCGTCGCCCCGCCGCGGTTCATATCGATTCCCTTGTTTGTAATCCAGCGGCTCCCACGGCAGCGGCAGTCCCAGTTGCGACGCATTCCCAAGAGCAGGTTCTTCACGCAGCATTCGTGCGGCATTGCCGGCGCTCCAAAGTCCGGATTCGAAGCTGGGGTTTTGGAGAATCTCAGCCCACAAACCGTTGTAGGTCGAATTGCCGATCGGTTCGAGAAAGCTGCCGAAAATCGTGCGGGGAATCTTAAACGCCGCCTTTCGGTTCGCATCTACTCTGATAGTGACAGGTTGACTGGCCGAGGGGCTGCCGGCTACCTCCTGTGCCGCAACGGGCAGCACGAGCGCGGTCACCGAGACTGCTAGCCCTAAAAGGAGACGCATCGTCTTCATCTGCTCTTTGATCATTTTCTAGTGCCGGCAAATTCAGCACGGCGAAATGCGGCTATTCCGCATGGACGGCTCCCGGTCGTGCCCTGGCTCTCTTGAACAGGAACACGATTGGAATGCAAATGAAACAGGCCAGCGCCATATAACGAAAATCATCCACGTACGACCATAATCGCGCCTGCGAATTCAACGTGCCGTTCAACAGTTCAAGGGCTTGGCGGCTAGCGAGCACTGGCCCACTAGCGTTGATGCGTTGCATTAGGCCCTGTAGTGTGGAGAGGTGCTGCTCAGTCAGTGTACTCAGCGACGTCAAATTATGAGCCAGTTCGCTGCGGTGAACCTGTGCGTGTCTTGCCACAATCGTATTCACTATTGAAATTCCAACGCTGCCTCCCACATTGCGCAATAAGTTGTAAAGCCCGCTGGCATTTCCAATCTCCTCGTTAGAGAGCGTGCCCATGGTCGTGGTGGAAAGCGGCACAAAAACCATTCCCGAACCGAAGCCGCTGAGAATGATCGGCCAGATGAACGACCATTGGGAAATAGCGAGATTGACTTGTCCGAACCAAAGACTGCAAATTGCGAAAGTGGCGAAACCGGACGCAATGAGCCAGCGGTTATCCAGCCGGGCAGTTAGAATGCCGATGATCGGCATGGCGCAAATTGCCCCGACACCTCGCGGGCTGACCGCAATGCCGGCATTCAGCGCGGTATAACCCATTAGCTCCTGATAAAAGAGCGGCAGCAAAGTTACTAAGCCGTAGATGCACGCACCAAACAGCGTGATGAGCAGGCAGCCCAATGCGAAGTTCCGATTTCTGAAGATCTGAAGATCGACCAGCGGCTTGTCATGAGTCAGTTCACGGACTAAGAAAAAGACAAATGCGGCAATCAACGCCAGGGCCGCCCACCGGATCCAGACTGCTCCGAACCAATCGTCTTCCTGACCTTTATCGAGGATGATCTGAAGGCAACCCAGCCAAATCGCGAGGAGACCGAGACCCCAGGTATCGATTCTTCCCGGCTTGGCGTTCTTTATATATGGCGGATCCTCCACATAGCGGAAGATCATGAAAATGGCCAACACTCCGATGGGGATGTTGATGTAGAAGCTCCATCGCCAAGAGTACTGATCGGTCAGCCAGCCGCCGAAGGTAGGTCCCAACACGGGAGCAACAACCACGCCTAATGCGAACACAGCCATAGCTAAACCACGCTTTTGCGGAGGGAAGCTTTCCAAGAGGATGGCCTGGGATAAGGGCTGCAGCGCCCCTCCGCCGGCGCCCTGAACGGCTCGCGCCAGCAGTAGCATTCCGAGTGAAGGAGCCGCGCCGCACAGGAAGGAGGAGATGGTGAAAATGACAATACAAATCATCAGAAATCGTTTGCGGCCAAAACGCAGGCTCAGCCACGAACTTGCGGGGAGGACAATCGCGTTCGCGACAAGATAGCTCGTCAGTACCCACGTGGCTTCATCGTTCGTCGCTGAAACGCTGCCGGCGATGTAAGGGAGTGCGACCGAAGCGATAGAGGTGTCGAGCACCTCCATAAAGGTGGCCAACATTACGGAAACAGCAATCAGCCACGGATTCGCAGAGGGACGCCACTGCTCATACGAACTGGGGCCGTTGTTTTGGGCCATTGCTGGTGTGATGTCAAGAACGGGTTCAGAGCTTCGTAAGTGTGTAGAACTTTCTAGGGACGAGGAGCTTGGGGGTTGCGGGAAGATTTGCGAATCCAGAGACTTAGGAGTGTGGAACTAAGCTTGCTTGAACGCTGCTGAAGCGAAAGCTCACTCGGAGGCTAAGATTATGTCTTTTGCGCTTTACATCGTCGGTTATCTAATTTTGATCGTCGGATTGGCTTTAGGAGCTTATTACCTGCACGTCCCGCCGCATTGGGTTCTGGTTGGAGTTTTGGTGCTTGTTGGTATCGGAATCGCGAGCGGGGTGTCTCGGACCCGCCAGAAAGATCCTTCATAGAAATCTCACGTCGAAACTAATGATCCTGCTGAGCGATCCGACAAACCTGGGGTTACCCGCAGTCGGCAGTCGTTCGAGGCAAGGCAATTACTCCGATGCCGACCAGTACCCAGCGCGCGCATGTACGCGCCAATCTACAGACTTGCGAACGGTGACAGATAACTGGTGGTAACCCGCTGGCTCCAGTTCCGGCGGTACAAATGTCAAGGTGTAGCGGTTGTGAATTTCAGTGCCTATCGCAGTTAGCTGCGTCTCAAGACCCCGGAGGGTGGTGAATTTTTCATGCGCCCCTCCAGTCGCATGCGCGAAAGCTTCGGAGACGTTTTGCTTGGCGAGTTGGCCCAGCACCATAGGTATGGCCAAGAGATTCATGCCACCGTGGTTACTTGGATCGTACAGTCCCGGTTCGTCAGGCGGCGGAGGGCGGTCTGAAGATCTTTGTGTGAAGGCAGTTGTAAAAGCGGAGTACGAGATGGTGTAGACGACTACGTCGTCCTTCTGGGCCTTCAGGACGACATCCGTGAAATGAGCATTGCTCTGCAGGTCGCGGGATCCGCTGATCAACACAATCACACGGCGCGCCGCCTCTTTCCTAGCGGCGAGCAAATCGCAAGCAAGACTTATCCCGTCAATGAGTCGAGCGCCGTCACCGGTCGCGGAGATCTTGGCGAATGCGTCGTTCAAGATATCGGGATCGGCTGTGAAATCCTGCGTGACTCTTAGTTCGTCGTCAACCGTGACGACGGCAACGAGACTCGGAGTGCCGATACCCATATCGTTACTAATGTAGGTGCTTACAAGAGACGCAGTCTTCTTGATTTTTGCCAAAGCCGGCTCACTGGATTCATCGGTCTGCAGAACAACGACAGCATAAACCGGGAGGGGGTCGGAATCGCGCGAGATCATACGTACGGCTTGTGGTTTTCCGTCATTCATGACAACGAAATCTTCCGCAGTTAAATTTTCGACCGGCTTACGGCTCTGTAATACGGAGCGGGAACTACGACCTCGCGAGCTCGCGTTGAAAATCGCGGCTCTTGGGCCCAAGTTGCCGTAGCGAAAACGAGAAGAAGAATTCCCGATTTCACTTCGATTCCTAGACTGCTATTTGCCTGTCGAGTGATCGGTAATGACGGTGCAGGCGCCTCTAACTGCGCTGGTCAACAATCGACTTGAATTACTGTATATGAGATCTTCGTTCTTGTTGAAGACGGCGACTTTGTTTCCGTGCACGAAGGGCGTTGTAGGGTTTAGTGCTTCGTGATCCAAACGGACAACGTAGTCGGCTTTCTCCCGATTTGCAGTCACAATGGCGTCGGGACAAATACGAGAGAACGTTTTCATCACTTCAACACTTTGGGGACTCGTTCCGCCCGTGAACGCAAGCGAACCTTTGACCTCGCTGACCGACCCGTCGGCGGAAACCTGCGGAGATGGACTTTCCGTGATGAAAACCCGTGGCTTGGTGGCAGCAGCCAGAATGGTCGATAGCACTACGGCAGTCAAAGTTATGCGGAGTAATCTGAGCATGTTTTCCTCCCGCGAAGCCAAAACAACCGGCGGCTTCGACCGGCAGCGTCCGTTGCCAAGTCCCTATCTGCCTGTTTCCTAGGACGATGGGAGCAAGCGCGAAGTTTCAGCTGAACGACACTGCGCAGCAGA
This sequence comes from uncultured Acidobacteriaceae bacterium, assembly GCA_963778345.1. Lineage (GTDB taxonomy): Bacteria > Acidobacteriota > Terriglobia > Bryobacterales > Bryobacteraceae > Bog-105. The sequence goes on from CAVZTP010000008.1 coordinate 441,658, forward strand.
TTGATGATTCAGTTCTGCAAACTCGCAAGCAGATTCGCGTGCTTATGTTTACGCGCCACATCAAGCGCCGTCAAGCCGTTTTTATCGCGAGCATCCGTCTTCGCTCCGGCACGTTTCAGCAGCTCAATCATTCGCGCATCTCCGAAGTCGATGTATGCAGCTACTTGGATCGGCCTCAGTCCATAGCTATCGAGATGATTCACGTCCGCACCATGGGTAATTAGCCACTCGGCCACGTCCAGCCGGTTGGCGATCACGGCACCTCCCAACGGGGTCATGCCGTCGGGACCGGGAAAGTCAACTGGCATGCCCGCTTTTACCATGGCATTAAGTGTCCGCAGATCGCCGGTTGAAGCTGGATACAACGCCGGCGGCAGTGATGCAAAACCCAGAGCCAAGAAGTTCTCGTCGAACCGGTCGCCGCGCGAAGCGAAGAGTGCGATCGCCTCGAAGTTGCCGGACATGGTCGCGAGAGATAGACCTGTAGCATTGAACAGCGGCATGCCCGCGCCAGTCGGAAGGCGCAGCTCAGCTCCATGATCGAGCAGGTATCGAATTGCCGGAGTCGACGTGGGATATTGGGCCGCCACTAACAGGGCCGAGTAGCGGCTCCGGGCGCGCGCGTTGATGTGGGCGCCGCGCTCGATTAATAGCTTCACCTTTTCCAGATCTGGCACCGCCATCATCAAAGCTGTGGTGCCGCGTTTGGTCGCTGAGTTCGGGTCGAACCCAGTATCCAGAAGGGCCTTGAGATCGCTTGCGGAGCCGAAAAGAACCGTCTCCATCCATGGTTTGGTGTCGGCGGGATTGGCTTCAGTAAGTTTTGCAGGAGCGGTCGGCCTTTCGGGACCGAGGGCGGCGGCAAGCGCCATAATAGACCAACTCGCGCCCATCAAAGAGATGAATTGATCGTGCCCGTAAGGATAGCCGCTCTCAAAATACGGCGGACTCACCTGGACGGGAGTTACCATTCGCGTGGCTACATGCCAGGATCCGTCCGGCTTCTCTGTATCGAGCAAAAACTGAAGACCGCGGGCCCACCGTTCGTCGCTGACCGGAACGCTGCCGGCTTCATGCATAGCCACAAGCGCTTCTCCTGTGGAATACGCATCGCTCTCGCGGCCCGCCACCGAGTTCCATCCGCCATCTGAGCGCTGCGTCGCGGCGAGTTGGTCCGCGAGGCCGCCTAACTCCGCATTGGAAGCGCCTGCCCAATGCAGCCCGATCAACTGGAGGGTTCGCTCTTCTGTGTTACCCGGCTGTTGGGAAGCAAGCCATTTTCGAGCGCGTTCAATACGTTCTTCTGTATCTTTATGCAAGGACGGATGAGCAAACAGTTGAATAGCGCGGAGTGCAACAGCAGTCGCGGTGATGAAGCTATAGGACTGCGGAGGACGAACATCGAAGGTGATCCAATGACCATCAGGCTGTTGTCGCGACGCGATAAAGCGCGCGTACAGTGCAGTTGACAGGTTCGGCGTCACCCCCGCGGCATCAGCGGCCAGGAGCGTGTAGCCATCTCCCATAGCGCTGTCGATGAAGTGCGTGTATTGGATGGCGCGATCCAAGTCCGCGTACTGCGCGAACGAATATGCATTATCGGCGCCCGCGATGGTCTCGTTGACGGCGAGCCCGTGATTGCGCGCGGCACGAAAGGCCATCGCGGGAAGAATCTGGTTATGGCATGATGAACAGCTTTGCTTTGTGTACCAATTCTTCTGTGTCGACTGGACCAGGGCGATAGCGCGATTGGCCGCGGTCCGAATAGATTCCGGAGTTGCAGCGAGTGAATAGCTGGAGGCGAAGATGAGCAGGAACGGCACGAATCGCATAGTGGTGAGGATAGCAGCTTTCCACTAGGCGTGGGTTTTGGGAAACTCGTTGGTCGAACATCCGGAACGCCATCCGGAGACTAGCCGCTAGTTTGAGCTGCTTCCGCCGATTTCGGCCACTCACCTGCCACCTGTCTAGTGGTGACATTCAGACGGTTGAAGACGTTCGTCGCGGCGATCGAAAGGATCAAGGCGGCAAGCGCTTTTTCATCGTAGTGCCGGGCAGCCTCGTTCCAGATTTCGTCCGGTACCGGCTCCGCGCGATCACTAAGCCGGGTGACAGCCTCGGCGAGCGCCAGGGCGGCGCGTTCGGCATCGGTGAAATAGGGAGCATCCCGCCAAGCCGCTACGGCAAAGAGGCGATCATCTGTTTCGCCTGCCTTCTTAGCACTGCGCGCGCCCATGTCCACGCAGAAACTGCAGCCGTTGACCTGGCTTACGCGCAGGTGGACAAGTTCGAGCGTCCGGGGCGGTACGCCGCCTTTTTGACTCGCTGCGTACAGGGCCTGGATAGGCTTCAGAGCATCTGGAAGGATCGTTACCGGGTTCTTCATTCGTGGTTGCATAGTATTTTTCCGTTTACCTTGGCACAATGGCCTAATTTGATTCGTCACTACCATGACGGAACGCATCGATGGGATGTGACGATGAACGAACAGGAATGGCTGGCGAGGCAGTTCGAGGCAAAATCGTGGCCACCTGCGAGCAATCGCTTATCGAATGCTCGGCTCGCAGCATGAGGCGGACGATGCCGTCCAAGAAAGTTGGCTGCGCCTCAGCCGCTCCGATGCCGGCAGCATCGAGCATCCCGGCGGATGGCTGACCACGGTGGTGGCGCGCGTATGCCTGGACATGCTGCGCTCCCGTACCTCGCGGCGCGAAGAGTCTCTGGATATTTCCGAGACCTCACAGCCGATCGGGAGTGCCGAAGAGGGAAACAGCCCCGAACAGGAGACGCTCATGGCCGACTCGGTCGGCGTGGCACTTCTGATCGTGCTCGAAACCCTGACTCCCGCCGAGCGAGTCGCGTTCGTCCTGCACGACATGTTCGACCTGCCCTTTGACGAGATCGCTCCAATCGTAGGGCGCACCTCTGCCAGCGCCAGGCAGCTCGCTAGCCGAGCCCGACGCCGAGTACAGGGTGCGGCTGTAACGCATGGCTCCCATATCAGGCGCCAGCAAAAAGTAGTGGACGCCTTTTTGGCAGCCTCGCGCAACGGCGACTTCGACGCGCTGCTGGCGGTGCTCGACCCGGATGTAGTGCTTCATGCCGACCGTGCCGCCGTCAATTTGAGTGCAGCGCGCGAAGTCCATGGCGCACCTAAGCTGGCGCCGGAGATCCGCGGAGCCGCCGCCGTGGCCGAAACGTTCAAGGGACGTGCTGGCGCTGCTCAAGCGGCGCTGATCAATGGATCTGTGGGACTGGTGTGGGCGCCGGGTGGACAACCGCGAGCTGTATTCGCCTTCACCATTGCCGGCGAGAAGATCGCCGGCATAGATCTGATTGCGGATCCGGAAGGCATTCGCCAGCTCGACATATCAATGTGATTGTTAGCTTCTGTCAATGAGAGCGGCATGAATCCAAAACATTTAACGGTTATCCTGTTTCCATGAGCGCGCAGCGGGCAAATGCCGGAGAATGCGAGGCCTACCCCGGAGTGCCATCGGCTTTGATGGCCATGGCGGAAGAATTCGGGCCTGTAAACCCGCGATTGTTCAGGACCGCAAGTGCAGGATAAGGTTCAAGTGTCTTTGCAGGAAGGTTCCCGTTCTCCATGTATCGCGGAGTAAAATTAATCCTGCAAAGCTTAACGTTCTTGAGATCCACTTGATAACTGATCAGCCGCTCCAGGCAAGTTAGCATCTGAGCCATGGTTGGCCTGTAATGGCCGCTCATGGGAGTTACAAAGATCAATTTGCCTTTCTCAAAGCGCATCGTACCCGCAGCCAAAGCGGTATCACCCTGTAGGAAGGAACTGTGCTTCAGTTCTCTGCCGTTCTCATTCTTGCCCCGGCATAAATGCGGCCATTGCCGTCCATGACGAATAGATTCGCGCCTCCCTTTTCCAGCGCATCGCCCTCTTCGGCGGTGTCATAAGGCACCAGGATCTCCTGGCCCGCATCGCCTTGACGCTTAACGTGCGCGATGCCCGCGCGAAAGGACAGCTTATGCTTCCTACGTTCAGCGGCGTCCATCCAGTGGATAGTTCCGTTCGCTAGCCTCGTCTGATCCTGCAGCGCTTCCTCATCGCTGACGCCGCGACCAAAATGCACTTTAAACTTACTCTCCACGTTCGGTTGCGGTTCCGGGAGAAGTGTCATCAGTCGGGTGGAACAATACTGATAAAGTCCTTCGATGGCTTCCGCCGACGAGGACGAGAATTCGGCGCCGCTCTTAGCCTTACTCAATCCTTTTTCCCTGTCACGGGCTTTATCTTGGGCTTTGCTAGCATATTTCCGCAAAAACCGTAGCTGAAGCCATATTTCGCCCAGAACTTCGGCTTGGCCAACGTGATAACCGTCATGAAGCTTGTGCCACTCGGCAATCAACTCCCAAACGCGAACAGCAGCCGGCGGGCGGCTCGCGATCAACCCGCCCAGTCCTGTCCATTCCATGTCCTTCTCCCAATCCTTGGGAAGAGGGACGGCGTAATACGTTTTCGACACTACAATCCTCCGCGAGTTTCATTTTACGCACCTTCGCGTTTACTTCTCCATCGGAAAATCCAACCACAGAATTTCCTCTCCTGAACGCAGGTCGCACGGCCTAATCCAGCGGTGACTGTTCCGAAACATTTAACGGTTATCCTGTTTTCATGAGCACGCAGCGGGCAATGCCCGGTGGACGCGCCGATCGCGAAAATCTCCCCAAGGGAGAAAATGGCCGCTATCTCTGTCGTTGGTGCAGTCTAGAGGTTCCCCCGGGCCGGCTAACGTTCTGTTCCGACTGGTGCGTCGAAGAATGGAAGGTGCGCACCGATCCCGGCCACCTCCGCGAAAGAGTGCTGCAGCGGGATCGTGGGATTTGCGCGATGTGCGGGCTCGATTGTATTGCTGAGTTTCGCCACATCAAGCGTCTCAGGGGTTTCGCCAGATCGAAGGCTCTAGCGCAGTGGGCGCTCCGCGGACGAAAAACTCTGTGGGATGCCGACCATATCGTGCCGGTGGTTGAAGGCGGCGGCGAATGCGACCTTTCGAACATGCGCACTCTCTGTCTCAAGTGCCATCGCACGCGAACTGCCGAACTTCGTCAGCGGCTGCGGAAAACTGATCTCCGGGCCAGTGTTTAGAGCCTTTAGGGGCTATAATTTCAGGAACCAGTAGCGAGAGGTAAGCAATGCGACTTCTGTTTCCGTTGCTCTTTTTAGGGGCGGTTCTGATGCAAGCCTCGCAGCAAGAGCCGTCACCGACAGCGCAGGCTAGCGAAGAGAGCAAGGATGCCGTTGCGCTTTCCTGGGACGTTCGAGTCACCGACGAGGCGCAGAATAACGAATATCCGCATACAGTCATGCAGCACAACGTGCGGATCAAAATCCTGACGGATCGCGGCAAAGACCGGTACGGCACGGTGGAAATTCCTTATTTTGGGAAAACGAGCATCTCCCAAATCTCCGGCCGCACATTTAAGCCGGACGGCTCTACGGCGGACCTCAGCAGGGACGCCATTTTCGATAAAACCGTGGTTCGCGCAAGCGGCTTGAGAGTACGGGTCAAATCGTTTGCGATGCCTGCCGTGACGCCGGGCGCAATTCTCGAATATCACTGGCTCGAAAATCGAGAAGACCAATTAGCGAATTTCGTTCGTCTCCCGGTTCAATTCGACATGCCTGTCGAGCAAGTTACTTATCATGTCAAGCCGCTGACGAGCCCCTGGCTCAGGTACCACATGCGCCTGCTGCCGTTCAACTGCCAGGCTCCGGCATTTCAGCCGGAGGGCAACGGCTATTATTCCTTGACGATGAGAAACGTGCCGGCTTTCCATCGCGAGCCGCAAATGCCGCCCGAAGATCAAGTCCGGCAATGGGTGCTCGTCTATTACGAGCCGGACAACAATCTTCCGCCCGATAAATTCTGGGCTTCGCTCGGGAAAGAACTCTATCAAAGTTATAAATCTCAGATCAAGATAAACGACGAAGTGAAACGCCTGGCGGATTCCGCCGTCGAAGGGGCGAAAACGCCCGATGAAAAGCTGGATCGCCTAGTGGCATACTGCCGCAAAAACTTGAAGGACATTGCGGGTCCTGAAATCACTACGCAGGAACGCGAGAACGCGAAAAAAAATAACAATACTGCTGGACACGCTCCGCAGCGGGGAAGGGACGCGCTATCAGATCAATCTCGCTTTCCTGGCCTTGGCGGCCGCGGAAGGTTTCGATGCCCGGATTGCCCGGATGCCCGACCGGAGCGACACTTTTTTTGACAAGCGTATCCTGATGGCATATTTCCTGCGCGCCTACGATGTTGCGGTGAACGTCAACGGCAAATGGCAATTCTATGATGTGGCCAATAAAAACCTTCCCACGGGCATGTTGCGTTGGCAGGAAGAAGGTGTTCAGGCGCTGGTCACCGATCCCAAAGAACCCGTCTTTGTGACGACTCCGATGACGCCCGCTGAGAAATCCAAGATTTCTAGAATCGCGGACTGCTCGCTCAGCACGGAAGGCGCGCTAGATTGCAAAGTCCGCGAAATCCTGAGTGGGCACGAGGCCCTGGAATGGCGATCCCGGTTCGCCGGAGACAGCACTGCCGAACAGGAGGAAGCTCTTCGCAGACAACTGCGGGCACGCTTTGCCGAAGTGCGCGTGACCGAGATCAATTTCCACGTCCCGGAAGATGTCTCAAAGGGGGCTTCGTTCACTTACCGCGCTACAGTGCCTGGATATGCGCAGCGCACCGGCAAGCGTTTGTTTGTCACGCCCGCATTCTTCGAAATCGGACATACCGCGCGATTCACGGAAAGCAAACGGGAATTCCCTATTTACTTTCACTATCCGTGGTCCGAATACGATTCCGTTCGGATCAAGCTGCCGGAGAATTTTGAGCTGGATCATGCCGATGCTCCAGCGAGCCTGAAATTCTCTCCAGTTGGGGAATACAAGGTTCAGATAGATGTTACGAAAGAGACGCCTACAATCGAATATCAGCGCGAATTCACGATGGGAGCGAATGACAGCATTCTGTTTGAACAAACAAATTACCCCGTACTGAAGAGGATTTTCGAACAGGTGCACGAACGTGATGGTCACATCATCACGCTGAAGCTCAAAGACGCGGCGCTGATGCCGACATCGAATCAGGAGCACTAAAGAGATGTTTCGAGTTGCGGCCTGCTGCGGTCTTCTGCTTATTGCCGGCACCATTTATGCAGCGGAGCCGGCACCGGGGTGGCTTCAGGAAATCAGCGGAAGATCCATTCCCAATTATCCCGGCCGCGTCCCTGCAGCGGTGCTCCTCAACGAAGAGCACGTAACGGTGGACGCGTCAGGGAAAACCGCTGTGAATTTCCGGAAGGCGATCAAAATTCTTAATCAGGAAGGCCGCCGCGATGCGAGCGCCGCGATTCCCTATTTCAGCGGAAATGGAAAAATCAAGGAGCTGCGGGCCTGGATTGTTGCCCCGGGCGGCTTTACAAAGAGCTTCGGAAAAGAGTCCATAGCGGATATTGGCGCAGTTGGCGAAGATCTCTACAGCGACCTCCGCATGCGCGTGGTGCACGTGGAGGAGCCGGAAGTAGGCGCGGTTTTCGCCTACGAAGCAGAACTGGAGCAAAAGACGATTTTCGGTCAGGATCAGTTCTATTTTCAAGATGCTTTACCCGCTGTGCGGTCTCGATATGTTCTGACTTTGCCCTCCGGTTGGACCGCTTCCGCAGTCGTTCTCAACCATGCGCCGATTCAGCCTGTGGTGGATGGAACAACCTACACTTGGGAGCTGGATGAACTTCCATTCCGCACGCGCGAACTCGCGGGACCAGTGCCGGCAGCGCTTACCCCGCGCTTGGCGCTCAATTTCGTTTCGCCCTCGAACGTGAACGACTCCGGTGTACGAGGTTTTAAGAGCTGGACCGACGCCTCGGAGTGGCTTACAGAACTGATGGCCGGTCAGGACACGCTTACTGAGGAAATGAACGCGAAGGCCCGTGAACTGACCGCGTCTGCGCAGAATGAGTACCAAAAGATTCAGGCCATCGGCCATTATGTTCAGCAGCTAAAGTACGTGTCGATCCAAATGAATCTCGCCAGGGGAGGCGGTTACAAACCGCATGCTGCCGCGACCGTTTTCCAGAAGCAGTACGGAGATTGTAAAGACAAGGCCAATCTCATGCGGACCCTCCTCAAAGCTGCGGGCATCTCATCTTATTTGGTTGCGCTTTACTCGGGCGACCGCACCCTGGTGCGCGAAGAATGGCCCTCGCCGCAGCAGTTTAATCATGCAATTATCGCTGTGCGGATCAGCGATTCAACTCAGGCAGACACCGTGATTACCCATCCGGCGCTCGGCCGTTTATTAATCTTCGATCCGACCAGCGAAATTACTCCTCTCGGCGATTTGCCCGCGTATGAACAGGGTAGCTTCGGATTGTTGGTGGCGGGAGAGAAAGGATCGCTGGTTCGGATGCCGATCACTCCGCCGGATTCGAATCTGACCGAGGTCTCGATAGAAGGTTCGTTGAGCGAATCGGGGCAACTGAAGGCGAGCATGACGGACCAGGACCGTGGGCAACCGGCAGCCACCTTGCGCGGCGCCTTCCGATCTCCAGATCCTGCCGAAAATCGGAGGCTTGTGGAGCACTGGCTGAATTACACAAACCGCACCGTTCAGGTAGAAAATATCGAGCCGCAAGATGCTCTTCGCGCAGAACGAATTCAATCTTCGCGTCCAATTCGCAGCGGATAACTATGGACAACTGATGCAGGGACGTTTGCTGATGTTTAAGCCGACCGTGATTGCGCCTCGTCGCCAGCTCAATTTTCGCGAGGAAAACAGAAAAGCCCCTATTGTGCTCTATGCGGAAACCTATCGGCACGAGAGTGCATATCAAGCTCCCCGACGGCTTCACGGTAGACGAATTGCCGAACGGCGGGAAACTGGACGTTCCGCTTTGGGCACTTCCTCTGTAGCTTACAAAGTGAATGGCGGAGAATTACTCGCCGATCAGGAACTCAAAACCGATGCCGTTACTCTGCCGCCCGACGACTATCCAGAGGTTAGGAAATTTTTTGGAGCCGTACAGGCAGCAGAGCAACAGCCGGTTGTACTTGTAAAGAATTAGATCGCCGGCGCGAGGTTACTTCCGATGCGACGAACTTCCACTGGAAGTACCACCCCCGGATCCGGCGGCAGCGCTCTTGCCTGGCGGTCTCAGTAGAAGACCCGCTATGCCCGGCGGACACGGTTGCCTGCCCATTACCAATGGGAATCTCCCGCCGCCTGTTCGCCTGTTCCGGTACGGGCACCGTAACTTCTAAAACGCCATCGCGGAATTGAGCTTTCGCCTGATCGGCATTCACGCCTTCCGGCAGGGGAATTTCACGGTAAAACTCGCCATAGCGGCGCTCAGATCGGTAGGCTCTACCAACGGTATGCTCGTGTTCAGACTTGCGTTCTCCATGGATCACGAGCGCATTGTCGGTAATCTCCACCTTTACGTCCTCCGGCTTTAATCCCGGCAAGTCCGCATGTACCTGTAGCTGGCCATTCTGTTCCGCCACTTCCACGGCGGGGAACCATCCCGCGCCACTCCCGGCAGAACCCTGCCCGAGGAACTGACTGAACGCACGGTCCATTTCCTCGCTCATGCGCCGCATGAAGGTGAATGGGCTGGTCGAGAAAAATTCGCTCGGATTCAAAGAAAAACCGAAAGGATCGCGGCTTTGCCACCGGGACAACCCTGTCCCATGTTGCTGCCGTTCCAGGCCGCGATTCTGTTCCCCGGAACCTTGCTGGGAAGCCTGGCTGGAAGATTCCTTTTTGACTTCGACATCTGCCATAACTTGAAACCTCCACGTTATTGGACGTCATAAATTCGACCTGAAGCTTCGGGCTTTTTTTGAAAATTTTCGGGAACAGAAAGGGCGAAGATTTCGGGTTTGAGGTTATCGGGGTGAGCATCTTCAGATTGACAGATGGGCAATCCCGATTTCACTTTTCGCGATCTGTAACTAACCGCCCGCCACCTTCTCAGTCTAAAGACCAGCCGGATGGAATGGACTGACTCAGCGGCTGCCGAAGAGGCGCGCAAAGGGGATCAGCACGCCTTTCGTGTGCTGGTGGAACGGCATAGCCAGTCCGTATTCCGTCTCGCGTTTCGTATGACTGGCAACGAACAAGACGCGGAGGACCTGGTTCAGGAAACCTTCCTCCGAGCGTATAAGCAGATTCACAAGATTTGACGGCAGGGCAGCGTTTGGGACGTGGGTTTATCGGATCTGCGCGAACTGCTCGCTGGACCTGATTCGCGCCCGGAAGAGCCGGAAAGAGCAGCAGGAGCCTGGACTGGTGACGAAGCAGACATCCAACTGGCTGGATCGTGTCGCCACGCCGGATCCTTCTCCGGAGCGCCTGACGCAGAGCGGCCAGATTGCAGGTCTTCTGGAGCCCGCGCTGAACCGGCTCACTGAAATGGAGCGCGCCGCATTCATTCTCCGGCATTACGAGGGCTGCGATATCGAAGAGATTGCCCGCACGCTTGGAGTGCAGGCGAACGCGGCCAAGCATAGCGTATTCCGCGCGGTTCAAAAACTCCGCCGCGCGCTGGAGCCGGCCTGGGGAGTTGCCCGATGAACCACCTGAGCGAAGAACAGCTTACCGATGCCTATTACGGCGCGCTCATTCCTGAATTGCGAGCAGCACATGGCCGAATGCGCGGAGTGCCGTTCCAGTTTCGAGCATTTACGGGATCTGCTGGATTCGGTTCGCGAGTATCCCGTTCCGGAGCGCGGCGCTTCCTATGGCGGCGAGGTTTGGACACGCTTATTGCCGCAACTGCCTGCGCGAAAATCGCGGCATTCCTGGCTGCGGTGGTGGACGATTGCCCCCGCCGTTGCCACATTGCTGGCCGTCGCTTTTATCGCTGGCATGCTGACGCAGCAACGAGCGCAGCTTGGCATTACTGCCCGAGCCCGCGAACGCGTTCTTTTGATTGCGATGAGCGATCACCTGGAGCGATCGCAGATTGTGCTGGCGCAACTGCTCAACGCCACGCCCGGAACCCTGGATTTAGCGGATGAACGCGCTCGCGCCCGCGACCTCATCGCGGAAAACCGGCTCCTTCGGCAGACAGCTTTGCACAACGGTAATGCGTCGGATGCGGCCTTGCTGGATGAGTTGGAGCGAGTGTTGCTCGATGTGGCCAACAGTCCGGCGGAGATGGGAGCCGGGGAGCTCGAGAACTTGCGGCGCGAGATCGAGGATCAAGAGCTTTTGTTTAAAGTTCGCGTTACAAGTGTGGACGCACGGCAAAAAGGACAGAAATTATGATTCGTAAAAGCATTCTTTTTATTGCGCTCGCCGCGCCCGTCTTCGCGCAGGGTTGGCCTGGCGTGATGGCGCTGAGTTTTCAATCGTCCCAAGCGGGCCGAGAAAACTCGGATTATCAAAACGGTTTGAAGGAGCTGGATGCGCGGCAATGGGATGAGGCCATAGCTTCGTTCGATGCTTCAGCAGCTCACAAAACCGGAATCTCCGATGCGTCTCTGTATTGGAAAGCGTACGCTCAGAACCGGGCTGGCCGCTATGGGGAAGCATTGACGACAATCGCAAACTTGCAGCGATTGTATTCATCCAGCCCATGGATCAAAGATGCGCAAGCGCTGGCCGTTGAGGTTCGCGCGCAAACCGGTGCGCCCGTCAGTCCGAACTCGGAACCCGATGAAGATTTGAAGCTGATTGCGGTTCAGAGTTTAATGCAGGCAAAGCCCGAGGACGCATTGCCGATTCTCGAGAAACTGCTCTCCAGCAACAACTCGGAAAAGGTGAAGGAGAGGGCATTGTTCGTACTGACGCAAAACTCATCGCCTCAAGCACGAAAAATTCTGGCCGGCATGGCGAGGAACAGCGCAAATCCGGATCTGCAATTGAAGGCGATCCGTTACATGGGAATGATGGGGAACGCCGATGCGCGGAACGATCTGGCATCCATTTACAACTCGTCCTCGGATGTACGGCTGAAGCGGGCGATTCTGCAAAGCTTCATGCAATCCGGGTCGCGAGATTTTCTTCTGAATGCCGCCAAAACCGAGCAAAATCCCGAATTACGGCGAGATGCGATCCGGCAGCTTGCGATGAGCGGGGGCCAGGAAGAGCTGTGGCAGCTCTATCAATCGAGCAACTCCGCCGAAGACAAAAAAACCATTCTGCAATCCATGTTCGTGGGTGGAAACTCGACCCGGCTCGTGGAGATTGCCCGGTCGGAAAAAGATCCGGCCCTGCGGGTTGCCGCAATCAAGTCGCTGGGGCTCATGGGGAATAACGGACGCGGAGACGTTCTGGTTTCGATTTATCAGAGCGATCAGAATCGCGAAGTTCGCGAAGCGGTTCTGAATTCGTTGTTCCTCCAGCAAAACGGTAAAGCACTGGTCGATCTCGCGCGAAACGAAAAAGATCCCCAAATGAAGCAGGAAATTGTCAAGAAAATGTCTCTGGTCCACTCGAAAGAAGTCACGGATTACATGATGGAGATCCTGAAATGAAGACAATCGGCTTTCTTCTGTTCGCTTCGGCCGCTTTCGCGCAGAACTGGCAGCCGAACGTGACAAATGCGCATTTGGAGACGCGAGATTTCGCCGGCAATCTCGATTCGCAAATTCGCGCCACGAATCCAACCTGGTTTGGCTACGCGGTAAAGGCAATTCCAGGCGACCATCAAAATTGCTGCTGGGACGGCTCGAATCAGTCGGGTTGCTGGCTGGAAGGGCAGTCGAAAGGGATGGTCACTGGGCCCCGGTCGAATGGTCCGGTGCAACTCGAAGGACCCGAGGCTGTGGCCATTCTTTTTCGAGTGGAGAACAACGCGGTCGGCAAGGTGCAAGTCTATTCGATTTCTTGTGCGCTCGATGCCGGCAGTCTTCCCTTCGTTTGGCTGAGCGGAGTGACTGAGCCTGCCAGCCTCTCCTATCTGGAGGCGCTTGCCAGCAAGGATTCATCATCGCGGGTGAGTGACGGCGCAATTTTCGCTATTTCCCAGCACAATGGTTCTGAGGCGGATGCCGTCCTCGAACGTCTCACCAGGCCAAGCGTGCCCGAACGCATTCGGGAAAAGAGTACCTTCTGGCTTGGAGCAAGCCGCGGCGCGCGTGGCCTTACGATCCTCAAGGAGATGCTTGCGAATGACCCCAGCGAGCACGTTCGCGACAAAGTAGTGTTTGCGCTCTCGGTCAGCAAACAACCCGAGGCTCTGGATAGTTTGATCCAAACCGCGAAAACGGATCCGTCTCCCCATATTCGCGGTCAAGCCATTTTCTGGCTCGCACAGAAGGCCGGTAAACGCGCTTCACAAACCATTACGAATGCGATCGAAAACGATCCGGATACGCAAGTCAAAAAGCGAGCCGTTTTCGCTCTCTCGCAAATGCCGAAAGACGAAGGTGTTCCAAAGCTTATTGAGGTGGCGCGAAGCCAACGGAATCCGGAAGTACGGAAGCAGGCGTTCTTCTGGCTCGGACAATCGCAGGATCCCCGCGCGCTCGCCTTCATCCAGGAAGTCCTGACGAAGTAGCGGACAGCTACATCCCAAAATTGGACAGTTCGGCGCTGGGAGGAACGCCCGGATCGGCAGAAATGCCAATGTTTAGCAGCAGGGGACTCCTGGAGGGTTGCGTGCGTATTCGATGTGGTCCCTAGATGCCAGGCAGCGAAATCTTCCATGTGATCTCGCCTTCCAACGATTCCACGATTGCTCTCGAAGTATTCAAGACGGGCCTCCTGCGGCGACGCAAACACATCCTGTTTTTCGAGAACTTCGAAGGAGAACTCTACTACACGCCGCAGCGTCCCGAATCTTCGCGCGTGAAGCTGTGCGTGGATAGCCGTTCGCTTGTTTGCCGGGATCAGTGGCTCAAGCCGAAGAAGCAGAGGGCGGTTTGCCGCTTTGCGCGGGACGAAGCCCTGGCGGCCGACCGGCATCCTGAAATCCGCTTTTCTTCCACTCGAATTTCGCCGAAAGCTCTGCGAGGGTTTGTTGTGGAAGGCGTGCTGGATGTCTGCAACATTACTCGCGCGGTGAAGGTGAACGTCGTTCTGAATCCCATGAAGAACGATCGATTTCAGATTGATGGCGATGCAAGCATTCGTCTCAGCGATTTCGGAGTGAAGCCGCCTACATCGCTGATGGGGCTTATCGGAACCAAGGACGAAGCGCTGGTCCGACTGCTGCTCTGGGCGACTCCATCCCCGGAAGCCGGGCTAAACAGCTAAAACATCGAACGGCCGCGCGATTTCCTTTCCCGCCAAGAGGTTTAATGGACAAGGGGAAAATATGCGCTGCTTACGGCAAACTACTCTAGCGTTGTTAGCCTGCTTGATTCTGGTCAGACCTCTCGCGGTTGAGGCCGCGAGTTCCGATGACAACAATTGGTGGAAAACCGCAGTCATTTACGAGATCTATCCGCGCAGCTTCGGCGATACCAATGGCGATGGAATTGGGGATCTGAACGGCATCACCGCGCATCTGGATTACTTAAAGAATCTTGGAGTGGATGCGATTTGGATCACGCCGTTCTATCCGTCTCCACAGGTCGATTTTGGCTATGACATTTCCGATTACCGCGGAATCGACCCGCAGTTCGGCACAATGGCCGACTTTGACCGTCTCATAGCCGAAGCGAAAAAACGAGGTATTCGCGTGATCAACGACATGGTTCTGAATCACACGTCAGATAAACATCCCTGGTTCATCGAGTCGGAGTCTTCAAGAACAAATCCGAAGGCGAATTGGTACATCTGGAAGGACGGTAGGGCTAACGGGCAGCCGCCGAACAACTGGCAATCGGATTTCGGGCACTCGGCATGGACCTACGTCGATAGCCGGAAACAGTATTACTATCACGAGTTCTATAAAGAACAGCCGGATTTGAATTGGCGCAATCAGGATGTTCGCAAGGCAATGTATGACGTCCTCCGGTTCTGGATGAATAAAGGCGTTTCCGGTTTCCGATTGGACGCGATCACGAGTCTTTTTGAAGATGTTGAGTTCAGGGATGAGCCTTATTTGACAGGCACTGACGAATTCGGCGAGAAGAAACTCAAGCACATTTACACCGACAATCTACCTGAGGTGCACGACGTGCTGAAGCAATTGAGGCAAGTGGTAAACGAATACCCGGGCCGTATTTTAATTGGCGAAACGTACCTTCCCAACGTTGGTGAACTGGCGAAGATGTACGGACGGAACAACGATGAATTGCAGCTTCCTATGGACACGCAACTCGGGTTCACTAATCATCTTTCGGTTGCGGATTTTCGCAGGAAGCTGGAGGACGCGGAAACAAGAATCAATGGCAACGTGCCTCTGTTTATGTTCGAAAACCACGACAACTCGCGGAGCATAAATAGATACGGCGATGGAAAGCACGACGCGGAAATCGCGCGCCTGCTGGCGACAATCCTGCTCACGCCTCGCGATGCGGCGCTCATCTACTACGGTGAGGAACTCGGGATGGTAGACAATCCACCTCAGCGAAAAGAAGACGTGAGAGATCCAGTCGGAAGAACGGGATGGCCGAAGAACAAGGGGCGCGATGGTGAGAGGACGCCGATGCAATGGAACGCCGGAACGGATGCGGGTTTTAGTACGGCGAAATCGACTTGGCTTCCGGTCAATCCCGACTACAAAACTCTCAACGTCGCGTCCGAATCCCGGAATCCGACTTCGCTCTTGAACTATTACAAGATCCTGATCCGGCTGCGCAAAGAGAACCCGCAATTACGGGCCGGGGATTTGATCATGGTCGATCGCGACAATGGCAATGTCCTCTCGTATGTCCGAAAAACGAGTGATGGCAAAGCTGTGCTCGTGAGTCTAAATTTTACGGCGGAGCCTCAAAATGTAAGTGTGGATTTGCAGGGACAGGGGATTCGGGGAAAGCATTTGAAGACTCTGTTGGCTTCCTTTGCGAATGCTCAGCCCGCGGACGCAGCGCACATCAGTTTACCCGGGTACGGATCGTATGTTGGTCAGGTCGAGCCCTAAGCTGAACGCGGTGCGATTTCAGCGTGTGATTCGGGCTTCGATGAATCCGGAGGGCTCGTCGATCGGAACGAAGATTTGATTCGGATTGTCGAGACCAAATCTCGACAAATCCACGAGCAGACAGTGCTTGTTCGGCATAGTCAGGTGGACATCCTGGATCTCGACGAAATGATCGACGACGGCCTCGGCCATGGCATAGAGGGTGTGCTGGACCGACTGGCTTTCGTGGGTCGCGAAGGCATCGAGCAGCGTTTTCCGGATTTGCCCATGAAGCGCGTTGAAATCTTGATTGTTGTCCGCCAGCGATAACTTCCATTCCGCATCAAGTACCGTCCCCAGAAGCCGATCGTCAGTCTCAGACAAAGTAGTGTACTCATCTTTCAAATACCCGGTGAAGGCGGAGTGACTGGTTTTCAGAATCTGCAGATCTTGGATACCGGAGACAAGCGTTTTTCCGCCGCGTGAAAGCGTGAGATGAGTCGTGCGGTGCTCCTTCCCATCTTGTAGAAATGTACCGGAATGGCCGCCGATTCGGCTCCAGGGAGTTTGACAGATCTCGATCTCAACTTTATCGACAAACGGGAGGCGATCGAGAAAGTGCTGCCCCAGATCCAATCCAAAGCGCTCGATAGAGTCAATCGGTTTTTGTCTGGCGATCGCGTAGACAGTATTTTTCATAGTGTCGGTCGGCAACACCTGACTGTTATCGCCGGCGGTGTAGGAAGTGCCGAAATCGCCCTGGAAGAGAATCTTGACCATTGCTTCGATAACCTCTTGGCGATCGCCCGTACGGAGCACCTGAAGAAGGCGCACGCGAGTCTTGCCATAGGTGTCGAAGCTTAAGACGGCCATTGTTAGCTTCCGCGATAAGTCGAGTAGCCGAACGGGCTGAGTAGGAGCGGCACGTGGTAGTGCTGGGAGCTGTCGGCAACTCTGAACGTCACGCTCACCTCCGGATAGAAGCCATCCGGAAATCTCGATGCGACGTCAAATACGATCCGGTAAACTCCGGTTTCGAGTTTCGTATCGTTTTTCAATAACGTCGAACACCGGCCGTTTGCGTCGGTAATTCCAGCTCCAATCTCTCGATTGCGATAGAAGAGATGCACCGGCATGCCGGCAGCGGGCCGCCCCGCCGCTGTATCCAGCACATGCGTAGAGATACCGCTCATGAAGCCAACAGTTTTTCCAATCGTAATTTCGTAATCTTCGCCTGTTCGGATGCTGCGATCCGAATTTCATCCCCAGCTTCATTTGCCAGCCGCGTTTGGAGGATTGTGAGCATCTCGCCGGCGTGCTTCCCGGTTGCGCAAACGATGAATATCCAGCCGAACTTGTCCTCGTACCGGCGATTCAGTTTTTCCATTACCGCAGCGGTATTCGAGCTAGCTTGGTCCATACCGCGCTGCTCTTCGGAAGACCAATGATCTGATCTCTTTTCTCCGATTCTCGGATGTTTCGCAAATGCTTGCAGCCAGTCGTTTTCAGCGAGAGACCACCAGATTTCGTCGGATGCTGCAGTCAGAGCCTGGACATTTTCAAATGGCCGGCACTCGATCATCCGTGCCAGCCATGCTTCCGATCCGCAGCAGCGTCCCAGCGGCTCGCGAACTGTTTCCGCTTGGGCGGAGTTGAGATCCTGCAATGTCATTGGAGACTTTCGAGGAACTCGCCAAGCAGATTCGCGCTGACGACACGTCGGTATTCTTTCGTAGATCGGATGTCGTCGATGGGCTGAACCTCGCTAGAGATTGCTACCCGGGCTTCGGCCATGGTCTCTGGTGTGACGGCACGGCCGCACAACGCTGCCTCGGTTTGCACACATCGCAACGGGACGGGAGCCACACTTCCAACGGCAATGCGAACGTCCACCATGACATCATCGGCCAAGCGCGCGGCGGCAGCGAAGCAGATCTTCGAAATCGCCTGCGCCTTACGCGGACCTACTTTGCGCGCGTATTGCCGCCAGGTCCGATGTTTTCTCGGCAATCGGATTTCGCACAGAAGCTCATCCGGCTGCATCTGCATCTGCTTATATCCGGTATGAAAATCACGATAGGGAAGCCAGCGCTTGCCATGCACCGAAGCGAACTGCAGTTCGGCATCATAGACCAGCAGTGCGGGCAATGAATCCGCTGCCGGCGAGGCATTCACGATGTTTCCTCCAATGGTTCCGCGGTTTTGATTGGCCACACCTCCGGTCCAACTTGCCGCCGCACACAAAAGCGGGAACTCATTTTGCATCATCTCGCTCTGCCGAATCTGACTGTAACTGACGCCGGCGCCTAGAACGATTTCCGTGTCTGTGATCCGGATTCCGCAAAGCTCAGGTATGTCCAAGATGCTGATGAGCTTCCGGTAAGGAAGCCGGCCGGCATTGAAAAGAACCATCAGATCCGTTCCGCCGGCAATGGGGCGCCAGCCTTCGCCGGAGCCGAGCATCTCTATCGCGTTCGCTACGGTCCGGGCGGAAACAAGAGTGTAATCGGGGACGAAAGACCTCATTCGCTCTTCTGGCTCACGATTCGAACTGCCTCGAAGATCCGCATGTATCCGGTGCACCGGCAGAGATTACCGGCGAGTCCTTCGCGAATCTCGTCGAGCGTGGGATGCGGTGAGCACGACAGCAATTGCACAGAAGCCATAATCATTCCGGGCGTACAGATTCCACATTGCGCCGCTCCGGCCTCAATGAACGCCTGCTGCAGCGCACGCCCTCGATCTTCCTTCGCAAGCTCCTCGATGGTGCAGATTCGAGAGCCGGCGGCCTGCATAACCGGTATCAGGCAACTATTCACCAGTTGATCATTCATCATTACGGAACAGGCTCCGCATTCACCCTCGCCGCAGCCCTCTTTTGTGCCGGTGAGCTTCAGATCTTCGCGCAAGCACGTCCAGCAGCCGCTTCATGGGGTGCGCGTCAATCGTGCGAGGCTCGCCATTTACCACGAAGGAGACTAGAGCATTTCGCCATCAGGCAACGCTCCTGATTTCTTCGAGGTCCGCCATGGCCGGTTCTGTTTTCACTTTGGAGAGCTCGGCAAGAACTTCTTCCGGCATCAAGGGCACATGGTCAAAAGAAATACCCAAAGCATTCTCGACGGCGTTCAGAATAGCCGGAGCCGGTCCATCCATCGGCAGTTCGCCGATACCTTTGGCGCCCATCGCCCCGTGCTGGTAAGGCACCTCTTCGAAAGATACGCGGATGTCCGGCAGGTCGACGGAGGTCGGGATGATGTAGTTAGTCATCTGATTATTGGCCATGCTGCCATCACGCCAAATCACGTTTTCGTATAGCGCGTAGCCGATTGCTTGCGCCACGCCGCCCTCGATCTGGCCGGTTGCCAAAACCGGATGAAGAACCCGGCCTACTTCCTGACGCGCCACGAAATCATCCACATGGATTTCGCCGGTCAGCGTGTCGACACTGACTTCGGCCACATAAGTTGCAAACGAATACGCGCCGTACGCCTCGCCTTTGTAGTTTTCGTCATTCCACGAAATGCCTGGAGGTTCCTGATATTGCGCCGTGGTCTTGAGTACGCCTTGTTGCGCAATGTAATTCCGGCACGCCGCTTTGGAATTGATGAAGGGTGAATTGCTGCGGCAAGAAACTGCTTTCCATCAGCTTCGTTTTGAGGCTTAGCGCGGCGGATTCCACCAGCTTCCCAATCACCATTGCAGTCCTGGAAGCCACAGTCGGACCGCTATTCGGAACAAGAGCGGTATCGGGGCGAAGTACTTCAACCTGCTCATACGGTATGCCGAGCGCTTCAGCCGCGATTTGCGCCAGAATCGTGTTTGTGCCCTGCCCCATTTCAGTCATCGAGCTGAGAATGCGGATGACACCGCTCTGTGTTCGCCTCCAGTTCCACGACGGATTGCAGATTGCGCTCACCGGAACCCGTAAATCCAGCTCCGTGGAAGAACGTGGAAAAACCGATGCCCTTTTTGATTGCGCTCTCTGCGATTCAGCTCCGCGAATTGGCGCAACTTTTCGTGATAGCCGGCGAGCTCGAGCGCCCGATTTTGCAGCCCGACGAGATCGATGTCGTCCTTCATAAGTTGCCCGGTCGAAGTGGTGTCGCCTTTGCGCAGCAGATTACGCCGCCGAAATTCATCCGGAGCCAGACCAATTGTTCGAGCCACTTTGTCCATGTGCCGTTCGAGCGCGAACAGGCTCTGGGGCGCGCCGAAAGCCGCGAAACGCGCCATGAGGGGGAGTATTTGTCGCTACCGCCGTGCTGCGGACGCGAATGTTGTCGCAGCGATATGGACCTGCGGCATGGATGGTTCCGCGCGACAGGACAACGCTCGAAAGTGTTGCATACGCGCCGCCATCGATGACGAATTCAATGTCCATTGCGAGCAGCCGTCCATCGTGCGTTACCGCCGTTCTGTGCCGCGTTCTCGAAGGATGACGCTTCGTGGTCGCGGCCATGTCCTCTTCGCGGTCGTAGATGATTTTTACCGGCCGACCGGATTTCCAGGCGAGCAAAGCGGCATGCCCTGCAATCATCGACGGATATTCTTCTTTTCCGCCAAATGCTCCGCCCGTTTCCTGTTGAATCACCCGCACCTTTCTTGCAGGAAGTCCGAACAATGACATCAGCGCCTTCTGAACGTAAAACGGGCACTGCATCGACCCGCGAACGGTTAGTTCTCCGTTCGCGTCCACCGTCGCAAGCATGCCATTCGGCTCGATATAAAGCTGTTCCTGCGCCCCCGTGAAGTATTCGCCCTCCACAATAAACGCCGCTTCTGCCCACACTGCCTCTACATCGCCTTTTTGAATGCAGTACTGTTTGAAAACGTTGTTGTCGCCCCAAACGACGGTCTTGGCGGCAAGCGATTCATCTACATCGAACACAGCCGGAGGCGCTTCATATTTGATGAACACATTCTGTCGCGCCTGTTCGAGCATGTTTTTGTCCTCATGCGCGAGCAGGAGAATCGGTTCTTGCGCGTGATTGACTTTGCCGTCGGCGAGGAACGGTTGATCCTCGAAGATCAAGCTGACGATGTTCTTTCCAGGAATATCGCGCGCGGTTACAATCGTGAACTCGTTCCAAGGAATTCCTTCACCGAAACGGATATGCCGAATGCCACCCGCGCGGGACAGAACTGCGGACCGTGATGCCATGAAGCATGCCGGGAACCGAAACGTCATCTACGTATTCCGCGGCTCCCGTAACTTTCAGCAATGCCTCTTTGCGAGGCACGGCTGTTCCAACAACACGGTGCTCCATTCACTTACTGTACACGTCCGGCTGGGCCTCAGGGAAGAGCTTCAATACCCGGCTTCTCATCGGCAAAACTGCCGTTCGCAAACACCCGATGCCCACGAACAAAGGTCATCTTTACTTCACCTTCCAGCCGCTCGCCGATATAAGGAGAGATCGGGTGACGAAAATGCAGGCGATCGCGGGTCACTTCAAACACGCGCATCCGGATCGAATACGACCAGATCGGCATCATATCCCGGCGCGATCCGCCCTTTGCGTGATTCGAGGCCTGCCAGCGCGGCCGTTCTTTCGCACATCCAGCGGACCAGAGTCCGGTGATATCTGCGCCGCGCTGCTTCGCCGAAGTCCACATGACCGGCAGAGCGATCGATAACGAAGCGATGCCTCCCCAAGCTCGCGCGAAGTTCCCCTGCTCCAGACATTTCAACTCTGGAGGACAGGGCGAGTGGTCGGTCGCAACCATATCGATCACGCCGCTACGAAGCGCTCTCCCACAGCAGTTCCCGATTGGCGGCATCCCGGATGGGAGGCGCACATTTGAACTCGGTACGGCGCGGACGGAACAGCTTCGGCGGAGAAGTAAAGGTAATGGGGGCACGTTTCAACAGTGAGACCGACGCCGTCTAGCCGTGCTTGCGCAATCAACGGAAGCGCTTTTGCGCTCGATAAATGAACAATATGAACGCGGCAGGAGTGCTTACGGCGAAAGCCGGATCATCATTTCAATCGCCTGAACTTCCGCTTCATCTGGACGCGATTTCAGATAGTGTCGCATAAACAGAACAATTCGCCCCCTCCCGCAGTAGCTCGTCTTGCGCGGAGAGTACTGGTCCGGGCAATTCGGCATGCACCAGAAGTGGCAACCCGGTCTTCGCAACCAGGGGCATCGCGCGCTCTAGATCGCCTTCAGTTACGCAGGCGAATTCCGGGACGCCGGAGTCAATGAGGAAACATTTGAAACCACGGACGCCCGCTTCCGCCAGAGGAAGCAACTCGCCCTCATTTCCCGGAACAACGCCGCCCCAAAACGCATAATCGACCGAGCACGAATTCCGCGCCGCTTCCCGTTTCTCTTCCAGCGCCGCGACGGATGTCACTGCCGGAATAGAATTCAGTGGCATGTCTACGATGCATGTGCAGCCTCCGGCAGCGGCCGCACGCGTTCCCGTAACGAAACCTTCCCAATCAGTCCGGCCCGGCTCGTTGATGTGCACGTGCGTATCGATCAGACCGGGAAGCACGTAGAGGTCTCCGACATCGGACGCCAGCTCCCGAACTCTTCCACTGACGTGATTCGGCCGTCTTCGAAACACCACGGATGCAGGCCGAATCCCTCGCGGCGTAACAACACGACGCGATCTGAGAATCTGCTTCACTCTTCAATCAGGCTGCGAGTCGGGCCAAGGTCTCCGCAAGCACCTTATGCCGTTCGCGATGTCTTCCGGCGAGGCATATTCATCCGGACGGTGGCTCACTCCCTTTCTGCAAGGGATGAAGAGCATACCTACCGGGCAGATTCGCGACATGAACAAGTGAATCGTGATATGCGCGGCTCACCATGGAAAGAAATGTCTGGCCTTGCGCCTGGCAGCTTTGGATCAAGGAATCCACAATCCGTGCATCGCAAACCGCGGGCGCGATCGGCATTCAAGATTTCGTTTTCAATAGCAACACGGCGCTTCATCGCGATCCCGCTCGCAATCCCGGCAATTTCCTGCAAAACGGAATCGCGGCGAGCAAGATCCGTATCACGCACGTCCACCTCAAGACTCACGCGGCTCGGAATGCTGTTCACTGCGCCGGGAAAAACATTGCAGACTCCGGTGGTTGCGACGGTATCAATCGATCCTGTCGCCAAGGCCGCGGCTTCGACGGCTAGCGCTACTTCCGCCGCGGCAAGAAATGCATCTCGCCGGTGCGGCATCAGGAACACCGCCGGCATGTCCACCCTCGCCTTCAATGCGGATTCGTGTCGAAGCAGGCGCAGCAATGTGGGTCACGACGCCGAGGCCAATCTGTTCTCGCTCCAGAATCGGCCCTTGCTCGATGTGCAGCTCTATGAAACGCGCTGTAGTATTCGGCGGGGAGCTTCACATTGTCCAACTCACCTCGAAAGCCAGCACTCTCTCTCGCCGCAGCAGTGCTATGCCGTCGCGGTCGCGCAACGAGTCGGCTTGTTCGCCGCTCAGGTTGCCGGAGAGCAACCGGCTGCCGAGACATCCGATTCCAAAGCGCGTCGGTTCTTCGGCGGTGAAGAGAAGGAGTTCAATGGATCGCCGGGGCCGAAAGCCGCTCGTCTGAAGGGCGCGAATTGCTTCGAATCCACCGAGTACGCCTACTGTTCCGTCGTATCGTCCGGAGTTCGGTATTGCGTCGATGTGCGAACCCGTTCCGACGGCGGGTAAATCCGGCTCGGCGCCGCGCCAGCGAGCGAAAGTGTTGCCGACGGCGTCCTCGCGCAACGCCAATCCTGCTTTCGCACAAAGCCCCTTAAACCAGGCCCGCGCCTGCATGTCTGATTCGGTGAAGACGATCCGGGTCACGGCCGGAGCAGGCGCATCGGAGAATGCCGCTAGAGCATCCAGCTCGCCATTCACGCGATCTGGATCAATGCTGACTTTCACATCTCGGCCCGGCCGGGTGGCGATTCCAGTTTTTATAGATCAGATACTTCGCCGGCGTCTTCCCCAGCGCACCGAACCATTGTGGGCAAAATGGCGCCATGTAGATGAAGTCGCCTGCCGATACCGGATACCACGAATCGCCCAGATCGATAAATACCTCCGCCTTCAAGCATCAGCAGGCCGTGTTCCATGACGTGCATTTCCACCAGACTGAGCGATGCGCCGGGCTGGAAGGTCATGGTGTTTACCGCAAAATCGTGCTCCGGAGTATCTGGCAAAAGCATTCTCACTTGCAAGGCCGGATCGCCCATCAGCGGCCTGTGCCGCGAACTCCGATTCATGACGCGGTCAGAAACTCGGGCCGCGCAATATGCTCGGCAAAGGCTCGTAGACTTTCTCGATCACTACCAATGCGGCGGGTTCTGTCGCGGTAGACGGAGTGCGAGTCGCCCTCGGGAATGTAACTGTATCCTCCCGAGCGCTAATTCGAAGGCTCGAAGGGCCAGTCTTCAATATGAATGCTTCCTTCGAGCACGTATATGAATCGCTGGTCGCGAAGTCTGGACCGAGCGTTCCTCCCATCTTCCAATTCCGCCGTGTACTGGAAAATCTCGCGCCAGATGCGGGCCCGCGTGCACAACGGCCGTCGCCATTTTTCATGCCGGGCAACGGAGCGCGAATAAAAGTGTCCGGCGTCTGCAGATAGTGATCTCGCCGGAATGAGCTGCGGGTTTGGCCAAGGTTCTGCACAGTTGTCTTTACAGCTTACTGGTTGCCGCGCCATCCCGAAGAAAGTGCATGCCGGCCGAGAGCGCGAATTCCACATCTTCGGGCGAACGGTTTCATCCGGATGATGGCTGATTCCGCCCGGGCTGCGCACGAAAAACATCACGGAGGGCATTTTCTCCGCTATAATCATGGCGTCATGTCCGGCGCCGCTCGATCATACGGGGAGCTTCGCATCCTGCCTTTGATGCAGCACGGACGGCAGCCTCAACCAGGAGCCGAATCCATTTCTACCGCCGGCTGCTCAAGCAGTACCTGCGATTCAAGATCGAGACCGCGTTTCATCGCGATCTGCTCTGCTTTCCTGAGCAGGCCCTCGACGGAACGAATCCTGATTTCGTCCGAGCCGTGGCGAACGTCCAAACTTGCCCTCACGAGATCCCGGAATCACATTTGCCGCTCCTGGCTGCACGTCCAGCGAGCCCACTGTTGCCACCAGTCCAGGTACGGAGTGCGCCTCTAGCCTCCACCGCGCGGATCCATTCCGCCGCACCGGCAAGCGCGTCACGGCGGAGGTCCACGGGAGTTGTACCGGCATGATTCGCTTCGCCTTTAATGATCAAAGATCGGCGGCTCTGTCCGGCGATCGCTTGTACGATTCCAAGCGGCTGGCCCAGACTGTCCAGAACAGGACCTTGCTCGATGTGAAACTCCAGAAAAGCCAAACACCCGTTGCCGAGCCGGGCGGCTTCAAGCTTTGACGGATCTAACCCAAAGTGGCGAATGGCATCCGCTGACCGATGTGCCAGACGGATCGCGAGTTTCCAATAGCGCACTATCAATTCGGCCCACCAAAGCTCTGCTTCCGAGGAAGGGAACGCCGAACCTTACGCCCTCTTCTTCGGAAAATCCGATAATTTCATCAGCAAAAGGAAGCCGCTCGCCTTCTGGAGCATTTCGATCAATCCGATTCCCAGCACGACGCCGAGCACGCCGTCGAAAGCTCCCGCGTCTCGAACTGTATCGAGATGCGAACCGATGAGCAAACGCGGCGTGCTGCCGCCCGTGCCCTCATGGATAGCCGCGCAGATTTCCCATCGCGTCCACGCTGACGACATGCCGAGTTTCTCATCCAATCCGTCAAGAGCTGGTGACAATCGAACATCGGTTCGGAAAGAAAAGTACGGGTGATGCCTTCAGTTGTTTCGCTGAACCGGGCGATCTCCTTGCAAATGGAGACAATCTTCGCTCCTGCCATACCCAACAGTAATGGTAATCAGAGTAACCAAGTTAGAATGTGTGGTTCGCTATTGCGCGATGATGCGCACCTGGTGCTCATAGCCGGTGGCATTAGCTCTGAAGGTTATCTCAAGCCGCTCAGCACGGCGTGGATTATAAACCAGCGCCGGACGGAAGCAGACAAGACAACGAGCGTTTTTGCGTCGAACGCTGTTGTAGGAAAGACCATTCGACTGCAAATCGAGAAGGCGCCGCGCCATCCGTTGCGAGGCCGCATAACATTGAGGCACGGGTTCCGGCTGAAGACACTCCGAGAATTTGTCGGCCGGCTCCAATACGTGAAAAGTGGATCGAAAATCGGCAAGCCAATCGTCGTAGGTGGAGACCTCTTCGTCTGGCCGCTCGCCGGGCAATTCGGGAACGACAATTTCCGCAAGCCGCCTCGCCTTGTGATAAGTCACTTCGGCGAGCGATGTCTCCAATTCGTCTGCGGCGTACCAGGCACCGCGAGCCTGGTCGCTGAACCGGGAGCCGGCCTCATTTGTGTGAGTAAACGCTGCATTAACGATATGAGCGTTGGGAATGCCGTAGACCAGCTCGTACGTGCTAATCCCAATCAGTCCTTCTTGTTCCCCCTGAATTCGGTCATTGGTAGCGCCGTCAAGCAGTACGATATCGTCCAGCATCTTTTCGCTGTCGACGATGTCCCCAAGAACGGTTCCCGTTTCACTGTAGAGCGAAGGAATGAGTCGATGCGAGGCGTCCCAAGTGAGGGAAATAACCGGAGGCGTCAACGCCCACCACGCCAGGTATCAAGCATGCGTCGGACCTGCATCATTCCCGGTTGCCCTTGCCGAAGCATATAGTCGATGGGGGCGCGACCGGCAAACATCGGACCACGATTTGCGAGCCCCACCCAACGGTCTGCCCAGCGCTTCCCGAAATAGATGTGCAATGCCTTGTAGATGCCGATAATCAGCGAGATCCTCACCAGTGTGTCCTGCGACAGCCTTTTGCCGCGCGGCTCCGTTTTCCAGGCGTGGAAGGTAGAAGAAGCGATGCCTCCGAGCAAACCTCGCGCCTGCGCCTCGTTCAATCCCCATTTTTCGGTGATGTTCACGAAGGCCTTGATAGCGCTCAAACTCAGGCGTTCGCGTTGGGCAGCGTTTGCCAGATCCGGCGCCTGATCGAAGGAGTAACCGGCGATAATTGGTGCGATGGGTAGAGCGGACATTGCAAATATCGATTCCGAGATATATTATCCTCGATTTCGAGAATCACCGCAACCCTGCCCGGCGGCTCGACTGCGCTACTCGTGCCGCAAGGCGTTCACTGGATCGATTCGAGACGCCCGGATCGCAGGAGCAAAACCGGCCAACACCACCGCAGCGATTAAGATTCCAGCCGCCAGCAAGATCGTGAGCGGGTCGGCGGGTTTTATTCCGAACACAAAGAATTTAAGGCTGGAGATGGCGCTCCAGGCGCAGATGAGGCCAATGGCAAGTCCTGCTGCGGCGAGCGCGAGAACCTCGCGCAGCACCATCCAGACGATACGCCGCTGTTCGGCGCCTAGAGCCATGCGAATACCGATTTCGTTAGTGCGGCGCGACACCGCATAAGCCATGCTGCCGTAGAGCCCGACGCATGCGATCGTCAGGGCAAGAATTGCGAACGCGGTGCAGAGATCGGCGAATGTCCGCTCCTGGACGATGGTGTGGTCGATGCGCTGCGTTTGCGTCATCATATCGGTGACTGGAACAGCCGGCGCGGCTTCGTGCACGGTCTTGCGAACGGACTCGGCCAGCGCAAGAGGGTTGCCCACCGTGCGCAGCTCGAAATACATGGCTCCCGGCGGACGCTTAAGAACGCTCTGCTGGTATGAGATGTATGCCACAGGCGGAATTGCATTTTTCAACGAGCTGTAGCGAGCGTCCTTCGCGATGCCCACGACAGTCATATTATTCGCATCGGAGTTGAGCCCGAACCGCCGTCCGATAGGATTCTGGTTGGGGAAATACTTTTTGGTGAATACTTCATTGACCACGGCGGCAAAGGGCAAGCCATCCACATCGTGCGAGTCAATGGGACGGCCAAGCAAAATCGGAAGCTGCATGGTTTCGAAAAAAGCCGGGCCGACGGAAATAAAGGACGTGCCCGGGCCTCCGCGGCCTTCCCGCTTCGGAGCGCCCGGCAGGAGGACGCCGGTCGAACTGGTCGAGCCGGCAACCAGCGGCGGATCGGATACGGTCCCGGCGCGAACCCCCGGCAAAATACGGAATCGCTCGTCCATGCGGGCATAGAACGCCTTCAGCGCCGCGTCTTTGTAGCCTATCTGGCTGGCATCTAACCTAAAGGTCAGTAGGTTCTCCTGGTTAAAGCCGATCTGCACGGAATGAAGGTTGGCCAGGGTGCGAACGAAAAGCGCAGCCCCCAACACCAGCAACAGCGAAAGCGCGATTTGCGAGACCACAAGACACTGGCTCAGGCCGAGGCGGTTCCCACGCCGGCTCGGTGCGCTGGCGCGGGTCTCTTTGAGAGCCGGCGTGACATCGACGCGTGTTGCGGCAAGCGCTGGAGCGAGCCCGAAAAGAATTCCCGTGGCGAACGCAACTGCGAACGTAAAAGCGAGAATTCGCCAGTCGAGTTCCGCGCGAAGATTGAAATCCTCTCGGCCACCGGCGAGCAACCACATGAGAAAACGGATTCCCCCGGCGGCAATGCCCAAGCCAAGAATGCCTCCGGGCAGCGCGAGCAGCAGACTCTCCGTCAGCAACTGGCGTAGTACCCGAAGCCGGCTCGCGCCAAGACAGAGGCGCACGGCCATTTCGCGCCGCCTCGCCGTTGCGCGGGCCAGAAGCAGGTTCGCAACATTCGCGCAGCCGATTACGAGGATGAACGCCACCATGATCATCAGGACAAAAAGCGGCTTCGAAAACTGCCGGCGCAGCGAGTCGACACCGGACCCGCCTTTCTCGACCCAGAGCTCTGGAAGATCAGCCCGCTCCCTCTTCTTCGCTGCCGAGGCAAGCGCGAACTGGTGGAAACGGGCTGCAAGCTCTGTCTGCGCTCGTGCCAGCGTGACGCCGGGACGCAGGCGGCCCATCATGTCGACCCAATAAAAATGCGGATTGATGAACATCGTGTCGTGCTCGTTGCCATAATTTCTGGCAAGCGCCGGGCGGTTCACTATCGGAACATAAACCAAGGGGGCGGAACCCGGGGTTACTCCAAAGAATTCAGGCGCGGCGACCCCCGCGATCGTGAATGGGATGTTGTTGATGCTTACGGTCTGGCCAATGGCCGCCGCATCTCCGGCGAACCGGTCGCGCCAGTAGTTGTAGCTGAGGACCGCGACTTGCGATGCTCCCGCGACGTTATCGCCATCCGCAATGAGGTGGCCCGCAGCCGGAACGATCCCGAGACCGCTGAAAAAATTGCCCGAGACTAATTCGACATCGCCTAGTTCGGCTTGGCCATGGATGAGCAGATTCAGTGGGCCTGCGTTGTTGAATGCAAAAAGGACAGAGAAGACGTTGTTGTGATCGCGAAGAAGTTCGTAGGCCTGCCACGGAAAATCCGGGCTCGTCATACCCCCTCCCAGCTCGTCGTAATTGTTGCCGGTATGGTCTTGAACAACTGCGGGTTCCTGTTTACCTTTGCCGCGCCAGTTCAGGATCGCCAGTTCGCCAGGATTCCGTACCGGCAGGGCACGGATCATAATTGCGTCCATGATGCTGTAGATCGCGGTATTCGCGCCGATGCCCAGCGAGAGCGACAGTACCGCCATAGCGCTGAACAGTGGATTCTTGAGTAAGCTGCGCCAGCCGTAACGGACATCCCGCAATGCGTTCTCGAGCCACGCGGCGCCGCGAACATCTTGGATAATAAATTCGCGCATATCCATCTTTTCACCCCTTCGGCTTTTCACCCCTTCGGGCCCCTCGCCACGGCTTAATATTTCCAACTCTGAAGGTCCGCGCCTTTCGGTGCGCTTAGCTCCATCTGGTTCACCATCTCCGGAATATAGTGCTGATTAAAGCCGACGGCCGGATCGTAATTTCCGCCATAGCAGTGAGGCTTACGTTCGCCATACTCGAACGATCCGCGATAGTACGGATTTGTGGTTTTATCCATGAAATCCTGTAGGAGGTGCACGGCTCCATCCAGATAGAAAGTATCCGCATCGCCCACGTAAAAATGCAGTTTGCCGGCAAGCTTTGGCCCCAAAGTTTTCCAGTCGCGCTGGATGATCTGGCTCAGATCATAATGCTGTTTCCAGTATTCGGCGACCTCATGGTCGATCTGTCCGGTGCGCTTATCGAATATAGGTTTCGGATATCCATCGTTCCCAGGAGGGCTGAATACCGCCTGCCAGATATCGAACTGCTCTCCTGATCGGCCGTGCGTTCCCATCACCAGCTCGAACCGGTTCATCTGTTCCATGGTTGATAGCACAAGCCCGTCCGGCTGGCGCATGGCGGGACGGGGAACGCGCGCGAAATCACCTTCTACCCAGAAGGCATTCTTGTCTGAGTAGAGATTCGTGCTCATATAGGCCCGAAAATCGACCGGATCTGGGCAGAAGACCCAAGCCCCGCTGTAAAAGTCCGGATAAAAGACCTGTGAAGCAAGCGTTTCCCAGCCACCCGTTGAACCTCCATAAACGGCGCGTGCCCAACCCTGCGATATGCCTTGAAATTTCTGCTCTACGTATGGAATCAGTTCTTTCGTGATCGCATCGCCATAAGGACCGAGATTGGCTGAGTTCACGGCATAAGAATCGTCGAAATACGGGTTCGCGTGCTGAATGCTCATCACGATCACTCGCGGCATCCGGCCGGCGGTCCAGTCCTGGAATAACTTATAAGCGGATTCCGCATTTCTGCGTTCCGAACCTTTCAATCCGGGGCCTGGTGGCGCCGTTCGAAAACTCAGCGTGCCCGGCAAATCAGGGTGGAAGTGGTCTTGCTCGACGATCAGAGGATAATGAGCGTCCGGGTGGTCGCCCCATCCATCGGGAAGCAGCAGCACTGCGCCGAGGTATACAGGACGTCCCCAAAATTTAGTCAACAGATCGCTTTGAATTTTGACATGCTTGACCCATTGATTGTCGGGTGATTCGCCGCCATTCTTCAAGGGCGGGATCTGCTCTGTTAGCGAAATTTTGATGATTTGATGGGAGCCCGCATTGAAGTGAATCTTCTCAGGTGTGCTGTAGAAATTGCCGGGCTTTGATTGCCAGTGTTGTCCCTCCCCGCGATCGGGAGGCAATTTGACGGTATATCCACTCGCAAGGTGAAAAGTCTGATAAATGTTCAGCACAGCCTGGACGTAGTAATCGCCGGAAGGAACATCATTCAGGTGCTCTCTCGGGTACCCAATCGTAGCGGAGTCAATGATTGCTGGAATTTCGGGGCCCAGCGAATCGACGTCTATTCCGAATGCCTGTTGAGAGTCCGGCGTAAAGCTAATTTGAAATCTTGGTTCGCGTTGGTCGTTGGTCGAGATAAGCAATAACATGTGCCCATCGAGAGGGCGAGAACTCATCTGTTTCGGAAACGAGATCTCGAAGCGCGGACCATCTGGGAGAGCATGCAACAGTTGACCAGACGACAAAGCGCCGAGCAGACACAGGGCGCCAGATCTCGAGCGCTTCTTCAGAAAACCAGAGGGAACGGACATAAGCGTATTACTCACTATAAGAACAGCAACGAGGCTGGAAGAGAAATTGGCCGCCGGCATGGAATGGGAGCGATCTGGTGCGGAGCGCTTTCCCGCTCCGATGTTATTCTGAAGTCACTCCCCTGCCTCAAGTCTCCATGGATTTTCTTGCAGGTCTCAATCCGCAACAACGCGAAGCCGTTGCTCATGTCGAGGGTCCGCTATTACTCCTGGCCGGCGCAGGAAGTGGAAAAACTCGCGTCATTACGCACAGAATTGCGCATCTGATCGAGACACATCGCATTCCTGGACCGGCCGTTCTGGCAGTCACATTCACGAATAAGGCGGCGGACGAGATGCGCCAGCGAGTGCAGGGTCTGCTGACCAATGCGGCAGGATCCAATACACCCACGGTTTCTACGTTTCACTCCTTCTGCGTCCGCGCGCTTCGGCGGGACGGCGGATCGCTGAGCGATATTCGGCCCGGCTTCACGCGCCAATTCACGATATACGACGACGATGATCAGTTGGCGCTGATGAAATCGATTTACAAGCAGCTTGGACTAGACGAGAAGTTCATGCAATACCGGGCAGCGTTGTCGCGGATCAGCCATGCCAAAGGCCATGATGAGACGCCCCAGGACTGGTATAAGGCAGCGACCGACCCAAAACTGACGCGGCTGGCGAAAATTTTCGAGGTGTACGAAGAGCGGCTCGGGCAAGCGAACGCGCTCGATTTTGACGATCTGTTGCTCGAAACCGTGCGCCTGCTCCGGCACGATGACGCGCTGCGGCAGCTCTATAACCGCCGCTATGAGTTCGTGATGATCGATGAATATCAGGACACGAACCGCAGCCAATACGAGCTTATGCGTTTGCTGACGGAAGCGCGGCACAATGTGTGTGTAGTGGGCGACGAAGACCAGTCGATCTACGGCTGGCGCGGCGCCGATATTCGCAACATCCTCGACTTCGAGCGCGATTATCCGGATGCAGTAGTAATCCGACTGGAGCAGAACTATCGATCGACGAAAAACATCCTCGAAGCGGCCAGCGCAGTAGTCGCCAATAACAAAGAGCGCAAAGGCAAGTGGCTTTGGACGCAATCCGATTCGGGCGCGAAGATCGGGTATTACGAAGCGCCGGACGGCGAGAACGAGGCGCTGTTTATTGCGGACACCATCGAGAAGCTGTTGGCGAAAAACCCAATGGAGCGGGTTGCCGTCCTTTATCGCACGAATTTTCAGTCGCGGCAGATTGAAGAAGCGCTGCGGCGCTATGGCCGCAAATACTTGGTAGTGGGCGGGTTCAGTTTCTATCAGCGTGCGGAGGTGAGAGATCTTCTTTCGTATCTGAAAGTGTTGCTGAGCCCGAGCGATTCTATTAGCCTGCTGCGGATCGTCAACACTCCGGCGCGCGGCATCGGCAAGGGAACGGTGGAGCAGATCGAACAGTATGCGCTCGAGCACGGCACAACTTTGTGGAACGCACTTCCGAAGATGCTGGAGCAAAAGATATTTGCGGCGCGGGCGGAAGCGGCCATCAAATCATTTCTGAAGCTGCTGAACGAGCTGCGGGAAAGCGCGCTCCTGAAGCCGATTCACGAGACCCTGCGAGAGATTCTACAAAAGACCGGGTATGAAGAGATGCTGAAAAGCGATAGTTCGCCGGATTCCGAATCGCGTTTGAGCAATCTCGAAGAACTGGTGAACGCCGCCGCAGAAGCCGCCGAGCGTGGCGAAACCCCCGCCGAGTTTCTGGATCACGCGGCGCTGGTAGCCGACGCGGATGGAGTAGACGAGCATGCGGCGGTGTCTTTGCTTACAGTTCACAATGCCAAGGGCCTTGAATTTTCGAACGTTTTTGTGGCCGGACTAGAGGAAGGTATTTTCCCGCATAGCCGGTCTTTAAGTTCGGAAGCCGCAATGGAAGAGGAGCGGCGGCTCTGTTATGTGGGAATGACGCGCGCGGAGAAAAGGCTGTATCTGACGTGGGCGCGTTACCGGAGGCGTTTCGGCGGACAGCAGCCCGAAGTTAGTCTGCCTTCGCGTTTTCTCAATGAAGTGCCGCCCAGCCTGCGCGAAAGATTATCGGCGCAACGCGATCCGTACACCGAGGAAGTGGATCTGTATTCGGAACAGCACGATGTTCGCGAATCCGTCAAGCGCAACCTCTACACCGGACGCACTTTCAATTCCGTAGACAATATTGCACAATTTTTTGCTGAACGCGGAATGCCGCCACCATCCGGGCTCACGCGCAGACCTGCTGGGTTAAATGCGAGTGCGCCAGCTTCGAATGGGGTTGCGCCAAACAAGCCTCCCAATTCTGTGGCGGCGCCAGTATCGCGGACGCAGCCTTCCCCAAGACTGACACCCCTGGCCGCGCGGTCCGGCAATGTCCGCCAACGGGGACTCGGAAATGGTTCTGTTATTCAGCATCCTAAGTACGGGCGTGGTACCGTACTTCGCCGTGAGGGCGATGGCGAGGATGCGAAACTAACAATAAGTTTCCCGGGATACGGGTTGAAGAAGATTGTAGAAAAATACGCTGGCATAAAAATCGACGAATGAACACAAAGCACGTAGAGAACAAAGAAGAACGCAAGAAGCTGAAGCGCGCCGCACGCAAGAAAGCCGCTCCTAAAGCGAAACGCGCCTCCGGTGTCGCACGCGGGTCCAATAAGAAGAAAATAAAGAGAATGGCCAAGGGCCAGCGTAAACGCTAGGCTGGAGTATTTTGGCGCGAATGCGAATCAGTACTTGCGCTGCGCATGCCCTAAACCAAATGCGGGGACTCATGCAAAACATAGACGATACGACTGAAACCGTGACGCGCTCTAACTGGTATGCGGAAGAGTCGCACGGCGTATTGCTTGTGGGTTCTGTTAACTAGCGCGCACTTGTTGGCCGCGACCCCTCCACTCAATGGCACGTACATAGCCACAGCCTACGCTCAGCAAGGACTTACAGCTTCCGGAACGTACGTTCACCGGCACGTTGTGGCAGCGGATCCGGAGCTCTTGCCGATTGGCACCCGTCTCAAGATCAAACACGCCGGGCGTTATTCCGGAGAGTATGTCGTAGCGGATACAGGCGCGAAGATTATTGGCCGCAAGCTGGATATCTACGTTCCTAGCGAAAGGGCGTGTCGCAAATTTGGCAGGAAGGCAGTCACGGTACGCGTCCTGGAGCTCGGCGCAGGTACGCACGAAGCAGCGAAGGCAGCAGACCAGGCCGTCAAACAAGATGTGAAACAGGATCTGGCCAAGAAAGCGGTCGGCAACGCCGCTACAGAGGACGATTGGGCGGCTAAAATCAAGAGCGAGAAGAATTCGGGAACTCAGGATAAATCGACTGCGCCGCGCACGGCGACCACCCCTACTAACCAGCCTCCGAATTAGTCATACCTATCTGAGCTCTTATTTCTGAATAAGTCCGCAGGCGATACGCGGACCGGCATTGCCCGCCGGATCTGATTTCATATCGTCGGGCTTGGCGTGAATCACAAGCGCCGTTCCGCTGTTGCTGAAAATGGAATCAGCGCCGGCCCCGAATGTCACGTTGGCCGCTACGATGGTTAGTTTCGCTGTTCCGTTTGCACTCACCGTAAAGTTCTCCATGTCTCCCGCATGTGGGCCTTCCGGATTCTGCAGACCGTGATGCTTATTCTCAGGATTAAAATGCGGTCCGGCGGTGGTGAATTCCGGAGGGCCGCACTTCGCGTTCTGGTGGATGTGGATGGCATGTTCGCCCGGCGGAAGACCTTTCAGATTAAGTTTGATGTTGACCCCATGTCCGCCTTTTACAGGCGATAGCACGGCGGTTCCGATGTTCTCGCCTTGTGCATTCTTCAGTTCAATCTTGGTGGATTCGGCGGCCGCCGCAATGATTCCGCAGCTTGCAATTGCGAAAATTAGTTTGATCGATTTAGTCATGGTTTCTCCAGCATATTAGGTGCGGCCGAAACCTTTCTAGGAAATTAATGTCTCGTTTGCAGTGCGGGTGTTGTGGACGGTTGTTCCAGGCGTCGGGTTAGTCTGTTTCGCGCTACGCGAAGTCTTCCGCGATCTGTTTCATCCCACGTGGACGGTTCGCTCAGCGATTACATTGAAGCCTTAATTGGCTTCGGGTTATTGACCGCTAGCGTGTCCTGGATCGTACTCATCTATCCGGCTCTGGGTCGAATGCGCAGCCTCGCAAGGCGTGCCTCCATCCTGCAAAAGGCGTGCCGGCAGACTGGCATTGATGTTATGTCGGGAAACGTGGAAGGCCTGATCGGCGATTTGGCTGTAGCCGTAATTCGAACATGCGTGGATTTAATACACTTTCCGATCATTTATTATTTCCACGCCGACCGGCGGCGCTCCTCGCTTGCAGCGACTCTGCCGGTCCTGCTGCAATATGCCGAGGCGGGCTCAGGCGCCGTTCGAGCGGGTGCGGTTGGCGTCTGGCACTCTTTGCGTTGCCTTGGAAGATCTGGCCGACCTGTTAACTAACCGATTCGTAAAGGCGGACTCGAAAGACGTTCGCGCGGAATTTCAAGCCTATGCCGAGCACCACATCATTCGTACTCGAGAGCTCTGAGCGGTTCAACCCGCAAAAGACCGCTATTCAAGCACTACTTAATAATGCCGCGCGACTCATCGATCGCTAAGAACTGATTTACCGGCACATTCGTGAATCGTTGCCGCGTGCCGCTCGGCCATTCCACGGAAACTGAACTGATGACACGGTCGTGTGCGAGGCCGAATGTGAGTGCAAGATCGCTTTGTGAGCAGTAACTGGATCCACTGTGGACTGTGCACCACTGTTTTCCCAGAGCGCTTTCGATACGAACCACGGCGCCCAGGGCGCTGCGATTGGAGCGAGTTCCGTTGAGGCGAATACTGATCCAATTGTTGCGATTACCCCCATCGTTCGTGTAAAGCACTGGCGAACCATCATTGGTGCTGATCAAAACATCCAGATCACCGTCATGATCGAAGTCGGCGTATGCGGCGCCGCGCGCCAGGATGGGGCGCTGAAAATCGGCGCCGACGTCCTGACTTATGTTCTCGAAGCGACCGTTGCCTTGATTGTGAAACAGAAGCGGAGGCTCGCGATATTGAACCTTTGGCTGAATATGATTAATATCCGGCTCGATGTGACCGTTTGCCGCGAAGATATCGTCGTAACCGTCCAGATCGAAATCGAAGAAGAACACGCCGAACGTAAGGCTCAGCAGGCTAGCACGCCCAACCGTTGAGGAAGGCGCCTCGTCCACGAAAAAGCCTTTTCCCTCGTTGTGATAAAGACCAAGCATCTGATTGGCGAAGTTGCCGACCAGCAGATGCGGCCTGCCTGAGTGATCATAATCGGCGGCATCTACGCCCATGGCCCCACGCGCTACACCATCCTCTCCGTACGCAACGCCGGCCTGCATGCCTTCCTCAGTGAATGTGCCGTTTCCATTGTTCCTGTAGAGTTTGCTCGGCTGGGTGTCATTCGAGACGAAGAGATCCGGCCAACCGTCGCCGTTGTAATCGAACACGACTACCCCGAGGGACTTGCTTGTGGGGTCGGCCAATCCGGCTTTTTGCGTCACATCTTCGAATTTCCCATTGCCGAGATTGTGGTACAGCTTCGAAGACGTACCTTTGTAAGACTCCGGCGTGCAATACGATTTCGTTGCTCCATCCAGCGAGCACCACAAGTCTTTCTGCGGTGACCAATTGACGTAATTCGCAACGAAGAGATCTGCCTTTCCGTCGCGATCATAGTCGAACCAGGCTGCGCTCGTTCCGAAATTCGCGTTGCGAATGCCGCTTTGCGCAGTGACATCCCGGAAATGGCCGCGGCCTTCGTTATGAAACAGGCGATCGCCTTCGAGCGCTGTGATGTAAATATCCGGAAGTCCGTCATTGTCGTAATCTGCAACCGCCACGCCCATCCCGTACATCTCGACGTCAAGTCCGCTGCCTTGGGTGATATCGGTGAACGTGCCATTGCGATTATTTCGGTAAAGCGCCGGTACTGACCGCTGCCCGTGAGGAGTGAAGTCCTTGCCGTTGATCAGCAGTATGTCCGGCCAGCCGTCGCCATCCAGATCGACGAAGGCGCATCCAGCGCCAAGAGTTTCGGGCAGATATTTCTTTCCCGTAGCGCCGGTATGGTGTGAAAAACGGATGCCGGCCTTTCTGGTGCAATCCACGAATCGGATGCCATTCAGCACCGGGGCAGCAGCGAAACTGAACAGACATAAGCTGCCGATAGCGCTGAGAAGAACGAAAGAAACTCTCATGATTACTGCAGGGGGACAGATTCGTGGTCGTGAATCAACTGGCGCTCATTATTATCTTCAGGGCTGACCATCCGGCGTTGGGCAGTGATCGTCTGAGAAGCCTCATCGGCCTTGAAACGCTGGAAAAGGATCTGCTCCCGATTGGCGTTTGATGCGTCGCCCAAACCCCGGTAACACAGCATGGCAGTGTAATGCATCTGAACATCTTCGGGATCGATGTCACAAACGCGTTGAAGATAGCCGATGGCTTTCGAATATTCACGCTTGAGAAATAGAATTCGGGCGATCTGATTCAGAACGACCCGATCGCGCGGATATTGGGATTCAACGCGCTCGAGAGATTTCAACGCCGCGTCGTAATCGCCATCCGATTTTTCGATCATTGCTTCAAAGAAGTAGATGCGGCCGAGCGAAGAATTAATCTTCAAAGCGTGCTCGATGAAAGGTTTCGCTGCATCGGTCTCGCCTTCCTGGATCAATGCTCGCGCTACGTTCAGCCAGCCATCTGCGTAACTCGGTTCTGCTGCGGTCGCTTTTCGGAACGCGAATTCCGCGCCTTTCAAATCGCCCTGCAACAACAGACCGATGCCCCAATCGTTCCAGCGTTCCCGAGTGCCGGCTTTGGCGATTGAGCCCCAATGCGGCGCTTGCGAAGAAACCGGAATCGCGACATGAGCTTCGGCTAACGTGATGATCGGAAGGTCGGGAATTTTTCCCTTCAGCTTGCCGGAAACGTCTGCTGGAATGTTCTTCGGATCGAAGCTGTATTCCAGACTGTTTCGATCGCTCGCCAGAAGCAGCGAAGGCTGGCCCGGCTTCGGTTCGCCCGCATACGAGAAGTGCGTGTAATACCACGAGAACTTGCGATAGTTTAGCTTGGCAGTGAAATGAATCTGACCATTCGCATCCGGCGGCACCTTCACTAAGAAATGCGCGACGTCCGCTGCTCCCGGCGGAATGAGGTGGGCATAAAGAGTAGTGCGAGACTGCCAAGCATTCCGTTTGTTGATGGGATTGCCAACCGCATCAAGCTGGTAGGAGCGATAAAAGTGCGCACCCGGTTCTACCGGACCTTTGCCATTGTCTTCTACTTTGCCGCTCCAGAAGATTGGCTTTCCACTCTCGTCTTCGGCTTCCAATTCGAGCCATACGTCGAATGCATCAACAGTGCCGCCCGGAAAAAAATGACCGATGGTACGCGTTCGGACAACAACATCCACACGCACC
The DNA here is from genome assembly GCA_963778345.1 of uncultured Acidobacteriaceae bacterium. Lineage (GTDB taxonomy): Bacteria > Acidobacteriota > Terriglobia > Bryobacterales > Bryobacteraceae > Bog-105. Next base: position 480,683 of record CAVZTP010000008.1, read on the forward strand.
GTTTTGCCGGGTTGAAGACTTACACTGGAAAGATTGATCGGCGCGGCCACCGCACCCACATTGCGGATGATTGCGGTGGTTGTCTGCTCGGCTTCCTCGCCAACAGCGAAGGATGTATTAGCCTGAGGCGCTTCGCCGCGCCGGACCATCTCCGTATCCGACTTCCGCTGCGAAACCGGGCTCAGGGCGAAAATATCCACCGTGATGAATCCGGACTTCAAGAATTTTTCAGTGGACTTAAGTTGTTCTTCATCCTGATTTGCGAACGGCACAGCCGTATTTGCGCCGGGAAACCTGTGTGAGTGAACTTGGCCGTTGATATTTCCTGGATCGTGAGAATTGACAAGGGGCATGTGACAATCCGCGCAGTTACTTGATTTCTGGGGATAGTAAAACGATCTAGCGCCCTGCCCCGATACGCCGCTCGCCTGCCAGTTGTCGTATTCGTTAAAACCGCGGAACCAGCGGTATTGATTAACCGGCACATCGAGGTGAACTTTATGACATGCCGAGCAGAATTCCGCAGGACTGTCCCGCATGAAGGGTTTCATAAACGTCCGGCGATGCGCTTCTGGCGCGGCATACGTTACGAAACGTTCCAGACGTCTGATGACTGGATTCGAACTGCTTGCAATTTCATGCAGCGGCGGATAGGACATCGTAAAACTGCCATTCCCCACGCTGCCGTTCACATGAACGATGGAGTGGCACGACATGCAGCTCAATCCCGCCTGCGCCTCGGGAGTATCGATCTGCTCTTTGATGAGACGGTCAAACCGGCCGTTGAAAAACACCGCGTGATCGTGGCAACCAGCGCACCACTTGCTGGGGCGCGTTCCCACGACAGACTGCATGTATTCGATCGATTTTCGATAGAACTGGTTGTTAAATGATGCGAAGTGGTGGGCCGAACTCTTCCATTGTTCGTAAATATCGCGATGGCACTCGCCGCATTTCTTCGATTCCATGAAAAAAGCGGAGGGTACGAGATGTCCATCGGACGTTTTTGCGCCCGAAGGAAAGAATGGACTGCTCGGGCCTGCGCCTTCCTGGTCCATGGACAACGGCACCACGCGCGAATTAATAATGTGATCTTCCGGATGAGGGATCACCCATCGATAGCAGACGCCACCGATCAGAACCGCAGCGGCGGTGCTGGCCGAAATCCTGGCCCAGAAAAAATTCTGTCTTCGTGAAAAAAGGACCGCGATGGCGGCGAGCGAAATCACGACATGAATGATCAGCACCGCTCTGTGGTCGTGCGTGTTCCCAATTGCGGTGAGCAAAGCGCCTGATACGGCTGCGACCACGAGCCAAATCAAGCGCCGCTCGGTACGTGAAAGAATCAGCGCAAGGAGACTGGCAACTGCCCCCAGCCCGACGTGGAGCAGAAGATTCGCCACGTTAAAGGCCGTCGCTGCCGGAAATGCCCACAATAGTGCGCTGTTGACGAGCAGGACTGCCCCCGAAAGAAGGCAGAGAAGCATGAGGCGGCGCTGCATGTTTTATTCTGAAGCTCGCGCCGGCGCTAATGACCGTATAAGTCGCAGAGCGGGGCGCGTAAGGTAGTCACGCTCGTATCGCAGATGAACAGGATCGTCAGGAAAATGCTCGCTCTGTTTATATGGATAGGCACTCATTGCATGAAAGGGCAGAGGCGTGACGCTCTGGCTGAAGGCGGTGTTTGCGTCCGCGTCTTTGGCCCACCCGTCGACAAGCAATAAGAAATCGCGCGACCAACCTGCCGGCAACTCCGGCAAAGTGTCCGATGGGTACTGCAGCTTCAATTCATCTCCGGAGCCCATAATGACAAGCCGGTCATCGACGTTCTGTATCAGGGGGAGCACGTCTCCATAGCGCGTGTACATGCCCGATGTCGGATTCCAATTAGAAATGGGCACAACCTGATCGTAGAGGAATCGCTCCGGTTGCTGGCGCGTAGAATCGATGATCGCGCGTGAAAAACCGCGGAAATGCAGGTCTGCCGAATCAGCTTCTATTGGCGTAATGTGAACTTTCGGGGCACTCGCGTCCTCAAGGAGGAAAATTTCGTCCCAGTAGACGCACAAATTTGTAACAATGCGAACCTCGCGTGAGTGAGAGAGAAATTTGCCGGTGAGATCGACGACGATTGTTTTCGGCTTACCGGACGGAATTCCCATATCTTCCACGACGGTCTTCCATTTCCCCGAGGCATCCTTGACCTGCAAATAGGGAAAGATCAAGCCTCCTTTTCCGTTTTGAGAAGCGCCGAGGAAAGTGCTCCCGTCAGCCCAATCCACCCAGCCATTCAATACGAGAGCGGCATGGTTCGTTCGCGCTGTTTCACCGAAATCCAAGTCGAGGTTATGCAATTCGGCAACACCCGAGCTGTTGTGCGCGAACGTGTCGGGATATATCTGATCCTGGCGAGCAACACGCTTCGTGACGTCGTTCCCGTGATCGTCCGTAGCGCGGATCGGATGAATTTTCGACCGGCTTCCGAAAAGCCGAAATTCCGGATACGGCGGCGATTTGAACTTATCGTTAGTGTAAATATCTACACCGGTGGGATGATCGACCGCGATGAGCTGCACCTTGTCGAGATATGAGACTTCGTGCAATTCTTCCGTTATGTGAACTTCGTACTTGCCATTGTGCGGCTTCAGCGCCGGCCCTGGAATCTGGATGTACTCATCGTGATCGACGGGGAAATAGCTTCCGTCCCCGGAACTCGCTCCAAGGGGGGCGACACCTAAAACGTCCGTGATGAATTGAAATGCCCGTCCATTCCAGGTGAAGATCATAGGGCAAGAGCCGGAGAGGCGCTGCGCCTCGGCAATGGTCATCGCTTCGCCGCTCTTCTTTTGCGGTTCATTCTGGATCAAACCATTGGGCCAGGTGATGCGGATCGTGTCGATGCCGGCATGGCCGTCAGTCCCAAAGCTCAACGGCACGCCTTGATAAATGCGCTTGTCATAGAACGCTCCGGATTTCATTTCTACCGTTGAACCTGCGGCATTCTTCAGGTTCTTCACGCCTTGAATCCGAACATTGGCCCAAGCTTGCGCGGGTGAGGCGTTTGTATGAAGATGAAGCGAACCGTCGGGCAAAATGCGCGCGTAATCCTCGCGGTTGTCGCCATTGAAATCTGCTCGTACGGGAGAGATTGCAGTTTGAGCTTTTTCAGCCGGGACAAGTCTTCCGGAATCGTTGCGCACCGCCAACAGGTGCGGGCTGTAGCTGACTACGTCTAGAAATCCGTCGTGATTGAAATCCTGAACGTCCAGCGCAGCTGGCTCCTGCCGGAATCGCGGACACATCTTGTGCTTCGAAAATGCCGTTGAGCTTGTCGCGATACAGAACGCCGACGCGGTCGGAATACGAAGCAATCACGTCGCGCGCCGCCGTATCGCCCTGAATGGCAAACAGCAACGGCATCGAGAGCCTTGCCTTTAACGAACGGAAATGCCGAAGTACGATCTTCAAATTTTCCGTTGCCGTTATTGCGCATCAGGACCGGCTTGGGACCAAAGAGTAGAAGATCGAGATCATAATCGTGATCGTAATCAAGCCAGAGCGCCTTTGTTACGCCAGCTGTGTTCGGCAACGTCGGCGTACTTGATGAAGGTGCCGTGGTTGTTGCGGAATAATGCCGCGCCGGTGTCCGTGATGATGCATAGATCGGGCAGACCGTCATTGTCAAAATCGCCTGCGGAGATGCTACGAATATCGCGAAGCCCTTCCAGTCCGGAATTGTTTACCACCTCCACCCCACGCCTCAGGAGCATGGCGCGATCCCGAGACCAGACGAGAAGATCGGCATGGCCCGTGCCCTGCGAATCGATCACCTGCATGCCGGAGTTCGATGCATCCCAACCCGTACTCACAGTGCGATCGTCGTAATGGACAGGCTCGTTTTCAGCAGATGGCCGGGGATCAGGCGGGTCATACAATTCCGCATAGAAACACCATTCCATATCTTCAGGAACAGCAGCACCCTCGCCACGTTTCTTTGCCTCTTCGAAGAGTTGGCGTTCGCGCGTGGCATCTTCTTTCCGGCCAGTACGCTGATAAACGGTGAACAGTTGAAAATGCGGTCCCGCCAAATTCGGATTCAATCTTTCGGCTTCGACGAATTCCGGAATCGCTGCTGCGCTGTCACCTTTCGATCGCAGAACTGCCGCGAGATTGTAATGGCCGATCGGCTCCGCGGGCGCCAAACGAATGAATCCACGCAGTTGCTCAATGGACTTGTCGTAATCGCCGGCGTGTTTGTACGCGATGCCTAGATTAAACCAGGTATGCGGGATAGCTGGATCCTGCTGCTGCGCGCGAATCAGCTCTTTGACGCCGTTCTCGGTTTGACCTGCTCGTAGAAGAGCAAGCGCGTAATTGATGCGCTCTCTTACGGAATTCGGAGCAAGTTGGAGGGCCGAACGCAATTGCTCAACCGCCTGAAGATGAGTGTCGGGATTCTCGTAAAAAGCCTTGCCAAGATTGCGATATTCCCAAAGACGATTTTCATTTTGCGGGTTATCTGCAGCCAGCGCTAAGAGCGAACAGATCGTGGCGACACCGGTGAAACCCCTGAAACTTCTCATCTGCGAGACAGAATCACCTATTTTATCGGAGCAAAATCGAGATGAACATCAACTGTTAGATTGATATTTTGCTCCACCTCGGCGCGATTGCGATGGCGAAGAAGATCCGCGATAGAGAGATCTCTTCGGTGGAATTGGTGAACGCGCATCTGACGCAAATCGGAGAAATAAATCCCGCTCTCAATGCCGTCGTTGAACTACTTCGCGATTCCGCGCTAGAGCAGGCCAGGATTGCAGACGCTAAGCTGACGGCGGGCGATCCTTGTGGCCCATTGCATGGCGTTCCTTTCTCTATCAAAGATTCCATCGACGTAAAGGGCACGAAATGCACGGCGGGAACGCTGGGCCGCCGCAACAGCTTGCCCGCGGAACAGGATGCCGTGCTGGTCAACCGGCTGCGCGCGGCGGGTGGTATTCCAATCGCGAAAACGAATTTGCCGGATCTGCTGTTCTCGTTTGAGACGGACAATCTGATCTACGGCCGCACCAATAATCCATACAATCTGGGGCGCACGCCTGGTGGAAGCAGCGGAGGCGAATCGGTGTTGATCGCGGCGTGTGGTTCGCCCTTGGGATTGGGAAGCGATGCTTTCGGGAGCGTCAGGGTTCCGGCAGCGTTTTGCGGAATCGCGAGCATCAAACCCACCAGCGGACGTCTCCCGCGCACCGGCCACGTTCCGCCGCCGGGCGGCTGGATTTCGGCAATATGGCAAATCGGTCCGATGGCGCGGCGCGTTGAGGATCTTACTCTGGCAATGAGTCTTCTGGCAGGCGAGGATGGCGCGGATTTCACTTCGCCGCCGGTGCCGTTGATTGCGCCCGGGAATCAGAGCAATTTGCGTATTGCATTCTTCACAGATAATGGCTTCGCTCGATGTTCGGATGAGGTCCGCAAGGCGGTTCGCCGTTGCGCGGAATTCTTGAGTCGCAGCGGTATGCAGGTTGAGGACCGCAGGCCGCCGGGAGTGAGCGATGTCTACGAGCTAGAGCTCGCGATTGCTGGAGCAGACGGAGGCGATGGCATCGACGCATACTTGCGAGAAGTTGGAAGCACGCGGGTTCACCCGCTCTTAACTAATTTCGTAAACCGCATGCGGCCATTCCGTTCCACTGCGTCTCAGTTCGGCGAGCGATGGGCGCAGTGGGATGAATACCGCACCAACATCATGCGCTTTTTCGATGATTTCGATGCGATTCTTTCCCCCGTATACACGCAAACGGCACTAAAACATGGGGAATCCGCGAGCGACAAAAATTTCGAAGGATTCAGCTACACAATGGCCTGGAATATGGCCGGCGCGCCGGCGGCCACCGTGCGATGCGCCGAAGCCGGTGGACTTCCTATCAATGTACAAGTTGTAACCAGACCTTGGCGCGATTTGATGGCTCTCGAGATTTGCCGGTTGCTCGAAACGGAATTTGGCGGTTGGAGCAGGCCGGATCGGTCATGATCACATTGCGGCAAAATCTCCGCTATACAATTCGAGGATTTCGAAACTGCGCCGGCTTCACTGCGGCGCGTATCGATCCCGTGCAGGCGCTTCGAGTGGAATAGGCGCGGGCTGTTATGCTCTGAAATTCGAGATCAACACATGAGTATTTCTGAATCCAGCAGGCGAGCATTTCTGATGAATGCTGCCGCTGCTTTATCTATCTCGCGCGCGGCTAAAGCTCAACGAGGCGGTGCGCCCCAGGCAAGTGCGGGTCAAGGCCCATCAGCTGCTCCAACCAAAACCGCGCGCGTTACCTCAGGAGTGATGCTGTGGACGCTAAAAGGACCGTTTGATGAAAAACTGGCGATAGCGGCTCGGGCGGGCATACAGTCTGTCGAGCTGGTAAGCGAACACTTGGCGTGGTCCGATGCGGAAGCAGCAAAGTACAAGAGTCTGGCTCAGTCTTATGGGCTGGGCATGGACGCATTGCTGTGCCAGCACGAGTGGACGAAACGTCAGGTCACGATGGTGAATCCTGCGCATCGGGAGGCGTTCTTGCAGGATTTGCGCGATTCGATTGTTTGGGCGAAAAAATTAAACGTGCCGCAGATCATTCTGATGAGCGGGAATGTGCAGCCGGATATGAGCCATGAAGCGCAATACGCCAGCATGGTGGAAAGCGGGAAACGAGCGGCCGAAATCGCCGACGACGGCCGACGTGAAACTGATTCTGGAACCGCTGAACAGCAAAGTGGACCACAAAGGCTATTTTTTGACCAGTGCGAGGGAAGGCTTGCAGGCGGTGAAGGAAGTAGACACCCCGCACTTCCGACTGCTTTTTGACATTTATCACGAGTATGTGCAAAACGGCGATCCAATCGCGCTGATCAAGGAAGCAGTCCCATACGTCGCAGTGTTTCATGTCGCCGATGCTCCAGGGCGGCACGATCCGGGCACGGGTGAAATGAAGTGGGATGACATTTACAAGGCGATTGGGAAGTCGGGCTATTCGGGATACATTACTCTCGAGTATTTGCCGCAAGGAGATCAGGTAGACAGCTTGATCGCAGCCGTAACGCAGATGCGAAAGGATCTCAATTCGGCGAATGCGCCCGCTGACCTCACCGGCCTCTACGGCTTAGCGGGAGACCATTTGATTTGAGGAAGCAGAACCCGATCGATTTCATCGTCAGTGAACGATTCTAGATTCACGTTTCTGTGCAACGACCAGCGTTCCACGTGAGCGACGGAACTTCCGGGAATGAGATCGACAAGGGCCCCAAGCGTTTCCAGCTCGAGAAATTCTTCGTTGGTGAACATCTCGAACGAACATTGAAAATCGGGATAAGCGGCGTGCGGGTTGGCCTCGGTGTGCTTGATGAAAAGATCGCCGCCCAGAAGGTAAGCGCCCACCGTGTTCGTATTGAAGAGACCGGCCTTCTGCGGATTGCTCCGGGCCGAGATCCGATTTCAGAATCAAGTATTTGCTCGTGAACTTCCAGCGCGGGTCCGAGAAATCCGTGTAGGCCCACATAACAAGCGGATTGCTCGGTAGCAATTGCTGTTCATGAGTCGCGCGAGGCGGGAAGAGAGCGATTGCCACACCCGCCCGTGCGCCATTTGGCTCAGCGCCCAGGGAGCAAGCCGACGGGATTTGGGTCCCGTGTTTTCGATGCGATGAGTGACGGTGACCAGCCCTTCAGGAGAAAGTTCAACGGAGATTTCTTTTTGGAGAGCCGTTTCCGGTTCGACGGGTTGAAGCAAGGTGAGGCGATTTCCATTCACCGTCGCCTTCACCGGGCCGTTATCGAGCGCGTAGGTGTCCGGAATCGTTTCGGGAGCAACCCAGAGGCGATGGCCGCCGCGCCCCATCCACCAGGCCTCACCCGATTTTCCAAGCTCGTTTGGAAGTTCGACGAAAAGATTCTGTCCCCCCACGAATCCGCAGCGAATCACACGGGGACCAACGTCGGAAGTGGCAATCAGCTCCACTTCGCCATTCGTAATGCGATAGCAATTCGGCCATCCGCCATACGGGATCTGTTCAATTTTCGTGGCCACCGATGTTGTTCTCCTAATTCTTCAAAGCGAGTACCGCGTCCAACAATGCGCCCGTACGCCGGCATTCTGCATTGTTGAATCCGGAAAACTCAAGCAGTGCGCGATATTCGGCGGGCGTGCGTTCCCTGCCATCGGTACAGACCAGCATGTTCAAATCTTGCATCCGTGCGTAGACCGGACCGGAGCGGTCGTCATCGAGGAGTGCTTCGGCAATCAATAAACCGCCCCCGCGAGGCAATCGCTCAACAATTTTTCCGAGCAGGGCGGTAATCTTTTGCTCGTTCCAATCGTGCAGAATACGGCCGAGCGCGTAAAGATCGGCTGGCGGCAGTTCGTCCGAAAAGAAATCCCTGCGACGAATTTCACCCGGTTCGCCACGGCAGCGCGGCCGATGTGGGCGCGAGCGAACGGTTCTACGCGAGGAAGATCGAGAACGGTCGCGCGCAAGCTTGGATAGGCTTCGCAGGCGGCAATCGCCAGGTGGCCTGTCGCGCCGCCTAAATCGACCAGATGCTTAAAGCGGCTCAGATCGAAAGCGCGAACTACATTGCGTGAAGAGATCTGTCCGAAGCCATGCATACCGCTCAGAAAACTTCGAGTAGCTGTGTCATCCCGAAAATAGTGATCGAACAAAGCATCGCGGCTGCCGAACGCTTGGGTCCATCGGTTCGTGCCCTCCCGGATGGCATCGTCGAGATGGGACCAGAGCAGGTACAGCGATTGATCGGAATATGTAATGTAGCCGGCCAGCGTCTCAGGACTGGCAGCTAACAAGATATCGGGCGGCAACCTGGCGTGTTTCGGTACGTTTCGCCTTCGTGAATCAGCAATCCTAAAGATACACAGCCATCCAGAAGGCGCGCGAGCGCACTTGCGTTCACACTCAGTCCCGCAGCCAGGTCCGCCGCGGATTGAGGGTTTTTTTCGAGCTGGTCAAAGATACCGAAGCGCACGGCGGTAAACATCGTTTTGGAACGGCGAAACGCTTCGATGAGGTCCAGAACGATTTCAGGTCCGGCTTGGGTGCTCATTGAAAATGATCGAATCCTTTCGGTGCAAGCGGTCGCCCCTGAAAGGAGAGCGTGCCAGGATGTCCGCGCGTGATAAAGCCCAACGGCGTGACCGGGAGTTCGCCCAAGTGTTTCGGAATTCGAGCGCTCGGGCGGAGCAGTGAACAGCAGTTCGTAATCTTCGCCGCCGTGTAGAACCTCATCCATGCTTGCTCCTGGCGCGATGGGCAAATTGGCATCAATTTCAGCGCTCACTTTCGATTCCAGGCAGAGACGGTAAAGATCGAGCGCCAGACCATCGCTCAGATCCATGCCTGCCGAGACGCCGAGGCGACGTAGGATGCGGCCTTCGGCAATCCGCGGCTCAGGCCGGAGGTGTCGACGCCAGGCACGACCGCTTCCTTTAATTAGACCGTGTGTAGAAGCGCCGAGCTCGCCAGTAACGTAAATACGATCGCCCGGTTTGGCGGCGCTGACGCAGAATAGCTGTACCGCGAGGAACACGCCCACAACACATGACATCCGCGAATACCGTATCCGCGCGCGCGAGATCGCCACCGGCCAACGTGATCTTGTGAATAGTTGCCAGTCGCCAGGAGTCCTTTATAAAAGCGCCGCACCCAGGAGCCGCCAAGCCGAGCTGGAACGGCGAGCGAAACGAGGCAGAAAACAGGTTCGCTTCCCATCGCTGCGAGATCGGAGAGACTGCGCGCGAGCGCCTTGTGCCCAATATCGCCAGGAGAATGAGTATCGAGCGTGAAGTGGCGGCCTTCAATCACGAAATCGGATGTAAACACAAGATCCTCATCGGGACGGGGGCGCAGGATGGCGCAATCATCCCCAATACCCTTGATTACAGCTTTGTCTCGATACCCATTTTCGGCAAGCTGCCGAATTGCCGCCACAATTTGCGTTTCGCGCATGGCCGATGGTCAGGCAGTAGATTCCGCGAGCGCTAAGCCGGCCGGCAGTTCTTCGCCAAATACGCGACTGGAAGCCGCCAGACCGATATCTTCGCCAGCCAGTTGACGAAGGAGATCAGCGGCGTGTGGACTTGCCTCAAATGCATGGCGCACTGCGTTCAATGTAGCGGGAGGAAGATCGCGCGCGACGTCGCCGGTCAATTGCGCGATCTGCGCAACCGCTTCGAGTAGCGGTGGGTGTGTGCGTGAGCCGTAGCAAAGCCTCGACCCAGCGGCTTGCGACAGTAGGGGAGACAACCAGATTAATAGGCCCTCTGAACAATTTACGCGCTCCGAGCCGCGACAAGGCACCAAACTCCCGCATCAACGCATCTCGCCTCGTTTCGTGAGTTCCAGCAGCGCATCGCCGAGTTGCACTTTGGTTTGTTGCGGCAGGAGTTCAAGACTCGCCGCGGTTCGCCACATCTCGCGGTAAAGGCTTTGGTTCATGCGCTGTTTGCGTTTCTGCTTCGGCAGAAGGATGGGCGAGAGGCGTTGAAAGATGTCGGCTTGCTGATTGCGATTGAGACCGCCGGCTATCCGTCCACAGAAAATCCACCAATCGATTTCACATTGGACCTGATTGCCAAAGGTCAGGCCGGATGCGTAGACTCGGCGGGCCTGTTCGATACGGAAATCATCTCCTGGAAAACCGAAGCCGGGGCGCAAGCAGAACCCCGTGAGATTGAGCCATCGCGCCTCATGATGAGCATTCTTGCGCCGTCCGTCCGAATGTTCAAGAAGCTTGTCTGCGAGAGCGCGAATAGTTGGCAGCGGCCATGACATTCTTCCTAGCGCGAGCGCCTGTTCAAGACGCGCGGGAAGTTGCTCGGGCGGAAAACCCGAAGCGGATTTTCCGAAGACTTGCTCGATCAGAGCTTCGGCATGCGCTTGCGCTTCCGCACTGATCACCGCCGTCGAGCGTACACCGGCCGCCAGCGGCATGTTTTCACTCGACTCCGCGGCCTTGCGCAACTGAAATTGAAGCTGCCAACGGTGTTCACTGATCTTCGATTCCGCCCAGGTTTCGAGCGTACCTACTTCGCTCAGACGAGCTCCAAGTGTCACTGGGACACGCCGCTCGCCGCCTTTCCCGAACCGAATTACGGCGCGGAGTGGAGCGTGGAGGCGGGGATCGCTCGCGGGATCAAGCATGTTCTCTGCCGGATGTGAACGAGACCACCTCGCCTGCTTTATCTTCCGTGCGGCTCAACGAGCTATAGAGCCGAAACGCAACAGGTGTATTAGCGAGGAGCTGAAGTTCGGGTTGCATCAAGTTTGATTTCCTGGCCCTCCTTCGGTGCCGCGCGGCATGAGGCAAACTGCGTCGATGCTCGAATGGCGGGGACCCGGAATGATGCAGACCCGATGAAATAGGCGCGCGGCAAACCTCCGCGAACCAGCACGCCACTCCCGGATGCGCGCACATAGGAGTAATATGCGGCGCCCGACCGCGACGGCCAGATCGAGATCGTGGTTCTCAAAGAGCAAAGGCCTGCGACCAAACCAGTGTTCTACGACATCTCGAACGCGCTCGCGAAAAACCTGGGGAATGAAAAAGCCGCCGTTGAACAGAACGGCATCAATGCCGTGCTCGGCCGCTGGCGAGTTGTGCAAGAATTCCGCCAAGATGTCGGGTGATCGCAGGATCGGAAACGTAGGGAAGTCCAAGTTCGCGAAAAACGCTTTGTTTTTCCTGCTGCGGCTGATCTGTGAGTTGACAGGGAGGAAGAAATCCGCCGAGCGCGAGTTCCAAAACTTCATCGCGCGTAATGGTTGTTTTCAGTGTTCCGCCGATAAGCGAAGCTCCGGCGCCCACGACTGTAACATCGACGCTAGCGGGACCATTCTCGGAAAGCAGCAACTCTTTGGCCGCCGAGCATTGACGGCGAAGGGCGCTTCGTTGCCGAAGTGAAAGAGTTTTGCCAAGCTTCGATTCGGCGAGCCAGGAAATCGTGAGGTCGAGGTTATCGCCGCCCAGAAGGAGATGACGTCCCACCGTAGTGCGCGTAAACTGAACACGATCGCCTTCGCGATTCACGCGCACTAGCGTGAAATCGGTGGTGCCGCCGCCCACATCGCAAACGAGAACTATCTGGCCATCGAACAGCTCTTTGTTCGAGCGCGCAAGATGGTTCGCGATCCAGGCGTAGAATGCGGCGGCCGGTTCTTCGAGCAGCGTGAGATTCTCAATTCCCGCGTCTCGAGCAGCTTGGACCGTTAGCTCGCGAGCTTCTTCGTCGAAACTGGCCGGAACTGTAAGAACCACCTGCTGCGTTAGCGAGCGGCTGAACCTTTGGCGCGCTCCCAGGAGTCGCGTAAGATGAACGAGATAACGCGTGGACGCCTCGACCGGCGACAGAATCCGGCCTTCTTCCTGCGAATCCCAGGGCAGAATTTTCGCTGTGCGATCGGCCTCGGAGTTCGATAGCCACGATTTTGCGGAATGAACGGTCTTGGTCGGAACAAGCGCGCCCTGGTCGCGGGCATACGCGCCAACAACGGGCGGGTCACTCAGATAAAGGAATGAAGGAAGCGTGCGCAGCGCGGCAGAGCGGTTTGCATCCACCTGCTGCTCAATCGGAAGGACGTGAATGGGAGGGAAATCAGCCTCGGCGGCCTCTTGCGGATCGATATAGGCAAGCGCTGAATTTGTGGTACCCAGATCGATGCCGATATTCATGCGGCAGCGGCGCGCTCCCTGACGTTGAACTCAAGTTTCCAGCGGCGGCCGTCGGCGGCGACGCACCACAATTCGAGCATGCCGGTTTCCGTCACATTCGTTTCGAGCGTGACGGGAACGATCTCTTCGCGCGTGCCGTCGACGTGCGGAGGCAGGAAGACTTCGATTGGGGCGAGTTCTTCCATGTCTTCTCCAATCTCTTCAATCAGCACGCCGGGCGCGTCGTTCTTTCGAGATAGCGACGAAAAGAAGCGGAATTCGGCAGGCTCGCCGACAACCAGCGCAAATTTGCGCTGCGGCAACTCGACTTTCGAGCCTTCTTCGAGGCCGAACGGAACCACTGCCAACGCCTTCATGGGAGCAGCAAGACCAGGAACAGCAGGCAACGAGCTTTCGATGCCCACGTAATAGGTTCGCGGAACACCGCCGCGGATGCGCACGCCTTTCCCGGTGCGCGCAAGGCCGTAATAGGCCGCTCCGTGCGCCACCGCCTGCATCAGGTCGGCTTGCTTCGTTTCGTTCTGCAGCTCAATGAGAGGGGCGGCGCCAGCTTGTTGCAACCAGCCGTTCAGGACTTCGAAGACGCGCTGCTCAATAGCTCCTGCCTGGAGCACGCCTCCATTGAGCAGCAGGTGCGTGGGACGCGCAAAACCGCTCGGACCCGGAGTTCGCACCTGCCTGACGAAGGAACTGCGCCAAGTGCTTCGTGACTGCAGGATCGGCTGCATAATTCAGACCGACCTCCATCAGTGCGGCGCGGCGCTGGCGCTGGGGAGCGGCATCGACGACCACAGCTGGAAAGAATCCGTCGAGCAAAAGATTGCGAATTTCGTCGCGAGTGATTTTGCCGCGAATGGTTCCACCAACCAGCCCCGTACCTCGCCCTAAAATCGTCAGCGGCTGTTTATCGGGAGCCGGACGAATCGCTCGAAAGAAGCAATTCCTTGGCGGCGCGGCATTGCTGCCACAGCGAATGGAACTGAATCGCGTCAAGCTTTGTACCCTTTTCCGCGAACTGCTGCTCGGCATAGCGGGCCATGGCAAGATCCATATTGTCGCCGCCAAGAAGCAGATGCTCGCCAACTGCCACGCGCTCGAGCTGCAGCTCGCCCGATTTCTCGGTCACGGAGATCAGTGTGAAATCGGTCGTTCCGCCGCCGATATCGACCACCAGAATCAGATCGCCTGGGTTCACCTGTTCGCGCCAATTGGGATTGCGTTCGATCCACGCGTAGAACGCGGCTTGCGGCTCTTCGATGATGATCACCTCGGGATAACCGGCTTGCTTCGCGGCGCGCTGGGTTAGTTCTCGAGCCGCTGCATCGAATGACGCTGGAACGGTAATCAGGACGGACTGGTTCTCCATCCTGGCCTCCGGATGCGCGTGGTCCCAGGCCGAACGCAGATGCAGCAAATATTGCCGCGACGCTTCGAGCGGAGAAATTTTCTGCACGCCTTCAGGCGCGGCAAGAGGCAAGAGCGATTGAGTTGCATCGGCATTCTGGTTCGAGAGCCATGATTTAGCCGAGATCACGAGCCGAGCTCGCGTTCTCAACGCCGCGAGCGCGAGCTAGCTGGCCAGTTATATAGTCCGGCTTTTCATTCCAGGGAAGCGCCAGACTACCTTCTACAAACTCTTTCTCGCCGGGGATATAGAGAGACGAAGGCAAAAGATCCAGGCCCGACACCTCACCAGGATTTGTTAACTGCGGAACTCGAAATAGTTGAACAGGATTTCGATCATCGTCCGAAGCATCCGCTGGAGCTATATGCGAGGGCGCTGTTGGTTGTCCCGAGATCGATACCAATAATGAATTGCGGCATGCTGTGCGGGCGAACTATTCCACTTCCAATTCGGCGGGAGCGAGCACGGAAGCATCTTGCTTCCCAAGCGGAGGAAGATTGATCGATGAAGCGATCCAGCCGCGATGGCGCAGCGTTCCGCCCGGCACTTTGCCGCTCGCCGGCACGTTACCGATCAGCTTAATGCGATTCGGATCGGGAGCTTTTGAGTTATCGAGTTTTTGATACGTGCCCTCAACCCCATCGATTACCGGAACGAGCGTGAAATGACGGTTCACGCTGGCTCTACAATCCGCGTGGAGAGTACGGACCGCCGCGCCGATCTGGTCGTCGGAAAAAGATCCGATATCTTCCATGAGGAAATCGACCAGTCGCGAGTCCCGCTGAAAAATTTGAAGTATCTGCAGTGCTCCATCGCTTGCCTTCACTTTCGGCGGTTCCGGCTGCGTAACAACGGGAGCCTTGGCTTTGGAATAGCCGAATTCAGACGCGATGTCTTCGGGCAAGTACGCCTGAAAAAAGAATCGAAAAAAAACTTCGGAAAGCAGCGGAAATTCGAGACAATAACTACCTCTTGTAAAGTTCAGGATAACAACCGGGCGCTTCTCAAGCGCCGTGTTGCCGGTGTGACGCGGAGCCCTCGCGCTGTCATTTCACTGAAACAAATTGCGACGCGCTTGTCTCCAAATTCATAGGAGGCCTGAGTAGTGGCGGCTAAGAAAAAAAGCGCTTCGAAATCTTCTACCAGAAAACGTTCTTCTTCAGGTTCGGGCTCTAAGTCCAAGAAGACTGTTCGAAAGAAAATGCAAAAAACCATGCACGAATACAAGCATGGCGAGTTGAAATCGGGAGGAAGAAAGAAAGTTAAGAACCGGAAGCAGGCGATCGCGATCGGACTGAGTGAGGCTCGCAGATCGGGAGCGAAGGTTCCCCCGAAACCAAAAAAGAAGAGCGCCAGCAAGAAGAGCAGCGCTTCGAAGAAATCCTCAGCCAGGAAGAGATAGCGCAACGCGCAATAGGGGAATTCGATGCCGGAAAAGAAAACCATCGAACGCGCAAAACGGGACAAAGCCGAAGGCAAGGCCCCCACCACCCAGGCTGGCGAATTCGTTCGCGAGGAGATGGAGCACATTCGAGAGGGTAAGCATGGAGCCCGATCACCCCAGCAAGCGATCGCGATTGGGCTCTCCAAAGCTCGGCGCGCGGGTGTGGATTTGCCTCCGCCCAAGAAAGGCGCAACCTCTGAAACTACCCGAAAACGCGCTGAGCGGGATTTGGAGAAAGGCCGGAGCGGCAAGCAGACGAAACCCGCGGCCAAGCGATCAAAGGCACGGCTTGCTGCCTTGAAACGCGAACCACGATCGGCGGCTTCGAAGTCCGCGCTCTCCAAACACGCCAAACAAGCTGCGGCGCGTCGCCGGGCGCGCGGAAAAGTGACAAGCTCCGAGGGAAAATAGACGAAGTAATTAATAAGTTTCGATTTTGCGCGCACGGTAGGGCGGCGTGACATACGCGGCAACGGGGCTTTCGTTTCCATCCTTATCAATCGCCTTCACGCCAAGTACCACTTCATCGATGTTCACATTCGGCAGCGTGTATTGCGTGACGTTCCCCACAAAAATTTCCGATTCCCAAATGGGCGAAGTTGTCTTTCGCATGACGATCGAATATCCCAGCAGATCCGGTTCCGGATTATCGTTATGCCAGGTCATCACCGCGTCGTAGCCTTTTCCACGCGTCAGAGCGGAGCCAAACGATCGGCCCCCGGTTGGGGCGGGCGTCCTGATCTCGGGAGTTTTCGGAGCTAGCGCCAAGCTTGCAATCCCGGCTGCATTCGCTTTCGCGACCAAAGCCGTATAGGCCGGAGCCGTGTTTTCAAACGTGTCTGTCGGAGTGTGTTGATTGGAAAAATTTTCCATCGGCGTGGTGACCCGAATGGCCGTATAGCCGACTGCGTTGAACGAACTGTGGTCGCCTCCCCGGCCGAAGCGGTCATGACGGAAAACTAGGTTGACCTTGAACCCCGGCTGATAGCGCTCGTTCATCTCCTGCATATATCGGGCAAGCTGGCGCGAGCTCGAATCATCTGGCTCTTCGGAGTACACGTTGACGTACCGATTCGTCGTCTCGCCATTGCCTGTTACATTACTGCCGATGATGTCGTTATTGAATACACCCTCAATGATCTGGTGCTTCGCCGCTGCGTCCTGGGCATAAAGCCCGCTGCCCTCCAGGCCATACTCCTCCGATGCGAACGCAACGAAAACAATCGTCTTCCGGAACTGATATTTGCTCATGACGCGAGCCAATTCCATAACAGCCGCCGTCCCGCTTCCGTCGTCTGTTACACCGGGAGCCGGCGCTGCTACGGTCGCCTCCGCATCGAGTTGGCGGCGGCCATCCGGTCCGGTTTTGAATACCATGTCGATGGAATCGTAATGGCCGCTGACGATGACTTGCCGTTCAGGTTCGCTCGCGCCGGGGAGCACGGCCACCACGTTCCAGATCTCGACGTTCTTGAAGAGCCGCTGCTTCGGATCGCCTACCAGACCGTGCTTATCGAATGAGACTTGCAGCTTGGGACTGTAGCTCCGAAATTGCTGTGCAATCCACTCGCGCGCGGCCCCGATCCCATGCGCCGGGTCATCGGTCGCCGAATAGAATATTGCGCGTGCCGAAGCTTTCCAGCTTCTGCTGAATCTCCGCAATGTGATCCGCCGACACTTCCGATACGATTGCCTGCACCTGGGGGTTCGGCGATTTCACCGGAGCGGCGGCAACTGCACACAAAACTGTGGCGACGAGCAAAGCGGTACATTTCAACATGTCTGTTTTGCTCAGTATGGTAACGCATGCCGGGCCACGCGCCGGCGATTCAGGTCACGTAAGCGCCGGTTCCAATTCTTCTTGCCGCTCGGGCAGTTCTTCGCGCTTGGGACGGGGAACGCCGGTCTCCTTGAACTTCACCGAAACTAACTTCGAGACTCCCGGCTCCTGCATCGTTACGCCGTAGAGCGATTGCGCCGCCTCCATGGTCCGCTTGGCATGCGTAATAACAATGAATTGCGTTTGCTCCGCCATTTCACGAAGCAATCTCGTCAGCCGATCCACATTAGCGTCGTCGAGCGGCGCATCCACCTCGTCCAGCACGCAGAACGGGCTCGGCGTGTATTGGAAAATCGCCATCAGCAGCGCCATAGCGGTGAGCGATTTCTCACCGCCCGAGAGCAGCAGAACGCTCTGAAGTTTTTTGCCGGGGGGAGAAGCGACAATATCGATTCCCGATTCGCCGAGGTTCTCTTCGTCCGTAAGGCGCATCTCGCCGATGCCTCCCCCGAACAGCGTCTTGAACATCTCGCGGAAATTCGCGTTGATCGCGTGGAAAGCTTCGCCGAAGCGCTTACGGGATTCGCCATCGATTTCGTGAATCGCCTTCTCGGTATCCCGAATGGAATCGAGAAGGTCCTGCCGCTGCGCATTCAAGAAATCCTGCCGCTGTTGCGACTCTTCGAATTCTTCGAGCGCTTGTGGATTGACAGGTCCGAGCGCTTCGATTTTGCGGCGTACCTCGGCGTATTTTGCATCGAGCTCGGCCAGCGCGCTCTCGTCCGCTACGGTTTCGGACCCTTCGACAAGTTGCGTCAAGGTCGTCTCTAGTTCGTTCTGGCAGGTCTCCTCAAGATGCTTCATGTCCGATTCCCCGCGCGCCAGCGCGACCTGCAGCTCAGACCGCTTTTCCTGATTTTCCTGCGATGCGACCCGCAAATTCTTCAGCTCGCTTTCGGCGTGCAGCCAAGCGAAGGCGCAGTTCCGCTTCACGTTCGGCGAGAGTCGTAACGCTCGCTTGCGTCTCGAGAATCGATTGATTCAGTTCTGCGCCGCGAGTCTCAAGCTCGGCATTGCTTTCGACAAATTGCGCCCGTTCGCCGGTCAAGCGTTCCATCTCGCCCGCCAAATTCGCGCGCCGTTTTGCCAGTTCCTGAACCTGCGATTCCAGCCGCGCTTTGTGTTCGGCCAATGAGCGCCGCCGCTCGTCCAGGCTCGCCAGATGGGCCCGCACGCCCGCATGCTCTTCCGAGGCCTTCGCAACGTCTTCCTGCAATCCCCGCAGCTCTTCACGGGCGGCTTCGAGTGCTTGCTCCTGCTCCGCCCTCAGCTTGTTCACATTCCTGCAGCGCGGCGCGATCCCGTTCAAGCGTCTCCTGCACCTTGATGCGATCGCGAGATAAACGATCCAGTTCGAGGCGCGCATGCGAAAGCCTTGCCTGGGCACGCTGGAATTCTTCGGCCGACTTCCGGCTTTCGTGGTCCAGCGCGAGCACGTCTTTCTCTTGCGCCTGCTGCTTCGCCCGAAGATGCTCCAGGTCTTCCACCAGCATTGCGATGGCGCCCTCCACCTCCGTGAGGCTGGCTTGGGCCGCTTTCAACTCGTTGTGCTTTCGTCTCTTCCAGCCGCGAAACCTCGCGCAACTCGCGCTTCAGGGCCAGCGGACCCGCGCCCGTCTTCTTGCCGCCGCTGACTGCGCGGCCGTGATAGTTCACGCCATCCGCGGTCAAGAACCAGCAGTGCGGAAATTGCTCCGCCAGTTGCTGTGCGTGAGCGCGATCACTCGGTGATGTAGCAATTCGCGATTCGCGGAAGCACGGACAAAAATACGTTACAGCCATTCGTGAATCGAAGCGCGCCCGTAAGCTTCGTCAGCTCCCGTTCTCGGCCTGCGGGCTGCGGTAATTCCGCCTGGCTCGCCCGCTGTTTCGCCCGATTCCACCAGGAATGTGGCGCGCCCATTCAGATCGGTGCGCATCAACTCGATACCGCGCTCGGCATTCTCCCAATCGCGCACAACTACGTATTCGAGCTCATCGTGCAGAAACTCTTCGGTGGCTTTTTCGAACTGCGGATCCACTTCCAGGAAATCCGCCAGCACGCCGGCCAACTGCAGATCGCCGGCCTTACCGCTCTCGACAGCCGTGAACAGCCGCTTCACTGTTTCCGTCGTATAACTGCGATGCTGAATGATCTCTTCGAGAGAGTCCTTTCGTGCCTTCACTCGAGAATGCTCACTGCGCAGAACATCGAGCGCTTGCCGGCTCTCGTTCAAATAGGATCGTTTCTGCTGCAGCTCTTGCTCTACACTCTTGCGTTGATCCGTTACGGAGAGCAATTCGGTTTGACGCGCCGAAAGCCTTTCGGATAACTGCGATCTCACCTGCTGTATCCGGTCGAGGTCGGCGTTCGATTGCTGCTCTTCCGCGCGCGCCCGAGCCGCATCCCGGTCTGAAGACGCAAGCTGGGCATCCATTTGGGTGATTCGGTTTTTTAGGTTCGACGATTCACCCAACAACCGCAGTACGCTTTGCCGCGAAGCTTCCAAGCCGCGCTCGTGCTCCGCGAGCCGGTTCTGCGCCTGCTGCCTTTGACCGGATTTTTCGATCCAGTTCCTCACGTGCGCTCGCGCATTCGCTGTCGAGCGTATTCAACTCAATATCGGTGCGTTCGAATTCGGCGGCCCGTTCGCCTTGCTGTTGAGCAAGCAACTGCATTTCCTGTTCGCCGGAATTCAGGCGCTGCTCAATCTGAGCGATCTGTTTGCCTTGATATTCCATCTGCCCGCGCGCGCGCTCCGCTTCCAGATGCAAATCGGCCAGCAGCTTTCGCGCATCCGTAAGCTCCTGCTCGTTCCGGTACGAGGCGTCAAGAACCGACGTTTGATCTGCTTCGCGCTCGGCGATTACCGCCTGCAAGCTCTGCAATTGGCTCGATGCCAGATTCAGCTCGATGGCAACTTTCGCCATCTCTCGTTCGAGCATCCGAAAACGCGCCGCCAAGAGTTGCCGCAAATATCCCATCGCTTCGACTCTCAGCTCGGAGTAGCGCCTGGTCTTGGCCGCTTGCCGCTTCAGCGAGTTGACCTGGCGCGTAACCTCTTCCAAAATGTCGAATACCCGCGAGAGGTTCTGCTTCGCGCTTTCCAGTTTCGCTTCCGCGAGCCGCTTCCGCGTTTTGAATTTTGTGATCCCGGCGGCCTCTTCGATGACGTTCCGGCGATCCTGCGGCCTGTTGCTCAGAATTTGACCAATCCGGCCCTGCTCGATGATCGCGTAGCTCTCCGGCCCCAATCCCGTTCCAAAAAACAGATCCTGAATATCCCGCAATCGGGCCGTCTTGCCGTTGATCAGGTATTCGCTTTCACCCGAACGATAGAGCCGGCGCGTAATTGTAATTTCTCCGAGCTTCTCGGCGGTTTTGTGCGCTTCTGTTTCTACCGGGCGCATGCTCCGCGTAGCCATTGGCGTGTCCGTATCCGTTGATAGCGTTCGTGCCGTGCACCGGTGCGCAACCGTAGGCCGAGCGGCCTCGTCCGGCACCAGCGTCATCGTCACGGAAGCCATTCCCAGCGCTTTTTTGTCGCGAGTTCCCGCGAAAATCACGTCCTCCATGCGTGCGCCACGGAGGCTCTTTGCGGATTGTTCCCCCAGAACCCAACTGATGGCATCGCTAAGATTCGATTTGCCGCATCCATTCGGGCCAACAACGGCGGCAATACCGCTGCCGTTGAACTTCATTTCCGTTCGGTCGTAAAAGGATTTGAATCCTTGAATTTCGACTCGCTTGAGCTTAAGCAACCGGAGCAACCCTTCCTAGGATATATTCTCGGGGGTGTCTCTATGGTAACTGGAGTCTCGACGCTGTAAAGGCACTCCGCTACTGGCTTTTGTATAAATCGAGTTGCTCAGACCATATATATAGGGGTGCAGGAGCTCCTGATGCCATATGCCGTGAACCAGGGTACTCGCCTCTACTGGACAGAGTATGGGGAAGGCACTCCCATTCTGCTCATCATGGGCCTCAGCTTTACTCATGAAATGTGGTATCGCGTACTCACTTGGTTGACCCCCGGATATCGCGCCATCGTTTTCGACAACCGCGGCATGGGGCGCAGCGATGTCCCGCCGGGCCCTTATTCGATTCCGCAGATGGCCAGTGATGCAGCCGCTGTGATGGATGCCGCAGGAATTTCAGCCGCCCACGTCGTAGGGGCTTCGATGGGAGGCATGATCGCTCAGGAGCTTGCGTTGCGAACATCCGGACCGGGTTCTGAGCCTGGTGCTCGCGTGCACGAGCTTTCAGCGGAGTCTCGGGGAAATGGCCCAATTTCCGCCGGGGCGCGGGCGCGCTCCACTGGAGGGGCGCCACCGGACTCGAACGCGAGCGCGCTCTACGGCCGTTGCTCTATGCCGATGCCACTCCCGCAGAGCGGATCGAGGAAGACTTCTCGATTCGATCCCAGTGCTGCTGGACATATAAAGGTTTCCTCAATCAGTTCGCGGGAATCTTGATGTGGAGTTCTTATCGCCGGCTGCCGCGAATCCAAGTGCCCACCCTGGTAATTCACGGCGCCGAAGATCATCTGATACCGCCTCAAAACGGACGAGTGCTCGCATCGCAGGATTCCGGGGGCGCGTTTTCATCTCGTAGCCAGACGCAGGGCACATCCTTATAACCGACCAGCCCGAGCTATGCAGAATCGCTTACTCACCGAGTTTCTCAGAGCGGCAGCCGGGATGATCAAACAGTAGCCATCGCCTTATCGGTCAATGCCGGCGACACCGGGCAATTCAATACCGGCCAGAAACTCCAGGGACGCTCCGCCGCCCGTCGACACATGCGAAATCTTGTCGCTGACGCCAGCGGTCTTGATCGCTTTTTCCGAGTCCCCTCCGCCCACCACTGAAACCGCATCGGATTCGGCCACGGCTTTCGCCAGTTCCACCGTGCCCTTGTCGAAAGGCGGCATCTCAAAAATTCCCATGGGTCCATTCCAGATGATGGTTCTCGCCGTCCGTATCACGCTCGCATACTGCTCGATCGTTCTTGGCCCGATATCGACGGCGATCTGATTCGGCTCGATCTGTGTAACCACCTGCCACTCGGCCTCGGGCTTCACCTCGCTCACAACCACGTGGTCAACAGGCAGCACGATCTTACTCGCCGCCACATCGAGAAGCTCACGTGCCAGCTCAATCTTGTCTTCCTCCACCAAGCGATCGCCCAGTCGGCTGGTTCTTCGCCCTCAGAAAGGTGTAAGCCATTGCTCCGCCAATCAGTAGCGTGTCAACGACGCCTACCAAATTACGTATAACGTCAATCTTGTCCGACACCTTAGCTCCGCCGAGCAATGCCACGCACGGGCGCTGTGGATTTCTTGTTACTCGCGTTAGCCATTCGAGCTCCCGATCCATCAGCAGTCCCGCCGCCGCAAGAGGCAAATAGGAAACCATGCCGACCGTCGAAGCATGAGCGCGATGCGCCGATCCGAATGCGTCATTGACGTAAATGTCTGCAAGCGAAGCGAGTTGCTTCGAAAATTCCGGATCGTTTGCTTCTTCTTCAGGATGAAAACGCAAGTTTTCCAGCAGCAGAACCTCGCCCGGCTTCGGTTTCATGGCTGCGGTCTCCGGTCCAATGGAATCCGGGCGCCATCGCCACCGGCCTGCCTAACAACTCGCTGAGGCGGCTTGCGATCGGTGCTAGGCTCATTTCCGGGTTCCGCTTGCCCTTGGGACGCCCCAGATGACTAGCTAAAATCACGCCGGCGCGATGCTCTAGTGCATACTGAATCGTCGGCAGCGAGGCCCGAATCCGTTTGTCGCTCGTGATTTCCTTCCCGCCGGAGGCCAGCGGAACATTAAAATCCACCCGCAGAAAGACAGTTTTGTCCTTCAGGTCGAGATCTTTGATCGACAATTTGGCCATGGAGTCATTGTAGGAAAACGCCTGAGTCTGGTTATGGAACCAAAATGGCGGGATTGTCGGTGGTACCTGTGGAAAAAAGCTATAGAAACTTTGGACACAGGCCGAATAGTACTTTAGGAGGTCGCCAACGGCTAAGCGGTCATAAACTTGCTACGCATAAGGCGATTTAGCCTATAATCCGTAAACAAACCCCCTAGAAAGTTCTAGATCTTTGGATATCAGAAGTACTAGGGTCGTTGGGAAGTGTGGGATGTCTACCGTACCAATTCGCGTTCTCATAGCTGATGCCCATCCGATCGTTTTGGAGGGACTCCGAAGTGTCCTGAGCCAGCACGCTGGCATTCAGGTCGTCGGAGAAGCCCAAGACGGTGTGGAAACCATTGATAAGACTGTTCATCTGGATCCTGACGTGGTTCTGCTGGACCTCAAGCTGCCTCGCGTGGACGGCCTCACCGTCCTGCGAAGTATCCAGACCCGGGCGCCACGTTCCAAAGTGATGTTCTTTGCTTCCGTCGGAGAACAAAGACGAGTTTGTGGAGGCCATGAAGCTCGGCTGCTGCGGCATCCTGGTGAAGGATGCTCCCACCACTTTGATCGAGAAAAGTATCCAAAAGGTTTATGACGGAGAAATTTGGCTAGATTCGAACACCACTGCCGCCGTCATTCGCCAGTTTGCCTCCCCGGCCGACTTCCCGGCGGCTCACACGAACGGGAAAACGAGCCGGGAGCGAGCCCAACTAAGCCAGCGCGAGCGCGAAATCATCATTTTGATCGCGCAAGGCTACAAAAACAAAGAAATCGCGGAAAAGATGTTCATCACGGAACAGACCGTGAAGAACCATCTCCACAACGTATTCGACAAGCTGGGCGTTTCCGACAGGCTCGAGCTCGCTCTTTACGCCATTCACAACAGCCTGCACGTCAAACCCTAGTTAGGTGGGGCGGGCGCTGGTGGCCTGCCGCGTCGGGACGCTCTCCCGACGCGGCTCTAATTCGGCGGCCCTGGCGATAGTAACTGGCATACCGGTTGCGCGACAATCGAAGGAAATACAGCCTTCGAGAACAGTGTCCCGCTGCGGTAATGCCCAGTCTGCGCCAAGAAATCACGAAAACATTCCGGCGGTTTAGCAGACGGGACGATTCGAGCCGTCCCGGCCGGGACTCCGCCGAGACCATCGTTCGCCCGGACCCCCGGGAAGGACAACAACTCGGGGCATACCGCATACTGAAGCGCTTGGGCACCGGCGGTATGGGGCATGTTTATCTCGCCTTGGACACGCGACTGGGCCGTCACGTAGCGCTGAAGTTTCTCTCGCCCGAGTTGGTTGCTGATCCGGCCATGCTCCATCACCTGGAGCAGGAGGCGCGGACGGCTTCCGCGCTGAACCACCCCAACATCCTGACCATCTACGAAATCGGCGCATCGGGCCAGGACCATTTCATCGCCAGCGAATTCGTGGATGGCGCGACGCTTCGGAACACGTTGCAGCGCTGGGAGATCGATCCAGGAACAGCGATCGATATCGCCACGCAAATTGCATCCGCCCTGACCGCCGCTCACGCCGCCGGCATCGTGCATCGGGATCTAAAACCGGGTAACATGATCATTCGCCCAGACGGGTTGGTGAAAGTCATTGATTTCGGACTTGCCAAGCGAATCAAGAAGCCCGAACAGGAGCTTGCCGATCCTTCGTGGACCGGAGGCTCGCTAGTCGGCACGGTGGATTACATGTCGCCCGAACAGGCTCGCGGCGACGAGGTAGATCATCGTACCGATCTCTGGAGTCTGGGGGTCCTGCTGTACGAAATGGTTGCCCACCGGCGGCCTTTTGAGGGCGATACTGAGAGCCACGTCATTGTTGCCATCCTGGACCAGCCTGTTCCTGCTCTTCCCGGCGCCAAGCCGGATACCGCCGCGCTCGCCAAAATCGTGCGGCACGCTTTGGCAAAGGATCCAGCCAAGCGTTACCAGACCGCGACGCGAGATGTTGGCCGATCTCCACTCAATCAGCCAAGTTTCCCGACCGGGAAGCAGCATAAGACTTGCGGCGGTTGCCCGACGAAATGCTTCGCAGCAGGAAGTTTTACGCCTTGGCTCTGGTTGTCGCTTTGCTACTGGGATTCGCGATCTGGAGATCCACTCGTGGCCCGGATTGGTTCCAGATTGGTTCGGTCCGCCAACTGACGTTTAACGGGAGGACAACTCTCGCGGCCGTATCACCCGACGGGAGATATCTGGCCTACGTCGTAGGCGACCCTACCGGACTGCAAGCTCTCTATCTAAAGCAGATGGATTCACCTGCCGAAGAGGTGAAGATTCCCGCGAGGAAGATCGAGTACGTCGGCATTAGTTTTTCACCTGACAGCCAGTACATTTATGAGGCTGAGAAGGATGACACTCTAATCGGAAAATTATATGCCGTGCCCATTCTTGGTTCTTCGCCAACTTCTCCAATTCTTGTTGATATTGACGGCCCGGTATCGTTTTCGCCCTCCGGCGATCAGTTCGCATTCGTGCGCTATTTGCCTATCCAAAACGGTTCTACTCGCGAAACCGAGAGTCACATCGAAATCGCCCAGCGGGATGGCTCCCGGCGACGAACGCTATTGAGCCTGCGCAGCCTGAGTATCTTGCGCCGAGTGGCTTGGTCTCCCAAAGGTAATCTGATTGCGGCGTTCCTCGTAAGCAACCTTTCCGAGCGCGCCGAAGGCCCACTTCTGGATCTCGTTGGTTTGAACCGGCGCGAGCATCGCGAACTTCTACCCAGTTGGAGTGTTATTGGACAACCCGCGTGGACACGCGACGGCAAGACAGTAATCGTCTCGGTTGCAACTCGCACAGAAGGCAACGATCAAGCCCAACTCAGGGAAATCGCTGTGACAGAGGGCCTAACGCACGACGTCACAAAAGAGTTGGCGGGCTACAAAAATGCTGTCATCACGCGAGATGGTCAGGAACTTGTCGCGACAAAAGTTGAGCCTAAGGCTTCACTCTGGATCTCAGCCCCAAACAATTTAGGAACCGGGCAAAGCTTCCCAGCGGAAGCGGAAGAGCACTTGGCTCTGGCGTGGTCGGACGCGAACCACCTGGTCGTAAATTCACGGCGCAACGGCTTCCCTAACCTGTGGCGGTTCGACGTCGCAAGCCAGAATCGAACGGATCTTACCAGCGAGCCACATGTTGAGCAAGGGGCCGCACCCATTCCAGGAACGAATTCGATTGTCTTTTCTTCCAATCGAACCGGGCAATTTCACCTCTGGAAGTTCGAACCAGACGCTAACAGATACGTTCAGCTGACCTCCGGAGCAAATTACGACGAAGCGCCGAGCGTCACGCCAGACGGCCGGTGGATCGTTTACACCTCGTGGACTTCCAATCTCCCTCACCTGCGAAAGGTCGCCACTACTGGTGGAGAAAGCGTGCAGGTTGGGAGTTACTTGGCAAGAGAAGCACAACTGTCTCCTGACGGGAACGCGATTGCCTGCTACATGCAGGATCCCGTTTCCTTGAGGTGGGAAGCCGCTGTCGTCCCGTTCGAAGGATCAGATGCATCGCGCGTTATCGCGAACGCTCAGTTGCCGCTACGCTGGTCACCGGATGGCAAAGCGCTGACGAGCGTGATCACTGATCGGAGAGGAGTCTCGAATGTTTGGACGATACCGCTGGACAACTCAGCGGCGCAAGAGTTGACGCGCTTCGACGACGATATGATCCTGGCCTTCTCCTGGTCTCCGGACGGCGAGCGCCTTGCCTGTATAAGAGCCAGCCTAGGTGCCGACGTCGTCCTTTTCAGACGAGTCAACTCAAGATAAACTGGCTACACGATTGCCAGTGGATTGGTTGAGTAAAGGAGTCAAAAAGACATGGATGACGGTAGCGGCCCGAATAACCCGAACGATCAGACTGATCTGCGCAGCCCGATCACGGCGACGGCAGACGATGGCAGCGGTCCCAATAACCCGAACGACCAAACATTCCTACAGGCTGAAGTCACAATCACCTCAGGACCAAACAATCCAAACGACCAGGACGCCTTTTCTGGGCCCAATAACCCAAACGATCAGGGGGATGCTGCCGTGTTTTCTGGTTCTGGAGCGGATTGGTCGGGTACTGCCGCTGCGCCGGCGCCGATATCTGCGATTCAAAGCACTGCCCAATCAGTATCGGTCCGGCTCGGAATCGCTAAACCGCATCCGTTCTCGGTTTATCTTTCAAGCTCCGCGGGCGATGCCGTCCAGATCCTCTCACTGGACGTACGCATCTGGAACAACGAAACTTCCGTATTCAACACGGTTATCGCCGTAAAGGCCCCAATCAGCTTGGTGCCCGACGTTTGCAACGTATTTCCTCTAACCGATGAGCAACTCTCGACCGTGTTACCAAAGCTCCAAGTGGGTACTACGGTGCAAGTTGACGTGTCGTACTCCGCGCCTGTCGGATCAAAGCTGACGGTGGGCATCATCGGGAAGGACTCTTATAGTAAGCTCGGCACCTTCATCGAGCGGTTGCTCCACTCGGAGCGGTAAATCTTCCTGCCGGTTCGGGGTGATTCAAAAATCCGTGGACTGCCGGTAAAATGAAGCTAGCTCGCCTATCTTCATGAAATCTCCCGATTCCGCTGCCCGGCAGACGCGTCGCCAGGCTCTCGAAGACGCTCTCAGCGCCCGCATTCTTGTCCTCGATGGGGCCATGGGCACCATGCTGCAGCAGCATCATCTTACGGCGGAGGATTTCGGCGGTCCAGCCATGGAAGGCTGCAATGAGATCCTCGTCGCTACCCGGCCCGATGTGATTACGGGCATTCACCGCGCATACTTCGAAGCCGGATCCGACATCGTCGAAACCAACAGCTTCCAATCGAGCCGGATCGTTCTCGCTGAATACGGAATCGCGGATCGCTCGTACGAACTGAGTTTCAAAGCCGCGGAGCTGGCGCGACAGGCTGCGGAGGAATTCTCGACGCCGAGCCGCCCTCGCTTCGTCGCCGGATCCATGGGTCCGACAACCAAGGCGATTTCACTAGGCGGAGGCGTTACCTTCCCCGAGCTGGTCACCAGCTACTACGAACATTCGAGGGGCCTGCTGGAGGGCGGCGCGGACATCCTCCTGCTCGAAACTTGTAATGACACCCGCACCGTAAAGGCTGGCCTTCTTGCCATCGACCGCCTTGGCCGCGAACTTCATTATCCGATTCCTACAATCGTCTCCGGCACCATTGAACAAGCTGGTTCAATGCTCGCCGGTCAAACGGCCGACGCGTTCTACGTGTCCGTCTCTCACGCGCCCCTGCTCGCCATCGGCCTGAATTGCGCGACCGGCCCCGAATTCATGACCGATCACATCCGATCCATCCATGAGCTCGCGGGCACTCGCGTTTCTTGTTATCCGAATGCCGGTCTGCCCGATGCCGACACGGGCCAGTATTTGGAAACGCCCACCAGCCTAGCGGCCCAGCTCGAGCGCTTTATCGATCACGGCTGGCTGAACATTGTCGGAGGCTGTTGCGGTACGCGGCCGGATCATATTCGCGCCATAGTTCAGATGGCCGAGGGTAAGAAACCTCGCGAACCGAAGCAACCTGCCCATCGCACTTACTTCTCCGGGATCGAAGCTGTGGAAGCGGAAGAGAGCAACCGGCCCTTGATCGTGGGGGAGCGCACCAACGTGATCGGTTCGCGCCTGTTCAAAAGAATGATCGCGGAAGAGAAATGGGAAGAAGCAACCGAAATCGCGCGCTGGCAGATTCGCAACGGCGCGCACGTTGTGGATGTCTGCCTTCAATCGAGCGATCGCGACGAGCTGAACGACATTCCGGTCTTCTACGAGAAACTCATTCGCAAAATCAAAGCGCCGATCATGATCGACACCACCGATCCGCGCTCGGTCGAGCTTTCTCTGACGTATTGCCAGGGAAAAAGCATCATCAATTCCATCAACCTGGAAGATGGGGAAGAGAAGTTCGAGCGTATTTGCCCGCTCGCGCGCGCTTATGGCGCCGCGCTGGTGGTTGGCTGCATCGACGAAGACAAGCTGCAAGCCCAGGCGTTCACTCGCGAACGCAAACTGGCGGTGGCCGAGCGATCCGTCCACCTGCTTACCACGAAATACGGTGTTCCGCCCGAAGACATTGTCATCGATCCATTGGTATTTCCGTGCGCCACGGGCGACGAGAACTACATCGGCGGCGCAGTCGAGACCATCGAGTCAATCCGCCTCATCAAGGAGAAGATCCCTTACATCAAGACCATCCTCGGGATCTCCAACATCTCCTTCGGCCTGCCTGCCGCCGCCCGTGAAGTCGTCAATTCCGTCTTCCTCTATTACTGCACCAAGGCCGGTCTCGACCTCGCCATCGTAAATTCCGAGAAGCTGGAGCGTTTCGCGAGTGTTCCGGAAGAAGAGCGGCGGCTCGCCGAAGCTCTCCTCTTCAACACTCCGCCCGTAAACATTCCCGCCGATCATCCCAATGCCGCCGTACTCGAAGCCGTTCCAGAAGACTGGAGACACCAATCGCGTGACCAGAAAATCGCGGTCAACCAGTTTCACATTGCGGCGATCTCCGAACACTTTCGCGGTGCAACTGGTCGGCAAAAGAAGAAAGCAGCCGACCTCCCTCTCGATGAGCGCCTGGCCAACTACATCATCGAAGGTACGAAAGACGGCCTCATCCCCGATCTCGATCGGAAGCTCCAGGAGGGCATGGCGCCCCTCGACATCGTCAACGGCCCGCTCATGGCAGGCATGTCCGAAGTCGGCCGGCTGTTCAACAACAACGAGCTGATTGTTGCGGAGGTGCTGCAATCCGCCGAGGCGATGAAAGCCGCCGTCAATCACCTCGAACAGTTCATGGAGAAGGCGGATTCTTCCACCAGGGGGAAGATTGTCCTCGCCACGGTGAAGGGCGATGTCCACGATATTGGAAAAAACCTCGTCGAGATCATTCTCAGCAACAACGGTTACCAGGTCGTGAATCTGGGGATTAAAGTTCCGCCCGAAGACTTAATCAAGGCCTTCCAGCAACACCGTCCCGATGCCATCGGTCTTTCGGGACTCCTTGTCAAGAGCGCGCAACAGATGGTCACCACCGCGGGCGATCTCAAGGATGCGGGTATTCACGTCCCGCTGCTCGTGGGCGGCGCGGCCTTGTCCGAAAAATTCACGAAGACGAAAATCGCGCCGAGCTATTCCGCTCCCACGCTGTACGCCAAAGACGCCATGACCGGCCTGCGGCTGATGAACGAGATCACGGATCCCGGATTGCGCAACCAGGTGCTTTCCCAGCATATTTTCCGCGACGTTCCGGCGGAAACAGCCCCTCTGGAGCAGCCCATAATACCTTCCGGCGCAGTTCGCAGCCCCAAGGTTCGCACCGGCATTCCGATTCCGCCCGCTCCTTACGCGGACCGAAAGATTCGCGCCATCCACAACCTTCCCGATGTCTGGAGCTACATCAATCCGTTCATGCTCTATGGACGCCACCTTGGCTTTAAGGGAAATTTCGAGAAGCTATTGACGGATCGCGACCCCAAGGCGCTGGAACTCTTCCACAATATGGAGGATGTGAAGCGGGAAGCCGCCACGTTCATGAAAGCCCGCGCGGTGTGGCAATTTTTCGAGATCGAGCGGGACGAAAACTCTCTTCATCTGTTCGCTCCCGGCTCTGACTCGCCGATAGAAACTTTTCGCTTCGGACGCCAGGCCAAATCCGACGGTCTTTGTTTAAGCGACTACGCTCTGGACCCGCAAGACGGCCGTCGCGATCACATGGCGCTCTTCGTCGTCACGGCGGGCGAGGGCATCATCGAACATTCGGAAGACGCCAAGCAGCGCGGAGAATACTTCAAGGCGCATGCGCTTCAGGCGCTGGGCATTGAAACTGCGGAAGCTTGCGCCGAATGGTTGCACCGCCGCATCCGCGAAGACTGGGGCTTGCCCGACCCGCCCTCCATGACCATGCAGGAGCGATTCACTTCGCGTTATCGCGGAAAGCGTTACAGCTTCGGCTATCCAGCCTGTCCAAATTTAGAGGACCAGACGAAGCTCTGGCGTTTGTTGCGCCCGGAGGAAATCGGCGTGAATCTCACTGAAGGCTTTATGATGGAGCCGGAAGCGAGCGTTTCCGCGCTCGTGTTTCATCACCCCGATTGCGCCTATTTCAGCGCCGCCGAGGAACCGGAACCAGCATACGCTTGAGATAAGTCCACCGCGCAGGCGCTGGGGCATAGCGATACTGCTGGGCGTCGGCGTTCTTGTTAACTACTTTGACCGCATAAATCTGTCGGTGGCGCGCGAGGCGCTTCATTCGGAGTTCGGCCTTTCCACGGTCGCCTTCGGCTACCTGTCAAGCGCATTCAACTGGACCTATGCGGCACTGCAACTCCCCATGGGTGTCTTGTTGGACCGCTTTGGTGTACGAACGCTCGGCCGGATCGGCGCGATTCTTTGGAGTGTCGCCTCATTTGGCGCAGCGGCATCGCCTGGAACGCGTACATTCTTTTCGATGCGGCTATTGCTCGGAATGGAGAAGCTCCCACCTTCCCTGCCTACGCAAAAGCAACCGGGTACTGGTTTCCGCGGCACGAGCGGAGTCTGGCGACCGCTATCTTGGATGCGGCCGCGAAGTTCGGACCAGCAATCGGTGTGTTGTTCGTCGGCGTCCTTATCCTGCGCTTCGGCTGGCGTTTTAGCTTTGCAGCCACCGGCTTGATCAGCTTTCTCTACTTTGTCGCCTTTTACATCTTCTATCACGATCCGAAGGGTACTCGCTTAACCGGGGCCGAATCTCGTTACAGCCCGTCATTGAGTTACTTATTGCGGCAGCGAAAAGTGCTCGGGTTAGTAACTGGCTTTTTCGGCTATAACTACTGCTTTTATCTGCTCCTCTATTGGATGCCCAGTTACTTTTCTGCCCTGCACCTCGATGCATTGCATTCCGTTTTCTACACAAGCGTCCCCTGGCTAGTCGCGACAGTAGCGGATCTTCTGGTTGGGGGATGGCTAGTCGATGTTTTGATCCGGCGAGGTTACAAAGATACCGTGGTACGCAAGACCGTCTTAGTCGCGGGAACTAGCTTTGGACTCGCGATAGCCGGAGCGATGTCCACCCGGAATCCGGCTCTTGCGCTGCTCTGGATCAGCCTGGCTCTGGGAGGGCTCTCCGCGGCCGCGCCGGTCGGCTGGTCTGTGCCGTCCCTCATCGCGCCTGGCGACAGCGTTGGCAAAGTAGGAGGCATCCTTAATTTCGGTAATCAAATCGCGGGAATTTGCTCGCCCATTGTGACCGGCTATCTCGCCGGGCCGGAAAATTCGTTCTCTTCCGCGTTCGCCGTTGCCGCGGCAATCTTGCTGATCGGAATCGCGGCTTACATTTTTCTGCTCGGCAAAATAGAGCAAATCCCGGACCCTTCTCAGAACACTTGTTAACTAAATTTATGGTCAGTGTTCAATCAGCTTCCGCCAGTTCTCAACGATCACAAAGGGAGGATTTTGCGGCGGCTGGGATCCACAATACGAAGCGTTCGCATTTTTTGCGTAAGAGACTAAACAGGCAGGTACTGCTTCAACGGCTCAAAGAAGGACTGCACAAATGAAACCGCAGTCTGCAAAGCCCGCTGAGTATCTCCGTCATTAACTCCCACTACTACTCGAACCAACGACGTGTCGCTGCGGTTGTACCGGATCGCGTCCGTGACCGTGTAGATCTTAGCCGTGTATTCGCTCGCAATCACGCGGTTGTGGGCCTGATACCAATACAGAACAACGCTCTGATTCTGCCCGCGCGCAACCACGTAATGGTTCACCCGTATCGGATTCGCTTGACCTGGAATGGGAATCGCGATTGTACCGGATTGCTGCTGGACCCATCCGCTGCCCGGCAAGCAATTCTTTGGTGAGTGCGGCGCTTTCCCTGTGCGCTGAGTCTCAAAATAAGCTACGAACAGTGTAGCCGCGCTCCCGGTCTGCTTGTTTTGATAAATGCGGGAAAGAATATCGTCTGCCTTCAGGACGCTCAGAGTTTCTTGATCGAGCGGTACGTCTTGGATCAGGGTCCAGTTCGTATCGCCAAGAGAAAACAGATCGAGCGGCTTATGGTGCGGAACGTTCTCACGGCGTGAGAAGCCATAGAATAGCGAGGCTTGCGCGAGCAGAACAACGCTCAAGATCCGCACGCTCTTCGAACCGGGGAAACGACTCAATGCGCCCCCTTCTTGCGCCTGTTCGCCGCGAAACTGAGTATTCTATGCGTCGCGATAAGCGCCACCAGCGCAACGAGAAAAACGATATACCCTTCCATTTCGTGATAGGTGCCTTGCGCAAGCTGGGTATTCACTTCGGAAAGCCACCCCGTGACGGCTACGCGAATACCGTTGGCTGCAATCGCAATGGGAACCGTGGCAATCAGCAGCGCCCATCGCATCCAGACGCGCTTGTCCATGAAGTAGGCGTAAACGAGCGAGAGAAAGGCTAACGACAACAGAGAGCGGATACCGCTGCAAGCCTCGGCGATATCCAATGTCTGGCTCGGCAATTGCAAAGTGTTGCCGGCCCGGAGAACGGGAATACCCATCCAGCCGATCATCACCTCGCCCAGCTCGCTCGCCAGCATTTGCAGCTTGAGGGTAAGTTGCGCGTAGATGATCGCCGGAATCGGGATCATGAAAAGGAGCAGCAGCAGCGGGAAGAGAAGGATCTTTACCCAATTTTTGCCGCCCAGGTAGAGAACGACACCGAACAGCGCGATCACAAACGCCAGCCGCGCGGTGAAGAGCTCCGCTCCGAGTGTTGCCGCAATCGCCTGTAGCGCTGCCCAGACCACCAGTACAAGGCCCCAATTATTGGTGCGCGCGGGAGCCGCCAGCAATGCGCCACGACGCTGCCAAGCGATGAATCCCGCCACGATCGGCACGAAAAATCCGTGCCCCATGTTCTCGTCGGTGGCCCATTGGTATGCCATCCGATATAGGATCGTGGCATAGCAAGTAATCAGCAGCGCGCCAAACCACGCTACGGTTTGCCAAGCGATTTTTGGAGGAGACGCCGGAGCCTGCGTGGGCGGCGCAACAGGCACGCTTACCATGAAAGGAAGATTCTCTTCAGTTAATCACAGTGTAAAGGAGAATCCCGCGCACGAATATATGCCGAAAGATCGTCGGGCTAGGACCAGTACCAGGCGGAGGCACCTTCGCATTTTCTTCGTTTCGGCGCTGCTGCTCTCGGGAACACTCGCTGTCGCTGCACAAGGATTCTTTCCATTGCAGGATGTCCGTCCGGGGCTCCATGGAATCGGGCGCACTGTTTTCCAGGGCGATCGCGTTGAAGAGTTCCAGGTCGAAATCCTCGGCGTTCTGGAAAACCTCACTCCCAAGCAGTCGATTATTCTCGCCAAGCTGAGCGGAGGGCCACTCGCCGAAACAGGCGTCATGCAGGGTATGAGCGGAAGCCCGGTTTACATTGACGGCAAGCTCCTCGGAGCTATTGCCCTCGGTTTTCCCTT
Source organism: uncultured Acidobacteriaceae bacterium (assembly GCA_963778345.1). GTDB lineage: Bacteria > Acidobacteriota > Terriglobia > Bryobacterales > Bryobacteraceae > Bog-105. The sequence continues at coordinate 515,471 of CAVZTP010000008.1, forward strand.
CTCCAAACAGCCTATCGCGGGAATCCAGCCGATCCAGCAAATGGTGGCCGATTCCAGCTTCATATCGCGCGCTCACGGAAGCGGCGCTTCCAATGGAGATCTCAACAGTGTCGCCTCCTCGTTCGGGAATTTGACTGCGATCTCCACGCCACTCGCCCTCACCGGCTTTACGCCGCGCACGCTTCAAGTTTTCGCATCCAGTTTCCGCGGCTTAGGGTTCGAGCCTCAACAGGGAGTGTCCGCGGGCAGTCCAAGATCTCAGGCCTATACCGGTACGGTGGAACCGGGTTCCATGATCAGCGTGCAATTGCTCAGCGGCGATTTAGCCATCAGCGCCGATGGAACGGTTACGTATGTCGACGGCAAGCATATGTACGCATTCGGGCACCGCTTCCTGGACACCGGATCGGTGGAATTGCCCTTCGCTCGGGCAGATGTGGTGGCTCTGTTGCCCACTTTGAATACGTCGTTCAAGCTCTCCAGCCCCAAGGAGTGGGTTGGCACCATTCTGAGCGACCGGAGTGCCGCGATCGCGGGTGAAATTGGGCGGGCGGCGCATACCGTTCCACTTAGTATCTCTGTCGTTTCGCCACAGAGAGGTACGCATGATTACCATTTCCAGGTCGTGAACGACCGGCTGCTGACACCGTTCATCGCCCAAACCGCGATTTTTTCTACTATCGATGCTACCGAGCGCACGTTAGGCGCCGGTACCCTGCGGCTTCGCGGACGCGTCGAATTCGAGGGAAATGTGCCTCCGCTCGTGGTGCAAGACGTCTTCGTCAGCGATAGCGGGTTGGCCCAACAAGCTTCAGTGGATGCGGTGGTGACTCTGGGCTTTGTTCTCGGGGCGGGGTTTACCGATCTTCACATGAAGAACATTTCGTTTCACCTGGAGCCAGTTGAGAGTAAGCGCCAGCTCCATATTGCTCAAGTGTGGGCCGCGCGACACGATGTTCGTCCGGGCGAGGACGTGGAAATTACGGCGCTTTTGGAAGGCGAAAATGGCGTTCAACTAACGCGCAGCGCAACCTACACGGTTCCTGTTGGTGCTCCCCTGGGGGCGTTGGATATTACGGTCTGCGATGCGAATGGCTTAAATGCTCCTGAATTCGCCGGACTCAGCCAATCTGAATTCCACACGCCGGAGCAAATGATTCAGGTAATTAACGGGTTTCGCGGGAGCGGGGCAGCTTACGTTCGCGTGTGGCGACAGGAACCCTCGTTTACGATCAATGGGCCGCTCCCCGGCGGCGAACTGACAGACCCTCCTCCCTCGGTCATGTTGGTGCTAGCCGATCCTTCGGCTTCAGCCACGAGTAATGCAGCACTGACGCTGACGCGCGGCTCGGGGGTGGCCGAAATCAAGATGGCGGTCGACGGCTATGTGGTGACGGGATCTAAAACCGTACAGGTGGAAGTGAAGGAGTGAAATCGGGAATGCCGCCGGTTTTCCGGGCGCTCGCATGCGCGGTCTGCGCGTGCGCCGTGACTGTTTCAGCGGCCACCAGCACCGCTTGGGAGGTGACCGGGTTCAGCGAGTTTCTGAAAGGCCGTTTTTCCGGCTTGTCTCTTACATCAGATGGAACTCTGCGGCTGGGGCCATCGCTGCAATTTCGAGCGGGTCTCGACCAGCCGGCGCTCTGGGGGCTCGCACTCGCGCCTGATCACAGCATCTACGCCTCCACAGGACATCAGGGAAAGATTTTTCGAGTAGCTCCCGACGGGAAAATTTCGCTGATCTGGTCCGCTGAACAATCGGAGGTTTTCGCGATTTGCGTGAACAGCAGTGGCGTTCTGTACGCGGGTACCTCTCCGAATGGCGGCGTTTATCGCATTGCGAACGGGAAAGCCGAGCAAATCTGGCATTCGTCCGGAAAATATATTTGGGGCATTCAAGCTGCGCAGGATGGAACCCTCTACGTGGCTACCGGAGAGCCTGGGCGCATTTATCGCATCGATCCGGCCGGAAAAGCCGATCTCTACTACGACCCCGGGCAGTCAAACGTAACCTCAATCGCACTCGATTCCAACGGACATCTGTACGCGGGAACAGATCCAAATGGTCTGCTTTATGAGATCTCCGGTCCAGGAAAGGGCGCCATACTTCTCGATTCGACGCTTCCCGAGATTCGAGCGATTGAGATCGCGCCGGATGGCGATATCTATGCGGCAGGAATGGGCGGCGCGGTCGCGACCCGCTCTCCGCCATCCGCCACTCCTACGGCTTCCAATCCGGGTGTCGTAGTGGCGACGAATCCCACGGTGATCACCGTCACGGAAGCCAGGCGTAATAGCGCGCCGTCCGACAGCGATCAGGCAGGAGTCAAACCGGGAGCGGACCAGTCCAAAACCACCGGATCGTCGGCGTCGTCAACGGCCGCGACTTCGAATACCGCCGTCGTGGAGGTCAGCGGAGTTGAGAAATCCGCCATCTATCGCATTCGCGCGAATCACACCGTGGAGACGCTGCGCAGCTCCAAAGACGATAACGTGTACGATCTCCTGCTCGACGGCGACTCGCTCATTTTCTCGACTGACGATCATGGCCGCATTTATCGTCTGACGAATGGCAAGAGCGCATTGATTATCGAACCAGGCGATGGCGAGACGACGCGCTTGATGAAGTCGGAAACCGTGCTTTACGCGGGGATGAGCAACCCTGCTCGGCTGGTTGCGTATACGCCCGCAGGCACGGGGGCGGGATTCTATGAATCGCAAGTGCACGATTCAACCAGTGTCGCCAGGTGGGGACATCTGCAATGGTACGGAGGGGCTGGCGGATCGAGTTCGGGACTTGTGTTTCGAACGCGAACGGGAAACGCGCTTCGTCCGGATGGGACCTGGAGCGCATGGTCGGCGCCGATCAACGATCCGGCGGGAGCGCTGATTCAAAGTCCGGCGGGCCGCTTTATTCAATGGCGAGCCGAATGGGCGGCGGGATCGAGCGCGGAGCTCAGCACCGTGGACATTCCCTATTTGCCTCAGAATGCCCCGCCCGTGATTCACAGCATTACGGTTACCTCCGTGGTGGGGACGAATGCCGCGAAAGCAGCTGCAAACACGACGAGTTCGGCTTCGGCTTACTCTGTGACTGTGACCGATACGGGGGAGGCTCCCGCCACGAGTTCCACTACGTCGGCCACTCAAAACGTATCGCGCCTGCAGACCACCCAAACGCAGATCTCCTGGCAGGCCGATGATCCGGATGGCGACAAACTCGTCTATTCCGTCTACTTCCGAGCCGAAGATGAGAAGGGCTGGCAATTGATTCGTTCCCGTATGTTCGAAAACACGCTCTTACTGGATCCCGATGTTTTCGCCGACGGCCGCTACTTCTTCCGGGTGGTTGCTTCGGACATGCCATCGAATGCCGCACAATACGCGCACGAAACGGAGCTTGTGAGTACGCCGGTTCTGATCGATAACACACCACCTGTGGTAACGCTCGGGCAGCCGCGCCGCATCGAGGATTCACTCGATATCGATCTGGACGCGGCAGACAAAACCAGCCCGCTGCGGTTGTGCGAATATTCGCTCGATGCAGGCGTGTGGCAACCAATAGAGGCCGTGGATGGCATCACGGATTCTCCGCAAGAGCGCTTCCATTTGCATTTGGACAAACTTCGTCCCGGCGAGCATTTGCTGGTATTCCGCGTGTACGACTCGGCAAACAACGCCGGTTTAGCGCGGGTGATTTTGAAGTAGCATCGATCAGCCGGATACTTTTTCCCACTGCTTCACCGTATAAGAAGGCGTCACGGCTGGACCGGATCGCTCGATTGTGCCGGCCTGCTGTCCGGCATCCCAGAGGACGCTAACTTCCGTGAAAGTCGCATTCGGCAAGCCATTATCTTCATACAGCAAACAGCGCTGATCGCCGCTTCCGTACGCCCGAGCCGTGAGAGTAAACGCATCGGGATCTTCCGTGTGAAGCGTTGATTGAGCTAGAGGCAGCAGCGTTCCGGATTTGACGAAGACTGGAATTTGATCAAGCGGCGGCGAAACTTTGAGATGCTGGCGGCCAGCGAATTTGCGGCCGGTCCAAAAATCGAACCATTCGCCTTCCGGGAGATATACGTCGCGTTCCGTTTCTCCGGCCACCACGGGAGCGATCAACAAACTATCGCCTCCGAGATACTGCAGGTCCGCGGCCCAGGCCTGCGGATCGTCCGGGTAATCCATCACCACGGCGCGAAAAACAGGCGTGCCTTCCAAGTGATAACGAATGTAAGCCGCGTACAGATAGGGCACCAGTTGCATGCGGACTTCAATCAGGCGTCTGCAGACAGCTTCGACCTGTTGCCAGCCTTCGGCGAAATGACCGGCGTTATTCGCTTCGCGATCCACCTGCTTCCAAGGCGGATTCTTGATGTACCAGGCATTGATCATCGCGAGCGGCGAAAAGATCACGGTTTGCAATCTACGGATCAAATCTTCGTTATTCCTCGCATCGCGCACTTCGGGGCACCATAACAACCCCGCGAATCCGGCGTTTGTGACACCGCGGATGAACTGTTTGTGGTCATAGAGATCGCTGTAAAGCACGTATGGATACGGCGCGGCCAGCGCGTGCGAAGAGCGAACCAGACCGAAGGTGCGAATGTTGGTCCGGTCGAAGGCGCCCTGAATCGTGTCCTGATACCGCAGGCCGAAAAAGCAGTGCATCTGTTCGCCGTCCGCGCCGGAGGGGAAATGGCCGATTTCCGGAAAGGACCAATTATTCGTGTAATCGGAGTTGTCGCATTCGTCCAGTTTGAAACCAGCCACTCCGCGCCTGACAAACTCCCGCTCATGATACGCGCCGAAAATTTCGCGCGCCTTTTCGCCGGCAAAATCGGGAACCAAGCCGCCCCAAACCTCGTAGTCGCCGGAATACGGCAATAGCGGCTTGTAAAGCGGTGAAGTGGGATGCGTGAAGGCGTGCTCCCAAAGGTTGACGTGGTAATTCGATTCCTTCAGCTTCCCGAGCATCGCTCCGGGATCGGGAAATTTATCGCTCCATACAAACGAACAGGAATAGGAATGCGACTGCCAGCCCGGTTCGAGACCGAGCACATCGCACGGAACTTTGCTGTCTCTCAGTTCCTGCGCCAGCGCCAGCACCTCCGATTGCCCAAACTGGCCATAACAGCGATACCAGAAGCCCAGGCCCCAGCGCGGAGGCACGGGACCACCGCCCGCAAACAGGTTGTAGCGCTGAACCGCAGCGCGCAGCGTGGGACCGCCAAAAATGTAAATGTCCGTGCCCTGCGCTTCCGGGATTTCGATCAGCGTTTCGCTGCGCTCATTCATGTGAAATCTCTCGAACGAGGAGGGCAACTCCGCAACACGGGCCGCGGTCCGGGCATCGCCGGTTACCGGTGGATGCGGCGCATCTTTCTTGACCTTGTTGCCGCAGTAAACATTGATGTAGCGTGCGCTATCGATGAATACGCCGTAGCCGCGGGTCGAAACGAAGAAGGGAACCGGAGCATGCGAATCGCCCAGATCGGCGGCCGGATCCGCGTTCACACGCAGCTTTTTCTTGAGGCCGCGCTGCAGGAACGATTGAAATTGCAAGCCGAGGCCGTACAGCATTTCGCCAGGTTCCAGAGGAATCGCGATTTCATAACCACGTTTCGAAGCCCGGCCGGAGACAGAGTTGGCCGGGACGGGACAACTTGCCACGGCAGGTAATTTAACCAGGCCTTCGCCGCGCGGGTTGGTAATGCCGCGTTTGAACCGGCGTCAATTTCTCCGGTGTGCCGAATGTCAGGCGCCAGATGCCGGGCAAGATGGGCGCGCTGCCGCTCGATGCAGGCACTTGCGCCGCCGCAACCGCCAGGCTTGCTCCCGCTGCTCCCGCGCCAAATTGCCGCCGAGTTATTCCCCTTGTACGCTTACTCAATTCCAAGTCCCCAATCGATGTTGTACCTCACGCCACCGCGCCGCGTAGAATACGTTCGTGAGACTCGGCATCCTCGGACGCGGATTCATGGGCGCAATGCACCTGAGTTCTTATCACAGGATGCCCGGCGTCGAAGTTGTTGCTGTTTGCCCTGCTCATGGGCGCACGGCTTCAGGCAATGTGGCGGGCCTTTCGAAATCCTCTGCCGAGACGCGCCCCTCGGTTTCCAGAGAGTGCTCCCATTGGAAAGAACTCGTCGAAATGCCTGAATTAGAGGCCGTCGACATTTGCCTGCCGACCGACCTGCACGCCGAAGTGGCTGTCACTGCGCTCACAGCAGGAAAGCACGTGTTCTGTGAAAAGCCCATGGCCTTAACGGCAGCGGACTGCCAGCGCATGATTGCGGCCGCAGATGAGCATGACCGGGTTCTCATGATTGGTCAGGTTCTTCGGTTCTGGCCGGAATACCGTTATCTGGAGAGCTTCGTGAAATCGGGCGAGCACGGCCGCATTCGGTCAGCTCTTTTTGTCCGGCGCTGCGGCGTTCCCGATTGGAGCGCGTGGTTGACGGATGAGTCTCACAGCGGCGGCGCAATCACCGATTTAATGATCCACGATATCGATCAAGCGCTGTTGCTTTTCGGAACTCCAGATCGTGTCGCTGCAAAGAGTATCGGCGGTGTCGACACGTTAATGGCTACTCTGATCTATCCAAATGGTCCTGAGGTGCGCATACAAGGCGGCTGGTTTCCGGCAGGTACTGCTCTATCGATGAGTTTTCAAATACGAGCGGATCGGGCCGAGTTGGAATGGACGCAGCAGGGTTTGATGCTCAGCACACAAAACGGCGAGCGGAAAAAGATCGACTTGCAGGACGAGGGCGGCTATGATGCCGAGATTGCCTACTTTGTCGATTGCTGCCGCAACAACAAACGGCCGGAGCGTTGCCTGCCGCAAGACTCCGCCCGTGCTTTGCAGATTGCTTTGACGTTGAAAGAATCGAGAAACTCCGGAGGAGCGCAGATCAAATGCTCGGTTTAGAAGACCTGGAAATCGGCCTGATGTTTTGGGCCGAAGAAGACGCGCGGAAGACGTTGCGCGACGGTCAAGGCAATTCGGAGTTCGCGCCGGGCAGTTGGGATTTCCAGGCGAACTATCGCTCGACGGCGCCGCCGAGCGCTGGGACGAGGCCCTGACTGCCGAGCAATTCACCGCGGTCACTGCCGTGTGCAGCTATATCGGCGAACAATACACGGATATTCCGGCTGTGCAGCGTACCGTCGGCCTTGTTCCTCTGGAAACGAGGAGGGAACGCGTTGCCAGAACGAAAGCTGTTTCGGATGTCGCTGCAAAGCTCGGGATAGATAGTGTGGCTTGCCACATCGGTTTCGTGCCCGCATGATCCGAATGAGCTGCTGCACACCGATATCCGAAATGTCGTGCGGGAGATTTGCGATCACTGCGCGAGGAATGGTCAATCGTTTGCTCTCGAAACAGGGCAGGAGCCGGCGAAGGTTCTTCTCCGCTTTATGGAAGACGTGGATCGCCCGAATTTGAAGATCAATTTCGATCCGGCGAACATGATTTTGTACGGCACCGGAGATCCGATTGAGGCGCTGGACGTGCTCGGGAAACATGTGATCTCGGTTCATTGCAAAGATGGCGATTGGCCGCCTGTAGATCAGCCTGAAGCGCTGGGCACGGAGCGGCCGCTCGGCGAGGGAAGCGTCGATATTCCTCGCTTTATTTCGAAGCTGAAAGAGATTGGTTATCGCGGGATTCTGAGCATTGAGCGCGAGGAGCCGGATTCGAACAAGCGGGCGGCGGATATACGAAAAGCGGTTTTGCTTTTGAAAAGATTGACCGGACGAAGTTTGTAGGGAATGCCGGTTTTATCGCGGCTCGTGACAGGAGCCGCAATCGAGGCTGGCGTGGGTTGCGCGGTGGCAATCCATGCAGGCGCCCATGGTCATCTCGTGTTCCTGCCAAAGGCTGGTCCGCTCAGCCACCGGGCCGTGGCAGGTTTCGCATTTCGTGCCGGCTTGCAGGTGCTGGCGGTGGTCGAAGCGAACGTAGGTTGGAATCTGGTACACGCGGATCCAGTCGACATCTCGATTCAGCTTGGCGAAAGCTGCGAGCTTGCGCTCCGCGGGCGTGGCGGGCTGTGATCGCGGAGTGGCATTGCATGCATGTCGAAACCTCCGGCAGACCCATCATTTCGCCTGGATCGGGGTTCGGATGGCACATCTTGCAGGGGACCTTTTTGTCCGTTACGTGCAGCTTGTGGTTGAACTCAATGGGCTGTTTGGGTCCCTGTTGCTGGCCCTGGCCGAAGACGGTGAATGCGAACAACCAGGCAAACGCGAGAAGCGACGATTCTCACAGATTGCCCGATCGCAGTCTGTTCCGCCATGTAATCAGACGCGCGCATCGCAAGCGCCGCAATGGTCAATGTCGGATTCTGCGGACCTCCCGAAACGAAGCTGCTTCCGTCGACAACGAACAGATTCTTTATGTCATGGCTCTGATTCCATTTGTTCAGCACGCTCGTTTTCGGATCGTCGCCCATGCGGCAGGTCCCCAGCTCGTGAATGCTTTCACCGGGCGGCACCATCTGCGCGTGCTTGGCGAGCACCTCGAATCCGGCAGCATGGCAGGCCTCATCGAGCGTGTTCATCGCATCGCGCGCCATATTGAATTCGTTATCGGTGTAGCGCGCCTGAATGTTCAATACCGGAATGCCCCAGGCGTCCCGAACGGTTTTGTCGATGTGCACGTGATTTTCGCGCCGCGGCAGCACCGCGCCCATCGCGGTCATGGAGAAACGCGCGTTATCGAGCGCTGCGAGCTCTTTTTGCAGCGCTTCGCCGTAAGCCGGAATGAAACGCGTGGGAGGAGTTCCGCCGCTGCCGAAATCGACCGAGTAACCGCGAATGAAATCTTTTTCCCGCGTCTTCAGATTGCGAAACTGCGGGATGTAACCGCCGCCGCCCATCAGATCGTACGCGTTCCTCTTGTTGCGCGCTTCGGGAACGATCGCCTCGACGATGTTTTTCACATAAAACTGATCGAAGAGATATTGACCCAGAACGCCGCTCGAATTCGCGAGGCTCGAATTCAGCAGCAAGCGAGTGCTTTCCAGTGTGGACGCGCCCACCACAACCACGCGAGCCTTGGCGTGCATTTCGCGATGAGAGCGGCGGTCGATGAAAGTCGCGCCATTCACCTTGCCCGTGTTCGGGTCGATGGTGATCTGGCTGACCACCGCATTCGGCACAACCGTCAGATAGCCGGTTTCGAGCGCCGTTGGCAAGAACAGATTGATGGAGCTTGCCAGCGTTCCCGTGGCTCGCCTCGGCTTTGTGGTGGCAATTCCGCGCGCTTTCAATGCGGCCGCGAAACGCTTGACGCTTTCGCTGTCTTTGGAATTGTCTTCGAGGAAAATCCCATCGGGAATCTGCGGCAAGACCTTCCTTGCGTCCGGCAACGCGGAAGATCGGCTCCACTTTGTCGTAATACGGCGCGAGATCCTTATAGCTGATGGGCCAGTTCTCTCCGAAGCCGTCGTGGTCCTTGCATTTGAATTCGAAATCGCTCATGCGCCACGAAGCGCGGCCCCAAACCAGCGTTTTGCCGCCGACCAGGCGAACGCGAACCCAATAGTAGGGATCTTTCGGATCGTACGTGTACGGATTCAGCTTTTCGTCGGCCCACAAATTGCCATTGAACTCGTTCGCCTGCGTAACGTGCGGAAAACGTCCCGGCTTATCGAAGCCGCGATACGGCAGCTCGTAGACTTTTTTCAGCGCGCGATCTCGCGTGTAGTCGATCACGGGACCGGCATCGAGCATCAGGCAGGAGATGCCTTTCTGAGTCAGCGTGTAGGCGACCGCGCCGCCCGAAGCGCCGGAGCCGATGATCAGAACGTCGTATTGGGGGACCATACGGCTACTCGATGGGATACCAGTACATGCCAAGTCCGCCCGCGCTTCGAACGCGTTTTGACATCACGTGAATCCATTCGTGCGAATTCTGCGTGGCCTGTAAGAATGTCCTGTTTCGCGGCACGCAAGAATGCGGTGAACTCGTCTGGTCGGCTGTGGAGACCCATTGCTGGCAGAGCGGGGCGAGCAGCGCGTCCGCTTGGCGTTTGATTTGTCTCTGCGAACGCGACGTTGAAGCGCTGCTTCGATTGCCGGTCAAGTTCATCCAGACCGTTCACGTAGAGCTTTTGGCGATCTGCGCTCGATTCGCTGATGAGAAAATCGAGAAACTCCGGCGCGCTTGCGGCCAGGGCTCCGGGAATTCCATTCATTGCGGGATAAATCACATCGCTCAAGCGGCGCAAGCACGGCGAATTGCTCGCGCGTGAAAAAGGTAAGCAGGGTTGTGCCGGCTATATCGGGAATGGTCGATTCGACGACCGGGATGTTTCTTCGGTTGCTGCCGGGCTTGGTTTCGGCGGTACGACTGGCTGTTGAGCATGCACCAAGCCAGCAGCCGGCAACGCGGCCAGCGATTGCAACAGGCTTCTTCGGTTCATGGCGTTCTTTGATCAGTATCGTCGTTCACGCATTGCGGGCGCGGATATCGACCACCGCTTCGGCAATTTGCCCGAGATACTTGCCGTCGGCGAGAACATCGAGCGCGATTGCGACTCTCGAGAGCGGATCGGTCCAAGCGGTCGGAATAGTGATGCTTGCTTTCGTGCTGGCACTCGATTTCGCATCGACACTCAATGAAATCCGCTGAGGGGTAGCTTTCCATCCCTCCGGCAGCACGAGCGCGCCTTCGATTTGCATCGTTTTGGGCCGGTAATTTCGAACACGAATTTCAATCTGCTTCGTCTGCCCGGCCAAGATCATCATCTGATACGGATAAATGCTCACCCAGGAGGGATCCACTCCGAAATCGGTGTCCGGGATCGGCAATCAGCTCACGGAAAAACACATCCTGTTTCTCGGCGCGTTGCTCGAAATTTTGCGCGGTTTCCCGGTCGATCAGAAACGGCCTGCCATGACCGGGCGCGATGATGTTCGGCTCGAATTCGAGAATGTTGCGAATCGATTTCACGTGATCGCCGCTTTTCACTTCATTGCGATAGATCAGGTTATGGCGAAGATTGTTGGGATTATTCGGGATCGTTGAAGAAAGCATCGCCCGTAAACGCAATGCGTGCGCCGTCGATGGTGGCGAACATGGCCATCTGATAGTTCGTGTGGCCCGGCGAATGCACCACCGTGAATTCGAACTCCTCCCATTTGAAGGTTTCTTTATTGCGGAAGCTTCGTGTCGACTTTGATCGGCTCGCCGAGAATACATCCGACGTTCAGGCCGCGCGGATTCTGGAGAATATCCACCATGTTTTCGTAGCACCAGATTTTCGTGCCGTAATGCCGGGCCAAGTAAGGAAAGCCGTTCAGATGATCGTCGTGCATGTGGCTCGGCATCGGCTACATCAATGGATTTCATCCCGTGACGCGCGCGTATTTTCTCGATGCTGTGTTCGACAAATCGCATGCGGTCGAAGGTGCCGACGTACCGCGTGAAGATTTGAAAGAATGTCCAGCTTGCGGAGCCGTAATCGAGAAAGAGCGCTTTGCCGCTGTCGCTGATGATCGCGTAAAACGACGAAGTGGTATCTGTATTCGCGATCAGATGCGGGCTGACCGCGGTGGGCTCCAGCTGTGACGTGGGCGGATGCGCGTACCAGTAGTGATGCCAATCCGTCAGCTTTTCGGAAAGATCGGCCATTCCGGGCAGCGGATCGGTAAGCGGAGCGGCCGTGAGAAGGGCAAAGCAGTTCGGGCTTGAGCTTGGCTAGCTCGGTAAGCGAGTAAATGGAGAGATCGACGCCTTCGTGCTCGCTGTAGTAATACTGCAGATCATAGAGCGTCTGCACCTTGCCGCGAGAATGCAGGAGATCGCCGGAAAACGCGACGTTTTTCCCATCCACTCGCGTAACCAGCGTGATGGATCCGAGCGTGTGGCCCGGCGTGGGCTGAATGAAAATCTCCAGGCCTTCCCAGCGAAATGTGCCGTAATCGCGAAGCAAAGCGGTGACAGGAACGTTCTTGGTCAGCGAGAAGAAATCGTTCCTCACTTCGTACATTTCGAAGATGCGGCGGTTACGCCAGAAATTCTCCGCGGATTCGAAGAATTCGCGCTCGTGCTGCGGGACGGCAATCGGAATGCGCTGAGCGACAGCAAGCGGATCGCCTTGCGCCTGATCGCGATGAAAATGCGTGTGCAGGATCCAGTCGATCCGCGAGATGCCGAGATCACCCAGATAGTCGAGAATCTTGCCCGATCCAAAGTCGATCAGCAGGCCGCGGTCGCCTTTGCGAATCAGGTATACATTGCAAGTGTCTTCCAGGAGAAACAGGTTGTCGGAAAGTTTTTCGGGCTTCGCGCCGGGCTGGAATCCGCTTTGCTCCGGCGCTTGCGCCGGCAGGGGCGCTGCACCGAGGGGCGTTGCGGCAAGGCCCGCTCCCGTCCGCTGCAGAAAAGAGCGGCGTGAAACCGCATCGTCGTGCTTGTGTTCAGACATTGCTAGCCACCGCGCCGCGCAGGCGAGCCGAGCGCATCCAGCTTTCGGTTTCCGCGAGCGGAAGAACGCCCTCTACGGCGCCCATGCGTTGGACGCTGAAGGCAGCTACCGCGTTTGCAAAATGGCCGGCATCGGCGAGCGATGCACCGCGTTGCCGCGCCGCAAGAAAACCGGCCACGAAACAGTCGCCGGCGCCGGTGGTGTCCTTCACATCCACGTCGAATGCCGGGCAAAGAATCTCTTCCGTCGCTGGTGTAGATGGCGCAACCTCGTCCGCCTAACTTCATCACCGCCACGCCCACGCCTCCGTCCAGCACGATGCTTGCGCCGATTGCCGGATCGGAAGAGCCCGTGACCATGAGCGCTTCATCTTCATTCATAAACAGAATGTCCAGGTACCGAAGGCACGGCTCCATAGTGCGCATCCATCCGTTCAGCGGATCCCAGTTGGTATCGAATGAAGTCGTCAAGCCCGGCTTCGCGAGCCTGAATCAAAACTTCCGGGCCGCGAGCGCGCAACCGGGGCATAACGAAGAAGCTTGCCAAATGATAATGCGACTACGCCGCAGCACGCCTCAGAGCTGAAATCGATCGGTTCGACAAAGGCTTCGTTGCTTGCGCCGGGCCGATGAAAGAACTTGCGATCGCCCGCCGAATTCACCACGCCTACTGTTGCGGCGGTGGGAGCGTCGACGTGCTGAACGCCGGATGTATCGACACCCGCGCGTTGCAGTTTCTCTAAAATGAACCGGCCCTGATCGTCTTCACCGACCGCGCCAAGCAGCCGCACGGGAATACCCAGAATGGCCAACGCGCGCGAGGTATTTGCGCCATTGCCGCCGGCGTGGTACTCGATGGAATCGACAAAGGTGGTCCCGCGGCCCCAATGCAATTCGTTCACGGGTTTTGCGAGTGTGTCGTAAACGATGTTTCCGGAACAGAGGATGCCTGGGACTTTCACTTTTTACGTGCCTCAAACCGTTGTATCAACCACTGGTTGCCGGAATGCTTCGGAATGAGGCGTCCACGCCAGGCGACCGGCTCGACCGGTCCCACGACGAAGAGCCCACATCAGCGCTCCCATAAGCACAATAAGCGCCGAAACGACGAAGGCCCATCGGGATGAGCCGCTGGTTTGAACTATGAAATCCGCCAGCATGGGCGCCGCGACACCGGATAAATTGCCGATTCCATTTTGAAGGCTCGTCCAGCGCCCGGCCATCAGAGGTCCGGCAAGCGTTTGTGTAATGGCCCAGTGATTCGATGTGTATGTCCCGAAGGCCATGCAGGCCAACATGAGCAGGACCACCGATGCTGTCACGTCATTGACAAAGGCTACCGGAAGAATGATGGCCGAAGAAGCCAGTCCGCAGACAACGATGCTTTTTCGCACCAATGTAGGAGATGCGCCACGCGGCGATCCAACGGTCGGAGATCCAGCCCGCGAATACGGTAGTGCACGCGACCGCAAGAAAGGCGAGCGAACTGATATCCGCCATTTCTTGAATTGAGAAATGGCGCTCTTTTACCAGATAAGAGGGCAGCCAAGTCAGAAGAAAGAACCAGAAATAATTTCCACAGAAGTGGCCCAGAAATGTTCCCCAAGCCGATCTGACGCGCAGCAGTTCAAAGAACGAAGGCAATTGTTCCCGCTCGCTGGTTCTTATTGAGTAAGATCGCGGCATCCACTTCAGCCAGGGGATCAGCCATGCCAGGCTGGCGATTCCGAGCACAATGAAGAACCAACGCCAGCCCAGTCGGACAAGCAAAATGCCGCCGAGGAATGTTCCCACGGCGGGACCAAGCTTGGAACCGGCGTCGAGCAAAGCGTTGGCGCGGCCGCGATGATGTTGCGGCAGGTCGGTAGCGAAGATTCTCGAATAACACGGGTATGCAAGCGATTCGCCTGCGCCGAGCAAGAGCCGGGCACCGTAGATGGCTGCGAAGCCCGAGAGGAGGCCAGTGGCGATGGTCGCAGCCGACCACACCAGGAAGCCACCAGCGAAGACGAGGCCGACCGGGAAACGATCCGCAAGCCAGCCCGCGATTCCAACAAGCTGTAGGAGCGCGTAGGTCCAGAAGAACGCGGAGAGAAGCGCGCCTACCTGCAGCGGCGAGAGGGCCAATTCTTTCTCAAACAGCGGGGCGGCGATGGAGAGATTGGCGCGATCGACATAGTTGATGAAAATCGACGCGATCAAAAGAGCGAGCAGCAGCCACTCGGATCGGGACATTCGTCCTGTGGCGCTGCTTGCATTCACGCTCGAACGCCTTCAAACCAGGTGTGCCAACCGGTTGCCGAAGCCAGAACTTCGTTAATGGCTTTGATATTCGCGACTCCCACGCTTTGCAGCCATTTCTGAAGTGCTTCTTTGTGGAAAGCCGGACCGGGCCCCGTATACGCGTTCACGCCGCCTTTCCAGTTCGCCCGGCCGCACAGCACACCGGAAAAGCGAGCACCCGCGCGCAAGGCGAGACGCAAGGATTCGAGAAATTCAGGACTGCTGACGCCCGCGCTCAAGTAGATGTACGGTCGGCGAGCCGCTGCGTCGACGGCGCGGAACCAATCGAGCGCCGCATCCATAGAATATGCAGCCTGTCCCGTGTAGACCGCGCTCCCCTCCACGAATGCCGTGATCACGGGAAATTCGACCTTGAGAATGTCTACTTTGTAAAAATCTTTCGAGAACTCTTCAATGGTTTCGATCACCAACTTTGGCTTTTGCCGGGCAAATTCCAAACTGCGCGGATCGAGGCCGGAAGGATCGTAGACCACGGGCTCCAAGAAAAACGGCAGATCGAGAGCTTCACACTCGTTACCGATGCGCTCGATCCAGGCGCACTTTTCCTCGTTAGCGGCCGGCTCTTCCTGTGGCGCGTAGTGAAGCAGAATCTTAATGCCCTGCGCGCCCAGATCGCGCAAGCGGCGGACCGAAAGCTGCGGCATCAGCGCCAGCATCCGGTGAGGGCGCGGATTCTCATATCCATCCATTTCATAAGCCAGCAACAAACCGCAGCTCGGCGCACGTTCCCCGGCAGCTTCCAGACCATATTCGGGATCGAGCAGAACGGCGCTCGTATGCGGCGTGAGCACGCTAGTTACGGCGGCTTTGAATTCTGCCAGACGCGAATCGGGAACATGATCCAGGTCCGTTCCAGCGGAATCGGCCATCATGCGCCGAAGACTTTTGCGCTGATCGATCGCCAGAGCGGCAATAATACCTTCCGGCGTGGAAAGCGCGTTCAGCCGTTTGCGCTTCGCCTCAGAGAGTGGCAAAAGGGTCATTCGAGGAGCGCCGTTAGCGATCAGCGCGTTCCGGCGGTTTCCGTTCGGGGCTGGAGCTTTCGCGCGAAGAAATCGGCCGTGGCCTTGTACGCTTCCACCCAGTGCTGCTGCATGAGGAAGCCGTGAATTTCGTTGGGAATAATCAGTTCCTCGAACTCCACATGCTGTTTCCGCAAGGCCGCGACAAGCTCTACGTCTTGAGAAAAAGCGACATTTCTGTCGTCGTCGCCGTGAATGAGCAGCACCGGCGATCTCCAGGTCTTGACCGATGCCATGGGCGAGGAGTCAAACGCGATTCTGGCCGCTTCCTGTTGTTCCCTCTGCTGGTCCGGATCGCCCGTCATTGCCCCCGCGGCGCCTTCGCGCAGCGTGCTCCAATCGTGAACTCCGTGAAAATCGACCCCCGCCGCAAACAGATCCGATGCCCGCGAAAGGGCTAATGCGGTGAGATAGCCGCCATAGGAGCCGCCCCAAACTCCGATTCGTTTCGGGTCTACGTCGGGCCTGGATTTCAGATACAAGCCCGCGCCGATGACGTCATTAAATTCGCTCGCGCCCCGGGCTCCATAGTTCACCGCTTCACGGAAATTGAGGCCGTATCCAATGCCGCTCCGGTAATTCACGGAAAGCACAACATAGCCTTGGTTCGCGAGATACTGATTCATCGAATAGGCGTTCGAATAGTAGTCCATGTAGTGGAAGCCCAGCAGCATCTGCCTGCGCGAGCCGCCGTGGAAGAAAACGAGCGCCGGATGACGCTGCTGGTTGCCCCCTTCTTTCGGAAGAAAAAGCTGTGCATGTATTTGCATCCCGTCCGCCGCCGTGATCATTACGGGCTGCGGCCGTACCAGCGAAGCAGCGGGAAATTCGGAAGGAGTCGCTTCGGGAGCAAGTTCCTTGATCTGGCCTTCTGAATTCCGAACGGCTGCGTGCGCTCTCTCATTGAAGCTGGATGCGAGGAACACCAGCGCAGATCCATCGGCTACGCGGCGCGGGCTGCCATTCGATATTCTCGCCGCGAGTAATCATTTTTGGCGTTCCGCCGGAAACTCCGACGGTCCATAGATGCCGCCGGTCGATATCGTCAAAATTCGCGGAGTAGTACATTGCTTTTCCGTCATGTGAGATGGCAACATGTTCCACCTCGCCTTGGCCGGGCGTTAATTCCACGGCCGTTTCTCCGGCCTCCGGAATGCTATAGAGATGGCACCAGCCCGTTTGCTCCCATGGAAAAACGAGGCGATCATTGGCTGCCCAGAAAATCTGGTCCTCGGCTTCCAGCCGATGGAACACGCTGCCCGGGCCGTTCTTTGCCCGGAAAATTTCATGGCCCGAGCCGGTCTTCGCATCGGCGATTCGAATGGACCAGGGCTCTCCTTCCCGGCGAGGTCCTGCGCCGAACCCTCTTCCGGTGCTTGGCGTGCGCAGAAAAGCGATATGCGCGCTGTCGGGCGACCAAACGGGATCGGAATCGCGATCCGTACTCGCATCCAGGTAACGAAGTGATTTATCGGCGGGCGTGAATACCCCGATGAAACTGTGGTCGCGTCTTCCGCTCACAAATGCCAGTTGCGTTCCATCGGGCGACCATCGCAGGCCGGTTGCCGTGGCCTTCTGGTACACCGCGCTTTTTGCCTCTTCACCAGACGGCTTCATCATGAAAATCTGACCCGCGCGGAGGAAGGCCACTATGTCGCCTTTTGGAGAGATGGCGGCTGCATGTCCTTCGGTTAATTTCTTGGAGGCAGATCCGTCCATTGAGACTACCCAGATCGCTTGTTGCGGCTTTTCCGGGCTGAGAGCTGGATTCGGGTTATCTCCGCCGGTTTCGAAGTCGCCGCCCCGAGTGAACAGCAGATAACTGCCGTCCGGCGCCCACGCGAGCTCGGCAATCTCCTGCCCGTCATCGCGATTGAAATTTGTCACTTTGCGGCCTTTCCAATCGGGCGCGCCGGCTACCCAGATATTCCTTTCGCCGCGTTCATCCAGCAGCCATGCCACTTTCGTCCCAACGGGAGCAGCTAGGGGCGAGGTCGCAAAAGGCGCACTCATCACCTGGTCGATGGTGAAGGAGCCGTTTGCCGCGGCCACCGGCGATGCAGCAAAAGAAACTAATGCAAGCGGGAGAAGCAGTTTGTAACGGAGTTTCATCGGAGATCTTCTATTCTGTCACTTCCTGACGGAGCGGCCGGCCACCGCCGCCGATTGATATTCTGGGTTTGCGAAGTGGTATTCACCATCGGGCAAACAGTCGGCGATTACCGAATTCTCAATGTAATCGGTTCCGGCGGCATGGGCACCGTCTACAAGGTCCAACACCTCATCTCCGATCGCATCGAGGCCATGAAGGTGATTCTTCCCGAACTGATCGATTCTCCCGAACTCGCCGAGCGATTCATTCGCGAGATCAAGCTTCAGGCGCGGCTGAGCCATCCGCATATAGCGTCGCTGCACAACGCCCTCCGGCTCGATCAGCAGTTGTTGATGGTGATGGAGTACATCGACGGAACCACCTTGTACGCGCACCTGAAGCGCTCGCCGAGAATGGAGCCGGAAACCAGCATAGGCATCGTGTTGCAGGTATTGAGCGGCCTTGCTTATGCGCACCGCCAGAATGTGATTCATCGCGACATAAAGCCGGCGAACATCATGTTCACCGCGAACGGCACTGTGAAGATCATGGATTTTGGCATCGCTCGTTCCTTGAGCGAGAAGCACGATATCACGCGAACCGGGGCGGCGCTCGGATCTCTGTATTACATGTCGCCGGAGCAGGTCCAAGGCGGATCTATCGACAACCGGTCCGATTTATATTCGGTAGGCGTGCTGCTTTACGAAATGGTGACCGGGAGCAAGCCGATAACAGGCGAGACATCCTGGGCAATTATGAATGCCCATCTCAGTCAAGTTCCTCGAGCGCCGGCGGCGCTGAACAACAGTGTGCCCGGGACGTTATCCTTAGCCATCCTCAGGGCACTTGAGAAGAACCCCGCCGCCCGATATCAGAGTGCGGAGGAATTTACCGAAATCCTCCAGGCAGTGCGAACACACCTGCCTGCGCACGGCGCGGGAAAGGGGGTTGAGGGAGACACAGTTGCTCTGCCTCCCGGAGGACACATTTCCGGCAGCCCGCAGGCGCGAGCGGCAAGTCATTCCGATGTTGCAGTGGCGGGAGTCGCAACGCCAACGCCTGGCGGGCAACCGACGCCTACCCCCCGCACCGGATCCGGGCCGGCGAGCGGCGCTTCGCACTTTGATCGGAACGAGCTTGATCGCGTTAAACGCGAGCTCGCAATTTATGTCGGTCCGATGGCGCGCATCATTGTGGATCGAGCTGTCAAGAAAGCTGCGAACTGGCAGCAATTGTACGAGATTTTGTCGGCCGAAGTGCCTGCCGGCGAAGAACGGAAAAGCTTTCTTCGGACGCGACCCCGCTGAATCCTAGAAGGGTTCCGGACCGTCGTTTTCCGCTTCGAGCATCTTCATCGCTCGCGCCAGGCTTCGCTGCATTCGATTAAAGGACGACGCAAGGACCGAGATTTCATCGCGCCCTCTAATCGGCAGATCTTCGACGTCAATACGACCCTGGCTGATTTCATCGGCCATTCGTGAAAGCTTGGCCACGGGCCGGATAACGGTGACGACCAGCACCAAATCCAAAATCAAGAGCGTCACCAGTGCAACTGCGATTAAATAGATCACCAGGGTTCGCAGAGCGCGGTTCGCTATTTCGATCGGCAACGCTTCGGGTACAGTAACCACCTGTGCGCCGACAATATCGTTCTGCTTCCATCCAAAGCCGTTATCGCGCCCGTACACGCGAATCATGGCGGCGGGCGCACGTTCCGGAACCGTGTGGCATTGCAGGCAGGCGGCCTCACCCACCTGGATCGGCTGCGCAAAGTAGAGCGACTTGCCGGTTGGCGTGTCCCGCTCGCCGAAAATCTCTTTCCGTGTCGGATCATTACGAAACGTCCGTATGATGTCCGCCTCCCAATCGGTCGCGCGGTCGTCAGGATTGGTCGGATTGAGCGTGGCTTCCCGGTATGAATAATCCGGGTTGCGCTTGTGTATGAAATCAAAGACCTGCGTGGCGGAATAAAACGGTACGGATTGCGGCAAAAATGCCGAATCTCGCCGCTGCAATTTTTCAATCAGAGGCTCTACCTGAGTCGCGGTGTAGCTCCGGGTCGCCAGTGTTGTCTCCATCATCAAGCGCGCCTGTTCCCGGACTCTGCTCCTGGCGTCGTTCTGCAGAAACATATACGCCAGCCACACTGCAACCGCTAATCCGATTCCGAAAACCACTAGGAAGATCAGGTTGAAGCGCGCAAGCAGTTTCATACAATAACAGCCTTAAATTTTGTCACAAGACAAAAAGGGCCAAGCAGAATTTTGCTTGGCCCTTTTCGCTTCTACGTTTACAGTTGGTCTATTTCGGGCAGCCGAGAGCCTTCACTTCAGACTCCGGAAGCGGCTTGATGTTCTTTACCGCCGGAGGCATCGCTTGGCTGTTCCTCGGTACGAGGTAAACTTCCACGCGTTGATCCTTGTCCGCCGCGGTTGTCGCCGAGCCTTTGCGTTCCTTCACATTCGAAGTCCCGCAGAGTCCGGGTCTTGCTTCGGAGGTCTGATCGGTTCCGACCCAATCGACCCTGATATGCGAAGGATCGACCTTTCCGCAAGTGCCGGTACCGGCACTGAGAACAGCGGCTGCATTCAGCGTACGCGCCTCGTCGAGAGCCTTTCCGGCCTCGGGCGCCGCGCCTCTACGCCTGCGTCCGCGGCGAGCTGCGGGCAGATTGGCCTCTTCATCGCTACCGCGATGGCCCACGAGGACGATATCGTAATCGCCGCTGGCCAGTCTGGGAGCAGCGTCGTCAATCAGGATGCGCTTGCCGCAATTGTTCACGCGAGCGTTGTTCTTCGCGTAGACAACGTCGTCGAGCCTTACGAACGGCGGCGTATAGTTGACCGTTATCGTCGTCGATTGAGAAGCCGTCTTACCATTCTCGTCGGTGACGGTGACAGTCGCTGTAACCGTCTTGGTCTGATTTTGTCCACCCTCGAAATTCAATGTCGAAGCATCGAACGTTGGATTGGGGCTGGTATCGTTCGTCAGGCTGCCTTCGCTGACCGTCCACTTGTAAGTGAGATTGGTGCTGCAAGGCCCACCCGACGCCGTGACGGCGAGATTCGACGTATGATCGCCCTGATCAACCGGCGCGACGAGCGTATTCGGAGTCGCGGTGACACTGGTGATTTGCGGCGCTGACTCGTTCACCGTAATTGTGGTGGTCGCGTTCACCGGGGCCGGAGGTTGCGGAGCCGGAGGTTGCACCCAGCAACGCACGGGGAACTTGGCCGGGCGCTCCATCGGAGCCGGCGGAGGCGTAGTGTCGGTAACAGTCACCTGCACGTTGAATGTTCCGGCGTTGTTTGGCGTGAACGTGAAGTCGGGGCTGTTGCTGCCCGAAGCTGCTCCGTTCAATGTCCAGGCATAGGTCAGGTTGTGCCCGGCGGGCGCGCCAGTGATATTGGCATGCAAGTTCACCGGCTTGCCTATGCAAATGGTGCCTTCTCCACCTGAAATCGTCGGGGTCGGCAGCGGAGCCGGCGGTGGCGGAGCCGGCGGCATTTCCGGACATTTGCTTTGGCCGAAGTACCACACCAAACCAACGGTTGCCTGCAAACCGTTTATCTTGTCCTTCGAGGGAATATAGATTCCGCCATCCGGGTAGTTCGGCAAATTATAGGTCGGATTGCGCGACCAGAAGCCTCGCGCATCGATCCGTAACCCGAAGTGATCGGTGAAGTGCCACTTGACGCCGCCTCCGTAATTGAGCGCCACCTGCAAATTATCGTTCAGATTTCCGGAATAAAAAGCATTATTGATTGCGGTTTGCCGCGCGAGGCCTTTCGCGGTATCGGTAGGCGTGAACTGGACGCCGCCGACACCCACGGTCAGGTAAGGCTGGAATTTAGAACCTCGCGGCCTGAGGTTTAGCACCGGGTTCAGGCCGAAACTGTAGTTGCGGCTTCCGAAGCTATAAGTCGGAATGGGACTACCCGCCAGCGCGCCAGCCGTTGCGGGATACACGCCTCCGTTACTCGGAGATTTGAATTCCACGTTTGCCTGGGCATAATCCCACCACAACTCAAGCCCCAAATATTTGGTGGGATTTACCGCCAGGCGCACGCCAGCCACGCCGCCATCCACCAATTTGGTGTCCAACCCGCGCATGACTGCGCCATAGATACTGATACCGCCGAACGGATCCAATTCCACCAGATCGGGATACTGATCTTCTCCGGAAGATGTTTTCGCATTCTTTGGCGCGTTGTTCGCGGCCTGCCCATATGCGAGCGTTCCAAAACACAACGTCGCGCACAGAATTGCCGAATTTAACGGCCTAGATTTAAGCCGAGTCTTCATCCTTCTCCTCCAAGCAGAGTCCAACCGTTACCGATTATTGATGTTTCCGGAGCATTTTTCATTACGCCCCACATTTACAACAGGATAACCGACTAATAATCCAAGATCGAAAGAATCGCGACGCCGAGGCGTCCCGCTCCGATCCATTAACAGCTATTTCGGACAACCCAACGCCTTGACTTCCCTATCGTGAAGCGGGCTGATATTCTTCACGGCGGTGGGCATCATCTCGCTCGTCCTTGGCACAAGGTACACTTCCACCCGGCGATTCTTGTCCGCATCACTGACCTCCGAACCGCGGTGCCCCTTTTTTCGGAAGTACGGTTCGAAGTTCCACAAGCGCGCGGAATGAGCTTAGATACCGTGTTCAATGCGGAACAGTGGATTTGATTTTCGAAATTGTAAGTTGGCAAGCCCGGCGCAATGGACGTAAGCAATCTCACATTTTCGGCCGTGAAGTTGTACCTAAGCTCCAGCCCGATGTACTTGCTGAAATAGAATGTGACACGCCCACGCACAGTGCCACCCCGCACAAGTTTTTCACCCATGCCGCGCTTCCCCTGACCCACAAACTGACTCCCCCGAACGGGTCTAACTCGACCAGGTCGGGATAGTCGTCTATGTCCGAACCGGAATCTACATGTATTTTTCAATCGCCCTGCGCGCGGGCGGAAGTGCAGAAAGAAGGAGCCGAGCAAAGAGTTAGGGAACGGTCCAAGACCAACTCCAGTTTTCATCCTCCCCCTTTGTAACGCACGTTGTAACCAGCACCAAGAATTGATCTTAGCGGATGATTGTTAATCGCGAAAGATAATTCCCAAATCGCTGGTAATTCCATATAGCCGACTTGAGTTGTTATCGGGCATCCAAAGTTGCCGGATTCTCAAGGATGGAAGTAGAGTCGATATTTCCGACCATGAATTCCCACCGTCTTTCGTCTCGTACAAACGGCCGTATCCCACGGCGTAAGCATCTAGTCCGGAACCCGCATAAACTACCGAATTCACCGTGGAGGCCGGTATTCCCGCGCGGACCGTGTACCACTCGGCACCGCCGTTCGGTGACGAATACAATCCAACCCTGGTTGCGACGAGCAGCGGGGCGGCCGGGTCGGCGGGAATCGCGATCTGATTGATATCCGACGCCGGCAACGGAAATGGCATTATCGTCCAGTGGTCTCCGAAATCCTTCGAAACGTATAAGCCTCCAGCGGCTCGCGCGATCAATTGCCCGTCCGAATTGGGCGCCGAATAGAGAGCGGTTACAGCGGCTGGTTCACCCATGGCTGCCATCGTCCAGTGCTCTCCCAAATCTGCGCTCTTCAAGAGGCCCAAATCCGTTGCAGCGAAAATTACATCGCTTGCTCCACTTTTCAATGAATACAAAGCGCTTATCTCCGAAGGTGAAATGTCTTTTATCGTTGGCTTTGGTTTCACCGGATGGAGGGTCCTCACACGGGCAGTCGATTTGCCGCGTTGTCCTGGACGTACCGGCGTTTTAGAGGCCTTCTTCTCTGGCTCGGGCGGCGGGGGCACAATCAAACGCACCGGGATCGGCTTCCAGGTAATCCCCTCGTCGATAGACTTATAAATCTGATGCGGACTGGCCGCCAGCAACGTGTGATCCTGGCCGGGCCCTCCGCCACCCGATATTCCCGCAATCGTATCGAGATGCACTTCGGCGAGTCCGCGCATCTTCCGCAGTTGCCACCACGATTCCCCGCGATCGCTGCTGAAGAAGATCCCACTGGTTTCTCCTTCCTGGGTTTCAAGCGCCACCAACTTGTTGCCGGAAGTAGTGACGGAACTGATAACGCGGTCCACAAAGCCGTTGTTTATCGGCTCAATCGCTCCCCCGCCGTCGTTACTTTTGGCCAGCCCGGCATACTCGAGCGCCAGGTACATCGTACTTGGCGCGTTCGAGTCAAATGCAATCGAATTCACTTGTTCATCGGTCAGCGTCTTCCAGGTTGTTCCGCGGTTCAGAGATCTGAACAAGCCAGTAGTCGTCCCGGCGTAGACAGCGCCTGACGTGGAAGGGTCGCCACAGCAACTGCCCCCTTGCCACCGCACAACGTGGGTACGCCGCGAGGTATTCGGAATTCCCATCAATTTATGCCAGAGATCGCCGCGATTGTCACTGGAATAGATTCCGCTGCAGGCGCTCGCAAAGATGCTTGTTGGCGTGAATGGATCGACATAGATCGAAAACACGTCGGAATCGTCAATCATCCCGGTGT
This sequence comes from uncultured Acidobacteriaceae bacterium, assembly GCA_963778345.1. Lineage (GTDB taxonomy): Bacteria > Acidobacteriota > Terriglobia > Bryobacterales > Bryobacteraceae > Bog-105. The sequence continues at coordinate 539,872 of CAVZTP010000008.1, forward strand.
GAATGGATTCCCAAGTTTTTCCGCCATCCACCGTTCGCCATGGAAGATGCGGCGTGCCTGCGTAGATGACATTGGGGTCCTTCGGATCTATAGCCACGGCCGTAATGCCCTGCATTTCGAGATTCTGCGGGTCGGAGATGCGCTTCCACGACTTTCCTGAATTGGTGCTTAGCATCACGCCTCGCAATGTGCCGGCTACGAAGTGCGATGGGTCGCTCGCCGAGGCCGCCAATGCGCGCACACCGAAATCGCTGACGCCGTTTGCAGCGGACCAGGTTTTCCCCTGATTGTGGCTTTCGAAAAGGCCCCCCCCCTCCGCCGCCATCATCCCCGCAAGGTAATGATTTGAATCCCGAGGATCGATTAAGACCGTCGTCACTTCACTAAGACTCAGCTTGGGCAGGTTCAGCATGTCCCAACTCGCTCCGGCATCTTTGCTTTGAAAGAGTAGCGAATTCATCGCCCCGGCGAGCACGATTTTGGTGTTGTTCGGGTCGACCGCGACCACAGTGGCCGTGCCGCCGAACGGCCCGGCGATTTTCCAGTCGCCCACGGGAACTGAGGCAGCCAGCGCCGCGGTAACGATTGCAACAAGCGCGGTGACAAAGGCGAAGAATTGTGAATGACGTTTAATCATTTTCGGAAAGATCTGTTTGTGCCGACACATCTATTGTCAACTGCTCCGCGCGAAAAATCTCATCCAATCGGCGGACCGGGCCATTTGCCTCGGCAGTATACGTCAGGTATCCTGAAGTTATATTTAATGAAGAGATTAGGTTCGTAAGTTAAATGGCAAATACAGTTTCTGCGTTGAAGCGCGTTCGAATGACCGAGCGCAAGACGGCTATCAACCGTATGCGCAAATCTCGGCTGCGGCATCAAATTCGGGCCATGCGTCGGCTGCTCGATCAAAAGGATTCGCAAGGCGCAGCCAAGATGATTCCTGACACGTTCTCGCTGGTCGACCGCGCCGCGAAATGGGGCATCATCAAACAGAATACGGCAGCGCGTTACAAAAGCCGTCTCGCTCTGCGATTGCGAAAACTGGCGGCTGCATAAGAGTCTCCCGCCAAATCCCAGCGAGTAGCGAAACGCTTGTTAGACTGGCTTGCATATATGCAACGCCGTCGTCTCTATGCAGGCGTATTATCCCCTTCTTGCTTCTAGCCTTTGTTTTTCGCCCCTCTTCGCCAAGGAGCCCGTACAGGCGAGGCACGGCATGGTGGTGGCGCAAGAACCCATCGCTGCGGACGTCGGCCTTGCTGTCCTCAAGAGCGGCGGCAATGCCGTCGATGCAGCTATTGCTGTCGGCTTCGCTCTCGCGGTCACTCATCCGGTAGCGGGAAACATCGGTGGGGGTGGCTTCATGCTGGTCCGCATGGCGGATGGCAGAACAGCTTTCCTCGATTTCCGCGAGGCGGCTCCGGGAAAGGCGAGCCGCGAAATGTATCTCGGGCCGGACGGTAATCCCACCCGCGATAGCATTTACGGATGGCGTTCGTCCGGGGTTCCCGGATCGGTGGCGGGCTTCGAAACCGCTCACAAGAAATTCGGCAGCAAGTCATGGTCTGATCTGCTTGCCCCAGCCGTAAAACTGGCTCGCGATGGCTTTATGGTCACTGAGCCAGTCGCGGCGTCTTTGCAGGGCACGCACAATCCTCTCCAGCTTGATCCGGAATCGAAGCGCATCTTTCTTCGTGACGGAAATCCCTATAAAGCCGGCGAGGTATTGAAGCAGCAGGATCTCGCGGCCACGCTGCAGCGCATCGAGACGAACGGCGCGAAAGAGTTTTATACCGGCGAGACAGCGAGGCAACTCGCGGCCGCTATGGCCGCCCATGGCGGTTTGATCACGCTGGAAGATCTGCAGAACTACAAGACGATCGAGCGTGCTCCGCTCACGGGCAGCTATCACGGCTTTCAAATCATTACCTCGCCTCCACCCAGCGCCGGCGGAGTTGGGTTGCTGGAAATGATGGGCATGCTCGATGGAACGCATTACGACAGCGACGGTGCCGATTCCGCCAAGGCCGTTCACTATGAAGCCGAGGCCATGCGGCGTTTCTATGCCGATCGCAGCGAATACCTCGGCGACCCCGATTTCTACAACGTGCCGGTAAAGCAGCTGCTCGATCCGAAGTATCTCGCCTGGCGTCGAGGCAGCATCGATGCAACACGGGCCACGCCCAGCGACATCATCGGCCCTGGCCTGCCGAAATCCCTGAATGCCGGCCTTTCGCGCAATAAGAATGCATGGATCGAAAGCACCGAGACTACACATTACAACGTCGTTGACGATAAAGGAAACGCGGTTGCAGTGACCTACACGCTGAACAACTCCTACGGCAACGGCATTACTGTACCCGGTCTAGGATTTCTGCTCAATGACGAAATGGACGATTTTGCCGCCAAGCCAGGCTCTCCGAATATGTTCGGAATGGTGGGCGGCGATGCAAACGCGATCGAGCCAGGTAAGCGTCCGCTTTCTTCGATGGATCCAACTATCATCACGAAAAACGGGAAATTGTTCATGGCGGTCGGCGCCCCGGGCGGTTCCAGAATCACCACCGGCGTTATGGAAGTGATTCTTGACGTGCTCGATTTTCACATGAATCCCCAGGATGCCGTGGACCTGCCGAGATTCCATGAACAATGGAAGCCGGATTTTCTTTACCTGCAAAGCGGCTTTTCTCCGGAGACTTCGGAAGCGTTGAAAAAAATGGGTTACGAGATAAAGCCGACCGACGGAGTTGCACGAGTGGAAGCGATCGTCGTGAGTAACGGGATTCTTGAGGGCGGGACCGAATCGCGTCTGCATGGCAAGGTAGCGGGATATTAACCCTGCCAGAGACGAAAATTCGCGCCAAAAGAAACCCGAATGCAGCTCGTATTGTCAACTCATCTCTTTGTCGGCCATCGGCTGACGACGGTCTGGCTGGAGAGAATCTGGGACGCGGATTTCGAAGCGGTTGAAATCTTCTGCGCGCGCCAGCATATCGATTATCGCGATAAGGCTCAGATCAACGAATTAGGTCACTGGTTCCGCGATTCGAAGCTCAAATTGCATTCTCTGCATGCGCCGATGTATAGCGACGATGTTTGGGGCCGATCGGGACCTCAGGCCGTAATCGATATCACTGAGATTCAAAAAGGCAAGCGCATCATAATGGTGGACGAAATCAAGAGAGCGTTGGAAATAGCCGACGTCATCCCGTTCCGCTATCTGATTCAACATATAGGCGTGTCGGGCCAGGAGTTTGATCCGCGCAGACTGGATTCGGCATTCTCCTCGCTCGAAGAGATCAAGGTTTTCGCAGGGCAGCGCGGAGTCGAGGTGTTACTCGAAAATACTCAGAACGCGCTCGCGACGCGCCGAACGCCTCAACGGCTTCCTTGCGGAAACGCATCTGAATCTCAATTATTGCTTCGATATCGGCCATGCTCATATGTCCCACGGCGTTGAAAACGAATTCAATCTAATGAAATCAAGGATTCGTTCCACGCACTTACACGACAACGACGGTCATGAGGATCAGCACTTGTTTCCCGGCGAGGGCACTATCGACTGGTCAAAAGCTATGCAATTACTCGCCTCGCATTCCAGCCAGTATCCGCTGCTGCTTGAATTGAAGGAGCCGGCAGGCGTGGAGTTTCCGATCAAACGCGCGAAGGAATCGATCCAGGAATTGATCAAGCGTATATGAGCGATGATGCTTCTCCCCCCCAGGCGATCGAGATTCGCGACGCAAGCGCGCATTTAGGCGAGCGCGTCGAAATCCGAGGTTGGCTTTACAATCTGCGCAAATCGGGCAAGATCGTGTTCCCGATCATTCGGGACGGAACCGGCCTCATGCAATGTGTTGCGGTAAAAAGCAACTTACCCGAACCCGTATTTGAGACGCTAAAGAACCTGACTCAAGAGAGCTCAGTGATCATCACCGGCGCCATACGCGCCGAGCCGCGCGCCCATGGAGGATACGAACTGGACGTAGATGGCGTCGATGTGATTCAGCGCGTACCCGAAGAGCAACCATATCCGATCACCCCTAAAGAGCATGGCGTCGATTTTTTGATGGATCATCGCCATCTCTGGCTCAGAAGCCGTCGCCAGCACGCGGCTGTTCGTGTCCGGCATCAGGTAATTAAATCCATTCGCGACTATTTCGATTCGCACGGCTTCACGCTGGTCGATACGCCCATCTTCACGCCCGCCGCATGCGAGGGGACCACGACCCTCTTTGAAGTCGATTATTTCGGTGATGAGAAGGTATATCTCACACAATCAGGGCAGCTCTACAACGAAGCCGATGCTATGGCGTTCGGCAAGGTGTATTGCTTTGGACCAACTTTCCGCGCCGAAAAATCTAAGACACGCCGCCACCTGACTGAGTTCTGGATGGTTGAGCCGGAAATGGCTTTCGCGGATCTTGAGGAGGTCAAGCGCGTAGCGGAAGACCTGATCGTGTTCGTTGTCGGTCAGGTCCTCGAACACAGGCAGGAAGAACTGAAAATCCTGGAGCGCGATATATCCAAGCTAGAGACTGTCAAAGCACCATTCCCGCGGATGAGCTACGACGATGCCGTCAAAGTTCTGCAAACGAAGGGAAGCGAAATTCAATGGGGCGGGGATTTCGGCAATACGGACGAAACGCTGCTTACGCAGGATTTCGATCGCCCGGTTGATCGTAGACCGCTATCCAACCGAAATCAAGGCGTTTTATTTCCAGCCCGATGAACAGCGGCCCGAACTCGCGTTAGGAGTAGATATCATCGCGCCCGAAGGCTATGGCGAAATCGTGGGGGGCGGCCAGCGCATACACGACCTGGCGCTATTGGAACAACGTCTTGCGGAGCACAATCTCCCGCGCCAGGCCTTCGAATGGTACCTTGACCTTCGTCGCTTCGGCAGCGTGCCGCACGGAGGCTTCGGTATGGGCGTTGAGAGATTTGTCGCCTGGATGTGCGGCTTGGAGCATGTGCGCGAGACTATTCCTTACCCGCGCATGCTGTACCGTACCCGTCCGTGATTCTCTCGCAAGATGCGCCAGTCTGATATAGCGATTCTTGGCGCCCCGCTCGATCTGGGGGCCGGACGCCGCGGAGTCGATATGGGCCCCTCCGCTCTTCGGCTTGCTGGGCTGAACGCTAAGCTGGCGTCACTGGGTTATCGGGTCGAAGATCTCGGAAACGTCTCGGTTGACCAGCAGGAAAGTACGCCTTCTGGCGATGAGAATGCAAAGTACTTGCCGCAGATTGCAAAAACCTGCGCGAAATTAGCAGCCATGGTTGAGAGCGTAATTACCTCGGGCAAGTTTCCGCTGGTGCTGGGCGGCGATCATTCAGTCGCCGTGGGCGCAATTTCCGGCGTTTCCCACGTGTTTCGCACGCGTGGCGAGAAGGTCGGCGTCATTTGGATCGACGCCCATGCGGACATGAATACGCCGGATTCGAGCCCCAGCGGCAACATTCACGGCATGCCTCTCGCTTGTTGCCTCGGCAAGGGACCACGTGAGTTGACGGACATGTTCGGTTACGTACCGAAACTGGAGGCGCGTAATGTCGCGTTAATCGGCCTTCGCGATGTGGACGCCCGTGAGCGCGAAGGCGTCCGCGAATCCGGCGTGACCGCCTTCACTATGCGAGATATCGACGAGCGGGGTTTGCGGAATATTATGGAGCAGGCCATTGCCGTCGCATTGGACGGAACGGCTGCGTTTCATTTATCTTTAGATATGGATGCAGTGGATCCGGACGAAGCGCCGGGCGTGGGAACACCCGTCCGCGGCGGCATGACGTATCGCGAAGCTCATCTCGCCATGGAAACAATCTGCGATTGCGGGCGGATGGTCTCCATGGAAATCGTGGAAGTCAATCCTGTTCTCGATGAAGCAAACCGGACTGCGCTGCTGGGCGTGGAATTGGTAACGTCGGCTATGGGAAAGAAAATTCTCTGACCTTTTTCTGCAGATGTGACATCGCATCATGCACCAGAACGTCTTCGGAAGCATGCGTGCGCCGTTCCGCAAACTCAATTTTCCCTGAGCTCAGCTTCTTGCCTACTGTGATCCGGTAGGGAATGCCGATCAAATCCGCGTCTTTAAATTTCACCCCAGGACGCTCGTCGCGATCATCCAGCAGCACGTCGAGACCAGCTTTCGCGCATTCGGCATAGAGCAGGTCGGCTGCCTCCCGCTGCAGGGAATCGGCGTAATTGACGGGAGTAATCACGACTGTAAAAGGCGCGATGGACACTGGCAGCGCCATCCCGTCTTTATCGTGAAAAAGTTCGATCGCACAGGTGAGTATTCGCTCGATCCCGATGCCGTAAGACCCCATGATGGGAGTAATTTCTTTCCCGTCCTCGCCCAGAACTCGAAGTCCCATCGATTCGGAATATTTGTACCCGAGTTTGAAGATGTGTCCGATCTCAATCGCCTTCATCACATTCAATACAGCTCCGCAATTCGGGCATGCGTCGCCGGGAGCGACCTGCCGCAGATCAACATACTCGGCCTGGAAGTCTTCACCGGGCGTGACATTTTTCAGGTGGTAGTCGTTCTTGTTCGCGCCGGCAATCATGTTTCTTCGACCGCTCAGAGCGGCATCGGCAAGAATGCGGATTTTACTCACTCCCACCGGGCCCAGCGACCCGGCGCTCGCGCCGAACCAGTCTAAAATCTCGTGAGGATGCGCCGGCCGCACATCGGTAGCGTTAAGGAGAGAAATGAGTTTCGTTTCGCTGAGTTGATGATCTCCACGCAACATCACTAAGACTGGCCTGTTATCGGCCACCATGATGAGACTCTTCATCTGCGAGGTTTCGGGCAGGCCGGTAAATGCGGCAACCTCGGCAATCGTCTTGATATTGGGCGTGTGAAATTCTTCGGGCGATAAGTCTCCATCAATATCAGCGACGGACGGCGCGGTGGCAACGGAAATTGCCTTCTCGAGGTTTGCTGAATAGCCGCATTTCGTGCAATGAACGACAAAATCTTCGCCGGCATCGGAACGAACCATGAATTCATGCGACTGGCTTCCTCCCATCGCGCCGGAATGGGCTTCGACGACCGTGTACTCGAGCCCGCAGCGGTCGAAAATTCGCCGGTACGCTCCGTAGTGCTTGTCGTACGCAACATCGAGTCCGCTCGCGTCGATATCGAATGTGTAGGCGTCCTTCATGATGAACTGCCGTACGCGTAGCAAGCCCGACTTCGGTCTCGGTTCATCGCGAAACTTCGTCTGGATCTGATACCAGATTTGTGGCAGTTGCTTATAGCTCCGAAGTTCGCCACGCGCAATGGTCGTCACGACTTCTTCATGTGTCATGCCAAGGCACAGGTCGCGTCCGAACCGGTCCTTGAGGCGAAACATGTTATCGCCCATCACGTCCCAGCGCCCGGATTCCTGCCAAACTTCGGCCGGGTTCAGCGCGGGAAGTAACATCTCTTGCCCGCCGATTGCGTTCATCTCTTCACGAACGATTTGCTGAATCTTGAGAAGCGATCGCTGCGCCAGGAGCAGATAGCTGTAGATGCCCGCGGAAAGCTGCCGTATATAGCCAGCCCTCAACAAGAGTTGATGGCTAATAACTTCTGCTTCAGCGGGGGTTTCCCGCAGGGTGGGTATAAAAAGAGTGCTCCAGCGCATTCGGTCTATCAGACAATTAGAACAGACCGATTGGAAAAACCACGATGAACGAACTGCAGCGGATGGCCTTGCCTCTTTCCCAAGCCGACCCGGAGATCTATGACGCGATTCAGCGCGAGGTGGATCGTCAAAACACGCGGCTGGAGCTGATCGCGAGCGAGAATTTTACGTCGGAAGCGGTGCTCGAAGCAGCCGGCAGCGTGTTTACAAACAAGTATGCCGAGGGGTATCCCGGCAAACGGTACTACGGCGGCTGCGAGTTCGCCGATGTCGTGGAAAGTCTAGCACGTGAACGAGCGAAAAAGATTTTCAAAGCTGAGTACGTGAACGTACAGCCGCATTCCGGCTCTCAGGCCAATGAAGCGGCTTATGCATCTGTCCTTCAACCCGGCGACACGATTCTGGGCATGAACTTGGCCCATGGCGGCCATTTGACGCATGGCCACCCTTTGAACTTCTCCGGAAAGCTCTATAAAGTGGTGGCGTATGGCGTGCGCCGCGACGATGAACTCATCGATTACGAAGAACTGGCGCGGCTCGCGGAAGAGCACAAACCTGAGCTGATTATCGGAGGAGCCAGCGCCTATTCGCGCGTGATCGACTTCGCGCGCTTTCGGGAAATCGCGGATTCGGTAGGCGCTGTGTTCCTCGTTGACATAGCGCATTATTCCGGATTGGTGGCGGCGGGAGTTTACCCGAATCCGTGCGAATATGCTGACATCGTCACTTCCACTACTCACAAAACGCTCCGCGGCCCCAGAGCTGGCATGATTCTGGCCAAAGAGAAGTTCGGTCCCGCGATCGATAAAGCGGTCTTTCCAGGAGCACAAGGGGGCCCTCTCGTGCATATCATCGCCGCCAAGGCGGTCTGTTTTCTGGAAGCTCTGACTGAGCAATTCCGCACGTACCAACGGCAGGTGCTGGCCAACGCCAAGGCTTTGGCGAAGTCGCTGCAGAATGAAGGCTTCCGGGTGGTGAGCGGCGGGACCGACTCGCACATGTTTCTCATCGACGTGTTCTCCAGAGGAGTAAAGGGCAAAGAGGCCGAGAAGGCTCTGGACGACGCCTACATCACGGCGAATAAGAACGCGATCCCGTTTGATGTGAACCCGCCACTGAATCCGAGCGGCATCCGCCTAGGCAGTCCGGCGGTTACAACGCGCGGCTTTCGGGAACAGGAAATGCAAGAAGTGGGACGGCTCATCGCCGGTGTCCTCAACAACGTCAAATCGGAGGAAGCCCTTCGCGAGACTCGCAAAGGAGTTGCGGCTTTGACGGAACGCTTTCCTCTTTACGCCTGGAAGCAAGAGCACGCGACAGCGGCGTCATAACGGCTTACGAATGTCCAAATGTGCGTTAGTTTGATAAAAGGTCGGCTCTCCTCTTCGGCTAAATCCATCGCGTCACTTACTCGATCCCTAAGTCATTCAGCCGAGGCACAGGTGCGAGGCTTTGAGACCGGTGTTCCCCAGATTCACATAGCCCATTAAAATGTTGGTGACCGATTTGGAGAGAAGAAGGACTTTGGCTGGGAGGCAGGGACTCGAACCCCGATACGCAGATCCAGAGTCTGCAGTCTTACCATTAGACGACCTCCCAAGGGTTCAAGTGCAGTATAACAAGCTGGAGCGGATAGCCTACACTCGGGCGGCAGTCATGAAACGTGAAAAACTTTGTGCCAAAAGCCACGTTTTCGGGACGGTTTGCTCCTCGGCTGCTTTTCCCTTTGCTGCGCCGAATGAGATCTCGAGGAATGAGAAGGGCTCCGGTTGTGACGGAGCCCGCTGAAATTTACCTCTTTCGTGACCTTCGCCGTGGGAACGGGTGCGCTGAGGGAATCGTTGATCGAAACGGGTGGGCCAACGTTCTGCGCGTTCTCCGGGCGCACCAATTCAGCCTCCACTATGAATCTCTTGGGCGCTGACCCGACGTAGTAGAACGGGTAACACGTGATCATCGTCAAGATTTTCTGCGAATCGCTTGTATTGGGAATCAACCCCCCACCATCTGAGCGGAGAACGCTAACGTCAGATGGCTTCACTATCTTAGTCGCCACAACCCGATAGCGGTAGCTTCCGGATGGCGATTGAAAAGTGATCAGGTCGTCTTTCTTGATGTCTTTCAGCGCCCGGAATAGAGTATCTCGATGCGCGGCAATGGCAAAGTTACCTGGGTCCCCAGGTAGAGCCGTCGAGGGCACGTGTCCGACAGCAACCTTCAGCGTCTCTGCCTCCACTCCTTCACGCACAATAGCGGAAAGATTCAGTCGCGGAATCTCCACACGACCCAGCACTGAGCCGTCCGCCGGCCGAGCAATTTCCGCAGGAGGAGCGTTTGGCGCAACAGCCGCGGTGGCTTTGGGCGCTTCTGCCGGCTTTACTCCCACAAGAAAACTGAAGGGTGTCCTTTCTCGAACGTAATCCGCAAATGTAACTGCGTGATCCCCCGAAATCTGCTGGTCGAATGCCCAGTTCTGGTACGCCTGGTAAACGTATTGGTCCGCAAGTGTATAGGCGTAATATCCAATACCGCATAAGCCGATCAACAGCAGCAAGGCTCGCAAGCGGCTAAGAATTGCTCGCCCGGCCTTACCGTGATCGATCCGACGTGTGACGTTGTGACTGTGAATTCCAGGTTTGGCGAAATAGGTTGTCGGGCGTCTAACCACCACCGGTCCGTTTGCATCGCTCATGCGCTAGCGCTCTCTCCGGTCAGTGTCCCTCTTGGTCTGTTCCGCAAGTAATTCGGAAAGCGGAGTAGTCGTATAAGTCGTCCTGGTGTGCACGATCAACTTTCGGCCGTTCTGCCGAGCCACTACTTTGACGGAGCGGACAGTGCGCTTATCGGTTGTTTCGTTCGGAACGTACCCAATGGTATAGCAATTTCTGATGTCTTTTGAGATTTTGTTAAATACAGGAATTACTTCGTCCATTTTTTCAGGCTCGAAGAATTCACCGCCGCTTACGGCAGACATTTTGCGCAAGACTCCCGGATTGAGATCATGATCCTCCGAACTATATAGCCCCACAGTGTAGATGGTCGCCCGCGACGCTTCGATGAGCTTCATCAACTCCGGAAAAGTTATTTTACTTACGTTATCTCCGCCATCACTTACGACAATCAGCGTGCGCTTATCGCGATGACTATATTCCAGGTGTTTCAGCGAGTACGCCACTGCGTCGTAAAGGGCCGTTTGACCGCTTGGTTCTCCGTAATACAGTGCAGCTCTCAGCGGCTGAAGCTTATCCGTAAACATCATCTGGGCGGGCAAGCCGCGCGTCACATAGTTGTTAAAGTTCACGACAAAAAATTCATCGTTGGGATTGCTCTCTCTCGCAAACGCCAAGCCGGCCAAGATAACTTCCGGCCGTTTCAGGCGCATGCTTCCACTGTTATCGACGACCAAGCCAACGGTTACCGGTGTGTCCACGCTTGCAAACTGCGTTATTTGCCTCGGATGCCCGTCCTCCATCACGTTAAAATCGTTTTTTGAAAGTCCAGTGACATAGCCGCCGCGAGGGTCTTTTACCCCTACATCCAGAAGAACCAAGTCAACGTTATCCGAAATTGTGTACTGGTCCGGGTTGGGCTTGCTCTGTTCTGCGACTGCGTTCATCGCGAGCTCACAACCCACGCTCAAGAATATGAACCAGACCCAGACTCGTGTCCGCATGCGCTTTACCCATTCACATTGTCTTATTTTTCGAGTTGCACTACATAACAAACGCCTGGCCGGGTCGAACCAGCCAGGCGTTGTGCAGTTGTCCGGAGGAGAACTCCGAACGAGGAATCAATCTTGTCGGTTAGCCCCGCTTTGGGACTAATGTGAGCAACCCGGACAGGCTCAGCGCAGTGAGGCTAAGCAAACCGATAAGCGGATTCCAGCTTGCCGTGTGCGGCAAAGCTTTGGGTTGCTCAACTGGAGCCACGGTGCTGGTGGGCGGCGGTGTCTGGGCTTGAGGCTGCGGTTCAGGAGCCGGTTGAGGCTGAGGGGCCGGCGCAGGCTGTGCCTCAGGTCGCGGCGCTGGCGTGGGCTCGGGCTCTCGATAGCTACTCGGAACCGGCACTGGTGCAGCCGAAGCTAACTGAGCCACCAGTTTCTTCGGGTATGCAAACTCTTGTCCGAAATTATCGCCTGGATAGAACCATGCTCGAACCGCTTTCGGCACGCCGGCGGGAGTTTCCCAGAAAGCAAATTGCGTATTTCCCGTTGGCTGCAAACGATAATTTGGAATTGCGAGGATTGTCTCCTCGAGGTGGCGCTGATCTTTATCGAAAATTTGGACGATATGACGGTCCGACTGCGAATCCATCAACTTCCAAACATACGTGCCTGGATCGAGAACTTTCTGTCCCGCGATGATCGGTTCATTAACCGTCACGATGGTCATCTTGTCCCATGCGTCCGCGTGGGCTTTCGGAACGAACGAAGTTCCGAGAAGACCAACGCCGGTCACCGCAAGAGCGCCGATATAAAAATTACGTAATTTACCACGCATAAATTTGAACTCCTCTCATTACCAAAGTTGATGCTGCGCTCTAGTTGTCACTCGATGTTCCTAAAGCATCTTTGTGACCAAATGTCAGTTGTGCACCGCATCTCAATACTTTAGTGACGTGTCGCGCCACATGGAGGGTGCAAAAAGTACAGGTGAGCGCCGTTATCGGCAAAGACTTACCAGATCAGATGTAAAAAGAGGCGAACCCTCATAGTGCTTCGGCACTAGAGGCAGCGCACGCGTTGTTCCGCTAAAGTGTCGATATGGACCAAGCTCTTGAAAACCTTACAACGTTGGCCATCGATATTGGTGGCACTGGCATAAAGGGTTTGCTGCTGAACGATCGAGGAAAGCCGATTAGCGAGAGAGAGCGGCAAGATACTCCCAATCCAGCAACTCCGGGAGCGGTGTTGAACGTGATGGATGGCATCGCAAACAGGATCGGCGCTTTTGACCGGGTCTCGGTCGGGTTTCCCGGTGTGGTGAAACGAGGAGCTACTCTGACCGCTCACAATCTCCATCCCAAGTGGGTGGGCTTCGAGCTTCAGAAGGTCTTGGCGAGGCGATGGAGGAAGCCGGTGCGCGTTGCCAACGATGCTGCCGTGCAAGGGTTCGGCGCGATTCGCGGAAGAGGAATTGAACTCGTGATCACGCTCGGAACCGGCTTTGGATCTTCTCTGTTCCTCAATGGGCACCTCGTCCCGGGTCTCGAATTGGCGCATCATCCCTGGCGGAAGAGTAAGACCTACGAAGAATATTTTGGGAAACGCGCTCTTCAGAAGCTCGGACGAAAACGCTGGAACAAACTACTCGAGAAAGCGATCGTGCAGTTGGAATCACTCTTCAATTACGATCACCTATATATCGGCGGCGGCAACGCTACTAGAGTCGATTTTGCATTGCCGAAGCATGTTACTCGCGTTCCTAACCAAGACGGTCTGCTGGGCGGTGCGGCGCTTTGGGGAATTGACCCGCGGATGAAATTGCCTTATTTGCCTACATAAGGCCACTTAGGTACGAAATGATAATGATAGCGATAAACGAAAATCGCAACCACGCCGGCGGCAATCAACAGCAGTCCGCAGCACGCCAATAGAACCATCTTCCAGGGGAACTTCTTGCCTTCTCGCTTTAGTACCAGTAAGTAGCTGGCAAATAGACCGACAAAGTAGAGCGCGACCATCGGGACCGCGAATATCATCATGTTGAATACGTCGGGTGTCGGAGTGACAACGGCGGCAATGATCGTAATTGCGAGAATTGCGTAGCGGCTGTGGCGCAGGAGAAAGCGCGGAGATGCGAGACGCAGTAGCGTCAGGAAAAAAATAATCACCGGCATCTCGAAAACCAGACCGACACCCACCGTGACATTTACGAAGAGATCGAAATACTCGTTGATCGAGATCATGGGCGACACGTTTATGTCCCGCCCGATGCCAAGAAGGAATTCAAGGCCGTAGCGGAATGCGACGAAGTACGCGAACAAGCCCCCGGTAATGAATAGTCCAGCGGTGCACAGAATGAAGGGAACGGCCCATCTCCTCTCGCGCTTATACAATCCAGGCGAGATGAAGGCCCAAACCTGATACAGCACCCACGGGGATCCCAGAAATATGGAAACGAGCAGTGGCATCTTCAGCCAGATGATGTTGAACTGCTCCATGGGAGTGATCGCGACCAGGTGGGGCGGATTAATGCCGAGGTGCTTCAATGCCTCTACGGCGGGCGCTGAAACAATCCTCCAAAGTTGGTTGGTGAAGAACAGGCTCGCGATGAACGCTACAATCAAGCCAAGCAGCGCATGAATGATGCGCGCGCGAAGCTCTTCCAGATGCTGCATGAAGGACATGCGAAGCATGCCCTTTTCTTCTTCGTCTCCCTCGTCATCATCGTCAGGAGGTGGGGGTGGAGGAGGCGGGGGTGGAGTTCGCTTCGCGAGGGCAGTAGGAGGCACGGGGGCAGGCGCCTCCGCGGCCTGTTCTGTCACCGCGGGAACAGGAGGCTCAGAACCATAAGGGTCGGAAGAACTGCTGTACGGCGAAGCAGGTTGAGATACAGATTCACTGTCCGGAGCGCGCTGCTCCTCAATTTCATCAGCCATCAAAACTCAAAAACTAGACGGGATGTTCCTCTTTGGCGAAGGCGGGAACGGGCTCGATCGGCTGAATGCCGTTTGTGCGTGCCACCGTATCTGCAACCGGCGCATTCTGGGAGGAGGAATTATCCCGGTGGGCCTCGGCGTCCTGTATTGCGGTTGCGCTGGCAGTGGCTGGTTGCGACGCCTCGATGGCGAGTGCGTCATTCGTCTCGTTGGACTTAGAAGAACAGTCCGCGCAGGAATCGTATTGTCCATACTCGTCGTATGGATAAGAATATGGCGCCGTCGAATAACTAGTATTCGACGTGGTGGGCGTCGTCTCGATTCGGGCTTCCCGCTCTAATTCACTCAGGTGGGATTCGAACGTAGACTTCAGTTCGTTTTTTGCGCGGCGGAACTCGCTCAGGGCCTTCCCGAGGGTTCGGCCCAGTTCCGGAAGCTTCTTAGGGCCAAACAGAATGAGAGCGATGACGAAAACCGCAATCATCTCCTGTACGCCGAAAGGACCCATAATGCCCCCTAAATCAGTGGACGTCTTTATGATAGCCCAGGGTTGCTAATATGATCTGGGCAAGCAGATGAGGAACTTCGGTCTGGCAATGTGGATGGCTCTTGCAAGTGCAGCTTTGCTGTCTGCGCAAGTCGATTTGAAGGCGGTGGGAACTGATCGTGTTTCCATATCCATTAATGGACAGCCTTTCTCCGATTTCTACATCGGGACCAAGTATCCCAAGCCGTTCCTCGCGCCTTTGCGCACAGCGACGGGACTGATCGTCACGCGCAAATACCCGCTCGAGAAGGTGGAAGGCGAATCTCGCGATCATCCGCACCATCGCGGGTTATGGATCGGATACGGCGACGTCAGCCAGGTCAATTTTTGGGAGAACGAACTGGACTCGAAGACCAGCGGCGATAATCCGGCCGTCAAAGGGAATGTCGTTCTCCAAAGCCTCGGCGACGTGAATTCCGGCAAGAAATCCGGCAATCTGAGCGCAGTTTTCGAATGGCGCGCGCCCGGCCGAGGCGACATGATCGAGGAACGGCGAGTGATGACGTTTTACGCCGAGCCCGATGTTCGAACCATCGACGTCGATGCAACTCTCACCGCCAAGACGGACCTGAAGTTCGCCGATACCAAGGAAGGATTTTTCGCCATTCGTCTCGCGGACAGCATGATTGAGAAGAACGGCGGCATGATGACCAATTCCGAAGGAGCCCAAACGGAGAAGAATGTTTGGGGCAAGCGCGCGGACTGGGTAGATTACGACGGATCGGTAGAAGGACAGAAGGTTGGAATCGTGATCTTCGACAATCCGCAAAACTACAACCATCCCCCGCGCTGGCACTCGCGCGCATACGGTTTGTTTGCAGTGAATCCGTTTGGGCTGAAAGATTTTGATCCAAAGGCGACCGGCGAGGGCGGGCATGCGTTGAAGGCGGGAGAATCGTTGCGATTCCGGTATCGCGTTGTCATCCATCCGGGAGACGTGCCGAAGAAAAAAGTCGCCGATTGGTACTCCGATTACACGAAGAAAGTGAAATAGCAGCGCGGCTGCGAAATGTGTCGGGTGTTCGCGGCGGTTGCTCTTGTGCGCTGCGGTAGCTTTTCGCTGCGCCAAGCAGCCCGCCATCCCGCTTGCCGCAAGGGCATCGGCTCACTTTGACGCTCGCGCAGCCACGGATGCGTGGCTCGCCACGGTGCCGGCTGCGGCGAAAGCCAAATCCGACGCTTATTTTGAAGGCGGCTATTGGCTGCCGCTGTGGGATTTTCTCTACACGATTGCAATTGCACTCATCCTTCTGGAAACAAGGTTATCCGCGCGAATGAGAAGCCTGGCGGAACGCTTGACACGATTCATTTGGCTTCAGTCTATTCCTCTACTGGATTCAGTTTGCCGCCTTCACGGCCGCCCTCTTCTTTCCTCTCACCTGTTATGAGGACTTCTTTCGCGAGCACAGATACGGCCTCTCGAATCAGACCTTCCCATCATGGTTTCGAGATCAATTGGTTGGGTTGATTGTTCTTCTGATTCTCGGCGGAGCCGCTTTTGTCGCCCTGGTTGCCGTCGTCCGCCGGTTCCAGCGAACCTGGCATCTCTGGGGAGCGGCGGTTATGCTCATCCTGCTGATCGTCTCGATCATGATCGGTCCCGTTTTCATTGCGCCGTTATTCAACACCTACACACCGCTTCAGGACGCGCGGATTAAGAATCAGATTTTGAGCCTGGCACGGGCCAACGGTATACCCGCGACCGATGTATATCAGGTAAATGCATCGCGCCAAAGCAACCGCGTCAGCGCCAATGTCAGCGGGTTTCTCGGTACCGAGCGCATCACCTTGAACGACAATCTGCTGAACCGCTGTTCCCCGCAGGCCATCATGGCCACCATGGGGCATGAGATGGGTCATTACGTAATGCACCACCTCGACAACACAATCCTGTTCTTCTGTATCGTCTTCGCTCTGCTGTTTGCGATTCTCCGTTGGGCCTCTGGAGCGCGCGGTTGCGCGCTGGGGCGGGCGCTGGCAACTTCGCGGCGCGGACGACTCGGCGGCTTTGCCTATCGCCATGGCGATCGTCTCTATTCTGACTTTTCTGTTCACTCCTTTCGCCAACACCTTTACGCGCACCCAAGAGTATGAAGCGGATCTCTACGGCCTAAACGCTGCGCGTCAGCCGGACGGCGAGGCGGAGGTGGACCTGCTGCTCGGTGAATATCGCAAACTGGACCCTTCATCGCTGGAGGAGTTTATCTTCTTCGACCACCCGAGCGGACGCACGCGGATCTACGCGGCGATGCGCTGGAAACAGCAAAATCTCTGCCTCTTCAATGCGTCGCTACCGTGCGCGAGTCCGCCTGATGGAAAATGAACTGGAACCTGACGATCCTCCTCCATCTCTGCCGAGGCGAAATGCCGCAATACTTCAGGCACTGAATTCGAAGACCGATTTTGCTCTAGGATATCTGCTGAGGTCGATTGCATGCGTGCTGTCCCGTCGCTATTGCTCTCTCTCGCTCTTTTGCCGGCTTCTGTTGCTCAGCCGCTAGTCACTGCACGATATGAAAACCTCCCTGGCGCGGCCATCTACAGCAACGGCAACCTTCTTAGCTGGGATCCACAGTACACGCAGGTCACGTTCTAGGGCCGGGATACCAAGCCGGTCACGTTTACGCGATGATTTTTCAAATCTAACTCCCTCCGTTTTGCCGTTCTCGATCGTTCGAAAGGAGTCAGGCAAGAAGTTGTTGGCGATCCCGCCGGTGTGCTCATCTGCTCGAAAGGGACAATCTCGTCGATTCCAAGCGAGACCGAGCTGGGACAACTCTTAAGTTCGCGCCGTCCGACTCGTTGCGAGTCGACGAGCCTCAGCAGTAGATGACGCTTATTCGCATGGTGTGATCCCGGCGGTCACGAGTCCTTGCACCGCGGAGTGTCGGTAATCCGATTTACTTATTCATGTCGCGAAGCCGGAAGCTGCCAGCCGATTGCTTTGGCCAAGATAAGGAGTTACGATTTAAACCTATGAACATCCCAGCGCGTTTGTCCAGGCGAGCCGCCATCCGCTCTTGGTTGATTACCGCTCTCGGAGCAAGCGCATTTGCGGCCGTCAAACGTGGTGATGCAGCCCCGCATTTTTCTGCCAGAACAATCGACGGGGAAAAGTTAACCAGCGACTCGCTTAAAGACAAGGTTGTGCTCATCGAGTTCTGGGCTACCTGGTGTCCTTACTGCAAGAAAGACGAGCCCGCAATCGATAGTGTCGCCAGCTCTTTTGAAAAGGACGGACTGGTGGTTTTGGCGGTGGATATGGGCGAGCCGCGGCGAAAGGTGAAGAAGTACCTGGAAGCATCGCCACGCTCCTGCAAAATCGTTCTGGCGGAGGATACAACGCTAGCCGCCATTTGCGAGGCGAAGACCTACCCGCTGTACGTTCTTATTGATCGGGATGGTAATGTTGCCGGAACGCAGCACGGCGCGGCTGGTGAAGGGTCGCTCCGGCGCTTGTTAGCGAACGCCGGACTGGAAAGCTAGACGATTAATCCCCGGAAGCAAGCCGCTCCCACTGACCCGTTTCACTGGAGCGCAGGACAGCCTCGATCACCCGCATGTTATTGAGGGCGTTTTCCAGCGGGACGGGAACCTCTCGATTCTCCTGAATCGCGCGTGAGAATTCATCGCCCTGAACGGTGTACTGATCAAGAATCGGAAATTCCTCGATACGAGCATTCCGGCCGGCAAGCTCGGACCCGTTGTCGATGAAAATTCGGCTCGGCTGATCCGGAGGAATGTTATACGGAATTTCGACCTCAATGCGCCCGCGAGTACCCATGATCTGCATGCGTTGAAACGGGACAAGCTGGGTACTGCATGTGAACACCGCTTGGCCCGGTGCAAAATCGAGCAAAGCTGAGCTGAGGCGGTCCGTACCCATATTGGGATCGCGATCAATCAAGCCTACGACGCGAAACGGCTCCCGCTCGAACAGGAAGCGCGACATCGTGATCGGATAACAGCCGATGTCCATAACGCCGCCCCCGCCGTATTCTGGAACGTTCCTGATGTTGTTCGGATCGGCATTGAAATAGGAGAACGTGCTTGTAATGACTCGCAGTTCGCCGAGATCGCCTTTGCGCACGATCTCGCGTGCGCGGAGCCACTGCGGGTGCGTTCGGACCATGAAGGCTTCGCCAATCTTCACCCCGGTTGAATCACGAACCGCAATCAGATCCTCGGCTTCTTTCGCCGTAAGCGCGATGGGTTTCTCGCAAAGAACGTGCTTGCCGGCCTGGGCCGCTTTAATTGACCAGGGCACATGCAGATGATTCGGCAAAGGATTGTAGATGGCATCTATTTTGGCGTCGCCCAGAAGCTCTTCATACGAGCCGTAAGCGTTCGAGATTGCTAGTGCCTTGGCTGCGCCGCGTGCCCGCTCGAGATCGCGAGAAGCGATCGCGGTAATCTCGGTTCGCTCGCCTTTCTGCATGGCGGGAATGACTTTTTTTATCGCAATCCCAGCAACTCCCAAAACGCCCCAGCGAATCTTCCGCGCATTCCTCTCGATAGGCATGCCTCCGAGTTTCGCACGCACATTTATAGAAATGCGTTTTTCTGCGATCCCAAATATTGGACGACGCTAGCAAGTCGGGCCAACCGCTCGTCTTGCATTCTCCGTTCACCAGATGACCACGGGTTCCGCGACTCCCCCGAAAGGCGAGACAAAGACACTACGCTAGAGCCTCCGCGACAGCCGGAATCGAAAATCTGTATCATTGGTTTTCCAAACGGGAAGAAATTTCATGACTCGAGCAACACGTCGAACATTCCTTCAGGGGGCGGGCCTTTCCGCGGTCGCGGCAACGCACGCCTGGGGAGGAAACGATCGAATCAATGTGGCCATCATCGGGATTGGCGGCCGGGGCCGAAACCATATTCAGGAATATGCGAAGCAGCCGGACGCGCGCATTTACGCGCTGTGTGATGTCGATCAGGCGAATCTCGAGCGTGGAATTGCGCTGGCCAAGAACTTGGGCAGTGACCAGCCCAAGAGCTATGAGGATATGAAGGAGGTCTTCGCCGATCCGCAAGTGCATGCCGTGTCCATGCCGTTGCCCAACCATTGGCATGCGCTCGCAACCATTTGGGCATGCCAGGCGGGTAAGGATGTCTACATTGAAAAACCGGCCTGCCATGATCCGAACGAAGGACGGCAAATGGTAGCGGCGGCTCGAAAGTACGCGCGCATAGTGCAGGTGGGATCGCAAGGGCGGAGTGTCGCCCATAAACGGCGGGCGGCGCAGATGCTGCAGGACGGAGTCATCGGGAAGGTCTATCTCTCGCGCGGCCTGTGTTTCAAACGCCGACCCTCCATCGGCCATACGCCGATAGGACCGGTGCCGCCGGGCGTCGATTGGGACAAGTTTCGCGGACCGGCCGCAATGGTCCCCTTCACGAAAAATCAGTTTCTCTATAACTGGCATTGGTTCTGGGCCACCGGAAACGGCGACATTGGAAACCAGGGCGTGCATGAGATGGATATCGCGCGCTGGGGGCTGGGCGTAGATCTGCCACGCTCGGTAGTGGCTAGTGGAGGGAAATATGCTTACAACGACGATCAGGAAACGCCAAACACGCTGATAGCGCGCTTCGATTACGGCGACAAAGAGCTGGTGTTTGAAGTGCGTGGTTTGCAAACGGGAGCCGAAGCTGATCTCGGCGTGGAGGGCGGAAACTGCATAGGGAATCTCTTTTACGGCGATCAGGGCTGGATGGCGCTCGACGCCAATGGCTATCGCATTTACAAGGGCGATCCCGCGAAGCTTACGGACCAAGCAAAGTACGAAGAGCCGAAAAAGACCGACACCGGCCCGCACATTACGAATTTTCTGGCAGCCGTGCGCAGCCGTAAACCCGAAGACCTGCACGCAGAGGTGAACATCGGGCGCATATCGGCCGATCTCTGCCATCTGGCGAACATCAGCTATCGCGTTGGCGGCAAACTCCTGAATTTCGATCAAACGACGGAACGCTTCGATAATGAGGAAGCGAACCGTCTCGCGAACCCGCCCTATCGCGCTCCGTATGTTGTTCCTCAACTGGCGTGATCCGTGGATCGCCTGGCGCGTTATATAGAATCAAAGCGGGAGAGAGCATTTTCATGGCGAGTGTCGGCGCGGGTCTTGAAGGCGTAGTTGCCACGTCGTCCAAAATCTGTTACATCGACGGCGATTTGGGCGTTTTAAGCTATTCCGGCTATAACATCCATACGCTGGCAGACCACGCTACGTTCGAAGAGGTCATTTACCTGCTCTGGAATGGCAAATTGCCGAATCGGAGCGAATTGGAGGAGTTGAAGTCCTCTTTAACCGCGGAACGCGACCTCCCCGGCGAAGTCACGGCCTTCTTGAAGAGCGTGCCCAAAGGCGCGCAGCCGATGGACGTTCTGAGGACCGCTGTTTCAATGCTCAGCCTGTACGATCCGCTGGCCCGCGATAGCTCCGACCCGGCCAATGTGAAAAAGGCCGTTAAGCTGATGTCCCGCGTTTCTACTCTTGTAAGCAGCTTCGACCGTCTCAGGAATGGGCAACAGGTTATTCCGGGAGATCCCAAACTGGGTTACGCCGCAAATTTCCTCTACACATTGACTGGGAAGAGACCGGACGATGTGATGGAGCGCGTGTTCGATGTTGCGTTGATCTTGCACGCCGATCATGAACTCAACGCCTCTACGTTTGCGGCTCGAGTCACAGCGGCCACGCTTTCCGATATCTATTCGGCTGTCACTTCCGCAATCGGTGCCCTTAAAGGTCCGCTGCATGGCGGTGCGAACGAAGCAGTCATTCAACTCCTGCTGGCCACCAAGTCTCCCGAAGATGCCGTTCAGAAAGTGAAAACAGATCTTGGCAAAAAGATAAAAATTCCGGGCTTCGGACACCGTGTCTATCACACAGTTGATCCGAGAGCGATTCACTTGAAGAAGATGAGCGAAGAACTCGGGAAGCGCACGGGCCATGCCGAGCTGTTCGAAAAATCGACGCGCGTGGAACAGACGGTTCACGATTTAAAGAACCTGAACGCGAATGTCGACTTCTATTCGGCTTCAACCTATTATTCTCTCGGGGTTCCGGTCGATCTCTTTACGCCTATTTTTGCGATCAGCCGGATGTCGGGGTGGACAGCGCACGTCCTGGAGCAGTACCGCAATAATCGTTTGATTCGGCCCAGAGCGGAATATACCGGTGCGCCAGAGGGCCAGAAATGGGTGTCGATCGGAGACCGTTCGTAGAGCTCGGTTCTTCTCCAGGCTCATGCACGATCTCAACTTCTTCCGTAATAATCTTGAACAAGTCCGGAACCGTTTGGCCGCGCGCGGTTTTACGCTGGACGTTGATGCATTCCAGGCACTCGACAGCAAACGGCGCCAGTGTGTTACCGAAAGTGAACAACTGAAAGCGACCCGCAACGCCGCTACGGCCGAAATCGGTAAGCTTCGCAAACAGGGTGAAGATACAGCCGAGCGGCAGCATACAAGTGCGCGCTATGGGCGAGCGCATAGCGGAACTCGACGAGCAAGCTGGCAAGACTGGACGGCGAATTTCGCGATTTTCTCGCTCGCATTCCGAACATCACGCACGAAAGCGTTCCGGTCGGGCGAGACGAGCAAAGCAATGTGGAGATACGCCGCTGGGGTAGGCCGCCCGAATTTTCTTTTCAGCCTAAAGCCCATTGGGATCTCGGGCCCGAACTAGGCATCCTCGATTTGGAGCGCGCCGCCAAAGTCACGGGCGCGCGATTTGCCGTGTATTGGGGCATGGGCGCGCGTTTGGAGCGTGCGCTAATCAATTTCATGCTCGATGTGCACACGAAGGAACACTGCTATCGGGAAGTATTGCCTCCTTTTCTGATCAATTCAGCAAGTCTCTACGGCACGGGGAATTTACCAAAATTTGGGGAAGATCTCTTTCGATGTGAAGGACATGATCTGTGGCTCGCGCCCACGGCCGAAGTGCCGGTCACAA
This sequence comes from uncultured Acidobacteriaceae bacterium, assembly GCA_963778345.1. Taxonomy (GTDB): domain Bacteria; phylum Acidobacteriota; class Terriglobia; order Bryobacterales; family Bryobacteraceae; genus Bog-105. Next base: position 562,636 of record CAVZTP010000008.1, read on the forward strand.
ACTTATTCCGCGATGAAATACTAAATGCGGAGAAGCTGCCTATTTCTTTGTGCGCGTACACGCCGTGTTTCCGAAGCGAGGCGGGCTCTTATGGCCGCGATGTGCGCGGAATCATCCGTCAGCATCAGTTCCAAAAGGTAGAACTTGTGAAGTTCACCAGACCGGAGCAGAGCTACGACGAGCACGAAAAACTCACCCGCGATGCGGAAAGCAATTCTGGAGAAGCTCGAACTTCCCTACCGGCGAGTGGTCCTCTCCACGGGTGACACAAGCTTCAGTGCGGCGAAAACATTCGATATCGAAGTCTGGCTACCCGGCCAGAATGCATATAAAGAGATCTCTTCCTGCTCAAATTTCGAGGCGTTTCAGGCGCGCCGCGCTCAAATCCGCGCAAAGAGCGGCAAAGGCAAAGCGGAATTCGTCCACACTCTGAATGGCAGCGGACTGGCCGTCGGCCGAACTTGGGTCGCGATTCTAGAGAACTATCAGCAGGCAGATGGAACTGTGCTGGTGCCCAAGGCTCTGCAGCCCTATCTCGGAGCCGACCGGATCGACCGCGGCAGCGGAAATTTGTTCGGGTGAGCACTTGGGAGAGGCGATTCTCACGCGGATTTGCTCGGTCACAACGCGCTTAATTTTTTGAGATCTTCGATTAAATCTTGGAATTCTAGTAGTTTACGAGCCTGTTGGCGCCTCTCGGAAACGCGATCCACAAATATTGTGCTCCAGCCGCATGCTTGACTGAAGTCGCCACTGAAACCGGCGATTTTCTTTTGACGTGAGGCGACATGCTTAAACTCCGCCAGCTGCTAACGATATCCATATTCTGTTCAACACTTTTTGCATCCTGCGCGCTTGCGCAATCGACCCTGACCCAGATCCAGGACACCGTCTACAATCCAAACGGCACGCCGTTCAACGGCACCGTTGTGATCACTTGGACGGGTTCCTCGACCCCCACCGGCGGCAACCCCACGCCGTACGGCACTTCTGTCAAGATTTACAATGGTGCGCTTTCGGTTCTGCTCGTTCCTTCGACCAATACTGTGCCCGCCGTGTCGTATGTGGCTGTTTTTAACAGCAGCGACGGTTTGATCAGTTGGAGCGAGACCTGGAATGTGCCGCCCAGCGCGACTCCAGTTACCTTGAGCGAAGTGCGCCAAAGTGCCGGGGGCACAACCGGGCAGGGAAATATTCCGATCAGTCAAGTGACAGGATTGACCTCTTATTTGAACGCCATCACTGGTTCATTGACGACGCTTTCCTCAACCGTCGCCGGTCTGAACGCGACGGTCAATAGCTTGAGTTCCTCGGTTACAACATTAACCAGTCTCGTGGACGGCTTGAGTTCCGGTTCCGCCAGTCCGCTTTTTGTAGATGGGGAGAACCCGGCTGGCACGATGGACGGCGTCAATGCCGCTTTCACATTGGCTCACATTCCTTCTGCGCCCGGAACCTTGACGCTCTTTCGTAACGGCCTGCTGCAGGCGAACGGAGTCGATTTCACACTGTCCGGCGGCGCCATCACCTTCAGCGCGAACAGCGTGCCGCAACCTGGAGACCTTTTGCAGGCTTATTACCGAATTCCTGGGAACGGACAAGCGGCGACGTTTGCTGATGGTGAGCTTCCGGTCGGGACGATCAATGGCGTCAATCTTACCTTCACGCTGGCGATCGCGCCAAATCCGGCACTCAGTCTAAGGCTTTACAAGAATGGAGTGCTCCTGCAGCAGAATGCCGATTACACGTTAAGCGGATCGACAATCACTTTCGCCAACCAAAGCATTACGCCGCAGACCGGCGATTCTATCTCGGCTTACTATCGTCACTAAAAGCCGGACTCGCCCAAATACTTCTTCAAATCCGGATAGAGCTGTGCTTGAACATCGGGGTTGTTCAGGTTGGCCAAGCTGACCAGGCGAGGCGGCAGTGCAATTTCCTTGGGAGTCTTCTCGTGCTTCACGGCTTTGACGGCTTCGTTTACCGCAGTCTCTCCCATGCGGAATGGATCCTGTACCACAAGCGAGTCGATGATACCGGCTTTCAGCTCGTCAATCAGCAGCGGGCTCGAATCGAAGCCCACTAGTTTAATTTTGCTGGATCTCGCTTTCAGCGCCTGGGCCGCGCCTTCGGTACCGGATTCATTCGAGCAAAAGATTCCATTTAGATCCGGATGCGCGGTCAGCATGTTTTCCGCAACGGTCAGCGACTGAGCAATACTTGCCATGCCGAAGCGTTCATCCAGTATTTGGATTCCTGGAAATTTCGTCTGCAGCTCATGCCGGAATCCGTCTTCTCTCGCCGTGGTCGAAGCGCCGCCTGGCGTCGTCTTGATCATCACGATTTTGCCTTTGCCGCCGAGGATTTGACCCATGCGGTCCGCGCCGATTTCGCCGCCCGCATAATTATCCGTCGCGACAAAGGACACATATTTGTTCGTATCGACCCCGGAATCGTAGATGACCACCGGAATATGGGCCGCCGCCGCGCGATCGACGACAATCTTGAACGATGTCCGGTCGGAAGGCGCAACCGCGATCGCGTCCACCTGCCTGTTAATCATCGTTTCCATAATCTGCATTTCGCCGGCGATGTCCGTTTCATTCGGAGGCCCATCCCAAAGCATCGTTACATCGTTCTCCTGCGCACCCTTCACCGCGCCGGCATGGACACTTTGCCAGAAAATATCCGCGCTCGCTTTAGGAATAACGGCAATGGTTGTCCTGTGATTGCGGTTGCACGCGAGCAGAGATAACGTAATCGAAACCAGCAGTAGTCCGGCTGTGCGGTTTGAAACCTGCGGCTCAAAACTGAATCTCATATTCGGCAAAGCTAAACTGTCGCTAGACTCTTAGCTTATCGAGAGGGAACAATGCAACTTGGCCTGGTGGGTCTTGGGCGCATGGGCGCAAACATGGTGCGGCGATTGCAAAATGGCGGTCACAAATGCGCGGTTTTCGATCTCAACGCCGAAAATGTAAAAAAACTTTCCAGCGAAGGAGCCGAAGGCGCCAGTTCCCTGGAGGATCTGGTCAAGAAACTTGCCAAGCCGCGTGCCGTGTGGGTGATGGTTCCGGCAGGGAAGGCGACGGAAACCACGGTTCAAACCTTGGCTGCGGCCATGGAATCGGGGGACACCATCATCGATGGAGGAAACAGCTTTTACAAAGACGATATCCGCCGTGCCGCGGAATTCAAGAAGAAGGGCATTCACTACATGGATGCCGGCACGAGCGGCGGCGTCTGGGGCGTGGAGCGCGGTTATTGCCTGATGATCGGCGCGGAACAGGATGCCTTCAACCAACTTGAGCCCATCTTCAAAACGCTCGCCCCCGGAATCGGCAATATAGAACGGACTCCCGGGCGGGAGAAGATGGGAGGCACCGCGGAGCAGGGATATCTGCGGACCGGCCCTCCCGGATCAGGCCATTTCGTGAAGATGGTGCATAACGGAATTGAATATGGCGTTATGCAAGCTTACGGGGAAGGCTTCGATCTCCTGGTTCACAAGGATTCGCCGGAGCTGCCCGAGAACGAGCGGTTCAAGTTGAACGTGGCGGATATCGCGGAATTGTGGCGTCGCGGCAGCGTGATCGGATCCTGGCTGTTGGATCTTACGGCAATGGCATTGGCGGAGAATCCGTCTCTTTCCAACTTCACGGGTTTTGTCGAAGATTCAGGCGAAGGCCGCTGGACAATCGAAGCCGCTATTGAACAAGCCGTTCCCGTCGAGGTCCTCGCTTCGGCACTGTTCACGCGATTTCGCTCCCGAAGAGAACACACTTTTGCCGAGAAGGTTCTATCGGCGATGCGATCTAAATTCGGCGGTCACGTAGAGCGGCCCACCGGCGGATAACGATTATTCGACTTCCGGCCCAGTCGCCGTAATTTTCACTGGAATAATGTGGGTCGCGAGAATGTCTGTTCCCAGGAACGAAATCTCCACCATTTCGCCGTGCTGCGTCGATTCGCGCTGATACTGATCGAAAACAAAGTTTCCTAGCGAATAGAAGATCAGCCCGCCGCGATACTGCTCCTCCGGCTGCACAACGTGCGGATGATGACCGATCACCACCATTGCTCCGGCATCGATCGCCGCATGAGCGAAATCGATTTGCGCTTTGGACGGCTTGGGCATATATTCGACACCGCTGTGCATCGAGACAATAACCACGTCCGCCCGCTTACGGAGCGCAGTTACATCGCGGCACACAGCAGCCGGATCCGTTAGGGCAATTCGCGTGTCGATGTCGTGCCAGTTTCCATTTTGCTGGTCGAACGTGTAGCCCAGAAAACCGAAACGAATGCCCTTCCGCTCCAGCACGATTCCGCGGTGCGTCATCGCTTCCGATTCACTGCTGCCGAGAGGAGCAATCCCGTGGGATCGCAGCCAGGAAACAGTAAATTCAACTCCGTGTGGTCCGCAATCGCGCGAGTGATTATTCGCCGTGGATGCGATAGACACGCCGGCGGCCGTCAGTCCGGCGATCATTTCGGGCGCGGCGTGGAAGATCAGCCCGTGTTCATAGTAAGGGCCACGATCCGAAAACGGAGTTTCCAGATTAATGAAAGTAATATCCGCTGCTGACATAAGTGGCGCGACTTTGTGAAACGGCAAAGCCGGATCGTGAGCGGCGAGAATTTCACGCCGCACAGCTCGCGAGAACATCACGTCGCCGGCAAACAACAGCCGGTTGAAAGGCGGATCGGGCGGGGCGACAGTGCCTCGGGAGCGCGTGAACGGGTACAACCACAGTAGAGTAGAAGCGCAAAGCAGATCGCAGGGCGCACTAGAGGCGCGAGGCAGCCGTTTCGTCGAGAAACCATATCGCTTTGGAATCCCGGCTCGCAATCTGGCACGGATATTTCATCGGGTCTTCAGTTCCTCTCAGGACATTGCGCACTGCTTCTTTCTTCTCTTCGCCTGAGACTTGCAGAACAGTTCGCTTTGCGGCAATCAATACGCCTGGTAATAGCGTCACACGATGACTTCTCAGCTTCTCTACCCAAACATGAGCTGCGATATCGGTTCGGTTCTTAATGAGCGGCTCCCCTGGAAAGAGGCTTGCTGTATGAGCATCGGGCCCTATGCCGCGATGCAAGACATCAAACACCGGCAGTTCGCCGGCAGAGATCGAAAAGAACTGCTTGATTTCCTCGACATATTCCGCCGCGCTTTGTTCGGGTGGCATCTCGCCCTGAATGCGATGGATGTTCCGCGTGGGAATGCCTGCCGGATGCAACAGCGCTTCAAACGCCAGCTTGTAGTTGCTCTGGTCGCTAGTAGGGGGGACACATCGCTCGTCGACCCAGAAAAAGTGAACTCTCGACCAGTCGAACTCGCTTTTCGCCATTCTCGTGAAGAGCAGTTGCGGCGTTTTGCCTCCTGAAATCGCGATCGCGGCACTGCCTTGCTCCACGAGTGTGTCATTCAGCGAATCCAAGATGTATGCTGCACAGAGGTCCGCCGCCTCCTCAGGAGTCTTGCGGATACGCAGGTCCGGTCCGCTATCGGCCACTCAGCAACTCCTCGGCGCGACTGAAGCGCGGATTCGAATGCAGGATCCGAACCCAGCACCGATAGCTCTTCGTTCATAAGAGTGTAGAGGCTTCTTTCGTTGTAGCTGTATTTTCTCTCTCGTCCGTTCGTACTGTGCAGGCTCATGCAATCGGGGCCTGTCCGTTCGAAATCAATCTGCTCTGAATCGGAGCGCAAGGTGATCCGGTGAAGGCCGGCGCCATAACCTTTCACCTTGACGAACGACACCTCTGTTTTGTGGAAACCCGAGAGCCAGCCGGCCGCATACAACGCCATCGGCGAAGGCTCATCGTCGGCATGCGCAATTTCAACCGAGTGGAAGCTCGAAAATTCGTTCTCCCGGGCCGGGTTGTCGAAAATCTGCGCCAATGGTTCCCGCCATGGAGTGAGGCGGGTCCATTCGAGATCCGCAACGTGCCGATCCCGTCCGCGAAGACCGGCGATCAGCCTGAACGAACTGCTTGCATTCTCTCCAGTTGTGTCAATGATCACCTTTGTTGCGAGATTGACGATGGCATCGAGACCTGCCTTTTGATCCTTAGTTGCGGATGCTCCGAGCGCAGCCTTGTGCCGGCACCAAAAAATTACTGGCAGGTCAGCGGCGGTTAAGCCGATCAAAGTAGGACCGATATTGGGCCAGTTCTCAGGCTTGGCCGTGATTTCAATCTGCTCGCAGCAAATCTGCTGAGCTTTCCCGAAGGGCTTCCAGCACTGCGCGAGAACACGAGCTTCCAGTCCCTTCTCCGCCTGATCGGAAACTGCCAAAACGATACCCCGGCTCGGATGTTCGCGCATCAACTCCGAGATTGTTTGTGACGCTGAGAACCCCCCGTCAGACTCATCCGTTGCGACAATCAACGTCATTGCGCACGCGCGCAGTACGGTCGGTTTACCCTGCTGCTTCTCTTCTTCCCCAAGTGAAGTCCAGAGCTTACCGAGGCCTTTCAGAATCTGTTCCGGTTGCGGCGGAAAAATGATAGCGCTGCTCATGGAATCCTCCACATGTGTCCCTGACGCGCGAGCATTTCATCCGACGCTTTGGGTCCCCAGGAGCCGGCCGGATAATTCGGAAATGCGAATTTCGTGCGCGCCCACACGTCGAGAATTGGCTGAACAATTTGCCAACTCGCTTCCACCATGTCTTGCCGCGTGTAAAGTGTCGGATCACCTGCCATCGCGTCCTGAAGCAAAGTCTCATACGCGGTGGGTGATCGCTCGCCGAAGCTTGATCCGTAATTGAAGTCCATCGACACGGGACGCACTCTCATACCGCTTCCAGGGCTCTTCGACAGAAATCTAAGCGAGATTCCTTCTTCCGGCTGAATCCGAAGAACCAGCAGGTTGGGCCGGACCTCTCGCGGCCCGGTCTTGGTTTCCTGCTGAAACAAACCCAGTGGTGGCGCGTGAAATTGAATCGCGATGTCGGTCACGCGCTTCGGCATTCGCTTGCCTGTGCGAATGTAAATCGGTACGCCCGCCCAGCGCCAGTTGTCCACGAAAAATGTGACAGCCGCGTAAGTATCCGTCTGCGAATCCGGATCGACGCTCGGTTCCTGGCGAAAACCGGGTAACTGCTGGCCGCCGACAACCGCCGGCCCGTATTGTCCCGCAACCGCGTACTTCGCGATGTCTTCCGGACGCATAACGCGAACCGCGCGAAGCAGTTTGGCCCGTTCGTCCCGAACATTCGTCGCGTCGAAAACCGTGGGCGGCTCCATCATGACCGTCGCCATCACCTGGCTCAAGTGATTCTGAATCATGTCCCGCAGCGCGCCGGCTTCCTGGTAATATCCGCCGCGGCCTTCGACGCCGATCGATTCGGCCGCCGTGATTTGTATGTGATCGACGTAACGGCGGTTCCAGAGAGGCTCAAAGATCCCATTCCCAAACCGGAACGCCAGGATATTCTGGACGGTTTCCTTCCCGAGGTAGTGATCGATTCGATAGATCGCCGATTCGTCGAATACCTTATGAATCTCTTCGTTCAACTTCCGGGCGCTGGCGAGATCGTGACCGAAGGGTTTCTCAATGATCACGCGCGTCCAGCCGTTTCCCTGATTCAGTCGGTGTGCGCCGAGTTCGATAATGGCCTCGGCGTAGTGGCTGGGCTGAGTGGAAAGATAGAACAGAACGTTACCCGCCGTCTGATGCGTCTTTTCTACTTCATCCAGCTTGTCCCGGATGTCGTCGTAAGATGCGGGATTATTCAGGTCACCGGGGACATAGAAAAGGCATTGGGCAAACGACAGCCACACGTCCTCATCGAACGGCGCCTCTTCAAGAAATTTGGACACCGATTCCTTCATCTTCTCGCGGAATTGATCGTCGGACATCGGCGTCCGGGAGCTTCCGATCACTGCGAAATTAGGAGAGATTCGGCGCTCGTAGAACAGCCGGTACAGCGAGGGCAGAAGCTTTCGTTTCGATAAGTCTCCGCTCGCGCCGAAGATGACGATGGCGCAGGGCGGGACCCGCCGATCGAAACGCAGGGGATCCTGTAGAGGATTAACTTCCGGGGTCGCCTGAACGAGCACACTCATGATCTGATTTGATGATATGACCGAAGGGAAGTGTCAGGAGAAGTGCGCGGTAAAATCGATCTTTGTCGATCCCTAGATGACGGAGAAGAAGAAAGTCGTCGCGTTACTAAACGATTTGATGTTTACGGTTAAAATCCAGGAAGCCGCTAAGAAAGCGGGTCTGGAACCCGTGTTCGTGAAGTCACAGCGGGATGTCGATGGAGCGAGCTAACGAGAACCCGGCGATCATTATTCTGGACCTCAATCACTCAGCGGCCAACCCTCTTGGAGACGATATCGATGCTGAAAAGTAACAGCAGCACCAGCGGGATCACGCTCCTGGCCTACGTGTCGCACGTACAGCTAGATCTCAGGCAAGCCGCTCAAGACAAAGGTTGCGATATGGTTATTGCCCGCTCGGCTCTCTCCCAAAATCTTCCCGCTATCCTGATGCGCTACGCGGCTTAGCCCGCAATGCCGTTTCGAAATCGACAAGAGCTTTCGTGTTGAGCACGTCGGCGGGTTCCAGCCATCCGCGCCGCGCAGTGGTAACGCCGAAGCGCATATTGTGCAAATGCGAGGGGCGGTGAGCGTCCGTGGAAATCGTGAACTTGCATCCTTTTCGCTTCGCGGCACGGACTAGATTGCTGGGAAGATCAAGCCGTTCCGGGCTGGCATTGATTTCGAGAAAAATAGCGCGCTCGGCAGCCTTCGACGCGATGCGCTCGAAATCGAAGGAATACGATTCACGCTGCAGCAAAATGCGCCCGGTCGCGTGACCCAATATCCGCAGCGATAGAGATTCAAGAGCGCGCAGCAGGCGTTCCGTCATTTCCGGCGGCTCCAGATTGAAATAGCTATGAACGCTCCCAATCACCAGGTCCAATTCCGCCAATGCATCCTCTGCAATATCCATCGTGCCATCGCGCAGAATGTCACATTCCAATCCGGAGAATACGCGCAATGGCAAACCGTCGGCATTCAGCTCGCGCACCTGACGGGCGAACCCCACCACGCGCTCTTCATCCAATCCGTTCGCCATGGCGAGAGCTTTCGAGTGATCGGTGATGGCAATGTACTCGTAACCGAGCGCCGCCGCGGCTTCGGCCATCTCTCGTAAAGAAGCCCTTCCGTCCGTCTCCGTGGTGTGCATGTGCAGGTCGCCGCGCACGTCGCTGATCTGAATCAGAGCAGGCAATGTGCCGTTCTGGGCCGCTTCCAGCTCACCGCAGTTCTCGCGCAGCTCGGGAGGAATCCATTGATATCCCAGCCGTTCATACACGTCCTCTTCCCGTTCGCCCGCGACGCGCTCGTTGCCGTCGATTTTGCACAAGCCGTATTCGTTCAACGTCAGCCCTTGCTTGATAGCGTTCGTTCGCAGGACAACATTGTGTTCTTTGCTGCCCGTGAAATACTGCAAAGCAGCGCCGAAGCTCTCGTGGGGCAGGGCCCGCACATCCACCTGTAAACGTTCCAGCCCAAATTTCACGCTTGCTTTATTGACGCCCTGGCCCAGAATTTCTTGCGATTTGGGGTGGCGAACGATTTGGTTCAGCGTTTCCGCCGCGCCAGGACCTGTGACCAGGAGATCCAGGTCGCCCACGGTTTCGCGTCCTCGGCGCAAGCTTCCCGCCGCTTCGATCCGCTCAATTCCCGGCAGGGTCGCAAATTCGGCGCTGAGTTCCTCGGCCGTGCGGCGGGCGAAGCTCAGCAGAAAACGCCCGGCGCTCTTTCTATAAGCTTCGATGGACCGCAGGACCTTTTCTTCCAGCTTGGCGCCCATGCGGGGCAGATCGCGGAGTTTCTGTTCGCGGCAGATCCGCTCTAGATCGTCCACAGTCTTGACGGCATGATGCTCGTAGAGAAGCGCGATGCTCTTTGGCCCGAGGCCCTGAATCTTCAGCAACTCGAGCGCGGAAGCGGGATACTTCGCCAGCATCTCGTCACGGCGGTCGAAAGATCCGCGCTCGCAGATCTCCGCCAGCACAAATGCGAGTCCTTTCCCGATGCCCGGGATTTCAGTCACCTTGCGCTCGGGATTGCACACGACATCCGTTATCCGCTCGGGATAGCTTGCGATCACCGAAGCGGCGTTTCGATAGCTGCGAATGCGAAAGCCGTCTTCGCCCGCTACCTCCATCAGATCGGCCGTCTCATGCAGAAGCTGAGCAATTTCTTTGTTTTCGAGCAGGTTCTTCATAAGCGCAAAGGGCGCGCTTGATTCTGAGCCCGTTTCGCCATTTCTTAAGACACGGGCTCGTTTCTATTTTCGGGCCAGCGAGCGACGCGCTTCTGACCGGTGCGCCTCAATCTGGGGCGTGGACATGCCTGACGGTTCCACGTGCACCAGAACGTCCGCGACCCATCGTAGTTGTGACTTGACCGCGAGTTTCACCTCCGTCGCAATCTCGTGCGATTCACGAACCGTCATCTCAGGATCGACCTCCAGGTGAAGGTCCACATGATATTTCAATCCGGTCCTCCGTGCGAAACATTTCTCTATGCCGAGAGTGCCCGGCACGGCCAGCGCCACTTCGCGGATTTCTCCCATCTTGCCGGCTTCCGGCATCGTGTCAAGAAGCTGCAGCACCGTCCTGCGCACTACCTGAACCGAAAGGAAAAAGATGATGGTTCCAATAATGATCCCGCCGACATGATCGGCCATGCCAAAGCGAATGGGATCCACCAGTGTAAGACCGACCGCGCCCAGAGCAACGCCTGTCGATAGCAAGTCGGTGATATCGTGCCAGGCATCCGCTTCCAATGCCATGCTTTTGATGCGCTTGCCAACTCTGAACTTCATCACGGACAATCCAACTTTGAGGAAGACGGCGGCCGCTAGCGGGTAAAGCGCGTACGCCTTCAATGCGCTCCGGTCTCCCAGGTGCACCAGCCCGTTCCAGAAAATTGCCGCGCCTGCAAGCAAGAGCATGGCCCCCACGGCAAGCCCCGCCAGGGTTTCGTAACGTCCGTGGCCATAAGGATGTTCGTAATCGGGCGGCTTGCTCGCAAGCCATAATCCGGCGTAAACAATCGCCGAAGAGAGCGCGTCACCGGCGGCCTCCATCCCATCCGAGACAACGGATGCGGAACCCGCGCGCATACCTATTAGGATCTTTGCAAGGGCGAGAACAATACCTACGCTGACACTTAGGAGAGCAATGCGGCGACCGATCGTTTCTTCTCTTTCTGGTTGCAGGTTTTGCAAATCCGCTCCCATACGCTTCGAGGATATCGCGCGGGCAGCCTCTCCGTAACAGGATCAACGGGCAGAAGAAAAAAGGCATCCAGCGGAATCGCTGAATGCCGCAGTGTCGGAGAATGACGCGCTGGACGTATTATTGTTCGCCGGTAATCGTCACTGGACTTTCGGTTTGCTGGGTCGCCGTGGCAAGGAGAGTATTGGTTCCCCAAACAGTGGATTCGCTCGCCAACGTGAGTTCCGCATTGAAGAGAGACGTACCCCAGACCGCGCTGGTACCCCAAACCGCGCTGGTTCCCCAAACCGCAGAAGTGCCCCAGACTGCCGATTGGCCCACTAGCGAAGAATTGGATGCGACAGCGGAAGTTCCCCAAACTGCGCTAGTACCCCAAACCGCGCTGGTTCCCCACACCGCTGAGGTCGTCCAGACGGAGGATGGGTTGGCGATCAGGTACACCTTGTTTGTCGATGTGTTGAAGGTTACTGTGGGAGAGAGCGCGGTGCCCTGGGCCACGTCCGTGCTGGCAAGCGCCGCGGCAAGATCCAGATATCCGGCGCCTCGGGTAAAGACATCGTAGTAGCTGGTATAGGTCATGCCCGTCGACGGGTCCGTTGCGACGCTCGATTTCGGGAAGATCTTGTACGAGGTCTTCATCAGACGGGCTTTTACCTGATCGGGCGTGAGATTCGGCTGTGCTTGCAACAAGTCTGCCGCAGCGCCACTCACTACCCCCGCCGCCATGCTGGTGCCGCTCAACGTGAAGTATCGGTTCGATATCTGGTTGGGAGATGCAGTGGAATTGTAATAACTCAGTGCTACCTGGGTCGTTGGATACTCGCTCACCAGCGTAGCTCCGTCCGGCGGCATCGTGGAGACAATGAGGTTCCCGGGTGCGACCAGATCGGGCTTTACGACGTTATCGACCAGGGTGGGTCCCTTCGAGCTATAGCTCGCGATCAAATCGTCGGATCGGTCATATGTGCCCATGGTCTTCATGGCTCCCACCGTAATCACGTAGGGATCGTTGCCCGGAGAAGTGATCGTGCCATACCCATAATTGTTCGCCGTGTTGTCGCGCCCGTCATTTCCGGCGGCGACCACGACTAAGATGCCGGCCTTCCAGGCAGCCTCAACCGCCTGGCAAAGAGGATCTGACGTGTAGCTCTCAAAAACCGGTCGGCCCAGCGAGAGATTGATGATCCGAATGTTGTACGTCGATTTCAGTTGGATTGCCGTATCGATCGCGGCGATCACAGTACTATCCGTCCCCGCGCCGTTCTGATCCAGAACCCGAAGGTTGATCAGGTTGGCGTTGGGCGCCATGCCCTTTAGTGTTCTGGTGCATCCGGAGCATTCTGAGTTGTGGCCATTCCCCGCAATAATGCCGGAGACGTGCTCTCCATGGCCATACTGATCTTTGCCATTGCCGCCTGTGAAATCCTGGCTGTACACTAGCCTCTGGCCAAAATCAGCCTGCGGAGTGAAGCCGCTGTCAATCACCGCAACGCCAATGCCCGTTCCATCTACTCCATACTGCTGCCAGGCCACCGAAGCGTTTGTGGCAGCCGTTGTGTAGTCGAGCTTCGCAGAGAGCTTGTGATCCTCGGAGATATGAACAACGCTGGGATCATTGGCCAAGTCTGCCAATGCCGAGCTTGGCATTGAATACGCTCCGCCCTGAACGGAATGCAAGGTAGCCTTCAACGACCCGCCTCTGCTTATTACCTTCTGGTGAAGAGTTTCGGTGGGAGCTTGGTTGAACTGGACAATCACCTGCACTTTGCTGTTTGGATCGAGGTGCTGAAGTGTCGGGCCCAGTTTAGACGATTGGCCGAACGCAATCCCTCCCATCACGAGGAATGCGAAGCATCGATACGCGTTTTTCATTTCGAAAATCCTTTCCTGGCCAGGGCGTCCTCTTCGAAGAGCTGCAACCTTAGTCACTCAAAGCTCTTATCGGGGAGGGGAGTGCGGACTTGAGGTCAGCGGACGCTTTAGCCGTCCTGCGTTGGTAAGGGCTATACCGCAGGGCTTGATCGTTCCGATTCGCCTGGGGCTAGTACCTGGGAAAGATTTCTTCGGAAATGTCGCACATCGTTCGTTGCAAGGGAGAGTTCGCCTAGACGAAACTCTTTTGGCCAGCTAAACCATTGAAACAACAGAGTCGAAAACGAAATCCAAATTGTGTACGAGATTCCGGGAGGGTCAGTGTGTCCATATCAAGGGTCTGGTGTTCGCGCTGCCGCGATTCGGAAAGGTCGGTGAAATCGATCGCATTGAAACGGATTTTCCAATTTCACTGGGCGGGGCACCCCATAAACTACGCCTGAGGGCATTCGGAGCGCTGCGAAAGGAAACAAGGAAAAAAATGGAAAAGCTGGCGCAAAATATTCAGGAGGCGTTCCTGAATAACGCTCGTAAGGATAAGACTTTTCTTACCATTTACCTCATGAGCGGTGTGAAGCTGTCCGGCCGGATCAAGAGCTTTGACAAATATTCAGTTATTCTCGAAGCCAACAATCAGGAACAGCTTATCTTCAAACATGCCATATCCACGGTCGTGGTTTCGCGGCCGCTTCACGCTCCCGGTGGACACGGCAGTGGTGGCGGTACCACGCCCGGCGCGCCTTTGCCTTCCTCCGAACCGGCCGAAAATAGCCAATAGCGCAAAGGTCGCGGAGGCAAGGAAAGAACCCACTGCGGATTACGGGGCGCGCTTGACACCGCGGCCGTTTTGCGCGAGGTCCTAAAACAGTGCAGGAGCGGGAAGAACGGGCACTTGTCGTCGGTGTTGAACTGACGCGCTTCGCAAGACCAAATCCCGGCAGGGGGGATGCGGATCCGGACGCGGCTGAATCGCTCGACGAACTTGCCACGCTGGCCGAAAGCGCCGGAGCCGCCGTGATCGACCGCATGATTCAAGCGCGCGCCTCGCTCGATGCGGCGACGCTGGTCGGATCTGGCAAGGTCGCCGAAATCAAGCAGCGTGTCGAGGCGGATGCAATCGATACCGTAGTTTTCGATCACGAATTGACCCCGACCCAGCTGAGAAACCTGGAGCGGCGGCTGCAAGCGAAGGTCCTCGACAGGACGCAATTAATTCTCGACATCTTCGCGCGTCGCGCCCGCACCAGCGAAGGGCAGCTTCAGGTGGAACTGGCACAACTGAATTACTTGCTTCCGCGCTTGGCCGGACGAGGCACTCAAATGTCGCGTCTCGGCGGCGGTATAGGAACGCGCGGACCAGGTGAAACTCAGTTGGAAACAGACCGCCGGCGGATCGGCCAGCGAATCGCCAAACTGAAAACCGAAATCGAGCGCGTGCGCGCAACACGCGGAGTGCAGCGTTCGCAGAGGCAAGCAGTCCCGCTTTCTACTATTAGTCTCGTCGGCTATACAAATGCCGGTAAATCCACGCTCTTCAATCGGCTTACCGGAGCGGGAGTGCTGGCCGACGCCAAAATGTTTGCAACGCTCGACCCTACGGTACGCCAGATCCGCCTGCCGTCGCACCGGCGTGTGCTGCTGAGTGACACTGTCGGTTTCATTCGAAATCTGCCAACGCCTCTCATCGACGCCTTCCGCGCGACCTTGGAAGAAGTCACCGCAGCCGCGCTTCTCCTGCACGTAGTCGATGTGACCTCGCCCACCGCAGAAGAACAGACGATGCATGTCTTGAAGGTGCTGGGCGAAATAGGCGCGGAGACAACTCCGCAAATTTTGGTTCTCAATAAGAGCGACAGTCTTGGCGAGGCGGAGAGAGAACAGGATCTTCCTACGCTTATCTATCGAATGCTGGGCGAAACGGCGCGCCAGAATCCCACGCAAGCTGTGCTCATCTCGGCTCAAAGGGGGAACGGCCTTTCGGATCTCCTTGCCGTGATCGACAAGCATCTCGTCCAGGATCCTGTCGCGCGCCAGCGGTTCCGTTTACCACTGGGCGAGGGTCGTGCGCTTCATCTTCTCCACGATCGGGCCGCCATCGTCGAGAAGCATTATGAAGAAGATTATTGCGAAGTTGTCGCCGATGCGCCCCAATCCATTCGCGACCGTCTGGCGGAGTTTGCTGTCGATTGAACAGAAGCGCTCGAGGTCACGTATACTTTCTTGTGGCTATGAAAGTCTCTCGAGCAGTGCTGCTCCTGCTTTTTCCTGCTGTATTGTTGTTACTCATTAGCTGCGGGTTCGACCAGACTGCCACGGTACCTCTACAGGACGAACCGGTCGCGATCGATCTCCAGGGCGCGGACCGAGCAAACGTGCAGCTTGAATATGGGTGCGGGCGAAATGAAGCTTCGGGGCGGCGCTCAGAAGCTGCTCGAAGGCCGATTCGAATACAACGTAGCGGCGGGGAAACCGACGGTCCGCCAATCCGTCAGTGGGTCGCACGCCACGGTCACTATTCAAGAACCCCAAAACGTGCGGCTTGGCGGCAATCGCCGCTATCTCTGGGATCTGGAGCTGAACGACTCGGTACTGCTTGATCTGGCGCTAAATTGCGGAGCGGGAGAGGCGCGGCTTGCGTTGGGCGAACTGGATTTGCGAAGCGTGGACGTGCATATGGGTGCCGGAGAAGTGGATCTCGATCTGCGGGGACACCCGACAAGAGACTACGACGTCAATATTTCCGGAGGCGTCGGACAGGCAACCGTCCGGTTACCGCAAGCTGTCGGAGTTCACGCCGAGGCTCATGGCGGACTCGGCAGCATCAATGTTTCAGGGCTGGAAAAGCGCGGCGATTACTACGAGAATGATCTGTACGACAAAGCCAAAGTAAATGTCCGGCTCAAGGTGGAGGGTGGCGTAGGCGAGATTCGAATTATCGGATGAAGGTTTAGCGAGTTCACTCCCTCGGTGGAGTCTGCGGCGGAGCCCCAGAGACGCCCATTGCGTTTGGATCGGCAGCCGAAACCGGCGGGGCGTTCGGAACCGTTTGATCCAATCGGACCACGAATACGTTCTTTCCTTCCGCCGTCAACACGTTCGCCAATTTCTGCGCCCCCTGCATGGAACGTTCCTTGCCGACGAGAACTCGCCAAAGCGGAAGCGCGCCTTGCTTCAGCGCCAACTGGGCCGTGCCGAAACGTTGGGCGTATTCCGATCTCAGGCGCTCTGCGTTTGCATAAAGGGAGAATGCGCCGGCCTGAACCGCATAGAAGTCGTTCGAAGGAATGTCGGCTGGCGCAGAGATCACTTCCAAACGAACCTGTCCCATGCCGGGGCCCAGGAGATCGATCTGCCGGGCAGCGGCCTTGGAAAGATCGATGATCCGGCCATCGACGAACGGGCCTCGATCGATCACTCGAACGTCAACGCTCTTGTTGTTGGCTAGGTTGGTCACTCGCAGCCAGGTGTTGAAGGGCATGACGCGATGCGCCGCGACAAGCGTTTCCATGTCGTAGATCTCGCCATCCGCCGCCGGGCGGCCGTGAAAAGGAATCCCATACCAACTGGCGACACCCTGTTCCGTATAGCCCGCTGGAAGCGGGGCTGGCTTCGCGACGGGAGGACGAGACGTTGCGGTGGGCTGCGGAGCGCTCGGTAACCGCGCTGTTCGATGCTTCGTTCGGCAAGCGGGCAAAATGATCAGGAAGGTTGCGATCGCCGCGATCGCTATCGGAGAAATCTTGCTCTGCATCATCCTTGCTCCTGAGCGATGAATCTCTTTTCTGCGATTCAACAAAAGGATAGCCTCACCCGCGCACAATTGGGAAGACGCAATCGGGCGCTTCGAAAGGTAAAACAAATTTCAGAATTACGTTTTACCAGCATCTGACCCGCCATAATGCTCCCGGTTTGGGGCGAGCTTCATTTTTTTCTTGACTTCTCTTGCGAAGAACCTTATATATGAATCACGCTGCGATCTATTTAAGATTGCAAATTTTACGTTAGGGAGAATCAAACGATGAAGAACGCAACTAAGAAGTCGGCGAAAAAGCCAGCCGCGAAAAAGGCTGCGCCGAAAAAGAAGAAGTAGCAACGACCCGCGTTAGCGGGACGAAAATCAACCTAGCGCCCCCGGGTTTTCGGGGGCGTTTTTATTTGATCGGTACTCGGTCTCCCGTTTTCTGGAGCCCGGCCTGAGCGATCAAAAGAAAAAAGGCGCCGGCCGAAGCCGGCGCCCGTCGGTATTTTTTCTCGTCCTCTGCTCAGGGAAGCGTGTAGCGGAGATCAACCCAGTACATGTTGGTATGCGTGTCCTTGGGTTACACGGGGGTCGCCACAGACTCCATGGATTGCGCGATCAAATACGAGTATTGGGTGATAAGCGAGAGCGCGCCATAGTTCGGATTTTTCCAGAACGTCTGAACCAGGCCCAATGTTCCCTCCTGGATCGTTCGATTAGCATTGCCAGAACCGGAACCAGGGTATCCGTATCCGATAAATTTGCCGTTCGTGTCGATGGCAACATCTTTCTTAACATAAACTCCGCCATAGTACGCATAATAAAGAGTGTTCTTGTGAGTGAATTCAATGCCGTCGACGCGTTGAATAACTGTGAACCGGCGAGATGCTGCCATCTGCTCTCACGATCAGGTCCGGCGCTGTCCCAAAGAGGTAGCGCCCATTGCCGGAACCAAAGAAGGTGTTGGCGATCAAGCGAAAGCCTTTTGCCACCTCAAGATTCGCATTCACTTCACCCGCGCCTGCGGTTGCACTGGATGTTTGGTAGGTGGTCGGGGTTCCCACGGGGAAAGCGACCTTGAACTCGCGAACCATTCCGACGCCTTCTATGTGAAGATCTGTCCGTCGCCGACATGGCCATCATAAGCGCCTTTAAAAATAATGTCGGGGATGTAGATTCGCAGCCGCTGAATGCATTCGAGCCATTGTTAAGCTGAGTGCCCGCCAGCCCGGAGAGCCCGGTAGCTGCGGGCAATGTTACCGCTGCTGGCGGCGAGTCCACCCGAACCGCCGATGTACTGTTGAGGATTTTCGAACGAAACGCCGAAAGCCAAATTGTCGTTTGGATGCGCGATAAAGCGAAATTGCGTTTGCCGCGTCCAGACCAGGCCGACTTGGTAGTTTGTGTCCATGTTCTGCGTGTAGAAGATGTCGCTCGGCAGCGGAGATATGCCCTTGCGATTGGGAACCTCCATGCCCCAGTCCTGGCCGCCGAGTATCTCGAATCCGTTCTTTTGAACGTCCACAAAGACGTTGCGCATGCGGAATGTGTCGGCGTTGCTCGTGATGTACACGCTGTTGGCCGCATTTCCTACGAAGTCAGCTTCGAAGTAGCCGAGTACTTTTGCCCCCAGGAAATTGGAATCCACCCGAAAGCCAATTCGCGAGTTCTGCGTGCTGAAGTTCGCCTCCGAGATGTGGTTCGTAGCGAGGTTGTTATAAGGAATGCCGGCGAAGTTCGTTCCGATACCGCTGCCGACATTGGATGAACGCCCATAGAGAGTAGCATCGACAAATCCGAGCGGCGAAAAAGTTGTGTTCCCAATACTGATGGAGAGCGGGGAGGGAGGTTGCGTCTCTGAATGCTGTGCCGCGCCGCCCCATCCAGGGTGCGCGACGTTCACGACGGGCATAACTTGCACCGGGGCTGCTGTCGAATTCTGAACTGCCTTTTCCAAAAACGTACGCTGCTCTTCAACGGATTGTTGCAGCTTCTTTATCTCTTGCTCTTGCTGGGCAATACGCTCGCGCAGTTGATCGAGCTCGCCTGGAGTCACGCTCGATGGAGGCGTTTCGGAACCCCAAGCGCCCACTGCCGTCACTGAGAGGCAAACTAAGACCAGAATGGGTTTTCTGTTCATAATCTCCTTCACGCTACCCAAGGACTGTTACAGACCCATTAAAAGTTGATGAAATTTGGTGGCGCAGACGACCGCCCTGCTCCCGATAAACTAGAGTTGATCCGCATGGCCGAACGTCCGTTTGTTCACCTTCACTGCCACACCGATTATTCGCTGCTCGATGGAGCTTGCGATATCAAGCAGCTCATGAACGTTGTTAAACGTCAGCAGATGCCCGCAGTCGCGATGACCGATCACGGCAACCTGTTTGGAGCGGTCGAGTTCTATAACGAGGCGAACAGTAACGGCATTCACCCAGTCATCGGCTGCGAAGTTTACGTTTCGCAGCAAGGCCACAAAACGAAATCCGATTCGGATCGTTATAACCACCTGGTCCTTTTGTGTGAGACGCAGGAGGGCTATAAGAACCTGATCAATCTCGTTTCGACGGGCTACCTCGAGGGTTTTTACTACAAGCCCAGAATCGATAAAGATCTTCTCGCGCGGCATTCGAAAGGCCTGATCGCCATGTCCGCTTGCCTGCGTGGGGATATTAACGAGACGATCCTCGCCGATCGCTATGGCGATGCCAAACGGCTCGCGAACGAATATGTGGATCTATTTGGCGAGGGCAATTTTTTCCTCGAAATGCAGGATCACGGTCTCGAGCAGGACAAGATTGTCATGCCTGAAATCCGCCGCATGGCCGCGGAGACCGGGATACCGCTTGTCGTGACAAACGATGCGCATTATTTGACTCACGACGATGTCCGCGCGCACGAAATTCTGCTGTGCATCCAGACCGGCAAAACCATGTCCGATCCAAACCGGATGCGATTCACCACGCCCGATTTCTACGTAAAGTCGCGCGCCGAGATGATGAAACTGTTCGGCGAGATAGAGGATGCTCTTGATCGTTCGTGGGATATCGCGCAGCGCTGCCACGTCAAGCTCGAAAAAGTGAAGGATCCGTTTCCGCGGTTCGAGGTCCCTCGGGAACACACGATTGATAGCTACTTTGAATATGTCGCGCGGGAGGGATTCGAAAAACGACGGCCCCGTCTGGAAGCGTTGCGGAATCAAGGCCGCCTGAAGCACGATCTCTCCGAATACGCCGAGCGGCTGGATTTCGAGATCCGGATGATCCAGCAGATGAAATTTTCCGGATACCTTCTGATCGTCTGGGATTTCATTCGCTTCGCGAAGCTGAAAGGTATTCCAGTGGGACCAGGTCGAGGTTCGGCGGCGGGCAGCCTGGCCAGCTATGCGATGGAAATTACGGATGTGGATCCGCTTGAATACGGCCTGCTATTTGAGCGCTTCCTGAATCCGGAACGCATCAGCATGCCCGATATCGACATCGATTTCTGTACCAACCGGCGCGGCGAAGTAATTCAGTATGTGACCGAGAAATACGGCCGCGAGCAAGTGGCTCAGATCATTACCTTCGGCACCCTCGCTGCAAAAGCTGCGATCAAAGACGTCGGCCGCGTTCTCGACATGAGCTTCGCGGAAGTGGATCGGATCTCGAAGCTTGTTCCCCGTCAGTTGAATATCAAGCTCGAACAAGCGATTGAAGATGCGGAATTGAAAGCCGTTGCCGCCAGGGAGCCCCGTGTCAAGGAAGTGCTGGACGTCAGCATGAAACTCGAGGGCGTGGCGCGAAACGCCGGTATGCACGCCGCGGGAGTGGTCATCTCGTCAGTGCCGCTCAGGGAATTGGTGCCGCTCTGCATCACGAACAAGACAGAAATCGTGACGCAGTACGACATGGTGGGCCTGGAGAAGCTGGGCCTGCTCAAAATGGATTTCCTGGGTCTCACGACCCTGACGATTATCCAGGAAGCACTGAAGCTGATTGAGCAATATCGCGGCGAAAAAATCGTGATCGAGGATCTTCCGCTTGACGACGCGCAAACCTACGAGAAAATTTTCAGCACGGGCTTCACCAGCGGCGTTTTCCAGTTTGAATCTCCCGGCATGCAGGACATCCTGCGGCGTTATCAACCCAACCGGATCGAAGATCTTTGCGCTCTGAATGCGCTTTATCGGCCCGGCCCGATCCAGGGCGGCATGATCCCCGATTTCATAGATCGGAAGCATGGACGCAAGCCCATCGTCTATGACCTGCCGGAATTGAAAGAGATTCTCGAAGAGACCTACGGAGTCATCCTCTATCAAGAGCAGGTGATGCAGATCTCGAACAAGCTGGCCGGCTACTCTCTGGGCGACGCGGATATCTTACGGCGCGCCATGGGCAAGAAGAAAGCCGATGAAATGGCGAAGCAGCGAGAACGCTTCATTCAAGGTGCAACCGAGCGCGGTCTGCCCGCCAAGAAGGTCGCCAAGATCTTCGATCTGATGGAGCAGTTCGCCGGCTACGGGTTCAATAAGTCCCATTCCGCCGCGTACGCCTATCTGGCGTATGTGACCGCTTACCTCAAAGCGCATTATGCAGTCGAGTTTATGTCTGCTCTGCTTACGTCCGAAGCCGGAAGCATGGACAAGGTGGTGAAGTACATTAACGAATGCCGCGAGATGGGGATTCCCGTTCTCGCCCCGGACGTAAATCAAAGTGATTTGAACTTCACGCCGGCGGAAACATCGATTCGGTTCGGCCTCGGCGGGATAAAGAACGTGGGCCAGGGCGCGGTGGAAGCGATTGTCGCCGCCCGGCGGGAGGGTGGCCCGTTTACTTCCATCTACAATTTTTGCGAACGCGTGAATCTGGGAAACGTGAATCGGCGCGTCGTGGAAAGCCTCATCAAGGCGGGCGCTCTGGATTCGACCGGCGGAAATCGCGCCCAACTGAGCGAGGCCGTGGACCGGGCACTCGAAACAGGCATGCGCGCCTCGCGCGATCGCGCCATGGGCCAGCATGGATTGTTCGGCGCGTTCGAGGAAGAACAAAAAGCCGAGCATCCACTGGCAAATTTGCCCGATTGGACCATGGAGCAGAAGCTGCTTGGCGAAAAAGAGATGCTCGGTATCTACGTCTCGGGCCATCCGCTGGATCGCTTCAAGGAGAAGGTTGCGGATTTAGCAACGCACTTCACGGATAAGCTGGAAGATCTGGAGAAGAATGTGGAAGTAAAGCTCTGCGGTATCCTCACCAGCATTGTGCGCAAGACGAACCGCGAAGGGAAATATTGGGCGGCGCTGAAACTTGACGACCGCCGGGGCACGGCCGATGCCATGGTGTTCGCCAACCGGTATGAAGACCTGCTGCCTGTTATAAAAGAGGACGCGGCAGTGTTCATTCGCGCTTCAATACTTCCCGAAGAAGGTGGCCAACCGAAACTTTCCATTCAGGAAATGGTCAATTTGGAGGATGCGCGAGTAAATTTGCCTTCGTTGATTTCGATCCGGATCTGGCTTAAAGATGAGAGCTCAACCGAAAAGGCAAACGCGCTGAACGATCTTTTTGTGCGAAAACGCGGCGCCACGGAGGTTCGCCTGCGGCTGGAGAAGCCTCGCGATTTCTCGGTAATCATGGATGTGACTAACTAAGGTCCGGCCAGACCGCGAATTTCGCGCCGAGCTCGAAAAAATCTGCGGCCCCGAATCCATGGAGATTCTGGCGATCTGATCTATGGCGGAAGACGAAGACGAATCGGCCGAAATGTCGACTCCGCCACCGGAAGAAGTCGCCCCGGCTACGGAACCGTCCCCTGGAAACCCAAGCTGGCAGCGAGTGCAGCTTGCCCGGCATCCCAAGCGGCCGCATTCCCGCGATTATATTCAGGGCCTAATCACCGGATTTGAAGAGCTTCACGGCGATCGTTTCTTCGGCGACGATAAATCGATCATCGGCGGCATGGGTTTTTTTGAAGGCGCCCCGTGATGATCATCGGGCAGCAAAAGGGCCGTGATACGAAGGAAAAACTGCTGCGCAATTTCGGAATGCCCAAGCCCGAGGGTTACCGTAAGGCGCTGCGCCTGATGAAACTTGCCGCGAAGTTCGGTCGCCCCGTCATTACGCTGGTGGACACCCCCGGAGCGTATCCGGGTATCGATGCGGAAGAACGCGGCCAAGCCGAGGCCATTGCTTACAATCTTCGCGAAATGGCGCGCCTCTCCATCCCGGTCATCGCCGTGATCATCGGCGAAGGCGGTAGTGGCGGCGCGTTGGCGATGGGCGTGGCGAATCGTGTGTACATGCTGGAAAACGCTTATTACAGCGTGATTGCTCCGGAAAGTTGCGCCGCGATTATCTGGCGCGATTCAGGGAAAGCTCCGCTCGCGGCGGCAGCCCTGCGCATGACTGCTTCCGATCTCCTCGATCTGAAACTCATCGACGGCATTGTGCCCGAACCTGAGGGCGGCGCCCACCTCGATCCGGAAGCGGCCATCAAAGCCTTGCGCCAGACGTTGAAGGAGGCGCTCGATGAACTCGGCAAGCTGAATCCTCGAGCAGGTATTGGAAGAGCGCTACATGAAATTCCGCCAAATGGGCAATTTCTTTAGCGGGGCGTCGGTTTGAACAAAATTGGCTTGATTGTCACCTTGTTCGTGGCTGCCTTCGCGGCGCTGATCGCCTATTCAACCCTCAATGGGCCGCGCTATCGCGCGGAGGTCTGCATGTCTTATCAAGGCCGCTCGGCCTGCAGGACCGTCTCGGCCAAGAGTGAGCAATCCGCTTTGCGTGCCGGCATCGAAAATGCTTGCGCCGATATTGCCTCCGGCGTAACGGACACCATGCGCTGCGAACAATCGGAGCCGCGGAGCACGCGCTGGCTGCAACGACCAAATCGCTGATCTGGCGATTCAACCGGTCGGCGAATGGATCTCATCAAAGGGCTCATTCTCAATGGGATTCTCATCGCGATCATCGCTCATGCGCTGATTGGGATCACGCTCATTTGGGATAAGGTTCTGCTGAAAAAGCCCGCGACCCAGAATCTCCTCTCCTATGTCTTCTGGCTCGGTGCGATCAGCATCTTCGGCCTGCTTCTGATTCCGTTCGGTTTCAAGATGCCGGGCATTCGACTCGCCGGGATGGCTTTCGCCGCCGGACTGCTTGATTTGATTGCTTCCTACTTTTACTACTCGGCCCTGAAGGCGGGAGAAGCTTCCGAGGAACTCGCCGCGATGGGCGGATTTGCTCCTGTAGCTACCGCACTTATTGCGATGCCGTTGCTGAAGGCGCCTCTCGGCGGCGAAGTATTGGCTTTCACGCTCATGACCATCGGCGGTTTCGTCATGTTCTTCGCCGAGAAAAGGCCGCTGAAGAAAATGGTTCCGAAAATTGTGCTGGCTGCCGCCGGATTCGGAATGATGAATGTTCTGCAGAAGATTGTCTTTGATCAAACCAATTTCGTGAGTGGGTACGTCTTCTTCACGTTGGGGACCTTTGTTGGATCGGTTGCCCTGCTCATCCCGCCGCCGTGGCGCAGGCAGATCTTTGAGAGCTCCGAAAAAGCACCTCCCTCAAGTAAGTTCTGGTACATGGTGAACCGGTTCCTGGCGGGTGTCGGCTCTTTTCTTGTGGTCTACGCGCTCAGCAGGGCGAATCCGTCGCTGGTGCAGGCCGTTTCCGGAGTTCGTTACGCGACGATATTCATCCTGGCCTACTTGATTACCAAATTCAAACCATCCTGGTTCCGTGAAGACTTCCGCAAATGGCCGCTCGTTGCGAAGGCGGCGGCCACTTGCCTCGTCGTCGCGGGTCTCGTCCTTCTTGGCTTGCATGGCCGGAACAGAACCGCACCCTGAAACCGAGGTAGCGGCCATAGTATGCTGTAGCAGCAAAGATCGGAAAAGGAGAACCAATGAGATTCGTAGTTAAAGCAAGAATGCCTCTTCACGAGACGAACAGAGCGATTAAAGATGGCTCGCTAGGGAAGAAAATACAATCCATATTAGCGGAGCTGAAGCCGGAAGCTGCCTACTTCATGGAAGAGGGCGGCCACCGGACGGCGATTTTGGTGGTTGATATTCAGGAGCCATCCCAAATACCTTCCATTGCCGAACCGTTCTTCCTCGGACTCAATGCCGAGGTTAGTTTTCACGCCGCAATGACGCCTGAAGACCTCGGCAAAGCCGGACTTGACAAGCTCGCGCAGAAGTGGGCTTACGCAAGCGCCCTCGCGCGAGTTGGCATAGAATCTGAGATCGAGGGTTGTGGAGGACCCTGCTGATCACCGTGCCGAAAACATACTTAACAAGTGCAATAGCGATAGGCCTTCTTTTTCTATCGGGTTGTTCGCAAGGGCCCAAGCCCTCCGCCAGCGACGAGACTGAAACGAAGCGCAAAGGAGGCCGGCGGGGCCTCCTGAGCCAGTGACCGCGAAAACGGCCTTTTGGCCGATGTACACGTCGGCGCGCAACTGGACCACCGATTTCATGACGCTTAAAATCACAAGCAAGGAAATCCCCGGTTTCAAGAATGAAGACGGGAAAGCGGCGATGTGGGAGGCGACCTTCGCTTCACCCGAGCACCCATGAGTACAGGGTTTACTCTTACGCCATTGCCGCGCACCCGCCCGACATCTATAAAGGAGTGACGGTTGGCCGCGCGCTGCCTTGGGGCGGCATTACCCGTGATGTGATGCCCATTCAGCTTTCTGAATTCAATACCGATTCGGACGCAGCTTACAAGGCAGCCGCGGAAGACGCATCGGCCTGGCTGAAGAAAAACCCGGATAAGCCACTATCGACCTTTGAGCTTGGAAACGCGCAGAAATTTCAGCAACCAGTGTGGTTCTTGATGTGGGGCAATAAGAAATCCGGTTACGCGGTATTTGTGAATGCCACAACGGGGAAAGTGCGCAAGGAGAAATAGCCTTCTCGCATCACGTCCCACTTTCAGTCCCTTACGCGCGCAGTTTAACGCCTTTTTCCGTTGCTCCGTTCTTGAATGCCAGCGCAGTGGTTGCTTTGGATAGGTCGCCGCCATCGATCGTGATGCCCTCGTTTGCTGAACCTTCCAACTGAAGGAACACCGAAGCAGGCGTCAGCACGCGAGTAGCGGTTAATAGAGTTTGCCTTGAATCGATGAAGCGCAATACTGACTCTGCTCCTGGGTCTCCCTGGACATTCAGGCCGTTGATAGCCGCATCTTCGACGTGATCGAAAATCACGGCGGGGCGCAAATCCGGCTGGCTTACCTGGAGCCGCACATTTTGCAACGTGAGTCCCCGAGCATTGCGGGCGTACAAACCGTAAGCAGGCATCGGCCCCAGCATGAAATACTCGCCGGCGATTTGCGGCAGGTCGCGCCGCGCGGCATCTTCCGATGTACCTCCTCCGCCAAACGTCAGGTGAATATCGTCGAATGAGATATTTTCGAGAGTCGCATCGCCGACGCAGTTCAGGGTGATGCAGGAGTGCCCTTCGCCAGGGCGATACGCGCTGTTGAAAGGGACATCCGGGAGCTGCGGCGGATTCGTGGTCACCGTGCCGTGAATGTCGCTGAACGCGATATTGCGGGCGACCGCCGGCGTCGAATCGCGAGGCGTAGCGGATGGCTCGGCAGGCGCGTTCTGCCGCGTTGACGGTCCAACGCTGATATTGATCGGTCCGGTTACGTCTTGCAGGATCAGGTTTGAAAACGACATGTTCTCAAATCGCGACCCGGGTCCGCCATGGAATTTGATCGGGCACCCGTACACCTGGTGAAGAATGCAATTAGAAACAGCGATATTCTCGGCCACGCCGCCGCCGAAACGAAAAACGGACCAGCGCGTACTGAATGAAGAGTTCGTGATGGTCACGAATTTGCAACTGCCGAATAGCGCGCAGGCATCGTCCTGGGACAGTACGATGCAATTGCTGACGGTGACATATTGGGCGCTGATGAAGTGAAATCCGTCATTGTTGCCGTTAACCCGGTTGTGAATATAAATACCATCCATGTGGACGCGCTTGCTCTGGATCACGCGGACGCTATGGTAGGCGCTCTCTATCAAAGCGATATTGCGAACCGTGAGATCTTCGCAGCGATAGAAAAGAAGATGATACGGGCGGCGGTTGCCGCCAAGGCCGCTGGGCGGAGGACTGCCGCGAACGGCCGAGTGGAACTGAAGCCCCTGACCGTCGATTGTGCCGGGGCCCTCCACGATTACATTCTTCGCGTTGACAGCGAAGAGCAGCGCCCAATTCCCGTCCTCGAGCGTTGAATCGCCGTGCAGTGGGATGGCATCGACCCCGTGATATTGCTTTCCATCGGCGCTGCCGAGCAATTTCCCCGAAGCGACCAGATGCAGCGTGACATTACTCTTAAGCTCAAGCGTGCCGATTTGAAACGTGCCCGCCGGGACCAGCACCGTGCCGCCACCATCGCGATTACACGCATCGATAGCGGCCTGAACGGCGGCAGTATCGAGCGTTGTACCATCGCCTTTAGCCCCATAATCCCGGATATTGTAGACGCGAGCGCCGAGATCATTGCCCGCGCGGGTGTTGCCCGATTGGGCGCCTGAGCTTTCTTCCCGCAGCAAACCCGGGCCCAGCGCTGTACCAATTAGGGGGACCGACAAGTGAGAAAGCCATTTGCGGCGAGGTAGCAGAGGGTGGGTGATGTCCTGGCTCACCCTCCTATTTTTGCGCTTGGTGCCGCAGCGTTCTTGCTGGGTTGGAGGCGTGATCGAGCCTAGCTGCGGAAGTTGAGCTTCTCGCCCTCAAATCGTAGATCCTTGCCGGACTCGCGAACCGCCGCGAACATCATCACCAAGGCTTGAACCGCGAAGAGGATTAACCAGAAGCTCATGCCTCTGCTTACGCATCTGCGCAACCACGAAACAAGCTCAGTTAAGTAACTGAAAACACAGCAACTCGCCGGGTTCACCAGCGTGCAGGCCCCATTTTGGAACGAAAACCAGTTCCGATCTGAAATCCAATGTTCCCTTCTGAGCTTCGGCGAAAAGCTTTTTCACCAGCATCGTCCATAAAATTGGGGATTCAAAATGAGGCCAGTTCGAACAATCGCGCTATTGCTCCTTGTCGTCCGCTTTTCACTGGCACAGAGTTCGCCACCGGCGGATGCGGCCAACCAGCAGATCGATCGTCACAAACTCGTCCAGTTGGCCGGGTTCGAAATGAAAGGCTCGCGCTTCCCGCCGAGTTCTATTATTCGCCTCTCTGGCCTCAAAGTCGGCCAAATGGTGAACTACGACATTCTGAGCGAGGCGTGCAATCGCATCACATCCACGGGCCTCGTATCCACAATAGATTATGCGTACAACGTAGAACCAGGCAGACCCGGTGTAATGGTGTCTTTTAAGTTGTGGGACGAATTGCCGCTACTGCCAGCCAGCATTTATCCCCAAGAAGACGAAGACCGGATTTGGGGCTGTTTGCAATCGGCGGACCCGATTTTCACGCGCGAACTCCCAAACACCAAGGCCGCGCTTCATTTCTACTCCGCAAACATTGATCAGTGCCTTCATAATGCGGGCCAGCCCAACGAATACACCTCTGCCACGGTCGCGTGCGATGCAAAAGGGAAGGCTGCCGCAATAGTGTTCAATATTCGCGATAAACAGGATTCGTCACAGCAAAAATAAACCTGCGGCTTGCGCCACCACTTTAGCTGCGAAACTCAAGCTTCTCGCCCGCAAATCGCAGATCCTTGCCCGATTCGCGAACCGCCGCGAACATCATGACCAGGGCCTGAACCGCGAAGAGGATTAACCAGAAGCTCATGCCTCTGGTTACGCATCCGCACGACCACACCAGAAGCGCCCCTAACCAGCTGAAAACACACGAACCCGCTGATTCGGCCACAGACCCGGTCCCATTTTGGAACAGATAACAAGATGCCAATTTGAAACCGAGTACAGATTCGGCTCAGGACGGATACGCCGGACCATTCTTGATCTCCCGAACTTGTTCCGCATGGCGCGCTGGATGAGCAATCAGCAGCATCAGGCATTCCGGGCAGCTAATTCCCCTACTAGATGACTTGTAGCGCGCATGCGAAGATCGTCCTCGCAAGACTCCACGTATCGAATCGTTCGTTCGCGATTCACCGTAAAAGCGAGCGAGCGCGTTTTGAAGAACCGCGCACCCCAGAGCCACTTGTCCATTCTCACGCGGGGCCATTAATTCATTCTCGTCGTATGAAGTTGGGATGCAAGAATGCGGAGTGTCTCGTCGCGTTTTCAGCTTAGAGTTCAATAGAATCTATGCCCCAGATGTGGACACTGGGCGGGTTGCCAGTCCGTGAGCTCATAAAACGTACCTGGTCAGAGAGCTGGCACGATGCTGTATTTGGCCAAGCCGGCCGCATGGCCTTCTACCACTTCCTCGCGATCTTTCCTTCGCTGCTCGTTTTCCTGGCAATTGCCAGACAGTTTCCATCGATCGGTCCTGAGCTGCAGGATGCGCTGCTCGGCGTGACGAAAGAGTTTCTGCCTGGACAAGTGAGTTCGCTTGCTCAACAGATGTTGAGTGAGTTGGCGAGACATGTGCCTTTGGGCGTGCATCTCTTGCCTAATTGCGCGGGAGCGCTGTGGGCCGGACTGAATGGAACGTGGGCGCTCGTTTACGGATTGAACAAGGCGTATGAGGTGGATGAGCGCCGCGGGTGGTTGAAGCTTGGAATCACAATCGTGGGACTCGCCTTCTCGCTGGCGTTTGCGGGATTGGCCGCTCTGGGTCTGCTCTTTTCCGCAGCGCGGATTGAGCGCCGGGTCTTGCATCAGCCATTGTCTTTTCAGGCCGAGGCAGCGGCGGTGCGCGGGTTGGAGTGGCTGACGGTAGTCATCCTGCTGATGTTATCGTTCGCGATCGTTTACCGCTTTGCTCCGAATTTGCGCGATCACGAATGGAAGTGGAGCACCCCAGGCGCGGTCTGCGCGTTGCTTTTATGGATAGCCGCGACGGTTGGGTTGCGATTTTACTTTCAGCACATCGACGACTACACCCGAACCTATGGCCATTTGAACAGTGTCGTTATGCTGCTGCTTTGGCTCTATTTCACAAATGGAGCGATCTTGATTGGCGGCGAGATGAATTCGGAGATTGAGAAAGCGGCCGGTGAGCGAGGAAACGACGCTCGTTCGGGATCGTAGTGCCGCGTAGAGCACGAATCGATCAGTGCGAATCCGTATGCTGGTGCCGCCAGTTCCAATACTCGGCCTGCTCTTTCTTGCTGGCCTTCGACCAGTCGTGATCTTTCTTGTGATTCTCTTTTAAATACCGGTGGTATGCCTGATCCTCATCCGCATTCCACTCGTGATAATCCTTGTGTTGGCTGTCGTAGACACGCTTGGTTTGGATATCATTTCGATCTTGACGGTCCTGTGCCTGAAGCGCCGCGGGCAGGAACAGTGCGCCGCTCAAGAGAATTGCGCCAAGGAAACGTGACATTGGTTAACCTTTCTGGTCCGAAGAGCACCTGAAGGGAAGATCATCGCTGCCTAATAATGTTTCGAGAAAATTGGTAAAGCAGGCGAGCGGCGGGGCGTTAGATTGAAACAGATGAATCGGCGTCAGTTTGTTTCGAATCTGGTTGGGGCGACGGGGAGCCTGGCATACGCACGGGCGAGGCGCGAGGGGAAACAGATTCCCGCACCCGCGCCCGACGCAAGTATTCGGCGAGTGCTTGTCATATTCAAGTGCCATTTAGACCTGGGCTTCGTCGATACGCAGGCAGCGGTCGTAAACAAATATTTCAAACAGTATTTTCCTCACGCCATGCAGATTGCAACAGCGATGCGCGAATCCGGTGAGGAGCGCTACGTTTGGACGACCGGCTCGTGGCTGGTGTTTGAATATCTTGAGCAGGCGAACGCGCAGGAACGCAAGCAGATGGAGCAAGCCATCGAACGTGGCGATATCGCGTGGCACGCTCTTCCGTTCAGTTGGCAAACCGAGCTTTTGGACCGTTCCGCGATCGCCGGCACGATCGGACTTTCGAAGTCACTGGACCGGCGTTTTGGACGTATAACCACAGGCGCAAAGATGACCGATGTGCCGGGTCATTCACGAGGCTTGATCGGTCCGCTTGCGGAAAACGGCGTCACGTTTCTGGATATCGGCGTCAACTCCGCCAGCACTCCACCTGACGTGCCCGCTGTCTTTGTATGGAAAAACCCGGACGGAGCTTCGCTCACTATGCTGTATCACCGGCATAGGTATGGCGGCGTGGAGGTCATTCCCGGATCGGACCTGGCGGTGGCGGTCGAGGTTCGCAATGACAACAGCGGTCCTCATACCGTGGAAGAGATCCGCAAAATTTATTCGGGGCTGCGGCAACAATTTCCGAACGCCGCCATCCGGGCTTCCAACCTGACAGAAGTCGCGAATGCCGTCAAGCCTTACGAGAGCAAACTGCCCGTTGTGACTCAGGAGATCGGCGATACCTGGATTTATGGCGTGGCGAGCGACCCGATCAAGGTCGCGCGATATCGCGAGATGCTGCGGCTGAGAAACGAATGGATTGAGCAAGGCAAATTCGCCGTGGCGGATGCTGTGGACCTGGCTCTTCTGCGAAGGCTCGCACTGGCTGCCGAACACACGTGGGGAACAGATACCAAGACGTGGCTGGATTTCGATCACTACACGCCTGATGCTTTGGCGCGCATGCTGGATCAGCCGCACTATAAAACCGTTACGAAGAAGTTGGGAGGAGAAACGAGCCGATATCAGACCAAGGAATTAACGCTCTTCCACCGGCGTCTGCGGGCTCAGGCGAATGAGCGGCTAGCGAAACTGAAGCCCGTTCGGCCCGATACGTCCGCATTGAAAATGCACAATGCTTCGGAGCCGATAGAGGCAACGCATTTTACGATCGGGCTAGATCCGGCGACCGGCGCAATTGTGAGACTGCGCGACAAACGCAATAACAGAGAGTGGGCTTCCGCCGATCATCCGCTTGCGTTGTTCAGTTATCAGACCCTCTCGAAAAAAGATTACGATGAATTTCTCGCCAGCTATATCACGGTGCAGACCGATTGGGCGCCGAAGGATTTCGGTAAACCGAATATTGAAAAATTTGGCGCGCAAAGCCGGATCTGGACCCCGAAGCTGACGCAGTGCTTCTCGGCTGAAAATAATGCCGAGCACCGAATCGTGGCTCGTTTGCAGATTGAAGAAGCGGGTGGGCCGAAAGCAGTCACTGCATGGCCGCGGGAGATGTTCCTCGATGTGGTTCTGCCCAAATCGGAGCCGATCATTCAGTTGAACTTCTCGTGGTTCGGCAAGCGCGCGAACCGATTGCCGGAGGCGATTTGGTTGAGTTTCCATCCCGATGCGCCGGAGACACACAACTGGATTCTTTCCAAGGTGGATCAGCCGGTATCTCCCATGGACGTGGTTCCGGGCGGTAACCGGCATATGCATGCGCTCTCGCGCGGGATCAACTACCAGGATGCAAGAGGCAAGTTAGTAATTGAAACGCTCGATGCACCATTAGTAGCGCTTGGACATGAATCGCCGATTTACTTTTCGAACTCGCAACCTGAGATGTCTAACGGGATTCATTTTAGCGTTTTTAACAATGGTTGGGGAACGAACTACATTCAGTGGTTTGGAGAAGACGTGCAGTTCCGGTTCCTGCTCAGGCCGTCTTGAATCCGCATTGCTTAGAGCCGGCGCTTTCTGGTCCTTTCCCGCCGGATACAACTAGGCCGCGAAAATGGAAATCCAGGTTAAAACAGCCCAGTTTGCATTACTGTTTGTCTGACCGATTCCTGAGGAGACTGCGCGGGCGATTCGACCTTGTTCTTTTCGAACTGGGACCTGGCGCGCTGCCTGGCTCCAGGATAGTTACGGGCCTGATCGTCTCGGTTGAGGCTTCCGGTGTCTCGGGAACGGTCGAGATCGGGTTCCCGGCGCTATCGACACGTTCGATTTGAGCCTGTTCGCTATTCAAGGTCACCTGGTTCTGCACGGTTTCGCGCTCCTGCGATTCCGTGATATGAATTTCTTCCGTGACCACCCACTGTTTTTCCACCCGGAGAACTTCCGAAACAACTGGGATGATCAACGTGCCGCCTACGCGCCGCACCGGCTGAGGACCATCCACCACCCGGTTGGTTTTGACACGCTTTACTTCAACATGCGACTTTCGAAGTTCCTGTTCCACGACTTCATCGTGGCTTTCCACGCGCTTTGTCACGCGAACGCCGCCCGTTGCCACCGGAACGGCATCCGCGTGTACTTCTTCGCGGACGACCGGGATTACTAGATCATCGTCCTTCTCAGTCATATCAGCGAGCCGTTGTCGCGTGGGCCTTTCCGGTCACTTTGTTCCATCCGGAACGAATCGCGTCTTTCGTATTTTCCCAGGCGCTATTGGGATACCGCCTTCCGTAATCTTTCCGAAGATCGGGCTCCACTTCCTCGAATGATCGTCCCTGGTAACGCGGATCGGAAGCCATATCGTACCCGTAACGATAAGCAGGCTGATAAGTCTCGTAGGACGCGCCCGTGGCGGCGTACCGGTTTTGAAAATCGGAGCGAAAATCAGAATCATCAAATTTTCCGCCATCGGAACCGGGGCTTTTCTCGACATTCACTTCGGTGTGTCGAACCGTATCCCGGACAGTCTCCGTGCGTTCAGTGACATCCTTTCCGACCCGAACTTCCTCGACCACCCGGGATTGCTTAGACACGACCGGCTCTTCCGCGAACTCCTGGACCTCGACTACCTGTTCCCGGTTCCCCGAGAGATCGCCTTGGGTTGCGGCGCGGTTGGTCGGCTGACGATCCACTCGCACACGTTCCTCCCGCAAGGTGACCTTCTCTTCCACCGGCTCCTCGATAACCCGGGAGTAAACGCGAACACCGCCCCGCAGCACTTGCCGCTTACCCACCTGAATTTCTTCTTTCACGACCGGGATCGCGTTCGTCCCGCGAGTCTCTCGCGCTCCTGCGCGCGCTCCTGTTTGTGGTTCCGCTTGCGCGGCATGAACGTCTACCGGTGAATGGCGATTCAAAATGTCCTCGACGGTGCCGATCTCATCCTCATCCACATCGACTCTCAGCAGACAATTTCCTTCAGCAATTGCACCTTCGTATCGAGAGCGATCCGGGTCGTCTTCCTCTCCAAAGATAGATTTAAACCATCCCTTGATTCCGCCTTCGGTAGATTTAGTTCTGAAGTGCGATGACTTATCGACCGTATTACTTGCCTCTATATAAATCTCATCGCGAGAGATGCCAGCCTCTTGCAGATCCGTAGCCGCAGCCTGTGCATCCCTACTGGTGCGAAAAGCAGCGATAATCGTACTCTCTGTAGACATCATGTCTCCTTTCGTTACCTGGACGCCTCCGGGCTCGAATAGCTTCCCCGATGTGTAAGTAGGCGCACCTCGTAAAAGTCCTGCAACTCTGCTCCGCAACAGTTTTGATCGAGAGATGGTCGAAAAGACAGCAGAGTGCCAGTCGAGGAGCGCACCTGCAAGGGGGATATCGAATGCCAATTAGATCCGGAAGTTCTACCGAGGAGTTCACAGACACATTGAGCGATACTGCGGAAGGCGTGAAGGACAGGGTGAGCGATGCAGCTAGCGCTGCAAAGCAGAGAATTTCCGAGGCCGGGAAGCAGGCTACGGACAAGATTGATGAAAAGCGAGGACCGGCAGCCGACGCACTGGAAGGAGCCGCATCCACTATTCACGAAAAAGCGGAAAGCCTGCCAGGCGGCGAGACCGTAAGGGGCGTGGCGCATTCCGCGGCCGACACCCTGGAATCCACCGCCGGGTACATTCGACAGCATGATGTCAAAGCGATGCTTTCCGATATGGAAGATATAGTAAAGCGCAATCCGGGCCCTTCGCTGCTGATCGCCGCGACTATTGGATTTCTAATCGGTCGTGCGTTTCGCGAAGACTGACAGTCTCGACTGAGGGACGTCAAAAATGCCTGTTGAGAGTGGCCGATCTATTTCGGATGTCCTGCAGGACATCCTCGCAAATATACAGACGATCATTCGTTCGGAAGTAAGACTAGCTAAGACAGAAGTCACGGAAGAAGCAACGAAAGCCGCGCGAGCGGCGGGGATGATGGCCGGAGGTGTTGTAACCGGCTTATTCGCTATCTGGTTACTACTGCTTACTATTCTTTTTGCTCTGGCGACAGTTATACCGATGTGGGGGGCGGCGCTTGTGCTGTTGGTCGTGATGGCTGTTGTGACTGCAAGTCTAATCACAGCCGGCAAGAAGCGGTTCAAGACCGTGCGCGCAAAACCGGAAAAAACGATTGGGACTATGAAGGAGAACGTGGAATGGGTGAAAAGTCAAGCCAAATAGAACGCGAAATTCAGAGCGAACGGGGGCAACTCGGGCAAAATCTGAACGAACTTCAGTCGAAGGTTCAAGAAGCGACCGACTGGCGTGTTCAGTTTCAGAAGCGGCCAATGGTGATGATCGGCTTTGCCGTGGGAGGGGGATTGCTTTTGGCATCCATGACGGGGCGAAAGTCCAGATACAAGCGTCCTTACACCGAAGATCGAGGCGATGGGGGTCTCGAACATCGACGCGGAACCGAACTGCAAAAGAACAAAGCGCTCGAGACTTTCGACACGATCAAAGGCGCAATGATCGGCGTGGCTGCCAATACTTTTCAGGACTTTCTGGCCCAGCTTGTCCCCGGTTTCAGAGAACAGTTTCAGAAAACGGCCCAAGAGAAACGTTCCGCCGCTGCTCCCACAACCCCGATACGGGCCGCTCAAGCCGCAGGCATGCAATAAACTTGCTCTGAGCGTTAAGAGCAGAGACTGTTCCAGATCCCGAAGTGTGGCTATCGAGGAGCGAGAAGGATGCAGGTATCTGCAATACTTCGGACGCGCTTTTTCCACCGGATAAAAATCAGCGGCATTACTCTCCTGTGCCTCATCGGCGGCGCGTTTCTGGTTCTCGCTCTGAAGTGGCCATTTACGCGGAAAGCGACCATTCAATCTCTCGAACGCATATCGGCGAGTGATGTTCGAATAGGGGGTTTCCGGGAAATATTTTTTCCGCATCCGGGTTATATCGCCGAGAACGTAATATTCACGAGAGACAATAGCGCTGGCGCGCATCCGATGGCCGCAATTCGGAAGGTCACCTGCCGAGCTACATGGTTCGCGCTCATGAGCTTTACACACCGGATTAATCGCATGGAACTGGAAGGCTTTCGGGTCTCTATTCCTGCTCATGTCCCGCCTGCAATCCGAAAGCACGCTGAGGCGAAGATTAAAACAACGGTGACAGAACTGGTGGCGAACGGAACCATGCTAGAAATCGCTCCGCGACGTCCAGGTGGGCAGACGGTACGTTTCGAGTTCCCCAAGTTAGCTGTGGGTAATGTGGCGAGGAATAAAGCGATTACCTTTCGGGCGGAGGTGCGAAATCCAAACCCGCCAGGCGACCTTAGAGTTTCGGGCGCGGTAGGGCCACTTACACTGCCAAAAGTCGCCCAAACTCCGGTCTCCGGCTCGTTTCAGTTAATGCATGCAGATCTCGGCTCATACAAAGTCATAGCCGGGGACCTCTCGACGGATGGCCGCTTCCACGGGTTAGTGGGGCACGCCGAAATCGCTGGTCACGGGCGACATCTCGAATTTTGAGGTAACGAGCAGTCACCACTCGCTTGGACTTACGGTCGAATACCGCGCGTTCGTGGATGGGACCAGTGGAGATGTTGCCGTGGAATCCGCACAGACTCACTTTTTGGGCACTACACTGCTTGCGCGGGGCAGCATCAGTGGAAAACAGGGAAAGACGGTTTCGCTCGATTTCGATGGCCCGCAGGCCCGGATCGAAGATTTGTTACGCCTGTTCGTTACATCGGACCGTCCTCCCCTCGAAGGCCCGATGTCTCTGCACGCGCATGTGGTACTGCCGCCGATCCATCGCGCTTTCATTCGAAGAGTTCAACTGGACGGGGACTTTACGATTCACGGCGCGGAATTCACCAACATCAGGACACAAGAAAAAATAAACGAACTCAGCGCACGAGCTCGGGGCGATAAAGCCCAGATCAAAAACAAGAGTGGACCCGAACGCGTCGCTGAGGATTTGCAAGCCACAGTCAGGCTTCGTGATGCGACTGCCACACTCTCAAACGCTTTGTTCGTGGTGCCGGGCGCGGTTGCCAGAGGCTCGGGTACTTACGAGCTAACGAATCAAGCGATCGATCTCCGGGGTGATCTCGCGATGCATGCAAGTCTTTCCAAAGCCGTAAGCGGGTTTAAATCTGTTGTTCTCACCCCGCTCGATCCACTGTTCAAAAAGAATGGCGCAGGGGCCGTGCTCCCGGTGCGCATCAGTGGGACGTACTCGCACCCGGTGTTCAAAGTATCCCTCAAATAGTATGCACATTCGAACCGCAGTTACTCTTCTGAAACAGACTTACCAAAATTGGAGCGATCACCGGGCGCCTCGCCTCGGTGCTTCGGTGGCGTTTTACACGCTACTCTCGTTTGCTCCTCTTCTTGTCTTGACGGTCGCTGTTATAGCTCTGGTGTTCGATCAGCAACGAGCGCAAAGCGGACTGATCGATCAGGCCCGCCAAATGATCGGAAGCCGTGGAGCGGACACCGTAAAATCGCTTCTCGCCAGCGCGCAGAAGCCTTCTTCCGGATTATTCGCCAGCGTAATTGCGTTTGTGACCTTGTTGTTCGGGGCGTCCGGAGTTTTCACGGAACTTCGCGATGCTCTGAATATCATTTGGGATGCCGAGCCAAAGAATGAATCTGGATTGCTAGGAATGTTAAAGCAGCGGCTGTTCTCGTTCGGGATGGTTCTCTCGGTGGGATTTATTCTGCTTGTTTCCCTTATAATCAGCGCGGCGCTGGCATTTCTCGGGAAATTCTTCGGCGGGCTGATTCCCGTCCCGGCATTCGTCTTTCAGGTGATTAACTTTGCCGTTTCCTTCGGAGTAATTACTTTCCTGTTTGCGCTTATGTTCAAGTTTGTACCCGCCCGGGAGATCTCATGGCGAGATGTGCGCGTCGGAGCGGTAGGAACTGCGCTTCTATTTACGCTGGGGAAGCTGCTGCTCGGCGTTTATATGGGTAAGGCGAGCGTGGGCTCGGCATACGGGGCGGCAGGCTCGTTGGTTGCCGTCATTGTCTGGGTGTATTACTCGGCCCAGATCTTCTTTTTTGGCGCTGAGTTCACTCGCGTTTACGCGGATGAGGATGCCAGGGCCGGTGGGCGTGAGCCTAAGGAAGTCACTGCAGGACAGATCCAGAACTTAGCTGAGGCGCGAAGCAGTAATTCCGCGGCAGTTCTTTCTCCGGCAATGGAGGGATCGTC
This sequence comes from uncultured Acidobacteriaceae bacterium, assembly GCA_963778345.1. Taxonomy (GTDB): domain Bacteria; phylum Acidobacteriota; class Terriglobia; order Bryobacterales; family Bryobacteraceae; genus Bog-105. The sequence continues at coordinate 600,832 of CAVZTP010000008.1, forward strand.
AGAACGATCTCCGCGATTTGGACAGTACACTACGCTCTCATCAAACCCCGAGAAGCCGCGAGGTGAACAGTTGCGGCCCTCGCTTCTGGTCGCGGCCGCAGCGGGTTTTCTCTTTGCCCGGGTTCTTGCGACGAAGCAAAGGGAGGAGGAATCTAGCGGTGAATTCGTTAGCATGGGCGCACTTCCGCAGCCCATACAAAACGATGGCTCGCGCCACCCCGATGCATGAGTTTTCACCGCGACACGCCACTAGTCTTTAGGTATGCTGGCACGAAGGTTCTTCAACGATGCATCATCCATCTGTTCGATTTGGAATTGCAATCCCGTTCATCGCCTGGTTTGCCGCAGGTGGCCTGTGGTTGAATGCGCAAATCGCAGTCACCACGGCCCAATACGGTAACGAGCGTACCGGAGCCAATCTGAGCGAGACGGCCCTGAATACTTTCAATGTCGCGCCAGGTTCGTTCGGCAAGCTTTTTTCGCGACAGCTTGACGAGAACGTGTATGCCCTTCCGCTCTATGTTCCGAATGTCGCGATACCTGGGCAGGGCTCGCACAATGTCGTGTACGTCGCTACGATGAACAACACGGTTTACGCGTTTGACGCCGACGATCCTGCACAGTCAGCTCCGCTCTGGAAGCAGCATGTTGGATCAGCCCCGCAAGTCACCGGCAACATAGAGCCGCGTTGGGGCATTCTGGGTACGCCGGTCATCTATAACAACACCATTTACTTTGTGGCCTATGTCGGGGCTACCGTGGACAACTGGGTACTCGATCTCTGCGCTTTAGACATCACGACCGGAGCGTACCAATACGCGTCGCCCTCACAGATTCTTTTCCCATTTAACGGGCATCTCGTTCCCCCAACGCCCTACACGATTCAGCGCGCCGGATTACTTGTGGCGAACAACACGCTCTATATAGGGTTCGCGAACTTTCAGACGCGACCGCCGGATCTGTCATCGCAAGAGGGCTTTCTTTACAGCTATGCGTTGAACGATATGACCCAGCCGATCGCACAGTTTCAGATCTGCACCGACGGGCAGGGCGGGGACATTTGGCAAGCCGGCAGAGGTCTAGCTGCGGATAGCAACGGCAACATTTACGTCAATACCGGGAATGGCTATTACGATGGCGTCGACAATTTTGCCGGCAGCGTTTTGAAATTTGGACCGAACCTGAATCTGTTGAGTTGGTTCACGCCGGCAAACTGGCGGGAATTCTACCCGACGAATGCCGAAATCGGCGATCTGGGAGCGAGCGGCCCCATCCTTATTCCGGGAACGGATTACCTGGTTACGGGTGGAAAGGAGGGCGTGCTTTACCTGCTGCACCAGTCGGAACTCGAGACGGTTCAGTTTGACAGTTTTGGCGGCGCCGTGGAGCAATTCCATGCCACTAACGGTTGCTACATGACGGATTGCAGCCAGTCGCTTAGCATGGCTTATTGGGACGCAAGCGCGAATTCCATGCTTTACGTTTGGGATCGTCGGGACGTTCTGCGCGCTTTCCCGTTCAACGGCTCGCGTCTTCGGATCATCCCGTCCTCTGTCGGCACTTTGAACAGTGAGATGGTCGGAGGCGTGTCGGTATCGGCGAACGGCAGCGCTCCGGGAACGGGTATCGTGTGGGCCATCACGGCCTCTCAACCTGCCGATCTAAAAATTGTCCCCGGAACGCTGAGAGCATACGACGCGGCGGATGTATCGCACGAGCTTTGGGACAGCGACATGAATCCGACCCAGGACGCGATGGGGAATTTTACAAAGTATTCGTCGGCCGTTGTCGCGAACGGAAAGGTTTACGTGATTACGCAATCCGCAGCACTTCAGGTGTATGGATTGATAGCCAACGCATCACCAGGCTTACGCCGGCGGCCCGTGGCAAACCCGGTGAATGTACGTTGAGAGTGAAGCTGCCTTACCCGCATGCAAAGGCGAGGTCCGCCGATATCGGATCGCCTCCGCCGCACAAAGCTTTGGCCGCTGCCGCGTCTTGTTCGGAGAGATCGGTTTGGCCCAGCGCCCTTCGCGCTCGCGCCCGACCCCGATACGCAAGGCCAACGTTTGAAATGCCGCGAGGATCGGGAGTATTAATGTCGATCGCGGTGCTGTAGTCGCGAATCGCCAGCTCATATTGCCGGAGGCTGTTTTCGATATCCCCGCGTATGCGGAACCCAATGGTCCAGGAGCGGTTAAGATCGAGCGCCCTGTTTATATCCTGGAGCGCTAATTTCTCCTGCTTCATCTGGTGACGTACGATCGCTCGCTGGCAATATGCGAGGTAAAGATCGGGATCGAGGGAAATAGCCAAATTGTATGCCGCTAGGGCCTCGGCCAGATGATGCGACTCGAACTGCTTTTGCCCGTCACGGAAAGCTCTCTGTGCGCGGACTTCCTGCACCTTCATATAGGAGCCTGCGCCAAGACTTCCTGCCAGCAGAGCACCCGCTGCGATCTTCCAAACCAGAGCTTTGGAACGCAGGCGGGAACCGCGCTTTGAGGCGGCTTGGCCAGAGTACGCGCGACGATTCGCTGTAGCCGCCGCTGGATAGCCATCGGTTCTCTGAACCACCTCTTCCAACCGGCCGAGCGCCTCTTCAAAACGGTCCGGAAAAGCGTCCAGCCACTGAACGTTTCCCAGGAAGTACAAGAGCGACTGCGAAGGCCTTATGTCCTCCAGTCGAAAGGCGATCATCCTCAGGCCGCAGTTGTCCGCGAGCTCCACCTCGCGGGCGACCTGTCGCGCGTCCGCGGAGTGGGCCGAAAGAATCACTACGAACGAATGGCATCGCTTCAGGCCCTCCACAATACCGGTGGCCCATTCCTGGCCCGGGGTGATGTCGCGCGGCGCAATCCAACAAGAAATCTTCGAATCTTCCAGCGCAGCGCAAACCCGTTCCGCAGCTACGCGGTCCGCCTGCTGGTAGCTGATAAAAACGTCTCGTGCCATGGAAGATACCTCTGCCGGAATGCTTAGCAACCCAGCGCCCAATCGATTTAAAGAGCTTAATTTTCGAATGACGCCCTTTTCCCGCCGCGGAATGGACCATTTTTCGCTGCAGCATTAACTTTTTAGCTAACCATTGAGACTAATTAGCGGCACAAGACGGAAAACTGAGAGCGAACGGCTATACCGGACTTGAAACCCGGACGTCGCCGGCCCTTGTGCAGGCGAGAAGAATGAATATTTGGATGCAGACCGCTACCTGAGAGAGGCTCTGCCCCGCAACGTCGCGACGGCGCTCGCTTGAGCACGAGCGCTATCGAGCGTGCGTTTGACATTGGGTTCGACGCGTCCGGCACAATCGAGGGCGCGGGCCGCTTCGGTTTCCGCCTCCGGGTTGCGGCCTTCCCACCAAAGCACGGAGGCAAGGGCCATTCGAGGACGGTACCAGGTCGGGGTCGCATCGATGGCGGAACGCAGCTTCGTTTCTGCGCGCGGAAGATCGCGGGTCAAAATGGCAAGCATCGCGGATTGATACAGAGCGTTAAAGCGCTCAGCGCTACCAAGTTCGGCAGCCTCGGCGGCCTGTTGCGCCATGGCAAGAGCGTCTCTGCGAACGGACGGAGCAAAGCGTGGTGCGGCCGAGGCGATTTGACGTGACAACTCGAGATTTGGACCGGGCATCGGCAGTTCGCGCGCAAGGCTAAACCAGCGCCTGGCAGCTGCAAAGTCGCCACGCGCCGCCTGCCTTTCTACGAATGTGCAGATGCTCGCTTGTGCAACGTAAGCGGCTGCTGCAAAGAACAGGACGACGCTAAGAGCCATCGCGTATCGCGTAGCAACCGGGGTCGATACTGCGGCCTGGAGGGCCAGGGTTCGGGAGTACGTCCGATCGAGATCGCAGCAAGTGAGAGCAGATAGAGCTCGTTCGTGATCGTGAGCGGACAGAACTGCAAAGACACGAGCATCGCGATGAGAGCAGCTAGCAAGATTCCGCCGATGGAGTCATTTGCACGGTAGGCGCGGAGACCGCAGACACCTGCCAGTGCGAGTAGAAAAAGCCAGAAGAAGAGCCCCATGATGCCTTGAGCGGTTGCGGCTTCGAGAAAGAAGTTGTGGGGCGATTCGTGGTAGGAGTCGGGAAACGCGCGAGCCAGTTCCAACGATTCTGTTTTTCGAAACTCTGCTTCGAACAATTCGGGGCCAATACCCACGGACAGGATGCTGCCAGATCAGTGGAAATGAGTCTCTCCAAACCAGAAGCCGCGGGCCTCCCGTGCGATCGGTTGCCCACTGCGCTATACGGGCACGCATGGGCTTGGCTGCGGGCAGCACTAGAAAAAGGGTTGCCGCGACGGCGAAGGCGAGAAAGGCGTAAGCCGCTCGCAGCAAAATTCTCCCGTCCAGCAGACGGTCTCTTATAAGGTAGATCAGAATGCAGAGCGCAGCTGCCTAAACCGAGCAGCGCCGAACGCGTGCCGGAAAGGAAGAGGGCGGTGAGCGAGAGAAGCAGGATCAATTCGTGCATCCGCTTCCACAGCGGACGTGTCTCGCTCAAGCGGAACCCGGCCGCGATCAAAATAGCGGGAAGCAGGAACGTTGCAAAGTACGTTGCTTGAGTAAGCGTGGCGGGCGGACGCACGGCGGCTGGCGAGCCAAATGTATAAAAGCTGCGCGGAATGAAGCGGGTCGAATCCGAAGTATTGCAGGATCGCGTAGAGACTGGAGATGCCACCGGCGGCTTCCATTCCAAGCATCAGCGTTTTGGCCGTTGGCCGGTACAAAAAGACGTCTGCTGCGATGACACCAGCGATGAAAAAGGCGATCACTTGGCTCCCCGCGCCTAATCGCCGCCACACCGTTCCAGCGAACGAAAGCCAGACGTCGGAAGACATCGCGGCCGAAATCACAAGCGAAGCCATGCCCAGAATCGGCGGCGCGTAAAAAGCGTAGCCATCGCGATTTCGGCGCAATCCCGCGACGCCACGCCACCACCGGCCTGGAAACCAGAGCAGAAGAGCGGCGCTCAAATACAATGACAGCGAGCTTAGGCGTGGAGTCATACATCTCAAACCGCGCAGGCAGGATGGCCAACGGGGTGCCTGCGATCGCGAAAAGCAGGATCGCGGTAGTCCAGCGATCCGCCGGCGATTGACGCTTGGGCCAGCATTGGCCGTTGGGTGGGATAGCATTTTGCGCCCACTTCCAGGGGTTTGCGAAACAGCTTGCTTACCCGCTCCCCGGGACGCGCGCGCCCCGTTGCGGCTCGGTTTGAGATTCTGGTTATTGTGCGCCGGGTTGAAGTAGTCGGCAGAGGCCTTTCCATTTGGCGTACTTGGGCCTGTCACATTATCCGTAACTGGTGACACTGTTGCGCCGGGTTGAAGAAGTCGGCAAAGGCCTTCCCATTTGGCGTGCCCAAGCCTGTCACGTTATCCCAACCGGGGGCAGTCTGGAGACCCGTGTCGGTGCCGAAAGTGAGCAAATAAGTTCTGTTTTGGTAAAGCGGGTAATCCCACAGGGCGCTGTAGTAGGTCGTTGTACCTTCCAAAGGCGCGGCCAAAGAAGCGGCACTGAAAAACCTAGTGTGGGAGATCGGATCCGTTACCGAGCCTGTGACGTTACTGGTTGAACCGACAGGGAGCACATCGGTGATGGTGCCGGCGGGCATGGAATAAAGGTATCTCGCTGCCTGTCCAAGCGGCACGCCAGCTTCCTGATTTGCGATTGCCCAGAGGGCTGAAAACATTGGAGCCGCCATGCTTGTCCCACCGATAGCTTCCCACGCGGTAGGAAACAAACCAGGCTCGGTGATTGCGATCACGCCTCCGGTATACGGGTCGGCCAACCAGGCGATATCGGGAAGCAACCGCCGGGTTCCTGGCAGTGTGTTCTGGAATGATGGCTTGGAGTAAAACGCGCTAGGCCCTCCTCCGGAACCGAAACGGAAGGATCCAAGGGGAGGATTGTAAATGAAGTCGGAGGATATCAGGGTGTTTTCGTTGTTTCCCCAACCTGTCTGCCAGGCGATCGTGTTATCGGAATTCAGAGCCAAAGTGACCCCGCCTACGGCCGTTGCATAGGGAGAATCGGCGGGCGCGCTGACGGTAGGGGGGTTGGTGGAGGGCATGTCCGCGGTGAAATCGCCGGAATCTCCGGTAGAGAAATTCGCGGAAATACCCAGCACCGCCGCGAGTTGATTGAGCAGGTTTTCCTCATTCAGCACGGCAGGCGAGGTAAAACGCTCTTCACTTCCGTAACTGCCGGAAATGACGTTTCCCAAGCCGTTAGCGATTGCGTACAGCTCCGCATCGTCTACATCCATGAAGCTCGCGGAAGGTGGAACTACCAGCGCGATGTTCGCGCCGGGTGCGATGGCGTGAGCCCATTCGACGTCCAGGTTGATTTCGGCATCCGGGGCGCCACAGGTCGGAACCGTGGATGAGTTATAGATATGGAAATTCGACGAGGTGAGCGGGGGAAGGCCGAACATCGCGGAGAAAGTATTGGCGTCGTCTTGAATCGTGGGCGAGCCGCACCAATCGATGATGACAATTGTTTGTCCGGTGCCGTCAAAGCCTGCTTGGTATAAGCCAGTCAAGTTGTAGGCGGTCCATATTTCAGGTGGAGTGTAGCCGCAACCCGCCGAATTGTGGGTTCCGTTGTAGGTATTGCCGGTGTAGGTAGCGGTGGCGGAGCTGGAGAAGTTGTCGCTCCCGGAGAAAGATTCCGTTGCCGGGCCGGTGAAGCAATTCGTTGTGAAGAAAGTAGATCCGGCGTCAGCCGCCACGGCAGCCTGAAGGTCGCCTGGCGGTTGTTGTTGCAGAGCACTACTGGCCGTTACCAAAGGATGCTTGTACTGTAAGTTGTCGAGGCCTGAGATCGAGCGGACCACCGCCGCAGCCGGACCCTCTACATACGGGTCGCTGATATTGGCGCGGTAAGTTTCGCCTTTCAACTGAAAGTTATGGATTTCGACATGAAATGTCTTTTCCACGTCGCCAAGCGTGCCCCGCACACGAACGGAAAAATTGTCAGCCCCGACAGAGACTACCGGTAAATTGTGCGCCGACAGGAATTTCCCAACCATGGCCACTTGTTCCGCTGTCGGAGCGAACCGCGAGACGATGTCGGCGGGCTTCAGCCAGTTATGGTATCTGGAAGACGACGGATTATAGAGTTTCTCGGCCAGAGAATCGAGCTCCTCGCGGTTGCGAGGCTTCAGCCAGACCGTCACATCCATGATTTCGGCGGGGTTGGCTCGACCCAAATTCTTGGCAGTCGACACGAAGTGCGGAGTACTGTTGGCCACTACCTCGCCGTTCGGAATAGCGGTTTGGGCATTCGCAGCAAGCGCCAGACCGAATCCAATCGCTAGATAATAAACTGAGAAGCTCTTTTCCCGATTCATTTTGCCTCTCCGCGGCGCCGAAATTGACAACCGAGTTAATTACTGTATTTCGCTTCTGAAAGCGGCTCGGTGGCCGACTGATACAGAATAAGGGCGAGCAGATCGGAATACTAGCAGTTATTTAGTACTACGGGTACTGACCGGTTTAGAGGCATATCCGATGAATATGCATAATGTGATGAAGAAAGAGGCCGGTTATTTTAGACGCGATAGGGATATTGCCATCCTGGCTAAGAACATTAAACAGAATTGTCCGCGCGTTCTCCAAAGGGGGACAAGTATACGGTAAGCGAGGCAGCGGCGCGATATGGGTTCGAGGGTCAGTCAGGGAGTGTGATAACCGGCCCAGGCGTGCTTGAGATGGTCGGCGAGTTCCTCGACCGGAGGTTGATTCTTGCGGTGCCTACGCCTATTCGCATCGCGGCCGGTCGCCACAAAAAAGGCGGTGATTCCCACCAGCAAGGTTCCGACGATAATTGACACCCGTTCCAAGTGACTCAAAACATGTGCTCCCTTCAAAGTTCCGAAACAACTCTCCTATTAGACTATTCCCCGCGTCTTCTGTTGCGCTACCAGGCCAGCGCCGGTTTGTTTTCCGGACACGCGCAGTACTCACGACTGCTGCTTTGGGCTGGAAACGAATTAGCCGCAAATAAGTCTCCCTTACAGTCAAATCTCTCTATCTCACCGCAATCAATATTAAGTTTCTGAAAGGATTTCAACGTGAAAAGACTTTTCATGTTGGCACTTATACATTCGTGTCTTTGGGCCGGCGCAAACCACGGCACTGTTTCAACCTACTTCGACCTCGGTTGGACCGTTTCCAAACAACGCTCTCACAGTGACCGATGCCAGCCAAAGAACGGGTCTGCGCGTGAATTTGCCGGATTCCGCCAATGCACTGCGATCCGGCATCCAGCCCCAGCGTTTGCAGCAACACGCTTCTATTGAATCAGCTCGACGGCTTCAGCGTGAATCCACGCATCATGGTGTGCTTTTCCGCCGCAGTGGATCCGAATACGCTGGCGTCCGGCATTCGTCTTTTACGGGCGGCTGGAGGTTCGGCGATAAAAATCAACCAGATCATCTTCGATCCCGTCAGCAATTGCGCGTTTGCGAAGCCCAATCAGGTTTTGCTCAGCATACCGAGTATCTGCTTGTTGTAACGAATTCGGTCCACGACAGTACCGGCAAAAGGTCAAAGCAGATGATGCATTCAAGGCCTGTTTGAAGAGCAGCGATGCATACTGCGCGGCATTATCGCAAGCTCTCGAATCGGTCAGGCCACAGCCCGCTTCGCGAAACAAAATTATCGCGGCATACACTGTTCACCACAATGAGCGCCACAGCGTGGTTGGAGAAAACCCAGCAATTCGTGGACGCCGCCGCTTCTGCTAGCATTCCCGTCCGCAACCGTTTCCACTTTCGCTCTTCAAAATCTCGCATCCATGACGTGGCTGCCGGACAACAGCGGGTTCGCATCGCAAGCGATTCCGCTCGACGTGCTCAGTGGAGTCGACCAAGTCGCATTCGGGCTTTATCTGTCGCCTAATTTTCTTGACCCGGCCAACGGAACTATACCCACGACGCCGACGAATGAGCCCATCAACGGTCCCATACCGATTCCAGGCTTCCAGACCGGATATCTCCCGGTGTCTTTCCACGTTTTCCTGCCTCCCAATCCGGGCGGTGGAAAAATTCCGGTTGTCATTTACGGGCACGGCTTGGGCGACAACCAGTTTGGCGCGCCTACCTACATTGCTTCGACCCTGGCCCAAAATGGGTTTGCAACGCTCGCTATCGAGATTACCGGCCATGGTTACGGTCCGGCCAGGGCTCTGTCGTTTTGACAGACAAGAGCGGCGTCTCTTATACAGTTCTCGACGCCAGGGCGAGGAATTCAGTTGTCGCCCACCGCGCCGATCGGCGCCACGGACGGTTGCATCATACCCGGTGCTATCGCGGTTCGGGATTGCGGCCGGCAGACCGCGATTGATTTGTTTGCTCTGGTCAAAACGATTCAGAGCGAACGGCCTCAATCTGAATCTGGATCCAAACCGAATTTATTTCGTTGGCCAGTCATTTGGAGGCATTTACGGAACTTTGTTCCAAGCTGTCGAACCTGCCGTGAACGTCTGCAGCCCTGAGCGGCGCCGGTGGGACTTCGACGAGCATCGCACGGTTGAGCCATATCCGGGCGCCCCCTGGCGGAGGAGTATCTGGGCGGGGTGAATCCGGACCTCTTGAACGTGAGCGTGACGAAGATTGCTCCGCCGGAAGCCTATTTCCACGACTCTTTCAACGACAACTACGTTTTTCGGGACACGCCTCCGGTAATCAACAATGTTCCGGGCGCCATGGCGATTCAGGCGGCATTCGAAGCGGCGGATTGGCTCGGTATGCTGGGTGACGCGCTCAGTTACGCTCCGCGCCTGGACACTCCCCTCACGGCGCTCGCTCCCGGAAAACACACGCTGTTCCTGTTTGGATATGGAGATCTCGAGGTGCCCAACCCAACCGAATCGGCCGTGATTCGCGCCGCTAACGCTCAATCGTCTTCCTGGTTTTTCCGCTTCGACCTGGCGACGCAACCCGATGAACATCCCGAGCTTCTGGGAATCACGTCGCCCGGGCGTGCCGTTCCCGATCCTGCCCCATCGAATCCTGAGTAATCCGACGATATTCGATCGGCTGGCGGATCCGTCCGGCGCAGAACGATCGATCGCATTTGCGGAGCAGCAGCAGGTGGCGACGCTATTTCGCGCTGTACGGCTACGTAAATCTGGACCCGAATGCTATTTCTGACTCCGCCGTTTTTCCTGGACGACGCTATTTGAAGTGCCCACCGTGTTGCCGGAGCAGTTGAATTTTCTGCAGATCAAGCCATAGCTTTGCAGCTTACAGGGAAGCTAACCAACGCCGGATTAGCGTTTTGGTGGATTCGTCCAGCTCTTCGTCTGAAAGCCGTATCTGTCGGGTGTGCACCTCGAGCGATTTCTCCGGCGCTTTGGTGGCAGCTCGATCATCTTTCCATGCCTGGAGACGAATGATCGGATCGTGGGGCTCATCGATCACCCGAACCAGCCAGTCCTTCGCAATCCCGCTCTCGTGGTGTACAAACTTCTGGATGGCTTCACGCTTCGGCGTATGTGCTTCCATGGCACAATCCTATCGCGCGTACTACACGTCCTGGCCGGAGCTCGATTAGAACCAGCTCGGGGGGCAGTTGAAGCGAACCGGCAACGACGAGCAGCCTGTACCGGCACTTGTGTAGCCCTGCATTTCGCCGTTTGTCCAATAACCGTATGCCTGGCTTCTCGGGCAATTCGCATTATTACGAATGGACCCAATCTTCGGAAACCGGATCTGGCCGGCGTGAGTGTGGCCGCACAAATACAGATCGATTTCTTGCAGGGAAGCCTCCTTGTAGAGTTCTGGCGTGTGGGCGAGCAGAACTTTGAAGGCGTTCGAAGGAACCTGCGATAACGCGCCCGGCAGGTCATCGCATTCGTAGACATGGTTGTCGTCGATGCCGGCCAGCCAGAAAGATCCGGATGCGTTTCCGATTTCGACCGCTTCGTTGATCAGCATTCGCACGCCCATCTCTTCCAATTCGAAGGCGATTTCGGACACGTCATGATTGCCGAGAATAGCGAAAATCCCGTGCTTCGCCGAGATGCTCGAAACGATCGAGCGCATGCGCGGATACACCTCATCGCACGAGCCGTCAACCTCAAACCGGTAATCGCCAGTGATGACGCAGAGGTCGGGGCTCAGAGCGCTCAAGACCGATTCGAGCGCTTCGGCCAGCCCATCGACGCCATCGATATGCAGGTCGGAAATCTGCAAAATCTGAAAGCCCTCTAATGCGGGCGGCAGATTGGCGAAATACAGCGGGAGCTCACGGATGACGGGCGATAGCGCGTTCCGGACACCGCGGGAATACAGGCCAGCGGCTTGCAGGCCCAGCTTGAGCAACGGTCTGATCCACAGGCGCTCGTGCCGGAAGATCAGAGGCTTGTTGCGGAATCTTCCGCCCGTCTTCGCGAATCGCTCCTCGACGGCAATTCTGGTCTTCAGGCGCTCGGCTAGCGAACGCTCGGAGATGGCTGTAGTCATAGAACGGATCGGAAAAGGGTCGTCGGAATAGGGATCAAAGCGGGTGCTCGTGCAGTGCCCTATAAGCTTTATCGTACCGGACGGAACAAAGTTTAGGGCTGACCGCTTGCTAACGCGCGCGGCTCTGGGAGTGAGAGAGCGCTATTTCTTTTTCATGCGCGTATAAGCAAGCGCTTTTTTTTCGCCATCCACCAGCAGGCGGTCGTCGTCATCGTAGTACGTGAGCTGAAGACCTTTCGTGAGGCCTTTGTAGCTATCGACCAACTGCGGCGCTCCGCCATTCAAGACTACTTTGTCATCTTTGGTGTAGTATTCGCAGTGTTCCGCGGTGCCGGTGCGGGTTCTGTTCGGTCCCACGACGTCGAAGATGTTCACCTTGCCGTTCGCAAACGCGTGGTCCAGGGAGGAATCGTTACTACCGTTGGCGCTTTTCGGGGTTAGAAAGGCTTGCAGCTCGTTTGAAGTAACGGTCATCTTGTTGCGAACCAGCTTCACGCCGCCGCTGTAAAATGCAACGCGCGTGTCGTCGCGGTAGAACAATTCCGGCGCGTGCACCACGGTGAAAATCGGCGCGGCCGAGGCGGTCGCCGGTTGCCCATCTTGCGGTCCACTGTTCGATTTGTTGTCCACAAGTTCGCTGACGACGTTTCCGACGGCATGAAGCGACTGCGCATCCCGGTCGATGTCGATCCGGTCCGCGGAAATCCGATTTGCGCCTTGCCACATGACAGCGTGCCCTTCATAGAAGACCTTCGTGTTGTCGTCGCGAGTCCGCATTTTATCCGCCCTGGCGTCCATCGGCTGCGTCGTGTCGAGCATCGAAGTGCCCGGCTTCTGGTTCTTATCGGGCGCATGGGTAGACACTACGTGCCCGGTGGCATCCATGTCCCCGTTGGCCTGGTTCATCACGATAGTGTCGGCGATCGCGGAGCCCGTGTCGTCCAAAACGCGAGCATTGTCAATCAGTGTGATCTTATTGATCGTCTGCTCGAGCACGGCTTTCTTGGCCGATGCTTTCCGAACGCCTTCCTCGTATCTGAAATTCCCCGTCTGCTCGATCTGGGCCACTTGATTGCTGCCCGGCATGAACTTCGCCGCCATCTCGTCGCTCCAGGTGAGCGCCGGGGGAGGCGGCGCGGTTTTGCCGTCTTTTGCGGGCGTCGGTTTTACGGTCGAAGCGGCTTTGTCGGTGTGCGTGGCTACGTTCCAGGCGAGGAATTTGTCGATATAGCTATCCGCTCCGTACAAAACCCGCAAGTGGGATGGCGTCCACGACTCGATGCGACTGGTCCGGCCGGTTGGGCTTGAATTCCAACTGCGCCTGAGACGATGTTCGAATCTCCTGAACGTCTTTCCCGTCGGGTTTCATTTCAAGCTCTATGTGTTCGCTGCGCAGGATGCGCGTCTCAGCCAACTGCACTCCGGGCTGCGGCAAAGGCGCCGACTCGGCGACCGCGTGGCCGTCCGCAAGTACCAGGTGAAGGTTGCTGTTATCCTGCACCGTGCCGTTCGCCTGCGGTTTCGCCTCGACCGCGAATCGGAGGTCGGCGCGGTTGCCGGTCAGCGTCGTGGTCGAGCCCGGTTCCCTGGAAGTCATCTTGGCGTTGTTTTCACCAATAATGTTTACGAGATCCCCATTCTCATCGAAGAGCGCGGTCATCTTGTCCGCCGAGTAGTCCGTGCGCCGGTCCTCGCGTTGATCGAATCCGAAAGCGTGATCGCCGACAATCTGCTGCAGCACGCCGTCCTGAAGTGTCACCACTGAATTCTGGGCCTGGATCGTCGTGGATTGCCGCTGCATCTTCGACCACGGCGAAAGATAGACCTTCTGCTCCGCTTCCTTATATACGAGATCGTCGGTCTCGACGTGAAATTTGTTTTCCGCCGGTCCGGTCCCTACCCAATCGAGGGCGACTTGCGATTTCAGGTGCAGCACTTTCGTGTTCGGGTCGTACTCGGCGCCGATGGCCTTTCCACCGCCCTTCGGAAATACGAACGAGGCCGGCTGATCGGTACTGGCTTTTCCGGTCTTGGTCTCGTAGACCACGCCGGAAGTGGTGACCTGAACACGCTTGGCCGCTTCCGCCTTGTCCTTGGCGTCTTTATCGGCCGGCACATTCATGACGATGGTCACTGCGCCCTCCGATTTCAGCAGCCCGGATTTCTCGTCGAAGAGCGCTCTTTCGCTATTCACATACGTATAGGAAGAGGCGTTTTTGTCATACAACCGCAGCCCCAGATCGCGTAGTTCGAACGTGGACGGATCATGCGTGGCCTCGAACGACCGGGCTTCTACCTGTACAGTTGGCTTGCCCGTTTGGGGATCGTCCGTGTGATATCGCCAGCCGATCGGCGCTACCGCCTCATATCCTGTGCGAATGCGCGGTACGGGCGCGGCGTGCGCCTGTTTGGCTTTTTCGAGGCGCAGTTTGTAGGTGTAGCCGACTGCCGCCGAGATCAGGATCGCGGCGAGAGCCAGGAGAACGGAAATTCGCCGCATGTGCTAGGAAAACAATCCAGTTCTTAGCATATCAGGGGAAATCCGTAATCCTGCAAGCGAAGGAAATGTGAGTGCGTCTGTATCACCCTGTCCAGCGCCAAAATAATAACTGCTTATTTTTCAATGACATATAATTTTGACTTGTCACTCGGTTGTCGAGTGTGCTAAAACAACATCTGGACGGTCGAGCACGATCGATCCGAATCGTCGGGTTCCATTCGGGCCCGATCAAAATCAATTTTCAATTCTAGGCTAGTGTACGCACTGGAGGTTTTTGAGTATGGACATTCGACCGCTACATGACCGCGTTGTAGTCAAACGGATCGAAGAAGGCGAGACCATGCAAGGCGGTCTCTATATCCCGGATTCAGCAAAAGAGAAGCCGCAGCAGGGCGAAGTGGTTGCCATCGGCAAAGGCAAGCGCAACGAAACTGGAAAGGTTGATCCGCTGGACGTGCAAGTGGGCGACCGCATCCTCTTCGGCAAGTATTCCGGCAGCGATATCAAGCTGGACGGCAATGAGTACCTGATCATGCGCGAAGACGAAATTCTTGGTGTGCTGGTGAATGGTGCTTCAAACGGCGGTTCGGCAAAGGCTAAATAGGAGGCAATCAGGAAAAAATGGCTGCAAAACAGATTATTTATGGCGAGGGTTCGCGTGCGGCGATACTTCGCGGAGTGAACCAACTCGCGGATGCCGTCAAGGTGACACTCGGTCCCAAGGGCCGAAATGTAGTTCTTGAGAAGAAGTTTGGCGGACCCACGATCACCAAGGACGGCGTTACCGTCGCGAAGGAAGTGGAGTTGAAGGATCCGCTCGAGAACATGGGCGCTCAGATGGTGCGCGAGGTGGCTTCGAAAACCTCCGACATCGCTGGCGACGGCACCACGACGGCGACGATTCTGGCGCAGGCGATTTTCCGCGAAGGCGTGAAGTCGGTAGCCGCAGGCGCAAACCCGATGGCTCTGAAGCGCGGCATTGAGAAGGCTGTCGAAACCGTTGTCGAGGAAGTGAAGAAATACTCCAAGCCGGTATCCGGCGATGCGATCGCTCAGGTTGGCAGCATTTCGGCCAATGGCGATTCCACCATCGGCAATATCATCGCCGATGCGATGAAGAAGGTCGGGAAAGACGGCGTCATCACGGTCGAGGAATCGAAGACCATGGTTACCGAGCTGCAGACCGTCGACGGCATGCAGTTCGATCGCGGCTATCTCTCGCCCTATTTCGTCAGCGACCCCGATCGGATGGAAGCGGTTCTCGAGGATCCCTACATTCTGATTCACGAAAAGAAGATCAGCAACATGAAGGATCTTCTGCCGCTGCTCGAGCAGATCGCTCGTTCCGGTAAGCCGCTTCTCGTCATTGCCGAGGAAGTGGAAGGCGAAGCTCTGGCAACGCTGGTTGTCAATAAGCTCCGCGGCACTCTCAACGCTTGCGCTGTGAAGGCGCCGGGCTTCGGCGATCGCCGCAAAGCGATGCTGGAAGATATCTCGGTTCTGACGGGCGGCAAAGCTCTCATGGAAGAGACCGGCATCAAGCTGGAAGGTGTTCGTCTGGAAGATCTCGGCCGTGCAAAGCGCGTCACCGTGGATAAAGACAACACCACCATCGTGGACGGAGCAGGCACCCAGAAGAACATCGAAGGCCGCATCAAGCAGCTTCGCAATCAAATCGAGGAGACCACCTCCGATTATGACCGCGAAAAGCTGCAGGAGCGCTTGGCGAAACTCGCCGGCGGCGTGGCTGTGATCAAGGTCGGTGCTGCGACCGAGACCGAAATGAAGGAAAAGAAGGCTCGCGTGGAAGATGCTCTGCATGCTACCCGTGCGGCCGTGGAAGAGGGAATCGTTCCGGGCGGCGGCGTCGCGCTGCTTCGCGCCGGCAAGACCCTCCTGAACACCAAAGCCGACGGCGACGAGCAGATCGGTATCGACATCATTCGCAAGGCAACCGAAGAGCCGCTGCGCCAGATTGCCGGCAATGCCGGTTTCGAAGGCGCAATCGTCATCGAGAAGGTTCGCGCCAATGGCGAGAACAACTATCGGGTTCAACGCCCAGACCGGTCAGTACGAAGACCTAGTGAAATCCGGTGTCATCGATCCCACCAAGGTCACGCGCTCCGCTCTCCAGCACGCCGCTTCCATCAGCGCGCTCATGCTGACAACCGAAGCCTTGATCTGCGAAATTCCAGAAAAGAAGGCTCCCGCTGGACCTCCCGGCGGCCACGGTCCGGAGATGGATTACTAATTCGGATCGGAACGAATTACTTCGGCCCGCCTCGGGAGCATCCGTGGCGGGCTTTTTTATTCCTTCTCAGTGCATCTTGGGAATAACCGCTGCCGGCGAGTATTGGATAGCCGCCAACCGCCAGCCGCCCGCCTGCCGCACCAACACCTTCGTGTAGAGAAAACTTCTTTCAGGCTGCGATCCGCTCTCGACAATTCTGCGTGAGACCCCTTGGGTGACAATGACGTCGCCTGTCACCGCCGTGCTGGCTTTCGGTGTATCCTCGATTTTCGCGTGGGCAGCGAGCGATGCCGAAAACGCCTTCTCAAGCTTCGCTCGTCCCTGCAATACCGCTCCGTACTCGCCCAGCACGGTCGCATTGTCGGTGTAAAGCGCCGCCAGTGCTTTCGCATCGCCATGGCTGTAGGCATCCATGTAGCTCGTTTCGAACTGTTGAACGATAGACTCAACCTCTTGTTGCGAGAGCGAGACCGCCTGCTGCGCAAACAACGATGGGATCAGCGCCAGCGATATAACCAAAAGCTGCTTCATCGATTCTGATTTCTCCTAGCTCGATTATGAAGTATGGAGCAGGAAAATTCTTTCGAAAATGGCACTGCATTTCTGAATCGGCGGTGGGGCAGACCATCGATGTGTGTGGTCTGCCAGCCCCTCGAAGACGCTATGTTCTATCGCAGACGATTACCTCATTGGATTCCCGAAAACGCGATCCTTTTCCTGAGCTGGCGTTTGGCAGGATCTACTCCTCTGCCACTTCCCGCAGTCATCACGCTCGATTATCTGGCTGGTAAGCGCGAACCCTCGGTTGCACCTTCAGGCCCGTTTTGGTTGCGCGATCAAAGAGTAGCGAGGCTGGTGGCCAACACTTTGCATTATGGTGAAGCAACACGCCGCTTCTACGATCTCTATGCCTGGGTGATTATGCCCAATCATGTGCACGTCATTTTGAAGCCGCGAATGGAATTGTCCGCGATCTTGCGATGGCTTAAAGGCCGAACGGGTCGGATGGCCAACCGGCTGCTCGGGCGGACAGGAACAGCGTTCTGGCAGGATGAATCATTTGATCACTGGGTCAGGTCCAACCACGAACTGCAGCGCCTCATTGAATACGTTGAGAATAATCCGGTTCAAGCCGGCTTGGCGCCGGTGGCAACCGAGTGGCCCTGGTCCAGTGCCGTATTTCAGGCAGACGACACAAGGCGATCGTCTGCCCCACCTCCCGAGTCCAGACGCCGGCTTTTCTGAATCGGCGGTGGGGCAGACCATCGATGTGTGTGGTCTGCCAGCCTTGGAAGACGCTATGTTCTATCGCAGACGACTACCGCATCCACTGTTACGGAAGCTGCGCCGGACATCGAAATGTTCTAATTACAGGGGAACTCGCGCGTCAGTTGTTGAAGTGGCCGGGTTTTAACGTGTTGCCGAGAGAGCAACCGAGATTCCGCCCAGCCTACAGAGATCTTAACGAACAATGCTGGTAAGGATCGGGCATGCCCGACCCCTACATTAGCAACTATCTTCTTGCAGTCTGCCGCGCTTGTGAAGACGCAGCAGCTAACTCCTGCTGAATAACATCGCGCAGCGTTTCATACTTCGCGGCGCCGGCGACATACCGGCCGTTGATGAACAAGGCGGGAGTGCCGCTGATTCCCAGGTGCGAACCTTCGCTCACATCCCGCTGGATCTCGTCATTCTTGCCATCCGAATCCAGGCAGCTTTCGAACTTCGCCTGGTCCAGGTTCAGTTCCTTCGCGCCGCTCTTCAGCCCCGCCACTTCCAGATTCTTCGAGTCCTTGAACAGATAATCATGGAAATCCCAGAACTTGCCCTGCGCCGCGGCGCAATCCGCTGCTTCCGCCGCCTTCGGAGCCAACGGGTGGCCAGGTATCAGATAATCTTTGTAGACAAAGGCCACTTTATCGCCAAATTCTGTCCTCAGCCGCTCCAGCGTCGGCTCCAGTTGCCGGCAATAGGGACATTGGTAATCCGCAAATTCAACCACCTTAACCGGCGCGTTTTGCGAGCCCAGGATGGCCTTTCCGGCCACACTGACCTCAATTCTCGGTTCAGGCAGGGTCACCGACATTTTGGCTTCATCGCGCAAGGTCTTCATGTAAGCCGCCTTGGCTTTCGAAATGCGAAGGTCCCGCAGTTGCTTGAGAATATCGCCTTTTACGGCCTCCAAGGGCTGGTCGGTCTGCAGGCTCTCGTAAAAAACCTGCAGTTGATCCTCGGTCGGGTCTTTCTTGATCTGGCTCGTGACATGCCGCTCGATCAACTGATCGACCGTCAAATTCTCCTTCTTGGCCTGCAGTTGCAGAAGCCGCTCATCGAGCAAATCGTCCAGCGCCTTCTTTTGCGCTTTATAGTAGGCTTCGCGCGCTTGAAACAGATTATGGGAACGGCCTTCCTCGAGTTCACCCAACGTTACGGTACTGCCATTGACTTCCGCCACAACGGTGGAAGGATTCTCAATCGGAACACCCTGGGCCCGCAAAAGAAGCCCGGTCGATGCAATAGAAAGTATAAAAAGAGTGCGTGAAATATTAATCTTCAATTTGAGCCACCTGAATGAATCTAAATTTTTATTCTGAGTTTCTAGAGTTGACCCTATGCGTTGCCCGGGTGGCCCGGCAACAAACAGCCGGACCACCCGGGCAATCGCATCGAGGTTACAGCCTTAATAGAAGGAACGGTTACTGAGCCGGCGCTACGGGGCAAGAGCAGACGCCCGTACCACTCAGTGTTTGAACGAAGTCGGTGCAAGTGGTTGCCAGAAAGTTCTGCTCGGCAGCGCTGAGGCCTGCGGATTGAAACTCTGGGTTTTCATCACCGTTTCCCGGGCTGGCCCACGACCGCAGCGTAGGCGTGGGGGTTGGGTTTTGCACGCTGGCAGCGCAGCCACCGCTAGGTGTTGTCGCCGAAATGATCTTGATCACTCCATTGTGCGTCGCCCTGCCGTTGGCGGGATTCCCGGTCAGATTGGCGTTAACGCCGCCTTCGATGAGCTGGTTATGCGTAATGGGACAACCGCAGCACTCGGCCAATTCCTCATCGGGAAGCAGTACGTAGATATCAGCGCAGAGAGGCGCCAGACCGTTGGTTCCGGGATCAACGATATCAATAATCGTGTCGGGAACGTTAGCCGTGTTCGCCTGGCGGAAGTAATACACTTGATACACATCCGGGGTTGTAGTGGCCGCGTTGGAAACCACTGGGGTGGAAACGTTAGAGCCGAGCTGAGCAGCGACTCCAAATGTTGGAATAAGTAGAGCGGCCCCGAGGACCGCTAATACTGTTCTGTAGTTCATACGCGTAATGTGTCCTCCTCTGGACAACTGCAGCAATGATCATAAGTGAGACATACTACTCTGTCAATACCGGGCAGGGTCTCTCGTACTGGCTGCCGAGTAAGTAACGTACTCCTACCCTGCGGCTAGGCCGCCTGCCCGTAATCAAACCTTCAATTACCGCTGTGCAGTCTGCCGCGCCGGCGAAGACGCCGCAGCCAATTCTTGCTGGATAACATCGCGCAGCGTTTCGTACTTGGCTGCGCCGGCCATATACCGACCGTTGATGAACAAGGCAGGCGTTCCGCTGATTCCCAGGCGCGAGCCTTCGCTCAAGTCCCGCCTAATCTCGCCATTCTTACCATCCCGATCCAGGCAGCTTTCGAACTTCGCCTGGTCCAGGTTCAGCTCCTTCGCACCGCTCTTCAGTCCCGCCACTTCCAGATTTTTCGTATCCTTGAACAGATAATCGTGGAACTCCCAGAACTTGCCCTGCACCGCGGCGCAATCGGCTGCTTCCGCCGCCTTCGGGGCTAAAGTGTGGCCGGGTATGGGGTAATCTTTGTAGACAAAGGCCACTTTATCGCCGAATTCCGTTCTGAGCCGCTCCAGCGTTGGCTCCAGTTGCCGGCAATACGGACATTGGTAATCCGCAAATTCAACCAGCTTGACGGGCGCGTTTTGCGGCCCAAACAGAACTTTCCCCTCCGTCGTAACCTCAATTCTCGGTTCGGGCAGCGTCACCGACATTTTGGCCTCGGCGCGCAAGGTCTTCATGTAAGCCGCCTTCGCTTTCGAAATACGAAGGTCACGCAGTTGCTTGAGAATATCGCCCTTTACGGCCTCCAACGGCTGGTCGGTTTCCAGGCTCTCGTAGAAAATCTGCAGCTGATCGTCCGTCGGATCTTTCTTGATCTGACTCGTGACATGCCGCTCAATCAATTGATCGACCGTCAAATTCTCCTTCTTGGCCTGCAATTGGAGGAGCCGCTCATCGAGCAAATCGTCCAGCGCCTTTTTTTGCGCCTTGTAATACGCTTCGCGCGCCTGGAACAGGTTATGAGAACGGCTTTCCTCGAGTTCACCCAACGTTACGGTACTGCCATTCACTTCCGCTACAACGGTGGAAGGATTCTCAATCGGAACACCCTGTGCTCTTAAAAGTCCGGTCGATGCAATAGAAAGTATAAAAAGAGTGCGTGAAATATTAAGCTTCAATTTGAACCACCTGCATAAATCTAAATTTTCGTTCTGAAGTTTCTAGAGTTGACCCGAAACGTTTCCCGGGCGGCTCGGCAACAAACAGCCGGACCACCCGGGCAATCGCATCGAGGTTATAGCTTTAGTAGAAGGAAGGGTTATTGAGCCGGCGCTACGGGGCAAGTGCATTGGCCCGTACCGCTCAACGTGTTTACGAAGTCGGTGCAAGTGGTTGCCAGGAAGCCCAGCTCGGCAGCGCTGAGACCTGCGGATGCAAACTCCTCAGTTTCACCGTTTGCGGGGGTTTTCCACGACCGCAGGGTGGGCGTGGGACTCGGGTTTTGCACGCTGGCGGCGCATCCGCCGCTGGGTGTAGTGGCCGAAATGATCTTAATAACGCCATTGTGCGTCGCCCTGCCGTTGGCGGGATTCCCGGTTAGATTGGCATTCACGCCACCCTCGATGAGCTGGTTATGCGTGATGGGACAACCGCAGCATTCTGTCAGCTCCTCGTCGGGAAGAGTGACGTAGATATCTGCGCAAAGAGGCGCCAAACCATTGGTGCCCGGATCGACGATATCGATGACCGTGTCACCAACGCCGGTTGTGTTGGCGCTACGGAAATACTGCACTTGATACACATCGGGCGTTCCGGTGGCCGCATTCGAGACGACCGGGGTGGAAATGTTAGAGCCGAGCTGAGCAGCGACTCCAAATGTTGGGATAAGAATGGCGGCCCCGAGGACCGCTAATACTGTTCTGTAGTTCATTGGTGTAATGTGTCCTCCTCTGGACAACTGCAGCAACGATCATAATGTGTGCTATCCCCTTCGTCAAGGGGTAGGCTACACCCCTCGTACTAGAAGAGTTCCTAGAAAGGAAGTACGGTAGTACTGAGCCACCGAAAGTACCGGCCAACTTCCAGCACGCGGGAGGATCTTTGGGGAATGGTGTTCGCGGGAAGGTACGGTAGCTCACCGAGTCGGGGAGAATTCCAGGTCTGACGCCGCTGCTGGAAAAGAACGCTCTGTTTTCGGCCTGCTAACGCCCGTAAATGTACGGTAAACCACATAAGTGAGACTTTTTTCTCCGAAATCCTAAGTTCTAGTACGCTTCTAGCTATCCTTCCCTAGCCAGAACATAGTAGGATAGCTCTCGTTCCTTTAGAGCAGGTTGTTCTTCCATGTTTTCGCGTTTCATACACGCGCCGGGTGGCTTTGTGCTCCCGAGCGCGATGACTACTGGGCAGTCGATCGCTCCGGGGTCCTCCTTCGGGCAGGCACTTCGGGAACTCAGAACAAATGAGGCAGGGAGGTTTTTTCACTTGAAGGTTCAAAGTTCGTCCATTCTTCTCATAAGCGCGGTCATCCTGTGCGTTGCTGCACCGGCATTCGGGCAGCTCAAGCATCCGGACCCGTCTACTTTTAAACGTCTTAACGTCGTTAAGCCATCAAACTTAAGTCCGGCTCAGAAGGCCAATATCAGTGCCCAGCAGAGCAGCAGCACGATTCCGATGTGGAACTACAGCATCAATTCCCCGTTGGACGGCAAAACCTATACGGGCGTCATGGTCGGCCGGAACCCTTACTTCAACGGTCACCGGGGCACCACCGTTCCGAGCTATATCGTCCCAGTGAAGATCACGATGCCGGATGGGACGGTTTTTGATCCGACGGCAAATGATCCGTGCCTCGTGTCCGATAGCGTCGTCAGCGCCATTCAAGGTTCGCCCGTTTATGGGTCGACCGACTGGAACGTGAACGGAACCGACATCGGCACAACCCAGTACGACGATGCCTACCAGAGAGCCAATTTCTGGAGCATTATCGTGCGCAACAATGTCCCAACGCCGTACCATACGCTGCTCGGATACAGTGTTTTGCCGGTGCAAAACGTTACCGTACCCAGCGGTTACGGGTATACGAACCTGGGCTCCTGCCCTTACGGAATCGTGGATTATAACTGGTTGATCACGCAGACGATAGAAAATACCCTGCTCCCCAGCCTGGCGAATCAGGGGCTTATTTCGTCAACCGGCTTGCCGGTGTTTGTTTTTGACAGCGTGGTGATGTATCTGAACGGCAATGAAAGCGAATGCTGCGCCGATGGCGCCCATGGAGAAATCACCAACGGGTCCGGTGCAGCCCAGACGTATGTCGTCGCTAACTATGACACGAGCGGCAATTGGGATCCGGATGTTTCCATTCTCAGCGACGAGGTCGGCAAGTGGATGGACGATCCGCTGATCACGAACGCAACTCCTGCGTTCTCCTGGAGTTCCTCTCAAAGCGTAGGCGCCGCCGGCTGCGAAAACATCCTGGAAGTGGGCGATCCGTCCCCCTATACCATTCCCGGCAATGTCATGCCCAACGCAACTCTCCTATTCCGTGTGGGATATGGTCTTCTTCTCGTGGTTCTTCGACCAGAATCCGTCCATTGGGATAAACGGGCAGTACATTATTGACCCTCCTCCCTCGGGACAACAGCCGTCGTTTAGCGGCCCGAATACCAGCGTCTGCCAAGGGTCTAGTATCCAGCCGAGCGGCATTCGTGCCGGCGCAGCTCGTCCTGCAGGAGCGGTTGCCCGCTGAGGCGTTCAGCAGGCACAAGGAGATTATTATGTCGATTCATACTTACAGCGGAAAAGTGCTCACAGCCGGTAAGTCTCGTGATGCGCGTCGCATTTTTAGTAACTTACTTGTTCTTACCTTACTCGCGGCGGGCGCTGCCTGGTGCGATCAGATCAGCACCGTAAGCAGCCCTTCCGGCCAGAAGCAGAACGATTCTTTCAGTTGGAGCCAGATCGGTTCCGACCAAACCCAGGTCGGTGCGGCCTTCAACGTGCAGACGGCAGGCGGTAGTACTGTCGCCGTTTCTTTGCCGGGTGCGAACAGTATTGCTGTCGGTCGTGTGCAATGCCTCGCCCTGCAGTTGGACCGGCGCCGGCTTCACGGCAGGCGATACATTATTGTGGACTTCGGATACGGCCAACGGCGGAACAGGGCCGGTGGGGCTTACGTTCGGTACGCCTATTTGGGGCGCGGGCGCTTACATTCAGTCCGATGCGCCGGGTGCGTTCACGGCGAATGCCACAGCCTACAATGCGCAAGGCGCTCTGCTGGGAACTGCCAGCATCGTGAGCAGCAGTGGCAATGCGGTCTATGTCGGGCTGCTCGATGCGACAGGCCCCAATGTTAAAGCGGTTGTGTTCAGCGTTACGAACTGTTCCAACGGCTGCAACGCTGCCGATTTCGGGATTGATTCGGTCCTGTTGACCGGCGTCACCGGCCCTCCGCCACCGACGATGAGCCTGTCTACGACCAATATCAATTTTGGCAATCAGACGATCAACTCGCCGAGTTCCCCCACCCCGGTAACACTTACGAATACCGGCGGCGCGACTCTGACCATTAGCAGCATCGCGCCGAGCGGCGACTACTCGCAGAGTAACAATTGCGGAGGCTCGCTGAATGCCGGGTCGCAGTGCACCATCAACATCGTCTTCACTCCGACCCAATCGGGTACTCGTAACGGATCGGTAACGATTACAAGCAGTAACGCCACCAACAGTCCTCAGACGATCAATCTGACAGGCGTCGGCGTCGCACCGCAGGGTCTGCAGTTCGTTCCGATTACTCCGTGCCGAATCGCCGATACGCGGCCGAATTCGGGCCTTTCCGCCGGCAGCACTCGCGCTTTCACGATCGGTGGCGTGTGCGGCATTCCGTCCAACGCCGCAGCGTACTCGCTGAATTTCACGGTCGTCCCCCCCGGCGCACTTAGTTACATCACCGTCTGGCCGCAGGGGCAACCGCAGCCCACCGTCTCTACACTCAACTCCTTCGATGGGCGCATTAAGGCGAATGCCGCGATCGTGCCTGCCGGCAGCGGCGCTGCAATCGACGTTTATGCGAGCGACGCCACGGACCTAATCATCGATACCGACGGCTACTTTATCGCGGCCGGAACCAGCGGAGCACTCGCGTTTTATCCGCTCACGCCCTGTCGCCTCGTGGACACGCGCGGAAACGGATTTAGCGGCCAGTTTGGACAGCCCTCTATCTCCGGCGGCTCATCGCGTTCGTTCCCGATTAATCCCAAATCCGGAACCAGCAACGCCTGCAGCAGCACCATTCCTTCGAACGCTCAGGCGTATTCGCTAAACTTCACGGCCATCCCGCCCAATGGACAGCAACTCGTTTACATTACGGTTTGGCCAACCGGACAGCAGCAGCCTACCGTCTCAACTCTGAACGACCTCACCGGGACCATTGTGGCCAACGCCGCGATCGTGCCGGGCAATGGCACGAACGGAGCGGTTTCGGTCTACGCCTCGAACACTACCGACCTGCTGATTGACATCAACGGCTACTTCGCCCCTCCGGGAAGCGGCGGTTTGTCGCTTTACACCGTGACGCCCTGCCGCGCTGTGGATACACGCAATCCGCCCGCGTATAACGGCTCACCCTTCAGCGGGACTATGCCGTTCAGCATCGCTGGGTCCTGCGGTGTTCCTGCCAGCGCCCAAGGCTTTGTGTTTAACGCGACTGTAGTACCGCCCGGCCAACTCGTTTACCTGACGCTGTGGCCAGACGGTCAATCGCAACCCGTAGTTTCTACGTTGAACGCGCTCGATGGAGCGGTTACGTCGAATATGGCGATCGTGCCTAATAGCGACGGAAGTACCGACGCCTACGCCTCCAACGCAACACACTTACTCCTGGATATTTCCAGCTACTTTGCCCCGTAACTTCGGGCACGGCCAGTAATCGTTAGTAAATGGACCCCACCGAGCTTGTACAGCCCGGTGGGGTTTCCCACGTAGAGCAGGCGTTTTCGCCAGCAGCTTTCTGGGGGTTTTATTGCGAACGCTTCTTCTGTTGCTTCTTTGCGCCGCCGCCCCTTGCCTTTTTGCCCAACAGGTGCGCCTTCCCGTCCGTCGAAAATCCAGTTTTACGCAGCTTCGGAAAACGGAGATCCAGAACCAATCCCAAATAGGCGCCACGATTCCCTTATGGACCTATAGCGTGGTTTCGCCGCTCGATGGCAATACTTACTCGGGAACCATGGCAGGCCGCAGCCCTTTTTACAACGGCCACAGAACCACTACCGTCAACACTTATTTAGTTCCGGTCATCATCCATATGCCGGATGGCTCGACATTCGACGCTGGTTCGTACGATCCGTGCCTCGGCGATAGCGTCGTGAATCTGGTGCAGGGCTCGCCTAATTATACCGGAACCGATTGGATCATGAACGGCATCGATATCGGCGTCACGCAATACGCTGACGCCTTCCAGCGGGCTAACTTCTGGCAATATGTCGCGCCATCGGCAGGGGTCGTTACGCCCTATCACACGCTACTGGGCTATAACCTTCTTCCCGCGGTTAACGTAACTGTACCCGCCGGGAAGGGATACACGCAGCTCGATTCGTGCCCTTATGCCGTCATCGATTACAACTGGTTCGACAATTACATAACCAGTACGCTGATTCCTTCTCTCGCCGGTGAGGGAGTTGGTCCGACGTCGCTACCGGTCTTTGTTTTCGACAGCGTAGTGATGTATCTAAACGGCAACGCGAATGAATGCTGCGCGCTTGGAAATCACGGCAGCTATCTGAATTCCTCCAATTTACTGCAAACCTATGTAGTAGCCGATTTTGATTCCAGCGGATATTGGGACCCGGACATCACCTGGCTAAGCCACGAACTAGGCGAGTGGATAAATGATCCGACGAACAGTAATCCGGCTCCGGCCTGGGGGAACGTAGGAAAACATGCATCTTGCGAGGCCACGCTTGAGGTGGGAGATCCGCTCAGTGGATTTACAGAACAAACTCTCCCAATGCCTAACGGCAAGAGTTACAACGTTCAGGAATTGGTCTTTTTTTCGTGGTTCTATGACCAGTCTCCATCCATTGCCGCCGGCGGCTTATATTCCGATTTCGGCACGTTTGTGACCCCGAATACAAGCGTTTGCCACTAGGAAACCATTTTGGTCATTCCAAGTTGGATCGGGCATGCCCGATTCCTACGGAAACCCCGGATTTTAGGTAGTGGCGAGACATGCCTCGCCAGCGGAGGGCCATGCTAACATGGCACACTTGCGAAAGCTGAAGTTCTCGCTGGTCGTTGCTGCTCTGGTGGTCACCGGCCTGACGGTTTATTACCATATTTTTTCCGAATTTAGCTGGTGGGATGACGAGGGCTACCTGATGGCTACCGTTCAGGCATTCCTTCGCGGCCACTTACTATACGACCAAATATATACGCTGTATGGACCGTTTTATTACCTTGTTGAGTGGATTTTTTATGCCGTAACCCGCCGTGCGGTTTCGCACGATTGCGTTCGGCTGATCGCAATGATCCTGTGGCCGCTTTCCGCGGCTATCTTCGCGTGGTCGGCACGCCGGGTATCCGGATCTCTTTTGGTCGGCGGATTTGTCCTGCTCGGCGTCGCGAGAGTCCTTTTGTTTTTCGATTGGGAGCCAGGCCATCCGGAAGAAATCTGCCTTATTGTGCTGGCTTGCCTGCTGGCGTTGGCGGTTGATACGGAAGATCGGGTAACTGTTGCTAGAGCCGCCCTCTTTGGAGTCTTGCTTTCCGCGCTTGCAATGACTAAGGTCAATATCGGCCTCTACGCGACGCTTGCGCTGTTACTTGCTTTGCTTGCGCCGAAATCGCAAAGCCAGGTAAAGAAGCTGGCATTTCTGGCCCTTGGAATCGGCAGCATTGCCGTCATTGTGGCGATTATGACGCCCCTGTTGGCCTTACCGTGGGCGCGGAATTATTGTTGCGTTGTCGCGATATCGCTTGCGGCTGCATTGCTCGCGGTTTCCCTGGTCCCCTCTGGCGTTTCCATGAACTTTCCTGCGTGGCGCGCGCTCGGGGTCGCCTTCATCATCGCTTCCTTTCTGATCATTATTCCGTTTCTGGCGCGTGGTACCTCCATTCCAGCGTTTCTTTACATCACGGTGATCCAGCACAAGGACTTTGCCCGCCACTGGTTCAGGCCTTCCCCGTTCCGCGATCGGTCGGTGATCTGGGCTGTGTTTTCGCTGGGCGTGGCGTTGGCCTGGGCGCGAATTTCGCGGAAAAAGGCCGAAACTCAAGGATTTGTCGTCGCGCTGCACGCGTTGAAAGCCGCGCTGGGCTTCTACGGCGTTTACAAAGTGGTATCCGCCCCGGTGCTTGAGCCGCTAGGCTCCGCGGTGACGATGGTAGTCGGGCCTTTCAGCTGGCTGCTTCTCGTGCTGCCTTGGAACATCCAGATGACGGGCAAGCAGTTTTCGCGAATCGTCTTGTGTTTTTTTTCCGTTTTCGTAACGTTATATGCCTTTCCGGTTGCGGGATCGCAATCGTTGTTCTCAATCGTGCCATTGATCCTGACGATGGCGGTGTTTTTGCATGATGCAGCCGTCGTAGTTTCGTCGTGGAAGCCACAACTGGCCATCAGGCCTTTACGGTTGACCGCCACCATCGCGGTGCTGGTCCTGCTGATAGCGGTGTACGGTCGAGAACTGCGGCGGGCGCGCTCGGAGCATGCCGGGCTAGTGCCGCTAGGGTTGCGCGGCGCAGAACGCATCCGGGTTAGCCGAACCGATGCCGACACTTATCAGTGGTTGACAAGCGAACTAAACAGCAGATGCCCTTCCTTTTTCTCCATGCCTGGATTATTCAGCCTTTACTTCTGGACGCACCAGGACCCGCCTACGATGCTCATGATGAATGACTGGCCGGCTTTCTTCAACGCCAGGCAACAGGAAGCGATCATAGGCGATTTGAAACGAAATTCCACTGCCTGCATTGTGTACAATCCCGCACTGGTGGAGTTCTTGCGAGCCGGACAAGACCTTTCGCAATCGCCGCTCGCGAAATATATCCAAAAAGAATTTGTAAGAACCGAACAGCGCAATGGGTACTATTTTATGGTTCGGAAAGAATAAAAGTGTCAATTTGGCGGACGCTGCTCGGGTGAGTACCAGCGGTACCGCTCTAAATGGTTCTTTTTGGGCCCCAGGATCTGCTACAGTTGTTCAAAAACTTCCCAGGATAATGATCGATGAAGCCATTCTTGTACCTTTTTCTGATTGCCGGCGCTAACGCACAGGTAATCAACGGCGTCTCTAATGGATCGCTGAATAGCAGGGCCACTCCAGTCAGCTCTATTGCCAGCCCCGTATTGGCGAACAATACGTCCGACCCGCAATTATTCGTATATAACGGATCGTTCCACAATTGCGCTTCACAGATCGTGAACGTGCTGGTGATCGGCGATTCCATCGCTTACGGATGGGGCGCGAACATTCCGAACACAGGGGGATGGGCGGGTAGGCTGGCCTCTAATCTGCAGAAAATCTGTCCCAGCCACGGAACGGGAATCATTCCGGCGTATATGCCGCAATGGAACCAGAGCGTCGTCGATACGAACCTGAATGCTCAAAACGGGTGGTCGATGACGAATAGCGTGGGGCCATATCAAAGCGGCAGTTCGCCCTTCGGTACTCTCTATCAAGGCGGACCGGGAACCAACCCGGCGACTCTGAGCAGTCAACAGGGCGATACGGCCGTTGTTTACTACGCGACTTATGTAGATACCGGCAGCGGCTTCGGTGTCAGCATCGATGGGGGGCCGGCAACCACTTATGGCGCGTCGACAAGCTCCACTTACACAGCTGCCAAAGCCGTAGTGCCGATTCCCGGAGGCTTGGGCGCCCACACGGTTACGATTACGCCGCCGCCAACAGGCCACATTTATCTATATGGAGCGGAACTTACCATCGGAAATGTTGGGATTTCCGTTCACAACACGGGGCGGCCTGGGGCACGTACTGACGCGTTTGGCTCTGCGCCGGAAAGTCAAAACGCATTTTGGCCGCAGATCGGCGGGGGAATCCAATTAGTGATCGACTCTTTGGGCGTGAACGATCTCTTCGCCTGGAATCCGAGTAACTTTCAGACGTATCAGCAGAACATGATTGCGAACTGGCAAGCGCTTAGTTCCCCTTCCCCAAGCATTTTAATTCTCGATCAGAATCATATACAGAATGAGAATGGAAACAACAAATTTCAAGAGCAGCGGATTGAACTAGCACTGAACACGGCCTATTCCTCTGTCGCAGACCGGTGGGGACTATGGACCAACGCCAATGCGCTCGGGCTGCAGTTCGATGCCTGGCACCCCAATGATAAAGGATACGAAGACATTACTGCCATGCTGTCCACGCAGCTTACGGACGGAAGCTTTGAGTCATCCACTTACCCGTCCAATCCGACGCTCCAATCATTGACGGTGACCGGGGCGGCAAATGCAGTTCATCTGGGATCGAGCGGCGGCACGCCTGGCATGGCCGTCGGGGCTGCTTTAGGAAAAGGAGCGGGTTCAGGCCTTTCGATAACGGGCAGCGATAATAACGGTTACATCGTTTTCAATACTGGATCAACGAACGTTACTAATGGAACCATGGGGACGATTATTTTCAATCAGCCCTGGGTGAATACGTCCACCAGCGTAGTAGCTTGCGTCCTGCAGCCCGCGAACGCAACATCAGTGCTGGCAAGCACGAATGTCTATATAAGCGGGGTAACTACGACCCTTTTCACCGTAACGGCGAACTTCCCATTGAACGAGTCGAGTTCGTATGCCTATTTCTATCACTGCGGCAATTGAGGGCGAGCTAAACCACCGCTTGCTCACGCGCGTAGTTCTGTTTGAAGTATTCGATGGTGCGGGTGAGCCCTTCGTCAAGCGATACCTTGGGCTCCCAGCCTAAAACTCTTTTCGCCTTGGAGATGTCCGGCCGCCGGAGTTTCGGATCGTCGGAAGGCAGCGGCTTGAACTCGATCCCCACCTCGTTTTCGAAGCGGGCGCGAATGCGATGGGCGAAGTCCAGAATCGTCATTTCGGCCGGATTGCCAAGATTCACCGGAAAGTGCTCAGTGGATTCACTGAGCAGCAGAAGACCGTCCACAAGATCGGAGACGTAGCAGAAACTGCGGGTCTGCGCACCATCTCCGAAAACGGTCAGTGCAGCGCCACGCAAGGCTTGATCGATGAATGCCGGAACCACCCGGCCGTCATTCAGAGCCATACGCGGACCATAAGTGTTGAAGATGCGCGCGATGTTCGTCGCCACGCCGTAAACGCGATGGTAAGCCATGGTTAGGGCTTCCGCGTAACGCTTGCTTTCGTCATAGCAGGATCGGAGGCCGACCGGATTCACGTTTCCCCAATAGGTTTCCGATTGTGGATGTTCGAGCGGATCGCCATAGCATTCCGATGTGGACGTCAGCAAGAATGACGAGTTATGCTGGCGCGCGAGCTCAAGCATATTACGCGTGGCCGTGGAGCCGGATTCGAGAGTCTCCAAGGGATGGGCGAGGTAATCGACCGGGCTGGCGAGTGAAGCCAAGTGGAAGACACGATCCACCGGACCGGCGATTTCCACCGGCCGGCAAACATCGTATTCGATGAATTCGAAGGAACGGTTACCGGTGAGATGATCAATATTCGACCGGCGCCCGGTGATGAGGTTGTCCAGGGCGACAACCCGATGGCCGCTCTCGATCAAGCGATCGCAGAGGTGTGATCCAATGAAGCCTGCGGCTCCTGAAATGACATATCTCACGCATTTTCATGCTACAAGAACGAATACTGCTGGCGGCGCTGATTGTTACTTCCATCTGTCTGTTCTGGTCGCGGTTTGGCAAAGTTGTCCGCCGCATTTGGGGAGCGCGGCCCGCTGCCGACTTTAAGCTGAGGCCAGCCGGACGGCGCGTCTGGGACTTTTTTGGGGAAGTGATGTGCCAGGCAAAAGTAATCCGGGAGCGGCCGCTGCCCGGACTGGCGCACGCCTTCGTGTTCTGGAGTTTTTGCGCATTCGCGCTGGTGACGCTGAACCACATCGCGGCGGGATTTGGCGTTCCCTTTTTCGATTTTCATCGCGGATTCGGAGGGTTTTATTTCTGGTTCGCGTTTGCGTTCGCGGCGGCATGCGCGGTCTCGATTGCCGGACTGGCGTTCCGGCGATTCGTGATTCGACCGCTGTGGCTGGGGCCGCTGTCTTACGAATCGGGCACGATCGCCTTGCTGATTTTTCTCCTGATGGTGACCTACATGCCGCAGTGGTGGGTGAACCCCGGATCTCCCGGCGGCCAGGCGCTGTGGTGGATTCACACGCTGGTGCTGCTGGCATTCCTTCCCCTGATTCCGCACACAAAACACCTTCATCTGGTGCTGAGCCCGATAACCATTTTTCTGGAGCGTAGCGGGTTCAGCCATATTCCGCCGCTCGCCGGAGACGAAGATTTCGGGCTGGTGGCGGGGAAGGATATCGACCGCATCACGGCTTTGCAGGCGTACTCGTGTGTCGAGTGCGGGCGATGCACCGAGCACTGCCCGGCGAACAATACGGGCAAGGAACTGAATCCCAAACTGATCGCGCTGGGGCTGCGCGAATACCTGAACGAATACGGCAATGAAAACGAAAAGGCCATCCTGACCGCGACCGTCTCGCAGAAAGCGATTTTTCAATGCACAACGTGCGGGGCGTGTGAGTACCAATGTCCGGTTGGTATTCAGCATTTGCCCTTCCTGATTGGTTTGCGGCGCGGCGCGGTAAACACCGGCGCGTGGGAGGACGAGTACGGCGCCAAGCTTTTTCTCAATCTGGAGCGGAATGGAAACGCGATGGGCTTTTCGCAAACCGAGCGCGACAAGTTCATCGCGAAGCAAGAGCTTCCCCTCTTCGACGGCTCTCAGGATTACTGCCTGTGGCTGGGCTGCATGGGCGCATACGACCCGCGCGGCCGCGAAATCATCGGCGCATTCTCCACTGTGATGAAGCACCTGGGGGCCTCGTTCGGCGTTCTGAAAAAAGAACGCTGCACCGGCGATCCAGTGCGGCGCCTAGGCAATGACCTGGCCTTCGGACAGCTTGCCGAGGCGAACCTTTCGACCCTACAGCAAGCGAATGTGAAAAAGATCGTCTCGATCTGCCCGCATTGCGTGCGGACAATACAGGAGGATTGGCGTGAATTCGGCGCCGAGGTCGAGATAGAGCATCACAGCGAATTCTTGGCGCGCCACGCCGATCGATTGCCGGCAACTTCGAGCGGAAAGCGAGTGGTTTTCCACGATCCGTGTTATTTGGGACGATATCGGGGAATTTACGATGAGCCGCGGCAGGTGATCGCACGCGCGGCTACTGTGATCGATCCACCGCGAGCCCGCGAACGGAGTTTCTGCTGCGGCGCGGGGGGCGGTCTCATTTTTCTGGGTGAAGAAACCGGCCAGCGAGTGAACGAGACGCGAGCGAAAGAGCTGGCGGCCACCGGCGCGGACACGATCGGCGCTGCCTGCCCGTTCTGCAACAGCATGTTCCATGACGCTCTGGGCTCGGTATCTGAAAATCCCCCTCGACTGATGGATATCGCGCAGATCGCAGCCGAACAGATTCAGAGCACAGCCTCGTCGAAAAATGAATAGAATATCTCCAGGAGTAAAGAAGATGGTGCTTCGTCTTGCTTTGTTGTCAGGGTTTGCTTGCGGCCTGGCGATTGCCGCGGAACAATCGTTTCCTGAATGTACCTTTGACTCAGCCTCCTATCAGCCTTCAGCAAGGAACACAGCGAGCTTTAATGAACGCCATCAGGCCGACGCCTGCTGGCCCGCAACGGCGCTATGCGATGCGCGGGCCCTGTGAAGGTGGCGCCGGCCACTCCCCGCGTTTGCTCGATTCCGCTGAAGGAATACAGGCCTCCCGCGAATACCAAATATGTCATCGGCGAGTTGAAGATACCGGGGAACTCGTTTGACCACATGGCGATGGCAGCGCCTGCGCCTCCCTGTCGCGCAGAACGCGCGGAAGCAAAGTAGACTGCGTCATCAGGCGGCGGGGCGTTTGCGCTCGGCGACAAGCGTGATGCGCATGTCCTTAGCGAGGTGGACTAGATCCTCAACCAAGCGCCAACCAGAGGAGCGAAAGGGCGAATTTTTACTCGGCCGGTTCACGAAAATCTGGGTGATGCCATTCAATCTGGCAAAATCCACCAGGGTTTGGGCGACATCTTTCCCCTGCAGGATCCGCGTCTCGATATGCAGATTGCGGGCGAAATTGAGGTGCCGCTCGATTGCCTCACGCTCCCGGGCGGGCAGATGGCTGAGATCCGCTCTCTCGTGCACCGTCACCGCAA
Source organism: uncultured Acidobacteriaceae bacterium (assembly GCA_963778345.1). Lineage (GTDB taxonomy): Bacteria > Acidobacteriota > Terriglobia > Bryobacterales > Bryobacteraceae > Bog-105. The sequence continues at coordinate 634,747 of CAVZTP010000008.1, forward strand.
AACAATCGGTGTGAAGATAGTCGGCAACGCGCTTGCCGCGCCTCACCAGCATCGCGGCGTTCGGGTCGGCGGTGATGAATATCAGGATTCGCTCGGTGGATGTGCTGGTCGCCTTCGTCTCGGCGCCTGACGGCGGAAAAGGCTGCGGGACCGGGAATTGGGGCGGATCGAAATCGCCTTGCCTGCTTTCCACCTCGTGCGCGGTCTGGCGGAGCGCCATCTCGCGTAGCGCGGCGAGCGTCGATTCGCGAAAGAAGTTTGCCAGCGCGCGTTCCACTTTCTCTTGCGGGTAGACCACCCCGCGTTCGAGGCGGTTCAGAAGCGCGCGGGGAGTGAGATCGACCATCACAACTTCATCGGCGCGCTGCATCACCCAGTCCGGAATCGTTTCGCGCATTTGCACTCCGGTGATTCGCCAGACCTGGTCATTGAGGCTTTCTAAGTGCTGGATGTTCATGGTTGTGAAGACATCGATGCCGGCGTCACGCAGCACTTCCACGTCGTCCCATCGCTTCGCGCGGGGCGAACCAGGGACGTTGGTATGCGGGAATTCATCGACAAGGCAGACGGCGGGATGCCGATCCAGGATCGCTTCCGTATCCATTTCCTCGAAGCTAGTGTCGCGATATTCAATCTTGCGGCGAGGCACGATTGGCAGACCTTCGGTGAGCGCAATCGTATCTTTCCTGCCGTGGGGCTCGAAATAGCCGATGACCACGTCGATGCCCTTCGCTTTCAGGCTCTGCCCTTCCTCGAGCATCTGATAGGTCTTGCCCACGCCGGCCGCGTAGCCCAAGAAGATTTTCAGCTTGCCGCGTTGGGGCGCCTGCATGTCTTAATTCGGAAATAATCTCACATCGAAACCTTCAGCCTGACGGATGAGCTTATCGAGCGACGCTCCTGTAAGTTTCTGCCACCAGTTGGTTTTTGTGGCGTGACCGAGAAAAATTTGTGTAACGCCTTTTGAGCGGGCGAAATCGAGGATCGCCTCCACAGCATCCTGCTGATCCAGCACTTCGACGCGAGCGCCGGATTCGCGGGCAATCTCGAGGTTCCGCTCCAGTTGCGCTTCCTCCGCCGGCGGCAGGTTCCGATTGCGCACGTAAACGGCATAGAGGTCGCCGTGAAACCGATCGGCGTTCCGTTTGCCGCTCGCAAGAATGGCGGTGGCGTCAAATTGCGGGCTGATGCAGACAAGAATACGTTCCTGTGCTCCCATTGCCGAAGTGAGGCCGTTCTGTTGCAAGTAGCGCTCCAGCTGCCGGTCCACTACGTCGGCCGCTAGCAGCAGAGCCAGTTCCCGAAGCTCGGATAAGCGCTGCTCCAGGATGCGAGAATCCATGCCCAGCTCAGCGGAGCGGAGATAACAGATTTCCGGGGGCGCGTCGACGACCACTATCTCGTCCGCCGAGCCAATGAAACTCTGAGGAACGCTATCGGCGGCGCGTTTGTTGGTGATTGCCTCGATTCTAGGCTGCAGTTCTTCAATGAACTGGATGTTGATAGAGGTGATGACAGAGATCCGGGCGTCGAGCAATTCCTGGACATCCTGCCAACGCTTCGCGTTCCGGGCGCCACGCGGATTTTTGTAAGCGAGGCCGTCCACGAGGCACACCGTGGGCTGGCGTTTCAGGATGGTATCGATGTCCAAAACCGAAGCATTGTCTATTTGCTTCAGCGGAATGAGTTCGAGTTTCTGGAGGAGCCGGGCTTGCGCTTCGTCGATATCGGGCTGGATTGCGCCTACCACAACATCCTGCCCACGTTCGCGTCTGCGCCTACCTTCGTCCAGCATGCGGAGGGATTTGCCGACGCCCGAGGCGTAGCCAACAAAGATTTTCAAACGGCCAAAGCGAACGTCCGATTCATCGGCTTCTATCCGCCGCAGGAGCGCATCCGGGTCTGGCCGGTCACAAGCGGCTATCATACAACTTCATTATGGTGACAAGCGGAGGAAAAATTCTGGTAGTCGACGATGAACCCCAGATTCGGCGTGTCATGAGGACGGCCCTGGCCGCGAACGGATATTTGGTCGTCGATGCGAAGTCGGCAATGGAAGCCTTCGAGAAGCTGCGTCAAGACCGCTTCGATCTGGTATTGCTCGACGTGAACATGCCGGGGACCAGCGGATTAGAAGCATGTCCGGAGATCCGGGCCAACTCGGATATCGGAATTATTATGCTGACGGTACGGAACACCGAGGCGGATAAGATAGCGGCACTGGACGCTGGCGCAGATGACTACATAACAAAACCGTTCAGCATGCCCGAGTTACTCGCACGCGTTCGGGCGAATCTGCGACGCGTGCCTCTGTCGGGGGCTAGCGGCCCTCAAGCGATTGCATTCGGCAATGTGGAAATTAGTGTTCCCGCGCGGCGCGTATCCGTGCAGGGACGTGAGATTCGCTTTACTCCTAAGGAGTTCGACCTGCTTCACTACTTAGTAACCCACCCAGACGTTTCAATCCCGCATCGTAAGCTGCTCCAAACGGTCTGGGGGCCGGATTACGGAGATGAAATCGAGTATCTGCACGTTTTCGTGAATCAGATACGGAAGAAGATTGAGCCGGACCCAAGTAATCCTCGTTACCTTTTGACCGACCCTCGCGTGGGATATCGCTTCGCAGAGACATGATGCTGCTAAGGACGTTTTGAAACTTGCCGGTCGAGTGCAAGGTTCAGTTTTAGAACGTTCACGCGGGGTTCGCCCAAAAAGCCCAGATCGCGTCCTTCAGTATTCGATGCGATGAGGTTTTCGACGTTTGACACCCCGACACTACGGGTCTTCGCGACACGCGCCGCTTGGGCGATTGCGTTCGCAACGCTAATGTGCGGATCGAGGCCGCTCCCGGAAGCCGTAAGAGCATCGGCTGGGATTGATCCCGAGAAATCCGGATTTTCCTTTCGGAACTGGGCGGCAGAGGCCTTCACGCGATCATAGAGCTTCTGACTGGTTGGGCCAAGATTGGAACCACCGGACGCGGTTGGATCATAACCGTCGTTCCCCGCAGCCGAGGGACGCGGGTGAAAGTACTCTGGTTTGGTGAAATTTTGCGCCAATAAAGCAGAGCCGATCACCTGGCCATTGGTCGCGACCAGACTTCCATTCGCTTGATTTCGGAAAAGCAACTGACAAAGACCCGTGACAACTCCTGGATAGATCAAACCTGTAAGTACTGTGAGCAGCACAGTCATTCGGAGCGCGGGAACAAGTTGGAGCAACATTTTCTTTTCCTCTCTTTCGAGCTACGCCAGGCGCAGCATGACCAGCAGTTGGTCGATAATCCAGATGCCGGGAAATGGCGCTATGATTCCGCCGATGCCGTATATCAGGACGTTGCGGCGTAAGAGGGACGCTGCGCCGACCGGACGGTACTTCACTCCGCGCAGCGCCAGCGGGACCAGCGCAATGATAATGAGCGCATTAAAGATTACAGCGGCCAGCACTGCGCTTTGCGATGTGTGCAGGCCCATGATGTTGAACCGGCCGAGAGCGGGATAGGTGGCCATGAACATCGCCGGAATGATGGCGAAGTACTTAGCTACGTCATTAGCGATGGAAAAGGTGGTCAGCGCTCCGCGAGTAATGAGCAGTTGCTTGCCGATTGCCACCACTTCGATGAGCTTGGTGGGATTGCTGTCCAGATCTACCATGTTGCCGGCCTCTTTCGCGGCCATCGTTCCGGTATTCATAGCTAGTCCGACATCGGCTTGCGCCAAGGCAGGCGCGTCATTCGTGCCATCGCCGGTCATTGCCACCAAACGGCCTTCCCGCTGCTCGCGTTTGATGTATTCGAGCTTGTCCGCTGGCGTCGCTTGGGCGAGGAAATCGTCAACTCCGGCCTCATTCGCAATGGCGGCAGCGGTGAGCGGGTTATCGCCGGTGATCATGACAGAACGGATTCCCATGGCACGGAGTTGGCCAATGCGTTCTTTCATTCCGCCCTTAACGATGTCTTTGAGGTGAATGATTCCGAGAGCGCGCGGGCCGTCGGCGACAGCTAGAGGAGTGCCGCCATTTCGAGATATACGGTCGGATGTTTCTTCAAAGGTCGCCGGGAGGGACCCCCCGAGCTCTTTGACAAAGTTGGCAATCGCTCCGCTCGCGCCTTTGCGCAACATGCGATTGTCAATATCAACGCCGCTCATGCGCGTGTAGGCGGAAAACGGAATAAAATGCGCTTCATGTTCGCCGATCTCGCGGCCGCGCAGGCCATAGTTCTCTTTTGCAAGCACGACGATGGAACGGCCTTCGGGTGTCTCGTCGGCCAGGCTGGAAAGCTGCGCCGCATCCGCCAGTTCTTCCTCGCGAATTCCCGGAAAAGCAATGAACTCGACCGCCTGGCGATTGCCCAATGTGATCGTGCCTGTCTTATCCAGCAGCAGCGTATTTACATCGCCGGAAGCCTCCACCGCCTTGCCGCTCATAGCGAGGACGTTGTGCTGCATCACCCGATCCATGCCCGCGATCCCGATCGCTGAGAGCAGTCCGCCGATGGTAGTCGGAATGAGGCAGACGAGTAGGGAAACCAGGACAGCAATTGTTGGAACGGTTCCCGCCCCGGCGGAAGAGACAGCGTAGATCGCGAAGGGATGGAGTGTTGCAACGGCCAGCAAGAAGATGAGCGTAAGACCCGCTATTAAGATGTTCAGGGCGATTTCGTTTGGCGTCTTCTGACGCTCCGCGCCTTCGACGAGCGCGATCATCCTATCGAGAAATGTCTCGCCGGGATTCGATGTGATCCGGATCTTGATCTGATCGGATAGCACCTTCGTGCCGCCTGTGACGGCGCTCCGGTCGCCGCCCGATTCGCGAATCACCGGCGCGCTCTCGCCGGTGATAACGGACTCGTCTACCGTGGCAATGCCGTCGATGACTTCGCCATCCCCCGGAATCAAATCGCCGGCTTCGGCGATGACGATGTCTCCGGACCTGAGCTTCGACGCAGGAACGTTTTCGATTTTGCCATTGTTGAGAACACGCTTAGCGATGGAGTCTGTCTTCGTCTTGCGAAGAGTGTCCGCCTGCGCTTTACCGCGAGCTTCCGCCATCGCTTCCGCAAAGTTTGCAAACAGCACCGTGAACCAGAGCCAGAGAGCGATTTGAAACTCGAAGCCCTGCCTGGCCGCGTGGCCCGCGAAAACATCGCGCAGCAGGAAGATGGTCACGAGCGCAGCCCCGACTTCGACGACAAACATCACCGGATTCTTCATCAGCGTGACTGGATTCAGCTTGATGAAGGAGTCTTCTGTGGCACGCCGCACGATCTCCGGGTCCAACAGAGGACGCGCGCGCACCAGTCGCGATGGCAGCAGCGTAGACGGTTCTGAAGGGGTATGAGCAGGGGGAGCGTCGATAACGGTTGACATGTTTAGCTCCAAATCGGGAATAACAACATCGAAAAAAGCTTGCCGTCTTGCATCAGGTAATGTTCGACGATTGGACCGAGCGCAAGCGCAGGGAAGAAGGTCAGGGCTCCGACGAGAATCACCGTGCCGACCAGCAGACTCACGAAGAGAGGTCCGTGCGTGGGCAGAGTACCGAGAGTCTCGACGACTTTTTTCTTCATTGCGAGACTTCCGGCCGCTGCAAGCAGCGGGATGAGAAAGAGAAACCGGCCGATGAGCATGGCCAACCCGATAGTGAGGTTGTACCAGGGAGTATTGGGATTGAGGCCTCCGAATGCGCTGCCGTTATTGCCAGTGCCGCTCGTATATGCGTAGAGATTTTCCGTGAAGCCGTGCGCTCCGGAGTTGCTCAGATTGGCAGTCGCCGGGCCAGGAGGATTCCAGTAGCTGTGCGCGACGGTTTGGCCTTTTGCATCTTTGGTTGGTGACGGAAATTGAATCACCGAAGAAATAGCGGCAAAGACCAAAATGCTGAAAGCGGTGAATATCAGCGCGATCATTGCCATCTTGACCTCCTTCTGTTCAATTTTTTTGCCGACGTATTCGGGCGTGCGGCCCACCATCAGGCCCGCTATGAAGACGGCGACAATGGCGTAGAGCAGAATTCCATATAGCCCCGCGCCGACGCCCCCGAATATGACCTCACCGGTCTGAATATTGAACAGCGGGACCAGCCCCCCGAGAGGCGTGAAGCTATCGTGCATGCCGTTCACTGCGCCGCAACTGGCATCGGTGGTGATAGTGGCAAAGAGGGCCGAAGCAGCAATGCCGAAGCGCGTTTCCTTGCCTTCCGTGTTTCCGCCGCTCTGCGTCGCAGTCGCTTGCGTCTCGACGCCCAGTTTGGCGAGAGTTGGATTGCCCTTCTGCTCAGCCCAATAGCAGACGAACACTCCGGCAAGAAACATAACGGCGCACGCTGAAAACAGAGTCCAGCCTTGCCTGCGATCGCCGACTATTACGCCGAATGTGTAAGTCAATCCTGCCGGAATGACGAATATCAGGATCATTTGCAGAAAATTGCTGAGAGGAGTTGGGTTTTCAAACGGATGCGCTGAATTAGCGTTGAAAAAGCCGCCGCCGTTCGTTCCCAGCATTTTGATAGCTTCCTGTGAAGCGACAGGCCCTTGAGCAATCACCTGTTTCGCGCCCTCAACAGTTTTGGCGATGGTATAGGGATGCAGATTTTGAATCACGCCTTGCCAGCACAGAAACAATGCCGCAACGAGAGAGATGGGCAAGAGTATATAGACGACGCAGCGCGTGAGATCTACCCAAAAATTGCCCAGACTATTCACTTGCTGGCGCGCGAATCCCCGCGTAACAGCAATGGCGATGGCTATACCGGCGGCAGCCGAAGCAAAGTTTTGCACGGTCAACGCGGCCATCTGAACGAAATAGCTGAGCGTGGATTCGCCCGAGTACGCTTGCCAGTTGGTGTTCGTAGGAAAGCTGACAGCGGTATTAAAGGCGAGATCGGGAGGTACAAGGCCGGCGCCGAAACCTTGCGGGTTCAGGGGCAGCACACCTTGCAGGCGCTGCAACAGATAGACGAATAAAAAGCTGAAAATGCTGAATGCAAGCAGGGCGGCAGTGTATTGGGTCCAGCGCTGCTCCGTGGTTTCCCTGACGCCAATCAGCTTGTAAATCAACGTTTCTACCGGGCGTAACACCGGATGAAGAAACGTTTTCTTCCCCTCAAAAAGGTTGGCCATGAACACGCCCATTGGCTTCGTCACGGCGAGAATGATTAAGAAATATACTCCAATCTGGAGCCATCCATTTGGTGTCATAAATCAGCTCCTGTCGATTAGAATTTCTCCGGTTTCAACAGTGCGTAAATCAGATAAATAAAGAGCAGGAGCGTGGCAACTCCGCCGATGATGTAATCCATGTGAGTAAACTCCGATTCAGAGGTCGCTTAGAGCCGGTCGCACGCCTTCGTAAAAGCCCAGCAGCCTACAAAGAAGAGCAATGCGATAAGCACGTAAAAAAGATCCAACATCGTTGACTCCAAGTGGAAAGGTCATTCCCATCTGCTTACGAATGTAACGAGGCTGAGCTAAAGAAACCCTAAAGAAGCCCTAAGGATCGTCTTTATGCGGATCGATAACTAGGGGATTTGCTCTGTAAGTGAGGGAGCTTGCCCGATCGGAAGAGAAACAACAAACAGCGCGCCGCCATCTTCGGGAGATTGCACACGGATGTTCCCGCCGTGCGCTTGAACAATATCCTGAGCGATGGCTAGGCCGAGCCCCGCGCCGGGAACGGAATGCCTGGTGACAGGCGACCGGTAGAATCGCTCAAAGATCCGCATCCGTTCCGAAGCCGGAATGCCCGGCCCGTGATCCCGAAATTTGAAAAGCATCTGATCGCCTTCGGAGGCAGCGGAGAGTTCGATCGTCGAACCCGCGGGAGAATACTTTGCCGCATTGTCGATCAGTTGACGAAAGGCGAGTCGCATCAGGTCCTGATCCACCCTGAGATGCGGCAGGTCGCCATCCACATTCAACTGAATTTGGCGAGGTTCCAGCGCTGCTCGCCGGTCATCCAGCGCGTGAACCAGCAGGTCTCGTGGGTCGTGCCAATCCGGCTGCAGAGCAATTTTGCGCCTGTCGAGACGCGCCATTTCGATGGCATCCGTCACCAGGCCGCTTAATCGATCTGTCTCTTCATCAATGACCGTCAGCAGATCGCGGCGCTGCGCGGCATCCGCAATAGCACCGGAAAGTACAGTACTGGCGGCCGCCTTGATCGAGGTCAAAGGCGTTTTGAACTCGTGGGCAATCGCGTCCAACAGCGTCGACCTCAGTTCATCGCCGCGACGGGCGGCTTCCACTTCGCCCGCTTGCTTTTGTACCTTCGCCCGCTCGATTCCGATCGCAATCAGCCCCGCGAGGCCTTGTAGCGCTCCATCGGAAATCTCAAGTCCTAGTAGGGCCAAACTGCCAATCGGATCCGCTCCCAATCGAATCGCCGTAACCGTGAGTTGTCGGGCGGAATCCCGGAATTGAGTGCCACGCCGGGCGGATTCACGCAGCCAATCGTCGATACCTTCGATGTCTTCGGGGCCGGAGCGGTGGACCTCGTTTGAGTCCCTTATATATAAAGTGAGGCCGCGCGCGCCAAAAACGCGAGCCACTTGCGTGACCAGTTGTTGCTCTACAACCGAAGAAGAATCGAGCAACAGAATGGACCGGCTGACACTATAGAGCCGTTCCATATCCCGCTGACGCGCGGTTGCCTCGAGCGCCTGTTTTTTTGCAGCGGTAGAGAGCTGGCTGGCAGTAATGGCGGTCGCCAAAAAGGCGGCAAGCGCCACCCAGTTCTGAGGATCGGCAATGGTCAGCGTACCGACCGGAGGTAGAAAGAAGAAGTTGAAGCAAATGACCGAGGTGAACGATGCAATAAGAGCCTCGGTGAGTCCCCACCTCGCCGCTGTGAAAAGGACGACGACGAAGTACACGAATCCCGCTGTGGTGGCGTTCACATGGAGAAGGCCGAAACAGAGGTACGTTACAGCCGCCACCGCGCAAAGAACCAAGGCGGCTCGCAGCACAAGAACCCTCCGGCGACTTGCCATAGGCATTTGGAAACGAACTGCCATTATCTTAGTTCGGGCGGCACGGAAGGCAAAACGCGCTACTCTATGTAAAACATTTGTAAAAGGACGGTCCATGTGGGGTTGCTCTGGCAACCAGCCCGTGACAATAGTCATCGATACAGTCACGCTTGGGTGATACATGCAAAAAATCTTGATTGTCGATGATGATCCGGAGCTACGCGAAACAGTCAGCATTCTGCTGGAGCGCGAGCGATTCGTGCCTCTTCAAGCGGTAGACGGCCAATCCGGGCTGGAAAAGGCGTTCTCATTGAAGCCGAGCCTGGTACTAGTGGACCTACGGCTTCCAGGCCTCAGTGGCATCGAGGTTTGCAAGCAGCTTCGTGCAAACCGCTTTGCGACGCCGATTATCGTGCTGAGCGCGGCCGCGGATGAAGTGGACAAGGTGCTGCTCCTGGAGATCGGCGCGGACGATTACGTTGTGAAGCCCTTCGGCACTCGTGAGCTTCTGGCGCGGATTCGCGCGGTGTTGCGGCGCAGCGGAGATGATGGCGGTCGAGTGGTTCGATTCAATGACGTCGAGGTGGATATCGAACGCCGCACGGTGACACGGCGCGGAAATGACGTGAAAGTTACTCCCGCCGAATATAATCTCTTGTTATTTTTCCTGCAAAACACGGAACGCGTGCTCACTCGGGATCTGATTCTAAATTCGGTTTGGGGCTATGAGTACTACCCGAACACCAGAACCGTGGACGCGCACGTGGTTCGGTTGAGACAGAAATTTGAACAGGAGCCCGCCGCACCCAAGCACTTCGTGACGGTCCACGGGGTGGGTTACCGGTTTGTACCATGAAACCCACACCATGCGAAAAGTGGTGATCATCGTCGACGATACCGAAAGCATTGCTTTCTCGCTGGCGATCGCTCTTGAAAATATTCCCGGCGTGAAGGCAATTGTTGCACAAAATCCGAAAATTGCGCTCCGTTTTTTTTCGGCCCCTAACCTTCGCGTTTCGGCGGTGGTTACAGATTTCAATCTGCCATTTCTCAACGGATTCGAACTAATCAAGGAGATTCGCAGTCTGGACGGATATGCAAAGTTGCCCGCCCTTATGATCACGGCGGATGAGACGGCATGGGATGCCGAGACCTCCGACGGCAGCAGTCCAAACGCAATCTTCCGAAAGCCGTTCTCCATGAAGGAGGTCTGTCGTGTTCTGGAAGAGCTACTTCAGTAAATTATGCCTGTCTGGTTGTGCCGCGGTGTTCCTGGGTGGAATGGCCCGCGCTCAACAGCCACAAGCCGACACTCTGGCGCGCATTCTCGACCGCTTGGATGCGCTGGAGAAGCAAAATCAGGAATTGCTCATTGAAGTACAGGGTCTGAGGGAACAACTCAAATCTGCCCGGCCCGAGAGTTCTGCTCAGCAGCAGAGCCTGGAGGATCGCGTAGACGTTGCGGAGCAGCGCATCAAAGAGCAAGCCGAAACGAAAGTAGAATCAAAGCAGAAGTTCCCGATTACGTTGACCGGTACACTGCTTTTCGACGCCTACTTAAATGCGGGACCCGGCGCTTATGCGGAATCGAGCTCGTATGGAACAGGAACCACGTTGGGCGGTGCAACGCTGAGGCAATCAATTATCGGCTTGGACTTCCGGGGCCCCCAACTTCCGGGCGGCGGGCAAGTACACGGGTTTCTCTCGATGGACTTTTACGGCGAAACAACAAATGCCGACGTGTTTCGGATCAGGCGGGGAACGGTATCGTTTGACTGGAAACGGCGAAGCATCACGTTTGGACAAGATAAATCTCTGATTGCCCCGCTTGAGCCGACCTCTTTCGCCAGGGTGGGCGTACCTCCGCTGAGCGGCGCTGGAAATCTGTGGCTCTGGCGCCCTCAGGTACGCTATGAAGAACGCTTGCCGCTTACAACAAACACGCAAGCAGCGCTCCAGGTTGGAATTTTGCAGACTGCCGAGACGTATTCGCTTCCATCCTCGCTGGCGAATTCGCCGATCGAGCCTTCCCGCCCAGCGCTCCAGACTCGTTTTGAAATTCGGCATCAATGGGGCGAGCAGTCGCACGTGACGGCAGGAATCGGCTTCGACAAGAGTTCCACCCATGTGCTCGGCCAATCGGTGAATTCGCAGGTGATCAGCGCGGACCTATTATTTAAGCCATTTTCGGATGCTGGAGGTCAGCGGAACGATATTTCGCGGCGAAAATTTTTCGAATATCGGCGGAGGCCCGCCAGGGATCAGCCTCACAAGTCAAGGGACGGTGATCCCGATTCGCGGAACGGGAGGTTGGCTCCAGGTAGCGCTTCCAATCACCAGCCGGCTCACTTTTGATCTTTACGCTGGGCGTTTACTGAACAACGCTCAGGATCTTACTAGCCGTTATGGCATTGCCCGAACTCTGACTTATGCTGGAAACATTCTTTACCAAATCAGCCCCAATGTGGTGCTTGGCTTTGAGGGATCTCAGGAACGAATCGGTTATTTGAGCGTGCAACAGTTACTGGCGAATCGCTATGACGCGACTGTGGCCTATCTTTTTTAGCCTCTGCTCTCTCTTCGCGAATCCGCGTCCGAGCGCTGCGCCGGTCCGAGGCGCGGCCGTTACGGGAAAAATTGAACTTGCTTCTGGCCAGCCATCATCAGAAGCGGGCGAGCAAGGCCTTTCGGACATCGTTGTCTGGCTCGAGCCGGTTGGCGCAAAACTGGGCGAATCCTTGCGGCCTGAGCATGTGCAGCTCGTCCAGAAGGATAAAATGTTTCATCCGCATACGCTGGCGGTGGATGTGGGCAGCACGGTGGATTTCCCCAACAAAGATCCCATCTTTCACAATGCCTTCTCCAATTTCGACGGGCAGCTCTTCGATTTGAGTCTTTATCCCGCCTGGAACCAGCCGATCGGTGCGTTTGCATAAAACCGGAATTGTGCGCGTGTTCTGTAACATTCATCCTTCCATGTCCGCAGTGATTGTTGTCCTGGACACGCCTTACTTTACGAAAGCAGGCCGCGACGGACGCTACCGCATCGCTAATGTTCCCGATGGAACTTACAACCTGCATGTCTTCGACGAGCGAGCGACGAACGCCCAAGATTCAACGGGGACAGTCACCGTCGAGGCAGATAGACCGGAAATCGACGTGCCGCCGGTTCGCGTTTCCGAAGCTGGATACGTCCGTCTTCCTCACAAAAATAAATACGGCTTGGATTACCCGCCAGGCGGCGATGAAACGAATGTTTATCGCGGTCTTGAAAAATGAAAATTGAGATCAGCAAAATACCGCTTCAGTGGCGGGTGTTTCTAGCGACCTCTATCACTATTACGGTCCTCTTTGCCGCCGCGGGTTGGGGCTTGCAGCATTATGCGCTTGCCGTTGCCGACGAAAGCGTTCGGGCTGAAATCCGCGCCAGCATTCAATCGTACGACGCCGTTTGGCAAGCGCGCACCCAGGAGCTTTCGGCAGTCACGGCGCTGATGAGCGCAATGTCGGATGTTCGCGCGGCCTTCCAGACTCGTGATCCGGCAACCATACGCGATTCGGTTCAGGATCTGTGGTCCCGAGTTCCGGAACAGCCGGCCGTATTTCTCGTGCTGGATGGCGCAGGGCGGTTTATTTCATCGCTGGGGACTAAAAGCGAATTATCGCCGGAGGCAATTCCGTTTCAGCAAGTCAGATCGCGATTTCCGGAGCAAATCGCGGGATATCTGCGTGCCAACTCTAATCTCTTCTATATAGTCCTGACGCCCGTCTACGTTCAGACCAGTCATGAATCGGTGCTGCTGAACGTGCTTTGCGCCGGATTTCGCATCGATAATCACGTTGCGGAAGAACTGAAAAAATGTAGCGCCCGGCAGCGATTTCGCCTTCCTCGATCCGCAAAAGGTTTTTGCTTCCACGCTCGAGAAAACGGGGAAGGGTCATTCGCCGGAGCGTTTGCTGCAGATGGCATTGTCCGGCGATGCGCCCATTCAGCAGGACCAATTTATCGTTTTGCGGCAGCAACTCAATGACGTGACGGGCAAGCCGATTGCTCAACTCCGCATTGTTCGCTCTTACGCGAGTGTGGAAGCGTCGCTTGCGAATTTACGCCGCGTTCTGGAGTTTGCCTGGCTCGCGACGATCGCGCTGGCCCTTCTGATCAGCTCCGTTACCACCGAACACGTGCTGCAACCTATCAAATTGCTCGACCGGGCGGCCGCGGAAATCGCGGCAAGGAACTATAGATACCGCCTGCCTGTCTCCGGAACCGGCGAACTGGCGCGGCTCGCGGCAACGTTCAATCAGATGTGCGATTCAATCCAGGAAGCTCAAGCCGATCTGGTCCGGCAGGAACAGATCCATACGATAGGCCGACTGGCGACCTCGCTGGTCCATGATTTGCGTAATCCGCTTGCCGCGATTTATGGAGGCGCGGAAATGCTGATCGACGATCAGGCGCTTCCGGACCAGACGCGCAGAATCGCCTCGAACATTTATCGTGCATCGAACCGCATGCAGGAGCTTCTGCGCGATCTTCTGAACGTTTCTCGCGGCGAACTCCGCCAACAGGAAACGTGCCGGCTCCGCGATATCGTGGAAGCTGCTGCTGAATCCATCGAAGGCGCTGAAAACAACGTGCAAATCCGGATAGCGATCGATGATTCAATGCAAGTGCTTGTGGATCGAACGCGGGTAGAGCGTGTGTTCGTCAATCTTCTTTCAAACGCGGTTGAGGCAATGCCCGATGGCGGCGATGTATTCATTTTTGCCAATTCAGAGAAAGGTGATTTGAAGGTCTTCGTCGAAGACACCGGACCCGGAGTTCCCATGCATCTTCGTGCGGATTTATTTCGTCCCTTCGTAACGGCTGCGAAACGCTCCGGCATGGGATTGGGATTAACCCTGGCACGCAAGACAATGCTCGATTTAGGTGGAGATCTGCAACTACTCAACAAATCGGAATCCGGAGCATGTTTTTGCCTACGATTTCCGGTCAATAAAACTATTGACAGGACCTCGGAAACGAATCCCGTTTCCACCATACAGGCGTGAAGTAGTCGTTTCCGGCCCGGAGGCGCTGCTAACCTGTTCAATCAATGCGCATATCGCTGTTTATTACCTGCTACAACGATCTCCTATTCCCCGCAACTGGCATTGCGGTTGTGAAATTGCTCGAACGCCTCGGCCATACTCCCGTTTTTCGGCCCGAGCAGACCTGTTGCGGGCAGATGCACTACAATACGGGCTACCAGCGCGAGACCATCCCTTTGATCAGAAAATTCGTGGAGACCTTCGCGGAAGATGAAATCATCTGCTCTCCATCCGCATCGTGCGTTGCGATGATCCGCGAGCATTATGTCAAAGCCTCGCGCATGGCTGGCGATTCCGCGCTCGGGACGAAAGCCGCGGAAATCGTCCCGCGCGTTTTTGATTTGAGCGAACTGTTGGTTCAAGAACTAGGCGTGGAGGATGTGGGAGCTTACTATCCGCATCGGGTCACGTATCATCCCTCGTGTCATTCCTTGCGCATGCTCCGCACCGCCGACGCGCCGCTACGGCTACTTCGAAACGTGGGCGGAATCGATCTGGTGGACCTGCAGAATGAGGCGGAATGCTGCGGATTCGGCGGCACGTTTGCAGTGAAGAATGCCGAGACCTCCTCCGCCATGCTGGCCGACAAAGTCCGCTGTGTTTTGAATACTGGTGCGGAAATTTGCACCGCGGGCGACAATTCCTGTTTGATGCACATCTATGGGTCGCTTCACCGGCAGAGATCAGGAGTAAAGACCGTTCACCTGGCGGAAATTTTGGCCTCGACTCGCGAAGAAACAGCATGAGCGTTCACGTCGGCTCTGCTGAAACCGCTCCGCCATTCCCCAAAGCAGCTCATGACGCGCTCGATAACTCGCAGCTTCGCCGGAATGTCCGGCATGCAACTAACGTCATTCAGAACAAGCGCAACAATATGGCGGGCGAGATGCCTGATTGGGAAGAGCTGCGAACCGCCGGGCATGCGATCAAGACTCACACTCTAAAATACCTGGATTTGTATCTCGAGCAATTCGAGGCAAACGTCACGAGGGCAGGCGGGCAGGTTCATTGGGCGGCCGACGCGGATGAAGCGAACCAAATTATTGGACAGATCGTCGCAAATTGCGCGGCGAAGGATGTCATCAAAGTCAA
The DNA here is from genome assembly GCA_963778345.1 of uncultured Acidobacteriaceae bacterium. Lineage (GTDB taxonomy): Bacteria > Acidobacteriota > Terriglobia > Bryobacterales > Bryobacteraceae > Bog-105. Next base: position 649,897 of record CAVZTP010000008.1, read on the forward strand.
AACGATGACATCCAATGAAATCCGGCTCAATCAGTATTTAGAAGCCCAGGGCGTGACGCCGCACGAAACCGATCTTGCTGACCTGATTGTGCAGCTCGGGAATGACAGCGCGTCCCACATCGTTGTACCGGCACTGCACATCAACCGTGTTCAGATCCGCGAGATCTTCGAGCGCAAGATGCCGCTGAAGCAGCTCGGCATTGACGAATTGACCGATGACCCGCAACAGTTGGCTGAAGCGGCTCGGAAATACCTGCGCGCGAAGTTTCTCTCGGTACGTGTGGGCGTCAGCGGCGCAAACTTCGCAGTGGCGGATACGGGATCCCTGGTGATTGTCGAAAGCGAGGGGAACGGGCGGATGTGTCTCACCTTACCGGACGTGCTGATCAGCATTGTCGGAATCGAGAAGATTGTTCCGACCTTTCAAGATCTCGAAGTTTTTCTTCAAACGCTTCCACGCTCGGCGACAGGAGAGCGGATGAACCCGTATAACTCGATTTGGACCGGCGTCACGCCAGGCGATGGCCCACAGGAGTTCCACGTAGTGCTGTTGGACAACGGGCGCACCAGCGTGCTCGCGGACGAGGAAGGACGCGAGACCCTGAACTGCATCCGCTGCGGCGCTTGTTTGAACGTGTGTCCGGTTTACCACCAGACCGGCGGACACGCTTATGGGTCTGTGTATCAAGGGCCAATCGGCGCAATTCTCACTCCGCAATTGCAGACCCTGGAGCACTCGCGAACGCTACCCTATGCTTCCTCGCTTTGTGGAGCCTGCTACGATGTCTGCCCGGTCAAGATCAACATTCCAGAGATCCTCATCCTGCTGCGCGGCAAAATTGTGCGCGAACGGCAGAGCACATTCTTAGGAAAGCTCGATCCGGAGAACATTGCCATGCAGGCCATGGCCCTGTTTTTCTCCGGGTCCGGCCTGCTCACGACGGCTGAGGCCTTGGCCAGAATCGCGCAGTGGCCGTTTGTGCATGGCGGCGCAATCAGCCATTTGCCCGGAATGCTATCCGGATGGACGACTACTCGCGACCTGATGCCGCTCCCGAAACGATCTTTTCGCGATTGGTGGAAGAGCCGGGACCGGAGAGCAGCGGAATGAGCGCCAGCGATTCGCGCGGGCTGATTCTTGGCCGCATCAGAGCGGCCCTCCGCGTCACTTCCGATTTGTCGCGTGCCGAACAAGCGGAACATGAATGGAGCAAGTTGCCGCGCAATTATCGGCACACGGGTGCGCTGGGCGAAGTCGAACGGATCGAGCTTTTTGATGAGCGCCTTCGGCATTATGGAGGAACGCCGTACTATTCTCGCGGCGCTATCCAACAGGAGATCGGACAGATCTTGACGCATCGGAGGAAGCGCGTCGTGGTTGTGCCGATCGAATTTCCGAACGAATGGCTGCCGGACGGATTCATGTTTATTCCCGACGAGAATCTCAGTCATGAACAGCTTAATTCAAGCGATGGCGTCCTCAGCGGCTGTACCTTGGCCATCGCCCTCACCGGGACCGTGGTGCTGGAGAGTTCACCCCAACAAGGCCGCCGTGCGGCAACCCTCATTCCCGACTATCATCTGTGTATTTTGCGCGAGACCGACATCGTCGAGTACGTGCCCGAAGCTATTCGAAGGCTGGAATCCGTAAAGCATTCGCCGCTCACATTCGCTTCCGGACCATCGGCAACGGTCGATATAGAAATGACGCGGGTCCGCGGAGTGCATGGGCCGCGCACGCTGGATATACTGATTATTTGACCCAGTTTAGCTAAGCTAAGCTGGATCTCCTTAAGTTGCTGGGTGCGCGCTCCTACCGGAACTGCATGCCGCGCAAAATACCGTCTGTGGCTCCTTGTTTCCCGGATGTTGCATACTCGATGGCAACTTTCCTTCCATCTTCCGCGCCGCATACGAACTCCGGAGTACCACCGCGAATCAGGACATGCGTAGGATCGGGTAATGAAACTTCGATTGCTCCAGACGCGCTCTCCACTCTAAAGCCGGTGATCTTCCCAGCGCTGCATTCTACTTTCCGAATCTGCCCCTCTACATATTGGATGTGGTCGCCAGGCTCAATGAACGGATTCCAATCACCGCTCCCGTGCGGCTTCCGCGCTGTTATCAACTGCAAGTTTCCATTGCCGTCCCGGGAAAATTGAACCGTCAAATCGGTAGCAGCTACGTATGCTAGCCGCTTTGCGGAAGCGCGCTCTTCAGCGCTCGTTGCATAATGCAATGCCATAGCCGCCGCCTGTTTTGCCTCTTCACGATGATCCATCTCGGTCAAGGCCGATGCCATGGCTGTCCAATATCCATAGGCTCTCTTTGCGCCCACCGAACGCATAGCTCGCAGTTGCTGCACCGCCGATTCGTAATGTCCGTGATTATTCTCCAGCAATGCCAGCTTGTATCGTGCATCATCGAAATCCGGTTTCAGTTCAATGGCTCGGCGAAGCGCCGCCCCAACTTCATCCGCCGGCAGACCGGCGTCTTCCGCGAGAATCGAGTACTCATAGCACAACCGGGCATCTCGAATACCCTGCGCCATCGCGAGCCTCCATTCCTCGCGCGCAGTCTGCCGATCACCTTTCCGAAACGCGATATTTCCCAAAGCTACAAGCGCCGGCGCGCTATCCGGCTGCTCATTGGCCAGCGTCCGATACATCCCTTCTGCCCGATTGAGGTCGCCATTCGTCAGGAGCAAATCAGCCAGAACGAAACGCGATTCAAAACCCGTCAACTGAGAAACCTGAACGTCTTGACTAACATTCGGAATACCGGGAAGAGGTAATCCGGATCTTGGTGTTTGTTCCCAGGCGTACAGGTCCGCCATGATGCCGCTTAGCGGCTTGCCGTAAATGCGTGCGATCGTTTCTGCATCGGAGGCGCCCGACGCCATCTCCGCTAATAATTCGCTGAACCGCGGCGCATATGCGGGCGAGAAAATCAGCATGTCGGTCAAGGCCCAGCTCTCGGCATAGAAGATATCCGCTTGATTTCGATCCGCTCGTATTGGCGAATTTTCCGTCAGCTCAACCAACTGCGCCAGCGGAATCCACGGCCTCCGCCGCAGGGCCAGCTTCCGAATCGGCAGATCGCCTCCAATGACACACTCGCGCTCAGCGATGTGAACTGTAGAAAAAAACTCTGCTATACCTTCCGCCAACCAGGGCGGAAGCCGCACTCCCAGCAAACGCAACGCGAGATGCGCGTATTCATGAGCCGCGGGTGCAAACTCTTCCGAACCCAGTCCAGGCATTACAATGTAGTCCCGCGTCTCAGAGCTCAGAAAAAAAGCATCCGCTGTCGCACTCGGTCGAAACGCCGCATACTCCTTTGCCGATTGAAATCCGATCACTCGCACCGGCCCGTGGCTCGCTAGATCGCCGCCCGCTTGGGTAATTCCGGCCCGAACAAAAAACGCGCGCAACTGCTCAAACCAGAGCAGGGCAGACCGCCCATCGCGTTCGCCTGCTCGTGAATAGACTTCGAAATGCGAGGTCCGGACCAGGGTCCAGCCGGTGTTGGAGGCAGCGTAGATAGCCGGCAAACAGAGCCCAAACGCCAGGGCCGCCACAACAAGCTTCACGTCAAAACGATAACAGGTGAGCGCTTGCGGCCGGACTCGTCGGGACGCAAGCACGGCTCCAAACTCGAGAGCTGGATTCAAGCACCGCCCGAACTGGAACCTACCCTGCCTGCTGCCTCAATCCGAGCTTGTGCTCGCTTCATAGCGCGCAGAGCAGCCTCGGACGACGGTTCGTCTTGCGCATGCTTGAGCGCCTCGGTCTCTTTCTCCAACTCCTGGCGAGCCTGATCGGCTTGAACTTCTTCAGCGGGCACTGCGTTGTCGGCTAACACGCGAACGTGGTTGTCGAACACTTCGACAAAGCCGCCGTCAATGGCGAATACATGCTGGCCTCCGCCGCTCTTGTATGTCAACACACCCGGCGCAAGAGCGCTCAATAGCGGAGCGTGTCCCGCCAGAATGCCCATGTAACCGTTCTCGCCGGGCAATTCCGTTTCGCTGACCTGTTCGTTCACCAACTCGCGCTCCGGTGTGGCCACTTCGAGTTGAAAGGTATCGGCCATTCGCTAGCCCTTCATTTTTTCGGCGGCCTCAAGCACGTCTTCAATGCTGCCCTGCATATAAAACGCCTGCTCCGGAAGATTGTCATGCTTGCCGTCCACTACTTCTTTAAAGCTACGGACCGTGTCCTCCAGCTTCACGTACTTCCCGGGGCGGCCCGTGAACTGTTCTGCCACATGGAACGGCTGCGAAAGGAAGCGCTGGATGCGGCGGGCGCGCGCGACCACTTGCTTATCTTCGTCACTCAACTCGTCGATCCCGAGAATGGCGATGATGTCCTGCAGATCCTTGTATCTTTGCAGGGTCTGCTTCACGCGCTGCGCAACATCGTAATGCTCCTGACCCACAATGTTCGGATCGAGAATCCGCGAGGTCGACGAGAGCGGATCGACAGCAGGATAAATTCCCAGCTCTGAAATGGCTCGCGATAATTGGGTAGTTGCATCCAAGTGAGCGAATGTGGTCGCCGGGGCCGGATCCGTGTAATCGTCCGCGGGAACATAGATGGCCTGGACCGAAGTGATGGAGCCTCGTTTCGTGGAGGTGATGCGCTCTTGCAGGTCGCCCATCTCAGTGGCAAGATTGGGCTGATATCCGACAGCCGAAGGCATGCGACCCAGTAGCGCCGAGACCTCGGAACCGGCTTGCGTGAAACGGAAAATATTATCGATGAACAGAAGAACATCCTGTCCTTCTTCATCGCGGAAATACTCAGCCACCGTAAGGCCCGTCAATCCGACGCGCAGACGCGCCCCCGGCGGTTCGGTCATCTGCCCGTAAACCAGGGCGACCTTCGATTTATGCCAGTCGTGGGGATCAACAATCCCGGATTCCTGCATTTCGAGCCAAAGATCGTTTCCTTCACGGGTGCGCTCACCGACTCCGGCGAACACCGATACTCCGCCATGCTTCATTGCGATGTTGTTGATGAGTTCCTGGATAATAACGGTCTTGCCGACACCCGCGCCGCCAAAAAGACCAATTTTTCCGCCGCGAAGATATGGTTCGAGCAGGTCGACAACTTTAATACCGGTTTCAAACATCTCGAGCTCAGTCGCTTGCTCTTCGAACAGGGGCGCGGAACGATGAATCGGCGCCTTCTGCTCCGTTAATACTGGACCCATGTTGTCTACTGGCTGACCGAGCACGTTCAGAACTCGACCCAGCGTCTGCTTGCCGACCGGAATGGTGATTGGCTCGCCCAGATCAACCGCTTTCATTCCACGAACCAGCCCATCAGTAGGCTCCATCGCGATGGTGCGAACCCGGCCTTCGCCGATGTGCTGGGCCACCTCGGCGGTAATGTCGATTTTCATAGGTACGTCGAAGCCTTCGCTCGTCACGTGAATGGCGTTGAGAATCTTCGGGACGTGCCCTTCCGGAAACTGAATTTCTATGGTGGGACCGGCCACTTGGATGACGTGGCCTTCCGCTACACCTGCTGTTGCCATAACTCTCTCCAAATCCTACAGAGCGGCGGCGCCGCTCACAATTTCGATAATTTCGCGCGTTATGCTGGCCTGCCGGACGCGATTCAAATTCAGCGTCAGGTCCTGAATCACGTCGCCGGCGTTCGAACTTGCCGCGTCCATCGCTGTCATGCGAGCCGCATGATACGCCGAAAGTGATTCAAGCAGGGCGCGGTAAATCTCCATCTCTACATAACGAGGCAGCAGCGTTCGCAGCAATTCTTGCGGTGGCTGTTCGAAAATGTAGTCCACTTGCTCGCCTCCTTCCGGCATCTCGACCGGAAGAATTTTCTTGAGCACCAGATTTGGCGCCATAACATTCTTAAACTCGTTTCCGGCGATGTAAACTGCGTCAATCTCTTCCTTACGATAAAGGTCGATCATCTTGTCGGCGATGGCGGCGGCGTCTTTATAGGCAGGCTTTTCGACAATGCCAACGTGCTCGCCTGAAATAGAGAAATTTCGCCTGCGAAAATAATCGCGGCCCTTTCGGCCGATCGTTTCGATGCGTATCTCAGCGCCCTGGTGCTCATCGAAGAACCGATGCGTCATGCGAAACAGGTTCGCGTTGAACGCGCCCGCCAAGCCGGTATCGCTACTCACGACAACCAGCTGGATGCGTTTCTCCTCGCGCGATTGCAGCAAAGGCAAGCTGGCGGCTTCGTCAATTCCCGCCGCGGCTGCCGCTACATTCGAAAGTACACGCGCCATCATGTTCGCGTAGGGGCGCGATGCGATGGCATGTTCCTGGGCCCGCCGTAGCTTTGCAGCCGAGACCATCTTCATGGCCTTCGTGATCTGCTGCATGTTCTTGACGCTGCGAATGCGGCGCCGGATGTCGATCAAGCTGGGCATCTATCAGGCTCTGGTTTCGGCCTGGGGCTGCTCCGCGCCGACTTGCGCCGGTTGCCTGCTGCCGTTCGATTCCGCCGAAACAGGTCTGCCGCCGCCGGCACCTGGCGTGGGCTTCTGCTCCCCGGCTTTCTTGGCGTCGGGCTTCTGGCTCTTTTGTGCTCTGGAACCGCTGCTTTGAACTCTTTCAACGCGTCCGTGAGTTGCCCCTTGATTTCATCGTCGAGCGCCTTCTTGTCTCGAATCGCTTGCAACAGTTGCGGCTTCGCGGTATCGAGGAATTGATACAACTCGGCTTCGAAACGGCGGATCGACTCAACAGGAAGATCGTCCAGAAAACCATTGCTGCCGGCGAAGATGATGGAAACCTGCTTCTCAACCGGAATGGGCGAATAAGGGCCCTGCTTCAGAACTTCTACCCAGCGCTTACCGCGATTCAACTGCGCTTGCGAAGCCTTATCGAGATCCGATCCGAATTGCGCAAAGGCTGCGAGCTCACGGTATTGCGCGAGATCGAGGCGCAGCGTGCCGGCTACCGAACGCATCGCCTTAATCTGTGCGCTGCCACCGACGCGGCTAACCGAAAGCCCGACGTTGATGGCGGGGCGAATGTTCGCGTTGAAGAGATCGCCTTCCAGATAGATCTGGCCGTCGGTGATGGAAATAACGTTGGTGGGAATATACGCGGAAACGTCGCCCGCTTGCGTTTCGATGAATGGAAGAGCGGTCAACGATCCACCGCCCTTCTCATCGGACAGTTTCGCCGCGCGCTCCAGTAAGCGGCTGTGGAGATAGAAAACATCGCCCGGAAACGCTTCGCGGCCCGGCGGCCGGCGCAGAAGCAGAGAGATCTCGCGATACGCTGCCGCGTGCTTCGAGAGGTCGTCGTAAACACACACAGCATGCCGCTTGGAATCGCGGAAGAACTCACCGATACAGCAGCCCGCGTAGGGAGCGATGTACTGCATGGGAGCCGGATCGGATGCCGTGGCCGCAACCACGACCGTATACTCCATCGCGCCGTGATCTTCGAGAATCTTCACTACCTGCGCTACCGTCGACCTCTTCTGGCCGATCGCGACGTAGACGCAGATCATGTCCTGGCCTTTTTGATTGATGATCGTGTCGAGCGCGACGGTTGTTTTGCCGGTCTGGCGGTCGCCGATAATCAGCTCACGCTGCCCTCTACCGATCGGCACCATCGCGTCGATCGCCTTAATGCCGGTTTGCAGAGGCTGCTTCACGGGCTGGCGATCCACAACACCCGGGGCTAAGCGCTCGAGCGGGTTGAATTCCGTCGTGTTGATAGGGCCCTTCGCCGTCGATTGGATGACCGAGAGCGTTGACAACGCGCCCCACCATGGCATCGCCCACGGGGATCGACATGATGCGGCCCGTTCGCCGCACCTGATCGCCCTCTTTGACGTTACTGAAATCGCCTAAAAGCACGGCGCCCACCTGATCTTCCTCGAGGTTCAGCGCAATTCCGACCGTATCCGGTCCGAATTCGACCAGTTCTCCGGCCATGACGTTTTCGAGACCGTAAATGCGGGCGATCCCATCGCCTACGCTGATAACGGACCCTGTTTCCGATACGTTCGCTACCGCATCGAAGTTTTCAATCTCGGACAGGAGTACACGTGAGATCTCGTCCGCTCTGATTTGAGCCATACTTTCCCTTCAAAAAATCCTTCAAATTTGCGCCGCCAGCCGCTGGCGCATGGTTTCCAGCTTGCCGCGCAACGTGGCATCGTATTCTCTCGAGGCAACACGCGCGCGCACACCGGCCAACATGCCGGGATCCACGTCATAGTGCGCGCGAATAAATTTGCCCAGTTTGGTTCCGAGAGCGCGCTCAATCTCTTCGCGCTCCTGCGGAGATCAGATCCCGCGCGGACGTGATCTGGGCGGGAATCCATCCCAACCGCTCATCCACCGCCATTTCGAATTCCCGCTGCATGCCTGCCAGTTCCGCGGTTCGGCGGTGCGAGATGACCACGAGCAGAAAATTGCGGATAATGCGATGCAGAGCCGAGGCTGTCGGCGAGTTTTGATATTACGGCCGCCTTCCGGGTTTTCATCACGGCCGGCGAGAGCATCGCCCGCTCGAGATCCTTCGATCCGGCAATCAATGAAACCGCCTCCCGGAGCTGCTGAACCGCATCTTGCGGCGGCAACCCGGAGTTCGGAGCAAAAACAGCATCGGCCAGAGCGCGAGCATAATGGGTTGCTAACGCATCGGTCATCTAGTTCTTGCCTCGTTCCACCAGGTGAATAAAATCCTGAACTGAATCGTCGCGTTCGCCCGATGCCAGCCGTTCCTGAAGCCGCCGTTCCGCGCGTTGCATGGCCAGTTGGGCCGTGTGCCGCCGAACCTGAATCATGCCTTCCTGCCGGAAGGCTTCGATTTCAGCCGCTACATTGTGCTGGATGTGCGCGATTTCCACCTGCGCTTCGTGGCGAAAATTTTCGTGGTCGCGTTCCAATTCGACGGCGGCTTGCGCCCGCATCTTCTTCACTTCCTCCGCCAAAGTCGCCATCTTCCGGTCAATTTCCGAATAGCGGAATTCGGCTTCAATCTTGAGACCGGTGGCGTCTTTGATCGCCTTCTGAATATCCGCCGAACGCGCGTTGAAAAAAGCAGGCGCGTACTTCCAAAGGACGTAAGCCAAACCGGCAATGAAGATCGCGGTGTTGATGATCTTCCATCTCGTCACTGCATCTAACAGGGCAGTTTCCTGGGCTTGTGTCTCCACAGCTAGAACGTGCGGCGCGGCCAGAAACAGCACTACGCCGCTGATCGAGAGAATGTAAATCCAGCGGCGCACTACGCGGCTCTCCGCCTCAGAAGCGATTTCACGATCTGCTCGCTGAGCGAATCGACCCTTGCCTCCAGTTCTGCTTGTGCTCGCCTGGTCTCCTCCCCAATCTGATGCTTCGCTTCTTCGATTTTCCGGTCTGCCTCCGCGCGCGCCTTGGCTACTTCCGCGGCTTGCTCCTCGGTCCACTTCCGCCGCAATTCCTCATGTTCCCGATGCAATTCGGCGCGAGCCATTTGCAAGGCGTGCTCAAATTCGGAGTTTTTTTTCTCCGCGGCTTCAAATGCACGCTGGGCCAGCTCACGGACGCCCTCGGTGGCCTTCTTCCGTTCGTCCAGAATCTTCGCCAGCGGTCTGAAGAAGACGTACTTCAGATAGACCGTTAGAAGCACAAAAAAAATGATTGTCGGGATTGCCTTCAGCAGCAGGTCGGCCAGGGCGTGTAACGTCGCGTCCATCTATGTTTGTTTCTACTTGGAAAGGCGAGCATGGGTCCGAACTCGCGGTCGGCACGCACTACGAGCGGCGCCGGCTTCCCCTACTCAATTTACGCTAACATACGCCGACAACATGGGCTTACGAGAATCGGTGGCGCAAACGCAAGCTGTCCCAACTGCATCGGCAAACCAGCCGCCGTCGACGGAGAGTGCATGGCCGTTGACGAATCCGCTTTGCTCAGGATCGGCCAAGAAAGCAATGGCCGAGGCGATGTCGTCGGCTGTCGCGAAGCGGCCCATTGGCACACGCGCGGCAATATCGGCATCGCTGTAGAGTCCGGCTGCTTGGGGACTAATATCCATAGGCGTTTTGACCCAGCCGGGACAAACTGCGTTGCATCGCACTCCGCGCCCGCCCCACTCCGCCGCAAGAGTGCGTGTCAACCCGACAGCCCGTGTTTGCTCGCATTGTAGGCGGCACGGTCCGCCACTCCGAGCAATCCGGCAATCGAGGCAACGTTGACGATGCTTCCCAGTTTTTGCTCGAGCATGATAACACCGATTTCGCGGCATAGCAGAAACGGTCCAAGCAGATTCACGTCTAGAACACGCCGCCAATCCGCAGCGCTGGTCTGCTCGGCCGGCACGATATGGGAGATGCCTGCGTTGTTCACCAGAACATCGACACGGCCGAACTCCGAGCGTGCTTTGGCGGCAAGCGCAGAGGCAGTTTTCTCATCCGAAACGTCGCCCAGAAGTTCGAGCGCCCGTTGCCCTGCCGCATTCGCGGCGTGAATCGTCTCCCCGCATGACTCGAGATCGTTCAGCAGAAGGGCGTAGCCCCTGCTTGCAAGCACCTCCGCGGTGCGCTTCCCGATGCCCTGCGCGGCGCCAGTCACAATCGCGAGTTTCACTGTTACGCTCGGACTCCAAAACGAGTCAATTCAGCGGGATAGGATTGTGGCATGTCCTTAGATTACGCTTGGCGAACGTTTTTCTCAGCCGTCCGCGACGCAGTCGCGAGCGACCAGCCGCCCAGAAAGAGGTTGGAAGAACTCTATGCGGCAAGCATCGACAAATTACGCGGCGATGAGCATCTGCGCGAGGATATCAGCGAGAGAATCTCGCGCGTAAAGGAATCGCGCGGCAGAATTTCGCAATTGAGCGAGCGCGAAGTAAAGCACACGCTTCAGGAGATCGTGTCGATTTACGACGCTTTATCGGCACATCTTTACAGTCAAGGATCGACAAAGCACGCCGAAGTCTAGACGAAGCTGTTCACTGCTTCGCCAATTCGGGGCTGATGGTCACGGTATTTCGATCCCAGTCGACAGTAACAGTAGTGCCGTCGGCGAAGGTCGCTCGTTTTTTCCGGTAATTCTTATCCAGAAATTCGTGATTCGTCATTTCCAGTAACCCCACTCGTTTGTGCAGCGCGGCCATACCCCGGATTTGTTCGAGATTGTTCCCGGTCTGCCCGCGCCCGTTGACCTGGGGAGCATCTCCATACAGAAATCCGCGCAGGCTATTGGCCGCCGAAGTCCCTACTACGGCATCATGGTACACAAGATAGTACAGCGGAATCGTAATCCCGTCCTGGTGATCCGGATCCGTCCCCGTATTTGCGCCTCTGTTTGCGCGCTGACCTGCAATAATCCATTTCCCTGAGCCGTGAGAGACGTTCACTTGCGCGGTACCGGCAGAAGCGACACAGAGGATGAGTCAAGATCTTATAAAACACGATCGAGGTCTCTACTTCCGCGAGGCGGCAAGACGGATGGCGCTTAATTGACCGATGAACTGTTGGGAGATTTTCCCGTTCAGTTCAACTGGAACATCCCAGGTGACCGCGCCGCCGGCTTCCCAAATTTTGCGGCTATAGGCGACAACCTGGTCCGCGGTGAAACGTGGAGCGCCCCGGCCCCAAGTCTCTCCTAAATAGCTCAACATGTGAATCTGAGTGCCGTCCACTTTTCCATCCACCGATCTTCGAATCGTTACAAGCTCCGGCTTGTCGATCTCCCCAGCGGTAAAGTCCTCATACGGCGTAATCGACAGGATCCGGTAAACCACGCCCGGATTGAAGGCGAGAATCGCGATCCGGATTTCCCGCACGCGCCGCAGCCGCAAAAGTTGCAAAGTTGGGAGCCTCGGGTGAACGATACATGGTATTTGGAAAATAACAGCCATCGAACCACCAGCCGGCAACCTTGTTTCCCCAACGCCGCGACCATTCTTGAATGATTTGTTCCCATTTGTCCTGAAACTCGCCATTCGGATAGGGTCCATTCCGCCACTCGAGCGCCGCATCGGCTGCCTTGTCCTGACCCGGTGCGCCCGATGGTAAGTAGACCATCAGGCGAATGCCTCGCTTGTGGAGAGCCCCGTATAGGTCAGCGACTAAGTCCCGGCGTGAGCACTTACTGGGCTGAATACCGGTGAGTGTATCGTAAGTTGCATTCGGAGATAGATAGTAGCCGGAGTTCTGGCCGATGCTGATCTGGTAATATGAGGCTCCCGCGGACTGAAGCTGACTTGCAAGGCCTTCGACGTCGAAACTGTCGATGAGCCGGTTCCACTCCTCGACGGACATCGTCAGGCCGTGCACACGCGCCTGCCAGTCCGCAAGGTAGTGGTTCATGACGCCCCATTTGGCTTCTTTCATCCAGGCCGCCCTGTTTTGAGGAGTGGTGTTTTGCGATAGCAGAGTTGCAGCGCAAAAGAGCAGCAGAGCGGCAGCATCGCGTATCGAAGAACATTGAGTCCGTTTGAGCATTTGAGGCGATCGCGTTGCGTGTTTCGAATTCTGCTCGTTGATCGCGATATTGTAAGTTTCCGGCGAGAAGCAACGGAAAACTGTAATCCGGGGCCGTCAGAACATGAACTTCAGCGCAAGCTGCAGATCTCGCGGTGTGTTCCGGATGCTGCTGATCACGCCCGCCGAGCCATAACTGATACCGCCGTTGGAGAAGGAAGGCGCAATCGAAGTGCCAGGTATTCCTAACACCATGTGGTTAAACACATTGAAGGCTTCGGCCCGGAACTGCAACTGTTTCTTTTCCGTGATTGAGATATTCTTCGCCAGAACGAAATCCATATTGATCCATCGCATGGATCGCAAGTTGCCGATAGGTGAGTTCCCGAAGTCCATAGCCGGGACCCACCTGCAGCGAAGACGGACTCACGTAGCAGGCTGGGTTGTACCACTGCGAAATGCTTTGGTTCGCGGTCAGATTGCAACCCGCCAGAAGGCTAGGCCGGCTGTAGCCTGTTATGGCGCCTCCCGCATTCGAAAGATTGGCGGGGTCCGTAGCTAGTCGGGGCAACACCGGCAATCGACGCCGGCACGCAATTGGTTGTCACGGTCGAGGTGCAGACATTGCTGGCGCCACCCCAACTCGGGTTGTAGGCTTCGCCGGATCGCGCCAGGAATGCGAAATTTGTTTCCCAGTTTCCGGCCACTCGTGACAGAAATCCATGGCTGAGCCACTTTTTTCCGTGTCCAAAAGGCAGCTGATAAACCGCCGTCGCGGTGAACACCTTTGGAATATCGAACGCGCAAGGGCCATAAGCCAAGCGCGGACTAAAGTAATACTGATTCGGCGCGCCCTCTGACCCGTTCTCGGCGTTGAAGTCGCCGTTGGTATCCGCCAGGCATTTCTCCCAGGTAAATGCGATCAGCGTCTCCAGGCCTCCTGAGAAGCGCTTCTGGAACTGAGCCTCCAAGCGCGTTGTAGTTCGAATATCCGGTGGATTCCGAATAATTCCAGCCCTGCGCGGCAAACGGCATATATTGTTTCTGATTGATTGCCGCAGGAGTGAGAGGCGTAGTCGGGCACTGAAACCCCTGGGCCGGATTGTTTTGGCAGAAGGGGCCGCCTTGCGGGTAGTTGGCCTTGCAGCAGTAGTCGAGCCGCTCCGTCTTGCTCCCCACATAGGCGATCGAAGCCATGCTTGTCGCTGAAATTTGCCGCTCGATTTGGACATTCCACTGCTGTGATCGGGGATCGCTATAATCCGGCGCGTTGGTGTAACCGCCGAAAGTGGAACCCCAAGGCGTCGGCGCAACTACGATCGGATTGCTTCCCACTAGCCCAGTGAGCTGGGAAGTACCGTAGCCGCCGTAAGGGCCGCAGCTCGCTGCGCTGTTGCAAATGGGCGCGATGGTCGGAGCCGCGGCCGTCCCCATTGGCGCAGTATTAAGCGTGTCCGAGACACCGCGCGTCCACGGCCAGATGGAACCCTGAAGCGTGTTCTCCGCGTACTGGCTGCGATAGGCGATCGGATCGTAGAAGATGCCATAACCAACCCGCAGAACGGTCTTCGGCAAGAATTGCCAGGCGACTCCAATCCGCGGACCGATGTTGTCCCGGATCGATTTCAAACCCGGCTGGCTGGGGGAGAACACGATATTGTTCAACGTGTTGTAAGTCACGCCGCCGACGTTTACGAGGAACGCCGGATTGGAGCTCGTCGAGACCTCCCGGAACGCACGGCGGCATCTGCGGCGACCCGCATCCTATCGAGTACGCAGCGGTCTCTCTCGAGCCGATGAGAAACTGCTGGCCTTGGAGGTTCAGGGCGTTGACCGTCTCGCCGGTGTTGCCAATCAGGGAAACTGCCGGGTCATAGTCATATCGCAGCCCCACATCGATCGTGAGGTTCGGCCGCGCATGCCATTCATCCTGCACGAAAAAGCCAAAGGGAGTCATCTTGACGTGCACCTCCTCGTACTGCGGCACGTTTACAGTCAGCGCGGAAGGAACATCTAGCAGCATCGAAGCCAGTGCGTTGCCCTGATTGGCTCCACAGGAAAAAAGGCCGGAGGCATTGGTCGGGCAGGTCTGGCCAGCGCTCGAAACAAATGTCTCGTAAAGATTGGTTTCCAACCGGTTCTCGTATAAATACTCGCCGCCGAATCGAACGGTGTGCTTTCCATGTATCCAGGTCAACGTGGTGTTAAAGTCATGCTCCGGATTGCCTCGAAATTGGGGACCGACGTTACCGATACCGCTGTTAGCGGAACCGATGTACCCGGAGACGTTCAGGAAAAAACCGGCCGTCGCGTCGAGATTTGAGAAGCCGGCTTGAGACTCGGGCTTAAAACCATCCGGATTGGTCGGGTTCACCTGGACTGGCCGTAAGTTGAGTCCGCCGCGGGCTTCCAGGATGAGGTTCGGAGTGAAAATATGGTCCCAAGCGCCGCCAATGTTCCAGGTGTGGTAGGGGCTCGGCGTAATGGAAGTTGTCCCGCCTACGATCCCGTTATTGGTGTCCCACATCAGATAGGCTCGGGCAAACACGGTGTTCTTTTCGTTGAAGTGATGATCAATCCGGATGTCGTAATTATTTGCGTTGTTGATGTTACTGCGGGAATCCAGGCAGTTATCCACGGCAAAGGTGAGGTTGGGCGTGAAGGCGCAATTCTTCAACTGCGGCGCTGTGTAGGCCGAGATCACCGAGACCAGTTTTTGATCTATGAGACCGGAGGGAATCTTGTTACAGGGGGTTCCGCCCGTCACCTGCAAGCCGTACCCGGTTTGGCCAAAGCTCAAGCCAGGATTTTGTAAAGCCATCGGATTCCCTGAGGAATCGCAGGTGAACCGCACGGCGGAGTTTGCGCCCGTTTCGGCGAACGGGTTGTAAATCGTGTTGGGCGTAATGGCTGTCTTGGCGGCATTCACGGCGCCGATTAACTCGGGACTCACCGTACCGGCAAAATCGCCCGCCAATTCCGCTGCGCTCGGAACGACGACGTAGCTGTTTGCCGGCTGCGAGTAGCGCCAGCCCTCATAAGCAAAATAGAAAAATGTCTTGTTCCGTATAATCGGTCCGCCGAATGTCCCGCCGAATTCGTTTTGCGAATAGCCGGTGGGCGAAGTGGGCGTGCCTGAAAGGATTGCCGCCGCCGCCGCTGCGCTAATCGTGCCCGAAGTGACTTCGCCTTGAAGCTTGTTTGCCAGCGCCGTGCAGTTTGCCGGCGTACAGAAACCGCTGAAAGGATTGCGGGCATCGAAGATCTGGCTGCGCGCGAACTCCCAGGCTGAACCATGGAATTGATTCGTGCCCGACTTTGTCACGACGTTTACCACGGAACCCAGTACATTTCCGTACTGCGCATCGTTGTTGTGAGACTGTACCTTAAATTCCTGGATCGTATCGGCAATCGGAGGAATGGCCCAGGCGCCGCCCCGGTCATCGGTGTTAATGATGCCGTCCATGTAATAAGCGTTCGAGCGATTCGGTGCGCCATTCACTGACGGCCTATAAATGGTCGAGCCAGGAATCGCAATATTACCGCCATCAGCGCTGCCGACGCCGTTGCCCCCCTGCGCCGTATTCACCGGGTTCACGCCCGGCTGCAAAATCAGCAACTGAGTAAAATTGCGCCCGTTCAGCGGCAGCTCGTGCATCGCTTCTTCGTCGATGGTTGTGCCTAATTCGGTGCTCGCCCGCTGGATCATTACGCCTACCGCATCCGCGTTGACCGTCACCGTCTCACTGGTGGCGCCTACTTGCAGCGTGATGTTTTGGCTTAGCGTCTGGTTCACATCGAGCTTGAATACCGGAAGCACGACTTTCTTGAAGCCGCTTTTCTCCACTGTAAGAACATAATTGCCAGGCAGAAGGTTGATAATTGCAAAGGCTCCGCCCGAGTTCGTAGTCTTCTGGGTAAGGACGTTCGTCTCCTGGTTGACGATGGTGACCGTGGCATCCGGGACCGCGGCTCCCGTAGCGTCCTGCACGATGCCGTTCACCACGGCAGTGGGCGTCTGCGCAAGTAACGTGGCGATGGAAATTGAACCGACAAGGAGTAGCGATGCAAACGCGGTTCGCCTCAGATGCATTTCTCAACCTCTCTACGTGGATTTACGTGGAACAGACTTGCCGAAAAAAGACCGGTTGAGTCCAATTGTAAAGCTGTCGCGCGCGAAGTCAAGGGTTTTTTGCAAATCTTTATCGCTATATGTAGCGATAAAGTACTGTAGTATTGAACAGAAGCGCGACACGGACGTACACTAGTTACACTTTCAAAGGAGTTCTATCTTGGCTGTCCGGATGAAGGACATTGCAGACGATTTGGGCGTCTCTTTGATGACCGTCTCGAAGGCTTTGCGCGGCCACACGGATATCAGCGACGAAACGCGGGAGCGCATTATCCGTCGCGCGCAGGAGCTGAAATACGAACCGAACTGGGTGGCTCGCAGCTTGGTCACTCGCCAGACCTTCATCGTCGGGTTGGTGATTCCGGACCTCATGCATTCGTTTTTTGCCGAGGTCGCCAACGGGCTCACTAAGGAACTGGGGCCGGTCGGCTATCAAGTGGTGGTCCTTAACTCGGACGAAAATTCGGAAACGGAGCGTACTCAAATTCAGGTGTTGCTTGCCAGAAACGTCGACGGGTTGGTCGTTGCTTCGGCCCAACGTGACTGGCGGCGAAGCACTCCACATCTATTAAAAGGCAACGATACGCCGTACGTTCTGATTGACCGCATGCCCTCGGGAGTAACGGTGAACTATGTGGGAACCCGCGATGAAGACCTGGGCGTGCTGGCAACCGAGCATCTCATCGAGCAGGGCTGTACTCGCCTCGCTCATATCCGGGGTCCAGAGAATCCAAACGGCGTGCGGCGTCTTCAGGGATTTGAACGCGCCACACAAAAGCACGGCCAAAAACGGAATGGACATTACGTGGTCAGCGGGGGAAGCCATGACGACGGCGGTTACCGGGCGATGAAAGAGTTGCTCGCGTTGAAACGGCCGCCCGACGGTGTCTTTTGCTACAACGATCCCGTGGCCGCCGGCGCGATCAAAGCGGTTCTGGAGAGCGGCCGCCGCATTCCGCAGGACGTCGCCATCATCGGCGCCGGAAACGTTCACTATTCCGATCTGCTGCGCGTACCGCTATCCACTATCGATCAAGGCGCATCGGAAATTGGCGAAAAAGCTGCGAAGATTCTCGTGGAATGCATGCGCGCCAAGACTCCTCCTCCGACACGCTGCATTTTGATTCCACCGCGCTTAGTGGTCCGGGAATCGAGCCGGCGCAAGGGCTGATTGGCCACCGGGAATCCGGCTGGCGAGTACCTCGTTTAGTTTCGCTAAAAAGTCCCTTGAGTTTATTTCGGTTGACCGTAAAGCGCGGATTAGGATAATTAAAGCACCTATCCGTCTGGATTCGTCAGGGCAGAATTCATTCGGAAGATCGCTTGAAGGGGTGAACATGAACCGCGTTCGTTTCAGCTTTGCGTCTGTTTTTCTGATCGCGATATCTTTTTGCGTCTCGGCCGGATTGGCCTTCGGGCAAGCGGTAGCCGGCGGCAGCGTGGCCGGTGTCGTCACGGATCCAACCGGCGCGGTGGTTGCCAACGCCACCGTCACCATGACGGAAACCGAGCGGCAGGTGACGCATACGGCCGTCACCGATACAGCAGGTCACTACAGTTTCACCGAGTTGCCGGTGGGACCATACCGTTTGGACGTGAAGGCCACCGGCTTCAAAGAGTACGTACAAACCGGCATCGAACTCGAAGTCGGCAGCAACGTGGCCGCGAACGTCACCATGCAGCTTGGCAATGTCTCGCAGTCAGTTGAAGTAACGGCCAATGCAGCCATGGTGGAGACCACAAACAGCAACGTGTCGCAGGTTATCAATGAGAAACAGATTAACGATCTGCCTTTGAACGGCCGCTATGCGACTCAATTGGTTCTGATGTCGGGAGCCGCAATCACGGTCAGCCCGGCGGGCGGCGATCTGACAGGCAGTAAGAATTTCTACAGTTCGACTACCATCTCCGTCGGCGGCGGCCAAGCGAACGCTACGAATTATCTCCTCGACGGCGGCTACAACGTCGACACATTCACGAATGTGAATATGCCTTATCCGTTTCCGGATGCTCTCCAGGAATTCAGCGTTGAAACCAGTACTCTGCCGGCCCAATATGGCGAGCATCCCGGCGGCGTCATGAACGCGGTGACCAAATCGGGAACAAACAGCTTTCACGGGGACCTTTTCGATTACTTGCGCAACGGCGATTTTAACGCCCGGGGGTACTTCGCTACAGCGCGTGACGCTTTAAAGCGCAATCAATACGGCGGAACGCTGGGCGGCAGAATCATCAAGGACAAGCTGTTCTTCTTCGGCGGATTCCAAGGTACGCCCACCCGTACCAGTCCGTCTTCGACCATTTCTCACGTACCCACAGCGAGCGTGGAGAGCGGCGATTTCTCTCAAATCGATGGCGCATCCTGCACCTCCAGCCACACTGCTAAGCAACTGAAAAATCCGTTCACGGGGATTACCTTCCCCGGAAATCAGATACCGGTGTCGATGTTTGATCCGGCCGCACTCAAATTGCTCCCGTATCTTCCTACGACAACGGATCCGTGCGGCCTGGTGACATACGGTATTCCCGCCAACAATAACGAATATGAGACGGTCGGACGCGCGGACTGGATCATCAGCTCAAAACACAGCTTCTTTGCCCGCTATTTCATCGATGACTACAATCTGCCTGCAAACTTTTCCGCGTCTAATGTCCTGGTGACAACCAATACAGGCAACGATGAACGGGCGCAGAGCATCACCCTCGGCGACACTTACACCATCAGCCCGACGACCCTCAATTCGGCGCATTTCACCTTCGAGCGCCGGCGCGATAACCGCGGACCCGCTGCGCAGGGCATCAGCCCGCAGACCATCGGCTCGCAGGTATTCTCGCAGGACCCCGATTTTCTATTGCTGACAGTCTCCAATTACTTCAGTACGTATTGCGGCACCTGCAACCACGCATATTTCAACACCAATACATGGTCGTACACCGACGATATGACATTAGTCCGCGGAAAGCATCAGATCATGTTCGGCGCAGATATCATCCGCACTCAGGGAAACTTTAACAATAACTACGATCTCGACGGAACTTACGGTTTTAGCCAGAATCTAAGCGGCGATAATCTGGCGGATTTCATGCTGGGCGATTTGTCTACCTACGCTCAAAGTAAAGTGCAGGCGACGGCGAATCGCCAGACGAACCCCGGCCTGTATGTGCAGGACACCTTTCGCGCGACTTCACATTTAACAATCACGGCGGGTGTTCGCTGGGAGCCTATGCTGTTCCCTCAAGACTTTTTCGGGCGCGGTAGTACTTTCAACCTTTCTAATTTTGTAAACAACATTCACAGCAACATTTACCCTAATGCGCCCGCCGGGATGCTCTACTTCGGCGACCCAGGAGTCCCGAAGGCGTTTGTTCACGACAAGTTCACAGATTTTGCGCCGCGCTTGGGAATCGTTTATGCGCCCGGAAAGAGCGGCCACGACACGATCCGCGTAGGCGGCGCGCTCCTCTACGACACCACCGAGCTGTTCTTCGACGAACGGGTGCAATCGAATCCTCCTTTCGTGGATGAGATCGACGAAAGCTGGACTCTCCAGAATGGAATTTTGCCCAAGACCGCCAACGGCTATGGCACCCTGACCAATCCCTGGATCAGTTTCCCGGGCGGCAATCCGTTCCCCAGCACAAAGCCGTTCTTTCCCTCCTCGGCAGCGCTTTATGTCCTCATGCCTCTCAAACATCAAGCCGACATACATCACTAATTGGAATGTGAGCTATCAGCATCAATTCAGCGGCGATTGGCTCGCATCGTTGAATTACATCGGCAATAAGACCAGCCATCTTTGGATTGGACAGGAAACGAATCCCGGCAGTTTACATTCCCGGTAGTTCGGCTAGCACCCAGAACCGGCGCGTGCTTTCGCTTCTCAATCCCACACAAGGCGGCCCCATCGGTTCGTTGCCTATAGCGGATGACGGAGGATAACGCCAGTTACAACGCTTTGCTAGCGTCACTGCAGCATCGCTTCAGCCATAACTACACAGTGCTCGTGAACTACACCTACTCGCATTGCATTCAGTGAAGCTGATTTCACAGGCGAAATCACCGGGCCGACCTTCGAAAACCCGTACAACTTAGCGCAAGACAGAGGTTCGTGTGCCTTCGATGTCCGGCATATCTTCAATGCATCTTTTGTCGGCACGAGTCCCCATATCGGCGGGCCGTTCTGGGGCAAGATTCTCGGGAACTGGCAATTTGCTCCCATCATTCAGGCTCATACCGGTCTGCCCTTCGACATTACTTCCGGCGTAGACAATTCGAAGACTGGCGTTGGACGCGACCGGCCGGTTCAGGTTCTCTCGGATATTTACAATTCCAGTTGGGGCGCTGGCCTTCCCCAATATCTAAACGCACGGCCTTCGTGCCAAACGCGACCGGTACCTTCGGCAATATTGCGCACAACCGAGCTTTTGCCCCCGGAACGTTCGAGTTCGATGCGTCGCTCAGCCGGATCTTCGCCATCACCGAAAGATGGCGGCTGGAGGCGCGTGCGGAAGGATTCAACGTGATTAATCACACCAACTTTGCCGCTCCCTCCGGCAACTCTCAGCAGCAGCACTTTCGGCCAGATCACTGCAACCCAGTCCACCGGTCCAGGCCAGCAAGGCACAAATCGCATCATCCAATTCGCCCTGAAATTGCATTTCTAGCCATTTCAGGAACATACAAGACTCGCTTCCCCAAACCGGGCGAATCTTTGTTACGCTGGAATTTCGGGGACGGAAGTCCTTCCGCCCCTTCTGGTGTACTCAATGAAATCAACAGAGAATAACAGCGGTGTCGCTACGGAAGAGGTACAATCCCGTCCGCCTGAAATGAGCGATCCCGAATCGGCCGTCCGCACGCCCGACGTTTCGAGCGCTGCCGAACCCGCCGAGCGCGAACGCCTGGCGAAAGAGAAAGCGGAACTGCAGGATCTCCTACAGCGCCGGCAGGCGGAATTCGAAAATTTCCGCCGCCGCACGGAGCGCGAGCGCGGAGATCTGTTTGAATTTGCCGTCACTGGATGCCGTCAAAGCGCTCTTGCCGGTGCTCGACGATTTCGAACGTGCGCTCAAAGTGGAGAGCGCCGACAAGGAATACGCTCGTGGGATGGAGATCATCTATCAGCGGCTTTTTGAGACCCTGAAGAAGCTGGGTCTGGAGCCCATTACGGAGGAAGTGCCCCTCTTCAACCCGCATATCCATCATGCGGTCGAAATGGTTGATACAAAGGACCACCCGGATCAGACTATCCTGGAAGAGTATCAGCGCGGCTATTATTTCAAGGGACGGCTCCTCCGCCCTGCCATGGTGAAAGTGGCGGTTAACCAGTGATTGCCTTCGAACTCAGCCGCTATTTACGATGAGTGTCGCTAAACGAGACTACTATGAGGTGCTGAGCGTCTCGCGCGATTGCGACGACCAGACGCTCAAGAGCGCGTATCGCAAACTCGCGCTCCAGCATCATCCTGACCGGAACCCGAACGACCATCAGGCGGAAGAAAAGTTCAAGGAAGCCGCGGAAGCTTATGCTGTCCTGAGCGATCCGCAGAAACGCGCTGCATACGACCGTTTCGGCCATCAGGGCCTGAACGGCATGGGCGGCGGCGCCGGATTCGATGAAACCGCGTTCGCGGATTTCGGCGACATCCTGGGAGATCTTTTCGGCCTGGGCAACATCTTCGGCGGCGGGGGCGGCGGACGCCGGTCTCGCGTGCAGCGCGGCGAAGACATTCGCTACGACCTGGAGATCAGCTTTGAAGATTCAATGCGGGGCCTTTCCGCAGATCTGCAAATCCCGCGCAGAGAGGCTTGCTCCAAGTGTCAGGGGACGGGCGCTGAACCGAATGGCGGATTGGTCACCTGCGCGGCTTGTCACGGCCGCGGCGAGATCCTCTATCAGCAGAGTTTTCTATCTATCCGCAAGACCTGCCCCACGTGCGGGGGCCGCGGTAAGGTCATTCGCCAAGCCTGTTCGCAATGTCGCGGTGAAGGCTTTAGCCGCACGGAAAAGAAGCTCAAGGTCAATATCCCGGCGGGCGTCGATAACGGCACCCGCCTGCGATTGGCGGGCGAAGGCAATCCAGGCCCGGCGGGCAGCCAGTCCGGCGATCTCTACGTCGTCATCAAAGTCGCCGAGCATCCGATTTTCGAACGCCGCGAAAACGATCTTCACTGCACCCTGCCCATTAACCTCGCGCAGGCCGCGCTGGGCGCTGAAATTGAAATTGACACCTTCGACGGTGCACAGAAGATCCGCATTCCCGAAGGCACGCAATCCGGCGCGCAGTTCCGGCTGCGTAGTTTAGGTGTCCCGCATCTGAACAGCCGCGCTCGCGGTGACCTCTATGTGCATCTCGACGTGCAGGTGCCCAAGAAGCTGACGCGCGAGCAGCGCAGGCTCTTCGAGGAATTGCGTGAAGTGCTGCCCGGCTGACAATGCGCCCCACGAAAAGAGCGTTTTTGAGAAGGTCCGCGACTTTCTTCGGTTAGTAGCTCTCAGTGGATTGCCGGATACTGCTTCTCGAACTTGTTTCGCTGATTGTAAATTTCAAAGCTCCCATCTGAGTTCGCCGTCACCTTCAAAAAGAACCCCGTGTCCGCTTCATTCACATTGGCGATGTAGGGGTCCGACGTATTGTGCTCGCTCCCGCCCGCGTCCGCGAAATGCAATTGCCAGATATCCTGCAGCCCCGGCGACGATTTTACAATGTCCCAGGCGGAAGGGACCGCTCCTTTTTTCGCGCCGTTATCGAAAATCGCAACGCGGGGTTGCAGGGCGTGAACCAGGGCCGGGCTATTGCTCTGATCGATCCCGTGATGCGAAACGATCAGAATGTCGGCGCGGCCGAGCTTGTTATTCGGACACATCAATTCCAGTTCTTTGTTCCAGGTGAGATCGCCCAGATCGACGATTCTCAGCGACCCAAACGTAATCACCGTGCCGACGGAACGCGCATTCTCGGAGGGGTCGGACGCTTTCTGTTCCACGCCCGAGCAGAATGGATTCGGTTGACCCGCGCCCGGGAGCGGCTGATCGATCAGGTTGCCGTCCGCGCTCACCACGGTTACCTCCATGCCTTTGATCGGCACTTGATCGCCGGGCTTCGCAACCATGTGATTCGAGCCCGCAATCGCCGCCTGGTACTCGGCGTAAAGATGATTCCCGGAATTCGTTTCCTCCCGGTTCGGTCCATGGTCGATGAACATCCCCACCGGCATCTTCGATACCAGTTGCGGGACGCCGCCCACGTGGTCAGCGTGGTAATGGGTAATCAGAACGTCATCGATTTTCTTGATGCCGGCCCGCTTTGCCGCAGCCACGATGCGATTAGCATCACGGTATGCGTTGTAACCCCAACCAGTGTCGATCAGCAGAGATTGATCGCGCGGGGGTTACAAACAGACGTCGCTTGACCGCCTTCAACATCGATGACGAAAATCTGCAGTGGCTTCTCGGCCGCCTGAGCCACAGAGGCCAGCACGATCACCCAAAATGCAACAATTGACAGCTCGCATCGGGCATGATCGTATCAAAACCTGCTTTGTGAGTACCTGGAACATCGTGTTGTCATTTAACGTACTTTGGAATAGAACCAAAACAGAGGAGAAAGAGTAGTTGCCGTTTTGCACCAACTGCGGGACGAGCGTCGATCCCAACGCGTCCTTTTGCCACAACTGCGGGACCGTCCAGCCGCGCACGGGACCACAGGCCACTGGCCTTTTCGATGGGATGAGCGATCGCACCGCATGCATCCTCTGCTACGTTCCAGTGTTCGGCGTCATTCCCGCAATCGTGTTTTTGGCTTCCCAGAAATACCGGACCAACGTACGCGTCCGGTTCGATGCTTTTCAGGCCCTTTATCTGTTCGTGACCTGGCTAATCGTATCTTCGGCGCTCCCTACGCTCCTCTTCACTGGATTCCCTGGCTGGGGCGTCGAGCACGGAATTCTCGGCCTCGCCAAACTCGCTTTGTTCGTCTGCTGGATTTACCTCCTGATCAAAGCTGCGCAAGAGGAACAGGTGCGGTTACCGGTATTGGGCGATCTGGCAGCCCGCTCTACGACAGAGCAACTTTAGTATAATTATTCATTGTAGTGAATAATTACTCAAACCGGCGCACCGTAGGCGTCCTTGGTTTCAGGGGCTACAGCGGAGCCGAACTCGTCCGAATCCTCCGACGCCACCCTGCCGTGGATCTTGTGCTTATCGAGCACCGCTCCGACCCGGAAAGCCCCACAGGTCCGCTCGGTCAGACGCCTGCCAAAACCATTCCGGCTACTCCGGAAGCCATCCGCCAGGAGAACATCGAGCTCATTTTCTTGGCGACCGCAGCCGACGTGTCGATCGATCTCACGCCAAAGCTGCTTCAAACCGGCGCTCGAATTATAGATCTCAGTGGGGCATTTCGCCTGCGGGATGGCGAAACTTATTCGCGCTGGTATAAGGAACGGCATACCGCGCCGGAATTGTTCGAGGAAGCAGTTTACGGCTTGCCTGAATTCTATCGGGACCAGATAAGCGCCGCTCGGCTGGTCGCGAATCCCGGGTGCTATCCGACTGCAGCGAATCTTGCGATACGTCCCCTCATCGACGCCCAGATTGCCGATCGAAGCCGTGGAATCGTCTGCGACGCCAAATCCGGCGTCAGCGGCGCCGGAAGGAAGCCGTCTCTCAAAACCAGTTTCTGTGAAGTGACGGAGAACTTCAGCGCATACGGAGTCATGGAACATCGGCACGTTCCGGAGGTGTTGCAAAATTCGGGCTTGGGCGAGCGCGAATTTACCTTTACCGCACATCTGCTGCCCATCGAGCGCGGCATTCTCGAAACCATTTATCTCCGCACTCTGGGAATCGAAAAAGCAGTGGATCTGCTCGCAATTTACGAAGAACGTTACGCCGACGAGCCGTTCGTGCGTTTATATGCCCCGGGCAAGCTTCCGGATTTGCGAGCCGTCCAGCACACGAATTTCTGCGATATCGGATTTGTGTTCGACCCCGAAAGCCAGCGTGCCACCATTGTTGCCGCGGAAGACAACCTGGTGAAAGGCGCAGCCGGACAAGCGGTTCAAAACATGAATCTGATGCTCGGGTTCCCGGAAACCGAGGCGCTTCTGTGAAGGTGCTTGTCAAATTAGGCGGCACACTGCTGGATGAGCCGTCCAGCCGCCGAGCTATTGCCGCGCAATTGGCGGAAGTCGCGCGCCGATGCGAACTCGTGGTCGTCCATGGCGGCGGGAAACAGGTCACTCAATTCCTGGAGGAGCGTGGCATAGCGAGCCGCTTTGTCGGTGGTTTGCGAGTTTCCGACGAAGCCGTAATCGATGCCGTGACAAAGGTAATAGCAGGCAGCGTGAACAAGCAGCTCGTGTCGGCAATTGCGGCCGCTGGCGAATCCGCCGTGGGTATATCCGGCGTTGACGGTGCGCTGACGAACGCCGTTCAGCTCGACCCGGAGCTGGGCCATGTAGGAAAGCCGGCGCATAGCGATGGGCGGCTGTTGGATCTGCTCGTCAACTCCGGTTATCTGCCCGTTGTCGCGTGCATTGCGGGAGACGAACACGGCAACATCTACAACGTCAATGCCGATCAAATGGCTGTCTCTTGCGCAGTGGGATGGCAAAGCGGCAAACTTTTTTTTCTGACCGATGTCCCCGGTGTGAAGCACAGCGACGGCCTCGTCATTCCGAATTTGGCTTTGGAGCAGATTGGCAAATTAATCGAAAGCGGAATCGCGCGCGGAGGAATGCAGGCGAAGCTCGCGGCAGCCGCCACTGCACTCCGCTCCGGGCTGGACGAAGTAGTGATAGCGCCGGGACACGAGGAAAATGTCTGCCTGCGGCTCTTGTCGGGCGAGGAAATCGGAACGCGCATTTCCCTGGAACCCGTGCTGCTCAAGGATGCTTCCGTATGACGCAAGTTGCTGTGAATGTCCGAAAGGCGGCCATGCGCGATATTCCGAACGTGCTTTCGCTCATTAATTCGTATGCGGCGAACGGAATCATGCTGCCGCGAACTGAATTCGAGATGTCCGAAAACATTCGCGATTTTTCCGTCGCTTATGACGGAAACATCCTGATGGGATGCGGCGCGCTCCATTTTTATACTCCGACCAGCGCCGAAGTGAGATCCCTGGCGGTGCTTCCAGCCCAAAAACAACACGGCGTTGGCCGGGCCCTGGTCGAATCGCTCGAAGGAGAAGCCCGCGAGAACGATCTCGAATCGATCTTCGCCTTTACCTACGTACCGGAATTCTTCGAACGGCTCGGCTTTGGCCAGGTGGAACGGGGCGAACTTCCGCTAAAGGCCTGGAAAGATTGCCTGCGCTGCCCTAAATTTCAGAATTGCGATGAAATCGCGGTACTCAAAAGACTAAAAGCCCCCTCGCACCACTCCCAATTGCTGCATCCGGAGAGCGGCATTCCAGACGATTTCGTGCAGCTTCCGACTATCAGAAGAGCCACATTCGGCTGAAAAGAATCCAGTTTGCGGCCCTCATTTCGGAAGGGCCGTAAAGTACTAAGTAAAAAATTTCCGATTTGTGCATTTTTTACTGGATTTTTACGAATTACTGCTCCTATACTCATTTAAAGTACTAGATCACATAGTACTGAAATGAGATAAGGGAGGAAATGTGCGCGCTCTGACCGTTGATATCCAAAATTCCGCCGGCCGAATCCTATGTTGTACCATCTTTAAACCCGGTGGCCGGAAATTATTGGCAAAAGGGCATGTTTTGAGCGACGAAGATATTCGCCTGCTGCAGACCGAAGGCATGCGGCAAGTTTGGGTAACCGAACTCGAAGAGGGCGAAATCGGAGAGGATGAAGCCGTCATGGCAGTCGCGGAAGCGATGTGCTGCGGCTCCGTCGAACTTCGTTTGGCTGCCGGTGGCCGCGCCAATCTGATTGCCACCGAAAATTGTTGTGCTCTTGTGGATGACGACCTGTTGCGGCAGATCAACTGTACCAGCAGCATCGTCATTGCAACGGTTCCCAACTACCGCTTTGCACAGGCTGGGGAACGAATTACGACTATTAAGAGCGCGCCCTTCGCGGTCTCTCAGTCCCAACTCGAAACCGTCCTCTCGATTTTGAATGAACGCGGCGCGATTTTGCAGGCTCGTCCAATTCCACGCGACGCCGGCATCGCCGTGCTCTACACAGATCCGGTACATGGCGACCGGGCACGCACTTTGTTTGAAAACGTGGTTCACACCCGTATCGAGCGTTTTGGGGCGAATCTCCGTTTCGCGCTGTCTTCGGTGGAGGAAGAAGAGCAAGTCACCCGCGCGCTTCAGCACCTCCTGCGAAGCAAACCGCAAGTGATTCTGATCGCATCCACCACGGCTCCCGCCGGTCCGGAAGATGTCATCGGGAGAGCACTCGTTCGCCTCGGCGCGCACGTGGAAAGGTTCCTCGCGCCGGTAGAGCCCGGCAATTTGCTGATGCTCGCCTACAAGAACGATATCCCGATTGTTTCGGCGCCGTGCTGCTTCCGGTCGGCAAAGCCGAACATTCTCGATTTAGTGCTGCCCCCGATGCTCGCCAAGTACCGGATATCGGGCTGGGAAATCGCTTGTCTGGGCCACGGCGGTCTGCTCAACTAAGGAGTTCTTCTTCACCACCCAATGCGGACCTCCTAAGCCGCATTGAATCCTAGTACCCGGGCTTTCGAGCAAGTTCGGCTTTCTGCAAAAGCCTAAGACTTACTTGAGCGCTCGGGTTTTTTTCTTCCGGCCCGACATCCCCAAACCGTGCGGTCACGCGCGTTATCATGAGTGTTCACCACATGTCCGAACACTCGGAAACAGATCTGGGCGCTCAAGTCATACGCGTTATCGCCCAGACTCAGCGCATCCCTGTCGAGTCGATCTCCCTGGACAGCACATTCGAGGAACTCAAGATCGATTCGCTCGATGGCATCAACATTATTTTCGCCCTCGAAAATGAATTCGCCATCAACATTCCCGATGAAGGCGTTCAGAATATGCGCTCTGTGCGAGACACCGTCGCAGGGTGTGCGGAAGCTCGTTGAGGAGAAGCCCCAAGCCGTTCCCCCAGGTGCGGCATGAACCGAGTGGCGGTGACCGGCCTCGGGCTGGTCTGCGCTCTTGGCAATAATGTTCCGGAATGTTGGCGGCGGGCAGCAGCCGGGGAGAGCCGCATTGCGCCGCTCCGCGACCCCGGAAATCCCCCTTACAAATTTCAAAAAGCGGCGGAGGCCTGGGATTTTCAGCCCGCTGGATCACTTCACCGAGAAAGATCTCATCATGCTGGAGCGCTTCGCTCAACTTGCCGCCGTGGCCGCTCGGGAAGCAGTTGCTCAAAGCGGCCTTAAATTCGATGACGAATTGGCGGACCGCACGGCCATTGTCACGGGCAGTAGCGTGGGTGGCCAGTTCTCGGAAGAAGAAGGGTATCAACGGTTATACCGGGAAAACAACCCGCGGGTCGCCCCTTTGACCATCCCGCGAACGATGGCGAACGCCGGAGCAAGCCGCATCTCGCTGGAATTCGGCATTCATGGCCCCTCCTACACAATTTCAACCGCCTGCTCTTCTTCGAATCACGCCATTGGGCAAGCTTTCTGGATGATACGTAACGGTCAGGCGACTGCCGCGATTGCGGGCGGAAGCGAAGCGGTATTCGCGGAAGGATTGCTCCGCGCCTGGGAAGCAATGCGAGTCGTGTCTCCCGAAGTTTGCCGTCCCTTCTCCGCGGATCGGCGAGGGCTCTCTTTAGGTGAAGGCGCCGGCATGTTAATTCTTGAGAATTGGGACCACGCCAAAGCCCGAGGCGTCGAAATCCTCGGCGAAATAATCGGTTTCGGCATGAGCTCCGATGCGTACCATATCACTCAGCCGTGCATGGAAGGACCCGCAAAAGCCATGGCCTGGGCTCTTACGGATGCCGGTCTCAATTCATCGCGAAATCGATTACATTAACGCGCACGGCACGGGCACGCAAGCAAATGACATTACGGAAACCCAGGCAATTCGCTCGGTTTTCGACGAAAAGGCCGATTCGTTTGCTAGTCAGTTCCACAAAATCGATGCATGGGCACACTCTCGGCGCCGCCGGAGCGATTGAGGCCGTCATCACTCTGCTTGCGCTCAAAAACGGCTTAATTCCGCCCACGGCCAATTTCAATACCCCAGATCCGGCTTGCGATCTCGATATCGTTCCCAATGAGGCGCGCCGGGCGCCGATCGAAACTGCAATCTCGAATACCTTTGCGTTTGGCGGCTTAAACGCCACCCTGGTATTGAAGACGGGCGTAAACTTGTGTCGAAGCATCTTTCTGGCTCGCGGCATCTGACCTCGTGATCCGGTCCAAAGCTGCGGCTGTCTAAAGTGAAAGGGTAATCTACTCTCGCCATGAAGATTTCCATTGGAGCAGATCACGCCGGTTATGAGATGAAACAGCAGCTCATCGAATTCACCGAGAAGCTCGGGCACACCGTTCATGATGTCGGCACCTTCGAACCAGACAAGCCGGATGACTATCCCGATTACGCTCGGCTGGTGGCGGAAGACATCCGCTCCGGGGAGGCCCAGCGCGGAATTCTCGTCTGCGGAAGCGGCGTAGGGGTGTCGGTTGCTGCGAACAAATTTAAAGGAATACGCGCCGGCCTGTGTCACGATCATTACTCCGCCCATCAAGGAGTGGAGCACGACGACATGAATGTGCTGGTGCTGGGCTCCAGAATTATCGGACCGATGATGGCTCAGGATGCCGCCGAGGCGTTCTTGAACGCGAATTTCAGCGGCGAGGAGCGTCACGTCCGCCGTTTGAACAAGGTGAAAGGAATCGAAGAAGATGAGTTCCGCTAATGTGTCGGCCGCAGTGGACCTGGAAAGTTTCTCATACTCGCTCCCCAGCGACTTAGAGAGCGCAGTCAAAGAGGCGGCGAAGAAATGGGACGCGGACAAGAACACTGACCGGCTCTGGAAAAAAGATGCGTCGCTCTGGACCAACACCGACGAGGCCAAGTGGCTCGGTTGGCTGGACATTGTGGATGAGCAGCTATCGAGTGTTTCGAAATTCAAAGCTCTGGCCGCCGAGATCCGCGAAGATGGTTTTACCCACATCCTCCTGCTCGGCATGGGCGGTTCGAGCCTTTGCCCCGAGGTGTTCAGCCAGACTTATGGCAGACAGTCCGGGTCGCCCGAATTGCTGGTGCTCGATTCGACCGATCCTGTCCAGATCCGAAGCATGCGCGCGAAAATCGATCCGGCACGCACTCTGTTCTGCGTTTCGAGCAAGTCCGGGACAACGCTCGAGCCCAACATTTACATGCAGTACTTCTTCGAGGAAACTCGGAAGTCCGTCGGCGACCGTGCCGGTCATCATTTCATAGCCATTACCGATCCCGGTTCGAAGCTGGAAGGAGTAGCGGAAAAGCTCGCTTTCCGCTGCCTCTATCACGGCGTGGCAAGTATTGGGGGCCGCTACTCGGCCCTCTCCGATTTCGGTCTTGTGCCCCATGCCGCGATGGGTTTGGATACCGAGAAATTCTTGAAACGAACCGCCGCCATGGTCGAGGCGTGCAAGAACTCAAACGCCGCGAAAAATCCAGGCGTGTCGCTGGGTCTTTTGCTGGGCACGGCGGCCACAAAATTCGGACGCGACAAGGTAACGCTCGTCTGCTCGAAATCGATCCACGATTTAGGCGCCTGGCTCGAGCAGTTGCTGGCGGAATCGACAGGCAAGCAAGGCCGCGGATTAATTCCCGTCGATCGCGAGCCCTTGCTCTCCCCCGATAACTACGGCAAAGATCGCATTTTTGCCTATATCAAATATGCCGGCGATAGCGACGCCGAAACAGAGGCCGCCATTTCGGCGCTCGATGACGCAGGCGAACCGGTAATCAGGATCGTCCTCCAGGATCTCTACGATCTCGGCCAGACGTTTTTTCAATGGGAGATCGCCACCGCGGTCGCGGGTTCCCTGCTCGGCATCAATGCTTTCAACCAGCCGGATGTGGAAGCCAGCAAAGTCGTCACGCGCGAATTGACGAGTGAGTTTGAAAAAACGGGTTCCTTGCCGCCCGAGAAACCCATTCTGGACCAGGAAGGAATTAAGCTGTTCACCGACAAGGCGAATGCGGCGGCCCTCATGAATGGCGGCAACACTTTGGGTGCTCTCATCCGCAATCATGTCGACCGCCTGAAACCCGGAGATTACTTCGGCCTTCTGGCATACATTCCGATGTTTCCCGAGTACGAAGCGAAGCTGCAGGAAATGCGGAAGGAAATCCTGGAATCGAAGCAAGTGGCGACCGTGCTCGGCTTCGGACCCAGATTTCTGCATAGCACCGGCCAGGCCTACAAAGGAGGCCCGAATACCGGTGTCTTTCTGCAAATCACCTGTGACGAGGCGGAAGACCTTCCCGTCCCGCAGCAAAAATACACATTCGGTGTAGTGAAAGCGGCCCAAGCTCGCGGCGACTTCCAGGTCTTAGCGGACCGGCATCGCCGCGCTCTACGAGTGCATCTCGGAAAAGATCTGGACGGAGATCTTGATCGTCTGAGAGATTTGGTCTGCGCGGCCGTGGCGCACTAACACTAAAGAGCGGCAGTCAGTTTGATGGCGCATGCCCATACGAGAACGGATGGGACGAAGCCGATAACGAACGGTTTGATGAAAATATTTTGGAGCATACAACCTAAATGTGCCGAAACAGCGACAGTGCTCTCAGAGAAATCCCGGCCTATCGCGCCGGCTAATTCATCGTGGCCCAGCAAACGCATTCTGCCGGATTTCCTGAAGAAGGCTTCCGTTTCCTTCGCCAACTGAAAAAACACAACGACCGCGATTGGTTTCGCGAGCGCAAGGGCGATTACGACAAATTCGTGGAGCAGCCCATGAAAGCGATCGTCTTCGCTGTCGCGACCGGGTGCCGCGCCCGAGGTTTGCCGCTCTACGCCAAAGAGAAGAGTCCGGTTATGCGCGTCTATCGCGATATTCGTTTCAGCAAGAACAAGCAGCCGTTCAAGACCCATGTTGCTGCCGAGCTCCGCCGGGCTTTCAGTGGCTCGCAGTGTATGCTCTACATTCACCTCTCGCCGGAAGAATCGTTGGTGGCTGCTGGGGTGTGGCAGCCCGAACGGCCTCTATTGCATGCCTGGCGAGAGATGATCGTCAAAGAGCCGAAGTCGCTTCGAAAAGATGCAGGCGGGCTCTCGCGAAAAATGGCCTTGAGCTCAGCAAAGGCCATTCCCTGTCGATGCTGCCGCGAGGCTTTCAAAGCTATTCGCAGGAATCGTTCGCTCCTTGGCTGAAGCTAACTTCGTTCGTTTTCAGCAGATCGTCTGGAACGATCCGACTGCACGAGTCCTCATTTCGTCCAAACAGTATTGATTTCGCGCTCGCCGCCAAACCGCTGCTGGAATTTGGCTGGCGCGTCGAAGAAGCGCAACCGGCGAACCCGGCTAACTTCGCGTCAGAATCCGGCTGATGTCGTTGTAAATTACAAACACCACCACCATCATCAGGAACACGAACCCCAGCTTAAACACCGTCTCCTTGACCTGCATGCTTACTTCACGCTGAAGCAGCATTTCAATAATCAGCAGCAGCAGCGTTCCGCCATCCAGGATCGGAATAGGAAGCAAATTGAAGATTGCCAGATTCAAACTCACGATTGCCATCAGGCCGAGAAAACTGGACGGCCCTTCTTGTGCGGCTTCGCTCGCCATCTGCGACATCCCGATCGGCCCGGCCAGCGTCTTCGGAGAAACACGCCGTTCCACAATGCTGCCCAAGAACCTGGAAGATCATGGTCGCGTTCTGGCGATTGAACCGCAGCGACTCCGTAATCGCGGGTCCAAAATCCAGCTTCACCATTTTGACCGGCATTCGGAATGCGATGCCGATCTGGCACGGCAGCTTCGGATTGTTTCCGGGAGCGGGCGTGACCGAGATGTCCTGCAGTTGGTTGTTCCGCATCAGCTCGAGTTCTACCGGCCGGCCGCAGGATTTGATAATCGCTTGCTGAACCGTCGCAAACGATTCGATCGGCTCATGGTTGACGCTAATGAGAGCGTCGCCGGGCTTTAATCCCGCCGCATCGGCAGGCGCGCCTTTGGCAACCTCACCTACCTGCACATCACCGCGCCACCCTGCCACTCCGATGCCCTCTTTCGGATCCATTCTCGGCGTCACAAAAAACGTGAGTCTCTGCTGTTTACCAGCGGCAATTTCGGTGCCGTACCGATCGCCTAATTTCTGCCGCCGCTGCGCTTCATCCGCAGTGGCGGGAGGTGTGCGATCGACCACCACGCGAAGCGCATGGTTTGCATTCAATGCTTCTTGCGTGAGCACATCCTGCCAGCTCGGATCATGCTTACTTCCGATCTGTACAATTCTGTCTCCCGGCTCGATTCCCGCCGCTGCGGCGGCGGAATTCGGAGCCACGCTGCTGACCACCGCATCGGCCGAAGGGACCTCCTTTGGAAAGCCGTACATATAAAGTCCGGCCACTACCGCAATCGCCAGGATCACGTTCATCAGCGGGCCGGCAATGATCACGATGGCACGCTGCCATCTCGCTTTCGCCTGAAAAGAGCGCGGGTCCGCTGCCGTTTCATCCCCCGGCTGCTCGCCCAGCATACGCACGTAGCCGCCAAACGGAACGGCCGAGATGCGGAAATCCGTATCGCGCCGCTTGAATCCGAACAGCCTCGGCCCAAATCCGATGCTGAATGTCTCCACTCTGACGCCGACCGAGAGAGCCGCCCAAAAGTGCCCCAGTTCGTGTACCAGGATCATGACTCCCAAAAGGATAATGACCCAGAAGACGGGTCCAAAAAATGCCACTCGCTATCTACCCTTCCGGTCTCTTAAGACCTCACACTCATTCGACGCGCCGGTCGGCGCTTTGCTTCGGAACCTACCGGTCAAAAGCAAGCCAGCGGGATTCCGCCACTACCGTTCTCGCTGTCTCGCGCGAAGCCCGGTCCATGGCGATGACTTCCTCTATTGTCGCCGCTTCCCGGTTGCTTTGTCGCGCAAGAGTCTCCTCCACGGTTTGCGCAATCGCCGGAAACGGGATTCGCCCCTCTAGGAACGCCTCCACTCCGATCTCATCGGCCGCATTCAAGGTGCAGGTTGCCGATCCGCCCTGCCTCTGCGCCTGATAAGCCAATTTAAGAAGTGGGAATTTCTCCAGATCCGGAGCTGAGAATTGCCAGGTCCGCGGCTGTGTCCAATCCAGGCGCGGAACCGGAGCGCGCCATCTCTCCGGATAGGTCATTGCGTACTGAATCGGCATTCTCATATCCGTGGCCGAAACCTGCGCGATCACGCTTCCATCGTTGTATTCCACCATCGCATGAATTGACGATTGCGGATGGACTACCACCTCCACCTGCGAAGGCGATAACCCAAACAGCCAGCACGCCTCGATCACCTCGAAACCTTTGTTCATCATAGTCGCCGAATCGATCGTGATCCGACGTCCCATTTTCCAGGTTGGATGATGGAGCGCCTGCTCCGGCGTAACATCCCAAAGTTCTTCTCGCGGCGTATCCCGGAATGGCCCACCCGAAGCTGTCAGTAAGAGCCGCGTCACTTCCGACCGCGCTCCCGCCCGGAAGCACTGGTGGGCGCCGTTGTGTTCGCTATCTACCGGAATCAACTCGGCACCGGACTCCCGAACCGCATCCATGACTAGACGGCCGCTCGCCACCAGAACTTCTTTGTTCGCTAGACCGACACGCTTCTTCGCCCGAATCGCCGCGTACGTAGCTTCCAGACCTGCTACGCCAACAATCGCCGACATTACGAACACCCACTTCCGGGGCCGTCGCAGCGGTTACCCGGGCTGTCGCGCCAGCCGCCAGTTCCGGCCAATCGCTTCTCGGAAGTGGTAACTCGGAGAGCCGATCTCTCAGCCCGCTTAACGTCTCCTCATCGGCGACTACAGCCACCTTCGGGCGAAATTCCAGAATTTGGGAGCAAAGTACCTCCAGATTTTTTCCGGCTACTAGTGCAAAGACATGATATTCGTCCCGGTGCTGACGAACGACATCCAAGGTATTGACCCCAATTGAACCCGTTGAGCCTAATACGCTTATCATCATGAAGTAGCTATGTTCCCGGACCAGCGCCTGTGACGTCTACCAACCATAGTAGAAAATAATTTTGATTTTTGTATAGAAAAAGCTTGCGCTCCGAAAAATCATATCCTAATATTGGAAGTAAGCCAGGGAGGCAACTCCCACCAAAGCGAGACTAACCTCATAGAAAGACCCCTGAAGCAACAAACCTCCCTGGCGCCCGAAAGGGTTCCGTCTCGCAGCTTCAGACTTCATTAAAATCATCCTACGTCCTAAGACTTGGCGTCGTTCCTCCTCTACTTAAAAAATACCCGCCAAGTCACGACCACAAAGGCATGTGTGACCATAGGTGCTCGCACACTCCCGGTTCTTAGATAGACAATGCCGCAGGCCACCCCGAGTAGCGCCGCCACCAGCGCACGTCGCCAGTCTGGAAATTGATGAAACCAAAGGTGGGCGCTTCCAAAAACCACCGCCGAAACGCCAATAGCCAAAGCCGGTGAACGCCAATTATCCAGCAGCGCCCGCTCCACCACTCCACGAAAGAACAGTTCTTCCCCTAGCGCGACAACCCACAAAATGCCGAAAAATGTGCCGAGCGCGATTCCGGCGATCCGCCACCAGGCTCCCTGCAGCGGCGCAAAGCGGACATCGTGAAGTCCCAGGGCAACCAATACGATAGGAATAAGCGCCAAACAGTAATACAGAATACCCATTCCCCATTCGCGCCGGCGCGGCCAAAACCCGAACGACCCCGGATCCCACCGTCTTAAAACCAGTAAAGCCACAATTCCAACCCGGATCCACATCAGATGCCCCAGGACGTCCACGCGCAAGTGATCGTCCGGGCGAGATATAGATGCGCTGAAACACCCGCAAAATGATCGGAGCCGCAGCCAAGATGAGAAATCCCGCATCGAAGGCCGCCCGACGGGGCAGCAGCACGTACCAAAAAGCGAACAGGCCGCAGAGCACGGCAAGCAAATAGAACGCGTTCGGCCGAAATGTCCCGGCGGCCAAGCTGAAGACCAGAAAGGGCAAAAGAGCGGTTACCCACAAAATACCCGCCTGCTTCCAACCGGAGCCGAACCGGCCAAACCATTCACGGGTCTCTTTGAAGACGGATCCCAAATAGAAGATAGCTTCTATAAGAAACGCCGGAAGCGCTGCCGTCATCACCCAAGTAGAATGAAGACGGTCAGTATAGAAGAGTGCCGTAAGAAATAACGCGATCCAGGCGCACGGTAAGACTATGAAAAATGGACGCATGGCGCGGAACATCGCCCTCATCGTAGCATCGCTGCTCGTGCTTGCCCCCCTTGCCGTTTGGGCCGCCGAGCCGCCGCCCGGCCTCTTAAAGAAGATCGCCGACCGCGAAACCGAAAACGCTAAGGCCCGCCAAAACTACACCTATCGCCAATCTGTCACGATCCAGGAATTCAACGATCAAGGCATTGTCACTGGCCAGTATTATGAGGTGCACGACATCACGTTCTCGCCGAATCGGGTCCGATATGAGCAGGAGGTTGAAAAACCGAAGAATACGCTCTCGCGCATCCGGCTTGACACCCGAAGATTTCGCCGACATCCGCAACGTCGACCCGTTTTTGCTCACCAGCGATGAAGTATCTCTCTATGAAGGGCAATACAAGGGCGAGGAAACAGTGGACGGAGTGAAATGTTTTGTCGAGTACATTCGCCCGCGCCAGATTCTTTCCTCTCAACGCTTTTTCGAAGGTACGCTCTGGGTCAGAGAATCCGACCTGGCGGTCATACGTAGCGAAGGGCAGGCGGTTCCGCAGATCGAAACGCTGAAAGAACAGAACCTGTTCCCCCACTTCACCACCTTGCGACGTGAAATCGACGGCAAATGGATGTTCCCCTTCTACACTTTCGCCGATGACACATTGTTCTTTCGCGATTGGCCCCAGCACATCCGCATTCTTGTCCGCTACATGAACTACAAACGGTTCGGAGCCGAATCGACAGTCACGTTCGGCGATCAGCCGCCTCCCGACAAACCAGACATTAAGAAGTAGATGTTTAGCTGCAGAGCCGCGAAATCTTCCGGTGTGTCGATATCGGTGCCGGCCTCGGGCAAAGGAAACTCCGCCACCGAAAATGCGGAGTTGCGCAAAATATGCCGCGCACCCGCGTCCGGTTCTAGCTCCGCCAGCACCGGGAACAATGCGCGTTTGAACAAAGCCGGTACACCGATGGTTCCGTTATATGCCGCCGCAACTATCGAGGCTTTCCCCGTATGCAGCAACGTCCGCATCGCAGATAAATGAAGTGCCGTCACCAGCGGCTGATCCGCAAGCAGAATGGCAACCGCGGCGGAATCCGTGCTTGCCTCGTGAAGCCGCCGGATACCTGCGGCGATGGAGCCGCCCATCCCGAGTTCCCAGTCCTCGTTATAGACAATCTCGATTGGCTGCGTTGCAATAGCGGCCCGCACCGCTTCTGCCTCCGCTCCAACGACAACAATGATCGGATCGAATTCAGCCTTGCGGGCTTGCTGAATGGCATGCTGGACCAGCGTTCCTCCGCTAAAAGGCAGTAACTGTTTTAACTTGCCCATTCGCGTTGCCGCTCCCGCCGCAAGCACGACGGCGGCAACCGGAAGACAGGCCGGCGCGGAACTCAAGCGTTCTCGCCTTTGACGAGTTGCGGCTTTGACGCAGACTGGCTTCCGCGCACTACCATCATCGCCTCCAATTTCCCCAATTCCCGCTTCGCAATCGCTGCCCACGTGCTGCTCGAATCCAGCTTCAGATAGGCTCTCCAGTGGCGAATGGCATTCAGATTGTCGCGTATTCCCTCGTACAGCAGCGCGAGATTGTAGTGAGCGTCCGCGTAGCTTGGAAAAAGCTTGAGTGCTTCTTCGTAATGGTGCAACGCCTCCGCGGGGTCGCCTTGCTCGTCGTACAGATTGCCCAGATTGAAATGCGCGAGAGCGTACTTCGGATCGATTTCCAGAGCTTTCTTGTATTGCGCCTCTGCATCCGCCCAGGCATGTCCGTTGAAGAACACGGTTCCCAGGTTCACCAGCGCGCCGGCGGATCGCTGATCCAGATCGGCGGATTTTTGATAAGCTTCGACAAT
The DNA here is from genome assembly GCA_963778345.1 of uncultured Acidobacteriaceae bacterium. GTDB lineage: Bacteria > Acidobacteriota > Terriglobia > Bryobacterales > Bryobacteraceae > Bog-105. Next base: position 688,622 of record CAVZTP010000008.1, read on the forward strand.
CTTTTCATAAGGCGCGCCGGTCTGTTCCAGCTCAAGACCTTTTTCAAACCAGTAATCCGCTTCGATCTTGTTCTTCAGCTTCTCGGCAATAGCTCCGCCGCTTTTCTGCGAAGCCGGCAATTGCAGCAGTTTATGGATCTCGTCCTCGGCGAAATCGAATAGAAGCTGGCCTGAGAGCGGCTCCATCTTCTGTTTCCCAATTTGAATCCGGACCCGCCGTCCATCCTTATAGACCTGCACATCCCCGGCCAGATGTGGAACCTCTTTCAGCCGTTCCCGAATGGCCGCCAGAGCTTGCTTAATCTGCCGTGGGCGAGCATCCTCGCTGCGCAGGCGCGCGATTTTCTTGAGCACCAGCAGATCGGAGAAAAAATACTGCGAAAGTTCCGGAATCAGTTGCTGGCGTTCCCAACTCTTCAATTGGCGGTTGTCGATTTTGAGCAACCGACAAACGTCCTTACGGGTGTACGCTCCACCCGTCTCACGCTCTAAGCCGGGAGTCGGATGTTGCGAGGGGTCTCGCAGCACAGGTCGATCATAGCATTCAATCGAGAGAAAGCGCTGACCGCTTTAGCATTCTCGAGCTGAGCCATCCCCGTCCGAAACGTTATGGGAGGGTACGGTGAGGCATGCCTCGGTCCTACGTAAAATCGGGTGTTGCGTAGGGATCGGGCCTGCCCGATCCGGTTTTGGAATGACCGGGACAGCTCGCTCAGCTCCAGCAAACGAAAAAGAACGAAATCAAAGGGTGTTACCTCAGGCCGCGCGGAGGTATCTTTGAATTGAGCTTATGGCGATCAAGTTGACTGTAAATGGGCGGTCTACGACCGTCGATGTTCCGGGCGACACGCCCCTCCTTTGGGTGATCCGCGACGTGCTGAACCTTCACGGGACGAAGTATGGCTGTGGAATCGGTCAGTGCGGGGCGTGCACCGTTCATCTGGGAGGCGAACCCGTACGCTCCTGTATGACGCCGGTTTCCAATGCTGCGAACGCTCCCATCACGACCATCGAGGGTCTTTCGCCGAACGGCTCCCACCCGTTACAGCAAGCCTGGGTGGATGCCGACGTCCCCCAATGTGGGTACTGTCAAGCCGGCCAGATCATGTCTGCCGCGGCGCTGCTCGCTAAGCACCCGAAGCCGACAGACCAGGAGATCGATACTGCCATGAACGGGAATCTCTGCCGGTGTGGAACTTATCTCCGCATCCGTCAGGCCATTCACAAAGCAGCTTCGATTCACCCCAAGAGATCAGTGGCGCGCGCCGAACTGACCGCGGTGGATTCGGGAAATTGAGGAGATTGTAAACATGCGTCTCAGTCGCCGTTCTTTTCTTCAAGTTACTGCCGTATCCGGCGGAGGCATGCTGCTCGGCATGTATTTCGAACCGAAAGCATCCGCGCAGGGTCCATCTCAGCCGTCTTTCGAAGCCATGGCTTTCATCCGCATCGCTCCGGACGGAAGCGTCACTCTCGTCTCCAGGAATCCGGAAATCGGGCAGGGTGTCAAAACCATGCTACCCATGCTGATTGCCGAAGAGCTCGAGGTGGATTGGAAGACCGTCAAGGTCGAGCAAGCTGACTTCGATGCCAAGTATGGATTGCAGAGCACGGGTGGCAGCCGTGCCGCTTCGAACAATTGGGTCCCGATGAGACAGGTTGGCGCCGCCGGCCGCCAGATGCTGATTGCGGCGGCTGCGAAGAAGTGGGGCGTCCCTGAATCGGAATGCTACGCCTCACGCGGGCGCATCTATCATCGATCGACAGACCGCTCGCTCGGTTACGGCGAACTCGCTGCCACGGCGGCTACTCTGCCTGTACCTGACCTCAAGAGTTTAAAGCTCAAAGAAACCGATTTCAAAATCATCGGCCAGTCAACGCCAGGTGTGGACGTGCCCGATATCGTGAACGGAAAACCGATCTTTGGTATCGACTTCACCATGCCCGGGATGCTTTTTGCCGCTTATCAGAAGTGCCCCGTGTACGGCGGCAAAGTCGTAAGCGCCAACGTCGATGAAGTGAAAAAATTGCCGGGCGTTCGCGACGCGTTCGTCGTTCAGAGCGATTTGAAAGTGGGACCTGTAATGGAAGGCGATCCAGGCCTTGAGCCCGGTGTCGCCATCGTTGCCGAAACCTGGTGGGCCGCACAATCGGCCCGGCAGAAGCTCAATGTCAAATGGGATGAAGGCCCGGGCGCGGATCAAAGCAGCGAGCGTTTTGCGCAACAAGCGGAGCAACTGTCAAAACAGCAGCCCGCCCGAACGATCAAGAACGACGGTAACGTAGAGGATGGCCTGAAGAACTCAGCGAAAGTCGTGGAGGCGGCGTACTCCTATCCTTTCATCTCGCACGCGCCGCTCGAGCCCAGAAATTGTAGCGCGCATTATAAAGATGGCAAGCTCGAAATCTGGAGCACGACCCAACAGCCGGCCCGCGGCCGCGCCCTTGTTGCAAAGATTTTAGGCATCCCGGAAAACGACATCACTGTGCACTTGTTGCGGGCCGGCGGCTCCTTCGGCCGCGGATTGACGAACGACTACATGGTCGAAGTCGCCTACATTGCCAAGCAGATCGGAACCCCGGTCAAGCTCGTCTGGTCGCGCGAGGATGATATGACGCACGATTACTATCGTCCTGGCGGATTCCATTTCTTGAAAGGCGGCGTTGACGCTTCAGGGAAGCTGGTTGCCTGGCGCAATCACTTTGTGAGCTACGGCGACGGAGACAAATTCGCGCCTTCCGCGCAAATTCAAGCTGGCGAGTTTCCCGCCGGCTTTGTGCCCAATTTTGCAACCTACTCCTCGGTGATGCCGCTCCGGCTGAAAACTGGCGCGCTGCGGGCGCCCGGAGCCAATTCCCAGGCTTTTGTCATGCAATCTTTCATCGACGAGTTGGCTCATGCCGCCGGGAAAGATCCCCTGCAATTCCGCCTGGAATTGCTTGGTGAGCCGCATCGCGAACAGGTTAAGGAAGCTGCCAAACCGAAGGTGGAAAATGAGCCTCCGCAGAGGCCCGCGGATAGAAATCCTCAAGCGTATGACGTAGCCCGCATGCGCGGCGTAGTGGAACATGTACGCGACCAATCGGGTTGGGGAAAGCGCAAGCTGCCCTCCGGAACGGCGATGGGAATCGCATTTCATTACAGTTTCCAGGGCTATTTCGCGCACGTCGCGGAAGTGACCGTGAGCGCAAAAAATGCCATCAAGGTAAATAAACTCTGGGTCTGCGGCGACGTCGGCAGCCAGATCGTCAATCCGAGCGGCGCCGAAGCACAGGTTCAAGGCGCGGTGATCGATGGCCTCAGCGAGTTGATGCATCAGGAGATCACGCTGGAAAACGGCCGCGTGGCTCAGACCAATTACAACCAGCACGGTCTGCTCCGGTTTAAGCAAGCGCCGCAAATTGAGGTGTACTTCTTGAGAAGTCAAAACGCGCCGACCGGCTTGGGCGAACCGGCCCTTCCGCCTGTAATCCCGGCGGTCTGCAACGCCATCTTTGCCGCCACAGGCAAGCGAATTCGTTCGTTACCACTGGCGAAGAGTGGCTATAGCTGGGCTTAGAGAATCGCAATTTCCAACCGCTTTCGCGCCAATTGCAAGAGCTACTTAGACGGCTTCGGGCTCTGAGTGACGTAGACCAGCGGCCACGGTGTAGTCATTCGTAACGAAGCGCTTCGGCGGGATTGACGGTCGTCGCACGGCGCGTGGGAATCCAGCAAGCCACCAACGCAACAGCTCCGAACAGAATTCCAACACCGATCACGGTTGCAGGATCAGCTGGAGCAACGCCGAAGAGGAGCGATTTGAGAACTCGCGATAGCACAAGCGCCGCAGCTGATCCGGCGAGGATGCCACTTGCGATCAAACGAAAGCCGTCACCCAAGACCAAATTGCAGATGTCGCGGCGCTCTGCTCCGACTGCAGTGCGAATGGCGATTTCGCGCCGGCGGGAGGCCACGGAGAGCGCGAGGATTCCATAGATGCCGATTAGTGTCAGCACGGTTCCGACAGCCGAGAAGCCGATTAATAGCTGCATGGCGAAAGTGCGCGAGGCGAAAGAGTCAGCGCGGATTTCGTCCAGTGTTTTGATGTTCTCGATGGCAACGGTGGGATCGATGTGACGGAGTTCGCCGCGGACAGCCGCGATTACCGAGCGAGGATCGGAGACGGTGCGAATCACCAAGTGCTTGGAGAATGGAGTTGCTTCCCAAAAGGAGAGGTAAATTTTGGGTTGGGCGGCTTGCGTGAGGTCGTCGTTGCGCGCGTTCGAGACGATACCGACGATCTGGATGCCGGGCTGCGTGCGTTTGCCGAGCCAAAACCTTTTCCCAACGGCGTTTTCGCGCGGGAAGTAGCGATCCGCAAAAGCCTTATTAATAATGGCCGCGTCGATTTTTTTGCCGTTGTCAGTGGAACGGAAGTCGCGACCTTCCAGAATCGGCAGATGCATCATATCGAAGTAGCCGGGCGTGACGGAGCGCATCGGAAACGAGAGACGATCGCTCTCTTTCGCAGGGACGGGTTGCCCCTCTACGTCAACCTGGCCCGGCCAGTTGTTGCCAGTCAGGGGCACGCCCCACGCGAAGGCCGCGCGTTGCACGCCGGGCAGTGCAGAGACAACTTCTAAGGCACGGCGATGAAAATCGGTCCGGTTGCCTTCCACGGCCGTTATGCTCATGGTTAGGATGTGTGAGACCTCATAGCCGGATTGAACTTTGGAAAGATTGTTTATTATGCGAATGAGAAGTCCGGCACCCACCAGCAGAGCGAGCGTTAGGGCGATTTGAAACATTGTGATTACGCGAAGAACTCGGCGTTCGCCTCGGCTGGCGCTGCTTCGCGGGCCGGCGCTTTTCAATACTTCAGCTGGGTCGAGCTGAGCGGCTCGCAAGGCGGGAACCACACCCGCCAAAGCGGCAGAGACGATGGCTGCGACTAGGCCACAGATCAAGACGGACCAGGAGCCTGAGACGGAATCCAGCCGCGGGATGGCGTGACCCCCGATCGACTTGACAAGCTTTACAATGCCAAAAGCAAGGCCTATACCGAATCCCCCACCGATGACTGCGATGAGGAGACCGTCGGCGGAGGCGTGCCCGAGAAGCGCGATGCGACGGATGCCCAGTGCACTGCGGACGGCGTATTCAGGTTGACGTTGGAGGCCGCGTACTAATAACAATGACGCGGTGTTGCCGCACGCGATCAGGAGCACGAGCGCGGCGGCGCCTAGAAGGGGGAGCAGGATACGGCTGCCATCACGGTTCAACTCGGTTTCGAGTGGTTCGATATGGGGCGCCATGCCCTCGAAATCGCGTTCAGCGCTGCCTTCGCGCGCGACGATGACGGAGAGTTCGGATTGTGCTTGATTCACCGTGACCTTCTGACGCAGGCGCGCGACAACGTTCCATCCGAGATCCTTTAAGTGTTGTGGATCGGGGGCCGCGGGAATCCAAAAGTCAACGAGGGCGTTGGGATCGTAGTTCGGTTCTTTCGCAGTGGTGGGGGAAGGGAGAAAACGGACCCCAGGCGGCATGACGCCGATGACGATGGGAGGCGTGTCCCAGCGGCTCAGGCGAATGGTTTTGCCAACGATGGACGGATCGCCGTTGTACTGGCGTCGCCATAAGTTGTAGCCAAGGATAATGACTGGCTTGGGTTTAAAGGAGGCTTCGGAATCGGAGAAGATGCGGCCGAGGATGGGGTGAAGGCCGAGCGTACGGAAGTAATCTTTGGTGACCCACATGCCTTCAACGGATATGCTCCCGCTTTGGAGAATGATGAAGTTGAAGGACCAGTCGTACGCGGCGATGCTGGCGAAAGACCTCGCATGCTTTCGCCAGTCGAGCCATTGCAGGGCAGCCCATCCTTGCGAGTCGGCGGCAGATCGTCCATCAGTGCGTGCGGGCGGAATGAGTGCGAGGCGCTGAGGGTCCTGGTAGGGAGGCGGAGTTAACAGAACCCCGTGCACCAGACTAAATACGGCCGAGGTTGAACCAATGCCGAGCGCCAGGGTCAGGATGCCGATTACTGCAAATCCAGGTTGGTTCATTAATGCGCGGATGTTGAAACGTAGGCTTTGCAACACTCTATCTCCGTGCTGGCCGAATGATATTTACGCGCGACAGGAGATCCGGTTAGCGCCGGAGAGGAAATTTTCTTGTAGCCGGCCGCCCGGCCATTGCTGGTTCCGCGAGAAGCGGCACATCATACACGAACGTATCAAAATGGCCGAGCGTAAACAGTCGTAATTTCCAAGCGTTTTCGCGCCAATTGTAACGGTTAGTCTATGTAGTCTTCTTCATTGCATGAGGCGTTTCAGTTTTTTGATGCTGACGTGCTGCATGATGCGGGGCCAGAATCCTGCGCCACAGGAACCGATTCAGGGCATCGTCAAACTTTTCGACACTTATCGAATTGTCATGCTGGGCGAGATCCATGAATGCAAGCAGGAACACGACCTGCTGTGTAAGCTGATCGCCACACCCGGATTCGCCGAGCGTGTGAACGATATCGTGATGGAGTTCGGGAATGCGCGGTACCAAGAGGTGGTCGATCGATATATCTCCGGCGACAACGTGCCGATGCAAGAAGTCCAGAAGGCTTGGCGCGATACGGTTGGAGCCTTAGGACCCGTATCTCCCGTTTACGGGGAATTTTTATGCGGCTGTCCGGGCTGTGAACCTCAAGCTGCCCAAAGACCGGCCCTTGAGGATATTGTTAGGTGATCCTCCGTTCGACTGGAGCCGCGATATGGTGCGGGGCTACGACGATCTGGATTCCCGTTTCGACGCGCTTCCCGCGCCGTCGCTGATCGACCTGAAAGGAAGCTGGATGAGCGACCTCCCAGCGCCTGGCCGTGGAGGGTCTACTTCAACATTGGGGCAGACCGCAGATGCATACCTCTATCTCGGGCCGCGAGACCAGATCACAGTCGTAAAGAACCGCCGTTCCGACCTTGAGGCGACCGCTTATGGGAAGGAAATCCAGCGCCGGCTGACAATCATCTTCGATCAAGCCCCCAATTTCATGCCCGAGTCGGACAACAACACCGAGCAGCCGGCTTTTTCGCGGACTTCTTCGCCAGCGCCGCCCTTACCTAGACTTCCGAAACCGCAGCCATAAGCTTCAGCGCGAGCCCAGCTTGCCCTGTAGATCCTGGAAAAGATTCTGCAGTAGAACTTGATCGTAGCCGCGGAAAGCAGCTTCGAGTTTGCCGCGCCGCGGATTCACATCGACGATTTCACCCGCTACCTGTATACGAACCTTTTGCACCATTGAAGTGGTAGGAGGATTCGCCCGCAGATCGCCTGGCACATAAACCATTTTCAGGCTCACTTGCACCTTGTAGGCCCAGTTGCCGTTCAGTGCAACCACGCCTTCGTTCCACGTTGTCCGAAGATAGCCCGATTCCTTGTCCATGGTCGCGACATCGAAGTTGTTCTCGAGAACCGAGTTGACTGCTGTCTGCCAGCACTTGTCATATTGGCTTTGAAAGTCGTCGCGGATGGGCAGTTCCCGCCAAACGGGATCGCCCACTACGAATCTCGACTTTAATGGCTTCGGAATGCCCCCGGCGAAAACAGTGCCCAAGCTCAATGCCAACACGCACGCGACAGCCGCGCAATTCTTGACGGTTCCGTAAACCAATTTCATACAAAAGCTGTATAGGTTAGCGGCAAATAATCTCGCACGTCGCGCTATTCTTGTCCCGCCAGAGATTTCCTGTATGGCAGATTACGACGGAAAATTAGCCTGACTTTCGCAGCTAGCTAATCGGTAAGCCGTGGAATCGCTGAACTGTGACAGCGGTGGCCGCCGGTATCACTGCAATCGCCACGCTTACGTGGACGGGCATGGATGAGAAAATCGCCGATCGTGCGCCACAAGACTAACTTTGGTTCAGGGTTCGATTTGTGAAAAGCAAGATACAGGTAGGTGCATGATTAGAAAAGAAAAATGTATTGCGGCGATCAAGGCGTTCCGAGCGAAGACTGGGATCGAAATCAGCGATGAGAATTGTATCGCCACTCTGCATTTGATGAACGCGCATGGACTAGATCTCCACGCTGCCCTGGACCAAAGCTCCCGCTGTGCTAACGATCACGGAATCGACGCGTGGTTTTACGATTCGATATCGGATGAGCTATTCGTCTATCAAAGCAAACTCAGCGAGAGCAAGGCGATTGCGCTCCGTGGGTTGGATGATCTGGGTCGCGCTCGAGATTGGCTTGAACGAGTTGTTTTAGAAGGCAGTCTTGACACAATTCCGAGCAATAATCCTTGCCTTTTTCAATCTCTATCGGTTGCTTGGAGAAACCAGGTTCTCGGTTAAGAGGATTCATTTTTCCCTGACGTCACTGTTTGACGAGAACGACTTAGAAGACACACAGGAGTACAGCGACTTCGAGGCTGCATGCGTCAAGTCTGCCCTGAACGCCGCCATCAGCAAAGAGCGAAGTGGACGGCTCATGTCGAGCATGGAGCCTTATAACTTGGAGCGGCGAATACCCTTAGCGGTGAAGGGGTATCCGATAGAAAAAATTCCCGATGCTCGATTGGAGCTTCGCCGTAACTCCTATTTGGATTTAGCATACGTGCCATTGTATGCGCTCATCAGTCTTTATCGCCAACGCGGCGATGTGCTGTTCGACAAAAATGTAAGGCTATCGCTCGTCGGTTCGCGGGAGGCGAAGGATCGGCTTGTCCACCCAATGGAGGAAACACTTGACGGGATTGCGTCGGGTCGCCTCAGTCCGGCAATTTTCGCCTTTTACCACATCGGCGTCACACTCGCTGCTACCAGCTCCGCGGACGAGGCCGCAAATATCATCAACCTCCAAGCGCCAAGTATCATTAATGGGTGCCAGACCATCAGCATCGCAAACGAATACCTCAAGAAACTTGAAAAGAAGAACGATACTGAGCGCATCGAACGCTTTAAACAAATCAGAATAATTGCAAAAGTGGTCGTGGGAGTCTCGAACGAGGAGCTGAAGGAGATTACGAATTGTAACAACAGACAGAACCCAATTGATAATTGGCAGCTCTTTTCAAATGAGCCGGTGCACATCGAAGTCGAGTCGGCATTCAAGGCCGCAGGGATTTTCTATGAGCGACAGAAGGGAAAGTTTGACACCGTAATGCGAAATGCCGATGTCGCAAAATACTATAACTCGACGAACGGCACGAATATCAAAGTGGTCGATCTCGCCCAGGTGATCGCGCTCGCTCGCAGCGAGAGGACATGGGCCGCGAAACCCTCTGAAATTTTTGCCAACAAAGTCAATCACGACAGGGTTTTCGATCGAACGATACCAAACTACATCAGCGATGCGATCTTTACGATGAATTTGTTCAAGTCTTTGAAACGAGGGCTGAATAAGTATCTTGAGCTTCCAACACATGCCAACAGCAATGCCCCTCTCATATTTAAGAAACAGGCAGTGCGCATGTACGTATACCAGCTTGCGATTTTATGGTTCTACCAGAGGAAAGATCGGCAAGCCGCTCGCCTCGATTTTTCATCATCCCTTCTGAAAATTGCCAGCCCTAAATTAGTTGAGGAGGCACAAGTTTTCTTCCAGAAAATTGTCAGCAGAATCAAGAATTGGTACACGAACGAATCGAAGGATTTCACGGTCGAGATTTCCGCGCGTAAAATGGACGCGTTTTTCACCGCGCTCGCGTCCGAGCTGGGTGTAAATATCGAAGGGCCGACTCCATTTACTGACAGAAGCATCGAGTGGGATAGCGACTTGGTCAGTGATCGAATTGCCATTGGTTAACAAAAGCCTCGCGCCAGCCAGAAGCAAGAACACGCGGTGACCGTCAAAAGGGCGGTCAGTCCAGTTGTTAGCGCCCCGTTCCAAGCGCTTTCTCGGTTGCCGGATATTCGAGCGCGGAGGATAACGTGCCCAGATAGCGCCCGGGCCAGTCACCCCAAGCTTGTTCCGTTACTGGCGCTTTGTGCCCTTTGATCCTGCCAACCTTTTGACGAAAGAACTGCTCATTGTCGAGAAGCTGGTGGGCATCACCCATGCTCGCGAGGCTCCAGCATCGGCCAGCCATTTTCAAATCGCCTGCGCAACTGAATGAATGAGTTCGTCTCGAGATCGCCTCTGCTGCGTGCCTCTTCCAGCGCTCCTAAGGAACTCATCCCGCCAGTTCCAGTGGGACGAGTTGGAATCCGAGCGCTTTCGCCTTGGCGCGTAGCTTTCCTTCCTGGCGCTTGTGATAACGCAGTTGATCAGCGGCAAAGCGGCTTTCATCAAATTCCTGACGGGAAGTGATCAGGTGGAAGATAATCCGGGCTAATTTGTGGGCGGCAGCAGTGATGGCTTTGGGAGCGCCGAGTTTTGCTCGCATCCGTCGATAAAAATCACCCAGCGCGCTCTTGCTGTGATGGAGAGACTGCGCCGCCATGCGGAGGGCAGTAGCTGCCCGGCAGTTGACCTTGCGGGTGCCGACCCACAATACTTTACCTCCACTAATGTCGTTGTCAGGACAGAGGCCCATCCAGGAAGCGAACGCCGAAGCGCTGCGAAACTTCGTGAAATCAGGCCCTATTTCGCCAAATAAAGTCTGAGCAATGCCGGTCCGGATGCCAGGGATTTTCGCGAGATCGACTCCGAATACTCGTTGTAGCTCTGACTTCAAAATTCCGTCAGGAGATGGTTTTCTTGATGTGGGTCTCGGGGTTCTGCCTTCGGGCGGTTCCAATTGCTCCGGTGGTTTAAAGTCTTCGAGGTTTTGCCGGATCTCGCGGTCACAGTCTTCAATCAGCTTCTGGTAACTGCGATACGCGGCGAGCGACTGTCGAAGAGTGAACAAATGCTCGTGCCGGTAGTCGCCCACCAGTGATTTGGCAATCACCTCTTCCGAAGCTTTGATACGGTCGTTGCGCAACCTAGCCAGCATAGAAGGATCGCGCTGTCCTGCCAGTATGGCATCGACAATCGCCAAACCGGTTTGCCCCACGATGTCGCTGATGACGTGATGCAGTTGCAGATTCATCTGGTCTAGCGCCTTCTGCATATGGTTGACGTGAGTCGCGGCCATTTGCACGAGACTTTCCCGGTGTCGCAACAAAGACCGCACAGCACAGACTTCCTGGTCGGGCCGATAGGATGCGCGAAGGAGTCCGACCGAATGCAAGAACTGCAACCACTGACAATCGGAAACGTCGGTCCGCCGGCCGGGCACGTTCTTTACGTGTCTGGCATTCACCAGACAAACTTCAAAGCCGCTCGCCTCCAAAATCTGAAACAAGGGAATCCAGTAAACACCAGTCGATTCCATCGCCACAGTCTTGATGCCGCATTGCTTCAGCCACTCCGCTAAGGCATAAAGGTCTTGGGTGAACGTCGGAAATGAGCGCACATTCTGAGCGGCTCGATCCGTTGGCACAGCTACGAAAATCTCCGTCGCTCCGATATCAATCCCAGCTGCCTCGGGCCGCATCACCGGCAGCACGGCATTGCTAGTCTTGACGGCACTCTTCTTCTTGTTGTGCTTTCTCGCCATCGTCAACTCCTTTGCGCCAGCAGACGACGGCCCGAGTCGCACAAATCGGGCACTCTCCTAATCGGGATCGCCGCGAGCCAGAAAATAGCCCACGAACGTCACCACTGCATTGAGCACGAAACTCGGAACCATGCTAGCTACCGGGCTTGATAGCTCCATTGCTCATCCGGCCTTAGCTGCCGCCGTCCCTGGCACTCGTGATCATACTCGCGCCCGTTCCTTGCCTGCAATGACCCGTTTCAAACGGGTACCCATGCTAGTTAGCGGCGGCGGCCGAAACCGCGGCCCGGACTTCGGAATCCTCCCGGGGAGCCGAATCTTCTCCCCGAAGGCGGGTTCGCGCCGAATCCGAATCGCCTTCCAGCGCTGCTGCCGGCTCCGGGAGCGTTGGCGTGGGGCGATTCCTCGAAATGGGAAGATGCTCCGCCGTTACGCGACGCATAGGCCGAACCCTTGAAGCCGCCCGATTGAACATAGCGGCTTTGCGCGTAATGCGTTTGAGTGAACGTGCCGTGCGTTCCATATTTGGGTGGCGAAGTCGGCGTGGTTTGACCGTAGTAGCTGCGCCCCATGCGCTGCGCGGTGCGATAGCCGTTGTACTCGTCCATCAGAACGGGTCGGTAATCGTGGTTCCATAGCAACTCGCGCAGGATCAGATACTGCGGTAGGAAGGTCCAGAAGCTTTGGCCGCCTGAATGAGTCCAGTAGCCGTATTGGTTCGAGCCTTGAGATACCGGTGCGATATAGGCGAAGCCCGCTGGTTCAGGCGTGGTCTCCGCTTCCGAGTCGTAGACGCCGGCATCCTTATGGGCGATGGCCATGCCCAGATCGTTTTCTACCGACTGATAGGCGGGTTCGGAAACATCCACCCAACGTTCGTCGCTGGAAGTTTCGGTCTTATGTGACGGGACATCGATGAAGTGAGTCCGAATCGTCTTTATCCGCTCGCGGTACTCGCGATTGCCGAAATGCGAAACATCCAAATCGGTCAGGATTTTGTCCCACGAATTGTAGAGCTGGCCGCATAAACCGCGCAGCTCGTCCGATTTCACGTTGAGAGTTTTGGCGTCATTTGACAGCGCGTCGTCAGCCTGGATCAACGTGGCGACTTCCGCGCCGCTGGCCTTTCCGGCCGCAGCGTCCTTCCGTGCAGCTTCTGTCGCGTTCCACTGCGTCTGCGCGGCGTTCGGAATCTCGCGCAATGAAGCGAGTCGAGTGTCGAGATCCGATTTCTTCGCCGGCCAGTCTTTCTCGGCGCGTTCAACGGTCGTGGAAACGGGAGTTAGATCCACGGCGCGAATCGCCTCATAGGTGCGATCCATCTCGCTGAGATGCGATGGAAGATTATGTTGAAAATCGATCCACTTGTTCGCCGCAGTCTCGACCGCTTGCGAATCGCGCAATCCGGCTTGCCGTAATTCGCGCTCTTGCCTCAAAAGCTCGTTGGCGCGAAAACGTGCATCCTCCCTGCCCCGGCGAGCCAAATCCGCCAGTTCGCGATTCTTGTTTTCGGCGTTGTTCAGCTCTTCGCGGGCAGTGCCTAGCTTCGCATTCCACTCCGCCGGCACGGTCGTATCGCGAAACAGATCGGGAGCTTGCGCAACGTCCTGACGAACCGTGTCCTGTGCGCGTTGGAGTTGCCGCTCCGCGTCATGCAACCTGTCATTCTCGAGGGCGATATCGTCGCGGACCGAACGCGGTAAGCCCCCGCAGGCAACAAGGATCGCCAGAACCAACGCGACAAAACTGAGACGCCATGGTTTCATTAAGCGCCTCGAAAGACGGTGATATCGTCCGGGTCGATCTTCTGCCAAATGGCTCCCGGCAAACGGTTCGCCTTCGAACTTGCGAATGCTCACGAACCGCTTCCCGCCTTGTTCCTGAAATTGCCAGCAGTAGAATCCCCGGCCAGTTCCATTGTCGGAGCGAAACACACCAACCTCGCGGCTGAAACGATAGAGCCAGAACTTGCCGTCGTAATCGAAGAAATCCGAGGGATTTTGCCGCTCATCAATTTGCGCGAGATCGTCTTCGCTCAGGCCTATTTCATCGAGAGTGATGGACCGGCCGTCAAAGTTTCCGAGCACCTGCACAATATCTTCGTTATGGACTTCCAGAAATACGCGGCGATCCCGCCACATCCCGCTCAGCTCCGTCCAAACACGGTTGCCCGCTTCATATTGATCGCGGCGATCCACCGTGAAATCGACATCGCCAAAATCCGGAGCCGCGCCCGTGACGGAGAGATTATCTCTTACCCGCGCATCCGTGATCTTCAGGTTGGCTAGATCTTCTTGTGGACCGGGTTGCGCGGGTTTGTGATCGAAAAACATCGAATTTAACGTCCTGGCGCCGGAGGCAGCTCTTTCGGCAGCTCGACTCTCGGCAACTGCCGCTCGCGCTTTAAGGCTTCGAGTTCTGCATCTACCGTGTGGCCTTGCAATTGAGCGAACTCGGCCTCCAGACCGTCATCCTTTCCGGCGCTTGCAAGCTGATCGAAGGCCTTGGCGGTGGCTTCTTCTTTGGCGACAGACTGTTCGAAGTTCGAGAGCACGGCGAAAGCATTGTCCGCTTTGCCGACTCCGGCCAGCGCCTCCGATACCTTCCTCTGCGCCATAGCAGCGTTCTTGCGCGCCACCAGCGTCGTGGCGGTGCGCTCGCCTTCCTCGATCTTGTGCTTCAATTCGGTAACTTGCGTTTTCAGCGATTCGCTGGCCTGCCGCGCTGAATCGACGGCAGTCTGCAGGGAAGCCACCTGCTTGTCGCTCTCTGCTTTCTTGGCGAGCGCCTTTTTTGCCAGATCCTCGTTGCCGGCATCGAGCGCCTGTCCAGCGCGATCCTTCCATTCCTGCGACTGCTTCACGTATTTCTGATACTCGGCATCGAGCCGGTTGTAATTACTCATGGCCATGGCGGACGAGCGCACTACATTGTTCAGCTCGGTTTTCATGTCCGCCACGGTCTGGCGGACGGTCGATTCGAATGTCGCGTCCTCCAGAGCGCCCACTCCTCGGTTTGCTTGGCCTCGCGCTACGCGACCGGTCCGATTGAAGATGTCTGAAAAGAATCCCATGTTTTCCCTCTTCTAATTTTCAAGCCTACGCTGCGTGGAGATCCGCGCCAATCAATTCTTTAGCGTGCACGACATCCGCAAGTAAAAAGCTGACACAAGAGAGAATATCGTCTTCGTCTTCAGACCCCATATCCTGCAGCTTGCAAAAATTGTTGAGCGTAACCGCTACATTGCCGCCCCCGGCATCATACAACTGAAAATGCGAAGTGGAGATGCCGTTCTCGGCGGCAAGCATTTTTTGCATCACTTCTTTTGTGATGGTGGCCTTCGGTACAACCATGCAGACCAGCGATAGAAAGAGAATATCCCCTTGTAGGATGGCCCGCATGGAGAGGCCGCTCTCCACCTCCTGAATCCTGAGTACGTTTTCGCCCAACTCACTGACTGAGTACCGCTTCCTGGCCAGGAGGTCATGGATCTGCCCTACGGAAGAACTCGTTGTTTGTGTCATGATCGTGTGGTTTCCTTTGAAGACTACGTAAATGAGACCGTTTTGGTTCGAAAAACCCAGTGTATCGCGTACGGCGGGTCAGGCCGCGAGCGCCTGCTCCAGATCCCGTTGAAGGTCTTCTACTTCTTCTACTCCGACCGAAAGGCGGATCAAGGTATCGGAGATGCCGGCGGTACGCCGCTGTTCCGCGGGGACGGAGGCGTGGGTCATGATGGCCGGGTGCTCGATGAGGCTTTCGACGCCGCCGAGGCTTTCGGCGAGAGCGAAGATACGGCAGCGCTCCAGCATTCGTCTGGCGTAGCCAAGATCACCTTTCAAGATGACCGTGATCATTCCGCCGAACGCCTGCATCTGGCGCTTTGCGAGCTCGTGCTGCGGATGCGAAGGCAAGCCCGGATACAGAACCCGTTCCACCGAAGGATGATTTTGCAGCCACTCGGCTAAATGCTGAGCGTTGCTGCAATGGCTTGCCATCCGCAAATGGAGAGTTTTCAGACCGCGAAGAGCCAGGAACGAATCGAAAGGACTTGCGATTCCTCCCACCGCGTTCTGAAGGAATCCCAGCCGATCTCCCAATTCCGAATCCGAAACGACGACAATTCCTCCGACAATATCGGAGTGCCCGTTCAGGTATTTGGTTGCCGAATGGACAACGATGTCGAATCCCAATTCGAGCGGTCGCTGCAGAAACGGAGTAGCAAACGTGTTGTCAATCACGCTAAGGGCGCGGTGTTGTTTTGCAATTGCGCTCACGGCTTCTAGATCGACAATTTTCAGAAGTGGATTCGACGGAGTTTCGACCCAGATCATCCGCGTATTCGGACGAAGTGCCCGCACGAGCGTGTTGGGGTCGGACATATCCACGAAACTGAATTCCAGGCCGGCGGATCTCTTGCGGACGCGCTCAAATAACCGGAACGTGCCTCCATAGAGATCGTCGCTGGCAATGACATGATCTCCGGAGTTAAGAAGATCGAGCGTGGTCGCCATCGCGGCCAAGCCGGAAGCGAAAGCGAACCCGCGGGTCCCGCCCTCGAGATCCGCGACGCAACGTTCGTAGGCGAATCGGGTCGGGTTTTGGGAGCGCGAATATTCAAAGCCCTTGTGCACGCCGGGGCTCTGCTGCACATACGTGGATGTGGCGTAAATGGGCGTCATGATCGCGCCCGTGGATGGGTCCGGTTCCTGGCCGGCGTGAATTGCGCGTGTTCCGAATCGATAGGACATGATGAATTTAGTGGAGCTTTCGTCGCAGATAACTTAAAAGATCGGACCGGGTGATTAGTCCGATGAAGGCGTCACCGTCCGTCACGAGCGCCACGAGACCGCGATCGAGAATGCCATAGACGGAATCGATGTGCTCTTCGGGCGAGATGGTTTCCAGACGGCTCGTCATGGCGTCCCGAACGGGCGAATGGAATCGAGCCGGATCGCCGTGAACAGCGAGCAGCAAGTCCGATTCATCGAGCACGCCCACACAGCGGCCTTGCTCAATGACTGGCACTTGTGAGATGTCCGCCATTCGCATGCGCTGGAATGCCGTGAGAAGCGTGTCATCGGGCGCGACGGTAATAACTCCGCCTTCTTCATAACGCCGCGTGATCAACTCGCGGAGCGTGCCGCTCGCGGGGCGATCGAGATAGCCTTGGTCGAGCAGCCAATAATCGTTGTACATCTTTGAAAGGTATTTCGATCCGGTATCGCAGACGAAGGTGACGACGCGCTTGGCTTGCGTCTGTTCGCGGCAGTAGCGCAAGGCTGATGCCAGCAGAGTTCCGGACGACGGCCCTCCGAAAATACCCGTGCGTTTGAGCAGATCGCGAGCGGTAAGAAAACTCTCCGAATCGCTGATACTGTAGGCGTGGCGCACGCGGGACAAATCGGCAATCGCAGGAACGCAACTCCCGCCGATTCCCTCGACGGCGTAACTACCGGATGGAACAATGCGTCCCGTCCGAACGTATTCGGCGAGCGAGGAACCTACCGGATCGGCTAGCACGATTTCGGCTTCCGGCTGCACGCGTTCAAAGAAGCGGCTGAGGCCGGTGAGTGTTCCGCCGGAACCGACGCCGCAAACAATCGCATCCACGCGGTGATCCATCTGATGCCAAACCTCCGGCCCGGTGGTAACTTCGTGCGCCAGCGGGTTTGCGGCATTGCCGAACTGATTGATGTGATAAGAACGCGGGGTTTCTTTCGCAATGCGAGCGGCCATGTCCTGGTAATAAGCAGGGTGGCCGGGGCTGACGTCAGAACGCGTCAGGCGAATATCGGCGCCCAAAGCGCGCGCGTGGGCAATTTTTTCCGAAGACATCTTGTCCGGGATGACAAGAATGAGGTGGTAGCCCTTGATGGCCGCCACAAGAGCGAGTCCGATCCCCGTGTTGCCGGCGGTGGCTTCGACGATGGTGTCGCCAGGATTCAGTGCGCCATTCTGCTCGGCCGCTTCGATCATGGAAACGGCCATGCGGTCTTTGATCGATCCGCCTGGGTTTTGGGACTCGAGCTTCAAGAAGAGGTCACAGATACCCGTGTCGAATCCTGTCAACTGGACCAGCGGCGTGTTCCCGATGAGGTTGATGGTTGGAGGCGAAGCGTCGTGCATTGGATGAGTGCGGGTGCTTCGTTATCTTACCGAGAGCCCACAACGGGCCACGCACTCTAGGCCAACCTGGTGCTCGTGCGGACGCCTTCCGCCGAGCAGACGCGTGAGTGCCTGTCAGCTTGGCGAGTTACAGCCTGAGAAAGAAATTTGTTGACATTCCCAGCGATTTTGAATCCATAGATCAACGCCCTACTGTATCGCTATAGTTATGATACCTGCGAGATGCTCTGTCAGTCGCCCCGCCGATTTTTTGAGCGCGATCCTGTGGTTCGCCGTGTTCTCGGGGAGTTTTGCCGCCTTCGCCCAGGGGCCGAACCTGCACGGGCTGTATGTCCCGCCGGTCAACAGTTTCATCCAGAATCCTGCGGAAACTCGCATTACGCTCAGCTTCGGATCGATACCGCTGGAGGACATTCAGAGCCAGCTCGATAACGCGCGGGCCGCTGATGCGAACTCGCCGATCGTTTTAACCCTGACCGGCAGGTATCTGGTTACCGATACTCCGCTTACTCTGCCGTCGCGAACGTCGCTGATCCTGTACGGAACCATCCTGGCCGCGCCAGGCGCATCTGCATCGAGTCTGATCGCGATCGCCGGCCAAACCGAAGTGTCGGTGGCAGGGGGATTTCTGGATGGCTTCGGCGTCGACCTCATCGGCATTGACGTGGAGGGCTCGACCAAGATTAACATCGACGCAGTCACGATTACGAATACCGGGCGAGACGGGATCGTTTTGAATGGCGCAGGTAATACTGTCTGGGATAGCGGATCGGCGATTACCCGGTGCGAGGTCGCTTACGCGGGCGGCAATGGGATCACGATCGGTTCCATCACCCAAGCCTTGGTTCTCGACAGTTTGGTCCGCAACAATAAAGGGGCCGGCGTTCAGGTCAGCGCGGCTTATAGCTCGGTGGTTAACAACGTGAGCCAAGATAATGACGTCGGCATCGCGGTGGACGCTAATGATGATCTCATTGCGGACAACGAGCTTCGGAACAACCACAGCGGAGGGCTGCTTCTCGAAAGTTCAAGCGCGAACACTGCCGTCCTGCGCAATGCGCTGGTCAACAATTTCACTGTGGGGATCGACTTAGGCGGAAACAATAACCTGGTGTACTCTAACGCGCTGACCAATGCGGCCGATTTGACGGATCGCGCTACGGGCAACTGGGTCATACCGCGCGGAGCTCCGCTCCAAGCGCCACTTAGCAACTACTTCTATCCGCCCACCATCGATAACCAGCACACAGACGCAATCATGAACGGCAAGGGCAGAACCGATCTGAACTTGAGCTCGATGAGCATTACCGCAGTGCAGCAAGCCTACGACGCAGCCGCGCAGCAGAACCCGAATGACGTAATTGTGCTTCATTTGAATGGCTCCTTCACCGTGGATGGAGCGCCGTTGACCCTCGCGTCGAACACTGCGGTCATTCTGAACGGAACGATCAACATCAGTTCCACAACCGCAAGCAACTTAATTACCGCGCAGAATCCCGTGGAGTTCGTATCGTTTTCGGGAGGCACCGTCGATTGTGGCGGCAAAGCGATCGAGGCAATCTCCTTTCCATCGCAGACCATGGCCTATATCGATCAGGTCACCCTAGGAAACTGTGGGATCCAGACGGATCGCACGACGAGTAACCTCATTCACTTGGCGCGCGGCAGCGGTTACAACATCATTCACGGCAATACGCTCAACGGAGGTGGAGGCCGGGGCATATGGACGCAAAACTCCAGCTCCCGTTATATAGTGCTGGAAAACCATATCAGCAACGTCAATGAGGACGGTGTCGATTTCGATTCCTCCACTTCAAACAGCGCCGCCATCGGCAACGTGAGTGAAGACAATCTGCGATACGGCGTTTTCATTGAGCAGTCAGATTCCTTTGATAAGGTTTACGGCAACAGCACGACAACCCGGGGGCTCAATGGCACGACTGGTCATGGCGTGGGAATCTATAACAACGCGACCAGCAGCGGGGTCAGGGGCGTAACCGACAAAAACACTGTTTTCAGCAATACCAGCGATGCGATTTCTAATGGACTCCGGGTGGGATCGATTGCAACAGCAACCGGGGGCGCCGCGGAGACAGCCCACAGCTTCCTGTTCAATAACATTGCTACAAACAGCACGGGCGATGGGATTCTGTTCGACACACAGTTCGAGGGCAGCGTCCAGAACTATTTCTCCCAAACGGTGCTGTCTCGAAACCAGACCGACATTGACTCTCATCCCTCGAACGGCGCGACCGCGCCTGAATTCTTCAACCCGCCGTCCGCGATCAATCTTGCGCTGCGCCAACCCACAATGGCGTCGTCCAGCGCGGCAGGCTCGTCTCCAGGCGCGGCAGTGGACGGTCTAGCCTATACCAGTTGGATCCCTGGCAATGAAGCTTACTCCTGGCTAACCATTGACCTGGGCAGCGAGGTAAGTTTTCAGCGCGTCTTGCTCAAGGAAACAGACGTGTCCGCGATCCGTTTTATTACGCTTCAGACATCCGCGGATGGTGCGACGTTCAGCGATATCCCCGGCGCTGCGCGGCGCCTAGAGTTAAACCGGGTCGACAATATCACTTTCGCTGCTGTCTCAGCGAGGTTCCTGCGAGTGCAAATCGAGACGTTCTTTGGCGGTTCAGTCGGCTACGAGGAAATTTCGGTTCACCCGAATTAGAGAAGCCAGATAGAGACCATAAAAAAGGGCGCTCGGGAGAGCGGGATCTTGCAGCGGCCGCTCGCCTTAGCTAAACTGAATTAGCTAAGTATGAAGACCAGCGTAGTGACAATCCATCAGGCAAAGACACATCTCTCCCGTTTGATCCAGAAGGCTTCCGGGGGAGAAGAGGTGATCATTTCGCGCGGCTCCAAACCGGTGGCGCGGCTTGTCCCGATCGGTGAAACAAAGGGCCAACGACGACCAGGCTCGCTGAAGGACAAACTGCGGGTCGGGCGCGAGTTTTTCGAAGCTCTGCCGGTCGACGAAATTTCCGGTTGGGAGTAGGTATTGATGCAGGCGCTCCTCGACACGCATACGTTGCTTTGGTGGCTCTCGGACGATCCTGCATTGACAAAGCCTGCCCGTAAAATTATCGCCGACACCAAGAACCTTGTCCTGGTAAGCGCAGCGTCGGCATGGGAGATTGCAACTAAGGTGCGGCTTGACAAGCTGCCGAGTGCCGCCGATCTTATAGCTGATTTTGCTGGTCACCTCGAGCGGGAGGGTTTTAAGATGTTGGCAATCTCCTGCGATCACGCTATACGCGCTGGCTTGCTCCCAGGTCCCCACAAAGATCCTTTCGATCGTATGCTCATCGCCCAATCGCAAGCAGAAAATATTCCAATCCTAAGCAATGAAGCCCTATTCGATACATATGGCGTGCGCCGCCTTTGGTGAACACAAACCAAAATTCGCTCCGGCACTTTGAGCGCGCCGGAACCTAGCGGGTTGCCAGGCCGGTTATTCTTCCCGTAGAGCGATTGCCGGATCAACCCTGGTTGCGCGGTAAGCGGGGACGCAGTTCGCCGCTAAAGAAACCGCCGTCCATAACAGGGCGGCTCCGGCGTATGTCGCCGGGTCCGTCGGGTTCAATCCGGATAGAAAACTGCGCAATAGAGTCGTAGACCCGAGCGAAAGCAACAGACCAGTTCCGATGCCCACGAAAGTGATCGCGAGCGCATCGCCGGTCACGAGCTGGAGCACATCGCGCCTCTGCGCTCCCAGCGCCATGCGAATTCCAAATTCCCGTATCCGCTGGTTGGCCGCAAACGCCATCACGCCGTACAAGCCAACAGATGCAATCAGGAGCGCCAGTATTCCGAATGCGCCGAGTAGCGAGGCTTCCCAGCGTGCCTGCCAAAGAGATTTGTCTATCTGGTCTGACACCGCGTCGACATCATAGATCCGTAATCTGCTATCCACCTCACGGAGTTCTTTTCGTAGTCCCGATGCCAATTCCGCCGGGTTGTATTCCGCCCGTATTATCAATGCCACATATCCGACGTAGTGCTGCCCGAACGGATAAAACACGTACGGCTCCGCCGAGGTATTGAGCGAAGCGTATTGCGCGTCTTTTGCGACGCCCACAATCTCAGCAACCGTGCCCTGTCCCTTTTCACATCCGTCGCCAACCCGGATGCGGTTACCAACTGGATTCTGCTCAGGCCAGTATCGGCGTTGCAGGCTTTCGTTCACAATCACCACCGGAGGCGCCGACGAGATATCGCTGCTCGTAAATTCACGGCCGCGCAGCAGCGGGATGCCAAATGTAGAAAAATAAGCGGACCCAATGATGTTCGCGCCTGCGGTAATCGATTCCGATGAAACACTCGCGTTATCCGGTACAACGCACTCGGACATTGTGAGCATAGGCGACGCATAGGATAGCGTTGCGTTTCGCACACCGGGCAGCGTGCGAGCGCGATCAACGACGCGATGGTAAAGGGCCAAACCGGCAGCCTTGTTGAACTCCGGCTTCGCAACATAGAGTCTTGCGGAGAGCAATCTTCGCGCATCGAAACCGGGATTAATGCTGCTTGCCGTCTGGAGGGCCCGCAGAAAAAGTCCAGCCATGACCAGCAGCACCAGCGAAAGCGTCACTTGCGCCACCACGCTCACGTTCCGCAGCGTGAGCCTGCGGTTCCGTAAGAAAGTCTCGCTTCCTTTGAGCGCCGCGACCAACTCCGGCCTGGACACCTGCAAGGCAGGAATCAATCCGAATAGAAAGGTGGTTACAACCGCGGCAATCAATACGAATCCAAGCACTCGCCCATCGAGCGATAGACTTGCTCCCACCGCGATATCCGATGGAGCTGAGGAGAGCCCGCGTTCCAGGATTCGGTTCGTCCACCGCGCCGCTACCAATCCCGCCGTCGCGCCCATCAGACTGAGTAACAAGCTCTCCAGCAACATCTGCCGGCATATTCTTCCTCGGCTGGCCCCGATAGCTAGCCGGATCGATACTTCGCGGCGCCGTGACACGCCCCGCCCTAGCAGCAGATTCGCGACATTCGCGCAACTGATCAGCAGCACTAGTCCAACTACCCCCGAGAGCAGCATCAACAGTGGCGCAACCATGCGCCGATAGCCCGGATCGGCCGTTCCGCGAGCAGTTTCTAGTCGGAGCGCTACTCGTCGCGCATCCGGTCGTGGATAATCGCGGCGTAACCGCACATCTACCGCGTTTAACTCGGCTTGTGCCTGCGACGTGGTTATGCCCGGCCTGAGTCTGCCGAACATCATTACCCGTCCATCAAGACGATCTCTTACGATGCGGGCCCCGAATTCATTGTGTTGAGCGTATCGGACAAGCGGCACCCATACGGCTGTCAGTACCGGCATCGCCATGCCTTGGAAACCCTTCGGAGCCACGCCAACTACGGTGTACCATTGCGATTCCAGACGCACTTGTTTGCCGATCGCCTGCCTGTCACCGTCAAAACGCTCCTGCCATGTCCGGTAGCTAATCACCGCCGGGAAGCCGGCTGCGTGCTCGTCCTCAGCGGTGAACCATCGCCCAAGTGCTGGCTTGATCTCCAGCACCGTCGCGTAATTGTAGGAGACGGCCTCCGCCAGGATGACTTCACTGCTGTCACGGACATCGAGTGCGCTTTCAGTAGTCGTATCGGCCGCCAAGCCAGAAAACGCATTCGAGCGTTGCTGGAAATTCAGGAAATCCGGATAGGAACATGGACGGCCATCGCCGCGATAGATTCCGAGCACCCCAGCGCTGTCCGGCACCGCCAGCGGCCGCAGCATCAATGCATTAAGCAAGCTGGAAATCGACGTGTTCACGCCGATCCCAAGCGCTAGGGTCAGAACTGCGACAGCGGCGAACCCGGGGTTCGCCCACAATTGACGCACTCCGTATTTCAGGTCTTGCCAGATCGTCTGTGTCGAAATCAGGATCCCAGGCATAGTCTCGGCCTGAGAGAAGCATACTACATAGCCGACCTCGGGAATCCCATGCCTATGGAGAGGATGCTGATCGGCGGAGTATTGCCTTCGTTACTCGTGACGCAGGGCGACCATGGGATCGGTTTCCGCCGCCCTGTACGCCGGGATAAAGGCCGCTGCGAGCGAAGTCGGCGAGCAATACAGCGGAAGCGGCAATCAAGGTCGTGGGATCATTGGGCGCTAATCCGAAAAGCAGTCGCTCTTGCCAGATGAGTACTGAACACTGCGACCAGAATCCCCACAATCGTGCCTAGGCCCACAATCCAGGCTGAGTCGCGAAGCATGAGGCCCAGGATTCTCTTCGGCGCAGCTCCCAGCGCCATCCGAATCCCAAGCTCCTGTCTCCTCTGTACAACTGCGTAGCTCATGATTCCGTATAAGCCAAGCGCAGCCAATAAGAGTGCGAGGCCGCCGAAGACACTCGCCACACTCGCGAGCAATCGCTCACGAACCAGAGTGTCATCGATCAGTTGTTGTTGCCAAGACACCTCGCCGATTGTGAACTGTTGCCCAATCTCGCGGCGGAGATCCGCGGCGAGCGATGCCGGACTTTGATGTCCTCGTACCTGAAGGAATCCCAATAACCCCGGACCTTGCGGAGGAATCCAGTCGGCGATTCGGCCGTAAGGGACATAGATCATCGGCGGTGGGTTTTCGCGCAGACTGTTGAACTTGGCGTCTTTTACGATTCCGACGATCTTCGTCCAGACCGGAGCATTCGCCAACTTCGTCAATTGGCGCCCCAGGGGATTCTCATTGCCAAAAAATTTGTGGACAAATGCTTCGTTGACGATGGCGCACATCGGGCTGCCGGAATCATTGTCGCGGGGCTCGAAATCGCGGCCACTCACAAATTTGATACCCAAGGTTTGGAAATAGCCGGTAGAGACGGATAGTTCCCCGCTGAGCGGATCAGTTGGAAGAGCCTTTGTCGCCGTCGTGCGGACTGCTATCACAGGCGGCTTGCCCGTAAACAGGCCGGCGGAGGAAAGGCTCGCTTGCTCGACGCCGGGAAGCGCCCGCACGCGGCGGAGCAACTCCTTCCAAGCGGGTAAGAAGTTCGTTTCATCGTCAGGGTCTTGAAAGGCGATTCGGGTGACAAGGACACTGCTCGGCTTGAATCCCAGGTACGAGGACACAAGATTCACCAGGGTGCGCGTGAACAAAACCGCTCCGATTACCAGCACCAGGGATAAAGCGACTTGCGAAGCCACAAGAACTTTTCGGACGAGTCCGCTTCGCGCTCCCGCGAGCCGCGTGCCGTTCTTCAGAGCTGTATGCATATCCGTGCCGGCTAAACGAAAAGCCGGAAGTAAACCACAAATGAGTACTGTCAGAAGCGATAGAAGCGATGTGAATGCGAGTAGCCGCAAATTTATTCCGGTGGCTAGCTTTGCCGGCTCACTGGACGGAGTAAGCAGCCGGACCAGGATGGGTGTCCCCCAGTGTGCAAACAACAGACCCATACCAGCGGATGCCAGAGCAAGCAGAAGGCTCTCGGTAATGAGCTGCTGCAGGATACGGCCTCTACCAGCGCCAAGCGAAAGGCGAATCGCTATCTCTTGCTGCCTTGCACTCCCCTTGGCTATTAATAGATTCGCGACATTTGAGCACGCAATCAGCAATACCAGGCCGACAACGAACATCATGATCTGGAGCGGCTGCCGGTATTGGTATCGCAAGTACGAAATTCCGCCGCCGGCGGGCACTCCTTTGATCCGCATTCCCGCCAGGAATCGATCGATTATCTCGCTTGGGCGTGCCAGGGGGAGCATGTTGCCGTACGTCCTCCAGCATGGTCTCGTTCATTAACGCCTGCATGGGAGCAGCCGCCTGGGCGATGGTGACGCCAGGATGCAATCGGCCCATGAATAGAAGCCAGAACATATGATCGTTCGTGAGATTGCCGGCGGGAGCCATGGAGATCGGCGTCCAAACATCGACCATCTTTCCGACTTCCACACCGAAAAATGCGGCGGGGGCTACGCCAATGATGTCGAAAACATGATTACCAAACTGAAGCTTGCTTCCAATCGCGCGCTCGCTCTTATCAAATCTGCTCTTCCATAGGCGATAGCTAATAACAGCAACCGGATGCTGTCCCGGCGCCGCGTCGTCTTCCGGCGAAATCATTCTTCCAGCAACGGACTCGACTCCGAGTACCCGAAAGTAATTGCCGGATACCGTTTGCTGCACGAGCCGTTCTGGTTCAGCGCGATCAATCGAGATTAGAGCCGGGTCGGCGGCTTGGTAAGCCATCAAGTCGGCAAGCGAGTTTGTCCGCTTCTGCATTTCCCGGTACAGGATGTAGGAGCCGCCGCCCCCCCGGAATCCGAGACATTCCCATTGGCCCTGACCGTTCGGAATAACGAAGCAGGGTCTCTCACCGGAAGCATGCGGATCAAGATTGCATCGGTGACGCTAAACGTGGCGAGGTTTGCCCCGATACCGAGAGCCAGCATGAGGATGATCAATCCGGTAAATCCCGGCGCGTGCCGGAAGGTCCGGATTGCAAATCGCACGTCTTGTATCAGATTTGAAGACCACGAGATCCGGCGTGCATCGCGGCATTCCTCCTTTGCGTTTTCCAGCGCTCCGAACTCAAGACGTGCACGTCGCCGGGCTTCATCAATGCTCATCCCTGCCTGTATGTGCTTTCGGGTCTGCAATTCCAGATGAGCGGCAAATTCTTCCTGGAGCTCCGATTCAACGCGGCCCCGGAGAAACAAAGCGCGAAGGCGCAACAATAGATCGTTCCAGTTCATCATTTGAAGCTCGCTGAGGAGCGCGGCCTCATTATCTGAATCTTCGGCTCGCTGAGGAGCGCGGCCTGTTGAATTCGGTGTTGGAGCGCGGCCTCATTGTCATGCAAGCTCCAAAATGCGGCCAATCGCCGTCGTTAGGCGTCCCCAGTTTTCCCGCTCCAATTCGAGCTGCTTTCGACCAGATACCGTCAGACGATAGAAGCGGGCGCGCCGGCCCAATTCGGAAGTTTTCCATTCCGCTTTAATCCAACCTTGGTGCTCCAAGCGATGAAGAGCGGGATAGAGCGAACCTTGATTCACCTGCAACACTTCTTGGGAGATCTGCTGAATCCGCTCTGAAATGGACCATCCGTGCATCGGACCGGCGGCAAGGGTTCGCAGGATCAATAAATCCAGCGTGCCCTGAAGAATATCTAGCCTGGGTTCCTGGTTTCCCATGTTGTCGATTGCCTACATTATAAAACAATGGTGTTGAATGTCAACAGCACGTTCAAACGACGGAAGCGTTGCCCTCTTGGTGACGAAAAAATGCCAAGGCATCCTAGGTATACTGGTGCTTTCAATGCCTAGAATGTCTAAACAATCTGAAAAGCCTACCGGCGATGCCGAACTCCTCCAGGGAACGTTGGATATGTTGATCCTGAGGGTCGCGGCGCTTCGGCCCATCCACGGCTACGCCATCCTTCAGCGCATCCAACAGCTTTCAAAGGATGCGCTTCAGATTCGCCAAGGGTCTCTCTACCCCGCGCTCTACAGATTGGAAAAGCGAGGCTGGCTTAAGTCCGATTGGCAGGCAACCGAAAATGGGCGCAACGCTAAGTTCTACAGCCTTACCAAACTCGGCCGACGCCAACTCGAAGCTGAGAAGGTCAGTTGGAAACGTCTCTGTGAAGCCATTTCGCTGGTTCTTGAAACCGGAGATTAGAGGAGCCAGGAATGAGATGGTCGTGGCTCAAACACCGGCGCTGGGAACGGCAAATGGACGCCGAGTTTCAGGTTCATCTGGAAAGTCGGATTGCCGATCTGATGCAAGGCGGACTTAGGCGTGACGAGGCGGAGGAGCGCGCCCGCCGTGAGTTCGGTTCGATCGATTTGGCGAAAGACGAATGCCGCGATGAGAGAGCGTTCGAGCCGGTGGATCGCTTCCTGCGCAATCTTTATCACGCCTTCCGCTCGTTGTCCAGGTCCCCAGGATATTGCGCAGCCGCGATCCTGACTCTCGCCTTGGGCATCGGAGCAAATACCGCGATTTTCACCGCATTAGAGGGAGTAGTACTAAAGCCGCTGCCGTATTACGAACCAGACCGGCTCGTCATCGCGTTGCTCTACAATCGCAGCCTGAAACACGCCACCGAAGTCTCCTATCCCGACTTTCTCGACTGGCGTCGCAATGCAGGCTTCTTCGAACAGATCGCCGCGTTTATGCCGGGCGGCTTTGACCTGACGGGTCCGGGTTTGCCGCAGCACCTTGACGGTTACGAAGTCTCTTCTGATTTCTTCAGCACTCTCGGAGTAAAGTTCGTCATCGGATCTTCGTTTTCTCCCGATAGCGATCACATGGGCGGAATGCCCGCAGCCGTTATCAGCAATCGCCTCTGGCGAGAACGTTTCGACGGCAGTCCGGCCGTCGTTGGCCGCTCGATTATTCTGAACGGCACTGGCTTCACAATCACTGGCGTTCTCCCGCCCAGCTTTCGTTTCGAAAACGAGTTGGCCGGCATCTACACGCCCATTGGCGGCGCCGACCCTCTATATCAAACGGATCGCACAGTTCACGACATTCTCTGCGTGGCGCGCCTGAAGCACGGAGTCGACATCGGGCAGGCACGGGCGGCAATGAACACGCTGCAGGAACACATCGATGAACTCAATCCCACCACCGAAAAAGGGCAGAGCGCGTTCATCCTTCCGCCGAAACAGGAGATCGTCGGCGACGTAGGCGAAACACTTCTGCTTCTCCTCGCAGCCGTAAGCCTGGTTCTGCTCATTGCCTGCGCGAATGTCGCAAATCTGCTGCTGGCGCGCTCGGCCGTTCGAGCTCGCGAGTTTGCAGTTCGCAGAGCGCTAGGCGCAAGCCGAATGCAAATCGTCCGGCAATTGATCACAGAGAGCGTGCTTCTGTCGTTTGCGGGCGGACTTCTCGGTCTCGCAATTGCAAAGCTCACGCTTATCGCGGTCCTGGCGGCCTTTCCGGGCGGCCTCCCTCGCGTAGAGAACATCGGCGTAAACACTCCTGTCTTGCTGTTCGCGTTC
Organism: uncultured Acidobacteriaceae bacterium; assembly: GCA_963778345.1. Classification (GTDB taxonomy): domain Bacteria; phylum Acidobacteriota; class Terriglobia; order Bryobacterales; family Bryobacteraceae; genus Bog-105. The sequence continues at coordinate 717,244 of CAVZTP010000008.1, forward strand.
GGCTTATCCATCGCGGTTGGGATCTTGTTCGCTCTCGTGCCCGCGCTCAAATACGGAAACACCGATGTGCAAGTCGGTCTCAAAGAAGGAGGGCGCGGATCGACCGCCAACCATCAGCGCACTCAAAGTGCCTTGGTAATCGCTCAGATCGCGCTCGCGCTGGTGCTGCTGTCGGGCGCCGGGTTGCTCTTTCGCAGCATGCTCAACCTGTGGGCGGTGAATCCGGGCTTTGATACCCAACACATCGTTACGTTCCAGGTTGGGCTGTCACCCTCCCTTACAGAGACTCCAGCCCGCATGCGTGCTGTGTATGACCAACTCACCAACCGCATTCGCCAGATCCCGGGTGTGGAGGCGGCGGCCATGACAGCGCTTGTGCCGTTGGGCCGGACCTACAATTCCGGCCCGTTCTGGATCGGCCCGCATCGGCCTCTTGTATCTATGGCCGAGATCCCGCGCGCGACCTACTATCCAATAGGTCCCGATTATCCGCAGGCCATGCAGATCCCGCTTCTGCTCGGCCGCTTTCTACAGCGGACCGACAATGTCCATTCCGAATTGGTGATCCTGGTGGACAGCCATATGGTGCGCACTTACTTCCCTGATCGCGATCCGCTAGGTCAGAGCATAACGATTCCTCATTGGGGCGCGCGACAGAATGTGCTTGCTCGGATCGTGGGCGTGGTCGGTCACGTCGAGCAATATTCTATGGATGGCTCGGGTGGCGGCGAGAATCCTCAGATTTACTTCTCTATTTATCAACTGCCCGATGACGCTCTGCCGGCTTTTCGCGAAGAGATGAACTTCGTTGTGCGTACTCCGCTAACCCTGGCGGCTATCGCGCCATCCGTCGAGAACGCCGTCCAGGCACTGGGTACCGCCGAGCCTGTTTACAACATCCGCACGATGCGTGATCTCGTTTCTGCGTCCCTGTCCCGCCAGCGCTTTCCTATGATCCTGCTGGTCGGCTTCGCGTTGACGGCGTTGCTGCTGGCAACATTGGGAATCTACGGCTTGATCTCCTATTGGATCGCCCAGCGAGCCCGCGAGATTGGGGTTCGCATGGCGCTTGGGGCAGCAAAGTCGAATGTTCTGCGGTTGCTGGTTGGGCAGGGCCTTCGACTCGCTCTTGCCGGCATCGCCCTGGGCGCAATTGCAGCCGCAATGCTCACCCGGGTGCTCTCCAGCTTTTCGCGCCTGCTATACGGCGTGCGCGCCACGGATTGGCTGACGTTCCTAGCCGTCTCGCTCTGTCTTTTGCTCGCCGCGCTCCTCGCGTCTTACCTTCCAGCCCGTCGTGCGGCACGACTGGATCCCATGGTCGTGCTCCGTCACGACTAATCCCGTCAAAGGGTGAGCGCACGCATGCAAGTTTTGAGGCGAACGCACTCTCGGCCCGGCTCTAGACGGCACAACTGAAAGCCAGCGTCCCCACAAACAGCACTACGAGAAGCGCGTATGCAATCTTGCTCTTGCTTGTGGAGGGGGACATCGCGCGATGACTACGCCCTTTCGCCGAAATGCGACCAGCGTAACACGCCCGGAACTTTCAAATCGGACTGATCCAGCACTCGCCCGACGCTACGCCGAGAGTGAATGCCGGCTGCCTCCTTGGTCGACATTCCGTGATTGCTCGAGACCGCATCCGTGTTAGCATCGAGCCATGAGGGCGAGGTCGTTGCCGGGGGCTCCTGTTTGCTCCGATTCCTGACGACGTGGATCGCATCATTCCAGGAATTTCTGTTTCTCGCGGGCCGGGCGTTTCTCAACGTCGTGCGCTCACCCCATTACTACGATGATGTGTTTCTGCAGATGGACATCATCGGTTTCGGCAGCTTGCCGATAGTTGTTCTCACTGGCGGTTTTAGCGGTATGATTATCGCGCTGCAAATGGCTCGCGCCTTAAGTACGTATGGAGCCAGCAGCGAGGTGGGCGCGATCGTCTCATTGACGCTGGTCCGCGAGCTCGGTCCTGTTCTTACGGCTCTCATGGTTTGCGGACGCAACGCTTCCGGCATAGCGAGCGAACTCGGCTCCATGAAGGTGACCGAGCAGATAGACGCGATGCGCGCTCTGGGGACCGATCCCGTGCAGAAGCTGGTTACACCGCGCTTAACGGCGACGGCTGTGATGCTTCCGTGTCTTACCGTCATTGCCGATGCTATCGGGTGGTTGGGAGCTTATTTGATAGCCGTTCCCCTTCTGCACATTATTTCGAGCGGAGCATATTGGTCCACTTCGTGGCGGGCCCTGGTGTTGAATGACTTAGCTCAAGGTCTTATCAAGCCACTCATCTTCGGGATACTGATCGCCTTGGTCGGTTGCTTTTACGGTCTGCGCACGACGGGTGGAACGCAGGGCGTGGGACGAGCGACCACTCAATCCGTGGTCGCTGCATCCATATGGATTTTTGTCGTGACTTTCTTAATCGATAAGATTTTCGTGAATCTATAGCTCCATGCCCGATGCGCCGTCCAGTCCGATTTTGGAATTGAAGGATGTCAGCCTGCAATATGGAGATGCGTGCGCTTTATGCGGCGTCTCGCTGACGCTGATGCCGGGGGAGACGCGGATTATCTTCGGCGCCGCGGGAAGCGGCAAAACGACCCTGCTGAAGGCGGTAATTGGCCTGGTTCCGGTTGACAGCGGAGATATCAAGCTATTTGGAGAAGATGTCACGGCTCTCACCGAGCGTCAACTTTTCCCCATTCGAAGCCGCGCGGGCATTCTTTTTCAGGAGGGCGGGCTGTTCGATTCGCTGTCAATAGGAGAAAACGTGGAGTACCCATTGCTGAACCGGCAAGTGGGCGGCACGCAAAGCGGGAACTCCTCAAAGGACGGCGTGGAAGAGCGCGTTCGCGAAGCTTTGCGGTTTGTCGAACTCGAACAGACCTTCGATAAGTTCCCGAGCGAGCTATCGGGCGGCATGCGTCGCAGAGTGGGAATCGCGCGTGCGATCGTCACCGAGCCGCCGCTTGTTCTTTACGATTCGCCAACGGCCGGGCTGGATCCGATTACTGCGAACACGATTATGGCTCTTGTCGCGAAGGAGCGCGATGTGCGCAATAGCGCTTCGCTGATTGTTACGCACCGTTACCAGGATGGAGAACTGATGGCCGATTTCAGGTACGATGCGAACCAACAGGAGCTTATCCGGATTAGCGAGGGAAGCGACGATCACAATCGTTCCCGGACGAAGTTTATTGTGATGAAAGAGGGAAAAATCGTTTTTTCCGGTACGCGGCAAGAACTGGAAAGCTCACAGGATGAGTACGTGAAGAGATTTGTCAGGCACGAAGGTTAGATATGCCCAGTAAAGAACGAGTAAGCATGGCGCAGTTGAAGGTCGGGATATTGGGCATCGTGGCTCTGTCCTGTATCGCTTTAGTTATTTTTCTGCTGACAGGGAACATGAGCTGGTTCCAGAAGGACATTCCCTTAAATGTCTATGTTTCGGATGCAGCCGGACTGACTCCTGGATCGCCGGTTCGGATCAACGGGATTCAAGCCGGGAGCGTGAAGGACGTCCAACTCTCGGGCGATACGAATCCCGATCGCGTCATCAAAGTGGATTTTGTCGTCGATGAAGACATGCTGAAGCAGATCCCGAACGATTCGATTGCTTCCATCGCTTCGGATAATCTTCTCGGCAGCACGAAGTTCCTCGAGATCAATAAAGGGAAGAGCCCGGAGCATCTGCAAGCGGGAGCAACGATGAAATCGGCAAATACGCAGGAGTTCCAACAACTCGTGGCGCAGGGTTTCGGAGTTCTCGATTCGGCGCAGGCGATTCTGCAGCGGATCACCGATATCGTGGGTCAGATCGAAGTGGGAAAGGGGACAATCGGCAAGCTGCTGGTGGACGAAACGCTCTACAACAGCCTGGTGAATACCGTGAACCAGGTGCAAGAACTGGCGACGACGCTAAACTCGAAGACCGGAACTATTGGCCACCTGATCAATGACGACACGCTCTACAAACAGACCGAAACCATTGTGACAAGGGTAGATCAGATCACACAGGGCCTTCAGAGCGGTCAAGGGACAGCCGGAATGTTCCTCAAAGATCCGAAGATGTACAACGATCTGAATAAATCGATCGACCAGCTCAATACTATGCTGACGAATTTGAATCAAGGCAAAGGTACCGCGGGTCAATTGCTGACCAGCGACAAACTTGCGAAGCAGGTTTCAACAACGCTCGACAAGGTGAACGTGACGATAGACAAAGTGAACTCCGGACAGGGTACGGTCGGCCAGCTTCTGGTGAATCCCGCGCTTATACGATTCGGCGACAGGTACCACTCGTGAGCTGCACGATTTATTGAAAGATTTTCGCGCGAACCCGAAGAAATTCCTCAGCATTCGCCTTCATATCTTCTAAGCCAATTGAAGCGGCTGATCATTAACGCCGATGATTTCGGCTTCACCCGCGATGTGAATGCCGGCATTGTTCACGCACACCGCGAAGGTGTATTGACTTCGACAACGCTAATGGCGAACGGCGATGCGTTCGAGGATGCGGTGCGCCTGGCATTTGAGACGCCCGCGCTGGATATCGGTTGCCATTTGGTGCTGGTGCAAGGAACCTCGCTGCTTACCGGGCGACTGTTCCCCGAAAAACTGCGCGATGTGCTGACGGCTCTTGCCGGAGGTCAGCTCGATATTTACGCCGAATTTCGGGCGCAGATCGAGAAAATCAGAGATACGGGATTGCAAATTACTCATCTCGATTCGCACAAGCACACGCATATCGTGCCGAGAGTTTTTCGCGCCGTGGTCCGGCTGGCGCAAGAGTTCGAAATTCCCTACGTGCGCCTGCCCTGGATATCGTGGCTTGCCAGCCTCGCTACTACCGGCGGTGGGCTCAGGATCGCGGCGTGCGCATGACCGATCATTTTCTCGGTTTCCGCCTCACCGGTTCATTGACCGAACACAGTTTCGCCGCAGCCCTACGCTCGCTGCCCGAGGGAACCACGGAGTTCATGTGCCATCCCGGCTTCCTCGGCCCGGAATTGCAACAAGCGAGCACCAGGTTAAAGGAATCGCGCGTGAGAGAGCTCGAAGCACTGACATCGCCTCGCATCCGCGAAATTATGGCCTCAGAAGGAGTCCGCTTGGCAACCTTTTGTACAGCACCGTCGGATCGGGCGCACCCGTGATTTTGCCGTCAAAAATGGTCATTACGACCTTCGTATCCGCGATTTTCACCGGATCAATGGCAAAGATATCGTCAGAGAGCACGGCGAAATCGGCCAATTTGCCCGGTTCGATGGAACCTTTGATATTTTCCTCGAAGCTCGCGTAAGCCGATCCCATGGTGTACGCCTTTACCGCTTCGGCCACAGTGATCTTCTGCTCCGGCACCCAACCATTCGGATGCTTGCCATCGAGCGTGCGCCTCGTCACTGCGCCGTAGATACCCATGAGCGGACTCATCGGCGCGACATCCCAATCCGATCCGAACGCCAGCGTAGCTCCGGAATCGAGCAAGGATCGGAAGGCGTAGGTCGTTTTCGCCCGTTCGGGACCGATGCGCTTTTCAGCCCAGCGCCCGTCGTCAATGCAGTGATAGGGCTGCATGGACGCGATGACGTGCAGTTGCGCAAAGCGGGGGATATCGGAAGGGATCAGATGCTGCGCGTGCTCAATGCGCAAGCGGCGGTCGCGCTGGCCGTGATCCCGCTCAACACGCTCATAGAAGCCGAGAATGGTATTGTTCGCTTTATCGCCAATAGCGTGAACGGCGATCTGCAAACCCGCTGCATCCGCGCCGAGAATGTTGGCCGACATTTGTTCGGGATTTGAAAGCTCTGCGCTGGCGATGCCGCTGGAGTTCGGCGAATCGAGATAGGGCTGAAAAAACAGGGCCGTTGTCGATCCCAGCGAACCGTCGGCAAAACCTTTGACTCCGCCGATGTGCAGATACTCGTTTCCGAAATCCGCGAGCAACCCGATATTGGCTAGCCGCTGCCACGATCTGAGGGGCTGGTGGCCGGAGATGCGTACGCGAAGCTCGCCATTGCGCAGCATGCGTTTGATAGACGCGAAAAACGTCGGGCGAAGCGGACATATCCTGCACGCTGGTGACGCCTTGCGCATTCGCGTAGGTCTCAGCGGCATGAATTGCGTCGCGAATTTGCTCCGGTGTGGGATCAGGAATCACCTTTTCTACCAGGCCCTGTGCGGCATCCTTGAGAATGCCGGTCGGATTGCCTTCCGCATCGCGAACAATCACGCCGCCGGGGACATCCTTTGTATTTTTGTCCACGCCGGCGAGCTTCAAAGCGAGCGAATTCGCGAGCGACATGTGACCGTCCAACCGGTTTACAAAAACCGGCCAATTCTGAGTAACGGGATCAATCAGCTCGCGAGTGGGCAATCGCGCGGGCGTCCAGTTTTCGTGATCCCAACCGCCGCCCGTGATCCAGCGGCCTGTGGGAAGATGGCGCGCGAACTCAGCCAGAGTGTCGCGAAACTCTTGTTCGCTTTTCGAGTAGCGCAACTGCGGCCCGGTGAGATTCGCGCCGCCCGAAAAAAAGTGAACGTGAGCGTCGTCGAATCCGGGCAGAACGCGCCGGCCCTGCAGATCGATCATCGGAGTGTCAGCCTGCTTGAAATTCAGGATTTCCGCAGTGGTTCCGACCGCCACGATGCGATTACCGCGAATCGCCACGGCTTCGGCCTCGGGCTGCCGCGGGTTGACGGTCCAGAATTTGCCATTTGTGAGGAGCAGGGTTACGGAAGTTTGGGCTCGAAGCGCAAAGCCGCCGGTCATCAGTGCCGCGCACAGCAAGAAGCTAAACCGAAGCGGGAGCGTATTCAAAGCCCACATATTGCACCTCCTCTTCCAGGTCGAAGCCAAAGCGATCCCGCACTCGCTGTTTCAGTTCGTCGATGATGGAGACCAAATCGGCCGCGGTGCCGTGATCCTCGTTGTAAATCAAATTGGCATGATAAGAGGCCACTTGAATGTCGCCACGCCTCATTCCTTTGGCGCCGATTTGTTCCAGGAACCAAGCCGAGGGGACCTTGCCCTCTCTTACTACGGAGGGCGAAACCTCAGCCTGCGCACCGGCGGGCAGATCGGCAAAGAACACGTTTTTGAAAATGCTGCCGGCACAACGCATGCTCGGAGGGTACTTCTTATCACGAATTGCGCGAATCTCGTTCGCGGTCTGGGCCAGAAGCGCGCGATCAGCGTTTTGGAATTGCAGATCGACTGAGAGGATAATCCATTGCTTCTGCTCCTTAAACATGCTCTCCCGATACCGAAAGCGACACTCTTCATTTGAGAATGAGATAACACGTTCGCCATCTGTGGCCGACACTCGTTGGACGATCTCTTGGATCGAGTGGCCGTACGCTCCGGCGTTCCCATAAACAGCGCCGCCCAGGAATCCCGGAATTCCGGTCATGGTCTGCAGGCCTTCGAGGCCCATTTCGATGCTGCGATCCACGACATCCTGCAATACCGCGCCTGATTCCACGCGCAGGACGCTGCCTTCGCGAGCGATGCGCGATCCGCTGAAGCGCAGCACGACGCCTTCGAAGCCAGCATCTGAAACGACAAGATTCGTGCCGCCGCCGATTACGATGCGGGGGATTGGAAGCTCTTGCAGAGTTTTTAGAGCTTCAATGAAGGAACTTATGTCAGTCGTATCGCAAAGCAAGGCAGCGGGTCCGCCGATTCGAAAGCGCGTGTGAGAAGACAACGGCGTGTCTCTCGAGATAGTTAAGTGAGGGATAGCAGCGAGACGATTCATCGCCGCCGAAACCACGGGCATCGTTCCTGATTATAGGTTGCGCAGCGCCCCGATCGGGCATGCCCAATCTCTACTGAACAGTGGGCGGCCCATCGTCTTTTGTGGCCTCCTTTTCAGGAGCAGGGGCAGACGACACAACAGTTAGTTCTTGGACATATCACCGGACATGTTTCGCTGGTGGCGCTGCGGCGCCCAGTCTTGCGAGTGCGTCACCCGTCAAACGGAAAACTGTCCAATCGCCGAGCGGCACTGCGCCCAGGCTGCGGTAGAAATCAATGGAGGGTTGATTCCAGTCGAGCACGGCCCACGATAGACGCGCGCAACCACGCTCCATTGCGAGCTTGGCCACATGCGCCAGAAGCGCTTTGCCGATTCCTTTGCCGCGATGCGACGGCTCGACAAAGAGATCTTCGAGATAAATACCTGGTTTCCCCAAGAATGTTGAGAAGTTATGAAAGAAAACGGCGAAACCGGCTGGGTCATTGCCAAGATACGCCAAGAGCACTTCCGCCGAGGGATGCAATCCAAACAGGGACTCGCGGAGCTGGTCTTCATCGGCGACGACTTCATGCGACAGCCTTTCGTATTCCGCCAGCTTTCGAATGAACGCGAGGATCAGCGGAACATCGCTTTCGGTGGCCACGCGGATGCGGAGATCTTGGGGAGCGACAGACTCCATTCAACCGGATTGTCTCAGGTTGGGAAGCCGGTTTCTGCTACTATCTAGCCTTAAAGGTCCACTCATTGAAATTTTTTCTGGATACAGCAAACCTACAAGACCTGAAGAAGGGCCTCGCGTGGGGGATCATAGACGGAGTTACAACCAACCCCAGTCTAATTGCCAGAGAAGGCGTACCGGTTGAGGAACAGGTTCGCAAAATTTGCGACCTGATCGAGGGTGACGTGAGCGCCGAAGTGGTTTCCACAAGCTCTAGGGAAATGATCGCCGAAGGCCGACGCCTTGCAAAGATTCACCGCAATATCGTTGTCAAGATTCCTCTAGTACCGGAAGGAATCACGGCAGCTTCGGCGTTGGCCAAAGAAGGTATTCGCCTGAACGTGACTCTCTGCTTTAGCGCGGCGCAGGCGTTAGTGGCCGCCAAAGCCGGGGCTTACATCGTCAGCCCGTTTATAGGCCGCATCGATGATATCGGCTGGCCAGGAATGGATCTTATTTCAGATATCCTGACGATCTACACGAACTATGAATATAAGACGCAAGTGCTGGCGGCTTCCATCCGTGGTCCGCTTCAGGTAATTCAGGCCGCCAAAGCAGGGGCGCATATCGCGACGCTTCCGCTAAAAGTGCTCGAGCAACTTTTCCATCATCCGCTGACGGAGAAGGGCCTCGATCAGTTTTTGAGCGATTATCGGAAGGCTTTCGATTTGGTCACGGCTTAGGAGTGGAGCGGACTGGCCGGATCGCTGGTGCTGGGTAGGCCGTTCTCGATGTGTCCGCCGAAGCGCTGAAGATAGACGGGATCGAGGTTGTGAGTGAGAGACAGATCGTACCATCGCGCGCTTCGATTCGTCTCCCAAAATTCTTCCGCATGCGATTCGGCGGCCAGATGAATTTCGCGCGAAGGGCATCCATAGGCGTTGTCGCGTATTGTGACGAGACATGGTGAAGTGCCTGGGTTCATAAGCGCGATACGAAGACTCGCCGAGGCGAGGTCGTACGAAACCCGGATAATCAACGTGTCAGCGGAGATGTTGGCGGAGCCGTGGAACTCGCGCAGGAACCCATTCGGACCAAGCACCGACAGGCCGTAGGTGTTTTCGGTGTTGGCGAGCAGTTTCCAGGAATCCGATAACTGTTTGTGCGACTCAATCGTGTGAACCCGGGGGCCGGACGCATTGTGCGTCTGGAACACATGGAAGACAGCTCCGACATCGCCGTCATTTGAAAAATCAATCCAAAGGCGGTCATGGGCGAAATCGACGCGCGCGTGCGCATGAAGTTGGTAGGGGATGGCGCGAGCGGCGCGCACGCCGGATTCTTGCAGGGGTTGTGTTTGACTGACCGGGACAGCGGGATCGGGCAAAACACTACAGGCGCGCTCCGTTTCCTCGCGGTAACTCCGCGTATCGGGGAGGCGCGGAAAGAAAGCATTCGATTCCGAAAAATCGAAGGCAGAAGTCAGATCACCGCAGACCGCTCTGCGCCAGCCGCTGATGTTTGGCTCGTGCATCGCCGCGCCGAACCGCGCTTCTAAGAACCGCAGGACGGAGGTGTGGTCGAAGACCTGCGAACAGACCCAACCGCCGCGCGTCCAAGGTGAGACGATCGTCATGGGAACGCGGGCTCCGAGGCCATAGGGCACCAGGCCGAGCTTTGGATCGTCATACAGTTCGTCGCTGGCATCGATCGTCGATTTCCCTTGCTCCGGGGAGAGCGGCGGCGTCGGCGGCAGGACGTGATCGAAGAAGCCATCGTTTTCGTCGTAGTTGATGAAAAGGACAGTCTTGCTCCACAACTCCGGATTACTCGTCAGTGCATCGAGCACTTGGGCCGTGTACTGCGCGCCGTAGGCCGGGGGCCACGCAGGATGTTCCGAATATGCTTCGGGTGCGACGATCCAGGAGACTTGCGGCAGCGTGCCTGCGGCAACATCGCGAGCCAGCTCTTCCAGCGAGTGAGGAGACATGGCTTCGCGGCGCAATTTTGAATCGGGGGCGGAGTGAATGTACTGGGTGAAATAGAGCAGAGGATTGTCGCCGTAATTGCCTTCGAAGGGCCGTTTGTCATCGTTTTCAATTCCCTTCTGATATACGCGCCATGAGATGCCTGCCTTTTCGAGACGCTCGGGGCAAGTAGTCCAGGACGCTACATTGCTTTCGGAGAGATCGTTGTCGATAAGAGCACCGGCCTGATTGCCGGGCGGGTTGATTGTGCCGGTCCATTGATAAATACGGTTGGGATCGGTTGGGCCCATCACCGAGCAGAAATAAGCGTCGCAGAGAGTGAATGCGTTGGCGAGTGCGAACTGGAAGGGTATGTCGCTTTCCGTGTAGTGACCCATCGTGAGCGCAGTTTTGGCATCAATCCAGTTGTCGTACTTCCCACTATTCCAGGCCCGGTGGGCGCTAGACCAGCCGTGATCGAGTGAGCCGATACACTGCGCTCGCGTTTTCGAGGTGTCGAGATGAAAGGGGAGAACCTCTTCACCCGATTTGCGGCTGCGCTGCCGCCAAACGGAGTGGCCTTCTGCGCCCGGCGCAGTAATGCGATCACCAAAGCCGCGCACACCGCGCATGGTTCCGTAATAGTGATCAAAAGACCGGTTTTCCTGCATGAAGATGACGATGTGTTCGACATCCCGAATGGTTCCCGTAGGGGAACTGGCGGGGATGGCGAGCGCTCGTCGAATGGATTCCGGCAGCGCGGCAAGAGCGCCGAGTGTTCCTGCGCTCCGTGCAGCGAAGCGAAGAAAATCGCGCCGGCCCTGGCGTTGCCGACTCACGAAATTTATCCTAACAGCCGGAAAGATCCCGCGAAGCCGGCGGGGCGCTTGCCCTTTTCAGACGGTCGCGGATGCCGGCCCAGGCCGGTGTGTCCGGCGGCTGTTCGACCGCGATCCACTCCAGTCCTTCGGCATCCGCTTCGTGCAACTCGGCATAGAATTTAGAGCCGAATGCGTGCGGATCCGGGGGCAAGTTCAAGATTCGGCCTCTTCCCGCGGGCGGTGAACTGCCGGGTTCCAGCACGTAAAGCGGTGTTCGCGGAGCATAATGCCGCACATGCAATCCGGGCGACTCCTGCACGTGCGGCAAATCTATTTCGCGCTCCCAACGCAGCCCTGTGGTCTTCTCCAATTCGGTTTGCGAAATCATTCCGGGGCGCAGGATGGTAGGGAGTTTGCGCCTCAATGACACGACCGTGGATTCGATTCCGACTTGCGTCGGGCCGCCATCGAGGATCACGTCTACCCGGTTCCCCAGTCCTGTGCGAACGTGCTCGGCGGTCGTAGGCGAGATTTCAGTAAATCGATTTGCGCTCGGCGCGGCGATGGGCACACCCGCGCGCCGGATCAATTGCAGCGCCACGGGATGCGCCGGCACACGCACGCCGACCGAATCCAGACCCGCAGTGACCAGATCGGGAACAAGAGCGGCCTTCTTGACGATGATGGTCAGCGGTCCAGGCCAAAATCGCGCCGCAAGAGTTTGCGCCAGGGCCGGCCACTCTGCCGTGACAGATCGGGCCATGTTCTCATCCGCGACGTGCACGATCAAGGGACTGGCCCACGGACGTCCTTTCGCGTCATAGATCCGCGCGACCGCTTGGGCATCGAGCGCATTGGCGCCTAAGCCGTAAACGGTTTCGGTGGGAAACGCAACCAGGCTGCCTTGCCGGATCAACTCGGCCGCACGCGCGATCTCCTCGTCGGTTGGTTGACGGCCCATGTTGCGCCGAGCCGGCTAGTCGGGCAGATCCTCTTTGCTGTCCCCCCAGATTTTGCCCGTTTTGCGCCAGACAAGATATGCGTGGATCAAGGGATCGATGTCTCCATCTAAAACGCGATCCACGTCGCCGATAGCCAGGCGAGTGCGAAGATCCTTCACCATCCGATAGGGCGCGAGGACGTAACTGCGAATCTGGCTTCCAAAGTTAATCCCGAGCTTTGTATCTTCCAGCTTTTGATCTTCCGCGCGCTTCTTCTCCAGTTCGTGCTCGTAGAGCTTCGCTTTCAACTGCTTCATGGCGCTGGCGCGGTTTTTGTGCTGCGAACGCTCATTCTGGCATTGCACGACGAGTCCGGTTGGCAGGTGAGTAAAGCGCACCGCCGATTCGGTTCGATTGACGTGCTGGCCGCCCGCGCCGCTGGCCCTGAAAACATCGATTTTCAGATCTTCGGGTTTGATTTCGATGTTGATGTCTTCATCGATCAGCGGATACACGAACACGGATGCAAACGACGTGTGGCGGCGCGCGTTGGCATCAAAAGGCGAAATGCGAACCAGGCGGTGCACGCCCACTTCAGACTGCAATTGACCGTAGATTTTATCGCCGCTGATTTCGATGGTTGCCGATTTGATTCCAGCGCCTTCGCCTTCCAGCCGGTCCGTCACGACGACCTGAAACTTATGCCGCTCCGCCCAGCGCAGATACATGCGCAACAGCATTTCCGCCCAATCCTGGCTTTCGGTCCCTCCGGCACCCGGATGAATGGTCACGATCGCATCGCGCGCATCGTTCTCGCCGGAAAGCAGCATGCTTGTTTCCAGTTCTTCGAGCTTCGATTCAAACGCCTTCAGCTCCCGTTCCAGCTCGCCGTTGACGTTCTCGCCTTCCCGAGCCAGTTCGAAGAGCGTGTCGATATCGGAGGTCGCGGCGGTAATCAGGCTGGAATGGCCAATGGCTTCTTCCAGTCGCTTTCGCTGCTGCATCACGCGCTGGCTTCGTTCGGGTTGATTCCAAAAATCCGGATCGCCGATTTCGGCTTCCAGCGTTTTCAGTTCTTTATTTTTGGCGGGGGCGTCAAAGATAGCTCCGAACAGCTTCACCTTGCTGCCGGAGCGCAACGTACTCTCTTTCCAGCTCTTCCAGAGTCATTCACTTGTAGTTTACTGTGCCGGGGCATCGAGGCGGCCAAACGCGCGCGAGAAAAGTCTCTTGAGCCTGGACCGGAGCCTTAGGTTGCAGACAGCACGACCGTCGCGAACTCAACCGCTTCGGGTTAGGGTGTAACAACAAGATAGGCCTCCACAGTCTAGATAAAGCGGAGTAGTTATGAACCGCTGTAGATTGCCTTATGTGGGATGCTGGCCGCGGCGCATCATCCTCTTCTTCGGAATAAGTCTGGAGTTCTGTTTCGGCCAGACAAACGTCCTCACCTATCACAACGACAATGCTCGAACTGGCCAGAACCTGACCGAAACGATACTGACGCCGGCCAACGTGAGGTCTGCCTTTGGCAAGCTTTTCACCGTCGCCATGGATGGGAAAGTGGATGCGCAGCCTCTCTATGTCAGCGGGGTTGCCGTTCCCGGCTCGGGCATTCGCAACCTGGTATATGCTGCCACTGAGAATGACACCGCATATGCATTTGACGCAGACAACGGCGCCATTTACTGGCAAGTCTCCCTGCTCGGAAGTGGGGAGTCACCCTCTGACACAAGAAATTGCAGCCAGGTTTCGCCAGAAATAGGCGTGACGGCAACTCCGGTGATAGACCCTCAGGCTGGCCCTCACGGCGCCATCTATCTCGTGGCGATGAGCAGGGACGCAGCCGGCAACTACTATCAGCGTCTGCATGCGCTCGACATCGCGACCGGAGCGGAGGAATTTGGAGGGCCTATTATCATTGCGGCGCAATATCCCGGGACGGGTGACCACAGCAGTGGCGGCAACGTAATTTTCGATCCAAAGCAGTATAAGAGCCGCCCCGGTCTGCTTCTGCTTAACGGCACTGTGTATACCGGCTGGGGCTCACACTGCGATATTCGGCCGTACACCGGTTGGATCATAGGTTATGACGAGCTGAGTCTGCAGCAGCAGACGGTTTTCAATTTCGCGCCCAATGGAAGCGAAGCCGCGCTTTGGGGTTCTGGCGGCGGTATTGCGGCCGACGGAAACGGAAACATCTTTGTATCGGTGGCCAACGGAACGTTTGATACGGCTTTGAATGCGCAAGGCTTCCCATCTCGAGGCGATTACGGAAACGCATTCGTTAAGCTCACCCAGCCGGGAGGCCAGTTGCAAGCTGCGGATTTCTGGACTATGGACAATACGGTGACCGAATCCGGTCAAGATGAGGATTTGGGCTCGGGAGGGCTTACTCTGCTGCCGGATGTCGTGGATGCCGGCGGCAATGTTCGTCACTTGGGCGCCGGCGCTGGCAAGGACGCAAATATTTATGTATTCGACCGCGATAATATGGGGCGCTTCGATTCTGTCGAAAACGCAACTCTGTACCAGGAGATACCGGGAGGATTGGCTGGCGGCGAGTACGCCTCGCCTGCCTGGTTCAATGGCACTGTATATTACGGAGCGGTTGGCGATTCTATACGCGCGTTCCCACTGAGCGGAGCACGACTTCCCGCAACCCCCGCCTCTCTAACGCCTCACTCCTTTCCTTATCCAGGAGTGACGCCTGCCATTTCCGCAAGCGGAACCACGAACGCAATTCTATGGGCTGTCGAAAATACGAATCCCGCGGTGCTCCACGCGTATGATGCAACGAATCTCGGAACAGAACTGTATAACAGCAATCAGGCTGCTTCGGGGCGCGACCAATTTGGAAGCGGCAACAAATTCATTACGCCGACCATTGCGAATGGGAAGGTTTTCGTGGGAACCACCGATAGCGTCGCCGTGTTCGGATTGCTAAGCGGCCCACAGCCGGGGCCGCTGACATTCGTTCCAGTAACTCCCTGCAGAGTTGCGGATACTCGGAATGCAAATGGCCCGTTAGGTGGACCGGAAATGGCGGCCGGTAGTGCGCGAGATTTTCCGATTGCAAATAGTAACTGCGCGATACCGGTAACTGCGGCTGCCTATTCACTCAATGTAACTGTGGTTCCGGACAATCAACTCAATTACCTCACCATGTGGCAAACAGGGCAGCCCCAGCCTTCTACCTCCTTACTGAATTCAGACGGAAGGATCAAGGCGGCGGCCGCGATTGTGCCTGCGGGCACAAATGGCGCGGTAACGGTTTACGCGACCGATTCGACTCAAGTAGTGATAGATATCAACGGATACTTCGTTTCGGCCGGCAGCTCTCCAAGCCTCGGGTATTACCCCGTGCCGCCGTGCCGCGCCGTGGACACAAGGCAAGGCGACCCTGTATCGGGCGCCTTCCTAAGCGCCGGAACGAGCCGGGATTTCTCAATTGCATCAAGCTCCTGTGCGCTCCCCTCGAATGCACAAGCTTACTCGCTGAACTTCACCGCCATACCGCACGGGAGCCTGAACTACCTGACTACCTGGCCCACCGGGCAACAGCAGCCTTTGGTCTCAACTTTGAATTCGTCCACGGGGACCGTGGTTGCTAATGCCGCGATCGTACCGTCCGGCAGTGGCGGAGCCATTTCCGTTTTTGTTACCGATGACACGGATCTGGTCATTGACATCAACGGATATTTTGGAGCACCGGGTAGCGGGGGCTTATCTCTGTACACTCTGACGCCTTGCCGTTTTCTGGATACGCGTAATCCGCCCGGTTCGCAACCATTCACTGGAAGCATCGCGGTAAACGTTGCGGGAAGCGGATGTGGTGCTGCGCTAGGAGCACAAGCTTACGTTTTGAACGCGACTGTTGTACCGCCGGGATCGCTCGGCTACTTAACTTTATGGCCTGCGGGGACGGCGCAGCCATTGGTCTCAACCTTAAACGCGTTGGATGGGGCAGTCACATCTAACATGACAATCGTGCAGAGCACCAGTGGCTTCATCGATGCGTTTGGGTCTAATTCCACACAGCTCATTCTGGATCTTTCGGGTTACTTCGCGCCGTAACTCCACTTCGTGATAGCTTAGCCTTCAAGAGACGCCAATGCTCGGCTTGCGAATTTCAGGTTTTCTCACCCTTTCTGCTCTCTTCATCCTGGCCCTTCCTTGCCGGCCCCAAAACAATAAACCTGTCCCGCCAGATAGGGCTGCGTTCACAGCTGCACGAGGACTTTCAGACCCGCAGGCAAAAATTGATGCATTAAGACGCTTCATTGCTCAATATCCGAAAAGTTCACGCGTAAGTACGGCCGACAGCCTGATTCTTGAAACACTTGTGAAAAACTTTCCAACCCGTACAGCGGAATTGAACAGCCAGGTGAACACCGTGCTGAAACATGCTAAGGGTGAATTCCGCATGTATGACTATGACAACGTCGCCAGCACCCTTGCCGATGGTGCCGTGTTGCTTCCACGTGCGCAACAAATCTCTGAGAAGAGCCTGAAGTTGTTGAACAAGAAATCCTACACCGCGAGTGTGCGCAAGCAATATATCAAAGCCAAGATGAAGCCCCCCAATGACGCTGATCTAGAACAGGAATACAAAACCGCGCATTCCTCTCTTCAGGCGACGCTCGGACGCATCTACGTAAAGGAGGGGAAGACGGCAGAGGGTGAATCACAACTCAAGACTGCATATGCCGATAACCAGGACAACTCCGCAGCATCCGGAGCGCTCGGAATGCTCGCGGCTAGGGCAGGGAATGACGACCTCGCTCTCACTTACCTCACCAGAGCGCGGCTTACTGGCAAATTGGACGATTCTCAGCAGAAGCAGTTAGAAACTCTCTATGCGGAAAAGCATGGCGGCTCCCACGATGGCTTGGAAAGCTATCTCGATGAGCGCTACGCAACTCTCTTTCCTGCCCCGTTCGTACCGGTAAAGTACAAAACCACCGGCAAACCCTCCGATCGCACCGTGCTGGCCGAACTTTTTACCGGCGCCGGCTGTGATCCGTGCGCGGGCGCGGATCTCGCTATCGACGCCGAACTCGAGCGCTACAGCCGCAAAGAATTGGCTGTTCTGGAATTGGACCAACATATTCCCGAACCAGATCCGTTGGCCAACCCCGATAGTGTCAAGCGCTTCAATTTCTACCACGCTGGAGGAACGCCGACGCTTGCAATCGACGGCACAACCAAAATAGTAGGTGCGGATCGAAATGGTGCAAAGAACCGCTTTGACGAGATCGACAAACAGGTCCAGACGGCTCTCCAATCGCCCGCTGAAGCCGCCATCCGGGTAACCGCTTGGCGGGCAGGCGATCGGGTACAGGTTCACACCTCTGTCACAAACATCAGGAGCACATCCAAAACATTGAAACTCCGGATCGCGCTCGTCGAAGATCGCCTCCGCTACAGCGGAGAAAATGGCATTCGCTTCCATCACATGGTCGTGCGGAGCATCGCAGGCAATGCTGGGGGGTTCGCAATAGAGCCGGGCAAGGATTGCGACACCCCGTACACATTTGACATCCCTAAAATCTCTGACGGGCTGAAAACATATCTGGATGGCTATGAGAAGGCGAATGACCGATTCGGGCCCATCACCTTCATTCGCAAGATGTACGCCATCAATCCATCTGATCTTTCCGTCATCGCTTTCGTGCAGGATGAAACAACCAAACACATCTTACAGGCTTCCTACGCACCAGTAACAGGTAAGCAATGAACATCGGAAGCGCAAAGCCCGCGGATGCTCGCCCCGAGGCAAGGAAAGGAACGCGCTGTTCTTTGCGGGGCGCGCTTGATCCTGCGGCCGTTTTGCGCGGGTTCCTTAATAGACAGTTGCGCACAGCATCTCTCTTCCCGATTTTCATCGGATTGTCAGCGATGGCCGCACAGGCGAACGCGGCTGAAAATCCCGTGCATTGGTCCACGGCGCCAATTCAAAAGCCATGTGCGCCTGGCAGCACATTCACGGCCAAACTCCTGGCCCGCATCGATCCCGGCTGGCATCTCTACGCTCTCGAGCAAGAAGAAGGCGGCCCAATCCCTACCGAGATCTCTTTGGCAGGTGAGTCCTACTTATCCTTAGGCACGATCCGCGTCTCGAAACCAATTCAACTACTCGACCCGAATTTTAATAAGCGCGTCAACCTATACATAGAGAAAGCTGAGTTCAGCTTACCCCTGACTGTCGCGACAGAAGCAACTCCCGGTCCGCAGCACGCGGCTCTTCACGTGCGTTATCAATCCTGCAATGAAACGATGTGTTTGCCGCCCCGGACCGCTACTATCGACTTAGCCGTGTCCATCAAAGCAAAGAAATGACAGCTCGCCGCCAACCCGGATTCGCCGGGCCGGCTATTCTGCCTCCAGCGCAATGTTGTCAGGACAGTCACTTCCTTCGAGCGGCCTCGCCGGGTCTTGCTCCCGCGTATTATGATCGTGTTGCGAGGCGGCGATCCGAGACATGTGCATGAAATGTTTGTGTTTCATAACGTTATGTTCTGCGCTGACAATCAGGGTGACGCGCGGCTGTTCCTGAGACTAAGGTCGAAGCAGCAGACAACCGAACAAATATCGGCGGGTGAACTCTGGACCTCCCATACTGAATGGAATTGGCGCGTTTGGTCAATTACGGATGCGGGGGCGATTGCATTTTCGCGATCCAGATCGTTCGGCGAGGCAGGAGATACTGGACCGATGACGCGCGCCGAACAAGCGATCCTGCAGACGATTCTTTCCATACCGGAGGGCAAGGTAGCCTCTTACGGACAGGTCGCCGCTGCGGCTGGTTACCCCCGCCATCATCGACAAGTGGCCCAGTTCCTGCGCAAGTACGGGAGCCATGTACCGTGGCAGCGCGTGGTCGGCGCAGGCGGTGTCCTGAAAACTTCAGATGACGGAGCAATGCTTCAGCGGTTACTGCTCGAAAGAGAAGGCGTGCAATTCAACGGCGATCGCATCAATCTTGCCGTCTACGAGTGCTCTTTCGAGTGACGCCGGCGATGTTTGCGCCCAAATGCTTCTCGTAATAGCGGAAGGCCTCGACGCACCTACGTCGAAGTTCACATACGTATTCATCTTCATCGCTTTGTCTCCCCCTCGAGAATGGACTGAAGCCGATTGTCGCGAAGGTACAAACCTCCCCAGGCAAAGCAGGCGAAGGCTACGGGGAACAGAATGTTGAACCAGGGGGCGCTCACCCTAAGTTGCGAGGCAACCGCGCCGCCGAGATAGCCGGTCAACAACACCGCGCCAAACATAGCTGTGCGAGGAATGAGGTAGAGAACGGTGCAGGCGAGCAGAACGACGCCGATACCGGCAATGTCGGATTCGGGGTAGCCCAAGTGCACGGTGGCTTCCACTACTGCGGGCGGCTTGAAAAGCTTCATGCCTCCGTCCATCAGAAAAAACAGGGCGGCCCAACCGCTCAGGATGCGGCCTGCCCAAAGGCGCTTCTTTGAAATGGTCGTCGTTGCAGGGTACATGAGGGGTTTCTCCATGCTTGTGGAAATTGCTTGAGAGCTCATTGTTGTGTTCTCCTTACGCAGCTTTGACTGTGGCGGCGGCCAAAAATCATCGACGCTCGGAAAAAAGTGGAGCAGCGAGCGAACGGCAGGAAATCAGGCGGGCAGAATGAATGGCAGGCCGAAACGGGGGAACAAGTTTTCCGTGTCGAGGAAGGAAGTTACTCCGGAGATTTGGTTTCCGGCGAGTTCCAGAACGATCAGAGCCCAAGCTTTATGACCACTCTCAGGATTTGGCCGGTACTGCGCGAATGCCGGCCAACCGCACGCCGCTGTTGCCACCAGACGGGAACCCCGGCAACCACAACCCAAACCCAGCATCCAGCTTCGGACTTCCTCTGGTCCTTGCAGCCACATCGAGTAGGGAGGCATGCAGAATGTAATGTCCTGGCGCATGAGGGCCGTCAGTGCATCCACGTCGTAACGCTCGAAAGCGGAAACGTAGCGGCTCAACATGTCCTTCTGGGCTGCGGAAAGTTCGGCCGGCTCCTCTGGGCTGCGCTTCGCCAGCGTCGCACGTGCCCGTTGCAGCGCACTATTCACTGCGGCAACGGATGTGTCCAGTGCCTCTGAAACCTCGGCTGCGGAGAATCCTAATACTTCCGTCATCAGCAGAATGGCGCGTTGCATCGGAGCGAGATTTTGCAATGCGGCAATGAAGGCGAGACGAATGCTCTGGCGGAGCATAGCCCGTTCAGACGGATCTGCTTCCGCTGGCAGAACCCGAGAATCGAGAATCGGCTCGATCCAATGCGTGCCCGGACGCTGAGTCAACGCTTCAAGAGTGGGGGCACCGGAAGACGGCGAACCCTCTTCGACGGGGCGCGCTCGTCGCTCCCGGTGCTTGAGTTCATCAAGGCACACGTTCGTCGCGATGCGGTATAGCCAGGTCCTCATCGACGCTCGACCGTCGAACTGGTCAAGGTTGCGCCATGCGCGGATCATCGTCTCTTGTACGGCATCGTCGGCGTCGAATGCCGACCCTAACATGCGATAGCAGTGCCCTGTCAGAGCGGGACGGTGAACTTCAAGCGTCGCGGCATCTGTAGTCATCGCGGCCAAAGAAAATTGTAGCGGTCGTGTTCCGCTGCCGGCAGGGTCGCGCGCACAAAACCGTATAGATTACGTGATCGGCAAAGGCTTCACCGACACGTTCCTCTAGTTGACGCTTATTCCGTTCGCAGCGCCTGAATCACGTCGACTCGCGCGGCCCGCGCAGCAGGTATCGCCGATGCGATCACGGCCGAAAGCAACAGGATCAAAGCCGAGCTGGCGACCGGCAGCACGCCCGGCGTCTTCAGCTCGGCCAGGAAGCTGCCCGCCAATTGCGCCAACCCGAACCCGCAGGCAACGCCGACACCAAGCCCGGCTAAGGCCATGGCCGCACCTTCGGTGATGACGCGCATCAGCAGAAGCCGCGGCTGGGATCCAACCGCCAGGCGTATGCCGAACTCGCGCGTGCGTCCACTGACCGAGAATGCCAGCACCCCGGCGACCCCGACTACGGCAATCAACAGCGCCACCAGCGCGAAAGCGCCGAATACTACCGCATTGAGCCGGTCGGACGTGAGCACTTCCGCGCGTACATCGTCCAGAGTCGCCGCGTGTTCCACAGGCTGGTCCGCGGACATTTTGCGCAAGATGCGTGTGATCGGCGTGACCAGGGCATAAGGATTCGAGCTTACGTGAACGAATAAGCGCCCTCCTCCAAAAACTTGCTCCTGATCGAAGGGACGATAGATAGTCAGGGTAGGCTTGGGCACAACGTTAATGTCATCCAGGTCGGCCACTACGCCGACAATGCGCAGCGGCTTGGTGTTGATCATGCCGGGAATGACCTGTAGGATCGGGTCCGTCCACATCACATAATGGCCCAGCGCATCGCTCTTGCCGAAAGTCCGTTGCGCTAAGCTCTGGCTTACAATCGCGACTTGCCCGCTGCCGTTGCGATCGGCATCGGTGAAATCGCGTCCTTCAAGAATAGGCAGGCCCAGCGTGGCGAAAAAACCGGGTGAGACGACTCGAGTCTTGGCGCGGGAGCGTTCCTCGCCAGGTGCAGGCACGTGCCCGTCGGCCGAAAATTGAAGTCCGAAATCGGAATCGGCGTCGCGCCAGGGAACGGCGTTCCCGACAGAGACGTTCTGGACGCCGGGCAGTTGACGGATTCGCCGTGTGGCTTCCCGGTAGTACTCGACCACCTGGCTGGGCGTTCTCCCCAAATGCATCACAGGCACGTTCACTGCCAGCACATGGTGTGTATCGAAGCCGGTTTGCGCTGCCTCGAGGGAGAGCAGCGTCTTCACGGTTGCGCCGGCCGAGGCCACCAGGACGAACGAGGCAGCGATCTGAATGATCGCGAAGATCCTCAATTTCCGATTCGCGGAGCCGGTGACGCGACTGCTCCCGCTGGCCAGAGCGAATCCCTGGGCGCCTCCCGAGGAGGGCAACCGCGGAATAAATGCCAGCAGCATCGCGGCAAGAAGGGCAAGTCCCGCTCCCACCCACAGCATGCTCGAATCGACGGTGAGGTCGAGAGCTCGTATAGAGTATCTGGACATGTAACGCGCGAGGATGCCCACCATGGGGCCGGCGATCAGCATTGCGAGCGCTGCCCCGCCGAGGCACAGCAGCAGGCTTTCGCTCAACAGAGTGCGACGCAACGCACCGCTGCTGGCCCCGAGCGCCGCGCGGATGCCGAGTTCCGCTTCACGGCGCACGGTCCGAGCAAGAATCAGGTTAGCCACATTGGAGGAAGCGATGATGAAGATCAATATCGACGTGGCCATGAGCACCAGGAGTATGGGTCGCGCTCGCGACGTGAGCTGGTCGCGCAGTTTCACCGCACTGATTCGGAAGTCGCTTTTCGCCGGATAGTCTTCGGGATGCGCCCGCTTCATGCGCGCGTATACCGTGACCAATTCCGCACGCGCCTGTTCCAGATCCGCGCCCGGCGCGAGCCTCGCGAACAACTCCGTCATCCGGTGTATGCGGTTGGTCACCATCGTTGCGGACAGATGATGCGAGCTGGTCACCACGTTGGCGATGATTTCCGTAGCCGCCGGATACGGAACGCAGGGCTCCAGAACGCCTACAACCGTGGCGTTGCGCGCATCGATGAAGGAATCGAGCCGGACGGTTTTGCCGATCACCGTAGGATCGCTCTTCAGCGCTGTTGACCAGAAGCGGTACGTCAACACTACCGCGCCCGCAGCTTTCGGACCGTCATCGTGCGCATCGAGCAGCCGCCCGAGTACTGGGCGCAGCCCCATGACCTGGAAAAAGGATCCTCCCACCACCCCGGCTTGCACCGAGCGGGGTTCTCCGAGCCCGACCATGGTGAAGCCAATCGTGGAGAAATCCCCGAAGGAGTTCAGTGTCTTCAGTCGCGAGCTCAAATCGACGATCTCCGGTATGGAAAACCAGGCGTTCTCGATTCCGTCGCCCCGGGCGCTCTGGCGGATGTAGATCAGCCGGCTCTCGTCGCGATTGACCAGAGGACGGAGCAGCACACCGCGAATGAGGCTGAACATCGCGGCATTGGCCCCGATTCCGAGTGCGAGGGTCAGTACCACCGTCGCCGTCAAACCTTTTGCGCGCGCCAGCGAGCGGGCGCCGAATTTCAGTTCGCGCAGGAAAGACACAATATTTTCGATCATGATTAACTTTCTTGTGACAGGCGTTTCCCGCAAGTCTATCGCCCCTGCTATGACTTTACAAATAGTGGCCCGTTGTACGTCCAAGTGAATGACTATTGGCCTACACTTGGCGACTAGAACGAAGCCGCTGGCGCGGCGGACGCCTGCGGCGTGACTCTAATGAGCTAAGATCGGATCGATGCTGTCTCTGGATGATTCGTTCCGAATCGAAATAGCAGTACGAAAGTACCAAAACAGCATTCAAACTCCATAGTTAATAGGTAGCCCCGCCAAGCGCCTTCCTTCTAGTCTCCTTTTCGAAAGTGACTCGGCCTCGACTTTACTTCGTGCCTCGACCTTTCTCGCCGAGTCACTCCCGAAGAAGGCTAACGACTACTCACAATCTGGCGCGTCGAAGGTGTTCGTGTTTTAGTATCGAGCCACTCCCTTCAGAGCGTACTGGCTAAATCCGCGTTGAAACAGTCGCTCTCTGGGAGCGTTATACTTCGAATTGAATTGCTGCGCGCCCTGGCAAGTTCGCTTCTTTCATTGCTGCTCGTGACCACGTTGGTTTGGGGCGGCTGCGTGTCTTGCGAAGAGTACTTCATGTTTGGACAGTCGCACGGCTGCTGCAATGCTGACGGGCATTGCAAACGGAAAGCGCCCAACAAAAACAGCTCGACGCGCGAGTGCAAACAAATTGCCTTCGATCATCAAAAGCGGATTGACCTTCACGTCGACTTCCCTGTCGTCGCTGTGGAGAGGATCGCGTTACCCATTCGCGATGTCGGGCTTTTGCCGCGTGTGCGGAATACGCTGCTGACAGATCCGTCACCACCTGATCTGCAACTCCTGCATTCCAACTTCCTGATTTAGCCCTCCCTTCCACTGGCGAAGAGCGTTTGCGCGTGTCTGCGCGCTTTGCCAGTGACCATCTCGGCGTGGAAATGGCGTTCGAAAGGAGGAAATATGCTGTATTCACATATTCGCCGGCTCGCCGTCGCGATGGCGGCGCTGATCGCGATCGCGCCGCTTTTGAGGGGCGCCGACCATGGACCGGTCTTTGGATTGGCGACGCCAACCAACCCGCAAGGTGGCTGGAGTTTCGATCTCGGCGTTAACGGTCGCGGAGGGACCGGTGGTCTCGCTTCGACGCTTGAGGCCGAACTGAGCTACGGCATCACTCCAAATCTGAAACTCGCCGTATCCGCGCCACTCGTGTTCGAGCCGGACCCGTATCCACGCTCATCCGTCACTACGAATACGCCGATCAGTGGCGATTTCAGCGGGCTTGCCTGGTGGCGCTTTCAAAAAAAGGATTTTGCAGGCAAGCGTTTTGAAAGTACCGCAGTCGGCGGAATTCTGATTCCCGGCCCACAAGAAGAAGCTGGAGTCTACCGGGCCCTCAATAGCGCAAAGGCCGCGGATGCGCGCCCCGAGCCAGGGAAAGGAACCCGCTGCTCTTTGAGGGGCGCACTTGACACCGCGGCCGTTTTGCGCGGGTTCCTCAATAGCGGCGTCGGGTATCTCGTTGGCGCTGTGACCGGCGTGGCTTCACGCAGTCAGTACGTATGGGCCGGCGCGAGCTACCAGCGATACGCCGAATCCAAAGGCGACCGCCGCCCCGATTTGCTGTCCTACTCGGCTGTCTACGGTTATCGTCCCCTCTCATGGCGTACCGATTACCCGCGTTGGGATTGGCGCATATTCGCGGAGTTCACAGGCGAACGGGCCGGAACGCTCCAGCGGCAAATGCTCGAGCTGCCCGGCAGTCAAGGGAACCAAATGTTTCTCGGCCCGAGCGTCCTCGGTGTCTACCGCGCAATCGGGATCGAGGCCGGAGTTCAGTTTCCGGTTTATCGGAATTTAGGACCGCTCTTCCCCAAAGAGCAGTACCGTTTCGCAATCAACTTTGCTTATTTCTTCTGAAAGGACTCAACTATGAAAGAGAAATTCTTGCTTCTCGCGTGCGCTCTGTTGCTCGCGGCACTACCCGGCCGCGCGGAGTTGCTCCAAGTCGATCTGTCGATCTTCGGCATGGATTGAATGACGTGCGCCCACATCGTGGATGTGGCATTGAAGAAAGTGCCCGGCGTGGAGACAGTGGATGTGAGCCTCAACAAAGGGCTCGCCACCGTAAAACTGAAGCCGGGGAATACAGTTTCTGTCCCACAATTCTGGCGGCTGCTGCATGAGAAAGGCTACACGCCGAAAACGACGACGGTCTCCGTCCGCGGTGAGTTGTCTAGTGAGGCTGGGCGATTGCAACTCAAAGTTTCGGGCACGAAAGAGGTCCTCGATCTGGCTCCCGATCCGAAGAATGCAAGCGCCTATAGCGACGCTGCCAGGAAGGTTGGCCAGTTTGTCATCATTCACGGCGTCATGATGCCAAGCAAGGATCTGAAGGCACTTGTGCCGCTCCAAGTCGGTCAAGTGAACTAGGCGGAAAATGCAGTTAACAATCGCCAGTGCGTCCCCGCGCTCTCGGTCTGGTGCACTGAGCTACTTATCGCTTTTTACATCCTTGGGAACGCTGCTGTGCTGCGCACTTCCCTCACTACTGGTTCTCTTCGGATTGGGGGCAACCGTTGCATCCGTGTTATCGGAAGCCCCTTGGCTGGTCGCGATGTCGCATCACAAGAATTGGGTGTTCCTTGTTGCCGGTCTGTTGATTTCCGGCAACTTCGTTTATATGTTCGCGGTAGCGCCGCGCCTGCAGACTCGAACCGGCGCTTGTGGCCCGAGTGATCCCAGCGCCTGCGAGACGGCCAGCCGTTTCTGCCGTGTCGTGCTTTGGTGCTCGGCGGTTTTGTATCTGATCGGGTGCTTCTCGGCGTATTTGCTCGGACCGATTCTGGTGCGTTTCGATTGATCTCGAATATTTAAAAGAAAGCTGCAAGAATCAGGCTCTGGTGTGGCGCTTGCAGCCGCCAAGCTGAAGGGCGCGTCAGTGGAAGACATCGATTACCGAACCGCGAGAGGTCTCGACAAGAGGTTATTGACCTGTTCCATGATTAATAATTTAGATTGTGGATCGACTGTTTTCGAATTAAAGGCGTCTAACAGTTTGCCGACAGCGTTCTTAATTGAAGGGTCGAGCGGGACTCGCTTCCTTGCTAAGCATGATTGTGCGGTTCTGTTATCGAACATGACATACGGGCGGCTTGTATGCTCGAACCGTGGCCGACTAAACACGGCAAATGACAAACCAACAGAGACCAGCATCAAGATAATATTCAGACCGCCAGGGTAATGGCGGTCTGAGGCGTCACCAATCTGTGCATCGTGCCAATGCCCCTAGTCAGAAGAGTCGAAATGCCCGACCAGCCATTTTCGTGCCGTTTTTGCGCGAGAAAATAGTAAGAGAGGAATGCTAAAAGCGAACAGCAAGACGCTGCGCGGCTCTGGCACAGGATCGTCAATCGCTATTGATGCGGGAGTGCCGTCAGCATTAAAGAATTGCATGATAAGTTCAAGTTCGTAGGTGGTGTCGCCACCAAATCCGCGCAGCGGGTCATAGTACTCTGTGATAGTTTCGCCGAATGCCAGAATGTCAGAAGTAAGGGGCGCTGGCGCGTTAAGCAGTGCCGCAGGTAGATCGAGATAACCAGAGTAGGTGTATAAGCCGTTTCCTTGTAGTAAATTTCCAGGCTCCTGGATGCTGCAATAGGCCGCGGAGGTTATCAGTCTCTCGGAGATTTGAATGCTTGCGGTAACCGGCTCTTGGGGCGCGTCAGAAACATACGCACTCTCTGTTGCTGTGAGCGTTAGTGTATTGCCGCTTGTCGTAACGGCTGCTTGTGCGTTTCCCAACAAAATGATCGAGGCGACGAGAGACATCATGTTTGTACATTATGCGGTAAGGGGCAGTTGCTGCAAGCCCCCAGCACGGGTTCTGGTACTGCCTTGCCGTCCTAGTTAAGCTTAGACTGTCAGGGCAGATCTATGCGAGGAAAGCTGCAATTCCGAGCTCACTCCAAGCTACCGGCTCGCAACTCACTTCCGATTCCCATCGTTAATCCCTCCCATCCTCCGCCCACTTCGTTTGGTCAAAACTTCCGAAGCCTGCTGTCTCTCGGCTCTTGCCGCCCCTCCTCCCATCCCAGTTCAAAACTCCCAAATAAATTTTCTCGATTGAAATCCACAGCTTGCCCGCATTCTTGTTCGCGCGCCGCACTCCCGGAAAGCAATACTCGGGCGAAACCAGGCGCGCAACGCAATTACGATGCAAGAAATCGACACAGACTGCTCCGGCCCTCCCAGGTCACTCGAAATCTACATGAAGGACAGCTGCCGCTCGAAAGTCGTCATTCTCTCTGGGGAGAAGCCGGAAGATTTCGAGGCCCTCTGCGATCGCTGGATTGCTGCGTTTGAGCCGGAAGACGAGGCCGGCCTTCATTTTGTCGAGCAAATCGTCATGAATGCCTGGACTTTAGAACGAGCGATACGGAGGTTCAACGCGGTGGAAGAAAAATTGTCTGGTGTCGATTTCAGCAACTGGACCAAGGAGCAGCACAAGGAGAGGCAGTTCTCCCAGCGCGAAAAAACCGAAGCCGAGCGGCATCTGCAGCGCGCCATTCGCGCCGGCGACATCTGGTGCACGAACCGCAAGCGCGCCCAAGAGAAGGACCACGCCCGAGAACGGCGAATTCTCAAGGAACAAATGAAAGTAAAGCATGAAAAGGCAGGTCTGAGCATTCAACATGCTCAGATCGAGAACCTGCTGGAAGAAGCGCATAAGAAAAACATAGATGTCTCAAAACAAGAAACCGCTCTGAAGCGGATCAAATCCGAAAGCTCCGGCAACGCGCAGCCAAAAACCCTCGCCGAAAAGCTCTTTTCCGGCAACCAAGATCCCAAAAAACAAAAAAAGAAGATTCAAGTCCTCGATCAGTGGGTCGAGATCACCGTCAAGGACGGCAAGACCAACACCCAGCTCGTTCCCACCAACGACGAACTGATCGAGCGCGGTAAGCGCATGTATCCGCCGCCGGACCTGGTTTACCGCAGACTGAATTTCGTGCACGGCGTTCCTTCGGAATATTATTGGACGACCGACGACCCCGAGATTCGACGATTAGGCGGTCACGGCATCCAGCGGATGACTGTGGATACCTGGTTAAAGGTGATCGAGGAGGAAAAGAAAAACCCGGACGGTCACATCGGCGTGACGCCGGATGGCAACCTGCCCCGGCCTAAGGAGCGCGGGGGCTGCGACTGTCCTGTCTGCACCAAAAATCAGGCCATCCTGGATCGCCGCGCTGAAAAACAGCTGCAGGAGCAACCGGAAGAATCACCCGATCCGGACTCCACCGCCTGAAACTTCACCGACCCCGTTTCCGTCTGTAAAAACACTCGTTTGCTGCTAGGGCCGGCGCGCTTGGTGCGCGCATGTGAAAAGAAGAGGATTAGTGTATCTAAGCTCGACCAGACGGCAATTTTACCTCGCCCTGGCCTTCGCGGCCGCAGCAATGGCTCGTGCGGACAAGGACAAAGATAAGATCTACGAACCGGGCGGTGATGTCAAGCCGCCCAAGCTGATCCATTACGTCGAACCCTCGTTTTCGCCCAAATCTAAGGAAGCTTTCGTTGAAGGCACAGTGAGGATCTCACGTGACCGGGGGCGTGCCCACCGATCTTCACATCCTGAGCGGTCTAAACGCCGAAGAAGACCACAACGCCGTCGAGGCTCTCAAGCAATGGAAATTTCAGCCCGGCACCAAGAGTGGCGAACCTGTGAATGTCCGCGTCACAGTCGAAATTCAGTTCCACCTTCTTTAAGCGTTCTATGTAGAGCAGCCTTTTCGGCCCGCAACTTACTACCCCACTTAGGCGTAAGAAAGGCGAATCCAACGACTTACAGAAAATTCCTTAAAGAAAGTTATTGCAAACTGCCACTTACCGTGCGAGTATCTTTCCAGTGGCTTAAATCGGAGAAAAGTGGTCAGAAGTGGAAAACGGCGGCCAATCCCAGTCACCGGCGGCGGTGGAAGCCCCTCGCGGTACCCTCAGCGGTCGTGTCGACGAAAAAGGCCGGCTGAAACTTCCCTCGACCATGGTGCAGTACCTGGACACTCTCGGAGAACGAAAAGTTTTTATTACGACGCTCAACATCTCGACAGCCCTAATCTACCCGATTTCCATCTGGCGCGAAACAGAAAAGTTATTGCAGGAGCCGGGAGAGGACGCGGACCTGAAGGCCGACGTCGCCTTTGTCGCGAATCATTACGGCGAGGATGTGGAGATCGATGCGCAAGGGCGCGTGATTATGCCGACCACCCTGCGGCGGGATTTGGAATTGGAAAAGGACGACGTTCACCTGCTGTTTTACAAGCAGCGGATTGAAGTGATCGGTAGCAAGGTTTACGAGCAGAGACTGAAGGGCGCAAGCACCGATCTGCTGGATAAGGTGAAGGCGCTCGAGAAGAAGGGTTTGCGTTAGATGCGCAAGGGCGCGGATGCGCGCGACGAGGCAGTGAAGGAATCCGATGATTCTTTGTGGAGCGCGCTATCTGCCGCGACAGCTTTGCGCGGGTTCGGCAATGGCCATGTATGGACGAAGCCGGTTTACGCCACTATCCGGTTCTGCTCCGGGAATCGCTCGAGTATCTCGCGATTCGGCCCGACGGAATTTACGTGGATGTCACCGCGGGGCTCGGCGGACACACGCGAGCTATCGCGGAGCGGCTGAGCGGCGGTTTGGTAATTGCTTGCGACCGGGATGCGGATTCGTTGAGTTTGGCGCGCCCGAACACGGCGGAAGTGGCGGAGCGCATCCGGTTTTTTCAGGGCGCGTTTTCAAAACTCCCTGAAATTCTGGCGCAAAACGGGATTGACGTTGTAGATGGCGTGCTGGCGGATTTGGGTGTAAGCCGCTATCAGTTGGGCAGTGCGGAGCGGGGCTTCTCGCTCATGGAAGACGGGCCTCTCGATATGCGGATGGATCGCACCCAGCCCGTTACCGCGGCGGATCTTGTAAATGAACTGCCTGAAAAGGCTCTCGCCGATCTGATTTATCAGCTCGGTGAAGAAAGGAGGTCGCGAAGAATCTCCAGAGCAATCGTTCGCGCGCGGCCAATCCTGACCACGGGCCGTTTAGCCCAGGTCATCGAGGAAGCCGTGCCGCGAACGGGGAGAATTCATCCGGCTACGCAGACCTTCATGGCGCTGCGGCTGGAAGTGAACGGAGAGTTGCAGGAATTAGAGGCGCTGCTTCGGCTGGCGCCGGAACGGTTGAGATCCGGTGGGCGATTCGTTGTTTTGACGTTCATGTCGCTGGAGGATCGAAAAGTGAAGCAAGGCTTTCAAGCCTTGGCGCGTGCGGGGCAGGCAAGAATCCTCACCAAACATGTCGTGAAGCCGGCGCGCGAAGAGATTTTAGAAAATGCGGCGTCTCGCAGCGCGAAATTGCGGGCGCTCGAACGGGTTTAGAAGGAACAGCAAGCAATGGCGTCATTAGCAACTTTCGTAAATCGTTTTGTGGGTGTAAGAGATCTGGCCGAAGCGCCGCCGGCGGTCTGGACGCGCACCGAATCTCCGCGGTTGCGCCCCATCGCGAATGAGGATGTGTACCTCTTCGTGAAGCGCATCGATAACAGCAGCGTGGTACGCGCGGCCGATCCCGTGGCGCGGCGCGCACGCAGCCGGACTGTCGCCACCGGCTTCATCGCCGCCAGTTTGGTCATTGCGGGCCTGGTTCCGGCCGCATACAACATCATGGCCGGCTTCACCATGCAAAACCTCCGTCAGGAGCAAGACCAGCTCAAGCAGCAAAAGGCCCAGCTCGACCTCGAACAGGCCAAACTGCTCAGCTACGACCATTTGGAGCAATTAGCAAAAACTCTGAAAATGGTCGACCCCGTCCCGCAACAGGTGGAATACCTCGAAAGCAAATCCAAGGCGGAAGCGCGGAACATCTTGCCGGTGGAATGCCGATGGAAACGCCGCCACACTCGCTATCCGCTAAATCGACCGAACGGGCGCTCATTACAGGGCTCATCCTGCTGGGATGGGCCCTCATTATTGTTTTACGGCTCTTCGACCTGCAGGTCTTCGCTCACGACCAGTACGTCAAATTGGCCGAATCGCAGCAGGATAAGCTCCAGCCCGTCGAAGCGCATCGCGGCTCCATTCTCGATCGCAATGGAAATTACCTGGCGATCAGCTCGCCTTCGCAATTCCTGGTAGTCAATCCGAGGCGCATTCCCAACAAGGAAATCGCCGCGGCGCTGCTGGCTCGCATCCTTCAGCTTGATCCCCGGAAGCTCCAGGCCGATCTGGAAGCCGCGGGCGAATCCAAACATCGTCACGGCTATTTTGTCGTCGATCCTCATGTCACGGACGAACAGGTACAACAGTTACGCGATTTGAAGCTCGATTGGGTTGAGATTCGCGACGGAAGTCTCCGTTCCTATCCGAATGGCGAACTGGCGGCGCACGTCATTGGCAATGTGGGAGGCGAGGGGCACGGCGCGGCGGGCATCGAATTGAAGTTCGACAAGGAACTTGCCGGCGCCGATGGCCTCAGGCGCGTCGAAGTGGACGTGAGGCAGCGTCCGTTCGAATCGGAATTGGTCAAGTCGCCCGTCATCGGCAAGGATATCGGGCTGACCATCGACAGCGAAATGCAGCACGTGGGCGAAGAAGCCCTGAAAAATGCTGTGATTCAGAACCACGCCGATCACGGAAGTCTGGTCGCCATGGACCCGAATACCGGCGAGGTGCTTGCGCTGGCCAACTACCCGACTTACGATCCCAATGGACGTTTGCACGCCGGCGAGGAGCCGCACGGACGCGAAGATTTAGCCGTAGTCGCGCCTTTCGAACCTGGATCGGTCTTCAAAGTAGTCACCATCTCGGCCGCGCTTGAAACCACCAGTCTGACGCCCGACACAATCATCAACTGCGGAAACGGAGTCATCAAGCTTTTTGGGCGCGTGATTCATGATTCGCATTCTTATTCCGCGCTCCCCGTCGAAGACGTTCTCGCTAAATCGAGCAACATTGGCGCAATCCGCATCGGGATGCAGGTGGGCAGTAAGAACCTATATGAATACATCCGGCGCTTTGGCTTTGGGCATCGCACCGGAATCGAACTGCCGGCAGAAGCGCCGGGCATGCTCCGGCCCCTCAAGAGATGGCAGCCGACATCGATGGGTTCCGTTCCGATGGGCCACGAGATCAGCGTTACTTCCGTCCAGTTGGCCCAATTGGGCGGCATCATCGCCAACGGAGGTTTTCTCGTTCACCCGCATCTGATTGCCTGGAAGCAAGCGCCCGGCGAGCCAAAACAGGTGATGAAGTATCCGTCGCAGCCTGCGCAGGTGCTCAGGCCGGAAACCGTAATGACCATGCGCCTGATGATGCATCGCGTGGTGATGCCCGGTGGCACCGCGCGCCGCCTGCATGTTGCGGGCTACACAATTGCCGGGAAAACCGGTACGGCGCAGATCTTCGATTTCGCGCATCACGTCTACACGCATAAGTACAATGCTTCGTTCCTCGGCTTCGCCCCCACCGTAAACCCGCGCGTGGTGATCGTGGTCACCGTTTCCGGAACCACCGGTGAAGCCGGTTTTGGCGGTGCAGCAGCCGGCCCGGTCTTCCAAACGCTTATGGAAACGGCGCTGCGGCGGTTCAGCATTCCGCGCGATGTGCCGGAAGAAATCGAAGAGCTCGTTGCAAAGGAAAAGAAGTCACCGAAAGAAAGAGTTATTGACACTGATGACGTCTCGATTGCCGCGCTGAATCCACCCACCGAAGAGGAAATGAAACAGGCGCTGGGCGACGCGCCAGCCGATCCCGACATGCCCAAAGCTCCGGATTTCGTGGGCAAGACAGTGAAAGACGTAATGCAGGAAGCCACGCTGGCGGGCATTGATGTGGATCTTCTCGGCGACGGGCTCGCTCGCGCGCAGAACCCCGCTCCTGGATCGCCGATAGCCGCCGGAGAACACATCCGAGTGAGGTTCACCCGTTGAAAGGCCGGCACACATGCAGCTGAAACGGGTCCTCGAAGGAGTCCCGCTGCTCTCTCAACCGGGTTCGGACCTCCTGAACGCTGAAGTACGCGGAATCGCTTACGACAGCCGGAAAGTCGAGCCGGGCTATCTTTTTTTCGCGTTCTCCGGATCGAAAGCCGATGGCGCGCAGTTCGCCAACTCGGCGCTTCAGAAGGGCGCTTTATCCGTAGTGAGCGACCGACCCGCTTTCGGCGGATTCAGCGGCGCGTGGCTGCAAGTCCCGCATGGCCGTCAAGCCCTCGCCACGGCTTCCCGAAACTTTTTTGAAAAACCCGATGAGCGTCTGGCTCTGACCGCCGTCACCGGGACCAACGGGAAAACCACCAGCACGCTGCTCATCGACGCGATTCTGCGCGCGGCAGGCAAAACCACCGCGCTGATCGGAACGATCGAATATCATCTGGCCGGCCGCGTCCTGCCGGCCGTGAACACGACTCCGGAATCGCTCGACCTTTTTCGGATGTTTCATGATCTGGAGCAAGTGGGCGGGACGCACGCCACGCTGGAAGCTTCGTCGCACGCTCTCGATCTCGGACGAATTTACGCGATGAATATCCATACGGCGGGATTTACAAACTTCACGCGCGACCATCTCGATTATCACCACACGATGGAAGCGTATTTCGCCGCCAAACAGTTGTTGTTCAAGCCGCGGAGCGGTCCTCCCCCACGCTTCGCGGTCATCAATGCCGACGACGATTCTGCCCGCCGCTTGGAGCTTGCGCCCGAAACAAAAGTCTTTTGGTACGGCGTGAACCAGAGTCCCCCCGTGCGTTCGAGCGATCGCGGAGAGGATCGATGGGTCCGCGCCACGGAAATCGATTCCGGGTTTCAGGGCCTGCGCTTCACCGTGGTCGCCGCCGACCGGAGCTTTCCTGTGGAATCGAGCCTCGTCGGGCAAATCAACGTTTACAACATTCTGCTCGCCTGCGCCGCCGCTCTGACGCTCGGGCTAAGCGAAGAACAAATACAGAAAGGATTGAAACAGTTGCAAAGCGTACCGGGGAGATTTGAACGGGTGGAGGAAGGACAGCCGTTCATGGTGGTGGTGGATTATGCGCATACGGACGATGCACTGCGCAATGTGATCTCCGTCGCGCGCGGCATGAAGCCGAAACGAGTCATCACGCTGTTCGGATGCGGAGGAGACCGCGATCGATCGAAGCGGCCCCTGATGGGCATGGCCGCCGGCGAACTGAGCGATTTCGTGGTTCTGACCTCCGATAATCCGCGCAGCGAAGATCCGCTCGCCATCATGAACGATGCCATGGTGGGACTGCAGCGCTACGATACGCCGCATTCCGCGGAGCCGGATCGCGAACGGGCCATCCGCCTGGCGATCCAGACCGCGCAGCCGGGAGACGTGGTGATCCTGGCCGGCAAGGGCCACGAGACTTACCAAGTTCTGAAAGACGGTCCCATTCCGTTCGATGATCGCGAGGTGGCGCGCCGCGTTTTACGTTCGTTTGGATATTCAAAGGTGAGGAGTGCTTACTAGTTAGGGCGCGCGGCGTGAATCGGTTTACACGCCGCGCTTTTTTTCCGTGAGCCGGCGGCTACATCCGGCGTCCACTCGCCACAATGAAAACATAAGTCATGCTGTATTGGCTGCTGTTCCAGGTTCTACACCGGTACATACCCGCTTTCCGAGTCTTCGGCTACATCACCACGCGCGTCGCGCTGGCGAATCTGACTGCGCTCGCGCTGGCTCTCGCGCTCGGGCCCTGGATGATCCGGAAGCTGCGCGAGTTGAGCTTGGGACAGCACATTCGCGAAGAAGGTCCGCAATCTCACTACAAGAAAGCCGGCACTCCGACCATGGGAGGCTTGCTGATCGTTACCGCGATTGTCGCTCCCACCCTGCTCTGGGCCGATCTCAGTAACCAGTACATCTGGATCGCATTGCTCGGGCTGCTCGGCTTCGGCGCAATCGGCTTTGTGGATGATTACGCGAAGATCACAAAAAAGAGGAATCTCGGGCTGACCGCGCGCAAGAAGTTTTGGGCGCAGGTAGTCTGCGCCATGGTGGTCGGGTTCTTTTTGCTGCTCCTGCACGCCAACCAAGCCTATTCCACCGTGATCAACTTTCCGTTCTTCAAGCAGTTCAAGCCCGACCTGCTGATTGAGCCGCTGACGAAGAGCTTCTGGACTTATCCGCTGGCATTTGTCTTTTTCTATTTATTTATCGTCTTCATCATGGTCGGCTCGTCCAACGCCGTGAACCTCACGGACGGCCTGGATGGCCTGGCCATCGGCCTGATGATCATTGCTTCGGGAGCGATGACCGCTCTGACCTATGTATCGAGCCACGCGGCCTTCTCGCAATATCTCGATCTGGTGCGCCTTCCGAAATCGCAGGAGCTGACGATTTTCTGCGCTTCCATGGTGGGCGCGAGTCTCGGGTTTCTTTGGTACAACTGCCATCCCGCCGAGGTCTTCATGGGGGACGTGGGATCGCTGGCGTTGGGCGGCGGCCTGGGAATTGTCTCGGTGCTGATCAAGCAGGAAATTCTGCTCGCCTTTATCGGTGGAATCTATGTCATAGAGGCGCTTGTCGGTGATTTTGCAGGTCGGCAGCTACAAGCTGCGCAGTGGTAAGCGCATCTTCAAAATGGCTCCCATTCACCACCACTTCGAGGCGCTCGGATGGCCCGAATCCAAAGTCATCGTCCGGTTCTGGATCGCCGGGCTGGTGATGGCTCTGTTCGCGCTGACAACTCTAAAGCTGAGGTAGCCCGCAGTTGGAATTCAGCGGAAAATACGCTCTCGTCATCGGCACAAAACGTTCCGGGCTCGGCGCAATCGAGCTCTTGCTGAAGCAGGGCGCGCGTGTCCGCGCGATGGATGCCGAACCGCTGACGCCGGAAGAGCAGAACAAGTTTGCGGCTATGGGCGTGCCGGTTGTATCGCAACAGATCGAAAACGTGGCGGAGGAGGGTAGACAACCCGACCTGATCGTGCTCTCCCCGGCCGTTCCTTACGATCTCCCGATGCTCGTCTCCG
This sequence comes from uncultured Acidobacteriaceae bacterium, assembly GCA_963778345.1. Lineage (GTDB taxonomy): Bacteria > Acidobacteriota > Terriglobia > Bryobacterales > Bryobacteraceae > Bog-105. The sequence continues at coordinate 753,601 of CAVZTP010000008.1, forward strand.
CTCGCGAGCAGGGCATTCCGGTGATCGGAGAAGTGGAACTGGCGTCGTATTTCCTCAAGGGTCCGGTAATCGGAATTACCGGCTCAAATGGCAAGACAACCACCACAGCTCTGACCGGCCATCTGTTAAAGCAATGCGGAATTCCGTGCCAGGTGGGCGGCAATATCGGTACGGCTGTTACATCGCTGATCGAATCTTCGGCGGAAAATCAGTGGAACGTCCTGGAATTGTCGAGCTTTCAGCTCGAATCGATCGAGAACTTTCGCGCCACAATCTCCGCCTGCCTGAACGTCACGCCCGATCATCTGGACCGGCATCATACCTTCGAGGCTTACGCGGACGCGAAGGCAAAACTATTTGAGACGCAGCGGTCCGGAGACCTGGCAGTGCTGAATTACGACGATCCGATCTGCCGAAAGTTTGCCGAACGCACCAGGGCTGAGGTCTGGTGGTTCAGCGGGTCGCAGAAAGTTCGCGCTGGGGTCTGGATGGATGAAGACGAGCTGTACTTCGATACCCGGCCTTTCCTTCACCGCTCTCAGATCAAGCTTCGCGGTATGCACAACGTGGAAAATGTCATGGCCGCCACGCTGATGGCTCGTTTGGCCGGAGCAGAATTGGGTGCGCTCGGCGCAGCAGTTGAGTCGTTTCCGGGCGTGGAACACCGAATCGAATTTGTACGCAATGTGGCAAGGCGTCGACTACTTCAACGATTCGAAAGCAACGAATGTCGATGCCGCTTTGAAAGCGATCGATGCGTTCTCCGATGGGTTGTGGATCATTCTCGGCGGCAAAGATAAAGGGAGCGACTACGGTCCCGCTTCGGCCGGCACTACAGAGCAAGGCGAGAGCGGCGCTTTTGATTGGCGAACCGCCGCCGTATCCTTATGCCGCGGCTCCGCTGATTAAGAAGACCTTGGAGGGCTCGGTCCCCATGGTCGAGTGCGGAACATTGACCCGCGCCGTTCAGTACGCGCGAAAACATGCGAAGCCCGGAGATGTCGTTCTGCTTGCGCCGGCGTGCGCCAGCTTCGACCAGTTCAAGAATTACGAAGAACGCGGCACGACGTTCAAACATTTAGTGGCAGAATTGTTCTAAAGCAAAATGGCGCAACGGCTCAAAACAGACTGGATTCTCTTCCTGACGGTGCTCACGCTGGTGTGCTTCGGCTTGGTGATGGTCTATAGCGCGTCTTCCATGGTTGCCGAGCTGAAGTATCACCTATCGAGCACTTATTTTTTCTTCCGGCAGTTGGGCTGGGCCGTGTTTTCCGTTGCTCTCCTTCTGTACTGCATGAAGCGCGATTACCGGCGATGGAACAATCCCCGTTTTGCGTTCGCCGGGCTGGGGCTCGTTTTGCTCTTGCTGGTGGCCGTTTATGTCACGGATTCGAGTAGCCATCGCTGGCTGAAAGCCGGCCCCTTTTCGCTGCAACCCTCCGAGTTGGCGAAGCCGGCGCTGGCGCTTTTTCTGGCTTTTTTCCTCTGCCGCCGGCTGGAAGTCGTGAATGACCGTCACACTCTGGGACCCATTGCGGTGTCCATTTCGGTCATGGCTCTCGCGGTGGCGATCGCCGATTTGGGAACAGCGGTCGTGCTGGTTGCGACCACGGTCGCGGTCATCTTTGTGGCGGGCGTGGACTACCGGTATCTGGCGGTTTGCGGTGTGCTTGGAATTCTGCTGGGCATTGGGTTCATCGCCATGAAACCCTACCGCCTCGCTCGCGCAATTGCGTTCGTGGATAAAGACCACAAGGTACTCGCAAAGCTCGACCCGAACGGCGGAATTCTTGATTACGCGAAAAAGACCGCATCCACCAGCGACCCGGGATATCAGCAGAGGCAGGCCAAAATCGCCGTTGGCTCGGGCGGCTTTCTCGGCGTCGGCCTGATGGAGAGCAAGCAGAAAATGCTTTATCTGCCGGAAGCGCAGAATGACTTTATCTATGCCATCGTCGGCGAGGAAACCGGCTTTTTTGGAGCGGCTTTGCTGGTTGCGGGTTTTCTGGTGGTGCTGTGGCGTGGTATCCGGACGTATATTCGCGCAACGGATAATTTCGGACGCTATCTCGCCCTCAGCATTACGGTCTGTATCGTTGTGCAGGCGCTGATCAACATCAGCGTGGTTCTGGATCTTTTGCCGAACAAGGGCATTCCGCTGCCGTTCATCAGCTACGGCGGAAGCTCGTTGTTAAGCACGTTGCTGCTGATGGGCATGCTGCTGAGCGTGAGCGAGCATGCGGGGTAAGCGCAAACCAGCGATGCCGTATTCGTTTGTTATGACCGGCGGCGGAACGGGAGGGCACGTGTTTCCGGCCCTGGCAGTCGCCCGGGTGTTGCGCGACCGCGGACACAAGCTGCTGTTCATCGGTACGCGAGAAGCGATGGAATCCAAGCTGGTGCCTGAAGCCGGATACGAGATCGATTTTATTCGCATAAGCGGATTGAACCGCGTCGGCATCAGAAAGCAACTGCAAACCGCACTTCGTTTGCCGCTCAGCATCGGCGCGGCGTGGCGAATCCTGAAACGCTTCCGCCCGGATGCGGTTTTTAGCATGGGCGGATATGTCGCGGGGCCGGTGATGATCGCCGCGATTCTTGCAGGCATTCCTTTGGTGTTAATGGAACCCAATGCCGTTCCTGGATTCGCAAATCGCCGCGTGGCAAGGAAGGTCTATCGTGCTTTGCTCGGGTTCGAAGCCACTCGCGCATGGTTTCCGAAGAACAGATCGGAGGTCACGGGTTTGCCGGTGCGACCGGAGTTCTTCAGCCTGCGGCCCAAGCGAAACGGGGTCTTCACAATCCTGATTACAGGCGGCAGCCGGGGAGCGCGCACCTTGAACAGAGCTTCCCGCGAGAGCTGGAGTTTATTTCGAGCCAGTAGCGAGCAAGTGCGTATCGTTCATCAGACGGGCGCGGCCGAATTCGAGACGCTCGCCAAAGAGTTTTCAGCCGCAGGCGTGGAGGGAAATGTGACGCCGTTTATCACCAATATGGCGGAGGCATTCAGTCACGCGGATCTGGTGATTGCGCGCGCAGGCGCCGGTTCCGTGAACTGAGATTGCGGCGGCGGGCATGCCTTCCATCCTGGTTCCGCTGCCCTTTGCCGCGGACGATCATCAGCGGCGGAACGCGGAGGCGCTGGTGGAAGCGGGCGCGGCACGGATGGTGTTGGATGCCGAGATGAACGGCTCGCGATTGTTTGCCGAAGTAGAGGCGCTACGGCGGAACCCCGGCGATTTGGAACGAATGCGGACACAGGTCCGGCAGTTTGCGCGGCCGGGAGCCGCGGAACGCGCGGCAGAAATCATGGAGGAGGCGGCGCGCGAGTGCCTGATCTTGCGGTTGTAGAACAGATTTACGTTGACACTCAATAAGAAAGCCGAAACAATACTTTTGAGAAATGTTTTTTAAGCCCCAGCATGTCCATTTCATCGGAATCGGGGGCATTGGAATGAGCGGAATCGCGGAGGTTCTACTTACGCTCGGTTACCAGGTTTCGGGCTCCGACTTGAAGGCCAGCCCGATCACGGCGCGCCTGGCAAAGTTGGGCGCAACCATTCACATCGGTCATCAAGCGGAAAATGTCACCGGAGCAAAGGCCGTGGTTGTCACCTCCGCCCTCGATTCGGAAAACCCGGAAGTGGCCGAGGCGCGCAGCCTGCAGATCCCGGTGATTCCTCGCGGAGAGCTTTTAGCCGAGCTGATGCGCCTGAAATTCGGAATCGCGATCGCCGGCAGCCATGGCAAGACAACAACGACTTCGCTGGTTGCCTCCGTTTTGAATGCGGCCTCGATGGACCCGACGGTCGTTGTCGGCGGCCGTGTCGCGGGCCTGCAAGGCTCGAACGCTCGCGTGGGGAAAAGCGCGATTCTGGTGGTCGAATCCGACGAGAGCGACGGATCGTTTTTGAAGCTTGCCCCGATCATCGCGGTTGTCACCAACATCGACCGCGAGCATCTGGACCATTACGCCTCGCTCGAAGAGATTCAGGCCGCATTCACGGATTTCGTCAATAAAGTTCCGTTCTACGGCGCGGCGGTGCTGTGCATGGACGACGAAAACGTGCAGCAGATCTTTCCCGCCATTCGACGGCGCACGGTGACGTACGGGCAGTCCGCCCAGGTGGATTTGCAGATAGAAAATATCGAGCTTTCGGCCACCGGATCTGAATTTTCGGTACGACGGCAGGCAGGCGAGCTAGGGACGTTTCACCTCGGCGTTCCAGGCCTTGCACAACGTGTTGAATGCGACTGCCGCGATTGGCGTGGGACTGGAACTGGAGGTTCCGCTTACGCAGATGCGGGAGGGCATCGCCGCGTTTACCGGCGTGGACCGGCGCTTCTCGATCCGCGGCGTGGAGCGCGGCGTCACGGTTATTGACGACTACGGGCATCATCCGACCGAGGTAAAAGCTACGCTCGCGGCAGCCAAGCTTTCGTCCTATCGCCGCATCCATGTTCTGTTTCAGCCGCACCGGTTTTCTCGAACCAAGCATCTGATCGACGATTTTGGAACCGCGTTTCATCAGGCTGACGACCTGTACCTGCTCGACATCTACGCCGCTTCGGAACAATCGATTGAAGGCGTCAATGCGCAAGCTCTTCTCGAAACCATTCGCTCGTATGGTCACCGCTCGGCGCATTACGTGGCGAGCATGGAGGAGGGCATCGAGGCGATTACGCAGGCCGCGGAGCCGGGGGATTTGATCGTCACGCTCGGCGCGGGAAATGTGTCGCAAGCAGCGGAACGAATTCTCGGCCGGCTTCGGGAGGCTGCGTGACGGCGCGCCGGGAAGAGTCCTTTTTTGAAGGCATTCGCTGGGGCCGCTTTGGGTTCTGGCTCATCGCGGGCATGCTCTTGATGGTCGGCACTCTGTTCGCCTGGCATCGCACCGAAGAGTTTCTGATTAAGGACGATCGCTTTCGCATTGTGGAAGCGGACGAACTGCCCGGGCAAAGCCCGGATCTCATCGTGGAGGGAATACACTATGCGTCGGCTTCCCAGATCCGTCATATTTTCGCCGAGGACTTTGGCCGAAGTCTCTATCTTGTGCCGATACAGGAGCGCCGCAGTCGTCTTCTGGCGATCGACTGGGTGGAAGACGCAACAATTTCGAAGATTTGGCCGAAAACGATAAAGGTGCGAATCCGCGAGCGTGTTCCGGTTGCCTTTGTCCATCTGAGGCCGAATTCGAAAGACGGAATTTCCCGGTTCGCCCTCATTGACAAGGACGGCTACATTCTCAGGCCGCGTGTGGCAGCGAAGTTCACGCTGCCCGTGATTACGGGCCTGAGGGAGACCGAGCCTCTAGAGAACCGGCGGGCGCGGGTGAGGCGCGTGCTGGGAATGCTGAAGGAAATTGGCCCGCTGGCCGACCAGATTTCCGAAATCAACATCGCCGATCCCAACAATCTGATCGTGGCGGAGCACGTTGACAACGATGTAGTGAATCTGATGATTGGCGACGAGAGTTACTCCGAGAGGCTGCAGAATTTTCTCGCGAATTATGGCGAGATCAAAGCCAAGCGGCCGGACGCGAAGACGCTCGATCTGCGCGTGGATGGAGTGATCACAACAGTAGGAGAGGAGAAGCGTGGGCAGTAAAACGAAGCTGGCAGTGGGGCTCGATTTGGGTAGCACGAGTACGCGAGTGGTGATTTGCGCGCTCGAAGGAGACACGCTCAAATTTTTGGGCTACGGAGTGGCTCCCGTACACGCCTGGAACCGCTCACGGCTTGCCGATCCAGAGGCGCTGGCGCACAGTATCCGTTTTGCGCTCCACGAAGCGGAGCTGCGTTCGCAAGTTTCGCCCGAATCGGCGGTGGCCGGCGTGGGCGGATCGGTGGCTGGAGCGAACAGCCGCGGGCTGTACGAGTTTGGCCGGCGGCGGGAGATCGAACCCGACGATTTGCGCTATGCGGTGGAACTGGGCGCGCGGGTTCGTCTGGAAGACGACCGGCAGGTATTGCAGGTGTGCCCGCAGGATTTCACGCTCGATGGGCGCGCCGGTTACCGGAACCCGAAGGGTATTTTATGCGCTCGCCTGGAAGCGAATGTGCACGTGGTGACTGCCTCCATACAGGATCATCAGGCGATCATTTCGGCCGTGCACCAGGCGCATTTGGCGGTGGATGAATCTATCTTTGAAGGCATCGCGGCGGCTTACGCAGCCGTGCTGCCGGAAGACCGGGCCCGAGGGGTTGCGCTGGTGGATATCGGCTCGCAATCCACTCATCTCGCTGTGTACGATGGCGATGCGTTGCTTCTGGCGGCCGCGATTCCTTTTGGCGGCGAGCATTTCACGCGCGACGTTTCGTGGCTGCTGAAAATGAACTACGAAGACGCCGAGAACCTGAAGCGGGAATACGGCTGCGCGATCACCGGTCTCGCTTCCGATCACAGCCTGATCGAAATTCCGTCGGCGGAGGGCCGCGGGATGCGAGAGGCGCCGCGAAGCCAGCTCAACGAGATTTTGGAAGCGCGCGCGGAAGAGATTTTCGATCGCGTCTACGCGGAAATATTGCGCGTCGGAATGGAGCGCTCGCTGCTGGAAGGAGCTGTTCTGACCGGCGGGGGGGCCCTGTTGCCCGGCATGTGCGATGTCGCGGAGCGGGTGCTGAATTGCCAGGCCAGAAATGGATTGGCGACGGGAATCGAAGGCTGGCCTCGCGAACTGGATAACCCGGTTTGGACAGTTGCCGCCGGTCTGGCGATGTATTCGGGGAGGCTCAGGCTGAAGCGCGAGTGGAAACGCGTGTCGTCGGGGCTGGCGGGATTGGTACTGAAATAAACGGATAGCTATCGAGAGATTGAGGAGGGATTTGCGATGAAGAACGAAGCGAAAAGCATGGCGGACGATTTGAAATTTCTGATTGAAGAAGAAGCGCAGCTCGGCACGAAGATTAAGGTGGTGGGCGTGGGCGGCGGCGGCTCGAATGCCGTGGCGCGGATGTTGCAGGAAGGGCTTAACGGCATTGAGTTTTACGTTTTGAATACGGATAACCAGGCCTTGGCGGCATCTCCCGTTGCGAATAAACTGGCTATCGGAAAGAAGCTGACGAGTGGGTTGGGAGCGGGCGCGGACCCGTCGGTGGGCCGTCAGGCGGCGCTCGAAGATACGGAAAAAATTATAGAAATTCTGGAAGGCGCCGATATGGTCTTTGTCACGGCGGGACTCGGAGGCGGCACCGGAACCGGCGCCGCTCCCGTTGTGGCGTCCCTTTCCAAAGAGTTGAATGCCCTCACCGTGGCGGTGGTCACCAAGCCGTTCGCGTTTGAGGGCCCGCGTCGCATGAAGCAGGCCGAGCGAGGAATCGCGGAACTCGCCGGAAGCTGCGACACGCTAATCAGTATTCCGAACGAGAAGCTGCTCAAGCTAGTTCCGAAAGGGACCAGCTTCTTCGAATCGTTCCGTTTGGCGGACGATGTGCTGCGGCAGGCGGTGCAAGGAATTGCCGACATTATTCTGACGCCCGGACTGATTAACCGCGACTTCTCCGATATCCGTACCATCATGGCCGGCATGGGTTACGCGATGATGGGAACCGCCATCGCTTCGGGCGAGAACGCGCCGGTTGAGGCGGCGCGGCAAGCGATCGCCAGTCCGTTGATGGAAGAGGGCGGAGTGCTGGGCGCGCGCGGCGTGTTGATCAACATTACGGCTTCGAGCCAGCTTGGCATTCACGATGTGAATGAGGCTTGCAACCTGATTCGGACCGCTACCGAGAACAACGATGTGCAGATTAATTTCGGCGTGGTTCTCGACGAAAGAATGAACGACCGGGTGAAGATTACGGTCATTGCGACCGGCTTCCAGAGAGATTCGCTTCCGGAGATCGACCGCAGAAATCCGCATTTTCCGTTTACGTCGGCGCATGTTGCCGAAGTGCCGATTGCGCCACCTCCGATGCCCGCGGAACCGGAACCCGTGGTCGCGGTGCATGCACCCGAGCCGGAGCCGGCAGTGGAAGAAAAACCGCCGGTGGATGATTATGAGATGCCGGCGATTTTGCGTAAGCAGCGGCGATTGGTGCAGTAAAGTCCTCAAGATGGCCGGGAGGAGTGGGAGATCTGGCAAACGCTACGCCGTTATACGATCTATGCGCCCGAGAGGTCAGATCCACGAGAAGCAGTTTTACTGCAAAGTGACAGGTTCAGCGGACCCTTAGGGACTTTTCGGTAGGTATCTGGCTTATAGTCCTGTGGTGCTGTACGCTTACGCCAAGTAGCAAAGGTAAGCGGGCGGCGAGCCTGCACAGGCGAAGCTGAGTCTGCCATATACTGATCGCTTGAAAGCATCGAAGCTACCCAACCCGCACTGTCCCGTTGCTGGCTGCGAAGCAAAAACACCGCACCTTGACGATCCGCTGGTAAAGAGCCTCAAATACTACTACGACAAACCTGACAAACTGCTGGGCTGGACGCTCACGGCAATGAACGAATTGTGCGCATCTGTCAGCCAGGACATTGAACAACAGCGGCTGTTTAGCTGGACTAGCCGAATCCGTCAGCCTGAGGAAATTTATTATCGAACGCTATACCTTCTGTTTATCGCCACGGACGAGGAAGTTCCGCACATTCTGTCAGGGAAGAAGCCGAATTCCCTGCACGGCCTGTATCAGAAGGTGAACGAACAAATTCTCGAAGGACGCGGCGAGCTAACGGTTACCAAGGAAGGCCTCTACTTTGGAGGCTTCACCGTGATGAACAGGATGAATTCTGGCTCCCATGCCGATTTCCCATCTCTGTTTATGGTCGCTAGCGCGGCAAAATATCCGGAGCACATGCCAGATCCAGCGCTTTACCTTCAGCACTTGAGTAACTACTGTGCGCGCTTGAATTATATGCGGCAGATGTTTGGAGGCGGCAAGACGAAAGAGGACGTCAAGCAGGGTATCATGAGCATACACCGTCCCGCGAGCTACTGGGAAGGACAGGCAGCGAAGGCAGGTGAAGCGTAAATGGTTTGCCTTGCCTGTGGTTCTACGTCTGCGCCTGAATCCCGTGAGCACGTATTTGCCCAATGGATTCTTGAGGAATTCGGCTCGCTCAATCTCAAGGTTGGACTAAGCAGGCAACACCAAGACGGCGCCGTGGAACCAATTAGGCGGGAATATCGCCTCGATTCTTTCAGGCTAAAGAAAATCTGCGTGCCCTGCAATACCGGCTGGATGTCGGCGCTGGAGGGATCTGCGAAGCCGCTCGTGCTGGGCCTGATCAACGGCACTATTGAGCCACCATCGCTGAGCGTCGATGAGAAGGATGTTCTTGCACGTTGGGCAGGTAAAACAGCGATTATCGAATCGCATGCCGTGCCTGCGGAATGCCCCGTAAGCTCATCGTTTTTGAAGCATCTGAGACACGATATCTATCGCAACCCGGGCAACTTCGCCGTTGCCGGGTGCAAGACGGAATTCCTGGGCTTCGGGCACGTGCAGGTTGGTGTGATTCGTGATCTCGTCGGAGGTGGAAAAGCAGCTGGTAATATCATTGCTATTGCAGTGCCAAGGCTCTTCCTTGTGTGTGCATTCCCGATGCTTCAAACGCGTTATCAATGCAGGCTTGCGCCACCTTTGGAGGGGATATGGCCGGACGACAGTAGGTGCTGGCATCCGATAAGGGACAGCTTCGGGCCTTTGGAGTTGAGTAATTCCGATGCCCTGTTTGATTTGGTCGGGCGGATTGAACTGTTTCACAGTGCGAAGTAAGCGCGCACGGCCGGTTAGCACCACAGCGCTCGGGCTGTGGGAGCGGCTTGAGATGATTCGGATGCATAAAGGGGTGCGCCGAGCTAGTCGAGGTGCAATTCGAGTCTGAGTTGCGACTGCTGCTGTTCGTCATCTGTCCAGGGCAACATCTTTGCGTAGAGCATTCGATTCTTTATCTTAGGGTCGGCCTTGTCGAGCTTAAACTCATGGATGATAGCGGTCATGATTTCCATGTAGGACTTCATCGCGATAGTGAATGCTATACCTGCCATGAGATCGAGGGACGCAGCGCTAAGATTTGCGACTCCTGTCAGGCCGGAGTGGATATACCAACTGAGTCTCGGATATTCCACTGCGTAAATCTCATGGAATGGCTCTCCGAGCATTTCGGCTCGCTTCTGCAACTTCAGAAGGGACCAATGCTGGACGTCAGGGCTCTTAGGCCAAAGGAATTCGCGTCGAGCAATGATCCGAGGTCCTTCCATTTTCACAAATTGCTCGAAGGTCCCGATGTCTACCTGCGCAGAAGGATTTGCGGTCTTGAAGGCGATGACCGCTTCTGCTGACCGAAGCTTTTCAACTTCGATAAGTGCCAGCATCTTTTCGATGCTTTGCGGCAGGCGGTTGATAAGCGCAACATCGACCGCCATCTCGAACAAACCTCGGGCGACTGCGGCGATGGCCTGCAAATGCGTTAGCTGATTAAGCGCGACGATCGATTCAATATTGGCCGCTCCCCGATAGTAATTGCCAATGAAGCAAATCTCGCGCTCTGTTGGGCTGAGAACGCCCTGAATCTTTTTGCGTATTTCGACCTTGTCGAACTCATTCAAGCTCTTGAGCGTAGCGAAGAACCGGGTTGGCTCCTGGTAACGTCGTCGGGCCAGGTCCATGTTTTCTGAAGGAAACATGGCGCCATTCTAGCCCGCACGAAACTGGTTGCGAGCACCTCCGCGGATTACTCCCGCTAAACGCGCTACAGTTCTCCAATGCTTTCAACCTACAGCTAGCATGTCCGGAAAAAGCCCGGCACGTTGTCGCGACACGCACAGCCGCCAATCATCCATGATCAAAACTCGTTCAACTCGTGATCTCACGCCTGTTGACGACCGCTCAGCAGCCGAGAAAACTAGTAAATTACCGCCGTCCCAACAGCACGCCTGCGCCTCCATACCTCAAATCGCAAAAATCCAAAAGGCCGAGGGACAGTGACAAAGTGTCAAGATATACAAGGTACATAAGATCAACTACCTAAGAAATGTTTTTCCGGGGCTTGGAACACTAGCATCGGTACCCTGCGGTCGGGTGAGGTGGAATGTGTTTACGTCCGTTCCCGGGCCCTGACTGCCGCTGGCGATCAGCAGCCAGTCGGTCGCGGAACATTTGTCGTCCGTACAAGGCCGGACGTCGATCCTCTCAGCCTCGCCGCATCTCTTCGCAAAGAGGTGACGCTCGTCCGCCCCGAAATTCGCGTTTCGAATATTCGGACACAAAACGAAATCGTTCAATCAAAAACTGTCCGCGAACGGTTGCTCTCTATCCTGGCTGGATTCTTTGCAATTGTCGCGGTGGTGCTCGCCGCCGTTGGTTTGTATGGCGTTCTCGATTTTTCGGTGCTTCAACGGCGCCGCGACCTCGGCATCCGCATCGCGCTGGGCGCGCGGAACTGGCATATCATCCAGGAAGTAACTTCTGCCACCTTTGCAGTCGTGGCGCTCGGCGCGGTTCTTGGATACGCCGCGGGGATTTTGTCGGTTCAATACATTCAGTCGATACTGTACCGGGCGAGCGCCGCTGATCCCGCCATTTTCCTGATCCCGTTTCTCACTATCACTGCGGCCGCGGTCGGCGCAGCAGCCCCCGCTTTGGTTCGCGCGCAACGTATCAATCCAGTCGAAATGCTTAGAGCAGATTGAGATTCAGGAGTCCCCAAGTGAGTTGCAACATCCCCGAACCGATCAACTCCAAACTGGCCACAAGCGGATTCGCGGGGATTTAAATTTCATATCCTCCGATATACTGCTCCGTGATGGCTAGTAAAGTATCCGAAATCGGTATCGACTTGGCGGCTCCGGATCTGCGTTATCCGATAGGGCAATATCGTCCTCCTGAGACGATTGGACGCGCGCATCTGAACGCTTGGATTGCGGATTTAGAGGCTTTGCCCGCCAACCTGCGCCGTGCCGTTGATAGCTTGAGCGACAATCAGCTCGAGACGCGTTATCGTCCAGGTGGTTGGACCATCCGGCAGATCGTACACCATATTCCCGACGGTCACCTGAATAGTTATACGCGTTTTCGCCTGGGGCTCACGGAACACACACCGACAGTCAAACCGTTTGAGGAAGCCGCATGGGCCGAACTGTCGGACGCGAAATCGGGACCGATTGAACCTTCGCTCGCGTTAACGGATGGGCTTCATCAGCGATGGACGATGTTACTACGTTCCTTGTCGGATGACGACTTCAAGCGTACTGTTCGGCATCCCGAACGTGGTGAAATGGCACTTGACTGGATACTTGGTTATTTCGCCTGGCACTCTCGCCATCACGTGGCGCACATTCTGAACTCCCGAAGGCGCGAAGGCTGGTGAGCCAGCGCAGCATTCGACGGGCATCGCGCTGACACGCTACACGGGAGAAGTCCGTACCACCGTCCGGAACTGGAGGTTGTCAAATTCAACACAGCCATCCCATTCGGAGCTTGTTGACAACCGTACCAGCTTGTGCATCTTGGGGCTATGAGTTATCCCGAGCGTATCCGGCAATTCGCGTAATAGAAGACCAGACTTTCGTCCTTCTTCAGTTGCGCGAAAAACGCCTTGGCCCGCTCCCGCCGTTGATCGTTGTCGAAGCCGCCGCCAGGCTGCTTCAGGTCCTCCGCATACATCTCCTCGTAAGGCCAGACGCAGACCGAAGCAGGCGGAAGTTCCCATTGCGGCCACGGTCGGCGCAGCAGCCCCCGCTTTGGTTCGCGCGCAACGTATCAATCCAGTCGAAATGCTTAGAGCAGATTGAGATTCAGGAGTCCCCAGCTGAGTTGCAACCCGATCCGATCAACTCCAAACTGGCCACAACCGGACTTGCCAGGCGTAATCTATGATCGAGCTATGGAGCGTGCCCAATTCTTCGACGACGATTTTAAAGCTGCGGTACGTGTAGCTGGCGCCCAAGCGCGAATTGAAACTCTCCAGGCCGGAGTTCCAGTCTTCTATCGAGACCGCGTTCGAAACCTGAACATTATCGAGCATCCGAGCGGTAGGAAATTTGAGATCCGGTTCCTTGATGGTGCACCCGGCGACCGAAACTACGAAGTGATAAGAGAACTGGACGAAACAGCAGCCTGACTTGCCGGTCCTTACAATTTTTGCTGGACCCAACGGCTCAGGCAAAAGCAGCATCATTCGGCGCGTGGACTTCGCCGGTCGCGGCAACTTGCTCGAAGCAGACGCAATTGCAGCACGGATCCATTCCGGCGATCCCGGAAAGGCGGCCATAGCAGCTGGACGCGAAGTCCTCCTTCGAACGCGAGGGTATCTCGATTCCCGTCAGGACTTCGCCGTTGAGACCACACTCTCGGGCGCCTGGACGACCATGATGAGCGGAGGCTAGCGAACTGCCTTCTTGGGCCCGCAATTTGCTCGAAGCTATTCGGCTGTAGGTTCCAGCATGCAACGGGACTTCTCGGCACGAATACGATCAGCAACGCTGATAAAAAGACAAGCGGCACGACCGGTCCCGCCGTCGTCTCAATCGGTCCCCACATCGCATAAAGGCCGATGGCCGGGGAGGTGAGGCCGATAACGAGGGCGGCGAGACCCAGAGGTCCGATGACATTCGCTTTCAGGCGCGGCGCTGGCGCTGGATGGCTGGCTTGATGGTGGTCCATTGAAGCATTTTGAGAAGGATATCGAAGTCGAAGTGGTAGCAACTTCTCGCCCATGAAGGGGTATCAAAAATATAATGAGCGGGTGGTTCGACTGGTTTGCTTGATTGCGGTTATCTGCGTGCTCGCGCTTGCCGCCGATCACTCCGTTCACCTCGATACGGAAACGGATCGCACCGCGTTTCGCAATTGGTTTGCTTTTCTCGCGGAAGCTCAGTACTTCACGCCCCAGGCGTCACGGGCTCCCGAAGTGACAGACTGCTCTTCGTTGGTGCGTTACGCCTATCGGGAAGCATTGCGACGACATGATTCGGAGTGGGCGGCACATGCCGATCTGATCCTGATTCCCGCGCTCCCCTCGGTGCAGAAATACAATTACCCGGGCACACCAACCGGGCCGCGGCTATTTGTCACTGCGCCTCAACACTACGCGCAATTTGCCGATGCGCAAACGCTTTACCGATTCAATGTCTTCCCGGTTGCGCGCACGCTCACGCAAGCCCGCCGCGGCGACTTACTTTTCTTTCGGCAAGTCAACGCAACGAGCCAGTATCATACAATGATCGTCCTGGACACTAGCCAAATTACGCGCGACGCATTCCGATTCGTGGTTTACGACACGGGGCCGGAAGGGTCCGCAGGCGGTCAAATCAAGCGGTTGACATACCAAGAATTATTGAACTTTCCCGAACCGCGCTGGCGCCCGTTGCCGGAAAACAGCGCATTTCTAGGCGTTTTCCGCTGGAATATTCTGAAAGACTGAACATGCTACGGCGAGTGGCGCTTTCGCTCTTGCGCCTGGCGGTCGCGTTCTCGATCACATCTTCACTGGTTCCGCAAAATAGCGAAGAACCGTATTTTGCGCTCACCAGCAGCCGGTCTTTTGCGCCCGGTTCGAAAGCCTTCATCCAGATGAGCGCATACAACGTGGACGCGCTGCGCTTCCGTGTTTATCGCATCAACAACCCGGTACAGTTCATGCGCCAGCTAGGCGATGCTCACCAGTTCGGCGGGTCCTATGCGGCGCCAAATGGAAAGCTGACCATTTTGGAACGGCTGCATCGGTGGAAGAGCAGCCTGCGCCGCAGAGTCCGTCGGGATCTGCGCGCCCAGTTCACGGAAGCGCCCAGCCAGCACCTCAGCTTTCTGAAGCCTTCCAGCGCGCGCGGCAGCAAGGCGACGTACTTCGCCGAGGCTCCCGTCCTGAACTCGCAGCAATTGGTGCTTTCCTTCCTGCAGCCTGTGACCAAGACGGCCAGGCGCTGGGACATGCAGCAAGTCAGCATTCCGGTAAAGGACAAAGGCGTTTTTCTGATTGAGGCTGTGAAAGGGAACCTTCGCGCCTATACGATCCTCACCGTTTCAGACCTCGCGCTCGTGACCAAGATCGGGCGTGAGCACATCCTTTACTACGTTGCAAACCGCGCCACGGGAGAGCCCGTTTCGAACGCTTCGATCGCAACATTTGAAAGAGAAGAGGCGGGCACAAGCATCCAAACGGGTGCGGATGGCATTGCCGATATTCCTATCGGTAACCACAAAGGCAACGATCTTCGCGTGGTCGCCACATCCGGTCAGGATGCCGCATTCTGCGACATCGGGAGTTGGTCATTAAATCAGCAGAGCCATTCCTTGACTGGTGTTGTGTATACAGACCGTCCGGTTTATCGCCCCGGCGACACGGTCCATTTCCGCGGCATTCTACGCTACCAGCGTGCCGTCGGGTACGACGTTCCCAATAACCAGTTTTTTCGCGTTCAAATCCAGGATCGCGATGGCAAGGCGGTTTATCAGAAAGAACTCGCAACCAACCACACGGGCATCCTTCACGACGAATTGACCCTCGCCAAAGACGCGCCACTCGGCTATTTCTTCATCCAGGTCCAATCGGGCCAAGGCCAGCCGGGCGAATCGTTCGTATCGGGCGCCTTCAATGTTCAGGAGTATAAAAAGCCGGAGTATGAGGTGCGCGTTACACCGCAAGATCGCCGCATTCTGCAGGGCCAGTCCACATCCGTCACGATTGAGGCCCGCTACTATTTCGGCGAGCCTGTGGACGGCGCGAAAGTTCATTACTCGATTTTTAAGAGCCGGTACTGGTTCCCCTTCTGGTACGACCGCGAGGAAGGAGAGGAACAGCCGGAGGAGGAACCGAGTGACAATGACGCCGGCGATCAACAGAATCAGGTTGAGGGACAACTCGATTCGAACGGCAAACTCATCGTCAACCTGCCTGCGGAGGTCACGAAAGACCGCACCGATACGCTCTACCGCATCGAAGCCGGCGTTACCGACAAAGCAGGACGTGAAATCGCCGGTACTGGATATGTCATCGCAACCTACGGCTCATTCGTCCTGAACGTTGAGCCGAAGCAATGGTTTTTCAAGCCAAACGACAACGCCACCTTCAAGATCGCAAGCCGCGATTACGACAATAAGCCGGTTTCCACTCCGGTTCAGCTCGAGCTTCACCGCTACATATTCAAGACCCGCTCCACGGAAGAAACTGTCGGCCGGGCATCTGCCTCCACTGACGCTGAAGGTAACGGTATCGCCACATTGAAGCTGCCGCCGCAAGGCGGGGAATATGTTCTGATCGCTAGCGCACCTTCTTCCGGCCGCACGGTTGAGGGTCGCCAATATCTCTGGGTTTCGGGCGAGAACCCCTTCTGGGAAGAGGCGGGCGAAACACAATCCGTGCAGATGGTCGCGGACAAAAAATCCTATGCGGCCGGTGACACCGCGAACATAATGATCGTCACCGGCGGAGACAAAACTCCGGTGCTGGTGACGGTGGAGGGGCGCGATCTCCATTCGCACGCGCTGATCCGATCAGCCGGCGGTACCGCTATCTTCAGCACTCCGATCGCGAAGGCGAATGAACCGGCGATTTTCATCAGCGCGGAATTTCTGAAAGACGGGAAACTTTTTCAAAATGCGAAGCGGATCGCGGTACCGGCGGATGACCATAAGCTCAACATCAAGCTGACAACCGATAGGGCGCAATACCTACCGGGGCAACAGGCGACGTACGATATCGACGTCAGTTCCCCCGAGGGCAAGCCCGTGCCGCAAACCGACCTGAGTCTCGGAGTTGTCGATGAGGCTATCTATGCCATCGAGAAAGACACCACGCCGGACTTGCTCAAGGTCTTTTACGGACGCGATTACAACAGCGTGCAATCTGAGGATTCCCTGAATTATTACTTCACCGGTGAAGCGGGAACCCGCCGCATGCGGCTCGCCGCTTTACATCCGGCGACCCGCCTGGCCCAGCTCAAGCCCGAACAAATCGTGCGTCCAAAGGTTCGCAAGTATTTTCCGGACACGGCCTTTTGGGCTGCCGACATCACCACCGATAAAAACGGCCGCGCCCGCGCTCAAGTCACTTTTCCTGACTCGCTCACCACCTGGCGCGCAACCGCGCGCGGCGGATCTCCGGATGATCGCTACGGTTCGGCCACTCTGAAAACGATTGTTCGCAAGAACTTGATCCTCCGCCTGGCCGTGCCGCGCTTTTTCGTGCAGGGCGATGAAGTGGTGATCTCCGCCATTGTCCACAACTATCTTCAGAGCGATAAGCAAGCGCAGGTGCAGGTCAAGCTCACCGGGCTGACGCTCATGAGCGGCGCAGCCGGGCAGACCGTGACGGTTCCACAGAAAGGCGAAGCAAAGGTCGATTGGCGAGTCAAAGCCGGCCAGACGGTAAACGCCAGCATCGAAGCGGAAGCACTGACGAACGAAGAATCCGATGCGTTGCAGTTGGATCTTCCCATCCACCCGCCCGGGGTGAAGATCCGGGACCCTCACAGCGGCAGCATCCCGAACTCGGGTTCAACATCGTTGACGGTAAGCTATCCCGCGACCAGCGTAACCGGCTCGCGCTCACTCGAGATCCGGCTGACGCCAAGCGTGGCCGGAAGCATCTTCAGCGCTCTCGATTACCTCACGTCCTATCCTTACGGCTGCGTGGAACAGACGATGTCGAGTTTTCTGCCCGACATTATCGTGACGCAGGCCATGCGCGATCTGAAACTGAAGCAACCGATCGACCAGGCGCAGCTCGATCAGCAAATACAAGCGGGTCTCGATCGCCTCCGTGGATTCCATCACGAAGACGGCGGGTGGGGCTGGTGGGCGACAGACGACAGCCACCCATTCATGACCGCATATGTTGTGGCGGGATTGGTCCAGGCGCGCGACGCCGGAATTACCGTGGATACAGCCGAAATATCAAGCGGCGCCAAGTGGCTCGCGCAGTATCTCGGAGCGCATAAAGAGCTTGCGGTTGATCTTCGTTCCTACATGCTATATGCCCTCACTCTTGCTTCGCAAGCGGACCGGCCTGCGCTCGATCAGCTCTATTCCGCGCGGTCGAGCGTTTCGCCGTATGGGCTGGCTTTCCTTGGTTTCTCTTTTGAGATCCTTCATGACCCACGTGCGGGCGCAATCGCTGCTGAACTCGAACGAACGGCACAGCAGAATGGTTTGGAGGTTTACTGGCCCGCCACTCGCGACGAGATGCTCGACTTCGCCGCCGACGCAACTCCCGAAGCCACTGCCATGGTGACGAAGCTGCTGAGTAAAGAACGTCCCGCAAGTCCGCTGCTTCCGAAGGCCGTACTTTGGCTGGTGAATCACCGCAATGAAGGCTATTGGTGGGATTCGACGAAACAGACCGCCATGGTCGTCTACGGACTGATTGATTACGTTAAGGCCAGCCACGAACTCAACCCGGACCTGAAGGCCGACGTTCTGGTGAACGGCCGCGTCGCCCTTTCGGCGTCATTCCAAAGCGCCGATCCAACCGCCCTCTCTGCCGTGACGCTCGACGAAAGTAAGTTGAACGTCGCCTCGAACCAGATTGAAATTCGATCTACCGGCACAGGGAGGCTCTACTACTCCGTATCGGCAGATCACTTTTCCGAGCAGCCTCAGGTTATGAACCAGGGCGCCATTTCACTGAACATCTTGCGCGATTACTATCGGTTGGTTCCCAGCACGACGGCGCCGATTGTTTACGATCTCGAGCCTCTGAACGGTCCCCTAGCGCCGGGTGATGTGTTGGCCGTCCGGCTCACGGTAACAGGTTCCGACTGGCGCTACTTGATGGTGGAGGATCCGATCCCCGCAGGCGCTGAATTCGTGAAAGATGACAATCTGTTTCACTTGCGCTCCCGGCCCGACTGGTGGGCGTACTGGTTTACCGAACGTGAGAATCATGACGACCGCATTGCGATGTTCCAAACGTATTTCAATCAGGGCCAAAGACAATACACGTATGTTCTGAAAATTGTCAACCCAGGGCTGTTCCACATCAGCCCGGCGCGAGTGCTGCCCATGTATCAGCCGGCCTTCCAGGCGACAACCGGTGCGGCCACTCTGGAGGTGAAGTGATACGCTCGCGTCTCATTCTGGTTCTGGTTCATCTGGCCGGAAACGCCTTGCTGCTGTGGCTTGTTTATCGCTGGCTCGGAATGGATGAATCGGACAGCGGACATCTGTTCGCGAGCGTGGGACTGGCGGCCGGGATCGTGCTGGGATTCGCCTGGCTTCACGGGTTCGCTTTGGCGAAATTCTCCGGTCTTTCGGTGCACAGAGCAGCGATCCGCAGCCTGCTCAAGCTCATCCCAGTCACGGTGGTTTGCCTGCTGGCGGTTGCCGTTTATGCAGTGCTCGGGTGGGTGCAAACCAGATATTCCCAACCCGCATTCGTGATCGCATCATTCCTGACGCTGCACTTGCGAACAGCAATTGCCCCGCGAGCCATTCAGAATGTATTTCACCTGGTTGTGCTTGCTTTGGAGTGGGGCATCGCGCCCGCCGGGCTGCTACTGCTTGCCGCAAGAATTACGAGTGCACGCTCGAATGACAGGCGCGAGAGCCCGTTATGGCGCCGCTCTTTTTTCCTGTTCGCCATCGTGGTGGCCGCCCTTCTTTTGTGCGCCATCCGGGTTCCGCTGAAACTGTTTTTCTGGATTCCCGGCATCCTCTCTTTCAACGGACAACTCGCAAGCCTTATCATTCGCGTCGTCATCGGCTACTTATTGTTCGTCTTTTGCATCTTAATTCTGGAATTCATCACCGCTTCCGGCAAGCCGGCCGACACCCAACCAAGTACCGTCGCCTGACCATAGTGGGCAACCAAGTCCCGAACTTCCGCAGCCGATTCGGCGTACGCCGTGGCTGCTTTGACCCGGTCATCGCGCTGCCTGAGATCGGAATCAGCGACAACCCTCCCACGAGTGCCACGCGCGCCGCTCAGATATTCAACCATTCCTTCACGAAACCAAAGCGGCAAGCCTGCAGCGGCATGCTGCTCGACGCAAACGTGCAGCAACTCGTGATGAAGAGTGTCTCGAAGAATGCCGCGTTCGAGCAGCTCGAGGACGGGTTGCAGATGGATGCGCGAGCCCTCTGTGTGTGCCGCTACCCAGCCTGGTTCTCCGGTCTCGCTTCGAAACGTGTCGATATCCGGATAGACATAAATCACCGCAGGTGACCGCAAAGGGAAAGGTAGAGTATTCACCAGGAGTTCTGCCTCATGGAGGGCCGCCGCGTCGCGATTCGCGTTTGTCCCATAGATGGCAACGCTCTCTCCGCCCAAGCGCAACCAATTGACACTGGTCGTTCCCGGAAAACAGAACGCCAGAATCTCACGATGACTATACCCGCGCGCGGCCATTGCCTCCGCCCCGCGCTGGCAGAGTCCAACGCCATGCCCCTCCCCCCGGCCATTCCACTCGGAAGTGCCGGAAATCTCATACCAGTTGCTGCGAATGAGGTTCCAGCCGAGCGTCCGGCCCACGGCAAAGCGAAATGCGCCTGCATCCAGATCGACGCGCCCGTCACCAAGCAAAGTCAACTCCGCGGCGCGTCCCGATGCGGTCCTTCGCTTCACGACGATCGAGCGCAACTCCGCCGGGCATTTCAGGTTGGCGGTCTGCAGCGCCCGCTGAATCTGCAGCGGGCTCAAGTGACAGCCCCAGGTTTTGACGGCGCAAAACGGGTCATGCCGAGCGTTCAGGTACGGTACGCGAACATCCCGCCATACCGCTTCGGCCACCTCGGTCGTGCCGCCGCAACTCATCGTGTAGGGCGTAAAAGCCAATCGCCCGTCAAAGCGAATCATCTGGCCCGCTGTTGCTCGAGCTGCCGCGCGCAAAGATTGCCTCGCGTTTCCGCCGTCAAACCTTTGACAATGAGTCGTATTGCAGAAATCGAATCCTTCGCTTTTGTGGCGGCCACGCTCATGGGCCGCGAACGTTCGCGCCACAATGGCCATGGCTTTCAAAGCTTCCGCGTGCTGGAACACACTGCTCTCGCCTGCGAGAACACCAGCTACATAGGCTTCCGCTCCGAGGCTGACAATGCCCGCCTCAGTACGGACTCGATACTGCTCACCGGTAGCTGCGAAGTATCGACGAAACGTCTGAGCCGCCAGCGGCGCTGCATCACTTCCACCAGAATGCCCTTGCACGGCGGCGACAACCACGAAATCGGGCTGGCGGCTCGGTGCAAAACCGGCGAACCAGGCGGCGTGCAATCCATTCGCTGCCATTGCACTTCCGGTCTTTCCCGCGACGGATACATCATCGACGGCCGCAGCTTGAGCCGTACCGTATTGAACAGCCCCCTCCAGGCCGTCCAGAATGGTTGGATCTTGCTGCGTCGCTAATCTTCGATAGGCCCGGCCGAGTTCGGATGGAGTCGTCCAGATACCCTCCTCACCGAGAGCCTGCAGCCGAACATCAGCCATTCCCACGCGGAAGCCCGCATCCCGCAAAGCCGAAACAAGCTCACCGGGCGCGAAACGCTCGGCGAAGTGAGCCACACCGCCGTTACAGGAATACGCGAGGATGCGCGCCGGATCGAAAGGCGGCAATCCGGTGGGATGAGAACAGGTGAAATTGCGCCCGGCGATCCGGTTAACGCCGCGGCAGAGGTATGTTTCTCTTGCGTTTAACTTTCCGGTGCGAAGCAGCCGTGCGATGACGAACGGCTTCACCGTCGAGCCCGGCGGCGCTACCCACGTATCGGCATCGCCACGGTTTTCCAATACACGGCCGTCGTCGACACGCAAAACCACGATGGACGAACGGGACTGCGCCGCAGCGCCCATGATGGCGGCTGCTTGGGCGAGGAAATGTCTACGGTGCATCCAACTTAATAGGATAAGAAGAATTCTGCGAAACAGCGTGCTTCCGGATCGGTAGTCGAGATCTTCATGGGTGGCGAGTTCCGATAGGTGCGGCGCAGTTCGGGCATAGCTCCTGCTTCGGAGGCAGAAGGGTCGGAAGTTTGTGCCGGCTCCGCGATTACGTTCTCACGCTCGACTTGCTCCACGTATTCGCGCACGGTGCGATTGACTTTAGCGACCTCCGGCAATTGTTCCCGAGTGATCGTCCGGTCAGGACTTGCATCAGCGCGAATTTGCGTGCTGTCCACGGAGAGATCGACACCTTTCAACAGCCCGACGTTCATACACTGCTGGACGACGCGCTCGAACAGTTCGAGGAAGAGCGGCGATTCCTGAAAACGGCCGTGCCGATTTTTGGAGAAGGTCGAATGATGCGGAATCTCTTGATCAAAGCCCAAACTGGTGAACCATCGATAAGCAAGATGCATCCCCACGTCCTCGACCACGCGGCGCTCACTGGTGATGCCGTACAGGTAACCAATCACGAGAATGCGCAACAGAACTTCCGGATCGATCGAAGGACGGCCCGTGTGGCTGTAGCTCGCCTTCAAGGTCTCGCGCACGAACGCGAAGTCGATGTACCGATCTACGAGCCGCAGCAGATGATCCTCGGGAATATAGTCAGCCATGCGGAAGTAGTAAAACAGCGACTCAGAACGAGTCTGTTGGCCCATCATAACGAGCAACGCCCCTTCCCAAAACTAAAACGGGAACAACATCAGAGATCTAAATGGAAAGATGTCTTCGAGAACGCCAAAGGTCACCGAAACATTAAGAAAAGAATTGTTGGCTGCGTTCGATTTTGTGAGCGCTTGCTGATCGCTTCAAATTCCGGTTCGCTGAGAAACCAGGATGTAAACTCGGTGCCGAGGCGCCTGATGCTGGTTTCGCTGTTAATGCTCCTGGTAAGTGCGGCCCCCGCGAATCGAGCACAGTCGCAACTAGTTGATGTCGGAGATGGCGTTAAGGTCGAGGTCCTTGATTGGGGTGGCTTGGGCGCTCCTGTGTTGCTTCTGCCGGGCTCTGGAAATACGGCGCACGTCTTCGAGGATTTCGCCCCCAAGCTGATTGCATGTTGTCATGTGCACGTGTACGGAATCACGCGCCGGGGGTTTGGACTTTCCAGCAAGCCCGAGCGCGGATACTCAACTCCGGACTTGGCCGAAGATGATTGGCGCGTCATACAGGCACTGAGGCTGGAAAAGCCCGTCGTAATTGGACACTCGATGGCTGGTTCCGAGATGACGTTTCTTGCCCAGCAGCACTCCTCGGAGCTCGCCGCGCTCATCTACCTGGATGCAAATGCCGATCCGATGGATTATCCCTGGAGCAACCCCGAATTCAGAGCCCTGACAATGAAGGCCATGAAGAACGCGCCGGGGCCGCCCAAGAGAACAGCCGCCGACAACTCTTCCGTTGAGTCCTACCAGGCTTACCAAAAACGAATCGGCGAGGCACCGTTCCCGGCGGCGGAGATTCGAAACATGTACGTTATCAATCCTGATGGTGCGATCGGCAACAATCGTACTCCGCCGTATGTAGGGAAGGAGATCGATGCCGGCTCGATTCCTAAGGACTACCGCAACATCGATATTCCCGTGTTAGCCCTCATCGCGGTACCGCTGCCGCCAGCTGAAAAGTGGAAACTGCAAGCGCCGAAAACGGAAGAGGAGCGGCACGACTCCGAACGGGCTGACGAGATTCTGATGCAGTTTATCCATCGTTGGGAGGACAACCTGAAGCGTGCGGATACGCGTGCGAGCGTTGTCGAGATTCCGGGTGCTCATCACTACATGTTCCTAGAGGAGCAAGGCGTGGTGCTGCAGCACATTCAATCTTTTCTTGAGATGCTGCCCAAGTAACAAGTGAACGACAGGCTACACGGAAAGTGCCCGCATCCAATCCGTCCGGCCAGAGTTTTTCAACAGTATCGATAGTTTATGCAAGTGAATTCGTTGGCATGGGCGCACTTCCGCAGGCCACACAAAACGATGGCCCGCGCCACCCCCAGGCGTTAATTAATCGCAGCGCAGCGCGGCCATCGGGTCGACGCGGGCGGCGCGGCGCGCGGGCAGGTATCCGGCAGCAAGGGTAGATAACACGAGCGCGAGGGCGGCAATGGTGAAAGCTGCCGGGTCGATGGGGGTGACTTCGAATAAGAAGCCGGCGGCGAAGCGCGACAGCCCCATGGCGGCGAGCGCGCCCACCAGGCAGCCGGGCACGAAAAGCAGCACTGCCTCGCGGAGCACAAGCGCGAGGATATCGCGTCGCGTGGCGCCCAGTGCCATACGCACGCCGATTTCGTTGACACGCCGCGACACCTGAAACGCCAGGATGCCGAAGATTCCCAAGCAGGCGACGATCAGCGCCAACAAGCCGAAGAATCCGCCGAGCGTGGCCATCATGCGCTCATTGAGCGTGGATTGATTCACCTGATCTTCGAACGTCTGTGGGTGAACGGCACGCATCGCCCGCTCGATCTCCGGCATGGCGTGCTCCATCAGAGGCGCGAGGCGCATGGGGTCGCCGCCCGAAACCCGAGCCATATACGTGTACCCCATGGGCTGCCACCTTCCCGGCTCGGCACTCTGCTGCTGTACCCATTCGACATACAACTCGCGCGAGATTCCCTTGCGCAGGCTCTGGTATTTCGTGTCTCGGACGACTCCGATAATTTCGTAGGTCACTTTGTTGCAGGTGAGGTGCTTGCCGAGCGGCCGCTGGCCGGCCAATAGCTCGCGCACAAAGCTCTGGTTGACGATGGCGACGTGATTCGCACTGCTCTCGTCACGTTCCTCGAAGTCGCGGCCCAGCAGAATGGGCGTGCCGGTCACGCGGAAATAGCGGGGTGCAATGGCGTTCATCAACGTTGTGTTGTCCTCACCCGGACGAAAAGCGTGCCCCTCCACCTGCACCTCGCGGTCCCATTCTCCACCGCCCAAAGGAACCATGTTGGCGGCGCTTGCGGCCACTACTCCGGGCATGCGGCGCAGACGAGCGAGGATAGCGCTCTGAATCTCCCGGCTACGGCTGGCGGGGAAATGATGCTTGGACGTCACATCCACCAGGAAGACGCCGCCTGTACGCATGCCGGTGTCGACGCTGTAGAGTTTCACCAACGAGCGGATAAACAGGCTGGCGCCCACCAGCAGCGTCATCGAGATCGCCAGTTGCACCACCACGAGAAGGCGTCCGAGATGCCGATGGTCGCCGGCGCGCACTTCTTTGAGTGCGGGATTGACGCTCGCGGTTGCCACGCCGAGCCCGGGAGCGAGAGCGCCGAGCACGCACACTACCAGCGAAACGGCGCCCGTGAAGGCGAGGATGCGCCAGTCCGGCGCGGCTTTCAGGGAGAGCGAATCGCCATTCGCCATCATGATGATGAGCACACGGCTGAACCACTGGGCCGCGCAGAATCCCGCCGCCGCTCCGCACAGCGCGAGCACAAGGCTTTCCGCCAGGAATTGCCGCACCAGGCGTCCATTGCCGGCGCCCAGCGCCCGCCGTACCGAGATTTCACGCTGCCGGGCGGTGGCGCGCGCCAGCATCAGGCCGGAGATATTGGCGCACGCAAGCAGGAGCACCAGCGCCACAATGCCCATGAGGATGGTAAGCGGTTTGATGAATTGCAGCCGAAGGCCGTTCATTCCGGCCGCGCCCGCGAGCGTCACGGCGCGCTGCTTGAGCACCTGCTGCCGCTGAAACGCCACTCGAATCTCAGCGGCGCGGTCGTGAAGCCAAGGAGCGAAAAGCGCGGTCACCTCAGCATTGGCTTGCTCCAGGGTGACGCCCGGCTTCAGCCGCGCCATCATCCCCAAAAAGTTGAGGCTCCAATCGCTCCTCCATTTGCCATCCCCGCCATTCAATGCTTCCACCATCGAGAGCGGCGCCGCGAAGGAATGCGTACGCCAGCGCGCCGTCCCCTCGAAGCCTTTGGGCTCCACTCCCACGATCGTCAAAGTTGTGGTGGCGTAGGTAAGCTGAGTGCCGATCGCAGCCGGATCGAGTCCGAAGCGCCGGCGCCAATAATCGTAGGAGATGACGGCTACGGGTGTTGGCACAGCGTCGTCCCGCGGCGTCAGGAGACGGCCGGCCGCGGGTACGAGCCCGAGTACGCCGTAATATTCGCCCGACACCGCGCTGCCATTGACGTCTTCATCGACGCCGTTGATCGTGATCTCGTGGCGGATCGGCATTTCGACGAACGACCCGGAAATCGACGAGAGCCGGTCGTGAAAATACTGGAAGAGCGGATAGGAGACCACGCAACTGCCACAGTGCTCTGTCACGCGCGCTATCTGTACCACCTCACCAGGAGCCCGGACCGCCGCCATCGGCCGCAGGATCACGGCATCGATCAGGCTGAAAATGGCGGTGTTGGCGCCGATTCCTAGCGCAAGCGTCAGCACGGCGCTAGCCAAAAAGCCTCGACTGCGGCGCAGTGTGCGCGCGGCGTAGACGATATCCTGGCGGAGGTCGGCGAGCCAGCGCGGGCGGTGAATGTCGCGCAAATCTTCCTCGATTTGCGCCGGGCCGCCGAATTCGATCAGGGCGCGCCGCCGCGCCTCTCGCGGACCGAGTCCCTGGGCGATGTAGTCCTGCGTCAGCCGGTCGACGTGATAGGAGAGTTCGGGGTCCATTTTCACTCCGAGGTCCGCATTATCAGCTCGACGAGCACCGGCCAGGCGGCCCCAATTGGCAGCTTCCGCATCCAGTTGCTTCCGGCCGGCCCGCGTCAGCGTGTAGAATTTGGCGTCGCGACCGGTTTCCGAGGCGCGCCAATCGGCTTTCAGCCAGCCGCGTTTTTCCAGGCGATGCAGGGCGGGATAGAGCGACCCCTGCTGCACCTGCAGTACTTCCCGTGAGATCTGCTGGATACGCTGCGCAATCCCGTACCCGTGGGCCGGCTCTAGCGCGACGATTTTGAGCACCAGCATATCGAGCGTGCCCTGCAGGAGGTCGGATTTCTCGGATGCCATGACATTCTACATATATCTTTTGAATGTGTAGAATGTCAAGGTATATTTTGCCGAGGTCTTTTGGGACCGATTGCGCCAGCTCCGCTTGAGGGGAACAACTCGTCCCATAACGGTGTCTAGTGACCTGTCCCAGTGATTTCTGTAGCGGCGATGCGTCGTTTTGGATTGGTGTAGGACCAACGAATCGGACGCGCTGACTTGTCGGACGTACGGATGTACTTCAGGAGCTTTCGGGAAAGATCTGTGACTGATTTGAAGACGCCGCGAGCGATGACATCGCGCTCAATCTTGCCGAACCAGATGACCTGATTCAACAGGCGAATAATGAGAGTAAAGTGGAATAAGACTATTGAATAGGTATAGAGAAAATCGCGGAAAGTGTGTGTCTTATGAGAGGAAGAGATTTTCAAAAAAAATAAAAATATAATTTGACTATCGCGTTTTGTCGACCAATCTGCTGAGGAACTCGATAAACTCAGCACTGGTGTGACGGCGTGCCGTCCGGCCCTCCACCTTCCCGGTCTTCACATCCAGCGCCGCATACAGCGACAGCGTCCCATGCCGGTAGTATTCAAATCCGTGCCGTTCCGCTCGCCCCGGTGATAGCGGCAGCACGGGGTCGAGTCGATCCAGCGCCTGAATAGCCGATTTCTCATCCACGCAAAACACAGCCGCGTGCTGCGGCGGATTCATATACAACCCGATGATGTCGGCGGTGCCACACGGCTCGTGAGAGGACGTTGAGCAAAAACATTCACTCGTCATGCAAACCCAGCGTCAACCTGAGCGTGATTGCAGGATCCGTGGGGCTAAATTGCGCTTTTCGGGTCCATTCGCGTTACACAGTCAGCCCCAATCGCCTGTCCGCCTGCGTTTCCAATGGCCGCTTGCGATTGCTCATCGAACCAAGACCAAAAACGCTGCCAGGCGCAGTTCGATCAGCGGCATCCGTCATGGTCTGGCAGTAATTTGCCTGCTCGAAATTCGGGAAGAGTGAATCATCTCGAGCTCTTCCCCACGAGCGCCGCTTTTTCGATGCTATTCTCGGGTAGGACCTGGATGAGTCTCGGCAAGTTTCTCGGAGGGGCCGGAGCCGGACTTGGCCTCCTGACAGCGCTCTACGCGATCCAACGCCCCGCGCCCCAACCTTTCCGTGAATATCCTGGCGATGAGTACCGCATCGGCCAGATCCCTCTGCCGCCCGATTATCAGGAAAAGACGGAATGGGTTTTCGCGCGTTTGATGTATCCCTCGATCCCCGATGCGCGCTTTCGCCACGCGGGTTGGGACTGGACGCAAGGCCACTCTAGTTGGACCAACGATTATCCCCGCGCGGATCGTCACTTTCTGGAGGCCGTGCGCCGGCTGACTCGCCTGCAAGTGCGTTCCGTCGAGCAACCGGTAAATCTCGATGACAAAGACGACGTGTATAACTATCCGTGGCTCTATGCGGTTTTCGTCGGCGAGTGGGATTTGACCGACTCTCAAGCTAAGACTCTGCGCGAATATCTGCTGCGGGGCGGGTTCCTGATGTGTGACGATTTCTGGGGCACTCGCGATTGGGAGATCTTCGCCGAAAGCATGAAACGGGTTTTCCCGGATCGCACGATCGTTGAGATTCCGGATAAGGACGCCATATTTCACTCGGTTTACGATTTGGATGACAGATATCAGGTGCCCGGCGAATGGGCCGTCCGAATGGGAGTTCCTTACCGCAACGACGGCTACGTTGCGCACTGGCGCGGGATCTATGACGACAAGGGCCGGGTCATGGTGGCTCTGGCTTTCAACTCCGACCTTGGAGACTCCTGGGAGTGGGCCGATTACCCGGGGTACCCGGAGCAGTATTCGGCATTAGGGGTTCGAATCGGCGTTAATTACATTTTGTATTCGATGACGCATTGATATGAGTGTGGCTGCTTGCATGTGCTCGCTTTGCGCGTCCTTTGCGGGCGGTTTTTTAAACAGCGATGAATTGAAACTGCTGCAGGATCCTGGCGGGTGGGAGTACATCAGCGTTTCGGATTCCGATAACGGCGTCCAGACGCAGCATGTCTGCTTCGATGGCCACCCCCATCCCCAGGAATGCAGCGGCACACTGACATTCACGGCCAGTAACACGTTTGTTCAGAATGTTCACATCCACGGCCAGACGGTGCAGCGCCACGGCACATATGAGTTGAATGACGATCAGCTCTCGTTGTTCGATGAATTGGGGACAAAGGACGGCCCTTATACGGTTCACGCCGATGTTCAAAAGAAGTCGCTCGTTTTGGAGACGCCGGAGGTGCGCATTGAACTGGAACTCGAAAAGCAATATCGGGAGGACTTGCGCAAAGCAAATGAACATGAGCGGGAAGTGAGGCAGCTTCGTGGAGGAAAATGAGCTCTACGCCGTGCTGGGCGAGGATGGGTTTCGGCGGATGGTCGCGGCATTTTACCGGCAGATTCCAAACGACGACATTCTGGGCGCGATCTATCCCAAGGACGATCTTGCGGGAGCGGAGCAGCGTCTCCGCGACTTTCTGATTTTCCGCTTCGGCGGGCCTGAACACTATGTCGAGCGGCGCGGGCATCCCCGTCTACGCATGCGCCACGCGCCCTTTCCGGTGGACCAGGCGGCGCGCGACCGCTGGATGCAGCTCATGAAGAATGCTCTCGCGGAAGTCGCGATTCCGGGTGAGGCGAAGGAAATTCTGCTGAACTATTTTGAATCAACCGCCACCGCTATGATGAACCGGGGTTAAAGCTACTCGATTCGGCGATAAATCAGGGATAGGCTCGTTCGATCTACCAGTTTGTAATTCGCGAGCCAGGGGCGAAGCTCGGGATAGACGCTTGGTTTGAGCTTGGGATTCAGGAGTCCCAGGCCATCGACGAGCCACGTGGGGCGGGAATGTTTGAGCCTGTCGCGATTCGCCGCGGCCGGGCCTCCGTAGATGGCGCTGGTGGCCGATAAATGCCGGTCGGCGGGAACGCCGGTGAGTGGCTGCGAGTCCCAGAAAGAGCCAGTCGGAACCATGCGTGTGTAGACGTAGAGGTCGGGGCGGTAACCCCAAACGAAGAGCGTGTCGCCGGGTTTGAGCGGATGACCGGATGCGGTCGAGCGGCATTCTGGCTGTCGAGATCCATTGCGATATCGGACCAATGCGGTTCGACGTGGGTGGCGTCATCGAACGCCAGCGAGGCGTAGCGGGGCCCGAAGCGAACGAAGGGGACAAGCAGCAATAAGGCTAGGACTAGCGCGGCGGACTTCCCTCGCGTCCGGTAAGCAGCAATGATGCCTCGCGACGCCGCGATGACCGCCGGCGGCAAGAGCTGAAGGAAATAATGGGGAGCAAAGCGCGACCCGAGGCAGACAGCGGCAAAAGACAGCGCGAGCCACCAAGCGAGCTTCCAGCGATCGGGGCGGGAAATATTGAAGAACGCCGCTGTTCGCTCCTACTGCGAGCGCCGCGTGAAAACCGAGCCAATCCAGCGT
This sequence comes from uncultured Acidobacteriaceae bacterium, assembly GCA_963778345.1. Taxonomy (GTDB): domain Bacteria; phylum Acidobacteriota; class Terriglobia; order Bryobacterales; family Bryobacteraceae; genus Bog-105. Next base: position 783,857 of record CAVZTP010000008.1, read on the forward strand.
TCGAACAGTTCCGTTCCAAAGCGGATGGAGGACGGGAGATCCGGTAGCGTAGATGAATCCCCAGCGCCAAACCTGCTCGAGGTAGCCGGGCCACGCGCCCGACCACAGCGCGCATACCGAACCGACGATCAACGGCAGTGCGAAACCCGCTAACAGCGCGAGCCACTCGGATGCGAGCCAGACTGCGCACACGGCGAGAACAAATAGTCCTTTCGTGTTGAACAGAAACGCAACGCCCGCCCAAAAGCCTGCCAGACAATGGCCGCCTCCGCAAAGCGCAGTAGATGGCGGCAAGATGGGGAACCATCATCAGAGCATCGGCGGCGAAAGGAATTACCGCGGACGGCAGATAAAAGGTTGTGAAGAATGCAAGAAGCGCAGCCGAGGTCAAGCCTTCCGCTTCGCCCCACCAAACACGCGCTACGCGATATACGAGATAACAGGCGAGCAGTACGTAGAGAGCATCCAGAACGCGCAAAGGCCATCCGGGAAAGCCCCCGATCAGCAAGTAATAGACGGCATTCAGAGGCGGCTTGTCGTACCAGAAATCGCGATAGGGAATTTTGCCATGAAGCAACTGGAGAGCAGCGGCTAAATGGTAGTCTTCGTCAGCCCAGAGGAGATTCACATGGGCAAGACGGGCGCAACTGAGGACAAACGCGAGTCCTAGACAGATCTTTCGAGCTCGCGCCAATTTGGAAAAGCCTGAAACGGAAGCCTCCATTCAACGCGTATCATAAGACATAGTGCAAGGCATCGGACGCATGAAAACTCTACAGACCGTGGAGATTTCGAAATCTTACAACGCGCGGAAAGTAGTGGATTCGGTGACAGTTCGTGTGGAGCAGGGCGAGGTAGTCGGCCTGCTGGGACCGAATGGGGCCGGAAAGACCACCTCGTTCTATATCATTGTGGGGCTGATCAGCCCCGATTCAGGCGACGTGCTGTTAAACGGACAGCCAATCACGCAGCTTCCGATGTACCAGCGGGCACAGCACGGAGTGAGTTACTTGCCGCAAGAAGCCTCAGTCTTCCGCAAACTCAGCGTGGAAGACAATCTGATGGCGATTCTACAGACACTGCCGCTCAGCGGGCGGGAGCGCCGGGAACGGATGAAAAATTTGATTGGCGAACTGGGTCTGGAGCCGGTGCGGCATAGTAAGGGGTACATGCTCTCCGGCGGCGAGCGGCGGCGCGTGGAGATCGCCCGATCCCTGGTTTTGCGGCCGGATTTCATTCTGCTCGACGAACCATTTTCGGGAATCGATCCCATTCAGGTTCTTGAGCTGCAGCGGATTATCGCGGACCTGAAGCATAAGGGCATCGGCATTCTGGTAACGGATCACAACGTGCGTGAAACTCTGGCAGTGACTGATCGAGCCTACATCATCAGCAACGGACGAATCTTCCGGGCAGGATCTCCGGATTCGCTAGGGAACGACCCGGAGGTGCGGCGGATCTACCTGGGCGAGAATTTCTATTTTCCCCCTGCGCTCGTGGGTTGATTCAGGCGGCAGTTTGTACCACAAAAGCGCCGGAAACCACGGGTTTTCCCTATCCGGCGGCCTGTTTCAGCGGTGCTAAACTTAAAACCACATGAGTTCGCTTTCGCAACGGCTGCATCTCGGTGTCCAGCAAAAGCAGATACTCACGCCGGGACTGGTCCAAATGGTCACGGTCCTTCAGCTCAACCGCATGGAGCTGAAAGACATGATCATCAACGAAATCGCCGAGAATCCGGTGCTCGAGGAAGCGACGGACGTGGGGGAAGATCTCACTCCGGCTGAATTGCAATCGATCCTTGAACGGGAACGGCAAAGCGATCCGGCCGATCAGGCTATCCTGGACAAGGTAGAACAGCCTGAATCGCTGCAATCCTTTGAAGCCGATGCGGTTGCCGAAGCTGTCGCCTCAGATGGCGCGGTGGGCGATTCGGTGGATACAACGGCGGCTACGGTAAGCGCGACGGATGACACGGTCAAGGCGGAGACCGATCCCTTCGAAGAGATCGACTTTGGCAGCTTCTTCGACGACTACCTAGACCCCGGCTTCAAGAGTCCCGCTTCGGAATCGGTCGAGAAGCCCTCCTTCGAGACCTTTCTCTCGTCGCCGGTTACGCTGAGCGATTATTTGCAGAGCCAGCTTAGCGTTCTGATTTTGCCTGAAGAGACCCGGCAGGCCGCAAACAGCATTATTGGAAATCTGGAAGAGAGCGGCTATTTGACGACGCCTCTGGAGGAAATTGCGGTAGCAGAGGGATTGAGCCTGGAAGACGTGCAGGCTGGCCTAAAGGCCGTTCAATCACTGGATCCGACTGGTGTTGGCGCAATGAATCTTCGGGAGTGTTTGCTCTTGCAGTTAGAGGCCCGCGGATGTCGCGACGGTGTGGCATGGAAGGTTGTTCATGACCACCTTAAGCTTTTGGAAACCCGTCAGCTCTCGCAATTAGCCAAAGTGATGGGTCGTCCGATGGAGCATGTGCATATTGCCGTGAACGTGATCCGACACCTGGATCCGGCGCCCGGCTTGCGCTATTCCGGCGCGGGCGCGCGCCAAGTAGAGCCTGACGTTTACATCTCCAAAGAAGGAGACGATTACCTCATCACCCTGAACGACGACGACATACCGCAGCTTCGGCTGAATGGCGAGTATAAGCGGATGGTCGATCGGGAACAGGAGCCGAACAAAGATGTCAGGAATTACGTTAAAGAGCGTTATGCCTCCGCGCTGCAATTGATCAAGAACATCGAACAACGAAAACAGACGATTTTGCGAGTGTGCCAGTCGATCATACGGCGCCAGCCGGAGTTTCTGGAGGGCGGCATAGACAATCTGAAACCGATGATGATCAAGGAAGTGGCGGAAGAGATCGGGGTTCATCCATCCACCGTAAGCCGGGCAGTTGCCAACAAGTATGCTCATACGCCGCAAGGCGTCTTCGAACTCCGATATTTCTTTTCAGAAGCGGTGCAGGGGCCATCGGGCAGCTTGACCCCTCTCTTAATCGTTAAGCGGCGCGTCAAGAAAATGATTGAAGATGAGAATGCGGCGCATCCTTTAACGGACGAACAGATTACGGCCCGTCTACAGGCAGAGGGCATCCAGGTTACGCGCCGGACCGTGGCGAAGTACCGGGAGGACATGAAAATTCCATCGACACATCAGCGTCGAATACGCGCCTAATCTTTAGAGGCGTGCGATTCCGCGAGCAGCGGCATTCCTTTTGGAACTTGCCGAAAAAAGGGGATCATGAAGCTCATTTATTCCGGAAAAACCAAAGAATTCACCCCTGAGCTGGAGGACAAGGTCACTTCGAAACTTGCCAAGCTAAGCAAATTCGTTGAACAGCGCGGTGAGCGCGAGATTCATCTTACCCATCAAGTGGAGCGTCATCTCCACAAAATAGAGATCGTGATGAACTTCTACGATCACGGCTTGGTGGGGGAAGGGACCGACGCGGATTTGCCGACCGCGGTGAACCACGCAATGGAGAAGATTGAGAAACAGCTCCTCAAGTTGAGAACGCGATGGCGCGACACGCATCGCGATCCCAAAACGGTTCGCTCGAATAAGGAAAGCTGGGAAGAGAACGTTTCTCTCCCGGAGACCAATGCCGGCGCTGAGAAGCAGGCCAAGGGCAATACAAACGGAACCGGACGGAAGCCAAGAATTTTTCGGGTGAATTATGACGAAGACCGGAAACCGATGACTCTTGACGAAGCGATGCTGGAAATGGAGAAAGCGGTGGATTACATTGTGTACCGGGACTCCAACCGGGACTGCTTATCGATTCTGGTCCGCCGGCCGGACGGCAACTTCGATCTGATCGAATCCTGATCTGCTCGATTACACTTGTTCCGTTCGCTTAACGTTGCGCAATTGACGGCGACTCGCGAATCGACGATGAAGGCGAAAGCAGGACTCACAGTTGCGCCCGTCTCCAAGCAGCCGCTTGCGAGCGCCGATCTCGTAATTATTACGGGCAGCAGCGGCTCGGGCAAACAAACCGCCTTGAAAGCGTTTGAGGACTTGGGATTCTCCGCCGTAGACAATCTCCCCATCGCGCTGGTTCCGAAATTTGCAGACTTGACGCACGACTCCAAAAGCAGAAAACGAGCGGCGCTCATTATCGATATCCGCGAAGGCGAGGCCCTCAAGCAGTTCCCGGCCATGTACCGGAGCCTTAAGAAACGGCTCAGTTCGACACTCTTATTTCTCGATGCCGAGGATGAAATGCTGCGCAGGAGGTTCAGCGAGACCAGACGGCCGCACCCGTTGGGCGCCGAATCCACGGTTCTGACGAGCATACGCGACGAGAGAGAGCTGCTAGCGCCCATTCGCGCTCTCGCGGATTTGTTTATCGACACGTCGAAGTTGAATGTGCATGACCTGCGCCGTGTGATTTCCGCTAACTTTCAAGATTCGGAAGAAGCGGCCAAGATTGTCATTTACGTAAACAGCTTCGGATACCGATACGGAGTCCCTCCAGATAGCGATCTCGTGTTCGACGTGCGTTTCTTGCCGAACCCCAATTACATTCCAGAGTTCAAGAACCTGAGCGGGCGTCATCCGAGCGTGGCGCGCTATATACGATCGTTTCCGCAATCGATCGAGTTCATCAACCGCATCTCCGAGTTGCTCATCTACCTTCTTCCGCACTACATTCGGGAAGGTAAGAGCTACCTCACCATTTCATTTGGCTGCACGGGCGGACATCACCGTTCCGTTTTTATGGCGAATGAAATTCAGAAGCGGTTAAAGAAAGCGGGCTTTCCGGTGAAAGAGAGCCATCGCGACGTGAACCGAAAATAAGACAGAAGGGCGAGCGGGCGCTTCGGAGATCATCGGACGGAAGGAAGCTTACCCGCTGGCCCGCATACGAAGGCTTGCGCTAAAATGACTCGCCCGAAGCGGCGCCAGGTGGATTGAGAACCGCGGCGCTACCAACGATTTCAATTAGAGAGTCGCCGGGAATCCATTCCACGGCCATGCACGCGCGTGAAGGTGCTTTGCCGGGGCTGAAATATGTTTTGTAGATTTTATTCAAAGTATCGTATTGTGCCTTGTGCGCCTCGAAGCGGCCCTTGCCTGTGAGAGTTGGAACGGTGTCGGCAAGCGGCAAACACAAAAAGACTTCAAGGTGGAGAATACTGTCCATCGTGCAGCCCGCGCGTTCTAATGATTTCTTGAGCGCATCCATTGTGCGAGTCACATGCTTCTCAAACGGATCCGTGACAATAACGTGATCATCTTTCGGATAGCCATCATTAGCTCCGGTCCCAGAGAAGTAATAAATGCCGTTGGATATATGATTCTCGCGGCGCGAAGAATCAGCTCCGCTTTTTCCCGACATCGGCCCAGGGGCGGTCTGCTTGCCAAACATAATTCGCCCTGCGGCTAGGGTGGACATTATCGCCGAGATCTTGACGAGATATTTCCTTCGGGTGTTCATGTGTCCATCCTCCTTTCAGATGAGGCAACTTTCTATTTCAAACCTAACTGATGTAAAGAGGACCGCCTCGTTGCTTTACTGCTTTACCGCAATCGCGGAAATCTCAATCTTCGCACCACCGATCAGTCCTGCAACCTGGACCGTGGCTCGGGCCGGTTTTGGATTCGGCATAACCCTTTTGTAGACCTCATTCATCTTCGGCACGTCAGCCAGGTCGGTGATATAGACCGTAACCGATTTGATATCCGTCATCTGAAAACCAGCCTTCTTCACAATCCTTTCGATTGCAGAGATCGTGTTTTCCGTTTGCTTCGAAATATCAATGCCGGTGACTTTTCCGTTTGCATCAGGTCCTTGCTGACCGGCGACGTAAAGGGTCTTCCCGGCAATGTAACCATCGCTGAAAGGCATGCCCTCCTTGAAATCGACCGCTTGAGGGTAACCGGAGGAGCTAGTAAGTATAAACATCGACAACATTCCAACCAGGCTCAGTTTGAGCCGCATTATGCGAAAACTTCTGTTTCTGCTCATACAATTCAGTGGTATCAATTGTCTCATCATGCGGCCAGCACACGGAATTTCAAAAGATTGCGCTGCTATTTGTGAAAGGCCGGGTTTTGTGCGCTCAGCGCCGTTTCGTGGTAATCCGAGTACTGCTCTTCCTCTTTGGATCGCATACCGTACAGCCCAAGAACGCTCGCATTAATTGTTTCCGTGAAACGGTTGGGCAGCCAGACGTCCCCGACCGGAGCTTGATTGAGCTCAAACCTGGTGCCCGGTTTGACCTTTGCTATGAAGAATCCGAACTCGACGGGGCTGATCACCTCCGCTTCTACTTTCACCCAGTGGTAACGGGCCTTATCAATCCAGAGACGCCCTTTCATGCCCGTAAGAACTTTAGCTTTTTCGAGCGGGGGCTGGTAATCGGGATTGGGTTCCGCATCCAAAACGTAGCAATCGACTCTGTTCATCTCCTGTTCACCAGCCAACTTGAAATTGAACGCGCTAATCATTTGCTGCATGAGCGTGTGTTCCTCTGAGCGCTGGCCTTGATACTTGGAGAGTCGCGTTCTGCGGTCCGGAGAGGACTCGTTTTGGCGTCGCAAGATTTCGCGATTTAGTTTTGCCTGCTCTTGTTGTTGCTGGGGGCGACTCAACGGTTCGTTATTGATTGCTACCAAACGTTCGTAGGGCGAACCCTCGATCATCAAGACCTCAAAAGTCCTGATCTGCTCTACCTTGGACCGCCCCGCGGGATCGATTTTCATCTTGGTGTCGAGCTCGCGATAGGAATAACGGGGCTGCGCGTTCCAGTCGGACGCATTCACCGCAACAGACCTACGGATGATTTCGCTGGCAGTGAGCGGGCGTTCAAGCTGTGCCGGAAAAGCGGCAGATCCGGCGAGGAAGAGCACGCTCGCTTGGAGCATCGTTCGTCCGGACACACACACCTTTGTGCCTCCTGGCGTGATCGCACCGAGAATGCCGCCAAACCTGTTGACCGCGCCTAATTACTTAGACATTGTGCGCCTGACGCCGTGACATAGCAACGCGGGGGGTACCAGGTACTAACAGTTCTTCCCAGCAGGCCGCGGGAAGGCGTCGGGATCGCGTTCTTGAGAAGGGGCATCCAGACATTCCAGGTCTTTCTCGATCGCGACACTCAAGGCTGCGCCGTTAGCGGGCAGCTCGAAGTAGATGCCCACGGATTCGCCGCGCGCCCAATCCTTTAACTCTTTGCGGGGGGCGGAGATTCGAATAGTCCCGTGCTGGAACGAGGCCGCGGCGGGTTGAATATCGGAGGGTTCCAGCACGTACGAGACGCGCGCGTCACCCGGAAAATGGACTTCTTCCTGCAAAGTTTCCCCGGATGCGAGGCGCTCCACTTCCTGCCGGTTTAGACGTAAGCGGAGGCTATTCCCGCGCAATCGCAGCTTCATCTAATTCGAGTTTATCCGCCATTCCCCGGAATAGACGTTGAAGCGTCCTTCGCGAACGAATCCGATCAAGGTGATTCCGTATTCGCGCGCGGCTTCGATAGCCAGGCTGGAAGGTCCGCCCACGGTGGCAAGCACTGGGCAGCCCGCCATAGCAGCCTTCTGAATCAATTCAAAACTGCTCCGGCTGCTCAAGAAAATAACAGAATCGCGCAAAGGGAGTATATCGTTCAGCAAACACCAGCCGACCAGCTTGTCCAGCGCATTGTGTCGCCCAATATCTTCGAAGGTGGCTTGAAGGTGACCCGAGGCATTCACCAGGGCCGCAGCGTGCAAACCACCTGTTTGGGCAAAACCGGCTTGTTGTTCGCGAAGCAGACAGGGCAATTTCCCGATAAATGCAAAATCGATCTGAAAATCATTCGGATCCAACTTCGGGATTTGCTGGGCGACAGCATCCCGGCTCCGCTTGCCGCATAGTCCGCAACTGGAGTTCACGAAACCGTAGCGAGCAAGCTTCCATGTCTCCACGTCGATATCTCTCGACAACTCCGCGACAATCTCGTTTGATTGTTCGGTACCCAAGAACCGGAATTCCTTAACATCCGCGCGATTGCGAATAATGCCTTCGGAGAGAAGAAGCCCGGCTGCGAGCTCGCGCTCATGCCCGGGCGTCCTCATCGTGAGCGCCAGGCTTTCCGATAATTGCGCATCTTTAAACCAGTGGGCGATGCGGATTTCAAGCGGCTCCTCGGCGGCTACGGTATCCTGCACGCGCTCCGAATGACAATCGACAACTCGTTTGATACTGAAATGCCGGACTTGCGAGTCCTCGCTGCTTTTCATCGGCGTTATCGGACCTCAAACCGCATAGAAATCAGCCAACGGCTCCCCGGTGTTATCGCTCGAATGCCCGATCAGCGCCTGCACTCCATAGGGCCTGAAGCGGGAACGCGACTACATTACCAGAATGTGCTCACGCGCATTCTAAAGCAGGTGAGTTCGTGCGCTATCTTGATCGACGAGACAGCGCATGCAAGGGGCCGGTATCAGCTACGTTGAACCTGTTCTGCTGGTTCTGCTGCTGCTTGTGGCGGGACTCGCGGTGCTCGCGAAACGCCTCCACGTAGCGTATCCCATCATGCTCGTGTTGGGGGGACTCTTTCTCAGCGTAATTCCCCATGTTCCCCGCGTATCGCTCGATCCGGATCTCGTATTTCTGGTTTTTCTGCCGCCACTCTTGTTCTCGGCGGCATTTCACACCTCCTGGCGCGACTTTCGAAACAACATTGTCAGCATCCTGATGCTTGCTTTCGGGTTAGTGGGATTTACCATTTATGGTGTCGCGGGCGCAACACGTGCGCTTCTGCCGGGGTTCAATTGGAAATTGGGGCTCGTGCTCGGCTCGGTGGTCGCAACAACGGACGCAATCGCCGCAACGGCCACGGCGAAGCGGTTGGGGTTGCCACGAAGAATTACAGACCTGCTGGAAGCTGAGAGCCTGGTCAATGATGGCAGCGGGCTTGTGGCTCTAAAGTTCACGTTGGGGATGCTTGTCACGGGCGTGACGCCTTCGCTTGTTTTCGGCACGGGCTTTTTGCTGTATCTGATCGTGGCCGGTGTTCTGATCGGGCTGGTTGTCGGCGTCCTCATTCACTGGATACAGAAGCGCATAGTAGATGCTCCGATCGAAATCACGATCAGCATTGTGACCCCCTATATTGCCTATCTAGCGGCCGAGAGCGCGCACTGTTCCGGCGTGCTGGCGACTCTCGCGTGCGGGCTATATCTGGGGCGGCGCAGCTCCGGGTTTTTTTCATTGCACGCGCGCATCGAGTCGTCGGCGGTCTGGCGAACGCTCGATTTCATCTTGAATGGCCTGGTCTTTTTGGTGCTCGGCCTTCAACTTCCTTCGATTCTCGCCGATATTCAGACATTGAGCGCGACGACTTTGATCTTCGATGGCGCCTTGTTCAGCGGCATCGTCATCCTGCTTCGAATGCTATGGGTCTTCCCAGGGGCGTGGATCGGAGCGCAGATTCGGCAGCACGTTCTGTTTCGACCGGGCGAGCAGATGTCCGCCAGGTCGATTTTCCTGGTTGGCTGGGCCGGTATGCGCGGCGTGCTCGCCCTCGCGGCGGCCATATCGCTACCGGTGAGGTTAAATGATGGGACGCCATTCCCGCAGCGCAATCTGATTATTTTTCTGACGTTTTGCGTTATTTTTGCAACGCTCGTCGTTCAGGGAATGACGATGCCCTACTTGATCAGGCGGCTGGGGCTTGCGGGTACCGCCGCCAGCCACGACGAAGAGCTTTGGGCGCGTCGCGAAATGGTGACAGCGGCGTTGAAAGCTCTGAGACGCATACAGAAGGACAGTGGACGCGCGCAAGCCGGCGTTTACGAGCAACTGGAGCGGTATTATCGTCACCGGCTGGCTCTGCTTGAAGGCTCCTCTCATGACGGAGAGTTAAGTAAGGACCAAATAGAGCACCACCGGTTCCTAGCTCAGGAGCTTCGAGATATCGAGCGATCCGTCGTCTTGAAGCTACGAGATGAAAATCGAATCCACGATGAAGTGCTTAGAACACTGGAGAGAGAACTCGACCTGTTGGACGCGCGATTCGCGGAATCTGAGTCCTGATCGAAGCGGACCGGATTTTGATCTAGGGCTTTACTCCCGCGCCGATTGCGCCGGAGGTGATATCGACAGCGCCTTTGAAATAAGCCCCATCTTCGATCCCGATGCGGGCGGTTTTTACGTCGCCGATCAGGTTCGCATCCTTGCGTATCTCGATCTTGTCGGCGGCATCAACATTGCCGTGAACGGAGCCCAATACAATGACTTCGCGTGAATTGATGTCGGCTCGAACATCGCCGTTTGGACCCACCGTAAGGCGGTGGTCTTTCGCCTCGATGCTGCCCTCCACGTTGCCGTTAATGGAGAGATCTTCGCGACTGATGATCTTTCCGCGGATGGTAACCGAACTACCGAGCACCAACGTTCCGCTTTGGGGTACCGTTGACATTCAATCCTCCCCTACCGAATTCAGGCACAACTTTGCTTGATATGCCGAATTCTTCAGTAATCGTAAAGGAATTTTGGCGAAAAGGCTAGCGGTTTTCGAAAAAAGATCGCGAGAGAGCGTTTTGGAACCAAACCGGTTGCCCTAAAATCCGAACACTGTACTTCGCTACAGGTAGCGGTGCCTGATTCTGAGCACATCAACGAAAGCGGTTAGAAAATCTTTTGGGCGAACCTTTGAGCCTTCGATATCAACCCATTTCTCCAGCGGATATTCGTAAATCGCCTGCTCGAGATGTTTGGTATCGCCACCGTGAAGGTTCAAATAGCGGGCGATGACTTCTACGTCGAACACCCATTTCGAAAGAAAGGGCTGCGCAAAGACAGTCCTTGTACTCTCCGTCACGCGAAAAACCTTAGCGCCGCATTGCGTGTCGTAGATGGGCAATCGAAGCATCACGGAAACCACAGTCGCGAAGATTCGCCCCAAATAGTGGCGAGTGGCCCGACGTTTGATGTGGCGTCCTAAGAGCTGGACTCTCGATCCGAAGATCATCTCGACATTCGGATACCGGTCCAGAACATTTAAGAACTGCGGAAGGGTTTCGAGCGGAGTCGCAAGATCCGCATCCCAGTAGCCGATGAATTCCTGCTGAAAGTGGTCCAGTGCGTGTAGCATGCCAAGCCGGACCGCTTCCGCCTTTCCCTGGTTGGTCTTGTTCGGCAGAATGCCCGCGCGATCCGTGTAATCTCGGCACACGTCGCCCAAAACCTGTGCAGTTTGGTCCCGGCTGCCATCATCCACAAAGACAATCCGCGCGTTTTCGTCGCTTCCCATAAAATCGCGGAATTGCTGAACGTCGAGTCTGAGGGCTTCGTTGTAGCACGGGACGACCAGACAGACCCGAAAAAAATGACTCACTGGGATAGAGGTAGCGTGATCGTCTTGCCCGATTGGGCTGAGCGGCGCGCTGCGTCGAGAATCTCGCTAACAACAACGTTTGTCTGAAGCGAACCTAAGCTGCCGTCGTCCTTCACTACCCCGCCAATTACTGCAGCAAAGTAGCGCAATGAATCGTCATCCGGAGCCTCCAGTGGTTTGGCGGTAACCAAATGGCCATCCTTTTCGCCCTCGCGCCGAACGTCGATCTGGTCGCGGAGAACGGTTTTCGCATAGCCGGTGCGGCCATAAACCTCCATGTCCTTCCGGCTGAAAGGCCAGTTCCACGAAGCCTGCAAAATGGCGGTCGCTTTCGGATAAGTCATGATTACATCGGCCTCGTCGTCCACGCGGGGGTAAACGTCGGGTTTGATCTGCTGCGTTACGGCAGTTACGGTACGAGGCGCTTCCCCTTTCATCAACCAGGTCATCAAGTCCGCGCCGTAGCAGCCGAAGTCGTAGAGAGCACCCGCGCCATCCAGTTTTGGATCGGTCAGCCACGCGAAAAACTCAGGTTGAACATGAATTTCCTTCGGGCCTTCGTGACCGTCGTGAACAACCACCTTGCGAAGATCGCCGAGCGCACCCTCCTGGACGAGATCGTAAGCCGCTTTGTTGCTCGCGTACCATGTGGTCTCGTAGTTCACCAAGACATGAATGTTCCCGGTTCGGGCCGCATCGGCGATCGCCAGCGCGTCACGATAGCTCACAGCCAGCGGCTTTTCCATCATGACGTGCACAGCTTTCGTGGCGCACTTTTCGACGACGGCCCGATGATCGAAGGTATTGGTGTAAACGACGACAGCGGGAGGATGGGCGCGGGCAATCATCTCGTCCACAGACGAGAAGTACAGACCGGGATCCAAATGATATTTCGCGGCATAGCGCTCGAATAGTTGACGATCCGGCTCCGCGATTCCGACGATCTTCACATCGGATCGCTTCAGCGCTCCATTAAAAAATCCCGCGACATGTCCATGCACAAGACCGACGACTCCGATCCTGAGAGGCGTTTCCGAAGTTCCTTGCGCGCAAAAAGCCGCGCTCAATGGAAGCAGAGCAAGAAGCGCTGAAAGTCGTAGCATTCGCATGCTTCTCCATTATGTAAGGACATCGATTTTTTTCACCATAAAGAGGCTGTAGACACCCTACATCCATGGGTGTAGAATATCTACATACCTGATGCCGCGAAACCGTTACCAGAATCAAATTGAGCTGCTGCAGGGCACGCTCGACATGCTTATTCTTCAGACCTTGCAGTGGGGGCCGCAACATGGCTATGGAATCGGGAATGCAATTAAGGCGAACTCCGGCGAACTGCTTCGGGTAGAAACCGGGTCGTTATATCCGGCGCTGCACCGCCTGGAGAGACAAGGCTGGCTGAAGAGCGAGTGGAAGCTCACGGAAGGACGCCAGCGCGCGAAATATTATCAGCTGACGGCGGCGGGCAAGAGGCAACTTGCCTCCGAACGCAGCCGCTGGGAACAATTAGTGGGCGCAATTGCCGGGGTGTTGGACCCGGCCGAAAGTGGAGGGTAATCAATGTTTCTCTCCCGTTTTCTCCAATGGCGGCGCATCCGCGAGCAGGAGCTTGAAGAAGAGATCCTGGTCCATCTTCGCATGGCCGCAAAAGATCGCATTGATACGGGTGAAAGCTCGCAGGACGCAACTGCAATCCGCGAGGCGCGAACTCGGAAACACAGGGCTGGTGAAGGAGGTTACGCGCGAGATGTGGGGTTGGACGTCACTTGAGAGATTAGGTCAGGATCTTCGCTATGCGTTTCGGGTAGTTCGGAACAGCCCCGGTTTTGCAGCAGTTGCCATTCTATCGATGGCGCTGGGCATTGGGGCAAACACCGCCATTTTCAGCCTGATCGACGCGGTAATGCTTCAGTCGTTGCCGGTTCGGAATCCGAGCGAACTCGTGATGGTGGGCGATCCAACGAGGACCGGCGGCCGCTCGGAAGGGGGTGGCCGGGCAGATCTTTTCTCCTATCCGTTCTACGAGAGAATTCGTCGGCAAAACAAGGTTTTCAGTGACGTTTATGCCTCGGGACGGAGCGAGCATTTGGATGTAGCCTTTCCGGGCAGCTTATCAGCAACGGCGGCGAACGACCAAGCACCTCGCGGACGCCTTGTCTCCGGCAACTTTTTCGAAGTGCTGGGAGTGCTTCCTTTTATCGGGCGCACGTTCACGCAGCAAGAGGTTGGCGTGCCGGGCGCAGCTCCTGTAGTAGTGATCAGCTACGGATACTGGGAACGGCAATTTGGGCGCAATCCGGGCATAGTCGGACAGAACTTGCGAATTAACGGATCCCGTTTCACGGTGATCGGCGTGGCGGCTAGGGAATTCTTTGGCGATGTGGTGGGCGCTGCTACAGATATCTGGTTTCCGATTACTATGCAGGCGCAGGCAAATCCAGGTCACGACGATTTGAAACAGCCAGGCGTCAGTTGGCTGCTGTTGATGGGACGTCTGAACCCTGGCATTTCACTGGCGCAGGCGGATGCAGCACTGAACGTGCTCGCGCCACAGCTCTTCAGGGAACTTTATAAATCGATTGACAGCAAGGAAGGACTCCAAAGGTTACTAAAGACCAGGGTCCAGGTCTCCTCGGGCGCGAAAGGATTTTCCCGCATTCGCCACGATTTCTCATTGCCTTTGCTGGTGCTGATGGGCATCGTTGCATTGGTCCTATTGATCTGTTGCGCTAATGTTGCCAACCTGCAGCTTACTCGGGCCATCAATCGACACCGCGAGATGGGTTTGCGGCTGGCAATCGGCGCTGCGCAGGGTAGATTGATCCGGCAGCTTCTGACCGAAAGCCTGATGCTCTCCATTGCAGGAGGATGCGCCGGGCTGTTGTTTGCCTTCTGGGGAACTCATGTTCTGCTGAAGCTCGTCTCGCAGGACCGGCAAACGCCAATGATTCTGCACCTCGATGCGCGTGTTTTGCTGTTCACCGCGGCCGCTTCGATTCTTTCCGGCTTGCTTTTCGGCCTTGCTCCGGCTTTACGCGCGACAAGCGTTGACCTGATCTCCAGCCTGAAGGAGAGCAAATCCGGGCCACCCATCGGCGCTTCTCAAATTTTCAGCAAATTGCTGGTGGTTTGTCAGATCGTGTTCTCGGTAATGCTCCTTGCGGGAGCGGGCTTGTTTATTCGGACGCTTCAGAATCTTGAGAAATTAGACGTGGGCTATGCGCGAGAAGGGCTTCTGCTGGTTCAGGTCGATTCCAAGACGGGCGGCTATAAAGATGCGCAAGTCAACCAACTCACAACGGAATTGCTGGAGCGGTTCAAGACGATTCCCGGCGTCCAAGCCGTTTCTGTTTCGGAAAATGGTCTGTTTAGCGGCACGGATTCGGAGACGAATTCCGAAATTGAGGGATACACCCCGCGCACATTCGCGGATCGGGTGAACCGATCTGACCGGGTTGGTCCCAACTATTTTGAAGTCGTTGGGACGCCGGTGATCCTGGGGCGCGGCATCACTCCCGAGGACAACGAGCGCGCGCCCAAGGTAGCGGTGATCAATGAGAAAATGGCGCGCTTCTATTTCCCGCATTCGAGTCCGCTGGGCAGGCACATCTTCGATGGAGACGGAAAGGACCGGATTGCAATCACGATTGTAGGCGTGGTTCGCGATGCGAAGGAGCGTGAGCTGCGGCAGCCAACCGCGAGGCGTTTTTACACCGCTTATCTCCAACATAGAGAAACCGATCCGATTGAAGACATTGTTTTCGAATTGCGGACGAGCATGCCGCCCGCTTGCGATTGCTGAATCGGCGCGCCGCCAAATCAGGAATTTCAATTCCAATCTGCCCGTTCTGAGCATGAAAACTGCCGACGAACTGATAGATGACACGCTTGGCGAGGAACGTCTGGTAGCGAAGCTATCGAGCTTTTTTGGCGCGGTTGCGCTCGCTTTGGCCGCGATTGGACTTTACGGAGTGTTATCGTATTGGCTATTCGACGGACCACCGAAATCGGCATTCGCCTGGCGCTAGGCGCGGAGAGGTCAATCGTTGTCTGGATGGTTTTGAAAGACGCGTTCGCGGTGGTTGTGGCCGGGCTTGTCATTGGAACATTTGGTTCGTTTCTTGCGGCTCGTTTGTTCGGCAAGCTTTTGTTTGGCCTGTCGGGTTTCGATCCAGCGACGATCGTAGGGGCATGCATTGTAATGGCGATGGCTGCCGCTGTCGCCGCCTGTGTGCCCGCGTGGCGGGCTTCGCGAGTGGACCCGGTTGTCGCGTTGCGTTATGAGTAGCGCACGGCCCGGAATCGATTCGAATGACTAGACTGTAGGTGAGTGGTACTTCCTGTACTCGTCTTCCTCGCCTTCACAGCTTCTTCCGGCGCTGGCGCCGACTTTGCTCGAAGACGGCTATCGACGACATGTACAATCTGCAGTTCGATGCGGCTCACCGTTCGTTTCGTGAGTGGGAGCGCCTTCACCCGGCAGATCCAATGGGACCCGCCTCCGATGCCGCTGCGTATCTTTTCTTCGAATTTGACCGGATGAAGATTCTTCGGTCTGAGTTCTTTGTAAACGATGGAATTTTCTTAAACTCGAAAGCGATGCGAGCCGATCCTCAGATTAAAAATGCGTTTGAAGACGATCTCGCGCGAGCCAAACAATTAGCTGATGCGGCACTAAGCAAGTCGCCGGACGACGAGAATGCGTTCTTGGCGACCGTAATCAGAATCGCGTTGCACGCCGATTACGAGGCTTTGATCGAGAAGCAGTATTGGGAATCGTTGAAGGAGATCAAAGAGGCTCGAAATCGGGCTCAGAAGCTTTTGGTGAAGTACCCAGACTGCTACGATGCAAACCTCGCGATTGGAGTCGAGAATTATCTGCTCAGCCTGAAGCCCGCCCGTTCGCTGGTTTTTGCGGTTGGATGGCGCGCAAACAGATCGTGAAACGGGAATCGAGAAATTGCGATCAGTCGCCGAGAAAGGACACTATTTACGGCCGTATGCGAAAGTGCTGCTCGCAATTGCTGCTTTGAGAAACAACAACAAGCCGGAAGCCAAACAGCTGATGGCCGAGCTTGCCCAGCAATTTCCAAACAATGATCTCTTTCGCGATGAACTGAAGAAATTAGCGTGAGTCGGTCAGCTTTCAGATGCGGACACAGGAGCGGCAGTTAACGGCAGAGCATGGCCGAACCTGTGAAAGATTACGGCGTATAGCTTCGCCAATCGCGTTCGCTCAACGAGAAAACTGAGCACCGATGTAAAGACGATGCTGACGAAGACAACGCAATAGGTGACTGCTTGCAGGACGTCACCGTTTGGCAGATGTTGCTCAAGGGGAATAGAGGCGAGCACGACGGCAGCCAGTCCTTTTGGACTCATGACGGCAACGAGGGAGGCATCGTAGATCGGGAGTCTGGCGGTCGAGGCCGATCCAAGCCGCGGGAATTCTGATTACAAAAACGAGCGCCGTAAGTGTGAGCGCGATGTAGACGAGGCGCCAATCGGTGAACCTGATGGACACACCGACGTAAACGAAGAAAAATGTTTTCAAGAGGAAGACAACTTCGCCGAGAAAAACACGCTCGGTTTCATTCAATGTGATTGCTTCGTTCGGGAGATAGCGCTGCATCCAGGGCATGCCGTGGAATACCTCGATGTTTCCCAGAACCGCTCCAAATACGGCGGCCGCTACATAGCCGCTGAACCCGAGCAGCTCGACGACACCGAAAAGCACGAACACAAAAGCGGGTGTCGTGAAGATGGAATTCTCCAGCCCGCGGATCCGTCGCAGTAGAGCCGACCAGGCAAACGCGCCCAGCGCTCCCGCGATGCCCGCGAGGACGAGAGTAGCAATGATCTGACCCGCCATTTGGCCAAGCCGTACTTTGCCGAGTTTGTAACTTTCCATGAATCCGATGGCTACGACGATGCTTAGTACATCGCTTACTGCGGACTCCAAAAACAGAATGGTCTTGGTGGACGGCTGCATGTGCAGTTTTTTCGTGAGCGGGACGATTACGGCAGGCGAAGTGGAACCAAGGATCGCGCCCAGCATCAAAGCGAATTGAGAGCTGATGTGAAGGAGGAAGAAGGCCGTAACAGCAACGGTTCCCATCGTGAGCAGGAAGTTTGTGAATGTAAGGACAAAAGTAGGCCGGAGTGCGCCGCGCAGAATGTCGAAATCGAGGCTTAGGCCGGCCTCAAACAAAATGATGATCAATGTCACGGTGGCGAATACGGGACCGACCGCGCCGAAATTTTGCGGGGTTACAAGATGAAGAACAGGGCCGAGCAGGATACCGATGATAGTTAGAAGCAGGACGTCGGGAACACGAGTGCGGCTAAACAGGCCTGTAAATGCGTGCGCCACAAAGACGAGAAATCCCACGACGAGAATATTGGTGGCGACGTGCATGGCTGCGATTCCATTTCGCTGGCGTTCAGGGCGAGATCTTTGAAAGTAGACTGCTGCTGCCCGGGGAAGTTTCTACTGGGCCTCAACTGAGGGTGCCAAGGTCAGAGGCTGCGGACGGACAGGGTCACGATATCGTCCACGCGCATGGACTCTTTCACCACGAAAGGCTCGCCATATTTTGCGCCGATCAGATTGCCGTAAAACCGAGCAATGGAAGCGAGCCGCTCCTGGACTTCAACGTGAGACGGGAACAGGTCCGATGCCCTATCGGCATCGCCGTATTGCGAAGCGTAACTGAGCAGAGCGGCCATTCGAGCGTCGAAGTGGCGCGAAATATCCACGACGAACGACGGAGTAACATTCGCGTAAAGAGAGGAATAGAGTATTTTGAACGGGCGATGAGGAGGCACATCTTCTTCGAGGCGCCGTAAGCCTGCGAGAAAGCACGCCTCATACCCAATCTCGGAAGCTCGATAGTGGTCGGGGTGACGGCCGGTCCAATACGGCAAAACAACGACGCGAGGGCGAATGCGGCGAATTACGCCCGCCAGCGTCATGCGAGCTGAAATGGTGTTCTCCAGACGGGCATCCGGCCAACGCATGTTCTGCCGCCAGGCGAGGAGCAAGCGACGAGCCGCCATTTGCGACTCCTGAATCCGAATGTCGGGGGTTCCGCGGCTACCCATGTCTCCTGCAGTAAGATCCAATACACCGGTTCTGTATCCGCGCTCGGCACAGTCGATCAAGGTGCCTCCGCAGGTCTGCTCCACGTCGTCCGGGTGCGCGGCGATGGCGAGGACATCCAACGGCCGGAGATTCTCAAAGGGCTCGTTGGGATCGTGCATCCGAGGAATTAATACGAAAGACGAGGGCGAGCGCCCAAGAAAACCCGGACTAGCAAAATGCCGGCGAGAAATCCCCCGACGTGAGCGAACCAGGCAACGCCGCCCTGATCTGTGAAGCTGCTGAAGGAACTTAAGCCGCTGATGAGCTGAATAGCGAACCAGTAGATCAGCATGAATGCGGCGGGTAACTCAATGGTGGTGATAAAGACGATGAGCACCACAAGTGTGACGACGCGGACCCTCGGATAAAGAATCAGAAAAGCGCCCATCACGCCTGCAATTGCACCGCTTGCTCCAAGCGTCGGGACCGGGCTTCCGAGATTCGTCATGAGCTGCACCACGGCGGATACGATTCCGCAGATTAGATAAAAGATCAGAAATTTGGCGGAACCGAGTGCATCCTCTAGGTGCGATCCGAATACCCAGAGAAACCACATGTTTCCGATGAGGTGAAACCATCCGCCGTGTAGAAACATGGAGGTGACGAGCGATGCCGGCTGCAGGTGGTCGGGAACCAGCGCATAATGCGCGATAAAGCTGTTTTGCAGATACCTGGGTTGAGCGATCTCAAATAGAAAGCAAAACACGTTTGCAGCTATGATGAGCAGCGTCATTATAGGAGTGGATTTGCGAAATAGAAGGGCGCGTAGAGGAATCATCGGTAGGAAACGGAGGCGTGCGAGGCCTTAGAACGGCAGCGCTCCGCTATTTCAGGATCATCGCGCCGAACAATCCGGCCGGCGGCGGCGGCGGCGATGAGTGCATCGACTTCGGCGCGGACCGGCACATGTCCGCGTGCCCCAATCGCAGTGCAGTTCAGAGCGGCTGCTGCATTTGAAAATTCCAGCGCCGTTTCTGTTGGCATACCTTGGAGAATGGCGTAGCAGAACGCGCCATGGAATACGTCGCCTGCGCCTGTGGTATCCGCGCAAATTACTTCAAATGCAGGCGAATAGGACCAGCGGCCGTCTCTTAGGGCGAGCGCGCCATGATCGCCCAAGGTCATCGCCGCAATATCCAGATCGTACTCGCGTTGCAGCCTCTTGAGCGCGGCAAAAGGATCGGAATCGCCAGTCCACTTACCGGGCCAACCGGAGCCCGCCACCAGATAATCGACGTGTTTCAACACGGAATCAAAACCAGAATAGACGGTGTCCACGTCGATAGATACTGGAATCCGATATTGTTGAGCAAGAGACGCCGCATGGGCGGAGGCTTCGATATCGTATCCATCAATGTGAAGCAATCTGGACGCGGCGATATCCTCACCACGAATTTCGGCCGGCGTGAGCCGCAGTGAATCCGAGCGGTGCCATAATACGGTGCGTTCCCCATTCCGCTCGTCGATGACGATGTAAGCAGTCTGATTGGGGCAGCCTTCGCGAACGATCAACCCGCTGGTGTCCACGCCCGTGCCTTCGAGGCTCTCGCGTTGTATTTGGCCTCGGAGGTCGTCTCCGATGGTCCCGATGTACTTTGCGCGGAGGCCTAGTTGCGAGCAGGTAACAATCGCCGTCGCGACCTGTCCGCCCGGACTCAAGAGCTCCTGGTCAAAGGCGATTTTTCCGGCGTACGGAGGAAACTCCTTTACGAGCAAAAGGGTATCGGTCGCATTCAGGCCGATGCCCAAGACGTCAAAGTCAAGACTCAACTGAGCCTACTTCTTGATGGAATCGGGAACCTCGTACAGGTAGATCATATGTCTCGCGCCATGGTGTCCTTCGCTGACCGCCGTGTCTATCGGCTTCCACCCGAGTATAGGGTAATCGTAAGATACAACACGGGTGTTCGGCTTGAGATAACGCTCCAGATTAGGACGGAGGGTGTCATTTGCGACCGGCGCCAGGTAGAGCGTGACCACGTTGGCGGCGCTCAAATCGGTGCGCATGAAATCTCCATGGATCACCTGCACGCGATTCTGCAGACCCGCCTTTTTTACTCTTTCGACGGCAGTCCTGGCCAAGCGCTCCGAAATTTCGATACCAACTGCCTTCACCTTGTATTTCTGAGCGGCCGTGATCAAGATGGTGCCATCGCCACAGCCGAGGTCATAAAGCGTATCCCCGGATTTGAGATTGGCCATATCCAACATCTTGTCGAGTGCGTGTTCCGGCGTAACTACATAAGGAGCCAGATTATTTCGGTAATCCGAGACGTCCGCTCGCTGAGCAATGCCCAGGAACGGCATACCGAACAGCAACGCGGAGACTGAAATTCCGCTGCCAAGCACCCGGAGCCTCATAGATTACTCTCCCCTGATTCCTCTAGCTTACCTCGAAAATCCTTCACCGCAATTCACTTTGTTCCCGCAGGGGCCGCCATGGATGTCAAAGCGTGTTCTTTCTTCGAACGAACGATCCGGTTCAACATTTCGGTCGTAGATACCCATAAGTCACGCGGCCGCGAGATGGTGTACTCCGTACCTTTGAAAGCGCGAATCGCACGACTGATGGAGTCTTTCCAGGGAACCGCCTGCGGGTTTAAGTTGTAATTCATGTAGAATACCGGACACTCAATATCTCCGATGCGGCGCAGGTCGTCTTCGGGTACATTTGCGTCCAGCATCGCCTTGGGCCCGGCAAAAATGACCGCGTCCGGGTGAGCGGGGGTGCCCACTTCCTTCTCGATCAAATCCTGGAGGAAATCGGTTTCGCTGTGCTTTTGCCCGAGCTGCATCACATTCACCGTACCGAGCTTCATGGTGTCCAGGGCCTTGCCAAGGGATGGAAAATCGATGTTCTCGCCCGATTCCTGGCGATAAACCACCCGGCTTTGCTCCACGTTGAAAGCGACCAATGAAATGCGGCCCACATGGGGGTCGCGCTCAATGGTTTTGAGGATGCTGACCAGGGCATCAGTATCGCTTCTTTGAAGGGCCGCCGATTGTGCATTTTGCGGTGCGAAGTTCACCAGCAGCTTCAAATTGAGGGGATCTTCCATCCGTTGGCGGGTGCCGGCGACGGTATCGTTCACGAACGGCTGAAGCAGCGATTCCCTAATTTCATTGGGCTTGACGAATAGCGCCATTGGCTTGTCTTTGGGCGCCAGAGCCGCTTCGGTATCCCAGCTTGACGAGCAGATTCGTTCCGCACGGTCGCGCATGAGCCAATCGACGTGGTACTTGCCCTCGCCGAGATCGACACCTCCTTGAAGAAAAGCGTCGCCCTTCGCCTCGTCGTCAATAGGAGGAACCCGGAAGTGCTGGACGAAATTAGCAGCGTGGATTTTCTCGCCTTGCGGATAGACCCTGAAGACAACGGTCAGCACTTCTCCGGATCCGGAAAGCTCGCTGAGCGGCATGGTTACGTCGTAGCCGCCGTGAAATCGCAGATCGAATCCCAGTTCGGGTTTGCGGGGAGTGACGGTGCAGGAAAGGTCTTTCCGGGCATCGTCTTCTTCCAGGATCGCCAGATCCGACGGCATAAGCGTGACCCGCTCGCCAGGTTCGGGAGGTTTGAGCAGGAACTGGGGTACGGCGGGAACAGCGGCGGAAACCAACAGAAAACAAAGAACACAGGGTTGAACTCCCGTGAACGGGCGCAAGCGTCCTCGAACGCGGCCCAAAGGCGAACACGATTCAAAAAACCGCGATGCCATATTCCCCCAAGTGACGGCTGAACGGAATCGATACCAGCGGAACCGAATCCGCTGAGTATCAATTATGCCTTAAAGTTTTGTAATCGAACAGTGCTTTTAACCTGCGAATCAAGTTTTTGGGTACCGGTTCGTTCATCAGATGCTCACTTGGTCGGGAGTAGAACGCAAAATCTCAGCAATCCGTAATAGATCGGATGCGTGATTCGAGCGTGTGGTACATTTCGAGTGATTATGGCTTCCCGCAGCGTCAATAAGGTCATTCTGGTCGGGCATCTGGGGCGTGATGCCGAGACGAAATTTACGCCTTCCGGAGCCGCTGTAACGAAGTTCGCCGTCGCCACGAGCCGAAGTTGGAAAGATCAGCAGACCAACGAGTGGAAAGAGGAAACGAACTGGACCAACGTCATTGTTTGGCGGCAGGAAAATCTCGCCAACTACCTGATGAAAGGTAAGCAGGTCTACGTTGAGGGCCGGCTCCAGACGCGGAGCTATGACGATAAGGACGGAAAGAAAGTGTACACAACCGAAGTAGTGGCTGACGACGTGATCCTGCTCGGTGGACGTGGTGAAGGCGGCCCGGGACACGAAGCCGGCACTCAGCCCGCCGCGCGGACGGCAGGACCGAGCCGGGGACGAGCCGCCACGCCCGGAGCGAGTCCGGAAGAGGATTTTGGCGGTATGGGGGTGACGGACGACGACGTCCCGTTTTGAGGTACGGCCTTCGTTTTCGTGTCCCTTTATTCGTAGGTCGAAGTGCTTCCATGCGGTTCGCGCAGCAGAAGACGTGGGGGAGAACGCAGTGAAGTCGGAGTCCCCCCACCGCTACCCACCTTGTCGCGCCGGATCACTCCAAATTGAGTCCTAGGTTACCGGTGATTGGTTAAAACGGCAACGCCATAGACAGGCAGCTTGATCGAGTGAACTGTTTCATCGGTGAGAACATCTTTCATCGATGTCGGCAGTTCGATGGTTTGGGCCGCCTCGGACGTGTTGCCGACGATGAAGATATCGTGGTCTTGACCGGTTCGCTTATAAACGTCTACGCCTTTGGGCGCTGGGAAAGCGTCGGGCTTAAGGTTGCTTTCATCGAGCATCCACTGCACGGCGTGTTTCATCCCCGGCTGGTCGAGCCATACACCGACATAAGTGAACGAGCCGCTGCCGATCTTGCGGGTGACGGCCGCTGGTTGGCCATCAAGCCACGCGCGCGGCGCGTGATAGCGCATCAGAACCTCGACGCCATCGGCCTGCGGCATGAGTTGTTCGGCGAAGAGTTGGTCTTTCGATTCGCCCCATGTGCCTGAAGTGTCGACCGGCTCATTGAGCGCGGTGTACTGCTCGACCCGAGCGCCGAGTAACGAGGCGAGTGGGCCGGGCTGGCGCTGCGGCCAGCGGGAATCGTGTTCGTCCTTCATCGCCGAGCGCTGCCCGAGTACGAGATGGCCACCCTGCTTGACGTAGCGTTCGAGGTTGTCAGCTTCGGCCTGCGTGAGGACATTGAGGGCCGGCGCGATAACAAGCTTGTATTTGGAGAGATCGCGGTCGGGAGGAACGATGTCGATCGTGTAACCGAGTTCGTGAAGTGGGGTGTAGTAGCTCATGAGCGCTTCGATCGCGTCGTACTTCGGGTTCATTTTCTGCCAGTCGATCGTCCAGCGGCTGGGATAGGAGTGCAATATCGCGACCCTCGAGTCGACCGTGGTGCCTTGGAGCGCCGGACCGGCCTTTTCGAACTCGCTGCCAATCTGCGCCCACTCTGCGTAGATTGGATCGGGTTCGCCGTCTACGTCGACGATCGCGCCATGGTTCTGCTCGCCGCCGTTAAGCGCGTCGCGCCACTGCCAATAGCTGACGAGGTCAGCGCCGAGGCCGATATCGGCCCAAACCGAGTCGCGCATGGCGTCTTTGTCCAGCTGTACGCTGGCGTTGCCGCCGCCACGCGGGCCGGCAGTGGTTTCCATGATCCAATAATTCCGGCCCTTGATCCCACGGATGAGATCCTGCGGCGGGCGCCATTTGGATGGGGTCGAAGTTGCCTGACACTTGCGGGTTATCTAAAGCGATGATGTCGAGATCCTGACCGACCGTGTAGCTGTCGTAGAGACCATAAAAGCGCATCATGTTGTTCGTGATTTTCTGGCGGGGGTCCGCGTATTTGCGAATAGCTTCGATTTGTACTCGCTGGTAGGCGCGGAGCGAGTCGGAGATGAAGCGCTTCGAATCGAGCCAGAGGCCCGGATTGTTGTCGCTGCTGCCGTTGACGAGAGGAATCTCGTCGAAAGCGGAGTAGGTTTGATTGTCGTAGGCCGTAGTCCATGCCGCATTTAACTTGTCGATGGTGCCGTAGCGATGCTGCAGCCAGGCGTGGAACTGTCGCTTGGGTGTTGGCGT
The DNA here is from genome assembly GCA_963778345.1 of uncultured Acidobacteriaceae bacterium. Taxonomy (GTDB): domain Bacteria; phylum Acidobacteriota; class Terriglobia; order Bryobacterales; family Bryobacteraceae; genus Bog-105. The sequence continues at coordinate 808,444 of CAVZTP010000008.1, forward strand.
CGTAGGATTGGCTCGAGTATTCGTTGTCGATTTGCCAGCCGATCACGTAAGGGTTATGGCCGAAGCGCTTAGAGAGTTGCTCGTCCATTTCGCGGACGAAGCGCTTGTAGCGATCGCTGTTCCAGTTGTAATGGTTGCGGGTGGAGCCGGTGTACTGCTTGCCGTTGGATTCAGTGATGAGGATGTCGGGGTATCTCGTAGCCATCCATACAGGTGGGGCGGCGCTCGGCGTACCGAGAATGACGTAGATGCCGTGTTCGCCGGCGAGATTGATGGCGCGCTCAAGCCAATTCAAGTTCGTATTTGCCTTCGGCCGGTTCGAGCGTGGTCCAGGCGAACTCGGCAACGCGCACCACGTGCATATGCGCCTTCTGCATGAGATCGAGATCGGCGTTCCAGCGGGATTCGGGCCATTGCTCGGGATACCAAGCGGCGCCGAGAAGAAGCGGAGGCGGAGGCGGCGTTGGTTTGCTCATTCGAAGCTCGCTCTGACCGTAAGCGGCAATGTTGGTGCATAGCAACGCGCAGAGAAAACAGCTTAGGGCCGATGCCAGAGCGGAACGCTCCGAATTTCGACGATACGATCTGAAACCAAGGCATCCTGAAAACGTCTCCTTTTGGCTGAAGAGAAGGGAATTCTAAGAACGGGGCAATTAAAACTTCATCATGGCATTCACTCCTCCGTAAGAGGAGCCGGGATTCGCGCCCAGGCGGTGTGCCTTGAAGCTCAGCACGTACGCATACGTGCCTGAAGAACGATCGTGAATGGGAGATGATCGAAGCCGCTCTCGCAGAGAGTCGTGGACGAATAGGCGGACGTTCCGGAGCTGCCGCGAAACTCAGCATTCCACGGCAGACGCTTGAGTCCAAGATCCGGCGGCTCGGGATCGATAAGTACAGGCCCAAGCCTGCAACGCCCAAATAGCGTCACCTCCCGACGGCCAAAGTGGCCGCGCCCCCTGAAAGATTAGTGGCCGGTGGCGGAAACTCGCATTTCTTCTCCTGAGTTTTTCACCGTCCAATCCTTTCCGTTGTTGGATTCACTCTGTTCGAAATGGATGTGATTTTTGCCGGTGAAGAGATTCGTTGTTTTGTAGTAAATTGTTCTCCCACCTGCATCCCAGGTGCTTGAGTAGGTCCATTGATCGCCGGAAATCTCCAGGTCTCCGCGACCGCTCGCGCGTCCTTCCGGCATTACATTTTGTGTGTAATAGTGACCGGGCTTGCCGGTCGGAATGAAAATCAGGAGCGCACCGATCTTTCCATCTACGGTTTGCTGGCACGCGAAATATTTGCCGACCAGCGCACATTCGTTTTTCAACTCGTCGGGCTTCGCGCCGGCAGCCAGGTTCTTCGGGCTGACGTGCCAAGTGCCTTGATAAAGCCACAGAGGTCCGTACACGGGGTCCGTGAGTGCCGCAGCACTCGATGTAAGGGCGCAGAAGAAAGCGAGCAGACAGACAGTTCGCAAGACAGGTCTCCAGGTTTCAGGCTAACGCTCCGGTAATTGTTTCATTCCAAGGCTGAGAATCAGAACGACGCTGACGAGCACCAGACCTGAACCGATCAAAGTGCTCGAGGTAATAAGCTCGCCGGCCGCCCAATGGCCGATGGCCAGCGCGACTAGCGGATTCACGTAGGCGTAACTCGCGACCTTCGTAGGCGACATTCTACCCAGCAGCCACATGTACGCGGTAAATGCAACCAGCGAACCCGCGAGGATCAGGTATCCGAGCGAAAGCGCGGCACGGAGGTCACGTGTGGCGGCGGCGTGAGCTCACCGGCGAAGAAAGCGCAAATCAGCAATAGAACACCACCACACATCATTTGCCCTCCGGAACTGAGCACTTTGGATTCCGGCAGGGCCATCATTTTGGATGTCACCGTACCCACCGACCAGCAAATCTCGCTGCCCAGTATGGCGAGGCAGGCGAAGATATTCACGGTTCCGCCCCGGCCAGCGGTACTGATTGCGATCACGGCGACTCCGGCGACCCCCATCGCGATGGCAATACCAGTCGCGAACTGGAACCGGTGTTTTCGGAGGAGGAAGACTTCCAAGACCGCGGTCCACACAGGAATGGTTGCGACCAGGACAGAAGCCACTCCGGAGGGCAGAGTTTTTTCGGCCCAGAACAATCCGCTATAGGCCGCGAGGAACATTAGACATCCAAGCGACCACAGACTCCGCCATTCGCGTCGGGAAGGCGCAGGAGTGCCCCGTAGCCGGGACCACGCGTAGAGAACGATTCCGGCGATGGCAAAACGAATACCTGCGGCGAAGAAGGCAGGAAGGGTCTCGACGGCAATGCGGATGGCGATGTAGGTCGATCCCCAAAGAATGTAGATTGCCGCGAAAGCCGCGATGGTGGGCGCGCCGGGCATAGAGCTGGCTCGTTGCGGGGTCCGTTCGCAGCGTCTCCTGGTTGAGTGGAGGCAAGCCTTTATTATCGGGTTCGAGTACGTGGTATCGTGCAATTTCAAGCCTTTATGGCTGTTCGTGCAGTCATGCCCAGTTCAGCCGAACTTACCCTCGACGTTGAAACACAGGTGGTCACGTTTCCTTCGCTGACGCTCGATTGCGGCGTCACGCTGATGAACGTCGATGTTGCGTATGAGACCTACGGCACTTTAAACGCAGAAAGAACGAACGCAATTCTGGTGCTGCATGCGTTTTCCGGCGATGCGCACGCGGCGGGAATCAGCAAGGAAAATGGCCAGCCCGGCTGGTGGTCGGCAATGATCGGGCCGGGCCTGGCATTCGATACGGATCGCTATTTCGTTATTTCGTCGAATGTCCTGGGCGGCTGCCGGGGCACAACGGGTCCCGGTTCGATTGATCCAAGTACCGGTGAGCATTATGCGATGCACTTTCCTGTCATCACGATTGGCGACATGGTGCGTTTGCAAAAGATGCTGATTGAGCACCTTGGCATCGAGCGCCTGCTGGCAGTCACGGGCGGGTCGATGGGAGGCATGCAAGCTCTCGAATGGGCGGTTGCCTACCCCGATTCGGTGGCCGCCGCAATTCCCATCGCTGCGACATCGCGGCATAGCGCGCAGCAAATCGCCTTCAATGAAGTGGGACGCCAGGCGATCATGTCGGATCCGGATTGGAACGAAGGGAACTATTACAGTTCGAATCCTCCGGGCCGCGGCCTCTCGATTGCCCGCATGGTGGGGCATATCACTTATATGAGTGACGCCTCCATGCGCGAGAAGTTTGGACGCCGGCTGCAGGATAAAGACGCTTTCGGGTTCGACTTCTCCGTCGATTTTGAAGTAGAGAGCTATCTGCGTTATCGCGGAAGCCAGTTCGTGAATCGCTTTGACGCAAACTCATATCTCTACATCACAAAGGCGATGGATTATTTCGACCTGTCGGCAGGGCGTCCATCTCTCGCGTCCGCATTCGATCGCACACGTGCTCGCTTCCTTATTCTGAGCTTCACTTCAGACTGGCTCTATCCGACCTACCAATCGCTCGAAACCGTGAGCGCTCTTCGGAGCCGCAATATCGATGTTGCGTTTTGCGAACTCACTTCCACTTATGGCCACGATGCGTTTCTTGTGGAGACCAGGGAGCAGAGCGAAATGGTGGCGGGCTTCCTCGACAGCGTTTATCGAAGCATTTCTACATCCGGAAAATACGGCTCCCGGAGCGAGGAGCGCGTGGATGCGCTGATCCCATCGGCTTCGGAGCAAATCCTCGCCCGACTGGATTACGCCATGATTGCCGAGATGGTAGAACCGGGCACTCGCGTTTTGGATCTCGGCTGCGGGGAAGGTGAGTTGCTCGCTTGGCTGAAGCAGAACAAGCGAGTGGAAGCGCAAGGCGTCGAAATCGATCCGAACAAAGTTCGCCGCGCGATTGCGCGAGGCGTTTCCGCATACCAGAGCGATATCGACCAAGGACTGGCCGATTACCCGGATGGCACGTTCGACTTCGTGATTCTCAGCCAGACGCTGCAAGAGACACGTTATCCCTTGCGCGTTTTGCGTGAGATGCTTCGCGTCGGACGGCATGCCATTGTGGCGTTTCCAAATTTCGGCCATTGGACTACGCGTCTGGCGCATATGATCAGCGGACGCGCGCCCCGAACCAAGATATTCCCTTACGACTGGTATGAGTCACCCAACTTGCATTTCCTGACGGTGAAAGATTTCGTTTTGCTGTGCCGGGAACAAAATTGGAATATTGAACGGCAGATTTTTGTGCGGCGCAATCGAAAGGCGAATGTATTTCCGAATCTGCTGGCCGACGTGGCCGTGTTCTCCATCCGCGCGTCGAAATAGATACTTCTCATGAAATCTCCGGTCGAAGAATACGTTGATCGCAATGAAACGCGCTTTCTGGACGAGTTGCTCGAGTTCCTGCGGATTCCGAGTGTCAGTACGCTTCCCGAGCACGGGAAAGATGTAGTGCGCGCGGCGCAATTCGTGGCCGATAGTCTGAACCGCGCGGGACTGGAGAACGTGGAAGTTATTCCGACGGGCAAGCACCCGCTTGTGTATGCGGATTGGCTTCATGCTCCGGGCAAACCGACCGTGCTGTGTTACGGACATTACGACGTTCAGCCTCCCGATCCACTGGATTTATGGAAGTCGCCTCCTTTTGAGCCCAGCATTCGCGACGGCAACATCTATGCTCGCGGCGCCTGCGACGACAAAGGCCAGATGTACATGCACGTGAAGGCGGTGGAAGCGTTACGCGCGAGTAATGGCGGTAAGCTTCCCGTCAACCTTAAGTTTCTGATCGAGGGCGAAGAAGAAGTCGGCGGCGAGTCCGTTTCGAAATATGTCCCGGAACATATCGAGAAACTGAAGTGCGACGTGGCGCTGGTTTCCGACACGGAACTGTTCGCCGATGGTGTTCCAACGCTCTGCATCGGGCTCCGTGGATTGGTGTACCTAGAGATGGAAGCGAAGGGGCCGGCGCGCGATCTTCACTCCGGCATGTATGGCGGCGCGGCCCCGAATGCGATCTACGGGTTAATTGAATTGCTCTCGAAGGCGAAGGATGCGGACGGGCATATTCGAATTCCTGGAATTTACGATGACGTGGTTCCGCCCGATGCCCGAGAAGTGGAAAGCTGGAAGAAGCTTCCGTTTAGTGAAGAAGAATTCTTGAGGAACGAAGTTGGTTCGAGCGCGCTCACGGGAGAGCCCGAAGAATCCGTCCTGGCGCGGGTCTGGGCGCGGCCTACGTTTGAGGTGCATGGAATATCGGGCGGCTTCACTGGCGTCGGCGCCAAGACTGTTATCCCAGCGAAGGCGATTGCCAAGGTCAGTCTCCGATTAGTGCCCAAACAGGATCCTGCACGGGTATTGGCGTCGGTGAAGGAATGGGTAAAGCGGAGCACGCCCAAGGGCATCCAAACCGAAGTTCGTGTTCTGAGCGCCGGCCCCGCGATTTCGGTGAACCCGAACCACCCCGCCATTCATACGGCGGCAAAAGCTTTCAGCGACATGCTGGGCAAGCCGACCGTTTTCATTCGCAGCGGAGGTTCCATTCCCATCGTGGGCGAATTCGCCACGCATCTGGGCGTCCCCACTGTGCTGATGGGTTTCGGGCTGCCCGATGATGGTTTGCATTCTCCGAACGAAAAGTACCGGATTGCGAATTACTATATAGGCATCAGAACGATCGCGAAGTTTTTCGAGGATTACGGAAGAACCTAGTGACCGCTTGCTTACGCGCGCGGCCCGGTTCGAGGGGGATTTCGGCGACGCGTGTTAGAATTCGAAGTTGATGCTGCAGGATCTTGCTCTTGCGCTGCGTCTTCAGGCGCTTGACCGCAAGATCGCGAGTCTCGAAAACGAGATCGCGACTCTTCCGAAACACATCGCCGAAATCGAAAAACGTTTAGAAGCGCACACCCGACGCCTGGAAGCAGATCGCGCGGCGCTCAGCGCCAATCAGCGCGACCGGAAAAAACTCGAAGGCGATATCCAGGTACAAGAGCAAAAAATTTCCAAGCTTAAAGATCAGACGCTGCAAGCAAAAACAAACGAGCAGTACAAGGCGTTCCAGCATGAGATTGGCTACGCCGAGGCTGAAGTTCGCAAGTGTGAAGACAAGATTCTCGATCTGATGGAACAATCGGAGCCATTGGAGAAGAATGTCAAGGCCGCTGAAGGGCAGTTGAACCAGGAACGGCAGCATGTAGAAGCGGAAAAGAAACGCGCGCGGGAACGAACAGCGGCGGACCAGTCAGAAGCTGCCGAACATCGCGTCGAGCGCACATCCATCGCGGACCAGATGGATGCAAAGTTCTATGCGGATTATGAGCGCATCCGAAAGAAAACGAAGAATTCGCCCATCGCAGATGCGACGGAAGGTCGCTGCGACGCCTGTCAGATTGCTCTCCGCCCTCAATTCTTCCAGGATTTGCGGCGGGGCGACCGGATCATGTTTTGCGAGAGCTGCGGACGAATTCTTACGTACAATCCAATCATTGATGTTTCGAGCGACGTAGCAGCCTCCCAGCAAACCGCCTGACCCCCGTCCCAGACGCAAAGCGCACGTCGCCTTACACGTTAAAATTCGGTTGAAAGCTCAAGATGATTTGCTATTCTCCTGAGTTTGACCAGCCTGGTTGCTGGTCTGGAGGCATATATGAGGGTCTTCGATAGTTCCGACATTCGGAACGTGGCTTTAATCGGACACGGACATTGCGGGAAGACATCGCTGACATCGGCGCTTCTCTTCACGGCAGGCGCGACGGACCGGCATCTGAAGGCCGACGAAGGCAATACGATTACTGATTTCGATGAAGAGGAAGTCGTCCGCAAGCTGACCATCACCTCGGCCATGGCGGGGTTTCCATGGCAAAAAGTGAAGATCAATGTCATCGACACCCCGGGTTATAACATTTTCTTGAACGATACCCGCAGCGCTCTCGCGGCGGCCGATGCCTCGATTGTCTTGCTGGACGGAGTTGCCGGCATCGAAGTCTCCACCGAAAAGGTGTGGAGTTTCGCCGAAGAGTTTAAGCTGCCCTGCGCGCTCCTGGTCAACAAGCTGGATCGGGAACGTTCTTCGTTCGATCGGGTGGTGGAGGGCGTTCACGAGACATTTGGCAGGTCCGCGGTTCCCATTCAGCTGCCCATCGGATCGGAAAAGAGCTTCACGGGAATCATAGATGTCATTCGCATGCGCGCGTATTCCTATAAACCGGGCGGCGACGGGAAAGCCAAGGAAGAGGACATTCCAGCCTCTCACGAAGAAGCGGCCACGAAAGCGCATGAAGCTCTCGTCGAGATGGTGGCGGAAGGCAACGATGAGTCTGATGGAAGAATTTTTTGCCACTGGAACGCTGCCCGTGGAACATATTGTGAGCGGGTTGCAGCAGGCTGTTGCCGAGCGCCGCATCGTGCCCATTCTTTGTTCGGCGGCTTCTCAGAATATCGGCTCGGACCTGCTGATGAATTTCGTCGCCGAGATTTTTCCCTCTCCGCTACAGCGTCCGGAAGTGCCGGCGATCCAGAACGGCAACGAGATCACAAAGGGCATAGCCCCGAACGAGCCTTCCTCACTATTCGTGTTCAAGACCGCGGCGGACCCATTCGCGGGACGCGTCACCTATTTCAAAGTCATGTCCGGAGCCGTTAAGGACGACGCGCATTTGACGAATATGCGATCGAACGTGAGCGAACGTCTGGCCCATATCGCGACGCCATTCGGCAAGACGCATGCAGCCCGTTACCGAAATTCGCGCGGGTGACATCGGCGCCGTCGCCAAATTGAAAGAGACATTGACGGGCGACACGCTTTGCGAGAAGACAAATTGCGTTGTATTCCGCGCGATCGAGTTTCCCGAGCCGTCGATCGCCTACGCGATTTCGGCGAAGACGCGGAATGACGAGGATCGCCTGAGCGTGGCGCTCACAAAGATGTTGGAAGAAGATCGCTCGCTGCGGTTTTATCGCGATCCTCAAACGAAGGAGTTTTTGCTCGCTGGAAACGGACAGCAGCATCTGGAGATCGTCGTAAGCCGACTGAAGCGCCGCTACGGAGTAGAAGTAGAACTGAAAGCGCCGAAAATTCCGTATCGCGAAACGGTTCGAGGCACTGCGAGCGTTCAGGGCCGGCACAAAAAACAGACCGGCGGCCACGGACAGTTCGGCGATTGCTGGATCAAAATCGAGCCGTTGGCCCGCGGCGAGAAGTTTCAATTTGTAAATGATATTTTCGGCGGCGCAATTCCCCGGCAATTCGTTCCCGCGGTTGAGAAAGGGATTCTGGAAGCTGCCGAGCAGGGATTCATTGCGGGTTTTCCCGTGACCGATTTCAAAGTGACTCTCTACGACGGTTCGTATCATGACGTGGACTCGTCGGAAATGGCGTTCAAGCTGGCCGGACGAAAGGCGTTCCGGGCCGCGATGCAGCAGGCGAAACCTGCGCTGCTGGAGCCCATTATGCAGGTGGAAGTGGAAACTCCCAGCTGAGTTCGCCGGCGACCTGATGAGCGACTTCAACAGCCGGCGAGGCCGGATTTCAGGCATGGACTTGAAGGGCAATATGCAAACCATTCGCGCCCAGGTTCCGATGTCGGAGATGCTCAATTATCAGAACGATCTCATTTCGAAGACACAGGGACGCGCTTCTTTCCACATGGAATTCGATCACTACGACTATGTGCCGACTCAGCAGGCGGAAAAAATCATAGCCGCGGCCAAGTCTCATGTGCACGCGGAGGAGGAAGAATAAGTTCACCTGACTTAATGGGCGCGAAAATCGGTTTCGAAAAGGCGGCGCATTTTCGATTGCAGAGCCGATAAGTCGGCCGCGAGTGTCGATGGATTTGCGTGCTCGCTCGCCCAGCGATGCAGCAGTTCGGTTATCATTTCCGCTTCCACGCTGGAGGCGGGCAGCTTCTCTTCCGCCCTTCCCGTCACTATGCGGATCGCGTGATCCAGAGCGCGGAAGAAGGTCGTGGCTTGCAGCAGAAACTCGGCATCGGCGCGCTCCAGATGTCCCATTTTCTCGACGATGTCGATGCGCTCGGGCGTGTTCAGACTCTTGAAAAATAGTCCCGCGCCCTTGAGCCGCAGGTACATGAGAATGAAATCCGCATCGTAGTATCCGCCCTCGCATGCCTTTAATGGAGTGACGTTGCCCTGCTCGCGCTGCAACCGCATCCGCATCTGTCGAAGATCTTGTTTCGAGCGTCCACCCTGGCCATAGCGGCGCCAATCCACCTGCTGAAGTTCGGTCAGAAAGTCTGTAGCTCGCTCCGTATCTCCGGCGACGCCGCGCGCCTTCATGTAGGCGATTCCTTCCCAGGCTTCCGCCTTAGTCGAAAAGTAATCGACGTATTTGGATTCGGTCTGCACCAGCATGCCCTCGCGCCCGTTTGGCCGAAGGCGGGTGTCGAGCGATAGAATGGGGCCATCGCCCGTAATAAGCCGTGAGGATTTCGATGAGATGCTCCGCAACGCGAGTCCAGAATCGCTGCCGGTGCGCTTCGCTGTCGGGAATGATGAACAGCAGATCGGCATCGGAGCCCAAATCGAACTCTCGCATTCCCAGCCGCCCCAGAGCCACCACCATCATTTCTCCCTGCGGCTCTTGAAACGGCTTCTCCGCCGTTGCGTGGGACGCGGGCATGCGCCAAACCTTGCTCGCGCGCGATTCGATAAGCGCGCGCGATCACGAACTCGGCTAAGGCCGAGGTACGGTCGAGCGTTTGAAACACGGATTCAGAAAGACAAACGCTTCCCGCCTGAATGCGGAACATCTCGCGCCGGAAGAAGCGGCGCAATCCATCGATATCGTTCAGAGGCGCGGCTAAGACTTTCGTATGCCCATCTACGGCCGGGTTGATCCGCCGCACGCCGGATTTCTTCGAGCAGCTCCGGATAGCGCAGGAGCTGCCCGGAAAGATACGGGCTGAGCTCGAAAATCTGGACCATGCAATCGGCTACCAGCGGGTATTCATCCAGCAGACGAATGCCAGATGAATCGTTCAGCAATTTCTCGAGGAATTCCGCCAATACCTCTTCCGACCTGTGAACTCCTCGCGTCCGCAGACGTTCCGCGAATTGGGGAGCAGCTTCGGCCACGGATCGAAGTACTTTATCGGCAACGCCCATCTTTCTCCGCTCTTCTTGGGTCTTTGACGGAGCATCGGTCGCGGAAGCGGCTGCCGGAGCTGGTCCGTAATACAAGGGCCGCTGTGCGTGCACGATGCTCTCGTAAATTGCTTGAACGTTTTCCAGATGATGATTCAGTTTCCCCAGGAGCTGCGCTGACGCGGTAATTCCTCCGTCCCGCCGCAATTCCGCGTCGGGCATACGCCGCGCGATTCGATCCAGATCCACGGGATTCGCCGGCAAGGAATGCGTTTGACGGTCGTCTTCGAACTGCAGCCGGTGCTCCAGATAGCGCAGAAATTCGTATGCTCCCACCAGCCTCTGATATTCGGTTTGGGAGAGAAGATCCTTGTCGTGCAGACGGGTCAGCGCAAGCAAAGTGCCGCCATGCCGGACCCACGGTTCCCGGCCACCATGCAAACGCTGCAAGCATTGAACCAGAAACTCTATATCGCGAATGCCGCCCCTCGCCAGTTTCACATCCAACTCGCCCTTGCGCAGCCGCTTGCGAGCGAGTTTTTCGCCGATTCGCTCACGAGCTTCCGACATGGTCTCGATGGTCGAGAAATCCAGCGTGGTGGCATAGATCGCGGGCTCAACCGCATCGAGCAGCGCTTGACCCAAGTGCTTCATCGCCTGCCGCGACACGCGCCTTGATGAGCATCTGCAGCTCCCAATCGCGGGCGCGCCTGGCATAATACTCTTTCGCCGCGGCCAGCGAGATGCACACATCGCCCAGAGTTCCTTCGGGCCGAAGCCTCAAATCGACTCTGTAGCAAACGCCCGCAGGCGTGTAAGTAGAAAGAAGATTCGTAAACTGATTGGCGGCTTTCTTGAAGAATTCCTTATTCGTGATGACGTGCGGTCCCGACGTTTCCCCGTTATCGTCATACAGAAACATCAAATCGATATCGGAGCTGTAATTGAGCTCCCGGCCGCCCAGCTTACCCAGCGCAATAACAGCAAAACGCGCGGGTACCGTTTCCCCGGAGTTATCGAATATGGACGGCACGCCATAGCGCGATTGGAGTTCCGCGAGGACAGTATTTAGCGCGCAACCGAGTATTGCGCCGGCAAGATCGGAGAGTTCTTCCGTGATTTCCGCCAAGCTTCCCGCATGCAGAGCGTCGCGAACAACAATTCTTAAGAGCTCTTTCCGCCTAAACAGCGCCAGATCGAGAGCAGTGGGACACGTCACACCGCGTTCTTGCAGGAATCCATCGAGACGATCTTTATATTCGGGCAGGGAAAGACGGCCATCGATATTTGCTACAGCGGATAACCATTCCGGATGGCGGATGATCTCTTCCGAAAGAAAGTGGCTGACGCTGAAAATTGCGAGCAGCCAGCGCAGCCGTTCTTTCTCCTGGGTTAGGTCACGCCAAATCGCCGGATACCGCAAGGTGAAATCGGTGAGATACCGGCGGACGCGCTCCGGATCGGGCAGGGACTCGATTAATTCTTCGATGTTATCCGGAAGCTCGCCCGGTTTAGCTCTCAAATTTACCGAGCCGGTTGAGAGCGCACTGAGAAATTCGTCGACGGGGACCGCCATATCCGGAAGCATGCGACCTCTGCAAAGTCGCGAAGACAACTGAGTCTATGGCTCGATTATAGCCTTGATTTGGACCTTACAATTCTCCCGACAGGAGCGATAAATACCAAGAACAAGTTCTAGTGCTCGATAGCCTTCTTCGCCATTCACGGCCGGTTCGCGTCCGGTCCGAATTGCATCGGCGAAATCGCGAAACTGGCGTTCGAAAGACGTGAGGCTGATTGCCATCGGGTCGGAAGAACCGGAAGCGACATCGTGTTGCACGGGTGCGGGGTCGCGCTGATTTGCGTCGTCATCATCCAAGGCGCTCCATTCGGTCAAGCGATCACCGGAGATAATTGCAGATCCCTTTGTCCCGTGTATCTCGATTCGCTCCGTATATCCAGGCCAGAAAGCAGTCGCGGCCTGTATGACGCCGGTAGCGCCCGATTTGTAGGAAAGAAGCGCATTCACTACGTCTTCCGATTCGATCTTATGGCGCGCACCGAGCTGCCAAATGCCGGTCACGGAAGCGACCGGGCCGATCAGATACAACAGAATGTCAACCTGATGAATGGCCTGGTTGATCAGCGCGCCTCCGCCCTCGGTTTGCCAACTGCCCTTTATCGGACGTGAATAGTATTCGTCACTGCGGAACCATTTCACGTACGCATCGGCCTGAAGCAATTTTCCAAGCCGGTTCGCGGCGAGAGCGCGCTTGAGAAACAGAGTCGAATCGTCAAAGCGGTGCTGGCTCATTACGCCGAGCGGGATGCCTGCAGCGGCGAGCCACTTCGATCATCTTTCGGGCGTTCTCTAGATTGGTCGCGATCGGCTTCTGAACCATGAGCGGACGGCGAATTTCGGCGCAAATCTCCACCGGCTCCAAATGAGAGTCGGGGAACGTGCAAACGTCAACGTAGTCGAGATCGGGATAGCGGCAGAGATCGCGCAGTCCAGCCACGAATTTCGCGCCCCAGCGCTCCGCGAATTCGCGTCCGCGAGATTCGGTTTTATTCGAGCACGCAATAACCTGAAAGCCGATGTTCTTATATGCTTGCGCGTGCTTGTTCGCTATCGCGCCTGTCCCCAGGATTCCGACCTTCATATTTCAGAGTCCGGTTTCAGCTCCGCAAACATGCACCTCCAAGCCGGCCTCACGAAGAAATGCAGCTTTCACGGCCAGGGCACGATTGGCGCTCTTCGCGTCATGAGCATAGGCAACCTGGACGTGATTCGCCTTGTGCCGCGCCATCATTTGATCCCGGGAGATGCCATACAGCACAGCATGCATAATCGGCCATTGAGGCGTGGTGATCCGCCATCTGCGCTCCGTTTCCTCCTTTGGCAGCGCGATGGCACGAGCGCGGCCGATATCGGCGTTGAGTTTTCCAGTCCTCGATAAATACGCGGCTCCAGACGATCTCGCCAGGCTTGCTGACGCCCTTTAACGAACCTCCGCCTAAGCGGAAGTACATGGGCGGTTGGCGCTCACTTACTGTTCCTTTGTAGCCATCCACGTTGTGTTCCGGTGGAACTGCGCCCGAAATTTCAAAGACCCAGACGAACTGACTATCGAAGTTTTCGCCGTATCGCAAATCGTGTAAGGTAGTCTCCGGCGGTAATCCAAGGGCGTTCCAGACTCGATTCGTCACCAGCGCATCCAGCCCGGCGCACTCATCCACCTCGTTGAAGTGAGGCAGCGGCTGATTTTCATACAGAATCCGACCATCCATCGACTTGACCGGCGGACGATCGCGATTATTCAGCAGACCTTCCGCCAGGTCCGAGGCGGGAGTCAAGTCCTTCAAGCCTTGCTGGTATTGGATGCCGATCGCGCTGCATCCAAATTCGTCCGCGATGCGCAGTGCTGCAATATACATCCGGCACTGCTCCAGAATTTGAGCGTCCGTGAGATCGGTTTCAGGATTCGGCCCGGTTTTGAACTGAAGACCTTTTCGATCGAGCCATTGCCGAACGGCTTGGGCCTCCTGCTCAGGAATGCAACGCATGGCAGCGAAGAGTGCCGACTGGCTGAGCCGTTCCTTATAGATTCCGGTCTGATTCAGCAAATGATCGGGCAGGATCGCGTTGAACATGCCCATGCAGCCTTCGTCGAAAATGCCGAGAATTGCTTTGTCACGCTTCATGTTTCGCGCCAAGGACACGCCCATCTCTTCAGCATCCGCGGGCAATTTCAATTCGCGTAACGGGCGTGCGTGGGCGGTGTCGTGCCGAACCGGTTCATTGTGTAGCCAGGCTTCGAGCCGACTCAAGAAATACTCATCCTTGAAGTTTTCCGACCAGAGAGTGGAATATTGCACACCCGCTTTCGTCAGGGAGCCATTTAAGTTCAGCATTCCCACCAAACCGGGCCACCGCCCGCTCCAATTCGCGATGGTCAGAATCGGGCCTTTATGCGTCATCAGACCGGCTAACACATGGTGGCTGTACTGCCAGACCGCCTCTACAACGACAATGGGGGCGTCTTCCGGAATACCGCGAAACACTTCCATGCCATATTTCTGGGAGTCGATGAACCCGTGCTTTCTTGACCGGATCGACTGGATGGGCCCTCTGCACTTGAAAGCCCAGGTTTGATATCGCATCGGTAACAGCGCGTTCCACTTCGAGTTGAGCGGGCCAACATACCTGGTTGGCGGAAAGGCGCAGATCACCGCTGGCGATAAGAAACACCTGCTTTGGCATGGAATTCATTCTGGCAGAACGGCCAGACACGCTTCCTGACGGTCGCGGCTCCGTTTCAGGTATTCAAGTTGATGAGTCATCTTGGCTTGAGCTAGTAAACCCAGCCCAGCGTCACCTGGTAAGTGCGGGGCGATACCCAATGCGTACCGCTGAAAGTAGAGAGAAAGTTGTACAACGAGGCTTGATTGGTGATGTTAATCGCCGTGAACTTCAGCCGGGTCTTCAGTTTTTCTTTGTGAAAGAGATTGTCCGTTCCGACGCTCACGTCAAACAAATTGCGGGGTGCAATGCGAGGCGGATTGCTATCAGGGTTAAAGGTACCGGCCGCGGGAATTGTCAAGCGCATCGCGCCGTAATTGCCGGAACACGACTTAATCGGGTTATATAAGGTCGCCATCTGAGTACCACAGTAAAAGCCAATGGCGGCTTGCTGATCGCCGGTCAATGCGAGCGCATCCGCGAGATCCGTTACCGATCCCGCAACTTCGCCGCTATCGTATCTCCACGTGAAGGCAGCCCATGGTCCATCTTTTCCGTGCTGATACCGAAGATAAGAAGTTTGCTGGAGAGCCTGATCGTGATCGATGCGGAAAACGCCGGTATCCAGCGGCGAGTTAAAAATGATACCGCCGACTTCGGGCCCGAAGAAGCGAGCGCGTGTATGTCCCAAAGTTGTGTACGCTTGGAATCCGTGCAAATTCGACGTAGAGATGCGAACGGATACACCGTCGATCTTCGATTGACGCCACTCGATCGGAAACGCGATTGAGGTATTGAAGAGCGTGTCGAAATCGAAAGCGTTCTTAGTGAATTTCCAGAAATAGCTGGCATCGATCTGTATCCATTTCTTGATCGCCTGCTGCAGACCGACACCGTATTGATTTCGATGGCCGGGGCGCAGCGCCTGAGATCCGAGCGCGCCAAAAACATTCGACGCTAACCCGCCCGCTCCGGTGGTGCTCGACAGAACGAGGTTCTCATTGTATGGCGTTTCCATGGTTCGCGAGTACGAAGCGCGGAGGACCGTTCCAGTCGATTTCAGGAGATAGGAGAGGCCCAGGCGCGGCTCGAGCAAATTATCGCTGGTAATGCCATTGTAAGTATCGAATCGGAGGCCGATGTTCAACGTCAGGTTTTTGAGAGTAAGCGCGTCTTGCGCGTAAATTGCTTCTTCATTGATTCCCGCAGCGCCGTGAAAGCGGAACAGTGAACCGCCGCGCGTCAAATCGAAGGGCACAAGACCCGGGGAAAGACTCGGATTGGCGACATACCCGAGGCCAGAGCAAGCTGCGGGATTCGTTGGCGTGGCCGAGATTACCGGATCCCCAGCAATCGTCAAACAGACTGGATTGAAAGTGGGATCCGTAATTCCCAGCCCGAAATTCTCGATTAACCGGTAGTGATTGTACTCCGAACCAACGATTAGATTGTGGACGCCGTTCGCAAAAGAAAAGTTGACTGGAACGCCCCAGTTTGTCAGATGGCGATCCTGATTTATGGTGGCGGGGGTATCGTTGAACGGATCGGCGCTGGGATAATAGTTCACTCGATCCTGACGGAAAGACGGATTCATTGTTAGCAGGGTAGACGGCGTAAAGGTGTGCTGATAGCCCAGCGCATAACTGATGGTTTTCGCCTGCTGACGTTGATCCTGCTGCAACTGATCGTACGTATTCGGGACTTGAAACCAGTTGCGTGCCGCGAACAGATTCAAATGAAAGGAATCGCGACTTCCCGGCTGATAATCGATTCGGTCAAAGATCGTCTCGTTGTTGCCTTTGTCGTGGAACGGAGTAAATTCGGGAGTGTCCAGAAATCGGCCGGTTCTACTCGAGTTGGCAACCAGAAAGTTGCCCCACTTCGAGCCGCCCACGCCGAAAGTCGCTTCCTCGCGTAGCGGTGCCAAAGGAACCGTAAGTTAAATCGAGGCTGGCTGTCGGCTTCTGCCCTAGACCGGAGCGAGTTACAGCGCTGACAACCAAACTGGTTTTATCGCCATATTCGGCATTGGGAGCGCTGCTGATCAATTCAAGAGACTGGAAGGCATTTGGCGGAAGCTGGGTTGAAAAAGTCTTGCTCTGCTGATCGCTGATCTGCTGCCCATCGACAACGTAACTGGTTTCGCCATGATCGCCCTGCGGATGGAAAAACCCGTTCGAATCGGCGACGACGCCTCCCGACGTCAGCGTAATGGCATCACTCAGCCCCTGACCCGAGCTTGAAATCGGCAGATTCGCCATCAGGTCCTGTCCCACATCCGTGTGCGCCGCCGGCACGTTCTCAAGAACTTCCGCCGAGGCCGATACGTTTACCGTTTCGGTGGAACCAGCCAGCGTCAGGGCGGCTTTCAGCTGTATCGGTACCTGCGTCCGAACGGCGATGTCTTGCGTGAAAGCCTGGAAACCGGTTTCCGTTACTTCCAAGTGATACTGGTTTGGCGGAATGTTCACGAGCCGGAATGTGCCATCGTCACCGGATTTTACGCTCTGCTTATAATTCGTTACGGCATTGGTCAGAGTGACGTTGGCTCCGGCTATGACCGCTCCGCTCGGGTCCGTAACCGTACCTTGGATCGTGCCGCCGTTTCCCGTGGCCTGCGAGCCAAAGCCGACACCGGACGCCGCGATCGAAGCAGCGAGAAGAATTGCCAGCGTTCCTGCCGGCATAACCAGTCGGTTCAAAATACTACTCCTTCTTTCAACATTTCAAGATGACTGGCCGCGCACTTTCGCGCGCCTCCGCCAATCCAAAACTAGAGTTAAAGGAGTATTGAGGGCGGAGCTCGGGACGTATGCGCCAGGACCGGGCGATCCGGATTGGGGAGAGCGCTGGAACAAGCGGGGAGAGGATGCGAGGAGGCGGCGTGAGGTTTGCCGGCCTCGCAATCGATGGCAACTACAACCGCTCGCTCGCTGGCGTGGCAAATCAGACAAGTGCTTTCCTGGTTCGAATTGTGTTTATGTAGGGGGCCCGCGAAAGCTGCCATCAGCAACGCCCACAAACACACGAGTGACACCAAATGCGCTATAGAAGGGCCTCTGGAAAACCTGGATGTCACTTACTTCGAATTATACGCGGAGGCTGCAGCGCAACCTGGTTCCCGTAACTTTATGGAAAACGAACGGAAGCGCGCCGGTAGAAAAAACCCGTGGAACAAATACTGACAAAGTTGTTTCCTGCGGCTAAAATAAGCTTCATGCAGTCGAATAAAGCTTCGAAAAAGACAAATAAGGTCGCGGAAGAGAAATCAACAGCAACGCCCGGATTGGGCACGACAGACACAACATCGACACCGCGAGCGTCCAAGTCTTCCAAGTCGAAGAGCGATAACAATGAAACTGGTCCGGCAAGACATCGCAAAGCGAGCTCGCCTGTTGCCAACGAAACATCCGCAATGGAAAATGTGCCGGCCGCTAAGGCGTTCGCCGCTTCCGCTGGAACCGGCTCGCAACCGGTCGATTTCCCAGTTGATGTCGCGGCAAGCTCGCCGGGATTCGCAAAGAATGAGCTTTCCTCAACGGTAACTTCCGAAGAAGTCGCCACGCTAGCGCACTATTACTGGATGGCTCGTGGCTGCGCCCACGGGTTCGCTGAAGAGGATTGGCTTCGCGCCGAACGAGAGCTCAAGGCGAAGCGCGCGATTAGCTGATTTCATCCTGGCGCAAGGCCGGGGAAGCAACCGAAAATCCGAGTCACTCGTCAAAAGCTGAGAGAGTTACGAGAGCTGCGGTCCACGATGGAGTGTAGTCTTCCAGTTCGGCGGACGGGCGCAATTTAGTGCGCCCTTGCTGTTGAGCGAAGTAGGCTTTAGAGTATGAGCGAGTTGGCTCCTGAAACGATCGGCTCCGCACCCCCCTTGGAGAGGGCGGATCACGACAGATCCGGATTCATCGGTGCGATCACCTGGTTTCGGGACTTGATGTTGTCCGTCCTGATTGCGGTGCTGGTGATCCTATTTCTCTATCGTCCCGTGAAGGTGGAGGGAACGAGCATGATGCCGAGCCTCTACGATCAGGAACGGCTGTTCATTAATCAGTTCAGCTACAAATTCGGGCTGGACGGGATCAAGCGCGGCGATACGGTGGTCTTCTGGTTTCCCGAAGACGTCAAGCAGTCTTACATCAAGCGAGTCATCGGCGTACCCGGCGACACGATAGCGGTTGACGATGGATATGTCATTCTGAACGGCAAGAAACTTGTCGAGAACTACGTTCCGACCGACTACCGGGACGATCGAAGCTATCCGGCCACTGTCGTTCCGCCCAACGAGTACTTTGTTCTCGGCGATCACCGCGTGTCGTCCAATGACAGCCGGGCCTGGGGCTTCGTACCGAGAAATTACATTTACGGCAAGGCTGTTTTCGTCTTTTGGCCTCCTGAAAGAATCGGAGCCGTTCGCTAATTTTACTTGTCGTCGTCGGGGTCCGTCGACGGCCGCTTGTCATGCAGGAAGAACTTCGCGGATTTGGGAGCGGCGATGGTCGTGAAGGCGCGTGGGGTTCGGCCGAAGTCGTAAAACGCACGCAAATCGCTGCCGGCGCGTGAATCCGCAAAATGGAGCGCGCCTTCCTCGATCCCGAAGTTGTGTTCGATAAATCTTAGAACGCTACCGAAATCGTGGCGCTCGTTATTTATATATCCGGCGGGCGTATAGGCGGAAACGAAGATGAGCGGCACGCGAAAACCATACTGATAATCGCTTTGCGGGTAATCCAGAATGGTCGGCGGCTCGTGATCGTACCAGCCACCCCAATCATCCCAGGCGATGATGATGGCAGTGTCTTTCCAGTAGCCAGCGCCGTTATCGCAGCTATTGCTGTTGCCTATGGCGTTGACAATCGCGCTGACCCAAGAGGGGCCGCCGCCATCGTTCACGTTCGCATGATCTGAATTCGCGCCGCTAGGAATCACCCAACTGAGCGACCGAAGCTGGCAGTTACCGATATCCTTCAAGACGTTCACTGGAGTAAGATCGACGTTGCTCGTCCAACTCTCGCCATCGCACTTGCCGCCCGGTCCGGTGGATTCGCAAATGTGTTGAATGGCATTAGGCGCGGTCCAAATCGAGCCGGCGCTCGGCGCGTAATATCTCCAGGTGACCGTCGATGGAAGCAAATCCGCCATGGTTTGGTGCTCAAAGCACGGATAGGTTTTCTGATCTTCCACGCCGCTGCGGTCGATCAAAGCAACGGTTGTGCCTGCCGGCGCGGCGCATCCCGCCTGACTGCTGGTTCCCGACATATTTTCCGCCGCGAAAATCGCCGATGCATCGTCGAGCGCGGATGGCGCGGAAGTTCCGCCGAAGATAAACTGGTGGGCCGGGAAGCTGGGTCCCTGGTTGGTCTGGAACATATAGTTTGCCCAGCCATACTGCGTCGCCAGCCGGAGATATGGGTTCACGGTACCGGCCGAGTTATCGACATACCTGAATTGAGGCTGTGAGAGACAGGTGCCGGTGCACTTTACGTTACCGGCTCCGTTCATCTGACAAACATTCCTTGAGGGGTCCACATTGCACATCGCCAGAAAAGCCGAGTGCGCGTGACTGAGGTCGTACTTGTTTGCCAAGGCAACGGGCAGCGGCTGAATCGTACCGCTGGGCGCGTTCTTGTCGATCCAGTTACTAGTCAGGATGTTGTACTGGGACGCGTTCGGAGTGGTGCTGCAGGAAGTCGCCGAACCGAAGGGAGGGGCGCACAGGCCCTGAAAAAGGTTGTCGGGCGTCCGGTTTTCCTGAAAAATGATTACTACGTGCTGGAAGCTCGAGGTTTGGGCTGAAGCAAGGGTTGTTCCAAACCAAGCCAGAAGCAAGAGAGTCTTGAAAACGGATTTCATCCGAATATTCCTCCAAGCTTATTGCGAGAGTGAGGCGGTCATCGCGGACCCTTCGCAGTACCAGCGACGATTTTCGAGGCAGAAGGTTTACCTTTTGAAGGCGTTTTGCGGCGAGCAAGGGCGAGTACTTTGTACAACGCTCGTGTTTAACTGTAATGGGCCGTTCGGCCAACATTCCGTGCGATCTGACCGTAACCGTGCCTACGGAGGAAATTCAATGATCTCTCGATTCCGCGTGGTTCTTATTCCGGCGCTCCTGTTCATCGCGGGCGCCGCACCTGGGAGGGCAAGTCTGCTGGGGACCTCGGTAACGGGATCTTTGGAATTCTTAGGCTACCCATCGAACTACTTCGATCCAGCCAACGGGTTCGTGCCGAAAACAGGTTACGAAAACTCGTCCGGTACAACGGTAACGATCGCGGAACCCGCGATTGAGTTTGGGGCCGTTTTCCCCGCTAACACCGACACGGCAAATTTCACCGCGAGTCAGCTCATTCTGACGGACGTTGTCAACTCAACCGGCACGAATGTTCCGTTCACGGTTAGTTTCGTCGATTCGGCGTTCTTCGGTCTCGGCTTGTCGAAGCTCTCCGATACCTTTGCTAACGGCGGGACAACGGCATCCCTAAGTGGGGATACTTTGATCGTGGCCTGGAATGGGGGCTTAGTAAATGCGGGGACTCTCCAGGCGACCTTCAATTTGACCTCTTCTACTTCTACGCCAGAACCATCTTCCTGGGCTTTATTGCTGTTTGGCGGCGCCGCTGCTATGTTGTGCCGGTTCGCGCTCCCAAGAGGCAAAAACAAAACATCATAGAAGATCGCCTCACAACCAGGGTTCCGTTGCAGCTTTACCAGAAATGCATCGCAACCACGCGCGGCTCGCCCCAATCATCGTTCACGAGGTTCGATTTAATCACCAGCTCAATGTTTCGCCGTTCCCACCCTTTCGGAGCCTGGGAAGCAAATCGGTTGAGGTATCTGGGGTTTGTTACGAATTCCAAGGCGGCCGCCGTGCCTTTTTCGCCCAAGCCAGCGATGACCAGCATCATCTGTCCAGTTGCCGGTTCGGGCGCCCTCGCGATCAGCGCATAGTCTTCGGTGAGACTAGAAGCCATGGGCGCGGCCCAATCTAAGCGCGCCGGATTCTGCCGGTCGATGATGCGCCGAATCAAGCGCTCCCGGTCAAGCCGGAAATAGAATCGGAACGGCGCAACGGCGCGCGGGGTCCACTGGTTATTGAAAGCTCCTTTCAAAACAAAGGGCCTTTCCCTCAATTTTGCAAGGCTGACGTTTCGGGCCAGTTCATAATCGAGGTGTTTGCCATGGGCAAGAAGGAAGGAGGCGAGTTTCGCGGATTGCTCGCTCAGGGTCAGGAAGACCTTCGGATCGATGGTTTCCCGGACTCGCCCCGACCCACTGTCGGATTCTGTTTGCGACTTCTCTCGAAGCGCCACCGGTGTGTCCGTAATGACCAGGACCGGGTCCGGCGTTTGTAGGATTGGCGCCCAAAAGAGCTGGATTGCCTGCTTCCGGTTCGCCACCGTAAACGGGGAAGTCTACAGCCAAATCGCCATGCGGTTGAAGGCCGAAGCGCCAGCCAATAAGACGATCATGGTGACTCTGGCCAATGGTATGGCAAACTCCGGGTACATTTACTCCGACGAAGCGTACAGCCATCTCACGTTCCAGGTGATCGGATCCCGGTTGAAGCCGGGCTGCGCGGAAGGCAGGATTATCTCAACGGCGCTCGATTTGATGCACCGGTCAGGTGAGTGAAAACAAGGAGCGCTGATGGATTCCCTCGATTGAGGGCTCTCAAATCGAGAATCGCGATGCAACGAAGAACCTTTCTGAAGACAACGCTGGCGGCTATCGCGGCTACAGACGTCCTTTCGCAATCGAAGTTTTTATGGGGCGGTCCCGTGTTGGACACTCATCTGCATCTTCGCCGCGATCCCGACGCTTGCTTCACGCACATCCAAGGGTGCGGCGTTACAAACGCGGTCTTACTCACAAGGGCGCCGGACGAGGATAAAGCCAAGGAGGAGATGGCTAAGCGGCCGGGTGTGTTTGTACGTTCCGTCGGCACCGATCCGGCTCAGCCGGGCGCGGGCGAAGTCATTCGCAAAGCAATTCGAGACGGAGCTGTCAGCATCGGTGAGCTGAAGTATCACCTCGCGCTGGACTCCTCCGAAATGCGCCGCGTGTACGACATTTGCGCGGAAATGCAGGTTCCGGTGATGATGCACATCCAGAACTTCCCGCATTTCCCGGGAGAACTCCCGTACAACACTGGATACCCACAGTTCGACAAGATACTTCGCGCCTATCGGAGAACGAACTTCATCGGGCACGGGGATCTGTTCTGGGCTCACATCAGCGCCGACGTGCCGACGGACCGCGGCTATCCATCAGGACCAATCAAGCCCGGAGGACTAACCGACAAATTTCTCTCCGATTTCCCGAATCTGTATGCCGACATGTCGGCGAACTCAGGGAATAATGGACTTTCGCGCGATACCGGCTTCTCGCGCGATTTCATCGTCCGCCATCGAAGTAAGCTGATTTTCGGCAGCGATTGCGCTTGCGCCGACGGAAAGGGAACAGGCATTTCGCAGGGCAATAACCCGGAAGCAAGTAGACTGGCTGGCAAATGCGTCGCGCGCGAGACACTCGAATTGTTAAAAGGGCTGACGTCACCCGAGATCTTCCGGCAAATCACCTGGGAGAACGGAGCCACGATATTCAGCGTGCGGTTCTCATGATAGGCGCGCAAGGAGAAATGCGAAATGTTCGGACCGAGCAATCCTCGACGCCGTACTAAGAGAGTAGTCTCTCGAGCGGCCTTGTTCGCGGTACTCGCCGGCTTGTTTTACGCGGCACTGGCTGTATCGCAACAACCTTCTGAGCAAGACGCGCCCCCACGCCGCTTTGCCGGCTTCAGCCATCCCGAACCGGTCGACTTCGCCAATCATGAAGGCTGGACATCTTTGTGGGACGGCCAGACTCTCAAAGGATGGTCGGGCGATTCGAATTGGGAAGTAGAGAACGGCGCCATTTTCATCGAATCCAGCTGCGAGAAGCCTACCGGGACTGTCTATCTCGTGTGGCGGGGTGGAGAGCCTTCCGATTTCGAGTTGAAACTCGAGATGAAGGGCGACGGCAACATTAACAGCGGCATCCAGTATCGCAGTTTCTATGGCTGCCGCCTGACACTTGCAATTCTTTCTTGACTTTTTTTCGCATTGGGATAAAGTAGCAGCCAAGAGTTTTGATACGTTTCAAAACGGGTCTTATCACGTCAAATTACACAAGGAGGTCTCCATGTCAGGGACGCTACCGGGTCACGCTTTCGCTCCGATTTCATCGATTCAGAGCATCACGAAACGGAGAATTGTATCTGTCTCCATGCTTGTCCTCATGGCGATGGTCCTGAGGCCGTTCGCGCGCGCCCAATCTGTTACCGGATCTGTATCGGGCACGCTTATCGACTCCGCCGGAGCCGTCATGGTCGGCGTTCCCGTTCAACTGATCAACGATGTCTCACAGCAGGTACGTGAGGACACTACCAGCGGAACGGGCGCTTTTCAATTCACATCGATTCTTCCCGGAACCTACACTCTCAAGATTGCCAAGACCGGCTTCAAATCGTACGAGCAAAAGAACATTATTGTTGGAGCACAAGAGAAGGTCGATCTTCACAACATTACGCTGGAACTGGGAAGCGTTAGCACAGCCATCGAAGTCCAGGCCGAAGCGGTCCACGTGCAAACCGACACTTCCGACCATGCCATCGATGTCAACCTAAAGCAAATCCAGGACACGCCGAGTCGCGGGCGCGATTTTCAGGCGATGATCGGAGATTTGGCTGGTGTGCAGGATTTAGGTACGCACGATAACCGAGGCTGGGGGACGCAAACTCCAACCGTGAACGGCGGCCAACAGGGTCAGGTGCTGCTGACTCTTGACGGTATTGCAAGCCAGGACAGTGGAGCACCCGGGTTGAACACTTACCAAGCTCCGAGCGTCGATGCTATTGGCGAAGTAAAGCTGCTGGTTGGCAATTATGATGCGGAGTATGGGTCGAGAAATGGCGGACAGCTCAACGTTTCGATCAAGAACGGGACTGCGCAATTTCACGGCAGCGCCTACTATTACTGGCGTCACGAAGAGCTGAACGCGAACGAGTTTTTCAATAATGTGCAGGGTATTGGCAAGCCAAAGTACCGGTTCCAGAATCCAGGCGGCACAATTGGCGGTCCGCTGATGATTCCGGGCATTCCCGTTCAATAAGAACCGGAACCGGTTGTTCTTCTTCTTCTCCTACGATTACGTTCATAACACTGCCTCCGGCAATAGCGGGAACGGCAGACAAACCACTACACAATGCCCACGGCGCTGGAGCGGCAGGGGAACTTCTCGCAGAGCGTCAACACGAATGGAACGCCGATCATCATTCGGAATCCCGTCACGGGTCAACCTTTCGCAGGAAACATCATTCCGGCCAGCCAGCAGAATCCGATTGGCGTTGCGATGCTGAACCAATTTCCGTTGCCGAACACTACGGATCCAACAGGCCAGCGGCAATTCAATTTCCTTTTCACGCCCGTATTCAGAATCCGCGCACGGATAAGATTCTGCGAGTTGACTACAACATTTCGTCGAAAGACACTATGTTCGTTCGCTTGCTGCAGGATTATCAGGATCAATCCGGCTACGGAGCGATTCTGGGTCCGGCGACGCAGGAATGGGGACAGTTTCCGCACAGCTATCACATCCCGTCTGCCGGGTGTTGCAGCGACTTATATTCACACTTTCACGCCCAGCGTGGTCAATGAGCTGACTTGGGGTATTAACAAGGCGCATCAGGGAAACTCACCGACAAATCAGGCGATTTACAACCAAAGCCTGCTGCCGCTGAAGGATGCTAACGGAAACGCGCTCGCGACGCCCAACATTTTCCCGGCCGCTGTGAATACGATGAAGTTGAAGCCCAATGTGAACTTCGGGTTGCCCTCTGGATTCTCGGCGCAATCGGCTCCTACGCCTATTCCGAATCTGCCGGCATACGGATTCGACAGCCGCTGGCCTTTCGATGGCACCGATTCGCTTCAGAACCTGACGGAAAACATTACGTTCATCCGAGGACCGCACACTTTCAAGGCAGGCTTCTACTATGAGCACGATGCGCGTAATGTCAGTGTTTATTCCACCTTCAACACGGCTGGGACATACTACTTCGGCTCCGATCTCGGCAATCCGGTCGATTCGGGTGATCCACTTTCGAACGCGATTCTCGGGAGTTTATACGGCTACGGGCAGGACAACCAAAAGCTGATCAATCGCGCCCGTTACAAGCAATTTGAGTGGTTTATCCAGGACACCTGGAAAGTATTTCGCCGGCTTACTGTCGATTACGGGATGCGATTCCAAATCATGGGCCCACTGTACTCATCGGAGGAACGCTGGGCATCTTCCAGCAATCTGCTTACAACGCGAACACGGTTGGCCAGCTCATCTATCCGACTTGCCTGGCCTACAGTGCAAGCGGTACCTGTAGTTCAAAGAGTGCCATCGATCCGCGAGACCGGACAGACTTTCCCCTATG
The DNA here is from genome assembly GCA_963778345.1 of uncultured Acidobacteriaceae bacterium. GTDB lineage: Bacteria > Acidobacteriota > Terriglobia > Bryobacterales > Bryobacteraceae > Bog-105. Next base: position 834,231 of record CAVZTP010000008.1, read on the forward strand.
TGGACCAGGGGACGTTTGATCCGGCGACCTATGCGTCCGGAAGCGTGCCGTTTTCAGGTATCGCCCAGTACCACTCAAATTTTTTTCAACTACCCTTCCGTGGCCTACAATCCGCGAATCGGATTCGCTTATGACGTGTTTGGGAACGGCAAGACGGCAGTCCGCGGCGGATTCGGGATCTTCCACGGCCGTTATCTGAGCGTCGATAATATCGGCGCCATCGGTGTGGGCACAGGCCCATTGGCGGCTCCGCCGAACTTCCTGGCGCCCATCATTCTGAACACCACAATCCCGAATCTCGCCAGCGCTCCGCTTGTGTTTACGCCTCAAAATGTTGTGGGCGGCTCACAAAATTTCGTTCCGCCATCCACCTATGACTGGACATTCGACATCCAGCACGATCTCGGCCATGGGTACATTGTGGATGTCGCTTATGTCGGCAACGTAGCGCATCATCAGTCCGTTCTCGCCGGCACGCAGCAGCTACAGCCGGGCGGACCATCGATTCCAATCAATATCGATCTCAATGCGGTTGCTCCATACACGACATGGACTCCCACAGGAGGCGCCAATCCGAAGTATCTTGATCCCACGAGTAACAACCATGGAACGGCTGGTTTCTATTCGACGAACCTGATTCGGGCGTTGTCGGGCGGCTATCAAGGCTTGGGCAGTATCGGTGAATATAGCTCAAACGGCGAGTCGAACTACAACGCCCTCCAGGTTCAGTTGAACAAACGTCTGGGCGGCCGCTTGCAGTTCGGCGTCAACTACACCTGGTCGAAGACTCTGGTCTACACGCGTTACCAATGGACTCCGGATGAATTGAACAAAGCGGTGGTTGGTGGTAATCGTCCGCAAGCTGTGAATGCAAACTGGACCTATGCCGTTCCCGATGGCAGCCACTTCTGGAATAACACCTTCACTAAAGAGGCGCTGGACGGATGGCACGTGGCAGGCATTGGAACGCTTTTCTACGGACAGCCGCTGACGATCGGTTGTCAAGCGGTGGGAGCGCCGGCGGGCTACTGGACCGGGACACCTACGGGCGGCATCCCGTTCCGTTGCCAGGAGGTTGGTTCGCTGTGGCTTGGCAATAACGCTACTCCGGCATCGGTCGGCTCCACGGCTGATCCGAACCTCTGGTATAAGTTCAATCCAGCGAGCTTCGTGCTCCCGCCAGCTAATTCACTGGGAATCGGCAACACGCCGCCGACTCTGACTTATGGTCCTGGAGTCGTGTCATTCGACTTGACGGTTTATAAAGACTTCAAGATTACGGAATCGAAGCTTTTGGAAATCAAAGCCGAGGCGTTCAACGCGTTCAATCATTTCAACCCAGGCGCACCGAACACTTTGTTGAACATCAACTTCGCCACGGGCGCGAACACGAACAACTTGTTTGGCGTTATTGCGCCCACGCAATCCACCGTGAACGGCGTCATTTACGGGGGCGCTCAGGTGCAAGCGCGCCACATGGTGCTCTCGGCGCGATTTACTTTTTAAAGTTGGCCTCCTATCGGCATTGCGATAGAATCTCAACCAGAGTTTGATACGTTTCAAAACGGGGGCGATCTAAGATGCATCGCAGAGGAGGTCTCTCCATGTCCGGAGCGCCATCAGGCCAGGCTATAGCTCGAACTTTCCGAACGGGCATCACCGGTCGCCTACTCATCGCCCTTTCAGTTCTTGCCAGCGGGTATTTCGGCGTTTCCGCACAGGAAGTCCGCGGCACAATTACTGGAACTGTCACCGACCCCACCGGCGGGGCCATTGCCGGGGCGAAGGTGGAGGTGAAGAGCCTTGATACGAACATCGTTTACCCTGCCACCACGAACGAGGCCGGTCTGTATGTTGTTCCGCTTCTCCTGCCCGGCAATTACTCCGTTTCCGCAACGCGCGAAGGCTTCTCGCGAGCCGAAGAGCCGCATCTTCTTCTTACGGCCAATCAACGCCTGCAGCAGGATTTTCATCTTGAGGTCGGCTCGGTGAATCAGCAGGTGATGGTCACGGCGGAAGCTCCGCAACTCGATACGGAATCCGCTTCTCGCGAACAAGTGGTCAGCGAACAGGCTGTCGCGAATACTCCGCTGGAAGGCCGCAACTCGTTTCTATTGGCGACGCTCACTGCGGGAGTCTTTTCCACCAGCATCGACTCCATCAATTCCATCCGGCCCTTCGACAACGGCGGGATGGACAACATGCAGATCAACGGCGGTCTTTCCAACCGGAATAACTTCACCATTAACGGTATTCCGGATACCAACAGCGAAAGCAACGCCAACCCGGGGATGCTCACATTCGTTCCGCCTCCCGATGCGGTGAAAGAAGTCAACGTCGAATCCAACGCTTATGACGCTCAGTTTGGCCACACTGGCGGAGGCAACGTCAATGTGGATCTCAAGAGCGGCACGAATCAGTTTCACGGCTCCGCCTATGATTATGTGCGGAACACGATTTTCAATGCGAATCGCTGGGAAAACAACGCGAACGGCAGTCCCCGTCAAGCCTACCACTGGCAAGAGCCCGGCATTGAACTTGACGGACCCGTCTACATTCCCAAGCTCTACGATGGCAGGAACAAAACGTTCTTCATGTTCTCGTGGGAGAGGATCAAGGACGCTATCCCGCAGCCGGTTACTGAGTCCGTTCCCACTGCTCTGGAGCGCGCGGGCAATTTCTCCCAATCCGGATTCACGATTTACGATCCCTGCAACACGACCGCGAGCTTTAGCGCGCCCTGCACAAACAACGGTTCGCGCAGTCCATTTCCAGGAAATGTTATCCCGGCAAGCCGGCTCAATCCTGTCGGCCAGGCGCTGCTCAATTCGTATCCTTTACCAACCGGTCCCGGCGAACTGAACAACTATTTCTTTGGCGGCAGTGTCGTCACTGACCTCTACGATGCGTTCACTTATACGGCCGACCAGAATATTAACGATAAGAACCGGATGTCATTCAGTTATTTCCAGAGCGGCCGGCATCAGGTGGAGCCGACTTATGGGTACTCCAATCCGGCGGCCTCGCCATTGTACCTCCACTATCGGGTGAATCATGGCGGCTCCGGAAACTGGACCTCGACCGTGAATCCCAGTACCGTCCTGGATGTCCGCTTTGGTTTCGAACGGCACAATTTCGCGGTAAATCCTTATTCGATCGGTTACAACGACACAAATCTTGGCTTTCCCGCTTCCTTTGTTTCGCAGTTGGCGTTCGCCGCGTTTCCGACTGTGAATGTCACCCAGACGAATGGCGGTTCGGGGCTGCAGACGCTGGGCACCACGCGTCCGAACGGGGCGGGTTCCGGCACGCAAACCAATACCTACGCTCTGCAAGGCACCCTCACGAAGATCATCAACACACATACCTTGAAATTCGGGACGCAGTTTAACGTGGTGCTGAATAACGAAGGAGCGGCTGCGGCGCCGATCTTCAATTTCGATTCGACTTTCACCCAGGCCAATCCTCTCGTTGCAGTGGCTGGGCAGGGGAATGGCTGGGCCGATATGATCCTCGGTTATCCGACCTCGGGCAATGTTCCGGTACCGGGGCTTTTCGCTTATAGCAGCCACTACTATGGTGTTTTCATTCAGGACGATTGGAAAGCCAGCTCGCGCCTCACCTTCAACATCGGTTTGCGCTGGGATCTGGAGAGTCCGCTCACGGAGCGTTTTAACCGCTTGAACGCCGGCTTTGCGTTCAACTCCCTCAGTCCGGTGCAACCGCCGGGCTTCCGGCCCATTTATGGCGGATTGCTCTTCGTGAACAACAGCAGCCGGGCAGCGTACGTAAACGACTACAACAATATTCAGCCTCGCATCGGAGCCGCCTATCGGCTGGGCAACAGTACCGTCCTTCGCGGCGGTTTTGGGATTTATTATTTGCCCACTTTCGATATTCCCGGAACTCAGGGCTTCAGTACCACCACGCAATACACGGCTTCCATCAACGGAAATGTCACGCCTGCCAATAATCTGAGCAATCCGTATCCGGGCGGTATCATTCAGCCGAGCGGCAGCTCTCTCGGCTTAGCTACTCTGCTGGGGCAAAGCATCACGTTTCCGGATCCAGCACGTGTTATCCCGCGCAATTATCAATTTTCGTTCGGCATTGAGCGCCAGTTACCGAAGAACTACATGATCGACGCCTCCTACGTCGGCTCGCGTACCCACGAGCTCGAGACCAATGTGAACATCGACACAATCTCGCCCCAACTACTCGCCCAATACGGATCTCAACTCAACGCCGCGGTTCCAAACCCGTTCCAGGGACTGCTGCCGGGTACGAATTTGAATGGGGCCACCATTACGCGGCTGCAGTCGCTCGCTCCGTATCCGCAGTTTCTCGCGAGCAGCGCGGTTACAGGAGTGAGCCTCTCTGGCGGGCTGGCAGCAGAAAACGGTGGTGTGATTGAGCAATACCTGCCGATCGGACACACTTGGTACAACGCACTCCAGGTCCGGTTTGAGAAGCGATTCTCTCAAGGATTTTATTACCTCGTTAGCTACACGTTCTCGAAGAGCATGCAAGCGATGTCGTTTTTGAATGGGCAGGATGCGACAAACGGAACTGGGCAGGTATTATCCACGGCTCCCAGCCATCTGCTTCGGCAACTAACGACGACGGATGTACCCCACGCCCTCAGAATCAGCGGCGGTTACGAATTGCCGTTTTTTAAGAACACCAATAAATGGCTGCATGGAGCCTTGGGGGGGTGGCAGATCAACGGCGTAGTCAACTATATTGCCGGAACACCGGTCCCGGCTCCCACAGGCGCATATTCCACGGGTCTGAACCCGGCGCTAAAAAATTCGAGCTCTCAGCTTTACTTCGACAACTGCTACATCGATCTTTCCGAAGCCCAACACAATTGTGCGAACGGTTTGCAGCCGGCATGGATTCAGGAGCCTACCTTTGCCCTGAATGCGTTGACGCCACTGATGCCGAATATTCGCCTGAGCCGACCGGCTCTTGCGGACGTCTCTCTATTTAAGAGCTTTCCCATTCACGAGCGATTAATTTTCCAATTGCGAGGAGAGGCCTTCAACGTGGCGAATACGGCGTGGTTCCCTGCGCCCAATACGTCGCTCACATCTTCGCTGTTCGGAAAGACCGTCCTTGGTACGGGAGGTTTTGCGTCGACATCGAACGATCCGCGTGCTATTCAGATCAGCGCTCGAATTCAGTTCTGACCGAGCAGTGTGTTCGAACCATGGAAATTGAAAAAATTCGAGAGACCATAGTGATTGAGACGAGATGATGTTACGACGATTATTCCTGACGCTGTTGATGCCCATTCTTGGAGGCGTGTTGTGCCGGGGAGCGGACTGGCTGACGGATGCCGGGAACCCGCAACGAACCAATTGGCAAAAGGACGAAAAGATCCTCACAACGGCAGATGCGAAAGACATAAAGCTCCTCTGGAAGCTGAAATTGGACAACGAGCCTCGAGAGATGCACTCACTGTTCCCGCCGCTGATCATTGGACGTGTCGAGACCCCGGCGGGTCCTAAACAGATCGCAATCGAAGCAGGTGTATCGGACAACATCTACGCCATTGACGTCGATGAGGGAAAGATCATTTGGCAGAAGCATTTCGTCAGCACCTGGACACCCCCGCCAACGCCCAGGAGAGACGACCCTCTCTGTCCTGGCGGGATAACAGCTACCCCGGTCGTGGCCCGCACGAGCACACCTGGCCGCTACACCGTCTACGTGGCCTCTTGGGACGGCTCACTCCACCAGCTCAACGCGTCCGATGGCGAGGACATCGCGCCGCCCGCGAAGTTTATGCCACCCAACGGCAAACCATATGCCTTGAACCTCTGGAAGGGTGTCATTTATACGCATACTGCGCAGAATTGCGGCGGCAATCCCAACATGATCTATGCATTTGACCTCGCAACTGGCAAAGTTGGGAGTTGGGGGCCAGCAGGCGGAGGCATGTGGGGCCGCGCCGGTCCTGCCATTAGCTCGAACGGCACAATGTTCACGGGAACCGGCGATGGCAATTTCAAGCCGGAAATAGGCTCTTACGGCAATGGAGTTGTCGCGGTGCAGCAGAACCCCGAAACGAAGGCTCTGGAACTCGAGGACTACTACGCACCTACGAACGCGGCGTGGCTCTGGAAGCGTGACCTGGATATGCAGGTCACGCCCGCAATCTTCGACTACAAAGGTAAGGAATTGATGACCACAGCCAGCAAAGAATGCCGGGTATTTCTGCTCGACACCGCGTCAATTGGCGGCGACGATCATCGGACGCCGCTCTACCGCACTCCACTTCTCTGCAACGAAATGGTCAACTTCGCTTCCGCCGGAATTTGGGGTTCTATGGCGACCTGGGAGGACAAGAACGGGACTCGCTGGGTGTTGACGCCGTTTTGGGGACCGAAGTATCCCACCTTCAAAGCGCCGCTGGAGTACGGTGAAGTGAAACACGGAGCCATTGCGGCATTCAAGGTGGAAGAGAAGAGACGGGAAATGGCAATTGACCCCCGCCTGGATCTCGCGCGACATGAATCACGCGGAACCCCCGGTCATCGCCAATGGAGTTGTGTTCGCGTACGGGAATGGAGAGGATACGGATCAGGCCTATCCCGACGTGGGGCTCGACGATGCCGCTCAGCGGCGCATTCCCGGTTCCACGCATGCTGTGCTCTACGCTTTGGATGCGGAGACCGGCAAGGAGTTGTGGTCCAGCGGAGATCAGATTACGTCGTTTGCTCATTGGTCCGGGCTCTCGGTCGCAAACGGCCGCGTTTATCTCGGTACGTACGACAGTACCTTGTACTGCTTCGGAATCAAGCAAGAGGGCACGTCGGTTTCGAGTTTAGGCAGTGGTTTATCACAGCAAGTTCATTAACGGACTCGGGCTCGTTCTGTTGCTCTGTGCGGGTGTTTCGGCGCAGACACCTGAATCGGATCGAATCCAGTCTCTTGAGCGGCAATTGGCGGCGCAGAAACGGGTCCTGAGCGACTGGGGTGGGCTGCTTCGATATGGGAGCGATAACACAGAACTTCCTGCCCCCGCGCCGGGCGAAAATCGCGTGGTGTTCCTGGGAGATCAGATTACCGAATCGTGGGGCAAAGGCAACGCGCAGTTCTTTCCCGGAAAACCGTACTTGAACCGGGGAATCAGCGGACAGACCAGTTCTCAGTTGCTCGTTCGTTTTCGGCAAGATGTTATTGACCTGCAAGCTAAGGTCGTGGTGATTTTGGTGGGAACGAACGATATTGCCGGAGTCCATGGCCCCGCTACGGAGGAAATGATCCTCGATAATCTCATGTCGATGGCCGAGCTCGCCGGCGCGCACGGTATCCGAGTGGTACTTGCATCGACGCTGCCGATTTGCGATTGCTTTGTCAAATCGATCGCCCGCGAACGATGGCAGGGCAGAATTGCAGATTTGAATCAGGAGATCAGGGATTATGCCGCGAAAAGCGGCTCAGTGTACCTCGATTACTACTCCGCAATGGCGGGGGTGGGAGGGCTGGAAATGAAGAAAGAACTGACTACCGACGGCATACTTCCGAATGATGCAGGTTACAACGAGATGGCGCCGCTGGCTGAAAGAGCCATCGCCGCGGCGCTCGGAAAAGGGGATCGAAAGTTTGAACCTGGAGGTAATTCCCTTGAAAAATCCAAATAGGTTATTGCTTGCTACGTTTCTCATTGCTGCTTTCACCGCCGGCGTCGCGAACGCACAGTTCGGCCGCGAGGGGACATGGATGACTACCGGCGGCAATGTGCAGCGTTCATCTTGGGTGAGAACGGACGCGAAAATTACTAAAGCCAGCCTCCCGTCAGGGTTTCAGTTCTTATGGAAGACAAAGCTAGGCTCTAGAGATTTGACCCAGCCGCTTATTATGGATCGATATATCGGATACCAGGGCTTCAGGTCATTTGCGTTCATGGGCAGCGCAGATGGTGTATACGCGGTTGATACGGATCTGAACCGCATCGAGTGGCAGAAGCGCATTTCTTCTCCTTCTGAGCAAACTGCCTCATCGAGCTGCGCCGTGGCGATGAGCGCCAACCTGACACTCCCGACGACCGCCGAATTCCCTACGAGCATTCCTGCCTTTGGTGGTTTTGGGCGAGGAGGCGCGGCGAAGAGTGGCGTAGGCGAACCATACGAGGGCGCGGTAACTCTGAAAAACGTTCCGCCTCCCCGGCCAATTCCGGCTGCGTTTTTTCAGCGTGTGCGCAGCCCAATTGTGCTGTATTCGTTGACGAGTGACGGCATGTTTCACACCATGTATGTATCCAACGGTGAGGAACCCGAACCGCCGGTGAAATTTTTACCGCCAAACGCCGGTGCTCGTGGCTTAATCGTGGTGAACAGAGTGGCCTACGCCGCTACCGGACAGGATTGCGGCGAAGCCGAGTGGCATATGGGCGCTCGATCTTGCCACAAAAGAGGTCACTTCGTGGACCGGAGATGGCGCCAAAGTGGCCGGCTCCGACGGAGTTGCCATGGGACCTGACGGAACCCTTTACGTCGCGACTGCTGCGGGGAATTCCACCTATTCGTCTTCGGTGGTTGCTCTGGAACCGAAGACTTTAAAGCCTAAAGACTGGTACACGGCGCCAGGACAAGAATTCACATCGACGCCGGTGATTTTCCAATACAGAGGCAAGGTGCTTGCCGCCGCGCTCAGCAAGGATGGGCGGCTTCACCTCCTGAGCACTGCATCGCTGGGCGGCCCAGATCATCGAACACCCCTCTACGAAACACCTGCCTCCAGCAAAAGCCGGAACTTTGTTGCAGGTGCGCTAGCGAGCTGGCAGGATGCGCAATTTACGCTTTGGCTGCTCGCCTCCACGGGAAACCCGGTAGCCGGTTTCACCAATGTCGGGGGGAAAGTCACCAATGGCGGAGTAGTGGCGTGGAAGATAGTCGATCAGAATGGCGCACCGGCTGTGGAGCCGGGCTGGGTTTCGCGGAATATGATTTCACCCACGCCTCCCATGATCGTGAACGGCGTGGTATTCGCAGCCTCGAGCGGCCCTCCGACGGCGCAGCGTTCGTCTCCCGCAGTTCTATATGCGCTGGATGCACAAACGGGAACGGAACTTTGGAACAGCGGCAAAAGCATCGCGTCCTCTGTGGATGGAATTTCCGGAGGGGGAGGCCAGGTATATGTGACGACGCGCGATGGCGCGCTGTATGCTTTCGGTTTTCCAATGGAGCATTGATATGGCCAGAATCGAATTCAAGCTTTGTGCGGGCGTTTTGACAATCGCATGCTGTGCCTGGGCGCAGCTACCGGAGGGTCCAGGGAAAGTAGAGGTCGAGAAGATCTGCACGCAATGCCACGAATTGCAGCGAGCAATCTCGCTGCACCAGGATTACGACGGTTGGGCGGGAACTGTCGGGAAAATGATCTCCCTTGGCGCTCAAGGAACGAATAAAGATTTTCTGCTTGTTGTCGATTACCTGGCGAAGAATTATCCTGGCGAACCGCTTCCGAAAGTCAACGTCAACACGGCCAGGGCGATCGATTTCGAAAGCTTGTTGACTATCAGAAAATCACAGTCAGCCCAGATTATCGCGTACCGGGAAAAGAACGGGCCGTTTAAGTCCATTGAAGATCTCGAGAAAGTTCCAGGGATCGATGTCGCGAAAATTGAAGCTCACAAGGATCGGCTGGTTTTTGAATAGATGATTCTCGAAGCTCTGAAAACGGGCGAGGGTATCGTGCGCCTCGCTCCCTGTTGGGTGCCTCGCTCATTCTTGATGCCGGGTGGCCGCTTGAAACTTGATCCGCGCGATCTTTATGCGCTGGGCGCACATCGCGGCGGAATCGATGAACGCTGGTTTTCCTCCACCACCAAAGCCGCAAACGGTCCGCTCACCGGCGAAGACGAAGGACTCAGTTATATCGAGTTCAACGGGAAAAAGACGCTTCTCAAGGAGGCGATCGAAACGGCTGGCGACCAGTTCCTCGGGTCGGATATCATGCAGCGTTACGGCGGCTGGAACTTGTTGTGCAAGTTCTTCGATAATCTCGGCCCCATTCCGCATCATCTCCACCAAAACGACGAATTCGCGGCCCGTGTCGGACAAAAGGGCAAGCCCGAAGCTTACTACTTTCCGCCTCAGTATAACTTCAAGGGAAATAATTTCCCATACACGTTCATGGGTCTGAATCCGGGCACGACGAAGGACGACATCCGGAAATGTCTCGAGCGCTGGAACGAAGGCGACAACGGCATTCTTTATCTCTCCCGTGCCTACAAGTTGAAGCCGGGGACCGGTTGGCAAGTCGATCCGGGGATCCTGCACGCGCCAGGTTCGCTGGTCACGTACGAACCGCAAGTGAATTCAGACGTTTTTGCAATGTACCAGTCGCTGGTGGAAGGCCGCGCGGTTCCTTGGGATCTGTTGGTGAAGGATGTTCCGGAGAAGCATCATCACGATCTCGATTACCTGATCGAGATGATGGATTGGGAAGGCAATGTAGATCCCAACTTCTCGGCGAATCGCCTCTTCCATCCTTCGCCCGTTGCCCCCGTGGAACAAATGCGCACAGCGGGTTTTTCCGAAAACTGGGTTGTCTACTCGACCCCGCACTATTCGGCCAAGGAATTGACCGTCTATCCAGGCCGATCGGTCACGATCAAGGATTCCGCAGCTTACGGCACGATTCTGGTGCAGGGCTACGGCTCATTCGGGAAGCACGAAATCGAGACGCCGACCCTGATTCGCTTCGGCGAGATGACGAAGGATGAACTGTTCGTGAGCGTGAGTGCGGCAAAGGCCGGAGTAGCCATTACGAATAAGAGCGACCGCGAGAACCTGGTCATGCTGAAGCATTTCGGCCCCGGTAACGCCGAAGCGCCGGCTCGCTAAACGGCGCGGCCCTGTCAGGCATTGCATCTCGCTGTCGATCCGCGCACCACAAGCTCTCCTCTGATTACGACAGTTTTCTCGGCCTCCTCGCCCTTCAAAAGTGCGAGGAGAAGTTCCATAGAGCGCCGCCCGATTTCTTTCTTGGGCTGGCGCACGGTGGTCAGCGGCGGCTTCAGTAAAGACGCAAAGAAAATGTCGTCGAAACCTGCCACCGACAGGTCCGCCGGAATGATCAGGCCTCTGGCATCGGCTTCCTGGAGGACTCCCAGAGCCGACATGTCGTTGTAGCAGAAAATCGCGGTGGGCCGATCTTTGAGCGAGAGCAATTGCCGGGCCGCCAACGCAGCTCCTTCCGGCTTGCCATCGCCGCGTGCAATCAGCTCCGCGCGAACAATCAAATCTGCCTGTTTCATTGCCTTCTCATAACCGACCCAGCGCTCGACATCAGACTGCAAGCCGAACCGGTCGCCGACATAACCGATCCGCTTGTGTCCGAGGTCGATCAGATGATTCGTCGCATCGTACGCGCCTCGAACGTTATCGATGGCGACCGAATACACGAACTCTCCGGGGTGTTGATTATTGATCAGCACGATGGCGATTTTCAAATCCGCCAAGAGCGGCGCGTACAGGGCGCCCACTCGCGAAGACGCGACCAGAATGCCATCCACTCGACGTTCCTGAAAGGAGCTCACCACCTGAATCTCACGATCCGGATCGGCTTGGGAATTCGCCAGAATCACAGAATATCCGTGCTGGTTGGCCAGCTCTTCTATTCCGGCCACCACCTCGCCGTTGAAGGGATCGGCGATGGAAGTCACTACCACGCCGATGGCGTGCGTACGACGCATAACCAGACTTCGAGCCACAGCGCTGACGCTGTATCCGGCCTCTTTGGCGATCCGCTGGATGCGCTGCGCGGTTTCAGGGGGGATGAGCGGGCTATTGCGAAGAGCGCGCGAGACCGTCGAGTGCGACACACCAGCCAATCGCGCGATATCTTTTATCGAAACAGCCACGTTTCCGACGATTCCTCTCGTTGCACAGTAAAATGCCTTCTGTCATGGTGTCAAACCTTACGAAGTACTGCATGATATGGGCAGCTCTCTCCGTTTCACTTCACGCGCAGCAATCATCGCTCGATTTTCTGAATCACGGCCGGCCGGTTCTAGACGCTCACAACTGCTATCCCTACGATGGACGCTGGACCGATCGTATCGACCGCGCGCTCACAAGCGGCTTCCCGGTGTCCATCGAGCAGGATTTAGCTTTGTATATCGATCCGGCAACCGGTAAGAGCAGAGTAGTGGTGACGCATACCACAAAGACCACTGGTTCCGAGCCGACTCTCCGTGAATATTTTTTCGATCGGGTTCGCCCCATTGTCGAAAAGGCGTTGCGCGAAAACCACCGGGACCAATGGCCGCTTATCGTTCTGCATTTCGATTTCAAAGACAACCAGCCGGCCATTCTACATGCCGTATGGAATTTGCTCGGAGAGTATGAATCATGGATCACCACCGCGCCAAAGACTGCGGACTCATCCGTGCTGACCGCGTTCGATCCGAAGCCCATTCTGGTGGTGACCGAGGATTCCGACGCACAGGAGGAAGTCTTTTTTCATCAAGTGCCGGTCGGCGGCCGTCTGCGGCTCTTCGGTTCGGCCCATACTAATCCGATTTCCGCGAATACGCAGGAAGAACGAAATCACCTGCTTGCCACGCTGCCGGTCGAGAAGCTGCTGAGCGAGCGTCCCACGAATTATCGGCGTTGGTGGAACAACTCCTGGTACGCAGTGGAGGAAGGCGGCCAGCCCAAAGCCGGGGCCTGGACTCCGCAAGACGAACAGCGGCTTAGCGCACTGGTGGATCATGCCCACCGCCTGGGTTATTGGATTCGATTCTATACGCTGGACGGATTTGCGCCAGCCGATAGCCGCGGCTGGGACAAGGGATACAACTTTGGATCGTTGGATGCCGTTCGCCTGCGCTGGAAAGCGGCACTCGATGCGGGAGTGAATTTCATCGCTACCGATCAGTACGAAGAACTCGGCGCGTTCATGCGACAAAACGGATACAAGTAGATCTCACTCCGCGGAACCTATTTCGGCTGGCTCAATCTCTTGAAATACTCCGCTACCGCATCGCGATATTTCTCGGGTGAAATTTCCGGTGCGCCTGTTCGTGCGCCTTCCGCCTGTTGTTGGGCCATTCGCTTATTCAATTCGATTTCCAGACGTTCCAGCTTGGCCGCGGCGTCCCGGCTGATCCGCGAATCGAGCAGACCAGCCTCTGCTCCAGTCAGATGGTACAAGCTGCCGAGCGCGCCATCGACATAGCCGTACAGTGCGCGGTCGTGGGGGTCGATATGACCTCTCAACCAATTCAATTGCCCGATCGCATCCTGGACGTTTCCTCGATCGATGCCTGTACCTCCGCCACCCATTGGCGCCCAAGCGCCGCCTCCATCCTGTCCGCCCTGCGAACCCTGCTGGCCGGATTGTCCGGCCTGTTGGCCGCCCTGTTGACCACTCTGCTGACTCCCTTGTTGCCCTTGCTGACCCTGCTGCCGCGGACTGATCTCCCCGGCGCTCCAGTTCCTCCCGCAACCCGCGAATCTGCGCAAGCGCTTGCGCCTCCTTGTCATTTTGTCCATTCTGCGGTCCTCGGGCACCGGATTTCAGAGCCTCTTGCACGTCCCGCAACTCGCGGCTCAGTTGATCGAGTCCCTCGGTTACGTTGTCCTCCATCCCGGCATTCCTATCCCCGTATCCTTGCCGCATCCATTCGGCGTTCTTTTGCATTCGCAATGCGAGCTCTTTCTGCTCGGCGTCCGAGAGAGCCTTACGCATTTTCGAGGACGCCTCGGGCTGCGCGCCAGCCATGCCGTCCGCTTCCTGCTGCATCTGCCGCTCGAGCTGCTCGAGCTGCCGCGCCAGCTTTTCTTTATCGCTTGCCAGCGCTTTCTCCTGCTCAGTGGGTTCGCGCGTGGGTTGCATCTCCTGCTGCCAGCGGCGCCGGAATCCATAACCGAAGCTCCTGCTGTTCGGATCGTTCATCTCCGGCATGTTCTCGCCTCCGCCTGATTCCGCCGATTCATTGCCTCTTCGGCCGCTGGAACCCTGCATCCCGTACATCTGCTTCAGGCGGTTGGCCAAATCGCGTTGAGCGTTTGCAATCTCTTGCGCCCGCTGGGCCATGTCGGACACCGAACTACCCGCCTGCCGATGCAACATATTGTTCAAAAGATCCTGAGCTTCGCGTAATTGAGCGGCTGCTCGCTGCTCAGCGGTTGCGTCGTGATCGCTTACCGCTTTGCGCATTTCCTCTTCGGCCTTCTGCAAGGCGTTCATGGTCTGGCGCAGTGCCTCGGCCGTTTGCTCAGAACGCCCGCTTTGGCCCGATTGCTGAGAAGACCGCTGAGAAGAGGATCTCTGCTGGGAGGAGGATCCCTGAGACGACGAGGAAGAAGAGGAAGAGCTCTGCTGCCCGTTCTGCTGAGGCGAATTGGATTGTTGTCCCTGCTGTGAATTCTGCGCCAATTGCTGCATTTGCTGCCGGAGCTCTTCGGCTTCGCGGCGCAATTGTTCTTCCTGCCAGCGCTGCTCCATTGCCTGTTGCGCCTCGTGTTGAGCAGCCAGCTCCTGCTGCCTTTGAGCTAGCATCTGAAGCCGTTGAAATGCATCATCGATCGCTTTTTGCTGATCGTTCGAGGACGCAGCAGGCGATTGCCCAGTCTCGTACTGGTTCTTGCTTGTATCCAATTCCAAATCGAACATGCGCGCCAAGTCGCGTTGCGCTCCGCTGGCGCCCATACCGCCACCGCCGGATTGTCCGAAAGCAACTTGAATGTCGCGGAACAGCGCCTCGGCGCGCAGCAGCGACTGTAACGCTTTCTGTTCCGGCGGCAGCGAATCGTGCCACTTGCCGGGTTTTAGCTGCGATACCGCGTCGCCCATCTCGGAGGAAGCTTGGGTCATTAGCTTCGAGAAGTTTTCAAACGCAGCCCCGCTGCTCCCAAGCTCACGGCTGGCCATTCGATCGGACAATGTCTTCGCCTGCAGGCTCAGTTTGCCTTCCAGATCGGAAAGGAAATGCGCATCTTCCTCCAGCGCGGATCGCGTCTTGGTGTTGCCGTTTCTGACTTCGTTCCAGGTAGCAGCAATGATTTGCTTCTGCCGCTCTGAAATGTCGGTATCCTGATTGCCCATTCCCATGCCGCCCATCCCGCCGCCGACCTGCTGCGACTGGCTGAATTTGAAATCGAACGGTTCGGCTTGAGCAAAAATGATGTCGCTTTGCGAGGTTTTGCTCGCGTCTTTCGCGGTGGCGTAGAAACTCACAAGATCGCCGGGAACGACTTTGAAATTTTCGAAATAAAGCGTTGTATTGCCTTGTGCTTCCTTCGTGCCTTTCGCCTTCAGCAACGGCACAACCTGCTCCGCGCCGCCGTTGACCGAATAGTGCAGTTCGAGATTTTCTACTCCGAAATCATCGGAGGCGTCCACCGTGACCGGCACTTCCTCAATAGGGCTTACGCGCGGATCATGTCCTGGCCGCAGAATTCGCACTGAAGGCGGTTCGTCCTTCTTGGCCTCGATGAAATAGTCGTCACTGATGCGTATGGCTTCCCCGGAATCGAGCGCCGCGATGTGATACGAGCCATCTTTCTCGATCGGAAGATGAGCGGTGAGCCAGTTGCCTTGTCCTCGCGTCAGCTCAACCTTCGATCCGTTCTCCATGACCAGTAAGCCACGATCGAGCGGCCGGTCCGTCAAGACGGAAATGTCTGCCTGACTCCCTTGCACGGCTCGTATATCGCCCCCTGGATCCTGCACGACATTTTTCAGCCCCAGACCGGAAGGAAAGCGCAGCGCGACCCGCACCCGTTTCACGCCCGGAAGGTCTTTCACGCTTATCGTGAAATGTTTCGATCGCGCAGCATCCGCTTGCACGTAGTACTCGACGGGATCGGAAACGCCCGCAAACAAAAATTGATAACTGTTCCCATCCGCCTTCGGCTGCATCGCGGTTTCTTCCCACTTCAGGCCTCCGGCGGGCTTGGCATGCAGCGTCACATTGCGCGCGGAAAATCCGAAGAGCTCGGCTGTGATGAGTTGGTTAGATTTGCGGCGGATGGTCTTGTTCCCAGGCTGGACTCCTATGTCATACAACGGCCTTTTGCCGGGATTCGCACTGCCGGTCCAGAGCAGGGAAGCGCCGTAGCCCCAATATCCGGGTCCCGCCGCAATGAGCCAAATAAGGACCAGAGCGGCTACCACTCCCGAGCCTAAGAATCCCAACAGCGAGCGCGTAGTTGCGATCTGCTCGGGTTCATTCTCGCGAGCCACGCGCAAAGCATCTTCAGCCACCAGTTCCGTGAATGGGTTGTTCGCGTCCGGTTTTTCGGCGATGGTTAGCAGGCGCTCTTTGAACTGAGGGATTCGCTGCTCCGCCAACCGGCTAACGCGTTTTCGGTTCAGCTTCAGCAGTGGAATTGCCAAGACGAACGAAACGGCCGTGGCGAGTATCACAAAAAGCACGATTCGCAACGGAAGCACCACGTGCTGAGCGAATGCGTACCGGTTGCTGATCCAGACCAGCAGCACGGTAAGCGCTAGCGCCAAAGCCGCCACAATGGCGGTTCCCCGCGATGCGGCAAAGACGCGCAGACGTAATTCCAACCGTTTCAGATAAGCGTTTAATTGATCGAGCGCCGTCATGCCGTCTGCCTTTCTTCCTTCAGGTATCGAGTAGCAAAAACCGATTCCACCAACGCCGCGGCCAGGAGCAGAACCATGAAATAACGCCAGAAGCTAACGGGACGAACCTGTTGCTCTACATTTCCCGGCTGCGCCTCGGAGGGCGTACTTCCAGTATTGCGCCATAATGCCAGGGCTTCATCGGACTCGGTGGTTAAGTCGGATTCGCGCCGGTCGGCATGAACTGCCATAAGGCGGCGCTTTCCGTCCGCGCGCTGCACCTCATAGAAGCCGCCCTGATCTAAATCAAAGCTTAACGCCTTTGTCGCTTCGCTGAGCGATAACTCGTGCTTTCCGTCCGGTCCGATGACATCCGCGGCGGTGCTCTGATCGCGCGTGCGCCGTAGCGCAATCGGTGTTCCGGCTACCACGCTGGAGCTTGTATCCTCAGCGCCGGCCAGATAGTGTCCAGTCTGAACCACGAATGGCAGGAACGACGCGTGCAGCGGAAAATCATTAGTCGAGTTGTCCAGCGTACCCGCGAAAATCAGAACCCGGCCCTCACCCATCGTTTCCTCCACCAGCAGAGGAGAACCGTCCGCCAGTTTGGCCAGCGTGCGCCCGGCGGCCTTGGGCACGATTCGCGCCGCTTCCAAAAACTGGACGTTTTCAAATCGCCCGGCACCAAGCAATGCGGGATCCTGCCCATCGATGTAGCCCGCGCCTTGGGTCTCTCGCAGATCGCTTACGCGGTCGCCGGAGAGCGGTACTCGTCCGGCTAAAGCCGTATTCGGTCCAAGGGCAATCAACACCGCTCCGCCTCGCGAAACATAGCCGCAGAGAGCTCGAGCTACGTTCTGATCCAGATCGCCCACGTCATTCAGCACCACGAAAGCGAACTTCGAAAAATCCACATTCGCGGCCTGTTCCGAGGGCGCGGGCTGAACGGTCAGACCCGTTTCAGGGCCAGATTCCATAGCCGCGCGGTAGTAAAACGCTTGCTGAGCACGCCCACCTGCATAGAGAAAGAGAACGCGGCGCGGATCGGAACGCTCCACGGAAAAAGGGAATGCGTCGTCCTCGGGCAAACCATCGTGAGGTTGTATCCGCACTTCGCCCCGGTGCGCGCCATACGGTACATCGAACGCAAGAAATTCCACTTGCGCCCGCCCATTTGCCGGGACGTTCACCTGTTTGGACGCCAGAACCTTGTTACCGAGTACCAGGGAAACCGTTCGTCCCGCCGGTTTCGTTTGCCAGCCGGTTATGGTTGCCGTGAGCCGGGTTCGTGTCGGATCGTATACGTGCGGCGAAGTGGTTACGGTTTCCACCGCCCAGTTCGGGGCATTGTGTTCTCCGACCGCGTGCAGCGAAAGAGCGGTGTGCGGCCCGAGTACCAGGTCGTGAAAGCTGGCCGGCATGGATGTGCGTTGCATGTCGCTAATCAAATGGACGTCTAGCCGCATTCCTGTGCTCTGATCCATCACACGCAACGCGCGCGCGAATTCGCCAAACGAACTGGCTCTATCGTCAGGCTGAATCGAGTCAATGGCCGCGTTGAGTGCGCTTCTGTCCACTTCCGCCTGAGTGAGATTCTCCACATGCGAGTCGATCGCCATCACCTGTGCCAGATCCCGGCCTTTTAGATCATTGAGCACCTGGCGCGCCTGTCTCTTCGCGTCTGCCATTCGGTCGCCGTCCCGCATGCTGAAAGAACGATCGATGGCGATTACCGTCAGTTTGCGCCGGCCTGCGGTTGTAGACGTGCGGTTCACGAACGGGTTGGCGAATGTCAAGGCGAGCAAAACGAGGACCAGCAGGCGCAAGGCGAGCAGCATCAGATATCGCAGCCGCCGGTGCTTCACGGAGCTTTGCACTCGCCGCTCAAAGAACATCAGAGAACTGAACGGCTGAGGCGTCCGTTTGTATTGCCGCAACAGATGCAGCCAGAGCGGAAGTCCGACTATCGCAATTCCGGCCAGAAACCAGGGAGCGAGAAAACCCACTTAGAGCCTGCCCTCCCGGATGGTGAAGTATTCGCGTAAGCCAGCATCGAGCGGCCGGTCCGTGCGCAGCATAAAGTAATCAATGCCTGCTCCCTGAGCTTTCGAACGCAGGCTCTCGACATGCGAACCCATTTTCTGTATGTATTCCGTTCGCGCGTAGTCCGGCGAGACTTCAAGCGCCTCGTCTGTCTCCATGTCGAGGAGCAGAGCCGGCTCGCCGAGCTTTGGTTCCAGTTCCCTCGGATCCAGCACATGGAACAAAATGAGCTCATTCCCTCGAAATCGCAGCGGCTGCACAGTCTGGACGATGATCTCCGGGTCTTCGAAAAAATCGGAGATAACCACCGTAATTCCGCGGCGTCTTAGGAACTGCTGCAGCTCGAAAAATGGCCTGCGGAAATCCGTGCGCTTCCCGAGAGCCGCCTGATCGATGCCATGCAGCAATCTCATTAACTGCCCTTGTCTCGCTGAGGGCCGAATAAAATTCGCCACGTCGTCGTGAAAGGCGATTAAGCCGGCGCTGTCTCTTTGCAGATGCGCCAAGTAAACCAGCGCGGAAGCTAGAAATTTTGAATACTCCAGTTTCCGAACTGCGCCCGAGCCGAATCCCATACTGGCGCTTGCATCCAACAGCACCATCAAGGTTGTGTTTGTCTCGCCTCGATAGCGTTTCAGGTAGGCTTTCTCGGTGCGCGCAAAGACATTCCAATCGACGTGCCGCAGGTCATCACCCGGAGTGTAGGCGCGATACTCCGCGAATTCCTGGCTAAAACCGAAATCGGGAGAGCGATGCAGACCCGATATAAATCCATCCACAACCGTCTTTGCGACAAGGTCCAGGCTTGAGATCTCGGCCAGTACGGCCGGGTCGACAAAGCGGTTTGTAACTGCTACCGGCACTTGGTTGTTTTTTCTTCTCCGGCTTTATCCGCGCGGAACAGCCTTCCACTCCAGCAAGCGGCGCAAGATATCGTCTGACGACAGGCGATCGGATTCCGCATGGAAATTGAGGAGAACACGGTGTCGCATGATGGGAACGACCAGTGCGCGGATGTCTTCATAAGACACGTGGAAGCGTCCATGCATGAGCGCGCGGGCTTTTCCTCCTAGCACTAGAAACTGCGCGGCCCGTACGCTCGCGCCGAAGTTGACGTATTTCTTTATGAAATCCGCGCTGTCGCCATTCTGGTTTGGCCGGGTCGCACGCACCAGGTCCACTGCGTGACGCGCAACGGATTCCGCAACGGGCGTCATTCGCACCAGTTGTTGAAAACCGAGGACCTCGTCCGCGTTGGTGACCACATCGGCTTGGGGTGTGTTCGTCGTCGTGGTCGAATCCACGACCTTTAGCTCGTCATCGCCGGAAAGATAGTCGAGCACGGTGTTGAATAAGAACCGATCCAGTTGCGCCTCGGGCAGCGGGTACGTACCTTCCAGCTCAATCGGGTTTTGGGTCGCCAGCACAAAAAATGGCGCACCAATCCGATACTGATGGCCGCGCACGGTGCACGACAACTCCTGCATGGCCTCAAGCAAAGCGGATTGCGTCTTCGGCGGAGTGCGATTAATCTCATCGGCAAGCAGTATGTTCGAGAAGATCGGGCCGGCCACAAATGTCCACGTGCGGCGGCCCGTGGCTTTGTCTTCCTCGATAATGTCGGTGCCGGTGATGTCGGAAGGCATCAAATCGGGAGTGAACTGGATTCGATTAAACTTCAGGCCAAGCGTTTGGGCCAGCGTACGCACCAGGAGCGTTTTCGCCGTGCCGGGCAAGCCCGTCAGCAGGCAATGGCCTCCGACGAACAGCGATATCAGCACGTGTTCGATCACTTCGTCCTGGCCCACGATCACTTTGTGCACTTCCTGCTTGATCGCCGCCTGTGCTTCCTGAAAACGTTGTACACGGCTCCTCACTTCGGCCGAGTCTGTGGGGGGTGCTGTTGTGAGAGTGGACATTATTATGGTTGGCTTAATTGAAGCAGAAGTTGCTGGGCGGGCTTGAAATCGGGAGCCGCTTCGAGCGCCATTAATACCTGGTCTTTCGCCTCGTTTGTACGATTGGCGGCCCGCAGCGCCTTTGCTAAATCGTAATGAGATTGGGCTGCATCGGAAGGCTTCAGAGTCAGCACTGCCTGATATTCCCGTACCGCCCCGGTTGCGT
This sequence comes from uncultured Acidobacteriaceae bacterium, assembly GCA_963778345.1. Classification (GTDB taxonomy): domain Bacteria; phylum Acidobacteriota; class Terriglobia; order Bryobacterales; family Bryobacteraceae; genus Bog-105. Next base: position 854,958 of record CAVZTP010000008.1, read on the forward strand.
TGCCGCGATCGAGAAGCAATCCGCCTAACCTACGATGGATCTCCTCGTCTTCCGGATAGACATAGTTTAATTTCGTTAGCGTGGTTTCGGCCTGCTTCGCCTTGCCCGCTTCCTGTTCCAGACGCGCCAATTGTTTCAGGGTGGTAACGCTGGTTCCTCCAGCGTCCCGATAGCGCTCCAACTCTTCGATTGCCGCCGCTTTGTCGTTCTTGCCGATCAGCGCTTCGACGATCAGCTCATAATCGCTTTCCGAGCCCACGTAATCGGGATAGTAGTCGCGAATGGCTTGGCCGCGATGGATCGCTTCGTCGCGCTTCCCGCTCTGCAGGTCCGCATAGGCTTGCTTCATACCCTGTTTCCATTCGTCGAAATGACGCACTGTGTTTCCGGTTCGCTCATCCAGCCATGCGGAGAAATCGTTGTCGAACACCGCCGGATTCTCATGTAGATTGTCTTGAATGGCTTCTTCGGTCGTCTTCCGCTCCGCGTACGAGTGGATCATCCCCAGAATCGCGTCGTCGCCCCACCTTTTGACGATGTAATCGCACATCGCACCGGCTTCAAAATACGAGACGATCACTTGCTGTGGATATTCTGGACGGATGAAACCGCGATCCAGTTGCAAAACCGGCAGCAGCTTCTTGTTTTTGAGTGCGTTAATGATATCCGGGCGTCATCCGGTCGCCCCAATCTGGCGACGCCGCGGCCTCTTCATGAACCGCCAGCCCTTCCGTGAACCAGCGCGGAACCAGGTGATGGGTAGCAGTTAGCACATAAACGTGACTTAGCTCGTGCCACATCGTGCTTGCCCAATTGAAATCTCCAGGCGGACGCGCCGACGGGCTATCCATCGCCACCACCATTCCGAATGTCACGCCGAGCAGTCCGCCCTGCCCAGGCAGACCCAGCGTGCGAACCACGAAATCCTGATGATTGGGATACACTTCCAGGCGCACGGTTCCGGGTAGCTTCATCTTGTATTTGCGCTCGTAAGTCGCGATCGCGAGTTGGAGTTCCGGCTCGATGTAGGGGCGCAGCAGCGCGGCTTCGTTCTTGTTGAGCATCAACTCGGTTGAGCCGCTCTTAAATGTTTCGTAGTCTTTCAGGCTATCCAGCAGTTTAAGAGAATTGGTCGTTTCCGCATCGCGCCAATGAGCGTCGTAGCAGCGCTCCAACTGTTCTCTGGCTTCGGCCGAAAATCCCAGCCGCATCAGGTTGACGCCCAATTCCGAACGCGCCTGCCACAACTCCGGGTCAAGTTCAAGCGCCTTGCGGTCGGCGGCGATCGCTTCTTCATACCGGCGATTGATCTCGAGAAAGTGAGCAGAAGTCGCATACGCCTCGCCATACGCGGGGTTCACTTTGAGAATGCGGTCCATCCATTCCGATTGAGTTTTGCCGTCCAACTGATCGATGGAAGCGAGCACGGCCATGCCGTCGAGGGACTCGCTGGAAAGCGCCAGGGCTTTCTGTGCTTCTTCGGCCGCCAGCTTCTCATCGCTGTCTTCGAGCGCCAGGTACGCAAGGAGTTCGTGCGCCTCGGCGAGCTTCGGGTCGTGCTCCAGGGCTTGATGCGCCAGATCGATGGCCCTCTTATCGAATCCGACTGCGGCGGCTCGCGCCAAGCCCAGGTAAGCACGGGCGTAATTCGGATCGATTTCCAGCGTTTCTTCAAAAAGCTTCGCGGCATCGCCGGGTTGGTAGTGGTCCAGATAGAACTGGCCCCACTCGAATCGCACCGCAGCGGACTTTGGCTGCGTCTTCTGGGTAGCTCGAAAAGCCTCGTTGGCCTCATCCCAGCGATACAGGCCCCAATACCCTCCAGCCTGAACAAACGGATCTTGACTGCGCAGCAGACCCGTGAAACAGGTGCGCGCTTCGGCGACTTTCCCATGACGCCGCAGCGCGCGGCAGTTATCGACGGCAGCAGGCGCACACCATGCCGCGGCAGCCGCCCCCAAAGAAAGCGCTAGCAGAAATGCCAATCGCTTCATCGGTCAATCTCCGCCTGGGTGCGGGCTAGCTCAAGTAGTAACGCCGTGAGCTGCTGTTTGTACTCGTCTGCCGGAAGGGCCGCTTTTTGATATTTCAGCCGGTCTATTTTTGCTTCCAAATCTTCTTTTTTCGCCAATAATCGCCGTTTCTCGGGCGCCACCGCTTTCGCCGTCTCCGTCTCTGGGCGCAGCAGCGGAAAAGCATTGGCGAGCAGCCCTTGTCCGTTCTCAGGCTTCGGATCGCGCACCGCATTCGCCGTTCCGGTATCTGTCAACATCGGGTGCTCGGTCGCGAGCAGTTTTTCGGACTCAAAGTAGGCGGCTGTCTTGCGCTGCGCATACAGAAAGGCTTCGAGCGCGGACACGGTTCCGTTCTTATCCGCATCCGCGGCTGGGTCGTGCAGTGCGTCTATCCAGTAACGGGCGAACACCGGAGCATTCTTCTCTGTGCCAGATTTCGTTGCGCTGATGACGATGCGGTCTTTCTTCGCCAAAGCGGCCAGGGAAGCGCCGCTGCAACTAGTCATGTTCACGACAAGCTGCCGGCGCGCGGGGATTCCGTTCAGCAATCGAGCCAATTCCGCCGCCGTGATGTCGGGACCCGGCAAGTTGAATTTGTAGTCTGTTCCATCGAACGTGCCGTGTCCAATCAGGAGCAGAGCAAACGCATCATCCGTCTGTACTTCGCTCGCCAGGCGCGTTAACGTTTCTTGCAATTGTTTTCGAGTGGCGGAAGGTCCACTTAATGTAATGACGTGCGCGTCCGGTCCGTTCGTCTTTAGTTCATGATCGAGATCCATCGCCCACTTGGAAAATTGCATCTCGTATTCCGGCGTTCCACCCAGGCCCGCAACGGTGACATAGTAATTCGCCGCGTGAATTGAGGAAATCAGGCAAAAGAATACGGCCACCCTGCTCATACAATGCCCCATCTTCTGCGGAGCACCCATTCCGCTGATTTGAGGAGCAGGACGGCCAGGAAGATCACCGGCATGTCCCACAAATCTTTCATCTCCCGGGAAGTTATGCCGGCTTCCGAATAAGAGATCTCCTGCGCCAGCCGATTTGCGTCGGCAGGCCGATAATACCGGCCGCCGGTCTCCTGCGCCAGCTTCTGTAATAACTCGCGATTCTGTTCGCGATGGAAGTTTTCGGCCACACCGTTCTCACGCCGGAACGTCAGGACGTCGCTCCCCAGTTTCTGTGTTCCACGCCGGGCCGTCACCTCCGCAACGTAAGAGCCTGGCTTGGTTGCGTTCCATTGCGCCGAGTAGATTCCTTGCGCTAGTGGTTCCGGCCGCAGCGCCACCAGTTCAGTGTTTCCATCGGGTCCAATCACGCTTGCTTGCACGTCCGCATCGCTTGCCGGCAAGTAAGCGGTGTCGCGAACTTCCGCACGCAATTGGATCTGCCCATCATCCTCGAGGCGCGGATTCGGCGTGGTGGCAACTACACGCGAGGGCGTTGCTCCAGCGACGGAACGGAGAAGCTGTCGCCAGAAAGTCTGCTGGCTCGTATCCCCCGCCGGCTGCTGCATGCGCCATCGCCAACTGCCTCCTGTCGCGAACACGGTTGTGCGCCCTCGACCATAATTTTCCGTCACCAGCAGAGGCAGCCGCGTGCCCCCCGCGTCTACACGCGCCAGAACCGTTGCCCCTGGCTTCGGCGTTCCCGGATCCTGATAATTCGCCAGATACGGCAAGACCTCCCAATGTTGGATGCTCTTCTCCGGGTCGTCCTCAATCCGGCAAATCAGGCTCTTCTTGCCCGCGTCGGTGAGTTCGGCTGCAACAAACGTTCTTTGGAACGTGTTCTTCCGCCGAGGGAGAGTAACCGGGAGGAGCTCCGAAAAGGGTGGAACTTCGTAGCCTCCATCGGAGAGCGCCCATCGCCCTCCCAGGAACAGCAACCCCCCGCCGCGCCGGTCCACGAAATCCTTGATCATCTGCTGCTGCGTGGTCGTGAAGAACGCCGATTCCACGCTGCCGAGAATCAATCCCTGGTACTCGAACAGCTCCTCTGGCTTAGTGGGAAATCCTTCGGCCAGCTCGTTCTGATTAGCGATGCCTTGCCGATAGATTTTATTCTGAGTGGTCCGCAGCATCGAGACAATTTGCAAGGCGGGATCATCCTCTACCGCTCGCCGAAGGAATTTGTACTCCCAACGCGGCTCTCCTTCCACATAAAGGATGCGCCTTTTCGAATCGTCCACGGAAATGACGCGCGTGATCTGGTTGTTGTCTGGGTTCGCTTCTCCGGGCAGAGTCTCCAGCTTCGCCTGAACCGTCTTGACGCCGCCTTTGCCAGCACTGAACTCGACCGATTCCACTTGCTCCGCCGCGTCGCTCAGCACCAAATCGCGGCTGGCCAATATCGCTCCTCCGGCGGTCAAAACAAGTCTGGCGCGCTTCCCATCGAACCCGTTTTGCCGGATCGTGACTTGCGCCTGCAATCGTGACCCGGCGAGCGCTCTTGCCGGAATATCTAATCCATCCAGTTCGATGTCGTTGGATATTTGCTCGCGACCTACTCCGATCGTATTTACCGGCAACCGCCTTCGCCGTAGTTCGGAGAGCGTATCCATGTCGATGCCGCCGGAATTGTCCGCCCCATCGCTGAGCAGAACTACCGAACCGATGGGCAGCGTGGCCGCTTCGTCCGCCAGTTGCCGCAATCCCTTGCCGATTTGCGTGGAGGTCTGAGCCGCATTCAGAGCGCCCGTACTTTGAATTCGATCGACGCCCGCGCCCAAGCGGTACAGACGAACCTGGAACCGGTTGCGAAGATTCTTCAGCAATCCCGCGTTCAGCAGCTTAATGGCTTGTTGCTGGCGTGAATCGCCGGTGTCCTTGAGGGCCATACTGCGGCTGTCGTCCACTACGACGGCGACGATATTTTGCTGCGGTCTGAGCGCCGTGACGCTAATGGCCGGCTCCCACAAAAGCAGCAGCAGCAGGGCCAGCATCGCCGATTGCAAGCCCCACAGCACTGAGCACCCGGAATCCGCGAAGCGAAGGAGCGAGCTGATTTCTTTTTCGCCAAACGAGCCAGGCGAGCAGAACCGCGATGGCAACTATGCCGGCGAAAAGCATCCAGCGCGGCCATGCGCCCAGCAAGACGAACGTTCCCTTCGAAAATACGCTGGCCGGATATTTGAAGAGAAATTCGAACATGAGTTCCGTTGCTCAGTGCGTCATTGCGTAAACCAGATAGTTAATGCCGATGCGAAAACCCAGCGCGGAATATTGTTCAGGATATTCGGGATTGTCGGCATGTTCCCAGGAATCGCCCAGATCCATGTTGTGACAGATCGCCACCATCACCCGTCCTTTATCGTCGTAAATCCCACGCCATCGCGGCTGGAATCCATCTTTCTCGAAGGTCTGATGGCTATAGACAAACTGTTCTCCGGGTACCTGATAGCGGCCGTCCAGATCGAAAACCGTGTGAAAGATCGGATCGTCGTTCGGAAGATCCACGATGGCCCGGTTCGGAAAGACCTTTTTCATACTGGCGACGAATGTTTCCCATTCCACGGTCCCGTGAAAATCGTCGCACATAAAAAAGCCTCCGCGGTCCAGAAAATCTCGCAGCTTCGCTGCTTGTAAATCGGTCAGATCCCAATGCCCCACCTCGACCGCATAGAGCCAGGGCCAGTTATAGATGTCGTCGCCATCTTCGGCGGCGACTGGCTCCTCTACCGAACGAACTTGGATGCGGGTAAGACGGCGCACAGCGGCCGATAAATGGCGATCGGAGCGCGGATAATCGATTGTCCAATTATTCAGAGGAAAACCGCGCCAGGTGGGCACGGCCCGATACATGAAGCGCGCGAAAACCCACTCTCCCGGAACGTTGAAGTCGGGAGGAATCGGAAAATTGTTGTATTCCCAGGCTGGATATTCACGGAAATGGCCCGGCTGCTGCTCTTTGCGAGTGGTGCGTTTGCCGACTCCGCTGGCATCATTGGGAAAAATTCGAGGATCCGGGATCGGACCCGAGGCATAAAGCGCGGTCAGTAGCACCAGGCTTGCAAGAGGTCGCGAAAAGCATGCCGCGCAAACACATAATTCTCTTTAGCGCACAGGCGGGTTGCGCATATGCGCGGTTTAGTCTTCGGGACTGGCTGGCGTCAGAATAGCACGCCACCGCCGAGCGCACCCTGACCCAATGACGGACTGTCCGGCGACAGCGTTACCCGGCCTCCCCAGCAGAAGTTTTGACGATTTCGGGCTGCCGCGAACGGGGCGAATTAGCATTTTGCGAAACGAACCCAAACGCCTGGAAGGATTCATTCGTGCCGTAGCGCTTCCATGGGCTGAATTTGCGTAGCCGTTTGCGCCGGCAAGAAACACGCGAGCAGCGTCGCGACTGTCAGAACCAGCGGCACGGAAACAAACAGATACGGATCGGCCGTTCCCATTCCTTCCATCCGTCCCGCCAGCAGACGCGTAGCCAGGATGCTGAGAGCGAGACCGGCAACCACGCCGATAGCCAGCACGCGACCGGTAGTTAGGACCACAAGTCGAAGAACATCGCTTGGCCTCGCCCCGAGCGCCATCCGAATCCCAAATTCGCGCGTTCGATGGGCCACGGCGTAGGAAACAACGCTGAATACTCCCGCAGCGGCGAGAAATAGTCCCACGGCCCCAAAAACTCCAAACAGGAACGTCGCAAACCGGGGATACGCGCTGGCGGTATTCAGCCAATCCTCGAGCGTTCGCGCCAGCGTAATCGGCTGTTGCGCATCTACCGACCGAACCGCCTCTCGCGCCTGACCGAGGAACGCAATCGGTTCCGACTTAGTGCGAACGAACACAAACGAATTCGGCAAGAACAAAGTGGTATAAGGTATGAACACCGCCGGCTCCGGGGGATCGCTGAGGCCGTTATTGCGTGCCGTACCCACAACGCCGACAATTTCGAATGAATTCTTGAACTGCGGCGCTTTCAGAATCTGCGGAGGCAGTGGCTGGTTCAAAATGTCAATAACAATGTGCCGCCCGATCGGATTCTCGTTTCCGCGAAAGTAACGCTTCACTAAGTCTTCCGTTACCACCGCTACGGGGCTCGTTCTCGAAACGTCGGAATCATTCAGTTCACGGCCCCGCAGCAGCGGGGTGCGAACGGAACGAAAATAACCGTCGCTCACCAGGTTCCAGCGAACTCGCGCGCCCTGCTCCAGCGGCCAGCCGTCAACCAGGAGCTTCGAACCGCCTCCGTTGTAAGGCGGCGTGCCCAGCATGCTGATAGCGGCGGCTTCTGCATCGGGCAATCGCCGTACCCGCGCCAATACATTTCGATAAAACGTTCGTCTGCTCGACCAATCCGCATACCTGCCCTGGGCCAAGGGGATCCGGAAGGTTAAAACGTGACTCGGATCGTAGCCAAGGTTCTGCCGCAGCAATTTCATCAATCCGCCCACAGCGAGTCCCGCGCCAGTCAACAGCACCAACGAGAGAACGACTTCGGCAATCATCAATGAATCGTGCAGCCGGCGGCGCCGCAGGCCAATGCCCGATCCTTTTCCCGCTCCCCGCAACGTCTCGGCTTGCGTCTCGCCGGATATCTGAAGCGCGGGTGCCATTCCGAAAATGATTCCGGTCAGCACGGAAACACCGAGCGCAAACCACAGTACGGGCCAGTTCAGCGCAATGACGGCCTCATGTGGGATGGAGTATTCGGGCATCAGCGCAATCACCGCTTTGATTCCCCCGTATCCAAGCAGAATCCCGAGAACTCCGCCGCTGAGCGCCAGCGTGACGCTCTCTGTGAGCAATTGCCGGACCAGGCGCAAACGCGTTGCCCCGATTGAGGCGCGGATGGCCATCTCGCATCCTGTGATCAACTCTCCCCTGTTTCCGGCGTTCCCAGGTTTTAACGGAGACTATGCCGCTTTAGTCAACCAAGTATGTGATAGAGACATCGAAGCAGCGATGAGTATCGCCGTCAGCGCCCTCAACGGCACGGTAAATGCCGCTTCAGATGGTTGTAAT
>CAVZTP010000009.1:0-226266 GCA_963778345.1 uncultured Acidobacteriaceae bacterium
GCACGTGCCGACTGCAACCACCAGGATCGCCTAAGGTTTCGATACACCCCCATTCGCGTGACGGACAAGGGGCCCATCTACAGCGCTCGCGCAGATTGTTTCCGCATTACCTCCAGAATCGCTGGCAACCCGGAAAGTGGCCGGAACAGCGTTCTAATCCCGAACAATGCGGCCAATGATTACGCCGAGCTCGCCGCCGAGAATCTGGTAACGGTGGGAACCACTTGATCCTTGCGCTTTCGATTTACAGAACCGTAATGCTTTCCGTCCGGGCGAAATCGTGGACTCCCCGGACAAGAATCACTAAATATTGCTGTGAGCCTCAATACAATCCAAGAAGAAGTCGGGCCCTTGACAGCTTCCTGAATCGCGCCCATCTCTTGAGCGCGGCCGCACTGAGCAGCCGCATAATACGGGCCTGTGTTGGGTTTTGTCCTTTCGCGTGAAGATCCCTTGCAATTCGGTGGACTTCCTCGTTCAACAATTCCAATCGTTGGCGCGAATTTTCTTTCTGCGTTGCAGGTGGCGCATCCTTATTTCACGGCAGAGACCCGGAGACTTCTCTGCCAGATGCGAAACCGATACGCCGAGCTGACGGGCAACCCTGCTCAATGGCGGAGCTGAATCTCCGCCCAGTATGGCGAGCAGCGCCACTCGAATCTTTTCCGTTCGCTTTTGCGCGTGAACTGTTCGCGCCTCGATGAGCGTGTCGAGTTCCTCAGGAAGCCACGAGCGCAATGTCGATGAGTTCTGAAAGCCTAGGCGCCGGCTCAGGTCATGGAGTGTCGGGGGCGGATCTTCCAATCTGGCCGCATTGACAGCTTTCCGCAATTCATCCAATCGGCGTCTTTTGCAGTTCTCCAGCTTTTCCGCAATCGCGCGACAAAGATCAGGAAACTTCCCATGTATAAAACCTCCATTCGCGTATCCAAGCCGTGCTCGCGATACGTCGGGTTGGCACTGGTGGATCTTGTGCCAGGGATTGTTCGAGCGCTGACCGAATGGCATCGATCTCGCAGATCCTTTTCGCGCCAGGCTTCCTCCACCAATGAGTGCGTTTGCAAGCGCGGTGTTTAGCAGTTATCCGACGACAAAGGGATCGGTCAACTTGATAGAGACGCGTATGCCGCTTGTAACCCAGACGCTCCGACAGCTCGCTGAGGCTCGGAGAATCACGGTCGCGGAGCGCAGCGTTCAGCAGCCTCTTGACATCTTCTAAGCTGCGCGTGACCTTTACGCCTCGATCATGGCTTTGGAAATGCGCTTTTGCTGCAGCCCAGTCCATGTCAGCCAGGCACCGGCTTGTCGGAAGAGTGCCCGCGGAAATGCCAACGTGAAAGGAAACCCGAATCAATGCGTCGAGCCGGATGCGCATCGTACCAGCAACCCAGGCCCGGATAGCGCTCCTGCTCGTGTGCGTGAAATCTGCGAAAGCTGTTCCGTTCCCCGAGGCTAGCTGATCAATGCAAATCCGAAGATTGCCGCTGAATATTGCCCTCGAGAGTGTGCCAGCGGCACTACAGCGGGCAAGCAGGTCTCCAGTTGCGGCGGCTACATACGATTCGTAATCGCTCCTTGGTGTGTTACCGCCGAGGCGCGGAGGTCCGCTTTTTACTCCCAGCCAGCGGCCGCAGGAAGAGCAGCGCCCTGGCCGTGAATGAACCGCAAGAGGCGGTAGCGCTTTATGGCAAGATGGGCACTTCTCCTCCAGACGCTTCGCGTGCAGCGGGCAGACAGTTACGCCACGCAGAGCCCATAGCAATCGCTCGTAGACGGTACCAAGTTTCAGATCCTCTTCATAGCACTGCGGACACCAAGCTGCCCTGCGCTTGAACAACAACATATCTGATAGGGTGTTACGCAACGGCAGCAGCGTGAGCGCATCCAGATGATGGCAGCACGTCAGCCCTTCTAAACTTTCCACCCATTTCTGCGCCCATCCCGACACTCCGTTAATCGCGTATGCCGTCGCGTGAAAGACATGTCCGGTTTGTCGGTCTTCTTCGGCGAAGTTTCGTCGGCTGCGAGGTCGCGTGCTCGCAGGGCTCATGAGTCCTCGGCCCAGCATATCTCCGACGGGAGTGCGTGGGCCTCGGCTAAGCGGGCAATGTAGCCGCTCAGGCTCTCCACCTGGCAAGTGCCAACGCCAACAGGTGCCAGACAATAGAGCCGGCTCCGCTCCGGAATTTCGCAGACTTGCGCTTCCCAAACGCCATATGCGGCTTCAGGATGCATGGGTGGCCGTAGCTCTTCCGATCGGATCACGTTTGCCGCCGCTGTCCCGGTCGCGGCATCCCCTTACGAGGAGAATCGACCCTCGTCTCGGGCGTGCGAGATCCATGATGAGCAGCGGGCGCCGTTCCGCCGCCATTCAGGCCAAGTCGCAATCGCAAACGAAGGCAACCCTCATCGCTCTCCTGCAGGCGCGTTTCTCCTTCGATGCACTCCGAGAGGAGCTTATCGCATTGATTGGCAGACAGCGCGCAAGCATCGAGATCCCGTCGCTCCAGCCGATCCCTCCACGTCGCAATATCGATGACAATGCCATGACCAGCCATTCTTTCAGGATGCCCACGCAACCGATACTGCGCTCGTAGAGAAACTCCCAGTGCCTTACCAAATCTGGAGGTTCCGCAAGAGGCAGTTGTCTAGCAAACGAATGCAAAACGTTCATGAAGATTGCCGTTTCGCCAGGCCGGTCAGCCCGGTAGCGGCAGAAATGTACGTCAATACTTCTGCGGCTCAGTTGTCCACTCAAGTTGCGAAAGGCCAGCAGGTCGTATGTGCCTACCAGGACGTGCGGTGTTCCGGCGCGATTGGCAATGGATTTAATCACATCCAACTGGTCCAGGAGTCGACGACCGGAACTCATCTTTGCCAGATGCTGGGCCTCGTCGATCAGAACGGCTGTGGGTCTCCGATAACGTAGCGCCTGTTCGACGGCATACTGGTATTCAGCTCCAGATGATCTTGGGCCGCCGTCGAAGGGAAAAAACGATTTGCCAACTCCCCGCAGTTTCGCTTTCCTGTCGAGCTTGTAATCGATCAGAGGCTCGCGCATGGCGTCGAGCACCCTCTTGAAATGATCTCGCCAGCTGAAGTTGCCGGTATCCGGGGCGACCGCTTCTACGCTGACCACTGGGCTTCGTCCCATGTCCTGCTTCAGTTGTGGAGCTATTGCCGCCGTAAGTTCGCTCTCGACCTTTGCACGAAGCGTCGTCTTCCCAACCCCGGTTGGTCCGAGGACGAAAACGACAGAGTTCCGAGGTGAATCGGAAAGAGCCGTCATCAGCCGTTCTCTGGCGGCCATGAGATGTGGATGAGCGATGGTCACTGCGCGAAATTGCTGTAGTTTGGCCTCCGGTATCCGTTCAAAGGTCTGCGGTCAGCTCCGATGGCGGCAATCATCAGAACTCTCCATATATCTCGATGACATCGGCCACGGGACTGGGGTTTTCCAAGCCAGTGGCTTGGTCCTCTGGCGCGTCCTGCGGCCTTTCGCTGAGCATTGTGCCGGATCTAAGTGCCGCGCTCTCCCGGTCAAAAGCGCGTTGCACCAGCAGCGCTTCCTGAGCCTCCACCGATTCGAGAAATAGCGCGAGCATTTTCGCGTTTAAGTTCAACCGTCGTGCCGAGTGCAGCCGGTGCCGCTTGTGAATCTCCGTTGTCGCTAACGTGATCTCCCGCTCAGACCGCCCGCGCAGAACCGTATAGTACTCGGAATGGCATTCAACCCACTGGTTTCGGCAGAAGGTGTAGGCGGTGCCAGCGTCGAACGGATCGTATCGGACCGGCAGCCTCTGGCGCTCGAGTTCCGGATCGCGAAAAACGTCGGACCAATAGTAGACGTGGTTGATCTTGACACCTCGGCCCGCGCAGAGCGTCGCTGTACCTTTCGCCGTGCTGGGCAGGGTCGAGAGGATGAAGTTTTGATCATAGGGAATGAGCCTCTGCAGCCGCCGGCCGCTCACCTCGAAGCCCTTTGCGAATGCCTGTCGCGGGCTCTGCCCAAGAGCGGGATGTTCCGTTCGGTCGTATACGTCGAAGAGATACTCGTTCAGCCGTTCGTTCAGTTCAGCCAGCGTCCACGTAGCCAATCTTTTTGGATCGACGGATTTCGTGACTTGACGGACGTTCCGCGTGATCTGTGTATTGCCGCGAAGATTGTGGATGAACTGCGTATTACAAGTCCCGAAGAGCCGCTCAAGAACGGATCCAAACCTCGCTTTGGCCGGCGGCCTCATCTTTTTCGTGCACTCGTATCGCGCCAGCAGCGTTTCAAAGTAGGTGCTTTCGAACTCGCGGCCGCCGTCCACGATGACAAATTGCGGGAGCCGCGCATGGCGCCGGACGCAATCCCGCAGGACCATCATGCAGGAACGATAGCTCGGAGGATCAAACGTCACGTACATCGCGAGGATTCTCCGCGAGAACGCATCAACCAGAAGCGTGAGCCACGGCCGGGCCAGAACCTGACTCGTTGTTGCACAGCATAGTTCAACGTCCAGTTCCGTGTGGTCAATGTGGCCGATTTCGAAAGGCCTGTCCCCATGCCGTGGCGTTGTCATGTCGAGATTCCAGTAGCACGGCTCGAACTTATACGCTGCGCGGCGTCCCTTTCGCTTCAGTGTCTGTTCGAACTGCGAGCGCTTCCCAAGGGCACGGCGGAACGCTCGATAGCTGGGAACCGTGACTCCCTGCTGCTCGCAGGTATGCTTCAAGACAAGCCAGCACGCGTACCTCGATTTCTGCTTCAAGGTCTCGAAGCCGTTCTCGATGGATTGCGCCATCAGCGCCCGCGTTTTCTCTGGAAGGCGATCCCGCCGATTTCCGCGCTTTTGTGTTTCCGGAAGCAGGCCAATGTACCCATCGCCGAATGCCTCCACCGCCTCGCGGTAACGTGCCGCCCAGGAACGCAGAGTTCGCTCTGGTGTGTCTGATTCTCGCTCACCGGATTTTTGGGCCTGTAAAGCGCTGAAACGCTGGTTAGCGATTTTCAGATCGCGTTCCCTGGCCGCCGCAAAGCGGGCGTGGATGTCACTGGCGCCCCAATCACTATCCGGTGCGAGCAGGATCCGACTTTCTGCCACCAAACGGTCCACAGCGCTGACGGGCAGCTCGGTGAAACTCCCCTCTTTCGCGACCAAGCTGATCATCGATGCGCCGACATTGGCCACTCGCCATGTGCTGCCATCCCACTGAATCATGCTGCCAATACCGATGTTGATTATCCGTGCGGGCCGAAAAACAGAAGCGCGGCATGTGGCCGATTCCTTATCACGAAACACGCGCACGCGGCTCGGATCTGTGAGCGATGCGGCCCTGAGGTCCACATAGAGATCCCGGTGCGCAATCATCGAATGTACACAGTCGATCGCCGCCGGGGTCGTCATCCTGCGTATCAGTTCGTCAAGCGAAACTCCGGGACACGCCGACACGCAAGCGATGGCCAGCTGGCGATCGTTGCCATCGGACTGCACGCGTTCATCGCGCAAATAATCGTCGAGATAACAGATGTTCCGCACCAGAACCCAGTCGATCCGGCTCGACGGATAGATCTTGTAATAGAGGCCGAATGCCGACGCATACTCTTCAGCCGGTGGACAGTGCCATGTTCCGTCTTGCATCTGCTGATAGCGGTGAGGACTCTTCTGCGCCAGTTTCACAAGATCCTTGTCCGTTTTGCACTCCTCCCATCCCGCAGAGTCGGACCTGAGCACAAAAAAATCGGGCGTGTGCATGGCGGAGATCCTGCGCGCCGCAGCATCGCAATACTTCAACGGGAGCTGGCAGGGCTGATCATAATATTCCAGGACTGTTGTATCCTGCTCCATTTCGAGGGCGATCGCGAATTCCACGCGATGGCTTTCGAACTGGATCGTCTTCCCCATCTTCCTGCTGGGATACCGGCAGGAAACGTTCGATGTTCCCCCGCCAACACGGCGTGCAGGTTCCGAGCGGCGAATGCCATCGATGATTGCACGAGCGCCTTCGGATAAACCCAGGTGCTGATACCAGAGGGAAAGATCAGCTTCGTCGAACACGCGATGTTACCTCCCAGCCCGCATGGGCCGAGTAGAAGTTTCCGGGCTGCCGGTCGCATAAACTAACCGCCTGGCCGCTCCTTACTTGCCTGGGCGGTCTTCGCTTTTGAGTGCTCTCACATACCGCACGCCAGCCTCGTTGATCAGCGCCTGAAGTCGGCGCCCGTTCCTGATTGCCGCGCGGACCTCGGGGACCAACCGTTCCGGCACGTAAATGGAAAACCGCTTCTTACCGCTTCGTCCGTAAAGTGCATAGCTGCTATGGCCCTCGCCAGAGGTGCACGCGGCACAGTGTTTGCGAATACAAGGCCCCTTCCGAAGAGACAGTGAACCGGTTGCAATAGGCCACAGTTGTTCGGCCTCGGCCACCCGTCGAAACCACTGCCGAACGGCGGCTGGAGTTTCCTTCTTCTGCACAGTTGTATATGTGTGATATTACATATATACAAATCATTTCGCAAGCGTTTTGTTTGAGGAGCCATTCGCGGACTTTGGGCATTTTTCGCCTAAGTCAGTTTCAGGTGCTCACTGGATCAGGACTTTGACGAATTCACGGCACCTTTATGGGGCCGTATCGCACGCTCGGCAATATTATGGGTTCAATCTCGAAGACGAGGCCGGCAGTCGAGAACGGTAAATCAGCGGATTGCGACGATTCGAACGGCGATGATATGGGTTCAAAGCGGCAAGATTATGGGTTCCGTCACACGAATCGGTCGCATCGAAACGCGCGCCGGGGTGATCTACCACGACTAACCCATGCCCGCTAAATTGCCCGCCAGTTTCATTCGGCAACCGGACCCTAAAGTTGGCGACCTCGCGCCCAACGCGGAGACCTTTGTCTCCGTGCACCAGCTGCGAGTCCATCCGGATGGGACGGTGTTCGTGCTGCGCGCCGCGACAGTCGAGCCTCCGAATTCTCGGGACAAGTTAGTCCGCATCCGGCGGGACCGCCAAGGCGGTTACCATCTGGACTTTCGAGGCATCGTGCCAGAGCCCATCAAACCGGATAACCTCGGAGGCCTTCTGGGGCCAAAAGACCTGATCACGTTCGAGTCCATCGAAGGATTACCAGGTGAGAAGTAGCAACTCACCTCGCGTAGATCATCTGTCGGACGAGGGCGACGCACTAATGCACCGCTTCGAACAATCCTGCCGCGCCCTGCCCGCCACCCACGCACATGGTGACAACTCCGTAACGTGAACCCGGGCGGCGAACCATTTCGTTCGCCAGCGTGCCCGTCATCCGTGAGCCCGTCATGCCGAACGGATGTCCGATCGAGATCGACCCACCGTTCACATTCAGTTTTTCCATCGGAATACCCAACTGATCGCGGCAGTAGATTACTTGGACTGCGAAGGCTTCATTCAATTCCCAGAGGTCGATATCGTGAACGGCCAGCCCGTGCCGGTTTAGCAGTTTCGGAACGGCAAAAATCGGGCCGATCCCCATCTCCTCGGGTGGACAACCTGCTATGGCGAAGCCGCGAAAAATCAACTTGTACGGAACGCCGAGTTGATCGGCTCGCGCGCGTGACATGACAAGCGTTGCCGAGGCGCCGTCTGAGAGCTGCGATGAATTGCCGGCGGTTACCGTTCCCTGTCCGCTGGTTGGGTCGAAGTGCGGCTTCAGCGCCAGCAGTCCCTCTAAGCTTGTATCAGGCCGGTTGCATTCGTCCCGATCGCAACAGACTTCTTGCGTTCCCGTCTTCTCGCCCGTCTTCTTGTCCAGAATCGCCATCGTGGTGCTCAGCGGCGCGATTTCCGCGGAAAAAAATCCTTCCTGCTGCGCCCGCGCTGTCCGTTGCTGGCTCGCCAGCGCGTACTCGTCCTGCGCTTCTCTGCCGATCTTGTATCGCTTGGCCACCACTTCCGCCGTTGCGCCCATTTCCATATACAGACCAGGCGCTTTCTTCACCAACTCCGGATGCGGATCAACGCTTCTTTGAACCAGGCTGATGCTTTCGACGCCGCCTCCGATTGCGGCATCCGCGCCTTCGTGCATGATTTCATGAGCCGCCATCGCGATCGCCTGCAGCCCCGAAGAGCAGAACCTGTTGACGGTAGTGCCGGGAACGGATACCGGCAATCCTGCCAGCACCGCCGAGCGCCGCCCCACGTTCATCCCTTGCATTCCGTGCGGTTGGGCGCACCCCAAAATCACGTCCTCAATTTGACCTGGATCGAGCTGCGGCACTTTCCGCAGCACATCCCGAATACAATGTGCGGCGAGATCTTCCGGCCGTGTCATATTGAATGAGCCGCGAAATGATTTCGCGAGTCCGGTCCGCGAGCTGGCAACAACGACTGCTTCTCTCATTGGAAATGATTCATCCGATCGGCAAGCAGCAAAAGTGTATATCTACGAGAGAGGATCTCATGAGCGAACTTGTGAAGCTTACCCGCCACGACGACGTAGCCATTATCACCATCGACAATCCGCCCGTCAACGCGCTTAGCCCAGGCGTTCCGGAAGGCATTCAGGCGGCCATTCGACGGACCGCCGAAGATTCGCAAATTCGCGCCGTCGTCTTGATTGGCGCCGGCCAGACGTTCGTTGCCGGGGCCGACATTCGCGAGTTCGGAAAAATTGTATCCGGAGAGAAGCCTCGCATCGCCCTTCTGCCGTTTTTGCAAACGATTGAGGACTCGGCGAAACCCGTGATTGTAGCTATACACGGAACAGCCTTCGGCGGCGGTTTGGAAACCGCGATGTCCGGACATTATCGGGTCATCGCTCCCGGAGCGCAGGTGGGCCAGCCGGAAGTGAAGCTGGGCCTGATCCCCGGCGCGGGCGGCACACAACGGCTTCCACGCCTGGCGGGCGTAGCGAAAGCGATTGAGATGTGCGCCACCGGCGAGCCGGTCAAAGCTCACGAAGCATTATCGCTCGGTATAGTAGATCGAATTATTGAGGGCGATCTTCTCGAGGGTGCAATCGCATTTGCGCATGAGGTTGCCGACAAGCCCGTGCCGAGAACGCGCGATCGCAATGCAAAGCTGCAGGACGCAAATTCGATGATTTTCAGCTTCGCCCGTGAGCAGGCGCGCAAACGAGCACGAGGGATGATCGCGCCCCTTGCGGCTATCGATGCGGTCGAAGCCGCCACGAAGCTGCCGTTTGAAGAGGGCTGCCGCCGGGAGGCCGAACTTTTCAATGAGTGCCTCTTCTCGCCCCAGTCGAAAGCTTTCATCCATGCCTTTTTTGGCGAGCGCACAGTCGCCAAGATTCCAGATATTCCGAAAAATACCAAAATTTATGAGATTCGCCGCGCCGCCGTCATTGGGGCGGGAACAATGGGCGGCGGGATCGCGATGACATTCGCCAATGCGGGTATTCCGGTGATCGTCAAGGAAACGGCGCAAGAGGCGCTGGATCGTGGCATTTCGACAATTCGAAAGAACTACTCCAACAGTGTGTCGAAAGGCCGCCTTTCTCAATCCGCGGCGGAACAGCGAGCCGCACTCATCACACCTCAATTGAGCTACGACGGTTTCGAGCAAGCCGACATCATCATCGAAGCCGTGTTCGAAAAAATGGATGTGAAGAAGCAAGTCTTCGCGGAGCTCGATCGGCTCGCGAAGCCGGATTGCATCCTAGCCACAAATACATCCAGCCTGGACATCGACGAAATCGCTTCCGCCACAAGTCGCCCTGAAATGGTTATCGGCACTCACTTTTTCAGCCCGGCGAATGTCATGCGGCTGCTTGAAGTTGTTCGCGGCAAGGCAACCGGCAGTAGCGCAATCGCGACGGCTATGGCGCTGGGGAAGAAGCTGGGCAAAGTAGCCGTTCTGGCACGCAACGCCCACGGGTTCATCGGCAACCGAATGGTGGGGCCGTATTTACGTGAGGCGCACTTCCTTGTAGAAGAGGGCGCTTCAGTCGAAGAAGTGAACCAGGCACTCTACGACTTCGGGATGCCGATGGGGCCGCTCGCTATGGATGATCTCGCGGGCCTCGACATTGGCTGGAACATCAGGCGGGAAGCCGCGCATCTGCATAAGCCGGGAGTTCGCAAACCGTTGGTGCCCGACATGCTTTACGAGCTCGGACGGTTGGGACAGAAGACCGGTCGCGGATGGTCGATGTACGATCAGAACCGCAAGCCCTCGCCGGACCCTGAAACCGCCGCCTTGATTGAGAAGACCGCCCAAAAAGCTGGGATCAGGCGGCGAAAAATCGAACAGCAGGAAATCGTAGATCGCTGCATCTATGCTTTGGTGAACGAGGGTGCGCAACTGCTCGATGAAGGAATAGCTTTGCGCGCGGTCGATATCGATATCACGTACATCTACGGTTATGGGTTTCCAGCTTGGCGCGGCGGCCCGATGTTTTACGCCGATACGGTGGGCCTGAAAAGCGTGCTCGATCGCGTGGAACAGTTTCAGAAAGAGCACGGTTCGGATCTCTGGTCTCCAGCGCCGTTACTGCGGCGCTTGGCGGAATCCGGCGAGACGTTTGGTCGCTTCGATGCCAAAAAGGAGACCGCGGCGCGCGCCTAGATACCCTGCACGCGCCGTTCCTTGCCGGCCCAGAAAGGTTCGCGCAGCTCGCGCTTCAGAATTTTTCCGGTGCCGGTCTTCGGCAGAGGATTTGCAACAAACCGGACAATCCGCGGCAATTTGAATTTCGCCAGCCGCGTTTGCAGAAATGCAAGCAGTTCGTCGCTTGTTAATTGCTGTCCCGGTTTCAGAACAATAATCGCCGCCGGCACTTCGCCCCATTTATCATCGGGCGCCGAAACAACCGCGCACTCCAGCACGGCGGGATGGGCGAAAATGGCCTTTTCCAACTCGATGGACGAGATATTCTCTCCGCCGCTGATGATGATGTCCTTTTTGCGATCGACGATGTGGATGTAATTTTCCTCGTCCCACGTCGCCATATCGCCGGTATGCAGCCAACCATTAGTGATCGCCATCTTTGTGGCCTCGGGTTCCTTGTAGTAGCCGTCCATGACGTTATCGCCGCGAATCACGACTTCGCCGATGGTTTCCATATCTTGCGGCACATTCCGCATCTGGGCATCGACAACATGAATCTCGTTTCCGACGATAGGCCAGCCTGCCATGGCTTTGTGACGGAACCGATCTTCTTCGCTCGTGTATTTGACCGTATCTTTATCGCACGCCGAAGTGGCAACAGGACAGGTCTCGGTCAGTCCATAGCCCGACATGACCTGGCAACGGAATGCCTGCTCCATGCGCGCCACTAATTCCATGGAGGCAGCCGCGCCGCCGAGGTGGATCTCTCTCATGCTCGAAGTGTCGAATCGTCCCAGTTCAGGGCAGTTCAGCAGCGCATTCGCCATTACTGGCACGAGCGACATGCCCGTCGCACGCTCATCCTGAATCAGTTGCAGCACATGTGCCGGATCGAACCGGCGAACCATCACCTGCTTGATCCCATTCATTGTCGCGGTTTGCGGACGGCCCCATCCGTTCGCGTGAAAAAGAGGAATCGTGTGCAGTTCCACAAAAGTGTCATCCTGCGTGATGCTGCAAGTGACACCCAGCGCGTGCAAATAAAGGGTCCGGTGCGAGAGCATCACTCCTTTGGGAGTTCCCGTGCTGCCGCTGGTATAAAAAATCTCCGCGATTTCGTTTTCATCAAACGAAAGCAGATCGGGTCTTGCGATCCGTCCACGCGCGAGCAGTTCTTCAAAAGGGAAATCGGACTGTGGAATGGCGTTGTCTATCGCGACATAGTGCTCGAGGCTGGGGCAGGCCTTTCGAAGCGCCTCGATAAGTGGCGCGAAATCGTTCTCGAAGATCAGCATGCGCGCGCCGGAGTGATTGAGAATCTCAATCAGCTCGGGCGGCGTCAAGCGCACGTTCAGCGGCATGACAATAGCGTGAATCAGCGGCGCGGCGTAATAACCCTCCAGAAGCTGGTGGTTGTTGAAACTGAGGTACGCCACGCGATCGCCGGGCCGAATGCCTTCTGAGAGCAGGCCTGCCGCCAGCCGCTCACATCGCTCGCCAAACTGCGAGTACGTAAATCGGAATGTCCCGCAGACCACGCCGGTTTTCTTGCCATAGAGATCCACGCCCCGATAGAGACAGCGGATCGGCGTCAAAGGGATGTTCATTGCTGAGCTGCTTTACAAAACGTAGCGCTCCTTCGCGAGGAGCCGGCTGGCGATCTTGCGCCGTAATTCGATGGCATTTACGGGATCGTAATTCGCCAGCCGCCGGAGAACCTGCATATTCGCCCGCAATCCATCCGGCCGCGAACAAGCGCCCAAAACGTTCCGCGCCGACAGCTCCACCCGCGCCATGGCATCGCACAGGAATACCGCGCATATTTCGGGGGCGATCACCGCCTTGCCTGCTGCTATTTTCCGCGTGCGCAGAAGGCTCGATTCCATCGCGAAGACTTCCATAACGATATCGGCAAGATTCATTGAGATCTCTTGTTGCTTCTCGAGCTCCGCCTGAAATCTCTGATAAGCGAGCGCAATTGTCAATAGTGCGATTCTCTTCGCGTTGCGAACGAGTCGCAACTCCTCGTCCGCTTC
Source organism: uncultured Acidobacteriaceae bacterium (assembly GCA_963778345.1). Classification (GTDB taxonomy): domain Bacteria; phylum Acidobacteriota; class Terriglobia; order Bryobacterales; family Bryobacteraceae; genus Bog-105. Next base: position 12,569 of record CAVZTP010000009.1, read on the forward strand.
GCTGGAACCGATGTTGCCGGTTTGAATCTCCGCCAACAAGGATTGGGCGGCCGGCACAAGTCCCAATTGCCCGCGCGAAGCCCGTTTGAGCAACATTCCAGTAATCAGTAGCCGGTTGATCTCGTTCGTGCCCTCGAAGATACGATTGATGCGCGAGTCGCGGTAAGCCCGCTCCACCGCGTAATCCTGATGGAAACCATATCCGCCGTGAATTTGTACTCCTTCGTCCACGACATAATCGAGCACTTCCGATCCGTAGACTTTGATGATCGAGCATTCAACCGCGTATTCCTCCACGGCTTTCAGCATGGCTTGCGAGGCATCGGGATGCTCCCAAGAAAAGCCGTTAAGCTGTCCTTGAATCAGTCCCACTATTCGCCAGGCAATCGATTCCGCCGCATAGATGCGAACCGCCATCTCCGCCAATTTGTGCTGAATTGCGCCGAAATCCCCGATTGCTGAGCCAAACGCCTTCCGTTCCTTCGCATACTTCAGAGAAATCGCAAGCACGTCTTTTGCTCCCCCCACTGCGATCGCCCCGAGCTTCAGACGACCCATGTTCAGAATGTTGAACGCGATCACGTGTCCGCGCCCGATCTCGCCGAGCACGTTTTCGACCGGCACCGGAACGTTCTCGAAATAGATCGCGGTCGTGGAGCTCCCTTTAATGCCCATCTTTTTCTCTTCCGCGCCGCTCGTAACTCCACCGAAACTGCGCTCCACCAGAAAGGCGGTGAATTTCTCGCCGCCCACTTTTGCGAATACCGTAAACAGGTCCGCCGCTCCTCCGTTAGTAATCCACATCTTCTGGCCGTTAAGGATGTATTGTTTGCCGTCCGGGCTCAGGTCCGCGCGCGTACGAGCCGCTAACGCATCGGAGCCGGCGTGCGGCTCAGTCAATGCATACGCGGCCACCATCTCCACGGACGCAAGTTTCGGCAGATATTTCTGCTTCTGCTCCGGTGTCCCGAAATAAAGCAACGGCAACGTCCCAATTCCCGTGTGCGCGCCATGCCATCCTGCGTACGAAGCGTCCCGCGCAAGATGTTCCTCGGCGATGAGGGTCGATGCAAGATCCAGTTCCATTCCGCCAAATTTTTCTGGAATCGATATCGCAGTCAACCCCAGTTCCGCGGATTTTCGCAGCACCTTTACAGCCGCTCCCGGCTCTTGATGCCGGATCGCTTCGATATTGGGTTCAATTTCCTGCGCCCAGAACTCGTCTGCCGTTCGGGCGATTGCGAGGTGCTCGTCACTCAGATCCTCGAACGTGAAGATATCTTCCGGTGCGCTGTTCTCAATAAGGAACGCGCCGCCCTTTGTTTTTGGGAGCACTGCTCCCAGAGTAGACATGACTTACTCTCCCATCCCAGCGGGTTCAGCGGGCGCGTTAAGCCCAGCGTTCAATTTCTCACGAAGCTCCTGCGGAAGCGGCATGGCACGCTGCGTGTTCCGATCCATGCAAGCGATCACCACCGCGCCCAAGGCAGCTAATTCGCCCGACTTCAAAGTTCGAAAGTCAAACCTCACCGAAGATCGCCCAATCCTGGCTAAGCATACTTCAATATCGATGAGATCGTCGTGTACCATCGCCAGCATGAAATCGCATTCCACATGCACGCGAGGAAACGCATAGCCGCTCGGCCCGTACATGAGGCCAAGCGAACGCAAGAACTCGATCTCCGCCGACTCGAAATACCGGAACATCGCTGTGTAGTGAATGCGCCCGCTCGCGTCGGTGTCGATATATCGAATCCGGGTCTGAAACCGGAAAGGCTCGCATTGAGGCATCTATCTCAGGATGCCCTAACCAAAATCGAACCCAAACCACATTTCCACTTGACAGATAAGTAGAACCTGCCGAAGTTTGCTGAATTCGAAGTGGTTGGGATCGCCAAGGATGTCCGGTTTGCCAACCTCACTCGGATCGATCCGGCGCACGTTTATGTACCAACCGGAACCCAGGAGTTTTACGGCATACTGTTGCGCACTCAAGGAGACGCGCAAAGCGCGATCGCCTCGGTTCGGGTCGCAGTGGAAGGGCTGGACAAGAATCTGCTGCCGTCCTTATTGTTGAGGAGCTTGGAGAAAGGGCCGCTACACCTGCAGAAATCATGTCCAATCAACTGGGCTGGGGTTGACAACCCCCCAATTCCGAAGGTGTAACGGTAAGGTCACCGTTAATGGGTTTTCTCAAGGGCGTTTCGGTGTTACGGTCGGAGAGATGTGCATTCGCACCCGTCGGCTGAACTCTCGTCGCGTTTTCGCCCTGGCAGCTTCTGCGGGAATTATTTCTGTCTTGCTCGCAATCGCGTCGGGCGCAACCGCTCAGAACCCGGCTAATCCCGCGCAGGGCCGAATGCAAGGTCAACCCCCGAGTGCCCGGCACAACGGTCAGAAGGCCATCTTGATCTGGGCCGACACCCGGAACGGGTTGGCTCAGCATGACTCGGTGTCGCATGCCATGTCCGTCATAGAGCGCTTGGGTTATGAGTCAGGCACGTACTTCGCTTACATCCGGACGGATTCGAACATTATTTCCAAGCACCCTAAGATGACCAATGGCAAACCGGCAAGCGGGGGCCCCAGTCTTGCAAACGTGGATGCGATCTTCTTCCTCGGTCATCGCGAGATCGAACTGGATGCCGATCAAAAATCCGATTTGTTGGCGTTTGTCCATGACGAGGGAAAAGGCTTTGTGGCCGCGCACACCGCGTTGACGGCTTTTGAATCCTGGCCAGAGTTTGGAGAGTTACTGGGCGGACGCTTCGATGGCCACCCCTGGGGAAACGTGCAAGGTTCCGTGATCAACGAGGAACCAAGATTTCCTGCGACTAAGCACTTTCCGGCCATATTCACGATAAAGGACGAGTTCTACAGGCCGAAAGATTTCTCCCGCGACAAAATAGACGTGCTTCTCAGATTGGACACTAGCAAGCTTCAGACACTTCGGCCTGTGCTTGGCGAGACCAACGGTGACGTCCCGTTAGCTTGGGCGAAAATGTACGGCAAAGGCCGGGTCTTTTATTCATCGTTCGCTCACGATGCTAGTACTTGGGACAACCCAGATATCCAGAAGATGTACTTCGAGGCGATTAAGTGGGCGCTGGGGATGACCGATGGCGAAGTGAAACCGCATCCGATACGGAACCCCGAAACGGCCACAGGAAGTAAATGATCAAAGCGGTACCTCTATCGGGAGTCTTTAACCTTAGCAGACCGGCTTTTCGAATAACGGGCGCTCACTAGAACAGGAATCGCATGCTGTAGAATTCCTTTTCGCCCACGCGGTGCGCCAGTGAAGTCAAACGATCCAACGAATTCGCGCCGGACCTTCCTCGGTGACGTGGTGCTTGGCACACTCGGCGGAATCACTGCTGTCCCTTCGGAGCTCAGCGCCAAAACGACTGCGGGTGAGGATACGGTCGACCGCTCCAGCATTGTAGAATCGGGCACTCACGTTGAAAGCGTTTCTTATCCGCGAGTATTCACCGGAAAGCACTTGCCCATGCTCGCTTTCCCACTGGGTGGTATTGGCGCAGGAAGTATAAGTCTCGGCGGACGGGGAAACCTTCGTGATTGGGAGATTTTCAATAAGCCCGATAAGGGAAACAGCCCTAATTACGCGTTCCCGTCGATTTGGGTTCGCGAGGGCGACGGCCCGCCCGTCGCACGAGTTCTGGAAGCGCGATATCAACCGCCGTATGAGGGGCAGGATGGTCTCGGGTCGCAAAACGCTCCTGGGCTGTCCAGACTTCAGGGCGCACGCTTTACGGGTGAATATCCTCTGGCTCGAATCGATTTCATTGATCGTTCGTTGCCGGTAGATGTTTCGCTGGAAGCCTTCACTCCGTTTATCCCGCATGAACCCGATCTTTCGGGTCTGCCAGTGGCTGTGCTGCGTTACACCGTTAGAAGCATCGTGGCGTGCCGGACGCAAGTCTCGATTGCATGGTCTATAGACAATCCGCTTCGGTTGCCGCGCACATCGCCAGCGTTCCCAGCGGGAAAGGACCATCCTACGAACGAGCTGAAAACGAGCGAGACTTTGTCAGGCCTTTTGATGACGAATCCTTCACTAACCGAAACGGATCCTCTTCACGGCAGTTTTGTGCTGGCGGTGCGAAATCCCGGTAAAGGTGCGCTGACGCATCTCAGAGGTTGGCCGGGCGGCCGGTGGTGGAATTCGGCGCTGCTTTTCTGGGATGACTTTTCAAGCGACGGGCAGCTTGGACCGGAAGAGCCGAATGCGAGCTCGGTGGGCGCGCTTTGTCTCTCCAGAGAAATTCCTCCCGGTGCGAGCAGTGTGTTTGAATTTCTTCTGACCTGGCACTTTCCAAATCGCACTCCAGCGCGCTGTGGATGGACCGCTCCGAAAGGCGAAGGCGAGACAGTGATCGGCAACTGGTACTGCACGCAGTTCTCCGATGCCTGGAAAGCGGCTCAATTTGCTTCCGATCATCTGGATGATCTCGAACGGAGGACTCGCCTTTTTCTCACAGCATTGCGTGAAAGCACCTTGCCCGGATCTGCGATCGAGGCTGCCTCGGCGAACTTATCTACGCTCGCCACAACCACTTGCTTCCGCAGCGCCGATGGGCAGTTTCATGGCTTTGAAGGTGTGGATGATGAGCTCGGCTGCTGCTTTGGCAACTGCACTCACGTTTGGAATTATGAAACGACAACACCACATCTCTTCCCGAGCCTTGCACGTTCATTGCGGAGATCGGCGTTCGGTTTTTCGATGGATGAGGCGGGCGCCATGCACTTTCGCCAGTTGTTACCCGATGGGAAGGAACGCAGTGGGTTTGCGGCTGCGGACGGGCAGATGGGACAGATCGTTCATGCCTATCTGGACTGGACATTGTCGGGCGACCGCGAGTGGTTGGCGAGCTTATGGCCGCGCATCCGGAAAGCTCTTGAATTTGCCTGGGTGCCGGGAGGTTGGGACGCGAATCGCGACGGTGTAATGGAAGGCGTTCAGCACAACACTTATGATGTTGAGTTTTACGGGCCGAACCCGCAGTGCGGAATTTACTATTTGGCGGCGCTAAGAGCATGCGAGGAAATGGCTGCCGTCCTGGGCGAGACGGAGTTTGCAAGGGAGTGCCGGCGCCTGTTTCAGAGTGGCAGTCAGTGGATCGATGCGCATCTGTTCAACGGCGAGTTTTATGTCCAAGATGTGAGAAGCTATCGCAACGATCAGATCGCGCCTTCTCTGCGCAGCAACATGGGCGCAGCCGATCCCGAACACCCGGAGTTTCAGATCGGTAAGGGATGTCTTGTGGATCAGCTTGTCGGTCAATACCTGGCTGAGATCTGCGGGCTTGGGCCGTTGTTGGATCCGTCCCATATTCGCAGAACGCTCGCCTCGATTCACAAATACAATTACAAGCGCACGCTCTACCATCATGACTGCGTAGAGCGAACCTTCGCTTTAAACGGGGAATCTGCGCTGGTGATCTGTGATTATGCCGTATCCCCTCGACCTCGTATCCCCTTTCCTTACTTCGCCGAAGTCATGACTGGGTTCGAATACACAGCCGCAACCCACATGTTGTTTGAGGGCCTGCTAACCGAGGGCATAGAATGTATCGACAGCATACGGAGACGTTACGACGGAGAACGGCGGAATCCCTGGGATGAAGCTGAGTGCGGCCATCACTATGCGCGAGCTATGGCGGCGTGGTCTGGCATTCTCGCAATCAGTGGATTTCGATATCACGCAGGTAGCCAGACGCTCGCAGTGTTCCCCAAGATTACCGAACCGCACTTTCGATGCATTTGGTCGACCGGAACCGGTTGGGGCATTTTCGACCAAACGCACAGCGCAAAAGAAACGGAGTTAGCTGTTAGAGTTCATTCGGGGCGTCTGCCACTTCGGACCTGCACCTTTAGGAGCGGCGCGGGTATGGGCTTTGCGTCAATGGGCCCGCGCTCTATCAGGCATCGTTTAACAACTGTCGAAAACGGTGTGCAATTTCGTTTTGAAAACACGCTAGTGGTCGAGTCTGGCGAGGAGTTGCGATGCAGGGTGAGGAGTTGATCGTGTGATCGGCATTCCGAAGATTGTGTTCGTGGGAGGGTTTTTAGGATCGGGAAAGACCACGCTTATTCTTGAGGCGGCCCGTAAGTTGGAAAGTCGGGGGCAGCGAGTTGCGCTAATCGTCAACGATCAGGACAGCGAGCTTGTGGATACGAAGTATGCTCGGGCCCGGCACTTCGAGGCGAGGGAGGTTGCGGGCGGTTGTTTTTGCTGCAGATTCTCTGACCTGCTAGAGCGGGTAAATGAACTTCTTGCGCTCAACCCGGATATCATCTTTGCCGAACCTGTTGGGAGCTGCATCGATCTTTCGGCAACAATTCTGCAGCCGTTCCAAGTGTATTACCGTGATCTATTTGCGACCGCCCCTCTGACTGTATTGCTGGACCCGGCATTAACTCAAAAGGTTCTGAACAGTGAGGTTGAGCCAGAAATTGCTTATTTGTTTCAGCAGCAGATTCGCGAGGCCGATATCGTCTGCATGACGAAGGGCGACCTCTATCCGCTCACGCCCCAGCTTCCATTCCCTCTGGACTTTCGCGTTAGCGGGCGCTCAGGCATAGGTGTGGATTGCTGGCTTCAAGATGTCTTAGCGGGAAAGCGTGTCGTGGGAGCGCGTTTACTCGACGTCGATTACGAGCAGTATGCGAGCGCAGAGGCGAGTCTCGCCTGGTTGAATGTTCACGCGACAATTTGTCTGGAGCAAGCCGTCAGTCCTGCTGGCCTCGCCGGGCCTTTGTTGGACAGATTGAATATAGCTCTCATCGCCGCGAACATCAAAGTCGCTCATTTGAAACTTTTTGATCAAACCAGAGATGGACACGTGCTGGTGAGCATTCGCGCGAATGGGGAACAACCCGATCCACAAGGTGATTTGATCGCAGAGTCTGCGACGGAACACCAACTGGCGATTAATCTGCGGGCACTCGGAGATGCCGCCGCATCGAGAGAGATCGTTGAGCGCGCACTTTCCGAGATTCCCGGTTCCGTGCAAGTGAGCCATTTCCGTGCCTTCCATCCGCCGCCGCCCAGACCTGAACACCGGTTCGCAAGTGTGGTGGAACTATAAGTGGAAGGTCTTACAGATCTTGGCCTACCTTGTGGGTATTGATTGCGAGGACGGTGTTCGTTTGCAGATCTCCTCTTCCCCTGCGCGCGGGAGTAACATTTTCGATGAGAGGAGAAGCGCGTGAAGAAATGCAGAGAGGTAATGACTGGAAATCCGGTTTGTTGCGTGCCCACCGACACAGTCGCCAGGGTGGCCAAATTGATGAAGACAGAGAATATCGGTTCGGTGCCCATTTGCGAAGACCGCCACGGCAAGCAACTTTTGGGCATCGTGACAGACCGAGATTTGGCATTACAAGTCGTCGCCGAAAACCGCGATGCCAGCAGCACAAAGGTGCAGGACATAATGACGAAGGGGCCATTGACTTGTCGCGCGGATGACGACTTGCAGACCGCCCTGGATGCGATGAAGAAGCATCAGGTGAGACGCATTCCGGTGATCGATGACGACCATCAATTGATCGGAATGATCTCGCAGGCCGATGTAGCTGTCCATAGCAATCAACCGGAGAAAACAGCTGAGGTGGTGGAGGAAATTTCAAGGTCTCAAGCGGTTTAGTCGGGATAGCTCTCGAGTCCGGCGGTGCCAAAACCTAAATCCTAGCCGCGCTTCGTTGCCAGACGCTCGTGTATGGCCACGCGCCAGTTGATCTCGGCGCTCTATATCGACGGGCGGGTCCTGCGCAGATGTGGACCGGCCAGACTCTTTGCGATGAACTTTACATCTCAGGGCTCGATGGCAAGCCAGGATGTTAAATGCGACGGGAAGATGCACGAGTGCAAGACGCCGCGCGAATAACGCCCCAAGGTCCGTAGACGAAATAGAAATTACGCAGATCGCTGGGACGTTAGCATTGAACTGTGGGAAGACTGCCGTGGCTCTTATCTGTAGCTGTTTTGTTAGCCGCAGTTTCCATCTCCGACTATGCCGGTTATCGAAACCTAAAGGCAATGCGCGGAGAACTCAAAGAATTGCGACAGCAGATAAATGACGCGACTAAGATGGCGCAAGAGGAATCCGCTGCGGTAGCGGCGTCCAGCAGAAGCGCGCAAGAAGCGGCGGCACGTGCGGCTGTGGCTGGCGAGGAACGTAAACAGGCGGAATCCAGCCGGCAGCAAGCTCAAGCAGCAGCGCAACAGGCAGACGAACAGGCCAAACAGGCTCAAGGAGAGATGAGCCAAATGCGGCGCGAACGAGAGGCGGAGCTCAATCAGATGCAAGAGGCTCTCAATCGAGTTGCGGAAACACGCCGAACTCCAAACGGCATGGTGATTGTGCTCCCGAACTCCATGTTTCGTTTCGACTTTGATAAGGCCGATCTGACTCAAACTAATCGCGAGCTATTGAGCCGCGTTGCCGGTATTCTGCTGGCTTCTAAGGGTTATGGACTCTCTGTATTCGGCTATACCGATGACATTGGGACGGCAGACTATAACCAGCAGCTGTCGCTTCGTCGCGCACAGGCCATTAGAGATTATCTGGTCCAGGTAGGCATCGATCCATCCGTTGTCAATGTGAAGGGGTATGGCAAGACGAGCCCTCTCGTCGAAGGAACCAGCAGCGAAGCTCGAAGCAAGAATCGCCGGGTCGAGATCGCGGTGACAGACAGCTCTATCCGGTATCGATAGAACCGACCATATTGTGCAGGCAGATAGTAGATGCAACGCACTTCCAGGACGCGTCCATTCAAGAAAACAGACGGCACTATACTCCCCTCGCAACCATTCATTCTATTGTGGCAGTGTTTAGATATCGTTAGTTTGGCCCCTGAGGAACAACTCGGCAAATGAAATTTACTTCGATCCACCAGTCTGGAGCGGCCCTGCTGTACACGCTGGCCGCGAGTCTGTACGGGGCAGAACTACGGCCGCCCGCCGTTCCGCTCGTAACGCACGATCCCTACTTCAGCATTTGGTCTATGGCAGATCACCTCACCGATCAGCCGACAAAGCATTGGACCGGCACAATTCAGTCCCTTTCAAGTCTGGTCAGAGTGGATGGAATGACCTTTCGGATTATGGGCGTCGAACCGCGCAGAACGCCCGCACTTAACCAGACTGACGTTAAGGTGTTGCCAACGCGCACTGAGTATGCGTTCGAAGGCGCAGGCATTCGAGTGATGCTCGAATTTCTGACCCCCGCGCTGCCTGAAAATCTGGAGGTGCTATCCCGGCCCGCAACCTTTGTGACATGGCACGTTTTCTCCGCGGATGGAAAAAATCACAAGGTTTCGATCTACTTCGATGCTGGTTCTGAGATTGCGGTTAATACTCGGGATGAGGCGGTCGCATGGTCGCGATATCGCGTGGGAGATCTTGAATTGTTGCGGGTTGGTTCCCAAAACCAGCCTGTTTTGGAAAAGTCGGGCGACGACCTCCGGATAGATTGGGGCTACCTGTATGTCGTTGCCCCACCGGATATCGGGACAACAAATGCTGCCATTCTCCGGCCTGACGCGATGAACGCGTTTACAACAAGCGGACAAGTTCCGGGCGCAGATTCGCTCGAGACATTTAAGCCCTATGCGCAGCCCGATCCGGTACTTGCCTATTCGTTCGATTTGGGGCAGGTGGGGGTGTCTCCCGTATTGCGCCATTTAGTGATTGCATACGATGATGAGTTCTCGATTTCATATTTTGAGCGCCGCCTCCGGCCATACTGGCGCCGCAATGGAGCCGGTGCGGAGGACATGCTGCGCGCCGCACTCAAGGAGTACGACGAGTTGGAGGATCAATGCAAACACTTTGATCAGCAGCTGATGGCGGACCTGCAGCGGGCGGGCGGAGATGAATACGCTCAGCTATGTGCGCTCGCGTACCGGCAAACCTTGGCTGCACATAAGTTGACCGCCGATATCGATGGCACACCACTTTACTTCTCGAAAGAGAATTTCAGCAACGGCTCAATCGATACCGTCGATGTGACCTATCCAAGTTCGCCGTTTTTCTTGCTCTTCGACCCGCGTTTGTTGCAAGCGCAGCTAAAGCCGGTGGTGGACTATGCCAATCTGCCACGTTGGCATTTTTCATTTGCTCCGCATGACCTGGGGCGTTATCCCTTGGCCAACGGACAACAGTACGGGGGCGGCGAGAAGACAGAAGAGAACCAAATGCCAGTAGAAGAAAGCGGCAACATGCTATTGATGATCGCCGCTCTCGAACAGATCAACGGAAACGCGCATTTTGCCGAGCAGTATTGGCCCGTGTTGACGAAGTGGGCAGAATATTTGAAAAGCAAGGGGCTCGATCCGGAAAACCAACTGTGCACGGATGATTTCGCCGGACACTTGGCGCATAATGCGAACCTCTCGATCAAGGCGATTCTCGCACTAGCGGCTTATGGCAAGTTGGCGGGAATACTGGGGCACACCGACATTCAGCGAGAATACGAACAGTTGGGGCGCGACTATGCCAAGCGCTGGGTGACGATGGACGCCGACGATGCACACTTCCGCTTAGCGTTCGACCGGCCGGGCACATGGAGTCAGAAATACAACTTAGTTTGGGACAAGCTGCTGGGCCTAAATTTGTTTCCAGCGCAAGTTGTGCAGGAGGAGCTTGCTTTCTACATGTCGCATGAAAACAGGTACGGGTTACCGCTAGATAATCGCGCTGACTACACAAAGGTTGACTGGCTGACTTGGACGGCAACATTGGCCGACAACCGGGAGGAATTTGAAAAGATCTTCGACCCAGCTTACCTTTTTGCGAATGAATCGCCGAGCCGAGTTCCGCTAACGGACTGGTACGACACGAAGACAGGTAAGCAGAAGGGTTTTCAGGCGCGGTCGGTTGTGGGCGGGTTATTCATCAAGATGTTAACGAACCCGGAGAACTGGAAAAAATATGCGGGGAAGAATGAGAGTCAGTGACTTGAGTTCCGTCGTGCGGACGGGGGCGCGATAACCTCTATATTGATTCTTGTTGAAGGAGGTTCGCGATGTTTGGTTTCACATTGAGAGCTGGCCTGCGTTGTATCGCACTGACATTGTCCGCATCAGTGCTGTATGGCGCGCTGCCGGAGCAGATACGCACTCACTCTGGCGTGGTCGAAGGTGTGTCTAGCGCGGATGGACAAGTGCGCGCCTTTGAGGGTATCCCGTTTGCGGCCCCTCCGGTGGGTAAGCTGAGATGGCAAGCGCCGCAGCCGGTGGCCCCATGGGAAGGGGTGAGGAAGGCGACTGCCTTTAGTTCGCGGTGCATGCAGGCGCCGATCTACCCCGACATGATTTTTCGTGATCCAGGGTCGAGCGAGGATTGCCTCTACCTGAATGTCTGGACTCCCGCGAACTCGGCGAGCGCGAAGCTGCCGGTGATGGTGTGGATCTACGGGGGAGGATTCGCCGCTGGCGCTTCGTCTGAGCCTCGGCAGGACGGGTCGAAGCTGGCGGAAAAGGGCGTTTTGGTCGTCAGTATGAACTACAGACTGGGCGTGTTCGGGTTCTTCGCGCATCCGGACCTGACGAAGGAATCGCCGAGGCATGCGTCCGGGAACTACGGGTTACTCGATCAGGCGGCGGCACTCGATTGGGTCCACAAGAACATCGCGGCATTCGGCGGCGATCCAGATAAGGTGACCATCTTCGGCGAGTCGGCTGGTTCCATTTCGGTGAGCGCGCAGATGGCATCGCCGCTATCCAAGAACCTGATTAAACGCGCCATCGGTGAGAGCGGTTCGATGTTTATGCTCGCGCCTCCGACCATGTCCTTGCAACAAGCCGAAGAACAGGGCAGCAAGTTCGCCGCAGCGACTGGAGCGGCTAGTCTCGATGCGCTCCGCGCGATGCCGGCGAAGGAGTTACTCGACGCAGCACAACAGCGGAGATCGTCATTCCGTTTCTGGCCCATTGTGGACGGCTATTTCTTACCCGAGCAGCCGAAGGAGATCTACGCGCAGGGCAAGCAGGCCCATGTGGCGCTACTTGCGGGATGGAACACGGATGAGCAATCCGCGGCGACATTCTTCGCGAGGGAGCCGCAGACGATGGAGAGCTACATGGCGCGGATGAGGACGCTGTATGGGGAGCACGCCGAAGAGATGCTGAAGCTTTACCCAGCCGAAAATGAGGCACAGATGAGAGAATCGGCGGGCGCGCTTGCGGGCGATCGATTCATCGCTTACAGCACGTGGAAGTGGGTCGACGAACAACTGCAGACAGGTGACTCGGCCGTATACCGGTACCACTTCGAGCAGGCGCCGCCGCAGCCAGGCGGAAAGCCGAGCCGCGGGGCGTACCATTCGGCCGATATCGAGTACGTATTTGGAACGCTGGATTCGAAAAATCTGCCATGGACGGATTCGGATCGGAAACTGTCCGACATGATCTCTTCGTACTGGACTAACTTTGCGAAAAATGGTAATCCGAACGGTTCCGGTCTGCCGAAATGGCCGCAGGATACTAAGAAGGACGGATATGAACTGATGCACCTCGTCGAAGGCGTCGGCGCGGAACCGGCCGCCGCTCCGGACAGAGTTCGGGCTCGGTACGAGATGCTGGACCGAATGGCGGCGGAAAAGCCCAGCGCGACCGGGTCAACTTCGTCCAGCCGGTAAATCAAAAGCTTCATCGTTCATTTTGTCGGGTACAGCAAGCCATAGACTTCCACTTCGTTTCGCACGCCGACATATACTCGACCATTCACCACCGAAGGGATGGTGAAGCGAACTGAAATGCCTGCCTGGTCGCGGTCCGAATTTTCTCCGCTATTATAAAGCTCGCGGGAGACATCGGCCGCGTCGTAGGCATGAAGCACCGCTAACTTTTCCGGAAAGACCTCCCAGCTTCTGGTGCTGATTGTCCACACGATTCCATCCTTTTCACCGTTGGATGAAACGGTCGGAGTTGCGCCGGGATTTACCGGTCCCATGCTCCCGTTATGCGCTAGCTTGAGCTTCCCCTCATGAACGGCCAGCTCATGCAGAACGTCGTTGTCGCCGAAGACGTACACATGCTGGTTCCAATAGGCGGGGGCAGCATGAAGACTGCCCTTCAGCTTGACCGTTTGCACGACCTTATCAGTCTCGGCATGATACTGGCCCATTCGATCGCGATCGAGAAGGAAGAAGATTGCCATCTTTGCCGCCCACCAGCGCCAGATGGCGATGAGCTCCGTTCTGGTCGGGAAGGAGTACGGGGCCGCCCGCGCCCAAATCGAGATCCTTTTTGCTCAGCATCTGCTCATCGTGCGGCGTAAAGTAATCGCGAACGACAAACTTGTCGCGATCGAGCGCGAGTTTGAGTATCGTGTCACCGTAATCGTGACCCTTGGCGAGATCGAATTCGCCGTTTCCGGTAACGACGAATATGTTGCCGCTCTCGTCCGCGGCAGGACCGGTATCACTCTGCCAAATGCCGCTCTCGTTTGAATTCGGGGAGGTATTGAGGACGGCCTTTTGCTGGAGCGTTTGCGCGTCGTACGCCATGACCCAGCCGTGATAGTCACCGACATCGCAAGAAGAACCCCAGGACAGATATACCGTGCCGTTCACAAGCAACAGAGCCGCGCGCGGATTTTCGAGTAATGGATCAAAGAGAATTTCGCGGAGTTTGTCCGCGCGATTTTCGGCAGCAACGTCCGCTTTGATCGTGACCGGGCTGCCGCTGAGTTCTTTGCCCGTGGTTACATTCAGCGCATGAAGGCGTTGCACATACCGAGGTGCGCCTCCAGAGGGTTGCTCTTTCGTGCGAGCCAGCACGAAGAGTGTTCCTCGGTTTGGATCTATAACCGGAGTGGAAGTGATTCCCACCTCGGGATTGATGAACGGACAACGGGTGTCTCGTGCCGGAATCGGTGTGATGCCTGTAGCGGGATGGGCGAAGCTCACCTGCCAAAGCGCGGCAGCCGGTTTGTTGCCGGCATCGAATGCATAGACACTGTCGTGCTCGGTAGCAACGAAGACCACGTTGTGTTTTCCCTTGCCAGGGATTTGGAGTTCCGGAAGATAAAGCGGCTGCGCGTAGACATCTCCGTCCACCTTCAGGGAGAAAAGTTTGCCGAAACTTCGAGAGTTTACACTTAGAGGGTTGAGTGCGGTCTCGTTCCCATTCGCCCCAGTACGCGCGTTGTTGTATTGCGAAGTGGTGATCCGGACCGGGCCCGCAAATAAGTTTTGGGTATGGCTTACGATTACAAGCGAAGCGAGAACAGCGAAGGCGAGCCGGCGCATAAGCAATTGAATCTCACAGTCCAAAGGTCTTGATCGGCCTCTAGATAGGATTCTACATAGCCGAACTTGACGTTGTCAATTCCAGAACTGGAGTTGGGCGCCCTGCTACGTCAATTCCTACGAAGTAGTTTCGCGTAGAGAGATGCCCGGAAAACAACGCCGGAAGTTCTGGGTAAGATACCGCGCCACGTCCTCGGGCGAAAGGCTACGGCCCTCCTCCACGATGGCGATAGTCGATCCATCCAGGTCGGTTGCGATCAACAACTCGAGCTCTTCGTGACCGAAGCTGCTGCCGTCATCGTCGTAGCCAGTGACGGTTCCAGTGATTGCCGGGCCCCAGGGAAGAAAGCTCAGGCCGGCCTCAATTCTTGTTGAGGGGAGAAGCGATCTCCGCATCTGTATGCAAGAACCGCAAACTAGTTCGACAAGATGCTCGCCGCTCAATCCATGATTTCTGGCGCATGCATTAATTGCGTCGGTCTGTTTGCGGCATTCGTGGATCAGGTCTTCCCAATACTTCGTCGCCTTTTGAAATAGAGGGCTTAATGCGGGGCTCGTTGCTGCACTCATGAATTATTACCTCCTGGGGCCGGGTGCTCGGGGACGGGACTTAAGCGATTCGACCTTGGGTCATTGAGCTCAACGAGGTGCTCGTAGCTTGTTATTATACCCTTCTGGAAATCACCCGGCGCGTTCGCTTTTCGGCGGCCAAATCACCTTATTGCCGCTTCGAAGAGCCAGGTTGCCGATCTGTCCCGCGCGAGCGCAGGCCACGCCCGCTTCCACCGGCGCATTGGGCGTTTTCCGGTTCCTCACGCATTGAAAGAAATTCTGCATATGCGAGATGGTTCCATCCATCGCGCTGCGCTCGGTCAGAATCGGGTTTTGGTTGCGCACGTTCTCGCGATAGATCGTCAAACTGCTGCGATCGATTTTCAAAGTTCCGTCGGTTCCGCGAAATTCGAGTCCGCCGTCATCGACGGAGGAAACCATGCGTGCCCTCGTAACCGACTTCGAACCCGGGGTACCGAAAGGCCGCTTGGATGGTATCCGGGCACTGCCAGGCGTCGAACACGTATTTGTCTCCGATGGTCTGGGCCAGTTGCGGCTCGGGCGATTTCATGGCCCAATGGACAACATCGATCCAATGCGTGAATAAATCAGTCATGGCGCCCCCGCCAAAATCCCAATACCAGCGCCAGCGTCGAAATTTCTCTTCATCGAACGGCTGTTCCGGCGCCGGTCCTAGCCAGCGTTTCCAATCCAGCAGGTCCGTATCGATGGGCGATCTCGGGGTGGCGGCTCTGGTAGTTTTGATACCAGTAAGTGCGAATCTGCGTCACCCGGCCGACATTTCCGCCTTGAATCAACTCCGCGGCGCTCTGAAAGTGAACCCAACTGCGCTGCTGCATTCCGCACTGTAGGATCCGATTCGAGCCATGGACGGCCCGGGTCAACACCTCCGCCTCTTGCATCGTGTGCGTAACGGGCTTTTCGAGATAGACATCCTTGCCGGCCGCCAGGGCATCGCAGGCCATCCGCACATGCCAGTGATTGGGCGAGGCAATGATTACCGCATCCATATCGTTCTTCGCGAGCAATTCCCGATAGTCAAGATGAGTGCTCGCCGCGCCCTTAGTTTTCTCACGGACTTCCTCGCGGCGCGGCTCGTAAACATCGCATGCGGCGACGATTTCGTATCCTCCCGCTTCATCTGCGGCATGCAGCAAACCCCGCATCCGCCCACCGCATCCGATGGCGCCTACGCGAATGGAGTCATTCGCCCCTAAGAACTCTCGTCGCGGCGACGGCGGTCAGGCCGGAGGCCATCAAAAAGCTGCGGCGGTTCGTCTGCATAGTTTTGATGATAATCGCATCGGCGCACGTGTTTTCAGAGCCGGATAGCTACTGAGACGCCGTCGCGAATCGGCAGCTGTGTTACGTAAAAATCGGGCGAGGCGAACAGCCGCTGATTGAAGAGACACACGGCGCGATCAGTGGCCTCCTTCGGATCGAGAACGCTTGCGTGCCATAGCGTGTTGTCCGTGATGAAAAGGCCGCCGCGCTTAATCCGGTTCGGCACGGCGTCGAGCACTCCTGGGTACCCGTCCTTGTCTACATCATTGAAGATCAGATCGAAATTTCCAGGAACGGCCGCGAGCGCGGCAAGGGCGTCGCCCACATGAACTTGAATGCGAGAAGCAACGCCGGCCCGGTCGAAATAGCCGCGCGCGCGTTCCGCGTTCGCCGAACTGCCGTCGGAGTAATGCACTTCGGCTTCAGGGCCGGCGGCGCGAGCGAACCAGATTGTCGAATACCCGATAGCCGACCCAAGTTCGAAAATCCGTTTAGCATTCGTCATCATTGCCAGAGTGGCCAGAAAACGCCCTACGGCTGGCCCCACAATCGGAATTTTGTGCTCTGCCGCATACTTTTCCATTTCTGCCAGCACCTCATCGCGAGGAGGAAGCAGGTCGTGCATGTAGCGCTCAATATCCGGATTCGTGATCATGTTTTAAAGTGACCTATTCATTGCGAATTTTATCCTTTCGGAGTCTTCGGGTAAGAATGACTGTAAGTGTTTAAATCGATTTCATCACGTGCAGCTGTGGTGGTACTCGTGGCCCTCGGAGCGGCACCAGCTTGTCTGGCCTATTCAGTTCTGTCGCATGAAGCCCTGGTGGACGCGCTCTGGGACGTTCGGTTGAAAGCCGTTTTGCTGGAACGCTTCCCCACTTCCACTCCCGAGCAGTTGAAAGAGGCTCATGGATACGCATACGGAGGCGCAATTATCCAGGACATGGGCTACTATCCGCACGGGAACGGATATTTCAGCGATTTGACTCATTACGCCCGCAGCGCGGACTTCATCGAAGCGCTTCTTTCAAATGCAAAAACACTGAATGAATACGCATTCGCGCTGGGAGCGCTGTCGCATTATGCCGGCGATAATGACGGTCATCGAGTGGCAACGAATGTCGCCGAGCCGATGGTTTATCCGAAGTTGCGGCGCAAATTTGGAAATACCGTGACTTACGAAGACAATCCGGCTCGTCACCTTCAGACTGAATACGCGTTCGACGTCGAACAGGTCGCGATGGGCAATTTCGCGTCACAGCAGTACCAGGATTTCATTGGTTTCTATGTGGCCAGGCCGCTGCTCGAGAAAGCGTTCCTCGAAACCTATGGTTTTCCCCTGGACGATATGTTTAAAGATTTCGATGGAGCAATCGGATCGTACCGTCACACATTGAGCACGTTAATTCCACTCTTCACGCGGGTGGCTTGGGCCGACCATCAGGATGAAATTCGACGCGCGGAGCCCACCATGACCAAGCGGCAATTTCTGTACGTGATGAGGCGGTCTAGCTATGAACGGCATTGGGGTAAACATTATGATCGGCCGTCGCTATGGGATCGCATCCTCGCATTTATCCTGAAGCTGCTGCCGCCGCTCGGCCATATTAAAATCCTGAAATTCCGGGCGCTTACTCCGCCCGCGCAGCAGCTCTTCATGCGAAGCTTCGATGTCGCCACGCGAGATTATCACGGCCAGGTGGATGAGGCAGGCAAACGCTCGTTTCATATCGAGAACACAAATTTCGATGTCGGTGCGGTTACGAAGACGGGGCAGTATTCTTTGCAGGATCAGACATACGTCTACTGGCTGGACCAACTGGCATCGCATAATTTCGCTGGCGTGACACCGATGGTGGCGCACGATGTGCTGAACTATTGCAGCGATCCTGCCGCGCTCAAGACAAAGCACGAAAAGGATCGGCGGCGCGTAGTCACGGAATTGGATGAGCTAAAGACAGCCGCCGCGAAAATAGAAACAGCGCGCCAGTAGCGGGCGAGCCTCTCAAAATACCAGTTTCAAGCCGAACTGAATCTGGCGGGATGTGGTCGAAGTGGACGTAATCACGCCAGCGGTGGGTGCGGGCGGCGTAGAAGCCGCCGTGAATACCACTGTGTTTGGCGTTCCGAAGTTGGCGCGATTGAGAATGTTGAAGAATTCAGCGCGGAATTGCAGCTTCGCCCGTTCCGATATGGTGGTGTTTTTCAAGGCGGAAAAGTCCAGCTGTAGTTAGTCCTGGGCCGATCAGCGTATCGCGACCGACGTTTCCATACGTTCCCGCCGCCGGCGTGACAAAAGCATTCGGGTCGAAATATTGATTCGGGCCGCCCAGGATCAAATTCCCGGTGAACGCCGGATTCCAGGACGGGCGGATCGGATTCCGGCTGTCCCCGTTGTTGGTGGGATTGAATCCCAACTGCGGCGTGAAAGGAAGCCCGGATTGGAGTGTCTCGATGGCGCTCACGGACCAGCCTCCAACGAGTTGTCCTCGCCAACTCCTGACGTTTGCCAGGTACTTCTTTCCTGCTCCCAACGGAAGTTCATAGGTTGCGTTGATGACAGCCAGATTGCGCACATTCGTGGTGGAGAGTCCCCAATCCCATTTCGGGTTGCCGGGGAACATGACAAAACCGGGCGCGTTCGCGGCCACGCTGCTGTTCCAGGCCGTCCCGTCATCGAGCGATTTCGAATAGGTGTAAACTCCCGCGGAATTGCAGACCATTGCTGAGCTTATGGTTTAGATCGATTTCCAATGCGTTATAAGAGCTAACGCCTTCAGAAAACCAAGTCGTCGTGTTCGTGAGATTCGGATTCGCGAGCGGCGCGTTTTTCGGATAGTAAATAGTGCCAGCAAGTATGGACGGAATCGGCTCGTTCGCATCGAGAGACAGCATTTCGTGATAGCCATGGGAGCCCACATAGCCTAACGCCAGAGACGTGTTTGCCGCAATCTGCTGTTCGATCTTGAAGGTGTACGAAAGGATCGTCGGCGTGTAAGCGTCAGGCTGGACACCGCTCGGAGAGATCAAACTGTTCGAAGAAACCGGCGAGCCAGGGACGATTTGCAGGTTCGACAGAGAAATGTTCTTGAACGATTGCGTGGTGTTAAACGGGGCAGTTTGATCGAGGCGATAATCGAGATCGTCAAGCAGCGCCCGGTAGATCCCGAATCCGGCATGAATCACGGTCTTGCCATGCCCGAACGGATCCCACGCAAGTCCCACGCGAGGCTCTGGCAGAAATTTAGCGCGGTTGGTGGTAAAGACCGAGTTGCCGATGCGCGGATTCGTTTCTATGATGCCGTTCGAATCGAAAACATAGTTGGAAGCGCGGCCGTGCGCTTCGTTCCAGCCATCGGTCGATTCGAAACGAAATCCGGCCCGGATCTCTAAATGAGCGAGTAAGACGAATCGCGTCCTGCACAAATCCCGCGCTTTCGAGCGATCGCCAGCCGAGCGGCGTGGGCGATGGGATCACCGTGAATGTGGATACAGTACCCTGCAGAAAACTTTGCAAGCTTCCGAAAGAAGCCTGTCCGTATTGGTACTGGGCAAGATTGTCGTTCGCCTGAATACGTTGGAACCAGACGCCGGCTTCGATCTGATGAAGGCCGCGGGTAATTGCGACGTGATCGTCGTACGTGAACAGATTGCGCACCGCTGAAAGATTGCTTCCGGCGTTCGTGCCTGCAACGACTGATCTGCGATGCTCCGTTCAGCGCCGTGCCGCCGCCGATCACAACGGCTCCAATGGGATCGCCTTGCACCCAGCCAGGCAGATTCACCGGCGTGTCTCCCGTAAAGAAATAACCCGCGCGAGAGAATCCCACACGGAGCTGTGTTCAGAACCGTGGGCGAAAAGACGTGCTGCTCCTGCAAACTGGCGACCTGCTCTCGCAATGTTTCGACAACTCCGCTCAGCGGATTGACAGTCGGCGTGTGATCCGCGCTATCGTCGATCGTGTAGACCGCGAAAATCGTGTCCTTTTCGGAAGGGTTGTAGTCCAGGCGCGTAGTACCGAAATCTTCACGAATGGTTTGCAGTGGATGACTAAACGCTTCTCCAATACCGCCGCCGAGATCGGGTCCATTCTGCGCGGGCCAAAGCGATAGCAGCGACGCAGCAGCCGGTGTAACAGCCAATATGCGTTACGCGCCCCATTCGCTGCCGGCAGATTGCCGTTGCGAGCGGCCGTATCGGGAACCAACGTGACATCGCTTAGTCCCAGGTGCTGGCGGAACCCTTCGTAATTTCCAAACACGAAGAGTTTGTTCTTCTTGATCGGACCTCCGAGCGCGCCACCAAATTCATTCCGCTGGAATTGAGGAATGGTCCCCTGGTCAAAAAAATTGCGCGCATCCAGGTCGCTGTTGCGCAAGAACTCATAAACGCTTCCGTGCAGTGCGTTCGTTCCGGAAGCGGTTACGATGCTCACTTGCGCGCCGGGGCGCTTGCCGTACTCAGCGCCATAGGTGTCGGTAACGACGTTGAACTCACGCACGGCATCGACACCTAGCAATTGGCCGCTTGCCCCGCCTGGCGTATTGTTGATTTCGGACGCGCCGGTGTATTCAATGCCGTTCAGCAAAAACAGATTTTCTTGCGGACGATGACCCGAGACCGCGAACATGTTCCCCACAGCCGAATTCGAGCTGCCTACGCCCCCGGATCTCTGCGAAGAATAGTTCACTATGGCGGGATTTAGCGTGATCAACTCGTCATAACTGCGGCCATTCAGCGGAAGGTCTTTCACCTGGCGCTCGCTCACCAGGCCGGAGTTCTCTTGCGTTGAAAGATTCACGGGTGAAGGCGCTTCTTCCACGGTGATCTCTTGCCGCACGCTTCCGAGTTGCAGCATGAGGTCCACTGTCCTGCTTTGGCCGATGACTAGATTAATTCCAGTCTTGGTTTCCGAATTGAAGCCTTCTTTCGATGCGGTGATTTCGTATTCGCCCACCGCGATCGATGCCGTCGCATACATGCCGCTCGCGTCAGTGACTAGCTTTCTTTCCGCACCCGTCTCTGCGCTTTTGATCGTGACGTTCGCACCGACCAGTGCCGCACCGGTCTGGTCGCGGACGATCCCTGATATTGCACCGCCTACAACCTGCGCCCAGATTGCCGCGTTTAACGTGAACGCGACTAGCAGCAAGGCGGCGAGTCTGCATGCTTCGAGTCCGCTGGTCCGCTGTTCTCGGTAAGGATAGAACTTCTGTTGTGCTGCTCTCATTTTCATTCCCTCCTGCTGATTTATGAAATCGCCGAAAGCCGAAGTTCAACAACAACAGCGGCAGAGCAGACGAGCGTGCATCGGGGAAAGGGTAGCTAGCGCAATCATCTTATTGTCTATCGACAATATCATAATTAGCTTGGCGTGTCAATATTGACCCGCGCCACAGGTTTCATGGCCCCATCCGAAGCCGTGTATCCAAAGGCCAACCGATAAGGCGGAACACTTTCGGTTCACGGTTCAGCACGAGTGCATTACCGATGGTTACAAACGGAATCCCGATGCGCTCCGCGACTGTCGCGCCCGTCGGTTCTGTCTCATCGATCAGCAGCGCCGCTTTGCCCCAGTCGTTCTGAACTCGAGACCCTCGGCTTCTGCGCGCTGAAACATCGGCCAACGCTTCCTCGCGGTTCGCGGCTCGATTACGCCCCTACGTCAGCTTGCGCCAGCCTTTATGCAATAGAAGTGACAGCGAATTCCGCAGGCTCGGACTGCTCATCTTCTTGTAGGTGCCGGAAACCGGTAGCGAGTCGATTATCCTTTTGTACGCTTGCGGCAAATTGTGGTAAGGAATGCCGGGAAAATAGTGATGCAGCGCGTGGTACCGCAACCCGACCGGAGCCCAAAGCTCCGTCCACGGCGCGCCAGGCGTATCGATCGAATCCAGCAGTTGTCCCGTCCGGTCGAAAGGCTCGCCGGAACCCTCATAGGCATGGGCCCCCAGCGTGCGCAACGCATTTACGAAGCTCAAAAATCCACAAACCACAAACCAAACGGCGAAAATGCGCCAAGGCACCATTCCTTCTGCGGCAAGCGCAAGAGCGCAGCCCCAAATAATCAGAATGGGCAAGCTCTGCCGGCGCACCTTCTTCAGCAACTCCTCTGTGATCTCGCGCCTGTACCGGATGTTCATAGTCAACGAGGATGCGTAGACCACAAGCCATTTCTGGAAGCGCGGCGAGATGAAGCCAATGGGCGTGAGGATAACGAAGCGCACGATGAGCATCGCGGGAATCAGCAGTGCTTGTAAGGCAAACACCGTGCTCATGACGCTGGAAGAGGCGAACGGAAGATATTCGGGATCTTGAGCCGTGCCGTAGGTGCTCAACTTGTGATGACTTTGGTGCACGCCGGTGTACACGTAGGAAGGCATGAGCAGCGGGTATCCCACAAGCAGATTCCAGACGGTTTCGAAGCCCGGCAGAGTGCGGCGGCTTTGATGACTGATCTCATGCACAAAGCACAACGCACGATATAAAGCCAATGCAGCCAGTCCCGTCGCACAGAGCATCGCTGCTGAAAACGGGCGCAACATCACCGCAGCGGCGAAGGCGATCCAGCCCACCAGTGCGGTCGCGAAAAGATCGGTCCAGTAAATCGCCGGACGGGTCTGGTGCAAATCCCGCACCAGACGCTTCATCTCGCCGTCGTCGAGGACAAACGAGTGCTGCCATCTAAGATTTTTGCGCAAAAGTGGCGAAGGGAAGGACGCGCCAAATTCAACTGCGGGCGGCTTCTCCGAAAGAATTGGTTCGTGCAAAAGCGATCTCTCTAATTAAAACATAACGGGCCGTGTTCGGTATCCAGCCCTCCGGTTTCAAGGACTTGGCGCACGGCCAGCAGAAAACGTTCGCCCGACCGGCCGTCCCAGACGCGATGATCAGCGCAGCACGTCAAGCTCACTACGGGCCGAACTGCCGGCTCCCCGTTAACGGCCACTACGCGGTCTCGCACACGACCGGCCACCAGCATCGCGGAAGTTGTGAACGCCACGGTGATGGCTTGATCCACAGTCGGCACGATGCTGAGCTGGAACGTCCCGGAACCCTTGTGCCGGAATTTGATAAATCGAAACAGGAGGCGGAGCAATCCACGGCGCAGAATGCCGGTCGGAACCAGCCATCCCCAGCGCCGCAGCATCTGAAGCATTTCGCGGTCGCTGGCCTGAATCTCGGGCGTGCGGCGCCTAATTTCCTCGGCTATTTCCGACAAGCTCTTAGCATCGGCGCGCTCCAGCACCAATACCGGAGCCACGAACGTTTCACCCGCTACGGAAAGGCCAATGTCCACTTGATTCGGCCGATAAACCCGTCCTCCACACACCAGCAGATGCAGATCCGGGTTCGCGGCTAAAGCAAGGGCCGTCGCCTTCAGCAGGACATGGGTATAAGTCAGGCGAATCCCGTGTGCCCGCGCCGCCTCAATCAGTTCTTTCGCCTGGCTCATTTCCACATCCAAGCATTGAGCAAAAGCGGGTGGTCTACATAATGCCAAGCCGTCGCGGAGCCATTTCTCGGCGTGGATCCAGCTTCCGGGATCCAGACAATCCTGGACCGCTCATAAGCTAATTGCTCGCATTGCGCCCTGTTTGTTTTGGATACCGTAAGGAAAACTACTGTGATTTTTTCGGGTACCCGATTAGGTAGGTGACCGGAAGACCTCGATTGCTCTCAGTACCAACGTACCAACTGTATCCTTCGGCGGTTGCCATCGAACTCAGTTCCTCAACGGAATAGCTGCGAAGGCACGAGAGCACCCCGTCGACCCCCACCAGCAGGGGGATTACGGGGATCAAATACGTAAGGATACATTTTCTCCAGTTCACGCTGGCCATGCACGGAGTAAAGAGCCAAACCCCTAGCGGCGATACAAGCATTGCCAGGAGACCTTTCAGAGATCTGGAAGTCAATTCGAAAATCCCGATCGGCTGTCCGTTCCGAACCGCGTCATCGATGATTGCTTTCGCCTGTTCGGGCCGAAAGTGATGGAACGCCGTGAACATCGTCCGCACGCCCTTGAGCTCCGGCGGAACAGCAAGCGCGTCTACCGATTCGAGCCGATATCTAAGGGCCTTCTCGCCCGAACGCGCCAGACGGTCGTTCAGTTCCGCGTTGGGGTATTTGTCGGTCAGTGTAACCCGCGAGTGAACCAAGCCTTTTCTCAGCCAGTGTACCCAGGGCCCTCCAGCGCCCGAACAGAGATCGATCACTCTGTCTGTTTCAGAATGGCACAACAGGCCGAGAACCTGTTTCCTAATGGCACCGTACGAGTCCAGCCGGTCGATTGAGATTTCCAGGAAGTCCGTCAGGCCGTCCCGAAGGATTTTAGGACACCAGGCGAAATCGTGCAGTTCGAAGAGATTGAATCTTCGCATGCCCTCCGTCGGCGCGGAAGGTAGCCCGCTCTCTGCGGCCTTCCGGGCCTTAAGGAGTATTTAACCAGAAACTCGGCAAAGCGAGAGGCGCAGCTCATGCTCCACCTCGCCCAGAATCTCCGCTTCTTGTTCCTCGGTGAGAAAATCTTCCACCGCCAGTACCCCGGGATCGCGCTCCGAAGCGCACGAACTATTTGCTGCACCCGCTATCCAAATGGTTAACATAAACCCGCTTTGCACTTTTTTACACGACCGGACGATTCCATTTCCTGTATACTTCTCTCCTATAAGCCGTACTTTGGTTTTCTCCTGCACTTTCAGCGTGCTCCGTATCAGGGCCTCTGAGGTGTCGGCTTCGATCAGCTGAACAACTTGCTCCCGCGACGGGGAGTCAGGGGGGTCAGACCAGCAGAGTAGCACTTGGTTTGAGTCGTCGAGAGAACTAGGAGCTGCAGACATTGTAAGAAGTTCTGGCCTTTGAACCAACTGGTTTTAGAGAGTTGACGTATTCTGAATTGGAATCGATGCCCTTAGCGGAAAGATCCCATAAAAATTTCCTTGCATAGTTGCGACGAGAACGTACTACAATAAGTGAAAATCATTTCATCATAAGGTAGAAGCCTCGGTGTTGGTCTTCGCTCTCCCCGAGGAGGGCTCCCAATGCCGGAATTTACCTTCGGTTGAGGAATTCTCTGGAGAGACAGACCGCAGCTCCTACATGCGACAGAACTACAGATTTCAGCTACTTGCTCCTTCTCAAACGCGTTCCACACTCGGTACGTTTACCCGCTCGAAAATAGATGAGCAACTTTATAGCCAATACTTGGGATCCATGCAGCGGCTGCGCGGCCGGATTTACCTGAGTGACGGCGCCATCCAGCCGTGGGAGATCGACGATGACGGACGATTCCGCATGCGCGGCGACAAGCAGAGCTGGCACTTTCTTCTGGTTGACGAAGAGGAAGAGGTAATCGGTTGCGCCAGATATCTCGTCCATCCGAACACGATTTCATTCGATCGGTTGCGCATCAGCCACTCAGCCTTGGCCAACCACCCGCTCTGGGCCGAGAAAGTCCGATTGGCTGTCGAGAACGACTTGCAATGGGCACGCGAGCACGATTTCTCGTATGTTGAAATCGGCGGCTGGGCGCTTTCGGAAGAATGGCGCGGAACAAGAGCGGCCCTCGAGATTCTGGTAGCCTCCTACGCTTTGTCCAATCTGTGGGGAGGATGCGTCGGGTCCTGCACCGCCACGGTGCGCCACAGCTCTTCTTCAATATCTGAGAAGAATCGGCGGGTCAAGTCTGCAGGTTTCGGGTGAAGCATTACCCCCGTATTCGGATCCTCAGTACGGCTGCGAAATGGAATTATTGAAATTCGATTCTTGCTCGCCGTCCAAGCGGTTTGTACCCTTGATCGCTCAACTCAAATCGAAGCTGTCGGGTTTAGTACCCATTCGACCTTATGCAAGGCCGCAGTGGGCGCCCGCCCCGAGTGAACTGG
Source organism: uncultured Acidobacteriaceae bacterium (assembly GCA_963778345.1). Classification (GTDB taxonomy): domain Bacteria; phylum Acidobacteriota; class Terriglobia; order Bryobacterales; family Bryobacteraceae; genus Bog-105. The sequence continues at coordinate 38,593 of CAVZTP010000009.1, forward strand.
GCTTACAAACTGGGTTGCTGTTGACCCGCTAACTGCTGCAGGGTGCCCGGTTTCGCAGGACGGCTTCAATAATATCTCCCGCGCGACCAACTCCACCTGCCTGTTGAATAGACTTCGCTAGGGTTCCGGCTTTTGAACGGTACAACGGAACATCGAGAACCCGGCGCACTGAGCGACGCAGGGATTCCTCACGTAAGGATCTGAGAGAGAGAACTTCACCTACGCCGCACCAGCGGACGCGGGCCGCGATGCCCGGCTGCTCTGCGGTGATCGGGACCGCCACAATCGGAACTCCGGCGCTCAACGAATCCAAGACCGTGTTGAGCCCCGCGTGCGTGATGGCAATCTGTGCTCTGGGCAGGAGTTCTTCCTGGGGGGCATACGACACGATAACCGGCCGCCCGGGCCATCCCGCAGTTTCAGCATCGCTCAAGGCGCCCCCGTGGCTGAGCACCAATTGAAACGGAAGATCCTGGCAGGCATTGGCGATAACCCGGAAGATGTGTTCCTTGCCGCCATGTAGGCTGCCAAGAGAAGCATAGATGACGGGTTCTTTCCCAATCTTCTCCCAAGGGAAATCCCGCGATTGGCGGCGCGGAAAGCGGAGCGGGCCCACGTAATGGAAGCAGTCGGGCAGAGCTTTGCGGGGAAAATCGAATGCGGCCGTTTGCTGGCTGATCTGCGCCAAGCTCGACATCGTCTCGTCTCCGCGGCGATATAGCGGGAAATTCCACCCGCGCCGAAATTCATTCACAACGCGGAGAACGGGCCGGGTGAAAAAATCCCAGGCCGCATAACCCAGCCGGTTCCGTATGAGATCCAGTGGCCGCAATGAGTAACCGGAATCCGCGAAGGGTGGCGGAATGCCTGGTTCACGGTTCAGCGCCAGAGCCATGCAAAGGGTGACGTAGGGCAGCCTGCAGAACTCTGCGATCGCCGCGCCGGCCGGTTCAGTTTGATCGACCAGCAGCAAGTCGATTCTGGCAGCCTTGACCGCGTCTGGTCCATCGCGGCAAAACATGCGTGTGGAGCGTACGATCGCTTGGATCGTGAATCGCAGTCCGTTCAATCCGGATAAGCGGCTCATTCCCGCGAGCCATTCGGGCAAGGACCCAAGAGGATGGTCCGTCTGGCCGATCGGCCAAAACTCGAGCTCTTCGGCCAGCGCCTTGGCCTCAAGGTCAGCCATTTGAAAAACGGTGACCCGGTGACCCCGCCTTCGGAGCTCGCGACCCAATGCTCCGAAGGGATTCAGATGACCGGAAACAGGTGGGCTGATAATGCCAAAATGTGCCACCCGGCTAGATCCTAGGTTGGAAGGCCTTCTTGGGCGAGTAGCGCCCGGGAGACATTATCCCCTTGGGGTCCAGATGATCTTTGATCGCCTCAACCAGGCGCCAGTAGGTGGGAGAGGTCGTTTCGGCGAATGACTTCATCGCCGAAATAGGGAGTCTATAGGGATAGCAGCCGAACTGGACACCCGCGTCCCACAGTTCCGTGAAACACGCGTGAGCCTTGTCTTTATCTTCAGGCCGGCGATAAATGATCGGGAAGACCCCCATGGAGCAAGTACTCGTCAACGTAGTGAAAGAAACTGCTTCGCAGAAACCATGCTTTCGGAGTGCGTTTTCGACCACTGCTGCCATTTTTGAGACAACATCGGCCTTCCAAGGGACAATCGGCGCATACCAGATGATTCCCACGCCGTCACGCACCGGATCGAGCGGCTGGCCCTGCGGCAGCGGCACGTATTGGTAAACCAGCGGCAGCTCAAGGCCTCTAGGTTCGCCGCGCACAATGCTCAAGAGATCGAGCATACGCCGCGACTGATGTCGGAGCACGTTGCCGTATTTGGCGGGAACGCACCTGCCTGCTCTGCCCACCCATTGCGCGCGCCGCTGGTCCATAAAGACCAGCCCGCTAACCACTGGACCAAGGCGTTGCCGTACAGCTCTGCGTAATGCCTTGAGCAGGATTTTCCGGGTCCGAATCACTCCGAATCCAATCCAGGGGGCGCCCTCGGAAACACCCATCCCGACTTGTTCGCCCTGCAGGGTCATTTGCACTTGCTTATCGTTAATGAGCTTTAGCGGCCCCAGCACCCCGGGCAATTCGGACAGCAGTTTGCGCGATGCCTCTACCACTGCGTCAAGAGCCGAAGGGCTTTTTAGCGTAAAAAGATAAACTTCGGTATGCTCTGGCCGGCGGGCTAGCGCGATCTGCATCGACGTGACAATTCCGAAACTGCTTTGGGAAAACAGACCATCCGTGTAGGGGCCTACGCCCCAACGCCAAACCCCTTGCGCGGCCCGCGCCCCAAGCTCAGCGAGAGGTGACTGGTAAACGCTCCCGTCCGCCAACACCACCCGCAGACAGGTGGCAGCTGCAAAATGATCCTCAAAGGGAGTCATTCCGAAGCCGCGCTCAAGGGCATTACCAAATACGCTGGCCGATGGTCCGGCGCCAATGGTAGGCACAATGAATTCATGCCCTTCGCCTTTGAGGCGGTCGAAAAGCTGCTGTTGCGTAACTCCCGGTTCGATGGTGATCAGACCTAGATCGCGGTCCAGTTCCAGAATGCGGTTCATGCGCGAGAGGTCGACAATAACGCAATTCTCGGTCACCGGCAGGGCGGTTCCGTAGCCCCAATTGTGTCCGGTGCTGATCGGGTAGAGAGAAACCCCGTGGCGCTGCGCAATGCGGACGCTTTCAATTACCTCGGTCTCACTCGCAAGCTGAAGGGCAGCAGGGATCGACCGTTCAAGGCTTAGGCAGTTCTCGTGGTATCGGGAAACTCCGTTGCCCGTGAGCACGGCCCCTGGGGGTAGAAGCTTCTGCCACTCTGCTACAGCGTCCTGGCAGGAAAGATCACTGCGGGTCATGAGTGTCCACGGTCGAGGCTTCTGAAGATTTCCCAGGACGCCAATTGATTAGGGGAACAAAAAAGGCTGGGTACTTAGCTAAGTCCCAGCCTTTTTCTTGGATTTAGATGAGCAAAGCGCTAGGCGACAGAACGCCGTATCGGAAAACCTCCCGGATGAGCCGTAACGCGGCTTATTGAGGTCTCCTGATCCTCCGACGCGAGATCAAGCCGAAACCGAACAATCCAGCACCCATCAAAAGCATCGAAGCCCGGCTCTGGAATTGAACTCGTTGAGCTCGTAGTGAAATTTGCCGAATAATTAGCTTCTACACTGCCGCCGCTCGCGAGAAGACCCAAACAACTCGTGACTGTATTGCAATTCTCAGGAGGCATCGTAAGCTGAGTTGTATAGATAGCTGCTGCCGGCGAAGAACCGCTGGCTGAGGTGCCCGTGTAGGCGATACCGCTCAGCGAAAGGGTCACTGCGACTTGGGGGTTCGCTCCCAGAGCGGTTTGAATCAGTGTAAACGGCGAATTGGCTGGCGTGCAAGCCGCACCGATCGTGTTGCTCGCACAATTCGCGGCAGTGCCAAAGCCCGGCATAACTTGTTGCAAATCAAATGCGATTGGAACCGCTACACCTTGGTTGAAACTGATGAAATTCACTATCGGAAAGGTCCCACTTTGGGTCAACGTAGGAACATTGTACGTTCCACCCGTCAGACCGCTAAACGAGCCTGTTTGGGCTGCGGTCCCACCCTGCGTACTAAATGTTGGCATAAAATTTATCGTTGTACCAGTTACAGTAACCGATCCACTGATGCTCGCTCCACCTGTAACCGGTGTGGCCCAAATTGGGGCCGCCAGACCTATCAGGCAAATAATCGATAAAGTCCAAAAATTAAGCTTAAGCACTTTCATCTATATTCCTCTCCTCTTTCGGTTAACCAACTAACCTACCATCTGCACACGAGAACTTGAGTCCGGCGTGAAAATTCGGCCAGTGCTGCCCATGTGACTACGCAATACCAAATCAGCTACCAGGTAATTTTACTGGGTGGTACTCTTCCGGTTTAGCTAGTACTCCCTTACGGTTTACCACCATCGGAAATATTCTCAACGCCCGGTTAGTTTAGCACAGCATTCCGGTTAGAAGGAAGGGGTCAATCCCTCCAGATAGGGTGAAACAGGATTAAGTTTTATTCGTATGCCTGTTATTGCCACTAAAAATCTTGCTGCAATAAAGACCTTGCATCTACCCGCGAACTGACTCAATTCGCTGCTGCCCGATGAACGCAGTGAATCTTGCCAAGATCCGGCTGGGATAGGAATAGGAAAAGAAGTTTATCGGGTTCCGCTCATCGTCCTCGAGATCCTTCAGTATTTTCGCCTCTTGTTCCTCGGTGAGGAAATTCTCCACCGCAAATAGGCCGGGATCGAATGTCGAATGCTGAGTGCTCTGCGGCAGTTCTTCGCCCATGGAGAGGCTTAATTTGTACAATGTCCCTTCACTTCGACAGGAGCGAACGGTTCCCTCGCCCGTATAGTCGCGCCCGATAAGCCGTACTTTTGTATCCACAGGAATTTCGCAGGTGCTCCCTAGAACCGCCTCCGACAAACGCGCCTCCACGATTTCGACGAATTGTTCGTGCGAAACGGCGCTTGCGGCGTCCGACCAACGCAGCAACGCGCGATCGGTATCGTCAATTAGACCCACCGCCCTCCTTCGCCATTTGGAACAGAGCCTCTCACCCCTTGTTGATCCATAATAGGGTGCCATTTATATAAAAAGCAACGAATTTCTGTCGAAACTGCGAACCTCTTGCAAAGCATTCCATGGGAGTGAGGCAACGTTCCTGTCCGTGTGGGTATGAAGACTTATAGCACGGGAGAGCTTCAGCCAGTGCCGCGCCAAGTCGACAGTTCCTGCCGCTGGTCCACTAAACCGTAAGAGAGCTCTCAGAATGGGAGGAGGAACAATGGGAGGAGGAACACAAAAAGAACAGCGCTCCTGCAGTCACTTTGGATATCGGATTATCGAGTGCTTCACATACACTCCGATCTCAGTAAGCTATAGAACACGTTGGACTAAGCACGTAAGGACACCTGGTACGGCGATCGATTGAACCAGTACTAAGTAGTCTTGACCCCTACTCGGACGCGTATTAACTTTGATGTTGACGCGATGTTTAACGCTATGTGCGTTGCACGCTAAGAATTCCCACGGAGGAGGGATAAAAATGAGCTTCAGTAAGCTGTCTTTCTTAGGTTTACCGACATTAGGACTGGTGAGTTTGGTCATGCCGATGTCGGCAACAAGCGTAACCGGTGGAGCGAGTATCAGTGGATCGGTGACCGTTACTGCTACAACAATAAACTTTGTACCAACATTCAGTACGCAGGGTGGTGCGGCTGCTCAGACAGGCTCGTTTAGCGGCCTGACGGGTGGCGTGTACAACGTCTCCGACATTAGCTTCAGAATGGCACTCTTCCTATAGTCGATTTCATGACTTTCAACCAGGGCGTGGCCGTTCCAATCAACTTTGATTTGCAACAGGTGCTCCCGGGCTTCGGCACTGCAGCAAACTGCACCAACGCGATTGGAGCAGCGTGCACAGCCACCCAATTCACCGTTTACGTTGATTCAAACGGCTTTGGGAGCGAACCCCGAAGTGGCAGTAACGCTTCAGATCAGCCGGTATCGCCTACACGGGCACCTCAGCCAGCGGTTCATCGTCGGCAGCAGCGATATATACAACTCAGCTTACGATGCCTCCTGAGAATTGCAATACAGTCACGAGCTGTTTGGCTCTTCTGCAGAGCGGCGGCAGTGTAGAGGCTAATTATTCGGCAAATTTCACCACGAGTACAGTTCCTGAACCGGCTTCGATGCTTTTGATGGGCCTCGGACTGATTGGCGCGGGTTCGTTGGCGCGCCGCAGACTAGACAAGGGATAAAACTCAGCTAGCGCAATTTGAAGAGGCGGCCTTCAACCGGGGCCGCTCTTTTTGTATTTACTCAACTAATCATCCAGAACCGGTTCAAGCCTCTCCTGAGGTTGCGGACGTAGTTCCTGATGCCGCATCAACGTTCGCGCGCATGTATTCCAGCGCAAAATGGAATCGTCATTGCCGGCGGGCCGCAAGCGCTCGGCTTTCTCATAGCAGTTCATGGCATCGACAAACTCTTCGTAAGCTTTAAAAGCGGAGCCTGGAAGCCCATGGCGCATCCGGGCCCGCGCGGACCGCTCGCAAATAATTCCGGCATAATAAGCCCGTTCATATTCGCCTTCGATCCTGGCTAATACTTCTCGCGCTCGCGATGGCGTCGCCTCCGTGCCGAACTGGTCTGTAAGTGACAGCAGTAACATCACAAGCGCGGCTTGATTCGTGGGGTCGATACGGAGTATGTCCAGACAAATACTTTCCGCCTGCGACGGCTCTTCAATCAGGCGATATCGCTCCGCTTTTCCGAGCGCTTCGGGAATCGCCTCGGAAGAAAGTGATTTCAACTCGAATTCCATCCCGTGCTCCTTTCATTTTTATCTAAAGATCCGAAACAGCTTCTGTAAAGGATCGAAGTACTCGTCCACCACGCGCTCTTTCAGCGGAATGATGGCGTTGTCCGTGATGGTGATTCCCTCCGGGCACACCTTCGTACAACATTTCGTAATGTTGCAATACCCGATGCCATGCTCGTGGCGCAAGTCGCCTGTGCGCCTTTCGCTGTCCAGCGGATGCATCTCCAACGCAGCCGCGTAAACCAAAAAACGCGGCCCGACAAATTTGTCATGCAATTTGTGCTCGCGCAATACGTGGCACACGTCCTGGCATAAATAGCATTCGATGCACTTGCGGAACTCCTGAACCCGATCGACATCTTCCTGCGCCATGCGCCAGGTGCCGTCGGGCGCATCCGGCGGCCGGGGCTTGAATTTCCGAATGGTCTTCTTTGCGCGGTAATTCCATGAGACATCCGTCACCAAATCCTTGATCGACGGGAACGCCTTCATGGGCTCGATCGTGACCGGGCGATCGAGCGGAAGCGAGTTCAGGCGTGTCATGCACATCAGCCGGGGATTGCCATTGATCTCCGCCGAACACGAACCGCACTTACCGGCTTTGCAGTTCCAGCGAACGGCAAGATCGTTGGCCTGCTCCGCCTGGATGCAGTGCACCGCATCGAGCACAACCATGCCGGGAGAGATCTCGGTCGTGTAGTCGCGGAATTCGCCACTGCCCGTTACTGCCGCGCCAGATTCGAAAAGTTGCGGTAGACATGGCCTCCTTACTTCATCTCCTCAATCACCTGCTTTAGCTCCGTCGGGCAGTGGCTTCAAAGGCTCCCGCGTGACTTGCATTTCGCCCGAACCGCTTTGCCGGATCACGATATTCGAGCGCCCTTCTTCATCATTTTTTGATGGATAGTCCTCGCGGAAATGCGCGCCACGGCTCTCTTTGCGTTCCATCGCGGCGCGCGTAATCATCTTCGAAACCGTGAGCAGGTTGGGCAGATCCAGCGCCGTGTGCCATCCACCGTTGTACTCGCGATTTCCCATAACGGCAACCTGATTTGCACGCTGCTCCAATTGACTCAGCTCGTCCAGCGCCTGCTGCATCTCCGGCTCCCTCCGCACAATCCCAACCAGATCCTGCATCATCTTCTGAAGATGATGCTGCACGTCGTAGGGGCTCTCGCCGGTCCGCTCGAAAGGCTCGACAGCATTCTGAGCACTCGATTCGATCTGACGCGGATCGGTGCTCGACCGCGCCATTCTGGTTGGCAAACTGCGCTGCGTATTCGCCCGCGCGCTTGCCGAATACCAGCAGGTCCGAGAGCGAATTTCCGCCGAGCCGGTTCGCGCCATGCAGACCGGCGGCGCATTCGCCGGCCGCGAACAGACCCGGCACGTCGGACATCTGCGTATCGGCGTCCACGCGCACTCCGCCCATCATGTAATGCGTTGTCGGACCAATCTCCATGGGTTCGGCGGTGATATCGATATCCGCGAGTTGCTTGAACTGGTGATACATGCTGGGCAGCTTTCGCTTGATGTGCTCCGCTGCGTTCGGCAGACGGTCCTTGATCCAGGCGATATCGAGAAAAACGCCGCCGTGCGGAGTTCCCCGCCCTTCGCGAACCTCCCGCACAATGCAGCGCGCCACGTGATCGCGGGTAAGCAATTCAGGAGGACGGCGCGCGTTCCGGTCACCCTGCGTATAGCGCCAACCTTCCTCTTCGTTATCCGCCGTCTGCGATCGATAATTCTCCGGGATGTCATCGAACATGAAACGGCGGCCCGTCTTTGTTCTTCAAAACGCCACCCTCGCCGCGCACGCCCTCCGTGACGAGAATGCCGCAGACGCTCGGCGGCCAAATCATGCCCGTCGGATGGAATTGCACGAATTCCATATCGATGAGCGATGCGCCCGCGTGATACGCCAGCGAGTGTCCATCGCCCGTGTATTCCCAGCTATTGCTGGTGATTTTGTAAGCTCGCCCGATCCCTCCTGTTGCCAGCACAACTGCCTTCGCGCGAAAGAGCTGAAACCGGCCTCGCTCGCGCTCATATCCGAAGGCTCCGGCGATGCGGCCATCGTCTTTCAGCAAAGTCAGCACGGTGCATTCCATGTGGACTTCCATCCCGAGGTGAATGCCGTGGTCCTGCAAAGTCCGAATCATCTCCAGACCGGTTCGATCGCCAACATGCGCCAACCGCGGGTAGCGGTGGCCGCCGAAGTTACGTTGAAGAATGCGTCCGTCTTTCGTGCGATCGAAAAGCGCGCCCCACGCTTCGAGTTCGCGTACCCGATCAGGAGCCTCCTTCGCGTGCAGCTCGGCCATGCGCCAACTGTTGAGATATTGGCCGCCGCGCATCGTATCCGAGAAATGGACTTTCCAGTTGTCGCGATCATCTACGTTGGCCATGGCTGCCGCAATGCCGCCTTCCGCCATGACGGTATGCGCCTTTCCGAGAAGACTTTTTGTGACAACGCCGACCCGCGCGCCGTGCGCCGATGCCTCGATAGCCGCCCTTAATCCTGCTCCTCCTGCTCCAATTACCAGCACATCGTAGTCATGCGCCTGGTATTCCGCCATCAGACAATTCTCCAGTCGGACCAGATCCCCATCGCGCACAACCGTACATAGAGGTCCGCGAACATCACGGAAAAGAGACTCATCCAGGCAAATAGCATGTGCCGGCGGTTCAGGCAGCCGACGCAGTTGTATGTCTTCTGACTCAGCGGAGACTTGGAAATTTCATCCCGCCGTCCGCCCACCAGGTGGCGAAACGAATGGCAGCCGAACGTGTAGCAGGTCAAGAGCGCCACATTCACGGCCAACACGATGGTTCCGATGCCGATTCCAAATCGCACAGCGCCAGTCGCGGGATCGGCGAACCACAGCGCTCTCCAGACATCGAGCGCCAGGATCACGAGAAAGATCAGCGCGAGATACAAAAAATATCGGTGCACGTTCTGCAGAATGAGCGGAAACGAACGCTCACCTCGATAACTTTTTCGCGGCTCGCCCACTGTGCACGAGGGCGGATCGGCCCAGAAGGCTTTGTAATAGGCTCCGCGATAGTAGTAACACGTCAGGCGGAATCCGCCTGGAGCCCACAGAATCAGCAAGGCTGCGGAAAGCGGGGCCCATCCAGGCCACCAGCGCGGCCATGCGCCAAACCAGGCATGCGTGGGGTCGCCCAGAACTTCCGGAGAATAGAAGGGCGATAAGTACGGACCGGAGCGGTAATAGTTGCCTTGAAACGCTGCCCACGTTGCATAAACGATGAACAGGGAAAGGCCAAGGAAGGTGAGCAGCGGCTGTACCCACCACAAGTCACGACGCGACGTGCTGCCGAAGCGACTGCCCCGTAGAGGGACGTCGATCGAGGACATGCGCGGTCCTCCTGATTTGAAGAATTAGGAGCCAGAACTAAGCCAGAATAGCATCGTCGTTCCTTTGATCAGACAAGTCTTCGCGGTCCGCAGACCAGTCCATCGCAGTCTGAGAGACAATAGTCTCTTGTCGTCAGACAAATTTGGTAAAATGTCGGACAGATCGATGAAGGAATCTCGCATCACGGTGCGATTCTCCGCTGAACTGCGCGGTAGGTTGAAAGACGCTGCTCGCCGCACTGGAACGGGTGAATCGGATCTAATTCGCGGGGCAGTGGAGCGGCAACTCGCCGCCGAAGTAGACGCGCTCACGGCTTACGAACGGGCGAAAAAGGCCGGGCTCATCGGAGTTGTGCCGAAAGCCCCTCCGGACCTGAGCACAAATTCCAGGCATTTTGATGGATTTGGCGGCGCTTGAATAACCGAATACTCATAGACACTGGTCCCATCGTAGCGATCATTTCAGAGTCCGACGAACATCATGAAGCATGCATCGAGCAGCTTCGACGGGTTCGAGCGCCGCTGTTGACTTGCTGGCCCGTCATCACCGAGGCGGCCTGGCTTTTGCGAACATATCCATTGGCTGTTGGTAGGTTCCTGTCCTCTTTCAACAGCCAACCGTTTCAGCTTGCTCCTTTGAACGAGCTGGATCTTGGCGAAATTGGCGCGATTCTCGCGAAATACAAAACTCTGGGGATACAGCTTGCGGACGCAGCCCTGTTGCATCTGGCAAACCGGGAAGAAATTGAAACCGTGTTCACTCTGGCCCGCCGCGATTTTGGCGTGCTCCGTCTCGCTCGCGGAAAAAGACTCCGCATTATTCCGTGAGCCGGCAGCCATTTCGTGTCGCCAGTCTCCTGCTGTTCTCGAAAAGTGCGAGCGACAACATATCAGTCGGCTCACACCCGCATCTCCTTCTAATAATTCGAACCCATATACCATTTTTCCGTTACACGGCGCTTGAACTTCGGAAGCTCTGAATCCTTACCCGCGCGTGAGGCATCCGTCAGAATACGTGTATTAGGGGAGACTGGGGTAATTGAGAAGACAACAGATGAAAGTTTCCAGATTTTTGCAAGCCGGAGGACTGGCCGTTATTATTGCAGGGGTTTTAGGTCTGAGTGCTTGCCAATCCGCTTCGAAAGCACAAGGTCAAATGGCGTTTCCGCCGCCGCCTGTTTCGGTGGTGGAGGTGCAAGCGCAAGACGTTCCGATCTACAGCGAGTATGCGGCGCAGACTTTCGCGCGCGACATGGTGGAAGTTCGCGGACGCGTGGACGGATATATCGAGAAACGGCTGTTTCAAGTAGGCTCCGATGTCCGGGCCGGCCAGACGCTCTACGTATTGGATCGGCGGCCCTATGAGGCGGACGTGGACAAGGCGAAAGGAGACGTCGCGCAGAGCGAAGCAAATCTGGAGTTCGCCAAAAAGCAGGTGGCTCTCATTCAAGCGGAAGCGAATCTCGCTCAAGCCAAAGCCAACCTTGCGAAAGCGCAGCAGGATGTGGACCGCCTGCAACCTCTAGTCAGCCAGGAAGCAGCCGCCAAGCAAGACCTTGATAATGCCTTGGCCGCGCTTGATGCGAACAAAGCTAACGTGGCCGCGCTGACCGCGAACGTGGAGCAAACGCGGCTGCAAACGCGGACGAACATCGATTCCGCGGCTGCTCAGCTTGCATCGAACAAAGCCCTTCTGCAAACTGCGGAACTGAACCTTGGGTACTCCACGATTACAGCGCCCATTTCGGGACGCATTGGCGATAGCTTGATCGAGGTCGGCGGCCTGGTCTCGAAGACAGCAGCGCAGCCGTTGACGACTATTGTTCCGCTCGATCCGATCTGGGTGCGCTTCAAGGTGAGTGAAGCCGAGTATCTGGGTTATGAGAAATCGAAAGACCGCCAGAGCAGCGCGGCCGAGCCCATCCGCCTGGTTCTCGCGGACGATTCCGTGTTCCCGCACGAAGGGCAGATTCGAAATACGGTGAATCAGGTCGATCTCAAGACCGGCACACTGGAGATTCAGGGCACTTTCCCGAATCCGGATCACACCGTTTTGCCCGGGCAGTTCGGTCGCGTGCGTCTGCTGACCCACGAGGCCAAGAATGTCATTGTGGTGCCGCAGCGCGCCGTGCAGGAGTTGCAAAGCATGCAATCGGTATTCACGGTGGGACCGGACAATAAGGCCGAGGCGCGAACGATAGTGACTGGCGATCGGATAGGAGATGGCTGGATTGTCACACAGGGCCTAAAGCCCGGAGACAAAGTAATCGTGGAGGGCGTTCAGAAGGTGCGGCCTGGCGCTCCCGTTCAACCGACCCCGTACAAACCGCACGAGGCAACGGATCGAGCGAAGGCGCAAGGCTGAAACATTCAGGTTGAACCATGGCACGATTCTTTATCGACCGTCCTGTGTTCGCGATCGTTATCGCGATCGTGATCGTTATTCTCGGCTGCGTTGTCATCCCTACGCTGCCCATCGCCACGTATCCCGAAGTCGTCCCTCCGGTTGTGCAAATCACGGCAGTTTATCAGGGCGGCAATGCGACCGACCTTGAGAAAACGGTTTCGCAACCCATTGAGCAGCAGCTTACCGGTCTGGATGGCATGCTGTACTATTTCGCGCGCGCATCGAACAACGGCACTCTGACCATCGACGTTACTTTCGAACTGGGAACCGATCCCGACCTTGCGACGGTCAAGGTTCAAAACAAGGTCAGCGTGGCGCTGCCTCTGCTGCCGCCGGAAGTGCAGCGCGTCGGCGTTACTACGAAGAAAGTCTCCTCGTCGTTCCTGCTGTTTGTTGCGCTCACTGCTCCGGACAATCGCTACGACACCCTGTTTCTGAACAATTACGCCGCTATCAATCTGGTCGACAAGATCGGAAGTCTGCCGGGCGTCGGAAATTCCGTGCTCGCGGGTCAGCAGAATTACAGCATGCGGGTGTGGATCAATCCCGACAAGATGGCGAAGCTGGGGCTCACGGCCACTGACATTAATAATGCAATTCAGGCGCAAAACAGGCAAAATCCCGCGGGCTCCCTGGGACAGCCTCCTTCGCAGAGCGGGATCGACTATCAATATCCGGTGAACGCGACGGGCCGTCTTACTACGCCTCAACAGTTCGGCGACATCGTCATTCGGGCCCAGCCCGACGGCTCTTTGCTTCGCGTTCGCGACATCGGCAACGTGCAGCTTGGCGCGCAGGATTACTCGAATTTCACGTTTTGGAACCGGCGCGAAGCGGCATTCATCATCGTCTATCTGGCGCCTGGAGCAAATGCGGTGGAAACGCAGCGGCAGGTGGTGAATTTCATGCAGCAGGCGAAGCAGTCGTTCCCGGCCGGGCTCGAATACAAGATTCCCGTACGATTCGACGCGGTTCGTGACGAAGTCGATCTCGGAGGTGATTCAGACGCTGTTCGTGGCTGTGCTGCTGGTGATTCTCGTCGTCTTCATTTTTCTCCAGAACTGGCGCGCGACCCTGATTCCGTTACTTACCGTGCCGGTGGCTGTTGTGGGCACGTTCGCTCTCTTTCCAGCGCTTGGATTTTCCATCAACACCACCAGCTTGTTTGGCTTGGTGCTTGCGATCGGCATTGTTGTCGACGATGCGATCGTCGTGGTGGAAGCGGTGCAGCTAAACATCGATCGCGGCATGAAGCCGCGCGAGGCGACAATTCAAGCTCTGCACGAAGTATCGGGTCCCGTGGTGGCCATCGCTTGCATTTTGGCCGCGGTCTTTATTCCGGTGGCTTTTCTCGGCGGCATCAGCGGGCAAATCTACCGCCAATTTGCGCTCACTATCGCGGCTTCGGTACTGCTCTCCGCGTTCAATGCGCTTTCTTTGAGCCCGGCTCTCAGCGCTCTGATTCTCAAGCCGAAAGGCGAGTCGAGAGGTTTGCTCTCGAAGCTTTTCGGAAAGTTCAATCAAGGCTTCGATTGGACCACCAACCGTTACCTGTTCGGCGTTCGCGGCCTGATTCGAAAAGCGCTGTTTGCGCTGGTGGGTTTGGCAGCCGTCTATCTCTGCGCCGGAGTTCTGTTCAAGACTTTGCCGGGCGGCTTTCTTCCGGATGAAGACCAGGGTGTGTTCATTTCTTCCGTCCGTCTGCCGGACGGAGCCTCGATAGAAAGAAATCGAGGCAACCAGCAAACAGGTGCAAGACGTTCTGCTGACTACGCCCGGCATACAGGACGTCTCGGTGGTGGGCGGCCTCGACATTCCGACTGCGACCAACAATTCGAACGTGAGTACCGTCTTCGCCACGTTAAAGCCGTGGGATGAGCGGAAAGCGAAGAACGTTCAATTCGAAAACATTCTCGGATCGGTGCAGCAGAGATATTACGGAATCAAGGACGGCTTTATTTTTGCGTTCGGCCTGCCGCCGATTTTGGGATTGGGCACCTCCGGCGGATTCGAATTTATGCTGGAAGATCGCACGGGGCGGCGATATCGAGGCGTTGGCGCAAGCCAGCGACGAGTTGGTGGCAGCGGCGCGCACCCGGCCCGAACTGCAGAATGTGATCAGCACGTTCCGCGACACCGTTCCGCAGTACAAAGTGGACCTGGATCGCGATAAGGCTCAAACCTTGGGCATTCCGATCACGGACGTTTACAACGCGCTCCAAACGTTCCTGGGCGGCCTGTACGTAAACGACTTCAACCGGTTCGGGCGCACGTGGCGCGTTTATCTCGAGGCGGAACCGGATTTCCGGCGGCAGCCTTCCGATATCAATCGCTTCTACGTGAGAACGGACCAGGGCGATATGGTCCCGCTGAGTACGCTGGCTAAAACAGAGCCGGTAGTCGGGCCTGAAGTGATTTACCGTTACAACCGGTATCGGGCCGTGAAGATTCTCGGCAGCGCGGCGCCGGGCTACAGCTCAGGTCAGGCTGCGGCTGCCATGGAAGATCTTGCCAAACAACTCCCGAACGGCTTCGGTTATGAGTGGACAGGCACGGTTTACCAGCAGAAGCTTTCGGAAGGCAAGGAAGGGTACACGTTCGGTCTTGCTTCGGTATTGGTGTTTCTGTTTCTCGCCGCGCTGTACGAAAGCTGGTCCACGCCATTCTCGGTGATCCTGGCCGTTCCCCTCGGGATATTCGGCGCGCTACTCGGCATCTTTCTGCGCAAATACGCTTACGACGTCTATACGCAGATCGGTATCGTCACGCTGATTGGATTGGCGGCGAAGAACGCGATTCTGATTGTTGAATTCGCGAAACTCCGGCAAGAGGAGGGCAGGTCGATTGAGGACGCCGCAATTGAAGCGGCGCATCTGCGGCTCAGGCCCATTCTCATGACGTCGTTTGCGTTCATCCTGGGCGTGACTCCTCTCGCCATTGCGACAGGAGCGGGCGCAGGCGCGCGACGGGCGCTGGGAACTACTGTTTTGAGCGGAATGTTGGCGGCAACGCTTCTGGCGGTCTTTATTGTTCCCGTGCTGTACGTGGTTGTGAATCGGATCGCTTCGCGACGGCGCGCATCGAAGCGAAGCTGGCGGTTCGTCCGGAGCCGGTTCATGCGGGAGGGGACGACTAATGAGGCGGCGTTCTTTCGAGAATCGTTCTGAGGGTCTACGCTTCCGGCTCGGTTCGGGCAGCAGCGGCCAGTGTGGTTTTGTTCTTGCTGTTGACAGGCTGTGCGGTTGGACCGAATTACAAGCGTCCCGTGGTGCAAACGCCCGCGCAGTACCGGCAGCCGGCTGCCGTCCGCCGGACCTTCCGAGAAAAATTCTCTCGCGGATGTCGCCTGGGCGAACCTGTTTCAGGATGACGTGATTACGCAGCTTGTCAAAACAGCTCTGGTTCAGAGCAACGATCTGGAAGCTGCCACGGAGCGAGTGCTCGAAGCTCGCGCGCAACTGAGCATCACTCGCTCTCAGATTGCGCCTCAGGTGACTGCGTCCGGCGCTTTTGCCGCGGCTCGAACCTCCAGCATCGGCTCGTTTAATTTCATTCCGCCCGGCACTAACCTGGCCGATAGCTACACTCAAGCCGGGCTGAACCTCTCCTGGGAGCTCGACATTTGGGGACGTATCCGGCGCTTAAGCGAGTCGGCCCGGGCGCAATATCTGGCGCAAGGCGAGGCTCGGCACGCCGTCGTTTCCAGTCTCATCGCGGATGTCATTACGACGTATCTGACGATGCGGGAGCTCGATCTCGAGCTCGAGATCGCGCGCAAAACAAAAGATGTTGCCGAAAACGGGCTGAAGCTTACGAATCTTCGGGAGAAGCTTGGCGTTTCCACCGGCCTGGACGTGCGCCAGGCTGAGCAACTGCTCTATACGGCGACTGCGCAGATTGCCGCGACGGAACGCGCCATCGCGGAGACGGAGAATTCCTTGAACGTTTTGCTCGGCCAAAATCCGGGCGACGTTCCGCGTGGAAAGCGCCTGGTGGATCTGGTTGGGCCGCCCAAAATTCCAGCCGGTCTTCCTTCGGATCTTCTCGAACGGCGGCCCGACATCCGGCAGGCGGAGCAGATCCTGATTGCCGATAACGCGCAAATCGGCGCGGCCAAAGCGCTATTCTTTCCGCAAATCTCTCTCACGGGTTTACTGGGAGTGCAGAGCCGCGCGCTGGGAGACCTGTTCAGCGGTCCCGCGCGCAACCAGAGCATCTCCCCGGCGGGAGTGCTGCCTCTTTTCAATGCCGGCCAGCTTCGGAACAATCTTCGCTTGACCGAAGCGCAAAAGCGCGAGGCAATGGCTAATTACCGCAAGACCATCCAGACTGCATTTCAGGAGGTCTCCAGCGCGCTTGCCGATTACCAAAAGAATCGCGAGCAGCGTTCGCAAGAAGAGCTTCTGGTCAAAGCGCTTCAGGATACGGACCGGCTCTCCACGCTTCGCTATAAGGGCGGGCTGGACAGCTATCTTCAGGTTTTGGATGCCGAACGCAACGAGTTTTCGGGTGAACTGACGCTGGCGCAACTGCGCAAGAATGAGTTGCTGTCGATCGTGGAGCTTTATCGGGCGCTGGGCGGCGGCTGGCAAAATCCATAACTTCGCAACTGGTAACTCGAAGCAAGCAGATTGCGTCTAAATTGCCGCAGATCCAGGGGTTCACATGGCAACGGGTGTAAAGGCATGGCAGTTGGTTCTCTTCACATTCGCGATTGCTGCGGCGATGGGTGCGCAGACAATGGTGCGCTCGGGACAGCTCACTGGGGTAGCAACGGCCGGATTCATCGCCGGCGGTACTCCTTTTGAGCCTGTTACTGGACGCCTTATTCGGCGGAGCAGGTAATGGAGCACGTGCAAACCCTTGCCGACGGAACCCACATTACACAAACCACTCAAAAGGTCATGCTGTATCGCGACTCGGCGGGCAGGACCAGAACCGAGCACATCATCTTGCCGCCCCCCGGGGCGGTGATGGCTCCGCATCCAGCGTTTATAGGAATTGTGGATCCGGTAGCCGGTTATCGCTACATGCTGGATCAGAACAATCAAGCGGCGCGTCGCACCCCATGGCCTCCGGCGGCAGTTCACCGGGCTATCAAGACAGCTTCCGCCACGAGTTCGAGCAACAACGGCACGCAAGCGCCAAACATCGTACTCCCCAGCATCGCCCAAATTCCTTCGAGCACCGGTTCGACGCGACCAAATCCG
This sequence comes from uncultured Acidobacteriaceae bacterium, assembly GCA_963778345.1. GTDB lineage: Bacteria > Acidobacteriota > Terriglobia > Bryobacterales > Bryobacteraceae > Bog-105. The sequence continues at coordinate 55,976 of CAVZTP010000009.1, forward strand.
GCAATGTCGCACGAATCTCTGGGAACTCAAAACATCGAAGGGATTATCGCCGAAGGAACGCGAATGACCACGACCTATCCGGAGGGATTTTTCGGGAATGACCGGCCGATCACGGTTGTATCGGAACCTGGACCTCACCGGACCTCAAGATGATGATATTGCAGAAGACGTCGGATCCGAGAAGCGGCGACAGCACCACGAAATTGACAAACATCTCGCAAACAGAGCCCGATGCCGCTCTGTTTCAGATCCCGGCCGGTTATTCGGTTGTTGACGAGCAGCAGCCTGGCGCTGGTCCTCGTTAGCGCTTTACTTCACGGAAAAAGGCACGGAAGCGACGTGATCTTCCCATGCCAGTTGGAGCGTGCCCTTATTGCCGCCCGTCTTTGAGAGCGTATATTTCAATTTTTCAATCATAGCGGGCGGCTTGCTCATGGTCATCTTGACGCGGCCCAGATCCTGGCCTTTGTCGTAGCTCAGGCCCCACTGGCCGGTTTGTTTGTTGACGATGAGCTCCCAGTTGTTGGGATCCGCCAAATTGATGTACAACGTGTAATCGCCTTTCGGCACTGCAAGGCCGCCGAGATCGAGATCGGCATCGGTGTGAAGCGCGGTAGCGGCGTTTGCGCCTCCGCGCCACACGGGATAGTTCGGATCTTGGCCAATTCTGCCGTCCTTGCCGAAGAGCTTACCTTCACGCCCATTCACAGAGGGAGCGGAGTAATTGATGCTGATCGTCTTTCCGTTGATGGCAACGGATTCCGTCGTACGACCTCCGCCCTGAGCGGAAAGGAGGCCGGCCGCGGCGAGGAACAGGGCGGCAGATAGGAGCACGGATTTCATTAATCGATTCCTTTCTTCTTTGTCCATCAATATTTTACAGGTGAACAAGCTACATCTCGCGCCGGTTTTCGAGCGATCGAGACATCGTTACTTCGTCGGCAAATTCGAGATCGCTTCCGACGGGAACGCCCATCGCGATCCGCGTAATACGAGGACCGAGCGGTTTCAACAAGCGCGACAGGTAAACCGCCGTAGCTTCTCCCTCCACCGTCGGATTCGTAGCGAGAATAATTTCTTGAATATCGTTCTGATGCAGCCGGTCAACCAGGCCCTTGATCTTCAATTGCTCGGGTCCGATGCCGCGCAAAGGAGAAATGGCTCCGTGCAGCACATGGTAGAGGCCGCGGAAAGCGCGGGTGGTCTCTATGGGCACAATGTTATGAGGCTCTTCCACAACGCAGATTTGCGAATGCTCGCGGTGCGGATCGCGACAATAGAGGCAAAGATCGTTATCGCTGATGTTGTTGCATTGCGCGCAAATGCCGAGCTTGTCTTTAATATCGAGGATCGCCTGCGCCAGATTCTGCGCGTCTTCGTGCGGCGCTCGAAGAAGATGAAACGCGATCCGCTGAGCAGATTTCTGACCGATGCCGGGTAGTTTCTTGCATTCCTGAATAAGCCGGGCAAGCGGCTCCGCGAATTCCGCCATCTGCTATCAGGTCTAGAACATGCCCGGCGGCAGCCCCAGGCCTCCCAGCACGCCGCCCATCTTCGCTTGCGATTCGTCGTCCACCTTCTTTGCGGCTTCGTTGAACGCAGCCATCATCATGTCCTGAAGCATCTCGATATCGCCGGCTACCTCCGGATCGATCTTCACGGCCAGCACGTTCTTATGGCCGTCCATCTTGACGCTGACCATCCCACCACCGGCCGATGCCTCGACTCGAATCGCGGCAATCTGCTCCTGCAGCTTCTGCTGCATTTGCTGGGCTTGCTTCATCACGTTTTGCATGTTGCCGGGCATCTTCATGGCTGGATAGATTGCTTCCTTTCGTTACTCATTCAAATTTCGCACGGTGCGCACTTGCGCGTCCGGAAAGAGTTCCTGAAAGCGTTTCACGCCCGGATGAGACAACGCGCGTTCACGCAATTCACTATCTTGCGTGGAGGGCCCGGAAGCCGCGACAGGCGCCGCCGTTATGTTCTCGCCGGCCTCAACACGTACTCGCACCGGCTTGCCGGCCACTTGCGCCGCAACCCGCTGTAGATCCACGTCTGCCCTCAAAAACAAAAGCATCGTTTTGGGAGCACGGATGAGAAAATCATTCCCTTCCAGCCGCACTTCGCATTGCTGGATCAGATCGGCGCTGTGGTGCATTCCTGCTTTGCAAAGCGCGTCGTAGAGATCTTGCCTTGGATCACCCGTTGTTTGACTTGGCGGTTGTGTTTCCGCGGGAGTAGGCGCAATCTTTGCGGCAGGCGCTTGAAAGGCAGGCGGACGCGGCGCTGCGGTGCGAGCCGATGCTGCCAGAACTGAACCCGAAGCCATTGGCGACGCGCTTGCCGCGGACGGCGGCTTTCCTAACCCGGCCAGCGCCTCCTCAATCGACTGCAGCTTGCCTGCTTGCACCAGCTTGATTAGGCCTATTTCCAGGTGCAGTCGAGGCTGAAGCGAGGATTGCAAGGTTTTATACAAATCGAGCGTCAGGTTCAAATAGCGTGTCAGATCTTCTTCGCTGAACGATCCGGCCGTGTCCTGGAGTGCCTGCTGCTCTCGTTCGGAAGCGGCAATGAGCCGCGTCGGCTTGCCCGCGATCTTCGCCACCAGTAAGTTGCGCCAGTACCGCGACAGCTCCCGGCAAAAATGTTGCAGGCTCTGACCATTGCGTTCCAGTTCGTCCACGATTTCGAGCATGCGGGCACCATCTTGTTTGTGCACGGCTTCCGCCACGGAGCGCAGCGAGTCCCCGGAGAACATCCCCAACAGCGCTCGAATATCCTCGACCCGTAGCGTTTTTCCACAACACGCGATCGCCTGATCGAGCGCAGAGAGCGCATCGCGAACGCTTCCTTCGCCGGCCTGCGCTATGACCGAAAGCACTTCATCGCTTGCATCAATGCCTTCCTGCTCCGCAATGTAATTCATGCGGTTCATCAACTCGGCGAAGTCAACGGAACGAAAAGTGAAGTGCTGGCAGCGCGAGGCAATTGTGTTCGGAATTTCGTAAGCCTCGGTTGTGCAGAGAATGAAGACCACCCACTCTGGCGGTTCCTCCAAGGTCTTCAGTAACGCGTTGAACGCCTCTTTAGTGATCTGGTGAGCTTCATCAATAATGAAAACTTTGTATCGGTCGCGCGCGGGACGATAGCGGACATTCTCGCGAATTTCCCGCATTTCATTGATGCCCCGATTGGAAGCGGCATCGATCTCAATCACGTCAACCGAGTTGCCGGCACTGATTTCCGTGCAACTGGAGCAAACACCGCAAGGGTTTGGAGTCGGGCCGTTTACGCAGTTCAAGCACCGGGCCAAAATGCGCGCGACAGTCGTTTTCCCGGTGCCGCGCTGGCCGGAAAAAATGTAGCCGTGCGCCAGACGATTGCTTTGGATGGCGTTCGCGAGCGTTTTCTGAACATGCTCCTGACCTATTAGCTCGGCGAAATTTTGAGGACGGTACTTCCTCGCGATGACTTGATACATGGACTTATTCGATGCGCGGTTACCGGTGGGAACTCAACCTGCTTTGATCCTCGTTCTGTGCGCGGAGGAGCATCTGCCAGACCCCGGGTGATCCGCGGCACACGAGCTAAGCTGCTACCGTTGCTTCCTTCCGGACCTGGCGGGGTTTACAGCCGCCCATTGCACGAAGCCCGGAGCCTGACAACCCACAATGGTAACACCCGTCTCTACTTGCGAGGCTGCAGCACAGCTTGCAACTTTTCTCCGAAGAGAGTATTCGTCACAGGCCGGTGATCCGGCTTGCGATCAGGCGGTGCCGGATGCCGTTCTGGACCGCTGGCAACAGGCGTTCCCGGAATGGAGTGCGCTTCGGTTGCCGGCTGACCGTCATGCGGGTTCGCCACTGCTTCCGCAACCGGCTCGGCTGCCGGTTCAAGCGGCGGAGCAGTCTTCGGCTGCCGATCGTCCAGAAAACGCTCCTTCTTGAGGAGAATCCTCTCTAACGGCGCTACCCAACCCGTAAACTCGCCCTCCACGTGGTGATCCCGTTTGAGAGCGTTTCGCATGGCATCCATCTTTGAATCGAGATTGTCGAGATGGTGCAGCAGCATAGCTTCGGGGAACACAGGGACTTTGGGTGAGCCAAACTCCAGTTCGCCATGATGGCTAATGATCATGTGTTCAACAAGGGTCCTGAGCCTCCGCGGAAATTCCGGGAGTTGATCTAACTTGCCCCCGACGATGCGCAGTCCTATGACGATGTGCCCGAGTAGCTGCCCCTCCGAACTGTACCCAAAACTGCGCGAGTACGAGAGTTCCTCGGTTTTGCCGATGTCATGGAGAATTGCGCCGGTCATTAGCAAATCTCCGTCCAGATTTTTGTAATGAGCGCAAGTAAGCCGGCACAAGGAACAAAGCGACAGCACGTGCTCCAGGAGCCCGCCCCGGCAGGCGTGATGAATGCTCTTCGCCGCCGGCGCCAGTTTTATACGCCTTCGCGAGGGCGACATCAGCAAAAGTGAGTTCCAGCAGGGAACGGAGATGTGAATTCTGGAGGTTGGAGATAATGCTCCGCAACTCCGCGAACATTTCTTCCGGATCGCGTTCGGAGCAAGGAACGTAATCCTCGAAATGGACCTCATGCTCTTCCAAGCGCCGAAGCCGGTGTACGGTGAACTGCGAGCGGTTCTGGTAGACCTGTACTAAGCCCTTCACCTTCACAAAGTCGTCGCGCTCGAAAGTGTTCATCACCTCAGCAACGTTGTCCCACATCTTGGCTTCAATCTCGCCCGTTTTGTCCGCGAGATGAATTGAAAGATAAGGCTCGCCACTCTTCTTTTGGCGGATTTCCTTCGATAACACGAGGAACTGAGCGGTCACTACGTCGTTCGCTGACAGAGTGCCGACATAGGGAGATTTCATACGAGCTTAGCGGGAGCTGCTCTTTCCGGTAACCGTCGTTTCCGTGCCAGGAATAGGAACCACCCATAGCAGCCGTTTGTGCCGGGTCTTTTGCTCTACTTCCGCCTTGGTCACCATTTCCGGCTTCAGTTGGGCAGGATCCTGCCATGCAGTGTTCTGGCCCGGAGCCGCGCCGGTGTCCACAAATCCTGGTTTGATTTGAAGAAATGCCTGCTTCCGTAATTGCGTCAGGTACTCACGGACTTTGGGCTGCATCTTGGGGCCATACAAAACGTTCTCGATCTCGGGTTTCGCATCGGCCAGCGGCTCTAATCCCGCGGTCGTGTGATCCTCTATTTTAAAAATCTCGAAACCGGTGGCAATTTTGATCGGCTGAGTCACCGCTCCTTTCGGCAGCTTCCAAACGGCGTCCTCGATTTGTTTCGCCAGATCGCCTTTCTTGTATCCGCCGAGCGCTCCGCCGTCTTTCGCCGTGGTGGCATCGGAATTATCGCGCGCCAAATCGGCGAATCGCTCGCCCTTCGATGCTTCATCTGCGATCTGCTTCGCCTTTTTCTCTGCGGCTGCAACGCCGGCAGCGTCCTTTCCCTCAGTCGAAATAAGGATCTCGCTCAGGTAGACCTTTTCATCGCGAACGAAATCCTGCTTGTGAGCGTTGTAGTAATCCGATATTTCTTTATCGGTGATGTTGATGTGACGGCCCACTTCCTGGCCGATCACTTCCCGAGTCAGGGCTTGATTCTTGGCCTCGGACACAAAATCTTCATAGCTTCTGCCCGACTCTTGCCGGACCCAATCGTGAAACTTATCGGGATCCGTGATGTTGGACTGGCGCTGCAGATTTGCAATGTACTTGGTTATATCGGAATCGACATTGATGTTCAATTCCTTGCCCTTCTGAATCAGCAGCAATTCATCGATGCGGTCTCGAAGAATGTCTTTTTGCTGTTGTTCGTAGCTCCTGCTGAAGCTGCGCTCCGTTCGCTCCTTGCGATTTCAACTCCTGAGCCAGTTCGCGTGAAGATCGCTGTAGCTCATCCTGGCTGACGATGTCGCCGTTCACCTTCGCGACAATTTGATCGACCACGGAAAAATTATCAGCGGCAAAACACGCGGCCGCGAACGCCAGAACGGTAAAGCACTTCAATTTCATGACTTTTTATCTATTATCGCAGGAGATCGGAGTTCAGCAAACCAGCACAAACTCTTCCCTACTCGCTGCAACGGCCAGTGATCCCCATGCGGGAACTCCCGGTGAGTGCTGTTGTTGCGAAATGGCTCGTCCTTTGGAGTCGAAGATCTGCCAGACGAGCGCCCCTCCTTTGTTCCAACCCGTTTCCTCTGTCCAAGCGAGGAGAATCTGGCCACGCTGATTCACAGCAACGGAGGGGTGTTTGCGGTTCTTACCTTCGCCCGGAGCAGGAAATGCAGGCAGGGCGGAAAGCTTCTTCGATTCTGCGGCGGTAAAGTAAACCTGCCCTTGTCTTTCCCAGGAAAGTAGCACACGATCTTTCGCCGAAACAAGCGACACGGTGCTCATAGGGCAAGCACCAATATTCCAATCGGACACATCCAGCGACTGAAACATCTTGCCGCGGTCGTTCGAAACCAGCAAATACATGTCGCGATGAACAATTTCACGTGCGGTGCGGTAGAGCAGATACAGATTGCCATCGGAATCGCATAGCGCTCCCATTCCACAGCAGCCGCACGCCCCCAGCTCCGGCGGCGAAACCGCCCGTTCCGGCGCAAACGTTCGACCCTGATCCGAGGACTGCGCCAGCCATACGCGCCTGTGCTGTTCGCCTTCGAGTGAATGCCCGTCCTCCTGCCCCCGCGCGTGCCAGACCACGTACACATTTCCAAATGAATCGGCCGCCAGCGCGCCGCCTCCGTCCAATCCGCTTGAGATCTGCATCAAGTTTCGTTGGGGCTCGAAGCCATTTCCGAACGCGTTCATACGCGTATACAGCATGGGCGCTGAGTTGTTCAAACCCTTCGGCTCCGTCTTGGACGAACCGTTCCAGGCGACGTGAACCTGATCGGACTTGCCGATCGCGATGTGCGCTCCCCGAACTGTCCCAAGCGCGATCGCGCTGCCGGAAACGTTATTCACGCGGATCGGTACGCTGAATTGACAGGTGACCGGATTTAGGCGAACGTATCCGACGTCGGAAGCTGCAGGGTCGCCGTACAAGTAAACGAGATGGATAAACCCTTTTGAGTCAACGGCCGCTTGGGGTTGAAGGCCATTATTCGGAGTTTTCAGCCTTTGAACAAGAGTGAGGGGATCAGCGCGCAAGAACAGCGTAAAACTGAATGACGAGGCTAAGAAAGATCGTCTCGAAATATCGCGTTGCACAACTACTCTACTTCCATTGTGCCTAATCCTCGGTCTTTGAAGCCTCGTCCAGTTCAGCAAACAATTGCGATAAAGAGATCGCAATCTCGGGATTTTCAGTGGTCAGCCGGTCGCGAACCTGGCGGCCTTCCTCTTTCGTATAGCTGTGCGCTGTTCTATTCACCAACGTTGCGCTCGATTACCTCGCCGTCCACGTAGTCACAGTCCGGGCGATACACCGAATGAATATATTCTTCGACGGAAATTGCAGTCGAACTCGCCATAGCTCGGCTATACGGCATTTTCATCATTTGGGGAGTTCGTACAGCCAGAATCCATCGACTGGTTTATCTGAGACGGGAGTTAGCCCAGCCGACAAGTCAGTCCGCGGCATGGCATCAAAAGCAACATACCGGATTCCGATCCGATGCAGCATTGGATCCCTATGGCGCAACATCCCATCTGACAATTACCGGCATCACCAACGCGAACTCGCTTTTTTGGCCGGACGGAATTGCATGGGCATCAAGATATCCCAGTCTGTTAAAGGCATTGAGATCAAGACCTCGTGCGGTGAAGAGCGAGAAGTCATCAATATCCGGGATGTATCGTGTTCCGGTATAAACTCGGCAGCCCACAGCAGCGAAGAATCCGGAGCTGACTGGTGTATCTGAAAACACGAGCCATCGGCCGTGCAGCAAATCTGGATGGCCCTGCACGAACCGGTACAGTTCGGATTTCGTAAACACTGGTAATCCCCGCTCCACCGGATTCACTCGCCCGAATAGGAGAAGTTGAGGAACAACGAGTGCAACGGCCAGAAGCTGATGTGACGCCCGCTGACCATGAGAGTAATTAGAAGCGGCAAGAAATAACGCGAACAAAAATACTTCTGTCGAAGTGAAGAAGTTGCCAAGGTGCAAGTTCGTCGCGCGAAGAATGGGGAAAAAGATAATGCCGGATGCCAAAAAGTACACCATGTCTGGCGTGTCAAGCGGAAACAAGCGCCGCCATCCATTCCGGCGAAGCAATCCCGCCATGGATACCGCCACAATGCCAATATTGGCCAACCCTAATGCTGGCAGGCACCGCGCGCCGAGCGTTCTATCCAGGGCGAAGATTCGTCCGAACCCAACCGGCAGCGGCAGCACGAGCCAGCAGAGGATCAGTAGAAAGCAACCCCAAAGGGCGATCAACGCGGATTTCTGAAATCTGGAAAGAGCGACGCGGCGAACAAAGAGCAGGGTTACAGGCGCAAGCCAAAGAAAGCCCGATCCCTCGCAAATATTGCCGAGCACCGCCGGGAACTGATTCTCGGTTTCTGTCCATTGCATGAAATGCGAGGTAAGCTCCCAGACAGGCATGCTTCCGCCCGGCACAACGCGCTGACCCGGATAGACCGTCTGAGCCACCGTGCTGATCGCCGGCTTAAGTTCGCCGTAGACAGCCCCCCGATGATTGCGATCATCGCGATGGCCAACGCGCAAGCGGCCGCTCGCGCAAAAAATTTTTCGCGCGCGAAGATGTTTTTCCCTGAAAGCGATGCACCAGGCGATCAAAATGGCCGCTCCTACCCAAAACAGCGGGATCATATGCGGCAAGTAAGCGCAGAGCGCGAAATCAATACTGCAGACCGAAGCTCCGATCGCAGAAAGCGCCAGTGCGAGTGAGTTGCGGCCCACAGTGAGATAGGCGAAGAACACCGTTGCAAGGCAGATCGTGCCAATCATCTCCGGCAGAGCAGACGGCCAAGAGTAACTCCACTGGATGAGCGGAGAAAAAAAATACCACAAAGCTCCAGTAAGTGCCCATGCGCTAGAACCCGTAACCCAGAGAAGAAACGTGAAAACTCCGCCCATCAAAATCAGGGCCTTCGCTTGCCAATAGAAAGCGTATGCGTAATCGACGGGCAGGAAGAAAAATGACCAGAATTGCGGTCTGAATACCGTGGATACGTGCTTCACGGGCACATTGGCCGTGAGCGCGATGTAATGATTGCCTAAAACGGAGTCTTCAGCGGCAAAGCGATCCGCACGAAGATATTGGTTCAGGATATCGGGAGTTTCGTACGCCCATTCATCGGCCCGAATGGCACGCGGCGCGCCGATCCAGCTCTTCACGCGAGCGCCGTGCCCATAACTGGCGCTGTACATCCCTTCCGAAGAACCGTTCAGGTCCAGCACGCCGCCTATCAGGAACAGCGACAAACACCCTGCGTAAACCCAAATAGCGAGCGCATCGAACTGGATAAATGCGGGACTGGTGAAATGCGCGGCGAAGCTCGCGAAAGTCTTGTCAATTCTTCCAAAGGCTGCATAAAAGAAACGCCATGCAGCTCTTCAGAACACTCTGAAGCACCCACGCCGCGCATGCAAGAACAATAAGGCATGCATTGATTGCCGCTAGCAAACGCAGGTCCTGCCCACCGAAGATCCAACGGAGGCGGACTGGTTTGGAAAGCGTAAATGTAAGACCGGGATCGTTCGCACCGGGTGTGGTCGCGACCTGAATCTCGTCTCCGCGCTGCACACGGCTGGCGATCTGGTTGAACGGCTGAATGTCCGAAACCCCGATTCGATACAGCACGGCATTCCGGTTCCGGATCGCCACGTTTCGGATTGCGATGCGTCCCTCCGTTGTCAACGGATCGAATCTTAAGTGGAAGAGCGTTTTCCGGGGCAGGTCGAACGAAAGCTCACGAAAAGATTCCAGCGAGTCCGATGACTCCCGCACAGAAACCGAATCCGATTCATTAAACCCGCGCCCGATGTCATAAAACAATTGAGCAACGGAAGGCTGTGAGGCAGCCATCTCGAGAGTCAAACGCAGTTGACAGGTCGAGTGAAAACGTACCGACAGATAAAAGACAGCACACAGCAAGACCAAGGAGGAGCTTGCGCGTGAAGGGAGAAAGGTTGGGCAATCTTACTCTATTTCTTCAGGGCGAAGTTGCTCTTCGCTCAATTCAAGCAGCATTGCTCGCAATTCGCCTGAGAAGCTCGGCCGGGTTCTTCGAAGCACTCAGCGGCAGCTTGAGAACGCCCGCGGGCGTGAACTGAGCGCCCGCCATATTGCGCACAAGTGCCATCAGTTTCAAAGGATCAATCTTCGATTGTTGGTGAAATTTTATGTTCGCAAATCCCTGGCGGCGGTCCACTGATTCGACACCTACCCGCTCCGCCAGGCTCTTGAGCAGAGAGAAATGGACCAGATTCGTCAATTCCTCAGGTACGGGGCCGTAGCGATCCGCCAGTTCGTCAGTTACCCGCTTGGCTTGCTCTTCATCCTTCACGTCCGCGATGCGCTTATACGAGCGCAGCCGCTGCGCCTCATCGGCAATGTATGTATTTGGTATGCGAATATCAAGGCCGAGATTCAGCGACGCATGAATTTCAAGGGGCACCTCCTCGCCTTTCAGCTCTCGCACGGTCTCTTCCAGCAGCCGCACATAAGTGTCGTATCCTACCGCCTCAATATGGCCGTGCTGTTCGCCGCCGAGCAGGTTTCCAGCGCCCCGCAGTTCCAGATCGAGCGCCGCAATTTTGAACCCGGCGCCCAAATCGCTGAACTCCTTTAACGCCGCAAGCCGCTTCCGCGCGACTTCGCTAAGTTGGGTATCCGCGGGGACCAGCAGATACGCGTAAGCTCGCCGATTCGAACGCCCCACGCGCCCGCGCAATTGATAAAGCTCGCTTAAGCCGTATCGTTCCGCATTTTCAATGACGATAGTGTTCGCGAGCGGAATGTCGAGTCCGTTCTCGACGATGGTTGTGCAAACGAACACATCATACTCGTGCCGCATGAAACCGAGCAGCACTTTTTCCAGCTCGGATTCGCCCATCTGGCCGTGACCCACGCCGATACGGCAATCAGGCAAAAGCTCCTGGATGAAAGCTGCGCGCATGAAGATCGTGTCCACGCGGTTATGAACGAAATAGACCTGCCCCTGTCGCGCTAGTTCCTGCTCAATGGCAGTTTTGATGAGATCGGGATTGAAATGCGCCACGACGGTATTAATCGAAAGCCGGTCTTTTGGAGGGGTTTCAATTACCGACATGTCTCGCAGTCCGAGCAGCGACATGTGAAGCGTGCGGGGAATGGGAGTTGCGCTCATCGTCAGCACGTCCACGTTATGGCGCAGTTGTTTCAGTCGTTCTTTGTGCCGCACACCGAACCGCTGTTCTTCATCGACGACCAGCAAACCCAAATCGTAAAACTGAACATCCTTTGAAAGCAGCCGGTGCGTGCCAATCAGAATGTCCACTTTGCCTGCGGCAAGATCCTCCAGCACCGCTTTCACCTCTTTCGAGGTGCGGAACCGGCTCACCAGTTCAGCTCGCACGGGAAACGAAGCGAACCTCCGCTTAAAAGTTTCATAGTGCTGGAACGAAAGAACGGTGGTAGGCGCAAGCACGGCCACCTGCTTGCCGTCTCCCAGCGCTTTGAAAGCAGCCCGCATCGCTACTTCCGTCTTTCCGAACCCGACGTCGCCGCACAACAGCCGGTCCATGGGCTGCTCGCTCTCCATATCGCCCTTAATCTGTTTCATGGCGCTGAGCTGATCTTTGGTGGGAGTGTATTCGAATGCGTCCTCAAATTCACGCTGCCAATTTGCGTCGTGCGAGAAGGCGAACCCTTTCGCCATTCGACGCTGCGCGTACAGCTTCAAAAGCTCATCCGCCATATCGCGCATCTTCGCTTTGACGCGCGATTTCGTCTTCTCCCAGGTGACGCCGCCGAGCCGGTCCAGATGTGGCTTGGCTTCCCCGGCACCGCGGTATTTCTGCACCAGGTCGAGGCGAGTCAGCGGAACGTACAGCTTGGAATCGGCCGCGTATTCGAGCAGCATAAAGTCGCCCTTTTGGTCGCCTTGCACGATTTCGCGAATCCCAAGAAACTGGCCGATTCCGTGCGTCGCATGCACGACGAAATCGCCTGGTTTGAGGTCGGCGATATCAGCCGCGAACGCCGCCAATTGAGACTTTGTCGGTTGCCGCGCGATCAGGTCCGATGTCTCGAAGAGATCTTCGGAGCCGAGAATTGCAAGTTGCGAGTCTGGAAGAACGGCGCCTCTCCGAACCGATCCCTTGATCAGGTAGGCGCTGGAAACGGCTCCCGCGTGATAGGCGCGCTCGACGATCGAAGCGCGTGTTCCGGCGCCCGACTCCACTCCAAGCTGATAGGGAACTGCGTACTCTTGCAGCACGTCTGCCAACCGCTCGAGTTCGCCTATGGATGCCGCGAAAAAAGCGACCCGATTTCCTGCTTGGATCAAGTTGCGAGCTTCGGCTACCGCGACGGGCATATTGCCTTGAAAAGTGAGACACGGTCGAGTCGGAACGTGAAAATGCCGAACCTCGTCCGTAGAGTTGCCCGCGATCAGCTCCAATTCTTGGAAGGTGACAAACGTGCGCTTTGCCAACCCGGTTTTCAATTCATCCCAGCGAATGAAATTCTTATCCGGTTCGACGGGCGCGGGGCGGTCGGGATTTTCAAGCCGCTGCCATAGCCGATCGGCGGCCGAGTCGATCGCACCAGGCTCATCGAGCACCACCAAAGCGTCCGGACTGAGTGAAAAAAGATTGTGAGTGCGAGGCCGGACCAGGGGAACGAGAAACTCCCAGCCGGGAAAAATCTCGCCCGGGTTCGACAGTTCCAGATCGATTTGCTCTGCCGCCTCGGCAAGCTGCCGCAATAGCGCACCGGAGCGCGGATACTCGGCCAGCGGGAGCAGCATTGTCGAAGATATCTTCAACACGGACCGTTGAGACTCCACATCGAACTGGCGAATGGAATCAATTTCGTCCCCGAAGAACTCGACGCGTACCGGCCGCCCCGCCTCGGCGGGAAATACATCGAGAATCCCGCCTCGAACCGAATACTCGCCGACCATCTCGACCGGTTCGCGGCGCTCGTAGCCGATGCTCTCCAGGTGCAGCACCAGATCTTCGAGCGGCAGTTCCTCGCCAACTCGTAACGTGAGCGCCAACTGCCGGTAGAAATCGGCAGACTCGGTCCGCAGGAGAGCAGAGGCGATCGGAACGATCGTGATGGGCACCTTCCGGGCTGAAAGCCGCCACAAACCTACTGCTCGCTCTTCTGAAATCTCGTTGTGTGGTGAGAGCCGTTGATGCGGCAGTACGTCGAGAGCCGGGATTAACTGCGGGGCCGGCAAATCGCGCCCCTCGAAGAACAACTGAAAGAAAACCTCGGTGGATTCCAGCAGTGTTTCGGCCTGCTTGTTTCCGTCCACCAGTGCGAAAACCGGCTTTTCAACGGCCTGATACAGCAGGACCAGATAGAGCGCCTTGGCGGTGTTGACAAGCCCCGAAACGGAAAACGGTCCGCGCTCGCCGCGCGTAAGGTGATGCAGAAGTGATTGAAAAGCCGGTTGCTTGGCTGCGGACTGAAGCAGGTCGCGAGTCGCGGGATGAATCACTGCGGGAGCGCGGCCTTCGGTGCGGGATTTGCCGCGGCCGTTTGCGCTTGATGCTGCGCAAGAATTGTGGCGGCGATGTCAGTTGTGGAATAACCGGGCTCGAGCGATAAAGCAAGAACCTCGCCGCCGTTGGCCTCCACCTCTTCACGTCCCGCGATAAAGTGCGACCAATCGGCCCCTTTAACCAATACATCCGGCAGGACGGCCGCAATCAGCTCGCGGGGAGTATCTTCATCAAACAAAGTCACGGCGTCCACTGCTTCCAAGTGCAGCGCAAGTTCGACTCGAGTGCGCTCGTCGAAGAAAGGACGCGAGGGACCCTTCAGACGCTGAACGCTGGAATCGGTGTTCAAGGCGAGGATCAGCACGTCTCCCAGAGAACGCGCGCGCTCCAGCAGACGAATATGTCCCGGATGCAGAATGTCATAGCAGCCGTTGGTGAAGACCACTTTCCGCTGCTCCAAATTCCACTGCTTTCGCTGCGAAATCAGTTCTTCGCGCGCGTAGAAACTGCCCATGCCCGCTCTCATTTTACGATTGAGGCATGGGATGCGATTGCATTGTATGGGTGAATCGATGATGAAGAATCGCTCTGTTCCGACCGATACCGTGCTACCGCACGTCACGTATGAAAATGTTGCCGGTGCGCTGGACTGGCTGACGAATACGTTCGGCTTCCGCGAGCACTACCGGTATGGCCAGCCGGTCCAGGGCGCGCAAATGCATCTTGGCAACGCTTGGATTATGCTAAACAGCACTCGAGAAGGCCGCGCAAGTCCAGCGCAAACAGGCCGTCGAACCCAATCCCTGACTGTGTTCGTGGATGACATCGACGCGCACTTTACGAAAGCGAAATCGGCAGGCGCAAAGATTGTGGAAGAACTTCACGAGACCATTTATGGCGAGCGCCAGTATGGAGTTGAAGATCTCGAAGGGCATCAATGGCTCTTCTCACAACATGTTCGAGATGTAAGCCCCGAGGAATGGGGAGCGATGATCGCCGGTCGCTGAAAATAGTCTTCAGCTCGATTCCAAAATCTGCTTCCAGGATATAAGGCGAAAGCTTCGCACCTTCGTGCCTCCGCTAATCAGATAAACACCGCGTCTGCCGACTCGCAGTTCGCCATGTTGATCGGTTTTAGCGGGCGGCGAGTGGGGCCTTGAAAGTTGTTTCGAGCGCGGGCGCCGCATGCAGCAATGGTAACTCAAAAATTGCTACCGCGAATTTTCTCAGGTTTTGGGGCCGCCGCTCTGCTGCAGCAACTTCGCAACCAAGCCGGTCCAGCCAGTTTGATGATTTGCCCCCAATCCCTGTCCGGTATCGCCATGGAAGTACTCATGAAACAAGAGATGGGATCGAAAGTTAGGGTCTTCATCCAACAGGCGGTTGCCTTGGTAAATCGGCCGATGGCCCTCTTTGTCCGGAAGAAAGAGTGCGAACAGCCGCCGCGAGAGCTGGCGCGCCGCCTCGCGCAAACTCATGCGCTGGCCCGAGCCGGTTGGAAATTCCACCAGGAAGGAGTCGCCGTAGTAGAAATCGAGCCGCTGCAGAGCCTCAACGACCAGGAAGTTCATCGGAAACCAAATCGGCCCCCGCCAATTGGAATTCCCGCCGAATGTCCCAGTGCGCGATTCGGCCGGTTCGTAGTCCACCTGAAAGGTCATCCCATCGAGGGGCACAATATACGGATGGTCCTTGTGATAGCGCGACAGGGATCGAATGCCGAAGGGAGAAAGAAATTCATTCTCATCGAAGACTCGCCGGAGAATCCGTTCCAAGCGCGCGCGATTGACCACCGATAACAAGCGCCGCTGCTCGATGCCCGATTCGGTCATGGAGGCGAGACCCTCTGTCAGGTCGTGGCGATGTTCGATGAACCACTGCATTCGCTTCTTGAATCCCGGATGCTTGTCGATCAGGTGCGTTCCGAAAGTATCAGTGGCAAACAGCGGAACCAGACCGACAAGAGATCGCACGCGCAGCACGACATGGCTTCCATCTCCGACGCGGAGACGGTCATAGTAGAACCCGTCTCCTTCATCCCATAAACCAGTGCCCTCGTGATGATTGACCGCGTCCGCGATATAGAGGAAATGCTCGAAGAATTTGCTGGCAATGTCCTCGTAGGTGCGATTCACGGCCGCGAGTTGAAGCGCGATCTTCAGCATGTTCAGGCAATACATCGCCATCCAACTCGATCCATCAGACTGTTCTAGAAGCCATCCGCTCGGAAGAGTTGCGCTGCGATCGAAGATTCCGATGTTGTCAAGGCCGAGAAAACCGCCTTCAAAGATGTTGGCGCCCTCGGAATCCTTACGGTTCACCCACCAGGTGAAGTTCATCAGCAGCTTGTGAAATACGCGTTCCAGGAAAGGGAAATCGGGTTTGCCTTTAATCCGCTGGTCGATTTTAAAAACGCGCCATGCCGCCCAGGCGTGAACGGGAGGATTCACATCGCTGAATGCCCATTCATAGGCCGGAAGTTGCCCGTTCGGATGCATGTACCATTCGCGCAGGAAAAGAGAGAGCTGCGCCTTTGAAAAATCCGGATCGGCCGGAGCAATGGCGACTGCATGAAAGGCGAGATCCCAAGCGGCGTACCACGGATACTCCCACTTATCCGGCATCGAAATCACATCCTCGTTGAACAGATGTCGCCAGGTGTGGTCGCGACCGTAATTGCGTTGCTCGGGCGGCTTCGGCATGCGTCGGATCGCCTTTTAACCAGGTTTCCACCACGAAGTGGTAAAACTGTTTGCTCCAGAACATGCCGGCAAGGGCTTGCCGCTGCACGTTAATTGCCTGCTCGTTCCAGGCCCTGCGAGAGATGTGCGTAAAACTCGTTCGCTTCCTGGATGCGACAGTCGAAAACCGCATCCCACTGTTCGCGCGGGAGATCTGCGGAACCGGCCCTGCAGAGACGGAACTGAAGAGTCTTTTGCTCTCCACCGCCGAGAGTCATGCTGTAAACAGCGCAGGCCTTCGTCCCCTGCTGATGAGAATTCACGGCCTCTTTGCGGCCGCCTATTAGGTATTCATGGAAAGCATCTTTGTAGAACGTGTTCTCGCCGCGCCACTTCCATAAGCGCTCCGTATTCGTCTCGTTTTCCGTGAACAGCAGTTCGGGAGCGCCTTCCAGCGACAACAAAAACTCGCCCAGCTTCGGATGCTCGGCTTCGATTTCTCCCGGATTTCTCATGCGGATCTGCGGCTTTTGAGGTACGTCGCTATTCGCACCCCAACACCACGTATTGCGGAACCATAGGATCGGCAGAAACGTAATCGGCGCAGCTTCCGGCCCGCGATTTGCAATCGTGATCCGAATCAGGAGATCGTCTACATCTTGCTTCGCATATTCCGCGACAATATCGAAGTAGCGGCTCTCGTTGAAAACCCCAGTGTCTTGCAGTTCGTATTCGGGGTCGGAACGCGTGCGCCGGCGATTCTCGTTTCGCCAATTCGTCATATGGGAATCGCGCCTGGGGATATTTATACAGCCCTTTGAGATACGAATTTGTGGGAGTGGCATCGAGGTAATAGTAGATCTCCTTGACGTCCTCTCCGTGATTGCCTTGATTTCCGGTAAGTCCAAACAGCCGCTCTTTGAGAATCGGATCTTTTCCGTTCCAAAAGGCGAGCGCGAAGCAAAGGTACTGATGGTTGTCGCAGATGCCGAGAATGCCGTCTTCGGTCCAGCGGTAAACACGGGAGCGCGCATCATCGTGAGGAAGGTATTCCCAAGCCGTTCCGTCGGCGCTGTAGTCCTCGCGAACAGTTCCCCAAGCGCGTTCAGCCAGATAGGGCCCCCAACGCTTCCAGTGCTTAACGCGAGCTTCCTCTTCGGCGAGGCGCTGCTGTTCGGCTGAGGGTGTGCCGCGCATCCGTGAAGATATTTAGGCGACGCTAGTCTCTGCTGCCACTTCCAACGGATGTTTGTATTTGCACTCTGCGTTTGGACACTGCGCCACCGCTCCGGATTTCAGATACTTCTCGACCAGGTAGCTGCTGCCGCATTCAGGACACTTTTCAGGAATCGGTTTACCCCAGGCAACGAAGTCGCAGTCGGGATAACGATTGCATCCATAGAACGTTCGTCCACGCTTGGAGCGCCGCTCGACAATTTCGCCTTCGGAACAGTTCGGGCAAGGTACACCGATGGTCTTCTGCTTGACGTACTTGCATTTCGGATAGTCGCTGCAGGCAATGAACTCTCCGTAGCGGCCGTACTTCTGCACCAGGTTACTGCCGCATTGCGGGCACTTCTCTTCGAGCGGAACGTCTTTTCGCTGCTCGCCCCCGATCTGCTTGGTCGTCTTGCAATCCGGGTAACCGGAGCAGGCGTAAAACTGTCCGAATCGTCCCTTCTTCAAAACCATGGGACGCCCGCAGTTCTCGCAATACTCCGTCTCATCCTGCTCGCCGAGATCAGCCTTGTCCACGTCCGGCAGATCGACGGTCAACTCGCGCGTGTTTGTGCACTCCGGATAACCCGTGCAGGCGATGAAGCTGCCGTGCTTGCCCCATTTAATGACCATCGGTTTGCCGCACTTCTCGCAAATGAGATCGGTGGGCCGCTCCATCCGCTTGATGTCGGTCATGTGCCGCTCAGCGTGCAGCAGGTCTTTCTGAAAACGGCCGTAGAAATCCGCCATGGCCGTGCGCCATTCGAGTTTGCCCTCCTCGATCTCATCGAGCTCTTCTTCCATGCGAGCCGTATAGCTCACCTCGAAAAGATCGTTAAAGCTCTCGAGCAATAGATCGGTAACGACCATTCCAAGCTCGGTCGGCACAAACTTCCCACCCTCTTTTTTGACGTACTCGCGGTCTTGAATGGTGGAGAGAATGGAAGCGTAGGTGGAGGGCCGGCCGACACCATCGGATTCCAGCTTTTTGACCAGCGTTGCTTCGTTATAACGCGGCGGCGGTTCCGTGAAGTGCTGCTCGGGATGAATTTCCTTGAACCGTAGCGTTTCGCCTTCGGCAACGGCCGGCAGCTTGTGCTTGAGATCCTCGTCCTCTTCGTCCTTCTGGTCTTTGCCTTCTTCGTAAACCTTCAGAAATCCTTCAAATTTGAGAACGCTGCCGGTGGCCCGGAACAGATATGACGCTTTGCTCTTTCCCTCGGCGTTGATATCGATCGTGGTCTGATCGAGCAGAGCGGGCGTCATCTGCGAGGCGATGAAGCGCATCCAGATGAGCCGGTAAAGTTTCAGCTCGTCTTCCGCTAGATACTTTTCCAGCGACTCCGGAGTGTGGAGAACAGAAGTGGGACGAATTGCCTCGTGCGCATCCTGCGCGTCCTTCTTGGTCTTGTAAACGTTGGGCGACGCCGGAAGATAGTTCTGCCCATATCGCTCGGCGACAAAGCCGCGAACCTCAGCCAGAGCGTCTTCCGAAACACGCGTGGAATCCGTACGCATGTAGGTGATCAGTCCGACAGCCCCTTCGCTCCCCAATTCCTTGCCTTCATAGAGCGCCTGAGCCAGCATCATGGTTCGCTTTACGCTGAACCGAAGCTTGCGCGAGGATTCCTGCTGCAGAGTCGAGGTAATGAAGGGCGGGACGGGGTTACGCCGCTTCTCGCGAGTTGCAACCGACTTGACTATATAGGATGCGCCATCGAGATCATCGACGAGTGCCCTTGGCGGTCGACTCATCCGCGATTTTCGCGGCTTCGTCGTTGCGCTTGTTCAAGCGGGCGGTCAGGACCGGCGGTTTTTTCGCATTCAGAGAAACGTCGATCGTCCAGTATTCTTGCTTTTCGAAAGCGCGAATCTCGCGCTCCCGCTCGACAACCAAACGTACGGCAACGGTTTGCACTCGCCCTGCGGACAGTCCGCGCCGGACCTTGTCCCACAGCAGGGGCGAGATTTTGTACCCGACCAGACGATCCAGCACACGGCGAGCCTGCTGGGCCTCCACCAGATGAACATTTACCGGCAACGGCTTATCGAACGCCTTCTTCACAGCGTTCGCCGTGATTTCATTGAACATCACGCGGAAAATAGCCGGCTTGTCGCTTTTCTTCGGCTCCAGTTCCTCTTTCAAATGCCAGCAGATCGCCTCGCCTTCGCGGTCGGGGTCAGCCGCAAGGTATACGGAATCGACGGTCTTGGCCGCCTGCTTGAGCTCCGCGATCAGCTTCTTCTTTCCCTCGATGACCTCATACTTGGGCGTAAAATCGCGCTCCACATCGACCGCCAAATCCTTCTTCGGCAGATCTTTAATGTGACCAAGAGAGGCCTTTACGATGAATTGCTTCCCTAAATACTTCCCAATTGTTTTCGCCTTCGTCGGAGATTCAACGATGACGAGTGATTTTGACATACCTTTACTTCTTAACCTAAAAATTCGATTTCGGGACAGCCCCTGGAGCGTCCCTCAGGAGAATGCTACCCTTTTACCACACCTTTACGAAGTTCTTTCCAGGAAGTTGCCGGACCAGCCCGGTCATCTGTAGATCGAATAGTGCGCCGATCAACTCAGATGAGGAGACGCCTTCAAAAGTTTCAAGAAGTACATCAAGTTGTTGAGGAACATCAACTTGCAGGCAGTTCAGCAGCTTTCGGGCGAGCGCCTTTACCGGCTCTTCCGGTATCTCGGGTGCCTGGACGGACGGATCTTCGATCCCCTCTAATAGTACTTTTTGCTGAGCTCGCGTGACGAGATCCCGCCGAACTGCCGCCGGAAGCTCATTGGTGATATCGGTCCACTCCTGCACCAGCTTGGCGCCGCCATCCTTAATCAGCAAGTTGGGTCCCCAGCTCATTTTTGAGGTAATATTTCCGGGAACGGCGAAAACCTCGCGTCCTTGATCCATCGCCAGCTTAGCTGTAATGGCGGATCCACTGTGTTGGGCGCCTTCGATCACGACAACGCCGAGGGAGAGGCCACTGACGATCCGGTTACGGATCGGAAAATTCTGGGGATATGCGGGGGCACCCAGCGGAAATTCGGAAAGCAGCAACCCCCGGCGCGCGATGTCTTCATAGAGCTTACGATTATCCGCGGGGTAAAGAACATCGACTCCGCAGCCGAGCACGGCCACGGTTGCTCCATCTTCGGCCAGCGCGGCCTTATGGGCGGCCGTATCGATACCTCGCGCCATGCCGCTCGCGATCGTCAGTCCCGCCTTGGCCAGATCCGCGCTGAGGCGTTCGGTGGCTGCAATGCCATAAGGCGTCGGCCGTCTGGTACCCACGACGGCAATCGAGTGCGACGCCAGCAGCTCGGTCCTGCCGATGGCGAATAAGAGGAGCGGCGGATCGAAGATCTCCCGAAGCCGCTGCGGATAGCGTTCGTCGTGCATTGAAATCAGCTGAGCGCCGGCATTCATCAGCTTCTGCTGTTGATCGACCGCGTCCTCGAATGAATATCCCGTGGCAATGTTGCGGGCCTGACCCGGACTGACTCCAGCCGCTTCCAGTTCCGACGCCGAAGCGCGAAAGATCGCCTGGGGCGATTTCAGCTTTTGCAAAAGCCGCAGAGTTCCGATCGGTCCGAGGCCGGGCACCATGCGAAGTGCAAGCCAGTGGAGTGTTTCTTCCTGAGTAAGGACAGCAGTCGCCATGTGGATTACGTGCGACCGAATTGCGCGATTTCTCAGAGCGGCTCAGCGCTGCCTAGCTCGCCAGGGATTCGACCGCCGGGTCGTTCTGGGCTTGCGCACTGGAACCAGCAAGCCATCGCTGAATCGTCGCCTCAAGGATTTCCTTGCTGATGGGCTTGGGCAGATAGTCATCCATTCCGGCCGCAAGGCATTTCTCGCGTTGTCCCGCGAGCGCGTTTGCTGTCACCGCCACAATCGGTGTTCTGCTCGGAGAGAGTTGAATTTTTCGAATTGCCTCGGTTGCTTCGAAGCCATCCATCACGGGCATCTGGCAATCCATGAGGATGATGTCGTACGTATTCTTCTTTACAAGTTCCAATGCTTCGGCTCCGTCGGATGCCACGTCGGCCGAGTAGCCGAGCTTCGTCAGGAGAATTACAGCCACTCGCTGATTCACGGGATTATCCTCGGCAACCAGGACTCTACCGCGGCCGGCGGGAGGTCTCGTCGAGATCGCAATCGAGCTCGCAAGTGCGGACATGGATGAAGTCGTCCTCTTGATTACTGGGAGTTCAACGGTAAACCAGAACGTGCTGCCTTGTCCCGGCACGCTGGTCAGGCCGATAGCGCCCCCCATGAGCTCCGCCAATCGCTTCGAAATCGCGAGACCCAGCCCACTACCTCCATATCGTCTGGTTGTGGAACTTTCTGCTTGAGCAAAATTCTGAAATAGTCGCGCTTGAGCCTCAGCCGGAATACCGATACCCGTATCCGCAATCAGTGAAGCGGAGTACGGCTTTATCCGCATTCTTTGTAGCCTCCCTGGCGACGTGTACCGAAACGCCTCCCGCCTCGGTAAATTTGACAGCATTAGAGACTAGATTTGAGAGGATCTGTCTCAGCCGTAACGGATCGCCGATTGCCGCATCAGGCACGTCCGGATCGAACGTGACCGCTCATCTGAAGCCTTTTGCGTCGCGCCGCTCCGGAATCGAGTGCGGCAGTTTCCCGGACGAGAGTCTTGATTTCAAATTCTCTTGTCTCCAGCTCCAGCTTCCCGGCTTCAATTTTTGAGAAATCGAGGACATCGTTGATGATCCGCACAAGGCAGTCGCCAGACTCCTTTATAGTGTTCAAATAATCTCGCTGCTCCGATGTGAGATGGGTATCGAGGAGCAAATTGACCATCCCGATGACACCACTCATCGGCGTACGGATCTCGTGGCTCATGATGGCAAGGAACTCACTCTTGGCCCCGTTCGCGCGCTCGGCGTCGGCTTTCAGAACTTCCTGTTCGGCAAGTCTTCGATCCAATTCCTCAGTTCTTTCCGCGACCAAACGCTCCAAGGCACGTTGGCGATCGACTAAGATCCTTACCCGCCAGCGCCAAACCAAGACCGCCAATCCCGCGAGCAGCACCAGCACGGCTGTAATACACGTCTTGGTTGCCCACCACGGAGCTTCGACTTGAAACGCGAGCGTGGCGATGGGCGACATCTTCCCGGTAGCTCCGTCAATGGCCAGCGCTTCAAAGCGGTAGACTCTGGGCGCAAGTTGCGCATACCGGACCTCCCGGGACCCTGTCTCGACCCAGTCTTGATCCAGTCCGACAAGGCGATAGCGCAGTCTTATCGCTTTCTCATCGCGGAAGCTCAGCAACGCGAGGCTAATATCGAGTGGAGCGCTGGTCCATTTGGCCGTGCGGGTTCCGTGGAGAATGTCCTGCTTGCCGAATTTCGCTCTAACGAACAGCGGAGCGCGGGGAGCAGCATGGGAGAAGACTACAGGCGCGGCTAAATGAGACAGTCCCGCCGCAGTCCCGATCCATACGCTACCGTCACGATCCGGAAAGAAGGCTCCTTCCGACGTGTCGTTCCAGAGCAGTCCCTCATTCTGCGTATATCTTCGCCAGGATTTGCCGTCGAACACGTTGACCCCGTGATCTTCGCCAACCCAAATCCAACCACGATCATCCGTACCGACGAATGTAACCAGATCGGAGGCGAGCGCCGGTTTCGAGAATGTCTCCATGCCGGTAACGCGATCGCCTGTCACGCGGAGCCGGAGAGCGCCTGCAAATCCGCCCTCGAGCCATATGCTGCCGGATTTATCAATCATCATTCCGCCCACATGCCCGCCGAGCTTCACTTTTCCAAATTCAACACGGCTCCATCCTGAATCGTCGAGCACGAACAGACCTTCGGTCGATGCGGCCCAAACCCGGCCATCCGCCCCCTCGCGCACGTCAACGAACTTCTCGTCCGGCACGATGGAATTGTGGATTTGCTTAAAATTGCGACCCGACGGTGTTTTCTCGCCCAAGAAAAGTCCGTGGCGAGTTGCAACCCAGAGGCGGTCGCGGGAGTCCGCCAAAATATGACGAATGAGGCTGTTTAACTTCCACTGCCTGGCGCGCAGCGTGACGCCGTCGATCTGGATCACCAGACCGCTACCGGTTCCTACCCAAACGGATCCATCTAATGACTCCGCGATCGTGTAGGCGCGGTCAACCTCAATCCCGGAACCATTCCAAGGGCGCAGCACCTTGCTGCCCGGCTCCATCAAACTGATGCCTTGTTCGCCCCCAACCCAGAGTCGGCCCTTGTGGTCCCGTAAAATGGACCACACCACGTCGTTCCGAAGTCCGTTGGCGGTGGTCCAGTGCTCCCATTCGTCGTACCCCAACCACTTTCGTAATCCGCGGCCCAGAAGTCCAAACCAAACTAAGCCGTCACGATCCGCAAGAATGCACGACACTGTCTCGCCCGGCAGCCCATTCGACTCGGAAAACACTTGCCAATGATCGCTTTCATAGCGGGCGATCGCGGTTCCCAAGCCGGCCAATATCCGGCCATGCCGATCTTCCGTGAGGGTGATGTATGACGAACGACCGAGCCCTGCCGGCAGATCCCGATTTTCAAAAGTTGTCGCACCCGGCTTAAGCACTGCGATGTGGGCGGCGCCTCGTACCCAGAGTTGTCCTTTGTGATCCCGGAGGATGAACTTCCAGGTGTCACTAGGCAGGCCTTCTGCCCGTGTCCAGCGAGTGAACCGGGCGAATCGATTGCCCACTGACTGACACAAGTCCTCACCGCAGCCGAAGACTACGGAACCGTCCGGTGTGGCCAAAACACTGCTGACCGATTTGAAGAGATTCGCGTCGCCTTGCAACGAAAAAAACGGCTCGGCTCGCCAGAAGCGATTTCCATAATCCGGCGAAATACTCAGAAGACCTTCCTGCGTAACCGCAAGTACCCGCCCATCCGGTAACGAGGACAGGCTCGATCCCACGTCGACTTGAAGACTTCGGCCTTTGTATTCAACGGTGCCGAAATGGCGATCCTCCCGCTGGTAATATAGACCCTCACTAGTGCCTACCCAAATGTGACCTAAAGAGTCCTGATGAAGAGCCCTGATGAAGGTACCGTCCAATCCGTCGCGGTGTCCGAATTCGTGAAAATGAGACCCGTCGTACCGGAACAAGCCGTTTTGAGTGCCAATCCACAAAAAACCGGAACGGTCCTGCAGCATGCACAGAACGTTGAGATTACCCAGCCCGTCGATATATTCCTGAAAGGTATAGCGCTGCGCAAAAGACACAAGCGGCAGCATTCCGAGAAGCACAATTCCCGCTACGTGACACCGCAAACGCATTCTGATTGCTTATCGGCGGTAGCGTAAGCCAGCTTTACTTAGAACTGCGCCCCAGGAATTCTGCGCCATGAACCAAGTTACGGCGCGAGAGCCTCTTCGGGTCGGCTGATATCAAACTTTACGCCCTGGGCAAGCGGGAGTTCCGCGCCATAGTTGATGGTGTTCGTGGCGCGACGCATATAGGATTTCCAGACGTCCGAACCCGATTCGCGGCCACCCCCCGTTTCTTTTTCGCCTCCGAAAGCGCCACCGATTTCAGCGCCGGAAGGTCCGATATTCACGTTGGCGATTCCACAGTCGGAACCTTCCGCGGAAACGAATCGCTCAGCTTCGCGAAGATCGGTGGTGAAGATTGACGATGCCAAGCCTTGCGGCACGTCATTTTGCATTTGTATCGCTTCTTGAAGCTCACGATATCTCATCACATACAGGATGGGAGCGAACGTTTCGCGCTGGACGGTGCCCGTCTGGCCGGGCATTTCGACGAGGGCCGGGCGGACATAAAAAGCCTCTTTATATGGTTCAACGTTAACGCGCTCGCCACCGGTCACTTTCGCCCCCGCGCGTCTCACTTCCTCCAAGCTCTTGTCCATGGCGTCAAATGCGCGCGCATCGATGAGCGGCCCAACAAGTGTGGAAGAGTCGCGGGGGTCGCCAACACGGACGGAACCATAAACCGCCTTCAGCCGGAAGACGAAATCATCGTATACGCTGTCATGCACAATGAGCCGCCTCAGTGTGGTACAACGCTGTCCGGCGGTGCCCATCGCGGCGAATGCGACAGCGCGAAGCGTCAGATCCAGATCGGCCGACGGGCACACGATCGCGGCGTTATTGCCGCCCAATTCGAGAATGGCTCGCCCAAACCGGTTCGCGAGGCGAGGTCCTACCTGCCTGCCCATGGCAGTCGATCCGGTTGCAGAAAGGATCGGCACGCGCGGATGATCGACAAGAGCCTCGCCGACCTCCTTGCCACCGATCAAAACAGAGGAAAGGCCGGGGGGAACGTGCGCGAACCGCGCGGCGGCGCGCCCAAACAACGACTGGGTGGCCAGCGCGCACAGAGGCGTTTTTTCCGAGGGTTTCCAGACGACGGAATTACCACAAACCATTGCCAGTGCCGCATTCCAGGCCCAGACCGCCACCGGAAAATTAAATGCGGAGATGACACCGGTAACTCCCACCGGATGCCACGTCTCCATCATGCGATGGCTCGGCGCGCTCGGTCGCAATCGTCAACCCGCAGAGCTGCCGTGACAATCCGGCGGCAAATGTGCAAATGTCGATCATCTCCTGAACTTCGCCCAAGCCTTCGGAAATAATCTTTCCGGTCTCGATGGTCACCAGCCGGCCCAAGGCGGTCTTTTCGCTGCGCAATTCCTCCGCGAAAAGGCGAATCAACTCTCCCCGTTGCGGCGCCGGCACTTTGCGCCACTCCAGGAACGCATCGTGAGCCCGTAATATGATTTGGCCGGCTTCGGTGACCGTAGCCGGATGGAGCTGGGTGATCACCTCCCCGGTGATCGGAGTCCTGGCCGCCAGAGCGCCGCTCGCGAACGACGTAGCCGCGACGCCCAATTCGTCTAGAATTTCGATTAATTCCTGCTGCAACAGCTTTCAACGCACACCCACTTTGAAATTACGGCGTTCCCATTTTTCGGATGCGGGCCAGAAGAATGTGAACTGGATCTCAGCGCCGCTTCGTAGTCCAGCTGTTTTCAAAACGACATAGTGCACACCGAGACCGGAGTCGATGGTCTCCACCTCTTGCGATGTCTTCCAGGCATCGGCGCTCCAATGTACCTTCGCCCGATCGCGGCAGTCAATTCGCAAATGTTTGCCGCTTCGAATGTGCGATCTCTGCTGCGTGAAAGTCCAGATCTGAAAATCGGCAGCCTTAGTTTTGCTTCTGATAACGTTCCACAGGTTGCGGCGGCATGTCCCAAACTTTTCGATCTTTCAGAGAACGCAGCAGCTTTATATATTCCGCATGAGCCCACACGAGAGGCATGCCGGAGCCGGTCGGATGGCCGTTGAAAAGACCTCTTTCGGGAATGTCCCCCGCATCCCAGATCTGTTCGGGAAGCAGGCCGCACTCACTGATCTGCAAAGTAACGATCTTCAGTAAATTCTCGGCGGCATTGAAATCGCCCTTCGCGATTTCATAATGGGCTCGCTCACCTGCTAGCAGCGGCCATCCGCGGCCCCGGCCGGTTTTTCGAAAAGGCGTGCCGTCTTCGTGCTCGCCATATCCGTCATCTGTGTACCGATGCCAGACGCAACCATTAGAGACTGATTTCTTCAGCGTGGCATCGACTACCTTGACGGTATCCAAGATGCGGGGGTCCTGCGCTGAGCGAAGGCCAAAGCGCACCAGACCAAGCGCGTCCGGGGCGACTACCTCAACGGCCCGTTTCCGGGCACGGTTTTCCGGCATGTTCTTCAATTGAATGCGAGTTTCCTCCGTCAGGCCGGTTTGCATGACCTCGGGCGGACTGATTCGGATGTAATAGCCATTAACTCCATGCTGCCGTGCCAGGTCGGTTTGCGAAGCGTAAGTGAACTCGTCTATCGACTCATTCCACGCGTCCGAGGTGGTGCGAAGGAATTCGGCCATATCCTTCTCGCCGGCGGCTTCGGCGAAATCCGCGGCGGCAAGTAAGGCTGCGATTTCAACCGCCATCGTATTGGGAGAATATCCGGCGTTCTCCTCCCATCGCTCCTGTTCTGTATATGGTCCGTTGCGAACCAGAAATCCCGCAGCCTTCCGGATCATCGGCCATGGATGCTCGGTCATGCAAGTTATCGGAGCGGCGGAGGGCGTCGGCAAGAATGATGCCAAAGCCCGTACCGTCCATCTGCGTACCGGTCCAGTGCGGGGTTCCGTCGAGCCACATATTCTGCGGCCAATTTCCGTCGCTTTCTTGCGTACACTTCAGGTAAAACAGAGTGCGCCGGGCGCTTTCAGCATCCCCGCAGGCCAGTTTCCCCATCGCGGATTGAACCATGTCGCGCGGCCAAATGACGTGATAGCCCCCAACGTCCTCATCTCCCCGATCGAAACCCCAGGGAATGGAAAGGCCCGCCACCATGGCGCCCGGAACTCGCTTGGATTCGTGAATTTGCAAAACCGCCGTACTCACGCGGTAAACGTCAGGTTCGTTTTGATTTGCTCCGCCCAAATCGATATAAGTGCGCTGATGGTCACGCCATGCCGCGATATATCTGTCTCGAATCGAGGCGAAATCCTGCAAAAGTCCTGCCTTGGCCTGCTGACCTGCTTCCGCGGCATGACCCCCAAAACCCAAAGCCAATGTGAATTGCCTCGCCACATCGGGGCCGCCGATCTCAGCCCCGAGGATCACGTTCCCATTCGTCGCATCCGTGTAAAACCACGTCATGCGCTTGTGCTTATTGAGGTCTGTCCACGCGTCACTCACGCCGGCGAAGCCACAGCTCATCTTTTCAAAATTGACGGTGGATGCCAACGCGAGGGCTGTTCCTTCTCTTCTTGCGAAAAGCATCGGGACGCCTTTATAAGCTCCGGCCCATCCGTCGTTGTTTGTTCCGCAATCCCCGACATGCGGATCGAGAAGCACATAGATCCTCAAACTTTGACCCGAAGATACCGCCTTCCATTCCACGTTCATGAGGAGAACATCGCGATCGGGATCGGTGACGATTTCCTTCTGTATTTCATACCGGCGCTGCTTACAGCGGCTGGTGATTCGAAATGCCGGAACTCCCGAAGCTACGGCGTCAACGGTATGCTCCGCGTCCGTCTCCTCGTCCGAGAAGAATTCGTGCCCATCGGCAACCAGGAAGCGCATACTCCGGGTGTTTGCCTGATCGATGCTCGGAAAATAGATCTCATTCAGCACACCGCTGGAAATCGTGAACCAAACCCGGCTTTGCTGCGAGATGGCCGTTCCCACCGCGGTCTTCGCGCCCGTGGTCCATCGCGGAGAATTCCCAGGCTGGCCAGGGGCGGGGACTTGCTCCTTCATCCTGGTTGTGGCATGCCGCTCGAT
This sequence comes from uncultured Acidobacteriaceae bacterium, assembly GCA_963778345.1. Classification (GTDB taxonomy): domain Bacteria; phylum Acidobacteriota; class Terriglobia; order Bryobacterales; family Bryobacteraceae; genus Bog-105. The sequence continues at coordinate 84,876 of CAVZTP010000009.1, forward strand.
GTCGAAAGTCATGGGCTCCCGTAAGGAGTCTACAACGGGCGAGATTGGCCGATGTCTTCTTGCAGTCCCGGACTCGGCAGTCGTTTGGATCGGAATGAACTGGTGTTAAGCTAATGCGCGTGCAGCGTTTACTCGATGCATTACGCGATGAACGCTCAGCGGTGACGCTCGACGTCGCGGCTCTCGATCTCGCCAGCATAGAATTTCCTGGGCTGGATCCGGAAGCCTCTCTCTTTCGGCTCAACAATCTGGCTGAGCAGGTGGGGTCGCAGTTGGCTGGAAAAGCCACTGGGCTCGATTTCATCCGGGCGGCAAACGAACTCCTCTTCGATGTCCTGCAGTACCGCGGCAATGAAGACGATTATTACGATCCGCGCAATAGTTGCTTGAATTCCGTCCTGATGCGCCGCCTTGGGATTCCGATTTCCCTCTCGGTGATTTACATCGAAGTGGCGCGCCGTCTGGGGCGCCTGGTCTATGGCGTCGGGTTGCCGGGCCACTTCATTGTGGCGTACGAGGATGCGGAGTCGCGGTATTGGGTAGATCCATTTCACGGCGGCCGAATTCTCTCGTTTGCCGATTGCAGTGCGCTTGCCAAGGAGACGGCGGGCGTGGATCTGCGATCGAATCCGGCCGTGCTTGCGCCGGTCACAAAGCGGCAAATTCTTGTCCGGATGCTCAGTAATTTAAAGGCAATTTATTTGCGCGGCGAAGCATTCGACAAAGCGCGTCAGGTGCTGGACCTCTTGATCGAAGCAATGCCGGAGTACGCGGAGGAGTATCGCCATCGTGGCATCGTTCACCTGCGGCAAATGAATCACCGGGCGGCGAAAGAAGATTTCGAGACTTATTTGCGCCTTGAGCCGAACGCGCCGGAACGGGAGCAGGTGCAGAAGCAGTTAGTGTTGATTGAACGCTGGAAGGCGGGGTTGAATTGAAATTAGCACCGCACTAACTCGCCTTTTCTAGTTCCCGAACACGCTTCGCGATTACTTTTAAATCGTGAAGAAACAATTCGTACTCCTCCTCATATCGCTCAGGTACCCGCAAAATCGCCGACGGGTGCACCGTGGCCACCAGTTCCTTCGCCCAGCGATGCGGAAAGAATTTGCCGCGTTCGGCGGTGATGCGAAAATCGCGGCCCATGAGCGATTGCGCCGCTGTCGCGCCGAGACAAACCACCAGCTCTGGTTCGATGGATGTAAGTTCGGCCTCAAGCCACGGACGGCACGCCGAGATTTCGATGCCGCTTGGTTTCGCATGAATGCGCCGTTTGCCGCGCTCCAGGAATTTGAAATGTTTCACCGCGTTCGTGACGTAGATCTTTTCGCGATCGAGCCCCGCTTCGTACATGGCTTTGCTCAAGAGCCGGCCGGACGGTCCGACGAAAGGATGTCCCTTCTGGTCTTCCTCATTGCCGGGCTGTTCCCCGACCATCACCACGTTCGCATCTTGCGGGCCCTCGCCGAAAACGACCTGGGTTGCATGCGCGTAGAGTTCGCAACCCCTACAGTCCGGAGCGGCCGCCCGGATTTTCGTCAGATCGTGTGTCGCTGGAACCCACGGCGCCGCCGATGTTTTTTGAGCACTGGGCATGAACACCCCAAACAGCCCGGCAATTTAGCCGCGCACGATTTCCGCTGCGGGACCGACCGATTGAGTCGCCTCTTCGAAATCGCCCGCGTCTTCCGGCAACTCGGCGGGAACTTGAAATTCTCCGAAGTCTCCGGCTGAGTTAAACGGCAAATCAAACGGTTCGGAAACCAGCTTAATATTCGGAGAGAGTGCCGGAACGAGGTTTTCACTGACAGCTAAGTGCACGAGTTCGAGCGTATTCCGAATCCGGCAATAGGTCACCGTGGATAGATCTGTCTTACCGACCGTGGGTGCGATCCGAGAAAGAGCTTCGCGATCGTTTGAAAAATGAATCGGCGTTCGGATGCAGGCGGGTGTCGAAGCTGTGAGTGAGTTGATATACGTCGGATTCCAATCGACATCGTTCAGCAACCGGTCGTGGATCACATCCGCCATCCCCAAACCGACTCCGCTGTGATAGCTCAGATCACTGATCGCGCGAGCATAAATGCGATTCACGACAGGCGTATCCGGAAATGGATTGTAATGCCCGTTGACGCTCCGATTGATGATCTTGGTATCCATGCCAGCTCCGCTGATGTTCTTCCCAATCTCATCGACAATCAAGATATCTATTTCGGGCGCGGGCAACTTTGCCATCCACGACTTCACCTCCCGAAGCAGCCGCTCCTCTTGCGCGACCATGGACTCGAGACCTTGAGATGAGCTGACCGCAATCAGGCCTGCCGTCTCATGGTGAGCGCCTTCCTGGATCGCCAATCCTCCGAGAAGCTTGCCGCTCGAGAAGACTTTGGCTCCGACGCTGCGTATCATCTGTTCCAGTCCGATGCCGATAGGCGAAGGTGTGATATTGCCGCGCGCCGGCGAACTTTCCGAGGCCGATGGCCATCATCTTGAATAGGCCACTCTCGATCGCGCCTGAAAAATCGGTGTGCCATTTCACGCGCCCGACCAGAAAAACAGCATCGGACTCATAGGCGTTCTTGTCCATGAATGTCTCGATTCCCTCTGGCGTTTTGCCCAGCGAGACCACGTCTAGCGAGCTGATCACCGGAACGCCCATGGTGGCTTCATGAATTCCGTAATGGGCGAGTACGTCGGTCTGGCCTTCCGCTGTTGCTGCGCCGTGACTCCCCATGGCTGGGAAGAGAAACGGCTTTGCTCCCTGCGCTTTCCAGAATTCGACGACCGACTTAACTATCGTGGCGATATTGGAAATGCCCCGGCTGCCTACGCCGATGGCAAGCCGCGCGCCTTTGGGTACGCGCCGAACGAAGTCTGCCTGGGAAAGTTCGTTACGAATGTGCTCGGGAATGTTGGAAATGGCGCGGTTTGGAAATTGCTGTTCTGCGAGCACGAATCGCGGGAAATTCATGCTTTCAGAATACTCTTCAGGACATGCTGTTAAAGGTTGAGCGCCCCCTCAGCCCTTCACGTACGCGAGTTTCGCCGCCACTTTCCCGTCGCGCACGGTGAAAATGTCCACGCCACGCAAATGCCACGGCTGTCCATTGCGGGTCTTTCGATATACCCAACGCACGATCGCACGATCGCCGCTGACAATACTTTCCTCGGCCGCAAATCGCGCGTCGGGATTCCGCGTGAACCACTCCCGCCAGAACGCGACCACCGCTGCCTTACCCTCAACGCGTCGCCCGTCCGGTTGCGGAGACGTATCCTCGAACACCGTGTCATCGGTCAGCAAAAGCGCGATGGCATGGAGATCATGCCGGTTGAAGGCCTCATTGAAGCGATCAATGACGCTCTGGGTATCGGTTTCGACCCTTTGCGAATTCTGTTCGAAGTTCATACTTTTTCCGTGCACGCTTGGCGCTGCCTTTGACGCCCAAAATGCAAACGCGGCGCATACGACGACAAACAATGGGCCCGATGCCCGCCTTTTTGACATGTGTGACGCTCCAGGAAACTTCGAATTGTATCCAACGGGCTGCTCGCCCATTTGAATTTGGAGACTCGACAAGTCCCGCCAAGAGTCCGTTATATGTTTTTGGAAGCTGTAGTGAGTTAAAACCGAAAATGCCGGAGGCACGCAAGCAAAAAGCCAAGCACAGGCTTGGCTTTGAAAAGGCTACGAAATTGAGTATACGGTTAACGCGCGGCGAGCAGTGCCCGCAAGTGGCGCGCTCGTTCCGGCGAACGAAGCTGGCGCAGAGCCTTGGCTTCAATCTGGCGAATACGCTCGCGGGTGACGTCGAATTCCTGGCCGATCTCTTCGAGCGTATGTTCCCGCTCGCAGCCGATGCCGAAGCGCAGCCGGATCACCTTCTCTTCCTTGGGCGATAGCGTTTTCAGAATATTGGCGGTCTCGTCGCGAACATTGGAATCGATGACTGCGTCCACCGGAGAGCCGACCCAGCGGTCCTCGATCAGATCGCCCAGCGCCGATTCGCCATCGCGTCCCACGGGCGTTTCCAGCGAGACCGGATCGCGGGAGATCGTCTTCAGCTTCTGAACTTTCTCCACGGGAATGTCCATCCGGCGGCTGATCTCTTCGTTCGTGGGGACGCGGCCGAGCTCCTTTTCGAGCTCGCGAGTAGCGCGCAGGAACTTGTTCATACTCTCGTTCATGTGAACGGGAATACGAATCGTTCGCGATTGGTCCGCAATGGCGCGAGTGATCGCCTGACGAATCCACCACGTCGCGTAAGTGGAAAACTTGTAGCCGCGCCGATATTCGAATTTGTCGGCTGCGCGCATCAGCCCGATATTGCCTTCCTGAATGAGATCCAGCAAGTGCAGGCCGCGGTTAACGTACTTCTTAGCGACCGAAACTACGAGTCTGAGGTTGGCTTCCACCAGATCCTTCTTGGCGCGTTCCGCCTCGATCTCGCCGTGGCGGATGATTTCCAGGCTGTAGCGCAGGTCGGGCAGCGAGGCGCCCGCTTCGGTCTCGTTTTTCTTGAGGTCCCGCTTGAGCTCTTTGACCCGCAACTGAGCCGAAGCCGAGTTCCGGAGTTCCAGTTTCTTGATTTCGGCATCCAGCAGAGACATGTCATCTGCCGTTTTCTCGATAGCCCGGACAAACTCTTTCCAGCGGGCGAGATTGAAGGGAATGTTGCGCAGGGCGCGTGAAAGTTCGACTTTGGCGCGCGCTACTTTTCCGGCCCATTTCTTGCGCAGCTTCTTATTGCCCGTAGGGGCCGCAGCCGCCTTGTCAATCGTTTGCAGGAGTTTTTTGTGAGCCGCCAGATAAGCCATGAACAGCTCGGCCATATCGCTGCGGCGCTTGATATCGGCCGCGCTTCCCTCTTCGATTTCAGAGGGAGGGAAATCAATATAGCTGTCTACGTCCTCGGCGCCTTTGCGGATAAGTTCCGCGAAATCACAGACTACCGTTTGGATTAAGGGTGAACGGCTGATCGCTTTCTGCAAGCGCAGTTTCCCGCGCTCCATCTTCCGCGCCAGCGTTACTTCGCCTTCGCGCGTAAGAAGGGGTACGGAGCCCATCTCCCGCAGGTACACGCGTACCGGGTCGTCGGTATAAATCGACTCCTCTTGTACCTGTGCGCCGTGGAATTCCTCGTCCTGAACCTCTTCCGGATGGAAAAAGTTTGCGTCTTCATCGAACGGGAGCCCGTTGAGCGGCTCATGTCCCTCGGCTAAATATTGATCCTCGAATTGATCCACCTTACCTAATCACCTCTACCTGCACACCTCTCGCGCTTTGTTTCGCTGCGGGATCGGAACCCACAGTGCGCTTATCGGGAAATAGGGACACTCCACCGAACCGAATGGTTACCACGAAAGCTGAACAAACGTCTGATTTATAACCGGAATAGTTCTTCGCCGAATCGGCCGCGGAGCCCGATGCAAGTGCCAACCTTGTAAGTATTGCGCGCATCGATTATACCCGGTTTCTGGTTGGAAGTTAACACCCAATTAGGAAGATGTTCGGCAAAGTGATTGGTTACACAAAAGATAGCCGTTTTCGGCATACCTACCCCAATCTGAAAAGCAGCTTGGAAAAATCTACCGTCTCAGTCCCTTCAATCGTTTAGACTTTCCGATGCAGCATAACGTTTTTGAGTTCGCTCAGGAATTCTTCAATATCTTGGAAATCTCGGTAGACGGAGGCAAATCTCACGTAAGCGATCTTATCCAGGCCCCTCAACCGGTCCATCAGCCGCTCGCCAATCAGAGTGGTAGGTAGCTCCCTTTCCGGACTTTCCAGGAGGGCAGATTCGATATCGTCAACCAGTTCGGCCAACTTGCCCATGCTGACTGGCCTCTTCTCACAGGCCCTGAGAAGCCCGTTCAGCACCTTCTGGCGATCGAATTTTTCGCGTCTCCCATCTTTTTTGATGACCATATAGGGAACTTCGTCGCACCTTTCGTAGGTGGTGAAACGTCGTTCGCAGGCCAGGCACTCGCGGCGCCGTCGGATGGAGTCGCCTTCCTTGCTCTCCCTGGAATCGATCACCTTGTCTTCGCGGTGCCCGCAAAACGGGCACATCATTCTGTAGCCTCAGCCGGTTTCATGTGCAACTCTTTTGAAATGTACCGCTTCGCGCCAGAGAATAGGTGTTGGATTTCGAAATTCCGCCGCCCAGCCGTGGTGAAAAGCCGCTTTCCCCTCCTGAATAGCAATCCGCGATTGGACTGAACTTCAGAATACTTTCCATCGTTTATGAAGGTGTACATGTCAGCCGCCGCGATCGCACCCATTTCGCTTGGCCGGAAGAGTTCGTTAAGCTCGAAAGCGATAGGTGCGTCCTTAGATTGGTCGCGTGCTGGCACTTGGGGGACCACACAACGGTTGGATCCTGAGACAAATCTTGTGGAGCGCTGCTTGCACGGCGAGCAAGGCGCCTGGGATGAACTGGTTAAGACATACACAAAGCGTGTCTACGCAATCTCCTACCGCTTCACAAACAACGAGCACGAGGCCCAGGATCTAACCCAAGACGTTTTTCTGCGAGTTTTCAAGACGCTGGGGAGTTTCCGGTCGGGCGAGGGTTCCTTTGTGGTCTGGTTGACCCGACTGACTCGGAATTTGCTGGTGGACCACTACCGCCGGACCAAACACGACCGGGTCACCGACGCGATCGAGGACAAATTGGCAGTGTTGGAAGAGCGCACCGCTCAGCATGCCAGAACGGATGGCCTGCTGGCCGGCAGAGAAGCCGGGGAACTGTTGCAGGCGGCTTTGCAGAAACTATCGCCCGAGCTGCGCGAGGCCGTGATCCTTCGGGATCTTCAGGAAATGGAATACCGCGAGATCGCCCGGGTGCTGGCCGTTCCCGAAGGAACGGTCAAATCGAGGCTAAACCGTGGCCGTGCCGAACTGGCCCGTGTTTTGAGGCGGAACAAGGTGACTGTGTGACGAGTATCCGAAACAGAACCGCGACCGTCAGCGAGCGGAGCTTTTAGAGCGGATGTGATGAACTGCACGGAGTTTGAGAGCCTTCTGGCCGATTACATCGACGATATGCTCGGTGAACCCGAGCGCGCTGCCATTGAGCAGCATGCGTCGTCGTGTGCCGGTTGCGGCGAACTCCTGCGCGATGCCGTCGGGGCGGTGAAATTCTTGAAGCAGGCGAATGAGGTCGTACCGCCGGCCGAACTAGTAACGCGGATCGCGTTCCAAGCGCCGGCCGGACGGACTAGGAAGCCCTTCGAGCGGCAAGGACTCTTCAGCCGATTGGCGGCGAGATGGTTGCAGCCGGTTCTACAGCCCCGGCTGGCGATGGGTATGGCTATGACGCTTCTGTCTTTCGCTATGCTCGAACGGTGCACGGGCGTTCAGGTGCAGCATATTCAAGCGGCGGACCTGAATCCTGTCAGGATCTGGGGCGGCGTGGAAGACAGAACCATGCGCTTGAAAGATCGCGCCACGAAATACTACGAAAATCTGCGTTGGGTGTACGAAATCGAGACACGACTGAAAGCGCTCCAAGACCAACAGCAGGCCTCTGAGGAGCAGGCGCAAAACGCCAATTCTGGCGGCCAGAAGAACCAGCAAAAGAAAGATAATCCGGGCGGGGCTTCGCCCGAACAAGGAAACAAACAATGAACTGCTATTTACATCCCGAGACGATCGCGGTCGCTTTTTGCCGTTCGTGCGGAAAACCTCTCTGTGCCATCTGCCAGCGGCCTTTTGAAGGAACCGTCTATTGCCAGGACCATGTGCCGGTAGCTTCTTACGCAAATCCTGGGTTTGCGAATTCTGGCTACGCGAATTCTGGCTACGCGAATGCACCCGATCCGAACGCTCCCGGCGTGGCGAACCCGTACGTTCAGCCGCCGCCCGTATCGAGTGTTCCGCCGATCCAGACCTCTCCTGGATTGGCTTTCGTCCTCGGCTTGATTCCAGGCGTCGGAGCTATTTACAACGGGCAATACATCAAGGGGCTGGTCCACGTAGTCATCTTTGCTTCGATCATCAGCATTCTCAACAGCGACGTGAATGCGCCGAGCGAGGCTTTTTTTGCCATCATGCTTGCCGCCTTCGTTATCTACATGCCCTTCGAGGCTTACCACACGGCCAAGAAACGCCAGATCGGCGTACAAGTCGACGAGTGGTCCAGCCTGTTATCGCAGAACCGATACGCGGGGCGCGCGCCCGTGGGGCCAGTAATTCTGATCGTGATCGGCATTCTCTTTTTGCTGGATACTCTCCGGGTCATTCAATTTCGCGATATAGCACGCTTTTGGCCGGTGATTCTCATCGTCGTTGGAGCTTACATGCTTTATAACCGAGTGGCAGGACCAGGCGCGAGCGCGCGTAGTTTCTCGCAGACCTACACTGCTCCACGAGCCAATCAGGCTCCCAGCGATGTTGCCGGGAGCAGCCATGAATAGGCGTGCCCTTTTCGTTCAGGCGATTCGCGGTCCCATTCTGCTGATCACGCTGGGAGTCCTTTTCGCCATCCACCAGGCGGGCATCTTATCGTTCGCTCGCACTTGGCCGCTGATCATCATCGTCATTGGCTTGATGAAGTTGTTTGAACGAATGTCCATCGATTCCTCTCCGATTCCTCCGCCAGGAGCGCCACTCAGATGAGACCCAGAGGTTCCGTTACGGCACCGCTGATTGTCATTGCAATCGGCGTTCTTTTTCTCATTCACGCTATATCCCCGGCCTTCAACATCGGCGAGATCCTCGCCCAGTACTGGCCGTACTTTCTGATCCTGTGGGGCGTCGTTCAGCTGATCGAGGTGTGCGTGCGAACGGCGCGGGGCGGCCCAATCCCTGTCAACGGAGTTTCGGGCGGCGCATGGGTGATCGTCTTCCTCATTTGCGTTGCCGGACTCATCTCGTTCGAAGTACGCCGGCCGGATACTTGGTGGCGGCGCGCCGGGTTTGAGCGTGGAGTGGAAGCCTTCGGCGACGAACACGATTACTCCATCAGCCCGATTCAGAGGCCGGTTGGCAAAACGCCGCATATTGTCATTGAGAGCTTCCGCGGCGACGCCAAGATTGTCGGCGGCGATGGAACGGATATCGTCGTAAGCGGACATAAGACGATTCGAGCTTTCGAAGGCTCCGGCGCCGATCGAGCAAACACACAAACGCCCGTTGAGGTCCTGGTCCAGGGGAACACAATTATCATCCGTTGCAATCAAGGCAAAACCGGCGCAAGAACGGCTGTAACTACCGACTTAGACATCTCCGCGCCGAAAGGATCAAGCGTTGAAGCGACCGGCACCCTTGGTGACTTCGACATCTCGTCCGTCTCGGGCGACGTCGACCTGAGCAGCGATAACGCAGGCGTTCGGCTGCAGGATCTCGACGGCAATGTCAAAGTGGATACCCGGCGCAGCGATCTCATCCGATGCTCGAGTGTTAAGGGGACGGTCGATCTCCGGGGGCACGGAGCTGACGTGGAACTGACAAAAGTGGCCGGACAGGTGACGATCAGCGGCGATTACACCGGGACGGTTTCTTTGCACGATATCAGCAGGCCCGTGCGGGTCGAGAATATGCGGACTGAACTGGAAGTTCAGCAAGTGCCCGGCGAAATCCGGCTGGACCGGGGAAGCTTGAACTTGCAGAATGTGATCGGCCCCTTGCGATTGACCACGCGAGCCACCGATGTTAGTCTGGACGGCTTCACAAATGCTATAGAACTAACCGTGGACAAGGGCGATATCGATTTGCGGCCGGGGCATCTTCCACTGGGGAAGATGGTCGTGCACACCAGGTCCGGCAACATTGAACTCGCGCTCCCACAAGCGGCAAATTTCACACTGACCGCGAGCACCGATCACGGCGAGATCGACAACGAATTCGGCGAGGCATTGAAGCAGAGCACGGAAGGTCGCAGCGCGCGGTTGGAAGGTGCTGTCGGTACGGGGCCCGATCTCACGCTGGTTGCCGATCGCGGCACCATCACCGTGCGAAAAGCCGGCGGTGAAACGCCGGCTTCAACCAAAGTCTCCAGAGATCAAAGTATCCGGTTCACGGGGTCGCAGGAAATCGCTACGCTAAGGTAGCGTTTTTCGCAGCCCTCGCCGGGCAAGCAGAGATGCGGTGACCAGCCCGATACCGATGAGGGCCGCCGAGGCGGGCTCGGGAGTGAAATTAACCGATCCCACTTGTAAAGGGCCACCGATCGGGTCGCCTGTGAAGGCCCCGGTTGGGCCCAACCCGGTCACTGTAAAAGACTCTGAAGCGAAGAGCGGATTGTCCCCTGGACTCAAGCCGGTGTGGAGTGAAAACGTGGCTGGCAAACCACCGGAGAGGGAGAGGGAGAAAGACGTGAGGCTTGACAGGCTATACGTGAACGACGAAGTACCCGGCGAAACGGGAAGCGTCGTGGTCTGGGTAAATGCAAAAGCGGTTAGATCCGCCAAACTCACCAAAATCGGAGCGCCCGAAAAACTGAAGCTGCCAATTCCTGCCGAAGAGCCGCCGCTACCGGTGACATCACGGCCGGAATAAGAAAAATTCAATGTCGTAGCTCTGGTGAGATTTGCTCCGAAAGCTAGGAGCAGAACTGCTGAGCCGATCAGGCGTCGAATAGATTTTCTCTGCGGCACTGTCCGCACTTCCTTTCAGTTCATCGAAGGCTATCACAAATCTCGATGCTCTGTTCAGGCCATGCGGGCAGCGCCGTTTGGGTGCCATTACCGGTTAGTGCTTGTCACGATAGATCGCCCGGCTGACATGATTCTGCTGCCGGTTGATCTGCTTCCGTTCCGCATTCGTCAGGCGACCGTTGTTATATTTCCGATCTGTTCTGATCTCACGATTGATCCCGGCTTCACGGCCTTCGAGTTGTGCCGTTTGTCCCGCATTCAGACGGCCGGATTTAATTCCCTGCGCGATGCGATCCTGCTGATTCTCTTCCCGGCGTCCTACTTCACTATTGCCGAAGTGATCCGTCGAGGCGTTGTGCTTGTCCGTGTAGATTTGCTTGCTGAGCGAATTCTGCTGACCATTAATTTGCTGCTTCTCTGCCTGAGTCAGCGTTCCGCCGTTGGCTTTGCGGTCCGCGCGAACCTCCCCGTTCAGCGCGCGTTCCTGGTTTTCCAGGCTCGAAGTTTCGCCCGGAGTGAGTTGACCTGACTGCACGCCTTGCGCAATCCGATCCTGTTGGTTCTCTCGACGTCCATTGACTTGAGCAAAACTCGCCAATGCAAATAGTCCAAGAAAAAGTCGATGTGAGTGCTAGTTTCTTCATTTCTCCCCCTTTATTACTTTTCTTATCGGCTGGTATGTTTGCCAGTCGCTTCACAATCGAAAACGAGCAATGTGTTTTTCGGTTGACCGTCGCGGAGTTAATTTTCATTCAGCGATCAGGTTGGCGACGGAAACAGTACTAATCCATCTGTGTCTGCGGGGCTAACGATGGACTCGATCGGCTATTCGTGCCGCAGAGCGGAAGCGGGATCAATGCGGAGGGCGCGAAGTATCGGAGGCGCGACGGCAAGTAACGCAACCACCAGAACGAATAGAACCGCCGCCGCGAGCGCCTTGGGGTCAGTCGGAGCTACGCCGTAGAGGACCTGGCGAATCCATCGCGCCGGATGCAAGGTAAAAGGCAATTCCTGTTGCGGCTCCCGCCACTACCAATAATGCCGTTTCACGCGAAAGTAACTGAGCAACGCGCAGTGGACCAGCGCCGAGAGCGACACGAACGCCAATCTCGCGCGTTCGGCCTCTCACCGCAAAATCGAGCGCTCCGTAAAGTCCAAGGCCCGCGAGCAATGCGGCGAAGCAGCTAAATGTAGAGGAGAGCCAGGCAAGCAAACGCTCCTGCCAAAGCGAGGCGTCTACTTCGTCGCGCAGCGTGCTCACCTCGATGAAGGGAAGTTCCGGATCGAGCGAGCGCATAACTTCTCGAACGGGTGCGATTAGCGATGCCGGCGGTCCTGCGGTGCGGAGATGCAGAATAAACTCCGAATCGAATCCGTTTACTCTAGGGTTATAAATAGTCGGCGGAATCGGCTCACGCAGCGACCTGTATTTCGCATCGCTCACAATTCCGATGATTTGAGTCGTCGGGCCTCGCTAATCCCTCGGCGCCTCCAGCTCCGAAGAGCTTGCCGAGCGCGTCCTGACTGCGAAAGAAACGGTGCACGAATGCCTGATTGACAATCACTTTGGAAGGCTTTTGCTTCTCATCCTCAGCCCACGTGAAATCGCGTCCGTCCAGAATGCGCATGCCCATGACATCAAAATAGCCGGGCGTCACCCAGTTGAGACTACTGTTCAGAAAGTCATTCCTGCTGATAGGTGTTCCTGCCGCACCGACGGTCATCTTAACGCCCGTGCCGCGCATTACACCGCGCGCGGCGATGGCCGCAGTTATAACGCCAGGCAGCGCGCGAGTCTTCTCGAGAAGCTGCCGGCTGAAAAGTTTGGTCCGGTCAGGCTTATAGCCCTTAAGTCCGGGATCAATCGTGAAGGTGATGACATGATCGCGGTCGAAACCAGGGTTCATGGATCGCATGCGGTCGAACGTCTCTATCAGCACGCTCGAACCGGCCAGCAGCAGCACGCACAAAGCAACTTGCATCGCAACCAGAATGTTTTGGCCGGCGAGGCGTGTCGTCGTGGTGCGGTTCCCGCGAAGCGAGCCGGCGAGGTCTTCTCGGGCGCCTCGCAATGCGGGGGCAAGTCCAAACAGCAGCGCTGTCAGCAAACTCGCAGATATCGCAAAGCCCAGAACGCGCGGATCAATGTCAAGATGAACCGCGAGGGGCTGAAGGACGGCGGCTCGGTCGCGAATGGGCGGAATCGCCGCCAGCAAAAGCGGGCGGCACGCATAGGTCAAGCAGCACTCCCAGCAAGCCGCCGAGCAAAGCCAGCACGAGACTCTCGGTGAGAAGTTGGCGCGCCACTCGCCAGCGGTTCGCCCCTAATGCGAGCCGCATACCGATCTCTTGCGAGCGTGCCGTCGAGCGAGCCAACAGCAAGCACGCCACATTGCCGCAAGCCATGAGTAAGAGCAAGCCAACGCTTGTCATCAGCAGGATCAGTCCCCGTGAGAACTGGGCGCGCAGCGAAGAAATTCCCTTGCCGGCGAGTTCCAGTCGCATCCGCGAATCGAAGACATCCTGCCGCCGGAGCTTTGCAAATTCAGGATAAGCACGGATCAGTGTCTCTTCGTATACGGCGCTCAGCCGCGGCTGGATTTCCGCTTCCGCGCGTTCGAGCGCCACGCCCGGGCGAAGCCACCCGAAGATCTCGACTTGCAAGAATAGCGAACCGAACGGATCTTTGCTACTCTGCGCAACAAGTAAGCGGACGGCGCTCAGTGGAACGCGAACATCGGGAGTTGTTTCGACGGTCAGGCCATTCACTCCCCGCGGAAGCACGCCGACCACAGTAAGCGCCCGTCCGTTGAGCCGAATGGTTCGCCCGATGATGGACGCGGAGCCCCCGAATCGATTGCGCCAAAAATCATAGCTCAGAACCGCATGCATCACTCCCGCGTTATCGTCGCCAGGTGTGAGGACGCGGCCCAGGTACGCGCCTATGCCCAGCGCTGAAAAGAAATTCGGCGATACGGCATTAATCCGAATGCGCTCGGTGGATTCGCCCTCCTCGAACGCGACATCGAGATCGCCCTGGCAAAGAACATCGGTCAGCGTCGCCGAATTCGAGGCGAGCTGCTCATACAAGGCATAGGGCAAATCCCACGTGACGAAGCCTGTCGGATGAACTTCAATGAGTCGCACCAGCCGCTCCGGATGCTTCACCGGCAAAGCGCGTAAAAGAAATGTATCGACAATGCCAAAAATCAGCGTATTCGCGCCGATCCCGATACCCAGGAGGAGCGTAACTGTTATTGCGAAGACAGGACTTCGAGCAAGGAGACGCATGCCGAATCGCACGTCACCCCAAAACTCAGCCATATACGCCTTCAGGCTACGCGACCTCCGATGTGGCCTCCTCCAAAAATTGCTCCCGACACGCTTCCATTTGATATAAGCTGAAAACGGCACGCCATGAATCGGTACGAACAGCGCGCCGAGCAACAGCGCAACGCTGCTCTGCGCTCGTCGATGACCTTCGGGACGGCGGGAATCGCTTTGATCGCGGTCGTCTTGTTGATCATAGGCCTTAGCGGTTCCGCCCCGCGCAGTTACTACACGAAAGCAGCGCTGATTGTCGCGGTTTTGCTCTTGATCTTTCGCCAGCTTAGCCGGCGTTTGCGAGGACGGAGCCCTCGCGCTGCCCAACCCGACCCGAAATCAACGCTGAAGCTGGATTGACTGCGAACGCCATCAGACAATCATTCTGCGGGTATTGCATAGGTAGATGCAAACGTCATCTAAGTTGTTTCGTTGCAGTCTCCTGGGAATTATTCGTATTCAATAGATAGGCGCAAGAAGGGAAATTTTACGGCTTGGCGCAGTGTTGCCTTTTGAGCAGGCAAAACCCTGCAGCGCACACAACCTTTCTCAAATCAGGAACCTATCGGACGAGTGCGGCAGCTAGGTCCCAATGGCATTCCTCGTGCTCATATGCTTCGGGGAGAAGAAGAATGACAAAAAGACCGATCGTGTCGGCATTGGGCAGCGCTGTAATAGCTTCCGCATTGTCGATTGCTCCGCTACACGCGGGGCAGAATACGGCCCATCAAGCGCCGGATAACACGAGCGTGAATAAGCAGGACAGAAATCGATCCGAGGCTACGGCCGATCAGGGCAAGAACAACCTTTCGGATCGCCAGATGATGTCTCAAATCCGCCGTGACGTGGTCAAAGACAAGAGTCTATCCAGCTATGGCCACAACGTAAAAATCATCTCGGAACACGGGAAAGTGACTCTGCGAGGACCGGTGCACTCCGAAGATGAAAAACGCGCAATCGAGGAGCATGCGCGCAAGTACGCCGGCGAAGGCAACGTCACAAACGAGCTGACCGTAAAGGGCGACAACAAGTAATTAGCGAATTAATTACGAACGAGTTCGGATTTATAAAAAGGAGAATCATGGCAGGAAAAAATACAGCGGTATACGGGATATATCGAACACGCACAGACGCCGAGAACGCGGTAGACCAGTTACTGGCTTCCGGTTTTCGAAACGAAGATATTTCGGTTCTGTTGCAAGACAACGTGGGTACCAAGGATTTCGCGCACGAGAAGCATACGAAAGCTCCTGAAGGGACGACCACCGGCGTGGTAGCGGGCGGAGCAATCGGAGGCACGCTCGGGTTACTTGCGGGCATCGGAGCACTGGCGATTCCGGGAGTCGGACCCTTCATAGCGGCGGGACCTATCATGGCGACCTTGGCCGGCATCGGCTCCGGCGGAGTGGTGGGAGGAATTATCGGTGCCTTGACTGGCATGGGCATTCCGGAGTTCGAGGCAAAACGTTACGAGGGGCGCATCAAAGAAGGCGGCATCCTTTTGTCTGTTCATTGCGATAACAGCGAATGGGTTAGCCGCGCGAAAGACTTGCTGAAGCGCACCGGAGCCGAAGACGTATCTTCGACCGGAGAAGCTTCGGCCGATTATGCCGAAGCAGACAAACCTTTGAAAAGAACCGCCAGAACGGTCTAGTCTGAGGTGTTCATAGGAGGCCATCGATGAAATATTTATTCGCATGGATACTGGGGGTACCGGGAGGTATCATCCTCCTCTGGTTCCTGTTTAACCACATGCACTAAAACCCCGCAAAATCGATGCTTCGCGCCGGAAGACTCAAACGCCGGCGCGAAGCAATCAGTTCAGGCCGGTCCTCCGAAAACCTGAAACGGCTGAACATGGAAGGCGTATTGGATCAACATTTGCAGCGTTGAGTGTCCAATCACCACTCTGCCGCCTGGATAGACGAGGTAGCCGATCATCCCCCGGGATGATCCCGACTGCCTTACCGAAGCTACCTCGAATTCGGCACGATGCTGCACTGGCATTTTTTCTTTCTGCAATATCGCCGCTAACACTCGAGCCGCTGGGACATCCTCCGGCGATCGCCTCACCGGGACGAAATCTTCGCTTGTTACCATCAAATTTTCATGAAGGGTATCGTCTTAGCCGGAGGAACGGGAAGCCGCCTATTCCCCTTAACAAAAATCACAAATAAGCATCTGCTTCCCATTTTTGACAAGCCGATGATCTATTACCCGATCCAGACGCTGGTCGATGCCGGGATTAAGGATCTGATGATTGTGACTGGCGGCCGGAATTCAGGCGACTTTCTGCGCCTGCTCTCAAATGGAAAAGAGTTTGGCCTGAAACATATTAATTACACGTACCAGGAAGGTGAGGGCGGAATCGCGGAAGCCCTCGCTCTCGCGGAACACTTTGCGGAAGGTAGCAAGATTTGCGTCATTCTGGGTGACAACATCATTGAAGGTTCCATAGCCGATGCTGTTCGCGATTTTGAGAGGCAGGAGAGAGGGGCGAAGATTCTGCTCAAAGAAGTACACGACGCCGAAAGGTTTGGCGTCGCTGAAATAAACGGCGACAGGATCGTGGGAATCGAGGAAAAGCCCGCTCATCCTAAATCGAACTATGCGGTAACGGGAATTTACATGTATGACGAGAGCGTATTCGATAAGACGCGCACGTTGAAACCCTCAGCCCGCGGGGAACTCGAAATTACGGATGTTAACAATGCCTACATCCGCGAAGGCACGATGACCTTTAATTACCTGCAAGGCTGGTGGACTGACGCCGGCACCTTCGATTCTCTTTTGCGGGCCGCCAATTTGGTCCAGGACACGATCGAGAAACAAGAATCCAAAATGGCTCCGGCGGCCGTGGAGCGCAAATGAGCACAGCCGCCTTAGGGACATTGGAATCGGGGATTGAGATTGCGATTCCGACATCAGAACCCGGCATAGGCAAAGTGATCCTATCGCCCGACGAGCAACGACCTGATCGCGGATGTTCAGGTGAGCCCTTTCGCCTTGTGGCCCGATGATCGGGGGTACTTCCTGGAAGTGGCCCGCCTCGGACAAGGTCTTGTCACGGATTTTCCATTTGCTTCGACTCAGGTTTCCGCGGCGCTGAACTATCCAGGTATTATCAAGGCTTTTCATTTCCACAAATTTCAGACCGATTACTGGGTGCCTGCTGCGGGATTGTTGCAAGTAGCGCTGGTGGACTTGCGGCTTGGGTCGCGAACCTATGGCTTGAAGAATACGCTTTACGTCGGAGCGTTGCGACCGTGGCAGATTCTCATACCTCCAGGAGTGGCCCACGGCTATAAAGTGATAGGAGAACAACCATCCGTGCTGGTTTACGTCACGAACCGCACATACGACCCGAAGGACGAAGGTCGCATCGCCCATAATGACACCGCGATCTCTTACGATTGGGAGCTGCAGCATAAATGAAATTGCTTGTTACGGGAGGGGCCGGCTTCATCGGATCGTGCTTTATTCGAATGGCTCTGGGCCAGCATTGGGCCGAGCGTGTTCTGAATCTGGATAAGCTGACTTACGCGGGTAATCTGGAGAACCTCGAATCCGTCGCGGGACACTCCGGTTACACGTTTATACAAGCCGACATTTGCGACGGCGAGACAATGGAGGATATCTTCAGAACTGAATCGCCGGACGCGGTGATCCATTTCGCGGCCGAGTCGCACGTGGACCGGAGCATTCATTCGCCTGCCCCAGTAATTCAGACCAATTTCAACGGCACGTTCAGTCTGTTGGAAGCTGCCCAGCGAAACAAGATCGGGCGTTTCGTGCACGTATCCACTGATGAAGTTTATGGGAGTATCGAACCGCCGCACGAAGCAGACGAGGACTATCCTTTGCGCGCGAGCAGTCCGTATTCCGCATCGAAGGCCGGGTCCGATCTCCTGGCGCTCTCCTACCACACGACTTACAACCTGAATGTTTCCGTCACACGGGCATCCAATAACTACGGACCTTACCAGTTCCCGGAGAAATTGATCCCGTTAATGATTTCGAATGCCCTGGAAAACAAGCCGCTGCCGGTTTATGGCGATGGTCAACAGGTGCGCGACTGGTTGTTCGTGGAAGATCATTGCCGTGCGGTGTTCGCCGTTCTCGAAAAGGGTGAGCCGGGCCAGGTTTACAATATCGGCGGTAATTGCTCTCTGCCGAATCTAGAGGTCATTCGCCGCATCCTGAGGGCGACAAACAGGCCGGAGTCGCTGATCGCCCGGGTAACCGATCGTCCGGGACACGATCGCCGTTACGCTCTCACAAATGAGAAAGCTGACGCGGCAAACCGGATGGGAGCCGCGGATGGACTTCGAGAAAGGCCTCGCCGCCACCATTGATTGGTATCGCGCTAATCAGACGTGGGTGCAGCACGTTAAAACTGGAGAATATCGACAGTTTTACGAGCTGAATTACGCCAATCGCACCCAGTAACTGCTAAATTCTCGATATAATCCACTAGAGAGCCTCTTATTCGGTGGATCGGTCTCAACACACATATTCTTCTCTCGATGAATTGAGACAGATTCAACACGAGCTGGGTCAGTCCAACTCATTGGAGGACTGCGTCAATACTTCGACCGGATACAGGGCCTCCGTCGCGCGAACCTCGATGATTTTGAGGTACAGCTCTTCATCGCCGATGTGCAGGAAGAGATCATTGAGCGAGCCCGGATGCTCCGCGGGAAAGCGCAGTTTGTTCAGCATGAGCCCGATCATACGGAGCCGGTCGAAATTCCTCCGGACGTACATCACGTCGACGCAAAAACTTGGCAACGAGCTACTTTTCTCGCGCTGTTCTTGACTGCTATCATCCTCTCTCTGGTTTTCTATCTAATCCAGACTGCCCGGCGAATCAATCTCACACCGCCGGAGATAGCGACCCAGCAAACCCCAAAAGCCGATAGCGGAAGGAATGCACCGGCACAGAACGCTTCCAATGCGCAGCCGGCGGTGTCGACTAATCCAACTCTAAGGCTATATACCGATCTAATTCCGGGAACTGTGTCGATCGATGAGCAAGCGCCGAAGGATCTCACGGACGGCGAACTCGTTCTCGACAGCTTACAGCCGGGCCGCCATTCGATTCGAGTTACAGGGCGCAACGCCGATGCGGCATTTAGCTTCGACGTTCCGGAGAAATCGGCGCCGCGCGTGGTTGGCCTTCCGACGGCTTCCAATGTGATGGCGGTCCTGGTTTCCGAAGAGGATGGGCAGGCGCGTCTTGTTACTAATGCGGAACACTCTCAGGTTCTGCTCGATGGTAAACCCGCCGGTGAAGTGGGCACCGATGGGCTGACTATAGACAATCTCGGCAAATCGGATCACGACCTGCAGGTCACCCAGGACAAAGACAGGCAGAGATTCGTGCTCACTTACACGCCTGCGCCGGCATTGACGGTTTATCTCAAATCCGACCCGAACGCCGGCACGGCAATCATAGTTACTGGACAGGACGGCGTCGATGTCTACGTCGGCGATAAGCTCTACAGGCGAAAAACAGATCATGGTCAGGTTCGCGTTCCATTGAAGGTCGGCGAGTATGAAATTCGAGTGCACAAGGCGGGCTTCATCGATCCGCCGCCTCAGACCGTCGAAGTAAAGAAGGCCGAGGAAACAGCCGTAGAATTTCGCCTGCAACCCGTTCCCGAGGTTGCAACTTTGCAAATTAAAGGCGCATTGGCCGGAACCATGGTGTTCGTCGATAAAGACCTGGCGGCCGCTATCGGGCCCGATGGAAACGCAAGCATTTCAAATGTGAAACCGGGTGACCACATCGATTGAGCTGCGGCGCGACCAAGCCTTGCCAAAGCGTTTTCAGCGGTCTTTTCACACGGGTGATGTGGTTGTGCTTTCAGGTCCCGATGTAACTCTGGACAGGGTGGTGACCGACAGTAAACCGGCCCCGCCGACTCCGGCCGCAAGTTCGGAACCAGCGCCCGGTGCTGCACAAAATTACGGAATGGAGATGGAGGGAGAACAAATCCGCAAGGGAGGGGGATTCGTTCCGTATCACGTCCCCAAAGTCGCCGGACATTACTCATTCCAAGCGCAAGGGCGCATAGGAGGATTCGTCAAACACAGCAAATTGCAATGGTATGCCGGATACCAAGACAGTCGCGACTATATTCTGTTTGTTCTGGACGGCAAACACGCTATCGTGCGCGAGTTTCGAGACGGAAAATCGTACGAAGTAAACAAAATTTCGTTCAACGCCGATTCAAGCCAGTGGGTGCAGGTGGAACTCTCCGTAAAGCCGGGTTCGATCGGCGCGCGAATCAAGACCCCCGACACGGGATGGAGTGATCTCGGATTCGTGACCAGTCCGGGACGCGATTTTACCCAAGACAAAGTTGGTTTCTACATCCCTGGTAACGACGAGATTGCTGTTTCCAATTTTAAGTTTTCAAGCCATTAGATTTTTTAAGAAACGGATTCTAATTCGTGGATGAACGCGCATTCTATCGCGAGTCGCAAGTAAGCAAACCGGCCACGCTCCATTGCCCTTTCTGCAAGACGTCCGAGAGTTACGACCTTCGTTGGTTGCTGCGGCGTAAACTCGACCGGCTTCCGCGACAGGCGGACGAGCGCGATCGAGCCAAATTCGCAAAAGCGGCGAGTTATATGGTGCTGTTGGACGACAAAGTATCTTGCAAGAATCAACGCTGCCGCAGGGCATTCGAAGTGTCGGGTATTAAAACGACGGCGTTTTTGACGGACTAATCCGGCTCACTTTCCAATACAGAAAGTCGAGAAAATCCGGTTCAGGATATCGTCGGCGGTGGTTGCGCCGGTTACGGCATCAACAGGCCGAAGCGCGGCATACAAATCGAGCAGTAGCATTTCGTGTGGGATCTGAAACTCCACTGCCTTGCGGGCGTTTTCAAGAGCCTCCAGACTTTCGCGCAGGAGCGCCTCGTGTCGAACGTTTGTAATGCTGCCGCTTTCAGGCGTCGCGAGCCCGTCTGGCGCGAGGCGATCGAAAATGGCTCCGCGCAATCCGTCGATACCTTCACCAGTGAGCGCAGAGACAATGATCAGATTGCCGAAATAGCCGTAGCCGAGGTCCGACTTGTTCCCTACGAGCAGAGGATCGAGATCCCCCAGCTTCTCTATGAGCGGACGGTCTTCTTCCGTGATCCCAGTCGATAGATCCAGGACCAGAAGGGTCAGATCCGCATCCGCCATCGCCTGATAAGTGCGCTCGATACCGAGGCTTTCGACCAGGCTCTGCCCTTCCCGAATGCCTGCTGTATCTACCAATTTGACCGGAATGCCCCGAATGGAGGTTGTTTCGGAAACCAGGTCGCGCGTCGTCCCGGGAATTTCAGTCACGATGGCACGATCCTGTTCGAGCAGCCGGTTAAATAAGCTGCTTTTTCCGACATTCGGCTTGCCCGCAATGGCCAACGTGAACCCTTCATAGACAAGCTTGCCGGCGACGAAGCTGGCCACTAATTTTTTCAAACCGTCTTCAATGGCGTGGATCCGGCGCAGAATCTCATCAGCAGAGGCAACGCTGATGTCGTCCTCGGCGAAATCGATGCCTGCCTCCAGCAGCGAGATCAGTTCTAACAACTGCTCTTTCAGCGGCTGGATACGCCGGGAGACGGAACCCTCGAGCTGTTGAGCAGCCACGCGGGCCTGGTAGAGCGTGGTCGCATCGATTAAATCGCGAACGGCTTCGGCTTGCGGCAGATCGATGCGGCCATTCATGTACGCGCGTAGCGTAAACTCGCCCGGTTCGGCGATACGAGCTCCGTGCTGTACCGCTCGTTCCAGGCACAGACGCAAAACAACCGGGGCGCCGTGACACGAGATCTCGATCACGTCCTCCGCCGTATAAGACTTGGGCTTTTCGAAAAATCCAACGACCACCTGATCTACAACGGAACCTGAAGCATCCGTGAGCTCCGCCAATTCGCTCGTCCAGGTACGCCAGCGGGGCTCATGGTGGAAGCGAAGAATACGTTGCGCGATTTCGCGGCTTTGCGAACCGGAAATACGCACGACGCCCAAGCCGCCTCGACCGATGGGAGTGGAAATGGCGACAATCGTGTCGCGCGGATTCATGGATGCCGGAATTAGCGAGGACCGCGGCCGCGTCCACCACGTGGCGGGCGGCTCCCGGGACCACGCGAATGACCTTCGTGTCTGCCCGGACCGCGATGCCCATCTCCGCCCCGATGGCCGTTGGGACGGCCTCCATACTGCGGCCCGCGAGCCGGCATCGGGGGAGCCGGAGGCGTGGGCATATCCGCGGGAACAATGACTACCGCGCGTCCGGGGCCAATGCCAACGCTCTCGCTCCGGAGATCTTTTTCGTCACGGAGCGCCAAATGAATCACGCGCCGCTCGCGGCTGCTCATCGGATTAAAGTGAAACGGCACGTGCGTCCGCTTTACCTTCTCGGCCGCGGCTAACGCGCTCATGCGCAACTCCTCCACCCGCAGGAGCCGGTAATCGTTCGCATCGAAGGAAATCAGCGAATGATCCTCCGCCGGTAACCGCATCGCTTCCATGGAGAGGTGTTCGAGCGCCAGCAGCAGTTCGGCCCGATTTTCGAGCAGCAGATCCACGTCCCGGCCCGAAAAGGTCACCGTCACCTCGGGATTCTCTACTTCCGGGTGCGGATTCTCTAAAGACCGCAAATCGTAGGAAAGCTCAAAGCCGGCGTGATCCAGCAACGGGTGTAGAAACTGGTCCAGCTTCGGCCGCAGCGAGTCGACGGTATATTTCATGCAATCTATTTTTTAACAGTTCTCTTAACGGGCGCTTTGGATGGAGGCGCTGGCGGAGGAGCGGGAGTGGGCATGAATCTGTTGATGATGAGCTGTTGAGCAATCCCTACCACGTTGCCGGTTAACCAATATAGTACAAGGCCGGCCGAAGCGTAATAGAACATGAAGCCGAAGAAAAGCGGCATGAACATCATCATTTTCTGCTGATTGGGATCGACGCCGGCCGCAGGTGTCAGTTTCTGAGTCATGAACTGCGTTGCGATCAGGATAATCGGCAGAAGATGGATGGGCAGACTTTCGGCCGACGAGAGATCCGGAACCCAAAGCCAGGGGGCGTGGCGCAGTTCGATGGCAATATTCAGCACGCGATAGAACGCGTAGAAAAATGGAAGTTGGATCAACATCGGCAGGCATCCACCCACGGGGTTGACGCCTTCTCGCTTGTAAAGATCCATCACCTCCTGGTTTTGTTCTGCCTTGCGCGGGTCGCGAATGCTGATGTTCTTGTATTTCGCGTTGATGGCCTGAATCTGCGGCTGCAGCTTCTGCATCTTGCGCGACGATTTCAGACTGGTAAGCCGAAACGGGAAGAGTGCGAGGTTAATGATGAGAGTGACCAGGATAATGGCCCAGCCGTAGTTGTTGGTCCAGTGGTCATTCGTCCAGTTGAGCCAGAGAAAGAGCGGCTTCGCGATGATTCCGAAGAAGCCCCAATCAACGATTTGGCTTAGTTTTGGGTTGACTTTCTTGAGGAGCTCGATATCTTTCGGGCCTACGAAAAGCGAAAAGTCATTTTGCGCGCCGGTGGAAATTCCGGCGCCGACGTAAGCAGTGGGCTTCTCTTCATTCGGGAGTTTTATTTCATCGCTATAAGTACGGACTTCGAGCGATGAACCTTCCTTCGGCAACGCGACCGCGGCGAAGAAGTTGTCCTCCAGTCCCCCAAAGGTGTAGCTGCCTGTGTCCGTAATCGGCCCGTTCTTAGCGTCTTTGGTTGTTTTGGTAATGAGCTTGCCGGCGGCCGTGTCGTAGCGCACCGTATGCTCCGAAGCAGCGGCGTTACGGACTTTCTGATCGCCGAACCCGCCGCGCCACATCAACACGGCTGGCACAGGTGTGTTGTTCTCGATGACTTCGGATCGAATTTCGGCGAGATAGCTATCCTTTGCGAACTGGAACGACTTTCGGACAACCGTTTTCCCGTCGGAGTATTCGTAATCGATTCCGGTACCGTTCCCGGAGGGTTTCGGCTGATAGAGAACAGTGTTGGGATCGAAGGCAAGCTTTTGACCAGTGACTTCAATCGTGAACGGCGGAGGAACATCTTTCGCCGCGGTGTCGATCAGTTCCAGCGGCTTACCCGCGTCGTCCCGATAATTTTTTAGGACCCAGCTTGTGATGGCGGCACCCTTGTTCGTGAAAGCGATCCGGTACAGATCGGTATCGATGTAAGTGGTGACTTGGGAAGCGGCTTGAATCTGACCCGCTACCGCTGGCATCGGCGGAGCTTCTGGATTCGGAATAGCAGCCGCCGGTTTCTCGGTGACCTTCGCAGCCGCTTTGTTATTGGCAGGTGTAACAGGCTTCGGGCCGGGCGCGGGCTTGAAAATATACTGCGATACGAGCAGCACCAGCATCATCAACGCCAGCGCGATAGGAAGGCGCTTCTCAAGTGAGGGCGGCTTCGGTGCTACGCCGCCTGGAGTATTGGACATATAAAAATCTCGTTGCGTTCAGCGAACTGGATCATAACCGCCTGCGTGAAAAGGATGGCAACGGCCCAACCGTTTCAGACCCATCCAGAATCCCCTGATTACGCCATGCTTTCGCACGGCTTCAGCCATAAATTCGGAGCAGGTCGGATAGAAACGGCACGCCGACGGCAATAAGGGCGAGAGGAACAGCTTGTATCCCCTGAGGACAACGATCACGATTCTCTGCATCGCGCAAATATCCTGCCTACTTCACGGCAGAGATCCTCGAAAGGCGCTTCCAGAACGCTCCGCCTCGGGTTGAATACAATTGCCCAGTTCACAGGGAGAGCGTTGAAGTGGCTGCGGACCGCCTCTCTCATCCTGCGCTTCACACGGTTTCTAATCACTGCCTTGCCCAGCGCGCGCGGAACGGTGAATCCAAAACGGGATGGCATCGCCTCCCCGCTTCCGGCCAGGCAGAAAGCGACAAAATAGCGGCTGGTCATGCGGACACCGCTTTGATAGATCTTGCGGAACTCAGACGACCGGACAATCCGATTTTTCTTGGGTAGTGACAGCCGCTGCGATTATTTCGCGTCGCGAACAGCGCGTTCGTCGCTCACGGTTAACTTATGTCGCCCTTTCGCCCGCCGGCGCGCGAGTACAGCCCGGCCATCGGCAGTCTTCATGCGCACGCGAAACCCGTGGGTCTTCGCCCGGTGGCGGTTGTTCGGCTGAAACGTACGTTTTGGCATTACAAATCCTTACTCTGTTTATTTAGTGGGAGCGGCTACCGGTTGCTATCGGCCAGGACGCCTACGGGAAGAGCGTGAAGACGCACTGCTACTGATCCACTGAACCCAAACATCCAGTATAAGTCATTGCAAAGACGCTGGGAAAAGACCTGACAAATAGCGAATCGACGCCCAGTTTTTCGACCCCAGAAGATGTGTAATTTTTGCAACGCTCCCCACCAGCGGCCACGTCTATTGAAACATCCGCGAAAACGAATTTGCCGGATACATGTGTTTCCAGCAAAGAGATTTACACTCACGACATGCCGGTCATTTCCGAACCCTTGTTCGCTACATCCGCTGGTGAATCCCCGTTAGCATCATCTCGCCAGGAATATCAAACCAGCGTCAATCCGCAATGGGTTCGCCTGTTGAAGCTATTGCAGATGGATGTGCGGTACAGGCGTTGCTCCGGGGCGGAACTGTTTACATACGACGGGCGGATTATCCTCGATTTTCTTTCCGGTTATTGCGTTCACAACCTGGGCCACAATCATCCCGCGATTTTGGAAGCGATTCGCGAAGAACTCGACAGGTGCGGTCCCGCGATGTTGCAAAGCCATATCCCGGAGCGGGCAGGCGAACTCGCGGCTCGCTTGTGCAGGCTTGCCGGAGGCAACCTTACAAAGGTATTCTTCTGCTCTTCCGGCAGTGAAGGCGTGGAAGCGGCAATTAAGTTCGCTCGCGCTCATACCCGGCGTACCGGCTTGCTTTACTGCGAGGGCGCATTTCATGGCCTGACATGCGGCGCATTATCGTTAATGGGCGACGAGTTTTGGAAGAAGGGATTCGGACCCCTTCTGCCGGGCACGGTTCAGATCCCGTTCGATCGACTGGACGATCTTGAACAGAAACTGAAGACGCGTCAATACGCTGCATTCATAGTGGAGCCGATTCAGGGGGAAGCGGGTATCCGCTTGCCGGCCCGCGATTATCTCCGTCAGGCTCGCTCTCTTTGCACGCGATACGGAACGTTGCTGGTGCTGGATGAAGTGCAGACCGGGTTCTGCCGTACCGGACCATTTCTTGCAGCGGAACACTATTCGGTGAATCCGGACATGGTTATTCTGGCCAAGGCCATGAGCGGCGGATTGATTCCCAGCGGCGCGGTAATGATGGCGGACGAGATCTACAAATCGGTCTACGGTTCGCTGAAGCGCTCGCTCATTCACACGTCCACGTATTCGGAAAATGGCTTGGCAATGCGAGTGGGATTGGCCGTGCTCGACACGCTCGAACGTGAAAATCTCGGAGACAGGAGCATTGCGGCGGGGAACCGCCTGCGACTTCGGCTGCGAGAAGTATTAGAGGGTCTCGAAATGGTGGAAGAGGTGCGCGGTGAAGGTCTGTTCTCAGGCATCGCCTTCCGTCCGCCTACGAGCGCCGGACTTCGGCTGGCGTTTACGGCATTTCGGAATATTCATCCGGCGATGTTCGGGCAGGTCCTTGTGATGCGCCTGTTCCGCGATCATGGTATCCTCACTCAGATTTGCGGCAACAATTTCATGGTGCTGAAAGTCGCTCCGCCCTTGATCGTCAGTGAAGCGCAAATGGATCACTTCGTCGCCTCGGTAGCGCAAGTGGTCAAGCTGGCGCACTCGCAGTCAGTCTTTTGGAGTGAAGCAATCGGACTCGCAAGCCGCGCGATGGGAATCTGATTTCAACACGCATGCGGCTTTCGCCAGGATCATCGATTTCCGTAATCGGCGGCGGTCCCGCCGGTCTTTCTGCGGGCATTGCATTGCGTCAGGCCGGTTTCCGCGTGACTGTCATCGACCATGCGGTTCCGCCCGTCGATAAAGCCTGTGGGGAAGGGCTGATGCCCGACAGTCTGGCAGTGCTGGGACAGCTCGGTCTAACCATTCCGGCTGAAGCAGGTTTTCCATTCAGAGGTATCCGCTTTGCAGACGCGGAATCGTCCGTCTGCGCCGATTTCTTAGGCGGAAAGGGAATTGGCGTGCGTCGGACTGCGCTGCACACGCTACTGCTGAAGCGTGCACACGAAGCTGGAGTCGAAATGCTCTGGGGCGCCAACCAGGTTGAAGTTTCTGGAGTCCACGTGCGCGTGGACGGGCGCGTTATCCCGACTCAATTCACCGTAGCCGCCGATGGTCAAGGCTCGACCATCCGGCGTCTTCATGGGCTCAACGCAATCGTTCGGGAACGCCGCAGATATGGGTTCCGGAGGCATTACAGGATCGCGCCCTGGTCTGCGTACATGGAACTGTACTGGGCAAGGGAATGCCAGGTCTATGTCACGCCCGTGGCAAACGATGAGATCTGTGTGGCATCCATGTCTCGAAATCCGAAGGTGCGGCTCGATCAGGCATTGGTCCAGTTCCCCGCCCTGCGGGCGCGTCTCGAAGGAACTGCCGCCGTATCTCGCGAAATGGGCGCTCTATCGATATCGCGGAAGCTTCGTCAGGTGTGCCGGAAACACATTGCGCTAGTAGGGGATGCGTCCGGGTCCGTCGACGCAATCACGGGCGAGGGCTTGTGTCTCTCGTTCAAACAATCGTTATCGCTCGCCCGCGCGCTCGCATCGGGCAACCTCGCCGCTTATGAATGGGATCATCGTTCCATCAGCCGGCGACCCGGCTGGATGTCCTCATTGATGCTGAGCCTCGATAAACACAATGGGCTTCAGCGGAGAGCCCTCGCCAGCCTGTCACGACATCCAAGTGTTTTCGCTTCACTTTTGCGACTGCACCTTGGCGAGGCACGCCCTTCCGATCTGTTGTCTTTGCCCCTCCTGCAATTTTGCCGGACTCTTCTCGAGGTTTGATGCGCAGGATTGTGGTGCTGTTGGCGACGATCGCTGCCGCCGCGGCGATATCCGCCCAGCCCATTATAGTTACTCTCGATCCCGCAAGAACTTCCATCCAGTTCACGCTGGCAGATGTTCTGCATACGGTGCACGGGACATTTAAGCTCAAGTCCGCGAACATCGAGGTCGATCCGGATAAGAAGACCATCGCCGGGAAGGCAAGTGTGGACGCCGCTAGTGGCAACAGTGGAAACAGCGCTCGAGATGGGCGCATGAAGAAAAGCATTTTGGAAGTAGCACAATACCCGGAAATCAGCTTCGAGCCGGCCACCCTTGACGGGCTCGCACCCGCAGCCCCCTTATCTTCCGTCACCGTCACAGGCTGGTTTTCAATTCATGGCCAGCGGCATCGAATTTCCATTCCCATACAAACAAAAATCTCTGGAACACAGGTGAGCGCCACCGGCAGGTTCACTGTGCCCTACGTTGCCTGGGGCATGAAGAACCCCAGCACATTGTTCCTGCGAGTCAGTGAGACAGTGGACATTGCAATAACAGCGTCCGGTACGGTGAATACCACTCCGCCAGATTTTCATTAACTTTCTTCAGAACCCGAAAACCCGCGGATGGAAATGAGCTCTCATTGCTCCGTCGCCCAATAGCCGGCCTTTGCATTCACTCGCAGCTTTTTGTTTCTCATCTCAACCTTGATCTTTCGAAAGGCCCCATCCATTGCAGTATTTTCGGGGACATAGGCCAGCACGTAGTATTCACGCCCGTCCGCAAACGCGCGCCGGATACCTTTCAAGAGGTCATTATTGTTTTCGAAGAATATTCCGCCGGTCTCGCGGGCCAGTTCCGCCAACGCGTCTGTGTTCTCATGAGCAACCGTCATTGCATTCAGATCGACCTTCTCCGGCGCCGGCCCACCGCTACTCGCATCGAAGCTATTTCCGTTCAGAGAACCAGGCCCATATAATCCGCGGGAATCCAGGGTGTAAAACTTGACGTCGTACCGCAAAGCCAACTTCAGGACCGCCTCCAGCGGATTGCGAGTATCTCGCGGGTTGAAGTCAAAACTCCTGTCTTTCGGCGCAAAACCGTCCATGATTGCGTACAATTCGCGCCCGG
Organism: uncultured Acidobacteriaceae bacterium; assembly: GCA_963778345.1. Taxonomy (GTDB): domain Bacteria; phylum Acidobacteriota; class Terriglobia; order Bryobacterales; family Bryobacteraceae; genus Bog-105. Next base: position 113,941 of record CAVZTP010000009.1, read on the forward strand.
GAAAGCGGTTGAAGCCATCAGAGATGAAAATGATCGTCCGCGTGGTCGGCATGCTCGCAGTGGCTCTTACGATCTCGTTCAGGGCGCGAAGAAAGTTTTGATTGAGAACTGACATGCGCTCTCCCGAGTTCAATAGAGACGATCGGGCTCTGTCTTTAGCGCCGGCGCAGGCTGGTCCATCCACGGTTGCGCCGGAGGCCTCGCAAGCGCAATTCACGCAATAGTCGTTGCGCATGAAATTCGTGAACCGCTGAACATCCATCGCGATGCTTGCCGCTTCAGTGTCCTGAATCGTCTTCAGAAATCTTTTGTCTTCAATAGCCGCCAGCATCTTTGCCGGCTCGGTTGTTGAATCCTGTATTAGGCGCACATCCCGGCCGAGCGCCATCAACGCATATTGGGAATCTTCGCTTTGCTCTTGCTGGAAGAATTTTTTCAATGCATCGCGCACATTCGCGAAATTGGCGAAAGCCGAGTGCAACGTATCGACACAAACCAGGTAAGTGCGTTGCGCAGCGGCGGGCGAAATACGTGTTTTCAAAGCAGCAGTGGAAGTCGGACGAGCACCGAGGCTATCAACGGCTTGCCCGGCGGCCCCAACCGGCTGTGTTGCCGTGCCGAAGGCGACGATGTGTTGCAGCGTTCCGTTTTCGAAAACTTCGAAGTCGGACGCTTTCAACCCGGTTACGTAATGCCCGCTCTTATCAGTAACAATGGTGGGCACCAACACTTGCCTGACGTTTGCTTTGATTGTTGGCGTCTGGGTCTGTCCCCACCCTCGCCAGGTTGCGAATGCCGCGACCACCGCCAGGAGTGTAAAGAAAATCGAGAATCGCCTATGTTTCACAATGCGGACGTTAGCGATACAGTACCCTTCATCCACTGACCGCCGCAAAATGATTCACCGGACCATGACCTCGGCCCAGACCTGGAGCAGTCTCGATGGCGGATTGGATATAGAGCTTCGCAATCCGAACCGATTCGCCCAGATCGGTTCCAAGCGCCAGACCCGCTGTAATGGCCGCCGAGTAAGTGCATCCAGTACCGTGCGTATGAGGCGTATCGATTCGCTTGCCGGCAAAAATTGAAACCCCGCCCCGCCAGAGAAGCAGATCGTTAGCCCGACCCGCGGCGTGACCGCCCTTCACCAGCACCGCCTGGCAGCCGTAATCAAGAAGACTGCGAGCCGCCTGATTCATGTCCTCTTCCGTCCGAATACTCATGCCGGTTAACGCTTCGGCTTCGGGAATATTGGGGGTCACGAGATAAGCGCAAGGCAGAAGTCTGCGCTTGACCGCGTCCTCCGCATCCGGCGATAAAAGCCGTGCGCCCTGTTTGCTGATCATCACCGGGTCGACCACGAGAGGAAATGTAAACGACTTTGCAAGTTCAGCCACAGCTTCCACCACCTCCGCACTTCCCAAAGCACCTGTTTTCGCGGCGCCGGGCGGGATATCCGCGATGACAGCCTGAATTTGCTGGATCACCAGATCCGCATTCAGCACGTGGACCCGCGAGACCGTCTGCGAGTTCTGAACAGTGAGCAGCGTAATGGCCGCTTCGCCGTAAACACCGAACTGCTGGAAGGTCTTGAGATCGGCCTGGATGCCGGCTCCGCCGCTTGGATCGGAGCCCGCAATCGTGAGCGCCACCGCTGGCATCCTCCAACGGTAGCGCACGATTTCAGAGGAGAACTACTGGAAGGTTTGATTCGTGGTGGCTGTCCCGATGGAGTTCTTGACGTTTACCGCGACCGAGCCCACCTGAGTGACGTCGCCCGTAACAGGGAAGCTCGCCTGCACGGAGAATGCGCCGCCAGCCTGATCGTTCGTGAAGAAATATTGGTGAAAACCAGAAGTCTCGTCTACTTGCATTGCGCTTGGAGTAAGTACTTTACCGGTTGTGTCGTAGAAAGTGAACGAGAGCTGACTCGCACTGTAGGTGTTGTCGTAACCGGTGAGCGTGACCACCAGATTGGGCGCTTGACGCACAGCCGTGGCTCCAGTGATCTGAATTTGCGCGGGTGTAATAGTGAATGACTGCGTGAAAGGCGCTTTGTTGGGGAAAGTCAGCGTAAACGTGATCGTCCCGGCAGTGGTTCCGGTTTGGAAGGTAATCGCCGGCTGGCTATTATAGGTCGCGTTCGAAGCCCCCGAGGCCACCGATACCTGAAGCTGCCGCCCGCCGGTTGCCACGAAGTTGATTGCCGGGTCGTCCGTCACGTTGGCTACCGAGGGCGTAAATTGCATCGTGAGCTGACCGATCGCACTCACCGAAGAGGCGCTCGCAAGCTGGATCGAGAGATGTACCTGCTGCTGGCTTGTGAGCGGCTGCTGGTCCAACTGGAACGACGGATCGGGAAGCGGCGAAGTAATGCTTTGACCCGCCAGGTTGAACTGCCTGCTTCCGATGGCTAGCGTGCCGGTATATGCTCCGGTTGCGGAAGCGGAAAACACCACTTGAAACGTAATCGATTGGCCCGGTTGAATCACTGCCGGTAGGGTGGGAGCACCAGACAAAGCGAATGCCGCACCAGTTACCGTTATGCTCGGGACGGGCACCCCATAAATAGTGGTTTGCGGATTCGAGACCGTGAAAGTCAGAGTCGAGCTGCCGTTGGTCCCAGAGATCGTCTGTCCAAAGTTGATGGCGCTTGCGGGCTGGGCAGTCAAACGCACTCCCGTGGAATCGACATAAGTGATCACCAGCGAACTGATATCGCCAATCGTGCTCGCGGTCCCGGTCCCCTGCAACGTATAGGAGTTCGGCCCGACATTGAGCGTCGTGTTGGTGGTGAGAGTGTTTCCGGGCGCGAACGTGATCGTGAAACTCAAACTGGCGCCGCTCGCCAGGCTATTCGGAAGGGTGCTGATCGTGAAAGGGCTGCTCGGATTGTTCGTCGCGAGCCCTAGCGAAATCAGCTGTTGCGGATTCACCGCGGCGGAACTGTTATTGGTTAGCGTGAACGGGATTGCCGTGCTCGAGGTGGTGGGGACATTTCCGAAGTTAATAACGTTTGCGGTACTTGCTTGCAGAGGGTTCCCGTTACATTGCGTGGCGATACTGCTATTGCAGGACAGAGTCAATTGAGGCGCTGTCCCATTTCCTTCCAGAACGGCGACACTTTGGATCATGCCGTTCACCGAAACTTGCAGGTATCCTGAACTGGCGCCAAGGATCGCCGGCGTAAAGTTCAGCGTGAACAGCTTCCACGCGTTGGGCGCGAGTGTCGCGTTGATATCAAGACCGGTAACTGTGAAATTCGGAGTGTAGACGGAAGAGAGTGGACCCGCCCCTACGAATACGGCGGCTATCTGAACGGGTGCGCTTGAAACATTCACAACCCGCACACCCTGTGGCGAAGAGCCGCCTTCCGGCGTATCTGGAAACGCATAGGCCGCCGGAAACGGCGTTAAGCTCTGGGTGGGGCTCGCACCGTTTGAGTTATCAAGATAAAAGCCGAGTGTCTGCGCTCCGAGAGATCCGCAAAGCAGCGCTGCCAGCACCAGAATTTTCACTTGGCAGCCTCCTGAACCGGAACCGCCGCGACGAATGTCGATTTCACCGGTGATTCGGGCAGTTCAGCTAAGCGCGCAATCCGGCTGTCCAGATGAAGCACCCAATTTTGTCCTGTTGTTGATGATCTGAGATGCAGCCAATCGGACGACATGCGTTCAAACGTAAGATCTGCTGCCTGGAGCGCGATCGTCCGCGTCGCGTCGCCGGGCGATTGTATTTCGAGCCCATTCTGATCGTGAAACAGCAGGAAAGAGCCTTGCTGGTAGGCCGGGGCTTGAATTCCGGGTAGTGGGCTTATCGAGATCAAATCGCCGGTTTTCAGTGAGACAAGAGCCTCAAATGCGGCATCCCCTTCGGAGAACAGAAGTTTCGCGGAGGTCCTGCTTTCCACGCGAACAGAAGTGACCCGATTAAGAACAGCTCCGTTTACCCGGGTTAAGGCGAACGACTCGCCGTTCCAGTGAAGCAAAGCTTGTCGCGAGGGCAGCCACGCGATGGCGGAGATCAGGCCGCCATCCATATTAAGGAGGGGCGCTTTCTCGCCGGAATCGTACTCGGCGACAACGGAAAGGTTCGAATCCATCAAAGTAATGTGGCCGCCCGCCGATAACAGCCCGCCCAAATCGGAAAAGCTGATTGCGTCTGCAGAGCCAATCGTCTGCCGGTCGATGATGAACGCGGAATCGACTCCGTAAACCGCGCGAACCGTGGAATCCGCATACCTCGCGATTCCCACTTTCGGCGCATGTATCTGAGCTTGCAGCAAGCCTGTCGCAAAGCACGACACCGCGAAAGAGACAAGAATTCTACGCTTCATGTTGTTCGCTCCTTAGGTTGAGGATTCTGCTACGGATGGCCGATGCTCACTGTCGGCGAGCCAATGGAAAGTGTTGATGCGGGGGCAGAGGAGGTGCCGGTTGATTTGCCCTTCATCGCCATGGCGGCTCCCACTCCCGCGCCTGCTGCAATTGCGGCGATGATGAGCCATTTCTTGTTGCTGCTGTGCGCCGACGTTCCAGGCGATGCGCTGGTAACCGATACCGACGGTTCGGAATTCACCTGTGCGATCGATGTATTCGAGGCTGGCTGTATGCTTTGAGCTGATGCGGAAGCGCCAGTTGTTGTGGAGCGAATGGCGCCCGGCGTAGGCATGCTCGAGGGTGCCGGTAACGGAGCCGAAGGTAGCGCGGAAATGGGAAGAATAGGCGCGGCGGCGGTTGCTGCCGTCAACTCCGGCGAAGAGGAAAGCATTTGCTCGATGAGAATTCCGGCGTGACTCGTACCCTTGGTAGCCGTAACGCGAATCGCGAGCGGACCCGGGGTGCCGTTCCATTGGATGCCGGTCACATGTGCTCGGCCCGAGCCATCCGTGTAAGTAACGGCAGAGTGGGTTCCGTCCGTGAAGATTCCTGTAGGACCGCTATCCGGTAGCCGGAAAACAACGGCTGCCTCCGAAATCCCGGCGCCAGTCGAATCCGTCACCTGTACGGTGATGCCTTTAACTGTACGCGAGCTTACCTGGGCTTGGGGTCCATCGCTCTCGACGATGTGCAGCTGAATCTGTTGATCCATTGCGCTGCCGAGAGGCGAATTCGCGAGAGGAACCGGTGTCTGCGCCCAAACGGGGCAAATCACTAGCAAGGGTGTCAGAATCGCGGAAATGATAGGAGAGGTTCGAGTAGACATGCGGCCTTATGCCGCATCGGAATCAAAGGAGCTGAATCAGAACGACCGTTACGTTGTCGGGTCCGCCCTCATCCTTTGCGGCTTCGACAAGATAGTGGGCCTTTTCGGGAAGAGTTTTCTCCGATTCGAGCACATCGACCAATATTTTTTCGCTCAGTACCCCGTGTAGCCCGTCCGAGCAGAGAAGTACCTGGTCGCCGGAGGTCAACTGAACCACGCGGGAATGGATCCGAAGCTCTTCGGCGGAGCCGACCGCCATAGTCAAGACATGCCTCATGGGATGCTTTCGCAGCGCTTCGTCGCTCAATCCGAGCCGCGATCCCACTTCCGCCACCCACGTCTGGTCCTGGGTGATCACGGAGAAGCCATCCTTCTTGGAAGAAATATAGGCGCGACTGTCACCCACACTACCAATCTGGAGCTTGTTCTCACCCACATCTCGCGCCACAAGCAAAGTGGTACCCATGCCTTCGAGCTCCGGATTTGTCTTAGCCGCTTGCCGCACGGCGCGGTTTGCTTCCAGGAAGGCTTGCTCCAGCGCCGCTAGGCTCTGATTGCCTGTAGCATGGCGCAGAAATTCGTAGAGCATCTCCGCGCTGAGATGCGAAGCATACTCACCGGCGTTTGCGCCGCCCATGCCATCGGCGAGAACGAAAACTCCGGCTTCCGTGTCGCTGATGAAATAGTCTTCGTTGTTCGAACGAACACATCCTGGATCGGATAAACCGAAAGCCTCAAGCATAAGGCTCTCCGATTATAGCTATAGGATTAAGTCCACCGAATTTCTTTCTTGCAGTGCGATGAATCACCCGCTGCATCCACTCCTCCACTGAGGACTGCACCCGATCCTGCCGATTAGCAGAAAGGGCAAAAGCGCGGTCCGAAAGGAAAACTCAAGTGATCTTACAAACTCTTCTCTTAATGGTGGCCGCCGTCCTGCTGTTGACCTATTTCAAGCGGCGGAATAAGCGTCTCGCCGAACAGCGAAAAAAAGAAGCGGTTTAGGTGTCGCGCCGAAAAGCCGAGCCGAGCGCGTTAGCAAGCGGTTTTCCCATACTGACGAATTTTCACCGGCGAGAGACTGCTATCCGCCGCCTTTAGGCTGCACCATCGCCTTCAACTGCCGAAAGGCAGTCTCATTGAAACTCTGTTTGAGCCGCTCCGGAACCGTGTTTTTGGCCCCCGCCGCTGCCGGTTCGTGATTCTGCGCGCGCTCGAGCAGCTCCTGCGCCTCCTTATCGTCGGGATTGTGCTCGAGCACCGCCTGAAAACGGTGCACCGCCTCGTCGTAGTAGTTGTATTTCAAAAGCGCCCAGCCCAGATTGAACAGATAGACGGGATCGTTCTGATCGCCCTCCACCGCCTTCCGAAAATCGTCGATCGCAATGGCAAGATTCAGCCGGTTCTCCGCCGCCGCCAGGTTGTTGTAGACCTCGCTCATGGGGAACGCCTTGAGAACCTCACGGAAATAATTCGTGGCTTCCGTGTAGTCTCCCGCGCCGTACGCGCAGAGGCCCATTTTGAAGCGTGCTTCCGGGTAGCGTGGATCCGTAGCCGGAACATGTCCGAACCAGGTTAGGGCTTTCGCATATTCCTGCCGCGCGAGGGCCAGCTTCCCGAGCTCAAAAGCGGGATTCGAGAACCGCGGTTCAAGCGCCACCGCCTGAGCAAACCATTTCTCCTGTTGATCCTTACTGGTCGACAGAAGGCCACGAATATAACTTTCTTCGGCATCCACGCGAATCAGTTTTTGGGGCGACATGAACTGATCGAGAGAAAATGTTTGGCCCGGATCTAAATACTTCAACGATTGCCAAGCCAGATGTTCCACAAGCCGCGATAACTCGGAAAGTTTTCCTGCTTCCGATATCTCCGGACCTTCGTGCATTTTTCGCAGGTCGATAAAACGAGCTGTAAGTTGAATGGAGCTTTCTTTTAATTGCGTGACATCCGCTGGTAAGTGGATTTCGTAACTGCCGTAACAAACATAATCGACATCGAGCGTCTGACCTAGCCGAATCAACGTGGCTTTTGTGAATCCCGCGCCGGGGCGCAACGAGAGGCGGCGAAAACCCTCCGCTCGCGAATCACGATCAATTACGATCTGATTGGCGCTGCTGAATTCCGTTCGAAGCGTCTCGGCCACGCCCTCCCCAACCCAATTGAGGTCCGAATATTGAGATTCGTTGTGGAACTGAAGGACCAGGACGGTCGCTGCCTCTGCTACGGAGCTAAACAGTAACGCAGTAAGAAAAAAAAGGAGACGGCACGCTGGCACGTCTCCATCCTAACAATGCGACTTCTGTCCGAATGCTCAAAGTCGCCGGCGAGCAACGTAGGCTCAGTAAGTCGGGGCTGCGGCGGTTCCGTTCGCGCCAAATACGATCTTTGTGTTAGTTCCACCGATACGAATTTCCTGGAGATCGTTGTTGTTTGTGTACTGCAGTTCCGTGGTATCGAATTTGGAAGGAGCCGTTTCCTCACGGGCGGGAAGTTCGATCGCCTGTTTGCCGTGTTTCAGGACGGCCGTGTTGTTGTCCTTCACTTCCACTTTGTAGTCGCCGGCCTTCACCTGCTTGCCGTCGATCGTTGAATCCTGAAAAATGGAAATCTTATATGTGCCGGTGGCGGCGCTAGCCACCATGACTCCGGCCGTGACTAGGGTTAGCGCAATTTTATTGAACATTTGAATTCTCCTCTTGTTAGACGTTGTTCACACCAGTGTGTGCCGTTCGTCTCGCGTAGGTTTTGTTTCGTGTAGCTACGCTCTCGCCTATAAGAACGTTCGCGGCAGGTCCGAATGTTACTGCGATTTGGTAAAGGAATGTAAGAGGCGTTCAGAATAAACCATTTAGGATATTTACACTAACCGCCGAGAAATGTCTTCACCAGGTCGGCGGCTCTATTTTGAACTGCTTCGTCACTGCCGAAACCATGCAGCCAGTTCACGTCCGTTTCGCCGCGAAACCAGGTCATTTGCCGTTTCGCATATTGCCGTGTTCTGGTCTGACACTCACGAATGGCTTCTACGTCGGATAATTCTTGAGCCAGGAACTTTGCCGCTTGCTTATATCCGAGTGATTGAAGCGGCTTTAAGTTCGCCGGGTAGCCCAAGTCGAGCAGATGTTGCGTTTCCGTGATTAGACCATGAGCAAACAGCCAAGCGGAACGTTCATTGAGCCGTTGATATAAGAGGCTTCTTTCGGGAGCGAGACCGATTTTCAGAATCTCGACGCCTCGGATTGCATCGCGAGGCAAGGCTTGCGTACGGCTGGCTGGTTGACGCTTGACAATTGTCAACTCTATTGCCCGAATCATTTTTTGATGATCCTGGGGATGAATTCGCGCTGCTGCTTCAGGATCCCGCGCCTGAAGAAAGCGATGCAGCGCCCCGGGCCGTCGTCCTGCAGTTTTCGCAAGCCGTGAGCGAAGTTGCTCATCGCGCCCGGGAGCCGGTGAAAGTCCCTCAATCAGCGCCTTCAGGTAAAATCCCGTGCCGCCCACCACGATAGGAATGCGGCCCCTCGCGTGAATCTCTGAAATCACCTGGCGGGCCAAACGGGCATAGCCGCCGGCGCTCAGCTCCTGATCTGGATCAATAATGTCGATAAGCCAGTGGCGAATTCCACGCCTCTCCCGAAGCGGAGTTTTAGCCGAACCGATGTCGAGCCGCCGATACACCTGGACGGAATCGCAGTTGACGATTTCTCCTGCAAATCGCTCGGCGAGGAATAAACCAAGCTCGCTCTTGCCTGTGCCGGTGGGTCCTAGAATGACAAGCAGCGGTGACAGCTTGGGTTTCAATCGATGGCCAGAGAACTCCTACCACTTTCATGGTACGGGAAACGCAGCCGGCAGCGGTCGCATCGTCTTCTTAGGAGTTATACTTAGGGCAACAACTCAATCGAGTTGTAACGCCATCCATCCAAAGCGGTCGAATGCCTCATCCTCACCTTAAATTTTTGCGCTCTACGTGCACACTTCTCCTGGGGCTGGCGCCCGTAGCCGTGTGGGCGGCTCCCAGGCCTGAATCGCCGCAGGATCCAGGTAAGCAGGCTTCCGGGAATGCCGCGCTCCCAGCGGCCACAAAGCAGGCGAGTTCCCCGAAGGCCGCTGCCTACTATCACTACTCCTTAGGCCACATGTATGAGGAGCTTGCGGCAACTTACGGTAACCGCAGCGATTACGTCAATAAAGCCATCGACAACTACCGGCTGGCGCTCAAGGAAGACCCCAGCGCATCTTTTCTCGTCGAGGATATCGCCGAACTGTATAGAGTTTCGGGGCGTATTCGCGAAGCGGTGGAAGAGGCACAGAACGCGCTCAAGACAAATCCCGACGACCTGAATGCCCGGCGTGTACTGGCGCACATTTACACCCAGCAGATCGGCGATGCACAGGCCAATCACATCGATGAAGGAATGGCGCGGCGCGCGGTCGAGCAGTACAAGATGATCACGGATAAAGATCCGAAGGATGTGGACAGCCTGGTCATGTTGGGCAGGCTGGATAGAGTACTCGACAATTCCGTGGACGCCGAAGCCTCTTTCAAAAAGGTGCTCGCCATGGAGCCCGATAACGAAGATGCGGTCACCGGCTTGGCCAGCATTTACTCGGATCGCGGCGATGCCCGGACCGCGGCCGACCTCCTGGATAAGCTTACGAAGAAAAATCCGTCTGCCCGCGCCTACGTCACTCTCGCAAACAATTACGAATCGATGCACGAGTACGCGCTGGCCGCGGATGCCTACAAAAAAGCTCTTGAACTCGATCCCACGCACGCGGAGTTGAAAGGTGCGCTCGCTCAAGATCAGGCTTTGGCCGGCCAGTTCGATGACGCTCTCCAGACTTATCGCGAAATGGCCGATGCGAGTCCGCAGGAGCCAGGGCCCTATTTAGGGATGGCGCAGATCTATCGCGAGCAGAAAAATTTCACCGAGGCGGGCAAGATGATCGACAAGGCCAAGGAGCTAGCGCCGGACGATCTCGAGGTTCGCTACAACGAAGTCGGTTTGTTGGAAGACGAAGGAAAAACGGCCGACGCGATCACGGCGTTGAAGAAGATTCTTGATTCCACGGCGCGCAACAACTACAACACGGGAGAGCGATCTTACCGCTCCAAGATGTTGGAACAACTCGGGCTTCTCTACCGGACCATCGATCAATATGATCAGGCGGTGGATGCATTCCGCCAAATCGCCACAGTCGACCCCGATCTCGCGGCTCGCGCGGAAGCGCAGATCATCGACACCTACCGTCTGGCAAGAGACTTTACCAAGGCACAGCAGGAAAGCGACGCGGCGCTCAAGAAGTATCCGAACGAAAAGACAATCCACCAGGTTCGCGCGCAACTGCTGGCGGATCAGGGAAAGACCGACCAAGCCATTGCCGAGCTGAAGAAGTTGATGGACGGCAAGAATGATCTCCAGATTTACCTCGCGATGGCCGATGTTTACGAAAAGGGCAGAAATTTCACCGAGATGGGCAAAGCCCTCGACGAGGCTGAAAAGCTTTCCCAGACTAAGGATGATAAGACCAACGTGCTCTTCACGCGTGGCGCGATGTATGAACGCGAGAAGAAATACGACCAGGCGGAAAAAACCTTCCGTCAGGTGATTGACGCCGATCCGTCCAACGCATCTGCCTTGAACTATCTCGGCTATATGTTGGCCGATCAGAACGTGCGGCTGCAAGAGGCGCAGGATCTGATTCAGCGTGCGGTCAAGCTGGATCCGAACAATTACGCGTTCCTCGACAGCTTGGGGTGGGTCTATTACAGAATGAACCGTCTGAACGAAGCCGAGCAGCAGCTTTCACGATCCATCCAGCTCAGGGATAACGACCCGACGATCCACGATCACCTGGGCGACGTTTATTTCAAGGAGGGGAAGATTAAGGAAGCTATTGCGCAGTGGGAGTCCTCGCTGAAGAATTTCAATACCAGCTCCCCGGGCGATATCGAACCTGACGAGATCGCCAAAGTGCAAAAGAAGCTCGACAGCGCCCGCGTCCGGCTGGCAAAACAGGAAGCGCCAAAACCGAACAATCGCTAGAGGCAAGTGCGCCCTTGCTCGCGACTGTTCAATGCCGCGTGCCGGCCGAACAAAAGGCAAGCCATGCAAACAATTCTTAAGTCTTCGGCTGGCCGTTGTCTTCCCATCGCTCTCATGATCTAATCCTTAGGACATGAGAGCCATCCACGTTCTTCTTGCCCTTACCGTACTCGCTGGAATGCGCGCCTATTGCCAGAGCACACCGAACGAAACTCTATTGGTGCTCTCGAAAGATGATCACACTCTTGCGATCGTAGATCCTTCCAATCTCAAAGTGGTCGCGCACGTGCCGGTGGGCAACGACCCTCATGAAGTAATCGCGTCTACCGACGGCAAGACTGCCTATGTGTCGAACTACGGCGGCGGGGCATACAACACTCTTGCGGTGATCGATCTCGTAGGACAAAAAGCTCTGCCCGCCATAGATCTCGGTCCGCTGCGTGGTCCGCACGGCCTAACATTCGTGGGCGGAAAGACATGGTTTACCGCGGAAGCAGCCAAAGCCATCGGCCGCTACGATCCTGAGACCAGAAAGGTGGATTGGATCTTGGGAACCGGTCAGAACAGAACTCACATGGTATTCGTTTCCGAAGACTTGAATCGAATCTTCACCACAAACGTCAGTTCCGCCACCGTAAGCATCATTGAGAAGAGTACTCAAACTGGACCTCGTCCGAGCCCGCCGCCTGGCGCTCCCGGCCCTCCGCCGAATGGTCCGCGCGGTCGTGGTCCCATGGGTCCTCCCGGCGGAGATTGGAATGAAACCGTGGTTCCCGTCGGCAGGGGCTCGGAAGGATTTGACGTTTCTCCCGATGGCAAGGAACTCTGGACGGCAAATGCGCAGGATGGCACCGTATCGATCATTGACATCGCCGCCAAGAAGGTCACAGAGACGCTTCCTGCAAACGTCATGGGTGCGAATCGTCTGAAGTTCACCCCGGATGGAAAGTTGGTCTTCATTTCGTCGCTCGGCGGTTCGGGCCTCGCCATCCTGGATGCGGCTACTCATAAGGAAGTGAAACGCTTGCAGATCGGACATGGCGAAGCAGGGATTCAGATGCAGCCGGACGGTTCCCGTGTGTATGTCGCCTCTTCCAGGGGCAACTATGTCGCGGTGATCGATCTGCGGACCCTCGAGATAACGGGCCGAATTGACGCCGGTCCACAACCCGATGGTCTCGCTTGGGCGATTCGGCGGTAAGTTCTTCCCGTGCCGGCCTGAGCGGCATCAACGCAATCGCCAGGATGCGAGGCTCGCAACAGCTTCCCGCCGGCTAATATCGGGCTGAATCACAAGTTCCAGCACGGAAGCAGATTCCACGTTGACCGCGTACTCTTCAACTTCAGTCGTCGAGCCGGAAGGGCTGAACGTCCATTGTTGGCGCACAATTTCCGTAGCAGGACCATCCACGCTGGAGGACCAGCGAAGCGTGAACTCTTGCGTCCGCTCGAATTCGGGCTCATGGAAACGAAGCTGGATGCGATGCAGCGCTACAGGTTCATCAAAGAGGAGCCGGATCCGCTGTGCGCCTTTTTGAGAAGCACGCCAGCCCGAACCGCCGTCTGAAGCAAATACCGATTCGACCGGGAAATTGGGATCTTCCGATGTTGCTTCCACGGTCGCAATCTGTTCGACATTAAGCCAGTCTTGCTGCGATTCGCTGCCTGTCTGGGAGCGCTCCGATTCCACTATTCTCTTCCGCATACATCCATTCTCGCCGGGCTCGTCATGTTTACGAAGGATCGCGGCGATAATTGAGAGGTCAATTCTATGATCCTGTTCGGAACCATACTCCAGGACTTGCGTTACGCGGCGCGAACTCTGCTCCGAAACGCCCGGTTCACCACCGTGTCGATCTTTGCGTTGGCGCTTGGTATCGGCGTTAATACGGCTGTTTTCACGGCTTACAAGGCCTTCGTCGCGCGGCCCCTCGATGCCCGCGATCCCGCCAGGATGGTTAATTTCGCGCTGCGTCTTCAGTCCGGCGTCACTCAAAACCAATTCAGCTATCCCGACTACGAAGCCTACAGGGATCATCTCCGGTCCTTCAGCGGGGTCATCGCCGCGTACATTGACCAGTTGCGCCTCACCGGTACCGGCGGGAGCGTCAGTCAGCGAAATGCGGAGACTGGGTCGCTGCTCAAGACTGGATTCGTAAGCGCTACGTCGCAGTGGATCTATACCGACCTCGTGCCATACGGTTTGCGCGTGTTCACGGCCCGGCGCATTCTCATAGGCGAAATCGCAGCCTCTTTCTTGAGACCGAGATTTGCGATTCTCGCCGGGATCGTGACCGTGCAGCCTGATCGGCGCCGCTGAACAGACCCGTGGCCCAACTCGACGACGTATATTCGGATTTGAGACTGAATTATGAGACAGTGAAGGAGCTGATTTCACTGGCCTCGTTGAGCGTCGCAAACCCTACACTTTCTGGAACTGCGACATTGCTCCGGGTGGCGCGTGATACTGGGGTATCTGGAAACTCTGCTCGGGGGATTGGGTACGTCCTTGGAGACATCCCAACGCCTGTCGAGAGCAATACCCACGCCGACCGGTTTCGGCAGTACTTCGTCACAGTCACATGCCGCAGTGTTATGCTTCCTCGACAGGAGAACTTATGCCCCGCAGTTCGCGGCGAGAGTTAGCGCTTGACGTCGCTGCCGTGTGCCTGTCCGGGTCTTTGCGCCAGTTCGCGCAGGCCCAGACTGCACGTTCCAAAACACGGCCTCCTTCTGCTCGGGACGGCGGGCGGCCCTCGGCCGCGAAAGACGCGCGTTCCCAGTTCTCAGGTGGTTATCGTTAATGGGACCGCCTATATAATTGACTGCGGCATCGGCGTCACCACCCATCTGGCTCTCACCAATGTACCTCTGAACTCCCTCGGGCACGTTTTCATCACCCACCACCATTCCGACCACAACGCCGAGTATGGGCCGCTGCTGCTGACCGCCTGGGGAGCGGGACTACGAACTCAAGTCGATACCTGGGGACCACCCCCGCTGAAGCACATGACGGATTTGTTTCTGCAGATGAACGACTATGATATTCGGACTCGCATCGCGGATGAAGCAAGAGTTCCGCTCGCACCGCTCATCAGGCCGCATGAGCTAACGCAGGAGGGCGTCGTTCTCAGGGAGAACGGCGTGGTGGTCACCTGCGCTCTGGTAGATCATCCTCCGGTCACGCCGGCTTTTGCCTTCCGAATCGATTCGCCTGACCGTTCAGTGGTGATCTCTGGAGACACAAAGCCATGCGATGCCCTGATCCGGCTGGCTCGCGGAGCCGACGTGCTGGTGCACGAGGTGCTCTGGCCCTCAGCAGTGGATCGGTTGCTGGCTAACGCATATAATGCAGCGGCTTTGAAGAAATCGATTCTCAGTCATCACACTCCAGCCGCGGAGGTCGGGCGCGTTGCTGCGGAAGCACAGGTGAAAACGCTTGTACTGTCGCATTTTGTGCCTGCCGAAGATTCTGAGATCACGGACGAAATGTGGACTGATGCAATTCGAGGCGGTGGGTATAAAGGGCCGGTCATTGTGGGTAAGGATCTGCTGGAAGTCTGATTCCGGCGGCCCGGTTTGGATCGGGCCCGTGGACGGCCCGGCTGCTGCTTGAAGCTGCGCGCGTTGGGAACCGGCGCGGGTAGCCCCGCGCTCATCGGCCAACGTTTTAATAATGGTCCAGAAGCCACTTAGTCGAATAACGGCCGCCGCTGATATCTGGCGAATCGTTTATCGAAGCCAACCCGCCTTTAACCGCCGCCCTTGGCACTGCACTCACGGCCAAACGATGCTTCCACGCGCGGCCAAACGATGATTCAAATCGCGCTACCGGGGGTTCACAATCCCCCGCAGCACAATTTCCGCAAGCGCGTCGGCATAGCTTTCCGACAGACGCCCATTCCCGATGAGCAGGCGATAATAAAGCGGACCATACATCGCGTCCATCACCAAATCGAGGTTTGCGTCCTCGCGCAAGTCCTTGCCTCGATGATGTTCCAGGCCCGCTTTCGCAGTCGCTCTTCGAGGATTTCTCCACACCGATTCGAAAGCTTCGAAAACCTCCGGATCGCTCTGAGCGGCCGCGACAAACGCCTTAAAGATCCGGCCGCGACGCCCGGTCAGCAGCTTGACGAAGTTCCGTAACTGCAGGCGAATATCTTCACGAAGATCGCCCGTATCCGGGAAAGGCAATTCCTGCGCCACCGCTTCACGAAGAGCTTCAATCAGAACCGCCTCTTTGTTGGGCCACCATCGGTAAATCGTGGCTTTACTCGCGCCGGCGCGTTCCGCGATCGCGTCCGCGGTGATATCCGCGAAGGCCGTTTCTTCCAGCAGTTCGAGGCCCGCTTCCAGAATTCGCGTTTTGGTTATCTCGCACCGCGGCCGGCCCCGGCCCCTCTGCAGCGTTTCTTCAATTTCTTTTATCGGCATCGACGTCTTCGCTTACAAAGATGCTCTTTTCCACGCCTTCGTCGCTGATTTTCGAAACTTTATAGTATCGTAAATTATCCGTAGAGAAGGATGTGGATTGTCAGAGTCGCTCTCAACCGCCCGTACACCTTTATTGTCTTGGCGCTCCTGATCCTGCTCATCAGCCCGATTGTCATTCTACGAACTCCAACAGATATTTTCCCGAATATCAATATTCCCGTCATTTCAGCCATTTGGACATTCACCGGTCTCAATTCGCAGGAGTTTGAGGGCCGAATCACGTCGGTTTACGAGCGCGTCCTCACCACTACCGTCAACGATATTCAACATATTGAATCCACCACGCTCAACGGCACAGCGGTGGTGAAAATTTTCCTTCAGCCCTATGCGGACGTCACCACAGGCGTGGCGCAGGTAACGGCGGTTTCGCAGACCATCCTCAAGCAGATGCCCCCCGGCATCAACCCGCCCATCATTCTCAGTTACAACGCCTCGAGCGTGCCCATTCTCCAGCTTGCCCTTTCGGGAAAAGGCCTTCAGGAACAGGACCTCAATGACATTGCCTTGAACTTTCTCCGGACCCAGCTCGTAACCGTGCCCGGCGCTGTTGTTCCCTACCCTTACGGCGGCAAGCAGCGCCAGGTGATGATCGATCTGAATCCGGCCGAAATGCAGTCTAAAGGTCTCTCGCCCTTCGATGTCGTCACTGCCGTGAGCAATCAGAACCTCCTGCTTCCTTCCGGAACCGCGAAAATCGGGCAATTCGAATATGACATCGACATGAACTACAGCCCGAAGCGTATCTCCGAAATCAATGAATTTCCGGTGAAGGTAGTCGGCAATTCCACCATCTACGTTCGCGACGTTGCCAACGTACGGAATGGATTCGCTCCGCAGACCAACATCATCCGAAGAGATGGGCAGCGCGGCGTATTGGTTAGTGTTTTGAAAGCCGGAAGCGCTTCAACGCTGGACGTGGTGCAGGGCATCAAAGATCTTCTGCCGCACGTGGCCGCGACTCTACCGCCACAACTGAAAATCCAGCCGCTTGCGGATCAGTCGATTTTCGTTCGCGCAGCGATCAGCGGAGTCATCCGAGAGGCGATCATCGCCGCTTGCCTTACCGGATTGATGATCCTGATCTTTCTGGGAAGTTGGCGAAGCACTCTGATCATTGCTATATCGATTCCCCTTTCGATTCTGACCTCGGTGATCGTGCTGAGCGCCCTGCACGAGACGATCAACATTATGACCCTTGGCGGATTGGCGCTCGCCGTTGGCATCTTGGTCGATGACGCGACGGTCACCATCGAGAATATCGAGCGATTCCTCGAGCAAGGTCACGACCTTCGATCGGCGATTATCGAGGGTGCGGCGCAAATTTCGGTTCCGGCGCTCGTCTCCACGCTCTGCATTTGCATTGTTTTTCTTCCGATGTTCTTTCTCAGTGGCGTCGCGAAGTTCCTATTTGTCCCGCTCGCGGAAGCCGTGGTGTTCGCGATGCTCGCCTCTTATGTTCTGTCGAGAACGCTGGTCCCCACGCTCGCTGTGTATCTGTTGAAAGTGAAGCATGGCTCGGGGAAATCGCGGAACCCGTTTGTACAGTTTCAGCGGGCATTTGAGCGCGGTTTCGAGCGCGTCAGAACGCAATATCAGGCGATCCTGACTACGCTTGTCTACCGCCGCGTTGTGTTCGTTCCACTGTTCCTCGTCATCTGCATCGCGGCCTTCGCCCTCGTCCCATTTCTGGGCCAGGATTTCTTTCCCTCCAGTGACACTGGGCAATTCAAGCTTCACGTCCGCGCCAAAACCGGAACGCGAATCGAAGAAGTGGCCCGGCTTTGCGATCTGGTTGACAGCGCCATCCGCCGGCAAATCCCGCACAACGAACTCGACACAATTCTGGACAACATCGGCCTCCCATACAGCCAGTTGAACCTCTCCTACAGCAACTCGGGGCAGATCGGAAGCGCCGATGCGGACATTCTTGTCACGCTGAATGAGAAGCACCGGCCCACCGGCGAATATATTCACGAGCTGCGGAACCAGCTTCCCAAGCAATTTCCAGGCGCCACCTTCTACTTCCTTCCAGCGGATATCGTCACCCAAATTCTGAACTTCGGTTTACCTGCTCCCATCGACGTGCAGATAGTCGGTAACAACGTGGAGGCAAGCCGGTCTTTCGCCGATCTGCTGTTACCGCAATTGCAGCGGATTCCGGGCGCGGTGGATCTGCACGTTCACCAGGTTTTTGATGAACCTAAACTTCACCTCGAAGTAGATCGCACGAAAGCCGCCGAGAGTGGATTCAACCAGATCGATCTTGCGCGCAACCTGCTCACTTCTCTGAGCGGCAGTTTCCAGACTCAGCCGACGTTCTGGCTGAACCCTACGAATGGCGTCAGTTATAATCTGGTCGCCCAAACGCCGCAATACAGCATTCAATCCATCCAGGACCTGCAGAATATCCCAATCAGTGCTCCCGGCCAGAAACAGCCCGAGATTTTGAGCGATGTTGCGGCGCTGAATCGCGAGAGCGAGCTCGGCGTGGCAACCCATTACAACATTCGCCGCACAGTGGATATTTACGGATCGGTGCAGGGTCGCGATCTGGGCGCTGTCGGCGCGAACATCAGGCGAGTCATTGACGCGAACCGAAAATACCTGGCGCGCGGAAGCGAAGTCATCCTGCGCGGCCAAGCCGAAACGATGCACGATTCGTATGTCGGCCTGCTCGGCGGATTGATAGGCGCCATTGCTCTGGTTTACTTACTGATCGTTGTGAACTTCCAATCGTGGCTCGATCCGTTCATTATCATTACCGCCTTGCCGGCGGCGCTGGCAGGCATCGTCGTATTCCTGTTCGTGACACATACGACCGTCAGCGTGCCCGCGCTCATGGGCGCGATTATGTGCATGGGTGTCGCGACGGCAAACAGCATTTTAGTCGTCAGCTTCGCCAAGGAACAGCTTGCAAAGCACGGCAGCCCCATCGAATCCGCACTCGAAGCCGGTTCCACGCGATTCCGTCCCGTGCTGATGACCGCCCTGGCCATGATCATCGGTATGATCCCGATGGCCATGGGGCTCGGTGAAGGCGGCGAACAGAACGCGCCGCTGGGCCGCGCTGTAATCGGCGGCCTGCTATGTGCAACCGTCGCGACGCTATTCTTCGTCCCGGCGGTTTTCAGCTTACTGCATGGATCGCGCACGCTGGATCAAGCATCCAAAGAGACTCCAGAAAACAATGAGCACATTCATGCCTGACTTACGGAGGACCAGATGACAGTAGAAGAAGGAACAATTACCACAACTGAGGCGCCAAGTGAAAATCAGCGTAAATCTTCCGGCAGTAACTGGCGCAGTCTGCTGATTATGCTGGCTCTCCCGGTCGTGGTTCTGAGTTATTTCATTTTCGCCGGATTGACGGCGCGGGCCAAGGCGAATTCTGCTTTACAGCGCGAGACCCTGGCGAATTCGGTTCAGACCGTGGCCGTTGTTCATCCGCTCATCACTTCTGGAGCCGAAGAAGTTGTCTTGCCTGGAAATATGCAAGCCTTCATCGATACGCCCATTTGGGCCAGGGCCAGCGGATATTTGAAGGCCTGGTATGTCGATATCGGAGCGCGCGTCAAACAAGGGCAGCTTCTGGCCGAGATCGAGGCGCCCGAAGTAGATCAGCAATTGCAGCAAGCGCGCGAACAATTGAATACAGATGAAGCCAACCTGAAGCTGGCGCAAATCACTTCCGAGCGCTACATGAATTTATTCAAGACCGATTCGGTTGCCAAACAAGATGTCGATAACGCCGTCCAGGCAGCCGCGGCAAACACTGCTACGGTCAAATCGGCGGAAGCAAATGTCGCGCGCCTGGAGCAAACGGTCGGCTACGAGAAAGTGTATGCGCCATTCGACGGCGTGATTACCGCTCGCAACATCGATGTGGGCGCACTAGTGGATGCAGGCGCCAATACACCGGGGAAAGAACTGTTCCATCTTGCGTCGAACTCAACGCTCCGCGTATACGCCAATGTTCCGGAGGTTTATTCTCGCGCCGCGAAGCCGGGCGTGAGCGGTTATGTCACGTTGACCGAATTTCCGGGGAGGCAGTTTCACGGGACCGTAGTCCGGAACGCCGAGGCCATCGACACGGCTTCACGTACGCTGTTAGTCGAAGTGGACGTGAAGAATTCTACTGGAGAATTGCTGCCCGGCTCCTATGTATCCGTGCATTTGAAACTGCCATCTAAAGTGCCCGCCGTCACTGTGCCGTCCAACACTCTTCTGTTTCGATCGGAGGGCCTGCGTGTCGCAGTGGTGCGTAATGGCCGTACGGATCTGATCCCGGTTGTTCTCGGGAGAGACTTCGGCGACAAAGTGGAGATTGTATCCGGCCTCCGGCCTGCTGATTCAGTCATCGCGAATCCGAGCGATTCAATCCTCTCAGGAGAACAAGTCCGCGGCGAGTAGTTTGAAAATGGAAACGTTAAGCTCAATGAGATTGCCGAAGCTGAGCCGAAAGCGTAAGCGCCCCCAATTCAGGCGCCTTCTCTTGATTTCAATTGCGATAGCCGCTTCGCTCCTCCTCGCCGGTTGCGCTGTCGGGCCGAAGTATACGAAGCCGGCTGTTCCGTCAGCTCCGGCTTACAGTGAGCAGCCGCCGAATAGCTTTAAAGAAGTAAATGGCTGGCAGACTGCGCAGCCGAGCGATGCCGTGATCCGGGGCAAATGGTGGGAACTGTTTGGCGATTCGCAGTTGAATGCTCTTGAAGAACAAGTAGAGCCGGCCAATCAAACCATCAAAGTGGCGGAAGCGAATTTTCGTCAGGCCCGGGCAGCCATCAAATTCAATCGCGCGGCATTGTTCCCCACCGTGAGCGTGGCTCCAAGCATCACCGCCAACCGCGTATCGGGACACAATCCCACCGGCGTCCAAGGCTATCAATACTCGGATTTCGTGCTGCCCGTGGACGCCACTTGGGACGCGGACTTTTGGGGCAGAATTCGAAGAACCGTCGCGAACGCCCGAGAGCAGTTTCAAGCCTCCGCGGCCGATCTTCAAAACGTAGCCTTGGAGCTTCAGAGCGAAGTCGCGACGGATTATTTCGAAGCGCGCAGCCTGGACGCGCAAAAGCAACTTCTGGATGACACCGTCGTGGCTTATCAAAAGGCGCTCGATCTGACCCAGAACCGTTATAACGGCGGCATCGCCTCGAAGGCTGAAGTGGCCCAGGCCCAAACGCAATTGAACCAGACGCAGGCGCAGGACATCGATGTCGCGGTCGCGCGCGCCGAATTTGAACACGCCATCGCGGTTCTGCTGGGCAAAACTCCCGAAGGGTTCCACTTGCCGGTAATGCCTTTGAAGCAACAGCCGCCTGCCATTCCAGTGGGCGTCCCCGCGCAGCTGCTCCAGCGAAGGCCGGATATCGCAGCGGCGGAAAGACAAGTTGCAGCCGCCAATGAACAGATCGGGATTGCACAAGCAGCCTTTTTCCCGGATTTGGTGATCAGCGCGACGGGAGGTTTCCAGGCCGGCAGCATCGTCAATTGGTTCGCCTGGCCGAGCCGGTTTTGGGCGGTCGGCCCGCAGGTTGCGGAAACGGCACTGGATTTCGGACGAAGGCGGGCACAGGTTGAGATGGCTCAGGCCTCATACGATGCCACCGTCGCGAACTACCGTCAAACTGCATTGACCGCATTCCAAGAGGTCGAGGACAATCTTTCTACGTTGAGGATTCTCGAGCAGGAATTAGCCAAGCAGCAGGAAGCGACCACTGCGGCGGAAACTTCGCTGCAGCTCTCGCTGAATCGATACAAAGGCGGGCTGGTCACCTACCTTGAAGTCATCACCGCCCAGAGTATTGCCTTAACGAACGAACGAACCGAAGTGGACCTTCTGCGGCGTCGCATGGATGCGAGCGTTCTCTTGATCAAGGCGCTTGGCGGCGGTTGGGACGTCAGCAAGTTGCCTCAAGGCTAGTCTCCTCTTGGTAAACTAGGAGAACATGCTATATTCCTAGTTAGACTAGGAGGGCTCTCCGACGATGGGCAAAACCGCCGACCTGCTCCCGGGCACGCTCGATATGCTGATCCTCAAAGCAGTGTCCTTAAAACCGCTGCATGGATACGGTGTCTTGCAGCGTCTCCGGCAGATCTCGGGCGATGCGCTCGAAATTCCGCAAGGATCCTTATACCCGGCGCTTTACAGGTTGGAGCATCAGGATCTGATAGCCGCCGAATGGGGCCAGAGCGAGAACAACCGCCGGGCAAAGTACTACACACTCACTGCCGCCGGACGCCGCCGTTTGCGCGAGGAGACGGCCGGCTGGAACCGGCTTGCGTCCGCAATTGCCGCGGCCTTGAACACGACGCCGGAGGAGGTGTGAAGTGATCAAGCGCTTTCTTTCTGTTTTCCGTGTACTCGTTTCGCGTCATCATTTCGAAGAGGGCATGGCCGAGGAACTACGTTTTCACATCGAGCACTACACGGATGAGCTCGTCCGCTCGGGCATGCCGCGGGAAGAAGCGCGCCGGCGCGCGCGCATGGAACTAGGCGGCATCAACAGTGTCAAAGAGGAGTGCCGTAAGGCGCGCGGCCTTCATCTCTTCGATGAGCTTGGCAGGCAGCTGCGATACGCCGCGCGCTTGCTCCGAAAAACTCCTGGATTCACGACCACCGCTGTCCTCACCCTCGCGCTCTGTCTTGGCGCTAACCTCGCGATATTTGCGGTAATCGATTCAGCCCTGCTGCGTCCGCTGCCCTTCCCTGACGCCGGCCGGCTCGTGACCATTTTCAACACCTATCCCAGAGCCGGAGTCGATCGAGACGGTTCTTCCCTGACCAACTACTACGAACGTCGAGGTCATATTCCCGCGTTCAGCTCGCTCTCGATTTACGCCTACGGAACCGCAATCGTCGGCGGTCCAGGCTCTATGGATCGCGAACAGAT
Organism: uncultured Acidobacteriaceae bacterium; assembly: GCA_963778345.1. Taxonomy (GTDB): domain Bacteria; phylum Acidobacteriota; class Terriglobia; order Bryobacterales; family Bryobacteraceae; genus Bog-105. The sequence goes on from CAVZTP010000009.1 coordinate 136,586, forward strand.
CATCCAAGTCTCTCCGGATTTTTTCAAGACGCTCGGCGTCGGCCCTGCTTTCGGACGCAGTTTCACGGAAGCGGAGACGACCTATCAAACCAACAATGTCGTTATCTTGAGCGACGCATATTGGCGAAAGCATTTCAACGCTGACCCTCGCGTAATCGGGCGGCAGGTTCGAGCCGACAGTTTTCCGGAGACCGTGGTAGGCGTCCTGCCCCCAGGGTTCCGCTTTCTCTCCTCGGAAGCTCAGTTGTATTTGCCGCTTGCATCGCGTCTTGAAAACCGCGCCCCCTCAGAGCGGCATTCCGGCGGGAATGTGATTCAAATGATTGCCAGGCTCAAACCCAACGCCACTCTCGCGCAGGCCCAGTCGCAAATTGATGCGCAGAATACCGCCTTAGAGAGAGACGACCCAAAGGCAAAAATGATGGCCGATGCCGGCTTTCGTTCCCTGGTCGTTCCACTCCACGCCGATCATGTTGCAGCGATTCGCCCTACTCTGCTGCTGCTGCAAGCCGCGGTTCTTACACTTCTGCTGATTGGTACGGTCAACCTGGCGAACCTGCTTCTCATCCGCGCCAACGGCCGAGCCAGGGAAGCGGCTGTCCGGCAAGCGCTGGGCGCAACGCGGGCATACGTCTTGAGCGAAGCGATTATCGAGACTACATTGCTGTCGCTTGCCGGAGGACTACTCGGCCTTGCCGTCGGCGCGGGCGGCATTCGCCTCCTGAGGGCTCTCGGTGCTGACCGGTTGCCCTTAGGCGCTCACATCGCGTTCGATGGCCGCCTGGCGCTGGCCGCTTTACTCGTGTCCTTCGCCATGGGTATCGTGCTCGCATTACCAATCATCTGGCTCAATCTCCGGCATCGCGGCAACGCTCTCCAGCTCCAGAATCGGCGTGAAACCACGAGCCGCACCGCTCAAACGCTGCGGCAAAGCTTCGTCATTGCCCAGATTGCCCTGGCATTCGTACTGTTGGCCGGAGCCGGCCTGCTCGGGCTGAGTCTCGAACACGCCATGGCCGTTTCTCCGGGTTTCCGATCCGACCATGTGCTCACCGGCCAAATCTCCCTGGTCGGAAACAAATATCCGGCCCCCTCGGCTGGCTTGGCCTTCAGCGAAAGATTAGTCGAAGAACTTGAGCATCAACCGGGAATGCTGTCGGTCGGTGTGGTCACTAACGTGCCTTTCAGCGGGCATAGCGGTAAGAGCGCCGCTACCGTCGTTGGCCACGTCGTCCGGCCTGGCGAATCGACGCGCGGGCACTATTCGTACAGTGTCGCCGGCAACTATTTCCAAGCCATGGGCTTCTCATTGCAGGCCGGACGATTTCTCACCGCTGAGGATTCACGCCGTCGCGAGCGGGTCTGCGTAGTGGACGAGGATTTCGCGCGCTACTATTGGCCGCATACCAGCGCTCTAGGTCATCGCTTATTCCAGGGTTCCACCGCGGGACCCGATGCTGAGGCGTTCACCGTAGTCGGCGTCGTAAGCAGTGCAAAGCAAGCTGGCCTCACCGACGATGCAGCACAAGGCGCAGTTTACTATCCGTACATCTATCGTCCGGACGGACGTCTATTCGTAGTCGCGCGCGCCAGCCTCGAGCCGGAATCAATGCGCTCGACGCTGCAAAGAGTAGTTCGGCAAATCGATCCCGAACTGGCGGTTTTTGATATCCGCTCCATGGACGATCGCATTGCCGATAGTCTCATCGCCCGCCGTTCACCGGCCCTGCTGGCCGCTCTCTTCTCAGCGATCGCTCTGCTTCTTACAGCCATCGGCACATACGGTGTCTTGAGTTACGCCGTTTCACAGCATCGCCGCGAGATCGGCGTGCGCATGGCTTTAGGAGCGCAGCCAAGCCAGATTCGCGGGCAATTTCTCAATCTTGCCTTTCGTCTCTTCGTTTGCGGCGCGGCACTTGGTCTCATTGGAGCATGGCTAACCGGTAAAGCCATGCAGGTCGTTTTATTTCACGTGCCCGCTCACAGTCTGGCGACACTCGCTGGCGCAGGCGCAATCATGGCGCTGGTATCTCTGCTGGCCTGTCTACTGCCTGCTTACCGCGCCGCTCGAACCTCTCCGATGCAAGCGCTTGCGGAGCAATAGACGCGCTTACCGCTGTGGTGGCCCATATTGCGGACGAGGCGGGGGTCCGTAAGGACGCAACACCACCGGCTTATCTAGGTTGAACGTGAGCGTCGTTTCGGCGGGTACGTAAACACGATGTCCATGAGTCACAATTTCCCCGACCGCTCCTGCACCGGCTCCCGCAGCGGCCCCGATTGCCGCTCCTTTGCCTCCGCCCGCAATGGCGCCGATCAACGCGCCTAAAACCGCTCCGCCACCCACGTATTCCCCGGTTTTTTTGTTCTTGCCGATGCCTTGCCCATTGGTCTCTACCACATCAGAGCTCGCCACCATCTGCCGAACGCCATTAATCATCACGGAATCCAAATCGAGTACCAGATCTCCGCTGTGTATTCCACCTCCCGATTCACTGCGCAGAATCAAGGTCGCGTCGGAATTGCGCGGTATGACCACTTGACCATCCGGGCCGAGGACATCGCGCGCGATAGTCGCCCGGAAGGTCTGTCCCGGTTGAGCATTGCGCGAATCGATAGGCAAATTCGTCAGCACGCTGATTTCAGTACCGGCGGGAAGCACCATGCCTCGCTGGTTCGATTCATAGGGACCTTGCCAGCCCTCCGTGAATGTAATGCTCGAAACCTGATAGGTCGGAAATTGATAACTGACGCCCCGTGCGTCTACCCAGGAAATTGTATTCGCCAGCGGGCCCGTAATCTCGCCAAAGTAAGTTCTCCCGCTCCTTAGCACCACCGTCACTCCGGTGCGGCTGAACGACATTGACTGAATATCGTGAATCGGGAATTGCTGCTGCGCCCCCTGGCTGTCCTGAAAGTCGACCCGGGCGTCCCGCTCTCCCATGAAGTGGCCGTTGTATGTCGCGCCACTGTTCAAATAGAGCGTGTCAGCAATGGATGGACTGCCGAGCAGCACCGTCAGGGCCCCAGTCAATAGCGCGATTCTCTTCATACAACATTAGACTTCGCGCTCAAAAAATCGGCTACAGGACCTTTTCGATATCCAATTCAGCTAAACTCCGCACCAGAATATCGGGTTCGCAGCGCTGCAACTCCTCAATCGGCATTACCCCGGTTGCTACGGCGATCGATTGGAAGCCGTTCGCCTTCGCTGCCTGGACATCGTTGGCGTGATCGCCGATTAATGAAATCCGGGTGTCCGGCTCGATGAGTTGCTGCTTGAGCGCCCGTCGAACGGCCACTCGCGCCAATCGCGCCCTGGTGGTTCCGTCCTCTGCAAACGCGCCCACCGAGAAATATTCGCGGATACCGGCCAATTCCATTTTCCTCCAGCCAATCTGGCTGAGATTTCCGGTCACCAGGCCAAGAACCGCGCCACGATCGTTGAGTTGAACCATGAATTCCCGGACACCCAAACAAAGAAATGGTGCAAGATCAATCAGGCAATTTTCCAGATAGGCGCTCTGGCATTCCGCCATAATTTGCCGAAGCGCCGCGCGAATGACGCGCTGGCTCTGCCCGCTGGCGAGCAGCATGGATACGATCAGATCGCGATCCAGCATGCCCGAAGTGGCCACACCCTCCAGATGCGTTGAAAGGCCGGTGACTCGGCGAATGCCTTCTATCAAAGCCTGTTTATGATGCTGGCCCGCGCCGCGCATCAATGTTCCGTCAATGTCGAACAGAACCAGAGGTTTCGACTTACTCACTGCGCGATTTTAGGCAAGACACCGGTGAGCAGCTTTAAAAACGTTCCCGCCACACGCTGCCCTATTTCCAGAACTTCCGCGTGATTGAGCTTTTCGCCGCTCAATCCCGCCGCTAAATTAGTTACGCAAGAAATGCCGAGTACTTCCATGCCCATGTGATTTGCCGCGATCGTTTCAGCTACCGTGGACATGCCCACCAGATCCGCGCCAATCGTTTTTAGAAATCGAATTTCAGCGGGAGTTTCATAACTCGGGCCAAGTACCGCGGCATACACACCTTCGTGAATCGGTATTCGAAGCTCTTCGGCCGTTTCGCGTGCGAGCTGCCGCAATGCCGGCGAATAAGCTTCCGTCATGTCGGGAAACCTGGGACCAAGTTGAGAATCGTTCGGTCCCGTGAGTGGATTCGTCCCTTGCAGATTAACGTGATCCGAGATCAGCACCAGAGCGCCTTTCGCGTATTCGGAGTTTATGCCTCCAGCGGCGTTCGTGAGCACTACGCGTTTGACGCCCAATTCGTGAAACAGCCGTATGCCGGCGGTGACCTGCCGGGCGGTGTAGCCCTCGTAAAGATGAAATCGGCCCGACATGGCAACGATATCCACCGTACCCGCACCGTTCGCTCCCAGCGTGCCCAACACGAGTTGTCCGGCATGCCCGGCGGCGGTAGAGGCGGGAAAGCCAGGAATAATTTTGTAGGAAAGCCGGACCGCTTTCGCGAGTGAATCGGCAAACGAGCCCAGGCCGCTTCCCAGCACGATGCCAATCCTGGGGCGAATCGACGTATTCGATCGGACAAATTGAGCGGCGTCGCGCATGATTTGAGATCTATGGTTTGAGTCTAAAGCAGGATTCCAGCGATACACGCGGACATGAAATTCGCCATCGTTCCGACTAACATCGCCTTTACTCCCAGCCGCGCCAGATCCGATTTGCGCGAAGGCGCAAGCGCGCCGATTCCGCCAATCTGAATCGCAATGGAACTCAGATTCGCAAACCCGCACAGGGCAAATGTGCCGATCACGAAAGAGCGTGGCTGCAGCATCGCCCTGACCTTGCCAAGATCGACAAACGCGACAAACTCATTGAGCACCATGCGCGTGCCCAAGAGGTTTCCAATGGTCGCGCAGTCGTTCCAGCTCACGCCAAGCGCCCAAGCGATGGGCGCGAAAATCCAGGCAAGGATTTGCTGAAGTGACGCGGGGAACCAAGGCGCGAAGGAATGCACCCAGCCGAGGCCGCCATTCACCATCGCAATCAGCGCAAGAAATGCAATCAGCATGCCCGCGATATTGAGGGCGAGCGACAGTCCATCACCGGCGCCGCGTGCGGCGGCATCGATGACATTCACCCCTTGTTTTTCCACTTCGACGCTGACCGTTCCCGAAGTCACGGGCTTGCCGGTCTCCGGAACGAACATTTTGGCCAGCATGATAGTGGCCGGCGCGGTCATAATGACGGCGGTCAGCAAATGCGTGATGGAGACGCCCGCGATGGCGACATAAGCCGCCATCACCGAACCGGAAACGTGCGCCATGCCGCTGGTCATCACCGTAAAAAGTTCCGATTCGGTGAGGCTCTCCAGAAACGGACGAATGGTGACCGGAGCCTCAGTCTGTCCCATCACGATGCTGGCCGCGACGCTGGTGGATTCCGCCCCGCTGGTTCCCATGAATTTCTGCATAAACACGGCCATGCCCTTGACGAACACCTGCATCACGCCGAGGTAGTACAGAATCGCGAAAAGCGAGCAGATGAAGATGACAATAGGCAGAACCTGGAATGCAAAAATGACGCCGAACTGGTCATTCCTCAGTCCCAGTTTGTCGCCGAATACAAAGCTGGATCCGGCAGCCGTGTAACCCAGCAAGGCATTAACAAACAGACTTATGCCGTAAAACAGTTCGCCGACTCTGGTCTTCAGAACGAGAAAGGCGAACGCAAACTGCAGCGTGATGCCCCAGAGAACGACACGTTTCTGAATGGCGGTCCGGCTGGTTGAAAAGAGATAGGCGCAGAGAACAATTGAAATAAGCCCGATAACCCCATCGAATCGCGCCATCGGGCTTGGGGACTAGCTGACAACTTCCAGAATGAGGTCCCGTTCTTCGACGGCTTGCTGCGAAATACGGAAGGCGTCTTCGACGAGCTCGGCGGCTTCCTCCAGGTGAGCCTCATCCGTGTAATAGATGCGGCACAGAATGCTGGCGGCCTCGATCTTCTGGCCGACTTTGACTTCGAGAATGACTCCGACCGCGGGGTCGATGGAATCTTCTTTCGTGTTCCTCCCGGCGCCGATCATGGACGATGCTTGTCCAATCAGCTCCGCATCGATGCCGCTGATGTAGCCTCCGCGGCTGGTCGTGATTTCCTGCGCTCCAGTTGCGTTCGGAAGCAGTTCGAAGCGATCCAGCACTTGCGGATTGCCGCCCTGCGCCGCGATCACATCTTTCAACTTTTGGTATCCGGAGCCATCGAGAAGTCTTGCCTGCGCCACTTCGCGAGCCTCGTCCAGAGTTTTCGTAATCTTTCCCAGGAAAATCATGCGGGCCGCGAGTTCGAGCGAAATGCGGGTCAGGTCCGCAGGGCCGGCGTTCTGCAAGGTCTGCGAAACTTCCATCACTTCCAGCGCATTGCCGATCGCATAACCTAGCGGCTGATTCATATCTGTAATCAGGGCCTGAACACGCTTGTCGAGGCGCCGTCCGATTCCCACCATCATCTGGGCCAGCCGGCGTGCTTCCACCTGCTTCTTCATGAATGCGCCCGATCCCACCTTCACATCGAGCACCAGCGCATCCAGGCTGACGGCGAGCTTCTTCGACATGATCGAAGAAGCGATCAGCGGAATGGATTCCACCGTGGCCGTCGCATCGCGCAGAGCATACAGCTTGCCGTCCGCCGGCGCTACTTCGAGAGTCTGGCCGATGAAAGCAAGTCCGTGTTGCGCCAGCAGCGCCCGGAAGTCATCGATGGTGAGATCGGTCCTGAAACCCGGGATCGATTCCAGTTTGTCCAACGTGCCGCCGGTATGGCCGAGCGCGCGGCCGGAAATCATAGGAACGATCACGCCCGCCGCCGCTGCAATGGGCGATGCGATCAAGCTGGTCTTATCGCCGACTCCGCCGGTGGAATGCTTATCAACCTTGATGCCGGGAATAGACGAAAGGTCAACAATCGAACCCGAGTTCATCATCGACTCGGTCATTACGCTCACTTCCCGGTCAGTCATTCCGGAGTAATACACGGCCATTAGAAAGGCCGCCATCTGATAATCGGGAATTTCACCGCGGGTGTATGTATCCACTAGGAACTGAAGCTCTTCGGGAGCCAGTTCCTCTCCATCCCGCTTGCGATGAATTAGGTCGACAGTACGCATTTTTCGAATTCTAAGCGTACCATTCTCAATGATTTGAGCCGCCCGGAATCACTGCCTTTCGCTGTGTGAATGCAAACTCAGGACAACTCGCCGGCCAGAGATCGGGACAGCTCCGCAACCGGGATTCGCAGACCCACATAGAAGGTTCCGAATAGGGCATAAACGGCGCTGACCTCGTCGAAGCGCATCTCGTAGATGAGTTTCTTGAAGACAAGCGGGTCGTCGGCGAACAAATCGACCCCCCATTCCCAATCGTCGAAGCCGATCGATCCCGTGATAATCTGGCGAACCGAATCCGCGTAGCGCCGGCCCACCATTCCGTGTTCGTGCATCAGGCGCTGGCGTTCGGCCATTGGCACCTGATACCAGTTCTTCTCTTCATCCCGTTTGCGATCCATCGGGTAGAAGCAGATGTATTTGGCGCCGGGAATCTGCGGATACAAGCGGGACGACATGGCCGCCGCTTGACGCGAGATCACCTCGGCCACTCCGGCGTTCCACTCCGGCGAATGCGGCTCCAGCCCTTTTTCCGAGAGCTGAGCGTAAGTCTTGGCCGACGATTCATACAGGCCCAACTCGACCACCGACAAGTAGGAATGAGCCGGCTCGAGGAAATCGGACAACTCCAGTTGACTAATGGCCAATTCAGCGCGATGGAGATCCTCGAGAGAATCGCGGAAATGCAGCAGCAATACGTCGCCCTTGTGCCCGATGAGCGAATAGATCGCTGATTGAACCGGTTGTCCCTCTTTCCCGCTCCGCTCCAAGGAAGTCAACGCGCGGCCGGCCTCTTTGAGAATGCGTTCGCGCGGCGATTCCTCCAGTGCACGCCAAGCCGCGCGCCGGAAGCGAAACATCTGATGCAGGACCCAAGCGCCCTCCAGGGTCAGCGGAACAGGCGGTAGCTCAGCCACGTTGCGCCGCCCACTGTTCGGCTGGAAGCGATGGCATTTCGTATCGATAGCGGCCGTCGAAAATATCCGCAAACACGTCTAACGTCTCCTGATGAATGAGTCTGTTATCGGCGAGAACGTATTTGCCGTGCAAATCGAGCGGCTCGCCGCGCATGCCGGATACCTTGCCTCCCGCTTCCTCCACTAGCAGCGTGCCGGCTGCCATATCCCACGGGTTCAGCCCAAATTCCCAGAAGGCCTCCAGTCGCCCGCAGGCCGTGTAAGCGAGATCGAGCGCGGCGGAGCCACCGCGCCGCACCCCATGCGTGATCATTGCGAGCTGGTAATAGAAGTGGATATTTACGTTCAGATGACGTTTGCGGCTGGGAAAGCCAGTCGAGACGAGTGCGTCATTCAGCACCGGCGTTTTGCTTACGTGAATCGGCGCGCCGTTAAGCCGCGCGCCCGCTCCGCGCTCGGCAGCGAATAGTTCTCGATTCAGTGGATCGTAAATCACACCCGCAATCACTTCCCCCTTGCGCGCCAGAGCCAGCGTGACGTTCCACATAGGGAATCCGTGCGCGAAATTCGTGGTGCCATCCAGCGGATCGACATACCAGCGCAATTCGGCCTGCATTTCCGCCCGGCCGCCTTCTTCCGCTACAATGCCGTGCTCCGGGAAGCGTTCTTTTAGCCGCCTTATTATCAGTTGCTCGCTCGCACGGTCGGCCGCGGTAACCAGATCGTAATCGCCTTTCAGTTCGAACCCCACGCCGCGATGTGCCAGCAGGAGTTGACCCGCTTCGCGAGCGATCTCGATCGCCGCATCCACAAAACTAGCCATATACCTTCAGCATAGGTGGCTGCTCAATGAATCGCGCCTCAGAACCTCGCCGCTATTGAGATCGCAAGCAGCCGCTCGAGTCCCGTCCGGCCTTTGGCGGTTAGGCGCATGCAACGAGAGTCGCGTCTCTTAGTTATCCAATTCAGCGAGACGAATCTTTTGAATAAGGACGTGCCTAACGGACCAGCCAGATGGTAGCGCCGCTCTGTCCAATCCAGGCACTTCTTGGCTAACCCGCTTCGGTTCGAGCCAAGGCTATCAACCTCGATTCCCAATTCTGAAAACCAAGACACCCCTTGGGCCGTAACATGATAAAATTTCCCGGCGTGCGACATGAGAATCCTGCGCTCCAGCAGTTTCTCCGCAATCTCCACCGCCAGTGTTCCGGCGAGATGGTTGTAACAGTGTCGCGCAAACCGGAGAGCTTGCTGCTCTGGCGATTCTTTCGCGGTTTTCTTCCGGGCTTTCGGCAAGATCCGGGCCAATGCCTCAATGGCTTCGGCGACTTCGGGGCTCGACAAGCGGTAATAACGGTGCCGGCCTTGTGTTTCCACCTCGACTAACTGCGATTCCAGCAATTTGAAGAGATGGTTGCTTGCCGTTTGAGGGCTGATATTGGCTGAAAACGCGAGCTCGGTCGCCGGTAATGCACGCCCGTCAAGCAAAGAGTTGATAATTTTGACGCGCGCCGGTTCCGCCAACAGCGCAGCCACGCAGCTAATATCCGGATCGGTTTCCATATCCGCATACTACGTCCGCGGGCGTATCGAATGATTCGATCTAGCGTGAAACGTCCGGTTCAGATGCTGCGCTAGATTGCGGGTAGGAGGATGTTTTATGACGCAGCAAGCACAAGCGACCCCGGTCGAAAGTGTCTATTATGCGTGGGACGAGGCGCTCTCCCGAAACGACGCCGCCGCGCTTCTTGCATTGTACGCACCGGATGCCGTGTTTGAGAGTCCCTTGGTCCCGCATCTCATGGGAACGCAGAAAGGCATTCTTCGCGGACACGACGAAATACGGCCTTTATTCGAAAAACTCGCGGACCGCAAGCCGGAGGTGCGCAAATACTACCGCAATGGCTATCTCACAGATGGCAAGAAATTGATGTGGGAGTACCCGCGTGAAGCGCCCAATGGCGATCAGATGGACTTTGTCGAAGTGATGGAGGTGAACGACGATGGGTTAATCCAGAAACATCGCGTGTACTGGGGCTGGTTCGGCGTCGGAGTTCTGCAGCGGGACGAGTATCGCAGATGAGGAACGCCATGACGAATCCTTCCCTGAATATGCCTGGTTACGATTACGGCACGGACCGGGTTGCGCATTCTCCCGTCACGCTCGAGGAACTGCATCAGCTCGAAATGACTGCCGAACTGACCGGCGAGGATCGACGCTATCTTGCCATGGCGGGCGAAGTGCTCTCCGGTCAGGCTGAGGATATAGTGAATGCGTGGCGCTCGAGAATTGGTGCACAAGAACACCTCTCGAAATGGTTCAACGGTCCGGACGGCCACCCGGATGATCTCTACAAGGCCGCGGTGAAGCCAAGGTTTGTTCAGTGGGTGATCGATACTTGCACGCGTCCATACGATCAGGATTGGCTTGACTATCAGGAAGAGATCGGCCTGCGCCATACGCCTGTCAAGAAGAACAGAACCGACCACGCGCAAGCGCCGCCTCTTGTCCCGTTGCGATATCTGATTGGCTTTACATCCGTGGTCGTCACGTCCGCAAAGGAGTTTCTCGGGAAGCGCGGCCATTCGCCGGAGCAAGTCGAACGCATGTTTGCGGCATGGACCAAGGCAATAATTCTTACGCTGGCTTTGTGGAGTCGCCCGTATACGAAAGAAGGATTGTGGTGAAGCGTTCGTTAAGATATCCTGGCTGGGATTTCGTTCCAAGAGCCTCTCACAGCCTCACCGCAAATTTTTCCGCGCCGCTTACGGCTCGTAATATCCGGTTCGGGCAGTCACCCGTAACGACGGCTCGCGCAGCTCCACTTTCACCTGATGAAATAGGCGCGGCTGCTCGCGAACATCACGCGGATAAAAACCGAGCAGGTATTGCGTCCGCAACGCCTGCAGAATATCCGCGAAGGCGGCGTCCAGTTGATCGAAGCCCTCGGGATAGAAAATCCGTCCGCCCGTCGAGGCCGCCAGCGTTGCCAGAGCGTGCTCTCCGCCGGTATTTCGGCCCGCATCGCCGGCGATCGGAACCACCACCACCGGATACATCACCACATCCGCGCGTTGAGCCGCCGCCAGCGCATCGTTGTAATGCTTGTAACTGGTCGTATCGCCCCCGTCCGTGACCACCACCATCACGTGACGTCCTTCCCGCTCCCCCAGCGTATCGCTCGCAAGATAGATGGCGTCGTATAACGAAGTCCCGCCTTCACCCCTCAGCGTATGCAGAGCGTGCTCAGCCCGTTTCAGATTACGTGAGAAATCCACTTCCAGATTGGTTCGCCAATTAAAGCTGAAAAGAGCAAACGTATCTTCCGGATTCCCGGCCCCGAGCAGAGTAGGAATAAACTTCAACACGGAATCTACCTCGTAATGAAGGTCCTTCTGCGTGCTCCCGCTGGTGTCGATCATTACCGCAACGGACAGACGGAGAGACGTGTTCCGCTCGAATACGGCAAGCTCTTGTGGAACACCGCTATCGAGGATTCGGAAATCTTGTTTGCTGAGATTCGTAATCAGCGCGCCCGATGAATCGCGAACCGACACCAGCAGTCTGACCAGGTTCACTCGGATTGAAAACGTCGGCGGCTCATCCGGCGCCGTCTGCCCCCGAGTAGGTGTTACCGGTTTAAATTGAGCCCAGGCGAGAACAGCAAACCCGATACAGGCCAAGAGAATCGACGGCCTGCGCCACCAACGACTAACGCGCGCCATCGGTGGATGAGTTCGCCAGGAGCTGAGTGTCCCACTCGCCATCGACCCAAATGGCTCCATCGGCGAAGTACTCCTTCTTCCAGATCGGGACTTCACGCTTGAGACGATTGATGGCTTCGAGAGCGGCCTCGAAAGCGGGTTTCCGGTGCGGCGCGGTAGCTACAACCACCACGCTGGCTTCACCAATCTGAAGCCGGCCGAGGCGATGAACCATTCCGATTCGGCCTACTGCGAATTGAGCGGCAATCTCGTGGCCGATGCGCGTCATTTGTTCTAGCGCCATGGGTTCGTAGCACTCGTATTCCAGGTGAAGAGTGGGTCGCCCTTTTGTGTTGTCTCGCACTACGCCTTCAAAGACGACCACCGCGCCATCTTCCGGCCGCTGCAGTACCCGCGCGAGAGCCTGCGAATCGATGACGTCTCGCGTGATCGCGAAGACATGCCCCGCCGCTTCAGGCGCAGTTATCGAGCCGCCGCTAACCGGCGGCAGAAATGCCACTTCGTCGTTCTCCGCTAAAGCAGTATCTGGCGTAGCAAACTCCCTGTTCCTTGCAAATAGAATCGACGGACGCTTATCCTGCAGGGTTTCGAACCGTTCCGAATACTGCCGAAACAGGCTGGCAATGGTGGCATCCGGCGTTACCTCGAGGCATTCTTCGGACGCGCCGACGATGTCTTTCAGCACCCCGAAAAACAACACCCGAACCCGCATGTCCAAATCCTAACAGGCTGCTATGAATGCCGGCTGCCGCTATATTCAGACCAGAGGATAACGATTGCCGCACCAGACGCGCTTCCGGGTCCGCTATTCCGAGACCGACCAAATGGGTGTCGTGTACCATGCCAATTACCTGATCTGGATGGAGATTGGGCGCGTGGAACTGGTTCGCTCCCGAGGCTTCCGTTACAAGGATCTGGAACAATCCGAAGGGCTCTTCCTCACTGTGGTCGAGTCGAATTGCCGGTACCTGTATCCGGCAAGATATGACCAGGAGATTATCGTTCAAACCGAAGTCGCCGGCGCCAATCCTCGCGTAATCGATTTTTCGTATGAAATCCGTTCAGCCGATCCAAACAAACTCCTGGCTAAGGGCTTCACGCGGCACATGTGGCTGAACCGCAACTGGCGGCCGACGCGACTGCCGGAGCAGTATCACGGAGTGCTCACAATCGGATAGGAGCCCATGATTCACGTCATTCTTCCCGTCGGCCTGCTGCAATGTAACTGCTCGATTTTCGGCGACGAGCAGACTAAAGAAGCGATCGTGATCGATCCCGGCGATGAAATCGAAAAGATCACCGAGGTTCTCAACCGGCATCAACTCAAGGTAAAGGCAATCGTCATCACCCATGGACACATTGACCATGTTGCCGGCGCGCACAAACTGCGCGCACTAACGCAGGCTCCCGTGTACATGAATGCTCGCGATGGGGAGCAGCTCGATCTTTTGGAAATGCAGGCGCGGTGGCTGGGAGTCCAAACGCCCGAACGGACCGAAGTGGATGCTGCGGCGGCGGATGGGACGGTGTTGCAACTCGGCCGGGCGCATTTCGAAGTGGTGGAAACACCCGGCCATACGCAGGGAAGCCTCTGCCTCTGGATTCCAGAGGAAAACAAGCTCGTGGCAGGAGACACGCTGTTTCGCGACTCCATCGGCCGAACCGATTTGCCCGGTGGCAGCACTCGAAAAATTCTGTCTTCCATCAAAACGCGACTTCTGGATCTGCCTGCCGAAGCAACTGTCATTCCCGGTCACGGCTCGAATACGACAATTGGCCGCGAGAAGGAAGTCAACCCGTTCCTACAGAAGATTTAGGCTGAGCTGATACGAATCGATCAGCCCTTTTCGGGCGCTTTCATCTCCAGCACGCTGGTAATCAGTTCCTTCGCGTCGGTCAGGCTCTTGGCGATCAGTTGGATGTCCATGGCCGGCTTGCCGAGTTGACGAACGCTTTGGCAGTACACGCCATGCTGTCCTACGAGAACCAGCGCGTCCGTGATGCAATCCAACGTGACGGCGAGCCGCCCGCGTTCGCGGCCCATCATGAATTCGTAACGCTCGAGCGCGTCCTTGCGTTCCTCGTAAACGGTCATCTGCCCCAATTCTCACACGTCCCGGGGCATTCTAAACTGGGAGCAGTTTCGAGCCATGCATATCCCTTCCTGGCCGCAAGCCGATGAGCGCGAGGTGGAACTGCTGCGCATGGTGCTTGAAAGCCCGCAATGGGGCGGGTTCCATCCATTTGTAACGGAGTTCGAACAGAGTTTCGCGCGATATCAGCACGCGGCGTACGGAATCAGCGCCTTCAACGGAACCGTCACTTTGGAACTAGCCCTAGAGGTGCTGGACATCGGTCCGGGCGATGAGGTGATTGTGCCCGCCATCTCGTTCATCTCGACGGCTACGGCCGTGTCGCGAGTGGGCGCCACTCCTGTCTTCGTCGATATCGAGCCTTGGTCGTTCAATATCGACCCCGAACGCGTGCGAGAAGCCATTTCGCCGCGGACCAGAGCGGTCATGGCCGTACATTTCGGCGGGACGATGTGCAACGTGGATAAATTAGGCGCGATTTGTCGCGAACGCGACCTGCTGTTATTGGAGGATGCCGCGCATGCGCAAGGGTCGGAGTGGAAAAGCACCCGGGCAGGCAGTTTCGGCATGGCGGGCTCGTTCAGCTTTCAAAATGGCAAGGTGCTTTCAGCCGGCGAGGGCGGCATTCTCGTGACCTCCGATGAAGGCTTTGCGGAGCGGGCGCGTTCGATTGCCAACTGCGGCCGCATTGCCGGAAAAAGCTTTTACGAACACCACCGTCTGGGCACGAACTTCCGCCTGACCGCATTTCAAGCCGCTGTCCTGCTGGCCCAATTGGAACGCCTGCCTGAGCAGATCGACCTGCGAACGGCGAATGCGCGGCTGTTGAAGGAACTCCTGATAGACGTTCCCGAAATTGTCTGGCAGGACCAGCCCGCCGCCGCAACTCGGAACTCCGGGTATCTGCTGCTCGGGAGGATTCAGAGTTCCAGAACCACGGCAAAGGAGTTTCGGCGCACGCTAGCGGCCGCCGGGGTGCCCTGTGCCTTCTATCCGCACACGCTTTATCAAAATCCCCTTTACGAGGTAACGAAAGCGAAAGTAATGCCCTGCCCGGTTTCGCAAGCCTGTATTGAGGACGCCTTCTGGCTGCCGCACCGCGTATTCTTAGCGGAAGATGAGACGATTCGCGAAATCGCGGATGTCGTTCGGAAGGCTATTCGTGGTCAGCCCGTTAAACCGGCAGCTACTACCGAGACTCTTTCGAGTCTTCACTAGCCGCGCCGGTCGTCCCAGTCGGCGGTGCAGTCCGCTCACCGGATACTTTGAATTCCGTTGACCCTGGACGGACTTTCCCGAGATTTTTCTCTACCTCGACTTCTTGCAGGCTGGGGTCGTTCTTCAGGCGTTCAATACGTTGTTTCCTCGCTTCGATATCCCGCGCCAGATTTGCGTTCTGTTCCTCCAATGCCTGAATCTCGTGGCGCTTTTCCTCGAGCGCACTCAACCCTTGTGGTCCTCGCAACATAATCGTTGCGTATGCGGCGAGCCCGGCCAAGGCGGCGATCATCGCGAGCGGCCTGAGAATAGAGCGCAAAAACACTTCTGAATATATCCCTTACATCTCTTTATAAACTTGTTTCGACGAAAGGTCTAGCGAAAACGAAATTTTTATGACGAATGCGGTGGTTGTGCTATGCACTTGCGCAGACCGCGGCGAGGCGGCTCGGATCGCCCAGGCGCTGGTTGGCGCTCATTTGGCGGCTTGCGTCAACATCCTTCCGGGCATCACGAGCATCTATCGCTGGCAGGGCAAGGTGGAAGAGGCCGAGGAAGTGCTTCTGTTTGCTAAAACGACGCTCGAAAGATTCCCCGGCTTGCGAGATCGCATTACAGAGCTGCACAGCTATGAAACTCCGGAGATCATCGCGGTTCCTATCGCGGAAGGATCGGAGAAATATCTGCGATGGCTGGGTGAGGAGGTGTCCGGCTGAACCTGCCACAATCTACTACATGCGAATCGCTGTCATTGTCCTTCTATGTGTCCAGGGCGGGCTGCTGTTTGCCCAGGAAACGCCGCTAACCACCTTACCGTATACGCCGAGCTTGGAAACGCAGTTCATGGACACGTCGGCCGATCCATGTGCCGACTTCTACAAGTATTCGTGCGGAAACTGGAACAAACTCAATCCGATTCCGGCCGATCAGGCGCGATGGGACGTCTACTCGAAGCTAACCAATGAAAACCAGCGGTTTCTGTGGGGCATCCTGGAGCAGGCATCGCGACCGAGCCCTTCCCGGACCGCCAACGAGCAGAAGATCGGCGATTTCTTTCATGCCTGCATGGATGAAACCGCCGTCAACGCGGCGGGCGCCAAGCCGCTGGAACCGCTCCTCAAGAAAATTGCAGCCCTTCGATCGGTAAATGATATCGCCGCGTACGTAGGCGAGGAGCACGTGCAGGGGATTGACCGGGGCGTTCTGTTTGGCTTCCGGTCCGATCAGGACTTCGACAACTCTTCTCAAGTGATCGCCTTTACTTTCGCGGGCGGTCTGGGGCTGCCCGACCGCGACTACTACACCAAAACCGATGCCAAGTCGCAGGAAATCCGTCAGCGTTACGTGCAGCATATTCAGCGCATGCTCCAGATGCTTGGCGAATCGGCGCCCGACGCGCAGGGCGATGCGCAAGGCATCATGAATATCGAGACGGAGCTAGCCAAAGCATCTCTCACGCGTGTGGAAAAGCGCAATCCGTACAATCTGAAGCATAAGGTTTCACGTGCGGATTTACGGCAGATGGTTCCCGCGTTCGACTGGGACACGTATTTGGATCGGATCGGGGCGCCGGAATTTCAACAGGTCAACGTCACGGAGCCAAAATTCTTCGATCAAGTAAATAAGCAGCTCCGCGATCAGAATCTCGCCGCCTGGCGGGCATACTTCCGCTGGCATCTGGTACATGCCGAAGCGCCGTATCTCTCGTCGAGTTTCGTACAGGAGAACTTCGATTTCTTCAACAAGTATTTACAGGGCGTGAAGGAGATGCCGCCCCGCTGGAAAAGATGCACGCGGCTGGTGGACCGCGAGTTGGGCGAGGCGCTGGGCCAGGTATTTGTTGCAAAAACGTTCACTCCGCGGACCAAGGAAGACGCGCTCAAGGTGACACAGCAAATCGAGCGGGAGATGGGTCGCGACATCGAAGATCTTACCTGGATGAGCGATCCGACAAAGCAACGCGCGCTCGAAAAACTGCACGCTGTGGTGAATAAGATCGGCTATCCGGACAAATGGCGCGATTACAGCTCCGTTCGAGTTATGCCGGATGACTTTATGGGCAACGTGACTCGGGCGTCCGAATTCGAGGAGCGCCGCCAGCTTGGAAAAATCGGAAAGCCGGTGGACCGTGGCGAATGGGAGATGACGCCGCCCACCGTCAACGCTTACTACAACCCGCAGATGAACGATATCAACTTTCCCGCCGGGGTGCTTCAACCGCCGCTGTTCGATCCGAAAATGGATGCTGCGCCCAATTACGGCAACACAGGCGCAACCATCGGTCACGAGTTGACGCATGGGTTCGATGACGAGGGCAGGCAATTCGACGCACAAGGCAACTTGAAGGATTGGTGGACCGAGGCCGATGCCAAGGCGTTTGAACAGCGCGTGGCTTGTGTGCGAAACCAATACGCGCAATACCTGGTCGTCGACGATATTCACATCAACAGCAGTCTCACTTTGGGCGAGGACGTGGCGGATCTGGGCGGCACTTTGCTGGCATACATCGCCTGGAAGCATGCCACGGCGGACCAGGATCTCAAGCCCATCGACGGCCTGACTCCCGACCAGCGCTTCTTTGTCGGCATGGCCCAATGGGCTTGCGGCGACGAGCGTCTGGAAAGCAAGCGCATGCACGCGATGACAGATCCGCACTCGCCGGACGAGTTCCGCATCAACGGCGTCGTCGCGAACATGCCCGAATTTAGCCAGGCCTTTGGATGCAAAGTGGGGCAGCCGCTTGCGCGAGCGAACGGCTGCCGGGTTTGGTGAGGAATTGAGAATGAGTGGAGACCCGCGGATCAAGTGGCCCCTGCCGCGAATCAAAAGAACGTGACGGCTTTCATTGGATAATGCTTTCGGTTGCGGGTCCAAAGCGCTGCTTGGTTCAGCACCGCTGACGCTGCAATCAACGCGTCGCCAAGCTCGATACCATGGCTCTTTCGGTAATCCCGAAGAAATTCGCCTGCCTTGCGGGCCATCTCCGCGTCGATGGGGACGCAAATCAATGCCCGAAACAGGTCAGTCAGCGCCTCATGCTCACACGGGCGCGCGCCATGCCACAGTTCGGCCACCGATACCGGTGAGCAAAGCAGCGCATCCCGTGACTCGCTAAGTTCTGTCCACCTTTGGAGTATCTCGGAGTCCTTGGCCCTGGATACTTCGATCAGGATATCGGAATCGATAAGAATGATCAGACGCCGCCGAGCCGTTCAAGACGGCTCCCCCGGCGCAGGCTTCGCACATAAGCCGCGCCATCGCCGAACTTATGGGCGCTCTTGCGAATTCCGGCGAATGCCTGCATTGCCTTCCGGCGCTGTTCGAAATTCCCGAGGTACTGTTCCCGAACGGCCGCTCGCACCAGTTCCGAAATACTCGTTCCCGTCCTCTCAGCGCGTGCATGAAGGGCGTTCCATAGCTCATCATCGAGGTAAAGCTGTGTTCGCCTCATGATGTATAGCATACATCATGAAGGCCCAATCTCCCTGTTGTAAGCTTGCAGCCAAGCTCGAAGAGCTTTCCCCGCGGGCGTAGCCGGGATGCCAGTTTGAGCTGACGATGCGAGGGCAAATATCGTGCAAAACAGGAACGATCGCAGCATGGTTCTGTGACGATGTTCGGCCTCCCCAGGTTACGGAATCTCGTGATCCGATCGGCTCCGAATTGGGCTATCGTGCTGACGGGTCGAATCTCTCAAAGCTCTCAGCACTCCGAGGATCTCCCCTCCCTGAATACCTCGCCTGGAGCGGGTGCGGATAGACGGGCCGCGACCGCACCACCGCTCCGTTGCTCATTCGTGACGCGATGAGCTTATCCGGCGCGATGCCTCTCTCGACCCAATTTTCGAGAGCCGCAAAACTGTCGAATTCGGTAAACCCAGGACCACCACCGCCGTGATGAACGCCGGGTAGCAGGAATAGCCGGAAAAAATCCTCAGTTTCCTTGCGCCCACCCAGGAACTCTATCGAGAACGTCGCCATAATTGCGCCATCCGCTCAGCCGTGCCATAGCAGAATCTTTTCCCCTCGGTTTTTGACGGCCCGAAGGTCGAACGAGAGCGCATCATAGATCCGCCGCGACCGCGCGAGAGTCGCAGGCTCGCTGTCGAAATCGAACTTAAGCGGATTCACAATCTTCCGCATCTTCTCATCGACACAGTACCTTTCGAATTGCACTGGGAGCTTTATTCGCGAGGCGCGGCGGCGTGCCCGCTCTTGCTGCGCCGTAGTAGTTCCATCCCTCCCCCTGCGTTTCCGTTCCAGCGATGTATGGATACGCGTATACGACCTCACCCTTGGAGTTAGTTGCGGGCGTCATCAGCTTTTTCACTGCGGCGACCTGTCGCCCATTCAAACAGTCCAGGCCGTCCGCGCCCGATTTGCAGGCCACCATCTCAGGCTCCCATTGGCAGGAAGGGCAACAACTCCCTCGTACACGCCAGCTTGAGCGCCGCAAACGTGCAATACAGACTGGTGGACCGCATTAGCGGCCGAGGCGTCCAGCACGCTCCCGCCATGGCCGTCATCGATGGCTTGCCAGAACCACACGGCTGCGAAAATGTTTCGGCCCGTGTAGTCGTACACCGGAGCGCTTGGCATATAGCCGTCGAAATCTTCGGGGAAGCGCTGCGCTTCCATGAGCACTGCTTGGCCACCCTTAGAATTGCCGGCGATGTACGCGTGCCGGATTGGCGGCCCAAATGCCATCGAAACCCGCCGCACTCTCAAACATCACGTAAGTCTTTTGTTTTTTCTCACGTATGTTCAGCTCTACTATGCTTGCAATCCAAGATGAAGCGACAACGCCTTTCCTTATGCCTGCTGGTGAGAGTGGTTTTCGTGCCCTGCTTCGCGCAGATATAGCAGGAGCGGTAAGCCCACGGAAACACCGAACAACAGGAGACCAACAACGGGAAGCCACCATCTCGAACCCAATGAACGCCGTTCGAAGATCAGGAAAACGACAACCACAATCGCAGACACCATTACATCAGCGGCAAAGAAGTCGCTCACTTGATTCGCATGAAGCTGATCGAGGAACAACGGCAGATTCAATCCGTGTTCCGACAACCATGGAACGAAATACATATAGGGAATCACTGCACCGATTACAGCTAAAAGCAAGAACGCGGCTTTGGGTCTCATCCCCACCGTTTGGCAAGTCGGAGGCCTTCCAGGGAGGCCTACGCGAACCGCGAGTAGCGCTGGCAGCAGCCTCAAACACAGTCGTTTATCGGTATACTGAAAATCGACTGTATGCCTAAACAAAAGTTGAACCCGCTTCCCTCGGCCGCGTTCCACATTCTGCTCTCGCTAGCTGGCGAGGCTCTGCATGGCTACGGAATTATGCGGCAGGTAGCTGAACAGACCGGCGGGCGCATGCGCCTGGGACCTGGAACGCTATACAGCTCAATCCAGAGCCTTCTTGAAGAGCGCCTTATAGAGGAGGTTGAGTCGCCTACCGATAAAAGCCTTGGGGATGAGCGGCGACGCTATTACCGCCTGACCGCGGCGGGTCGCCAATTGGCACGCGCGGAGGCGGACAGACTCGCCGATCTCCTGCGCATCGCACGCGACAAAAAGATTTTCAGAGGAGAATATGTCTGAAAAACTTTACGCGTGCGTGCTGCACCTGCTTGCCCCTCACTTTTACCGGCTCTACGGCGAGGAGGCAATTCGCCTGGTCCGTGATCGCTGTCGTGATGAGCAGGCCCTTGTAAGCAAAATCGCGCTGTGGCTGGGTCTGATCGTCGATCTAATTGGCGCTGCTATTCGTGACGCTCGTTTCAGGCGGCAGGTCCTGCTTTTACAAGTGGCCGGGGCGCACGCATTGAAACCCATACCCGCCTTCGCTGTCCTGAGCAGCGGTTTGCCTGGTACAACTGCTCTGCTCCTGGGGGGAGCACTCTCGCTTGGCGCTCTTTTGACTATTCCCGCTCTGATAGGCCAGGGCGGCGGACCTGCTACATCACCTTCATTATCTGGCGTTCTTCGCCTTTCGGCTACTATCCGAGCTACACCCAAAGCCACTCGGATCGGTGCGTACACCCGTTCACCGCGAGCGTATTCGTTCGGAACACCTGGCCTTCACGCAGGCCCCACTGGCGGATCGCTCCCTGTCAGCAATGCCGCAATCATTGACGCGGATGAAAAGAAGCGCGTTATCAATGGAGCGATCGCTAACCTGCGGGAATCGTACGTTTACCCGAACATCGCCCAACAGATGATTGACGCGCTATTGACTCACGAGAGAAATGGAGACTACAAGCGCGAGGTAAACGGATCAGAATTTGCGGGCCTGCTCACCCAGCATCTGCAAGACGTAAGTCATGATCTTCACCTTCGGGTGGCTTATAGCACGACCGAAGTGCCTCCGCTCGGTCCGCCGGAAAGAGACCCGACTTTCCAGGGGAGGATTGAGCGCGACAACTGCGCGTTTCGCGAAGTGAAGATTCTTCCTCACAACATCGGTTATCTCAGGTTCGATGCCTTCCTGCCTCCAACTCTGTGTGGTGGCACGGCTACTGCCGCGATGCAGTTCTTAGCGCATGTAGACGCGCTCATCTTCGATCTGCGTGAGAATCATGGAGGCGATCCGCATATGACGGCGTTCATGGCCTCCTACCTGTTTGACCGTCGCACGCATTTGAATGATATTTATGATCGGCGCGACCATTCCACCCAGGAGTTCTGGACAACGCGAGACGTGACCGGTCCTAGATTCGGCAAAACGTCGGTCTATGTTCTGACCTCGGCAACAACGTTCTCCGGCGCCGAGGAGTTCACCTACGATCTGAAAAATCTCAAGCGCGCCGTGATAGTCGGCGAGACAACCGGCGGCGGCGCGCATCTCGTCATGATGCACCGGCTGGATTCCCATTTCATCATCGGCGTTCCGTTTGCCCGGCCTATTAACCCCATCTCGAAGACCGATTGGGAAGGAAGGGGTGTCACACCAGACGTGAAAGTGAAAGCGGCAGATGCGCTCGAAACGGCCGAACGGCTTGCAGAAAGAAAGTTGGAAACGAAGTAGAGCCAACTATGGCGTCCAAGGTTGCTAACGAGACTCTTTTTCGAGTTGCGAAAACGATGGATGCTGTTGAAAAACTCGTCTTTGATTGGGATCGCGCTCCAGAGCGAGATCAGAAATGTATACCTCGCAGTCCGCGATCGCTCATAACGCGTCTAATCGCGACATTTTTCCGCGCAGAGTCGTACGGGCGCGGCAAGCGGAGTTTTTCAACAGCATCGATGGCTTGTGCCATCCGAGTAACCGCTCGGGTAGGAATCCGTTCGACGTACGCCGCCGGCCACGTCCGGAGCCCGGGCCGAAGTGATAACTGCAGGCCCGCCCTGTGCATCCGTCAAATTGAAGTGCATTAGCGCCCGCGCAAGAGTCTGAACTCGGACCTGCCGAAACACTCTGCGCCCCAGCAATCACTGGAGAACGATCAGCAGCGGCACGAAGTTTAGTCGAGCCCCCAGTGAAACACGCGAGACCCGCGAAATATCTTATCCACAATCCCTCCCGTTCATTGCCACTGCGGATTCCAATCAAAATACGAAACCAGTGGCCTACGGGCGCTTCGGTGAACTGACATTCGAACCTGATCCACTCAATTTCGCAGTCTGTTGCGATCCATTCCCGTTTTGCCCGATCCGATTTTTACTTGTGAGGAGCGGATCACGGGCAACACTGACTTAATGTCCAGATCGCCGAGCAAGCGCGACCTAAGTCCGGATAGTGACCCTTGGCGAAGGTACAGTGGCTTTGGCGCATACCACCAAGCTTCTATTCGCGTTGCAAATACCGACGCACTTCGAACTCAACGTCGAACTGCCGCGCATCACTCTCGAACCTAAATTGCAGATCGAACGCGGATCGCTCCAAAGGGATCTCAGAATACGAGCGCGTCTCGAGGAAACCGCTAATATACTGGCGTGCGAATTCCCTAACCCCCAAGACCTGGTACTGGACCACGTGAACGAGTTCATGGAACAGGAGCGAGGCGTTCATACCCTCGCGGAAGGCAATCACGTTTTCAAAGGTAATTGCCTGCGTCAATGATGGACGAGGATAATCGAATCCGAAGCGGCGCACTACTGATGCGAATGGCGGGTCCGGTATCGGCAATGGCTCGGCGAGCAGGATGCGGACACGGTCCAAGACTTCCGGTTTGAAATATCTTTCGACCGGGATCCGATCGCGCTCGAGTAATATACTTGCCTGTGACCGCAATCGGTCGCGCTGGCGGCATATGTAGGCGTGGACCGGAGCGGCAAAAATGGGTGCAAAAACCTTGAGCGCAGTCTTCCAGAAAACCACTCTGAATACATCCTCGCAACCCGAAACTCAGTCTAGTAACCAGCCAGATGAAAGATTAAGAACGAGTATAGTTTTTGCATGAAGGGTTCTCGCGGTTTCGTATTTCGGTTACCCCGGCGGACGACGTGCGGTGATGAGCGCAGCCGGTCACCCTTGCATTTCATCGAATTAGCGTACGAGGCGACGAAGAAATCATGGGTTCGTGCGTGGGTTATAAGCCAGAAGCGGTCGGCCAACAATGTTGCTATCCCAAACCGGTCCAAAAATTCGGCTGTCCTCTATTTCGTTTCTGTTGTCGTTGAGCAAAAAGGCCGCCCCTTCCGGGACCACGTATGGCTTCCCGCGTCTCAAACTGTCCCCGTACGCGTCATAATGGCTCCAACCAATATACTCATTGGGAAAAGCCTCGGAAGGCAATGGGAAATCGCCAAGATCTTCGCGATATGGCGGTTGAGAGTAGGGCTCGTCGACTAGTTTGCCCTTCCGTATCAGTTTTCCTGAATCGACCTGAATGCGATCGCCAGCCAAGCCGGCCACGCGCTCGATGCCTATTTCGCGGCTCTTAAGCTTCCCAACAGCAATACCGGCGCGATAGCCAAACATAGCGCCGCCAAAATTGATTCGAACGGAATTAAGCAGGCGAGGCAGGCGAAAGCGAAAAATGCAAAAATGCCAAGAACTGCCCCCACCGACCCTGCTCTTACGCCCAGCGCGGCAATAGCAAAGAATGCAAAAACAAATGAGCCTGCAATCGGCCTGCCCTGATTGAAATACGTCAGCCAACCGAGTAATCCGTATGCGAATGAGATCCACATTCCTGCATGCAGGATGACATCGGCATCGAGGTCAGAATCTAGTGCTCTGTCCCAGTGATACATAATGCAGCAGTGAAGCGTCTTATGATGTGGCTGATAACCGAAAGTTGCTACAGATCACTCATCAGCGCTCCGGCAACCGGGACGATTCAGTCATTAATGCCGCTAGGCCAGCGTCAGATAAACCTTCGCGGCCGAGTTCAATATGCGCTTGATCTCCTGACGCAGTTCGTTGGGCAAAACGACTTCAACGGCGTGGCCCCACTCCAGAATCCATCGGCGAATTTCAAATGGCCCACCGGCACAGAACGCGAGTTTGCAAATAGCGCTGTACATTTGCACTTAAGTTTGTGAGACGAGCTCTCAGTTGCATTTAATTATGGATCCGACACCGCGTTGCCATCTCGAACCATCGATTACTCTCGGTCGACGACAACCAGGTGCGCTTTCGCTGGAAGGATTATGCTCATCACAACAAGCGAAGCACGCTCACTTTGCCGAACGAAGAGTTCCTGCGACGCTTTCTCCAGCACGTGTTGCCAAGGGGATTTCCACGCACCCGCTATTTCGGCTGGCTCGCAAATCGGAAGACGGGGTCGCCGGTTACCCGTCTGTCGGGAGCGCCTTGCCTGCCAGCCGCCATCGCTGACAGCTGTTGTTGACGGGGAGGACGATACAGTCTTCCTATGTCCTCGTTGCCATGGCCCGATGCGAATCGTCGAACGGCTGACCGCATTACAGATCCGACGCCAAGAAATTGATTGTGTATGTGCTCTCGACAGTTCGTAGTTGGCAGCCACCCCGCGCCCTCGGCATGCCGTTGCGCCTACTCAGTGGAAGTGTGTCCGTGCGTTATCAAAACCCTTCTACCCTTCTCCTGCAGAGCAATTTCTCACTTCAACTCGTCTCATTTCGGCCGCTTCCCCCCTGCCTTCCTGGACATTTCCTATCTCGCAACGCCGGCTTCCCCAGCCCATCGCCTAACAGGAACATTGAAAACCCATAGCTAGCAGCCTTCCGGACGCCACGCCAGCCGCTCACTTGAAACGGCTCTAGCGTTATCCGGCAACAATCCGGAATCGCGTCTTATCAGTTCACACGTTCGATCATCCGCTTCAGAAGTTCTGCCCGATCGTATACGATCCCGCCCTTCACAACCCGATAGACCTTGCGCACGTTGCTGATATCGTCAAGCGGATTGGCGTCGAGCGCTACGAAATCCGCCAGCTTGCCGCTGTCGATGCTCCCAAGTTGGTCGCTGCGGCCGATTGCATAAATGCCGTTCCATGTAGCCGCTTTTAAGATCTCCATCGGAGGAATACCGACTTCGGCGAATATTTCCATTTCCCGCCACAGATCCAACCGGGCAACATCGTCAGGAGAACGTAATCGGTCCCGGTGCTCAGCATGCACTTAGCGTCGTAGGCGCGCCGAATGAATTCCTTGTTCTTCCTGAGTTCGTTTCGATCGCCATTAACCCTAGAAGCAGAATCCCGCAAAAGCTTCTGCAAGTGCTCCCATCCCGCGGCCGTATAGAAGCGCTTCTGTTCTTCCATGTAATGTTTCTGAAAACAATCAGGGTCTTCTATTTCGATCACCACGGCCGTTGGGGTCAGAACCACTTTCCGCTGTGCGGCCGTTCTGAACACTTCTTGAATTTCCGGACGAGTTAGGTCGAGTGCGCCCGTGGCTTCCTGCCATTTAGCCCAGGTTTTGTAATCAGCCGATAAACCCGCTGGACGCGTATCTGACATCACCGTTGCGCCATGAAACAGCTGGTCCACCCCCGCGTCCATGGCTTCCTGGAATGTGACCGCACTCACATGCGCCCATACACGCATCGAGTGTTCATGGGCCTCGGCGATTGCGGCCCTCATCACGTCACCTTTCGCACTCGCGTAGATCTTTATCGCCGCCGCGCCCTGAGCCGCCCACATGTCGACTTTAAACCGTGCTTCCTCCGGCGTAGTTGTCGCGTCCATCCACGGCACGTACAACGGCGCCATATCGATGTACTCGCCTGCAAGAAAGAAGCGGAGGCCGGGCAATCGTCCCGAATTGATCCGGTTGCGTAATGCGAAATCACCACCGGCGTCCATCGACCCTGGGTCGCCAACTGAGGTAACTCCGGCCGCAAGATAGAAGACCGGAATACCGGCATCTGTCGGCTGGAATCCATATCTCAACCGGGAATAGAGATGACCGTGCGTATCGACTAATCCTGGGATGATATATTTGCCGCTGAAATCGATAATCCGTTCCCCTGCTGACGGTGAAAAGTCCGTGTCTTTCCCAACTCGAAGGATTTTCCCTCCGTTGGTTTCGATCAGTGCGTTCGAGACAGTTTTGCCGCTAGCAGGGTCGATTAATAGCCCGCACCGGAACACAAGATGTTCTGGGCCGATCCCTGGATATTCTGTGTTGTGGCGGGAGTGCTGCCCCAAAAGAGCACCAACGAGAAAAGGATCCAGCGCTGCGCTCGCGCATGGAATTGGGATAACGCCGTCCGATTTGCAGTCATTGACCGTTTATACACCTGCGGACGGACAGATTCATAGCTGCCCAAGCTGAAAGAGAGCCCTACCTGCGGGCCGCAGTTGATTGAGCGGCTAATCTCGACCACCCAAGCTAGGTTATGCTTATCCGGTTGTTTCAGCGAGGCCCAATAGATTGTGGTTTACTCCTTGGCGGGCTCCTCAGAAAGGTCGGTCGCACCACGTATCTGGTTGTAGGAAGATGGTTTGCGGCTGCTGCCAAGACCAAGCAGTGTCTGGAAGGCCGCCATGGGTAGTCTGCGCCTGTTGTGACGAAACACGAATTCGTCCAAATAGATTTGAAGCTGATCACGACTCACACCGTGATAGGTTCCGATCAGCCACTGCTGCAGGTTGCCGATCGCGCGGTCTGCCAAAGGCAGCACGGATTTGGCGCCCTTACGCAGTTCGCTTCGCAAGGGCTGGCTGCGAGTCACGTGCTTAAACCCAGCTTCGCGCAACCCGGTGAAGGTCTTGAGGCCGTCGGTGTATACGGTAGCACCTGGTGCCACGTTTTGCTTGACAAAGGCGATTAAAGTTGTGTTTTTGAAATCCGGGATGACAGCCATCCGAGCGCGACCGGTTGCGCGGCCTCGTTTCTCCACGGCCACGAGGACGAGCGCCGCTTTCCGACCCTTAAATTGACGGCTCCCGCGCAGACCAGCCTGAGCAGCCCAGAACCACACCATCAGTGGCGTTTTCGTGTTATGAAGGATCGTCCCCGCGGTCAACGAACTTTGGTGCCGGCAACTGGTACATTGCCACCGTCTGAGCTTCACGAGTTCATAGGCCCGCCGGTTGCCACAACGCGGGCACACGAAGCCTTCCGGCCAGCGGCAGGCAGCCAAGTACTGCTGGCAAGCCTCCTCCTCGGCGAATTTCGATTGAAATTCCCGCAAGCTCTTCGGAAACGGCGGCCTCGCCATGTCCCTACACTACATCTTGTGGCTTGCTGAAACAACCAGAAGCGCCTTGAACCACATCTGAGAATGCTTTGATATCGGCACGTAGCAACCCGTCGAGATTACTCTTAAGCTCATCAAGATTAGCTGTTTTGCTTAGCAGTTGATGCCGCCTTGCTTCTCTAGTTGCTCACGTGAGAATCGGAGTGACATAACTTGTACCACATCCGGATCTTAGTTAAAAGATAATTGGGGTAAGGGTTTCCAACAAGAACTCAAAGAAGAGAGCGACTCCATCAGGTTATGGAATCGGTGTCCACGCCAGCACACCACGTACCACCCGCAGTCGATGAGCAGTCGAGCGCGGCGGGCCTCCGGGCTGTCTCAATGTTCGAAGCTTTGAAGGGGATCGTGGTCGTGATTTTGGGCGTGATGCTCCTTTTTGTGCACCAGGATGCAGCGGATTTCGCGGCGAATCTCCTGTTTCACCTGCACATAGACCCCGATCGCAGGCTGGCGCAACTGCTGATGAGCGCGGCGGTCCGGCTCAGCGACGCGCGTTTATGGACCATAGCGGCCGCTGCCGCCACTTATGCTGTCGTGAGGTTCACCGAAGCTTGGGGCCTGTGGAACCGCAGGGTATGGGCCGAGTGGTTCGCTCTGCTCTCCGGCGCTTTGTATCTGCCCTGGGAGGTACTTAAAGTTGCCGAGCGCGCGGATTGGGAGCGAATTGGGGTCCTGCTCATAAACATCGTGATTATCCTCTACATGCTCGAGATCCGGATTCGAGCTTTGAGAAACCGCGAAGTATAACCTTCCTCTTGCATTTCGCCGATTAGATCAGTGATCGCTCCTGCGATCGGAGGCAAACATTGAGATCACTGATCCTAAACGGCGGTGCGGCGCTGATCCTGGTCGCCAGTACAGCCATTGTTTCGGCGCAGAGCGTTATTCAGCCCGGCCAAATCGCGGTCGCTCCCCGAATTTCGGTATCCCTGCTCGGGGACGGGGCTATCGCAAGTTCCGGTTCGGCAATCCCGAAGACGAGCATTGCCGAAGTGAGTGACAGCCACGATAAGCTCATGAACCGTTTATGGATCGGCAGCATGTTCGCGGCGGTTGCGGCAACCAGCGTCGATGCGGCTACGTCTTGGGGAAAAAGAGAAGGAAATGGCCTACTCGCCTCGTCCGATGGCACATTCGGAGCCAGAGGCTTGAGTATCAAGATGGGATTGGCTGCCGCGGTAATCACGCCGCAAATCTTGTTTCGGAAACACAAGGACTTGAAGGGCGCATTCGCGATCGGCAACTTTGCAGAGGCGGCAATCTTCACCGGCGTTGCAGTACACAACCTGGGAATACCCGCCGCGCCAACAGAACCGCGACCGTGAGGAAGCAGCAAGCATTATTGGGATCGGCGGACAAGCGTCGCCATGCCGGCGGTCAATCCGGGCTCGCGGCTGAAGACGGTTGTTCGCCATTCCACCCGAATGCTGCTGGCGTCGATGGAGCTGATTTTCAGGGTTCCGCGGCTGCCGTTGCCGCTCTGCCACATGAATCGGTGATCGCTGTTGTCCGGCGATAAGATCAGATTCACAACGGGCGGAATTGGTTTATCCGAAACCTGGTATTTCGCCCGGTATTGTCCGTGCAAGCCGCCATCGTTCCAAAACAGCTTCAAGTGAATGAACTCCGGAGGATATAGGCCCGGTTTACGCTTTTCCGGCTGTTTTGGAGCGTAGACCCACTCGCCTTCCAACGGATTCTGGGAAGTCGTAGGGGGCTCGGGAGGCTTTGGCGTGGAAGGCAGAAGGGCTGTGGAATTTGTGGCCGCCTCGACCCGGGAAATCGACACTTCGGCAATTCGGGGCGGAGGGGGAACCTGGATCTCCGCCGTAGTCTGGGGAGCCAAAACAGGCGTGGCGGGCAAACTCAAAGTCTTATGGGCAGGTGCAGGGGCCTTCGTCTGGATTTGAGGAGCGAACACGGGAGCGACGGTGCGCGATCTAAACCTCGCAGTCATCTGCTTTCGTGGAGGTACGGGTCGCGAATTTGCAGGTACCGGTGGCCTGATATCGGACGCAAAACTTCGCTTCGCATCCGCATCGTTCTCTTGATTTTGCGAAGGAATATAGGTCGGGACGTGATTTCCGAACGAACTGCCCCAATGGTCGGCCCAGAACCACGCCACCCCTACCGTAAGCAGGACGCCGCCCACCGTACTGCCCACCCACCACGGAACCGATCGCAAAGTTCGACAGCTCGCCGGCGACCGCGCGTTCAGCCCACCTGGGCCGACGCCCGGGAAACCCTCTTTCAATTGCGTGTCATATTGACGCCTGCGTTCGGGATCTACCAGAATTGCGACGATCGAATTCAGCCGCCGCATCTGAGTTTCCGCGAGCAGCTTCATCCCTTCGTCCGTCTGCTGGTCCGGATGAAGAAGCTTGGCTAAACGACGATGAGCCTGGCGGATTTCGTCTTCGGAAGCATCCCCTTTGATCCCCAGTTCCTCGTAATGATCCATTGCCTATTTCTGCCTGAACATCATAGACGATTCATCGAGCAGAAGTGGCGCAGCCATCTTTTCTAAGGAACATGGGCTACCGTTCCTTCACGTCCTCGCCTGCAAGCAGGCAAATTGTTTCTGGGACCTGTGGATCTTCCGGCAGAGACCTTACAGCGCGGCCGGCATCGGCAGACCGCATTTACCCAGCGATCTGGCAATCAGCGCGATGGCCTCAGGTTCCTGAACGGATCGGGCTACGGAGGTCTCCAAAACCAGCATGCTGCGGGCCCGCTCCAGCATCTTCTTTTCACGGAACGACAGCGGTTTTGTCAGTTGGATAATCAACAAGGCCTTAAATACTTCCGCGATTTCCAGCAGACTTCCACCCTTCATTTTGTCCGAATTCTCTTTAAAGCGGTCTTTCCAGTCCTGTGCGCAGCACGGCCGTCCAGCCGAGAGATAGCTCAAAACACGGTTAATTTCACTAAGTTTAGTGACTTTGCGCAATCCCACGTCATCCACGTGCGAAAAAGGCACCATGACGGTCATGCTGCTGGGGGAAAGCCGAAGAAGATAAAACCGCTCGTGTTGTGCTCCGAAGGAACGGGAGCTGATATTCTCGATCGTTCCCACGCCGTGGTTCGGGTAGACCACCTTTTCGCCGACCTGGAAGGTCATTCACGGACCTCTTTCCTGGATTGAGTTACTGCGAGTGGTACAGCCCGAATATTAAACCGACATTAAGCTTTCGTCAAGCAAAAAATGGGGTCCACACCTGAGTAGGTGGTGTATGGTCCGGGAGGTTGTAACTAACTGAACGTGAAACACATCGGGCAACCACCCACCCATTGCACGTGTAGGGGCGGCAGGCCCGTCGATCAATTCGTAAACTCAAAAAAAATTCTAAAGAATACTCGCCGACCAGTTCTCCAAAATAGACTTCACTTTTTGGCAGAATTGATCGGCCAGCGCGCCGTCCACCAAGCGATGATCGAACGTGAGCGCGAGATGCGCTTGCGAGCGAATCGCGATCGCATCGCCATCCACCACGGCAGGAATTTTCTCGACCGCGCCTATGCCGAGAATGGCGACCTGCGGCTGATTGATGACGGGAGTCGCAAAGATGCTCCCGAAGCTGCCGAAGTTCGTAATGGAAAACGTTCCGCCCTGCACCTCGTCGGGCTTGAGCTGCCGCGAACGCGCGCGGGTCGCAAGATCGACGATGGATCGCTGCAATCCGGCTACGTTCTTTTCGTCTGCGTTTCGAATCACCGGAACGATCAGGCCATTTTCAAGGGCAACGGCGATCCCGATGTTGATATCTCGGTAGTAGACGATATTTTTTCCATCAATCGAAGCGTTAAAGATCGGAAATGCGCGAAGCGCTTCTGCCGTTGCGACAGTGACAAACGGCAGGAAGGTCAACGAAAATCCATTGCGCGCCTGAAACTCCGTTTTCGATTTATCGCGCAGCTTCGCGACCTTCGTCATGTCTACGCGATGAACCGTGGTAACGTGAGCCGAAGTTCTTTTGCTCATGACCATGTGCTCGGCGATCTTCTGGCGCATGGTGCTCATAGGCTCCGTCCGCGTTTTTGCGGATTCGGCCAGCGGCATGGGAGCCTGGGGTTGTTGAGCAGGAGCCCGTTGAGCAGGAGCAGGCTGCTGGGCGGGAACCTGTTGCTGTGGCGCCGAAGGTTCAATAGGGTAAGGGCCGGCTGAGGTGGCCACAGGTTCCCGGGGAGCCGACGGAGCCGCATAGGTTCTCGCCGCCTGCGACGACATGTATGCTTCCACATCCTGCTTCGTGATCCGGCCGCCTGCTCCCGTGCCCCTCACTTGCGACAAATCGATGTTGTAATCGCGGGCCATCTTCCGGACCAGCGGAGAGAGCGGGCCCTGATCTTGGCCATCCGCTTGTGCAGCGGGCGCCGGTGGCAGAGGAGCTTGCTGCTGAGCCTGCGGGCGTGGCGGCTGTTGTGGTTCTGGCTGCTGAGAGGTGCGCGCTTCCGGCGGAGCGGCCGATGGACCTACGTCAACGCTTGGCGGAGTCGAAACGGAAGGCTTCGCCTGCTGCTGGGGAGGCGCTGCTGCGGGAGCCGCCGCGCTCGCGGTCGAACCATTCTCTCCGATGCGCGCCACGATCGCATTGATCGCTACCGTCGTGCCTTCCTGAACTAGAACCTCATTTAGAACGCCCTCGGCTGGCGATGGAATCTCGGTATCCACCTTGTCCGTCGAGATTTCAAACAGCGGCTCGTCGCGCTCCACCTTGTCGCCAGGCTTCTTCAGCCAGCGCGTCAGCGTGCCTTCCACGATGCTTTCCCCCATCTGGGGCATGACCACGTCTATCATCGGATCTCCTGCAGTTCTTCATCCATTGCCAGCTTGTAATTAAAAACCTTGGCGAAAGAGGAGGCAATGGCGCGCATCACCTCTTCGCGGCTTACCTGCCGTCCCAGCGTGCGAAGCGAGCAAACCGGCTTCGCCAATCCGCACGGAACGATGTATTGGAAATAGCTCAAATCGGTGTCCAAGTTCAGCGCAAAGCCGTGTGATGTAATCCACCGGCTGATGTGAATCCCGATGGCCGCGATTTTCGCTCCCGCCACCCAAACACCCTCATATCCTCGCTGCGGAATACGCTCCGCGCGAACACCAAACACTGCGAGCGCATCGATGAGACATTGCTCCACGCCGCTAAAATAGGCGTGCACATCGCGTCTCCATTCTCGCAGATCGAGTATCGGATAACCCACAATCTGACCGGGACCATGATACGTCACATCCCCGCCTCGATCGGTCTCGAAAAACTCAATTCCCGTGCGGTCCAGAACCTCCTGGCTCGCGAGCAAATGCTGTTCCTTACCGTTGCGCCCGATGGTCACCACGTGCGGGTGCTCCACAAACAACAAAGTATCCACGCCCACCGACCGCTTGCGCCGCGCCACCAGTTCCTGCTGAATTTCCAGAGCATCCGCGTAGCGCATCCGCCCCAGATCCAAAACCTCCAGCAATCTCATTTGCCATGTGGAGTAGGCGTTTTCGCCTGCGCTCCTGAGTGTCCCCGAACACTAAATATTAATCGCTAAACCGTAAACGTTGTTGAACGCTTCCCCAATTGCCTCGTAAATCGTGGGATGCGCATGAATCGTGGACATCATCGAGTCCACCGTCGCCTCCGCTTCCATCGCGGTCACCGCTTCGGCAATCAACTCAAACGCTTCCGGCCCGATGATATGAACCCCCAGTATCTCGCCGAACTGCTCATCCGCAACCACCTTAACGAAGCCCTCGTGCTTGTCGAGAATCGTCGCCTTGCTGTTTCCCGCAAACGGAAATTTTCCGACTTTCACTTTGAATCCCTGCGTACGCGCCTGCGCCTCCGTCAACCCTACGCTGCCGATGCCCGGATCCGTGTACGTCGCACCCGGAATTCGATTGCGGTTAATCGGCCGCACAGGTTTTCCGGCGATATGTCCCACGGCAACCATGCCCTCCGCCGTTGCTACATGCGCCAATTGCGGTGTTCCCGCCACAATGTCGCCGATCGCGTAAAGGCCAGGCTCCCCCGTGCGCTGAAACGCATCCACTTTCACAAAGCCGCGGTCTAATTCTGCCTTCGTGTTCTCGAGCCCGATGCCTTCCGTATTCGGCTTACGTCCCACGGCAATCAGCAGCTTGTCGAATTCCATCTCTTCTCTTTTGCCGTTTGCCAGCGTCACAGTTAAGCTCACGCTGTTCGCGTTCTTCCGGATGTTCTCCGCTTTCGCCCCAGTCTCCGTTCGGATGCCGGTCTTCTTGAAGTGCTTTTCCAGTTCCTTTGAAATCTCTTCATCCTCGACGGGCACGATCCGCGGCAACATCTCCAACAGCGTGACTTTGGAACCGAAACGGTTGAAAATCGAAGCAAATTCGACCCCCACCGCGCCTGCCCCAATGATTCCGATCGTGGCCGGCACTGGCTGGATATCCAGGATCTCCACATTCGTCAGAATGAGATTCGGGTCCGGCTGCAAACCCGGCAGCATTCTCGCTTCCGACCCGGTGGCCAGAATAATATTTTTCGCCTCAACGGTCTGAACGCCTTTTTCGCCATTGACTTCGATCCGCCCTCCACCCAGCAGACGCGCATTGCCTTTGATCACGTCCACCTTGTTCTTTCGCATCAGAAACTCGATGCCTTTCGAATGCTTAGTGACGATCTTGTTCTTCCGGTCGAGCACCCGAGGATAGTTCAATTGCGGATCTTTGCACTGAATACCATCCGCTTCAGGGTTCTTGAAGTGATCCCAAACGTCGGCCGTATGGAGAAGAGCTTTCGTAGGGATGCAGCCCACCAGCAAACACGTCCCGCCTAGCCTGGGCTGCCTCTCAATCAGGGCGGTTTTCAGACCATCTTGACCCGCCCGCACGGCTGCCGAATAACCGCCCGGACCGCTGCCAATCACCACGACATCGTAAGCCATTTTCGCCTCAAGTGTAACATTCAGCCCTTATTTTTCAGTGGTTTCGGACGCATACAAGGTCTCGGAAACGTCCGGGCCACAGCCCGCGTATCATTTGATTAGAGCTATGCGTTCGTTTCTTTGGATGGTGCTTGTGTGTTCTTTGGTTCTCGGCGCCGCCGCCCAATCCCCGGAGCACCCAAACGAACAGAAACCCACCGTCAGAAAGGAAGCCCCGCCGGGAGTTCTCCACTCCGTCGCCGTCAAGGGAAATCAGCTTTATGCATCTCAGGACATCGTCAAAGAGTCCGGGTTGAAGATCGGCCAGCGCGTCACCGGACCCATCATCGAAAAGGCGCGGACAAAACTGCAATCCACGGAACTCTTCAACAACGTCGCTTATCAATATAAATTCACCGCTGGCGAGACGCCCGGCTACGACGTAACGTTTGAAGTGACAGAAAACGGACAGCTCTTTCCGATGCGTTTTGAGCGCCTCGGCGTCCCTCCGGAGGCCGTACGGCAATATCTACGCGATCACGTCGAGATGTACGCCGATCGCATTCCGGGAACGGAAGGCGTGCTGCACCGCTATAGCGCCGCCGTCCAGGAGTTCGTGCGCCAAACGAACCCTGGGTTCACGGTGAAGGCGCTGGTCTCGAACGACGATCCGCAGCAACTGACGGTTCTCTTCACCTCAGACATCCCGGCACCGACCATCTCCCAGGTGCTCGTCAGCGGAAATCAGGCAGTGGACACGGGCACCATTCTCCGAGCAGTCAATCAAGTGGCCGTCGGCGTGCCGTTGTCGGACATGCGGTTAAAGATGATTCTCGATGGAGCGATCAAACCTCTTTATGCTGCTAAAGGCTATGCGGCCGTGACGTTTCCCAAGGTGGAAACAGAGCCCGCGAAAACGAATCTCGGAGTGGTGGTCAAGGTCGAGATTAAAGACGGTCCGCAGTTCAAATTCGGCGCGATTCATTTTCATGGCAGCGGGCTCGATGAAGACGAAATTCGCTCAAACATCCCGTTCAAACCGGGGCAGACGTTCAATGCCGCCCAGGTCGATAACTTCCGTCTGGATATGACGCACCGGCTGAGGCGCAAGGGTCTTCTCGACGCGAGCATCACCACCGAGGCGGAGCCGGACGATACGAAACGCTTGGTGAATGTCACGTACAACGTGGTTCCCGGCGAGGTGTACAACTTTCAGAAACTGGATGTGCGCGGCCTGGACATAACCAGCGAGCCCGCCATTGAAAAGCTCTGGGGCGAGAAACCGGGCCATCCCTTCAACCCCGATTATCCGGACTTCTTCTTAAAGCGCGTTCAGGAGCAAGGTATCTTCGACAACCTCGCCCAAGCACAATCCGACTACAGCACCGATCCCTCCACGCATAACGTGGTCGTGCATCTCTACTTCAAGGGCGGCCAGTCGGCGCAGGATAAAGAGAAACAAAAGAAAGAAGAAGAGGAGCGTCGGAAGAGCGACGGAACCTGGAGCCCATACCCTCCAATTTGAGGACTGCGCCGCTCGGCTCCCGGGCTCTGGGTCGATCATGTCATCTCGATTCCTTACGGAATGTAAAAACCCGCAGAAGCGCCCACCCAATCCAGCTCCTTATTAAAATCGACCCCCATCATTTTCCCACGGCCTGTGCGCAGAACCGTGGTCACGGGCTTCAATCCGCCGCCTTCCCACACGTACATAATGCGAACTTCGGCTTTCGTCATTCCACTGGGCGTATCGATAGTAGCCGCGAAATCCATCTTTCGTTGCAGGATAAAGTTCGCCCGCTCGGTTTCTGGAATTGCGGCGATCTCTTCCTTCGTGGGTCCGATCCTCACGCCGAGCCCAGCGAAAGAATAAAGCGGTTTCAGAACGAAATCGTCCAGATTGTCCGGCAGTCGGGTCGAGATCACTCAAGAACCAGGTTTCTGGAACGCTCACGTGCCGGAACCAGGGCAGGGAAAACTTGCTGAGCCGGAAAAACCAGTTCGGATGCCCGGCCCACTCGACATCCAGATCGTCGGTGAATTGAAAATCGGCCTGAATGTTCTTTCGGACCAGTTCGTCCACAATCACACGGTTGTAAATCCGCTTGATCTGGCTGCCGTCTAGGAAAAGCTTCCGGCCTTTTTTCCGCACGTCGGTGATGCAGGCGATTTTGATCCCCAGCCTTCTTGCGGTCACCAGAAAATCGGGCAATGTCTTCTGCTCGTGCGGTTGAATTTCGAGCAGAGCCACCTCTTCCGGCGCGTGCCCATTGAGAATCGCGCGCGTTAGCAGACTGCCAGTAGCTGTCCTCATCCAGGCCGTCCAGAAACGTGGTCAGGCCCGGGTCAATTGCCTCGTTCAGACGATATACACGCTGGTATTGCTTTGCGGCTTCGACCTGGAATCCGTACACGGAAGGGAAGCCCTGAATCTCTACGAGCTTGGGTTCCAGAGTGCCGTCCGGTTCGCGAATTACTCCGAAATCGGCTTGCACAAACAGCGGATGTTCGCTCTCATTGGGTACTCGAAACTGAGGCGGAATTGCCTTGTCGGACGCCCTGCGATATTCCGGATTTGCGGCGAGCTGCCCATATAGCTCCTGCCCGTACCGGATCATCTTTTCGAGCAGCGGTTTGGGAAGAAACACGGGCGTTTCGCTGCATCGAAACTGGACTGAAGTACCTGCGGCTTTCTCGATTCCGCGAAGCAACTCCGCATACGATTCCGGCGTCCACAGCTCGTTAAATCGGCGGCGCAGCTCGGGTATCAAGCGGACCTTTACTCAAACCAGAAAATGACCGGAGCTCATGATCTGACGACCGTCCGCCCAAATATCGAAATTTCTGCCGACCACATCGATATGCGTGGAAGACTTCCATTGCGCCCCGGTGTGCGCTCCATATGGATCTCCAAACGCCATGTGCACACCGGGAATTTTTTCGTCCTGCAGGATGTTTCCAACCACGTCATGCAATGCGAGATTCGTTCCGATGGCGAACTCGCCTACGCGATCGCTATTCTCATCCCGGTGCGTATAGCGCCAGAACTCCTGTTCGAGTTCCTTGTTGTCGCAGTGCGCTTCCGTCAAACGATTCCGCTCGATTTTCAGCGTGAGCGGAGTCGCTCTTAAGATCGCCGTATTTCGCGCACAGATAGTCTCCCACCACGCCATCCACGACAAACGTCCCATTCACTTCCAAAGGCGAAGTAAATGTTTCGCCGCCTGGCAGGTTTCCCCATTTGTCGCGGCTGATGATCCCGCTGGTCTTGATCCATTTGTACTCGGGAGTCAGTTCGGCATTGATTTCCGTGCCCACGGGAGTCACGGCCCGGATATCGTTTCGCCTTGTTAACGATATTCATCACGCGAAGCGTAAGTTCATCCACCTTCGCGAAATCAGCCCGCATGCCTTCCAGCATGATTTTCTTTTCGATATTCACCATATGCGCGTGGCGCAGCTTCTTGCGATTCACCACCTCGCACATCTGCATGCGTGTTCTCAGCTCATTCGGCTGCGCGTGAACCGCGAAAATACTCACTTGGCTCGACAGCATGTCGTCCAGGATCACCGGCGGCATCTCCGTCAAGCGGCCTTGGCGCAAGTTCTTCCAGCACGAAAGAGTGATAAGGTGCACCCGCACTCATCCAGCTCGGCTACCAAGCTGGCCGCGATCTCTTCACAAGCGCGATCGGTGATCAACGTCACCTTTTCGGACGGCTGCACCTTGAGGCAAACGAAGACGGCGTTGTGCGCGCCGGGCTTCAGTTCCGGATCGAACGGCAGCCGGCGCAAGTCCGTTGTCATTGAGCGGCTCCGACACCGGCCTGTTCCGGAACCAATCCGGCCTCCGTCTCATAAATGATGTAATCCATTACCTTCGTTAGATCTCCGGTCTCTTGAAAAATCCTGAGCTGGCGGTCCGCGCCCGTCCCATGCTCAAGAATCCTGTGGATATAGTTGATCTCGTCTCTCGATCCGAGTTCGTCCACGACGTCATCGACAAATTGCAGGTATTCGTAGATGAGATCCCGCACCGGCACTTCCTTCTGCTTGCCAAAATCGATGATCTTGCCGTCCAGCCCATACCTCAGCGCGCGCCACTTGTTTTCCATAATCAGCGCGCGCCGGTAGAGCCGGAATCCCTGATTCGCGGCGTGCAGCTTATACAGTTTCGCCATCGTGGCCTGAATCAAAGCCGCAATCGCGATCGTTTCATCGGCCCGCATCGGAACGTCGCAAATGCGAAATTCGAGCGTCGGGAAGTTCGGATGCGGCCGAATATCCCACCAGATCTTCTTCGCGTTATCGATGCAGTTCGTCTTGATCAGAAGGTTGACGAAACTCTCGTACTCGCCGTAACTCGGGAAGTAATCGGGAATGTTGGTGCGCGGGAATTTGTCGAACACCTTGCAACGGTACGATTTCAGCCCCGTATCCATGCCCGAGCCAGAACGGAGAGTTCGTCGAGAGCGCCAGGATGTGCGGCAAGAAATATCGCGCCGCGTTCATCAATTGAATTGCGGCTTCGCGATCTTCTATGCCGATGTGGACATGCAGGCCGAAAATCAGATTGGCCCGCGCCACCATTTTCAGATCCTGAACGATCGTTTCGTATCGCTCGTCCGGATAAATGTCCTGCTTGCGCCAATCCGCGAACGGATGTGTTCCCGCCGACGCCAGCCGTAATCCGTTTTGCTTGGCGAGATCGCAAATTTGGCAGCGGAGGGTCTTCAGCTCCCTGCTCGCTTCCTTAATGTCCTTGCAAATGCCGGTGCCCACCTCGACCACCGACTGGTGCATCTCGGCCTTCACTGCTTCTTTGAGCAGCGTTTTGCCTTTCGAGATGATTTCCGCGTCGATGTGGGAACGCAGATCCCGTGTTTCGGGATCGATCGTCTGGTACTCTTCTTCGATTCCGATCGTCAGGCTGGGTTTCATGTGCGGCTCGCTCAGCGCGGGCTCATCTCCTATTTTGACGCCGCGCTCACCTTCGCGAATTCCGCGTTCAGAAAGTGGCTCCAGCGATACTGCGGCTCCGCCTGTTCGTCGCTCAGCGCCTTATCGATCGCAAGCTGCGCGACATTCTCCACCACCCAATCGAAATTCGCTTGCCCCACGGAGTGAACGTCCGCGTCGGGAGCCGGATTCAGAAAATCGATCGCATACGGAATTCCGTTCTCTACCGCGAACTCCACCGTATTGAAGTCGTATCCGAGAGCCCGGCACAGCGTCAGGGCGTCTTTCACCACCCGATCGTGCAAGAGCTTGCGAACTCGGCACTCCGTCTTTGACATATCGCAGGTGATGCGGCTGCTTCGGATCGTACTTCATCACCCGAACCTTCTCCTGCCCGATCACATAGCAGCGGAAATATTCGTCGAATTCCACCGCCGATTGCAGCGTCATGCAGATGCGTGCCGGTCTGATCGTAGGCCGCGAAAAACTCTTCCGGCGAATTCACTTTAAACACGTTCTTCCAGCCGCCGCCGCTGAACGGTTTCAGGAACGCGGGAAATCCGACGTACTCAAAAATCTCGTCCCAATTCAGCGGAAATATGAGATTCCGCATCGATTGCACCGTGGTTCCGGGCGGATGCATCTTGTGCGGCAGCACCACCGTGTTCGGCACGGCCACGCCCAATTTGCTCGCCAGCGCGTAGTTGAAGAATTTGTCGTCCGCGCTCCACCAGAACGGATTGTTGATCACGATCGTGCCGGTCAGCACCGCATTCTTCAGATAGGCCCGGTAGAACTCGATATCGTGCGAGATGCGGTCGATGATCACGCGATAGCCGCTCGGCTCGGCCATCTTGATGCCGCCGATGCGAATATGTTCCGCCGTCACGTCCGGGATGTTCTTGCTGTTGATTCGCTCCACCAGCGCGGACGGAAACGTGTTCTCCATCCCGTAAATGATTCCGATCTTCGGCATCGTCAACCTCCGTTGAGCCTCGTCAAATTCAGAAAAATTTTTCCGCCATGCGCTGCCAGAGCGGCCAATCGTGCCGCTCGCCGCCGGTCCAGACA
Source organism: uncultured Acidobacteriaceae bacterium (assembly GCA_963778345.1). Classification (GTDB taxonomy): domain Bacteria; phylum Acidobacteriota; class Terriglobia; order Bryobacterales; family Bryobacteraceae; genus Bog-105. Next base: position 177,249 of record CAVZTP010000009.1, read on the forward strand.
TCCAGCCAGTGTGGAATCCCTTTCGTCCCCAGAATCTCCGCCATGCGAAAGTTCTCGCCCAGGCAAATATCGTGATCTCCCACGGCCAGTATTAGTTTCATCTTCTGGTATCGCTCCAGAAACCACGGATCGTTGATGTTGGGAATATAATCGACCGGATTGTTGAAATAGAAATCGGTGTCGTAATAGCCGTCCATGAACGACTTCATGTCGAAGGAGCCGCTCATTGCAACGCAGCACGAAGACAGCATCCGGATGCCTCATCGCGAAGTTCAGCGCATGATATCCGCCGAAGCTGCAGCCGGTTGTGCAAATCTGCCCCGCCCCGTTCACTCCCTGAATCAGCGGCAGCACTTCATAGATGACATAGCTCTCGTAGGCGTTATGCCGCATCACCCGGTCGTGCGGATGGATTCCGCGGTTATACCAGCTCTCCGAATCCACGCTGTCCACGCAGAACACCTGCAGGTTGCCGCGCCTCGATCTTCTGCCAGATCGCATGGATCATTCCGGAGTTCTCGTATTCGTAGAATCGGCCCTGCGACGTCGGAAACACCAGAATCGGCAGCCCGGCGTGCCCGTAGGCCAGCAACTCCATGTTCCGGCCTAGCCGGTGGCTGTACCAGTTGTGATAATCGCGGCGCATACGTTCTGTTGAATCCGGCCAGGAGATGATCTTTCCAGCCGCTTTCATGTTACTAGCTCGTACTAGCTATCGCAGCCGACTGTTCGGCCAGCAACTTGCAAGTCGATTTTGCGTCGCTGTCGGCGAACCGAACAGGCGCCTCGGTCTACGTATTAGTTTTTGCCCACGGACTCTGCAACTGTCTGTGGCATCGGTTTTCATCTAATGCGAAGACGGAGAGAGCAATAAGTGCTCGCGTCGTTTGTTAAACTGGCTCATCGGTGGGAACCTTGTGACTTGTCGCCGCAGAGGAGCGGACGGCATGCATAAGCCTGATTTCAAATCTAAATTGCTGACCGGGGTTTTTGCGCTCTGTCTCATTCCGCTCGGCGTCTTCGGCGCTCAACGGCGATATGGCAGACCAGCCGGATGACCAATCCGAAGCGATCATCAGCAAGTACTTGCAGGCCACTCAGACCCATGAAGATGTCCTTCGCGGCGCTTCCATGCAGGTCGATATCAACGCGACCGTGCCCAAGCTGAAAGAGCACGGCACGTCTGCGTGCTCTGCGAAAGATTTCCAAAGTGGGCAAATCACATATCACGTGCTCGGATTCCAGGGCGACAACACCGTTAAAAATCAGGTGATTGCCCGTTATCTGCAGGCTGAGCAGCAAGGCCAGGGCGATCAGAATCTTTCCATCACCCCAGCCAACTACAAATTTAAGTATAAGGGTCGAAAAACCGACCGACCAGGGCAGCCAAGTCTATGTCTTTCAGCTCTCCCCGCGCAAGAAGAGAGTCGGCCTTTTCAAAGGCGAGATTTGGCTCGATTCCAGGAGTTGCCTGCCGGTTTTCGAAAAGGGCCGCTTGGTAAAGAACCCCAGTATTTTCTTCAAGAAAGTGGATTTCGAGCGTGCCTTTGCCATCCGGAATGGCGTCCCCGTTCCGGCCTACGTGAACAGCACGATCGACACGCGCCTGATCGGGAAAGTGGAGCTGAATATCAGCTTTTCGAATTTCGAGCAAAACGCCGAAGCCGACAACTGCGGAGGATACCTCTGAAACCGCCTCAGCTGACCACTGCCCCGAGTTGTAAATGAACTCGCTTTCCCGTTTAATCCTACTATTGCCTGTACACCCTCGTGTACTAGCCAATCATTCCCCCATGGGTTGAGTATTGCAGCTAAAACCAAGTAACCTAAAGATTAAAGCTTAGGGAGTCCATGAGAACACTTTTTCTTAACCCTCCTTCTTTTGAGGGCTTCGATGGCGGTGCGGGTTCCCGTTGGCCTGCCGCGCGGGAGATCGAGTCCTACTGGTATCCGGTGTGGCTCTGCTATCCCGGCCGGAATGCTGCCCGACAGCAAGGTGCTCGATGCCCCTCCTCACAAGGTCTCCATCGACCAGACGGTCGCCATGGCCTCGGATTTCGAGCTTCTGGTGCTCTTTACCTCGACTCCCGGTTTTCACGTGGACGTGAAGATCGCCGAGATGATGAGGGACGTCAATCCGAAGCTGAAGGTGGCGTTTGTCGGTCCGCACGTCACGATACGTCCCGAAGAGAGCCTCCGGGCATCCAAGGCGATCGACTTCGTGGTGAAGAAAGAATTCGATTATCAGATTCGCGATTTCGCCATGGGCAAGCCGCTGGAGGAGATTCCAGGAGTCGTTTTTCGCAAGAATGGCGGGTTCCAGCACAATCCCGAAACCGGTGTCATCGAAGATCTCGATGCGCTTCCGTGGGTAGTCAAAGGTTTATAAGCGCGATCTGGATTTCCGGCGCTATAACGTCCCGTTTCTGCTGAATCCGTATATCTCGTTCTACACGACGCGCGGCTGTCCGGCTCAGTGCACGTTCTGCCTCTGGCCTCAAACCCACTCGGGCCATCGCTGGCGCCTGCGTTCTTCCGACGATATCGTGAACGAGTGCCGCTGGACTCTCGAAAACTTTCCCGGCCTCAAGGAGATCTTCTTCGACGACGACACCTTCAATTACCAGAAGGCGCGCACGATTGAGCTGTGCAGCAAGCTGAAGCAGTTGAAATTTACCTGGAGTTGCACGTCGCGCGTCACCACCGATTACGACACGCTGAAAGCCATGAAGGAAGCCGGTTGCCGGCTGCTCATCGTCGGCTACGAATCCGGCGATCAGCAAATCCTGAAGAACATCAAGAAGGGCGCCACCATCGACATGGCTCGCCGCTTCACCGCGAACTGCAAGAAGCTCGGCCTGACGATCCATGGCGATTTCATCGTGGGATTGCCTGGCGAAACGCGCGAGACCATTCGGAAGAGCATCGATTTCGCCAAGGAACTCGACGTCGAGACCATTCAGGTTTCGCTCGGCCATCCGTTCCCCGGCACGGAGTTCTACGATCACGTCAAGAAGAACGGCCTGATCACGATCGACGAAAAGATGACCGACGATGCCGGCCACCAGCTTCCGAACTATCAATATCCGGGACTGGATCGGGGGGAACTAGTGGATTGGGTGGAACGCTTTTACGCGAGTTCTATTTCCGGCCGAAAGTGCATTGCGCCTGATCGGCAAGGCAATGTTCGACAATGCGGAGCGCCGGCGTCTGTATAAGGAAGCTCGCGAATATCTCGCCCTTCGTTCTAAACGTAAGCAGTTCATCAAGGAACAACGAGAAGAGAAGGAACAGGCGAGCGGTTCTGAGCGCGGGAGACTGATCTGGCGGCGGGCAACACTTCAACATTGGCGGTCCTCGCCGAACGGAGCCGAAAAGCAAGAATTCCGAACGGGACGCAAAAGAGCGTCCAAGCTCAAAATCTTTCGTTCTTGCGCTTGCGGTCGTGCTGTTCAATGCAATCGGAAATCTCTCCCTCGCCTGGGGCATGAAGCACGACTGCCGAAAGCTGTTTCGTTCAATCCTCTCGGATATCTGCGCGCCATGCTGCATCCCGTTCGTAGCGCTGGGAATCGCGCTGCTCATTTTGTGGCTCCTGACGCGCATGGCTTTGCTCAGTTGGGCCGATCTCAGCTTTGTGCTGCCGCTCACGGCAGTCGGATACGTTTTGGCGGCGGTGCTGGGCAGGTTCTTCCTGAACGAGTCCGTCACTCCGGGTCATTGGATCGGAACTCTGCTCATTTTCGCCGGAACGGCGATGGTGGGAAGTACAAACCACCAAACGCACGGGGCATTTGGAGCTCTCGAATGAAGTGGCTGCTGCTTTCCATCATTGTCTTTGCCACCGTGCTGAGCGATCTTCTGCAAAGCTACGAGATGAAGCGCAGCGGCGAGCAAAGCGTGAACGCCCGCGGGTTGGGTCAGACTGCTGCGGATGATCGTCAGCCGGCGCTATCTGTTCCTTTCCATTGTTTGCATGGCGGTGTCGTTCTTTGCTTTTATGGCGCTGGTGCAAACCGCTCCGCTCAGCTTTGCGGTTCCAGCCTCCGCGGCCACTTTCGTCCTTGAAACCGTGCTTGCCAAGTTCGTGCTGAACGAAGCCGTCGGGAAGCGCCGCACTGCCGGAGCCCTGCTGGTTTTGGGCGGCGTGGTGTTGCTCGCCAAATAAGCGCCCCGTGCGCCTTTTCTGGGTCGTTTTTCTTCCCGCCTGCGGGTATCAACTCCTTGCCATCGTTGCCGCGCTTCGCCATCTCTGGCAAGCGCCGGCAAGCAGCACCGCGAAATCCGAGCTTCACGCCCGGCGTTTCCGTCTTGAAACCGCTTCGAGGGCTCGATCCGAATACTTACGAAGCGTTCGTTTCGCAGGTCCAGCAGGAATACCCGGCTTTCGAGATTCTTTTCGGCGCCGCCAATGCCGATGATCCCGCGGCGGCCCAGGTCCATCGCCTGCAGCGTCAGTTCCCGGAAAAAGCTATCCGGCTCATTCTCGGCTCCGAACCGGCTGCGAATGGAAAAGTCGGCGTGCTCATCGAACTTGCGAAACACGCCCAATACCCGATTTGGGTCGTCAATGACAGCGACATTCGTGTCGGTCCCTTCGTACCTGTCCGAAATCGTCGCGCCGCTTGCGGATTCTTCTATCGGCCTTGTTACCTGCCTCTATCGCGCGAAGCCGCACAATCTTCCGGCCGCATGGGAAGCGCTCGGCATCGCCACGGATTTCATGCCCAGCACCCTGGTCGCGCAGCTTGTCGGAGTTCGCGAGTTCGGCCTGGGCTCAACGCTTGCATTTCGCGCCGCGGATCTGGAGCCAGGCGGGCGGATTTCGCAGCGATTGCGGATTATTTGGCCGACGATTATCAGCTTGCCAAGCGAATCACCGCGCTCGGTAAACGCGCCTTGCTCTCCACTTACACCGTCGAGACCGCGCTGGGCGATGCAACCTGGCGAGGCGTCTGGAACCACCAGCTCCGCTGGGCGCGAACCATCCGGCTTACGAAGGGCGCCGCTTACCTCGGCCTCCCAATCACTCAAGCCGGCATTTGGTGCCTGATTGCGCTCGTCTGCGGAGCTTGGTTGCCGGCCCTCGATTCTTGCCGCGCTTCGTATCTCATCGGCTTTGGTCACCGGTCGTCTTCGTTCTGCGCAGCCGGCTAGCCGCGCGTTCTGCTGGCTCACGCCCGTCTGGGACTTGTACGCATTTTGCATCTGGCTTACGTCTTACGCCGGAAGGGAAGTTCGCTGGCGTGATCGTATTCTCAGTATCGGCCAGGACGGCCGGATTCAGGACTGAACCGGATGCGGTTTTCCGCATGTTAGCCTGAAATCTACAATCTCCAACAGGCCGCTGCGATTCTCTTCGCCGAAGGCCGACCACATTCACAGGAGCGAGATAGTTAAATGTTTTCGAAAGTCCCCAGCATTCTGCTTTTTTCAGCCATCGCGATGATCTCCGTCGACAGCGGTCCAGGCCCAGGCGATACAACCCGCTCGGGTCGCGATCATCAATGCGCAGAAAGCCGTGGCGGATACTCAGGAGATCCAGAAGGCTCAGGCGACCCTCGAAGCCAAATACAAGCCGCGCCAGCAGGCTATTCAAAACCTTCAAACTCAGCTTCAAACCATTCAGCAGCAGTTGAACTCACCGAATCTCCCGCCCGACCGGGAATCTCAGCTTCGCGCGGACGGCGCACAGAAGCAGAAAGAATTGCAGCGCCTGAGCGACGACTTCCAGGCCGATGTCAATTATGAGCGCCAGGACATCCTGAATCGCGCTGGACGCCAGATGACCGAAGTCGTAAAGAAAATTGCGGAAGAGCGCGGTATCGACGTCGTCATCGATATCACCAATACTCTTTACTACAAACCTGCGCTGGAAATCACCGCGGACGCGACTGCCGCATACGACAAGGCTTATCCTGCAAAGTAGGGGAGCACTTCCCCTGTCGGCCACCCTGAAGGAGAACTCATGGGCAGCTATTTGCAGCAATACGGGATCGAAGATGAACGCCGTAGCCGGACCATAAAGTGGATTGTTCTCACGTGCATCGCGATCGTGATCGTGCTCTGCGCGGCCTACCTCTTTTTCCACAACTATCCCGAAAAGCGAAGTCGCCAAAAACTTTCTAGCCGAGGTAAATAGCCACAACTATCAGGCCGCCTACCGCTCCTGGGGCTGCACGACCGAGCATCCCTGCCCCAACTACGACTACAACCGCTTCATGGAAGACTGGGGGCCGTCGAAGAAAATCGAATCTCCCTGGAAGATAGCCTCGGTGGACGGATGCAAGACATTCGTTACCATCAACGTTCAGGCCCAAGGCTCCGAGTTGCAGTCGCTGGCCGTGGAACGCGAAGATCACAGCCTCGGCTACGCGCCTTCTCCGGAATGCAGGAGAAGCAATGGCGCTGGAAACAATTCTTCCAGCGGATTTTCGGCGGCGGCCGTTCCTAATTCTGGCGCCGCGAACAAAGGCGCGGATTTCCGGCCATCTCGATATCATTATGATTTGACACGCGTGCCAAAGGCTGAAGCGGACACAATCGCCTGCCGCGAAGCTCGGAAAAGAACATCGGTTCTGGTGATCGAAGATAACGTCGGCGACGTACTTCTCGTTGAAGAAGCATTTCGCGAACATAGGATTGATTGCGATATTACTGTCGTAACGGACGGTGAAAAAGCAATGCACTTTTTCGATAGGATGGATGCGGATCCATCGGCCCCGTCACCCGATCTCGTGCTGCTTGACTTGAACTTGCCAAAATTTTCGGGAGACGAGATTTTGGACCGTATACGGCGAAGCACCCGTTATCCGAAGATGCCGGTGATCGTCGTGACTTCATCGCAAGCTCAGTCTGATCTCATGCAGATGAGCCGGCTCGGTATTAGCGCCTATTTCAACAAGCCAACCAGCTTCGATGAATTTATGAAATTAGGGGCGCTTGTAAGCGATCTGCTATAGATTTTGTGAAATTGTTTTGTCACCGGGAAAGCAAGGCCATGACGGAAGAGCATGCAGCAAATTGACGTGCTTTGGATTACTGCCGGCCTCGGGTGTGACGGCGACACCATTTCTATGACGGCGGCGACGCAGCCCAGTCTCGAAGACCTCGTGCTCGGTGCTATCCCCGGAATCCCCAAAGTCAATATTCATAACCCGTGCCTCGCCTTCGAAGTGGGGGACGAGTTCATGAGCTACTTTCACCGTGCGGCGGAAGGCGAACTATCCCCGTTCATTCTCGTGATCGAAGGCTCCATTCCTAACGAACGAAATAAGCAGGAAGGATACTGGGCCGCATTCGGAACGGACAGGCAGACTGGCCAACCCATTCTTACGTGCGACTGGATCGACCGGCTCGCCGCCCGCGCCTGGGCGGTGATTGCCGCCGGAACATGTGCTACTTACGGCGGCATACATGCCATGCGAGGGAATCCAACCGGATGCATGGGCTTGGCCGACTATCTGGGCTGGCATTGGAAATCGAGTGCAGGCATTCCAATCGTCAACGTGCCCGGTTGTCCGGTTCTGCCCGATAACTTCATGGAAGTGCTCTTGTATCTCCTCTATCAAGCCGCTGGCCTTGCGCCCTCGATTCCTCTCGATGAAGCTTTGCGGCCCACCTGGCTGTTCGGCCGGACGGTGCATGAGGGTTGCGATCGCGGCGGCTATTACGAACAGGGCGACTTCACCGAAGAATACGGCTTGCCGCAATGCATCGTAAAGCTAGGCTGTTGGGGGCCTGTTGTCAATTGCAATGTCGGAAAACGAGGGTGGATAAACGGCATCGGCGGCTGTCCAAACGTCGGGGGCATTTGCATTGGCTGTACAATGCCTGGATTTCCCGACAAGTTCATGCCCTTCATGAATCAACCGCCAGGCTCCTTGCTCTCTTCACACGCCGTGGCCACCTATGGTCTGGCCATCAAAGCATTACGGAAGTTCACTCAGAACTCGCTCAATAAAGAGCCCGAGTGGCGCCGAGCCGCTTCCAAGCTAGACAACCCAGTTTAGTCTTCAAGCCCATACGTGCGCCATGCCGCCGAACGGTAAATCTAATCTCGATACTGCCGAGCGCATGACACTGGAGAGCGCTGAGGCTCTGCTCTTTCAACTTGCCGGCGCATTGCCGTCCTTTTCTGGGCCGGAGACCTCATCTGGTGGACGTTATGCAGCCAGCACGCAATTCACCGAACCGCCCGACCTTGCGGCCCGTTACAGAATTCTGGTCGAGCAGATTCCAGCCGTGATCTTCATGGCTTTTCTCGATCGAGGCCTCAGCGAAGCCTATGTCAGTCCTCATGTTGAGACCGTTTTGGGCTTCACTCAGGAAGAATGGCTTGATGATCCGGTGAGGTGGTACAACCAAATCCACCCTGACGATCGCTTTCGCTGGAGTGTCGAGGCCGCTCAGCTCATCCTTTCCGGAACGCCGCTGCGGTCTACATATCGAGTGATTGCCCGCGATGGGCACGTCGTTTGGTTTCATTGTCAGGTGAAGCTCGTCCTCACCAAAGAAGGCCGTCCGTGGTTTCTTCACGGCGCGGCGTTCGATATCACGGATCTCAAGCAGGCGGAGATCGGCTTACAACAGGCCCGTGCTGACCTCGAATCCCGGGTTCAGGAGCGCACCACGGAACTGGCTCTAGTCAACCGCAGCTTGCAACAGGAGATTGCAGAACGTAGGAGAACGGAGGTGGAACTGGCTAGAACCGTAGAGGAACTAACGCGATCAAATACCGGTCTTCGTCAGTTTGCCTACTCGGCTTCGCATGATCTGCAGGAGCCGCTTCGGAACATTGCCGTCTATAGCCAGTGGTTAAAGGCGCGATATCAAGGCAAGTTGGACGCCGACGCCGATCAATTTCTTGGCTTCTTGACCGAAGGCGCGCAGCGGATGACCGATATGATTCGTGGTTTGCTTGAGTACACCAGGACTGCGAGCGATGCCGAGGAGACGAATGAAGTCACGGACGCAAACGTGACGCTTGCGACCGTGATGACCGATCTGCAGCAGCTGATCGTCGACAATCGAGCCGTCATCACCAACGCCTCGCTGCCGGCTCTGGCGGTCCGAGAACTTCATTTACGACAACTTTTTCAAAATTTGATCGCGAATGCTATCAAGTACCGAAGTGACGACCCGCCGTGTATTCATCTATCCGCAACACACGCTGATGGCTATTGTCTTTTTTCTCTAGCGGACAACGGCATTGGCATCTCTCCTAAATTTCATGAAAAAATATTCGGGATCTTTACCCGATTACAAGACAGGAGCACATCCTCAGGTACCGGAATCGGGTTAGCGATTTGCAAGAGAATCGTCGAGCGGTACGGCGGAAGAATTTGGGTCGAGTCCAAACCGAAACACGGAGCGACCTTTTTATTTGAGCTTCCTCTGGCAAGTTCCTCGAAGTAACGCGTTCACTTCACCTTTACTGGATCGCCAAAGCTTTCCAGCCTGGTTGTTGCCGGTCTGCTGGCGCTCGCATGCCACAAGCAAGTCAGTGTGCAATAGCTCGGTCGGGCCTTGTCGCGTCTGACGTCCTCAAAACCTCCTCGATAATATCCGCCGCTCGATTTCCGCCATCGGTTTTCTGCAGAATCGCCTTCATCTTCTCTGCCGCCACCCGATATTTGGAATCCTGCAAAACCGTAACAAGAATTTCCCTGAGTCGCGCCGCACTCAGTCGTGACGGCTTCACAAAATCTCCGGTGCCGGTCCAACGTATTCGCGCTGCAATCGCCGGCTGCTCGAATGTAATTGGGATCGCAACCATCGGCACGCCCTCGCTCAAACTTTCGAGCGTTGAATTCAAACCCGCGTGCGTAATTGTCAGCCGGGCCCGCTTCAACAGTTCCCGCTGCGGCGCATACTTGACGACGATCGGCGCTCCGGGCAGATTGCCGTACGTGTCCGGTTCGCCTCGACCCCCGAGTGACAGCACTAGTTGGTTATTTAGCGGCGCACACGCCTCGATGATCGTCCGATAAGTGCGCTGATGCTGATTCAAGAGCGTTCCTAAGCTTGCATAAACGAGGGGCCTGTTATCCAACTTCTTCCATGGGAACTGAATATCGCTCGCCCCGGCTGAGCCAAGCGGACCCACATAGTGAAAGCACTTCGGCAAATGCTGGCGCGGAAAGTCGAACTGCGGGATCTGCTGACAGATCTGCGCCCACGGCGAAAATGTATCGTCGAGCCGCGACAAAAGCGGAAGCTCCCATTGCCGGCGAAACCGGTTGATCAGACTCCGAATGTGCCGGGTGACTATTCTCGAAACACCGTACGCTAGCTGGTTTCGCAAAATGGCAGCTCGTGATTCGGCATATCCCCAACCTTCAAAAAACGGCGGAACGCTCGGCTCAGAATTCAGGCACAAACTGCTCGAAACGGATACCCATGGAAGGCGCAAGTGCTCCGCTACGGAACCGCCCGCTGCCTCTGCCTGATCCACGATCAGCAAATCCGTTTTGGCATCCTCAATTACTTCCGCGCCTGACAGAATCGCTTGAGATCGCAGCCAGTCGAACCGGAGATTCAAACGGACCGCGCGGATTCCTGAAACATCGCCCATCCGTTGCACAATGGCATGAATACTGCCAGTGGGAACGGAGTTGGGCTCCAACGGACTGAAATCGAAACCGCATTTTCGTGTTCGCTCTTCCAGTTCCGGTATGCCAAAAAAAACGATTTGATGACCTCGAGCAGCCAAAATCTGGCTGAGCGAGAAAAAGAGATTCAAGTGACTAGGTACCGGCAGGCATACAATACCCAAACGGGCCATCACTAAACGCTAGCATTAACTTTTGAATTCCCGTCTCATCAAAGATTTTCTGATTGACGTCTCGCATACACCGGCTGCCGCCGCGGCTCGGGCAAAGATTCCGGAAAACAACAGCTCCGCTGTAGGTTACATCGGCTGGGTAGGGCATTCCAACTTGGGTGACGAGGCGATGTTCGAGGCAATTTGCACAGCCCTCCGTCCAAACAAGATTCTGCCGCTGCTGCCTTTGCCGGGCGAACAACTGCTGGAGGCTATTGGCCTGGGCGCCGCAAAACGGTGTGCAGCCGTGATACTCGGCGGCGGTACTTTGATCAATCGCTTTTATTTGGGCTTGGCCAAACGCGTCCTTTCTTGGAACATCCCGCTCTGTGTTGCAGGAACCGGTGTCGGTAGTCCGGGCTTTGGTTTCTCACCCGAACGCCCGAGAGACCTTCTGAAGTGGGCTAAGGTCTTAAGTCGATCGCCCTTTCTTGGTGTACGTGGCCCGGAATCCGAACGATTGCTCCGCGAAGCCGGACTGGAGAACATTGAAGTCATCGGCGATCCTGCTTTGGCATACACGCCTGACGTGATGCCCCCCATTCGCTCCAGACCGAGACTCGTTATTAACCTTGGACCGGAACGCAACGCCGCAGCCGGAGGAGTGGCAACGGTGGCGAACGAGTTCGCCAAGGGCGGGCGGCGAAGTGGTGGGCGTTTCTCTCGGATCGGGCGACGAACGTTGCTTGCAGGACTTCCGCCGGCACTACGGCATACACGCGATGACGATTGAATCCCACCGAACGTCGGGTGAACGGCTTCTTGTCACACTGGCCGGAAGCCACGCCCTCATCAGCGTCCGTTTGCATGCCGCAGTGATCGCGACCTGTGCCGGCGTACCTTCGATGCTATTTTCCTATCGTTCCAAGTGCCTTGATTTCATGTCGAGCATGAATCTCGAAAGATTTGCCTTGCCGGTTTCCGCAGCCGGCGATGGCCCCTTCTTGCGAGAGCGGCTGCAGGAGATTGGCGTGCCAACTCACGCTCCGGCAAGCCATCCACCACACGGCGCTGCTTTGGAGAGAAAAACAGAGGGATTTCTTCGCGCGGCTTCATCAATTCATCGAAATAACGAAAAAGTACTAAAAACACGCTAAGATACCAAAAAAGGTCAAAAAAAGTTCACGTGCCCGCAAAATTCTTATAGAATGGCACTCTCGTGTTTCATCTATGGCGCACATTGGTGCGTTTTGCCCGCCCGTTTCGGGCCATCTTAATCCGATGGCGACGCTGGGCCGCGCCTTGGCGCGTCGCGGTCATCGTGTAACCATATTTCAAATCCCGGTATGCGGGAACGTATCGAACGCGAACAGTTAGAGTTCTGCCCACTGGGCGGCCAGTCTTCTCGAAGCGCCGAACTTGCGGAGGCCGTCCTCGAGCTTGGGCCGCCGTAACGGTCTTTCCGCCTTACGCTTCACTTTGGATTGCGGACGCCGGCTCGCTTCCGTCGTTTGCGAATACGGACCCGGAGCTGTTCGCGCCGCCGGCATCGATTTGCTGATTGTCGATGACAACGAGCCCGCCGGCGGCTCTGTCGCACAGCATTTAAATCTGCCGTTCGTCAATCTTGGTTTGATTCCGCTCTATCGGGAAAATGCTGTTCCGCCACCCTTCGTTCCTTGGACATATCGTGCGCGGTCGGCTTCCGGCTCTCCGTAATGCCCTCGCCTACACGGTATTTGAGCACTTGGTGGCGCCGACCCAAAAAGTGATCAACGGCTATCGCTCTCAGTGGAAACTCTCTCCAATCAAGCGGCCGCAGGACACGCTCTCTCCCTACGCGCAGCTGAGCCAACTCATTGCCGAATTCGATTTCCCTCGCACTCACAAACCGGAATGCCTGCAGTATCTCGGAGCGCTCCTCGACAATCAACGTCCACCCGTTATGTTTCCATTCGATAGGCTGAATGGCAAGCCCCTGATTTACGCATCGCTCGGGACTTTACAGAATAACCGCCCTGAATATTTCCAAGCCATCGCGAAGGCCTGTGAGCCGCTCAACGTGCAACTTGTTATCTCAACCGGTGGCCGCGACGTCGAAGCTCTCGACCTCCCTTCCTCAGTTATCGCCGTTCCCTATGCGCCACAGCTAAGTCTGCTCAGCCGCGCCTCGCTCTGCATCACGCATGCAGGTTTGAACACCGTTATGGAATGTCTCCGTTTTGGAGTACCGATGGTCTGCGTTCCGGTCACAAACGATCAGCCCGCAGTCGCGGCGCGTGTTCGGTGGACGGGCGCCGGTAAGGTTGTCCCTTTGGCGAAGCTGAACCCAACCGCTCTGCGCGCGGCAGTTCAACGAGTGCTCGACGGCCCTGAGTTTCGCGAAGCAGCTCAATCCCTTGCGCCGGCTGTCCAAGACGCTGGCGGCGTAGAACGCGGTGCAGATATCGTTTTGCAGGTTTTAAACACCCGTAAGCCGGTCGGCGCTCTTAAGCCTGGCCCAAGCGCAGGTGATGCTGCCCGGGGTATCGGAACCATTCCTGCCCCGCTAACAGTTGGAAAAACGTGAAATGCCGCTCACCCGAGGCCGGCGAATTTAAATACCTTTCGAGCGCACCCAAAAGCTCTCCTGCCAAGTACTGCCCGGAGCCACAGTTTGCAACTCCTTATATTTGCCATCGTGAGCAAGGTTCACTCCATTGGTAACGGCCGTCATGGGCTCAAAGCAAATGAACGGTTGCTTGGGCGGCGCGTAGATCACAGCGACTTGGTAGTGAGGTCCGTAGAGCACCTCGATTTCCTTGGATCCTGCCTTGACGGAAAAAATGGCGCGGCCGTCGCTCTCTCGCGCCAGATCCGTATATCCGTCGTCAAACGTGCGCTCTTTGAGCGAGATCCAGTCCGGCAGGTTAGCTGGCGTCAGTTCGCCCGTCGCCACCAGGTCCGCATCGGTCTCTACATGCTTGTGAGCTGGGATATGCACGCTCTCTTCGGAACGTGGCACATCGGGAAGATTGAAATACGGGTGAAATCCAAGGACCACCGGCATCGGCTTCGCGCTTAGATTCATAACTTGCGTGTTCACCTCCAGGATGCCATTCGACAGCGTGTAGGTCATCTTGTACTCATGGGCGAAAGGCCAGTTCGCCATCAGGTCGGGATATTTCCAGAATTGCAGCCGGCTGGTTACGTGCGCGGAATGCGCATCGGCTCCCAGGTCGATTACTTCCCAGAGACGTGACGAGGTCAGCATGCCATGGATGGCGATGCCTTTTGAGTCGGGATGCACCGTTCCCAGATCGGGATTGAATCGATAGTTCTTGTCGTTGGCCCAAAACCCTCCTCCGGCCATTCGGTTCGCCCAGGGCGCGAGAAACGGAATCCCGTTAAGCTGTCTGGCGCCCCTGTCCCGGAAACTCGCGACATCCGGCGATGGGAAGTAGAGAAGGTTTTTACCATGCACGTTCAATTCGAAAGCCCGATTTCCAAGCGAAGGTGCAATAGAAACCCTGACATTATGCGCCGCATCGTTCAAACGAATCACGTCGACTCCGTGATCTGCGATTTTCTCGGCGGTATAACGGTTGGCCGAATACGCGATCGTGGGCAGAACGCACAGCGTTATCCAGCGTGTCATGTGACTCAATTTATACCCGCTCCTGTCCGACTTCAACCTCGTCATCCGCCGCGGTTCCCACGCTCCGTTGCCAGGGCGAGCGCGCCGGTTCAAATGTGTACGAAAAAGATCGACCTCGGGAAAGCACACTGAGCGATGCTGAGGACCGGAACGATCAGCAACATTGCTAAACGTGCCTTATAGGTATAGGCAATGGTAATCGTACGCTCGTCATGTGGTCTTTTCGTCCATCACCATACGCCCATTAATCAGAGGTTCGGCAGATCAGTTCATGCGCCTTGCCAAGGTTCCCTATTGACTCGTTCCCGCCATCGTAATGACGGGTGCAGGTGTTCACAATGTCCTTTTCATAGCAACCGAGCACGACAGAGTTTATGCTTTGGACGTCGACCAGAACGCTCCAACGCCGCTGTGGCACGTGAATCATCTTACCTCTGGCAAACTAGCCGCGCCCATTTCCGACTCTGTCGCGAACGGACGCGTGTATTTCGGATTAAAAGGGGGGAGTATATGGACTCGTTGCCGGCCCCATCGGTCATCTATGAGAGTGCCGGGGCTGTTTCGAAGCTTACGATCCACGAGCGGATGGCCCTGCAAGCGCGTGCTGAAATGACCAACGCGTTTATACCTGGTTACCTCTAATGCCGCCAGCACGCTAAATTCCCCTTGCTCGGCCAGATCCGAACGGCTAACTAGATGCGCCAGGTGCAAACGGGCCCGCGATTTACTTTTTGAACCGGCGGCTACTTCAAATACATCTTTAACGCGTCAATCAAATCCTCAGCCGCTCGCGTCTGCTCATCAGTTGGCTCGCGATTCGGATCGAGGACGTGATAGCGAATGTGGCCATTAATGACTTCCGCCATCAGCGAATCGAGTCCCCCTCGGCACACAGCGATGGCGTGCAGAGTATCCGAACAGTCGGCTTCTTCATCAAGCGATCGAACAACAACGTCTATTTGACCGCGGATGCGACGTGCTCGATTCAGTAGTCTTTTCTTCTCTTCGCTGGTATGCGCCATATGTTACAAAGCCAATAATTTCGAAAAGAGACTTTACAAGCATACCCCCGGCGGTATATTCTTTGGTGGGGACGAGCGACACCGCTCTAACCGCAAACAACATTTGAGGAGAGAGGAGGCCATTCATTGACCGACGGCAGTAACAGGTTGCAGCGGCAGGAAGATGTGCCAGGCGGCGAGCCGGTAGAGCCTCCTTCTATTTTGTTTGGTTCTCCGTACACGCCTGAACGGCGGCTGCTACTCGTTTGAAATTCTGTCCTGGCCTGAGCGGTATCGCGCCTCGAAGAATCGAGGCTCAGCGCGCTAGCGGACGTACTGTATTCCGTTGTGATGGAACAGCGCGATGAACCGATCGATTCTTTATAATCCCGAAGCAGCATGTCGAACGCCGATGATACTCAACGGTCATAACCGCATTGGGCGACTTGGCATTTGCAGCATTCTGGTTCCTCGTTCTTTTTTTCAATCTCGCTCTAAATAGCCAGGCACAGAGCAATCCGGATCAGCAAGCGCCTCAGAATCCACCGGCAAAAGGCGGAGAGGTTCCTCGCCAGGAAGAGAACAAAGCTCCTGAAGTCCAAGTCGAGCCAGAGCGCTGGAATCTGTTCTGGCAGGCGACTTCGATCGGCCAATACCACGGTATGTTCCCATCTCCTTACGAAGGCCCATTCAGCTTGCAGAGCTATCCGGAACGCGATGTGTCTCTCACGACGACGCTGTTTTTCGGGCTTCGGCTCGGTCACAACACGCAGCTCTACTTCGATCCTGAAATCGCCGGCGGCAGAGGGTTCAGCGGTGTGAATGGGTTGGCCAATTCTTCGAATGGCGAACTGCCGCGCGTCGCTTCCGCAACGCCGAAACCCTATCTGGCCCGGCTTTACATCTCGCACGACTTCGGATTTGGAAGTGAAAAGGAATCTTTCGAAAGCGAGGAAAATCAGCTCGCGGGTGAGCGTCCGATGAAGCGCTATACGGTCACGGTGGGGCGCTTCACGTTAACTGATTTCTTCGACAACAACCGTTATTCGCACGATCCGCGCACGCAATTCATTGGTTGGGCGATTATGTACAACGGCGCTTGGGACTATTCAGCGGATGTGCGCGGCTATACCTGGGGATGGGTTCACGAATTTCACACCAAAAACTGGTCACTACGCTATGCCAGTGCCTTCGAGCCGAAAGTAGCGAATGGCCCGCAGTTCGACCGGCGAATTCTTCGCGACCGTGGCGATGTGGTCGAAGGCGAGTATCGCTATGACCTTCGAAAACACGCGGGCGCTGTGCGGCTTCTCGAATATTGGAATCACGCCGACGCGGGTACTTATGGCGAAGCAATTCAGTTGGCGAAAGAAACTGGCGGGGTGCCTGATGTAACGGCAACGCGTCGCGTTGGCACGCTTAAATATGGTTTTGGAATCAATGCCGAGCAGGAACTCACTAAAGACATCGGCGTTTTTGCCCGGTTGGGATGGAACGATGGGAAGACCGAAAGTTTTGCGTTCACGGCGATCGACCGCCTGGCGACCGGAGGCGTCTCAATCACGGGACAGCGTTGGCATCGCCCGTTCGACACGGTAGCGACGGAACTTACAGTCAGCGGATTGTCAGCCGTGCATGAAGAATATCTGGCACTGGGTGGACACGATTTTCTTATTGGAGATGGCCGTCTGCAATACGGGCCGGAATATGTATCAGAGAGTTACTACAGTGCCCGGCTTTTCCCTGGATTCTTTGCCAGTTTCGATCTGCAGCACGTCGCTAATCCCGCTTATAACCAGAATCGCGGCCCAGTATGGATTTCATCGGTGCGGCTTCACTGGGAACTCGGAAAGCAGAGTTTTCGATCTTTAAAAACCAATAACCAGGCTCAACCGTAATACTGAAATACCCAGGAGTTTCCTCAGATTCTGACTGCCGATAAGAGCAAGCGACGAAGTTTCAAGCGTTTACGTTGGTTGTGAAGTGGGCGGGGGCGAAATCCGTGGTAGAAGGGTTTTTCCAAGAACTCAGACCACCACAGGAGCCGTCCCCGGATGCAAGATAGCAAACTCCGTTCCCGCTTGAAGGCGCAACTGACGAAGTTCTGCTCGGAGCTGTGCGAGGGGCTCAACCGGCCGCTGGAGAAATTTGTAGGCCAGATGCTGTTCGGTATTCAAGCCAGTCAGGATGTGAAGTTGAGTAACATCGCGCGCAGCCTAAAGGAAGAGATTCCTCTTATCAAGACCGAAGACCGCCTCTCGCGCAACTTACGGGCAGTGGAACTAGAAGCAGAACTTACTCGGCAGTTGGCGAAGATGGCGAGCCAGCGCATCACAGCCGACACGGTGCTGTGTCTGGATCTGAGTGACATCCGCAAAGAATACGCCAAAAAGATGGAGTATTTGGCAACGGTACACGACGGCAGCACGGGCGAAATGCATCCCGGCTACTGGTTGTGCGACATCACGGGCGCGGAAATGAACGGCCACGAGATCGTTCCTCTTTATCAGAAGCTGTACTCGGCCGAAGCGGGAGAATTCGTCAGTGAGAACGCGGAAGTGCTGGCCGGCATCGATCTGGTCCGGTCGCACACACAAGGCCGCGGGATCTGGGCCGTGGATCGGGGTGGCGATCGCAAGAAACTGCTGGAACCCTTGCTGGACCGGGGTGAGCGCTTTGTCATCCGCTCCACGGGAAAGCGCTTCGTGGTGGATCGGAAGAATATCAAGCGCAGTGTGGCGGAGCTGGCTACCAAGTGCCGGCTGCGCTATCAAGCGCGGATGTCAAGATTCAGGACGGGCAGGAGAAGACCTACGATCTGCGCTATGGCGTCCAGCCATTTCGTCTGGTAGGACGTGACGAACGGTTGCACTTGGTGGTGGTCGCTGGATTCGGAGAGGAACCGCTGTTACTGCTGACCAATGCGCTGCAGGGAGCGCGGGACTCACAATCGCTCTGGTGGATCGCGCAAATCTATCTGATGCGCTGGAAAATTGAGGAGACTTTTCGCTTTCTCAAACAGAGCTATAACCTGGAAGACATCCGCGTAATGAAGTATCAGCGATTGAAGAACTTAGTCGTGTTGGTGACAGCTGCCGCTTACTTTGCCGCGACCTTCCTGGGACAGAAAATGAAGCTTCGCATCCTGTGCGAAAAGCTGCTGATCATCTCGCAGCGCTTCTTCGGTATTCCGCCCTTCCGGTTCTATGCGCTGGCCGATGGAATCAAGAAACTTCTCTCGCAAACCAGCCCCGGCCCACCCGAACAATCGCCCCCGAGTCTACAGTTGGAATTGCTGCTGGGCTGGGAGGGCCCGAAATTCTGAGGAAACTCCTGCTGAAATACCCACTTGACAATCGCCGGGATCTCGGGCAATCCCGAAGTGACAGCGTTGGTTCAACATTCACAGGTGCTGGAGAAAAGCGGGTTGGTGCACACCCAAAAACTCGGAAGGGTAACCACTTGCCGCATCGATGCGGCGGGATTTACCGGTCCTTGAGAAATGGATCAAGGCTTGTCATTCGATGTGGGAGCGAAGGTTGGATTGCGTGTGATTTGCTCGCCCCGTCCGACGAAGGTGAGTAAGATTGATGTTCGAATCGTTAGGTCTGGAGTTTGAGCTTCTCCGGGCGCGCCAAGGACCCTGAGCTTGCGGATTCCCGAAGCCTTCGCATGAGAAGACGGCGACGGCACCTTGGACAATATAAATCGGGATTGTCCGCATGGCATTTCGTCCGGCCTCTGCCAGTCGGCTCGATGAGGTACGGCTTTTTGACCTTTGCCCGACTACGGGCATCCTGAATTTTGCGTCGGATACGTTCTTGCATGTTCTTTTTGGCTCTCGAGATTGATTTCACTTGAGACTGTAAGGCGTCCATTTCGCGAATAGAGGACGAAATCGCGCTAACGCACTCTGGCCAAAAGACAAAAATGTTTTCGCAAAACCTGTGATCGCCCCACGGCGGGCTTCGCTTCCGCCGCAACGAGGGATGAAAACGGCGCGCGCAGCGCGCCAAGATGGTAGGAGCCGTCGGGTTTCTAAGCCGGCTTCGATCTGGTGCTTCGAGCCCGTTTGTGAACTTGGCCGGACGCTTGTTGTGGCACAACGCAGTGTTGCCTTCCGCCTCCGGGCGGCAGAGCACGAGAAGGACTCTCTAGTTTCTTTAACGCGTCCACTGCCCGGCGGCGAAAGGAGCGTGTATGCAGATACTATATTCGCGCTGTTGCGGCATCGATGTCCACAAGGACTCCGTCACAGCCTGCGTGTTGATCTATTCCGACAACGCCGAACCGCAGGTTCGCCAGCGCAGCTTCGCTACTTACAAGAAGTCGCTCAGCAATCTGCGCCTTTGGTTATTTGCGCAGAAGGTCACTCACGTGGCCATGGAGTCCACAGGCGTCTACTGGAAGCCGGTCTGGCAGGCGCTGGAAGGCAACTTCGATCTGACTCTCGCCAACCCGTATCAGATTAAGACCGTGCCGGGGCGTAAGACCGACGCGCGCGATAGCCAGGGGATTGCCGAGTTGTTGGCCCACGGCCTCATTCGGCGCAGTTTTGTGCCGCCGCGGCAGACGCGCAACTTACGCGATCTGACGCGCTACCGCGTGAAGTTGGTAGAGGAACGGAACCGGATTCATAATCGCATTCACAAGCTTCTGGAGGATGCCTGCATCAAGCTGGATAGCGTGGCCAGCGACATTCTCGGCGTAAGCGGGCGACGCATCATTCGTGCGATTCTGGCCGGCCACGAAGATGCAGGTCACTTGGCCTATGAGGTTCGTGGCACTTTACGCGGCAAGATGCCGGAATTGCGTCTGGTGCTCAATGGCCGCATCACGCCGCATCATCGCTTTCTGTTGCGCGAACTAATGGATGATCTGGAAAGCCTCGAAGCCAAGATTCAGCGGCTGGAAGCCGAGATCGTCCAGCGCCCCGATCTGCGCTTGGTGGAGCGGCTGTGCAGCATTCCAGGCGTGGACATCCTCACCGCTTGGACGCTAATTGCCGAGTTGGGCACCGACATGAGTGTCTTCATCAGCCCTAAACACGCCGCCAGTTGGGCCGGGCTTTGCCCCGGCCATCACGAGAGCGGCGGCAAACGGCTGAGCAACCGCACCCGCAAGGGCAACCGCTGGCTGCGGCGGGCGCTGGTGCAATCGGCCTGGGGCGCGTCGCGCAAGAAGGATTGCTACTTGGCCGCATTCTTTTACCGCCACGCAGCCCAGCAAGGTGTACGCAAAGCGATTGTCTCGCTGGCACACCGTATCCTCGTCATCGCCTTTTGCCTGCTACGCGACGGCGGCGAGTATCGGGAATTCGGTGGCGATTTCTTCGACCGGCTACACCCCGTCCGCACCCGCAACCGGCTGATCCGCAGATTGCAACGGCTTGGTATTGAGGTGCTGCTGGCTCCACGGCCTGGCCTGCCCGCCGTGCCCGATTCTGCCGTGCGGATCAAACCTAAAAGGGGCCGGCCCTGCAAATGCGCCGAAAGGCTAATCCATTGCATCCACAAAGCTTAAAAATTAGAAGTTTTCGAAGGATCCACTTGCAAAAATGGCGGGAAAGAGGGGAAACGGCCCTTAACGGGCGTGCAGGGGCGTGTTGCGCTTAGGCTTGTGAGCCCTCTTGTACTGCTTCCGGTGTGGCTTGAGGGGAGGGCTTTCTGGAAACTGTTCGCGCGCTTCAATCGCGGCCGACTCGTGCCGAACCTGGCGCGCCCTACGCTCGCCGCATAAACAACTACGTCGCCTTCTGTAGATTAATCCCGATGAATTTCAGAAACTGATCCCAATCCGAAGGAACGGTTCCGTGTCCTCCGGAGTGCATGTAATAGCCGAGCGTGTGCAGGATCGGCTGTCCAGCGGCGGGCATCTGATCCGTATCGAGCGCCTGTTTACCAAGAAGGCGATAAACCGGTCCCGCTGCAACCGCGGCCAGGAATTCGCCTTTCGGATCGGACCACTTGTCCTGGTCGCCCGTTTGCAGCAACAGCGGACGCGGCGCGATGAGCGCAAGCAGCATGTGCGCGTCCACAGGGAGTTGATCCACGTGATTGGCGTACTTCTGGTAATTGGTGCAGAATTGGTATGGAAATCGCGAAGGCGCGGTCAGATGTTTGATGGTCTCGCCGTAATTGCGGCGGCTTAACGCCGCGCCGCCTTCTCCGGAACAACTCGCGATGACCAAAGCGAAACGCGTGTCGTGAGCGCCAGCCCACAACACGGTCTTGCCAAGGCGCGAAACTCCAAACAGCGCGACACGTTTCGCGTCCACGCGTTCATCGGTTTCAAGGTAATCCAAAGCGCGGCTGAGACCCCAAGCCCAAGCCGCAATTGAGCCCCATTCATCCGGAGCGGGCTCTGTTTGTCCGGGCTTCAGGTACAATGCTCGAACTCCGTACTGAAGACCGCCCTGAAAATCCGGATCCACGTCGCCGTAATAGAATGTGGCAACGCCGATCCCTTGAGCCAACACCGGCTCAACCTTCAATCTGCCGAAATTTGCGCTTGTCGGTGCAGAAACCTTTTTCTTGTCACGGCTCCAGATTTCACCAGGCTTAATACCGGGATCGTCCACGACGCTGGAATTAGCGGAGAAGCTCGGGGTAAGCAGAAAGGGAACAGGCTTGCTGACCTGAGCCGGCAAGTAAACCAGCAGATCCATCTTTGGGCCGGACTTGTTATCGGAGAAATAGACAGTTACTTGCCGCCGGATCGCCCTGCCATCGAGTGCCGGCGTGGCTTTGTCGAAAACATCGAAGCTCATTCCGGCGGGGCGCCCGGGGCTGCGGCCGAACTGGTTCTCTTCGAAAAGCCGCACGATCTCGGGTCGGCGCTTCTCGTACCAGGTTTTCGCATTATGCACAACCTTGCCGTTCGAGAGCCGCAACGGGTCGGGTAAGGTATAACTCCCGACAAGCGCTTCATCGTAATTGACCGGAATCCCCGCAACGCTTGTGGGCGGATTCGTGCCCTGACCGAGAGACCGTGAAAGGATTACACCGGAAGCCAACGATCCGACGGCCTGCCGGCGTGTGAGCAGCATGGAGACATCTTATCCAGTCCGCTCCGCGCAACATATTGAATCGCTCCCGGGAGAGCACCTGAGACATGTTTCCGACATCGAAAAGAGACAGGCCGCTGACCTGACAAGGCTGCTCCTGAATCGGGGCCTGCAATAAAAGAGGGTTGGACCGCGTCCGGACTACGTTACGCAGGCTTGGAACGTTTTCGGGAAGTACCTGCCGGCGCGCTGATTTTGAGATAAACTTGAGGCCACAAACGATATGCATAGGTGGATGGGCGCAGTGTGGCTCTTTTGCGCGTCGTCGCTACTTGCACAGACGCTGCAGCTTACGACCCGGCCCGCGAAGCTTACCGCTCAAGATTTGGCGCGCGGAAAACAACTGTTTGAAGCACAGTGCGCGCCCTGTCACGGCATTCAGGGAACGGGCGGCAAAGGAGCAAATCTTGCGCAGCCCACTTTGAAGCATGCCGCCGACGATGCGGCTCTATTCAGCGTAATTCGAGAGGGCATTGAGAATACGGGCATGCCGGGCGCGTGGCAAATGACTGAGCGTGAGGTTTGGCTGGTAGTGGCGCATGTGCGTTCTCTGGGACGGGTTGCGACAGAAAACTTGCTTGGCGATCCAATAAAAGGCAAGGCACTTTTTGCCACACACGGTTGCAGCGGGTGTCATATTGTGGACGGCGTCGGCGGGGATCTCGGGCCTGAACTTACCGAAGTCGGAGCACGCCGCAACGCTGCCCGTTTGCGGCAATGCCTGCTCGAACCGGGCAAGGCCCTCCCCGACGGCTTTGTCGTCGTTCGTGCGGTACAGCAGAATGGCGTCGAACTGGAAGGCGTGCGAGTCAATGAAGATTCGTTTACGGTGCAGATTCGCGATTTCGCAAACCGTTTTCACTCCTTTCGGAAACAGGAACTGAGAAGCCTCGAATACGAACCGGAAGCAACTCCCATGCCTGGTTACCGAGACAAGCTCTCTGCGCCGGAAATTGACGATCTAATCGCCTATTTAGCGAACTTGCGAGGGCACCCATGAGATGGATAGCTGCTCACTTACTTAGTGCCTGTGATGCTGGCAGCGCAGGTACCTTATGAGCGCATTGTGAAAGCCGAGAATGAACCAGGCTCCTGGCTGACTTACTCTGGCAATTATCAGGGGCACCGGTACTCGGGACTTTCTCAGATCACACCGGCGAACGTATCGCGGCTTCATGCCGTTTGGGTGTACCAGACCAACAACAATCGCACCGAGGTCTCTCCGATAGTTGTGGACGGCGTGATGTATGTGACCGAGGCGAACAACGTGACGGCGCTGGATGTCCACACCGGGCGCTCATTATGGAGTTGGACGCGGCCCATTCCGAAGGATCTTGCAAACCATCGGGTTTGGCCGGACAAACCGCGGAGTAGCTGTAATCGATGACTTGGTTGTCGTCGGTACGCTAGATGCGCATCTGGTGGCGCTCGATGCGAAGAACGGCGCGATACGGTGGGATGCCGAAGTGGCGGATTATAAAGTTGGCTATTGCATTACCGGCGCCCCGATTGCGATTGACGGCAAGATTATTACCGGGATATCCGGCGGCGAGGCAGGCATCCGGGGCTTCGTTGATGCATACGACGCAAAAACCGGCAAGCGCGCGTGGCGATTCTGGACCATTCCCGGTCCCAGACGATCCGGCACACGAGACCTGGAATAGCGATGGATGGAAAACCGGCGGCGGTTCCAGTTGGGTTTCCGGCGCCTATGATCCGGATCTCAAACTGATCTATTGGGGCATTGGCAATCCCGGACCGGACTGGAACGGCGATAGCCGGCCCGGAGATAACCTCTACACCTGTTCGTTGGTCGCGCTCGAGGCAGATACTGGTAAGCTGCGCTGGCACTTTCAGTTCACGCCGCATGATACCCATGATTGGGATGCGACTGAGATTCCCGTTTTGATCAATGTCAACGTGCGAGGACAACAGCGGAAAGTAGTTGCGATGGCCAACCGAAATGGGTTCTATTATCTCCTCGATCGCGGTACAGGAGAGTTTCTGGTCGGCACGCCTTACGCTAAGCAAACCTGGGCCAGCGGCCTGGATGATAATGGCCGTCCGACGGTTTTGCCGAACACTGCGCCGAGCGTTCAAGGCACGCTCGTTTACCCGAGTCTGCAAGGAGCCACTAACTGGTTCAGTCCATCTTACAGCCCAGAGGCAAATCTTTTCTATGTTGCCGTACGCGAGATGGGTTCTTATTATTACAAGGGCGAAGCCGAATATAAACCGGGGACTTTCTTTGCCGGCGGAGGCGAACGCGCATTGGACGGCGACGAAGCCTGGGGTGCGGTTCGAGCATTAAGTCCGAATTCGGGCAAAATGGTATGGGAGTTTCGGCTGAAGTCTCCGCCATGGGCGGGAGTTCTGTCAACGGCCGGAGGAGTGGTGTTCGGCGGATCTAACGAAGGCAATTTCTACGCGCTTGACGCTCACACCGGCAAGCCGCTGTGGGATTTTCAGACCGGCAGCGGTATTGAGTCAAACCCCATCAGTTTTATGGTGGATGGCATGCAATATCGTGGCCATAGCGGCGGGACGAGCGATATTTGTGTTCGGCTTGTAGCCGGTGCTAACGACACTTTGTTCGCTCGAATCATGATAGAACAGAAGATCAGAGGCGACAGAGGTGGAGTATTTTCGTAATTCGCTATTCGATGTGCGGACGCATAGTCCGAGGGAGATTGCGCAGAGTATTTCCTGTAGCCGCCGTCGAGTTTCTAAGGTCGGTCACTGGCGCGACCACAGGGGCCGCCCTGTTCTCGTTTGCTTCGTTTCGCGCAATGGCTGTTCCACGCGGTCAAAAGGCCGTCGTGATTACATTCGGCGGGGGTGCGCGAGACGAGGAAACGTTCATGCCGGAAGGACAGGAGAATATTCCTCATCTTCTGAATGAACTTATTCCGCGATCTACATTCTTTACTCAAGTAGTAAATCGCGGAATTCTGGGGCACTATGTAGCCACGGCGAGCTTGGCAACAGGAGTTTACGAGACATTTAATAATTTCGCCGCGGTCGCTCCCGAGCATCCGACAGTTTTCGAATACTTCCGAAAGGATCTGAAACGGCCGGCAGCGGACGCCTGGGTGGTTGCGCCAAGTAATGGCTTTAACCGGATCGGCGAGAGCGGCCATCGTTCGTATGGGCAGGGTCTTGGGGCGGGAGTGATTTTGCCAAAGCGCCTCCTGGCGGCTGCGCTCGCGTCGTCCGGTGAGCCGCAGTACGAGCATCTGCTGAGGGACAATTACGAGACCCCGCTGTATACTCCCGAACTGGCCGGGAGAGAGATCGAGCTGCGCCAGATGGCCGAAATTTTGAAGTTGTCGGTAGACGATTTCACGGCACACGCGCGCAGCCTGGCGAGTCCGGACGAGTTGTCAGTGTATATTGCGCGCCAACTAATGCGGCAGCTTGCGCCAAGCCTGCTTTGGATCACGCTGCACGATATCGATATTGCTCACTCAGGAACCTATTCGCTTTACATCGAAGGGATTCAGCGGACAGACCGACTGTGTGGAGAGATTTGGCGAGCCATCGAAAGCGAGCCGGAGTATGCCGGCAAGACGACGATGTTCATCCTGCCGGATTTCGGCAGAGATTCGGATACCGATGCGGGCGGCAATGGATTTCAGCACCATCGCACCGGCGACCCGCTCTCTAGGACCACTTGGATAATGGTGACGGGCCCAGGCATTCGACAGAACGTGGTTGTGGACCGGGCGGTGGAATCGACAGACCTCGTGCCGACCTTGGGTTCGCGGCTTGGGTTTTCGGCAGGGCTGGCACAAGGAAAGCCGCTGGCGGAAGTGGTATAGCCCCTGCTACCCCACCAGAACGGCGGCATCAAAATTTGCCCACCTGGATACGAACCCAGGTTGGTTGTTGCCTGAAGTTCAGACCGCGATCGGTTTCGTCCCCATTCCAAAGCCGCAGTGCTTTCCAAACCTCATGGCCGCCTTCGTCATCCTCGAATCGGCCCTCCTCGGCTCTTAGAATCTGCATGCGAACTCCGGGCAATCGGCCGGGTATATGAAACGCAACGCTCGCGTCGAAACCGGTCACCAGGAACTCATCCGGAGCCAGTTGCGCCACCATAGCGCGCCCGTGCGCATCCGCGGTTCCTGGCGGCGGCATGCCATCGCGTTGCGGGAAACCGAAAGACACTTGCGCCTGCCATGTTCCGAAATCAATGTCCTGACGCGCTTGGCCTGTCTCTTCCACTGCGGTCTTCACCCTTCCGGCGGCAATCAGCTGAGCCACCTCGCGTACGGCGGGCGCGAAAAGCTGATAATTTTGCGCGTGCATCGACGATCCCTCGTTTCGGGAGGCTGTGCCCTCCGGGCGGTCGATTCCGAAGGGCGAAAACCCAATCGCGCCATTTCCGACCGCTGAGAAGAAGTACTTAGCGAACCCATTGCCGGATCCTATCTCCGGAATCCACAACGGATTGTCGGGCCGATGATAGGTGCGCATCGTGTCTAAAACGAATTCCGCACTGTTGCTATAAATATCCGGCCCAATCATGTCGAGAGCGGGTGCGTTCATCTTCCAGAACGCAACCATTTTCTGGACCGGCCCTCCACTTGGATAACTCTGCCCTGGAATAGAATATCTGCGCTCCGGCAGTTCTGCGACGGGGTAAGCGAGCCACACGTTGACGTACATCGGCAGGGGGAATTCGGCCTTGCCGGCTTCAGCGACCGCGTTGACATAACGGGCCTGGTAGTAAGCCTGAAAGTATTCGTCGGCCTCTCCGCCGAAAACCTGCCGCCACGTTCCGGACGCCGATTTTCCGGCAATCTTTATGTCCGCCGGAACCTTGCCCTGAAACTGCTGCTCCGCCGCCGGCGAGAAATCTCTCACCGTTCCGATAGCCCCGGATTCGTTCTCCACCTGTATCATCAACACCGTGTGGATGTCTCCGTCGAGTTCCTTCAGATGCCGCATCAAATGTGTGAACGCATTCTTATCCGCATTCAGGTTTGCCGGCGCATTTGCTGAGAGCACATCCAATGGCTCGCCATTCGCATTCACCATGCGCGGAAAACGTGCCGTATCTGTCTTGATCCAAGCGGGGACATAGTGCATGTTCCCGTTCTTCCATGTACCGAACCAGAGCAGAACAAGATGCAGGTTGTGTTCGCGCGCTTGCTTTACAAGCGTGTCGACATTTTCGAAATCGAAGTTCCCGGGTTCTGGTTCCATCTGTTCCCAATAGACGGGCGCTTCCGCGGTATTGGCATGCATCGCCTCTAGCGCGGGCCACACCTTCGGCAACACGCTCGGCCACGCACTGGAATTGTGAATCTGCGCGCCCAGAATCAGGTAGGGCCGTCCATCTACATCGAATTCGAAACGGCCGTTTTTCTTCACCAGCCGAGGCATTTCCGCCGCCGAAGAAATCAGAACGGTGAAAATCGAGGTAAGCAAAATACGAAGAGCTGTTCTTGCGCGCATGAATCAGTTCGTCGATTCTGTCGTCTTGTTCTTCGATCCGCGCGGCAGATTTTCAAATACTTTGCCGTCCTTCATCACGAACACAGCCCGGCGCGCAGCCGTGACGTCTTGTAGAGGATTGCCATCGAATCCTACGATGTCTGCCTGCATCCCGGGTGCAATGGAGCCGATCTGGTCCTGCAGATTAAGCGACTGTGCAGATAACGACGTGGCCGAGACAAGCGCCGCCATCGGGTCCTGCCCGCCATCACGGACGCGAACGATGTACTCTTCATAGTTTCGCCCGTGCGCTCCGGCCACTGCATCGGTACCGTAAATAATTTTCAGATCCTTGTGCTTGAGCGCCTTCTTGAAGGTGTCTAAAACGATTTGAACCCCCTTCTGCATGAACGCAAAGCCTTCCTCGTTATAGTTGCCGATTCCAAGAAATTTCGGCTTGTTCTCCAGATAATTTTGAAGCACCAACCCGATGTTCGGATCGTAGTAAGTGCCGTGCTGCGCCATCAGATCGAAGACTTGATCGGTGACATACGCGCCGTGTTCAATCGAGGTGCAGCCCGCCAGCGTCGCCGCTTTGGCCGATTCGGCGGAATGGGCGTGCACGATTGTACGCATGCCCAGCGCCTTAGCCTCTCCGCATGCGGCCTGAAGCTGCTCGTCCGTCATGGTCTGCGCGCCGCCTTCCCGA
Source organism: uncultured Acidobacteriaceae bacterium (assembly GCA_963778345.1). GTDB lineage: Bacteria > Acidobacteriota > Terriglobia > Bryobacterales > Bryobacteraceae > Bog-105. The sequence continues at coordinate 205,869 of CAVZTP010000009.1, forward strand.
ATGCTTTTCGAAGCAAACACCTTGATGAAATCGGCGCCCTGCTGCTTTCTCTCACGCACGAGTTCCCGAAGTTTTTCCGGAGGTCCGCTGTTCTCCGTCAGCGGCTGCAGCGAGGTGAGAATCCGCGGACCCGGAATAATACCTCTCCCAATCGCATCCCGCAGATATTTATCTTCGGGCGAACCCGGGCTCTGAACCGTCGTGAACCCGGCATTGAGCGTGAGAACGCAATTTTCCAAACCATACAGGATCGCCTGCTCCGGAGGCTCGCCCCTTCCCGCCAAACGCCCATTATTGAAGTGATACATCACGTGCGTGTGAGTGTCGATCCATCCAGGTGTAATGGTCAACCCCGTGAGGTCGTACGTTGTTGCTCCGGCTGGCACGGCGCCGCCGATCCGTGCAATCTTCCCGCCCTCAACGATGATGGTCGTGTTGCGGAAAATGTGGCCTTTCCCATCGGCGACAGTGGCTGCCTTCAGGGCGATCGTTCGTTCCTGCGCGCCTACAGCAGTCGCCGACACGAACAATAGGGCCGCTCCCAGAATTCGAATCACCTTCATCGTTGACCTCTTTCACATCTCCGAGTGCGCGCCGATTATTATATCCGCGTGGGAACCACGAACGAACATTGGATGAATCACGCCATCGCACTCGCTGTCGATAATGTGCGATCCGGCCGCGGAGGACCCTTCGGCGCGCTAGTCATCCGGGATGATCGGCTAGTTGCGAGTGGCGTGAATCTCGTGACATCCACTAACGATCCGACTGCGCACGCTGAAATTGTCGCCATTCGCGCGGCATGCCAGGCGCTCGGCTCGTTTCAGCTCGAAGGCTGCGAATTTTATTCGAGCTGCGAACCCTGTCCGATGTGTTTAGGCGCCATTTACTGGGCCAGGCCGGCGGCATATTATTTCGCGTCCACCCGTAAAGCCGCCGCCGAAGCAGGATTCGACGATGCCCACATCTACGAAGAGCTCAATCGTGCACCCGAAATGCGCTCCATTCCCGGCAAGTATCTCTTCTCTGAAGCCGGAATGACGCCGTTCATGGAATGGGCTCGGAGCGCTCAAAAGATTCGGTATTAACGGTTCGGCGTCTGCTTCGATGCCGCATAGCTGGCGTAATAAACTGCGCCCGCGACAGCAAAACCAACGAACCAGGAGTAGTTGTAGAGCCACCGAAGCGCAGGAACAACCAAACCGATTAAGGCCAGAATCACGCCTGTAGCCAGCGAGAACATCGCTCTCGGATTTACTCCGCTCCGGTACTCGTATGCTCCGCCACGCTGATATAAACTTTCGACCCTGAGCTTCGTATGCCGCAGCAGAAAGTAATCGGTGATCATCACGCCCGCCACGGGGCCCAGTAAACCCGAATAGCCCACCAGCCAGCCGAAGATGTAACTGTTGAAATCGGTCAGAAGTTTCCAAGGCATCATGAATAGACCCGCTACTCCCGTAATGAGCCCGCCCGTACGAAAAGAAATCCTTCGTGGATTCAGATTGGAAAAATCGTTCGAAGGCGAGACCACGTTCGCCGCCACATTTGTGTTTAGCGTCGCGACGAGCAGCGCCACCAGCGCGATCGATGCAATCAGCGGCTGCTGAAAGCGTCCTAACAATGCAACCGGGTCCCAAATGGCCTGGCCGAAAAGCACGACCGATGCCGAAGTGACCGCCACGCCAATGAATGAGTAGAGCGTCATCGCTGTCGGCAGTCCAAGCGCCTGACCTACTATCTGCGCTCGTTGCGATTTGGCGTAACGAGTGAAATCGGGGATGTTCAAGGCAACCGTCGCCCAAAAACCAACCATCCCGGTCAAGGCCGGTACAAAAAAGTGAAAAAATTCGCCCGTGCTTGTGAACTTGCTCGGCGCGCTCAGCACCGGACCCAGGCCGCCGGCTTTCCGCGTGATCCACCAGAGCAGCAGCAGTCCCACTCCCAGCATGAACGGCGCTCCAATCCCTTCCAGAAACTTAATGGTCTCGATGCCGCGCCACACCACAAACATGTTCAAAAGCCAGAATAAGAAAAAGCAGATCCACTGCCCGTAAGGATTGGCCGCAGCCGCTGGAAACAGAATCCGCAGCATCGAGTAGATCGCCTGGCCGCCGATCCACGATTGAATGCCGAACCATCCGCAAGCCACAATGGCACGCAACACGGCTGGGATATTCGCGCCGCGCACTCCAAACGATGCGCGCACAAACACCGGAAACGGGATGCCGTACTTGGTCCCGGCATGCGCATTCAGCAGCATCGGAATCAGCACAATGACATTACCCAGAAAAATTGTGCCAATCGCCTGCTTCCAACTCATCCCACCGGCGATCAAACCCGACGCCAGCATGTAAGTGGGTATGCAGACGCTCATTGCCACCCAAAGCGAAGCGTAATTGTACGTTCCCCAAGTCCGGCGCGAGTTCGGAACGGGCGCGAGATCCTTGTTATAGAGACTCGGCTCGAATTCTTTATCGGTTAGGTCCATCGCGTTAGCCGTACGGGCAGTACTACGCGCGCGCTCATCCCGCCTCAGCTTGATGTAAGAATGATAATTCAGTTAGAATCCCGAAATGCCATTTGAGGCGAGTTCCCATCTCGCGGCACAGACCACCTCCCCTCCGGCTGATGCGTTGGCGGAACAGTTGCCGCCGTTGAGCGCACATGAGGCGCTCGTGGAGGCGAATCGCTGCCTGTTCTGCTACGATGCGCCCTGCACGCACGCTTGCCCCACTCACATTGATATTCCGCGGTTCATAAAAAAGATCGCCACCGGCAACACACTCGGCTCTGCGAGAACCATTCTGGAAGCGAACCTGTTAGGCGCTACCTGCGCGCGCGTGTGTCCTGTGCAGGAGCTATGCGAAGGAGCCTGCGTGCTCGGCGCGGAGCATAAGCCGATCATGATCGGAAGGCTTCAACGCTATGCCATGGACCACGCCTATAGCCGCGGGGTCGATCTCTTCAAACCCGCGGCGCCTACCGGACGAAAAGTGGCGGTCATCGGAGCCGGACCTGCCGGTCTGTCTTGCGCTGGAGAATTAGCAAAATCGGGCCATGCCGTCACTTTGTTTGAAAAGCGTTCTCTCGGCGGCGGCCTTTCCACCTACGGCATCATCGTGCTTCGAGAACCCGTCGAGATCGCTCTGGCCGAAGTCGAGGCGATTCGCAGGCTTGGCGTCAAATTGGAAACCGGGGCGGAACTCGGTTGTAACTTGACCCTGCGCGATCTCAAAACCCAATTCGATGCTGTGTTCTTGAGCGTCGGCATGGGAGCAACTCCCGCTCTGTCCATTCCCGGCGAAGAGCAAGTCATCGATGGACTCGATTACATCGAGCGAAGCAAGCTCAATATCGACAGCCTCTCGGTAGGCCGGCAGGTCATCGTCATTGGCGCCGGAAACACCGCTATTGACTGCGCCACCATTGCTAAACGCCTCGGAGCCGAGCGCGTTACCATCGTCTATCGCCGCACGGATCGCGAGATGACCGCTTACCCGCACGAATATGAATTCATTCGCAAAGAAGGAGTCGAGTTCCGGTTCTTGACCCAGCCCGTGCGCATTCTCGCCGAGAACGGAAAAGTCATCGGCGTCGAATGCGTCCGCATGAATTTGGGTGGAATCGATGCATCCGGCCGTCCTTCGCCGCAACCCGTGCCGGATTCGAGCTTCGTCCTCCCGGCGGACCAGGTGGTGAAAGCTATCGGGCAAGAAAAGCCTGCCCTCGCCGCTCTCCTCGGCCTGGAAACCGAGAAAGGCTACATCAGAGTGAATGCCCGATTCGAAACCAGCCTGCCCGGAATTTATGCGGGCGGCGATTCCATCCGATCGAAAGGCGCGGCTTCGACCGTCATGGCCGTCGAAGACGGCAAACTTGCGGCACAAGCCATCCATAGTAAGCTCATCACGGCCGAATCTCTAAACGGGAGCAAGTGAGTATGGCGAATCTGGCAACCGAATTCGCCGGCATCAAATCACCCAATCCATTTTGGCTGGCTTCCGCTCCGCCCAGCAATTCGGGAGCCCAGGTACACAAAGCCTTCGAAGCCGGTTGGGGTGGAGCGGTCTGGAAGACCATCGGCGCGCCTGTTTTAAATGTTTCCAATCGTTACGGCGCATGGCACTACGGCAGCCAGAAAATGCTCGCGATCAACAACGTCGAGTTGATTTCCGATCGTCCGCTGGAAGTGAATCTTCGCGAGATTGCGGACGTGAAGCGGAACTGGCCCGATCGCGCCGTAATCGTATCGGCGATGGTGGAGTCTTCACCGCAAGCCTGGAACGATATCGTCCACCGTATCGAGGACACGGGCGCCGATGGCATCGAGTTGAACTACGGCTGCCCGCATGGCATGAGCGAGCGCGGCATGGGTGCTGCAGTTGGCCAAGTGCCCGAATACTGCGAACAAATCACCGGATGGGTGAAAAGCGTCGCACGCATTCCCATCATCGTCAAACTCACGCCTAACATTACGAACATTGTTGCTCCCGCGCGAGCGGCCATCAATGCGCGAGCGGATGCGCTTTCTTTGATCAACACCATCAATTCCATCGTCGGAGTGGATTTGGATACCCTCGAAATTACGCCCAGCATCGGAGGCAAAGGCGGTCACGGCGGTTACGCCGGTCCGGCCGTAAAGCCAGTGGCTTTGAACATGCTTTCCTCTGTTGGAACGGACGAAGTGGTCTCGCGCTCGGGTGTACCCATCTCGGGAATGGGCGGCATCTCAAACTGGAAAGATGCCGCCGAATTTCTGCTGCTCGGCGCAACCAGCCTGCAAGTCTGCACGGCCGTTATGCACTATGGCTTCCGTATCGTAGAAGACCTCTGCGATGGCCTTTCCAATTGGATGGATTCGAAAGGCTTTAAAACCATCGGGGACTTCTCCGGCAAGAGCTTGTCGCGAATCTCCGATTTCAAGGATCTCGATCTATCGTTCCGCGCCGTCGCCCGAATCGATACAGACAAATGCATCAAGTGCAATCTTTGCTATGTGGCCTGCAACGATACAGCGCATCAATGTATCGACCTGATCGCCGCCGATGGAAGTTGCGTTCCGCCGGGCGCATACGACGTTCGTTCCAATGGAAGGGTTGCAGCTGTCGACACGCGTCCGCAGCCCAGGGTTCGCGAGGAAGATTGCGTTGGATGCCGTCTCTGTTACAACGTTTGCCCGGTGGAGCGCTGCATCGAAATGGTGGAACTCCCTCCGTGCAGGCCATCGACAACTTGGGATGAACTTTCGAAATCGCAGCCCGAAGTCACCGAAAACTGGGAGGCGATGAATCGCTATCGTGAAGAGCTTGATATTCACATCCACTAGATGCCGCTCCTGATCAAAAACGGCAACATCGTCACGGCGGATTCGCGTTACCACGGCGATATTTACATCGAGAACGAAACCATCACCCGTATCGGCGATCGCTTGGATGCGCCGCCAAACGCCGAGGTGATTGATGCCGGAGGCAAATTCGTTTTTCCCGGTTTCATCGACCCGCACGTTCATATCTATTTGCCTTTCATGTCAACGTTCGCTAAAGACACCCATGAAACAGCAAGTATCGCCGCTCTCATCGGAGGCACCACTACGTTCATTGAAATGTGCTGCCCCTCCCGGAGAGACGACGCTCTGGAAGGCTATCACTTGTGGAAAAGCAAAGCGGAAGGCAATAGCGCCTGCGACTACACCTTCCACATGTCGGTCACGAAATTCGAAGACCAGACCGAGGCGCAGCTTAGGGAAATCGTTAGCGACGGCATTACCTCCTTCAAGATTTTTCTTTCCTACAAGAACTTTTTCGGCGTCGATGACGCGGAGATGTATCAGACGCTCGCTCTGGCCCGCCAGCTTGGCGTCATCGTTACGGCGCATTGCGAGAATGCCGAGCTTGTTGACCGTCTGCAGAAGGATCTGCTTGCGCAAGGCAAAACCGGGCCGGAATGGCATGAACCGAGCCGGCCGGAGTGCGTCGAGGCCGAAGGCACCGGCCGCTTCGCAACATTCCTCGAAAGCACCGAAGCCGTCGGTTACGTGGTGCATCTTTCCTGCGAGCCGGCTTTGGTGGCGGCCATGGCGGCAAAGGCGCGCGGCGTGAGGCTTTTCGTGGAATCGGTGATTCCCCATTTCGTGCTCGATAAGTCGTATGCCGAAAGATCGGGCGTTGAGGGCATGAAGCACGTCATGTCGCCGCCTCTGCGCGACAGGCGTAATCAGAGAGCCTTGTGGAATGCGCTCGCCACTGGCGCGATCGATACCGTCGGGACCGACCATTGTCCTTTCGATACAGAACAGAAGTTGCTAGGCAAAGACGCCTTCACGCAAATTCCGAACGGCATTCCTGGCATCGAGGAGCGCGTCAACCTGCTGTACACATACGGCTTCAGGACAGGCAAGCTAAGCATCCATCGCTTCGTGGACGCCGCGAGCACTCGCGCCGCAAAGCTGTTCGGCCTTTTTCCGCGAAAAGGGACCATCGCGGTCGGCAGCGATGCCGACCTCGTCATCTACGATTCCCATTACAAAGGCACGCTCTCCGCGAAGACTCACCACATCAATAACGATTACTGCGGCTTCGAGGGAATGCAGATCGAAGGCCGGCCTTCGGTCGTGACCGTTCGGGGGAAGGTGCAGGTCAGGGATGGCGAGTTCGTCGGGGAGCGCGGTCGCGGACGGCTGCTCAAGCGCGAACCGCTCTACTTCTAGGCCGAACTGCAATGAGTCTCGATCCCAAGAGAACCCTCGCCGAACTGAAGGAATTGCGCGCTCTGACCTCGGATGAAAACGGCGCTCAGCGTGTCGCCTGGACCCCTACCTGGCTGAAGGCGCGCGAATGGTTTCGATTCCAAACTGGCGGGCTTGCCGGTAGAACATCACTACGATGCAGCCGGCAATAGTTGGGTGACGTTGCGGGGCGCATCCGAAAAGGCTCTGCTTCTGGGCGGTCATCTGGATTCCGTCCCGAACGGCGGCTGGCTCGATGGCTGCCTCGATGTGCTCGCCGGCCTGGAAGTGCTGCGCAGATTCGCTGACGAATTCAAGGATCGTCCGCCTCTCACAATTCGGCTTGTCGATTGGGCCGACGAAGAAGGCGCGCGATTCGGCCGCAGTCTCCTCGGTTCCTCGGCGTTCGCGGGCACTCACAGCATTCCGAGCCGATCGCGTCCGCAAAGATAAGGACGGCATCTCTCTCGAGGATGCCTTGCGCGTCTGCGGCGTGGAGATCGACCGTTTTCCCGAAGCGCAACGCGAACAAGAAAATGCCGCTGCCTATCTCGAATTGCACATTGAGCAAGGACCTGTGCTCGAGCGCATGAATCTTCCTCTCGGGACGGTGCTTGGCACGAAAGGAGTGGAGCGTCACGCCATCACCTTCCACGGCCAGGAGGCGCACTCCGGTTCAACGCCCATGAACGCGCGGCGCGATGCGCTTGCCGCGGCCGCTAAACTGGCCTTGGAAATTCGAGCGATAGCCGGGAAACACCCGGATGCGGTTTGCACGATGGGAAGCCTCAAAACCTTTCCCGGCATCGTCACTGCCGTCGTTGGGCGCTGCGAAGCAACGCTCGATCAGCGCGATCTGGACGCCTCAGTTCTCGCCCGTATGCATCGCGAAGCACGCGAGGCCAGCGAACGTTTCGCCCAGGAAGAAAAATGCACGGTCGAATGGTCCCGCATCTGGAATATCGAGCCTGTGCCCTTTCACCCGGCGCTCATCGATCTTTGCGACCAAGCCATTCGCGAAACCGCCGGCACGTCGCACCGTCTGCCCTCCGGGCCCTTGCACGATGCGGCCGAAGTCGCCCGATCCGGCATTCCCACCGTGATGATGTTCGTTCAATCGCTGCAGGGCATCAGCCACAACAAGATTGAGGACACAAACGGAAGAGCACATCGAGCAAGCCGTGATTGCTCTCGATCGCCTGGCCTCGAAAACAGTAGAGTGGATCTTGAAGAGGTGAACCATGGCAACCATCGAAGAAGCCATCACTTTGCGAACTGTGAGCCACTGGATCGGCGGTAAAGTTGTCGAATCCAAATCGGGACGCTCTGGTGTCGTCTGGAATCCGGCAACCGGTCAGGCACAGGCGAAAGTAGATTTTGCCAGCGCGGAAGAGGTGGATCAGGCTGTTTCCACTGCGAAAGAAGCCTGGAACGAATGGCGCGCAACACCGCTCTCACGCCGTGCCGAAACAATGTTTCGCTTTCGGGAGCTGGTGGACGGCAACCGCCGGCGCATCGCCGAGATCCTCACCGGCGAACACGGCAAGACCTTGCCGATGCGATGGGCGAAGTTGCGCGCGGCCTCGAAAATATCGAGTTTGCGTGCGGCATTCCCAATCTTTTGAAGGGCGAATTCTCCGAACAGGCCAGCCGCGGAATTGACGTTTATCAGATTCGTCAGCCATTAGGCGTAGTCGCCGGAATCACGCCCTTCAACTTCCCTGCCATGGTGCCCATGTGGATGTTCGCGAATGCCATTGCGTGCGGAAACACGTTCATTCTGAAGCCTTCCGAAAAAGATCCGTCGGTGAGCCTCTATCTCGCGGAATTGCTTCGGCAGGCCGGAATTCCGGACGGCGTCTTCAACGTTGTACAGGGTGATCGCGTCGCCGTGGATCGCCTGCTCGAACATCCGGACGTGAAAGCGATCAGCTTTGTCGGTTCCACACCGGTTGCGAAGGCCATCTACGAAGCGGGAACCCGAAACGGCAAGCGCGTTCAGGCCCTCGGCGGAGCCAAGAATCACATGCTGGTATTGCCCGATGCCGATATCGGAATGGCCGCCGATGCCGCCGTTTCTGCCGCTTGCGGCTCGGCCGGCGAACGCTGCATGGCCATCTCCGTCGTAGTCGCGGTCGGCGATGTGGCGGACCCGCTGATTGATGCGATTCGGGATCGCATGCGCAAACTTCGCGTGGGCCCCGGTCTCGAAGAAGGCAACGACATGGGCCCGCTCATCACTCGCGAACACCGCGATCGCGTTGCATCCTATATCGAAAACGCCGCGAAAGAAGGCGCTGTGGTTGCTGAAGACGGTCGCCAGGCGAGCGTCAGCCAACGGCCTGGTTTCTTCCTCGGCTCTTCTCTGCTCGATCGCGTCAAGCCCGGCATGCGCTGCTATGACGATGAAATTTTCGGCCCCGTTCTAAGCGTCGTGCGCGTTCAAACCTACGAAGAGGCGCTGCAGATGATCAACAATCATCCGCTTGGAAATGGAACCGCCATTTTCACGCGCGACGGAGGCGCGGCGCGGCAGTTCCAGTTCGACGTGGAAGCCGGAATGGTGGGGATTAATGTTCCGATTCCGGTCCCTGTCTCCTATTACAGCTTCGGCGGCTGGAAAGCTTCCCTTTTTGGAGACCTGCACATGTACGGCCCGGAAGGCGTGCAATTCTACACGCGCGCCAAAGTCGTCACCAGCCGCTGGCCAGACCCCAGCACTAGCAAAGTCGATTTGGGCTTCCCGCAGGTGCGGTAGGAACTGAAGCTGCGTCGCTGTAATTGTAGGCCTCTGCGTCCCACACGAATCAAAACAGCCGCGCCAGCCCTCGTGCTTCTCATCCTCGCCTTGTCAGCCGGTCCTCTTTCCGGCCAGTTTCCCACCAAGCTGCAGCCCCGCACGGTCGAAGAATTTGAAGCCTATGCGAAAAAAATCGAGCAACAGCTATCCGCGCGATGGCAGGGCCAGAAACCATTTCTCGCAATCGGCGACGATCCCGCGGAGCGCCAGAAAGTGCTCGGCGGAGAACTGCTCATCCGCCCCGCGCTCCCCGAAAATCCTGTCTCTATCGACGGCGGATTGATTCACGATTGGCTGGGTGCCGTATTCATTCCAAACGTCAGTATGGAAAAGGTGCTCTCGATCTTGCAGAATTTCGATGCGCATAGCCGCATCTATCCGAGCGTCGTGAGTTCGCATCTCATTCGCCGGGACGGCAATCACCTCACCGGGTATTGGCGTCTCGAGCGAAAGGATCCTCTGTTTCCTGTGGTGCTCGATGTCGTACAGGATGCCTATTACCAGCAAGCTGGACCCGGCAAGTGGACGTGCCGGGCATATGCGAAAAATATTTCCGAAGTCCAAAACGCGGGAACCCCCCAGGGAAAAAAACTTCCTCCAGGTCAGGGAAACGGTTTCCTATGGCAGTTCTACGCATACTGGAGTCTCGAATCCACCGGCAATGGAGTGCTCGCGGAATGCCGCACGCTCTCTCTTTCGCGCAGTGTTCCTGCTGGTTTGATGTGGGCCGTTAAACCGTTCATCCAGAAACTCCCCCGCGAATCCTTGGCTTCTACTCTGGAAAATACTAGAACGGCAGCCGCGAAGTAGGGGCGCTCGGCGCTGTTCCAATTTCTCAGTCTGTAGCACTTGGCGATCTGCCGGCGTCAATCAAGGCAGGGTGGCGCAAATGACGGAAACACAGAATCGAGGCCTGAAATTCGCGTATTTCATGCTGGGTATAGCTTTGCCGATTGCCGGGTACGTGCTCTGGTGCAAAACCGGCCGATTCGGATTCTGCAGCCGGAAAGCTCATGTGGACGAAATGCACGATATGACGGTCGAAGATAGTTTTCCCGCCAGCGATCCTCCTTCGGCTTGGTGATCTTGCTTGTTTCGCGTTTCCGATATACTGAAGCTCAGCATGGATCAGAATAAGCAGCCTTCCCGCCCGATCGCGCTCGCGTTGACGATTGGAGCGGCGGCACTCCGGCTGGTGCCGCACCCGCCGAATTTCGCTCCCGTCGGCAGCGTCGCCCTGTTCGGAGGCGCGAGGCTTCGCGGATGGCAGGCCTACTGCGTGCCGCTTCTAGCCATGTTGATCACCGATCCCATTCTGAGCCGCATGGCCGGATACCCCGCCTATTCCTGGGCAACTCTTGTCATCTACGGCTGCTTCCTCATCAACGTGCTTCTCGGACGCGTTTTCCTGCGTAATTCGTACAACGCGGTTCGAATCGGCTCCGTCGCCGTAATCGGCAGCTTTCAGTTCTTCCTGATCACGAATCTGTTTGTGTGGCTGCAGAGTGGTTCCATGTACGCGCCGACCTGGAACGGGCTGCTGGAGTGCTACACAGCCGCCCTCCCGTTCTTTGGCCGAACCCTTCTGGCGGACCTGTTTTACTCGGGCGTTCTCTTCAGTGCGCACGCGCTCTTGAGCCGGCATCCTGCCGTCGAACATTCCGAGCGGCCAGCACTCTGATTGAAGTCCTCCGCGCCCAGTTGTCGGTCTGCCCCCACAACATCTCTTACGAGGAGCAATCGCTCATTCTGGAACCAGGCCACCTTTTACTCACTTATACCGATGGAATCAGCGAAGCTAGACCACGAGCGATGAAGAATGGGGCGAAGAGCAACTCATCGTGAAACTCTCGAAATAGCAAACCAATAGTGTTCTATTCATACCGCAACGCCTCGGTGGGATTCAATTGCGACGCCCGCCGCGCCGGCAGCAATCCAAAACCCACGCCCACCGTGAACGAAACTGCAAACGCCACCAGGATCGATAGAGGAGACACAGGAACCTTCACCTGGTTCGTGAAAAGTCGCACGCTCAACGGCAGGGAAATTCCAATCACAATTCCAACCGTTCCTCCCGATAGGCTGATCAGAACCGATTCCACGAGGAACTGCAGCATCACCTCGCGCCGCGACGCGCCCACCGCCATCCGCAAACCGATCTCCCGGGTGCGCTCCGTCACCGTGACCAGCATGATGTTCATGATGCCGATTCCCGAAATAATCAAAGCAATCGCCGACACTATAACAAGCACAACCGTCAACACGTTCGCAATCTGATTGGCCGTATCCAGGATGGCGGTTAGATCCTGCACGTTATAGCTTGCGCCCTGCCGGTGCCGCCTCTGAAGAATATCCGTCACGTCCTGCCGCACGGCGGGTACATCGGCTGCGTCGCGCACTTCTATATAGACGGGCTCAATCCGCTCGTACTGCATGAAGTACCTCATTACGGTAATCGGAATGAGAATCGTTTCGTCGGTGATCTCGCCTTCGTTGAACGTGCTGGTCTTCTCTCGAAACGTGCCTACTATTGTGAACTGCAGTTTGCTGAGCCGGATCGTTTGCCCCAGCGACGCATCCTGGCTGCCGAAAATGCGGTTCGCAAGTTTTTGCGACAGCATGGCTACGTGCTCGCGCAAAGTCATATCGCTCTGATCAAAAGAACGGCCGCTCAGAATCACCAGGTTTCGTACGCGCGCATAGTGCTCGTCGACCCCATCCACCGTCACCTCGCGCACCTTGCCATTCACGACAATCTGGTCATTGGTGTTCATCACTGCCGACGCGGCAACAATCCGATTGCCCAGCGCGTCACGAATCGCCTGTACATCGGCCAGCTTGACGAAATCGGCCTGCACTTGCGCGGTGTTCTGCCCACCCGCTTGGTAGCTGGCATACACCAGGTTTGATCCGATCCCCCGGATCTGGTCCAGAATCAGATCTTTGCTTGCCAGGGAGATGGTGACGACAAGAATCACCGAGGCATTACCGATGATCAGCCCCAGGGCGGTGAGAAATGTGCGAAGCCGGTTGGCGTGCAACGCCTGCAGGCTGAAGTTAACGGCTTCGGTGAGATTCATTTCCCGTTGTACAACGGGCGCAACTTGAAAACGCGGAGATCTATACTTACGCGCCGCCCACTTGCTTCAACAGGCGTAGCGCGTCTTCTTTCGGAGGATCGTCCACTGTCACTGGCGCGTGAACGTATTTTTGAAGGAGGTTCTTCGCCTCTTCCAGGTTTCGCTTCTGCTTGATCAGAACGTCGGCCCTCGCAAACCACACTCGTGCAGCCGCTGGGTCCGTCTTTTGGGCCTGCTGGAACACCGCATCACTCTCTCCCGTGCGTCCTTGATTCGCCAGGAACTTTGCCAGCGCAATCATGTGGCCCACTTCATGTGGGGCCGCGGAAACGGCCGCCCGGAAATGCTCCTCCGCGCTCCGATATTCCTTGCGTTTTTGGGCTAGCTTCGCCTTCTCGAAATAGCCCTCCGGAGGATCGATAGCGGCAATTTTGTCCGCCACCGCAAGCGCTTTATCGTAACCTCCGCCCAAAAATCCGGGCGCGTCCAGATAGTAGTCGAACAGATCGCTCAGCGCATCTCGATTATTCGGGTCCATTTGCACAGACGCTTCAAAAGCTTGCCTGGCCTTAGCGGCAAAACCAGGCGCGCTGAAAGGATTCGAGGTCTCGGCTCGCTTTCCGTACGCGCGTCCGAGCCAGTCCAGGTATTCGGAATTATTCGGCTGCGAAGTGGCGGCTTTTTGCAGATAATCGGTGGATTTCTTGAAATCGCCAGACATGAAGTAATCCCGTCCGATTAGGAACTGAACGGCGGGATCACTGCTGTCTTTGTTCAGTATTGCGAGCGAAGCTTCGTAATCCGTTCTTTTATAAAGCTCTTCCGCCCTGTTCAGATTCTGCGCCAAGACCGGCGCCGCGCACCAGACAAGTGCGCCGGCAAAAGCCAAAGATGCTAAAATCCGCACCGAAAAACTCACTGTTGCTGCTCGCATTCTAGCCTAATTAACGGCGTATATGGACCAGATGCGAAAGGGGAGGCGTACGTTGCTAAAAACGCTCAGCCACTTTAATCGATCAGGCAGTATGCGTTCCGGGCTACTGTCCCGCTACCGCCTTGGCTGCGGCATCCAGTGAATCCGCCTCACGCTGTAATGCAGCAGACACGCGTGTAATCTGCTGGTCAACTTCCGACCAGCGTTTCTGCTCTATCGCCTCCCGCACACCCGGAAGGGTCTTCACCCCGTACCCGGTGTAGTAGCCAGGCGCATAAACCAGGTTCTCGAACCAAGGCCGGTTCGGCAGGCCGCCCGAATCCGTCAGCAGACGCTCACTTTGAATCAACTTTGAATTGACGGCAGCCGAAGCCTGACCGCCGGCCGCTGTCAGTGCTTTCTCATAATCCGCCGCGGCGCGAGTCAGCTCGTCCGCCGCATTATCCAAGGGCGCGAAATTCAGATAAGGCGGGATCGGCTCCTTCGAGGGAGGAACCATTTTCTTCTTGGGGTCCATCAAGGCCTGATAAACACCTTCCTCGATTTCGGAATTCTTTTCCTTGATCTCAGCGCGCTGATCGTTGGCCAGCTTCTTCACTTCAGCAACATAGGTGTGGATGGTATCAGCGAAATCAGTGAACTGGAACGGCAAAACCGATGCATCCGCAAGGCGCATCACCATGGTGCCGCCGGTTTGCGCTAAGGCCTTACCGTAAGCGAAATCCGTGTCCTGGAAATGCGTGTACCAATAAAAATCGTCGTAAATCGAGTGATACTGCCCACCCGACGGATCTTCGCCTCCGTATCCGATATTGAGGCTCGCAACGCCGAGATGGTCAATGAAAACCGTATAGTCGGAACCGGACCCTAGTGCTCCAATGCGCAGGTCGGGCCGCGTTCTCAACTCCGATCTGCGCTCCCCCGTGGCTCTCGAAATATCGGCCAGCCGAACACGTTTCCAAACCGTCATCTTCGTTTCAGGGTCTTCTACGTCTTTCATTACGCCATTCACAAAATTCTCCAGCGAATGCGAACCCTCCGCGCGAAAGAATCCGCGTCCGTTCCCGTCCGAATTGATGTACGCCACAGCATGTTCCTTCAACTCATCGGCGTGCGTTTCGGCCCATTCCGTCGAGCCCAGCAATCCTGGCTCCTCGCCATCCCAGAAACAGAAAATGATGGTCCGATCCGGTTTCCAACCCTGTTTCATCAATTCCGCCATCCCACGCGCCTCCTCCAACTCCGGGCTCGCGCCTGAAATTGGATCTTCGGCTCCGTTCACCCACCCATCATGGTGGTTGCCGCGGATCACCCATTCATCCGGATACTTCGCTCCCGGTATCCGCGCAATCACGTCGTACAGCGGTTTGCGATCCCAATTAAACTTTAAATGCAAATGGACCTTGGCCGGCCCCGGACCTACGTGATAAGGCATCGGAAGCGAACCGCGCCACGAATCCGGCGCCACTTCCCCGCTCAGCGATTTCAGCAGCGGTTCCGCGTCGTCATACGAAATCGGCATCACTGGAATCTTCGTCAATGTCTTCACTTCGTTCAAAGGCAGCCGCTTCGCATCGGCCGTTGCGCCCACGCCCGGTGTTAGCGGGTCGCCCGGATAAACGGGCATGTCCATAACGCTTCCCCTCTGCACGCCAAAGGCCGGCCGCATCGGCCCATGCGGATACATATCGCCGCGATAGTAACCGTCTTCATGCGGATCGGAATAGATCAAGCAGCCCACCGCGCCATGCTCGGCGGCTACCTTCGGTTTGATTCCTCTCCAGGAGGCTCCATACCGCGCCAGGGCAATCGCCCCACTCACCGAGACGCCCATGCGTTCCAACTGCTCGTAATCCGCGGGGGTGCCATAGTTCACATACACAATCGGTGCGGTCACATCGCCATCAATCGAATAAGCGTTGTAGGTGGGAAGCTGCTCGCTTTTCTGATTCGTAGTGGGATCGCCGGGCACGGCCGGTTCCTCCAGCTTCGCCGTGTACTTCACCGGCTCCAGCAGTTCCATCGATCTCTCTTTGGGCGTTGGAAATAACACCTCGAAATTTTCGATGTGCGCGTCCAATCCCCAGGATTTTAATTGCGACAAAATCCATTCCGCGTTGTCCTTGTCATAGGGCGACCCCACGTGGTGCGGCCGGGCCGACAAGCGTCGCATATTCTCCCGTAACCGGTCTTGCTCGGGAAGAGCTCGGAATTTTTGCTCCCAATCCGTCTCGCTCGCCGAACTCTGCTGCGAGTACCCCCGAAGCGGATGAACGGAATCCGCCGCCTGAGCGGCAAATGTAAATACAGTCAGGATTGCAAGGATCTGGCGCATGATATCCCGCTTATTTTACTTCTGACGCTTCTCTGGGGCGAGAATGTCTTGTCCGTCCGCGAAGCACGACCGGCAGTGTCTCCCAAAACAAATCGAATGACCGTTAGCGTTACAGTACTCGGAAATGACGCATTTTTTCCTTTACAACAACGCCGAATCCGAGTAATATAGCTAACCAGTCCACCTTCGGGGAATCGGGAGGTTTCATCCATGCCAGCTGGATTTTCGTTCGCCATCGCGCGCGCTCGGAACTCGAGCCGTCACCGCGCGCTCTATACGACGTTTCTCTGCGTCGTGCTCTTCTCGTTCATTCCCGCGGTTGCTTCCGCTCAAATGACGGTCACCGGCACAATCAGCGGAACCGTGATTGACCCCTCCGGGCAGGTCATCCCGTCCGCGAACGTTACGCTGATCAACGAACACACGGGAGATGCTCGCTCGGTGACCGCAAATAATGCCGGCTTTTTCAACTTCGCTGCGGTCCAGCCCGATACATACTCGCTTCGCATCCAGCACGGCGGCTTCAAGATTTACCAGCAAACCGGCATTGTCCTGGCCGCCAACGATCGTCTCGAATTAGGCAATCTGCAGCTTCAAATCGGCGCGGTAACCGAAACCGTCAACGTCGAAGCTCAGGCCGCGGTCTTACAAGCGGACAGCTCGGAGCGTTCTGCTGAACTTTCCAGCACCCAGTTATCTAGCCTCACCACTCGCGGACGCGAGGTCGTATCGCTTCTACGCACCATCCCCGGTGTGCAATATCAATCGGATCCCGATTCTCCTGGTGGCAGTTACGGCACAACGACGCCCAGCATCGCCGGCACTTCAGCTGGCACCAATATCCTCGCCGTCGACGGCGTAGTCAGCAACGACGCCGGGACACCCAGTGTCTTTTCCAGCGTCACCACCATCGACGCGATCGGAGAGGTCAAGGTCATCTTGAACAGCTATCAGGCTGAATACGCCGGCAACGGCGGTCCGATTCTCGAAGTGGTCACCAAGTCCGGTGGCAAGCAGTTCCATGGCACCGGTTATTGGTTCGTCCGCAACGAAGACCTGAACGCCAACGACTTCTTCAATAACCGCACGGGGGTCGCCAGGCCGGAGTATCGTTACAACACCGAAGGGGCCTCGCTCGGCGGCCCTATTTACATCCCGAAAGTCTGGAACACGCAGAAGAATCAGTTGTTCGGGTTTTACAACATCGAGATGCTGCAAAGCGCCATTCCAGGCTCGCTAACCCAGTACACCATGCCGACCGCCCTGGAGCGGACAGGCAATTTTTCCCAATCCCTCGATGTGAACGGTAAACAAATACCCGTTTACCTTCCCGGAACAAAACAACCTTATCCCAACAACATGATTCCTGCCAGCCAGCTCAATCCGAATGGCGTGGCGCTGCTCGACACGTTGCCTTTGCCGAATTTTACGAACCGGGCCATCAGTGGCGGAAACTATAACTATCAGATCCAGGAAGTACTGCACTGGCCGAAGCGCAGCCAGCTCTTCAAGATCGACTACGTACCCACGGACAAAGATCGCTTCTATGTCCGCGGCAAGACCTGGCTCTCACAGCAGGAAGGATATAACGTGGCAGCCGGCGCCAAACCCATCGGGTTTTTCGCCCAATGTTACTGTTTCACGGAATCGGGCTTAGGCGTTGGCTGGACCCATATGTTCAGCCCAACAGTCGTAATGGAAGTAACTTCCGGAATCCGCCACAATCATGAGGCTTGGCATCCGTATCCGAACGATTCGGAATTGAGTAAGGTGCTGAGATCGGATGTCGGATTTACTGCCGGGCAATGGTATCCTCAGGCGAACGCGCAAGGGATCATCCCGCGCTTTTCATTTGGAAGTGCGATTCCCAATTCTCCTGATGTCAGTTTCGATGACCGGTTCTTGACAGGCGGCACCGACTTCACTTTCAGCTTCAACGACAACATCACCTACATCCGTGGGAGCCACACTTACAAGCTGGGCGCCTCCATATACCGGCTTCGCGAGTACGAAGGCGAACGAAGCACTTTCAGCGGCACATTCAACTTTCAACGCGACAGTAACAATCCGTTCGATACCAATTACGCATTTTCGAATGCCTCTTTGGGTATTTTCGATTCATACACGGAATCGAACGCTCGCTACGGAGCTAACGAACGTCAAAGCATCGTCGAGTGGTTCGTGCAAGATTCCTGGAAGGTCAATCGCCGGCTGACTCTCGATTACGGCCTTCGATTTAGCTGGTACAACCAGATGTATCCAAACGATGCTGGACAGCAATCGGTGCTCGCCTTGGGGCGCTATAGTGTTAGCCAAGTCCCTCTCTTCTATGTCCCGGCGCTCAACGGCTCCGCGCGTGTCGCGAAAAATCCCTTAACCGGCCAACTTCTTCCCGCGGCATATATAGGCCTTTTCGTTCCAGGCACTGGCAATCCCGCCCCTGGAGGCGTTCTCTCGGGCGACAATAGCTATCCGCGGGGTTTCATCAATCAGCAACCGATCCTCTATGGGCCGCGCCTCGGATTTGCGTATGATCCCTTCGGGAAAGGCAAAACCGTAATTCGCGGGGGCGGAGCCATTCTTTATAACATGCGTCTAAGCCGATGGAGTCCGACAACGGAAAACCCACCGGCTATCTTCACTCCCATCACTTATTACGGAAACATCGCCACGTTCACTCAGAGCGCGGGCGTCCTAGGACCAAGCAACACGAATACATTCAACATCAATTCGAAAACACCGGACGACTATAATCTTTCGCTCGGCGTGCAGCAGGATCTGGGATTCTCCACTATTTTGGACGTATCGTACGTTAGTACACTGGGCAGGCACTTGACACAAACCCTGGCTATCAACACGCTCCCTTATGGCTCTCGATTTTTACCCCAAAATCAGGATCCTACAAGTCCGGGTAAGCCGCTCCCCGATAATTTCTTCCGGCCCTATCCCGGGTACAATAACGTTACTGATACCGACAATGCCTATTCATCCAATTATCACGCGCTTTTCATCTCAGTAAACCGCCGGTTAACTAAAGGCCTTCAGCTAGGAATCTCCTACACTTACTCCAAATATATGGATTTCACCGGGAATGGCGGCACCTCCGGAAGCGGTACTCTGCCAATCTACGAACCATTGCGGAAATGGAGTTATGGTTTGGATCCAGCGGACCAAACGCATAATTTCGTCCTCAACTACACCTACGAACTGCCCAGAGCAACCAAGTTGCTGCCGAATCGCATTGTGGGACTCATAGCCGACGACTGGCAACTTTCCGGCGTCACTCAGTTGGTGAGCGGCATTCCGCAAGCTATTACTTTTACAACCACGGACAGCACCGACCTCACTGGCGGGGGCGACGGCCAGCGCGTGAACGTGGTCGGAAATGGATCTCTGAACGGTGGCACTTTTTACCAATGGTTCAACCCGGCCGCATTCGCTCGGCCCGGCAAGAATGACCCCGGAAACGCGGGCAAGTACAACGTCCGCGCTCCGGGGGTCAGCAATTGGGATATGGCGCTCTCAAAGAGATTTCCCATCGTAAGCGAAAAACGCTTTTTCACTCTTCGCTGGGAAGCGTACAACGTGTTTAACCACACTCAGTACAGCACGATCAACGTGGCCGCCAAGTTCGATCCGACTGGTGCGCAGGTGAATCCGTTGTTCGGCCAAGTCATCTCCACTCGTACCCCGCGCGTTATGCAAGGTTCCCTGCGGTTTACGTTCTGAACGCTGCTGTGTTCGATGCCTAAAGTTGAACGGCCAAGAGATAATTTCGTTTCAACTCCTGGTACGCTTGCAGATAATTTCCCGAGGCGATAAATGCGTCTGCGGCAATGAGCGAAAACCCGGGGTAAACATTTTGCCCGGTCGATGTCATCTTTTGGTACACGTCCGCTACGATGGACCGAACTAGTTCAATATAACCACCGGCACTTTGAGGTACCTCAAACAGGATCACAGGGGTAGTATTGGAAGAGGCTAGGGTCGCCTCAATCTGAAGCCGCAGTTCGAGAGCTTGCTGAGTGGTGATCTCATTGTCGATCGTAGTCGCCCGAGTGGTGAGGTCCGTGGTTACTCCTGTAAGCTGCGTAGCCAGCCCTGTCCCAACCGTTGAGACGTCCGAATCGACACCGTTGATCTGATTTGAGAGATTCGTACCGGTGTTGGTCACCGTAGTTTTGACATTCAACACATCCGTGTCCACCCCGCTTACTTGTGTCGTAAGATTGTTCCCCACGGTAGTCAGGTTATTGTTAAAGGTCGTTAAATCGGTCAGGAGGGTCTGGGTGTTACTTTCTGTTGTGCTCCCATCGCCGACGAGGCTGCCCACAACGGTACCGAGGTTTGATAAAGCGTTATAGATGGTCACCGTATTGTGGAAGCTCGCGTCAACTTTGGCGAAGTTGACATCGGCATCCTGCTCCGAGCAATCCGCAAAAAGCCCTTGAAAAATTGCGCCGGTGACCGCAATCGGCGTTACAACTCCGAAGCACACGTTAGCGCCGGGGGACGGGAGAGC
>CAVZTP010000010.1:0-586752 GCA_963778345.1 uncultured Acidobacteriaceae bacterium
CTGGAACGTTCGTGGCGGAGTTGGTCGCGCCGTCAATTATGTCGACGCTATTGTCCACGTTCGCCACGTAGATCTTGTTCGTGACCGGGTTGACGGCTAAGGCAACTGTAGACGACCCCTCGGGCGGAATTGTGGTGATGATGGAGTTCGTTGCTCCATCCACCACTCCGATACTGAAGTTCGCTACATAGAGCCGGTTGGTGACAGGATTTACGGCCAGCACCCCGCCAATTCCGCCGATCGTCGTGGTCACCGTTTGTCCGTAGGCGGAAAATGCAGTAAACAGCAGGAAAATTGCCGCGGCTATCGGGATCTGAGATCGGATTTTGGATTCCATATGCGCCCCCTTCACTTCTTCTCCGAGAGACACTACTCTACTCCTTTTGAAAGCGGGTTGGCGCGGCGCAATTGAGATGCGAAGTTGGAAGTTCGGGGACTAACGCGAGATCGGTTCTGTCAGTTCCGAAGGTACCGATGCGGGAAATGGAATCTGCTTTGTGATCTGAATGCCGAATCCTTCCAGCCCGACTACTTTGCGCGGATGATTGGTCAGGAGATGAATTGTCGATAAGCCGAGATCCGACAGGATCTGCGCGCCTACTCCCGTATCGTGCTGCAGAGGCTGATGCCGCTCGGAAGGCACGAAGGTCGATTGTGTCCGACCGTGAGTAATCAACTCACGGCGGCCGTCGCGCCACGCGCTCTGAATGCCTGGTCCGGTCTGGTGCAGATAGATGAAGACGCCGCAATCCGAGCGAGAAATGGTCTCCAGGGCGGCGGCAATCAGTTCATGGCAATCGCAGTCCATCGAGTGGAACACATCGCCATACACACAATGAGAATGCACGCGGACCAGAACGTTATGCTTTGCAGCCACGTCGCCGTGAATGAGAGCTAAATGGGTTTCTTTATCAATGCGGCTGACGTACCGAATCGTCTGGAATTCCCCAAAGGCGGTGTGGATCGTTCCGGAGGCTTCGCGCTCCACCAGTTTCTCGGTTTGCGTACGGTACCGGATGAGATCGGCGACCGAGATCATCTTGAATCCGTAGCGGCGGCAGAAGTCCACGAGCTGCGGCACGCGCGCCATGGTGCCGTCCTCGTTCATGATTTCGCAGATCACACCGCCGGGCGCGATTCCAGCCAGTCGAGCGAGATCGACGGCCGCTTCCGTTTGCCCGGAGCGAACCAGAACACCGCCGGGACGCGCACGCAACGGGAAGACATGACCCGGACGAGCGAGATCTTGCGGGCGGCTTTGCGGATCAATGGCGACGCGGATGGTATGGGCGCGATCATAGGCGGAAATGCCAGTGGTTACGCCTTCCGCCGCGTCCACCGCTTCGCAAAACGCAGTTCCGAAACGAGCCGTGTTTACCGCCGACATCGGCTGCAGATCGAGGCGCGAGCAGATTTCAGCGTCCAGCGCGAGACAGATCAATCCGCGGCCATAGGTGGCCATAAAATTGATCGCTTCGGGCGTGATCTTCTCGGCGGCAATGGTGAGGTCGCCCTCATTTTCGCGATCTTCGTCGTCCACCACGACGAGGATTTTGCCTTGCCGGAAATCCTCAATCGCTTCCGGTATAGAAGCAAAGTTCATTCGAATGGATTGAGGTCGGCGCGCTGTCGCAGCAAATTCTTTCCGATGCGAAAACCGCTTGCTGATGCGCGCGGCTCAGTTTCCAGATCACGGTTCATTCTGAGGTTTTCATCACAACAGGAGCTAGGCCGTAACGGCGACGCCGTATTTCGCATGCCAGGGTTTGGCGGACTGGATGGCATCGTTCACGGCGTTGATGTTTTTCACGCCCTGATCCGACAACCAGTCTTCAAGGGCCTTCACGCCCTGCTTCGCGTAGACAGGTACGCCGTCTTTCCAGGTAGCGCGGCCGCACAAAACGCCAGAGTAGTCGGTTCCGGCTTCGGCAGCCATGTGGAGCGATTCGACGAATTGCGCGTTACCGACGCCGGCGCTGAGATAGATGAACGGCTTCTCCGCTATTTCCGCGGCTTTGCGGTATAGATTGAGAGCGTCTTTGCGAGTGTAGGCGGCTTTTCCTTTATAAACGCTGCTGCCTTCCACGAATTCGGCGTTGACGGGCACCTCCACCTTCAATACGTCTACTTTGTACTGGGACTTGCCGAACTCTTTCATCGATCCGATGACGACCTCGGGCTTTTTCTTCGCAAATTCGAATCCTTTTTCATCGCCGCCTTGGGGATCGTAGCCCACAAATTCGAGAAAGAAGGGAATGTCGTAGGTCTCGCATTCCGCCCCGATACGCTCTATGAAGGCGTGCTTTATGTCGTTCACGTCAGCGGAATCAAAAGGCGTGTAGTAGATCAAAATCTTTACAGCGTCAGCGCCGAGTTCCTTGATGCGCTTCACCGAGAGATGAGGCAGGAGGTCGGGCAGGCGGCCCGGTTTGGTGTTATCGTAGCCGCTTTCCTCATAGGCAAGCAAAAGACCGGCGTTGCGGGCGCGCGCTTTCGCGGCCGGAATGCCGAATTCGGGGTCGAGCAGAATCGCGCTGGCGTGCGGTGTGAGCACTTTTGAAACGGCCACTTTGAACTCGGCCATCATGTCGTCGTTCACCTGATCCTGCGGGACGCCTTTAGCAGAGGCAATCGACTTGCGTAAGCTGCCTCGCTGATCCATTGCCGCAGCGGCAATAACGCCCTTGTTATTCGAAAGCGCGTTCAGATGTTTGGTTTTTCCTTCGGAAAGCTGCATCGAGGTTTTCTCCAGAACGAAGGTGGGCTGAGTAACCGATCTCAGTATATCCGAGCACGAGAGAAAGCAAGTCTCACGATCAATAAAGAATAGAAGGCA
The DNA here is from genome assembly GCA_963778345.1 of uncultured Acidobacteriaceae bacterium. Lineage (GTDB taxonomy): Bacteria > Acidobacteriota > Terriglobia > Bryobacterales > Bryobacteraceae > Bog-105. Next base: position 2,837 of record CAVZTP010000010.1, read on the forward strand.
GGAAGACTCCGGCAGGCTCGTTGTATAGTCCCCTCGTCATTAGCGTCATCGGCTGCACGACGCGGAGTCCGTTTGCCAGACACCAACGCATCAACTCTGCATTGCGCGTGGGAACCAAAATGCCGGGGCCTTCGAAAGAATCTACTGAGGCAATCAGGGCTTCAAGATCGACATTCGTTTCTGCTACGGCGTGTCCGAAGAAGGCCAGCGAAGTCGCATATCCGGTGATGCGGCCATTGCGCCTCACAGTCAACGCCGTCCCTTGTTGGACTGCGCCGACGAGTTCCGCGCCGCGGTCGAATCCGTGTACGCGCTGGGCTAGCTGGTTGCATTCTTCTATATCGTTGGTTTGCGCTGCCGCGACCGGGCATCCTTCCATGCCGCGGGTTTTCGTTCGCCCTTGCATGCAAGAGAGCGGCTCGCGCGTATCGAATCCGAGCATTGTATACAGCGACAAGGAGCGATTGTGAAATGCCGCTTGGACCAGCCTGACGCCTGCCAATTTGCGCTCTCGCGCGCGATCCAATACTTCCTCCATCAGCTTTCTTCCGATGCCCCGATTCTGGATGGCCGGATCAATCGTAATTGGTCCCACTCCGCCGATGATGGCGCGCTCGTCGAGGCAGTTGCTGCCAACGATGCGGCCTTCCACCTCGGCGACGACACAGTAGAACCCCGGATGAGAGAACATCGTCGTAAGCAGCCCGATTCCAACCTCAGCGCTCGGCAGGTCGGGAGGGAAGGCATGATCCGTGCTGATCTTCATGAACGCGCGATAGCAAATTTGGCCGCAGGCCTCGGCATCTTCGGGCTGAGCGCGACGAATGGAAGCGGCTGCGGCGGCTGGGGCTTCTGGCGACATGGAACTCATGGTATCCCGGGTCGCGAGACCACTAGCGCCGCGAACTTAGTCAGGCGGCGCCAATAGGTCTGGGCTCGTGCGACATCGCGAAAAATCTCTGCCTTTAAGGCTTCGGCGCTGGGGAATTTGCGCTCCGGACGGATGAAGCGGCGGAAGCGGACCTCTATCTCTTTCGGCGTTTCTCCTTTGAGCATGGATGCCCCAATGTCCGCTCCTTCACGGTCGCGGCCCTGTTTAATAGGGACGCCTTGCAACCGCTCGAGCAGGTAGGTTTCGATGGTCAGATCACTTCCGTTAAACGTAGGATTGGTCCCGGCGCTTGTCACCGATTGCCATCGACGACCCGTCTCGCGCTCCAGGGTTTCGGAAACATAGATCCCCGGAGGGACGATTTGTCCAGGTGCAGGACGGAGGTTCAAAGTCGGGACGGTCTCTTTTCTCCCGATTCCTCGACCGGAGACGACGGGCCCTTCGACTGAAAAACAACGCCCGAGCAAACGACCTGCGCGGCCAACGCGGCCTTCGGCCAAATACCGCCTGATAAGCGAACTCGAAACGATCTCACCCCGGGACGTGACCGGCGGCAGAAATTGCGTAGCGAAATCATATCGCTTGGCCAGCTTTCGGAGAGTGTCCGGTGTGCCGGCCTGCCTGTGGCCGAATCGAAAATTTTCTCCGACAAATACTGCCTTGACGTTCAGCATCTTAACGAGGATTTGTTCAACGAATTCCTCCGGTGTCAGGTGGGCGGTTTCTTCCGTAAAGGGCAAGACCATGACTTCAACTGCGCCCGCCGTTTTCAGCAGTCGAAGGCGCTGGGGAAGAGTGCAGATTAACGGGGGAACGCGGTTCGGCGCTACAACGGTAGCGGGATGTGGATCGAACGTCAACACGGTCGGTTTAGCGCCGTTTCGTGAAGCCCAAGCAACGGCAGCGGAAATCAATGCTTGATGTCCAATGTGGACACCATCGAAGTTGCCAATCGCAAGCGCGGAGAAGTCAGACGCCCCCTGTTGAATCTGGTTCTCGCGGCTAGTCATGTCTGGTCGGCTCGGCCAATCGGGATCTCTAATCCGTCGTATGCAATGTGAACACCTGGAGGTAACTGAGACTCAATTGATGCATGAAGAAGGTCGTGTGAAATATGTGTAAAAAAAGCTCGTTTCGGTTTGAGCGACTCGACAGTTCGGAGGGATTCTTCAACGGTGGAATGCGTTGGATGCGGATTGTGCCGCAACGCGTCCAAGAACAGGACATCCAAGCCGATCAACTTCTCGAGACTTTGCGGCGGGATCTCGCTGTGGTCAGTCAAATAGGCGCAATCGCCGAAGCGAAAACCATGGACGGTTCCTTTTCCATGCGAGGCTCGAATGGGCTGCATGAGAGTGCCTGCAACAAGAATCGGTTCGTCTTCAAACAGATGCGGCGTCAGGCGCGGACGGCTGGATTGGGTGGGGCTACAGTCGAACACGTATTGAAAAGTCCGCTCAATGACGTGCAGAGACTCGGCCGTTCCATAGATTGGAATATCCTGCTTTTGCATGAAGTTAAAGGGTCGAACGTCATCAAGCCCTAGAATATGATCCGCGTGGGAGTGCGTGAACAGGATGGCATCTATGTGATCGATTTCGAACCGCAGCGCCTGATACCGGAAGTCCGGCGAGGTGTCGATCAAGACGCGTTTATCACCCAGGCGCAGAAGGACAGAGGGCCGGAGACGCTTGTCGCGCGGATCTGCTGACGTGCAGACTTTACAATCGCAACCAATCATGGGCACGCCCACGCTGGTGCCGGAGCCGAGCACGAGAATGGAGGCATGCTCGAATTCGTCGAGCATCTAGGCGGTTTTTGTTCCTTTGCCTCCGTCAGCGGTAATGATGCGCGGACGGTCTTCTTCTCTTTCTTCCGAAGCGACGGCGGGCTTCGGTTCATTTTTGCGATTCGCCTCATCGGCAACCTGCACGTAGCGGAAGCGAAGTTCAGTAAGACCGTTCTCGAGCAGCCGTTGCTCTTCCACCGAAAGGTTCCCTTTGGTTTTTTCCTGCAGCATGCCGAGAAGGTCGATGGAGTGACGGGCTAGCGGAAGGTTGGGCTCGGGGCTCTCGTCCTTTTCACCCAAGTTCAGCAGGCCGAGTTGAATTTGAGCCTGCATCAGAATCGATTCGACGAGGAACATGAAGTTTGCGGGGGGAACGGGGAAATCTGTGTTGCTGTCGGCCATATGGAAATGTGTCTATGCTCATTTTGGCAAACGAACCGCTATATTCGGACCGAGGAACATTCGTGGCGGATCGTTTTGCGGAAGCGGGGGAGAAGTTTAGCGAACTAGTGAGAGTGATGGCGCGGTTGCGTGCACCGGGTGGCTGCCCGTGGGATCGCAGACAGACGTTTGAAACGATCAAGGCGTATCTGCTGGAAGAGACATACGAGGTAATGGATGCAATCGACCTGCAGGACTGGGCGGGACTGGCCGAGGAACTGGGAGATCTGCTGCTGCAGCCCGTTTTCTTTGCGGAGATGGCCCGCGAGCAGGGCTTATTCAGCATTTCGGACTCACTGGATGCGATCAACAAGAAATTGGTCCGGCGCCATCCGCACGTGTTCGGTGATGCGACCGCCGAAACACCGGAAGATGTGAAGATTCGCTGGGACGAGATCAAGAAACAGGAAAAGGCGGGCCAGGGGAACCAGGCACTGGAGTCGGTGCTGGATGATGTGCCGCGGAGCCTGCCCGCTTTGGTGGAAGCTGAAAAGATCAGCAAAAAGGCGGCGGCAATCGGGTTCGAGTGGCCCGACATCAGTGGAGTTGTTGAGAAGCTACAGGAAGAGGCGGCGGAGCTGGCTGAGGCGCGGGAATTTGGAGACCCTCAGCACATTCACGACGAGATTGGCGACTTGCTTTTCACGCTGGTGAACTTGGCACGCTTTTTGAGAGTGGACCCGGAGCAGGCGTTGCGGAGAACGAATGCTCGATTCCGGCGCCGGTTTGCTTTTGTGGAGAAGCAAATTGCGATAGCCGGTGGAACCTTGCCCGAGACTCCGCTGCATGGGATGGAAGAATTGTGGCAGCGAGCGAAGCGACTGGAGGAGAAGGAATGAGCGAATATGCCTTACCAGGATGTACAGAGAAGTAATATGGCGCGGGGATCGGGAGTCATTAGGAGCCGAATTAGCTTCGCACAGAATGAGCCGTCTTCCTCTGCGCGGCGACTTTTTCTACTTCGCGCATAACGCGCAGAGTGTTGGCGCCGTAGATTTTCTTGATCTCATTTGGCGAATAGCCCTTCTCCAGGAGGGCGCGGGTAAGGTTCGGGAACTTCGAAACATCGTCGAGGCCCTCGGGCGTACAGGTGATGCCATCGAAGTCGGTGCCGATGCCGATGGTGTCGATACCGGCGATCTGCTTGACGTGATCGATATGCGCGACGACATCGGCGAGAGTGGCGCGAACCGGCGCGTCTTTTGGAGCGTCAGCGGATTTCTGAGAGACAAATCCGCAATTAATGTTGATCTGAATGACACCTCCCTTTTTTGCCAGAGCCTTGATCATGTCGTCGGTCATATTTCGCGGAGCATTGGTGATGGCGCGGCAAGAGGAGTGCGAGGCGATAATGGGCGCCTGACTGGTTTCGAGAGCGTCGTAGAACGTCTTATCCGCGACGTGCGAGATGTCCACGATCATGCCAAGACGATTCATCTCGCGAACAATATCCTTGCCTTGCGGTGTGAGGCCGTTATGGTGCTGAACTTCGGGGTTATTGATGTCCCCCGACGAATCCGCCCAATTATTTGTATTCCAGTGCGTCAGGGTCATGTAACGAACGCCAAGGCGGTAGTAATCGCGCAGCAGACGAGGACTGTCTTCAATCGCGTGGCCGCCTTCAATGCCTAGCAGCGCTGCGATTTTGTGCTGGCGATGCGCCTTCTCGATGTCATTGGCAGTCAGCGCAAGGGTGAAGGTATCGGGATAACGGTTGATGATGTCCTGATAAACGGTGTCGATCATCTGCAAGGCTCGGTTCGCGGAATGATTGCCGTTCACATAGGTGGCGGCAACGTAAACGGAAAAGAAGATTGCCCCGACTCCGCCCTGCCGCAGCCTGGGAATGTCGGTGTGGTTCTTGGGCGAGTTGCCGATATCGGCGCCGTCCACCGTGAAACTCGGGATGTCGTTGTGAGTGTCGATCAAGATGGCCGATTTGGTGATGCCTTTTATTTCGGCGGCGATTTTATTGGTATCGGGCGGAGCAGCCATGAGCGTGCCGGTTGTCGCAGCGAAGAGCGCCATGAGTTCGAGAGCGGAAACTACGCGAGAAACAGATGTTCGTGAGATGCGAGGCAAAGAAATATGATAGCCGCTCGAAGCGCCAACCGCGATTTCGCGATCTAACGCTTCTGCCTAAATCGACTGCTCAGAGCCACTTACCCTTTGAGAATTTCGTTACCCAAACGTGAGGCGACCTGCCTTCTTTTCGCTCGTCTTAACTCGCAACGAATCCGGATTCCGGAGGAGTTGAAAAGGAGATCAGTTGTGGCTTTACTCAATATTCGTGTACTCAGCGCTGCTTTCATCGCCGTGGCTCTCGGCGTGAGCGCTTCAAATGCGGAAGGACAGCAAGGCAGGTTCACTCTGCCGTTCGATGCACAGTGGGGCAATATCGCCCTAAAGGCCGGCGATTATACGTTGTCCACCTGGGCTTCCACGTCCTGGCCGCAGATCATAAGCCTTTCGGGCAATGGGAAAACGGTCTATATTCTGGCCGGGAATGAGGTGATTGCACCCCAATCACAAAGAAGCTATCTGCGAATTGCTAACGTGAATGGCAATTATTTCGTACGCGAATATAGCTCGGGCCTTCGGGGCAAGTCGTTCACATTCGAGCCGCCCAAAGCGATTCGAGCTCAAATGGCTGCTGAAAAAACCGCCGGAACGGAAATAGCGGTCATGATCCGCCGTTGAAGCACGCGAGACAATACATCTAAACCGGTCAGCAAGTCGGCGGCTCCTCGAATGAGATCGAGCTCCGTTTAGAATTCATCAGACAATCCGCGCACTTTGAGAAACTGAGCCTTGGCGCCGGGTTGTTCAAGCAACTAGGCTACCAGCTTCAGTTCGATGAGTGAAAAACGAGTGATTGTCGCGATCGATGGTCCTGCCGGGGCGGGGAAGAGCACGCTGGCCAAGCGCGTCGCGGAAAAGCTCGGATTCGTGTATATCAACAGCGGAGCTATGTACCGGGCGATCGCTTTATGGGCCATTCGCCTGGGCGTCAGCTTGAGCGATATGCATCGTTTGGAACAGCTTGCCAAGGAAGCGAAAATTGAGCTGGGGACCGGGGAAGGACGCGTGTTTCTGAATGGGGAAGACATCACCGAAGCGATTCGGGATGCCCAGGTTTCTGCCGCAGCCTCGAAAGTCTCGGCCGTACCGGGAGTGCGCCGGGCTCTGTTGGCTGTTCAGCGGCGTATGGCCGAGCAGAACAGCGTTGTCATGGAGGGCCGCGATATCGGCTCTGTTGTTTTCCCTCGGGCCCAGGTGAAAATTTTCCTGGACGCCGAGCCGAAAGAGCGCGCGCGACGACGGGCGCTGGAACTGCAGCAGCGCGGGCAGGGTACGGACGTGCAGGTCGTCGCGGGCGAGTTGCAAGAGCGTGATAAGCGGGACCGCAGCCGTTCTGAAGCGCCTTTGGTGCAGGCTCCCGATGCGGAACTGGTCGACACGACGGGGCTCTCGTTGGATGAAGTGGAGGAAATCGTACTGAAGCTGGTCCGAACCCGCACTTCGAACGGGAAAGAGATGGCCCGCTAGCAACCCTGCGTGATGCGATTGCACTATATGCGGGCGAACGCCCTATGTAGTATTCTATGTTCAGGATGCTCGAAGTCCGTTCGCTCACGAAATGCTATAGCTCCATCCCGGCCGTAGATAACGTAAATTTCAGTGTCAAACCGGGCGAGGTGCTCGGCTATCTGGGCCCTAATGGCTCCGGCAAGAGCACGACCGTGAAGATCATCACCGGGCTGCTGGAACCCACCCGCGGAAGCGCTTTTTTCCAAGGCTCCAATATTAGAGACGATTTGGCCGGTTATAAGCGGCGGCTTGGATATGTGCCGGAAGAAGCGAATCTGTACCCGTTTCTCTCGGGCTTGGAGTATCTGGAGCTAGTGGGTCGTTTGCGCGGTTTACCGGCCGCGCTGATTGAGAAACGCGCTGGCAGTTTGTTACGGCTGTTCTCGATGCATCCGCACCGCCATACAGCCATAGCAGCTTATTCAAAAGGGATGCGCCAACGAATCCTTCTCATTTCCGCGCTCCTGCACAATCCCGAACTGGTCATCTTTGACGAGCCCCTATCGGGCTTGGACGTAACCTCCGCGCTGATTTTCCGCAATCTCATTTCGTGCATGAGGCGGGAAGGGAAGACGATCTTCTACTGCTCGCACGTCCTCGAGGTAGTTGAGAAGGTCTGTTCGCATGTAACGATTCTGCAAAAAGGCAAGCAACTTGCCTATTGCGCAATTGAGGATCTGAAGAATTTCCAATCGATGCCATCGCTCGAGGCGACGTTTTCAAGTCTCGTTCAAGAAGTGGACACGGAGGCCTGCGCGGCGGCAATTCTCGACGCAGTGATTAGCCGATGACTCTCTCACGTTTTCTCGCCGATGCATTTGCGCGGAGCCCGTTCGGTAGCCTGGTGGCGCATTTCGTGAAGCGAATTATCTCGAGCGACGACGAGGAAGATGCCGGCGAGGTGAGTCTTGGACTCGGGGCCGTGCTGGCGATTTTGGCGTCACCCGGCGCATTCGCCTCTATTTTTCTGCTGGATAAATACTCGACGCTGCTGCAGTGGCTTCGCGGACAGCACTTCGATCCTTACAAGGCTTCGGTGGCAGACGAATATTTCTTTGTGGTTCTGTCGATGACCGTCACTGGCCTGGTGATGGTGCTTCGCTGGAACCGGCTTTTTCCGGATCGAAGGGATTTCTCGAATCTAGCGGTTCTGCCCATTCCGGTACGAAATATTTTCCTGGCAAATTTTTTTGCGCTGCTGGGATTGGCATTTGTGTTCGCTGTCGACGTAAACGCCGTCTCCGCGTTTCTTTTCCCGCTCTTTGTCACGATGGCCGGCAGCAGCATGGCAGCCTTTCTGCGGATCGGCTCGAGCAATTTCGTCACTGTTTTGGCTGCCAGCCTGTTTAGCTTCTTTGGTGTATTTGCGCTGGTCGGTGTTCTAATGGCCCTCTTGCCCCGCCGGCTCTTTCGTCCCGTTTCGCTCTTCATCCGGATGCTGCTGGTGGTGGGCCTGCTCACTGAATTTTTTTCCAACCTGTTTCTGCAACTCCTCGCTGGACGCCTGCCGCATGAGCAGATGGCATACGCGCGTTTGCTGCCTTCTTTCTGGTTTCTGGGAGTCTATGAGAGCATTGCGGGATTGGCGGGTCCGGCCATGGCGCGGCTCGGTCGCGAAGCTCTGTTCGGCCTCCTGGCCGCCGTCGTCATTTCGGTCGCCTCGTATGCGCTCTGCTATCGGCGCCACTTCCTGCGCTTGACCGAGTCGTTCGATGTGGTTGCCAGCCCGCGGCATCATTTCCGGTTTCCACTCCCCAATTGGCTCCCGAAAGTCTTTTTCCGGTCGGAGTTCGAGCACGGGTGTGCTGCATTTCTCATGAAAGTATCGTTCCGTAGCGAACGGCACCTCATGTTTTTCGGCGGATATCTGGGCATCGGGCTCGTGATGGTAGCGCAGACGTTCGCCGACAGCAGCTTGGGACGCACACACGGAGTCATTCCGGACTCGGATCTGCTCGCTGTTCCAGTGATGATCGCTTTCTTTGTAATCACTGGACTTCGATTTGTCTTCGACATGCCCGCGACACTGAACGCGAACTGGCTCTTCCGATTGTCGACGGAACCGGACGAGTTTTCACCGGCCTTGCTCGTCCGCAAAGTGATGCTCTTCTCGGTCGTGCCTTGGGAGCTACTCGTATTAGCGCCCATCACCGCGCATAGTTACGGCTGGCGTATTGCCTTGCTGCACACTGCGGCAGTTCTGGCTGTAACGCTGTTGATGATTGAAGTAGTGCTTGCGAGCTTCCGGAAAATCCCCTTCACTTGCAGCACGCGCCCCGATATCAAGCGGCTCATGTTCCAGCTTTTGGCAGCGATTGTCACGGTCACCACCGTGGTTCCGGTGTTTGCGCGTCTGGAATACTGGATGCTGCCGCAGTCTTCGCGATTCATCGTTCTGGCTGTTTTGCTTTCCATCGCCTACTTCCTCTTACGCGCCTATAGACAGGGGCTGCCACCCGAGCAGACTGTGTTGACTTTCGACGATTGTCCACGACCGGCTTTCGAGTTCCTCAAGCTCGCTTGAAAAGGTATAGGATTCTATACAGGGTTATGAGTGACTTCGCCAAACTCTCTCATACGGCTGCTTTGATCCTGCAAACTGTCGAAAACGGCTGCAGTTATGGATTTGACATTATGGATGCGACTGGTTTGCCGAGCGGCACGGTCTATCCAGCACTGCGCCGCATGGAAACCGAGGGGTTGATTGCATCGCAATGGGAGCCTGGAAAGAAGGCTTTCGCCGAGCAGCGCCCGGCGCGAAAGTATTACCGGATCACGCGCTCCGGCCTCCAGGTGTTAGAGCAATCGCAACGACGTTATCCGCTCCTGGCCAAGCTTGTTCCGGCGAAGCAGCGGCGGTGAGAGCTAGCCATGCAAGCCGATCCGCAGACGCCTTTCTCAGTTGCTTGTTGCAAATACCTTGTCTGTGCCATTGCGTGGATGGTTCCCGCGGCGCAACGCGACGACTGGAGACGCGAGTGGCTGGCCGAGATCTGGCACCGATGGCAGTTTCTGCTGCACGAGGGCGAGTGGAACGGGCGCGAATCGCTCCGGCTCATCCGTAACTGCTCTGGCGCGTTTGCCGATGCTGCTTGGCACTTTGTCGCGCAAGAAGGAGTTCAATCGCGGCTGCGGGAGTGGCCACGATCGCCTTGGACATGCCTGGGGATCTTGACGGGACTCCTGCTGATTGTTGCCGCGGTCACCTCCGGATTTCCTGCCACAAGGCAAGTGATGGCTTCACTTTCCCATCCCGGTTCGGGGGAGCTCTTGTTCGTTTGGCTGCATCCGAGTATAGGTGGGGGCGATAGAGGCCTGCCTCCGGATGTTGTATCTGCCTGGGCCGCCCACAGTCATCTCCTGGAAAGCGTCGCGGCCTTCAGTGTCAGGCATCAACGAGTCCTTGTTCCGGGCCGGACTGCGTCGAATCAGACCGTGGTCGCGACGGAACCGGCCCTCTTTCATGTATTAGACGCGCGTCCGGCGTTAGGAGCTTTTCCGGGGGCCTCGTTCAGCCAATCACATCAAAGCGCTGTGGTGCTTGACTACGCCACATGGATGGAGCTGTTCCACGGAAATTCCAAAGTTATCGGTTCGCGCATTCAAGTTGGGGAAGAAACTTATCGAGTGGCTGCCGTGCTCCCCGCGACTTTTCATTTCCTGACCCGGAAACGGTCTATTTATTTAATGCCGAGATACGACTCGCGGGTCATGGTTGTGGCGAGAGCCCGGCCTGGCGTGATGCTCGACAAGGTCGATCACGAGCTTACAAGAATCGCCGAGAATGCCTGCTACTACTTCTTCGGTGGGCAGCTACGGCTCAAGTTTCTGAACAGCGCCGTGCTGACACCGCTGGAATCTTTTGCGCTGGCGGTGTTCGTTTCCACCATGCTCTCTCTGATGGTCTGGCGAGTCCGCATACGACACGTTCAACTCGCGCTGAGTGCCGCTCATCGCAAGGCAACGGCAAAACGGGCGGCATTTTTCGCGGCGAAAACCGGGCTCGCGCTGGTACTGGTATTCACCGCTGGACTGGAGTGGAGTCGTTCGGAGTCGTCGGTTTTGTTCGGTTCCCAGGATCCCGCGAGCGGGCCATTTCTCGTCTGGCTGTATGTTTTGGGCGCGATGGGAGTATTCTCGTGGTCCCTTGCCGACCAGAGAGCCCGTTGTCGGGTATGTTTACGCCTTTTATGTTTTCCGGTTCGGATCGGCTGCCCAGGTTGCCTGCTGCTGGACTGGTCGGGTACGGAACTGCTGTGCACCGAAGGTCACGGCGTTCTTCATGTTCCCCACCTCGCCCCGAGTTGGGATGAGGAATCGGAACATTGGATCTCGTTAGATGAATCGTGGCGCGGTCTGTTTGCCCACACGAAGTGATTGGCCGGATTTTACTTTCGTTTCCAACCGCTGAAGCTTTTCGCTGTGCGGCGAAACGGAGGAATGAAACCAGCGGTGCCTGAAAAAGCGATAGTAGCAATCCCGGCAGCGCCAAGGCAGAAATAGAAAGCCCAGCACCATCTCGACCGGATTTTTTCGGTGGGATCTCGCAATGTGTTGCGATCCACACTTCGGGCAGTGACCCACCAGGAGTGGGCTTACGTCGCTCGGCATATCAGGTGTTAGAGTCGGCTTCGTAGAAATTTGTTGCTCGTTTTAGCAAGGCCGTTCGTTTTCTTCCGCTTAATGCGCGTTGTACCTTTAGGCTCGGACCCAGACCGCGCATAGTACTCAGTACGTCAGGTACGCATTAACCCTTCACATCTTCGTAAGTCTCTGTTTTTCTTATAGATGTGACGCGTTTACTCTTTCTCGGGTTTCTACTATCATTCAGTCTCGCTGAAGCGGACGTTGTGACGAGCGCCACGTGCGCTGCATACGGATATTCGTCGGCCTCGGGCCCGGCGCAGTGTGTGCAAGGAAGCGGGATGGCCTATGGACCGGCCGTGGAGGCCAACTCGGCGGTTTCGGCCACGCTCAGCCTGCCTGGCGCGCCTTCGAATTACCTGACGGCAGCCGTGAGCGAATCGGTTAGCGAGGTGCCGTTTCTCGAACGGAATGGGGTGGGGCCTTCGTCCGCCTCCGCGTCCGCGAGCATTGACTTGAATTTATTTACTGGCGGGCCTGTCCGGCAAGGGCTGCTGGAGCTGTATCTGCCCACGCTCTCCTGGATCGATGCGCCCGAAGGATATTCTGGGCAAATGGATCTGTCCCTGGGCTCTATCACGGGATACTGCCAATCGGCCGGCACTCTGACGTGCAACGTCGGGACCTACTACGTTGTGGCCAACAACACCCTCCTTTTGCCGTTTACGCTGGGCGAGTCGTTCGCTTTCCATTTCAGTCAGAGCGATAGTGTCTACGGAGACATCAATTCGGGCGATTCCGAAGGAACGGATCAAACCACGATCGCTTTCCGGCTGCTGGAAGCGAACGGCGAGACACCGGTTGCGCTGTACGATCCGCCATTGAGTGCGCCGGAGCCAGCCAGCTTCGGCATTCTGGGGCTTGGTATCGCGGGCATAGCGTTTGCGATTCGTCTGAGGAGCGCAGATTCGCATGCACCAGGATTGTGAGGAATTGGACTGGGGCTACGGTTCGTTACCGCCGATGAGATCTAAGCAGGTGAACTAAGAGCAGTTTACTGAGGGGAGGTCGTCTAATGGCAGGACTACAGATCCTGAATCTGAGTATTGGGGTTCGAATCCCCGCCTCCCGCCACCAATTTATTTTCGTCTTTATTTTCGTCGGGTGAGGCAGGGTCGCAGTTTGGATGCACCGAAGTACCGCTTCATCTGTCACGCATTCTACGAGCTAAGCGGGTGATGTCGTCCTGATGGGATGAGCTGCTAACTTTCGGCGCTTTCCGCCTTCTTTTTCGGTTCCTGCTTTTCTTTCTGTTTGAGATCCTCTTCCACCGTCTTTAAGTCGCCTTCGGCTTGTGAGGGCGTCGGACGCCCTTCCGCCGCGAGATTCTTGTCTGGCTGAGTGTTCGATTGTTTTCTTTCATCACGCATATTAAATAGGATTGTGCAGGCACAGCGATGTTTCAGTTCGTTATTCAGCCTGTTATTCGACGGAGAATTTGAAAATCGTAACTTCGTGAAATTGATGCCCGGGCTTCAGCTCCGTCGTGGGAAAGTCGGGTTGGTTCGGTGAGTTCGGAAAATGCTGCGTTTCGAGACAGAAGGCGAATCGCGGCTTGTATGACGTGCCGCCCTTGCCGCGAACCGTGCCGTCCAAATGATTGCCGGTGTAGAACTGAATTCCCGGCTGCGTTGTGAATACTTCCATCACACGGCCGGAGTCGGGGTCAGTCACTCTAGCGGCCAGTGACGGACCCGCGCCCGTCCGATTCAACACAAAATTATGGTCATACCCCATCGCGTACTTTAGTTGCTGATCGTCTTCGTTGATGCGAGCGCCGATCGCTGTCGGTTTCCTGAAATCAAAAGGCGTTCCAGCTACACTGCGCAGTTCGCCAGTCGGAATTAGGTTCGCGTTGACGGGCGTAAACTTGTCGGCGTTAATCGTCACCAGATCGTCCATTATCTTGCCGGCCGATTGGCCCGATAAATCAAAATAGGAATGATTCGAAAGGTTGATTACCGTGTCCTTGTCCGTTGTCGCCTCGTAATCAATCCTCAGCTCATTTTCATCGGTGAGAGTGTAGATCACCGTAACGTTGAGATTGCCGGGAAATCCCTCCTCGCCATCTTTACTCAGATACTTCAATTCAAGAGCCGGACTCTTGCCCTTCGAAATCTCCTTGGCATTCCAAACCACCTTGTCGAAGCCCTTCAGACCACCGTGCAAAGCGTTTTCGCCATTGTTGCGCGCCAGTTTGTAAGTCTTGCCGTCGAGCCGAAACTCGCCATTTGCGATTCGGTTCGCATACCGGCCGACAAGCGCGCCCAGGTAGGGGTTTTTTGTCAAATAGCCTTGAAGATCGTCGAAACCGAGGACGATATCGTCGAACTTGCCATTTCGATCCGGTGTCTTCAGCGTGACAATTCTCCCACCGTAGTTGGTGATCGTCGCCTCCATGTCCTTCGAGTTTCGAAGCGTGTATAGGTCCACCTGCTCTCCGGAAGGGCCGCTTCCCCAATGCTGTTTTGTGATTCCATTCATCGTTTTCTGTTGAGTTGAAGTAGAAGAGAGAACTGCCAAAGCGAAGGCCAATGCGGCTCTACTCATAATCAAGCGAAATCCTTCGCAGTGACGGTACGGTTCTGAAGGATGCTCATATCCAGTCCGAAAGCGATCTTAGATGCCGCCATTGCGAGATCCGGGTTCGCCATGGGAGTTCCTCGATTCTCAATGGATTTAAAGAAGTCCCTGTAGAGGCCGATCATCGCGTCCTGCTCGCTCTGCTGCGGGGCTGCGGGCATCTCTTGCGGCTTTCCCGTATCGGAATAAAGCGCGATTTTACCGTTCACGCGGCTGAGGCTTCCTCTGTCGCCAAAGATATTCACGACAGTTGGACACGGCGAGAACATCACGTAATTGTGGCTAAGGCGCATGCCGTTTGCAAATTCGACGATCATGGATGACGCGTCACGAGTTTCCCGGCCGGGGTAATAGAAATCTCCTCCGGTCGCGGTGAGCCGCACTAGGGGCGAATTGATGATCTTGCAGAGCGCCGCGTAGAGGTGAACTGAAAATTCCAATTCAGACGAGCCCACAGCGCGCTTCATCACTCTCCAGATTCCCGTTTTTCCAGTGACGGGATCCGTGTAGGGCGTGGTTCGCGGATTCCAGTCGCCCCGGTACTCGCTGGCGTTAATTACCTTCACCTCGCCGATCTCGCCGCGATTTACCAGATCGATCATCACGCCGTCGGAACCATACAGGCGCTGGATGCCGATCGCGAGCACTCGTCCGTCGCGAATCGCCTCCTCCTGAATCGCCTTTGCCTGTGCATAATTGATTCCCATCGGCTTCTCTAAAAGCAGATCCTTGCCGGCGCGCAGAGCGGCAAGAGCCATCTCGTAGTGCAGATAATTCGGTGTGGCAATAACCACGGCGCCAACGCTCTTATCGTGCAACAACTCGCGATAATCGGTGTACGATTGTGCCTTCGAAGCTAAACCGCTGTTCGTCTCTTCGATGCGTGCCGACTGGAGATCGCAAAGCGCGACTACATGTGCTTCGGGCAATTGCTTCAATGCTGCAAAATGAGCTTTCGACCGGGCGCCTAGCCCGATAAAACCAATTCCAGGAGGGATTCCTGGTTGTGGAGTGATGTGGGCTGCCGCACTCGAGACGGCTAGCGCCGCTGCGAATTCTCTGCGAGACAAAAAGCTATTCATCCACGCGTTCCCTCTCTCATTACAGCGCTGTGTCACGCTCCAAAGATCCGGCGAATATATTTTCGATCCGGCCCAACGGCTCCGATGTCGCCGGACTTTGCTCCCCCACCTTCCTCATCAATCAGCCAGCCTGTCCAGCCTGTCTTTCTGATCGCCGCCGCGAGTGCTTCAAACCCGAAGTCGCCTTCGCCGAGCGGTACCTGCATCTTCCCCCGGAACGTCTTAATGTGACAGCCCACAATCCGCTTGAAATGTTGCAACATAAACGCCGCCGGATCCCCTCCGCCTAGATAACCATGCCCCGCGTCCATTAAGAAACTCACCAATTCCGGGTCGGTGCTCTCGGCCAGCGCATCAATTTCGGCATTGTTGTTGGCGAATTCCGGATTGTGATTGTGATACGCAAGCTGAATGTTTCCGGCGCGGCAGGTCTTCCCGAACTCCTCAAGGTGTAAGGCTTTACTTGCGAGCGCATCCTTGCTGAATTTCCCCTCCGGCGAGAGTCCCGAGCTGCTCATCACAATGTATTCCCCGCCGAGCGCCGCCACACCGGAAACGATTGCCGGAAAGACATCTTGGCCCGCTTGTTGTACCGACATGTGAGCGCCTATGAATTGTACGCCCGTGTCCTCAATTCTCTTTCTCGCATCTGAGGCTTGGGGAAATCGGCCGCGCACGAAGCGAACATTACATTCAAAACCAACGTAGCCGAGCTTCTTCATCTCTTGAATGGCAGCAATCAGTTGATCGAAGTCGCCCTCCTTTAAGGGCCACG
This sequence comes from uncultured Acidobacteriaceae bacterium, assembly GCA_963778345.1. Taxonomy (GTDB): domain Bacteria; phylum Acidobacteriota; class Terriglobia; order Bryobacterales; family Bryobacteraceae; genus Bog-105. Next base: position 18,634 of record CAVZTP010000010.1, read on the forward strand.
CGTTCGCCTGACATCCCACCTTGATCTGCGTGGCCTTTGCGGAGAGAGCCAGTGCGCCGCAGATAGAAGCAGCAAGAACTTCGCGTCGCGAAAGCCGGCGTCCCGAATCCGCTTTGGAACCAAGATTCTCCCGCACGTAGTACATGATATGTTGGCTTTGCTCAATGTCAAGCTATCAAAGGCTTGAAATCGCATCCCATCGAATTCTTCCGCCCGTTTTTCGCCAACTGCGCTGGCAAATTCTTTTCCTTCTTTTCTTCATCACGGTCATCAACTTTATTGACCGCCAAACATTGTCCGTGGTCGCGCCCGTTCTTCTCCAGACCTTTCACATGAGCAATGCCGATTATTCGCGAATGGTTTCGGCTTTCATGTTGGGCATGATGGTCGGTGAATTCCCGGTAGGCTGGCTAATGGACCGTTACGGTGTTCGATCCGGATTCTCGTTCGCCGTGCTCTGGTGGTCCATTGCGACTTCAATGCACTCCATCGGCCGCTCCGTTCTGCAATTCAGCGTGTTTCGATTCTGGATGGGAACCGGCGAATGCGGAAATTTTTCCGGGGCAATGAAGGTCGTCTCCGAATGGTTTCCTGAACGTGAGCGCGCTCTCGCCGTCGGCGTCTTCAACAGCGGCAGTATGATTGGGTCGGTTATCGCGCCACCGTGCATTGTTGTCCTGACCATGCGCTTCGGCTGGCGCGCGGCATTTCTGCTCCCTGGTTTGCTCGGCGTAGTCTGGGTCATCCTGTGGCGCGCAAAATATGCTCCGCTAACCACTCATCCCAATGTCACCCAGGCCGAGCGCGATTACATCAGCGAAGGAAGAACGGCCAGTATCCCAGCGCCGCCCAGCCGCGAATTGCTTGCACGTAAGGAAGTATGGGGGCTTATGCTGTGCCGTTTCCTCGTAGGCCCGGTCGTGCAGTTCTATTGGTTCTGGACGCCGCTCTACTTGTCGCGTTCCCGTCATCTCAGCCTGGCTGAAATCGGGCTCTTCGCTTGGGTGCCCTTTCTGTTCGGAGACATCGGGAGCATCGGCGGAGGCTGGATTGCGGGCCGCTTGATGCGAATCGGTTTCAGCCTCAAGGCCGCGCGATTCATAACCATGTATGTGGGTGCAGGCTGCTGCCTGCTCAGCATCGGCGTAGTGCAAGCCGCAACGGCCGCGATGGCGATTGCCTTCATTTGCCTCGTTCTGTTCGGGCACACCTTCCTCTCCGCGAATATGTTCGCGGCGATATCGGATCTGGTTCCGAAGCCCGCCGTAGGGCGGGTCACTGGACTCACGGGGATTGCCGGAGGATTGAGTGGTTTTTTCTTTCCCCAACTCACCGGGATATTCATTGACCGCGTCTCTTACGTTCCGGTCTTTTTTCTGGCGGCGGTAATGCCGCTCGCCGGTGTTATCGCGCTACAGACATTCGTGGCACACCGCTCTTTTAAGTAGTGAGCGAATCCACGGACGCGTTCATAAAAGCCTTGTTTTTGTCTCCCACCCAATAGCGCTCGCCGGCGATGCACCAGATAAACTCGAGCGGAGACTCTTGCGAAAAGACCGGATGATAGTTCAGGAACGGAATGGTCACCGCGTCACCTTCCCTTACGTTATGAACGAAGGAAAGCCTTTCAGGTGATTCGTACACCTCCATGGATCCGTGTCCTTTGATAAAGATATAAGTCTCTTCCTGATCCGTATGATTGTGTGGCGGCCACGACCTCGCATAGGGTTCAAAGAATGTATAACCTGCGACCAGTTTGTCGGCGCCTTCGGAAACGTCGAACATCATATAGACATTCTTCCCTTTCAGCCGCCGGATGCGGTCCTCGCGGTGTGAAAAGTCCTCGAATTTCGAATGGAAAACGGGATGCGCATTCTCCGCAGGCGCCGAGGTCTGAATTACAGCCGCTTGCGTTTCACCTTGGTTTCCTAACGCAAACTCGGTATTACGCGGGATGTAAAGAGTGTCGTACGGGCGCAGATGGATAATCTGCTCCTCCACCTCCACGATTATTTCGCCCTTCCACATGAACAGGAGACTCTCGCGATCAGGCAACGAAGTTCTGAACGAGGTCGCGCCAGGAGGCAAGCAATATTCGCCGCAATTGAGAAACTGGAGGTTCGCCTCCGAAGAACGAAATCGCTGCCGGAACGTGACGACCGGCCTTTCGTTGCGGAAGAGAACACCTGGTTTCACGGCTGATTCTTTTTCGTTCACTTCCGGACTTGCACTCAGTGTCGCCGACATCTTTTGTCCTCGATTATGCGAGCTCTTCCCAAGCCACTCGCCTTTTCTCCCAATAAGCACGATTTGCCAGATGCACCGGATTGCACGCTTGGATTCCCGTAGCCACGTCCGCGCTCGGCTTAGTTCCCTTCATCACTGCGTCCACGAAATTGGCGGTATGCGACAATTCCAGCGGGCCGGCCGCTTTGACGACCTGCGGTTCGCCTTTGTTCGGAGTAAGAATGTACCGTTCCCGAGAAATATCTAAGGACGCTTCCGTTCCCAGGAAGACAACGGTAGGCTCCTGATCGTTTAACGGCAATACGCTTGATTCGAAACTAAGGTTCCATTCGCCTCCGTATTGCAAAACTGCGTTGATCGTATCCGGATTCACCCGCCCATCATGATCGCTTTCGTCGTAAATGCCGCCCGCCGCGGCAGCGTTCAGCGGATGAGTTTCATTCATCATCCATTGAGCGACATCGGCCCAGTGGGTCAGGATATCCGCCACCAACCCGTTTCCATAATCCGGGAAGTAGCGCCAGGAGTCATAACGCACCCATTCGTACGGTACCTTCGGCGCACGGCCCAGAAAGCGCTCCCAGTCGAGACCCGCGGGTTTCGGCCTCGGGCCGATATGCCGTGTCTGCCAGGGAAAATCGCTCCACATCGCCCGAACAATGACTACTTTCCCCAGTTTTTTCTGTTCGAAAATTTTTTCCTTCGCCCGAATGTAATGCGGACCGCTTCTCTGCTGTGTTCCGCATTGCAGCACTCTACCGCTCTTTGCAACCGCGTCCCGTAGTTTCTGCTGCTCGGAAAAATGATGTGTAGTCGGCTTCTCCAAGTAGACGTGCTTTCCCGCGGCCAGGGCATCCGAAGCGAGATCGATATGTAAATGGTCCGGAACCGCAATGAGTACCGCGTCTACACCAGGGTGTTGTAACGCCTCTTCATGCGCCACGCACTGAAAGAGATCGGTATTCTTCGCCGCGAGCGATTCCTTTGCCTGATTCCGATGAACGTCGTAGATATCGCAGATGCCGAGCAGATCCACTCGGCCGGTGCGCAGCAGCGCGTCCATTACTAACCGTCCCCGGCGTCCGCTCCCGATCAGCGCCATTCCGATCCGATCGTTCGCGCCCAGTACCCGGCGGTAAGACGCAGCCGTCAAAGCTGCCGCTCCCATCGCCTTGGCCCAATCTCTTCTATTCATCTCCTCCATTGTCCGTCTTAGTCAAAAGAAGAGTTTTAATGCAAACTGCAGTACGCGTGGATCGTTCGCGGCGGTGATCCGGCCATACGTACCCGAAGAAACCGAACTTGACGGGTTTTGAAAATTCGGCCGATTCTCGATGTTGAATGCCTCAGCCCGAAATTGCAGATGCCATCTCTCCGTGAAAATGAAATTCTTGAAAATGGACGCGTCCACGTCGAAGAAATCGGGTCCACGCAAAGTATTTCGTCCCACATCGCCGAAGGTTCCAACGATCGCCGGGAGGAACGCCGCGGTATTAAAGTACTCCTGTACTTGGTTGACACCCGCCGGCCGCGCCGGATCTCCGATGACGTGCGCGTAGTCGTTTCCGATGCCGGATTCCGAACGATCTGTGCCGCTCGTGACAGTAAAGGGCAGACCGCTATAGAGGCTCACGATCGTGTTTATCTGCCAATCGTTCAGCACGACGTTACGAAAACCGCTGGCGTTCGCGCGGGGCAGCGTATATACCGCGGACAGGCCGAATCGGTATTCCTGATCGAAATCGGCCGGGCCGCGCGCGCTCGCGAAGTTAAAAGGATTCGGTGGGCCCGCTTGGCCTTCCGTAGCGCTCGAAGTATTGTCGATCGTCTTGCCCCAAACAAAATTGGAGAGGAGTGTTAGCCCTTTGGCGAAACGTTTTGTAGCGTTCAACTGCAGCGAATTAAATTCGTCATAAGAATAGGAACTGGCCAATTCCACAGCCCCAAGACCCGGATAGAGCCGCCGGGAATTCTCGTTCGGCACCGTCGCTCCGGGACCGAAAATGGCCGGATTGAATTGCCGCGAAGCCATAATATCGACCCCATGATTGCCAACGTATGCGGCGGAAACCGCTAAGTTGCCGGCGAACTGATGCTCCAGGGTGAAATTCCAATTCTCGGTGTATCCGGGTCTCGATGACGGATCGAGCACGCCGCCGGAAATCGGCAAAAGAAATTGATAAGTGGAGAATTGGCTGGGACCGATATGCGCGCGCGGGAAAGGATCGCCGCCCGGGTAGTTCAGATACGGATTCGTAAAAGAGGGCGGGCCGGGAATACTAAGATACAAATCCGTTGGCTGTGTCGCGTCTGTTCGCTGGTAGAGCAGCCCTTCCGGAAAACTATAGAAGATTCCATACGCGGATCGGATCACTGTCTTGTTATTGCCTCCGATATTCCAGGCAAGACCTACGCGCGGCGCGAAATCCTTCCAATCCTGCGGAAAAACCGTATTCGAAATGCCTTTATCTCCAGGAAACAGCAATCCCAAAGGTGCGTGGGGCGCCACCGTGGACTGCACGCCCGGCACGAAGGCCGTCAAAGTATTGTTCAGGTCGACCGGCGGCAGCCACGGATCCCACCGCAGCCCGAGATTCAGCGTGAATTGCCGGCTCACCTTCCAGTCGTCCTGGATGTAAATAGAAGGTCTGTCTTCCCGCAGATAAAACGTGCGCCCGTTGTCCTGGAAAAATTGCGATTCGTAGCCCAAATAAAAATCAGTCAGCGCCGACCCCGTTACCTGGCCATTGAATGTGTTGTCGCCAGGCGTATACGAATAGTCGTTCGCGTCAATCCGCGTGCGCTCAAATTCCGCGCCGAAATTGATGGTGTGCGCGCCCCAGATCTTAACCGCGGACGCCTTGTAATCGAACGATGTGGAATCCTGTCGCAGCGCTCCACCGGAGAAGATATTGACGAATCCCGAGATGTTGTCCCGAATGCCTGGGAAGATAGGGACCTGTGTTCCGAGCGGCACTTGCTGCCCGAAATCCTGCAATGTCTTAAGTCCCGGCGCTTCGGGAATTTGCGTACGCGCAAACCGGCCCGCGCTGGCGAAGAGCGTGGCGGTCAGCGTGGGGCTGAAAATCTGTGTGTCATTCAGAGTCAAAGTCTGGTTGCGAAAAAGGTTCAGCGCAAAGAAACCGGTCGGCGCGTTGAATGGGCGCTGGAAGTTATTTTGATCGTAAAAATAACGGACGCTGAAGTGATTGTTTTGCGAGAAAATCTGGTCGACCTTGACTAGATACTGCGTGTCATCCAGGTTCTGATTTTCTACCCCAATATATTGCGTTCCGCTGTTGGGCAGCGGTAAAAGCGCGTTGGCGATTGCCACCGATATGGGATTGAACCGGCTTACTGGAATCTGATTGCCGGGGAACTGCGTGTTACCGTTGGTGGGGTCTAGGATTCTGGCTGTCAACCCTGAAAAATTACCCGCGCGTTCCGCTGCGGTGGGTGTCGTAATCGAGATCGGGCTAGGAGCCGAGCGCCGCTGCGTATCCTGCGCGGAGAAAAAGAAGAAGGTCTTGTTCTTCTTAATCGGTCCTCCCACGGTTCCGCCAAACTGATTGAGTTTGAAAGGAGGCAGCGTAAGGTTGAAGAAGTTTCTCGCATCGAGATCTGTGTTTCTCAAGAATTCGAATGCGCTTCCATGCAATCCGTTCGTTCCCGATCGCGTCGACAACTGAACTAGTGCGCCGGCCCCGCCGTATTCGGCGCTATAGTCCGACGACTGAATTGTAAATTCTTCCAGCGCGTCAGGATTAGGCATGGTTGGCACTGAATCGAAAAAGCGGTCGTTGTAAATTACCCCGTCTAGTTGGAAGTTGTTTTGCGTGGCGCGCAAGCCATTTACCGACAAGCCGGTATTGTCCTGCTGCCCCGATTCGGTCCCGACGTTCGTCAGCACCGTGCCGGGAGTCAACGTCGTGAGTTGCAATGCATTTCGTCCATTGAGAGGCAGGTCCTGCATCTGCTTTTCGGTTACCGATTGCTGCACGCTCGATGACGCGCTCTCAATCAAGGGCGCCTCCCCAGTGACAATAACGGACTCATTCACATCCCCAATCCTCAACGCGATCTTGAGGTCTAGGACTTGCCCCGTCACCAGCGGGATCTGTTCCGTCTGCTCGGTTCGGAACCCTTGCTTCTTCACCTGGAGTTGATACTGACCAATCGGCAGGTCGGGGAATTCGAAAATTCCATCCTGGTTACTCTCCACCGTGCGCGCAAGTCCTGTTTCAAGGTTCTTGCACTCCACAGCAGCGCCGGGTACGACGGCTCCGCTCGAATCGACCACTGTACCTCCAATACGCCCGGTCGCCTGAGCGAACAAGCTTGTAGAGTGGCTCGCGTACAGAAGCACTGTAAAAATCTGCGCGAGAAGATGCCACTTGGTTAACCGCAAAAAAGGCGTCATAGCTTTTGCTCCTACCTGAAGGTGCAACGATCATATAACGTCCGCGACCCGCATGGAAAGCTGCTGATTTGCGCTCACAATTGCAGCCGGCCCTGATAGATCATTTCCTTGAGCGTAAATGTCTTGTGAACCGCCGCTTGCCCGTTTGCGATCCGAAATTCGACCGTCTTGTCCTTGATCGTAATTGGATCATCCTTCGGGAAATAGAAAAGCGTCCGCCCGTCTTTGCCCTGATCCAATTCCACCTTTGTAGGAAGCAGCGGTTCATGATGAGAGCGAACCAGAGATGTGGACCTCTTCAGTTCATCCTCAACGCGTCGCGTCACGTTCTCATTCGTGGTGGAATCGGAATCGGCGGAGGCCGCGCGGCCGCCGAAATCCGCCAAAGGCAAACCGATCACTGCGACAACGTACTCATTGCCACCCGGCGCGACAGCGGGCGGCTGGCCTTCATTCTTCGCCGCTGCCACGCGTACCGGTAGCGCGCTCTGCCACTGGACGGTCACTTCCGTGGGTTGGGATTTCGAACTTGTGCTTCCGCTTCTGCGACCAGAGCTGCTGTAAGTTCCTCCGCTCCCGCCCATCCCACGCCGGCCCAGGCCGCCGCCCATCCGCCCCGGCATTTGGCCCGCATTTCCCGGAGTGGTGACCGGAGCATTCGCTGTATTCCCCGAATCGCCGATACTGTCTGAACCTCGACTACCCGAACTGCTCAGTTTCGTAGTTTTGGTCCAGGCCGAGTCGTGCAAAATCCGGTACACATCGTCGCTGGTCCATTGTGCCGGATCGCTATTCTGAAAGTCGGAAAAAGCGACAAGTGCTTTCCCGCACAGCCATGCAGTCAAAATCCAGCAAAACCCAACACGAGATCTGCGAAACGATAGCAACGACATAATCGCAAAAATATACGACGGCAGGTCAGGTTCGCGCAGTTACAACGAATTAGGCACCCGGTGACTGGCGTAACAGCGATTACCAAGAAAAGGCTATTTGGCCTTCTTTAACGTAAAGTAAAATCGGGATCCCGTTCCCAGAGTGGAAGCAATCGAAATATCTCCCCCGTGTTGTTCGACAATTCGCTTTGAGATGGCCAGCCCAACTCCAATTCCATCTTGTGAAGCGCGGTTTAATTGCTTGAACATCCCGAAAACCTGAGCGTGATACTTAGGATCAATACCGATTCCGTTGTCCTCGACGCAAAACTGCCACATGTTGCCTTCCGATCGGGTCGCAATATGGATTCGGGGCGGAGTGCCTTGGCGTCGATATTTGATCGCATTTCCGATCAGGTTCTGAAACAATTGGATCAGTCGTAACCTCCTGCCCATGACAGTCGGCAATGGATCACGAGTTACTATTGTCCCAGTCTGTTCGATCGTTGCATGCAGATTCTCCAGCGCGATGGCGACGATTTCCTCTGCATCAACCGATTCTTCGAACCGACTCTCAGAACTTGCCAAACGGGAATACTCCAGAATGCCGGTCACAAGCTGGCGCATGCGAGTGGCGGCCTCCGCCATGAAAGTGAGATATTCCTGGCCTTCCGGCGGAATAACATCGCCACAGCGAACTCTCAGCAGTTCCGAAAACGCGTTGACCGTGCGAAGCGGCTCCTGCAAATCATGGCTGACCACATACGCAAACTGCTCCAAGTCTTCGTTGGAGCGCTTCAAAGCAACATAGTAATCGTGCAGCTTTCCGGCTGCGGCAACAAATGCTTCGCTCACCGCGCCGAGTTCGTCCCTAGCGCCCGGCTCGATTGAAACGTCGAAATCTCCAGATGCCAGCTGATGCGTAGCGGCTTTCAATTTGGATAACGGCCCCACAATGCTCCGCGTTACATAAACGCCCAAAACAAGCGCTGTAGCCAGCGAGGCAAGGCCTATTAGTGTCAAAATGATTTGCGCTCGCCGCTCGCTCGCTTCGATTTCTCTTAGCGAACGCAATCGTTGTTCGCTCACATCCGAATTGACATGGTCCACCATTTCGCGCACAGCATCCAAAAGCGCATCCACCTGGTTGTCCAGCCGGAGAAGAATGGCGCTCCAATCCCCAACCTCGCTCAGGCGCTGCATTGCATCGAATTGATCGGCCATCGCATACCGGAGCGCGCTCAAAGTGCCCGGCACCGGCGTACCGGTTTCATTGAAATACGTGAGCGCCTGTTCGATATCTGCGAACGATTCTTGCCGAAGCTGACGGGCAGTCTCTTTGAAACGCGCCGGATCGTGAGTTTTCGCAACTGCGTCGAGCCTGCGCCGAATCGCTCCTACGTCAGCGCGAACGCGATAGACCGTTAGCAGTTTCTCGTCGACAGCCGCCAACATTCTCGAGTGGTGCAGAATATCGAGAAACTGCCAGCTGGTTATTGCGGCACCGGCCGCGATCACAAGCGCCACGCCTCCAAACGCAAGCGACAGCCGCCTCCCAATGCTCACTAGTGTTCCTCAGGGCCGCTGCTGGTTCGAGGCGTTCTCTTTCCTGGAAAGCCCGTCAAATGCTCGATGTCTGTTTGCATCTCCGCAGCTTCTTCCGAGGCGCTGGTCCGAGCGGTAAGAATCATGTGAACGCCATGTGAGTATATCCGCGATACGCGATCGTACTGCCCGCCTGCCAAAGCTGCGGGGCGCCGCACAACCCGCTCTGGCAATTCGGAAATTAGTCGGAAAAAAGGATTGGCCCTCAGCACCGACGCGTCTTTGTACAGCGATCTGAAAGTCGGAAGAAAAGCGCCTCCGATTGCCCTCTCTCTTTGCACTCCTTTGCCGGTCATATATTTGACGAACGCGATCGCTTCCGAACTGTGTTTCGTGTTCTTCGAAACTCCGAGGTACCATCCGCCAAGGGCGCTGGAGTAGCCATTCACGCCGGCGGGCATCGGCGCAATGGAAAATCGTCCTCTCACGTTTGGCGATCTCATCGCCAGCCGATAGACATAACTCCAGTTGCGCAGGAACGCGGCCCTACCGCTTTGCCATACGTTGCGGGAATCCTCTTCCAGATAGGCTACCGTTCCCGGGGGCGAAATAGTGCCCACCCATTCCGCCGCTCGCGCAAAAGCCCGAATTGCAGGTCGATTGTCTACATTCACGGTGTGGTCCGGCTCCAGCATGTTCCCGCCGCCTTGTGACCGTTGCCACTCCAGCGCATTGCAGGTAAGGCCTTCGTAGTCGGCACCCTGCCAGACATAGCCCCAGAAATCGGACCGGCCCAGCCGCCGCTCCCCCCTTTCGATTCGTAGCGATTGCACCTCCAGTTCATCCCACGTGCGCGGCGGATGCGAGAATCCGTACTTTTTCAGCAGGTCCGTACGGTAGTAAAGCATGCCGTATTCGACTAGAAATGGAGCGGCAACCAGCCGTCCGGAAATCGTCGCATTCTCGATCGTCTCGGGAATCTCATCCGGCGCCTCGCTGCTCAGAGCGCCCTTCAGATCCATCAGGTAGTCTCCGACAATGGCCGGCCAAATCGTGTCGATTTCGAGAACATCCACTGCATTCGATTTGCGCCGGAAGAGTGCCAGTTCCTGCTGCAATCGTTGGGAGGCCGATTCAGACCCCGGGATCAGGCGAACCGCTATCCCGGTTTGACGCGTGAACTCATGGATGATTCGCTGATCGAGTTGATGAGCCTCGCCCGGCGTCCACATTAAAACAGTGATCGTCTTCTCGGCTTCAGTTTTCGGTTGTGGACGGCGGCAATCCGCAAATGTCAAAAAGAAAAGCAGCAGCAGTGCAATCCGGCCAACGCCGCGCCATGACGGCCAGCGACGCGCCCAAGCTTCTTCTTACGTCGTCGCATGCTGACTACTGCGCAAGAAATATTCTCTCTCGGTTCGCTTGCACCATGCTCGGTGAGCCATCAGCTACTACGGTTAGCACCAAGGCAATGAGAAGTCATCATTTCGGGCGAGGTTCTCGCAACAAGCAGCGGAGCGGGGGAGATTGAGACCGGCCCGTCCGCTTCACGCCTCATGTCGCAGTGCGATAGCGGGATCCAGTTTGCTGGCTCGCCGCGCCGGCCACCAGGAAGCTAGCAGCGCAACAACCGAGAGAACGACTACTACTGAGATAAAGGAGCCCGCGTCAAATGAGGTCGCTGCAAATACCTGGAATCGTACGATTCGCTCCAGAAGCACGCTCCCGCAGAGGCCGATGCCGAGCCCGAAGGCCACAACTTTCGTCGCCATTCGGAGCACGATCGCCAGAACATCGCTCTTGCTTGCTCCGAGCGCGACTCGTACCCCGATCTCATGCATCCTCTGCGTCACGTCGTACGAAATGACGCTGTATATTCCGACTGCCGCCAGCGCCAGACCCAAGGCAGCAAAACAACTGAACAGCGCCATGTTGAATCGGGGTTCCACCGTCTGAAACCCGAGTATCTCCTGCAGAGTTCTTGCTCGTCCCATAGGCAGTTCGCTATCCAGGTCCCGAATCTTCCGCCGCACGGTGTTCAAGATCGTAGCCGGATCTCCGAAGGTCCGCACGGCCAGAATCCGCGAAGGAGGCGCTAGTAAAGTGTACGGGACATAGACCGCCGGCAGCGTCGCATCTCGCAGGCCTGCATTCCTTGTGTCACCTACTACGCCGACAATTGTGACTTGAGCGCTGCTCCCGGGAGGGACGAGCAGTTGCGGTTGCCCCGGTTTTGCCAGTACATCGATATCGATGTGTTTTCCTGTCGGATCGACGTTTGCAGGCCAAAGCTTTGCTGCCGCTTCATTGATCAGTCCCACATGGTCGCCGTGCGCGACTTCTTGCTTCGTCAACTCACGTCCGCGCTTCAAGGGAATACCAAGAGTCTGTGGATAATCGGCGCTAATGAACCCCACAACAATGCGCCGGTCTTCGGCAGGAGTTTGCCCCTCAATCGAATAAGAGGACCGGGGTCCGCCGAACGGCATACCGCCGTTTCCGATCGCGGCCGCATTCACCCCCGACAAGCTTTCGATATTGTCAAGTAAATTGCGTGCGAACGTATTCCGTGCTTCCAGCGTTGCGTACCGCTTTGGAGGAAGCGGTACTTCCATCATCAACGTCTTTTGCGGCTGAAATCCGGGATTAACGCTGAGCAGATTGGCAAAGCTACGGATCGCGAGACTCGCTCCAGCCAGCAAGATCACCGATAAAGCGACCTCGGAGACCACCAGCCAACTGCGTGTCTGTTGTCCGCGGACACTGCCCGCCATGCCGCGCCCGCCATCCTTTAATGCGTCCACCAAATTCGGCCGGGAGCATCGTATCGCTGGCGTGAGGCCGAAAAGAACACCGGTCAGCACCGATATTCCGAGCGAGAACAGAAGAACATAGCCATTAATGGTGATACGCGACTCGTTCGGCACATAGTCTGCCGGTATAAAAGCAGCAATCGCGTGCGTGGCGCCAATTGCGAATAGCACGCCCAGCCCGCCACCTAAAATTGATAAGAGAACGCTCTCGGTGAGTAATTGCCGCACAAGCCGCGCGCGGCCGGCTCCCATCGACAATCGCACCGCGATTTCTCGTGTCCTCGTCGTTGTGTGCGCCAGTTGCAAATTGGCCACATTCACACAGGCAATCAGCAGAAGAAATCCAACTGCCGCGAGAAGTAAATGCAGGCTTGAACTCATTTCACCGCTCGCCACTGTAATGTCCATGTAATTCAACAAGAGTGTCCGTAAATGGCCCCTCGGGAAATTTTGCGGCTTTTCGCCAGCCAATCGTACGTTCAGGTTTTGTAACTGCTGCTCGGCCACCTCTTTGCTGATTCCGCGCCGCAGCCGCATAATCACGTTGGTTGGAGTCTCGTCCGCCAGGTTCATTGGCATCGGCAGCCAGAACGCATCGTTCGTATACCAGCCGAATCTGGGCGGCATTACGCCAATCACGGTATGCGGCACATCGTTCAGCACCAGCTTCTTGCCAATTGCGCTTTCGCTGCCGCCAAACTTCTGTTGCCAGAACTGGTAACTGAGCACCACTACTGGCTCGGGTTCACCGTCAGCCCGAATATCGAACGGCTGAATGGTTCGTCCGATCAATGGGTTCACCCCAATAAAGTGAAAAGCTCCTCCGGTCAGAAGGATTCCATAAAAGCGTTCCGGGCTGCTATCGCCACTCAGCAGGACGGGGTCGATCGCAGTCGCCATTACATCAGCGAAGGCCGGTAACTTTTGAATTTCAAGAAACTCCCGGCGCGAATACGAATGCCATCCTTGCAATGAATCCTTGGGGCCGAGCACCGCCGGTGCCCAGATCTCGTTCGGCTTTGCGTAGGGATACGGTGCGATCAGAACTCCATAGACCACGCTAAATAACGCCGTACTGGCGCCAATGCCAAGAGCCAGCGACAGCAGCGCAACCGCCGTAAAACCCAAAGTTTTTCCGAACCCGCGCGCCGCGTATCGTAAATCCTGCCAGAGCCGCTCAAGCCACAGCCATCCCCATATCTCGCGCGATTCCTCTTTCGCTGACGATACATTGCCGAACTTTCTCAAGGCCACGTATCGAGCTTCAGCGGGCGTCATTCCGGCGTCGATGTTCTCTTTCGTTTCGAACTCGATGTGCTTCCGGATTTCGTCATCCAACCGATCACTGCGACGCTTCCACCAAGTCATAGCCGGAGTTCCATCCCTTGCCCGTTTTCGTCGGCCACTGGTGCAAGAACGCGTCCAATGGCTTCTGAGAGCCGCTGCCATTTTGAGGTCTCCACCAAGAGTTTCTTCCGACCCTTCGTTGTAAGTCGGTAGAATCTGGCCTGCCGGTTGTTCACCGAGAGCCCATCCTCTGCGGCGATCAGGCCCTGCTTCATCAGCCTCTGCAATGCCGGATACAAGGATCCGTGCCCAACCTGCAGCACTTCGTCCGATTTGCGTTCAATGCACTGGGCGATGGCGTGCCCATGCGCGCGGCCCAGGGCGAGAGTCTGTAGAATCAGCAAATCGAGCGTGCCCTGAAGAAGATCCAGCCGGTCGGCCGATTCTCTAGTCGTCATTCGACCTATATACTAGCACTCTCTGGTCGAGCGTCAAGGGGAAAACTTGCCGGACAGGAGCTGCTTGTGCTGCTCGGGCGAGAAGTGCTCAATGGCATAACGGAATGCAGTCCTCGGAATGGATGGATAGTGCTGTCGGAGGAATGCGAGGAGAGCGCGGCGCGATACCTTGCCCGTTTCACGCAGCGCCCATCCGATAGCTTTTTGAATCAGATCGTGCTTGTCGGAAAGCAGCTTTCCGGCAATGCGGAAGGTATCTTCGATCTCGCCATTCTTGATCAATGCAAGCGTCGATACGATGGCGATGCGCCGTTCCCAAACGATTCTGCGAAATAGCGAGCTTGTCCAGAAGCTCTCGAGAGCGTGCCTTCAGATGCTCCCCTAAAATGTAGGGCGCTGAAGTGTCCACCAGATCCCAATTATTCACCCGGTGCGAGTGCGCTAGATAGAAAGTCACAATTTCATCGCGCTTGGCCTCTGGTGCTTCCTCATATTGGGCCACCAGAATTTCTAGTGCGGCGAAACGATACTCGTGAATGCGTGAAGCGAGCAGACGGGATATGTCGGGCAGCGAGAGATCGGGATACCCGAGTGCAATCTTGCGCTGAAGCGGAACGGGGATGCCCAGGAATCGATCGCCTTCGCCATATTGGCCCTTCCCCGTCTTGAAAAACCAGGCCAGGTTTGCCGCGCGTTGAGGATTGGCAGCTCCGGTGAGTTCGCGTTCGAGTCCTCGGCGCGTCGGTTTCAATAAAGAGATCCTCTACTCGTATCTCAATGCTTGAATGGGATCGATGCGCGAGGATCTCGCCGCGGGTAGCCAGCAAGCGAGCGCTGCTACACCGGTAAGAAGCACAATGACGCTGAACATCGTCATCGGATCACGACTGTTAATACCAAATAACAAGCTGCGGATCGCGCTCTCCGCCAAGAGACCGAAGGCTATTCCCCCAGCTAGCCCGCGCATCACGGGCATCATTCCTTGTCTCAACACAAGCCGGCGCACATCTCGCGGTTGCGCCCCCAGCGCCAAACGCACACCGAGCTCCATTTTGCGCTGAGCGACAGAATACGAAACGACGCCATAAATTCCGAGGCTCGCAAGCATCAGCGCCAAACCGCCAAACACCCCTAGAATCGTTACTTGGAGTCTGCGCTGAGCCACGGAGGCCTCCATTACTTCCATCATCGTGCGGAATTGCGGTACGGGCAGTTCGGAATCCATCCTACGGATCTCTCTTCGCACCGCGGGTGTAATCGCTTGCGGGTCCATCGCCGTGCGAATCGCTAAAGCCATCTCCAAACGATCGCGCTGCCAGTACGGCAGATAAATCGTAAATTTTGGCTGCAGGTTGAGACCGTTTCCGCGCACGTCTCCGGCCACGCCAAGCACCGTAATCGGAGGGCTGTCTTCCACTCCTAAGCGAAAGCGTTTGCCAATGGCATCCGCGCTGCCGAATAAACCCGCGGCCGTTTTCGCGGAAATCACTGCCACTCTCTGGCCCTGGTCAATGGCGGTGAAGATGCGCCCGCGTTCCAATGGAATTCCGAGTGTGCGGAAATATCCCGGGTTGACGAACCGCATATCGCCAATGGGCCGTTCCGCAAGGCTAAGGTTTTGGCCTTCCGGTATGAGCCAATTATCCGTCCGCCGCCGGTGAGCGGCAGACGATTCGAAATTCCAACCGATATGACTCCAGGAAGTGATTTGACTCTCGGCAGCAGACCGTCCCAAAACTGCTTGCGCTGTTCGATGCGCCCATACTTCTGGTCCGGCAAATTCAAATTGACGGTGAGCACGCGCTGAACATCAAAGCCCCGGGCCACGCGCATCAACTCAACAAAGCTGTGCAGCAACAGACCGAGAGCAACCAGGCAGATCGCACTCAGGCCAACCTCAAGACTGACCAGTGTGGAACGAATTCGCAGTCCGCGGCTGCTTTCTGTGAGAGTCTGGCTACCTGTTTTCAATCCTTCCTGCGGATCAACACGCGCATAGCGCAAAGCTGGCAACACGCCCGAAAGCACGCCGGTTGCCGCCGTAATCATCAAAGCGAACAAAAGCACCGACGCGTCGATGCGCACCTCGTCCAGTCGCGGAAGATCCGCCGGCGCATGCGCGATAAGGAAGCCGAGACTGCCATACGCCGCAATCAGGCCCAGCCCTCCGCCCAGCGCGGCCAGAACAAAACTCTCGGTCAGGGAGTGCATCAGCAGATCGAACCGCCTTGCACCCAGCGCTACTCGAATGGCGAACTCGCGGCCCCGGCCCGCCGCCCGGGCCAGCAGCAGATTTGCCACATTCACACAGCCGATGAGCAGCACCGTCCCGATCGCCGCGAACAACAGGAGCAGCGCTCGTCGCGATCTTTTCGTGATCTCATCCTGTAAGGGAGTAACAATCGCCTCCAGATCCACTTTCATCGGAATCCTGGCGGCAATATGGGCCTGGATGTCATTGAGCTCCGCCATCGCTTGTGCAACAGGCACTCCCGGTCTCAATCGCCCCAGACACTCATAGTCGAAATCTCCGTAAGGCACAAGCTCGTCGTTGTGCAAGCCAAACGGCACCCAAAATTCCGTCCGAACGCGAGACCACTCCACTCCGCCCTCCCCCGCCTGCGGCAAATCGGCAGGCAGTACCCCAATCACCTGGTACGGTTCTCCATCGAGGCGAATCGTGCGGCCCAGCATCGCCGGATCTGCTTGAAACCGCCGAACCCATAATGAGTGGCTCAAAATGGTGACGCGATTCGACCCTGCCTTGTCCTCCTCGTCCCGGAAGACCCGCCCGAGCGCTGGTTGAACGCCCAGCATAGGGAATAAACTTGCCGAAACGCGCGCCCCAATCAGCCGCTCCGGCTCGCCATCTTTCGTCAGGTTCTTCGTCAATCCGCTAAACATGGCCAGCGATTCAAAGGAGCGGGCTTCCTTGCGCCACTCCAGAAAGTGCATGGCGTTCACCCATCGCCCGCCGCTGTACCGCAACCCTCGGCTCTCTTCGGAGATGGCTACGAGTTGCGCTGGTTGCCGAAATGCCAGCGGCTGCAGCAGCGTTCCATTCACCACGCTGAAAATGGCTGTATTCGCTCCTACTCCAAGTGCCAATGTCGCGATTGCGACTGCCGCGAATCCGGGACTGCGGCGTATCGTCCGGAAAGCGTGACTAAGGTCCTGCCTGAAGGCCATAGCGCCGTATTTGCAGCTTTAGTACCAACGATTGTCTTGCGAACCGAGCTGGGTCAAGCCATATTAGTGTTCGCTCTCGAAACGCAGCCGTTCAGACCCGAACAGTAGAAATTATCTTTACCGCCCCGAGCTGGCGATCGTCCCCACCAAAGGACTGCTCGCGGCCGCGTATTCCCGTCTGCTCATGCGTCCTGCAAGAAACGCCGCGCGGCCCGCCTCCACTGCCAGCTTCATTGCATGCGCCATGCGCTCGGAGTCTTCCGCCTCGGCGATCGCCGTATTCAGGAGCACGCCATCATAGCCCAGCTCCATAGCAATGGCGGCGTCCGAAGCCGTCCCCA
Source organism: uncultured Acidobacteriaceae bacterium (assembly GCA_963778345.1). Classification (GTDB taxonomy): domain Bacteria; phylum Acidobacteriota; class Terriglobia; order Bryobacterales; family Bryobacteraceae; genus Bog-105. The sequence continues at coordinate 35,806 of CAVZTP010000010.1, forward strand.
CGCCCGCATCCACAATCAGCGGAACCTCCGTAATCGCCTCGCGCAGAATCTTGAGATTGGTCGTGTTCTGGATGCCCAGGCCGGACCCAATCGGCGCAGCGAGAGGCATTACCGCCGCCGCTCCTGCATCGATCAGTTTTCGCGCGTTCACCAAATCGTCGGTCGTATAGGGAAGCACCACGAAGCCCTCCTTTACGAGCAAGCGCGTCGCCTCCAGCAGACCCGCGTTATCCGGAAAGAGCGTCTTCTGATCGCCGATCACCTCGAGCTTAATCCAGTTCGATAGCCCGGCTTCCTGAGCCAATCGTGCCGTCCGGATCGCGTCTTCCGCCGTATAACAGGCCGCCGTGTTCGGCAGTATATGAATCTTGGATCGATCGATAAAATCGAGTTCCGATTCTTTTGAGCGATCTGTCAGGTTTACGCGCCTCACCGCCAACGTGACCATTTCTGTGCCGGATGCCGCATGACACCTGGCCATCAGTGCCTTGCTTCGGTATTTCCCGGTGCCCACCCACAGCCGCGACCGGAAGCTTCTTCCGGCAATTGTCAGTACATCTTCCATACCGACCATTATGAGCGCCGGCGATTACCGCGCTTCCTGATTCGCGATACAGTATCTACCACTATGGCGACCTCCGAAGCTGCGCTGCCGGCAATTCTACCAGAGTTTCTAAGACAACAGAACATCTGGAAGCGGCGGGCACTTTCGTATTTCATTTTGAATTTCGCGCTTGGCGGTCTATCCGTGCTTCTTTGCTCTCTGTACGCCGCAAACACAAGGATGGAGGCAAATGCAAAGTTCCTCACACCCATGGAAACTACAGTTTTCGGCGTCGCCGCTGCGCTTCTCACATTCTTTGTAACAGCCGCAAAGCCCAGTACCCGCTATGCGGGATATTCGGCAGCGGAACGAGAACTCGAAAAAGCCATCGCCGAGTTCCAGGCCGATTTCGGCCTAACCTATAAACATCTGAGTTCCGTGGCCTGGACCTCTTAAGCAAGCTGAAACTAGACTGACTCGGTTCGCGAGTACAGGTCATCGAGCCGCAATCGCAAGCAACCGGTAATTGCCGTCAAAGCGCTTCGATCGTTCTTCAGCTAAAAATTCAGTTTCGCCGCCATCTGAATCAGTCGCGCGTTGTTCTGCTGCGCCGGAGTGATGCGGCCAAATTGCGAGCTGGTCGGGTCCGAATTGGGGGAATCGAACCGAGGGTGATTCATCACGTTGTATGCCTCAAAGCGCAATTGAAACTTGACGCGCTCGACCGGATAGAAATTCTTGAAAATTCCAACGTCGAAGTTATTCACTCCCGGTCCGCGAACGTCCGCCCATCGAGTTGGGTAGTTGCGTATGTAGTTCGCAAAGTCCTGATACACACCATTCTTGATCGTGTCTCCGGGAGCTGGCTTATAGCTATAGCCCGGCAGGTTCTGAATGCCTGTCCACGCCGGATAGCTTGAAATGTCGGTGTTCTTATTAGGAAACGCAACAAATTGCGATGTATCGAACCATTCGTTCAGTGAGCGCTTATCGTTCGGAAGCGAAAAATCTTTACCGCTGAAGAATGATGCCGTGCCGAACACAACCGGTATACCCGATTGAGCGTCGTAAGTGCCACTCAGTTCCCAACCTCCCAGCACGTAATCGACAAGCCTTGGAATATTGCTCCCCCACTTCTTATTCCGCCCGAACGGCACCTGCCAAATAGGAGCGATTGACAGATGGAAGGGTCGATCTTCGCCGCCCAGTTTATGTTCGGCGACTCTCCCTGCAATCTCGGGTCCCAGGAACGATGTGTCTTCGAAAAGCTTCGACCAGGTGAATGAGTTGATCACACTGAAGCCACTGCTGAATCGGTGCTCCACCTTCACCAGCATGGCGTCGTACTGGTTCTTACCGAACGGATTGTCGTTTTCGGTGATCCCGCCCAGCAGGGGGTTGGGATTAAGTAATTGATTCAGCGTTACCGTCTGGCTGCTGCCAATCGATCCGGTAATGCCTGGCAGTTTGTAAAACGGGTTCGGAACCAACATATTCCAGCGAAGAATATCCTGCGGCCGCCCGGTCGCGTCAAACTGAGGTGTCTGCAATTGTTGCCACAGAGCGAAGCTGGGAAGATTCTGATTGAAATCCCAATAAATGTTGTAGGTTTTGTTATGGGAGTAGCCGACTTCAAACAGCCATCTCTTGATCTGATGCTGCAGGTGGAAACTGTACTCCCACGAATAGGCGCGTCCCGGATCTTGATTAAGCCAGCTGACGCCCTGGCCTAGATTGGTTAGCGCCCCAAGCGTTGAACCGGTGGGGGCAGAATCCCGCTCTGGAATGGATTCGAGAGCGTATCGTATGGAGTAAAGTTGTTGTTCTGCGAGGCGATGAAAGGTGTCGTGAGGCTGAAACCGTTCTGACCGCCTTTCTCGTAAGTCGCTTGCGTGAACCGTCCGAACCCTCCGCGAAAAACTGTGTTGGGACCGATCCGGTAAGCGAAGCCAAATCGCGGCTGCCATTCATGCCAATCACCGTTGGTCGCCATCCGCTGGCGCCCGTTAATCCCCGCGAATTGTTGCGCGCCGGGAACCTGGAAGACGTTCGCGGGAACGTATTGTGCGGCCAATTGCACCGCCGGGTTGCTCGCATTGTTGGCGAGGATCTGCGCGTATGCCGCCTGCGCTGAGGCGCTGATCGGGTTGATCCCGGTTGGATTGTAATCGCTGGTCATGCGGTTGTAGCGCTCTATGATGGGGCGCTCGTAATCCCATCGGAGGCCCAAGTTGAGCGTCAGCTTTGAATTCACTCGCCAGTCGTCCTGGAAATAATAGCCGTCAAAGCGCTGCGAATAAAAGGCAGTTGCGTTGCTCGGCACATTTCCGCCGTTGGGAAGGCCCAGGAGGAAGGCACCGAAGCTGGAGCCGACTCCTGTCCCGCCGCTCACGAGCGCATTCTGACGCGTCCAAACCGTGCTGTTGAAGTCGAACTCGGGTTGAACCCCGATACTTCCGTCGGCCTCCTGCAGGATCCAGAATTCAGCGCCATAGCGCATAGTGTGGTTGCCGTGCACGTGAGTGAGACTGGCCATCCAGGTGTAATACGTATTGTTTTGATATGTGCCCGCCTGCTCTGTTCCGAAATCGCCCGCAATCCCGACAATTCGCGGAAACGATGGTTTCGCCAATTGCGAAACGAAACTGGGTGAGAACCCGAGCTGGGTGGGGTCGAAACCTGCTCCATCGTCATGTTGAGGCTGTATGTAGCGGTTGACCGCGAATCGCAGGTCCAGGATCTTGCTCGCGCTCATGATCCAGACATGATCGATACCCAAATTCTCCGGGACGCGCTCCATCTGGCTGCCCGTAGCCACGTTGTTGAAGAAATTATCTAGCGATTCGTGAAGGTGGGCCCATCGCAATACCACGAAGCTGCGCTGCGAGTCGCTCCAGTTCTGGTCTCCGCGGATAGAAAGCACAGGAAAAACGTCGGTGCGTGTGGCCCCGGAAATGAAGTTGTTCACCGCGTTGCCGGTATTGTCGCTCGCGGTGTTCGGCAGCGGCACGTATTTGAGAATGTTTAGAGCGATGGGATTCAACCGGGTCACCGGAATCTTATCGCCGGGGAAGAGCTGTCGGTTGCCCTTCGAATCCACGGTTTGCGGATCGTAGACCTGAATCGGAAAATGGACTGAATTCCCGTTGATTACTTGCGTGGTGAATGACTGGCTAAAATCTCCCTGCCTCTCGAGTGCGGTCGGTACACTTCGCGTACTGCCCGGACGGGGATCGATATTGTGCGTATCATCCCAGGATACAAAGAAGAACGTCTTTTCCCGTCCGTTATAGATCTTCGGGATCCAGACCGGTCCGCCAAACGTCCCGCCGAACTCGTTGAAGTGTACCGGGGGCACCGCGCCGCCAACCAGGTTGGTCTGGAACAGATTCGCGTTCAGCATATTGTTCTGGTTGTACTCGTACAGGTTCCCGTGATACCGGTTCGTGCCGTTCTTCGTTTGCATGTTGATCGTTGAGCCGGCTTGGCGCTCGATCGACGCATCGTACGCGTTAGTCGAGACGCGAAACTGCGCCAGAGAGTCTTGGGCGGGAACAAACGAGATGTCGCCGCCGGCCTTCGTATCGGGCATGCCGTCCAGGCGGTAATCGTTCGAGTAGATGTTGTTGCGGCCGCCATTGGCTGTGAATTGCGACGCGCCGTTGTACGACCACAAGTGCACTACATTGCCGTTCTGATATTGCGCCACGACTCCTGGAGAAAGTGTGGCGAGTAGAGTGGCAACGTGTGACTGTGACGGCAGCTCGTCAATCTCTTCCCCGGTAATGACCGTTCCCGAAGTGGCGGAAGTTGTATCGATCAGCGGAGGCTCGCCCGTGACCTCCACCGTTTGCTCCGAAGAGCCGAGTTGGAGCTTCACGTCAAACTGTTTATTATCCGCGGCTTGCAACTCGATCTTCTGGCGCTCCTCCGTCTTGAATCCAGGCGCGGTTACGGTGAAGTGATAGTGCCCCGGTAAAAGGAATTGAACGGTCCAGTTTCCGTCGTTATTGGTATGCGTCTGCTGCTTAACACCCGTCTCGTCGGAGACGACCACGACAGACGCGTTGGGAATGACACCACCAGCCGGGTCGGTTACACGACCCCCAATTGTTGCGCGAACCTCCTGCGCTCCGGCCGAGATCTCAAGCAAAAACAAAAATCCAATAAAGAACGCAAAACATCTCTGACACGGAGACATTCTTCGACACGGAGACATTCTTCCAAACCCCGTTTTCTAGATGTGGTGTGGCGCGGGAACCTAAACAGAAAATTTCGCTTAGGGCGGATCGATGCAAAGCAAGCCTCAGGCGTGGCCCTGGCCATGAAAGGCCAAGGAACAAAGCAGACACTCTTCACACCCTTACATTTAACTTTTTTACCTGGTCTACAATATATTCCGAAGTTCGCCACCCAAGCGCGCTAATCGTCAGAGTGGGATTCTTATCGGCGTTACTCACGAACGGGGCACCGTCCGTCACAAAGAGATTCTTTACATCCCAAGTCTGGCAATACGGGTTCAGCACGGAAGTTTTCGGATTATTACCCATCTTTGTCGCTCCCACTTCGTGCTTCACTTGGCCGCCATGCTCAATTCCCCAATTGCTCGCTGAACCGGAACTCGCCGTGACCGTGCCGCCCGCTGTCTCAATCAGTTCCTTGAACGTATCTTGCATGTGTTTGGCCTGCAATAGCTCGTCGTCGCTCCATTTGAAATGGAAGCGCAACACGGGGATGCCCCATTGGTCCACCACGTTAGAATCGAGCTCGCAATAACTATGCTCATTGGGAATCATCTCCCCACGGCCCGCGAGGTGTACTTCGCAGCCGTATAGCTTGCGCAGATTGCGCTTCATCTCGACGCCATAACCGCCGCCGAGCCATCGCTGGGCATAGCCTCCGAGCGCGCCCATGCCCGGCAAATGACGCCCACCGCCGAGTTCAATATGGTAGCCTCGGGCGAAAGGAAGTTTACCCGCCTTCTGCTGCTTGTACAACCACCACGGCATGTATAGGTGCATCCCTCCCACTCCGTCTTCATTGCGTGGGGGTAAGTCCTGCAGGATCGGTAGAAATCCGCTTACTGACGAACCCACCGTATCCATAACGTAGCGCCCAACCAAACCCGAGGAGTTCGCAATACCATTCGGAAACACTCTGCTCTTCGAATTGAGCATAATGCGCGCCGTCTCGCAGCAACTGGCCGCCAGAACCACAATTTTGGCCTGCACTTCCGTATCGCCTCGCGTCTTTTTGTCCACATACGAAACCCCGCTCGCCAATCCATCGGCCCCGACGAGCACCTCGCGCACCATGGCATTCGTGCGCACCTCCAAATTGCCGGTCTTCATGGCTGGGAAAATATGAACGCCGGGCGAGTTGAAATTCGCATTCACGCCACAGGACCGCCCGCACTCCGCGCAGTAGTGACAGGCGGTGCGTCCGTTCAGCGGACGCGTGAGAATGGCCAGCCGAGAAGGAATGCAGGGAATGTTCAGTTTATCCGCAGCCAGCTTAATGATTCGCTCATGACAACGTGGCGCGGGAGGAGGTTGGAACCTTCCATCCGGCGCATTCTCGATTCCCTCATTGGAACCGAAAACTCCGATCAGCTCTTCCGCTTTATCGTAGTAGGGAGCGAGGTCTTCATAACTGATTGGCCAATCGAATCCTTTTCCATCCCGGCTATAAGGCTTAAAGTCATACGGTCCCATACGCAATGAGATGCGGCCGTAATGGTTAGTGCGGCCACCCAACATGCGCGCTCGCCACCACCACCACTCTGAGCCAGGTGCGTTTGTGTATGGCTCTCCCGGTACTTCCCAACCGCCTGATAGCGTAGCATCGAAGTACCCCAGCGGCATCTCCCGCGTCGCCGAGCCACGATGGGGAACCTGATAGGGCCACTCGAACATTTTGGATTGTTTCGTGCAATCGAACCAGTCGCCAGCTTCAAGCATGCAGATTTTCGCGCCGGCGTTCGCGAGTACCTGGGCAGCAACTCCGCCACCTGCTCCTGAGCCAACGATCACCACATCATATGTCTTGGGATTCGTCTTCACCTGTGCCCTGTCCCGAACTCAGCTACAACGCTATCACCGAGCACGGCTGATTTTTGGCGTAAACAGGTCCGGCGACAAGCGGATTCTGCGTTAAAGTTATCACTGCCACGCTTACGTCGGATTGGAGGGCGGAGGAAAACGCTAGATCGGGTGTTTGGATATCTTATGGTTCTGGCGGGATTAGACACTGGCTGGAATCCAATCAGGCTTACAGCAACCAACCGATGGCTCTGCTTTGGGCGCTCTTAGCCTCTCTCGCGCTATTTCTGTTGGCTGCCATGAACCTCTGCTGCGGGCCGGGCGAAAAGGGGACCCCGGGCTGGTGGATCAGCTTCGCGGGATGTGTAGTATGGGTGGGCTTTGTGCTACGGTTTGCCAAACTGATTGGCAAGGTCTTCGACTTCCGTCCGATAGTGAATCTGATTATACGGTAATCCTGGCTGGCTTCAGTCTCGGCGGCGTGATGCGACCGAGGTCGTGAGAATCAAAGCAACAGAGGTTCTGGTGTGCGGCTGTGGAGCGGTTCCAATTCTGAGGTTCACTGTTCGTGGACTCGCGTAGACTTGCGGGCCGGTCACATTTTTCCCGTCAGAAGGATTTCCCGGGATTGCGGCGCATTTGGGCAGAGTCGCTCTCTTTTGTGCGATCTCTCGACATCCTCGCGGGGGTCACGAGAGCCACTTGCATAAAAGCAAGTCTGCAGAAGAGCCTTCGTAACTCACAAGCTGCCATTCCCGCTGATGACCTTGGGCACGGCACGCGTGACTTACCGTTACGAACCGATCGGTGCAGGTACGACTCGCTACGTCACGCCAAATCGCTTCGCTCACCTTAAATGTTCGTTGTCAGCGGCGCTTCGTGCGAGTTTGGAGGTCGATCACGAAAAACGCAAAAAAAAGATCGCCTATCGAATCAGCAGTTTAGTATCCGTTTTTTAGCTTCGGTGGATACATCCTGCTGTAGCTTCATGTGCGGGATGCCTTGGGAAGAGACGGAGGTGGATGGGGTTGGAGATGTTTCCGACAATCACCTTTGTTGGGCTCATGGTCATCTTCCGTCGCAGGCAGCATTTCAGTGTTTAGAGGCGAGGTTTAAAGGATTTTCGGGACCGGTTGGATCAGGAAAAAGTGCGGCACTGTGTTTCGAGTGTGTACGGCATTCGTATTTGAATCCGGGGCGACAGGGCGTTCTGGCGGCACCCACGTTCTCGATGTTGCGTGACGCGACCCTAACGAGTCTGTTTAGGACTTTGGACGATGAGGACGTGGATTACGAACTTGCGGAAATCCGACGGGGAGTTAACTCTAGGCGGGCCTGAAGCGACGATCTTGCTGAGATCGTTGGAGGAGCCCGAAAGATTGCGCGGGACCAACTTAGCATGGTTCGGAATAGATGAGCTCTCGTATACGCGTGAAGAAGCCTGGCTGAGGCTGGAAGCGCGTTTGCGGGATCCAAGGGCGAGGCGGTTGTGCGGTTTCGGCGTGTGGACACCGCAAGGCCACGATTGGATCTATAAGCGGTTCGTTAAAAAGCCGGTGAGTGGTTACGCGTGCGTTCGGGCGAAGCCCTTCGAGAACAGATTTCTGCTGGAGAAGACGCCGGATTATTACGAGCGCCTAGAGAGCAGTTACGATCCAAAGTTCTATCAGCAAGAAGTATTGGGCGAGTATCTGAACAGCAAGGCCGACCGGGTCTACCACTGCTTCAATCCGGCTGTGCATCTAGTTCAATACTCCTACGATCCGCATAGAGTGCTGATGTGGGCTTTAGATTTCAACGTGGCACCGATGAGCTCGGTGCTTCTCCAGAAACATAAGGAGCGACTGATTGTGATCGATGAAATCGTGTTAGACCGGGCAACGACGGAAGAGGCCTGTCAGGAATTTGAGAACAGATACAAAGGGCACGCAAGCGGTTTAGAAATTTTCGGGGACGCGAGCGGCCGCAGCACGCATACCACCGGTGCGAGTGACTACATGACATTGCAGAACTTTCTGTACAGGGCTGGCTTCCGCAACGTGAAGGTACGCGTTCCGTCGAAAAACCCCTCCGTAATGGATCGAGTTCGCAAAGTGAATGGCTTGTTGACGAACGCGCTGGGCGAGGTGGGGCTGGAAATTAGCCCTCAATGCAAAGAGCTCATCAAGGATTTAGAGGAAGTAATGTTCAAAGCCGACTCCGGCATAGTGGACAAAGTTCGCGACCCAGCTCGAACGCATGCTTCGGACGCGCTCGGATACGCCATTTGGGAGCTGTTTGGAGAAAAGCCGACTTTCGGAGAGAGGAATCAGCCGCTGTTCTAAGTTAGGAAAGCCCATGCCTTTGATCAGAAACCAAGGAAAAAGACATGATTGATATCAACCGAGAGCATCCGGAGTTCAATCGGCAGAAATCGATGCTAAAGATGTATCGGGATCTATACGCCGGTGGCCACGAATTCAAGCATCACGCGGCCGAGTATCTCATACCGCGGCAGAAAGAACCGCTCGACGTTTACGCCGAACGCCTGCGCCGGGTTTTTTACGAAAACCACATCGGATCCATCGTCGATTGGTACGCGTCGACTCTATTCCGGCGTGAACCAAGCCTTCTTCTTGAAGGCGGGTTGGACTCGGGTCAGAAATTTCTCTCGGCGATGGCCGATGATTGCGATCGGCAAGGCACGAAACTGTCAACGTTTTTCCGTCAATGTCTAATCGACACATTAGTCGCGGGGAGAAGCCATGTCCTTATTGATTTTCCGCGGATCTCAGCGACTCCGAACAACCGAGCGGAAGAGGATGCGGCGGGACTATCAAGGGCATATTTGGTTAGGTATCAGGCCGAGGACCTGATCAACTGGAGCACCGATGACCAAGGAGAATATGAGTGGGTCGTACTGAGGCAAAAGAGGCAAAAACAGCCGCGCATAGATTCGCCCGAAATTGTTGAAGAGACTTATTGGCTGTATTACGACAAATCAGAATATCGTGCCTACCGGCGCTTGGAACAGACAAATCACCCAAGTAGTATCGAGTTAATTGGGCATGGTCCGCACGCATTGGCCCGTCAACAGCGGGTTCCGATAGAAACACTGAAGGTCAGCGACGGTTTGTGGCTAATGAACAAAGCCTCTCATCTGCAGCTGGAACACTTCAACAAATCGAATGCGCTGGCTTGGGCAATTACGATGGGACTGTTCGCGATGCCGGTAATCTATTCCGAACGCGAGTGGAACCAGATTGTAGGAGAGAGTTATTATATCCAGCTCGGTCCGACAGACCGGTTCGGTTGGACTGAACCGGATGGCAAGGTATATCAAATTGCGGCAGCCAACCTGGAAACACTCAAAGAAGAGATTTATCGTGTTTGTTACTTATCTCAAGCTTCGGGAGAAGTGACCGGCGGCCACGCTCAATCGGCAGCGAGTAAACAACTTGACTTTACGATTACACAGGAAGTTCTGCGCGCCTATGGAATGGCCGTGAAGGAGTCGATCCGGAGCGTGCTTGCCGCAATTAGTGATGCGCGACAAGACGGCGTACTGATCTCAGTGTCGGGCCTGGACGAGGTGGATATGAGCGATTTTGGGAACGAGCTCCAAAACGCGAAAAACCTTCTCGATCTAGGCATTGAATCGCCGACTCTGAAGCGGCAGATTTGCCAAAAGCTGGCAATGAAGTACCTCAATGACGTTCGGCAGGAAATGAAAGATCAAATCGCGCGGGAAATCGACGCGCAATTTTTGAGTTAGGTGAGAGGATAATGCATGTCAGATCACATTGACGCAAAGCGCGAAAGCGCACCAATGGAGAAAGAACCGGCAGCGGGCGTTAACGTACGCGACGTCGTGCGGCAGGCAATCGAGGAATTCGTTCGGGTCGAACACCAAAAAGCCGAGCCTGCGTATAAAGCCGAACTACAAGACGAGCGCAAACGCCGCGAGCATTTGGAAGCGCGTTTAAACCAGCTCGTAGAGGAAAATCGCAAAGCTCGAGCAATGGCGGACGAAGCGGACCGAAATTCGCAGATCAGGACCGAGTTGCAGCGACTTGGAGTTTCGAAGGTCGATCTCGCCTTCCGCGCGGTGAAAGACGATATCGTTCGCGGGGAGGAAGGTCGTTTGCAGACCAAGGGTCCAGATGCCAAACCCTTGCAAGAGTATTTAGCGAGCTTCGTGCAAGAAAATCCCGAGCTTCTGCCGGCAAGAATCTCGGGCGGGAGCGGCGCTCAGACTTCGTCCAGAAGCACGGCACAGAGCGTCCCCGCCTTGGAAATCGAAAAAATCAGGCCGGGTATGAACAAAGAGGATCTCGACCGAGTGCGCCAGGAGATATCTCGTTTAGCATCTCAGGCGCTGCGCGGCGCATAGCAGTTCGGCGTCGTGATAGCAGCTTGCCTCCGGGTTGGCGGTTCTTAGTTCGGCCCGGTGGCTTGCCAATGTAAGTAGAGGAGCGCGGCAGAACTAATCTGTCGCGATTTTTATTTAGGAGACTATGTCAACAATTACATCTGCCAATCTGGCAAATGCGATCGTCAAGCTGGTAGCTGCCGACGCACTGCCTGCCCTTATGGGGAATCTTGTGATGGGCAACTTAGTGAATCGGGACTACGAGCCCGTACTCGCGCATGCCGGAGATACGGTTAATGTACCGATTCCGCCAGTTCTGGTAGCCAACAACATTGCTGAAGGCGGAACGGTAACTCCGCAAAACCCGAATCTGGGTAATGCCCAGATTGTTTTGAACACGCACGCCGAGGCGACGTTCCAGATTCCGGACGTTACAAAAGCTCTTGCTTTTCCGGAATTGCTGAAAGCTTATATGCAGCCGGCCGTGGTCGCGATTGCGGAGCGCGTGGAGCATGATTTACTGAATCTGTATGGTCAGTTCACGGCTAACACCCCGGTTGGCTCGGCTTCAACACCCATCACCGAAGCGACAATCGATGCCGCCGAGACCGCACTGTTTTCAGCCATGGTTCCCGCCAGCTCGCCGAAGTATTTGGTTGTGGATTCGAACACGTATTCGCAAATCCGCCAAATCCCGCGCTTCAGCGAGTACTACTCAGCTGGTGAAGCCGGGTTGAAGGCCCTGGTGGAAGGAAATATCGGAAAGATGAAGGACTTCTTTATCTTCCGGTCGCAGTTTGTTCCGACAACCGGAACTTCAACCACCAACACTCATAACCTAGCGTTCACAAAAGATGCTGTCGGGCTTGTAGTTCGTCGACTGCCCCAGCCTCTACCGGGTACTGGCGCAGTTGCGGAGTACGCGGAAATGGGCAATTTCGGGATTCGGGTAGTAATGAGTTACCAGCCTAATACGTTATCCCAGCAATTTACAGTAGATGTGCTCTACGGCTGTGGTGTGCTGAGAAATAGCTTCGCAGTACAGGTTAACACCTAGGCAAATCTATTGGTATTGTGATTGTTCCGGGAGCTGCCTTGCGCAGCTCCTTTTTTTAGTCTGATGAATTTTCAGCAGGCGCTAGCACAAACGGGATCGTCTGCGCCATGCAAGCACAAGGAGAAGAAATCCGTGGACGTAAAGCAATATTATCGAAAACTTCGGGAAATAGAAGCCACGATCAATGAGCAGTATCCGCTGGTTGTAAGCGTCGAGACTTCCGACGGCGGGAAAGCTGGGGTGATCAGCGAAGTCCCACGCGCGGTGGCAGCAAAGATGGTCGTCGAAGGAAGCGCAGCGCTCGCCAATCCACAACAAAAGGAAGCATACCAGCAGCAACAGATCGCGGCTAGAAAAGCAGCGCGAAAAGCGGAGTTGGCCCGGCGAGTCCAGGTCGCGATTATCTCCGACCCTGAGCTGGACAATCCGCCATCGGATGGAGGAAACAAGAGTCCGATAAGCGGAGGAAAGTAGCTCGATGGCGCTTTTCACCGATGCAGAGATCGTTAGCCTTGACGATCTCCTGCAATATGAGAATTCGCTAGTTCAGGTATCGTCGTCTCATTCGATTGATGTTTCGACGAAGGTCAACCTTTCAGTGGGTGCGATCGGCGACAAATTAATGCTTTGGCTTCTTAAGGTAGGTGCTTCGGACCCGCAGTGGATTAATCGCCGGCTACTCGGCTTGTCGACTGTTGTTGTTACGCCGACCCTACACCGTTGGCTGTGTTTTGATTCGTTGTCACGATTCTTTGCAGAGGCGTACAACGTTCAATTAAACACTCGCTTTCAAGGCAAATGGACGGAGTATCAGCAACAGGCGAGCGAAGCCGCCGACATGGTGTTTATGTCAGGGATCGGGATTGTGTATAACCCGCTGCCGCAGCCTGCCATGCCGGTCGTTTCGTTCCAGAACACGACTGCACCCGCCGAAACGCTTTTTGTACAGACGAGTTGGGTCGATAGTCACGGAGATGAAAGCACGTTGAGCCCTGTGAACGGATTCATAGTGAACAGTGCTTCAACGGTAACAATTTCGATGGCCGAGAGTACGCAAGTTGTACCAACGGCCGCAAGCGGATGGAATCTTTATGCTGGTACAACGTCGAACGACCTGACCAGACAAAACAACGCACCTCTGGTCATCGGTACGACGTTCCCCTTAACCGCTTTCGGTCTGATCAGTGGCCCGGAGCCGGTTGGCGGTCAGCAGCCCAATTTCTATATCACTCTTTCCAGGCAAATTCAGCGAGGATAACCATGCTGCCATTAACTATTCTCACAGCCCAAAAACTTTCGGATTTACTGACTAATGAAAACGCATTACAGCAGCAAATCGCAGCCATCGCAGCGTCCGCAAACCTGACCGTGGCGCCTATTGGACCGACGCAGGTCGTGTTGAGTTCAGCGAGTCCGGACATCGGCGACAAGAACATCCAGCTCACTTATCCGCGCGTTTGTCTTTATAGCAGCGGATTGCGAAATTCACATTTGGAAAAATTCCGATCATTATCAGGAACAGTATCAGTTATTGCGGAGATATGGGCAAGTGGAAATCTGGTCAGCGACGCTGATGCCTGGATCCATTATTACGTGGAAGCATTGACCGATATTCTCCGTCAGAATATTGGGGATTGGGGCGATGGAGTGTTTTTTTCGGGAGTCTACGACGTCCAGTTTCAATCTCCTAAAGCAGGCGGAGTCGGATTCGTTCAGTCGGCCAAAGTAAGCTGCGATCTCAATGTAGGCCGTAATTAGGAGTTCCATGCCAACTTATATCTCTTCCAACGCAAATCGATTTTATGCTGTCGTGGAAACGGCATACGGGCAAGCAGCTGTCCCGAGTTCCGCTAACCGCTACCCGGCTATCAGATTACAAGCGCAGCAATTGTTGGAGCCGGGGAAACGGTTGGACAAGACCGGAACTCGAAGTTTTCTGGGAACATCACCAAACGCGCGCCGGCATACAGCATTCGAGACCCGGACCTATTTGAGTTCGTGGAATGCATCAGGGCAACCGGCGTATAGCGCGCTTTTTCAGTCCGCCATGGGCGCGGTTCAGGAACTCAGCACAGAGTTAACGGTCGGCGCAATTCCGGCGCCGACACAAATTCAAACTACGAATGCTCATCGATTGGTCGTGGGTTCGGCGATATCCTTTTTGAATGAAATTCGATTCGTAACGGCCGTGCCGGACTCCCTAACGATTACTTTCAATGCACGCTTTCACCAACCCGCCAGTGATAGGAGCGATGTTGGCACCGACCATCAGTTATTCTCTGTCGACTGCACTACCAAGTTTGACGCTTTACGATTACTGGGATCCGGTTACCGCAGTGAGCCGAATTGTAACCGGGGCAGCAGTCGATAGTTTTGCTGTCTCAATCAACGGCGACTTTCATGAGTTCGTGTTTAGCGGGCCGGCCGCCGATCTTCTTGACTCGAGTAGCTTCGTCAGCGGCACGGCCGGCTTGAGCAGCTTTCCCGGGGAACCTGGTATTGGGGACTTCGACTATTCGATCGTACCCGGCCACTTGGGACAAGTTTGGCTGGGTGGCGGTACGGCCGCACAGTTTCTTACTCTGACCGAGGCAAGTATCGATTTGCGAAACAACCTGGAGCTGCGAAACCAAGAGTTCGGGTCATCATACCCAAGAGCAATTGCGCCAGGGCTACGGCATATCAGTTCAAATTTCACTGTTCTGGCACAAGACGATGCCCAGACTACAGCGCTGTATGCCGCCGCCAAACAACGCACGCCGATTCCGGCGCTCTTGCAACTCGGTCAGCAACAGGGGCGTTTAATGGGGCTTTATCTTCCGTCGGTTGTACCGGAGATCCCTAACTATAACGATTCCGATACGAGACTTCGATGGGAGTTCAAAAACAACATGGCACAGGGAGCGGCCAACGATGAATTTTACATCGCTTTTGCGTAGGTCTTATGGTTACTCGAGTCTTATATGGCGCGACAGCCAAACAGTGACGGGTGTCCGATACGCTGTCCGCCGTATCTCGCTACAACAAAGGATTGAACTCACCCGGAAGATCAGGGAATTGGCTATTCGGCACGAATTTCTTAACACAGGAAACAGCGCCGACCAGCTTGAGGCGACGATGGGCGATTTGCTGGTTCAAAAGCTTTATCTTGAATGGGGACTTGCCGAGATTCAAGGCCTAAGTATTGACGGAAAACCTGGGACTATTGAGCTGCTGATAGAGAAAGGGCCGGACGCATTGACGGATGAGATCGTAACGACCGTCAGGGCTGAACTTAGCCTTTCTGAAGACGAACGAAAAAACTCTTAATCGCATTCCATTTCCAATTCTCTTCACCAGCCGCGTGGAGATGCGATTCCTGCAGATCAAGCGGCCTGGTGAAGGCCCGGAATTGCGCCTGGTCGAATGATGAAAAACGGGAGAGCTCAAGGGCAGTTTGGGCACGTGGATCGGTGTTTTCCCGTTCCTGTCCAAAATCGATAATCACATCGCAGAGCCTGTCGTTCCTCGAGCAGTTTCGATTCTGGAAGGAATTGGGCGGTGGAACTCCGTGGTCAATGGATGCCAAGGGGCAGACGCAATTCTTGTCCTGGAGCACGCTTGGCAAATGGAGATTCAAAATGGCTGGAAAAAAGAATAATCTGTCGGCAGTTATAAATCAGTTGGCACGGGGCAGGGTGCAAGGCTTCAGTCAGTCTCTTCGAGCAACGAAGTTACTGGGTGACTCGAACGGTCCAACCGAAAAGCTGGAACATCCAATATCGTCATCTGAGACGAAAGGCCTTTCAATGAATTCCAGAGTGACATCCGAAAGCATTGGCTTTGGAAGCCCCTCCAGCACAAAAGCGAGTACTTCGCAAACGGGCAGCGCATGGACAGATCTGCTCAAGCAAACCGCTTCGGGCGGAGTGGCAAGCGTACTCGGTGGCGGGTTGGCGGGGTTCGGTGGACTGGGGTCGCTGATATCGGGAATTGCCGGTCTGTTTGGCGGGGCTTCGAAGACAGCACCCCCGCCACCGCTTGTAAGATTTCAACTGCCGAACTCTCAAGATCAAACCGCTTACTTGAATTCAAGCGGAAGCATGGAATACCAGGGCCAGGCTGTGGAGTCTCCTAGTAGGCCAGAAAGCAGCTCGATATACGGCACTGGGGTTGCGGGTAATCAAACCGCACAACCGTTGCGATATCAAAGTGCGGAAATCGCGCAAGCTGTCAAGAGCGCTCTTCTGAACTCAAGCTCATTGAACGACGTTATTGCGGAGATATAGATGGCTTCATTTCCATTGCTTACTTCAGGCGCAGTTACACAATATCCAGCGACTGTTACGACGGGGCAGAGTGTACAGGTGATTCGATTTCTGGATGGATCAGATCAGCGATATCTGAATCAAGGACGGCCCTTCCGCCAATGGCAGATTCGAGTGGATCTGCTGAATGACACCGAACTTGCGCAGATCGAAAGCTTTTTTGCCGCACAAAGCGGAGACTATTCCGCTTTTGCGTTTCCGGATCCGATTAGTGGCACAGTCGTGCCGAATTGCCGGCTTGCGGCACCCGGGTTGGTTACAGAGTATACGGCGACGGATAGTGGCGGGACTTCTTTCTGGGTGATGGAAACGAATGGCTAATCTATATTTCCCGCAACTGGAAACCGGGGCATTGGCGCAGTTTCCGATTCGTAAAACTCGCCTCGCGAGAACAATTAAGAATGTTCTCCAGGACGGCAGCATGATCCTTGCTTCAGATCCCACTGGGGGGCACCTGATCTGGGAGCTTGGATATTCAGATTTGTCAACCGCCGACATGGCCGCGCTTCAGGCGCTGTTTGCGGCGTGTTCCGGACCGTTCCGGTCGTTCACGTTTATTGATCCGACAGATAACATTCTCGCCTCCAGTTCAGATTTGAGAGCGCCCGTCTGGCAGACATCCAGTTTGATACAAGTTTTCCCGGATGCGGACGATCCTGTTGGCGGAACGACCGCGTTTAGCGTTACGAATACGGCACCATCGAACCAGGAAATCAGTCAATCGCTGCCCATTCCAGGGAATTACCAATATTGTTTTTCTCTCTACGCAATGAGTACAGAACCGGCGCAACTCGTGCTGATTCGACGGGGCAGTATGAGCGAGGACAGTAGAACATTTGCGGTTGGTCCAACTTGGAATCGAATTGTTTCCAGCGGGCAACTCGGACGATTCAGAGATAGGCTTTTCAACCGCAATCGGCCTCGCGCCGGGACAGCAGGTTCAGATTTATGGCATCCAGTTAGAAGCACAGCTTGCGCCCTCCCGATATCGAGCGACCTCCCAAACCGGAGGAGTTTACTTAAACGCGCACTGGGCGACAGACCAATTGGTCTTTTCCGCAGAAGCTCCGAATCTTTTTTCGACTTCCATCAGCATAGAAACGGCCATATAGAACAAAATGGGGACGATCAATCAAATAAAGCAGCTCGCCGAAGCCGATACTCCGCTGTTGTTTTTTCAGTGTGTTCTGCCGTCGGGCGATACCGAATATTGGAGCACTCACTCGATTATCTTCAATGGACAGGCTTACTCCGCGAGAGTTCTCAAGCACAATTTGTTCGACCTACAGCTCTCAGCAGACGACGCGATGGACGGCATTTCCCAGCTTGCGGTCACGCTGGCAAACGCCGACTCGGTTCTATCAGAACTTAACTCGGTTATCGGGTTCAAAGGCTCGCAGCTGACAGTATATTTTGCCTTTGCGGATTTGCCGAGTCTAACGATTACCACCGAAAGCACAGTGCTTTTCCGCGGCGTCTCGGGCGATCCCGACGAAATTGCGGAAGATTCGCTGACGTTGAGCTTCGTGAACAAGCTAAGTCTGCAACGCATACCAGTTCCAGACGTGCGCATTCAGCGTTCTTGTCCCTGGAATTTCCCTGTCACCTTCGATCAAAGAGTAGAGGCGAGCGATGGAGGCGCGAATGGAAGATATTCGCGCTTTTACCGCTGCGGTTATTCCGCCGATGTTCCGAACGGAGTAGGAACTCTCAGCGAGGGCCAACCGTTTACGTCCTGCGACAAATCGCGCGCGCAATGTCAACAGCGAGGAATGTTCGGTCAAGATGCCTCAGGAAATGTTACGCAACGATTCGGTGGATTCGAATTTGTACCTTCCGCAATTATGGTGCGAACATCGGGCGATAAGACGTCGCATATTTCTCCGTTATTGGACAACACGGCAAAATACAACGATGCAGTTCCAATCGTTTACGGGACCGGATGGCTGAAGGCCCCGGTTATTTTCGCGAGAAACGATGGCAATCTGACGCACATGGAAGCTCTCCTCGGCATGGGCACGATTCAAAGCGTCTTGAAGGTGGTTGTCAATGACGTCGAGATTCCACAAGCAGTGCAGGGGCAGGATATGACCACCACCGGCTGGTTCAATGTTGTAACCATTGGTAATCGTGAAGGCAAGTTCAACCTGGATTTTACGGACGCAAACGGCAATCCGCTCGGCGATCCGTACGGCAGCATGTCGGTGCTTTCCATCGTGGTTCCAAATCGCATCAGCAGCGGAGCTTCGCTCCCAAACGTTGAAGTGTTAATGCAAGGCATGCAGATCGATCTCTATAACCCGGACGGCACGTTTCGACACCACTACATATACAAACAATCCTGCCTGGATAATATTGGACATTCTTCGGCGATGCGGCTGGTCGATAAACGATATTAATCTTCCGACTTTCGCCTCATCAGCGGCATTTTGTCAAGCGCTAATCAGCACAACGGATTTAAATGGCAACTCGCTCCAGGTTCCGAGATATGAATGCAATCTGATTCTTACGAAACGCCAAAGCTCAGCCGCTGTCGTTCGCGGGATTCGAGTAGCATCTAGCCTCATGCTCAGATACGGCGCGACAGGGCTGTTGGAACTTTTGCCGGAAACCACTATTGCTGCGCAGCAGCCTACATTGCCGGATGGCGGAAACAGCAGCGAACCACTGGACGGCGGATGGCCAGCATACGAATTTAGCGACGCATCGGGAGCGTTTTCGGGCATTGTGCGAAATCCTAACGGAACTTCGACTGTCCGGTTGACATCTCGAACGATCGCGGAAACTTCCAACCGGCTAAGTGTCGAATTTCAGGACGAATCGAATGAATACCAACAAGACAGCCTGTCGCTCGTCGATTCGGATGATTCAGCGCTGATTGGTTACGAGATTAGCAGCCAATCCACAGCTCTCGGCATTGCAAACTTCAGTCAGGCAACCAGGGTTCTATTGCGACAACTAGATAAGTCGACGAACGGCAATCTATTCGTTGAGTTTCAAACCAGCTTTCGAGCGTTAAAAATTCGCCCGGGCGATATCATTGCACTCACTTACTTAAAAGAAGGATTCACTCGAGTTCCCTTTCGTGTGGTGAAACTTTCTCCATCAATGAATTATCAAGCTAGTGACGGTTCTGGCTCAGATACACGATGACGATTGGTACAGTGACAACCCTGCCGTGCTCGGAGGTGCTGGAAGGCAACCCGCAACTCACATACAGACACCTCGCCCACTGATCGGCTTAATTTCGCACAAAGATGCAAACGGAAATACCGAGTATTATGATTTTTCAGTTCAAGAAAACATTCAGGCCCAAACAGATGGAAGTGCGACGGATACGCTCACCGTGGGCTTTGCTCTGCCGAACAAGCCTACTCCCAATTCACCGAATTTGCCATTACTAAGCCTATCGCCCACGTATCAGACCACGGGAGGAACTCTACCAGGCGGCAGTACTTTCTATTACGCGGTGAGCGCGAGCGATTCCTCGGGAAACGAGGGTTCGCTATCATTCACCGTTCCAGCCGCAATTCCCACCGGTACAAACACGAATACGGTATCGATTACCGGATTGAGTTTCCCTACGGTTGCCACGAGCTTTAATGTCTATCGCGGATCAACGCCTCAGATGCTGTACCGCATCGTCACGGCGGAACCCCTCTCCGGGAGTTACACCGACATTGGAGCGTTGACAGAACCAATAGGGCCCCCGGACGCCAGTTTCGACCACGCGAATTTCTATTTTCGATACGAGTATGCGGGGCCGTTTTTGGCGAGCATCTTCTCCTCAAACAGCATCGGGTGCGCGGATATGGGGGCGACGAGCCTGGCATATGCGGGAATGGTCGTGCGAATCATAGAAGGCACGGGTCGGGGCCAGGAACGGCCCATCGCGTGGAACGATGAAACGACATTGACGATCACAACGAGCTGGTCCACAATGCCCGATCAGACAAGCCAGTTTGTCGTAGCGGAAGCATCTTGGAGATTTGCGGCCGTTTCCGCAACAAGCCCCGTACAATTCGAAATTCCATACCGATCGGGCACCGCGATTCAGATATCAGGACGCGGCGCGAACGTCAACAACCAAGAGGGGAGCGCTGATCTTGTGTCCCTTGACGCGGTGGTCATTAGGGCAGAACGTACCCGATGCTGGAATTCCCGCCATTCCCCAATTCTCCCTCGCAGCACCCGGGGGCGGGGAGCTTACAATCTCTCAAGTCGGGTTTAGCGATCTTACCAATACATCCTCCGTTACAAGCGGAACTCTGCAGCTATTTTCCTGGAATGAATTGAACACTCCCAGCGATTATCGTCCTGACAGCGGCTCTCGATTCGAGCAGTGGAACGGTTTCACTGGCTAGCCTGCCAACGCCAAAATCCAGCAACGTCATCCAAGTGGGGGAAGAGTTGATGACAATTCTTTCCGCGGATACAACGTCGAACACGTACAGCGTTCTTAGAGGCGCTCTGGGTTCCGCAGCGACATCTCATAATTCGGGCGATCCAGTCTTGCATTTGGATTCAACCGTAATAATTGTGCCATTCGCGACGAATTTCTTCGGAAATCGAGCCTCCGTCAATTTCTTGCACACGTTCAGCCTTCCCGACGTTCGTGTCTGCGCGACGGAATTCTACGTCACAAACGCTTTCGGTGACAGCCAAACGCAGCAGCAGTGCTATACAACCACCTCAGACGGTGGCTTGCGTACGCTTTCGGGCGGCCAATTTTCTTTACAGGCAAGCGGCTACCTGGCTACTCAGCAGAATGCCGCTCCACCGTTACTGGTTGAGGCTTCACACGCAGTAAGGGATATTCGAGCGAATGTAAGTCAGGCCCCTTCTGGCTATAACATTTTGATCAACGTATTACAAAACACTGCTCCGTACTGCGCTCTCACTATTAACACGGATACTTCCATTTCCGCGGTGTTGGACGGAGCGAATCTTCCACCTTTAGTTGAGGGATCAGCTATTTCGATGAACATTACACTTGAGGTAGTTGAGAACTATCCGGGGTCGATGAGCCCCGGGCGGGACCTTACGGTCACCATTCGACTTTAGCTATGGCTGAACAAATCTACAAACTGAGTCCACATCGAGACCTGCAGTGCTATTTTCTGACGCCCTCGGCAATTGCCGCGATGAGTCGGGCCAGCGATTCGGGATTCATTGTGTCAGGCAAATGGCGACAGCAGTTTGACTGGGCAGTCGTTGAATGGAATCGAGACAACACGTTCGAGCACCCTGCACTTCGATATCTACCAGATGGAGACTTGAGTGGACTGACGCTGACGTATGAAGAGGAGAGAATAGGTTGTATTCCGTTTGAATCGAATCTGGTTCCCGTTGTCGATTGGGACAATCTTCGAATCTGGGCAGCTGATGCGAATGGGAACGAATCTATTTATCACGTCAAATTTACGGATCAGCACATAACACCTATTGCAGGAGAGCTACGTTCCTGCGAGCGCAACGATGACGCTTGTCGCCTCTCCTGGAGTGGGAAAGCGCGTGGGTGTGGCTCTGCTGGAAAATCATCATTATTATCAGGTTCAGCCAGGGGATGGGCTCGAGGAGATTGCTCAAGGTGTGGCGATTGCCGTTACCGGAAATTCCCAGGTGGTGGGCAATCCAGACTTTTCAGCTGTTAGCCAGGGTGCTTCGGTCATCATTACATGGAAGAACGGCGGTGCTTCAGGCTTGTACCCGCAGCTATTTGGCGCAAACGGGAATAGGATTACCGTGTACGGATTCGCCGAAGACGGAGCACAGGTTTGGCAGCAGCCGGCCGCCGGGTTTGGCGGTGGTCAATTTCCCACTAAGTACCAAATTCAAATTGATTTTAGCTCGTTGAATTCAGATCTTGGAATCGTGCCGACCCAGCGTGTCCGCAAGCTGCGCTGGACTTGGACTGCGGATCTTCAACCCGATACTTTTCAACAAACGGAATTTCAAGTGATAGTTTCAAACTGGACTGTCACTGGTCAGAATAGGCAGTACTCGGTGGCTGGTCCAGGAAGCCGACGAATCGAAGAAGACGACTCCGCAGTAGTTTACAATCGGCCATGGACTTTGGAGACCGGTAACTATTCGGGCAGTAAGATTTCGTGGACAGATCAACAGAATGATAGCTGCACTATAACTTATAGCGAGACGGCTCAGCATGAGTTGTTTCTTGGAACGCGGCTCTACGCGTCTGGAGCGAATATAAGCGTATCGGTAGACAATCAATCCTTAACCCAAGCTTTCAATTTGAGCCTCGGCGGCGAGGATGTGCTCGTGCGGATACCCCTTGGCAGCCGCGGACCGGGAAGTCACACGATAACCCTTCAGCACACCGGTCCGAGTTCAAGCCGCTTCTATTTCGATTTTCTGGAAATTGTGTATCCATCCGCGGATCTGCCGGATTTTCAGGCTCAAACGCAACTAGCGCTCGCAACCGATTGGGATACCTATCATTCGCAATCTCTTCCAGCCGAGCGTACGGCATGGCTGATCCAGAAGCTTGGCTTCACCGGGCGAGTAAATCACTACACTGGGGCACTCTGGTTTTACGAACTAGTTCGAACAGGGACGCAGTATGCGTCGACAACAGTGACGCTTGAATCGCAAGCATACACAGGCAGCCCGACAGTCGTGCTCGATCTTGTTCCGCCCCCAACTCCAGACAATCCACAACCTCAGAGCACGTCCATTTCGCATCTCGTGCTCTTGGATGACACTCAGGCGACGGTGACGCAAGCTTTGGCAGCTCTGATCAATATTGGAACGAATCTGGTTTGGGCAAGTGCGGACGGCAATCAGCTGACGCTTACGGCGAGGGCGATGGGTACCGATGGCAATGGCATCGCGGTTCAGTTAGATGCAAACAGCCAGGGATATACGCTGAGTGGACCTTCTCTCCTCAGCGGTGGCATGAACGGAACGCCCTATGAATTGGATACCACTAACGCCCTAAATAGCACCTTGATTGCGACCGCCGATTATTGGCGCACTGATTTAACCGCGACTCCCAGGATTAATCGTGCCGCCCGCGACTGGCATGCAGCCTATTTTGCGGCTTTGAAAGCGTACGGAATTGATGTCAGTTGCTTCCTTCAGCACGGAGCTGATGAACGGCGATCCTTCGGAGCAGGCAGGAATCGCGCAGCGATATCCGGACGGAACCCCGGTTGTCTTAAACACGCCCGCCATACAGACTAACTTTTCTCCCGTCGCGCTGGCGTTTTGGAGACAGGTGTATCTCGATATGGCAACGCTGCAGAGCGACGCAGGAATGGTCCCTTATCTGCAGTCAGGCGAGGTGCAGTGGTGGTATTTCCCGAAACAAGTCTGGGACGCGACGCAGGGGGCAAATGTGAACGTCGGAATGCCATTCTACGACGACTATACCGAGCAGCAGTTCGCACAGAAATATGGAGTCCCCATTCAGACCATTACTTCAAACGATGTGGATCCAAGTCAATACCCAAATGAGACAGCATTTTTGCCGAGTCTCATCGGTACGTACACGGCTGCTATTCGAAATGCCCTGCAAACGCAATTTCCCGGATGCCGGTATGAAATTCTCTATCCGACCGATACGAACAGTACGCCTTTGAACCAATTGGTCAACTTCCCGGCAACCGATTGGACGCCGGCAAACTTGAATTGCCTCAAGACAGAAAGCTTTACGTTCACCGGCAGTTATCGCCTCGACTTAAGTGCGAGTTCCATGGATTTTAGCGCAAGGAAAGGTTTTTCGAATACGCAACGCAGCCATCTTGTCGGGATCAGCGACTCCTGGACATCATGGATGAAGGAAGTAGATCTGGCGCAATCAAAGGGCATGGAATCAGTCGTATTGTTCGCCCTCGATCAGTATTGCCTGATCGGATATCCCTCGCCTCCTTTTGTGAAGCTGATCCGAAGTCAAAGACAAGGCTAAGAAGAGATCTCGATTGCTTGCGGCCGTACCCGGTAAGATGGTCGGTTCATGATCTACGCCGTCACCCTCTCGCTGGTTGTGCTGATTTTGTGTGGCATCACCGATCTACAAAACCACACAGGTCAAGAACGAAGCGGATTTCTTAGTTGCTGGGCGAAGTTTGAGCTGGCCGGTGTTGGTTTTCACGCTCTTATCGTCATGGATTGGTGCAGGAAGTTTGTTGGCCGGTGCCGAGAACGCATACCGTAACGGGTTCGTTGCTCTGTGGCAGCCGCTCGGGGGATGGGCTGGGTTGTTGATTATTGGCCTGATCGCCGGTCGAGCACGGCAATTCGCGCAATTCACGGTTCCGGACCTTCTCGAAGCCAGATACAATTCCGTGGCGCGCGTACTTGGCGACTATCGCCATCGTAATCTCATATACGATCATCACGAGCTACCAATTCATTGGCGGCGGCGACATTCTTCATCTCATCTTTCCTCAAATTGAACGAAGGACCGGATTGTATATCATCGCGGGTTTCGTGATGTTTTTTACTGCTGCCGCGGGAATGGCATCAATTGCCTATCTCGATCTCGTGATCGGGTCACTAGTCACGGTCACGGTGATCGTGGCCGTGCCAATTTTACTAGGCCATGTAGGCGGATGGAGCGCCGTACGGCACGCATTACCCGCCACGCATTTCGAGGTTCTCGGCAACTATTCCCTCGGCGGCGCTATTGGATTGGCGCTCCCGACTATGCTTCTTCTAATAGGCAATCAGGGCATGTATCAGAAGTTTTTTTCGGCGAGATCCGCGAGCGATGCCAGAAAATCGGTAATTGGATGGATCGTCGGCACCGTCACACTAGAGACTCTGCTGGTCGCAGTCGCGGTAATCGCCAGCTCGAAATTGCATACGGATCGTCCGCGAGAAATCATCCCCTTAACCGCCAAAGAAGCATTGCCCTCGCTGTTGGGCGCCATTCTACTTGGCGGAGTGTTCGCAAAGGTTATCTCTACCGCGAATAACTATCTCTTCTCGCCCGCAACAAACCTCATTCACGATGTCTATGAGCGGTTCATAAATCGAACGGCCTCGCAACGCCGCAAACTGATCGTGTCCAGAGTAATTGTGGTCCTGTTAGGTTTATTTGCAGTGTTGCAGGCGACGCAGTTCGAATCGGTTCTGAAAGCATCGCTGTACGCCTACACGGTGTATGGAGCGGCCGTTACACCCGCAGTAATGGCGGTCTTCTTTTGGCGCCGCACTACGACGGCTGGGGCAATCACTTCTATTCTGCTCGGTACGGTAATCACGGTTTCATGGGAGCTCATCCAGCAGCACGGGCCGGCTCGAATCCAGTCGCAGATATCGGAGATCGATGCTGTGTATCCGGCTTTGATTGCGTCGGTCGGAAGTCTCATCTTAGTCAGTCTGCTGACGCCTGCCCCGTCTGGCTGCGCGATTAGCAGAACTTGAGAGCGCGTAAAATCACTGAGGATGAAGACAGAGAGAATTCAAGAAGCTCTTCGCGAGAGCCGGCTTGACGGGTGGCTGTTTTTTGACCATCACCGTCGGGACCCGCTCGCCTATCGCGTTTTGGGCATTCCCGACGAAGTAGGAGCAAGCAGGCGCTGGTATTATTTTGTTCCCGCGCATGGGCAGCCCCGTAAACTTGTCCACCGGATCGAGAGCGGCGCGTTGGACAGCTTGCCAGGCTCAAAGGAATCATATTCGAGCTGGGCGGAACAACACAACAAACTCCGGAGTCTATTGTCGGGATGTTCGCGAATTGCAATGCAATATTCGCCTAATTGCGCTATCCCCTATGTCTCTCTTGTCGATGCCGGGACGGTTGAACTGGTCCGAAGTCTAGGCGTGGATGTCGTCAGCTCTGCGGATTTGATTCAGGAGTTTGAAGCACGCTGGACCGAGGAGCAATTCAACTCACATCTGGAGGCTGGCAGACGGGTGGATCAGATTCGCCGCGAGGCTTTCGAGTTCATCGGCGAGCGCCTTCGCGCAAAAGATCGGGTGCGGGAATACGACGTACAACAGTTCGTCCGCAGGCGTTTCGAAGAAACCGGCATGACCACTGATCATGGGCCGATCGTCGCCGTCAATGGCAATGCCTCCGACCCACATTATGAGCCGAGCCGCGAAAGGACAGCTCACATTCAACCAGGCGATTTCGTCTTAATCGATCTTTGGGCAAAGCTTGCCAAACCCGACGCAGTGTATTACGACATTACGTGGACAGGATTCTGCGGCGACACGGTGCCGGATCGCATTCAAAACATATTCGACATTGTCAGAGACGCACGGAAGCGAGCCTCAGCCTTTGTGGTCCAGAAGATATCCTCGGGCGAACAGATTTTCGGCTTCCAGGTGGACGATGCCGCGCGGGGCTATATAGAAGAGCAGGGTTATGCCGACAGTATTTCTTCCATCGGACAGGTCACAGCATCGGAACGGACGTGCATGGGACTGGAGCGAACATGGATAATCTCGAATCGCATGATGAGCGGCGCATCATTCCCGGATACTTGCTTTTCGATCGAGCCGGGCATCTATTTGCCCGAATTCGGCGTGCGGTCCGAGGTCAACGTTTACGTCGGCAAAGGGTTTGCGCGGGTCACAGGCGAAGAGCAGGAAGCGCTTGGTCCGCATCTGATTGACAATACGATGCACTGACTGCCGGATGTACCTGAAAACAAGCGGCTTGTATCACAATGAGGTACATCAATAATTTTGATTTGATGTATAGTCGCTAACCGTTCTACAGTCTGGTATGGCGACAGCAAGTGTTATGGAGCCGCCTGCCTCTCAAGTTGCGCTCCTGCATCGGATCAGTAATATTGTGAGTTCCGAGCTCTCATTGGATGAGATGCTCGGAGAGATCGTGGGCTTAACGGTCCAGGTGACCGAGTGTGACGCGTGTCTCGTTTACCTGATTGAGCGCGAAACGAACGAAATCGTTTTGCGCGCCTCGCAGGTGCCCCATCAGACGGATTTCGGCAACATCCGGCTTGAAGATAGGCGAAGGTGTGACCGGATGGGTTGTTGAACATCATTCGGTGGTCGCTCTTGCCGAGAATGCGGCTGCAGACCGCCGTTTCAAGCGGTTCCAAGCGCTGGTGGAAGACACCTACCAGGCATTCCTTTCCGTTCCGCTTGGTGAGCGGCGGTGAGGTAATCGGCGTCATTAACGTGCACCATCGCGACCCTCACCATCACACGGCAGACGAAATCTCACTGCTGACGTTCGTCGGCGAGCAAATGGGTGGCGCAATCTCGAAATCGCTTCTGGCGGAGCAGAATGCTCGATTGCAAGAAGAGACGGCGGAAATGCGGCGGCAGCTGGAGACGAGAAAGATTGTCGAGCGCGCCAAGGGCATTTTGCAGCATCGCCATGCTCTGACCGAAGAAGAAGCTTACCTGCGTTTGCGAAATGAGAGCAGACGATTGCGCCGGCCAATGCGCGAACTCGCCGAGGCGATCATTTTGTCGGAAGACCTGAGCCGGAAGAGCGAGACGCTACAGTAGTACGCACAGGTTATACCATCGCCGTGCGCAGGTCGGAGATTGCGCCGGTACAATCGAATTTGAGCCCGGCAATTTCAACCTCTCGTCCGGAATCCGCATCTGCTGACGATTGCCGGGAATTTCTGGCCGAGGAAAATCGACCAGCGGCGGTTTCCGGCAACACGCAAACAGTACCGGATTGATGATCGAACTACCATTGTTGGCTTCGAGCATCAGCCCGAAAAGCCGCCGCGCGGCCAGATTGTTTTTCTACATGGTTTGGAGGGCTGCGCCGACGCGGGATACATCCAGAGTTTCTCTCAGGAAGCGCTGCGTGCGTGGCTTCGGCGTGCATCGCTTGAATATGCGGACCTGCGGAGGCACCGAAGAGCTCTGTGAAACGATGTACCATTCCGGGCTGACGGGTGATACCCGAATCATTCTTCAGCAAATCCGAGAGGATTGGGCTCATCCCGGTTTTCCTGATTGGCTTTTCGCTGGGCGGCAATGTCGCTCTCAAGCTCGCCGGCGAGTTGGGCAAAACGGATCTCCTGACCGGCGTTTGCGCGATCTCAACCCCGATCGATCTCGCAACTTGCGTGCGCACGCTGGACAAACGGTCAAACCTGCTTTACGCCCGCCGCTTTCTTGACAGATTGCAGCAGCGGGTCAGGCGTAAGAACAAGCTGGCTCCCGATCTGTACAGGCTTGACGGCCTGGATGAAGTGAAGACGATTTGGGAGTTCGATGACCGGTTTACAGCGCCGCTATTCGGGTTCGGAACGGCCGCGAACTATTATGCGACGCAATCGTCGGCCCGATATTTGGATGCGATTCGAATTCCAACCCTACTCATCTGCGCGAAAGACGATCCGCTAGTTCCGTTTGAGGTTTACAATCATCCAGCACTGCAATCCAACCCAGCTCTGACGCTGATGGCGCCCGAACACGGCGGACATCTCGGTTTTCTCTCGCGAACGAGGCCGCGATTCTGGGTGGACGGCGTTGCTTTGTCCTGGATCGAAACCTTGCTATCCTCAAGACCGAATCAAGGAACAAACATAGAATATTTAACGTCTGTCTAAGGAACCCTTGCCTAAGTCGCGAAAATTCCGGCCGAGCGCCTCGTTTTGGGAAGCGGGGCGGATTGCCATCGATTCTCTAAGCAAGAACAAGCTGCGTAGCTTCTTAACGCTTCTTGGAATCATTCTGGCCACCACAACTCTGATCTCCGTCACCGCGCTCATTCATGGAATGAACTTGTACATCGCCGACAAGGTATCGAACATGGGGGCTGACGGTTTTCGCGTTGTACGCATGGCGTGGTTCGGACCCTACGACCCGAAGAAGATGGCCTTGATGATGAAACGCAATCCGCAAATCAAGGTTCAGGAGTATGAGTTCATCAAGGAAAATGCCACGATGCTCCAGGGAATCGGCATTATCACTTCTACACAGGGCCGCGTTTCATTTCAAGGGCAATCGACTGACAATACGATCAATATTCAGGGTATTACCGCAAACATTCCGGCCTTAAATAACATACAAGTTGAGGCGGGCCGCGGCATTACGGAAAACGAGGTGCAGCACCGCGCGATGGTCGCGTTCATCGGCCATGACATTAAGAATCGGTTCTTTGAAAATCGGGATCCCATCGGAAAAACGATTGCAGTAAACGGCGTCCCCTTCGAAGTGGTTGGCAGTGCAAAGGAACTCGGCAGCGTGTTCGGGCAGTCACAAGACAATTTCGTGATGCTTCCCATTGATAACTATTTCAAGATGTTCGGCGTGCAAAAAGGTATGAACTTGGTTGCCAAGGCCATCGATCAGGAGCACCTCATTCAGGCGGAGGATGAAGTGACGATGCTGCTGAGAGCGTTTCGACATCTGCGGCCTGGCCAGGACAACAATTTCAGCATTTTTGCGTCGGACGCTATCGTATCGCTCTGGCAGCGGCTTACGGCTGCGATTGCAGGAACTGCCGTTGGAATCGTTTCGGTGTTCATGGTGGTCGGCGGCATCGTCATTATGAACATTATGCTGGCGGCGGTAACGGAACGGACACATGAGATTGGTATCCGGAAATCGCTCGGCGCCCGAAGGGCAGATATTCTTAACCAATTTCTGGTCGAGTCGGCTACTTTAGCCGCTACGGGTGGCTTGATTGGTGTGCTGATCGCGTGGGCAATCGCGGCGCGTTATTCGAAATGCGGCGTCCATTCCGATGGCCCTGCCGCTGACGTCTGTAATCATCGGAGTCGGACTCTCGGCCATGGTCGGTTTGTTCTTTGGGATTTATCCAGCTCGCCAGGCTTCGAAATTGGACCCGATCGAAGCTCTCAGGTCAGAGCAGTAAGCATGAATTGGCTCGCTTTTTTCAACGCGTCATCGCTAGCCCTTCAAACGATTCGCGCACATAAGCTGCGCGCGCTCTTGACGATTCTGGGCGTGGTGATGGGGACCGGAACGATCATTGGCGTCGGGGCGATCCTCACTGGATTCGATGCCTCCATTACAGCCATTCTCAGCAGTTTTGGGCCAAACTCAATTATCGTTTACAAGTTTCCGGCAGGTCCTCACGGGCAGCTAACACCCGAGGAGCGCACTCGCAAGGACTTGGTTTACCAGAACGTCGTGGATATTCGCGAGAAATGCGAGGCCTGTGAAGAGGTCTCGCCGATGATGATCATCAATGGAACCACGATGAACGCCCGCTATAAGGGCAACGACATGTATGGCATCAATCTGCTGGGCGTGGAAGAGGCTTACGCGGACCAGGGTCAGGCGGACATGCACGAAGGTAGATTTCTGACGGACTCCGACAATCAGCGCCGCGCCCCGGTCGCCGTCATCGGCGAGAACATCGCGAAAAGCCTTTACGCGAACGTCACGCCGATCGGCAAACCCATCACGGTCAACGGTCACGAGTTCGAAGTAATCGGCACGATGAACAAACCTGCGGCATCGTTTTTCGGCCAGGATGACCTTCGTGTAGTGCTTCCGTTCTTCACCGTCCGAAAGGACTATCCGGCGCAGAAGGACATGGCCATTGTGGTGAACGCGAGAGAAGGGCAGTTGCCCCGGGCGATGGACGAAATACGTGTAATACTGCGGATCGACCGCCGCGTTCCTTACGAGAAGCCGGACAACTTCGCCCTTTCGACAGCCGACCAGATGGTCAGTGATTTTCGGCAAATCACATCGATGGTGGCGTTGGTGATGATTGTGCTGAGTTCGGTGGGCTTGCTCGTGGGCGGAATCGGCGTGATGAACATCATGCTGGTCTCGGTAACCGAACGCACGAAAGAGATTGGCATTAGAAAGGCGATTGGTGCCAGGAGGTCCGACATTATTCTTCAATTTCTGCTGGAGGCAGTGGTGCTGACGGCTTTGGGCGGGGTTGCCGGAATTATTTTTGGTTGGATGATTGCTTTGATTAGCCGTCTGATCTTCACAACGCTGCCGACGAGCGTTCCGTTATGGGCCGCTGCTCTCGGCCTCATTGTGTCCGCCGGAACGGGTCTCTTCTTCGGAATCTGGCCCGCCAGCAAGGCGGCGCGATTAGATCCTGTAGAAGCGCTTGCGTTACGAATGACTCATGGCGCTTTTGAAGCGCCACAACAGCGCCTGAAAATGGAGAGCGTTCGCGAAGCTTCTTCGCTGCGCTGCCGAAGCCTCGCTCACTGGCGTATGTTGATAGCAGCCGTAGGCGAAGAGGCCGACTTATTCTGGGGCGGTCGAGCCCGTGTACGAATGGGGTCCGGGGCGTAATAAGATGACACGCCTGGAACAGGAGATCGCACGGCGTCTCGACCCTTTTCAAGACACGGTTCGCCGCCTGTGCACAGTTCCCGAGATCGATAAAGTCAGTGCCTGGGGCATTATCTCCGAGATCGGTCTCGATATGCATCAGTTTGAAGATGCCAAGCATCTGGCCAGTTGGGCCGGCCTTTGTCCGGGCAACTGGGAGAGTGCGGGCAAACGAAAGAGTGGAAGGATTCGCAAAGGGAGCGCATGGTTAAGACGCCATCTCTGCCAGTCAGCCTGGGGCGTTTCCACCAAGCAGAAAAACTATCTTTCCGCTCTCTTCCGACGATTGGCCGCCCGACGCGGCGTCAAACGAGCCACGATTGCGATTGCACATGCTCTGCTGTGTATTGCTTATCGCATCCTCCGAGATCCGGTCGAGTATCGCGACCTCGGTCCAGATTACTTCGATAAGCTGCATCCTGTGCGGCTGAAGAACAGAGTGGTGAAACGGCTGGAAGGACTCGGCTTCCAAGTTACCTTGGAAGCCCGATCCCTCCCAGCCTAGAGGTTATTTTCGAAGGAATAAGCTCCACCGCAGTTCGCTATCCTTTGGCTTTTTGATACCGCACATCTAACAAATCGAGTTCACGTTCCAACTTCCGCAAGACCGCATCGTTGATTTGATTATCGTTGCGGAGTTTCAATGCTACTGAACGTTCTACGCCGCGGAGCTTCTGCGTGATCTGGCGATAGCGCTCATGATCCTCGGGCTTGAAGCGTTCAATTTCTTCTCCATCGCCCCCCATGGCCGCGAGCCGTGCGCGATAGTGGTCCGCTATATCCTCGTAAACGGGATCGAATTCAGGATTATCCTCGCCGCGCATTTTATCGAGATCTTCCAGAGCGCTGCGGATCATCTTGCGCCGCGCTTTCTCCTCCTCCGAATTTTGCTCTGTTCCCCGGCCCAGGCCCAAACGACGAATCAGAACAGGAAGCGTCAACCCCTGCAATACCAGCGTGACGAAAATGACGCAGAAACTGATGAAGATAATCATGTTGCGCTGGGGGAAAGGCTGTCCGTTTGCCAGCAGTTCCGGTAGCGAAATTGCCGCCGCGAGCGAAACAACGCCGCGCATTCCGGTCCAACCCGTGATAAAAATGCCGCGAGAGGACGGCGGTGGTTCCTTCGGAATCTTTCGAGATATCGCAGAGGACAGGTAGGCGCCCGGATAGACCCAAGCGAGCCGTAACAGGATCACTACAAGAACGACCACGATTGCGCTGAACACAAGCGATCTCAGATCGATGTAACGAATGCCCCGAATAACATACCGCAGTTGCAAACCGATCAGAAGGAATGCAAGGCCGTTTAATACGAATGTGAGCGTATTCCATGTCGCCCAAGCTTGGATGCGGGCTGTCGATGAAAGATAAACCGAGCTGCGCCATCCGAGATAGAGCCCACACGCGACGACTGACAAAACGCCCGAAGCATGAATCGCCTCGGCGCCTAAATAGGCCAGATATGGGACAACGAAACGTCCGTGATCTCGATGGGAGCCTTATCGATCCACGTTTCGAAAACATAAAAGATTTTTCCAAGGACAAGTCCGACAACAATTCCAGCTGTCACCAGGTAAGCCAATCTCCAGACTGCCTCGCCAGCAGAGGGTGTGTGTCCGCTTACGATCATGGCCACCGCGAACTCCAGGGCGAGGAGTCCGCTGCCATCGTTGACAAGGCTTTCACCTTCAAGAATGTCTACGATTCGCCGTGGCAACCCGAGGCGGTTTGCAATCGAGGTAGCGGCGATCGCGTCCGTGGGAGAAAGAACCGCGCCGAGCACGAATCCAAGGCGCCAGTCGAAGCCAGGAAGAAGCCAATCGGCCGTAACTCCCACGCCCAATGTGGTGAAAGCGACCAATCCAAACGCGAGAAAGAGAATGCTGGCGAGGTTATGACGAAAGTCTCGCCAGGAGGTGTTGAAGGCCGCGGAAAACAACAGCGGTGGCAATATCACCAGAAAAATCAGATCCGGTTCCAACGACAGGCGCGGTAACACCGGAATTAGGCTGAGAGCCAGGCCTCCGATCACAAGCACAATGGGATAGGGAGTCTTGAGCCGTTGCGCGAGCGTGCCAAACCCGACGACAAAGAGCAGGAGCAGGAGAAAGACGAACTCGAACTGGTGGATTCCGCTCGCCTGCATGAAAGAGATCCGCTAGCGCGTCAGCGGAACTATTTGCCCCGCCGACCGGGTTCGGCCAAATCCAATTCCACCTGATCGACATAGCACCATCCCCAATTTTCACCAGTCTCGAACGATTGAATGATTGGATGGTGAGTGCGATGAAAGTGCTTGGTTGCGTGCTTGTTCTTTGACGAATCACAGCAGCCGACATGGCCGCACTCCAGACACAAGCGCAGGTGCACCCAACTATCACCCGCTTTCAAGCACTCCTCGCAGCCATCAGGAGTACGCGGCGTGACCTGTCGAATTTGATCCAGGTGAGTACAAGATTCCATGTTGATTCCTCTTCCACACGATAGACTTCGAAACTGGACGTTATTGTGTCGCTTCGAGTCGTGCGGCGAAAACACGCCCCGCGCAGGGCTGGCTAATAGCCGGAACGCGCCGCTCGACCCCACTCGGGACCGGTCATCTCAATCCTCCAGATCGGGCCGCCCACGTACAGCGCTCGGTCTGCTCGGACGAACGCAGGTGCTCCCTCATCCACCATCCAAATATACGTATCAGCAGGCTGTTTTCCTATAAAGGGCGCAATCAGCCCTCTGATGCCGCCAATCTCGACTTTCGCCGTAAGGCGCGTCGCTTTGTAAAGAGCGCCGGCAACCGAAAATGTTTCCTCGCCATGAAGCGTGATCGCCTGCTGCAAGCAGCTTTCCTTTCGCACTGCGCAACGCGAGAAAACCGTGCGTCGTTCCTTCCAGATAGCGCACGCGTATGGGCTGGCAAGAGGCACGCCCGGAACAGAATGGCGAAGAGGGGCAGCGCGCTGACGGGCAGGCGAAGAGCCTGGTGGGCCGCAGATCGCTTTGCCTCGGATGATGTCCTGCCGTCTTCCCGTTCAGTGCGGATCACACACTTCGTTAGATTGATGAAGCTCCGGAATGTCTCGTTTCGTGGCCGGTGCGATCTATTTCCGTGGAGGATTAATCATGATGTGTGCGCCCGCCGTGCCGGGGAACATCAGCCAGGGAGCGTTCTCGCTGGCCTTGGTTGAAAGTCCGGTCGATTCCGGCGTGGCGAAAGGCACATAGATCACCCACCGCAGATATGCGTCTGTTGCTTTTCCACTGCTGGGATCGAAACCGCTTCCGGTGAGCACATAAAGAGTCCGGGGTTCGCGCGGCATGGAGAGCTTTCCTTCCGAAATCTCCTTCCAGCGAATCTCGTTGCGCTTCGGTCCGGTGATTTTCTGAGCCAGCAGTTCACGGCCCCGAGCCATGAACGGTTCAAGGTCTTTGTGATAACACGAGACGCTAAATGAGTTCTTGTTAGGATCGTTTGCAAGGCAGATAAGCTCGTTTTTTCCTTCGCGAAGCTTCACCAACTCGCCCTGCGGGTTGTAGCCGAGCACGGCCGCGCCGTCACGAAGATCCGGAGGCGCAGCCAGAACTGCCTGCGCGATCTGGACTTCGGGCGACGGCGCCTCAGCGGCTCTCAGCGTCAAAATCAGGAGAAAACTACAAACTGTGATGACGATCTTCATTTTGAAATCCTTGCTTCGTGGCAACTAACTTATTACTGCTTTGCGGCTCATTACTTTCCTGTCGTGCTAACGCTGTCCCTCAGCAGCCGTGGATTCGAGGGACGGATTCTTGTGTATGTGCCATGGCACACTTTCAATAGAAATCTCGGGGTGCTTACGCAAAAAATCCAACGAGTAAGTCGGCGCTCCAGGATCCACCTGCTTGGTTGCAAACAGTGCCGCCTGTTCCGATGCTTTCTGTTTCAGTCCCATGCGCCGGTACAAAACAGACAGATTGTAGTGCGCGGCGAGATCGTCCGGATCAATCGCCTGCAAGGCTTCGAACTGCTGTCTCGCGTCCACATATCTGTGTTGTTGATAATAGGAAATCCCCAATTCGCGGCGTGCGTCTCGCGATTGTGGATACTGCCGCACTACATTCTGCAGGTCCGCAATTTCCCGGTCGCAGTGTCCTTCGCGCCGTTCTACCAGCGCGAGGTAATATAGAGCGCGGGCGTTTTCAGGATTAAGCCTCAGCGCTTTCTCCAGGCTTTCGCGCGCCGTGGAGTACTTCTCCCATTCGATATTGGTAAGTCCCAGATTGATGTAGCCGTCCGCGTAGTCGGGTCGTAGTTTTACAACTTGCCGAAAGGCTTCAATCGAATCTGCATACTGCAGTTGATCGAGATATGCAATGCCGAGGTTGTTCCAACGCATCCAGTCTGGATTGTCGTTGGGCTCAGAAACCGATGCCGCATTAACGCCTAAATTCAGAGTCCGAGTCCGCGAGGCGATCTCTACGACCGGATAGGTAGGATGATCGGCTCCAAACACGTTATTTAAATAGCTTTGCCTGAAGTGGCGATAATTCACGCGCGCCGTCACCGTAAGAGGCCCCTTCGCTTCGGCTGGAATATGGAATTCATACCGAACTAAAGCGGAGCGGCCTGCTTGGATCGTATTGTCATACGCAACTGAGTGAATGGTCCAAACTTTGTGGTTATCCACAAATTCGCCCGTTACATCGACGGGACGGTTCGTGAAACTGTGCGCGCGCTCGTCAAGGGATCCGTCCGGCTTTAAGAAGCCGCTGTGATAGATCTCTCGTCCCGCGGCATCCTTTGCTATGAACTCAACCCACGGCTCATAGAGGTCCCGCACCTCCGGAACCAAAGAGTGGCCGATATTTTTGTTTTGAATAACCACCATCATCTGAACGGTGTCGTTCGGCGCAATTTGGAAAGGTACTGAGCCGAGCGGCGCAACCATGGCTTCATTCGCCTTCTTGATAGCGAACAGATCCACGTTGAGGTACATGCCCGATTTCAAGAAGTCGATCGACTTCTGTAACTGCTCGTCGAAACCGTAATATAAAGGAACGGCGGTATTTCCGGCCAGCCATCGATGCGACGCAAACGTCCCCTTCTTCGCTCCGTACTCGTCGGGTGTCGCGGGCACACGCAGCATGTGGCAGTTCTGGCAGCTCTGGAAATCGGCGGAATAGAAGGTAAGCGGATTTCGCTTTGAGAACTTGGAATTCTGCCATTCGTCATAAACCGTAAATGCACGAATGAACTTATAACCGTTCAAAGGATTCGGCAAATTGGCTTTATGGCAGCTCGCGCAAAACTCCGGCGTCCGATAGAAATCCTTCATGACAGCTTTGGAGTGGCGCTCGGGGTGCGCCATGATGTCCTCATAAGGCACCTCGCCGGGAATGCGTTTGCCATTCTCGTCAACCATAACAGCCGGAACACCCATCACGAACCCGCCGTTCCCAACTGTGGACTGAAGCCCTTGGATCGAGTGGCAGGTGGTGCAGGTAAGCCCGTCTTCATCGAAACTTCTGTCAACCTGCGAATTCGGAGTCAAAGCCCCGGTGAGAACGCCAATTGGATTGTGGCAACTGTCGCAGTGCCGGGTAAATTCGATGCCCTTGGTGCGGGCCAGAATGTTCACACTCGTTCGATAAAAGGGGGTCCGGAAAGAGTTGGAGTGCAATGCCTGACGCCATTGGCTGTATGCTTCTGCGTGGCAATGCGCGCAATATTTGGCACTCGGAAATGCGCCCGCCTGGATAAATTTATTTCCTTCGATTGCCGCATTGCCTGGAATCGAGAGTTGGTCTTTGCCAAAAAGAAAGTTATAGGATCGCTGTACTTTAGCCGCGTATGCCTGGCGTTCGCCTTCCTCGCTGGATTGCGCCTTGCACGGTGGCAGCGAAACGAACAAAACGCCCCCTAGGAGCGCTGCAGGGAAAGTGGATCTTCGCACCAGCTTAGCCAAGCTAACAGTTTATGTCTTTTGGAAATCGAACTAAGCTGTTGTCAGAGAGCGTTTCTGACAATCTCCCCCAGCCCCGCGTACAATAACACAAAACCTGTTTCATGAGCACACAACTCACGCCCTTCAAGCCTTTTGTTCCGGAGCATGTGCAAATGCGGGAACTCACGCTTCGAGCCATCCTGCTCGGGTTGTGCATGACCGCCGTCCTGGGGCGGCTAACGCATATCTCGGATTACGTGCCGGAATGACTGTCGCTGCCACTTATCCCGCTGCCGTTATCAGCATGGCCATTCTCCGGGCTTGGAAGGGCTCGCTGCTCGAGGAAAATATCGCTCGAACGAGCGGCAGCATCGGCGAGGGCGTGGCTTCGGGGGCCATCTTCACCATTCCCGCATTCCTGATCGTTCGTGCCTGGCCATCCTTTGGCTTCTCCGATGCGTATTGGAAAACCACGGTTCTCATCCTGGTGGGTAGCGTGTTGGGAGTGCTTTTTATTTCGCTGGTTCGGCGCATCATGGTGGAGGATCGAGAGCTGCCTTTTCCCAGAATCCCTTGCCGCATCCGAAATTCACAAGGCCGGGCAGCGCGGCGCCGAAGCGGCGAAGTTTCTGTTCTGGAACATCGGCCTGGGTGGACTCATCTTCTTGCTCGGCCGTTTTGGGTTCTTCGCCGCAGACGCGCAATTTTCCCTCGCCGTCGGCCGCATCGGTTCTACCCGCGTCCGTTTGGGCGGCTTCGGTTCCACCAATGTTCTAGGCACGGGAGGAATTTCCAGCTTCGATGCTCCCAGCGTTAGTCCTGCATTTTTGGGAGTGGGCTATATCATCGGCCCGCGTCTTGCCGCATTGCAGTTTTCCGGAGGTGTGCTCGCGTGGGGGCTCATGGTTCCGCTATTGATCTATTTCCTGGGTCCGCAGCTCCGTGCCTTCCTTCCCGCAGGCGCGCCGGATGCTGGATGGAGCGATCTGGCCGACAGCGTCTGGCGTTACATCGTTCGCCCCATTTCGGTCGGGAGCATGCTGGTCGGCGCGGCATACACCTTCTTCGGTATGCGAACCAGCCTTGCTATTGGCATGAAGCGCATGTTCGCGGAAATGCGCCAGACCTCGGAACAAAGGGTGGTGTTGGGCCGCACGGAGCGATACATGAGTTCGAAAGTGGTGTTTGGCTTGATCGCCGCCGTTTTTGCGGTCATGATCGCTCTCTACATCTATTTTTCCGGCCAAGTGACCGGCGGTGTCGTCGCGGCAGTGGTTATGTTGATTCTCGGTTTCTTTTTCGCCACAGTATCGGGAAGCCTTTGCGGGCTGATCGGTTCCTCCAACAATCCTGTTTCCGGCCTGACTCTTTCCACGCTGATTGTCGCCGCGCTGCTGATGGTCGCCCTGGGTGTATCCGGGATGGGTGGCGTGACCGCAGTCCTCGGGGTCGCGGCCGTGGTCTGCGTTTCATCCGCCGTGGCCGGCGAGCTTTTGCAGGATTTCAAAGTCGGCTACATATTGGGCGGCACACCGCGAAACATCCAGATTGCGGAACTCATCGCAGTCGTCGTGGCCAGCCTCATCATGTACTTCCCGCTCGTCCTGTTGCATGAGGGCAACATTCGAGCCGGAGGCACCGGCTTCGGCGATCGTCAACTTCCCGCTCCGCAGGCGGGTCTGATGGCTTTGTTGGCGCAGGGGATCGTGGGCGGCGAGATGGCATGGCCTCTGATCGTCTTCGGTATTCTCATGGGCTTCGGGTTCATCATGATGCAGGTCAAGAGCCCAATGCTCGTCGCCATCGGCATGTATCTTCCTTTCGGAACCACCTTCGCCATTTTTGTCGGCGGTCTTATTCGTTGGTTTGGAGATCGGGCTGCCAATCGGCGCGGCTACAACGAAGCCCAAAAGGCACGCGTCGATAACGCAGGCGTATTGACTGCCTCCGGACTCATTGCCGGAGAAGCCATCCTGGGCCTCATCTGGGCCGGCCTCCAGTTTGCGCCGCCGAACGTGCGCGACCACTTGCAAGTGATCCAGCAC
Organism: uncultured Acidobacteriaceae bacterium; assembly: GCA_963778345.1. GTDB lineage: Bacteria > Acidobacteriota > Terriglobia > Bryobacterales > Bryobacteraceae > Bog-105. The sequence continues at coordinate 75,318 of CAVZTP010000010.1, forward strand.
CCGTCCTATTTGATCGGCCTCGCCGTCCTTGGCATTCTGGCCATCATCATGGTGCGCGCTCCTCTCGGCAGCGCAGGCAGCCCGGACGAACCGGCCCCGCCGGTGGCCATGATGTGAATTTTCGGTTAGAGAAAGCGGTCCTTGAAATTCTGGCTCGGCGGCTGGTCAGCCCTCGTGCGGTTCCTCGGACCGTCTCCTCAATTCCCGGGTTTGCGTGCACTGGGATTGGATGGCTTGCGCGTGCAACGGTCGCTCGAAACCTGGCAAACTTATCGGACTGGTTCAAGGCTTCATAAACAGTAATCAGGTCGGTACGCGAGCAGATGTACGTCAGACGCGCCAGACCGAACTCATCTGAAGGAGGGATGCCGTTCGAACGTCAATCAACTCTGCGCCAGCTTCGACAGGTCCAGCTAACATCGCCGTCGGATTTCAGCCGCAAGCCAGGCCTTCGCTGCACGCCAGTCGCGGAGGACCGTGGCTTCGGAAATTTCGAGCAGCGCCGCCGTTTCGGCCACATCGAGGCCTCCGAAATATCGGCTTTCGATTAGCGATGCCTGCCGTGGATTGAGGTTTGCCAGCTCATTGAGAGCTTCATCCAGCGCCAGCAACTCGCGGTCGCGCGAGAGGGACACATCGGGGCAATCGGCAATCGGAATAAATACAGCCTCGCCGCCGCCGCCCCGCTTATGGGCGCCCCGCCGTCGCGCTGCCTCCACCAGGATTTGGCGCATCGCGCGGGCCGCAATTCGTTTGAAATGCAGCGGGGATTTCACTCCCAATTTCGGAGAATTTGCCAGCTTAAGCCAAGCTTCGTTGACCAGTGCCGTGGAGCTGACGGTTGCTTTCGAGTCGCGGTGCTTCAAAGCAGCTGCTATCCGCCGCAGTTCCGCGTAGGTGACGCTGAAGAGCTCATCGACAATTTCCCGTTGGTCCTCGCCGGCGATCCGCGCATCGCCGAGAGCCGGGTCCTCCTCGTCAAGCTTGACTTCATCTTTTATTTGAGTCCTGCGCCTCCGCATGACGGTTTTACCTCTCCGTTTGCGCAACTTTAAATGAAGTTAAGACCGAAAAGCCTCCGCTAACTTGGCGGGCATACTGGTCAGCTAGCGTCAGCCAGTTTACCAAAGCCGCGCCTTATCTCGATATTTGACCGCTTTTCGAAGAGAAGAGGAAGGAAATGTATCTAGGGCGACGACTTACTCATTTCGCTTTCATGGCATTATGCGCGCTATCCTGCAGCGGATTTATTTCCGCAGCCACGCTCAGCGCTAATCAGAGCCATGGATTGACCATCGTTTCCGGCGGAGGCGTCTGCGCTGTCGGAAGAAACGAATACGGAGAGCTCGGAGATGGCACAGCTGTCAATCGATCCACGCCAGTGTTGGTGGCTAATATCACGGGAGCAAGCGCCACTTCGACGGGCTGGTACCATAGCCTGACGGTCAAGATCGACGGGACCCTATGGAGCTGGGGCTACAACGGCAATGGCGAACTGGGTGACGGCACAACCACGGATAACCCAACGCCTACTCAAGTTCCCGGACTCAGCGGGATGATTGCGGTGGCGGCGGGACAATACCACAGTCTTGGGCTGAAGAACGACGGCACTGTCTGGGCTTGGGGCTACAACGGTTACGGTCAACTCGGAGATGGTACGACCACCCAAAGACTGAGTCCCGTGCAGGTGATCGGACTAAGCGGCATCATTGCGCTTGCCGCGGGGGAATACCACAGTCTGGCTCTGAAGAACGATGGAACCGTGTGGGCCTGGGGCTATAACGGTTACGGGCAACTAGGAGACGGAACCAACACTAACAGGTCAAACGCCGAACAGATCGCAAGCTTGAGCGGAGTCACGAGCATTGCCGCCGGCGCGGACCATAGTCTTTTCGTAAATAATGATGGCACGTTATGGGCTGCTGGATACAACGGCAATGGGGAGCTGGGAGACGGAACCACCACGAGCCGGAACACTCCCGTGCGCACGAGCAGCCTAACGAACGTGACAGGCGCGGCTGGCGGAGACAATCATAGCTTGGCCGTGAAAAGCGACGGCACGGCGTGGGCCTGGGGCTACGATGCTTACGGCCAATTGGGCGACGGGAGCAATACCCAGCGCACTGCTCCCGTGCAAGTGAGTGGATTGACCGGCGCAACCGCTGTGGCGGCGGGAATTGCATTCAGCATGGCCGTGAAATCGGACGGTTCTCTCTGGGCGTGGGGAGACAATACTTATGGCCAGCTCGGCAACGGAACAACTAACGGCAGCTCAGTGCCCGTTGCCATGTCGCCCTGCGGCTCGCCCGCGGTTCCGGGACCAACGGTCTTCACCAGCAGCCACATTGCCGCGACGCAAAATTTCAGTCTGGTCGCCAGGAATGACGGCAGCGTCTGGTCGTGGGGGCAGAACCAAAACGGACAACTCGGTGATGGCACCACGACGAACCGCACTTCGCCCGTGCAGGCGGTGGGACTGGCAAACGTCGCCGGTGTTGCCGCCGGTTGGTACCACGGTTTAGCGGTGAAGTCGGACGGAAGTGTGTGGGCCTGGGGTTATAACGGCAATGGCGAACTCGGTAACGGCACCACTACTAACAGGCCAACGCCAGGTCAAGTATCAGGGTTGAGCGCCATGGTCGCCGTCGCCGCCGGTCAGTACCACAGTCTCGGCCTGAAGAATGACGGCACCGTGTGGGCCTGGGGCTACAACGGGTACGGACAACTCGGTGACGGAACCACCACGGAACGATTGAGCCCCGTGCAGGTACTCGGATTAAAGGGTGTTATTGCGATCGCCGCCGGCGCGTATCACAGTTTGGCGCTGAGGAGCGATGGCACCGTCTGGGGGTGGGGCTATAACGGCTACGGGCAGCTTGGCGACGGAACGACTACCAATCGAACCAGTGCGGAACAAATTGTCACGTTAAGCGGAGTGATCGGCATCGCGGCGGGTGCGGACCATACTCTCGTTATCAGGAATGATGGAACCGTCTGGGGGTCCGGATACAACGGTAATGGCGAACTCGGGGATGGGAGCACCTCCAGCCGGCTGAACCCCGTTCGGGCGAGCGACCTGACCCATGTGGTGGCCATCGCCGGGGGCGATAACCACAGCTTGGCCGTCAAGGACGACGGCACGGCCTGGGCATGGGGCTACAACGCCTACGGACAACTCGGGAATGCGAGCAACACGCAAAGCACCACGCCCGTACAGGTGAATACGCTAACCAACGCCGTTGCAGTTGCCGCCGGTACCGCGCACAGCATCGCACTTACAAGGGACGGAACGGTGTGGGCCTGGGGATCTAACTCGAACGGCCAATTTGGAAATGGAACCTCAGGGAACACGGCTGATGTACCTGTGCAGGGCCCGCAAAACGGTCCGGCCTACACTCTGACGGTGACCATATCGCTATCTGAAGCGGGCTCTGTCTTCGTCACGCCATCGCCTTCCAACAGTGGTTATCCGAATGTCTGCATGACGGCCTCGCCCAATCCCGGCTGGGTATTCAGCGGCTGGAGCGGTGACGTACCAGACGCAGCGGGCTGCGTCACGTTGTCAACCAACAAAAATGTCACTGCAAACTTTACTCTACTCAGCGCCAGTGCCGGTCCCGCTCTTCGTTTCATTCCGGTGACGCCTTGCCGGGTTGCTGATACACGCAACCCGAACGGCCCATTCGGTGGACCGTTGCTCAGCGGAGGAACGAGCCGCGACTTCGCCATCCCGAATAGCGCCTGCGGCATTCCCATCACGGCGCAAGCATATTCGCTGAACGTCACCGTTGTGCCGATCAACACGCTCGGCTACATTACAGTCTGGCCGACGGGACAATCCCAGCCAACCGTCTCGACGCTAATTCGTACGACGGGCGGATCAAGGCTAATGCGGCCATTATCCCCGCGGGTACGAACGGCGCGATCACCACATATGCAACGGACGACACGCAGGTGATTCTGGACATCAACGGCTATTTCGTACCGGCCTCCGCTTCCAACGCAATCGCGTTCTTCCCGCTGCCTCCCTGCCGTTTGGTTGACACTCGCGGATCGGCGGGACCACTCGGTGGTCCCAATCTGTTCGGTGGGCAAGGCCGCACCTTCCCGCTGCTTTCCGGCGCTTGCAGCATACCGGGAAATGCGCAAGCTTATTCGCTGAACTTCACTGCGGTGCCGAAAGGCTCGCTCGGGTACCTGACCGTGTGGCCTACAGGCCAGAACCAACCAGTTGTTTCAACGCTCAACGCGCCCACCGGTACATTTACGGCAAACGCTGCAATCGTGCCGGCGGGTTCCAGCGGAAGCGTGGACGTCTACGCCAGCGACGATACGGACCTGATTATCGACACGAACGGTTACTTCGCTCCGGTCACCAACACGCCGGGATTGTCTCTGTACAATGTTGCGCCATGCCGGTCTCTCGACTCGCGGCAGCCCCCGGGCTCACAGCCGTTCAACGGAACCATCGTTAGCAGCCCAACCGGAGCTCCGTGCGGCGTGCCCAGCTCGGTTCAGGCAGTCGTGCTGAACGCAACGGTTGTCCCTCCGGGACCGCTCACTTATCTCACACTGTGGCCCAATGGGACATCTCAGCCCCTTGTCTCCACACTGAACGCTTTCGATGGAGCCATAACATCGAACATGGCCATCGTGCCCACGAATTACGGATCTATCGAGGCATTTGCGTCCAACCCGACGTATTTGATCCTCGATATCTTCGGCTATTTCGCTCCATAACGGATCGGGGCCTCGCGCCCCGATCCCAAGGCGAAAGAATCCTGTTGCGCTTTCAAACTTGTTGAAGTATAGTCGCAGCTACACCGAAAATCCTCTTGGTAATAGGAGCTTCTTTATGATGCCCAGACGTACTTGTACGGGAATTCTGTCCGCAGTCGCCGTTGTAGCGATCTCTACCGCCGCGCCGCGAATCCGGACCGCCGCTTCAGATCCCGTGCCCGATCAGAAGCTGGTCCTCAAGGAAGGAACGGACGTCAAACTAAGGTTTGCCCAGGAATTGAGCTCGAAAACAGCATCCGAAGGAGATCCCGTGAATTTCGTTCTGGATGAAGACATCAAGGTGGGTGACGTGATAGTTGCCAGAGCCGGCGCAAAAGCAGTGGGCAGTGTGACCAACGCAAAAAAGGCGGGGATGATGGGCAAGGGGGGCGAACTGAACGTCCGACTCGAACACTTGAGGGCTGGCGATAATAAAGTCCGGTTGCGTGGCACGAAGGGAAAAGAAGGGGACAGCAAAACAGGTACCGCCGTTGCTCTCACCGTTCTTTTTGGACCCGTCGGCCTCATCAAGCATGGCAAAGAAATAGTGGTCAAGGAAGGCACGCCTCTGGCAGCCTTTGTCGATGACGATGTTTCTTTGCCGCCAGCCAAATAGCTCGACATCACGAATCGCCCTTCGCGTTTTACGGTCACAGCCTTCGCTAATATTTGTCGAGTACATTGCTCGGTCCCGTATCTCCCTAACAACAAACATCTTCTCGGCGCAAACGTCCCCTTTTCGAACCGTCTCCTAACCGCCTGCGGCATTAAATCCCGCGCGCGCAACCCTTAGCATTCATGGGCGAAGGTGCTGATGCGTTCTCAAAATCTATCCGGGCGTACTAGACGCCCCGTCCTTCCCGAAGATCCGGATGGACTCGCTGCCCAGCTTCGTGATTTGCTCGTTGGCCAACCCGAGGCGATTGAAACGATCATTCCGTACATTCAGATGCATCAGGCCGGCTTGGCTCCCGAAGGCCGTCCGCTCGGTGTGGTTTTGCTGCTCGGCCCAACCGGCACCGGTAAGACGCGTACGGTCGAAGCGCTTGCCGAGGTGTTGCACGGAAGCAGTAAGAATGTGCTCAAGGTAGATTGCGGCGAGTTTCAGATGGAGCACGAGGTCGCAAAGCTCATCGGAGCCCCTCCCGGTTATCTCGGTCACCGCGAAACGCAGCCCATGCTCACGCAGGTGAAAGTGAATAGCGTGGCCTCCGAAAACAGCGACATCTCCCTCGTCTTATTCGACGAGATCGAGAAGGCCGCGCCCTCCATGACCAGATTGCTTCTCGGCATTCTGGACAAAGCAACCCTTCGGCTCGGCGACAATACGAACGTCAATTTCGATCGTACGCTGATCTTCCTTACCAGCAATCTCGGCGCGAAAGCGATTCAGCGCGCCAATAAACCCGATTTCGGGTTTGAGGCGATGTTGCCGCCCGAACCGTGTGGAGACCCTTCAAAGATCCGCAGCATCGGAATGTCGGCTGTGCGGCACAAGTTCTCGCCCGAGTTCGTCAACCGCATCGATTCCGTGATCACTTACAATCCCCTGAACCGCGCGGCTTGCGAGGCCATCCTGGATCACACCCTGGCCAGTTTTTCGCATCTGATCCACAGCCGGCTTGGCTTGCGGGGTTTTCGTCTGCACTGCACTACCGCCGGCCGCAAGTTGCTCCTCGATACGGGAATCAGCGTCGAGTTCGGCGCGCGGGAACTCAAACGCACCGTTCAGCGCAACTTTATTCAACCCGTCGCGGCGTTAGTCGCTCAACGCCAGGTTCCGCCGGGCAGCACCGTCATTCTGGATGCAAAGGCCGGTGAGTTCTGCATTCTCCTGCGCCACTGAGATCATCTCTTGGTCCAATCCACTGATTCCGGCGCCGGCGAATCCGGCGCATCCAGAGTCATCGTCACCTCAACGCGTGGCGAGTCTCTTGCTCGTAATCGACTGCTCCCAGCCTGAGTTCGTCTAGACCTAGTTTGATTTCGCGGCGGCTCGTCCCGTCCTGTATCACTAAAGTGCCGCCCGATGCGTGTGCGAACTCGCTTGCTGCGTGGTTCCATGAAATCCGCAGGATGCGATTTCGAGGCGTGACCGCAAGTTCCAGGCGAGCCCGCGACGAGAACCATTGCGGGAGCAGCTGTCCGCCCACCAAGAAACCAGAGCAGCACACACGCGCCCACTCCGATCAGGAGCAATGCGGCGATTTGAGCGTAAAAACGGCGATCCACCGGCCGCTTCGTCTCGCTTCTTGGCTCCGGCGGCGCTGCTTCCGCCGGAATTTCGGGCAATGAGCTGAATTCCGCTCTCATCAAACCGGAATTCCCGCACGGCAGGCTCTTCGGAGAACCGGCCGTTTGTGGCCAGAAAAAAAGCTGCCGTGCGCGGTTCGGCGCCTTGTATCAACAAAACGGCGTAAACCGGTTGCTTGAACTCCGCGGAAAGCAGGCTGCGGTCGGCCAACGACGGGCGCAGCGAACCTGGTCGCAGATGGCTCCGAAAGAAGCCGATTGCGACTCGTCCCGCGGCTCTCGGCTTCCATCGAATCTGTGAAAAACGCTCATGCTGGCCGGGGTCGAGCATGTAAATGGGTCCATCGTCCGGACTGCGCGGGACCATCTCCACATCATCGATGCGAAGCGTCGGCGCATACTCGGCCGGCAAAGCTCCGATGAGTATCCCGCCTACTTCGATGCCCACCCTTTGGGCTTGGGCCATTTCGTTGAGAATCTTCGAAACCAGATCCAGCTTTAGCTCGATCGCATACGGCGAGCGATCCGGATTCCAGCGGATGTACAGCGGAGCCTCGTCCGTAGCCTGCTGCTCAGACGGCTTTTGCATCAAGTTCAACGATACACTCTTAATGCTTGTCCGCTCTGTATTTGGTTGCAACCCCCATCGGAAACTTGGAAGACATCACTCTTCGCGCTTTACGCATTCTGCGCGAAGAAGCGGACATCATTGCGTGCGAAGACACCCGCCAAACACAAAAACTGCTCGAGCACTTTGAAATCCGCAAGCCGCTCCTGAGCTATCACGAGCACAATGAAGCCAGCCGGACCGCGGAACTGATTGATGCCCTGGAGCGCGGCAAGTCTGTCGCTCTCGTGAGCGATGCCGGGACGCCGCTGGTTTCCGACCCCGGTTACCGGATCGTTGCCGCCGCGATCGAGCATGGAGTTCCGGTCGTCCCTCTGCCTGGAGCCTCGGCTCTTTTGGCCGCGCTTGCCGCATCCGGCCTCCCGAGCAATGATTTCCGCTTCATCGGATTCCTCCCGGCCAAATCCGCCGCCCGCCGCAAGACGTTGCAGGCGCTGATCCACGAATCGGCAACTGTGATCGCCTACGAAAGCCCTCACCGCATTCTCGAAACCTTGCGCGACATGGCGGAGATTTTCGGTGATCGCCCCATCGCTTTGGCGCGCGAAATCACCAAAATTCACGAGGAATTTCTTCGCGGCTCGGCTGCCACTATTCGCGTCGGAACTCGAAAACCGCGGTTCGGTTCGTGGCGAGATCACGCTCGTGATCGGCCGCTCCGAACAAGCGCCCGAACTCGCGAATCCGCTGGAGGAAGTCGCCAGGCTGCAGAGCGAAGAAGGGCTGAATCGGATGGAGGCGATCAAGGCCGTTGCGAAACGGATGAGGCTTCCAAAACGGGAGGTCTACCGGCTCGCTGCGGAGCAGGACAACAATCCGGCGCGCAAACATCCCGGCTAGGACCAAACGAACCCATCGCCAGCTTGGGTTCGTTTGGCAAAATGCGCTCGGCGATAAGCTGCCGGATCATTCGAACAAACGCCGGGTGCGTTCCGACTGTGGCCGCCCGAACCAGTTTCATCCCGAGTTCGTCCGCTAGCTCTCGCGCTTCCGTGTCCAGGTCGTAAACAACTTCCATGTGATCCGAAACGAAGCCAAGCGGCGCAACGAGCACGTTCCTCACGCCTTCGTTATGCAGCTTACGTAAGTGGTCCAGGATGTCCGGCCCAAGCCAAGGCTGGTGCGGCGGCCCGCTGCGGCTCTGAAAAACCAGGTCACAATCAGCAAACCCAACAGCTTCAGCTACTAAGCGCGATGTCTCGCGAAGCTGTCGCTCGTAATCGCTCGTTTCCGCCATGGAGCAGGGAATACTATGGGCCGAAATTACGAAACGAACCCAAGGCAGTTCGTTTGGCAAAAACCGCGTAACTGCTTCGCGGACCCGATCGGCCGCAAGCCTCGATGAATCCCGGATGGTTATAAAACGCCGCAGCTTATCAACCTTCGGCGCTCCTGGCCCAACCTCCGCTTGAGCGGCGGCAATGTTTTCGCGATATTGACGGCAGCTCGAATACGAACTGTAAGCCGAAGTAACGAATGCCAGCGCGTGCCGGATGCCATCGTCCCGCATCTGCCGCAGCGTATCGGCCAGAAACGGATGCCAGTTCCGGTTTCCCCAATAGACTGGGAGATCGAGTTCGTTCCGTAATGCGGCTATCAATGCCCGGCACTGGTCGTTGATCGGGCTCTTGCCTCCGAAATGGTAATAATGTTCGGCCACTTCCAGCAGCCGTTCGCGCAGGAACATTCCGTCCGCGCGTGACGTTCTCCAGGAACGGCAGCACGTCTTCCGGCTTTTCCGGTCCGCCGAACGAAACAACCAGCACAGCGTCGTACATGTCAGGAATGCACTCCCGTAATGCGATGCAGCTTCAACATATTGGTTGAGCCGTGCATCCCGACCGGCTGCCCGGCCACGAAAACAATGTTGTCTCCCGGGCGGACTCGGCCTGTTTCCACCAACACGCGCTCCATCTCGTGCAGCATTCGGTCTGTCGATTCCATGACCGGCGACAGAATCGCGTGCACACCATAAACGATCGAAAGCTGGCGCGCGACGACTTCGCTGGAAGTGAATGCGTAAATCGGGACCGGTGGCCGATATCTGGCTAGCAAGCGCGCCGATGCTCCGGTTGTCGTGCCCACCGCAAGCGCCACCACTCCGGCGCATCGGGCCGAGTGGTAAGCCGCATCGGCGATGATCTCAGGAATCGACAAATCCTCCAGCCGCCAAACGTCCGGGAATCCTTGTTTGTTCAGCGAGATCTCGGTTTCGCAAGCGATTCGCGCCATCACTTTCACCGATTCCACGGGATGCTTGCCGGCGGAAGTTTCAGCCGAAAGCATAACAGCGCTGGTGCCGTCATAGATCGCATTGGCGACATCGCTCACCTCGGCGCGCGTGGGCAGAGGATGCTCGATCATCGATTCGAGCATTTGAGTCGCGGTGATCACAAACTTGCCGGATTTTCGCGCTCTTTCTATGATCGCTTTTTGAATGGCCGGAACCTTCTCGGCCGCCATTTCCACGCCCAGATCTCCCCGCGCCACCATCACGCCTTCGCACTCTTCGAGGATGGCATCCAGATTCTGCCAGCCTTCCGGCTTCTCTATCTTGGCGATGATCGGCTGCTTCGCATCCACTTCCTCCAACAGATGCCGCAGACGAAGCACATCGCGCGCATTTCGAATAAACGAGAGCGCGAAGAAATCCACGCCCTGCTCGACGCCAAAATGCGCATCGGCTATGTCTTTTTTCGATAGCGTCGGCGTACTGATGTTCACGCCCGGAAGATTGATGCCCTTGCGGTCGCTGATCGGTCCTCCACTCACCACGAGCGAGCGCACAGCCGTGCCGTCGGTGCTCAGCACTCGCAGTTGGACAGAACCATCCGCCAGGAGAATCGGATCGCCGGGCTTCAGATCGCGCGCGAGATCGGTGTAATTCGTCGATGCAATTTCGGCATTTCCCTCGATCGGCTGAGTCGTAATCGTAAAGGTCGCGCCATCCTGCAGAACATAAGGACCGTTCTGAAACGTGCCGAGCCGTATTTTCGGTCCTTGCAGGTCGAGCAAGATTCCGGCATTGGTGCCGTACTCCGCCGATAGTCTGCCGCACCGCCTCGATTCGCCGCGCAAGATCCGCTTGAGTGCCGTGGGAAGCGTTCAACCGGAATACGTCCACTCCGGCCTCAAATAGCCTCCTCAGCACGTCTTCCGAATCGGTCGACGGTCCAAGCGTGGCAACTATTTTTGTAGCTCGCATGAATGGAATCAACGGATGGGTACACTACGATAGCGAAGACTTAGGCCGAAGGGAGAATTCATTTACCACTTATTATGCCGCTTTATCAGGCGATCATACTCGCGATTGTTCAAGGATTAACCGAGTTTTTGCCGGTCAGCAGCACCGCCCATTTAGTCGCCATTCCGAGAATTTTCGGCTGGACCGATCGAGGTCTCGATTTCGATGTTGCGCTGCACGTGGGCACATTGGCGGCGGTTATCATTTATTTTTTCGGCGATTGGGTCCAGGTCATCGCGAACGGATTGGGCTTCTCATACCGAGGATCACACTCGGATGAAAACAGCCGTTCTCTGTTGTGGCTGCTGGTGATTGCCACGATTCCCGCGGCCGTCGCGGGCAAGCTTCTGAAGGAATACGCCGAAGGGCCGTGGCGCAACCTGTATGTGATCGGCGCGATGATGATCGTCGTCGGACTGTTATTAGGTGTGGCCGACCGGCTCGGGCAGGAAAAGAACGGCCTCGACCAGACAAGCTGGTTGGATGCCATCCTCATCGGTATCGGTCAGGCGTTCGCCGTGATTCCGGGCGTTTCGCGGAGCGGCATCACCATCACGGCCGCGCGCTTACGTCACTTGGACCGCGAAGCCGCCGCTCGATTTTCGTTCCTGCTCTCAACGCCGATCATCGCAGGCGCGGCCGCCTCCGATGCCTTCGAAATGAGAAAAACGGGAATACCCGCGGATATGCGAGTGGCCTATCCAGTGGGCATTCTGGTCAGCGCCGTAGTCGGAATCATCGTGATCGGATTCTTCCTAAGGTTTCTGCGACGGAACACCCTCAGGTTCTTCGTGTGGTACCGCGTAATATTTGGCATAATAGTGATCGCTCTGGCAGTGTTCTTCCGCAACGGCGGATGACCCTACTTTCACCGTCTCGCCACACCCGGCTCAATGAAGCCGTCGGCCTTTTATTGCTTCTGCTCGGCCTCGCTATCTCGCTGAGCCTGGTTTCGTACTCATCGAGCGATCCCTCTTGGGATACCGCGACGGCGACCACGCACACCCACAATCTGCTCGGCCTCTCGGGCGCGAAATGGGCTGATCTGCTGCTGCAGATTTTCGGCGTCAGCGTCTTTCTGCTGCCCATTCATATCTGGGCGCTCGGATGGAAGTGGGTGCGTTCTTCACCGATTGAAAGCCCCTGGTTTCGCGTCATCGGCAGCATTGCGCTCTGGTTCTGCGTTTCTACCGCTTGCGGCTTGATTCCCCGGCCCTGGTTAATCGGCGGCGCGATTCGTCCGAGCGGAATCGTGGGCATGGTGCTGGCCGATTTTCTGTTAGCGCGCTTCGATGTGGCGGGCGCGGCAATTATCACCGTGGCTTCGGCAATCGTAGCGCTGTATTTCGCCTCAACCTTTGAAGTCTCCACACTGCGGAAATGGCTTAGCGGACCCATCGCGAGATGCCAGGCCATGATGGCTCGCTGGAAGGCTTCCCGAGCCGCGCGGCGCGAGCGAGCTATTGAGAAAGCAAAAGCGAGAGCGGCGGAACGCACTGCACGCCGCACTGCGCCACGAACCGAACCCAGTTCCGATGTGAACCTCGTCCGGCGAAATCAGAAACAGGCCGCCGCGTCGGTTGCACCGGCTGTCGGACAAAGATGCGCCGCCGTTTGATCTGGCCCCCGAAGCGCCGAAACCAGAGGAGCCGCACGATATTCCGATCCGTCCGCTGGAGTCTCAGCCCACGATTCGAACGAAGCCTGTTCCGGAGGAGGACGAGACCGCACCGGCTTTTGAAGAGCCGTTCACCGGCCCCGCCGAACCCTTGAAACGCAAGCGCACCTACCGGCTGCCCTCGACGGCCTTGCTCAATGAAATTCCGGATGGTACCGGGTATGACAGTCAGGAGCTGAAGGAAGTAGCGAGCCGGATCAAATCGAAACTGGAAGAATTCAACGTGCGCGGCTCGGTGACGCAGATCAATCCGGGCCCCGTGGTGACAACGTTCGAATACAAGCCGGAAGCGGGCGTGAAGTATAGCCGCATCACGACGCTTAACGAAGATCTGTGCCTGGGGCTGCAAGCTGAATCGATTCTCATCGAGCGTCTGCCCGGCAAGCCCACGGTCGGCATCGAAGTGCCGAACAGCAAACGCGAAGTAATCAGCCTGCGCGGCATTTTGGAATCGGATGGGTTTCATGAATCGCCGTCCAAGATGACCATTGCGCTGGGCAAGGACATTAATGGCCGCATCAAAGTGGCTTCGCTCGAAACGATGCCGCATCTGCTGATCGCTGGATCGACCGGTTCGGGAAAAAGCGTCATGCTGAACGCGATGATCATGTCGTTCCTCTACAAGGCGACTCCCGACGAGGTGCGCATGATCATGGTGGACCCGAAGCGCGTGGAGCTCGGCATGTACGAGGGGATTCCTCACCTGCTCACGCCCGTGATCACGGAGCCGAAGAAGGCCACCAACGCGCTGCGAAACGCTGTCCTCGAGATGGAGCGCCGCTTGAAGCTGCTGGCCGCGCAAGGCGTGCGCAATATCGACCAGTACAACCGGAAGATGGGCCAGCTCCGGCAGGAGCCGCGGGGCTTATTCGACGATCCGGAAGAAGACGAAGCTCTCAAGCCGCTTCCATATGTTTTGATTCTGATCGATGAGCTGGCCGATTTGATGATGCTGGAGCGGGCCAACGTGGAGGAGTGCATTACGCGGCTGGCGCAGATGGCGCGCGCTGTGGGGATGCACCTGGTGCTGGCGACGCAGCGCCCGAGCGTGGACGTGATCACCGGATTGATCAAGGCGAATTTCCCGTCGCGCATCAGCTTCCGCGTGGCAACGCGCGTGGATTCCCGAACGGTTCTCGATTCCATGGGGGCCGAACATCTTTTGGGAAAAGGCGACATGCTGTTTCTGCCGCCCGGTTCGTCGCGGCTGACGCGCGTCCACGGCGCGTTCGTCACGGAAAACGAAACCATGCGGGTGGTGGAATTCTGGAAGGACCAAGCCGAACCCGAATATGACGAGAGCTTCCTTCTGACCCCACCTTCGGAAGAGGACGAGGAAGATGCCGAGGCGTTCGAGGGCGAACAGGACCCGATGTACGAGGACGCCGTGCGAGTGGTCCTCGAAATGGGCAAGGCGTCCACTTCGACGCTACAGAGGCGCCTACGGCTGGGCTATGGCAGGGCCGCGCGGATTCTGGACATGATGCAGCGCGACGGCATCATTGGTCCGCCCGATGGGAGTAAGCCGCGGGAAGTGTTGAAGAGGCCGGACTGGCTGCGGGAGGTAGAACTAAGGTAACGTGGCGTGGCGACTCGTCGCTGCCGTGCCGGGACAGGAAATCCCCATCGGCCCATAATACGAGCCACGTCGAGACCGGGCCGCGACCGCTAGGGAGGGGTTGCTCAACGCGCGGCTATGACGAACTTCGGTTAATCGACTGGCTCGCTTCGGATCTCGGCATGCTCCCGCTCGGCCGACTGCATCGCTTTGCGCAAATCGTCCGTCGATCTCACTGAAATTCTGCGGCCATTCAAGAAAATGGTGGGCGTGCCCTTGATCCCGAGGTCTATCGCGAGCTGTTCGTCTCGTTGCAGCGATTCCCGGTAGCTTTTTTCCGCCAAGCAGGATGTGACTCTCGTGGGATCGACAGTCTTTTCCTGCGACAAGAAGTCAAGTTCCGGCAGAACATTCGGTGCGGCCTACCTTCACACTCGGCCACAGATAGCGATGATCAGGTTCTTCTTCTCAGGGCACGATAGTGAGCGGGCTGGATGCCCAGCTCTGGCCCTCCGTAGAGGGTGCGGCGTTGGCTCTAGAGCTTGCGTTCTTCGATCCCGCCTTGACATGCCGGCGGACCTGGACTACATACTGCCCAGGCTCGAGTTCATAGTAATCATGGAGGTTGACTACTGTTTTGATGCTGTCTTGCGGTTTGATGGTAACGGGCGCAACATGGGTAAAGATTTCATTTTGACCTTCGAGTGGCTGCTTGCCGTGGTCGGTCATCGGAACTTGCGCACCTTGAGTATCCGTGACGAGAATGTCGTAATCGTGCAGAGGATTTGTGCGCAAGATCTTGAGATCAGTGCCCGAGGTGTTGGTTAAAACAACCGTGAAGGTTTGTCGGACATCGTCCCTGTGAGTTGGCGAGTTCTGAAATTGAACTTTCAGCGTGTAGTTGTCGCCCCGCGCCGCGGTCTGCATGCCGAGCGCGAGCGAGTTCGCTAAGGCTGACGAGTGGCTGCTTGCCGTCAGCAATATTAGACACAAAAGGCTGTTTTTCATAAACTCTCCTACTTAGTCCCATCGCTCAACATAATAGTCATTGTCCTGTCTGCCAGGTAAGATAATTTGCCACATTACAATCCCAGGTGAGGCCGCCGTAGTACGAACGGCTTCCCGGATTGCTGGACCAAGCTGATTCGTTTGAGCTAACCCAGCTATTTCCCGATATTTGAGCACCGCCATTCCAGTTCCAGTCTACTGCAGCAGCCGGAACCCAGATTGCATCATCAAATTGAGGCTTCCACAGGGCGAATGTTGTAAAACTGTCAGTTCTGTAGTAATAGCTATAGCCACCGGAGCTCGGATCGGATAGCGCTAATCCTGGGCTATCGGCATCCTGAATTGTGCTTCCTCCACCGTCATAATTGTATGGATAGTTTGTGTCCAGACAACTGGCCGGAGTGCTTACGTGATACCAGTTGCCGAGAAGGGTTTGCCGTTTTGCGTAGAGTGAGTCTACAATTGAGACAAACTGTAGATTTCCGTTCGAGAAGCAGCACGGAACAGAAGAAACCTCGGCAGTCCATGTAATACCGTTCTGGCTCCCCTGACCGAAATAAAGTGACCAAGAGCCAGGATTTGCTCCATAGTTAGTATCGATGTGTCAACGCAAAATAGAAGTGTCCCATTTCTATTTGGCGTTGACATTAAACTTTGGTTTCAATTTCAGCAAATAGTACTATTCCGACAAAGGAATTGGGTAAGGCGGGAAAATTGTTCTAACATGTTAGCGATTGCAAGTATCCGATGCGCTTTATGATGTCAGCCGGGCCATTCGGCCCATTGCGTCGAGTTGGATGAGCCTATTTCTGCTCTAACCGGCTTTCGATCTGCTGTTGAGCCTTGCGAACGATCTTCTCGAAGAAGTGGCGTCCTACCTCCGGCGAATCCTGGCCGGACGGGGCAGGCTGGGCTTGATCCAGGAGTGCTAGATCCTGCTTTTCTCCACAAATGCCCAACCCGCGTACGGACGGGATGCTTACGTGCGGGTTCTGAAGGCCTTGGCGCAGCAGTTCAAGGATTTCCCCGCGCCGTTGATTCACAGGTGCGCACGTTTTATCGGAGAGTCCCGACGTGCAGCGCTCCAGTGCTTCCGCCAGGACGTATAAAGCGCGGCCCTCGGTATCCACGTCTTTCGATTGGTGCGCGAAGTCTAGCAGCGTGGGCAAAGCCTCAGGTTGCGCAGCGAGCCAGAGAGCAAAGGGGGAATCGTCGTTGTAAATGCTGGAAACCAGTGTCTGCCAAGCAGCTGGATCGTGGTATAGGGTTGCGATCTTCTCCGTCGTGCTCAGAAGGTCGCTGTAATACTCCTCGTACTCTAACTTTTCGTTTAACTGCTCCCAATCAGGATCGTGATTCGACTGATTGAGATCTTTAATAACTACGCGTCGCACCTCCGGCTTTGCCAGTGGTTCCTTCGACGCCACAACTTTGTTCAGTGCTTTAATGCGCACATGGATTGGACCGGACAATTGCTGCTCGATTGTCAGGTCGTCCCAAAGGGTCTGCCCTCCGACGGCCACCACTGTGCAGCCTAACCCAAGGCATACGCTCAGAACTTTGATACTTGCATTCATAGTGGCCGCCCGGTTTAAAATCTGGGTGGCCGTGAGCCCACCCACTACTATTTTGTCCGCTACCAGTTTGTCGGGCAAGTGGAAGTTGAATGGAATGTCAAGTAAGCTCCGGCTTCATTTTCGACATATTGGTAGAGTTTACGCCAATTAGCGTGAATATGGCTGTAGCGCACATCCAATCTCTCCACAACAGTTCGTGAGCGATCCGCATGGCTTGATTTGCTTCGACAGGTTCCAAGGATTCGCAATTTGAGAGTCGAAATAGCGGCCGGTTTCAGGGGACCGACAGCTCGCCAGTCGAGCCATTCGGCCCAGGGTGGAAAAGATGCCGGTCAGCATCTCATACCAGACCGTCGCAACGGAATGTCGGGCGTTGTCCATCGAGAGAAGGGCGGCTGTTGTCCGCCCCATGAACTTGGGCCAAGGATATACAACATCTTTTCCCCCGTCAATTAAACTTTGGTTTCAATTTCGGCAGATAGTGCTATTCCTGCGGAAGATAGGAGGGGAGTGTCTTGCAAAAGCGAAGACTTTGACTAGACTAAGCTTAGATTCGATTCTAGCGCCGGGGCCAACTATTCTGGACGAGCGCCTTTCGAACGATGCGGGAGCACCGCCCTGATCTGCGCACGAAAGCTTATAGTCCCTGTATGGATTGACTTCGATGGCGGTGATCGGAGCTTCGGAAAGGTTTTCAAGAGTGACCGTCACCTCAGGCGGAGTGGACAGCTTGGTAATGCTGTTCTCAGACGAGATCATTAGCTGGATTCGTTTCAGTTCGCCCAAATTGGCCGAAACGGCCGCAAAAGATGTTAAAGGCACCGCGGCAGTCAAGAGATGCGGCAATTTAAAAGCGCAGCGCACCGGATTGCGCGCAGTTGCTCCGAGCCCGATTTTTCCTCTCAAGTTTCTTCCATCCGTGCCGATAAATCCATGAGACTAATCCTATGCACCCGGCCACTCACACCAAGAGACCCCTCTCATGCTGCTGAATTTTCTGATCGGAGCCGGCCTGATTGCTGGTGCATTGGCGATTCCTTTGCTGACGCTCGCTTTTTTAGCTGGCAGATCGGCAGTGACGCGCAGAGAGTATGTCGATGGGGCGCCGGACACACAGAACGTAAGTTGCGTCGTCGCTGAGCCGCTTACGAGCAGGCGCTTAAATCGCAAGCTGAATCCGCCGGCAAGACTTCCAGAGGCGGACATCGCGCCACTGACAAAAGCATCGTAGTCTTCGCGGCCTTTCGAAGCCCGCCAGAAGACTCGCATTCGTTGCGCTACAATCTCCACGGCTGATCAATTCCGGCGGAGACATGCAAGAACAAAATCCCGAGCAAACCACGCGAAGAGGGTTGCTGAAGCATCTGAGT
Organism: uncultured Acidobacteriaceae bacterium; assembly: GCA_963778345.1. Taxonomy (GTDB): domain Bacteria; phylum Acidobacteriota; class Terriglobia; order Bryobacterales; family Bryobacteraceae; genus Bog-105. The sequence continues at coordinate 93,413 of CAVZTP010000010.1, forward strand.
GGCGTCGCAGCGGCAACCGCGTTCCCGATTCTCGGCCAAAATCCGCCGCCGGAAAGTCACCATAGCTCAACGCCGGTAACCAAACAGGCCGCCACTGCTTATCGCTACCGGTACTTCAGCCCGCAGCAACTGAAGACATTAGAAGCACTGGTCGAAACGATCATTCCGGCCGACGAGCATTCACCGGGAGCGAAGGATGCGGGTGTAGCCGAGTACATCGACGCAATCGTCGCCGATGCGCCAGCAGAAACCAAACAGCTTTGGCGTGAAGGATTGTTGTATTTGAACCAGGCAGCGACAAAAGTCTTCGGAAAATCTTACGAGGAATGTTCTTCTTCAGATCAAACCGCTATGCTGCGCGAAATAGCCGGAGATGAAGAATCGCCTGAATCGCGGCCGGAGCAGTTCTTCAGAGTCTGTAAGCGCGGAACCATCGACGGGTACTACACTTCCAAAATCGGCATACATCAGGATCTGCAATATCAAGGAAACGACGCACTGCCGCAATTTACCGAATGCCACCGGGGAGAGCTCCTGTGAGGCAAGGTTCCGCGGACCCGACCTATGAGGTTTGCGTGATTGGCTCCGGTCCGGCAGGCGGGGTCTTGTCGAAAGAATTGGCGGAATCGGGAGCCAAAGTCGTCTTGATTGAGGCGGGCCGGCTCCAATCCTGGGAAGATTTCCATTTTCACTCCTGGCCCTACGATTTTCCAAAGCGCATCAAACCTTCGCCGGGCTATCCCAAAGAGGTTGTCGATTCCATTCACTACGAGGATTCCGATAACGTGAGCATGGATCGAATTCGCGCCGTGGGTGGCCGCAGCATTCATTGGAATGCCGGGTGCTTCCGTTTCGCCGAATGGGACTTTCGCGAGCGAAGCCTGGAAGGTGTCGAGGAAGACTGGCCCATCTCCTACGACGAGATTGCGCCCTTCTATTCCTATGTGGAAAAGATGATCGGCGTGACCGGCTCTCGTGAAGGATTGGCGGTTCTGCCGGATGGCGAGTTTCTGCCGCCGCTGAAAATGCGCTGCTCGGATCTGCTCGTGAAGCGAGCGTGCGACAAGCTCGGCATCCCGTTCATTCCAACCCGCAAAGCTTTGCTCACGCAACCCTACGATGACCGGCCGGCCTGCCATTATTGTGGCCATTGCATGGAGGGCTGCGATGTCGGAGCGATCTTCAGCGTTCCCGCCGCGATGCTGCCCAAAGCGCGGAAGACCGGCAATTTCACTCTTCTCCAGAATCAGCTAGCTCGCGAGATCCTGGTAGATGCGGATGGCAGCGCGCGCGCTGTGTCCGTGATTGACACCGAGACGCGGAAGGTACGCGAAATTTCGGCCCGGCGTTTCGCCGTATGCTGCGCCACGATTGAATCGGCCCGACTACTGCTGAATTCGCGCTCGCCGCAATATCCGAACGGGCTTGCAAACTCCAGCGATATGGTCGGCCGTCATCTTCATGGACACACAGCGCTCTCGTTTATCTCGTACTTAGAAGAACTCATCGGCACGAAGCCTGTGAATAACGATGGCGCGCTTGACCACACTTACATTCCGCGCTTCAACATGGACAGAAAGAGCAGAAATTATGCAGGCGGATTTCAGTTCCAAAATCAGTTTTTCGGATTTCGCTACCCTTATCATGCTCAGCACTTGAAGGGATTTGGCGCGGATTTCAAGCGCGAAGTTCGGTCCCTTCAACCCGCTTTCTTTCAAACCGGTGTCTTCGGTAAGGTACTTGCCCGGCCCGAGAACCGCGTAACGGTGGATCCCACCCGTCCCGACGCTTATGGAATTCCCACGCCGGTGGTTCGATTCCGGTTCGGAGAAAATGATCTGGCCCTTTGGAAGGACATGAAAGTGAAAGCGCAGGAGATTCTCCATGCCGCGAATGCCCGGCTCGTCATCGACACCTCCAATGCCCCGAGTGGATTCGCCAGTCATGAAGTGGGCACCGTTCGCATGGGCAATAATTCCAAAACATCAGTCCTCAATCCTTTCTGTCAAGCGCACGATGTGAAGAATCTCTATGTAGTGGATGGTAGCTGTTTCGTGACCTTCCCGGAAAAAAATCCGACTCTCACGATCATGGCGCTGGCCGTCCGAACGGCGCGTTACATGTCCAGAGAGGCAAAGGGTCTGAACGCAAGTAATCTATAAACCCGATGAGAACCGTTTTCTTCATTTCGGGAGCATTGGCGTTCGGATCGCTCCTCTGGTCCATTACGAGACCACCGGACATCACTTTCCGCAAACATCCCATCGATATCGGCGCAAGCGAAACCTGTGCTTTAGCCGACGTTAATCATGACGAAAAGCTGGACATTATTTCGGGTGAAAACTGGTTTGAGGCGCCGAACTGGAAACCGCATCACTTTCGGGATTTGCCGTATTCGAACGGTTACATCGACAATTTCAGCGATTTGCCGATTGACGTGGACGGGGACGGGCGTATTGATGTGGTGAGTTGCTCCTGGTTTCGGCGTTCTCTGCGCTGGTGGAAAAATCCGGGACGCGAAGGTCAGTGGACCGAGCACTCGATTCAGGAGGGCTTTCCCATTGAATTTGCGTTTCTGGTGGATCTCGATAACGATGGAAAAGCGCGAGAGATCCTTCCGGAGTTCGGCGACGCAAAGGCGCCCCTAAGCTGGTATGAAGTGAAAAATGGCGCGTTTGTGCGCCATATTGTCAGCGATTCCAGTTATGGACACGGCATCGGCGCCGGCGACGTGAATGGAGACGGCCGGACCGACATCATCACTCCCAAGGGGTGGTTCGAGGCTCCGGCTGATCCGCGCACCGGGAAATGGATTTGGCATCCCGAGTTCGATCTCGGGGCGACCGGTTTCATTTACGTCTACGACATCAACGGCGACGGCCGCCCCGACCTGATCACTTCCGCCGCGCACGATTACGGCATTTTCTGGATGGAGCAAGAGCCCGATCACCATTGGACCAAGCACATGATCGACGATACGTGGTCGCAGGCCCACGCCATGACCATGATCGATTTGAATCACGATGGTAAGCCCGATTTTCTTACTGGGAAGCGCTACATGGCCCACGATCACGATCCTGGCGCGCGCGAGCCGCTCGGCGTCTATTGGTATGAATTCCGAAAGGGCGACGATGGAAAGCCCGTCTGGATTAAACACGTGGTTGACTACAGCACGCAAACGGGCGGCGGCATGCAGATTCCCGTCGCGGACCTGGATGGCGACGGAGATTTGGATTTCGTGACAGCCGGTAAAACGGGATTATTTCTTTTTGAAAACGTAACTAAGGGAGTGAACGCTCATGAAGTTCGGCGTTAACACATTCATCTGGTCCGATCAGCTTTGACAGGAGCCAGACGGCCCTTTTCGCACCGTTGAAAGAAGCCGGATTTGACGGGATCGAACTTCCGCTCATCAATCTGCGCCCCAGCGCCGACCTTGAAATTCGCAGGGCGCTCGAAGAAAATCACCTGGAATGCACTTTTTGCTCGGTCATCCCGCCCAGCCTGAACGCGATCTCGGAGGATGCGGAGATCAGGAAGAAAAACAAGGCAGCATCTTGAAGAGCTGTGTTCGGAGCCGCCGCTGAAATGGGCGGGACATCTTATCGCTGGTCCGCTCTATGCGCCGGTTGGTTATCTGCCCGGCCGCCGCCGCACGCCCGACGAGTGGAATCGAGCAGTGGAATGCTTCCAGCAGCTCGGCCCGGTACTCGACCAGTACGGCGTTACTATCGCCATCGAGCCCCTGAACCGTTACGAAACTTACTTCCTGAATACCGCTTCCGATACCGTTCGACTCTGCCGTGAAATCGATCATCCCAAGGTTGGCGTTCTCTTCGATACCTACCACGCCAATATCGAAGAGAAAGAAATAGCGGATGCCGTTCGCCAGGCCGGATCGTATCTACGACACGTTCACTCGTGCGAGAACGACCGCGGAGTTCCCGGGAGCGGCCATATTGAATGGCGCGGCTTTTTTGATGCCCTGCGCGAAATTCGCTACGATGGCTGGCTCACAATCGAAGGGTTTGGCTTCTCGTTGGGCGCTTTGTCGGCCGCGGCATCCATTTGGCGCGACCTCGCTCCGAACCCGGATACAATCGCGTTTGAAGGACTCAAATTCTTGCGCAAAGAAGTTTTGACAGAGCCGGAAATCGCCGGAACATCTCGATAGGTATCCAGGGTCCTGATACCACTGATGTTTTAGTGCCCATAGGCAATATCGCGCGCCACTTACGCTGTAGATCGCAAGCGGCAAGCTGCGCGTCTCATGGACCGGCCGAGCAACGCAAAAGAACATTACATTGAAGGTAAAGCAAATGGCTAACCCGGCGCGCGCCCGACCGTTCCGTTGCGCTGTGGCAGCAAGCAGAATGATCGCCGGTACGAGAAAACAAAAATAGGTAGCGTCGGAAACGTAAACCAGCGTGAAAAACGCCAGCCCCGGCCCAATCCAGACCCAAAGCATTGGTCGTATCCATTTCTCTCCTTTCGACAGAATGGCGAGTGCCAAACTCCAGAAGGCGAGCAGAAGCGGAACGGCGACTCGAACCACATTCGAGATGGCGAGTTTCGATGGCCCATGAAGAATCGGAGCCGATCTGCGCGCCAGCGCCCAAAGCCTGCTTGCGTTGTCCGGCCCGAGTTCCCGAAGAGCGAGTTGCTGAGGAATAAACCACGCGAGGCAGAGAAGTGCCGCCAAGCAGATGGTGAACATTCGATGCCTCCAACCCGGTACCCAGCGCAAGACGAAAAGAAAGAAAAGCGGCGCGAGGAAAATTCCGTCAGAGGGGCGGACACCAGCTGCTAAGGCAAACGAGACGGCGACGCCTGTCAGGTCGATAACGTTTAAGCGTGCACGATAGCGAAGCATGAAGAGAAAAAGCAGCGGCGCAAATAACAGCTCTCCCGCATAAGAGCTGTGAGTGGACCCGGCGAACCAAACGAAGTAGATGGATGCGTAAGCCGCAGTTGCCAGACGCGCCGTTAAACGAGTCATGAAGCGAACACAAATGAGATAGAAAACGAGTCGCGCCGAGTGCAGAAGCCAGCGCGTTTATCAGGCCGAGTCCGAACGCCGGATCAGGAAAGAGACCCGCCAGCCGCGCATAAAGCCAGTAGCCCGGCGGCTGCACAACGAACGTGCGATCACGCGCCGCATCGGCCAGCCGAGGGCCATCCGCAAAATACGGCTGGCTCATCGTCAACCATCTGGATGCGAAGACGATGGGCGCAATGGTCCAGGCGAACCAGTCTGATCCGGCTCGCACAATCACGGAACATCTTGACGTACTGATAACGCATTCATCTCTATGGAAGAGGCCGAGCCGCTGGATCGATAGATTCGCTCTGTCGCAGTGACAAATTCCGATGGCTTGGCGGTCGGGATATTGGTGAACGTCTGGGGATTTCGATCGACAAGCGGAAACCACGAGCTCTGTATCTGCACCATGATCCGGTGGCCCTTCAGAAAACAGTGATACACGTCAGGCATACTGAAACGGATCTGCTGCACTTCGCCGGGCTTGAACGGCTCGGGATGCTCGAAACTATTCCGAAATTTTCCGCGGAACGGCTCGCCGCGCACGAGTTGTTCATAGCCGCTCAATGTGCCGCCGGCGTCCTTCGGATAAACATCGATCAGCTTCACGATGAAATCGGAGTCGGTTCCCGTCGTTGAAACGAAAAGCGACGGCGAAATCGGCCCGGCGATGGTAAAGTCTTCATCCAACGGCTCTGTTTCATAGCTCAAGACATCGGGCCGCCCCTCCACAAATCGCTCGTCGGCATCCATATACTCCCGGCTCATGTTCAGAGTCGGCTTGCTAAAGAAGGGAACCGGATTTGCCGGATTGCTGACATACTCGTCGAACCCGGTGGTTTCAGTGGGAGCAACCGCACTCAATCCGCCGTGAGCGTGAAAATAGAGCCGCCGGACCGCCGTATCCGCGGGAGGCCATTGCGTCTCTTTTCGCCACACATTTTTCCCGGTTTCGAATACGTATGCTTTCGGAAGATCGGGATCCGCTGCGCCCTTGAGATAGTGACGGAAAAATGGAAGCTCCATCTCATCTTGAAAGAACTGCGATGTCTCCGAGCCAAACGAGATGTCGCCCAGCTTGTCCCCGGTACCGCGGGCCCATCCGCCATGCACCCAGGGACCCATGACCAGCTTGTTCGCGGTTTCCGGCGATTGTTTTTCGATTGCGCGAAACGTCTTCAGCGTTCCGGAGAGGTCCTCGGCGTCAAACCAGCCGCCGACCACCAACACGGCAGGCCTGATGTTTTTCAGATGAGGCAGTACATTCCGCGATTTCCAGAAATCGTCGTAGTTCGGATGGTTGATGACGTCGGTCCAGTAAGGATTCTTGTATTTGAGATACTCTTCATTCGAGTTGATCAGCGATCCCATGCGCAAATAGAACTGGTAGCCATCCTTGGTTCCATAGTCGAATGGCTTTTCTTTCTCGGGCAGTTCGGGATTGTGTTGCTTGTTAAAGAACGTATAAAAACTGAAGTTCGCGATCAGGAAGAATGCTCCGTTGTGATATGCATCGTCGCCCATGTAGATGTCCGACATCGGAGCTTCCGGTGAAGCGGCCACCAGCGCCGGATGTGCGTTGATCATTCCAGCACTGGTGTAAAAACCGGGATACGAGATGCCTACCAATCCAACTTTGCCGTTATTATTCGGTACATTCTTCAGCAGCCATTCAATCGTGTCATACGTATCCGTGCTCTCGTCCACGTCGCCAGGCCCATGCGTCGCATCCTTCTCCGGCCTCATCTCCATCCACTCGCCTTCCGACATGAACCGGCCCCGGACATCCTGATAAACGAAAATAAATCCGTCCTGCGCGAATTTAACGGACGGGCCGAGCCGCTTCGGATAGGCGTTCGTTCCGTACGGGGCAACCCCATAGGGCGTACGGGTCATAAGAATCGGATATTTTTGCGACGCGTCTTTGGGCATGTAAACAGCCGTAAAGAGATTCACGCCATCGCGCATCGGAATGCGGTACTCAAACTTCTGGTAGTGCGCGGGGATATCGAGCTCTTCCGCCGCAGAAGCATTATAAATGCCGAACAGCGCTATCGCGCACAGTATCCGATAAGAAGCTATGGGCATGACAAGGAGGTGCGGTGTACTGCTACCGCCGTTACTTCAGTTTAGACTGCAGCCGGGTTATACTTAGCGTATAAACGCGGGCGTATAAATGGCGAAGATCCGCAAAACAGCATGTTGAATACACAAGAGCAACTTGCCCGGCTGAAAGAGCGGGTCGCGGCCATCGATCGCAAATTTGCGGAGCGGGCGCGCGGTCCCCGCCCACTGGCGCCTCCTCCGGCGGGACCAACCCACAGCCGATCTTTCATTGAGGAATGGTCGGTGGGCGAAGTTGTCGCGAACGATTTCGGGGAGCACTTCCAAACGGAGCGCCTCTTCCCGCGATATAAATTGCATGGGTCCGCTGATATCGGAGCATTGGCTGATTTGCCCTATGATTTTTTCGATGTGCTTGGAGAGCACGAAATCTCGCCTGCGCCTCCGGCCCGCTGGGCGTTTCTCGACACGGAAACCACGGGTTTGTTGGGGAATCCCGGGATCTACGCCTTTCTGATTGGGGTTGGGCGAATCACGCCGGAAGGCTTTCGAGTCCGGCAATTCTTCATGCGCGAATACGTTGAGGAAGGAAGCGTTCTGTCGGCCTTGAATGAACATTTAAGTCAGTTCGACGTGCTCATAACCTACAACGGCAAGAGTTACGATCAGCCGCTGCTCGAAACGCGATACCGCATGACGCGTCACGAAGCGCCTTTCGCCCGTCTCGGCCATTTGGATCTCTTGCACGGCGCGCGCAGGCTCTGGAAACTGCGTCTTGAGAGCTGCCGGCTAATGCAACTGGAAGAACAAATTCTTGGGTTCTATCGTGACGGCGATCTACCAGGCGAACTGATTCCGTATGTCTACTTCGACTATCTGCGGTCGCGGGAAGCTCAGCGCCTGGTCCCGATCTTCCACCATAATGCGATTGACATTCTGACGCTGGCCTGTTTAACGGGCATCGTGCCGGCCGCATTCCGCAGCACCGATTTGGAATCGCTCGCTCGTGTGGGCGTAAGGCGCGGCGAGGACCTGGCTGGCATTGCGCGCTGGCTGCTTGCGGCGAATGAGCATGAGCAAGCCCTCGAAATCATGAAGCGCGCCGTAAATTCCGGATTGCCCGACCGGCTCCTTTTTCGCGCGCTGTGGGATATTGCGCTACTCGAGAAGAAACTGCAGCGTCCCCACGCAGCTATGCAAGTCTATATGGATCTGGCAAGCTGCCGAAATGAGTTCCGGGTCGGCGCCCTCGAAGAGCTCGCCAAATACTATGAGCACGAAGAGAAGAATTACTTTATGGCGCTCGAGTTCACGAACCAGGCGCTTTCACAAGAGGAATCTTCCCGTTTAATACATCGCAAAGCACGCCTAGAAAAGCGTCTGAGCAAGAGACGACCTCGGTGGTAACGTGATTTTTTAAGCAACGGCGGATGCGGGTTTTTTCTTTCGCGCCTTCGCGACGGTGGTTTTCCCCGTCTTGCCGCGCGGCTTTGCGTGAGTACTGGCAAGACTTTGCTGTAGAGCCTCCATCAGGTCAATCACAGGCGCTTTTTGCGGTTGTCTGATGGGGATCACCTTTTGTCCCTTGCGCTTCTTTTCAATCAGCGAGAGGACATTCTTCTTGTACTCGTCATGGAACTTCTCGAGCCTGAACGGCTCGGCTAAAGTCTCGATAAGCTTTTTCGCCATATCGATTTCTTTCTTGTCAATTTTAGCGGGCTTAGGGACCTTCACTTCGTTCGCCTTGTGCAATTCATCGGCGAAATACATGGTGTGCAGCATCATTCCCTGCTCTCGGGGTCTGAGGATGACGATGTGCTCGCGGCCGTGCATGGCAACTTTGGCAAGTGCATCGTATTGCGTCTCTTCCATTGCCTGGAGCAACAGCGAATAGGGCTTGCTTACCGATTCTTCGGGAGATACGTAGTAGGACGTCTCGAACAGGATCGGATCGATCTCATCGATTCGCACAAACTGAAGAATTTCCATGACACTCGCCGTGGGCGGCGCCATTCGTTCCAGTTCCTCTGGTTCGACGACAACGTAGCGGTTCTTTGCGTATTCGTAGCCCTTGACGATTTCGGAGCGGTCCAGCGGCTTGTCCTCAGCGGCACAGTACATCACTTCGTGAATGCGCGACAGATCTTTCTTGTGCAAAAGGTGGAAATGCACAGGATCCGGACGCGCAGCCGAAAATAAGCGGATGGGAAACGAAACCAATCCGAAACTTAGATAACCTTTCCAGACGGTAGCGGGCATGAATAGTAAGACTCCTACGATTTGTAGACTGCAAACAAACGCGGAGCATGACACTATTCTTAAGAAGCAGCCGCCGCGAGCTCTACGCCCGACGAGGCAAGCGCGTCATCAATCGCAAGAAACAGATCATCCTGAATCTTATAGAACTCATCGATATCCGCGGTGAGAGCGTAGGCGAAGATGTCTAGCGCGAAAGACGCCGAAGTCAGACCGGTCAATCGGACCGGCGAAGGCCCAACTTCGATCCTTTTGTCATTCTTCAGCAGATCCTCGAGGCTCTTCATTAACTGACGTATTTTGTCCTTTGGCGTGTCGCGCTTGATCTGGAACGTCGGATTGAAGAGAATCTTGTCACGAACCGCATAGTTCTCCAGATTCATACTGGCGAAGGAGGAGTTCGGAATGCTCATCAAGGTCCGGTTCAGCGTGCGAATACGAGTGGAGCGCATGCCGATATCCTCAACAGTTCCCAGCACGCCGCCGAAGTTGCCGAAATCGCCGACCATCACCGGACTGTCGCCGATCACGGACACACCGCCGAAAACGTTGGCGATGGTGCTTTGTGCCGCGAGAGCGACCGCGATTCCGCCGACTCCCAGGCCCGCGATGATAGTGGTCATGTTGTAACCCCAGTTGTTCAGCACGACAATGGCGGCAACCGCGACAATTATTACTTTGGCCACTCGCCGGCCCAAGTAAATGAGAGAGTGGGAGACGACTCGCTGCCGTGAATCGAGCAGTGAATCGATACGCGAAAGCGACAGGTCCACCAAATTGATAAAGCACCAGGCGAACGACCAGACAACGACCAGCAGAATGGCGCGCCCGATGTAGAGGCGGCTGAGTGCCGAAGGATCGATGAATTGCTCAATCGCGCCGAAAGCCAGGGCGGACAAAAAGACGAGCCAAGGCTGCAGGATTGCTCGAATCCAAACCCAACGCCGGGAAGGTTTGAGATGAGCCGCGAATTTTCCGAGAAGGAGCACCAGCAGATGACCGGCCAGGCGGAGGACTAGAAACACGATGACAGCTATGGCGATGAGCACGATCCATTTCCAAATAGGCGTGTCGAGCAAGTGGATAGAAACCAGAAAGCGAGGCAGCCGCGCTTCGATGGAAGATTCCGTGCTGGCGGGCGTGAGTGTCGGGATGGCGGAAACGGTTGCGGGAGAGAAGAGCCAGATGGGCGAGCCCGGCTGCAATTCCACCCGTTCGAGCTCGATCGTGAACGGCTGGTCGTTGCGGGAGATCGTGGTGACGTGTTCTAGCGACGGATTCGCGTCATCGGAAGGGTTTCCCTCCGGGGCCTGGCTGAGCCGAAGAACATCAAAGTGACTGTCGGAATTCAGTATCGCTTCGAGTTGCCTGGCGAGCTGTGGCCCCTGCCCGGCACGCCTGCTTTCCGGCAGCTTCCGCAAGTCGAGGTACTGGGCAGCGCGCGCGTAATTATGATCGTGACAGGATTCGAGGAATGCGGTTACGGTAGAACGGGGATTGCCGCGGCCAAGCGCGTCGGCCTGCTTCGGAGCTGTCTTCTGAGACCAGAGGCACGCTGGAAAAAATAACAGGATGAAAAGAACAGTGCGGATATGAGGTCTCATCCACCAGATTAACCGTCGCGCATGACGATCATTTTGGTTTTTTTGTAACCTTTCGCTCGTGGGTCAGTAGTGAAGTGTGAGGCTGAGTGGAAAGTCAAACCGACAGCGCATTGATGAAGCTAGTGCAAGCCGGCGATCCCGCCCAGTTGGCTACGCTTTTTGAGCGCTATCATGTCGCCCTGTTTCGATATTTGCTGCAGATTACCCGGAATCGAGCGCTTAGCGAGGACTTGGTTCAGGAGGTTTTCTTCCGTGTTCTCAAATATGCGCAGAGCTACGATCCGAGCCTTTCGTTTCCAGGGTGGCTCTACGGGATGGCGCGAAATGCGTGTTTCGATGCGCTTCAGAAAGGACGCGCGGAGCGGAGTGGAGGCGAGATGGAAGAGATGAGGAGTCCTGAACCGATGCCGGAAGAAGTGGCCAGCCGCAAGCAGGATGCTATGCACTTGCAAGAGGCGCTAGAAAAATTGCCGGAAGCGCAGCGGGAAGTTCTGGTTCTGAGCCGCTTTCACAATCTGCGGTATGAAGAGATCGCGCGCATTTTGCATTGTGAGATCGGGACGGTAAAGGTCCGGGTTTATCGCGCGTTGAAAGAGCTGCGCGAAAGGTTTTGCGAGGTTCGTGGAGAAAAGCTGTATGACGTCTGAAGAGATTCGCGTGCTGATTCCTCAGTATTTGTCCGGCCAGTTGACGTCCGCTGGAGAAGGACCTCTTCGAGGCGCAATTGAACGCGAACGCGGAGCTGCGCCAGGAGATGGAAGAGCTTCGCTCGTTGTGGGAGGAACTTGGATCGCTGTCCCAAGAGCAGCCGAGTGCCGCCTTGCGGGCTCGTTTTTATCAGAAATTGAACGATATCAAGAATGGACGCACCCGGCCTTTAACGGGTGGATTCGCGTGGTGGAAACCCGGTCTCGGCGGGCCTGGTACGGCAAGTGACAATTGCGATTGCGCTGTTCTCGGTGGGGATGTTCGTCGGGCGCGAAAAGCTGGGCGGCGGCAACGTTTCGACGGCTTCCACACAACAAGTGAAACAACTGGATACCGAGGTGCAGACCTTGCGTCAGACCGTCGCGATGTCCTTGCTCGACCGGCAATCGCCCACATCGCGACTGGAAGGCATCTCGTGGAGCAGCCGCGTGGAACGTCCGGATCACGACCTGGTGGCCGCGCTTCTAACGGTGCTGGATCACGATTCAAACATCAATGTCCGGCTTTCCGCGCTGGATGCTCTGGGCAAGTTTTCCGGTGATCCAAGCGTTCGCAAAGCGCTGGTGGATGCCATTCCGCTTGCAGGATTCGCCGCTGGTGCAAATAGCACTGATCGACGCCTTGGTGCACATGCGCGATAGCGCGGCCGCGAAGCAACTGCAGAAGCTCAGCGGCGACTCGGACGTGAATTCGGCGGTGCGCCAGCGAGCGCAATGGGGTCTGCAGAAACTCAATTACCAATAGGAGACCGGACATGAAATTTATCGTTTGCCTGGCGCTTACGGCGTCGGGGTTGGCCGCGCTGTGCCTGGCGAGCTCGAAATCGGACCGTTGGAGCGTGCGGGAGCAAGAGACGATCGAAAAAACGTGACGCTCTCGGGGCCGCCCATGCGGGTGCTCGTGGACAACGTGGATGGTCATGTTCACGTGACGGGTACAAACGGCTCGCAGGTGCGAATGACCGCGCATAAGACCATTCGCGCCGAAACCGATAGCGATCTGCAGGAAGCGAAGAACGAAGTGAAGCTGGACGTGACGGAGAAGCCCGGGACGGTTTCCATTTACTACGATGCGCCGTGGCGATGCAACTGCGAAGGCCAGGGATGTCAAGGATGCCGGGGCGAGCACCGCCGGTTTTACAACGTTACGTACGACATCGATGTGGAGGTTCCGCGCGCGAGCGAGAAGCGTAATTTCGACGGTGAACAACGGAGACATTCGAGTGGACAACGTTGCGGGCGATTTCGATATCAGCAATGTAAATGGCGGGATCAGCATGACGGGGATTTCGGGGTCGGGCGACGCCCACACGGTGAACGGGCCAGTCTCGGTTCACTTTGCGAAAAATCCATCGGGGCCGAGCAGCTTCAAAAGCATAAACGGGGCGTTGGATGTGTATTTCCAGCCGGAGCTCTCGGCGGATCTGCTCTTCAAGACATTCAATGGAGAGATCTTCAGCGATTTCGAGGTGACGCCCAGGGCGTCGCCGGCGGCTGAGACGGAACAGCGCAACGGGAAGTACGTTTATCGCAGTAACCGCGCGAGAGGCGGGCGCGCGGGGCGGGGCGGACCGGAGTTAACGTTCGATGCATTTAACGGAAGCATTCGCCTGCATCGGGAACAGTAAGGAGAAACCAAGAATGATTAAGACAATCGGTATAGCATTGCTTTGCGCCGGAGCTGTTCTGGCCCAAGATGGACCCGAGAAAGCGACAGTGCCGCTGCACGATCCATCGCGGCCGGCGCGAATCCGTGCGCATTTGATGATGGGGAGCATTACGGTACGCGGAGCGGACGTAAAGGACGTAGTGGTGGAGGCCAATGCGCGCGGGGAAGGCAGCTCGCGCGAACGGGGCCGGCATCGCGAGCGCGAGTCACTCCCGCCCGGCACCGAAGGCATGAAACGGTTGGAGTTGCCTGGGAACGCGGGCCTGGATGTAAGCGAAGAAGACAATCTGGTCAGTATCAAGACTTCTTCAATGAACAGGCCGACGGACCTGGTGATTACGGTTCCGCGCCATTCTTCGCTGGAACTGAAATGTATGAACGACGGCGACATCGACGTGGAGCAGGTGGATGGAGAAATCGAAGCCAACGATTTGAACGGGAAAATCACGCTCAAGAACGTGTCGGGCTCTGTGATTGCGCATTCGCTCAATGGAGCGGTGCTGGTGACGATGGACCGTATCGATCCAGGAAAGCCAATGTCGTTCAGTACCATGAACGGCGATATCGATGTCACGCTTCCTGCCAACTGTGAAGGCAAATGTCCGCATGAAAACCGACAATGGCGAGATATATCAGCGATTTTGACGTGAAGCTCGAATCGGGCAGCCAAGTCGTGCAAAACGAATCCGGACGCCGGCAGGATGGCACGTATCATCTGCGGTTCGATCGGGCTTTGCGCGGAACGATCAACGGCGGCGGACCGGAATTTCAGTTCACTTCGTTCAACGGGCAGATTTTCATTCGCAAAACAAAGTGATCTGATTCCCCAACTTGTTAGCGCACAACCCGTCAAAAGCAGGAGTCTATGAACCTTCTTCAGGACGTCAGTTTCGCTTTGCGCACCTTCGCGAGGGCGCCGTTGTTTGTTGCCGTCGCGGTATTCTCGCTGGCATTCGGCATCGGCGCGAACACTGCGATATTTTCCCTGACGGATCAGATCCTGGTGCGCATGCTGCCGGTGAAACAACCGGAGCAACTGGTGCTGTTCAGCGCGATAGGCAGACACTATGGGAGCAATCAGGGTTGGAACCGGATCTCCTATCCGATGTATCAGGATTTCCGGGATCACAACACGGTATTCAGCGGAATGTTCTGCTTTCGTGAAGTGGAGATGAGTCTGAGTTATAACGGCCGGACAGAGCGCGTAGCAGGGGAATTGGTTTCGGGAAATTACTTTCCGGTTCTGGGTGTGACCGCGGCGATTGGGCGTTTGTTTTCCGCCAGTGACGATGAATTTCAGGGGGCCCATCCCGTTGCGGTCTTGAGCTATGGTTTCTGGCAGAGGAGATTTGCCGGCGACCCCGGAATCATTGGCCAGAAACTGATCATTCATGGGTATCCGTTCACGGTGATCGGCGTAATTCAGCCGGGATTCTCGGGCACAGATCCCGGTTACGCTCCGGAAGTTCGTATACCTGTGATGATGAGCGCGAAGGTTGGCAGTTCCTTCGACTTGAATGATCGGCGCTCGCGCTGGGTAACAGCATTTGGACGGCTGAAGCCGGGAATCAGCATCAAAGAGGCCAAGGCCAGCATCCAGCCGTTCTTTCATCAGATTCTGCAAATGGAAGTGAAGGAGAAGGCGTTTGCGAAGGCCTCTCCTTACATGAAGCAAGCGTTCCTCAAGATGTCGATGGACATTCTTCCTGCGTCGAAAGGTCGTTCTTATTTGCGAAGGCAATTCTCTAAGCCCCTGCTGGTTCTGATGGCGACCGTCACGCTCGTGCTTCTGATCGCTTGCGCGAATATAGCGAATCTGCTGATTGCGCGAGCCACTTCACGGCAGAAAGAAATGGCTGTTCGGTTGGCCCTCGGTTCGGGGAGACGCCGCATCATTCGTCAATTGCTGGTGGAGAGTTTGCTGCTGTCGATCACGGGCGGGATTGCCGGTCTGGCGCTGGCCGTTTGGACCGACAAAGCCTTGATCAGTTTTCTGCCGCCGAGTTCGGTGCCACTCAGTATTTCTTCTGTACCGGACTGGCGGATTCTTGGATTTAATATTGCGCTTTCAGTGCTGACGGGCATAGCCTTCGGCCTTGTACCGGCGCTTCAATCGACTCGGCCCGACCTTGCGGGCACGCTAAAAGATCAGGCGGGCGCGGTGAGTGGCGGAGCTTCGACGCTGACGCGGAAAATGCTTGTGGTTGCACAAATCGCGCTGTCGTTATTGCTTTTAATCGGCGCGGGCCTTTTCATTCGCAGCCTGCAGAATTTGAAAGACCTGGATCCGGGATTTCGCACGACGAATCTGCTGGCATTCAAAGTGGATCCCACTCTGAACGGGTATCCGAAAGACCGCACCAAAATGTTCTATCAACGGTTGAAAGAAAACCTGGAGGGATTGCCGGGGGTCCAAATGGCGGGATTGGCCGTTGTTCCGGTCATGGAGGGAAATGAGTGGGACCAATGGGTGACAATCGATTCCTATTCGCCGAAAACGGGCGAATTGCCCGACCCTCATATGAACTTCGTGTCTCCCGATTACTTCAAGACGATGGAGATTACAATGCTGGCGGGCCGTGATTTCCGTAGAACGGACGCGGTTGGAACTCCCAGCGTTTGCATCGTGAATGAAGCGTTTGCCAAGAAATATTTCGGCACCGTCAATGCGGTGGGACACAAGATCGGAATGGGAATCGATCCGGGCACAAAGACAGACATTACGATCATCGGCGTAGCCCGAAGCACGAAATATGAAAGCATGCGAGATGAAATACCGATTGAGGTGTTCCGCCCATACCAGCAGATGGACTTTGCGACAGGAATAACGGCCTACGTGCGAACGGCGCAAGATCCGAAGCAAATATTTTCGAGTATTCGAAAGCTGGTACACGATTTGGATTCGAACCTGCCGGTTTTCGAGATGATTACGCTCGAAAAGCAGATGGAGGATTCATTGGTGACCGAGCGGCTGGTGGCGCTGCTTTCAACCGGGTTTGGATTCCTGGCGACCGTGCTGGCGGCGATCGGCCTTTACGGGGTGATGGCTTACACTGTAGCGCGACGCACGCGCGAAATCGGTATTCGCATGGCGATTGGGGCGGCGAGAAGAGATGTACTCTGGCTCGTATTGCGGGAGGTCTTGGTGCTCTTGGGAGTCGGCATTGCGATTGCCCTTCCGGCGGCCTGGATTCTGACGCAAACCGTGCGATCGCAGCTCTACGGAATCCAGCCGAGCGATCCGGTTTCGATTTTTACAGCCACTCTCGCGATTGCGGCGGTTGCAGTGCTGGCCGGGTATTTGCCTGCGCGCCGCGCCACTCGTGTGGATCCTATGTGCGCCCTGCGCTATGAATAGGCGGCTGCAGATTACCCCGAATCCGGAGCGATTTGTAGTCGCTGTTTCGGCCGCGCGCGGTAATCTTCAGAAATGTTCGTGTGTTTACTTGCCGTCTTTGCTACCGTCCTAACGGCCGTTCATCAATATCGGGTCAATCATCAACCTGAACTCGTCGCTGGCTTCAAGGATTTGCCTAGCCGAAGTTCGTCGTGCGCCGTGAAAAGGCGCTGGTACACAGCGGGTGAAAGTCCCGCCCGGGAACTGGTTCGCTCCACCCGGTAGCAATCGGAGCAGTAGTGGAGGTAACGAAGCTGCTGAAGCCTCTGGTGTAGAGGGTCGCGTTAGGCGACTTGGCAAGTTTGTAGGCCGTAGCAGACGTGAACGCCGTGCAGGCCCCGAAAACGGTAATGCAGGAGCTGACCCGCCGACGATCGAGGGAAAGCCGAAGCCAATGGGAGAGTACGAGCGAGCAATCCCAGAGGTCCTGCCGGGGTATGGGCGACGGCATGCAGACAAAGGGGACCAGACGCAACACGGGAAGCCCCAGCGGTGATCGCCGTGCGATCAACCGGCAACTCGCGAGAGCCAGGCCGGGCCGTTTGGGGTGGCGGAGAGGCTCGTACTACTGAGGAACCCGGGTAATGCCGGTGGGGGAAGGGGCCTCAGTTGAAAGGAGACGCAAGAAGGGACAAAGGACCGAGGGATTGGCGATGAACCTAACAACCCCACTCAGTGTTCAGAAGTTGCAGAAGGCGTTGCATGACAAAGCGAAGGGATCGCCTGACTTCCGCTTCTATGCGCTGTACGACAAGGTGTACCGAAAGGACGTTCTGGCATTTGCCTACGAATGTTGCAAAGCCAATGGCGGAGCAGCAGGAGTAGACGGCCAAACCTTTGAGGAGATCGAGAAGTACGGAACAGAGCGATGGTTAGACGAACTGGCGGAAGAGCTGAAAAGTCGAACGTATCGACCACTTCCGGTGCGGCGAGTGTATATTCCCAAGCCGGACGGCAAGCAGCGGCCGTTAGGAGTGCCCACCATCCGTGACAGGACGGTGGAAACGGCGGCAGTTCTAGTTCTCGAACCCATTTTCGAGGCTGATCTGCAGCCGGAACAGTACGCCTATCGGCAGGACCGCAGTGCATTGGACGCCGTAAGACACGTCCATAAGCTGATCAATACAGGCCATGGAGAAATTGTGGACGCAGATTTAAGCGGATACTTTGACTCGATTCCGCAGGCCGAGCTTCTCAAGTCGGTAGCTCGCCGGGTCTTCTACGGAGCAATGCTGCATCTGATCAAGATGTGGCTCCAAGCGCCGGTTGAGGAAACGGATGAGCGCGGAAGAAAGCATCGAAATACGCGCAATCGGGATGAAGGTCGGGGGACTCCGCAAGGGGCTCCGATACGCCCCTTACACAAAAGGTAATTTTCAGTTTGTAAGAACGATCGCGAGGTGGCGAGAAAGGTATGAATTGCTTGACCTCGTCGTAAACGCTAATATATTGATGGCGAATGGCGCGCTCCACCAAGGCACAGCAGGCTCGCCAAATAAATACCGCTCGTGCTACTGCAGCGTGGCGTCGCGCTGCCCGAGGCAGTGCGTCGCCTTTCGCGAGAGTTCGATTTATCAGCGCGCCAAGCATATCGGATACTTCGGGAGAGCCTCGCAGGTCGATCGAGCCATCGAAATTCCAGAAGCCACGTATCGGTCACCTTGAAACTGCCGCCCCGGACGGTAGAGCTGCTCAGAAAATATGCAAAAAGCAGCGGTCTCACCATCGGAGCGATCGTGACCACGGCCTTAAATGCGTTTCTGCGGACGCTAAAGAGGCATGGCTGAGCCGCATAGAAAGAGCGGCCATTTTCAAGTTGATGTTTCCTATTCGTTTGATCGCTTGCTCGAGGCGAAGCTCGCGCAGGCTTACGAGATTCTGGTCCCATGTCGTGAGCGCCCCGTTGGCGCGCGTGTGAAGGAGTTCGAATATGAGAATGGCGGCGATCTACGCGAGGGTTTCGTCGGAACAACAGCGCGAGGAGAACACGATTGCGAGCCAGACGGCGTCGCTGATCGAGTTTGCCCAAAGCCACGATCTGGACGTGCCCAAAGAGTGGGTCTTCGAAGATGAAGGTTACAGCGGAGCTACGTTGGAGCGACCAGGCTTGGAGCGTGTGCGTGACCTTGCCGCCGAAGGCCAGATCCAGATTGTGCTGGCGTATTCGCCAGACCGACTGAGCCGCAAGTACGCATACCAGATTCTGCTGATTGAGGAGTTCGCCCGCCATGGAGTCGAGACCAGGTTCGTGAAGTCGCCACAAAGCGACAGCGCGGAAGATCAACTCCTGGTTCAGTTCCAAGGCATGATCGCTGAATATGAACGCGCGCAGATCCTGGAACGTTCTCGGCGCGGAAAGCGACATCGAGCGCAGGTGGGCGAAGTGAGCGTCCTGAGCAACGCTCCGTATGGATATCGTTATATCCGTAAAACCGACGAGGCGCCGGCCGCGTACATCATTGATGAAGCCGAAGCCCGTGTGGTGAGACGCGTTTATGAGATGTACACAGTTGAGGGGCTCAGTATCGGGGAGATCACGCGCCGGCTCAATACTGAACGTATTCCGACTCGCAAGGCAAGCCGCTGGGAACGCTCGGTAGTCTGGGCTTTGCTGCGGAACCCGGCCTATCGCGGCCTCGCCTGCTTTGGTAAGACGCGTGCCTCTGCACGGACGCGGATCATGCGACCACAACGTCGGCGAGGCGTCACTACGCCCTGCAGCACAGCAGGCCACGAACGCCCGCGCGAAGAGTGGATCGAGATTCCCGTACCAGCCCTGATCACGGAAGAGAGCTTCGCCCGTGCTCAAGAGCTGCTCTATCAGAACAAGATACGATCCCGTCGGCGTACTATCGCGCCCAGTGTGGTGCAGGGGCTAGTCAGCTGTGCGAAGTGTGGCTATGCCCTTTCCCGAACATCGACGCAAACCAGCGCACGTAAGATTCACTACTACAAGTGCATTGGTTCCGATAGTTGGCGGAAACTCGGTGGCCCGGTTTGCGACAATGGCCGCTTCATCCGACAAGAACTCCTTGATGAGATCGTCTGGGCTGAGGTGATCCGCCTGCTGGAAGACCCCACTCTGATACGGCAGGAACTGGATCGTCGGTTGGCCGCAGCGCGTGACTCTGATCCAACCAGAAAACGGGAGCAGAGTCTGCAAAGAGAATTAACCCATGTCGGCAAAGGTATCGAACGACTTCTCAACGCATACCAGGAAGGACTCTTGTCGATTGAACAGTTGCGTGAGCGCATGCCCGTGTTGCGTCAGCGCCAACAGGCACTCACTGCCGAGTTGCAAGCGATCGCTGACCAGACCAATGATCGTGCCGCATTCCTGCGCCTGGCAGAAACCCTCACGGCATTTCTTGCCCGCTTACGCAGCGCTGCAGAGACGCTTAGCGTTATCGAACGTCAGAAAATCGTGCGCCTGCTGGTCAAAGACGTTCTGGTCGGCGAAGATACGATTACGATTCGTCACAGCATTCCGATTCCCTCGAGCCCACCTCAAAACGAAGGATCGGGCTCTTCAGACGCCAGAAATTACCTTTTGTGCAAGGGGCGTAATTAGTCCCTTGCTCAGCAATTTGTACATGCGTCGGTTCGTGCTCGGGTGGAAGAAGCTGGGGCACGAGATGCGTCTGAGGGCGTACATCGTCAACTATGCCGATGACCTGGTGATCTGCTGTCGAGGCAAGGCGGAAGAAGCCCTCGCCACGATGCAGGACATTATGCAGAAGCTGAAATTGACGGTGAACAAGACCAAGACGCGGGTCTGCAGGCTGCCGGAAGAGAAGTTCGATTTTCTGGGCTACACGTTTGGACGCTGTTACTCGCCGCAGACGGGGCGGACCTACTTGGGTACTGTTCCGTCCAAGAAGCGGGTTATCCGCATCTGTGAGGCGATCAGCAGCGAGACTGGACGGAACAAAACTCTGCTGGATCAAGAAACCGTGGTAGCGACCCTCAACCGAAAGATTATCGGATGGGCCAACTACTTCTGTCTTGGTCCGGTCAGCAAAGCCTACCGGGCGGTAGAGCAACACGCCCGCAAGAGGCTACGGCAGTGGCTGTGCACCAAGCACAAAGTGCCCTGGCCGGCGACGAAGCAGTTTCCCGAAGCCGACTTACACGACGTGCTGGGCTTGGTCCGCCTTACTGAGCGGACGCGCAGGTTCCCGTGGGCGAACTCGTGATCCTTTCTCCGGGAGCCGGATGCGTTAAATGCGCCCGTCCGGTTCGATGAGCGGGGGTGTGAAAACGGAGCAGGATGGGGCTAGTGAGGCACCGACAGACGAAAGGGTCGGTAACAGATAGGCCCCATCTAAACTACCGCGTCACACCTCGACTCGTCACGGCGCACCGCTCTGACTCGATTTTTGGGTGCTCAGTGGGGGCAAGTGCCTTTGCCTGCAACGAGGGATTTCGAAAGAGCGATGTAGTGCAGACCAACCCTCTTGAAGGGCTCGCGGTCTCATGACAAGATCGGGCAAGAATGTTTCTGCGCCCGAGCCGGCGGAGCAAGGACGGCAAGGATCACAGCTACTGGTCGCTGGTGGAAACGGTGCGCACGCCGGATGGTCCACGGCAGAGAACGCTGTGCTATCTCGGTGAGCTGAACAGTTCCGCACAGGCGCGCTGGCTGAAGACGATTGAAGTCTTCAACGGGCAGGGCGAGGCGCAGCAACTGAAGCTGTTCCCGTCGCAGGTTGAACCGCCGCCGGACGATCCGCAGGTGGCGCGCGTGTTGCTGAATAAGGTGCGACTGGAGTGCACGCGCCAGTTCGGCTCCTGCTGGCTCGGTCTGCAGTTATGGAAACGGCTGCAGTTGGAGCAGTTCTTTGAAGGCGCTGTGGATGAGCATGAGGCCGACGTGCCGTGGTCGCGCGTGGCCGCGGTGCTGGCGATCAACCGGTTCTGTGCACCGGGCAGCGAGTTGGCGATCGAGGAGCGCTGGTATCCGGCGACGGCGTTGGATGATCTGCTGGGCATCGCAGAGGGCAAGATCAACGACACACGGTTGTACCGCTGCCTGGACCGGATTCTGCCGCACAAGACCAAACTGGAGCGACATCTCAAGCAGCGCTATGGGGAGCTGTTCGGGGCTGAGTTCGACGTGCTGCTGTATGACCTGACCAGCACCTACGTGGAAGGGGCGGCCGAGAAGAATCCGATGATGCGGCGCGGCTACTCGCGCGATCGTCGCCCCGACTGCGAACAGATGGTGATCGCGCTCATCGTCAACAGCGAAGGCTTTCCGTTCAGCTACGAGACGTTTGACGGCAACCGCGCCGACGTGTCAACCATGGAAACGATCCTGCGCATGGTGGAGCGTAAGTACGGCCAAGCGCGGCGGATCTGGGTGTTGGATCGCGGCATTGTGAGCGAGGAGAATCTTCGGGCGATCCGCAAACGCGGCGGCCAATACTTGGTAGGAACACCACGCAGCCAGATGAAGCAGTTTGAACAAGAGCTGTTGAAAGATGACTGGATGCAAGTGCGGCCCGATGTAGAAGTGAAAAAAGTGGCCATTCCACAGGGCGAAGAGACCTATATTCTGTGCCGCACGGCAGGCCGCAAGGAAAAGGAGCAAGCCATCCGGAATCGTTTCTCAACCCGCATGGAAGATGCTCTAAAACGTCTGGCGAAAGCCATCGAGACGGGCCGTCTGAAAGATCGCAACAAAATGGAGCGGCGGCTGGGGCGCATTCAAGCCAGCCATCCCCAGGTGAGCGACCTGTACGATCTGGCGCTGCGCGACACGCCCCACGGCCTTCGCCTGCAGTGGTCGATCAAAGGAGATCGCAAGCTCTGGCACGGGCTGCGGGAGGGCGCTTATATGCTGCGCACCAATCTGCAGGCCGGCCCGGCCGAGGAACTCTGGTCTCGATACATGCAGTTGACCGAGGCCGAGGCATCCTTCCGCGCGCTGAAAAGCGAGCTGTCCATTCGCCCCTTGTTTCATCAGCTGGAGCCGCGCGTCAAGGCGCACGTGATGGTTGCCTTCCTCGGCTATGCTCTGTGGGTCACGCTGAAGCATCTGCTCAAGCGCCGGGCTGCGATTGTCCCACAGCCATCGGTCCGCGGCATCACCAATGCGCAGCCGTTATCGGCAATGAGGGCGCTGGTTTTGTTATCCACTCTGCAGAGCGCCGATATTGTCCTGCCGACCACCGACGGCCGCGAGATCCGTCTGCGCCGCATCACCGAACCTTCAGCCGAGCAGAACGCACTCCTGCAGCAACTCGGACTCGTTCTACCGGAGCGCTTCGAACTCAATCCAAAATGTAGTGCAGACTCGGCGATTGCCTGAACTGATTCTGAACGACTTAGTCGCTTTTCAGACCCTCTCGTGACGAACTTCGGTTAGATGGCCGCCGATGATATAGGCCAGAGCGCGCACCGTGAAAGGATTATCGCTGGCAATGCCCTTTCGCGCCCATGCTTCCGGAGGCATATTGCTAAACAGCGAAATGGTGGAAAGGCGCACACGCCGGAACTCCTCGACGTGCGCTTTCAACTCAATTCGATCGGCATCAGCACCAACGACCGCGACGTTCTGATCGAACGATGGGAGGGACGTCGTGAATCCACGCGCGAACCACAGCGCGCGAAATGCAAACGCTCTTTCGGTATCGCTGAGGTGGTTAAGCACCTGCCGGATGCTCCATTTTTCGGGCGCGTATCGA
Source organism: uncultured Acidobacteriaceae bacterium (assembly GCA_963778345.1). Taxonomy (GTDB): domain Bacteria; phylum Acidobacteriota; class Terriglobia; order Bryobacterales; family Bryobacteraceae; genus Bog-105. The sequence continues at coordinate 116,840 of CAVZTP010000010.1, forward strand.
TACACTGACTTTTCTTCCGAGATTCCCGAAAAAAATCCCAACGACTCTTCGAGTTGATCTCCGATGATGCCGGCGGGATCGTCGCCATGTACCTGGTTGACGTAAGTGAAATAGTAAGGAGCTGCCTCGGAGTTCTCCGGCCGTCCAATCATGAGATCACTCTAACTCACGTTACTGGATTTGATAGTCGCGCCTGCCCCGGCACCAATAGCTCTCAAAAAGACCTGCCATGGCCTCCGCAAATCCGTCATGTTCAAAAACGACTGCCGTCCATGAGGGCCGGGTCAATACAGGGTCGAGCAATGCCACCAGCCCGCCTTTGCAATCAAACAGTGCCAGTTTCAATGGCAATCGGTCAAGAAATCGAATCTCCACGCCGCACTCGCGGTAATCGTTGAGCCGTTCTCGATGTGCGGTATCGATCGGGCCCGCCTCAATGAGCAGTCTGCACGCAATGCCACGCTCAGCCGCATCCTTCACCAACTGTTCGTCCAACGGATCGACCGCAAAGGGCGGTCTGGAAAACTCGCAATATGAGCTTGCCACCGTTGCGAGCATACGCCTGTAGTGAATTGCAATCTGGGTAGGGTCGTTCACCAGGTTCAGGAAATCCAGAGTGCCGCGACCGTCCTGCCCCTCTTGGAAAGCCCCTCGTAAGTCCTCAATCAACCCCGTCGCCAAGCGCGCCTGTTCCGTTAATTCGTTCTGCAGAACCTTGCTCCGGCGGGCTAGGTAACCGGGAATCGCCAGCGTAGGATCAACGGCGGAAAACAACTTCGTCTTTTCCTGAACCACCTGCGCGAAGCCTTTTTCCACCAGGCTATCCAGGACTTCATAGATCTTCTGACGAGGGACATGCGCTCGGGCGGCCAGTTCCAGTGCCTTGAACCTCGGATGCCCCATCAGAACAAGATAGGATCGCGCTTCGTACGCGTTTAGGCCCACCTGCTGCAATTTGCGCCAGTTCAGTTGGTAATCCACCGATGTTGAGTCTCGGCTTTTCACGAACCGAGAACATATCACAATCGGCTGAGCGCGGAGGGCTTGACTAATTCCCCTGGGTGAATTTGCCGGTTGCCTGCGTATAGATGAGCCGCGCCGCAGCCACGTCCTCAACGGCAATTCCCAGTGACTTGTATATGATCGTCCGGCCGCACGGCTTCGGCTTGGCGCCTCCCAGAATTTCGCCCAACTCGGCATGAATCGTAGCACCCGACTCGACGATCTCCGCGGATTCGCGCAGCGCCGCTTCACGCGATTCCACGATTACGACGGCATTTTGCATTGCGACGTTATCCACTTCCCGGAACTTGAGGCCAACCGCGCCAACGGCATTTACGTGAGCCCCATCTTTCAGCCAGATGCCCCTCAAAATTGGCTCCGCGGCATTCGTGACCGTTACAACCACATCCGCTCCACGCACGGCTTCTTCCGCGCTCACTGATCTGCCGCCGATCTCACCGGCGAACCGAACAGCGTGGTTCGTATTTCGGCTCCAGATCCGCACGTCTTCAAAATTTCGAACCAGCTTCAGGGCCTGATAATGAGCCCGCGCTTGAACACCGCTTCCAAGAATCGCCAGCACCCTGGAATCGGGATTCGAAAGCTCGCGGGTAGCAACAGCTGAAACCGCCGCTGTTCGAAATGCTGTAATCCATCGGCCGTCCAGCATCGCCAGCAGTTCGCCTGTTTCGGAGCTAAAGAGCTGAATCGTCGCGAGGTGGGTATGCAATCCACGCTCGGCATTCTTAGGAAACACAGTAACGAGTTTTGCTCCAATCACATCGCGGTAAATAGCAGGCATCAAACCAAACCAGCCCGCCTGCTCTGGAACGCCAAGCACGGTTCGAAGCGGTTGATTGACTCGCCCAGCGGAAAAGTCGATCAGGGCTTCCTCCATCGCGGACAACAGGTCCTCCATATCCAGGAGTTTTTTTACCTGTTCTTCGGTGAAAAAGAGCGGCTGCATTCGTCCCCCACCCGTTGCGAGGTTCGCGCTCAACCTACTGCTTCAACTCTTCCCGAATCTCGGCAGCGGCTTTTCGCGCTTCGGCGACGGCTCCGATTGGAAAGCTGATAGCTCCTACCTTGGGGTGTCCACCGCCGCCATATCGTTCGCAAATGGTCGCTAGGTTATGCCGCAGCGGCTCCCGTACCCAGGGATTGGATCCAACGGAGACCTTCGTCCGGAAACTCGAGGTGGAAACCGAAACCGTGTATGCGGAATCCGGAAAAAGATAGTACGGAATGAATTTGTTGTAGCCTTCGATGCCGTAGTCCACCAGATCGAAATAAATGACGCCGCGGTCGCATGAGCCCGCTGTACGAATGATGTCTATGTTGCGAAGATGGGTCGCGTGCAGGCGATCGTATTCGGCTTTGACGTCAGGATCGGCCATGATCTGGTCCAGGCACTGCTGCTGCATGAGCCGGATGATTTTTCGAACCAGATTCGGACCTTTGCTTCCCTCGATGGCAAGCGTTAGCTTCATGGCCGGGGCTTTCATCTCTACGGCCGCTTCCGCGCTTTCATAAAGAGCGCCGTCGACAATATCGGCCCATGTCACCAGATCCTCCAGATCCGGCGCTTCGAACCCGTACTGCCGTTTCACCACGGCGGCAATAAATTTCGTGCAAGATCGATAACTGGGATCGAGCAGCTTGCGTCCTGAAGTGTCATGCCGGAAATGCTCGGCGTCTTCGGGACTTAAGAATGCGCTCTGATGATGATCGAACCACCAGGTCAAATTGGGATGCGTGGCGTATTTGAAATCGACGATAACGTTCGCGTCGCCATCGAAAAGGCTATCTTCGAAGAGTTGGTCGGCCCGGTGGGCCAAACCGGTGTATTGAAACTGGGCATCGGGATAAAACCTGCTTTTCAGGAACCGAGTGACAAATGCCGCCGACGCCGCCCCATCAAAGCAGTGGTCATGATAGAGGACTCGCACATTCATCAACAGAAATGGTTCTCCCAAAAAGAGTTGCTCTCTGAAAACCTTTTAGATTGCCTGAGGAAGCGAAGAAATGCAAGCGATGGGAGATAATTAAGTGAAGCAAGCCAATTTTTAGCTCTACAGTCATGCGCGGCGCCCGTCATCCTCAGAGCCGGTCTGAGGTGCGCCATTGCACGCCCTAACCGGGAGACGTATTGTTAGATTTACCCCAGAGAAGATGCTCAAGACAAAAGAAGAACGCCAGACGGACTTGAACCCTCAGGAGACCTCGGAATGGCTGGAGGCTCTCGATCAGGTTGTGGATGAAGCCGGACCGGACCGGGCCAGCTACCTGCTAGAAAAACTTCTGGGCCGGGCCGCCGATTTTGGCATCTCGACGCCCCAGAAGATCAATACTCCTTACCTCAATACCATTCCTGCGCACGAGGAAGCGCCCTATCCCGGCGATCGGGCGCTGGAACGCCGCATCAAAAGTCTGATTCGCTGGAATGCCGCAGCGATGGTCGTGCGCGCCAACAAATACGACCCGAATATCGGCGGCCACATTTCCACTTACGCGTCACTCGCTACCATTAGCGAGGTTGGTTTTAATCATTTTTTCCGCGCCAGCATCGACGGTCAGCCGGGCGATTTGATTTACTACCAGGGGCATGCCTCGCCCGGAGTGTACGCGCGCGCTTTCCTGGAAGGCAGGCTCACTGAGCAGCATTTGCTTAATTTTCGGCACGAGCTGCGTGACACCCCCGGACTTTCCTCGTATCCGCATCCCTGGCTGATGCCAAACTTCTGGCAGTTTCCAACGGTTTCGATGGGGATTGGGCCGATCAATTCCATTTACAACGCCCGTTTCCTTCGCTATCTCGAGAATCGCGATCTTCTTCCGAAGAGCGACCGCAGAGTTTGGGCGTTTCTCGGCGATGGCGAGATGGACGAGCCTGAATCCACAGGCGCGCTGCATGTTGCTTCTCGCGAGAAACTGGACAATCTGTGTTTCGTCATCAACTGCAATCTGCAGCGGCTGGACGGACCGGTTCGCGGAAACAGCAGCGTGATCCAGGAATTGGAAGGGGTTTTCCGCGGGGCGGGATGGAACGTAATCAAAGTCTTGTGGGGCAGCGATTGGGACGAGCTGTTCGCTCGCGATGTCAGCGGTCTATTGCTGAAGCGAATGGAGGAGTGCGTCGATGGCGAATATCAGAATTTCAAAGCTCGTGGCGGAGCGTACGTTCGAAAAGAATTCTTCGGCAAATATCCCGAGCTTTTAAAGCTGGTGGAGAACAAGACGGACGAGGAGCTTGCGCGCCTTCGCCGCGGCGGCCACGACCCGGTGAAAGTTTACAACGCGTTCAAGCGCGCAGTGGAACACAAGGGCCAGCCTACGGTCATTCTTGTCAAAACGGTGAAAGGATACGGACTGGGCGAAGCGGGTGAGGGGAAGAACATTACGCATCAGCAGAAGAAGCTGAACGAGGAAGAGCTCTTTTACCTATCCAAGCGTTTCGATCTCAATGTTCCCAAGGAAGACATTCACTCGGTTTCTTTCATTCGGCCGCCGGAGGAAAGCCCCGAGGTCAGATATTTGAAGGACCGCCGGTCGGCACTCGGCGGCTATCTGCCCGCGCGAGCTCCCAAGAAAATCGAGATCAAATCGCCGCCGCTCGAGACTTTTCACGAATTGCTTGCAGGCTCGAGAGGCCGGGAGGCATCCACGACGAGCGCTCTGGTTTCCGTGCTGAAATCGCTATTGAAAGTGCCTGAAATCGGAAAGTATATTGTGCCGATTATTCCCGATGAGGCGCGCACGTTCGGCATGGAGTCCATGTTCCGCGAGCGCGGGATTTACGCGAGTGGCGGACAGCTTTATAAGCCGGTAGACAGCGACGTCCTCATGTACTACAAGGAGGCGCAGAATGGCCAGATCCTGGAAGAGGGGATTACGGAAGCGGGAGCGATGGCATCCTTTACAGCGGCAGGCACGGCTTACGCCAACGCCGGCGTTCCAGCGATTCCGTTTTTCATCTACTACTCCATGTTTGGTTTCCAGCGCGTGGGAGACCTGGTGTGGGCATTTGCCGATTCCCGGGGCAAAGGCTTTCTTGCTGGGGGAACCGCCGGCCGTACAACGCTATTAGGCGAAGGACTCCAGCACGACGATGGGCACAGCCACGTTCTTTTCAGCGTGGTGCCCACCTGCAAGAGTTACGATCCGGCATTTGCGTATGAGATTGCGGTCATTGTGCAGGATGGCATCCGTCGCATGTATGAGAACAATGAAGATCACTTCTACTATCTGACCGTCTGCAACGAAAATTACGTGCAGCCGCCCATGCCCGAGATTCCTAACCTCAGCGAGGGAATTCTGCGCGGCTTGTATCTCTATAAGCAGGCGGAAAACGGACCGGCACAAGTAACTCTGTTTGGCAGTGGTCCGATTCTGAATGAAGCTCTGAGTGCGCAAAAAATTCTTGCGGAAAAATACGGAGTGGCAGCCAATGTCTGGAGCGTGACGAGTTACACCGAGTTACGCCGCGATGCTCTCTCGGTCGACCGCTGGAATCGGCTTCACCCGGATCAACCGCAGCGCAAGCCCTATCTTCTGCAGGCTCTCGGCGATATCGATGTTCCGATCGTCGCGGCAACGGACTACATGAAAATAGTGGCCGATCAGGTCTCACCCTGGCTGCCCGGACGCCTGACCGCTCTTGGGACCGATGGGTTCGGACGCAGTGAAAATCGCGAACATCTGCGACGCTTCTTCGAAGTCGATGCGGCAAACATTGCGGCCACGGCACTCTCTCGGCTCGCCCAATGGGGACGCTACGATGCGAACCGTGCAAAGCAGGCTGTTCAGGAACTCGGGATTAATGCGGAGAGCATCGATCCTGCCCGCGCATAGATAGAGCGGTCGTACCAATCTATTACTGATTTTTTTCTAGGTTAGTAACTGAAACCGCCGCGACTCCTTGTCACGTCGTACTTGACGTAACGAGTGCCGCGCGTCAGACCATTCAGGGGTTCTGGCGGCTTACATCCGTCGTCAACGGGACGACGAATAAGAACAAAACCCAGGCGCTCTTACAAACAAGAGGAGACAACTGTGTTGAAATTCATTCGTGCCACCATTCCGCTGAGTTTAGTTTTGGGGCTGGGCTTCTGCGGATCGCTCGCCAAGGCGCAGAGCGGCCCCGATGTTTTCTTTGGTGTCGGAACAATGATGGATACCTCCAACGGACAATCCATCGATACTTTCGGGACCGGAAATCCGTTTAACACACCGCGCCTAGGCGGTACGTTCGGAAAAGCGGGGGCCGATTTCATGATCAAACCGTATTTGGGCATCGGGGCGGAGACCGATTTCCGCTTTTCGCAAGGATCTTATGCGGGCTTGACTTACCGGCCTACTTTCTACGATTTCAACGCCATCGTTCTGCCGATGGCGCGTAAGAGCAAGCGCATAGTGCCTGAATTGCAAGCAGGGCTTGGGGGCGTCAATACCAGATTCTATGTTCCAAATTCGTTCTGCGACTCGTTTGCCGGGTGCTCCAGTAATAATCAGTTCCTGGAGAGTGCGAATCACTTACAGGTACATCTCGCGGCGGGCGTGCGCTTCTATGTCACGCCGCATGTCTTCTTCAGACCGCAAGTAGATGCCCGCTACGTGAACAACTTTACCCAATTCGGGAGCAACTGGGTGCCGGAATACGGCGCTTCTCTCGGCTGGAGTTTCGGCGAACGCTAATCCAAGTCTAAATCCCGTTTTTTTGCGCGCACAAAGGCGCCCCAACAGCCTGTGCGCGCGCAGTGCCCCGGAACCTCGTGTGTACCGGGGCTTCTTTTCAACCCTCCTAGTACCTCGGCATGGCCCTTCGTCGGCTAAAATGCGATGAATGCCTTCCGCCGGGCAGCTTCGCATCGTCATACCGGGAGGTACCGGCCAGATCGGCCATATCCTAGCCAGGCATTTTCATGAGCAGGGTCACTCGGTGTGTACCATCTCGCGCCATCCCCTACCCAGCGAATGGCAGAGCATCGCGTGGGATGCGCAGCAGCTGGGAAGCTGGACCCAGGCCCTGGAAGGAGCGGATGTCGTTATCAACCTGGCCGGGCGCAGCGTCAATTGCCGCTACAACGCCGCGAATCGGCGTGAGATTAAGGAGTCGCGAATCATTACCACCGGCTTAGTCGGGCAAGCGATTGTGCAGGCTGTTCATCCGCCCCGGATTTGGATGAATGCCAGCACGGCAACCATTTATCGCCACGCACTGGATCGTCCGATGGATGAAGTAACAGGCGAAATTGGAGGTAAGGAACCCGGAGCGCCTGAGAAGTGGCGATTCAGCATCGACGTAGCCACTAGTTGGGAACACGCCTTCTTCGCGGTCGAGACACCGAAGACGCGGAAACTCGCCCTTCGCAGCGCCATGACCATGAGTCCCGACGCTGGCGGCGTCTTCGACGAGCTGCTGCGGCTGGTTCGCTGGGGACTCGGGGGGGCCACGGGTTCTGGTAAGCAATACATCTCTTGGATTCACGACGTTGACTTCGTCCGCGCAATTGAATTCCTGATCGCTCACGAAGACCTGGAGGGGGTCGTTAATGTGGCTTCTCCTTCGCCAATCGTGAACCGTGAGTTCATGTGCTGTTTGCGTCGGGCCTGGTGCACCAGCTACATCGGTCTCCCCGCGCCCCGATGGACACTCGAGTTAGGCGCGGTGTTTCTTCGTACGGAAACCGAATTAGTTTTGAAGAGCCGTCGCGTGGTCCCCCGCCGCTTACTTGAATCGGGCTTCGAATTTCACTTCCCGAATTGGCGCGGAGCGTGCCAGGACCTGGTCCATCGCTGGCGCGAGTTAAACGGCGACTAGGCTTTAACCGAAGATCGAAAAACGGCGCACAAGAAAGATCAGCTCTGGCTGTGCGCCGCGCTCAGCATACCCCGGCCAGTGCGGGTCGAGAGCCAATTTATAAATGCACCCGCGCCGGATATTTCCTGGCGCTCTTATTTAGCTCTCGTCCAACCTATGGTCACTAGCTTACGTGCTGGAGTGAAACAAAGCAATAGAACTCTCGAAGCTACGGTTGGTATTTAGTCTTGGAACCAGCCTTACGGAGTATTCCCGCTCGACCGGGTGCGAAGGGCATTTCAACCAGAATGCCGGGCCGCACAATCACGACATCGCTGGCGGGCAGACATCCGTGTCGCGCGCGATATGGACCTAGCTTCCCGGCGCGAAAGCGGATTTTCGCGCCCTCCTTTACCAGGTGCCGCATATCGGGTGGCACTTGATCGATGCGGAGAACGAAATCCCGTTTGCCATAGCACTCAATAAACCCAAACTGCTTGTCCTCAAACCAATCGGTGATAGTTCCCGCGTGACGACCATCGCGTCCATAATCGCGCACCGGCACGCACCGGAACAAGCGTCGGAGGTCGGCGAGGAAATATTCCGGTTTCCTGCGGCAAAGCTTTCCGCTCAGGAGATAAGAATCCAGCAGCACTCCATCAGGAAACGTCATTCTAAACGTCAGGGATGCAAAATCTACGTGAAGGACGATACCGCACGGACCTTGGCACACCAGCCTGCTGTGTGTGCATTGGACGAGGGAAAACCCGTTTTTCACGACCAAATCAACAGCTTCATCGGCGTGGAAACCTTTGAGGGAAACAGTTCTCAATCATGCTTTTCCGCTTAGCGCGACAGTGTGTCCAATTTAAAGCAGAAAAGCAGTGGACCGAAAGAGGTTAAGCCGTCCCGTCGGTACGGACTATCCGCTTAGAATCCGAGCAAGCGCTCGCCTTCGCGCACCAGGTCGTCCACTTGCGGCAGGATCTCGTCTTCCATTTGCGGACTGTAAGCGACCCAGGTATCTAGCGCGGCAACGCGTCCTACGGGCGCGTCCAGATCGGTAAAAAGTTCGCCGGCGATTCGGGCGGCGATTTCGGCGCCATAGCCGAAGGATAGAGTGTCCTCATGAGCGATCATGATGCGGCTCGTCTTTCTCACTGACGCGCTGATTGTGTCCCAATCATAAGGCGAAAGCGTTCGCAAATCGATCACCTCCACCGATGCGCCGCGCCGGCGCTGCTCAATCTGTCAGCGCGGCTTGCAGCGATTTTTGCACCAGCGCCCCGTAAGTGACGATGGTCAGATTCTGCCCGAATTTCACAGTTCTCGCCTTGCCGAACGGGATGGTGAATTCTTTGCCGGGATGCGGTGCGCGATTGTACGGTTCCCGGTACAGTTTCTTGTGTTCGAGGAAGAGTACGGGATCGTCGCACCGGATCGCGGTACGTAGCAGTCCGCAAGCGTCTAAGGAATTCGAAGGAAAGACAACTCGCAGGCCCGGAATGTGCGTAAAGGTCACTTCACCGCACTGGCTGTGATAGATGGCTCCGCCGGTCAGATATCCGCCGATCGGAACGCGGATGACCATGGGGCACGAAAAGCCGTTATTCGAACGCCAGCGGAACGTTGCCACCTCATCTCGCAGTTGCATCATCGCCGGCCAGATGTAATCGAAGAATTGAATCTCGGGCAGCGGCTTCAGACCTCGGGCGGCCAGACCCACCGCGCGGCCGATAATCGACGCTTCGGCGAGCGGTGTATTGAAGCAGCGCTGAGCGCCAAACTCGCGCTGTAAACCGGCGGTTGCCTTGAAGACCCCGCCCTTCCCTTTCACTTCCTGCAAATACTGCTCGCGGCTGCAATCGGCCACATCCTCGCCAAAAATCGAGAACCCGCTGATCGCGGCGCATCTCCTCCGCCAAGCGTCTGGTTTATCGAATCGATCATCGTGCGCGGCTCGCCGCGAAACTCGCGCTTGCGCATCGAAAGCGTCCGATTGCGGATCGATATTGCCGGAATACAAGTGATCGAATGCCGAACCGCGCGCCGGCGGCGACTCCCGCAGAACACGCTGCGTGATTTCGGCGACCTCCCGGTCAATCTCACTCGTGATTACCTGCAATGCGTGCCGGTCCAGGTATCCTTCGCGAATCAGGAACTCCGGAAACGTCGTAAGCGGATCTCGCGCCGCTTCCTGGTCGCGCTCTACTTTGGGCTTGTATAGCCGCTCATCGTCGGAAAGTGAATGAGAGTAGGGCCGGATCACCGAAGCATGAACCAGGGCGGGGCCGTTTCCGCCTGCGGCAGTAATCGGCGGCATGCTTGAATGCGCGGAAGGAATCGATGAAATCGGTCCCGTCCACCTCCAGCCGCAGCAGCCCCGGGAAACCCTCCAGCAGGCGCGTGACATTGCCCCCTGCGGTCTGCCGTTCCACCGGCACGGAAATGGCATACCCGTTATCTTCCACCAGCGCCAAAAGCGGCAGGCGTTCCATGCAAGCGATATTCATCGCCTCCCAGAATTCGCCTTCACTCGTGGCGCCCTCGCCCGAAGCGACGAGAGTAATTTCATCGGATTCCGCCGCGCACAGGCTTTTCCCCTGCGCGCATCCGACCGCATGCAAGATACTGTGTGCCGGTTGCCGATGAGGGGGTCACGATGCGCAGCGGCTGGGGACGACCAGTGGGAAGGCATCTGGCGCCCTCCGGAACTCGGATCGCGCGCCGCCGCCCACCGCCTGCAGCAGCATATCTTCGGCCGTCATGCCCAGCATTAAAGCCAAGGCCCGATCGCGATAGTACGGAAAAATCCAATCCTTGCCCGGATGCAGCACCAGGCCCGCGGCAACTTGCACGGCTTCGTGACCGGCCCCGCTGATCTGAAAAAAGATTTTGTTTTGCCTCTTGAGCAGCACTTCGCGATCATCCAGGCAGCGCGCCAGATACATCACGCGAAAGGCCCGCACGAGCGTCTCGCGATCCAGTTCGTTGCTCGAGAGCGGGAGAAGTGGGCACGCTCGAAAGAGTTTGGGTTGGCGTGGTCACTAACTTGTCATTATCCCGCGCCTCTACTGCAAGTTCAGCGACTTTCTCAGCCAAGCGATCATTTCCGGTTTCCAGTGCTGCATCTCCGGTTCGCGCCAGGTTCCCATGCCATGCCCGCCGCCTTCAATCGTGATCAGTTCACACTTCGTTCCCACGTTTCGGATCGCATCGCAAAAAGCAGTCGATTGCTCGTACGATACCTGATCGTCCTTCGTCCCATGTATGCAGAGGAACGGCGGCATGCCTTTGTGCACGCCTGCAATCGGAGATATCGCGTAGAGTTTCCTGAGGCCTTCCGAATCGAGTTGTTCGACCCCGAAAAAGTGGATGCCGCCGCCATTCGCCGCATGCCGGTTAATCGAAGCCATGTTGAAGCGTTCCGGATGATCGCGCCGCAACTCGGCTTGTTTTCCGTAGTCGCTAGGCCCATAGAAGTCCACCACCGCGGCTGACCCGCGTCGCCGGCGTCTCGTGAGTCCCAGCGTAGTTCACGAGCAACCCGCCGGCCGACTCGCCAATAAGCGCAATCTTTGAAACATCGACGCGATATTTCGCGGCATTGCTCTTTAGCCACCGTATTGCGCTGTCGACATCTTCCATCGCCTGCGGAAAATGGACCTCCGGCGCAAGCCGGTAATCGATGCTGAACCACGCGAATCCGGCGCTCGCCAGCGGTTCAAACAAGGGGCGCACGTTCGTGGACTTGCTCCCGCCATCAAAGCCTCCGCCGTGGACAAGAATCGCAGCCGGAAACGGTCCGGGCCCATCCGGAACGTGCAGGTCCAGCAGCAGAGCCTTCCCGCCCGCGCGGCCGTACTCGACATCTTTCTGATCCAGCGGCGCGCTGGCAGAGTTGCTGCGGCTAAGAGAACGATGCTCAAGATGAAAACGGGGCTGCGCATGAACGCGGATTGTATCAGCACGGCAAGTCGAGCCGCGACCGCAAGCGAGCGCTTTCCGCGCAACTATGGTGGTAAATTTTGGTGTATTGTTGTATAGCTTTAACGAGCAGTTAACAATCGCTTGTTATTGCTTAAGCTTTTGGGGAAATCATGTATAAATCGGTGAAGTGCTTGATAGGCGTTTGCTTATTCGCTTCGTTTGCTTTTGGACAATTCGAAACGGCTGAGGTTCTGGGCACTGTTCATGATGCCTCCGGCGCGGTCGTTCGAAATGCCAATATTACTCTGACGAATGAAGAGACCGGCGTCGAAACCAGAACGGTATCGGATGAAAGTGGTGCATACGATTTTTTTAACGTTCGTCCGGGCCGCTATACCGTAACAGCCGAGCTGTCGGGTTTCCAGACATTCAAGACCACAGGCGTGGTGGTGAACGTGGAAGCGCGTCAGCGAGTTGATATCACAATGCAAGTCGGCGCAGTAAGTCAGTCTGTAGAAGTACAGGGCGCTGCCGAAGTGCTGGAAACGGACACCAGCGAACACGGGCAGGTGATCCATACGCAGCAAATCGTGGAATTGCCTCTGAACGGCCGCAACTATTCCGATCTCGCTCTCCTTTCGACAAATGTGCATCGTTCTCCGATGGCAGTTCTCTTCAGTGCGACCGGCACACCGCGAGAAGCCGCCTTCAACGTGAACGGAATGCGCAGCACCTACAACAATTTTCTACTGGACGGTCTGGACAACAACGCCTATTCGCCCAGCAATCAGGGCTACTCGAGCCAGGTGGTGCAGCCTTCGCCGGATGCTCTTGCCGAATTTAAGGTAATCACCAGTAACTTCAGCGCGGAATACGGGCGCGTGGGCGGCGGTGTCGTCAACGCGGCCATGCGCTCTGGAACGAACGCGTTTCACGGCACCGCCTATGAGTTTTTGCGCAACACAGACCTGAACGCTGTGGGCTTTACCTTCAGCCCCGCGGTATTCCAAAAACCAACCCTTCAGCGCAATCAATTCGGCTTCACTATTGGCGGTCCTTTCATCAAGAACAAACTATTCTTCTTTGCCGATTACGAGGGCTTCCGACAGTTACAGCGGTATCTCAATTTCGATTCGATTCCCAGCCTCAACGATCGCAACGGCAGCCTGCCCGTGGCAGTCGTGGACCCGCTGACACACGTTGTTTATCCGGCAAACACGCCTATCCCGATCGCGCAGTTGAATCCATTTGCGGCGCAAGTGCTGAGCGGGCTCCCAGCTCCGAATGGCCCTGGCCGCTCCAATAATTACGAAGCCTTATTGCTGGTTCGGGACTACAGCGATAAATACGACGCGAAAATCGATTACCACATCAACGACAAGATGACCTCATTCCTGCGCTTTAGCCAGAGAAAGGATTTGCAGTACTACCAGCCGGACATTCCAGGGCCCTCGGGCGGAAACGGCAACGGGTACATCCACGCGATCCAGCAACAAGCGGCCATCGGCTACACCTGGACCGTGACGCCATCCTCGCTGCTCGATGCTCGTTTTGGCTTCGATCACATTCTGGCCGGGAAAGTTCCGCCTTATCTCGGAGGACCCAGCATGCAGCAGCTCTATGGCATTCCCGGATTGCCCACCTCTCCCAATCTGACCGGCGGCTTGAACTCACAATCGATCAGCGGATTCTCTCAATTGGGCCGCCAAACCAGCAACCCGCAATTTCAGAACCCGACCTCCTTCGACCCGAAACTCAACTATTCCTGGATCAAGGGCCGCCATGCTCTCAAGATGGGTTATGAATTCGTGGACGTCCGCACCGAGGTTTTGGATATCAATCCTCTCTACGGAGCCGACACGTACGCCGGGCAGTTCAGCAAACCCGCAAATTGCGCGCAATTGGGCCAGCCGACCGGATGCACGATCCCGAGTGACCCAACAAGCTACAATCTCGCCGACTTCATTTTCGGCCTTCCAAGCACAATTCAACTCGGTAACAATCTGGTCACAAATCTCCGGCAACACGTCCACGCGCTTTACGTTCAGGATGATTACCGGGTCAATTCAAAGCTCACGTTGAATCTCGGGCTGCGCTGGGAATTCGCGACGCCCATCTGGGAGCGTGACAACAATTGGTCGAATTTCGATCCAACAACCAACACTCTGGTGAGGGCCACGCAACGGCAGCCTCTATAGCCGCGCGCTCGTGCATCCCGATTACAAGGACTTCGGGCCGCGGCTCGGTTTAGCGTATAGCTTCACACCCAAGACGGTGCTGCGCGCCGGGTACGGCATCAGCTATTCGTTTTTCAACCGGCCAGGCAGCGCTCAAGAAGGGATCAATGCGCCGCTCGCTCTATTCGGTTTGCAAACGCAGTCCATCACCGGTGGGGTTGTACCGTCGTCTTTTCTTACTACTCAGAACAGTTTCACAACCGGTCTCAACAATCCGGCTAATTTCAATCCGATCGTCTCGAACATAGACTACATTTCCGCGAACACCCGCTGGCCTTACATACAATCCTGGTTCTTCTCGATACAGCAGGAACTCACTCACGATACCGTGCTCGAATTGGGATACAACGGCAACCATAGCCTGCGCTTGCCGATCATCGCCGACTACAATCAGGCGGTTCCCAATCAGCTCACCTCCACATGCAATCCGCTGGCGCAACCGGCGATTACTTCAGGTTGTCTCGGAGTTCAGGCGCGCCGGCCAATTCAAAGTTTTGGCGCAATCACGTGGCTGGACCCGGCCGGTGATAACGACTACAACGGCTTTTCTGCCCGCTTGGAGCACCGCTTCGGCGCAGGACTTTACTTCCTGAATTCGTTCACTTGGTCGAAAGCGCTGGGCGATTCCGAACAGGCTCTGGAGTATTACGCCGGTTATTATGAGGCGAATCCGCAGAACATCCACAATCTGGCTGCTGAGCGTGGCCCCTCGAGCTTCGACGTAAAATTCCTCAACGTAACCAGCGTGGTCTATCAGCTTCCTTTCGGCAAAGGCCGAAAGTACGGCTCTAATTGGAACCCGATCGTGGACGCGGCGCTCGGCGGCTGGGAACTGAACTCGATCAACACGGCAAATACAGGCACGCCCATTGACGTGTCGTATTCTCCTTCCACCATCAATGATGTAACCGGCTTGACCAATGATTATCGGGGCGAAGCGATTCTGCGCCCGAATGTATCCGGAAGCCCTATCAGCCAAAGTAAGTCCGCCATGGTGAACAACTATTTTGCGGGTTATACCTTTACAACGCCCCCGGCCACCTCCCCGTTTGGCGATGCCGGACGTAACGCCTTCCGTGCGCCCGGCCTGGAACAGTGGGATTTAGCAGTCAACAAGAACTTTCGTATTCACGAATCAACTGCGCTGCAGTTCCGATCGGAGTTTTTCAACGTGCTCAATCACACCAACTTTGGATTGCCTACCGCCATCAGCACGAGTTCTGCTTTTGGCCAAATTCGTACTACTTATCCGGCCCGCCAGATCCAGTTCGCACTCAAGCTGCTGTTCTAATTGAAACGCCTGCCTTTGAATTCCGTGTCTAGGAATTGAGGAGACCGGTAAATGTGTAAAATTCTGGCCGTTTCAGTGATGACTTTGTGCCTTTCCACGGCGCTAGCCTGGGCACAAAGCTCGGAGTCCGTTCGGGAGGCACAGCAGGCGCTGAAAGATAAGGGCTTCGATCCCGGCCCAGTGGATGGGATTTACGGGCCGAACACCCAGCATGCGCTTCGTCAGTATCAGCGGCAAGAGAAGCTGACCGCCGACGGGCGCTTAAATGATCAGACGATGGACAGCTTGGGAGTCAACCGCGGAACAGCGGGTGGGGAGATGCATGCAGCTGGTAAAACTATCGAACACTCCTACGCGAACGGTGGGAGAGAGATGAAGGAGGGCGGCAAAGCCCTGGGACATGACATCAAGCACGGCGAGGTCGTGGACGGAGCCAAGGACTTCGGGAAAGATGTCGGCCACGGAGCCAAGGACATTGGCGTAGGGACCGGACACGCCGCAAAGGATGCCGCCAAAGGCGTTAAAAACGGAGTGACCGGGGATAAAACCCGAACCGACCACTAACTTTTCGCCTCTCGTTAACGTGAATAGCGCATCAGTTGGCGAAATCTAGCCGGATAATAGACCATCACGTAAGAGTTCAGGGCCGACAAATCCGTCGACAGAAGCCCATAACCAAACGTGAAATCGAAACTCATTTCTCTGCCACGCTTACCGGAAGGAGCGTAGCCCCTGACGCATTCGGTCGAGGAATCGCCGCTTTCATTAGGATCGACCACGCACGCTTACCAATAGGAGAAGGGCTGAAGATTACGAAATGGGCCGGCCGTTCCATGAGCCATGAGGCGGGCATCGCCGGAACTAAGCTGCAAGTACCAATACAGCGTTTTCAGGTCGGCGGGAGAGTCTGGGAGTTGCCAGTGGCTCCTGCCTGCCAAGGTCAATTGCTTGTAGTAGAGTTCGCCGAGCGGATCGTTGTTGCCTTGGCAACTGTACCCGAAGGTACCCATGTTCAGAGAACACGTGGGGTCGTCAGGAGCACAGGCGGCAGCTGCCAGGTGCTTATGCCCAACCAACCCTTCGGCTTTCCTGGTCCGTTGTCGTAACTGTCCATGTTTGTTATCCACTGCTCTGCCAACCCGTTCGACACCGGCACGGCTACGTTAAACGGATTCCCGGGCGTCATCGGCAGCACATACATATAATGCTGACTTACGTTGTCGCCACGCCAACCGGTGTTAAATGAGAAAGCGTGGAACCCGCCCGAGTCACCGGGCATCCCGCCGGTAAACGCGGAACCATCTCCCGTCTTTGTTGTGCAAGACCAGTACAGATACGGTTGGAAATTAGTGAAGTAAGTACCAGTTCTGCCATCGGCGCTTGGGCTTCCAACTGTGTTGGGGTAATTAAGATGCAGCGACACGTTGTAGAGATTGCCGAGTGCACTGGAAGTGCAGCCGTAGCTGAAGTCGTTCCCGTTAGGACCAGGATTCATATTACAAGGCGAACCGGTATCGTGCATGGGCGACTTCGGCAGAGTCCAGTTACTGTGGCCGGCGTAGTCGATCTTATTCAGATACCCCGAAGGCCGCCGGCTCTGTCCGCGCCGCGTATTACAACTGAATGCGCGAAAACAGCCGGGCGCCTATAAACAGAAGGACAGCCGCGACCGCACTGAGGACGACCACGTCTGTCGCGAGCCCAAAATGGAATAGGCCCAGCAACGACCCACGCAGCCCATCGATCCCATACGAAAGCGGATCGACGTTTGTCACCGCCGCCAGCGCTTTCGGCAAATTGGTCAGCGGATACAACGCTCCCGAAAGAAAGAAAATTGGCATGACCAGGAAATTCATGATCAACTGAAATCCCTGCATGTTCTCGAGCTTCGATCCAATAGCCATACCCAGCGCGGCAAACACAATTGCGATAAGCACCATGAACAGAAAAGCTTCAGGAATCGCCGCTATATGTTGCGGGCGAAAGCCCACGATCAGGCAGACAATGATGACTAGCACGCCTTGCAATATCGCTACCGTTGCGCCTCCCAGCGTCTTTCCGAGCATGATCGTCGTCCGAGACACGGGCGCGACCAGCGTCTCCTTCAGAAAGCCGAATTGCCGGTCCCAGAGCAATCCAAGTCCGGAGAAGATGGAACTGAAAAGCACAGTCATGCCGATCACTCCCGGTGAAACGAACTGAATGTAGCTGCCGTTGCCGGCTTTTCGAAAAATCGGACCGAGCCCGAAGCCGAGAGCAAGCAGATAAAGCAGCGGCTGCCCCAACGAGGCAATAATTTGGGACCGCGAACGGAAGTATCGTTTGAGTTCGCGCAGCCAAAGTATGTAAATGGCGCTCATTTCCGTGGCCTCCACATTTGCACGAATTGACGCATTTGATCGGCAGAGCCCGCCTTTTCGTCGCGGATCGTCGAGCCGGTAAGCGCGAGGAACGCCTCCTCCAGACGATGGAGTGTTCGTTTGTTCCTTCAGTTCCTGCGATGAGCCTTGCGCGACGATTTTGCCGTGATCGATGATCGCGATGCGCTGCGCCACGCGATCCGCTTCATCCATGTAGTGCGTGGTAAGAAACACGGTAACGCCTTCACTTTGGTTCAGAAGCTTCACCTGCGTCCACATCTGATTCCTGCTCTGCGGATCGAGCCCGAGCGTCGGTTCATCCAGAAAAAGGATCTTCGGAGTATGCAGCAAGCCTCGAGCAATCTCTAATCTCCGCCTCATCCCGCCTGAAAAATCTTTCAAAAGCGTAGCCCGCCGCTCCCATAAATCGAATAGCTTCAGCAGGTGTTCGATTCGTTCTACGCGGACTTTACGAGGCACGTGATACAGGACGCCATGAATGTCCATGTTTTCGTAAGCCGTCAACTGGCTGTCGATGCTCGGATCCTGAAAGACGATTCCGAAGCGGCGGCGCGCTTCGTTTTGCTTAACGGTGGGATCCAAACCGTCCAACTCGACCGTTCCGCTGGTGGGTCGCAGCAGCGTCGTCAGCATCTTTATCGTCGTGGTCTTCCCTGCCCCATTCGGACCCAGGAACGCGAAGATTTCTCCGGTTCGCACTTCAAACGAAATGTTGTCAACGGCAGTGAGCTGACCGAATTTCTTGACTAGATTCGTTACGCGGATCATGCCTGTGAGAAAAAAGCGAGTTACGCGATTTTCTCACATCGTTCACCTAAGGCCGAGGACCGAAGCAATAGGTGTAGGAAATGCTGACATAGGAAGGGATGCGAACCCCCACGATTTGCTCAAACGGAAGCTCTTGCCCGGGAGCTGCCAATACCTCCGTCGTTTGCCCCGTAAAGCCGCGTGCAATCAAGAAATTCATCCCCAGGCTCATTGCGTGGCGGCGAAAGTCACGAAGGATCGCTCCACGGAATTCGTTTACCGGAACACTCACAAATTCATCCCTGAGCGTTTTGCTCCTACTTGCTCGAATTCAGCTCGTGCTTGAAGCCGGAGCGGCAGGCGATCGGCGCTTGCAAGAAAATCGATGATCGTCCGTGGCGCCTCCGGAGTCGGAAGGCCGCTTGACAGATCCCGCGCATCTGCTTTCGATAGCGAGGCTGCACAAAAAGCCCCAATTTGAAGTAGCGCCGCGCCGCCACGGTAACAAACTTGTTTCTGCCCGGACCTTCATCTTCTTGCAGTCCCGCGTCGGAGTCGATCTTGGCAAGAGAAGCCTCTGTAGTAACATGGCGGAGCGTTACCCGGAAATCGATTCCGCCGGCGATCTTGTTAACGACCATTTGATAAGCGTGCTCGCGGCTGATCGGAGTGCCTCGCAAACAGATAATACGGAACTGTTCGCGACGTGGAGCTTGGAATAGCGAAATAAGAGTATTGTTGGGTTCAGACTGCGCTTCGGCGGCGCACGAAATGGATAATGAGCGAAATGACCGCGATGACAATCAGCAGGTGAATGAACCCTCCCGTCACGTGCAGCGCCGCCCAGGCTACCAGCCAAATGATGAGAAAGACAAAAAACAGCACTAAGAAGATAAAGTCAGTCAGTAGACGCATAGTTTCCCCCGTTCCTGCCGTTTGACTCCGCCAGGGCGGTTTGTGCTTCATGGCCAGTTTGCTCCGAAAGGGTTCGACTGCTAGTTTGGAAGCATGCCGATCTTCGAGTATTCTTGCGACGATTGTGGGACAAAGTTTGAAAAATTGGTTCGCCGAAGCGTGGAGGCGGACGCAGTGGAATGCCCCTCGTGCGGACACAAGCACCTGACTGCGCAGTATTCGACCTTCGCCGCCCAGACGGGCAAGGCAAAGGAATCCGAACCCGCCGCCTGCGGCAGTGGAATGTGCGGCACGATTTCTGCGGGGGCGGGATGTGCGGCATGAACATGAACTGACCCGAGTTCGCCGTGAGTGTTCACGCCGGCATATAGGAGCACGCGGCTTTCACAGCCTCTACAAATCCATCGAAGGTGGGGGGCTTGGTAATGTACTCGACGCGCGCCGAGAGCCCACGATTTCTGCTTGTCGCTCGAAAGTGACGATGATGTGAACACCACCACGGGAATGGTGCTGAGCTTCCCGTTTTTTTTGAGTTCGGCAAGTACCTCAAGACCATTTTTCCTGGGCAGGTTCAGATCGAGCACAATCAGGTCCGGGGTTGATGCCTTAGCATACGATCCCTGGCCTCGTAGAAAGGAAAGCGCCTCTTCTCCGTCCGAGACGCGGTATAGCTCCACCGAGATAGCGGCCTCCTTCAGGGCGGTCTCAAAGAGGAAAGCAGCCGCATCCTCGTCCTCCACGTATAACAACACTCGGTTAGTCATTGAGGGTTCAAACCTTATAGATGCTCGATGTTGCAACTGATGTCACCGGACGGGTACTGGGACTAGTCCAAGCGAAAGCTGTCTGCGTTCGATAGGGTTTTAATTTTTACTTGACTTTCGACCTTTGTTCGCCAAGACTGGTCATAGAGGAACAGGACCTATGGCGCTCACGCGTAGACAGAAAGAAGTGATGGATTTCCTCTCCGGATTCATTGAAAAACACGGTTACAGCCCAAGTTATGAGGAAATAGCTGCCGGGCTCGGCTTAGCGTCATTGGCGACGGTGCACAAACACGTTCAGGCGCTTGAGGCCAAGCAGTACGTCCGCCGCAGCTATAATCACAGCCGCTCTCTCGAAGTAGGTGACCGGTATTTCGCTGAAGAGAGAACCCGGCGTCCGGAAAATGCCGATCCCGCAATTCCATTGCTCGGCCGTATCGCTGCCGGGTCGCCTGTTGAGGCCATCCCAACCCCGGAAGCGCTGCACTTCTCCGATTTCGCCGGAAACCAGAATACCTTCGCCTTGGAAGTGCGCGGCGAGTCCATGATCGAGGACCACATCTGCAACGGCGATTTCGTGCTCGTGGAAAAGGCCGAGACAGCCAAGAACGGCGACATCGTGGTGGCCCTGGTAGACGGTAGCGATGCAACTCTGAAACGATATTACGAGGAAGCTGATGGCCGAGTGCGGCTGCAGCCCGCTAATTCGTCGATGGGTCCTATTTTCGTCCATCCGGAAAACCTCCAGATCCAGGGTCGCGTCTTGGCAATAATGCGGAAGTACTAATCGCCCCGATGTTACACTGGCATTAGTGCCGGAGCTCATACGTCAAAATGCGGGAACGCTCGGCAAAAGACTGATTTTTTGGGATTTCGCGCGGGCGTCCTGGCAGTACGACATTGTCGTCGGGCTGATTCTTGTCTTTGTATTCGCTACTCCCCGCGAGTGGTTTCACGATCAGCCAAAGGCGTCAAGCGTTGTCCTCATGTCGTCCCTTCACGGCTCCAACCGTGTTTTTATCGCGACCGAACTGCTGTCGGATACCCCCGACGCGCAGCGCTTGCGTCGCGCCGAAAACCTGATCCATCAGAGAACCGGGAAATCCTGGCATGTCGTGCGCGTCGAGCCGATCCGGGATGAAGCCGAACAGGAAATAAAAGGCTTCATCGCGTACACTGCGCCTTAATTCTGGCGTCTTCTGAGCAGGAACATGAAAAACTGGTTACTCGGTTTGTGCCTTCTTGCAGGTGCCGGAATATTGGATGCTCAGATCGCTGAACGCCATTCTGGCGCGGATGGATGCAGCCGCGCCGCAGTTCCAAGGCGTATCGGCGAATCTTCAAATGATCCAGTTACACTGCCGTCTTGGACGACAAAACTATCGAAGACGGCACGCTCAGATGCAGCGGCTGAAAGCGAATGACGTGCGTGCAATCATCGATTTCACCGGACAGGATGCTCGAAAACTGGGCTTCTTCGGCAAGAAAGTATCAGTCTATTCACCCAAGCTCTCCGAAGTCGACGAGTACGATTTCGGAAAGAACAGTAATCTACTGAACCAATTCCTGCTTACTCGGCTTTGGCTCGTCCGGCAAAGAACTAGCCGAAAGCTACAACATCACCCTTGAGGGTACTGAAAAAGTTGCCGGAGCGGATACGGCAAAACTTCTACTTATTCCAAAAGATCCCAAAGTGCTGGAACACATAACCAAAGATCGAGGTCTGGATTCCGAACGACGAAGCGTACCCCGTACAGCAGCAGTTTTACGAGCCTTCCGGCAATTATCGAAAGGTCACCTATAGCAACATCAAGATCAATCCCGTGATCCAGGGAACTTTGGAATTGCAGTTGCCCCCCGGTACGAAGAAGGTCTCTCATTAAGTCTGACCCGTTGGGTTGCAATGGATCAGCAGAAGAAAACCACCGGGCGTTTGGCGTTCATCGATTGGACGCGCGGTCTGGCGGCGATCATCATGCTCCAGGGCCACACGTTCGATTCCTTCACGCGCGCTGATCTGCGTACTCAAGGCCCATTTATGTTCTCTCAGTTTCTGGGAGGAATGCCGCCGGCTATTTTTCTCTTCCTCACGGGCATTACGTTTGCCTTCCTGATGGACAGCCAGGAAAGGCAGGGTGCCACCGCCGGGAGGCGCGTTATAGCGGCGCTGAAGCGGTCCCGATACTTGTTCATTCTGGCCTTTCTGTTTCGGATTCAGCTCTATGTGTTCGGTTTTCCCACCAGCCCAGCGGGCGAGTTGCTGAGAGTAGACATTTTGAACTGCATGGGAATGGCAATGTTGATCTTTGCGGCCATGGCGGTGTTTACCACGAAAGAACGCATCCGCTTGTGCATCGTTTTGGGCTGCGTCATCGCTGGCCTTGCACCCATGGTGAGCATGATCGACGGATCCGGCGTCCCATGGCTGATTCGCTCCTACTTCTTCCCGAGTTCTAACTACTTCGGCTTTTTTCCCTGGGCTTCCTTCCTCGCGTTTGGAATGGCGGCGGGCAGTGTGATTCGTACCGTGAAGTACGAAGACATGTCGCGAGTGATGCTTTGGACAATGGTGATCGGCGTAGGAATAGCAATTTTGGCGGACCAACTCTCGAATATGTCGTACTCCATCTATCCGAAGTCCGATTTTTGGCTGAATAGTCCTGGACTCATCATGATCAAACTTGGCGTGGTGCTGGCCATGCTGGCGCTCGCGTTTTTGTGGGTCAATCTCGGAACCCCACAAAGGTGGAGTATCTTCCGGCAGGTGGGGACGACATCGCTGCTGGTTTACTGGGTACATATCGAGCTGGTCTATGGACGCTGGTTTGGCGCTTGGAAGCAGGGCCTCAGCGTGAGCGGAGTATTGATTGTCACGGCCGTCCTGATCGTTTTCGTGACGCTTCTTTCCATGGTGCGAACCCGGTATCGCTCGATCGGCGGCCTCTTCAAGCCTGCTCCTGTACCGGTCGCGCGCCGGGCTTCCGGCGACTAACCAATCTCGACCGAGCCGCACGCGTGAGCAAGCGCCCCAAGAGTTCGTTAGACTTTTATTCAGCACATCGAAATGCGTGTATTAGTTGTCGAAGATGAGAAGCGAATCGCCGATTTTCTATCACGCGGTTTGCAAAGCGCCGGCTATGCCGTTGACGTAGTTCATACGGGCAGTGACGCTGTTGAGCGGGTCCACTCAACGGAGTACGACCTGATCGTCTTGGATCTTGGCCTTCCCGACATAGACGGTTTGCAGGTGCTGCAGAAAATCAAAAACCGGAAAACGATTCCTCCGGTCTTGATCCTCAGCGCGCGCGATTCCGTAGACGACCGCGTCAAAGGGCTGGAGCAAGGAGCGGACGACTATCTTGTAAAGCCGTTCGCGTTTGTCGAATTGTTGGCTCGGGCACGCGTTCTTCTGCGACGCGGCCAGCCCACTCCGGAAAAACTGCAGGTGGGAGATCTCACGCTCGATTGCATCCGCCGCAAAGTCACGCGCAGCAACGAAAACATTGAACTCGCGCCAAAAGAGTTCAGCATTCTCGAATACATGATGCGCAACCGGGGCCGTCCGCTCAGCCGTACCATGATTGTGGAGCATGTTTGGGATATGGACTATGACGGACTCACAAACATCGTCGATGTCTACATCCGCCACCTGCGCAGCAAGATCGACGACAAATTTCCCGCTAAGATGATTCACACGGTTCGCGGAATCGGCTACATGTTGGATATGCCGGAAGTATCGCAATCGGCCGCGACGGAGAGCCTGAACGCCTAGGACGTCGCGATGTTCTGGAAGAAGCCTGCTCAGGTAAAACTCTTCCGCACCCTGCGGTTTCGGCTGGCGGTCACGTTCCTCTTGCTGCTGACCGGCGTTCTCCTGATTATGGGGTTTGTCGGCACAACCACTCTGCGCACCGTCCTCGAGAACCAAAGTGAGGACGAGGTCAACGAGCAGCTTGGCTCCCTAAAAGGCTGGATTCAGTTCTACGACGATTCGGGCAGGCCATACTGGTTCGCCGATCTGACCGATCCGGAGGAGAAAGCGGAAGTTTCGCGGCTGCAGGCCGTTTACGTCATCGCGGACGACCAGGGCAGGGTAGAACTCGGTTCATCCGAATCGGCGCTGAAACCGCTCTTCGATCCCAAGACCATCGTGTCCGAGATGGCCCGAATGCAGCAAACGCACGAACCGGTCTTGAAAACGATCATCGGCGCCGACAAGGACGCCGTATCAGGTAATCAGCAGCACACTGACCGACGAGAAGCACGGCCGCAAATGGTATGTCGCCGAAGGACTGCAGCTTGAGCAACGACCGAGCCGTACTGCGGCGTTTCCGGCGCAATTTCTGGATCTTCTTTCCGATTGCCCTGCTTGCGTGCGCGGTCGTGAGCTGGTTTTCGGCCGCCAGCATTTTGAAAGCGCTGGGTTCGGTCGAAAAGGCCGCGCAGGAGATTACTGGCTCCAGCCTCGGCTTGCAGATTCCGAAACGCGGCGCGGACGACGAACTCGACCGTCTCATCGATTCGTTCAACGAGATGAGCGGCCGCCTCAAGGCTTCCTTCGAACAAATACGCCAGTTTTCAACGGATGTGTCGCATGAATTGCGCACGCCTCTCACCGCTATTCAAGGTCAGTTGGAAGTCGCCCTATTCACGGCCACCCGGAAAGAGCACTTGCAAGAGGCCATCGAAAACGCGCTGCAGGATGTAGAGCGCCTCTCGAACCTGGTGCGTGCATTATTGTTGCTGTCCCAATCGGAATCGGGTCAAATTCCGATGAACAAGAGCGTATTAGATTTGAGCAAATTGACTGAAGATCTGGTGGATCAATTCCAGATTCCGGCGGAAGCTCACGAAGTCAAACTCACCCACACCAGCGCGAAGCCCGTATTGTGCGAGGTGGATCGAACTCAGATGGAGCGGGTCATCACGAACCTGCTGTCCAATGCGATCAAGTACACTCCTCCCGGCGGATGGGTAAGGACATACGCAGAAGGCGCCGGAACTAATGTGCGCCTGGTAATTGAGGATTCGGGGATAGGCATACCGCCCGATCATTTGAGGCACATCTTCGACCGCTTCTATCGTGTTCCCGATCCGAATCCGGAAAAAGGCCTCGGCCTCGGCCTGAGCTTCGTGGCAGCCATCGTGAAGGCACACGGCGGCGAGATTCACGTCAAGAGCGAAACCGGAAAAGGTTCCCGCTTTGAGGTGACACTTCCCGCAGGACTGGTGAGGACCAGTAGCGAAACGCCTGTCATGCAAAGTTGAGCCGCGATCGCCAGGGAGCGGTTTCGTCACGGCGACGAAACTTGCAAATACGTCGAATAATAATGCTCATTCCCAATATCCGGAAACGTTTTGAAGCGCAGCTCGCCGGAATGGGCTGAAGCCGTCCAGGTTCGAGAGCGCGTCGAATCTCCCGGAGAACAAAGCGGCACGGGTCTCAACGGCACGGACCCATTCGCAAGAGCCATGAGAACCAGCGAACAGAGAGGAGCGCCACGGGCCGCCGCTTCTAGGTCAACGGTCGAGAAGTACCTCGACATCTATCTCTGTATTCAGCGGCCGAAGTCGATATAGCCGCGCTCAGGATCGGTATGCAACAGCGTTACGCGAATCCGGTCGCCGACGTCCACGCCGCCTTCCCCACGCATGAGACGACCCTCGACAGGAGGATCTGGTACCCGGACAAAAACCCCTTTCGGAGTCACGCCGGTGACCACGGCGTTAAACATCTGGCCTGTTCTGCTGTGAAAGGCGAGCGCCGCCGCGCGTTTACCCATGGCGCGTTCTACTTTGCGAGCCGCGTCTTCCTTCAGTGTGCAGTTGCGCGCGATTTGGGCCAGCTCGTTATCTGAGTAGGGAGCCGGTTGCTTAGCCAGAATCGACTTAATCAGCCGCTGCGTAACCAGATCGGCGAAGCGGCGGTTCGGCGCTGTCGAATGCGTATAGTCGTGCGCGGCAAGTCCGAAATGCCCCTGCTGTGGATTGTTCGGGCGCGCCAATACATATTCGCCCGGCCCCAACAGTTTAATAATCGTGAGCGAAAGGTCCGGGTAGTGCAACTCGTCCTTCTGCTTCCGCTCTTGAAGAAAAGCCGCCAGAGCCCCGGAATCCGGTTCACTCGGCAGAGTTGTGCCATATTGTGCAGCAATCTCCGCAATGCGAGGCCATCGCTCCGGCGATTTCACAACGCGGCGAATATTTGATACGCCTTCCCGGCTGAGCGTCTGGGCCATGATTTCGTTTGCGGCCACCATGAAATCTTCAATCAAATCGTTAGCGCGATTCTTACGCCGTGCGGCAATTCCGTGCACTTTTCCGCCCTCGATGACAGGCTCGGCCTCGATCCGGTCGAAATTCAAAGCGCCGAGCCGGTGTCGTTGCTCACGCAGATGCCCCGCCGCTTCGTCCTGTAACTTTAACTGCCCCTCCAGGTCGGCCGGCGTCGAGATCTGGCCAGAGAGCAGGCGAGTTCCTCTCTCAAGCCAGGGCCCAACGGCTTCGTAGGAGAGTTGATAAGCATTGCGAACAAGCGCCCGGTAAATGCTCGATGAAGCAATGGCGCCGCTATCAGTCACCACCATTTCGATCACCACCGTGAGTCGATCGCTATTCGGCGAGAGCGAAGTCAGATCCGTCGATAACTCTTCCGGCAGCATGGGAAAGATGCGGAGAGGAGTATAGACAGTGGTCGTCTGCGATGCCGCGTGCTGGTCAATCGGGGAGCCGATGGGAACGTCCGAATCCACGTCTGCTATTCCGATCAGGATGCGAATACCTTCCCGCACGCGCTCGGCGACTTCGATTTGATCCAGGTCGCGGGACGTGCTGTTGTCGATCGAAGACCATAACAGATGCCTTAAATCGCGAATTTCAAGTATCGGGCTCATCGGGCTTACCGTCGCCGACTGATGCCTTAAGGCGGCCACCTGCTCTTCCGTCCCACGAGGGAAATCGGGATCGAAACCCTCATGGATCATTTCTTCACGTGCACTCGCTTTCAGGTCGAAGCTTATGTGAGACATCCAAGCGAAAGTAGCATGTGACTTCGCATGCGAACCAGGGCAACCGTGACAAAATCGGCAGAAGCATCCGATGGAGATCGAAACGCCAGAAACGTTCTCACGTGATCCGGCCGGCTCTCGCCTTTCAAGAGCGTCGCGAAAAGCCGCGCTCATATTCATTTTCATCACCGTGGCTTTGGACGTGCTGGCGCTCGGCATGATTGCTCCCGTACTGCCGCGATTGGTCACCGAATTTCTGGGCGGAAATACGGCACGCGCGGCCGAAATCTTCGGCATTTTCGCAACCGTCTGGGCGCTGATGCCGTTTCTGTTTTCTCCGTGCTCGGTTCGCTATCAGACCGGTTCGGCTGCCGCCCGGTCATTTTGCTCTCGAACTTCGGTCTCGGCCTCGACTACCTGGTCATGGCCCTGGCGCCGACTCTAGGCTGGCTTTTCGTGGGCCGCGCCATCTCGGGAGTCACGCCCGGCGAGCATCCCAACAGCCATGGCTTGTATGGCGATGTAACTCCGCCGGAAAAAGGTCCGCAGGCTTCGGCATATTCAGCGCGGCCTTCGGCTTGGGATTTGTGCTCGGGCCGGCATTGGGGGAATCCTCGGGAATATAAACCCGCGCTTGCCGTTTTGGGTCGCGGGTGGCTTCACCCTCCTGAATGCCCTGTATGGTCTGATAGTCCTTCCCAACACTGACGAGTGCAAACCGGTATAAATTCCCTTGGCGTCGTGCCAACCCTGTGGGATCGCTTACCATGCTGCGGTCCATCATTCATTGCTGAGTCTGGAAACCGTCATGTTTCTCGGCTACATCGCGGGCTCCTCTTCTGCATGGCCATCCCGTGATGAATTTGTGAGGCCTTGCGGGACCGACGGCGCAGGGGTCTCATGTCCCATCTCGATTCGCCTTCAGAGCAAGGACAATTGCAAGGTGCGATCAACAGCATACGCGGAATCGCCGGCCTGATTGGGCCCGGTCTGTTCACGTACCTTCGCAATCGCTATCCGTCCCGGGGTTCACACGCAGATACCCGGCGCTCCGTTTTATTTAGCCGCCCTGTTTTTGTTCATTTCCTTTTTGGTAGCTTTGCGAACTATTACTCACACTCGCTCACTCTAAGCCGATAAGAACAGCGAGGGAATCGCTATACCTGAGCTCGTCAGACGCCAAAAGTCGACTGTTTCTAAGGCAGACTTCGGGTTCGAGAGTCAGCCGGCAGTTTCCCAGCGAGAGCGTAAACTCTACCTAGCGCTTACGGTGCTCGCCTCCTTAAACGTCATGGTGATCAGCGGAATCGCGACGTTCCTCGCGCTCGCCTTGCACCAATAGCAGAATCAGAAGGTTTTGAAGGTTTATACACGAGAACAAAACAGAGTGGCCTCATCCGTGAGATTTGTGGGCACTCGATAAATGGTCAGGTTTCGCAGAACGATTCATCACGGAAGGACATGAACGGCCAGAATCTCTGGCCGAGACTTGCCTCGTTAGCTGTGTTGCTTGTTGCCCAAAGCACATCTGCGTGCTTGTCAGTCTTCAACCCGAGCACATACCCTATAGCGGCTGGCTAGGACGATCTGTCCAAGTGAGCCCGGTTGGGTGTCGGTCCCGGTGTAAAAGAGCAGCATTTTGCCCGCGGAGAATGTCAGCGGAGAAGAGTTGCCACGCGGGAGCGGCGGTAAAGAACCTTATAAAAGGCTCCAAAAATTATTTCGTGAGAATGGCGCGAAGGATTTCCGTTTGCCTGCCGCACCTTGCTGCGGTTGTTGCGGGTATCGTTCCGAATCGATGCCCAGTTTCCTCCTGCTTGATTCGCGGACGCGGCGGTTCGCAAATCAGAATTCATACCAAGCGTTGCCGCGTTTGAACCGCGACATGGCGGTCAATTTCTACGTTCGCTTCTATCTCCTTAGGACGACTTCTCGGTTTCGGGTGCGGCCGATGGGCAGCGCCGCTAACCAGAATTCGAGATCCTCAGTGCGGTAACGATTGTCAATCTAAATAGCCTGACGAAATGTAAGCACGCGCTAGTGTCCCGAGTTAGAAGTTCGCTGCACAGAAGTGACGGACCTTACCGAGGAAGAGATCGGCATCGGCAGTCCAAACGAAGGCTTGCAATCTTGAGTCCTCTTCTGGGCTTCGTTCCAGCTTGCTTCTGAAGGCATTGCAGAACTCCGTGGCAAACCGTCCTTTGATACAGAGTGAGTAGACCGAACCACTCGGTGAGGCCATGTTTAAAACATAATCTAAAGAAATGTTGTACGTCCAGAGAAGGCTGGCGAGTTCAGTGGGAGAAGAAACCCACCGGGGTAAAAGTCAGAAGCCCCGTAGCTTGATTGATGAAGAGGTGAGAGATCTAATCTTTAGAGTTCAATGACAAAGCCGCCGATAGGGCGGTGAGCGAGTCACCGGGCCGTAATGCAGTGAACGCAAGGTGGCCTCGAAAGTTATTCCAAAGGCTGAGCCTTCAACATTTGGGTGAAAGCAGCATGGGATGGCGCAGACTGACCGAAGCGCCATCACACTTTGGCGGGGTGATTAGCGACAGCACGGTGACAAGGACACGCTGAGCAACTGGAGAAGCCCTCCTCGGCCGCCGGGGAAAGCCGGCGGAAGCAAGGTACTTCGTATAACTGGAGACCCCAGGAAGTCGAAGGAAAGCGAGAGGGTGGCGGAGGGGTTCGGAGTAGCGGAGAAACGGAGTAATGTCCGTAGAGCGAAGGGACCCTGCTGAGTGAAATGGCTCTAACAACAAGGGAGGCAAGGGTACTTGAGAAAAACACCTATCAGTTTGCAGGACCTGAGGCGGAGCCTATACGTCAAGGCGAAGGCGGAACCAACTTGGCGTTTCTGGGGATTATATGTCCACATCTGCAAGATGGAAACTTTACGCGAAGCCTACCAGATGGCGAAAAAGAATGACGGCGCACCGGGAATCGATGGGCTTACATTCGCAGCCATCGAGGAAAGCGGAAGAGAGGAGTTTCTGAGGCAGATTCAGGACGAACTCGTACAGCGAAGATATCGGCCCATGCGAGTGCGGAGGAAGGAAATACCGAAGGACGGGAACAAAGTTCGCGTTCTTTCGATACCCGCCATTCGTGATCGTGTGGTGCAGGGAGCTATCAAGCTCGTCCTGGAGCCGGTGTTTGAAGCGGACTTCCAACCGGGCTCGTTCGGATACCGGCCCAAACGGACAGCGCATCAGGCAGTACATCGGGTTGCAGAGGCGATCGCGAAAGCAAAGACGCGCGTCATCGATATTGATCTCCGGGCCTACTTTGACAATGTCAAGCATCATCTGGTGTTAGAAAAGGTGGGCCGCCGGATACAGGACGGAGACGTGTTGCACTTGCTCAAGCTGATCCTGAAAGCGACCGGGAAACAGGGCGTTCCGCAAGGCGGAGTGGTTTCGCCCCTTACACAAAAGGTAATTTTCAGTTTGTAAGAACGATCGCGAGGTGGCGAGAAAGGTATGAATTGCTTGACCTACGTCGTAAACGGTAATATATTTATGGCGAATGGCGCGCTCCACCAAGGCACAGAAAGCTCGCCAAATAAATACCGCTCGTGGCCTACTGCAGCGTGGCGTCGCGCTGCCCGAGGCAGTGCGTCGCCTTTCACGAGAGTTCGATTTATCAGAGCGCCAAGCATATCGGTACTTGGAAGAAGCCTCGCAGGTCGATCGAGCCATCGAAATTCCAGAAGCCACAGTATCGGTCACCTTGAAACTGCCGCCCCGGACGGTAGAGCTGCTCAGAAAGTATGCAAAAAGCAGCGGTCTCACCATCGGAGCGATCGTGACCACGGCCTTAAATGCGTTTCTGCGGACGCTAAAGAGGCATGGCTGAGCCGCATAGAAAGAGCGGCCATTTTCAAGTTGATGTTTCCTATTCGTTTGATCGCTTGCTCGAGGCGAAGCTCGCGCAGGCTTACGAGATTCTGGTCCCATGTCGTGAGCGCCCCGTTGGCGCGCGTGTGAAGGAGTTCGAATATGAGAATGGCGGCGATCTACGCGAGGGTTTCGTCGGAACAACAGCGCGAGGAGAACACGATTGCGAGCCAGACGGCGTCGCTGATCGAGTTTGCCCAAAGCCACGATCTGGACGTGCCCAAAGAGTGGGTCTTCGAAGATGAAGGTTACAGCGGAGCTACGTTGGAGCGACCAGGCTTGGAGCGTGTGCGTGACCTTGCCGCCGAAGGCCAGATCCAGATTGTGCTGGCGTATTCGCCAGACCGACTGAGCCGCAAGTACGCATACCAGATTCTGCTGATTGAGGAGTTCGCCCGCCATGGAGTCGAGACCAGGTTCGTGAAGTCGCCACAAAGCGACAGCGCGGAAGATCAACTCCTGGTTCAGTTCCAAGGCATGATCGCTGAATATGAACGCGCGCAGATCCTGGAACGTTCTCGGCGCGGAAAGCGACATCGAGCGCAGGTGGGCGAAGTGAGCGTCCTGAGCAACGCTCCGTATGGATATCGTTATATCCGTAAAACCGACGAGGCGCCGGCCGCGTACATCATTGATGAAGCCGAAGCCCGTGTGGTGAGACGCGTTTATGAGATGTACACAGTTGAGGGGCTCAGTATCGGGGAGATCACGCGCCGGCTCAATACTGAACGTATTCCGACTCGCAAGGCAAGCCGCTGGGAACGCTCGGTAGTCTGGGCTTTGCTGCGGAACCCGGCCTATCGCGGCCTCGCCTGCTTTGGTAAGACGCGTGCCTCTGCACGGACGCGGATCATGCGACCACAACGTCGGCGAGGCGTCACTACGCCCTGCAGCACAGCAGGCCACGAACGCCCGCGCGAAGAGTGGATCGAGATTCCCGTACCAGCCCTGATCACGGAAGAGAGCTTCGCCCGTGCTCAAGAGCTGCTCTATCAGAACAAGATACGATCCCGTCGGCGTACTATCGCGCCCAGTGTGGTGCAGGGGCTAGTCAGCTGTGCGAAGTGTGGCTATGCCCTTTCCCGAACATCGACGCAAACCAGCGCACGTAAGATTCACTACTACAAGTGCATTGGTTCCGATAGTTGGCGGAAACTCGGTGGCCCGGTTTGCGACAATGGCCGCTTCATCCGACAAGAACTCCTTGATGAGATCGTCTGGGCTGAGGTGATCCGCCTGCTGGAAGACCCCACTCTGATACGGCAGGAACTGGATCGTCGGTTGGCCGCAGCGCGTGACTCTGATCCAACCAGAAAACGGGAGCAGAGTCTGCAAAGAGAATTAACCCATGTCGGCAAAGGTATCGAACGACTTCTCAACGCATACCAGGAAGGACTCTTGTCGATTGAACAGTTGCGTGAGCGCATGCCCGTGTTGCGTCAGCGCCAACAGGCACTCACTGCCGAGTTGCAAGCGATCGCTGACCAGACCAATGATCGTGCCGCATTCCTGCGCCTGGCAGAAACCCTCACGGCATTTCTTGCCCGCTTACGCAGCGCTGCAGAGACGCTTAGCGTTATCGAACGTCAGAAAATCGTGCGCCTGCTGGTCAAAGACGTTCTGGTCGGCGAAGATACGATTACGATTCGTCACAGCATTCCGATTCCCTCGAGCCCACCTCAAAACGAAGGATCGGGCTCTTCAGACGCCAGAAATTACCTTTTGTGTAAGGGGCGTGGTTTCGCCGCTGATCAGCAACCTCTACCTTAATGTGGTGGACCAGATGCTGGAGAAGGCGATCGAAGTGACCCGCTACGGGGGAGAGAAGCAATTCACGGTGGTCCAATATGCACGTTTCGCTGACGACCTGGTGATATTGATTCACGCTCACTGCTGGAATGACTGGCTGCTAGGGGCGATAGAAAAACGTTTGCGGGAGGAACTCGCCAAGCTGCAGGTGGAAATCAACGAGGAGAAGAGCCGGACCGTTGACTTATCTAAGGGAGAAAGCTTTACCTTTCTGGGATTCGAGTATCGCCACGTTCTCGGAAGTAATGGAACGCGGCGGCCGTTATTAGTGCCCAAGCTGAAAAAGCGAAAAGCATTGACTCAGAAGCTCAAAGAGATCTTTCGAAGATACGTCAGCGCACCCGTGGGAAGGGTGATCGAGCAGATCAACCCCATTCTCAGGGGTTGGGTGAACTACTTTGCAGTAGGGAACTCAAGCCGGTGCTTCTCGTTTCTGCGGAGTTGGGTCGAAAAGAAGACCCGGCGCCATCTGATGCGGGCTCAGAAGCGGAAAGGCTTCGGCTGGAAGCGATGGAGTAGCGCATATCTGTATGAACAGCTCGGATTATTCAACGAATACCGGGTCCGGCATCATCAGATCATGCCGAAAGTCATTCCGGCTTGATACGTCACATAACCCTTGCTGTGAAGCATTCAGGAAAGCCCAGTGCTGGAAATCGGCACGCTGGGTTTGATGAGGCGGGGGCTGGAAACAGACTTACGGTCCGGCTAGTGAGGCACTCCCAGAGGAAACGGGGAGCAACAGATAGGCCGTGCCTAACAGTACTGCGCCAGCTCTCGACCCTACTAATACTGTGCTGTCAGAATAAATACTGTGCTGTCAGAATAGAGGAGGCCCAACATGCGGCGAACGCCCTTGAACTCCACTTCCTTGGCTTGGTCCCAATACCACCCCCGGCGGCGCTGGCTTGACATCGAGTTCCGCACCGGCAAGCTCTATCGCTATTTCAACGTCCCTGCCCGCTCCTACCGAGAACTATTAGCGGCTGACTCTAAAGGTCGTTATTTCAACTCCAATATCCGAAACAGCTTCTCTTATCAAGACTTATCTCGATCACCAGCGCTGCTGGTGCTCGCTGCGCGAGAAAACTAAATGACATTGGCCCAGGTGGCACTCCCTCACGGCCGCGGCTCCGTTTCAGGATTCACCAACACAAGGCTAGCGTTCCGTAGAGCCGCTCTTCAAAGCTTTCCGTTGTCCCAGAGTTGCAGCGACCGTCGCCATATCGGGTCCATCTAAGCTGGACAAATCGCAATAAGGCGATGCCCGTTTACACGCCTCGACGTTCCGCTTCTTGATTGCCGCACGTACACTATCCAATTCTTTCGGGCTTAAGGCGAGCGGATCGCAAGTGCTTGCGCCGGCTTCACACTTCGAGACGTTCCGGTGTTGCACTTCCGAGCTTACTTCTGCTAGTTCCGCGGTGGACAATGCAAGGGGATCACAGCTTGACATGCCTGCGGCACAGCGCTCCCGGTTCCGAACTCGCCAGCCAGCCTCGACCATCTTCAGCTCATCCGGCTTAAGCTGCAAAGGGTCACAACCCGAAGAACCTTCGAGACAGCGATCGAAATTCCGGCGCAAAGCCGCGGCATGCACAGCCGTTTGCTCAGAGGCGGTGAGCCGAAGCGGATCGCAGGTTGGCGATCCGGCCATACATTTTTCGAGATTTTTTTGTGCGGCCGCTGCGCGGATCCTCGATAGATCATTCGACTGAATTCTCAGCGGGTTGCATAGTGCGCGGTCCTCCAGGCAATTCTCAAGATTCCGGCTGTATTCAGCGGCATTTGCGGCTGCCGCATCGGTGGAGCTTAGAAGCATGGGGTTACATAAGGCCGATCCTTGCAAACAATTGCCGGTATTTCGTTTTCTCGCCAACTCAGATAACGAGCGTACTTCTTCAGATGTAAGTGACGTCAGGTCACAGTTCATTAAGCTTTGCTGGCAAGACGAGAAATTAGAATGCTTTAAATCAGCGGCATGGCTTAATAAACTAAATGCGATCAGCAGAACCCGGAATACCTTAGCCCGATCAGGGCAATTGACACTTGTCATTGGCTGCTCCATACTTGAGACACATTCTTGGATATCGGTCACATTTCCTGCTGAATAGCTAACAATTTGTGCGGAATTGGCGCGGGATTTGTGTCGCGATTTAGACCAGATGTATCTGATGGGACTGAAAGGGCGGGAGCCTGCCCAAATGTCCTTTCTTCACGGAGAGCACTTTGGCCGTCCTCAAACCTAGAGAGAGAGTGGTTTATTTTCGTTTATCCGAGGACGAATTCCGCCATTTCGAAAGGGCTTGCGAGCAAGTGGGCGCCCGCAGCCTTTCGGATCTCACGCGGAATGCGATAAAGCAGCTGATCTCACAGGCGGACGAGCGGCACGATGAACACGATGTGTTGTTGGCGGTCAGGAACCTGGAGGGACTCATGACGGATCTGCACCGCGAAGTGAAGTACTTGATCGATATGACCCACATGAAGCGGATGGCGGAAGAAGGATCGAACGCACAAGGTCCGTCGCCGCATACCGTCATGGGATGTGAAGTCGAATAATATGGATACGCCAAAGCTGTCCGGCCATAGTATCGGACAATCGCAATTATCAGTAACCAGAGCCTATCCGGTACCTGGTCCGGTTCGCGATCTTGACCTCGAGCCTGCTGTTGAAGGAGTGTCTTTCAACCTTCGTGCCCTGTTACGTAAGTACTGGGCTCTCTTGCTGGCCCTGGTTGTGGTGGGAGCAGGAGCAGGTTTCGCCTCCGTTGTGCTCAGCACTCCCATGTATAAAGCGCATTTGATGCTGGAAATACAGAACTCTCCGGCGGGAGCGATGCTCGGCGACAACGGGCGCTCCTCATCAGACGCGCAGCTTGACGTTCAAACGCAGATTGCCGTTTTGCGAACGGGACAGTTTCTCAAGCGGGGCGCAGATCGTCTGCAGAGCGAGTCGGTGCCGGTTGCGCCGCTCGGACAGGATTTGTTTTCGCATCTGCGACAGCGTGTTCATCCGGCAACCCAGGATCCGCTCGAAAGTATGCGGTCGGGATTAAATGTTGCGATCGGCACATTCGATGCGCGGCCTGTCAATCAGACGCGATTGATTGAGTTGAGCTGCGATTCCACGAATCCCGATGTTGCGGCAGGATTTTTGAATGCGATGGCGGCGGAGTTTGTGGAGGACACATCGCAATCGCGAATGCAGAGCTCGCAGCGCGCTGCGGAATGGGTCGCTGGACAAATCGAAGAAACCAAAGCGAAAGTAGACGAGGCCGAGGGCAAGCTCCGCGATTTCGTGAAGGAGTCCGGGAATCGTTTTGCCGGGCAAGGGCCGGAAGGGACGCTGGACGACGCAAAGCTGGCGCAATTGAAAATGGAACTGGCGAAGGTCCAGGCAGATCGAATCGCAAAACAGACGCGGTATGAACTGACACTTCGAAACGCTTCGGAAAACCTCGGTGCTGTTATTGACGATGCCGGATTACGAGGATACGAAGAGCAAATCAACTCACTGAAGCAACAGAAGGCCGCTCTAGAGATCACGCTTACCGATAACAATCCGAAAGTGCAGCGTCTCGACGCGCAATTGGCTGTTGTCGAGAACGCATATAAGACCGAGTTGTCTCGAACGGTCGCAAAGATTAAAGGCGATTACGAAGCGGCCGCACAGCAGGAGCGGCTGCTGTCGGGCGCTTACTCATCGCAGTCACAGGCCGTCGGATCGCAAACAGGCCCAGCTTACCAATATGACGCTCTCAAGCGACAGGTCGAGACACTCCGACAAATGTATCAATCGCTGCTCCTGCAGCAGAATCAAGTCGGACTGAGCAGCTCTGTTCCAATTAACCCGGTGCGTATTATCGAGCCGAGCACGCGTCCCGACACACCCTACAAACCGCAAGCGGTATTGAACATCTGTTTTGGAACGCTCCTTGGGTTCGTGCTGACGGGCGGAATCGTATTCATCCGGGAGCGCTCAGACAGCAGCATCAAGAAACCCGGCTTCTCCGGAAAACTTCTTAATGCGACTGAGCTGGGTGTCATTCCTGATCTCGATCGAATTAGCCAAACATCTCTGACCCGGAAGGGCCTACTCGCGTCTGCGAGGCTATTCGGGCGGTCTTCTGAAAATCGCGATGCCGGCAAAGAAGAATTGGATTTGAATTGGAGTAGCGGGTCGTTCTTCGCCGAGTCGTTCCGTAGCACCCTCGCCTCCATTCTGAGGAAGGGACACGATAGGTCTCTCAAAGCGATTCTCATTACGAGTGCAGGGCCATCGGAGGGTAAAACGATGGTCGTTCAGAACTTAGGGCGAGCACTGGCTGAGAGCGGACGCCGCGTACTGCTGCTGGATGCGGACTTTCGCAGACCTCATCTGCACCGGGCCTTTAACGTTCCTAATGACATTGGACTTATTGACCTTATTTCGAATGCGGAGCTTTTCGCCGGCTGTCATTCCGAACAGCCTGGTGTAACACGAGTTGCTAACAATCTTTGGATCCTTCCGAATCGCCCCGTCAGAGAAGAACTATTCAGGCATCTTTATTCCGGGCGTCTTCGAGAGCTGCTAGATAAGTTCCGTTCCCAATACGACATGGTTCTAGTGGATGCGCCGCCCATCTTGCACTTGGCCGATGCGCGCATTATTGGGCCGTTTGTAGACTCTGTGATTCTAGTGGTTCGCTCGGGAGCAACCGGCCGGCAGCAGGCCATGGATGCCTATCAATGCATTCAACAGGACGGATTGCCGTTACTCGGAACTGTGCTTACGTGTTGGAATCCGACCGATAGCAATGAGTACAAGTATCGCTACGACACCCATGAAGACTGCGCTTAGCGGTAAATCAGCAATCCGGGCATTATGACATCTGCGACGGTGGTTCCGGTTGAGGCGGTGCAACCTGCTTGCGATGCGCGAGTGGCGAGTATTCGTTTCGCGGTTGCGTTTACTCTTTTGGCTATCGCATTCTGGCCCATACTTTCGGGAATCTATGGCAGCTGGTTTGATGAGCATGCCTACATGGAGCACGGCAGTCTGGTTCTGCCTGCCGCAGTCTTCATCGCCTGGACGAAGCGTGCCGAGCTGCGGCACACTTGCGTGCAAGGTTCGAATATCGGGTTCGCGCTGGTGTTTTGGGGTGCGTCGCAAGCCGTGCTGGGCATAGCGGCGCACTGGGTCTGGGTCAGCAGAATCGCTTTTTTAATATCGCTGCTTGGCTGCATCATCGGACTGTATGGTTTCCGAGTCGCGCGCTCTCTCGCTTATCCCCTGGGCATGCTGCCGCTGATGGTCGCTCCGCCGACGTTTCTCTATGCCAAGCTCACATTGTCTTTGCAACTGCTCGCTTCACGGCTGGGCGAGTCGTGTCTGGAGTTGTTAGGATTCAGTGTCTTGCGGGAAGGCAACGTGTTGCATTTAGTTGGCATGACGCTGTCGGTGGAAGAGGCGTGCAGCGGTATCCGATCGCTGTTCGCGATCTTCTTTATCTGCGCGGTCTACAATTATCTGTTTGTCCAAGGAGCGAAGGCGCGCTTGTTTTTGTTTGTAATGGCCCTTCCCATCGCGATTCTTGGTAATGGAGCAAGAATTGTTGCGACAGGGATCGCCAGCCAATACAACACAGCACTAGCTTCCGGAACGCCGCACGAGATGTTCGGATACGCGAGCGTCATTCTCGCGTGTGTGGGATGCATCTGTCTCCATCGTATGCTGCTGATCGCGCAGCGGAGGTTCGAATCCCGATGAACCCGTCACGCACTACCATGCGGTCAATCTGTGCGGGGCTGTTCATTCCCATTTGCGTGATCCTCATTGCGCAGACCTTCGTGCAGCAAATGTTGGCGATTCAGGAGAGGACGTTACATTTACCGGGGCTGCATAGTGTACCCATGGTGCTGGGCGGCTGGGAGGCAAAGGACGAGGAGGCGCTCGATGCGAATGTGACCGAGTACCTGAAGCCAGACGAATATATCCTGCGCACGTATCAAAGTCCAACAGGCTCAAGTGTCGTGACCTTATTTGTGGCTTATTTCAAATCGCTACAAAACGATTATGGACCCCACTCTCCGGCTGTCTGTCTGCCGGGTAGCGGATGGCTGGTGCTGTCTTCGAAGATTGCCCAGATTCAGGTGTCTGTCTCCCGGCCTCCGGTTCCGGTGAATGAATACGTCATGGAGAAGGACGGGAAGCGCATCGTAGTCTTTTACTGGTATCAAAACAATCGGGATGCGTGGGCAGAGGAATTTCATGCGAAGCTCCGGCTTTTGCCGGATCTGATTAAATACAGGCGCGCGGATGTCAGCCTAGTGAGGATTGTGGCGCCGGTACTGCTGACAACCGGCGAGCAAGAGGTCGCCAATTGCGTGCGATTCACGAAGGCTGTCTTTCCGGTGTTAGCGGAGCGGTTCGGTTCTGCAAATTAAACAATGCGCATTGCGTACCTGAATCCGTCCGGGCAGCTGGGCGGAGCGGAAACGAGCCTGCGCGAGATCCTGTCAGCCGTTCGCGCGACTGAACCGGATTGGGAGCTGTGGTTGATTCTGGGACAGGACGGGCCTCTGGCAAACCAAGCACGGCAGTTGGGGGTTCAGGTAAAAGTAGTTCCGTTTCCGCGTGGAGTAGCGCGTATCGGGGAGAGCAACAGTGGGCGTTTGACAACGTTGCTCAGTCTGATTCCGCAGCTATTCGGTGTCGCAGCGTATGTAAGACGTCTATCGCATGTCTTGAAGGAAGTGCAGGCCAGCATTATCCATACAAATGGTTTGAAGATGCACGTTTTGGGTGCTTTGGCGCATCCGAAAGGGAGCCGACTGGTTTGGCACATTCACGACTATGTGAGCCGCCGGCCGGTGATGCGTTACGCATTGCACTGGTTAAGTGAGTCAGCGGATAGCATCATTGCAAATTCGTACAGCGTAGCGAGCGATGTCCGGTCGGTTCTGCCCGACAGTC
Source organism: uncultured Acidobacteriaceae bacterium (assembly GCA_963778345.1). Lineage (GTDB taxonomy): Bacteria > Acidobacteriota > Terriglobia > Bryobacterales > Bryobacteraceae > Bog-105. Next base: position 156,582 of record CAVZTP010000010.1, read on the forward strand.
ATGTCGTCACCATTCACAACGCGGTCGATCTCGAGAGATTTACGCCTGATGGCCCGCGGCTGGATTTGGATGCCTTGGCGCAATTACCCCCGGCTTCGCCGGGAACAATTCGGGTCGGCTTAGTGGCCACGTTTGCGCGCTGGAAGGGGCACCTACAGTTCTTGAAGGCCCTCGCGGAGATCGGAACGGAAATGCCCGTACGCGGGTATGTGATCGGCGGTCCTATCTATGAGACGAGCGCAGGTCAATGGTCGGAAAGGGAACTGCGCGAGAACGTCAGAACGCTAGGTCTAGAGGACCGGGTTGGATTCACAGGATTCGTGAAGGACACGCCGGCAGCGATGCGAGCCCTAGATGTAGTAGTCCACGCGAGCACCGAGCCGGAGCCTTTCGGCATGGTTCTCATTGAAGCCATGGCTTGTGGGCGAGCACCGATTGCGAGCCCCTGCGGCGGCGCTGCGGAAATTATCGAAGACGGAGTAACTGCACTCGCGCACGAGACGGGCAGCAGTTCATCGTTATCGATTCAGATCCGGCGGCTGGCGTCCAATCAAGAACAACGGCAAGTTTTGGGTAGAAACGCGCGCAAAATGGTCGAGCGCAAGTTTCATAAAGCAAAGCTTGGCAGAGAAGTGACAGAACTGTATCGGAATGTGCTCAGCCCGTCATTTGAACGGGACGTTCAATTTCAGACTTCTGCCGTTTAACCGTACGAACCGTGAATACAGCAATTGCAGATATCGAGGTGCGTCCGGACACGGGTACCACGGCGAAAAGCATCCGCGTACTGCATGTGAACAGCGGCAATCTGTACGGTGGAGTCGAGAGCATCCTTGTCACGCTGGCCCGTTTTCGCGATCTGTGTCCGTCCATGGAGACACACTTCGCGCTCTGTTATGAAGGGCGGCTGAGCCGTGAGTTACAGGCGTCCGGGGCGCCTGTGCATTTTCTGGGTGGTGTGCGATTCAGCCGGCCCTGGACAGTGCTGCGGGCACGCAGGCAGCTGGAAAGTTTGCTCGATCGCGAGCAATTTGACGTTGTGATCTGTCACATGCCGTGGAATCTGGCAGTATTTAGTCCTGCGGTTCGGGGTAAGAATGTGCGGCTGGCATTCTGGGCGCATAGCTTTCATGACGGCAAGAACTGGATAGAACGTTTGGCCCGCAGGACATCCCCGGATTTCGCGATTGCAAATAGCCGGTTCACGCAGGGCAGCTTGGGCAATTTGTTCCCGACCGTTAAATCGGAAGTCATCTACCCGCCTGTACCGCTTGTGCAAGCAACAGATGCGAGCAAATGGCGGAGAGAGGTGAGGGAGGAACTGGGGGTCGGCGACGAGGAAGTCGTCATCGCGCAAGTGAGCCGTTTTGACAAATGCAAGGGTCATCAAATCCACCTCGAAGCCCTGGCGTGCCTCAAATCCAACCCGTCATGGTTCTGTGTGTTCGTTGGCGGAGCACAGACACAGGAAGAAGCTGATTACCGGCGCTCACTTGGGAACTTGGCGGATGCGAACGGGCTTCAACGCAGGGTGAAGTTTCTGGGTGAAAGAACCGATATCGCCAGATTGCTGGCAGGCGCTGATATTACTGCCAGCCAAACACGGCACCTGATTCATTCGGCATATCTTTCATCGAGGCTCTGTGGGCCGGTCTTCCGGTCGTGACCGCCGCGCTCGGGGGAGCACAGGAAATCGTTCGAGATACCTGCGGCTTGTTAATTGAACCCTGCAATGCCGAAATGCTGGCGGCCTCCCTTCGACGGCTAATCGAAGATCCTGAGTTGCGGCGGAAATTGGGGCAGTACGGACCTGGGCGTGCGCTCGAGTTGTGCGAGCCGGCGGTGCAGCTTAAGAATACAGCTGCGTTTTTGGTCAAGAACTGAGCGTAAATGGCAGCACTTGGACTTTGCGCGCTAGCTCTCGTTGTTACCTATTGGGCCGGAAAGAGATCGCTGGCGCAGGGGCTGATCGCGCTGATGGTGTTCGGTTATTTTTATGGGATCGTCCGGGCGAACATCAACAGTCCGTTTTCCCACTTCATTTTCGATGCAGGGCTTTTGGGTCTGTACCTATCGCAAAAGTGGAGCTCGCGGGATCCGAAAGAAGCAAGACAACTGAAAACACTGCGAATATGGGTTGCTTTGCTGATGTTATGGCCTTGCTTATTAGTTCTGCTGCCGTTTCAACCGTTGATGGTGTCAATCGTTGGGCTGCGTGGCAGTATTTTCTTTCTACCGGTTCTTTTGCTTGGGGCGCGGCTGCGTCATCGGGATTTGATGCAATTTGCGGCTGGCTTAGCAGTGTTGGATCTAATTGCGCTCAGTTTTGCAATTGCGGAATATTTTCTGAGCGTCACCCGCTTTTATCCGTATAGTGCTGTTACACAGATTATTTACGCCAGTGGGGATGTAGCAGGCGGATACCTGCGGATACCAGCCGTATTTTCCAGCGCCCATGCCTATGGAGGAACCATGGTCACGACACTGCCGTATCTTCTCGGGTTGTGGAGTCTGGCTGAATCGCGACTGAGCCGATTGCTCGGGCTTGCCGGAATGGCTGCTGTTCTCATTGGCGTGCTGATGTCAGCAACACGCCAGAACTTCATTTTTGCCTCCGCCATGCTGATTACGACAGTACTGGCCTATCGAGTTAAGACAAGTTATCGAATTATATTTCTGGCGTTAATTGCTGCTGTCGGGATTGCGGCTATGATGAACCCGCGCTTTCAACGATTCAAGTCATTGGGAGATACGGAGGCCGTGGAAGGGCGAATTGCAGGTAGCGTCAATCGGGGTTTTTTTGAAATTTTGTTCGAGTATCCGATGGGCAACGGATTGGGAGGCGGTGGCACGAGCATGCCGTACTTCCTCGCAGGACAGATCAGGAATCCCATAGGCATGGAGAATGAATACGCTCGAATCCTGAGCGAGCAGGGGATTATCGGGCTGCTCCTCTGGTTGGGATTTATCGGCTGGTTCCTTTCGAGGGGCTCGGTTCTATTCGAAAAGGGTTCATGGGCAAATAGCAGACGCTTGATCTGGTGCTTTTCGACGATCTGTCTGGGGACAGCGTGGATCGGACTCGGGCTATTCACATCCATTCCCGGAACTGTGATTCTCCTGTTGGGCATGGGATGGACCGCAACGAAGGAAACTGCCCAGCCTGCAGCGCGGCGCGTTCGATATGAGCGCACGGCCTTGCGTCTTGGTCAAGAGGGCGCGGTCCTGGCAGGTTAGTAACAACCATTTTTTCTGAGGCGAACAGCTTTCTCACGACAATGACTCGTACGCGTACGCACAATTTTCTCGATGGGATTGCGTTCGGCTACGTTTTTCAGTTCAGCGTTATGCTGACCGGGATCTGGCTAACGCCGTTTCTTCTGCGTCATTTAGGGCAGCACGATTATGGCTTGTGGCTGATTGGCCTTCAACTGTTGAATTACCTTGTGCTGATCGACTTTGGCATTCTGGCCGTGTTTCCTCGCGAACTGGCAGCCATGAAGGGCCGCACCGATGATCCGAAGGCAGTCGCAGCGCTTATGAGCAGAGTTGGAAGGGTTGTCTCGCTGCAAACTGTCCTTGTGGCGCTCGGATCGTACATTGTGTGGTGGCGCATACCTTCAGAGTGGTTGGGTTTACGTACGACGCTCGGATGGATGTTGGTGGCATTAACGGTGATGTACCCGTTAAAGCTCTTCCCCGCTGTTTTGGAAGGGTTACAGGAGCTCGGCTTTGCGGGCCGTGTACGGCTATTATCATGGCTTGTTTCCACTGGAGCAACCGTATGGCTGATTGAACGCGGATTTGGATTGAACTCGCTCGCTGCGGGGCTGGTAATTAACCAGGGTTTGTCCTCGATCGCTGCCGTATGGCGACTTCGCACGCGGTACGCATGGGTGTTCCCAGCGTTCATGTGCACCGGCAAGCTTCGCTGGCGCGACTTTACCCGAGGTGCCTGGGTCAGTGTCGGTCAAGTCGCCCAGCTGCTTCAGAGCGGTGTGGACATGCTTGTGATCGGCAAGATGATGGGGCCGGCTGCCGTTGTGCCGTACGCATGCACCTCTAAGTTGATCCAGGTGCTTCAAAATCAGCCTTACATGATTGTTCACTCTGCGCTTCCGGGAATGAGTGAACTCAAGACAAGCGAGTCACCGCAGCGAATTTTGTCAGCGAGTACGGCGTTGAATCTGTCGATGCTCTTATTGAGTGGTTTGCTCGCCACCGTGATCCTCTGCGTCAACGAAGGCTTCACGCGTTGGTGGGTAGGGAATGGACAATACGCAGGCAGTCTGCTGAGTCTAGCGTTAGTTGTGACTATGCTGGCGCGCCACTTTACGCATACGCTGGTCTACACGTTGTTCTGCTTTGGGCAAGAGAAACTGACAACAATTTCGGCGATGATCGAAGGCCTGGTCAACATCGCGGCCGCCTATGTGCTAGTGAAACGGTTCGGATTAATCGGAATTCCGGTCGCAAGCCTGTTTGCTGCGATGATCGTATGTCTGCCTTTGTGCGCGAAAGGCCTGTCTCAAGCACTACAGGTTTCGGCTGCTAAAGTATTGAGCCCTTTTGTTCCGGTGCTATTGCGGAGTGGGGCTTTGCTCGCTTTGGGCTATTGCTTCACGCTTTCGTTCGTTCCGCGCGGGCCCGTAGCGCTCGCGACTACCGGTACTTGCGCCGCACTTATTTATGTCCTCGTAATGCTGCGGTTTGCCAGACGGCCACCGCTCGGCCGATACATACATACGTACGTTCCGTTTCTGCGGTCGTGGTGGCTCAGGCCAGCTCCGGCCGTCGACTGACGTCACGCCATTCAGGCGCGGAGCCCACGATTTAGACACATGCCTGCGTTACTCACAAATTCACGCGAGTCCATTCAGAATGCACCGAGCGCAAACCCCAGAAGGCGAACTCCGCGGGTTCTTCACGTCGTTCCGGCAATTTTTGGGAACAAAGGGGTCGTCGGAGGAGCGGAACGATACGCATTTGAACTGGCCCGATTCATGGCGAATGAAACGCCCACCCGCTTGCTGGCATTCGGTGAACAAGAAATCAAAGAAATGTCGGGGTTGCTCACGGTCCGGGCAATAAAGCCCGAGCATTTGATAAGGGGACAACAGAACAACCCGTGGTCGCCGAAACTGTTCGGAGAGCTCTATAAAGCGGATGTGGTGCATTGCCATCAACAACATATTGTTACGAGTACGGTAAGCGCTCTTGCGTGCCGGGCGATGCATAAAAAAGTGTTTGTAAGCGATCTTGGAGGCGGCGGCTGGGATCTCTCGTCGTATATCTCGACCGACCGCCTCTATCATGGCCATCTGCATATCAGCAGATATAGCCGCAAGGTGTCTGGCCATGAGAACAAGCCGTCGGCTCCCGTGATCTATGGCGGCGTTGATACGCATAAATTCAGCCCGCCACAGGAAAGACGCCGAACGTCTACAGTCGTTTATGTTGGACGGCTATTGCCGCACAAGGGTATCGACTATCTGGTCGAGTCGATACCGCCCGGCGTTCAGCTCGAACTGATCGGCAAACCGTATCATCCCGAGTTTCTGAAAGACCTTCAAACACTCGCGAATGGAAAGGACGTTGTTTTCCGTCACAACTGTAGTGATGAAGAAATCGTGCAGGCGTATCGAAACGCACTTTGTGTTGTCCTGCCGAGCGTTTATCGAAGCCGCTACGGCGAAGAGACGCGTGTGCCAGAGCTTCTTGGTCAAACGCTGCTTGAGGGAATGGCATGTGGAACGCCCGCGATCTGTACCGATGTAGCGAGCATGCCGGAAGTCGTCGAGAACGGCGTCACCGGATTTGTTGTGCCGCCCAACGACCCTGCAGCATTACGTGAGCGCATTGTATGGCTTGCCGAGCATGTCTCGCAGGTCGACAAAATGGGTCAGGCCGGCAGAGAGCGCGTTCTGCGTCACTTTACCTGGCAAAAAGTAGTCGATCGCTGCTTGGACGCGTACGAACAGCACTGAAGCTCGACAGTACCAGGCCGTGCACTAAGAGTTCTTTAGTAAGGAGCTAAATCAATGAGTAAACGCGCCCTCATCACGGGCATAACAGGGCAAGATGGCAGCCATTTGGCTGAATTCTTACTTGCAAAGGGATATGAAGTTCACGGCATCATACGTAGGGTAGCGCTCGAGCAACCGGATCAAAGACTAGGGCGCATTCTGAATATCCGTGAACAACTGCACCTACACGCAGCAAGTCTCGAGAGCTATCCCAGCTTGTTTCAGATATTGGCCCGGTATGAGTTTGCAGAATGCTATCACTTGGCCGCTCAGAGCTTTGTCGCCGAAAGCTTTGCCGATGGGTTTTCAACTATGGCTGCCAATGTCAACGGTACGCACTACTTGCTCGAAGCTATTCGTACCTTACAGCCGTCTTGCAGATTCTACTTTGCGGGTTCTAGCGAAATGTTCGGCAAGGTGCGCGAAACACCGCAACGGGAAATTACTCCGTTTCATCCTCGCAGCCCTTACGGAATCAGTAAGACGGCGGGATTTTATCTGAACATGAATTACCGCGAGGCGTATGGAATGTTCTGCTGCGGCGGAATTCTGTTCAACCACGAGGGGCCGCGACGTGGAACGGAGTTTGTCACACGCAAAATTACTCAGGGCGTTGCCAAGATCAAACTTGGTGTGGCGACAGAGCTCCGGCTAGGTAACCTCGATGCGCAGCGTGACTGGGGGCATTCTGCAGACTACGTCAGAGCAATGCATTTGATGTTGCAACAGCGCAATCCTGACGATTACGTGGTTGCAACCGGGGAAACACACTCGGTGAGAGAGTTCTGTGAATTGGCTTTTGGCGAAGTGGAGCTGGATTACCGCGATCATGTGGTCACGGATCCCGCGTTCTTCCGGCCTGCCGAGGTTGACCTGCTCGTCGGAGATGCATATAAAGCTCGCAAGGTCTTGGGCTGGGAATCCGAATACAGCTTCCAGCAACTGGTCCGGGAAATGGTCCAGAACGATCTGGCGTTGTTGAGTCCACGGACGCCCCAGGCGCAACAACAGGAACTAGCTGGAATCGCCTCCTAATAAGGCAGTATTTGTGGCACAGCACACCTGGCATCTCATCACCGGCGAGTACCCACCCCAACCTGGTGGGGTCGGCGATTACACGCAAGGACTGGCTGCGCAACTGGGCGCCGATGGAGATGAGGTTCACGTCTGGTGCCCGGGCGTTTCGGCGCTCGAACATCAGGGCCCAAACGTCACCGTCCATCGGCGGCTGGGCGGAATCGGGCCACGCGATTTGCGGAGAGTAGGACAGGAACTCGACGGAATGCCGGGCCCGCGCCGGCTGCTCGTTCAATGGGTACCGCACGCCTACGGATACGCGTCGATGAATGTCTGGCTCTGCCTGTGGCTCTGGGCGCGAGCCGCTCGTCATGGCGACCGCGTTGAAATTGTTCTGCACGAACCATATCTTCCGTTCCGATGGAACAGAGTACGTCAAAGCGCCGCCGCCGCGGTTCACCGGCTCATGACCGTCATCCTGTTACGAGCTGCTGAACGTGTTTGGATAACCATACCGGAATGGGAGCGCCGGTGGCGGCCCTATGCGTTCGGCCGCGATGTACGTTTCGACTGGTTACCCATTCACAGCAATATTCCGGTAATTCAGGATCCGCAAGCTGTCGAGCGCATCCGTTCACGTTACGTCAAAACAGGCGGGTTGCTGATTGGCCACTTCGGCACATTTGGCTCACCGATAATGAGCCTGCTCGAACCCGTGCTGTTGAAGTTTGCAGACACGCCCGGTGACGACGTCATTCTTTTAATGGGGCGATCGAGCCATCAATACCGCGACCGAATCGTTCATAAGGTGCCCGCTCTGGCAGAACGTGTCCACTCTGCGGGTGCACTGAACGCAAGTGAAATATCCAACCATCTTGCGGCATGCGATCTGATGATCCAGCCCTATCCAGATGGCGTAACGACAAGGCGCGGAACTGTGATGGCAGGCCTGTGTCATGGGAAGCCGGTTGTCACGACGGACGGGTTCCTGTCTGAAAACTTCTGGCGTGAGACGAAGGCAGTGGAACTGGCCCCCGCCGGTGATACGCAAGCGTTTCTATGCGCCGTTGAATTTCTTCGGGGGAGCGCCGCTGAACGAGCCCGCACGAGCGAACGTGCACGGAACCTGTATAAGGATCGGTTCGATATTGCCAAGAGTGTCAGAACCTTGCGTTTGGCCGCGGGCACATAGAGTATTGAGTGAAGATCCTGATAGCCAGCGGTCACCGGAACATTGTCGGAGGTGTGGAGAAATATCTTCAGTCCGCTATTCCGGCGTTATCGCGAGCCGACCATGATGTCGCCTTCGTGTACGAGAAGCCTTCGTGCGCCGCTCAGGAGACAATCGACGCTCCTGAACAACATTTGCCGGCGTGGTGTCTTCCGGATCGTGGATTAGAAAGCGTCCTGCACGCTGTAGAGAAATGGGGACCAGACCTGGTCTATTCGCAGGGCATTGAGTCAGATGCGCTGGAATCGGCGTTGCTGAGCAGATATCCGACGATTCTCTACGCGCACAACTACTACGGGACCTGTGTGAGCGGCAGAAAATGCCACAGCTTTCCCTCCATCCGCCCTTGTAACCGCGTTTTTGGTCCGGCGTGCCTCGGGCTCTATTACCCCCGGCGATGCGGTGGCCTGAACCCCGCAACTATGCTGCAATTGTTTCGGCGTCAATCGCGGCTGCATGCGCGGCTTACTGAATTCGAAGCAATTCTAGTTGCGAGTCAAAGCATGCTGGCTGAGTACCAGCACCACGGTATCGAGGTGGGCCGGCTTGAATATGCTCCGCTCCCTGTTGAGGGCGGGTTATCAACCAGAAAGCGGCCGTTGCGCGAGAGCACAAGAAACAAACTGTTGTTTCTCGGGCGATTGAGCGACTTAAAAGGCGCGGATTACCTGATTCGAGCGGTTGCTCTGGCTTCGGCGACACTGGGCCGATCGCTGGAGTTGACGATCGCGGGCGATGGTCCGCAACGAGCCGCGCTGGAAATGCTGGCCCGCAGACTTTCTGTAAGGGCTAACTTTACGGGGTGGGTTGCGGCTGATAAAAAAGAGCAGCTGCTTCTGAATTCTGATTTACTCGCTGTCCCGAGCTTATGGCCCGAACCCTTTGGCCTTGTTGGAAGTGAGGCGGCACGGTTTGGTGTCCCGGCCGTGGGCTACGACGTTGGTGGCATCGGTGACTGGTTGCGGCCCGGGGTCACAGGCGAACTGGCGCCAGGAAATCCGCCCACTGTAGACGGCCTGGCTGCTGCAATCGACCGAGCGCTGTCGGACCCGGAGCACTATCGTGCGCTCTGTGAAAATGCGGCGCAAATGATTTCGCAGCCGACCCTTAACGAGCACGTGCGACAGCTCGAAAATATCTTCTGCCGGAGTGCACGGCTATGCCCAGTACACAATTAGCCGAGCTTTCGTCCGAATTCATCCATCCGACAAGTGTAACCAGTTCCGGTGGGGTGGCGCGAGTTGCCGTGGTTTCGGACTTCGTGGAAGAGAAGTGGCCAAGCATGGACCTGGTTTCAGACATGCTTGTCGAAAATCTGCGCCGGAGAAGTGATGGCGCGTTTGCCGAACGAATCCGGCCTCCGTTCCAAGCGCGATTCACGCGTTTTGCGAACCATCCCTTTGCTGTCAATGGTGATCGCTTACTGAACCGGTTTTACGATTACCCGCGGCGCTTACGACGGATGCGGGAGGAATTCGATCTTTTCCACATCGTCGACCACAGCTATTCGCAAGTGATTCACGAGTTACCCGCAGAGAGAACCGTCGTCACCTGCCATGATCTGGATACGTTCCGGTGCGTACTCGAGCCGGATGTAGAACCGCGGCCGCTCTGGTTCCGGCACATGGTTCAAAAGATTCTATCTGGTTTTACCAAGGCTGCCCGCGTGATTGCGGTAAGCTCCGCAACGGAAAAAGAACTATTGCGGTTCAGGCTTGTTTCGCCGGAAAGAATTACCGTCATCCCGAACGGAGTGCACCCCTCTTGTTCGCCGGTACCGCAGACCGGAGTCGATGAGTATGCGCGCGAGTTGCTGGGAGCCGGTCAAAATACGGTGCAGCTGCTGAGCGTCAGCAGTACGCATCCTCGCAAGCGGCTGGATCTGCTGCTTCGCATCTTTGCAAGCGTTCAGGCAAAGGCGCCGGAAGTGCGTCTGGTTCGCGTGGGTGGTGGGTTTACGCCCGAACAGGCGCGCTTGGCTCGTGAACTGAGCATCGTGGAGAAGATTCATGTCCTCCCATTCTTAGAACGGGACGTGCTGGCTGCGGTGTACCGGCAGGCGGCGCTGCTCCTGCACACGGCGGAGGCCGAGGGTTTCGGACTGCCCTTAGTAGAGGCCCTGGCGTGTGGCTGCCCGGTTGTGGCCAGTTCATTGTCGGTTCTGAAGGAAGTATGCGGATCCGCAGCGTCGTATTGCCCGGTGGGAGACATTGCTTCGTGGACGAAAACAGTGCTGAGCTTGCTAGAGGCAAGGCAAACAGAACCGCTAGTTTGGGAGCGGCGGCGCTTGAACGGTATCGATCATGCGGCGAGTTTCTCATGGACTGAGAACGCCAGAAAAACCGCTGACGTTTATCGAGCCGTCTTAAACGCACAAGCATAGCGATTGTAGAACCCACAATGAAAATTGCTTACCTCGTGCACGACTATCATCGTGCCGGAGGGCATAGCCGGTATGTCGCAGAACTGGCGACGCGTTTCTGCCGCGAGCATGAAGTGCACGTCTTCGCCAACCGGATTGAGCCGGATAAGGCGAGCGGCATTCATTTCCATAGATTGCCGGCCCTGCGAACGAATGCGCTCACGACCGTCCTGAGTTTCGCTCTACCGGCGACTTTCCGAGTCGGACGGGAGTTCGACATCGTCCATTCACAGGGGTTCTGCGGATTTCGAGGCAATGTGTTCACGGGACATATCTGTAATCGCGCGTGGCATCGAGCTCTAACGAAGCTCGAGGGCGGGGTTACCCGTCGCGAGCGAATATTCAATTCCATTGCCGGCGTTCTGGAATTATCCGTGTACCGGCGCGGCAGCTCCAATACCGTGATTGCGATTTCCAATCGCGTGGCAGAAGACATTAGAGACCTGTACGGATGCTCGGCCGCGATGCGCGTCATTCACCATGGAGTGGATACGACAGTTTTTCATCCGTCCAACCGCAGCGTGTGGCGCGATGCAGTGCGCGCAAGGTTTCCTTTAGGCGATGGTGAGTTGGTGTTCCTATTTGTTGGCGATATGCGCAAGGGAGGTCCGCGCTGTATTGAAGCACTGAGCAAAACAGCCAAGGGACATCTGATCTTTGTATCCCGATCAGAACCGCATTCCTTCCGGAAACTTGCGGCCAAGCTGGGCGTAGCGGACCGCATTACCTTCGCAGGGCCGGCGGAGCGGATCGAGCAGATGTATGCCGCCGCTGATGCGTTCGTGCTGCCCACGCCGTATGACGCGTTCGGGATGGTCGTGTCAGAAGCTATGGCCAGCGGCTTGCCGGTGATTGTGAGCCGCGAGGCGGGCGCGGCTGAGCTCATCGAGCACGGCAAAAACGGCCTTGTCCTCGAGAACGTAACTGATGTTGACGAACTGGCGCGTCACATGAAATTACTTGCCGGAGATTCGCCTCTTCGCCACGCGCTCGGCTCGGAGGCGCGAAAGACGACCGAGCGGATGTCATGGGACAGCGTGGCGCAAAAGACCATGGAAGTGTATGAACAGGTTCTCGCCAGGCGGGAGGCTGCCTGATGCAGCGTCCTCTGGTTCTGTTCCTGGTGAATGGCAGCCAGGGTAGCGCGATGGCCATCCGGGCGGAGTCTCTGGCACAGCGCCTGAGGCCGGACTTTCGGATTGAGATCGAGTACCGCACGGCCGAGAAGGTTGCGTCCACGGCACACTTCTTCGCGGAACTTCTACGCAAACGCCCGAGTATCTGCTACGTCTTCGACATGGCCTTTTCAGGCGTGCTGGCGGCGGCCTTGTATCGAACGTTGTCTTGCTGCCGCATGATTGTGGATACCGGCGATGCCATCTATGAGTTGAGCCGGAACGGTGGAGAGCGCGGAACAGTGGGCCTGGCGCTGACAAAAGCGCTGGAATGGGTCGCCCTCTCGAGAAGCGATCGCGTCGTTGTCCGGAGCCATCCTCATCAGGAGCTTCTCAACGCAAAAAGCATTCAGAGTACCGTCATTCCAGACGGGGTCGATATGGCGCAATTTCGACCCTCGGACAAGACGGAGCTCCGCGCGCGACTTGGACTGGCGGACTGCACGACGATTGGCGTTCTGGGCTCATTGATCTGGAATCGTCGTTGGCAAATGTGCTACGGATGTGAGCTCATTGAAGTCATCCAGGCCCTCCGGCACTTGCCGGTGAAGGGGGTCATCATTGGTGACGGCTCAGGAATGGGAGAGCTGAAGGCCCGGTGCTCCGCAGCCGGTCTGGACAACCGGATACTGTTCCTGGGTCGCGTTCCCTACGAGGACTTGCCCGGCTATCTCAACCTTATAGATATTTGCATCTCTACGCAGACCAACGATACTGCCGGGCAGGTTCGAACGACCGGCAAACTGCCTCTGTATCTGGCATCGGGACGATTTGTCCTGGCCACCAGAGTGGGCGAAGCGGCCCGGGTTCTGCCACCGGAAATGCTTGTGGAATATACGGGCGCCTACGATCCTGAATACCCGGGGCGCTTGGCGGCGCACATTGAAGCGCTGTTGCGCCGTGGCAATCTTCTGGAGTACCGCGATAAAGCTTTAGGAATCGCTTGCATGCACTTTGACTACGACGTGCTCGCGGCACGCCTGCGCGAGGTTCTTGAGGGCGCGTGCGGCGACCTCGCTGCGGAGTGAGCATTTGGTCTCGAGTTCTTCTTCCACTTCAGTCCTACTGAGTCGTTAACACGCCTCTTTCTAGACGACCGTCTCAGCACGGTTCCGCCAAACTATTTTCCGCCAAACTATGATTTCTAACGCTGAGTTAATCAGTGATCGACAGCAGACAGCGTATCCAAGCTACTCGAGCGCATCCGTCCCGACCATTCTGCACATTGGAAAGTTCTACCCGCCGCACATGGGCGGCATGGAAACGCACTTACAAACTCTTTGTGCGCATCTGCGTAAGTCCGTTAATGTTCGTGTGGTTGTCGCGAGTGACGGCCATTCCAGCTCTGAAGAATTCGTGGATGGAGTTGCTGTTTGCCGTCTGGGGCAGAGGCTCACCGTTGCGTCTACGTCATTTTGTCCGGAATTGGGAGCGCAGATTCGACGGACCAAGGCCGACATTATTCACGTGCACTTGCCGAATCCGGCCGCCGTCCTCGCTTACCTGAGCAGCAGACCGCCGAAAGCGAAGCTGATCGTTACGTACCATAGTGATGTTATCCGGCAGAAGGTTTTGGGGGCGATCTTCGAACCCATTCTGCATAAGGCTCTTCGTCAAACGTCCGCCATCATCACGACTTCGCCTGATTACCACCGGCACTCGCCTGTCCTGCTCCAGCATGCCGAACGTTGCAGACCGATACCTCTTGGCATTGCGCTGGAGCCTTTTCTCCGCTGTAATTCCGATGCTGTCAGGCTGATTCGCGCGCAATACGGCGAACGGCTGGTGTTAGCGGTGGGCCGTCTGGTTTATTACAAGGGCTTCGAATATCTCATCCGAGCGATGAAAGATGTTCCGGGCAAGCTGTTGATTATCGGCGACGGCCCCCTCCGGAAGCAGTTACAGACGTTAGCGGCAGAGATCGGTGTTGCGGATCGTGTCACGCTGGCCGGCAATGTGCCGCAGAACCTTGCACCGTTCTACCACGCCGCGGATGTATTCGCTTTCCCGTCGGTCGCACGCAGCGAGGCGTTTGGCATCGCACAGGTGGAGGCGATGGCCTGCGGGCTGCCGGTTGTGAATTCGCAGCTTGCCTCGGGTGTGCCGTTTGTTTCGCTGCATGAGCGCACTGGTTTTACGGTACCGCCCCGGGATCCGGTTGCGCTTGCCAAGGCGATTAATGCGCTACTCGACAACGAAGGGCTACGGCGGTCATTTGGCAAGGCGGCCCGGCTCAGGGCGTTCGACGAATTTAGCGATGAGCAGATGGCGCGGCGGACGCTTGAGTTGTATGAGGAAGTGCTGGGCGAGGAGCGTCTGTTGCGAGGGATGGCAAAAAGGCGGATGAATTAAGGACACAAGATTACAACCAGTAGTGCCACTATTCTAAATGAAACTATCAATTGCGCTGTGTACTTATAACGGAGAACGGTACTTATCAGAACAGCTACAGTCGTATCTGCACCAGACAAAGCTTCCAGACGAGCTAATCGTTTCCGACGACTGCTCTACGGATGGGACCATAGCAATACTCAACGAGTTCAAGCGAACAGCACCGTTTCCGGTTTTTGTTTACAGAAACGCGTCTCGTATGAACTACAACGAGAACTTCTTGGCATGTGTGCAGAAGTGTTCCGGTGACATCATTGCGCTTTCAGATCAGGATGATGTCTGGTTGAGATCGAAGCTTCAGGCGGCATATACCGAAATGAGCAAAGATGCCGATGTGACTTTGACCGCACATCCTTCGATGTGTACGGATGAACACCTCACGCCCTCGGGTGTTGTAGTTTGCAAGAGTAGGCCGGGAGTCTTTTGCCACGATGATCAGGAACTCTGGTTCAATACAACAGGAATGGCAATAGCCTTTAGGGCCTCCTGCGTTAAGCCTTGGCTGGAACTACCTCGGACCTTATCAAAATGGGGCGAGGGGCCGGCGCCGTTCGATGAATGGATCTATTTCCTGGCGTCTATTCAGGGCAAGACCGCGCTTCTGTCAAATTACCAACTCTTATATCGACGGCATGCTGGGACGACAACAGGTGACCCAAGAAAGACATCCCGGCTCGGCTATCGTATTGCCCTCCTCACAGGTGCAACCGATAAGGGCTATGACCACCTCGCACGAGTGGCGGCATCACGGTCAGAAATGTCTCTGCAAATGTTCACGGATACAGAAACCTCGTGCCGAAGCCATTTGGCTCGTGCTGCCCAGTACTATGGACGCATCGAACAGATTTACCGTAAGCGCGCACAACTGTACGGAGAGGCGAAAGCGACGCAGCGGGTTCGATGTTTACGCAGCCTCATCGGCCTCAATGCCTATCGGCCCCATGGAAAAGGGCTAGGTCGCAAAGCGTTACTGAAAGACTGTGTCATCGCTCTGCTAAGACCTCCCGTGACCCACAGTTGTTAGAAAGACCCGGTACGGTATACGACTGGTTGGGGCAAGTTTCCTCAAAACATAGTCGCATCATCCATCCTGGCGTGTTGCGCCAACGAGAGCAGTGTCAATCCGAAGATGAACAGGCAAGGAATGAGGCATTTAGTCTTAGTAGACCGGGATGTAGCCGCCCAATCGTCGTCCAGATGGCATCCGGTGCGATACTTACGCTCACTACGCCGGCACACGTCATCGGGCATGTACCTCCCCGAGATTGATGGCCTCCGGTTTATAGCAATTCTGTCTGTGTTCCTATATCACTTGGCCGGTGATGTGTTGCGCCATACACCATCGGCAACCGCCCATCCAAACACGTTCGTGTTCCGGCTGTCGCAGCAACTCAATATCGGTGTACCGCTCTTTTTCGTTATTAGCGGCTTCATCCTAGGGTTGCCGTTCGCCAAATCGCACTTACAACGATTCGCTCCGATTTCTCTGCGGCGCTATTTCCTGCGTCGTTTAACACGGCTTGAGCCTCCATACATCATCGCTTTGTTGCTTTTCTTTGGTCTCAAAGTACTGAGTTCTAGAGGGCAGGTCGCCAGTCTTGTTCCGCACTTTGTGGCGAGCTTGTTCTACGTTCACAATCTGATATATCAGGAGCCGAGCGCGATCAATTTCGTCGCATGGTCGCTAGAAGTTGAAGTGCAGTTCTATTTACTGGCGCCGCTTCTGAGCCAGGTGTTCTGCATTCGTTCTGTGTGGATTCGCCGCGGCGTGCTGGCGATCGCTGTCGCGGTCGCAACAATGTGGGCTAATGCACATGTCCTGAATCCACTTGTCCGGCTTAGCCTTGCGGGAAATATCCAGTTCTTTCTTACTGGCTTTCTGCTCACCGATATTCTCGTGCTCGCACCGCCAGAGTCCCGGCGTACTTGGCGTTGGGACATTGTAACCGCGTTGGGGTGGCCGTTTTTGGTTATCGTTCTGGCGTCCAACCCCGACGCGATAGGACTATTACTGCCTGGGATTATCCTTCTGCTGTACTGCGCAGGCCTTTATGGGAAAAAATCGAGTGCAGCTCTGGGAAGCGTCTGGACTGCTTCAATTGGCGGCATGTGTTACACGATTTATCTGTTGCATAACTATGCAATCGCCACGCTTGGTTTTTTGAGCGAGCGGTTGGGCCAGCACCTGCCGTTTGATGTTTGCCTGATCCTGCAATTTTTGCTCATGGCGCCTGCGGTTGCGGCAGCAAGCATTGTTTATTACCGGCTTATCGAACAGCCGTGTATGCGTTCGGATTGGCCGCATCGCCTACACCGGAGGATGACTCGTGCAGTTCAAAGACTCCGGCCGGCCGCGGTGCCGGTCTAATCCCTCGGATCTTCCATAGATAATCAATATGCAAAACGCGCTCGCAAAGCTGGCATCCCTGACCAGAATTTGTGCTTGCTGCGGCAGGAAACGGCACGCCCATTTACTTTCGTGAACGACTAGAGTGAGCTTAGAATGTATAAACGAATACCTGGGCTGGATGGCCTGAGAGCACTGTCGATTGCACTGGTCCTAATAGCGCACGCATCCGGCACTTTCCATAGCCTTCCTAATTGGCTGGCAATAACTGTCCTATTCATAGGCAACGGATCGTTAGGAGTAACTATATTTTTTATCATTAGCGGGTTCCTCATAACGACTTTATTGCTGACGGAGTTGGAGACGTCTGGCGAAATAAGCGTAATAGACTTCTATATTCGACGTGCATTCCGCATCTGGCCAGCATTCTATGCGATGGTTGGATGCGTAGCCATACTTGGGGCAATGCATGCAATTCCTTTGACCAGAGGAGAGGTGATAAGTGCATCGCTTTTCGTTTGGAACTATTATCCACATGGCGCGACCTGGTTTCTGGGACACACATGGTCGCTCGCCGTGGAGGAGCAGTTTTATCTGGTCTGGCCTGTTCTGCTGCTCGTACTAAAGCCGCGACGAGCCGTCTGGCTGGCAGTAGTGATTGTAATTGCCGAGCCGTTGATTAGGATACTGACATACGGCCTCGTCCCTTCGATGCGGCCTCACATTCCGATCATGGGCCATACGAGAGCTGACGCCTTAATGATTGGGACGTTGGCGGGCTTGTTAAACAAGGTTGCTCGATTTAAGGAAGTTTTGCGACCACTGTTTGCTTGGCGCATACCGCTTGTCGGAGCGATCTTTGTGTTCATGGTGGACCCACTTCTGCAAAAACTCTGGCGTGGCGCGTACTTACTGACGGTCGGCTATACAGTTCAAAATCTCTTTATAGCACTGGTTCTGCTATGGATAATCCATCACCCGATTAGCGCCGTCGGTCGAGTGCTAAACGCTAAATGGATCACGCACTTCGGAGTGCTGTCGTATAGCCTTTATCTGTGGCAGCAGCTATTCCTGTTTCATGGAAGCAGTATTCCATTTCCATTGACGGTACTGTGTGTTATTGCAGCAGCCGAGGTTTCCTATTGGACGATTGAACGTCCTTTCTTGTGCTTGCGAAAGAAGATATCTCGGCAAGTAGAGCAAATCTTCAAACCGTCTCCCATCTTGAACCAGCGCGGGTGCCCGCCTTTAGCAGCGGAAAGTGCCGCGATTCGTTAGCACCACGGGGGAGGCCAGCTACAAAATAGCCCGGGCAAAAGTCGTGCTATTCGGCAGCCCGGAACATATGCAGCCGGGTACCGAATAGCAGAAAGACCTGCTTCGATGTACACACGTGAGCATATGCAAGTGCAAATGAGTATGCCTGCGGCCCCAGCCGCTAACCGCAATCCGGCCCGGATGTTTTCGCGTTTCCCCTCAATTGCAGGCAGCGAGGCGTCTAGCATCGCACGGGGCGGAAGCGGCGGCCTGCGGGCTGCCGATTGTGAATGCACAACTCGCCTCGGGTGTGCCGTTCGTTTCGCTCCATGAGCGCACTGTCCTCACTGTGCCGCTTACAGAGGTCTTGGTTTGATTTATGCATCGTAGCGTCGAAACAAAGCGTATTACAGTTCTGGACGGGTGGCGAGGCGTCGCCATTCTGCTTGTCATGATCTACCACTTTGCGAAGTGCGACATCACGCATGGCTGGGAAAAGATTCCGTTCCGAGTATTCGGAGCTGGTTGGACCGGAGTGGACCCTTTTTTGTACTCAGTGGATTCCTGATCACAGGCATTTTGCTGGATACTAAGAACGCGCCACAATATTTCCGCTCTTTCTATATGCGTCGTTTGTTGCGAATCCAGCCCTTATATCTTGTCGTCATGACAACATTAGTACTCCTACTCGGAGCGTGTCCGAAGATATTCGGGGCGACGATCCATCCCGTACAGATTGCTGCAATCTATTCAATGTGCGTTGATTGCTTAGTGCGGAATTACGAGTGGTCCGTCACCGGAATAACATGGTACCTGTCGGTTGAAGAGCACTTCTATCTTATTTGGCCGCTAATAGTTCGAAAGCTGAGCAGAAGGTCACTTGTCGAAGTTATGACCGGCGTAATTTTCGCATGCCTTGCGATTCGTTCGGCTGCCGTGCTAACAGGAAGCAAATATAGCTTTTTCTACTTCAATGCCATTTGTCGGTCAGACGCCCTGGCCGTCGGCGCACTTTTAGCATTATTGTTTAGGAACCCAAAAGCATGGACGCTGTGGTGCAGCAATGTTCGATTCGTACTGGGCGCTCTTGTGGCGGGCCTTGGCATCATATGGTATCTCCAAAGGTTCCAATTTTCATCGTATGACAAGCCTATGGCGACGATCGGATACACGATTGTAGCTCTCTTTTGGGCAACAGTACTCACTCTCGCAGTGGATGCGAACCGGGGCGAGAATTGGGCGCGTCATATCGGAAGGTGCCATTGGCTACAAATCTGTGGAAAATATAGTTATGCCATGTACCTGATGCACGAGGCGGTACACGTTTTTCTTAGTAGACATTTTTGGACGCGTCTTCCAGAATCGGGCCTACCAATCTTTCGCATGGGAGTGATACCGGTAAGCGAGACCCTTTTGACGTTAGTGCTTGCTTGGGGATCCTGGGAACTCCTGGAGAAGAGAGCCTTACACCTTAAATATCGTTTTACACCATGGTCAACGCGAGAAGATGGACCAGACCAGACCGCGGTGTTGCCTTTATTAGTCGCGGAGAGTGCGTAAAGCATCTTTATGGTCAGTATATTGACCGCGGCAGCTCCGTGCGTGCCGCTCGCAAGTTATCGGACGCCCACTGCCGTCCAACCGAGCTACCAGGCAATGCGCTTTCCGCTCAAGGTGTTTGTCGTATTTTGCGCGATATATCTGCTCACCTGGGGCGGCCACTACACCACGGGGGACGGCAGCTACAAAATAGCCTGGGCAAGAGTCATGCTATATGGCAGCCCGGAACGCATGCAGCCGGGTGCCAATGGCGTGTGCTCGAAATACGGGATTGGCCATTCGCTCATCGCGATGGCGCCTTTGGCCGCAGCCGCATTTATACAGAAGCACACCGGTATTCGGTGCGAAGCCGCGCTCTATACGGTGGTATTTGTTGCGAACGGCGCGCTACTGCTGGCGTTGTTGGCTTATTACCTATGCCAAATGTATTCAGGACGTCGCGCTTGGTTGACGGTTGGCATCATAGGTCTCGCAACTACCTGGTGGCCGTACACCAAACTGGATTTTTCTGAAGTTTTTGTAACTACGATCCTGTTTGCAGGCTTTCTGTTAATGCGCTCGGGATTTACCGTGGCTGGCATGCTAGTTGCGGCATTCACTCTGACGATTCGTACGGACTCGCTGATCCTTTTAGGGCTGCTCGCGGCTTGGTATCTGGTGCAACGGCCTGGTGTTCGCACGGCTCTCAAACTTGGCCTGCCGGTGGTGCCGTCTGTGCTGGTCGTGATGGCGGCTAACTACGCGCGCTATCATTCAGTGTTCGATCACGGCTATGCCCAGGAGCGATTCAGCACGCCTTTGCTTCTCGGCTTATATGGCATTCTTTTTTCCGGAGGTAAGAGCATCTTTCTCTTCTCGCCGCCGCTGATTCTCGGTTTTCTCGGCTGGACCCGGTTTCGACGACGTATCGCCACACGGCTAGACGCGTTCTTTTTTCTCGCTGTCTTTGTCTCTGAGCTACTGCTTTATTCGAAATGGTGGGATTGGTCGTCTGACGATGCTTGGGGAGTTCGCTTTCTAGTTCCGGGGATCGTGTTCATGTGCATTCCTTTAATTGAGGTTCTCGACCGGCGGTCGCTTGTGATTGCGATAGCGGGAATTGGGGTTGCGGTTCAGCTTTTAGCTGTAACGGTAGGAGGCCTCGATTACCTCCTGTTGATGAGGGCGAGCAACTCACATCGGCAGAACTTATTCGCGCCTCCTACAAACAGCGTCGATTTAGAAGATATCCGTTTCAATCCCCGATACAGTCAAATTGCAGGGAACTGGATTCTCCTCCGGCATTTGCTCCATATTCCGCCTGCTCCGTGCCCACCGGATCTTGTCAAAACCAATGGGACCCCGCTTTATGACACGCTGCCGCCAAACGTTTGGGCAGCAGCTCATTGGGACTTCATCTGGGCGCGGCACGTGAAATAACGTGCTGTGATCCAGCAGACAATCGGGAAATTACAAAAATGTCATCACTTGGACTAGCATTTTGCCTCTCTGAAGACCGAGCCGATTGCGAGACAGGGCTTCGCCTAGCAATTCTCAGCCTGTCCAAGCACTGCCCGGGCACTCCTGTTTACGTCTACAGGCCAGAAATCACGGGCCGATTCTCGTCGTGGGTTGCGCAGTTTCCTCAGGTCACTCTCATTCCTTCCAGACCCGGTAACGCTACTTCATGGAACTGCAAACCACATGCACTTCTACCATTGCTTGCCGCTGGCCACAGCGATGTTGTCTGGCTTGATTCCGACATTATCGTAACCAGAGATTTCCGGAGTGAGTTTACCGGACTACCTGAAAACGTAGTAGCCGTGGCTCAAGAACCTGCCAGCCTCCCTCATCAAGGCACAAGTCATAGGACTACGGGATGGAATCTGAGAATCGGACGCGAGATACCATTCACATTGAATTCTTGCGTCCTGCGGTTTACAAAACGCCATATCCCTTTCCTCGAACGCTGGCTTGAGTGTCTCGGTGACGCAATTTACCTAAAGGCACAAACACAGCCGTTGGCCGAGCGGCCACTCCATTTAATGGGAGATCAGGACATCTTGTGTGCGTTGCTCGGAGCAGACGAGTTTGCCGGGATTCCGCTGAAAATCCTACGAACAGGCGTGGATGTGATCCATGCAGGCGGCGGATTGGGTTATTCCTCTCTCGAACGGTTGCGCGGTCTATTCAAAGCCAAACCGACCTTTTTGCACGCTACAGCGGGAAAACCGTGGCTGTGGTTGGGCGGGGATCCATATTGGTCCCAACAAAACTTTTTCTCCTGGCATCGCAGGCTATTGCAGGAAACGTCCCCCTACCTTCACGAAGCCCGAATGCACAAAGACCAACTTGGTGAGGGCGTGGCGTGGATGTATAAGCGCACGGTCACAGGTAGCGTCCTCGGCCTCATGGGATTCGGTCACTTTGCTCTTAGGGGTCTTCCAATAACGATGTTAGCCGCGATACTAAGTGGGATTAGCAAGCACTGATCACATAAACGACTACAGCATGCAACCCACAATTGAATCAGCGATTAATTTCTCCGCGACCGATAATCTCGAAAAAAACGAGCGACAGAGGTTAGGCTCCCAAGCGCGGATACCCGGCCTTGATGGAATTCGTGCAGTATCGATCATTATGGTGCTGTTTGCCCATCTTGCGTTTAACCTAACTCCGCTCGCGGCGCGTGCGCAGTTTGGTGTTCAAATCTTCTTTGTCCTCTCCGGATTCTTGATCACACATCTGCTGTGTGTTGATGAAAACAGATGGGGACAAATTAGCGTACCAAGTTTTTACCTGAAGCGAGCGATTCGGATACTTCCACCTGCGTTTGTCTTCCTCGCAGTAGGGCTCTTCCTATCGATTATCGGGTTGACAGACATATCATTCTGAGATGTAATCCATTGTGCACTGTTTGTTAGAAATATTTACGGCGGAGGGGAGCACGACGCACACTTTTGGTCACTGGCGATAGAGGAACAGTTCTACCTATTATGGCCGCTTGTATTTGTGACGCTTCGCAACGTTAGGCGACGCTTGTTGGCACTCAGCGTTTTATTGCTGCTTGCTCCGTTATGGCGGCAAACTGTCTTGTCCTTATCTGCAGAATCGCACCCTGTACAATTTGCGCGCTTTGACCTCGAATGCGATGCATTATTAATCGGCTGTGCCCTCGCGCTTGCACAATACGATACTGTCGGCTCACGTCTGCTTGCCCATAAGTTAATGCGCTCCGGAGTGATGGCGGTGCTAATTATTATGGGTGCGTTATGTCTGATACACAATGATCCTCTAAAGCGATTAGTGGCATTAATCGGGGTTGCCCTATTTATTAATGGAACGAGTAGGCC
This sequence comes from uncultured Acidobacteriaceae bacterium, assembly GCA_963778345.1. GTDB lineage: Bacteria > Acidobacteriota > Terriglobia > Bryobacterales > Bryobacteraceae > Bog-105. The sequence goes on from CAVZTP010000010.1 coordinate 179,340, forward strand.
GCGCGGTGACGCGTGGGGGCGAATGTTAAATTACCGCCCCGTCGTATGGTTCGGACAAATGTCCTACAGCATTTATTTATGGCAGCAGATTTTTTGCTGGAAATCCCGGATACCATGGGTTGGCATCTTTCCTCTAAACGTAGGAGTGACAATCTTGTTTGCCGCGGTGAGCTTTTACTTGATAGAAAAGCCTCTCGCTAAGATGCGCAGTCGTATTATACAAGGCTCCGCAGTAGTACGCGATCAGCACCGCATACTCGCTAGCATGAACTCGCGACGGACTCGCGACGCTGTCGTTGAGACGACATCCGCTGTTTCTTAAAACTGCACCGTTCCACCCGGCACGGTGCATGCAGTTGGCGTGCACGAGCCGTTCAATGCTCCATTCCAGTCGTAGCTTGGCCACAAACCCTCAGCCCAGGCGACTACCTCATTTAGCAATAGGGGATCGACGCCCTGCGCTTTAAAAAGCGGAAGTTCTACAGCAAGCCTTGTCGTGAACGATTGCAATGGATTTAGTGTCACGTCAACGCTTGTCGAAGCGCCAGTGTAAAACTGTTGCGCCGTAAAGGCGTTCGCGGCTGCAAACCACGTGCTCAGATAGGCTTGCATGATAGCGATTCTCTGAGAGGCTGACAGATCCGTCCACGAATTACTGCGCGCTGGGTGCGGTACTAAGAAGCTGGGGTCTACCCACCATGGTGTCCAGCTCTCCGACTGCATTGCCTTTATCATCCAGACCGTGAGTAGATCACCATCTGATGGCAGAGGTATTGCACCATTGTGGGTCAGGTCATTATAGGCAAAGGCTATGCCATAGCCCCAGTCTACAGGGTTATGGTTAGGCGCCCTGTTGCCGTCATCGAGAATAAGTTGTAAGTGATACCAATGGTAATGAGTGTAGGTCATACTTACCGAGGTGCCATTAGCGACACCAATCGCGTTTTGTGGGATAGCGTTGAATGTAAAGAAAACACTGCCGGACCAGGCCCGAGTGGCGGCCTGTGGTCCATAGATGGTTTGTGCCATACTCTCAAGGCCAAACTCCTGGTTGAGCTCCCAGTTCTTTACGGCTTCCCATAAGCGAATAGAATAGATCCCGTTTGTATAGGCCGGATCTTGCCATCTGGGATCTCCGCCCGGTGCCGTTAACGCATTGACCAGCATCATATCCCGATCTCCCCAAAACACCAGGTCGTTGTTATAAGTATTCAAATACGCCACAGGATCGTTCGGTTTTAGCTCGGTGCGCGCTTGCAGATAAAGCTGGTTTATCCCGCTGTTGGTAAACGTGTCGCCGGCAAAGTCCACGGGATGAATCGTCGGAAGCCAGTGGTTCCAATCCGCCAGTTGCAGATAAATAGGTAACTCACGAACATTCAGGTAAGCGTTGGGAGCCCAGTTTGCGTCGCTGCCATTCGGCAACAAATACTGCACCATCGCTTCATTGCTATCTAACACCGCATTTAATCCCGCACCAGCCGCCCATTCCGTCACCGGTTTTGAATCCAATCCCGGGCCAGGCTGATATGGCGGATTCCAGGGGCGGGCTTGGGCCGGCGCGGGAGCATCGAGTGACCGGATGTAACTGGCGATCTGCTGCCCCTGTAGCGCGCTCAAACCGTGAAATGCTGAGCGGACTTCAATCGAATGATTGCTGTAATTGAAGTACTTGAGATCGCGCCCGTCTTGGGTGTGACAATCGCCGCAATGCGCCTTGATGCTCCCCGAGACCGGGTTCGTTAACGCCGCCGTCTTCCACAGCGCCTGACCCGCCTGAATATCGGCTGCAGGGGAGAGCGGTGCGAGCCAGGTACTCGGATCGTCCTCGGAAAATTCGCTCGCCGGTACCAGTTGCGCTCCATTCGCGTCGAGAACATTGAAATTCAGAACACGATAGCCGGTTGAAAGGCCGTCCGTTCCGTTAAAACGGAAGGTAACCGTATTCCCTCCGCTTTTGATACTGCCGTTCTTCAGAGGCAATGTCATTTTGAGCGTTGAGAATGCGCCTCCGATTCCACCCAACGGGCCAGCCAACCCCTGTAACGTTACATTCGCACCCTTGATATCTGTCCAGGCACCGCCATTTACTTGCACGCTGGCCTGATTTTCCTGGCGCAAGCCATGAATTTGCAACCACAGCTGAAGCGAGCCGCTTAGATTCACTCCGGTTGGGACAGTAAAAGTGGCCGAAACCGTCGTAACAGCCGAGCCCATCACTTCTATAGGCAATCTAACGGGTTGACGTATCGGACCTGCGACGGACTCAGCAAATGTGCCTGGGGGAATGAGAGCACATAAGAATAAGAAGATGCCACGACAAGCCAGCAACCGCAATCCAGTCCCTGCCTTGCAACTCACTCCAGTCATCCACACACTCCACGCGTTGCTAATGTCAGATTCCTTACCAGTAACTTGTTGCTCAGCGCGGAACGGCCTGCTCGCCATTGAGCGCAGGGCTATTACTCTATCACAAGCGGCTAATGTGCTGTCCAAAAAACTGGGCACAGACGACAGAAAATGATCGTCCGCGCCGCGGAGAACAGCGAAAAACGCCAAGCTAGTTATTCTCGTTCAGCGTACCGCCTCAGAACATTCTTAGAAGATCGACTATGCTAGCACTACCTCGTCACCTGTATCGGAGAGAACGAGAGGCCCTATCTCCTACTCATTCATTGAGTGAACGGACTAGCGCTGATATCGGACGATGCACGCCCGCACAGCGAACCGCTAGCATGGTTCGCCGTCCGTGTGCGATCAAGGTTTGAAAGTGTTGCCGCAAGACATCTTCAAGCCCGGGGGCTTGAGCAATTTTGCCCGGTTTACGAGCAACAACGCCAGTGGTCAGACCGGAAGAAGCTGGGGCAATTTCCGTTATTTCCGGGATATGTCTTTTGCCGGCTTGATCCGGACCGCCGTTTACCCGTCGTTACCGTTCCCGGAGTCGTCGATATTCTCGGCTTCGCCAATCAACCCTGTCCGATTCCTGAACAGGAAATCGAACAGATTCGCGCAATGGCTGAATCGGGTTGCATCGTACGGCCATGGCCCTTCATAACTGTTGGTCAGAAAGTCTTGATCGACCGAGGCCCATTAAAGGGGGTAGAGGGGATTTTGCAGGAAATCAAAGGAAGATATCGTCTCATCGTTTCCATCACGCTGCTCCAGCGCTCGGTGGCAACACAGGTGGATCGCGCGTGGATACGGCCGATATGAAGAATATAAGTCGCCTCGTCCAGGCGTTTGGTTTCAATGCCTCAGGTTGGAAAAAGGATAATAAAATGCAGTTCTCGTTCAAGAATGCGCCGCTATGCGCTTTCGTCCTGACGGCGGTCGGGCATTCTCTTGTGGGGCAGACACCCGTTGCCGCCCCATCTCCATCTACTGCCGCCGCGCAGCAGGCAAGTATTACCCCCGCGACTCCCGGCAGCGTGTCAGCCGCAGAGGATGCGCTCGCGTCCACGTATGTTCTTCAAAAAAGTGATCAGCTCGTCATTCGTGTAGCGGAATCGGAAGAACTGAACGAAAAAGCTTTCCGGGTCGATGATGACGGATTCGTGAATTTGCCGATCGTTGGCAGCGTAAAAGCTGCGGGATCTACCGTTCGGCGGTTAGAAACGGATCTTGTAAACCGATTGAAAGAATACATCCGCGACCCGCAGGTGATGGTCGTGGTTACTCACGTTCACGTCGAAAACCAGCCGGTGTATTTGACAGGACTGTTCAAGGCGCCCGGCATCTACCAGCTCGAGCCGAATCGTACGCTGCTTCAAATGCTGACCGCCGTGGGAGGACTCCAGCCGGACGCCAGCCGGAGAATTAAAATCACGCGCCGGGCCGATCAGGGTGTCATTCCGCTTCCGAATGCCGTTGAAGATCCGGTCAAGAAAACCAGTACCGTTGAGGTCAATATGAGCGATCTCATAAGCAATGCGAATTTTGCCCAGGATTTTCCGCTTAAACCGTACGACGTCATTTCGGCTGAGCGAGAAGAGCAGATCTTCTTCATGGGATCGGTGGGCAGAACGGGCGGCGTCGCGATGGAGGAGCGTAATACGATATCGATCATTCAGGCGTTGTCATTGGCCGGAGGCTTTACGCCCGACGCCAAGATCACGAAGGTCCATGTGCTGCGCCCGATCGCCGATTCAACGCGCCGCGCGGAAATTGACGTCAACTTCCAACGTGTGCTGGAAGGGAAGGATAACGATTTTCCGTTGTTGCCGAACGATCTGGTCTACATCCCTAGATCGAAGAAACGCACGGTCTACGGCACGCTGACCAGCATGGCATTACAAAATGCGCCGTACATCATCTTCACGCTCGTCCGTTAATGCAGTGCCCCGCTTGAGATTGCTTCTTCAGGAGATGAATTCCATGTACCGAAACACATCCCGATCTGGAGGGCGCGTTCGCTTCTCCAGTTATGCGGCTGCTCTCATCGCCGTGTCCGTATTTAATGTACGGGCACAGGAACCGGCGAAGGCGCAGGTCCTATCTCCACTGCCCATGGAGCGGAGTCTGAAAGTCTTGCCACTTGCCGGTAACCATGAAAAAAATGACGTCACGCGTCATATCATGGCCCCGCTAGTGGTCGAGATTCTCGATCATAATGACATGCCGATCGAAGGCGCAGAAGTGGTTTTCCGATTCCCTCTATCCGGAGCTACAGCGGCTTTCGATGGCCAGCAATCGGCCCATTCCTTTAAAACGAATGGCCAGGGCGAAGCCGCGGCAACGAACTGGGCTGCTAATGCGATTACCGGTAAGTTTACAGTCCATATCACTGTGTGTCGCGGCAATCAGATGGGGGAAACCACCGTCGAGATGGAAAACGCAACGGACCTTCCCGATCCATCTAAATTACTGAAGGCCCACAAAAACTGGGAGCCGCCGGAATAGTCTGTTTGCTAGTTTCGACTTTCGAGAAATCTTACATGTCTCTGCAATTGTTTAAGAAGTGCAGCGCCTTGTGCGCTGCTTTTTGTTTTTTAGCCCTGCTTGTGACGGGCGGTTGCGGTCACGGCGCCCAGTACTACATCGAGCGGGGAAACGAGCTGTATGCAAAGGGAAAATACGACGATGCAGTGCTGACGTACAAAAAGGCCATTCAAAAGGATCCAAATTCGGGTGAAGCCTTCTACCGTTTGGCTCTCGCGGACCTGAAAGTAAAGAATGGGCCGGAGGCATATAGCGCTCTATCACGCGCATCCATGCTGCTGCCCAACCGAGATGACATAAACGTCCAACTGGGGGATTTGGCGTTCGGCGGATACGTCGCAAGTCCAGGGAAACCACGAAAGCTCTACGATCAGGTGACTCAGATTTCACATGATCTGTTAAAACGAACCCCCAAGTCATTTGACGGATTCCGCTTCGCGGGAGACATTGCTTTGATCGACGGCAGGTTACCGGAGGCGGAACAAGCGTTCCAGCAAGCCAACGCTATACGGCCCATGGAGCCGAGTGCAGTTGGACCATGGATTGACGTTCTGTTGAAGAGCAATAGGCTGGACGAAGCCGAAAAATTGTCCCGACAGCTACTCGAAAAGCACAGCGACTATGAACCTGCATACGTGGTTCTGTACCGGCTCTATATGGCCTCCCATCGTGACGGCGAGGCAGAACAGTTGCTGCGGGCCAGAGTTCAAAAACACCCGTCGAGCAAGTCCGCAATCGTTCAGCTTGCGGCCCACTACAACCGTCGGCACAACAGCGAGGCCGCGAAAAATACGCTGCAGATGCTAGTGAATGATCCGAAGGACTTTCCACAAGCTTACGCCGACGTTGGCGACTTTTACGTCAGCTTTCAGGCCTGGGATGAGGCGCTCTCCTGGTACCAGCGCGGCATGACCGGCAAATCTGCGGAAAAGCTCTTCTACGAGAGGAAATCCGTCGTGCCATTACTGGCGGCGAAGCGCAACGAGGAGGCTTTGGGTCTGCTCAGCGAAATAGTCAAACAGACGCCGGATGACACCGAGGCTCGAAAACTCCTGGCAGAAGCGCTCCTGTCGACCCCCCCCAGCCATCCGGACGAGGCCGTCTCACATCTGAAGCAGGTACTCGCGAAGACTCCAAAGGACGCCTCAGCAACCTACACCCTGGGACAGGCCTATCTGTTGAAGGGCGACGCGGAAGACGCTCGCAAGCAATTTATCGAAGCGGCGAAACTTCAGCCCAATCACATAGCGTCCCGGTTCGCTTTGGCGGAATTGGCCAAGAAGGATGGAAACTTCCGGGAAGTGTTGCGGTACTCGGACGAAATAGTCAGTCTAGATCCGAAAAATGCTGAAGCCAAGCTTCTTCGATGTGTGGCACTGACGGGTACTGGAAACTATGAACAGGCACGTTCTGAGCTGAAGCAGCTTTTGGAAAACTACCCGGACAATCGTTCCGTCCGCCGGCAGTTAGCGATCTTGGATGGCGCACAGAAGAACTTTGCGCAGGCGAGGACCACTTTGGAGCGATTACATCAGGAAGCCCCGGATGACATCGAGACCGTGCAAGCGCTGTTAGTCGTGTATAGGGCGGAAGGACATGCTTCAGAAGCACTACAGCTTTTGAATATCGCGTTAAATCGCGCTCCCGATTCTGACCAACTGCATTTTCTGCTTGCCACTACCGCCGCACAGGCCGGTAAGCCCGACATTGCCGTTCAACAATACCAATGGCTCGTAGCCCGGCATCCTAAAGACTTTACGGCGTCCCTGAACCTGGTCGCCGCCTACGAGGACCAAGGCAAAATGAAAGAAGCGCTGGAGACATTAAATAAGGTCAGGCAGATGGGGCCGGCAACTCGCGACTTGATTTCCAGGATCGCCTTTCTGGAGCTGATCGCCGGCGGCGAGAATGAGGCCATTGCGGACTACCGGCGAGTGCTGAAGCTGCAACCCGATGACGCGAACACAATGAATAACCTGGCTTTTCTTTTGGCCGATACAGGAAGCGATTTGGACGAGGCGCTGCGCTTGATTAGCGACGCACAACGCAGAGTGCCGAACAACGCCGGGTTTTCGGACACCCTGGGCTGGATCTATACCAAGAAGCACATGGGAGCCCCTGCCGTTCGCGTGTTCGATACGCTGGTAAAACAATCGCCCCGGGAAGCGCTGTTTCACTATCACCTCGGTGTCGCTTTACTGGAAAATAAAGACCTTGCGAGAGCAAAGGCCGAGTTCGCGACCGCAGCTTCCTTGCAGCCTTCGGCCGAAATGAAGAGGCATATTGCCGAATCCCTGGGTGAAGCGCGGGTTGCTGGCGCCTTATAGGAAAGAAATAAAGTACTGTCGCTGCACGGCAGTACCGGTGATACCTGCGTATTCCTTTACTTGGCATGTATTGCCGTTTACACTTTGGAAGACGGTTTAAATTCTTTCTTATCTTTACGTTTGGAGGCTATTTCTTAAGATGTCTAGACTTTCTCTTCTAATTCCTGCGGCAGTGATCGCCTGTTCCTCGGTTGCGATGGCCAGTATCACTCCTCTTCCAGTCGGCACGTCAATAACCAGTTTTGACAATCTCACGCCAAACACAACCTACCAAGTAGCAACAACTGGTTCCGAAGCTGTAACGGCTGCCGATTTTACCGGAACGTTTACAGAATCGGTCTATAGCCAAGGTGGTACCGCAAATGGCCCACTCGCATTCGTGTTTAACGTCTCGGGTAATGGCCCGGCAAGCATTGAACACTTCGATCTTGGCGGGTTCCCAGACTCAACTATTACTGACGTAAGCGTCACCGGCACGGGTAATATGCCGCTTTTGATGAGCAATAACAACGGTCTCGTGGATGTAAATTTTGGCTCCAATTCAATTGGCAATGGACAATCCAGCGCAACGATCACATTTTTTACCGATAGTCTAACTTACTCAAACGTCAACGTCCTCGTGTCCAATAATAGCTCAGGAGATTGTGCAGGATTTGCAGTAACACCTGAACCTCAGATGTGGGGATTTCTCTCGCTCGCATCGCTAGGCCTGCTCTTCGCCGCGCGCCGCTTTAAAAGCAACACTGCTGCGAACTAGTTCTCAAGTCACATCCACCTTATAACCTCGGCCCACTTGCTTACGCGGGTGGGCCTTTCGCTTCTTAGGACCTTTGTCGTTGTAATCGGGTCGAAATACGGACGTCTTGTCTAGTACTGCGGAAGCGAGGCGTTACTTGCACCCAAATCACTTAGTCGGATATAGTCGGCTATAGTTCTTATTTGATACCGAGTACACATGATTAATAAAATAATAGTCACATTAGCCGGAGTCCTCATTGGATCACCGTTTTTATCTGCCGCCATTATCGGACCAAATTGTGGGACCTGCCAAGGGTCAACCTACAGCCTATCTTACACACCGCCGGTTACGACGAGTGGCGGGAATGAAATAGTTGACGTTTTCCTAACCATCAACGCATCTGGGTTTTCTGCATCATCAGGCAGTGGACCGTTCTATATCGATGCGACATCCATCAAAATCTCGAATTCGCTCGTTGCCGGTAGCCTGATCTCTGCCCCTTCAGTCTCAACCGGGTCTTGGTCCGAGATTCCGGGAGGCTTGAATGCGAACGGCTGCGACACCCATGGCAGTGGCTTCGATTGCGCTCAGTTCAGCTATGTTGGGCCTGGCGCAGCAAGGGGAGCAGTTACTGGGACAAACAATCCCTACACCTGGGAGTTTCAAGAAACGATTTCGGACGGGTCACTGTTGACCGGAACGAATGACGCGAGTATAAAGTTGAATATGTAAACGGCGCTGGCAGCAAGGTTGGTTCTCTTGTTTCGGAAGATATCACGTTGTCGCCGGTACCCGAGCCGAGCTCTATCGCCTGGGCATCAGTTGTGTTTGCCGCCATCATGCTTGTCCGATTTAGGCCGCGCAGAGTTCAGCAATAGATCACGGTTTGCGAGCAGTGAAAACCTTGGCCTCACGCTTCTTTACATGTGTGGGGCCTTTTTTTAATTCGCAATTGCGCGGTGCGATGCGCACTTCCTAAATAGTGAACCAAAAATATATCGCGATTGCAGCTGTCGCTGTGGCTATATTTTTTGCTTCCCGGCACGCGATACTTAATTCGCTCGCCGGTGCTCTCGTCTGCGCCCAACCGCCGCAAAAATCCGACCTGATCCTCGTCCTCGGCGGTGACTTTTACGGCCCACGCGTGATCAAAGGCGCAGATCTTGCCGTTCAGGGCTTCGCGCCAACCGTGCTTTTGAGCGGACCTCCGTATCGAGACCGTCCTGAAGGCGACTTCGCGAAAGAATTCCTCGAATCAAGGGGCTATCCCTCAAGACTGCTTTCAGTGTATGGCCATACGGCGCGGTCGACGATCGATGAGGCCATTGCCGTCTGCCCCGAACTGCGTAGACGCCACGTCCGCCAGGCCATTCTAGTGACTAGCGCCTATCATTCCCGTCGGGCGGCGCTTGTTATGCGCCTATTTTGTCCCGGCGTGAAGTTTATCTCGGTGCCTGCTACTGATTCGCACTACGATCCTACCCAGTGGCGGAGCAATCCCGAATCTCGCCGGCTGTTTACTTCTGAATGGAAGAAGATCGTCGGCACGATTGTTTATGCCTATCCGCGCCACGTGCTCGAAAGCATATTCCCCTTAGGTGATAGATAGCAATGAACTGTGAGCGATGCTCACAGGCCCGCACCCAACTGCCAGGCCATTATGCCAAGAACTGCGAAGAAGATGGCAAATTGCCAGTAGGCCGCTCTGCGGCTTTTCCCGAGCTGTCGTTTGAGAAGATCGTTTTGCCGCCAGAGAATCGCGTTCATTTCGCGCAGATTGTCGATGCTTTCGCTCGTCTGACTGTCGTGCATCGCCGATGCGAGCCTCTTGAGGCTGGCTTGAACGGAGGTATGTTCTTGACCTGTCGCGCTTACGAGACTATGGTCTTGCTCTACTTGTGTCATTGAAATATATCCCTCCTCCTTCTCCTCGAGAAGTTTATCCCGACTTAAAGGAAATATCTGTTCACATGGCGCGACTCGCACCTTTTCATATATCGGCCGTTCGCGTGATAGTTAGAGTTCAAATGTGGTGAGCCGTATGGCGGCAGGAATAATTATCGTATCCGAGCAACCAGCGAAACAACACTTGTGGGCAAAACTTGTGGGCGGCGCTCCGGCTGCGGGGAAGAAGCAAGGGCCGGCCACTGCCGGTAGCTGCAGTCGAATGAGTTAACTTGGTGCGGATGGGGAGACTTGAACTCCCACGCCCTTGCGAGCGCTGGAACCTAAATCCAGTGCGTCTGCCAATTCCGCCACATCCGCGCGTCGGAGAATCAGCTTCAGCGTAACATTGCAGCTGATTGCGGTCGGGCCTGCAAGAAACTCAGAAATTCTTGCGGATTGCGGGTAAGCTGAGGAAACGTTGCGATCACGTTTTGATCGGGATCGAGGATTGCGTAGAACGGGATGGAGACCGTATGGAATTTCTGGTCTTCGAGCTTTTGGTTTGCATCGGACTCGGCGTCTGTGCCGTCCGTGTAAAGGTCCACGATCACGAGGTCTTTTAAGGCGGTTTGGATTTCCGGTCGAGGAAACATGTTGGCTTTCATCCAGTGGCAATTCGTGCAGGCGTAGCCGGTGAAGTTCACGAGCACCAACTTGTTTTGCTGGCGCGCGGCGCTGAGCGCGGCGCCCAGTTGATTCTTGAAATAATTGGCCGGGGCAGCTTCGGCTTGGGCGACGGGAGTGCCGAACACGGCGCCCGACGATTCGGGAATGAAGGCGTCCAGATCGCCTAAGCGGCCATTGAAGAGACCGGGAATGAGGCTGATGGAAAAAATCAAGAACAGCGAAGCAATCAGCGCACGGGTGACGCCGAGCGGCTCGTCTCGCTTGATGCCTTCCATCGGCAATAGCCCAAGCAGATAAATACCGGGAAGCGCGAATAACACGATCCAAGCAGCGAGGAAACGCTCACGCGTGAGCCAATGTGTTTGGAGCACCTGGTCCACATTGCTGATGTATTTCAGCATGACCGCCAAAACGATAAACCCGAGAACGATTTTGACTCGAACCATCCAACCACCGCTTCGGGGCAGCTTCTTCAAATAGGAAGGGAAAAGCGCCAGTAGGAAGAAGGGCGCGGCCAGGCCGGTGGCGAACGCGAGCATTCCCAGCACAGGCTGTGCGCCTTTGGACTGAACAGAAGCGATCAACAGAGGGCCGACAATCGGACCGATACACGCGAATGATGTGAGCGAGAACGTGAGGCCCATCAATAGCGTGCCCGCATAGCCGCCGCCTTGCGAAGCCTGATTTAGTTTGGTCAAAACACCGGAGGGTAAACGCAATTCGAATGCCCCGAGCAAGCTCAATCCGAAGATGAAAAATACGAGTGCGATAAACCCGTTCACCCAAGGACTGGAGCCGAGTTGAACCACCCCGAAAGGTCCCGCAATGGCGGTGACCAGGAAACCAAGCCCGGTAAACAGGACGATAATGCCGATGCAGAAAAGGAGCGCTTGTTTCCATCCTCCACGCCTTTGCTCGCCTGGGCGGCTGGTGCTCTGGTTCAAGAAGAACGAGACCGTGATCGGGATCATCGGGAACACACAGGGGGTAAACAGAGCAGCGAGTCCAAACCCGAAAGCGGTCAGCAGAAACGGAAGCAGCGGCTCATCGGTTTTCGCCGGACTACGAATGGGCGTTCGCGCTTGTGCCGGAGTTTGTGATTGCGCCGGGGCGGCAGTTGGAACAAGGGCGTATCCTGCGGGAATGCTAAAGCTCGGGGCGGGCGCTCCGGTGGCAAACGTGATGTTAGCGGTGGCTGTCTTCTTAACGGGCGGCAGGCACTTCACGTCGGAACAGGCCTGGTAGCGCACGGCGGCGGAGATATCGGAGCTTTGCGCGCCGAGCTCTTTCATCGACGCGTAGATCAGGAAGGTAGCTGAGCCGGTATAAGTCTCGGTGTCGATTTGAAAGTTCGGATCGAGCTTACGAACGGGTTGGGGGCGATAGACCTGATAATCCGCGACTGCCGGCTGATCCGGAAGGCTGATCCGGGTAATGATGGGTCCACCAGGAGGGGTGGTGGGAGAGTAGAGGTGCCACCCGGGCTGAATATCGGCTTTTAGTTCAAACCAGGCTTTCGAACCGGGCGCGATTTGGGAGCTGCCGTGAGCAGCCTTAAGCGTCCACTGAACCGGATCTTCCTTGGCTGTCAGCAGTCCAGCAGCAGCCAAGGCTGCCAAGACGATGCGATGCATACTAATCTCCTGCTTGTGCTGATGCCCAGCCGTCCAGCTCCGTTGCGATTCGCTCGTTAATCTTGCCCTCGGCGAATTCCTTCGCCACGCGGATGGCGTTCCTTATGGCCTTGGAGTTCGATCGACCGTGGCAAATCACACAGATCCCATTCAGGCCTAGGAGCGGAGCGCCGCCGTACTCGGAATAATCGACCCGTTTTTTGAAATCGTTGAAAGCGCCTTGGGCGAGGTATGCACCCACCTGCCGCGTGATGCTCGCGCGCAGAGACTGCTTGAGCATTTTTCCGACCACCTCTACAAGACCCTCGCTTACCTTGAGCGCCACGTTTCCGACGAAGCCATCGCACACAATCACATCGACCGAGCCCATATAAACATCGCGCCCTTCGACATTGCCCACATAATTCAAATGTCTCAGGCTCCTCAGAAGCGGCTGCGCTTCGTGCGTCAAAGCGTTGCCTTTATGTTCCTCCTCGCCGATCGAGAGAAGACCGACGCGGGGGCGAGCAGTTCGAAAAATAACGCGTGAATAAGCATCGCCCATTACGGCAAACTGGGCGAGCATCTTGGGAGTGCAATCAACATTCGCACCCACGTCCAGCATCACGGCGGATTTGCCGCTCAGGGTAGGGAACGCCGATGCCAGGGCGGGCCGATCCACGCCCGGCAGCATTCCCTGAACGATCTTGGCGGTTGCCATCACCGCGCCCGTGTTGCCGGCAGAAACCATACCCTGCGCAGTGCCATCGCTCACCAGCCGGGACGCCACGCGAATCGAGCTATCTTTCTTGGTCCGCAGGGCCCTTCCAGCGCTGTCTTCCATGGTGATCTGCTCGCTCGCATGTTTAATCTCGATAGGCAGCGAATTCCAGCCAGGATGATAATCGAGTTCTTTGCGGATCACGTCCTCGCGTCCGACAAGAACCACATTTACGTCGAAAGCCCTCGCCGCCTGGAGAGCGCCTTCCACTTCGGGCTTCGGAAAGCGGTCGCCTCCCATCGCATCGAGCGCTATCGTTGTCATGATTCGAAGTGGGCGTCAGGCCGACGGCGCGTGCGGTCAGGCTTCCACAACTTCGATCACTTCGCGGCCTTTGTACTTGCCACAATGCGGACAAGCGCGGTGAGCACGGATCTTCTCATGACAGTTCGGGCATTCGGTGAACTGCGGCACTTGCAAGGCGTCGTGGGCCCGTCGAGTGGAGGTGCGGCGCTTCGAGTGACGGCGTTTCGGATTCGGCATAGTTGTTCTAGTCTCTCAATTCCTTCCGTTAAATTCTGGCGCGATTTTTTAATTGTGCGGACCAATCTCGGCCCGCAACTTCTTCAATGTGCTCCAGCGGTCGTCAGGCGGCTCGGTCTGGCATCCGCAATCGCGCTGGTTTCGATTCTGACCGCAAACCGGGCATATGCCTTTGCAATCCGGCCCGCAAACCAACTGCATGGGCACCGCCAGGAGCACTACTTCCCGAAGAACATCGTTGAGCGCGAGCCCTCCGCCTTCGTAGTAGCCAACCTCGATGGCGCTCTCTTCGATTTCATCTTCCCCCCCGCTGGATTCACCGGCCGGCATATAAACGAGATCGAACTGGTTCTCTATGGGGAAAGTTGCCGGCTCCAGGCAACGGTCGCAGGTCGCGCCCATGGTGACCTTGAGCTGGCCCTCCACCCGAATTTCGCCCAGGGAACGACTAATTAATTGAGCGGTTCCTTCGGCGTGAAGCGGCGACGACTGGTGCATTTTGCTATCGAATTCAATTTCGCCTGCCGGGATATCCACATCGAAACGGACAGGGCGTAATTCAAGTTGCTGGAGGCTTATGAACACGGGACAGCTTCCTTAAAGCGCTGGACGGATGGCGATTACGCTTGGCCAGCACTGCCCGGCAGACAAACGAAGTTTAAGTATAGCAAGTGTTTTCTGCTGGTTGGGGGCTCTAGCCTAACGATTACCTGTGCCGGCGGAGGAAATACGTCCGCGTGTACCTGCCGCGCGAGAACGCTTGACTTCGATCGGCTTTGATACGGGCCCGGTCGATTCTCTGACAACGAGTTCCGGATCAATCACGATCTCTCGATCGGTATTAGCCAGGCGATTATCTCCTGGAATCAGGCATTCGCAGATCGTGTGCCCGATACGATCGCGCGGGATGTGAAGAGTGGTCAGCGCGGGGGAACAAAATTCCGAAAGTTTGATGTTGTCGAATCCGGTTACCGAAACATCCTCGGGAACACGCACCCCTCTCTGCCGTAATTCCCGCAAAGCGCCGACAGCCATAATATCGTTTACGCAGATGATCGCCGTTGGCTGATATCCGTTCGCCAGAAGTGTTCGAGCCGCCTGCCCGCCGCCTTCTAAAGTGTCTGCATCCGCGCTCGCCCTGACCTCAATGCCCGCCCGATAGCTCGCCACGATGTCGGAAACCGCTTTCAACCGTTCGTGAATTGGACCCAACATCGCATGATGTCCGATGAACCCCAATTTCCGGTGTCCCATGCTGTATAGATATTCAACCAGTTTTTCGATGCCTCGCCGATAGTTCACACGAATGTTGGTGATGTTGCGTTTGGGTGTCCCCACGTCATAGAAAACGATAGGTATAACGTCCCCGGTTAGCTCGTCCATCAGTACGGGGTCCATTTCAGAAACGATAACCGCTAAACCGGCCACCCGCCTCCCAATCATCAGCCTTATGCTAGCCACGAGCTGCTCGGGCCGGTAGTCCGTATTCGCGACAAGCACTTCGTAGCCGCGCGCATGTGCGTCCTTTTCGACGGCTTGGTAGACGTCAAAGAAAAAGGGGTTTTCTAAATTGGAAACGATGACCCCGATGCTCTTGCTCTTGCCGCCTGCCAGAGTTCTGGCATGGAGGTTCGGGTGATATCGTAGTTCCTCGATTGCTTTGAGAACCCGCGCACGAGTCTTCCCTTTGACCACGCTCACGTTGTTGAGCACACGCGAGACTGTCGCTATGGATACGCCGGCGCGCGCAGCGACTTCTTCCAGTCTCATCTTTTAGACTATTGTAAGCGCTAAAGTAGGGTTGCCGAAATCCCCAATCTCCTTTGTAGCCCAGGTTCGGTCTCTCTTTCTCCGCTCTTTCCCCTTTTCAACCCACAGTACTTCAGCCTCCCCTCCGATGAGGATGGTGCGGGAACCGTGAGCAAGAACCAGGAAGTGGCGGACAACCGCTTCAAGATTGCCGGTGGCCACGACGGGATGAAGGTGTCTTGGCAGGCCACAGGCATTCACCAAAACGCCCGGGCGAACGCGCATAGCATTCGGGTCGAAGGGGAGAAGCCGGACCGAGAGCGTGGCTATTAACCTGCATTTATCCAGGCGTGATGAAGAGGATCAAAGAGCTTCGCGCACGGACCTGCAATGTAAGTAGTCCGCATCAGGCAATAAAATAAGGGCCTTACCTAACATTTGGCTTTTATTTACCGAAACATTGGTTTTTCTTTGGGACTCGGAGGCGCCTGCATCTGCATAATCGCTCGCAGATCAATCAATCACTCGCGACAGAGATTCCGAAATGAAATGTAGGAGGAGATTAGCAATGACACAACTAAGCAATACTCGCGCTTTGACAACGGCTCTAGCGCTTTTATTTCTCGGGACAGCGGCTGCCGTTCCTGCTAACGCCTCGTCGGCAAACGCACAGGAGGCCGCGCAGAATCAGTCCGGTGGCGATGAGCAAGACCAAAAGCATGACACGGAGGATCATGAGATCCTGATCGGCTTAAAGATCGCACCTGTTCCTCTCAACCTGACGGGAAAAGATATTCGCTTGGTGGGGTTGGGTAGTTACATCGTGAATGCGCAATCTAGCTGTGCCGCGTGTCATAGCTGCCCAACATATTCTCCCGGCCACAATCCCTACCTTGGGCAACTGAAGAAGTTTGATCCGAAGAGTTACCTTGCTGGTGGAACACCCATCGGCCCGGTTGTATCTCGCAATATCACACCCGATAAAAGTGGTAAGCCGGCCGGCCTCACACAGGAACAATTCGAGCACGTTCTACGGACGGGAGAAGATCCCGATCATCCGGGCCAACTGCTCCAACTGATGGTTTGGCCCTTCCTGCAGAGTATGACCGATCACGATATCCGGGCAATCTATGAATATCTGCGCGCTATCCCGTCGGACCCTCGCGAAGATGGTCCATCCGGCGCATGCACGGGAGTGGAACAATAGCTATGCGGAGGCGCGCGACCGTAATGGAACCATCGCAGATGCGAGTTGGGCAAAAGCCTGATACCGACGTAAGCCCCCAAAAACTCAGACAAATGGTGTTCGGCTTTGCGCCCGCCATTATGCTGGATACTGCGGTTCAGCTCCGCTTTTTCGACGTGCTCTCGTCCGGTCCACTGACGGGGGCGGATGTGGCGCAGCAGTGCCAAACGTCGCCCCGCGGCACGCAGCGGTTGCTGGATGCGCTTTGCAGTCTGGAGTTTCTGCGGAAGGAAGGCGGCCGCTATGCACTCGTCCCCGAAGCCGCATCTTTTCTAGTAAGAAGCAGTCCGTCGTTTGTGGGGAGCTTCATACGCCACAACGTTCACACTTTGCTGCCGGCGTGGCAACAATTGGAAACAGTTGTGCGCACCGGCAAACCAGCGAAGACGCTGGATAGGCAACAGGAGGGCGGAGCATTCTTCCATGAGTTCGCGCCGGCGCTGTTCGCATTGAGCCAGAGCGCTGCGCGGGCGCTGGCCGAAGCCATTTTGCGCGAACGCGGCAGTGGACCGATGAGAGTGCTGGATATTGGAGCGGGCTCTGCTGTGTTCGGGATCGCGTTGGCAACCGCGAACCCGAAGGCCAGAGTGACGGCCACAGATTGGAGGGAAGTCCTCGATGTTGCTCGGGATTTCGCCCGAGACTGGGATGTTCTCGATCGCTTCTCGTTCGTCGATGGGGATTTGTTCGAATCCGATTTCGGCTCCGGCTTCGATGTTGCGACGCTCGGAAACATTCTGCACATGGAAGGCCCAGAGCGTTGCCAGACTCTGATCCGTAAGGTTTACGGCGCATTGGCGCCTGGCGGCACGATCGCGATTATTGAGTACGTCCCGGATGATGATCGGACGGGACAACCGATGCATCTCATCTTCGCAGTCAATATGCTGGTGAACACGGTGGAGGGGGACACTTACACCTTCCGCGAGATTAAGCAATGGCTGCTTGCAGCTGGATTCGACAACGTCCGACGAGTGGACACGCCCACGCCATCCCCCGCCATTCTTGCCGATAAACCGGGAACCGCAACGCGTTAAGGCAGGCTCGAATGACGCAGTCGCGCCCACGAGTGTTTCCCGGGTGGTGGGTTGTGCTCGCATCTGCCTTTGGGTTGTTCCTCGGACCCGTTCCCATCGTGGTCCTTTCGTTTGGTGTGTTCCTGAAACCATTCGTTCAGGAGTTTCATTCCAGCCGTGCGGCCGTCTCATTCGCGTTTACGCTTCATAACCTCGTCTTCGCTGCCGGGTTGCCGTTTGCGGGACGGCTTGTCGACCGTTTCGGCGCGCGAAAAGTAATACTGCCCGCGACGGTTCTGGTCGGTTTGACGCTTTTGGCGAGCAATTTCTGCTTTAGGAGAATCTGGCAGTTGTACTTGCTCTATATCATCTTCGGACTTGCTGGCTCTGGCGCCGGGCCAGTGCCGTACTCCGATTTGGTTTCTTGCTGGTTTAACAGACGCAGGGGCTTGGCTCTCGGGCTGACGATGTTTGGGCTTGGCGCCGGAGCATTTGTCATGCCGGCGCTCGCGCAAAAGCTCATTGGTATCGCCGGCTGGCGCTTCGCGTTCTCGATCTTTGGTGCGGCCATTCTGGTCTTTACTGTCCCGGTCGTTGCCACGTTTCTAAAGGAGAAGCCGGGGCCGATGCTGGCTGCAACCGACGGCCTCTTTAACGACGAACTGTCGTGCCGCGGAACGGATGATCATAGAGGGTTGACATTGAATCAGGCGCGGCGCACCGGCACATTTTGGGTTCTCTTATCCGCTTATCTGCTGCTGGCGGCGAGCATGCAAGCGTGTTTCACTCACATCGTGCCGGTCCTTGCCGATCGCGGCACGCCTGCACGTGCTGCCGCGCTTGCCGCTTCTGTTTGTGGCGCTGGACTCCTGGTTGGTAGAACCGGCTCAGGTTATCTCCTGGATCGCTTCTTTGCTCCGCGTGCCGCGGCTCTGATTTTCGGTGTCGCAGGCGCGGGAATTGCGGTGCTCTGGAGTGCCAACTCACAAGGGCTTGGGCTTACTGCGGCGTTCATGATCGGCATGGGGTTGGGTTCAGAAGGAGACGTGATGGCTTACCTGACCAGCCGCTACTTCGGTCTCCGTTCTTTCGGTCAGATCTATGGATATCTATTTGCCGGTTTCGTTTTAGCGGGAGGATTCGGCGCCTACCTGATGGGTGCCGCATTCGACGCACATGGCTCTTACACTTTCGCTCTCGGGTTGTGCTGCATCATCGCTTTCACCGGGGGCGCGCTGATCCTGACACTCGGACCATACCCATATGGGCCGGCCTTCCTCACCAGCCTTGCCACCGAGAATTAACCCTGTCCTGCCGTCTTCCGCGATTTCTTAGAGCGCGCCGAAGTCCCCAGCCTGCTTTCGCCATCCTGTTCAGCTGTCGCCGGTGGTTTTTTCAAATTAGCCAAACTTCGCCGAAGCGCATCGGCAATATCCACGACCGGAACAGTTTGCGCTGCTACCTCCGTTCGAGCCGCCGGTTGCCCCTGCACTTTATTTGCAATGATGGATTCCAGCCGTTCCCGATAACTATCCCGGTACTTCTCAGGTTGGAACGGCGCCGCCAGAGAACCAATCAGAGTTTGCGCCAATTCAAGCTCCTTTGGTGCTACGGTGTTCGTGTCGGCGCGGAATTCCTCGTCCGCACGAACTTCGGAGGCGAAGAACATGGTGTGCGCAAGAATGCCCTTCTTGCCAGGCCGGAGGACCACTACATGTTCTCGGGTATGCATCGCGAATCGCGCTAAGTGCAACCAACCCAGTCGTCTGCATGGCTCGGTACAAAAGCGCATAGGCCTTTTCGCCGGCTTGTTCTGGCGTGACATAGTACGAAGTTTCGAAGTAGACCGGATCGATTTCCGCAAGCCGGACGAACTCCTCAATAACCCATTTCCGTCGAAGTTTTCGCTGCTGCGCTCTTCAGTTCCTCCGGCTCGAGGGTTACGAACCGGCCCTTTTCGAATTGGTATCCCTTCACAACGGACGCGTCAGAGAGCACCTCGTCGGTTCCTTTACGCACGGAAACTTGCTGCACCGGAGACAAGATCAGCTCGGGTGACCTGGCATTGCTGGAATCCACCTGTTCAGCCGCCGCTTCCGTGCTCCGGATTACGTCCGTCTTTTTTCCCGAGCGCTGGGCGATATGCAAGGCCGGTTTTTCCGGAGGCTCGGCTCGATAGAGCCTGCGCAATCCGACCCGTTCCGCACGAGCGGCACGGAATAGCCGTACCGGAACGGAAATAAGTCCGAATGTTATGTATCCTCGCCAAACCGTTGAGGCCATTTGCCTCCTCCAAATTCATGCCCTTGAAAACGTCAGCCCTGCCTTAACGCGCGCTGGCTCCTCTACTCAGAGGCTGATCCACTTCGGCATGATCCGCTGATGATTCCCCGACGAACGAAACATCTTCTGCGCCCGTTTGCCTGAGTATGTCTCTCGCTTTGTCCATTCGGTCACCATTTTCAAAGTGCACCGCGAGAAGAATGCCGCCCTCGGTTATTCGACCCGCGTATCTTTTCGATTCATATTCTGGGACCCCGCCCCCGGCCAGCGCCCCCGAAATTCCCCCTGCAAACCAGCCGGAACGCACTCCGACAAGTGTCGCCATAATAGGCCCAGCCGAAATCAATGGCCCCACGCCCGGAACCGCCAAAGCTCCGATTCCCGTCAGCGTACCCAGCCTCCCACCCATGACGCCTCCCGTAACCACGCTCGTCGCAGTCGCTTCGGGACCATTCGAGTGCCTCTCCCGAGCGGAGCCTTTATTGGGCACGTTGTCCTGCAGTAGCACCGAAATGCTTTCCATGTTATAACCCGCTCCAAGCAAGCGGTCCACCGCCTGCTCCGCACCGGCGCGATTGTTATAAATGCCGAAAACCGCTGGGTTTTTTTCTGCCATGGCTCCCTCTTTCACTGCTCGGAGATTGTGCCTCGCTCAAGATCAGATGTATGGCAGCACGGGGATAGCCAATAGCACTGGAAGCCTTCGGTGTTCGGATAAAACGCGAAAATACATTGATTTTCCATGGGTTAGTATCAGGCGGTCAAAAGCTGCTGCCGTTTTTCTGTATAGGTAACTTTTTCCGAATTGAAGAAACGAAATAGTGGCGAGAGTCGGGGCGAAGACACTAATGTCCCTTCGGGCTCTTGCATTCTTCGCAGGAGCAAATTTTCCTTAAATGATCAAAAGAATAGATTCCGGTACTGTGTCCGTCATTCCAGAAGATCCGAATGGCATAACTTCCCACCGCCTCGACTGAATTCATCCGCAGTGCAGGTTTGAACATAGGAAACAGTTCCGGATTTGGAGTATTGCGATTTCTGAGGTTCTGTCCCGTGTGCTCCCGTACAACTCGCGCACGGGCACTCGTCCCGTAGATAGGCGAGCGAATAGTCGCTGTGGTGTCCGTCCCGCCAATCGATCTTGATCCCGGTAGACTTCGAAATTGCGATGTGCTCCGGATCGGCGGCAATTGTGTCCGGTGTTTCTTGCATGCTATTCAGGCTGTTGGACACGCTCAATATCCCTCACCCCCGGCACGCGCCGGAACCCGGTGATCACCCGCTCCAATTGCTTCTTGTCCCGCACTTCCATCGTAATGTCCACGATGGCGCTTTCGTCCGAGCGCGCGTGATCGCCCCTTGCTTCGAGAGTTCGTATATTGCTCGCTTCCGCGCTCAGGATGGATGTCAGTTGGTGCAGGATGCCGGGCCGGTCATCCGTATAAACAATCACTTTTACGGGAAGCGGTTCGCTGGCGCTCCGCGCCCATTCGACGTCGATTCTGCGCTCCGATTCGTACATCAAATTCTGAACGTTCGTGCATTGCACCGAGTGCACCGCAACACCCTTGCCTCTGGTAATATATCCAACAATTTGCTCGCCTCGAACCGGATTGCAGCATTTTGCCCGGTACACGAGCACATCGTCCGCACCCTTTACGTGAACGGTGAGATCGCCAGCGCCGATAGGGGATACCGGTTGGGGTTGCGCGATGCGCGGCGGGGGCGCCACAGGAACGGCAGCGGCATCCACGTCATCGGGCGCGACTTTCTGAAGCACCTGCCTGGCGGAAAATCGTCCGAAGCCGAGCGCCGCATATAAATCTTCCGTCTTGCTGACGCCGTATTCGGAGGCAACCGACTGGAGATCGTCCTGCGAAATCCGCCCGAGACTCAAGCCGAGCCGCCGCGCTTCTTTCTCGAGCGATTTCTGCCCAATCTCCACGGCTTTCGCGCGCTCCACGGAATTGATCACGTGCTTGATCTTGTTCCGTGCACGCGAGGTCTTTACCACTCCCAGCCAATCGCGGCTCGGCTGATGGCCCGGCTGCGTCAGGATCTCGACCACATCGCCATTGCGCAGGATGGTCTTGAGCGGTTTCATCACGCCATTCACTCGCGACCCAATACAGGTCTGCCCAATATCGCTGTGAATGGCGTAAGCGAAGTCTATGGGCGTCGCATCTCGCGGAAGGACTATGACGCGGCCGCGAGGAGTGAACGTGTACACTTCCTCCGAGTAGAGATCCACCTTCAGCGTCGAGAGGAAGTCGGCCGAATCGCTCATCTCCCGCTGCCATTCAACCAGTTGGCGAAGCCAGGCGATGCGCTGATCGTCTGCGCCTGGTCCCTTGCTTCCCTCTTTGTACTTCCAATGCGCCGCAATGCCTTCTTCGGCCAGCTTGTGCATCTCCTCAGTCCGGATTTGCACCTCGAACGTAATGCCGCCCGGCCCAATCACGGAGGTATGAAGAGATTGATAAAGATTGGGCCGCGGCATCGCGATGAAATCCTTGATCCGTCCCGGGATCGGGTGCCATTCGTTGTGAATCACGCCCAGTGCGGCATAGCAATTCTTTACCGAATCCGTGATGATGCGAATGGCCATGATGTCGTAAACCTGATCGAGAGTGATTCGTTGCCGCTTCAATTTCAGATATACGGAGTAGGCGCGCTTCACGCGCCCTTCTACGCGCGCCGGGACATCCTCTCGCGTGAGCTTCTGTTCAATCTGCGTCTGAACCTGGCGCAACCACTGCTCGTTTTCCTGCCGCTTCGATTCGATCTCGCGCATCAGCTCGGCTGATTCTTCAGGCTGCAGGGTGGCAAAGGACAAATCTTCCAATTCGCCGCGCACCTTGCCCATCCCAAGCCGGTGAGCGATGGGCGCGTAGATGTCGAGCGTTTCCTGAGCGATCGCCTCCTGCTTCTCGCGAACGCAGAGAGCCGATTGTCCGCATATTGTGCAGGCGGTCCGCCAGTTTGACAATGATCACGCGGATATCGCCGGTCATCGCAAGCAGCATCTTTCGAAGACTCTCCGCTTGGCGATCCTCGCGATTTGCGAAGCTGATTTTGCTCAGCTTCGTTACGCCGTCAACGCACCGGGCGACATCATCTCCAAACTTTTCCTTGATCTCTTCCATCTTGGCGTTGGTATCCTCCACCGCGTCATGCAGCAGACCGGTTTCGATAGAAACCAAATCCATCTGCATATCTGCCAGGATGTGCGCGACCGCTAGCGGGTGAGAAATGTAGGGCTCGCCCGATTTGCGCTTTTGATTCTTGTGATGTTCTGCCGCGAAACGGTAGGCCCGATCCAGAGCCGAAAGATCATCTCTCGGCCGGAGGGCGCGCACTTTCTCTTCCAAGCCGCGGTACAGTTCATCCACCTGGGGCGGCTCCAGAACACTATTCGACATTTCGACTTATCTACTAGGTTAGATGAACCGAGGATGCGTTAACTCTTCGAGTTCATCGGCTCACTGCAAGCTCCGGAGCAATTCTTTCGAGACCGGCCAAATGCCAATTACCGTATTCCCAACAACTTGGAAGCTGCCCGAAGTAAGCAGGCCGGTAAGATCGGCGGGGTTCGGCCGCTGACGCTCACGTGCCAATTCCAGCCGCAGCATTTTTGTCTGGATCTCCAGCTGGTTGCGAATCGTCTCGGCCGTGGCTTGGCTGGGGCAAGAAGCGTCGAGGCGCAGATTGAAAGCAGCTCGGCTATTTTCCTCCGTGGGCCCTAACGACAGCAAGACCGGATTGGCAGACTGCACCGAAATCGCAAAAATTCGGAGGGCGGGCGGGAGACTCGCTGGGTTTTTCAGCAGGGTTTGCGAAACTCGCACCCAAACGGGCTGTGGCGGAAGCGATTCAGAAATTGCGTGGTCAGGCGGCTTCAGAACTGCCGCCGCGGAGGCATCGGAGGCAAATGCCAGTGCGAGCACATTCGGTTGAATTGGAAAAAACGATGCCCAACGCCCTGCTGTGCCGGTGGCCATCTTGCAAGATTTCCGCTACAAGCTGCGCCGTGCGTCGATCGCATACCGCCGCAGCCGGTTCCAATCGAAATAGCCGCGCACGACAAAGAAGAATCGATCCCCGTCAACCGCCCCGGCAATGCCGTCTATATCGCGTTTGTAATCGAAATGCGTCTCGCGGATGAAGTTTGAGTATTCGCGGTCCTCGCTCTCTTTGACTCCGGCCAGCAGATTCAGCATGCCCGCATGCCGCAGAGCTGCAATATTTGCAAAGAAAATGGTCGCATCCCCGCTGCGGCAGAAAGCGGAGCAGATCTGCATTCGTCCGCACGAATCGATACCGGTAGGAATGAATTCCGAAGGCAATGATCGCAACCGCAGCCGCGAGCAGCGCCAGCGAAAACCAAGGCTTCAGCCGGATACGCAATCGTCTCGCGCTCTTATGCGGTCGCCAATTCCGCGGCTCGGGCATTCTTCCAAAGGGTGATGTACGGCTGCAGTTCCTGCATCATGGCCGCGAATTGATCGAATTTCAGCGATTGCGCGCCATCGCTAACGGCTTTTTCCGGCTGCGGATGCACTTCGACGATCAAGCCATCGGCGCCGATGGCAACTGCCGCCCTGCACAACGCGGGTACCAGACTCCGCTTCCCGGTCGCGTGACTCGGATCCAGAATCACGGGTAAATGGGAGAGCTCGTTGAGCACAGCCACCGCAGTAATGTCGCAAGTATTTCGCGTGGCCGTCTCAAATGTCCGAATACCGCGTTCGCACAGAATGACATTCGGGTTTCCATGGGCGACGATATACTCGGCCGACATCAGCAGTTCTTTAATGGTCGAACTTAGACCGCGTTTCAGCATGACGGGCCGGTTCGCTTTCCCAAGCGCTTTCAGCAAGGCGAAATTTTGCATGTTTCGCGCGCCGATCTGCAGTACGTCTGCGTATTCCGCGACCAGCTCCACATCGCTGTCGCTCATCACTTCCGTGATAATGCCAAGGCCGGTCTCCTGCTTTGCCTTCAGCAGCAGCTTCAGGCCTTCCTCTTCCATGCCCTGAAAATCGTACGGCGATGTCCGCGGTTTGAAAGCGCCGCCGCGCAGGAAGGTTGCTCCATGCGCCGAAACAAATTGCGCCGTGTCGAGAATCTGCTTTTCGCTTTCCACCGAGCAGGGGCCGGCCATCACCACAAACTCGTCTCCGCCGATCTCGGTTCCATTCGCCCGCAATACTGACTTGATGAGGGCGAAACTCGCGGCTGACAAACTTGTACGGAGCCGAAATGCGAACCGCCTTTTCCACTTGCGGCATCGCTTCCAGGGATTCGAGGCAGTCCGTGACATCTCCCGTTCCGACAACGCCGATGACGACCCGCTCTTCGCCTTCGATCGAGTGCACTTTGTATCCAAAATCTCGAATGCGATCGCGAACAGCGTCTATCTCCGCCTGTGTCGCGTGAAGTTTCATTGAAATAATCATCTGCCCCTCACGAGTGCCGTAAAAACAGAAAAGCCCACTCGTTTCCGAGTGGGCCTCCTTCTTTGAACTTTGTCCGGCTGTGATTCAGCTCGCGGACGCCCCTCGGCTCGCTCTCTGGCGAAAGCCAAAATCGAAACCAATAAAAGCTGGCCGCGTAAACTGTCATGAACTTACGAGTATGACACAGAAGTTCAACTTTGCAAGCTGTGCCAGAATGATAGGAGATAGACGGAGACCCACTACAAAGTGGCAGGATTTTGTTTTCAGATGAGATGGGTATCGCTTCCCATCGCAATTCTTTCGACCGCATATTTCGCGCCGCGCACATTCAGGTTGCGAAGACCGCGGCGACGTCGCAGACGAGTCAAACCCGCTCAGAAGAAGCCATGCCTGTTCGCAAATCATCCTCCCTGCATCCGGTGAGCGCATACAGTCGCGCCGCCGATCAACTCGTTCCCGTTCCACTGCGCCCTCTTATCAATTGCATCCCGACCCCGAACGCTACCAGCAAATCCAGCAAGCGCTGGCGGATAAAGGTTATTTCAAGGGCGAAGTAAATGGGACTTGGGGAAACGATTCCGCAGACGCATTGAAGCGCTTCCAGGCCGATCAGAAACTGCCGGACGACGGCAAGATCAACGCGCTTACGTTGACTGGGTTAGGGCTCGGCCCGAAGCATGATGGCAGCAGCATAACCCTTCCACGGCAGCGGCGCCTTCCGTTCCGGTTCCCGATCCGCCGTCTACGCCGCAGTCTTCTCCAGGGTCCACCGAAGTAGGTTGACAAAAGACGCTATTTCTTTTTCTGCGCTTTCATCCACTCATCGAGTGGAACCCATCCGGCGCTTGAGGTACAGTTTCCGGTGACAGGTCTCGAATGTGTAAATCGGGATGAATCTCCCAGAGCGAAATGCGCTTCGGGTTCTCTCGCACGCCCTGTCCTCCCTGGCACGGGAAATGGCTGGAATCGAAGAACAACTGACCTGTCACGCGAACCGGTTGCTTCGCTCGCGCGACAGCCTGTATCGCTCCGGCCGTCCAGGTGTCCGGCCGGTGATGCGGAATCATTTCCGCCACCACTCCCGCGCATTCGTCCGTCACGGCGGGAGAATCCACAATTTCGATATGGACATCGTGAAACGCATCCGTGTTCGGAACACTAGTCCCGCAATTCACGCTCTCAGGGCCTTCCGCGCGCGCGAACAGGACATAACCCTGAAGACTGACCAGTTTCCCTTCGCCTAACTTCTGCAGCGGCGCGCGATTTACGGTGGGTCCTTTCGGCCGGGTCGGCGTCCCCTCGTCGCCAAAGTTGATGGTCGGATCGTTTGCAACTTCAGTCTGCAGATTCGCGAGATCCGGAATCGTTATCGTCTGCGGGGTTCCTGACGCGCAGAAGTTGTTCTTGAGCGAATTCTGGGCTGCTTCTACCCCACCCGAACCGGCCAGCCCGCATTGTGAATCGATGGCTGGCGGCGTTGCCGGCGGCGGAGTTGGATAGGCTGGGCTGCTGCAGGTTTGAGAAAAAGCCTGCGGTTGCGTCGTGCCGCTTTTGCGCGCTGGGCCCGGCGGTCTTCGCTTCGGGAGCCTGCATAAGAGCCAGCGAACAGAAGACCAGCGTGCAGGAACATGATCCTCCCCTAATATACAGCAATTCGCTTTAAGGGGCACTTACTGGATTATCGGCTCGCGGTTGGGTTCGTACTGCCAGGATCGGCAAAAGCCGAAGACAGCGCCTGGCTCTGCAGATATAGCGATTCTTAGGGAAAAAATAATCGGGCTTACGAAGAATAAACGGCATACACGACCGGCAGTGCAAACAGACTGCTATCAACCCGATCCAGGATGCCGCCATGCCCCGGCAAGATATTCCCGCTGTCCTTCATGCCCGGCCCCGCGCTTGATAGCCGATTCCGCGAGGTCGCCAAACTGCCCGGCAACATTACCCAATATCGCCATCACCGCGATCTCCCAAATTGGAATCTGCCGCGCGTACGTTCCCTAAGTACAAAAAGCCGAACAGCAGCGATGCAACTACGGAAGCAACAGCGCCCTCCCAGGTCTTGCCAGGACTCACGATGGGCGCCAGCTTGTGTTTTCCAAACATTCGGCCCGCATAATAGGCTGCCGTATCGCCAATCCAATTCAAGGCGAGTGCGAAAAAGAGGAGATGCACGCTTTCTCGCCTGAGATCGACCGCATATCGCCAAGGCGTGAACGTATACAGCGCGCCAAAAAATGTGCAGGCGATATGGGCTGCAATCTGATTCAAATTCGTGAGCCGGAGAGCCGCGCAAAACGCGATTAACAACAGAACCGTAATGCCCAGCAATGCATACTGCGGCCAAAGGATGATCACCACGCCGGCAAGCAATTCCGAATGGGCCGGGCGTGCGAATCGAATGCGCGCCAATGATTTTGGCATACTCTCGATAACACAGCAGGCCCATGCACAGCGCTGCCGCTATGAATACCGAGTTGGGAGACCACCAGATGAGGTAGAGCGCGACTGCAATTAGCGCAATTGCCGTAAGCAGTCGCGTCATCTGTTCCAGTATGATGGACGGGCGTTTAGGCCAGAGGCAATTCTAGAGCTTCCTCTTCGATCAAAAGCGGAGAACCTTCCAGCGGGGGCGTGAAGCCGGATGGGGTTCCGCCAAACCGCCGGTCGCGGCTCTGGTATTCGGAAATCGCCTGCAGCAGTTCCGTACGCGTGAAATCGGGCCACAATGTTTCGGTAACGTACAGCTCCGTGTATGCGATCTGCCATAGCAAGAAATTGCTGATCCGCATTTCTCCTGAAGTGCGAATCAGCAGGTCCGGGTCGTTCAACCCTGCCGTATAGAGATGCGCCGCGATACTCTCTTCCGTAATCTCGATGGCGTCGAGATTGCCCTCAAGCCGTGCGTTGTCGAGTATGGCATTCACAGCATCGACTAATTCCGTCCGCCCGCCATAATTGATCGCCAGGTTCAGGCGCATGCCGCGATTTTCCGCCGTCTGGTCCATCACCGACTGGAGTTCGCGCTGAACGGAAGCGGGGAGCGATTCCAGCCGTCCCATCGCAACCAGTTGAATATCGTTGCGCATCAGGGTTGGCAATTCGCGCCGCAGATAGTATTGCAGCAGCCGCCAAAGACCCTCGATTTCGTGGCGCGGCCGTTTCCAATTTTCCACCGAGAACGCGTAGAGGGTCAGAGCCTGCAGGCCAAGCTGAGCGCATGTCTCCACCACGGTTCGTACGGGCGAGACTCCCGCCTTGTGACCCATGATTCTGGGATAGTTCCGCTGTCTTGCCCAGCGGCCGTTCCCGTCCATAATAATTGCAATATGGGCGGGCAATCGCTTTGGATCCAGTCGTGTTGCAATTCGCCAGTCGGACTCGCCTGGAGAGAGCACCTGGAGCAATTCCTTCATAACGTAAAGCTCTATAATACACCAAGGCCTCAGCCAATCTTCTCAAATAAAGGGAGAACAGCCGCTCCCAGGCACAGAAAGCTTCCAAACGGAAGTTCGTAAGTGGAAAGATCCTTGCGGGTTATTAAAAGATAGCCGAGTCCTAGCAGGGAGCCCGCTAGGGCCCCTGCAAAGAGCGCCAGAAGACCCTTCTCCAAACCCAAAAACACTCCCATCAGAGCCAACAGCTTGACATCGCCTAAGCCAAGGCCTTGCCTCTTTCGGACCCGTTCATACAGGATGCCAATTAACCACACCGGGACGGCTAAAAAGATTCCTCCGATCACGGCGTTGAAAAGCGATTGCCAGACCTGCTTCGCTCGCATAAGCAGCAACTCGCCGAGGACGCCCGGAACCACGACGAACGCCGCCAGAATCAGGCCGGCGATTGTGCCCCCAATCGTCAGCTCATCGGGAAGGATGCGTTCTTCGACATCGGTCCAGAAGAGCACCACCAGGATGGACTCGAAAAAGACCCATTTGAGTGCCGCCAAACTCCAGCCGTAACGCACGGCCGTAAGCGGCGAAAAGAGCCGCAGTGGTTAGTTCCACAATGGGATAGCGAACGCCGATCGCTCTTCCGCAATGCCTGCACTTACCTCTTAAATTGGCATAGCTCAGCACCGGGATGTTGTCATACCAGCTAATGCCTTTGCCGCATTCCGGGCAGAAAGACCGAGGCGCCACAACCG
Source organism: uncultured Acidobacteriaceae bacterium (assembly GCA_963778345.1). GTDB lineage: Bacteria > Acidobacteriota > Terriglobia > Bryobacterales > Bryobacteraceae > Bog-105. Next base: position 208,698 of record CAVZTP010000010.1, read on the forward strand.
ATAGATCGCGGGGAATCCGATAAATGCAAACATTCAGGAAGCTCCCAAATGCCAGTCCGAAGATCACCACCGCGATGATGTAATAAACAAGAAGGTCAGCCGGCAAGCGCCCTCTCGTAAGACTTCATTGTCCTGTGAACGAGATGTTCTTGAGTAAAACACTCCGCAATTCTCGCCCGCGCTTGCCGAATGATTTGCAGCACGAGACTGGGCTGCTCCAGCACTCTCCGCATCGTACGCGCTATTTCTTCCACTTCATTTTTGACAAAAATACCCGAGACGCCGTCGGCGAAGATCTCCGCCAAACCACCCACGCTACTCGCAATCACCGGGACGCCCATACTCATGGCGAGCAAAACCGCAGATCCGAACCCTTCCGATCGAGTAATATAAACGAACATTGACGCGCGCCGAAGGTCTTCATTCAGCGTGTCCGAAAACGTGACGCGAATACCTGCGATTTTCGCGGCTTGCTCTACAAGGTCATGGCCCTTTTCCGGATCGAGTGACGCAGGCGCCACGGCGGGGTATTCGGATCTCCAATCCTCTGCTGCCAAAACGCTTCCGACGCCGTCATACACGACATCGATCTTCTCCTTGCGTATGCCCGCGGCTTCCAGCTCACGGGCCACGAAATGGGAAACCGCCAGGAATCGGGAAGGGCGCTGATATTTCCAGATGGACGCAACGGAGCGTCGCACGGGGAAAGCCACTCGCCGTGATACAACGAATTTCCTCCGGCACGCGATGGCAGCCATGGTGTGCGCCCTCGCATCATGTGCATGAACAATATCCGCGTGCCTGGATTCGCGCCAGAGTTCTCTTGTATCGGCATCGTGCACGTCGAAACCCGCCGTTTTGGCGGCGCTCCATAAAGGACTGCTTTCGCGAGCCAAGAGGATCGATTCATGTCCGGCGCTACGCAGGCCCTCCATCAGGAGCAACACTTGTCTTTGGCCGCCGCGCATCTCGGCTCCAGTGTCAATGTGCAGGGCGCGCACCTACAACTTCCGGCCAGGGCTCATGTGCCGGGCTTTTGAATATTTGACGAAATTGTATAAAGCCGCCATATAGGCGATCGTTAGCCCTTCCACGCCATCCAGGAATCCAAGTTTCAACAAGTAAGTGCGAAGAAAGGTCCAGGGCGGATCGAATAACAATTTGCTGAAACCGACACTCGCTCCGCTCGTGACGATTTCTTGCGCTGCCAGTGTGGTGTAGGTGTCCATCGTGCGCAGGTGCTCGGAGAGGGAATTGCACGTGAAATGCAGCAGATTCGATTTAAGATGCCCTACCGAGCCGTCTACGGTCACCGATTCGTGCACGAACTCTCCCACCCACTTCGCCTTACGTCGATCGAACAGCCGCACTTTACGATCCGGGTACCAGCCGCTATGAAGGATCCAGCGACCCAGATATTGGGCCAGGCGCGGCATGGTGTATCCGTCAAACTCCGCGCCGGTTTTTTTGATGTGCCAAATCTCGGCCTCGAGCGCTTCGCTTAGGCTCTCGTCGGCATCGAGAGACAGAACCCAGTCATAAGTCGCCAACTCGGCGGCGATGTTTTTCTGGGCGGCGTAGCCATGCCACGAACAATCGACCACCCGCGCGCCCAGCTTCGTCGCGATTTCCACGGTTCTATCGTTAGAGCCGCTGTCCAGGACCAGGATCTCGTCGCAACACCGTAAGCTTTCGATTACGCGCGCGACATTCCGCTCTTCGTTAGAAGTGATGATGGTCGCCGAGATTTTCATACCTTGGAAATGCTAATGAACTTCCACTGGCACTACCGAGATAGAGACCAGAAACAATAATAGAGCGACGGCGCCGATGACCAGCCGGCGTTTCCCAAGAGGCTCCCGATCATAGACCAGCGGGTGGCGTCTGACGAAGAACATCACCACCGCCCAAATCCACCACGGCCAATATAAGAAACCGCAAACCACCAAAGCCCCAAGTAACGCGAGAGAGGCGATCCGGTGTCCCCGTTCTCCAAGTACTGCGTAAAGGATATGTCCTCCATCCAACTGACCAATCGGCAGCAGGTTAATTGCCGTGGCGAGGAGGCCAGCCCACGCAGCCATGGCGACGGGGTGAAGCGCGATGTCATTTGCCGCCCTGCCGGGGAAACGCAGCGCTTCGACTAGGCGAATCCCCAATGGGGTGCCGAATGTGAAAACTCCATGCGCTCCAATGCCCGGCGCAATCCGCGACATGCAGACGCCGGTTATAAGGATAGGCAGAAGAATGACAAACCCGGCAATCGGTCCCGCTACGCCAATATCGAACAGGCTCTTTCGGTGATAGATCGGCGAACGAATCCATATAAAAGCGCCTAGGGTACCTAACAGCGTGGGGGACGGTCCAAAATACGGCAGCGTTGCGTCCACACCCCAGCGCTGGCAGGCAATGTAATGCCCGAACTCATGCGCCAAAAGTATAAGCAGCAGCGGAATGGAATAGGCGCACCCGGCCCAAATACCGAGATCGCCGCGCACGAATCTGACATAGCCGTCGCCGATGAATGCCTCGCGAAGGGGCTGCCCGGTTGAAAAGCTTTGGACGAGTGCGAAACCGAAAATCGTCGTCGTCACGAGCGTCAGAACAAACAGAAGAAGATGAAGCCACCACCGGCGCGGAGCGGCCTTCCAGGGCAGCGCTGCGATGGCTGACGCGGTTTGATGACGGCCCACAGGGTCGTCGTTCATGTCCATTACTGCAAAGTCTGAAGTTCCTTGCCGGGCTTGAAACGAACCGCTTTGCCTGGTGGAATAGCGACCTCGGCGCCCGTCCTGGGATTTCGCCCGATTCCTGTCTTCCTCGGCCGGACATTGAATATTCCGAAGCCTCGGAGCTCGATCCGGTCGCTCTCGCTCAGCGCCTTTTTCATCGTCTCAAAGACCGTTTCCACCGCCATCTCAGCCTTGGTCTTCGTGATCCCCGTGCGGTTTACGACTTCATTGATGATGTCTAGCTTGATCAAGGAGCCTCCCGAATAATTGCGGCAACGCGCCACCTCCACCATAAGGGTTCAGGCGGACCAGATTGCAATGTTAATGATAATAAGGAACTTACAACCATGTCAATCGAATCGTCCGAACTGCCGCTGCAGTCGCAACGGTCGCATTTTTTGCCTCTTCTTCGGTCGCTTTTTCTAAATCTTACGCAAACTTCATCTTAGTAGAAGAACAATTTCGTTATATGCCAATTACTTAGAGTTTTGGAGTTCAAGTTGCTTCAGTATTCTGCGGAAAAGGCAGTTCGCGATGCGGTCATTGAGGATTTTACTTGTCGAGGACAGTCCGAGCGATGTCCGCCTCATTCGAGAGGCATTAAAAGAAGCTCCCGTCCCGGTACAGATTACACTTGCGCGCGATGGAGTAGAGGCAACCGAGTATTTGCATCAAGTAGAAATCGGTTTAGCGAGTCGCCCCGATCTTGTTCTCCTCGATCTAAATCTCCCTCGCAAAAATGGCCGCGAAGTATTGGCGGACGTGAAGAGTTCGCCAAATCTGAAGCAAATTCCAGTACTGGTGATGACCAGTTCCAGGTCGGACGACGATATTGCTCAGGCGTATGCGTTGAACGCGAATTGTTACATTACCAAGCCCGGCGACTTGCAACAATATGTGAACGTAGTGCGAGCCATCGAGAATTTCTGGTTCATGACTGCTACCCTCCCGGACGCTCTGGGGGGACCAATCATTGCTGCCGCGGCAAGCAGCGCCCGCCCCTTTTAGACTGTCGCGGCGGATCCTGTAGTCTGACTCGCAACCGACTTTGCCGCGTTTAGTGCGGCTTCGTAGTTCGGATGATCGCCCACTTCCTTGACGTATTCAACGTGCCGCAATTTGTTTTCGTCATCAAGGACAAATATCGCCCGGCTTTCTATGCGAAGTCCAGGGATTAGGGTCCCATAATGTTCGCCGAATGAGCCGCTGCGGTGATCCGACAGCATGGTGATTCGATTTATCCCAAAATTGCCGCACCAGCGCTTCTGAGCAAAAGGCAAATCCATGCTGATGGTGTAGATTTTAACGGTGGATAGTTTTCCAGCCTCATCCTCAAAACGCTTGGTCTGCGCATCGCAAACTGGCGTATCCAAAGACGGAACCACACTGAAAATACGAACGCCTCGGCCGGTCTTATCGAGATTTACGTTCTGAAGATTTCCATCCACTACTTCGAAATCAGGAGCCGTATCGCCGGCTTTCAATTCCGGCCCCGCCAACGGAAGCGGATTCCCCTTGAGGGTGGTCGTTCGATCATTCACGTTTGCCATCGGTCAACAGTTTAGCAGTCGCGCCTGCCATGAGCCTACATCAGTCGATTACTTTCGGCAGTTCACACACAAAGTTACGGCATTCATAAACCGTAATCCGGCCCTTCCGTTCCAGACCACCCAGGAATGGAGCCACTGTTCCGAGCCGCCCGGCAGCGGAGTCGGTAATGGCCAACACGGTTCTATTAGGAGCAAATCCATTTGCCGAGCCCGGCAATAAGATTTTCCGCTTCGGCATCGATTTCGCCGCAGCGGATAATCGCTTGTTCCGGCTCGACCAGGGAGCGCCCGAGTGCCGCTACCATCTGGGGCGCTATCGTAGGCTGCGCCTTTAGTTTCGGCGCGAATGAACGGAGGGAGGCGTCCGCCCGGGCTCGGAATCGATCGTCACCCGTCAAGTTGGCGAGCCTCAGCAGAACGTCCGTTGCGACTGAATTGCCGGAAGGCTCCGCGCCATCATAATCGTCTTTCATCCGCAACAACAAATCGGCTGCTCCTTCGACCGTACTGAAAAACCCGCCATTTTCTTCATCTTCGAATTGGGCCAACCCACGTCTCGCCAGATCTATTGCGGTTTCCAGATGACAAGGCTCAAAGCTCGCCTCGAAAAGATCAATCAGCGCCTGGGCCAAGAACGCATAATCGTCCAGAAACCCGGGTATTGCCGGTTCACCTTCGCAATACCGCCGCAAAAGCTGGCCGGATTCGCTGCTGTACATCTTTCGCTTTAAGAAAGGAAACCGCCTTTTCTGCTGCCTGCAGATACAACGGATCTCGAAGAACCGTGTATCCCTTTGCCAAAGCAGAAATCATCAATCCGTTCCAGGAGGTCAGTATCTTCCGATCGAGATGCGGTCTGGGCCGCTTACTTCTGGCTTCGAACAGGATTTGCTTTGCCCGGTTGAGCGCTTCTGTCGGCGGCGGCAATATCTAAACTGGACCGGCGGCCGGCCTCTTCTTCCGTGAGCGCCTCGTACAGAATGTTGCGCCCGCGTAAACTCGCCATGCGGATCCTGATCGACATTGCCATTCGGTTCCACTCCAAACCGAGCGCAAAACACCGCGGCATCTTTCCCGAGCAGCGCCTCAATCTCATCTTGCCGCCAGACATAGAAAGCCCCTTCGCGCGAATGCGACGGATCTTCCGGATCAGGACTATCGGCGTCTTCGGCCGAATAGAAGCCTCCGGCTTCGTCTCTCAAATCGCGGAGCACATACGAAAAAATGTCCTGGGCGACTGCTGCGAAGCCCGCTTCACCCGTCGCTTGATATGCCTCGAGGAACGAAATTGCCAACTGAGCCTGATCGTAAAGCATCTTCTCGAAATGCGGCACGAACCAGCGCTCATCGACCGAATACCGGTGGAATCCGCCGCCAAGCTGGTCGTGCATGCCGCCCGCCGCCATGGCGCGCAACGTATGACTCACCATTTCGAGCGCCTCCTGATTTTTCTCCGCCGCGTAGTAGCGCATCAGATAATTCAGGACCACTGGACGCGGAAATTTCGGAGCTCCTCCGAAGCCGCCCCACCGGCTGTCGTACATTCGCCGGAACTGCCAAAAGCCGGCTTCAAACAATTCTTTGCCGGGTTGCGGGGCAGCCTTGGCGGAGACCGTCATCGCCCGAAGTTGTTCCGCGACATTGGAGCCGGACGCTTCAACGCTCTCCCGATCCTGCTTCCACGCCCGGGCGAGATGCTCCAGCAAATCGCGAAATCCCGGCCGGCCATAGCGCGAGTCAGGCGGGAAATAAGTACCTCCGAAAAATGGCTTCAAATCGGGGGTCAACCACACCGACATGGGCCACCCGCCGCCTCCGGTTGTGGCTTGCACAAACAGCATGTAAACCCGATCGACATCCGGCCGCTCCTCCCGGTCCAGTTTGATGGGGACAAACTCGCGATTCAGAACCTCGGCCACGGCTTCGTCTTCGAATGACTCATGGGCCATCACGTGACACCAGTGGCACGTCGAATATCCGATCGATAGAAAGATCGGCTTATCTTCTTCCCTCGCCTTTTTGAAAGCCGCCTCACTCCACGGCAGCCAATTCACAGGATTATGCGCATGCTGGCGAAGGTACGGGCTCTTCTCGTGGATCAGGGCATTTGTGTGCATGCGTCTTCAGTCTATCTTTGGCCCGAAAATCCCAAAGCTGCAACACTCTATCCCAGGAATGTACGGCTTCGCAGGGTCGGAGCCAAGTATATAAATGACATCCTTAGGCGCAATCTTGGAACTCAAAATGCCACTCCCGCACGAGGGGGAATTCTTCTTGACACAGCGAAATCGTGAGTTGATAACCGGGCCGCTTACATTGGAATACTTCATGCGAAAAGCCGCCGAGGGCTGGCATCTCGAGGCAGTCGAGTGGGTCCGGGAGGTCGCCGACACCGAGAAGCCCGAGCAGTTCGAGGTCTCCGTGGATGCGGAGAACGTCCCCTATGGGCTCCGCATCTCGTCAGATGGAATGCACTTAGAGCCGAATCCTTTCGAAAGAACTGTGCTGTTGCTCATACTCGAGAAAATCGTGAGAGAGAAGCGGGTGACTGAAATTGCCAGCGAGCTGAACGCCGAAGGGAAAAGGACGCGGAGTGGTTCGGCTTGGACTCCCACGACGGTTTTCGAATTGTTTCCCAGGGTGATCGAGATGGGCCCCTCGCTTCTGAAGAGTCCGGATTGGCTGGAACGCAGATCGCGGTTATCGCCGCCGAATTGATCGCCTGCCAGAACGACGCTACATGGCCGCCCGTGCGGTATTCTGTTACTTTCAGCGGTTCACCCTGCCTTCGAGAGCCTCTCCCGCGCGCTTTTGAGCTCGAGGCTAAACAAACACATGCACGTGTTCGAACTAACGCGGCGACTTGTCGATATCGAATCGATAACTCCCAATGAGGCGCGAGATCGGAGAGTTTCTCTGGCAGCTCATTGACGATTTGGCGCGGCGGTTCGACGGCCGGGCTGAGCGGATGCCGGTCGAGACGAACCGCGATAACATTTTCGTCAGTTTCGGCGAGCCGGTGGTTGTACTCTCCACTCATATGGATACGGTCCCGCCGTTTATTCCATCGCGGGAGGACGACGATTCCATCTGGGGCCGGGGCGCTTGCGACACCAAGGGCATTATCGCGGCCATGATTACCGCGGCCAAGGAACTGCTCGAAGCAGGCAAGCGCAATTTCGGCCTGCTATTCGTCGTCGGCGAAGAGCGCAACAGTGCGGGCGCCCAGGTGGCGGCCCGGAATCCACGCGGAAGCAAGTTCCTGATCAACGGCGAGCCGACGGAGAACAAATTGGCTCTGGGATCCAAGGGAGCCCTGCGCTATGAAATTGCCGCCACCGGACGCATGGCGCACTCGGCGTATCCCGAACTCGGGGAGTCCGCCATTGAAAAGCTCCTCAATGCCTTGGAACGAATCCGGCGCGTGGAATTGCCGTGTGACGCGGTACTTGGCCAAAGCACGTTGAATATCGGAACGATCGAAGGCGGCCGTGCGCCAAACGTCATACCAGACCATGCTCGCGCGGAAATCTTTGTTCGTGTGGTCGGCGATGTAACCGAGGTGCGAAGAGCCATCCAAGCCGCCGCCGGTCGCGATGCCGAGGCCAACGAGGTTTTGTTCATACCGGCCGTACGCCTAGGATTCCTCGATGGATTGGCAACCACTGTCGTGGCTTTCACCACCGATATCCCGGCTTTTGAGAACGCCTGGGGTGAACCCTATTTAATAGGTCCGGGAAGTATTCACGTGGCGCATACGTCGGAAGAGCGGATCCCGAAGAACCAGATCGTGGAGGCGGTCGGTTTATACAAACAATTGGTCGAGAAGCTGTCGCGATAGCGGGAGAAAACGAAATATGAGAACCATTGAAGTCGGCATTTTAGGCGGGACCGGCATGGTCGGTCAGCATTTCATCCGTTTTCTGCAAGGACATCCCTGGTTCAAGCTCACCTGGATCGGAGCGAGTGACCGCTCGGCCGGAAAAAAGCTGAAAGATGCCACTTCATGGCGGCTGGAAGGCGAAATGCCCGAATCGGCTGCGGAAATTGTCGTTTCAGAAGCCAAGCCCGGCAACGCTCCTCCCATCATGTTCTCCGCCATGGACGCTTCGGTCGCCACCGAAATTGAGCGCGAATTTGCGCGTGCCGGACACGCCGTGGTTTCTAACTCGCGCAATCACCGGATGGAACCGGATGTCCCGTTGGTTGTTCCTGAAATCAATCCCGGTCATCTGTCGCTGGTTCATGCGCAGCAGAAAATTCGCGGATGGAAAGGGATGATCGTCACCAATCCCAACTGTTCCACGGTCGTGTTGACCATGGCTCTCGCGCCGCTCGTTCAATTCGGAATAGAGCGCGTAATGGCCGCAACCATGCAAGCCGTATCGGGCGCAGGCTATCCGGGTGTTGCATCGATGGATATCCTCGGCAACGTTGTTCCGTTCATTGGCGGCGAAGAAGAGAAGATGCAGCAGGAGACTCAAAAGATCCTCGGCACTCTCTCGGATAGCCGAGTTTCGCCTCTCGCCGCGCGTGTCAGCGCGCACTGTAACCGTGTCGCCGTTACCGACGGACACATGGTCGCCACTTCGGTGGAATTTTCGCGCAAACCGTCGGTCGAGGAGGTTCAAAGCGCCCTGAACGAATTTCGCGGTCTTCCGCAGAAGCGAAATCTCCCCAGCGCTCCGCCTCAGCCTGTCTTTTATATGCCGCAGCAAGATCGGCCTCAGCCGCGTCGCGATGCCCTCCGTGAAAACGGCATGCCGGTGTTCGTCGGGCGCGTCCGCGAATGCCCTGTTCTAGATATCAAATTCATCGCCTGCGGCAGCAATACCATTCGAGGAGCCGCGGGCGCCGCCGTTCTCAATGCCGAGCTGATGGTGTCCGAAGGGTTCCTCGACTAGGTAATCTGCCTGATGATCGTAATGAAGTTCGGCGGAACGTCCGTCGAGTCTCAGGAAGCAATTGCTCGCGTAGCATCCATCGTTCAGAGCTATCAGGATCGCCGCCCCATCGTCGTGGTCTCCGCGATGGGCAAGACAACCAATAAGCTGCTTCAAACGGCAAACGAAGCAGCCGCGGGCCGGCGGGATCAGGCTCTCGCAATTGTCGATGAGCTGCGAGCGCATCACCTGACCCATGGACTTCCGCTTGCCGGCGCCGCGGCCGCTGAACTGGACCGCTATGTTCGCGCTCATTTCGATTGGCTCGAAGAACTCGTCAAAGGGCTTTCCGTCGTCGGTGAGCTTTCACCCCGTTCGATGGATGCGATTGCGAGCGTCGGGGAGCGCCTCTCGAGCTTGGTGGTGACGTTCGCTTTCCAATCGGCAGGATTATGCACGCAGCACCTCGATTCGCGGCGCGTTATCGTAACCGACGATCGCTTCACGCAGGCCCAGCCTTTGGTTCAGGAAACATATGCGCTGCTTCAGGAAAATGTTGTCCCGCGGGCCGAGAGCTGCGTCGTCGTCATGGGAGGGTTCATCGGCGCAACTAAGGACGGGCAAACGACCACCCTCGGCCGCGGCGGCTCCGATTATTCGGCGGCCATTATTGGGGCCGGAGTGAGTGCCGAAGAAATCCAGATCTGGACGGACGTGGACGGCATGTTAACAGCCGATCCGCGGAATCATCGCCGGAGGTCACCGCGTTAAGAGCATTTCGTTTGGCGAAGCGGCCGAAATGGCTTACTTCGGCGCAAAGGTGCTGCACCCCGCAACCGTGCTGCCGGCCATCGAGAAAAACATTCCCGTGCTGATCCTCAATTCCCGCCGCCCGGAAATCGAAGGCACCCGGATCACTTCGGAACCCGTACCCTGCAGGAATCCGGTAAAGTCCATTTCGTGCAAGCGCGACATTACCATTCTCAACGTCCATTCCACGCGCATGCTGATGGCGCATGGATTTCTTCACCGCATCTTCGAGATCTTCGACCGCTATGGAACCAGCGTCGATATGGTGTCCACATCGGAAGTCAGTGTCTCCCTCACCGTGGACGATCACAAAGATCTTGAAGCGATCTGCCGCGAATTGCGTGAATTCGCGGATGTGAACATGGAGCATGGTCAAGCCATCGTTTGCTTGGTCGGCGAGAACATCCGTCACACGCCCGGCATCGCGGGTCGTGCGTTTCAAGTGCTTCACAATAAGAACATCCGGATGATCTCGCAGGGAGCATCTTTGTTGAACTTGGGCTTCGTTATTTCAGAACCCGACCTGAAGGACGCGGTTGCATTACTGCACGACGAGTTTTTTTCTGAACTCGATCCCGCGGTTTTCGATTAGGATCATATGGCGGCGAACAAGAAACTCGCGCTCGTCGGTTACGGCAAAATGGGCAAGCTGATCGAGCAGCTTGCGCCGCAGCACGATCTCGAGGTTGTCCTTCGGCTGGACGAATACAACAATCAGAATGGCGCGGGCATTACCAAGAATGCCTTTGCCGAAGTAGATGTTGCGATCGAGTTTTCCACCGCCGAAGTCGCTCCCGGCAATATTCAGCGCTTGGCCCGAACCGGCGTGCAGGCTGTAACCGGAACCACGGGATGGCTCGGTCATCTGGAAGAAGTCACGCGAGTCGTAAATGCAAGCCGGCACGGGATTGGTTTGGAGTCCTAACTTTTCCGTCGGCGTGGCGGTCTTTACTCGCCTGGTGAGTCTCGCGGCGGAACTTCTTCGCGATGAGGCCGCCTACGGCGCCTGGGCCTGGGAAATTCATCACGATGCGAAGAAAGACGCGCCTTCCGGGACGCTGTTGCATCTGGTCCAGGCCATGAAGAACAGCGGATACGTGCAAACATATAGACGTCAGCTCGAATCGCGCCGGCAAGCACCCCGGTACGCACGAAATCGGCTTTGATTCTTCCGCTGATACCATTACTTTGCGGCACACGGCGCGCAATCGTGAAGGGTTCGCCCACGGCGCGTTGAAGGCTGCGCGATGGATTCTGGACCGCAAAGGCGTCTACACCTTGGAAGACGTGTTGTTCGGCCCAACAACTGAACCGCGCGTATGAGCAAGCGGTCTGAAATCCTGGAAAGGAGTGCATATGTTTACCGGCTGTGGCACCGCTCTGGTGACGCCGTTTAGATCCGATCAGTCGCTGGATGAAGAGACCCTTCGCGCTCTCGTCAACCGCCAAATCGATGCGGGAATCGATTTTCTCTGTCCGTGCGGCACAACCGGCGAAAGCCCTACCTTGACGGAAGAAGAGCACCTTCGGGTCGTTCAGATCACGGTCCAGGAAGCTCGTGGCCGCGTTCCTGTGCTAGCAGGCGCAGGCGGTTACCACACGCAGGAAGTAATTGACCGGATTGAAGACCTGGAGAAGCTCGGTGTTTCCGGCATTTTGTCCGTAACGCCGTACTACAACAAGCCCACTCAGGAAGGCTTGTACCAGCACTATCGCGCTATTGCCGAATCCACTCGCCTTCCCATCGTCGTCTATAGCGTTCAGCCGCGCACCGCGGTGAATGTTGAACCGGCAACGCTGGTGCGGCTCGCGGAGATTCGGAATATCATCGGCGTGAAGGAAGCTTCGGGCAGCATTTCTCAGATGGCGAGCATTCTGGCTCGCGTCCCGGATTCGTTTATGGTGCTCTCGGGTGATGACGCAATTACCATCCCCCTGACTGCTCTGGGCGGACGCGGAGTCATTTCCGTTGTCTCTAATGAAATTCCCGCTGAATTCGGCGAGCTCACGCGGTCTGCTCTCAAGGGAAACTTCAACCGGGCTCGAGAGCTCCAGCGCAAATACCAGGCTTTGATGGAAATCAATTTCGTCGAAACCAGTCCTGGCCCTGTAAAGTTCGCCATGGCGCGCATGGGTCTCTTGGACCCGGTGTGGCGATTGCCCATGGTGCCGCCGCAGCCGGCCTCTCAGCAACGAATCGAAGCCGTCTTGGAATCACTCGGATCTATTAACCGGAGTTTCTGTTGAGTCATTCTCCCGATCAAAGGATGCTGCAGCAGCGCGTTGAAGAGCTCTTTGAGCTGAAGCCGCTTGCCTATTCCGAAGAAGATTACCAGCTGTTTACAGAATTTCGCGAACTGCTGAACGCAGGGTCTGTCCGCGCCGCGGAACCGGACGCATCGCAACCCACTGGATGGCGCGTCAACAGTTGGGTCAAGAAAGGGATTTTGCTGGGCTTCCGCATCGGCGTCATGGTGGAAATGGGCATCGGGGGCACGCAGTTTTTCGACAAGTCCACTTATCCGCTCAAGACGTTCACGGTCGATAGCGGTGTGCAGGATCGTGCCCGGAGGGTCGAGCGTCCGCGACGGTTGCTACATAGGCCGGGGCGTCACCTGCATGCCGCCCATGTACATTAACGTCGGCGCATATGTGGACGACGGCACGATGGTGGATTCTCACGCTCTCATCGGAAGCTGTGCCCAAATCGGACGCAACTGCCACATCTCGGCCGCATCGCAAATCGGCGGTGTGCTCGAGCCGGTTGGTGCGCTGCCGGTCATCATCGAAGAAGATGTCTTGATAGGTGGAAATTGCGGAGTTTATGAGGGCACGGTTGTGAAACGTCGTGCTGTGCTGGGTAGCGGCACGATTCTGAATCGCTCGACACCTGTGTACGATCTCGTGCGCGGCGTCAGTGCATCGGGCCGACGGCGATAACCACTTGTCATTCCCGAGGAGGCCGTCGTCGTAGCTGGATCGCGGAACATTACTTCCGGACCAGGAAAAGACTGGGGTATCTCGCTCTATACGCCGATCATTGTCAAGTACCGCGATTCCGGAACGGAAACGAAGGTCCAATTGGAAGATCTGCTTCGATAAGCGGCTGCTATTCGACGGGAGCGTTGACTGGCCGTTTCCAGAATTTTGTTGCCCGTAGGTGTTTCACTGCCGCCTTCCGGTTCATCCGTGACTGCAAGGCTTAGAAATGTCGGAAACGACGGAGGGGTTGTCGAATTCAATGACGACCTGGTTTTTGTCGTCGGCGGTTAAACGATCCGGCGCTTACGATCTTAGGCTCTTCTTTGCGGACAAGCCAAAGCTGAAATTGTCTGCCGGTGGCCAATTTGGGCAAGATTAGAGCCCACGAACACAACCCTGGAATTCTCAACAACCAGTGCATAAGCGATAGCTTCAGCTCCCGCTCTCCAGGCCTTTCATGGGGAGCAGATGCGCGCCCGGACTCGCAAGCGCTCTCACAAGACGTGAGTTATCGATAGAGGCCTCTTTCTCGCGTTCGAGGATTGCTTTGTATTGATTCGCTTGAGCCTCCGCTTGCAATAGTTGTTGCCTCATTGCCGCCGGAATCTCCGGAGCTGGGCGAGGCCGTGGAAGACTTGGGCGTCTTTTCGACGTTGTCCGATTTTGACCGTTGCTGATCGAGCTGCAATTGCGTGGCGGCGACCGTTTCTCTGAGGTGATTCAGCTCAGCTCGCAGACGCTCCTCGTCGAGTTGCGCCGATTCCTGCCCTGCGTGCCAAGTCGCTAGGAGCAACAGGCCAAGGACCGCCGAAGCTCCCGCCGCCAACCAGGACGTGCGCTTCGAGCTTGCTCCTGTCGGGGATGTTTTTGAAAAAGCCAATTTAGAGTAACTCTGAGTATAAGCGGCTCGGGCCCGGTTCCATTCGCAGGATGCGTATGCCGCCATACATCAAAGTTCTCTTGAAAGCGCAAAGGGCACGGATGCGCGCCACCAGACAGCGAAGGACCTCGCCAAGGCTTTGGGTGGCGCGCTTAATACCGGACCCGTTTTGCGCGAGTTCCTCAATACTCTCGCCCTCGAATGACCCGCGGCGCCTCATGATCGCAGCCCCCAGACCGTCCCATACTCTTCCAAAGCCACGCGAACCAACTGGCTGCGCGTGCGAACTCCCGTCTTTACAAAAAGCTGTTGCAGCGCTGATTTTACGGATGCCTCGGAGATGTTCAGCTGAGAGCCGATCTCTTTATTGCTCAACCCTGAAAACACTCCTTTGAGGACCTGGCGCTCGCGTTCGGTCAATTGATTCCGCGGCCGGAAGCGCTGAAGGTGCTGGAAGCAGTTGCCAAAGCTCAGGCGAACGATATGCTTGTCGGCGCCGGCACGGTGATCGATGGAGAAGGGGTTCGCCTCGCCGCCGCGGCTGGCGCCCGGTTTATCGTTACGCCGGGCTTCAGCTCCAATGCTGTCGAGACGGCCGCCGAGCTCGATGTGGCGATTTTCGTCGGCGCGCTCACGCCGACCGAAGTGCAACTCGCATCCGCGAGCGGCGCGGACGCCGTCAAATTATTTCCTTGCTACGCGATGGGCGGACCGCGATATCTGAAGTCTTTACGAGGGCAATACCCGCATGCGGACTTGATCGCTTCTGGCCGTGTCGGTCTCGATAACTGCTCCGACTATTTCCGCGCCGGAGCATGCGCAATCGGAGTCGGCGGCGAAATAGCCGATGCCGAATCCCTGGCCGCCGGCGACCACCGCGTTTTCACTGTCCGCGCCAGGCGGTTGTGCGAAGCAGTTCGCGAGGCTCGCGCTAGCCAGGGACAGAAATAAGTTTCTCTGTTCTGTGGAGCTGTGCGCGTCGTCTCGAGTGCAGCCAAAGTTCGATGACCACGACATTAATGGAAAAACCGATCCAGAATGCGATCCCGAAGAACTGGTTCGGGCCAAGATGCGTAAGCGCGCTCGTAGCGAAGAACACTCCCATCACGGGACGCGTAGTTGCGATGCCGAGCAGGACGCCAACGGCACGGGTCGTCCACTCGCGCTTTCGCGCTGCATCGCCGTGGAGGCGAAACCAGTAGGCACGGCCCAGCGAGATCAGAAACCACGTATTGAATACGAATACCGCGGAGCGCTCAATCCAGCCGCCGATCGCGTACGCGCTCATTGCATACGCGGTCACTCCAGTGATTAGACCGAAGGGAAAGAAAAGCCGCTCCAGCCATTTGCTGTTGCTTCGGCGCAGCAGGACGCCCGCCGCAAGAAGTACGAAAATGGCCGCCGGAATGATGTGCATCGTAGTTAACACTGCATGCGATGAAAACGTTGCGTTCGATCGCCGACGTCTGCGGAGGCCCGCCGTGCGAGGGACGCATCAGTTCCTTGATTCTGCGCACGACGACCGCGATGGCGATTACAACGCAGAACCAGAACCCGACCAGAAGCCATAACGGATGGCGGGATGTCGGAGATGATACCTGCTGCGTGTCCCGCTGTTGCATGGTCGTTCGCATGCCCTGCTCGGAAAAGGTATTTTCTGGTCCATTATATTGGACCTGGAAATATCTACGTTGGCCACAAGAAATTTGTTCCATCGCATTTCCATTTGGAAGCGGCCTCGTCCGGGCCCATGTCACTCCAATGTGAGCGCAGTCACTGCTTCAGTTCGACTCGCGGAAAAAGATTGTAGATGGCGAGCAGTACGCCAACGGCTAAACACGTCCAGGCGAACCAATCGCCATGACGTGAGTAAAACGTTGTCTCGGCTTACCGCGCCATAGCGCACGGTCGCGGCAAGCTCCTCGTACATGGGGAGGCGCTTGAGAATTTGACCTGCGGGATTGATAACGGCCGTGATACCGTCGTTCGTCGCGCGAACGATGAACCGGCGATTTTCCGCGGCTCGCATACGCGCGAGTAAGCAGATGCTGTTCGCGCGCTTCCGTGTGTCCGAAATAGCGCATCATTAGAAAGATTGACCAGAACATCGGCGCCTTTCTTTGCGAACTGGCGAACCAGATCCGGGAAAGCCGATTCGTAACAAATAAATACGCCTAAACGATGCCCGGCTGCCGGGAGCACTTCGATGTCATGGCCTGGAACGAAATCGCCCGCCTCCTGCGTCACGCGATTCACGAACGAGAACAGAGGCGGAACGAACTCGCCAAACGGCACCAGATCGATCTTGTCGTAGCGTCCAAGCTGCATGCCGTCCGGTCCGAGTAGAACGGCTGAGTTCAGCGGTTGATTTGTAGATGTATAAGCGACCGTTCCGAACAGGAAGTAACCGTGATGGCGGGCGATATCGGTCGCCGCCTCATGGAACTCCGGATCGTTGTAATAGTAAAGTGGTGCTGGCAATTCCGGCCAGATCGACCAGCTTGGCTGGAAATGCCTGGGAAAGCAGGCTGAGCTGCTGTTCTGTCTTGTCCTGAAGCAGTTGAGTCCATTCGATGCTGGGATCTATGTTCGGCTGGATGAGCAACGCGGTGTTGTTCGCGGCGGTGCGTTCCGGAATCGGCGGTAGCGCCCAGAGGAGGGCCAGGAACAGCAAAGGTATGAGGCGCAGGCGCGAAGAACGCAGCAGAACGCACGCCAGCCCGGCGGCGAGCATCGCAAAAACAAACGAAAGCCCGTAGACCCCAACAAACGGGGCGAGTCGCAAGGGCACGGACATACTGATGCCGGCATTGCCCAGATCAAGCCACGCAAACCCAAACGTTTCGTGCGTGCGCTCGAGCCCCGTCCACAGCGCCGCCACTGCGGGCAAAGCATAAACCGTTCGCATAAGTGGACCGGCCAGCCAACTGAAAACAGCCAGATGCAGACCCTTCAAGAGGCAAAAAAGCAAAAATGAACCCCAACCTCCCCAGCGGCCCATCCCGCCGTGGACTTCCAGCACGAATTGAATCCAGGTGCAAAGAAAAAACCAATAGAAAATGCCAGCCGACCAGCCGTATACGAAACGAAGCCAGGCCTGGTTCGTTCGGGCAAGCGCGATCAGCAGCGGAGTGAGAGCCACCGGGGCGAGGAACCGCAAATCGAATTTCGGAAAGATGAGCAGCAGCAGGATGGCGGATAAGAGGGAAAGAACAGTGTGGCAAAAAATCCGAAGGTGAAACGCCGGCCAGCGCGCCAGGCTAACCATTTACCTGGACGGCTTCTTCGCTGACGCGATCGGCCATATACGAACTGCGAACGAATGGGCCGCTGAAAACCATTTTGAAACCAATCGAAAGGCCGTAGTTTCTGTACGCCTCGAATTGGGCGGGCGTCACATACTCGGCGACCGGCAGGTTTCGGCGAGTGGGCTGCAGATATTGGCCGATGGTCGCGACATCCACATCTGCGTTCGCGATATCCCGGAGGAGTTCCTGTACTTCTTCGGCCGATTCGCCGAGGCCGACCATCAGGCCGGATTTGGTGAGAGCTTCGGGCCGGTAGCTTTTTGCGAATCGCAGAACAGAAAGCGATTGCTGATAGTTTGCCTGGGGCCGAACCCGGCGATAGAGGCGGCGAACCGTCTCCATGTTGTGGTTGAAAACGTGTGGACCGGCATCCAGCACCCGAGCAACCGCATCCAAGTCGCCGCAGAAATCGGGCGTGAGCACTTCAACTTGAGCTTGCGGCATTGCGAAACGAACCCGCCGTACCGTTTCCGCGAAGTGGCGGGACCCGCCGTCGGGCAGATCGTCGCGGTTTACGGAAGTGATCACGACGTACCGCAATTTCATTTGGCTGGCCATGTCGGCCACTTGCCAGGGCTCGTCCGGATCGAGGATGAATTCCTGCTTCGCCGCTGAACCTTTCGGGACCGAGCAGAAGCCGCATCCTCTGGTGCACAAATTGCCCAGAATCATGAATGTCGCAGCGCCACGATGAAAACATTCGTGAATGTTGGGGCAGCGCGCGGATTCGCAAACCGTGTGGAGGCGGCGCTTGCGCAGCTCCGTTTTCAGAACGTGAACCGATTCGAAATGGGTGCGGCCTTTCCGCAGCCAGTCGGGCAATCTATGACTTTGCTCGATCTGGATCAGGGAATCCAAGAACCGAATTTACCAAACGAACCCAATACTTCGCCTGCCATTCGCCGATTGACAAGAGCGTAGAATAAGAGGACTGCGGTCCGGTTGCGGCACGCAAATGAAAATATTCGCCTTCATCCTTCTGTGTGTAGCGACCCTGGCGCAGGGGCAAACTGCTAGTCGCGGAGTCGTTGCTCCGCCATCCAGCCCGGACGCGACCCTGCCCGCGCAAAAAATTGGGCCGAACGATCTGTTGTGGATTTCGGTGGCGGACTGCCCCGAGCTGACGCGCAATTTCCGGGTTTCCTCGGACGGGAAGCTGGCCTTGCCCTTGCTGAAGCAGCGGATTCCCGTAGCTGGAAAACTTCCGGTCGAGATTGAATCCGAAATTACGGATGCTCTTCTTCAGGAGCAACTGCTGGTCAGCCCGGTCGTCTCGGTCTCCGTGACGGAATATCGAAGCGTTCCGATCAGCGTTCTCGGGGCTGTGAAGCATCCGATCACGTTTCAGGCCGTCGGCGATGTTACGCTCCTGGATGCGCTTACGCGGGCGGAAGGTTTAAGTCCGGAGGCCGGTCCGGAGATTCTCGTCAGTAAGGCTCGCGGTTCCGATCGCGAAGGGGAATCGTCGGCTCTGGTCGAGCGGATCTCTGTCAAGCGATTGATCGACGATGCGGATCCGGCGCTCAATATCAGGCTCTATGGGGGCGAGGAAATTCGGGTTCCGCCGGCAGGCCGAGTTTATGTCGTCGGCAACGTGAAGCGATCGGGCGCATTTCCGGTTCAAGACGGGAACGATACGTCCGTGATGAAGGTGATCGCATTATCGGAGGGACTGCTTCCTTACACGAACAAAGAAGCTTACATTTACCGGCGCGAGAGCGGCAAGGATGATCGGAATGAGATCAGGATTGAGTTAAGTAAAATTTTGGATCGAAAATCGCCCGACGTGCGGCTGCAGCCAAACGATATCCTATATATTCCGGATAACAAGGGCCGCAAGTTAACGGCTCAAGCCTTGGATAGGATCGCAGGGTTCGGCTCGTCCACTGCGTCGGGCGTGCTCATTTTTCACTAAAATACTGCCAGAAGTTCGAATAAGACACATCTTCCATGAAACAGCTTCAGCGAGCGGCATCGGAGGTGGCCGACCCACGCCGGATACCTCCACCCTTGGCTCCTCAGTTGTATCCGGATTTCGATGCGGGCCAACCTACCCTCTCGGCATCTCATTATTTGCTGGTTGTCTTCAGGCATAAGTGGCGGATTCTGGGATTCGTCGCCACCTGCCTGCTGGCGACGTATCTTGTCTCGTCGCGCCTGACTCCGATTTACGAAGCGACTGCGCGAATTGACGTGGATCGCCGCGCGCCTGAGGGTGTGATCGGGCGAGAGGCCGGAGAGATTTCCTCGTCCGCTGACGATGCGGATCAGTTCATGGCTACTCAACAGGAGTTGATTCAGTCCGATGCGGTGCTGCGTCCGGTAGCGCAACACTTCAATCTGCTGGAGCGAGAGAATCAACTTCAAAATTTGCCGGCCGACAAAGCGCGGCAAAAGACGAATGCGCCGATTTTCCTGAAGCAATTGCGGGTTACGCGTCCGGTCAATACGTATCTTATTCGCGTCAGCTATCGCTCACCCGATCCAAGGCTTGCGGCGGATGTCGCCAATGCCATCGCGCAATCGTATCTGGAGCACACGTTCGAGATACGTGTCCGATCCTCCAGCGCGCTCTCGGCTTTCATGGAAAAGCAAATGGATGAGCTGAAAGTCAAGATGGAACGGTCCAGCCTGGCGCTCGCGAAATTCGAACAGGAATTGAACGTGATCAATCCCGAGGAAAAAACCAATATTCTTTCCTCGCGGTTGCTGCAGCTCAACACCGAATACACGAATGCGCAGGCCGAGCGCGTTAGGAAAGAGGCGGCCTACAATGCAGTTCAAAATGGATCAGCGGCGGCCGCGCAAGTTTCCAATCAGGGCGACGAACTGACCAAAGTCTACGAGCGCCTGAATCAAGCCAAACAGCATTTCGCTGATGTATCGACAACCTACGGCGCGAATCATCCCGAATACCGGAAAGCGGCGAACGATCTCGCTGAAGTGCAGCGGCAGTTCGAAGAGGCTAGACACAACGTCGCGCAGCGAATCGAGACCGATTATCGGGAAGCGATCAGCCGCGAGCAAATGCTACAAAGAGCGGTGACCGCGACCAAAGCCGAATACGATCAACTGAATGCCAGGTCGTTTGAATACCAGCAACTAAAGCGCGATGCGGATGGAGACAAGGCGCTTTACAGCGACCTCGAACGGCGCATTCGAGAAGCCGGAATCAACGCCGGTTTTCAGAACAGCGCGGTTCGCATCGCGGACCTGGCAAGGCCTCCGGACGCGGCGGTATTCCCGAAGAAAGGTCTGAACCTGTTATTAGCGTTCATTATTTCTTCAGTCTTGGCTATTTGCGGAGCTATTTTGAGCGATGTGCTCGACACCACCGTTCGCGATCCCGAGCAGGCCGCGCGGGCGTTGGATACCAGCGTGATCGGGACCTTGCCGGCAGTCAAGGAGATGCGGCGTTTACTAGGCCCGGCTCAAAATGGCGTGATAGCGATGGCAGCGGATGGGAACGGCGGTTCACCGACGAGTGTCAGTCTGGTCCGATATGCGAACGGGAATGGCGCGCGCGGAGCCGGCAAAGACAGAGCGAAAGAATCCCAAGACTCGAATGGCTCGGGTTATGAAGGGATTTCTTCGTACGAGGAATCCATCCGTACTTTGAGGCATTCGATTCTGCTGCCGGATTTCGATAGAAGCATGCGGTCCTTAATGCTGGCCAGCGCCACGCCTGGAGAAGGGAAATCGACGGCAACTATTCACCTTGCGATCGCCCATGCCGAGCAGGGGAAAAGGACCTTGATCATCGATGCCGATCTGCGGCGCCCGACGATTCACAAGAAGCTTAGCTTGGATGGCGCGTTGGGTTTGTCGAATGTTTTGCTTGGTCAACTGAGCTGGAAAGATGCAGTCATAACGACGGAGCACTGGCCGGAACTCGATGTGATTCCAGCGGGAACGGCGTCGCGGCGGGCTTCCGACCTGGTAGGATCCACAATGACCGACATTCTTGACGACGCGAGCAAGGAATACGATTTGATCTTTGTCGATTCACCGCCGCTACTCGGATTCGCGGAAGCCATGCAGGTGGCCACGGCGGTGGATGGCATAGTATTGCTCGCCCGCGCCGGACAAACCAGCCGTAAAGCGGTTGCCAGAGCGCTGGCGACGCTGAATCGACTGCGCGCTAATGTTCTGGGCCTGGTGTTGAATGAGGTGGATAAGAACAACACCAACGGGTATTATTACTACTACACCGATTACCGCAAGTATTACGCCGCTGAAAATGCCGCTCACATGAGCTAACCAAATTTGACGTGGCGTAAGTACATACTCGCGCAGTTACAAAAGCAGACGCACTTACTGCACGATATAGCCTCAATTTATGGCGTTCAGTTCGCAAATTACGTTTTACCGTTAGTCACCGTGCCGTATCTGTCGCGTGTGCTTGGGCCGGCGAGTTGGGGATTGCTGGCGATGGCACAAGCGTTTGCGATGTATGGAAGTCTCATCGTCGAGTACGGGTTCATCTATTCCGGCACTCGAAGGATTGCCGTCGCGTCCGGTAAGGAAGAGATCGAGCGAACGGTGGCGGGAGTTTCCGGCGCGAAAGTCATATTGGCGGTGCTGGTTTTTGGCGGCGCATGTTTAGCGTACTTTTTTGTACCTTTGTTCCATCAGCATCCCTTGCTCCTATGGAGCGGTGTTATAGCGGAAATTCTAAAGGCTTCGCTTCCCACTTACTATTTTTATGGAGTAAATCGGGTTGCCATTGCTTCTTTTTTGGATATTTCGGCGCGGTTAGCGGCGGCGGCGGGTATTTTTGTGTTCGTGCGCGCTGCGCGGGATGCCTGGATCGTTTTTGCGTTGCAAGCCGTGGGCGCTCTGATAGCGACCTGCGGTAGGGCATGGCACTGATCTATTCCCGATTTGGGTTGCGCCGGCCTCGCATGAGAGAAGGCATTAGAATGCTCCAGGATGGCGGCCCCATGTTCCTGTTCCGGAGCGCGCACAACATTTACACTCTGGGGAATGCGTTCATTCTGGGACTCTTCGCGTCGCCGCAGGCCGTCGGCTATTACGCCGGTGCGGAAAAAATCAACAGCGCGGCGGTGGGAATGCTTTCGCCCATGACCACGGCGCTTTATCCGCGCGCGGCAGGATTGGTCAAGACTTCAATGAGACGCGCGGCGCGACTAACGGTCGCGTCGTTATGTGCCATCGGTGGAATGAGCCTGATTCTCGCAGCCATCATGTGGTTTGGCTCTGCTTTGATTGTGCGATTGTTTCTCGGCCACCAATTTCTCGCCTCGGCGTCCGCACTCAAGATTCTGAGCCTGAGGGCGCCCATGATTGCCTGGACGAACGTGCTTGGATTTCAGTGGCTGCTTGCGCTAGACCTGGAGAAATCGTTCCAGAAAATTACTCTCGCGGCGCTTGCCGCAAACCTCGTCCTCGCCACGTGCTTCGCTCCAAGATATACATTCGATGGTATGGCCTGGGCGGTTGTCATTTCTCAAATGATTGCGGCGCTTGGCATCTATGTCGTGCTCCAGCGTCGAAATTTGAATCCTCTGGTGATGATGTCGGACCCGGCCTATGGATGAACCAGGCTGCGCCGTGCTGGTGATGTCTTGCGGTGCGTATCGGGATTTGTGGACGCCGTTTTTCACCTTATTCTGGCGCTATTGGCCTGACTGCCCGTTTGAGGTTTATCTCGGAACCGATTGCGAGACATTCGACGATCGGCAGGTCACGATGCTCGCAGTGGGCAACCACGAGTGGAGCGACAAGACTGCGTGCGTGCCTGGAGCGCATCGAAGCGCAGTATGTCGTGCTATTGCTGGAAGATTATTTCTTCACGCAGCCGATTAAAACGGAGACAGTTCTAATGCATTTGCAATCGCTTCACGCGCTCGAAGGAACCGTGTTGCGACTCTATCCGCGTCCGGGTCCGGACCTTGCCTTTGCAGGGGCGCGGCGATATCGGCCGAATTCATGTGAAAGCTCCCTACCGGATTTCGACACAAGCAGCGATCTGGAACCGTGCGGAATTGGTGGCGTTGCTTCGCGACGACGAATCCATTTGGGATTTCGAGCGGAAGGGAACCTTGAGAAGCCAGCACGTCAATGGGTTTTATTCCACTTATGAAGCGGCCTTACCGTACCGGCAAGTTGTGGAACGCGGGCAATGGTTCCGGCGAGTGTGCGAAATATTACGGAGCGCAACAGATTGGGTGTGACTTCGAAGCGCGCGGGGTAATGGACCCGCTTACGGCGACCAAGAAAGCTATCCATGGAGGGAGCAAGAATTTCTTGAACACCATTTTGCCTGTTCCGTTGCGGATCCGAGTATGAGCGCGGGGTCAATTCGAGCGCTGGCGGTGGACCGCGAATCACCCGGCATTGCGCCAAGCACTCGAATCGTGTTCCTGACAAATTTCATTCCGCCGTACTGGAGGCCGGTGTTGGTTGCCCTTTCCGCTCGCCTTTCCGCGATGCGCGTGCTCGTTTCAACGCGAATGGAAGCGAATCGCAACTGGGACGTGGACTGGACCGACCTTGATGTGGTGATTCAAAAGACGATCACATTCAATGGACGATGGCGGCATCCAGCGGGTTTTCGCGAACCGATTTACGTCCATTTGCCCATTGATACCGTTCGCCAGTTGAAACAGTTCGGGGCCGACGTAGTGATATCCGGCGAAATGGGGTCTCGGACTGTTCTGGCTGTCGCGTATCGCAAACTTCATCCGAAATCGAAGCTGATTGTCTGGGCGGATGTAGCGGAATCGACGGAACAAGGGCGCGGTTGGGTTCGCGGAGCGCTCCGGCGCGCGTTGCGGAGCTACGTGGATGCTTCATTGTACTGGGCGGAAGTGGCCGGCGATATATATGCAGCCTCGGCGTGCCGAATGAAAGGATTTTCGAAGTGCCTTATGCCGACGGACACAGACCGATTGAAATGCAGCGGGATCGCGAAGAACCGATACGAATGCATACCGTCTCCTGTACGTAGGGCAATTGATCGAACGCAAAGGGCTGGTGCAGTTCCTGGAGGCGCTGTGCAAATGGTCCTCCGCGAATCCGCGGCGTGCGATTGAGTTCAGCTTGGCGGGCGAAGGGCCGCTTCGCCGAAGCTCTGGAAACAATTTCTGTGCCAGCCAACCTGCGGCTCGCGTTTCTCGGCCGTGTCGAGTACGAGAATCTGGCAGCGATATACGTCGAGGCCGGCATCTTCGTATTTCCTAGTTTGGCCGACGCCTGGGGTGTCGCGGTGAACGAAGCGATGGCGAGCGGGTTGCCGGTGCTCGGAAGCATATATAGTCAAGCAGTGGAGGAGTTGGTGGAAGATGGGCGGAGCGGCTGGGTATTTCATCCCGATGATTCCGCCGAAGTGTATCGGGCGATTGACCGCAGCATGAATACTCCGATTGCCGCGCTGAATGAGATGCGCGAAAACGCGCGGAGAAGGCAATGCGTTTGACGCCGGAGCACGTGGCGGGCCGGATTGAGGCCGTCATAGCAAGGTGCATGAGCGCTTCGGGAGACGGCATGGATGCTATTAGCTGAAACCCTCTACGCAATCCTGTTTGCCGCGGCGGTGCTGGCGCCATTGAGGGTGAGCCTGATTTCGTATCTGGTTCTTTCCACAATTGACTTCGACGCCGCCCAAGGAGATATCGGACTACTGAATCTCGCCAGAGGAGTGTTGCTTCCCTGCTACTTGCTCTGGCGGCTTCGCGCTTACTCCGGACACAGAAAAATCATTCTCGCTCCAATCGCTTGGATTCTGCTGATCATTTACGCCGCCTGTGGCAGGATATTGGTCGCTTTATCCCATCCCCGCGCTGAAATTGGTAGGCCACATGGCCGGCTCCTTAGTGGTGTGCTTCGTGTTTATGAGGGCGGCCAAGGCTGGCTATCTCACGCCTCGGGAGGTCGTGCCGATTGCCGTGGGCAGCCTTTTATTAGGAGTTCTGTGCTGGGTTTTCGAACCCGGGATCTGGGATGAGCGAGCGCGATTTACATCGTTTACGTCCGCCCAGGGGTTCGCGGCTTTTCTGGCGGCTTTGTATTGTCTTGCTCTCTGTTCGAAAAGCTTGCGGCCGGCCATGCGCATCCCGATTTCGGTTGTGCTGATTTGCGCGGTGATACTGAATGGCAGC
Organism: uncultured Acidobacteriaceae bacterium; assembly: GCA_963778345.1. Taxonomy (GTDB): domain Bacteria; phylum Acidobacteriota; class Terriglobia; order Bryobacterales; family Bryobacteraceae; genus Bog-105. The sequence goes on from CAVZTP010000010.1 coordinate 233,966, forward strand.
CGAATCTGGTTTGCCGGCATCGTTCTGGCGACACTCCTCGCTTTGCTTATTGCCGATTTGCGGCCCTGGATGAAGATTTGTTCGGTCGGTTTGGTGATCGCCGCCATTTCCGTAATTATTGGTCGCGCAAGAGAAGGTGATAGAGATATTGGGCGAAGGCGCGGGTTCCAACCGAATCGCTGCCGCGATTACGGGTTTCTACCAAGGCGATGTGAGATCGACCGGACTGGGAACCTTTCGTTTCCGGCGCGGCCTGAATCAGAAAGTTTTCGACCGGCTAGAGAATTCTTCCGCGGGAGAGTTGATTTTCGGGCATGGCACTTGCAATGGCATAGCGATTCTAGGCTCTACGGCCGCACATGCTGATCCGAACCGGTTCTTCCATAACGAATGGTTGCGCGTTGTTTACGAATGGGGATTTATCGGCCTGGCATTATGGTTGATGCTCTTCGGGTCGATCGCGGTATTCGCGTATCAAGGGGTTCGGCGCGATCCCGAATGGCCATGCTAAACCGCTGCTGGTCTATCTGCCGACATTCCTGGTGGCTCTTGCCGGTGAGAATTTTATTGCCGCTTCCGGCAATTCGGTGAGCGCCGGATTCCTCTTACTTATTGCGCTTGCGACCGTTTCTGGGTCCGATATTCGAATCCGCTTTTCGCAGCAGCGCTTGCTTCATGAGCCTATGCCAGGCGGAATACGCGCATGGGATCGCTCATTAGCCGTATGAAGGTACTTCAAATTCACAACTTCTACCGGCAATCGGGAGGGGAGGACCAGGTTTACGCTTCCGAATACGAGTTATTGAAGCGGCACGGACACAAGGTAACTCAGTATTCGGCGGATAACAAGCTAATCGACGGCATGTCAGGCCTGAGCATTGCCGTCCGCACGATTTGGAATTCCAGCAGTTATCGCGAACTCAGGGCGACAATCCAAAGCGATGCCCCCGATATAATCCATTGCCATAACATTTTTCCATTGATCTCGCCGGCTGTTTACTATGCTGCTGCGGAAACGCACGTTCCTGTTGTGCAGACCCTGCATAATTACCGGCTGGTGTGCCCTGGCTCAAATTTGTTTCGCAACGGGCGCGCTTGCGAGTCTTGCCTCAAAACCGCAATGCCCTACAAAGCGGTGCTGCACGGCTGCTATCGCGAGAGTCGCGCGGCCAGTCTGGTTGCGGCTTCCATGCTGGTCGCCCATCGCGCCGCGCGTACCTGGACAACGAAGATACACACTTATATCGCGCTCACTAACTTTTCGAAAGGCAAATTTGTTGAAGGCGGGTTGCCTGCCGCGAGAGTGACAGTCAAGCCGAATTTCCTGGCCCCTGACCCAGGTCCAGGTGAAGGAGACGGCGGTTACGCGCTCTTTATTGGGCGGATTTGCGAAGAGAAGGGGTTGCGCACTCTTTTGAGCGCCTGGGAACGGCTCACTCCGGCAGTTCCGCTCAAAATTGTTGGCGAAGGCCCTCTGACCGGATGGTTACAGGAACGGATTGCCGCCTTACCAGAGCTGGAGTGGCTGGGGCATTGCGATCACGAGCGTTGTCTGCAACTTCTGAAGCAAGCCGCGTTTCTGGTCTTTCCTTCGCTGTGCTATGAGGGGCTTCCCTTGACGATTATCGAAGCGTTCGCCTGCGGCACTCCCGTGGTTGCTTCTGCTATCGGTTCCATGAACGAATTGATCACCAATGGCGTGAGCGGATTTCGATTCCCGGTAGGCAACGCAGAAGCTCTCGCGGACACCGTTGCGAAATGCCTATCGCAGCCCGAGCGCCTCCGGGCGATGCGACGAACGTCGCGATTTATTTATGAGCAGAACTATACGGCGGAGCGAAACTATGAGTTGCTCATGGAAATTTACGATCGGGCGGTTGCAGATTTTCGCGGTAAAGCAGGTGTAAGTGAAAAAGTCGCTGGGATCCCAGCAGAACAAAATTCATAAAGTGTCCGAGGCGAAGAAACTTAGCTTTTGTATCCGCTTCCGTACACCTGTGTCCCAAAGCCGACCGATTTCAAGCGCGTTTCAAATTGCCAAACCTCTCCGGCCCTAAGCGAATCAGACAGCTAGCGGAGATCGCGTATCGGCCCGGCAGTTGCGTCACAAGAAGTGATGTTCGAAACCTTGAATCGAGATATTCGATTCGCGGCGCGCCAGCTCATGAACCGGCCCGGGTTTACGCTTGCTGCCGGTCTCATCCTGGCCCTCGGCTTAGGCGCTAACACAGCGATTTTCAGCGTCGTAAACGCGTTTCTACTCCGCCCGTTACCGTATCAGGATCCAGCTCGACTGACTGCTTTATTCGAACGTGATCCGGTGGGCCCTCCGGGGAGCGATCCATACAATGAGGTCGCGCCAGGTAATTTTCTCGATTGGCAGAAGCTCTCCACCAGCTTCGGTCAGATGGCCGCCACGCTCGGAGCAGCTTTCAACCTCTCCAGTCCCAGTAACAGCTTCGAACCGCAGCGCGTCGATGCTTGTGCGTGCTCCGGCACGCTCTTCCCCACGCTCGGGGTGCATCCAATGTTGGGTCGCGAGTTCCGCCCCGACGAAGATCGTTACGGCGCGCCGCCTGTCGCGATCATCAGCTACGGCTTATGGCTGCGGCGGTTCGGCGGCTCAGCAGATGTGATCCACAAGCAAATCCGCCTCGATGGACAGAACCACGAAATCGTCGGCGTCATGCCCCGTGGCTTCGCGTTCCCTTACCGAACAGTCGATGTTTGGGTGCCGCTTCTCGCCTACATTACGCCGGAGCAGCAGAAGACTCACAGCAATCACTTCCTCTTAGTGATCGGCCGCCTGCGTCCCGGGTTGTCCATCGAGCAGGCGCGAGCTGAGATCGACGGAATCGCTTCCCGCTACCAACGAACCCACCCCAACGAAGTCAGCGGAAAAGGCGGCAACGTTGTTGCGCTTCAAAAATACCTGGTCCAAAACGTACGAACGTCGCTGCTGGTGCTGCTTGGGGCGGTTGGCTGCGTTCTGGTCATTGCCTGCGTGAACATCGCGAACCTTCTGCTTACTCGCTCCGCGGGCCGCGCGCGTGAAATAGCCATTCGCGAGGCAATTGGAGCCAGTCGCGCCAGTATTATTCGCCAGCTTCTCACCGAGAGCATTCTGCTGTCCTTACTGGGTGCTTGCGGAGGCGTGCTTTTAGCGAGTTTTGTTACGCAAGCCCTAATCGCGCATGCTCCGGGTGCCGATTCCATTCTCTCGTCCGGATCTGTTTCCGGCGATCCTTCGGTTTTTTTGTTCGCTTTCGGCGCTGCGCTTTTGGCCGGAGCTGCCGCGGGTCTTTTCCCGGCATTCCAATCCTCGCGCACCGATGTCGTGAATAACTTGAAGGACAGCACGCGTTCCGCAACGCCCGGCCGCTCTCACGCTCGCTTTCGCGGTATTCTCGTGGCCGCCGAAGTCGCTCTATCGCTCGTTCTTCTCGTCTCGGCAGGACTTCTCCTGCGCAGCTTCTCTCGTCTCTATGATGTAAAGACTGGCGTTCGCGCCGATCATCTGCTCACTGTTGGCATCTCGCTGCCCGATCGGGACGGTAGCCAGCACGCCCAGACTTCCGCCTTCCTGCGTCAGCTCGATGACCATCTCCAAGACATTCCCGGCGTGATCTCGGCCGGACTTATCTCCTGCGTACCCGTCGCCGGTCATTGCAGCGATTGGGTCTTCTCCATTGAAGGGCGCACGCTCCCGCCCGGCCAGATGATGGATGCCCTCTATCGTGGCGCCGATCCCCGGTATTTTTCGGCAGTCGGAATTCCTCTGCTCCGCGGACGCACTTTCACCAATCGCGATGGCATCGGCTTCGATGAGAAGCATCCGCGGCCGGGCAGCATGATCATCAGCGAATCTCTCGCCAGGAAATACTTCCCTGGCGAAAATCCAATCGGCCAGCACATCTACATAGGCTTTGATTTGGAACGGCAGAGGGCACAAGGCCTGCCCGCTCCTCGCTACGAGGTGATTGGCGTCGTCGGAGACGTCGTCCCGCACCTGGATGCTCCGGTGCAGCCCACGTTTTATCTGCCTATTTTCGATGGCGCTTTCGATCAGGTCTATATGATGGTGCACACACTCGGCGAGCCGCACTCGGTCACTTCTGCCGTGCGCGCGGGAATTCGGCGTTTGAATCCTGATCTTCCGATTTTTCAGGTCAGGACGATGGAAGAGGTGATCGGAAAATCGGCATCCGATCGCCAGTTCAGTATGTTGCTCTTTGGCTCATTTGCCGCGCTCGCGGTCTTGCTCGCCGCCGTTGGCTTGTATGGAGTGCTCTCTTATGCGGTCTCGCAGCGCAAGAGTGAGATCGGCATTCGCCTTGCATTAGGCGCCGGCTTGTCCGATGTCCGTAGCCTGGTTCTCAAAGAAGGAATGAGGCCTGCTATTGCAGGAATCGCCGCTGGGCTGCTCGGCGCTTTCTTTGCCGCTCAAATCATGAAAGGTCTGCTCTTCCGCGTTGTTCCCACCGATCCTCTTACTTTTTTGCTTGTACCTATCTTCCTCATCTGCATCTCGGCTCTGGCGTGTTACATACCGGCTTTTCGTGCTACCCGGATCGATCCAACCGTGGCCCTCCGAGCCGAGTAAGAATCATTACCCGGGACCGCACAATTGCGAAGGTCCGGTGTAAGTACCAAGAAACGTATAGTTCCCGTTCACCGAAAAAGAAGGGCTGTGCAGATACCAGGCTAGGAACACTTCATCCTGCACCCGGTAAGTCGTCCCATTAATTGTTACGGTGAAGGTAACGGGCGGAACGGCGAGCGGATCACCAACCTCGGCGTCCAACAGACATGTGCTGCGTCCCGGGTAGACCGCGGGAGGAATTCTATTGTTGATAAAAGGATCGTTCAACCATTCGGCCACCTCATGGCTCAATGTTTGAACGCCTTCCACGTCACGCGCCAGAATTGTTCCAGGCTCGACATACGCGGCAAAGATCCAAGTATGGGACGTCGCCACGGGTCCAATCTGAGCCGTATGATAGCCGAGATTACAGCAGTTCTGAATCAGCCCCCCAGCGCCTTCAAAGACATTGTCAGTAACAAAAATTGTAACTTGTGTCGCCGGATAAGTGAATGCCAGGTTCCTTAGCAGAGTCTCGAAATAGGTCGTATCCACTACGCCCAGCCATTGCCCGCTTGCTTGCTGATATGCTGCTCCGGAACCTGCAGGAACATTCATAGTTAGAGTTGGTGCGACAACCGGTGTGGCCAGGAGCACGTGATAACCATCCTGGGAAAAGCCCGGCAGATTCCAGAATTCCGCTCGCTGAATCGCGTCGCCATATTGAGTAACGCCGATGTCCGTTCCTCCTGTACTGTAGTCGCTAACCTGAAAAATGGGCGAGTTCTGATCCGCCGCCACAACATTTGTGCCATCCAGCGACACGCCATTGTTTGGAAAGATGAATTGCAGCGGCGCGATAGTCACAGGCACAACCGTCGTCGCCGCTCCGAGGCTGGGATCTGTTCCCACCATCATGAAGCGTAGCGGTGTCGTCCCGAATGCGTTGTAACTCGCTGTGAAAAACGGCAGACCCGTTGTCGCCTGCGCCGAATCCGCCGGAGTAACCTGTTGCCCCGAATCGAACATGTTCGGCAAATTGTAGCTGGTTGTGACATTTACCGTCGTCCCATCCGCCAGATCGATTGTCTGGCCGGATGCCGGCGGCGCCCAGACCCATATCGTCACCGCGCCAAGCACGCATTGCACAGTCATTAAAACGCGATTCACAATCATTCCTCCCGTAAGGCTCTCATTGGATCGATTAACGACGCACGCCGTGCCGGAGCATAAGTGGCCAACACGGTAATCAAAAGAAGGGGCAACCGCTGCATCCGCTTGCGCCACCACTGTCAATGCGGAACGCGGATTCTGTGTGTAACCCAAATAAACATAATCGAGCGGCGGTTCGGCAATCCAAAAATATTTGCTCATTTTGGCGATGCCCACAATTTTGCACCAGAGTTCCGGTTGAATTTCGCAGGCGGAACCGCTTTCCAATGGTATCGCCCTTGGGCCAGTAGTGATTCGCCAAATGCTTGTTGACGATACAAAAACCCAGTCACAAGCCAAAAACTCAATGTTTACGGGCCTCACATGCTTAAAACACTTGACAAGCCATGCTACACTGATCCCAGGTAGCTAGAACTAGCTCCCGAATTCTCAAACGCCGCTCAGCCGTCGCTGCTGGAGCGGCGTTTTTTATTCCTGAACTTCTTGGAAATCGGGCATACCCGATCCATCGGGAGCGGGCACGTCCGCTCCATTGTAGGGACGAGGCTCGCCTCGTCCGGCTCGAAAGGAGTCACCATGTCAACACCAGCGCAAATTTCCGCGAATCAAAAAAACGCACAGCACAGCTGCGGTCCGAAGACCCAGGAAGGCCAAGCCAATTCCTGCCGGAATAATCTCCGCCACGGCTTCACCGGCGCATTCTTTGTCCTGCCCTGGGAAGATCTGGAAAAATTTGAGGGTTTGCTTGCCGCTCTCAAGGCCGAGCACCAGCCTGCCACCGTCACCGAATTCCTGCTCATCGAAAAAATGGCCCAGCATCAGTGGCTCACTCAACGCGCTCTGATGCTGCAAACCCTGACCTTCCATCGCGAGCTCCCGTTTTGCGAAGAGCAAAAGCAGCTGGCGCTCTATCTTCGCTACCAAACTACCCACGAACGCGCCTTCCACAAGTCCCTCGACCAGCTTCTAATTAACAATTAGGAAGGTAAGTTCGGGTTTTAGCATCTAACAGGCAATTGGCCAATTAAGATCGTTCCGCATTGCAGCCCCCATCTGGAACCGATGACTACAGCAATCTGATAGGTTCTGAAGTTCTCGGCCGAGTGAGCGGACAGCTAAATTAAGATCGTGAAAAACGCCCCAGCGCTGAGCTTGCCTTGCTGATTTTTCGCGACTTCGCTGCATTCGGATTCTCAATCTAAGCATAGCCGACTATACGGACGAGTGGGATTCCACGACCGTAGCGCGTTTGTCAGTACTAATCGACCGAAAGAGTAGGATGGCCTCCAAGAGGCCGGAGCCCCTCGGGAACGAATCCCGAGGGGCTTCATGGCGAGCGCCAGCAAAGCGACCGGTAATGCCGGATGAGCGTTGGAGTTGTCCTACTCTTCCCGTTCGTGCCCCCGTCTCGTGTAGCTTTGCGTCACGAATACCCCGTTCCCCAAAACAAGACTAGGCTCACGTTGTTCATCAACAATTCTTGTTGCGACAAGAATTCCGCGAATTTCTTCGGTCTGCGCGATTACAAAGTCTTCTGTTGCGCTTTTCGTGGTCCCGTCAGGTAATGTGACGGTCAAAAGCAGAATCCCTGTTCCATCAGCATTCACGGTGTAGGTTCCCGTGGAAGTGAGGGGAACGAGCTCTCTGGCTCCCGTAGGTGTTGGCCTGTTCAGGAGAAGTGTTCCTTGAAGGTTTCCGGTTCCGTCGAACTGTGCCGTTCCTATGCCAAGAGCCAAATTGCCACCATCTCCATAGTGATTGACGACGGCGTAATCACCTTTAAGACTCGCTACGCTAAAGGCGTGATGCGCTGCGAAAGCCGCGTGTTTCGCGATGAGCACCGGCGTAGACCCACCAGCGAGGATAGTAAGTACCACGATGATCGGTCCAATTACCCGACGTCTATGTTGTAAGCACTCTCTCATATTTCACCTTTCTTTTCATAGGTCGGATCAGCTTCTCGCTCCGGCAACGTTTCATTCGGATTCGAGGTCATGTCCGCCAGCAATACCTTGTCTGGTATTCGTGGGCAGGGCAATCCCCGAGCGATAACAAAAACCTCAGAAAAGCCTCAAATCGTAAACCTATTGTTTCTAAAATCATGCGCGCAAGCTTGATCGGGTCGACGGACAAGTACAGCTGTTGGTTTCCGTGGTAGCCTTTAATCTCCCCTGTGTGTTATGCCGTCACCATTGGAACAGCACGGAGAACGAATCGCCTTCGATTCGTTCGAAGTGGAGATGACGAGCGGCGAACTCTTCAAGAAGGGTCGGAAGATTCGGTTAGCGAAACAACCGGCCGACCTTCTTGTCCTTCTTGCTCGTCGACGGGGCACATTGATCAGTCGGGAGGAACTTCGGTCCGCTCTCTGGCCCGACGATACTTTCGTTGATTTCGATCACGGACTAAACAACTGCATACGCAGAATTCGCGAGGCTCTGGGAGACTCTGCAGAATCACCACGGTTCATTGAGACCGTCCCCAAGAAGGGCTATAGGTTCATTTCAAAGACGCGCCTGTTCATTTCGCCGCAAGGGGCTTTGACATCGCAATCGCCCATGCAACAAGAATTGGCTGAGCCGACGAGTCAAACACTGCCGCAAAACAATTCTCTAGAAACTCCTCCTCAAACCGAACGCCGCATCGCAGTCGAGAACGAGAGCGACCGACTGCATCTGCATACTGCACCCGAAGCTCTGATAGCCCGGCATCGCGTTCCATCCAAAATGTTAGGGGCCCTTGCTCTGCTCGCGGTTCTTTGCGCGGCTGGTCTACTCATCTGGTTTAACTTCTTTGGCGGGCGTGAGCAGATATTCGGATTGCGTGCGGCTCCCCAAATTAGGTCTATTGCAGTACTGCCTCTGATGAATCTATCAGGCATCGCTGAACAGGAATACTTTACGGATGGAATGACTGACGAATTGATTACTTGCATCGCCAAAGCCACGCCACTGGAAGTGATCTCGCGGAGTTCCGTGATGCGTTACAAAGGAACCCAGGAGCCGTTAGGCAAGATCGCACGCGAGCTCGGAGTACAAGGAATTATCGAGGGCAGCGTGCTTCGCTCAGGCACTCGAGTTCGCATCACTGTACAACTTGTTGATGCTCGCACCGACAAACATCTCTGGGCAGAGGCGTACGAACGCGATTTGCATGATATCTTTGCACTTCAAAGTGACGTGGCGGATGCAGTGTCGAGACAGGTCGCGACGACTTTGGAGCCACAAGTGAAGTCCGACCTCAGACGGCGGCCACTGCCACCTGAGGCTTACGAGGCATATCTTAAAGGTCGGTACTGCCTAAATAAGCGCACTATCGACAATCTGAGGAAGAGCCGAGAATACTTCCAAGTCGCGATTGAAAAGGACCCAACATATGCCTCGGCGTATGTCGGCCTTGCAGATTCCTATCAAATCCTCGGATCGTGGGAAGGCGGGATTCTCCCCCCTCAAGAAGCCTTCCCGCAAGCGATCGCTGCATATGAAAAGGCTTTGAAGATGGATAATACACTCTCCGAAGCCCATTCTTCACTTGGCTATGCCAAGCTCTACTACTATTGGGACTGGGCGGGAGCGGAGAAAGAATTCAGGCGCGCCATCGAGCTGAATCCGAACTCGGAAAACGCACATCATTGGTATTCTCACTATCTGCTTTCAATGGGTCGAACAGAAGAATCTCTTGCCGAAAGCAAGCGTGGCATTCAGCTTGCACCTTTCGACCCTCTGATGAACGTGCATCTCGTATGGCACTATGCCTTCTCTCGACAGTACCGCCTGGCCGTCCAACAGTCTCACGTCGTTCTGAATATGGACCTTCCACCTTACGGAGCTTACTTATTCGGTGGTTGGGCTCTTGAACATCAGGGTAAGTATCGTGAATCGATCGATTGGTTTCGAAAGTCCTACACTTCATCTGGAGAGATTTCACACGCGACCGCAGCTCTAGGACATGCCTACGGAATTTCAGGCGATATCGCGGGGGCTAAGCGGGTGCTCGGAGAGCTTAAGCAACTTTCGAGGCACCGTTACGTACCTGCCTATGACATTGCGATGATTTACCTTGGCCTTGGAGACAAGAAGGAAGCATATGAATGGCTCGAGAGAGGGTTCGAAGAGCGCTCCGCCTGGATGGTCTACCTGAACATGGATCCTAGGCTCGACGAATTGCGTTCCGAACCCAGATTCATTCAATTGGTGCATCGGGTCGGTCTACCTCAATCAAGTAGAACTGCCTCCCGCTAGTCGTCACTGGATACTGTACGGCTATGTATGCTCACGGAGTTGGTCTCACGGCGCGGATCAGTCCTCACAAGTCCCCTCGCGTCTGGCAATCCCATTCCGGGCCCACTTGGCCGTAAAACGCTAGATCTCTATCACGACCTGCTCCGGCAGGAAGTTGCTGAACGAGAGAGGAAGTGGAAGCCGGGGCAGGTTCGATAGAGCCGTTTCAAGTGAGCGGCTGGCGTGGCGACCGGAATGCTGCCGGCTATGGGTTTTCAATGTTCCTGTTCAACGAACGGGCTGGGGGAAGCGGAGGTTGTGAGATAGGAAATTCCAGGAAAGGCAGCGGAAAAGTGGCCAGAATGAGACGAGTTGAAGTGAGAAATTGCTAGCGGACAGCTAAATTAAGATCGTGAAAAACGCCCCAGCACTGAGCTTGCCTTGCTGATCTTTCGCGACTTCGCTGCGTTCGGATTCTCAATTTACGCATAGCCGACTGTACGGACAAGTGGATTCCTCTACGCTGGGCCGTTACGTGTTGTCAAACCAGTAAGCTGTTCTCGATTGCCCCAGGAGTCGGGACTATCTGAAACGAGAATTTGACAGCTGGCACTTATTGGCAACGCAGAGCGTGCAGTGGATCCACACTCGCCGCTCGCCACGCAGGCATGAGACAAGCAGCCATCGCGACCAGCAAGATAATCGCCGATACGGATGTAATTGTGAGCGGATCAAATGCGCTCACGCCGTAAAGAAAACTCTCGATGAGCCGGCTGAGTGCCGTGGCTGCCAGAAGTCCGATTCCAAGGCCGGCGCAAGAAAGTCTAAAGCCATCAGCAAGGACCATTGCAAGAACAGAAATGCGAGAAGCTCCTAAAGTCATCCGCACTCCTATCTCCGCGGTTCGTTGTTTCACGCGAAAGGAAAGCAATCCGAACAAACCGACCAGAGTCAACAGCACCGCGATACCACTAAATGCGGTGATGATCGTCGTCTGAAACAGGCGAACTGCACTTGCGTGATCCACATAGTCCTTCATTGTTCGAACATCAGCTATGACTGCTCCTGGAGCAATGGAGCTCATCACGCGGCGTATCGACGAAATGAGAGTGCCAGATGATTCGGATGTTCGTACAACCACACTGTCGGCAACGCCGTTTTGGACATAAACAATCGGTTCGGGGACCGACTCGAGATTGGAGTGCCGCACATCACCAACCACTCCTACGACGGTAGCCCATCGGAGATTGTTGACGCGCAGCCTACGTCCGATGGGAGTGCCGTGGGGGAAGTAGCGTCTAGCAAATCCAAGACTGACGACAACGTTCTGCGGCCACCCGTCGGAATGGCGCGAAATATCGTCGTCGTTGAGATAGCGACCGGCCAGCAGCGGAATTTCCATTGCCCGAAAATATTCCCCTCCCAGCGAGCGTACGCTGGCTGTTTCGTGCATCCTGCTTCGATAACCTTCAACATCCAAAAAGCCCTTATCTTCAAAGGTGCTGAGTGGGAGATCATCAATCGAGCCAGCCACCAGAACGCCCGGCAAGGTCTGAATTCGGTTCATCACGCTGCGTGCTATGCGATCAGAGTTGGCCGTTGCGGGATCCAACTGAATGGACATTGTGAGCGTGGACTCGGAGAAGCCTTTATTCTCATCCTGGACCACAAGGTAACTGCGCAGCAAAAGCCCAGTGGCAGCAAGCAAAACGACCGAAATTGCTACCTCGGCTACCACGACAGCATGTCTGGTTCTCAAAGAGACGCCGGCAATGCCTCGCCCGCCTTGTCTGAGCAATTCGCTCACAGCGATGGATGAGGCAAACAGTGCAGGGAATACGCCGGCGACGATGCCAGTCCCCAGACAAACCGCCAAGTCGAAGAACAGAACCGTCGAGTTGACCGTCACCTCCTCAAAACGCGGTATGTTCCCCGGATTTACCTTTGAAATAAGCTGTATTGTGGCATAAGTCAGCGGAATCGCGAGCAAGCCCCCGATTATCGATACCAAGAGCGACTCGGTGAGCAATAGTCGCATCAAACGCGAGCGTTCCGCTCCAAGTGCACTACGAATACCCAGTTCGTGCATACGATCGACCGCGCGGGCCATCAAAAGGCCAGCCAGATTACCGCAAGCCAGCAGTAGAACCAGAGACACTGCGCCAATCAGGAGTCGAAGCAGCGGTTGCACCGGTCCGAATGTACTTTTGAGAAACGGTACAAGGAGAATTCCCGACCTTCTAAGTTCCTGCGGATGTTGCGGCGCTAGTTGTCCTTGGAGAATCGACAACTCGGACTGTGCCTGGGCCACCGTGGATGTTGGGCGAAGCCTACCAACGACTGCGTCGAAATTAAAATCCGGTGTGGCGAGTTCTTTCGGCGTGATCGCGGCGGGAGTCCAAATGTCGGTACGACCGAGCCACCCGAACTGATACTGGCCTGGGTAGTCGCTGTTGTGAGGATACGAAAACTCCTCCTGCATAACGCCGACGAGTCGATATAAGCTCCGGTCGATCTGCATTGTTTTTCCAATAATGTTCGGATCGCCGCTGAATCGAGAACGCCAAAGGCGATGGCTGATAACCGCGACCAATTGCTTTCCGGGTCGATCATCATCAGGAACCAGAACGCGGCCTAACTCCGCGTGAGCCTCCATCGTCTGAAAGAAATTACCCGTTACTCTGGCAGCTCCTATGCGAAACGCGCGCGCGCCACGGATATAAGCTAAGTACCGTTGCACGGCGGTGATGCTCGTAAATGAGCGATTCACGTTCTGCATGGAAATCACGTCAGTGTAGAAAGGCGCTATCTCTTTTTCGATCCCAGCAACTCTACGAAGCGGCGACCAGATGTAGGTCAATTTTCCGGGATCGTCATAGGGAAGAGAACGAATCAAGACTGCGTGAATCAGGCTGAAGACAGTTGTGGTCGAGGAGACCCCCAACACAATTGCGAGCATCGCGATCAAAAAGAATCCTGGAGACTTTCTAATTGAGCGAAAAGTGAATTGAAGATCCGCTTCCAGAGAACACCACTTTCTTAGCATTGGCAGTGCCTTCTCACCTTGATTTCTAAGTGTACGGTCATTGAAGTCGCGGACTTAGAAAGAGATAACTTTCAGCAGAAATGAGCCGCCCGAATACTTTCCGGGACGAAATAGACCCGCAATGGTCCGGAAGGGTAGAGCTATCTTTGGAATTTCAAGTTGACGTAAACGCGCTAGCCGTAGATTTGAAGCAAAGTTTGGAATAGATCCATTGTGAACGCCGGAGCCTCAGCCTATTCCGCCGCCGACCCACTTCACGGATTCATCGCAACAATCGAACCCTCGCTGGTCGTAACACGCCGCGGCGCTGAACGCTAGCGATGCGGGCTTTGCCATTTTCAACCACGCCAAAAAACCCAGTCACAAGCGAAAAACTCAATGTTTACGGGCCTCAGACGCTTAAAACACTTGACAAGCCATGCTACACTGATCCCAGGTAGCTAGAACTAGCTCCCGAATTCTCAAACGCCGCACAGCCGTCGCTGCTGGAGCGGCGTTTTTTATTCCTGAACTTCTTGGAAATCGGGCATACCCGATCCATCGGGAGCGGGCACGTCCGCTCCATTGTAGGGACGAGGCTCGCCTCGTCCGGCTCGAAAGGAGTCACCATGTCAACACCAGCGCAAATTTCCGCGAATCAAAAAAACGCACAGCACAGCTGCGGTCCGAAGACCCAGGAAGGCAAAGCCAATTCCTGCCACAATAATCTCCGCCACGGCTTCACCGGCGCATTCTTTGTCCTGCCCTGGGAAGATCTGGAAAAATTTGAGGGTTTGCTTGACGCTCTCAAGGCCGAGCACCAGCCTGCCACCGTCACCGAATTCCTGCTCATCGAAAAAATGGCCCAGCATCAGTGGCTCACTCAACGCGCTCTGATGCTGCAAACCCTGACCTTCCATCGCGAGCTCCCGTTTTGCGAAGAGCAAAAGCAGCTGGCGCTCTATCTTCGCTACCAAACTACCCACGAGCGCGCCTTCCACAAGTCCCTCGACCAGCTTCTAATTAACAATTAGGAAGGTAAGTTCGGGTTTTAGCATCTAACAGGCAATTGGCCAATTAAGATCGTTCCGCATTGCAGCCCGCATCTGGAACCGATGACTACAGCAATCTGATAGGTTCTGAAGTTCTCGGCCGAGTGAGCGGACAGCTAAATTAAGATCGTGAAAAACGCCCCAGCGTTCGGATTCTCAATCTATGCATAGCCGACAACCCGTCAACTTGGTTTTCCCCTGGCGAAAATTCGCCGGAGTCCGCAGGCGGAAGGGCGTTATTGGCGTTGATTTTGCAACAGATATTTGCGGTTGCAGGTGGCATCCTCCGCAGGCCCGATGTTTACGGCCCTTCCGCCACTGTTGCAAAACTTACCGTTTTTGGCACTTGCCCAGCAATGCCGGGAAACCCGTGCTTGATCTCGCCTCGGGAAGGCTGCCCTTGCCCTTGCTATTTGATAACGTTCATCCCCTGCAGGACGCTCTTCATTTTCGCGATTCGCGCGCGGCGCCGATCTCCGGCGGGCAGATGCGCATCCAGGTACTGAACAGCATCAGCGACACGCTCCCATGATACCTTCAGTACGCGTAGTGTAGACATAGCCAGCGAAGGCAAAGGCTCATTCAGCGCGGCATTTGTTAACGGTTCAAACGTCTCCACAATCTGTAATGCTTCGTTGATTGAGCTGAATGGAGCGATATTCCTGTAAGCCTCGGGGTTCTCTGCCATAATCCGTAGTGCGTCGTTAAGAGACGGCATTGATGATTCCTTAGCCTGCGGAAGATTCCTTTGCTTCAGCGTGCCTATTCGGTACACTTCTCCGTTCTCGAGTGTGCAGGAACCGTCCTCTTCCCATTTCACGGCTATGTCCCCGAATCTCGAATGTACGGCTTCTGCCCAGAGCTTGTTGGCGGATGCACAGAGTTTTTCGCCGTCTGCACGACGGGTCTCACTCTTTTCGCGGAGCTTAACACCTTCACTAATGAGTTGGATGTTTTGCTGCTGGAGCTTCTTGATGTCTGCACGGATCTTAGTGCAGTGTTCGTGCAGTTCGTGATCAAATAGTCTGTCGCTTATCCCAGCAAGAGAAAAGCCCGTGTCTGCGCCGTAGCTCGCTAGATGAGCGAATTGTCTTTCCCTGCATTGTCTGTCGTCCTGTTCCAAAGACTCCTCGTTTTCTTCAAACAGCTTCAGCTTCTTGGCGGCAATCTCCTCGGCCTCTGCAAAGACCCTTTTGCTGTATTCAAGCAAACTCCTACCCTCGGAACAGAGTTCAGCGCCTTTTCCCCAAACCTTAACCCGCTTCGACCACTCTTTGTTCAGTGTCAGCGCCCGATTATTGTTGTGCCAACCTCTCCAGATATTCAATTGGTTACTCCTGCCCTACGAGACAGCGCCGCGTCGTTGATATTGCCGCAGCGGGAGACAGAATCCAAAGCCAGTGCGACAGCCGTTACTGCATTACGGCGCGGAATTAGGCAACGGCAGGACGCACGAAAATAGTACTGCACATCCATTTCTCGTCAGCTTGAGACAGTTTACCTGAATAGCGAGTGGGCGCGGGGATGATCCGTCTGAACCCAACGCCCCCGGGTTGTCAAAACAACGGAAGTTGCCCGACATTTGGCGAGTACAACAGGGGCGACACACGCACGCCGGGTCAATCGAGGAGGCCACCTACCTTGAACGGTGATGTTGCAAAACTTACCCATTGTGCGACACTGCCGACCGCCAAGCCTTAAATCATCCCCTCGTAAATGTCGTGTTCGCCAATCCAAAACCACACATAGTCATCATCGATTTTCACGGCAAGGGCGCGATATTTTAGCGTGACCCGCGCGGACCATAGCTCTTGTCCGCCGCGCTCGGTGAGCTTCTTGAATTGCAGGGAAGGGTGACGCGGGTTGGCTCTGAGCAAAGCAAATTGTTTATCCGCCCGGTCGCGGATTTCGGCTGGCAAAGCCCGGTACTCTTTCCAAAAATCCGCAGCGGCGCGGTGCATCGGGCGGACCGGCGCTAGAGTGGTTCCGTTCTTCCGGCTTTATGATCGGCAATGGCGCGGGCAATACGGTCATCGAAGCGGCCCGCGTCGATAGCAGCTTTAAGCTGCATGTCGCCCGCCGGCAAATAGTGCTCGTCAAGCCACACGTACAGTTCTTCCCGCTGGTCGGGCGTGAGCGCGTCAATGGCGCGTTCAATCTCCTGGACCGTGTTTAAGTTCATGGCTCTCACCTCAACTTTAGCGAATTGAGGATACTACGCGCGAGCAGAGGGTTCAATGCTGCAAAATGGACCCTTTTTGATACTGCTGACCCGGGCATAGGGGCTGCGCTCCAACTGTATGATAATGTCCTACGGGAGCGATCATGCCGTCTTCGGCGGAGCAAAGCGGCTTACGTAACTCGGAACCATGTAACGGAAAGACCAGACCTTCTCGGCTTGCAGTGGTCGTTACCGTCCTGTGCGCGGGGCTCTTGCTAATTCCAAATCTCAGTTTTGCACAACATCCGACCAAGGGCGGTCCCAAGTGTACTCCTACGATTTTCGAGAACCCCAGCGGTAAACCCACCCCATTCGGCAATGTGCCTGACCAGAACGGGCCGAACGCCGCCATGTTCGTCACAGGTCGAAAACTGTTATGGGGCAACGGCTGCTGGCCCGTATTCGGTGCCGGATTTCTTGAGGCGAATGAAGGTCAACAATTACGATTGAGTTTATTCATCTCCCGATTGCCGCAACATCACCAATGGTGGCTATTAACGTGAGGAGAATAGCATGGGATGACTACGGACACACTATATCCGTTGCTGGACTCCGGCCCGTCCTGTTATGGACCGATGGTCACAGATCAGCCGAGATTAAGATTACAGCGGCTCCGAAAGTAGTTGACGGCTTTATCTGCCTCAAGCTGGCTGGTAAAGGCGACAAAGAATATAAGCTCAAAGCGTCTTTTGGCAGGGGTAAAACAATCTTACCTGACTGGGACGTAACGAACTAAGTCGCCTTTCCGGCCGGAATTCGCCCGTGTCAAATTGGACCCCTTTTGCAACGCCGTACGAGTGCCCGTCAGCATGCTCAAGTTCAAAGATGGTCCACTCGCCGGTGGGACCTATGCTCGCCTTGTCTCTTCTCTTCAGAATGTACTCAGAATCCTTGTATTTAACCGAGATCTTAATGTTCTCAATATCAAACGCGCGACCATCTTCCCTAATCTGGCGTCGGCTAACCATAACTCTTTGTACTCCGTCCGGCGTGGCCGTGCGCAAGTGAATTCAAGCGGTTGGCTCCCGTGCAGTCTTGTCGAGTCAAGTTGGCCGGGAAACGCCCTAGCCGTAGATTTGAAGCAAAGTTTGGAATAGATCCATTGTGAACGCCGGAGCCTCACCGCCGCCGACCCACTTCACGGATTCATCGCAACAATCGAACCCTCGCTGGTCGTAACACGCCGCGGCGCTGAACGCCGGCGATGCGGGCTTTGCCATTTTCCACCACGCCAAAAAACCCAGTCACAAGCCAAAAACTCAATGTTTACGGGCCTCAGACGCTTAAAACACTTGACAAGCCATGCTACACTGATCTCAGGTAGCTAGAACTAGCTCCCGAATTCTCAAACGCCGCACAGCCGTCGCTGCTGGAGCGGCGTTTTTTTATTCCTGTAATTCCTTGGAAATCGGGCATACCCGATCCATCGGGAGCGGGCACGTCCGCTCCATTGTAGGGACGAGGCTCGCCTCGTCCGGCTCGAAAGGAGTCACCATGTCAACACCAGCGCAAATTTCCGCGAATCAAAAAAACGCACAGCACAGCTGCGGTCCGAAGACCCGGGAAGGCCAAGCCAATTCCTGCCGGAATAATCTCCGCCACGGCTTCACCGGCGCATTCTTTGTCCTGCCCTGGGAAGATCTGGAAAAATTTGAGGGTTTGCTTGCCGCTCTCAAGGCCGAGCACCAGCCTGCCACCGTCACCGAATTCCTGCTCATCGAAAAAATGGCCCAGCATCAGTGGCTCACTCAACGCGCTCTGATGCTGCAAACCCTGACCTTCCATCGCGAGCTCCCGTTTTGCGAAGAGCAAAAGCAGCTGGCGCTCTATCTTCGCTACCAAACTACCCACGAGCGCGCCTTCCACAAGTCCCTCGACCAGCTTCTAAAGCTAAGAGCCGAAAAGCGTAAGGCCGAAATTGGGTTCGAATCGCAGAAGCTGAGAGAAGCCGAGCAAACCCGCAAGGACAACGTCGAAAAACGCAAGCAGGACCTCCACAGACTGGATGTTTTACTCGCCGAAGCCAAGGCCGATCACCAGATTTTCCAGAACTGGAACCTGAAGCACGCGGCAGGCCTCGACGTCACCCGCGAAACTCACCTCCTGAAGGCCGAAAAAGCCGCTTAAGTGTGGCGCGGACGATCGCGCAAGCGTCGTCTGCGAATCGCAGGGCCAACCTCGCACTCGTCCTGCGTCTCCGCGCATCGTACCCTGGAATCGTTTCCGCATGAATCGCCGCAAATTTCTGACGACCACCGCCATCGCCGGCGCTCTCTCGAGCGCTTTCGATTCGCGAGCCCAGCAACCAAAGCCGGAGAAGGGCCAAACGCCTCCCGCCGATCTCACCCAGGCTCCCGGGTTTCGCCCTGGGAGTTTTGAGTTGGATGAAGTGACCGTTTCGGATTTGCAGGACCGCATGCGAAAGGGAGCATCCAGCTCCGAACGAATCGCGCAATTTTATTTAGAGCGGATCGATGAGATCGATCGCCGCGGTCCCGCGCTTCGATCCGTCATTGAGATCAATCCGGAAGCGCTCGCGATTGCCAGAGCCCTCGATGCCGAATACAAAGCGAAGGGTCCACGCGGTCCGCTGCATGGCATTCCTGTTCTTCTGAAAGACAACATCGATACTGCCGACAACATGCAAACCACGGCGGGCTCCCTGGCTCTCGCTGGAAAACCTGCGACGCGCGATTCCTGGGTTGCCGGAGCGCTTGCGAGCGGCGGGAGCACTGATTCTCGGCAAGACCAATCTCAGCGAGTGGGCAAACTTTCGCTCCACGCGTTCAACCAGCGGTTGGAGCGGCCGCGGCGGTCAAACCAAGAATCCTTACGCGCTCGATCGCAACCCGTGCGGCTCGAGTTCCGGTTCAGGAGTCGCTGTCTCCGCTAATCTTTCCCCTCTCGCAATCGGGACCGAAACCGACGGATCGGTTGTCTGCCCCTCGTCCATGTGCGGGATTGTGGGGATTAAACCCACGCTGGGTCTCGTCAGCCGTGCCGGCATCATTCCCATTGCCCACAGCCAGGACACGGCGGGTCCCATGGCGCGCACCGTTCGCGATGCGGCAATGTTGCTCGGCGCGATGGTCGGAGTCGATTCGCGCGACAACGCCACTCAGGCCAGTGCCGGCCGATGGTATACCGATTACACCCAGTTTCTGGATGCGAATGGTTTGCGCGGAGCCCGTATTGGCGTGGCCCGCCAGTATTTTAATATCGGGCCTGCCGTTACCGCGGTGATGGAAGAAGGTATTGTGCTGATGAAACAGGCTGGAGCGCAGATCGTCGATCCTACCGATCTGCCCTCTTACGAAGCTTGGCGCGAAACCGAGTTGGAAGTCCTTTTATACGAGTTCAAAGCGGACTTGAATCTCTACCTCGCCTCGCGTGGAGCGGAGGTCAAATCGCTGGCCGATTGCATCGCCTTCAATCGAGCTCACAAAAACGAGGAAATGCCCTACTTCGAACAAGAAATCATGGAGCAAGCGCAGCAGAAAGGCCCGCTCAGCGAAAAACCCTACAAGGATGCGCTCGCGGCCAATCGCCGCCTGGCCCGAAAAGAAGGAATCGATGCAGTCCTTTCTAAATATAAAGTGGATGCGATCGTCGGCCCAACCGCCGGACCTTCCTGGCTGACCGATTGGGTCGATGGCGATCGAACCGACAGCGGCTGCGCATCTCCTCCCGCAGTGGCCGGATATCCCCACATCACCGTCCCGGCAGGCTTTAAATTCGGCCTGCCTCTGGGAATCTCGTTCTTCGGCGCAGCCTGGAGCGAGCCCAAGCTCATCAAATATGCGTACGCCTTTGAACAGGCGCGCAAAGCGAGACGGAAACCGGAGTTCCTCTCCACCGTCAATTTTTATGGCGCATAAAGTTCTCATCTTGGGTGGAGGCTTCGGCGGGTCTGTATGCGGCGCAGGCTCTGAAGCGCGCTCCGGTCGATGTAACTCTTATCGATAAGCGCAACTTCCATCTTGTTTCAGCCGCTGCTTTATCAGGTTGCCACCGGATCGCTCTCGCCCGGCGAAGTAGCGGCTCCACTGCGCAGCGTGTTGAGCAAACAAAAGAACACGCGTGTCCTGCTGGGCGAGGCCGTTGATATCGATCCATCCGCGAAGCAGATCGTGTTGAAGGATGGCGCTTCGATTCCGTATGATTCGCTCATCGTCGCCACTGGATCGCAAAGCGCCTATTTCGGTCACGATCAGTGGCGCGAATGGGCTCCCAGTCTGAAGAGCGTTGAAGAAGCGACCATGATCCGCCACAAAATCCTGCTCGCCTTTGAGGCGGCGGAGCGAGTTTCGAATCCCGACGAACGCCGCGCCTGGCTTACGTTTGTCATCGTCGGCGCGGGCGCAACGGGAGTAGAGCTCGCTGGAGCGCTGGGCGAAATCGCTCTTCATACCTTGAAACACGATTTCCGATCGATTGATCCCGGCCGACGCGAGAATCATCGTTGTAGACGGCGGATCGCGCGTATTGGCAAGCTACCCGGAAGATCTCTCCAAGGCAGCGGAGCGGTCGCTGATCCGGCTCAGCGCTCGCGTGCGAACCGGCGTTATGGTTACCGGAGTGGACGGCAACGGTGTCACGCTCAAAACTAGCTCCGGGTCGGAGCATATCGCTTCTCATACCGTCATCTGGGCAGCCGGCGTCGCTGTCTCCGACTTCGGAAAACAGTTAGCGAAGCGCACCGGCGCCGAAACGCAGAAATCCGGACACATCAAAGTCAATCCGGACCTTACTATTCCCAACTATCCCGACATCTTCGTCGTGGGCGACCTCGCCTCCATAACCAGGACCAGACGGAAAGCCGCTGCCCGGTGTCGCTCAGGTCGCTATGCAAGGCGGCGCATATGCGGCGAAAAGGATCGTGCAGCGTCTGCAGGGAAACCGGGATGTGAAGCCGTTCCATTACTTCAATAAAGGAGATCTGGCTGTCATCGGCCGCGGCTCTGCGGTCGCCAACATTTTCGGATTCCACCTCTCGGGGTTCCTCGCCTGGCTCGTTTGGGTCTTCATACACTTGCTTTACATTGTTGAGTTCCAGAGCCGTGTTCTGGTTCTGTTGGAATGGGGATTTCTCTATCTCACCTACAATCGCGGTGCGCTTTTGATCACCGGGAACGCCGCCACGCAATCGGTCACCACTCCGGAACCCATGAAGAACGCCGCCGAATGTTAACTGGCATTCGGCACAGTACCTTCGTACTAGGATCGGTGGTAACTTAGAATCTCGAAACATGGAACTGATGATTTCGGGGCCGGAAGGTGCAACTTCCACGGTCGAGCTGAAGAACAATGCCTTGTCGCTGGGCCGTTCTGCAGACAATGACCTTGCCTATCCCGAGGATCCCTGGCTTTCCCGTTACCATCTCTGTTTCGAACGTCAGCAGAATATCTGGATGGTGAAGGATTGCGCCAGCAGGAACGGAACCGTAGTCAATGCGACAAATCTCCGGGAGCCGCACCGCCTGCGGCCAGGAGATCGCATCTATGCCGGGCATTTAACGATCGAAGTGCGCGACCAGGAGACCCCTTTACCGCCCAGGGTCATTTCCTTTGTTCCTCAAGATGAGGAAAAGAGCACGCGCGAGGCCACCATCGTCACCAGCCTCGATAAAGTGCTCGGCAAAGCCGCGAAGTCGAGCCACCACGCGAGCGAGGCGACTTTAAGCACTGCGCGTGTCGTCCGCGTCTTTGATTCGAGCGGGACAGGAATTGGCTGGACACCAGCCCTTACAAGAACTCTTTCCGTCAATTCTTAACCTGGCCCTCTCGGCAGTCGAAGCAAAGCGGGGTGTCATCCTCATTTTGGAAAAAGGCGAGCTCATGGTGCGCGCGAGCAAAGGCGACGGATTCTCCATCAGCACGGCTGTTCGCGATCGCGTACTGCGGGAGAAGTGTTCCCTGGTTATCAGCGATGCCCAACTGGATGCCGCATTTCGCGATCAGAAAAGCATCGTCATGCACCGGGTGCGCAGCATGATGGCCGTGCCTCTGCAGACCGGCGATCGTGTGATCGGCTTGATCTACGTGGACAATGGCGCTTTCATTCGTCCTTTTTCACAGGAAGATCTTGATTTGCTGACCGTGATGGCCAATGTCGCCGCCATTCGAATTGAGCACGCTAGGCTCGCAACCGTAGAGCAATCGGAAAAGCTGATGGAATCGGAACTTGCGCAAGCGAGCGAGATTCAGCAGAGCCTTTTGCCGCCGGAAGCACCCAATTACGACGGATACGATCTCGCCGGTTACAACGTAGCTTGCCGGACTGTCGGCGGAGATTACTACGATTTCCTGCCGTACAAGGATGGCCGGCTCGGATTGGTAGTCGGAGATGTTTCGGGGAAAGGCTTGCCGGCGGCACTCTTGATGTCGAGCCTGCAGGCGCGTGTTCAAATGCTGGTCGAGACGGCGCCCGATCCGGCGTCGGCCATCACAACCTTAAACAACAATCTGGCGGTTCGTTGTCCGGTCGGCAAGTTCATCACTTTTTTCTACGGACTTTTGGACATGAACACAGGCAAACTGTCCTTCAGCAATGCCGGTCATAACTATCCTTTGCTAGTGCGCGCCGGAGGCGCAGTGGAACAGCTTACCGGAAGCGGCATGGTGATGGGCATCTTCCCGGGAAATCAATACGAGTTGCGAGGAGACCAGGATGGAGCGCGGAGATTTGCTGGCTCTTTACAGCGACGGCGTCACCGAGGCGAGCAGTTCCTCCGGCGAAGAATTCGGCGAAAAAGGTTTGGCGAATTTTCTTGGCGGCGCACAGATCCGAATCCTGCGACGAGATCGTAAAACGCCTGGCTCAGCACGTTCGCGAATGGTGTGGCAACTCGTCCTTCGCGGACGACTTTACCGTGCTGCTGGTAAGAAGGGCTTGACGCGTGCTGCATCGAACCGCCACCGTCCTCCTTCTCGTACCGCTGTGCGCATTCTGCGCGGATGCTCCGCAGCTCGGACCGCAGTTGGACCAGAAAATCGCATCTACTCTAGCCGCCTTCAAAGCGCCGAGTGTTTCGGTCGCCGCCATCCAGAACGGCCGCGTCACTTATGCGCGAGCTTTCGGAATGGCGAATCTCGCCAACAATCGACCGGCGGAAACCAGCACCCGTTACGCTGTCGGCTCGATCAGCAAACAATTCACGACGGCGGCCCTGCTCCTCGAACAGGAGCACGGAAAAGTTTCGCTGGATGACAAGGTCTCGAAATATTTTCCGGAGCTGACGCGCGCGAATGAGGTCACCATACGGGAACTGCTGTCGCACACTTCCGGTTACGAAGATTACGCGCCCCAGGACTACCTCATCCCGGAGTGGACCAAGCCTACCACTCCGGACGAAATACTGAGTCACTGGGCTAAGAAATCTTTAAACTTCGATCCTGGAACGAAATGGCAATACAGCAACACGAACTATGTCATCGCCGGTAAGATCCTGGAAAAAGTTTCCGGCCAGCACTTGCTGCCGTTTTTAGAAGAGAATTTTTTCAAGCCGCTCGGAATGACTTCCGCAAGCGATTGCGACGTCGCGAGTCCGGAAGATGCAACTGCATACACCCGGTATGCGCTGGGACCGCCGCGGCCCGTCGGACGGGAGGGGAGCGGCTGGTACTTTGCCGCCGGAGAACTGTGCATGACGGCTTCCGACCTCGCGCGCTGGGATATCAGTTTTCTGCAGAAGAAGATGCTTTCGGCAAAATCGTACGAAGAGTTCACGCGTGAGGTGAAGTTAAAAGATGGCAAATCGACCCATTATGCCTTGGGCCTGCAGGTCGGCGACTTTCACGGCACGCCCATGATTTCGCATAGCGGCGAGGTTTCGGGATTCCTGGCGGCGAACAGCATTTTTCCGGGCAAAGACGCCGGAGTAGTCGTGCTATCGAATGAAGACGGGGTCAACCTCATCGGGCCCATGACGCAGGAGATTGCGTCTCTGCTCATCGATCCTCCGGATTCCGCAGCCAAGCGCGAGGACGCCGAAGTGCGAGCGATTCTAGAACAATTGCAGGAAGGTGGCATTGACCCGGCCCGGTTTACTCCGAACGCGATCTCTTATTTCAGCAAAGAAGCGCTCGACGATTACCGGAACTCGCTCGCGCCACTCGGCAAGCTCGAGGTGCTGACCCGGCAATCCCAGCAGCTTCGCGGCGGGATGACGCATTTAAGTTATCGCGCTCACTTCGAAAAGAACACGGTAGTGCTGAATATTTACATCATGCCGGACGGTAAATTCGAGCAGTTTCTCGTGGAAGAACAGTTCTAGCGCCCAGGTGCTAACATGACGGCAGATTTATGAGTTCACGCCGCGCGTTCCTGGGACAAGTCGCATCCGGTATCGGTGGCTTGGCGATTCCCGCATCTGTTCTCGGCGCGAACGATCGCCTTCGTTTCGGCATTATCGGCTACGGCGCGCGCGGGCAGGAGATCGTTCGAGACGCGCTGAACTGCCCTAACACGGAGTTCGCCGCCGTATGCGACATTTACACCGATCAGCGCGAGAAGGCCAAAGCCTTAGCTCCCGATATCAAGACCTTCATCGACGACCGCCTGATGCTGGAACAAAAGGATCTGGATTTCGTCCTGATTGCGACGCCTCAGCACCTCCATTGCGAGCACTTTGTCGACGCCATCCAGGCAGGTAAGCATGTGTACCAGGAGAAGACCATGGCCTTCACTGTTGCGCACGCGAAACGAATGCGGGACGCCTATGAGCCGGTTAAGAGCAAACAGGTGGTGCAGGTCGGGCATCAGGCCTGCTCTTCGGGTCACGTCCCGGATGCGGTGAGTTTTCTTTCGGATGGGAAGCTCGGCAAAATTACTGCGATAGACGCGACGATGTATCGCAACACGCCGCATGGAAAGCCCCAGTGGTCACGGCCCATTAAGCCCGACATGAACACCGAGAACATCGTGTGGAGTAAGTTTCTGGGCGACGCGCCGAAGGTGCCGTTCGATCCGAATCGTTACGAGAACTGGCGTTTCTTCTGGGATTACTCGGGCGGTAACGTGTACGAAAACATGTGTCATCAGGTGGCGTTTTGGTACAAGGTGCTCGGCTTGAAAATACCGCAGTCGGTGACCATGACCGGCGGCCTGTATCTATGGAAAGACGGGCGTCAGGTGCCCGACACGATGAATGTCTCCATGATCCAACCGGAGGAGATGGTGTTCAGTTGGATCTCGGGATTTGCCAACGCGAGCCTCGGAGTGACTGAGCAGGTGTTGGGCTCCGACGGTACCATCGCGCGCGGGCCGCAGATCCGCTATCTGCCGGAAAAAGTGAATCGACCCGACGGAGAGGCGCTCACCGGACAAACGCCCAGCGCGCGATCCGCTCACATGATGAATTTTGTCGATGCGATCAGAAACCACACCGAAGTGAACTGCCCGTTCGAACTGGGCTACCGTGTTTCAATCGCCTGCCGGATGGCTGTGGAAAGCTACCGGCAGGGTCGAACCATGCGCTGGGATGCATCAAAAGAAGAAATCGGCTAATCCGCGAGCCGTCTTCGCGTTGTAGCCATTCGAGCCGCAACACGCATGGCCTGCTTCATGCTGTGAGCGTCCGCTTTGTTCTGGCCCGCAATATCGAATGCCGTGCCATGATCTACGGAAGTACGAATGATCGGAATCCCAAGCGAAATATTCACGGTGCCTTCGAAATCGATCAGCTTCATCGCGATGTGCCCTTGATCGTGATACATCGCCACCACCAGATCGAAGGCTCCGCGCGAAGCTTGCAGGAAGATCGTGTCTCCCGCATAAGGACCGCTGCATTCAATGTCCTTTTGCCGGGAGGCTTGAATGGCCGGAAGGATGAATCGCTCATCCTCATCGCCGAAGAGCCCGTGCTCGCCCGCATGCGGGTTCAGTCCGCAAACCGCGATGCGAGGCCTTTCAAAACCGAGCAGCTTCATGGCCGCGTCGCCTAGTTCGATCGTCCGCAGAATGCGGTCGGTATTGAGATCGCAGGCCCGCCGCAACGGCACATGAGTCGAAACATGCACGGTCGAAAGCCGCTCGCTACAAAGCAGCATGCGCGATTCCGTCGCGCCACAGAGTTCCGCGATGTATTCCGTATGTCCTGAAAACGGGCGCCCGCTCATCGTCACCGCTTCCTTGTTCAGCGGGGCGGTGACCATGGCATCGGCTTCATTGCCCAGGCACATCTCAGTCGCGGTCCGAACGTAATCCACCGCAGCCTGCCCGTAACGCGCGTCCAGCTTGCCAAAACTGAAATCGTCCAGCGCCTTCAGGCTCGCAACATGTTGAACTTCCGTCTCGCCTAAACTCAGCCCGGTACTCTGCTCGGCCAATTTCAGGACGCGCGAATCACCCACGACGATCCATCGTGCAATCGGCGCCAGCTTGCGGATCGCTAACCGCCTTCACCACAATCTCCGGGCCGATGCCGGAAGGATCGCCCATGGTCAGCGCGACTGTGGGAAGCGCGTAAGCATGTGAAGAAGTCCGCTACCTGAATTAACGCATTCACCTGGCCGAAACCTCCCGATTTCGTAGCCACTGGCAAACCATCGAAATGACCGCCCCTCAGCACGCCCGTCGGCAGACCAGCGACAATCTGGTTCTCTATCTCGATACTCTGCGCGCCAACGGCTTGACAAACCATCGAGGCCGTATCACCGCCGGAAAGCAGCAACGCGCCCATCAGGTGCTTGTTGTCTCTGAGGCAATGGCACGGCCTGCTGTCTCGGGAGATGCGCAGAATCGGGTGCTCCCCGCGCGCCAAGGCCGCCCCGATCTCGTCGCTCGTCGCTCGGTCGGCATCCATCTCGCAAGTCGAACGCGACATCTTCAAGGCTTCTATTTGCGCAAGCGTCACGGCATGATCCGATCCGATGCAAAACAGCACGGGCAGATTGCCGGCTTGCCTAACGCTCTGGGCGGGTCCACCTGAAAACAGAGCCTCTGCGAGCGCCGAGGCAAGACCGCCCGACCCCGCCCACAATACGCGGCGTTCAGAACGCAGCGCTGCTTCCACAATCGATTTCAAATCCTCATTGCAGGTACTGTCCAGCGAAATGTAGCGTGCGCCCTCTCGAATCGCGGCCGCAATCCCGGCAGGCTCCACATGCGTGCACTCTTGCAGTCCTTGATCCCGCAGCATGGCAAGAATATCAAGAGGCCGCCAAGCGCTGTCACCATCAACGTGCAGATGGCTCCGGAGAACACGCCGGCCCAAGTCCGGAAATGCGGGCGTGATGATAGCAACGTCACAGGCGAATGCATCCAAGGCCGTCATGATCTCCCGCCCAGGATTCCCGCGCATCACAGAATCAATTTTCTTAAACACCACCTCAGGCGCTGATTCCTGGAAAAGCGAAGCCACTTTACGAATCCGCGCTTCCATTTCCTTTGCGCTCACATCCCTGGTGTTCGTGGTGAACGCGTAGACATCGGAACCGCTGTCGTGTCTTAAATGTAAATCGAGGTGCACCACCGATCTTGCTCCGCGCATCTGGAACTGAACCGCGGAATCGCAAGCTCCTGTCAAATCGTCCGCGACGAGCACCATCATTATGGTTTATCTTGCGCTGGAGCGATCTCAACGTAATCGAGCGATGCGGTGTCGCCCTCGTCAGGAGTGCCAATAATCCGGATCGCATCGCCCGGACGCAGAGCGATGCCTTCAATTCTCTTCCTCGTGGACGTATCGCCGTTAGGAATCCTTGCAGGCAGCTTCGCGTCGGCCGTCCAGGATCGCATTAACTGATCCCCTACGAAGAGCTGAAATCGCGCTGCGCCAGGGTTCTCATCGAAATACTGAACGTCAATGTCGAACCAGCCTGCCGGTCCCTGGTAGGCGAAGGATGCGGTACACGGCTTGGAATTCCGGTGACATTCGACTGCTTTCCCTCCCGACGCATCTTCCGTGGGATCTACGTCCGCGACCGTGTATCCGTCCAGCAGCATCGCTTCTGCTTCCATGCGGTTCGGATAGTGGCCAACGCGATTCTTGGCATCGGGTATTCCAGACTCGCGCAAGAACCAGTTACATATTGCGTCCCGCCACACGATCGCGTGACCCGCCTGGTATTCCAGCTTCGCGAGCACGCTGTTGTATCGCTGTTCATCCAGACGCCCGCGCAAACTCTGCCACCATTCTGGAAATTGCTGCGCTTCCGCGGCGGCTTCATAATGCGAATCGTACACGTATTGAATGACGGTCTTGCCGGAATGAAGCACATACGTGTACGGCACGTGGTGCATAAACAACAGCAGGCTGTCGGGACAGGTTTTCAGAGACTCATACATCTGGGCCACCTCCGGCGCATACTGCCCGATGTAGCCCGTGCCGGTCGCGACCGTACGATCCATACCAATTCCCTGGTGATCCGCGCGAATCCACTGCCCCCAGCCGTTTCGCTCGGCGGATTCAATACCCGGTCCGTAATGGGCGCGCAAAATATTGGTGAGAGTGCCGAGGCCGAGCGGTCCCGTATAGCCTTCGTACACCCGCCAGGATTCGAGTTCGATAGCCATTACAGTCTCCAGCACTCGCTCATCGCCACCGAAGGTCAATCGGGTCCAGTCCCCCGTGATCTGCTTGGCCGACAAATTCGGATCCCAGGCGAGCCGTCCAAATCCATACAAATTCGCCATCGCCAGATCGTTCCCCAGCCAATTGAGATCGCGGCCCACGTTAGCCACACCGACCAAGCCCCCGAGCGGGCGGTGAAATGCTTTTCCGGAAACGATATCTTTCACCGGAGTGTTCGGGCCATTTGCATGGAGATCGAAATCGAGAACCTGTTTCCACATCGGCACCAGATAGCAGACATGTCTCTGTTGCCCGGTGTACTCTTGCGTGATTTGCAGTTCGAGAGTTTCGTTTGTGTTGTGGAGTGCGCCAATCAGCGGCGACACAGGCTCGCGAGCCTGGAAATCGATCGGGCCATACTTGATCTGAACCGCCGCGTTCTGGTCGAACTTGCCGTCCAGAGGCTTGAAATTGTCGTAAGCGGCGCGGGCACGATCGTTCTTGAGATCGCGCCAATCCATGTGGTGGTTGTAGACGAATCCCCGATAAACGACGATTCCGCCATGCGGTTTCAGCGCCGCTGCAAGCACGTTAGCAGCATCCGCATGAGTGCGACCATACGTCGAGGGTCCGACGCGGCCCTCGGAATCCGCCTTTAGAGTGAAACCGCCGAAATCCGGAATGACACGATAGATCTCGTCCACGCGTTGCTTCCACCACGCGGCAACACGCGGATCGAGAGGGTCGAAGGTGTCCAAACCGCCGATGGTTTTCGGGCTGCCCAGATCCACTGAGATCGACAACCGCACGCCCCAGGGCCGGAATGCGCCGGCAATACGCGCAAGCTGTGGAACAAATTCAGGAGTTAGTACTCGGGGATTAGCATTTACGTTATTGACATTGCAGCCGTCGATTCCCAGCGAAGCCAGTAAGCGCGCGTAATCGCCTGCTCGCGTCAAATCGGAAACTACATTATTGTTTTCGAAAAAGATCGAAGGCCCCGCATAGCCGCGTTCGATGGTTCCGTCGAGATTGTCCCATTCGTCCACCCAACGGATGGGCGCGTAAGGATTGCTTTCCTCGGCTAGCTGATCCACACGTTCATGCAGGGCCAGACGACGCAGCAGTGCAAAAGCGCCGTACAAAACGCCCCGATCATTGAGCGCGGTAACCAGGAGGATTTGGTGACCCGCGGAAGCCACAGTTCCCAGCGAGTAGCCGTCCTCGATTAAGCCGCGAGGCGGGTCCAATTGGGGCAGCACCCGCTTCACGGATTCGAGCGTGCCGAGCAGTATCATGTTTTCCTGCACCGGGTCCTGGCTGATGCGTAGAGTTCTGCCAAGCATTCCTTGAACACCGCGGACGATCTCCTGTTGTGCAGATGCAAGAGGCGGAGAAGCGCCGAGCGTTACAACGGTGGCGGGTAAGTGCTCGTAGAGATCCATAACGGCTCGTTCCGTGATCGGCGGATATCGGAGCCAAGCGTCATATCCGGTTTCCCCTCTCGATATGCCGGCCAGGAAAAATGCGGACAGAAAGAAAATGGCCGTGCGAACGCGATTCATTCTACGAATTCACTCCTGAAGCCAAATAGCCGCCATCCACCGCCAGACATTGCCCGGTGATAAAACTTGCGCCTTCGGAAGCCAGCAGAACCGCGGCTCCGACTAGTTCCCGCGGGTGGCCGAATCTATGCATCGGCGTGCGCATCAGAATTTCTCGTCCGCGCTCGGTACCGGTCAGCAGGTGCGCATTGAGTTCCGTGGGAAAAACGCCTGGTGCAATGGCGTTCACGCAAATTCCATCTCCGGCCCATTCGCAGGCAAGACTCCGCGTCAACGAAAGCACGGCCGTTTTTGAGGCGCAATACGCAGCCACTTCGTGGAAGGCCACGAACGAACCGAGCGAGGCGATTGTGATCACGCGGCCGGTTCCGCTTTGTTTCAGAGGAGCATAGAACTCCTGACATGTATGAAGCACGCCCGTGAGGTTCGTCTCGAACAAGCTGCACCATTCCGAATCGGTAACATCGATGGTGGGCTTGCGCAAGGTGGACCCAGCCGCATTGACAAGAATGTCCGCGCGGCCGAACTCCCGCAGCACGTCATCCCGAAGCTGTTGGATCGACCGTCGATCCTGAACATCCGCGATGTGCAGCAGACTCCGCCGGCCGAGATTCTGAACTTCTTCGTAAACGCTCTTCAATAGCTCCATTCGACGGCCCACAGGCGCCACATCTGCGCCATGCTCCGCCAACCCGATCGCAATTTCCCGACCCAGACCTGACGTAGCGCCGAAAACGACTGCCACACGGCCGGTCAAATCGAGACAACTCTTTCTCATTTCGCTATCCGAGGACACCGGTCGTCGTTGGGATCAGCCCAGCGATCATTGGGAAGAACAGGCGTCCATCCGGGGCGTCCAGGATCCTGGTCGTATGGATAACCGCCGAGGCGTTTGTACAGCTCACTGTACTCGCGCAGCTTATCGCGATCCAGCTTGATACCGAGTCCCGGCGCATCCGGCACGGCAATGGCGCCGTTCTCGTAGCGCATGAGACCGCCCTGAATAATGTCGTCGGTCAGATGATGATAATGCGCGTCCGCGGCAAAGGACAAATTGGGAATCACCGCTCCCAAATGGAGCATGGTCGCGAGTTGAATTCCGAGTTCGCCCGAAGAATGCACGGCCACGCCAAACTGAAAGGTCTCGCAAATCCCCGCTGCTTTGACACAGGGCCGAATCCCGCCCCAGAATGTTGTATCGAGCAAGATGACATCCACGGCAGGATCCAGAATGTTGGCGGCGAGCTGCTCGAAATTCACCACCACGGTATTGGTCGCGAGCGGCATCCGCACCTTTTCTCGGGCGCGCCGCATCCCGTTGAGCCCGTATACGGGATCTTCCAAATAATCGTTGTTTAGATTTTCAATCGCCTGGCCGAATCGGATCGCTTGTTCGGTTGACCAAACTCCGTTCGGATCGAACCTCACCCGGTCCTTCGGGAACGCGCCTGCTAAGGCGCGATAAATTTCGAGCTCGAAATCGGGATGAAAGACTCCCGCTTTCAGCTTGTGCGTGGTGAATCCATATTTCTGTTTGGCTTCCCGCGCGTACGCCACAACCTGCTCGGCGGTGCGGACTTCCCCTGCGCCATTAGCCGAATTGGCATAGCGAAAGAAGACATAAGACGCGAAGGGCACGCGATCGCGCAGACGTCCGCCCAGGATCTGGTACACCGGAACCTGCCAGGCTTGACCCAGGAGATCGAGGCACGCGAATTCCAACGCAGCGAGTACTTGCGTCCGGTTGTTGTAAAGGGACGCCGTGGGATTCGCGATGAGGAACCGCATTTCCTCCAGACGCGCCGGATCGTGCCCCACGAGATAGCTTTTCAGACCGCGAAAGACCGCTTCAGCGGATTCGCCCCCGCCGCCCATCTCGCCCAAACCAATTAAACCGTTGTCGGTTTCGACCTCTATAATCGTGCGAACAAAACGTCCCCAATGACAGCCATTAGCATGGCGGAGTGGCGCTTGCAAGGGAACGGTGACGGTCGTGGCGCGGATATCTGCGATCTTCATCGTTCGTTCGATCAGTGAAGTACACCTATAGTTTGACCATCATATTAAATCACGATGACTTGCCATTAGAATCCGGGATTCCTCGGCATCCGGTATCGTGTAGAAGGTGGATCTCGAAAAATCGATTCTGCGCAAGGTAGGCGAGGCGATTGGCCGCTTCCGTATGATTCGCGACGGCGATCGGGTCGCCGTGGGCGTTTCCGGCGGAAAAGATTCGCTGACACTGCTCGAAACCTTGCTGCTGTTGCAGAAGCGCGCGCCTATCCAATTCTCCGTTTGCGCTTTTACCATTGAGCAGGGCAAGTTCCTGTCACCGATCGCTCCCGTCGGCGATTATCTTCGAGAGCGCGGAATCGATTGGACTTATATCGAAGATGGCCCATCCCGCCGTTTGCTCACGGATGAGCCGGATCACGGCTGCGATATTTGTAGCCGGTTCCGTCGCCGCGCCGTGTATGAGACCGCTCGCAAGCTGGGCGCCAACGTGATCGCGCTGGGACACACCGCCGACGATTTCTGCGAGTCCTTTCTCCGGAACGCTCTCTTTACGGGCCGAATCAGTGCTCTCCCGCCTACTACCTGGTCGAGTAAGCGCGAATTTCGACTGATACGGCCGCTGGTCTACGTTACCGAAGATCTCACCCGTGCATTCGTTGCGCAGTTGGGAGCGCCTGTGATCCCCTGTGGCTGTTCGCAGAAAACGGGGACCGTTCGACGCTCGCTGCGTGATATCCTTGCTGAACTCGAAACGGGTCATCCGTTTCTCAAGGAAACGCTTCTATCGGCTATGGGGAAAGTCGATACCCAAAGATTACTGGACACGCGGTTTCTCGACCTAGACGGCGCAGATGAAGAAACGAACCTTGAAGTCTGCCGGTGAACCTTTGGTTACACTCAGCGCCTCATAAGCGCGTCTAGTAAATAATAGGTTCTTGGTATGAGCGCGGAACTGATCGTTGTGAATGGCCCTTTGGCTGGCACCCGGTTTGCGCTGGGCAAAGGCGAGCTCTTCATCGGGCGAGCCCCTAATTCGAAAATCGCTCTGAACGAGCCCGAAGTTGGGTGGCGTCATTGCCAAATTCGGCAGCAAGGGGATCGTTTCCTGGTTTCTGACCTTCGTACCTCTTCGGGAACGTATGTCAACGGCATCCGTTCGGCCGAACGCTGGCTTGAGGATCGCGACCAGATCGGAATCGGAAAAACAATTCTCATGTTCCGGTCCGATGAAGCGGCGAAAGAGGAAACGGCCGTCCCTGTCCCAGCGGATACGAAACCTGTCCTGCTGGCGGCCTGCTCGCTCGTTTTCCTTTTCCGGGCCTTGGCGGCCAGTATTGGCGAAGGACAAAACAAGCTGCTGCAGAACCAGATCTTGAGGCTGGTCTCAGACTTGGTTCCGGTGGAACAGGGCCTGTTGCTGATTGGTCCGTCGGCTCAGGATCTGTTGACGCGCTATAAAGAGTATGCTTCCCAGTACAATGCCGACTTCGAGCCCGCGCTGGCGCGTGTTTGCGAAGAAGGTGCGTTCGAAGATTCCGAGACCGGCATGATTGGTGTGCCACTTTATCTGGCGGGCGTTTTGGGCGGCGCGTTATTGGTTCACGTCCATCCGCGCGAAACCGCGCGGTTAACAGCTCACCTGGAAACCTTGACCGCCGTCGCTTCTCTCGCCTCCATCGGCTTCGAAGCCAATCAGGAAGTCGAAACGCTAAAGGCCGAAAATGCCATTCTGCAAGAGCAAATCGCTATCAATACGGGAATTGTCGGCAATAGTCCGGCGATCCGCCGCCTGCTCGAGCTAGTGGAGCGTGTGGCTCCTCGAGATACAACGGTTTTGATCACAGGCGAGAGCGGAACCGGCAAGGAATTGATCGCTCGTGCTCTTCATCAAAAGAGCACGCGCCACGAACGTCCTTTCATCGCGGTAAATTGCGCGGCCCTGAGCGAGTCGCTTTTCGAAAGCGAACTCTTCGGTCACGAAAAAGGCGCGTTCACGGGAGCGATATCGCTTAAACGCGGACGCTTCGAATTGGCGCAAGGGCGGAACCATCTTCCTGGACGAAGTGGGCGAGTTGGCGCCTGGACTACAAGCCAAGCTATTACGTGTTCTTCAACAGCGCGAGTTTGAACGAGTGGGAGGAACCCAGGCGCATCCTCTCGATATCCGGGTGATTGCGGCGACGAATCGCGATTTGGCCGACGACGTTCGCGACGGCAGATTCCGCGAGGACCTCTATCATCGCTTGAATGTGGTTACTCTCGCATCTCCTCCGTTGCGCGACCGAAAGGAAGATGTTCCGCTGTTGGCGCAATACTTTCTTCAGCGGTCTGCGGAACGCTGCAAACGCCAGGTACAAGGGCTTTCGCCAGAGGTGGAAGAAATGATCATGCAGTATGCGTGGCCCGGCAACGTTCGCGAGTTGGAGAACGCGATGGAGCGAGCCGTAGTGCTCGGCGTTTCTGAATGGGTGCTGCCGGAGGATCTGCCCGAGACACTGCTAGAAGCCGCGCCGCGCGACGCCGGAGCCAAATACCACCAATCGGTAGGCGACGCCAAAGTGCGAAGTGATTCTGGACGCGTACGCGCAAGCGAATGGCGATTACAAACAGGCGGCCAAGCTGCTGGGACTTCACCCCAATTATCTGCTTCGCCTGGTCCGCAATTTGGGTCTTCGCGACGAGATCAATCGCAGGCGGGAACGAGGCGACAAGGGAGATAGGGCTGCCGGCGCTTGAGCTAGCGGCGCCACCCTAGATGCAGCGCGGCAATTCCGTTCGTAAGCAACTCGTAAGTTGCCCGTTCGAACCCGGTCTTTTCCATCATGCTTTGCAATTCCTCAGCGCAAGGGAATTTGCGGATGGAATCAGGCAAATAGGCGTAAGCGTCTCTGGATCCCGAAATGGCCGAACCAATGATGGGCAGAAAAACCTGCGAATACAAACCATAGGCTGTCTTCATCAAGAGTCCTTGGGGATGGGAAAACTCTAGAATGGCAAGCGTTCCGCCGGGTCTCAAAACACGGCTCAGCTCTTGCAGGCCTGAACTGTAGTTCGCCAGGTTTCGAAAGCCGAATGCAATCGAAATTGCATCCAAAGCTTCATCGCGTATTGGAAGCTGCAAAGCGTCCGCCTCGAATACCTGTGCCTCAAAGCCCTTTCGGGCAGCCTTCTTCCTTGCGGAGACAAGCATCGGATGGCAGAAATCCGCGCCCAGAACAGGAATGGCCGATATTGTCTGGAAATCGAGCAGAACATCGCCGGTTCCACAACAGAGATCGAGCACGCGCGCGCCGGGCCGTTGCAACACTGTACTCAATCTGTTCATCAGGACTTTCCGCCAAGCGCGGTCGATATTGAAGGACAGGAGATGATTGATCAGATCGTATCTGGGCGCGATGCCGGCGAACATTCGCTGCACCCATTGCGCCGCCTGCTTTTCATTGGAAACTCCGGGAGGAGTAGTTCCGGCTGCGGTATTCACTGGAGCGATTCTACAATCGCTTGCCGAATTGCGCTTGGATCGATGCCGGGCACCACCTTCACTGCACCGATAGCCGTTGGCAGAACGAAATGAACCTTGCCCTGCAATGTCTTCTTGTCGCTTCCTAGCCTCTGAATCAGACGATCCGGATTCAGGTCCTTCGCGCCAGGAAGAGGTCCATACAAGCAGACGAGCTTTTTAATTCGCTCCGCGGAGCTGCGATCGAGCATTCCAAGCAGTTCGGCCAAGCGCGTGGCCGCGATCATGCCCCAGGCGATGGCTTCCCCGTGTAAAAAACGCACGTATTCCGTTTCGGACTCAATCGCGTGGCCAATGGTGTGCCCGAAATTCAAGATGCGCCGCAGATCGTTTTCGCGCTCGTCTGCTGAAACCACTTCTGCTTTGATTCGTACCGCGGCGGCGATCAATTCATCGACGACATCGGGGGCGCGAACCCGCACTTGCTCTACCCGGTCCTCGAGCAGTTCGAAAAGGGCTCGGTCGCGAATGATCCCGCACTTAATCACCTCGAACAGGCCAGCGCGGTATTCGCGTTGAGGAAGAGTCGAGATCACATCGGGATCGATCAACACGGCGCAAGGTTGATGAAAACTCCCGATCAAGTTTTTCCCGCTAGCCAGATTGACGCCCGTTTTGCCACCGGTCGCCGCGTCGACTTGCGCCAGCAGCGTGGTTGGAATTTGCAGTACGGGAATGCCGCGCATGAAAACCGCCGCAAGGAAGCCGCTGAGATCCGTTACAATGCCGCCGCCGAACCCGATCATCATACTGGTCCGATCCGCGCCGTGTTCGACCATCTGCTCCGCGAGGCGTTCCAAGGAGGCG
Organism: uncultured Acidobacteriaceae bacterium; assembly: GCA_963778345.1. Taxonomy (GTDB): domain Bacteria; phylum Acidobacteriota; class Terriglobia; order Bryobacterales; family Bryobacteraceae; genus Bog-105. Next base: position 270,662 of record CAVZTP010000010.1, read on the forward strand.
AGCCGCTTGTTTATCTCGCCGCCTTGAAAAAACAGTGTCTTCATCTTTTCGGGTTTGAACTGCGCCTGAATTGTGTGCCCGTGAAGCCGCCAGACGTCTTCCGTGGTTACGGTGAAGAGTTTACCCGCGTTCGGAGGAATAAATTCGTACCGTGAAAAATATTTCAAGATGCCGCGCTCAACCACGTTTTGATATCGATGGCAAGCTGTTTTTACCTGAAAGACCGGCATGTGCTCCCGTTGTACCATGAGGTATCGCGGAATCGATTCAGCGCGCGCACACCGATTTCATCGTGGTGGGAGCAGGTGTAGCGGGCCTTCGCGCCGCTATAGAACTCGCTCACGCCGGCCGCGTTCTCGTTATTGCAAAAGACAGCTTGCGAGAGTCTTCTTCTGAATATGCGCAAGGTGGAATTGCCGTCGCTCTCAGCGACGATGATGAAGTGGTACTGCACGAGCAGGACACTCTGATCGCCGGTGACGGACTCTGCGATATCGAAGCTGTCCGCACATTGGTGGAAGAAGGGCCAGCCGCTATCGAGCAACTCATTGAATGGGGAACGGCCTTTGACCGGCAAGGTTCACGGTTGCTTTTTGCCCGCGAAGGCGCTCACAGCCGCAGCCGCGTCCTGCACGCTCATGGCGATTCCACCGGCCGCGAAATTGTTCGCACTCTTCGGCAGCACGCCGCTTCCCTGGAGAACGTCTCGTTCCAGAGTTTCGCCGCTGTTACCGATCTGCTATTCGAGGAAGGCGAAGTTGCAGGCGTATGCGCGTTGGACGAAGCGTCAGGTTCCACGGTTTTGCTAGAAGCTCGCGGTGTGCTGCTGGCCACGGGCGGGCTGGGCCGTGTATTCGAAAACACAACCAATCCCGATGTCGCAACGGGGGACGGTGTCGCTTGCGCCTATCGCGTCGGAGCTGAAATCGAGGACATCGAATTTGTTCAGTTTCACCCTACCGCGCTTTTTGTTCCTTCTGCCCCCCGCTTTTTGCTGAGTGAGGCTCTGCGGGGAGAAGGCGCATATCTCCGGAACGCGACCGGCGAGCGGTTCATGGAGCGCTACCACGATCTGAAAGAGCTAGCGCCTCGTGATGTTGTCTCCCGTTCCATCGTGATGGAATTGCGCGCTAGCGGGGATTCCAGCGCTTTCCTTGACGTGACTCATCTGCGGCCCGGATTCATCCGAAACAGATTTCCTCGCATTTACGAAACCTGTTTGCGTTACGGTATCGACCTTGAAACCACGCCTGCTCCGGTTCGCCCGGCCGCTCATTACGCCATGGGCGGCGTGCGCACGGATCTCTTCGGCTCAACGAATATTCGACGGTTATATGCGGCCGGCGAGGTGGCGTGTACCGGAGTGCACGGTGCAAACCGGCTGGCCAGCAATTCGCTCCTGGAAGGCGTAGTGTTCGGAGCGCGTGCAGGACGCGCGATGTGTTCGCTTCCCCCGCTGGCCAGCAAAATAGCCACCGAATGCCCAGTCGCGAGCTTTCCAAACGTTACCGAGCGTGAACTGCGGGCAGTTGCCTGGAACTCGTGCGGCGTCCTCCGCAGCGGCCCCGAACTAGCTGCAGCGCATAAGAAAATCCAGTCGCGAGCGTTGCAGTCTCTCGAATGCCCAGCACGCGCGGATTTTGAGCTCCGCAATATGCACCAGGTCTTATCGCTTATCTCACGCGCTGCGCTTGCCCGGGAAGAAAGCCGCGGCGGTCACTACCGAACCGATTTTCCCTTGAAGTCTCCCGGATTTGAAAAGCACTCCGTTCTGACCCGTTCAGTCCAAGCCCCCGATGCGCAGCTCATCTTCGCTTGAGCCCGTACAGCCTGCGCTCTTTTGCGGAACAGCTTTGGCGTTTTTATTCCTGGCCGAACCGCTCGTTCAATCGAGTCCATGGTCCGCGCTTTGGACTACGCCATGCATTCTCGTTGCCTCCATTCTCATCACCTGGGGCGCAGAGTCCGCCCAGTTCTTCGTCGCTCAGGGTTTCGCTTTGGCGATTCTGGCCTGGATGCAGACGCTTCCCGAGTTCGCGATCGAAGCAGTGCTCGCGTGGAAACAGCAAACGCCTCTCCTGCTCGCGAACTTAACGGGAGCGCTCCGTCTGCTCACGGGACTCGCGTGGCCGATGATCTACATCACGGCCGCCGCAGTGCATCGCAGGCACACTGGAAAGCCAATGCGCAAGATTCAACTGGATTCTCATCACAGCGTCGAAGTGATTGGCCTCTTTTGTCCTCTGCTTTATGCCGTTGTGATCTGGTGGAAGGGCAGCCTCCACGTCTACGACGGCTGTATTCTGGTCGTCTTTTACTGTGGATATCTGGCGCTGCTTTCGAAGCTGCCGCCGCAAGAACACGAGGGAATCGAAGATCTGGAAATTGTACCGCGTCAGATTGTGCTTGCACCGCGGCGCTGGCGCATTCTGGCGATATCGACTTGTTTTCTGGCCGGTGGCGCGCTGATCTATTTCACCGCCGAACCATTTCTCGGAAGCTTGATTGCAGTCGCCGCCGCGATCGGTATCCCCGGGTTTATTGTGATTCAGTGGTTTGCTCCGGTCATTTCCGAATTCCCCGAATTGGCATCCACTTTCTATTTCGCACGCCAACACGAGAATGCTTCTGTTGCGCTGATGAACATTGTTTCCAGCAACATCAATCAATGGACTTTGCTGGTTGCCATGCTGCCCATCGTCTTTTCGATGAGTCGCGGCGCAGTGTCGGCGATCCCGCTTGATGCCGAACAGCAATCGGAACTGCTGTTGACGATTGGCCAAAGCCTGGCAGGATTGATCTTTCTGATGAACATGGAATTTGCCTGGTGGGAAGCTCTGGCAATATTTGTACTCTTCGCGATCCAGTTCATCCTCCCCGTCTTTTGGGGAGATCAGGTGAGGATCTGGATCACCGCTGCATTCTTTTTATGGACCGCCTTAGCGCTGGTCCGCATGATCGTGCAGCGGCGTCGTCCGAACGCCCTCGTCCGTTTTATCGAGACCTGGCGCGCCAACTCGCGAAATTAAGCGTTGCCGAAGTTAATCAGCGCGACACCGAAAATAATCATGAGCAAACCACCGATCTTGGGCAGCGTGAAAGGCTCTTTGAAGAACAACCGTGCCCATAGGATGGCCCAAATGTAGCCAAGCGCGACCATCGGATACAGGACGGTTAACTCGGCTCTTGGCTGAGCGACGCCCATCATGTAAAACACCGAGGAAAGCAAATAGAGGCCGACACCGATGGCGAGCCAGTAATTGCGTACAAGCCGCGCCAGGCTCCCCTGCATGTGCTCCGCGCCGAGTTTTAAAAAGACGGCCCCGAAAGATCCGATGAAGGAACCAAAAAGAACAAGTATTATGGCGCTGGATGGTGTTTTCATCTACTTCTTTAACCCCAGAATGGAAACGCCGCCTACAATGAACGCAATGCCGATGCTGCGGAAAAAATTCAAGTGTTCATCGGGAAGTACGAACAGCGACAGGACCGTCACCCAAACGTACGTTAGCGCGATGATGGGGTACAGTCTCGATAGCTCTCGTCCCTTCAAGGCCAAAGCCATCAAGAATGTATTGATGCCATACAAGCAATAGCCGATGAAAAGGCGTAGATTCGAGATGATGCCTACTGAGAAGCTGACAATTTGCGCCGGATCGCGCAACACTTGCCCGAGCGTAATGTGACCGGCGCCAAGCTGCGCGGTTCCTTGTTTGACCAGAATCTGAGCGAGCGCCCCAATCAAAGTGCAGGAAAAAACCAGCAGAAAGGAGCGTCGTTGGCTTTCGGCCCGCGATTCGATCGCGGCCTCAACAACGGTGGGGGATGTCAAATAGTAAAATCCTTTGGCAAGCGCCTAAATTTCCAGTCTAAAGCATCGTGGAGCGACGCCGGGATATCTCTCCAGGTACACTGAGAACGAGTGTCAGCGCCGCTGGTCCCTTCGCCGCTGGATTATATCGGCTTCCGCCGTTTTGCGTTCTATCCCCCAATCAAGAATGTTCAACCAAATGAGTGGGTATTAGGCGCCGGTTCCTGGTCGGAAGTACAGATTGTCAATTCTCAAACGGGGGCTGGGATCTGGATTCCGCGTCAATACATCGGAGCTGTATCGGAGACTTACGATCCGGTGCTTATCGTGGGCCTTGTTAAAGAGCTGGAATACCGCGCCGGCGCGCTGGAACCGCGTGTGAAACGTGTTATTCAGATGCCGCAGAATGTCGAGAAACGGCCGCGGCTCACTGAAGACCCCTCGTCGCGGCCCTCTGGTCCGGCGCCAGTGATCGGCATTCGCATTGAGAACCGCGAAGACTCACCCATGAACAAGGCGTTGGTCACTCTCGGAATCGGCGCGATTGTGGTCTCTCTGTTGGGAGCTTTTCTTTCGGTGCTGGCTCGATAAACGTCCCGTTCATGGGCAGGCACCTGAGCAGATTTCTTTGGGCGCTGACTGCTGTTCTGGCCGCGGTCTGTCTGGCGGTAATTGCGAGCAACCGAGGCGAGGCGGTAAACAGCTTATGGCTGGTCGCCGCGGCAGCTTCCATCTACCTGCTTGGTTTTCGTTTTTACGCCAGATTCATTGCGGCGAAAGTCATGGTCCTCGACGACCGCCGCGCCACTCCGGCCGAGCGCTTTCGAGACGGCCAGGATTTCGAACCCACCAACAAATGGATTCTCTTCGGGCACCACTTTGCCGCGATCGCCGGTCCAGGTCCGTTAGTCGGGCCGACGCTGGCGGCTCAGTTCGGCTATTTGCCGGGCGTCCTGTGGATTTTGTTTGGCGCAGTTCTGGGCGGCGGGGTGCAGGATTTTGTCATGCTTTTCTGCTCCATGCGACGGGACGGAAAAACACTAGGCCAGATGGCGCGTGAAGAGATCGGCAAGGTGGCCGGCATCGTCTCGCTGGTCACGGTTCTGCTGATCATGATCGTTCTGTTGGCCGTGGTAGCGCTGGTGGTGGTGAACGCTCTGAAGGGCAGCCCGTGGGGAACGTTTACCATCGCGATGACCATTCCGATTGCTCTGTTTATGGGCCTTTATCTTCGATTCTTGCGGCCGGGAAAGGTTCTCGAGTGTTCCGCTCTCGGTTTCGCGATGGTCGTATTGAGCATCTTTGGCGGCAAGTGGATCGCGGCATCAGGTTCCACAGCACCGTGGTTTGCGTGGGGTGGTGTAACGCTTGCAATCGCGATCATTGTCTATGGCTTCCTCGCAAGCGCGCTCCCGGTGTGGCTTTTGCTCGCGCCAAGAGATTATCTGAGTACCTTCGTGAAACTGGGCGTGATTTTTCTCCTCGCAATCGGGATCCTTTTCACTCACCCGCAACTGGCTCTGCCGCCACTGACGCAGTTCGTGGACGGAACCGGACCCATTTTCGCGGGCAAAGTGTTTCCGTTCTGTTTCATCACCATCGCCTGCGGTGCGGTCTCCGGATTTCACGCGCTCATTTCATCCGGAACAACGCCGAAGATGATCTCGAAAGAGTGGCACGCGTGGCCTATCGGTTACGGCTCCATGTTGCTGGAAGGTTTTGTCGGGATTATGGCGTTGGTGGCGGCCGCTTCTTTGCAGCCGGGCGTGTTTTTCGCTGTGAACTCGCCTCCCGGAGTAGTGGGGACGACAGCGCAAGCCGCGGTCACGAGAATAAGCGGCTGGGGATTTCCGGTGTCAGCCACGGCAATGGCGCAACTTGCCCGTAGCGTGGGGGAAAACAATCTATTCGGGAGAACGGGCGGAGCACCCTCGCTGGCGCTTGGAATGTCTCAGATTTTCGGCGGCGTGCTCCGCTGGACGGGCTTCGGAGAAGGCCTGTTGAGCTTTTGGTACCACTTCGCCATCATGTTTGAGGCGCTGTTCATCCTGACCGTTATCGACGCCGGAACGCGAGTGGGACGGTTCATGCTGCAGGACTTACTCGGGCATATCCACAAACCGCTTGCAAGAACAAGTTGGAGGCCGGGAGTCCTGATGACGAGTGGAGTTATCGTGGCGGCCTGGGGCTACTTTCTATATCAAGGCGTAATCGATCCCCTGGGCGGTATCAATTCCTTATGGCCGCTCTTCGGAATTTCGAATCAATTGCTGAGCGCCATCGCTCTTTGCGTCGCAACAACTGTAATTCTCAAGATGTATCGCGCACGCTATATCTGGATCACGGTTGCGCCCTTGATCTGGCTGGTGACCGTTACCTTCACAGCGGGGCTGGAAAAGATTTTTTCCGTCGATCCACGCCTCGGATTCCTCGCGCATGCAGCAGCTCTACAGAAGGCGATTGCTGCCGGCCAGATCTCTGCCGCGAAATTAGCCGAGACACGCGCTGTCATATTTAATGAGCGCCTGGATGCCTTCCTTTGCGGCGCATTTCTGCTTCTGGTCGCCATTATTGTCCTGGATTCGGTGCGCATCTGGTACGGCTTGCTGCGCGGCACCCGTGTTGCTACAAGTTCTGAGTCGCCTTTCATTGCATCCCGGATGGAGCCGGAGGGCGCTTGAGAAGGGTTCGAAAGCTTTTTCACCTCATCCTGGCGTTAGCGCGCGAGCTGTCCGACGAGAACGCCTACTCCCGCTATTTGCGATCGACAGGCCGGGCGCATTCGGCCGGCGAGTGGAAAGCGTTCATCGATCGTCGCTATCGCCGTAAATATCAGAATGCGAAGTGCTGTTGACGGCTTCGTCGATCATTTGGCGCACCAGCGCGGCGGCTTCCGAATGATGGCCCTGCCGCAATTGCGCCAGCACGTCGGAATCGATGATCCGGTACCAGAGCTGGCGCCGTGCCCCGAAATCCGGAATGCGCTCCTTTATTTCGGGCCGGATTTCTTTCAGCAGATCGAGCAACAAGCCATACTCAGTTCCAATCTCGCGCTCTAGCTGCTGCTTCAGTCGCACGGCAAGAGCCGGAGCCCAGCCGTTCGTGGAGATGGCAATGGCCAAGTTGCCTTGCCGGTGCACGGATCCGAAACTGAAACGGCAATGCGCCGGATCGTCAACAGAATTGCAGAGCACATTCTGCTCTTCAGCGAGCCGAAAGATTTCCGAATTGTCGTCTCGATCTGTAATGACGAGAAAGCAGCCCTTTAAATCTTGCGGCATAAAATCGCGGGCTTCCCAGCGCACCGCTGCCGCGGCGCACAGGTCTTGAATGGCAGGCTCCGCGCGCGGATTGACATAAACCACGTCGGCCGCAGCATCCACGAGCGCTCGGATCTTCACGGCAATCTCGAAGCCTTCCCCGGTTACAAGGCACTTCTTTCCGGTAAGGTCGAGAAAAATTGGATAACGAAAATTCACGTTATTACGAAAAACCGAATGGTAGCAACCGCGCCTTCTATCCTGGAGATATTGCCAGCCAAGCGACTGTTTCTCATCGATAGCTTTGGATTCATTTTCCGCGCTTATCATGCGCGCGCTCGAAGCGGCGCTCCGCCCATGCGCACCAGCTCCGGGCTCTCCACCGAAGCTGTTTACATCTTCCACAACATGCTGCGGAAGCTAACGACTAGTTTCAAGCCCGATTACATGGCGGCGATTTTCGAAAGCAGCGAGCCGACGTTCCGCTCTGAGAGTTTCGCGGAATACAAGGCAAACCGGACTGAGATGCCGCAAGACTTGGGCGAGCAAATTCCATATATCCGGCGCATTCTCGAAGCCATGAACATTCCCATCCTCGAATTTCCAGGCTATGAGGCAGATGATGTGATCGGCGCGATCGCCTGCCGCGAGCAGCCGAAGCCGCTAGAGGTCGTGATCGTATCGAGCGATAAGGACATGCTGCAGCTTGTCAACAATCGCGTGTTCATGCTCAATCCCATGAAAGATGACGAATGGTATGACGCGGCGAAAGTTGAACAATTCATGGGTGTCAAGCCGGGACAAGTCGCAGATCTTCTGGCGCTGAAAGGCGATTCGATCGACAATATTCCCGGCGCGCCCGGGATCGGCGACAAAGGCGCCAAGGATTTGATAACGCGCTTCGGATCGGTCGAGGCCGCACTCGATCGTGCCGCCGAGGTCGAACGCAAGATGTATCGCGAAAGCCTGCTCAACCATCGCGATCAAATTTTGATGAGCAAGCAACTCGCGACCATTCATACGCAGGTTCCCATTGAATGGAACTTGGAATCCCTTCGTGCCCAGACGCCGAATAATTCCGCTCTGAAAACGCTTTACAAGGAAATCGAATTTTTCAGTCTGCTGAAGGATCTGCCGCCGGAAGACGATAGCGCCACGAGGGATTACGGAACGCTCCCGGATGAAGCTGCTGTCAGAGAATGGCTCGGCAGCCGTCCGGATAGCGCGCCGCTTGCTATTGCTCTCGATCTGACGAACAGATTCGCCGGGCTTTCGTATCGGACAGGAGAAGGGCGCGCGGTGCAGTTATCCCTGCTCGATTCCATTCGCGCCGTGATCGAATCGGAATCCGTTCCCAAGGTAGTTCATGACGCTAAAGCTTTTTTCATGGCATGTAGCGATCTCGGCATCAAGCCTCTTAATGTGGCGGACGACGTAATGCTCTACACGTTTCTGCTCTGTGCCGATCCGGGCGCCTGTTCACCGGAATCGGTCGCCGAACGCTTTCTCGACCGTAAACTCAACGCTGCCGCCGAGCAACAGGCCGAAGCCACTCTCGTCGCCGCGGAAATGCTTCGGCCCGCAAGTGGACCAGCAGGAGCTTCGGGGTGTTTATGAGCAGATCGATCTTCCGCTTGCTCCCGTTCTGGCGCAGATCGAGATGACGGGCATTCGCGTCGATACGGAAGTGCTCTCTGAACTGTCAGTGCGGCTCTCCGAACGAATCGAAAAGATCGCGCAGAACATCTACGATCTCGCCGGTCATCCATTCAACATCAACTCGCCGCAGCAGCTTGGAAAAGTGCTGTTTGAAGAGATGGCGCTGCCGTCGCCCGTGAAGTACGGTAAGGGCAAAGTTGTTTCAACTGCGGCCGACATCCTGGAAAGTCTCGCGCCAGGTTACCCTGTCGCCCAACTGGTGCTCGATTACCGCCAACTGACGAAACTCAAGGGCACCTACATCGACGCACTGCCCCAACTGATTCGTCCCCAAACCGGCCGGCTGCACACCACGTTTAATCAGGCGGGCGCGGCCACGGGCCGGCTTTCGTCATCGAATCCAAACCTGCAAAACATTCCGATTCGTACCGAAGAAGGCCGGGAGATTCGGGCGGCATTTGTGCCGGAAACAGATTGGGATCTGGTGGTTGCTGACTATTCTCAAATCGAACTCAGGCTGTTAGCGCATATGTCGGGAGATCCGGTTCTGGTGGAAGCCTTCAAGAACAACGAGGACATTCACACGCGCACCGCCGCCGAAGTGTTTAAGGTCGATCCGCTGATGGTGAATGCCGAGATGCGGCGTTCGGCGAAGGCGGTTAACTTCGGAATCGTTTACGGGCAGACTCCATTCGGTCTCGCGCAGCAGCTTTGCATCGACCGCAAGGAAGCCGAGCTATATATTCGGCGCTATTTCGAGCGGCATGCCGGGGTTCGTGAATTTATCGATTCGACGATTACGGAAGTCCGCCAGACAGGTGTCGCAAAGACGCTGCTGGGCCGCCGCAGGCCCATACCGGATATGCAGAGTAGGAATCCCTCCGCGCGCTCATTCGCTGAGCGCACGGCCGTCAATACGCCCCTGCAAGGTACGGCGGCGGATCTTATTAAACTGGCTATGATCCGGATTGCGGAGCGGCTCGCGAAGGAACAAATGCGTTCGCGGATGCTTCTGCAAGTGCACGATGAACTCGTTTTTGAAGCACCGAAACCTGAAACGGAGCGACTGAAAGCTCTCGTGAAAACTGAAATGCAAACTGTATGTGAATTGTCCGTCCCGCTCTTGGTGGACGTGGGAAGCGGGCCGAATTGGAGGGACGCCAAGTGAGCGGGCTTCGCGCTGTATCGTCGCTGTGCTCTATCGTGATCGCGGTGCTATGCGCCGGGTGCGGCAACAAAAAGGGCTCCGAAATGAAGCCCGCGCCCGCGCAATACAAAGTTCGGCTTCAGACCACCAAAGGCGACGTTCTGATTCTTGTTCACCGCGACTGGTCGCCTCTTGGCGCCGATCATTTTTATGAGCTGACGAAGATGGGATTCTATGACGGCAATGCATTCTTCCGCGCTTTGCGTGGATTTGTTGTCCAGTGGGGCATCAATGGAGATCCGAAGCTGAACAAGGATTGGAGTGAAATCACGATTCGGGACGATCCGCCGAAAGTAAGCAACAAAATCGGGACCGTGGTTTTCGCCAAGCCGGATGCGCCGAATGCACGCTCGACGCAGGTCTTTATCAATCTGGGTGATAACAGCAGCAGCCTGGATCCACAAGGCTTCACTCCTTTTGGTGAAGTGATTCAGGGGATGGAGAACGTGGAGAAGTTCTATACCGGTTATGGCGAGGGGCCTCCCGGCGGCGAAGGGCCGAGCCAGGCCGCGATTGCCGATATTGGCAATCCGTACCTGGAAGAACACTTTCCCAAACTGGATTACATCAAGACGGCCCGCATCGTACCGTAGTTAACTTCAGCGCTCTTCGGCCGCAGGCTTGCCGAGTATGCCCGCGACAATCGGTATTGTAGTCAACGCGCCCACTGCAAACAATGCCCAGCCGGCGGCCTTCCGCGCATCGCGGCTGAGCCGGTCCGACATCAGTAAACCGACGCCCACCCCGAGAGCAGCGCGTGTCCCGCCGATCAAAATGATTTCAGGTATTGTCAAGTTTTTCTTTATCATGAGAGCCTCCCTTAGTTGTGACGCGGCAGAAGCGCAGCCCATTCCCAAATTCCGAGTGTTCCGAACTCCCGTCCAGAGCAGTCTTCACTAGCGGGGCGTTGCGGCCTCCTTCCGAAGTGCACACGACGTTCCTGGTCATCGCGCTGGTTGCTGTCACGCTGCAGGGCCTCAGCCTTTACCTGGCGCTCTTTGGGCCGGATCTCCCGTACAACGTCAAGACACCGCCGGATGTTCCCATCGACAGCCCTCAGTTCAGCTCGTTGCTGGCTTTCTTGACCGAAGCCAAACTGCTCCATGGCAACCGTGTCGAGGTGCTCAGCGATGGACCGTGTTTTTACGAGGCCGAATTTGCGTCAATCGCCTCGGCGCAGAGCAGTGTCAATCTGGAGGCGTACATCTTTCATCGAGGCGAGGTCTCCAAGCGCTTCGTCCAGGCGTTGGCCGAAAGAGCCCGGGCCGGCGTCGAAGTGCGTCTCACTCTCGATTACATCGGGAGTCTCAGCACCTCTCGTTCGTATTTCAAAGAACTGACGGACGCCGGTGGGCGCGTCGAGTGGTATCACGGTTTTCGGCCCGATCTGATTCTTCAACTCAATAACCGCACTCATCGCGAGTTGCTCATCGTGGATGGAAAGATGGCGTTCATCGGCGGCGCGGGGATCGCTGATTGGTGGTATCGCGACGGCGTCAAGGGACGGCGCTGGCGGGACATGGTCCTTCGGGTGGAGGGTCCATCGGTTGCCGCGCTACAGGCCGTTTTCGCGCAAAACTGGCTGCGCGTTTCAGGAGAGATTCTTACCGGTGATGAGTATTTCCAGTTTCCGGATTCTTCCGATCGCACACCCGCGCTTGTTGTCGGCAGCACGCCTGCCGCGGGTGCAACACAGGCTCGCATTTTCTTTCAGTTGCTCCTCTCCTGTGCTCGCAAGTGCGTCTATATCTCCAGTCCTTATTTCCTGCCGGATCGGAGCGCGCGCCTCGCGATCATCCAGGCTGCTCGCGAGCGCAGCGTGGAAGTGAAGATCCTGACACCTGGCGATAACAATGATCAACGCCTGACGCGCGCATCCAGCCGCCACCTGTACGGATCGCTTCTGAAGCATGGGATCAAGATCTACGAATACGAGCCGTCGATGAACCACACCAAAGCGATGATGGTGGATCATTGCTGGGTCGTCACCGGCTCGACAAATTTCGATTACCGCTCATTCGCGATTAACGACGAAGTCAATCTGGCCGTGCTGGATCCAATTACGACAAGCCGTGTCATGCGGGATTTCGAGCGCGATATTTCACAGAGCAAGGAAATCAGGTACGAAGAGTGGCGGGCCAAACTTCGGTTCCGCATTGCCGATCGCATTCTCTCTTTGCTGGAACGCCAGGAATGACTCGCTTTCGAATCGCAACGTACAACCTGCATAAGTGCAAAGGGATCGATTGGCGCGTCAGTCCGCAGCGAATCGCCGACGTGATAAACGAAATCGAGGCTGATATTGTCGCGGCGCAAGAGGTGGTTTATCCCCAGGCCGAACTGATCTCGAATCGTGTTGAGCTGCCGTTCACTTTCGGCGCCGCTCGACAGCACAACGGAGAACCGTATGGAAATGCAGTGTTCACTCGTTTCCCAGTCGTCGCTCGCGAAAACTACAAGCTTACGGTGCAAGCGCGCGAACCACGCCAGTGTCTCCGCGTATCGGTTTCGCTCGAGGACAGAAACCCGCTTCACTTCTTCGTGGTTCATTTGGGAACATCGTTCCTGGAGCGGCGTGAACAGGCCCGTCACTTCCTTTCGACGGAGATTTTGGAGCGTTCCGACGTGAAAGGCGCGCGCATTGTCGCGGGAGATTTCAACGAGTGGACGCGCGGACTGGCGACGCAGATGCTAAGCGAACACTTGCAAAGTGCCGATATTGCGATGCATCTGAAACGCACGAGCACGTACCCGGGCGTCCTCCCGTTTATGCATCTGGATCACATTTATTACGACCCCGCATTTTACGTGCGCGAAATGCACTTGCACAGGACGCGGTTGGCCTTGCTGGCCTCGGATCACTTGCCCCTGATTGCAGATTTTGAGACCACCGCCGGCACGGGGCGACGCGAATCGGACCGGGTTCTTAGCTAGCAAATACCACGTGGAAACGACCCTGACAAGCCTCGCCGCGTACCAGACACAATGCTACGTGACGGAAATCGCCAGCGTTTTCTAATCGATTCACTTTTTCCTTGACAGGCTCTTCTACCGGTCTTACGATTGCTCGTTACGAGGGGTTTGAAACAGATATGTTGGACGTTAGCGGAAAGGCCAAGTTCGTTTTCTTTTGCGCCGTGCTACTGATCAGTGCTTCTTCCGGGCTGCTGAATGCGCAAATCGACATGGGTGGGGTAACCGGAACAGTGAAGGACACAACGGGAGCATCGGTGCCTGGCGCTCATCTTGCGCTTACAAACGAGGCTACGGGCGTGGTTCAGAGGACACAATCTTCATCAAGTGGAACCTATGTTTTCGAAGCCGTGCCTGTCGGCTCCTATGCACTCCGTGCCGAAGCGCCAGGATTCAAAAACTACGTGGCTACGGGAATAACAGTCCATGTTCAGAATGTGGTGACGGTGGATGTCTCACTGGAGGTTGGTAATGTCACGCAAACGCTAACTGTGACGGCCGCGCTTCCGCTTTTGCAGGCACAGGACGCATCTCTAGGCCAAACGATCGATTCCCGGGCGGTGAACGATCTGCCGCTGAATGGCCGGAACTGGATCACGTTGGCAACTCTTGCGCCAGGGAGCTATCTTACAGGCGGACCAAACACCACGACCATATTCGCCAACGGCGCCGAGCCGGGTCAAGTCGATTACCGTGTCAGCGGCGTGAACAACAACGAGGAAGTATTCGGCGGCTATTCCGTGGTTCCGCCCCCGGATGCTATCGAGGAGTTTAAGCTCCAAACAGGTGATAACAACGCCGAATTCGGACACTCGATCGGGTCCGTGATAAATGCCAGCATCAAATCAGGAACCAACAAGGTTATAGGCGACCTGTGGGAGTACCTGCGCAATGAAGCGCTAAACGCCAACGACTATTTTTCCAATTTGAACGGCGTGAAACGGGCGGAATACCGGCAGAATCAGTTCGGCGGTACGGTAGGCGGGCCGGTGTATATTCCGAAGCTTTACAACGGCACGAACAAGACGTTCTTTTTTTTCGATTATCAGCGAACACAGCGCTTTACCCCGAGTACTTTCACCGATACGGTGCCGACCAATTCCATGCAAAGCAGCAATTTCACCAATTTACAAGATTTGATCAACGATAACAGCGGCACAGAAACGGACGCGCTCGGGCGGAAGTTTTCCCTCGGCACCATTTTCGATCCGGCCACTACGCGCGCTTTGGCGCCGGGAGCGACCGATCCCATTTCCGGCCTTGTCAACACGAAAAGCACTACTGTTTATGTGCGTGATCCGTTTTACCGCGGCGGCCTCAACGGTGTGACGGATTTCACGCATTTGACTCCACTGCTCAACGTGATTCCTGCCTCACGAATCGACGCCAATGCTGTCAAGCTGCTTCAACTGCTGCCTGCCCCGACGACCAGCGGACTGCAAAACAACTTCTTCAGCTCTGTTCCTCAAACCATGACGGTCAATCAGTACGACATTCGAATTGACGAAAATATTAGCGAGAAGGACAGCGTTTTCGGCGTCTTCAGCCGAGAAACCCAGGATCAGAGCGCATCTCAGCCGTTCGCGGCTGTACTTGGATCCGCACTGCAAACGAATTTCGCCACTACCCAACCGGTTTATGTACTAGCGCTCAGCGAGACTCATCTTTTCTCGCCCACGCTGGTCAACGAAGCACGCGTGGGACTGAATCATAACTACAACACGCGCGCCATCCCGAATCTCAACACACTCAATCTCCCGCAGCAATACGGTATTCAGGGAATACCGCAGATTGCCGGCAACGGAGGTCTTCCCACCTTCAATATTGGCGGATTCAGCGCCTTTGGATCGCGACGCTTTTCACCAACCATCCAGACCACCGAGGCGCAGGACTACACAGACAACCTGACGCTGATTCGCGGCAATCACCAGTTCAAGTTTGGAGTCCAAATCGATCGCATCGTGGGGGACATCCTCCAGCCCGCCTACAGCCGAGGAAATTTTACTTATAACGGGCAGTATTCCGATATCCCGAATCAAAATACGGGCTTAGTCGGTATCGCGGACTTCTTACTTCTCCCAAGTGCATCCAGCATAAGCGCAGCACCGGGCGTGACCACGTATAACTACTTGAGTAGTATGAGCGGTTATAATGGCTCAAACTATGCAGGCACAAATTATTCTTCTATCTATTCGGGCATTTACGCACAAGATAGTTGGAAGATAACGCCGACGCTAACCTTGAACCTGGGCTTACGCTGGGATTACTTTTCGCCATTTCGGGAAGATAGCGGCAGACAAGCCAATTTCGTGCAGACGAACGGCAATGGCGCGTCGGGCACATACTATATCCCGCAGCAGGGCTGTAGCGTCGCGCGGTCCAGTTCCTTCAATGCTTTGCTAGCCGCGGACAACATTCAAGTCGACTGTCTTTCGGGCCTTGACGTAAACCAGGCACAAAAAACTAATTTTGCTCCACGAATTGGCATCGCTTACCGGTTCCGGTCCCGATGGGTGTTGCGGGCCGGTTACGGAATCTCATATGGCGCAGTCGATTCCGTCGGATACGGCGGCACGCTTGGCACCAATTACCCATTTCAATACACTCTTAATGGGCCGAGCACCACCTCGTTAGTTCCCACTGTGCTTCCGAACGGCCAAACCGCGACAATGGAGAACGTTTTCGGAGTAATCAACCTACAGGACCCATCCCAGGTGAATGCGACAGGTTTGGGTCTAACTGGAAAGCAATATAACTATCTCACGCCCTACTTGCAGAGCATGAATGTCACAGTGCAATATCAGTTTACAAACAAAGATTCGATTCAGGCCGGCTACGTCGGGACGGCCGGCCGGCACCTGGATACGTTGGGTGTTCACAACAGCCCAACCGTTATTTTGCCGCCTGGCGTGAACCAAACGAATTACCTGCGCTTCCCGAACCTTTCTCAGAACGCGGAGTTTCTGAGTTCCGGGGCTGACAGCAATTATAGATCCTTACAGACCGCGTATGAGCACCGGTTTAGCGGAGGGTTTTCGCTGAACGCGAATTACACGTGGGGAAAATGTATGTCCGACGATATCGGCAAAACGGGTTTGGGACCTGGCTACAGAGCCGAATGGCTTCCCGGCTTTGGCATCCGAGGGGATTATACGTTGTGCGCGGCTGACGCAACCCACCTGGTGCATGTTTTCGGAGAGTATGCGTTCCCGTTCGGCAAGGGACAGTCCTTGCTCCGGCATGCGAACGGGCTTGTAAATACCGTGGCGGGAGGCTGGATTTTCGCCTACAACTATGTCTACGAAAGCGGTCTACCGTTCACGGTCGGGTGCCCCACAGCAACGAGTTCGGATTTTGGCTGCAACGCGCTGTTTGTGCCGGGCCAGAACCCTTATGCAGGCCCACATAATCAAAATCAGTGGCTGAATCCGAGCGCGTTCGCCCAGCCACCGGCCGCAACGCAGGTAGGACAGACAAGTTATGCTGTTCTAGGCGGCGCGGCTTACCAGTTACGCGGTCCAGGGATCAAGAATCTGGATGCATCCCTGTTTAAGCGGTTCAGCTTCACGGAAAGCAAGCAGTTGGAATTCCGCGCCGAAGCTTTCAACCTCACTAATTCGGTGGATTTCGGCAATCCGAGCCAGCTCAACTTCAATAACCTGACAAACTTCAGTAAGATCACCGGCCTGAGAGCCGGCAGCAATCAGCGGCTTGTGCAGTTAGCGCTGAAGCTCTATTTTTGAAATTACGAATCATCGTGCCTTTTGCCTGGATGCGATTCCATCCAGAAGGTTAGGCTGAAATGAGAAGGACCAACTCAGTGAGAGAGGACTCCAAACAGGAAGCCGCGGGTGCGACAATGCGTCGAATCAACCGCGTTTGGTTAGATGGCGAGGTCGAAGGCCTTGCACCGATGCTGCATCCGGATATTGTCATGGCTTTCCCCGATTTCACCGGGCGAATACAGGGACGCGAAGAATTTCTTGCTGGGTTCCGCGATTTCTGTGATAACGCGAAAATTCACGAATTCCGTGATCAGGATCATCAAGTCGATGTCGCCGGTGACATGGCCGTGGTCACCTTTCGATATGAGATGACTTACGAGCGTTCTGGTGAACGGTATTATTCAACCGGTCGGGACTTATGGGTTTTCCAGAACCAAGGCAGTGCATGGGTTGCCGTTTGGCGGACAATGCTTGAGATGGAAGAGAAGGCTGCGTAATGCTGGGCTGACAATGTGCCGCGGCACGGCAGAGGCGCTGAACTGTAACTGCGTACACTCCGGCGGAACGATTGACGTTGTGGGGACCGCGTGTGATGCTTTGAATGGGCGGCCGCGTGCCTCCGCGATTTAGGTTCCATGTTGAGATCTGTCGCGTTAACGCTTATCGTATCCGGTGTTTTCACCTTTACTCCGTTCGCAAGCGCGGAGCAGTTGAAGTTCGAAGCAGCTTCTGTGAAACGAACGGACCGATGCGCGATCCAGAACTCAGTCGATCCTGGCATGGTCGCGTTCCATGGTGACCCTCTGAAAGTGATTCTGATGGAGGCTTTCACGGTTAAGAGGGACCAGATCGTCGGGCCTTCGTGGCTGGACGCCGATTGTTTCTCTATCGACGCGAAAATACCGCCAGGCGCAACCAAGGATCAGCTTCCGGCGATGTTACAGGCGCTGCTCGTCGAACGGTTCAAGCTCGCTGCTCACAAGGAAAGCCAGTTACGATCAGGCTATGCTCTGGTCGTGGATAAGAAAGGGTCGAAATTGAGAGCGTCAGATCCGAATTCCGGTTCCACAATTTCCCGTGCTGGAGACGTCCTGTTCGGTGTGGGGCCTGTATCTCGGATAAAGGGGTCGATTACCATGGCAAAACTTGCCCAATTTGTCTCCGGCAGATTAGGGGCTCCCGTGCAAGATCTTACCGGCCTGAAAGGTAAATACGACATCGATATCTCGTGGGTCCCGGATCGATCCGTGGAAAAGATGGGGAAATTCGCGCAAGATCACGCGGCCACACACTCAGATGCGGCGGATAACACAGCCAGTCTCTCCACGGATACCGGAGACGACCTATTTACCGCCGTTCGGAACTCCCTAGGGTTGAGGTTAGATCCACGTAAAGAGCCGATAGAGGTGATAGTGATCGACCACATCGAGCAGATTCCAACTGAGAACTGATACGAGGAGATGATTAAGCGTCCACATGATTGCTGAACTTCATCAGCTGGCGCGACGCTTTCGGTGCCACTGAAGTTTGGACATTTGGGTCCCGATTGTTGGATCCCGAATTCTTGGCCAGTGTTCGGCTCTGAGGGAAATGTGAATGGCATTGGAACTTTTTAGTCTGCGCCGATCACACGCTGGAGCTTGTCGCCCTTTTTGCCGGCTTTTTGTGGACTTGTCTGCTTTCGGGCGCGAGATTCATTTTTTCCAGCGCCGCACGAAACTCCTTCTCATTGCGCAACGAATCGAGTAGCGGTTCCAATTTGAGTTGCATCAAACCGAGGAACCGCCGCCCGCCTGCCTGGTTGAGCCACTCCAAAGCCCTTACCGGATCGCCCATACCTGCATAGGCATGAACGAAGGCAATGGGAGAAACAAAAGAGTGAGTTGCTAGCGCTTCGAGTTCCCGCAGAGCCTCCGTTGCATTCCGCCTTCGCCCACTGATCGCATACGCGGCAGCAAGCGCTCCCATATACAGCCCGCAGGGTGGACCCTCCGTGGAGCGGAGAAGAGCTTCCACTGCTTTCTTGCGCTGTCCTGCCTGAAGCAGCACGAGGCCTCTCAGATAGTGAGTATTCTTGACCTCCGGCCCCAGTTGCAGAGCCCGTTCTAGCGCAGTGAGCGCAGCGTCATAATCGCGCTGAAGGTAGAGCCGGATAGCGGCGAAACGATAACAGCGCGGCGACAATGGGTCAAGCTCCAATGCCGCTTCTTGGTCCATGCGGGCTCCTTCCAGATCGGCGGTTTGCAATCTTGCATAGGCACGCTGGATGAATGCCAGAACGCTGTTGGGACGGAGATCTAGTCCTTGCCGAAAGAGACCTTCGGCTTCATGCCATCGAGCTTCTAATATTGCGCTCATGGTTCCAAGGGCCACGTAAGCTTCCGCGCAGCCCGGATCCAGATGAATGGCTCGAAGAGCGGACTGCCTTGCCGGTTCGAGCAGATCCAGAGGCTCCCGAGTGGAGAACAAAATCAACCAGAGATAAGCTTCAGCCAGAGCAGCGTAAGGCTGGGCATAGGCCGGAAACAGCAAAACCGCTCTCGTGAAGCACTCAATCGCCTGCTGGCAGCCTTCCGGACTCAGTTGGTTCCAATAATTACGGCCTTGCAGGTATAGCTCATAGGCTTCCACCGAAGGGATCCCAGCTTCTCCGCGCAGGGGTGCGTGCGGAAGGCGGCCCGGGACGGCTTCGGCCACAGAAGAGGCAATTTCATCTTCAATCGCGAATACGTCCGAGATATCCCGATCGAAGGCTTGCGCCCAAAGAAAGCTGCCGGAACCGGTGTCCACGGCCTTCGCTTGAACACGAATCCGATCGCTTGCCTGCCGTATGCTTCCCTGCACCACGGCGGTCACGCCTAACTCGCTGGCAATTCTCCCCAGATCATCGTCAACGCCAATGCGGAAGGCGGAGATCACCGAAATTACCGTCAAGCCAGGTAAGCTCGCCAGCCGTTCCTGGATGCTTTCGGTCATTCCCCGGCAGAAGAACTCGAGGTCCGGATTCGTCGTAAGATTCTCGAAGGGCAAAACAGCAATTGCCTGCTTCAGGTGCGGCGGTTGGGCTTCGCCGCAGGTCTTGAAGCGGGCGACATAGCTGCCCGGCACAAATGAGATCTCTACGGGATCGGAACGGCCGGCGGAATCGTAATATTCGCGAAGCTTACGTCGAAGCCGCTGGGCTTCCGTTCGCACGATCGAATCCACCCGCGGATCGAAATCCTCGTTCCGGTCGAATACTTCCCGTCCCACGACGTATTGCTTAATATTTTCTCCGCCGTTCTGCAGGGTCTCTTGCACGGTCCACGCAAGAAACCGGCAAAGCCTCGGCGAACCGATGAAAACTCCGCTCTTCGTTATCCGCTCTACCTGACTGAGGATCTCTGAATCGGAGAGTTTCCGGCCGCCTTCGGTCTCCGTTGTCATAGGGTCCAATACAGCCGGTACCGGCAGTCCTCATTCTTTTCGCGGAAGTATGAGCGGGCAACTGACCCTCAGCTTACCCCGCCTCACTCCAATAGTATTCGAAAAAACTATATCTTAAGTTCACAGGGCGAGGCTTCAGGGCCATATTCGGATCCGCGCCCTTCCATAATGAACTCCAATATGATTCTGGTGCTGGCCTCCGACGTACAGCGCCGCACACAGATAAGCCACACTTTGCTGCTGGGTGGTTACAAAATTCTCGAAGCAGTCAACCCGCCACATTTAGAAGTCATCTGCTGCCAGAAGGGCTCAGAAATCGATTTGATCATTGCCGAGGGAGAGCCCAAGTCTTCTTCCGAATGGAAGCGCTTGTGTCCTCACGCGGACCTGCTTCATTTACCAACCTGGTCCGAATCTTTTAGCCCGGAGCAACTTTTGTCCCAGGTTCGACTCAAGCTGAGCCGTGAGATCAGAACAGGAACAGTCCTTGTTGTAGACGATGACCAGCCATCTCGAACTGAAATTGCTGCTCTGCTCACGACCAATGGTTATACGGCGAGCGCAACGACGGGCAGTGAGGCTCTTGCTTGTTTTGTTGAAATCCAACCAGACATAGTAGTCACCGAAATCGTCATGATCGGACAGGAAGGGCTGGAGCTGATTCGAAAACTCCGGGGACTCCGTCCAGACCTTGCGATCATCGCCTTTACGGGAGGTGTTCGGGCATGCTCGTACCTGAAGGCTGCCCGGCTGCTGGGAGCCAATGCGACACTCACAAAACCGTTTCCAGCGGACGAACTGCTGAAGGCTCTCGTCCGGTCGGCCGCAGATCGTTGCGCGCAATTCTCCACAACCAAATCGCGCTCGCTGGGCTCGATAAAGAAATAAAAGAGATTCGAGCCAAAACGCCCACCATTTTATTAGCCGAATTGCCGCCCTAAGTTTGAAGGCAGGGAGCGATCGACGACTATGAGAGCAATTCTGACAATTTTCCCGCATCCGGCTGAACGGCAAGTGGAAAACCAGTCTGCCTCCGCTGTTGAGCCCTCCCGGCCACGGCGAAGTGAAGCAATCCTGCCCACCCTGAATGCTAACAGCAACCAGGCTGCGGCAATCGAGTCGATCATACTCCAAAGATTGCTCGCCGAAATCGAGGCTCGTGCCGCCACGCGATTCCCAGCGCCCTATCTTGCAGAACAGGCCCCTCAGACCCGGCGCACCGGCTGGTTTCGTGCTCAAATAGCTCTGCTCTGGGTGCTGTCCATCGTTCTCTGTATTATCGTTGTCAAATATCTTGATCGGGAGAAGAGTGCTTCAAAATTCGATCCAGCCCAGACCCGGTCCATCACTACTTTGACTGCGACCATCAACGATCAGAACAAGCAGTTTTCGCGGATGTTCGATTCCATTCAACAGCTCACGACTGCTGTAGCTTCATCCTCTCTTCGCACAACCGCTATGCAAGCCATCTTGAATCGATTAGGCGGTGGCCTGAATCAGCCAGAGCCGCACCAGACCAGGGAGAAAATCGATTTCGGGGGCTTAAAGGCTGGATCGAGCAGCGGGTTGAGCAGCCTGGTAAACACGGGTTCAAACAGCGGGTTAGGAAATGGATTAAACAGCCCCTTAAACAGCGCCTTAAACCTGGCGGGACCGCAGTCGCCCAGCGAAAAGATTGAATTCGGCCCGACGCTGCCGCCCATCGTAAAGTCCACCCCGCCGCAACCGTTGCGGGAGCAAACGCCCATGGAAATATTGCCCAGCAAGCATCATCACCAGCCGATCGGGGACGTCGTAGCAATGGACAACGTAGTGGTCCATCACAACAAAAGCGGAGTAATGGATTACTGGCTCGTGCCGCGCATAGTCTCCGGCGCGAAAATCATGACCAAGGTCGTGCCGATAGCTCAGACCACGATCGGAGTTTTCGTGCATAACGCCGAAGACGGCAACGATTACATCGTGACGCCCTCGAGTGATTGGCTCGCGGCTTCAGACCCGAACGATCATCAGTAGCACATTGTGATGTGAGGACGTGCTTGCCAGCAGGCAGGCGATCACACGTTCTTTATCTCGGGGCCATGCAACGCTGTATTTAGGGGATCCAACTTTCTCATCTACGATGCGATATCTCGCTTTGGCTACCGATTACGATGGAACGCTCGCGGAAAATGGCGTCGTCCATTCCAACACGCTGAGTGCGCTCAAACGGCTTCGCGAAACGGGACGTCACGCGATCCTCGTTACGGGCCGGGAACTTCCCGACGTAATGAAGGTATTTCCCGAATACTCCGTTTTCGAACGCATTGTCGCGGAAAACGGTGCATTGTTATACGATCCGGCTTCGAATCGCGAAACCGTCCTCGCCCAAGCGCCCTCCGGTCGAATTCGCAAGAGCACTGGCCAGAAAGGGCGTCGCCCCGCTCGTTGTGGCGCGTGTCCTGCTTGCCACTCTGGAAGACCAAAAAGAGATAGTTCTCGAAACTATCCAGGAACTCGGCCTCGAGTTACAGATGATCTTCAACAAAGGGGCGTTGATGATTTTGCCCACCGGCGTAAATAAGGCCACCGGCCTGGCGGCTGCGTTAAAGTCTCTCTCTTTATCCGGCGCAATACGGTTGCCGTAGGCGACGCTGAAAACGATCATGCGCTCTTGCAGCGCGTGTAAGTGCGGAGTATCTGTTGCCAACGCCCTCCCTTCTCTCAAGGAGGCATCGGATTGGGTCACTGTCGGCTCGGCGGGCGAAGGTGTCGCCGAGTTGATCAACCATCTTATTGAAGACGATCTCGCAAGTATTGCCGCAAAAGATCACGCTGCGGCCATTCCGGTGGATGATCTCGCCGGCTGACGCAATGTTTACGCCTGTTGCAGCGTCATCAGCTCGACAACCGGCATCTTCCTTCGCGTGCGCCGCAATCCCAAACGCCTGCGTAAGGTCCGTCTGACCGCGCGGGAATGCCTTCCCAGACCAAAACCGCAATCGGCCGGTCATTCAGAGCGATGGCCAGCGCGGCTGCCTGGTTCAGAATCTCGATATTCACGGCGGCATATGCCGCGTCATCATCGGAATCCGAACCAATGATCAACAGGTTCGGATCGGGATCGCGCGTCGGCAATAACACGATCGAATATCGATCCCCAATCGCCGGGACGGTCCGTTACCGAGGTTTCGCGAAACCGTTCGGCTGCGAAAGGAAGAACCACGCGCCGCCGGATGCCGAGGGTGCCGGCTACATCAAGGGCCAACAGGTCCGCGCCGCAAGCCGCCGAGCAAACCAGTGCCGCTGCGCTCTGAGCTTGAAAAAACTCGCGTAGCCTAATTCGAACCGCATCGACGTTCGCAAGCGGAAAAGCCGGATTCGCGATATCAGGCGGATCGATACGCCGGCCGGCAAGCGCAATGACCATATGATTCCTTCAAGTATCCTGAAAGTTCGAATCCCTTTTTCTGATGCATTTTCGTAGAATCTTAGTCCGCGCGACGAACTGGGTCGGGGATGCCGTCATGTCGGTCCCCGCTTTGCAGGCTTTACGCGAACAGTTTCCGGAGGCCCGGATCAGTATTCTAGCGAGACCCTGGGTGGCAGATCTCTATGGTCGCGAGCCTTTCTGTGACGAGTTGATTCCTTACCAGGCTCCGCGCGGAACGAAAGGTCTGCGCGAGAAATGGACCATTGCGGCCGAATTGCGGCAGCGCAAGTTCGATTGCGCAATTCTTCTCCAGAACGCATTCGAATCGGCTGCTTTGGTGCGTTTGGCGGGCATTCCGGTGCGTATCGGTTATGTTCGCGACGCGCGCGGTTGGCTGCTGACCCATCCTATTCCGGTACCGCGCGCGGGCGAGACGCCGCGTCACCAGCGCTTTTATTACTTGGAATTGCTCAAACGCGCCAGATTAATCGAGAATTACATTCTGAATGCGCCGATTCGGCTTTCGGCCGCGCGTGCCGCGGCAGAAGGCGGACGAGAACACTTTCGAAGGGCATCCGTTCCTGGACCGGTGGTCGGCGTCAGCCCGGGCGCCGCATACGGCGGAGCGAAACGCTGGTTATCGGAGCGATTCGCCGAAGCTGCGGTCCGGATTGCTCGCGAGCGGAACGCATCGGTCGCGATTTTCGGCTCCAAGGAAGAGTTGAGTATCTGCGAAGACGTGCTTCAGCGCGTTGAAACCGCCGGGCAGCGTTGCATAAACTTCGCCGGCGCTACCGGGCTTGCCGAATTCGTAGATCTCGCCGCCGCTTGCGACATCTTCATCACGAATGACTCCGGTCCCATGCACATCGCCTCCGCTCTGGGAGTGCCTACTGTCGCGATTTTCGGAGCTACCGACGATGAGGCGACAGGGCCTACCGGCACGCTGAGCCGAGTAGTCCGAAAGCCGGTGGAATGCAGCCCGTGTCTTCTCCGGGAGTGCCCCATCGATCATCGCTGCATGACCGCTGTTGCCGCTGAAAGCGTAGTCGAAGCGGCTTTGAGCCTTGTGGAGATTCAAAAGAGATAGTGGATACTCGACAAAAAATTGTTTCGTTCGAGAATATGAGTACTGTGCTTGCCGAAGGCGAATGGGTCGCGGTGGCAGGCCTGTTCGATCCCTTGACCGCGGTGCAGGCCAAGCGGCTGGCCGAGATCGCAAAGAATGGCGCGCACGCCGGCAGGTTACTCGCGATCGTTCTCGAAAGCGAAGGAACGCTGCTGCCCGCCGAAGCGAGAGCGATTCTGGTAGCAGCGCTGCGAGACGTGAACGCGGTTGTAATTGCGCAACCGGACCGTTGGCGAGACAAGATTCCGGAGAGCGGCAGCATCCGAATCATTGAGGACAGCGAAGGCGAGAGAATTCGATCCGCCGAGTTCGCCCGGTTCGTCATTCAGCGGCAACAATCGACTGTTGATCGGGCGGAGCGGAGCAGCGTATGACGGGGTCCCCAATACTCGTCATTCGCCTCGGCGCGATGGGCGACATTATTCATACGCTGCCTGCAGTCGCCAGCCTGAAGAATAGCTTTCCGGATCGGAAACTAGCCTGGCTTGTGTCGCCGCGATGGATGCCATTGCTCACAGCCAATCCATTCATCGATGAGCTGATTCCGTTCGAACGAAATGGCTTGGCGGCTCTCAGAACCTCATGGAAGCGATTGCGCGCGATTAAGCCGGAGTGGGCGTTCGATTTTCAGGGCTTGCTCCAGTCTGCTCTCGCCGGCCGTGTCGCGCAACCGGACCGCTTTTACGGCTTCGACAAATGGGTCGCCCGTGAGGCGATCGCGGCCTTTTTCTTTACGCATCGGATCTCTGTCAAGGGCCCGCACCGGGTGGAACGAAATCTCCAGCTTGCCGCGGCGGCTGGCGCATCGCAGCTGACTTATGAAGCGTGGTTGCCTCTTGGACAGCCGGAAGGCAAGCTGCCCCCCAATCCATTTGTCCTTGCGAGTCCATTCGCCGGATGGCCGGGCAAGGAGTGGCCGCTCGAATATTACGATCTGCTGGCTCAGCGTTTGCGACGTGAAGGTCTCGAATTGGTTGCCAATGTTTCCGAGCGCAGAGCAAGCGAACTCGCGGCACTCAAGCACGTTCGAGTGCATACTTCATCGCTGCCAGGCCTGATCGATGCGACGCGGCGCGCAGTCGCAGTGGTTGGTCTCGACAGCGGCCCTCTTCATCTTGCTGCGGCACTGCGCAAGCCAGGTGTTGGCTTGTACGGGCCAACGGATCCTGCATGTACGGGACCCTTCGGAGGCAGCATGTCTGTGGTCCGCGCGCCGAACGTGGAGACCACTTACAAGAGACACGGAGAAATTCATGTGAGCATGCGCGCCATTCCGGTTGAGGAAGTCGCGGATGCGCTCTTGCGTTCCATTGCCAAGTCTGGCGCGCTGGCGGCATCGGGGACGTGAGCCGTTTAGGCTACCGGTTTCCTAAGCGCTATGCCGATTTCGTCCAGCGCCTTCGGGTTGCTTGCGGCTTCGTGCTGCTATTCGCGTTTGCCTGGCTCTCGAGTCCATCCCGAACATCCATGTTGATCGGCTTGCCGGTATCGGTACTCGGATTGTGGCTGCGCGCCTGGGCCACTGGGCACTTGAAGAAAGATAGAGAACTGGCGACGAGCGGTCCATACGCCTACATCCGGAATCCGCTCTATGCCGGGACGTTGATCGTAGCGCTTGGCATTGTGCTTGCGTCGCGCAGCGTATGGCTGACGATTGTGTTTGCCGCGGTCTTTTTGCTGGTTTATCTTCCAGCTGTAGAACTCGAAGAGCAGCATCTCCGCGATATCTTTCCTTCGTATGCGCCGTACGCCGAATGCGTCCATCGCTTTCTGCCGCTCGGAAAGTGGCACGGCGCGCCCGGCCGCTTCTCCTGGTCCCTTTACAGGAAGAACGAAGAATATAAGGCGGCGATCGGATTTCTCATAGCGGCCGCCTGGCTCGTCTGGAAATGCTGGCTGGCCGAAACCGTGACTTGATTTTTCCGCGCCTGTGATACTCTTTCGCTGATGAGAGTTGGATGTTTCACCCCTTTGTTATCGCAGTTCCCGCTTGAAAAGGTCCTTGAAAAACTCAAGGCCCTCAACGTGAATACAGTAGAGCTGGGAACCGGCAATTATCCCGGCGACCCTCACTGCAAGCTCTCGATGCTCGGCAACGAGAAAGAGCTGAAGGAATTCAAAAAGAAATTAGATGATCAGGGATTCTCAATCAGTGCGCTGAGTTCGCATGGGAATCCGCTGCATCCCGATACCGCGGTCGCAAAGAATTACGCTGAGACGAGTAAGAGAACCATCGAGCTTGCCGCCAAACTCAGTGTTCCGGTAGTCATCGATTTCTCCGGTTGCCCGGGTGACAGCGACAACGCGAAATATCCGAATTGGGTCACCTGTCCCTGGCCTCCGGAGTACCTCGAGGTGCTCGATTGGCAGTGGGAAAAGAAGGTCATTCCTTACTGGGCTAGGGCACGGTAAATTTGCCAAGGATCACGGCGTAAAGATCGCCATTGAGATGCACCCCGGCTTTGTGGTCTACAGTCCGGAGACCATGCTCAAACTGCGGTCCATCGCGGGCGATAGCGTCGGATGCAATTACGATCCGAGCCACATGTTCTGGCAGGGCATCGATCCGATCAAAGCCATCCGCGTACTGGGAGATGCGATCTTCCACGTGCACGCCAAGGACACTCAGATCTACGATTACAATCTGCCGAAGACTGGCGTTCTTGATACGAAGAAATACACGGACGAGCGGAATCGAGCTTGGATCTTTCGATCCTGCGGGTACGGGCACCCCTACGGCTGGTGGAAAGAATTCATTTCGACGCTCAGAATGTACGGCTACGATTATGTGCTCTCGATTGAGCACGAAGATTCGCTCATGTCCCCGGACGAAGGGCTTACCAAAGCGGCTGAGTTCCTGAACCAAATCATGATCCGTGAACAGCCCGCCGCCGCGTGGTGGGTTTGAGACAGTAAAACAGTGGTTATTTCGAGCAGACGCGAACTCTTCGCTTCCTTGTTCGCGCTAGTCGGCGCCGCGCGCGCACAGGATCTGATCACCATACCCGGCAAGCGGCCCATGATTCTTCACAACGACCGGCCGGAGGATTTGGAAACACCCGTCAGCGACTTCGATACATGGCTGACTCCGAATGACGTTTTTTTTGTTCGCCAGCATATTCCGCGTCCGCAAATCAACGAAGCGAGTTTCCGTGTCGCCCTAAACGGCCGGGTCTCCAAGGAAATGAGCCTGTCGCCCGGCGATCTCGGCAAATTGCAACAGTACACGGTTCCGGCCACTCTCGAATGTACGGGCGATGGTCGCGGGTTCTTTTCGTCCGCGCGTTCCCGGTGTTCAATGGGGTCGCGGCGCAATCGGCAATGCCGAGTGGACAGGGCCGCGTCTTAGCGATGTGTTGAAACTGGCTGGGTCCGACCTCAACGCGGCGTACGTAACCGTTAATGGAGCCGATGTCGGCGTGGCAAAAACGCCCGACTTTATTCGCTCCTTTCCCATGAAGAAGGCCCTGCATCCTGCAACGCTGCTCGCCCTGAAGATGAACGGCGAACCGCTTCCCGATCTTCATGGTTTTCCCGTACGGTTGGTTGTCCCCGGCTGGGACGGCACGAGCTGGGTAAAGTGGGTCACCACTCTATCGATTGCGAATGAGCCCAACACCGGCTTTTTCATGAACCCCGGCTATCGCTTTCCTAAGCATCCTGGAGCGCCCGGCACACCAGCGAATCCCGCGGATCTCGAGGTGATTGAAGGCATGCCTGTGAAGTCATACATCACGAGTCCTTCCGATCAAGCTCAAATCCCCGCCGCTCCCGCCACAATCCGGGGCATCGCCTGGGCGGGAGAAGAGCGCATTTCGCGCGTAGAAGTTTCCACCGACGCTGGCCGGCATTGGAAAGATGCGCAACTGTCTTCGCAAAACCTCCCGTTTGCGTGGAGACTTTGGAACCTGTCCTGGACGCCGCCCCGTCGCGGCTATTACACAATCATGTCGCGAGCCACCGATTCTGCGGGAAATATCCAGCCCATTACCGCAACCTGGAATCCATCAGGATATCTCTACAACGCCATCGATCAGATCGGCGTAACCGTAGAAGAGAAATCATGAAATTGGCGAGCATTGCGATAGTACTCGTAATGGCGGCTTCACTCTGCCCGGCTGCCGATCCGCAACTCACGGAAAAAGGAAAACAGGAAGAACAGCGCAGCTGTATTCAGTGCCACAGCCTGCGGCTGGTCGATTCGCAACGGCTTTCCGCTGCCGCCTGGGGCAAGGAAATTGACAAGATGATCGGATGGGGCGCAGTCGTGCCGGACCGGCAGTTGCTTCTCGATTATCTGTCAGGGGAATATAGCGATACGAAACCGATTCCTCGTCCCGCGCTTTCGGGTGACGGCTCAAAAGAGGGATCGCCATCAAACAAAAAAGAATAACTCGTTTCCACACAATAGCTCTGAACGCCACTTTGTAGGGCAGGTTTGGGATCGTAGAGCAATATTAGACTGCAGCTTTTTTGTATGATGAAAGTTACCTTACATGGGTTCAGCCGCTAGGCGCCAAAAGGTGGTGCCCCGCAATCGCCGTGTTGCGGACCTTGAAGCTCGACTTGTGCATTGTCAGCTAAGTACACTTCGGGAACAAGCCGAAATCCTGAATATTTCATTCGAGCCGATCTTTCTCTGGGCCTTTCCGACTGGCGAGATTACGTTTTGGAACACTGGCGCCGAAGAGCTCTACGGTTTCACCAAGGTCGAAGCCGTGGGGCGCTCGGTTGACGACCTCTTGCAGACTCAATATTCGGTTCCCGCTGGAGAGATCCATCGAGAACTGGAGGGAGCCCAGTACTGGTCCGGAGAGGTTACCTACGTCTCCAGGGAAGGGCACGAGATCGTAGTGGAGAGCCGGTTAATGCTGCTCCAGTGTGGACAGGAGTCCGTTGTTTTCGAGGCGAACCGCGATCTCACTGAACGAAAAAATGCGGAAAAGAGCCTTCATCTGGCCGCAGCGGTAGGATCCCACTCACGTAAGTTGGCGGCCAGAGCTGAATTGGGCAGGCGTCAACTGGCCGTGATGATTGAGAATGTCTCGCAGGCAATCGTGCTTCTAGATTCCGACGGGACAATCATAGCCGCGAATCCCGCTTTCGTGCATCTCCATGGGTTTGGCAGTGTCGAAGAAATGCCTTCCTCAGCCGGCGGACTTGCCGAATTGATTGAACTTACCAACTCACAGGGCGAAGCTGTCTCGTTTTCAGAACGGCCCTTGCAAATGGCGCTTTCGGGGCAAACCGTCCTTGACCGTGAAATTACGATGACCAACGTGTCTACCGGAAAACGTTGGGTGGGCGCGATCAGCGCCACTCCTATACGGGACGAACTGGGCCAAGTGATGCAGGTGGTGCTGAGTATTCATGACCTGACTGAACGCAAGGAGATGGAGAATTCGTTGCGTCACGCCAACGCTGATCTCGAACAGTTCGCCTACGCCGCCGCCCATGATCTGCAGGAGCCGGCGCGAACGGTGGGTCTGTATTCACAGTTGCTCGCTCAACAGTGCGGCCCGTTGCTGGATAAAGAGAAAAACGAGTTGCTGGACAGCATCGTGCAGGGCGCTCGCCGGATGCAAGATCTTATCCGCGATCTGCTTGCGTATAGCCGCGCTGTCGAACATCACCCGGACGAAGAATTAGGAACGGACGTGAATGAGGTCTTCAGAGAGGTCCTTGATAACCTCACAAGCTCCATAAAAAAATCGGGCGCGCAAATCAAGTGCGGTGCTTTACCTCACGTCGCAGCGCGAAAGGCCCACGTCATCCAAATTTTTCAGAACATCTTGACCAATGCGCTGAAATACGGCGGGACCCCTCCGGTGGTGGACATCTCGGCTGAGCAAACAGGCTCCGATTATTTATTTACGATTCAGGACAACGGTGCTGGGATTCCACCCGAATACCATGAGCGGATCTTCAAGGTTTTTACCCGGTTACATGGGAAACAAATCCCCGGAACCGGAATAGGACTGGCGATTTGCGAGCGAATCGTAGCTCACTACGGCGGCCGAATTTCGGTCAAGTCAGAGCTGGGGCAAGGCGCTGCATTTCAATTTGTTCTGCCTGGACTCCCGCGAGAGTACGAGAGCGCGAACGTATAATTCGGCTAGCATGCCGAAGCTCTTTTGCGTTCTGCTGGTGACCTTCACAATGGTTGCCATGGGTCAACAATTCGACACGGCGATTGTGAACGGCCGCGTTATGGACCCGGAAAGCGGCCTGGACGCTGTCCGCAACATCGGAGTTCGTGACGGGCGGATCGCTGCGATTTCGGTCGGCGCCATAAGCGGCAGGACTACCATCGACGCGCACGGCCTGGTGGTTGCGCCCGGCTTTATCGACCTTCATTCGCACGGCCAGACTCCGGAGAACTATCGTTTCAAGGCTCGCGACGGCGTGACGACTGCGCTGGAACTCGAGGTTGGCGTCTGGCCCTTGCGCCCGTGGTATGCCGCTCGGGCAGGTAAAGCGCTGATCAACTTTGGTGCAAGCAGCGGCGATATTCCCGCCGCCATTGCCGTCATGCACGACCCGGGCACACTCCTCCCGAGAGGCGAAGCGGCCAAACGCGCTCCCACGGCCGAAGAACAGCGCGAGATTCTCGCGCACATCAAGGAGGGATTAGATCAAGGGGCGCTCGGCGTGGGTATGGGCATTGCGTACATGCCGAAGAGCACACGCGAACAGGCGCTGCAAGTTTTTCAGATTGCCGCGCAATACAAACGGCCTGTGTTCGTGCATATGCGGAACGGCGGCCCGGTGGATCCGGGAGTGATCGATGCGCTGCAAGAAGTTCTTGCGGATGCAGTTGCGACAGGCGCGCCGCTGCACGTGGTCCACATCACCAGCATGGGTCTGGCGCAGACACCGTTGTGCTTGCAGATGATAAGAGGCGCGCGCAAACACAGTCTCGATGTCACCACCGAAGCGTATCCTTACACGGCGGGGATGACCGATATCGGTTCGGCCATTTTCGATCCGGGATGGCAGGCTCACCAGGGCGGGATTACGTATCACGATTTACAGTGGGCCGCGACGGGCGAGCGGCTAACGGAGGAGAGCTTTAATCGCTACCGTAAACAGGGCGGCATGGTGGCGGTGCATAGCATTCCGGAGTCAGTCGTTCGACTGGCGATGGCGGATCCCATGGTGATGATCGCGAGCGACGGCATACTCGAGAACGGGAAAGGCCATCCGCGCGCAGCCGGTACCTACGCTCGCGTGTTGGGCCGCTATGTAAGGGAAGAGCACGTTCTGCCGCTTATGGAGGCGCTCCGCAAAATGTCGCTCATGCCGGCAGACCGGCTCGGTTTGCAGAATAAGGGCCGCATAAAGATCGGGGCCGACGCCGACCTCACGATTTTCGATCCGAATCGTGTGATTGACCGCGCTACCTATGAGAACCCCGCTCAGTATTCGGAAGGGATTCCCGATGTGCTCGTAAACGGAGTATTCGTTGTGAAGGACGGAGCGTTACAAGAAAACACTGAGCCGGGCCGAGGGATTCTGCACTGAAACTTACATTCGAGCGGGTGGCCGGGGATTATGGCCCCGGCCTTTCCATCCTGCTTTGCTGCAGAAAGGAGTATCCTTGATGCAACTCACGCTGAAGGTGGTGTTGTTTGCACCATCGTCCTGACGTTGCGGTGGAAACACCGCTAATCAGAACGAAGCGGGTGGCAGCGCAACTGCTGCCCGCTCCCTTAAGCTATTATGCAAAAAATCAAACCGGCCGCGCGGTTGCGGACAGTAGGCGCAAGTCAAGCCGAAGCGGCGATTCCCACAGGGTGCGATTGTTTGAGATACTCAAGCGCAATGAGAGATTCGTTTATACCCTGGCAGGCGGTAGCGATCGCGGGAATTTTTCCCACGCGAAGCTTGGAGGCAAAGCCGATTACATCGACAACGCCGGAAATCAGGGATGCGTACTCATATCTCAGGAGCTCCAATGTCTCGTCGCGCCGATCCGAAACAGCCTGGACAAGTCGGCAAACATTATCTTTCAGGCTCCAAAAGCGGGTGAGCGTCTCAAACTCATCGAGCGTTGTACTGCGAAAAACCAGGCGAACCTGTTCAATAGCAATCGACACATCGTCGCATAGCTTCCTTACGTCGGCCGCTGTATTCATTTGATGCCTCGGTTAACCAGACCTTCCGGGGGAGAATGAGAGCGAAAGTCTGAATTCCTAGAATACCAGTTGGAAGGCTGTAAAAAAGCGCGGCCTACTGCGATCCCAACGGTACCCTTCTTTCGCCCCATTTCGGCGGCGGAGGCTCATGATCTAGCCGGTTCACCGGATTCTCTTTCAACATTCGGAGCGCTTCCTGGACGGCCCGCTCAAGCTGCGAATCGTGTCCTGCGATGACGTCCTTGGGCCAGTTCTCCACATCCACATCGGGCGCAACTCCTTCGTTCTCCACTGCCCACTTGCCCTCGGCAGTGAAAAATCCGCCGCGCGGAGCAATCATAGAACCTCCATCCACAAACACGGGCGTATCGGCTGTATGCACCAGCCCGCCCCAAGTTCGTTTCCCCACCAGCAAGCCCACCTTGCGGTGACGGAACATCCACGGCATCAGGTCGCCGCCGGAGCCCGCCATCTCATTCGTGATCATTACCTTCGGTCCCCAGATTCCCGCCTCTGGGCTCGTGAAGGGATAGCGATCACCTGCCACATTGTTGAAGTATCCGTCAATCTTCCGCTGCAGCACGTCAATGATGTAGTCGGCTGCCGACCCACCACCGTTGAACCGCTCGTCGATGACTGCTCCCAGCTTCTCCTGTTGAGCAAAATAATAGCGGTTAAAACTCTGGTAACCGGGTTGGCCGGTGTTCGGTAGATACACATACGCCAGCTTGCCGTTCGACAGTTTATCCACCAACCGGCGATTCGCCTCGACCCATGCCCGCGTCCGCAATCCCTGCTCGTTGGCCACCGGAAGCACAGTTACCTGCCGTGATCCCGCCGCCGCGGGTTGGCTGTTTACGGTGAGCACCGTTTGCCGGTCGGCCGTACCCTCGAGCAAGCGGTACAAGTTATCCGGCACGCGCAACTCTTCGCCATTTACAGCCAGCACATAATCTCCGACCGACACATTCACGCCAGGAGTTGCCAGCGGCGCGCGCAACTCCGGATTCCAACTCTCCGTGTCATAAATATGCGTAATTTTGTAACGGCCGTTCTCAATGGCGAAGTCCGCTCCCAACAGGCCGTCCCGCTCCTGCGGGACTTGAGGCATCTCACCGCCTCGTACAAACGAGTGTCCGATGGCAATTTCAGACCCCATGAGGTCGAGCAGATAATTCAAATCCGCGCGGTGCATCACCGATGGCAGCCACTGCCCGTACATCTCCTTCATCCGAGGCCAGTCCGCGCCCTGCATATTCGGGACATACAAATAATCCCGCTGATTCCGCCAACCCTCATAGAAGATCTGCTTGAATTCTTCCTTGGGATCCAAATACATCCGCAAGGAAGCATTCAGACGCCCGGCTCCGGCGGCGGGCGGCTGTTTATCCGCGTCTACCAAGAACAGCATTGGCGCGGGCGGCGGTCCAGGCGGGGGCGCTCCGGCCGCGGGACCACGATTCGAATTTGCCATCCGGTACACCAGCTTGTGCCCATCGGCGCTCACGTTGTAATCCACCACTCCCGCGAGAAACGGAGCCGCTTTCCGTTCGCTCAATCGGTACCGATGCAGCGTCCGTCCCGGGGGCACTCCAGGAGTCGCACCACCGGTCAGCGATTCGAGATAAAAAACCGTTCCGGCCACACCCGGTCGCAGCTCCGAATATTCCCGGGCCGGTATGCCTTGCACAGCAATGATGCGGTTCTGAAGGCCGTCGAAATCGATCCGCACAGTGACCGGCGGCTTGGGGGCCCGCGTCGCGCCCGCACCTGTTGGCCGTTGCGATTCAGCCTTCTCATCATTCGACTTGTCGTCCCCCGATGTAGTTGCTGCCGTCGGCGTCGGGACGTTTCCTACGCCGCTGTCTTCATCGCTCTCCGGCAGGAGCGGACTCGGTTCGCTCTTGCTCAATACCGCCAGATACAAACCAAAATGTTCGTCGTGATCGTACGACGTCATATCCAGCCATTGCGATCTCAACCCGAAGTCTGTCGAGGCGAAGAACCACAAGTATTTCCCGCTCGCATCCCACACCGGCCACACCGAATCCGCCAGCCCGTCTGTTATCTGCCGCTTCTCGCCCGTTTCCACGTTGGTAATAAAAATCGCGTGATACAGCGAAGGCAACCGGCTTGAGTACGCAACATATTTTGAATCCGGGCTCCACACCGGATTCAGCGTTCGCGCCGGCACCATCCAGGGATCCTCGCCCACGATCTTCGCCGTGCCGCTCGCCACGTCCAGCACCCAAACCTTTAAGTTCGTATCCGTGTAGAGTAGCTTCTTTGAATCCGGCGACCACGAAGCTGTGTAGTAATGCGTCGGGTGCGGCAAATCGATCTCGCGCGGTGGCGCTATTCCGTTCTGCGCTTCGATGACGAGCTTGTATTCGCCCGATTTATCGCTGAAATATGAGATGTATTTGCCATTGGGCGACCAGGCCGGATCGCGCTCGGCCGATCCGCTCGAGTGTGTCAAATTACGAAAGTCGCCCTTCTCCGCGGGAATCGTGAAGATCTCGCCCCGCGCCTCGACCGCAACACGTTTGCCGGTCGGCGAAACGACCATATTGCTCATCCAGCCCGAGACGTCTTCCCAATGCGGCATCATCCATGGAAAATCGCCTGCCGCAGCGATCTCCACCACATGCGTTTTGCCGCTCTTTGGCTCCAGTTCATGGATGTAGCCGCCCTGCTCGAACACCACCGCACCGGGGCACGAATCGAGCGATTTGACATCGTAATCGGTGAACTTCGTCACCTGCGTCAGCTTCTTCCTTTTCGTGTCGAAGACCCACACGTTGGCGACGCCATCGCGATCCGAAATGAAATAGACGTCGTCTCCCACCCACACCGGATCCATGTCTTTTGAATCGGTCCACTGCGGCGTGATCACATCGTAGCTATGCAGGTCCGCAATCCAAACGGGCCGGTTCTGCCCGCCCCGGTAATTGCGCCGCTCCTCATCCCACGAGTTGTTCATGCGGTAAGCAATGTGCGAACCATCCGGCGAGATCTTTCCCTGATAGCCGCGCGGCAGCGCCAAAGGCTCGGGAAAGCCGCCCGTCACCGGTACCGTCCAGAAACGCGGCGCCGGACATGGGCGCCCAGCTTTCCCGCGTAGACGTAAACAGGACGGATTTGCCGTCAGGCGTCCAACCCTCCACCAGGTCCGGCCCCGGATGCCACGTCAGCCGCTTCGGCTCACCGCCTTCGACGCCCACAACATAGACATCCATGTTGCCGCCGTATTCCCCGCTGAAGGCGACCAGCTTGCCGTCGGGCGAAAGGTGAGGATTCGTGGTTTGCCCCTGAAAACTCGTCAGCCGCCGTGCAATGCCGCCCTTGCGATCGACAATCCAGATGTTATTGGCATACGCGAACGCAATGTGGTCGGCACTCACCGTGGGCATGCGCAGCAGGCGTGTGCCCGCATCGGATTGAATTGTAAAAAAGGAAAGCGCTACCGCATAAAGAGCTCCGCAGCCAATGGTGTGGAAGGGCCCTCTGAAGGCTTGTTTGGACATAATTGACGACCATCGGAGTGTTACGTGCCCGATGTCGTTTTAGTGTACACAGAGAGATTCGAAGCAGGGCGTCACTTTGGCTGGGTGTTCGGCTGAGTCGCGGCAATAGCGCCCCCAATGTAATAACCAAGGCTGATTGTTATATACAGACCGAGGATGATATAAAGCGGCCGGGACGACCTGCGAAAGGATCTGGTGTCGTCGGGTTTCTGAGACGTAAGAGAATCCTGCTTCGCCGCCACTCAATTCACCTTTCGATCCGCTTCGCTTCTCATAAGCATACTGGTAGTTATTAATCAGCCTATTTGCGGCAAGCCGATCGCATGATTTGTCGCGATTCGTATAAACGCACTTCCTCGAATTGCCGCAACTATCCATTACAATGACGCCAGTGCCAGTGCCGGCTCTATCCCGCACAGATCGCAGCAGGCCATACGTGGCGTACTTCTGTCTGTTGGTGCTGTTGGCGATTGCGGTGACGTATCAAATCCGCACCGACGCGAACGCAGCCGGCGTTTGGCTGCATCCGAACGAGCATGTGCGCGATCCGTTCGAGTTGGGCGGACCGAACATGGCCGTGATTCTGGTGGAACCGGAGGCTCGCGCAGCCGGTCTCAGAGATGGCGATGTACTTACGGGGATTCGCGGCAGGCCGCTCCGGGGCTTTGCCGATTACTATGCAGTCCTACGGCAAGCGCGGCCAGGTCAGAAGTTGCAAATTCAGGTTAGGCCGTCCACACCCGGCGGTACGGCCCCGAAAAACGTTTCCATCGAACTGCAAACACCTTTTCCGAGGGGCCCACAGGCGTCTGACTGGCTTTCGTTCGCGCTGGAAGATTTAGCAATCCCGATCCTGTGCTTTGCACTTGGCTTCTGGTTTATCGCGCCATGGATGTGCGGCTGGTAATCAGGCAGGGCCTTCGCTATCTGCTGGCCAAAAGTGGTGTCAGGGCCGTGCAGGTGATCGTCAGCCTCCTGATCATCGTAATCGCCGCAAACATGAGCGGCGATCAGGCCGGGAGTGTGACTCGGCGAATTGCGTTGCAATCTGCGCAGGATTCGCGCTGATCGCACTCATCGGCACGTTCGCCGGGCGCGTTCAGCGGTGGCTGGATCGCCGCTTCTTTCGCGAAGCATATAACGCCGAGCAGATTCTCAGTGAACTGGCCAATCAGGTCCGGAGAATCGTTGATACGGTTCGGTGCTGAAGACAGTAGCGCATCGGATCTCAGAATCTCTGCATGTCCCACGTGTCGCGCTGCTGTTGAACAACGGCGGGACATTTGAGCTCGGCTTATGCGGTGGGGTGATTCGGGCTCGGCAGGCGTGGAGATTCCGGAAGACAGCCTGACTGTTCAGCAGTTGAAAGAGAATCAGCAACTCACGGTTCGTTTCGACGAGAACGGACTCCTGGATTCAGCACGCGGGAGAAGCGGAACGGGAATCAATCGAGAAGCTAAAGCCCGAACTGCTGCTGCCTCTTTCGTTGAACGAGAAGCTCGTCGGCATCATGAGTCTGGGACCGAAGCAGTCGGAAGAGCCATTCACCCGGACGGATATCCGATTGCTGGATTCGGTTGCGACACAAACGGGTCTGGCACTCGAAAACAGCCGACTGACGGCGGAAATTGCGGCGGAACTCGCGGAGCGGGAACGTATGAATCGCGAACTGGAAATCGCGCGTGAAGTCCAGCAGCGGCTGTTTCCCCAAAAAACACCGTCGATACCCGGCATCGAGATAGCCGGATACTGCCGTCCCGCATTGGGTGTGGGCGGCGATTACTACGACTATTTCGCCTTAGCGATGGCAATCTTGGCATTGCGATTGGCGATGTGTCCGGCAAGGGATTTCCGGCCGCATTGCTGATGGCAAGTCTTCGCGCGTCCCTGCGGGCCCAGACAATGCGTGGTGAATGTGATCTCGCGGCCATCATGCAGAACGTAAACACGCTCGGGTATGAAAGTTCGGCTGTAAACAAATATGCGACGTTTTTCTATGGCCAGTTTTCACCCGCATCGCGCTTGCTCCGTTACGTGAATGCGGGTCACGAACCCCCGCTGATCTTTCGCGGCGAATCGGTGATTCGGCTGGACACCGGAGGCCCGGTTGTTGGCCTGCTGCCGTGCATTCATTATGAACAGGGAACGCTGAAGCTAGAGCCCGGCGACATCCTGGTCGCGCTTACTGACGGCATCAGCGAAGCGATGAATCCGTCGGAGGAGGAATGGGGTGTGGAAAACTTGATTAGCTGCGTG
The DNA here is from genome assembly GCA_963778345.1 of uncultured Acidobacteriaceae bacterium. GTDB lineage: Bacteria > Acidobacteriota > Terriglobia > Bryobacterales > Bryobacteraceae > Bog-105. The sequence goes on from CAVZTP010000010.1 coordinate 309,185, forward strand.
CGAGATTGCGGTACCCTTGCGTGCGGCGACATGATTGAGCGCGTTATCGCTTCCGCGGACGCATTTTCAGCAGGCGCGAAACAGCACGACGACATGACGCTGATCGTTGCGCGAATCCTTTATAGCTGACTACACCGGTTATTCGCAGCTGCAGCCGAAATGGATTTGGCTGGGCGGGAGTCCTGCTAATAAACGCCACGCTTCCTGCCACGCAAAAACAGACTCCTGAGTATCCGGCCGCGCACGAATGAACTCTTCAAAATTCTCAATGGCCGCTCTGCGTTGCCGGCGCATTTCGGTTGGCGTCAGAAGAGCAATTCCGCCTTCCGGGTCGCCCCCGGAGTACGCGAAAGAGAGCTTCGCCGCGTGCGCTCCCGCGGCTGCCAAGTGAATCCAAGGCGTCCATCGGTCCGGCGGGAATTCACTCAAGAGCCTCTCGCTTTTTTCAATGACCAAGTCAGGCCAGGGATGGCGCCCTTTGAGCGAGCAAGGCTCTCCCAAACTTGCCAGACCAGCCAATTCACCCCCTGGCCCTTTGGGATCGAGCTTTTCCGCCTGTCTGAGAAAGTTGCCATCGTAAGCAGCTCCGTCTTGAGGGCACATAGTAGCAAACTCAACGCCGAGTGGCAGGAGCGCTTGGGGCGTGGCCTGAGAGCATGTAAGGTAAGCGTGCGCCACAAGAAGGGCCGCTGCGCGTCGCGCTGGGGCTGTATCGGCTGAACTTTTGAGCCATTCTGCGAGACGGCTCACCGTGAGAGACTCAGATTCGGGCTTCAGCGGTCTGGCAAGACATTGCGATCGATCCAATATCGCAGCAGTCAGGGCACGATCCTGTGCAGCCAACTGAGCCGCGGCATCAGTCACCCGGTTTCTAATGGCGTAACCGAGCGACCCGCCAGCCAGGACCAACTGATCGCGCGGGATATCTCTTCTGGCATAAACGATCAGTCGCTGTCCAACCGCGCGGCCCGGCTTCCCTTTGACATCGTAAACGACCCAGATGTTCATTCCTTTCCGATGCCAGGCGGCCACGCCTTTCCAAAGTCCGGAGCCAGCGATATCCGGCGTGGTGGTTTGTCCGTTCGGCTTACCCCAGAAGGAAGACAATTCGTTGACGATAGTATCCATCGAGACGTCGGCGTTAGTCTCATACCAAATCTGGGGTGAACCCCGCGGTTGAGACACGCAAAGTGCCGACACTTGCCGTTTACTGATTTTCTCTTACTCCATAATCTCGTTGTGCGTCAAACTGGTTGCGGCTGGCGAAGCGGAAGTGGGCTCTGCTGGAGAGCCACCTGCCGAGGAATAGCCAGCCGGAGACTCATCGGAACGATGGTCCGGGGAGGCGGCCCTGCAAGCCGCCTTCTCTTTGCTCGTCCTGGCTTCATCGGATCGATAGATCTCCGCATGCCTAAAAAGCTTGCGCCCCGGACTTCGGCCGAACCGCACTCGAGCTGCTCGAACTCCTCCGGCGGCCGATAACCGAGCGCCGAATGGAGCCGCACCCGGTTGTAGTAGTGGTCGATGAAAGCGGCCACGTTCTGCAATAAATGCCCCAGATCCCGATATTCGTTCGCGCGAATCTCTTCCCGCTTCAGAGTCCTCATGAAGCTTTCGCAACTGGCGTTGTCATAAGGGTTCGCTGGCCGGCTCATGCTGGGAACCAGGCTGTGGCTGCGCAGCAGTGACACGTACTCTCCACACGCGTACTGAATGCCGTGATCGGAGTGATGCACTACGCCCGGTGGCGGCTGGCGAGCGTGTGGTCCAAGGCCCAGCCAATGACCTTGCGGGAAAACGCATCCAGGATCACGGCCAGATAGACGAACTCGCTCTGGAGACGAATATAGGTAATGTCGGCCACCCAGAGTTGGTCGATGCCGGTCAGCTTCATTCGGGCGGCCAGGTTAAAGAAGACTTCGCAATCGTGCTCGGAGTCGGTGGTGATAACGAACGATTTCGGCTGCACCGCCAGCAGATTGTCTTCCCGCATCAGCCGCGCGACCCGCTTATGGTTCACCGGGAAGCCGCGCCGTCGCAACTCCGCGCTGACCCGGCGGTAGCCGTACCGGCGTTTGTGCTCCGTAAAGATCTGCTGAATCTCGCCCCGCACCTCCATGTCGGCCGCTACCGGTTGCCGCTCCTGCAGCGAACGATAAAAACCCGCCCGGCTCACACCCGCCAGCCGGCACATGCGCTCGATACTGAGTTTGCCTTGCAGCGACATCAACTCTCCGATTTGGTCGTAGATGCCGTCTCGCCAGCTTTGTTGCTGTTCTGGCGACGAGCCCCGATTTTTTGCAAGGCACCTCTGAAAAAATCCACTTCCAACGTCTTCTCCGCCAGCGCCGGCTTCAGCTCGCGGTTCTCGCGTTCCAGCCGGGTATCTGCGTCTCCTCGCTCTCGCCACTCGGCTCGATCTTGCGGCGCCAACTGATCGCGCCAGTTGTACAGCACGCTCCGATGCACGCCCAGTTCCTTGGCCAGTTCTTTTACCTTGTCACAGCACCGCATCCGCTCTACGGCCCGCTGTCGGAACGACTTCGGATACTTACCGATTTTTCGTCTTCCCACCTGCTCTCCTTTTTACTGCAGGTGTCGACACTTCTCTTTGTCTCAGTTTTGGGGTTCAGTCCAAATCGCCTGCATGCGACACTCTCGGATCCTTGCGCTGTTCTCGCTTGGCGGAAGCGACGCCAAAACGCCTTGCGCTGCCGGCGGCACGTAGAATAATGCTGCTCGCACCACCTCCGATTGCAAACTGCTGACGGACGCGGCGCACCAGCGGTTCAGCCGGGCGAAGTCGACCTCGAATGGCTCTTTTCCCGTTTCGTAGTAGGCGGGTTCTACCTTGCCATCAGGGTGAGATCTCTGCCAGGTGGCCAGTGTCGGCGCGGAGGACAGGTCGGCAAGATCGGCCCGTAGTTGGCTTGCGAAGCCAGCAATCCCTTGAGCATGCAGCGGAACGCCAAAAGCTAGGGCTACGGTCCAGACCGCGACGGACCCGGCTTTCCTGCTCATGCGCCGATTGTATTTCGTGAGGTATTGTTACTGCAATGCGGGGCGCCCTCGACGCATGATCATGGCTGGCGGGGGATCTTGAATCAAGTTGCCGACGCGCCCCGGATGGTTGGCGAAGGCGACATGGAAACCGGAGGCACGAGGGATGGCAGATAACAAAACAAAGCCGACAAAAGCAAGTGTCGGGGCATTTATCGATTCACTTACAGATGACACCAAGCGCGCGGATGCCAAGGCGCTCGTCAAGTTGATGCAAAGCGCGACGGGCGAAAAGCCAAAGATGTGGGGGCCTTCGATCATCGGGTTCGGCAGCCGCCACTATAAGTACGAGAGCGGACGCGAGGGCGACGCGCCGCTCGCCGGTTTTTCTCCGCGTAGGGCAGCGACCGTTCTATATGGCATTACTGGGTTCAGTGGTTCTGAGGCGTTGCTGGCCAACCTTGGTAAGCACACTATGGGCCGAGGCTGTGTTTACGTCAAGAAGCTGGCCGACGTGGATCAAAAAGCATTGGAGGCGTTAGTCGCAAGAGCGGTTGAAGCCAAGCGAGCCCGCCATCAAGATTGAGGGAAACAGAGGCGCGACCGTGCCATGCCGGTTTTCGAACCGGCATTCCCCGGGGGAGCCTCTTCAACGGAGCGCCGGCATAGGCTTTGTTCTCCGCAAGCCGGCTTCGGCCGCGTCTTCGCGCCCCTGACACCGCCCCTACTACCAGGGGCTAACCCTATCAGAAAAATCCTACCCGCCTATTCTGAGAAATTAGTTTGAATAAGCGTGAATTTCCGGTATAAATCAAATATCCGATTGCGACGAACAAATAAGCTCGATGCCGGGCAGAGCAGCAAACAGCATACCTGGAGCACCGAAGTAGGGCAGAGGGAATTTACAGGAATTCGGAACAATTCGGAAAGTAAGGCTTTATTTTTGTTTTTTGACTTACTAAAAGATTTTGTGCGTGTTGCGGTCTAGCGGTAAGGGCTAAATGCCCCACTTGAGTCTCCGCCGCCAGCGGAAACTCAAGATCATTCTAAGGAAGGAGGCTAGCGATGAAAGTCAAGAGCAACGTGAAAGCGGGTCAGGCGATCTGGGGCGCCTAGTTTCTTTTCGTCCCCCCAGGACGAGTCTTTAATACCGTTTGGCTTTTTTCCGCCAAACCCAAGTCGGGGTTCATGCCGCCAGCATGAGCCCGAATAGGAGAAAGGAGGATATCCATGAAGGTTAAGAGCAACGTGAAAGCTGGTCAGGCTATTTGGGGCGCATAGTTTTCTTTTCGTCGCACCCAGGTAATCCTTTAGGAAATGTGGCCGCTTCGCCTCACCGCGAGCGGCCACTCTTATTATGGCCGGGCGGTTATTTAGTAAATTCCACTGAAATTCTATGTCCAATAGCTTCCACCGAGTAAGTCATTCGCTCCGCGCCGACAGTGGGATCGGCTCTACTGCCGCTTTGATCGTAGGAATCATCCTGCTTGCCTGCTGGCTCGCCTGGGCGTTTCGGGCCCAGGTCACTCGCTATGAGATTTCGGACTCCGCCCGCCTCGAAGTGGCCGCAGCCGCCTATCCTGTACAAGCGAGCGTGTCCGGCCGGCTCGTATCGTCCCAATTATTCCTCGGAAAACAAATCCAGGCGGGTGATGTGCTCGCCGAAGTAGACAGTAACAGTGAGCGCTTGAGCCTGGAGGAAGAGCGGACTCGCCTGTCAGCTCTCAAGCCGCAGCTGGACGCATTACGCGCGCAGATGCATTCGGAAGATGAGGGGCGAACCGATGAGCACCGGGTACTCACGCTCTCCACCGACGGCGCACGAGCGCAATATCGCGAGGCCGATACGCAAGCCGCGCTGGCCGAAAAAGAAGCCGAGCGCGCCGGTCGCCTGCGAGCCGAAGGCATCATGGCCGAAGCGGATGCCGAACGCGCCAAAGCGGAGGCCCAAAGCAAGCGGGCGGCTGCGGAAAATCTCAGGCTGGCCATTTCGCGGCTCGAACCGGAACTGCAGGTTCGGAACACCGATAGAGACGTGCGGCTCAAGCAGATTCTTGCCGATATCGCCAAGCTCGAAGCCGACATGGCTACGTCGTCGGAAACTATTAAGCGGCTGGAATACGAGATCGAACGCCGCCGCATTCGCGCGCCAATTTCCGGACGTCTGGGAGAAGCTGCCGCTCTGCGCCCCGGATCGCATATTAGCGAGGGCCAACAGCTTGGCGTAATCCTTCCCGATGGCAAACTCCAGGTAATCGCTGAATTCCAGCCCTCCTCCGCGCTCGGAAAAGTGCGTCCCGGCCAACCGGCCGTTCTGAGGCTGCAAGGCTTTCCCTGGGCTCAATATGGAACCATTTCCGCCCAGGTCTCGCGAGTAGCCGGAGAAATCCGCGATGGGAAGGTGCGGGTCGAACTGGCGGTCAACTCCTCTTCGCCTTCGAAAATTCCTTTCCAACATGGGCTTCCCGGTTCCGTCGAAGTGCAGATTGAGCGTGTGTCGCCCGCTGCGCTCGTTCTCCGCTCCGCGGGCGAATTAGTGGGTGCGCATTGAGGCGATTTTTTGCGCCCGAGGTGGTCCAAACCTCCAACATGGACTGCGGACCCGCCGCACTGAAATGCCTGCTGGACGGCTTTGGAAAGCACGTCAGCTATGGGCGTCTTCGCGAAGCCTGCCAGACGGGCCTCGACGGCACTTCCATAGACACCATGGAGGCGGTCGCTAATCAGCTTGGTCTCGAAGCCGAGCAGATCATGATCCCTGCGGATCATCTGCTGCTCTCCGAAGCGAACGCTTTGCCTGCTCTCGTTGTCGTCAAGTTGCCGAACGGCCTCACCCATTTCGTTGTCGTCTGGCGACGTCACGGAAAAACACTTCAACTGATGGATCCGGCAGTAGGGCGGCGCTGGGCCAGTTCCGGTCAATTTGTCAACGAACTCTACAGTCACACGATGCCTGTACCGGCAGCGGATTGGCGAGAGTTCGCTGCTTCCGAAGATTTTCAGCGCGTGCTCCGGCAGCGCATGACACGGCTCGGCCTCAAACACAGCCAGGTACGCCGGATCGCAAGCCAAGCAGTCGGGCAAAATAACTGGCTGGCCTTGGCATCGCTCGACGCTGCTGTCCGCCTGATCGATTCGCTCAAACGCACGGGTGGCCTGCGGCGCAGCGGGGATTGCGCTCGATTGCTGGAGCATTTTTGTGCCAGTTCGAATCTCATTCCCGCGCGCTACTGGTCCGTTCGTCCGGCGCCGGAAGATGAGAACGGCGACCAACAACTTTTCATGCGCGGCGCGGTTCTCGTTCGTATCCGCGGAAAACGCGCGGCGCCGGAAGGCGAGCCGCTTCGTCCGGAACTCGCCGCTGCCATCGAAGAGCGGCCGCTCTCGCCAGGGCGAGCCCTGCTGCGGTTTTCTATGGGAGAGCGGGCGTGCGAGTTCGGGCCTGCTGATGTTCGCGCTCGCGAGTGCGGCAGCCGGGGTTTTGATCGAGGCTTTACTGTTTCGGGGCCTCTTCGATGTAGCCGCTAACCTGGGCCTCGCCGGCCAACGCATGGGCGCAATGGCTGCGGTTGTGGTCTTCGGCCTCGCGCTGCTACTGATGGAATGGACCATCTTCTCCGGGGCTGCGAGATTGGGACGCCAGATTGAAAATCGCTTGCGGGTCGCCTTTCTGGCTAAAATTCCGAAGCTGGGTGACAGGTATTTTCAAAGCCGCCTGACGTCGGATATGGCCGAGCGAAGTCATGCCACGCACCGGCTTCGCCACTTACCGGATCTGGCTCGGCAGATGCTGCGGTCGATCTTTGAATTGTGCGCCACAGCCGCCGGAATCATTTGGCTCGATCCCTCGGCTGCGCCGTTCGTTCTATTGATTGTGGCGACCGCTCTGCTGCCGGCATTCAGTACGCAATCTGTTCTGGCCGAACGCGACCTGCGTGTACGTAGTCACGCTGCGGGCTTGACCCGGTTTTATTTGGATGCCATGCTCGGGCTGCTGGCAATTCGCGCGCATGGAGCGGAGCGAAGCGTGCGCCGCGAACACGAAAAGCTCCTGGGCGAGTGGGGCCATGCGGCGCTGCGGTTGCAGCGAACGGTGGTTACCGCGGAAGCCTTGCAGCTCATCGCGATGTTTGGCCTTGTGGCGTGTCTGCTTTTGATCCACCCGCTGCAAGGTTCCGATATCGGACGCGTGCTGCTGGTCGTTTATTGGGCGTTGAATCTTCCCACGCTCGGGCAAGATGTGGGCGCGCTCGCGCGCCAATATCCGTACTATCGCAACCTGACTCTGCGATTGCTCGATCCCCTCGGAGCCCCCGAAACGCCAGAACAGAACCGCGACTGTGAAGGAGCGTCCATTCAGGAATCTCTACCGGAACCGCCCGCCATCGAATTCCGCGATGTCTCCGTCCAGGCCTCCGGTCACACCATTCTCGAAAGAGTGGACCTCCGTATCGAACCGGGAAGTCACGTAGCGATCGTCGGACCGTCCGGGGCAGGGAAGTCGAGCCTTGTAAGTGTTTTGCTGGGCTGGCTTGAGCCGCATCGAGGCATGGTGCTGGTCAACGATGCTCCGCTAGATTGCGAAGGCTTGCGCCTGACGACCGCTTGGGTCGATCCCGCCGTCCAGCTTTGGAATCGATCTCTGTTCTCGAATATCTCCTATGGCTCGGAGCCAGACGCCTTCGCGGTCGGAAAAGCGATCGATGCCGCATTACTTCGCGGTGTTCTTGAAACCCTTCCGCAAGGCCTCCAGACGAAGCTAGGCGAAGGCGGCGCGCTCGTGTCGGGCGGCGAAGGGCAGCGTGTCCGGCTGGCGCGCGCGACCTTGCGCCGGAATACCCGGCTGGTGATTCTCGATGAACCGTTTCGCGGACTCGACCGCGACAAACGCCGCGAACTCCTCGCCCGCGCGCGCGAATTCTGGCGCGATTGCACGATGCTCTGCATCACGCACGATCTTGCCGAGACGCAGGCCTTCGATCGCGTCTTGGTCGTCGAGCGCGGCTGCATCGTGGAAGATGGTTCTCCTAGCGAGCTGGCTGAATCGCCCGAATCGCGATACGCGCAACTGCTCGAAGCCGAGCGCCAGACGCATTCCGGCCTATGGTCCGCCGGCCTTTGGCGCCGCATACGGGTGCATTCGGGTCGAATCGTCGAAGAACGGAAAGTGATTTCCGCTCCTGAAAGTGAAGTCGCTTAGGCAATCGTGCGAGATCTCGAATCACTTTCCTGGCCGATTTCACAACTCGGCGATGCCATGGCTGCGCTGGCGCAAAAAGCTGGGCATCAGATACAGTGCTGCGTCTAATGCGAATCCAGCAACATTCCCTTCGAGCGAAGACCTGGGTATTTGGCTGGAATGGGAAGCAAAGCGCCTGGGTTTCGAAGCCGAGCCGCTCGAAACCACCCTCCATGATCTGGAGATCGAGCTAGTCAGTGCGCATCCGTCATTGCTTCGTATTTCCGATTCTGCTGTTCTTGCCATCCTTACCGCCGATCGCCGAACGCTCAGAGTGCTCACGCCCGCGCTCACCATCCGCCGCGTTCGGATAAGTGAAGTCTCCCGGCTGATCCGCGAACCGGCGGAGCGGCCCGTTCGCGCCGAGTTCGAGAGGCTTCTGCGCGATGCGCGCATTCCGTCATCCCGGCAAGCAAAAACACTGCGGCTCGCTGCTGTCTGAGCAACTCGGCGATAAGCGCTGGAATCAATGCTGGATTCTTCGCGGTTCTCCGGCGGCGCGTCCGCTCAGTTGGTTGCGCCAGGCGAGCGCAATCCAAAACGGAACGGCGCTCGTGATCGCGCACACCGGCCAATATCTGCTTTGGCTCGCCTCCTGGGCCATTCTGGGAACCTTATCCTTCCAGGGCCGCATGGATTCGGGATGGCTTCTCGCGTGGGCGCTGCTGCTCGTTACGTTGATCCCGTTTCGCGTTGCGACCACATGGCTGCAAGGATTGCTGGCTATCGGCGTAGGCGGAATTCTGAAGCGCCGGCTGCTGGTGGGCGCGATGCGGCTCGGCCCCGAGGAAATGCGACACGGCGGCATCGGCACGTTCCTCGGGCAAATTTTGGAGGCGGAAGCTGTAGAGACGCTGGCACTAAGCGGCGGCATCGCCGGCCTGCTCGCTATGATCGAACTCGCCGTCTCGGCCTTTGTGCTCGGTCGTCTAGCGATCTTGTTAATTGTATGGTTCGCCGTGACCGTTGTTCTGGCCTTGAATTTCTTGCGCCGCTATCAGCACTGGACCGGCACGCGCATGAGCATGACGCAGGATCTGGTCGAGTGCATGGTCGGACACAGGACACGCCTGGCACAGCAGCGCCGCGATGAATGGCACGAGTCGGAAGATCAAGCTCTCAACACTTATATAGGGCTTTCGCAGTCCGTCGATCGAACCGGCTCGTTCTTAATCGCTTTCGTACCGCGCGGATGGCTGGTACTAGGTCTCGCTTGTCTGGCTCCCGGAATCGTTTCCGGCCAGAACTCTGGAACAGCAATGGCCGTCGTACTTGGCGGCATCCTCCTCGCCTTCACGGCGTTCAAGCGTCTGACCGGATCTTTCGCCGATATCGCCGCAGCCTGGATCGCCGGAACAAGAATCTCACCGCTGTTCCGCGCTGCCTCGCGCCCGGAGATTCTCGGCGAGCTTCCGGCAGGAGCAGAAAGCGAGACTTCGCAAAAAATTGTGGAGGCCGATCGGTTGACCTATCGCTACCGCAAAGACGGAAACAACATCATTCAGTCCTGCAGCCTGACCATCCGAAAAGGAGAGCGCATCTTGCTCGAAGGACCATCGGGCGGCGGCAAGACCACGTTCGCATCTTTGCTCTCCGGCATGCGTCAGCCCGATTCCGGTCTCTTGCTGGTGAATGGACTGGACCGGCACACCATCGGCGCCGAACGCTGGCGTAAGAGCATAGCCGCCGCGCCCCAATTCCACGAGAACCACGTTCTAACCGAGACCCTGGCTTTCAATCTCCTCATGGGCCGGCGCTGGCCACCCACCCCGGATGACATGACCGAAGCCGAATCCATCTGCCGCGAGTTGGGACTAGGCGATCTGCTCGACCGAATGCCCAGCGGCATTCTGCAGATGGTGGGAGAAGGTGGTTGGCAGCTCTCGCACGGAGAACGCAGCCGCGTCTACATCGCAAGAGCGCTTCTTCAACGCGCCGATCTCGTTATTCTGGATGAAAGCTTCGCGGCTCTCGATCCGGAAAACTTGAAAATCGCGCTAGAGTGCACCCTCGAACGTGCCGAGCACTCTAATGGTCATCGCCCATCCCTAGAAATGCCCTTAGGGCCGATCTCGGATCGGCCCCGGACTTCCGGTGTTATCTGTCGCGGTCGCGTGGGATCGCCACAAACGCGTGAGTGGCGCCGTTTATCACCCCAATCCCGGCAATCTCTCCGGCATTATTCACCGACTCAGCAGCCTGCAGATACCACGGCGAGTTCTTCGGGATCAGTGTATTCAGGTCCACGGGCACTCTGCCCTCCCAAACCAGGGCTCGCGAACTTCCGTCCGGATCTATCGCGAAGCCAACCACCTCCCCGTTGTCGTTGATGGTGTTGCAGCACGGTGCAATAGTTGCGACAGACCCGGGGAACACGCCGAAGTCCTGTATGCCCGTTTCTTTGGCCCACACAAACGCATGCGCAATGCCCTTACTGTCAAATGCTGTGCCGTCTACCTCGCCTCGATTGTTGATGGCGCTCGCAGCGTTGCTCGTTCCCCCCAGATTGCCGAGGTCAATCGGTGTGCCGTCCCTTTCCCAGAGGACTGCGTGCGCCGCCGCCGGGTTTGGGGGAATTGCGGTATTCGAGCACAAGCCCGACGCGCCCACCACCTGACCCCTATTGTTAATCCCAAACGCGAATCCGACCGTATCGCCGGGCAGCGGCTGAAGTTCCCGGATTTTGCCATTTGGTTCCCAAAGCACGGCTTCAAATTGAATGACTTGATGGCTGCCTTGGTCTAAGCACGAATCAGCAATTCCATTCTCCGCGAACCCAATCACCTGGCCTTGATTGTTGAGATTGAAAGCATTGGCATTGTTGCCGCCTGGCAGGTTGGGAAGCGCCATAAGCCTGCCATTCTTCCAAACGGTCCCGCGGCACTGATGGCCCGTGCCGTACTCACAAAAATCCTCGCCGTTCGGATCGAGCATCGAAGTTTCCGAACCGACTGCGGCCTCGCCATTCGCGTTGGGTCCGTCCGCCGCGCTATTGCAGCCGGGGCAACCCGCTCCCTCCAATGTGCCAAGGTCCTTCAACGGCCCATGGCCATACCAAAGAAACGCATGCTGGGGCCCGCCGGCTACCAGGTTCGAAGATCCGGCTACCCAGCCCGCGTTGTTTAACTGAAAAGCTGAGCTATTGGTTCCTGGTCCGCCCAGGGTGCCGAGGTCGATCACCTTATAGCGCGCTTCCTTCCCTTCGCGCCTTCCTGATTCTTCCTGCGCCATCATCTGGATCGGTATTGCCATTGCAAGCAGTAAGCCTGCTCCGGTGATCCGTATCAATGTTTTCGATCTCATCGTTCTCTCCTTGCGTCTATTTGACGCGAGGCCATTTTCTCGGGAATAGCGCCTTCAGACCATGTGCCGAAGGTGACTTCTATGTGACTTCGGCACGATGCTGCTCTAGAATGGTTAAGCTTCCCAGCGGCTCCCATGCGAAATGAGCACTTTACGAAGGTTGTCCGCTTCGGCCCCTTCGAACTCGACCTCCGATCCGGCGAGCTGTTCGGCAAGGGGCGAAAAGTGCAGCTCCAGGACCAGCCGTTCCGAATTCTAAAGCTGCTTACTGAGCGCCGGGGCGAAATCGTGACCCGCGAAGAGATTCGCGAACGTCTGTGGCCTAACGGAACCATCGTGGAGTTCGAAAACGCCGTGAACGCCGCGATTAAGAAACTTCGCATCGCGCTCGGCGACTCCGCAGACGAACCGCGCTACATAGAAACGTTCAAGCGGCGTGGATACCGCCTCATGGTCCCGGTAGAAAGCTCCTCAAGCGGCGCATCCGATCCCTCTACGGAGGCGATTGAAGGCCATTCGCTCACACCTGTTCAGGATCTGGCGGGCCGGAAGATTTCCCACTACCAAGTGCTGGAGCTCATCGGCGGGGGCGGCATGGGCGTGGTGTATCGTGCCGAAGACATCCAGTTGGGCCGCCAGGTGGCATTAAAATTTCTTCCCGATGAGCTCGCCAGCCATCCAATCGCTCTGGAGCGGCTTCGATTGGAGGCGCGTTCCGCTTCCGCCTTGAATCATCCCAATATTTGCACGATTTACGAGATCGGGGAACATGCCGGGCAGCCGTTCATCGCGATGGAACTGCTGGAGGGCAGCACACTCCGCGATAGGATTTCAGGTGCCGCACTGCCGCCCCAGGCGGTGCTCGACTATGCGTCACAAATCGCCGAAGGCCTCGATGCTGCTCACCGCAAAGGCATTGTTCATCGAGATATCAAGCCGGCCAACATCTTTATAACCACGGACGGAAATACCAAAATTCTCGATTTCGGCTTAGCGAAAACGACCACCTCCCCGGAAGGCGAGATCAAACACCTCACTCGGCCCGGAGCCGCTGCGGGTACGGTCGCCTACATGTCGCCCGAACAGGTGCTCGGCAAACCGTTGGATGCGCGCAGTGATTTGTTCTCGCTTGGAGTGGTGCTCTATGAAATGGCGACCGGAAAGACTCCCTTCAGCGGCGTGACCGACGCAGCGATCTTCGATGCGATTCTGCATGAGACACAGCCGCCTTCCACTCGTATCAACCCGGCTGTGCCGGCGCGCTTGGATCGAGTTATCGCGAAATGCTTGGAGAAGGATCGTGAGCGGCGGTATGAGAGCGCTTCAGATATTCGGGTTGAGTTGAATCATCTGAAACGCGAAATCGAACCTGCCGCAACCGTCGCGACGGCTTGGAGTAAGATCGTGCCCGCAGTCCTCGCCGTGTTGATCGCAATTGCTGCGGGTTACCTCTTCTTTCGTCGAACCCCGAAACTGACAGACAAGGACACGATAGTCCTTGCGGACTTCATGAACAGCACGGGTGATAAGGTATTTGATGGGACACTTCGCCAGGGACTGGCCGTACAGCTCGAACAATCGCCGTTTCTCAGCCTCATTTCCGACGAGCGCGTTCAGCAGACGTTCCGTCTCATGGGTAAGCCTCCGGATTCCCGCCTTACTCCGGAGCTCGCTCGTGAGGTCTGTGAACGAACCGGAGGCGCTGCGGTCTTGGAAGGTTCCATCGCAAGCCTCGGAAACCAATACGTATTGGGGCTGCGCGCAAAAAACTGTCGCACCGGAGACGTTCTCGCAGAAGAACAGGCGCAAGCGGCAAAAAAAGAGGATGTCCTGAATTCCTTAACTCAAATTGCAGGTAAATTCAGAACCCGAGTCGGTGAATCGCTCACAACGATCGAGAAGCACAACATTCCCCTCGCCGAGGCGACCACGCCATCACTCGAAGCTTTGAAAGCTTACAGCATGGCCTGGAAGGTTTCCCTGTCAACGGACGATGCTGCCGCTATCCCTCTGCTCAAGCGCGCCCTTGAGATCGACCCAAAATTCGCGATGGCGTATGCGTTTCTCGGGCGCGTGTATGGCGATATTTCGGAGTCCGTTCTCGCGGCGGAGAGCGTCACTGAAGCCTACCGGTTGCGGGATCGCGCGAGTGATCGGGAAAACTTCTTCATAACTTCTTCCTACGATCTGCAGGTGACTGGAAATCTGGAAAAGGCACACCAAACCTGTGAATTGTGGGCGCAAACTTATCCACGTGATGTTGCGCCTCACGCATTGTTGTCATTTTTCACGGAACTCTCCGGTAGATATGAAGAGTCGATCCGGCAAGCCAAGGACGCCATCAACCTCGATCCGGACTTTACCCCCAACTACAACAATCTTGCCTGGTCTTACGTTTTCATGGACCGCCTTGCGGAGGCCGAGAACACGATTCAAAAGGCTTCCGAGCGCAAATTGGAAATGCCTGACTTGCTGATCCTGCCCTATTACATCGCTTTTCTCAAGGACGACAAGGCGGGAATGGAACGCGCCGCGGCGCTAGGAAAGGAAAAACCCGGAGCGGAAGACTGGATCAGCAACGGAGAAGCTTTCGTCCTGGCCTATTCCGGTCACTTGCAACAGGCAAGGGCGATGTCACAGCGTGCAGTCGATTTGGCCCACCAAGCGGGGCAGCGCGAAAGGGCCGCTATGTACGAAGCGGGAGCAGCAGTGCGGGAGGCGTTTTTCGGGAATGCGCCCGCGGCAAGGCGGAGCCGCTATGGCCGCACTGGAACTTTCGAAGGGTCGGGATGTGGAATATGGCGCTGCCTTTGCACTCGCCCTTTCGGGGGATTCCTCTCGGCCGCAAGCACTCGCGAGCGATCTGGAAAAGCGTTTCCCGGAGGATACAATCGTCAAATTCACCTACCTGCCGGCTCTCCGTGCGCTTTTAGCTCTGGAGCAACGGCGAGCCCTCCACTGCAATCAAACTCCTGCAAATCGCTGCTCCCTATGATCTGGCCGTACCTGGCAGTTGGTTTGGCTTTTTCGGGAGCCTCTATCCGGTCTACCTTCGTGGCGAGGCTTATCTGGCCTCGCGCCAGCCCAGCGCAGCCGCCGCGGAATTTCAAGAAGATTGTCGATCATCGCGCGATCGTTTTCGCCGATCCCGTTGGAGCGCTGGCACACCTGCAACTCGGTAGAGCATTCGTCTTGGCGGGAGATAAAACCAAGGCAAAAGCCGCCTATCAAGATTTCCTCACGCTCTGGAAAGACGCCGACCCCGACATCCCGATTCTCAAGCAAGCCAAAGCGGAATACGCGAAACTGCAGTGAACGGCCGGAGTTCGAAATGCAAAGTGCCCGATTCAGAGAAATGGGTTGCGGATTCTTACCCTGTCGTAACGTTGGCCATCGTTCAAGTCCTCGCTCCAGAGAATTGAGCAGCCAATTTCGATGGCGCTATTAACCACCATTGCGTCCCACCACGCGATGCCGTAGCGCCGATGCAGCCGGCAAGCCTTCACAACGTCACCGTGTCCGGGTCGATGAATCAACCACCCGCCGAGATCGCTGATTGCCGCCTCCGCCTCGACACTCTTCATGTATAGTTTCTTCGTCGCGGCGTTATAGAATTCCGAAAGTACTTGGATGCTCAGCGCGCCGCTCGCGTCGTCGAATAGCCGGGTCAGCAATTCTACAGATTTCAGGTGCTTCTTTCCGGCTCCGCCGTCGTGCGCATATACAAGAACATTGGTATCGATGAACTCAACGCTCATGTAATTCTTCCCTGGTCCAATTCGCTCGTCCGGCGGTGCCGCGATCGGGCGCTTTGCGGATCCGCTCAAGAAAACGGCGCTTGGCTTCCGCATTCCGCCCGTCCTCATCGATGAGCCTGCGGATTGCCTCTGCCATGAGGCCCGTCATGGATTGGTTGCGCGATGCCGCGTAAACCCGGAAGCGGCGCAGAAGAGGTTCCGGCAGACTGAGCGTCACGTTCTTATGAGTCGTCACATATTCCAGTGTATCACCTATTTATGTGCAATCGCTTGAGCTTCCTCAGCACTTCAGCCTCTCGTGGCGCGCGCTTTAGCGTGCCGCGTCGGGACTCGTCCCGACGCTTGGTTTTCATCCCCCGCAAATGCCGCCACCCGAAGGTCGCCTCTCAAAAGATCTCCGGTTTACCCTTCGTGGCAAACACCTTCCCGTAATGAATTGACCTTAACAAGCGCTTTGTATAAGGAACGTAGACGTTGGCTGCTTCGCCATTGGCGTGTTCTAAACGGCACTGGATCGCATCCTTCGATTCCGTCTTCGATTAGCTCAAATTCTTTCCCCGTATGGCTGCCGGTGGGTCTACTTGACCACAATATTCACCAACCGATCCGGAACCACAATTACCTTGACGATCTGCTTCCCTTCGAGGAACGGTTTCACCTTCTCGTTCTCCAAAGCCGCTCGCTCGACTTCCGCCTTCGGTGCGCCGAACGCGATTTGCAAATGACCGCGCAATTTCCCATTCACCTGAATCGCAATCTCCGCGAAATCTTCTTTCGCCAGATCAGGATCGTACCTCGGCCAATCCTGCTGGAACGCCGGTCCATTGTTCCCCAGTCCTTCCCACAGCTCCTGGGCCGTATAAGGTGCGAACGGCGCGAGAATGAGCGTGATCTTCTCGCAGATTTCGCGCCGCACAGCCTGCGATAGATCGGGCTCGAGCTGATACAGCTCGTTCATGCATTCCATCAGCGAAGCAATCGAAGTATTAAAGTGCCATCTGTTATCGAAATCGTTGGTGATCTTCCGAACCGTCTGATGCAGTTTTCTGAGCGCTTTCCGGTCTGCTTCATTCGGCTCGCCATCTCCCGCCCCATCCGCGTTGCGCGTGACAAACCGGTAAACACGCCCGAGGAACCGGTATTGCCCCTCGACGCTCGATTCGTTCCAATCCATGTCCTTCTCAGGCGGTGCGGCAAACAACGTGTAAAGACGGCAAGTATCCGCCCCGTATCGCTCCACCATTTCGTCAGGGTCCACTACATTCCCTTTCGATTTCGACATGGCGCTTCCGCCCATCAACACCATGCCTTGAGTAAACAGATTCTTCGTCGGCTCACTGTTTGTAATCAGCCCCAGGTCGCGCATCACCTTCGTCCAGAAGCGCGAATAGATCAGATGCAAGATTGCGTGCGTAACTCCGCCAATGTACTGGTCGATCGGGAACCACTCCGCGATGATCTTGGAATCGAAAGGGGCGCGGTCGTTGCGCGGGTCGCAATAACGATAGAAATACCAGGAGGAATCGATGAAAGTGTCCATCGTATCGCTTTCGCGCCGCGCCATGCCGCCGCACTTCGGACACGGCACATTCATGAACGATTCCACCGCTTCCAAAGGCGATCTGCCCTTGCCCGTGATCTTCACGCTATCGGGCAGCCGCACCGGTAACTGCTCTTCGGGCACCGGAACGGCGCCGCACTGCGAACAATAAATGATGGGAATCGGTGTCCCCCAGTAGCGCTGCCGGGAAATGCCCCAATCCTTGATTCGATAATTGATCGATCCCGAACCAAAGCCATTCTTCTCCGCGAAGTGCGTCATCTTTTTGCGCGCTTCCGCGCTAGGCAGGCCCGACCACTCCGCCGAGTTCTCGACCATTCCGTATTCCACAAAAGGCTCCGTCATGGAAGCCGGATCTGCCAGAGTTCCATCTATAGGCCGAATCACAGGCACGATGGGAATGCCATAAGCTCGGCAGAATTCAAAATCGCGCTCGTCATGCGCTGGAACGGCCATGATCGCGCCCGTTCCATAGCCCATCAGGACAAAATTCGCCACCCAGATCGGAATCTCGCCGCCATGAAACGGATGAACGGCATGCCGTCCGATCGGAAATCCGTTCTTTTCGAGACTTCCGGGGTCCTGCCGGGCCGTCGCATCGACCATCTCCTTGACCTTCAGCCGGTCTCCCTCGCTGCTGACAAGTTGTTCCACCAGCGGATGCTGCGGAGCCAGAATCAAACACGTTGCGCCGTAAATCGTGTCGATACGTGTCGTGAAGACCCGAATCTTCTGCGCCAGGCCATCCACCGCAAAATCGACCTCGGCTCCTTCAGAACGGCCAATCCAGTTCCGCTGCATGGAGATGACGCGTTCAGGCCAGCCGCTTTCTAAAGTCTTCAAAGCATCGAGCAATTCGCCGGCATAGTCTGTGATTCTCAAGAACCACTGCTGCATCGCGCGCTGTTCAACCGGCGTAGTTTCATGCCGCCAACAGCAGCCATTTACCACTTGCTCGTTGGCGAGAACGGTTCCGCATTCCGGGCACCAGTTCAGAAGCGCCTCTTTGCGGTAAGCCAATCCGCGCTCGTACATTTTCAGAAAGAACCATTGGTTCCAGCGATAATACTCGGGCTCGCACGTCGCAACTTCGCGATTCCAATCCAGCGCAAAACCGAGCCGCTGCATCTGCGCTTTCATGTGCGCGATGTTTGTGAGCGTCCATTCGCGAGGCTCGCGCCCGGCCTTCAGAGCTGCATTCTCCGCCGGCAATCCGAACGCATCCCACCCCATCGGATGCAAGACGTTGTACCCGCGCATCCACATGTATCGTGCCAAGGCATCGCCGATCGCATAGTTGCGCACGTGTCCCATATGCAACTTGCCGCTTGGATAGGGCAGCATCTCGAGCACGTAATATTTCGGCTTGCGGGCGCGTTTGCTACGTAGAGCGACGGGTCTTCGCTCCAGCGCTTATGCCACTTCGGCTCGATTTCTTTGGGATCGAATGCTTTTTCGGGGATACCAGCTCCTTTAAAGTTGTAACGTTACGAAGATCATCGCCTGGCTCGTCGACAGGCGTCTCGAGGATGAACGCTTTTCCTCGCAAATCCGAGTGATTGAGAATGCGGCGAAAGCCTTCTAAACCAATATAACCAGCGCCTATGTGGGCGTGGCGATCCACGTGCGAATGCAATTTCGCTTTGGCGTCGTTCGCGTGAATCACCGGCACGTGTTCCAGTCCCAGAATTTCCGATGCAGTCGCGACGAAGTCGGCGAGGCCGGTTTCCTCTGCAATGTCAAAACCACTCACATAACAGTGGCAAGTATCCAGGCAGTAGGCGATCGGAAGGTCAATATAAGGTTCCGCCAACTCGCGAATCGTGGCCAGTTCGTCCAGCCGTCCGCCCAGTTGCGCGCCTGCCCCGGCGGTGTTCTCCAGCAGGATGCCAATCTTGCTCCCTTCTTCAGAGCCTCGTCCACCCCGCGCCAGGCGAGCGCAAGCGCTTCGGCCACGTTGAGCATTCCTTGCTCTACGGTCAAGCCTTTGTAATTGCCCGGATGTGTAACCAGATACTCTGCGCCAATCAAAATGGCGCGCTCCAGTTCACCGCGGAATCCCTCGATCGATTTCTCGCGTACAACCGAAGGTCCTGCGGCCAAATTAATGAGATAGCTGTCATGGACAGCAAGCGGCGTCAAATCGTGCTGTTCGCGCAGGTCGCACAGGCGTTTGATCTGTTCCCGATCCGGCGATTTGCAGCGCCACATTCGCGGGCTGGCGGAGAAGATCTGAAAGGTGTTGGCGCCTAGCTCATTGGCCTTGATGGCGGAGCGTTCGAGCGAGCCGGCGGTCGAGGTATGAATGCCGATACGCAAGTCTCAGCATAACGGTTAGTGCGAGCCTCGCTGCTATACTCGTCTCGTCCAAACGTTAGCACTCGTCTTCGTATCTGGTCGTGCCGCGATTTTTCACTCTGCTAGAAGCCGAACGTCTGCTGCCGGAAGTAGAAAATCTTCTGCGCAAACTGATTCAGCTCAAGCAGGAATACGAAAATAGCGAAGGCGAACTGAACCGCGTTTCGCAACGCATCGCAATGGCTGGCGGTATGATTCCCCCCCGGGAACGAGTCGCGGAACTTCGTACCCGCAAGGATGCTTCTGCGCGAGGTCTCAAAGCAACGGTCGAGAAGATCCAAGAACTCGGCTGTCAATTGAAGGACATCGATACCGGCCTGATCGATTTCCCGACTCTTTACAGAGGGAAAGAAGTCTATCTCTGCTGGAAGCTTGGCGAATCCGGCATCGCGTTCTGGCATCACGTGGAAGATGGCTTTCGCGGACGTCGTCCCATTGACAGCGATTTTCTCGCCAACCACAAGGGCGGCGACATCTAGCTGTGTTTTTCCTCCAATTGTTAAACTAACGCTTGGATGCTATTGGCCCGGGAATTTATTGGGTATTTATCACGGCAGTTGGTCGCTCGTCTGAGTCCCACGGCTTTTGAAACTTCAAATCCTATAGTTGCCGCGGAACTGATTACCCAGATCATTCAGGAAGACTTATCGGCTGAGGACAAGCTCAACGATGAAGTACGGGATCTTCTGGACGATTACAGCGAGTACATGCGCCGCGAGAACATCTCCTATCAGGAGATGTTCCGAAAAATCAAGAATCAGTTGATGGCGCAGCGGAAAATGACGCGAGCTTCCGGGCGCGACACCGGCGATGCGATGAAGCTGTCCCGCGACAGAGTGAATGAGCTGTCGCACAAGCTCGTCTCTGGGATGCGAAAGTCACGCGATTTCCGAGTGCGCAACGACCCGAACGAGCTGCGTCTGGCTCTGGTCCGCGAAATGACGGATCTGCTTCAGTTGGAAGATCGAGTCGACCACGCCGCGCGCCAGAAGATCCGCACTCAAAAGCGGGAGATCGCCGAAGGCGGGGAAGAGTACGATCTTCTGCACAAGCGCTACTACGCCGAAGAGCTGAAAAAACTAGGCATCAATCTCAGCAGCTAATCACTTTCTGCAATTAAGGGCTAGTGGACGGACCTTGAGAAATCGCGTCCACGGCGATGCCCAACCCGGCCAATGCGCCGGCAAGCGATCCATAAACAACGGCATTGCCGGGTCCAGCGCCGCCGATGAGGAAAGCCGCTGCTGTGCAGGCTGGGACAGTGCCCTTGTCGCGGTCGCGGTCATCCGTTACTCGCACGCTGCCATCCACCGAAGCGACTTCGAGTTTCCCGGCATTCAGGCGAACAATTCCTTGCGCCGTACTCTGCAGCCCCACCGCCTTCAGGCCGTGAGCGGCGACACTGCAATTCCCGAATGGCTCGCCGCGAACAATTCCCTTTGCCAGATTGAGGCGGCTCGCTCCGATGGTCACCAGCGAATTCGGCGCGAGCAGAAATTCGCAGCCACCCTCGAGAAAGAGGCGAACCGGACTGGCCAAGGTCTGCACGTGATTGCCGGCCATCAGATTCGCGTTCCCCGGTATGGAACTGCCGTTCACGAGCATCTCGCTTCCTACCGCGATTCCCTGGACATCGCCGGACATCGGATTATTGCCGGATTTCGCGGGCAGATTGTTATCCATGCTGGGCGAAATTCTCGCTACGCTGTCGCAGACGTTGATCTGGCGGATCACCGTCCTGCCAACTTCCTGGCCCTTGTACATGACGTGTACTTGTATCGGGAATTCACCCGGCACACCGTTGTTCGTCAGCCCACGGGCCATTGCTCTGCCCTGCGCATCCGTTGTGGCTTCCAGGTGCGTTGCTCCATTGGGAAATGTCGCTCCTGGACCGGTACTTGGCGTATCGAATGAGACGTACGCGCCTTCCACGGGCCTGTGACTTTCGTCGGTCACTTGAATGATCGGCTCCCGCGCAAGCCTGCCCTTCACGTTGTTGAGCGCGCCTTCTCCCTCGACGATAGCGATGTGAAACGCGGAGGGCTGGGCCTGATAACCGAAGCCTGGCTGAATGAGCAAAGAAGAAAGAGACGCGAGAAAAAAAAGAACGCGCATTGTGCCCTAATCCCGCTGTTCGTCTACTCTTATAGTGGTCAGGTCATTAGAATATCACTTTCGATGAATCGAGAGCACATACGCGGATTGCTGTCTGAGGCGCTTCGCGAAAAATACGAAATCCTGGATTGGATTGGAGGCGGAGGAATGGCGGAAGTCTATCGCGCCAAACATCGCATCCATGGCGGGCTGTTTGCCGTAAAAGTGCTCTCCACCGATCTTGCTCAAGACGAACGGATCGTAGCGCGTTTCGCGCAAGAAGCGAGGACGGCCGCAACGCTCTTCGGGCCATCCCAACATCGTTTCGATCTTCGACGTTGGCGCGGCGAACGGACTGTATTTCCTGATCATGCAGTACGTGGAAGGCGAGGACCTCTCGAAATACCTCAAGCTGCAACGGAAAGGTGGCTCCCAAAGAGGCGGTTAAGATCGTTTGCCAGGTGGCCGACGCTCTCGTTTGGGCTTCTTCGAAAGGCGTGGTCCATCGAGACCTGAAACCTTCCAATCTTTACGTGGATGGAAGCGGCCGGGTCATCGTCCTCGACTTCGGTATCGCCAAAGCGACCGATGTTCCCAGCAATTTGACGCTTACGATGGAGCGGGTCGGCACCAGCTACTACATGAGCCCGGAGCAGATTCGCGGCGAAGATTGCGATACGCGAAGCGATCTATATTCGCTTAGGTGTCGTCTTCTTTGAACTGCTTGCGGGACGTAAGCCGTTCGAGGGCGACTCGTACCGGGCGATTGAGATAGGGCATCTCGAAGTTCCTCCGCCGGATCTGGGCAAACTGGATCCCGGCATTCCCAATGAGCTCCGGAATATTGTCTGGCGTTTGCTCGCCAAGGAGAAGAGCCACCGCTATCAAACGCCGCGGAACTCCTGAACGATCTCAATCGCTTTGACAGGAAACCCGAGGTCAAGGCCCGGAAAGCCTCCGAAGACCCGCGAAATTGACTTTGGCAATCGCGGCGCTTGCGATTTGCGTGATCGTTGCGGCTTCCTATCTTGTCTTTTTGCATTTCAAAGCAGCTTCGAAGACATCCACAAGCGGGGCGGCTACAGCTTTGACGCCGACCGAGATAGCCAGCGTCAAAACGGATAAATTGGGCGGACACATGCTGCTTGTCGCGGCGGGCTACTTCATTTTCGGCAATGATACGGATCCGAGATCGCCGAACGGAAAAGAGAGCGTCAATTTGCCGGCCTATTACATAGACGAAACCGAGGTGTCAAACGCGAACTATCGCCGATTCTGTGACGAGACACGCCACAAGAAGACCGCCTTCCGATGACTTCGCGACACATCCGGACTTTCCAGTGACGAATGTTTCATTCGAAGACGCGGAGGCGTATGCGAAATGGGCAGGAAAGCGGCTCCCCAACGAAAAAGAGTGGGAGAAGGCCGCCCGCGGCACGGATGGAAGAATTTATCCCTGGGGGAACGAGCCCTGGACCAGTGTTCCGGCAACTCTGCAGCGAGTCTTGTCATTTCCGCAGCGCGTATCGCCTTACGGCGCGTACAACATGGCCGGGAATGTTGCAGAATGGACGACATCGCATTATCCGGTGGGTGAGGCCGAGATAAAGGATATGACGAACGTCTTAGGCACTCGCAAGTTTTCGCACGACTGGCGGGTTTTGAAGGGCGGGTTTTTCGATCAGAAAGCCGATCCAATTGAGGGATGGCGGACCTATATGCGAAGAGGTTTTCCAAAGGACAGCCCCCGGTCTTCCGTGATTGGCTTCCGCTGCGTCATGGATGCGAAGTAGCATGGGTTAGAAGGATTGACATGTTATCCCCGAAGCGTTGGTTGATTTGTGTAGGCGCGCTCGCCTGTTTCGCGTTCACGAGCGTAGCCTTTGGACAGGAGCCTGAAATCAATGCGCGAGACGCATTTTGGTCCGCGGCCGATCTTGGTGGGCAAACGTCCACCAGCGGCGCCTCAGCACAAAACGCTCCGCGCCATCCGACTCGTCGCAGCCGAGTACGGGAGAATCAAAGATCCTGAAGAACTCCGTCGCGAGTCAACGAAAGCGGAGCGCAAACCGTGTCGGTAAAAGCTCCGCTCGGCTTGAGATACTCCGTGCTGAAGGGGCGGTCCGACGGCACTTATGAGGAGGTGTCGCCCGATGCGGTCTTTCATGCCGGCGACCGGATTCGACTCAGCCTCATGTCGAATCAGGAAGGATATCTGTACATCATTGAGCACGGCTCGAGCGGGAAATGGCAACCTCTTTATCCGCCTCCGGGAGGCGACGAAACCAAGCTTGTGCCTGGACAGGAGTATCTGATTCCGGGCGGGGAAGGCGAAGATTTTCAGAGTGAAGGGAGATCCCGGGCCGGAAAAATTGTTTGTCGTGCTCAGCCGCGAGCCAGAAGCGGACCTGGACAAGACAATAGAGGCGCTTCGCAACCGGCAGGAGAACGACGTTAATCAACAGTTGGATGCTCAATTGCGCAACGAGGTTCAATCGCGCGACCTGGTTTTCACGAAGGCGGACGACGAGCAGGGATCAACCGATGCCGCGCATAAAGATCAAGCCACATACGTCGTGAATAAAGCGAGCAGCAAGACGGCGGATCCGCACATCGTGGTGGACGTTGTACTTTCTCACAAATAGAGACGCAGACACATGAGACGAGCATCTGGCGGTTTTCTCGCCATCGGAATCGCGCTGACGGCCGTGTCAGTGGCGAGTGCACAGAGCGAAGCGCAATTGAATCACCGGATCGACCTGGTGCTGGAGAAGAAGCAGGGGCAAACGGCGCAGGTCATGGATCCGACTCACGTATTTGGCGAGGGCGATTTGATTCGTTTTCGTTTGCGCTCCGGCATCAATGGATTTCTTTATGTGATGAATCACGGCTCATCGGGAAATTACGTGCAACTCTTTCCCCGAACTGGAGAGAGCGGTGAGCGGGCGGTGAAGACGGGCAGAGAATATTTCATCCCGGATTCCGACAGCGGTTGGTTCCGGATACAAGGACCCTCGGGTTATGAGACTGTTTACTTCCTGGTGTCGCCAATGGATTTGGGAGGTTCGCTGCCAAAAGAACAGCCTGCTGCTTCGTTAGGCGGCCACTGAAACAACACGACCAGGAGCGGCGGATCAAGCAACTCCGCGATGCGACGATGCTCTCTTCCGCACGCGAGGAGAGTGTCTTGATTCCGGCGCCGGTCTGAAGCCGCTGCAGCACGGTGAAGCGTTGCCGGATCAGTTTGCTCGAGTGCCGGCAGCCACAAGCCGCGATTTGGTCGTAGTGAAAGACTCAAAGGACACGGCGATTTCATCTACCGAGCCATTCGATGCGCCCGTGATATACCATTTCAGAATCGCGCATAAGTAAGTCATGAAATACGGCAGTTTTATAGTACTCGTCCTCGGAATCTTGAGTGGGGTTCCAGGTCGCTTTCAGCCAGACAGTCACGCCGACTCCGGCAGCAACGGGATCTGGATCTGGTCAAAGAGCCGCCGGCCAAACCTCCTCCGGCAACACCGGCGCTAACGATTCCGCGCAGTTATGCGCTTGTGGTGGGAATTGCGGATTATAAAGATCCGAAGCTGAATCTCAAATACACGGTTCATGACGCAGATGCGATCTACAACGTGCTGATTAGCGCGGAAGGGGGTCAGTTTCCTCCGGAGAACGTGCATGTTTTGAAAGATCAGGACGCCACGCTTGCGAATCTGAAATATCAGCTCGATACCTGGCTTCCATCCGTTGCCAAAGATGACGATCGAGTGCTGATTTACTTCGCGGGGCACGGGTTTCTGTGGGAGGGCACGAGTTATCTCGCGCCATACGACCTGGACCGGGATAATATCTTAGCCACTGGTTACAAGATGAGCGACCTGGGCGATGTGATCGGCAATAAAATTCACGCGAAGTGGAAAGTGCTGCTGGCGGATGCGTGCCACAGCGGCGCGATTACGCCGGAATCGGATCGCGCCCAGGTAACGCAGTCTCTTTTGGATTTGAATAAATCTTTATTTGTTGTAACGGCAAGCCGTGATCGGGAAGTGAGTCTGGAAAGTCCGAACTGGGGCGGCGGTCATGGAATCTTTACTTATTACGTTGTGAAGGGTCTGGAAGGGCAGGCGGACACAAATGGCGATGGCGTAGTGAGTGCCCAGGAACTAGGCGATTACGTTTATACGAATGTGAGCCAGGCCGCTGAGAACCTCCATCAACAGCAGCATCCGACATTCGATCGCGGCAGCTTTGATACAAACATGGTCCTGGCCTATAACCCGAATCACGTTGTTGCTGCCAATCTTCCGCCTCCGAATGTGGGGACATTGGTGATTGAAACCAACATGGATGGCGTGGAGGTTACCGTTGATGGAAAGAGCGCCGGCCTGGTGAACAAGGCGAAGCCGCTTCGCTTGCCCGGACTTCAACCGGGTGTGCACACAATTCAAGGCAATCGCGAAGGCTATGAGCCGGATGGCCCACGAGCCGAAGAGATTTATCCGGGGCAGGAAACAACCGTCAGCCTGCATATTCTGATTGCCAGGCAACGGAAAAAGGCCGCAGTGGATCATTTCAATCGCGGACTGGAATTCTACAACAAAGGTTTCGAGCAGAACTACAAGGTTGCCGTCGAAGAATTCAAGAGCGCGCTGCAGGTAGATCCCGCCTATAGCCAAGCTGCCCTGTACTTAGGGCGGGCCTATCGTTCACTCTACGATTTCTCGACCGCAAATCAATGCTTCAAGCAAGCCATTGAGATTGATCCCGATTATATCGATGCCCGAATCAGTTATGGAGGCGGGTTACTGGATAGCGGCGATTTTGATGAGGCGATCCGTCAGTTGACGTTTGTGACGCAGCGCGATGCGAACAACGGCATAGCGTGGTACTTGATTTCTCAGGCGTACTGTCGGAAAGGTGTTTACGACCAGGCAGTGCACGCGAGCCGCCAGGCGGTGAAACTGATTCCGAACAAAGCCGAAGCTCATCTCTGGCTGGCCGACAGTTTGCGGCCTCTACGATAACGAATCGCATAGTACCGCCGGATTTCGCGCAAGCGGAATCGGAATACACGCAGTATCTGGCGCTAAGTAACTTCAATAGTAAATTTGGCGGAAAACTGAATTATTACGTGCTTCCCTGGTTGATCGGTACCGGCCAAAAAAAGCGGGCGGCGCAGACCGACATTTGGGCGCAGCTTCGAGCGCAAGCGGATTTTGGCATCTGCGATTGCGAGTGGATGCAGAAGCGGCTCGATCCGGCAATCAAGTACTGTGAAAATGCGCTTTCCTATGATCCGCAGGACCTGTATGCGCATTTTCGGCTAGGCACTCTGTACATCGGCAAGGCGGAGATGGTGAATGGGCTGGATCTGCTGGTCGAGGCCCGCAAACAATTTAGCAGCGTGATCGCTCTGAATCCGGACGTGGATTTGGCAGGTAATTCGCAGAAATATATTCAGAGCATCGATCAAGTGTTGAGCCAACAGCGATAATTAGGGCACAAGCACCACCGGAGCCTGCCAGAAAGCTGCCTTTTGCCCGGTGGGATCCAGCACGGTTACCTGGCAATCATACTTCCCCGGCGGGAGCTTGCCGAGCGAAAGATCGAACTTGAGAGGCATGGTTTTCAGCCGGTTATTTAACGCGTCCGTCAATTTAACTGGCTGCGTTTCGAACGCCTTCGTTTGTCCACGGTAAAGAGTGACGAAGGCGACTAACGGCTGAATGGCCGGCGCTCCCTGCTCATATGCTTGGAGGTAAACATACATATCGCGCCCTTGCTGAATACTCGCGTCACGCTGGGGATCAACTTTTGGCCGCCCTGGACTAACGGATTGGCATCCTCCGCTCTATCCTTGCTCTTCACCGCGTTGTATAACGCATCCTTGAGGTCCACACGCTGGCTGCTCAATACAACGGAGCTGATTGGGATTCGCTTCTCTTCTTTATTGAGGTTCGGAATGACAAACGTGGTTTGATACGTGCCGATCCTGCCTGTCTCCGCATCGCGGGCGAGAAACTTGATGGTGTATTTTCCCGGAAGAAGCGTGAAGCCCGCATCGTACTCGATCGGGCGCTTGGCTAGTTCGGCCGCCGTTTCGTCGCTGAGCTTGATATCCACTTTGTCGCGCACGTTGGTGATAGTCGTGCCGTAATCGTCCTTGATTTCACCTATGAAATCGATCAGCGTACGTTCCGCGCCGCCACGCTTGGCGAGCGCCAGCTCACGGCCTGGGATCTTCACGATCAATGGCACGAAATACTCGGCCCGATTCAACTGGAAGTAATCGACTTCCATGGCGATGGTCAGATCCGTGATCGGGTCGGGCAACATCAGCGCGTCTTCCAATTGCCGCTCTTTATCGGCTGCAGTGAATTTGGCAAATTGCTTACCGGCGAAATAGCCTTGGCGATAATCGAGGCTGGCGGACAGATCCCCGTTCAAAGAAATCTTGATGCGCCGGAATTTGCCATCTTGAGCCGTGTTGCTGGTGTAATAACCCAGAATGTAGTAGCTTGAAACGGATTTCTCCGCTTGCACGATGCCTTTGGTGAGATCGTTGTAATCGAGCAGCGCCTTTCCGCCGGTATCGGAGGCCAGCGCATAGAGCGTATCCTGCGACTGCTGAAAATTGGTCGTAACCGCCAGCGCCGAGGCGCCCGAATACATCCCAATGCCGCCGGGCGATCCTTTTGTGGCGTCGCCGAGAGGAGCTTGCGCCACTAGAGCCGCGCGCGTCGATAGGCCAAAATGAAACGCCGGCGCGTATGGCAGCGTTAATGGTGGCATGCAGTTGCGCCTGATTATTCAGCCCATTCAATCTCAGACCGCTGGCGAAATAAATGAGCGATTTTTTCTCGCTGAGCTGGCCCAACATGTTGGCGGCGGTTTGGAGCGCCGATAACTGGCGATCGGTATTGAAGATGTTGAACTCGCTGTCATCCTGGCCGAAGGCGGCGCCGGTATCGGCAGTGCCGGCATCGCTGGTGCTCTCATCGAATCCCTGGCCTTCGCCGACAATCATCGTTTCAATGATGCTCAACAGACGGTCGCGATCGTCGGTGAAATCCTGCAGTACGTCAACGGCGCCGCCCTTGATACCGCAAGATCGCCATGAGATCCGCCGATGTCATTTGCGTTCTTATGAACTTCTGCCCAGCCGCAAGCGCGCGTATCTGATCCGCGGGCGGCATGGCAGTCATGTCGAAGTACAGCGCCAACAAACGGCGATCTTTGTAGCGAGTTTTGCCTGGAGCTTCTGGTGAAATTCGAGTTGACCCCAGCTTGTCGTAGACGTGAATGTGCTCAGGCTCGGATCGCGCAATCGGCGCAGTGCTAGGCGTCTCCGGCAATTGTTGATGTTCGAAAAAACGGATCGCCTGCGGCACGCCGTTCTCGGTAACAGTAAAATCCTTAGCGCTCAGGCCGCCGACCGGGTTGCCTTTCTTGTCCGTAACAGTTACTGACTCGACAACTAACTGAGTGCCCGTCGTGAATGTTACAGGGCCGTTATTCCCGGGCGTCGTATTCTGACCGATCTGTTGGGCAGCGGACGAGAAGGCAAACAGAGCTGCGACCGTGAGGGAGCGCATAATCCTCATACTTCAGAACCTCACTCGCATCATGATCTGCATGCTACGCATTGCATTGGCGGCTGTGGGCAATCCGAACTGCGCATTGTTGATGGTCGTGTTCCAACTCGTATAGGTGACATGATTGAGTGCATTTGTGGAATCGACGCGCAGATCGAGATTCAAACGATCATTCAATCGGAACGTGCGCCCCAGGGAAGCATTCAGTGTGAACTGAACCGGACCCGTGATCGAATTTCTTCCTGCATTCCCCCATTGGCCGGGTGCGGGGGCCGTGTAAGCGGCCGGGTTCAGCGAGAAACCCGAAGGAGCCGCGTAGAGCGGCGCACCCGTGTAGTTCGGCCGTATAGTCCCCGTGACGCCAGTTCCGGGCACGGCCGCAAGATACACCGGATTCAGCGGGAGACCGCTACCCGCAGTGATCTGGGTGGCGAATGTCCACTCTTTCAGGAGCGCTCCCCTCCACCCGCTCAGCAGGGTTCCTCCGCCCAATCCCATGCCTGTTGTGTATTGCGCCTGAAGGCTAAGAAGATGACGTTGATCAAAAGTCGAAAGGCCGCGTTCGCCGCTCAGATTGAGCCAATTCTGCGCGACCATGGCGCTTGCACGCGCCGGTTCCGGATGGCGTCCCGCCCGATTGACCCCCACCCGGGGCTCCAGTGGAGCCGGGCGGATTCTGCGAGGCTGCGTTTTGCGTTTGTGACGGAATGAGAGCCCCCTGTCCGCCGAGTGCCGCGTCGTCATCGATCGATTTAGAGAAGGTGTATTGGAGAATGGCGGTGAAGCCGTTGTGAAGCCTGCGCCGCAACTGAATTTGCGCGGCCTCGCGGGTCGAATTTCCATTGGAGGTCAGGTAAACATATCCTGCCGGGCACAGCGGACAGGGATTCACCGCCCCGATCGGAAAAGTGTTGGGCAGAAATTCCTGCAGTCCGCGCGTTCCTTTGATGCCGAGATACGACGCGAGCATCTGCAGCGAGCCCGGCAGATCGCGTTGCACCGATAGCTTGCCAGTTTTGCGCGTAGCCCAACACGGAAATTCGGATCGATCGCAAACGTGTTGGGCGTGGTGGCCGGGGACGCATTGAACCCGTTTGCCAGAGTGAGGGGATCGGCAGGACTATTTTGCACGCTCAAAGTCTTTGAGAGCGGCGGTTGCTGCGCCAGTTGCGTAGCAATGCTTTGATAAATCGACGTGTTGTAGTAGACGCCATATCCGGCGCGAACGACCATCGAAGATCCCGAGATGGGACGCCAGGCAATCCCGACGCGCGGCTCAATTCCAGTTTTGTCGGGACGAAGGAGCGAACTGGGATATCGCTGGCCTGTCAGCGGGCCCACCGGATTCGTTGCCACAACCGGCGCTACCGCCGAAAAGCCGGGAACGCACGTCCAGATTTACCAAGCGGTTGTACAATTCCGTGATCGGCGCTCCATATTCCCAGCGCACGCCCGCGTTCAAGGTGAGTTCCGGACGGATTCTCCAATCATCCGTGATGTAAGCGTCGTAAACAGATTCGCGAAAATACTTGTCGGCGTTGCCGAAAGCAATCGAGCTCGTGTCCGGAATTCCGAGCAGAAATCCGGCGAAGTCGGAGCCTGTGGCAGCCCCGGTAAAAGTGAAGCTGCCGCGCGGATCCTGCTGCGACAGATAATTGAATTGCTGGCGGCGGAAATCGCCTCCAAACGTGAAATTGTGAGCGCCGCGAACCCAGAGCATGGAATAGGACAGCCCATCGGTCTGGTTGCGATTGAAAGAGCTTTGTGAATCCGACAGACCCGCGATACCGCTCGAGAAGGTGAGGCTCGGCGGACCCCAGTTCCGCGGATCTTGATTATTCCCCGAGATGCCGGCGTTGCCCGACACGTTTTCGCGATTCTCGAAGTAGGGCGTGACGCGCGTAGCCAACCGGCTGAATTGGTATCCCAGATTCAAAAATAGCCGCTGGCTGAAGCGGTGCGACCAATTGGCGCTCGTGTTGATGCCCAGCATGTCGGTTGTATCCAGAAACCCGAACAGATTGGGAGTGTCTGTCCGCGTGTCCTGAAATGCGAACCGGCCATAGATCTGGTTCCTGTTATCGAGTGTCTTGTTCAATCGCGATTGCAAAGCATCCTGATGCGTAACACCGGTGATCGGAATTTGATAGTTGTAACGCGCGCCTCCATCGAAGTTCGGCAGCGGATAAAAACTCAATAAGGCGCGGGCTTGAGGACTGATCCGGTTCTGGGGAATGACATTGCCCGGAAATGCTGCGCCCGTGAGCGGATCGAGAACTGAATTTGAGAAAATTCCATTGCGCTCGGCTGCGCTTGGCATTAGGGCGGATTGCGTGCTCGCATTGCGGTCTCGAGTCCATTGATAGCCGACGAAAAAGTTCGGACCATTACGGAGTAAATGTGGAATCCGTAGCGGACCACCGAGAGTTACTATGCCTGTCAGGTCGTTATAGGAAGCTTTGGGCGTGTTCTGACCGGTTAAAGAAAACGGTTTTGCATCTAACGCAGAATTGTCGAGAATCAGGCCGATTCCGCCGTTATACAGCCCTCTTCCGCCGGTGCGATTATTTCCGAATGCCATGGCTTGTGCAAACGGCGAAGCTGCGCCGTTGTTCATGCTGCCATTAATCAGAAAGCCATTCGCGGCCTGCTGGCTGAGATCCTCTTCGGGTGGTTGCTGTGCCGGAGGTTGAGAGGTCTGGGGCTTCGGCTGCTCGGTTGGCTCGACGTTCCCCTCCCTGGCGGTCGGGGTTCTGTTCACAACCTGGAGTTCGGTCTTGATTTGATCGAGAGGCAGCAGCTTCAATTCCCAATTCGCCGGAGGCGTGCCCGGCGCGATCGTCACGTCCTGTTTGATAGTCGAGAAGCCAGTCATCTCGACCTGAATTGTCCATAGCCCCGTCCGGGAGATCGGCGAAAAGAATACACGCCCTGCAAGTCCGTAACCGCGATTAGTTTCTTGTCGCCCTGAATTGCAGTAACGGTAGCTCCGGGAACGGGCACTCCGTTGAACGTGACCTGTCCGCGCTGTTCGGCAGCAAGCAGGCTCGCCGCGCACACGAAGACAAGAATCAGGTAACGCGCCATCTAGTTTTCCGTCGGTGTCCTCTCGATGTGATCGACAATCAGGATTTCCATAGGAGCCTTGCGTGGGTCGAGCTTCAAGCCGTAGCGTTGCACCGATTCATAGATCGACCCCGCCGGCTCGCTGCGGCGCATCCGACGGCGGACGCTCCCCTTCACCTGGCGGCATGGCATCGGCCCACCCGGGAGTCCGTGCATCATGCCTTTCATGTTTTCCGGCGAAAACACCAAGTCGAAATCATATTGGCCCTGAATCCCAGTCATATCGACCACCGGACGCTCGGAAAACCGCGAAATCATTTCCGCCAACTGGGCCAGAGTTGCCGAGGGCGCCTTCAGATGGGCACCGGCCGGATCAACTCGCATCATCATCATTCCGTTGCGCGGGGGCCCGCCGCTGCCTAAGTTTCCGCCCGCCGGCGGTCCCTCGCGTGTCTGGACCTCCGCCGGTTTCAGCTTCGGGCCACCCTTGCCGACTATCAGCGCGTAAATAGCGTGCTCTTTCGTTTCGCGATGCAAGGTGAGCTTGAACCGATCGGCCAAAAGGGTCTGCAGCATCTCCGGAATCTGATCCTTTGTCGAATCGGCGGGCAGCTTGGCCACGATATCGAAGCGCGTGCTCTCGATCCAATCGGGGCCCTGCACCTGAAAATCCTTTACGCGATAGGCCGTCCGGATACAATCCTTCAACGAGACGTTGGTATACCGCAACATTCCGGCATCGGAGTTCATGCCGACCGCCATTTTCCCCATCGGCATGGGCGCCGCGGGTTTGATGGACGCGACTTCAAAGGTTATCTTCTGAGGCGGCTGCTGGCCGAACGCCACGCAACACGAGATGAGCGATGCACAGAGAATCCAGGCTTTCATACGTCCAGCATGTACCCAATCGCATGTTTGGTGCGCAAAATGTATGTAAGCAACGTAAAGCCTAAAGCGCCAGCTTGTACCCGGCGCCCTTGACTGTCAGAAGAAAGCGCGGATACCGCGAATCGGTCTCGATTTTTTTCCTCAATCCCGCAACATGCACGTCCACTGTGCGGCTGAGCGAATCGCCATCGACGCTCCAAACGTTCTCCAGCAATTCCTCGCGCGTGACCACGGATCCACGACGCTCGATCAGGTACTCCAGCAGCCGGAACTCGGCTCGCGAAAGGGGCAACGGTTTTCCCGCGCGCGTCACTTCGCGCTTGCGCAGGTCAACGCACACCTCGCCCAACTCGGCCCGCTCGGGGCATACGGCCTCCCCTCCTCCTGAGCGCCGCAGCAGCGCTTCTACGCGGGCCATCAGTTCCACAGGCGCGCAGTTTTTCTGAACGTAATCGTCGGCCCCGAGTTTCAATCCCACCACGCGATCCACGACCTCGCCCCGCGCCGTCAGCATCAGCACGGGCGCGTTCACTCCTTTGCGCCGGAGATCGCGACAAATATCGAATCCGTTCTTGCCCGGCAGCATGACGTCCAGAACGATGAGGTCGAATGGGCGAGCCAGCGCCATTTCATATCCTGCCGCTCCCGTCTGGGCCCAATCGACTTTGTACCCTTCCGATTGCAGCCGGTCCCTCATGCCCACGGCGAAGGCTGCCTCATCTTCCACGAACAGAATGCGCCTCATACCGGCAAGTGCAGGGTGAAGGTGCTGCCACGGCCCGGTTGACTGACGAGCGTGATGCTACCGCGATGGGCCTCGGCCGCGCTGCGCACCAGGCTCAATCCGAGACCCGAGCCTGGAATCTGGGCCTCAATGGCGGCTTGCCCGCGGTAAAACGGTTCGAAGATCTCCGCCTGGTCCGCCGTTTCAATGCCGGCGCCGCGATCTTCGACGCTGATGCGCACTTCCTTCTCCTCCGCGAAATAGCTGCCGCTCACGCGAATCCAGCGCCCGCCATCCGCGTACTTCTCCGCATTACTCAGCAGGTTGTCGAACGCCGTACGGAGCAGGTTTACATCGCCGCGTACCGGCGGCAGATCCGGACTCAGCGCGAGTTCTACCTCGAATCCGGCGCGCGCGAATTCTTCGCGCCGCGCGTCCACCGCTTCGCGGATGATGTGGGCTAGATCGATCTCGTGTTTCGACAGCTTCCACAGGCCCGAGTGGATTCCAGCATATTGCAGCGTGTGCTCCACCATCTCATTCAGCCGCTGGCTCTGCTGGTGGATCAGCTCGCCATACTGCTTCACTCGCTCCGCGCCCGTTACCAAGCCATCCGCCTGGTTGCGTGAGAGCATGGCGATGGCCGACACCGGCGTGCGCAATTCATGCGAAACGCCCGCAACTAACTGTATTTTCTGATTGGCGAGCCGCTGCATCCGCCGCGCCCCGATCACCAGGAAGACGGCCGCGGTAATCAGCAGGAATTCCACACCCATGCTCAGCAGCAAATCCCGCCGCCGCGTCTGCTCGAAGGCGGTGGCCAGCGGTACGCCCTTATGCGCGACATCCAATTCCCAAATGCCCGGACCGAACAGATCTGCAAGGCGCCCGCGGCCTTTAGTGACGATGCTCGATTCCATGTGCTGCACCCATACGCCCGATTGTCCTGGCGCCAGGTTCGGAGGGGAGCGCGGTCTCGAAAACGTCAAGTTCGGTGCTATCGAAAAGAACGGCTCTCTCACATCGGCACGCATGGGGGCGCCATAAAGAGCCTCGCGCGGCCGTTCTCGCGAAACGATTGCGAAATCGTACTCGCTCGTCGCTGTTCCACCGAAGCTTTGGCGGATGAGTTGCGGAAAAAGCGCATCGCGCAGATAGGTCTGGTCAATTCGCGCGACGAAACATCGTTCGGGCTGTCCGGTGAATGTTCTCAGGATGCGGATTCCGACCTCATGATGATCTTCGGTGAGAGGGATGTCGTAAAGCGGAGCGACCAGCGCGGGCGGCTGTGCAACGGGGAGCGTGGCGCAGCGAGGAATCGCAAGCCATCCCGGTAGTGGCCCGGCCGCGAAGATTCCCTCGGCGGTAAGCCGGCGTGCTTTCGGCGCGCCGTGTACCGGAATGTCGAGATAGTACAGTTCGCCGATCAACTTCGGAACGCCGGTTAACCGTTCGCCCGATTTCAGCGCGGCCCGCGCGTCGTCTTGCAGAAAACCGATGGCCTGTTCGACGATGCCATTGAACTCGCTCGCGAAAAGCGCGGCGGCTGAATCGAGATGTTCCTTCTCGCGCTGGGCATCCGCGGCCGCCACACGCGTGGACCATCGATACTGGACGACGGCCAGCACGGCCAGCAACACCGCCAGCGCGGTGCAGATCGCCAGCAGCATGCGGGAACCAAAGGGTTTTCCCATCGAAGTTCAGTTCTCGCTCGGTCTTTCCACGTGATCGATGACGAGAATCTCGACCGGGCCTTTCTGCGATTCCAGTTTGAGTCCGAGTTGCTCCTGAATTGCAGTGAAGAGTGATGGTCCCGAAGTATCGGGCGGGGGTGGGGCATCAGCGCCTTCCCGGCCATCGCCTGGACCGCGGAACATTTGGCCCTGGCCTTCGTCCGGCGTCCACTTCAGCGTGAAATCGTACAGGCCAGTGAGGCCAGTCTTATCCACCACCGGACGGCCTAACTGGTTCGACAACGCTTCGGCCAAAAATGATAGCCGCACAGAGTTAGCGGTCAACTCTCCTCGTCCCATACGCATCCCCTGTCCCTTGAACGACCCTTTTGGCCCTTGAGGACCGGGCGATTCCGGCGGAGTAGCGGGAACAGCAGATTGCTGAAGTTTCGGCCCATTCTTAGCGACAACCAGCGCGTATATGGGGAGTTCCTTG
This sequence comes from uncultured Acidobacteriaceae bacterium, assembly GCA_963778345.1. Lineage (GTDB taxonomy): Bacteria > Acidobacteriota > Terriglobia > Bryobacterales > Bryobacteraceae > Bog-105. Next base: position 344,940 of record CAVZTP010000010.1, read on the forward strand.
GTGTCGCGATGAAGCGTCAGTTTGAAACGATCAGTCAGCAGACTTTGAAGCCGCAATCGCTGCCGGTCCATGGCAGCCTCCCGCTGATCGTCGGTAAGCTTCCGCATGTCAGCCTCAGGGGCTCCCTCCGGCTTCGCCTCAATGTCGTACCTTTCGGAGCTGGCCCAGCTCGGCAGACCCGTGACTTGAAAATCCTGGACTTTATATGCGAGTCGAAGAAGCATACTCAGCGCAACGTTTTTCGCAACTAACCTTCCGCCTGGCGCGTTCATGATTGAAACAGCGCGATCGCCGGTGTGGTTCGGCTTGATGGAGGCGACCTCGAATGCCGGCGCGGTTTCCGGCTGCGACTGACCGAGGCTTAACGGCGCATCCATCAGCCCAAGCAAGATCAATCCTGCTGCAGCGCAAAATACATTTCTTTTCACTGACGTGTGTCTCCCCTCACTGCCGAAGTTCCATTTTGGACGTGTGGCATCGCGATTGGTTGCGTTGTTAATTCTCCGATGGCTTCTCAATATGATCGATGACAAAGATATCTGTCATCCGTCGATTTACTAGCAGTTATGTCATACCGCTCGGAGTCGAGCCACTCCGGTTCCGACCCGGCTTCAGCAACAGTACGGCGGCAAAATCTGCATTATGCGGCTTGAGTGGTGGCCTCTTCTCTTACAGCTTCCTCTGATGACCGGGTTGCGATACTTTTCCACGTCCAGGACGGGATCGGAGTGTGCCCAGGCAGGTCAGCATTGAGCATGCCTTCAAGTTCGGTCTTCAGTTCCAGGGCGGCGGCCTTTGCGTTTGCCGTTCGAACCCGCGCCTCGTGGAGTTCCTGCTTGCGGACCTCGGCGGCCTGCTTTTGCTTCAATCGTTCGGCATCCATGGCTTCTTTGTGTTTTTGCCGTTCGAACCCAACCTGCTCGCGGAACTTCTGGGCGCGGATGCGGAGTAGGTCATTCAGGGACTTGGAGAAGCCGCGATCATTCGAGACTTGATAGCGCAGATAGAGGGAAATCGATTTCTGCTGTTCGCGGAGGTCGTCGTTCGACATAAGCGCCTGATCGAGCAGACGACCGGCACGGCGGCTGAGCCAGAGGTGCTTCGCGAGCTGCTCCACGACCGTCTCTTCGCTGGGAGTAGAGGGTTGGTGCTCTTCGCGGAAGGCTGCGAGGAGATTGTCGAATTCGTGTTGGTCCTCAGTAGGCAGGACGGAGAATTCGCCCCGAAAACCGTGCTTGAAGTTGTTATGGGAGGAAATGGCTTTGCCTGCTTCGCTGCGCGGGCCGGTACTGAGATGCGCGTTTTGGCGGTTAGCAGCTAGTTGGGCTGGGGATGCGGAGGATGCCGGCTCGACCGCCGGCATAGCAGCTTGAAAGGCCGCTCCACGTTCTGATTTACGGGCCAACTTGGCTGCTTTGCGCTCGGCGGCGCGACGAATGGATCGAGGGCTCATAAGTATTTGCAGGCGGCTAAACACTAGCACGAGAAATGCGAAAAACGGATCGGGAGGAACCCGCAAAATCCTGCTAATACTCTGGGGCAGTTGGAGATAAGATTATTTTCTTCGCTTGTGACTGATTCGCAAAAGATTCCGGAGCCTTTATTTCCGCGCCTTGTGAAATCGGGACAAAAGGCTTGATATTGCTGGGGAAGAGCCGATCCCGAATTCGCAGAGCCGGAAATTCAACTAGCTTGGACATCACGATTCCAACCAGAATACTCACGCTGAAGTAGATCGGCTTCGACCCGTGCCACTTATTCAGTCCCGATCTCAGCAGGAAGAAAAGAACCGGCAGGTGCCACAAATAGATGGAATACGAATGTTTTCCGAGGAACGCGAGCCCACGCACCGGAAAAGTGTTCCTGACCCTGAGCTGCAATGCGAGCAAGACCAACAGCCCAAAACCGAGATAGAGCGAGACAAACCCAAAAGTATGCATCCCGAAGCTCTTCCCGTCGAATAAAACACACGGGGAAATCAGAACGGCTGCCGCGACGGCGAGTGGGATGCGGAAACGCTTGAGCAGCGAAATCGCAGACTGACGGTGAAAGTGGTACCAGTAGGAGATGAGCACTCCAAAAGCCAGTCCGTCCATCCGTATATGCGCCGGGAAGAAATGGATATAACGATCGAAGACTGGATAGCGAAAACAAAGATAGAGCCGGTCCGCAAGACAAAACAGAGCCAGGCACAGAAAGATAACAGGCACGCGGCGAAACGGATCGCGATCGCCGCTTGGCGCACGCCGCAACAGGGCGAATAGAGTCAGCGGCAAAAGGACGTAGAAGAACTCCTCGACCGATAGCGACCAGAAGTGCGGATATGTACCGGGCACATAGCTTTGCAAGAAGAAGAGGTCATGGAGCGCCGGTGTGATCACGGGACGCATATCGTGCAGCCGGTGCTGCCAGGCGCGGAAAAGGAAAACACTCCCCGATAGAAACCAGAGAGGCGGCCAGATTTTCCAGATTCGCCGCATCGCGAACCGGCGAAAGTCGATTTGGCCGTGGCGCTGATATTCGCTAAACAAAAGCCCTGAGATCAGGAACCCACTCAAGACAAAGAACAGGTCAACGCCGGCCCATCCGCACTGCACAAAATAGAAGTCCCATACCGGATTGCGATAGAAGATCGTGTGCTCCTCGATGACCATGAGAATTGCGATGGCTCTCAGGATGTCGAGTTGCGGGTCGCGCTTGTCCATTCGTCTTCCGACGATAACAGCGTCCCATGGTCAACTAAATCAACACAACATAACCGCAGAACATTTATCGACGGGAAGTACCAGAAGTACTGCGGCTACTGATGCCGGAGAGTTTTCTTGCGCGGCTTGGTTTTTGGCGCGGGTTTGGGGTGATAGACAGGAACGTCGGGCACGGCGCCGGCATACAGCCGTCGATAGACGTCCGCATTCCGGAGCACAAGCTGAACATAGCCTCGGGTTTGGTGGAAGGGAACTGTTTCGATGAACTCGGCGGGTTCGCGAAACGGACCCCAGGTGCGCCACACATTCGCGCGGCCCGGACCCGCGTTGTAAGATGCCAATGCGATTTCGATCTGGCCTCCGTACGAATTCAACAGATTATGGAGGAAATACGTTCCCAGTTGAATGTTCCGGTCAGCAGCCAAAAGTTGAACCGCGTTGAAACGGCGCGAGCCGAAGTGGCGGGCCAGTTGCTTCCCCGTAGCGGGCAGAAGTTGCATCAGTCCGTAAGCGTTGGCATAGGAGATGATCTTGGGATTGAACTCCGATTCCTGGCGGATGAGAGCGGCGACCAGGAACGGATCGAGGTTCTCCTGATGGCTGTATTCGATGATGGAGGCTCGATAGGGGATGGGGAATGCAAACTGCCAGAATGGAACCGGCGCTTCATCGAGCGGCATGAATAGATATCCAGGGGCGTAGGTCTTGACATAGCGCATGGCTTGATCTGGCGCATTCCGGGCTGCCGCGAACTTGGCGAGTTCATAGGCATACACATTTTGTTGTTCTTCATCGTGGCGGGCGCCGAACTTCAACTCGCCCTCGGCGAAATCGTTAAGACCGGTGAGCTGCAGTAATTGAGCACGATTGATGCGGCTCTGGGCGGTAGCGCCCGGCGTGAAGCTCGGAAATTCCGGCCGCTTCGGCCAAGCTACCGATCGCAGGAATTCCAAGGTAGAAGGATCCGGAGTAGCGGCCACAATGCCGGGATCTTTGAGACGCTCACGGGCGACAATCGCGTAATACGTATTGGGAAAGCGCACAACGAGCTCGTCATAACAAGCGCGAGCGGCAGCAAGATCGTTCTTGCGTTCCAGAAGGCGGCCCAGGAAGTAGAGCGCATTGTTTACATCCTGCGAATCGGGATATTGCTCGATGTGGCTGTGAAGCAGATCCTTGGCGTCATCGCCATCTTTGCGATAGCTTTCGAAAGCGACGCGCCAATGGCACCAGGCCGAGCGCGGGTCCTTGGGGAAGGTGTCTGCGCAAGCGCGATACAGGGGAAGATAAGTGCCGGAATCATTATCGACGCGCGCCTGGTCGGCAACGAAGATCAGCGCATCCAGCCGCCAGAGCGAATTGGGATGCTGCTGCTCGAGCTGAGTGAGAAATGGCTTCACGTCGGCGTGCCGATCCGGCTTGCGAGCGCATCGGATGAGGTAACTCAGGCGTTCGGCGTCGGCCTCGGGATCGTCGACTTTGAGCGCGGAGAAATATTCGAAAGCGGCCTGCGTGTGATTATCCAGATAATCCGCCTCCCCCAGCCGCACGCGGGCTAAATCGCGCTGGACGCCTCCTAGCTGTGGAATAGCGGCCGCGAGCTCAATTCGCGCACCCGCCGGGTTTTTCGCATCGAACAACTTCTGGGCGCGCCCGAGCATTTGCGTGGGCATGATCGGCGGATAGGCATCGCCCAGGCGCTGCTTCAAATTGACCAGCGCATTAGCGGCGTCGGTAGCTTCCTTGGAACTCGGGTAATCGTAATACACGCGCTGGTCGTATTCAGCGGCTTGCGGCAGATCGCCCGTTGCCTCAAAGCATCGAGCCAGAAGCAAATCGGCTTGAGGCTGCGGGATGACGTCGAAATACTTCTTAATGAGCTCGAGCGCTTGCTTCGGGCTGTCTCCTTCGAGATCGGCATTCACGGCAAGCGCGGCTGCCGCTCCGACCAGAGGCGAGACAGGCGTCTGGTTAAAGACATGCGTGGCCGACTCGTTGACTTCGGCATAGTTTTTCAGTTGATACTCGGCTTGCGCCCGAATGTATTGCGCATAATCATCGAGCATAGGCGCCTTGCTCGCTGCTGCCGTGGCGTATTTGGCGGCAGCAGCGAAATTGCCAGTGTCGAGTTCATGCTGAGCCACCGCGATCAGATCCCGCCGCGCCCACCACCTTGGGACTTTGAATTTTCGGTAGCGGCGGCTTCGATTTCGCTTTGCCGGCTCCGCTTGTTGCCGGCATCGAATAGACCGCAACGGCAAAAAGGACAAGCAGACCGAGCGATAGAGCGCAGATCCTCCCGAAGGCCGAAAGCCGATGATCCAGGCTAAACCAACTGTCCGGGATAATCGGCTCCCATTTTCAGCTCATCCCCTTCGGCGGCAACGCTGACCAGTTCGAGATGAAGGTAATCAACCATCGAGGGAATGGTCATGAATTGATTTCGGTAGGAGTTGCGGGCGCTGTCGATCTCCTGCTTGAGAAAGACGTAGAGATTGCTTTGCTGTCGTCCCGCGCGGCAGGCCTCCGGGCGGGAAAGTTGCATTTCCGCCACAGTCACGCGCGAAAAACGTTGAGCCCGGAGATGAAGACTGCGCTGTTCTTCGCTGAGATCGGCCCAGGGCGGCAATCCCGATCTGCCGGGCGATGCGGCGACTCGCGGCGTTACTTTCGCTCCATTCGATGGCATCGAAGTTACAGTACCTTCTATCTTTGAAGTTGCTGCCGTGGTGGAAATCTCTCTCTGCCACGGCTGGCTTGCCGTTGCGATCTGCAGTGTGGACACCGGCGTTCGACCGCCGCTCGAGAACGGCAGATGCCAGCCCGGCAATCAATTCGAGACCGTTGACATCCATATAGTCTTGATCGGCTGTGAACAGAATGGCCGCCACGCGGTCCCGCATTCATGACGGGAATGACGTGCGCGCGCGCGCCCGCGTCAGGCGAGCTGAGGGATTCGGTGACCTCACCCGGAGTTCGCAAGGCGATCACCGAATCTTGTGTCTCGATCACCGTCGCGAATGCCGCCGCGGAAGCCGCCGGGAACGACAGGTGTTCCGCCAAACTCAGTTTGCGCTGGCCGCGTAATGTCAAAACTGCATTATTCACGTCAAAAATCGCGACCTGCTGAACGAATCGAGAGGCGCCGTCGAGAACCGCCGATACCCATTCGGCCTCGGTTTCGTATTGCCTCAAACGCCTCAGAATTTGATTCAGCTCGTTTGTGACTTGACAACGTGCTGCTCGGGCGGCCTGGGAGCAGGCCGCGTCAAATTCGCGCTTGATTGTTTCCCATGGTGGATCGGGCGCATGCATCCTGCATAACGATTTTAGCGGAGACAGAGGCTGCGAATCGGTACTGTCAGTCCGGGAGCGCTCTTGTACTTACGGAAGAGGATACGGGTGTAGCGGTTTCGGGCAGAAGCGTACTCACGACGCGTCTGGTACGGCCCGCATGCTCAAGATCAAAGATGAGCTTACCGTCGCTTTGGCTCGCCGCTTCTCCATTCCAGGCGTCGTCCCCATCGGAAGCTTGAATTCTGGACAAACGCAGATTCGGCCAGCCGTTCTCAAACGAGAAATCGAAAAGTCCAGAGACTTTGTTGAAAGCGTCATCCGGCGAGAGGTTCAGATTCTCTCCCGAGAAGCTGCCGTTCGCATGCAGATGCTGAAGGCTTTCGACGCCGGTTCCCGAACTTTGGAACTGGCCGTCCGCATTCAACAAGCCACCGCGCCAAGGGAATCCCGTGACGCTGGCGGTGAAGCGGCTTTGCGGCGAATAGGAGGCTAAATTGACTGTTCCCCGTCCACCCAGGGCGCCTTCCGGCAATTTGACTTGCAGGGACGTGAACTGAAGATTTGTCCCCTGCCAAACGAAATGTGAGGCAAGAGCTGCCAAGTTTTGCACCGGCGATAGAAAACTGATCAATCGTCAGGTCGCCTTCCAGATTACGCGCGGCAAGCCAGACCGGCACAGCGCGCCGGGTAAATCGCAGGCGGGCAAGCAGCCCTTGCGCTTCGAGCGTCGGAGCCAGGGCCTTCTCCACGATCCATCAGATCGGCGGCCGGTACGTCCAGCCGAAGGCGCTCCGTCCGCTTCGCATCGGCCGAGATAATGATAGGAAATATTTGCTGATTGATCGCCGATCGTGGTCGAGAAGTGGGTGAGATCGAGACTGGAATCATCGAAATTGACTCGCCCTTCGGAGTGGTCCAGAGGAGCGGCGAGGCCTGGGGGCGTTAAGGTCGCGTTGGCGAACTGGAATTGGCCGGACCATGACGGCGGGTTCGAACCTTCATGGCGATAAACAAAACGTCCCGTGATGTCGCCCTCCTGTAAGATGTTCAAGCCGGAGGGAGCGCCGAACCAGGCGTCAACGCTCGATTTCAGCGCGTTCACGGGAAATTCATCAACGCTGATCGAAGTAACAACTCCCGGCCTGAATAAGATAATAGTCACCGGAAGCCTCGAGCGTGCCAACCGGAGTCTCCAGCTTGGCCGGATCAAAATGGACGCGATCCGGGAATACGGTGGCATTTACAAGCGCGGCGTGTAGAGAGGGAATTTTGGGCAAAGTCGCAGCGGCGTCAGCTGATGGCAACACCGCCATTGAGACCCGCCGAACTCGAATATCCAACCGCGCCGTCCAGCTTGCCGGTGGCCGCGAAATCCTGCGGAAGCGAAAGGCCCATGCGCCTGCCCAGCGGAAGCAGATCTTTGAGCGGAGCCTTATTCAGGCGCGCCAGAATCGACCACTCGGGACGATTCAGGAAACTGTTCACTCGCACCTGAAGGCCGACAGGCGCGAGCTCCCCTGAGTGCAGGGGAAGAGTTTCCAGATCGAGACGATGAGCAACCAGATCCACAAGCCCTTGGTAGCGTATGCTCCAATCTTCGCCGCTCGACGGCAATAAATCCCAGCGGTGGACGTCTGCAAGGCGCAGCTCACCCGAAAGGTGGAGCGCGCTAGCCGGGCCCTTCAATTCGCAGGCGCGAGCTGAGCGTGCCGTGCACACCCATATCATGGCCTTGAAATAACGTTGTCAGTTCGCTCAGGTTGCTGGGATCGAGAGTGACATCGGCTTCCAATTGATTCGCTTTCGCGTCTCGCGGGCTCAAGTACCAATTCGCTGTGCCGCGGAGGTGACCAAAGCCGATCCCAGCGCGATCCGTGCGAGCAGGCGAGCCGGAAAACTGGAAGTAAAGTTTTCCCGAGCGTTCCGGATAAATCAAAAAGTCGGAATCCAACAGATATAGGGTTGTCTTTCGCGTTCCGAGTTTGAAGTCGATGCGGCCATCCGAGACCTCGAAAGCAGGAAACAGGTTCAGAGGCGCGCGTCGAGGGGCGCTGAGCCGCTGGACCAGTTCCACGACGTTCCAAGCGCCATCACTGCGCTTGACCAGATTCAAGGAGGGCTCGACGAGGCGCAGGCTCGACAAGCGCAGCTTGCCCAAAATGAGTTTGTCGATCCGCAGACGCGCCTGCAAGGTGGGGACGTACGCAAACGGCTCGAGACCGAATCGAGCATCTTCGCCAATCGTTACGCCGTCGAGTGAAAACCCCGGTCCGGAAAACAGAGTGAAATGCACGGCATCGAAATGCACCTGCCTGCCCAAGCGCCGTCTCGAGAGCCCTTTGAATGGGGCCGCTGAAGCGAGCGGCATTAATAAACGGCGCAATGAAGCCGGTTAGCAAAATGATTGTAATGCCGAGGAGAGCCGGGCGCAAAAGGCGGCCGAAGCTCGATCTACGGCGCGTTTTCATTGCTGTTTGAGTCAAGATACACAACGAGCGTGCAGTGCCCGCGTGCCCCGATTATAGCGTTGCGAGCACCTTTCCGATACCGTTTTAGACCGGTCAACGTCTCTCAAGGCGGCATGCCATTTTCGCCAGCCCGTGAGCAGCGCTTTGCGCGGGGAAATCGCTTGGATTTTCGATCTGGATGGAGTTCTGATTCATTCCATGCCGCTGCACGTCCGGGCGTGGGAGCGGTACATTGCCGGCCTCGGCATTCAAGCGCCGGATGTGGAGACCTGGATGCACGGTAAGCGGAATTCCGAACTGGTTCGCGATCTGCTCGGGAAGGATTTGGCTGATGATGTGGTTTTCGAGCACGGAGCCGCAAAGGAGCGCCTCTTCCGCGCAATGTTGTTGAAGGGCGATCTTGAATGAGTATCGCGTTCCAGGAGTAGTGGAATTTCTGGAGCGGCATAAAGACGTCCCGAAGGCGATCGGTTCCAATGCGGAGCCGGCGAACATCGATTTCGTGCTGGACCGGTTTGGTTTAAGGCCCTATTTTCAGGTGATCGTGCATGGACAGGAGGTCAACCGCCCCAAGCCGTTTCCGGATGTCTATTTGAAGGCGGCCGATCAACTGCATGCGCGATCCGAGGAATTGCATAGTCTTTGAGGACTCCCCAACTGGAGTGGAGGCGGCGCGCGCGGCGGGAATGCGGATCGTAGCGGTGGAGACTACTCCGGCAGAGTTCCATGGAGTCGATTTGCAGATCAAGGACTTTCTGGACCCGCAACTGGAATCATGGCTCGCGGCGCAATCGATCGAGTGAATTCAATTCAAAATAGGAATTATGACAAGGCGAGGAATTTTGCGCGCTGTCCCGGTCTCGCTTGCCATCGCGGCGTGGGGACAGGGGAAATATTCCGGTCCACGACCGGCGAAGAAAGATATTCCCTATTTGCTTGAAGCAGACAAGCTGATTCAGACAGAGGTGCAGCAAGCGACGGAATCGACGTCCAAAGAAGGGCAAGTTTATTCGGTTGCCGGCGCTACATCCACAGCGCGGACTCCGCTGCCGGAACCTATTTTTCTTTTTTGGGCGGATAAAATTAGCGCCGATCAACTAGGGCTTTATCGTTTTGAAGTGAAGGATGGACGCAGACAGGTGGTTTTGGGAAAACACGGCCGGACGACCAGGATCTGCGCATCACATTGCGGCCGCTGGATACGGGTCTTTATCGTATCGAAGCTTCGCAGATGCTGGATCCAGGCGAGTATTCACTGTCGCCGCAAGGCGCGAATACTGCGTTCTGCTTTACGGTGTATTGAGAAACATCGCTCGCCTGCTACAATCCCGACTGATGTTTACTGGCATCGAACACTTTGCTATAGCGTCGCCGAATCCGAAGCGCCTCTCGGACTGGTACGTTTCGCACCTGGAATTCGAAATCACTTTCGAGTATGCCGGCAACTATTTTGTTCAGGCGAAGAACGGCAGCCTCATCGAGATCATTCCGTCGGAGGGCGAACGAACCGAAGCCGGAATGCGTACTCCCGGAATGAGGCACATCGCGATTTCCGTTGACGATTTCGACGCGGCATACAAACAACTGCGCGAACAGGGAGTGGCCTTCGAAGGCGATCCGTACACAAATCAGGGGAATCGCCTTGCGTTTTTCAAAGATCCTGACGGCAATCTGGTTCATTTGATCAAGCGCGACAAGCCTCTCTTGTAATTTGAACTTTCGGCGCGTGCTACAAAGAGCATTGCTTGCTGAAGCGCGTCTTTAGAGCATTCGAATATCCGGATTTCCGGCTGATGTGGCTGGGCGCCTGCACCTCCAGCATCGGCACGTGGATGCAGATTCTGGCCCAAAGCTGGCTGGTGTACAACCTATCGAACTCGTCGGTTTACCTTGGGCTCGACGCATTTTTCGGCCAGATTCCGATCTTTCTTTTTTCTCTGTTTGGCGGAGTGTTCGCGGACCGGAAGAGCCGCCGGACGATGCTCCTGATCTCACAGGTCATTCAGATGAGCTGCGCGTTCATCCTCGCCACGTTATTGATGACTGGGGTGGTGCGCGTTTGGCATATTTGGTGTCTTTCCTTTACCGTCGGACTGGCGCAATCCTTTGGGGGACCGGCTTATTCCGCTCTCATTCCGACGCTGGTGAATAAGAGCGATCTTCAAAATGCGATCGCTCTCAATTCGATCCAGTTCAATCTGGCGCGCGTGGTGGGGCCGGCATTGGGTGGTGTTGCTCTCGCGAAGCTCGGCCCAACCTGGTGTTTCTCTTTGAATGGCATTTCGTATTTGGCGGTTATTTGTCACGCTGCTGATGATTCGGCCCCATTTTGTGCCGGAGAAAACGGGTGAATCGGTAATAAAGAGCATGCAACAGGGGATCAACTTCTTGCGCAGACGGGAAGGCATGGTCAGTCTTGTGGCGCTCGCCTTCTTCGCAACGCTACTATCGTACCCGCTCATCACATTCCTGCCGGTGATGTCCACTACCGTTTTTCACGGCGGATCGAATACGTTTACTTTGCTGCTGTGCCTCTCGGGCGCGGGATCGGTAGCGGGAGCGCTGCTTGTGGCGGGAAGTCAGAATCAACTCGGATATGCCAAGAGATCTCTGCTCACCATGCTGGTTCTGGGAATTTTGATTGCCGGCTTTGGATTATCGAAAACCCTATTCTTGAGCGCCGTACTCGTTTTCGCCGCCGGAGCATCTCTCATGGTTGTCTTTGCGCTCAATTCTTCGCTGGTGCAGCTTTACGTCAGCGATGCGATGCGAGGCCGGGTGATGAGCGTTTATAACGTCGCGTTCCGAGGCGGTATGCCGCTTGGCAGCGTGATCTCGGGCCTTTTGATTAAACAGACCTCCGCACCCACAATCATGGCAGGCAATGGAGTGCTGGTGGTGATTCTTGCTCTGTACTTCCTGATCGTTCAGCGCAAAGTCGCGGAACTATAAGGAGCGATGCGGCACTTTTACAATAGAGTCAGATTCTGGAGGCTGTTATTGAGAAATGTACTTTTGATGGGAATTACGGTAGCCATTTGCGCGGTCGCGATGCTTGGGGGAGCAGCGAGTTTGGGCGATCTGACTGCTGCACGCGATCGTCAAGACGTTGCGGCGCTTGATGCGATCATCAAGCAATACCAACAGGCGCTGCAACAGAATCCGAACTCCGGGGAAGCTCTTTACAAACTGGGATTGGCCAATTCTTACGCCGCGGAAGTTGCCATGGAGCTTCATGACAAGAAAAAATCGGAAGCGTTCGCGGAGGCGGGCTTAGATCCCGCAAAAAAAGCAGTGGACCGGAACGGAAACAATGCCGAATATCATCGTCTTTTGGGCGAGCTTTGCGGGCAAGTGATTCCAGCCAATCCTATTTTCGGCGCGCTGAAATATGGGCAGTGCGCACGCGATGAAATCAACAAGGCACTGGAGTTAGATAACAAACTGGCGCTGGCATATGTAAGCCGCGGTGTCGGCAATTACTATCTGCCTGCATCCATGGGCGGTGGTTTAGAGGCGGCGCTGAAAGACTTCGATCAGGCGATTGCGATCAATCCTAAGCTGGCGGAAGCGTACCTTTGGAAGGGGCTCACTTTGAGAAAAGCGAATCGAAATGCCGAGGCACGAAAGGACCTACAGCGAGCGATGGAACTTGCTCCGGGCCGGCTCTGGGCTAAAGAGCAATTGAGCAAGACGCCAGCGAGCTAGTGTTTAGCCTCGGTCAATTGTTTACGACCGCTTACTAACGCGCGCGGCTCAGTACGGGAAATGAACACGGCATGAAATGCAAAGCGCTATGTGGTACGGAAAAGTAGAATGCGGCGAATTCTTCTCCTGTTCTTGGGAGTCGTCGCATTTACCTGGCTGGAATTCGAATTCTTCCCTGGACATAGCTACTTACAATCTGAGACGCAATTGTATGTTCCAATGCTCGAGCATTTGGATACTCCTGGATATCTGTCGCGAGACCTGGTAGCTACTCATCCCCTTCTTACTTACACTATCTACGACGAAGTTACATTATTTGTGCATGAAGCCGTGCGATTGCGATTTAAAGACTGCGCTTACCGGTCAACAGCTCTTGTGCCGGGCCGCGGCCTTGTGCGGCGTATTCCTGCTTGCTGTCTCCACCGGGCTGCCGGATTTGTTTGCTTTTGTCATTGCGGCGCTGGTCAACCTCGGCGCTACACTGACCGGTCCTTCGGTTCGGCTGGTTGAACGTGAGCCTGTGCCGGCAGGCTTTGCGATGGCGCTCATCTTGTTAGCAGCAGGCTTGCTGGCGCGAGAGAAGCCGCTGCTTGCCGGATTGGCAGGTGGGATTGCTTTCGTGTATGATCCCACGCTCGCCGCGCCATTCTGGCTGGTTGCGCTTGCGGTTGTGCTTTTGGACAAAAAACTTCGGCGGCTTTTTCGGCCCGCGCTAACGATTCTCATCGTGTTTGTGCTCTTGCTAGCGAATCTCGTGCAACTCCAGCCAGGAGTTTTGGAATCGCAGCCAGTCTTGGGCAAGCTTTCGGAAAATCTGGCGGACCTGCAGAAATTTCGTACCAGCTACGTTTGGGTCTCTCTCTGGGCCCGGGAACTTTGGAATTACCTGGCGATCTGGGTTTGCGGTTTGTGGGCAACTGCCCGAATCTGGCCGGCGTTGAACCGGCAGGCGCGCTGGTTCTTTATTGCTCTTCCCGGTTGCGGCATTCTCGGCGTAGCGGCCTCGGCTTTTCTGCTTGAGCGTTCGCGATTGTCTATTGGTTCCGAGCTCCAGCTTGCGCGGACGCTGTTGTTTACGGTTGCGTTCGCATCCATTGCGTGCGGTGTGGCGGGGGCGCAATCCGCACTGGCACGAAGGAAATGGGAAGCTTTTCTGTGGTTTTTGGCAGTGCTTGCGTTGCCGTTGCAGATTCGCATTTTCGATTTATTGCGTTGGAATGAATTCCGGAATCTGCTGACTCTTGGTGTTGCAATCCTGCTGTCGTTTTTCCTTGTTCTAATCTTCGAGCGCTTTCACGGAACTACCTGGAGAGGTACGGCGTTCGCGGTTCCGGTTGCAGCTATTTTCGTGATGCCATTGATCGGGGGAGTCGAACAAAATCGCAATAAACTCGACGGGAAACCCGTTCTCGAACTGGCGAGCTGGGCGGAGCAGTCGACGTGGGGAAGTTCCATGTTCTTGTTTCCCGACGCGGGACGCCAACTCTATCCAGGCCTCTTTCGCGCCTGGTCAGAGCGGGCGCTCTGGGTGGATTGGGAGAGCGGGGAACTGGTAAGCAGCTTCGATTCGGTTGCTTCGGTTTGGTGGGATAGGTGGCGGCAGACTATGGATGGCAAATTTTCCGCTCACCGGTTGGAGCGAATGTTGCCGTTGCCTATCGACTATTACGTTCTCAAGAGCGCAAACCGGCTGGAAGGCGTCCGGCCAGTTTTTGTGAATTCCGAGTTCGCGGTCTACGAGGCGCGAGATCTGAGAAATGCTCCGGGTCCGTTACGGTAAATCGGCGTGCAGCTCCGCTACTCGATTGGCAGCGTGAACCGGAAATCGCTGCCTTTACCTGGCGGAGATTCGATCCAGATCTGTCCTCCGTAACGCTCGACGATTCTTTGACAAATGGCGAGTCCAATGCCGGTTCCGGGGTACTCGGTTCTGGCATGCAGCCGCTGAAAAATTCTGAAGACCTGGCCGCGATATTGCGGGTCGATACCAATGCCGTTATCTTTCACGGAGAACTGCCAGGACCCGTCCTGTTGGCTTGCGGAAATCCGAACGTCGGGCGGCTCGTGACTTCGATATTTGATCGCGTTACCAATCAGGTTTTGAAAGAGCTGCTGAAGGTGAATCGGCCTGATCGCGACGGCAGGCAAATCGTCATAAGTTACATTGGCATCACTCGCCTCGACTGCAGTTCTCAAATTTGACAAAGCAGTTTCGATGGCCGCTGCGGCGGAGGTCCGGCCAACGGCATGATCGCCGCCTCCGGATACCTCCATGTAGGCCAGGAGATCCTTTAGAAGCTCGGACATCCGCCCGGCGCCTCCAACCAGATAATCGAGGAACTGTTTCGCTTCCGAATCCAGTTGGCCGTTGCACTTTCTTTGGAGCATCTGGCTGTAGATGTTTATGTTTCGCAGAGGCTCTTGCAGATCGTGGCTTGCGCAATAGGCAAACACACTGAGATCGTCATTAGCACGTTGCAGAGTCAGGTTCAGATGCTCGGCCGTTTTGCGTGCTTCGCTTTCATGCGCGTACCGCTCGGCTAAGTCCCGGGTCATACGGTTAAACGCATTTGCCAGGTGCGCGAATTCGTCGGCGCCCGTTACAGCGGACCTGGTGGGTAAAATCTCCTCGCGCGACGGCAAGGGCGCCGCGATCGAGCGCAGTCAAAGGCCGGCTAATGCCGCGGGTGATCAGAAAGCCGAGCACACCGGCAAGAATGAGACTCAAGAGAGTGCTGGCCACCAAGATCTGAACAGCCCGGCGCTCCGCTACTTCCATATCTTCAAACAGGCGGTTGCGAGCCTGCGAAAGCTCTGCGATGCTTTGCCGCATCAACTGCTCGCCAACCTCATTAGTGTGGTCCACCTGATCGACTAGCCGCGCATGTAACGCTTCCCAGTCGCCGGCTTGCGCGAGGTCAATCATGGAATCAATCCGGGAGGGCAGGGAATCGAGTATGTCACTGAGGCTGTCAATCACCAACTTCTGGCGTCCTGTCTCCGGCGAGAACTCTCGCACTACGGCGGCTGTTCCAGCATTTTCCGAGCGGAAGTCATCAAACAAGCGCTTAGCTGTGGCCGCAAATTGCTGCCTGTCCTGCTCGGCGGCGCGATGCAACCGGCTCATCAACATCACGACGCTGTTGTTCACGCGCATTGCGACCGTGGCCCGCTGCTCCGCGAGAGAGACTTCGCTGACGCGTTGTCGAATCGCATGAAACTGCCAAAGCGTAATCGCACCTCCGGTCATCATCAACAGCAGGACACACGCGAAAACGAGCCGAAGTCGAACTCCGATGCGAAGATCCTGGAGCCTCCACACAAGCATGGAATTAAGCCGAGATGCTGACACGGCTACTTTCTCGATAAATGAGAGCCCGGGACCAGAGCGAGTAACTGTTTCTCGATCGTGTTCAGGACATCCTCGGCTTGGCGCTGGCGGCTCAAAATCGCGTGGACTCCTTCGTAATAGATTCTGGATGCGTCCGCATAGCGATCGCCTGCAATCGTGGACGGCCGCGAGACCCAGCTCTCCAACGTTACGCTCCTGAGCACTCCGGCTTCGGGAACGGCTTGGAGCAGTTCGGGATCGGCATACAGCCGGGGCACGGTGGGAAGATAACCCTCCTGAATGGCTCGGCATCTTTGGACGTGACTGCCCGTCAGGTAGAGAACCAATTGTGATGCCTCACGTGGATAAATCGAATGGGCTGATACGGCCAGTTGAAAGCCGCCCATGGTCTGCGCCCGGCCCTGTGAACCGGAGGGGAGCAGAGTCACCTCAACACGTCCGCGCACGGCTGGAGAGTTCGCAATCGAGTTGTAACCGCTGCTCCAGTAGCGCATGAATGCGGCATTGCCCGAACGAAAGGAATTCAAACTATCCGATTCGGTATAAGTCAGCACACTCACGGGCGAAATAGAGCCCACCCAGTTCGCTGCCTTGCGCAATGCTTTCGCAGTTTGCGGATTATTGATACTTACCGTTCCGTCGGGCTCGATAATATGGCCACCCCCGAACGCCATCTGCCACTCCAGAGCATTGCAGGTGAGTCCTTCATATGCCGCGCCTTGGAAAACGTATCCCCAGAAAGCCGCATGCCCGCGAACCCGTTCGCCTCTTTGAATTCGAGCGGCCATTCGCTCCAGCTCGTCCCATGTATTTGGAGGCCGTCGGTATCCGTATTTCTTTAGAAGATCCGTCCGGTAGTACAGCATGCCGACATTCAGATACAAGGGAAGCGCCACCAAGCGGCCGTTCACGGTATCGTTCTTCAACAACTCCGGTGGTTGTTCAGCAGTGCCCTTATCAAGGTAAGGTTTCAAATCCAGGAGATGGCGAGCGAGAGTTCCGGGCCAGATTGCATCGATCAGATAAATGTCCGGCGTAGGGAATCTGCCTTCCAAGGTTCGCCGAGTTAGCGCCAGTTGATCGGTGGAATTTCCCCATGCGGGAATGAAATCAACCTGGATTCCGGTCTTCCGAGTAAACTCGTCGAGACCTTCGCCCGGCAGTTGCCTCGTGGCCTGGTATCCGAAGCCGGCAACTGTCAGAACCACACGCCGGGCCGGCCTCGCGTGCGCATGGGGTCCGCAACCTGTTTGAATCAAGGCGGCAGCAAGAAACCAGTGAGTCCATCCCCAAAAATGAATCGGCGAACGCAGTCGCAGAACTTGGCCTCGAGCAGGGGAGATCACTTCTCCGCTCTTCTGGTTTACTTCCCGGTGAATAGCTCCATGATAGCTTCTGTCAGGGTCAATTCAGCTCTTGAGCCGCAGAAATCGTTCCGCAGCCGCCTCGATGGTCTCGCTCTTTTTGGCAAAGTTGAAGCGAATCAGGTTCGCACCGTCCGCGGGATCGGAAAGGAAACTCGATCCCGGCACGGCAGCAACGCCAATTTTTTCAATCAAGTAGCGGCAAAACTTCACGTCATCGACGAAGTCGAACGCTGATATGTCACACAGAATGTAGTAAGCGCCTTTCGGGAGGTAGCACTGGAAGCCGGCCTTTTCCAGAATGCCAAGAAGGAGATCTCTTTTCGTTTGGTAATTTCGGGCCAACTTGTTGTAATAAGAGTCCGGAAGGTTCAGTGCCGTCACTCCGGCCTGCTGGAGCGGTGCGGCCGCCCCGACGGTCAGGAAATCGTGAACTTTGCGAATCGAAGCCGTCAGCTCCGGTGGCGCAATCACCCAGCCGACTCGCCAGCCCGTCACTGAGAACGTCTTGCTGAGACTGTTCACCAGAACGCAGCGGTCGCGCATTCGCGGCAGGGTGATCGGCGGAATATGGCGTTCGCCGTCGAAAACGATGTGCTCGTAGATCTCGTCCGTAATCAATAAACAGTCGTACTCTTCGCACAAAGCGGCGAGCAACGTAAGCTCTTGTCTTGAGAAGACGCGGCCGGTCGGGTTGTTAGGCGAATTCACGATTACCGCGCGGGTACGCTTGGTGAAAGCGGCCCGCAACTCTTCGGGCGAGAATGTCCAATCGGGGGGACGGAGTTTCACATAGCGACAAATCGCGCCACTGAGTTGCGAATCCGGCCAATAGTTTTCGTAGAACGGCTCAAACACGACTACCTCGTCACCTGGGTTGAGCAAGGCGAGAAGGCTCGCGATCATGCCTTCGGTCGAGCCGCAGCATACCGTTAGTTCGCGTTCGGGATCTAATTGGAGCGCATAGAACCGCCGATAGTAATCGCAGATGGCATCGCGGAAAGACTTAGCACCCCATGTTATGGAGTACTGATTAATGTCTTCCGCGATGGCCCTTTGAGCGGCGGCTTTCACTTCAGCCGGCGCGGCGAAATCGGGAAAACCTTGTGCCAGATTCACTGCGCCATGCTGTAGCGCCAGGCGCGTCATCTCACGGATGACGGATTCCTTGAATTCGGCTACGCGCGCACTTTGAAACCGGCGGGCCGAAATGGTTGTCATTTTGCGATTTTAGCTGGTTGCGGTTTTGGCAGGTTCATTCCCTCCGAAGGGCTACTGAGGGATCGATGGATGCTGCCCGTATTGCGGGAATCACGCTCGCAAGCAACGCAGGAACAACGAGTATAAGAGCCGAAGCGATCAAAGGTTAGCAAGTGATTGGGCGGGACTCCATACAGTTGAGCTCGCAGAAGTCGCGTCACAAACAACGCAGTTATTCCTCCAATCAGCACGCCGATTAACGCCGCCGCGAGCGTGCGCCGTATAAAAAGGTAGGAAATCTGCTTGCGAGTGGCGCCGAAAGCCATGCGGATGCCAACTTCGATCACACGCTGCGCGACAGAGTACGAGACAACTCCGTAAATTCCGATACAGGCTAAGATCGTCGCTGCGATCGCGAATGCGCTGAGCAAGCCCATATTGAATCGCGGCTGTGCGACGGATTCGTCCAGCAGTTCGTCGAAAGTCGCAATGTTCCGTACGGCCTGCGTCGGATCGATCTCATGCACTTGTTCTCGAATTGCCCGGGCAAGCTGGTCCGCCGGCAGTTCGCGATCGTACGACAAAGGATCGCCCCGGGTCCCCGTCGTCCGAGAGAAAGTAAAATTCGGGTCCCGGCCTCGCGGCAATCGATCCTGCTGTTCCGCGTACGTCGCCCACTACCCCGACAATTTCGTACTGCGTCATTTTGTTGATCAAATGGCGCCCAATCACATCAACATCCTGCGCGTATTCCCGGACAAATTGCTCGTTAACCATTGCCTTCGGTTGTTTCGCCTTCCGATCCTCCTCAGTGAGGTAACGGCCCGCGAGCAACGGAATGCCCATCGCTTTGAAATAATCGCCTCCCACTGCGCGGTCTTCCACGTTGACCGCATCTCCATGCGGCGTCTGCGCTTTCCAATCCACATCGAAGTTGCTGCGCAGATGCCAATCGATTGTTGGAAGCGCGCTGACATGTCCTACCGCCGACACGCCGGGCAGCCGCTGTATACGCCTCAGCAGTTCGTCGTAGAACGCCTGAATAGTGACTGGCTTGCCATTCCAGGGCAGCTTTATCACGAACGTCAGGACTTGATCGGGCTGAAAACCGAGCGGCGATTTGAGAAGGTTCCAAAGCGACTCCGCCAACAGCGAAGCGCCTACCAGCAGGACCAGCGAGAGCGCCACCTGGATGCTGATTAAAGCGGTGCGCAGCCTGCCGCCGCCTGTGCGGCCCACACGGACATCGCCCTGCTTGAGCGTTGTGTTCAAGTCCAGACGGCGCGACTGTATCGCCGGAACACATCCGAAAACCACGCCGGTCAACATCGAAATACCGGCGGCGAACCATACTACGGGCCAATTCACGTTGATTCCACTCGCGCCGAGTCTTCCCGGCAAGTGTGTTCCAAACCAGCTAAGGCAGCGCATAGGTGCTCAATAGGCCAATGCCTGCCGCCTAACAGCGCTAGAACCGTGTTCTCTGTCAAAAACTGAGCCAAAATGCGGCCGTTGCGAGCCGCCCAGCGCCCGCCGCACCGAAATTTCCTGTGCTCGGGTCGTCCCGCGTGAGAGAAGCAGATTCGCCACATTGATACACGCAATCAGTAGCAGAACGCCTGAGGCGGCCATCAATACGAGCATTGGGTCGCGCACGTTTCCATATAAATAGTCGCGCAGAGTTTCGATCCCGAACTGCCAGTTGCTGTCGGTGTTTGGATATTCTCGTCGTAAGCGCTCACTGATCAAGTTGAGCTCGCTGTGCGCTGCGGAGAAAGACACATTCGGCTTCAGCCGGCCGAGCACATTGATGAAGCGCGTGCCTTCACCGCGATTAAGTGGTCCATCGAGCCGGATCGAAGAAGGCTGGTATCCAGATCTCGATCTTACTCGGGTACGCCAAACCGGGCGGCAGCACACCGATGATAGTCGCCGCCTTCCCATCCAAAGTCGCCTGTTGATTAAGAACCTTCGAATCACCTCCGAAAACACGTTGCCAGATCGTATAGCTGATAACCGCGACCAAGGGCGAATTGGGTCGGTCGTCACTTTCGTTGAATGTTCTGCCCAGCATCGGACCAATTCCGATCGTGCGCCAAAAATCCCCGTTTACGCCCGCTGCCGCCAACGGTATCGGGAGAGAGGAGCCCGCGATCAATGTAGGGTGATCGAAGTAGTAGAACCCGAGCGAGTCGAATGATTGGCTGCGCTTCTCCAGGTCAAAGAAACGCGGAACACCGACCAGCGCGCCCGTTGATCGCCCGCTCAGGCGTACATCCGTTATATGAACGATGCGATTCCCATCGCGATACGGCAAAGGACGCAGCAGGGTCGCGTCTACGAGCGTGAAAATTGCGGTGGTTGAGCCGATGCCGAGAGCCAGCGTGAGTACGGCCAGGGTTGTGAAGCTTTTGCTCTTGGCCAACTGCCTGACGCCGTAAACCAAATCCTGCTTCAGATGATCAAGCCATAACGCTCGTTGCGAGTCGTGAAAACGCTCCTGCGACTGCAGCACATTACCGAACGATCTGCGGGCTCTCGACCAAGCTTCTTCCTCGCTCAAGCCCTCGCTTCGGAAACGATCTGCTTCCAGCGCTATGTGAGCTTCCAGTTCGGAAGCGAAATCTCTTTGCGACCGTCGACGCCGCCACTGCATAGTGAATGCTCCTGATTAGCCCTCTTGACCTTCCGGCCCCAGTACTCGCGCAATAGCGAGCGCCATGGTTCTCCACCGGCTTGTTTCCTGAACTAGCTGCTTACGGCCTTCTTTTGTTAGCGTGTAAAACCGCGCGCGCCGGTTATTTGACGAGGTACCCCATTCCGCCGCAATCCATCCTTTCGTTTCCAGCCGCTGCAGCGCAGGATACAGGGCTCCGTGTTCGACAAGAAGGATGTCTTCCGATTGCTCCTGAATCGCACGCGCAATGCCCTGGCCGTGCTGACGGCCGAGGCGCAAAGTACGCAAAATGAGTAGGTCTAGCGTGCCCTGCAGTAGGCTCATCCGATCTGGATCGGCTTGGGTAACCATCTCGCCCAAGTATGCCTCTGTTCCGGTCAGATGTCAACCCAAAGCATTCAGTCAATGCGTCGAGACTGATCCAAAACTGCAACAACGTTAGCTGCGTTATACTCTAGTAATGCTCTGAGCCGAATACAAGCATGCTCAATGATTTAAGGCAGCAGCCTACATCTGATTCAATCTCACATGTAGCGCGGCGTAACCGTGGCATAATCGTTGACTCTTCCGTTTTCTTTTTGTGCGTTCTGAGCTTCTTTTTAAGCTGGATTGAATCAACTATCAATTCTGATAGCCATCATTGGGGATTCATGTATGTCCCTGCCCTTGATCTTACAAAAGGGCTTGTGCCCTATAAACAGGTTCTAATTGCCTATGGCTATCTTACAACTTGGCTTCAGGCTATTTCCCTGAATCTGCTAGGGGACAGTCTTAAATCGATCGGCCTAGTTACCGGGCTATTTTATTCGTTGAGCCTGTGGCTTTCATATCGAGTCTTTCTAACGTTCCTCTCTAAGTCTTTATCTCTCTTTTCAGTTCTATTGATTTTCTTATTGCATCCATATATTGTGCATCCTTGGCCCAACTACTTTAGCTATACGCTTGAATTGCTCTCCCTCCTGGCCTTTATCAATGGCAGAACACCTGTTGTGAGCCGTTTTATTGCTGGGGTCTGCCTCGGGCTGGCTTGTCTTTTGCGGTACTCGTCTATCGTAGCGATCTTATCTCCTTTCGTGATCTACTTATGCTATGAAGTTTTCATAGTTAGCACTGATCGAAGGCTGGGATTGAAACGCCTGATGTTATTCGGAGCCGGATTTATCGCTCCGCTAGTCTGGTTCTTTGGTTTTTTGCTCTCCAAGCGTGCTTGGTATGACTTTTACATCCAAAATCGAGTTATAGCCGAATCTTGGGACCGGGGGGTCACCCTTCTAAATTTTTTGCCGCGGCTGTTGAATCACATTGTTCTTGCGGATACGTGGCCCATTCGTGATTCCAGATCGATTTGTTTTTCTGTAGTTTTTTGCGTTGCCCTCGTCGCCGTTTGTTATCTAGTTCGTAAGGTGTTCTTGCTTAAGAAAGGCTTGTCCAAGACTGAAAACACGCTGGTGTTGGTCAGCTTGGTAACTCTCTGTGGCTATCTAAATTCGATCCATATCTATCAGATATTTAGATTAATCAACGGTTCGTCAATTGGCGTTGGCCTCATTGTTTATGCCCTTGGGAAGCCCGCCAAATGGAAGGATAGAAAAGGCATAAAGCCAGCTCTGATCGTAGCCAGTATTATCCTTTGTTCTATTTGGTCAAAGAGCCTGCTTTTTACAGAAACGAGTTCTGTCTATCTTCCTTGGAATCGGAACATCTTCGCTGGAAAGCGCGTTAGGGGCGCTAAGATAGAGATGTTTCAAGGGAAATGGCTGAGCGATGAGTATTACAACT
This sequence comes from uncultured Acidobacteriaceae bacterium, assembly GCA_963778345.1. GTDB lineage: Bacteria > Acidobacteriota > Terriglobia > Bryobacterales > Bryobacteraceae > Bog-105. The sequence continues at coordinate 367,490 of CAVZTP010000010.1, forward strand.
TCTATGATGAAGTCTCTGGGATATTATCAAGATTTGATCGTTCGTATTACGTCATTAACTACACATGGGATCCGCTTCTTACCGTTCTTGGTAGTTTGAAAAGAGCCCAGATTGTACCGTTTTATTTGGGGCCGCCCTTTTATCTGCCGTTTGCCGAAAATGGTTACCGCGACGAGCCGCGAGAGATCGAGCAAATAATCGCGTCGAAAAAGGCAGTTATCCTGACAACAGCAGAGCGGAAAGTGCCAGGATACAAACTCGTTTTCGCTAAGCCATGGTCTAAGGACACGCCGTGGTTTGCACAAATTTCAGGAATGAAGTTATACATCAGCATTCCAGAGGTTGCGCTGGAAGAGGCGGCGAGGTCCGGCCGGTGATTCTTAGCCAGCAAGCGGCGGAGTGTAAGGCGTTATGCCCATCAACCGGGTTTGCCCCTGCAGGGGTAGTGGTTCGCGCGTCAGCTTAATTTCGACCAGCGTCGTGGTGAACGGACAAAACAGAGCATCCTCACCAGCCATCAAATGGGAGATATTGAGGACGATTACAGACCGATCGGCGGTCGGCACCGCGTCCGCTGTGTAGCCCTGATAGGCGAGCAACTCGGTTCCAGTGGAGGCCGTCAGCCTCATCCATAGCTCGCCGGAAGCACCGGTCGAAGCATTCAGGGGAACTCGGACGTGAAAGCACCGGAAGCTTTGATCGGCGGCGTACGCGTGGACGTCCAGATCGAATTCTTTCAACTCGGCATTCGCGAGGCCTTGGTCATCCAAGCTCCGCGGATCGGTTCTATAAAGATCGACGACGTAATCCGGCACTGGTTGTCCGTATTCATCGATCACGTGAATGACGAACTGCTGCCAGCCATCGAATAAGCCCTCCTTGTCCTGCTTCATTTTTTCGAGAGCCGGCGTGTTCCATAGCTTGACCTGTTCAGTCCATTCGTTGAAGTCGTCCTCGGACGCAATATCGAGGAAATCCCGCGATGAGATCCGCAAGATCGTCTTCCGGCTGTTGGAGTAAAGTCGTGTGATTTTTCCCATCTACCGCGAACATCGGGATCGATAGGCGCCCTTCCGCCCACGGGACCACCTGCACGCGCTGCTCGGGTGCATCGGATTTCCTCAGGTCCACAGTAATCTTGCGCGCGTTGAGCCCACAGCCGGACCAACGCACCGTCCCATCCATGCCCGGTTTATCAAGCAATTCGCGGATGCCGGCATAGGGCTGGTTGCCAATAAAGACGGCGACGTACGGAGACTCAGGGCCGGTTGTAAATAGAGGCGAATCGCATAACAGGTCGCGATGCGCAAGCTCCCAGGTAAAGCTGCTGCCAAGTTCCAAAGCATCGAGAACCAGATCGCCGGCATTGAGGAAGTCGGGACCGAACTGCTTATTGCCGCGAACCACCGCGGCCAGCCAGCTTCGGCCCAGATGAGCAAGCGGCGACCCCCAGGTAGCGGGAGCCAGTCCGATTAAATGCTTGAGATATTGTCGACGCTTGGTGTTATTGGATAACCAGGCGCGGATCACCAGCATGCCCGTTGAGTGGACGACTGCATCAAATTCCTGATCGAACGTCCAGCCCATATCGTCCACAGCGCGAGCGAGGCCTTCCGCGATATCGGGAATCGTAATTTCGTTGTTTAAAGAAATGTAATTGCAAATGTTAATAGCCGATGCATCAATCCCTCGGGCCTGCAGCTTACCGGCCCATGCCTGAAACGACTTGCCTTGATCGCTATATCCGTGAATGAGAACTAGCTTGCGCCCGGCCATTTTCAGTTCCGTTTATCGGCTCACGACGGCGGTTCGGTTCGCCGCATCCTCGGCGATCGTCTCGGCCGCCTTCTCACTGATCATATAAATCGCCGAAACGATGAAGTAGCCGGGTATTTTGGGAAATACAGAGGCATCCACAACACGCAAATTCTGAACGCCGCGCACGCGGAAGCGGCTATCCAGAACAGCCGAGTCGTCGGCATCCGATCCAATCTTGTTTGTGCAGGAAGCGTGGTGGCCCCATGCCTCGTTCCGGATAAACTCACGCAGTTTATCGGGAGTATCGTATGCAGGTCCGGGCACCAATTCGTCTTTCACCAATCCAGCGGCACTGAGGCGCCGGTTCATGTCGCGCACAAAATCGACACCCGCCGCCACGGCATCGAGATCGTCTCCGGTGGTGTCATTGCCTTCATCGAAGTAGCGGAATTCGATACGAGGCGTGTCGGTTGGATCGGCCGATTGCAGCGATACGCGCCCGGCGGTATTGTTCGTGTGAGCTTTCAAGATGGCCCACGTAAAGCGGTCGTGAAACCGTTCGAAAGCCGTTGAATAACCGGGAAAATACCCTTTGAAATAGCCCGGCGAGCCCGAAGATGTATAGGTCCGGGTCTTTCTTTGTGGGCTTGGAACGCTTGATGATTCCGATCAGAGCGCCATTGGAAGCATAGATGCCGCCGCTTCCTTTCTCCCATTCCAAGAAAAACGGATCGGGCTGGCCCGGAGGCGGAAGGCGGAGCAAAGGTGGCGTTCTCGAGCAGCTTGAACGGGCGGGAGAACTGTGAGACGACGCCAACCTCATACCGATCCTGCAGATTCCGGCCCACGCCTGGGAGATCCACCACGACTGGAATTCCGAACTGCTCCAAGTGGTCGCGCGGACCTACGCCGGATAGCATCAGCAACTGCGGGCTGTTGAATGCGCCGGCGCAGAGGATCACCTCACGGCCGGCCCGCACCTGCCGTTTCCGGGCAGATGCCGCGGAGCCATTCGAAGCCGAATCCGCCTTATAAAGATGACGGCCTTCCAGGAACTCTACGCCGATTGCGCGAGTACCTTCAAATAGCACGCGAGTGGTGAGCGCGCCCAACTCGATCGTCAGGTTATTCGGATGCTGCTTCTTCACATTCAGCAAATACTCGCGAGGTCCATTGCGCTTGCCGTGCGAGATAGCGAGCGGAGTAAAAGCAAGCCCTTCGGGGCTCTCCAGGCGCGTTGCGCGAATCGTTGGGATCGAGTCGCGTCTCCACGCGCGCGAAGGCGCTGCCGACGCGATCTCGGAGCGCCTCTTTCACCGCATTCAGGAGCAGAGCGATAATTTCCGGGATCTTTCAAGACCAGGCGCGGATCTGTTTCGCTGGTAGTCAGCCAGCCTTTGAAGCCGTGGCCATGCGACCAATCGCGCCAATCTTCGCGGCGCTGCAGAATTTCCGCAATGGACGAAAGAACGCCTTTGACATCGTAATCCAAAGAGCCGGGCGGCGTCACATACGTGCAGTTCTCAAGCCGCTCGAAATAGCCGTGCATCTTTTCGGCGTGCCAACTCGTATCGCCCGTGATTTGCGCTATGTAGTTCCAGTCGCTGTCCTGCGGGACGACCGTGATCATGGCGTTATGAGCTGTGCAACCGCCCAGAGTGCCTGCGCGGGGATACCACACGCCGTCTTTCTCAGGAATGAACTTCGAGTCGCGCTGCTGCTGTGCCGTATCGGAATAGTGGCGAACGAAGTAATTCCAGGCGCAATCGCCGTATTCGGTTGAGAGCCCGTGAAAAATGGGCACCTCATACATCAGACGGCCGGCATCGCATTCCGAGCACGAATCTCCACCGGCCTCCAACAGCAGAACCTTGAAGCCGGACTTGGCCAGGTTGGCGGCGAGCGGCCCGCCGCCCGCGCCCGAACCCACGATAATGTAATCGAAATCTCCGCCGTTCAACATTGCTTCCTCCTCAGAACGTTTTCACGAACTCGATCAGAGCGCGCTTATCGTTATCGCTGAGCGGAGTTTCTTCCTTGAAGTAACTGGTTCCGAAGTAGTGCCCGCGATTGACGACGAAGTCGGGACATGTGCTCATGTCCAAAAGCGGCTGCACGAGGTTCGCAAAGGCTTGCCGGGCCTGCTCGTCGCTCGCGCCTTGGGGCAAGCTCTTCAGATCGTGCTTGATCTTCAACAAAAGTTCCAGAAGTTTCTTGTCGTGTTCCAGGTTCTGTGCGGCGTCGGTGCTCTCGGGAACCAGTTGAAGATTCGCCAGCAGGTTTACCGGCGTACCAGCCGGGATGGGCCCGATTTGCACGCCGCTTTGATCCAGAAGCCAGGGGAAAAACCGGTCGCCCGGTTCCACCAACTGCTGCAGGAAGTCCGGCAGGTATCCCTTCGGCAACCTCAGATAGCTCGTCTGCGTCGTGCGATCCACAACCCCGGCTAGTTTATCGGGCAGCATGCTGTCCTTATCTCGCTTTTCGGGCCACAAAAGTTTTTCGATCGAATCCTGGAAGGATTCGAGGCGCGCGTCGACTGATGGGCTGGGATTAAATTTGCCGAGCGTATTATTCAGAAATAGCGGCGCGGTAGACCAGACGCTGATAAGCGAGGGTGGGCGCGTGTAACCACGGCCGCCGCCCGGCATCGTGAAACTGTCGCGTCTTCGCCCGTAAATGGATTTTGGACAGTGATTGTTCCTACCGATGGCAGATCCTTGTAAGTCTGTGAAGAGAAGTTATCCCATACGTGGCCCGCAATCGCATTGCTTGCTAGCGGGCTGCACGCATTGGTCTGCAACAGAGTTACAGGAACGCGAACATCCGTTGAAAGATAGTTATTATCGAGAAAATCGCTCGGCGAGCACAATCTGTCGCATCTTCGATTTGTAGTCGTCCGTTTTCGTCCATTGCCAATATTTGTTCCAGCAATCCAGATAATTAGGGCCCGCGCAGCCGCCCGGATCAAGTCCTACAGCGGGTGTCGGCGCCTTGCTCGAATGACATCGGGCGCAGTACTCGGCAAATACGATCTTTCCTCGTTGTAGTTGGCCTGCGTTCTTGCTCAGATGAGCCTCTCCGCCAGGAGCGTCCTTAAGACGGTGCGGATCCGTCGTTTTAAGAAAGAAGAGGGCCAAGTCGGCCGTTTGCGCTTCGGTTGCTTCCCAATAAGCGGAATTCTTCCGCGCGACCGCGATTTCGATGGGCGTTTGGCGCTTGCCTCCAATGAGCGGGTTGAAGTGCAACATCCATTCTTCGCTGAACAGGCCGATGTTCAGAAACACGCGATTTAGCGCGCCCAACGCGCCCACCGAATCAGCGCCATCTTTTAGGACGCGAGGCGTCCAAACCGTGTTAGGAGCCTGGAAGAAAGCTGTTAGCGGACCTGACTTGACGTAATCGTTCAATTGCTTATTGTTCAATCCGCCGCCCGCCAGCGTTTCCTTTCCCCAACGCTTGGCTTCCTCCAGACGCGGACCCAGATAGTAAACCGCGTTCATCGTTCGGGGGTTGTTGATGTTATCGGGAGCGACCAGTGAAGTATCAATGGAGCCTGGCCGAGACGTGTGGAATAACTGGAAGGCAAAACTGCTCGCGTCCGCGTCCCAGGCAAATATGCGATCAATCCAAAAGTATTGTGCGCCCACATTGGAGCTGAGGTTTTCCCACTTCGGATTCTCCGGATCTTGCGGCGGCTTTACGGGATTCGGGCCAACATGGCAGAAACCGCAGGACATACCAACGCGATAAGGGCGTATGAGATCCTTTGAGAGATAGTAAGTGGGATCTTCATAGTAACGTTTAGGGTCCCATTTCTTTGCCGCTGCTTCGTCGAAGTCGGGATTGGGGAAAAGGCGCAATCCGACGATACCGGATGCGTACCCATAGTACGAACCGGCCGGAATGTTTTTGCCGCGTGCTCCGATTTTGATGCCGGGGTACTTAGCTCTCGTTCTCGAAAGGATCGGAACCGCAATCCGAGCGACGCTTGTCCAGCCACAAGCCAAAGCGGTTCGGGTCCGGCCCCGTAGGCTTATCGAAACAAGGTTCGTTCACCAGGCCGAGATAATTCCAACGCGTGTCACGGCTGTATTTCAGCTTGGGGTACGATGAAACGGTTTTCAGCAAGTCGAGGTTGCCGTAACTGACGGTCGAGATCCGGTCCCAGAACCGATCATTTCCTCCGGTCCAAATAATCCAGTTATTGCGGCCCTTTACCTCGTCGGCATTCAGCGCAACCGCGCCGTCCATGTCATGAAAGTAGTCTTCATCCGCGGCAGGCATGGAACCGGCTGTACGATTCGCGCGGCGGGCTTCATCCTGCGCCTGCCCGGAACCGCCGCTTTCGTGTTTGTTGCAGCTAACGAGTATCACCCCCAAACCCGGACCGAGCAGAGCGGCGGCAAGCAGTAACTTACTGGCTTTCGTTGTCAAATCCTTTCTCTCCTCTCAAGTTTTTGCGCCAGCAGTCCATCGTCACAATGCATTCAACCGCTGTACGATGCGATCGATTGCAGCCAAGCTGTCGAAATCGGACTTGAACCCCGGGCGATCAATTTGCCAGCCGACTTCCGAAATGTGGTCGGCGGCCCAAGGTGGTTCCGTGAGGCCGTTGTGTCTCGCCGAGGCCAGCGTCACCATGCCGTCACTCTGCACCTCATCCGGCGTCCGGCCGACATATTGAAGATACGTGTGGGTTGGTTTCAGGAAAAAATTGTATAAGCCCAATGCCCGCATACGCGAAGTAGCGAACGCCGGCCCGATCCGGGTTTTGAGCGTTAAACGTGGCGCAATAGGTTGTGGTGAGATTCGCCAGCGCGCCTGTCGGCATGCCCATTGCCTCCACAGTTGAGGTAATCGTTTCGTACAGTACGCGAGCCGGAAGGTTCAACACATCCGGCGGCGCGTTTATGAAATCGGCCACGGCGCTACCAAGATGCGGGGTCGAGATGGTGGAAAGCGAGGCAATTCGTCCCGACGAGGCCAAGCCCTGGACATCTTGCGAGATTAAGAATCGCGAATCCAGCCCGCCCATACTGTGAGCAATGATATGCAAGGGGCCCGCGGGAAACTTTCGTACTATCTGGGCGGCGAGCGCTTTTGCCCGATCTGAAATTTGGCCAATGATCGGAACTGTGGGAAAGAGCGCATTCGGATATCTCGCCGGTGCGCCATGAAAATAATCCGATCCGCCATACATCTGCGGAACAAGAAAACCGGTTGAGAAAACAAGGTTCACGAAGTGGTGCCTCCTCTGTTGCGCGGACGCATGAGAAAGGTTGCTTGCAACTCATGGGCCGACTCACATCTGGTGAGCACGCAGATGTGCTGTTGCCATTCTCAATAGCTAGATAGATGATGCGGGATTTAGGGTGAGCGTGTCAAGAGGGATGAACTGGAAAGTGGGGATCGACAACGAATTTCCATCTCGCGATCGTCCCCACCTTCCGAGTGGTCGTGCTAACTTCGGTTTCGTCTTTTTCTCCAGCCTAAGCCGAACATCACGAATGCCGCTCCGAATAGACCGATCGATGCGGGCTCCGGCGCGGCCGTTGCCAGGAAGCCATTCACATTGGTTCCGTCGGAATAAAACCCGACCAGCTGGCCCGCGTCATTGATCCCGTTAACGGTTGTGCCCGTGACGTCGAACGCGGCATTTGCCGATTGCAACGGATCGTCAACTGTCTGCCAGGTATTAGCGGCCAGGTTATAGACGAGCCCGTTCGTCATTCCATTGGCATCGACGTAGGTGCCCACCACCTGCCCATTATTATTCAGGCCCAGAAACATGGTGTTTCTTCCATTCGGATCGTCATAGGTGACCACCTTTCCAGCATTGTCTATGAATCCGTGTGTGCCATTGGCGTCCGTGAAGAAACCTGAAATCAGGCCGCTGTTGTTCACTCCGGTCGCCACCGAGCTCATGCCGGTACTCACGTCCACAGCGGTGAAGCTTCCGTTCGCAATGCTGTAAAGATAGCCGTGAGAATTGCCATTTGCGTCCAGATAGAAGCCGGCCGCAAGATTCTTGTCATTGACTCCAAGGAGCTGGTTGAATGGAGTTACACCAGCAGCCGCGGCGGGCGTGTTGGGATCAACCACTTGTATAAAGTTGGCTCCCTGTTTCACCCATCCGAAGTTGTCGCCTGCCGTATCCGCCCAGAATCCGACGGTAAGGGGAGCGCTCGCGTTGTTAATGCCGGTTACTTGGGTCTGAAACGATCCAGGAAAATTCTCGTTTGTGTACGAGCCTTGCGAGTACGGCGGGGCCAGCGTGTAACCGTGATTTGCCACCTGGTTTCCATCGCCAAAATAGCCTGCTATGGTCCCCGCGTTATTGATGCTGAGTAATTGATTGAACGCTGGGTCAGCATTGTTATTCAGCGTTTGAAAACTATAGTTGGTGTCCGCCCGAAGAGCCGTTGCCATCAGCATGAAAGCTGCGGCAATCACGGGAGCGGGCATTGGAATCTTCAGAAACATTCTTCTCATTTTTCGATCTCACTCTCTGCTGTAAAATTGACTAGTTTTTGAAGCAGTGGCGCCTGCCACTCTAAACTGTCTAGCGACGAGCGAAGCCGAATCCCCTCACGGCGAGTGAACTGGGTGGAATTGAGAGCGGCAGGGCCTTCGCAAATCTTAAGATTCGCTCCAGGTAACCTCGAAACACGAGATACGTCTTGGGCAAGAAAGAGGTTCACGCCGGTGCCCTGCGGCACGAAACGACTTAGGATGTATGCGGAAATTTTGCAGTTCAGCTTTTCTTTTCGGTTTGGGTACTTTGGCCGCTGTGACTGCTTCTCAGCTTACTGCGCAGACCATTGCAGCCCCTCAACTTCGTATTACACAGGCTCTGGACGAGTCCCGGCGGGAAGTGCTGGCAGGAAATACGCATCCTTTGGCGCGCCCCGAATTTGATCATGGCATTGCGCCCGCCGATCTGCCCATGGAGCGAATGCTGCTGGTTCTGACACGGAGCGCCGAGCAGGAAACGGCACTGGAAGCCTTGCTCGCGGAGCAGCAGAACCCTTCATCGCCGCGGTATCACCAATGGTTGACACCACAGCAATTCGGAGAGCAGTTTGGCACTGCGGACGCGGACATTCAAACGGTGACGTCGTGGTTGCAGTGGCAGGGTTTCCAGGTGAATCGCGTCTCGCAGGGGAAGAGTGTCATCGATTTTTCCGGCACGGCGAACCAGGTAGCGCAAGCGTTTCACACCGAGATTCACAAATACGTCGTGAATGGAGTGGAGCACTGGGCGAATGCGAGCAATCCACAGATCCCTACCGCACTCGCGCCCGTTATCGCAGGCATAACAACACTGCACAACTTTGGCAAACGCAAGGAATTGGTCCGGTCGGGTCAAACGTTCGCTGCGGATTATCAGTCTGGGACGCGGCCAGAGTTTAACTCTTCGAGTGGTCTTCATGCGTTATCGCCCGCGGACTACGCGGTTATCTACAACATTAATCCGATGTATCAGGCAGGAATTACTGGAGCCGGAGTGACCATCGCCGTGGTTGCCAGAACAAACATCCACATCCAGGACCTCGTCAGTTTTCGAAGCGTATTTGGTCTATCCAACAATCCTCCGCAAGTGATCGTGAATGGCACAGATCCCGGAGATCTGGGCGGAGACGAGGAGGCGGAAGCGGTTTTGGATTCATCCTGGGCCGGGGCAACGGCTCCTGGCGCGACCGTAAAGCTCGTGGTCTCCATGACAACCAACACAAGCGACGGAGTCGATCTTTCCGAGTTATACATCATCGATAACAATGTGGGCGACGTGATGACGGAAAGCTTTGGCGATTGCGAAGCGAATTACACGGCGGGCGAGGCAAATTATTACTCGACCTTGGCGCAGCAGGCTGCGGCGGAGGGTATCACGTACCTTGTATCGGCGGGCGATTCGGGAGCAGAGGGGTGTGACGCTCCGACGGAAACAACGGCTCGCGACGGCCTCTCGGTGAATATCCTTGCGTCTAATCCCTATGTGATCGCCGTTGGTGGAACGGAGTTCAATGAGAACGGTAGCTCTGTTTACTGGAGCGGCAGCAACAACTCAGTGCTTGAATCGGCGGCCGGGTACATACCTGAAGATGTATGGAACGAGAGCTGCACTTCCGCACGAGGCGCGAATCCCTGCACAAACGGAAATACGCCCGGGCTTTGGGCGGGAGGCGGCGGAGCGAGCGCACTTTTTTCGAAGCCGGCGTGGCAGAGCGGCGTGCCGGGAATACCGAACGATGGCGCGCGGGATGTTCCCGATGTATCGTTGAGCGCGGCAGGACATGATCCTTACCTGGTTTGTCTAGACGGCTCCTGCACGCCGAATGGCCAGGGCCAAATCTCGTTCAGCGGTTTCGGCGGAACATCGGCGTCCACACCATCGTTTGCCGGTATTATGGCGCTGGTGGTTCAAAAGACGGGCTCGCGTCAGGGCCAAGCGGACGTTGCGCTGTATGCGGCGGCCGCGGGAGAAAACTTCAGCCAGTGCAACGGCTCCAATCCGGCCGTACCGCCACCGCAAGTGCTCAGCGGCTGCATTTTTAACGATGTGACGGTGGGGAATAATGCAGTCCCCGGTGAATCCGGCTACAACTCGAGTAGCGGGTTGTATCAGGCCGGGCTTGGATACGATCTGGCGACGGGCCTCGGGTCGGTAAATGCGACCGCTCTTGTAAACGCGTTCAACGGTACGGCCAATCCGCCGGAACCGCTGACGTTTGTTCCGATTCAGCCATGCCGCGTCGCAGATACACGCACTCCAAACGGGCTGTTCGGTGGGCCGGAAATGGCGGGCGGTACTTCACGCGATTTCCCAATTGCAAATAGCGCCTGCGGCATCCCGCCAAACGCGGCCGCTTATTCGCTGAATGTCACTGCCGTGCCGGAAGGAGAACTTGGATACCTGACGCTTTGGCCTTCCGGTCAATCGCAGCCGCTCGCTTCCACATTGAACTCCGATGGCCGAACGAAAGCCAATGCTGCCATCGTGCGGTCCGGTGCGAACGGTGCGGTAAGTGTCTTTGTCACAGATACGACTCAGGTGATCCTGGACGTCAATGGATATTTCGTCCCCGGAGCATCATCCGCTCTGAGCTTCTATCCGACCGGTGCTTGCCGCATTGCGGACACCCGTCAGGGGACGCTTCCGTTTGGTGGACCATCGCTAAACGCCGGCGAGAGTCGCTCGTTCCCAATACCTTTGAGTGGCTGCAACATTCCAGGTGTTGCGCAGGCGTATTCGTTGAATATTACGGCAATTCCTCATAATCCATTGGGTTATTTGACCGCTTGGGCGACTGGTCAAACCCAGCCGTATGTCTCGACACTGAATGCCTCGACCGGCACAATAACCGCGAATGCTGCAATTGTTCCGGCGGGAACCAACGGAAGCATCTCGATATATGTAACCGATGCGAGCGACCTTGTCATTGACATAAACGGCTACTTCGGCGCGCCTGCAAACGGAGGCCTCTCGTTTTATCCAGTAAATCCGTGCCGCGCTCTTGACACGCGATTCTCCTCGGGACAGTTTATCGGGACCCTCGCCGCCAACGTGGCCGGCGGAAATTGCGGTGCCGAGTTGCCGGCGGCACAAGCCTACGTTTTGAACTCGACGGCGGTTCCGCCCGGTTCCTTGACTTATCTGACGCTCTGGCCAGACAGTCAGCCTCAGCCATATGTCTCGACTCTAAACGCAGCAGATGGAGCAATCACTTCAAATATGGCTATTGTGCCCACCGTGAATGGCTCGATCGATGCATTCGCATCGAATCCAACTCAATTGATTTTGGATATTTCAGGTTACTTTGCTCCGTAGCAGCGTCTGAAACCCATCATTATCGTAAAGTACTGAAAGTACGGCCTAACAACGCATTCGTGGTTAGTACCTTCGCGAATTGAAGTATGCGTATTTCGGCGCTTTGCCGTGATACAGTGGCGTGATCGTGCGGCGGGAAGAAACTTACAGTCGCGCCACGACTTCACAAGCAACTTAACCGAGATATGCGGAAATTCGCCAGAATTGTTTCTGTTCTCTTCTTAGCAACACTTATAAATTTACTCAGTTTGTCAGTCACAGCCCAGACACCGGCGGCTGTTCGGCCTAGATTGACAGCAGTAGTGAATGAAGGACAGCGGAGGACTTTAGCAGGGAACACGCATCCCTTGGCACGGCCCGAATTCGACCAAGGCATAGCCGCTGCCGATCTGCCCATGGAGCGCATGCTGCTGGTTCTAGCGCGCAGCCCTGACCAGGAAGCGGCGCTTGCAACGTTACTCGCACAACAGCAGGATCGGTCCTCAGCGCACTACCACAAATGGCTGACACCGGCACAGTTTGGACAACAATTTGGCGCCGCAGACGAGGATATTCAGATTGTGAGCGCATGGCTTCAGTCAAACGGATTCAAAGTGAACCGCGTCTCGAACGGAAAAAGCGTCATTGAATTTTCGGGCACGGCCGGTCAGGTGCAAAATGCGTTTCATACGGAGATTCACAAGTACTTAGTGAATGGTGAACTGCATTGGGCGAATGCGAGTGATCCGGAGATTCCCGCAGCGCTCGCTCCCGTAGTAGCGGGTATGGCAACGCTGCATAATTTCACGAAGAAGTCACAGCTTCTTTCATCAGGCGAGCATTTCGAAGCGACTGATCGGTCTGGGCTGCGACCGGAGTTCACGTCATCAACCGGTCTTCATGCGATAAGTCCCGCAGATTTTGCAAAGATCTATAACCTCGGCGCCGTTTACAGAGCAGGAATTTACGGCTACGGGAGCACGATTGCGGTCGTAGGGCGAAGTAATATCAATTTCTCCGATGTGAAGAGCTTTGGGAACTACTTCGACCTCTACTTTTCGACGCCGACGGTCTTAGTGAATGGTTCGGATCATGGAGATCTGGGCGGCGGAGAGGAAGCTGAGGCAGTATTGGACGTCTCGTGGTCCTGGGCAATAGCTCCATGGGCAAATATCAAACTCGTTGTTTCACAGAGTACAAACACAACCGACGGTGTTGATTTTTCGGAAGAGTATATCATCGACAACAATCTCGGCGACGTAATGACGGAGAGCTTTAGCAGTTGTGAAACCGGGGAAACGCAGAGTAGTATCAGCCTGCATTTATCTTTGGCGCAACAGGCGGCTGCCCAGGGAATCACTTATGCGGTGGCTTCCGGAGATTCCGGCGCGGAAGGATGCGACTACCAGTCTGAGCCGAGTGCGACGGGACCGTTGTCCGTCAATGTGCTTGCTTCCACTCCATACACGATCGCAGTCGGAGGAACACAATTCAACGAAAACGGCAACAATGCACAATATTGGAATTCAGCAAATGCAGGGTACGGCGAATCCGCGATCTCTTACATTCCCGAGAATGTATGGAATGAGAGCTGCACTTCCGGAGGCGTGAATCCCTGCCCGACCGGATATTCACCGGGGCTCTGGGCAGTTGGCGGTGGGGCGAGCGCGTTATTTCCCAAGCCAGCCTGGCAAACCGGAGTGGCGGGTATTCCGAATGACGGAGCGCGCGATGTGCCGGATATTTCTTTCACTGCGGCTGAACACGATCCTTACCTGATCTGCTTGGCTGGCTCTTGCACGCCAGGCATTCTCGGAGGAGCCCGTTTTTATGGAGTGAATGGTACGTCGGCGGCAACACCGGCGTTTGCGGGAGTCATGGCTCTCGTCGTTGAAAAGACGCATGACAGACAGGGACAGGCGGCCAGCGTTCTTTATCAGCTTGCCGCTGCGGAGGACCTGAGCGCGTGCAATGCCTCGAACACCTCGGCTTTGCCAGCGTCAAACTGCATCTTTAACGACATCACTGCCGGAAATAACGTTGTGCCTGGAGAAGCTGGATATGGAACAAATAGCGGGTCCTATCAGGCCGGGAGCGGATATGATCTCGCAACGGGTCTGGGATCGTTGAACGTTGGGAATCTCGTCGACAGTTGGCCTGCTTCAGACAGCGGCGGAACACCAGCATTGTCTATATCGCCGAACGCGCTGGTCTTCGGAAGCGTGTACCTGGGCTTCTCAAGTGCACCGCAGCAAGTTACGATAAAAAACGCAGGGACAGGCACTTTCTTCTTTGCCACGCCCCATTTCTCCGGATACACCCCCGATTTTTCCATCACTGATAACTGCGGATCGGCACTGATAGCGGGCCAGACCTGCAGGGTGTCTGTCACCTTCTCGCCGAAATTTTCGGGAATCCGGACGGGATATCTTGAATTTTCCTATAGCAACATTTATGGCGCGTTCACGCTGACAGGAACCGGAGTCGCGGCATCGACTGCGGTTATCTCGCCGAGCACGTTGAGCTTTGGGAGCCGAAAGATCGTGACCCGAAGCGCCGCGCAGACGATTACGATTACGAACTCGACCGCGGCCGCTTTGAACAATTCCTTGATCACGATAACGGGAATCAACGCCGGAGACTTTGTTCAGGTGAACAATTGTGGAGCAACTCTTGCGTCAGCAGCCAGTTGTGCCGTGAACGTGATCTTCACGCCGCAGCTCATCGGGAACAGATCTGCCTCAATTTCAATTTCAATGAATGGCGGCGGAGCTCAGCAGATTATCGCGCTGAGCGGAACCGGTGTCGTTACCGGCTTTTTCGAAGTTGCGAACAGCTTGACCGGGAAAGTGCTGGATCTTGCAAATGGTTCCACCTCAGATGGAGGGCTGATCGAGCAGAACGCATTGAATGGCCTCGAAGAGCAACGATGGCAACTGCTGCCGGCCTTAGACGGCTACCACGCGATCCAAAACGTCATGACCGGAAAAGTGCTGGATGTGACTGGCGGGTCTACAAACGGTGGAACGCTGATTCAGCAATGGGATTATCTCGGCAACAGCAACCAGCAGTGGCAGCTTGTGCCGGTCGACGATGTTCATTACAAAATTATGAACCGGTTGACCGGGAAAGCGCTGGATGTGACAGGCGGGGCCAACGCAAACGGAATACACATTCAGCAATGGGATTATGTTGCGGATGCACAGCAGATGTGGGTGCTGGTACCCGTGACATCGTACAACATTACGAATAGTTTGAGCGGCGAAGTGCTCGATGTGACTGGCGGGTCCGCGTCTGATGGAACGCAGATTCAGCAGTGGCCTTGGAATGGCAACCGGCAGCAGCAGTGGCAATTGATGCCCGTGGGCAATGGCTATTACGCCATTCTGAACCGGATGACCGGGAAAGTGTTGGACGTGACGGGAGAATCGCTCTCGGGTGGAACGCCGATTCAACAATGGGACTATCTCGGTGGCGCAAACCAGCAATGGCAGATCGCTCCCGTCGATACGGTTCATTACAAAATCGTCAACCGGTTAAGCGGCTTGGTACTGGACGACACGAACTTCTCGACTTCGCCTGGCTCCTTGATCCAACAATGGAGTTACGAGGGCGGAAGGAACCAGCAGTGGCAGTTTACGCCTGTGATGTACTACAACATTGTGAACCGCGGGAGTGGCGCTGTTCTGGATGTGACGAACGGGGCAACTTCGGATGGCACTCTGATCCAACAGTGGTCTTCGAACGGCTTTCAACAACAGCAGTGGCAGCTTGTGCCGGCTGGAGGCGGAAGCTGTCTCGAGGAGGCATACTGTGCGATCATGAACAACCTCAGCGGCAAGGTCTTGGATGTGACGGGCAGTTCCACCTCGAATGGTACACAAATTCAGCAATGGGACTACCTGGGCGGGGCAAATCAGCAGTGGGTTCTTGTGCCAGTCCCAGGAGGCTATTACGCGATTGTGAACGCACTTTCGGGGAAGGTCCTTGATGTCACAGCGGCTTCGACATCGAACGGCACGGTCATCCAGCAATGGCAATATCTGGGTGGATGGAACCAGCAATGGCAATTGGCGCCGGTCTCAAATTAAGCCTCCTCGGAGGAATCTGTGGGTCACTGATACGCTCCAATTGCGGCGGAAGCCCGGTTCGCTCAGGCCGCGAACCTGTGCGGGCTTCGGGCTTCAGCCCTTCGCTGTTCGTACCCAGTTGCCTTTTCGAACCAGTTGCTCCCTCTTATAAAGGCTCCGTCAGACAGGGCCGATCCCGGCAACTGTCAGCCACGGGCGTTATGCGGCAGTTGACGCGCGGCGGCTCCGGCGCCAGGGCAAGCTCAACAATGCGCGCGCCGATAGGATGATGGAGAACGTCGCGGTGACGCCCAACGCGAGCAGTGTCCACACGAAAAGCAAAGCTTGGCCTGAGTTGCCGATGTCGCCGCCGATAAGACCCCGCCTCGCTCTCATGTGGACAAAAGGCACGACCAGCCCGAGGACCGACCCGAGAAAGATGATGATGTATCCCGACCGCCTTCCGGCGAGCACCAGAGTTCCATATAGCTGGGCGACGAAAATGAATATGACCAACAGATTTATGAGACCTGCCGGGGCCATTTTGAACAGGATGTCGCCGGCCATGTGAATGGTCATCAATAGAATGGTGAGCAGCGACGCGGTGGTCAACATTGCGGTCTGTTTCATGTGAGATTCGCCTTTCTGCGCCTCATGTACGCGCACCGGGTCCGACGGTTCATTTTTCAAGATTCTTCCCGTGAGGGTTGCGGTCCCATGTTCATTTGCGGTTGGCCACAGCGGGGACAGAACGCGGCATCTGGTGCAACTCCGCGCCCGCAACTGGGGCACGGGTGGAGGATCGGCTTTCGCAACAGGAAGTAGAGCACGAAGCCACCGCAGTTCGGAATGACCACCGCGAGCGCCGTCCAGGGAATCGGCGGCATACCGCGCCGCACTGCGTCTCTGTAGATATAGCCGGCAAGAAGAAAGTAGACAGCGGCAAGCGTACCGCCCACCAGGCCCATCAAGGTCCCGAGGCTGTTCGACCGATACGCCTTGAAGATCCCGGAAAAGAACAACACGAAGGCTAAAGCCGCCACGATTTTGGCCGGACCTGGAATGAGACTGAATCCGTTGCGCCAGCTCATACAGTTTGTCCGTTGCTATCGGAATCCTCTCCCAGAAGCCTTCGTCGAAAAAGGGGAAGAAGCGCGAGTAGAAGGGATGGCAACAACCAGAACGCCGCGAATACGATCTGCCATACGCGGCTGGGGAGATTCCATTGACTGACCAGCCCCGCCAAAGCGTGCCACGTTACGGCAGATCCCGTGAACGTGAGGAATATTGCGACCCCTGTGCCGATACACAGGCTTTTTACCTGCGACTCGGCCGATCTCATCTCTTCGGCACGGCTGCGGACTACGTTCTCAACCCGAAGCGCTGCTGCCGGGTCGAGTTCAATCGCGAACCAATCCAGGGCTCGGACGGCACGCGCCGAGAGATCGGCATACCGGGCACATTCGGCGCATTGTCCGACGTGAGCATCGAGCCAGTGCCGGTCCTCCAGCGAAATTCCTTCAACAAGGGACCGATGAAGCAGAAAGCGGGCTTTTTCATGGTTCTCAAGCGGCATCGGTGCCTCCTCCCAGAGCGGCTTGCAGCATCGACAAGCCGCGATGAATCCTCGACGAAACGGTTGTGATGGGAGCGCCTGCGACTTGGGCAATTTCCGCGAGCGACAGTTCTTCCTGGAAACGCAGGAGAAGCGCTTCCCTGTGGATTGGCTCTAGCGCCCCCAAAGCCGCCGCGATCCGTTTGGCATCTTCGCTTCTTGCGGCCGCGAAGAATGGCGATTCGAAATCCGGCGCCGGAAGGTCCACGCCCGCTTCGTCCTCCTGGCACATCCGATGCGTCGCCGTCTGTTGCTTTCGCAGGTGATCGATCGCTAGGTTTCGTGCGATGGAAAACAACCACGGCTCGAAACGGAGGCGGCCGTTATATTGCTCCGCGTGTTCCAGTACACGCAACCAGGTTTCCTGAACGAGGTCCTCGGCCTGTTCACGCCTGGATGTCCAGTAGATCAGATATCGGAGGAGCCGATAGTGATACTGCGAGACCATTCGGCCAATGAATTCCGAGTCTCTTCGCCGCAGTGCACGCGCAATGCACTGAGACCCGTGTTCCGCAACACGCGAAAAGGCCGTCACAACGGCAACCATACACTATATACGAGGCCGAGCCCCGGAATTACGCACAGCCACGCATCTTGAGAATGCCAAAAGACTTGCCAACGCGCCTTAGCGGCTCGGGGGCTGATTCGTCCTCTCTGGCCGCCTCAAACTTGGCAAGTTGCCCGAACCGGAATCCACCCTCGATTTCTTCTGACCAAGCATCAGAAGATTTCTTCTGACCAAGCATCAGAAAAGGTTCAGTGCGTTCGCCGGTCCGGGTCTTAGTAGGGATCTCGTTCATGATTCTATGTGATCTCCCCAAATAGGCCACAGCTTGTTGAGACTGAGAGGCGAACTGCGTCCGCGACGGGTTTATGGTGGAGGTTTCGCATACCGCTCCGTCCGCGCCATGGAACTGATCACGATCTTAAACCGCTGCCATCGTTTCCGGGGTTTTGTCTATCAGCAGGCCCACTTCAGTGCTGACAAGAAGAGCATCGAAGTGGCCGTACGACCGCGCACGGGTTCGGTCGCAATCTGCTCGCGCTGCCATTTGCCGGCGCCCGGTTACGATCAACTCGGCGAACGGCGTTTTGAGTTCATTCCCCTATGGGGGGTTTCTCGTCTTCCTCCTGTACACCATGCGTCGGGTCGACTGTCGCCGCTGCGGCGTTGTCAGCGTCGAAGAAGTTCCCTGGGGCGACGGCAAACGCACACTAACCAAAGCCTATATGCTCTTCCTAGCCCGTTGGGCGCGGCGGCTGTCATAGAAAGAGACGGCCGAGGCCTTTCGCACATCCTGGGACAAGGTTTTCGACGCGGTCGAACATGTCGTCACCTGGGGCCTGGAACATCGGACGCTCGGCCAGATCGACGCAATCGGCGTCGATGAAATCCAGTACTCCAAAGGGCACACAAGTATCTGACACTGGTTTATCAGATCGGCCTCAGCGTGACCCGTTTGCTTTGGATCGGCAAAGAAAGAACGATCGAATCCTTTCAGGGATTCTTCACCACGATGGGCGACGAAATCACATCAAAGATCGTCTTCATCTGCTCAGACATGGGGGAGCCGTACTTGAAGGTCATCCGTGAAAAATTTTCCGAGGCCCTGCATATTCTCGACCGGGTCCATATCGTCGCGAAAATGAACAAGGCTCTTGACGAAGTCCGCGCCGGAGAATCGCGCCGCATGGCGAGCGAAGGCCGGACACCGCTCCTGAAAAAGTCGCGCTGGCTCCTGCTCAAGCGGGAAGAGAATCTGAAGGCCGAGCAGCGCTTCCGACTGCGCGATCTCCTCCGCTACAATTTGAAAACCGTCCGGGCCTACCTTCTCAAGGAAGCATTCCAGCAACTCTGGGATTACAGCTCGCCCTCCTGGGCCCGGGAAGTTTCTCGACGAGTGGCGCCGTCAAACCATGCGTTCCCGCATCGAGCCCATGAAGAAGATCGCTCGATCTCTTCGCCAGCACCGGGAACTGATCCTCAATTACTTCCGGGCACAAAAAATGATTTCCAGCGGGGTCGTGGAGCGCTTGAACTACAAGGCCAAAGTCACCCTGAGAAAATCCTATGGCTTTCGCACCTTTCGGGTGCTCGAACTCTCCCTATATGACTTGCTTGGCAAGCTGCCTGAGCCGGAATGCGCCCACGATTTCTTCTAACGAGCCCAAATTAACGACAGGGATCACAGCCTATTGATGAGGCTGGCAACATAACCGGCCCCGAAGCCATTGTCGATATTGACGACAGTCACATTGCTGGCGCAACTGTTCAGCATTCCTAATAACGCGGCCAGACCGTTGAAGCTCGCTCCATAGCCAACGCTGGTGGGAACCGCGATGACGGGACAACCGACGAGTCCACCGACCACGCTAGGCAAAGCGCCTTCCATTCCGGCGCAAACGATCGCGACGCGAGCCTCAGTAAGCCGATCCCGCTGAAGGAGCAAGCGGTGAATGCCTGCGACACCGACGTCGCAAATAGCATCCACGTGATTGCCCATCACTTCGGCGGTCAGGCGCGCTTCTTCCAGAACGGGAATGTCGCTGGTACCGGCACAGATGACAACAATTTTTCCCTTTCCGCGAATCGCGCGATCGCGCCACACGCGCACTACGCGCGAGGCTGGAAAATACTCTGTTTCGGGCGCAAGTTCTGCGACTCGCGCACCCATCTCCTCTGTCGCTCGCGTCAAAAGAAAATTGGGAGACTTGGCGAGCAGCGCGGCGGCGATGCTGGCCACTTGATCCGGATTTTTGCCCTGCCCAAGAACTACTTCCGGCATGCCGTGGCGAACGGCGCGATGATGATCGACCTTTGCGAAACCGAGATCTTCGAACGGGAGATTACGCAGAGCGGACATGGCGGCGTCTACGGTAGTGCGGCCATCTCGAAGCTCTTCTAGAAGTTGATTGAGTTGATGAGCGTCCATATGGTGAAGCGCCGGGAAGGGAACTGCATCCCCTAAAATGGTAGCGTCCTCGCAAACATGGTCAGCTTCTGGACACGCCTGCGCCTTACGCTTGAGATGATCAAGTTCGAGCATTCGGTATTTGCGCTTCCGTTTGCTCTTACGGGGGCGCTGCTTGCATGGCGGGATAGCGGGTTCCAGACCAGCGGCTTAGAGTGGCGACTTTTGTGGATTGTCGTAGCAATGGTTGCGGCAAGATCGGCGGCAATGACGTTCAACCGGATACTCGATGCGCAGATTGACGGACGTAACCGCCGCACGGCTAACCGTCATCTTCCGGCGGGTCTCCTTTCCGTTCGATTTGCGTGGGGATTTACGGTTGTCTCCTCGCTCGTTTTCTTGTGGGCGGCCCGGCAACTCGGCACGGTTTGCTTTTTATTAGCTCCGATTGCGCTATCGATCGTTTTCTTTTACTCGTTTTCGAAGCGGTTCACGATGTTCTCGCATCTGATTCTCGGCTTCTGCCTGGGGATTGCGCCGAGCGCCGCATGGATCGCGATTCGCGGCACTCTCGATGAACGGATTTTGTGGCTCACGGCGGCCGTGATGTTCTGGACCGCCGGGTTCGATGTGATTTATGCTTGCCAGGATTTCGAATTCGATTGTGCCGAAGGATTGTGCAGCGTTCCCCGGCGCTTCGGCGTGCGCGGCGCCTTGCTTGTCGCGCGTTCGCTGCATGTCGCAATGGTCGGCTGTCTGATTGCGCTGGGGCTTTCATTTCACCTGGGCGCGCTGAGCGTGTTCGGAGTGGCTGGCAGTGATTGGATTGTTAGTCTATGAGCACGGTCTGGTAAAGCCCCACGATCTTTCCAGGGTGAACGCCGCTTTTTTCACAATAAACGGCTATGTCAGCGTGCTGTTTTTTGTTTTTTGGGCGGCGGACATTTTGCTGCACCGCAAGTATTTACAGTCATGAAGCCTTTTCCTAATCTGCTCACGCGCCCGAACATCGAGGACCGACGGCTCGATCCCATTCTCGAAAAAGTGGAGGCTGGGGAACGTCTGAGTTGCGAAGATGGCATCGCGATGTTTCGCAGCCCGGACATCCTGTCGCTCGGCTATATGGCTAATTTGGTGCGTGAGCGTTTGCACGGCGACATCACGTATTTCAACGTCAACCGGCACATCAATCCGACGGATGTCTGTGTGGCAAGCTGCCGGTTGTGCGCCTTCGGCAAGAAGGCAAAAGATCCGCACGCGTACACCATGTCCCTGGAGCAGGTTTGGGAAGTTGCAGGCAAAGGCTACGCGGAGGCGGTGACGGAATTCCACATTGTCGGCGGATTGCATCCCGAACTCACGCTGGATTGGTTCTGCGAGATGATCAGCGGCCTGAAGGAGCGTTATCCAGGCGTGCATCTGAAGGCGTTCACGATGGTGGAAGTCGCGTATTTGGCCAGGCGCGCGAAGATCTCCATACGCGAAACGCTGGAACGGCTGAAGCAGGCAGGCATTGATTCGATGCCGGGTGGAGGGGCGGAGATTTTTTCAGAGCGGGTCCGCAGAATTATTTGCGACCACAAGATCGATGGAGAGGAGTGGCTGGAGACCGCCCGCATTGCGCATCAGATTGGGCTGAAAAGCAATTGCACGATGCTTTACGGCCATCTGGAAACCTCAGAAGATCGAGCCGACCATTTAGTACGACTTCGCGCTCTGCAAGATGAGACAAACGGCTTTGTGACGTTTATCCCGCTGGCATTTCACCCCGACAACACGGCGCTAGGTCATCTTCCGAAGACAACCGGATTCGACGATCTAAAACAAATCGCCATTTCGCGCCTGATGCTCGACAACATCCCTCATATCAAGGCGTACTGGATCATGATGACGCCCAGCGTAGCCCAGATTGCGCAGCGCTTCGGCGCAAACGATATCGACGGCACAGTGGTGGAAGAAAAGATTTATCATGACGCCGGGGCGACTACCGCTCAACATCTACGCCGGCAGGATCTGCTGAGGCTTGTTCGAGAGGCCGGCAGGGAGCCGGTCGAACGCGATACTGCTTATCGGCCGGTCACTCGGACGGAATCGGCTTTTACAGTGCTGGTGTAGATTACTCGGCGGGGGCGACGCTCGATCCCCGAAAGATGGAAAGCAGCTTTCCGAAAAGTCCCAATCTGGTCGAGTTTCCGCCCTGATCCGAGCGCAAGTATTGACCGCCAAGGCCGGTTCGAAGATATGTATCCGGCAGATACGTCGCGCCTTCATCAGCCATTCCGGCAAGCCATTGCTTTCCTGCGTCGTCAATGGATCTGAGTCCCCGCAGGTCCAGAACAAGCGTGCGGGCAGCAAGAGTCGTTTTGGCTGTTCGCCAACATCCGTTCAGGTCGAGCACATCCGGCTCCGTTAGCTCTCCCAAGAGCTCCAAACGCAAAACACCTGCCGTGTCGTGAATGTAGTATTTAAAAAGCGACGAGCGAACCGGCACCGGAGGCACGCCAGCCTGCCACCTTGCTTCTGTGCTATTCCCTTGACGACTTTCGCTGTTCCGTTCAGCCATGAACGATTCAATGGTTGGATTCAAAGCTTGCGACGGGCGTTCCAGCTTTTTGACCGAACCCGCACGGGAATACTACATGAAAGTGGAAAGTGGCCTTCGATGGTCTCGCTCGATTTGACTGGCAGCACCGATTCCTCTCAATCCTATAAACCCGTTCTAAACTAACAAGTTGTGAATTGCGGTAACGTTCGTCAGGAATTTACGTCGAAAGAGCAGTATCACACATCATATATTTGTTGCCAGGAGTCCCATGTCTTCGCGTAAGTTCCCCGGAATGCTTCAGGATAAGATTTTCCATGGCCTTTAGCCAGCGCCTGATTGACACTTCCCTATCAATTTTATTTCTCCTGATCATCAGCGTTGCGACCGCGCCCCCAGGTTTCGGTCAGACCCAGACTGCGAATCCGGATAAGGGAGCCCAGGCTCAGCCTGCGCAGACCGGCAATCAGCAAACGCCCGAGCTTCCTCCCGCCAAGCAACCCGGCGTTCCGGCCCCCGGGAAGACCGTTGAAGGAGAAGACAAGCGAATCTTCGGTGTGCTTCCGAACTATCGGACGGCCGAAATGAGCGCCGAATTCGCTCCGATCTCCGCCCGCAGAAAACTAAAGATTGCGACGAAGGATTCCTTCGATTATCCGCTTGCGATTCTTGCGGGCCTCTATGCCGGTCTTTATCAACTCGAGGATAATCACCCCGAGTTTGGACAAGGCCTGAAGGGTTACGCCTCAAGGCTGGGCACTTCTTACGCCGATCAGGTCATTGGAAATTATTTGACAGAGGGCATCATGCCGATCGTGTTTCGAGAGGATCCACGGTATTTCCGAATGTCGGAGGGTCCAAAGAAAAAGCGTATCGGTTATGCGCTGACCCGGATTTTTGTGACTCATACCGATAGCGGGAAAACTTCCTTTAACTTCGCGGAAGTGGTCGGCAATGGGATGGCGGCGGGTATCGGCTTATCGTATTATCCGGACAGCCGCAATGTGTCGGATTTCATGCTGAACTGGGGAACCCAGTTGGGGACTGACGCGACGTCGCAAGTACTGAAAGAGTTCTGGCCGGATGTCAAAAAGTGGTGGTATATGCGACGCCACAGACAGGGCTAGCCGCGCTCACTAATCGGTCGCCGAGTTCGCGGCGTGCGCAAGAAGCTGAGTTTCGAGCAGATCCCCATTCTTCTCGTGTAGTTTGGTCAGGAAAGTCGTGTCGAACCGGCCCGCAACGAACTCCTGGTCGGACAAGATCTGTTCGTGAAGCGGGATGGTCGTGTGGATCCCTTCAATCACGAACATATCGAGAGCGCGCTTCATGCGTTCAATGGCCTCGGTCCGGTCTTTTCCGTGCGTGATCAGTTTGGCCACCAGCGAATCGTAATAAGGCGGAATCACGCTGTCGGTGTAGGCAGCGGTGTCAACGCGCACGCCAATGCTACCCGGCAGATTTAACCCAGTGATGCGGCCAGGCGATGGCGCGAACGTATCCGGATGTTCCGCGTTGATCCGGCACTCGATGGCGTGGCCGCTGAGGGAAACGGGATGAGTCACGATCTCTGCCAGATGCGCACCCGCAGCGATCCGAATTTGCGCCTTCACGAGATCGATGCCGGTGACGAATTCGGTCACGGGATGTTCCACCTGAATTCGGGCATTCACTTCGATGAAATACAAGTCGCCGGATTCATTCATCAGGAATTCGACCGTGCCGGCATTTGTATACCCAATCGCTTTCATTGCCTCCCGTAGCCGGTCTGACATCCTGGAGCGAAGCTCAGGCGAGACGCAAGGCGAGGGAGATTCTTCGAGGAGTTTCTGATGGCGGCGCTGAATGGAGCACTCGCGCTCTCCCAAGATCTCTACGTTGCCGTGCTCATCCGCCAAAACCTGGAATTCGATGTGGCGCGGAGCTTCGATCAGCTTCTCCATATAAACATCGCCACAAGAGAACGCGGCCACGGCTTCGGATTGTGCTTGCGCCAAGAGGGCAGCGAGCTCGGTATCGGCGCGTACAATACGCATCCCGCGGCCACCGCCGCCAGCAGCCGCCTTTAACATGACCGGGTATCCGATTTCTGACGCGACTGCCAGAGCTTCGTCGGAACTCTTCAGGATGCCTCGCGAACCGGGCAGGATGGGTACTCCAGCCTCCTCCATAATTGCGCGGGCGCGCTGCTTCAATCCCATCTGCCGGATAACCTCCGGTTTAGGACCGATGAATTTGATACCCGAGGTGTCGCAGACTACTGCGAAATCCGGATTCTCACTCAGGAAGCCGTATCCGGGATGGATGGCGTCCACGTTCGTGATCTCCGCCGCGCTCATCACGGACGTGAAATCCAGGTAACTGCGCGAGCTTTTCGCCGGGCCTATGCAAATGGCTTCATCCGCGAAACGGACGTGAAGGCTGTGACGATCTGCTTCCGAGTAGACCGCGACGGTCTTGATTCCGAGATCCTTGCAAGCGCAGATCACGCGCAGCGCGATTTCACCCCGGTTGGCAATAAGAATTTTTCGAAACATGGGCGCCAAGCTTACACGGGCCGGATGCTGAATAGCGATTCGCCGTACTCGACCGGCCGGCCGTTCTCAACGAATTTCGCAACTAACGTGCCGGCGATTTCCGCCTCGATTTCATTCATTAGTTTCATGGATTCGATAATGCATAAGCACTTGTTTCGGTTCCACATGATCGCCAATCTTGACGAAGGCAGGGGATGCGGGCGCCGGGGCGTCATAGTAGGTGCCTACAATCGGCGATTTCACGAGTACATCGTGTTCATCTTCTCTCGGCGCGGCCGGTTGAGGATTAGGAGGAGACTCTTGCGGCGGAGCAGCAGTTACGGGAGGCGGGGCAACTACGGAGCCGATCGGTACCGGGAGGACCGTTGGGACTACCATCTCCTGGCCCTTTGGGACGGCACCCACAATTTTTACGGAGTTTTCGCCTTGCCGCACCTCCAACTCGCGGATTCCGGTCTCTTGCACGACACGGATCAATTCTCTGATTTCGTCGATCGTCATCATTGGCTCTGGCCACGCAGATAAACGAGCGGACTACAAAACCACCAATTCTTTTCTCGTAGGAGTTAGAATGTCACAGCCGCGCGACGTTACTACCACCGTGTCCTCAATGCGTACGCCACCGAAACCTTCCTCGTAAACTCCGGGCTCGATGGTAATCACCATTCCAGTCTGCAGCTTCGTCCTTTCCTTCCGGCCCACGCGGGGGCGCTCATGAATTTCAAGGCCGAGTCCATGTCCGGTCGAATGGATGAACAGCTTATCCAGGCCAAAGCCTCGCAGTACATCGCGCGCGGTCTGGTCGATCCTAGCGCAAGAAATCCCCGGCTTTACTGCATCGACTGCCGCAAGCTGGCTCTCGAGCACTGCCCGGTACATTCGCCTTCTCTTTGCATCCAGCTTGCCGACTGCAAAGGTGCGGGTCATGTCACTGGCATAGCCAGCGACACTCGCGCCCATATCTATTAATAATAGTTCATCGCGCCTAACTACGTTATCAGTAGCGCGAGCGTGAGGCAGAGCAGTGCGTGTGCCGGAGGCGACAATCGTTTCGAAAGCGGTGCTATCGGCACCCAACCTTCGCATTCGAAATTCGATTTCAGCGGCCAAATCGACCTCGGTCATCAAAGGCTTGAAGCGGCGCAGTGCCTGTTCGAGCGCGGCGGAATTCAGAAGAACGGAGGCCTTAATCGTGGCTATCTCATCCGAAGATTTCACCATTCGCAGGTTTTCGACTGCGGCGGTTACCGGTTTGAGGCGAACGCTTCCGGCTTGTCCTTTCAACTGCTCATAGTCCTCGAAGCTGATCCGGTTTCGCTCAAAAGCAATCGATTTGAGACGCAGGCGCTTGATCCAGATCGCTATTTCTTTGAGGAGCGGTCCTTTTGCGATTTTCACTTCACAATCGGACTCCTGCGGCGCTTGCGTTTGGTATCGGGGATCGGTAAAGAGCAGGGCCCGTTCATCAGTTATCAACAAAGCGCCGTTACTGCCCGTGAACCCGCTCAGATACCGGACGTTCGGCGGCGCCGTAATCAGGAATCCCTTAGCGCGGGTGTCACGCAATTGAGCGGACAAGCCCTGGCGCCGCGATGCGAATGGAGTCCGATCTCGCAATGTGACCTATGGCTTCAGTAGTAATTTGCCCGCCGTCTTTCGCGCTTCCAGATCGCGATGCGCGCTTGCGGCATCGGACAACTTGTAAACATGCTGAATACGGATATGGAGACGGCCGGCGGCAATCCAATTGAATATATCGGACGCGCGCCATTTCAGCTCTTCGGGGTCACTGATGTAATTGGTCAGCGTCGGCCTGGTCAAGAAGAGCGATCCCTTCTGGCTGAGGACAAGCGGATCGATCTGGCCCACGGGTCCACTGGATTGGCCAAAACTTGCCATCATTCCTCGGGGACGCAAGCAGTCAAGACTTTTGTGGAACGTTGTGCTTCCGACGGAATCGTAGACCACATCTACGCCTTTCTTGTCTGTGATGCGTTTCACTTCCTCGAGAAAGTCTGTTTCCGTGTACCGGATGATGTGATCGGCGCCTTGGTCCTTCGCCAGGCGGGCTTTTTCTTCGGTTGAGACGGTTCCGATCACGGTAGCGCCGGCGATTTTGGCCATCTGCACGAGAATTAAACCAACTCCACCGGCGGCGGCATGGATGAGGCAGGTCTGCCCCGATTTGAGCTGAAATGTGGAATGCGTCAGATAATGCGCGGTCATTCCCTGAAGCATGATGGCAGCGCCCTGCTCGAAACTGGCGCTCTGCGGCAATTCGACGAGCATGGACTGCGGCACTACGGCGTATTCCGCGTAAGAACCGCGAGACATGGCGTAAGCAACCCGCTGCCCGGCGCGCCATTTGTGTCTTTACCCGCTGCTTCCACAGTGCCCGCTCCTTCATTGCCTAATTTCACGGGAGATTCAGGCGTTTTGTATAAGCCGTTGCGAAAGTAAACGTCCACGAAATTTACGCCGATCGCTTCCAGTTTGACCAGAACCTCTCCTGGTCCGGGTTCTGGCTTAGGAAGATCGAGGTACTTCAGGTTCTCGGGACCACCGGTTGGATCGGCAACGACGGCCTTCATATGTGGAGATGATAACTCGGAGGCCGGCTTCGGCCCGTTTCAAAAATACAGCTTCAAAGCGAGCTGCAATTGCCTGGGCGTATTGAGCAGATCGCTGCTGCTCGTCAGATGCCCGAAATTCTGGTCTTGCAAACTCGTGCTGCCAGTACCGAAGCGAACGCGGTTGAAGAGATTGAATGCTTCAGCGCGGAACTCCATTCGCACTGACTCTCGAATCGGAAAGCTGCGGATGACAGACATATTCTCGTTGAGGTTCGGGAACTGTCGGACTTTGGGGTTGTAGCGAGTTTCGTTGCCAAAACCACTGAGGTTAGTTCCGCCGCCTTGATTCGGGAAAGGTCCCGTGCAGCCAGGCGTAGTGCCGCAATAAGCAACCAAGAAGTTGTCAACGGAAGGATCGAAATTGCCGTTCCAATTAGGTTGCCACCCGTTGTATGAAGTAACGTAGGGGATCGGACGGCCACTGCTTGCCCCGTACAAGGGCAGCGTGTACGTGCTCGTGAGGCCGATCGGTAAACCGCTGGCATAGGTCAACAAGCCATTGACGCCCCAATTCCCGATAATCCAAGCGGCCGGTCCGTGAGTCAGGAATTGTCTACCCTTTCCAAATGGAAGATCGTAAACGAAGCCGGCTTTGAAGTCGTGAGTGACATCGAATTGGCCGATCGATTTTTCCAATCTCCGATTGTATTGATCCGCGGCGAGAAAGCTTCCACCTCCTCCGCCCGAGGCATTAACCGGAATCGCGTTACCCCAATAGCTATCAGCATCGGTGATGAGTTTCGAAAAGACGTATGACGCCTGAAAAGTCAGTCCGCTGCCGTAACGTTTTTCGAATCGAACCATGGCGGAGTGGTAACTGGAATGGCCGCTATGGTCGCCTTGACCGGCGTACGTGTCAATCAGCGTGTATTGCGGATAGGGACGAAGGGCTTGCTTGACTGTCCCTTTGAATCCAGGATAAGGCGCGACAATTCCATATTGGTTCGCGAGTCACCGGGCACTCCAACGGTACTGTTCAACACGGCAGTGCTTTGTGTGATATTGCCAAAGGCCGTCAGAAGAGCTGGGTTGTCCTGGTTGTAATCGAGCAGTTGCGCCTGAAGATGCGACCCGATCACGCCGTTATAGGCCGCCTCCATAAGCATACTGGAACTCAACTGTCGCTGGATCGAGAAATTGAAATTGTCAGTCGTAGGCGGATGCGTTGTTTCAGCGCCTTGCCACCAGGAAACGCTGGTCCCGTTCGAAACGGAAGGATTGATAAACGGGGGAGCAGTCCAGGCCGGCATACCTTGACTTAGGATGTATGCGGGAGAAATACCATTATTCGGATTCGGAAAAGTCTGCGTCAGCGTAAAACCCATGTTGTGAGTCGAGCCGCTGACCGCCATCAGCGGTCCGTAGGATCGCGCGTACGATCCGCGGATGACCATCTTGTCGTTCAATGAGTACGCGAACCCGATGTGGGGGCCAAACGCCCGGAAATAGGAATCGGCGAGCGTTCGCGAACCCTGCCTTCCGGGACCCGTGCCAGCAAAGATCACGGCGCCCAGAATTCCTCCCGCGCCAGGATTCGGGGTATTAGGAGAGAAGTCGCTCCAACGATCATCCAGTCCGGTCGGCGGCAGGTCGGTCTCCCATCGCAAACCGAGATTCAAGACGAGCTTTCTGTTCACGTGCCAATCATCCTGGAAATAGCCGGCGAAATAAGGAAACTGTTGACCGATAAAACGCGGCGTGTCGATCTGACCTGTATCTGCGTAGCCTAGGAGAAAGGATGCAAACGCGTTTCCGCCTTGGGTTGGGTCCGTTATACCAGGAAGACCTGTCTCGGTGTAGCTGAAGCCCACGCAGCCCGCCTCACACTGCCGCCCCAAGCCGTTATAGTGGGTAATCTGAAACTGGCCGCCGAATTTGAATGTATGTGCTCCCTTGATCCAGGTGAAGTCGTCGTTATAGGAGTAAACCGTGTTTTCAGATCCGTTATCGGCCTGGCCGCCCCAAGTTGTATAAGTGTCGCTCAAGCCTCCGGAGAACAAGTTCACTAAGTTCTCGTTACAATTGGGCACGTTTCCGAGACAGAACTTACTTTGCCAGTTGCCAATGTATTCCTGAGGAGGCTTGTGATCCTGCCGCCAATTGTTTCCACCAGCGTAGAAATGATTAAACTTAGTCGGGCTAAAGGTCCAGTCCCAACTGAATCGCAGCACGTCAGAATTTTGATGCAGATCGTTGTAATTCGAATATAAGCCCGGCAGTGTTGGCGGTCCGTCTGGACCGGGCACTACACCTTCGCGATCATAGCCATAGTATCCTGAGATCCGCTGCTTTTCATTGAACAAGTGGTCGCCTTTAATGCTCCACTTGTTGACCGGCTGAACTTGAGTTCCATTCGCAATAATGTAGTTATTATTCACGTAGGCGGCAGTTCCGGGCGCCGCGCCGGTGTTGGGCGTCAACACGCCGCTTGTCTGAAACACCTTCAGTGCCTGAATTGCAGTTGCATTGAACATGCTCGCTGGAATCTTATTGCCAGGGAATTGAACTCGTGTAGTGATTGCGCCGTTAGTTACCTGTGTTGTTGGATCATAGATCGGGATTTGTTTGCCGGTCGAGGTTACCCAGTTACTGAAATCCCCGTTGTACATTTCCGGCTGTCGGTACAGTGGCCGTGGTGTTGGTCGCGCCATTTCGATTGCGAAACCCTTCATAAGAGAAGAAGAAAAAGGTCTTGTTCCGGCCGCGATAAACTTTAGGAATCCATACTGGACCTCCGATGGTTGCTCCGAAATCGTTCTGTTTATAGATCTGGCGCGCCTTCCCAAGTTTATTGCTGAACCAGTCATTGGCGTCGAAGTCGTTGTTGCGCAGAAACTCGTACGCGGAGCCGTGAAACTGATTCGTGCCCGATTTGGCGACGAACATCATCACGCCGCCACCGGCATGCCCATACTCGGCTTTGAATCCGTTGGTATCGACAGTGAACTGAGTAATGGCTTCAACCGATGGCGCGTTGGAACTGACCCAGCCCTTCTGAAGAGCTCGCGATGTATTCACCGAAACTCCGTCGAGAGTGGCCTGATAGCTGTCGGCCTGACCGCCGCCCAGCGCAAAGCCCGTGGAACTTCCAGTATTCTTGGCTTCAGGAGTTAAAGAAGCGAGATCAAAGGGGCTGCGCACCGCCCCGGCCACCACCAAAGGCAGCGTGTTTACCAAAGTCTGGTTGACAGTTACGGAGGTCTGCGAGTCCTCGGAATCCAATTGCAAAGCAGTCGCCTGCACCTCAACCACCTGCCTCGATTGACCAATCTCTAGACTCACGTCGGCCCTGGCGTTCGCGGAAGCGTCCACAGTAAGGCCCTTGATTTCGGCTTGATGGAAGCCCTGTTTTTCGACCGTGACATTGTACGTTCCGACCGGAACGTCGGCGGCGGTGTAATCGCCGGTTCCGCTGGTGACGAGGTCGAACGTCTGATTAGTCGCTACGTTCGTGACGGTGACTTTGGCCGCGGGAATGACAGCCCCGGTCGTGTCGCGAACCGTTCCGCTGATTGTGCCGCGCCCGGATTGCGCGAGAAGAATGCCGCAAAGACCCGGCAGCAAAGCAAAACAGATCAAGGCGCGCTTGCACGCGATCCAACGAGGGATCATGAGAACTCTCCTTATTTCCGCCTATTTACGCCCGAAGCTTCGGCGACGATTATGCGGATTCTATAAGGAAATCAGACCAGCCGTCAAGCGAAAGATTGTCTTTACACAGGTGCGTTGCGGCCGCCTGCGGGAAAAAAATTTGCCTAGGAGGCAACGGATACGCGGCGTCCCTCGCCTTGCGTAATGAGCTCAAATTCCGGAGCCATTTTCTGGCCTGCAGCCCCGTTTAACCCCAGCGCCTGACGCAGTTCGGCTTCGATGGCGCGACGAATTTCGGGCTTGTCGGTCAGTGTTTGGCGCGCGTTCTCGCGCCCTTGCCCAATCCGCTCGCCTTTATAGCTATACCACGATCCGCTCTTCTCGATGATTGCGTGCAACGCGCCCAAATCCAAAACATCGCTTTCGCGGGAGATGCCCTTTCCGTAGAGGATATCCACTTCCACCTCTCGGAATGGCGCGGCGATCTTGTTTTTCACGATCTTGATCTTGGTTCGATTGCCGACCACCGTTTCGCCGTCCTTGATGGCCGTTGCGCGCCGCACTTCGACGCGAACCGACGAATAGAATTTCAGCGCGCGGCCGCCTGTAGTGGTCTCGGGGTTGCCGAACATGACGCCAATTTTTTCGCGAAGCTGATTGATGAAAATCAGGCAGGTGTTCGCCCGAGAGACCGATGCGGTAAGTTTGCGCAATGCTTGGGACATCATGCGCGCCTGCAGTCCCATATGGCTGTCGCCCATTTCGCCTTCGATTTCGGCTTTTGGTGTCAGGGCTGCTACTGAGTCGACGACAATGACATCGATCGCCTGTGAACTGACGAGAGCCTGGGCAATCTCTAATGCCTGCTCGCCGTAATCAGGTTGGGAAACGATCAGATTCTCGGTGTCCACGCCCAATCGCGTCGCGTAGGTCGGATCGAGAGCGTGTTCGGCGTCGATGAAAGCCGCCACGCCGCCGGCGCGCTGCGCTTCAGAAATCACATGCAGTGCGAGGGTAGTCTTGCCCGACGATTCAGGACCAAAGATCTCCACCACCCGACCACGCGGAAAGCCACCCGCTCCCAACGCGCTGTCCACACCGATAGAACCAGTAGTGATCACTTCCACGGGAAGCGCAGCCCGCGATCCCAGCATCAGCACCGACCCCTTACCGAACTGCTTGTCCATCTGCGCCAAAGTGGCTACTATTTGCTTGCGTCGCTCTTCCATTAGAATGCCTCCGAGTCTGCAAACACAAAGTCAGACGCGAGGCGGCGGGTTCTCCCCAGACACCTTAAAGAAAAACCTGAAGGCGTCCTCTAATTACTTTTTCGGCCTCGAACCTCTGGAAAAACGTCGCGGAATGTGAGAGTCTGTCCGAGATGGGCGCAAGGCACTGGGGAAAGGTAGTGGTTGGCTGCTTCGCTATTTCATCGCTTTTGCCGCTGCTGTGGGCTGCGGGTTCCACACTCAGGCAGGACAGTTCCTGGAAGCGCTATTACAACCAGCAATGGGGATACTGCGTGAGTTATCCGTCGCGGTGGTTGAAAGGAGATGCTTTCGAGGGAGCGGGCATTTTCGTTGAGACGGGCGTCAAGAAATATTCCCGACCCATTGGGGAAATTGACGTTGCCGTTTTGCCTGACTTGCCGAGCGGTCCAAATATGGCAACTCCGATTACGCTCTTCGACGATCTTCAGACGCATCTCGACGGCCTGAAGAGGTTTGAGCGCGCACAGCAGATGGAAGTCCTCGAGAAGCGGGGAATGGATCTGGCCGGCAGCTCCGCGTTGTTCACTAAGGACCGTTACTACGATCCGCTAGAGCGCGCAAAGTGGGTAGACGAAATCGTCCTTGCGCATCGGAAAGACGTGCTCTACCGGATTGAGCTCGAGTGCCGCGCCGACCAGCTTGGACGATTCGAACCCGTCTACACCCATTTCGTAAGCACGTTTCAGTTCGATTGCTCCCACTGAAGCTCGCAGAACTCAGTCCTTCATGAAGCTCTTCAAGGAAAAGAAGGACTGGGCAGTCTGGCTGGATCGGAACCATTGCAAGAGCGCAGGGCTATGGCTCCAGATTGCAAAAAAAGGTTCGAAATTGCAGTCGGTCACGTACGGAGAAGCTGTCGAGGTCGCGCTATGTTACGGCTGGATTGACGGACAGAAAAGACCTCAGGATGAAGAAGTCTGGCTTCAGAGATTTGCGCCCCGTTCCAAAAGAAGTGTATGGTCTAAGATCAACCGTGAGAAAGCGGTAGCTCTAATTGCGAAGGGAGAAATGAAATTCGCCGGATTG
Organism: uncultured Acidobacteriaceae bacterium; assembly: GCA_963778345.1. Classification (GTDB taxonomy): domain Bacteria; phylum Acidobacteriota; class Terriglobia; order Bryobacterales; family Bryobacteraceae; genus Bog-105. The sequence goes on from CAVZTP010000010.1 coordinate 401,256, forward strand.
GCTGCAATTGAGCAAGCTAAGCAATCCGGAAGATGGGATACAGCATACGATTCTCCCCGCGAGGCTTCGGTTCCGAGCGATTTTCAGGCCGCTTTGGATGCGAATCCGAGAGCTTCAGCGTTCTTCGAGACTCTGGATAAAGCAAATCGATACGCAATCCTTTGGCGAATCCAAACAGTAAAGAAAGCCGAGACTCGCGTTCGGAAGATCACGCAATTTATTGAAATGTTGGAGCGGAAAGAAAAAATTCACCAATGATTGGCCAATTGCCGCCGCTACACTTCGTGACGCTTGGTCTTGCTCAACAGGTGCCTGGCTTTTGAGATCGCCTGCGATTCCGCTTCTTCTGGCGTAGCGGCTGAGATGCGTGCTAAACAGGCTCCCGGGGAAACGTTGTCCGCCTGGCATACATACTTCTCGCCTACGCGATAGCTGGTAAGCTTCACCGGCCAACCTTCGATGTCGATCTGCCGTTCGTGAAATTGTTCCGCTTTGACGGTGTCCATGCGAATACTATGCTCCCACTGCCTGGGCCGCCCCGCGCTCCACGGGCGCGCCGACCAGATTGCCCCACTCGGTCCACGATCCGTCGTAATTCACCACGTTGGGCAAACCCAACAGATATTTCAGAACAAACCAGGTATGGCTCGATCGTTCGCCGATACGGCAGTAGGCGATAGTGGGATGCGAGTCGTTCACGCCCTCCGCACCATAGAGCGCTTTCAGTTCGTCGAACGTTTTGAACGTGCCGTCTTCATTGCAGGCTTTACCCCACGGGACGTTCCGTGCACCGGGAATGTGGCCGCCACGCTGGCACGTTTCCGGTAAACCAGCTGGTGCTAGAATCTCGCCGGTGAACTCCTGCGGGCTGCGCACGTCTACCAGGGACGCAGAGTGTTTGCGAGCAGCCTCCTGCACCTGCGGCAGAAATGCCCGCAAAGATAAATCCGCTTCTTTGGCTTTGTATTGCGTCGCGGGATAGGAGGGCGAATCAGTGGTCAGCTCCCTGCCTTCCGCCAGCCATTTTTTGCGGCCGCCGTTCAGTATTCTCACGTCCTTGTGGCCATAAATCTTGAGCTGCCAGAAGGCCCACGCGGCGAACCAGTTGTTGTTATCGCCGTAAAGAACAATGGTCGTTTCCGCAGACACCCCCGCCTTGGATAAGAGAGCCTCCAATTGATTTTTCGGTAGAATGTCCCGCTGAACCGTGTCGCAAAGCTGCGTGTTCCATGCCCATCCAACCGCTCCCGGAATGTGGCCCAGATCGTAAGCAGCCGTATCGACATCAACTTCGGCAATGCGAATTGAAGGATCAGATAATTTGCCGGCCAACCAATCGGTTTCGACAATGACTTCAGGGTGTGCATACTGTGCCATAAAACTTACGGTATCACGAGTAAGTCTATCGGGAAGGGGGAATCCGTTCCAGTACCCCCTGATAAACCGTGCCCGGATCTAGTAAGATTTCATTACTGGTTCCCGGAGGGAATTGATGATTCGCCCATGCTTGTTACGCGGGGGCCTGCTCACCGCAGCGGCCTTATCCGTTTGCTCACTCTACGCTCAAGAGACTGCCCGGCCATTCCCTCCCGATCTTCCGTCATCATGGACGGATTCCGACCAGTTCCGCCGGTTCTGGGATCATTTCGTGATGCGAACGACGGCCGATGATCAGTACGTTCGTGTGGAGAACAAAACCACAGCGACCACGATCATGAACGTTCCGGCTACGGCCGCCAGCCTTGCCAATCCGATGCTGGACGGAAATGTCGCTGGCCTCCCCGGCACTCGATGGGTCGCCGTGGGTCCTGCTCCTATTAACGGGGGGCAGATCGGCAGGCTCTCCGGCCCAATCAATGGCCGGCCTGTCAGCGGCCGCGTGACGGCACTCGCTATTGACCCCACAAGTTCCAATCATTGGCTGATCGGCGGCGCTCAAGGCGGCGTCTGGGAGACCCGCAACGCCGGAGCGAGTTGGATCGCGCGTACCGACGCTCAACCGTCTCTCGCTTTCGGTGCGATCGCCTTCGCGCCAAGCGCGCCGCAAATCATTTACGCCGGCACGGGCGAGGGAAACAATTCCGCCGATTCCTATGCCGGCAGCGGGCTGCTCAAATCCGTAGACGGCGGCCTGAATTGGAGCGTGATCAATTCCACCAATTTCGCGAAGGCCACATTCACGAGCATTCGCGTGAGCTCCAGCGATCCGAACACTTTGTTAGCAGCGACTAATCTTGGCATCGCGGGCTACATCGATGGACGGCCGCTCAATACCCCTGCGACAGGCATTCTCAAATCCATCGATGGCGGCGTTACTTGGACCGTGAAACTGGCTGGGGTAGGGACTAACGTGCAACCTGATCCGACCAACTTCAACCGCCAATACGGCGGCTTGGGCAACATCAGAGGAGCCACATCGAATGGCGTGTATCGCTCAACCGATACGGGCGAGACCTGGGCCATGATCGATGGACCGTGGAACGCTGGCACGTTTGCGGCAAACGGCGTGGGCCGGGTTGAGGTCGCTATTGCGCCTTCCAATCCCGACATCATTTATGTCAGCATTCAGGACGCCATCAATGGCCAAGGCACGGACGGCGGACTCCTCGGGTTATGGGTCACCTCGAACGGTTGGGACCCAACCCCGGTATGGACGCAAATTCCGACAGGGGCGACCGATGATGGGACGGGCGCCAAGGGCTATTGCGGATGGGACTACGCATTTCGTTCGGCATCCAACCAGTGCTGGTACGACCACGAAATTATTGTCGATCCAACAAACCCCAACGTGATCTACGCCGGCGGAATTCCGATCTGGAAATATGACGGAACCACCTGGACGGAAATCAGCCACACGACAGCGACGGGAGGAATCGGAATTCACGTCGATCAGCACGCATTCGCGTTTGCCGGATCGCTTTTCGTCGTCGGCAATGATGGCGGCGTTTGGAGCACAGCCGATGGCGGAGTCACCTGGTCAGACCTGAACTCGACGTTACAGCTTACCCAGTTTTATGAGGGCGATCTCGCCCAAGATGGCAGCCTGTTCCTGGCCGGGTCACAGGACAACGGGTCCTCCGATTCCGGCGGCGCGAGCGCGTGGAGTTTCGTATTTGGCGGCGATGGCGGCGGATCGGCTATTTCGCCGGTCAACCTCACCCACCTCGTCGCTTCTTCCCAAAGCAGCAATTTTGTCGGAATTAACGGCAGCAGTTCTTTTTCCGCGAACCTGGGATTGACAGGGCAAGGAACGCTTTTTGTCGGGCGCATCCGCGAGTGTTCAAGTAACGAAAATATCTTCCTCACTGGAACTAACGCGCTATTCAGTAATAACAACTTCTTCAGCGGATTCACGGGCTGGACGAACAACAGCACGGGAACCGGCGTCAACTTCAGCAGCGGCATTCTGGCTCAAAACTTCGCTCCGAGCGACTCCACCTGTAACACTTATGCGTTCGGCAGCCGAAGCGGGTCCTTATGGGCGACTACCAGCGGCGGCGGGACATCGGCAGCGAACTGGGTGAATATCGCCGCGCTCTTCGCCACCCTTCCAACTCGGGGCATTTCCGACGTGGTTTTTGATCCCACAAACGCCAACATTATTTATGTTGTCTACTCCGGGTTCGACGAATCTACCCCCGCGACTCCGGGACATGTCTTTCAGATCCTAAACTGGCAGCCGGGTACAGGAACTCCGAGTGTGACGAACATTTCAACACCCGTGGATATTCCGCACAACGCCATCGCTGTCGATCCCGGCAATCCCAACGTCCTGTACGTTGGCACTGACGTTGGCGTTTGGAAATCGACGAATGCCGGGGCGAGTTGGGTGCAAATGGGTCCGCCTACCGGCATGCCGAACATCGCTGTGTTCTCGCTTCGGATCACGCCCGGCGGCCTGATCGCATTCACACACGGGCGAGGCGCATTCCTACTTGCGACGTACGACTTGAACCACGATGGGGTAGTGAACTGCGCTGACTACAACATCGTCAAAGCCAGCTTCGGCAAGAGCTGCGGGATGCCGGGTTTCAACCCAATCGCCGATCTGAGCAACGACTGCACTGTAGACGTTCGGGACATCAACCAGATGGCACGGAATCTGCCATCGGCGTGCCACTAATTAAACAACCGAGGGGATTCTAGGCCATGAAACTCAGGCGATTTTCGACGATTTTCGCAATACCCGCTGTTCTGGTTATTTTGGGCTGTTGTCCGGCAACTGCTGCTCCGATCCTCTCCATCGTTCCACTGTCTTCGATCCTGCATCCAGGCCAGATGGTACAGGCGGACATCGATATCGCTGGTATTTCCAACCTTTACTCGTTCCAATTTGACGTTGTGTTTACGCCGGGTAAGCTTTCCACGGCGGCTGACAGCAGCCAGATTTTCGAAGGCTCTTTTTTCGCATCGACGGGTGATTCCGGTTTCTTTCCAGGCACGGTGGAGAATGCCGTTGGTCGCATCGGCGATTACTACAACGGGGTGCCCAGCACGTTCGATACGCTCTTCACATCGGTGAACGGGGTCAGCGGATCGGGCGATTTAGCTTATATCAATTTCACCGCGGGAGATTACGGACTCGCCACATTGTCCTTGCAAAACATATTGTTGTTCGATAGCCAGGGAAACGCCATTAGCCTGGCTTCCTCGCCCGTTTCGGCAAGCGTGGACGTTGTGCCCGAACCAAGCAGCAGCGCACTTTTTCCGTCCGGACTGGTTTTACTGTTTTTCTGGCGCGTGAAGCGAGTACTGTGGAGCCGCATCGGCCGGGCAACCCATTCTGTCTAGTCCGGGCTGCGAGTGATGTTGTGGCTTTATCTCGGTGGACCGCAATAGCGAAGCTATGGAAGACCAAATGAAGCGCCAAGGCGCGCATTTCGACGCAATCGTTGAACGCGAAAAAGGCCTTCACCGCCGTCTCTCCACCGGGCAATTGTCGATGCTCGCAATTGGGGGAGCAATCGGCACGGGGCTGTTTTTAGGCAGCGGTTTAGCTATTGGTTTCGCAGGACCGAGTGTTTTACTCAGCTACGCGATCGGGGCGCTTATTGCGCTCTTGCTGATGGGGTGCCTTGCCGAGATGACGGTGGCCCACCCGACTTCGGGCTCATTTGGAGCCTATGCGGAGCATTACATTGGGTCCTGGGCCGGCTTCCTTGTGCGATACGCCTATTGGGCAGCGCTTGTCTTTGCGATCGGCACGGAGGTCACGGCTATTGCCGTTTACATGAAGTATTGGTATCCGCACGTTGCGGGCTGGTTGTGGATCTTCGGGTTTTCTGTCGTGTTGATCGCGATTAACGCGGTAAACGTCAAGGTATTCGGAACAATCGAATACTGCTTCTCGATGCTGAAGATCGTGGCGATTGTCGCTTTCATCCTGCTTGCCGTTTACGTCATTTTCGGCTCGCCGAAAGTCTCGGGATTCAGCTTCGTGAACTATACATCGCACGGCGGCTTTTTCCCAAAAGGCGCGGCCGGAATGTGGGTCGCCGTGATCGTTGCGATCTTCAGCTATTTCAGCATCGAGATGATCGCCGTGGCGGCGGGCGAGGCCCAGGATCCACAACGCGCAGTGACACGGGCTTTCCGCGCCACCATGTTCCGTCTCGTCTTCTTCTATCTGATGACGCTCGCGCTCATGCTTGCGATTGTGCCCTGGGACACCGCAGGAAGCGGAAGTCCCTTTGTGAGGGTCATGGCCGCGACTCAGGTGCCTGGCGCGGCTGGAGTCTTTAACTTTGTAGTTTTGGTCGCAGCCCTATCCGCAATGAACAGCCAACTTTACATCACCACCCGCATGATGTTCAGCCTGTCTCGCGCGGGTTATGCGCCTCGCCGGTTCGGGCTGTTGAGCGCGCGAGGTGTTCCATTGGCGGCATTGTGGCTATCGACCATCGGCGTCGCACTCGCGATCATGTTGACCTTGCTCTATCAGGATGCCGCGTTTGCGATGATGATGGCGATCTCGGCGTTCGGGGGAATGTTCGCCTGGCTGATGATTTTCATCACTCATCTTTTCTTTCGCCGCCGCCACGCGGACAGAGCGCTCAGCTTTCGCATGTGGGGCTATCCCTATTCCAGCCTCGCGGGCGCTGGCCTAATGACCGCCGCGTTGCTCACGACTTCCTTTACGCGCGAGTTTCGGATGACGCTCTTCTATGGCGTGCCGTTCCTTCTTCTCTTGACTGCGGTTTTCTTCATCCGGTACCATCGCGCTCCGGTTCCGGGGCAAGCGGCGGCCAACGTTCAAGCGCCGTTATGAGCGCCGATCCGCTGCTCGCGTGGCGTAAAGAGTTTCCGATTCTCGATAACACCACTTACCTGATTAGCCATTCACTCGGGGCCATGCCTAAGCGCGCCGCCGAGGCGTTGCAACAATTTGCTGATACGTGGGCTTCGCGTGGTATTCGCGCCTGGGAAGAGGGCTGGTGGGAATTGCCCCTGACCATCGGCGATCTTATTGGTTCGATCATTGGCGCGCGTCCTGGCGAAGTCGTGATGCACCAGAACGTCTCAATCTGCCAGTCGATAGTGGTTTCCTGCTTCGATTGGACCGGCCTGCGGAACAAGCTCGTCACGGAGGGCTTGAATTTCCCGTCGAATGACTACGTCTATCACGGCCTCGAGCGGCAGGGAGCACGCATTTGCAGGGTTGCTTCGCCCGACGGCATGACGTTGCCTCTAGAGCTAGTGCTTGCCGCGATTGACGACCGAACGCAGTTGGTTTCCGTCTCGCATGTCGCCTTCCGCAGTTCTTTCGTGCAGGACCTCGCCGCTATCGCCAAGCGCGCACACGACGTTGGAGCACTGGTAATCGCGGATCTCTACCAATCGGCTGGGATTCTGCCAGTCGACGTTCGCGCTCTCGGAGTCGATTTCGCAACAGGCGGTTCCGTGAAGTGGCTCTGCGGTGGCCCGGGCGCGGGGTACCTTTATGTCCGTCCGGACCTCCTGCCACAGCTCCGGCCGGCAGCCACAGGCTGGATGGCCCATCGCCATCCTTTTGATTTCGAACCAGGCCCGATCGACTTCGCTCTCGATGCGTTCCGCTTCTTAAACGGCACGCCGAACGTTCCGGCCTTGTACTCGGCGCGTTCGGGGTATGAGATTGTCAACCAGATCGGTGTCGAGGCCATACGCGCCAAGTCCATTCGTCAGACTCAGCGCCTTATCGAACTTGCGGACGAGGCAGGCTTCACCGTTCGTTCCTGCCGCAATCCCCATCTGCGTGGTGGCGTGGTGGTGGTCGACGTTCCGAACGGAAAAGAAGTCACGCAAGAACTCGCCAGGCGCGAAGTGCTGGTCGATTACAGGCCTAATGCCGGGATTCGCATTGCTCCGCACTTTTATACTTCGGATGACGAACTCGACCGGGTTATTGCGGAGACCCGTTCGATTGTCAAATCCTGATAATGTCGACTAACCGCCCCCTTGTGCGGAGCGCTGTCTTTGCGATATAAAGTACTTATGAAGCTACGCAAATACACCGTCGCTACCACGGAAGTGCTGCTCATTTTTCCAGCCGCCCTCTTCATGACTATGCTCTTCCTGCGCAATGTGCAGCCGCCACAGTATGAGCCGGCTCACACGGCCCAGCAAATAGTTGCGTGGTACGCAGCGCGGCCGCGTATTGGTCTATGGGGACTTCTCATCGCTTTGCCGCTGACGGTGCTGATCACCGGTTGCGCCACGCTCTTGCGTAGATGGAGTAATGAGGCCGAACTGCGGCTGGCGGCGCGACACACTTTCGCGGCGCTGCGAGCGCACTTGGCTACGGTAATGATCGCCGCCGCCACGGTTACAGCTGGAGGCGTCCTGGCGATTGTCGCCCTCCACCTAATAACCGACTAGCCCGGGCCTTTGCACGCGGTCCACAAAATGGAGTTTAGCGGTAATCATGGTGGCGCACTGCCTGATCGGCAATCAAGCCGGCGATTCCGCCGACCACCGCGCCAACGACAGCACCTTGCCCGTGACCAGCGGCTGCGCCAATCAGCGCGCCCGCTGCTGCGCTTCCGCCAATGATTGCGGCAGAGCGGCCATCGCGTGTTTCGCGGTACGCATAGCTCCCGTTATCGTAGTAGCCGTAACCAGGCGTCACGTAAGCGCCGCTCGTCACGTAGCCTCCCCGATAGTCATAGCCGCGCCGGTCGCCGCGATCATATACTCTGTCATCACCACGATTGTGTGCGCCGTTGCCTCTTGCATTGCGATCCCAGGAAGTTTGCTGCTGTGTGGCGCCGCCACGCCATGTGCCGCCGTTGGGCTGTCCCCAAGATTGAGCCTGCGCGGGAATCGTGAGGACTGTGGCCGCGAGGGCGACGATGCTAAGTGCTGAATTCCGGAAAATCCGTTTCATAAATGCCTCCGCCTGCAAAGATGTGCAAGCGGAAGAGGATGTTGCCCGTTTCGGGAACATTTAACCCGTCATCCCTTAAAGAGGGGATCATCCGGCCAGTGAATCGGGGACGACGGGTACCTTGCCGGAAAGCGTCCACTCCGTGAAAGGGGACCTTGCGCCTCGGATCAGAATATTCACGCAGTACGGAATTCCGGAACTGAAGGCCCGTTGTATGGCGGGTACGACCTGATCCAGATGTTCCACCGTTTCCCCTGCTCCTCCAAACGCCTCCGCGACGCGGTCGTAGCGAGTGCATTGCAATTCACAGGCTGCCGTGGTCCCTTCCACCGCGCCCTGCAGCTCACGCTCCAGCCCCCATCCTGCATCGTTCCCCACGATGATCACCAAAGGCAGTTTGTACCGGACTGCGGTATCGATTTCAGCGATGTAAAAACCCAATGCTCCATCACCGGTGATTACTGCGACTGGTTTGTCGGGATTGGCTAATTTCAGAGCGATTCCATTAGGCAGCGCTGCTCCGATTGTTGCGAGCGGACCCAATCGTATCCAACCGCCCGGGTGGACAGCGGGAGTGAGCGTTCGTCCCCAATGAGTGAAGTCACCGCCATCCCAGGCCAGTAGAGTGTCGGGAGGCAAAGCGCGCAGAATCTCGGGATAGAGCGTTGCCGGATGTAAGGGCGTTTGCCGGTCCAGGGAATAACTCGCGAGAGTCGAGCGCCACTCCTCTCGCAATGCGTGAAGCCGATCAAGCCACGAGGCGCGCCGCGGCTGATCCTGCGGGTAAACCTTGATAAGAGCCCTGAGCGTTTCTTTCAGATCCGCGCAGATCCCGAGATCGAGAGAACGGTTCATTCCGAGTTCCTGCGGATGGATATCCACCTGAATGCATTTGGCGTGAGCAGGAATCACACGCGGACTTCCGAGACCGAGGCGGAAATCGATTCTTTTGCCCAGAATCAGGAACAGATCGGCCTCCTGGAAAGCCTTGTGAGAGGCGCGGCTCAGAGCTGGGTCGGCGTAGCCGAAGCAAAGCTCGTGATGGTCGGGCACCAGGCCTCGCGCCATTGCGACCGTGAAGAGCGGCAGGGAGGCAAGCTCGACGAAGTGCCGCAGCTCGGCGCCGCAATCGGCCCACCATGCGCCACTACCCGCGATGACCACGGGGCGTTGCGATTGGCGCAGCAGATCGAGCGCGTGTTGAACCTGTTTCGGAACGGGAGCAGGACCCTCGCGGAGCAGGTGCGGATGCACGGACGTAGCGGGCGCCTCCGCCGAGAATACATCAACTGGAATGGTTAGATGCACGGGTCCTCTGCGGCCGGTTGTGGCTTCGGCATAGGCGCGAGAAAGATAAAACGGAATCTGCACCGCCGAATACGGTTGAGCCGCCCATTTCACGATGGGCTTTGCCAGGCCGATTTGATCGATGTCTTGAAACCCCTGACGGTCCGCGCTTGAATTGGGACGGCTGCCGCTTATGGCGATGACGGGGCTGCCTGCCAGATAAGCAGTCGCGAGTCCGGTGAGTGAATTCGTGTGGCCAGGGCCGCCGGTAACGAGCGAGAGAGCGGGTTTGCGTGTGACCCGGGCGTAAACATCGGCAGCGTGCACGACGGCTGCCTCATGGCGCATGTGAACGATTTCGAGACTGGTTCGGGAAGCGACCGACAGCACGGGATTTAGATGATCGCCAACTAGGGTGAATATTTTTTGTATTCCGAATTGCTGGATTGTCTGGACGAATAGTTCGGCGCCTGTGGGCATCGTTTACTCACGCTCATCGTGGCACAGCACCAGTTATAAAATTTCCAAGATGCCGGCGTATTTCGAACAGGCTCCAACCGCCTCCCTCGGCGAATGGGTAGAATGCGGCTGGGCACTGGAAAGCAGCACGGCCGTAACGGGGCGCCGCGTTCCACCAGATGGCTGTCTTGATATCGTTTATGACCGCCCGAATGGTTTGCGCGCGATTGGAGCCATGACCGTCGAGCAGCGATTTGATTTTACGGAGAGTGCCTGCGTGGCCGGCATTCGTTTTCGGCCCGGCATGGCTGGCCCGTTCCTGAGCAGATCCGCAGCGGAATTGACTGACCGCTCAATGCCACTCGAAGAGCTTTGGCCCCGACGTGCGCGCGAATTAGCCCGGCGGTTGCCGATTTCAGCGAGCCTGCCGCGCCGCCCGGGCGGTCGAGCGCCCGAATTGGTCCGCCGTTGCCCTGGAAGCTAACTATTTCGATCAGGCGCATTTCATTCGTGATTTTCGTAAGTTCACCGGGGTCGCTCCGATGGCCGTTTTTTCCAATACTCGAAGCCGCGATGGCGATTAGTATCGGGGCATGAAGATCACACCAGTTCTTATCGTTGAAGAGATTGAAAGATCGTTGCCGTTCTGGATTGACCGGATGGGCTTTGTGAAGACGGTGGACGTGCCGGACGGAGATCGTCTCGGTTTCGTGATTGTCGTGCGAGATGGCGCGGAGCTCATGCTCCAAACCATAGAAAGCGTTCGCAAAGACGTGCCCCAGTTCGCGCCGAAGGCTCGCTCGAATGACGTCGGCCTGTTTATCGAGGTCGACGACTTTGACGATGTGTTGAAGCGTCTCGAGGGCTATCCCATCGCACTGGCGGAACGAACCACTTTCTACGGCATGCGTGAAATCGGTGTCTATGAACCGAGCGGTCACACGATCATATTCGCCGCCCGCGCCGAGCTAAATACGTGAGCCTCGGCCGGGGGGCAACAAATTGTTGACGCGACGAGCGCTTAATTAGAATGCCGCAGCCTGCATTCCGTTATCCGTAAATGTCGATTCGCGAAGCGGGTTGGGTACTGCGGGCACTGGCTTAAGGGCCTTCATCCTGTTACGAGACGTGTCTTTTTGCGTGCGCCCATTCCCGCGACCACCTGTGCATGATTCAAGGCCGCGGTCAAAGAGACCCCGCCGATGACATTTCCGATGAGCGTAGGAAATAGATATCCCCAGGCCACGCCAATCCAGCTTTCGGCGCCCACCATGGGCAGAAACAGCACTTCGACAGCCCCCGCGATGATGTGGGTCAAATTGGCCAAGCCAACAACGTACGTGAGAATCACGATAATCGCCGCGCGCCCGGTATCAATCGCCGCGAGCATCCAAACGATCATGGCGATAAGCCAGCCTGCAAATATGCCGCGCAGAATAGCCGCGCCGAACGTTACCTGCGCCGCGTGTTTCGCGAGCGAAAGCATCGCGTTGCGCACTTCAGGCTGGAACATGGGCGTGTTGCCGACCACCCAGGCAAAGATATGCGCTCCCACAAGATTGGCGGCAAGCACCACAGCCCATAGCTTCAGCACCCGGACCAACGTCACTATATTTCGTCTAGCGAGCAGCGGAATGATAACGGTGAGTGTGTTCTCTGTAAAGAGTTGCTGCCGGCCGATGATGACAATCAGGAACCCAATCGGATAACCGAGGCTCACTACCAAAGGTCGCCACGGCTGGTCGGGCAAATAGGCTCGCAATAGGGCCTGACCCACGAACGAGAATCCCATGGACAATCCGGCGGCAAGCCCTGACCAAGCGAGGGCGGAAACGGCCCGGTTCAATTCCTCCTCGCCGTCGTGGCGTATGGCCTCGTGCACCACGTCGACGCTGACTGAGGTGCGGTCCTCCGCTTCCTCCCGCTGCTTTTCGGTCAGTTCCGGCGCTACAACACCTGCATCTTCTTGATCGTCAGTGAGCATGGGTCACTCCGTTAGAAGCGATTCGGACGATTTAGCTACTTCGGTTCCGGACTGTCAACTGAGCCGAAAGCGCACCACGCGCTACCAACCGCTTCTGGCGAACGTAACGCCCAGAGAGAACGCGTGCTCCGAGATGCTTTGCGGTGGACCCTGACCCATGAACTGCATTTCAAACGCCTGCGCTATATCCAGGCTCGCAACGTATTCGTATGCGACGGGATCGACCCACAGGCCGCTTCTCGAATCTTGAACCATCAAACTGACGCCATGCTCGGAAAAAATGCTGTAATCGGAAGCTTTACCGGGGAATTCACAAAGCACAGCCTTCGCGTCTATCTTTTGGCAGGATGACGCCTCGTCTTGTTTGCGATTTAGCTCGTTAATACTTACCGTGAGCGCTGGTTCATAGTAGGGCAGCAAGGTGCCGTCCATTTCAGTCGTCGCATAAGCAGTGACCTTATTTGTACTGGAATCAAAGTCAATGGAGGAATACCCGTAAGTACCGCCAAGAACTGGTTTGGCCTTAGTATTCTGCATCTTTTCTGGAAAGCTCTCGTGAAAGGAATCGCTATGGCGAAGATGAGCGTTCAGTTTCTCGTATTCTGCTCGGCCGACTTCTGCTTTGATTCGTTTCGCGTGTGCTTAGGCTGAGAGCCTCGATTTGATTTTCAATTCTCAGCAATTCAGGCGGAAGATGAGGAAGGAACTGAAGATCAATCCGAGCGTCATTTTGAAAGGTTTCCGCTCGAAAGCGAACCGCAATGCGTCGCTCCTCTGCTCTGAGCTGGCTAAGGCTGTCAGTGAAATCCACCGCAACTTGTGCTATGCGAGATAGATTGTCTTCTGTAATGCCGCACCTCCGCCGTAGGTGATTTCGAAGCGCTGTGCCGCTCCTACCTTGCGCTTCATTCAGGCGAGCCTGTTTCTCAAAAGCGGAGGCATGCTCCAGAAATAATCGATACAGGACCGCGTCGGACATCGGTCTCCGCATCTGGTCAGGAAATGCCTCAAACGCGATCTCTTGCGGATAGCCAACCAAAGTGCACGCGCCCGCGAGGGCAATCAGACGCGTCGCTGACCTAAGCATCGTGCGCGGTCCTGAACTTATATTAGTTGACCGCTCCCTAGGCGATACTGACGCTATGCATTGCCGATCAATCGCCACTTTCCTCGTCTGCGCAGGTATCTTGTTTGGTGATTTCACGCCAAAATGGAACCAGCCTATCGCGCCTTATCGGGTGATATCCAACCTGTATTACGTCGGCACTAACTATCTTGCTTCATTCCTGATCGCCACGCCGGAAGGCGACATCCTCATCAACCCGGATTATGAACAATCGGTGCCTCTCATTCGGGCGAATGTCGAGAAGCTAGGTTTTCATTTTTCAGATATCAAAATTATTCTCATCAGTCATGCGCACGATGACCATGCCGCCGGATGTGCACTGGCCAAGCGGCTTACCGGGGCCAAGCTGATGGTGATGGACGCCGATGTTGCAGAAATCGAGAGCGGCGGCGCGAATGACTTCCAATACCATCAACACTGGACTCCGGTAAAAGTAGATCGGATCTTGCATGACGGGGACACCGTCGGCCTCGGCGGAACGATGCTGACAGCGCATCTCACTCCTGGTCATACGAAAGGTTGCACGACTTGGACTATGGAAATCGATGGGAAGGGACACCGATACCACGTGGTTATCGTCGGAAGCCCGAACGTAAATCCCGGATACAAGCTCGTCGGCAACAAGCAATATCCGGGAATTGCGGCCGATTATGAAAAGACGTTCCGTGTTCTTACAGCTTTGCCGTGCGACATTTTCCTGGGCGCGCACGGGGTTTACTACGGCATGGATGAAAAACTGAAACAGCTTCGAGCGGGAGGTCGTAATCCGTTCATCGATCCAGAAGGATATAAGAGCTACGTTCAGGAACGCGAGCGGGCATTTCGCGCCGAGCTATCCGCGCAGCAGCAATCGACAAGATGAGCGACACTTACTCACGGACATGCGCTGGCCCATAAAGCACCCGGCCCGGCCGCTCGCTCGTTACCTTTCCATCCCGCAGTACTGGCTTGCCATTCACAATCACATCGCGAAACCCGACGGAGTATTGATGAGGCTGCTCGTAGGTCGCCTTGTCGGCAACGGTAGCAGGATCAAAGACAATGATATCGGCCTTCATGCCCGGGCGCAGAAGTCCCCGATCGGCAAACTTGAGGCGCTGCGCCGGCATCGCGGACATTCTCCGAACCGCATCTTGCAGGGTCAACACGTGTTTGTCGCGCACGTACACTCCCAGCACTCGTGCGAACGTTCCGTAGCTTCGAGGATGCGGCGCGGCCTTCCCGAACACCGGAATGTCGCCATCGGAAGCAACCATCGTGTAAGGCGAACGCATGATGCGCTCGATATCGCCCTCGTCGATCGCGTGATAGACGGCTGTACAATTCCCTTTCTCCACCAGCGAAATTGCCGTATCCGCCGCATTCTCGTTCGTCACCGGCGCGCCGCGCTGACGCGTCACATCGGAAAGAGTCTTTCCGGCTAGCGAGGGATCGAAGTCGCAATTGACGATGGCCACATTCTTCGGATCGCCTCCGCCGCGTCCGTACTGCAGGTTGTGAACGATTTCGGCTTTGATCTTTGCGCGGGCATCCGGAGCCGAGAGTCGTTCCACAACCGCTTTGTGCCCTCCCTCCAGCGACCATTGAGGCAACAGCGCGGCAATTCCGGTGCTCGAAGCCGTGTAGGGATACTCGTCGATCGTGACGTCAACTCCCCGGGCGCGCGCCTGCTCGACGAGTTGAAGAGTTTCCACACTCTTGCCCCAGTTCGCCGCTCCGATTACCTTGTGATGGGTGATCTGCGTTGGCAGCCCCCCTTCTTCGCCGATGCGAATCGTTTCGCGCACCGAATCCAAAATGTGATCTCCTTCGTCGCGCATATGCGATTGATGGAAGCCGCCCATGCTGCCCACTACCTTGGCTATCTCGATCACCTCTTCGGTATTGGCATAATTGCCAGGCACATAGAACAACCCGGTAGAGAGGCCCACCGCTCCATCGAGCATGGCTTGCTTAGCCAACGCCTTCATCTGCTCCAGTTCTTCGGGCGTCGCTTGCCGGTTTACCAGTCCCATCACTTTCGCGCGGATCGAACCGTGCCCCACAAAGCTGGCGAAATTGATGGAAATCGGAGTGTGCGCTATGCGATCGAGAAACGGACCGAGAGGCACATCCGAGCTGCCGTCCGGGCCTTCAATGATCGTTGTAACGCCTTCGCGCAAATAGTTTTCGGCAGTTGGAACCTGGAAGATACCCCGCCGGCCATGGGAGTGAATGTCAATGAATCCCGGCGCGACCACCATTCCAGCCGCATCGACCCGCGTCGTGGCCGGCGCATCTTTGAGAATGCCGATTGCCGCGATTGTGTCGCCGCGCACTCCAATATCCCCATAGAACCAGGGATTTCCTGCCCCGTCCAGAATCTTGCCATTCGTAATCAGCAGATCGAAGCCCTGGGCTTGAAGAAATAAGGGCAATAGGAAAAGGAGGATAGCTCGCATGTCTCAGACAGTATAGATGGGCAACGTTGCCACGATTTTGTCTAGAGGGCGGAACCCGGTGACAGGAGCCGCTTGCAAAATTAAGGAAGGGCGCGTGAGAAGGTTGGGAGTTTCTGGAACAAAATCGATAAGAAATGTTTGAAAGGAGGGCCATAGCCTTGTACTCTGTTGTTTTCCAGACAAACAAAAAACAAGGACAAGCCCTCAGATGCAGAGTACCCCACGCGAACGATTGCTGCAGTTTTCACACGTTTTGCAGACCGTGTTGTTTGACCGTTTGGAGTCGGAGTTAGGATCCTTATCCGGGAACGCACGCCTGCTGGTGGCGGTGCTGAGCATGCTTTCTTTGACGCGCTGGATCGCGCCGCAGCGTGGCTGGCGAGGGCGCCCGTCGAAAGATCGACAGGCGCTCGCTGCGGCGTTCCTGGCGAAAGCGATTTATGGTCTGGAGACGACGCGGCAGATGATCGAACGTCTGCGCAAGGACCGGCAATTGCGCTGTCTATGCGGCTGGAATAGCGTGCAGATGATCCCGCATGAATCGACATTCTCACGTGCCTTCGCCGAATTCGCAGCAACCGAACTGCCACAACGCCTGCACGAAGCAGTGATTCGCGAGACGCAGAAGGACCGGCTGATTGGACACATAGCACGTGATTCGAGCGCGATTGAAGCTCGCGAACGTTTTCCAGAAAACCCTCCCCCAAAACCGGCGCGAAAGCATTATAAAATGGGTCCCAAACCGAAGCGCAGCACGCCACGCTCGCCGCGCAGCCGCATCGAAGAGCAGCGCCGCATGGCGGTGCCCGAGATGATGGCCGGCTTGCCGCGCCACTGCAGCTTGGGCGTGAAGAAGAGCAGCAAAGGCCATCAACAATACTGGCGCGGTTACAAATTACATCTGGATGTGGCCGATGGACAGATCCCGATTACGGCCCTGCTCACCGGAGCCTGCGTACATGATTCGCAAGTGGCCGTTCCATTGATCACGTTGACTTCGCAACGCGTGACTTACTTGTATGACCTGATGGATGCCGCCTACGATGCCTACCACATCGACGCTCACACTAGAACTCTCGGGCATGTTCCGCTGATTGCGCCCAACGGCGCCGCGGTCCCCATCCCCAAACGCCGGCAGGACAGCTTGCGGCACTATGACAAAAGACGTAAAACGCCCGCTCGCTGCGACCGGAAACGGCTCCCGTTCACACCCGCCGAGGAGCAGCGTTTTCAGTTACGCACTATGGTCGAGCGTGTGTACAGCCGCTTGAAAGACCAGTTCGGGGCGCGCTTCATCCGGGTGCGCGGAGCCAGCAAGATCATGGCGCATCTGATGTTCGGCGTGCTCGCCCTCACCGTCGATCAACTGCTGAAACTCACTGGTTAGTTTCCGTCTTCTTCCTGAAAACAACCCACGCCGGCAGCGGCGCTGCCGCGGCGTGCGCAGTTTCTGCTTCTTCACGCAAACTCCCCCCCACTTCACGCCAGTTGCAGTAGCTCACAGCCAATCTCCTTCTGTCAACACCCCTGCCCGCCTATGTTCCGATCATTTTGCAAGTGGGTCACAGCAATCCAAAAAATTCTTTTCTAAAGCGAATCATACGTTTGGCTGGGAATTTTTCGCTCGCGCACTCGTCCAGTTGTGAATCCTGGAGTCGGCGATTCGCTTTAAGCCGATCGCAGGAGAGCCCGAGAATGAGTGTCGTCCTTGCTTACAAAAATTTCGCCGCGAGCCGCAATATCAGCCATATCGGCCTGGGCGTCGCCGCCATCAACACCGCGAAAGTGCTCCGTCGTGCTGGAATAGAGACAGACGTTTGGCCGATCGTAAGTGCAACCGACTTGCGAAAGCGCCTGGAAAGCACGCCCCGCGAGCACGTCATTATCTCCGCGCCGTGGATTCCCACAACGGACATGCAGAGTCTTTCAAACGACTTTGCGGGCACTCAATTCGCGGTCACCTGCCATTCCAACGTCGGTTTCCTGCAGGCTGATCGCAACGGTGTGAAACTCGTCCGGGAGATCATGGAACTGCAGCTGGGCACCGCGAATATTCATCTCGCCGGCAACACGAAAAGGTTCTGCAACTGGGTGGAAGCTGCTTTCGGTTCGGGCTGCGTCTATCTCCCCAATTTGTACTTTCTTGAAGCTCAAGCGGCGCCATCGACGCTTTTCAGCGGCGGTACTCTCCGCATCGGCGTCTTTGGCGCAACCCGCCCGCTAAAAAACCTCATGAGTGCGGCCGGAGCTGCGCTGGAAATTTCGCGAACGCTTCGTGTTCCGCTTGAGCTTTGGCTTTCCGGCGGCCGGACAGAAGGGGGCGGCGAAGGCGTTCTCGCTGCTGTCAAGGAGATGCTCGCCGGCCTTCCGCACGTCAATCTGGTTTTGAATGGATGGCAATCCTGGCCAAAGTTTAGAAATACCGTACGGCACATGCATTTGCTCTTGCAGCCCAGTTACACAGAATCCTTCAACATGGTAACGGCGGACGGTGTCGCGGAAGGTGTCGCGTCCGTTGTTTCGAGCGCGATCGATTGGGCGCCTGCGGATTGGAAAGCAGACGTCGACGACGTCATCGCAATCGCGCGTACTGGCCGCCGGTTGCTGCACGATCCCCGCGCGGCGATTGAAGGTTTTCATGCGCTCCAGGCATACGTCACGGAAGGCACTCGGGCCTACAAGCGATATTTCTCTAAATAATAAGCATGCAATCGCCGTATGAATAGAAGCGATATTTTTCGGCGACGGCATGACGGTAAGCCGCCAGCGTAAGTTCGCTGCCGGCAAAAGCGCAAACGAGTATTAAAAGGCTGGATTGCGGAAGATGGAAGTTCGTCAGCATTGCGCCCGTACCCCGGAATCGAAACCCGGGACAGATAAACAGATTGGTTTCCCCGCTGATGGCTTCCAACTCCCCGCGCAAAAAAGCTGTCTCGATTGTTCGCACGCTGGTCGTTCCGATACACAACAAGCGTTTAGCGCGATGCATGATTTGCGCATTCGGCTCGCTTATCTCGAAATACTCTTCGTGTAACGCGACTTCGCTGAGCTTTTCCGCGCGCAACGGTGCAAACGTACCGAGCCCTACGTGTAAGGTGACGTAAGCGATCGCCGCTCCCGCCTTGCTGCACCGGGCCAGCATGTCCGGCGTGAAATGCAAGCCCGCGGTTGGGGCGGCAACGGAACCCTTTTTCTCCGCGAAAACAGTTTGATAGCGCTCGCGGTCTCTTTCAGTGGGCACCCTGTGAATATACGGAGGCAGCGGCGTTTCGCCGATCCTTTCAAAAAGCGCCGCGACCTGCCGGTCTCCCGAAAAACGCAACGTCCGCTCACCAAATTCGGCCTGCGACAAAACCTCTGCTTCCAGGTGATCGCCGAAGAAAATGCGATCGCCGCGCCGCACCCGTTTGCCGGGCTTCACAAGTACGCGCCAAACCGTTTCCTCTTCGTTTAGAGCGCGAGTCAGAAAGACTTCGATTTCCGCACCTTCGTCTCCGTTCTTCCGGCCGTGCAACCGCGCTGGAAACACGCGCGTATTGTTTAATACAAGGCAATCGCCCGGACAGATGTATTGATGAAAGTTGGCGAATAGATCGTCTTGGAACGATTGCTTCTCTTTGGAGACAACCAGCATTCGCGAAGCGCCACGCTCGGGAAGCGGCTCCTGAGCGATCAATTCTTCCGGAAGTTCATAATTGAAATCAGAAACGTGGGCCAAACCGTCATTTTAGGGATTGAGAGTTCGTGCGACGAGACTGCGGCCGCAGTTGTGGAGGACGGACAGCGGATTCGATCGAGCATCGTCGCTTCACAGCTCGACACTCACGCCCGCTATGGCGGCGTCGTTCCGGAGCTGGCGTCGCGTGAACATCTTCGGGCGATCGTTCCGGTCGTTCGTCAGGCGCTCGGAAAAGCAGGGGTCGAACTTGACCAATTGAATGCAATCGCAGTAACTGCCGGTCCCGGCTTAGTGGGTTCGCTGCTCGTCGGCATGACGTACGCAAAAGCTCTCTGCTTTGCGCGAGACCTTCCGCTCATCGCCGTGAATCATGTGGAAGGACATATCCATTCGGCGCTGATTGAAAACCCCGATATCGAATTTCCCGTTTTGGCTCTGGTCGTGAGCGGCGGCCATACACATCTATTTGAAGTCCGCCAGATGGGAAATTATCGATTGCTTGGCAAGACTCGCGATGATGCGGCGGGCGAGGCATACGACAAAGTGGCGAAGCTGCTTGGGTTCGGGTATCCGGGTGGTCCGATCATCGACCGGCTCGCGCCCTACGGGAATCCCAAAGCGGTGAAATTTACGCTCGCCAAAATGAAAGGCAATGAGCTGGATTTCAGCTTCAGCGGACTAAAAACGGCGGTGCTGCGCTGGACGGAACAGCGCGATCTTGTCGAAGAAATTGCCCGCCGCAAACAGCTCAAAAACGCAACCCTGGAAGATTGGATATCTGCTACGCCTCAGGCAACGCTCGATCTGCTGGCCAGCTTCCAGCACACAGTGATTGAAGAACTGCTGCGTCGTGCGATTGCTTCAGCCGAGCGAATTGGAGCAGATTCTGTGATTATTGCCGGAGGCGTCGCGTGCAATTTGGGATTGCGAAAAGCAGCGTCGCAGCACAGTCACCTTTCTTTCTACTTCCCATCGCCGAGTCTTTCGACAGATAATGCGGCTATGATTGCTGCCGCGGCGTTCCCGAAATTTCAGCGCGAGGAGTTCACCGGTTTCGATTTAAAGGCGCAGGCAAGTCTGATGCTAGCTTGAGATATGGGTCCTCACGCTCCCGGCGAGCAGCCGAAATTGCCAATCCCCGGTGTCCAGAACATCATCGCGATCGGCTCGGGCAAAGGCGGAGTCGGGAAAAGCACGGTTGCGGTAAATCTCGCGATCACGCTGGGAAAACTTGGCTACGACGTCGGTCTGCTGGATGCCGATGTTTATGGGCCCAACGTACCGCTGATGATGGGCGTCCGCGCGACGCCGCACGCGATCGGACAACGCATCCAGCCGCTCGAAGCGCACGGATTGAAGCTAATGTCGATGGGCTTTCTCAATCCTGGAGACAAGCCATTGGTCTGGCGCGGCCCGATGCTCAACAGCGTCATCCAACAATTCTTGCGCAGTGTCGATTGGGGCAGTCTCGATTACCTCATCATCGATTTGCCCCCGGGCACAGGAGACGTGCAGCTCACTTTGATTCAGACGACTCCACTTACCGGCGCAATTGTCGTGACGACACCATCCGATGTGTCGCTCGAAGACGCGCGCAAAGCTGTGCACATGTTTGAACAGGTGCGGGAGCAGGTGCTCGGGATCGTGGAGAACATGAGCTATTTGGAGCATAAGGGGGAGAAACTCTATGTTTTCGGAAAGGGGGGAGGCGCGAGGACGGCGGAACTGATGAAAGTGCCGTTGCTTGCCGAAATTCCGCTCGATCCGGAGACGCGAGAGGGCGGCGACTCCGGCCAACCGATTGCCACGCGCAAAGAACCGAACAAGCAGGTTACTTTATTCGAGAAGTTAGCTCGTACAGTCATCGAGAAGGCCGACGCCAGCAAACAGAGGCAGCGGCCGACAATGACTGTCGCAGATTAGCTGCTTGCGTTCGGATCGTTCTGGAGCTTCGAGCCGGTGCTCCACTCGGTGAACGGCTTCAGCGTCGTGACAATGTTATCGCGCTCGCGCCAGCTTCCGCGAAGATAATCACGGTTCATCGCCGCGATCACTTCCAGCGGGATTTCCTTTGGGCACACCCCCGTACACTCGCCGATGTTGGTGCAGCCGCCGAATCCTTCTTCATTCATCTGGGCCACCATGCGGATGGCTCGAATATCACGCTCCGGCTTTCCTTGCGGCAAAATGCCGAGGTGAGTAATCTTTGCCCCGGTAAACAAGGCGGCCGAGGCATTCGGACAAGCCGCAACGCAGGCGCCGCAGCCAATGCACGCAGCGGCATCCATAGCGCGATCGGAGGATTCTTTCGGCACGAGAATGGCGTTGCCGTCGGGGGCGCTGCCCGTTGAAACGGAGATATAGCCGCCCGCCGCGATGATGCGATCAAAAGAACGGCGATCCACTACAAGATCCTTGATAAGAGGAAAAGGGCGCGCGCGCCAGGGTTCCAGTATGAGCTCTTGGCCATCCTTGAAATGGCGCATCGTCAACTGACAGACCGTGGTGGCCGGAAGCGGACCGTGAGCAATCCCGTCGATCATGAATCCACAAGAGCCGCAAATGCCTTCGCGGCAATCGTGCTCAAACGCGACCGGATCGTCGCCGCGCTCGATGAGCTGTTCGTTCAACACATCCAGGCATTCCAGCATCGACATATCGGGGTTGACGTTGTCCACCGGATAGCGCACGAACTTGCCCGGTGCGGTTCGAGCCTTCTGGCGCCAGATCTTGAGCGTCACTCGCATTACTTGTAGCTCCTTTGGCTCGGGTGGACGTATTCGAACTCCAGTGGTTCTTTTACCAGATCCTCACGATTGCCGTATCCGCGATAAGCCCACGCGGCTACATACGAGTAATGCTCGTCATCGCGCAACGCTTCGCCATCGGCGGTCTGGTACTCCTCCCGAAAGTGTCCGCCGCACGATTCATTACGTTCGAGTGCATCGACGCACATCAACTCCGCTAGTTCAAAAAAATCCGCAACACGGCCGGCTTTCTCAAGACTCTGGTTGAAATCGTCTCCGCTACCCGGCACTTTCACATCCTGCCAATACTGCTCGCGAAGGTCGCGGATTTCGTCGATGGCGGTTTCAAGACCTTGCGCGGTGCGCGACATGCCGCAATATTCCCAGACGATTTTTCCGAGCTGGCGATGAAACGAATCCACCGTGCGTTTTCCGTTGATGCTCAGCAGCTTGTGAACAGTCTGCTGAACACAGGCGACAGCGTTTCGAATTTCCGGATGCGAATCTTCCACACGGGGAAGCTTGTTGTTTGCGAGATAGTCGCCAACCGTGTACGGGACGATAAAGTAGCCGTCAGACAGGCCCTGCATCAGAGCGCTGGCGCCCAGGCGGTTCGCGCCATGATCTGAAAAATTCGCTTCGCCGATGACGAAAAGCCCAGGAATCGTGCTCATCAGGTGGTAATCGACCCACAGCCCACCCATCGTGTAATGAATGGCTGGGTATATGCGCATGGGAACCTGGTAGGGATCCTCGCCAGTGATCCGCTGGTACATATCGAACAGATTTCCGTACCGGTCTTCGATGGTTTTGCGCCCGAGACGCTTGATCGAATCGGAGAAATCCAAATAGACGCCCAGGCCGGATTCGCCCACCCCACGGCCTTCATCGCACACATATTTCGCGTTCCGGGACGCCACATCGCGGGGAACGAGATTGCCGAAACTCGGATAACGGCGCTCCAGATAGTAATCGCGATCGGCTTCGGGGATCTGGCCAGGCGGGCGCTTCTCGCGTTTTTGCTTCGGAACCCAAATGCGGCCGTCGTTGCGCAACGATTCACTCATTAGAGTGAGCTTGGATTGATATTCGCCGGAAACAGGAATGCAAGTCGGGTGAATCTGTGTGAAACACGGGTTTGCAAACAGAGCGCCGCGTTTATGCGCCCGCCAGATTGCCGTGGCGTTCGAACCTTTTGCATTTGTGGAAAGGTAGAAAACGTTCCCATAGCCGCCGGTTCCAAGAATCACTGCGTCGGCGATATGGGTATCGATCTCACCCGTGACCAGGTTGCGCGTGACGATCCCGCGCGCATGACCGTCGATCACGATCAAGTCCAGCATTTCGGTGCGGGGATACATGGCGACGGTCCCGGCTTGCACCTGTCGCTCGAGAGCCTGATATGCGCCGAGCAGAAGCTGTTGCCCGGTTTGGCCTCGCGCGTAGAACGTACGAGAAACCTGCGCGCCGCCGAAAGAGCGATTGGTCAGCGTCCCGCCGTATTCGCGGGCAAACGGCACGCCTTGCGCGACACATTGGTCGATGATGTTGACGCTGATTTGCGCCAGACGATAGACGTTCGCCTCGCGGGCGCGAAAGTCCCCGCCTTTGACCGTGTCATAGAAGAGGCGATAAACGCTGTCGCCATCGTTCTGATAATTCTTCGCCGCGTTGATGCCTCCCTGAGCGGCAATCGAGTGCGCGCGGCGCGGCGAATCCTGGAAACAAAAACAGCTTACGCGATAGCCGAGTTCGCCTAACGTCGCGGCAGCGGAACCCCCGGCGAGACCGGAGCCGACCACGATGATGGAATGCCTGCGCTTATTGGCAGGATTGATCAACTTCATATCGAATCGCGTTTTATCCCAAAGCGTTTCGAGGGGACCGAATGGAATTCGCGGGCTCAGCTCCATCTACTTGACCAGCCCCAATAAGATGCTCAGGGGGATAGAAATGTAGCCGGCCGCTATAATGATGGCCAAGACTGCCGCGGCTTTTTTGAGGACGGGTGTGTGGCGCGGGTGATTGATTCCGACAGATTGGAACATGCTCCAAGCGCCGTGCCGGATGTGGAAGGCGAGCAGGATCATGGAAAAGATGTACCAGGCGGAAACATACCAGACTTGAAAGCCTGAGACGACATTGTGATAGACATCCCCCTCGCGAAAGTCGCCACCAGGCTGAATCACGCCCGCTGTCAAGTGCAGCAGGTGATAAATAACGAACGCCAAAATGATGGGGCCGCTCCAATACATGGTTCGCGAGGCATAACTGGACGCGACGTTCTCTCTTTTCGTGTAGGCGATGGGGCGCGCCTGCGTCTTGCGGACGGCAAGCAGAACAGATGCCCAAATATGGAGGACGACCGAGGCGGTCAAGATTACTCGAACCGCCCAGAGAATTTCCGGCACTCCATGCAAAAAACGGCCATAGGCATTCAGCTTGTCGGGGCCTTCGAATACCTGTAAATTGCCAAGCATGTGACCGATAACAAACAGGAAGAGTATGGCTCCGGTAATTGCCATGACGACCTTTTTCCCGTTCGTGGAAGCCCAAAATCGCGCGGGGCGAATCTCGCGAGCACCGATCACCGTTGTAGCCATGGAATTGACAAATTTCAGGTTAGCTCAGGCGTTCAGATTGATCCGCGCAGCTAACCGATAGAATTAATAGCAGCTTCCAATAAAAGGATGAAGCGCATTTGAATAAAGACCAGTTTCCCAGTGATATTGCTGTCGTGGGCCTTGGATATGTAGGCTGTGTTACTGCGGCATGCCTGAGTAGCCTGGGACATCGTGTTACCGGTGTCGATCGGGACGATCACAAAGTGGCCAGCGTGCTGGCAGGTCAGGCGCCCTTTTTCGAACCGGGGCTTCCAGAGTTGGTTCAACAGAACGTGTCTGCTGGACGGCTTCGCGCCAGCACTTCCTTGCCGGAAGCGATCACGCAGGCCGATGTGGCGCTCATTTGTGTCGGCACTCCCTCGGAAAAAAACGGCAATCTCGGCCTGGAGCAACTGAAGCGGGTCATCGGCGAAATCGCAGCAGCGGTTCCCGGCCGCGGTAAACCGCTCATCGTAGCCATTCGAAGTACCGTATTTCCGGGCACCTGTGAAGAGATTGTCGGTAAGGTGCTCGGCCCCGGTGTTCCTGTGGTATCAAATCCTGAATTCTTGCGCGAAGGCGTCGCGGTTAGGGATTTCATGGAACCCTCATTGCTGGTTGTAGGCGGCACGGAACAAGCGGCAGTGGAGAGAGTCGCGGGATTATATTCCAAGCTCGGCGTACATGCTTCCCTGGTTTCACTGCGTACCGCGGAAATGATCAAATACGCGTGCAATGCCTTTCATGCCGTCAAGATCGCATTCGCAAATGAAGTAGGCGCTCTCAGCACCAGTCTTGGGGTTGACCCCCAAGAAGTGATGAAGACGGTCTGCGAAGATGTGAAACTGAACGCCTCAGCGGCCTATCTGAAGCCGGGATTTGCCTTCGGAGGCTCTTGTTTACCTAAGGATCTGCGCGCTTTAGTCTATCGAGCAGGAAGACTCGACCTAAACCTGCCGCTGCTTCAATCCGTGCTGCCCAGCAATGATCAACATTTGCTGAGAGCGCTTTCCGCAGTGCTAGATCTCTCCGCTAAGCGCATCGGTGTAGTCGGCCTGGCGTTCAAAGAAAATACCGACGATCTGCGCGAGAGCCCGGTTGTTGCAATGCTTGAGCAACTAATCGGCAAGGGCAGGGAAGTGCGCGTCTTCGATCCGCACATTCAGCTCGATGCCATCTACGGCAGCAACCGCAACTTCATCCTCGAATCGATCCCGCATATCGGACGCCTGATGGATTCCACTCTGGATGCGCTGCTTGGCTGGGCGGACCATCTAGTCCTCGCGCAGAAGCAGACCGAAGCGGTTATGCGCCGGATTCACAATTCCGGCCTGCCCGCGCTCGATCTAGTAGGCACCGGGGTCAGCATCCCGGCACTGGCGCTGCAATAGCCTAATTAACGGGGTTTCGGAAACACCCGGCGAAAGTACGGCCCAAAGAGGATCTTAAACAGTTCGTCCAGTGTTGCGGCTGTCACACGCCAGTCCCGGAGATCAAAATCGAAAAAATGGACCGGGCGGACGGTAAGACCGCAGGAATTCCCGCCAGGGGAGCAGCCCTGCTTTCCGATAGCTCCGGAAGGTGGCGAAATCACGTAGCAACACAATATGGCGATAGTCGCCCCGGACTTGCTGCACGGGCTGAACGTTAACTCCGATGAGATCGAGATAATGCAGCCAGCCGATATCGACGCCCGAGTACGCCGCGGCATCCGAAGTCACACTGTATCGGGGATTCGCCTCGATGAGCTTCACGGAGCCATCACGAGAATCACGCTTCAATTCCAACTCGCATAGGCCCGCGTACCCGATGCTCTTCAAGAATTGATCCGACAAAGCATCCGCCTCAGGATCGTCCACGGGTTCCACTACGCTCGCTGAGCCGAAATAAATAGGCGTCGTCCTCACCTGCCGGACAACGCAACTGCCAAGTCTCTTCCCGGTCCGGCTGTAACACGACATGTAGACCAGCTTGGCCGTATCGGGCCCTTCAATGACCTCTTGAACAATCAGTTCGGGAGTAAACGATAAAACCGATTCATACTGGCGAATCAACTCGTCTCGTGTGGCCGCCAATGCCAATTTCGTGTTGAGTAACGGATGGCCCTTGGGCATGCGTTCCCATTCGCGGCAATGCAGAGGCTTGATTAAACAGGGAAACCGGGCTTCTGAAGTAAAGTCCCTCAGTTCTTGTAGTGATCCGATGAAGCGTGTTCGAGGGGTCGGTAATCCATGCATGGCGGCGATTTCGTATTGTCGTTTCTTCGTTGCCAGTAGGGCCTGCACCGAAGATGCCGACTGGCAGAATACGAAGTGCTCCTCTAATTGCGCGACATGCGCCCCGATGGCGGTAACGAACTGGTCCGCGCTCGGAATCAGGACCGGTTTGCCGCCTATTTTTCGGGCCAGATCCACCATGAAAGATAGCCACGCCGCAGGTTGCTCGTCCGGGTTCGGACATAAGAAAGTCTTCCCATACACCGTCTTGAAACCCGGCTGGGTGGGCACGCAATCGAACGCGTAAACCTTCAACCCTCTACGCGCCAGGTTACGCATCAGAACAACGCCCGTTTGATAAGCTCCGGCGACGACGACCGGCGGCCAACCGGGTTGAGCTTTGGCCGGATTGCTATTGGGCAAATTCTCTCCAGAATACTGCACGGTTTACAATGTCGTTGCCAATGAGGTTGCCTGAGCCGGAAGACGATGCGAACGATCAGCTACGAATCGGATTTCTGTTGGATTCTTATATCGTCCCGGCCTGGGCTGGGCAGCTCATTGCCGACATAAAAAGCTGCGAATGCGTTCAGATTACGTGTGTCCTTTTGAGCACCGGATCTTCGGATACGTACCGGCCTAAGAAAAAGCTGAAAAACTGGCTTTATTCCCGGTATGTCGAATGGGACAGCCAGCGCGTGAGGCTTCCCGACGATCCGCTAAAGCCGGTCGATGTTTCCAGAATTTTACTGGGAGTGCCGGTAACGGAAAGCGCTGCGGGATTGGATGTGCTGATCTCGCTCACATCCGGAAGGGCCGCCGCATTGCCCCCGGCGATTCCGCAGTATGGTCTATGGTTCATCCATCACGGTGACCCGGAGCGTTACGCCGGCGTGCCGCCGTATTTCTGGGAAATCTATGACAGAACTCCAGTCAGCGGCACGGCGGTCATGGCGCTGCACAATCATTTGGAACAAGGCGCGGTGTTTTACAAGGCGTTCTCGTCAACCGAGCAGGGATGGTCGCTGCGAAAAAATGGCGCCGTTCCATACTGGCGCGCTTCGGCTTCCGTCGTAAGCTGCCTTCACCGCTTGCGGCAGGGCTGCGAGTTTATGAAGGCGCTCGAAAACGAACCAGCGGCCCAATTGCCCACCAACAGCCAGGTACTGAGATTTCTATCGCGGAATGTCGCTCGAACCGTATCGAGATGCATCCGGTACGCGAATCAGGAACTGTATTGGTTCATCGCCTACCGCACGGATCCAACTAAGTTCGTGGCGAATACGGATTCGGTCGATCCGGCAGGCTTCCACGTCATCGAAGCACCACCTGAGCATTTCTACGCAGATCCATTTGCGCTGCGCTGGAATGGCCAGAATTGCATTTTCATTGAGGATTATTCCTATGCCAAACAGAAAGGTTGCATTGCGGTTTTGCGAATGGATGAAACCGGACGTCTCGATGCCGCCGAAACTGTGTTGGAACGGCCTTACCACCTCTCCTATCCCTTCGTCTTTGAACACGAGGGCGCCGTCTACATGATTCCCGAAACCCTCGATGCGAACCGTATTGAGATCTATCGGGCGACACAGATGCCCGCGCGCTGGGAATTCGTAGCGGTCCTGAAGGATGGAGTGAGAGCGGTGGACACCACACTGTGGATTGAGGACGGCCTCTTTTATTTCTTTACGAATATCGCGGGAAGGGGAGTCACGGTGAACGACGACCTGTTCCTCTTCCATGCTGAGACCCTTTTGGGCGAATGGAGGCCGCATCCGTACAACCCGGTATGTGCCGACGTACGCCGCAGCCGCAGTGCCGGAAAACTCTTTCGCCGAAAAGGCAAACTGATTCGCCCCGGCCAAGATTGTTCCGTGCGCTACGGCTACGCCTGCCAATTACATGAGATTGAGGTTTTATCGCCAGACGATTACAGGGAGCGGCCCATAGCGCGCATCGAGCCAGATTGGTATCCCGGATTGATGGGCACGCACACGATAAACAGCAATGAGAACATAGAGGTCATTGATGGGCAAACCAACCGGCGGAAGCGCCGCGCCTCTGCATGAATGGCAACACCGAAACCAGCCTTCGATTCGATGAAGAAGATTTAAGACTTTTTAGCGCTGCTTCGGGAGACCGGAATCCTCTCCACTTATCCGCTTCCTATGCATCCCGAACGGCCTACGGGCAGCAGGTCGTGTTCGGGGCGTTGGGTGCCTTGGCTTGCCTTGGCTCGGTCGAACTTTCTGACGGCCAACGCATTGCCCGGCTGAACGCCGATTTTCACCGGCCCATGTTCCTGGGCGTTGATTATCAAATCAAAGCCACGAAGCAATCCGGCTCAACCATCGTTCGCCTCTTCGATGGAACCGTGCCAATGCTTACTTTAGCGGCCAATTTCAAAACCGCCGATGAACGACAAAATCACGCGGTTCCGATCGGACCGGTTTTCGAGCGTTCGGAAGCGGCTGAATGGAGGGAAGCTGGTTTCCGGCCCGGTTTGAGCGTGGACGGACGCTGGCGTGCTGACCCGGCTTTGCTCGCGGAACTTTGCAGACGCTGGCATGTTGACGCTGGCCGCTTTGCCGCCGAAGCGCTCCTTTGGGGCAGCTATCTTGCCGGAATGGTGCTGCCGGGCCGCAGTGCACTTTTCTTTAGATTTTCGCTGGATTTCGAAGCGACCTCCCCGTCCGCGGACCCACTTACTTATCGAGCCACCATCCAAAGCATGAATCCCCGCATTGCCCAATTGCGTATGGAAGTTACTCTGAACTCCGAACGAACCCAGGTTGCCTCGGGTCAGTTTCTGTCTTTCGTGCGCCCTGAACTTGCTGCAGCGGCATCTGATTCGATGGCGGGAATTCCCGTTTCCGACGCGCTGCGCGGCAAAGTCGGGTTGGTGATTGGTGCGAGCCGGGGATTGGGAGCAGCAACGGCCTCCGTTTTGGCGCTGCAAGGCGCTGAAGTAATCGCGGCGTCAAGATCGCTCGCCGCAGATTTCGCAAGCGGCCTTCCCTCCGAAGCGGCCGCGCGGATTACAATCGCGCAAGGCGACGCGACGAGTATGGACTGGTTGGCGGAATTGCGCAACCAGATCCGCGCGAGTCATGGACGGCTGGATTACCTGATCTGCAATGCGTTTCCCGCGATTCCCGCGCTTCGATTGGAACCGAACGCCTTTTCGCGTATTCAAGCCTACTTGACCCAAGCTGTCAATCTGGTTTTGGGCCCCCTTTGCGTGTTTCTTGAATTGCTCAACGAGAGCGGTGGCTGTGCCGTCGTTGTCTCGTCTGTGGCAGTACAACAGCCGGTTCGGGAGTGGCCACACTATATTGCCGCAAAGAATGCCATCGAGGCGCTCGCCCGCGTCGCTCCCCTGCAGCATCCCAGAACCAGTTCGCTGATCGTACGGCCTGAGCGATTGCTGACCGAGATGACAAACACCCCTATGGGGCGCCAGAATGCGCTTCCTCCTTCGCGAATGGCTGCGGAAATTGTTGCGCGGCTGCGGAATCCGCCGCCGGCGGGAACAACCGAAGTGATGCTCCAAGCCGATAAAATAAGTGAGTCTCCCGCCACTGGGGTTTAAAGTAATCGTGAAGCTTGCAGAAGCACTATCGATCGTCAACAAGGCTCCCGCAGATGCGGTGGCCTTCGAAGTGCTGCTCGCTTGTGGTTTCACTCCGCTGCATCTGGAGAACTATCTAGCGGCGCATTTGCAGAAGACAATGCCGGGCCGCAAAGTTCGCGTCCGGACAGGTCTCTATGGCGACCTCACAGGTACACTCGAGCAGTTTGGCGCGACAGGCGCTCAGGCGTGCGCCTTGGCCATTGAGTGGCCGGATCTCGATCCGCGCTTGGGATTTCGACAACTGGGCGGTTGGGGAACGCGCGTGGAGACGAGCATCCTCGAGTGTGTCGGAGTGAAACTACAGCAATTCGAAGCCGCCATAGCTTCTGTTCCGGCTTTTTCGAAACTGGCGGTTTCACTCCCCACGTTGCCGCTTCCGCCCGCTTTTCACACGATCGGATGGCAGGCGAGCGAGGCGGAACTGGCGCTTGAAAATGCAGTCACAGGCTTTGCACATCGAATCGCCGTGCATCCCTTCGTCCTACTGGTGAATCGCCAGAAACTGGACACCATTTCTGCGCCGGAATTTCGTTATGACTTCCGATCGGATCTGCACACCGGGTTTCCTTACACGATGGCTCACGCGGACGCGCTCGGGGCGGCTTTCGCCGCATTAATCGACTGCCCTCCGCCCAAGAAAGGATTGATCACCGATCTCGACGATACCCTGTGGTCCGGCCTGATTGGCGAAGTCGGGCCTGAAAATGTATTGTGGGATCTTTCAAGCCACAGCCAACTGCACGGCCTGTATCAACAGATGCTGCGCGCGCTTGCCGATCAGGGCGTTCTCATTGCCATCGCTAGCAAGAATTCGCCAGAAGTTGTCGACAAGGGTCTGTCGCGCTCAGACCTGTTGATCCCGCGCGACAAAATCTATCCTTTGGAAGTTCACTGGGAGCCGAAATCCGGCTCCGTGGCGCGGATCCTGAAAACCTGGAATATCGGTGATGACAGCGTTGTGTTTGTGGACGATAGTCCGATGGAGTTGGAAGAGGTGCGAGCTGCGCATCCAGGCATCGAGTGCCTGCTTTTCCCTAAGTCGGATTATGCAGCGGGATTGCTGTTCCTCCGGCATCTCCGGGAGCTGTTTGGAAAATCACGGCTCTCCGACGAGGACAGCTATCGCCTCCTGAGCATCCGTCAGAACCAACAGCTTGCGAACACAAATGGAGCTGGAGCATCTGCGGAACAGTTCCTGGCCTCCGCGGAAGCAAGTGTCACTCTCGAGTACAATCCTCCCGTTTCGGATGCGCGTGTCATCGAGCTGGTGAACAAGACGAACCAGTTCAATCTAAATGGCGTTCGCTACACGCCGGCGGAATGGCAAGCTGCCCTACGCGAACCGTATAGCTTTTCGCTCGCCGTGTCATATCAGGACAAGTTCGGCCCCTTGGGCAAAGTAGCAATTCTGCGTGGCCGGCGGAAAGGAACGTCAGTGCACCTCGAAACCTGGGTCATGAGCTGTCGAGCGTTCTCCCGCCGCATTGAATTTCAATGTCTCGCGCAACTATTCGAGCGATTTGACGGCGAGGAGCTAGTGTTTCATTTCAAGCCCACGCCGAAGAATGGACCAATTCAAGATTTTTTGACGGCAATGCTCGATGGGCCTCTGGACGAGAAACCTTCTCTGAAACGCGAGGTATTCGAGGCGAAGTGCCCAAAGCTTTACCAGACGATCATTGAAAAGCATGGATAATTCAGAACAACAGTTGATAAAGATTTTCGAGACGGTTTTTCCGGATTTGCCGTCCGAAGCGGTTCGAACTGCATCGCAGGATTCCACTCAGAATTGGGATTCGGTCGCGGCAATCACCTTAATGAATCTGATCGAAGAGGAATTTGGCATTCAGATGGATTTCGCGGACGTGGCCGACCTGACTTCCTTTCCCAAGATCCTCGAGTACGTGAATGAAAGGACCGCCCACACTGCCGCCTAAGGCCGAAACTGAGCCGCGACCAGCGGGAGCGGCCGGCCCCCATCGATGAGCTGGTTAGCTCAAATACGCGGACTGCTCCGGCATCGCCTGATAAAAAACACCGCCGCGCTGTTCATAGTTCAGATCAGCGCGTATGCAGCGCCGCTGCTCGTTCTGCCGTATCTCTCTCGCGTTTTGACGACGGAGCACTTCGGCCTGATCGCCTTTGCTACGTCGTTCAACTGGTATTTCATCACGCTTGTCGAGTACGGATTCAACTTAACAGCGACAAGGCGAATTGCCATTCATCAGGACGATCCGGCTGAAGTTTCCCGCATCTTCAGTTCGGTAATGGCGGCCAAGGCATTATTGACGGTCCTGGGCCTCGCCTTGATGGTGACTGTGGTGCTTGCCGTTCCTAAGTTACGGCCTAACCTCGTCCTGTTCCTCATCATGTATCTCGCCGTAATTGGCGACTTACTGTTCCCGCTCTGGCTTTTCCAGGGCCTTCAGAAAATGGAGAACCTTGTCTGGCGCGATCTTTGCGCGAAGTTCGTTTCCCTTGCCTTGATCTTCGCTTTTGTCCGGCGCGATAGCGATTACCTCTGGGCGGGCGGTTTTCAAGCGGGCTCTACCATCGTCGCCGGTATCGTGGGTCTGGCAACCGTTCCGTTCCTGACATCCGTGCGATGGACCATGCCAAGTGTGCGCGAGACCTTTACAGCGCTTCGCGAAGGCTGGCCGGTTTTCCTGTCGATGGCCGCCATGACGCTCTCCTCATCTACCGATACATTTATCCTCGGGCTGCGATCAGGACCTGCCGATGTGGCGTACTACACGGCTTCGTACCGGCTGATCGTGGCTCTACGGATGCTGGTTTCGCCCGTTGTTACTGCGATCTACCCGCATATGAGTCACATGGCCTTCAGCTCGCGTGAGAACGCCATTGTCTTCTTGCGTAAATACGGTTTTATGCTGGGAGTTCCTTTCCTGGCGGCATCCGTTGTGCTGTTCGCAGGCGCCACCCCGATTATCAAAATCCTATACAGCGCGAAGTATGCGCCGGCTATCGGCTTGCTGCGCGTTATGGCACTCAGCCCTTTCCTTTTAGCTGTGCAGCACACGTATTCGACTTTCTTCATGCTGGCGTTCGGATATGAGAAGGAATGGTCAAGAGTCATACTTCAGACGACGGTCCTGAATTTTGTGATTCTGATTCCCTTGATTTACCTGATTTGGCCCCCGATGGCCGTCTCGATCACTGGCCTCGTCCTCGATTGCTTCGTTGCCGTCGTGACCTATTCTTTCTACCGAAGAAACACTTCGCTGAAAGCGCGCGAACTCGCCGCGCTCCGGGAGAGCTAAATGGGTTTCTTCGATCAGTTCACATTCAAAGTGCGTCGCGGCGAAGGGCCTTTTTACGGAACTATTCGCAAAGTCTTGAAAGGCCTGGCGCACTCCAACTTGCCCGTGCCCTTCTTTATCAGACCGATATATCGAGGTCTATATGGTTTGCACTTCGGGGTTCTGTTTGCGTTCCGCTGGGGCCTGAATTACTTCTATCGGGAACCTGCCTTCCGAAGCCGCTGCACCAGCGTCGGCCGTAATCTCCACCTCTGGTTAATGCCGGATGTGCGGGGCCACGCGAAAATCTACATCGGAAACGACGTTAGCATTTTCGGACATCTCGGCGTCGGGAGCGGCCGCATTTTCGATGACCCGGTCTTGACCATCAAGGATAGAGTGGATCTCGGCCACAATGTGTTCATCACGGTGAACAAGGAAGTAATCATCGAGGAGGAAGTGAACATCGCCTCCAACGTTTCAATTGTGGATACGGACGGCCACCCGCGCGATCCGGAGCTGCGCGCGCAGAGAATGCCTCCCCTTCCTGAAGAGGTCAAGCCGGTGAGGATCTGCCGCCGCGCGTGGATTGGCCAGGGTTGTTACATCATGAAAGGCGTAACAATTGGCGAAGGTGCAATCATTGGTGTAAATAGCGTTGTGGTCACCGATATCCCTCCTTTTTCCGTAGCCCTCGGCAACCCAGCCCGGGTCGTCATCAAAGATGTGAGAACGAAATCCGGCAGCCCCGAGCCCGCAGTGTCCAATCGTTAGTGAACAGTTTCCGAAATCCCAACGGTAAGCCAATGATCCCGACTTCGAGGCGTGCAAGAAAATGGTTCGCGATGAGAGTAGCTCCAAGCTACTGAAAACAATCGAAGAGGTTCCCGTTTTCCACTCCCCCTTGCGCTATCGGCAGCTAAATAGCCTCAAGTCCGAAACGTAACCAGTCGATGTCAAAGATGTGACCCCTCGCGGGCGTGAAGCCGGCTCAGATCTAGCGTTATCGAAAACGGCAGGTCGCATGCTCGTGCTTTTCGTCGCCTTAGGATCGGCTCGCGCGGCGTATGCTCCGGGCGGACAGCCGGCCGATGGTATCCTGCCGCGCGGTGTGGAGCATCCAGGTTTGTGGATTCTCCTTCTGACGGCTTTATTCGGCGCCGTTGCGTTCCTCAGCGCGTATTCGCTGCGAAGGAGGGTGAAACGCCAGAAAACAGCGCTTCTCAAATCCTCGCGGCTCTTTCAAGAGAGTTTAGAAAAGCTTCCCCTCCTCGCCGTGAGCCTCGATCAGCAGGGTTGTGTCACGTTTTGTAACGAACAGCTCTTGAAAGTACTCGGGCGGCAAGAGCATGAGGTGGTTGGCTTGGATTGGCGGGCACACTTCGTTTCGCCCGATTGTGTGCATTCGGATGATTCGCCCGCCGATTCCGGTCACGGGGATCTGGTTCACACCCGACATGAAAACTACGTTCGTACCCGAACCGGTGAACGCCGCTTCGTTTCCTGGTACAACGTCGCATCGTTCGATACCAACGGAAACGTGGTTGGCACGGTTTCCATGGGTGAAGACATCACCGAACGGAAGAACGCGGAAGCGGAACTGAGCAGGGCATTGCAAGCGGCCGAAAGCGCGAATCGCGCCAAGAGCGAATTCCTCGCGAACATGAGCCACGAAATTCGCACGCCTATGAACGGCATTGTGGGGATGACCGAGTTGGTGCTCGCCACGCCGCTTACGCCGGAACAGCGCGAAAACCTGGAAATGGTAAGGACTTCAGCGGACGGGCTCATGACCATCATCAACGACATTCTCGATTTCTCGAAGATTGAAGCAGGAAAACTCAGTCTTACCCCGATAGCTTTTGACCTCGAGGATTGCGTGGCGGAGACACTGAAGCCTCTGTCAATCCATGCTCACCAGAAAGGACTGGAACTGGTTTCGCGAATCGCTCCGGACGTGCCTCAGGAGATTGTGGGCGATCCGGGACGTCTGCGCCAAGTGCTGGTCAATCTCGTTGGCAATGCGCTGAAGTTTACGCAAGCCGGAGAAATAGAACTGAACGTGGATCTCGAGGCACATACCGGGACGGAAATCGGTTGCATTTCCGTGTTGTCGATACCGGGATTGGCATACCAGCGGAAAAGCGGAAAAAGATTTTCGAGGCATTCACTCAGGCGGACGGCTCCATAAACCGGGAATTCGGAGGTACCGGGCTGGGCCTCAGCATCTCTTCGCGGCTGGTTGCGATGTTCGGCGGCAGTATGTGGGTGGAGAGCGAAGTGGGGCGGGGAAGCACGTTCCATTTCACGGCAAAATTCGGTCCGGCAATGTTTCCCAAGCCGGTTCCGAAACTCATGGATCTTAAAGGAATGCCGGTATTAGTCGTTGATGACAACGCGAAGAATCGCTTGATTCTGCGCGAAACATTGGCGAATCGTGGCATGACAGTGAGCGTCGCGGAGAGCGGGGCGTCCGCTCTGGCGGCGGTGGAGCGGGCCATTGCCGTGCGGCGCACCCTATCCTTTAGTAATCCTCGACCTGCAGATGCCGCTCATGGACGGATTTGAGCTCGCGGGAGCCATCAGGAGCTATCCGGAATCGGTTGCAACCAAATTGATCATGTTGAGCTCGGGCGGCCAACGAGGGGATGCTGCCCGATGTCAAAGCCCTGGGCATCGGAGGTTACCTACGCAAACCGGTAAAGCGATCCGATCTGCTCCAGTGCATTTTGACCGTGGTGGGAGGCGAATCGGCCGAGGGAGCGCCGCCACACGTGGTTACGCGGCATTCGTTGCGCGAGGCTCGCCGCCGGGTTCTACTCGCCGAAGACAATCGGGTGAACCAGCGATTAGCCGTCCGTCTGCTCGAGAAACATGGCCATACGGTGGTTGTGGCGAACAACGGACGGGAAGCCGTGGAGGCGTTCGACCGTGAATCGTTCGATGTGGTTCTGATGGACGTACAGATGCCGGTTATGAATGGTTTCGAAGCCACCGCCGCTATTCGTGAAAAGGAAAACGGAAAATCCGACCATATTCAAATCATTGCGCTCACGGCTCACGCCATGAGCGGCGATCGCGAACGGTGTCTCGCGGCTGGCATGGACGGCTACCTTTCAAAGCCAATCCACGCAACCGAACTTTACGCGGCTTTAAGGTGAAAAAACGAACCCAATCCATTATGGGTTCGTTTCGCAAAAAGAGTGCACCGTGGTTCGAAGTTCTAAATATCAGTAATTTAGCGCAATTGGGTTCGTTTGGTTAATTGCGTTCGTTCGGTTAATCGAGTTCGTTTGGTAAAAAGGCCCAGATGGGTTCGTTTGGCAGAAAACGGCCACCTCGCCTCTTGTGTTATTCTCATTTCGTCGGATCATGGATGAGCCTGCGATTCGTCAGCAAGGCGAAGACTCAAAATGGATGAGCCCGCGCTTCTCAGCAAGGCGAAGATCCGGAATGGACAGGTGGGTGAGTGGTTAAAGCCAACAGACTGTAAATCTGTCCCTCCTTGCGAGGTACGAAGGTTCGAATCCTTCCCTGTCCACCACCTCGTATCTGGTGGGCCGTTGTAGCTCAGTTGGTAGAGCGCGTCCTTGGTAAGGACGAGGTCACCAGTTCAATCCTGGTCAACGGCTCCATAAAACTTCTAAAATCCTTCCAGACAGGTGCTTAGCCATCCGTGCCGTGCTATCCTCGACGGAGGGTGTGCCACAGTTGTTGTGTGCCTACACCTTTCTAACCTCCTTCTCCGGCACGGAAGAAGAAATTCAGTAGTCTAGAGAAAATCTTTTTATATGGCGAAAGAGAAATTTGACCGCAGCAAGCCGCACGTAAACATCGGGACGATCGGGCATATCGATCACGGGAAGACGACGTTGACGGCGGCGATCACCAAGACCTTGGCGAAGCACAATCCGAAGGTGAAGTTCCGGAGCTTCGATTCGATCGACAACGCGCCGGAAGAGAAGGCGCGCGGGATCACGATCGCGGTGGCGCACGTGGAGTACGAGACGGCGAACCGTCACTATGCGCACGTGGATTGCCCGGGGCACGCCGATTACATCAAGAACATGATCACCGGCGCGGCGCAGATGGATGGCGCGATTCTGGTGGTGGCGGCCACCGATGGCCCCATGCCGCAGACGCGCGAGCACATTCTGCTGGCGCGGCAGGTGGGGGTGCCGTACATCGTGGTGGCCTTGAACAAGGTCGACATGGTGGACGATCCGGAGCTGCTGGAGCTGGTGGAGCTGGAAGTGCGCGAGCTGCTGAAGAGCTATCAGTTTCCGGGCGACGATCTGCCGGTGGTGCGGGTGAGCGCGCTGGGGGCGTTGAACGACGAAGACAAATGGGTGAAGACGGTAGACGAGCTGATGGCGAAGGTGGATGAGTACATTCCGCTGCCGACGCGCGTGATCGACAAGCCGTTTTTGATGCCGATTGAAGACATTTTCTCGATTCAGGGCCGCGGCACGGTGGTGACGGGGCGCATTGAGAAGGGGATCTGCAAGGTAGGCGAGGAGATGGAGATTGTGGGCTTCGCCGACACGCGCAAGACGGTGGTGACGGGCGTGGAGATGTTCAAGAAGCTGCTCGACGAAGGCCGGGCGGGGGACAACGTGGGCTTGCTGCTGCGCGGCATTGAAAAGAACGATGTGGAGCGCGGGCAGGTGATCGCGAAGCCGGGGACCATCAAGCCGCACAAGAAGTTCAAGGGCGAAGTGTACGTGCTGTCGAAGGAAGAGGGCGGGCGGCACACGCCGTTCTTCAATGGCTACCGGCCGCAGTTTTATTTCCGGACCACGGACGTGACCGGA
This sequence comes from uncultured Acidobacteriaceae bacterium, assembly GCA_963778345.1. GTDB lineage: Bacteria > Acidobacteriota > Terriglobia > Bryobacterales > Bryobacteraceae > Bog-105. The sequence goes on from CAVZTP010000010.1 coordinate 439,871, forward strand.
GTGGCGAAGCTGCCGGAAGGCATGGAGATGGTGATGCCGGGCGACAACGTGACCATGGAAATCGAATTGATCACGCCGGTGGCCATGGACAAAGGGCTGCGCTTTGCCATCCGCGAAGGCGGAAGGACCGTCGGCGCCGGCACGGTTTCCGAGATCGTGGAATAAGGATACAGAACCGCGCGCGTGAGCGAGCGGATTAGAAACAAAAGAACAATTTATGCCGCGTGAAATTATTCAGTTCCAGTGCAGCGAGTGCAAGAACCGGAACTACAGCAAGACGAAAAACAAGAAGACGACCACCGAGCGTCTGGAAATGAAGAAGTTCTGCCCGTACTGCCGGAAACATCAGCCGCATCGGGAAACAAAGTAGGGCCTGCAAAATTTCTGCTAGCCTGTAGGAAGAAAGTAGGGGCATAGGTTTAACGGCTAGACCAGCGGTCTCCAAAACCGCGAGTGGGGGTTCGAATCCCTCTGCCCCTGCCAAACGCCCACCTTTTCGCGTTTCGCGAACCCGGTGAGAGCACGGGTAGAAATCATCTTTGGTGATTATTTATGGAATTAACTAAGGCCGGCGGTTGGCCTCAACAGACTAGGTCCTACATTGACGAAGTAAAGGCCGAGATGAAGCGGGTCTCCTGGCCGAGTTGGAAGCAGGTCCGCGCAACCACGGGAGTGGTCATCGCAGCCGTATTCCTGTTTGCTGTCTACTTTTGGATCGTGGATGCGGCCGTCAGCTTCGTGGTGAATCGCATCATGGATTACTTCACACACCACGCGTAAGGAACCGGAGGGGAAACAGGATTGATAGAAATGGCCGACGAGCACTTTGAAGAAGAACAGGCGGCTCAGACGCCGCATGAGGACGATGAACAAGTCTCGTCGAAGTGACGGTGAGGATGCGAGACACGCTGGAAGAGGATGAAGGCTTTCAGCGAAGGCGAGATTCATTCCGAGAGCGATGACGGCGTTCACGGCATAGAGCACGAACCGGAACTGGAGCACCAACTGGAGCAGCCAGGCGAAGAGGTTCCGGCGCATGCGGCGGCGCCCGATGAAGAAACCGGCCCTCCGAAGAACTGGTACATCATTCATGCCTACTCCGGCTTTGAACAGAAGGTGGCCGAATCGCTGAGAACTCGCTCGCAGGCGTTTGGTTTTGCGGACCGTGTGGGCCAGATTCTTATTCCGACCGAAGAGGTGGTCGAGCTTCGCAACGGCAAGAAGGTAACCAGCAAGCGCCTGCTTTATCCCGGCTATGTTCTGGTCGAGATGGAAATGGATGACGAACTCTGGCACGCGGTGAAGAACACTCCGCGCGTGACCGGATTTGTCGGGGGTGGAACAAAGCCGGTGCCGCTCACCGCCGATGAAGTGAACGCTGTTCTTTATCGGCAAGCCTCCAGCGCGGACCGTCCGCGCCCGAAGATGACCTTCGAAAAGAACGAAACCGTGAAAATTATCGATGGACCCTTCACGAATTTTTCGGGCAAAGTGGACGAAGTCAATACCGAGCGCAATACCTTGCGCGTGATGGTAACTATTTTCGGCCGGTCCACTCCGGTGGAATTGGATTTCTTGCAAGTAGAGAAGATTAGCGCTACTGGCCGGCGTGAGCAAGCGGTTAAAGGAAAACTAGGATTTACTGAAATGGCAAAGAAAGTTACAGCGGAAGTCAAGTTACAGATCCCGGCCGGAAAGGCGACGCCTGCTCCTCCCGTTGGAACCGCTCTCGGACCGCAGGGCGTGAACATCATGGAATTTTGCAAGGCATTCAATGCGAAGACGTCGGCAAAAGATCAGGAAGGGCTGATCATTCCTGTCGTTATTACGATTTACTCCGACCGCTCCTTCACTTTCATCACCAAGACACCGCCGGTTGCCATTCTTGTAAAGCGAGCTGTAAATCTGGCAAAGGGATCGGCCGAGCCCAACAAGAACAAGGTGGGTAAGATCACCGAGAAACAAATCGAGGAGATCGCCAAGATCAAGATGCCTGACTTGAATTGTTTCACTGTGGAAGCTGCCATGGAACAGGTGAAGGGCGCCTGCCGTAGCATGGGCGTCGAAGTCGTTTAGATTGTAGTCCCTCGCAGCTTGCGTTTCCATAGGCAGCTCAGTCCGGCGGTGTCACATGGATTTCCATTGCAAATCGCCCTTCCTTCAGTTACTCTGATAATCGCTGACGGTACACCGAGGCTCGGCCACGAGCTGGGGTGTTGAAAAGGGAACCTGGTGAAAATCCAGGACTGCCCCGCAGCGGTAAGCAGGAACGAACGCCCAAACAGCACTGTCTCGCGATTGCGAGGCGGGAAGCCGGGCCAGTAGAAAAGCGGTCTGCAAGGATTGCCCGCCTGCAAGTCCGAAGACCTGCCGCAGCCCGCGCCAATAGGAGCGGAAGTTTAGCCGCCTCGAGGGAGGGCCGACAGTGTCATTCAAGTACTTCCATTCCGTCATCGCGCTGGCATTCGCAACAGCGGGGTTGCTTGCCGGCTGCTGAAACAGCTAGCGTCAGTGGAACCGTTACCGATGCGTCGGGCGCGGTTGTCAGTGGAGCATCCGTCGCATTGCACCAGGTTGCCGGCTCCGCGCTTCTGACTGCCACATCTGATTCCACCGGACATTTTGCGCTTGCAAATATTGCTCCCGGCGAATATCTTCTGGATGCCTCCGCTCGCGGGCTTGAGCATCTCTGAACCGGAAACCATCGCGCTCCGATCGGGCGAGAACAAGGAGCTTCCCATTCACCTCGTCGTGTCCGCGGTCAGAACCCAAATCAGCGTAACTGCGGCAGGGGAGCCGCAAACAGTAGATCAGGTTTCGAAAGCCCTCGACATCGTGAATGCCGCCGATGCCGAACAGCGCGGTATCTTTTCGGTGGCGGATGCGATTCGATTTGTTCCCGGGCTGCGCGTCAGCACTCGCGGCAGTCCCGGAACCTTCACTACCATTCAGACGCGCGGTCTGCGTACGTACGACACTGCGGTGTTGATCGACGGCTTTCGGTTTCGTGATCCGACCGGCACCCAGGGGGATGCCAGTGCTTACATTGGCGATCTCGATCTGGTGGACACGTCGCGAATCGAGGTGTTGCGCGGCTCCGGGTCTTCGCTGTATGGGACGAATTCCATGTCGGGAACGATCAATATCATCACCGATTCCGGCGGCAGCCCGGCACACGGAGATGTGGATCTGCAAGGCGGAGGTCTGGGGCTGTTTCGCGGAGTCGCTCGGGTTGCGGACGGCGTTCTGGATAACCGTCTTACCTACTCGGCCGGCCTTTCGCATCTGAACGTGACGGAAGGTGTTGCCGATGCCGGCGCAGTGCGTGACTGGAGCGGGCAGGGCGCTCTGAACTATGCCGTTACTCCGAAGATCCGGCTCGGAGTGGACGTGTTCGCGAACACCGGCTTCCTCCAGGAAAACGTGAGCCCGATGCCGAGCGCGACGGCTCCCGTAGCGGCATTATTCCGGCCATTCCGTCAATCACGTTCGTGCCCTCGCTCGGCGATCCGGATGCGGGCCGCTACTCGCATTTCATCGATTCGCTTTTCCGCTTTGAACAGCAGGTGAATTCACGGCTTTCCTATCGAATTGCGTATGGAATTGTTGACACCGTTCGAAACAACACCGACGGCCCGGGTGGACCGGGATTTTTTCAGCCGCTGTTCAACACGTCAGACCGTTACGCCGGGCGCATAGATACCGTTCAGGCGCGAGTGAATTACTTGCTCGGCTCTCACCAAGTGCTCACCGCCGGATACGAATTCGAGCGCGAACATTACTTGAATGTCTCGACCGATCAGAATCCGGACCCGACCCAGCGCGCCTACAACCGAACTGATGCGCGCCAACAAACTAACGCGGCTTTCGCGCAGGACGAGTTGCGCTTCTTGGGCGGCCGGCTCGAAATCCTGCTTTCCGGCCGCTTCACGCAGGCGAGCCTCAGCACGCCTTTTTTCCTCGGTGCGATATCGCCTTACACGCAATTGCCATCGCCTCCGGCGGCGTACACGGGAGATGCCTCGCTTGCGTATTTCATTCACCGGACTTCGACGAAATTGCGGGCGCACGCAGGCAACAGTTTTCGTCTGCCCTCGCTCTATGAACGATTTGGCGGATTTCTGCTCGATGGGGTCGATTACGCGTACGGCGATCCCCGGCTGAGCCCCGAGCGTGCCGTATCGATCGATTTCGGATTCGATCAATACCTTTGGAACGAGCATCTGAAAGTCAGCAGCACCTATTTCTATTCGCGCTTGCAGCAAGTGATTGGCTTTCTGAGTTTTCCGCCGGGATATGTAGATCCGTACGGGCGAACGGCAGGTTATTACAACACAAACGGTGGAATTGCGCGAGGTGTCGAATTGAGCGGCGATTTCCGTCCTTCGCGGAAGACTTCTGTGATTGCTTCTTATACGTACACAAATGCGAAAGACAAAACTTCGCAATATTACACCGGCACCGCTGTTTCGCCGCTACAATCGCCTCGCATCTTGCCGAATACAGTCACGCTAGTCGCGACGCAACAGCTCGGAAAACGCATTGACCTGGGTATGGATTTCTCGGGAGGCGGCAAATATCTCTATCCGCTTTACGGTTACGCGTACGTTTTCGACGGACCCAGGCAACTCGGCCTCTCCGCCGGCTACTTGATCGCATTGAGTGATCGCACCTCGGCGCGATTCTATGTCCGCGTGTCGAACGCCCTCGATCAAAAGCTGTACGAAGACGGGTTTCAGACGCCTTCGCGCTGGGCCGTCGGGGGCATTCACTTCAGCTTCTGAATACAGCCTCCGGTTCTTTGCTTTGCAAAGAACTTGCCTACTTGTGAGTACTTACCGTATACTCGGGCGTATATGGCTTCTGCGCAGGGCGCTCGAGTTTTAAATAAGCCGGTTCCGATTGGGAGTCGCGCGGCAGACAATCTGCGCTTCATACGCGACACCATGGAGCGCGCCGCCGCATTCACTGCCGTGCCGGGTTGGGGCGGCGTTGCAATTGGGCTGACCGCCTTGGGAGCTGGAGCGGTCGCATTTCTTCGCCCTCAACGCGAACAGTTCTTCGTATGGCTCGGGGAAGCCACGCTCGCCGTGATCATCGCGTTCTTTTCCGTGCAGGTGAAGTCAAAACGGCTTTCGCTCTCGTTGCAATCGCGAGCGGCGCGTCGCGCTCTGCTGAGCTTCATGCCTCCGCTGTTGGCGGGAGCCGTGCTGAGCGTAGTGCTCTACCGTCTCGATGTTTTCAGCGTCCTTCCAGGCTTATGGCTTCTCCTGTATGGGGCCGCAGTCGTCACAGGCGGCGCTTTTTCGGTACGAATCGTGCCCGTCATGGGCCTCTGCTTCATGTTTGTCGGAACCGCCTGCTTACTTGCTCCGGTCCATTGGGGAAACGGCTTTCTGATGCTGGGCTTTGGCGGCCTGCACATGGCATTCGGGATGGTGATCGCAAGGAGGCATGGTGGCTAGAACAGCAATGGCGCGGGCGCGCGAAACTACCCCGGAAAAGGTGCGCTCGAAGCCAACAAGACCGGGCATCCAGCAGGAAACTCTGGAAGCTGCGCTTCCGAATCTGGATCGGATCATCCATGAGCGCATGCGCCTCGGCATCATTAGCGCCCTGGCCGTGAACGATTCGCTGACATTCAACGAGCTGAAAAAACTGCTGCAAACCACGGACGGCAACTTGAGCGTACATGCGCGCCGTCTGGAAGAAGCCGAATACGTGGAATGCACTAAGAGTTTCGAAGGGCGCATGCCCAAAACCGAGTACCGGTTGACTCCTTCGGGCCGAAAGGCTTTTGAACGCTATCTGGATCATATGGAAGCGCTGATTCAGGCGATGCGCGAGCACTAGCCCTCAATTGAATCGAGAAAATCGCCTGGCTTGGTGTAGAGTCGAGGGGATGGAGCGCAGACAAATGCTCGCCGGTCTCGCGGCGGCGCCTTTCTTGTCACTCGAAAGCCACGCCGAGACCGCGCCTGGCGTTTATCTCGAATTGAAGACGTGGCGATTACATAACACCAACGAGAACCAGGCGTCGAGAGTGGCAAATTACCTGCGAAACGGGCTTGGCCCTGCTCTGTCCCGTACGCAAGCGAAGCTCGCCGGTGCATTTTCGAATGTCATTGGACCCGACGGTCCGTACTATTTGACTTTGACGCAGTATCCGTCCCTTGCGGCAATGGAAGATACGCTGGCGAAGCTCGGAACGGACAGCGCACATAAGGGCGAGTTGGAGAAGTTGGCGAGCGGGCCCGGCTTGCCATTCGTGCGCGTGGAGAGCAGCCTCCTGCGAAGCTTCGGAATGGCGCCGGAATCCGGAAGCGCAGATGGGCAGCCCGGGCGGCGGTCGAGAATCTTTGAATTGCGGACCTACGAATCGCAGACATTTACCACGCTCACCCGGAAGATGGGAATGTTTACGGGCGGCGAGATGCAGATCTTTCAGCGGCTGGGCATGCGACCCGTCTTTTTCGGCGAGACCATCGTCGGTCCGAAGCAGCCGAATTTGACCTATATGCTTTCCTACAACGACCTCGCCGCGCGTGAGCGACTATGGCGCGAGTTCGGGAGCGATCCGGAATGGCAGAAGCTGAAGGCACAGCCCCAACTCGCGGATGCCGAGATTGTCGAGAATATCAGCAATGTGATTTTGAGTCCACTGGCTTTTTCGGGTATCCGGTAAGTTACCCGAGATAGGTAACGTGGACGTAAGTTCCGAGTCTGGCGTTGTAGGCGAGATACCAGCCGGGATGGTCCGGATCTTCATAGATGACGATCGGGTCTGAATTCCAGATCCAGTCCCTAGCGTATGCGTCCTCCCATGGGGCCACACTCCAATACCAGCCGTTGAACCAGAAGCGGGACGGACCGCCTCCCGCGAGATGAAAGACGTGACCGGGACCGAAGCCACCAGTGAAATGGCCATGTTCCCAAGGATGATCCATGTGGTATCGCGGATCATTGGCAGCAGCGTGACCGACCCATTGGTCATTTTGGTGGACGTGAGGTGCATTAGGGTGTCCGGCCTGATCGCGGAATCCATGTTCCTGATTGCCGCGCTCTTGACCCGCGCGTTCTTGCGCTTGCGGTGGCGGTGTACCATGCGCTGCATAATTCGAACTGCCCTCACGCGCCGGGCCGTGTGCCGGAATGTGGCCGCCTCCGACATTGCTATGTCCGGCAGGCGGAGTGTTTCCGTGCTCATGCTCGCCTCTCTGCGCCAGGGTAGTCATGGAAAATGTGAAGAACAATACTGTTAAGGCGCCGATTACGTGTCGCATAAAATGTCTCCTTTTGAAAGACGCTCGGAACGGCAGATTCCTTACTAGCATGGGTACCCGTTTGAAACGGGTCATTGCAGGCAAGGAACGGGCGCGAGTATGATCACGAGTGCCAGGGACGGCGGCAGCTAAGGCCGGATGAGCAATGGAGCTATCAAGCCCGGTAGCTAGCATGGTTCCGAGTTTCGTGCTCAATGCAGTGGTGACGTTCGTGGGCTATTTTCTGGCTCGCGGCGATCCCGATTAGGAGAGTGCCCGATTTGTGCGACTCGGGCCGTCGTCTGCTGGCGCAAAGGAGTTGACGATGGCGAGAAAGCACAACAAGAAGAAGAGTGCCGTCAAGACTAGCAATGCCGTGCTGCCGGTGATGCGGCCCGAGGCAGCTGGGATTGATATCGGAGCGACGGAGATTTTCGTAGCTGTGCCAACGGATCGAGCCGCTCAGAATGTGCGCTCATTTCCGACGTTCACCCAAGACCTTTATGCCTTAGCGGAGTGGCTGAAGCAATGCGGCATCAAGACTGTGGCGATGGAATCGACTGGTGTTTACTGGATTCCCTTGTTTCAGATTTTGGAGGCGAGCGGCTTTGAAGTTTGTCTGGTGAATGCCAGACACGTAAAGAACGTGCCCGGCCGGCGGACCGACGTTTCCGATTGTCAGTGGTTGCAGTTCTTGCATTCGGTCGGACTCCTTCGCGCATCCTATCGGCCCGACCAGGAAGTCTGTGCTGTGCGGTCTTTGTTGCGACACCGGGAAAGTCTCGTGCAAATGGCCGCGACTCACGTCAACCATATGCAGAAGGCGCTAGACCAGATGAATCTGCAACTGCATCACGTCATCAGCGACATCGTGGGGCAAACCGGTTTGGCGATTGTCGATGCCATACTGGCAGGACAGCGCGATCCTTCTATGCTGGCTAGGTTGCGCAACGACCGTATCAAAGCTTCGGAAGAGGTGATTGCCAAATCACTGGTGGGCGACTACCGGCACGAGCATTTGTTCACTCTTCGACAGTCGCTCGCCGCGTATCGCAGTTACCAGAAGCTGATTGAAGACTGTGACCGCGAGATCCGGCAAAACCTCGAAGACTTTAAACCACCGGAGCAATTGGAACCGCCCGAAGGCAGAACCCCGAGACCCACATCAAGAAAACCATCTCCTGACGGAATTTTGAAGTCAGAGCTACAACGAGTATTCGGAGTCGATCTCGCGAAAATCCCTGGCATCCGGACCGGCATTGCTCAGACTTTATTTGGCGAAATAGGGCCTGATTTCACGAAGTTTCGCAGCGCTTCGGCGTTCGCTTCCTGGATGGGCCTCTGTCCTGACAACGACATTAGTGGAGGTAAAGTATTGTGGGTCGGCACCCGCAAGGTCAACTGCCGGGCAGCTACTGCCCTCCGCATGGCGGCGCAGTCTCTCCATCACAGCAAGAGCGCGCTGGGTGATTTTTATCGACGGATGCGAGCAAAACTCGGCGCTCCCAAAGCCATCACTGCTGCCGCCCACAAATTAGCCCGGATTATCTTCCACCTGATCACTTCCCGTCAGGAATTTGATGAAAGCCGCTTTGCCGCTGATCAACTGCGTTATCACAAGCGCCAGGAAGGAAAGCTACGCGCCAAGGCGAAAGCGCTCGGATTCCAACTCGTCCCACTGGAACTGGCGGGATGAGTTCCTTAGGAGAGGTGGCATCATGAAGCGAGCAAAGTGCTGTGCTATTCTGAAGAGGATTTCAAGTCACCTTGGGAGGCACGGGCTAGCTGCGCTTTGCCTGAGCCGTTTGAACCAGCCACAATATGAGCCATAAGCCCGGTAAGAAGTATGAAGCCGCGGCGAAGCAGGTAGAAGCTAAGTCCTATCAGCTCGCTGATGCCGTTCCTCTCGTTCAGAAGATCAAGTTCACGAAGTTCGATGAGACGGTGGAAGTACACATGCGTCTGGGCGTGGATCCGAAACATGCCGACCAGATGGTACGGGGTACCGTCGTGCTGCCGAACGGGCTCGGAAAGTCCAAAACAGTTCTGGTGATCGCTTCCGGCGACAAGGTTCGGGAGGCGCAGGAGGCGGGAGCCGATTTTGTCGGCGGCGACGATATGGTCAATAAGATCCAAAACGAGAACTGGATCGATTACGATGCGGTGATCGCCACTCCGGACATGATGCGTTCGGTTGGCCGGCTCGGTAAAGTGCTGGGGCCTCGGGGCTTGATGCCCAACCCGAAGACAGGGACGGTGACGACGGATGTTAGCAAGGCGATCCAGGAGATCAAGGCCGGCAAGGTTGAATTCCGCGTCGATAAGACCGGGGTCGTTCACGCGCCGGTAGGAAAAGTGAGCTTTTCGACGGATAAGCTTCTCGAGAACACCAACAGTCTGATTCAAGCGGTTATTAAGGCAAAGCCTTCGGCAGCCAAGGGCAAATACGTGAAGACGGCAACCCTGTGCTCCACGATGGGACCCGGAGTGCAACTGGATGTGACCGGGTTCAACGCTAAAACGGCTTAGGGTTCACGTGTAGCGGAATGAGAAGGAACAATCGCGCATGAAGGACAAGAACGAGAAGAAAAAAGATCTCGACGACCTGAAAAAGGCGATCGAGCAAAACAAGAATATCTTCGTGACGAGTTACGAGAAGATGACCGTCAGCCAGGATTATCAGCTTCGCAAAACGATCCGGGAAGCCGGCGGCAAGTACCGGGTGGTGAAGAACAATATCGCGGCAAAAGCATCCGAGGGAACCGGCGCTAACGATCTTCTGGGCAGTTTGAAGGGAATGACCTCGCTGGCCTATACGACAAGAGATCCCGTGGCACTGGCGAAGGCGCTGACGAAGTATTCGAAAGACAACGCCGCGTTCACTTTCAAGGCCGGCATGGTGGAAGGGCGTGTGATCGACATTAAAGCGATCAACGACCTCGCTTCGATGCCTCCGAAGGAAGAGATTTACGCGAAGCTGCTTTTCCTGATCAATTCCACGGCGACGCGGCTGGTGACTTCAGTGAACGGAGTCGGCCGAAATCTTGCTGTGGTGCTGGATCAAGCGGCAAAAGAGAATAAGTTCAAACAATAGGGAGTGACAGAGAAAAATGGCGGATATCAACGAAATCGCGGAACAGATTCAAGGCTTGACCCTGCTGGAGGCCTCCCAGCTTGTCAAGCTGTTGGAAGAGAAGCTTGGCGTGTCGGCGGCGGCAGCGTCCGTGGCAGTCGCGGCCCCGGGTGCGGGGGGAGGCGGTGCTGCCGCAGCGGCCCCAGTTGAGGAAAAGACTGAATTTACGGTGGTGTTGACGGCTGTTGGCGCAAACAAGATCAACGTTATCAAGGCCGTCCGGGAAGTCACGAGTCTGGGTCTGAAAGAAGCGAAGGACCTGGTGGACGGCGCGCCGAAGCCGATCAAGGAAGGCGTCAATAAAGATGAGGCCGAGACGATTCGGAAGAAGTTCTCTGACGCCGGCGCCACAGTCGAAGTGAAGTAAAATTTAACTGCTTTTCACTAGCCGACGTCGGCTAGGGCAGGGGATATTCAGGGCTAGCCGCGTCAATTCGAGACGGTTGGCCCGTTGTGTGCTATTCTAGGGTAGACGTCAAGCCGGGACGGTCCAGCATCAGTTTTGCTTTTTCAATGTCGTAAGAGTTCTCCGCTGACTTGCGTAGGTCGGCGGAGCTTTTGCATGCCCAAAATCAGGTTTTTGCCGATTTCCCTTTCTCTATCATCGCGAAGAGCTGTCGAACTGTATCCGAGGCTTACCAAATTGTTATCGTCAAGCTCGGTGTTTCTCATCACTATTTCTCTCGTGCGGCTAGTATTTGTGACTGCCGCGCAAGCATTTGCCGGTGGATCGCCGGGTTCACCGCTCATGGCCGTAGCCGCATAATTCGCGGTTCGGCCGTATGTAAGCGATTGCTGAATGTCGTCATTGTGTGACTGGTTTCCTAAAGGACAAGCGTAGATGCCCAACGTGTCAAACGGTTCTCTCCGTGAGAGAGTTGATTTCTCGAAGATCAAGACTTCGATTCCCATTCCAAACCTCATCGAGGTGCAGAAGCGATCATACGAGCGTTTCCTGCAAATGGACCTGCTTCCGAAGGAGCGTGAGGACGCAGGCCTGCAAAGCGTTTTCAGCTCCGTTTTTCCGATTTCCGATTTCCGCGGGCTGAGTCAGCTCGAGTTTGTCGATTACTCGATCGGCAATTGGGAGTGCAAGTGCGGGAACTTGAAGGGTCTGCATCACTTGCGGACTATTTGCCGCAACCCGAACTGCGGCGCTGAAATTCGAACCGACCCGTTCCATGCCGGCGATGTGCTGTGCCACAAATGCGGGACGTTCAATAAGAACATAGTTACGTTCTGCAACCGCTGCGGCGATCCCGTCGCATTGCAATTGAAGTACGACGTGCCGGAATGCGAGGAGCGCGGCATGACGTATGCGGCTCCTTTAAAGGTCACGATCCGGCTGACGGTTTACGACAAAGACGCGGAAACCGGCAATAAGACCGTTCGCGACATCAAGGAACAGGAAGTCTTCTTCGGCGAAATCCCGCTGATGACGGACAACGGTACGTTCATCATCAACGGGACGGAGCGTGTCATTGTTTCGCAATTGCATCGATCACCCGGTGTGTTCTTCGAGCGAGTGCAAGCTCAAGGCTACTTCCTTGGCAAGATCATTCCGTATCGAGGCAGTTGGGTCGAATTCGAATACGACAACAAGAATCTGCTTTATGTGCGCATCGACCGTAAGCGTAAGTTCTACGGGACGGTTTTCCTTCGCGCGCTTGGGTTGAAAACAGATGCCGATATTATTCGCGCGTTTTACAAGCTCTCCACCATTTCTCTGAAGAACAACAAGCTGTTCTGGCGCGTGAACGACAGCCTGGTTGGAATGAAGCTGTCTCATGCGATATCCGGCAAAAACGGCGAGCAGGTGGTGCCGCAGGGCCGAAAAATCACGAACTCGGTTTTCCGCGAAATTCAGAAGGCCAAGATTGAGCAGGTAGAGGTCGCAAGCAACGATCTTGAAGGCGCTTTAGTGGCGGCCGATGTCATCGACATGTCCACGGGCGAAGTGCTCCTCGAAGCGAATCATGAGCTGACGGCAACGGCGATCGGAAGGCTGGCCGAAGCGGGCATCGAAAGTTTCGAAGTGTTCTTCCCGGATCGCGACGATGCAGGCAACGTGATTTCGGCCACGCTGCGCAAAGATGCGGTCAAGAGCCAGAACGACGCTCTGCTCGAGATCTATCGCAAGCTGCGTCCTGGCGATCCGCCCGACTCTGGATACGGCCACACAACTGTTCCAGGGCATGTTCTTCGATCCGCGCAAATATGATTTTTCGCGCGTCGGGCGCATGAAGTTCAATATCAAGCTGTACGACAAGGCGGATTCTACGCCGCTCGATAAACGTACCCTCGATCAAAAAGATTTCACCGACACGATTCTCTATTTGCTAAGACTCCGCAAAGGCATCGGCTCGGTGGACGATATCGATCACCTGGGGAACCGCCGCGTGCGGGCTGTGGGCGAGTTGCTCGAGAACCAGTTCCGGATCGGCCTGGTTCGCATGGAACGCGCCATCAAGGAAAAGATGTCCGTGTACCAGGAGATGTCGACGGCGATGCCGCATGACCTGGTGAACGCCAAGCCGGTTATGGCGGCTATCCGCGAGTTTTTTGGCTCCAGCCAGCTCTCGCAGTTTATGGATCAGACGAACCCGCTTTCCGAGATCACGCACAAGCGGCGTCTCTCGGCGCTGGGGCCAGGCGGCTTATCGCGAGAACGCGCAGGATTCGAGGTGCGCGACGTGCATCCGACCCATTACGGCCGAATCTGCCCGATTGAAACGCCGGAAGGTCCGAACATCGGTCTGATCTCCTCGCTTTCCTGTTTTGCTCGGATCAACGAGTACGGCTTCATCGAAAGCCCCTATCGCCGCGTCCGCGAGGGCGTGCTGGTGGACGAGGTGAGAATTCTCAATCCAGGCGATACGGACTTCAAGGTGGGCCAGGTGGTCCCGCGTGAGGATATTGAGGGAGCTAACAAGGGCCTCAGCGCCAAGAAACAGCAGGCCGAATTCGAAGCTCACTCCGATTACCTCTCAGCCTGGGAAGAAGACAAATACATCATTGCCCAGGCGAACGTAGCGATTAACGATAAGGGCAGGATTGTCGACGACCTGGTCAACGCGCGCCAGGCGGGAAACTTCGTGCTGAAACACCGCGATGAAGTGGAGTACATGGATGTGAGCCCGAAACAGCTCGTTTCGGTAGCGGCCAGTTTGATTCCTTTCCTCGAGAACGACGACGCCAACCGCGCGCTGATGGGTTCGAACATGCAGCGTCAGGCTGTTCCGCTATTGCGAGCCGAAGCTCCTTACGTGGGTACGGGAATGGAGCGGGTGACTGCTCGCGATTCCGGAGCCGTTGTCATTTGTAAGCGCTCGGGCGTGGTCGATTCGGTCGATAGTGAACGCATCATTGTTCGTGTCGAAGGCGGCGCGCACGAGGGTCAGATGTCCCGTGAAGTCGGCGCGGATATTTATCAGCTCACGAAGTTTAAGCGGTCGAACCAAAATACGTGCATCAGCCAGAAGCCGATTGTTCACCAAGGACAAAAGGTAAGAAAGGGCGATGTGCTCGCGGATGGTCCTTGCACCGAAATTGGCGAGCTTGCCCTCGGACGGAATGTCCTCGTGGCGTTCATGCCGTGGCGCGGGTACAACTTCGAAGACGCCATTGTCGTCAGCGAAAAACTGGTCAAGGACGATTACTATACTTCGATTCACATCGAAGAGTTTGAGATCGAAGCTCGAGATACGAAGCTGGGCCCGGAGGAAATTACTCGCGACATTCCAAATATCGCGGAATCATTTCTGCGGAATCTCGATGAAAGTGGCATTATCCGCGTCGGAGCGACGGTAAAGCCCGGCGACATTCTGGTGGGCAAGGTAACCCCGAAAGGCGAAACGCAGCTTACTCCCGAAGAAAAGTTGCTGCGCGCGATCTTCGGTGAGAAGGCCGGCGATGTGAAAGATGCTTCGCTGTATTGCCCGCCCGGCATTGAAGGAACCATAGTCGATTGCAAGGTTTTCTCCCGCAAGGGCGCCGAGCTGGATGAACGCTCGAAGCAAATTCTCCAATTGCAGGAAGAGCGCTTGCACCGAAACCTTGAAGACGAGAAGCGCATTCTGAGCGATGAACGGGCGAAGCGGCTCGAGCAACTGCTCAGCGGCAAAGAACTGCAGGCCGACCTGCACGACGAAAAGACCAATAAGAAGCTGCTGTCGAAGGACACGCCGCTCAATCGCGATGTGCTCGAGAAGCTAAGGGCTCGCGATCTGAAGCGGATGAGACTTTCCTCGAAGGACGTGCGCCTTAACGAGCAGATCGACGAGATCGAGGAAATGACGTCGCGTCAGATTGCGGTTCTCGAAAAAATCACGGAAGAGAAGATTGCGAAGCTTCGCAAAGGCGATGAGCTGCCTCCCGGCGTTATCAAGCTGGTGAAGGTTTACATAGCCATGAAGCGCAAGCTTTCCGTGGGCGACAAGATGGCGGGACGGCACGGGAACAAAGGTGTTATCGCCCGCATCGTTCCTGAAGAAGACATGCCGTATTTGCCGGACGGCACTCCAGTAGAGATCGTTCTGAATCCGCTCGGCGTTCCGTCTCGTATGAACGTCGGCCAGGTTCTGGAAACGCACTTAGGGTGGGCCGCGCAGAAACTTGGCCTGCATTTCGCGACTCCGGTATTCGATGGCGCGGCGGAGAAAGACATCAAGGCGCGGTTAACGGAAGCCGGCTTGCCTACTTCAGGCAAGATTGAGCTTTACGATGGCTTGACGGGACAGATGTTCGAGCAGCCGGTAACGGTCGGCTACATCTACATGCTGAAATTGAGCCACTTGGTGGACGACAAGATTCACGCTCGATCCATCGGACCGTATTCGTTGATTACTCAACAGCCGCTCGGCGGAAAGGCGCAGTTCGGCGGCCAGCGCTTTGGCGAAATGGAAGTATGGGCGCTTGAGGCATATGGCGCAGCGTACATTTTGCAGGAGTTGCTGACGGCGAAATCG
Organism: uncultured Acidobacteriaceae bacterium; assembly: GCA_963778345.1. GTDB lineage: Bacteria > Acidobacteriota > Terriglobia > Bryobacterales > Bryobacteraceae > Bog-105. The sequence goes on from CAVZTP010000010.1 coordinate 455,233, forward strand.
GACGACGTTTATGGTCGCGCGAAGATCTACGAGGCGATCGTAAAGGGCGAAGCGGCGGCTGAGCCTGGCGTGCCTGAATCATTTAACGTGTTGATTCGCGAGTTACAGAGCCTCTGCCTGGACGTGGAGCTGATGAAGAAGCCACGGGACATGCAGGATCTGGCTCATGCCGCGGACTAGGGCAGGACAAGCGCACAGGCGTTTGGTGCCGTTGTGCGCGGTTGGGAAAAAGCAGAAAGGTATTTAAGGATAATTCATGTATCGTTCCTCTCCGTACGATAGAGCCAATCTCATTGCCGACTTTGATTCCATTCGAATCAGTCTGGCTTCGCCGGAAAAGATCCGGAGTTGGTCCCACGGTGAAGTCACGAAGCCGGAGACCATTAATTACCGCACGTTCAAGCCGGAGCGCGATGGCCTTTTCTGCGCTCGTATCTTCGGGCCGGTAGCCGATTGGGAGTGTCTCTGCGGCAAATACAAGCGCATGAAGCATCGCGGAGTAATCTGCGACAAATGCGGCGTCGAAGTGACGCTTTCGCGCGTCAGGCGCGAGCGCCTTGGTCATATCGAATTGGCCAGTTCCTCGTCGCACGTCTGGTTCTTCAAAGGGCTGCCGAGCCGAATCGGCTATCTGCTGGACATTACGCTTCGCGAGCTGGAGCGCGTGCTTTATTACGAAGCGTTCGTGATTATCGATCCGGGTGAGGCCACCGGTCTCAATCAAGGTGAGGTGATTAGCGACGAGCGCAAACGCCAGCTTGACCAGGAGTTTCCCGGCAAATTCGTCGCCATGATGGGCGCCGAAGGCGTGAAAGAGCTTCTCAAGAAGATTGACGTTGAGAGTCTCAGCCAGGAAATTCGAGAGAAGATGAAGACCGAGACTTCGGCGCAGAAAAAGCTGAAGTACGCAAAACGTCTTCGAGTTGTGGAGAGTTTCCGTAAATCCGGAAACAAGCCGGAATGGATGATTCTCGACGTGATTCCGGTAATTCCTCCGGAACTGCGTCCGCTGGTGCCGCTGGACGGCGGCCGCTTTGCGACTTCCGATCTGAACGATCTTTATCGCCGCGTCATCAACCGCAATAACCGTCTCAAGAAGTTGATGGAACTGCACGCTCCGGACGTGATTGTCCGGAACGAAAAGCGTATGTTGCAGGAAGCCGTGGATGCGCTGTTCGATAACGGGCGGCGGGGCCGGGTACTCCGGGGCGCGAACAATCGTCCGCTGAAGTCGCTCTCGGACACCTTAAAGGGCAAACAAGGTCGCTTCCGCCAGAATCTTCTCGGCAAGCGTGTCGATTACTCCGGCCGCTCGGTGATTGTTGTCGGCCCTGAATTGAAACTGCATCAGTGTGGCCTGCCGAAGAAGATGGCGCTCGAGCTTTTCAAGCCATTCATTTATCACCGGCTGGAGCAGCGCGGCCACTGCACGACCATCAAGCAAGCCAAGGAACTGGTTGAGCAGCAGGATCCCGGTGGTTTGGGACATCCTCGAAGAAGTGATTAAGGATCATCCCATTCTTCTGAATCGTGCTCCCACGTTGCACCGCTTAGGCATTCAGGCATTCGAGCCAGTGCTGGTGGAAGGCAAGGCAATCAAGCTCCATCCGCTCACCTGCACGGCATTCAACGCGGATTTCGACGGCGATCAGATGGCCGTTCACATCCCGCTATCGCCGGAAGCGCAGATCGAAGCATCGACCTTGATGCTGGCCTCGAACAATATTCTTTCTCCGGCGCACGGCGCGCCTATCGCGATACCGACGCAGGACATGGTGTTGGGTCTTTACTACCTCACCAAGATGCGACCCAATTCGAAGGGCTCGGGCCGCACGTTCGCCTCGATGGAGGATGTCTTGATCGCGCTCGAAATGGGCGAAGTCGAGACACTCACAGCTATTAAGCTACGGCACACGGGTAAGGTTATCGACTTGACCAAGGCCTTCGATAACCAGAACATTATGTACACGGAGCCGATCGAGTTCAGCAAGCAATACATGGACACGACGGTGGGCCGCGTTATTTTAAACGATGTTCTTCCGAAGGAAATGCCGTTCATTAACGGTCTTCTGAAAAAGAAGGGCCTCGCCCAGATGGTTCAATATTGCTATCTGAAATTCGGGTTGCAGGTTACCGTGCCGATGCTCGACGAGGTGAAGAAACTAGGCTTCCTGTATGCGACTCGCGCCGGCATCTCAATCGGCATCGACGACATGGTTGTTCCGGAAGAGAAGAGCAGACTGGTGCGCGAAGCCGAGAAGCAGGTGGTGGAAGTTCAGCAGCAGTATCAGGAAGGCGCGATCACCCAATCCGAGCGCTACAACAAAATCATTGAAATCTGGTCGAAGGTCACCGAAGCGGTCTCCGACAAGATGTTCAAGAACATGGAAGAGGACGACCGCACGGGCCGTATTCTCAACCCGATTTACATCATGGCCGATTCCGGTGCTCGCGGATCGAAGCAGCAGATTCGCCAGCTCTCCGGTATGCGCGGCCTGATGGCCAAGCCTTCGGGCGAAATCATCGAAGCACCGATTACCGCGAATTTCCGCGAAGGGCTGAACGTGCTGCAGTACTTCATCTCGACGCACGGCGCACGAAAGGGTCTCGCGGATACGGCTTTGAAGACGGCCGATTCCGGCTATTTGACACGCCGTCTTTGCGATGTGGCGCAGGACGTCATTATTACCGAGGACGATTGCGGCACCGGAGACGGTATTTACGTCGAACCGATTATTGAATCGGGCGAAATTATCGAGCCGCTGCGCGACCGTATTGTTGGCCGTGTGGCTCTCGAAGATCAGCGCGATTATGAAAACAGCGTCATTGTCAGCGTGAACGAAGAGATCACAGAAGAACTGGCGAGCGCGATTCAGGCAGCGGGTATCGAGCGAGTAAAAATACGTTCGGTGCTTACCTGCGAATCAAAACGCGGCGTGTGCCGGCTTTGCTATGGACGCAATCTGGCGACCGGCCGCATGGTCGAGCGCGGCGAAGCTGTCGGTATCATCTCGGCTCAATCGATTGGCGAGCCAGGTACTCAGCTGACCATGCGTACGTTCCACATCGGTGGCGCGGCGACTCGTATCAGCGAGCAGTCCACGCAGGACTCCAAGAGCAATGGGTTCGTTCGATTCAACAACGTCAACACCGTCCGCAACAACAAGGGCGAGTTAATCGCGATGAACCGAAACGGCATTTTGATCATCGTCGACGAAAAGAATCGCGAACGCGAACGCTATCCAGTCGTTTACGGCGCGAAAATCAACGTGCAGGACGGCGCTCCTGTCAAGGCAAACCAGATCTTGTTGGAATGGGACCCTTACACGTTCTCCATTCTGACTGAGGTCAGCGGGACCATTCACTTCAAGGATCTGATCGACGGCGTCACTACCCAGGAGCAGGTGGACGAAATCACCGGCAACATGCAGGTGGTGGTTACCGAATCTTCCGACGAAAAGCGGTTTCCGACCATTGTCGTTCGTCCGGAAGGCGGAGGTCGCTCTGAAGAGAAACGCTATCTCATGCCGACGCACGCTCACTTGATGGCGTCTGATGGGGAGCAGGTACATGCTGGCGATGTGCTCGCGAAAATTCCGCGCGCGACTACTAAGACGAAAGACATCACGGGCGGCTTACCTCGCGTGGTTGAGCTGTTCGAAGCTCGGAAACCTCGCGAGACGGCTGTCATTGCGGAAATCAACGGCGCTGTGAAGTACGGCGAAGTCACGAAAGGGATGCGTAAGCTGTACATCGTTGGCGACGACGGCGTTCAAAAGGAATACTCGATTCCTCGCGGCGTCCATATCAACGTGCAGGAAGGCGAGCGCGTGCGCTCGGGCGATCCGCTCATGGACGGTCCGCGCAATCCGCACGACATCCTGGCTGTGCTCGGCGAAAAAGAACTGCAGAAATACCTGGTTAATGAAATCCAGGAGGTTTACCGCCTGCAGGGCGTGAATATCAACGATAAGCATCTGGAAGTGATTTCGCGCCAGATGATGCGTTGGGTAAGAATCGAGGATATCGGTGATACCGAATTTCTTCCGGAAGAGGTGGTGGATAAGTTCAAATTCCGGGAAGAGAATAACCGTGTCATCGAGGCGGGCGGCCGGCCGGCGACAGGTAAGCCGATTCTGCTTGGTATCACCAAGGCGTCTCTCTCGACCGACTCCTTCATCTCCGCCGCAAGCTTCCAAGAGACCACGCGCGTGCTCACGGAAGCCGCAATCAACGGCAAGGTGGATTATCTGCGTGGACTGAAGGAGAACGTAATCATGGGACGACTGATTCCAGCCGGTACGGGTATGGAATACTATCGTCGAGTCAAGATCGCGGGTGAGGACGTTATGGAGGAGGAGCCGATGCCGGAGCAAGAACTCGTGCTTGCCGACGGTCTGCAAGACTACTCCGACGAAACGCCCGGTATCTACACGGGCGGTTTGGCGGAGGACATTGGGGAAGAGGCATTAAGCGCGGGCGACGAAGTTTAAGGCCATCAACCACAGCAATGAAGCTTGGGCGGCATAGCAGCCGCCCTTTTTTCTCCGAACCAAGCGGCTGGTTCTGTAAGCTGAAACAAGTACCTGGATCTTGCGTCAAATTTGCGGGATTATCCAGACGGGAAGGGGCTACAAGGCCCGGTACCGACTGGCGACACTCGCCTAGCCGCAACCCGGGTTCTGGCACACCTCTGGATAGAGACGCACCACAGGAGGTGTGACGTGGATCGGTTCGAAGTACGCGTTTCCATCACCAAACTTCTCCTTGTTCTTCTGATCGTGATTGTCCCGTTGAGCATTGTCGGGTATATCCTGACGATTCGCAGCGACAGATCGCTGGACAATGCAATCGGAAATGACTACAAGGCTTTAGCACAGACGTATAGCAACCAGGTTTCGGAGTACTTCCGCGACCGCGTAGCCGATGTGAATGCGATGGCTGCGGACAGCGCCATTGTGAGCGCAGTGGCCAACGCGGACCGGTCAGGGGCAGCCGCAAAACCCGCAGTCGCGACAAATCAACCTGGCGCCAGAGCAATGACAGCCGGTACCGCTTCTGAAGTACTGAAGCAACGGAGGAACCTCGATCCGCGATTCCTGAGCATTGTGGCGACTGATGTGAATGGGAACGTAGTTGCCAGCTCGCAACAAATTCCCAAGTCTTCCTATGCGCAGGATGAGGCCTGGCAAGCGACATACAACAAGGGCGAAGGGGCGGTAAAGATCAGCGACGTCCTCGATGATGAGCTCACGAAATCCTATTATGTCAATATCGGCGTACCCATCGGCGATCCGGCTTCCGGGCAGTTGATCGGCGTTTTAACGCTGCTGTCAATATCTCGCCGGTCTTAGCCCGGTTTCAGCAGGATCAGATCGGTAACGGAGCGCGCGCTGAACTCGTTAACGAAGATGGAACCCTTGTCAGCGGGCCGAATGCCGATGTATTTGCGCGCATCAAGTCTCAGGGATATAGCGCAATTCACGATGCGCTCGGTTCACTCGAGGGGCGGCACGCGGGCTGGCAACTCGTGGATCTGCGCAACGGACCGTATCTCATCGGTTATTCGGCGACTGGCTTGAAGCAGCACTTCGACAATCTAGGCTGGGCGGTGCTCGTTAGCCAGGAAGAACATCAAGCCGCAGCGCCGATTCGGCAGTTGGAGCGCTTTGCAATCCTGATGGTTGTTTTGGCGATCTTTATGCTCACTCTCCTGTTTGTATATTACTTCCTGCACCGGTCGCAAAGATTTGAGGATATTGAGCAGGCGGCGCCAGGAGAGCCGCAGGATCGCGCGGCAGCCGCATCCATGTGAAGCTCGCACCAGAGCGGGAAACCGCATGGCTTCGCACCTGAACTTACAGTTACGGAACAGATGGGCCGATGGACATCACCTACCTACATGAACGTCTTCTTGCCAGGGAACAGGAACTTATCGCCGAAATTTCGCGTCTTGAGGGCGAGGCGCGGGAATCGCGCTCCGCGGAAGTGGAGGACTCGATAGATGAGGCGGTTTCTTCAGGAAACAAAGCAGCTGCATTCCACGAAGGGACGATTGCCGCAGAAATGCTCAAGCAGGTTCGCGACGCGCTGCAACGTCTTCGAGATGGAACCTATGGCAAATGCGTGGACTGTGGCCGTCCCATCGAGCCATCGCGATTAGAGGCAGTTCCTTGGACGCCGTACTGCCTCGCCGACCAGGAAAGACACGATAAAGCGGCCTCGAACGACCTTGCTGCCCGTTCAGCAACCCAGTCGTGAGCGCAAACGTCTCGTCTGCACTCGAAGAAGCGGGTGCGCCGGCTCCGGTTTCCGCGTGGCGCAGATGGATGCGGGGCGCGGGCGTACTCGGACTGCCGCACAGTGAGGAAGACCGTACTCAGCCCTGGTACCTGGTCATTTGGCTCACCGGTGTCGATTACTTCTCAACTCTTGGATACCAGCCCGGGTATCGCCTTGCTTGCAGCCGGTGTAATTTCCCCGATCGCAACGGCGGTGCTTGTCGCGGTGACGCTGGCGTGCGCACTACCAATTTACGCGCAGGTCGCTGGCCGATCGTATGTGGGGCAGGGTTCGATTGCCATGCTGGAGAATCTCCTGCCAGGGTGGTGGGGACGAATTATGGTGCTCGTGTTGCTGGGGTTCGCGGCAACCGATTTTGTGATCACCATGACCTTGTCCGCCGCCGACGCGGCGACACACGCGACGCAGAATCCCTATTTGCATCCATTTCTCGGGAATGCGCGGTTAGGCATCACTGTTTTGCTGCTGGCTCTGCTGGCCGCGGTTTTCCTGAAAGGCTTTAAAGAAGCGATTCGTCTGGCTACCGCCGTTTGCGTGCCGTATCTGCTCTTAAATGCGATCGTACTGATTAGAGCGTGCGTGGTAATCGCCAACCATCCGATTGTTCTTCCGCATTGGCGCGATGCGCTTCGGGCGCAAGGCAATTGGGAGCACGTATTCATTGCAGCCGCAATTCTATTTCCTCAACTCGCGCTGGGATTGAGCGGTTTCGAAACTGGCGTTTCCGTGATGCCGCTCATCAGGCGGCGCTCGAGGACGATCAGAACGGTAGGCCGATTGGGCGTATTCGTAACACGCGTAAGCTGCTACTCGCCGCCGCAGTGATTATGAGCGTAATGCTCATGCTGTCGAGCTTCGTTTCCACCGTGCTCATCTCTCCTCAGGCCTATCGCGAGGGTGGGCCTGCGAGCGGCCGCGCAATCGCCTACCTGGCACATCGAGTACATGGGAAATGTCGTTGGATCGATCTACGACATCAGCACCATTCTGATCCTTTGGTTTGCAGGAGCATCGGCCATGGCCGGCTTACTGCACCTTGTGCCCCGCTATTTGCCGCGAGTGGGTATGGCACCCCACTGGACGGCTTATGCGCGGCCTCTCGTGGTACTACTTTTTGCCTTCGATCTCGTCATAACCCTCTTCTTCCATGCCAATGTTGAGGCGCAAGGAGGGGCATACGCGACAGGTGTTCTAGTCTTGATGACTTCCGCTTCGCTCGCTTCGGCGATCTCGCTTTGGACAGAGCGTTCGCTGGTGGACGAGCCTATATTGCTGGGGCGTGGTGATCGTGTTCGTCTACACCACGATCGCCAACATCATCGAGCGCACCGACGGCATCATCATCGCGAGCTTCTTCATCTTGTTCATCCTCGTGGTGAGCGGAATCAGCCGCTACATGCGATCTACCGAGGTCCGAGTGGAGGGGCATCGATTTTCCGACGGCGAATCGGAACGCCTCTGGGACGCTCTTGTCCGTGCCAGGCCGAATCTTGTTCCGGTCAAGAGCTTGGTTCCCGCGATTTGTGAAGATTATGCGCGGCAGATTGGGACTCATTATCAACTGAAAGGGCCTCTCGCGTTCGTGCACGTCAGCCTACTGGATAACAGGAGCGAGTTTCTCTCGCCAATCGAGATTTCGGTCAGACAGGATGGCGGTGAATACCTGATAGAAGCATCGCAGGCGGTTGCCCGCGCGAATGCCATTGCCTACCTGACTGAGCTGATACATCCAGTCGCGGTTTTTCTCCGGTTGACGCGGCGAAACCCGATGCGCCAGGCATTCCGGTATTTGTTGATGGGAGAGGGCGAAACGGGACTGATGGTGTATTCCATTCTCCAGCATTATTGGGAAACAACGCGCGCCCAAGCTGACCGACCCTGCATTTTTCTCATGAGCGATTAGCCGGTTCATCCCGCAACCCGGATAATAGTTGTATACACTTCATGCGTCTCGCCTGTGCGGACGTCTCGTCCTGGTTTGAACGAGGCGGCTCAAATCATCGTGCCTTCGCGGCTTCTCGCGTCGCGTTGCGGCGCACCAGTTTTCGGCTTATCAGCTTGAACGAGGCTTGGACAGCTGGCAAGGGCCGGGTATTCACAGCGTCGATGCATGGCTCGCTAGCCGCTGGCAAGAAGCGCGCTATGCCGACACCGCCGTTCCCGCGCTTTTGTCTCCCCTTCAAGAGCGTTTTGTTTGGCAACAACTAATCGAACGGGAACACCCGCATCTGTTCGATATCGCTGCAACAGCCGGACTTGCTCAACGCGCCGCAAAGGTCATGTGCGAGTGGCGCATTCCGATTGAGAGCGACATTTGGAACGAGTATGCGGATGCTCAGCAATTTCAGCGCTGGTACAAGACAGTTTCGCCGCCGCTGCCGGGACGAGGGGTGGATCGCGAGATCGGACGTTTGGCATCTTCTTCCAGGCTGGTTTGACTCTGGCGCATGCAGCCGGAAGCGCACGGTTTTTGCCGGGTTTGAGACGTTTTCACCGGCACTCGAGCAGGTGCGGGAAGCGCTCGCCGATTTTGCGGTCACCGAAAAGATCTCTCCATTGACCAGAAAAGAGAAGGCATCAGCGAGCGGGCTTTCCAGTTTCGAACAAGAGATTGAGTCTGCCGCGCGCTGGGCTCGCGCTCAATTCGAGCAGCAGCCTGGTTCCTCGATCGCGGTTTTTGTGACAGATCTCCGTGGCCGCCGCGCTTTGGTCGAACGCATGTTTCAGCATGTTTTCTATCCTTCGAACTCCGCCTTAATTCCATTTGGAAATTCGCTTGGAGAAGTAGCCGAGCCTGAAGATTCCGTCTTTCACATCGAAGCCGCGCCCTTGAGAGATCATCCGCTGATCGCCAGCGCATTACTTCTCCAGGAACTCGTACGTCCGCGCATTTCGGTGGCGGATGCGGGTGCGATTCTCAGATGTCCATTTATCGCCGGCGCCGCAGCCGAGCGAAGCGTTCGTGCCCTAGCCGAGCTCGAGTTGCGCAGGAAGCGAGAACTTGACGTAACTGTGAGAGATCTTGAACAAGCTTCCCGGAATGCTCCGGCCCTTGCAGAAGATCTGGATTGCTGTTCGTCGAGTGTTGCGCGCCGCTAAAAGGGAACAGGAATTCCCGGCCTGGAGCAAATCCGTCGGCGACTTGCTCGAAGCTGCCGGTTGGCCGGGCGAACTGCAATTGGACTGCGCGGGAACAAGACGAGGTAGACAGGTGGAATGACGCGCTTTCGAGCCTCGCGAGCTTGGGGCTTGTATCCGGCTCGGTCTCATTCGATACCGCGATATCTCAATTGCGGCAGATTCTGTCGGGCGGCGGCCCGGAGCGCGGAGATTGGTCATCGCCCATCCACATTCTGGATGCGTCCGATGCGTCCGGTATGCGGTGCGATTACGCGATCCTGACTGGACTTTCTGAAGAAAACTGGCCACCTCCTGTAAGTGCTTCCGCCCTGATCCCTTTGAAGCTTCAACGGCTGCATGTGGTGTGCCTGGGACATCGCCGAAGAGCTTCCATCGGGAGCAGGAAGCCCAGACGAAACAACTTTTTGGAGTGGCTTCTGAGATCACAGCTACTTACTCGGGGACGAATCTCGCCTGCAGTGGAACAGTATGTGGCGCACAAGGCCGTTCATTGGCCTCAATGGCAGGGAAGACTGCCTCGCCAAACATACGCGCCCGCACTGCTCGATTCGATTGAGGACACCAATGCTCCTCGATATCAGGAAGAGAAGCCGCGGGGTGGAACAAACTTGATAAAGCTTCAATCGCTTTGTCCGTTTCGGGCTTTTGCGGAACGGCGGCTCAACGCAATTGCTCCGGAAGAGGGCTCGTTTGGGCTCGACAATCTTGAACGTGGCCGATTTCTTCACGATGCGTTGAAACAGATTTGGGACCGGTTGAAGACGCAGGATCGATTGAGGGAAATCGCGCCGGAAGAATTGCGGTTGCTGGTGGAAGAGGTTGTTGCCGACGTTGTGAAATGCAATGGAAATGGCCCGTTGCGGGAGCAAGCCTCTCGTGCCGAGCGCATCCGGCTGCAAGGAGTTATTACGGATTGGCTGTATGTGGAACTTGAACGCAAGCAGGCGTTCACCGTTGAAACGACCGAAGAAGAACGCATCTACGATGTGGCGGGGCTGCAATTGAAGTTGCGAATCGACCGTATCGACCGGCTCTCCAACGGCAAGCTGGTGTTGATTGACTATAAGAGCGGCGAGCCAAGCGCGTCGCACCTGGATAAGGATCGTCCCAAAGAGCCGCAACTTCTGGTTTATGCAGCGGCGCTGGGCAGGGAAGTAGATGGAGTCTTTTTCGGACAACTGAAACCGCGCGACCCGCGCCTGGTCGGATATTCGCGGCAGGCTCATACGCAGGACCGGAAAAGTAAGGTTCTGAAGGATTGGTACGGGTTCCTGGAGGAACGCGCTTCGAAAGTAGAGGAACTCGCCCGTGAATTTGCTTCGGGAGAAGCAGCAGTCGATCCGGTGCACGGCGCTTGTGAGTACTGCCAAATGAAACCTTTGTGCCGCTTGAACGAGCGAATGCGGCAGGACGAGGACTCAGAGTGACCAGCGATCAAGGTGAGCGCGACCGGGCGCTCGATCCCGCGCGATCATTCATCGTCGATGCACCCGCGGGGTCCGGCAAAACCGGACTTCTGACGCAGCGGTATCTTTCTTTACTGAGCGTCGTCGAGCGGCCGGAGTCGATTGTCGCGATGACGTTCACTCGAAAAGCGGCTGCCGAAATGAAGAGCGCATACACGATTCGCTTCTACAGGCCGAGCTTGGATCGCCAGTCAAGGGAGAGTATGAGCAGCGCACGCGGGAGCTGGCGGTTAAAGCCCTCGAGCACGCCCGGCAGAAGGACTGGGATTTGCTTACTGATACTCGGACGGCTGCAGATCCAGACTATCGATGCCCTTTGCGCGATGCTCACGCGACAAATGCCCGTTGTATCGGCCTTTGGCGGTCAGGTCGAGGTGGTGGAAGATCCGGCAGAGCTCTATCTTTTGGCGGCGAGGCGTACCTTACAGGAACTGACCGAAGGCGATGACGCGAGCGGAAGGCTGTTTCGCGAGGTTTCGCTTTACTTCGACAATAATGTCGCGGCTTTGGAAACGCAAATTGCGCGGATGTTGCAGAAGCGCGATCAATGGGAGTTTCTGAAACCAGGCAAGGATCCTTCGTTGATCAACTCGTTTTGCGAGCTGCTGCATCGCGCGGAACGGTCTTTGAAAGACGTTTTTCGACAGCACTCCAAGGTCGATTTCGCTGAGGTGACGCGTGCGGCAATTAACGCACTTGGCACGCCGGAGCAGCCCAGCGATCTTCTTTATTGGCTCGACTATCGAATTGAACATTTGCTGGTTGATGAATTTCAGGACACGTCGCGGGCTCAGTACGACCTGATCGATAAACTCACCGGGCAATGGTCGGATGGGGATCTCCGCACGCTATTTTTGGTTGGCGATCCGATGCAGAGTATCTATCGCTTTCGAGAAGCCGATGTGTCCCTGTTCCTGCGATGCTGGCACTCGCAGCAGCTTGGATCAGTGCGGCTGAATCGAATCAGGCTTGAAACGAACTTTCGGTGTACGCCGGAAATCCTTCAATGGGTAGAGGCTCGATTCAGCCACATCATGTCGGAAGACGACGTGAGACATGGCGCGGTTCAATTCAGGCGATCGGAAGCAGCGAGACCTAGCAACGGTCGAGCCAAACCGGAGACGAAATGGTTCATCGACGATAAGGGACAGAACGAAGCGGAAGCGGTTGTCGAGATTGTGAAGCGTGCGAATAAGAAAGGTTCGCTTGCAATTCTGGTTCGAAGCAGAACGCACATTGCGTTTATTCTTCCCGCTCTTCGCGATGCTGGCATTCTTTACGAAGCTATAGAGATCGATGAGCTGAAAGAGCAGCAGCATATTATCGACGTGATCTCTCTGAGCCGTGCCCTTGTTCACCTCGAAGACCGAGTGTCCTGGCTCGCCTGTTTGCGCGCGCCATGGTGCGGACTTACGCTGGCTGACCTTTCGGCGCTTGCGGAAACAGAACCGGACCGTACGATTCTCGATCTGCTATCCGATCGCGAGGTCATATTGCGCCTGTCGCCAGATGGCAGGAGCAGGGCAGTGCGCTTCCAAGAGATTTTGTCCGCTGCGGTATCGAATTTTGGCCGCATGCCGCTCCGCGATCTTGTCGAACGCACATGGATGGCGCTGGGCGGTCCCGCGATATTGCGGCAACTCAATCAACTGGAAGATGTGGATACCTATCTGGATCTGCTCGAGAAAGTTGAGGAGGGCGGAACTGTTCTTGATTTCAGCCTGTTGAATCAACGGCTGGATTTTCTGTACGCAAAACCGGCAGCGGGCGAGCATCGCGTCCAGGTCATGACCATTCACGAGGCAAAGGGTCTGGAATTCGATACCGTCATCATCCCCCAGATTGGACGGCCCCCGAGACAATCCGAACGCGAGCTGCTGATATGGACGGAAGAAACCGATGAGGATGGAAAACCCCGTCTGCTTCTTGCCGCGCAGCCCCAAAGGGGTGAAGATACGCAGGAGTACAGCTATATTTCCGAAGCAATCAAGAAGAAGGAAGAACACGAGCTGAAGCGTCTTTTCTATGTGGCTTGCACTCGGGCAAAGGATCGGTTATACCTGCTCGGGAATGCCGCAACCAAGAAAGGGGGAACGGAATGCAGCGAAGCGCGGAGTGGTACTTTTCTGAAGCTAATCTGGGAGAGTGTTAAACCCGAGTTCGAAAGCGAGTTAAGGCGCAAGCCGGCGATCCAGGGAAATTTGTTTGCAGCAAGTGGAGCAGAGCGGCCGAAGACGATTCTGCGACGCCTGCCCGGCGACCTGGCACTCGCCGCAGTTCGAGCGTTCTGTCCAGTGGCGTCCTGAACTGCATCGAGCTACTGCGTCCGCGCGCAAACTGACTTATGAATGGGTGAGCGATGCCAGCCGGCATGTTGGCACGATTGTCCATGAATTGCTCAAGCAAGTTGCGCGCGAAGGGAGTGCAATGTGGCCACCGGAACGCCTGGCGCGCTGGGCTCCGTTTATCCAATCGGAACTTTTGCGACTTGGCGTAGCACGTTCGCAGGAGCCAAAAGCGTCTGCCCAGGTAATCCAGGCGGTCACGAACACGCTCGCGAGCGCACGGGGACTCTGGATTTTGGACGCCCAACAGCGAAGCTCGCTCAGAATGGCCAATCGGCGGTCGAATCAGCGACAAACTGGTCACCGGAACCATTGATCGTGTTTTTCGCGACGAAAAAGGCCATTTATGGATTGTCGATTACAAGACAAGCCAGCATGAAGGGGGCCGGCTCGAAGCATTCCTCGATGAGGAGCAGCGCCGTTATCGGCCGCAATTGGAGAACTATGCGATCCTGATGTCGCGCTTATCCGAGGGTCCTATCTATCTGGGCCTTTACTTTCCCCTGCTCGATGGTTGGCGCGAATGGCAATTCGAGGAAGAAGCGGCTCTCCTCGCCCACTAAACTGGTTCTGAATGGCGACGAGACTAACCGCCAATGTGAAGGCTGGCGGCTGCGCATCGAAGTTGAGCCCCAGCATCCTGGATCGCGCTCTCAAGTGCGTTCCGACAGCGACAAACGAAAAAGTCTTGGTGGGCTTCGATACCGCGCGACGATGCCGGTGTGTATGACTTGACCCAAGATGGAGGACAACGGCTCGCCATCGTGCAGACGGTGGATTTCTTCACTCCAATTGTCGATGATCCCGTACACGTTCGGCGGCATCGCGGCTGCGAATGCGCTGAGCGATATCTACGCGATGGGCGGCCGTCCGATCACGGCGCTTTCGCTTGTCGTCTTTCCGGCAAAGGGTAATATTGAGGACCTCGAAGCGAATCCTGAAAGGCGGCGCCGACAAGATCCACGAAGCAGAGTGCGTTATTCTCGGCGGGCACAGCATTTCCGAGGACGAGGTAAAGTTCGGTTATGCAGTTACCGGAGTGATCGATCCTTGTCGGATATGGACGAATGCGGGCGCGAAACCCGGTGACGTGCTTCTATTCACAAAGCTCATCGGCACGGGTGTGATTTCGACGGCCCTTAAGAAAGGCATTGCAGAGCAGAAACATATTGATTGTTCGATTGAACAGATGTTAAGGCTGAACCGGCACATCTGTGAGGCCATGCTGCCGCTCAATGTACATTCGTGTACGGACGTAACAGGGTTCGGTCTGCTTGGCCATGCACGCGAAATGGCTCTGGGCGGCAACGTCACTCTGGAAATTACCGCGAGCGCAGTGCGATTCCTGCCCGGCGCGATTGAATATTCAAACTGCTGGTGCACATTCCGGCGGCTTGAAGAATAACCGCGAATTCGTCGAGAGCTGCGTGGCGATGTCCTCGGAGATCCCGGCCGAGATTCAGGCGCTCCTATACGATCCTCAGACTTCGGGCGGTTTGTTAGTCTCCTTAAGACGAGAAGAAGCTGAAAAGCTGCTGAAAACGCGGTCCGAGGCATATATCATCGGCCGCGTGAAAGAACGCGGAATGAAGCCGCTTGAGGTGCTGGTCTGAACCCACTCATCATCGCTCTCGATGTCGACAATCTCGTAGAAGCTCTGAAGCTGATTGACAGAATCGGTCCGGCTGCAGATTTCTACAAGATCGGGATGGAGCTGTATGCCGTTGGAGGGATGGATTTCGTAAGGCAAGTCAGTTCGACCGGCAAGCAGGTTTTCCTCGACCTCAAGCTCTATGACATCGGCGAGACCGTCAAGCGGGCAACCCGGCAAATTTGCGCGTCGGCCGACATAGCCTTCCTGACTGTGCATGGCAGCAACGTGATCATGAAAGCGGCGGTGGAAGGGCGCGCTCAAAGTTCTACAAAACTTCTGGCCATTACAGTCCTGACCAGTTTCGATCAGGATGATTTGGCAGATCTCGGTTACCCGGTCACGATTCCTGCGCTGGTGGAACTGCGCGTCAGGAATGCGGCGGAAAGCGGTATAGACGGTGTTGTCTGCTCACCTTTGGAAGTTGCTCGGGTGCGGGAAGTGGCGGGGCCGAATTTTGCTCTGATTACTCCTGGAGTTCGCTCGACTGGAGCGGCATCAGGTGACCAGAAACGTGTGGCAACTCCTAGCGAGGCGATTCGCAATGGCGCAGACTATCTGGTGATTGGCCGCCAGGTGACGCGTGCGACCGATCCGCGCGCCGCGTGCGAACAGATTCTGGCTGAACTCGATAGCGAGCGGAGCCCAGCCTCGCCGGACTCCGCTTCAAATCTGAGATTTATTTCGTCGTCGAAGACTTAAGCAAGCTCAGCATCGCCTGACCGTTTGGTGAGCCAAGGCCCGTACAGGCGTCCCAGCCAACAGCCGCTTTAAAGCTGCCGTTTGTTCCGGAAATAATGTCTCGCAGAGCTTTATGCTGCGCCATCGTTCCATAGAGCACTGGATGGAGCCAGCCCACATTTTTTCCAAGCTGCTCGTTGAACAACGCGATCAAACCAGCCCAGAGCGGTGCGACAGCACTCGTTCCGCCGATAACGCCCTCTTGCCCATCCACCAGGATCGTGTAGCCGGTTTCGGGGTCTGCGACTCCAGCAACGTCCGGCACACCGCGACCGGTTGCGTTGGCGCTTCCTGTCGGCCGTGGAACATTAATCGTTCCCCTGATAAGAAGGTTTCGAGAAATAAGAACTTACTCCTCCGCCCGTGGCGCCGCCGTTGGTGCCGTCGTTCCAAACGGTCTCAGACGAGATCTTGCCTTTGTTCGCAATCAGGCTGGTTCCGCCACAGGCCAGAGCCCATGGGCTCGAAGCCGGGAAATCGACGTGATTTTGCCCATCACTTTCGCCATCCGAAGAACCGTTGTCGCCGGAAGCCACACACACGGAAACGCCCAGTAGGGCTGCATCGTGGAATGCCGCATTGAAAGCGTTCATTGCTTGAGAGGTCCACTCGCTTTCCGCCGCGCCCCAACTGATGGAGATCACCGACGGCTTGCGCACGGTGTCATGGACCGCCGCATTAATAGCGTCCAGGAAGCCCTGGTCTGTATTTGGAGCGAAGTAAACCGCTATGCGGGATTTGGGCGCTACCCCGCCGACGACTTGAATATCGAGCACGACCTCGCCATCCGCGCTGTTGGGATCGCCCGTGGGACTGTTCTGAGCGCCGTCCACTGAAACGGCGGTAACCGAGACATTGCTCAACCCAATCTGTTTCCAGTAGGTCTGAAGGTCGGACGAGCGATAGCCGCCGCCGAGTTCAATCAATCCGATCGTTTGATTTGCTCCGGCACTCGGCGGAAAATTGTAGAGCGCGGCTACCTGAGGCGGTGTATAGGAGATTGGTTTCGTCGCGTTCGGAACAAATCGATGATGCGTTCGCGCGACCGGACGCTGATCGAATCCAAGCACTCCTACAACACAGTCAGCCAGCGATTCCGGTACATGAAGATGCCCCTTCCTGGTTCGGAGGACCGCGCCGTCGACTCGCCGCAATTCAACGTCCGCGCCGAATGCCGCCGCAATGGCCGACATTGATCCGGAGATGATGACTGTCCGCGCAGCGGGATCGACACGCGCAACGGAAAAATCGTGTTCGCTGGCAAAAGCCTCCACCGCCTGGACATCCGCGGGATGTGCGCCATGAGCTGCGGCAAATTCCTCCCGCGAGAGATAGCGCTCGATAGAATCGACTTCGGGCGAAGCGTTCCTGCGCCTGAGCAATAGAGTAATCTGAATAATTTCGTCTGATGCGGGCTTTCCAACGGGCACAGAGTTTACAGGGTGCTCGCGATGGCTGCCACGCAAAATGACATGGGAAGACATAGAGGGTTTTAACTCCTGGCGGAAAGCGTAACCTCGCGAGCTTGCGAATTGGATAAACTTTAGCTTTAATTGTTTCGCCTAAGTAATTACAAAAGCGGTACTTGTAACAGTTGATCATGCACGCAAATCATTTGTGAATGGAAACCCATTGGTTGAACGCCGGCACGATTTTTCCGAACCTTTAATCTGGATATCAGCAATGTTTTCGTCGCGCGACTACAAAATTGCTTTCGTGTGCGCGCTGCTTGCGTTCGTGGCAACAGCGGAAGACGTGAGCGGACAGGCTTTCCAGGGCCTGCTATCAGGTAAGAAACAGACTGCGGCTGTCACTTCTGAAGACGATCCGCTCAAGCGAACGAGTCCGCGAAGCTCTATCTACAATTTCCTCGAGGCGTGTCACGAAAATAACTTTTTGCTGGCATCCCAATACCTGGATTTGAAGAGGGAACCCTCGAGCCCAGGGACCCGAGCTTGCTCGGGAGCTCGGTGAGTTGCTTGATCGTGACCCGCAGTTCGAAGTTAATCATTTGAGCAATGCGCCTGAAGGTGATATCGAAGATGGGCTGCGGCCGGATCTGGATGATCTCGAAGGCTTCCAGGTGAACGGGCGGCGCATCACGCTACAGATGCAGAGAGTCACTCTGGATAATAGGCGTGTCTGGCTGGTCTCGGCCGAAAGCGTCACCCGTATTCCGCAATTAGCTTCGCAAGCCACTGAGTCGCCCATCGAAAAGCGATTGCCGGAGCCATTGGTCAGGACAAAATTCATTGGCACACCGGTGTGGATCTGGCTCACGCTCGTTTTGGTTGCGCTGATCCTCTCGTTACTCTCGCGCCTCTTGTCACGCATCTTCATAGCACTTCTAAGGCCCGTGGCGAAGCGATACGCGAAGTCGGTTCAGCCTTACAGGCTTGAGACTTTCGTGGAACCTCTTCGGCTACTGATTTCGGTAGCGGTTTTCCGCGTGTGCATGGAGGCAATTGCGCCCTCAGCACTGCTCCGAGACTACATCTTGGGCCTGCTTGCGCTTCTCTTCGTTCTCGGCGCGGCGTCCTTTCTGATGCGGGTTGTAGATGTCATTTCCGATCAAGTGACGTCTCGATTCGATGCAAGGCAGCGGGCACTATCGTATTCGGTTATTCCGCTCTTTGTCAGAATTGTAAAAATCTGCATATTCTGCCTTGCCGTTTTGGCAGTGTTATCGCAGTGGGGCTACTCGACAAACACCATTCTGGCCGGAGTGGGTGTAGGCGGCCTGGCCGTTGCGCTGGCGGCCCAAAAAACGATCGAAAATTTGTTTGGCAGCATCTCGATTATCAGTGACCGGCCTGTTCTAGTAGGGGATTACTGCCAGTTTGGCGCACAGGCGGGGACAGTGGAAGATATCGGACTGCGTTCCACGCGGATTCGTACCTTGGATCGGACCGTGGTAACAATTCCTAACTCCGTTTTCTCAACTATGACTCTCGAGAATTTCTCGAGACGGGACCGGATGTGGTTTCATCCGACATTGCACCTTCGAAGAGATACCAAACCTGAGCAAATCAGTGAGATGATGAATGCAGTCACGAGCATTCTTCAGGAGCACCCGCGGGTAGATGCCTCTGGACTTCCGCTCCGATTTACCAGCATCACAAAGGAGTCTTTTGCGCTTGAGATCTTTGCGTACGTGTTAACAGCCGATTCGAACGAATTTCTTAAGACTCAAACGGAGCTGCTTCTTAAGATTATTGAAGTGGCGGAGAGACTGAAGATCGGATTTGCTGTTCCGATTCAGGAGTCCCTCCCTGCTACGGCGGTGGCTGTTACTGAAGGAGCGAGGTAGGATTTCGGCGTCGCTATAAGCAATGGAAGCAAAGCAAGTTTCCGCACCAGAGCACGACAGGATCGCCGACTCCAGTCACTTGCCGAGCGCTCTTGTACGCGCCGACCGGCGGATGTGGTTCTGGGCGGCTATCGCTCTGCTGTTGTTTATTGCCCTCAGCGCCGGGTTCTCGCTAACGCGGGCGCCCTGGTGGGATGAGGGCGTATTTGCGGACGTGGCGCTGAACTTCCGCACTCACGGATATTTAGGAAGTTCCACTCTGTATACACATGGGTATCTGGAATGGCCGGATGCAGACCATTACACCTATTGGCAATTTCCTTTTTATCTGGTTACGCTTGGCTTCTGGCTTCATATTGTTCCGTTCGCTATTCAATGGATTCGGGCGCTGTCGGTCCTTTGGGGTTGCATTTACGTTTGCTGCTGGTTTTTGATCGGTCGCGCTCTGAGCCGCAATGAGCGAATTGCGTTGTTGGTCGCCTCGATGGTAGCACTAGACTACGCTTGCATCGCGGCGGGTTCCGACGGGCGTATGGACATGATGTGCGCCGCGCTGGGTCAATGCGGACTAGCCGCGTATCTCTGTTTAAGGGAATCGCATTGGAATTGGGCGATAACACTTGCTGGCATTTTCGGAGCGGCGTCGCTGTTTTGCCATCCAATGGGAATTGTGACGAACGCCTCAATTGGCGCAATCGTGTTGATGGACTGGCGACGAATTCGTTGGGCAGCCATCCCTACCGCTAGTCTGCCTTACTTGATTGGTGGCGCTCTGTGGTTGCGCTATATTTCGCAAGCGCCGGATATTTTCCTGGCGCAAACAAGGGCCGCTTCGTCATATCGAATTATCGGGATTGGGTCGACGCTCCGCAACATCGGTAATGACCTATATTCGCGCTATTTCAGTTTTTATTTCTCAAACCTGCATGGCATCAACAAATTGAAAGCGGCGTCTTTAGTGTTTGCTGTTGTGGGAACTGTGGCATTGGCGGCCAACCGCCGCCTCCGCACGAAACCGCTTGGCAGAGTGGTCTTGCTTTTGGCTTGCACAGCTTATATCGGAGTAGCCTTGATCGATAACCAAAAATTTCCGTTGTACTTTATTTACTCAATGCCTTTCATGACAGCTTGCGGAGCGGTTTGGGTGAGCGATTCCTGGCAACGCGGTGGATTGTGGAAGTGGATCTCTGCCGGTTTGCTGGCATGTGCGGTGGGCGCAACCATCTGCGGATTTAGCTATAAGATCTACGAGAATGATTATGCTCACTTGTATAATCCCGCAGTTGCCGCCGTGCGAGCATCGCTGCCACCCGGGGGATTGGTAATGGGCGGATCGGAGCTTGGATTCGCACTGGGTTTCGGGCCGAATCTCGTGGATGATCGATACCTGGGGTACTTTAGCGGAAGAACTCCCGACGTTTTCGTCGAGAATCAATATTATGGGGCAATGGGGGGCCCCCGATTGACCCAAGCCTGGTCATCCTCACGAGATAAGCTGCGGAGGCTGTATCATCTGACGTTCGAGAACGAGTTGTACCGCGTGTATGCTCTGAACCGCAGATGAACCCAATTTTGAGCCAATTGCGGAAATCACTTCTCGGATTCTGGCACGTCCGATAGCGCAGCTTGGTTCCCGGCCAAGCGCAGCGCTTCCAAAACGGCTCCGGCCGCCGGGCTCATTTGAGGCGGCGTCTACGCGGCAGCCAATCGATGCTTGAACAGAATCGCTGAAATTCCTGCGCAGGAGTTCACTTTTGAACACGCCGCCGATCCGCGCAACAGGAACGGTCGCGCCCTTCTGAAAAAGCTGGCTATATACGCCTTCCACAAACCACGCCAACTTGGCTGCCGCTTCGCTCAGAATGCGGCGCGCAGGCTGGTCGCCCAGTTCCGCCACGCTACTGACAAGAGGAGCCAGGGAAGCCACGGCCGGGCGAGGGACATCGGCATAGAAGCTGTGCAGCAGATCGTTTGCATCTCGAGCTCCGGTCGCCTTAAGCAGAACTTCGCGCAAGGCCGTCGGCTCACCCCAACCTTCTTCAAATCGCAGGGCAGCCCGTAAGGCGCGGCGGGTAATATCAAACGCGCCGCCCTCATCGCCAAAGATGTATCCCCAGCCGCCAGCGCGCGCCGTTTTGCCTTGCGCGTTGCGGCCAAATGCCATCGAACCGGTACCGGCAATAACGATAATTCCCGGTTCTCCCGCCGTCGCGCCAGCGAGAGCGATTTCCGCATCATGAGTGATCTTGTATCGAGAACTTCTGATCAGCGCGCGCGTTTCGGCTTCCTTGTCCTCGGGTCCGCCGCTGAAACCTAGGCAAGCGGAGGCAAATACCAGAGTCTCAGGCTTCAGGCCGGCTTCCCGGCAAGCCCCCTGAAGACATCCGCCGATTGCCTTGGCAAATTTCGTTCGGCCGTCAGGCCCGCGCACATGATTGCACGGCCCCCCGTAACCACTGCCGATGATGCGACCGGAATCGTCCGCGATTAAAGCCGTTGTGCTCGATTGTCCGCCATCAATCCCGAGATAGAAGCTTGGCATCCGAAGTTCGAAGCCGATCCGGCTCGTCTATGCAAGTGTTTTGTCCTTCGCGTAGCAGACCGGGTCGAGAGGACAAGACGCACAGCGCGGTTTGCGAGCAATGCAAATCTGCCGGCCGAAATGGATTACCTGGTGCGAGAAGAGAATCCATTTCTCTTGAGGAATCGTCTTCATCAAATCCTCTTCAATTTTCGCCGGCTCAGTGCTCTTTGTTAAATCGAGCCGTTGCGAAATGCGTTGCACGTGCGTATCGACCACTACTCCCGAGGGAATCCCGTACGCAGTTCCAAGCACCACGTTTGCGGTTTTTCGCGCTGCTCCCGGCACAGTGAGCAGCTCTTCCATGCTGCGCGGGACCTTGCCTTTGTAGTCGCTCAGGATCTTGCGTGCCGCCCCGATCAGCGAGCGAGCTTTGTTATTGAAAAAACCTGTGGAGCGAATATCCTGAGCTAATTCGTCTTGGGATGCGTTCGCGAAATCTGCGATTGTCGGATATTTCTTGAAAAGATCCGGCGTAACTTTATTTACCCGCTCGTCGGTACATTGCGCGGAAAGAATCGTAGCGACCAACAGTTGCCAGGCATTCTTGTGTTGCAAGGCGCAAGTCGCGCGAGGAAATATTCGATCAAGCTCCTCTAAGATCCGGCTCAGCCGCGCTTTCCGTTCGGCGGCATTCTTCGGTTTCGGAACTTTTTTGGGTGGAGTTACTGAATGTACGTTCGGTCGGGACGGCTATTTCCATTCCGTGTGGTGGTCGCGGCGTATCCGGCACCAGGCTAAGAGGGGGCGCCGTTCTCCAGGAAATTGCGAAGGCGGTGACTGCGGCTGGGATGGCGCAGCTTCCGTAGCGCCTTGGCTTCAATCTGGCGGATGCGCTCACGAGTCACCGCGAAGTTCTGCCCGACCTCTTCCAGGGTATGCTCGCTTCCGTCCTGCAATCCGAAGCGCATTTTCACAATCTTCTCTTCCCGCGGGCTGAGCGTCTTCAGCACTTCGGCCGTTTGCTCCCGCAAGTTCAGATTGATGACCGCCTCCGAAGGAGACACCATTCTGCTGTCAACCAGGAAATCACCCAGATTCGATTCTTCTTCTTCCCCGACCGGCGTCTGGAGCGAGATGGGTTCCTGCGCGATGCGCAAAACGCGGCGAACCTTACTTGGAGAAAGATCCATTCGCGTTGCGAGCTCTTCTGTAGTCGGCTCGCGGCCTAATTCCTGTTGCATTACCCGTTGCAAGCGAACCAGCTTGTTGATGGTTTCAATCATGTGCACGGGGATTCGAATCGTACGAGCCTGATCGGCAATGGCTCTCGTAACTGCTTGACGCACCCACCAGGTGGCATACGTGGAGAATTTGTATCCTCGCTTGTAATCAAACTTATCCACAGCTCTCATCAGGCCGATATTGCCCTCCTGAATGAGATCCAGAAACTGCATGCCGCGATTTGTATATCGCTTCGCCACGGAAACAACCAACCGAAGATTCGCTTCAATCAATCTCTTCTTTGCTGATTCGGTTTCGATTTCTCCTCGCTCCACAATTTGTAAAGTGCGGCGCAACTCAGTAGCCGTCGTTCCGCATTTATCTTCAAGAATCTGAAGTTGCGCGGAGAGCGCTTTGAGTTCCTTTCGAATGGAAGGGACGGCGCCCGAATCGGCGGCGGACGGATGTTCGAGCTTTCTTTGGAGCCGCGCGATATCCTGTTCCAGCGGCTTGACCTGGTTTACGACCTTTCGCAATGCATCGCTTAGCGACCGCTGGTAACGCGAGGCGAATGGAATAGCGCGAATCTGGCGAGAAATGAAAACCATCAATCGCGCATGCTCGAACCGCAACTTTCTGTGCTGTTTGGGCTTCATGTTTCGCGACGTGCTAATCAGCTTCTGCTGGGTCTGCTGCGCCTTACGATATAGCTTTTCAACATCCTGCATCGCCTCTAGAAACTGCTTTTTCAATGAACGCTGGGCGTCTTCCTCATCCTGATACATCTGAGGATCGGGCGGTTGCAATACGTCCAAGATCGATAGGGCTCCCCGTTCAGCGCTATGCTTCGTATCGAGCAGAATCTGTATTACCAGCCGCGAGCGGGACAAAGCTTTACGGACAGAGTTTTGGCCCCGTTCAATGCGCTTCGCCAGCTCGATCTCACCCTCGCGAGTAAGCAGCGGGACCATGCCCATCTCACGTAAGTAGACGCGGACCGAATCGTTGCTCTTATCGAGAGAGCCTGGGGTCAGATCCAGGTCGGAAAGGTCTTCGACCTCGTCATCCTTCTTCTCGAACTCCTTCGGCTCTTCAAGCAGTTCGACCGCCGTGCCTTCGAGGTCGGCGAAAAAATCATTCAGGTCACTCCCGTTCGCCAGGTCGTCGCGCACGACCCCGCTCATGCCGTCATAGAGGGAGAAGCCCTTGTCCTCGCTATTTTGCATTACTGCCTTCATCAATCTTTTAAGCGATCGATTGGCCAGAACAAATTCAGAACGGTTTTGACCTCAAGCATCCGCCGAGGTTCCCCTGTAGTCCTCGACTCCTCATAGTACAACAGGAATCCCACCTCCTAGGAAGTGCGTTTTATCCGGTTCAATTCATCGGCGAGGCTCAGGGCCCCGGCGAAATTTCCAGCCTGCTCCAACTCCCTGATCCTGCGGCGAAGATCGTCGCGAGCCGCGTCCACGGCCTTCGCTTCCAGCGCTTCCAGACAATGCAAGCGCCTGCTGCGCGGCATCTTCCTCTCGAATTCCGAATTCCGAAAAACTCAATTCCGTCAAAATCCTTTGCATGCGTGGTTCCAAGCGGCTCGAGACTGCCTCCAGCGAAAATGCAATGCCCTGATCCTCAAGAGACAAGACAGCTTCGAAGATTCTTCCGAGTTCGAGAACATGGATCATGTTCGCGCGTCGAAGATACTGCTTAATCGCTGCACGCGCATCTTCGGCCGCGAGCAGACAGCCCACCAGAAGCTTCTCATTCGGAGGAACGGCGGACAACAGATCTCGCGGCGCCCGAGGTTCCTCCGTAGGCGCATTGCGCCGAAAGCTTGCCAGGACCACATCGCGATCGACTTTCAGATACTCCGCGATTTCACGCACTATGGTCGCGCGCTCCACTTTATCGTGTACCTGGTGCAGAACCGGAGAGAGATGCCGAAACGCATCCATGCGCCCTTCGGCGGTGTGCATGTCGAATTGTCCTCGCGCCCGATCCGCGAGCCAATGGAAATAGGAAGTAGCGCTCTCTAGCTGCTTCTGGTACGCCGCAGGCGCCATTTTGCTGAATGTATTCGTCCGGATCGAGACCGCCAGGGATTTCCAGCACCTTCACTCGCAGTCCTTCCGAAAGTAAAATCCCGATGTACTTCTCTGTTGATCGCGCACCCGCTGCGTCCGGGTCGAAATTGAGAATGATCTGTCCGGCCCCGCCATGCGGCTGCGAAATCTGCCGCTTGATTGCCCTTACCTGATCGAGCGACAATGATGTTCCGCTGCTCGCGACGACCTCATGAATTCCCGCGGCATAGACCCCGATTACGTCCATGTAGCCTTCGACGAGAATCATTCGATCGCGTTTGCGGGCATCCGATTTTGCACGGTGAAGGTTATACAGAATAGTGGACTTTTTATATATCTTCGTCTCTGGCGAGTTCAAGTACTTGGGTTCATCCTGGGATCGCAAAGCCCGCCCGCCGAAGCCGACCACTTTGCCTGACTCGTTATGAATGGGAAACATCAGGCGAGCTCGGAAGCGATCGAAAAAGCCTCCGCCTTCTTGCCGCTTAATGACCAGACCCGATTCCTCGAGCAGCGCCGGCCCGAATTTCTGGAGCCGCTGCGTTAGTTGTTGCCCGGATCCCTCCGAGAGCCCCAGGCGAAACTCATCCACGAAGTCACGAGAAACCCCTCGCGATTCCAGGTATTTGCGTGCTTCGCCGCCGCCCGTTCCGCGAAGATTGTCTTGAAAGAGGGTCGCGGCGATCTCATGCAGTTCCAGTAAGGCCGAGCGTTGCCGGGCCTCCGGGTCGTCGATCCGTTCGCGTTCCGGCATCGGAATGCCGTACCGCTCCGCCAGCGTCTTCAGGGTTTCGGGGAAGGTGAGACCTTCCTTTTCCATTACGAACTGGAACACGTCGCCCCCGGCATCGCAAGCAAAGCACTTGTAAATCTGCAGCGTACCGTGGACGCTGAATGAGGGCCTCTTATCGGAATGGAAGGGACACAGCCCCACAT
The DNA here is from genome assembly GCA_963778345.1 of uncultured Acidobacteriaceae bacterium. Taxonomy (GTDB): domain Bacteria; phylum Acidobacteriota; class Terriglobia; order Bryobacterales; family Bryobacteraceae; genus Bog-105. Next base: position 480,955 of record CAVZTP010000010.1, read on the forward strand.
AACGCGGCCCTGCGCCCTGGCGCTTTAGGCGAACCACCTGGCCTATAACATCGATAATGTTGAGCTGGCTCTTCAGCTGTTCGGCAAACGTCATGCGAACGCGTGCAACTCGGGGGGATGTACCTAGGTTAGCAACGATTGATATGCCTAGTTGTAGCGAATGGAGACTCCAGGCATTGCAGAGATTCGGTATGTCACACTGCTGGACGAGCGGAACGTCGATTCAGATGCAGCATTGGATGGAGGGCATGGGGCACCGTGCCAATGACCTTCAAAGCCTGTTCCTGTTTGTCGGGCGCAAGCTTTCCGACCCATGTCTGCGTCACGATCCCGTCCTTGTTTACGAGCAGCATGGTCGGCGTCTCTGTCACCCCTACTGTATCTAGTGCTATCTGTCTGACCTCGTCAACGTGTACGCCCTCATGATTCAGGTATAATTCCGCTTCCGCAACCGGCTCCGGCAGCACGCCAACCACTTTCACGTTCTTTCCCACGCCTTTCTTTATCTGTCGGAAAAACGGCGCGCTTTCTGTGCAAAAGTGGCAACGGGTAGAAAGAGACAGAACGAGTGTCCGGCCATTTCTGTTCCAGTTAACGCCAGAAAGCCGTTTACTCAGGTCGATGCCGACCGTCACAACATCAGTAGGACGGGCTGGGGCCGACCAGGCTTGCAACACCGGTGATGATGCAGTTGGAATAAGGTAGTTTCTCACCAGAACGACGGAGAGCAAAACCGCAACGATCAATGTCGCGAAATTCGCTGCGATTTCAATACTGCGGGAAAGTCCGGATCGGCCGGTTTCTGCAACGGTGAATTCCTGCCGCCGATTTGACCGCACGGCCGCCCTACCGCGTTGTCGATCGGTACTGGTCACAAACGTTGCCATAATGGCGGCAGGATATGGGGCTGAAAGAATACGCACGAAAACGGCACTTCGACAAGACGCCTGAACCCGAGGCTCACGAGCCGCGAGACAAAGGCACCGGCCGAGGTGGATTCTTCTGCGTGCAGCGACACGACGCCACCCGTCTTCATTATGATTTCCGGCTGGAAGTGAATGGCGTCTTGGTCAGTTGGGCCGTGCCGAAGGGCCCTAGCTTAGATCCGGCCCGGAAGGCTCTCGCCATGAAAGTGGAAGATCACCCACTCGATTACGGCACTTTCGAGGGCAATATACCGGAAGGAAATTACGGCGCGGGCAGCGTCATGCTCTGGGACAAGGGGTCTTATGAAGTCCTCGGCGAACCCGGTGCGCAAGAGCAGCTCGATCGCGGCGATTTCAAATTCAGCTTGCACGGAACCAAGTTGAATGGCTCTTTCGCCATCGTGCATATGAAGCACGCCGGCAAGGGGAATGAATGGCTGCTCATTAAGAAGAAAGATGAGTTCGCGGTGCCCGGCTACGACATCAATCAGTTCGCCTGGAGCGTTGCGACCAAGCGCGACCAAGATGAGATTGCAAACAACGCGGAGCCGCTGAGTTTCGCAGATCTGCCCGGCGCTCGCAAGGCAGCCCTGCCTGCAACTCTCGACCCCATGTTGGCGAGTTCCGTCAATAAACCACCGACCGGCTCGCAATGGCTCTATGAAATCAAGTGGGATGGGATACGCGCCCTCTGCCTGGTGAAGAACGGCGCGCTTGAGATCCATTCCCGCCGCGGAAATCGATGTGAAAAGCAATATCCCGAACTGCACCTTCTTCCGAAGCAGTTAAATACAAAAACAGCTTGGCTCGACGGCGAGATCTGTGTGCTCGATGGAGAAGGACGCGCGCGATTCGCAATGATCCAGCCTCGCATTGGAGCAAATCCGGCAGCCGTTCCACACTTGGCCGAGAACACGCCGGCCACGCTCTTCCTGTTCGACGTGCTCTACGTCGAAGGTTATGACGTCCGCGGCGTTCCCCTGACGGATCGCAAACGTTTGTTGAGCAGTCTGGTCGTTCCCAATGAACACATTCGTATCTCCGAGGCCTTCGATGCCGATGGGCAGGAAATGTTCGAAGCAGCCCGCAAGATGGGACTCGAAGGCATTCTCGCGAAGGACAGCCGAAGCACTTATGAATCCGGACGCTCAACGCGCTGGCTAAAGATTAAGGTTCAGAATGAGCAGGAGTTCGTCATCGTGGGTTTCACAAAAGGAGAGCGGGATTATTTCGGCTCTCTTGTGCTAGCCAGTTCAGGAGGACGGCAAGTTGCGGCACGCTGGCCAGGTCGGTACGGGCTTTGACCAGAAGCTCATGAAAACGATCTATGAGCGTCTCAAGCCGCTCATTACGAAAACCAGTCCGTTGGAACAAAAACCTCGAATCAAAGATGTGACGTGGGTTCGGCCGGAGATCGTCTGCCAGGTTCGGTTTTTGGAGTGGACGTCAGGATGGTATGTTACGCGCGCCAGTATTTGCCGGACTTCGGGAGGACAAGTCGCCCGATGAGGTTGTGCGCGAAGAGGCGCTAACTCAAGAGTCGGCACTCGAAGAGTCCTCGCAAGAAAATCCCGCAGCGCTCGATCTAAGCGGTCGTGAGGTGATAGCGGAAATTGATGGCCATCGCTTGAAATTCACGAATCTCGATAAGATCTTTTTCCCGAAAGCAAGGCTGGAAAAAGCGCGATCTGATTGACTTCTACTACTCGGGTCGCTCCCTGGCTGCTGCCACACCTGAAGGATCGGCCACTTTCCATGAAGCGATATCCAAATGGCATCGCGCACGAGTTCTTCTTCCAAAAGAACGCGGGCGACCATTTCCCGGATTGGATGCGCTGTGAGCCCATACGGGAACATCATCCGCCAAAGATCAACCACTATCCTATAGCCGAAGACCGCGCCAGTCTTCTGTACTTGGTCAATCTCGGCTGCATCGACCAGAATCCGTGGATGAGCCGCGCAGGCAACCTCGATCATCCTGACTGGATGCTTCTGGATCTGGATCCGGTTGACACATCTTTCGATCAGATTATCGACGCAGCGCTTCTGGTTCGCGAGCTTTTAAACGATATCGGATTGAAAGGCTATCCGAAAACTACCGGAGGAGATGGCATGCACGTCTACGTCCCGCTCGAGGCCACACATACCTACGAACAGGTTCGTGGTTTCGCGGAGTTGCTTTCGCATCTTGCCGTGGACCGGGAGCCCAACCTCTTCACGACTCCGCGCAGCGTTGAAAAGCGTAAAAAAGGGCGTGTGTATTTCGATTACCTGCAGATCGGTATCGGAAAAACAATCGCCGCTCCGTATGTAGTGCGCGCGTATGATGGCGCGCCCGTCGCCACGCCGCTGGATTGGAAGGAAGTGAAGCACGGATTGAGGCCAACTGATTTCCGCCTTGACAACACCATCAAAAGATTTGAGCGAGTAGGAGACCTATTCGCACCTGTTTTGGAGGGCGGCCAGAAACTGGAGGACGCATTGGAACGCCTTCAGGTCCGAAGTGAAGAAGCAGCTCCGAAAAGGCCGCAGGAAATCGGCTAAGCCCGTGAAGAAAGCCGCGCGATGAGGCATCTCCACTCGTTCATCGCCGTTACCGTTGCGTTTGGAAATTCGTGCTGAAACGCGTTTAGTTCCCGACTCAGGAAACCCGGTCAAGATCAAGAACCCGTTCTTGCGGGTAATGCGCCGTAAATCGTCGAGGATCGAAAGCAACACCGTGCCGTTGATGTTTGCCACGGTTACGTCGGAACAATTGGCGACAAGGCAATCGGCGGACCCGATCGTGACTAAGGGAGCGATGGAGTTCAGCAGGCAATTTTCGCGGGCGGCTTGCAAAGCCTCGGCATCCGTGTCTACGCCGACGGCCGCCGCTCCCAACAGGACTGCGGCAATCGCCAGAATGCCGGATCCCGGTACCGACGTCAACCGCTCTGCAACCGGGAACCACGCACTTCTCCAGCGCCATCAGTGCCAGTTGTGTACAGGCATGCTCGCCCGTTCCACACGCCAGCCCAGGATTGTGAATAATGCGTATGCGGCCGCATGGCGTCGGATCTTCGCACCAGAAAGGAGCCAAAAATAGCCGCTCACCTATCGGACGCGGAACCCAAGCTTTCCGACATTCGCCGGCCCAATCTCTCGTTTCTTCTGATTTCCACTCCGGTGCATACTGCGCAAAACGTTCGAGCAGTTCTTCCCGATCATCATTCGATTCGAAGAACGCAATCAAAGTAGCTTCCGGGCCCTGATCGAGTTCGTGAATGCCGATCGTGCCCGCTTGCCAAAGTTCTCCCGAAAGCGCATCTGTTTCGCGTGAGAAACACGTCAACCGAAGAGAGTACATCCAATAGAGAACTGGAATTTCAGTTGCCTGCGGAAGCCATGGCGGTTCGTGGCACGAATTCCGCAATTTCACCAGATTCGATCTTCCAGCGTCTCATCCAAAGGTGAAGCGTCAGCAAACCCCAGAGATGATATCCAAGGTTCTCCCGGCGCGTCATGTGTCGCTCGACAATTGCCGTAATCGCTTCCGGGGAGAAGATACCGGCTCGTTTGACAGACTCTGGGCCAATGCTTCCATGACCAAAGGACGCAACGGCCCACGGAGCCACTCATGCGCAGGGATGTCCAAGCCTTCTTTCCCGCGCCGCAGGATCTCAGAAGGCAACTTCGTGCTGACAAGCTTTCGCAGAACGTGTTTTGTACTGCGGCCGTTTATTTTCAGGCGAGCAGGCAATCGCGCGGCAAACTCGACGATCCGGTGATCCAGAAACGGCGGCCTCACTTCGATTGAGTGCGCCATGCTCATGCGATCGCATTTGTACAGGATGTCGTCGGGAAGGTAATAGTTCTGATCGACGTACAGATACCGGTTAATGACGTCGGAATGCGGAAGGCAAATTCGGTAACGCGGAACAGAGCGAACCAGGCGATTCCGGAGAATGGCCCGTTCCGAGCTTCTCTTGCTCATCTTTTGAAAAGGTTCCGTTCCAATAGAAGTGGGCCTCATCGTCTGGAAGCAGTGCGCCCGCCAGGAACCGTTTAAGTTTATATTCCAGGCCGATTTTTTCATCCGATACCGGCATTCTGTTCACTGCAGCGAGAGCGAGCCGCAGACAGCGGTTTCGGTAAGCGCCGCGCAATATTCGCATACCGGTCGGCGAGGTACGTCTGATATCCGCCGAAAATTTCGTCTGCTCCTTCGCCGCTCAGCGCTACCGTGACGTGTCTTGCGGTCATGTGCGAAAGAAACCACACCGGAAGAGCACCCGCGTCGGCGCTGGGCTCGTCGGAATAATAGGCGATATCGTGAATGGCGGAATTGAGATCTAAATCACTGCTGAGATCGAACTCGTGGTGAGACGTGTGATACTGGTCCGCCAGCGCCCGGAAATACCTGCTTTCGTCAAAACTTCTGCCGGCGAACGATATGGAGAACGTTTTCAGCCGCTGTGTAGACACTTGCGCAGCGTAGTGCAGAATTGTCGATGAGTCCAGGCCGCCACTTGCCCAGATCCCGAGCGGAACATCAGAGATCAAATGTTCCGCAATGGAACTTTGAAGTAGCTCATCCAGTTCTTCGCAAGCCTCACCTCAACGTGGTCTCGCGAGGCTGAAAGTTGTTGATCCAGTAATGCTCTCTTCTTATTTTTCCGTTGCGGCACTCGAGCCAGGTTCCCGGCGCAAGCTTCTCAATTCCTTCCGCAAGAGTGAAAGGGCCTGGCACGTAATTCAGAGAAAGAAAGTATCCTAATGCGACGATCGGACAGCCTGCGCGGAATATCCGGATGTCCAAAAATCGCTTTCAGTTCCGAGCCGAAGTGAATGTTTCCGTTTCGAACTGTGTAGTAAAGCGGCTTTATGCCGAGCCGGTCACGTACCAGGACCAGTCTTCGCGCCGATTCCTGCCAAAATGCGGCAGCAAACATGCCTCGAAAGCGCCGGAAACAATCGGTGTCCCATTGCACAAAGGCCCGCAAGGCAACTTCCGTGTCGCAGTGCGATTGAAACTTGTGCCCGAGTTGTTCCAGTTCGCGGCGCAGCTCTGCGTGATTATAAATCTCTCCGTTGAAGACGATCGTGCAATCGCCATCTTCGGTCCGCATCGGTTGATCGCCGCCTTCCAGATCAATAATCTTGAGGCGAACGGCGCCCATCGAGAGGTCGCTGGTTTCGAAAATGCCGTGCTGATTAGGGCCTCTGTGATGCAATTCCGCAATGGCGCGGCGAATCACACCAGGCGTTGGGCTGTGGCCGAAGTGAGTAAAACCAGCAATACCGCACATAGCGACTGTCTCAGGCCGCTCCCGCCGCGGTACCGATACGTTCAGGCTAACACGGCATCAGGAGCGGATTAGGCGATCATCCGGCGGCCAGACCTTTAGGTTCCAGCCGCAAATCCGGCTTGCTTCGAGCTTGTTGCCTCCCGGCCCAAGCCAGTGAGTTTCAAGGCTGATGAATCCTCCGTACTCGTCGGCTAGCAGGGCGGCGATCTCTTTCCAGGGCACGCTACGAGTACCCAACGGGCCCCCGATCGGCTTGTCCCCTTCCATGTGGCAATCTTTCGCATGGACGTCATTCATCACAGGAAGGGCTTCGCTCAATTTAGAGGAGAACTCGTCGGTGATCGCTGCGATCGGTATCTTCGGCTGGAACATTTCGCTTCTATACACTAAAGCTATGTTCTTTCGTCGCGAGCGTCCGAAGATACCGTCTTTTGGCGAACGCGTCAATCTGCTAAGGAAAGCCGGCTTTGGGACCCAAACTCTGCCCGATGGGCGCGTGAAAATAACCAAAAATGGAATTGGGGCAATCATCGGCGATGAAGGCAAGAACCAGCCGGAGATTGAGAAAGCGGGTGTCCTGGTCGGCTCCGATATCGCTACATTGCTTAGCGCTGGTTATCAGATGTTTATCGAAACGCCGAGCGGAACGCGATTGCCTGCAACCGCGGATCAGTTGAAAGCCCTCCATCAGTTTGAGGATGATGTGAAAGAAGCGCTCGACCTCGTGAATCTTTACAACACGTCTCTAGGCACAACAACGCCAAAGCACCTGTACGATCGAGTCTACAAGCGCGACACTGGGGATCAGTCCAAGCCCTGGGAAAAGAAGGACAATCGCATTGTTCCTCCCGATACCAAGGCTTCACCTCACACCTATACCGAGGAGCCGGTGCAATTCGTTGAACGAGACGGCGGAGTATAAATCGCCAAAATCCGGAACGAACGGTTCGACAACCACTTTATTGGCCTGCTCTCGATTTCCCGCCCGATCGAGTGAGGCCGCAAGCATGACACGAGCTTTCAGATCCGCGTTGCCGGTTTGCTGAACAGTGTTTTGCCAGCATTGCGCGGCCTCCGGGAAGTGTTCGGCTGAAAAAGAAACCATATCCCAGCAAAGAGTCCTTCACCTGCTCGTTCAGAGGGGATGCGTTCACCTGCTGTTGCCACAGTTCTTTGGGTTCACTGGCGGCGGCCAGCAAAGCGGCATAAGCGGAGAAGGACGTAGGCCGGGGATCCAATTGAACGGCTTGCTTGGCGCTCGCTTTCGCTCCGTTGAAATCGCCCGCGTATAACTGCCAAATCGTGATCTGAGCGAGAACCAGACCGCGAATACCTGCATCACTGAAGCTGCTGGCCTGCAAAGACTGGATTGCTTTCGGAACTTGTCCTGATAACGCAAGCCACTCGGCACGGAAGAGCGGATTGAGTGGATCGTTGGGCGCGCGCGATGCGATGAACTTATCGAAAACAGTACTGGCGCGGGCCGGATCGCCTTCAAGCAGGATGCACACTGCCAACCCTGGTAAAACGGCGGCATTGTTGTCGAGCCCGGTGAACACCTTTTCGGCATCTGCGAATCGGCGCGTCTCCAGTAGCCCTTCCGCGAGTTGACGCCGCAGATTGAGATTGCCTGGACTGAGTTGGAGCGCGGAAGTATACAGCCGGCTGCCCCCGTTGGCATCGTTCTCAAGAAAATGGATAGAGCCGAGCGCAGTCAAGGCATTCACGTCATTGGGCGCCAAATTCAGAACGGCCAAATCGGTTTTCTCTTGCTCAGCCAGAGGTTCGTGTGAGATCTGAGCGGCAAGCGCCTGAAAACGCACCCGATCAAAAGGAGTAAATGCCTGTGCATGGCGTCGCGCTTCGTTGATAACGGCCGGGATGTTCTGCGCTCCGGCTTGTCCTGCAGTCTCGGCGAGCAGCAAATATGCCAAACCGAAAGTAGGATCGATACGAATCGCGCTGCCCAGCATATCGGCTCTCGATTGCAGGTTTGGCGATTGGGCCGCCATCGCGAACGTTTGGAGAGCACGATCGCTTTTGGTTGAAAAATCAACCGCGCGCCCGTCAATCTGTCTCGTTAGAGCGTTCAGAACCGGCAGAAGTCCGGCTGAGGAACCGCCTTCCGTCCTTAGAATTTCCCGATTTTTCTGCGTGGAGAGATCGGTTATGGTCGCTTGAACCGTGATTCGGCCGCTCCCGGTTCTCGACGGTTGTCCTTACAATGTCGTTTGCTCCGGATTGATACGCGCCCGATTCGTCATTCACGACCGATGCGATTACATTCCGGGACGTGGCAAGATCCTGTTCCAAAACTAGCGGAATGGCTAGTCCGATCCAATCGGAAGTCGCATCCGAAATGAGAACGTTCGCGGGAACGAGCGCCAAACGCCGTAATCCGCTACCCGGATTCCGCGAGCAACTCGAAAGCAAAACTAAGAAAAAGACCGAGAAAAAACGAAAGCTAAAACGCAGGTCTGTCCTCTTATAACGGTTTTGGATTTTCCGCGAGGAGCTGCTTGAAACCTGGATCGGTTTTCAGTACAGCGAATTCCGGCATGCTTGGTATCTTCTCACGATCTTTGACTCCCTCTTCGAGAGCCTTGCGCAAATAGATGAGAGCGCGCTCATTCGAGCCGGACTTGGCGTACATTTTCGCAAGATAAAGATGGAATTTTGCGCGCTCTTCGACAGTCCGTTCCTGCATGAGCGTGCCAAAAGTGCTGTGATGCTCGAATACATCCGGGTCAAGCTGCAGCGCCTTCTCATAATAATCGGTTGCTTCCTTATAATCCTTGCGGCCGAAATACGCCGCGCCCAGATTCGCATAGATGGATGCCGATGGCGCTGAATACCGAAGTGATCGCTTGTAGTAGCCTATGGCTCGACGATAGCTCTTGCGCGCGTAATAAATGGTCCCGAGGTTGTTGATTGCTTCGGAGTACTTCGGGTCCAACTTGATGGCGCGTTCGTAATTCTTCTTTGCTAGATCGAGCTGCAAAAGCTGATGGAAGGCAATGCCAATCTTGTTGGCCAGAACCGCGGAATCCGACGGACCCTCGCGGTACATGTCAATAGCCTCGCGGTACATCTTGCGCGCCATGTAAATGTCTCCGCGCAGTTCCGGTCCGAGGGGCGGAGCGGATGGCTTATTGGCCGACGGCAGAGAATTTGCCGAAGCGCGAAAACCATTGGAAGCAATGGGCGACTGCTGCGCAAGGATTCCGAGCGGAGCAAGAATGAAAGCTATAATCGTGCGGGCGAGACGGGGACGCGAAAAAGAGATCATACTGATCCCCCTTTGTTCGTACTATATACCCTTCTTAACGAGCCGGCACGTGAAAATTTCAGTGGAAGATGTGTTTTAGTTTTTCGAACAGGCTTGGCTTCTTGTTTTGTGTGCCGTTCGGGGTGCTCGCATTCGGAGGAGGTATGTTAATAGCCGAGGCGGCTGGCAAAGGGGGCGGCGAAGGGAGAACTGGTTGCTGGCCCGGGGTTTGCCCGGCCGGCGCGGTCTCCCAACCGGCGATTTCCGTAGATCCGCCCTGGTGCAGCGGACAGAACTGAACCGGCTGGGTTCCCACCAGATAGTACTCAGTTACCACTTTGGGGCAAGCGCTCGTGGCCAGCGCGCCGGTGTCTGGATCCACCTGTGCGCTCACCACCCCATCAGGGACGTCAAACTGCGCCACGTCACGATATTCGCGATGCTTGTGGGCTCGCTTCATGAAGTCCGTCCAAATCGGGAGCGCAGCTTTGGCTCCTTCCATCTTTAAGTCCTGGTAATCATCCAGACCGATCCAAACCACGCACAACAGTTTGCTAGTGAAGCCGGCAAACCAGGCATCATGCTCCGTGCCGGTCTTGCCCGCTGCGGGGAGAGTAAATCCCCGCGCGCGCACGCCTGCGCCTGTCCCGCTACGCAGGACTTCTTGCATCAAACTCACCATCAGAAAATTCACTCGCGGGTCCAGAATCTTCTTCGTCTCAGGCTCCGAAGACCAGAGATTGCCGCCTGATTTATCCACAATCCGCGAAATGAGGCGCGGCTCCACCATCACGCCCTTATTTGCAAAAAGAGTAAATGCCGCGGAAATCTCCATCGGCGTGACATCATATGCCCCAAGCGCCATGGCGGGAGTTGCCCTGATATCAGATAAGCCGACCTTATGCGCCAGTTCCGCAACCGCCCCGTAACCGGCGGCTTCAGCTATTTCCACGGCTGGGACGTTCAGAGACTTCGCGAATGCCGTTTGCACCGTCACATCCCCAAGCCAGTCCCCGTGATGATAGTCGGTCGGTTCATAGGTCTGGCCGCCGTAGTAGAACGTGCGCGGTTCGTCTGGGAAGACAGTGGATGGAGTAATCGGATCGGGGTGATCCGGAAGAAGTCCCGTATTGAGGGCGGCTGCATAGACAAACGCTTTGAAAACGCTGCCGGAAGGACGTTTCGCGACCACGTGATCCAATTGGCTGACACCGTAATTTTTTCCGCCGATAAGAGCTTTCACCTCGCCGGTATGGGGGTCCAGGCAAATGAGTGCAACCTGCGGGTCTTCCAGCGGCGTCCCCGGTTTGTGCCGCTTGGCCATGAGGGTCTCCACGTCGTGCATTCCGAGCGCAACCGATTCAGCGGCATCGCGCTGTAGGTCTGGATCGAGCGTGGTGTAAATTTTAGATCCGGAATCCTGAAAGTCGCGGTCCTGGAAATCGTCCGCCAGGCGCTCGTTGACAAGATCAACGAAGTAGGGCGCATCCGCCGATTCGATGCCTTGCCGCGCGATGGTCATCGGTGCCTCTGCGGCGCTGGCGTATTGAGCTTTGGAAATATACCCGTTGTCGAGCATTTGCTTCAGGACCACATTCCGGCGGGCCTTCGCTCGCTCCGGCCACCGAACCGGATTTCGGAAACTCGGCTCCTGAATGAGCCCCGCCAGAGTAGCGGCTTCGGGCAAACTCAACTGGCGAATATCTTTTCCGAAATATGCTTCTGCTGCTTCGCCAAAGCCCCGAATCGCAAATGATCCTCGCCGTCCGAGATCCACCTGGTTTGCATAGTATTCGAATATTTTTTTCTTGGTGAGCTTCCGCTCGAGGTGGATGGTAATTAGCAGCTCGTCGAATTTGCGGGTCCAGGTCTTACGGCTATCGAGCCATAAATTTCGAGCCAGTTGCTGGGTCAACGTGGACGCCCCTTGCGCGTTCCGATGTTCCTTTAAATCGACGAACAGGGCCTTCACGATCCGGACGGGATCGAAACCCGAGTGTTGGAAGAAGCGCTTGTCTTCTATCGAGATGACTGCTTCAACCAGCACTGGCGGAATATCGTCGTACCGGACCAGGCGGCGCTTCTCGCGGTTCTTGTCATAAAGGCTGCTGAGCAGTTGAGGCTCCAGCGCATATTCGGTTCGGGGCGAGTTGTCGCTCAGCGCAAATATCGATGAGATCTTGCCGTCATTGAAACGGAGCACGCCGGGTTCAGATCCCGTAAACGACTTGTCTCCGGGGAAAATCTCGATCGCATCGGGCCGAAGGTGATACCACCCTGCCGCATTGGCTCGAGCATCCTCGCCATAACCGCTCTCTCGAAGTCTGCTCGCAAACTGCAATGGTGTTCCCGGATCGCCGATGCCGACGATTCGCGGCGCGGCGTAGAGAAGGGAAGAGTTCGGAAACAGGCCTTGCGCGAGTTTCTCGTCCGTGAGCCGCGCGTATTTGGCGTAATTAAACCAAACCACGATCAGCGTCACAAGCGCTGCGGCTATGGCGCCGAAAAGAATAAACTTTGTGAGCGGAGTGGCAGGCTTGGCGGTTTCGCGACGTGCCGCTCCCGATTTGGCGGGAACTTTGATACGGACGGGCAAATGGCTGGCCTAGAGTTTTCTCTTCAAAACTTTGGACGCCCGACTCCGCGCTCGGTTACTTCCGGGCCTGATAATACGATTCTAGCTCTTTCCAGATATCGTCGTCATGAGGCTGCCAATCCGGGAGCTGCCGGCCGGTAATCTGGAGTTCCTCGATGCTCAACGTTCCGTGCCCAAAAGGACAGATCAATTCGGTTCTCGGACGTCCAAACGTTACCAGGTTCCCCCAGGATCCGCTCGCTACCGGCATGATCAGCCGGCGGAGACAAGTGCGGCAACGCCTGCGGTGATCCCAAACGATCAAACCGAGTAGCCCAGCACTGAAAAGCCAGACGGCCAAAATCGCAAACGTGAAAGGCAAATCGTGCAGAAACATGATCTGCTGCTTCCCAAATCGCGGGGGAGGGGGCGCCGGAATCGGGAACAGATGTTCCACAGCGATCTGGAGCACGTACATCGCTCCAAACCACAACGCGAGTTTGGCGGCAAGATGCAGCCAGTACCTCATCTCTAATTAGACTCCTCTAGCCCGGCCGGAGTTCCGCAATCCCGACCAGCTATTTTCTGAGCAAGTTCTTCGCCAGGAAGAAAATGTTTGCCGGGCGCTCGGCCAAGCGGCGCATAAAGTACGGATACCACGCATCGCCATAGGGAACGTAAAGGCGCAGCCGAAAACCCTGCCGAACCAGCTCGCGCTGCAGATCGCGCCGGATGCCATACAGCATCTGGAATTCGAAACGATCACTCCCAATCTTTTGTTCCCTAATGTGACGTACAGCCTGGCGAATGATCTTCTCATCGTGGCTCGCGATTGCCGGATACGTGCCCTCATTGAGCAGCAATCTCATCAACTTGACGTAATTGGCATCCACTTCCGATTTCTGTGGAAAAGCTTCGCTGGGCGGCTCCCGGTAGGCGCCTTTGCAAAGGCGAACCGGAATGCCTCGCGCCGACAGCATCCGAATGTCCTTCTCGCTTCTGTAAAGATACGCCTGGATAACCGCCCGAATATGTCCGTTGAAGTCGTTCTGCAAGCTCGTGACGATCTCCAGCGTACGGTCGGTGTACTCGCTCGATTCCATGTCCACTTCGACAGAACTTCCGATCTTCTTAGCGCACGCTGGCCAGAGCGGTCACATTCTCCTGGCAGGCGTGATTCGAAAAATCGAGCCCGAACTGGGTGAGTTTGATGGACACCGTCGCCGGCAATGCAGCTTGTTCAATCTCCGCCAGTGCGGCAAGATAGCAGTCCCGCGAGCGCGCCGCCTCCTCGAGTGAGGTTACATTCTCCCCAAGGAAATCCAAAGTGCCATAGATGCCCTCGACTGAAAGGCTTTTCAATACGTGAATACCTTCGGCCAAGGTACTGCCGGCAACGAACCGGGCCGTTAATTGCCGGGAAACAGGCGAGTTCTCCATCCAGCTCCGAACCCGCCTGTTTTCAGAAAGAGAGAGAAGTATGCGGCGCAACATCGGCGGTGGGTGCGCGTGATCTCTCCCACTATAGCGGTGCGTGCCTGATTTACGTAAAAAGGGCGTGGCTGGTGAGCGCCAGGCCTGTTCCTAACAACGCTGCGACAACCACGTCGCTGAGAAAGTGCATTCCCAGCAAGATGCGGGAAGCGGCAATGCTAATCGCACAGAACAACAGGCCTGGAATCAGCGCGGGATAGAACTCGCCTAGTGCAATTGCCATGGCAAAAGCCGTAATCGTGTGGCCGGAAGGGAAAGAGAACCGATCCGGTGGCAGCAGATGCGCCCAGCAATGCGGCTCTATTTCGCACGGACGCTTGCGTCCCGAAATCTTCTTCAGCACCACAAATATGCCGATTCCCACTAGCGCGGCGGAACCTGCACTGGCAACTGCAGTAAAGCGGCCCTCGCCGCCCAGTAACAGAATGGATAATCCGATGAGGTACCACAACCAGCCATCGCCGGCCCGGGTAGCCGCAATCGCCCACAAGCGAATCCACCGCGGTGCGGGCCATTTGTTTACCCTGCGCATCAGTTTGTGATCGCCGGTGGCAATAAACTGAAGCATGGTGTGATGGGCAGTCATGACGAAATGCCCTCTAGACACCAGTTTACGAGATAGAGCATGGATGCACTCTCCCAATGCCGTTGTAAACGGTAAGCAGTTACAGAAGCGTGAAGATATCGAGAAACATTCGTGAACCCGATTCGCTCCGTACTGAGCCGCGCACGTGAGTAAGCGGTTTCTTGAGTTTCTGGCGGAAACTATTCGGGCCGTATGTAGGATAGAGTTTGCAAACCACGCCCACCCTGGATTTCGTTTATTTCGACGCAGGAGGCGGACATCGGAGCGCCGCCATGGCCCTTCAATCCGTAATCGCCTCAGAAGGGTACGGATGGGGCGTCCGGCTCGTTAATCTTCAGGAAGTTCTCGACCCGCTCGATATTTTCCGAAAAATGACCGGCATACGCCTGCAAGATATCTACAACCGGATGCTGGCGAAAGGATGGACGCTGGGATCCCCCTACCTGCTGCCGGCCATGCAGGGCATTATTCGGATGTATCATTCGGCCGCGGTTAAACTGCTGTCGCAATATTGGGCAGAAGCGCGGCCTGACATGGTCGTCTCGCTTGTTCCGAACCTCAACCGGGCGCTCTATCAGAGCCTGAAGGCGGCTCTTCCGGAGGTCCCGTTTGTCACCATCCTGACCGACCTGGCTGATTATCCGCCTCATTTTTGGATTGAGAACCAGCCGCAGTACTTCATCTGCGGCGCCGAACGGGCAGTCGAACAGGCGAAGTCTCTCGGGCATGCTAGTTCCCAGATTTTTCAGGTAAGCGGAATGATCTTGCGCCCTCATTTTTACGATCCCGTCGTCTGCGATCGCAATGAGGAACGGAAACGCCTCGGCTTACGTCCCGATGTTCCGACCGGCTTGGTGTTGTTTGGCGGAGAAGGCTCCGCCGTCATGTTCTCGATCGCCAAACGGCTGGGCAATTCATTGAACAATCTGCAATTAATCATGATCTGCGGGCGGAACGAAAAGTTGCGGCGGCGGCTAAGTGCCCTAAGAACGCGAAATAAACTTTTCGTGGAAGGCTTTACTAAAGAGATCCCGCGCTACATGTATTTATCCGATTTCTTCGTTGGCAAGCCCGGTCCAGGAAGTATTTCAGAATCGTTGAAAATGCATTTGCCGGTTATTGTCGAGTGCAACGCCTGGACGCTTCCGCAGGAACGCTACAACACGGAATGGGTGCGCCAACAGGGCGTCGGGTTCGTCCTGAAGAATTTTCGAGGCATTGAAAAAGCGGTGCAAGATCTTCTTTCGACCAATCGCTTCGCCGCCATGAAAGAGAAAATTGCGTCGATGAATAACCGCGCGGTTTTTGAAGCGCCCGCGATTTTGGCGAAAATTCTCGAATCCCATGTCACGCCCGAAGTTCCGGCCAATGGCGTTATGAGGTCTCGTCCTTAATGGCAGGCGGCCGCTTCATCGCGGTTCTGGTTCTACTCGCCGGGACAAGCTTTGCCCAACAGCAGAGCGACACCGACCGGCTCATCGCAATCGGCAAACTCTGGGCAACCGTTAAATACTTTCATCCGAATCTGGCGAACGAGAATCTCGGTTGGGATAAGACTCTCGTCGAAGCCCTTCCAAAAATCCGTGCAGCGAAAACCAACGCCGAATACGCCAAGGAAGTTCAAACCATGCTGGATCATTCGCTGCATGATCAGGGAACCTACGTGATCACGGAGCCTGTAAGCTCAACGCCTGCCTCTCTGAAGATCGACAAAGCGCCGAATGGAACGCTAATTGTCTCGCAGGCAGCCGGTCAGCCAACTTCCAGTGCAGCGGAAGAACTCGCAAAGGCCGTTCGCGCTTCTAACGACATCCTCTTCGATCTGCGTGCGGCATCGGCCTCCCCGGATTATTTGTCACATCTGCTGGACGATGATTTGGTTGCGAAAGAGTTGATCCTTACTGGAATCGAAACCCCGGGTCAGCGCAGACGGATGTACCAAGGATTCGTTCCGGAAAATGGTCATGGCTCTGGCGCGTTCCATTCCGGATCTTATATAGTACCGGGACCGCAGGTTCCCTATGTTGCTCCTCCCGGGCCGCAACACAAAATCATGTTCATCCTGGACGAAACCTCTCATATGCCTGGAGTCGGTTGCGCTCTTTTCGACGCCAGCGCGGCAGATGTCTGGGCCGAATTGCCTTCGCAGAGCGAGGCAGCGCGCTATCAGAGCGATTGCGCCGAGACAACGAACATTGACCTCGGCCAGGGTATTCAAGTAGTCGTCCGGCTCTCGCAGCCCGTCTTTTCGCGCGCCGTGACGCTTGCACCTAAACGCGACATCGTTACCCAGGCAATCACCGCTCTGGCAAAGCGCCCCGTCCCGGGCGTACGAAACCCACACGAACTTGCAAACGCCGCCTGGCCAAAACCTGACAACGATTACCCTGAAACTGCCTATCCATCCCCCGAGTACCGCATTCTAGCGGCCTACAAAACCTGGGCCGTATTCCATTACTTCTTCGCTTACCGCGATTTAATGGATGAGGATTGGGATGAGGTGTTCGCGACTTTCCTGCCCAAGTTCATTGCTGCGAAAGATGCACGCGAATACAACCTTACTCTTTCGGAAATGATCACTCATGCTGCAGACTCGCACGTCTCGATCGAGAGCAAGGAACTCACGGAATATTTCGGCGCAGCGCCAGTCGGTCTTCGTCTTAGATTGATCGAAAAGAAGCCGGTGATTACAGAAATTCTCGATGACGAAGCGGCTAAAGCCGGCATTCGTGTCGGAGACATCGTTTCCAAGGTGGACGGCGAAAGCATCGTTGACCGCTTCAACCGCGAATCGCCCTACGTCGCGTCGTCGACCCCGCAATGGCACGGCTATCGCGTGATCGAGCGCATCCTCAACGGACCGGAAGGCTCAACGGCCGCGCTGACAGTCGGAGGTCAGGATGGTCGCACGCGGGAGATCAATCTAAAGCGCAGGTCGACGTATGCCGCGGCTCTTCGGAATCAAAGAACGGGCGAAATGTTCAAGCAGTTGCCTGGAAATATCGGATACGCCGATCTCGACCGCTTGACGCCAGAACAAGTAGATGCCATGTTCGATAAGTTCCGCGATACCAAGGCCATCATCTTTGATATGCGCGGGGATCCGCATGAAACGGCGCAGTCCATCGCGCCACGGCTCACGGACGACAAAGAAGTCGCCACCGCAATTTTCACCGGCCCGCTAACTCTTGGTCCGGACCTCCCGCGCGGCGAAATGCTTACGTCGAGCGCCAGCTATTTCTTCGTTCAAAAGCTTCCCGCCACGGATAAGTGGAAATTCAAAGGCAAAACGGTGATGCTGATAGACGAGCGGACCATCGGCCAAGCCGAGCACACGGGGCTTCTTTTCGAAGCGGCGAACAAGACGGAATTCATTGGGACCCCTAGCGCCGGCGCGGACGGAGACGTCACCAACTTCGTCGTGCCTGGCGGCATCACCATCTCCTTTTCCGGCCGCGACGTTCGGCACGCAAATGGAGGAAAACTGCAACGCCTCGGCCTTCAACCTTCGGTAAACATCGCGCCAACAATCAATGGCATTCGTCACGGTCAGGACGAAGTACTCGACAAAGCCCTAGAATATCTCTCAAAGTAAATCTCGCAAAGCGCCTATACAACAAAAGGCCGCTGACCCAAATAACAGTCGAGCGGGCTTTCGTTTTTGTCGCCTTCGGCGATTAGGGCTTTATGGAGCGAAGTAGGCGTTGATGTCAATGAGCAGATCGGTGTTATTCGTCACAAACACGCTTATTGACCCATTTAAGGCGCCGGCAGGCACAAGCGCGGCGTTAGCTACGACCGTCCCGTTTAAAGCGTTCAAGGTTGAGACGATCGGCTGCGGCTGCCCGGTTGGCCAGGTGGTTAAGTAGGCTAGCGGTCCGGGCGGGACCACGGTCATATTGAGCGAATAGGCTTGCGAGGTGCCAGGCACACCACACGAGCTCAGCTGGATGGGGAAACTGCGCGTCGAGTCACCAGTCAGGCTCGGTGGCCCGAAGGGGCTAGGGAACCCTGAAACCGAACGTGTATCCGCAATGCGGCAAGGAGTTACCGTGTACAAATAGAGTTCCCCGCCCAAACCGGGAGGCGCGAAGTACCCGTCGATATCGATGATCAAGTCGGTATTATCGCTAGCGTATACGTCTATGGCTCCCCCAGATCCCGCAGGCACAATCGCGGCGTTGGCTACTATCCTGCCGTTGAAAGAATTGAGCGTCGAGACCACAGGCTGGGGCAGTCCCGCCGGCCACACTGATAAATAAGTCAGCGGTCCGGGCGGTACAACAGTCATGTTGAGCGAATAGGCCAGCGCCGCCGACGGAATGCCGCAGGAGGACGATTTAACCGGGAAACTGCGAGTTGCTCCTGCGGACAGACTGGGCGGCCCGAAGGGCGGGATAAAACCAGCGGCGGAACGGGTGTCGGCGACGCGGCACGGCTCCAGCCTATAAAATGCGAGAGCCGACACGCTTGGGGGACCGAAATACCCGTCGATGTCGATGATCACGTCCGTGTTGTCGCTGACGAAGACACTGATCGCGCCACTCGATCCCGCCGGAACGATCGCGGCGTTCGCCACCACCTGCCCATCAAATGAGTTCAGAGTTGACACAATGGGTTGCGGCTGCCCGGTTGGCCAGATACTTAGATAGGTCAGAGGTGCGGGTGGGACCACGGTCACGTTTAAGGAATATGCCAAGGCCGTCGCTGGAATGCCGCAGGAAGTTAACGGGATTGGGAAACTGCGCGTTTGACCGGCCGTCATGCTCGGCGGCCCGAAGGGAGCTGGCAGGCCAGACGAGAAGCGAGTGTCTACCACGCGACAGGGCGTTACAGGGTAAAACCCCAATCCGGCCGATGGGGCAATGACCAGAACTTCGTAAACTGAATCACTGGGCGTCCCGGAGATGTTGTAACAACCGACGTTAGCAACGATATCGCTGCCGCCGCCGGAGCCCCACGAAAACACCTTGCATCTGTTTGTCGTACCGTAAGCTGTAGCGCGCACATCCCCGCCGGAGATCTCAGCGGTGTCTATCCCGGTGAACGTCACGTTATAGTTTCCGGGCCCGTTCCGAGTGATGCTCACTGGGCCACCGGGATTGTAGGTGTACGTAGACACGGGTGTGTAACTGGAAGCTGTAGAATTATTCGCCCACGTAAAGGCAAGACCGCTTGGGGATACTCCGGCGGGGATGATGGCGATGACGAAATAGGAATCGACCGCAGCTCCGCTGGCGTTTTGACACTCGACATTCGCAAAAGTCCCGCCCCAACCACCGGAATAACAGTTTGAGTTACCGCTCCCGTACGAAGTTATCTGAACGGTTCCACCGTTAAGGTTTTGGTTGGCGAAATTAACCGAGTAGCTGCCAACGCTGGATCGTGTAATAGTGATTCCGCCCGTAGGATTGTAAGCATAAGAACTGTCCGGACTGTAGCTTGACGTACTTGGCTGATCGGCCCACGCGAAAGCAATGTTCTTGTCGTTATTATTGGCGATGGCGAGCACAGTGAACCGGGCATCGGCAGCGGCGCCCGCCGTGTTAAAGCACAGAACGTTTACAGCGTCGCCGCCCCAGCTTCCAGTCTTGCAGTAATTTGTGTCGCCGCCGTAAGCAATGATTTGCAGGTCCCATCCGGTCCCAATGCCGGAACCGGGAAATGAAACCGTGTAGTTGCCGGTGCCATTGTGGGTTGCGGTAATAGTTTGACCGCTTGGGTTGAGTGAGTACGTTGGAGAGACTGAAGCCGCGCTGGCGTCGAATACCCAAGCGTATGCAACACCACGTTGCGCTAAAGCGGTGCCGGCGCACAGCGTGAAAGAGCATAGGACGAGTTTAAGAACTCTAGAAAGCTTAACTCTGTCTAACATTAGATTCTCCTCTTCGGATTTCGGGAATGCGCTTTTGAATAGCAATTATTAGGCCGGAACCAATGAGAGTTCTAAGTAGAGAAAAATATAAAGGCGGCTTACGTTTTCGGGATCGAACGTCGTAAATGAATTAAACCCAAATTGTTTTGGAAAAGCTTACATTCTGGGTTATACGCTTTCTTCCACATTTTTCCAACCGATTCGCTTTAGATCAAGGTCCGAGTAATTCTGGTACTAAAGACTTTATTTGTCAGAGCGACCGAGGTAGGACCGAAGTCTGCGCGCAGACTGACGCGGCTTAGAGCAGGTGGTTGCTGGAGAAACAATTGATCGTATTCTTGCAGCGTGTCCTCCGGTTGACTGACGAAGGAGTGCGCCGCGTCTGGCTGGTCTCGATCTTCGAGGGAAGGTGTCAAACGTAATGGAAGCTCTATTGAGGTACGAAGGCGAGCTTGCCGGCGCATTTTCCGTTCTGGCCCGCACACTCTCAGAATTCGCCGAACCGATAGGATTGAGGTCACTTTGCGCTCAGCGACGGCTCATCCTAGGTATCTTCAAATCCATTCCATTCGTTTACCGCCTAAATTGGCCATTCGGATAAGTAGCGGTTCATGATTTTCGTAATCTCATGAAAACTTGAATCCACTTTGATGCGAGTCACCGGAAGAAATGGAAGCAGTCTGTGCCGTTCGATTTTGAGGACCAAGGTCTCTTGTTCACCTTCGCGGCCCTCCCAGCGATAGGATCTGATTTCATCCCAGGGGATCAGCCTGCCTGCCTGCACGATTCCTCGCCCACGAAATTCAAGCTTACTTGCCGTAAGTGATTCCGATGCTAAAGCTATGGCCCAAAGGAGCGTCCACAAATAATCTCGTCCTGGGCCGCCCGCGAAGAAAAAAAGAACATTCGCCAAGGTCAATGCCCAGCAAAAAACAACCGCGATCTTGTTTGTTCGACTTGCATCC
The DNA here is from genome assembly GCA_963778345.1 of uncultured Acidobacteriaceae bacterium. Lineage (GTDB taxonomy): Bacteria > Acidobacteriota > Terriglobia > Bryobacterales > Bryobacteraceae > Bog-105. The sequence goes on from CAVZTP010000010.1 coordinate 501,932, forward strand.
ATGAGCAGCTCTCCTGCCCAGCGACCGCGAAACTCCCAGCTCAAATAGCGGCCAATGCCATATATGGCACCCCCGCCCCAAAATGCGAGCTCAAGCATGAAGGTCGCCGGATGATATAGCGCTGTGATGATCGCCGCGAAAAGAACAAGCAGCGCAAATCCAAAGATCCAAACCAAAACAGGGGCGCGCCGTCCGAGCTTGGGATCGGTCGCTGAATACCAGAAGCCAACGGCAACTAGAGCTGCCGCCGTGTACACAATCGTCCGCATGTTAACGCTAATCGCGCCGGAACCTACGAGCGCACCGGCGAAAATCACCAGCGCCACAGCAGGACGATGACCGTTCAACCTCTGGAACATGCGGACCAGCCACGAATCGCCACGCGCCAGCACCGATTTGCCTTGAATATGCGCCGACAAATCGTCCGCCAACTGCCGCGCCGTCCGGTATCTCCGCTCGGGAGCCTTACGCAGCGCCTTCAGCGCGATCTCATCGAGATCCCCGCGCAGCACACGGCTCAAACGCTCCGGCGATGCTTGTCGCAAGCGGCTAGTGGTCACCGTGTCGGCAGAGTCGTCTGCTTTCGTCACCGCCGTACTCGGACGTTCCGGGTCGTCCCCACAAATGGCGCGCACTATTTCGTGCATCACCCGGCTGCGCAGGCGATACGGCCGCCGCCCGGTCAGCAGCTCATAAAGAATAACGCCCAGCGCGTAAACATCGGTCTGCGGCGTCACTCGTTCGCCGCGCACTTGCTCTGGACTCGCGTACTCCGGCGTCAACAGATGCAAGCCGGAACGGGTCAGCAGCATGGTCTGATCCGTGGTCGGCTCCAGCATCTTCGAGATGCCGAAATCGAGCAGCTTCACGCTTCCGGCCGCATTCACCAGCACGTTCGTCGGCTTCAGATCGCGATGAATCACGTGATGCTCGTGCAGATACTGCACCACGTCGCATAGCTGTTCGAACAGCCGTAATCGTTCCTCGACATCGGCCCGGCGTTTGTCGCACCAGGTAGTGAGCGGCCGGCCTTCGACGTACTCCATCACCAGATACGGCAACCCTTCCTCGGTCGTGCCGCCGTCCAGCAGACGGGCAATATTGGGATGATCGAGCTGCGCCAAAATGTCGCGCTCCTGCTGGAACCGCTTGCGAATCTCCTCATCGGCAAAGGGTGTGTTCAGCACCTTGACCGCGGCTTGCATCTGAAACGCACCGTCGGCCCGGCGCGCCAGATACACCACTGCCATACCGCCGCGCCCGATTTCCCGCAGAATCTCCCAGGCCCCGACCTGCAAGCCTTCCAAGCGCGTTACCTGTATTGCCTCAGCCGCGGGCGCGTCCAGCACCCCGGAGCGCTTCTCATATTGCCTGAGCAGCGCATCCACTTCCTCCCGCAGCGGCTCGTCATTCCGGCACGCTTCTGCAAGCCATGCAGCGCGAGTCGCCTCGCTGTGGTCCATGGCCGCCTCGAACACATTGCGAATCTGCCGGAAGCGTTCCGCCGTCATCTCTACACCTCTGTACTCTACAGCGGAATCGCGCCCGCAAAATAGCCCATGTTTTCGATACACTCACGCAAGGCATGCCAGATGACGCTCTTCGAAGCGAAGTGACCACGCTGCTCGCGGAGTGGCGCGGCGGCGATGAACAAGCCCGCAACCGCCTCATACCGGTTATTTATGACGAATTGCGGCGAATGGCTGCGATCGGGCTAAGAAACGAGGATCGCAACCATACTCTACAACCCACCGCGCTGGTTCACGAACTATATCTCCGTATGTTCGCCTCCGGTTCGGTAAATCCGAACGACCGAAAGCACTTGTTCGCCATTGCCGCTCGCCAGATCCGGCGCATTCTGGTCGATCATGCCCGTAGCAAGAAAGCGGAAAAACGAGGCGGCGGCAAGCTAGTAAACCTCGAACAAGGAGCGGAATTCGCAGTCAGGCCTCAAAACCTTCTAAATGTCGATGAGGCCCTGTCCCGCCTTGGCGAGTTGGACGAACGCGCCGCCCAGGTGGTCGAATTGCGCTTTTTTGGTGGGATGACCGAGGTGCAAACGGCTGAAGCGCTTGGTGTCTCAATCACGACTGTGAAACGGGATTGGGATTTCGCACGCGCCTGGCTTTACAAAACGCTTGATGAGAACTCTTAGCATGGATGATGATCGCATTGCGCCTTCCGTTACGCAAATGCCTTTTCCTTCCACTCGTGGCGTTTTCAAATCGGGCGATCGCAAATTGGCCTCGGCGATAACACGGGAGCGGCTGCCGATCAACAACGCGCCACGCAGCTTCGGGACCCGTCGCCGCCGAACAATAGTCGTTGACAACAAAAAACCGCCGAACCTTTTCAGGTCCGGCGGGCGTTTGTACTCAAGCAATTTAGGAATCAGTCGCCCATGGCGCCGACTTCTTCCCGTTTCTCTGCCTCCGCGGGCTTCGAAGTGGAACCGAGCAATCCATCGAGCGGAACGAATCCGTCCACTTTCTTTTCGCCCAGAATGTGCTCGCGATAAAGGCGCGCCATCTTCTCGTTCTCCAGCTTTTGCTTCAGCGCTTCGTCACGCGCGCGCATTTTCTCTTCGCGTGCGTTCTTGGCAATGCCCTTCAGCTCGAGATCGTGCTGACGGTCTGCTTTTACATGCTCCTCCACAAGCACCAGGCTGTGATCTTTGCTGTTGAGCGGAACGGCCTTGTTGCCGGCGAAGATCTCATGCCGCCCATGCTCTTCGTACCACTTGGTGAGCGTTGCCGTCATGTGCATCTTCTCGATGATGTTGCGCCAACCCACGCCGGTATTATAAGCGCAGAATGAAATCTCGCCTTCCTGCGTTGCATACGGAATGATGCATTGCTCGGTCCGCCGGAAATCGTAATTGAACAGATCCTGGAACCACATTCCAGCGATAAAAAGGAAGTTCCAGCGATCCGCGCGGCGCTTTTCGATATCGGCCCGAGTGCGGTCGCCCGTGACTTTGCCGTACGCTCCGCTAGTCGCCTTCTTCGACATCCCAAAGCACTTGTCGAACTTGGCAACTAGATCGGTCAATTTGAAATGCGTAGGCGATTTGAAGGGATTGTAATTTCGTAGCAGCGCTAGAGTCACGCCCGCCACTGAAAGGAAACGGCCTCGAGCGGCATCGTTGATACGCGCGATGTCCTTCGCCAATTGGTCGGCGTGAAGAAATGCCGTAACCGGAACGGATTCCTTGGTTTCCTTGTCGCACATCACCGCCATGCCGATGCCGCAGTTCGGGTGGCAACCGCAACTCAACTGGCCCCAATCGGCGCTTGGGCCGTGAACTAGGTCCGCGAAATCGGAAAACGTGCTCATGAAGCTGATCGGAAACCAGTCACGGACAGGTTCGCCGATGCCCGTTTGGTCCTTCACGTCGTGGGCGAGATGGGAAAGCGTGTATCGCTGCGCAATGCGGCGTTCGTCCGTTATGGCCTCATCGCGGCCAGTGAATGAAACGGGTTGGAAGGAAAGAAACGGGATCTTCTTCGGGTTGTCCAGCGCGAATTTGACTACGTGCCCGACTTGTTCATTATTAATGCCGTTCAGAATCGTGATCACCGGCACGATGTCCACGCCGGCCGTCCAGAGATTCTCGATCGCCCGCAGCTTCACATCGAACAGATTGCCCACCGCGCGATGCGAATTTGCGGCATTTCCTATGCCATCGAATTGCAAATACGCGTAGCGGAGCCCCGCCTCCGCGGCCTGCTTGCAGAAATCGGGCCGCTTGGCGAATTCGATTCCGTTGGTAGCCGCTTGCACGCTGTTGTAGCCAACTTTGCGGGCATACCGCACGGCGTCCAGGAAGTAGGGCGATAGTGTTGGCTCACCGCCTGAAAACTGTACCGACATCTGCCGCCGAGGCTTGATGGAAATCGCGTTGTCCAGAAGCGTCTGAATATCTTCCCAACTCAGCTCATGCACAAACCCAACCTGGTTCGCGTCCATGAAGCACGGATCGCACATCATATTGCAGCGGTTAGTGAGGTCGATCGTCAGAACCGAGCCGCGCCCATGCTTGATCGTGCTGGTGCCGTGGTTATGCAGTGTCTCGTCGCTGTGGGCGCGAATATCGCGGCCGGGGAACACATCTTCCAGGTGCTTTGAAAATGCAGGATCGATCGACATGAGGTCTTCGAAAACGCCGTGCTTCGGGCATTCTTTGACCATCATGATTTTGCCGTCGCGTTCAACGATCTTGGCTTTGATCTCGCCGACCGGCTCATTGAGCAGGATCTTGTAATCCACTTCGCCGTCGACAATCCGTTTCCGGATCTCCGGAACGCACTTCGGACAAAGAGAGTCCGTTTCGCGCGGCCAGCCCAAAGGAGGTTTCGATTTTTGGTAGCTCTTCAGTAGCGGCTTGTCCGACCACTTCGGAGTGAACGAGGGGTTTTGATTGACCTGATTGACCCGATCGAATACCGTCCAGGCAGCGTTTGCGCCGACGGTCACTACTTTTTCGAGGTATTTGATTGGTTTATGCATGCTCAAATCACCTTCTATTGGTTTCTCCCATTGGTCCCGTAACGTTCCCGGCCGTACCGCCGGATTACCCCCAGTATAGGTTTGGGGGTAACTCGTTGATAAGCAAAAGGAAGCGAACAGCACCTATTGGGGGTTGTATGGAGGGTAACGCGAGTTGAACTGGCGCTACTTCTATGAAGCTCTTCTTTATCATAGACTTACCCCAAATATGTCGGGCTTCCGCCGCCGAGAGCAAAGACCGGCCGAACTTACCATTCAGCGATGCCATTTGGGCAATGGTAAACTCCAATATATGCGCGCCATCGTCATGGTCGACAAAGCGGGGCGGCTGATTCTCCCAAAAGGCATTCGAAAAGAGATGCATTTGGAGGCGGGCGATACTCTTGAGCTCCAAGTCGAGGGAGAGCGATTGGTTCTCTCGCCGGTCCGGGGTCAGCCGGGAGTTCGCCGCGAGAACGGCATCTGGGTTTACCGCGCTGGAAAAGCGGCCGATCTCGACATCGTTGGCTTGATCGAACAGATCCGTGAAGACCGCTCGAACGAGATTGTCGCGCCGGCCGAATGAAGGCTTTCTTCGACACATCGGTTCTGGTTGCTGCCTTTTGGGGCGATCACGTCCACCACGATGCGAGTCTCGGCCTTCTCGCATGCGCGCAAGTCGAAGGTGCCGCCTGCAGCCTTCACTCTCTAGCAGAGACTTATAACACGGTCACAAACCTGCCCGTGCGACCGCTGGTATTGCCGGAGCACGTTTTTCTATTTCTCGAAGAACTTCCCGCCCGCCTAACGCTGGTCGGACTCGATGAAACTGAATACATCTCGACTATTCGCGATGTTGTGCAACGCAAGCTGCGCGGAGGTTTGATCTACGACGCGCTGCTGCTGGCGTGCGCCCGGAAATGGGGAGCGAAAACGATTTACACATGGAATGTAAACCACTTCAAAGAAATCGCTCCTGATCTGGGGAACCGCATCCAAACACCATAGATTCTGTTGAAAAACTCTGCCAATTTCCGTTTGACCGCGATCCTGGCACGACTCGGGAAACAGGCTCCAGAATTGCTCAACCCTTGCCGACTAGAACGAAGCCGCTGGCGCGGCGGACGCCCGAGGCGTGATCGGTCTTGGAAGAGGTCGGCGCGCTTCTAAGGCTGCAGGGAAGAGACGTAGGCAACGATATCCAATACCTCTTCATCACTTATGTTTCTGACGACCGGTTCCATCAACTTCGTCCAGCTTCCGTTTCGTGTGCCTCGCTGCATGTCATAGAGTTGCCGCGCCATATAGCTCGGCGAACGTCCCGCGATTCCGGGCATCGGGCCGAGACCTCTCAAATCATCGCCGTGGCAAACACCGCAGGCAGTCGTCCGCTTTTTCTCGCCCGTAACTAACGCTCGACCTCTTTCAACGCTTCCGAAAGGAACATAGGCGATGAAGCCCGAACGGGGATTGCGAAGTTCTTCTGTGCCGTCGGGGTCTATTGGGACCTCAATGATTCTTTCGCCGAGCTTTTCTTTTCCCGCGCCGGGAATTGGGATATACAAGCCACTTGATGTGCGCGTCTTCGGCGCCTCATCGGTCTCCACCACCTTGATCCAGTTCGTCCACTTCATAGAGCCGAAGTACTCAGCCGCTTGCTGAATCTCCTGGTCCGTCATAGCCTTCGCGAAAGCGGCCATTAGGGCTGTATTCCGCTTCCGCGAATCCGCTGATTTCCGCTGGCCGCCTCTGAACTCGTGCATTTGCTCTACGAAGTAAGAGACAGGAAGCCCACTTACACCTGCATTCTCCGGCTTGCCCTTGCCGTTCGGGAAATGGCAGAAGGCACAGGCCATGATGAGAGGCTTGCGGCCGACCGCCACGATGCCGGGCATGGCAGGATGATCACCAGGGAACCAGTCCGCCGGGCCGAAAGGATTCTGTGCTTGCGCTTCCGTGAACGTCAAGCTAGTACCGGGTAATCGCTTGAGAGCCATGTCCGGTGGGCTGTTCGGAGCGGAACTCGGCTTATCAGGGTCAGTTCCATATGGCCAGACAGGCATGGAATTGACAGCAGTGCTGCCGCTGGAAAAGCAGAGCATGCTGGCTGTGCTCAGAGTTGCAAGCGAGATGCCCCAGAAGCCGATGCGGACGTTCAACGGTCAATGATAGCGCTCGACCGCAATGGCGATGACTTTCCGGATTTGCGAGCAGACGGTCGGAGTCCCGACCACCTTCGCCCAAAAAGAGTTTTTCAGCAGCATCCATAGCTCCGGCCACACCGTAAGCGTTTAACTTTGCCTTGAATAAACTTCTCGTAACCGCTTAAAATCGTTCCGAACCCCATCGCCTGTGATAACTCCCGGAGAGAGTCACCCTATGGGCGTGAGCATAAAGGATGTAGCCGAAAAGGCCGGCGTCTCCATCGCCACTGTTTCGCATGTGCTCAACGGCACCCGCTCCACTCGTCAGCAGACCCGTCATCGTGTTTTGGCCGCCGTGGAAGAGTTGGGTTATGCGCAAAATCAGGCCGCGCGCAACCTGGCACGCGGGAAGAGCACTTTTCTAGGGCTGCTCATTTCCGATGTCCGCAATCCGTTTTTTCCGGAAATCACTGCGGCTTTTCAGGATCAAGCCCTGATTCACGGCATGGACGCGCTGGTGCTGAATACGAATTACGACGCCCAGCGCACGCTTGAATTCGGTTCGCCGTCTACTGGCATTGCAAGTTCCGGGAATTGCCATCCTGACTTCTCAAATCGATCCTTCTGTGATCGAAATGCTGGCCGGACAACGCATCGCGGCAGTTTACCTCGACCTGGGCAGGGTGGACAAGGGCATCAGCAACATCGTCATCGATTATGAACATGGCATCGCGGAAGCATTGGAATGCCTCACCAATCTGGGACACCGCCGCATCGCTTATATCGGCGGGCCCGTGAATCTTGCATTCCGCGCAACGCCGCAAAAAAGCGTTTCTCGCAACCGCCGTCCAACTAGGCCTCGATCCCGGTCCCGCCATTGACGCCGACTTCACCGTCAAGGCGGCTACTTCGGTTTCTCTAAACTGCTGAATGGAACCCGCCCACCGCGATCGTCGCCGCAAATGATCTGATGGCGATCGGCGTTCTGCACCGCGCCTACGATGGAGGTTTGCGGGTTCCGGAGGATCTGTCCGTTATCGGATTCGACGACATCCTGTTTGCCGAGTTCACCCAGCCCTCCCTCACCACCGTGGCGCTTCCACGCGCGGAGATCGGAAAAGTGGCATTTCAGGCGCTCTCGGCGATGCTTGCCGATCCAGACCTTGCCGGTCGCGAGTTTCGGGTCGGCACGCGGTTGGTGATGCGCCAATCCGCCGATTCCTCCCGCGGAAACTTTAAGGAGCTAATCAGTGAAATACTTTTTCGTTGTTGTTGCAGGCCTTCTATTCGTGTCGGGCATACTATGCCGCCGACCTCACCGGCCACTGGGTGGCATCAAGCCACGCTTCCCAACGGCCAGACGCGTGAGACTTCGCTGTGGCTCAAGGCCGATGCCGATCTGCTGACCGGCTACATGTCTTCCAATCAGGGCGACATACCCATCGCGCATGGCAAGATCACCGGGCAATGACATCTCGTTCGAAATCATACGCGACAATTTCGGCGAGGAGCGCAAAACGCACTTATACCGGAACGGTGGGCGACGAAGGTCTTGTCTTGCATATGCCGGGTCCGGGCGGCGCTGGTGGGCGCGATCTGAGCATTCAAGCACATTTCCAGCGAAACGCCTCCGCCGCTTCCGCCGCGCCCTGCCAAAATCTCTCTACCGCCTGCGCCGGATGTTCGTTATAACGGTCTCGCCAAGACGCCGCCCATGGGCTGGAATAGCTGGAACAAGTTTCGCAACCAGGTTTCCGACAAACTCGTCCGCGAAGTTGCCGACGCCATGGTGCGCAATGGAATGAAGGCTGCCGGCTACATCTACGTCAATATCGACGACACCTGGGAAGCGACACGCGACGAACAGGGCAACATTCGTACTAACGAAAAATTTCCCGACATGAAAGCGCTCGCCGATTATGTGCACGGCAAAGGTTTGAAGCTCGGCATCTATTCTTCACCGGGTCCGAAGACCTGCGCCAATTATGAAGGCAGTTTCAAGCACGAAGAGCAGGATGCCAAGACCTACGCGGCTTGGGGAATCGATTACCTGAAGTACGACTGGTGCAGCGCCACGCAGGTCTACGATTATCATTCCATGCCGGCTGTTTACGCCAAAATGGGTAACGCTCTACTCGATTCGGGCCGGCCGATCGTCTTCAGCTTGTGCCAGTACGGCGTATTTCACGGTCCGCAATGGGCCGCCAAAGTCGGCGGAAATCTGTGGCGCACGACAGGCGATATCCGCGATTCATGGGATTCGATGTCGCATATCGGTTTCGATCTGCAAGTAGATCTCGCGCAATACGCCGGTCCTGGTCACTGGAACGATCCCGACATGCTCGAGATCGGAAACGGCGGGATGACGGATACGGAATATCGAACGCACATGAGCCTGTGGAGCCTTCTCGCGGCCCCGCTGCTTGCCGGCAACGATCTGCGCGATGTTCCGCCGAATATTCTGGAGATCCTGCTGAATAAAGAAGTGATTGCCGTCGATCAGGATCCGCTCGGAAAACAGGCCCAGCGCGTTGCCAAGGAGGGCGATCTCGAAGTCTGGGCGCGACCGCTCTCCGACGGCGCTTACGCTGTGGGTCTCTTTAATCGCGGCGCATCCGCAAGTAAAGTGACTGCTCGCTGGAGCGATGTTGGCCTGAGCGGAAAAGCACAGGTTCGGGATCTCTGGGCGCACGCCGATCGTGGTCCGCTTGCCGATCAATTTTCAGCCGATGTTCCTTCGCACGGAGTCGTTCTGATCAAAGTGCAGCCCTCAAAGTGAGGAGACGAAACCAGGGTTCGGAAAAATGGCCCGGAGGAGGCTTACTTCTTGAGGTGCTGCTCGATGATCTTCGCGCTCAGTTTCGCGGCTTCCACCTCGTACGTTCCATTCAGCACTTGTTGACGCAATTCCGCCACTCGCGCCTCGCGCGCGTCTGAATCCTGCTGCTCGGGAACGGATTCCTTTGCCGGTGCGGCGGCAGTGCCCCCGGAGCCGCGTCGTCGCCTCGGGCGAAGGCGCATTTGATCTTTCCACGTCCGACCTCGCTTAGATCATCTTAGCCAAACTCGCGCTCTTCCGCGCGCAAAGTGCCCTCTTTGTACTCAAGGACTAGGTAGCGTAAGTACCATCGAGGCAATGAACCCGCCCGCAGCGTGCCTCAAGTTTTCCGACGGATCAACCGAAAGTTCATTAGGCGCAGGCAGAGAAACCGCATAAGCAGCGCCAAGGGGTGTGAATGGTCGCTCGTGAAGAAGTCAACAGCTTAGATACGCCGGTGGTCGCGGCTGAAGTGCGCGAACGCTTGATTCTGGAACATTTGTCCCAGGTAAAGCTCATCGCCCGGCGAATTCATGAGCGGTTGCCTGTGTCGGTGAGTCTCGATGATCTCATCTCAGCGGGTGTTGTCGGCCTGATCGCCGCGATTGACCGTTACGATGCCAGCCATGACGTGAAGCTGAAGACATACGCCGAATACAAGATCCGCGGCGCGATTCTGGACAGCCTTCGCGGTCTCGATTGGGCTCCCCGCCAGCAGCGTAAGCGCGCCAAGCTCATCGAATCGGCAATCGCCGTCCTCGAACAACAGCACCACCGAATGCCAACCGAGGACGAGATCGCGAAGCATCTGGATCTTTCCGTGTCGGAGTATCAGGACTGGCTGTCGGAAGTCCGTGGCCTGACGCTGGGCAGCCTCGAAAATGCCGGAACCGAAGACGACGGCTGCGATCTGCTGCGATACCTGGCGGACTCAGACGAACAGTGGCCTTCCCAGATCGTCGAGCGAGCCGAACTGGAACGCTTGTTGGCTCAGGCGATCGAAAAAATGCCTCAGCTGGAAAAAACGGTTCTGAGCCTCTACTACTACGAGGAGATGACGCTGCGCGAAATAGCAAAGATCGTCGATTTGCACGAATCGCGGATTTCGCAGCTCAAGTCTCAAGCGATACTGCGTCTGCGCTCGTACATGCAGAAGCGTTGGCCGCAGCAGCGCGGAGCTTAACGAAGCTCGCGGAAGGCGCAGTACTATTCCTGGCCGTCACCGGCACATTCAGCGTGAGCTCCCGGTGCTCGCGCATGAGAGTGATCGCAATCGATTTTCCGGGCTGATGGCCGGTGCGCGCGTAAGATGTTAAATCGCGTGGGCTCGATACCATTCGATCTCCGATGGCGGTAACCACATCTCCAGCTCTTAAGCCCGCCTTTTCCCCGGCGGATCCTTTATCGACCGATCTCACGAGAGCGCCGCGTTTCACTCCGAAGTACTGGGCCAGTTGTGATTCCACTGGCTCGCATTCAATACCCAGCAGCGAGTTCTTCCACACCAGTATTGGATTCGGGAAATCGGGCATGGCCATAGGCAAATTGCGCGTGTCCGGAAGCCCAAAACCCACGATACGGGGAAAATCGAGCGCCGGAGAGCGCTCGCCGGTTGTCGCCATTACAGTTTGCACCTTTCCATCGCGCCAGAACTGAATCTTGACCCGTCTTCCGGGAGGGGTCTCCTGCACCAGTCGTACGAACTGTTGCACGCCCAGAATATTTTCGCCGTTATAGGTGAAAAGAACGTCCCCCGGCTTCAGACCGGCGTTCTCGGCCGGACTTCCCGGTTCCACGTTGGTCACCTCGACACCACGTTCGTCTCCGAGCTTCAGCGCCGCGGCGCGGTCGGCGTTGATGTCGATCAACATCACGCCCAAATAGCTGCCCGAACTCCGGATTTGCGGTGCAATTCTGCCCGAAAGATCCGATTGAGCTTGCGTGCGCTCGATGCCAGAAATACACCGGCAATAAGTGCGGTGAACAAGAATAAACGGCGCATAACAATACCTTCGAGAGTATTGACGGCCAAACTCGGAAAGTGGATTGGTTTTGGAAAGAGATTTCGCGAGGGAGCGCCCAGCCTAGTACACGTCGACCGATGCGTTCATTCTGCCCAGTACCTGCATGCAGCGCATGCGCACATAGTCGTCACTGCCGTCGGAGCGCACGATTTGTTGCAGGGTGCCTGCCAGGCCGGGGCTGAGCTCAATCTCTTGATCGGCCGGAACGAGAACATCGATGGCTTCGGAGCGCACGCCCGGATTCGTATCATGTTCCAGCACGGACCGAAGAGTCTCACGCGTCGCCGGATCGTCTCGTGAAGCGGCGCAGACCTTGCAGCGCCTTCAGCCGGACGGCGGCATTCGAATCGTGTGTGACGCTGTACAGCAAAGCATCGCGAACGTCGCTGCCGGTTTGGCCTTGCAGCACTTCGACAGAGTCAACCCGTATACCGGGGTCGGAGGGGTCCCGCATGGCCGCAAGCAGCCATTGGCGCACATCTTGATCGTCGGCGCGCCCCGTGATCTCTTGCTGACGAATGCGGTCCACAATAATTCGAACGTGCTGGGGATCATCGGCCTGAATGTCCCGAATGCGCGCTGTTGCCGGGATTAATGAGGCCGGCCTGCTCGGCTCCCGCCGGCGATCATGCTGCCGGTGAAACCATTCCTGTTTACCAGCCGCCCGGCGCTGAAGCCCACGAACACGAGAAAAGAGCCCACAGCCATGCCCATCGACCAGCGGGTCGCGGAAAGCCGGAACGGTCTAGCCCAATTCCACCAGGAAACGCGGGATTTACTCTTCTTGCCGGTCCCCGAAATAGCGGTTCTCAGATCGCGCCGGCACTCCGACAGCAGGTCGAGCGGCGCATCCATTTGCTCCCCGTTGAGCGCCGTATGCCAGGACTTTTCGCGCGCCAAAGCACTTTGACATAGCGCGCAGGCGTCCAGGTGCTGCTCCATCTGCTCTTCTGTCGCGAAATCCAGCTCGCCATACAGGTAAAGCGAGAGGTCCGTCTGAACCTGATGACAAGTCATAGGAAATCTCCCAACGCTGCCCGCATTTTTTGAGTCGCCCGGAAGAGGCAATTCTTAGCGGCTTCTTCGGTGACGCCCAAAGCCTCGCCGATGGCCCGCAGCCTCATGCCCTGAAAATGGCGCATCTCAAAAACCAGCCGTTCGCGCGGTGTCAGCCGGTCCAGCACTTCTTGGATCCGCGAATTCACCTCGGCGCTCAACAGTTGCCGTTGCGGATCGACATAAGCCCGAGTTTCCGGCAGAAACTGGAAGCGATCTACTTCTCCGGTGGCGGTTTCCAGTGCCGAACCCTCTTCTTTTCGAACTTTGCGCTTTCTGATCTGGTCGAGGCAAAGATTTGCGACGATCCGGTACAACCAGGTACTAAAGCTGCAATCGAAGCGGAATTTGGGCAGATTCCGATAAACGCGAAGGAAAGCTTCCTGGTAGACATCGCGAGCGTCTTCCCGGGAATGCAAGAGGTTGAAGGCCATCCGAAGCACGTTCTGGTCGTAGGATCGAACCAGTTGCTCGAAGGCGTCTGAATCTCCGTTTTGCGCCGCACGGATAAGCGTTCCCTCGTCTAACCGCTCCGTCGTGCCACGCACGGCTAAATTTCCGAAAACTTGGGCCTGCGTCTCCACCAGAACGATGGACGTACGAACTGCGATTTCGTCATCATCGAGGTCGGAATTCGATTCGTTAACTGGCTAATTCCAATTCAATCAGTTTCTTAGAGGAATCCAAGTGAGAGATCCGGAAACTTCGTACCTGCCCGGCGCGCGCCGCTTCCTTGGACGCGCCGGCCGGTCCGCCTTGCTTCCATTTGGCCGCCAGCATGGCGCTCAGCGAGGAAACATCCGCAGCTTTCGGCTCCTTGGGCTCGGCTGAATTGTCTTCCATTCGCTTTAACTGGCAGGTCGCGATGACTCCTTCGCCCAGTTCCACTCTGGCCCGGTCTCCATGAATCTCCACCACTCGGCCGCTCACCGTTTCTCCTGGCTGGTGCTCGGAGATATAGTTGTCCACGGTCGTGGGTTCCAGTTGTTTGATTCCGAGGCGAAGCCTGCGCCGCTCCCGATCGACATCCAGCACGACTGCTTTGACGGTTTGGCCTTTCGCCAGCTTGTCTTTCGGATGATCGATGCGCTTCTCGCTCGTGATATCGGAGATGTGCACCATGCCTTCGATGCCATCTTCCAGCTCCAGAAAAGCTCCGAATGGAGTCAGGCTCGTGACCTGTCCTTCCACTACCGTTCCCGCCGGGAATTTTTGCGGAACAGCTTCCCACGGATCGCCCAGGGCTTGTTTGTATCCGAGGCCGATCCTCCGCTCCGCGGCATTGACCTGCAGGATCACGACCTCCACGCGCTCGCCGGGTTTCAGCAAGTCGCCTGGTTTCCGTACCCGCTTATTCCAGGACAATTCCGAGAGATGAATCAGACCATCAACACCCGGAAGTAGTTCGACAAATGCGCCGAAATCCGTCAGGCGCGAAACGGTGCCGCTGGTGCGGTCGCCCACTTGAAACTTGCGGGCGGCAATGGTCCAAGGATCGTCCTGGAGCTGTTTTAATCCCAGCGAAATCTTCTTGTTTGCTGGATCGACCTTCAGGATCTTGACTTCCAGCTCATCGCCCGGTTTGACTACGTCCCCCGCCTTGCTCACCCGCGAGTACGACATGTCCATGACGTGGAGCAATCCGTCCACGCCTCCGAGATCGATGAAAGCTCCAAAGTCCATAACGCTGCGAACGGTGCCTCGAACCACCGCTCCTTCACGCAAGTCCGAAAAGGCTTGCTGCCGCCGTTGCGCCTGTTCTTCTTCCAAAACCCCGCGGCGATCCACAACCACGTCTTCTTTTTCGACATCGAGCTTCGTGATACGGCACTGGATCTCTTGCCCCACCAGATTCGGCATCTCGTCCGCTTCCCGGACACCGCTTCGCGAAGCGGGCAGAAAGGCCCGCACGCCGACATCAACCCGGAAACCGCCCTTCACCTGCTCGACGACCGTCCCCGCAATGGTCCGCTTGTTCGCAAACGCCGCTTCCAGACCGCTCCAGTCCTTCGGGCGTTCTACTTTGAAAGTGGAGAGTTCGTAATAGCCGTCTTCATTGCGCGGCCCGACGGAAACGGGTATGGTGAGGCCCGGTTTGGGCTCGACTTCCTGCGTCTCTTGCCATTTTGAAAGCGGTAAGGAGCCCTCGATCTTCCGTCCGACGTCGATGAGAATGACCTCTGGGCCGACTGAGACAATGGTTCCCGTGACCGTTTCCCCATTCGCTCCGCCAGCATGTTGCTGCTCAAAGCTCGACAGCATCTCGGCAAAGGTGGAATCTTGCTGCGGAGTGACACTTTCCGCGGGCAAAGAGGGGTCGAAATTCACATTACTCATGACTGCTGGGGATTCTCCTTATTTTGTCATAGACCGTTAAAAATGCCCGGCGACGAGACCTCTGGCGGCGCGACAGTGAAGTCGGCGCAAGTACATCTTCCGCGCTCAGGATCTCTGGCTGCTGTTCATCGCGGCCTTGATCGCAACCCTACCAGAGGCAAACTACAACGCCTACATTCTGCTTCCTCTTATCGGCGTATTTTTGATTTTCGAGCCGAGAGTCAAGTTATTTTCCTCGCGGCGCGGCCAAATTATTTCAATCGCTCTCAAGCTCCTCCTCAGCTACCTCCTGATCGGCTGGACCCACGCGATCAACAGCTACTATTACCCGATTTTCCTGATTCCTGTCATATCTGCCGCCACCACGTTCGAACTGGTTGGAGTGATTACAGTGACGGCAATCGCCTGCCTGGCTTATTTTTCTTTCCTGCTGCCCATCTTTGTGGATTGGAGCATTCTGCCGGCCGGACGAGATCAGTCTCACGGCTTTACGCGCATCGTTTTACGCGATCGTGGCGTTCCTTGTCTACGAGCAGGCGAAGGCGAAACGGAATGAGATGCAGCGTACGCAAGAAGCGGCGGATCAGCTCGCTGAGTCGAATCGGAACCTGCGCCGGGCGGAGGCTTCGCTGCGCCGGAACGAGAGACTCGCCGCACTTGGTCAGTTGACGGCCGGGCTCGCTCACGAGCTAAGGAATCCTCTCGGTACGATCAAGGCTTCTGCCGAGATGTTGACCAAGGAGACCGCCAGAAACCGGCCCGAAATCATGTCCGAGATGGCGGGATATATTGGCAGCGAAGCGGATCGAATGAACGGGCTCGTCTCTAGTTTCCTGGATTTCGCGCGACCCTTGCAGAGCCGCCCTGTGCGAGCCGATCTTCGTGCCGTTGTGGACGATGTCGCCAAACAGCTCTCGGACTTGGGGACCAACAGAAACGTTGAGCTGACCATTCGCATCAACGAAGGCGCTGCTTCTTTCGATTTCGATCGGGATCTGCTGAAACTGGCGATTTCAAATCTGGTGCAGAATGCGATTCAGGCGAGCGCCCCCGGGCAGAAGGTCGAGATACGAGCGGACTCCTCAGGCGACAATGTGATCATCTTTGTGAGCGATCACGGCGAGGGGATTCAACCGCAGCATTTGGAGAACATTTTCAATCCGTTTTTTACGACCAAGCCCGCCGGCGTGGGTTTGGGCCTTGCGATTGTGTCGAAAATTGTGGATGAGCACCAAGGGCGCATCCACGTGTTTAGCGAACCTGGAAGCGGTACTACATTCGAAATGACTCTTCCGAAAGTGCACCACTCATAAACATGGCCGAAGGACGCATACTCATTGTCGAAGATGAGGACAAGCTTCGAAGGGTCATTCAACTGCAATTGGAATCGGCGGGCTTCGAAGTCGATGGCGCGCCGAGCGCCGAACAGGCGATGCCGCTGGCGGCGTTTGCGAATCTGATCATCACGGATCTCCGCCTACCCGGGCTGAGCGGTCTCGAACTGATCCAGCAGTTGCAATCGCGCGGCATACAAGCAGCCGTGGTTGTGATTACGGCGCACGGATCGGTCGAGACTGCCGTGGAGGCGATGAAGCTGGGCGCGGCGGACTTTCTCCAGAAGCCGTTTTCCTTGGATCACCTGACGACGGTGGTGCAGAAGGTGATGGCTGTGCAGGCGCTGCGGGCCGAGAACCAGCGCATGCGCGAAGAGCTGGATCAGCGCTACCAGTTCGACAACATCATCGGACACAGCACTGCCATGCGAGAGATTTTTCATACTGTGGAGCGGGTTGCTCCGGCGCGCGCGACGGTTCTGCTGGCCGGTGAAAGCGGCGTGGGAAAAGACATGATCGCGCGCGCCATTCACCAGCACTCTCCAAGGAAGAACCACGCGTTCGTAAAGATCAACTGCACCGCGTTGCCCGAAAATCTCATGGAAAGCGAGCTGTTCGGCTATGAGAAGGGTGCTTTCACCGGAGCGAACGCGAGTAAACCGGGGAAGTTTGAACAAGCCGACAAGGGCACCGTGTTTCTGGACGAGATCGGCGATGTCCCCGGAAATATTCAGGTGAAGCTGTTGCGGATTTTGCAAGAGCGCCAATTCGAACGGCTTGGATCAAACGTAACCCGTGACGTGGACGTGCGGGTGATCGCCGCGACTAACGTCGATCTTCGAGCCGCGCTTGAAGAGGGCCGGTTCCGCGAAGACCTTTATTACCGGTTGAACGTAGTCCCGATCAATATTCCACCGCTGCGCGAACGGAAAGAAGACATTCCGTTTCTGGCGCTGCATTTCGTCAACAAGCTTTCCAAGGAACTGGGTTCGAGCGCCAAAGAAATCAGTCCCGGCGCTATGGACCGGCTACTCGATCATTCCTGGCCAGGCAACGTGCGGGAGCTGGAGAACACAATCGAGCGCAGCCTGGTGCTCGCGTCAGGCGACGTACTGCTGCCTTCGGAGATACGGATCGAAGCGCCGCGCCGCATGCCCGCCAATGCATCGCAGCAAACCCCGCTGCTTCCGGAGGGGGAAACGCTCGAGCATTGGGAGCAGATGATGATTCGGGAAGCTTTGCGAAGGGCAAATGGTAACAAGAGTCAAGCCGCCAGAATGTTAGGACTTACACGGAATGCGCTACGCTACCGCTTGTCTCAAATGGGCATGGACGGCGGGGGTGACGAAGCGGAGACATCGAGCGCGGCCACTTCGTTATAAGCGAACTATTTTGTCCGAGCGAAAGCCTTTCAGCGCGTTGCGAGTGTCCACGATTAATTTGCCGCGATCGATAACCGCCGCGTAATCGATGCCGCTATGATCGGTGACAATCACGACGCAATCGGCTGCTTCGACCGCCGGCAGCATCTCCTGGGCCTCGAAAGTTGCGTCGTCAATTTGTATTTTCTTGACGTGCGGATCCGAGAACGTCACATGCGCTCCGCGACGCCGGAGAAGCAGAATGATGTCGAGCGCGGGAGATTCGCGTACGTCGTCGATGTCTCGCTTATAAGCCGTCCCGAGCACGTGAACATGCGATCCGCGAACCGGCTTCGATGCGTCATTGAGCGCGTTCTGAACCTTTTCGACCACGAACTCCGGCATCCGGCCATTGATATAGCCGGCGAGCTCAATGAAGCGCGCTTCAATACCCGCTTCTTTGCTTTTCCAGGACAGGTAAAAAGGATCGATGGGTATGCAGTGGCCGCCCAGGCCGGGGCCCGGATAGAACGGCATGAAGCCGAAAGGCTTTGTGGCTGCCGCATCGATGATTTCCCAGACATCGATTCCCATGCGATCGCACATTAAGAGCCAGCTCGTTCACCAGGCCGATATTGATCATGCGGAACGTGTTTTCGAGCAGCTTGACCATTTCGGCAACGCGCGTCGAGCTTACGGGTACGACTGTTTCGAGGGCCTGCTTATAGAAGAGCGCGCCCATTTCGGTGCAGACCGGGGTAATGCCGCCGACTACTTTGGGGATGTTGGAGGTCTGAAACTTGGGATTTCCGGGATCGACGCGTTCCGGCGAGAAGCATAGGAAGAAATCCTGGCCCACTTTGAGCCCGCTTCCTTCAAGCCTGGGCAAAAGCAGTTCGTCTGTCGTTCCGGGATAAGTCGTCGATTCCAGCATGACCAGCAGACCCGGATGCATGTACTGAGCGATGGCCTCGGTGGCGGCAACGACAAAGCTCATGTCCGGATCTTTTGTTTTTCGCAGCGGGGTTGGAACGCAGATGTCGATGGTGTCGAGCTCGCGAATGACGGAGTAGTCGGATGTGGCACGCAACTTGCCGCTCTTCACCAAGGGTTGGAAGACGTGGTCCTTGACGTCTTTGACGTACGACTCGCCACGGTTGAAGGAATCTACTTTGCTTTGCTGGACGTCAATCCCGATTACTTCAAAACCGGCGCGGGCGAATTCGACGGCAAGCGGCAACCCAACATATCCCAGCCCGAGCACGCCGACACGTGCTGTTTTCTTCGTGATTCGTTCCCGTAAGTTGGCGGCAACGGACAAGGGCTGCTTCGAGGTTTGCTCAAGCGTTTCAGAGATCAAGAAAATACCTGCCCTCGCCAATGAATTCGGCCGGTCCCGTCAGGTAGACACTGTCGCTCCAGCGCAGGGTCATGCTTCCGGCCGGAGTCAGTATTTCGACAGGGCTCTCCACCACACCCCTGAGAATAGCAGCGGCGGCGGCTCCGGTTGACCCTGTCCCTGAACTTTTTGTTTCGCCCGCGCCGCGCTCGAAAAACACCGCTTCGATGGTGTGCCGGTCGATGACGCGAACAAAAGAGATATTGCTCCGTTTTGGAAAGCGGCGATGACGCTCGGCCTCTTGAGCCGCGGTGCGCCAGTTCTGAGGCAACGAATCGACAAAAATGGCACATTGCGGATTCCCTACATTCAGGATGGTGGCATCGTACTCCGCTCCCGCGAGTTGCATTTGAGTTTGTAGCTCTTCGATTTTCGGCAAACCCATGTTCATCTCGAACAGAAAGCGATTTTCTTTGCGCGAGATCAGGCGAAGTGTTTTGACGCCTGCGCCAGTTCTTATCGAAACCTCAGTGGGCGAGACTGCCTGCTTCATCAGTCCGAAAGCGGCGGCACACCGGGTTCCGTTGCCTGACATCTCCGCTTCGCTTCCATCGGAGTTAAACAGTCTCGTGCGGAGTCCGTTCTCTTCTCGCCACGCCAGCATCCATCCATCGGCTCCGATTCCCGTGGTGCGCGCGCAAAGGTAGCGAGCAATTCGCGGAAGGCGGTCCTGCGGAACTTCATCCCCCCAAGTGAGCAGAAAATCGTTTTCCGCGCCATGCAATTTCGCAAAAGCGAATTCAATCATTCATCACCACGCTTGAGGATCAGCAACGGAGGCGCACCCGTCACGTCGATTTGTTGGACGAGATGATACGGGGAGCCGCCTCTCAAGATCTCGCGCGACAATTCGTCGCCGGCTTGAGTGATTGCCCACAACTGCTGATGGACGAGATCGGGCCGTAATGTATTCGCGAACCAGGTTGGGCCATTTCCCACGTTGATCGTCTCCTGCAACGGTATTCGAGCGCGGCAAAAGATCCCCGCGATATCGTCCGATGCCGATGGAGTCAAGATACCCTGACCGACGTGATAGTTCGCAGCCAGGAATGCTGCGCCAGCCTTTGTCCATGCGCGCCGGGAAATTGAGTTCTGTTGTGACTCCTTCCAGCAGATCCAATTGTCGATCGATGGACGAATTAGCCATGGCGCTATGGAGAGGAGTGGCAGTACTGCCGCGAACTTCTTCCATTTGGGCGGAAGGGCTAAGCCGATCGCGCCTGCGGCGAAGGCAGCGAGTACGACGACGGCGATGCCGTAGCGGGTGTTGTAGTAGCCGTGCGGCCAAAGCTGAGGGACATAGATGGGATTTCCGGAGGAATGGATACTCCAGATGTAGAAGGCGGGGGTGAGGCAGAGGAAGAGCGTCGGGACGAGTCCCGATGCGGCAGCCCCGAGTGGCCGCGCCACCTTGATAAGGCACGCGAGGCCAATGATTCCTAAGAAGGCCAGCGGCCAGCCGGAGCAGAGTTGCCCGGCCATCGCGTAGTAGCCGATGGCGGCGGGCCAGTTGTGGTAGCCCGGATAGGGATGGTTGCCTTGAATGGCCATCGCCGAATACGGTCCGTTATAGAAATCGAGTGCGTTGCCGGTTTCCCACCAGTTGTGCGCGATCCAATATAAGGGAGCGAGACTTGCGACGCATGCGAATGTCAGAAATCTTCTGCCCCACCCGAAGGCGAGGGCGGCAAATGGGATCAGAAACCAGCCGTCGTAGCGGGTCAGGCTTATGAACCAGGAGGCGAACACTCCAAGAGCGATGAAGCTGTTGTTTTGTGTTTTGCGGAAGCGAACGATCGCGAATAGGAGTACTGCCAGGCCGGCCAAGAAGACCATTTCGGTCATTGGGATCGACGCCAGATAGAGAATGTTCGGATTTAGCGCGAAGCACGATACAACGATCGAGGCTGCCAGCCTGCTTTCGTAGGCAGTTCGCGCGGCCAGGTAAAGAAAGACGCCGGCGATGGCGAAACAGAGTGCCACCGGGATCGTGCCGGCAAGACCCGTCGACCAAAGCGAGTTGTTAGCGACAAGGGGCAAACAGATGACGTGCAGCATGGGCAGCCAGACGTTGCCGAGCTGATCGTATCCGGGCGTGCGCGAATCGATGATGCCGCGGCTGAGATTCAGGTGCGATTGTGCGTCGCCCCAATAGAGCGTGTAGCCGTGGTGGAAGCACCAGCCGGCAAAGCAGGCTATCAGGACACAGAGAGCGGCGCCCACTGAGAGCAGCTCAAATGCTCTAAAAGGCGGTGAATCGGCGGAATTCTGCAAAACGCTGGTCGATGTCTTTGCGCGTGAGGGTGCGAAAACGCTCGACTCCGAATTCTTCACAGCAGAAGCTTCCCATAACCGAACCATAAATGACAGCGCGATGAAGCTCCTGGACATCGAAGTGCCCGTTGCGGAGATCGAATCCGCGTTCGGCAAGGTAGCCGACGAATCCGCCCGCGAAGCAATCGCCCGCTCCGGTTGGATCGAAGACGTCTTCGAGTAGATATCCCGGAACCATGAACAAGGTGTCTTTCCGAACGAGCATCGCGCCGTATTCGCCGCGCTTAATGACCAGTGTATTGGGCCCGAGGTCGAGGATCCTCTGGGCGGCTCGCCGGAGATTGTTCTCTTTGGCCAGCATGCGGGCTTCGCTATCGTTGATTAATAGAAAATCCCAATTGCGGATGGTGGCGAGGAGCTCATCGCGATAATCGGAGATCCAGTAGTTCATGGTGTCACCGCCGACGAAGCGGAGAGACTTCATCTGCCGGTGAACATCGTTTTGCAGTGCGGGTTGAATGTTCCCCAAAAACAGATAAGGCTGACTGATATAAGATGCGGGCAGTTTCGGCTGAAATTCGGCAAAAACATTCAGATCCGTGCGGAGCGTGGTCCGGTCGTTCATGTCGGCGGAATACAGACCGGACCAGAAGAACGTTTTACCGGGGACTTGTTCAAGACCCTCCAGGTCGACACCTTTGCGCGCCAATAACGAACGATCCTCGGCCGCGAAGTCGTCGCCGATGACACCTACAATCGACGCCTTAGTGAAATAACTGGCGCTCAGTGAAATGTAAGTGCAAGCGCCGCCTAAAGTGCGTTCTCTTTTTCCATTCGGAGTCTCAATCGCGTCATAGGCGACCGACCCGACAACAACCAGTGACATTGTCTTGAATTGTACTGGACGACCTTGTCGTTACAATACGCTTGTGCAATTCCTTGTAATCAGCGATACACATGCGAATTGGCACGCTTTGGAAGCGGTGCTCGGCGATTCTAAAGGCAAAATCGATCGGATTGTGTGCTGCGGCGATCTGGTTGGCTACAATGCCGAGCCATCGCGCGTATTGGAATGGACGCGCGAGCATTGTGAGCCCGTGATTCGGGGCAACCACGACAAAGTTGTCGCCGGCCTGGAAGATCTGGATTGGTTTAATGAAGTCGCGCAAGCGGCAGCTCGCTGGACGATTGATCAACTGGGCCCGGAGCAACTCGGGTACTTGCGGGGTCTGCAGCGGGGACCTTTGTCGCTGGAACATTTTCACATTTGTCACGGCTCACCGAAGGATGAAGACGAATATGTAACAACTGCTCGCGAAGCAGCGAGTTGCTTCGAACGCTTTGAGCTGCCGCTGGCATTTTTCGGGCATACACACCTGCAGGGCGGATTTTTCGCCAGGCACGGCCGCGTCGGCACGATTCCCGCAGTTCGGAAGACACGAAAAGAGACCATTCTGGCGCTCGAGCCCGATACGTTTTACATGGTGAATCCTGGTTCGGTCGGTCAGCCACGAGACGGCGATCCGCGCGCCGCTTATGCAATTTTCGATTCGGAACAAAAGACGGTTACGCTGCGACGCGTGGAATATCCCGTTCAGAAGACGGCAGAGGAAATTGTGAAAGCCGGATTACCCGATGTGCTTGCGTTCCGGTTGTTTCAGGGGATGTGAGGAGACGCTTGCTGACGCACGCGGCTCAGTTCGGTGCGGAGCCTGGTGGCGGCGGCATTTCCGACTACTCGTGTCAGTTCCTCGGGCGGCGCTTCTCTGACGCGCTCCAGGCTGCCAAAGGTTCTCAGCAGTTTTTCGACGGTTCTGGGTCCGATTCCGGGTATGTCGTGCAGCTCTGAGGTCAGGCGTTGCGCATTTCGACGCGTGCGATGGAAGGTTACAGCGAAGCGGTGTGCTTCGTCGCGGATCGTCTGTACCAGATGCAGGATAGGCGAGAACTTGTCCAAGATGATGGGCTCGTCTTCTTGGCCATAGACGTAAATCCACTCTTCGCGCTTGGCAATGGATGCGAGCGGCTGATACGTGATACCGATCGCTTCTAGCGCTTCCGCAGCGGCATGGAGCTGGCCGAGGCCGCCGTCCACCAACACGAGACCGGGGAAGGGAAGTTTCTCTTCCTGAAGCTTGGAGTAACGGCGACTAATCACCTCGCGCATCGAGGCGAAATCGTCATTGCCCGCGACGGTTCGGATGATGAATTTGCGGTAATCCGATTTCTTCATCTTGCCGTCCTCCCATACGACCATGCTGGCTACTTTGTCCGTTCCTTGTATATGGGAGATGTCGAAGCATTCAATGCGCCGCGGAGGTTCGGGGACGTTCAGCGCATCCTGAAGGGCTTCCTGAATGGCCTTCGAAGAGGGCTTCATTACCCGAAACCGCTGATTGAAACTGTGCTCGGCATTAGTTTCTACCAAGGCGAGGAGAGCCTTCTTGCTTCCGCGCTGCGGCGTCGCGATTTCGACTCTTCGGCCGCGCAGATCGGACAGGAATTCTTCCAGTTCGGCGCGCTGTTCGAAATCGGCGGGCACGTGGATGTGGCCGGGGATGTGCTGATTGTTTAGATAAACCTGCTTTAGAAGAGCTTCGAAAAACTCGGAGGGATTGAATTCGGTTTGATCTTCCCAGAAGAATTCGCGGCGATCAACAATCTTGCCGTTACGCAAGTGAAAGAGGTTGACTGCAATGAGAGGCGGCTCCGCATGATAAGCGAAGATATCGATGTCTTCGCCTTCAACGGCGGCCATCTTTTGCTTCTGCTCCATTTCGCGGACCGTGGACATAAGATTCCGAAGGCTTGCCGCTTCCTCGAAGCGCATGTCGAGGGAGGCAGTTTTCATGCGGTTTTCTAGCTGGTCCGCGAGGTCTCTGTGGCGGCCTTCGAGAAAGAGGCGAACGTTGCGGACGGCTGCCGCGTAATCTTCATCGGTTGTGAGACCGGCAACGCACGGACCCAGGCAGCGGTGAATGTGGTATTGCAAGCAGGGATGCGTGTGCCGCCGGCCGAAGTCGATTTTGCAGGACGGAACCTTGAAGTGGCGATGGATAAAATGAACCAGCCGATGAGCTAAGTTCCCCGGAAAAAAAGGCCCGTAGTAAGTTGCGCCGTCCTTCAGGATACGTCGAGTTACATAGACGCGCGGATACTTCTCGTTAGTTAGCTTGACGTAGGGAAAGGTCTTGTCGTCGCGCAACAGAATGTTGAAGCGCGGCTTGTATTGCTTAATGAGGTTGTTCTCGAGCGCCAGCGCCTCTTTGTTGTTGTCGACTTCAATGAAATGAATGTCGCGCGCTTCGGCGATCAGGCTTCCCGTCTTGACATCGGCCAGCCGATCTTCGTTGAAATAGCTCTTGACACGGCTGCGAAGATTATTGGCTTTACCGACGTAAAGAACGGTTCCTGCTCCGTCTTTGTAAAGGTAAACGCCCGGCTGGGTGGGAAGCTGCGCTACTTTCTCCTTAAGTTCCATCGGCAGCTATAATCCAATTGTGACACGCGTGTTGTATTTAGCTTGTCTGCTGGTATTCGCGTGTGCGCCGACAGTATTCCCACAATCGGCCAGCCCTCCTGCCCAGCGGCAGGCTCAGTCAAAACCGGCGCAAGAACCCCCTGACGAATCGGAGCCTCCCGAGGAGGATGAGTCGGTTGCGCCGGAAAAGTTTGTGCTCAATCCGCTCGAATCGGATCGCAATATCAGGGTCGGAAATTACTATTGGCACAAAGGAAATTACCGGGCGGCTCTCGGCCGCTATGAGCGGGCAACCCGCTATAATCCCAGCTCGCCTGAGGCTTTCTTCAAAGTAGGCGAGGCGGAAGAGAAGCTGAAGAACAGGGACGCAGCGAGGTTGGCGTTTGAAAAAGTGATGAAGCTGGCCCCGGATTCCAAGCTGGCGCATGATGCTAAGAAAAAGCTGGAAAGCAAGAGCTGAGGAGCCCAGAAGCTTGAATGGACAGGAATTGAGGACAGTTAAAAAAGGACGCCGGACAAGCGCCGAGAGGAGTCTCGGCGCGGCGGGCACGAGTGCCCGCGCCACTCTTGGTGTTGGGGTTAGGTCGTAGGCTTCGATCTCTTCTTGCGCTCGGTGACTTGACGGCGCATGGTTTTCACAAGACGGGTCACGCCGCGGTCCCAATCCGGGAAGAGATCGACATACTGTACTTTCCGCGCGATATGGCGGGGGACTTCGCATTCGTTTAAGCGGATGGGAACAAGAAAGATGTCCTCCAGAGGGACGCGTCCCGCGAGATCGAGCGCGTAGCGGAGCTCACATTGAAAGTGACCGTATTTGGCGGCGGAGCGCCGCGAAAAACATCCGATGAAAAAATCGGAGAGTTCGATGGCGCGCTCAATGGCTCGGGGCCAGTTCTGGCCGGGGAGGAGTTTTTCCTGATCCATCCACGGCTCGAGTCCCGCGTCTTGCAGAGCCCGATAGAGCTTTTTGACCTCTGCCCGATCTTCTTCGGCGTAAGCCAGGAAAACCCGAATCCGGCCATTGGGGTGAAACACGACGCGTTCTTCTTCCAATCGAAAACTCCCGAAGCCATCAATTTCAATTGCCGCTCCCTCCCGGAGGCAGCGATCAATCAGAGCCAGCAAAGATTTGCCGCGCAAGGGACGGCTCACTGCTGATCCTTTGAACGAGGTTTACGAGCAACTGCCGCGGACTGTTTCGCGGCAGAAGGTGAGCTAGCCGGCGTCTCCTTCAGGTTCTTCAAAATTTTGTAGACGAGCGTATCGACGTCGTCGGCAGCTTTGCCACTGGATCGGTGCGATTCCCGCGCCAATCGCCGGGCCAGATCGAGCTTGTTCATCGGCTTCAAGCTAATACGCGCCGGTACGGGAAGCGCGTCGCTCGCGGCGGCGGAAACCGGCTAAGTTCTTACACTGTTTTCGCTTATCGAGCGATTGATTTTTCGCAATTCCGTGTGACTGGCGTCGATCAGGCGGCTTTTCGGCTCTTGATTTCGGCTATGGCGGAGGAGCAGCCCTCTTTTTTGAAGTCCCAGTAGGCGATTCTTTGATGGATCTGCTGCATTGAAAATTCGAACCCAAATTCGGCCGGATCGAAGGGTTTGCCTTCGCTCTGCGCTTCCTGATAGAGCTGCATGGCGGTTTGGAGTTCCTGAGCCGTTTTGTGCACGCGCTTGGTTTGCAGGTCTTTGAGCTCGGCGATATCTTTTTCGCGCTGCTTGCGCAGGCGGCCTTCCTGAATGCTGAGGTTGTTCAACTGGCGCTGGTAGGTGAGAAAGACTTGGGCTTCGATCAAGGCACTTTGGACGGCGGGATTTTCTTCCTGGGTGAATTTCTCGGCGAATTCGAGGCGGCCGACGGCGTAGATGCCCATTTCGAGCGCGGGGATGCGGAGCAGACGCCATTCGGTATCGGCGACGGACTGCACGAGGTTGTGTTCGGCATCGGTTTGGGGCTGGTATTCGTTGAAGAAGCGCACGACATGACGGTCGTAGGCGGCGGCATCGTCGCCGGGCAGCAGAACAGTGCGGCCGGTGAGTCCGGTTTTGACGGCGTTGAGAGAGGATTTGGCCTTGCCCTCCGGGGATTTTGGCCCCGAACTATTTTGGGCGTTGGCGCGATTGGCTTTGATCTGAGCTTCTGAAGACATGTATTGACTCCTGGGACTAAGGCGAGGCATGCCCCGCCTTACATGAAAAAGAAATGAAAAACGCCGCGAGGCGACGATAGCCTGCGGCGTTTCCGTTCATTACTGTAGCATGTCGAAAAAAGCGTTCTGCCGTAACTTAGTGAATCTATTGGACGAATTGCTTGTGACTGGAAAACGCGCCGATTGAAATCAGGGCGCGGATTGCCGTAAGTGCCTGAATCAATTCGATTTCTTCGCGATGGGACGTTTCTTGCGCCGGATCAGTCCCGCCCCGAGAAGCAAACCACCGCCCACCAGGCCCATCATTCCAGGCTCGGGCGCACCGGAGTACGAAAGCTGCTCCAGCAGGACATTGTTCGTTTGAGCCGTCACATCGAGATAGTGATAGCTTGTGGCGTTTGCTACAGTCACGAAAACACTGTCGTCGTTGTTGCCCGAAGCCAGCTTGGTCGTGCCCAGAATGCCGGCGGAATTAGAACCAAACACCGCCCAACTGTCGCCGGTGGTGCTGGACATGGCGATTTGGATGGCTCCATTCAATGCCGAAATGTCCAATTGAATGAAATCGGATCCCGGTGCGAAGATCTCGTCATCGCCGGTCGGGTCGCGCTGCAAACCGAGGCCGTCCTCACTCCCGACTACATTCGGCGAGCCTTTGCCGAATAGTGGTGTCGTGGTCGAGTTGCTAAAGTAGCCGGTCGCGGTGACGGGTCCGTAAGTATTAGATACGCCCAGGGCGCCGCCGCCAGCGAAGTTAATAGTGGCTGCGGGCAGGGACAGTGCCAGGGTTAAGACTCCGAGTAGGAGGCCTACAAATTTCATCTTTCCTCCGATAATTCGTTAGAGATGTCCGCAGGATACGTTGTATTTGCGGCTTTGCCAATTGGCCGGGACGGTTAGTACCTTTATCTCTTTTCGGCCATTGTTCTCGATTTTGTTTACGCAGGCTTGAGATCTGGAAAGGATAGCGCGCAAAGTTACACCGTACTTATGGCGCGGGAGTAAGTGAGGAAAAGGCGATTTAGGCTTTAATCTGAGCTTCGGACGATATCGATTGGCTCTTGGATCGAGCCGTACCTTAGATCCGCTGCGGAGGGCTTCGCGGCTCGGTTTTTGTTCGTGCGCACCGGAACGTGTGCTCTTTGGAGCGATTTAATTACAGCACCGATAATCACCCACGAACGCCGTTTTATTCGCCGCGGAGGACTTCGAGTGGGCGCTGGCTGAGAATGCGAGCGCTGGCGAGCCAGCCGGCTGCGTTGGCAAGCAGGGCTGTTGCGACGGTGGCGATGACCAGGGAAGTCCAGTTGAAATCGAAAGCCGCGTCGATGAATTTGTCGGAGACGATGCGCGTGAAGACGTTTGCCAGGATGCCGCCGACCAGGCCCGATACGGCTCCAAGAATCGAAAATTCCACCGAAAAGATGCCGACGATGCGGCGCTTGGTTGCGCCGAGCGTCTTAAGGATTGCTACTTCGCGGATGCGGCGATAGCGCGTTCCAGCGACGCTGGAGGACAGGATGACGATGCCCGCGAGAATCGCGAACAGGGCCAGGAACCGTACTACGAGCGCGACTTGATCCACGGCTTCCTGAATGCGCTTCAAGACATCGGCCAGGTTCATTACCGTCACGGTGGGGAAGCGGTCGAATACCGCTTCTTCTACTTCGGGGATGTGGGCGGGATCGACATGAGCCGCACCGTAATAGACGACCGGGAAGCCTCGCAGAGCGGCATTCGGAAAGACGAGATCGTAACGAACGGGAGAACGCTGCTTGCGATCAAACATCGCGACGAGGGGTGCGTTGACGGTGCGCCCGGCAATTTGAAATTGCAGGCGGTCGCCGACTTGCAAGTGAAAATCGCGCTGCGCCTGACTGGATACCGCTAACTGCGGCTCTGCGCTATTCGCGTTCCACCAGTGACCTTTCTTCAGCTCGACGCCTTCGGGGATGGGTCCGGCGGTGGTGATTCGAATGGTCTGCAATTGATCTTTGCGCGGATTGCGTGAGCCGTAGCTGATCGGTGGGGATGCCATTCTTCTGCAGCATGCGGGAGACGATGTATCCGACCAGTTGCACTTTGCCGGTGACGCCGGGTTGGGATTCGATCAGCTTCGTGATCTCAGACGAATCGCGCACGTCGAGCAGGAAAAGATTGCCCTCGCGTCCGGGGCCTTCGCTGGTGACCTGGCGCAAGACAGTGCTCTGCAGGAGATACGTAGTAAGGGTGAACATCACGCCGATGCCGAGAGCGACCAGCACAGATCGGGCCTGATTGCCGGGCCGGTAAAGATTCGCGAATCCGTGCCGGAAGGAGGGAGGGAGTCGCCTATTCCACATTTTGACTGTCCAGCGCATGGCGAACAGGAGAAGCGCGGCGACGGCAGCGAGGAGCAGAATGCTGGCGGCCAGACCAGTGATGAAATAGAGGCCCATCTTCCAGGAGCCGCTCAGCCATACGGCGATGCCGCTGAAGCCGGCGACAATCAGCAAAATTCCCGCGATGCCCGGAATCTTTTCACGCCAATGCTTACGACTCTCGATGGCTGCGTCGGCCATATTTCTGCGGAAGACGAGGCTCGGGCGGATATTGCGAATGCCGAGCAGCGGCGGCACGGTAAACAGCAGCGTAGCGAGAATGCCGAGACTCATGCCTTGCAAGCTGAAGGACCAATCCCAGGGCACTTGCGGAAGAAGAGAGAAGACGCGCTGAATCAGCCACGGAAACGATTTCTGAACCAGCGCGCCGACCGCAATTCCGATGACGCCTCCCGCGATGCCGAGCCAGAGCGTCTGAATCAGATAGATTTGCATGATCTGATTGGCGCGCGCGCCAACGGCTTTCATCACGGCAATGGTGTCCATGCGCTGCTGCAGGTGCGAGTACATGGCCATGGCGACACCGAGCGAACCGACGATCAAGGCAATGAGGCTGATGAGGCTTAAGAACGTGGTGGTGTTGTCGATGGCTCTGCCGACGACCGGGCTGCCTTCCCGATAATCGCTGATGAAGATGCGGGGGAGTATGGATTTCAGGTCCGTCTTCATTGCGTCGAGGTTGACGTCGGGTTTTAGCTTGAACAAGAAGCGCTGCGCGGCACGGCTTCCAAATTGAATGAGACCGCTTCGATCGAGGCCGGCTCGGCTCATGAGAACACGCATGCCGGGGCCAAAGCCGGAGGCGAGCCGATCAGGTTCCGTGACCAGCGTTCCGGTAATGCGGAATTCCTTGCCGCCCAAACGAATCACATCGCCGGGCGAGACTTTCAAGCGCATCAGCAGCTCTGGCGTGACGACGATGGACGAATCATTTTTGAGCAAGTCGCGCAGCGGACAGGATGGGGTGAGAGTTAGGTTGCCGTAGAAGGGATAGACGGCCGGGTCCACGCCCTTGACGGAAACCATCTGCGGAACACGTTCGCGCCGCGAGGCGGCCATTGAGATGGTTTCCGTTACGCGCGTGAGCGAGCCGTTGCGATTGCCGAGTTTTTCGAGCTGCTGAATCTGGGCGGGCGTGGGTTCGTTCCAGGTTTGGGCCTGGACATCCGCGGCGATCAACTGCTTTGCGTTACGCAGCAGCATGCCTTTGAAGGCGTATCCGAACCCTTTTACTCCGCTCAGTGCAGCGACGCCCACGGCGACAGCGAGAATGACGAACAGGAATTTGGCGGGCGACGCGTGCAGGTCCCGCCAGGCGATCTTAGAGGCGGTTTGGGTGAACATCAGGCTCCTGTGTTGAAAATTATCCTGGGGCGCTCACGCTTCCAGCTCAGATTCAAGGGTTCGGGACAATGATTCCGTCACGCAAGGTGATGATGCGGTCGGCATATTCGGCGAGCTTGCGATCATGCGTGACAAGAATGAGCGTGGTTTTTTCTTCCCGATTCAGTTGCACTAACAGATCGAGAACATGCTGGCCGTTGGCGCTGTCGAGATTGCCGGTGGGTTCGTCGGCCAATAGGATGGGCGGTTGAGTGATGAACGCGCGGGCCAGCGCAACGCGTTGCTGCTCGCCGCCCGAGAGTTGGACAGGGTAATGGTGAGCGCGGGTGGTGAGGCCGACGCGTTCGAGGAGATCCTTCGCGCGGCGGCGCGGATGGCCGTTTGCGCCGCTTAACTCAGCCGGTAGCAGAATGTTTTCTTCGGCAGTGAGAGTGGGAACGAGTTGATAGGACTGAAATACGAAACCGATTTTCCTGCCGCGAATGCGGGCGAGTTGGTCCTCTTTCAAATCGGTGATGTCGGTCCCATCCAGGACCACTCGGCCGGAAGTGATGGTGTCGAGACCGGCGAGCAATCCCAGCAGGGTGCTCTTCCCGCTTCCGGAGGCTCCCATGATGGCGAGGAACTGGCCGGGCGGAACAGAGAAAGTGATATCGCGCAGGATCTCCACCCGGCTCGGCGGATTTTCAATGATTTTCCAGAGCTGGCGTACCTCGATTGCGTCAGTCGGGCTGGTGGATGGGTGCATGTCAATCTTGGATGGTGGAGAGAAGGCGGTCTATCGCTATTCTGGCAGCTTGCTGGCTCTCAAGAAACCGGCGCAAAACGGCCGCGGTGTCAAGCGCGCCCCGCAAAGAGCAGTGGGTTCCTTTCCCTGTCTCGGGGCGCGTATCCGCAGCCTTTGCGCTGTGCCTGCTTCTGGCAGCGGCGTGCAGCCGAGCTCCCGAAGCTTCCAGCCGAACTCCTGAGGCTTCCAATAAAGAACAACGCACGCCAGCCGCAACTAGTTCCGAGGAAACGGCTGCGGCGGCGGCTCAGGCGGAAAGCCGAGCGGTTATCGTTACATTCGGAGACAGCTTGACGGCAGGGGTTGCGGGCAGAAGTTATCCAGACGATTTACAGGACCTGCTGGATCAACATGGATATCGCTACCACGTAGACAACCAGGGAGTCAGCGGAGATACCACGACGGATGGGTTGGCGCGCATCGAGAATGTGATTGCGGAGCACCCGGCACTGGTCGTTCTGGAATTTGGCGGGAACGATGGATTGCGTGGAATCCCGGTGGACTCGACACGCAAGAATCTGGAGGAGATGATCGCTCGCCTGAAGCAGGCGAAGATTCCCACTGTGCTTTTGGGAATTACTTTGCCGCCCAATTATGGCCCGGATTATGTGAAATCATTTACCGAGATCTTTCCCGAACTCGCTAAAAAATATAAGCTTCCGATTTTTCCGTTTTTGTTGCTGCACGTTTATCAGCATCCGGAAATGATGCAGCCGGACGGCATTCATCCGAATGGCGAAGGCAACAAGATTGTTGCCGAGGATGTGTTTCGGCTGATTCAGCCATTTCTCGCGAAGGCGGGAAAAAAATAAAGGATGGGGCGAGCATGCCCGCCCCAGACGGTGGAGTTGAAGTTCGGCAGGAGCACGGAATACCGATCACGTGAATGACTCCCTTCCTCCGATGACGATTTTGTTTGGGTAAAGACGGTTGCAGTGCCCGCCTTTCGCGTCTTTGAGAACGACGTGGTTTCCATCCATCATGGCGGTCAAGGTCTCGCCCTGAACAGTGGTCAAGATCGTCTGACCTCCACCCTTTTTGATCAGGGAAGCTAATTTGCTGGAAGTGATCCTGCCCGGTACGACGTGAGAAGCCAGGACTTTGTTCAGCTGGTCGATATTTTCTGGTTTGAGCAAGGTTTCCACGGCGCGCCGCCGGCAGCTTCTCGAAAGCTGCATTCGTTGGCGCAAAGACGGTGAACGGGCCCGGACCTTCCAGAGTATCCACGAGGCCGGCAGCTTTCACAGCCGCCACGAGCGTCGGGCGATCCTTCGAGTTCATCGCATTTTGGACGATGTTCTTGCTGGGATACATAGTGGATCCGCCTACCATTGGTAGGTCGCCCTGAGCCGGCGCGCCGAATGCGATAGCCGTCATCAAAGCGCCGGATGCGAGTAAGTAACTAATTTTCATTTGTTAGGTTGTTTCTCCTTCAACCTTCAATGGCAAAAACTAAGTGGCATTGGGTTGATAGTTCGCCTTTGGTAAAACAAGGTTGCGATGGCTCGCCGCCGCTTTTTTGTCCCCGAAATCCGCCGCGGCGTGGCCGAGCTGACCGGCCCCGATGCCGAGCATCTCGTTCGCGTTCTCCGCGCTGAAGCGGGGCAGCGCTATGAGATCTCCGATAACCAGGAGCTGTATCTCGCCGAGATCGAAACAGCCCGCAAATCCATCGTCAGCTTCCGGGTTTTGGAAAAGATCGTGCCTCCCACGCCGGGTGTCCACATCGCGCTCGTAGCCGCATTGTTCAAGTTCGATCGGTTCGAATGGTTGGTTGAAAAAGCCACCGAGCTTGGCGTCGAGGCGATTCAGCCGTTCGAGGCTGCCCGAACGGAGCAGGGGCTGTTTCAGGCATCGGCCAAGCGGCTCGGCCGGTGGGAAAAAGTCGCGTTGTCGGCCGCCCAGCAATCGCGGCGGGTTCACCTGCCCCGAATCGAGCCGCCGGTTCGTTTCGCAAAGGCGATCGAAGCGGACGCAAATGTGCGGTTACAGCTCGATGAAAATTTAGATGTTCCGCCGATTCTTCAACTTATACCGCTTGAGCGCACACTCGGCGGATCGCGTCGCTTTATTGTCGGGTCCGGAAGGCGGCTGGACAGACGGCGAGCGCGAACGTGCGGTTGCAGCCGGATGGGCCGCCTCCAGTCTAGGTCCAACCATTTTGCGAGCGGAAACTGCGGCGGTTGCAGGCTCTTGCGGTGGTTCAGGCGGCTTGGCACGGCGACCTTAAATATTGCCAGAAACAATATTACGCGGCACCACGGCGGCATGCACGGGCTTACTGCCGACGGGAATCATTGTAAAAAGCGATGCTCCGGATTTCGCGCGGAAGTTATATGCGGCGTCGGGCGATGACTGGATGGCCGGAATGTGGATCACGGCCATCTCGCCGGAACTCTCGTCGAGCACAAGCGCGTACTGGCTATCGGGCGTGACCGTAATATAGGTGGGCTGTTGCCCAACATCGACTATTCCGATCACCCTCCGGCTATCGATATTCAAAATGCAGACATCGGAGCCGGTGTTGCTTCCTACAAAAAGGTAGGACGGATTCGCGGAACACGCCATCACGCCGGGATCTCGTTCCGGCGAGAACCGTCTGATCCACTTCGAGCGTGTTGTACGGAAATACAATCGCCACTCCGTCCATTCCTTCGCCCGTAACGAAGAGCTGGCCCTGGTCGGAATTGAAACAGAGGTTCTCGGGTTTCATGGCGAGCGGTAAATCCGCGATGCGCCCGAGAGCCGGGACGCTGAGGCCGGTCAGCGATGAATCCTGGAGATTGGCAACCAGCAGGAGCTGGCCGTCGGCCCGGAAACGGACTGCGGCGATCTCGCCCGGAAGCTGGGTGCGCCACTGCTGTCCGGTTTGCAGGTCGAAAAAGTAAATGCTTCCAGCGCCCGTGCTTACCGCGGCATAGGCCGGAGATGGTTGTCCATCGTAACGCGCGGGCGGCACGTCTAGTCCGATCGGTTCCGCGTCGAGCCGGTGACGCCGGATGACTTTCAGTGAGATCGGATCGGCCTCGATCAGCTCCCGGCGTGGGAGCGGCGATGGCTAACAGCCGTTTGGCATCCGGAGCAACGCGAACCTCGGATAGTTCGTCCGCGAGCTTTCGCGATGCGCTGACATTCAGCGCGGAATCGAGAACGTGTAAGCGCGCCGGCGGAGGGCGTCAGAACGTAAATGCGGCCGTCCGGTCCGCCGGGGAGCACTGCCGTGGGATAGGAATTGAGAGGAATCGACCTGAGCAGCCGGAAAGCTGTCAGATCGACCAGAGCCACACTCTTGTCGCCTGCGGTTGCGATCAAAGCATAGCCTGCGTATCCGGTACCTTTCTTGGGACCGCAGGCACTCGAAAAGAGTGCTCCCCCGAGCGCAATCCATTCGCGGCGGGTTAGTCGCACCGAAATACAATCACCTAAAAACCGTTGTTCGGCCCAGATGAAATGGGCTATCCCTATGTTACTCTGAGGGTTCTCCACACATACTCGAATCGCCGCCGCATGAATTTCAGGTCCGTTTTCAGCCTCATTTCCTCCGATCTTGCCATCGACCTCGGAACCGCCAACACTTTGGTTTATGCCAAGGGCAAGGGAATTGTGGTCAACGAGCCTTCGATTGTCGCCATCAACAAGAACAACGGCGAAATTGAGGCGGTCGGCAAGGAAGCGAAGGAAATGGTGGGGCGCACTCCGGGGAATATTGTCGCCATTCGGCCCATGAAAGACGGCGTTATCGCCGATTTCAAAGTGACGGAGCGGATGCTCAACTACTTCATCCTGAAGGCGCATGGCCGCAAGATGCTGGTGCATCCCCGCATCGTGATCGGCGTTCCGAGCGAGATCACGCAAGTGGAGAAGCGGGCGGTGAGCGAATCGGCATATCGCGCAAAAGCAAGCGAAGTGCATCTGGTGGAACAGGCCATGGTGGCCGCTATTGGGGCGGGCCTGGCGATCACGGAGCCTTCCGGGAACATGGTGGTCGATATCGGCGGAGGCACTACCGATGTCGCGGTTATTTCTTTGTCCGGCATCGTTTACTCCCGTTCGGTTCGCGTCGCCGGCAACGAAATGGATGACGCCATCATGAGTTATCTGAAACGCAAGTACAACCTGCTGATTGGAGAACGTACCGCCGAGCAGATCAAGATTCAGATCGGATCCGCGTATCCTCTGGACACGCCGATCAAAATGGAGATTAAGGGGCGCAATTTGATTGAAGGCGTGCCCAAGACCGTCACCATCGATGATGCCGAAATCCGCGAAGCGCTTTCGGAATGCATCGCCACGATACTCAACGCGATCCGGGTTGCCCTGGAACGCACTCCACCGGAACTGAGCGCTGACATTAGCGATAAGGGCATCGTACTCACCGGCGGCGGGGCGCTGATCAAGAACCTGGATCGCCGTATCCGGGAAGAAACCGGGTTGCCGGTTTCGATCGCCGAAGACCCGCTGGCCTCGGTTGTCCTAGGCACCGGCAAGATGCTGACCGACTTCAAACTTCTGCGCCGCATTGCCATTGAATAGCGAGACTATTGGCAGGCTCGCGAGCACACCTTTACATTAGAGAAGTAGCCCCATGGAAGCTTTGTTGAGCCGGTTCCGGAACCTCACGGTTCTGTTGATTGTTGTTGTCGGCCAACTTCTTTATCTCGGATATCAGGTCAAGACCAATCGCGACGAACGTTTGATACGTGTTTGGGCAGTCAGCGCCGTGACCCCCATGGCGGGCATTGTGGAGGCGGTCCGGCACGATACCATCGGCTTTCTGCAGGACTATTTCATTCTGCTCGACGTCCGAGAGCAGAATCGCAAGCTGAAGTCGGACAATGACCATCTTCGGATGGAGAACGTCTATTACCGTAATCAACTATCAACTGCAGAGCATGCGCGCGCGCTGATCCTGTTTCAAGCGCAATCGCCGTCGAAAACGGTTGCTGCCCGAGTGATCGGGAACAGTACGGTCGCGACCGCGAAAGCCGTGTTCATCGATCGTGGATCCACCAGTGGAATTGAGAAAGGCATGGCGGTGGTGACTCCGGAAGGCATTGTGGGGAAGGTGGTAGCCGTTTACCCGCTAGTTTCGCAAGTGTTGCTGGTTACCGATCCCACTTTCAAGGTTGGCGTGGAATCGCAAAAGGGCCATGTTCACGGCGTTCTGGATTGCGGCACGGGAAAGTGCGCTGTGGAGCAGATCCAGAACGAGGACAAGGTGGATAAGGGCGAATGGTTCTTTACTTCCGGCGAGGATCGGATTTTTCCGAAGGGTTTTCCGGTAGGCACGGTCGTATCGGCTCAGCCCGGGCAAGGGATGAAAGATATTAAGCTGAACCTCAGCGGCGCTCCGGGCGGAGTGGGAGAAGTTCTGGTTGTGCTGCAAGGGGTTCATCAGCCCATTCCGTCGGCACCCGTGCCGGACGATGTGACCGCGAAGATGCTGCCCCCGCCGCCCCCGGATACGGATGAGCATAGCGGCGCGGTGGGCAAGCCCCAGACGGAGGCGGATAAAATTCTTCAGAAATACGGCGCGCTTGGCAAGGAAGAAGGGCACGTTTACGGCGCGATTGGATCGACCGTTCCGAATTTTAATGCTGAAGCCCGGTGCGCAAGCGCAGGCGCCAGCGGCGCAAAATACTCCGCCCGCCCACGGAACCGCGGCCCCGAAGAAACCGGAAGTTGACGCTGCCCAGCGTCACTCCTGTCCCAGCCCACCGGCCGTACTGGGCTCGCGACCCGCGCCAAAAACAACCAGCACAGCACCCGCAACTCCGAATACCAACTCAGGACCTGTCCTCCCTTGGGAGCGCCCCGCCGCAAGCCTGCGCCTCAGGAACATCCGCCTCCGCAACAATGAACGAAACCAGCGATCAGATTCTGAGGGGGCCGGTCAAGGAGAATTGGTTCAGCCGCTTCCAGGTTGTCGCACTTGGGGCAATTACATTGGTAGCAATCATCGGCAAATTCTATTTGCCGCGATTGGTTCCGAACACAGAGTGGCTGGAACTGCCGCTGCTGCTGACGATCTATTTCGGGCTCATGCGGCGAAGCCCGATCGCATCGCTGTTTTTTGGAGCTTTCGTCGGATTGGCTGAAGATTCGTTGTCGCCCGCCAACCTTCCCATTGGCATGTATGGAATCACAAAAACGCTGGTGGGATACTTTGCGGCGTCGGTTAGTCTGCGGTTCAACGTGGAAACCTCGTTTATGCGCATGGTGCTTTCTTTCTTTTTCTACTTTTTCCATGCCTTTTTCTACTGGATCATGCGGCGGGCGCTTCTCGGCCAAATTGTTCCCTTCGATCCGCAGGAAACTTTCGTTCATGGCGGATTGAATGCGCTGGTAGCTATCCCTTTGTTCATCATTCTCGATAAAATGAGGTTAGCTGGTACGGTTTAGCCGCATCCGGCATTATCACGTGGCAATTATTGAGACGGAGCGCAGGCGGGAAGGGGAGATCTCGCCGGAACGAGTTGGCCGCGGCGACCCGAAGGAAGCATCCGGAAAGATAGCGATTTTCCAGTACATAACGGTCGCGGTGTTCGTTTTTTTGGTGTCCGGCTTTTGGAAACTTCAGGTCCAGAATCCGGACGTTTACAGCGAGGCCGCGGAGCGCAACCGCATCAAGAGCATTCCCATTCTCGCGCCGCGCGGGAAAATTCTCGATCGCGACGGGCGCGTCATTGTCGATAACAAAGCTTCCTATTCGCTGCTGCTGAATCGAGATCAGATCAAGCCGGAACATCTGCCGGCGATCGCGGACGCGCTACAGCTGGATTACAGCGATCTCGCGGCTAAGATCCACACCATGAGATCGAACCCGCAGATCATCATTAAAGACCAGTTGACTCGGGATGAGATTGCTTGGGTGGAATCCCACCAGGATGCCAGCGCTTACCCGGAGATGCAGTTAATCAAGGCGTGGCGGCGGCAGTATCCGCAGGACGGGTTCGCGGCTCACTTGACCGGATACGTCGGGGAAATCAGCGAAGCGGAGTTGGATTCTCCGCAGTTCATCAACTATCAGCAGGGCGACGTCATCGGCAAGGATGGCCTGGAGCGGCAGTACGATCAAACACTCCGCGGAGTGGATGGGCAGCAGCGCGTGCTTGTGGACAACATGGGCCACGAGAGGCAGATGGAAAACACGCAGGAAGCGGTTCCCGGCAAAGATTTGCGAACCACAATCGATTTGGACCTGCAAGCTGTTGCCGAACTCGCGATGGAGGATAAGCGCGGGGCGGTAGTGGCGCTCGATCCGCGGAACGGCGAAGTGCTTGCGATGGTGAGCCGACCCAGTTTCGATGCCAACAAGTTTACGGGACGAATCAGCCGCAAGGATTGGAACGAGATTGCAGGCGACCCTTACAAGCCGCTCATGAATCGCGCCATTCAGGCGGAATTCGCACCCGGTTCAACCTTCAAGCCATTCGTGGCTTTGGCCGGACTTGAAACGGGTGTTATCGACGACACGACGGAGTTTCATTGTCCGGGCGGTGCGTCTTTTTATGGGCACTATTTCGCTTGCTGGAGGCAGAAACAGGGTGGACACGGGAACATTTCCGTACATCGGGCCATCGCTCAGTCGTGTGACGTGTTCTTTTATAACGTGGCGAATAAGCTCGGCATAGACCGTCTGGCGCACTACGCGGAATTAGCCGGGTTCGGGCACAAGACTGGCATAGATCTTCCCAATGAGCGAGAAAGCACCATGCCATCCACTCGATGGAAGATGCGGATGTTTCGTCAGAAATGGTATGCGGGCGAAACGATCTCGGTCGGGATCGGCCAGGGCGCGGTTACTGCGTCGCCTCTGGAACTTGCCGCTGCGGAGGGAGGATTGGCCGTGGGCGGCAAGTGGTATCAGCCGCATGTAGTGAAGGTCAGATTCGCCAAAGCTGCTCCGCTCCGGCAATCTGAATCCGGATAATATCCAGCAGGTTATTTCAGGCATGTATGGTGTGGTAAATGAACCCGGCGGCACGGGATATCCGGCGAAACTGCCGGATGTGAAGGTGTGCGGGAAGACGGGAACAGCCCAGCTTGCCTCGAATCAGCTGTTGAAGGGCACGAAGCTGGGGCAAACGATGAAAGACAATGCCTGGTTCGTCGGCTATGCACCCGAAGAAGCGCCGGAGATTGTGGTTGTCGCGCTATTTGAGAACGGCGAGCACGGCGATCGGGCGGGCTGGATTGTGCGCGATGTTCTGAAATCGTATTTCGATAAGAAGGCCCGGCAAGCCCGGCCGCTTAGCGCGGATGCGCGGCCATTTGCAGCACCTAGTCTCTTCGAGGCTCCCCAAAGCGCAGTCGCAAGTTTACTTGCTCCGTTGCCGGAAGGTCGTTCGCAGTAATGCCGGGATACCGGTCGATTCGCGATCTGGACTGGCCTCTTATGGTCGTCACCCTCGCCTTGTGCGGCCTGGGGATTCTCCAGATTTACAGCGCAACGATGGGGACCAGGTGGGAAGACGCCTGGTGGAAGCAGATCGTCTGGGTCGGGACGGGGCTGGCCATGATGTGGATCACGGCTACCATCGACTACCACTCGCTGCTAGGACGAGTCTTCTACTTCTACATCGCAGCCGTGGCGTTACTGATCACAACGGGACTGATCGGCAACAAAATTTTCGGGTCGAGCCGATGGATCAAGGTCGGCCCGTTCACGCTTCAGACATCGGAATTCGTGAAGATCGTTCTGGTGTTGCTGGTGGCGAAGTACCTGACGGATTTGAAAGCTGAAACCCTGGAATGGAAGGATTTGGCAAAACTGGCAGGCTTCGTGGGCGTTCCCATGCTGCTGGTGATGAAGGAGCCGGATCTGGGCACCGCCCTGACCTATCTTCCGATTCTGATCTGCGGCATTCTGATGGCGGGATTACGATGGAAATACCTGTTGATTATCACGGGGATACTCGTGGTTACCTTACCGATCGGGTATCATTTTCTTAAGCCGTATCAGAAGGATCGGTTAGTCAGCTTTATTTACCCGGACCGCGATCCCAAGGGGACCGGGTTTCAGGTGATTCAATCCAGGATCGCTGTGGGAAACGGAGGGATGTGGGGCCGCGGAGCAAAGGAAAGCTCACAAACGCACTTGGGCTTTCTGCCCGTACCTCACACGGATTTTATTTTTTCCTCCTTCGCGGAAGAACACGGGTTCGTGGGAATTGTAATTGCGTTGGTGCTGTACTTCCTGCTGATTATGCAGGTGGTGCAGAACGGGCAGACCGCAACGGACAAAGCAGGTTTATACCTGTGCATGGGCGTTGCCGCGTTGTTGTTGTTTCACGTGTTGGTGAACGTGGGAATGGTGGTGGGCCGTATGCCTATCACCGGTATCCCGCTCCCGCTGATGAGTTCGGGGGGATCAAACACGTGGTCGATTTTCCTGATGCTGGGATTAGTAAACAGCGTCAGGTTGCGAAGATTTGTGAATTGAAATGGTAGGGCCCTCCTGTTTGAGGGCCGATTCGACAAACGAACGGGTCGAATTGAGCAGAACAAAAGTTTCGGATTGCTTAGCAGCGTTTTCGAGTTACTGAAGATGTAAGCGAATCTATGACGCGGGTGTTATTGAGCGAGTAGTTATCGCGCTCCGCCCGCGTTCGTGGCCACAAGTTTTTTGCCTCCGTTTCGCAGCGTTGCGAGATGGCGGGGGCAGGCAACTCGGGTTTTGTTCTCTCATTCGCGGCCTGGTTGAAGGCGGTGAGTGATGAGTAAGGAACTGGTGATTGGATCCAATCGCCACGAAACAAAGGTAGCGATCCTCGAGGAGGATCAGCTAGTCGAAGTTTATTTTCAACGAGCGAACGAGTATTCGCTTGCAGGCAGCATTCATAAAGGGCGGGTGACGCGTGTCCTGCCGGGAATGCAATCGGCGTTCGTGGACCTGGGTCTGGAGCGCGATACTTTCCTTTATGTCTCGGACTTTTTTGAAGAGAACGAAGACATTGACACGGTTGCGGAGGAGAAGCCGGGGCGTGTAGATCGAAAAGATCGCGGGCGAACTCGCAATCCGGAACGCGTCTTCGAAGAACCTAAAGAGGAAGTGGAAGAGGCGCGCCCTTTTTTGGCAGAACCGACTGCGCAAGAAGCTGAGGTTGCGGAAGACGAGCCGGGCACTCCGCTCGCCGAAGCCGCAAATCCCGCCGAGGCAGGCGAGAGCAGACCTGCCGAAAGAAATGATGCGGACAAGAATTTTCGCGGAGATCGCCGGAACAGGCGCTCGCGCAGACGGCGTCAGCGAGGACGTGGATTCCCTGAAAACAAGTACGCTCCGCCATCGGGAACCCCTTCCGAATCGAGCGGCCCCGTAATCGCGCGTCCGGTAGAACAAGATAATGTCCGCGATGTGATCGTTCTTCCCGGTGAATCGCTGGCGAAGTACCGGAACATGGCCTCGGGCGCAGAAATCTCCGCAAGCGCTGACGAAAGAGAGCCTGCCGACGAGGCAGATCCAACCATCGGAGACCCAGGCGTCGAACGGGACGATGACATCATGGGCAGCGAACCCGACCCCGAAATAGAGCAGGAGGCTATCGAGTCCGAAGCTGAAGAACTCGAGCTATCGGACAAGATTTTTTCGCATCACGATGATCCCTCACCGGCCGCGATCGAGGAGAAGATCGAAGAAGTAAAACAAGATCAACCTGCTCCCCCGGCCAATTCATCGGAGACGGGAGAGGCGGCATCCTCTTCGGAGCAGTTCGATGCCGCGGGTTGGCAGGCAGGGGAGGTTTCCGAACCCGAATCGCCGGATACGAACGTGCTCCCGTTTCCGGAGCCCCCCGAAGGCGAAGCGCTCGACGCCGAAGAATTCGAGATCCTTGGCCCGGAAGAGCGGCCGTCCGAGGAAACTCCAGGCCCTCGCGTCGTGGGAATGGGTGAGGTGAAAGAACCGGCAAGCGCGCCCGAAGCACAAACCGCATCGCTTCGCGACCAAAGCGGACGTTACATGCACCGCGCTTCGCGGCGCATGAGACGGAGGAGAGGAGGCAACCGGTTCGGCCAAGCTCCCGAATTAGGGACTGTATCGAGTGGTGGCGGGGCAGGAGCCGCACCGGCGCTAGAACCGGATGCTGCGGCGCACTCCGGTGGAGGAGCGCTCGACCGAAAGGCCGGAACGCGCGATGCCTTCTATTTCGGATCTCCTGAAACCGGGACAGGAGATCATTGCGCAAATTGCCAAAGAGCCGTTAGGGCAAAAGGGCGCGCGCATCACATCGCATATTGCGCTGCCTGGACGGTACGTGGTCTTCATGCCGAGCGTTACGCATTTGGGAGTTTCGCGGAAGATCGCGAGCGATGAGGAACGCCAGAGGCTGAAGCGGATTCTGCAGGCGCATCGAGCCGGCACAACGGGCGGCTTTATCATCCGCACCGCGGGCGAGGGTGTTTCAGAGGAAGAGATCGCGGCCGACATGAATTTC
Organism: uncultured Acidobacteriaceae bacterium; assembly: GCA_963778345.1. Classification (GTDB taxonomy): domain Bacteria; phylum Acidobacteriota; class Terriglobia; order Bryobacterales; family Bryobacteraceae; genus Bog-105. The sequence goes on from CAVZTP010000010.1 coordinate 544,747, forward strand.
CTCTACAGCTTGTGGCTTGACATCCGGCAGAAGGCCGAGAAAAAGCCCGCTCCCGTGCTGTTGCACTACGATTTGGACATTGTTCAACGCATTCTGCGCGATCAGGTGACGGATGAATTTAAGGCCATCTGGGTAGACAACGAAGAGCTGTACGAAAACGTGTTGAATTTCATGGAGCGATTCCAACCCGCTCTGGTGAATCGTGTGAAGATGTACACGCGATCGGCCCCGATCTTCGATGCGTTCAATATCACGCAGGAACTGGAGAAGGCACTGCGGCCGAAAGTATGGCTCAAGTCAGGCGGCTACATCGTCATCAACCAGACCGAAGCGTTGGTGGCGATCGATATCAACACGGGCAAGTATGTCGGTAAGTCGAACCGCTTGGAAGATACCATCGTGAAGACGAATACGGAAGCCGTGAAGGAGATTGTACGGCAGATCCGGCTGCGCGATTTGGGCGGAATTATCGTGGTCGATTTCATCGATATGGACGAGCGGAAAAACCGGCAGAAGGTAATGCAGGCGCTCGAAGAAGCGATGCGAGCCGACAAAGCGCCTTACAAAATTCTCCAGTTTAACGATTTCGGATTGGTGGCGATCACTCGCAAACGCGTGAAGCAAAGTCTGGAACGAACGCTGTGCGCGCCGTGTCCTTATTGCGAGGGCGCCGGTTATGTGAAGAGCGTTCAGACGATCATCAGTGAGATTATCGCCGAGGCGCAGAAACTTTCGAGAGCGATTGAGGGCAAAGATGTGGTGCTGAGGGTACATCCCGATGTGGCGAAGGTTCTCAAGGCTAGCGACAATCGATATCTTGAGGAGATCGAGGAGATTTTGCGGCGGCCTGTGCTGGTGAAAGGCGATCCGGCGCTGCACCACGAGAAGTTCGATTTGGCATAGGAAAGCGGCACGAATCCGATGCTACACTGAAGGGCGCTTGCCGGTTGAGAGCGCGTCAAATCGGCGGTCAGCCGATTGTAATTCCACGCAGGAGAGATGGCCGAGTGGTTGAAGGCGCACGCTTGGAAAGCGTGTTTAGGGGAAACTCTAACGTGGGTTCGAATCCCACTCTCTCCGCCAAACACTCCAATTTCCCTTTATGTTCAATTATTTATAACGCGCAGTAACGTCTTGGTGTCGGTTTCGAAGGCCAAAAACCGACACCAAGCACCCCTGTTTTTCGCTTCCCGGAGACTGAAACCGACACCAAAACCGACACCAAAAAACGACAAGTTCCGGCGGCTCGGGCATACTACTCAAGGAGTCCGGAATGGCAAGTCTGAAGCGTGTTCGTGTGATCAAGAAAATCCAGGCAGAAAACGGCTGGCGGTATGTATCGGTGAAACAAAACGGCAGCCGTTATGTCTGGGACGACCGGCCGGGAACGTATTTTGTGGAATGGTGGGAGGGCGCTCGGCGCCGTCGCGAGGCGGCCGGTCAAACGCCTGCGGAGGTGATCGCCGCAAAGCGGCGCAAACAGGATGAGCTGCGAAGTCCGCAACCGATGCCAGCCAGACCGGAAACGCAACCAGGTCCTATGGCAGAACGCCCTCTGAAAAATCAAGAACCCGTTGCGACTAAAACGCCGCTCGGCGAGGCGCGCGATCTTTTCCTGAAGCATGTTCAGACGCATTCCCCGGATAAGCCCGCGACCGCGCAGCGGTACGGGCAAGTGCTCCGGCATTTTCTCCGGCTCTTCGGTCAAGGAATTCGTCGAGAGCATCACGCGAGCCGACATCGACGAATACAAGATCCGGCGCCGCCAGGAGAAGAGCGAACAGCACGGCCGACTGATAACAGCGCCTACCGTCAATTTCGAAGTTTGCACCTTGCGCACCTTCTTCTACTATTTCGTGAATGAGCGCGGCGCATCCATGAAGAATCCCTGCAAGCGCTTTAAACACCTCCGGGATGCGAAAAAGAAAGCAGGCCGTCGGCCGCCCACTTACAGTCAGGCGGAACTCGATGCGCTATTTGTCTACTGCGATGACTTTGAGAAGGCCGTCTTTGCAACGCTTCTCTTGAGCGGAATCCGGGAACAAGAGCTGTGCTTTTTGGCTTGGCGCGACCTGAATTTCAATGCTGCGTACCTGCGCGTAAGTGGCGAGGGGAAAGCGGGTTTTTCTCCGAAGGACTACGAAGAGCGAGTCATCGAAATGCCACCGGATCTTGTTACTGTTCTTTCCTCTCTACCCCGCCGCTCCGACTGGGTCTTTCCGACAAAGAAGGGCGACCGACTCAACCATTTACTCCGCCGGCTGAAGGGGGTCGCCGCTCGAGCCGGTGTTGCGGGTGCCACGCTACACAAATTTCGACACACCTACGCGACCAGACTGCTGGAGCAAGGAGCGGATATTGTAACGGTCCAAAAGCTGATGGGACACAGCGATCTCGAAACCACGCGCAAATACCTCAATCCACAAGATGAATTGAGACGGAAGGCAGTGAATCGACTTTCGCTGCTGCCCAAACCAGAAGCGGGACCCGGACCTCGAATCGGACCCGGAAGAGCCAAGAAAGAAGAGGCAGATCCGCTCATCACCAAGAAACCGGCCTAATCTTCAGTAGAGCGATTTTACAAATAATGAGGAGGAGCTTTTGCGGGACGAAGTTTGCCCCGCATTTTTCTTTGTTCCGCCAACGGCAACGCAAAAAAGACCTCCTCGCAGCTGGGTCTTTTACTTCGGAACTCTCGCTGAGGAGATTGGATTGTCATGACATCGAAGCGGAAGCGAGCGCAGCGCCTGGTGACCACCACAGTCGTCTGCCCTGAGCGACAGTCGCTTAAAAAATTGAGTGCGCAGAAAGGGACCAGTTTTGCCCCACACTCCTGTTCGAGTTTCCACACCGATCGGTGAGGCTGAGGCGGTTCTTTGGCTGAGCTACGCGACGTCGTGGTGGGACCCGATGAAAATGGAGGCTAGACTAGTCAGCACGAACTTTGGCGGACAAGGACCGAAAATCTTCGGGCATCAGCCTAGCCCCGCATCTTCTCTGCGGTCTTAGAATGCCAGCCCGGCCGAAGGCACGATCGGAAGGCCAGTCCGGAATTCGGCCCGCAGACCCCAATAAAAACGAATCCACCCTTCACAGCAGAAACGGCGTAACGAGTAATCGGCGAAAGAATCTTCGCGGACGAAATTTGCCCCGCATCTTTCCGTTGTTTCACTGGCCGGCAACATTACCTGTACGCGGCAACGTTTTACCCAGACGCCCCGATGAGGAAATTGGTCACACGGGTTGTGCAGACGACAATCGGCTCCATTGGGCGCTTTGAAAGAATTGGCGGACGGGAACCGAAAATTCTGCGGACCAGTTTTGCCCCACCTCTCCTCTTCCTTCGGCCTCCCGGCAACAGCAGTGCGGCGACCCCTGAGCGGTTTGAAACCGCGACCATATCACTCTTAACGAAGCATCTTCGGCTGAAGGTTCAAGAGGGCCGGATAGCGGTAGCTGCGTCTTGTGTCGCGGGGTTCGCCATACTTTAGTTCGACGCGGCATCATGGGATCAACTTTGCCCCACATCTTCTCAACTTGATTACATCCGCTATCGAAGAACATCGACAGATATGGGCCGATCAAATAGATGGCTCGCGGCAACGTCAGTGGTGTTATATCGTGTGGAGGCACAGTGACCACCTCCTCCTCGCCGTACAGGCTGACTTCGCCTGATCACAATGAAGAAGAGATCCAAGTTCGAACAAGCGAAATCGAAGCTCAGCCGTCAAGCTCAACGAATCGCCCAAGGACAAGCACGGATCCCGGCTCCTGAACGCCTGAGCGAGGCGATTACCGATTACGTCGAGTGGCACGCCTTTGCTTACTGGACAAGATTGATCTCTGAGACCGAAGGTTCTGTTTCCGCCGGTCTTCAGCAGATCCTGGAAGAAAGGTGTCCGGGATTCCTGGCGTCAGCCGCTGAAAATGCAAAGAGACGTCCGAAAGAACCGGAATTCCTGTGGCTTCGCCTCATTTCCTGGATCGACGACCAGATCTTTGCGTTCGCGAAAGCCGAGGGCTGGTTCGACACGCTCAGCTATTACGCGGCGCGCGATCCACGCATGGACAAGCTTTTCGCCTATTGGCAAGAATGCGATATGACCTGGAAGGATAGAAGACCCGCCGTATTACCGGCTTTTGCGGATTGGCGCGGCGACGCGATTTGAGCATGCCTTCCGTTCAGCTCGCCGCAGCCGAAAGCGCATCCTCCTCGGCTGAACGGCATTCTATTAAAAGCAACCGCATGTCCGGTTCCACCGCGGCGGGATCGAACAAATGCCCATATTCTTTCAAGAATTGGCAAAGAACGGATTCTTTGATGCGCTGATTTCGCCCCCGCTTGAGTTTGCCCTCCTGGATCCACTGGCGGACTCTCTGCGGCCGGACGTGCAACTCCCGAGCCAACCTCGAGACTGTGTAATCATCCTCCAGGCGAACCTTGTAGCCCTCAGCTTCCACCTTTCGTCGGACGGACTTTACGGTTCTGTGGAGCGCCTTGGCAATCGACGAAACGGGGACATGATTCAGGCGATCCGAGGTGTACTTCCAGTCGACCGCGCTCCAGCGTCGTTGCTTCTGCTCTCGCTGCTTGGAGATGCCGAGTTTGTGGCAGTGGCGATAGATGGCGGCGCGGGGCCAACCGGTCACTCTCTCCACTTCCGTTACAGCCGCTTCACCGCCAGATTTTTCGTAGGCGTTCTGAAGCTGCGCATCGAGCCTCTCCGTCCATTCATATTTCCGTCCTCGATGGGTCTTTCCGTGTTGTAGGCGCCGAGCCAGCACACGCTGCCTCTGCTGAATCGTTTCCAATCGCAGATCGGGACACATGGCGAGAATCTTCTGCACCGCTTTCCTTTCGCCCTCCAGCCCGCCTCGCACGCCGGCAAGCAGAATCCGATCCATTTCGGAGGTCCAAAAATCGTTTCCGTACCAATCCGGAAGTTGCCGCCTGGCAAGCTCCTCCATGCGTTGCTCGATCACTTCGGTCGTCCATTCCGGATTTCTGGCGCGCAACTCGGCGATGGTTTCCAATCGCTGGTCTACGCCCTGGTTGATCGCCTTTAGCAGCAGCAGTTCGTCAATGCTAACGGTTTCTGTGTCTTCTTCGCGCGATAAAGCAGCATTGGCATTTTTTTTCCGTTTCATAAACACACTCACCGTTTGCCGCGCAGACGTCTTAACAGAGCTGATTCCGATAAGAATGCCCTTAATAAACAAAGGCATTCTTCGGGGGTGAATCGGCCTAGCCATTTGCAATTTTTTTGAGTAAAATAAGCCGAGATCGGGTGTTTTATGCCGGTCGACAAATTCTTCTGGCTCGCGCCCCGAAGGGAGGGCAAGCAGGTTCCCGAAACACTGCTGCGAGCCGGATACGAGGCCGGCTACCGCATCGTCCGCCTGACGATGCACCGACTAAAGGATGCGGCATTTGCATCCGAATTCACGGAGCAGGCAATGCAAGATGTTGCCGAGACAACCGATCCCTCCGTCCTTGCCTCGCATCCCAATCCTGCATTTCTCGTTTATAACCGCGTTCGTGCGTTAGTGCGGCGGGAGCAGCGGATCAATAGCCGTCTGGAATTCCTCGAGTCTCAGGAAATGGACGGGCGCTTCTCTTCTTCGGATTGCGATGAGTTTGTCGCTCGCATTGCGCGAGACGAAATGGTCGCCTATGTCTCAAAGCATCTCGACCCAGAAGAACGAGAGCTGCTCAAGTGGATTCTATTGGAACGCTCTTCGTGTGAAATCGCAAAACGGTTCGGCATCACCCGGAATGCCTTCTACAAGCGCCGGCGGAACCTCAGATGGAAGATCTTGCCGCTGTTTGACGAACTTCATTAGATGCTGGTGAACTTTCTCATTGGCTTTGCAGCCCCTGTAAAAGCTATCATGGCTGCGCCCATTGTGTAAGATGGAATGCCCGACAGGCGAGAAAACTCCGCCGGGACACAATCTTTCACAAATTTATGAGACTAAAAAACGCGCAGCTTCGGGCATAATAGCCTACTGAATGCCGGATTTTGACCGGGATAGTAAGGATCTTCGAAAAGCAGTTCGGGGCAGATTCCCGAACCCGGATCGAATTGGCTGTCCCCCTCCGGAGATCATCGACGGGCTTGCCAGCCATGCGCTGTCACCGGACCATCCCGCTGCTGAACATCTTGTTACCTGTTCTCCCTGTTACGAACAATTCTTGGCGACGCGGCGGACAATTCGGCGTAGCCGCTCCCTTCGGAGGGCCGGCATTGCCGCGATCATACTCGCTCTCGTCGGAGGCACTACTTATCTGGTCATTTCGGAAAAGACACCGCGAGTGTCCCAATTCGCTCAGGCTACGCTTCCCTACACCCTCGATCTTCGAAATACTTCCCCGAATCGCGGAATTTCTCCCGGTATCTCGCCACCCACGTCTCCTGTCGTGCTACCCAAAAAGCACCTGGATCTCACAATCTACCTTCCGCTAGGTTGGGAACCTGGCTCCTACGAAATTCAACTCTTGGACGTCAACTTACGTGCTGTAGTGAAACACCAGGCAAGTGCCAAGTTCAGCCAGCACATTTTGACGATGCCTACTGATTTCGATTTGAGTAAAGTGCCTTCAGGCAAGTACTCATTGGCGATGAAGACTGGCCAGAACGGCTGGCGGACCTTTGCGGTCACTATACAGTGATGAGCTTCCTCCTGGATTATTTTTTAGCAGCATTCATAGTAAATTCTGGTTACTACGTCAGTAATTACCGGCACTCGGCCGCTTAGGTCATGAGTTCGCGAGTTACAGCTCCTTAACTGCTCGAATGGCCGCCTCTAACTGGTTATCTTCGCCGCTTCGGATGGCCTCAGGCAAGAAGCTCTCCTCAACTTCTGGACTGACGCCCGTGCCCTCGAGAAGCCTCCCCTGCCATGTGTAATACGCGGCGACCGGGATAGCGATTCGATAACCTTCTCCCACGCGGAAGGAGTGGCCTGCCAGCAGGCGTCCTGCCGTCTTGGTGCCTACAATCGTTGCCAGTCCATTCTCAGCAGCAAACGCGGCAACCATTTCGCTCGAGCTTGCCGAGTGCTCGTTTACCAGCAGAACAACCTTTCCATGAAATTTCTGCTTTCCGAGTCCTTCGGTTGCGACAGCGACGGATTGATCGCGAAGTCCGAACTGAAATAGAAGTTTGAAAAGTCCCAGCTTCCGCGAAGGGATACGATCGAAGACCGGGAGATCTTCTTTCCGAAAGGCTCGCTCGGCACGCCGTCGAGTCACGCTGTACCCAACAGGAACCCTGTCCGGTGTCAGAAGACTCATCAATCGCAAACACCCGATCCCGCCTCCGCTGTTCCCGCGGAGATCGATAATCATTCGCTCACAGTCCAGATTTCTGACGGCTCGGTCAATGTCCCGGGCAACATCGACACCGATTGCACCTGGAAACATCGAAATTTTTAACCAACCAATGCCATTGTTAAGACTCAACCCAGTGACAGGCTGCAATTCAATGAGCGGCCGCTTCTTCGTCTTCGATTTTGGAACCTCGACAGCGACCTTGGCGCGACTTCCTTGTCGTCTCTCGATCTCCAGCGTCGCTGTCGTGCCCAGTGGAAATAAGGGGAGTTCCGGCGGTGCAATAGCGATATCTCCAATCCGCAGCAACGCGTCGCCGGGTTCAATTCCGGTTTTCTGCGCAGGGCCTCCTGGATGGACATCTTGGAATATCCACCGCTGCCCATCGGCGAAGAGCGTCGCACTAATCGCCATTTTGCCCGCTACGCGGGGTCGGCCTTCATGGTAGAACCCAGCGTGGCTGACGCGCAGTTCTTTAACCAGATCATTGATCGACCTTTCTAATTCTTCCGGGCTTCGGCTGGAGAGGATCCGCTGCCGATGCTCTTCCGCGCGGCGCCGCCAGTCGATACCATTCAACCGCGGATCATACAGCTTGGCTTCGCAGATTTCGACAACGCGATCGAACAACGCCTTCAGTTGATTCTGCGTCAGACTTTCCATTCCATGGATCACTTCCCGGTGAGCGAATGCCGACTATCGCCAACCAGGATAAACCCGGCCCAGAGCTTCGGCGATAGCGCCTCGCCATATCGCCGAATCATTTCGAGCTTGGCTTGCTGAAGAGCACGCCCTTCTCCATTCCTTGCGCCAAGCGTTGATAGAACTCCGTCATCAACCCGAAACTGAAATCGTCATTGGCCGGCCATAGATTCGCCACCACAGAACGGGCTCCCGCCAGCAGGAAAGGGCGCACGAGATTGGCTACCCCGTCTTCCCCAGCGATTTCACCGGAGGCCACGTCACATGCGGAAAGAGTAACCAGCTCTGCGTTCAATTTCGTCCGCGCGATCTCACGGGCTTGCCAAAAGCCGTCTTCATTATTTGCTGGATCCGGATAGAGGACCAGAGCGGACCGGTCCGGAAATTTGGTGCTGACGAGCCCATGCACTGCAAAATGGAGCACTTCGAATTCGGCAAGCGGCTCCTTCTTCAGAGCGCTCTCCGTCGCTTCGCTACCGACTAGCTTTCGCGAGCCGGAACCCAGCACTCTCGCGACCGCCCGCGCCTCGTCGTTTGCCGCATAGAGGGGTGGAAGTTGCGAAGGATCTATATCGAAGGCTTCGCGCTTGGTATCGCCAGCCGTAGCCACCGGCGGTGGCGGCTTCGGTTCGATACTTACATCTGTTCCGGTGGCCACCGCTAGTGCCGGGATCGGCGCGGGTCCCGGATGCTCTTGCGCCAAGAGAGCAAACACAGTCGCCGAAGGGGCGTAGCTGACAATATGCAATTGCAGCAGGGAGTCGCCGGATCCACGGCTAAGCATCTCAAACGGCAACTCGTGGAGCATGCCATCCGGCACAATCACGATTCGGGTCTTAGCTGTAATGAGATTCCTGACCGGATCGACGAGAGAATCGTACAGCGCCGATGTGGAGATGCTCTTCGATTCGCTCTTGAGGGACTGCAACACACTTTCAACTTCTTTTTCAATCTGTGCCCGTCCCGGCAGATGTACGATCCGTGCGCGTTTTCCCTCGATCACGATGCAGTACGATGCCGGTTCGCCCAGCACATACTCCAGAACGACTTCGTCATCGCCGACAGCTTTCTGGATCCCGGATAGCGCGATTGGATGCGTCTGGTGCTGCAGCCACGGCAGATTTTGCATAGCTTCCACACGGCCTTCCTCCTGCTCCAACTGGAAGATTTGCTGCAGAAGTTGTTGCCGGTCCGTAAACGACGTGGTTTTGAGAAGTTGAAGCTGAAGCCGTGAAATCTGCTTCTCGTCTTCCGTTAGCGACGCCGGTGGCTGTGCACTGGTGCCCCTCGACCGAAGGGAATCGGCAATGGACCGGCCGCGTGCTTCTTCCATTACTCGGAACGCTTTCGCCGGGTCGCTCAGGAAATCGGCCTCCAATCGGAAATGGCTCACGTGGGCAGATCTGTCTGCCAGTTCAGTTTCCGACCTGCTACGTGGTCGTAGCGCAGGTCGCTACACGGGAACTCATCGCGTGACACTCGTTCTCACCGGCGTTACAAACGTACTATTGTCTGAGATCGATCACGGGCCGACATTGGAATCAGGATGCACGTCCGGGATGATTGCCTTCGGCGTTGGGAGGATGGCAGGCCGTCTACCAGCAGAACCCAAACGAAGCTTGCGGCGCAACCGTCGCTTCCGAACTAGAGGTCAAACTTATGCTAAACGGAAATACAGCTTCGACCGGGACCATTATGGTAGCCACGCCGACCAGGCAAGCGTACCAGATTCTTCGTTTTGCTTTCGCGGCTGCGCCGATTATCGCTGGAATAGATAAATTTCTGCACCTTCTGGTCAACTGGGATAAGTATCTGGCGCCATGGATCGCGAACCTGTCGCCGATTGGCGGTCACAACCTCATGCTGCTGGTTGGCATTATCGAAATCATCGCCGGATTGATTGTAGCCTGGAAACCAAAGATCGGCGCATGGATCGTATTTGCCTGGCTCTGGGGCATTATCATTGACCTACTGTCCTACTCGGGTTTCTACGATATCGCGCTCCGCGACTTCGGGCTGTCCTTGGGCGCACTCGCGTTGGCCCGGCTGAGCAAGGAAGTAGCTTAAAGTAGCAGCGATTCCGGGCCTATGTCTTGCGTGCGCAAATTGGAAACGTGAGAAGTGCCGATAGCGTAACGTCGGCGCCGGTCGCGAATCCCTGTGGAGCCCATTGTGGCATTCGAGCAGGAAATCACTACGGAGTTGGCCAGCGATCTTTCCAGCGTTGATGCGGCTGCGAAAAGAGAAATGATTGCTAATTTTTGACGCCGTTTTGACGGCGCTTCTTTTACAGTGAATTTGGGAGCAGCTGGTGAGGAGACTTCGGGCAGATGAGGGGTGGCTCGGCGGATCACGGCAGCGGCGCTAGATCCGCTGAACGTGGCTGCAACGTAAGTTTGCAGGCTCATACCGTAAATTGCTGCAGAAAGGAGGATCTATATGTCCACTGTTTCGATTGAAAGAGTCCGACACTTAAACCCGGAAGAGAAACCACCGGTATTCGCCGAGGTGGCGAAAACGATCGAGAAGATTCAAGAAAGGGCTTTCAACCTATTCGAGCAACGCGGTGGGCTTCCCGGTTTGGATTGGTACGACTGGTTGCTTGCTGAGCACGACGTGCTCGGGGCGTCATCGGCCGAACTTCTGGAAAGCGACAAACAGTTGAAGTTGAAGATTGCGGTCCCGGGCGTAGAGCCGAAGGACATAACTGTTACTGCCACCCCGGAAACCTTAATCGTACAAGCGAATGCGAGCCATAGTCACTCCGAAACAGACGGCGAGATTCGGTTTTGCGAGTTTAGCGAGGACAAACTGTGCCGGCAGTTCGGACTGCCTTCACCGATCGACGTCAACACGGTTTCAGCGTCGCTGGACAAAGGCATCTTGCACATCGTCGCGGCAAAGGCGACCAAATCGAGCGAGAAGAAAACAATCGCGGCATCTGCGGGAGCACATGCGTGAGTGTCCAGTGAATCGCAGGCTTGAATTTACGGGAGTATTGCAGGATGACCACGACTTTGATCTGAGACTCATTGGCGCTGGTTCAGCCGCTTCCACAACTGCATACCGCTCCGCCGGCTGGAAACAAGCAGTTCTCGATTCGTAACCGTTCGCAGAATGATATGCATTGTGCGGATGCGAGCCGAAAAGAGTGTTGGTAGGTGGCTTCGAGGTCGTCGATTTCGTGCGAAGTAGAGATGACATCTCCCGTTTCCGAGCTCGATCAGTTGAAAAGAGCCGCTGCAGAAACTGCGGTTACTTTGATAAGTGACGGAATGATCGTCGGTTTGGGCACGGGATCCACCGCCTCGTTCGCCGTGAGGATCGTCGCTCAACGAGTGGCGGACGGCCTTGATATTGTTGGCATCCCCACATCGGAGAAGACTGAGCAACAGGCCCGGAGTATGGGAATTCCAGTATCCACGTTAGCGGAGCACGATCATGTCGACATCGCGATCGACGGCGCCGACGAGGTCGAGATCGGAACCCTTAATCTCATTAAGGGTCGCGGCGGAGCGCTCTTGCGCGAAAAGATCGTCGCCACCGCCGCCGAGCACCTGATCATCGTTGTCGACGACCGCAAGCTCGTGGACCGCCTGGGGTATCCGTCACCCCGTTCCCTTGGAAGTCGTGCCATTCGGCTGGCAGGCAACAGCGAAGAGGCTGCGGAGTCTTGGCGCGCACCTCACCCTTCGATTGAGACCCGGTGGCCAGCCATTCATTAGCGATGGAGGTCACTACATTCTGGACTGCGCGTTTGGCGCGATAGAAGATCCAGTGCATTTACAACAGGAGTTAGATCGAGCGGTCGGTATCGTGGAAAACGGCTTGTTCGTTGGGTTAACCTCCCAGGTGATCGTCGGCAGCCGGAACGGCGTAAGTGTTTTGTATCGGGAGCGCAATGGCTAAGCTACAAACGCACTTAGTAGCGTTTGCATGTGTTGAGTTTGCGGCCCGGGCTGTCGAAGAAAATTGATCGTTACGGGTAACGTTCTTGTCGCGTTTGTATTAGAGACAGCTCTCTTATTGAATAGGAGGTATTTGCCATGCAACGGAAGCCGGTAAGGCCGCAACTGAAAAGCACAAATGTCTACGAACAATTAGTTGACACGCTCCAGATATTGTTCGGTAAACATCCCGGTTATCGGCCGATGAATGCGAAGGGCGTTGTATGCGAAGGCACGTTCACTCCGGCCGCACCGGCCCGGACACTGAGCCGCGCGCCCCATTTGCAGGACAGATCCGTTCCTGTCACCGTGCGTTTCTCAGACTTCACAGGCATTCCGACCATCGCGGACGGCGATCCGAACGCCAGCCCGCGCGGTATAGGGATCCGATTTCACCTGGAGAACGGCGCGGCGACGGAGCTTGTGGCTCATTCTTACGATGGGTTCCCGGTCGCGACGGCGGAAGAATTTCTCGCGTTCTTGCGCGCGCTAGCGGCCAGCGGTCCCGATGCCCCGAAACCGACCTCCATGGAGACTTTTCTTGCGAGCCATCCACGAGCCAAGCAGTTTGCAGACGCTCCGAAACCAGCCCCTGCGAGTTTCGCGAGCGAATCCTACTACGCCGTTCATGCTTTTCGCTTCACCAACGACGGCGGAACCAGCCGATATGGCCGTTACCAAATCAATCCAGTGGTCGCTGAAGAACACCTGGCGGCCAAGGATGCGGCAACGCGCCCCGCGAACTTTCTGTTTGACGAATTAGGAGAACGTTTCAAGAGAGGCCCGGTTCAATTTCGCATGGTCGTGCAGCTTGCCGAGAATGGCGATCCGATCGTGGATGCCTCGCAAGCATGGCCTGAGGAACGCTCGCGAGTGGAACTTGGCACTCTTTCTATCACAGGGAGTGTCGCCGATAGCGATATTCAGCAGCGAACCCTGGGTTTCGATCCGACGCGGCTTGTCGATGGAATCGAAGCATCGGATGACCCGCTAATTAAGGCGCGATCCGAAATTTATGCTATCTCTTACCGCCGGCGGAACTCTACGCAATAAATAAGCATAGTGCGGCGCAGCGGGAAAGGCGAAAGCGGCTGACAGCGAGAGCCTTGACGAGGAGAAAGAATTTCAGGAGAATTGCCGACGAATCAGATTTAGCGAGTCCGCCGCAGCACTTCACTTCATAAGCGAACTGAAGACATTTGATCCCTGCGCTTGGGCGAAAAACCTAAGGGTGCGAGACCACGCGTCGACGGCGGCTTCTTTCCGATAGCCACGTTTGTTATTAGGATTTTCAAAGGCGTGGCCGGCGTCGTCGTAGATTTTTATATCGGCGGGTTTATTGGCAGTCTTCATTATCTCCTCGAAGGCCCGGACTTTCGTAAGAGGAATCCCGCGATCGCGAGCACCGAAATTACCTAGCATCTGAGCATTGATTTTCCGAATGTCACCAGGGTCTGTCGGTAGCGCGCCATAATTCACAACACAAGCGGCTAGCCGCGGTTCATGAATCGCAAGTTGGATCGCCAACGCGCCGCCCATAGACCACCCGATCGAGCCGATGTGGTTCAGAAGAACATCATCGCGAGCTGCCAGGTAAGTAAACGCCGCTTTCAGATCGCAGAGCGCGCGATCATCCGGCACAGCACGCCTCAGCTTACGGGCTTCAGAGGGATCAGCGGTGACCGCTCCCCGGTAGAGGTCTACGGCAAGCACAATGTATCCATTTGCCGCTAAATTTGTGGCTTGATCCTTCACCCAGTCGTTCAGACCCCACCATTCATGAATCGCGACGACCGCTCGATGGCGGCCTTCATCACACGGCAAGGCGAGAAACCCGCGAATTTCCTCATCCCCGCTTTGAAAAGTCACCATCGACTGCCGCATGGAGTGGTATGACAAACCTGACGATCGTCCCACCCATCGGATTGTTCTCCAAGCTGATGCGTCCGTTATGCGCTTCAATAAACGCTTTGCAAATCGCAAGTCCGAGGCCGAGGCCCTTCGCTGAACCCAATTCGGCTACCCGGTAGAACTTATCGAAGACACGCCCGACATCTTCGGCGGGGACACCAATGCCTCTATCGACCACCAGAACCTCCAATTGGTCATCGATGACGCGGCCCCGAACCTCAACGGGTTGGTCAGGGGGAGAATACTTGAAAGCGTTGCTAAATAGGTTGATGAATACATGGGTGATCAATTCAAAGTCCATGGGAACCAGAGGCAGGCTCTCAGGGATGTCGAGGGAAACCTGTCGCTGACTCGCTGAGGCTCCCAGCTCTTCCAGCGCAGCGCTCACCACATCCAACAGATCACAAGGTTCCATCTTCACGGTCGATGCACCTGTTTCGAGGCGGGTCATGCTCAACAGGTTATTCACCAGGCGATGCAGCCGTCTCGCCTCTCTGTCAGTGGTTTCCAGGAGTTGGCGCTCGGCCGTTTGATCGAGCGTGCCACCGGAAGTCAACAACCCGCTCAGTGATGCCGTAATGGCCGCCAGTGGGGCGCGTATGTCGTGAGAGACTGCACTTAGCACGGCGTTCTGCACTTTCTCCGACTCCTCGAAGAACCGGAGGCGGCGTACTTTCTGTTCCAGAAGTCCTCGCTCGATCGCGAGTGCCGATTGACTAATGAAGGCGCTGAAAAGCTGACGCTGCACATTCGAGAACCAAGCTCCCGGCTTGACTTCGACCCCAAGCACCCCGATGACCCGCCCTCCTGTCTTGAGAGGCACGTAATGAGCCTGGGCTGCGGACAGAATCTCAGTTGAACTTCCGGCATCGCGGCCATGTTCCCATGACCACGTTGCTGCCGCGCGTTCTGACTCGGTAAACGCAAACTCCGCGCCGCGAAAGCGCAGGGTCAGTTCATCGTTAATGGGCAAGAGGATGATAGAGCGCCATTTGAAGTTCATTTCAATGTGACGTCCAATGACTTCAAGAATCTGATCGAAATCGCTCGTGACGGTTAGAGACTGACTAAACGCGGTCAGTGCCGATAGGTTTCGGTATACCAGGCGATTGCGGATGGCAAGCGATGCGATCTGCGCAGCCGCAAGGCTATGATCGAGATCGGCAGGGGTAAATCCGGCACCGCCGCGCTTGTTATAGAGCTCAAAAAAGGCGATCACATCCTTTTCGCTATCGATGATCGGGACGCCAATGCCGGATCTGACCTCCAATCGTTGACGCACCTCCGGTACGATCACGGGGTCGCGGGCCGCGTCATTCGTCAGATAATGAGTCCCATGTGTAATGAGCCAGCCCGCCCAACCCACGCCAGGCGCGCAGTGATACATCAGCGGGACAACTTTAGATCCTTGACAAAAGTGGTCGCACGACATCCCTTGCGATGTGCGCAAACCGGCGCAACCACTCTCAGCCCCGGTCAGCTCGAGCAATTGTTCGATCAGCGTATCCAGCAAGCTGTCTAGATCCGGCGCGGAGTTCAGCGCCTCGCTCATGCGAAGTAGGGACCTAAGAGAGTGCTCGGTCTCCTTCTGGGCAGTCACGTCACCTATCACAGACATGTATCGGCGCGTCTCGCCGGAGTTGTCCTCGATTTGCTCCTTAGTCAATCTACGATGAGTTCTCAAGAATGCTGCCGTTCTCTCCGCGCATAGCCCGAGTTTTCGGTTCTCAATCGATATCCCACTCCCGCTTCGGTCACAATGTAGCGGGGTTTCATGGGATCGACGTATCCGGGGCGCGTTGAATCAAGGTGCAATTTGCGGCGCAGGTGACTCATCGTGGCGCGCAACAGGTGCACGGCATCCTGGTACTGTGTCGTGCCCCAGAGTTCGTGAATCAGTTGATAGTGCGTCCGAACCTTGCCAGCATGATGGATCAGCACCTTCAGAAGGTCGTACTCGGTCGCAGTCAGTTTCACGCGGGCATTCCCGACAAACACCTCCCGCCGGCCCAAATCGACTCTGAGATCATCCACTGTAAAAACATTATTCTGCGTTGCGCTTACGCTGCGCAAGGTTGCACGCATGCGCGCCAGCAACTCCGGTATTGTAAACGGCTTCGTGAGATAGTCATTCGCGCCGGTATCAAGGGAACTGACTTTCTCGGATTCCTCGTGACGAACGGAGATGACGATAATGGGCGTAGACTTCCCTTCTCGCAGATGCCGGATCACTTGCTTACCGTCCATGTCGGGCAACCCGAGATCGAGAAGAATCAAATCGGGCCGGACCGACTGAACTCTCCGCAGAGCCTCGTTTCCGTTACGGACTGGATAAACGGTGTAGCCTGCCGGGGGAAGTACGACACTGAGAGTCTGCTGGATCGACTCTTCGTCGTCGACAAGGAGTACCCGTGGACCTCGTTTTTCCATCGATAACGTCTTTCGGGGTTCGGCCCGATCTATCCCTTGGGGAAAACCGGCGCGATTCTGGCCCTCTGAAAGGCTTGGATTCGCGGAGCCTAAGGAGAGAATCCGGCGACCCTCCCGTGCTTCCGAAGCGCTCGGTAAAGTCGAAGGAGATTGTTCGTCGGCTTCTCGCATTTTTCGCAGAGCAGCGGCAAGTTGGTCGCACTCAGCGCACACAACTATCGGTTTCTTTGTAGCATGCTTAGGACGGCTGCGCTATCGGTCGGTTGCCTAAGGCAAATGGTCTTCCGCGCTAAAGAGTTCGCGAACACCTAAACCACCCGGATCTACTTCTATTGTAAGAGTTTATGGGCACATGCCACGTGAGGAATGATGTGCCTTGGCGTGCGCGCGCCTAGGTCATTTACCAAGCGCTCCGCGTCAAGGCTGGATCAGACCCTCCCGGATGGCATGCCGTATCAGGCTGGCAGCCCCATGAGCGTCAAGTTTCTTCATGATGGTGGAACGATGTGCGGCCACTGTCTTGAAGCTGATCCTGAGAGTTTTTGCGATCTGTTTAGAACTTTGGCCGTCTGCAAGCAGTTGCAAGATCTGTTGTTCACGGGTCGTCAGAAGAGGCCCAGCTTTGCCGGCCAAGGCCAGCAGTTGCCGGATCAACTGTGCGCTTTTCTCACTGGATTGAAGTGCCCTCTTGAGCCCTGTGAACGCGGGGTGACTCTCTGTCAGATTGTCAAGCCTCACGTTGAAATTTCCCGCAATGGCGGACAAAACCGTATTAAAGTCCTCGGTCATCAATGAACTAAAGTGACCGATCGTCTCCAACTTGTACGAGCTGACGTCCCTGATAATGAGTCCGAGGTTCAATGTCTTACCATCGGGACGAACGGCGTAAAGACTCGCCAAACTAACTCGAGCATTTGCGCGTCCGTGCACCGGAACACCGCCGATCTGAATGTTGAGAATTGGCGTTTGGTTCTGAAGGACTTCGCGGCATAACGGTTCGAGAGCAGAAGCGTGCTCAGGAATCACTTCCCGGAGTGTCTGGCCGATATGCTCGTCTGCCAAATGGCCGTCAATGACCTTCAGAGCTGCGTTGATCCGGATAAATCGCAAATTCTGATCGAGAAGCGCGAAGCCGACGGGTGCGGCAGCGATCAACTGCAGCAATTGAAATTTCTCCCGTTTCAGTCGCGCGATTTCATCGCGTAAGCGGCATCTTCAGACATTGCGGCGGCTCCTTGTGCTGCGAGAAACTCTGTCACGCGCTTGGCGTGACACATCGCGGCGATTTGGTGCTGGTTAAACGAAAAAAGTTTGCGTGTAGGGGAAGTCATGCGGTGCGCTCCTGGCCGTTCGAAACGAACCAACTCCACGCGTCGCAGATCGCGCCCGCGACGGCAGCACGCAATTCTTCACAAGAAAGAGGGGGGTGAGGCCATCAGGATATCGGCCAGATTGTCGCGGGCATCGAAAGCGTCGAACTTGACGGAAAGATGAGGATGAGCCTGTTCTTCGAAAGCGAGGGCGGCGTTAGCGAGATAGTTCGCAATTCCGGCAGAGCCGTTCAACGCCCTGCCGTGCCGGGAGAGCCACAGGAGGTAATTCCCGTTGGCGCAGCAGGCGCGTGTGAGATCGATTGTGGTGATGAGCAGGTCGTGAGTGGAGTTGACGATAGCGCTCATGAAAGTAAACTCCTTTCGCCGTTGGCATTGTTCGTTACAGCTGCGCGAGGCAGCCAACAGCCGCATGAAGAACTGCGTTTAGCGGGATGGCCTACACAGCACTAAGGTCGCGGTGCGGAAAGGACTGCAGCGCAGCGAAGTCGAGGGATGGCTGTCTGCGCGATGAGGCAGCGCGCCTCAGTAGTGTCCTAAAGTTGCTTTAGGACACTACCGCCGCCTACTTAGGTCTCAGCAAAGATTCCAGAAGCTTACAGTGGGAGATCTTCTCCGGAGCGCTGTATTCAGGCGTTATCGGCAACTACGACCAGATGCATTGACGCAGTGAGTCTCACTCCATGGGCTCTCGTGCGAAATATTGATCTTCCTGAGGATTGAGCATGGTGACAATCATCGCGGGGATCACTTGGCTGCTGGTCTCCAGGAAATGCTCAATCAGGCTTAGCGCCCGGTCATCGGCGGGCGCCTCTGCGGTGTTGGTTCTCGAAATCGCATGAATCCAGATCTGCGGCCGATACCGGAAAAGGGAACTTAGAAGAAAAAAAGCCAGATAGTGCAGTGAGAACTCCGATAGATACTGGCCTTGAGCCGGAGAAATGGGGAAACACGCTCCACCCGTGTAGCCTCCTCCCATCGCCGGTAAGGAATCGATAAACGAGAAGGTTTCCTGCGGCCGGATTGTGTGGGGGGATGCGAGGAAATCATTCCCGAATTGGTTGAGTGCGAGCACGCCAAATTCATCGACGGCGGCTCTGGATGTGTTCTGAAGATAGAAAATCGAATTCCCCCATGCATGCCCGGCTTCGACGACCCGCCAGCGCTCCAAGAAGGGAAACCGTGCCCGCCAGCGCATCACTAAATCCTCGAGCTCTTCGCGATTGGAGAATTTCGTTCGATCATCAATGCGAATCCGGCACTTGCCTGTGATGTCGTTCTCGATCAGAACTTGTGCGCAGTTGGCGGTCTCCCCAAAAGTCTTTTGGAAGTGATCATCAAGGCTGGGTATTCGGCTCAACAGATCCCGCAAGCTCAGCCTGAATCCGCATATCTTATCGGCCATCGCAGCGGGTGTGCGGACGGAGCATGGGCGAGATTCATCAAAGTAGCAGAACCGCGTCCAGTCAGCCACTACATTATTGAACTCCTGAAATGTTCCGCCCGCCGTTATCGCGACCCCGCAGATCGGCTATACGGCACCCTTCGCCGGACACATCTTTGAGACCGTGACCACGGCACAAGGTCGAAAGCGATTTGCAGCGGGATGCCACGATCAGGGCTTTAGCGAACCCGATCGTCCCATAGAACAATTGCAGCGGCCGAATCTCCAATGGGGAGGCTTCAGCAGCCTCATAGAACAGGCGTCCTTGCAACAAGCACGCGATTATCTCTCGCGCGATCGTCGTCGACGGCTCCCGCCCGAAGCGCAACTTGACGCGCGATTTCAGGTTGTCGACGCTCTCCAGAAACCGTAATTCGTGCGACACGACGGCCATAAGTTAGAGGCTAACGCGGTCGAGGTCGAGTCAAAGTTGTGTCACTTCTCGATGCGACACGCAACTGGCAGCAGCCGGTCAACCCAAATAGATTTTTTGTGAAATCGGCATACATCACGATCGATTCCCTTAGCTCGCCAAGAGATCGATAAGATCTTATGCAGGATCAGTAGCGGGAAATGCCCTTGCCTTACCCAATCCACCCCGGCCGCATCTGGATTGCTTCCGAATAGCAAAACGGGAAGCCACTCGGTATCGCTGAGTGTTGGAGGGAGTCCCGCCGCCGTTCACTAGCTTTACAGACCGAAGGTTTAATAGCCAACGCCGGTAGCAATCAAGCGTCGAGCCGCATCTGTCCGATTCTTGAAGAACAAGCTCTGTGCCCACAACCGCATTTGACGCTCCGATTCCAGAGGACACCCGGGCAATGCCGGCGCGACCTGCATAGCTCGTTCCACCAAACCTGCTCGATTTCCCGCAAGAATTAGCCGGCAGCATTCGTCGCAAGCCGCCCAGGTGCCATCGCTGTGTCCGAGTAGTTCGCCGTAGTCGATCAGAAATGGCTTCGCTTCGAAGCGCCAACTGGGGTTCGGTGCCGTACAAAAATCGCAGATCATAGCTAACTCCGTCTAAACGTTGGCGCTCACGCACTTCGCGCGAAGACCACTAGGAATGCCCATTCCACAGCGCCGTTCGAAGCGCAGGAACGAAACTGGTGAACCCATTTCCCTCGGTCGCAAGATCGAACGCCGCATTCATCATTGCCATTTGGGCATCTATCATGTCCAACAGATGAAACAGCCGGGCTTCTCTTGTCATGGGGATTTTGACGGCTCCCCATTCCGTCTGCCCATGGTGGCTCACAATAATGTGTTCCAGATGGTCCCGTATCGCATCATCGAGAGCTTCACTGTATCGGCTTAAGATCTCCACGCCTAGAACGCAGTGGCCGACGAGAGTGCCTCGACGCGAATAGGAGAGTGCGGCGTCATAAGATAGCTCCGCGACCTTTCCGATGTCATGCAAGACGGCTCCCGCGACCAGAACATCGCGATCTAGTTCAGGGTAATGACCGCAAACTCGCTCTGCGAGTCCAATGAGTGAAAGCACGTGCTCGAGCAATCCGCCAAGATAGGCATGATGATTGGATTTCGCTGCCGGCGCGTTTGCCAGTGCCGGCGCCAAATCGTCGATCAGCCGTAACAGGGCGTCCCTCAAGCCGGGATGACCATTGCCGATCGTGCCCACGGCGGCGTGCAAGTCGTCCAGCATTTCATTGCGATCGCGTCTGCTCGCGGGGAGGAAATCCCCCAACTCGATTTCCTCACGCGCAAGCTTGCGAATGCGCCGGATATTCAGTTGGAGTTCATCACGATAGGTCCCGATCTCGGCTTCGACCTTCACAAAATCGCCGTCGGTAACGCTGAAGCCCGCTGGGACTTCCCAGAGCTTGCCAGAAATCGAACCGCTCCTATCCTTCAGAACCAACGTCAAATAGGCTTGGCCATCTTTCTTGAGGCGCCGCTCTACCTCGCCAACCTGAAATTGTTCGGTAAAGCTTCCCGTAAAGGCCGAAATATCGGCAACAAAGATTCTTTTCATGGCAATACTCGCTTCCAGTTTTCGTTTGAAGGTTGATGACTCAAGAGCCATAAACGCCTGCTCCATTCTGCCATTACTCCAGGCTGCCGATGATGGGTTCCGAGGAGATCGCGCCGTCTCGCACTTCGAATCCAAGGCCGATCAAGCGTGCCTTCAAATCAGCCAATGCGCGCGAATTCGCTGCTGCTGCCTGCCTGACTTCCTCATCGAAAAGAGCGATCACAGAGGGTTGCCGCAGTTGAAGCTCGATCACACGCCCCTCAGCGTTAAAGCCTGCGGCGGACACTCCGAAAACGGCACACGGAAGGGTATCCTGCGCCCCAATGTTTGCTTGCGACTGCTGCTGCGTTGCGGTTACATATACCGGACCTTTCAGCTCTTCGAGCAGTCCTTGCAGGTTGCTCTTGTAAATCTTCATGATTCTCAACTGCTCCTCATTTGCTTCTTTCCGCTGTACTGCTGTACCCTTGCGAGGGTGCGCATTCGATCCATCCAGAGTTCTGTTCCAGTGCAGTTGAGCCTTGTGCCGTGGCCCTTTCTGTACCGTCACGAGCTGCTGTGTCCGAAATCGTGAAGCGTTCATTCGATTGCTCACTACGCGAATTGGGCGAATGTGTGTGAGTGGTACTGAATGCGAAGAAGGATGGGCGCGCTACCGCGTCAGAGCCAAATCGTATCTCTTCAGCAGGCGCGCCAGCAGCTGGGGATCTTCTGTCAAAGAATCTTCACGAACCACTGCAAGATCGTCTCTCGCGCGATCGTAAATGGCCACACATAGGGCTGAGTCGTCGTGGCGAGGGCGATAGGCAATCCCATCCGGCTCATCCGCGTGCTCCCAAAGAGCGCGCGACCAGGATTGGGAAAGCTTGTAATCGTCGCCACTCGCGGGTTTAGCGGTTGTTCCCAGGCGCGCAAGACCCGGCCCATGAAGCGTCACAAGTCGCAACTCACGCTTCGCTTCCACCGTTGCGACCAATCGAGTGGCGAGATCCTCCAGCGCCAGGATTCGAACGGGAGGATTGCGGAGAAACGTCTCCGCGAAACACACGTCAATTGTCGTTCCGAAATAACAGACCCGAAACTCCCTCATCGGATCGTCGAAGCGGTGAATCGGCGGGCTGCCCGGTGCAGGGCCGAACCACAGCGGGTTTTTGCCTCGCGCGTGAATGCGCATCCAGCGCGTTCCAGCTTGGATTCGGGTCGAAGGGAGCCGTCTTGGTAGATCAAGCGCCGGCTGCATCGCTGCTCGTTATGCGGCCTGTTCTCCGAATGATGCCACGAGGGCAATCGCTTTATCGACCTTTCCAGCTCTCAACATTTCAAGGATTGTTTTGCCACCAGCACGCGGGACCGGAGCTAGCAGCACGGAGAGTTGCGTCCAGGGATTCTTAATCTGGAATGCCTGAAGCAACGCCTCAAAACTCGGAATCACGCCCTCCGGCGTGAACTGGCAAGCGGGGTACAGGTACTCGCCGGAACCGGTCGGAACAGCGAGCAGCGCGCGACGGCTCCGCCGTTTATCCACCGCCTGGCGTGTAATCCCCAAGGCCCCGGCGACCTGCGTGGATGTCAGACCCCCTCCCGCGCTCTTTAAGAGTTCCTGTTTCACTGCTGTTCCACGTGCCATTGCCTCGGCGAACGGATCCACAGACGAAAGATCAAGACCCAGCGGCGCCATATCCGACAACAACGAGGCAACGCCACCGACATCGGTTGGAGACGCTAATGCCGCTTTTAAGGCATCAGGCGACGCGGCGGAACTCACGCGTTCCAGCATTCCCACTGATCGCTTGAGGAACGTCTGCGCAAGGGCATTCCGGCTGTCATCGGCACGGTGGCCGGCAGATCTGCCCCGAGGACTCTTTCGTAATCCTGCGGTACGATGCTTGGATCTCATGGCTCTCTTCCTCAGTTTACTATGTCCACTAAGCAAATATGTAGACGAACGCAACCCGCTCATAGACTTTTCAACCCTCTTGGACAGTGCGGACAGCACTGAAATGTCAACTCACCTGCAGCGTGAATTTGTTCACCAGCAGATCGGCTCCATCGACCTTTCTCTCGAGATTCAGTGCTTGCTTGATCGCTTCCAGATCGAGCGATACCTCTTGCCTTCGAATGCTGGACACGACTGCCTGCTGAAGATCCTCGGGAACTCTCGCGAGGAGCGCCTGCCATTCGGGCAGCGGCAGCGTAACTGTAATGTGCCTGTACTCAACAGGAATCTTATCCCTTTCAAGGATCTTCACCGAGGGTGGGCACTTCCGCTTCTTTAACGTGTGCGTTTTACCTTCGAGTTTTGTCACCTGGAGGTAATCCAGCACAAAAAGCGCCATCGTGCTCACCCTCGCGGCCATCACTTTGAAGTGCAGTTGCCGGGCCCGAAGACGCTTCACTTCCGCTTTGGCCAGCTTCTCCATGCCTTTGCAGAACCGGATGAACTCGGCTACGCGGTCACGTTTCTCGACTGCTCCTTCGATGTATCGAATCAGCGCCTGTTCGAGTTCCGGGGTAATCCCTTCTTCTTCGGCCGAGTCGGCAAGCAATACAAGACTTTGCTCAAGCTGAAATAGCGTGAGCTCTTTGGCGATTTCGAGCGCGCTGCCTACTTTGGTAGCTGTTGCTAGATTCTCAGTGCCGTTAGTGTCTGGCATTGAGTGTTTCCTCCATGTGGTTGAACACCCGGACCGCCTGCTCCGGGCTCAGCCTGCCGCTCGGCTTTAGCCGCAGCTCGTGCAGAATTCTCATGTACTCTTCGTTGCCTAGCGCTTGTTGCGCCCGTGCGAAGCGCCGTCGAAATGCATCCAGCAGCACTCGATAGACCTCACGCGCCTTCTCCAGGCTCGCAATATCGGTGATTTCCCCGTAGCCATCCCGCCCGAGAATCTCGCCATAGTCGCGCGCTCCCAGGACACTCCGCATGCTGTGGAAGCGAGCGGCCATGTTTTGGCTTGTCAGTCCCGTCGGCGCTCCATTTCGCGCCGATCGAACCGCTGAGGCCGATGAATCCGAGGGTGGTGACGCAGGCGCCGCAGTCCCTTCCAAGCCATTCGGAGACGGATTCGAGCCGTTCTTTGGATGATCGTTGTGCAGTCCTTTGTAGACATCCATTCCAACGCCCAAATAACTGGCACATTTCGACAATGCGTCCGTACACGCACCCTTGTAGGCATCCCCCCGGTCCGGATTGTCATTCCCGCCATACTGCTCGATGTGAATGTTGTATTGGGGGATCTTCAGCGCTGCCTTGACCACCACCATGCGCCCGTTCTCAACCACCTCGTTGATTACCCGCCAGCCGTTTAGGCCGAAGACTTCATTGAGCCG
Organism: uncultured Acidobacteriaceae bacterium; assembly: GCA_963778345.1. GTDB lineage: Bacteria > Acidobacteriota > Terriglobia > Bryobacterales > Bryobacteraceae > Bog-105. Next base: position 569,168 of record CAVZTP010000010.1, read on the forward strand.
CTCGACTACATAGATGACCTTGATCACCGACAGTCCAGGCTTTTGCGGGTTCGGAGATACCGCCTCCACAGGAAGTGGCTCTCCTAATTTAGCGATCACCTCGGGCGGAAGCGGAAGTGGATCGTTCGAATTCTCCGCAGCGGGAGGTAAGGTCGCCGTCGTCTGAGCGGCTTGCTCGATACCGTTTACTGGTTCCATCGCCATTCTCCTTCCTAATCGAAGTCCCTCTATTCTTCGAGCGATAACTCGAGTTGCTGCGCGGCCCCTTGGTTTCGCCGTTCGACCTCCTGTCGGATCGCCTGGGTCGCCTCGTTGCCGATTGCATTTCCAAGCTCCAGCCAGGTCCCGTGGTAGATTCGGTGTAACTCGTCCCGCTCTTTGCGGAGTTGTTGCGCTCCCTTCTCCGGCAAGCAGGCACTCGCGAGATGTCCTTGCAGTTCTTCGAGAATCCGGAAGCGCTCAGCTTGTTCTTGAAGAGTGATTGCGATGAGAACTCGGCGATCATCATCTCCGTACGCCGACTCCGGATTCGTCCAGTGCTTCGCGCGAATCCGGAACCGGAAAGGAATCGATACGATCGGCTCCAGCAGGTGCTCGCGGATAAGCTGTGCGAGAAATAACTCGAACTGCTCCTGGAATTCCAATCCACTTGCTTGCTGTAAATCCCGGCGGCTGACCGTTTCTTCCCCTCGTAACCGCCACACTCCTGCCAGACACCGCTGATAGGAAACTGGATCTACGCTACTCAGGTCCAGCACCGGCAGTAAGCCCAAGAAAGATTGCCACTCATACCGATCTTCGGCAGAAGGCATGAAAGCGTCCGCTAATTGCTTCTCTGCCATGCGCTTATACCTCCGATTGCCCTCTTCGTGTCCACTTGTTTGCGCGCTTTTTGAATCCGGGTTATGCTCGGGCTGCTATGGATTCAGCGCTGGAATCGGCCGCTTCGGCGCGCGCAGACGCGAACGCCGTCGCGCTGCCGCCTCGCGTCATCGAAATTCGCCTGGAAGAGCCGAAAATCTTTTGCGCGCTCGCTGATGGCCGCGAGTTTATGCTGTCGCGCCTCGTCGGTTCGCACCTGAGGCTTGGGGATGAAATCCTTCTGCCTGGCTCAGTCGATCCGTCCACCGCAGACGCGGAGATCTATATCTCAAAGCTTTCCCAACGGCGCGCCGACGTGTATCAGGCCAAGATCGGCTATGCCGCACTGCCGAAGCCGGACAAGCGGGATGAGCTCTTCGTGCGGGTAGAGGTCCTCGCCGGTCAACTCGGCATCCATACCATCCACATTCCGTGCCCGGTGATTCGCGACTACTTCTTTGCCGCGAATCGCAGAGCTTCGTGGCAAAGCCAGCCGAGTTTCTATTACCTGCTCCATCTTCCGCCAGACGTGCCCTTCAAGGAACTGCGCCTCGGCTATCGGATCCGGCGCATGGAGCTACTGAAGCAGAATGCCTCCAAAGCCGAACTGGCGACGATTGAGCGTGCCTACAACATGCTGGCTGATCCCGATCTGCGCGCGCTCTATAACGAACTGCGCAAAGATCCACAAATCCCGGTTCCTTTTCCGTATTCCGGTTTTGGGTCGCTGCTTGTGCAGGGAGAGCGCGGCCACGAAAGCGGCGTGTTCTTTGTGAATCGGATTCTGGCCTTTTTGCCGGAACGGCGGCGCCGCACTCTCCTGGTGCCTCTCCGCAAACTCGATTATTTCGACGATTACGCAATTCTGCGGGACCACAACCGGAAACTGGAGGTCCTCATCGATCATCAATTGCTGCCACTCCGCTGGGACCCAACCTGGAGCCAGTGGCGTCACCTGATTAGTGCGAAGGTGCAGATCTCTGCCGATTTCGTTCGCACAGGCCGGTACCGCAAACGCCATGGCGATTGGAAACTCATCGAATGGAATACTGCGCTGCCGAGCCGGACCGAGCTCGAAATGCCCACAGAACTCGAAGCGGACATCCTGAAAGCGCGCCGCACGCATACGCGCTTCGGGCAATACTGGAAGCAAATCGATCAGCTCCGCGCGCATGTCGAACAGATTCCCACCGAACGACGCGAATTGAGCCGCCTCTGCTCGAATCTGGGTTTGCCGGGGGACTTCGATGTGGCACAGATCACCTGGCGGCCCGATTACGATTCTTATTATCACGAGCAACTCAGCAGGCGCGCCCGCGCAATGTTCCTGTTCCGTGAGGAATACATCTTCGATCTCGAAAAATCGGTAGTTGTGGAGGTGCCCGAAGCCGGTCACGCAACGTATGTGTTTACCAAACCTGCAGACGTGATGGCCTGGGTATGGCAATATGCCAAGACCACTCGCAAGGACATTCGGCTTAACCGTAACAACGCCGCTGAGTTGCTTGGTTTCCTGGGGCGTGTGGTGCACGGCAAAAACAGGGCCGAATGGTGGAAAGAGGTCCGTATGAAAATTGGCGAGCCGCCGGACTACGCGCAAACCACCCAATAACCGCCCGGATTTCGATTGGCCATTCTGCAATCCGCGGCCGGCCTATTAGAATCGGCATTCGGCGCCGAGAACTTCCGACAAAGTGAGTGACAGGCAAAAGCTGCCCTAATTGACGGCAGGACCCCCAACACGCTTGGAAGGTGGCGCTACGTTCGCGATTCTAAGTGCACGCAGTCGGAATGAAAACTCGAACACGTCGGCGCGTACACTGGGGGCCATGGGAAAACTTCCTACAGCTGGAGGAGTGGCACCGGAATTCGAATTGACAGACTCAACAGGAGTAGTGCGGCGGTTATCGGAGTTCGTTTCAGAAGGCCCGATGGTACTGCTCTTCTATCGCGGCCATTGGTGACCCTTCTGCCTCCGCCAGTTGGCGGACTACCGCGAGCATCACCACAAAATCCGCGCGGCCGGTGCGAGCATAGTGGCAGTCTCGGTGGATGCACTCGAGAAATCGGAGACGTTGCGGCGTGCGCTGGATTTGCCGTTTCCAATTTTGTGCGATACGGAGCGGCGCATCGTTCAGGAATGGGACATCTATAACCCGCGCGAGAGGGGCGGCATAGCCAAGCCCACCGTCTTTGTCATTGAGCGCGATCGCATGGTGCGCTACGCTGCAGTGGACGCCGTTGCCACCCGGGTGCCGGCGTCAGAAATAGTCCGCGCACTGCTAACGACGGCTCGAACAGAGCGGGTCAAACGCAAACTCTACATACCGCGATTGGGCCAGTGGTTTCGCGCGATTCGTAATTGCGTTCAGCACTAAGAACCAAAATGGCAGCCCGTAGCTGGCGAGGCATTGGCACGTTGGGCGTGTATGGAAATCTTCGGACAGGTTCGAGATCCGTTGCATCGTTTAGCTGTTTTTAGCCCAGTCTCGACATATGGACTTCCTCACGGTGTCCGCAATACGAGGGCTGTCGGCTCATGCCTACTGGCGTGAGTACATCAAAACGGAACGTCCCAATCCTCCGGTGTCTCTTCTCTCTGTTTGGGGGCTGCACTCTGCCGCATGCCTGCAGGCTTCCCCGGTTTCGGATGCTCGCCTCCATTGCCGTTTCCATTCGCGCCAAGGAGGACAACGTTCTGGGCAATCACCTCGGTGACATAGCGCTTCACGCCTTCCTTGTCCTCGTAAGATCGTGTTTGCAGCCTGCCCTCCACGTAGATTTTGGAACCCTTGATCAAGTACTCGGCCAATCGTTCCTTGTTCCAGAGAACGACCGAAATCCAATCGGTCTCTTCATGCACCTGTTTGTCGGAATCCGTCCACTGCCGGTTCATCGCCAGCGACACTCGCGAAACGGGCGTGCCGTTTGGCGTAAATCTGGTCTCTGCGTTACTCCCGGCTCTACCAATGAGGATTGCTTTATTCACACTTCGTTCTGCCATCCTGTTCTCCTGTTGCCTGATCTTTGATTTCTTCTTGGCCCACGACCATCTGAGATGCGTTCAAGCGCAGCGCATTATTCGTCTTCCCGCCAAACGAAGGTTCGCTACGCTGACGCGTTACACCCAAAGGATCTGCAGTTCTGGCGGCAGGGCATGCAGTTTCGCGCAGTCGACACACATCAGCCAGTACGCATTTCCGTCTTCCGACGCGCCCGAGCTGGAACCATCCCAGCCGCGCGCCGTGATCGTATTACCGGCGATCTCAACTAATTCATGCGAAACCTGGTAGCCCGATTCCTCGAGGCGCGGTGCACCGCGATAGCCGCACTCGCAGACGAGTTCGCCCTCTTCAATCTTGGCCGACAGGCGCTCGCGTCCCACCGCCTCGGTGAGAAATTGCCCCAGCTTTACCGCATCCTCGACCGTCAGCAAAAGGCGCGCTGGGCCAATGCTCTTAACGCGCCGCTTCGGGTAAAAATCAAAGTGCAGCACCTGGCCGTCCGGGTCGGACGGAATTCTCATCAGTTCGGCGCCATGAAGCCGAAAATAGCCATTTCGTCCTTTGCCCTCCGATTTGCCGCTTAGCTCGACATACTCCATCGTTTTCGCTCCATCCGCTCCACTTCTTGCTCCTGCCGAAATAGCTAAGCAGGATTTGTCCTGCTACCGCACACCGATGCGTCCCGCCGTTACTAAATCGAGAAACCACATTTTTTCGACCTTTGCGAGATCGATCTCATCCGGGCACCGCAACACGAAATCGCGGACGGCCTTATGCGTGATCCAATAGCTGTCGCCGCCTTGCGCCTCTGTTCGCTCCGTGCCCCGCCGTGTTGCGTGCAGCATTCCTCGACGGATCCACAAGCTCACTTTGTGTGAATCCACGCCCAACGCTTCCGCCAGGGACCACGCCGAGTAACCGTCCAGATTCTGCTTGATACGCAGCCGTTTGAGCTTCAAATGGATTGCGGTCATAGATCGCGAGTATCCAGCCGCTTTCAGTTTTCGCTGAATGACCGCGTCGGTCAGGTGACCCCAGCGTTCAAGAACCGCGATCTCCGAATCGGACCACAATGCTTCTTTGGTCTGCGCTAGACCCAAATCCCGTCCGCGCCGGTTTACGATCCACCTAGGGATCCCAAGTTGACGCGCACAATTTGCGATCGCTTTGCGGTTGCTGAATGCGCGGTACTGATGATACGCGGCCCGGACCAGATCATCCATCGCCAGCGTGAATTCGTAGTTCCGCTTTCCTTGGCTCCCGGTTGTCTTTCCGGATGAAATAGTCAACGCCGCTGCCATCACGAACCTCTCAGTGTTCTCGTCTCGCGATGTTCCGACCGTCGTCGACCCACCTCAGAACTTCGTCTGAAACCGATATCTTTAACGCGCTCTCTTGATCAGGCGATCCATTGATACCCAACTCCGCCAACTCACGATCGACGATCGCCTGTTCTACAGCTAGAAACGCCTTGCTATCTCTCGTACGCTTCCGGCGCGCATCGATGCTCGATAAAATCCGCGCTCCAAGAGAAAGCCGCTGTTTTCTCGTCATCCGCTCACCTCATTTCGCATTCCTCGCCCATCGGCTAGTAGCCGAAGATGTCGCCTGACCTTCCTCATCCAACCGCAGGCCGGAGACGTCATCGGCGGGTGTGGTGATCAGGACAGGTCACGCGCGGATCGAAATGTGTTTTGCCGCTTTCGAGTTAGGCGCATCGCCGCAGTCATCGTGTAGCCGTCTTCAAACATGGCGTTCGGAATTCAGAAGCTGTGCAGACTTCACGCTCCGCGCTCACGATTAGGACCTTTAAGAAAAGAGTCCCTGCTCTCATCCCTTGGCTTGCCAACTTCTTCGCGCAAGCTCAACAGCGGAGCCGTCCCGCGGCCGCGCGGGAGTCGAACCCGCTAGGTACTCTCGAATCCCACACTGCACAGCTAATCGGTTGAATTTGTAGGCTTCCTCTCGCTTCGAAATGGTCGGACTGAGGACGAAACTTGCGGATGTTCGTCAGATGTTAGCCAGCGACTGGCCACCTTCGTCCTGACTGTTTCAGGAGGTAGCCAATATGACTGGCACGATCACAAAACGGATCCGGCAGGACGGAAAACCTGCTTGGGGTTACTCGTTCTTTGTTGGCCGCACGCCGACGGGGAAGAGGATCCAGATCACGAAGAGTGGGTTCGAAACCAGAAAGGAGGCAGCTGATGCGCTCCGCAAAGCCATCGAGAAGCACCGAGCGGGCACTAACAATGCGAGCCGCTTAAGTTTCAGCGCTTTCCTTAACCAATGGCTTGAGGAACACGCAAAACATCGATGTACGCCGAAAACCTTGGAACGCTATGGACAACTGGGCCAACACGCCACCAAGTATCTCGGCGAAACTGACCTGCAGAGCCTCGCGCCCTTGGCAATCCAGAGCATGCTAAACACTCTGCTCGACTTTGGCGGACGGAAAGGAGAAACCTATCCAAATGGTCGGCCATTATCCGCAAGAACCGTCCGCCACATCGCCTTCCTGATCCACGATTGCCTCGAATCAGCTGTGAGATGGGGCATTCTGCCGGCCAATCCGATGGATCGAGTCGTTTTGCCCAAAGCTGAAAAGAAAGAGGTCCGAGCGTTGGACAAACAAAGTCTGAGTCAGCTTCTTGGCGCAGTCAGCGGGACAAGCCTGTTTCCGCTGTTCGTGACGGCTGCGTCGACCGGATGCCGGCGTGGCGAACTTCTGGCGCTTGAATGGCGGGATTTAGATTTTCAGACGGGAAGAATCACCGTTTCCAAGAGTCTCGAGCAAACGAAAAACGGACTTCGCATTAAGACCACCAAATCGGGGAAGGTGAGACGTTTCCTACTGCCTTCCGTCGCGCTTGATGTTCTTTTGGAGCACCAACGAAATCAACGAAAGGAAAATCCGATCGAGCAAACCCGCAGCGATCTTGGTCTAGTGTTTTGCAGTCCCGATGGGGCCTACTATAAGCCTGACCAGATAAGCTCACGAGTTGCGGAAATCATGACGAAGGCTGGCTTGCCAGGTATCGGACTGCACTCGCTTCGACACGGCCACGCCAGTCAACTGCTCAGCCAAGGCGTGCCGATCCCTACCGTCTCAAAGCGCCTCGGTCACGCGAATCCCAGTATTACCCTGAGGCTATATTCCCATGCCCTCGAATCCGATGAACTCGCTGCTGCGAAGCGTTGGGACGATGCCTTCGCAGACGTTGTAAACGCGGCCGACACTGATCGCATGCTACTGACGAGTAACAACACGAGTGTCGCGCGAGCGGATATCGCAGGAGCGACACCAAAAATTCCGTAACCGATATGCGAGCGAATGTGAATGCGGGTTAATTGGTCCATTGGGCCGTTATCGCGACGCAGTAATTCCAGCGCAGTAGGAATTTGAATGCAATGTCTGATCTCGGTCGGCTCCCGCGCGGACCCGGGCCCGCAGCCGACTTCAGTCACAGCCCTGGTGGCTCGTCACCTTCGAAATACGGATCATATCCGGCGAACAAGAGAGGCACTCCAATCGATCCGCTTCGGCCAGAACCTCGCCTGGGACTTGCTTGCGCCTTGAGGCTTTCTGTAACGCCGTTTATGACCTTGACAACTTTTGATGTAGCAGCGGAACCTTTCTCGGTGTGAGCAATGTAGTTCCGAACTGTTTGGGCGAAGGTGTTAAATTCCCGAATCGGCGTTACTCATAATCATGCGAGTCCCGCTCGCAAGTTTCGAAGCGCAGGGTTTGGATATGGTGCGATGATGATATGCACGCCGTGCATGTGACTCCCGTGTCCAAATGAGAGAGCTTACGTATCTCAACAGACGGGCTGTTCAGCTTGAAAACGATCTTATTCGAGTGACTCTCACCGTGGAGGGAGGGCATGTGGCGGAAATTCTCCATAAGCCCACCGGGGTGAATCCACTTTGGACGCCACCCTGGCCATCGATTGAGCCTTCTACGTACGACCCTGTCAAACATCCGGAATACGGCACGCACAGCGAGGCCCAATTGCTCTCGGGAATTCTGGGCCACAACATCTGCCTCGATACTTTCGGTGCACCGAGTTCAGAAGAAGCGGCGGCAGGAATGCCCGTACACGGCGAAGCGCCGATTGCCCCATATGAGGTCGCAGCGAGCTCCAATGAGTTAACGTTGGTAACCACCGGCAGCAAGGCACAGTTGCGATTCGAACGACGGGTAAGGTTGGGCTCCGATGGCAAGACAGTTCGCTTTTCGGAATCAGTGGAAAATCTCTCTCCCAGCGACCGGCCAATTGGATGGACAGAACATGTGACGCTTGGCCCGCCATTCCTCCAAAATGGCTCGACTGAATTCCGCGCTTCGGCAACCCGATCTAAAGTCATCAGTTCCGAATTCAATGACGGCAAGGGCCGCCAACTGCCGGATGCGGAGTTTGAATGGCCACTTTGTCCAACGAGGGATGGAGCAACAACCGATCTTCGGGTGTTTACGGCCGAGAAAGTATCGGGCGGCTTCACGGCGCATTTAATGAATCCACGACAGGAGCATGCATGGTTTCTCGCCTGGTCGCCGTCCAGCCACGTATTGTTTGGTTACGTCTGGAAGCGAGAGGATTTTCCGTGGTTGGCGCGCTGGGAGGAGAACCATCTCCGAAGTCAGGCGCCATGGAACGGACAAGGGCTGGCTTGCGGCATGGAATTCGGTGTTTCGCCGTTCGTTGAATCGCGACGGCTCATGGTGACGCGCAGCAATTTCTTCGGCGTTCCCACTTTCCGCTGGGCACCGGCACACACTTGTTTGAAGGCTGATTATTGTGCCTTCATCACAACCGCGGACTCGATTCCGGAACGCGTGACCTGGAAACGTGGGGACGGGATCGAGTTCGGCCGGTAATCTATTTTGCTGTCCGACCGTTTACGCGTTGCAGCTCCGTCCCACCACACGAGCGCCGTACAATGAGCTGGCAGTTCAGCAGAATATCTCGCGCAGGCAGGTTTGGATGTTCAATTCGCTCAATCATCGTCCAGAATGCTGCAGCTCCGATGTCGTGGCAAGGTTGCCGAAGCGTGGTTAGGGGCACATGCAGAAAACTCGCGTACTTAGTGTCATCGATGCCGACCACCTTAACGCCGGATGGAATCTCGATACCGAGTTGATTCAGCCGAACCATGAGCTGGCCTGCCGTTCGGTCGTTTGCGCAAACGAAGCCATCGGGCTTGTGACGGTCAACCAGCTTGCCGATCGAATCCTGCGACTCCGGATCTGAAATCTCGACTGTTTCAGGCAGCCCTGCTTTACGAATAGCGTCGCCATAGCCCATCGCCCGTTCATCAACCGTGGGCGCCGAGTTCGGCCAACTGAGAAACACAATCTGTTTACATCCGTGCCTGATGAGATGCTCAGTGACAACGCATCCAGCCCGCCGATTGTCGATGCCCACTAAGTCACAGTGGCTTCTCCCGGGATAAGGAAAGACATCACGGTCAAGCAGCACGACTGGAATATTTGCTTTTTGTAATTCCTCAACAATTCGCGTATTAACTTGGCTCCTGCCAGGCGTGTATTCGAGCGGTGCGAAGAACACGCCCGACACATCTTTAGAGATGTAGTACTCACAGAGTTGCAGAGCCTGTTGTTCGTGAGACTCCACGTCACGCGTTGCGGCTCCCCAGAGTAGCTCGTCCTGAGTTGCTCGGCTTGCTCTCGCCATTCCCTGGCAGATCGGTTCGAAAATGTCCGTTTGGCCCAGTTCGGGGATCAACAGACCGAATGTTCTTCCACTGGCTTTCGAAACTTTGCTGACGTAGCTGCCGGACCCCGGCCTCCGCTCAATGAAGCCAGCCGCCTCGAGCTCATTGAGCGCGCGGCCAACTGTCAGGCGCGACGCGCCGAACGAACGACTAAGCTGGGTTTCGCTAGGAATTCGCTGCCCGGGCCTGTACTTGCCGGTTCCAATCGCTTCACGAAGAGTTGAAAAGATTGCTTTGTATTTGTTAGGACGCTCCGGCAACGCGTCCCGATCAATTCTGCCCATAAAAGCTCTTTCGTGTTTGCCACTTCAGCCGTGCTGTAGCCTAGACAACTTCGGCAAGCTTCAGTATGACCACAACAACATTTCCAGTTTCAACGGTAATCTGTCAAGCTGTCAAGTAATTTTCTTGTCTATACAGCTTCGGCCACGGAACCCCTGTAAATTTAAGCTTTCGCCGGGGCATCACGGGTAGCGGTCTAAATTGGCCATAAGCACCCTAGGATGCTTACGGCGGATTTTATTAGCTGTGTCTGTACAGCATGGTATTAAGTACCTGAGGTACCACCGCATGATAAACCGCCCCTTCGAAGGCAAGCCTGTAGCACCAAAATTCGACTTTCCGACGATCACCGTTGAACGCGACCGGAACGAAATCTTCTATTTACAAGGCGACCCGGCGGACTTGGTCTTCTATCTTGAGAACGGCCATGTCAAATTAACGGTGCTTTTCGGCGACGGCAAAGAAGCGGTGGTTGGAATCCTCGGCCCAGGAGCATTCTTTGGCGAATCCTGCCTCGCAGACCGTCGTGAAAGGGATGTAAGTGCTACCGCTCTGACCAGGTCTGTCGCCAAGAAAATCGCGAAGGCCGAGATGTTATTGGCATTGAGAAAGCAACCGCAATTCATAGAGTTTTTCCTGGCCCGACTACTTGCCCGCAAGATTCGGCTGGAAGAGGACCTTGCGGACCAGCTTTGCAATCCTTGTGAGATGCGCCTGGCGCGAACACTGCTTTTGTTTGCTGAATTTGGGCAGGGCGGCCACTCGGTCCCAGTAAGCCCGCGAATCGATCAGCACACACTGGCCGCTATGGTTGGCACAACGCAACCAAGAATCAGCTTCCTCCTGCATAGGTTCAAAGAGCGAGGTTTAGTCGATTGTGTCGATCGATTGCGAGTAAATCCCTCCCTGCTAGAACTTGTGCGGGTGCCGGCCCAGGAGAATTCTCAAAATTCCTCCCCGGATTATCCAATTTTGAATAACGCTTCAAACAATAGTTCGACTAACATCTGAGCTATTACACCTTTCCAGGGGGAGAGATGACCAAGTCGTTAATGAGTTTCAAGAGCGCTTTAGTGCTGCTCGGCGTTACACTCGCGATCCTGCACCCATGCGCGTGGAGCCAAGCCACATCTGGCGCTATTTCTGGGATCGTCACTGACCCATCCGGAGCCGCGATTCCGAACGCCAATGTGACTATTGAGAACGAAAGGACAGGTGTCAAGACTAACGCCACTACAGGTGCTTCGGGAGGCTACAATGTCACTCACCTAGATCCGGGCGAATACACGGTGCGGGTGGAAGCGAATGGATTTCAGGGCTTTGCGCAGGAGCATGTCGTGCTGCAAGTCGACTCGACAGTGCGCGTCGATCCCAAAATGGTCGTGGGTGCAGCTAGCCAAGAGGTCACGGTGACATCAGGGCTGGCAGAGCTGGAAACCGAGAAAACAGATGTCAGCACGACCATCACTGCGCATGAAATCGATAACCTTCCCACGCCAAATCACAACGTGACACAACTTTACCTGGACGTCCCCGGGGTGGTGCCTTATAGTTTTCAAATTGGCAATGTAGAGATGCCGTCAGAGGGGGAGATGACCTCTACCAACGGTCAACTCTGGATGGCAAACAATTTCCAGGTGGATGGAATTGACGACCTTCAGTTTGGCTGGAGCGGTATCCAGTTTGTTGTTCCTCCGGAAAACTCCATCCAGGAACTGAAAATAACCACTGACAATTTTGACCCCGAATATAGCTCGGTCGGCGGCATGGTTGCTCAATTCGTTACCAAATCGGGCACGAACGAGATTCATGGTGACGCGTATTGGTTCAACGAAAATAGCGCATTCTTTGCCGCAAATCCATTTACGGAAAAAGTGCCCGGAACGGGTCCAAAGGGACTCGGTACCGGGCCAGCATACTCCAACGATAACGTCGGCGGGGTCAGCCTTGGCGGTCCAATCATCAAGAACAAGATGTTCTTGTTCGGAGACTACCGGCTCGATCGAAGACTGAGTGGAGGTAATCTGCTACTAACAGTACCGAACAACGCTTTTCGGAGCGGGAATTTCAGTTCCATAGCCGCAACAGACCCCATCTTTGATCCGGCTACAGGCAATCCAGACGGAACCGGCCGAACCCAGTTCCCAGGCAATATTATTCCCGCTAAGCGGATTAGCCCGGTCGCTCAAAATCTTCTCAACTTGCTACCTACTGCCAACCTGAATCAGAACACTGATACGAATTATCTCGCGAACGGCAAATCGCCGCTGCACAACAACGAATTCGACGAGCGCTTTGATTGGAATATCTCAGACCGAGATAAGTTTTTCATTCGCGACTCTTATGTGTGGTCGGCAATCCTTGTGCCTCCTGCTTTTGGTATCGTCGCTGAGGGACCACCGCTCGCGGGACCTTACGCCACCGATGCGCTTTCTGACAGTCAGCTTGCGGCTATAAACTACACCCGTACGTTCAGCCCCTCGTTACTATCAGAGCTTCGAATTGGTATTACCCGTTTCGTTTTGAATAGCTATCAGCCTGATTCAAAATTGCAGACAGATAGCCAAGTGGGCATACCGAATATCAACACGGGTACCCCTCTGACCAATGGTATCGGAGGATTCTTCATCTCGGGTCCGTACGGCGGCTTCCAAATGGGTAATGGGGGTACGGTCCCGCGGCTCGACCGATCGACGGTCTTGCAGTTCGTTAACAATTGGACAAAGATTACGGGCAACCATGAGATACGTTGGGGCGTTGATCTCCGCCGCAATCGCGAGGATTTGTTGACATTGAACCAGAGTACGAGAGGCGATTTTGATTTCAACCAGAGCACTACTGCAAGTCCGAGTAATCCCTCATCCGGTCTGGGAATGGCTTCCTTTTTGCTGGGTGCTCTCGGGGGCTACCAGCAAGGTATACCCAGCTTGTTTCCTTCCGAGCATGTGAACCGGCTGTCCTTCTATGGTGGAGATATCTGGAAAGTAACTCCTAAGCTCACTTTGAACTTTGGGTTACGCTGGGACTACTTTTCACCGGTGTATGCCGCACACCCCGGCGGAGATGTCAATTTCGATTTCGACACCGGCCAACTCATCCTCGCCGGGCTCGGCGGCAACTCACTGTCATCCAATGTACGGGCTCGCTACGACAATTTCGCTCCGCGTGTGGGGCTTGCCTATAAGGTTGCAGAAAAGACCGTAATTCGGGCGGGATTGGGCCGCACTTACTTTGAGAACGGCTTTGACGCCGTGTTTAATCATCTTTCCTCGTCATACCCCATTGCCCAATCCACGATCATCAGTCCGCCAAATCAATACGCGTCACTGTTCCCGCTAAGTCAAGGACCGCCTGCGGCTACTCCTCCAGTATTTCCATCTTCCGGTGTTATAACGCCGCCGCCTAACGACTACATCAAGGCCTGGGAGTACAATCGGCCGATCCCGAGTCTTGATTCTTGGAATTTCACGATTGAGCAAAAGCTTGGCGGTGATTTGCTGCTTGACCTTGCTTACGTAGGGAGTAAAGGCACGCATATAGACTATGATTTTTTCAACTTCAACGCTGCCCCCCCCGGTCCCGGTGACCTTCTCAGCCGTCGACCGTACTACCAGCGCTATGGGATTGCCGGAAATATCTTTCTTGTATGCGACTGTGACGATACCGAATACAATGCACTGCAGATCCGAACGACAAAGCGTTTCTCCAGCGGTTACAGCTTCAATTCCGGGTTCACCTGGGCGAAGGATATGGACAATCAAGTGGGTAATAGGGGAGGGCGGACCGACCCCTATGACCGGCGGGCTAGTCACAGCGTGTCTTATTTAAATCGTACTATCGTATGGACTCTGACGCACACCTACCAAGTACCCTACGGGAGAGGACAGCGCTACGGCGCGCATGCCCCAGCCGTTATACAGGCACTCCTGGGCGATTGGAAATTTGACGGCGTCACGACCCTTGAGTCTGGACTGGCCTTCTCTCCGACCGACAGCAACGGCAGTACCTTGAACGCGGATTTCGGGCAACGTCCTAATGTCGTGCTCGGAACGCCGCTTTATCCGGCTACTCAGAACCGCTATTTGTGGTTCAACCCAGGACATTTTCAAACCCCACCGGTATGTTGTGTATGGGGCAATGCAGGAGACGGCACGTTAAGGGGCCCAGGACTCTTCAACGTCGATTGGGCCTTGGGCAAGGAGTTTGTCTTCCCGACGCCGCTCAATCGCGAGTCTACCCGATTGGAGTTTCGGTGGGAAACTTTCAACACTTTCAATCACGCTAATCTCGGTCTGCCAAATTCGGATATCAACAGTTCCACCGTCGGGCGGATTTTCGGTACTCAGACGGGTATGCGGCAGATGCAGTTTGTTTTGCATCTACGCTTTTAGCCAGCGATCTGGAGCCGGGTGCCTTGTTGCGTTCACTTAGGCACCCGCCATCCAAGCAACGAATAATCGGGCGATCTCACCTATGCTAAAGCACTAGCCAAGAACGGGAGCTAAGTAGGAATTGCGACGACGATTTTTTATCAAGCAACTCGCTGCAGCCGGCATAGTCGCGCGGGTCACTCCTGAAGTTACCGCGCAAGTTAGCGATCGGGCCAGTAGTTTGTTCTATCGCCCTGAAGACGGTCACGTCGGAGATGTCATTCCGTTCTATGACGAAGGCAGATTCCGCATCTTTTATCTGCATCGCTTTGATGATGGTAGCCGAGGCACATCGTGGTACCAGGTCACCACAGAGGATTTCGTCCACTTCACCAACCAGGGCGAAATGTTACATCGCGGTCTGCCAACAGAGCAGGACCTCTCAGTAGCGACTGGATCAGTTATCAAACACGAAGGTCGCTACCACATCTTCTACACGGGCTTCAACAATATCTTCAAGAAGGAGGGAAAGCCCGAGCAGGGGATCATGCACGCGGTGAGTGATGATCTACTTCGCTGGACAAAAATCTCCGCGGATACCTTCTACGCTTCCCAGAGCCGCTATGAAATGAATGACTGGCGCGATCCCTTTGTCTTTTGGAACCCTGAAGCCCGGGAGTTCTGGATGCTTTCCGCCGCCAGACTGAAGCAGGGGCCTCCTCGCCGTCGCGGTTGCACAGCCCTTTCCACCTCAAAAGATTTGAGTACCTGGAAACAGGTTGAGCCATTTTGGGCCCCGGGACTTTACTTCACTCACGAGTGCCCTGATCTATTCAAAATCGGAGAGTGGTGGTACTTGGTCTTTTCCGAATTTAGCGAACGGACCGTAACCCGCTACCGGATGGCTCAGAACATAACCGGACCATGGCTCGCGCCCGAGGATGACAGCTTTGACGGAAGAGCACTGTACGCCGCAAAAACTGTTTCAGATGGCCATAAACGATTTCTTCTTGGGTGGGATCCAACAAGGAAAAATGACAAGGATTCCGCTCAGTGGCAGTGGGGCGGGAATCTTGTTGTGCATCAGCTTTTCCAGAACATCGACGGCACCCTCTCCGTGAAAATTCCTTCAACTGTCGATCGAGCGTTCATCTCTTCGATCCCTCTCACGGTCCAGCCGGGTTTCGGAAAATGTGAAACTAATCACAATGCTGTGAAGATCACTGCCCCAGTGGGTTTTGCATGCGCGATTGTTTCGACCCTGCCTGACTGTTGCAAACTTCAAGCGACAATCACATTCACTGAAGGTACCCGAGCCTTTGGACTTATGCTGCGCACGGACTCGGAGCTTAACAACACCTATTACATCCGGCTGGAGCCTTGGCGCAATCGCGTTGTCTTCGACATGTGGCCTCGTGACGGCGATGTGCCTTTCATGACCGGTCTCGAACGCCCAGTAAAGCTCGCGGCTGGCTCCCCCATGAACATCAAAGTCATAATGGACAACACCATTGCCGTGGTCTACTTGCAAGATCGCGTCGCTCTAAGCACGCGCATGTACGATCTGAAGGGCGGAACCTGGGGAGCGTTCGTAACCGAAGGTGAAGTCCGCCTTGGTGACTTTGCGGCAACGATAATGGCGGCTTGAGTGGGGGACTGGGTTCGCACACTCCCAATGCGGACAAGATGAACGCAATAATGATAGATCGACAACAGCGAAAACGTAGTTTGTTCTTTACTGTCTCTCTTTTGCTCTGCGCTGGCCTGATGGCGCAAGCGGACGAGCGCCAGGAACTTCAGTTGCACTATGAAGAGGGAGAGGCCGCGCTCCGCAATGGTCAACTCGAGAAGGCAGCGAAGGAATTCCGCGAAGTTTTGCGTATCAATCCAAGAACCGCAGAAGCGCACGCCAACTTGGGCGTAATAGCTTACAAGCAATCGAACTTCTCCGAAGCACAGCGGTGTTTTTCTGAGGCGGTCAAACTCAATTCTTCACTCTGGGATGCACAAGCCTTTCTCGGTCTGAGCGAACTCAAGCTCGGGCACGATGAAGAAGCAAAATCGCTTCTTGAAAAGACGTTTCCGCGAATTCGAAATCGCGATCTCCGTTCCGAAGTCGCGGTTGACTTAGTCGCGCTCGATCAGCAGTCCAAAACTCTTGATCGGGCAGTTGACGTACTTCGCGAGCTTGCACAATCTAGCCCAAACGATCCGGCAATGCTTTACCTCAGCTATCGGATCTACACCGACTTGGCGGCACAATCGGTAGCTAAACTTTCACGATCAGCGCCCGATTCGGCCCAGATGCACCAAATCCTCGCACAAGCCGCAGCATCGCAGGACGATGTACAAGGCGCTATCGCTGAATACAGGAAGGCCGTCAAAATCGATCCCCATGTCGCGGGTATTCATTATGAACTCGGGCGAGTACTCTTAGCCAGTTCACAAGCAGAATCGGTTCGCCAGGAAGCACAACATGAATTTGAAATCGAGCTGGCTGCGAATCCAGCAGACGCAAACTCCGAGTACGAACTCGGACAGGTTTACTCGATGGAGTCGAATTGGCCATTGGCCATTGAGCATTATTCACGTGCTCTGACGCTTGACCCCAATCTGGCGGATGCCCACATCGCTCTCGCGAAGGTGCTTAAGGACCGTGGCCAGCCGGCCGAAGCTCTGACCCATCTCATCGAAGCGGAGCGTTTAGACCCAGATAATGAAACCGCGCATTACCGCTTGGCCCAGACCTATCGCGAATCCGGGCAAAACAACGAAGCGGAACGTGAGTTAGCTCTTTTTAAGAGCCTTCGAGATTCTCGTATTCCGACACGTGCAGT
Source organism: uncultured Acidobacteriaceae bacterium (assembly GCA_963778345.1). Lineage (GTDB taxonomy): Bacteria > Acidobacteriota > Terriglobia > Bryobacterales > Bryobacteraceae > Bog-105. The sequence continues at coordinate 586,262 of CAVZTP010000010.1, forward strand.
GTCTCACAAGTCTACGGCGGAACAATCAGAACCCGACAAGTTCTAGGTGATCGAGTAAATTAAGCGCGCACTGCGTATCTGAACGGGAATTTTCGGCGCAACTTTTTGAGTAATAGATCCTAAGATCGTCACGTCGGCCTTGTATATTCGTATGCCTAGTAGCACTACAGAAGTTCGAAAGCACGTAACAATTGTTGGCCTCGGCGAGGTTCTGTTCGACGTCTTCGAGGATGGGACCCAGACGCTCGGCGGCGCGCCCTTAAACGTTGCCGTACATGCCCACCAACTCGCATCTATTATCGGGCAGGGGGAGGGAGTCGTAGTTAGCCGCATTGGCGCCGATGTTCACGGCACCCAAATCCTGGATGTGCTGAGGAACCTCGGGATGTCCACGCGGTATATCCAAAGCGATTCTCATCATCCCACCGGCACCGTCTCCGTATTCATGCGCAACGGAGAGCCGGGATATCAGATCGAAGCCGGAGCGGCAT